>NZ_JAMTCS010000024.1 GCF_024171955.1 Promicromonospora thailandica | reverse complement strand
CCCCACACACACCAGCCGGCAACCACCAGACCCCCCAAAGGAGACCCACCAGTCACCCACGGCCGTACGTGCGAGGCAGTCTTGAAAAATTTCAAAGATGCTCGCGTCCACTATGCAGTTCTCAAGCAACGGACGAACCCACCAGGCACCCCGCACACACCAGCACCGGCACGCCGGCTGGTCTGCGTACGACCCGATGACCCGTGTCCTCCATGAAACAACCCACCCCCACACCCCAGCCACCACCAGACCCCCCCACACGGGGGGGACCCGACAGACCAGGACACAGAAGGCAGCCGGTTGCCTCAGGACCCAACAGTGTGCTCAGCAAGCCACCCCACCACACGACCACCACGTTCCCACCCACCACCCCGGGACGAACCCAGGCAAGGCCGGCGTACTAGCAGCAGCCGTCCACGCAGGACGACTCTTCGTCAATGTTCCACCCATGAGCAACCACCCCAGACGCGCACGGCCTGGGCCTGGCCTCTGCCACCAGCACCACCACCCCACACAGGAGCGGCACGGCATCCCCGGGCATCCCGGGGCCTGATGGAGACGAGCTCCTTAGAAAGGAGGTGATCCAGCCGCACCTTCCGGTACGGCTACCTTGTTACGACTTAGTCCCAATCGCCAGTCCCACCTTCGACCACTCCCTCCCACAAGGGGTTGGGCCGTGAGCTTCGGGTGTTACCAACTTTCGTGACTTGACGGGCGGTGTGTACAAGGCCCGGGAACGTATTCACCGCAGCGTTGCTGATCTGCGATTACTAGCGACTCCGACTTCACGGGGTCGAGTTGCAGACCCCGATCCGAACTGAGACCGGCTTTTTGGGATTCGCTCCACCTCACGGTATCGCAGCCCTCTGTACCGGCCATTGTAGCATGCGTGAAGCCCAAGACATAAGGGGCATGATGATTTGACGTCATCCCCACCTTCCTCCGAGTTGACCCCGGCAGTCTCCCATGAGTCCCCGGCATAACCCGCTGGCAACATGAGACAAGGGTTGCGCTCGTTGCGGGACTTAACCCAACATCTCACGACACGAGCTGACGACAACCATGCACCACCTGTGTACGAGTGTCCAAAGAGAACCCCATCTCTGGGGCTTTCTCGTACATGTCAAGCCTTGGTAAGGTTCTTCGCGTTGCATCGAATTAATCCGCATGCTCCGCCGCTTGTGCGGGCCCCCGTCAATTCCTTTGAGTTTTAGCCTTGCGGCCGTACTCCCCAGGCGGGGCACTTAATGCGTTAGCTACGGCACAGAACCAGTGGAACTGGCCCCACACCTAGTGCCCAACGTTTACGGCATGGACTACCAGGGTATCTAATCCTGTTCGCTCCCCATGCTTTCGCTCCTCAGCGTCAGTAACTGCCCAGAGACCTGCCTTCGCCATCGGTGTTCCTCCTGATATCTGCGCATTCCACCGCTACACCAGGAATTCCAGTCTCCCCTACAGCACTCTAGTCTGCCCGTACCCGATGCAAGCCCACAGTTGAGCCATGGGATTTCACACCAGACGCGACAGACCGCCTACGAGCTCTTTACGCCCAATAATTCCGGACAACGCTTGCGCCCTACGTATTACCGCGGCTGCTGGCACGTAGTTAGCCGGCGCTTCTTCTGCAGGTACCGTCACTTGCGCTTCTTCCCTGCTGAAAGAGGTTTACAACCCGAAGGCCGTCATCCCTCACGCGGCGTCGCTGCATCAGGCTTTCGCCCATTGTGCAATATTCCCCACTGCTGCCTCCCGTAGGAGTCTGGGCCGTGTCTCAGTCCCAGTGTGGCCGGTCGCCCTCTCAGGCCGGCTACCCGTCGACGCCTTGGTAGGCCATTACCCCACCAACAAGCTGATAGGCCGCGAGCCCATCCCCCACCGAAAAACTTTCCAACACCCACCATGCAGTGAGTGCTCATATCCGGTATTAGACCCCGTTTCCAAGGCTTATCCCGAAGTGAGGGGCAGGTTGCTCACGTGTTACTCACCCGTTCGCCACTGATCCACCCAGCAAGCTG
>NZ_JAMTCS010000023.1 GCF_024171955.1 Promicromonospora thailandica | reverse complement strand
GCCTCGAGATCCACATGGACACCTGCCCCGACTGCACCCGCGCCTTCATGGACGTCCGCGAAGTCTCCTGGATGCTCCGCGACCTCGGACAACACGTCATCGCAGCGGGCGTGGCCACCGGGTCGGCCACGGGAGCCGGTGTGCTGGGGCTCCGCTTCGGCCCGGACCGGAAGCCCGGCGTCAAGGAGCTGGCCGTCGTGGCCGCGGTGCTTGTCGTCCTGGGCCTCGGCGGCCTGGCCGCCGCGATGGTCGCGAGCCAGGGCGACGAGCCGCCGGCGCAGGCCGGCGAGGTGATCGGCGGCAGCGTGGACGGTGGTGGTGGGACCGGCAGCGGCGGTGGGGGCGGTGCCGCCGGCGACGACGCGCCTGCCGACGAGGACCCTGCCACGGACACGCCCCCGGCTGACGCACCGGCCGACCCCGGGCCGCGCCCGGCGGCCCAGCCGGACGACGAGCCGGCGCCGGCCGACGATCCCGCGCCGGCACCACGGCCGGACGACTCCGGTTCCGAGCCCGTGACCGAGCCCCGGCCGGACCCGGCCGACGACGTTCCCGGTACTCCGGGAACCGGAGGCGCCCCCGACCCGGCCCCTGGCGGCGGGGACGAGCCTGGTCCGCAGGAGCCGCCTGTCGTCGAGGAGCCCGAGGACCCCGGCACGCCGGAGGAGCCCGAGACCCCCGAGGAGCCGGAGGAGCCGCCGGTCGACCCGGAGCCCGAGCAGCCCGCGGCCCCCGGCCTCGGGACGTCGCTGAGCGACCTGCTCGCGAGCCTCGGGCTGTCCGGGCTGCCCGGGATCGACCCGTTGACGATGACTCTCGACCAGATCTGGGCCTGGGTCCTGGGCCTGCTCGGGCAGCCCGCCGCCGGCGCCCCCGGGGTCGGTGACTGATGACCGGGCGGGCCGCTGACCGGGCCCGCCCGTCGTCGTGCCGTCATCCGGCTCCCCCGGCCCCCGGCGAGGGGGAGGTCGCATGTCCGTGACCGGTGCCGACCTCGCCCGGTGGGCGGCGCACCGTCGCGCCGTGGTGGCCGCGGTGTCCCGCCGGGTCCCCGGTGTCGACCCTGAGCTGGCCGCGAGCCGCGGTCTGGAGCTGCTCTGCGCCGAGCTCGTCCGCGCGGGTCACGTGGCCGACCCCGTCGTGTTCTGGTACGGCGCGGCCCTGGACGTCGCGGAGTCGATGGCCGCCGAGTCGACGGCCGCGGAGCGCGGGGCCTCGGACGGTTCCGCCACCGGGCACGCCACCACCGCGGATGCCGCGCCCCGGACCATCGACTTCGAGGTGCTGGGCTCGGCCCTGGAGCGGCTGTCCGCCGCCGAGCAGCGGATCCTCTGGGACCACCACGTGGGGTCGCAGCCGGTGTCCGCGATCGCCGAGGAGATCGGCGTGCTGCCCTACGCCGCACGGCGGCGCCTGCGCCGGGCGGAGAACCGGCTGGCGAGCAGCTTCGCGGAGACCCACGCCGACACCACCGACGGCGCCGAGTGCCGGCAGACCCGCGCCGCGCTGCACGACTTCGTGCGCAACCGGCTCATGCCCCACCGCCGCCAGGCGGTCGAGGACCACATGGTCCAGTGCCCCGGCTGCACCCGGGCGTTCGTCGACGTCCGGGAGTCCTACTGGATGCTCCGCGCCGTCGCTCCGCTGCTCCTGCTCGGGGCGGTCGCGACCCGGACGGGCACCGCGGTCGCCGCCGGCACGGGCGTGGCGACCGCGGGAGCGGGGTTCGGCGCCTGGCTCGGCAGCGTGGGGGCGCGCGTCGTGCTCGTCGTGCGCACCGCCTTCCTCGATCCCGTGGCCCTCACGGCCACGGTCGCGGGCGGCCTGATCGTCACGACCGCGGTGAGTACCGGCACCGTGGGGAGCGGCGGCACACCGCCGCCCCGGGAACCCGGGGTCGTCTCCGTCTCCGTGGCCGACGACCCGGTCGGCACGACCGGCGCCGCCGACCGGCCGGACACCCGGCGGGCGGGTCCGGGCCCCGCCCGGGACGAGGCTCCCGGCGGGCCCGAGCGGACCGCGTTCACGCCCCCCGGTCTGGCCGAGACGAACGGTGTCCCGCCCGGGCTCGCCGAGACCGGCGGCGTACCGCCCGGGCTGGCGAAGACGGACGGCGTACCGCCCGGCCAGGCCACGGACGACGGCACAGCACCGGGCCGGGCCGCCGGCGACTCACCGGCCACCGGGTCCGGGAACAGCGCGAACCCGCCCGGCGGCGACCAGGTGCCGCCCGGCCTCGCGAAGTCCGACGGCGTGCCCCCCGGCCTGGCGAAGAAGGACGGCGTACCGCCGGGCCAGGCGAAGAAGGGCACGCCCCCGCCCGGCCAGGCGAAGAAGGACACCCCGCCCGGCCAGGCGAAGAAGG
>NZ_JAMTCS010000022.1 GCF_024171955.1 Promicromonospora thailandica | reverse complement strand
CCGTCGAACAACGACGGTGGGGTGGTGCCCGTGACTCGGGAACCGCACAGTGGACGCGAACACGCAGAAACACAAAACAATCGTTTGTTGTGAGGGTGTTGAAGTTATCGGCAGTTAGTACCGGTCAGCTCCACAAGTCTTCAGTCCTTGCTTCCACATCCGGCCTATCAACCCAGTAGTCTGCTGGGTGCCTCACACACACAAGGGTGTATGGAAACCTCATCTCGAAGCAGGCTTCCCGCTTAGATGCTTTCAGCGGTTATCCCTTCCGAACGTAGCCAACCAGCCATGCTCCTGGCGGAACAACTGGCACACCAGAGGTTCGTCCGTCCCGGTCCTCTCGTACTAGGGACAGCCCTTCTCAAGTTTCCTACGCGCGCAGCGGATAGGGACCGAACTGTCTCACGACGTTCTAAACCCAGCTCGCGTACCGCTTTAATGGGCGAACAGCCCAACCCTTGGGACCTACTCCAGCCCCAGGATGCGACGAGCCGACATCGAGGTGCCAAACCATGCCGTCGATATGGACTCTTGGGCAAGATCAGCCTGTTATCCCCGGGGTACCTTTTATCCGTTGAGCGACGGCGCTTCCACAAGCCACCGCCGGATCACTAGTTCCGACTTTCGTCCCTGCTCGACCTGTCAGTCTCACAGTCAAGCTCCCTTGTGCACTTGCACTCGACACCTGATTACCAACCAGGCTGAGGGAACCTTTGAGCGCCTCCGTTACATTTTAGGAGGCAACCGCCCCAGTTAAACTACCCACCAGGCACTGTCCCTGATCCGGATCACGGACCGAGGTTAGACATCCGAAGCGATCAGAGTGGTATTTCAACAATGACTCCACCCGAGCTGGCGCCCGAGCTTCACAGTCTCCCACCTATCCTACACAAACCGCACCGAACACCAATACCAAGCTATAGTAAAGGTCCCGGGGTCTTTCCGTCCTGCTGCGCGTAACGAGCATCTTTACTCGTAGTGCAATTTCGCCGAGTTCGCGGTTGAGACAGCGGAGAAGTCGTTACGCCATTCGTGCAGGTCGGAACTTACCCGACAAGGAATTTCGCTACCTTAGGATGGTTATAGTTACCACCGCCGTTTACTGGGGCTTAAATTCTGGGCTTCGCCGAAGCTGACCCGTCCTCTTAACCTTCCAGCACCGGGCAGGCGTCAGTCCGTATACATCGTCTTGCGACTTCGCACGGACCTGTGTTTTTAGTAAACAGTCGCTTCTCCCTGGTCTCTGCGGCCCTCCCCGCGTCCCCCAGCAAGTGGGTTAACGGTTCAGGCCCCCCTTCTCCCGAAGTTACGGGGGCATTTTGCCGAGTTCCTTAACCACGATTCACTCGATCGCCTTAGTATTCTCTACCTGACCACCTGAGTCGGTTTAGGGTACGGGCGGCTAGTCCCTCGCGTCGAGGCTTTTCTAGGCAGCATAGGATCACCAGATTCCCGCATACACGGTCTCTATCAGCTCTCACCCTCATGACACCCGGATTTGCCTAGGTGTCGGGCTACGACCTTGGACATGGACAACCATCGCCACGCCTGGCTACCTTCCTGCGTCACCCCTGTTAACACGCTTACCTACTACCGGATCAGGTCCCACGCCGCCCCACCAGTGAGACCCGAAGGTCTCGGCGGTGGCTTGGGGTGGTTAGTATCACCGGGCTCGGTATGGGCGGTACTTCGCCGGTAGGAGAATATCAACTCCTTGTCCATCGACTACGCCTGTCGGCCTCGCCTTAGGTCCCGACTTACCCAGGGCGGATGAACCTGGCCCTGGAACCCTTGGTCATTCGGCGGACGGGATTCACACCCGTCATTCGCTACTCATGCCTGCATTCTCACTCGTGTAGGCTCCACCGCTAGGTCACCCTGCGACTTCACTGCCCACACGACGCTCCCCTACCCACCCACACACCTGAACCAGTCCCACAAGGAGACGGCTTGGCTGTTGTGTGAGTGCCACGGCTTCGGCGGTGTGCTTGAGCCCCGCTACATTGTCGGCGCGGAATCACTTGACCAGTGAGCTATTACGCACTCTTTCAAGGGTGGCTGCTTCTAAGCCAACCTCCTGGTTGTCTGTGCAACTCCACATCCTTTCCCACTGAGCACACGCTTAGGGGCCTTAGCCGGTGATCTGGGCTGTTTCCCTCTCGACCACGGAGCTTATCCCCCGCAGTCTCACTGCCACGCTTAAACTTACCGGCATTCGGAGTTTGGCTGACGTCAGTAACCTGGTGAGGCCCATTAGCCATCCAGTAGCTCTACCTCCGGCAAGAAACACGCGACGCTGCACCTAAATGCATTTCGGGGAGAACCAGCTATCACGAAGTTTGATTGGCCTTTCACCCCTAACCACAGGTCATCCCCCAGGTTTTCAACCCTGGTGGGTTCGGTCCTCCACGCCGTCTTACCGGCGCTTCAACCTGCCCATGGCTAGATCACTTCGCTTCGGGTCTAGACCCGGCGACTCAAACGCCCTGTTCGGACTCGCTTTCGCTACGGATACCCCACACGGGTTAACCTCGCCACCGAGCACTAACTCGCAGGCTCATTCTTCAAAAGGCACGCCGTCACCCCTGCAACCCCACAAGGAGGAAGGAGGCTCCGACGGATTGTAGGCACATGGTTTCAGGTACTATTTCACTCCCCTCCCGGGGTACTTTTCACCTTTCCCTCACGGTACTTGTCCGCTATCGGTCACTAGGTAGTATTTAGGCTTAGCAAGTGGTCTTGCCAGATTCACACGAGATTTCACGGGCCCCGTGCTACTTGGGATCCCCTCCACCAGGCCGCACCATTTCGTCTACGGGACTCCCACCCACTACGGTCCGGTATTCAACCCGGTTCGACTATGACACGACTTTCTCACTGGCTGAAGAACTGTCAGATTCTTCCAGAAGGTCCCACAACCCCGCACACGCAACGCCTGACAGCTTGACACGCATACGGTTTGGCCTCATCCGCTTTCGCTCGCCACTACTCACGGAATATCTCTTCCTGTCGGTACTGAGATGTTTCACTTCCCGACGTTCCCTCCACACGCCCTATACATTCAAGCGCGGGTAACCGAACATGACTTCGGCTGGGTTCCCCCATTCGGAGACCCTCGGATCACAGCTCGTCTGCCAACTCCCCGAGGATTATCGCAGGCTACAACGTCCTTCTTCGGCTCCTAGTGCCAAGGCATCCACCAATGTGCCCTTAAAAACTTCAACAACACTACAATCTGCAGAAACCAAGAAA
>NZ_JAMTCS010000021.1 GCF_024171955.1 Promicromonospora thailandica | reverse complement strand
GATCCCGGCCGGCCCCCACGGCCGATCCGACTACCCCGACACTAACGGCACCCCACAACCCGGTCGATGGGTACCCCTACCCATGAACCGAGCGCCCACGACCTGGGGCGCTGCCCGGGATCACCGCTCCCGCAGCCGCTTCTCGCGCTGCTTCCGCAGCTCCTTCAGGCGCTGGGCGCGCTGGTCGGCGGACATCGCCCCGACGCCGTCGTGCGGCGCGGCCGACACGTCCCCCCGGAAGGCGCGGACGCCCAGCGTCCACGACGCGCCGAGGAGGAGCACCGTCAGGGCGCCGAACACCACGTGCAGCACCTCGGGCACGCTCGGCGCGAGCGCGCCGATCGCCGTCACCCAGGCGAGGCCGGCGGGCAGCATCGCGAGCAGCATGCGCACGTTCAGGCTCCACCCCGCGACGTAGAAGCGCATGACCCGGTCGGTGAACCGGGTGGCACGGACGGGCTGGAGCGACAGCGCGACGTTGCCCACGGTGGGCGGGCCGATCGTGCTGCCCCAGGCCGCCCGCGCCGTGAACGACAGCTTCTGGCGCGCATAGGCCGGGGACAGCGCGCGCACCACGTAGACGAAGGACAGGACGGCGAGCGGCCAGGACGCCGTCAGCACGTACCAGCCGCCGGCACCGACGGCGGCCGCGGCGATCGGCACCAGCACGAGCAGGAACACGACGGCCTCGACGGGGTCGGCGAGCCGGTCCCCGACTCCTTCGACCAGGCCGTCCGAGTCGGCGAACGCCAGGTAGGGCACCGAGCCCACCAGCAGCAGGACCGCGACCAGCCAGATGGCGAGCCAGACCGACCCGATCAGCAGGTAGCCCAGCGGCCGCAGGGCCACGCTCGCCGGCCCCGGCCCCGGCCGCTGCCCGTCCGGCACCGCACCTGCGGGGCCCGGGGCCACCGTTCCGCTCATCGCTGCTCCCGTCTCGATCGCGAATCCTGATCGCCAGTGATCGCGTGGTCCGGCCGCCCACGCTAGCGTCCGGGTCGGCGTTGCGGAAGTTCACCCGCTCCGCCATGCGGGCTAAGGTCCACCAGGTACGACGAACACCACCGACGCACGCCACCGACCGACAGGAGCGCACGCGATGAGCGACAAGAGGAAAGCCGAGCAGGACGCCCAGCTGAACAAGGCCGCGCGTCCCGCGATGTACGCGTTCGGCGCGGCCGCCGTGATCTGCGTGGTCGGCGTGCTCCTGAACGTGCTGGCGACCGACCTCTTCGTCGCGGTGGGCGGCTGGATCACCGTCGTCGGGCTGCTCCTGGTCATCTCGGTCTGGGCCGGCCTGGCGATGGTCCGGCGGACCAACAGGGCCGCCGGACGCACCGGCGACCAGCCGGGTACCCGGGACTGAGCCGGCGCGCACGGGGCCGCCCCGCCGCCGAGGGCGGGGCGGCCCCGTCGCGCGGACGCCGTCAGACCGGGCGGTTCACCACTTGCCCGCCACGTAGCCGTCGTGGCCGAACACGTCGGTCACACCGGTCACCGCGTTGTTGACGTTGCCCGGCAGCCCGGTGATCTTGCCCCACGACCCACCGGCGCCGCTGGTGGCCAGCGAGTTGCCGCTGTTGAAACCGCCCCAGCCGTCCCCGCCGCCGATGCTCGTGCCGAGCTTGGCGGCGTTGTTGGCCAGGTTGGCGGTCTGGTTGAAGACGGCGCCGACGGTCGCGATCGCCTGCGCGTTACTCGTCACGCGGTCGATCACGATGCCCGACTGGCTGAAGTGCTTCATCATGTCGACGACGTCGTCGTTACCCATCGCGAACCGCGCCCCGCCGTCCTTGTACGGCAGCGGGAACTTCGCACCCTGCCAGGACTTGAAGGCGTTCTTGTAGAGGCCGTTCTTCGCCATGCCCCACACCGCCTTGTCGCCCGCCGAACGCACGAACGGCGACTTGAGCACCTCGGTCACCCGCTGCCCCTTGGTCATGGCCAGCGTCTTGCGAGAGCTCTTCAGCAGGGCGTTGCCGAACTTGACCTTCGCGGCACGGTTGCTCATGGTCGCGGCCGTCTTGACCACCGAGCGCGCCTTGGCGTACTTGGCCACCGAGCCGATCGCCTTGCCGCCGAAGAGGCCCATCACGCCGAGGCCGACGCCGAGCAGCATCGCACCGAACCCGATCTCGCCCCGGGCGAACTTCACGATGTTCTCGATGATGGCGATGATCGAGCCGATCGCGGCGAGCACCATCAGCACCTGGCCGAGGATCGGCACCCACGACAGGAAGATCGCCAGGATGCCCGCGACGTCGCAGATGATCTTGAAGATCTTGTAGGCACCCTTGACGAAGTTCTTGAACTTGTCCCAGCCGCTGTCCTCGAGCCCGTTGACCTTGTCCCCGCTCACGACCTCCTCGATCTTCGAGATCGCGGAGCGGGCGGCCGTGTTCTTGTCGTTGTGGCCGCTGTTCCAGTCGGACTCGGCCTGCGTGATCTGCGTCTGGAGGTCGCTGACCGCGTTGTTCGCGTTGGTCTGCGCGCGCTGGGCGTCGCTCTTGTCGGCGTCGCTCGCGTCCGTGGGCAGGTCGTCCACGGCGCTGTCGGCGCTCTGCGCGGTCGCCTGCGCGCTCTCCAGGTTGGCCCGCAGCGTCCGCAGCCGCTGCGCGGCCGGGTCGGCCTCGTTCTTGGCCGTGCGGAGCGAGGCGCCGTAGGTCGTCAGCGCCTCACCTGTGTAGGAGTACCGCTGCCGCGCCTTGTCGATGTCCTCGCGCACCTCGCCGGCGAGCTTGCGCGTCTTGTCCATCGACTTCGCCGTGGTGTTGGTGTCGTCGACGATCTGCTGCAGGGTGGTCACCGACCGGGCGATGGCCTCGGCGAGCTCGGTGTACTTCCGGCCCTTGGCCTCGACGGTGCCCGGCTCGCCGTCGAGCTCCTCCCACTGCTTGTCGCTCATCGCTTCTCTCCTACGTCAGTGTCCGCGGGCCGCTGTCCAGGGCCGGTCCTACCCCGACGGTAGGGCCGTACCGCGACAGGGGTCGATGGGTAGAGATACCCATCGGCCCCTGTCGTCGGCGTCAACCGGCCGGCACCGCGGCAGCGGCGGCACGGTCCTCGGCCGGGGCGTCCCGGTCGTCCAGGAACATGATCGAGTCGACGATCTCGTCGAAGAGCATGGCGAACGGCTCGGCGGAGGGGATGTCGGGAACGTTGACCCGGACGAAGAGCATCTTCGACGAGTCGGCCGGATGGGGCATGTGGTACTCGAGGCGCATCGTGAGCACCTCGACGGCCTCCTCGCCCTCGCCGGCCTGCCCCTGCGTCATCTCGGAGATGCGGGCGGCCGGCAGGCCGTTGCTCTGCACCGCCACCTCACCCTCGGGGTACGCCGCCTTCAGGGCGCCGGCCAGGTCGCCGTCGTCCACCAGGGGACGGACCGCCTCGGGCCACTCGTCGTCGGCCATGAGCAGCGCGGCGGGGAACGGCACGCCCGGGGCGAGCTCCAGCGACATCAGGTACGTGTGCACGCCGATGGCCGCCGCGTCGCGCGCGGTACCGAACATCTCCTCCACCGCCTGGCGCCGCATGCGCGCGAGCCGGTCCGCCGGGCCCACCTGCTCCCGGACCAGGCGCTTGATGAAGGCTCCGGCCTTCTCCGCGCTCTCGAGCGGGATGTTGACCCATGTTCCCGGGACGATGACGCGGACCTCGCGGCCCAGCACCTTCACGTCGGGGTTCGCATCCTGCGTCATGCTGCCTCCAGCTCGACGGCCAGCCCTGCGAGCAGGTCCAGCATCTCCTGCGGCATGTCGTCGAAGGTGCCGACGCTGCGGGCGATGGCCGTCAGCTCGACCATGTCCGCGCACCCGGGCGGGAAGACGCCGAGCACCACGCGCTCCTCCAGCACGGCCGTGCCCTCCATCCCGAGGTCGCCGAAGTGGCTGATCATCGAGTGCAGGCCGGTGACCTGTCCTGCGTCGGACGTGCCGTCGACACGGCCGGCGAACGCGAAGTCGTGCTCCTCGGAGCTCTCGACGATCGCCTGGAGCTGCGCCGCGAACGCGTCGAGCGCCAGGTCCTCCGTGGCCCCGACGGTCACCATCGCGTCGACGGCACCGAGCTCGGGGTGCCGCACGAGCACCGCGGTCTGCAGGCCGCCGATCCGGGTGTCGACGACGGCCTTCGCCACGTCGGCGAGCTGCTCGGCGAGGATGTCCGTCACGTCCTCGGTCATCGCGTCGGGTCGCTCCGGCGCCGGGGCGCCACCGACGAGAGCCTCCGCCGTGGACCGGGCCCAGGGCTCGATCTGGTCGGGTACCTCGGTCGGCACGACATGCCAGGACTCCGGCAGGCGCAGCTCGAAACCTGCGATCCGGTTGCTCACCACGAACCACCACCCCCGCCGCCGCCGGCACCGGCGCCCTTGTCGCTGCCCACCAGGTCGTTGATGTTGCCCACCACGCCGTTGATCGTACCGGGCAGGCCCGTGATCTTCCCCCAGTCGCCGCCTGCCGCGCCGGTCGCCAGGGAGTTGCCCTCGCCGAACACGCCCCAGCCGTCACCGCCGGCGATCGCCGTGCCGAGCTTGCCGGCACCCACCGCCAGGCTGGCGCTCTGGTGGAAGACGGCACCGACCGTCGAGATCGCCTGCGCCGTGCTCGTCACGCCGTCGATCCGCAGACCCGTCTGGGTGAAGTGCTTCATCATGTCGACGACGTCGTCGTTGCCCACCGCGAACCGCGCGCCGCCGTCCTTGAACGGCAGCGGGAAGTGCGAGCCGCGCCACGACGTGAAGGCGTTCTTGTACAGGCCGTTGCGCACCATGCCGGCCACGGCCTTGTCACCCGCCGAGCGCACGAACGGCGACTTGAGCACCTCGGTCACCCGCTGGCCCTTGGTCATGGCCAGCGTCTTGCGCGAGGACTTGAGCAGGGCGGTCCCGAACCTGGCCTTGGCGGCCGAGTTGCTCATGGTGCCGGCCGTCTGGACCACCGAGCGCGCCTTCGCGTACTTGGCGAGCATGCCGATCGCCTTGCCGCCGAACAGACCCATGACGCCCAGGCCGATCCCGAGGAGCGCGCCCCAGCTGAACCCCTCGCGGGCGATCTTCACGATGTTCTCGACGATCGCGATGATCGAGCCGATCGCGGCGAGCACCAGCAGCACCTGGCCGAGGATGGGCACCCACGACAGGAAGATCGCCAGGATGCCCGCGATGTCGCAGATGATCTTGATGACCTTGAGCGCGCCCTTGGCCCAGTCCTTGAACTTGTCCCAGCGGCTGTCCTCGAGCCCGTTGACCTTGTCGCCGCTCACGACCTCCTCGATCTTCGAGATCGCCGTGCGCGCGGCGGTGTTCTTGTCGTTGTGGCCGCTGGTCCAGTCGGCCTCGGCGTTGGAGATCTCGCGCTGCAGGTCGCCGACCGCGTTGTTCGCGTGCCGCAGCGTCCGGTTCGCCTCGGTGGTGTCCGCCTGGCTCGCGTCGCCTGGCAGGTCGTCCACGGCGCTCTCGGCGTTGTGCGCGGTCGTCTGCGCGGTCGCGAGCTCGGACCGCAGGGTCCTGAGCCGGACCGCGGCCGGGTCGGCCTCGGCCTGCGCCGTCCGCAGCGCGGCACCGTAGGTGGTCAGCGCCTCACCCGTGTACGAGTACCGCTCGCGGGCCTTCTCGATGTCCTCGCGGACCTCGCCGGCGAGCTTGCGCGTCTTGTCCATCGACTTCGCCGTCGTGCTCGTGTCGTCGACGATCTGCTGCAGGGTCGTCACCGACCGCGAGATCGCCTCCGCCAGCTCCGTGTACCGTCGCCCCTTGCTCTCGACGACGCCGGGTTCGCCGTCGAGCTCCTCCCACTGCTTGTCCCCCATCGTGCCGCCCCCTACTTCGACGCCGCGTCTTCGAGCGCCTTGCCGAGGCCGGCGTCGATCTCCTTGAAGGTGTCCACGATCTGCGTGATGATGTCGGACAGCTTCTTGACGTTCTCGAGCATCTCGCCGCGCTTGATCTCCCACTTGTCGGCGAAGTCGTTCACTCGGTCACGCAGCTCGTCGTGGCCGGTCGCGTCGGCGGCCGCCTGCGCGTTCCCGTCGGCGTTCTCGAGCTCGCTGGTGATGGCCTTGAGGTCATCCTTCAGCGCCGTCAGCTGATCCATGTTGATCGACAGGTCGTAGCCAGCCATCGTTCACCCCCTGCTTCCTCGGTCGGGTCTCGTGTCTGCCAGCACCGTACCGGCGGACGTCGCGGGGCGACCATGGGGAGCACTCCCCATGACCGCCCCGCGACAGGTGGGTCAGCTCTCGGAGCCGAGCACCAGCGGCACCTGCACCCGGACGCTCTTGCCGCGCGCGATCCAGGCGCCCCGGCCCACGGGGAACTCGCCCTTCGCGGCACGGGGCAGCGTGGTCTTGAGGATCGTGTCGCCGTCCAGGTTCTCCGGCTGGAGCAGGAGGCCGCGGCGGCCGCTCTTGACCTCGGAGAGCAGCGGCCACGTGGCGCCCCACGAGCCGGTCTCGGCCTCGGCGACGAGCAGGTGGTCCGACTTCTTGACGGCCTTGGTGAGGTCCTGGATCGCCTTGTCCGCCGGCGTCTGCAGGTACTCGTTGAGGCCCTCGATGACGATGACGATGCCCGGCGTGGTGTCCTCGTCCTGGACCGCCGCCAGCAGCTCCTTGGCCATGTCGGCGACCTTGTCCACGCCCATCGCGACGTCGGCCCACGCGACCTCGCCCGCGATCGGCGACCGGGACTGCGCGAACAGGTAGAGCCGCGCCTCCGGGTTGGCCCGCTGGACCGACTGGGCGATGTGCACCAGGGCGTTCGACCGGCCGGACCCGGGAGGGCCGGCCACGACCAGCGTGCCCGTCGGCTCGAAGCCGAGCGGCTCCAGGGCGATGTTGTCGAGGCCGAGCACCGGCAGCCCGTCGACCGACGGCGGCAGGACCCGTGCCGGGTACTCGGTCGGCAGCACCTTGACCGCCGGCGCGGGACGCACCCCGGCCCGGCGCATCGACTCGGCGAGCCGGTCGGTGGCGATCGCCTGCTCCTGCACCGACTTGGTGCCGCCGACCACGGCCACCTGCACCTCGAGCGAGTCGACGACGGCGCGCCCGCTGGGCGACGTCGGCGTCACGATGTCCCGGGGCGCGTTGAACGCGAGGTACCCGTCGTCGGTCATGCGCAGCAGGATGTTGCGCTGCACCAGGGACCGCACGTAGGTGGGCACGGCGCCCGACCGGTCGGCGGTGAAGACGACGTGGATGCCGAGACCGCGGCCGTCGTTCAGGATGTCGCGGAAGGCCTCGAACCACTCGGCCCGGCCCGCGCCCACCTCGTACTCGTCGCGGAAGTTCGCGAAGCCGTCCACCAGCAGGAGGATGCGCGGCACGTCCTGCCGTCCGGTGACCTGCCGGTACTCCGTGACGCTCGCGGCGTTCACGGCGGCGAACGCCTCGCCGCGGCGCAGCAGCTCGTCGCGCAGCATCCGCATCAGGCCGACCACGCGCTCGGTGTCGTCGCCCTTGGCGATGGTGCCGACGTGCGGCAGGGACTCCAGCATGCGCAGCGCGCCGGCCGCGAAGTCCAGGCCGTACACGTGCACGGGGCCGCCGCGCGGCGTGATCCCCGCGACCGCGGCGAGCGTGCGCAGCGTGGTCGACTTGCCGGACCCACCCGTGCCGTAGACGCCCAGGTGGCCGTCCTTGTCCGGGTTGAAGTACATCGGCGCCTGGGCCTGCTGCTCGGGCATGTCCGCCACACCGATGAGCAGCTCGGTGTCGGTGCGCTGGTACAGCCGCGTCAGGTCGTACACGTCGGCCAGCGAGTCCAGCCACGGACGCCGCGGGATCGGCAGCCGGCCCCGCTCGAAGGCCTCCTGGACCCGGGTGACCAGGCGCTGCTGGTCGTTGGGGCCGAGGTCCTTCTCGTCCGCCGCGCCGTCCGACTCGACGACCGGCTCCTCCCACTTCTCCTCGCGGCCGAAGTGCAGCCGCGCGACCTCGACCTTGGCCCGCTCGGGCGCCCGGGTGCTCCAGGCTCCGGCGTAGGCGGACTGGAAGGCCTGCACGCGGCCGGGGCCGGTCTTGACGAGCCCGCGGCCGGGGATGGCCGGGTCGATGAACGCGGCGTCCTTGACGTCGACGACGTCGGAGGAGTCCGACTCGTCGGCCATGCGGAGGGCCACGCGCATGTTCGTGTTGGCCCGCAGGTTGTCCTTGATGACACCGGCGGGGCGCTGGGTCGCCATGATCAGGTGGATGCCGAGCGAGCGACCACGCTGGGCCACGTCGACCACACCGTCCACGAACTCGGGCACGTCGCCCACGAGGGCGGCGAACTCGTCGATCACGATGACCAGCGCCGGCGGCGTCTCGGGGTCGCCGCGCTTCTCCAGCTCGAGCAGGTCCTTGGCCTTCTTGCGGTTGAAGAGGTGCTCGCGGTAGTGCAGCTCGGCGCGGAGGCTCGTGATGGCGCGCAGCACCAGGTGCGGCGAGAGGTCGGTCACGAGGCCCACGCAGTGCGGCAGGTTGACGCAGTCCGCGAAGGCCGAACCGCCCTTGTAGTCCACGAAGAGGAAGGTCACGCGGTCCGGGCTGTACTCGGCGGCCATGCCGAGCACCCAGGCCTGCAGGAACTCCGACTTACCGGCACCCGTGGTACCGCCGACCAGGGCGTGCGGGCCCTGGGACCGCAGGTCGAGGTGCTGGGCGTCCACACCGGCCGAGCCGACGATCGCGCGCAGGGAGCCGGGCCGCTTGCGCTTCGCGCCGTGGCCGGTCCGGTCGTACACGGACAGGTTCTGGCGCCAGCGCTCCATGACGGCGTCGGGGCTCTCGAACAGGTCGTGCCCCAGCAGCGAGGGCATCGTGATCGAGCGCGGCAGGTCGGACGCGTCCTCGACGATGGCTCCGGCGTCGAACACCGGGGCGAGCCGGCGGCCGTACTCGAGCGCGGTCTTCCCGTCCACCTCCTCCAGCGCGATGTCGTCGACCCAGCGGCCGAGGCGCACCATGCCGACGCGCGGACCCTCCTGGGTCACCTCGACGAACGTGCGGCAGGCCGCGGGCAGCGCGGCCGACTCGGCGGAGATCCACAGCGGGTAGACGCCGGCGTCGGCGCCCATCTCCGCGAGCTGGATCAGGCGCGCGCGGTCCACGTCGATGTCGTCCGAGATGACCACGACCACGGCGGGCACCGGCGACTTCGTGCCGGTGTCGGTCTTGCTCTTGCTGCCGACGTCGCCGCCGCGCTCGAGCGCCGCGTTGTCCTCCGCGATGGCGCCGCGGCGGGTGCCGCCGCGCGCCGCCTTCAGGCGGGTGGAGATGAGCTCCTCGAGCTGGGCGAGCAGGCGCTGCGCACCCGAGGCGGAGTCCGCGAGGTGGTGCCCCTCGATCGGGCTGTGCGCCGACGAGGTGTGCGGGATCCAGGTGAGCCACTGCAGGTGCTGGGTCCACACGGGGCTCACGATGCTGGTGACCACCAGCTCCGACGGCGAGTGCAGGCCGGTGAGCTGGAGCAGCACGGCGTTGAGCGAGCCGACCACGCGGGCGGGCGGGCCGGCGAAGCCGAGCGCGCCGGCGTCGTACAGGTTCTCGACGACGGGCACGCCGTCGACGTCCTCGTACTGCTCGACGAGGTTGTCGAGGATCTCCTGGTACTCCTTCATGAGCTGGCCCTTGCCGCCCGTCTTCACGGTGTTCCGCGACGGCATGGTGCCCAGCCCGAACCGGACGTTGAGGAAGCTCCAGTGCTCGGGGCGGCGCGTCCACAGCAGCGGGCCGTGCCGCATGGCCTCGACGTAGACGTGCTGGGTGGCGGGCGCCTCACGCAGCCGGACGCTGCGCTCGGTCTCCTTCTCCTCCTTGAGCACCTCGCGCAGCGAGGTGAGCTTCTCCTCGAACCGCTCGACGTCACGCTCCAGGCGCTTGCGCTTCTGCCGCTTCTGCGTGACGTGGTTGCCGATCATCATGACCGGCGCCATGACCACGAACAGCAGCGACATGACCCGACCGGTCATGACGAACATGCCGCCGCCCATGAGCACGGGGGCGAGCAGCGCCAGGAAGGGGAACTCCGAGGGGTCGGTCTCCTTGGGGGCCTCCGGCGACTCGAACTCCTCGCCCTGGTACCGCGCCTCGACGCGTGGCGACCGCGTGAAGGAGACCGGACCCGCCTTGGGTGTGACGCCGGTGATCGTGGCGGGCCGGCGGCTCTCGATCGTCACGGCCGTGTCGCCGAGCACCACGCGCTGCGAGCCCTCGATCTTGAGGCGCTGCACGTGGACACCGTCCACCAGGATGCCGTTCGCGGAGCCGAGGTCGACCACCTCGATGCCCTCGGACACGTCCAGGCGCAGGTGCTGCTTCGACACCATCGGGTCGTCGACGACGACGTCGCACTCCTGCGAGCGGCCCAGCACCCACGAGCCCTCGGTCAGCTCGACCGTGCCGCCGCCCTCGATCCGGATCGCGGCACGGACGGCGTCGGAGCCCGGGTAGTCGAAGCCCGGCATGGACTGCTCCACCGACGCCACGAAGGCGCCCGAGCCGATCCACGCCTCACCGAGCGCGGCGTCCGCGGGCAGGCGGACGGGCCGGTCCTGACCCGGCAGCTGCGCCTCCAGCGTGCGCGGCCGGCCCGGGGCGCCGGGCGCCGACGGGTCCACCCGGGCGATCGTGTCGGCGATCTCGCCGATCCGAGCGCCGGCGTCCGCGGTCACCACCACGTCGTCGTGGCTACCGTCCGAACGTACGAGCGTCACCTTGACGCGCATGAATCCTCCCCGTCACTTCCGCTTGTCCTGGATGCCGGCCACGATCGCCGCCACCACCCCGCCGACCACGCCGCCACCGAGCGTGGCGAGCCATGTGGACCCCGTGGTCAGGACGCGGCCGAGCGCCCTCCAGGGGTCGAAGAAATTGCCGGTCCCGGCGCCCGTGAGCAGGACCGTGCCGAAGACCACGACGACGAACGTGATCGCGGCGCCACCGATGACCCAGGCCACCACGACCTGCGCCGTGGTTCGTTCGGGTGTGCTCATGCCGTGGTCCCCTTCTCCTCGTCGGGCTCGTCGAGGAGCGGCAGGTCGGCGGACGTCACCAGGCGCGACGCCACCGCGTACTCCACGAGCCGGGCGCGGCGGTTGGTCGCGAGCGCACCGGGGCCGCCGCGCAGCCCCTTCACGCCGATCCGGTCGAGCTTCTCGCACACGTTGTCGAGCTTGCGGTTGAACCGCGTGCTCGCCCAGCCGAGCCGCCGGGCCGCGGCCGCGGACGACGGGATCTCGCTCAGTCCGGTGCCCTCGCGGCGCAGCATGGGCTCCGCCAGCGACACGATGAGCTGCTTCTGGCTCTTCGTGAAGCTGATCGCACCGATCGTCGTGGCCCCGGAGTCGTCCTCGTCCTCGGAGCGGATCTCGTGGTACGGCGCGTTGTCGAGCTGTGCCGTGATCTCGTACGTCGTCGGGCCGGCGGTGAACACGATCGAGGTCGTGGGGAAGACCAGGGGCAGGCGGTTGCCCGGCGGGAGCCAGGACTGCACGCCGCCCCCGGCGTCGCACACCGTCGCCGAGATGAGGGAGCCGACGTTGGACAGCCACCAGATGCCGTCCTCGTGCGCGATGCGCAGGAAACGGCGGTGCAGGTACGGGTTGTCGTCGATCGCGAGGTCGCCCTCCCGCCCGATGTCGAAGGGCGCGCCCTCCTCGGACGGTCGAAACCACTCGCCGGCGAACTCGATCGCAAGGCCGTTCATCCACTCACCTCCCTGTGTTCCTCCTCCGGGCCGGTTCCCCCGGAGCTGAGACCTGTCCTGCCGGCTACGGCGTCACGCAGGCGTCCTGGCCGCTCGACGCCTTGCTGGCACGCACGACCAGCACCTCGACGCACAGCTCCTGCTCACCCTTGAGCGGCACCGTCACGGTCGTGGCGTTGCCGGGTACCGGCTGGGGCACGGGGTCCCCCGTCAGCTCCAGCACGCGGTAGGCGTAGGTGTCCCCCTCTTCGAGCGACTTCGGCGCCGTCCACGAGAAGACGGCCTCCTTGCCCTGCACCGTGCCCGTGAGCTCGGCCACCGGCGGCACGTAGCCGCCGGCCGGCGGCGGGGGCACGAAGGTGGACGTCGCGGCCGTCTCCTCGCCGGTCGGCTCGTCGGTGCCGCGGGTCAGCGCCCACGCCGAGACGGCAACGACGGCGACGACCACCACTCCGGCGACGAGCGCCCACGCGCCGCGCCGGGGCTGCTCCTCCTCGGGGGCCTGCTCGGGCGCGGGGGCGACGCCCGCCTGCGCGACGGAGCCCGCCATCGCCTGCGTACCCTGCGTCGCCGGGTCCGCGGTGGAGCGGTAGACCGTGTCGTCCGACTCCGCGGGAGCGGGGACCAGGGTGGGCCGCGGGGCGTACGTGCTGCCCGCCGCGGCGACCGGCGCGGCGCCCGCGCCGGGCCCGAACCCGCCGCCGGGGCCGAACGCGCTCGGCGTACCCGCCGCCGCGGCACCCGCGGGGTCGATGGTGACGACCTGCCGCAGGCGTGTGCCGTCGGCCTCCGCCTCGTCCTCCTGCATCGCGCCGGACTCGTCCAGCAGGTCGATGGGGGTGACGTCGCGCGACAGCTCGACCTGGACCTTCTGCAGCTCGCGCGCGAAGGCCAGCACGGTCGGGTAGCGCGAGGCGACCTGCTTCGACATCGCGATGCGCAGCACGCGCTCCAGCGACGGCGGCACGTCGCTGCGGCTCACGGGCGGCAGCTCGTCCTGCTCGATGCGACGCACCAGGTCCGCCGACGTGTTCGACCCGCCAGGGGTCTCGAACGGGGTGCGCCCGGCCAGCAGCGTGTAGCAGGTGGCGGCCAGGGCCCACACGTCGGTCGCGATGCCCGACATCGGCGGGTCGCCGAACGACTCCGGCGGCGACCACGGGATCGACATGCCCTCGGCCGCGGACGCCTCGTCCACGGTGGACGAGATGCCGAAGTCGGTCAGCGCCGGGTGGCCGAACTGCGTGACCAGGATGTTCGACGGCTTGAGGTCGCGGTGCAGGATGCCCAGCCGGTGCGCAGTCTCCACGGCGCCGGCGATCTGGATGGTGATGCGCAGCGCCTCGGCCACCGAGAACCGCTCCGACCGGTAGCGCGCGCCGAGGTTGGGGCGCGAGCAGTACTCCATGGCCAGGAACGGGCGGCCGTCGTTCGCGACGCCCGCCTCGTACATGGTGACGATCGACGGGTGGTTGCCCAGTGTCGCCATGAGGTCCGCCTCGGCGTCGAACGCCGCCCGCTGGGTGGCGCTCGACCACTCCTTGAGCAGCACCTTGACCGCGACCTGCCGGCGCGGTCGCTGCTGCTCGTACAGGAACACGTCCGAGAAACCACCCGAGCCGATGAGCTTGCGGTACTCGAAGCCCTCGATCTCGGGTGGCGGGGACGGCTTCCTCTTGCTGCTCACGCTTCTCCTTCGTCAGTGGTCGAGCTGGTCGGGGCCCTCACCAGATGCCCTCGAACGTGAGGGTCACGCCGTCGCCCAGGTCCACGACGTCGCCGTCGGACACGAGCTCCTTCTCGTTGGGGTGCAGGCGCCGCGGGGGCTGGCCCGGGCGCAGCAGGGTGGTGCCGTTCGTGGTGGCCAGGTCGGTGACGAGCACGTGCCAGTCCTCGAGCGAGACCTCCGTGTGCGAGCGGGAGATGTCCTGCTGCGGGCTGGACACCGTCACCAGACGCGGCATCTGGTCGGCCGACGTGTTGCTGGTGCGCGGGCGGCGGCCCACGATCACCGGCCGGTCGAGCTCGATCACCTGGCCGCCGCGCACCCCCGGCACCCCGCCGGTGGCGGCGCCCGACGTCACGACCATGCGGCCCAGGGACGGGCGCGGTGCGAGCGCGGCCTCGGCGGACAGCGCGCTGCCGCACTCGCGGCAGGTCTCGCGCGCCGTGGGGTTGGCATGGCCGTTCTCGCACGTCACGGCGAGGATCATGGGCGCGTTCGGGTTGGCGGGCGCCGCGAACCTGGGCGCCGACGGCGAGGACGCCGCGGCCTTCAGGTCGGCGATCGCGGACGACATCACCGTGTGACCGTCGTGGTCGTCGTTCTCCTCGGCCTCCGCTGCGACGGCGGCGGCACGGTGCGCCGCGGCCGGCGTCGCGCCGGACCAGCCGGGCACCCCCGAGATGGGCACGCCGGAGATCATGCCGTCCGCGCCCGACGAGACCGGTGCCGCGGGTGCGGGCTCCGGGGCGGGCGCGGGCGGGGCCGGCGGGGGCGGCACCACGGGACCGGCGGACGGGGCCGGCTCCTCCTCGGCCTCCTCCGGGCTCTCCGGCCGCACGGCGGCGGCCTCGACGCCGTGGGCCACCGTGGCACCCCACAGGTGCAGGTAGTCGTCCTCGTCCGGGCCGTCGTCACCGGCCGGCGAGACCTCGGGCTCCGGCGCGGCGGGCTCGTTGCCCTCCTCGACGGGCGTGATCGTCTCCTCCGAGGCGGGCAGCATCGTCACCGTGCCCAGCGGGGCCACGGTCTCGGGGGACGGTTCCGGCTCCGGCTCGGGAGCGGGGGACGGGACGGGCGGCGCGACCACGGGGGCCGGCTCCGCCCGCGACGCGACCGGCGCGACGGGCGTGACCGGAGCGACGGGCCCGGCCGTGTCGAGGACTGCGGCCGGCTCGGCCAGCGTGGTCGACTCGTCCACCTCCGCCGGCTCGACCACCTGGTGACGCACCACGCCCGCCAGCACGACGCCCGACTCCACCGGCAGACCGTCCGCGAAGCTGCCGAAGCCCGACACGCCGGTCGCCACCTCGACGGCAGTGACCCCCTCGACCACACGCTCGGTCCACGAGATCACGCCCGCCCCGGACACCGTCTGCGCGCCGGAGCCGGTCTCGATCGTGACCGTCAGCCCCTCGCCGCGCGCCACCACGTGCGCGCTCGCCGGCTCGCCCGCGCCTGCCCGCGTGAGCACCACGACCGCGAAGGGCGGCACGCCCTTGAGTCCCCCGACCGCCGACGTCGTGAGGGTACCCAGCACCTCGGCGACCCCGGACCCGGGCACGGCGAGGTCCACCCACAGGCGGTGGACCCGCTCCGCGTCGTCCGCCCCGGCCCCCTCGCCGGGCAGCACGACGACGGCGTCGCCGCGCACGATCACGCGCGCCTTCCCCGTCGTGTACCGGGTACCCATGCGCCGTCCAGCGTCCGAGGTGCTCATGGTCGCCTCCCTGTTGCTTCCTTGCTCGTGTCCCGCCCCTGCCACACACCCCCGTGCGAGGCCTCCGGGTCAGACCGTACCGACCCTCACCGACATCAGTCCCGCGGGATCGTGTCCTCGTCGGCGAAACCGCCGCGCGGCGCCGTGCTCGACCCCGCCGTCTCCTGCGCCACGCCCGTCGCGTCCACCACGATCACCGTGATGTTGTCGCGGCCCCCCGCCGTGATCGCGGCCTCGACCAGCCGGCCGGCCGCGACCTGCGGGTCCGGGTGGCCCAGCAGGATCTCCGTGATCTGCTGGTCGGTGAGCTCGCCCGTCAGCCCGTCCGAGCACACCAGGATCCGGTCGTGCGCGCCGATCGGGATGTACCGGAAGTCGGCCCGTGCCTCGTCCCGGCCGCCCAGCGCCCGCGTGATCACGTGGCGGCGCGGGTGGTTGCGCGCCTCCTCGGCCGTGAGCGTACCGGCGTCGACCATCTCCTGGACCTCGGAGTGGTCCACGCTCACCTGGTCCAGCACGCCGCTCGACAGCAGGTAGGTGCGCGAGTCCCCCACGTTCACGAAGAGCCAGTACGGCGCGTCGTCGAGGTAGGCCACCACGGCGCCGGTCAGCGTCGTGCCGGCGCCACGGCCCTGGCCCGAGGTCTCGATGGCCCGGACCCGCTCCTGGGCCTCCTCCAGCAGTGCCTCGACGTGGTGCGGCTCGACCCGCTCGATCTCGGCGAGCGGGCGCAGCGAGTCCAGCGCGGTCGCGCTCGCGACCTCGCCCGCCGCGTGGCCGCCCATGCCGTCGGCCACGAAGAACGCCCCGCCGCCCGCGAAGTAGCCGTCCTCGTTGAGCTGGCGGCGCAGCCCCCTGTCGGAGGCCGCGCCCCAGGCGAGCGTCAGCGCGTCGTTCATGCGTCCGCCTGCGGGTGCACGACGACGCGCCGGTCGCCCACGTGGATCGTCGAACCCACCGGCACGCGCACGCGGGCCCCCGGCTCCGCCACGCGCGGCGGCAGGCCGGGCGCCGAGACGACCGTCCCGTTCGTGGACCCGCGGTCGGTGAGCCACAGGCCCGCCGTGTCGACACCGAGCTCCGCGTGCGTCTTGGACACCGACCGCGTCGGGTCCTCCACCTTGATGAGGATCCAGCCGGAACCGTCGGGCGCCTGCGGATTGCGGCCCACCAGCGCCTTCGTGTCGACGACGTGGCGCTCCCCGCCCTCGACCTCCAGCACGACGGCCGACACCTGCGCCGGCGTCATCGGACGGCTCATGTGCGTGCGCGTCATGTCGATCGGCGCGGAGTCGCGCTGCTCGGCCTCCGGCTGCCGCACCGGGACGGGCGGCTGGACCGGCGGCTGCACCGGCTGCTGCACGGGCGGCTGTGGCCGGACCGGCGCGGCGGCGCGCTGCGTCAGGTCCGGCTGCGCGGGCTGCTGCACCGGCGCGGTGGGCGCCACCGGCGGCTGGGCCGGCTGCTGCTGGACCGGCGGCTGCGCCGGCTGGCCGGGGTGCGGCGTCCCGCCCGAGCTCGGGTGCGGGCGGCGGACCGTCGCGGGCTCCTCCTGCGGGGGCAGCGCGCCACCCGCCGGCGGGCCGGCCGGCGCTTGCCCGGGGATGCCGGTGATGACGCCGCCGCCCGCGGCAGCACCGCCGGACGACTCCGGGAACGCCCACGGGTCCTGCTGCTGCGCCGGGGCGGGCTGGGCGGGCGCCGGGGCGCCGCTCGCCGCGCCCGTCCACACCTGCGACGTGCCCGCGGGGGCCTTCGCGGCGCCGGCCCCGGTCGACGAGCTCGTCGGGGTCGCGGTCGCGGCGGCAGGAGCCGCCGGGACGCCGTCCGCCGCGAGCACCACCGCGCGCCCGAGCTTGTCGTGCCAGCCCTGGCGCTTGCCGCCGCCGTCGAAGGCCGGCGAGACGAGCACGAGCACCTGGCCCACGAGGCACACCAGCGAGCCCAGGCCCACGATCAGCCAGCGGAGGAAAGCACGGCCGAACCCGATGGGGTCGTGGGCCACGGCGTCGACCGTGCGGATCTTGCAGACGAGGTTGCCGACCGTCCTGCCGGTCTTGCCCTCCCACGCGGAGACGCCGAGCCAGTAGCCGAGCACGAGGATGCTGCTGATCGTCTGCGGCACCAGCATCGCCGCCGCGATGGCGTCCGTCGACATCAGCAGGTTCCCGGTGCCGCCGGCGCTCGCGAGCCCGATCAGGAGCACGATCGTCGTGACGACGCCGATCACCGCCCCGTCGACGAGCGCCGCGAGGAACCGCCGGCCCGTCCCGGCGTAGGCCACCGGGGCCGCCTGGACCACCCCGACACCGACCCGCGTGTGCGAGAGCGACTCGGGCACCGTGGTGCCCACCTCACCGGTCTGGGGGCGCGGGAAGGGACGTCCGCACACGCCGCAGTACGGCGAGCTCCCGTCCTGCGTCGAACCACATCCAGCGCAGACCACGTCCGTCATCGACTCTCCTTCGTCCGCCGGGAACCGAGTCCCCCCAGTGCCGCGAAGATCCCGCGGCGTCCACCGATCCGAGCCCAGACGGAGCGCAGGGACAGGGCCGCCCGCACTCTCCGTCGCGTGCTCACGGTGGAGCGTAGCCCGCCGACCAGCTTGTCCACCTCTGTCCAGAATGCCTCAACATCTGCCGGGGTCGGTTCGCCGTGCCCGAAGACCGTCGCGTCGGCCCGGTGGGCGAGCGCGAGCGTGCCCGGCAGCTCGTGCGTCCCGGCGATGACGCCGGCGCTCTCGCGCCGTGTCGCACCCGGCGGCACGGTCGTCCCGAGGTCGGTCACCACGTCCACCACCTCGTGCCAGCCGCCGCTGATCCGGTCGGCCAGCTGCTCCGCGCTCCGGCGGCGCGCCCGGCGCCGCGCCTTGTACGCCAGGATCGCCACGACCGGGCCCAGGATCAGGAGCAGGGGGATGCCGACGGCGAGCAGGATGATGCCGATCAGGCCCCAGTCGAAGAGGTCGTTCTCGGCCTCGTCCTTGTCGTCGTCCTCCACGCTGCCGGCCTTGGCCTTGTCCGGCTCCTCCGGCGGCTCCGGGTCCTGGAGCACCGGGGGCTTGGGCACCGTCTGGCTCTTGGGCTCGGGCTGGATCTGCGGCTTCTCGTCCGGCACCGCGTCGATCGGCACCCAGCCGTACTCCTTGAACGGCACCTCGATCCACGCGTGCACGTCGCTGCCGAGCACCGTCCAGGGCTCGCCTTCCTCGTACTCGCTCTTCTCGCCCGGGTAGAAGCCCATGACCACGCGCGCCGGGATGCCGGCCTGCCGCGCCATGAGGGCGAACGCGACGGCGAACTGCTCGTCGTCGCCCACCATCTTCTCCTCCTCGACGAGCGTGTCGATGCGCTCGGCCGAGTGGCCGGGGCGGGAGGGGGTCTGGCCGTCCAGGCCGCTCGACAGGACGCCGAAGTCCTGCAGGGCGTCCCGGATGAGGAACAGCTTGGTGACCGGGTCGGTCTCCTCGCCCGTGAACTGGACGGCCTTGGCCGGCAGACCCGGCGGCAGCGCGGTCGGGTCGGTCTCCGGGAGGTCGGCGCCGGCGATGGTCGCCTTCTTCAGCACGTCCTCGCCGGGATCCTCGGTCACCAGCGTGTCCAGCGTGTACGTGTCGCCCGGCTTCACGCCCGCCGTGGTGATCGCGGTGTGCGTCTTCGAGTTGTAGTACGTGCCGTCGGTCTGGGCCTCGGCGTCCGGGCCGGTCCAGCGCACCCCGGTCAGGTCGCCGACCTCCGGGATCCAGACGCCGCTGTACCCGGTGACCGTGACCTCGACCGGCAGGCGCGTGCCCTCCTCGTCCGTCGCGATCTCCTCGCCGACCCGGGTGTAGAACCCGGTGTCGCCGCCGTCGCCGGACGCGTCGAAGACCACGCCGTCGTACCGGTCGAGGGTCGCGAGCCGGATGCGGCCGTTCTCCGGCAGCTCGCTGACCGTGAAGAGCTCCTCCTCGCGGACGTCCTTGGCGTAGTGCCGGAACGCGACGAGCGGGCTCGTGAACTGGTGGATGTCCAGCGGCGGCACGATCGTCTCGCGCAGCACGGTGCGGGACGGGTGGGGCATCAGGGCCGGGGCCGCGAACCCGGCGGCCACCGCCGCGACCGTGAGGATCGTGGCCCCGGTGCGCACGCGGTACCAGCGCAGGCGGCGCGTGGCCTCCCGGCTCGACTCGGTGCTGATGGAGTGCGTGCCGACGCGGGCCTCCATGACCCGCACGGCACCCCACAGCAGGCCCACGATGGCGATCACGAGACCCTGCGGCACCGGCAGCGCCTCGTCGACCGTGCCCAGCAGGATCACGCCCACGAAGCCCACGACGACGGGCACGACGGCCCACACGGCGTGCTTCGCCCGCCACGAGATGGTGCCGGCGACCAGCGCCACCAGCAGCATGAGCAGGAACGGCACCACGGCCAGGTCCGGGAAGGAGCGCATGGGCGGCACCGTCGTGACGAACTGCTTCCAGCCCTCGACGGAGCCCAGCAGCAGCTCGCGCAGCGTGTCCAGGGTGGGCACCACACCGGCGATCGTGGTGTGCGGCAGCGCGAAGGCGCCCCCGAGCAGGAGGTAGCCGAGCACCGCCAGCGCCGTCACGGTGACCGCGGGGAAGCGGCGCCAGGCGCCCACCCAGGCCACCGTGAGGCCGACGACGGCGCCACCGGCCGTGGGCAGCACGTACCCGAGCGAGCCCCAGACGGGGCCGAACCCGACGGCCACGGCGGCCAGCATCACGACCAGCGCCGCGACGTCGACCAGGGCGAGCACGGTCAGGGCCCGCGGCTGCTCGGCGTCGCGGCGGCGCGTGGTGCCGCGGCCGGTGCCCGTGCGCCAGCCGGTGCGGGTACCGCGCGTGCGCGACGACGGCCGGCCGGCGCCGGCCTTGCCGTCACCGACCGGGACGTTCCCGCGCGTGTTCTCGTCGCTCATCCGTCACTCATCTTCTTCAGCGCAAGCGGCAGGTCGGCGAGGCGACCCAGGGTGAGGACGCCCAGCTCGGCGATCGCGTGCCGGCCGAGCGAGGCGCCGGGCTGGCACTGGATGGCCATGACCTGCACGCCCGCGGGCACGCGGGCCGACGCCGAGCGCAGCTCGGTGGGCGTGACGCGGCTGCCGACGACGAACGCGATCACCGAGAAGTCGGCGGCCGCCATCGCGGCCGAGCGGGCCAGGTCCACCAGCTTCGACTTCCGGGACTCCAGCTCGATGCGCGACAGGTCGTCCATGAGGCGCGTGCGGTGGTCGCCGCGCAGCGTGGCCTCGTTGACGAGCACGGTCACGCCGCGATCCTCCTTGATGGCCTGCAGGCCCAGCGAGCCGCACACGCTCACGGCGAGCTCGAACTCGTCCTCGTTCGCATAGTCCTCGGCGCGCGTGGACAGCAGCACCGCGAGGTGCGAGCGCCGCGTCTCCTCGAACTGGCGCACCATGAGCTGGCCCGTGCGCGCCGTCGTCTTCCAGTGGATGTGCCGCCGGTCGTCGCCGGGCACGTAGTCACGCAGGGCGTGGAAGTTCACGTCCGAGTTCGTGATGTCGTTGGTGACGCGGCCCTCGAGGTCCTTGAGGAAGCCGGTCGAGGAGCCCGTGAGGTTCTTGACACGCGGGTGCACGAAGACCTCCTGCTCGTCGGTCCAGGTCATCTCGCGGCGCAGCAGGCCCAGCGGGTCCGCGCGCACGGACTTGACCGGCCCCACCGTGATGACGCTGCGGCGGCGCGTCGGGATCGTGAAGATCTCCTCGTGCGACCCGCCGCCGGGCAGCCGGGGCACCGGGAACGCGGCGGTGCCGCTCCCGACGGGCAGCTCCATGACCGAGGGCAGCAGCGCGCGGCTCGACGCGTTGCGCACGTCCAGCCGCCCGACGGCGCGGTCGCCGACCGTCACACGAGCCTGCGCCAGGTCCAGCACGACGTCGTACTTGAACCGGCCGAGCACGAACACGATCGCGCACACGAGCGTCACGGTGAGCACGATCGCGGCGACCAGCACCTCGAGCCAGCCGAGCATGAGGCCGGCCACCCAGGCGGCCACGGCGGCGAGGGTCACCGCGATGCCGAACGTGCTGAACGTGCGGCGCACGGGGTCGAGGACACGGCCGACCGCCGCCGCCCGCGAACGGGCGGCGGCGGTGAGGGTCACCCAGCCGCGCTGACCACGCAGGAGCTGCGTGCGGCCTGCGGCAACGGCTCCGCCGAGGCCACGCGGCCTCTCCTGTCGTTTCCCGTACCCGGTGCTGCCTGCGCCGGCGGGGAGGCCCGTCGTCGTCATGCCGAGGCCCGCTCCTGCGGCGCCGCGACGTCGGCCAGGATCCGGGCCAGGATGACGTCGGAGCGGGCGCCCGCGAACTCCGCCTCGGGGTCCAGCACGAACCGGTGGCCCCAGACGGGCTGGGCCAGCTCCTTGATGTCGTCGGGCAGCACGTAGTTGCGGCCGTGGGCGGCGGCCCACACCTTGGCGCAGCGCACGAGCGCCAGGGCGCCACGGACCGAGACGCCGATCCGCACCTCGGGCGCGTTGCGGGTCTCCTCGCCGAGGCGGCTCACGTACTCCAGCACGGCGGTGTCGGTGTGCACCGTCGTGGCGAGGTCGGCCATCTCGGTGACGGCCTTCGTGGTGATGATCGGCTGCAGGGCCTTGCTGCGGTCCTTGACCGCGGCACCCGACAGGATCTCCACGGTGGACGCGTGGTCCGGGTAGCCCACCGACGTCTTCATGAGGAAGCGGTCGAGCTGGGCCTCGGGCAGGCGGTAGGTGCCGGCCTGCTCGATCGGGTTCTGGGTGGCGAGCACCATGAACGGGCGGCCCGTGGTGTGCGCGACGCCGTCGACCGTGACGCGACCCTCCTCCATGACCTCCAGCAGCGCGGACTGGGTCTTCGGCGACGCGCGGTTGATCTCGTCCGCCAGCACGATCGAGGCGAAGATCGGTCCCGGGTGGAAGTCGAACTTGCCCGCGTTCTGGTCGTAGATCGTCACGCCCGTGACGTCGGACGGCAGCAGGTCCGGCGTGAACTGGATGCGGTTGTGCGAGCCCTGGACCGACGCCGCGATCGAGCGCGCCAGCATGGTCTTGCCCGTGCCCGGGGCGTCCTCCAGCAGCAGGTGCCCCTCCGCGAGCATGCAGGTCAGCGCCAGGCGCACCACGGGTGCCTTGCCCAGGACCGCCTGGCCGACGTTGCCGACGAGCCGGTCGAAGGTCTGGGCGAACCAGGCCGCCTGCTCGGGGGTCATCGTGGTCATCTCGTCATTCCCTACTGCTCGTTACTGCTCGTTCGCGGGTGAAAAGTTGTGTCGATCATGGCGTGACCGGCCGCCGTCTGCCCGGTGGCCGGTCACGCCTCTGGTGCGGCGCCGGATCCTACCCGTTCCACCAGTTGGTGACTCCGTACTCCTTGCCGTCGATCAGGACGCGCACGGGCGTTCCCGGATGCCCGAAGAAGCACCGGAGCTGAACCGACCCGTTCGCCGGGAAGGTGTACGACGACTTGGAGCTCCCTGCCCAGGTCCGGGCGTGGCTGATGATGTCGTGCCAGCCCTTGACCTCGGGGGTGTCACCGGCCCAGCACGCGACCTGGTGGCTTCCCGCGTCGAAGTCGCTGACGTTCACCAGGAAGTACGCGCACGAGGCGTGCGAGCACTCGCCGTTGCTGACCCGGCTGCCGTGCGTGACGGTCGCCTTCGGGTCCGGCCGGGCGTCCGACGTGGCGGCGGCGCACTTGCGGGCCGTCTGGTTCTCGGTGTCCGTCACCACCACGCAGGCCTCGAGGCGCGAGCTGTAGCCCGTGCTCACCGACCGGCTGCCGTTCGTGGCCGACGAGGTGAACGCGCCGGTCACCCGGACGCTCTTGATGGCCCGGCCGTTCGTGGCCCGGCCGTCCCACGTGAACGTGACCTGGCGGTCGCCGCCGTTCGCGCTGATCGACGGGGTGGGCGGCGGGCCGTACGGGATCACCGCGCCGGACGCGGCCGACCAGTCGGAGCAGATGTAGGCGTTGCACGCCCGCACCTGGAACGTGTACGACGTGCCGTTGCTCAGGCCCGTGTAGGTGTACGACGTCGTGTTGCCCGCGTCGCGTGCCCCCGCGCCGTTCGCCTGCACCTCGTACCGCTCGCCGGTACCGCGGACGGCGGCGACGCGGTTCCAGCTCACGTTCGCCTGACCGCTCGTGTTCGAGCCGAGCGCTGCCGACGGCGTCCCCGGGGTGTCCGGCGTGCCGTACGGCACCACCTCGTTGGACTGCCCGCTGACCGGCGAGTCGCCCGCCTTGTTCCGGGCCTGGACGGTGTACGTGTACGTCGAGTTGGTGCTCAGGTCCTGGATCACCTTCCGCGTACCCGTCTCCTTGAGCGTGCGGGTCATGGCGCCGTCCTGGTACTCCGTGAGGGTGTACTCCTTGACGGCGTCACCGTTGTTCGCGGGCGCGGTCCACTCGACGGTGATCTGCCCGCCCACGGCGGTGTTCACGCGCGTCGCCGTCGGCGGAGCGGGCTGCGCCGGGGGCGCGGCCGGCGTCTCCGGTGCGGACGGGTCGCTCCAGTCGGACGGGTCGGGCGCCTTGTTCTTGGCCTGCACGCTCACCGTGTACGCGGTGCCGTTCTCCAGCCCGGTCCAGGTGATCCGGCCACCGGTCTGGCACGTCTTCTGGGTCACGCCGTCGGTCGGGGCAGGGCTGATCTCCAGGTTGACGCACTCGATGGGCGAGCGGTCCGTGTAGCTCCGGTTGGTCCAGCTCACGATCAGCGCGCTGTCGTCGAAGTCGAGCGTCGGCGGCTCGGGCTTGTCCGGCTTCTCGTCCGGGCGCGCCTCACGGGACCGGGGCGACGGCTCGGAGTCGCCCACCTCGTTGGTCGCCACCACCGTGAAGGTGTACTTCACGTTGTTCTTCAGGCCGTCGAACGTGCACGTCGTGGTCGCGCAGGCGTGCTCCTGACCGGTGTTGGTCCGCAGCGTGTAGCCGGTGATGTCCGCGCCGTTGTTGTTCGGCTGGTCCCAGCTCAGCACCACCGTCTCCGAGCGCACCTCCTCCACCCGCGGCGCACGCGGCGCCTCGGGCCGCCCCAGCACGGTCAG
>NZ_JAMTCS010000020.1 GCF_024171955.1 Promicromonospora thailandica | reverse complement strand
CCGACGGCCTCACTCCTGACCCTCCATCGCCTTACCCAGATCCCTGTCGATATCCGTGAACGCCTGCGCCACCTGCGTCGAAGCCTCCGCCAGCCTGCGCAGACTCTCGGTCATCTTCCCCCGCGTGTCATCCCACTTGTGCGCGAAATCGCGCACCACACCCGCCAACCCCTCATGACCCACCGCACCCGCGATCCGATCACTGTTCGCATTCGCGCCCTCGAACTCGTTCGCCACCACCGTCAGACTCGAACCCAGCTCCCGCACCGCATCCAGATCCACCCGCAGATCAGCCATCACGCCCTCCTTCGGCTACCGGCCCTCCGATACGTCTCCGCCTGGAGGATACCGACGTCGCCGCAGGTCACACCATGGAGACAACTCCCCATGCGCGTCTGCCGTCAGGCGCCCACGAGCTCCCGCAGGGCCTCGACCACGAGGGCGTGGTCGTCCTGCTGCGCGAGTCCTGAGACGGTCACCACGCCGACGATCCCGACACCACGCACCCGCACGGGCACGGCGCCCCCGTGCGCGGCGTACTCCTGAAGCGGCAGGCCGTGGTCGGTGTTGAAGTCGCCGCCCTTGGCCCGGGCGCGCAGGCCCACGAGGTACGACGACGCTCCGAACCGGTAGACCACCCGCACCTTGCGCTCCACCCAGGAGTCGTTGTCGGGCGTGGTGCCGGGCCGCGCCGCGTGGAACACCTGCTGGGTGCCCTTGCGGATGTCGACGGTGACGGGCAGGTCGCGCTCGGTGGCCAGCTCGACGAGCCGCACACCGAGCTGCCAGGCCTGCTCGTGGGTGAACTCGGGCAGCACGAGGGCGGCCTCCTGGGCCTCGACCTGTGCGACGACGGCGGTGACATCAGCTTCGCTCATGCGCCCATCCTGCCCTGCCCACCACCCCGACCGCCCCGCCCGCCCCGCCGAGGTGCTCATGGCGGGCCGAGCGGGCGGAGCGGGGGTCAGTCCGTGCCGAAGGTGGCCGTCACGTGGTAGACACCGCCGCCCCAGCCGTCGGCGGTGAAGGCGTCGGTCACCCGGATGTAGACGGCCTTGTCGTCGCCGAGGTACGGCGTCAGGTCGAGCGTGTGGTCGGCCTTGTTCGAGCCGTCCCGGATCTCCTCGTCCTCCTGCAGCACGACGGTCCAGTCCTCGCCGTCACCGCTGAGCGCGACCACGTACTGGTTGTCGATCGTCAGCGTCGCCTCCGCCGACGTGGCCTCGGCCGGGAACGGCAGCTTGTAGACGAAGCGGCTGGTGCCGTCCGCGAACCGGCTGCCGGCCTGGCTCAGGCCCGAACCTCCGGCGTCCCAGAGCCACGCGACCTCCTGGGTGCTGCCCGCGTCGAAGTCGACGCTGCTCGCCACCTGCACGGTGGCGCGCGTGGTCCAGCTGAGGCCCGGCCGCGCGGTCACGGTGACGGTGAGCGGGTAGCTGCCGTCGGCCGTACCGGCCGGGATGGTGACGTCCAGCGGCACGGTCGCCCGGGCCGGGGTCCCGGAGCCGGTGGTCGGGAGCACGAGCCGCGTGCGGGCCGGCCGCACGGCCCAGCCGCGCGGGCCCGTGACCCGCACGTCCACGCGCGTCGGCCGGCCGTGGTCCGACGTCGCCGCGACCTGCACCGCGGTCCGCACCGCTGACGTCGTGCCCGGGCTGGGCATGACGACGAGCTGGTCGGGCGCCGTCGTGGCGGACAGCGAGCGGCCCGGGGCCTCCTGCGGCACGTCCGCGATCAGGGCACTGAGCGCGCTGGCCTGGGTGCGCCAGTCGAAGACGTTCGGGTGCTCGGCGCTCGTGCCGCCCGCCCAGCGCTGGCCCAGCCGGTCGGAGGAGTCACGGTCGTCGGCCCAGACGGTCTCGGCCTGGTGGTCGACGAAGTCCTGGTAGCGCGCCTCGCCGGTGGTGTCCGCCAGCTCGGTCAGGTAGCGCATGAAGATGCCCTTGAACTGCTTCTGGTTGTCGTCGCAGGACCGGTCCAGCGCGTCGCAGGACTCGGTGAGCACGCCGTCGCGCACCAGGAGCTCCGACCCGAGCGCGGCGTCCGCCAGCCGCTGCGCGGCGGCGAGCAGCTCCGGGTCGCCCGTGGCCCGGTACAGCTCGAGCGGGGCGCCGACGGCGAGGCCCTGGTTGTAGCTCCACACCGTGTCGCCGTTGCTGGCGCACGAGTCGGTCAGGCCGTCGTTGACCAGGCCCTGGTCGTTGATCATGCCGCTGGCCTGGTACCAGTCCCAGGCGTCCAGCGACCGGTCCAGCCATGCGGTGTCGCCGGGGATCCGGTTGTGCAGCTCGGCGGTCAGCCGCACCCACTGGCCGTTGGTCACGGCGTTCTTGTAGGTGCGCTCCTCGTTCCACCAGATGCCGCCACCGCAGGTGCTCGGGTCCCAGAACCCGAGCATGAACTCGCCGATGGTCTCGGCCATGTCGAGGTACTTCTGGTCGCCGGTCAGGTCGTAGGCGGTGACCCAGTTCAGGGCCCACCACCCGGCGTCGTCGATGGCGCGGCTGGTGAAGTTGCCGTAGATCTCGTCGGTGGACCGCTCGCCCGCGGGGAACGGACCCTTGTTGGTCTCGAAGCTGTGGTCGAGCGTGGCGACGTAGCTGCGGTCGCCGGTGCGGATCATGTAGTCGCCGATGGTCTGCAGCGCGACCGCGGAGTTCCACCAGCTCGACGGGAACCAGGCCTTCTCCTGGTCGTAGGACTCGAGCAGCACCTCGGTGGCCACGCGGGCCCGCGCGACGCTCACGGTGTCAGCGCTGTCATCCGGGTGGCCACCAGGTGGTCCGGCGTGCGCGACGGGTTGCAGGCCTGCGATCACGGCCAGCGTCAGGGTCAGGGACAACAGGACATGTCGGCTTCGACGCGACATCGACATCGATGGGCTCCTCCCCCTGGGCGCGGCGCTGCTCCCAGGATTGTGAATTCACCCAAAACCTACAGGAGGAATGGGCGCAATACACCCACCTACGGCCGCGGATCCGCCGGACACTCCGGATCGGCCGGCGCCGCGGGGTCCGCGGGGCACTCCGCCGCGTCGGACGGCGCCGGGTCCGCGGCGCACTCGCCCGCCGCGGTGACGGCCAGCCGGCGGTCCGGGTCGAGCCGGGTCAGCACGGCGAAGGCCAGGCGGGCGAGCTCGCCGACGTCCCCCTCGGCCAGGCCGTCGAGGATCATGCTCGACACGGCCTCCGCGTACAGCGGCACGGCGGCCTCGTGGACCCGCCGGCCCTCGGCGGTGAGCACCGCATTGGTCGCCCGGGCGTCCTCGGCGCAGGGCGCGCGACGCACGAGGCCCTTGCGCTCCATACCGGTGACCACGCGGGACAGGCGCGCGAGCGTGGCGTTGGTGCGCGACGCGAGCGCGCTGAGCCGCAGCACGCCGTCGCCCGTCTCCGCGAGCGCCTCCAGCAGCGTGAACTCGAACGACGTGAGCCCGGCCTGCTGCATGCGCTTGTCGAGCGCCGTCGGCAGCAGCTCCAGCAGCGCGTGGAGGCGTGCGACGGCGACCCGCTCGTCGTACGTCAGCTGCCGCTCGGTCATGCGCCGATCCTAGCAGTTGGTTGCACCTACAACCAAAGTGCCCTACGGTATTCACTTGTAGGTACAACCAATACGAGCACGAGGAGCACCATGGCCAGCATCACGATCATCGGCACCGGCGCGATGGCGAACGCGATCGGTGGCATCTTCGCCGAGGGCGGGCACGACGTCGCGCACGTGCGCCGCGACGAGGTCGGCACCGCCCCGCTGACCGGCGACGTCGTCGTCCTCGCCGTCCCCTACGCCGCCCTGGCCGGGATCGCGGAGGCCTACCGCGAGCAGCTCGCCGGCAAGACCGTCGTGGACATCACCAACCCGCTGGACTTCGAGACGTTCGACGCGCTCGTCGTCCCGGCGGGCAGCTCGGCCGCCGCGGAGCTGCAGGCCGCGCTGCCCGGCAGCCAGGTGGTCAAGGCGTTCAACACCAACTTCGCCGCCACGCTGGGCGCCAAGGAGGTGGGCGGCCTGCCCACCACGGTGCTGGTCGCCGGTGACGACGCCGCCGCCAAGGAGACCCTGATCTCCCTCGTCCGGTCCGGTGGGCTGGCCGCGCACGACGCCGGGCCGCTCGACCGCGCCCACGAGCTGGAGGCCATCGGCTTCCTGCAGCTCACGCTCGCCGTCGGCGAGCAGGTGCCGTGGACCGGCGGCTTCGCCGTCGCCCGCTGAACCACCACCCACCGCGCCACCACCCGAGCCACCCGCACCCTGGAGCACCCCGTGAACCGTGACCTTCCCGCCGACGAGCGGGTCATCTCCCCCGACCTCGCGATGGACGCGGTGACACTGCGCGTCGGCGACCTGGAGACCATGTCCGGGTACTACGCGAGCGCGTTCGCGCTCGAGCCGCTCGAGGAGCGCGGCCAGGGGCGCACGGCGCACCGCGTGCTCGGGCGCGGCGCCACGCCGATGCTGCGGCTGGTGCACACCCCGGACCTGCCGGCGGGCGACCCCCGGCAGGCCGGGCTGTTCCACACGGCCTTCCTGTTCGACGACGCCGCAGCGCTGGCGGCAACCGTCTACCGCGCGGTGCAGGACACCCGCGGGCGCTTCACCGGGTCCGCCGACCACCTGGTCAGCGAGGCGTTCTACCTCACGGACCCCGAGGGCAACGGTGTCGAGCTGTACACGGACCGGCCGCGCGAGCAGTGGACGCTCCGGGACGGCCAGATCCTCATGGACACCCGGTGGCTCGACCCGAACGGCTACCTGCGCGCCCACCTCACCGAGGACGCCCTGGCGGCCGGGCCCAGCCGGTCCGGCCGGGTCGGGCACGTGCACCTGCAGGTCGGCGACGTGCCGACGGCCCGCGCCTTCTACGTGGGCGCCCTGGGCCTGGAGACGACGCTCACCGACATCCCCGGCGCGCTCTTCGCGTCGGCGGGCGGCTACCACCACCACATCGCGATGAACACCTGGAACAGCGCGGGCGCCGGCCCGCGCGCCGCCGCGCTGGGCCTGGGCGACGTGGCGGTCACGGTGCCGGGGCGGGAGGACCTCGACGCCCTGACCGCCCGGCTGCGCGCCGCGGCCCTCCCGTTCGCCGACGACGGCCGCTCGGTCACCGTCGCCGACCCGTGGGGCACCCAGGTGACGGTGTCGGTGCCGGGCACCTCGGTCGAGGCCCTCCTGGAGCGCCCGGCCGCCTGACCCGGCCGACCGGGCTCAGCGCGTCGAGCTGCCCGGCACGAGCTCGGTCGGCAGCGTGACCTTGGTGACCTGGCCCGCTCCCCGGATCTGCGCCAGCACCAGGTCCACGGCGTCGCGCCCCATGCGGGTCTCGTCCTGACGCACGTGAGTGAACCGGTAGCGCGCCTGGTCGTAGAACGCGTCGGGGTGGTCGAAGCACACGATGCCCAGGTCGTCCGGCACGGTGCGCCCGGCCCGGCGCGCCGCCTCCCGCAGCAGCACGGCGATGTTGTACTCGGTGGCGACCACGCCGGTCAGTCCCGGGTTGGCGTCGAGGAACTTCTCCAGCTCGGCCACGTCGTCGTCGGGCGAGACGCCGCTGCCCGGCACCGTGGAACGCACGCCGCGGAACTGGTGCGCCGGGTCGAAGGGCACGTGCCGCGTAGCGTGCGCGGCGACCACGCCGTCGAGCCGGTCCTGCACGGTCGAGACGGTGCTCGCCGCCGACACCAGCCCCACGTGGTCGTACCCCGCGGTGAACAGCGTCTCGGCGGCCTGCCGGCCCGCCGAGACGTTGTCGGAGCAGACCGAGGACACCGGCACGCCGTCGAACACCCGGTCCAGGATGGCCACGGGGAACGACCGCGCGACCAGCTCCAGCACCGCGGGCGGCACGTACTGCGAGGAGCTGGGCTCCAGGATCAGGCCCTGGACGCCGTCCGCCACGAGCGCGCGCACCAGCTCGCCCTCCGCCTCGCCGTCGCCGAGGCTGCGCTTGACCACGAGGTTCGCGGTCGTGCCCGAGGCGTCGAGCAGGCCCGCGAGCACCCGGGTGCCGAACGTGTCGTCGAAGTCGGTCAGCACGCAGCCGATCAGCGGCGCGGGCCCGCTCCGGTCGCCCGCGGCGCTGGTCGCGGTCTCACTGACCACGACCGTGCCGAGCCGCGGACGGCGCGTGATGTAGCCGTCCGCGCGCAGCAGGTCCATCGCCCGCTTGAGCGTGATCGCGCTGACCCCGAGCTGTTTGGTGAGCTCGGCCTCGGCCGGCATCCGGTCGCCGACACCGTACGTGCCCGCGTGGATCGCGTCGCGGAGCCGCTGGTACACCTCGACGTAGAGCGGTTGGCTCACGGATGCCCCTTCATGGTTGGAGACCTCCCGAGAATCTACCGTGCGCCCGCGGCGGTCACGCGTACCCCCGCCTCGACCGCGGCGCGCAGCTCGAGCGCCATGATCGCGCTGAGCTGGGTCGAGTAGAACACCGGCGGCTCCGCCGGGCGGCGCCAGTCGTCGCCCGCCAGGAGGTTGCCGTCGCGCCGCCCCGTGCGGGCGAGCAGGTCCGTGCTCGTCCGCACGAAGTCCAGGATCGGCGCCGCCTCGGGCGCGTCGTGGCCGATCCGGTCGAGCAGCGTGCCGAGGTAGCGGTACAGCACGCCCTTGAAGAGGCCCTCGTCTCCCCCGCCGCCCTCCCGGCCGACGACGCCGTCGGGCGCCAGCTCACGCAGCGCCGTCGTCGCGGTGCGCACCGCACGGTCGACCAGGTCCTGGTCGGGCACGACGGCGTCGAGCGCGACCGCCGCACCCACGTACAGGCCCTGGTTGTAGGTGAACCGCCACTGGGTGTCGACGCGGCCGTCGCCCTCGCGGTTGATGCCGTCCTCGACGAACCCGTCGGGGCCCACGAGGGTGCGCGTGATCCAGTCGAACGCCGTGCGGCCGCGCTCCAGGTACCCCGGCCGCGGGTCGTGCGCGTGCAGCCGGGCGGACAGGATGACGAACGGCCCGTTGGCCGGCGTGTTCTTGTAGGCGAGCTGCTGCTTGCGCCACGCCACGCTCGCCCCGAGGGTGTCGTTCCACCCGTGCTCCACGACGTGCTCCCAGATCGCGCGGGCGTCGTCCAGCGGCCCGCTGCGGCCCGTGGCGCGGGCCAGGCGCTCCAGCGCCAGGGCGTACCAGAGCATGTCGTCGAAGTAGTCGTTGAACAGCGACCCCCCGTTGCGGCCGCGCAGGTTCGCGTCCGTCGCCTCGGCGAGCTCCAGCCACCCGGCGTCGCCCGTGCGGTGGTAGGCGTCCAGCCGCACGTCGATCACGTGGGCGAGCCACCAGTAGTTGAACGTCGAGTCGTCCCCGACCGGGTAGGTGTTGTGCAGCAGCTGCGGCTCGGGCGCGCCGAAGAAGTGGTCGAGGCCGCGCTGGGCCAGGTCGGCCGTCTCGGACCAGGTGCCGGCGGTGGGGTTCGCGTCGTTCATGGGTGGTGGGGGTTCCTCACGTGCAAGGGGTGGGACCGGTACCCGCCCGGGCCCGAGGGGCGGTCGGGCAGGCCGGGCGGGTACCGGGGTCTGTGGTGGGCCGGGGACTACCCCGCGTTGTCGGCGAGGATGCGGTCGCCGAGCTCCTGGGCCTCCTTCAGCGCGGTGGCCGCGTCGGTCTCGCCGGCCAGGAACTTCTCCAGCGCGGGGATGAGTGCCTTGCCCTCGACGTCGGACGCGCCGGGGATGTTCGACCGCACCTGGGCGTACTCCATCGTCTCGATGAACGCCTTGTACCGGTCGTCCTGTGTGAAGTACGGGTCGTTGGCCGCCTCGACGTTGGCGGGGATCCAGCCGGAGATCTTGGCGAACTCGACCCCGTTCTCGGGCTGGGTGGTCCACCACTTCATGAACTCCCAGGCGCCGTCCGGGTTCTGCGCGCCGGCCGGGATGACCAGGCCGAACCCGCCCATGCCCGCGCCCTGGTCGCCGTCGGGGCCCACGGGCGGCTGCGTGATGCCGTAGCCGACCTCGGCCTGGTCGAGGGCGGTCAGCGCCCACGGACCGTCGTACTTCAGGGCGATGCTGCCCTCGGCGAACGCGTCGACGCCCTCGCCGAACCCGGGCTCGTAGACGCCGGCGTCGAGCAGGCTCTGCCAGAACTCCAGCACCTCCAGGCCCTCGGGGCCGTTGAACGCGGTGGCGGTGCCGTCGTCGCTGAACATCTGGCCGCCGGCCTGCCGGAGCCAGATGTTGAACAGGCCCGGGTCGTCCAGCGCGAAGCCCGCGACCGTGAGCTTGCCGTCACGCTGGGTCGTCGCCTCGGCCGCGGCCTTCAGCGAGTCCCAGTCGGTGGGCGGCTCGACGCCGGCCTCCTCGAGCAGGTCGGTGTTGTAGAACAGCGACCGGTTGTCCACCAGGAGCGGCAGGCCCCAGGTCTGGTCGTCGACGACGAGCTCGCCCATGGCCTGGTCGTAGAACTGCCCGGTGTCCACGCCGTCGGCCTCGATGTACTCGTCGAGCGGCGTGAGGGCGTTCTTCGGCACGTACAGGGGCGTGTTGTAGCGGTCCCAGAGCACGACGTCGGGGACGCTGCCGGACGCGAGCGCCGTGAGCAGCTTCTCCTCGACGAGCTCCTGGCCCACGTACTTCACCTGGTACTCGTCCTGGGACTCGTTGAAGGCGTCGGCCTGCTGCTGCAGCTGCTTGGCCTGCGCGCCGGACCAGGAGCCCCAGAAGGTGACCTCCTCGGGCCCGCCGCCCGACCCGCCGCCGGACCCGCCGCCGCAGGCGCTCAGGGCTCCTGCGAGGACGGCCGCCGCGGCGAACGCCCCGGTGATGCGTGCTGCACGGTTCATTGCTCTGCTCCTTTGCAGTCTCTACTTCGTGCCCGAGTGGGCGAAGTTCTCGATGATGTAGCGCTGGGCGAGCACGAAGACGACGAGCACGGGCAGGCTCGCCAGGATCGTGCCGGCCAGCAGGGGCCCGTACTGGGTCTGGTACTCGTTGACGTACCCGGCCAGGCCCACCTGGACGGTGAGCATGTCGGGGTCGTTGAGGGCGATGAGCGGCCACAGGAAGCTGTTCCACCCGGCCTGGAAGGTGAGCACGCCGAGCACGGCGAGGCCCGCCCGGGCCAGGGGGAGGTAGACGCTCCAGAAGATGCGGAACTCGCTGGCGCCGTCGATGCGGGCGGCGTCGCCGAGCTCGTCGGGCAGCGCCTGGAAGAACTGGCGCATGAAGAACACGGCGAACGGCCCGGCGGCGAACGGGATGAGCACGGCGCCGTAGCTGTTGATGAACCCGGCGCCGCCCTCGCCGAAGAGGTCGTTGCCGCCCACGAGGGGGAAGCGCCGCAGCACGAGGAAGGTGGGGACCATGGTGATGATGCCGGGCACCATCATCGAGCCGAGGAACATCGAGAAGACCACGCCCCGGCCCCGGAAGCTGAGCTTGGCCAGGGCGTACCCGGCCAGCCCGCCGAAGAACAGGTTGGTGGCGACGCCGCCGAGCGCGATGATCGCCGAGTTGGCCAGGTACCGGCCGAACGGGCCGTCGGTGAACAGCGCGACGTAGTTCGCCAGGGTTGGGTTCGACGGCAGCAGCTGGAGGTAGGACGAGAGGATCTCGCCCTCGGGCTTCAGCGAGGTGGCCAGCGTCCACAGCAGGGGCATCACGGTGGTGACGCTGATGAGCACCACGGCGACCACCCACACGACCTTGCCGACTACGGCGCGCGGGGTGGGCGGGCGCGGGGTGGTGTCGGCGGGTGCGGCGGCGCGGGCGGCGACGGCGGTCACTGCGGTCATCGGTCGTTCTCCCGTCCGGTCGCGCGAGCGTTGGCCACGGAGAACACGAGGATGACGAGGAACAGCACGAACGACAGCGCCGAGGCGTACCCCATCTCCAGGCGGCCGAACCCGCGGTCGTAGATGTAGTAGACGAGCGTCAGGGTCGAGTTGCCCGGGCCGCCCTTGGTCAGCACGTACGCCTGGTCGAACACCTGGAAGGCGGCGATGAGGAGCAGCGTCAGGATGAGGAACGTGGCCCGCGAGATGGACGGCAGGGTCACGTGCCAGAAGACGCGGAACGCCCCGGCGCCGTCGACCCGGGCGGCGTCGACGAGCTCGCCGGGCACGCCCTGCAGGGCGCCGAGGTAGATGATCATGTTGGCGCCGAACCCGGCCCACACGCTCATCATGACGATGGCGATCATGGCCCACTGCGAGTCGTAGAGCCACGCCGGGCCGTCGATGCCGAACCAGCCGAGCACCGCGTTGAGCAGGCCGTACTGCGGGTTGAGCAGCCAGAACCAGATGGCCGCCGTCGCCACGGTGGACGACACGACGGGGATGTAGAACAGCGTGCGGAACACGCGGGCCGTGCGGGTGCTGCGGTTGAGCAGCAGCGCCGTGCCGAGCGCCACGGCGACGCCGGCCGGCACGTAGAGCACCGTGTAGAGCGCCGTGTTGCGCACGGCGACCCAGAAGATCGGGTCGTCCGCGATGCGCAGGTAGTTGTCCAGGCCCACCCACTCGAAGTCGCCGATGACGGAGTAGTCGGTCAGGCTCAGCCCGATCGCCATGACGACCGGGAGCAGCAGGAACACGGCGAACAGCACCACGGGCACGGCGAGGAAGATCCACGCGCTGATGGTCTGCTGGCGCCGCGTGGCGCTCACGGGCGTCGGCCGCAGGGACGTCGCAGCGCTCACCGCTCGGCCCTCCGGTAGGTGCGTAGGCCCGCCACCTCGAGCGCGAGCTCGCAGAGCATGGAGTTCGCCCAGGAGAACCACTCGCGGGTGTACGTGCCGGGGTCGTCCACGTGGAAGGACTCGTGCACGGCGCCCGTGCCGGCGTCGGTCGCGAGGATCTGGCGCAGCAGGGTCTCCCGCTCGGCGGGGTCGGTGGCCGTGAGGCCCTGGACCGCCAGGGCGATGGGCCACACGTGGTCCGGCGGGGTGTGGGGGCTGCCGATGCCGGAGGCCGCCGAGCCCGTGTACCAGTAGGGGTTGGCGGGGCTCAGCACGAGCGCGCGCGTCGCCGTGTACAGCGGGTCGTCCGGGGCGCACCAGCCGAACAGCGGCAGCGCGAGCAGGCTGGGGGTGTTGGCATCGTCTGCGAGCAGGACGCCGCCGCGGCCGTCCACCTCGTAGGCGTACACCCGCTCCCCCGTCGGCGCGGTCACGGTGCCGTGCGCCGCGATGCCCGCGACGATCTCCTCCCGCAGCGCGAGCGCCCGGGCGGCGAGGTCGTCGTCCTGGAGCACCTGGCCGGCCAGCTCGGCGAGGTAGCCGAGCGTGACGGCGGCGAACGCGTTGCCCGGCACGTTGTAGCCGTACCGGCAGGCGTCGTCGCTGGGCCGGAACCCGGCCCAGGTCATGCCCGTGAAGGCCACCTCGGGACCGCGGCCGTCGCGCACCAGCGTGTCGGACGGCGGGCAGTCGGTCCGCTCGAACGTGTACGGCGAGGTCTCGTGGTGCTGCTCGGCGCGCCACAGGCCCACGATCGACGACCCGACCTCGCCGATCCGGTCGAGGTGGTCCGTGCGGCCCGTGGTCCGCCACAGGTCGTAGGCGAGCTGGAGCGGGTAGGCCAGGGAGTCGATCTCGTACTTGCGCTCCCAGACCCACGGCGAGGGGCCGTCCGGCCCGCCCGTGCGGTCCCGGTGGCCCGCACCCGTGGGGCCGTCGTTGAACGCGTTGGCGTAGGGGTCGCGCAGGATCGAGGCCTGCTGGCGCCGCGAGACGGCCGCGAGCGTGTCCGCGAGCAGCGGGTCGGAGCCCGCCAGGTGCAGGAAGGGCGCGAGCTGGGTGGTCGAGTCGCGCAGCCACATCGCGGGGATGTCGCCCGTGATCACGAACGCCGTGCCGTCCGCGTGCGGCGTGATGGTCCGCGCCAGCGTGTCGGACATGCACCGTTCGACGGCGTCCGCCACGTCCTGGCCGAGCCGCTCCCGGACGGTCGCGACGACGTCCGCCAGGACGGCCGCGTCGTACAGCGCGGTGGTCGCGCCGGTGTTCGTCATCGTTCGTACCTCATCGTCCGTACCTCATCGTCCGGTCCGCCTTCTCCGAGCCTCACCGCGGACGTCGTCGTCCGCCGCCGTCGTGCCCCCGTCGGCACGACCTGGGGTGAGCGTAGGAGCCCATTACACCTATGTCAACGTATTGGAATGGTGGTAATGGGTTCGAGAGCTCGGCCGGCCCGGAATGCGGGTGCTCCCCGGAGCGTTGTGGCAGCGTGAACCACCGAGTACAGACCGCCGTGACGGCCCCCTTCGAGGTGCTCGAGAACCCCGCGTGGTCCTCCCTCACCGGCGAGCACGCACACCTCGCCCAGGGCAACGACCTCGCGCGCCGCTACCTGCCGGACGTCTCGCCGTGGAGCGCGGTCCGCAGCTGGACCGAGCCGGGCGTGTGGGCCGCGATCATCGACCTGGTCGGCCCCGACGCCGACTTCTTCGGCGCCCCGCCCGAGGGCGTGCCGCTGCCCGAGGGCTGGGCGGCCGGCGAGGTCGGCTGGGGCGTGCAGCTGGTGGAGACCGACGACGTGGCCGGCCGGCCCGACGACGAGGCGGTGCTCCTGGGCGCGGCGGACGTGCCCGAGATGCTGGACCTCGTGGCGCGCACCCGGCCGGGGCCGTTCCTGCCCCGCACACACGAGATGGGCCGGTACGTCGGGTTCCGGCGCGACGGCCGGCTCGTGGCGATGGCGGGCGAGCGCCTGCGCCCGGAGGGCTGGACGGAGATCAGCGCCGTCGCGACCGACGAGCGCTACCGCGGGCAGGGCCTGGCGTCACGCCTCGCGCTCGACGTGGTGCACCACGTCCGCGAGCGCGGGCAGCGCGCCATGCTGCATGCCGCGGCGGGCAACACGAACGCGATCCGGCTCTACGAGAGCCTCGGGTTCGTGCTGCGCCGCCGCGTCGCGTTCGGGACGCTGCACACCCCGGCGGCGCGCTGAGCCCTGCCGACCCCCGCCGCGGTCAGTGCGCCGCGGTGGCCTCGTCCGCCTTCGTGCGGGACGGCAGCAGGTGCAGGACCGCCACGACGGCGGCACCGACCACGAGGCCGACCACCGCCGAGCAGAACGTGTTGAACAGCCAGCCGAGGGTGCCCCCGAACGCGCCGGTGGCGTCGTGGATGGCGACCTCCAGGTGGTGCACCCACTCGTACGGCGCCGGGATCCAGCCGGTGCCGTCCGCCCCGAGGTTGACGAGCAGGATGTGCCCGCCCACCCAGAGCATGGCGATCGTGCCGACCACGGAGATCACGGCGAGCACGCGCGGCATCGCCTTGACGAGGCCGCGGCCGAGCCGCTTCGAGAACCCGGAGTCCCGCTCGGCCAGGCGCAGGCCGACGTCGTCCATCTTCACGATGGCCGCGACGATGCCGTAGACGATCACGGTGATCACGAGCGCCACCACCACGAGGATGGCCAGCCGGGACCAGAACGGTTCGCTCGCCACCTCGTCGAGGGCGATGACCATGATCTCGGCCGACAGGATGAGGTCGGTGCGGATCGCGCCCGCCACCATCTTCTGCTCGGCCTCGGGGCTCACCTCGGTCGCGGGCACCTCGGCGTCGTGGTGGCCGGAGATCTTGTGCCAGATCTTCTCGGCGCCCTCGTAGGCGAGGTAGGTGCCGCCGACCATGAGCACGATCGGCAGCAGCCACGGCAGGAACTGGCTGAGCAGCAGCGCCGCCGGGAGGATGAAGATCAGCTTGTTGCGGATGGACCCGAGCGCGATCTTCTTCACGATCGGCAGCTCGCGCTGCGCCGCGACGCTGCGCAGGTACTGCGGCGTCACGGCGGTGTCGTCGACGACGACGCCCGCCGCCTTGGCGGTCGCGCGGCCCGTGGCGGCGCCCACGTCGTCGATCGACGCCGCCGCGAGCTTGGCCAGTGCGGCGATGTCGTCCAGCAGTCCCATCAGGCCACCCACGGCACACCCCGCTCCGGTCGGAAGATCGTCATGCGCGCAAGCCTATGCACTCCGGGCGCCCGAGCGGGCATCGACCCGTGTCGGACGTGCAGGTCGCTCCGGCGACCTGCACGTCCGACACGCTCAGGGGGTGAGCTGGACGTAGTCGAGGTTCCAGTTCTGGTAGGCGTCGGCGGGCAGGCCGATCCGGAGGGTGTGCGGGCCCTTGGTCAGACGCCGGGTCACGCCGCTGGGCTGCAGCTCCTGCTTGGCGTGGCTCGTGGTGGTGCGGACGTCGACCGGGGCGCTCGGGGCGCCGTCGTCGAACGAGACGGTGTACGCCCCCGCGGGCGAGTACGGCGAGGACGCGCGCACCGCGACCTCGTACGTCCCGGTCCGCGGGATCTGGACGTGGTACGTGAGCCACTCGCCCCCGCGCATCCAGCCGAGGCTCACGGCCCCGTCCAGGTCCTGGATGTCCACGCCCTCGCCCGGCCGCATCTGCAGGTTGCTCCGGTTGGCGGGGTCGAGGTCGTGGTAGCCGACACCCTCGCCAGGCAGGAAGTCCTCGGCCTGGACCCGCACGCCGCCGTGGGGCACCGGGTCACCCGCGCCGGTGCGCAGCCAGCGCTCGAACGCCTCGACGTCGTCGGTCTGGACGATGGTGGTGCGGTACGACCGCAGCAGGGCCGCCCAGCCGCGGCCCGGGTCGATCAGCGACGCCTCGTCGGTCATCCGCTCCGCGAGACCGTCCCACATCGTGTTGCTCCACACCCGGCTCCCGCTCGCCACGCGGTCCAGGAAGGGGCGACGGGCGACGACGTCGGCCGTGCTGTCGAAGTTGACCTCGTAGGCGACGGGCTGGTCCGCACCGAACGCGTCGACGTCCGCGACGTTCGTGTCCGTGACGATGTGCATGTAGACGGCGCCCCGGTGGGTCGAACGGAACTCCTGCACCTCGGGCACGGGCGCGCCCGACTTGAACAGGCCGTTGCGCACCGTTCCGGTCTCCTGGAGCACCGTCCAGATCTCCTCGCGGAACGGCCAGCCCTTGTCCAGGTTGACCAGGCCGCGGTCCTTGGCGAGGCGCATGGCCTCGGCCAGCGTGGGCACGCGCTCGTCCGTGAGCGGGGCCTGCGCGCCGCCCAGGCCCGCACGCAGCCGCAGCCGCCGCACCTGCTCCAGGGTGAGGTCGTCGACCCGCCCCGTCCCGTCGGTCGTGCGGTCCACCGTCGTGTCGTGCATCAGCACCGGCACGCCGTCGGCGGTGAGCTGGACGTCCAGCTCCACGATCTCCGCGCCGTCCGCGAACGCCGCCAGGATCGCGGGTGCGCTGTTCTCGGGCGCCGAGCGCCACTGCGCCCGGTGCGCCGCCGTGAGGACCTTCGCGTCGGGGCCGTGGTCGAGCAGGTCGCGGTAGGCCCGTTCGGCGGGCGTCCGGGCCGCGTGGCCGCCTGCCGGGGCGTCCGCCGTCTGCGCCGGGCCGGGCCGGTCCACGGCGACGACGGCCGCGCCGGACAGCACCAGGGCCGCCGCGGCCACGGCCGCCCCGACGAGGGTCCGGACGGGGCGGGGACGGACGGGGCGGGGACGGACGGCGCGAGCACGGGCAGGGCGCGCCGGGCGGATGTCGAGCGGGACGTCGTGCGGGTCGCGGGATGAGCTCATGGACACGACCCTGGCCCCGGCACCGGCCGCCGTGGCGTCGCGCACACGGCGGCCGGCTGAACAGTCGCTGAACGCCTGGGTGCTCAGGCCGGGGCGCAGGTCACGCGGGCGTCGGCCCAGTCGGCGTGGTCGAAGTTCTTGCCGTCGCCGCCCTCGTCGGCCACCAGGCGCAGCCGGCGCACGCCGGTGACGTCGACGTCGAGCGGCACGCCGCCGTCGTCGTTGGCGAGCACGGGCGTCTGCGCGAGCAGCTCGCCGTCGCCGTACACCTCGAACCGCACGGAGCCGACGCCGGTGTCACCGGGCTTGTCGAGCACCTCGTCGTCGATGCCGACCACGGCGGTGAACGCCGTGCACGTGCCGCCCAGCCACGCGGTCACGTGACCCGTGGCGTGCATACCGAGGCCCTTGTCGTAGGTGGTGCCCGCGATGCGCAGGGTGTTCCCGTCGCCGCCCGCGGCCTCGCCGTTGGACCGGTCGCGCTCGACCGGCCCCCAACCGTTGGACTCGTCCACCCAGTCCAGGTCGGAGACGTGGTGCGCGCCCGTCAGCGCGGGCGGCGTGACCCACAGCGTCGCCTGGTTCGCGGCGGCGTACGCGTCGCGCCCGGCCCGGTAGGCGACGTCGACGGGCACCTCGACGGTGCCGGTGACACCCTCGGCGGGAACCTGGACCCGCCAGGTCACCTCCGCGGTCCGGCCCGCGGCCAGCCGCGGGACGGTCTGGGCGCCCCGGTCGGCCGCCCAGCCCGCCGGCAGGTCCGGCGTCAGGCGCACGCGCGTGACGTCGCGGTCGGCCACGGTGAACGCGGCCCGCACCTCGACCGTGCTGCCCGGCTCGACGTCGGCCGTGGCGGGCTGGACGGCCAGGGTCGCCTCGGGCCAGGGCTCCACGGCGTCCAGGCACGAGGCGCCGGGCCTCGTCCCGGCACACACGACGGCCAGGAAGCCGCCGTTGTCGGCCGTGGGCACCTCGAGCGTGTCGCCCGCCGACGCGCGGCGGGTGGTGTGCACCGCCGCGGAGCCGTTCGCGCCGTCGTCGGCCAGGAGGTCCACCGTGGCGCGGCCGCGCACGAGGCCCGCGAGCGGCAGGCGCAGCGGTTCGCCCGAGCCGGCCCGCAGGCCGCCCACGAACCACCGGTCCCCGGAGCGGCGCGCCAGCACCACGTCACGGCCCGGCGTGCCGCTCAGGAGCCGCACCTCGTCCCAGCGGGCGGGCACGTTCTGCAGGAACGGCGCGGCGGCCGGCTCGGCGTCGTACCCCTCGGGCCGGTCGGACATGTGCTGCCAGCCCGACTCGTAGACCACGCTCATCGCGGCCTGTTGGGCGCGCGACGTCTTCTCGTTGTCCCGCGAGAACACGACGGGCGTGAAGTCCATCGAGCCGACGACGTTGCGCGTGAACGGCACCACGACGTTGCGCTCGGGGCTGACTCCGTTCTCCATGCCGCGCACCGACTCGTAGCTCATGACGTGCGGCCACGTGCGCTGCAGCCCCGTGGGCAGGGCCGAGCCGTGGAAGTTGAGCATCAGCTCGTGCCGCGCGGTGTCCCGGGCGATGTCGTCGTACCACTGGTGGATCTCCTGGGAGTCGGAGTCCATGAAGTCGACCTTGAGGCCGCTCACGCCCCACGACTTCAGCCGCGGCAGCCACTCGTCACGCTGCTCCTGGGTGCGCAGGTCCCGGTTGTGGAACCAGGCGATCACGTCCACGCCGCGGGTGTGCGCGTACCGGACCGTGCGCGGCACCCAGCTCGCGTCCCAGCCCTCGTCGAGCAGCACGTACTCCCAGCCGTTGCGCGCTGCCAGGTCCACGAAGTCGCGCTGGCGCGCCTCGTCGCGCGGGCTGCCGGGGTCGGTCAGCCAGCTCCAGCTCGAGCGCCCGGGCCGGATCCAGTCCGCCCGCGGGTCGAGCTCGGCGGGCGTGGCCAGGTCGTCCACGAGGTTCGAGCCGACGACGCCGGGCAGGTCGCCGACGACGGCCACGCGCCACGGGCTCCGCACCGGTCCGCGCGCCGTGACGGGCGTGCCCTCGAACAGCTCGACGTCGTACCGCAGCGTGCCGGGCTCGTGCGCGAGGTGCGTGCCCGACCACTGCCCGTGCACGTCCGACTCGGTGACCAGCGCGTACCGGTCACCCTGCCCGAACAGCAGCGGGTACCCGACGCTCGAAGCCCCGTGGCCCTGGGCCGCGGTGGTGGTGCCCCACTCCGCCTCGTAGTTCACCGAGTAGGACCGCTGCATCCACGCCGGGCCGTCGGCGGCCGGCTCCCACGCACCCGACTCGTCGTCGACGCGGTGCTCGCCCGCGCCGTCCAGCAGGTACCGGTAGGCGACGCCGTCACGGGCCACGCGCACGGCGATGCCCAGGCGCGCGCCGTCCTGGCCGGCGAACGTGAGGACGGCCTCGCGGTGCTCGTAGGAGCGGCGCGTGCTCTTGCCCGTCGCCATCGTGTAGGTGTCGGTGACGCGCCGGTCCTGCCGGCCGGTGAACGTCAGGCCGGTGGTCAGGTCGCCGTCGCTGCCGCGCAGGCCCAGGTGCGTCGCGGACAGCACCCGGGTGCCGTCCGCGACGACGTCGAGCGAGACCTGGCCGGCGCCGTCCAGGCGCAGCACGGCGTCGAGGTCCGACCCGCGCGGGCCGTCGACCCGCCAGGTCCCCGCGGCGGCCTCGGCCGTGCGGGCGGGCGGGGTCTCGCGGGACGGCGCGGCGTTCGCGCCCGCGCCCACGACGAGGCTGCTGGTCACGAGCGCCACTGCTGACACCGCTGTCACCAGGCGCGTGAGCGGACGAGGTACAGGGATGGGCTTCACGAGGTCTCCTTCGACTCCGGGATGTGCGTACGGACGTGCGTCGCCGGCGGCGGGCAGGTGGTCCCCGCCCGCCGCCGGGTGGTGCTCAGGACCTGGGCCGCAGGTCCAGCCGGCGCAGGAGCTGTGCGTTGAGGGCCACGACCACGGTGGAGAGCGACATGAGGATCGCACCCGCCGAGATCGGCATCACGAACCCGACCGGCGCCAGCACGCCGGCCGCGAGCGGCACGGACACCAGGTTGTACCCGGCGGCCCACCACAGGTTCTGCTTCATCTTGCGGTAGCTGGCCCGCGACAGGTCGATGACCGAGAGCACCGAGCGGGGGTCGTCGCTGGCGAGGATCACGCCCGCCGAGGCGATGGCGACGTCCGTGCCCGCGCCGATCGCGATGCCGACGTCGGCCTGTGCCAGGGCCGGGGCGTCGTTGACGCCGTCGCCCACCATCGCGACCTTGCGGCCCTCGCGCTGGAGCTCCAGGACCTTGGCGGACTTGTCCTCCGGCCGCACCCCCGCGAACCAGCGGTCGATGCGAAGCCGCCCGGCCACCGACCGGGCCACGGCCTCGGCGTCGCCGGTGATCATGACCACCTGGACGCCCTGGTCGTGCAGCCTGCGGACGGCGTCGGCGGCCTGGGGCCGCACCTCGTCCGCGAGCCGCAGCGCGCCCACGGCCACGCCGTCGCGCAGCACGTGCAGGATGATCGACCCGTCCGCGTGCCACTCGCTCGCGGCGGACAGCTCGTCCTGGCGGTTCTCCTCCAGGAGCCGCGGGCCACCGACGCGGATCTCGTGGCCGTCCACGCGGGCGGTCACGCCCACGGCGGGGGACGACACGAAGCCCGAGGCGGACGGCACCGTGCGGCCGCGCTCCTGCGCCGCGCGTACGACCGCCCGGGCCAGGGGGTGCTCGCTGTCCTGCTCGGCGGCGGCCGCGAGCGTCAGCAGGGTGTCGTCGTCGAGGCCCGAACCGGCGTCCGTGGCGACCGCGGTGACCACGGGCTTGCCCTCGGTGAGGGTGCCGGTCTTGTCGAACAGCACGGTGTCGACGGTGCGCATGCTCTCCAGCGCGAGGCGGTCCTTGACCAGCACGCCTCCGCGTGCGGCCCGCTCGGTGGCGATCGAGACCACCAGCGGGATCGCGAGGCCCAGCGCGTGGGGGCAGGCGATGACGAGCACGGTGACCGTGCGGATCACGGCGTCGTCCGGGTTGCCGGCCAGCGACCAGACGACGGCGGTGACCGCCGCGACGCCGAGCGCGAACCAGAACAGCCACCCGGCGGCGGTGTCGGCCAGCCGCTGGGCGCGGGACGACGAGGCCTGCGCCTCGGCGACCAGTCGCTGGATGCCCGCGAGCGCGGTCTCGTCTCCGGTGGCCGTGACCTCGACGCGCAGGCCGGAGTCGGTGGCGACCGTCCCGGCGGTCACCGCCTCGCCGGGTCCGCGCGGCACGGTGCGCGACTCGCCGGTGATCATCGACTCGTCCATCTCGGCCCGGCCGTCGACGACGCGGCCGTCGGCCGGGACGCTGCCGCCCGGACGCACCACGACGACGTCGCCCACGGCGAGGTCGGCCGGGGCGACGGTGACGACCTGGTCGCCCTCCACGCGCTCGGCCTCGTCGGGCAGCAGCGCGGCGAGGGAGTCGAGGGCCGACGTGGTCTGCGCGAGCGAGCGCATCTCGATCCAGTGGCCCAGCAGCATGATGACGATCAGGAGCGCGAGCTCCCACCAGAAGTCGAGCTCGCGGTCGATCAGGCCGAGGCTCGCACCCAGCGAGGCGACGAACGCGACGGTGATCGCGAGCCCGATCAGCAGCATCATCCCGGGCTTGCGCGCACGCAGCTCACCGACGGCGCCCGTGAGGAACGGCCGGCCGCCCCACACGTACATGACGGTACCGAGGGCCGGTGAGACCCAGGCGACCCACGCGGCGTCGGGCAGGTCGTAGCCGAGGATCATCGAGAACATGGCCGAGAAGCCGACCACGGGCACGGCGAGCACGAGCATGATCCAGAAGAGGCGGCGGAACTGGCCGACGTGATCGCCGTGGCCCGCGTGGCCGCCGTGGCCCGCGTGATCGGCATGGCCCGCGTGATCGGCATGGCCGCCGTGGTCCGCGGAGCCGTGGTGTCCCGCGTGGCCGGTGTGGCCGCCCGCTGCGGCATGGTCCGCGTGGTCGGCGTGCTGGGCCTGCGAGTCGTGACTCGCGCCCCCGTGCGCGTGCCCTGGGTCGATGTCGTGGGTGGTGCGGTCGTGCGCCATGGGGTCGTCCCTTCCTGCCGGAGCCCGGCGTGCTCCGGCAGGAACAGATATACCCCCCGTGGGTATTCCCGTCAACCGGGGAGATCGGGTGAACGCCGCGCAACCTGACCTAGTGGTCACCATGCGGGAGGTCCACCTCCCCCGTCGCCGACAGGTCCGAGTGCAGCGGCAGGAACGCGTGCACGTGCCCCCGGCCCGCCGCCACGGACCGCAGGTCGAGCTGTACGGCGGACTGCGCCCACGCGTCGACCGCCCGCGACCGACCTCAGGTCTCCGGTCAGGGCGCGCAACCGGGCTGCCGCAGGAGGTTGAACTCCTGGAAGACGGTGGCCACGCCGGCGCGCTGGGCGTCGAGCGGGCCGGTGAAGGCGACGGGCGCGCCGTCGAGCTCGACCGTCCCGGTGTCGGGCCGGTGCACGCCCGGGACGATCTTCATGAGCGTCGACGTGCCGGCGCCGTTCTCCCCCACGAGGGCGTGGACCTGGCCCCGGTGGAGGTCGAGGTCGATGTCCCGCAGCACCGAGGTGCCGAAGAACTCCTTGCCCACGCCGTACAGGCGCAGGACGGGTCGGTGGACGTCCGAGGGGCTGCCGGATGGATGCGCGTCGTCGTCGGCTCGCATATCACCCAATGTAGGGAACTTTTGCCTGATGTCAAGCAAAAGTTGAATGTCGTTTACGCGCCTTCTGACCGCCGCCCACCGAAGGAGCGCAGGCGCAGGCTGTTGCCCACCACGAACACGCTGGAGAACGCCATCGCCGCGCCCGCGAGCATGGGGTTGAGCAGCCCCAGGGCGGCCAGCGGGATCGCCGCCACGTTGTAGCCGAACGCCCAGAACAGGTTGCCCTTGATGGTGGCCAGCGTGCGCCGCGCCAGCCGGATCGCGTCGACCGCCGCGTCCAGGTCGCCCCGCACGAGCGTGATGTCCGCGGCCTCGATCGCGACGTCGGTGCCCGTGCCCATCGCCAGGCCCAGGTCGGCCTGCGCGAGCGCGGGCGCGTCGTTCACGCCGTCGCCCACCATGGCCACCACCCGGCCCTCACCCTGCAGCCGCGCGACGACGGCGGCCTTGTCCTGCGGCAGCACGTCGGCGACGACGTCGGTGATGCCGACCTCGGCCGCCACCTGCTCGGCCACCGCCCGGTTGTCGCCGGTCAGGAGCACCGGCACGAGACCGAGCCCCTTCAGCCGCGCGACCGCCGCGGCGCTGGTCGGCCGCACCCGGTCCGCGACCACGAGGAGGCCGCGCGCCTGCCCGTCCCAGCCCGCGGCGACCACGGTCCGCCCCTGGGCCTCGGCCGCGGCCTTCGCCGCAACCAGCGCGGGCGACAGGCGCTGCGACCGGTCGGCCAGCAGGCTCTCCCGGCCGACGACGAGCGCGTGCCCCTCGACCACGCCCTGCACGCCCCGGCCCGTGAGGTTCTCGAACGACTCCGGGGCGGGCAGCACGCCGACCTCCTGCGTGGCCGCCTTCGCGATCGCCTGCGCCACGGGGTGCTCGGAGGCGTCCTCCAGCGCGCCCGCGAGCCGCAGCAGCTCCGCGCGGGTGGTGCCGTCGCCCGGCACCACGTCGAGCAGCTCCATGCGGCCCGTGGTCACCGTGCCGGTCTTGTCCAGCACCACGGTGTCGACCCTGCGGGTCGACTCCAGCACCTGGGGTCCCTTGATCAGGATGCCGAGCTGCGCGCCCCGCCCGGTGCCCACCAGCAGCGCGGTGGGCGTGGCCAGCCCGAGCGCGCACGGGCAGGCGATGATCAGCACCGCCACCGCCGCGGTGAGCGCCGCCGTCGCCGGGAAGCCGCCGCCGAGCCAGAACCCGAGCGTCGCGACCGCGACCGCGATGACCACGGGCACGAAGATGCCCGAGACCCGGTCGGCGAGGCGCTGCACCTCGGCCTTGCCCGACTGGGCGTCCTCGACGAGCTGCGCGATGCGCGCGAGCTGCGTGCCCTCGCCCACCCGGGTCGCCCGGACCACGAGCCGCCCGCCCGCGTTCACCGTCGCGCCGGCCACGACGTCGCCCGCGCCGACCTCGACCGGCACCGACTCGCCCGTGAGCATCGAGACGTCCACGGCGGACGACCCCGACACGACCACGCCGTCGGTGGCGATCTTCTCCCCCGGCCGCACCACGAACTCGTCGCCCACCACCAGGTGCTCGACCGGCACACGGGTCTCCGTGCCGTGGCGCAGCACGGCGACGTCCTTCGCGCCCAGCTCGAGCAGCGCGCGCAGCGCGGCGCCCGCCCGGCGCTTGGACCGCTTCTCGAACCACCGCCCCGCCAGCACGAACACGGTCACGCCCGCGGCGACCTCGAGGTAGATGTTGCCCGCACCGTCGGACGGCGCCACGGACAGCTCGAAGCCGTGCGTCATCCCCGCCACGCCCGCCGTGCCGAGGAACAGCGCGTACAGCGACCAGCCGTACGCCGCCAGCACGCCCACCGACACCAGCGTGTCCATCGTCGCCGCGCCGTGCCGCAGGTTGGTCCACGCCGCACGGTGGAACGGCCACGCACCCCACAGCACCACCGGGGTGGCCAGCGTGAGCGACGCCCACTGCCAGTACGTGAACTGCCACGCCGGGACCATCGCGAGCACCACGACCGGCACCGCGAGCACGATCGAGGCCACCAGCCGGTCCCGCAGCGCGAGCAGCTCGGAGTCCCGCACGTCACCGCCCTCCGCCGGGGCCTCCTTCGGCGCGGGCAGCGCCGCGGTATACCCCGTCTTCTCCACCTCGGCGACCACCGCCCCCAGGTCGTACCCGGCGGGCGTGGTGACCTTGGCCTTCTCCGTCGCGTAGTTCACCGTGGCGGTCACACCGTCGAGGCGGTTGAGCTTCTTCTCGATCCGCATGGCGCACGACGCGCACGTCATGCCGCCGATCTCCAGGTCGACGGTCCGCAGGGCGACGGCGGTCTCGTCCGTGCGGGACGGGGCGTCGGACATCGGGGTGCTCCTCGCGTCTGTCGGTGCATGTCTGTCAGTGCGTGTCTGTCAGTGCGTGTCTGTCAGTGCGTGTCTGTCAGTGCGTGTCTGTCAGTGCGTGTCTGTCAGTGGGCGTCTGTCAGTGGGCGTCGACGACCAGGTGCGCCGTGCGCACCTGCCCGCCGACCTTGAAGTCCAGGTACAGCAGGTACCGGCCGGGCGTGGGCGCCCGCGTCACGAACGCGACCTCCGGGCCGGACACCGCACCCGCCTCGGGCTCGTCCCCCTCCGGGTGCACGTGCAGGTACGCCAGGTCGCCGGCGCGCAACGCGACCAGGTGACCGTACGCGCCCAGGTACGGCTCCAGGTCCGTGACCGGCTCACCGTCCCGCGTGACGCGGACGGTCAGCACGGACTCCCCGGACGAGGTCAGGTCGCCGTCGAGGGTCACGGTGAAGCCGTCCACGGTGTCCGACGCCGTCGCCTCCTCCGCCGGCCGGGGCTCGACCGCGCCGGCGACGTCGACCGTGCGGCTCAGCGTCACGTTCTCGCCGGTCGCCTCGGGCACGAAGTCGGCGTACACCCGGTAGGTGCCCGCCTCGGCCCAGGTCCACGGCAGGGACCACACGCCGTCGTCCGCCATCGTGGGGTGCACGTGCCGGAAGCCGGTGCCGTCCGAGCGGACCACGATCAGGTGCAGCTTCTTGTCGTGCTCGGTGGCGAACGCCGTCACGGGCTCACCGTCGGCCGTGACCGCGAACGAGAGCGTGCCGTCCTCACCGACCTCGGCCGGGGCGCTGACGGGGCTCAGGAGCAGGCCGTCCTGCTCGAGACCGAGGCCACGCACCGCCGCCGCGTCGTGCCCGCTGCCGTGCCCGGCCGGTGCGGCCGCTTCGCCGCCGTCCACCATGCCGTCGTCCACCACGCCGCCGTCCACCATGCCGCCGTGGCCTGCGTCCGTGCCCGCCTCGCCCGCCCCCGCGCTCCGGGCCGACGACCACGCGGCGGCGGTGTCGTCCGGGACCACGGCCCCGGCCAGCGCGAAGGTCGCGGCGAACAGCGCCGCCAGACCCGCGCCGTACAGCCCGAGGCGCCGGGGCGCGTTCACGCCAGCCGCTCCGCGGCGTACCCGGCCTCGTCGACGGCGGCCAGCACGGCGGCGTCGTCCAGCGCGTCCGCGCTGCGGACCACGAGCCGTCCGGTCGCGGCGCTCACGTCCACCTGCTCGACGCCGGCCAGCAGGCTCACCTCGCCGCGCACCGCGGACTCGCAGTGCCCGCAGGTCATGCCGGTCACCTGGTACTCGGTCGTCGTCATCGTCGTGCCCTCCACTCGTGCGATGCTACCCCTAGGGGGTAACCGTATGCGTCACACCATATACCCCTGGCGGGTATGTGGTGCAACGCGGCGGACGGCCGCAGCCGATACGGTTCCGCCATGTTTCCCCTGGAAGTGATCGGCATCGTCATCGCGTTCCTGCTCCTGCTGCTGTTCATCACGGTGAGCGGCACCATGCGGGCCAACGACCGGACCGTGCAGCGCCTGGAGCGCAAGCTCGACATCGTGATCAAGCACCTCGGCATCGCGGGGCCCAGCGCGGAGGGCATCGCGCCCGACATGCTGGCCGAGATCGACCGGTGCATCTGGTCGGACCGGCGGATCGAGGCGATCAAGCTCTACCGCGAGGCCACCGGGGCGAGCCTGCTCGACGCCAAGGAGTGGGTGGACGCGCGCGCGGCGTCCTACTGAGCCACCGCCCGCGCAAAACTCCGGCGCAAAACCCCAGATCTGAGCCACTTTTTCGGGGACATCTCACCCCCTGCTCGCTACGCTCGGGCGCATGAGCCTGCTGTCGCGCGTCATGGAGAACCGCCGGTCCGCCGCCTCGGTGGGCGCGGTGTCGCTCTTCGCCGCGGGCCTGGTGGGTCTCGCCCTCTGGTACGACGGCGAGGCGACGGCAGACGTGGACCTGAACGACTCGGGCGTGTGGGTCACCAACGCCGCCACGCAGGAGCTGGGCCGGTTCAACTACGCCGCCAGGGCGCTGGACGGCAGTCTCCTGGCGAGCGCCACGGGCTTCGACGTGGAGCAGGACGCGCAGCGCGTGCTGCTCGACAGCCCGGGTGACTCCTCCGCGAGCCCGGTCAACCCGGCGCTGCTGTCGCTGGACGCCACGATGAAGTTCCCACCGGGCGCCCAGGTGGCCGCGGGCGCCGCGACCACCGCCGTCTACGACCCGGAGTCGGGGCGGGCGTGGGTGCTGCCGTTCGACTCGGCCACGTACGACGAGAAGAAGTCGCGGCCCACGGTCAAGGCCGGGCCCGGGGGCGTGGTCACCGTCGGCGACGACGGCACCGTGTACCTCGCCGTCCCCGCCGACGGCACGCTGTACACGATCCCCACCGGCGCCCAGGGCGTGCCCGGGGACGTCGAGGAGTCCGAGCTCCCGGTCGCCGCCGACGCCGACGTGCAGGTCTCCGCCGTGGGCGACCAGCCCGTGGTGCTGGACCTGTCGACCGGGACGCTGGTGCTGCCGGGCGGCGACACCGTCCCGGTCGAGGACGGCGCGCAGGCGGTGCTGCAGCAGCCGTCGGCCGCCTCGGACGTCGTCGCGATCGGCATCCCCCAGGGTCTGGTCACCCAGCCCCTGGGCGGCGGTACCCCGACCAAGCAGACGCGGCCCGTCGGCGTGCCGGCGGCGCCCGTCCAGCTCGGCGGCTGCGTCTACGGCGCGTGGTCCCGATCCGGCCAGGTGCTGCGGGACTGCCCGGGCCAGGACGACGACGTCGACCAGGTGCTGGAAGGGCTCGACGCCTCCTCCACCCTGCTGTACCGCGTCAACCGCGACGTGATCGTGCTCAACGACGTGGCCGACGGCACCCTCTGGATGGCGGCCGACCGGTTCCAGCTCGTCGAGGCGTGGCCGAAGAAGCAGCCCCAGCAGGCGAAGAACAAGGAGGAGACCGAGTCCGAGGAGACCACGCCCGAGCAGGTGGACCAGCTCGTGGCCGACCGCAGCCGGCCGAACCGCCCGCCGAAGCCGGAGCCGGACCGGATCGGGGTGCGCCCCGGCCGCACCACGGTGCTGAACGTGCTCGGCAACGACATGGACCCCGACGGCGACGTCATGACCGTGTCGGTCTCGGGCGAGATCAAGGGCTCCGCGCGGGGCGCCGCCACGGTGGACCGTGTGCTCGACGGCGCGGCGCTGCAGGCCGACGTGCCCGTGGACGCGACCGGCGACCTCACCTTCGAGTACGAGGTGGACGACGGTCGCGAGGGCGGCACGGCCGTCGCCTCGGTCACGGTGCGGATCGTGCCCCTGGAGGAGAACGACCCGCCGGAGCAGCCGGGCAAGCCGGTGCTGGCGGTCGGCCAGGGTGGCGTCGGCACCATCAAGGTGCTGCCCTACTTCACCGACCCGGACGGGGACGACCTGTTCCTGTCGAACGCCACCACGGCCGACCCGCTGGACGAGGTGCGGTTCCGCCCCGACGGCACCATCGAGTTCCGCGACGGCGGCACGACCGTGGGCAGCAAGAACGTCGAGGTCACGGTCTCGGACGCGCAGAACGCCGCCTACCAGGGCCTCCTGAAGATCAACGTCGCCGCCTCGAACGTGCCACCCGTACCCGTGCAGGACCACGTGACGGTGCTCGCGGGCGAGCCGGTCACGGTGGAGCCGCTGAAGAACGACGCCGACCCCAACGGCGACGACCTGCAGCTCACGAGCGTCGCGGAGCAGCCGGGCGCCGAGATCGTCACCAACGCGACCACCAACACGTTCCGGTTCGTGAGCGACGAGCCCGGCGCCTACGACGTCACCTACCAGGTGACCGACGGCCCGAACCCCGCGACCGGCCTGGTCCGCGTGGACGTGGTGACGCCGCCGGAGGAGGGCGGCGTGCCCGTGACGGTCTCCGACCAGGTGCTGCTGCCCACGGGCGGCACCGCCCTGGTGGACGTGCTGGCCAACGACACCGACCCGGCCGGCGGCGTGCTCGTGGTGCAGAGCGTCGAGGTGGCACCGGACGCGCCGGTGAGCGTCTCGGTGCTCAACCACCAGATCCTCAAGGTCTCCGAGATCAAGCGGCTCGACGGCGCGGTGACCGTCACCTACACGGCCGCGAACGGAACAGGCACGAAGACCGGTCAGGTGCGGGTGGTCCCCATCCCGGCGCCCGCGCAGCTGCGGCCGCCGGAGGCCGGGCCCGACTCCGCGACGGTGCACACGGGCGACGTGGTGACCATCCCCGTGCTCACGAACGACACCCACCCGGACGGCCTGGAGCTCACGGTCGTCGACGACCTGCGGGAGTCGCCACCGGCGAGCGCGGGCGAGGCCTTCGTCTCGCAGGACACGGTGCGGTTCCGCGCCGGCGACGAGGCCGGGACGGTGCACGCGGTCTACGAGGTCGTGGACAGCAACGGCCAGAAGGACTCCGCCCAGGTCAGCATCGACGTGCTGGACGCCCCGGAGAACGGCGCGCCGCAGCTGCCCGACGTCGAGGCCCGCGTGCTGGCCGAGGGGATCGTGCGCATCCCGCTGCCGCTCGAGGGCACCGACCCCGACGGCGACCTCGTGACCCTGAGCTCGATCTCCGGGGCGCCCGGCAAGGGCACGGCCACCATCGTCGACGGGTTCGTCGACTACCAGGCCGCCCCCGGGTCCGCCGGGCTCGACTCGTTCACCTACCAGGTGACCGACACGCGCGGCGCGCCCGCCGAGGGACTGGTGCGCGTCGGCATCGCGCCGCCCCCGCCCTCGAACCAGAAGCCGCAGGCGCTCGACGACGAGACCACGGTACGCCCGGGCCGCACCGTCGCCGTCGCCGCGCTGGAGAACGACTCCGACCCGGACGGCGACCAGATCGGCCTGTTCACCCAGGGGTTCCAGGGGGCGCAGGAGCACGGCATCGACCCGAAGGCCGTGGACGACGACGTCGTGCTCACCGCCCCGGACGACGACGGCGCGTACTCCTTCTACTACGGCATCCAGGACACCTACAAGGAGCGCGCCAGCGGGGCGATCACGGTGCACGTGCGCAGCGACGCGCCCCTGCTGCGCCCGGTCGCCACGGACGACGTGGTGACCGCCGACGACGTCGAGGGCTCGTCGAGCGTGACCGTGGACGTGCTGGCCAACGACGTGGACCCGGACGGCGTGGCGGCCGACCTCGAGGTGACGGTCGACGAGGAGCTGGAGGGCGTCACGGTCGACGAGGACGGGAAGGTCGAGGTGGCGCTGACGCCCGGCGCCCAGGTGATCACCTACACCGTGACCGACATGGACGGCCTGGAGGCCAAGGCGTTCGTGCGGGTGCCGGGCGACCAGTCGCGCCCGCACGTCGAGCCGGGCCTGGAGCCGCTGAAGGCGTTCTCGGGCGAGCCGCTGACCATCGACCTGGCCGACTACGTGGTGGTCCGGGAGGACCGCGAGCCGCGCATCACCGAGGAGAAGACGGTCAAGGCGCTGGAGGGCGGCGTCTCGGTCACCGACGCCGACACGGTCGTGTACACCTCGGCCGCCGACTACGCGGGGCCCGCCTCGGTCAGCTTCGAGGTCACCGACGGGTCGGGGCCGGACGACGCCCGGGGCCTCGTCTCCGTGCTGACGCTCCCGGTCGACGTGACGCCGTCGAAGAACCTGCCGCCGAAGGTGACCGGCGCCCCGGTGCTGGAGGTCGCGGCCGCCGAGACGGCCACCATGGACCTGTCCCGGTACGTCAGGGACCCCGACAAGGACGACCTCACGATCGAGATCACGGCGGGCGACGGCATCGCGACGTCGGTGACCGGCTCGACGATCACCGGCGAGGCCGAGCCGTCCGTGCCCAAGGGCACGGTGCGCGAGCTGCCGATGACCGTGTCCGACGGGATCAACCCGCCCGTCGAGGCGACGCTGACCGTCCGCGTCACCGCCTCGACGCGCCGGCTCGCGCAGACCACGGACGACGTCGTGCCCGACGCGCACCAGGGCGAGGCCACGCGGATCCCCGTGCTCGCCAACGACGTGAGCCCGTTCCCCGGGGAGCCGCTGCGGCTCACGGGTGTGCCGAGCGTCGACACCGGGACGGGTGAGCCGGCCTACGACGGCGACCAGCTCGTGGTGACGCCGGCCCCGGACTTCACCGGCACCCTCGTCGTGCGCTACCGCGTCGCGGACGTCACGGGCGACCCCGACCGGGAGGTCGACGGCGTCGCGCGCCTGACCGTGCTGGGGCGGCCCGAGGCGCCGCGTGCGCCGCGGGTGGAGGAGGTGCGCTCGGAGACGGTGGTGCTGAGCTGGGACCAGCCGAACAACAACGGCGCGGACATCACCGGCTACACGCTGCGGACCAACACCGGTCAGGAGCACGCCTGCGCGACCACGACGTGCACGTTCGACGGCCTGAAGAACAACGTGAAGTACACCTTCACGGTGGTGGCGACCAACGAGGTGGGCGACTCCGAGCCGTCGCCCCGGTCCCGTGAGGCGCGCCCGGACGAGAAGCCGGACAAGCCCGAGCCGCCGACGCTCGACTTCGACGACAGCGCGCTGATCGTGAGCTGGACCAACCGGAGCTACACGGACCGCTCGCCCATCGAGTGCGTCAACCTGGAGATCAGCCCTGCCCCGACCGACGGCGTGACCCAGAAGACGTGCCAGACCGGTGGCCGGATCACCTGGACCGGGCTGGAGAACGGCACCGCGTACACGGTGAGCGTGCAGGCCAAGAACAAGGCGCCCGACCCGTCCGACTGGAGCGACCCGTCCGCACCGGAG
>NZ_JAMTCS010000019.1 GCF_024171955.1 Promicromonospora thailandica | reverse complement strand
CCCGGACCTGATGGTGTACCTGACCGCTCTGGTGCCGATGGCTCAGGGTGTGCAGGCCTACGCCCAGCTGGACGCGCACGCCCGGGCGGCTAAGGCCGCGGGGGATGGGCGGGGTGTGGGGCAGATCATGGCCGACACCCTGGTGGAGCGGGTCACCGGGCGGGGCGAGGGTGGGGCGGGGGAGGTGCCGGTGACGGTGAACCTGCTGGTCTCGGACCAGACCCTGCTGGCCAGTGGTGCCGCGCCGGGGGTGCTGGTCGAGGGTGGCCCGCTGGGGGCGGGTGTGGTTCCGGGTCCGGTGGTGCGCAACCTGGTCGCGCACGGGATGGATGCGGGCGCGGCGTGGTTGCGGGGCATCTACGTCGACCCGCGGGGTCGGTTGGTGGCCACGACGTCCGCCGCCCGGTTCCATCCGCCGGGGTTGAGTGCGTTGTTGCGGGCCCGGGAGCAGGGCGTGTGTGCCACGGCGTGGTGTGACGCGCCGGTACGGCACCTGGATCATGTGACCCCGCACGCCCAGGGTGGCCCGACCGGTCTGGACAACGGGCAGGGCCTGTGTCAGCGGTGCAACCACGTCAAGCAGGCACCGGGCTGGTCCCAGAAGAGCGTCACGGTGCACGGGCGGCACGGGGTGGAGACCCTGGCCCCGACCGGGCACCGGTACCTGGCCGTGGCACCCCGACCACCCCAACCATTGCGGGCAGTAGACCTTGATGCTGCCACCGTCCCGACCCGGGCCGAGGGGGACACCGGCATGCCCGCTGGCGACGTCCAGGTGGATGGGGCATCGAGCACCGGCGCGGCGGCCGACGGTGAGGTGCCTGCGGTCGGTGAGCGGGTCCCGGGCTGGACGCCGGCGGTGGGGGTCACTGGTCCAGTGGTGGGCAGGGTGCCGCGTAGCCGGTACCAGATCGGGTGCCACACCCGGTCCGAGCGGGCCACGGTCGCCTACCGCCCCAGCCCGACACCCCGGAACACCGGACCGGCACCCCGGCCGCCCGGCCGGGCGCCCCGGCGCGCCCGCCGCGCCGACCTCACCTGGGCCCACCCCACCGGCTGACCCGGCAGGCGCCCGGCCGCGTACTGGTCTGCGTACTCCGCCCCGGGCGGGACCACGGTGATGACGTCGATCAGCACGCCGTCCGGCGCGCCCACGATGAAGTGCCGCTGACCGAACGCCTCCGTACGCAGCGACAACAGCTCGGGCAGGCCCGCCTCGCCGACGAGCCGGCGGTGCTCGGCGTCGACGTCGTCGACCTCGAAGTTCAGCAGCAACCCGCCCGTCATCGGGGTGCGGTAGCCCTCGGGGACGGTCGGGTGGGCGTGGTCGAGCAGGGCGAGCTCGTACTGCGGGGCGTCGCTCCGGCGCAGGCTCACGTACCAGTCGGCCTCGAACGTGACCTCGAATCCGAGGTGCGCCTGGTAGAAGGCGCGTGCGGCCGCGACGTCGCGCGTCGCGATCACGGGATAGAAGCTTCCGAGCGTCGTCATGGATCTCTCCCTCTCCGATGAGTTTCACATACCCAAGGTATGTGAACTAACATACCCCAGGTATGTGAGACCCGGGAGGGGCGTCGTGACCAGAGAAGAACAGCGAGCAGCGACCCGACGTGCGCTGCTGGCCGAGGGGCGGCGGAGGTTTGCCGCCGACGGCTATCACGACGTCGTCCTCGCCGACGTCGCCCGGGCGGTGGGCGTGACCAAGGGTGCCGCCTACCACCACTTCGAGGGCAAGGGCGGTCTCTTCCGCGCCGTGGTCGCCCAGGTGCAGCAGGAGCTGGGGGAGCGGGTCGCCCGGGCCGCCGACGCGCACCGCGACCCGTGGGACCAGCTGCGCGCCGGCTGCCACGCGTTCCTCGCCGCCGGACGCGATCCCGACGTGCGCCGCATCCTCCTGGTGGACGCGCCCGCCGTGCTCGGCTGGGACGAGTGGCGCGCCATGGACGAGGACTCCTCCGCCCGCCACCTGTCCGAGGTGCTCACGACGCTGGTCGAGGCCGGCGTCGTCCCCGACCAGCCCGTCGAACCGCTGGCCCGGCTGCTCTCCGGCGCGATGAACGAGGCGGCCCTGTGGCTCGCGCGCGACCCGGACCCGCAGGCGTCGGAACAGGCCGAGCGGGCGCTCGACGGCCTGCTCGACGGCCTGCGGGTCCGGGAGCGCTGAGTCAGGGCACCAGCACGATGCGGCCGAACACCTCGCCGTCGTCCATCCGCTGGTGCGCCTCGGCGGCCTTGTCCAGCGGCATCACGTCGTGGACGACCGCGTGGAGCTCGCCGCGCACCACGGCGGCCAGGTGGTCCGCGCGGACGGCGTTCCGGTCCGGCACGGGGACGGTGTCGAGGCTGAACGTCGCCAGCGACCGCGACTTCTGGAAGGACCGCAGCAGGCGCTCCCCGATGTCGGCGGTCGGCATCCCGGCCACGGCGCCGATGATGACCATGCGTCCGTTCGGTGCCAGCCGGTCGACGAACTCGGGCGTGTCCGGCCCGCCCACGACGTCGACGACCACGTCGTAGGCCGCCGGGGCGTCCGCGTCGCCCCGCCCGGCGCGGTCGAGCACGTGCGTGGCGCCCAGCGCGCGCAGACGCTCGCCCCGCTCGGCGGACGACGTCGTCACCGCCACCGCGCTCGCCCCGCCGCGGGCCGCCAGCTCCACCGCCGCGATGCCGAGGCTCCCCGCCGCGCCGCGCACCAGCACCGACTCCCCGGCGGCGAAGTGGGCGTGCGCCAGGCCGAAGTGCGACACCGGACCCGCGCTGCCGATCGTCGCCGCGTCGACCGGCGACAACCCCTCGGGCAGCGGCGTCACGTGGTGGGCGAGCGCGAGCACCTGTTCGGCGTACCCGCCGGTGCCGCCCGTGAACGCCCAGACCTGCCGGCCCACCCAGGAGCCGGCGACGCCCGCGCCGACCGCTGTCACCGTTCCCGCGACCTCGCTGCCGGGCACGAGGCCGACCTCGAATCCGTAGCCGGCGACCGTTCCCCGCCGGATCACGGCGTCGACCCCGGCCACGCCGATCGCCTCGGTGGTGATCAACAGCTGGCCCGGTCCGGGCTCGAGGTCGGGGAGGTCGGTCTGCGTCATGCCGCTGGGGTCGCCGAACTCTGTGATGGTCACTGCTCGCATGTCTGTCTCCGTGGTCGTTCCTGCCGTACGGTGGGGACGTTAACGGACGCATGCGTCCACTTCCCGGAAGTGAGAGAGATGACCGAGACGTTGCCCCAGAAGCTGCGCTCCGACGCGCAGGACAACCGCGACCGCATCGTGGAGGCGGCCCGCGAGCTCTTCGCCGAGCGCGGCCTCGAGGTCACGATGCGGCAGGTGGCGCGGCGTGCCGGCGTCGGGCCCGCGACGCTGTACCGCCGGTTCCCGGCGCGGCAGGTGCTGCTCGAGGCGGTCTTCGCGGACGAGGCGCGCGCCTGCCGGGCCATCGTCGAGGACGGCTGCGCGGACCCGGACCCGTGGCGCGGGTTCTGCTCGGTGATCGAGGGCGTGACCGTGCTCAACGTCGGCAACCAGGGGTTCGTGGACGCGTTCCTGGCGGGCGGCGTCGCGGGCGGCGACTACTTCGTCCGCCACCGCGCGGCGCTCATCACCCAGATGGCGGGCCTGGTGCGCCGCGCGCAGGCCGCCGGGAAGCTCCGCGCCGACTTCGTGATCGACGACCTGCTGCTCGTGCTCCTGGCCGGGCGCGGTCTCGCGGCGACGCCGGCGGCCCGGGGGATCGCCGCGGCCCGCCGCTTCGCCGCGCTGGCTGTCGAGGCGTTCCGGGCCTCCGGCGACAACGGGCCTCTGCCGGCCCGGGCCTCGGTCGCGGCCGCGCTGCTGGGTGAGGGGGCGCCCGCACCGATGAGTACGGCACCACCCCGGCGTCGGTAGGGGGAGGCGCCGACCGCGGTGCCCCGGACCTGGAGGAGCCGATGACCGAGACATCCGTGCCGAGGGGCCGCCCCGCCGTCGTCGACCGCGAGGCCTGGGAGGCTGCGCGCGACGAGCTGCTCGTGCGGGAGAAGGCGCACACGCGCGCCGGCGACGCGCTGGCGGCGGCCCGCCGCCGCCTGCCGATGGTGGAGGTCGACGGCGCCGCCGAGGTGGTGGGCGCCGACGGCCCCGTCCCGTTCCGGGACCTGTTCCAGGGGCGTGACGAGCTCGTGGTCTACCAGCACATGTGGCACGACGGCGAGCCCGCGAGCGGGCAGTGCCCGGGCTGCACCATCAACGCGTGGCACGTACAGCAGTCGGCTCCGTACCTCGCGGTGCGCGGTGTGTCGTTCGCGATGCTGACCGAGGGTCCGTGGCCGGAGGTCGAGCCGTTCCTGGACTTCATGGGCTACACGCAGCCCTGGTACTCGGTGCGCGGGCTGGACTGGCCGATCGGCGTCGACATGGGCCACCTTGCCTGCTTCCTGCGCGACGGTGACCGCGTCTACCTCACGTACCGCACCACGGGGCGCGGCAACGAGCCGGCCGCGGGCGTCTTCGGCCTGCTCGACCTGACGCCGTACGGCCGAGGTGAGGCGTGGGAGGACGTGCCGGCGGGCTGGCCGGAGGGCCGGGAGTCGTGCTGGTACTGGGCCTCGGACGCCGAGGGCAACGCCACCTGGGGTCCGACGCGCCGGCCCGTGCCGCAGTGGGGCCGGCCGGGCGCGACCCCGGTGGAGCCCGGAGCGCACCGGCACCACCACTGACTACCGCGCGGCCATATCTCTGACTAGAGTCAGAGATATGAGCCTCGTCGACACGGTTCGCCGCTTCAACCGCAGCTACACCCAGCGCATCGGCGCCCTCGAGGAGTCGTTCCTCGGCACGGGGCGTCCGCTCGGCGCCTCGCGCCTCTTGTTCGAGGTCGGACCGGGCGGCGCCACCGTCCGGGACCTGCGCGAACGGCTCGACCTGGACTCGGGCTACCTCACGCGGCTCCTGTCCCGGCTGGCCGACGACGGGCTCGTCGAGGTGCTGACCGACCCGGCCGACCGGCGTCGGCGGACCGTCACGCTCACCGCTGGCGGGCAGGCCGCGTACCAGGAGCTCGACGACCGGTCGGAGCGCACGGCGCGCGACCTCCTGGAGCCGCTGACAGAGCGGCAGCGCGCCCGTCTGGACGAGGCGCTCCGCACCGCCGACCTGCTGATCCGGGCGGCGACCGTGCACCTGCGCGTCGTCGATCCTCTCGACCGGGCGGCCACGGCGGCGCTCGGCGAGTACTACGCCGAGCTGGGCCGGCGCTTCCCCGGCGGCTTCGACCCCGGCGCCCCGGAGGGCGGCGCCGACGCCCTGCGTGCACCGCGTGGTGCGTTCCTGGTGGCCACCAGCGACGGCGTCCCGGTCGCGTGCGGGGGCGTGCGCCTGCTCGGCGACGCGACCGGGGAGATCAAGCGGATGTGGGTGCACCCGGGCTGGCGTGGTGCAGGGCTGGGTACCCGGCTGCTGCGCGCCCTGGAGGACGAGGCGCGCCGGCTCGGCTGCACCCGCGCGGTGCTGGACAGCAACCGGGTGCTGACCGAGGCCCTGGCGATGTACGGCCGGGCCGGCTACCGCGAGATCGAGCCGTACAGCCTGGACAACCCGTACGCGGACGCGTTCTTCGAGAAGCCGCTGCGCGGCGAGGGCGGCTACGACCGCCCGTAGTGGGTCACGAAGTCCTCGACGGCGCACGCCGCCGCCCCGCGCGCCCAGTCCACGAACCGCAGCGGGCGCAGCTCGATGGCGGAGCGCGCCGCCGAGCCGAAGGCGCGCTCCTCGAAGGCCTCGCGCACGTGGGGGTCCATGACGTCGTAGTCGCTGCCGATGGCCTCGCCGGTGATGAGGATGTGCTGGGCGCCGAGCAGGTTCGCGATGGTCGCGATGCCGGTGCCGATGGCGCTGCCGGCGTCGGCCAGCACGCGCACGGCGTCGGCCTGGCCGGAGCGGGCGAGCTCGGCGACCTCGCCGACGCTCCCGGCGTCCAGCCCCGCCGCCGCCACGCCGTCCAGGATGGCGGCGGACCCGGCGATCGCCTCGACGCACCCGCGGTTGCCGCAGTGGCACAGGGGCCCGTCCGGGTCGACTAGCACGTGCCCCACCTCGCCCGCGACGCCGAAGCTGCCGTGCACCACCTGGCCGTTGACCAGCAGCGCGCAGCCGATGCCGGTGCCGACGGTGACGAGCGCGAGGGAGCTCAGGCCCCGGCCCACGCCGTACCAGCGCTCGCCCGTGAGCAGCGCGCGCACGTCGTTCTCGACGGTGGTGGGTAGGCCGGTACGCCGGGCGACGAGCTCGCCGAGGGGCAGGTCGCGCCAGCCCAGGAACGGTGAGTAGGCGACGTGCCCGGTCGCGGCGTCGACGTCGCCGGACACCGCCAGGCCGACGCCGCCCACCTCGGGCCGGCCCGCCCGCAGGTGGTCCACCAGCTCCGCGACCTGCGCGACGACGGCGTCCGGCCGGAGGTCGGTCACCGGCAGGGTGAGCTCGTCGAGCACCTGGCAGCGCAGGTCGGCGACGACGCCGAACATCTGGTCGGCGGTGATCTTCACGCCGACCACCTGGTGCGCCCGCGCCCGGACGGTCACCATCGTCGCCGGCCGCCCGAGGGCGCCCTCGCTGGACGCCCGGTCGCCGGTCTCGTCCAGCAGTCCCGCCTCCAGCAGCGGCCGCACGGCGCGGGTGATCGCGCCCGGCGTCAGGCCGGTGTCGTTGGCCAGCGCGGTCCGTGAGGCGTCGCCGGACATGACGAGTCGCTGGAAGACGCGCGTGGCGGCCGGGCTGAGCGTCGGCGCCTGTGGTCTGGCGGGCATGGGCACGACCTTAGCCCGCGTAGTTAATTGACAGCAACAAGAAATGCCTGTTGAGTGTGCGGCAGCCAGAGCAACGTCGCCGAGGAGCCGCTATGTCAGTGCCTGTCCCGTCCGTCCCGCCGACCCGCAGGGCCCCGTGGCTCGCCGTCGGCCTGGTGCTCGCCCTCGCGGCCGGGGTGGGAGGGCCGGCGGCCCAGGCCGCGCCCGCCGCGCCCGCCATGCCCGCTCAGCCCGCTCTGCCCGCCGCCACCGTCGAGGCCGAGGCACCCCAGGTGGTGCTCGACGGCGCGAGCCGCTCCGGCTGCTCGTCCTGCTCCGGTGACGGCAAGGTGGGCAGCGTCAGCCCGACGGCGACGATCCTGCTGCCCGGCGTGCTCGCCCCCGAGGCGGGCACGTACGACGTGACGCTGCACTACCTGAGCGGCGACGACTCCCGCGCGCTGACGGTCACACCCGACGGCGGCGACACCGTGACGGTGCCCGTCGCCTCGACCGGCGGGTGGGACCGCGTCGGCACGACGACGGTAGCCCTGCCCCTGCACGCCGGCGAGAACCGGCTGACGTTCAGCGCGCCCGCCGGGTCCCTCGGGCCCGACCTGGACCTGGTCGAGGTGGCCGGCGCGACCGCGAAGGACTACACGCTCACCGACCCGCGCGCCGCCGACCCCGTGCCCGTGGACCCCACCCCGGCGCGGCCGGGTGGCGCGCGCGCCACGCTCCGCGGCGGGGACGTCGTGATCGACTACGCGCTCGGCAGCGGCACCGCCGACGCCCGCTGGGGCGGGCAGCGCGCCGTCACGGGCTTCTACAGCGGGGTGCGGCTGGGCGACCGGTTCGTCACCACCAAGCAGTACGACGGCGCCTGCCGGCTCACCGCCCGCGACACCGTCACCTGCGCCCGGCCGGGCCTGCCCACGCTGCGGCAGGTCTTCGCGTTCGACGGCGACCGCTCGTTCTCGGTGCGGCTCGACGTGACGGGCACGGACGGCCCGGTCACCACCTCGATGACGGTGCCGATCATGACCGACCGGCCCGGTTCGGTGGACCTCGGGCGCCGCGGCGACAACCGCATGGTGCTCGTCCCCGTCGACAACGACCACTGGGTGCGCTACGAGACCCCGGCGGTCGAGGACGTCACCCCCGCCCGGCGCAGCTTCGAGGTCAGCGCCTTCATCGACGACACCTCGCGCCGCGGGCTCGTCGTCGGCTCGCTGGACCGGGACACGTGGAAGTCGGGTGTCGTGGCCGACGGGAACCCGCGCGGCGGCCTGGACCGGCTGCAGGTCGCGGCCGGCCTGACCGACTGGGGCTACGACTACGGCGACGGCATGAACCGGTACCAGTTCAACCGTGAGCTGCGGCCCCACGCCGAGGTCAGCGGCGGCACGGTCCGCTCCCCGCGCGTGTTCGTGGGCCTGTACCCGGACTGGCGCGCGGGCATGGAGACCTTCGGCCGCGCGGCCGCGCAGGCCGCGGGCTCCCGCACCTGGGACGAGGGCACGCCGTTCGGCTTCAACAGCTGGGGCGGCCTGGGCGCCCGGGGCGGCGACGCCGACGTCATGGACGAGGTCTCGGAGTTCCTCGCCGAGGAGACGCCCGCGTTCCGCAACACCGAGTCGGCCAAGGGCCCCTACGTGGGCGTCGACTCCTACTGGGACAAGATGCTCGCGCCCGAGTACGCGTTCGAGGACCCGGACACCTCGTGGGCCGAGCTCGAGCGGTACGTCGCGGACGTCAAGGCCCGCGGCCAGGAGCCCGCGCTCTACTTCCAGCCGTTCGCCAACTTCTGGCGCGAGGGCCTGGACGAGCGCATCGGCGGCACCGCGCTGTGCGACACCTGCGAGAACCAGACCTACCGCGAGATGGCGCTGAAGGTGAACGGCGTGCCCGTCAACATCGACGGCGCCTGGGCCCTCGACCCGACCAACCCCGGCGTGCAGAACCGCGCCCGGATCGCGCTCGGCAAGTTCCGCGAGCTCGGCGTCCGCTACGTGAAGCTCGACTTCCTCACCCACGGCTACGTCGAGGCCGACGACTGGTACGACACGGGAGTCCACACCGGCCAGCAGGCCTTCCGCCAGGGCATGGCGCAGGTCATCGACGTCGCGGGCGAGGACATGTTCGTCGACCTGGCGATCTCGCCCCTGTTCGCCTCGGAGTTCGCGCACGCCCGCCGCATCTCGTGCGACGTGCACGGCGCCCTCAACAACTGGCACCCCGAGCAGCCCGACCGCTACCAGAAGAGCACCGAGTACCTGCTCAACTCCCTGACCTACGGCTGGTGGCTCGACGAGGTCTACGCCTTCAACGACGGCGACCACGTCCAGCTCGGCAACTACGAGTACGACGGCGACGCCAACGCCTACCTGCTGGACGACCCCTACCCGAGCATCTGGCCCGAGGGGCAGAACCGCGCACGGATCACCTCGGCCGCCATCACGGGCGTCTACCAGGTCAGCGAGGACCTCACCGCGACCGGCCACCCCGTCATCAAGCAGCGCGCCCGCGACCTGCTGCAGAACCCCGGCATCAACCACCTCGCCGAGATCGGGCGCTCCTTCGCGCCCGTGCAGGCCGGCCCGGACGCCTTCACCGCGTCCGACACGTTCGTGCTGCACGACGACGGGACCACCTACGTCGCGCTGTTCAACTACGGGTCCGCCCCGCGCCGCGCCGACCTCGCCCTGCGGGACCTCGGCCTGGGCGGCGGGCGGCACGACGTCACCGAGCTGTGGACCGGCCAGGAGAACCGGGCCGCCGGGCGGCTGCGCGCCGTCGTCCCGGGCGAGGACGTGCGCGTCTACGCGATCGGGAGCGGCCGATGAGTACCGCGGCCGTCGCCCGGCGACCCCGGAGCCAGCTCGGCCCCGCGCTGGTCATGATCGCCCCCGCTGCCCTCGGGTTCCTGGTCTTCTATCTCTACCCGACGCTGCGCGGCGCCTACCTGTCGCTCACCGAGTACAACGTGCTCGGCAGCCCCGTCTTCGTGGGCCTGCGGAACTACGTCGACATGGTGCAGGACGACGTCTTCTGGAACGCGGTCCGCGTGACGCTCCTGTACGTGGTGCTGAACATCGGGTTCCAGACCGTGCTCGCCGTCGGGCTCGCGGTGCTCATGCACCGCCTCACGAAGTCGGTGCTGATCCGCGGCAGCCTGCTGCTGCCGTACCTCATCGCCAACGTCGTCGTGGCCCTGCTCTGGTACTGGATGCTCGACTACAGCATCGGCATCGTCAACGCGGTGATCGACGCCGTCGGGCTGCCCCAGGTCGCCTTCTTCGGCGACGAGACCTGGACCGTCGCCACCATCGCCGGCGTCAACACCTGGCGCCACCTCGGCTACACCGCGCTCCTCGTGTTCGCCGGCCTGCAGATGATCCCCGCGAGCGTCTACGAGGCGGCCGCCGTCGACGGCGCGGGGGAGTGGCGCACCTTCTGGCGCATCACCCTGCCCCTGCTGCGACCCGTGCTCGTGCTGGTGCTGGTCATCACCGTCACCGGGGCCTTCCAGGTCTTCGACACGGTGGCCGTGACCACCGGCGGCGGGCCCGGCAACGCGTCGCGCGTGCTCCAGCTCTACATCTACGAGCAGGCCTTCGCCCGCGGCCACTTCGGCTACGCGTCCGCCATGTCCGTGGTCCTCTTCCTCATCCTCGCCGGGGCGGCGTTCGCGCAGATGCGGCTGCTGCGCGCCGGCGAGTCCGACCTCACCTGAACCGGACAGGAGACCTCATGAGACTCACCTGGGGCAGGGTGCTCGCCTGGGCCGTGCTGTGGTTCTTCGTGCTGGCCACCGTGCTGCCCTTCTACTGGATGCTGCGCACCGCCCTCTCGGACAACCACGCCCTCGCCGCGCAGTCCTTCTCGCTGCTGCCCGCCGACCTGACGCTCGGCCCGTTCGAGCGGGTGTTCGGCCTGGCCACACCCGAGGAGGCGCTCGCGGAGGGCGGGTCGGGTGCCTCGCTCGACTTCTGGCTCTACCTGCGCAACTCGCTCGTGGTCGCCACGGCCGTGACGGTGGGCCAGGTGCTCTTCTCGTCGATGGCGGCGTACGCCTTCGCGCGGCTGCGCTGGCCGGGGCGTGACGCCTGGTTCGCCGTCTTCCTCGGCGCCCTGCTGGTGCCGCCGATCTTCACGTCGCTGCCGAACTTCCTGACGGTGAAGTCGCTGGGCCTGCTCAACACGCTGCCCGGGATCATGCTGCCGAGCCTGTTCATGACCCCGTTCGCGATCTTCTTCATGCGGCAGTTCTTCCTCGGCATCCCCCGGGAGATCGACGAGGCGGCGATGATCGACGGCGCGAAGCCGTGGCGCATCTTCTTCCGCATCGTGCTGCCCATCTCGGCAGCGCCGGTCACGACGCTCGGGATCCTGACCTTCGTCACCACCTGGAACGACTACTTCTGGCCGCTGCTCGTGGGCCAGACGGAGCAGTCCAAGGTGCTCACCGTGGCCCTGGGCGTGTTCCGGTCACAGACCCCGCAGGGTGCGCCCGACTGGGCCGGGCTCATGGCCGCGTCCCTCGTCGCCGCCCTGCCCGTGATGGTCCTCTACGCCGTCTTCGGGCGCCGCGTCATCAACTCCATCGGTTTCTCCGGCATCAAGTAGCCGGGACAGAAAGGAACACCATGAAGCGCAGCATGCTCGCGGGCGCCGTCGCCCTCGCATCCCTGTCCCTGACCGCGTGCGCGGGCGGCTCGTCCGGCGCCGAGCCGGACGGGCAGATCGACTACTGGCTGTGGGACGCCAACCAGCAGCCCGCCTACCAGCAGTGCGCCGACGCCTTCCACGAGGCCAACCCGGACCTCACCGTGAAGATCACCCAGCGCGGCTGGGACGACTACTGGTCGGCGCTCACCACCGCGTTCTCGTCGGGCACCGGGCCCGACGTGTTCACCGACCACGTGTCCAAGTACCCCGAGCTCGTCGCGAACGGCCAGCTGCTGCCGCTGGACGAGCACGTGGCCGACGTCGACCTGGACCAGTACTCGCCCGGGCTCGCCGACCTGTGGGTGGCCCAGGACGGCAAGCGGTACGGCCTGCCCAAGGACTGGGACACCGTCGCCATCTTCTACAACCAGCAGATGGTCGAGGACGCCGGGCTCACCGCCGAGGACATGGAGCAGCTCGACTGGAACCCGGACGACGGCGGCAGCTACGAGGCGGCCATCGCCCGGCTCACCGTCGACGCGAACGGCGTGCGGGGCGACGAGCCCGGCTTCGACAAGGACGACGTGGCCGTCTACGGCCTGGGCATCCCCGGCGCCGGGTACGAGAACGGCCAGACCGAGTGGAGCATGTACACGGCCACCACCGGCTGGACGCACACCGACACGAACCCCTGGGGCACGCACTACAACTACGACGACCCCCGCTTCCAGGAGACGATCGCGTGGTGGTACTCCCTGGTCGAGAAGGGGTACATGCCGCCGCTGGAGACCACCGTCGGCGCCTCGGTGAACGACAACTTCGGCGCGGGCAAGGCCGCTCTCAACATCAGCGGCGACTGGATGCTCTCGACCTACTTCGGGTACGAGGGCGTGGACGTGGGCCTGGCGCCCACGCCGACCGGCCCGAACGGTCAGCGCGCGAGCATGTTCAACGGCCTGGCCGACTCCGTCTGGGCCGGCACGGACGACCCGGAGGCGGCGGCGCAGTGGGTCGAGTTCCTCGGGTCGACCGACTGCCAGGACCTGGTGGGCGCGGCCGGCGTCGTGTTCCCGGCGATCACCAGCTCGGCCGAGATCGCGACCGAGGCGTTCGCCGCGAAGGGCATCGACGTCACGCCCTTCACGACGCACGTCGAGGAGGGCACCACGTTCCTGTTCCCGGTGACCGACCACGCCTCGGACGTGCACGCGATCATGACCCCCGCGATGGACGAGGTGCTCGGCGGCAAGGCCGACGTCTCCTCCCTCACGGAGGCGAACGATCAGGTCAACGCTCTGTTCGAGTGACGGCGGTCCCGCGGCCCCGGAGCGCCGGCGACAGGAGCACGACCAGCAGGCCCGCGATCGGCACCACCAGCAGGCCCGTGCGCAGGCCGACCGAGTCGGCGACCAGCCCCACCAGCGGCGGGGAGAACAGGAACCCGAGCCGCAGGAGCCAGGACACCACGGTCAGTCCGGTGCCGGGGCGCAGGCCCGGCAGCTCGTCGGCCTCGTGCATCGCGGCGGGGATCAGCGTCGCGCTGCCGAGGCCGGCGGCGGCGAACCCGGCGATCGTGCCCGGCACCGTCGGCCAGGCGAGCGCGAGCCCCATGCCGAGCGCGATGACGACGCCGCCCGCGCAGGCCACCGCCCGCTGGCCGAACCGGTCCACGAGGCGGTCGCCGAGCAGGCGCCCCACGGTCTGCGAGCCGACGAGCGCCACGTAGGCCGTGGCGGCCAGGGCCGCGGGGGCGCCGAGGGAGCCGTGCAGGTAGAGGGTGGCCCAGGAGCTGCCGGCGTCCTCGACCAGGGCGCCGCCGATGGCGATGAGCACGAGCGACGCGAGGACCACGACGGTGCGGGTGCCGACCACGCCGAGGCGGGCACCGGTGGTGGCGGGGGCGCCGTCGTCGGCCTCGTCGTCGGGGCCGCGCAGGCGGAACCGGAAGGCGACCACCGCGACGACGGCGAAGATCGCGAGGGCGACGCCCAGGTGCACCTCGAGCGGCACCCGGAACGCGATGGCCGCCGCCGCCATGGAGCCGCCGAGCACGGCGCCGATGGACCACACGGCGTGGAAGCCGTTGATGATCGAGCGTCCGTAGCGGCGCTGGACGCGCAGGCCATGGGTGTTCTGGGCGACGTCGGTGATCGAGTCGGACACGCCGCCGAGGAACAGTGCCGCCACCAGGAGCGCGAACGTCGGGGACAGGCCCGCGCCCAGCGTGCCGAGACCGGTCAGGACCGTGCCGATCGCGGCCACGCGCGCCGACCCGAACCGGCGCACCACGAGGCCCGCCGCCAGGCCGGAGACGACCGCGCCCGTGGGGAACGCGGCGATGGCCAGGCCGTAGGACGCGTTGCCCAGGTCGAGCGCGGACTTGATCTCGGGCAGGCGCGGCACCAGGTTCGCGTAGAGGGCGCCGTTGGTGAGGAACATCGCGCCGACGGCGCCGCGGGCGCGCCGCACCGCGAGGTCCGGGCGGGAGGGGGGAAGAGCCATGTGTACGAGCGTACCCATGGAACGTACGAACGTACACATCGCCCGCTAGAGTGTGCGCATGACGGGACGCCGGTACGACCCCGACCGCAGGGACCGGATCATCGACGCCTGCCTCGACCTCGTCGCGGACGTCGGCGTGGCCGGCATCTCGCACCGCAAGGTCGCCGCGCGCGCCGACGTGCCGCTCGGGTCGATGACCTACCACTTCGCCGGCATGGACGAGCTGCTGCGCGAGGCGTTCGGCCGGTTCGCGCGGACCATCAGCGACGGGTTCGAGCAGCGCATGAGCGAGGCGACCGACCTGGAGGGCGCGCGAGCCGCCGTCGTCGCGATCATCACGCAGGACCTGTTCGGCACCCAGCGCGACCTGGTGCTCACCCACGAGCTGTACACGCTCGCCGCCCGCGAGCCCGCCTACCGCGAGCTGACCAACGCGTGGATGAGGCGGTCCAGGGACGCCCTGGAACGCCACTTCGACCCGGTCACCGCGCGGCTGCTCGACGCCCTCATCGAGGGGCTGACGATCCACCGCGCGCTGGACACCGAGGCTCCGCTGCCCGGCAGCGTCACCGAGGCTGTGCGGCGGATCACGATGCCCCGGTAGGCGGAACATCTGCCCGGCGCGGGCGTTGTGGCTGGTGTGAGCGATGTGCTGAACCGGGCCACCGTCGTCGTGATCGGCGCGGGGCAGGCCGGGCTGTCCGCGGCGTACCACCTCCAGCGGCGTGGGTTCGTGAGCGCGGTCGAGCAGCCCGACGCCGACCGCACCTACGTCGTGCTCGACGCCAACCCCGCGCCCGGCGGCGCCTGGCAGCACCGCTGGGAGTCGCTGCGCATGGCCACCGTCAACGGCATCTTCGACCTGCCCGGCCTCACGCAGCCCGCGGTCGACGCGTCCGAGGCCAGCCGCGACGCCGTACCCCGGTACTTCGCGGGGTACGAGCGGGCGTTCGACCTGCCCGTCCTGCGGCCCGTCCACGTCGTCGCGGTGCGTAAGGCGGACGACGACCCCGACGGCGACCTCGTCGTCACCACCGACCGCGGGTCATGGACCACGCGGTTCGTGATCAACGCGACGGGGACCTGGACCAACCCGGTGCTGCCCCGCTACCCGGGGCACGGCACGTTCGTCGGCCGCCAGCTGCACACGCACGACTACGTGCGCGCCGAGGACTTCGCCGGGCGGCGCGTCGCCGTCGTCGGCGGTGGCATCTCGGCCGTCCAGCTCCTGGAGGAGATCTCGCGCGTCGCGACCACGCGCTGGTACACGCGCCGCGAGCCGGTGTTCCGCGACGGCGAGTTCACGCCCGAGACGGCAGGGCGCGAGACCATCGCCAAGGTGCTGGCCGACGTCGCCGCGGGGCGGCCCACCGGCAGCGTGGTCTCCTACACCGGCCTGATCTGGACGCCCTACGCGCTCGCTGCCAAGGCCCGTGGCGCCCTGGACCGGCGGCCCATGTTCACCGCGATCGAGCCGATGGGGGTGCGCGAGGCGGACGGGTCGTTCACGCCCGTCGACGTCATCCTCTGGGCGACCGGCTTCAAGGCCGACCTGGCGCACCTGGACCCGCTGGGCCTGCGCAACGACCTGGGTGGCATCGCCATGGAGGGCACGCAGGTGGCCGCCGAGCCGCGCGTGCACCTCGTCGGCATCGGCCCGTCACAGTCCACGGTCGGCGCCAACCGCGCGGGACGCGAGGCCGTGACGGCGCTGCTGCGCCGGCTCCGCGCCGGGGGTGAACTTCTCGCCGGGGCCGACGCGTGACACCATGGCGGCAGAGCCCGACGGGGCTCCCGGACGAGGGGTGCCGTACCCGGTGCGCGACAAGACGGCATCGAAGGAGCTGTCATGTCCTGGATCATCCTCGTCCTGTCCGGTCTGCTGGAGGCCGTGTGGGCCACCGCGCTGAGCCGCTCGGAGGGCCTGAGCAACCTCTGGCCCAGCGTGACCTTCGGCGTCGCCCTCGTGGCCAGCATGGGCGGGCTCGCGTTCGCCATGCGTGACCTGCCGGTGGGCACCGCCTACGCGGTGTGGGTCGGCATCGGCGCGGCCGCGACCGTCGTCTGGGCGATGGCGACCGGCGCCGAGCCGTTCTCCGTCGTCCGCCTGCTGCTCATCGCAGGCCTGGTGGGCTGCGTGATCGGGCTCAAGCTGACCCACTGACGGGCGACCGACGCGCACCGCCGCGAGAATGGGTGGGATGACCCACCTCGACACCTGGACGCCCACCACCATCGCCCGCAACGGCGACGTCGAGCTCGCCTACGACCGCATCGGCCACGGCGGGGACGTGCCCCTGCTGCTCATGATGGGCCTGGCCATCTCACGCTTCTGGTGGCCGGACGGCCTCTGCCGGGCGCTCGCGGACGAGGGGTTCGACGTCGTGCGGTACGACCAGCGGGACACGGGGGAGTCGACCCGCTTCGGCGTGCCCCGCCGGCGCGGGCCGTGGAGCGGCCTGGTCAGCGGCGAGCCCGTGCCCTACACGGCCGAGGACGTCGTGGACGACGCCGCCGCCGTGCTCGACGCCGCCGGGATCGACCGCGCGGTGGTGCTCGGGCACTCGCTCGGCGGCGTCGTGGCCCAGCGGTTCGCGCTGCGCCACCCGCGGCGCACGCTCGGGCTGGTGTCGTGCGACTCCCTGCCCAGCGACGCGCTGGGGCCCGCGGCCGTGCGCTACCTGCGGCCCGGCCTGGGCCTGCGGCTGGCGACGCGGCGGTACCCCGGTGACCGCGAGGGTGACGTCGCCGCGTCCCTCGCCGTCGCCAAGGGCATGGCCTCCCCGGCCACCCCGTGCGACGAGGACGCGGCCCGGGCGCGGATCGAGCGGGGTCTCGACCGGGGTCCGCGGGACACGCGGGGCCTCGGTCGGCAGGTCCGCGCCCGGTGGCACGGGCCGCGGCTGCGGCACGTCACCGCGCCGACCCTGGTGCTGCACGGCGCGGACGACCCGCTGATCCGCACGTCGGCGGCCCGGGCGACCGCCCGCCAGGTGCGGGGCGCCACGCTGATGATCCTGCCGGACGTCGGCCACGACCTCCCGCCCGTGACCTGGCGGACCCTGGCCCGCGAGGCCCGGCGGCTCGTCCCGGCCTGACCGGCCGCCTCAGTCCGCGTCGCCGAGCTCCCGGGCCAGGTCCAGCATCTCGCGGCCCAGTGCGTCGAGGCGGGCGCGGAGCCCGGCGGTGCCGGCGGGCGTGGGCGGTGCCGCCGGTCCTGGCTCGTCCGGCTCCCGGAGCACCGCGATGTCGAACACCACGCGGTCGGCGCGGTGCCAGGTGCGGAACACCTCGACGGGCCGTCCCGCCCCGTCGGTGCTGGTGCCCTCGAGCAGGAGCACGGGCGCCCCGACGGCGACCCGGAGCAGCTCGGCGGTCTCGGTGTCGGCGCCGACGGCGCGGACCTGCCGCTGGCCCGCCACGATCCGGGTGCCGAACCGGTGCCGGATCGTGGCGTGCAGGGAGGTGTCGGTGAGCTCGTCGGCGGTGAGGTCCGCGAGGTCGGCGGGCAGCCAGGTCTCGATGACGGCGAGCGGCTCGCCCCCGGTGCCGCGCAGCCGGCGCAGCCGGAGCACGGTGTCGGTGCCGAGCGCCCGGGTCGCCTCGGACGCCGGCTCGGGGCCGAGCTCGAGCACCTGGGTGTCGACGTGCACGCCGCCGTCCTCGACCTGGGTGGACAGGCCCGGGACGCGCTGCACGAGGCGGTGCAGCTCGCCGCGCTCGCGCACCGTGGTGCCGCGCCCGCGGCGCCGCTCCACGAGGCCCTCCTGCTCCAGCGCGGCCAGCGCCTGCCGCACCACCGAGCGGGAGACGCCGTAGCGCTCCTGCAGCTCGGCCTCGGTGGGCACCTGGGCGCCGGGCGCGAGCGCGCGGCCCAGGATCTGGGCGCGCAGCTCGCTCGCGAGGCGCCGGTGCAGGGGCGTGCCGTCGGGGCCGGGCAGCGTCGCGGGGCTCACGGCCGGCTCGCGGCCTTCTGCGCCGTCTGCCAGACGTGGTCCCAGCCGGGGGCGAGCTCGGCGGCCCGCTCGATCGCGAGCACCAGGCTCGCCTCGCGGGCGATGCCCTGCCCGGCGATGTCGAAGGCCGTGCCGTGGTCCACGGACACGCGGACCACGGGCAGGCCCACGGTGATGTTCACGCCGTCGTCGCCGTAGACCGCCTTGAACGGGGCGTGGCCCTGGTCGTGGTAGCAGGCGACGACCATGTTCCACTTCCCCTTGACCGCGGCGGGGATCAGCGCGTCGGCCGGCAGCGGGCCGTGCGCGTTGATGCCCCGGGCCCGGGCGGCCTCGACCGCGGGGGCCAGGACGTCGGCGTCCTCGTCGCCGAACAGCCGGTTCTCGCCGGCGTGCGGGTTGAGCCCGGCCAGGCCGATGGGCTCGTCGGGGCGGCCGAGCGCGGCGGTGAAGGCGCCCGCCAGGTCGAGCACGTCGCGCGTGCGCTCGGGCGTGACGTCGTCGATGGCCTGCCGCAGCGAGACGTGCGTGGTGAGGTGGAAGAAGTACAGGTCGCCGGCGGACAGCACGAGGCTGAAGTTCTGCACCCCGAACTCGTGCGCGAGCAGCTCGGTGTGCCCGGGCCACCGGTGGCCGCCCGCGTGCATCGCGGCCTTGTTCAGCGGCGGGGTGACGATGCCGTCCACGAGGCCCTCGCGCGCCAGCCGGCAGGCCTCGACGACGAACCGGTACGCGCCGTCGCCGGCCGCGGGGCTGATCTCCCCGAGCGGGACGTCGCCGAGCGACGGGCCGTCCTGGATCAGCTCGATGGTGCCCGGCGTGTTGGTGGCCTCGGCCGGCGACGCGATCACCCGGACGGCGGCCGGGTCGCCGCCGGTCGCGGAGACGGCGCGGCGCATCGCGTCCGCGTCGCCCACGACCACGGGCACGCAGCGCTGTCGCAGGTCGTCGTGGCCGAGCAGCGCCTTGGCGGTGATCTCGGGCCCGATGCCTGCGACGTCGCCGAGGGTCACGGCGAGGGTGGGGATGCTCAAGGGTCTACCTCCTGGTGGGAACAGTACGACGTAGGTGGGCGAGGACGTCGACGACGGTCCGGTCGGTGCCGAAGCCGCCGGCCTTGGTCACGACGACGGTGCCGTCGGCCGGTCCGCCGACGAGCCGGCCCAGCGGCACGCCCTCGGCGACGGATCCGGTGACCCGCACGCTGCGGGCGCCGAGCCGGGCCAGGACGGCGCGTGCGCCGTCGCCGCCCAGGAGGACGAGGGCGTCGGGGCGGGTCCGCGCGACGACGTCGGCCACGGTGTCCGCGAGGGTGCTCGCCGCGCGCTCGGCCTGCTCCCGGCCGGTGGCGCCGGGTACGGGCGCCGGGGTGCGGGCGAGGGTGGTGCGCGCGTCCGGCCCGGCGCGCACCAGCTCGTCCACCTGCCGCAGCGAGACCTCGTGGAGCGAGCTGAGCACCACGACCACGCGCTCGGCCACGGCGTCGTCCGGCTCGGGTCGCTCGGTGGTGCCGCCCCAGCGCGGGGCGAGCGCCGCCGCGAGCCCGGCCGAGCCGACGGGCACGGCCAGCGGTCCGAGCAGCGCGAGCGCCTCGGCCAGGTGGTCCAGGTCCGCGTCGTCGACGGCGTCCACGACCACCACGTCGCTGTCGCGTCCGGCGTCGGCGAGGCGCACGGCGAGCTCCTTGGCGCCGTCCGCGCCGTCGATGCGGTCCGGGACGCGGACGGCGCCGGGCAGGAGCCGGGTCAGGTCGCTGTCGCGCACGGGTGTGACGGGGTCGCGCCCGGCCGCCGACTCCGCGACGGGCGTGCCGTCGACGCGGAGCACGCCGTCGCGCACGGTCCGGCCGAGCGCGGGGTAGCCCGGGCAGACGACGGCGAACGCCGCCGGGTGCTCGGTGCGCCAGGCGTCGAGCGCCCCGGCGACCTGTCCCGGCACGCTGCCGCGCATCGTCGAGTCGATCTTGAGGTAGAGCCGTCCGGCTCCGGCGTCGGCCAGCGTGCGGACGGCGGCCGCGGTGGCGTGTGCGGCGGCGGCGTCGTCCTGCGGGCGGGCGTCGGTGACGAGCGCGAGCGCGGCGCGCTCGCCCGCGGGCGGCTCGCTGCCGAGCACGAGGTGGCTGGGCCACCCGGCGCGAGCGAACTGCACCACGCAGTCGCCCGCGCCGGTGAGGTCGTCGGCGACGACGCCGACGGTGTCGCCGCTCACGCGGTACCGCGGGCCGGCGCCGGCTGCGGCTCGGCGTCCTCGGCCGGGGTGAGGCCGCCCTGCCGCTTGAGCACGAACGTGGCCAGGAGCGGCGCGAGGATCGCGCTGACCAGCACGGCGGAGGCGACCTGGGCCGTCGCGACCGCGACGTACGGCTCGAAGGTCGGGTCCACGCCGCCGATGATGGCCGGGGTGGCCACGGCGTTGCCCGCCGTGGTCGCGGCGGCGATCGCGATGCCGGACCGGGCGCCGCGGCGCAGGATGAGCCGGTAGCCCGACCAGGTCAGGGCGGCGGTCAGCAGCACGGCGACGATGCCGACCAGGATGCCGCTCGCGCCGCCGGTCACGACGTCGCGCAGGTCGATGCCGGTGCCGAGCGCGAACGCGAAGAACGGGATGACGATGTTCGGTACGGGGCGCATGACCTCGGTCCAGCGCGGGTCGAGGTTGCCGACCACGAAGCCCAGCACGAGCGGGACGACGGCGGCCAGGAACGCCGTCAGGGGGATGTCGGCCAGCCCGGACGCGCCGAGGAACAGCATCGAGATGAAGGGACCGTCGTTGAGCGCCGAGGCCATGTAGGCGCCCCGGTCGCGCTCGTCGCCGTACTTGCCGGTGAAGGCCAGCCAGAGGCCGCCGTTGCTGTTGTCGATGGTGGCCATGAGCGCCAGGATCGACACGCCGAGGAAGCCCTCGATGCCGAACAGGTGGCCCGCGAGCGCGACGAGCGCCGCCGGGACCAGGGACTTGGTGAGCAGCAGCGTGCCGGTCGTGGCCAGCACCGGGCCGGAGGTGCGGGCGGTGATCTGCATGCCCGTGGCGAAGATCAGCACCGCGATCAGGGGCAGGGCGGAATCCTTGAACAGGGCGGTCGTGAAGGAGCCCAGCTCCAGGAAGCCCGGGAAGAACGTGCCGACGACGGAGCCGAGCACGAGGGGCACGAGCATGAGCCCGCCCGGGATCCTGTTCATCCAGTCGTACAGGGGGACGGCTGACCTGGGTGAGTGCCCGGCATCCATGGCGAACCTCTCGTTCGGGGACTGCGCGACGACCGCGCATTTGTCATGACAAGAAAGTACGGACGAAGTTACGCCAGTGTGCGGGCACGGGCAAGCCCCGCCCGGGCGGTCCCGAGGCGGTGCGGGTGATGATCCAGGTCAGGAAGGTTCCGGGCGGCCCAGCAGATGACGCAGCGCGGGCTCCAGCATGGGGTGGCGGAACCGGTGGCCGGCCGCGAGCAGCGCCGCGGGGTAGACACGCTGGCTGGCGCGCGCGAGCTCGTCGGCGCCCTCCTGGCCCAGCAGCAGGCGCGGCCCGAGGTCCGGGACCGGCAGCAGGGCGGGCCGCCGCAGCACGCGGGCGAGGGTCGCGGCGTAGGCGTCGTTGCGCACGGGGTGGGGCGCGACGGCGGCCACGGGCCCCGACAGGGTCGGGTCGTAGAGCGCGCGGTGGTAGACGTCGACCAGGTCGTCGATGCCGATCCAGGACTGCCAGGCCCGCCCGGACCCGAGCCGCCCGCCGAGGCCGGCCGCGAACAGGGGCCGGAACAGGCGCAGCGTGCCGCCCCGCGGGGACTGCACGAGGCCGGTGCGCACGCTGACGACGCGCAGCCCGGCGTCCGCGGCGCGGGCGGCGGCAGCCTCCCAGTCGGCCACCACGTCGGCGAGGAAACCGTCTCCCCGGGGGCTGGCCTCGGTGAGCTCCTCGTCGCCGCGCTCGGGCCCGTAGAACCCGATCGCCGAGGCGCTCACGAACACCCGGGGCCCGTCCGGGGTGCGGCCGGCGAGCTCGGCGAGCGCCCGGGTGGGGCCGATCCGGGAGTCGCGGACGGCGGCCCGGTGGGCGGGCGTGAACCGGCCCGCGATCGGCTCACCCGCCAGGTGCACCACCGCGTCGACGCCGCGCAGCAGGTCCTCCGCGGGCGACCTCGGGTCCCAGCGGCGCTCGTCCGGTCCGTGCGGGGTGCCGCGCACGAGGCGGACCACGCGGTGGCCGGCCGTGGTCAGGAAGGGCGCCAGGGCGCTGCCCACCAGGCCGCGGCTGCCGGTCATCGCGACCACCAGGGGGCGGTCGCCCGCGGCCCGGGCCGTGGCCTGCGCGGCGAGGTCGAGGCAGAGCTGCCGGTGCCGGTAGGCGAACATCGGGCGGACCAGCGCCTCGGGCACGGTGGTGTCGAGCGTGTCGGTGACGCGGGTGCGCACGCCCTCGTCGAACAGCTCGTGGGTGTGGTGCCAGCGCACACCCCAGCGCAGGGGTGCGGAGACGAGCTCGTCCGCGAACCGCTCGGGCGGCTGCGCGCCGGTGTGCCGGGCCACCCAGCGCAGGCCGAGCGGGAAGCCGAGCACGGCGTCGCCGTGGTCGAGCGACGGCGACTCCCGCAGCACGCGCACCGGGAGCCAGGGCGGTGTGAGCCGCACGATCGCGCCGGGGCGCTCGTGCCAGGCGAACACCTCGGGCCGGGGGTGGCCCACCACGCCGGAGAAGGTCAGCCGGGTCATGCGAAGATCCCCTCGCGCATCGCGTGCAGGATGAGGATCAGCGTCACGGCCGTGCCCACCGCGTAGTTGACCCACAGGAAGTGCCGCCAGCCGCCGTTCGCGCGCGCCGAGTCCTCGTCGGACACCCGGGCGTAGGGCAGCGCGAGCGCCAGGTAGGGCAGCACGAGCAGGCCGGCGAACCCCTCCGGGGCGCCGAGGGTCGCGACCAGCACCCCCGCGGCGCACCAGGCCAGCAGCGCGAGGCGCACCGTGCGGGCCGCGCCGAGCGCCGTCGCCACCGACGCGATGCCCGCGGCACGGTCGGGCACCACGTCCTGCACCGCCCCGAAGGCGTGGCTCGCCATGCCCCACAGCAGGAACGCGCCGAGCACGGCCCAGGTGCGGGCGGACGGCGCGGCCTGGGCCAGCGCGAGCCCGTAGACCGCCGGGCTCACGAAGTGCACGCTGGAGGTCAGCGAGTCGAGCACCGGCACCTCCTTGAACCGGAACGGCGGCGCCGAGTAGGCCAGCACCGCGAACAGGCTCACGGCCAGCACCGCCCAGGACCACGGCGGGCCGAGCGCCACGAGGGCGACGACGAACGGCACGCACGCCACCAGCGACGCGACCAGCACGGTGCGGTGCCGGCGCGGCGGCAGCAGCGCGCCCTCCACGCCGCCCTTGCGGGGGTTGGCCAGGTCGGACGCGTAGTCGAAGACGTCGTTCACGCCGTACAGCGCGAGGTTGTACGGCACGAGGAAGAACACCGTACCGACCACGAGGGTGACGTCGACCCGCCCCGTCGTCAGCAGGTACGCCGCGGCGAACGGGTAGGCCGTGTTGATCCAGCTCAGCGGGCGTGAGGCACGCGCGAGGTCAGCGAGCACGCTCACCCCCGAGCAGCGACCAGAGCGCGGGCAGCAGCAGCACCGCGGCCAGCGGGTAGGAGAAGTCCTCGACGGGGGCCAGGCCGACGCGCAGGCCCGACACGTGCGCGTCGGCGTAGGAGAACAGGCCGGCGGCGATCATCACGTTGTCGAACACGGCGGTCAGCACCAGCAGCGCACCCGTGGCGAGCGCGAGCGCCCGCCACCCGACGGCGGGGGCCGCGCCCCGGCGGGTGGCCGCGACGGCCACGGCGACAGCGGCCGCCACGGCGAGGAACACCGCGGCGAGCAGCAGGTAGGTCATCGGACACGCTCCGTCCGGGTCAGCAGGCGCTGGGCGCCCAGGGCGAGCACCATCGTCAGCTCGCACAGGAACAGCAGGAACACGAGCTCCTCCAGGGGCAGCTCCGGGGCCAGCATGACGCCCGTCTGGTACGGCCCCGTACCGTGCAGGAACACGCCCAGCGCGATCCCGGTCAGGTCCCACGCCAGGAAGAAGGCGGTGCCCAGGGCCAGCACCACGGCCGCGCGGGCAGGGGAGTGCCAGCAGAACAGGCGGAACCGGCGGTCCACGGCCAGCACGCAGACCGCCGACACCAGCAGCACCGCGAGATAGACGACGCTCACGCTCACGAGGCCTCCCGCAGCGGGCCCGCGCTCACGTCGCCACGCAGCCGCTTGACCACCAGCTCGGCGCTGATCAGGCACATCGGCAACCCGATACCCGGGATCGTCGTCGCCCCCGCGTACAGCAGACCCGCCACGCGCGAGGACGCGTTCGGACCCCGGAACATCGCGCTCTGCCGCAGCGTGTGCCCCGGGCCGAGCGCGCCACCACGGAACGCCCCGAAGTCACGCTCGAAGTCGGCCGGGCCGATCGTGCGCCGCAGCACCACGCGCTCGGCGAGGTCCGGCGTGCCCGTCCAGGCCGCGATCTGGTCGATCGCCTGGTCGACGACACGCTCCACGCCCGCGTCCCCCGACCCGTTCAGGCCACCCGAGCCGATCCCGGTGTCCGCCGGGGCGGGCACCAGCACGAACAGGTTCTCGTGCCCCGGCGGCGCGACGTCGTCCGTCGCGCTCGGGCGGCACACGTACAGCGACGCCGGCGACGGCACCGTCGGCTCGTCGCCGAAGATCGCCTCGAACCCCTCCTGCCAGTCGCGGGCGAACAGCAGCGTGTGGTGCGCCAGCGCGGGCAGCTCGCCCCGCACCCCGAGCAGCGCCAGCACCGCCCCCGGGCCCGGGTCGCGTCGCCGCCACCAGCGCTCGCTGCGGCTGCGGTGGGCGGGGCCGAGCAGCTGCTGCTCGGTGACGTGCAGGTCGGCGGTCGACACGACGACGTCGGCCGCCAGGTGGTACGTCCCGCCCGTCGCGTCGGTGACGTCCACACCGGTGGCGGCGCCGTCGGCCACCGTGATCCGCCGCACCCGCTGCCCCGTGAGCAGCTTGGCGCCCTCGCGCTCCGCGAGGCGCGCCACGGCGTCGATCACCGCGCCGAACCCGCCGCGCGGGTACAGCACACCCTGCGTCACGTCGAGATGGCTCATCAGGTGGTACATGCTGGGCGCCGCGCTCGGCGACGTGCCCAGGAACACCGCCGGGTAGCCCAGCACACGGCGCACCCGGTCGTCCGTGGTGTGCCGCCCGATGAAGTGGTCCAGCGACTCCGCGAGCAGCCGCGCCAGGCGCGGCGCCCGGCCCACCACGTCCCGGTCGAGCAGCGGCCGCAGCGACGCGTACGTCGCGTACAGGAACCGCTCGGTCGCGATGCGGTACGTCTCGCCCGCCGAGTCGAGATAGGCCCCCAGCCGCGGCGCCGACGCCGGGTCGAGCGCCAGCAGCGCCTCGCGCGCGCCGTCCGCGGGCAGGTCGAACGGCTCGCCGTCGCCCTCGAAGAAGACGCGGTAGGACGGGTCCAGGCGCACCAGGTCCAGCTCGTCCCGCGCCGTCGTGCCCAGCAGCGCGAAGAAGTGCTCGAAGACCTCCGGCATGAGGTACCACGACGGCCCCGTGTCGAACCGGAAACCGTTCCGCTCCCACCGGCCCGCCCGGCCGCCGAGCTCGTCCCGCGCCTCCAGCAACGTCACCGAGTCGCCCTCCCGCGCCAGCAGGGCCGCGGTCGCCAGACCCGAGATGCCGCCACCCACGACGACCACCCGGCGGCTCACGCGCGCACCCCCCGCGGGGCGCCGGCCAGCGCCGTCGCCACGATCCGCAGCTTGACCGCCGTCGGCACCGAGACCCGCTGCGCGCGCAACCGCTCCGCGGGCGTCCGCCGCAGCCGCTCGTTCAGCGCACCGAACAGGCCCGCGGCGAGCGCCGTCGCCCGCCGCGGTCCCGGGGGCAGCAGCGGCAGGACGGCGCGCGCCGCTGCGAGGTCGGCGTCGATCTCGGCCACCACGTCCGCCTTGCACCGCTCGTCGAACCCGCCCGGCCGCGCGCCCGGGAAGTACGTACGGCCCAGCCGGCTCTCGTCGTCACCCAGGTCCCGCAGGAAGTTGATCTTCTGGAAGGCGGCACCGAGCCGCCGGGCGCCCTCCTCGAGGCGCTCGCGGTCGGCGGCTGCCACGACGGTGCCGTGCAGGAACGCCTTGAGGCACATGAGGCCCACGACCTCGGCCGAGCCGTGCACGTAGGCGCGGTACTCGCCGTCGGTGAGCCCGGTCAGGGGTTCGAGGTCGCGGCGCATCGAGGCGAAGAAGGGCCGCACCAGGGTCTCGTCGATGCCGACGGTCCGGGCGGTGGCGGCGAAGGCGTGCACCACGATGTTGGCGCTGAACCCGCACCGCAGGGCCGCGTAGGTCTCGGTCTCGAGCGCGTCGAGGGCGCCGCGGCAGTCGGCCACGGCGAGCCCGGCCTCCTGCGCGGGGCCGTCGACCACCTCGTCGGCCACCCGGACCAGGGCGTAGACGTCCTTGATCATGCCCCGGGCGGTGGGCGGCAGCAGGCGGGTGGCCAGGCTGAACGACGTCGAGTACGCGGTCAGCACGTGGGCGGACGCGGTGTGGGCCGTGTCCGAGTAGAGGGCGAGCGACGACGACGGCCTCATGACTCACGCTCCGTGAGCCGGCGGGCCAGGTCCGTGAGGTGCGCGCGGAGCGCCGGGGGCAGGGTGGTCCGCTCGATGAGGGCGCTGACCTCGCGCCGCCGGGTGCCGATGGTCTCCACCATGGCGTCCAGGGCACCGCTCGCGACGAGGGCGGCCCGCAGGGCTCCGGCGTCGTCGTCGTCGAGGTCGGGGGCGCCCCACAGGTGGCGGACGGCGGTCCACGCCGGGTGGCCCTCCGCGAAGGCGACGAGCAGGGTCCGCTTGCCCTCGCGCAGGTCGCCGGTGGTGCTCTTGCCGGTGCGGGCGGGGTCGCCGAAGACGCCGAGCACGTCGTCCCGGAGCTGGTACAGGACGCCCAGCGCCGTGCCGACCCGTTCGAGGTCGGCGGCGGCGTCGGGGCCCGCGCCCGCGAGCGCCGCGCCGGCGCGCAGCGGGGCGGCGAACGAGTAGCCGCCCGTCTTGTCCTCCATCATGCGCAGCAGCCGTTCGGGTGACGCGGGGGCGGTGCCCAGCCCGAAGGCGACGTCGGCGTGCTCGCCGGCCGCCGCGCGGTACAGGCACTCGTCGACGAGCTCGACGAGCTGGCCGTGCGCGTCGCTGCGGACCCGGGCGAGCAGCGTGTACGTGGCGCTGAGCAGCAGGTCGCCGCCGAGCACGCCGGAGGCCTCGCCCCAGGCGGTGGCCGCGCGCCGCGGCAGGCCCGCCGCCCGGGCGTCCTGGGCGAACTCGCCGGTGAGGTTGGGGCGGCCGCGCCGGCTGAGGTCGCGGTCGATCACGTCGTCGTGCAGCAGGAGGGCCGTGTGCAGCAGCTCGAACGCGGCCGCGGCGAGGGTGGCGTCCTCGGGGTGGGGGTCGCCGAACGCGCGGTGCGCGTCGAGCAGCAGGCGGGGTCGCAGGCGTTTGCCGCCCTCGATGGACCGCGCGAGGCGCCGCCAGAGCAGCGCGTAGTGGTCCGCGGACGCCGCGGCGCGCCGGATCCTGTCCTCGAACAGCTCGGACAGGACGACGTCGACGGCGTCGCGGGCAAGTGTCTCGGTCATCGGGGCGCCTCCTCGCGTGCCGATGCGTACAGGGGCATCTGGGGTGCCTGCTCCACGAACCAGGGCGAGAAGGCCCAGGGCGTGGCGCGCAGGGCGCGGCCGAGGTCGGCGGGGTCCGCCCAGCGGACGTCCATGACCTCGTCCGGGTTGGGCCGTGGCTCGTGGTCGGTGACCGCGAGGTAGACGGGGCACACCTCGTTCTCCACGATGCCGGAGGCGTCGGTGGCCCGGTACCGGAAGTCCGGCAGCACGACCCGGACCTCGCGGACGGTCAGGCCGAGCTCGTCCTGCGCGCGCCGGTCGATGGCCTGCTCGAACGGCTCGTCGGGCTGCGGGTGTCCGCAGAACGAGTTGGTCCAGACCCCCGGCCAGGTGAGCTTGCCCAGGGCGCGCCGGGTGACCAGCACGCGGCCGGCGGCGTCGAGCACGTGGCACGAGAAGGCCAGGTGCAGGGGTGTATGGGCGGAGTGCACGAGGTGCTTGGGCTCCGCCCCGATGGGATTGCGGTCCTCGTCCAGCAGGACGGCCCGTTCGGTGACCACGTGTTCTCCTCTGTCGATTTACTAGCCAGGCTATATTCAAGCACAGGAAGTTACTAGAGTGGTTCGAGGCGGCGGCGCAGCAGGCAGAACTCGTTGCCCTCGGGGTCGGCCAGCACGTGCCAGGACTCCTTGCCCGTCTGGCCGACGTCCACCGGGCGCGCCCCGAGCGCCAGGAGCCGGTCGAGCTCGGCGTCCTGGTCGCGGTCGACGGCGTTCACGTCGATGTGCAGCCGCAGCAGGCCGCTGCGCGGCAGGTCGTCGCGGCTCAGGACCAGCGTCGGCTGCGCGCCACCGAACCCCTCGCGCGGCCCGATCTCGATGTCGTCGCCCTCGCGACCGAGCTCGGTGTAGTCCAGGACCTCGCACCAGAACCGCGCCAGCGTCTCGGGGTCGCGGCACTTGAGGATGAGCTCGCTGATCCGGCTCGCCATCTCGACCTGCTCTCGGTGGTGCCGAGCGGGTCTCCGTCGACCCGCGGGGGACCTCTGCGACGTTACCGAGGGTGTGGCACAGTCGCCCGGTGACCGACGACCGCTACCTGCGCATTCATGACCCGGAGCTCCTGGCGAACGGCGAGCGCGTGCTCGGGCCCGAGTTCCGCGCGATGCACGAGCGCGTGCTCCGCGTGACGGAGCTGACCTCGCGCCTCAACGTCCTGCCGTTCGACGACGAGGCAGGAAAGGCCGCCCTGTTCGAGCAGATCCTCGGTCGGCCCCTGCCGGCGGGCGTCACCATCTACCCACCCTTCTACACCGACCACGGCCTGCGGCTGGAACTGGCCGAACGGGTCTTCGTCAATCAGGGATGCACGTTCCTCGACCACGCGGGCATCCGGCTGGGCCGCGGTGTCATGGTGGGTCCGAGGGCCACATTCGTCACGACGGGCCACCCGGTCGACCCCGAGGAGCGCAGGCACTACCTCACGGGTGCGCCGATCGACGTCGGCGAGAACGCCTGGATCGGCGCGGGAGCCACGATCCTGCCCGGCGTCAGCATCGGTCGCGACGCCGTCGTCGCAGCAGGGGCGGTCGTGGCGGACGACGTGCCGCCCGCGAGCCTGGTCGCCGGGCCCAAGGCGACGGTGCTACGCCGCTGGTGACGTCACCGGCGTCGCGCGCGGGGCCGGGCCGGGGTCAGGCCGGGCGGGTGGCGAGCCGGCGAATCGCCCCGGCCGGGTACGGCGTGGTCCGCGACTCCCGCTGGAACCGGCGGTAGAAGTCGCCCGTGGCCGCGGCGACCAGGGCGTGGCGGAGCAGGAGGTCCGCGACACCGGCCGGCACGCCCGCCGGTGAGACGCCCTGGGCGCACTTCTGCACGAACTCGCGGCGCGCCTCCGGGTCGTACCCGCGCAGGGCGACCGTCAGCCAGGTGACCAGGTGCGTGGCCGCGTAGGCGCGGTCGTAGTCCCGGTGCTCGTCGAGGAACCTCACCTCGTCCGGCGCGAGCTCGAAGCGGTCGGAGACCGCGAGGCCGTAGTCCGCGAGGTAGAGCCGGGAGCCGTCCGTGAGGATGTTCTCGAAGTGCGCGTCGAGGTGCAGCAGGCCGCGGGCGTTCATGGCGTCGATGCCCGCACCGAGCTCGGCGTCCACCATGGCGCAGGCGCTCTCGGCTTTCCCGGCCTCGACCTGCCGCCACAACCAGTCGTGCAGGGTGTGCGGGATGTACTCGAGGAACAGCACGAGGCTCGCCGAGGATCGCTCGACCGCCTCGATCCGCCGGCGGACCGCCTCCCCGCCGCCCCAGTACGCGACGGCACGGTCCACGTCGGCCAGCTCCTCGGGCAGGGGGTGACCCGCGTCGGGCAGGACGCGCCAGTGGTAGGTCAGCGGGAAGCCCTCGTGGTCGCCCGCGAGCACCCAGTCCGTGGTCATGGTGTGCACCGCCAGCTCCCGCCAGGCGCCGAACCCCGGCCCGCCGATGAGCCCGACGCCGTAGTGGCAGAACATGGGCAGCCCGAACAGGTTGGCCGTCGAGAGCCAGTTCTCCGGCCGCCGCTCAAGATCGGTGAGGCGCACCTGCTTGACGAAGACGGCCGTGCCCCCGACGTCGAGCAGGCGAGTGGCCCCGCCGATGCCGGCGCCGAGGGGCGCACCCGTGGCCAGCAGCTCCTGCAGGGCGTCGTCGCTGTACCCACCGAGCGCCGTGGAGACGGCGCCGTGGGCGGCCACGCGGGCACCGTGGGACATGTCGGGGCTCTGCACTGCTGTCTCCTGACGTGGTGGGATCTGCAGCATGCCTGAGGCCCTAGCGATCGAGCTCGTCCTCGACGAACGCAGGCCTCGCCAGGGTGATCGCCGGCACGGTAGCCACGAGGGCGACCGCGACCAGGAACAGCAGCGGCGAGGTCCACCCGCCGGTCACGTCGTGCAGCAGCCCGACGAGCAGCGGACCGAGCGCGCCGAGCGCGTACGCAACGCCCTGGGCGAAGCCGCTGAGCGAGACCGTGCCGCCGGGGGTGCGCGTGCGCGAGTTGATGAGCACGAGGCTGGCGGGGAACAGGATCGACCCCGAGCCGATGAGCAGGACCCACAGCAGGGTGAGCGGTTCGGGGGCGAGCAGCAGCCCGAGGTAGCCGAGCACGAAGCTCGCGATACCGACGGCGATCAGCCCCCCGACGTTGCGCAACCGCTCGGCGAGCAGGGGTGCGACGAGGGCGCCGGGCACGCTGATGAGACCGGTCACCGCGAGCAGCACCCCGGCCTCGGTCGGCGTCGATCCTGCGACGTCGCCGAGGATCTCGGGCAGCCAGGCGAAGACCGCGTAGGTGCAGATCGTGCTGGTCGAGAACACGGCGGTGATCGACAACGCCGCGCGGGACCGCCACAGGCGCGTGGCGCGGGCAGGCCGTGGTGGCTCGACGGCGTCGGCGAGCCGTCGGCGGCGCTCCCGCGCGATGACCAGGAGCCACGGGACGAGCGCGACGACCGAGGTCACGGACCAGATCCCGAGCGAGAACCGCCAGCCGACCTGCTCGGCCAGCGGCGCCGCGAGGGCGGCCGGCACGGCGGTGCTCACACCGACGATGCAGGAGTACACCGCGGTCAGCAGAGCGATCCTGTCCGGGAAGTAGCGCCGGACGATGGACGGCAGCAGTACGTTGCCGATGCCCGTGCCGGCGAACGCGACGACGCTGCCGACGAGCAGCACGACGACTCCCGGCGCGAACGAGCGAACGAGGTGACCGGCGGTCATGAGCACCAGTGCGAGCACGATGCCGCCGTCGAGACCGGTGCCGCGGGCGATGCGCGGCGCAACGAACCCGGATGTCGCGAACAGGATGGGTGGCAAGGTACCGAGCAACCCGACGCCGATGTTCGAGATGGGGATGTCCGTGCGGATGGCATCAAGGATCGGCGAAATGGCCGCAACAGCCTGGCGGAGGGTGAAGGCGACGAGAACGATGCCGAGCAGCGCGGCCGTGCGCCCAGCCCAGATCGGAAGGTGCAGACCGTCGGGCATCCGGCGACTCTAGTGCAGGCACACCTGCGCTGAGCACACAGCAAGGCCCTGAACTCCCAGGTGGACTGGGTGTTCAGGGCCTCATTCCGGCTCCCGCGGTTGGACTTGAACCAACGACCGTCCGATTAACAGTCGGATGCTCTGCCAGCTGAGCTACGCGGGATCGCGTTCGCCCGTCCCGTGCACCGGGTGGGCGACCGGTGAAAACTCTAACAGGTTCTGGCGGGTTGTCCTGACGCTTATGCGAGGTCAGCCGCAGCGGCGTCGATCACACCCGCGAACGGCTCCCGCCGGGTGCGCCGGGCCGCCTGCTGCGATGATCGGCAGCATGACCGACGTCGTCGGCGACCTGCTCCCGTACGCCGTGGGCGTCGCGCTCAGCCCGGTGCCGCTGATCGCGGTCTTCCTGCTGCTGGGCGCACCCGCAGGGCGCGCGGCCGGCGCGCTGTTCGTGCTGGCGCGGGTGGTCACGCTCGCCGTGGTGGTGGTGCTCGCCGCCGCGCTGGCCGACCTGCTGCCGGAGTCGCGCGGGCCGTCGCTCGCCGGGGCGGTGCTGCGCATCCTGCTGGGTGCCGCGCTCATGGTCTGGGCCGTGGTGCAGGTGGTCCGGCCGGACGGAGCGCGGGCGGACAGCGACAAGCCGGGGTGGATGGCGTCCATGGGCAAGGCATCGCCCGCGGGCGCCGCCCGGATCGGGGTTCTCCTGTCCGCCGCCAACCTCAAGGAGCTGGCGCTCGGGCTCGGCGCGGGCCTCACCGTGGCGAGCGAGGACCTCGCGCCCGGCGCCGTCGTGGGGGTCGCCGTCGCCTACGCGGTGCTGGCCTGCCTGGGCACGATCGTCGCCGTGGCCGCGTTCTGGCTCGCGGAGGACCGGGTCAGCCGCCCCCTGGACCGGGCGCGGGTCTGGCTCGTGCGCAACAGCGCCGTGCTCGTCGCGATCGTGCTGCTCGTGATCGGCGCCGTGCTGGCCGGGGGCGGCGTCCGCGACCTGTGAGCTCAGCGCCCCACGAGCCCCATCCCGTGCTCGTTGTAGCGGGCGCCCTGGACACCCACCCGCGCGGCGAGGCCGTTCAGGTCGGCGACGTCGTCCGCGGAGAGCGCGACCGCCGTCGACCCGAGGTTCTCCTCGACGCGCTCGAGGCGACGCGTGCCCGGGATCGGCACGATCCACGGTCGCTGCGCCAGCGGCCACGCGAGCGCCACCTGTCCCGGCGTCGCACCCTGCCGCTCGGCGAGGGCGCGCACGTGGTCCACGAGTGCCTGGTTGGCGGCGCGGTTCTGGGCCTCGAACCGGGGCATGGTGGCGCGCAGGTCGCCGTCGGCGAACGTCGCCGACGCGTCGAGCGCACCGGTCAGGAAGCCGCGCCCCAGCGGGCTGAACGGCACGAACCCGATGCCGAGCTCCGCGAGCGTGGGCAGCACCTCGGGTTCGGGGTCGCGCGTCCACAGCGAGTACTCGCTCTGCACGGCCGTGACGGGGTGCACCGCGTGGGCACGGCGGATGGTCTCGGCGCCCGCCTCCGAGAGGCCGAGGTGGCGTACCTTCCCGGCCTCCACGAGCTCCTTCACGGCGCCGGCGACGTCCTCGACGGGCACCTCCGGGTCCACGCGGTGCTGGTAGAACAGGTCGATGACGTCGGTGCGCAGCCGGCGCAGGGCGGCGTCGGCCACCTCGCGGATGTGCTCCGGCCGGCTGTCCAGGCCCACGGACGTGCCGCCCTCGATGCGCCAGCCGAACTTGGTGGCGATCACCACCTGGTCGCGCACCGGCTCCAGGGCCTCGCCCACGAGCTCCTCGTTGACGTACGGGCCGTAGACCTCCGCAGTGTCGACGAGCGTGACCCCGCGCTCGACCGCGCCCCGCAGCACCGCGATCATCTCCTCGCGCGTGCCGGGGTTGGGGCCGTAGCCCTGGGACATGCCCATGGCGCCGAGCCCGACGGCAGAGACCTCGAGACCCTGGCCGAGCGTACGAGTGTGCATGGCAGCCTCCTCAGGGCAGACCGGCCGCGTTGCGCACCCGCGCCTCGGCGGCGTCGACGGCGTTCGCGACCTCGGGGTCGGTGAGGTCGACGTCGCTGCCGCCGATCACCTGGGAGAAGAGCTCGCCGTCCACCCGGCGCCGCACGGCGACGCGCGCGGACCGGCCGCCGGGCAGCCGCACGGGCTCGGCGAGCACCACGGACCACTGCACACGCTCGCGCAGCACCTGCGGCAGCGCGGAGCGGCGCCCGTCGAGCATCAGCGGCGTCGGCTCGTCGCCGTCGACCCAGTGCACGCGCACCACGTTGGACTCGGTGTCGTAGGTCGCGCGGTCCACGTCGGCCCACTCCCGCTGCACGACGACGGACGGCGCGCCTCGCGACTCCACCTCGCCTCGGGCGGCGGCCGCCTCGGGCGCGGACACCAGGAGCAGCTCCGCGCGCGTCGCGAACGCCCAGGCCTCACCCGAGGACGAGACCAGCGGTGCCTGGGCCAGCACCGTGTCCGTGCGGTGCGCGCGAACGGTGCGCCGGACGGCCGTCGTCGGCCGCTGCGAGAAGAAACCCATGGCCCCCACGGTAGCGGCCGCGCCGGAGCCCGGCCGCGCCGGGGCCGGGCCCGCCCGAAAGGTGCCAGAGTTCACCCTCTGGCGGCTCGGCGCCGGGGGGCTCGGTGCCGTAGGTTCTGGCCGTGTGACCTCGACTGAGACCGCTCCGCCCGTCGGCCCCTCCGCACCAGGAACAGGCAGCACGGCCCGGGAGCGGCGCGAGGCCAAGGCCCGCCGCCGGCGCACGGTGCGGCTGAGCGTGGCGGTCACGGTCGTGGCCGTCCTGACGCTCGGCGGGGGAGCGTCCGCCTGGTACGTCCTGTCCTCCGCCGACGACCTCGCCGACCAGACCGCGGCGGCCAGGCAGCTGCTGACGGCGTCCGACGGCAAGGTGGAGGACTCGTCCACCCGTGTGGCGCTCACGGCGCAGATCGACGCCGCCGACGCGTTCCTGGCCGAACCGCTCCTGACCCGTGTGCTCACCGGGAACGAGGAGACGGCGGAGGCGCTGACGGCGGCCACCGACGACGTGCGCACCGCGATGGTGGAGTTCGCGCGCACGCAGGTGGAGCAGGCCCGCGCGGGGCTCGGTGCGGCCGAGGCACGTGCGCTCAAGTACTACGAGGCCACGGAGGGCCTGGGCGCCGACGAGGGGGTCCGCGCGCGGCTGCAGGGCGCCATCGACTCGACCGCGAACGCCGGCACGGCGGCCGACCAGAGCCTGGCCGGCACGGACCTCGCCGCGCTGGAGCGGGCCGCACGCGACCTGAGCACGAGCCGTTCGGTGATCACGCTGGCGACCGACACGCTCGCGGAGGCGCAGGACGCGGTCACATGCCCCGAGGACGACCAGACCTGGCACCCGGACAGCGGCAAGGTGCCCGAGTCCGACCTGGCCCCGATCCCGTGGGACCCCGGGTTCCGCATCCGTGCGGACGTCCTCGAGAGCTTCGTCGCGCTCGACGCCGCCTACCAGGCCGAGTTCGGCGTGCACCTCACCATCAACTCGGCCTACCGCACGTACGAGGAGCAGACGGAGCTGTACGACCCGTCGTCGCCGATCGCCGCGGCCCCCGGCTGCTCGAACCACGGCCTCGGCCTGGCCGTCGACATCGGCGGCGGCGTGCAGACCTTCGACACCCCGCAGTACACCTGGCTCAAGCAGAACGCGGGCGCGCACGGCTGGACGCACCCGGACTTCGCCGAGCCGGACGGCCGCGTGCCCGAGCCGTGGCACTGGGAGTCGGAGCTCGCCCGCCCGGAGTCCTGACCGGGGCCGTGACAGCGCGGAGGCCCGGAATCCAGCGGATTCCGGGCCTTCGTGTGCCCCGTGCAGGACTTGAACCCGCGACCGAGAGATTATGAGTCTCCTGCTCTGACCAGCTGAGCTAACGGGGCCCGCGGCAGCGCGCCGCTGGAGGATCTTACTGCGTGCGCGGGCCGATCCCCGTGCGTGACGGGGACGCGCCGGTCGGGAGTCGCTGGAGGTTGTGCGCACAGGCCGGCCGTGCAAGCTCACGGGGACGGCGTCGGCGGCAGCGGAACATGCCGCGGCTGCACCCGGATCCCGAGCCGCCATCTCCGCATGGCGACCGACTGCAGCGTCCGGCCGAGGATCCGTGCCGCATCGTCTGCGCTGTGACTTCTGACGACCGCGTCATCGTCGGGCGTCCAGGCCTGACGGCGTACGCCGTACCTGGAGCTCGGCGCCTCCCAGGCGACGATCTTCGAAGCCGCGGCCGCCTTGCGTGGGAGTGCAAGCGCGCCCTCGTAGTAGCACCAGCTAGCCAGGGCTTGTGCCGACTCTCCGGGGTCGCGGCGAGCGATGCTTTCTGGCCCGGGCGCCCCGGCGTCTGGCACCCTGTGCGCGGTGAGCACTGCGCGCGAGGGGCCGGACTCCGGGGCGCCCGCCGTCTCCCGGCGCCTGCGGGCCGCCGGGCTCGTGGCCTGGGCGGTCCTTGCCGCTCACCTCGTCGCGACCGTGCTGTGGACGGCGCCCGGACGGCTCACGGGGCACGACGAGCCGCTGTCCGACCAGCCCGTCACCACGCCCGCCCACCGCGTGCTGCGAGCCTGGATGACGCCCGTCTTCGACCAGGGCTGGTCGCTCTTCGCGCCGGAACCTCTGCACGTCGACTACGTGCTGCGGGTGCGCGGGGTCTGGGCGAGCGGACCCGGCGGCGCCCTGGAGCCGGGACCGTGGACCGACGCGACGGCCGTCGAGACCCGCGCCCTGATGGGCCACGTGCTCCCGGCCGCCACCGAACGGCCCGCCCGCCGCCTGGCCGCGGAGGTGCGCGCGGCGTACCTCGCGCTGCCCGACGACGCCCGCGTCCTGGCGCTGGGCTCCACGGGGGGCAGTCGTGCGGACCTGACCGACGCAGGGGCGCCGGCCGCCGTCGTCGACCGCTACCTGGCCGCGGACCGTGCACTGACCGCCTACGCGACCCAGGTGGTCAGCGCGGAGCGGGCCGCGCCGGACGACGGCGATCCCGTCTACGTCCAGGCCGCCGTGGTGCGCCGCGAGGTCGCGCCGCCCGGCGCGCCGGCCCCGCCGCCCGACGAGCTGACCCTCGGCGCCCGCGCCCCCCTGCGGCTGCCCGGGCAGGACGACGCGGCCTTCGCCGCCACCTGGGCGCGGCTCGGGGGCCGGGCGCCGTGACCCGTCTGCTCGACGCCGGCGTGCGCTGGATGACCCGGGAGCGGCACGCGACCTACGGCCTCGCGCTGACGCGCATCCTGCTGGGCCTGGGCACCGGCGCCTACGTGGCGGCGAACCTCGCGGACCGCGCGGCCCTGTGGGGCGACGGCGCCCGCTGGACGACGCCGGCCGGCGGGCAGCCGCTCCCCGACCTCCCGCTCACCGTGCTCTGCCTCGGCGTGCTGGTGGTCGCCGCGCTGGTCACGGTGGGCTGGCGGGCGCGGTGGACGGTGCCCCTGCTCCTGCTCGGCTGGTCCGTGCTGACGGCGGTCAACCCCCTGGTGGCCGACCAGGGGCTGAACCTCGCCCGGATCCTGCTGCTGTACCTCTGCCTCGCCGACACGTCCGCGCGCTGGTCGCTCGACGCCCGCCGACGGGGGAGGGGTGTGCCGGGGCCGGTGCGCACCCTCGCGCACAACACCGCCGTGCTCGCGGTGGGCGCCCAGGTCTGCCTGGTGTACGTGCTGTCGGGCCTGTTCAAGCTCGAGGGGGCCGCCTGGCGCGACGGCACGGCGGTGCACTACCCCCTGGCGCTGCCGCAGTTCCGGCCGTGGCCGCTCCTGGCCGACCTCGTCGTGGGCCAGGGCTGGCTGGTGGCCACGGCCACGTGGGGCACGCTGGCGCTGCAGGTCGCGTTCCCGATCCTGGTGCTGCACCGGCGGCTGCGCACGGCCGCGGTCGGCGGGGCGCTGCTCATGCACGCGGCCATCGCCGTGGTCCTGGGCCTGCCGTTCTTCTCGCTGTTCATGATGGCGGGCGACTGCGTGTTCCTGCGGGACACGGCGGTCGCCCGCCGGGTGGCTCAGCCGACCTGGTGGAGCCAGCGCACCGGGGCGCCCAGGCCGGCGTAGCGGAAGGGCTCCAGCTCGTCGTCCCACGCCGCGCCCAGGGCGAGGTCGAGGGCCTCGCGCATGGCGCGCGGGTCGGCGAGCTCCAGGGCGGCGCGGACACGGTCCTCGGGGACCACCACGTTGCCGTGCACGTCGGTCATGGCGTGGAAGATGCCGAGGTCGGGGGTGTGCGACCAGCGGGCGCCGTCGGCCCCGTTGCTCGCGTCCTCGGTGACCTCGTAGCGCAGGTGCGCCCAACCGCGCAGGGCGGACGCGAGCTTGGCGCCCGTGCCCTGCGGCCCCTGCCACGAGTACTCGGCGCGGTACAGGCCACGCCCTGCGGGCTGCGCGGTCCAGTCCATGGATACGCGCACGCCAAGGACGTTCCCTGCGGCCCACTCGATGTGGGGGCACAGGGCACGTGGCGCGGAGTGCACGAACAGCACACCCCGCGTGATGACACCGGCCATGTCTTCCTCCCTGGATCGAGGTACGTCTTCCCCTACGTCCTCACCAGGGCGGTGACGCTGTGGCCGGTTGCACAGCAGTGCTTCGGACCACATCCTGCCCGATCCCTCGGTGACATGCGAGGCGAACTGACACGCATGTCGCCGAAAAGATCACTTCGTACGACGAGTTCGTGCGGCACATTCTTGCCTAAAGGGACGTATCGCCACTAGTGGTCGTACGAATCTGGGCATGATTCATCCCACAGGGGGTGAACGTACGAAATCGCCCGCTGATCCCTCACGGGCCGGTCAGAGCCGGGCGCGCAGCTCCCGCATCGCGGCCCGGCGCGTCTCCTTCTGCAGCCGGTCGAGGTAGACCATGCCGTCGAGGTGGTCGCACTCGTGCTGCAGGCAGCGCGCCATGAGGCCGGTGCCCTCCACGGTGAGCGGGTTGCCGTCCAGGTCGATGCCCTCGACGCGGGCGTAGTTGGCGCGGACGGTGGGGTACCAGAGGCCGGGGACCGACAGGCAGCCCTCGCCGCCCTCCTGCAGCTCCTCGCCCAGCTCGACGATGCGCGGGTTGAGCACGTAGCCGATGTCGCCCTCGATGTTCCACGAGAAGGCGCGCAGCGAGACGCCGATCTGGTTGGCGGCCAGGCCGGCGCGCCCTTCGTCGTCCACCGTCTCGACGAGGTCCGCGACGAGGCCGCGGACGCGGTCGTCGATGGTCGTCACGGTGTCGCACGGGGTACGTAGCACGGGGTCGGGAACCACTCGGATCTCACGCATTGCCATGGTGACATTCTCCCATGTCAGCACCGGGGAGCGCCGTCGGCACACCCCCGGACGTGTCGGACGCTCAGATCACCTGGGTGACCTGAGCGTCCGACACGTGCCCGTGGATCAGGCGTTCTGGATCAGGAGGGCGACGTTGTGGCCGCCGAAGCCGAACGAGTTGTTGATCGCGGCGATGTCGCCGCCCGGCAGCTTCGCCGGCTCGTCCCGCACCAGGGGCACCTGGAGCTCGGGGTCGGGGTTGTCCACGTTGATGGTCGGCGGGGCGAGGCGCTCGGCCACGGCCTTGACCGCGAACAGCGACTCGATGGCGCCGGCACCGCCCAGCAGGTGGCCGGTCATCGACTTGGTGGCCGAGAGCTGCACGTGGTCGGCGTCCGACCCGAAGAGCTTGCGGATCGAGGCGGTCTCGGTGAGGTCGCCCACCTTGGTGGAGGTGGCGTGCGCGTTCACGTGCACGACGTCGGCGGGCGTCACCCCGGCGTCCTCCAGCGCGGCGCGCATGGCCGCGACCTGGCCCGTGCCCTCGGGGTCGGGCGAGGTGATGTGGTAGGCGTCCGACGAGAGGCCGACGCCGCTGATCTTCGCGTAGACGCGCGCGCCGCGGGCGGCCGCGTGCTCGGCGCTCTCCAGCACCAGGACGGCGGCGCCCTCGCCCAGCACGAAGCCGTCGCGGTCGACGTCGTAGGGCCGCGAGGCGCGCTCCGGCTCGTCGTTGCGCAGCGACAGCGTGCGCGACGCCGCGAACCCGCCGAGCGGCATCGGGTGGATCGAGGCCTCGGTGCCGCCGGCGACGACGACGTCGGCCCGGCCCGTGCGGATCATCTCCACGGCGTACCCGACGGCCTCGGCGCCCGAGGCGCAGGCCGAGACGAGCGCGTGGGTGCCCGCGCGGGCACCGAACTCGAGGGAGACGTACGCCGAGGGCGAGTTCGGCATGAGCATGGGGACCGTCATGGGCAGCATGCGGCGCGCGCCGCGCTCCCGCATGGTGTCCCAGCTGTCCAGGATGGTCTGGATACCGCCGATGCCCGACGACACCACGGCGCCGAGCCGCTCGCCGGGGACCTCGGGGGTGCCCGCGTCGGCCCACGCCTCGCGCGCAGCGACGACCGCGTACTGCGCGGACGGGTCCATGCGCTTGGTCTCGGGGCGCGACAGCACCTCGGCCGGGTCGACCTTGATGGTGGCGGCGAACGTGACGGGCAGGCCGTACTTCTCCGCCCAGTCGTTGTCGAGGGTGTGCGCCCCCGAGACGCCGGCGAGGGCGGCCTCCCACGTGGATGCCACGTCCCCGCCGAGCGGGGTGGTGGCGCCGAGGCCGGTGACGACGACTTCGCGTGCGGAGGTCATGGTGATGCTCCCGAGGATGGTGGGACGAAGGGGGCAGGTGCTGCGGGGTGCGCTGTCTCGTGGGCAGCGCGTGCCCGGCGGCGCCGCGGAGCCGGGTGGGCCCGCGGCGGCCGCCGGGGGCGGATCAGGCCTGGGCGCTCTTGATGAAGCTCACGGCGTCGCCGACGGTGGCGAGGTTCTTGACCTCCTCGTCCGGGATGCGAACCCCGAACTTGTCCTCGGCGTGCGTGACGATGGTCATCATCGACAGGGAGTCGATGTCGAGGTCGTCGGTGAAGGACTTCTCGAGCAGGACGTCGGCCGTGTCGAGGCCCGTCTCCTCGGCGACGATCTCGGCGAGGCCCGTGAGGATCTCCTGGTCCGTGTTGGCCATGGGACTTCCTTATCTTTCGTAACGGTCACCGGCGCCGTCGGGCACCGGAGTCTTGCTGGTCAGATCTTGGCGCATCCGGCGACCGGAATGCACAACGGGCACCCTCGTCAGGGAAGGACCACGACCTGCGCGGCGTAGACGAGGCCCGCGCCGAACCCGATCTGGAGTGCGAGGTCGCCGGACTTCGCCTGCCCCTCGGACAGGAGCCGCTCGGCGGCCAGCGGGATGGACGCCGCCGACGTGTTGCCGGTCTCGGCGATGTCGCGCGCGATCACCACCGACTCGGGCAGCCCGAGCTGCTTCTTCATCTGGTCGATGATGCGCATGTTGGCCTGGTGCGGGATGAAGACCTGGATGTCCTCGGCGGTGACGCCCGCCTCGGCCATGGCCTTCTCGGCGACCGGCGCCATCTGGAAGCTCGCCCACTTGAACACCGTGGGGCCGTCCTGGCGCAGCGTGGGCCAGCCGAGCGAGGGGTCCTCGCGCAGCTCGGTCCACGAGTGCGTCTGCCGGATCGCGGTGGCCTTGGAGCCGTCCGAGCCCCACACCGTCGGGCCGATGCCCGGGGTGTCGGACGGGCCGACGATCGCGGCGCCCGCGCCGTCGCCCAGCAGGAACGAGATGGAGCGGTCGGTCGGGTCGATGATCTCGCTGAGCTTCTCGGCGCCGATCACCAGCACGTGGCGGGCCAGGCCCGCGCGCACCAGGGCGTCCGCCTGGCCGATGCCGTACGCGTAGCCCGCGCAGGCGGCCGAGACGTCGTAGGCCGCGGCCGGTGTCGCGCCGAGGCGCTCCGCCAGGATGGCGGCGCCCGACGGCGTCATGTGCATGTGGGTGATGGTCGACAGGATGACGGCGTCGATGTCCGCGCCGGTCAGGCCCGCGGCCTCCAGCGCCCGCACCGAGGCGGTCTCCGCCAGGTCGAGCACGTCCTTGTCCGCGCCGGCGCGGCGACGCGTGATGATGCCGGTGCGCTGCCGGATCCACTCGTCGGAGGAGTCGATCGGACCAGCGATGTCGTCGTTCGTGACGACGAGCTCGCCGCGCTCCGCGCCGATCGCGAGGATCCGCGAGAACTGCGTGGGCTGTGCCTGCTGCAGGGTGGCCATCAGGCGGCTCCCGCCGTGCTGTGGGCCGCGACGAGCGCGCGGGCCGCGTCCAGGTCGGCCGGCGTCTTGACCGCCACGGTCTCGACGCCCTTGAGGCCGCGCTTGGCCAGGCCCGTGAGCACACCGCCCGGGGCGAGCTCCAGCAGGCCCGTCACACCGCGCTCCGCGAGGGCCGTCATGATGAGGTCCCAGCGCACCGGCGCCGTGACCTGGCCCGCGAGGTTGCGCAGCACGTCGGCGCCCGTGCCGTGGCCGTGGGTACCACCCGTGTAGGCCGTGCCGTCGAGGTCGGCCAGGAACGGCAGCGTCGGGTCCGCGGCGTCCCAGCCGAGGGCCACCGGCTCGAACTCGGCGCGGGCCGCGTCCATGAACGGGGTGTGGAAGGCGCCCGCCACCTGCAGCGGGATCACCCGGGCCCGGGTGGGCGGGTTCTCCGCGAGCTTGGCGAGGTTCTCCAGCGCGCCGGCGGCGACCGTCTGGCCCGCGCCGTTGACGTTGGCGGGCCACAGGCCCGCGGCCTCGATCGCGGCGAGCACCTCGTCCGGGTCGCCGCCCACGACGGCGCTCATGCCGGACGGCGCCGCGGCCGCCGCGGTGGCCATCGCCCGGGCGCGGCGCGCGACCAGGCCGGCCGCGCCGTCGTCGGTCAGGGCGCCCGCCACGGCCGCGGCCGACAGCTCGCCGACGGAGTGGCCCGCGGTGACGTCGACGACGTCGGCTGCCTCGCGGCCGTCCAGGACGGCGCGCAGGGCGAGCAGGGAGGTGGTGACGATCAGCGGCTGCGCCACGGCGGTGTCGCGGATCGTGTCCGCGTCCGACGTGGTGCCGTGCGCCACGAGGTCGAGGCCGGCGGCCTCGGACGCCGCGGCGAGGCGTTGTTCGGTGCCGGGCAGCTCGAGCCAGTCGCTGAGCATCCCGGGGGTCTGTGAGCCCTGTCCAGGGCAGACGACGGCGAGCACGCGTCCACTCTGCCAACCCGGACAGCGCTTGCGACGTCGCGACCCGTACCAACCTGGTCGGGGGGCCTTGTGGACAACCTACAAGGCGCCGGGACGGGTGAAGAGTTAGGGCCTGAGGTCAGCCGCGCCCGAGCTGGCCGAGGGCCAGCGCCACCTGCAGCACGAACGACTCGCGCGCGTCCAGCGGGTCCCAGCCGGTGATCTCCGAGACCTTGCGCAGCCGGTAGCGCACCGTGTTGGGGTGAACGTACAGATGGCGTGCGGCGGCCTCCAGAGACCGGCCCGTGCCCAGGTACGCCGACAGCGTCTCCAGCACGGCGCCCCCGGCGTCCTGCAACGGGGTGAACGCCTGGGCGATGAGCGTGGCGCGCGCCGTGTAGTCGCCGGTCAGGACCCGCTCGGGGAGCAGGTCGTCGGCCATGACCGGACGCGGCGCCTGGGGCCAGGCCGGGGCGGCCGTGAGGCCGGCGAGCGCCGACCGGGCCGACCGGGGCGCGTCGGTGAGGCTGGGCACCTGGGTGCCGATGACCACGGGGCCCGAGCCGAACCGGCTCATGAGCGACGTCGCGGCGGCGACGAGGTCGCCCTCGCCGCCGAGCACGAGCACGAGGCGGTCGCCGTGGATGCCGACGAGGGCGTCGCCGGCGGCGCGGCGGGCCACCCGGCGGATCTCGGCGGTGCGGATCTCGTCCAGCTCGGGGGTGGCGTGGCCCACGACGACGAGGGCGTTGCCGCGGCCGCTCCAGCCGAGGGCGGAGATGCGGGAGCGCAGCGAGTCGTCGCCGTCGCCGCGCACGAGGGCGTCGACGACGAGCGCCTCGAGGCGGGCGTCCCAGGCGCCGCGCCACTCGGCGGCGCGGGCGTAGACCTCGGCGGCGGAGAAGGCGACCTCGCGGGAGTAGCGCAGCACCGCCTCGCGCAGGTCGCGCTCGCCGCCGGGGGCGGCGATCCGGTCGGAGTGCGTCTCGACGACGTCGACCACCACGCGCACGAGCTGCAGGGTGTGCTGCAGGGAGATCGAGCGGGTGAGCTCGGTGGGGGCCGCGGCGAAGATCTCGCTGACGCCGTGCGGCGGCCGGTCGGGGTCGGTGAACCACGAGGTGAAGGCGTTGATGCCCGCCTGGGCGACGAGTCCGACGTAGGAGCGGTCCTCGGCGGGCAGCTCGCGGTACCAGTTCAGGTCCTCGTCGAGCCGGCGCATGGCGGCGGCGGTGAGCAGGCCGCTGGCCTCGCGGACCCGCTGCAGGTTCATCGGGAAGCCGGCGGGGTCGGTGCCGACCTCGGCTCCCGTCTCCTGTGTCGGGTCCGCGGGTCGCTCCACGGACGGTCCGGCCCCCTGGTCGTTCTTGGGGGCGCTGGTGCGCGCCCGTCGCGTTGCTGGCACCGGGGCAGCATACGAGTCCGAGTTGTGGGGAGTCCACAAACGGACTTCTCAGACAGCGTCGGCCCAGTGAGCGGGTGAGGAAAACTGTAGGGTCGAGGCATGGCCCTGATGCAACGGCTCCGCCGCCTCATCCGTCGGCCCCTGTCTGCGTCCACGGTCGGTGCGCGCCGGCCGTCGCCGTCGGCGCCCCGACGAGGGGACGCGGGGCACGAGGACGCCCTGCGCGCCCAGCTGACCGACGATCCCAACAACGAGGAGGCGTTCAGCGCCCTGGCGGAGATCGTCCGTCGCCGGGCCGCGGAGGACCCGACGCTGGAGGACCCGCTGCGGGACTCCGACGAGATCCCGGAGTCGAAGCAGCAGGAGGCTGACCTCGCGGTCTGGGCCCTCGCCGAGGAGCTCGCCGGGCACCCGCGCGGCTGGTACCCGCTGATCGAGCTGGGCCGGCTGTCGCTGGCGGACGACCCGGAGGGCGCCGTCCGGCGGTTCACGACGGCCGCGGAGCGGGACCCGGACGGGAACGCGTTGGTCGAGGGACTGGCGATCCTGCGGGAGGCGGGCATGCCCGTCGAGGCCCTGGGTCTGGGCGTGGGGCACTGGCGGGTGCGGGAGCACCCGCCGGAGGTGGGCAGGCACCTGGTGCTGGCCGCGCTGGAGGCCGACCGCGTGCACGAGGCGAAGCAGCACCTGCGCGCACTGGAGACGCACCCCGACGCGCGGGCGACGGCCCGCCTCCGCGACGAGCTGGCGAAGCGCATCGCGGAGGCGGGCCCGGCATAACCGTCTGCCCCGCCTGTCCCCGTGGCCCGAGCCATCGTTCCGCCGACCACGCCATCGTTCCGCCGACCAAGCCATTGGGCCCAGAACTCAGCTGAGTTCTGGGCCCAATGGCTTGGTCGGGGCGGGATTGGTCGGGCAGGGACTAGCTGTCGCCGCCCGCCACGCCCGACGTGCCGGCGTTGACGTCCAGGAGGCGGTACTTCTCCACGGCCTTGGCCACGACGTCGGCCGGGACCTCGCCGCGCCGCGCGAGCGACTGCAGGGTCTTGACCACCATCGACGGGCCGTCGATGAGGAAGTGCCGGCGCGCGGCGGCGCGGGTGTCGGAGAAGCCGAAGCCGTCCGCACCGAGCACCGCGTAGTCGCCGGGCACCCACGCGCGGATCTGGTCGGGCACCAGGTGGTCGTAGTCGCTGGTGGCGACGAACGGGCCCTGCGCGCCGGACAGCTTCTCCGTGACGTACGGGGTGCGCACGGGCGCCGCCGGGTCCACGAGCGCGTCGTGCTCGGAGGCCAGCGCGTCGCGGCGCAGCTCGTTCCAGCTCGTCACCGACCACACGTCGGCCGAGACGCCCCAGTCCTCCTTGAGGAGCTGCTGCGCCTCGAGCGCCCACGGCACGCCCACGCCGGAGGCGAGGAGCTGGGCCTTGGGGCCGTCCGCGTCGGACACCGAGATGCGGTGGAGGCCGCGCTTGATGCCCTCGACGTCGACGTCCTCCGGCTCGGCCGGCTGGACCATCGGCTCGTTGTACACCGTGAGGTAGTACATGACGTCCTGGTCGCGGCCGTCGGAGCCGTCGCCGTACATGCGCTCGATGCCGTCGCGCACGATGTGCCGGATCTCGTAGCCGTACGCCGGGTCGTACTGCACGACGGCGGTGTTCGTCCCCGCGATGAGCGGCGAGTGCCCGTCGGCGTGCTGCAGGCCCTCACCGGTCAGCGTGGTGCGGCCGGCGGTGGCGCCGATGATGAAGCCGCGCGTCATCTGGTCGCCGGCGGCCCAGAACTGGTCGCCCGTGCGCTGGAAGCCGAACATCGAGTAGAAGATGTAGACCGGGATCATCGGCTCGCCGTGCGTGGCGTACGCCGTGCCCACCGCCTGGAAGGCGGCGGCGGAACCGGCCTCGTTGATGCCGGTGTGCATGATCTGGCCGGACTCGGACTCCTTGTAGCTCAGCATGAGCTCGCGGTCCACGGCGAGGTAGTTCTGGCCGAGCGTGTTGAAGATCTTGGCGCTCGGGAAGATGGAGTCGAGGCCGAACGTGCGGGCCTCGTCCGGGATGATCGGCACGATGCGGTGACCGAAGTCCTTGGCCTTGAACAGGTCCTTGAGCAGGCGGACGAACGCCATGGTCGAGGCGACCTGCTGCGTGCCGGAACCCTTCTTCAGCAGCTCGTAGGACTTGTCCTCGGGCAGCGTGAGCGTCGTCCGCGCCTTCGTGCGGCGCTCCGGCACGAACCCGCCGAGCTGACGGCGGCGCTCCAGCATGTACTGGATCTCCGGCGCGTCGGCGCCCGGGTGGTAGTACGGCGGCAGGTACGGGTCCTTCTCGAGCTCCTCGTCGGAGATCGGGATGTGCAGCGAGTCGCGCAGCGTCTTGAGGTCGTCGCCCTTGAGCTTCTTCATCTGGTGGGTCGCGTTGCGGCCCGCGAAGCCCGCGCCCAGGCCGTAGCCCTTGACGGTGTGCGCCAGGATGACGGTCGGCTGGCCCGTGTGCGCCCGCGCCGCCGAGTAGGCCGCGTAGAGCTTGCGGTAGTCGTGGCCGCCGCGCTTCATGTTCCAGATGTCCTCGTCGGTCATGTTCTCGACGAGCGCCTTGGTGCGCGGGTCGCGACCGAAGAAGTGCTCGCGGATGAACGCGCCCGACTCGGCGCGGTAGGTCTGGTAGTCGCCGTCCGGCGTGACGTTCATCAGGTTGACCAGGGCGCGGTCCTTGTCGGCGTTGAGCAGGGCGTCCCACTCGCGGCCCCAGACGACCTTGATGACGTTCCAGCCGGCGCCCTTGAACTGGGCCTCCAGCTCCTGGATGATCTTGCCGTTGCCGCGCACCGGGCCGTCGAGACGCTGCAGGTTGCAGTTGACGACGAACGTCAGGTTGTCGAGCTGCTGCTGCGCCGCGAGCTGCAGCATGCCGCGGCTCTCGGGCTCGTCCATCTCGCCGTCGCCGAGGAACGCCCAGACGTCCTGCTGGCTGGTGTCCTTGATGCCGCGGTTGTGCAGGTACTGGTTGGTCCAGGCCTGGTAGATCGCCGACGCCGGGCCGAGGCCCATGCTCACGGTCGGGAACTCCCAGAAGTCCTGCATGAGGCGCGGGTGCGGGTAGGACGGCAGGCCGCCGCCCGGGTGGGACAGCTCCTGGCGGAAGCCGTCGAGCTGGTCGGCGCTCAGGCGGCCCTCGAGGTACCCGCGCGCGTAGACGCCGGGGGAGGCGTGGCCCTGGAAGTAGATCTGGTCGCCGCCGCCCGGGTGGTCCTTGCCCCGGAAGAAGTGGTTCAGGCCCACCTCGTACAGCGTGGCCACGGAGGCGTAGGAGGAGATGTGCCCGCCGACGCTCAGGCCCTCGCGCTGGGCGCGGGTCACCATGACCGCCGCGTTCCAGCGGATCCACGAGCGGTAGCGGCGCTCCATGGCCTCGTCGCCCGGGAAGTACGGCTCCTCGTGCACACCGATGGTGTTCACGTACGGGGTCGCCATCGACGCGGGGATGCTCACGTTGCGCTCGCGCGCGCGGCGCAGCAGGTTGAGCATGACGTACCGGGCGCGGGGTCCGCCCTTCTCGTCGATCAGCCCGTCGAAGGACTCGACCCACTCCTCGGTCTCGGCCGGGTCGATGTCGGGTACGGCGCTGAGCAGACCGTTGATCAGCGGTCCGGTCTCGTCAAACGAAGCCACCAGCAACCTCTCTCGGTGTGTCGCGCGGCGTGGTCGCGGTTCGCGCTCCCCGCCGCCTCGTCAGAACCCGTCGCGTCGGCGGCAGCGTCACCACAGCTGGGGTTGCGGCTGTGCACGCCCACGCACAGGTGGTCAGAGCCATTCTGTCCCCTCTCAGCGTGCGCTCACACCATAGGGCGGTCAAGAGTGCGTGATCTGCGTTACGTCCGTAGAGGTTCACACCAGTATTGATACGCGGTATCGCAATGATGAGACTCAGTGCATGACCTGTCCGTTGCCAACTCATCGCGAGATCAAAACGACGCGACGCGCCCAGGTTGCGAGGCATGGCCGGGGTGCGTGCACTACCTTTGGCGACGGAGAGCCCGACGAGGGGCTGACAGAACACGTGACGCGCCGGGTTTCCGGTGCGACAGAGAGAGGGACGATCAACCAAGTGAGCACGGACACCCAGGGCGCGGGCCGCCTCGGTTTCGAGGCCGGCCAGGTGGTGCAGGAGTTCGGCTGGGGCGACGACGTCGACGAAGCCCTGCGGGCCGACATCGAGGAGATCATCGGTGGTGAGCTGGAGGACGAGGACTACGGCGACGTCACCGACGGCGTCATCCTCTGGTGGCGGGAGGACGACGGCGACCTCACCGACGCACTGGTCGACGTCCTGACCGTGCTGGACGACGGCGGGCTGATCTGGATCCTCACGCCCAAGCCGGGCCGCCCGGGAGAGGTGGGCCACGGCGACATCCAGGAGGCCGCGACGACCGCCGGCCTGCAGACCACCAGCACGTTCGCCATCGCCGAGGACTGGTCGGCGACGCGCCTGGGCTACCGCGGCCGCGGCAAGTGACCGTGCCGTCGCCGGGTGACCCCGCGCCCGACTTCACGCTCCCGGACACGCACGGCACCCCGACCACCCTGTCGGACCTGCGCGGGGCGCCGGTGCTCGTCGTCTTCGTGCCGTTCGCGTTCTCGGGCACGTGCACCGGCGAGCTCTGCGAGCTGCGCGACAACATCGAGGACTTCGAGACCGCCGGGGTGCGGCTGCTCGTCATCTCCACAGACGCGGTGTTCACGCTCAAGGCGTGGCAGGCCGCGGAGGGCTACCAGTTCGACCTGCTCTCGGACTTCTGGCCCCACGGCGCCGTCGCGCGCGACTACGGGGTCTTCGACGAGGGCTCGGGCATCGCCCTGCGCGGCTCGTTCCTGATCGACGGCGACGGCATCGTGCGCTGGAGCGTGGTGAACCCCCGCGGGCAGGCGAGGGACCTGGACGAGTACCGGCGCGCGCTCGCCGAGATCTGATCCGGGGCGGACCCGAAAACAGGGACGATGTGCGGCGCGGGCCAGGTATTGTGGACCGCTGCCGGGGCTCGTAGCTCAGCTGGTTAGAGCGCCACGTTTACACCGTGGATGTCGGGGGTTCGAATCCCTCCGGGCCCACTCGCTGCAGAAATGCAGCCTGACCTGGGTCGACGCTTCCTCCCCTCCTGGACAGCAGTAGACACTTCTGGACTCCTGTGGGCATTCGAATGCCCACCTAATGCCCACGGCTGCTGGCGCCCGTTGCCCACCTCGCTCTGTGAGGGGGTCGGTCTCCATGGCAGGTAAGTCAGGTCACCGGGCGTTCGGCAACATCGAGACTCGCCGCAACACACGGACCAAGAAGGTCTCGGGCTACCGCGCGCGGTACCTCGGGCCAGATGGTCAGACGCACCCGCGTTCCTTCGGGGACAAGCTCGCCGCAGAAGCCTGGCTCGTCGAAGAGAAGCGGCTCATCGATCGCGACGAGTGGAGTCCACCGAAGTCGCGCGGTTCCGTGGTAGGCCGATTGACGCTGAGCGAGTGGGCGCGGGAGTACATCGAGTCGCGCACGCTCGCGCCGTCGACGTACCGCAACTACACCCGAAACCTCCGCGTCTACATCGAGCCCACGATCGGCAAGAAGTACGTCGACGAGATCACGGTCACGGACGTCACGGTGTGGCACACCAAGCTGAAGGCCGAGGCGCGAGCGCGAGCGAAGAAGGCCGAGCGCGCGGATCGGACCGGGGCAGGTGAAGCCGCCCAGGTCTACAAGTTCCTCTCCGGTGTCTTCAAGGGAGCAGTCGAGGCTGGCCTCATCGGGATCTCGCCGGCGCGTGTCGTCGGAGCCGGCCGCTACAAGCGGCGTCGCCGGGTGATTCTGACCCCCGGCGAAGTGCGGGCACTGGCTGAGGCGCTCCCCGAGAACCTGCGTGCACTGGCAGATCTGCTCAACTGGACCGGCATGCGCATCGGCGAGGCCCGAGCGCTCCGCCGGTGCGACGTCGACCTACGAGATCCGCGGAATGCTTCGGTCAGCGTGGAGCAGAACGTCTCGCAGGGCGGCAAGGGCATCAATGCAGTGGTCGGCCCGGTGAAGTCGGACGCTGGGTATCGGACCATCGCGATCGCGGAAGACCTGGTGCCGATACTTGCCGCGCACATCGATCGCTTCGCCCAGTCTGGACGGGACGGCCTGGTCTTCCCGGGCCAGAAGGGCGGTGTCCTACCGGAGGGGACGTGGCGCGACAACTGGATCAGAGCACGCAACAAGGCGGGCTTGCCGGGCGTGAAGACCCACGACCTTCGGCACACGAGCCTCACTCTTGCCGCACGGGCGGGAGCGACGACTGCCGAGCTGATGTACCGCGCCGGCCACTCAGAACCGCGCGTAGCGATGGACTATCAGCACGCTGCCGCGGAACGTGACCGGATGATCGCCGAGCGCATGTCTGCGGAGGCACGGAAGGACGAACTGGCAGAACGGCGTCTGCGACGGAACCCAGCCTTGCTGGGGCCTGACGAGCGCCGCACCGATCGATCGGAGCCGCCCGCGGACAGCATCGGACACCTGTGATCTGACAGGTTCGTCTGATGATGGAGAAGCATCATGAAACCGCATGCCGGAAGAAACAGCCCACGTCCCTCGCCATCAAGCATGGCCGGGCGAAGCCCGAAGGGAAACATGGTCAGCCTGACAGTCGCCGCAGAGACGCTTGGCATCTCTACCAAGACCGTGCGGCGTCGTATCGCCGACGGCACCGTGCGTGGTTACCGAGTCGGTCGGCTGATACGGCTTGACCTCGACGAGGTCCGTGAAGCTCTGGCGGTGGTGATCCCGTCAGCTGGGTAGCCGTGGCCCTAGGGCCTGTTTCAGAAGTGGCGTCTGACCTGGGGTTTCGGCATGCTGCGGGGTCGTGGTGGATGTTGCGGGGCGGCATGATCTGAGTGATGAGGCGTGGGCGGTGGTCGAGCCGTTGCTGCCGGTCGCCGCGTGCGGGCGCCCCGCACGGTTCCTGCGCCGGCAGATCGACGGGATCCGGTACCGGACCCGCGTGGGGTGCCCGTGGCGGGACGTGCACGACCGGTACGGGCCGTGGTCGAGCCTGTACCGGGTGTTCCGCCGCTACCAGCGCGACGGGGTCTGGGACCAGGTCCTGGACGCGTTGCGGACCCTGGCTGATGCGGGTGGGCAGATCTGCT
>NZ_JAMTCS010000018.1 GCF_024171955.1 Promicromonospora thailandica | reverse complement strand
GGTCGAATGGAGCCGCCGCCTGGGCGGCGTACCGATCCTGGTCGCCCAGGACGACGCCGACTGGCTGGCCCGCACCGACCCCGCCGTCCAGACCTGGAAGACCGACCTCCAGATCCTGCCCGGCATCACCCTGACCCAGCCCGGCGGACACTTCCCCGGCTCCACCGTGGCCCACTGGGCCGCCGGCGCCCAAGGCCGCGGCGTCCTGCTCTCGGGCGACACCATCTTCGCCAACCCCGACCGCACCTCGGTCTCCTTCATGCGCTCCTACCCCAACCGCATCCCCCTGTCCGGAGCCGTGGTCCAGCGCATCGCCGACCACGTCTCCCGGTTCGAGTTCGACCGCCTCTACAACAACTTCCGCGGCGTGATCCCCGTCGACGCCCGGGCCATCGTCCAGCGCTCGGCGGAACGCCACGCGGCCTGGACCAGCGGCGCCAACGACCACCTCACCTGACCCCACGACGTGTCGGACCCTCAGGCCACCGGGGTGACCTGAGGGTCCGGCACATGTGCGCGGTTCAGCAGCAGCGGGCGCCCGGATCCGCGTCCTGGGACGCGTAACGGTCCCGCCAGTACTCCCGCACCGTGGGCACCGAGGCGCCCGGGTGCACGCGGCGCAGGTGCGCCACGTACCGCTCGTAGTCGCTCTCGCCCAGCACGCCGGTGACGTACCAGGCCAGCGCGCGCCAGCCCCGGCGGAGCGTGCTCACGCGTGCGTCCCGGTGCGGAGCTGGTCCGGGTTCTCGTCGTAGTAGGTGGCCCACTGGGCCGCCACCTCCTTCTCCACGTCGGTGGACACGAGGCCCGACGGCGCGAACGTCGCCGACTTCGTGTCCGGCTCCTCCGTGGTGGGCAGCCCGCCCGCCCGGACGGCCTTGACGCACACCCACAGCGCCACGAGGGCGACGATCAGCACCAGCAGCGCGAACACGATCGACAGGGTGCCCTGGAGGAACGTGTTGCGGATGACGGCGTCCATCGCGGCCGGGTCGGCCGCCGTCCCGAACGACGTCTCGCCCGCGGCCCGCGCCTCGCGGAACGCGTTGTGCTGCGCCCAGTACCCCAGGCTCGGCTCGGGCGAGAAGATCTTCTGGAACGACGCCGTCATGGTCACCGCGAGGTCCCACAGCAGCGGTACCGCGGGGATCCAGGCCCACCTGAGGTAGCCCTTCTTCACCACGACGACGGTGACCAGCGCGAGCGCCATGGCGGCGAGCAGCTGGTTGGCGATGCCGAACAGCGGGAACAGCGTGTTGATGCCGCCCAGCGGGTCGGTGACGCCCATAAGCAGGATGGCGCCCCACAGGCCGCAGACGACCACCGAGCAGATCCACGCGCCCACGCGCCAGGACGGGTCGCGGAACTTCTTGAGCGGGCCGCCCAGGTTGCCCAGGGTGTCGGACAGCATGAAGCGGGCCACGCGGGTACCGGCGTCGACCGTGGTGAGGATGAACAGCGCCTCGAACATGATCGCGAAGTGGTACCAGAACGCCTGCAGGCTCGCGCCGCCCAGGAACGAGCCGAGGATCTGCGACATGCCGAACGCGAGCGTCGGCGCACCGCCGGTGCGGGAGATGATCGACTCCTCGCCGACGCTGTCGGCGGCGGCCTGGATCTCCTCGCCCGTGACCGGCGGGCCTGCCAGCCCGAGGCCGTTCACGTAGTCGGCCGCGGAGCCGGGCTCCCCGCCGGTGAGCGTCCCGGGGGCGTTCATCGTGAAGTACAGGTGCTGGTCGATGGAGATGGCGGTGACCAGCGCCATGATCGCGACGAACGACTCGGTGAGCATGCCGCCGTAGCCGATGAGGCGCAGCTGGCTCTCCTTCTGCACCAGCTTGGGGCTCGTGCCGCTCGAGATGAGGGCGTGGAACCCGGACAGCGCGCCGCACGCGATGGTGATGAACAGGAACGGGAACAGCGACCCGGCGAACGCGGGGCCGTTGCCCTCGATCGCGAAGCTCGACACGGCGGGCGCCTGCACCGCCGGCTGCGCGATGATCACGCCCACGGCGAGCAGCACGATGGTGCCGACCTTCATGAACGTGGAGAGGTAGTCGCGCGGGGCGAGCAGCAGCCACACGGGCAGCACGGACGCGAGGAAGCCGTAGCCCACGATCAGCCACGCGACCGTCACGGGTTCGAGGGTGAACGTCTCGGCGCCCCAGGGGGTGTCGGCGACCCAGCCGCCCGCCACGATGGCGAGCACCAGCAGCACCACGCCGATCACCGACACCTCGGACACCCGGCCGGGCCGCAGGTACCGCAGGTAGACGCCCATGAACAGCGCGATCGGGATGGTCATGCCCACGGAGAACACGCCCCACGGCGACTCGGCGAGGGCGTTGACCACCACGAGGGCGAGCACCGCGAGGATGATGATCATGATGACGAAGACGCCGATCAGGCCGGCCGCGCCGCCGATCGTGCCCATCTCGTCGCGGATCATCTGGCCGAGCGAGCGGCCGCGGCGGCGGGTCGAGAGCCACAGGACGAGGTAGTCCTGCACGCAACCGGCCAGCACGGCGCCGATGATGATCCACAGGGTGCCGGGCAGGTAGCCCATCTGGGCGGCCAGCACCGGCCCGACGAGCGGGCCGGCGCCCGCGATGGCGGCGAAGTGGTGCCCGAACAGCACGCGCCGGTCCGTGGGCGCGAAGTCCCGGCCGTTCTCGTGCTCCTCGGCGGGCGTGGCCCGGTCGTCCCGGGGGCGCACCACCTTGTACTCGATGAGCCGGGCGTAGAAGCGGTAGGCGATGACGTACGTGCCGACGGCGGCGACGACGAAGTACGCGCCGTTGACCGACTCGCCGCGCACGAAGGCGACGAGCGCCCACGCGATCGCGGCGACGAGCCCGATCGCGGCGAAGATCAGCTTCTTGCCGGTGGTCATCGGTCTGCGGTCGATGACCGCGACCGGGGGGAGGTCCGGGTCGTTCCGGACCAGCTCGACGTGCTCGGGTGAGCGCACAGCGGCCTCCTTGCCGTGATGCCGGCCCCGCCGGGGCCGGGGTCCTGGGGGGTTAATTCGTTACCGTGCACTGACCCTAGTTGGCCAGGTTCACCCCAGACCAGTCCCGACGTGTCAGACGTACAGGTCGCTCCCGTGACCTGGGGGTCTGACACATGTGGGAACCTCTCCCCGTGACCCTCACTCTGCCCGACCCGCTGATCGGCCCGGCACGGCTCACGGCCGCGTTCCTCGTCTCGGCGTCGGCGATCCTGCTGTTCGCCGTCCACATCCGGCCGCTCGCCTACCTGCCGCTCGTGCTGGGCATCGTGCTGGGGCTCTGGGCCGACCGCGCGCTCGGGCGCGACCTGGCGCTGGTCGGTGTGGGCATGGGGATCATCTCGCTGATCTCCCTCGAGGCCGACCTGTCGGACGCCGGGATGCTGCGGTTCACGCTCGCGCTCGGCGGGGCCGTGCTCGTGCCGTGGGCGCTGTCGCGGTTCGTGCTGAAGCAGGACACCATCCGGTTCCCCGTGGCGACCGGACGCCGCTGGGGCCGTGGGCAGTGGACCTACCTGGTCGTCGTGGTCGCGGTGGGCTACCTGGTGCTGCCGTTCTACTTCCTAGGGTCGGGCGCCTACCTGAACTGGCCCGACCTGGAGGGGTCGCAGGACATCTGGCGCCTGTTCGTGGGCGTGAACGCCGTGGGCATCTGGGACGAGCTGTTCTTCATCTGCGTGGTGTTCGCCCTGTACTGCACGCACTTCCCGGTGTGGCAGGCCAACGTGCTGCAGTCGATCATCTTCGTGTCGTTCCTCTGGGAGCTCGGCTACCGCGAGTGGGGCCCGCTGCTGACCGTGCCGTTCGCCCTGGTCCAGGGCTGGATCTTCGCGAAGTTCAAGTCGCTCAGCTACGTGGTGGCCGTGCACCTGCTGTTCGACGCCGTGGTGTTCGGCGTGCTGGTGCACGGGCACCACCCCGAGCTGTTCGACATCTTCGTGACGGCGCCGTAGGCCTGTCTCAGCTCGTCTGGTCGTTCGTGGAACCCGGCCCGCCCACCGAGGCGAGCAGGTCGCGGACGTCCTCGACCTCGACGCGGATGGCGTCGGCCTCGGCCTGCGCCAGCGCCATGGCCTCGGCGTCCTTGCCGTTCTCGATCTCCTCGTCGGCCGGCTGCAGCCCGCCGTAGTGGTGCTCGACGAGCGCGGCGAGGAGGGCGATGTCGAAGTCCGTGGCGGTCAGGGCGGCGATCCCGTTGACCTGCTCGTCGGTGAGCATGCCGTGGTTGCCGCCCTCGTGGGAGTGCGCGGTCGAGCCCGCGCGGGGGCCGCTGCCGTCGTCGGGCAGCTCGGTCTCCAGCCCGTTCTCGGCCAGCGCCAGCGCCTCGCGGCCTGACGGCGGCACCGGGATGTCCCGCGCCTCCAGCCAGTCGGCGAGCAGCCGGACCCGGCCCGCCGACGCCTCGCCCACCTCGACGGCCAGGGCGAGCACGGCGTCGTCGTCCGACCGTCCGGGCGCGAGCGCCGCGAGCTGCACCGCCTGCGCGTTGTGCTCGATCGCGGTCGCGGCGTAGGAGGAGTCCGCGTCGGAGTACCCGGCGGCCTCCTGCTTGGCCGGCACGAACACGCCGAGCCACAGCAGCAGCGCGAGCGTCACGGCCAGGCCGCCCGCGAGGACGGCGCCCATGATCCGCAGCCGCCGTCCCAGGCCGTAGGCGGACGGCGGCGCCGCCTCGCCGGCCGTGTCGCCCGACGGCGGGGTGGTCTCCTCGGTCGTCGAGTGCTGGCGCGTCATGTCCGGGAGGTTCCCACACGAAGCGCCGTCCGCGCCATCACGGAAACCCCTCATGCCCACCTTCGAGACCGAGGTTGCTTCGCTTTGCGGCCGCTCAGAGCGAAGCAACCTCGGTCTCGAAGAGGAGGGACGACGGCGGACGGGCGAGGCCCACCGGTGCGGGGTGCACCGGTGGGCCTCGTCGACGTGGCGTCGGTCAGCCGGCGTCCGTCAGAACCGCTCCTGCATCTGCGGGTTGAGCGACGTGAGCTTGACCCGCTCGGCCTTGCCGTCGATCCGGTCGTCGATGTCGTACGTGTCGAAACCGATGCCGAGGTCGTTCGAGTAGGCGTAGCCGTTGTAGTAGTACGTCGACCAGGTGCCGCCGCTGCTCACGCCCTCGCCGCGGTCGAACCAGGCGACCTCGCGCGGGCGCTTCGAGTCGGTGAAGTCGAACACCGAGACGCCGCCCTGGTACCACGACTGGACCATGAGGTCCTTGCCCTTGACCGGGATCAGCGAGCCGTTGTGGGCCACGCAGTTCTCGTTCTCGGTGTTGATGCGCGGGATCTTGTAGTACGACTGGAACTTCAGCTCCGTCGTCCCGTGCCGGCCCTTCTTGATGTCGTAGATGCCGTTGGCGCCCAGCTCCGGCGCGAACTCGCCGGTGCAGGTCGCGAGACCGCCGCCACCGAGCTCATCGGTGAAGACGACCTTGGTGGCGTCGTTGTTGAACGTGGCCGAGTGCCAGAACGCGAAGTTCTCCGTGTCCCGCACCTGGCTGATCACGCGCGGACGCTCACGGTTCTTGATGTCCATGAGGATGCCGTCACCCATGCACGCGCCGGCCGCCAGGTCGTACTTGGCGTAGGTGGTGATGTCGTGGCAGCCGCTCGTGGTCGAGGCGCTGCGGTCCGGGTCGCCCTCGTAGCCGCCGTCCGGGAAGAGGTTCGGCGTGGCGACGAGCTTCGCCTGCGTCGGGTGCTTCACCGGGATCTTCACGATCGAGATGAAGTCGTGCGGCGGCTGGCAGTCCGGGAACGTCGCGTTGGGCGAGTAGGACGACACGTAGGCATAGAGGTCCCGGCCGTTCTTCGACGGTGCGAGCGAGTGGGTGTGCGAGCCGCACTCGGTCTCGATGGACTTCACGTACCGCGGCGAGAGCGGGTTCGAGATGTCCCAGATCTTGATGCCCTCCCACGCGCTCTTCTCGGTCGCCGGGAGCGACGTCGAGGCGCACGAGTCGTCGCTGCGGGACGAGTCGGTGGAGAGCACCAGGATGTTCTTGTAGACCGAGACGTCGTTCTGCGAGCCCGGGCAGTAGACCTGGACGACCTGCTTCGGGTTCGCCTTGTTCGTCAGGTCGTAGACGGTGAAGCCGTCGTAGTTGCCGGCGTAGGCGTACTTGCCCTGGAAGGCGATGTCCGAGCCGGTCCCCTGCAGCGCGCCGTTCTTCGGCTGGTTGCTGAGGTGGGTCATGTTGTAGGACGCGGTCTCGCCCGGCGGGACGTCCGGGTCCGCGACGGAGGCCATCGCGGAGGGCCCCGCGAGCGCCACCGCCGCAGCGGCGAAGATCGCGGTCAGGGCGACACCTGCGGCGCCCCGCGCTCGAGATCGGGTAAAGGTTGGACGACGCACGGGCGTCACACCTCCTAGATCGGTTGAGGGCAGTGTTGCTCACAGGGACCTCTCAGGACCAGGAGTTTCTCGATCTTTAACATGGTGGTGACAAATCACCACCTAGCGGCGCGGACAGGGCATCGCCGGTGCCGGAAGGGGTTGGTAGATTCCGGCGGGTGACGCCATCCGATGGTCCGCGGCCGCAGTGCCGATGACCTGCCGATGACGCGACCGTGAGCCCGCAGAGAGGATCGCCGTGGGAATGCTGACAGGTGCCGGACGCCGGATGCGCGCCCGGACGGCCGCGATCGGGCTGGTCGTGCTGGTGCCGACGCTCGCTCTGTCCGCGTGCAGCCCGGACGAGGAGCCGGAGACGGTCTCGACCCCGAGCTCCGTGGTGGTGCAGCCCGGCAAGCCGGGGGAGCCGGCGAAGACCGTCGCGCCCGAGGACTACGAGGGCGCGCCGGAGCAGGCGCCGTTCTCGCGGGCTGACGCCGAGTTCCTCTCCGACATGATCTGGCACCACGACCAGGCCATCGAGATGTCGGTGCTCGCACCGGAGCGGGCGGCGTCGGAGCAGCTCAAGACGTTCGCGAACCGCATCGACGTGGTGCAGGCCAGCGAGATCGACCTCATGACGAGCTGGCTGGAGGAGAACGACTACCCCGTGCCGCTGACCGCCGAGGGCGGCGACGGCTCCGGTCCGCGTGCCCCGGAGCACGGTCACGACGCCGCCGACATGCCCGGGATGCTGACCGACGTCGAGATGGCGGCCCTGGAGGACGCGTCGGGGCAGGAGTTCGACCGGCTGTACCTCGAGGGCATGATCAAGCACCACGAGGGGGCCCTCGCCATGTGCAAGGAGGTCGCGGCCGCGGGCAGCCAGGAGCGGGTGCTCGAGCTGGCGAACAACATCGCCGCCGACCAGATGGCGGAGATCGACCGCCTCGACCAGATGCTCGACGAGCTGTAGACGACGGTCGCCGGGCCGGAGCGGGTGCTCCGGCCCGGCGACCGGGTATGACGGGTCGTGCCCGGTCAGGCCCGGCGGCGGCCCAGCAGGATCAGGCCGGCCACGGCGAGCAGCACACCCAGCGCGGCCGCGAGGATCACGCCGATGCCGATCGGGCCGACGACGGCGTCGTCGACCTCGCTCTGCAGCCGTCCCGTGCCCGCCGAGAGCCGCTCGGAACCCGAGGCCAGCTCCGTGGTGCCGGAGGCCAGCTCGGAGGAGCCGTCGGCGAGCCGCTGGGTGCCGTCGGCGAGGTCCACGGCGCCCGCGGCGAGGGTCTGCGTGCCGTCGTCGAGCGCGCCGGTGCCGTCCACCAGGGTGCGGGTGCCCTTGCGGGCGTCCCCCAGCCCGTCGCGGAGGGTCACCGAGCCGTCGGCCAGGCGCTGCGACTTCTCGACCTTCGGGACCACCCGGTCGCGCACCTCGACGATGCCGTCGACGAGGCGCCCGGAACCGTCGTAGAGCCGGCCGACGCCGGACACGAGGGCCGGTGTCTGCGCAGCGAGCTCGACGTTGCCGTCGGCCACCTGCGTGGCGCCCGCGAGCAGGGCCGGGAGGCCGCCCCTGAGCTTGCCGGTACCGGCAGCCAGGTCCGCGTTGCCGCCGGCCACCTGGGAGGCGCCCGAGACGAGCTCCGGCAGCCGGCCCTTGAGCTGACCGGTCCCCGCGGCCAGGTCGGCGTTGCCGCCGGCCACCTGGGACGCGCCGGCGAGCAGCCGCGGCAGACCCGCCTTGAGCTCGCCCGTGCCCGCCGCCAGCTCGGCGTTACCGCCGGCGACCTGGGCCGCGCCCGCGACCAGGGTCGGGGTGCTCTGCGCCAGCTGCGCGGTGCCGCCGGCGACCTGCTGGGTGCCCGCAAGAAGTGCGTTGCTCCCGGCATACGCGCTACCGACGCCGCCGACGTACTGGCGGATGCCCGGGGCGAGCTGTCCGACGCCGGCCTTCAGCGTGGCACTGCCGACCTTGAGCTGCTCGGAGCCTGCGGCGAGGTCACGCGCACCGGCCTCGAGCGGCGCGATCCCGTCCGCGACCTGCTTGACGCCGCCGGACACCTGCGCGGTGCCCCCGGCGACCTGCTGCGCCCCGGCCGACACGGCCTGCGCGCCCGTCTCGAGCTCGCCGAGCTTGTCGCGAAGGCCGGCCGCACCAGCCTGGGCCTGGGACGCCCCCGCAGCCACCTGCCCGGCACCCGCGGCGAGCTCCCCGGAGGCCCCGGCGAGCCCGTGGAGCTGAGCCTTGAGCGTCGGGTCGTCGGTGGCGCCTGCCAGCGCGGTGAGCTGCTGCTGGAGCGCCTGGTTGCCGTCCTTGACCTGGTTGGCACCCCCGACCAGACCACCGATGCTCGAGGCGAGCTGGCCGGCACCGTCCCGGGCCTGGCCCGCGCCCGCCGCCACCGGAGCTGCGCCGTCGGCAACCTGCTGCGCCCCCGTCGCCGCCGCGGCGGCACCGTCCACCAGTGCGGGCATGCCGGAACGCAGCTGTGCGAGACCGCCGGCGATCTGGTCCGCGCCCGCGTCGAGAGTCGCAGCACCTGCCGCCACGTCGTTCGCGCCGGCCTGCACCGCCTCGGTGCCGTCGAGAATCGTCCCGTTGTTGGCAGCGAGCTGCGACAGGCCGCCGTTGAGCTCCTGGCTCCCGGCCAGCACCTGGCTGGACCCGTCGGCGAGCTGCGTGGCCGCGGCGTGGACCTGGCCCGTGCCGGCCGCCAGGGTCCGCGAACCCTCGGCCAGCTGCCGCGCACCGGCGTCGATCGGCATCACGCCGTCACTGACCCGCGCGACGCCGGCGTAGACCTCGCCGGACCCAGCGGCCAGCTTCTTCGCACCCGCGTCCAGCGGCGTCACGCCGTCCCGCACCTTCACCACACCGGCCTGCACCAGCGCCGACCCGGAGGCCAGCTTCTTCGCGCCGGCGTCCAGCGGCGTCACGCCGTCGCTGACCGTGACCACGCCCGCGGCGACCAGCATCGATCCGTCCGCGAGGCGCGTCGCGCCCTCGGCGAGCGCCGGGGCCGCGGTGTTGAGCGTGCCCAGGCCGTCGTTGAGCTGCGTCGAGCCCGCGGTCAGCAGCAGGGACGCGTCCGCCAGGTCGGCCACGTCGGACGCCGTCTCGGCGGTGCCGTCGGCGATCTTCTTGGAGCCGTCGTGCAGCTTGACCACGCCCTCGCGCAGGTCCGACGCGCCGGAGTCCAGCTTTCCGGCGCCCTCGGCAAGCCGCTCGACACCCGGTACCACCTCGTCCTGCACACCGGAGTTGAGCTCCGTGGCGCCCGCGCTGAGCTCACCGACGCCCGAGACCAGCCGGTTCTGGACACCGTCGTTGAGCTCGCCCGCGCCGTCGGCCAGCTGGACCGCGCCGTTGGCGACGCTGCCCTGGAACAGGAGCATCACGGCCGTGGCCACGATGGCACCGATGAGGAGCGTGGCGATTCCCACCGCCGTCAAGATCGTCGGTCCAGGCCCTGGTGCTCGGGATGCATGAAGCTGCGTCATCGTCCACCTCTCGCCCCGCGTGCGTCATCGCCCGCGGACGTTGTCCGACCGGCGTCCCCCTGGCCGCCGGGCCCGCCGCCGTCGGCGGGCACGAAGCCCGACATCGCGGGCGTCTGGGCCGAAGGTACCCGCGAGAACGCCACGGCGGACGTCTTTACTGATTACAACTCAGTAAAACGCCCAAAGATCACCCGCGCCCTGGTCAGGGGCGGCCACGTCCCGGTCAGCCCAGGCGCGCGTCCACGGCCGGGGCCGAGAACCGGTCGTCGACGGCGACGCGCGCCAGCCCGACCAGCACGGCGTCCGGCCCCAGGACCGCCGGCCGGATCCGCAGCCGCGCCGTCGCCCGGGGCTGCGCCCCCGCGTAGACGCCGGCCCGGACCCCCGCCATGACCGTGGGCACCGCGAGCTCTCCGGTCACCACCAGGTCGGCCGGGTTGAGCACGCCCACCAGCACCGCCAGGACGCGACCGGTCAGCGCGGCCGCACGGTCCAGCTCCGCCGTCACCCGCGGGTCGCCGCGTTCCGCGAGCGCGCACAGCTCGGCGAGCGACCCGACGTCAACCCCCGCCTTCCCGAGACGGCGCAGCAGAGCCGCGCCACCGGCCTCCGCCGCGAGGCAGCCGCGGCGCCCGCACCGGCAGACCGCGTCGCCCCCGACGTCGACGTGCCCGATGTCGCCCGCCCCGCCGTCCGTGCCCCGGTAGATGCGGCCGTCGAGGACGAGCCCCGCGCCGAGGAAGTTCGACGCCTTGACCAGCACGAACGGCTGCGGGCGCTCCTGGTGCCGGCCGGCCAGCTCGGTGTACTCGCCGTATGCCGTGGCATCGGCGTCGTTCTCGAGGTGCACGGGCACGTCGAACCGGGTCCGCACCGCCTCGACCACGGGCCAGCCGCCCCAGCCGGGCAGGACGGGCGGGTCGGACAGTCGGTGGTCGTGCGGGTCGACGGGACCCGGCACCGACAGCGCGACACCGCCGACGGCGGACTGCTCGATCCCGGCGTCGGCCAGGAGGGCGTCGAACCCGTCGAGCACCTGCGGCACCACGACCGCCGGACCCGCGGACAGGTCCACGGGCAGTGCGGCGCGGGCCAGGAGGGTGCCGTGCGGGTCGACGACGGCGAGCGCCGCTGCGTCGGGGCCCGCCGGCGGTGCACCGCCGTCCGGCGACCGGGTGCTCGGTTCCGCCGGCTCCAGCGCCGCGACGAGCACCAGCGAGTCCTCCGGGTCGAACACGAGGCGTTCGGCGCGCCGGCCGCCGGTGGCTCCGGCGTCGCCCGCGGCGCGGATGATGCCCGCGGCCAGGAGGGCGTCGATCCGCTGGGCGACCGTGACGCGGGACAGGCCCGTCGCGTCGAGCACCGCGGTGCGCGTGGTCGCGCGTCCGCTCCTGATGAGCTGCAGGATCTCGCCCGCGCCTGCTGCCACGTTCTTCCTCGGTTCCTTGCTCGGTGCGTGCCGCTCAGCCCTTGTCCGCCCCCGCGGTCAGGCCCTCGGTGAGGGCGCGCTCGGCCACCCCGTACAGAATCACGATCGGCACGGTCAGGAGCACGCTGCCCGCCATGAGGACGGTCTTGGACACCTCCTGCCCGTCGGCGAGGCGGGTGAGGCCGAGCGAGACGGTCCACAGGTCCTGCTTGGCGGACAGGAAGAGGAGCGCGAACAGGAACTCGTTCCACGCGATCATGAACGAGTACAGCGCCGTGGACATGATCGTGGGCATCGCGAGCGGCACGGTGATGCGGGTCAGGATCTGCAGGCGGGAGGCGCCGTCGATCACCGCCGCCTCGTCGATCGACTCGGGGATGCCCGCGAGGTAGTTGCGCAGCATGTGCACCGAGACGGGCACCGTCAGCGCCACGTACGCGATCACCAGCCCCACCAGTGACGACCCGAGGCCGAGCACCTGGAACCCGACGAAGACGGGCACGGCGATGATGATCGTCGGGAACAGGTAGACGGCGAGGAACAGCCACGAGACCTGCCTGCGCCCCGCGAACCGCAGGCGGGTCAGCGCGTACGACGCCGGCACCACGAGCACGACGGTCAGCGCCGACGCCGCGACGGCCACGAACGCCGAGTTGCGCATGAACCGCGCGAACCCGTACCCGCCGTCCTGCTCCGAGGCCAGCACCTCGCGGTAGGTCTCGGTGGTGAGGCGGTCGAGGGCGGGCAGCACGCGCAGCGGGTCGCGCAGCAGGTCGTCGATGCGCACGAAGCTCAGCGACAGCATGTAGACGAACGGCACCACGGTGGCCAGCACGAGCCCTACGACGACCACGACGCGCAGCACCCGCAGCACGCCGGACTGCACGGTGACCGCGCTCATGGCGTCTCCCTCTGCCGCGTCGTGAGCCGCAGGTAGATCGCGAGCGCGACCCCCAGGAACACGGCCATGACCGCGGCGGTCGCACTCGCGCCGCCGATGTCGCTCGACCCGGTGAGCTGCTCGAACACCCGCACCGACGCCACCTGCGTCCCCGCGGCACCGCCGGTGAGCAGGTACACGTCGTCGAACTCGTTGAAGGCCATGACCATGCGGAACAGCACGAGCAGCGCCACCGTGGGCAGCAGCTGGGGCAGCACCACGAACCAGAACTTCTGCAGCGGTGTGGCGCCGTCGACCACCGCGGCCTCCTCGATCTCGCGGCTGAGGCCCGTCAGGGCCGCCCCGAGGAACATGAAGGCGAACGGGAAGTACCGCCAGATGTCGTAGACGATGACCGTGAGCAGCGCCGTGGGCGCCGACGACAGGAAGTTGACCGGGTGCTCCCACCCGAGCACCCGGGTGCCGAAGGCGTTGACCACGCCGTACTGCGGGTTCAGCGCCACCTGCCAGACGAACGTGGTGGCCACGACGGGCGCCACGTACGGCAGCAGCATGACGGCCCGGAGCGGCGCCCGGAAGCGGAACCGGTCGCGGAACGCGAGCGCCGCGACCAGCCCGACCGCGATGGAGCCCACGGTCGTGGCCACGGAGTACTGGACGGTGGTGAGCAGCGACCGCCAGAACGCCTCCGAGGTGAGCACGTCGGCGTAGTTCTCGAGCGTGAGCTCGTTGAACAGGCCGTTGCGCGCCACGTCGACGTACCGCGCGTCCTGGAACGACAGCACCACGGTCCACACGATCGGCAGCACGATGATCGCGGCCACGACCAGCGTCACCGGTACGACGAGCGCGATCCCGTCGCGGTTCTCGTACCCGCGCAGCCTGGACCCCACGCCACCCCTCCTTCCCCCGGCCACGGGGCCGATGCCCCGCCGACGCGCTAGTCGCGGCCCACGATCTCCGACACGGCCTCCTGCATCGCTGACTGCGCCCCGGCGGCGTCGGTGCTGCCCGAGCCCAGGTCGGCGGCCGCCTTCGCGAGCGGCAGCTCGCTCGTGAGCGGGCCGAGCACGGCGCCCTGCCCCTGCGGGAGCGCCCAGCGGTTCGCCGACTCGGGGGCGGCGGCGAGCGTGTCCGTCACCTCGGTGGGCCACACGTCCGAGAAGGTGACCCGCTGGTCGACGCCGATCTGCAGGCCGGACCACGCGTCGGTGTACTCGGCGGGGTCGTCGGCCGTGCCGGTGCGCACCGGCACCTTGCCCTCGGGCGCCATGGAGAGCCAGTCCACGTACGCGTCCGACATCATGTACTCGACGAGGTCCGTGGTCTCCGGGTCCGCCCCGTCGGTGATGCCCCAGGACACGAGCTCCACGTACCCGGCGGCGTCGCCGCCCGCGGACGGCCCCTCGACGACGGGCACCACCGCCGTGTGCTCGGCGAGCCAGCCCGGGTCCTCGGTGCACTCGTCGCACGACGGCGTGAACTCCTCGCGCAGCCCGGCCAGCTCGTCCAGCAGGAACGACGACCAGACCGTCATCGCCGCCTGCCCCGCGAAGTAGGAGGCGCGCGTCGACTCGACGCCCTCGGTCCCGTCCGGCGAGAAGTCCGCGGCCAGCGCGCCGTACAGCTCGATCGTCTCGGTGCACGCGGGGCTGTCGAGGGTCGCCTCGCCGGCGTCGTCCACCAGCTCGCAGCCGTTGCCCTGGGCCAGGAACTCGAGGGTCTGCTGGGTGAAGGGGTCGGCGGCGTCGGTCGACAGCGTGATGCCGTACCGGCCGTCCGTCGTCAGCTCCTCGGCTGCCGTCCGCAGCGCGTCGTACGTGGTGGGCGGCTCCAGGCCCGCCTCCTCGAAGAGGTCGGTGCGGTAGTAGACCATCATGGGCCAGGCGTCCGAGGGGACGGCGAGCAGCTCGCCGTCGTCGCTGGTCAGGTCGAGGGCGACGGACGTGAACGTGTCCTCACCGAGCGCCTCGACCACCTCGGCGGCGGCGTCCCGGTCGAGGTAGCCGTCGCGGTCGAACGAGCGGACCAGCCCGGGGCTGATCGCGTTGACCACGTCCGGCATGTCGTCGCCCGAGAGGGCCGCGGCGGACAGGAGCTGCGAGACCTGGTCCTCCTCGACGGGCACGAGCTCGGTCTCGACGCCGGCGTCCGCAGCCCAGGCGTCCATGGCCTCCTGCTGGACGGCGAGGCGCTCCGGCTGGGTCTCGACCGTCCAGACGGTGACCACCCCGTCGCTCTCGGGCCCGCCGCTGCCGCAGGCGGTGACCGTCAGGGCCGCCGCGGCGGCCGCCGACGCGGCGATCGTCCGGCGGACGGCGCCCGCCCTGTCGTATCGGAACGTGCCGAACCGGGACATCGCATCTCTCCTCGCCGTCGAGTGAGTGGATCTGGCACTTATGTCTAACCTACTGTCGAAAGATGCACAAGGACTTGCGGGAAGACGTCGCCGACGCCGCCTCCCGGGTGCTCGACGCGAGCTGGACCGGCAGCCACACGGTTCCCGCGACGGGGCTGTACCCGCACCAGTGGAGCTGGGACTCGGCCTTCGTGGCCATCGGCAACCGGCACCGCGCACCGCACCGGGCGCGGACGGAGCTCCGCACGCTGCTGGACGCCCAGTGGGCCGACGGGCGCGTGCCGCAGATCGTGTACGACACGGCGCGTGGCGACGACTACGCGCCCGGGCCGGAGTTCTGGGGCGGGCCGCGCGGCGGCGCACCGGCCGGGAGCCGGCCCACGTCCGGGCTGGTCCAGCCGCCCCTGCATGCCTGGGCGGCCTGGCTGGTGCACTGTGCAGACCCCGCCGGCTCCGTGCGCGCCGGCTTTCTGGCGCGGACCTATCCGCGCCTCGCGCGCTGGCACGAGTACCTGCGGAACCGGCGCACGGGGAGCGTGGGCCTGCCCGTGACCAAGCACCCCTGGGAGACCGGCACGGACAACTCCCCGCTGTGGGACGCCGCGCTCGAACGCGTGCCCCCGCTGGCCCGCACCCCCGTCCGCCGGCCGGACCTGGCGCACGCCGGAGCCGGCGAGCGCCCCGGGAGCCGCGACTACCGCCGCTACTACCGGCTGGCCGAGGCCTACCGCGACGCCGGCTGCGACGACGACGTGCCAGTCGGCTTCGCGATGGTCTGCCCGCTGTTCGGCACGCTGCTGGCGGTCTCCGAGCTCGCGCTGGCCCGCATGGCGACCACCCTGTCCGACGACGGTGCGGCGACCGCGCACACGGCGGCCGCGGCCCGGGTCGTCGCCGCGCTCGACGAGCACCTCTGGGACGAGGACCTCGGGCTGTACGTGGCGCTCGACGACACCACGGGTGAACGGGTACGCCGGGCGACCGTGAACGGGCTGGTCCCGCTGCTGCTGGCGGACCGCCTCGCCCCCGGCCGTGCCGAGCGCCTCCTCGCGACGCTCGCCGGCCCGGGGTTCCTGGGCGGCGGCCGGTACCTGCCCAGCACCTCGCGGCACGATCCCGCGTTCGACCCCGCGCTGTACTGGCGGGGACCCGCGTGGTTCAACATGTCGTGGCTGCTGCTGCGGGCCGTCGGGGCGCTGGGCCGCGACGACCTGGTGGCGCGCCTGCGCGAGCAGTTCGCCGCCGCGGCGCCGGGCGGCTTCCCCGAGTACGTGGACCCCGACACCGGCACGCCCCGCGGCACCCGCCAGTTCTCCTGGACGGCAGCCCTCACCCTGGACGTGCTGCTCTCGAGCGACCACCACCCGGTGCCACTCCCCACCCCCTGAACCCCCTCCTGAGGCGGAGGCGTCGAGATCGGTCCGTTGCCCCGAGATCGGTCCATCGATGGACCGATCTCGGGGCAACGGACCGATCTGGGGTTGTGCCCTGCGGTGGACGCAGCGAGGCCCCGGCCCCCTGTCGGGGGTCGGGGCCTCGCTCGCGATCAGCAGATCAGACGGTCCGAGCCGGAGCTCAGCCGGCGACGACCTTCACGCCGATCTTCGCCGACACCTCGGGGTGCAGGCGGATCGCGACGGTGTAGTCACCGGTCGACTTGATCGACTGGCCGATCTCGATCTTGCGCTTGTCGACCGACGGGCCACCGGCAGCGGCGACCGCGCCGGCGATGTCCGCCGTCGTCACCGCACCGAACAGGCGGCCACCGGGGCCGGCGTTCGCCGTGACGGTCACGGGCTTCGCGGACAGGGAGTCGGCCAGGGCCTTCGCCTCGTCCAGCGAGGCGATCTCGCGGCTCTTGCGAGCCTTGCGGATCGCGTTGATGTCGGACTCGGCGCCCTTGGTCCACGGGGTCGCCAGCGAACGCGGGATGAGGAAGTTACGGGCGTACCCGTCCTTCACCTCGACCACGTCGCCGGGCTCGCCCAGGCCGGTCACCTCGTGGGTCAGGATCAGCTTTGCCATGATTCTCGATCCCTTCCTCAGCGAGCCGTCGACGTGTACGGCAGCAGGGCCATCTCGCGGGCGTTCTTCACGGCCTTCGCGATCTGACGCTGCTCCTGCACGGAGACGCCGGTGACACGACGGGCACGGATCTTTCCGCGGTCGGAGATGAACTTCCGCAGCAGCGCCGTGTCCTTGTAGTCGATGTTGGCGATCTTCGCGGACTTCAGCGGGTTGATCTTCTTCTTGGGCTTGCGCACCACAGGCTTCGCCATGGTGTTGCTCCTTCGTCAGGTGCTGCCCGCTCGGCCTGGCGGGCCGGACGAGCAAAAAAGGTGAACTGGGTGGTAGCGGTTAGAACGGCGGGTCGTCCGAGAACGAGCCGCCCGACGACGCGGGGCCTGCCGTGGCCCACGGGTCGTCATTGCTCTGACCGCCACCAGAAGAGCTGAATCCTCCGCCGGAGCCGCCGCCCTGCTGGCCGCCGCCACCGTTGAAGCCGCCACCGCCGCCACCGAAGCCGCCGCCACCGGACCGCTGGGCCCGGGTGACCTTGGCCGAGGCGTAGCGCAGGGACGGACCGATCTCGTCCACCTGCAGCTCGACGACGGTGCGCTTCTCGCCCTCGCGGGTCTCGTAGGAGCGCTGGACCAGACGGCCCTGCACGATCACGCGCGTGCCCTTGGTCAGCGACTCCGCGACGTTCTCCGCGGCCTCGCGCCAGATCGAGCAGCGCATGAACAGGGTCTCCCCGTCCTTCCACTCGTTGCTCTGGCGGTCGAAGGTCCGCGGGGTCGACGCCACCGTGAAGTTGGCGACCGCAGCACCTGAAGGGGTGAAGCGCAGCTCCGGGTCCCCGGTGAGGTTCCCGATCACTGTGATGACAGTTTCACCAGCCATGCCAATTCCTCGATTCAGTCGACGTTCCGTATGCGGTATCCGGGTTCGCGGTGAATGCAACCACGAGACACTGACACACGCGCGGGCGCGGAGGGTTCAGTCCGGACGACTCACTTGTCGCCGGTGCGCAGGATCTTGGTCCGGAGCACGACCTCGTTGAGGCCGAGCTGGCGGTCCAGCTCCTTGGCGGTCGCGGACGACGCGGTGAAGTCGACGACGGCGTAGATGCCCTCGGACTTCTTCGCGATGTCGAAAGCGAGACGGCGGCGCCCCCAGATGTCCACCTTGTCGACGGTGCCACCCTCGGTCGTGATGACCGACAGGTACTTGTCGAGCGACGGGGCAACGGTGCGCTCCTCGACCTCCGGGTCCAGGATCACCATCAGTTCGTACTGACGCATGTGTATACCCACCTCCTCTGGTCTCAGCGGTCACGGTCGTTCCGTGACAGGAGGGTTCACAGCAGTGGCCTAGCCTACCCGCCCCACGCGAAACGGCGGAATCGAGCGGGCGAGAGACCCCTCACACGGCCCGAGGGGCCGTCTCCCGACGGAGACGGCCCCTCGGGGTCGCGGAGGGCGAGGGAGGATCAGCCGTCCCCGCCACCTCCACCTCCGCCGCCACCGCCACCACCACCGCCGCCGGGACCACCGCCGGTCGGCTCGCCGGACGGGATCCCGATGTCGCCCGGGCCGGAGGACACGATCACGCGGACGGGGGTACCAGCGGGCACCTCGCTGCCCTCGCCCGGGTCGACCTCCATGACGACGCCCTGACCGACGTCGCTCGACTCCCGGTACTCGACGGCCGGCTGGAGACCCGCCTGCTGGAGCCGCGCCCGGGCGTTGCCCTCGTTGCTGCCGACCAGGCCACCCGGCACGCGCGCCATCTGCTGGCCCGGTCCCTTCGAGACCTCCACGCGGATCTGCGTGCCCCGCGGCACCTCCTGGCCCTCGTGCTGCACCGAGACCACCGTTCCCTGGTCCGCCTCGTTGTCGACCTCGACGATGACCGGGCTCAGCCCGGAGCCGGACAGGATCGCCATGACACCCGCGATCTGCTGCCCCACGAGGCCCCCGGGCACCAGCACCTTGTCCTCCGGCGTCTCCGACGGCGACGGCGTGGTGGACGGCGACGGCGAGAAGGTCGGCTCCGGAGCGGGCGGCGTGTAGTCCGGGAACTCCTGGACCTCCATGCCCTCGGTGACCATCTGCATGTAGTGCGTCCACGCCGTGACGGGCCAGGTACCACCCGTCAGGCTGTAGTTCGCCCACTCGCCGAACGGTGTGATGGTCTCCTCGCCGCCGTTCTCGGCGACCTGGTACAGGCCCACCACGGTCGTGAGCTGCGGGATGTAGCCGGCGAACCACGCGGCCTTGTTGTCGTTCGTCGAACCGGTCTTGCCCGCGACCGGCCGTGGGTTGCCGTCCGGACCGAGCAGCTCCTGAGCCGGCGTGCCCGACCCCTCGGTGACCACGTGCTGCAGCGCGTAGGTCGCCTTGGTCATCACCTCGGGGCTGATCACTCCGGGCTGCGGCGGGGTGGTGAACTCGTAGATCAGCTGCTCGCCGTTCTTCACCGACTTCACCATGTGCGGCGTGGTCCGCGTGCCCTGGGCCGCGAACGTGGCGTACGCGCCGGCGAGGTCGACGGGACGCACGTTCCCCGTGCCGAGCACGTTCGACAGCGTGTCGTTCGTGGCGTCCTTCGGGATGCCCGCCCGGATCGCGACGTCCTGCGACTTCTTCGGCGTGATCTCCACGTTGAGCTGCGCGTAGACCGTGTTCACGGAGTGCGCGGTGGCCTTGACGAGGTCGATCTCGCCGAACGACTCACCGCCCGCCTCGGTGCCGAAGTTGGTGAGCTCCTTCTCCTTCTCGACGCCGTCGACCAGCTCGGTCCACCCCGGGATCTGCATCGGGCTGTTGCCGAGGTACCGCTCGTTGAGCTCGTGGCCGTCCTCGAGCGCGCCGACGAGCGTGAACGGCTTGAACGTCGAACCACCCTGCGCCTTGCCGTCGGTCGCGGCGTTGAACTGGACCTCGGCGTAGTCCTTGCCTCCGTAGAGGGCGCGGATCGCCCCGTCCTTGGGGTCGATGGACACGATGGAGACGCGCAGCCGCTTGGACGCGGCGCCCTCGCCCTTGTAGGGGATCGTGTCGGCGGTCTTCACCGCCGCCTGCTGCCACTTCGGGTTGATCGTCGTGTGGATCTCGTAACCGTTGGTCATGAGGTCCTCCTCGGCGATCCCGTGCTGCGCGAGCTCCTTGCGGACCTCCTCCAGCAGGTAGCCGACCTGGCCGGCACGCGAGGGCTGCTTGTACTCGATGGGCTCGGGGAACGTGGCGGCCGCCCGCTCCTCCTCCGTGATGGTGCCCATCTCGACCATGTTGCGCAGGACGCGGCCCCACTTCTCCTCGGCCACGGCACGCGACTCCTCGCCGAAACGCGGGTCCCAGTAGGACGGCGACGGGATGATCCCCACCAGCATCGCCGTCTCGGAGACGGTGAGCTCGGCCGCGGGCTTGTCGAAGTAGGCCTTGGCGGCCGCCTCGAACCCGTAGGCCCCGCGGCCGAGGTAGATGCTGTTGACGTAGCCCTCGAGGATCTCGTCCTTGGTCTTCTCCTGGTCCACCTTGAGCGCCAGGATGATCTCGCGGAACTTGTCCGCGTACGACGTCTGGCCGGGCTCGAAGTAGGTGTTCTCCACGTATTGCTGCGTCAGCGTCGACGCGCCCTGGCGGGTGCCGCCGGTCACGTTGCTGACGAACGCGCGGACGATGCCCACCGGGTCGACGCCCATGTGGTCCCGGAAGTTCTGGTCCTCGGACGCCAGCACGGCCTCCGGGATGTAGTCGGGCAGCTCGTCGAGCGACCTGATCGTGCGGTCGATCGCCGCGAACTTCCCCATGACCTGGTCGTTCGCGTAGTAGACCGTCGTCGACTCCGAACCGATGTCCGGGCGCGCCTGAGGCACCGGCCAGCCGATCCACCCCGCGGTGAACACACCCACCGCGAGCGACACGCCGGTCAGCATCGTGCCGACCACGACCCGCCACGACGGCACCCAGGCACGCAGGCCCGTGCGGTTCGGCCGGGGGTAGTTCCAGATGGCCCGCCGGCGCCGGGGAGTCTGCGGCCAGATCGGCGAAGGGCTCCAGTTCGCCACGTCTTCCTCGTTCCTCGAATCCGTCCAGTGAGGGCACTGAACCGTCGAAACGATAGAGGATCGATGTTCGCGGCAAGTAGCACAAACGCGGTTTCTCTGTGTACGGCCCGTGTTCGAGGGCGGGTTCTACCAGCGCAGATGGTGATATTCACCCCCTACCGGCAGAACCCGCCGCGGCGCCGGGCCTACCCGAAGATGCCGCCCCCGCCGTCGTCCGACGGGTCGTCGGAGGGGTCACCCTCCTCGGGCCCGGTCGAGACGACGAGCACGACCTCGCTGCCGACCGGCACCTCCGAGCCCTCACCCGGGTCGACGGAGATCACCCGGCCCTCGGGCACGCTGTCCGACGGCGCCTCCTGGACCACCGGCGTCAGCCCGGCCGACTCGAGCTGGGCCGCCGCGTCCCCCTGGTCCTGGTTGGTCAGGCCCCAGGGCACCTGCGTGGTCTCCTCTTCCTCCTCCTCGACGAGCGCGCCGTTGGAGACCTCGACCCGGATGGTGGAGCCGGCCGGCACCTCCTGGCCCTCGTTCGCCACCGAGAGGACGACGCCCACCTCCTGGTCGCTGTCCACGTCCACCTGCTCCGTCACGAGGCCGAGCCCCGCGAGCGCCGACGCGACGTCGATGATCGACTGGCCGGTGAGGTTCGCCGGGACCATGACCATCTCCTCGGTCTCGGTCGACGGGCTGGTCGACGGCGAGGGCGAGTGCGTCGGCTCGGGCGGGGCGGGCGGCTGGTAGTCGGGGAACTCCACGACGTCCATGCCCTCGGTCGCCCTGGACATGTAGTCCGCCCAGGCGGTCACCGGCCAGCTGCCGCCGGTGATGCCGGCGAGGCCCATCTCCTTCCACTCGCCGAACGGCGCGATCTGCATGTACTGCCCGGACTCGAGGTCGTACTGGTACATGCCGACGACGGTGGCGAGCTGCGGCACGTACCCGGCGAACCAGGCGGAGCGGTTGCTGTTCGACGTACCGGTCTTGCCGGCGACGGGCCGCTCGGTGTAGCCGTCGGGGCCCACGAGGTGGGAGGCGGGCTCGCCCGAGCCGTTCTTGACCACGCCCTGCAGGGCGTAGGTGGTCGCCGCCATGACCTCGGGGTCGAACTCCTCCTCCGCGGTGCCGCTCCACACGTACCGCGTCAGCTCGCCGTCCTTGACCTCCTGCACCAGGTGCGGCGTGGTGCGCCGGCCCTGGGCCGCGAAGGTCGAGTAGGCGTGCGCGATGTCGAGGTTGTGCACGCTGGCCGTGCCGAGCACGTTCGCCAGGTTGGACCCGACGATCTGGTTGCCCTTGGAGTCGGTCTCCGGGATGCCCGCCCGGGTCGCCACGTCCTTGGTGTTCTCGGGACCCACCTCCTTGTTGAGGTGCACGTAGGCGGTGTTCACCGAGTTGGCGGTGGCGTCGAGCAGGGTGACGTTGGGGTAGCTCTCACCGTACGGCGGGGTGCCGAAGTTGGTGAGGGTCGCCTGCTCCTCCTCCTGCGTCTGGTCGTTCCAGTTGGTGTAGCCCTCGATCTCCTGGGGCGACGTGCCGTCCCACCGGCTGTACAGCGAGATGTTCTTCTCCAGGGCGGCGACCAGCGTGAACGGCTTGAACGTCGAGCCGGCCTGGGCGATGTCCTGCGTGGCTGCGTTCGTCGGGTACTTGCTGTAGTCCGGCCCGCCGTAGAGCGCCTTGATCGCGCCGGTGGCCGGGTCGATCGACGTGAGCGACGCCCGGATGCGCGGGTCGGCGTCCTCCGGGAGCTTCATCGACTCGGCCGCCGCGGCCTGCATCTTCGAGTCGATGGTGGTCGTGATGGTCAGGCCGCCGCTGGTGAGCTGGTCCTCGGTGATGTCCTGCCGGGCGAGCTCCTTGGCCACCTCCTGGAGCAGGTAGGCGCTCTGCGGGTCGCTGCCGCCCTGGGTGTACTTCTTCAGCTTCGGGAACTGCGCGGCCGCGCGGTCGTCGGCGGTGATGGCGCCCTGCTGCACCATGAAGTCGAGCGTGCGGTTCCACCGCCCCTCGGCCTGGGCCTGCGCGTCCTCCCCCTGCCGCGGGTCCCAGTAGGTGGGGTTGGGGATGATGCCCGCGATGAAGGCCGACTCGGAGATGGTCATCTTGCTCGCCGGGTGCCCGAAGTACGCCTGCGACGCGGCCTCGATGCCGTACGCCCCGCGCCCCAGGTAGATGGAGTTGAGGTAGCCCTCGAGCACCTGCTCCTTGGACTGCTCCTTGGTCACCTTGAGCGCGAGGATCGCCTCGCGGAACTTGTCCGCGTAGGTCGCCTCGCCCACACCGATGTAGTAGTTCTCGACGTACTGCTGGGTGAGCGTCGAGGCGCCCTGCTGCGCGCCGCCGGAGGCGTTGTTGAGCGCCGCGCGGACGATGCCCAGCGGGTTGATGCCCATGTGGGTCATGAACGACTGGTCCTCGGACGCGATGATCGCGGCCGGCACGTGCGCGGGCAGGTCCGACAGGGCGACGATCGTGCGGTTCTGGGCGGCGAACTTCCCCATCACCTTGCCGTCGGCGTAGTAGACCGTCGTGGTCTCCGAGCGCACGCTGCCGAGCTCGTCCGGCACGGGCAGGTTGATCCAGGCCGAGACGACGACGCCCGCGACGAGCGACGTCCCCGTCAGGATCGCGCCCACCACGAACCGCCACGACGGGATCCAGGCGCGGATCCCGGTGCGGTACGGGCGCGGGTAGTTCCAGATCCCCTGCCGACGCCGGGGCGTCTGCGGCCAGATCGGAGGGGGACTCCAGTTCGACACGTCAGCCTCTTCCTCGGTTCGTACCAGGGTCTGCCGGTGCGGTCGGCGCACTGGTGGCGGCAAACCACCCGAAACCATAGGGGATCTCGGTGACCGCTCTGTCACGCGGGTAGGGCACGCACCGCACCCTAGGACATTTCACCCAGGGTTGACCCATACCGTCTGCCTCTGCTTCACATTCCGTCCACGTTCCCCTATCCTCTCGATGTATCGACTCGATACATCGAACAGGAGGCCACCGTGCGCAGCCGGTCCGACGTGCTGGAGACCGCCGTCCTCGGCCTGCTCAACGAGTCGCCCTTGCACGGGTACGAGCTGCGTAAACGCCTCAACCTGGTGCTCGGCTCGTTCCGCGCCCTCTCCTACGGGACCCTCTACCCCGCCCTCAAGGGCCTGGTCGCGCGGGGCCTCATCGCCACGGCCGAGAGCGCGCCACCGCCGTCCGCCCGCAAGCCGAAGCCCGGCATCCCGGGCCGCACCACCAAGCCCAACCCCCTCGGACGACGGCGCGTCGTCTACGAGCTGACCCCCGAGGGCAAGGAGTACCTCCAGAGCGTCCTGGCCACCGCCGGCCCGGCCGCCTGGGAGGACGACAACTTCGACGTGCGGTTCGCGCTCTTCGGGCAGACCGACGCCGAGACCCGCCTCCGCGTGCTCGAGGGCCGGCGTACCCGGCTGACCGAGCGCCTGGAGGCCTTCCGTGAGTCCACGGCGCACCCGCGCTCGCGGCTCGACGAATATGCGCTGGAGCTGCGGCGCTTCGGGCTCGAGAAGGTCGAGCGCGAGGTGCACTGGCTCGACGGCCTCATCTCCACCGAGCGGGGACGCGCCGCGGCGCAGAATCGCTCGCCCCAGCAGGAACAACCGAAGAAGGAGCGAGGATGACCTCCATCCGCGTGGGCATCGTCGGCGTAGGCAACTGCGCCTCGTCCCTGGTCCAGGGCGTGCACTACTACCGTGACGCCGACCCGGCGGGCACCGTGCCGGGCCTCATGCACGTGCAGTTCGGCGACTACCACGTGTCGGACCTCGAGTTCGTCGCGGCGTTCGACGTCGACGCGAAGAAGGTCGGTTTCGACCTGGCCGAGGCCATCACCGCGTCCGAGAACAACACCATCACCATCGCGGACGTGCCGCCCACGGGCGTGCTGGTCCAGCGGGGCCCGACGCTCGACGGGCTCGGCGACTACTACCGCGACACCATCGACGAGTCCGCCAAGGAGCCCGTCGACGTCGTCGCCGCGCTGCGCGAGGCCCGGGTCGACGTGCTCGTCTGCTACCTGCCCGTGGGCTCCGAGGAGGCCGCGAAGTTCTACGCGCAGTGCGCCATCGACGCGGGCGTCGCCTTCGTCAACGCCCTGCCCGTGTTCATCGCCTCCGACCCCGAGTGGGCGGCGAAGTTCGAGGAGGCCGGCGTGCCGATCGTCGGCGACGACATCAAGTCGCAGGTCGGCGCCACCATCACGCACCGCGTGCTGGCCAAGCTGTTCGAGGAGCGCGGCGTCGTCCTCGACCGCACCTACCAGCTCAACGTGGGCGGCAACATGGACTTCAAGAACATGCTGCAGCGCGACCGCCTCGAGTCCAAGAAGCTGTCGAAGACGCAGGCGGTCACGTCCAACCTCACCGGCCCCCTGGCCGGCAAGAAGGAGGACCGCAACGTCCACATCGGCCCGTCGGACTACGTGGCCTGGCTGGACGACCGCAAGTGGGCCTACGTGCGCCTCGAGGGCCGTGCGTTCGGCGAGGTGCCGCTCAACCTGGAGTACAAGCTCGAGGTGTGGGACTCGCCCAACTCGGCGGGCATCATCATCGACGCCGTGCGCGCGGCCAAGATCGCGAAGGACCGCGGGGTCGGCGGCCCGATCCTCTCGGCCGCCACGTACTTCATGAAGTCGCCGCCCGTGCAGATGGAGGACACCGCGGGCCGTGCGCAGCTGGAGGCGTTCATCCGCGGTGAGGTCGAGCGCTGACGCGCTGATCCGTCGGGAGAGAACCGCAGGGCGCCTGCCCGGCGACCACCTCGTCGAGTCCCAGACCTCGACGTGGCGGCCGCCGGACAGGCGCCCATCTTTCGCGGACCCCCCTGTTACCCCCGCGGGCTACAACGCGGTCAGACCGAAGTTGTAGACCGTGGTCTGGCCCGCGACGATCTGGGCCTTCTTGGTCTGCGGGACGAACCCGTCGGCCGAGACGGTCACCTGCAGCGGGGCGTTGGACTTCTGCATCCAGTACGAGTACGTACCGTCGGCGTCCGTCCGCAGCACGACGTCGTAGGAGACACCGTCGAGGGCCACGACCGCGCCCTCGATCGGCGCGCCCGCGCCGCTCACCGTGCCGGTGATCTTGCCCCAGCCCGACGGCGCCTTCACGGTCATCGTCGCCGCGATCGGGGACACGTCGTACGGCGTGCTGTTCCCGACGTTGATCGACGCCGTGTAGGTGCCCGGCTGGTCCACGGCCGCCGTGATGGTGGCCACCGCGGTCACGCTCTTGCCCGGGGCCAGGGTGAACGACGGCGGCTGGACATCCAGCCACTCGACGCCGCCACCGGCACCCGCCACCTCACCGGTCACGTCGATGACCAGGTTGGAGTCCGGGAAGCCCAGGCTGTCGGCGGTGGTCGGCTCCGGCGTGCCGCAGCCGTCCGAGGCGAGGTAGGTCGGGCTCGTCTCGGCGGACGGGTTGCCGCCCACGTAGATGGCCGCGCCCGCGACCTCGACCACCAGGATGTCGTCCGGGGCGATGACGGCGTCGGCGTCGATCGGCACGGTGTACCAGGAACCGAAGTCGTTCGTCACGGTCACCTGGCCCGACCCGATCGGGGTCAGGTTGGCGTACGTGAACGCACCGGAGAGCGTGTAGAGGGTGACCGTGGCCGTCGTCGACGGGGTGGCCACCTCCTGGATCCCGAAGGTGACGCTGGTCGGCTGGAAGCCGGCCGTGATGCCGAAGTCACCGGGGGTGTAGGTGCGCAGCAGCTTGGTGATGCCCGAGGGGCACGCCACCGAGCTCGACGCGACGATCTCGTGCGAGGTCGAGTGCGACAGGGTCACCTCGTCCGCGGCGAGCTCCGGGTAGGACGCCGCGGCGACCTTGCCCGTGGCGGCACCGGTCGAGGCGGTGCTGCGCAGCCCGTCGGCCTTGCTGCCACCCGAGGAGAACGGCAGCTTGGCCGCCGTCGCCTTGCCCTGGACGCCCTTGACCACACCGGTCGTGGACGCGGTGTCACCACCGAGCACGACGTACCCGCCGTCCCGCGCACCCAGGTTCACCTCGGCCGGCGCGGAGCCGGTGTTGGTGATCTTGATGTTGCGCGAGGCGGAGCCGCCGATCGCCAGGCTCGCGGCGATCTCCGTCTTCGAGAGCGTCAGCTGGCCGGCCTTGAGCTGCCCGCTCACGGTGACCGTGCCGCCCTCCTCCGTCAGGTTGGCGTTCTTGGTGAGCGACTCGTAGCCGTCCGCCGCGATCTCCACGCCGTACCGGCCCAGGCTCACCAGGGCCGAGTAGGAGCCGTCGGCGCCGGTGGTCGCGGTGACCTCCGAACCGTCGGCCGCCGTGAGGGTCACGTCGGCGCCCTCGATCACGTCCTTGGTGTTGTAGTCCTTGACCACACCCGACACCGACGCGACCGCGGGGGCGTCGAAGGTGATCGACAGACCCTCGGACAGGACCGCCTGGTTGAAGGAGTACTGCGTGGCGACCGTACCGGCGGCGTTCTCGACACCGACGGTGGCCGAGTCGCCCTTGGCGGAGGAGCTGTCGGTCAGGGCGCCGTACCCGAAGGTCACGTCACCGTTGGCCAGCAGCGTGACCGAGAAGTTCAGCCGGTCGGTGTCCGGGCTGTACTTGCGGACGTTGCGCCACTCGAGCACGTAGGCGGGCACGCCGTCCACCGTGGTGGTCGCCGAGTACACACCCGCGGAGGCGTCGAGCACCAGGTCGTCCCAGAACGGGTAGAGCGCCGCGTTGGGCTGGCCGGTCGCGGGGATCGCCACGTTCGAGTAGTTCGTGGTCGAGCCCAGGAAGTTGATGTGGCCGTTGCTCGTCAGGAAGGCCCGCGAGTACGACTCACCGTAGAGCGGGAAGTCGAACGGCAGGTCCACGGACGTCGCCGCGTCGTCACCCGTGAGGTTCACGCGGGTGTCGCCCTGGCGGTAGTCGGCGGTCGTGACCGAGCAGGAGTACCCGCCGGCGTCGACGTTCGGGACGATCGCGATGTCCACGTCCTCCGCGCCGTCGACCACGAGCTCGCCGTCGTACGGGGCGGCGCAGCCACCCAGCTGGACGGAGAGCGAGTAGGTGCCCTCGGGCACGTCGGCGAAGGCGAACCGGCCGTCGGCGTCCGTGGTCGCCGGTGCGAACGGGGAGCCGCGGAGCGTGACCGGTGTGCCGGCCACGGGCTCGCTGGACCCCTCGAAGTGCACCGTGCCGGTGACGGCGTGCGTCGGCGCCGCCTCCAGGGTGATGGCCACGTTCTCGGTCTCGTCCACGTCCACCGTCACGGCCGCGGCCGGCGAGGTGACGTAGCCGAACGCCGAGGCCGACACCGTGTAGTCGCCCGCGAGGACCGCGGCCGAGAAGGTGCCGTCCGCGCCGGTCGAGACGGTGCGGTCGCGCTCACCGTCGATGACCACCGACGCGTTCGGGATCGGGTCGCCGGAGGCGTCGCTGACGGTGCCCGCCACGGTGCCCGTGCCGGCCGTCGGCGCGGCGTCGACCAGGGCGGCGACGTCGAGCTTGCCCTCGCCCCAGACGTTGTTGCGCTCCGGCGTGCCGCCGCACGAGAGGTCCGAGGTGTCCACGGCGGTCTCGTCGAGGAGCGCGATGGTGCCCTCGATGTCACCGACCAGGGACGGAGCAGCGCTCCACAGCAGCGCGATCGCGCCCGCGAGGTGCGGGGTCGCCATCGAGGTGCCGCTGAAGTTGGCGTAGCCGCCACCGGGGATCGACGAGCGCACGTTCACGCCGGGCGCCGCGATGTTCGGCAGCAGGGTGCCGTTGCGGCCCGGGCCACGCGCCGAGAAGGACGCGATGGCGCCGTTCACGTCGAACGCACCCACCGAGTAGGTGTGCTCGAACTCGCCGGGGAACCGGCCCGTCTCACAGCCCGGGCCCTCGTTGCCACCGGCCCAGGCACCGAAGATGCCCGCGGCGTTCCAGGCCTGCGTCTCGGCGCTCATCCAGTCCTGGGGCAGGTTGACGCCCGGCGGGATGCCCCACGAGTTGCTGACCACGTGCGGCCGCTTCGACGGGTCCGCGTCGCTGCCGTCCGTGCGGGTCGGCGCGAGGAACCACTGCGCGTTCGCGAGGTAGTCGTCCCACTCGCAGCCCGCGTTGTCGATGCAGTTCGACGCGATCCAGGTGGCGTCGGGCGCGACACCGATCTGGTTCGTGCCGGTGCCGCCCACGATGGTGCCCATCGTGTGCGTGCCGTGCTGGTCGGAGTCGCACGGCGCCCCGTCACCACAGGTGCCCGGGATGTCGAAGTAGTTGTAGTCGTTGTCGTACGTGCCGTCCGCGTTGAACCCGCGGTACTTGCTCTGCAGCGCCGGGTGCGCGCCGTCCACACCGGTGTCGAAGTTCGCCACCGTGATGCCGGCACCCGTGTAGCCGAGCTCCCAGACCTCGGGGGCGTTGATCGCGTCGAGGCCCCACTCGACGGCGGCCGCCGACTTCTCGCCGGACGCCTTCTTCTCGACCGGCTTGTCGTACTGCATGGTGATCTGCTCGTGGATCCCCGCGACCGTGGTGCTGGTCGCGACGCTCTCCGCGAGCTCGAGCGAGCCGTCGTCGACGAAGATCGCGTTGTTGATCCAGTAGCTCTGGTACTTCGCGCCCGCCGCGGTCAGCTCCTTGACCACGGAGGCCTGCGACTTCTTCGCCGTGGCGCGCAGCGCGTCGTAGACGAACTGGCCGCGCTCGTCCCAGTCCGCGATGTCCTCGGCCGGTGCCAGGTCCGCCTTGTCGGCGAACTGGATCCAGAAGTCAGCGGTCTTCTTGTTCTCGAGCTGGGCGAGGACCTTGCTGCTGAACTTCTCCTCGGGCTCGTCGGCGGCGGTGAGGGTGGTCGTCGGGACGGTCTGGGCGACCGCTGCTGGCGCAACGGTCGCCGCTGAGGCTGCGAGGAGCGCGAGTGCCGTTGTGACGGCAGTCGTCGCCCTCCCTGCAATTTTCCTGCGACGGTACATGGGGCCTCCATGCTCGGGCGTACCCGTTGCGATGCCACGGGAGCGCGCGACGGCAGTCCACTTGCTGTGGACCGCCTCCAACCGTCGGGTGAGCGGCGCGACGGAACAAGGTCGGTTCACGGTCAGGTCCCGGTCACTTCCGGGTCAAAACACGGCCGCACCGCGAGGGTTGCCCGTGTCAATGCCGTCGACTACATTTCACCCCAACCCTCCAGAAATTCACCCTATGGGGTCGTTACCTGGCGTAAAAGCGCCAACTCGGCGGGAATGTGTCATTTCATGCACGCAACGGGCAGGTAACGAAAAATTGACCCAACCGGTACGCCCCGGGGGCAAACTGACGCCGCTGCCCAGGTTTAACCCGGTACGCGCCCGAACGGCCGACCCATGGAGGGTGACGCACGTGACGCTCGACCCCGCACCAGGTTCCACCTCAGGCCTCGTCGTCTGCGTAGGCCTCCCTCCGGACCAGATCATCGAGATCGCCCACCTCCTGCGCGGGCGCGCGACCGTGCTCGCCACGCCGGACGCCGAGGGCGCCCGCGCCGTGCTCGCCAACCCCGCGCCGCCGCGTGCCGGCGGCAGCGGACGGCACGTCGGGCCGCCCGCACGCTTCTCCAACCCCGGGCCCTCGGAGGACCACGCGTACGGCCGGCAGGTGCCCGACCAGCCGGACGAGCCCGCCGGCACCGACAACCTCACGGAGCTGCCGCCCCGCCCGCCGCTCGAGCTGCTGCCGGGCGCGCTGTCGGCAGAGCGGTCCGAGGCACCGCCGGGCCGGCGGTTCCGGCCGACGTCGGGGGCCCTGGCACAGACCGCGCCCGCGCCGCGCCGTCCGGCGTCCGGCCCGCTGGCGGTCGTCGCCGGCGCCGTGCGGACGGTGACGGGCGCGCTGCCCGCGGTCACCGGTGCCGTCCCGATGGTCGCCCCGCCGACGCCGCGCCCGCTCGTGGCCGGTCCCCTGCTCGTGGACCTCGCGGGCCGCGAGGTCACCACGCGCGGCCGGCGCGTGTACCTGTCCGCCCGGGAGTTCGACCTGCTCGCCACGCTCGCCCTGGAGACCGGCCGGGTGTGGACGTTCGCCGAGCTCACGGCCCAGGTCTGGCAGCTGCCCTACCTCGGCGACTCCGACCCGGTGACGTCGGCGGTCAAGCGGCTGCGCAAGCGCCTGGCGCCGGTGCGCGAGGTCGAGGTCGAGTCCGTGCGCGGCATCGGTTACCGGCTCAAGGTGCGGGTGTAACGGTCTCCCGGCGGCAGCTCACGCACCCGTCACGAGCCAGCGGTCGCCCCGCGCGCGCCAGCCGGTCGTCACGGCCCGAGCGGCCGTGAACACGCCGGCGAACGCGAACCACAGCCAGGCGAGCCCCTGCGCGCCCTCCGGTGCCCAGGCGGCGACCGCGAGCGCGGCGGGCAGGTAGACCACCAGCGTCGCCATCCCGGCCCACGCGAGGTAGCGCCCGTCACCCGCGCCGATCAGCACACCGTCGAGCACGAAGACCCAGGCCGCCATCGGCATCAGCAGCCCGCACACCGCCATGGCGAGGGCGACGGCGACCCGCACGTCCGGGTCGGCGGAGAAGAGCGGCGCGATCCACCAGCCCGTCGCCGCGAGCACGACGCCGATCCCCGCGCCGGCCCCGACGCCCCACCGCAGGCAGCGGCGCAGCACGGTGCGCACGCGCGCGACGTCGCCCGCGCCGAGCCCGTGCCCCACCAGGGCCTGGGCCGCGATGGCCAGCGCGTCGAGCGCGAAGGCGACCAGGGCCCACAGCGAGCTGACGACCTGGTGGCCGGCGAGTGCGACGGCGCCGAGGTCGGTGGCCACGACCACCGTGAGCAGGATGGCGGCGCGCAGGCTGAGCGTCCGGATCACGAGCGGGACCCCGGCCCGGGCGCCGGACAGGATGCCCGCCCGGTGGGGGCGCAGGCTCGCACCGCGGGCCCGGGCACCGCGCACGACGATCACCCCGAGCGCGACCGCCATGAGGACCTGCGTGACGGCGGTGCCGAGCCCGGAGCCGGCGATCCCCAGGCCCGCGCCGTAGACGAGCACGATGTTGAGCACGGTGTTCAGGACGGCGCCCGCCACCGCGACGACCAGCGGGGTGCGCGTGTCGCGCAGGCCGCGCAGCACACCGGTCGCCGCCTGCACCAGGAGCATCCCGGCGAGGCCGGGGGCGGACCAGCGCAGGTAGGTCACGGCCTGCCGCGCGACGTCGCCGTCGGCGCCGAGGGCGGTCACCGTCGCCGGTGCGGCGAGCAGCAGGCCGACGGCGAGGACCGCGCCGATCCCGAGCGCGAGCCAGAGACCGTCGATGCCCGACTGCAGCGCCGCACGCTCCTTGCCGGCACCCGTGAGCCGGGCGACCGACGCCGTCGTCGTGTACGCGAGGAAGATGCACAGCCCCACGACGGTGAGCAGCACGTTGCTCGCCAGGGAGAGGCCCGCGAGCTCGGCGGTGCCGAGGTGCCCGACCACCGCGCTGTCCACGAGGACGAAGACGGGTTCGGCCACGAGCGCGCCGAGCGCGGGGATCGCGAGGGCGAGGATCTCGCGGTCGATGGACCGCCCGGAACCGGGGGTGTGGCGTGACTCGCCCAACTTTCTTTCCTCCACAGGCTGGGATTTACGTCGATGCAGGTCAGAGGGGATGGTGATGTTTTACACAGGGGTTATCCACAGCTGGGGACAGGGTTGTCCACCCGCTGTGCACAGCCCTGGGCCACCTTTCCACATGGATGTACACAGGCTTGTCCACAGGTCTCGTTGCGTTCGGTTGCGCGGGGGCCTAGCGTCAGCGAAGCCTGCAGACCGGTCAGGCATCCGCGGGGAAGGGTGGCACACGACACGAGGGCGTGTCGTGCCTGGCGTCCCGGGGGGTGTCAGTGGTGGAGGGTAGAACAGGTGTAGGACGGCGAGCGCGTGCGCAGCGTGGGTCGGAACGTCGTGAGCGGTGTCGTGAGCCGAGGAAAGCAGGAGGTGCGGATGTCGATCGAGGAGCTCGAGTCGAGCTATACCGGGGGCGGCCCCGGCTTCGACCGCACCCCACCGCAGGACGTCGCGGCGGAGATGAGCGTGCTGGGCGGCATGCTGCTGTCCAAGGACGCGATCGCCGACGTCATCGAGCAGATTCGCGGCAACGACTTCTACCGCCCCGCGCACGAGGCGGTCTACGACGCGATCATCGACCTGTACGGACGTGGCGAGCCGGCCGACGCCATCACGGTGGTCGCGGAGCTGCAGCGGCGCGGTGAGCTGGGCCGGGTCGGCGGCGCGCCCTACATCCACGACCTCATGGCGGGCGTGCCCACCGCGGCCAACGCCGGGTACTACGCCAAGATCGTGCGCGAGCGCGCCATCATGCGCCGCCTCGTCGAGGCGGGTACCCGCATCGTCCAGATGGGCTACGCCACCGACGGCGGCGACGTCGACGACGTGGTGAACAACGCGCAGGCCGAGGTCTACGCGGTGACCGAGCGCCGCGCGGCCGAGGACTACCTGCCGCTCGCGGACATCATCGGCCCCACGTTCGACGAGATCGACGCCGCCCAGGGCCGCGGCGAGGGTCTGACCGGGGTGCCGACGGGATACTCCGACTTCGACCGCCTGACGAACGGCCTGCACTCGGGCCAGATGATCGTCGTGGCCGCCCGACCTGCAGTCGGAAAGTCCGTTTTAGGTATCAATGTCGCTTCTCACGCGGCGATCCACCAGAACATGGCGTCTGTCATCTTCTCCCTGGAGATGAGCCGCAACGAGATCGTCATGCGAATGCTCGCGGCCGAGGCCCGGGTGCCGCTCACCAAGATGCGCAGCGGCAACATGGACGACGGCGACTGGCAGAAGCTCGCCGCCACCATGGGCAAGGTGTCCGACGCCCCGCTGTTCATCGACGACTCGCCGAACATGTCGCTGATGGAGATCCGGGCCAAGTGCCGGCGTCTCAAGCAGAAGCACGACCTCAAGCTGGTGGTCATCGACTACCTCCAGCTCATGTCGTCGGGCAAGCGCGTCGAGTCGCGTCAGCAGGAGGTCTCCGAGTTCTCGCGGTCGCTCAAGCTGCTCGCGAAGGAGCTCGAGGTGCCCGTGATCGCGATCTCACAGCTGAACCGTGGCGCCGAGCAGCGCAGCGACAAGAAGCCGCAGATGTCCGACCTGCGTGAGTCCGGCTCCATCGAGCAGGACGCCGACGTCGTGATCCTGCTGCACCGTGAGGACGCCTACGAGAAGGAGTCACCGCGCGCCGGCGAGGCCGACCTGATCGTGGCCAAGCACCGTAACGGCCCCACCGACGTGATCACCGTGGCGTTCCAGGGCCACTACCAGCGCTTCGTCGACATGCAGGTGTGACACCATCACCCTGGCTCGGTGGCTCAGAGGTTGAAGTACCCCGCCGCGGTAGCCAGCACCTCGTCCGCGCGCTCGGTGCCGACGAACCCGTGCGCCGCCCCGTCGAGCACCTCGAGGCGGCACTCGACACCGTCGCGCTCGCACACCGCCGCGAAGGTTCGCGCCTCCGGCAGCAGCGAGTCGAGGCTGCCGACGACGACCAGCGTGGGCGGCAGACCCGTGGCCGACCCCTCCAGGTGCGGAGCGTCCGCGAGGTCGGTGACACGCGCCCAGGACCGGAAGGCGTACTCGGAGAGCTCACGGCCCGGACCGCCGGGCAGGGTGTCGTCATAGGCACCGAGCGTGAGGTCGAGGTTCGGGTTGGTGAGCAGCAGGCCGGCCGGCCGGTGGGCCGCACGTCCGGCCGCGAGCCGGGCGACCGCACCGCCCGCGGAGTCACCGGCGAGGACGATCCGGGAGCAGCCCGTCGCGGCGAGCGCTTCCAGCCCAGCCAGGGCGTCGGCGACGGAGTCGTCCAGGGACGCCTCGGGCGTGAGGCGGTAGTCCACCGCCAGCACGACGACGCCGAGGGTCTGAGCGGCCTGCCGGCAATACCCGTCCTGCAGGTCCAGGTCACCGAACAGCCCGAAGCCGCCGTGCAGGAACACGAGGCCGGTGCCGTCCGCCGCCGTCGTCGTCGGTGCGTACCGGCGCATCGGCACGCCGTCGTGCCGCTCGTCGGTCACCGTGCCCGCGAACGGCCGCCGCGGGCGGCCCACTGCCCGCTCGTGTGCCTCGCGGCGCAGCCGCGCCACATCCACCCCGCTCATGCCGCGACGATACCCACGTGCACCACCACCCGCCCTGCCCCAACCCAGCCCGCCGGGATCAGCCGGCGCGCGTCAGCTGAACTGTTCCAGGCCGATCGTCGCCAGCAGGTCGAGCTGCCCCGCGGCCTCGCTGCCGGGCGCTGCGGTGTAGACGAGCAGGCGCAGGTCGCTGTCACGGACCGTGAGGATGTTGCACTCCAGCGTGATCGGGCCGAGGTCGGGGTGCAGGAACGTCCGGGTGACCGGCGCGGGCTGCGGCGGCACCCGCTGCTCCCACAACGTGACGAACTCGGGGCTGACCTGCTGGAGGTCCGCGATGAGGCCGCGCAGCAACGAGTCCTGCGGGTAGCGCACCCACGCCTCGCGGAGGTCGGCCACGACCTCGAGGCGCAGCAGGCGCTCCTCCTCGTCGGTCCGCACGTAGCGCGTGGGCGTGTTCATGAACGTGGTCCAGGCGAGGTTCTGCTCACGGTGCGGCAGCACCGTCGTGTCGCCCGTCAGCGCGTAGCCCATGCCGTTGGAGACCACGCACTGCCACGACGCGTCGACCACGGTGACGGGCGTGTCGGTCAGGCGGTCCAGGATGCGCTGCACGCTGGCCGTGATGTGGCGCTTGATCTGCCCCGGCAACGGCTCGGCCTGGTCGGCGAGCCGGAAGAGGTGGGCGCGCTCCTGGTCGGACAGCCGCAGCACCCGGGCCAGCGACATCAGCACCGGACCCGAGGGCTGCCCGGCACGGCCCTGCTCCAGGCGGGCGAGGTACTCGACGGAGAGTCCGGCGAGCTCGGCGACCTCCTGACGGCGCAGACCCGGCACCCGCCGGCGCGGGCCGGCGGACAACCCGGCGTCGGCAGGCGACACCCTGTCGCGCCAGACGCGCAGGCTGCCTGCCAGCTCACGGGAGTTCACGACCATGTACCAGTGGTACCACGCGCCACGGCCCGGAAGGTGGCCCTGCCAGTACGCCCCTTGAGCGGTCTCTTCTGCCGCGGCGGGCGCGGAGCAAGACTCGTCGGCATGAGCACTGACACGACAGGAACGCAGACCGCCGGCATGACCGCGGAGGAGCTGCGCGACTTCTACCGCCGCTACATCGAGCTGGCGAACACCCGTGACTTCGACCGCATGTCGGAGTTCGCGCACGACGAGGTCATCATGAACGGCACCCCGGTGGCCCGGGACGACATGGTGGCCGAGTTCCGGCGGCACACGGACGCCGTCCCCGACCTGCACTGGGAGGTCCAGGAGCTGCTGGTCGACGGCACCCACGTGGCGGCTCGCCTGATCGATACCGGCACGCCGGTGGCCGAGTGGAACGGCCTCGCGCCGACCGGTGCGACCGTCACCTTCGCCGAGACCGCGTTCTACGAGGTCGTCGACGGCCGGTTCAAGCACATGTGGTACCTCATGGACGGCGTCGCGCTGCAGACCCAGCTCGCCTCCTGACCGACACACCCCGACACACCCGCCGAGATCTGGTCATGCACGACCAGATCTCGGCGCGGACACCAGATCTCGGCGTCTCCGGGGGCGGGTGAGTGGGTGGCGGGCTAACGTCGGGGCAGGTCAGGCACCCGCCGGGCCGCACCATCAGGGCCGCCCATCAGGGCAGCACGAGGAGGACGAGCGATGGGTCTCTTCGGCCGGCGCGCACCCCGCACCCTGCCGGACACCGTGCAGCAGCCAACTCCGACCGAACCGGCCGAGAGCGCGTCTGCGCGGCTGTGGTCCGACGGGTTCGGCCGCGTGGGCACGCGGTCGCTGCAGATCCTCGCCGTGGTCGCCGTCGTCGCCGTCGCCGGGTACGTGGGCACGCGCCTGACGCTCGTCGTCATCCCCGTGCTCATCGCGCTCGTGCTGGCCGCTGCCATCTCCCCGCTCGTCTCCCTGCTGCGCCGCCGTGGCCTGCCCTCGATGCTCGCCACCTGGATCGCCCTGCTGGCGCTGGTCGCGCTGCTGTCGGCGATCGTGTGGCTGGTCGTGCGGGCCGTGGTGAACCAGTGGGACGAGCTGCAGGCCCAGGCGCTCGACGGGTTCGACTCCCTGCAGACGTACGTCCAGGACCTGCCGTTCGACATCTCGGACGAGCAGATCGCGTCGGTCCGCGACGCGGCCGTGGGCCTGCTGCAGTCGGACGCCGTGGGGTCCGGCGCGCTGGCCGGCGTCTCCCAGACCGCCGACTTCGTGGCGGGCTTCTTCATCATGATCGTCGTGCTGTTCTTCTTCCTGAAGGACGGCCCGGCGATGTGGGAGTTCCTGCTGCGGCCCTTCGAGGGGCACCGGTACGAGCGCGGCCGGCGCGTCGGCGCGGCGACCATCAGCACGCTGGGCGGCTACGTCCGGGGCACGGCGATCGTGGCGCTGGTCGACGCGGTGGGCATCGGTATCGGCCTCGCGATCGTCGGCGTGCCGCTGGTGATCCCGCTGTCGGTGCTGGTCTTCCTGCTGGCCTTCATCCCCCTGGTGGGCGCCACCGTCGCCGGCATCCTCGCCGCCCTGGTGACCCTGGTCGCCGTCGGCCCCGTGGAGGCACTGATCGTGGTCGCGATCGTGATCGTCGTGAACCAGCTCGAGGGGGACTTCCTGCAGCCCGTCGTCATGGGCCGCACCCTGCGCCTGCACCCGCTGGTGATCCTGTTCGCCCTGACCGCGGGGACCGTGCTGGTGGGTATCACGGGTGCCGTGCTCGCCGTGCCGATCGCCGCGTCGATCTGGCGGGCGATCCAGGTGTGGGACGGCCCGGACCTGCCGGCGAGGTTCGCCCGCCAGAAGCGCGCCGAGACCGTCTGAGCCGCCCGCACCGGTGCGGGGCGCGTGCTGGCGGCCGACGTCGGTCCTCTGCACCCGTGCGGCAGTGAGCTCGGTCGGTTGTCTCGAGATCGGTACTTCAAGGGACCGATCTCAGGGCAACCGACCGAACCCGCGCCCGGGCAATATGCAACCGACCGAACCGCCGCACGGGGAGCCCTACCGCCAACCCTCACGCCCCACCCACGACTGGCCCCACCCACGCCGACGTCGGTCCTCTGCACCCGTGCGGCAGTGAGCTCGGTCGGTTGTCTCGAGATCGGTCCTTCAAAGGACCGATCTCAGGGCAACTGACCGAACCCACGCCCGGGCAATACGCAACCGACCGAACCGCCGCACGGAGAGTCCCCACCGACCGCGACTGGGCGCGGCCGGCCAGGGGTGCGCCGTTCCGCCGGCGGTCTCAGAGCCGCGCGTAGCGGGCGCGGGCGAACGAGTAGGCCCCGTACGCCGCGATGCCGAGCCCGACGACCAGCAGCAGGACGACGCCGAACGGCTGGTCGCGAAGCGTGTGCAGTGCCTCGTCGAGGCCGCCGGCCCGCTCCGGGTCGGTGGTGACCGCCGACGCGATCACGAGGCCGCCGACCACGCCGAGCGCGATCCCCTTGGCCACGTAGCCCACCTGTCCGAGCCGCACCACCGCCTGCCCGACCGCGCCACCGCCCGTGCCCTTGAGGTCCTCGAGGAACTTCTTCCGGGCGCCCTTGACCACGTGGTAGACGCCGACACCCACGATCACCGCGCCCGCGACACCCACGATCCAGGGGCCACCGGGCAGGGCCAGCACGCGTCCCGTCAGGCTCTCCTCGCTGCCCGAGCTGCCGCCTGAACCACCGCCGCCCTGCGCGTACCGCGCGCTGCTCACGGCGAGCACGCCGTAGAGCACGGCCTTGGCCACGCTCTCGGCCCGTTCCGCGGCCTGGTTGTCCGCGTTCGGCACGCCGACGACGGCGGTGGTGAGCTGCCAGAGCGCGAGCGCGCCGAACCCCACAGCGACCGCCCAGAGCACCGCGTCGCCGCCGGGCATCTGCGCCAGCGTGCCGAAGGCTCCGGACTGGTCGGCCTGGCCGGACGACCGGCCCAGCGTGAGCTGGACGGCGAGCCAGCCGATGAGCAGGTGCAGCACGCCCGAGGCGGCGTACCCGCTCCGGGCCAGGGCGCGGACCGCGCCGTTGTTCCGGGCGCGCCGGGCGGCACCTGCGGGAGGCGAGGACTGGGGGGACATGGGGGACACCTCCGTCTGGCCGCACGGGGGACTGCGGCGACCTCCACATTCGCGCATTTCACCTGAATTCGCATGCGCGGGGCGGACGGCGTCAGCCGTCGGTGCGCTGCAGCGTCCGTTCCAGGAGATCGAGGGCCTCGCGGATCTCCGCCTGCTGCGGGCCGCTCAGGGCTCCGACGGTGAGCCGCTCCAGCTCCGTCCACGCGCGCTCGACCTGGGGACGCAGGGCGAGGCTCGCCTCGGTGGCCTCGACGATCAGCACACGCCGGTCGGACGGCGACGGCGAGCGCCGGACCAGGCCGTTCCGTTCGAGCCGGCTCAGGCTGCGTGCGACGGTCGGCGCATCCCAGTCGATCGTCTCGCCGAGGTCGACCTGCCGCTGCGGACCGTCCGCCCACAGCGTCATCAGCACCAGCTCCTGGCCCGGGTGGAGGCCGGTCTCGCGCAGCAACCGCCCAGCCAGAGCCTTGTGCAGACGGGCGACCCGGAAGACCGCGTGGCTCAGCGGGCCGATCGAGGAGACGCTCATCGCGTCAGCCTACGCGCCGCGAAAGTTGGCCGGACAAGGAATACGGTCCGGCCCTTTGTTGTTCGGCCAAGTATCTGACCGCACGACCTGGAAGAGACACAGATGACCACCGCTTTCGAACCGCTCGCCGCCGGCCGCCTCGCACTGCGCAACCGGGTGGTGATGGCGCCGATGACGCGCCGGCGGGCCTACGGCACCCTCCCGACGACGGACACCGCCGACTACTACGCCCAGCGGGCCGGGGCCGGCCTCGTCGTCACGGAGGGCATCCAGCCGTCCGCGATCGGCCAGGGGTACGTGGACACGCCAGGGCTGCACACCGACGAGCAGGTCGCGGCGTGGCGCCGGGTGACCGACGCGGTGCACGAGGCGGGCGGCACGATCGTCGCGCAGCTCATGCACACCGGGCGCATCGGGCACCCCGCCATCACGGAGGCCGTGGGGCACGGCCCGCTCACGCCGGTCGCGCCGTCGGCCGTCCCGGCGGCGGGTCGCGTCCACACCCCGGACGGCCACCGGGACCCCGTGGTGCCGAAGGCGCTCACGGCCGAGGACATCGAGCGGACGATCGCCGACTTCACCGACGCCGCGCGCAAGGCGATCGTGGCCGGCTTCGACGGCGTCGAGATCCACGGGGCGAACGGCTACCTGCTGCACCAGTTCCTCGCCACCAACACCAACCAGCGCACCGACCGCTGGGGCGGCTCCCCCGAGAACCGCATCCGGTTCGCCGTCGAGGTCGCCCGGGCCGTGTCGGCCGCGATCGGAGCCGACCGCACCGGGCTGCGGATCTCGCCCGCGAACGGGCTCGGCGACACGGTGGAGGACGACCACCGGGTGGTCTACCCGCTGCTGGTCCGCGAGCTGGACACGCTGGGCCTCGCCTACCTGCACCTCGTCGAGGCCGGCGACCCGGGCCTGACGCCCGTGGTGCGCGACCTGTGGTCCGGGACGCTGATCCTCAACCCCGCCGACGCCGACACCGCGGCACACCCCGCGCGCGTGGGCCTGGTGGCCGACGGCGTGGCCGACGCCGTCTCGTTCGGCCGCCTCTTCATCGCGAACCCCGACCTGGCGCACCGGCTGGCCACCGGTGCCCCGCTGGCCGAGCCCGACCTGACCAAGGCCTACGGCGGGGACCACACCGGCTACACCGACTACCCGGCCCTCCAGCCGCAGCTCGTCTGAGCCCCGACGGCCACCGCAGGACACCGACCGATCCGGAAGGAGCACCACCATGCGCGCATACCGACTCACCTCCTACGAGCCCGACGGGTTCGCCCTCACCGACGTGCCCGAGCCCGCGACCGGACCCGGACAGGTCAAGGTCCGCGTGGAGCAGATCGGCGTCAACCCGCTCGAGTGGAAGATCCGCAAGGGCTACGTGCCCCAGATGGTCACCCTCCCGCTGGTGCTCGGCACCGACGTCGCGGGCACCGTCGTCGAGACCGGACCCGGCGTCGACGACCTCACGGTGGGTGACCGCGTGGCCGGCTTCGTCGACTCCGGGGCGTACGCCGCCCTGGCGGTGACGCGCCGCGAGCGCGTCACCCGCGTACCCGACGGGCTCGACCTGGTGTCCGCGGCCGCCCTGGTGACCGCGGCGGAGACGGCCCGGCGCGCGATCGACCTGCTGGACCTGGCTCCCGGGTCGACCGTCGTGGTCAACGGCGCGGCGGGCTCGGTGGGCAGCGCCGCGGTGCAGCTCCTCGCGGCGGCCGGGCACCACGTGGTCGGGACCGCGAGCGCCGCCAACCACGACGTGGTCCGGTCGTGGGGTGCCACGCCGGTGACCTACGGCGAGACGATGGTGGAGGAGCTGCGCGCGGCGGCGCCCGGTGGCGTCGACGCCGCGGTGGACACGGCGGGCCGGGACTTCGTGGCCCGCGTGGCGGACCTGGTCCCGGCGCGGCGTGTCGTGACGATCACCGACTTCGCCGCGGCGCAGGCCGGGGCGATCGTGACGGCGGGCGACCCGGCGCGGCTGACCGCCGAGGCCATCGGCCCGGTGCTCGCGCTGGCGGCGCAGGGGAGCTTCGCGGTCCGGATCGACTCGGTGCACCCGTTCGAGGACGTCGACCGGGCGCTGGCCCGCAGCGAGCAGGGCCACCCCGCGGGCAAGGTCGTCCTGTCGAGACCGACCGCCTGAGGCGGCGGGGCGCCGTCAGGCGCCGTGGTCGGTGACGGTCTCGCAGACCGCCACCGGCTCGCCGTCGGCGAGCAGACGGGCCGTGAGGCGTACGCCCCGGAGGTCACCGAGGGCGTCGTCCTGCGACGCCTGCACCTCGACGTCGTGGCGGTCGCCGTCCGGGCCGAGGCTCCGGGTGTGCAGGGTGTCCTCGCCCTCCACCGTCCCGTCGGTGGAGCCGGTCCCGATGTCCCAGGACTCCGTGAACCCGCGGGAGGGCCCGCCCTCGGGCGGGCGAGCGTCGAGCTCGACGCGGTACCCGACGTCGCGCGCGGACGCGGCGCTCGTCCAGGTGAGGCGGGCCACCGGCTGGACCGTGCGCGTCTCGCGCACGGTCCACAGCCGGCGCTCCCCGCTCGTCCACACGGATCCGCTCAGCGTGATGGTCCCTGTGGTCAGGGCCGGGCCCGTGCCGTCGATCTCGCAGGTCGCGCCGATCTCCAGGCTCGACGTGCCCTCGCTGCCGAGGGGCACGCATCCGTAGCCGAGGCCGAGCACGCAGACCACCAGGGCCGCCGAGTACAGGACGATCCGGGGCCGGCGCGGCAGGTCGGGTACGGCCGGCACCACCACGGTGCCTGTGATCGAGTCGGCGAACGTCTGCCGCCGCCGGTGCCACAGGGGGCGCAGGTACCCGATGAACAGCATGGCGTCGAGCAGGTGCAGCAGCCAGCGTCCGATCGTGCGCCCGACGCCGATCGGTTCCCGCGTCGCCGCGTCGACCACCCGGATGCCCGCCACGAGCTTGCCCGGCGTCCATCCGGTCGTGCCCTGCAGCACCAGCAGGACCAGGGCGACTCCGACGGGCACGAGGACGAGCGGGTCACTGGGCCAGCTCGCGCCGTCGGCCCCGAGGACAGGCGTCAGGGTGGGCTGTACGAAGCCCGTGCCGAGCACGAGCCAGACGACGCCGGCGAGGATCGCGTCGTCGAGCACGGCGGCGACGACCCGGTGGAGCCACGATGCGTACCCGGGCTCGACGCCGCCGACGGCGTCGTCCGCGGTGACCTCACCGGCCGGCGGGGCGTCGGCCGGCCGGGTCCCCTCGCTCGTCGACATGACCGGATCATGCCAGCGGAGACCTCCGTTGACCAGGAAGTCCGCGGATGCCGGGCCCGCCCTACCGCGCGCCCACGGTCACTGGCCCACCCGGCCGTCGACGCGCTCGCGGAGGAGGTCGGCGTGGCCGCAGTGCCGCGCGTACTCGACGATCTGCGACATGATGCCGTCCCGCACCTGGAGGTCGCCGCCCTCGGGACCGAGGTCGGAGACGCCGGTGTTCCACGCCGAGAGGTCGGTGATGCCGGCCAGGTACCGGTCGGTGGCGGCCGTCTCGGCGCGCCACTGCCGCCACGCGTCGTCCACCACCGCCTGGTCCGCGACGGCGCCGGTCCACTCCGCCTCCCGGTCGTCCTCGGTGCGGTACAGCGGCGGTGCGTCCTCGCCCGCCATGACGCGCCGCAGGTGCCGCTCGCCGTCGGTCAGGTGCCGCAGCAGGCCCAGCAGGGACATGGTGGACGGCGGCGCCGAACGGCGGGCGAGCTGCTCGGCGTCGAGCCCCGCGCACTTCATCTCGAGGGTCAGCCGGTAGTACCGCAGGTACTCGAGCAGCATCCCGCGCTCGTCCGTGGGCGTCTGGGCGGTCTCGCGCGGGTCGTCGTCCGGGTCCGTCCACATGTCGGGGAAGACGGTCGCGCTCGTCCAGCGGCTGGTCTCGGGCTCCTCGGCCTGTTCTCGTGGCTCCATGCGCCCAGGGTGACCCCGGTCACAGCCGGGACGCCACGTGATTTCGTCACCCCTGGTATTCGTCACCCCTGGTATTCGTCACCCCTGGTAGCGGAACGCGTCCCACGCGCCGAGCAGGTACTGGATGCCGAGCGCCCGGTCGTACAGGCCGTAGCCGGGGCGGGGCTTGTTGGTGGTGTTCTCGTCCCAGAGGTGGCGACCGTGGTCGGGGCGCACGTAGCCCTGGTAGTCGGCCTCGGCGTACGCCTTCATGATGCCCGTGGTGTCGACGCTGCCCTCCGCCGCCCGGTGCCCGACCTCGGTGAAGTCGCCGTTGTCGAAGTGCTTGATGTTGCGCACGTGCGTGAAGTGGATCCGGTCCATGAACGTGCGCACCGCGTCGACGGCATCGTGCTCCGGGTTGGCCGAGAAGCTGCCCAGGCACAGCGTGAGGCCGTGGTACGGGCTGGGGTGCAGGTCGAGGACGCGCGCGAGGCGCTCCTTGCTCGAGACCACGCGCGGCCAGCCGAAGACGTCGAACGGCGGGTCGTCCGGGTGCACGCCGAGCTTCACGTCGGCCTCCTCGCACGCGGGGACCACGGCGTCGAGGAAGTACCTGTAGTTCGCGTACATGTCCTCGTGCGTCACGCCCTCGTACGCCGCGTTCAGCTCCTGGAAGCTCGCCAGCCGCTCGGGCTCCCAGCCCGGGAGGGTGAGGCCGTGGGTGTTGGCCTCCATGTCGGCGATGAGGCTCTCGGGCGACATCCGGTCCACGACGGCCTTCTCGTAGTACAGCGCGGTGGAGCCGTCCGGCAGCGGGTGCCACAGGTCGGTGCGCAGCCAGTCGAAGACGGGCATGAAGTTGTAGCAGACCACCTTGACGCCGGCCCGCCCCAGCCGGCGGATCGTCGTCACGTAGTTCTCGATGGCCTCGTCGCGGCTCAGCCCGAGCACGGTGCGGCCCAGCTTGATCGACTCGTGGACGTTGACGGACTCCACGACCTCGGCGTCGAACGTCCGGGTGACGCCGCGGGCGCGCGCTTCGTCCGACAGGCCGGTGATGCGCGCGACCTCCGCGTCGATCTCCTCCTGCTCCCACACCTCGCCGGCCTGCTTGTGGTGCAGGCTCCACACGATGGTCTCCACGCCGGGTATCTGGCGCACCTGGTCCAGGGTCACGGTGTCGTTGCCCTCGCCGTACCAGCGGAAGCCCATCTTCACAGCGGTTCTCCTCGTCGTCGTCCCGGTCGTCGTCGCCCGGGCGTTCTTGTATACATCATGCCCGCCCCGGCGGGCGGGGCGGGCACGGTGTTCGGGGACCGGACGGGTTCAGACGGCGGTAAACCGCAGCCGCAGCCGGAAGGGCGTCGCACGCAGCCGGGCGTCGGGCAGCACGCCCGGTCCGCAGGCCGCGCTGCCCACGCCGTGCTGCGCGGCGTCCAGGTGCAGCCAGAGGCGGCCGTCGGGCACCAGCTCGTGCGGGTGGGCCGCCCGGTCCAGCGCCTGGTCGGACCAGGGGCGCAGCGACAGCTCGATCCCCTGCCGGGTCGACGCACCCACCGTCGTGTCGCCGGCGTCGATCCGCAGGCCGGAACCGTCGGCGAACGTCAGGACGGCGCTCGTGACACCGCGCCGCGCGCCGTTCTCCTGCGGATGGGTGTACGGCGTCTGCCAGTCGGTGACGGTGTGCTGCCACGCACCGCCGAGCGCCGCCCGCGTCGAGTCCGCGTACGACTCCTCCGGCCCCAGGCCGGCCCACCGCACGCCCGTCCCGGCCGCCTCCGGCACGTCGAGCGCGAGCAGCAGACCCAGGCGGGCGACGTTCTCCGGTGCAGGACCCTCCGGGCGGACGTCGACCACCAGGTCGACGGCGTCGTCCCCCGCGCCGGACGGCTGCCAGCGGGTGCGGACGTCGAACCCGGTGCGGACCGCCGGCCCGGACACCCGCGAGGCCACCTGGAGCGCCCCGTCCGGGAGCGTCTCCACACCCGAGACCCGCTCACCGAGCAGCGTCAGGCCCGCCCGGTACCAGGTCTGCTCGTCGGACTGCCCCTGGCCGCGGCCCGGCCGGCGGTCGTTGTCGGTGGGCGCGCGCCAGGCGTCCACCCGGAAGGCGTGCACCGTGCGGCCCGCGAGCTCGAGCAGCTCGCCGCGGGCCCCGAGCAGGGCCGGACCGGCGCGGAACCCGCCCTCGTCCGTCGCCGTCACGCGGCCCGACGGCGCCGCGAGCGGCGCCCGGTCCACGAGCAGGAGCTGGCCCGCGCCGAGCACCAGGCCCGGCTCCACCCAGCCCTCGTCGAGCGCGTCGGCCTTGTCCTGCACCGCGCGCACGGTCCACCACACCGGCTCCGGGCCGGGGTCCGGCAGCATCAGGTCCGCGGGTGGCCGCACGACCGCCTCGGTCCCGGGCTCCAGCACCAGGTCCAGCGCGCCCGCCGCGAGCTCGTCCGCGCCCCGGTGCAGCGTCCAGCGCAGCTCCACGTGGCCGGTGTCGCGGAACGCGTAACGGTTACGCACCAGCAGCGAGCCGTCGTCCCGCGCGTCGACGCGGACCGGCGCGTACACCGCCGCCAGCTCGACCAGGCCCGGCGACGGCGTGCGGTCGGGCAGGAGCAGGCCGTCGGCGATGAACGTGCCGTCGTGCAGCGCCTCGCCGAAGTCACCGCCGTACGCGGCGAACTCGCGGCCGGCGTCGTCGGTACGCGTGAGCCCGTGGTCGATCCACTCCCAGACGAACCCGCCCATGAGGCGCGGGTAGCGGTCGAAGAGCGCGTCGTACTCCGACAGGCCGCCCGGCCCGTTGCCCATCGCGTGCGCGTACTCGCACTGCACGAACGGCAGGCCCCGGCGGCGGCCGTCGGCGTCGGCGCGCTCGAACGGGGGCTCGATGCCCTGGCCGATGAGCTCGACCTCCTCGGTAGGGGCGTACATCCGCGAGTAGACGTCCACGTGCTCGCTGGACCAGTCGCCCTCGTAGTGGATCGGCCGCGTCGGGTCGAGCTCGCGCACGGCCTGCGCCATCCGCGCGACGTTCTGGCCGGTCCCCGCCTCGTTGCCGAGCGACCACATGATCACGCTGGGGTGGTGCGCGTCGCGGCGCACCATCCGGGTCACGCGGTCGACGAGCACGTCGGTCCAGGCCGGGTCGTCGGTCGGGTTCGCGACCCAGCCGTCCACCTCGAACCCGTGCGTCTCCAGGTCGTTCTCGTCCACCACGTACAGGCCGTACCGGTCGCACAGGTCGAGGAAGCGGGGGTGCGGCGGGTAGTGGCTCGTGCGCACGGCGTTCACGTGGTGCCGCTTCATGAGCAGCACGTCCTCCAGCATCCGCTCGGGGGTCACCGCACGGCCGCGCAGCGGGTCGAACTCGTGCCGGTTGACGCCGCGCAGCTTCACGGGGCGCCCGTTGACGAGGAACACGCCGTCCTCGATCGCCACGGTACGGAAGCCGGCCGCGAGCGTGACGGTCTCGGTGTCCGTCGCGACGACCACGTCGTACAGCCGCGGCCTCTCGGCGCTCCAGGGCTCGACCAGGGCCGTCAGCTCCTCGCCGGACCGGCCCTCCAGGCCGAGCTCGGGCACCGTCACCCGCGCGTCCACGACCCCCTCCGCGCCGACCACGGCGGCCGCGTCCACCCGCAGCGTGCCCGTGCCCGAGGTGTGGTCGTAGGCCGCGTGCACCCGCACGTCGTCGAGCCCTCCGTCGGGGCGGTGCTCCAGGCTGACGCCACGGAAGATGCCCGAGAGCCACCACTGGTCCTGGTCCTCGACGTACGACAGGGCCGACCACTGGGTCACGCGGACCGCGAGCACGTGGTCCGCGCCCGGGCGCAGGTGGCCGGTCAGGTCCACCTCGGTGGGCAGGCGGGAACCGTGCGACGTCGCGAGCAGCTCACCGTCGAGAGCCACCTGGAACCAGGAGTCCACGCCCTCGAACCGCAGCACCGTGCGGCCGTCGGCCGGCCAGTCCGCGGGCAGCCGGACCGTGGTGCGGTACTCGCCGGTCGGGTTCTCGTCGGGCACGTGCGGCGGGTCGACCGGGAACGGGAAGACGACGTTCGTGTACGCCGGCGTGCCGTACGGCCACGTGTGCGGGGCCCCCGCGAGCTGCCAGTGGCCGGGCACCGCCAGACGGTCCCAGTCCGTACCCGGGTCGGCACGGTCCACGCCGGTGTCGGCCCGCGGGAACAGCCGGAACCGCCACTCGCCGTCCAGCGACACGACCGGTGCGTCACCCGAGCCGGCCGGCGGGCGGAACCGCGGCGGGACGACGCCGTCCGGCGTGGCGACGGACTCGTGGGCAAGGGTCATGGCTCCTCCAGGCGGCAGCGGTCGGGGGACGCGGGCGGACGCCCGTCGCGACGCTACACCGGGACCCGTTCAACGTTGAAGTGCCTGCCGCCGACGTGCCCGCCCGGGAGGCGACCCGCCGCAGCCCGACGGACCATGGGCAGATGACCGGCCTGCTGCGCGCCGTCCGCTCCGCGGTGGCGCCCCTGACGCGGACGCGGCTCTTCCGCGCCGTCGGCCCCGTGCTGCTGCCGCCGGCCGAGCGGGCGCTCGCGCGGGTCTCCGGCGGGCGGCTGCAGGTCAGCGCGCTCCTGGTGCCGTCCCTCGTGCTGCACACGACCGGGGCGCGGTCCGGCGAACCCCGCTCCACCTACCTCATGTACACGCCCGACGGCCCGGGCCGGGCGATCGTCGCGGGCTCCGCGTTCGCGCAGGACCGGCACCCCGCGTGGACCTACAACCTGCTGGCCCACCCCGACGCGAGCATCAGCGTCGGGGGACGCCGCATCCCCGTGCGCGCGACACTCGTGGGCGACGACGAGCGGGACGCGGTCTGGGCACGGATCGAGCGCCAGTGGCCCGGGTACCGCGGCTACGAGCGCACGTCCGGCCGCACGGTCCGGCTGTTCCGCCTCGAACGCCGACCCGGCACGTAGGCCTACCGGACCTCCTGCCGCCCCAGCGCCTCCGCCAGCACCCGCGCACCGGCCGGGAACGCGCCGGGGTCCGGACCCGCGTAGCCGAGCCGCAGGTACGCGCCCGTGGGCTCGGCGGGGAACCACTCGTCACCCGCCGCCACGACCACGCCGGCCTTCTCGCAGTCGCGGACCAGCCGCGGCAGGTCCGTGGTGTCGGGCAGCCGCACCCACAGGTTCAGCCCGCCGGGCGGCACCTCGACCCGCGCCTGCGGCACGTGCTCGCGGAGCGCCCCCGCCAGCAGGTCGCGGCGGGCCGCGAGCTGCTGGCGCAGCCCGCGCACGTGCGTGCGCCAGGCGGGCTGGGTCACCACGTCGAGCGCCGCCACCTGCAGCAGGCCGCTCACGTACATCGACTCGGCCTGCGCCCCGGCGAGGATGCGCTCCCGGGCCGGGCCGCGCGCGACCAGCCCCGCCACCCGCAGCGCCGGCGAGACACTCTTGGTCAGGGAGCGCAGGTAGACCACGTGCCCCGCGTCGTCGCGCGCGGCGAGGGGCACCACGTCCTGGTCGATGCCGAAGTCGTGCGCCCAGTCGTCCTCGATCAGGTAGGCGCCGTGCCGGCGCACCAGGCGCAGCACCTCGTCGGCGAGCCCGGTCGACCAGCGGGCGCCGGTCGGGTTGGCGAAGTGCGGCTGGGCGTAGAAGGCTCGGGCGCCGGTCTGCTCGAACGCGCGGGCGAGCGCAGCGGGATCGGGCCCGTGCGGGCCGCTGGGCACGGGCACCACCTCGACACCCACGCGTTCGGCGGCGAGGAGCGCGCCCCAGTACGTGGGCGACTCCACGAGCAGCGGCCGGCCCGCACCGACCAGGGCGCGGAAGGTGATGCCGAGGCTGCTCTGGCTGCCGGGGAAGACCACGACGTCCCCGGGCGCGGGCGGCGCGACGCCGACGGGCGTGGCGGCGCCGAGCTCGGCCGCGAACCACGCCTGCAGCCCCGGCAGGCCCGCCGCGGGGGACCGCGTGACGGCGGCGTCACCCCGGGCGGCCCGGGCGAGGGCCGCCCGGACCAGGCGCTCGGGCAGCAGCTCACGGTCCGGGTATCCGGAGTGCAGGGCGACGGCGTCGTTCGGCGCAGGGTGCTGCGCCCGGGGCAGCGGCCGGCCGGGTGCCGGGCGCGGGCCGAGCGCCGCCGTCTGCCAGCCGTAGTCGTGCGGCCGGGCCGTGCGCACCGCGCGGACGAACGTGCCCACGCCCGGCCGCGTCTCGACCGCACCCTGAGCCACGAGGGTGCGCAGCGCCTTCTGCACGGTGACGGGACTGGCCGCGTACCGCTCCACGAGGGCGCGGCTGGACGGCAGCCGCGCACCCGGCGCCGCCGTGGCCAGCCAGTCGCGGAGGTCGTCGACGATGCGGGCACTGCTATCGTCATTCATGAGACCAGACAGTAGCGCTACCCTCTCCGCGCCCGCCCCGCTACCCACCGTCCGCGCCGGCCTCGGCTGGGGCCTGCTCGGGGTCGCGGCCTTCTCGTTCACGATCCCCTTCACCCGCCTCGTGGTGGACGACGCCGGCATGTCGCCCCTGTTCGTGTCCTGCGGACGCGCGGTCGTCGCCGCCCTGCTCGCGGCCGTCGCGCTCACGGCCACCCGCCAGCGCCGTCCGCGGGGCACCCAGTGGGCGCGGCTCGCGGTGGTCGCGGCCGGTGTGGTGGTGGGCTTCCCCGTGCTGACGTCGTACGCCTTGACGACCGCGTCCGCGAGCCACGGCGTCGTCGTCGTCGCGCTGCTCCCCGCGGCCACGGCGGTGCTCGCCGTGCTGCGGGTGCGGGAGCGCCCGCCGGTCTCGTTCTGGGCGACGGCCGCGCTGGGCGCGACGGCGGCCGTCACCTTCGCCGTCGTGCAGGGCGGCGGGCCGAGCGGCGGACAGAGCGGCCTGCACGCCGCGGACCTGCTGCTGCTCGGCGCGGTCCTGGCGTGCGGCGTCGGCTACGCGGAGGGTGGTCTGCTGGCGCGCGAGCTGGGGGCGTGGCAGACCATCTCCTGGGCGCTCGTGCTCGCCGCGGCGCCGATGGCGGTGCTCACGGGCGTCTCGCTGGTGCGCCAGCCGCCGTCGGGCGGACCGCTGGACTGGGCGCTGTTCGGCTACCTCGGCGTGGTGAGCATGTTCCTGGGCTTCGTGGCCTGGTACCGCGGCCTCGCGATCGGCCCCATGGCCCAGGTCAGCCAGGTGCAGCTGGTCCAGCCCGTCCTGGGCGTCGGGTGGGCCGCGCTGCTCCTGCACGAGCAGGTCGGCGGGGTCACGGTGCTCGGCGGGGCGGCCGTGGTGCTCTGCGCGGCCGGTGCGGTCCGCACCCGCCTGCGGCCGCCGCGCTGACGTGCGCGGCCCGGCGTCGGGCAGACTGGGCACACACCCGACCTGCCTCCGGAAGGATCCCGCATGCCCCCGAAGTCCCGCCTGGGCCGCCTGTTCGCCGTCGTCGCCTGGATCGAGGCGTTCACCTGGGCCGGGCTGCTCGTGGGGATGTTCCTCAAGTACGTCACGGAGACCACCGAGGCGGGGGTGTGGCTGTTCGGGCGGCTGCACGGCGGGGCGTTCGTGCTCTTCGGCGTGGTGACGCTGGTCGTGGCGGTCCGGCTCCGGTGGGGCTGGTTCCGCACGCTCGTGGCGCTGGCCTCGTCCGTGCCGCCGCTCACGACGCTGCTCGCCGAGCGGTGGCTCGAGCGCTCGGGTCACCTCGCCGACCCGGCGCACCGGACGGACTCCACGCGCCCGGCGGACGACGCGGACTTGAACCTCACGTCGCGTGAGGCCGCACGCTGACGGTATGACAGACATCTACCCCGCGAGTGCCGAGGCGCAGCACCTGCGGAGCTGGGCATCGAGGGGCCCACGTCATGACCCTGCAGGAGCGCCGGGCGGGATGACGGACGCGCGGGCCGGGGTGCGGCCGGGCAGCGCGGCGGCGAACGAGCTCGCCGAGCGGCACCGGGCCTCGGTCGGCGCGTACTTCGACTGCGCGCACTCGATGCAGGTCTGCCTGGGTCGCCCGTTCGTGACCGACCCGGGCTACCGCGCGTTCTACGACGGCGTCGCGCCCGGCCTGGCCGTGTGGCTCCGCGACGTGGTCGACGCCAACGCCCGGGCGCACGGCGTCGACCCGGAGGCGGCGGTGTGGGAGTAGCGGGTGTGGGCTAATGCACGTGCCCTTCTCGCCCTCCGTGGCATAGCATCGAGAGGTCGGCCGGGTGGCGAATCACCCCGGCCGTCTCCACCGGACACAGGAGCGAGAGATGCGGGAACTCACCGCGGGATGCGGGGCGGCCGTCCAGGCCTGCTCGGGCAGCACCCGTACCCGCGTCGCGACTCCCTGAGACCGGCCCGGCAGCCACGCCGTCGTGCGTGCGCCGGTCGTGTGTCGGAGGGCGGGCGCGGCGTCGTCCCCTGCCCTGCCGCCCGCCGGACCGGTGCCCTCCCTGCCGAGGTGACCGTGGCGTCGTCGTGCACGAACGTGCCGACGGCGAGCGCCGGCGGCGGCCTCCGAACGACCGGAAGCCGAAACCTGATGAATCCCCTGACCGAGAAGCAGATCCGCGCGTCCTTCCTCAACGCGAGCAAGCGGGAGGCCGCCCAGGCCACCCTGCCCGACCTCGACGCCCTCGACTGGGAGCGCCTGGACTACCTGGGCTGGCACGACCGCAAGGCGCCGCTGTCCTCGTACGTGGTGCTCGAGCTCGACGGTGCGCCGACCGGGGTGCTGCTGCGCTCCTCCGACGCCAAGACGGGCCGCGCCCGCGGCAAGGGCGTCTGCGCGTGGTGCGAGGACGTGGTCGTGACCGACCAGGTGTCGCTGTACGTCGCCCGCCGTGGCGGCGCGGCGGGCCGCAACGGCAACACGATCGGCACGCTGATCTGCACCGAGTTCACGTGCTCGCGCAACGTGCGGCGCACGCCCACCTTCACGGAGGCCGGCAACGACCCCGCGATGCGTGAGCTGATCACCGACCGGCGCATCGCCGGTCTGCGCGAACGCGCCGCGCGGTTCGTGGCAGAGGTCGGCAGCACGCGCTGACCTTCGCGTCGGGCGCACAGGTCCCTGAGGCCTGTGCGTCCGACAGCCGCGGGTGCGGCCGCAGGGCCGGGGCGGGGACGCACCACCGCCGGTTCATGCGGCGCGCATCCGGGCGGCCGCCGCGACGGCGGCCTCGCACCACACCACGGCGGGCCGGTCGACCGCACCGTGCACCACGATCTGGCGGCACAGCTCGCCGAGCCCCTCGGTCGCGGCCCGCTCGGCGTCCACACCGGGGTACAGGCGGTGCACGGAGAAGACGACCGCGCGGCGGTGCGCGGCCCACTCCGACGGGTTGGAGGCGAGGCCGTAGGTCGTGCGCCTGGTCTGCGTCGTCTGTGTCATGCCCTCAGGACGCGCGGACCGCCCCGATGTCACACCACTTCGAGGTCCGAGTTCGAGTCGATACCGGGAACCCTTCCCGTGCACGGGGTCGGTGTGGTCGGATGCAGCCATGGCTCAGCGGATAATTCAGGACGAATCGGTCGCGCTGGAGGATCTCTCGGGGCTGGTCTCCCTGACGGCGCTGACCAGCAGCCCCGACCAGGAGGCGGCCTACGCCGCCCTGCACGCCCAGTGGGGCCCGGTGGCACCGGTCGAGATCGAGAGCGTGGGCGACGACGTCGTGCCCGGCTGGCTGGTCATGGGCCACCAGGAGATGTGCCACGTGATGCGCTCCGAGGCGCAGTTCGCCAAGGACCCGCGCACCTGGCGCTGGAACGAGGAGGACCTGCTGCCGCCGGGCACCGCGATCTCCACCTTCGCGCCCGCCGAGCCCCGTCCGGCGTCCTTCCACCACGACGGCGAGGAGCGGCGTCGGCTGCGCGAGCCGCTGGACGACGCCCTGTCCGCGCTGGACGAGCGCCGCGTCCGCGAGCAGACCAAGGACATGTGCGAGCGGATCATCGACCGGATGGGCGATTCCGGGACCACCGACCTCGTGCGCGCCTACTGCCAGCCCGCCGGGTTCCTCGCGATGACGACGCTGCTCGGGTTCGACCTCGAGACCGGCGGCCGGCTCATGACCGACTCGGCGAAGGTCGTCGTCGGCGACGGGGACGAGGTGGCCGCCGCGCAGGGGCGGGTCGCCGGGACCATCCTCGAGCACATCACCGAGCGGCGCGCGCACGGCGGCAGGGACCTGATCGCCCACATGGCGGTGCATCCCAACTTCGCGCACGACGGCGAGATCGCGGCCAGCGCGGTGGTGCCCATGCACGCGGCCGCGATCTTCTTGACGGCGTGGATCACGCAGACGGTGCACCTCGTGCTGTCCGACCCGACGCTCGGCGCCCGTGTGGCCGGCGGCCGGATCACGTTGGACGGCGCGCTCGACGAGGTGCTCTGGCGCGAGTCGCCCATCGCGCAGTCCCCGGCGCTGCGGTTCGCGCGCAACGACGTCGAGCTGGGCGGGCGGCTCATCCGCAAGGGCGACGCCCTCGTGCTGTCGATCGCCGCGGCCAACGCCGACCCGTCCGTGCACACCGACGACCCGTGGGACCAGGTGGACAACCGCGCCCACCTGTCGTGGGGCACCGGCCTGCACCGGTGCCCGGCCCCGCGCCAGGCCCGGCTCATCGCCGGGGTCGCGGTCGACGAGCTGCTGCGCAACATGGACGTGACGCTCCACGTGCCGGACGAGGGGCTGCCGTGGGCGCCGTCGCCCTGGGTACGGCACCCGGCGCGGATGCCCGTCAGCTACCGGCGCGCGACGGTGAACGGCGAGATCGACGAGTGAGCCGGGCCGGGCCGTCGGCCCGGCTCGTTCGTCGGCTCGTTCGTCGACTAGGACAGCAGTGCCGGGAGGTGGACCGGACCGTTCGCGACGAAGCCGGGCACCGCGCCGTGGTCGCCGTCCGGGTCGGCGAGCCGGAGGCCGGGGAAGCGCTCGAACAGGGCGGGCAGGGCGATCTCGGCCTCCAGCCGGGCGAGGGGCTCCCCCGGGCAGTGGTGGGCCCCCGCGCCGAACGCGAGATGGGTGTGGTCCGCACGGGCCGGGTCGAAGACCTCCGGCCGGTCGTGCAGGCCGGGATCCCGCCCGGGTGCGCCGAACACCGCGATGATCGGGTCGCCCTGGGCGATCCGCACGCCGCCGAGCTCGAGGTCCTCCACGGCGAAGCGCAGCGGGATGTAGACCACGGGCGGGGCGACGCGCAGCGTCTCGTCGACCACCGCCGCCCACGTGACCTCGCCCGCCCGTGCCGCGGCCAGCGCGTCCGGGTGGGTGAGCAGCAGCCGCACGGCCGAGGCCAGCAGGTTCACCGTGGTCTCGTGCCCGGCGATCAGGCCGAGCTGGGCGGTGCCCGCCGCCTCCAGGGCCGGGAGCTCCGCGGCCAGCACGCTGGTCAGGTCCTCGCCCGGCGCGTCGCGCTTGGCCTCGACGAGCTGGACGATCAGCGCGCGCAGAGCCATCTGGGTCGCCAGGGCGTCCTCCGCCGTCGCGCTCGTGTCCATGAGCACGTCGGCGTAGTGCCGCATGTCGTCGCGGTGCTCGTCCGGCACGCCGAGCAGGTCGCAGATGACCTCGATCGGGATCGGGTAGGCGAACTGCTCGCGCAGGTCCACCACCGCGCCGTCGGCCCCCGCGTCCGCGAGCCGGTCCAGCGCACCCGCCGTCGCCGCCTCGATCTTCGGCTGCATGGCCCGCGTGCGGCGCGCCGTGAACGCGCGTGCGGCCACCTTGCGCAGCCGCCGGTGCTCGGCACCGTACGAGTTGAACATGGACTTGCTGGTGACCCACGTGAACAGGGGCCACTCCCGCGTGATCTCACCGTCGACGAGCGCGGTCCAGTGCTGGTGCGAGTCCTTGGAGATCCGCGGGTCCACCAGCATCGGGCGCAGCAGCGCCAGGTCCGTGACGGCCCACGCCTCCACGCCGCCCGGCAGCCCCACCCGGGTCACGGGACCCCGCGCACGCAGCCGCGCGACCTCCTCCAACGGCGCCCTGCCGGCAGCATCCAGCACCAGGGTTTCCACGAGCTCTCCTCACGACGACGACCGGACGAACCGGCACAGTCTTTGCTGAGATGCCCGCTTTGTCCATGACGTCCCGTGGCCGCGACCTCAGGGCAGAGCGAGGGTGCCGACGAGCGTGCCGTCGCGCTCCGCGAGCTCGAAGCCGATGCGCTCGAGCGACCGCCGGGCCGGGGCGTCGCCCGGCGCCGGACGGGCGACCAGCCGCTCGGCGTCCATCGTCCGCGCCGCCGCCATGGCCCAGTAGGCCACCTCGCCCGCGATGCCCCGCCCGCGATGCGACCGGCCGAGCCAGAGGCCGACCTCCCGGGCCCCCGGGTCGTCGTCGACCAGGGCCAGGCGCGCGGCGCCCGCGATCCGGCCGTCGGCCGTGACCGCCCAGGTCACCTCGGGCACCGGCGCGTGCAGGTTCACCCGGCACCGCCGGTGGTACTCGCGGAACGCGTCGTGGTGCGGGGCGGTCCACCCGGGCGCTGCCACACCGGGCGCCGGGGGCAGCACCTCGTCGGGCCGGGCCTCGGCCACGGCTACCGCGAGCAGCGCCTCGAGCACGTCGTCGTCGACGGGCACCAGGTCGATCGTCATCGATGTCACGTCGCGGATGATAGCCGCCTGTCGACGCGCCCGGGATTCGTGAAAGTTTCAACCAGATAGTGGTCGGGTGATGCTCACGCGTCCCGGGCGTAGTCGACGCGGCCCAGCCCGAGCCAGGTCGCGAGCGCCTCGATCTCGGCGTGCACGGCGTCCATGGTGGCGCCGTCGAACGGCAGGTCCTCGTGCACCGCGAAGACGTCCAGCACGCCCTTCTTCCGGTCCGCCTTGGCGTCGAGCTTTCCCACGAACCGCTCGCCGTGCAGGATCGGCAGCGCGAAGTAGCCCCAGCGCCGCGCGGCCCGGGGCTTGTACATCTCCAGCACGTACTCGTAGCCGAAGAGGTCCAGGAGACGGGCCCGGTCGGCGGCGGTCGCGTCGAACGGGGACAGCAGGGCGGTGCGGGGCTCGAACGGGTCGTCGGCGTGCTCCAGCAGCTCGGGGTCCACGCGCCACTCGCCGTCGACACCCTCGACCTCCACCGGCTCGCCAGGCAGGTCCACCCACCAGGCGCCGTCCCCCGACCGGCCCTGCACCCGGCGCCGCGCGATGCCCTCGGCCGCCAGCCGGCGGCCGGTCCGCTCCTCGAGCGCCTGCTCGAGAGGCACCGGGTCGACGCGCGGGTACACGCGCTCGCCGAGGTCCCAGAGCCGCTGCCGGCCCTTGCGCCCGACGACCGCGAGCTTGCCCTGCATGTTGAGCGCCTCGAGCATCTCGGCCACGCTGCGGCGGCTGCTCCAGCCGTCGGCGCCCCACGTGTACGGCACGCGGGCGGTATCGGGCACATCCTTGGCGAGCACCGGCCCCTCAGCCTCGACCAGGGCCAGCACCTCGCGCTCGAACGCGGCGTTGTCGGCGAGCCACTGCCGCATCGTCTCGTTCTGCGGCCAGCGGGCCATCTGCTCCAGGTAGAGGGGCAGGTCGCCCATCGACCGCACGGTGCCGCGAAGCTGGAACAGCATGCGGTCGGCGACCGCATCGTCCACCGCGCCGGGCCAGTACGAGCCGCCCAGGCGAGACCAGGCGACGAGGTCCACGGCGGGCGCCACCGCCGACGTCGGGTCCACCGCGAGGAACGTGAGGTCCTCCACCAGGTGCACCAGGTCCACCGGGCGGTGCGCCTCCAGCAGCTGGGCGCGCAGCATGACGCGCCGGGCCTGCTGGACGGTGAGCCGGTGAGGGGCCATGCGGCGAGGATACGGAACGGCACCGACACGAGCCCGTAGCCTGGGGCGGTGGCCCACGCCTATCGCACCAGCGCACGCGTCGACGCTCCCGCCGTCGTCGTGTGGCAGGTCCTGTCCGACGTCGAGCGCATGCCCTCCTGGACGCGGTCGATGACGCGCGTGACGCTCCTCGACGCTTCGGCGCTGGCGCTCGGCGCCCGGGTGGAGATCGAGCAGCCCGGCCTGCCGCGCGCGACGTGGGAGGTGGACGGCCTGACCGACGGGCGCAGCTTCTCGTGGTCGAGCAGCACGCCCGGTGTCCGCACAGGGGCGGCCCACCTCGTCTCCCCCCTACCCGGCGCCGGGAGCGACGGCGCGGAGGCGTGCGACGTGACGCTCGTCGTGGCCCAGAGCGGGATGCTGGCCGGGCTGACCAACCTCGCGCTCGGCTCCCGGATGCGCGAGCTGGTGGACGCCGAGCTGGCGGGTCTCAGGGCCGAGGCGGAGCGCCTGGCCCGGGAAAAGGGCTGACACGCCGCTCGCTACCGGCGTGTCACATCATTTCCTGCGACCTTTCCACAAGGCCGCCAGAGCGTCATTTCTGGCCCAAGATTGACCCTTACGCTGCGAAAACGCATTCGGGAGAAAAGTTACCCGGGCTTTGCGCGCCTCGATACTTCACAACAACCGTTATCTGATCGAGACAGAGTGGTGACCCGTATGTAGCGTCGGATCCGTTGCGCCACCGGAGGCGCAGCCACGGGCCCCATTCCTCCGACGGGTACGGGCCCGCGAGACCGGCGACTTGGAGAACTTCGGTGAGTACCACCGTCCGACGCGGCCGACACCGCGCCGTTCATGCTCCCAGCACTCCCCTGATGACCGTGACCCGTACGGCCGCCCGCTCGGGCGCGCTGATCGCGGCATCGTCCGGACTTCTTGCGACGGCCCTCGCACCCAGCGCACACGCCGTCGCGGGAGACGGTTCCCACCGCCTGGCGAGCGTCGACAAGACGACGCTGACGCAGGAGACCCGTCACGAGGTGCCGACCGCACCCGCCGTGCAGGTCGCGAGCGACGCGAAGCTGCGGATCGAGAGCAAGGCCGTCAAGGTCACCCCCGCTCCGGAGCCCGAGCCCGAGCCTGTCGTGGAGACCACCTCGTACACCGAGCCGGCCGCGACGGCCACGGAGACCGAGGCGCCCGCGACGCCGGACTACGCGTCCGACGGCTCGATCGGCGCCCAGGCCGTCGCGATCGCCATGCAGTACATCGGGATCGCCTACACGTACGGCGGCGAGTCGCCGTCCTCGGGCTTCGACTGCTCGGGGCTGATCAAGTACGTGTACGCCCAGCTCGGCATCCACCTGCCGCACTCGTCGTCCTCGATGGTGTCGGCGGGCTACCAGGTCGCGTCGCCCATCCCCGGCGACATCGTGTGGACCCAGGGCCACGTCTCGCTGTACGCGGGCGACGGCATGGTCGTCGAGGCCGCGAACTACGGCACCCCGGTGCGCCACACCGCCCAGTGGCAGGACTACGCGGTCTATATCCGCCCCTACTGATCCCTCCACCTGTCAGACGCACAGGCCGCTCGGGCGACCTGTGCGTCTGACACGCGAGCGGTCCGGCCGTCAGTACGCCACGGCCGCCGCCGCGTCGACGATGCCGTAGCCGTAGAGCGGGGTCCAGACCCCGACCAGGCCCAGCAGCGGGTCGCGCGCGGTGTGGAGGATGGCGCTCTCCACCTCCGTCACGCTCCGGCCCTGGCTGAACAGGAGCGCGGCCACGCCGGCCACGTGCGGCGTGGCCATGGACGTGCCCGCGTAGGAGTCGTAGCTGCCGCCGCCGCACGTGTCGGACCCGGTACCGACCGGCACGGTGGACCAGACGTCGCCGTCGCAGCCCGTCAGGCCGCCCGAACCGCCGGGCGCCGAGACGCTCTTCAGGTCGAGCTTGATCGGCAGCTCCGAGTAGTAGGAGTGGATGCGCGCCGAGTCGGTGGCCCCCACGCAGATCGCGACGCTGGTGAACGCCGGGTCGCTGCACAGCGGCGTCGAGGAGTTGCCGGCCGCCGCCACGGTGAGCGCGCCCTGCTGCCGCGCGTACGTGATGGCGTCCCGCATCAGCGTGTCGATGCCGATGATCGTCAGCAGCTGCCCGCCCGGCGCGGTGCCGAGCGAGAGGTTGATGACGTCGGCGCCGTGGTCCGCGGCCCACCGGATGCCGTCCGCGATGTCCTGCGACGAGCCGGAGCCCGCCTCGAGCACCTTGACCGGGAGGATCTTGGCGCCCGGCGCCACCCCCGCGACACCGATGCCGTTGTCCGCCGCGGCGGCGACGATGCCTGCCACGTGCGTCCCGTGCTCGTCGCCGTCGTTCCTGCCGTCCGGCCCCCGGAAGTCCCCGTTGCCGCACGGGCGGACGTCCGCGCACCCCGTGAAGGTGGCACCCGGCAACAGCTGCCCCGCGAGGTCGGGCTGCTCGAGATCGACACCGGTGTCGACCACCGCCACCACCGCACCCTTGCCGGTGGTGACGGGCCAGGCGGCCTCCGCGTCGACCTGGTCCAGGCCCCACTGCTTGCCCCGGAGCGGGTCGCTGGTGGCGGCGTGCGCGCCCGGCGCCATCGCCAGCAGCACGGCCACGGCGAGCGCCGCGGTGCCCGCGGCGTCGACGAGTTTCTTCCTTCTCATATCAAGCCCCCAGTGGTCGCACGAGGGCTGGATTGCCCCCGAACTGGGGCAAACCTAGGAGTATCGGACTAGGCCCGGACAGACTCGAGGGAGCCGCGGGGGTGAAAATTTACCCAATCGCAATCAGCTGCGACCCTCAGGCCCACGCCTCGGAGAGCTCGGCCTCGTCCGACGCCTCCCGGGAGAGGCGCAGTGCCGCGACGGCGGCGCCCAGCAGGAGGGCCACCACCCAGGCGCCGAGCTGGTGCCCCTCGGAGGCGATCGCCGCCGGGGCCATCTCGCTCCAGACGACACCCACCGCGGACAGCGGGTCCTCGGACAGCGGCGACCCGGGCCAGATGTTCTCCTGGACGGCCAGCAGCGCCGGTCCGGCGGCCTGGAGCACCCACACCGCACCCGCGGTGGGCAGCCACCCGAGCAGCTCGATGGGCCTGCTGTCCACGGCAAGACCGAACGCGATGCCCAGCGCGACGGCGAAGACCCACCAGGTGCCGACGGGTGCCACGGGATGCCCTGGCACGAAGCCCCAGAACCAGGCGTCGAGGAGCACCACGGGCAGCGCGAGCGCGAGCCCGCGCAGCGGGGCGGGGCCGAGCCCGGCCAGGAGGCCCGCGCCGAGGCCGACCAGGCCGGCGACGCCCGTGACGACGAGCATGCCGAGCGGGGCCCCGTCGTCCGGCAGGCCGCCGCGCGTCACGAGCCACCAGGACGAGCCGCCGGTGGCCGCCATGGCGAGGAGCGCGCCGCCGATCGCGGCACCCGCGCCCGCACCGGCCGACGCCGGGACGCGCGCCAGCGCACCCGCGAGAAGACCGCCGACGAGCGCCATCACGACGAGGCCGACCACGGCGTCGTCACCGGTGAAGGGCAGCGGGAGGAATCCGCGCACTCCCGCCGTCGCGCCCTCGGCCAGGCCTGTGACCTCGTACGACACCTGCGCGATCCACGGGAGGAAGCCTCCCGCCCACCAGGCGAGTGCACTGAGGGGAACCACCCACCAGGCGGAGATCCGATGCTCGCTGTCGCCCATGCCGCCGCACCGTAGCGGATTTACGTGAAGTCGGTCATAACGCAAGAAGACCGGAAGGGCGTAAATCTGCGCCTTCGTTGGGTCAGACCGTAATGCGTAACCCGATCGTGACTTTTTCGGTGAAGGTGTGTACTTTGACTTCTGCTCCACCGCATCGGTGGAGTCGTGAGTCGGACGCCGAGTCCTGTCACCGGCTCATGACCAGACGTTCAAGACAGGAGCGGGGGACCCACTTCCGGGCGACAGCAGGATCGTCGTCCTCGGGGTGAAGCCGGACGGAACCCCCCAGTAGCCGTGCGGCCGGGTGAGTACTCCTACCCGAACCCGACAGCTGACCTCGTAGGCGGTACAGGAGACATTAGGTGACGAACTCCACCCGCGGCCGGCATCGCGACAGCCGGCCCGCTCAGACTCCGCTGACCATCCTCGCTCGTACCGCCACCGAGAACGCAGGCACCGTGGCCCGCCGTGGCGCCCTCGCCGCCGCCGCAGGCGGCGTCCTCATCTCGACCATCGCCACCACCGCCCACGCGGCGCCCGCGATGGACCTCAAGACGGACGTCAAGACCGCCAAGCTCAACGCGACGGACCTGCAGTCCCTCACCGCCGTGGCCAAGCAGTCCCTCGCCGCCGCCCCCACCGTGACCGTCCCCGTCGACGCGAAGATGCCGATGGAGATGGAGGTCCTCGGGGCCTCGGCAGGCGCCGAGGGCGAGAAGGGCGACGGCCCCGCCGTCGTCTCGGTCGACGCGCCGGACCCGGTCCCGGTCGGCACGCAGGCCGTCAACATCGCGCTCAACTACCTCGGCATCACGTACGTGCTGGGCGGCGCCTCGCCGTCCGCGGGCTTCGACTGCTCGGGCCTGGTCCAGTACGTGTACGCGCAGCTCGGCTACTCGCTCCCGCACTCGTCCGGTGCGCTGCTCGGCGCCGGCTACCAGGTGACCTACCCCGAGCCCGGCGACATCGTCTGGACGCCGGGCCACGTGGCCATCTACGCCGGCGACGGCATGATCATCGAGGCCTGGGCCGCCGGCATGCCCGTCCGCTACACCGAGATGTGGCAGAACAGCCCGACGTTCGTCCGCGTCGCCTGACGCACCCCGCACTCCCTCGCTGCGCCTGGTCGGATCACTCCGGCCAGGCGCAGTGGTCTCCGACGAAGTCGTAGAACGCGGAGCGCGCGGCATCAGGCATCGGCACGTGGACCGTGGGCTGGGGATCGCCGTCGACCGTCGCCGACACGGGCAGGAACGTGCCGCGCTTGTCCTCGGCCACGGCGTGCACGTCGCACCGGGCCGGCACGACGGCGAGCACCACGACGCCGGAGCTCTGCCCCGCCAGGTCCCGGCCCGTCCAGCCGGAGGCTCCGTCCGCCGGCTCGGGGTTGCTCATGAGGGTCGTCCCGGCGATCCGGTCGATCGTCACCCGCGGACCGCCGTCCACCGGCTCGACACGCAGGGTGACCAGCGCGGTCGGCACCCCGTCGCGCGTCTCCACGCGGACCTCGCGGTCCACGGACAGGTGCGCTCCCGCCGCGACGGCGGCCCGGGCGCAGTCGGCCTCGTGGTTGCGCGCGAGATGCCCCACGGGATCGCCCACCTCGTCGACGACGACGTCGGTGGCCGGACCCCGGCCGTCGCCCGCACCGAGGGCGAGCGTCACGGTGGCGGACGCCGGACGCCGCGTCGCCCCCGTGCACACGGGATCGCCCAGCCCGACGTACACGGCGCGCGTCGTCCCCGGCCGCAGCACCAGCTCGCGCCCCTCCTTGGCCGGGTGCGACGGCCCGAAGCCGTCGGCGTCCAGCGCTCCCGACAGCAGCGTCAGCGTCTCGGCGGAGTCGTTGGCCACCTCGAGCCGGACCTCCCGCGCGGCGTACTGCTCGCGTCCCTGGGCCACGTCGACGGAGAGGTGCGCGACGACGTCGTCGGGCACCGGGCCGGCGGTGGACGACGTCGCCGGGCCGCCCGCCGTGCACGCGACGGCGGCCGCGCCGATCACCGCCGTCACGAGGACGACGGTGACGGCGCGGCCGCCGGATGCTGCGATCAAGCCTTCTGACGCCGGCCGAAGATCGCCTGCACGATCAGGATGACGATGATCGCGCCGATCACCGAGAACAGCCAGCTCTGCCACGACCAGAACTCGTCGAAGCTGACGTTGAAGAGAAGCCCGCCGAGCCAGCCACCGAGCATGGCGCCGAGCACGCCCAGGAGCAGCGTGACCCAGAACCCGCCCGGCTGCTTGCCCGGGAGGATGATTCGGGCGATGACGCCCGCGATCAGTCCGAGGATGAGAAAGGCCCAGAAGCCCATGGCGTTTTCCTCCAGAGTTGTTCGGCTTGCTTGACCTCTACTCCAGCACTGATCGTTCCGACTTGCCACCGGACCCGCCGAATCACGGTTATATCGGGACATTGCGTACAAGAGGGTCATGACGTCCACGGGCTATAGTTCGCCCGGGCACGAGTGGGGGAGACCGGGGCCGGGCGGTCCCGGGCACGTGAGGAGATGACGACGCATGGACCAGGAGATCGGCGCGCTCGCAGGGCGGCGAACCTGGCGGGACCGGCTCCGGGCGTTCCTCGAGCAGCGCTGGTTCACCCGGCTCGTGCTCGGCGTGATCCTCGCCAACGCCCTCGTGCTCGGCGCCGAGACGATGGTGACCGGAGCGGCACTGGAGGTGCTGCGCACCGTCGACCACGTCATGCTCGCCTTCTTCGTGGTCGAGCTCCTGCTGCGGCTCGTGGCCACGGGCTGGCGGTTCTTCCGCGACCCGTGGGCCGTCTTCGACCTGGCCGTGGTCGGCGTCGCGCTGCTGCCGGCCACGGAGTCCCTGTCCGCGCTGCGTGCGCTGCGCGTGCTCCGGGTGCTGCGGGTGGTCTCGGCGGTACCGGCGCTGCGCCGGGTGGTCGACGGCCTCCTGCGCGCGGTGCCGGGCATGGGCGCCGTCGGCGCGCTGCTCGTGCTGGTCATGTACGTGTCCGCGGTGATCGCGACCGGCCTGTTCGGCAGGACGGCCCCCGAGTACTTCGGCGACCTGTGGACCACGCTGTTCACGCTGTTCCAGGCCATGACGGGCGAGGCCTGGCCCGACATCGCGCGCGCCGTGATGACCGAGCACCCCTCCGCCTGGATCTTCTTCGTGCTCTACATCCTGGTGGTCAGCTTCGCGGTGCTGAACCTCTTCATCGCGGTGATCGTGAGCGGCATGGAGGAGATCTCCGAGGAGGAGCGCCAGGACGACGCGCAGAAGGACGAGCGCCTCGACGCCCTCGCGGCGCAGAACCGGGAGATCCTCGACGAGCTCCGCGCGCTGCGCACGAGGCTCGACGAGGACGGCGGCCCCACGGCCGGCTAGGCCCCCTCAGCCCAGCACCACGCTGACCAGGTGCGGCGGCCGCACCACGACCCGCCGCACCACCCGGTCCCCGACCGCGCGGGCGACGGCGGGCCGTGCCAGCGCCGCCCGTTCCAGCGCCTCGGCGGTGACGTCGGCGCCCACCGTCAGCCGGTCCCGGACCTTGCCGCCCACCTGGACCACGGCCTCGACGTCGGACACCACCAGCAGTGCCGGGTCGACCTCGGGCCACGGCCGGTCCGCGACCGGCGTCGTCCGGCCCAGGCGTTCCCACAGCTCCTGCGCGGCGTGCGGGGCGAACAGGCTCAGCAGCACGGCGACCGCCGCGACCGCCTCCGCGCGCTCCGGCCCCGCCACCGCCGACCGGCGGACCTCCCCCACCAGCTCCATCAGGCGGGCGATCGCCACGTTGAACCGCCCGTCCTCGACCAGCTCGTCGACCTCGTGCACGGCGCGGTGCACCGCGCGGCGCAGGGCGGCCGGGTCGCCCGCCGCGCCGGCGGCTCCGGCCCGGCCGGGCGTCTCCGCCAGCCGCAGGGCCCGGGTCAGGAACCGGCGCATCGCCTCGGGCGAGACGTCGGCCCAGTCGACGTCGTCCTGCGGCGGCCCCGAGAACAGGATCGCCAGGCGGACGGCGTCCACGCCGTGCGCGTCCAGCTCCGTCGCCAGGTCGACGCCGTTGCCCAGCGACTTGCTCATCGCCTTGCCCCGGTTGATGACCTGCCCCTGGTTCAGCAGCCGGGCGTAGGGCTCGGGCGACGGCACCAGGCCCATGTCGTACAGCACCTTGGTGACGAACCGCGCGTACAGCAGGTGCATGGTGGCGTGCTCCACGCCGCCCACGTACAGCGCGGCGGGCATCCAGCGGGCGGCGTCCTCGCGGCGGAAGGGGCCGCCGTCGTACCCGGGCGACAGGTAGCGCAGGAAGTACCAGGACGAGTCCACGAACGTGTCCATGGTGTCCGTGTCCCGCTCGGCCGGCCCGCCGCAGCGGGGACACGTCGTCCGCACCCAGTCCCGGGCCCCGGCCAGGGGCGAGACGTCCCCCGGCACCAGCGCCGCACCCTCCAGGTGGGGCAGCTCCACGGGCAGCTGGTCGTCCGGCACCAGCACCTCCCCGCAGGCCGGGCAGTGCACGACAGGGATCGGCGCACCCCAGTAGCGCTGCCGCGACACCAGCCAGTCGTGCAGGCGGTAGGTCGGGCCGTGCGGACCCGGCTCGCGGCCGATCCAGTTCCGCTGCATGGTCAGCACGTGCGGCGGCCAGCCGTCCTCCAGCAGGGACATGTCGTCCAGCAGCCGGTCCGCGTACGCCGTGATCCGGAAGAACCACTGCGTCAGGCTGCGGGACACGACGGTGGTGCCGCAGCGCTCGCACGCGCCGTCGACCACCTGCTCGTTGGCCAGCACCGTGCGGTCGGCGGGGCACCAGTTGACGTCCGCCTCGGCCCGGTAGGCCAGGCCACGCTCGTGCAGCCGCGCGAACAGCCACTGCGTCCACCGGTAGTACCCGGGCTCGTGGGTGTGCAGGCGCCGCGACCAGTCGAACGAGACGCCGTAGCGCCGGATCGACGCCGCCTGGGTGGCGATGTTCGCCTCGGTGAACACGGCAGGGTGCTCGCCGCGACGGATCGCTGCGTTCTCGGCCGGCAGGCCGAACGAGTCCCAGCCCACGGGGTTGAGCACGTCGAAGCCCTTGGCCCGCCAGTGGCGGGCCACGACGTCGGTGATCGCGAACACCTCGGCGTGACCCATGTGCAGGTCCCCCGAGGGGTACGGGAACATCGTCAGCAGGTAGCGGCGGGGGCGGGTGCCGTCGTCGGCGGCCTCGAACGCGCCCGGCCCGGTGGGGTCGGCGGCAGTGGCCTGAGTGGTGGCGTGGATGTCGCTCATGGGTTCTCGCTCCGGTGCGTCGATCGGGTCCGGGCACGAAAAAGCCCCTCGCAGGGAGGGGCGGCCGTACCGGGTGTGCCCGATCGAGGGGCGGGACCGGTACGGCTAGGTAAGGAGCGAGCGTGCGGTGCGCATGGCACCACGATACGGGGGCCGGGCAGCCGGGTAAAGGTCCGGGCGGGGTGGGCGGCCCGACGGCGAGCACCGGCTCGGTCCGCCGCCAGCGAGGTCCGAGCCGGCGCCCGCGCCGGTGGACGGGAGCCCGTGGCTCGGCGTGCCCCCAGCGCACTCCGAACCACGGGTCCCGCCGACGCGCCGGAGCTCGGCCCGCCCCCAGCGAGGTCCGAACTTCGTCCGCGTCACAGCTCAGACGCGCGCACGTCCCGGAAGTCACAGCACTTCTCGATGCAGATTCATACGGCCTGTTCACAGGCTTACCGGAAACGGGATCCGGATGCACGGCGAACTGCTGCCCGAGGCATCTACCGTCCCCAACAGGCCGTCAGACGGGGCCCAACCGGACAGGACGGGAGCAATCGAAGAAATTTCCTCAAGTGCTGTGACATCCGGAGAGCTCGCGCGTCAGGGGGGCATGGAACACACCGAGCACCCCGAACTCGTTCGTCTGGGCGCCCAATATCTGCGTGCGTATGCCGAGGGCGATGCCGTGAAGCTGTACCGGCTCGCCGACGCCTGGGGAGCGAGCGATCTCATCGCCGCGACCTGCGAGGTCGCCCTCGCGGTGATCCACGCGACGGCCGGCCCGGAGGGCCTCGACGCCGTGTCCACCGCGTTCTCGAGCGGCCGCAGGTGAGCGCCGGTGAAACGACCGATGTCCAATTCCGACGACATGTGCGAAAGCGGAGACCTGGTGCGATCATTGGCCAGCGAGTCAAAACGGGACACTATGCGCAGAGAGGGGCAAGGCCGCGTGACGACCACCGGTGACCTCCGCATCGACGACTGGGTGGTGCATCGCCGGAACGTCGTGCGCTCGGTCGCCGCCCGCGTACCCGGCATCGACGCCGAGGAAGCCACCAGCCGCGCCCTGGAGAAGATGGTCCGCCTGCACACCACCGGCGCCACCATCACCGACCCCGCCCCCTACTGGCGACGCGCCGCGGTCAACGAAGCCATCTCCATGACCCGCGAAGCCGGCCGCACCACCCCCGTCCAGGACGACACCCTCGAGGACCTGACCCCACCGGCCCACGGCGCCGAGCTGGACACCGAACGCCAGGCCGACGTCACCATGCTGCGCACCGCCCTGGCCGACCTGGCCGACGAGGACCGCCAGCTCCTGTTCGACCGCCACGTGCACGACAAGGCCGTCACCGACATCGCCACCGGCCTGGGC
>NZ_JAMTCS010000017.1 GCF_024171955.1 Promicromonospora thailandica | reverse complement strand
AGGCCGGATGTGGAAGCAAGGACTGAAGACTTGTGGAGCTGACCGGTACTAACTGCCGATAACTTCAACACCCTCACAACAAACGATTGTTTTGTGTTTCTGCGTGTTCGCGTCCACTGTGCGGTTCCCGAGTCACGGGCACCACCCCACCGTCGTTGTTCGACGGGGTTTGGGGGTTGCCTGGTTCTCGATAGTGTTTCGGTGGTCATAGCATGGGGGAAACGCCCGGTCCCATTCCGAACCCGGAAGCTTAGCCTCATAGCGCCGATGGTACTGCCCTGGAGACGGGGTGGGAGAGTAGGACGCCGCCGGACAACCATTCCGTCAGGGGATGGACCCACGCACCCACAACGGGTGCACAGGGTCCATCCCCTGACGTCGTTCCCGGCACGTTGCACAGATTTCACAGTCGCGGGGCGGGATTCCGGGGCTCCGGATGCCCCGCGGAGACTAGACTGGCGGCCATGTCCACCATCTCCCGTGACGAGGTTGCGCGCGTCGCCGCGCTGGCACGGATCGACCTGCGGCCCGACGAGGTCGACCGCCTCGCGGGTGAGCTCGACGTGATCGTCGAGTCGATCGCGCGCGTGAGCGAGGTCGCCACCCCCGACGTGCCGGCCACGAGCCACCCCCTCCCGCTGACGAACGTGTTCCGAGACGACGTGCCGGAGCTGGCCCTGCCGGTCCAGGACGTCCTGGCCGGTGCCCCGCAGCAGAAGAACGGCCGGTTCGCGGTGCCGCAGATCCTCGGCGAAGAGTGACGGGAAGCAACGACATGACGAACGACATCACCCGCCTGAGCGCGTCCGACCTCGGGTCCGCGCTCGCCCGCAAGGAGCTCTCCAGCGTCGAGGCCACGCAGGCCCACCTGGACCGCATCGCCGCCGTCGACGGCGACCTGCACGCGTTCCTCCACGTCTCCACGCAGGAGGCGCTGGCCACGGCCGCCGACGTCGACGCGAAGCGCGCCGCCGGCGAGGAGCTGCACCCGCTCGCGGGCGTGCCGATCGCCGTCAAGGACGTCGTGGTCACCAAGGGCCTGCCCACCACTGCCGGCTCGAAGATCCTCGAGAACTGGGTGCCGCCGTACGACGCGACCCTGGTGGAGCGCCTCAAGGGCGCCGGCCTGCCGATCCTGGGCAAGACCAACATGGACGAGTTCGCCATGGGCTCCTCGACCGAGCACTCGGCGTTCGGCAACACGAAGAACCCCTGGGACCTCGACCGGATCCCCGGCGGTTCCGGCGGTGGTTCCGCCGCCGCGGTCGCGGGCTTCGAGGCCCCCCTCGCGATCGGTACCGACACGGGTGGCTCGATCCGCCAGCCGGGCGCCGTCACCGGCACCGTCGGCGTGAAGCCCACCTACGGCGGCGTCTCGCGCTACGGCTTGATCGCCATGGCGTCCTCGCTCGACCAGGCAGGCCCCGTGACGCGCACCGTGCTCGACGCGGCGCTCCTGCACGAGCTCATCGGCGGGCACGACCCGCACGACTCGACCTCGATCGACGAGCCGGTCCCCGGCGTCGTCGCGGCCGCGCGTCAGGGCGCCACGGGCGACCTCAAGGGTGTGCGCGTCGGCGTCGTCACCGAGCTCGCGGGCGAGGGCTACCAGGCCGGCGTCTCCGCGCGGTTCGACGAGTCGCTCGAGCAGCTGCGTGCGCTCGGCGCCGAGATCGTCGAGGTCTCCTGCCCCAGCTTCCGCTACGCGCTCGACGCCTATTACCTGATCATGCCGGCCGAGGCCTCCAGCAACCTGGCCAAGTTCGACGGCATGCGGTTCGGTCTGCGCGTCGAGCCGGCCGAGGGTCCGGTCACCGCGGAGCGCGTCATGGGCGCCACCCGCGGCGCCGGCTTCGGCGACGAGGTCAAGCGCCGCGTCATCCTGGGCACCTACGCGCTCTCGGCCGGCTACTACGACGCGTACTACGGCAGCGCGCAGAAGGTGCGCACCCTGATCCAGCGGGACTTCGCCGCCGCCTTCGCGAAGGCCGACGTGCTCGTCTCGCCGACGGCGCCCACCACGGCGTTCAAGTTCGGCGAGAAGCTCGACGACCCGCTGGCGATGTACCTCAACGACGTCGCGACCATCCCCGCCAACCTCGCGGGCGTGCCCGGCATGTCGCTGCCGAACGGCCTGTCGGACGACGGCCTGCCCGTCGGTTTCCAGATCCTCGCCCCCGCCAAGGCCGACGACCGGATGTACCGCGTGGGCGCGGCCCTCGAGGCGGCCCTCGAGTCGCGCTGGGGCGGCCCCCTCCTGAACAAGGCACCCGAACTCAAGACCACGGAGCTCGCCCGATGACCGCCGCAACCACGACCGGCCTCGTCAGCTACGAGGACGCCGTCCGCCGCTACGACCCGGTGCTGGGCATCGAGGTGCACGTGGAGCTCGGCACGCGGACCAAGATGTTCTGCGCGGCCGAGGTCGAGTTCGGCGGCGAGCCGAACACGCAGGTGACCCCGGTGAGCCTCGGGCTCCCGGGCGCGCTGCCCGTGGTCAACGGCAAGGCCGTCGAGTACGCGATCCGCATCGGCCTCGCGCTCAACTGCACCATCGCCGAGAGCTGCCGGTTCGCCCGGAAGAACTACTTCTACCCGGACGTGCCGAAGAACTTCCAGACCTCCCAGTACGACGAGCCGATCGCCTACGACGGCTGGCTCGACGTCGAGCTGGAGGACGGCACCGTGTTCCGCGTCGAGATCGAGCGCGCGCACATGGAGGAGGACGCCGGCAAGAACACCCACGTGGGTGGCTCGACCGGCCGTATCCACGGCGCCGAGTACTCGCTCGTCGACTACAACCGGGCCGGCATCCCGCTGGTGGAGATCGTGACGCGGCCGATCGAGGGCGCGGGCGACCGCGCGCCCGAGGTGGCGCGTGCCTACGTGCAGACGCTGCGCGACATCTTCCGGACGCTCGACGTCTCGGAGGCCCGCATGGAGCGCGGCAACGTGCGCGCCGACGTGAACCTGTCGCTGCGCACCAGCCCCGACGCCCCGCTCGGCACGCGCACCGAGACCAAGAACGTGAACTCGTTCCGCTCGATCGAGCGGGCCGTGCGCTACGAGGTGTCCCGCCAGGCGGGTGTGCTCGACGCGGGCCTGCCGGTGATCCAGGAGACGCGCCACTTCCACGAGGAGGACGGCACGACGTCGCCGGGCCGCGTGAAGTCGGACGCCGAGGACTACCGCTACTTCCCCGAGCCCGACCTGGTGCCCGTGGCCCCGAGCCGCGAGTGGGTCGAGGAGATCCGCGCCGCGCTGCCGGAGATGCCGGTGGCGCGCCGCCGTCGGCTCCAGGGCGAGTGGGGGTACGCCGACGCGGAGATGCGCGACGTCGTCAACGCGGGCGCCGTCGACCTGATCGAGGCGACCGTCGCCGCGGGCACGAGCGCCGCCGGTGCCCGCAAGTGGTGGATGGGCGAGCTGGCCCGGCGTGCCAAGCAGGACGAGGTGACGCTGGAGGACCTGTCGGTCACCCCGGCGCAGATCGCCCAGCTCCAGGCGCTCGTCGAGTCCGGCCGGATCAACGACAAGATCGCCCGGCAGGTGCTCGACGGCGTGCTCGCCGGCGAGGGCGACCCGGAGGCGGTCGTCGTGGCGCGCGGCCTGGAGGTCGTGTCCGACGACGGCGCCCTGCTCACCGCGATCGACGAGGCGCTGGCGGCCCAGCCGGACGTCGTCGAGAAGGTCCGGGGCGGCAACCAGGGCCCGGTCGGGGCGATCATCGGCGCCGTCATGAAGGCGACGAAGGGTCAGGCCGACGCGAAGCGCGTCCGGGAGCTGGTCCTGGATCGGATCGGCCAGTGACGTCCGGGGCCGTGAGGCCGGCCGGATGACCCGCGGGCCGCGCCTGCAGGGCGAGATGATGCGGTTGCGTCCCCTCGAGGCGCGGGACGCGGAGCGTCTGTGGGAGGCGGTGCAGGACCCGGAGGGCACCCGCCTGACGGGTACCACCGCCACCTTCACGCGCGAGCAGATCGACGAGTGGGCCAGCACGGTCAGCGACCGGCCGGGGCGTTACGACTGGGCGATCTGCCCCGCTGCGATGCGTGACGGGCAGCCGGTCAGCGACGAGCTGATCGGCGAGATCGTGCTCAACGACCTCGACGAGCACGCGCGCTCGGCGAACCTGCGGCTCCAGCTCCTGCCCAACTACCGGGGCCGCGGGTACGGGCGCGAGGCCATGCTCGAGGTGCTGCGGTTCGCGTTCGACGGTGCCGAGGGCGACCCCGGCCCCGGCCTGCACCGCGTCAGCCTGGACGTGCTCAGCATCAACCCCCGCGCCCAGGCGTTGTACGAGTCGATCGGCTTCCGCCAGGAGGGTCGCCTGCGCGACGTCTACCGGGACGGCGAGACGTGGGCCGACGCCGTCGTCATGAGCATCCTCGAGGACGAGTTCCGGGCGACGCTCGACAGCTAGGCGACCGGCCCGCCCGTGATGTAGGCCGTGAGCTGGTCGCGCTCGGCCTGCACCTCGGCGATCCGGTGCTTGACCACGTCCCCGATGCTCACGATCCCCGCCAGCCGGGTGTCCACGAGCACGGGGACGTGCCGCACGCGGTGCTCCGTCATGAGCGGCATGAGCTCGTCGAGCGTGGCCTCGGGCCCGCAGGTGTGCACCGCGGCGGTCATGATCTCCTCCACGGTGCCGTCCAGGATGCCGTCGCCGTCCGCGTGCAGCCGCCGGACGACGTCCCGCTCGCTGACGATGCCGTCGACGCGTATCCCGTCGTCGGACACGACCACCGCCCCGATGCCGTGCTGCGCCAGGAGGGCGAGCAGGTCGCGGACGCTCCGGTCCCGCGGGATGGTGACCACCGCGTCACCCTTGCGCCGCAAAGCCTCTGTGACTCGCATGCCGAGCACCTCCGTCGCGTGGACGCGGCCCGCGCCGTTGCGGACCCTGCACCCGACGGTACGGCACCGGGTGGTCGCGGGTCACCCTGTGGACGCCGGCTGTCCACGGTCGCGTACCAGAGGTAGCGTGCACTGGCCGCCTGCCTCGCACAGAGCCCGGCCCCCGCGCGGCCTTCCAGCAGTCACTGAAGGAGCTGAACCGTCATGAGTCGTCCCCTGCGCTCCCGGACGTCCACCCACGGCCGCAACATGGCCGGTGCCCGCGCGCTCTGGCGCGCCACGGGCATGGGTTCCGAGGACTTCGGGAAGCCGATCATCGCGATCGCGAACTCGTACACGCAGTTCGTGCCGGGGCACGTACACCTCAAGGACATGGGCGACCTCGTGGCCTCCGCGATCCGCGAGGCCGGCGGCGTGGCCAAGGAGTTCAACACCATCGCCGTCGACGACGGCATCGCGATGGGCCACGCCGGCATGCTCTACTCCCTGCCGAGCCGCGACCTCATCGCCGACTCGGTGGAGTACATGGTGCAGGCGCACACCGCCGACGCGCTGGTGTGCATCTCCAACTGCGACAAGATCACGCCCGGCATGCTCAACGCCGCGCTGCGTCTGAACATCCCGGTGATCTTCGTGTCGGGCGGTCCCATGGAGGCCGGCAAGGCGGTCGTGGCGGACGGCGTCGCGAAGACGCCGCTGAACCTCATCAACGCGATCAACTACTCGGCCGACGAGAACGTGGACGACGCGGCGCTCGGCCTCGTCGAGGAGAACGCGTGCCCCACGTGCGGCTCGTGCTCCGGCATGTTCACCGCGAACTCGATGAACTGCCTCACCGAGGCGCTCGGCCTGTCGCTGCCGGGCAACGGCTCCACGCTCGCCACGCACTCCGCCCGCAAGGAGCTGTTCCTGGAGGCCGGCCGCACGATCGTCGACCTGGCGCGCCGGTACTACGAGGACGAGGACGACAGCGCCGCGCCGCGCGGCATCGCCACCAAGGCGGCCTTCTCCAACGCGATGGCCCTCGACGTGGCCATGGGCGGCTCCACCAACACGGTGCTGCACATCCTGGCCGCAGCGCAGGAGGCCGAGGTGGACTTCACGCTGGCCGACATCGAGGACATCAGCCGGCGGGTTCCGTGCCTGTCCAAGGTGGCGCCCAACCACCCCGACTACCACATGGAGGACGTGCACCGGGCGGGCGGCATCCCCGCGCTGCTGGGTGAGCTCGACCGGGGCGGTCTGCTGGACCACGACGTCACCTCGGTGCACACGCCCACCCTGCGGGCCTGGCTCGACGACTGGGACGTCCGTGGCGGCAAGGCCACCGAGCGGGCCCTCGAGCTGTTCCACGCCGCACCCGGCGGGGTGCGCACCACGCAGGCGTTCTCCACGAGCAACCGGTGGGAGTCCCTCGACACCGACGGCGCCGCGGGCTGCATCCGCGACGTCGAGCACGCGTACACCGTCGAGGGCGGCCTCGCCGTGCTGCGCGGCAACGTCGCCGAGGACGGCGCCGTGTTCAAGACGGCGGGCGTCGACCCCGACGTGTTCCACTTCGTGGGCACGGCGCTGGTGTGCGAGTCGCAGGACGACGCCGTCGAGAAGATCCTGACCAAGCAGGTGAAGCCGGGGCACGTGGTGGTCGTGCGCTACGAGGGTCCCGCCGGCGGGCCGGGCATGCAGGAGATGCTGTACCCGACGTCGTTCATCAAGGGCCGGGGCCTGGGCAAGCAGGTCGCGCTCATCACGGACGGCCGGTTCTCGGGCGGGTCCAGCGGCATCTCCGTGGGGCACGTCTCCCCGGAGGCGGCCGCGGGCGGCACGATCGGCCTGATCGAGGACGGCGACGAGATCGAGATCGACGTCGACACCCGCATGATCCGGCTCAACGTGCCGGACGAGGTGCTCGCCGAGCGGCGCGCCAAGATGGAGTCGTCCGAGCGGCCGTGGCAGCCCGTGGCCCGCGACCGGTACGTCTCCCCGGCGCTGCAGGCCTACGCCGCGCTGGCGACGTCGGCCGACCGGGGCGCCGTGCGCGACGTGGCACGCCTGCGCCGCGGCTGACGGCCCGGCCCGGGTGTACCCGGGTGTCGGTGTCTCGTGCCATGGTGGAGCCTCGACCGACGCAGGGAGTGACAGATGAGTGACGCGATCACCGCAGCCGAGTTCACGGCGGGCCCGGGTGTGGCGGGCTGGCGCGTGCTGGGCCGCTCCGCGGTGGTGCGGTACGGCACGGGCTCCTTCGCCACGGGGGTCCGGTTCGTGATGCGGATCGGCGTGCTCGCGGAGGCCGCGAACCATCACCCGGACGTCGACCTGCGCTTCGGCTCGGTCACGGTGCGGACCACGTCCCACGACATCGGCGGGCTGTCCCGGCGCGACCTGGCGCTCGCCCAGGAGATCTCCGCCGCGGCCCGGGAGCTCAGCATCCAGGCCGACCCCAGCCCGTGGGCGGCGTCCGACAATCCGGATGACGGGGGCTCGATCGGGGGGTAATCTCTCGGCCTTGTGCGCCCGCTCCCCTCACCCGCCCGGAACCCCTACTGGCGGTTCCTGGTGGCCGGTGTCCGCGGGCAGTCGGCGTACCCGCTGGCCACGCTCGCCGGGCTGACGGCCAACGCGACCTTCGGCCTGCTCAAGGGCGGGATCATGGGCGCCGCGGTCGACAGCTCCGGCGGCGAGCTGGCGGGCTACTCCGCGGCCACGATGGCGGCGTTCGTCTGGCTGGGGCAGGGCATGCTCGGCTCGGTCAACTTCTGGGGCGGCAGCGACCTGCAGAACCGCATCCGGACGGGCGACGTGGCCGTCGACTTCCTGCGGCCCGTGAGCGTGCAGGCCGCGCACGTGCTGACCGACATCGGCAAGGGACTGTTCGCGCTGCTGCCCCGCGGGCTGCCCAGCGTGGTCATCGGCCTCCTCGTCTCCCACATGGCGCTGCCGCCCGACGCCACCGCGTACGCGCTCGGCCTGGTCAGCCTGCTCATCGGGATCGCGGTCTCGCACGCGACGGTCTACCTCGTGGCGACCACCGGGCTCTGGCTGGTCGAGACCCGCGGCGTCAGCGTGCTCTACATGTCCCTGTCCGGGTTCCTCGCCGGTCTGTACACGCCCGTCTACCTCTACCCGGACTGGCTGCTGACGCTCGCCCTGTGCACGCCGTTCCCCTCGATGATGCAGCTGCCCATCGACGTGCTGTCAGGACGCGTCACCGGGGCGGACGCCGGGCAGCACCTCGCCGTCCAGCTCGGCTGGCTCGCGGCGGTGCTCGTGGCCGGGCACCTGGCCACGCGGGCCGGGCGGCGCCGGCTGGAGGTGCAGGGTGGCTGAGGTGCGGGCCCAGCTGCGCGCCTACCGGGCCGTCCTGGCAAGCCGCGCGCGCTCGCAGGCGAGCTACCGCGCCAGCTTCCGGATGGACCTGGTCGGGGCGCTGGCCATCGGCGTCATCGAGTTCACCGAGGTCTGGGTGCTCTACACCGCGACCGACCAGATCGGCGGCTTCACGCTCACACAGGTGCTCCTGGTGTTCGGTCTGGCCGATGTCGCGTTCTGCCTCGCCGACCTGGTGGCCGGGCACTGCGACCGGCTGCCCGTCTACGTGCGGGCCGGCACGCTCGACGTGTTCTTCCTGCGGCCTCAGCCGGTGCTGGCCCAGCTCGTCACGAGCGACCTCAGCCTGCGGCGCCTGGCCCGCAGCCTGGTGGGCGTCGCGGCGCTCACGGTCGGGCTGGTGCTCAACGACATCGAGTGGGGCGTGGGCGCCGTCGGCCTGCTCGTGCTGTCGCTGGTCTGCGGGTTCGTCATCTTCACGGCGCAGTTCGTCACGGCGGCGGGGCTGCAGTTCTTCCTGATCAACGGCGCCGAGATGACCAACGCGTTCGTGTACGGCGGACGCTACGCGGCGACCCAGCCCGCGACCGTCTGGCCGCGCGCGCTGCTCGTCGTCTTCGGCACCGTCTTCCCCGTGGCCTTCGCCGCCTTCCTGCCGGTCTCCACGCTGCTCGGCGTGCCGGGCGTGTCCGGGCTGCCCACCTGGCTCGGCTGGTGCGCGCCGGTCGCCGCGCTGTGGGCGGTCGTCGTGGCGGGGCTGTGCTGGCGCCGGGGCCTGCGGCACTACCGAGGAGCGGGTGGATGAACGACGCACGGAGCAGCAACGAGAACGTCATCGTGGCCGAGGGCCTGACCCGGGTGTTCACCGGTCGCCCGCAGCGCGGCAGCAGGCTGAGGCGCACGCGGCACGTCGCCGTCGACCACCTCGACCTGACCGTCCGGGCCGGGGAGTCCGTGGGCTACATCGGCGCGAACAGGGCCGGGAAGTCGACCACGATCAAGATGCTGGTGGGCATCCTCGTGCCGACCGACGGCCGGGTGACCACGGCGGGCCTGCACCCGCTCCGGCAGCGACGGGCGCTCGCCCGCCGGGTCGGGGTGGTGTTCGGGCAGCGCTCGCAGCTCTGGTGGGACCTGCCCGTGCGCGAGTCGTTCACCATCCTCGCGGCGATCCACGGCCTGTCCGCGGCGCAGGAGCGGGAACGCACCGCCGAGCTGGTCGAGATGCTCGAGATGGGCGAGTACCTGGCCACACCGGTGCGCCAGCTCTCCCTGGGCCAGCGCATGCGCGCGGAGGTGGCGGCCGCCCTGCTGCACCGGCCCGAGCTGCTCATCCTCGACGAGCCCACGATCGGCCTCGACGTGCTGTCCAAGCAGCGGCTGCGCGAGTTCCTGGTGGCGCAGCGCCGCGAGCACGGCACCACGCTGCTGCTGACCACGCACGACATGGGCGACGTCGAACGCCTCTGCGACCGGATCCTGGTCGTGGACCACGGCCGGCTGGCGTTCGACGGCACGCTCGACGGCCTGGCGCGCACCGTCGGGGCCCGCCGCGAGCTCGTCGTGGACCTCGCGGTCGAGACCCCCGACCTGCTGGACGTCGCCGGCACCGAGCACGTGCGCAGCGAGTCGGGCGGGCTGCGGCAGCGCCTGGCCTTCGACCCGCAGCGCACGACGGCGGCGCGCGTGCTCGCCGCCGTCTCGGAACGTGTCGAGGTGCTGGACCTGTCGATCGAGGAGCCCGACATCGAGGACGTCGTCCGCGAGATCTACCGTGCCACGCGCTAGGTTCGCGGCTCAGGCGTAGAGGGCCTGCACGTCCAGCTCGACCGGGAACGGCACGTCCACCGTGAGGGTGTCGCGGAAGATCCCGGTCGGGACGTAGGTCCGCGTCAGGTCGTCGAGCTCGTAGACGTGGACGGTCGTGACGGAGTCGACGTCGTCCACCCGCCAGAAGTGGCCGATGCCGGCCTCCGCGTACTTACGCGGCTTCACGGCGTTGTCGCGGTGCTGAGACTCCGGGGAGACGACCTCGACGGCGAGAACGACGTCCTTCGCCTCATACCACGTCGCGTCACGGTCGATCGTGGTCGTCGCCGCGATGACGTCCGGTTCCGGCCGGTTGTAGTCGTCCAGCCGGACCGTCATCTCACTGTTGATCTCGAACCCTTCGGGTGCCTGGGCTGCGAGGGTTCGATCGAGGGCGTTGATGACGCGCCGGTGCCAGTTGCGTTGGGGGGACATCATGAAGACGAGGACTCCGTCGATCAGCTCGGTGTGGCGGGGAGCGTCCGGCAGGTTGTCCAGGTCCTCGGCGAGCCAGCCTTCCGGGCGCGGGGGGCGCATCCAGTCGGGGAGCTCGGGCATGGCACCACGGTAGCAACGCCCACCCGGGGTGTCATGGCCCGCTGCCGCCGCTGTCGATCGCACACCTAGAGGATAGCACCTCTAGGTGTCAACGTCTCCGAAACGGCCGCCCGCTAGCCTGTGCCGCGTGCTACCCGAACCGGCCGTCGCGCCGCCCCTGGCCACCGTCCGACCCGCGCGCGTCGCCGGTCCCGCAGTCCGGCGCCCCGCGCCGCGCCCGGTCGCCCGCATCGCGGGGGTCGCCGTGCACCTGCCCGAGCGCACCCGGGACGTCGCCGCGGCCGAGCGCGACCTGCACCGCCGGAACCCGGGCGTGGCCCCGCGCGTGCCGATGGTGTCGCGCCTGACCGGGGTGCGCACGGTGCACGTGGCGGACGACGACCAGCAGGCCTCCGACCTCGCCGTCGTCGCCGCCCGGACGGTCCTGGCGGACGCCGGGCTCGAGCCGCGGGACGTGGACCTGCTGGTCTTCGCGTCCGCGACGCAGGACATGATCGAGCCCGCCACCAGCCACATCGTCGCGGCGAAGCTCGGCGTCACCGCCCCCGTGATGGACGTCAAGAACGCCTGCAACTCGGTGCTCAACGGGATCGAGGTGGCCGAGGCGCTGATCGGCACCGGGCGGTACGGGCGCGTGCTCGTGGCGAGCGGCGAGATGCCCACGCGCGGCGTGCGCTGGGACGTGCCGGACCGGCGCACCTATGCGCTGTCCGCGCCCGGGTACACGATGTCCGACGCCGGGGCGGCCGTGCTCGTCCAGGGCACGGGCACGGGCACGGGCACGGGTACGGCCACGGCCCGCACCGACACCGGGATGGCCGGCCTCGAGGACGAGCTCGCCGCCGAGCTGGCGGTCCTCGCGGACCCGGCCGAGGCGCCGTCGGGCATCCTCGGCTCCGCGTTCGCCGCGGAGTCCCGGCACTGGGACGTCGGCATGCTGCCGGCCGGCGGCACGGTCAACCCGCGCGACCCCGAGCGCAGCTACTTCGAGATCGACGGTTCGCGGCTGCGGGAGGCGTTCCTCGCGATCGGGCCGGGCCCGGTCGGCGAGGCGCTGGAGCGCGCGGGCGTGACGATGGACGACGTCGCGCTGATCGCGGTGCACCAGGTCGCCGTCGGCTACCTCGCGGACGTCCACGAGGCGCTCGGCGTGCCCGCCGACCGCACGATCGTCACCGTGGCCGACCACGGCAACATCGCCTCGGCCACGCTGCCGCTGCAGCTCGTGACCGCCCAGGAGTCGGGTCGGCTGCGGCGGGGTGACGTCGTGCTCCTGCTCGGCCTCGCCGGGGGCATCAGCATGGGCGCCATGGTGGTGCGCTGGTGACCGCCGCACGTGGACCCAGGCCGCGCCTCGCCGTCGTCGTCCCCGCGCTGAACGAGGCCCACGAGCACGGCATCCTGCGCACGCTGGAGGCCCTGCACGCGCAGGAGGACGACGACTTCGACCTCGTCGTGGTGGACAACGGGTCCACGGACGGCACGGCGGACGTCGTGCGCAAGGCCGTCGCCGAGTGGGGGCGGCTGCGCTGGCGCGTGGTCGACGAGCCGCAGAAGGGGACCGGCGCCGCCGCCGACACCGGCATGCGCGTGGCCATCGGCCTGGGGGCCGAGCTCCTGGCCCGGACCGACGCGGACTGCCTGCCCCCGCCGGGCTGGACGCGCGCGGTCCGCGCGGCGTTCGCCACGGGCGACGAGCTCGTCGCGGGCCGCCTCGTGCCGCGCGACGACGACCTGCCCGTCTCCCGGTTCCAGCAGGGCGTGCTGTCGTTCGCGCTGTGGGTGTCGAGCACGTTCGGCAAGGTGCGTCCCGGCAACCAGGACGAGGGCTACCTCGGGCCGTACGTGATGACGCCGGGCTGCAACATGGCGATCACCGCCTCCCTGTACGAGCGGGCCGGCGGGTTCCCGCGCACCCGGATCGAGGACCTGCACGAGGACCGCGCCCTGGTCAACGCCGTGCGGCGGCTGACCACGCGGTACGCCGAGCACCGGGAGGTGTGGGTGCGCGCCTCGACGCGGCGCGTGCACGCGTGGGGGCTGGTGCGCACGCTGGGCTGGTACGCGGACCACCGGTACCGGCCCGAGGTGGTGGACATCCGATGACGGCGGCGCTGCGCTGGGAGGAGCACGTGCAGCGCGCCGCCCACCCCCTGGCCTACCCGGCGATCCGGTCCGCGCGGCGGCGGCCGGTCGTGCGCGTGCCGCGCGTCGGCGTCGTGGTGAGCGACGCCGCGATCGCCCGGGACGTGCTGCTCGACCTGGACCACTTCTCGAAGGTGGGGCCGGGGGCGCCGTCGGACCTGTGGACCCCCGTGCTGGGGCCGTCCGTGCTGCTCAACATGGAGGGTGCCGAGCACGCCGCCCTGCGGCGCACGCTCGGCCCCCTGTTCTCGCCGCGGGCGGTGCGGCAGCTCGTCTCGGCAGGGGCGGACGACGACGGCGTGCTGCCCGACCTGACCCGCAGGCTGGCCGCCGGCGAGGTGGTGGACCTCGCCGCGGTGGTGACGGCGCAGGCCGGCGCCGTCATCTGCGGCATGGTCGGGCTGCCGCCCACGGACCACGCCGTGCGCTCCGCGATGACCGCCGCCCGCACGATCACGGGCATGGTGCGCCTGCACCGGCACGGGCTCACGCGGTCCCAGGTGACGCGGGCGCGCGAGGTGCTGGAGCGGCTGACCACGCCCGCGCGCGCCGCCTACCGGGCGGGCGACCCCGCGACGGTGCCCGGCCGCATGCGCGACCTGGGGCTCTCCGAGCGGGAGGCGATGGGCGCCGTCGGCGCGTTCGTGCTGACCGGCACGGAGACCATCCAGTCGTTCGTGCCGCGGCTCGTGGCCATCGCGCACGACACGGCCTGGACGGCGCGCCTGCTCGGCCCGGACGCGGAGCTGCGGCGGCGCGCCGTCGAGGAGGGGCTGCGCGTCACCGTGCCCACGCCGGCCATGCTGCGGTCGGTGCGGTCCGCGACGTCGGTGGCCGGGGTACCGGTGGCCGCGGGGGACCGCGTGGTGATCGCCACGGTCAACTGCTGCCGCGCGGCCGGGGGCTTCGACCCGGACCGGCCCGTCGACCCCGCCGTGCGCCACCTCTGGTTCGGCGCGGGCCCGCACTTCTGCCTGGGTATGCCGCTGGCGATGGCGCAGGTGGACGCGGTCCTGGACGCGCTCGCGGCCGCCGCGACGGACGGGCGTGTGCCCGTGGTGGGCAGGCGCCGCGCCGAGCGCGGCGTGCTGGTCCCGGCCTACCGCACGCTGGAGCTGCGCCTGGAGGAGGACGCCGCGTGACCCATCTCCTGGACGACCTGCCGGACCTCGCCCGCCGCACGCCCCGCGCGGTGGCGCTGCGCTGGTTCGGCGGCCGCGACGGTTCCCGCGTGCGGGAGGAGCTCACGTTCGGCGACCTCGCGGAGCGCGTCGAGCGGACGGCGGCCGGGCTGCGCGCCCAGGGCCTCGAACCGGGCGACCGCGTGCTGTTCAGCATCCGTCCCCGGCCCGAGGGCGTCGTCCTGTGCCTCGCGATCCTGCGGGCCGGCGGCGCCGTCGTCTTCGTGGACCCCGGCTCGACGCCCGAGCTGTTCGCCGCGCGGATCGCGGCGGCCCGGCCGCGCTGGGCGGCCACCGAGGCGCTCCTGTACGCGGTCTCGTCGGGTCCGCTGCGGGGGGTCGCGCGGTCGCGCGGCCTGCTCCTGCCGGACTACGGGCGGCTCCCGGTGCGGCACCTGTACTCCGGGCCGTGGCTGCCCGGCGTCCCGCGGGGCGCTCGACGGGTTGCCGGCCTGGGGCGCGGCGTGGCGCTCGCGGACGGGTACGACGCCGCGCCCGCCGTGGACCCCGACGCCGTCGCCCTCGTGGTGTTCACGTCGGGTACGACGTCCGACCCGAAGGCGGTGGTGCACACCGCACGCACCTTGGGCGGGATGCTGGGGCTGTTCCGGCAGGTGGGCGACCTGCGGCCGGGTCAGCGCGCGCACACCGACCAGATGTTCCTCGGGCTCCCGGCGGTGCTGGCGGGCGGCACGTGGGAGATCCCGGCGCGGTCGCCCAAGGACGCGCCCGAGGCGTTCGCGCGCGGGGTCGCCGGCGCGGACTCGTCGTTCCTCGTGCCGGCCGACGTGACCGCGCTGCTCGACGTCGTGGAGGCACGGGCGGACGCGGGGGACGGGGCCGCCGTCGGGCCGGCCGTGCTCGCCGTGGGCGCCGCCCCCGTCACGGTGGCGCTGCTCGAACGCGCCCGCCGGGTGCTTCCGGGGACGCGGTGGCTCGCGGTGTACGGGGCCACCGAGATCCTGCCCGCCGCGGTGACGGAGGCCGGCGAGAAGATCGCGGCGGCGGCGGCCGGGGACCTCGTCGGGCGCCCGCTCGACGGGATCGGGGTGCGGGTGGACACGAGCGTGGTCGACCCGCAGGACCAGGGCGCAGGGGACGGCGGTCCCGCCGTCGGCGAGCTGGTGCTCACCGGACCGTCGCTCATGGCGGGCTACCTGGCAGACGTCGACGCCGGCCGACCGCCGGTGACCGAGCACCGCACGGGTGACCTCGCCCACCAGGACGCCGACGGGCGGATCGTGCTGGTGGGCCGCAACCGCGACATGATCATCCGCGGCACGGTGAACATCTACCCGGGCCTGTTCGAGCCCCGGCTGCGCGACCTGCCCGGCGTCGCGGAGGCCGTGCTGGTGGGCGTGCCCGTGCCGGACGGCGACGAGCGCGTGGTGCTGGTGGTGACCGCCGGGGCGGAGCGGGCGTCCGGGGAGCCCACCGCCGGGCCGCCCGTCCGGACGGACACCCCGCTGACCCGGGCCGTGGCGGACCAGGTGGGACGTGTGCTGGACCACGGGGCGCTGCCCGACCTGGTGGTCGAGGCCGCGTACCTGCCGCTCGCCGGACGGTCCCGGAAACCCGACCGTCGCCTGCTGGCCGAGTGGGTGTCACCGGTGACCGGTGACCTGACCGGCAGCTCGACCGGTGGATCGACCGGTAGGGTGCGCGCATGAAGGTGGCTGTGACCGGTTCGTCAGGGTTTGTCGGTGGTGCTGTCGTCCGGGACCTCGCGGCGCACGGGCACGAGGTCGTCGCGTTCTCGCGGCGCGTGCCACGCCTGCCCGAGGAGATCCTCGCGCAGGTCTCCCACCAGTTCTGGGACCTCCGGGACGGCCCGCTGGCCAAGGAGGACCGCCCCGAGCACGTGGACGCCGTGGTGCACTGCGGCGCGGCCGTGGGAGACGGCGGCAGCCACGCGCGGGCCTGGGTCGTCAACGTCGAGGGCACGCGAGCCGTGCGCGAGACGTTCCCGGAGGCGCGGTTCGTGCACGTCTCGTCCGGCAGCGTCTACGACCCGCGCACGCCGAGCGTCGCCGCCACCGAGGCCGAGGCCCCCGCCCACGGCTACCTCAACGCGTACGGGTCCACCAAGGCCGCCGCCGAGCGCTACCTGGCGGCCGACGCCGCGCGCGAGGACCGCGGCCCCGTCGTCGTGCTGCGCCCCCACGCCGTCTACGGCCCGGGCGACACCACGCTGCTGCCGCGCATCGAGTCCGCCGCCGTCGGTGCCTGGCTGCCGCTGCCCGGCGGGGGCCGGGTGCGCCAGCACCTCACCCACGTCGAGACGCTCGCGCGCGCGGTACGGGCCGCCCTGGTCGCCGACGTCGAGCCCGAGATCGCGGCCGGCCGGCCCCTCGTGGCCAACGTGGCCGACGCCCACCCCGTCGACCTCGACGAGACCCTCGAGCTGCTCATGTTCGCCCGGTTCCGGCCGGTGCAGGTGGTGGGCATCCCCGTGCCGCTGGCCCGCGCGCTCGCCTGGGCCGGCGAGCGTCTGGCCCGGTGGACGGGACGCGAACCCCGCCTGTCGCGCTACGCGATCAGCCACCTCGCCATGGAGCGCACCTATGACCTCACCGTGCTGCGCGAACGGCTCGGCGTGGACCCCGCGCCCACGTCGCTGCACGGCGCGATGACCTGGTAGCGCCGATGACCCCGGGGAACGACGCCGCCATCGAGACGCTCGGGCTGCGCAAGACGTACCGCACGCTGCACGGGCGCGCCGTGGGCGTCGACCGGCTCGACCTCCGGGTCCCGTCCGGCGGCCTGCACGCCCTCCTCGGCGCGCCGGGATCCGGCCGGACGACGACGCTCCGCCTGCTCACCGGCCTGGCCCGGGCCGACAGCGGCGCCATCAAGATCTTCGGCGTGCCCGTGCCCGACGGGCTGCCCGAGCTCGCGGGCCGCATCGGCGCCGTCGTCGGCGAACCCGGGTTCGAGGCCACGCTGAGCGGCGCCCGCAACCTCGCGCTCCTCGCCGGCGCGGCCCGTGTGCCACGCTCCCGCGTCGACGAGGTGCTCGCCCGCGTCGTGCTCACCGACCGCGCCAAGGCCGCCTACGGCACCTACTCCCCGCACGAGTCCCGTCGGCTGGCGCTCGCGGCCGCGCTGTTGCGCGCCCCCGACCTCCTGGTGGTCGACGAGCCGACGGCCGGGCTCGACGCCGTCGGCACCCGCGAGATGCGGCAGGCGCTGCGCCGCCTGGCCGACCAGGGCACGACGGTGCTGGTCGCGACCGGTGTGCTCGCGGAGGCACAGCAGATCGCCGACACGGTCACGGTGCTCGACGGCGGCCGCGCCCTCGCCCAGGGCGCCGTTCCCGACCTGCTCGGCGACGCCGCCGTCACCGTGCGCGTGCGGCTGGACGACCCCGCCAAGGGTGCGACGGTGCTGCGCGCCGCAGGCTTCGCGGTGCGTTCCGGCGGCGACGTGCTGCACGTGGACGCCGTCACCGAGCCGGCCGACATCACGCGGGCGCTGGCCAGGCAGAAGCTCTTCCCGGCCGAGCTGGTGCCGCAGCGGGAGGACCTGGGGGCGGTCGTCGGGCGGCTGCGCCCGGTGGTGCCGCCTGCGCCGAAGCCTCTCAGCCGGGCCGAGGAGCGGGCGGAGCGGCGGCGTGCCGCCCGCCAGGCCGCGGAGCGGAAGAAGGCGGCCGACCAGCGCAAGGCCGCCAAGGCGGCCGTCGCTGCGCAGGCCGCGGCACAGGCTCGGGCGGCGCAGAAGGAGGCCGCCGAGAAGGCCGCTGCGCAGGAACGGGCGGCCGCCAAGGCCGCGGCGAAGGCGGGCGCGGCGGAGGCGGGCGCGGCGGAGGCGGGCGCGGCGGAGGCGAAGGCCGCGCGGAAGGTGACGGGGGGCGGGTCGAAGGGCGACGCGAAGGCGGTGCCGCCGAAGCCTGCGCCGCCCGCGTCGAAGGGCCCGGGCAAGGCGGCTCGGCAGGAGGGCGCGCCCGGGGCGGCGACCGCGGGCCCGGCTCCGGCCGCGAAGCCCTCGGCGGTCGACGAGCCACCGCGGCAGTCGCTGCTCGCCCGGCGGCGCGCGGAGTTCGACGCCAAGGTCGCCAAGCGGCAGGCGGCCGCCGAGACGCGGATCGCCCAGCGGCAGGAGGCCGCGGACGCCAAGGCCGCCCGGAAGCAGGAGGCCGCGGACGCCAAGGCGGCGCGCAAGCAGGAGGCCGCCGACGCCAAGGCGGCGCGCAAGCAGGAGGCCGCCGACGCCAGGTCCGCCCGGAAGAAGGGCGGCGCTGACACCGGACCGACAGGCACGACGGGCACGGACGCGAAGAAGGCCGCGGACGCGAAGGACACCGTGGACGCCAAGGCCGAGGGGACACGATGACGGGGCTGGTGTGGTCGGAGCTGGTCCGGTTCGCCGGGCGGGCGGCGATCGGGTGGGTTGCCGCGGCGATGCTGCTGCACGTCGTGCTGGTCGTGGCTCTGCTGGCCGCGGGCGTGGACCTGCCGACGCCGGCCGTGGTGGTCGGCCCGGGCACCGTCCCGGTGCAGGCGCTGGGGTCGGTCGCGCTGGCCCTCATGGCGGGCGTGCTGCTGGTGACGGGGGATGCGGCCCAGGGCGGCACACGCGCGGTCCTGACCGTCGAGCCGCGCCGGGGCCGCGTGTACTGGAGCAAGGTGGCCGCCGCGGGGATCGCCGTCGTGCCCGGGGTTGCGGTCGCGTACGCGCTGCTGGTCTCCGGGACGTACGCCGTGGGGGCGCGCGCGGAGGGGCTCGGCGCGCCGTCGGCCGAGATCGTGCGCGAGCTGTCCTGGGGCGGTGCCCGGACGGTCGGGCTCGCGCTGTGCGCGGCGGCCGCGGGGGCGGCGCTCGGGCTGCTGGCCCGGCGCTGGTGGGCGGTGCTCGCGCTGGTCACCGGCGGGGTCGTGGCCGATCGCGCGGCCGCGGCAGCAGCCCGAGGCACGGCGGAGCTGCCGTCGGCGTGGTCCGGGCTCGGCCCAGCGCTCCTGGCGCTGCCGCCCGCGCAGGCCACGCTCGCGCTGCTCGGGAGCACCGCCGCCGTGACCCTGCTCGGGGCCGTCGTGTTCCGCCGCAGGGACGTGCCGTAGCCGGCGGGCGCCCGGTCCTCGTCTCGGATGGTGGGACCTTTGGCCCGCTGGATGACACCGGCCGGGATTCGGCGTAACGTGCTGCGCGTGCAGACGATCATTCTCGTAGTACTTCCTGAGCGCGCGGCCTAGGCCCAGCACAGGCATCGTCCGCGCGCTCACCCTGGCAGTCCTTCTCATCAGAGGACCCGGGGTTTTTTTGTTGTCACGAACGCTCGCTTTCGCCCCGGGGACGGGGCGCGACGGCAGGAGATCCGCATGACCGGCACACCGACACCCGCACAGATCGCCGCGCGCGCAGAGGCGCGTGACCAGGTGCGCACCGAGCTTCGGTCCCGCGTAGGCGGCAAGGCCGAGATCGAGACGGCCGCGCCCCGGGTCGGACCGGAGGAGGTCACGGGCGCGCAGTCGATCGTCCGCTCGCTCGAGGAGGTCGGGGCGGACGTCGTCTTCGGCATTCCCGGCGGCGCGATCCTGCCCACCTACGACCCGCTCATGGACTCCGCCAAGCTCCGGCACATCCTCGTGCGGCACGAGCAGGGTGGCGGCCACGCGGCGTCCGGCTACGCGCACGCGACCGGCCGGGTCGGGGTGACCATGGCGACGTCGGGCCCCGGCGCCACCAACCTGGTGACGCCCATCGCGGACGCCAACATGGACTCGATCCCGCTCGTGGCGATCACCGGCCAGGTGGGCGCGTCCGCGATCGGGACCGACGCGTTCCAGGAGGCCGACATCGTCGGCATCACGATGCCGATCACCAAGCACTCCTACCTGATCACCGACCCGGCCGAGATCCCCCGCACCATCGCGGAGGCGTTCCACATCGCCTCCACGGGACGCCCGGGCCCGGTGCTGGTGGACATCGCGAAGTCGGCGATGCAGTCGCGCACCACGTTCTCGTGGCCGCAGGAGCTGAACCTGCCGGGCTACCACCCCGTGACCAAGCCGCACTCGAAGCAGATCCGCGAGGCCGCGAAGCTGCTGGCCACCGCCCGCCGGCCCGTCCTGTACGTGGGCGGCGGCGTGATCCGCGCGGGTGCCTCCGAGCTGCTGCGCCAGCTCGTGGACCTGTCCGGCGCGCCCGTGGTGACCACGCTGATGGCGCGCGGGGCGGTGCCCGACAGCCACCCGCAGCACCTGGGCATGCCCGGCATGCACGGCACGGTCCCGGCGGTCGCGGCCCTGCAGAAGGCGGACCTGGTCTTCGCGCTCGGCGCCCGGTTCGACGACCGCGTGACGGGCAAGCTGTCGAGCTTCGCCCCGCTGGCGACGGTCATCCACGCGGACATCGACCCCGCCGAGATCGGCAAGAACCGCGAGGCGGACGTGCCGATCGTGGGCGACCTGCGCGAGGTCATCGGCGACCTGCTGCCCGAGCTGGCCCGGGAGCACGAGGAGCAGGGCCGGCCCGACGTCGAGGGCTGGTGGCGGCAGCTCGACGACTGGCGCCGCACCTACCCGCGCGGCTACACCGAGACGGCGGACGGCCTGCTGTCGCCGCAGCACGTGATCCAGCGCCTCGGCGAGCTGACCGGTCCCGAGGCGATCTACGTCGCCGGCGTGGGGCAGCACCAGATGTGGGCCGCGCAGTTCATCAGCTACGAGCACCCGAACACGTGGATCAACTCCGGTGGCCTCGGCACGATGGGCTACTCGATCCCCGCTGCCATGGGCGCCAAGGTGGGCCAGCCGGACCGGACGGTCTGGGCCGTGGACGGCGACGGCTGCTTCCAGATGACCAACCAGGAGCTGGCGACCTGCACCATCAACGACATCCCCATCAAGGTGGCGCTGATCAACAACAGCTCGCTGGGCATGGTGCGGCAGTGGCAGACGCTGTTCTACGAGTCGCGCTACTCCAACACCGACCTGCACACGGGGCACGGCACCATGCGGGTGCCCGACTTCGTGAAGCTCGCCGACGCGTACGGCTGCGAGGGCATCCGCGTGGAGCACGCCTCCGACGTCGACGCCGCCATCAAGCGGGCCAACGAGATCGACGACCGGCCCGTGGTCGTGGACTTCACCGTCTCGCGCGACGCGATGGTGTGGCCCATGGTCGCCGCCGGCGTGAGCAACGACGACATCCAGTACGCACGCGGCATCTCGCCGGCGTGGGACCGAGAAGACTGAGCGAGGACTGACTCCCATGTCGAGGCACACCCTGTCCGTGCTCGTGGAGAACAAGCCCGGCGTGCTCACGCGCGTCGCCGGACTGTTCGCCCGGCGCGCGTTCAACATCCACTCCCTGGCCGTCGGCCCCACCGAGCACGAGGAGATCTCGCGCATCACCGTGGTCGTCGACGTCGAGGAACACCCCCTGGAACAGGTCACGAAGCAGCTCAACAAGCTGGTCCACGTGATCAAGATCGTCGAGCTCGAGCCCGAGTCGTCGGTGCACCGCGAGCTGCTGCTCGTCAAGGTGCGGGCCGACGCCGCCACCCGGACCGGGGTGCTCGAGGTCGTCGAGATGTTCCGGGCGCGCGTCGTCGACGTCGTGCCGGACGCCGTGGTCATCGAGTCCACGGGCCCGGCGGCGAAGCTCGACGCCCTGCTCGCGGCGCTGGAACCGTACGGTGTCCGTGAGATCGTCAAGTCCGGGATGCTGGCCGTCGGCCGCGGTTCCCGGTCCATCACGGACCGTGCGTTCGAGCGCGCCGTCCGGTCCGCCTGAAGACCACCCCTCGTCCCGCCTTCCGGGACATGTTTCACCAGTGAATCGAATCCAAGGAGCAAGTACCGTGGCTGAGCTGTTCTACGACGACGACGCCGACCTGTCGGTCATCCAGCAGAAGAAGGTTGCGGTGATCGGCTACGGCAGCCAGGGTCACGCGCACGCCCTGAACCTGCGCGACTCCGGCGTCCAGGTGACCGTCGGCCTGCGCGAGGGCTCCGCGTCCCGCGAGAAGGCCGAGAACGAGGGCCTCGCCGTCGCGACCGTGCCGGACGCCGTGCGCGACGCCGACGTGGTCGTCATCCTCGCGCCGGACCAGGTGCAGCGGCACCTGTACGCCGACGACATCGCGCCGAACCTCAAGGAGGGCGCTGCCCTCGTCTTCGGGCACGGCTTCAACATCCGCTACGGCTACATCAAGCCCGAGGCCGGCCACGACGTGCTCATGGTCGCCCCCAAGGGCCCGGGCCACATCGTGCGCCGCGAGTTCGCCGACGGCCGTGGCGTGCCGGTGATCGTCGCGGTGGAGCAGGACGCGTCCGGCACCGCCTGGGACCTGGCCCTCTCGTACGCCAAGGGCATCGGCGGCCTGCGCGCCGGCGGCATCAAGACCACGTTCACCGAGGAGACCGAGACCGACCTGTTCGGCGAGCAGGCCGTGCTGTGCGGCGGCGCCTCGCAGCTGGTCCAGTACGGCTTCGAGACGCTGACCGAGGCCGGCTACCAGCCGGAGGTCGCGTACTTCGAGGTGCTGCACGAGCTCAAGCTGATCGTCGACCTGATGATCGAGGGCGGCATCGCCAAGCAGCGCTGGTCCGTCTCGGACACCGCCGAGTACGGCGACTACGTGTCCGGCCCGCGCGTCATCGACCCGCGCGTCAAGGAGAACATGAAGGCCGTGCTGGCCGACATCCAGGACGGCACGTTCGCGGCCCGCTTCATCGCGGACCAGGACGCGGGCGCCCCGGAGTTCAAGGAGCTGCGCGCCAAGGGTGAGCAGCACCCGATCGAGGCGACCGGCCGCGAGCTGCGCAAGATGTTCTCGTGGATCAAGCCGGCGGACTCCGACTACGTCGAGGGTTCGGCCGCGCGCTGACCCCCCGCCGAGGTGGTCACCTGGCGAGAGTCATCTGGCCAGGCGACCACCTCGGCGCTCCGCGAGGAGCGGCACCGCCACGCCGACCAGCGTCAGGGCCGCGCCCACGAAGGTCGCCACACCCGGCGGCGTCGCCCCCGGCGTCACGAGGTCGAGCACCAGCGCCGCGACGATCTGCCCGGCGATCATGCCGAGGCTGAGCAGCAGCACCCCGATGCGGTGCACGATCGCGGCGGACAGCGCGATGAAGGCGATGCCGATGAGCCCGCCGACGTAGAGCAGCGGGTTGGCGGGGAACGTGCCGTGGGGCAGCCCCTCGGCCAGCACGGACACGCCGAGCGCGACCGCCAGCACCACGGTGCCCACCAGGAAGTTCACGAGGGTCGCGGCGAGCACGTCGTCCGCGGCGGCGCGCACGTGGCCGTTGACCGCCTGCTGCCAGGCCGACCCGACGCCCGCCAGGAGCGGGAGCACCGCGAGCCCCAGGGCCGACGGCGAGCCGAGCCCGCCCGAGACCGCGACGGCGACCGCCACCACCGTGAGCACGGGGCCGACGGCGCGCGGGAACGTCACCAGCCGCACCCCGCCCGGACCGAGGCCGAGCCGGTCGACGACGACCGAGCCGACGGACTGGCCCGTCACGAAGGCGACGATGAAGGTGGCGACCCCCAGGGCGCCGACGGTCAGCCCCTGGGTCGCGACGAAGAACCCGCCGGCCGCGCCTCCGAGCGCCTGCCACGGGCGCAGCCGCCCCGCGCGCAGCGCGCCACCGACCCGCCGCATGCCGGCCCGGGCGCGCCGGGAGACGAGCAGCGCGAGGCCCAGCAGCACCAGGCCCGACCCGAACGACACGACCGCGGCGAGGTAGCCGCTGCCGACGTGGTCGGCGAGCGACCCGTTGACGCGGCTCTGCACGGCGACCGCCGCACCGCCGACCGTCGCGAGGAGCACGCCGAGCACGGGTCGGCCGTCGGGCCGACCGTCCCGGGGGCCGGTAGGGGCGGACGGGGCGGCGGCAGGCACGGCGGTCGGCGCGGTCGTGGGCATCCCTCGAGTCTAGGAACAGCGGTTGCCCCGGGCAGCAGAGCGGGCCTGTCGGTCTCGTCACAGGCCCGGACGCGGAGCGGCGCCCGGCCTGGACGAACCAGGCCGGGCGCCGCCGCGGGGGAGGGTCAGCTCGTGAGCGCGTCCACCCAGTCCTGGTTGTCCGCGATCCAGGCCTCGACGCCGGCTGCCGGGTCGTCGGGGTTCTGGTTGACCACCTGGTCCTCCAGGCTGCCGTACTGCTCGTCGTCCAGCTTCGCGGCCGACATCATCGCGGCGACGTCCGGGAACTCCTCGCTGAAGCCGGCGGTGGCGAGCTCGTGCAGGCCCTCCGGCTCGCCGAGCGCACCCTTGGGGTCCTCGAGGTCGCGCACCGGGAACGTGTTGTTCGCCCAGAAGGGCCGCCACAGCGTGACGACGATGTCCTCCTCGGCCTGGACCGCCTCGTCGAGGGCGTTCAGCATGGCCGGCGTCGACGACGTCTGCAGCTCCCAGCCGTCCTCGTCGAGCCCGTACTGCGGGATGACCTGCTCCTGCGTCGCCTTGGTCAGGCCCGCGCCCGCCTCGATGCCGACGATCGTGCCGTCGTAGTCCGCCGCCTTGCCCACCAGGTCCTCGATGGACCGCAGCTCGGAGTACTCCGGAACCGCGATGGTCAGCTTGGCGTCGTCGTAGTACGCGCCGAGGTCCTCGATGTCGTCGCCGTACTCGTCCATGTACGACTTGTGCGTGACCTCGGGCCACGCGGAGGGGTACACGTCGATGTCGCCCTCGGCGAGACCCGTGTACAGCGGTGCGGCGTCGTTGATCTCCTCGATCTCCACGGTGTAGCCGTCCGCCTCGAGGATGTTCTTCCACAGGTAGGCGGTGCTCAGGCCGTCCGTCCACGAGGGGATGATGCCCAGCGTGATGGTCTGGTCGCTCGCGCCGTCGCCGCTGCCCTCGCTCGAGCCGCAGGCCGCCAGGCTCAGTCCGAGGCCGAGCGCCAGCGTGGCCGCTCCGATCCGCTTTCCGGTCGTGCCGATCATCGGTTTCCTTCCGTTTCGTATGTGTCAGACGCGTTCTGTAGGGGTACTGGTGGGGGTAGAGGTCCGGGGGCGCGTGAACCGGTCGCGCAGCTCCCGGAGACGACCGCGGCCCGGCCGCCGGGTGCCGACTGCGCCGGTGAGCCGGTCGAGGAAGATCGCCAGGATGACCACGGAGATGCCGGCGTTGAAGCCGAGCGACATGTTGAGGGTCGAGATGGCGCCCACCACCTCGTTGCCCAGGCCGCCGCCACCCACGAGGCCCGCGATGACCGCCATCGACAGGGCGAGCATGATCACCTGGTTCACGCCGGCCATGACGGTCGGCATCGCCAGCGGGAGCTGGATGTCCTTGAGGATCTGCCGGGGTCCGGCGCCGAAGGCCTGACCGGCCTCGACCACCTCGCCGTCGACCTGCCGGATGCCCAGCTCGGTGAGCCGCACGGCCGGCGGCAGCGCGAAGATCACCGTGGCGACCAGCGCGCCGGCCACACCGATGCTGAACAGCTTGAGCACCGGCAGCAGCCAGACCATGCCGGGCATGGTCTGCATGAAGTCCATGACGGGCTTCGCGATGCGGCTGGCCACCGGCGAGCGGGCCGCGAGGATGCCCAGCGGGATGCCGAGCACCAGGGCCACGACGGTCGCCACCACCACCAGCGCGAGGGTCTCCATCGCGGGTTCCCACATGTCCATGCCGATGATGACGACCAGGCCCACGAGGGAGCCCAGGCCGAGCTTCCAGTTGCGCACGAGCCAGCCGAGCAGCGCCAGCACGATCGCGACCACGAGCGGGTCGGGGGCGAGCAGCAGGTCGGAGATCGAGTCGATCGAGCCGGTGACGACGTCCCCGATGACGTCGAAGACGTCGTCGAAGGTCTCCTTGAACCAGGTGAACCCGGTCTCGAGCCAGGTGCCGATCGGGATGGACGGCACGACCGACAGGGCGGGGGTGGGCTCAGGCACGGGCTGCCTCCGTCTCGGTCGTGGGCTCGGTCGTGGGCTCGGTCGTGGGATCGGTCTGGCTCAGCGCCGCCAGCAGCGTGATGCGGGGGACGACGCCGAGGAGCCGGCCGGCGTCGTCGACCACCGCGATCGCGGGGGTCTCGGCGGCGGGCCCGAACAGGTCGGCGAGCGACGTGTCGGGGGAGACGCGGGCGCCGTCGGCCACCGGGCGCAGGAGGCTCGTGATGTCCGGGCGGTCAAGGTTCCGGCCCACCTCGTCCTCGGTGACGTAACCGCGCAGCGTGCGGTCGCGTCCGGTGACGAACAGGGTGGGGAGCTGGTGCTCGCGCATCAGCTTGTGCGCGGCGCGCGGCCCCTGCTCGGACCGCAGGACGGCGGCCGGCGGCTCCATGACGGAGGACGCGGTCAGCACCCGGGTGCGGTCGACGTCGGCGACGAACTGCGCGACGTAGTCGTTGGCCGGGTCCGTGAGGATCTCCTCGGCCGTGCCGATCTGGACGATCCGCCCGTTGCGCATCATGGCGATCCGGTCGCCGATGCGCATGGCCTCGTTGAGGTCGTGCGTGATGAACAGGATCGTCTTGCCGAGCTTCTGCTGCAGCTCGATGAGCTGGTCCTGCATGTCCCGGCGGATCAGGGGGTCGAGGGCGCTGAACGCCTCGTCCATGAGCAGGATGTCGGTGTCGGCGGCGAGCGCGCGGGCCAGGCCGACGCGCTGCTGCATGCCGCCGGAGAGCTCGCCCGGCAGGTGGTCGTCCCAGCCGGTCAGGCCGCACAGCTCCAGCGCCTCGTGGGCCCGGGCCCGGCGCTCCGCCTTGCCCACGCCCTGGGCCTCCAGGCCGTAGGCGGCGTTGTCGAGCACGGTGCGGTGGGGGAAGAGCGCGAAGTGCTGGAAGACCATGCTGATGCGCTCGCGGCGCAGGCGGCGCAGGTCCTTCCCCGTGGCGGCGGTGATGTTCTCGCCGTACAGCTCCACGTGCCCGGCGGTGGGCGGGTGCAGGCCGTTGATCATGCGGATCAGCGTCGACTTGCCGGACCCGGACAGGCCCATGACCACGAAGATCTCGCCCTCGTCGACGGTGAACGACGCGTCGATCACCGCGGGCGTCAGGCCCGCGGCCGTCAGCTCCTTCGCGTCCGTTCCCGCCTCCAGTCTCCGGACGCCCTCGCGGCCCTTGCGGCCGAACACTTTGTACAGGTGGTGTGCCTCGATGGCTGGCACGCAGACCCCTCGTCTTGGCAATGGGACAGGTCCGGGAGGTCCCGGACGGCACGCCCTCGCGGACGTGAACCGTCGTTCACCTGACCATGTCCGGACGCACGCACGCAAACCAGGTAAGCGTTCGTTATCGGATCGTTCAGTTTTCTGCATGTGCCTCGTGGCCTCGTCCGAGGCGGGTGGTTAGGGCAGGATGTCCCCGTGAACCACGACGCGAACCCGCAGGCCGCGGGCGACGAGCCGGCACCCTTCGACCCCGCGACCTTCGACCCCGAGGCGGTCCCGGCGCAGGACGCGGAGCTGGCCGCCGAGGTCCTCGACTTCTGGGCCGCCACCCGGCAGTACGCCGGCATGGCGAAGGCGAGCATCGTCGTCGGCCACACGGTGAACGAGACCGTGCCGCCGCCGGCGTGGTCGTTCGGGGACGAGCCGGAGCTCGCCGAGCGGCTGCTCGAGGCGGTCCTGGCGGGGGACAAGACGGCGACGTCGTCGGCCCTGTGGGACTACGAGGACGAGGGCGTGCCGCAGCCCGTGCCCGGTGAGCTGTCCATCATCCTCGACGGCGAGGGGCACCCCCGGGCGCTCATCCGCACCACGAGCGTGGAGTCCGTGCCGTTCGACGAGGTGGACGAGGACTTCGCGGCCGCGGAGGGCGAGGACGACCGCACGCTCGAGTCCTGGCGCGCGGGCCACGAGGCCTACTTCCGCCGGACGCTCGGCGAGGGCCGCGAGTTCACCCCGGACATGCCGCTGGTGTGCGAGCGGTTCGAGCTGCTCTACCCCAAGCCCTGACCCGTCATCCGGACACGGCCAGACGCCGGTCGATGCCCGTCCCTCGGTCGGGGTCGCTCCCGCGCACATGGATCTCCGTGCTCTCCACGACGGCCCGGTAGAGCCTCAGGTCGGCAGCACCGCTGAGCTCCTCGACGCCGAAGGCCCGTGCGGTACCGGGCTGCGACGCGAACGCCACGGCGACGGCGGCGGCGAGCTCGGCGTCGGGCACCCGGGCCGCCGTCGCGCCGAGGTAGACGGCCGCCACCTCGGGACCGGGCTCGACGTGCGAGTCGAAGACCACGATCTCGACGCGCGGCCGCGCGTCGAGGTTGCGGGAGTGCCGCGCCTCAGGGGACGAGACCCAGTAGAGCTCGCGGTAGCCGGCGTGGTTGTAGAACACCGGCGAGACGCGCGGCGTGCCGTCCGGCTGGGTGGTGCCGAGCACCATGAAGTGGTTGGCGTCGAGGACGCGGTGCGCGATGTCGAGAGGCTCCATGGGGAGTGGACGACCGCCCGCGTACGGAGTCATCGGGGAGTGTCAGTGCCTCGGCCTACGGTGGGGGTCTCGGCCGGGTGGCCGGGCTTCGACGAGAGGTGAGGGCGATGGCGCTGCGCTGGTACTCGACGGTGGTGGAGTCCACCGACCACAAGAAGCTGGCCCACTGGTGGGCCGACGCCCTGGGCTGGCAGGTCATCTTCGAGCTGGACGACGAGGCAGTGGTCGTGCCGCCCTGGGCGCTGGAGCTGGCGGAACAGGTCGACTTCCACCAGGTGCCGCCGGGCATGGTGTTCGTGCGGGTGGACCACGAGAAGTCGGGCAAGAACCGGCTGCACTGGGACTTCGCGCCCCACACGGGTGACGACCGGGACGCGGAGATCGCCCGCCTGGTCGGTCTGGGCGCCACGGTGATCGACGTGGGGCAGCCGGACGACGCGTCGTGGACGGTGCTGGCCGACCCGGACGGCAACGAGTTCTGCGTGCTCTCGGCCCGGGACCGGTAGTGGACGGCGGCACGGCTCCTCGGTTGATCCCGGATCGCACGCCCCGTCCATTCCGTGAGACCCGCGTCTCATGCGGCCTGTGGCGCGCGTAGGCTCCCGACATGGCAGAGGCTACGACAGACGGCATCGACCTCGCGGTCGTCGCAGGAGACGGCATCGGTACGGAGGTCGTGGAGCAGGGCCTCGCGGTCCTCGAGGCGGCACTGGCGCCGTCCGGCACCAAGCTCTCCACCACGGAGTTCGACCTCGGCGCGCGCCGGTGGCACGCGACGGGCGAGACCCTCACGGACGAGGACCTCGAGCGGATCAAGGGGCAGGACGCGATCCTGCTCGGCGCCATCGGTGACCCGTCGGTGCCGAGCGGCGTGCTGGAGCGCGGCCTGCTGCTCAAGCTGCGTTTCGCGCTGGACCACTACGTGAACCTGCGGCCCACCAAGCTGTTCGAGGGTGTCTCCAGCCCCCTGGCCGACCCGGGCGAGATCGACTTCGTCGTCGTGCGCGAGGGCACCGAGGGGCCGTACGTCGGCAACGGCGGCGCGCTGCGCGTCGGCACGCCGGCGGAGATCGCGACCGAGGTCAGCGTGAACACCGCGTTCGGCGTCGAGCGCGTGGTGCGGGACGCCTTCGCCCGGGCGAACGCGCGGCCGCGCAAGCACCTGACGCTGGTGCACAAGCACAACGTGCTGGTCCACGCGGGTCACCTGTGGCGCCGCACGGTCGAGGCCGTCAACGCCGAGTTCCCCGACGTGACGACCGACTACCTGCACGTCGACGCCGCGACGATCTTCCTCACGACGAACCCGTCCCGGTTCGACGTCATCGTGACCGACAACCTCTTCGGTGACATCCTCACCGACCAGGCCGCCGCGATCTCCGGCGGCATCGGCCTGGCCGCGTCGGCCAACATCAACCCCGACCGCACCGCGCCGTCGATGTTCGAGCCCGTGCACGGCTCGGCGCCCGACATCGCGGGCCAGGGCAAGGCCGACCCGACGGCGACGATCCTCTCGGTCGCCCTCCTGCTCGACCACCTGGGCTTCGCGGCCGAGTCCGCACGCGTCCACGACGCCGTCGCCGCGGACCTCGCGGCGCGCGGCGCCGCCGTACGCACGACCGACCAGGTAGGCCGCGACATCGCGGCCCGTGTGACCGGCTGACCCGCTGCACGACGGCGGCGTCCGGGGTCACGCAGACCGCGCCCGGGCGCCGCCGTCGCATGTCGATCGCATGTGGGTGACCGTCCCGGGCAGGCGCCCGGCTCGGAACGCTCCCTCCGCCTCGCCGGGCGTGGAAGACTGACAACAGCATTCCGGTGAAAGGCATCGACATGACAACAACGACGGATCCCATCCTCCCCGCGCCGCTCGAGGACCTGGTGGCGCTCTTCGACGTGCGGCACACCGACGTGCCGACGCCGGAGGCGGAGCGCGTCGAGGCGCTCCGCGCACCCAAGTTCGGCACGGTGTTCACCGACCACATGGCGCGGGTCTCGTGGTCCAGCGCGGACGGCTGGAAGGACCGGCGGATCGAGAAGTACGGTCCGCTGCAGCTCGACCCGGCCACGGCGGTGCTGCACTACGCGCAGGAGATCTTCGAGGGGCTCAAGGCGTACAAGCACGCCGACGGCTCGGTCTGGACGTTCCGCCCGGACCAGAACGCCGTCCGCTTCGCCCGCTCGGCGCACCGCCTCGCGCTGCCCGCCCTGAGCGTGGACGACTTCATCGGCTCGCTGGCCGCCCTGGTCCGCACGGACATCGACTGGGTGCCGGGCGGCGAGGACTCGTCCCTCTACCTGCGTCCGTTCATGTACGCGTCCGAGGTCTTCCTCGGCGTGCGCCCCTCGCTGCAGGCCGAGTACCTCGTGATCGCCTCGCCGGTGGGCCCGTACTTCTCGGGCGGCGTGCAGCCGGTGTCCATCTACGTGTCCGAGCAGTACCACCGGGCCGGCCCGCCCGGGGGCACGGGGGACGCGAAGTTCGGCGGCAACTACGCCGCGAGCCTGCTGCCCCAGCTCGAGGCGCAGAAGGAGGGCTTCGACCAGGTCTGCTTCCTGGACGCGGCCACCAGCACGTACCTCGAGGAGCTGGGCGGCATGAACGTCTTCCTCGTGACCGACGACGGGAAGATCCACACGCCCGAGCTCGGCTCCATCCTGGAGGGCATCACGCGTGCCTCCGTGCTGCAGCTCGCCGCCGACCGCGGCTACGAGGTGGTGGAGCGGCGCATCGCGCTCTCGGAGGTCGTCGAGGGGCTGGAGTCCGGGAAGATCAAGGAGTTCTTCGCGTGCGGTACGGCCGCCGTCGTGACGCCGGTGGGGCGTCTGGCGGGCGCGACCTTCGACCACGAGGTCAACGGCGGGAAGCCGGGCGAGCTCACGATGGCGCTGCGCCAGGAGCTCACCGACATCCAGTACGGCCGCGCCGCCGACCGGCACGGCTGGATGCGCCGCCTCGCCTGACCGGCGGCTCGCCGTCGACACCCCGGCCGCCCGCTGCGCGCTGAGATCTGGTGCGGCCGTCGCCCGCGCGCATTGAGATCTGGCTGTTCGCCGTCGAGATCTGGTGTCAGCGCCGAGATCTGGTGGTGCACTGCCAGATCTCGACGCTGACACCAGATCTCGCCTGCCTGCCACCAGATCTCGGCGTGGCCGGGCGCGGGCACATGCGCGGGCCACCAGATCTCAGTGCCCCGCGTGCGCCGAGATCTGGCCGTGCACCTCCAGGCCCCGGCTCAGCCCCAGAGCCGGCCGATCGCGTCGCGCGCCACCAGGAAGCCGACGATGCCCACGACCCAGGCCGTGGTGCTCGCGGCGTTGCGCGTGAGCCAGGCGTCCAGCCGGCCCAGGGGCCGCTCCACGAGCCGCGCCGCGACCAGGCGGGCCGCGGTCAGCAGCAGCGCGGGCGCCACCATGACCACGCAGTACCCGAGCACCCAGAGGCCGGACACCGGCCACCCGGGGCCCTGCGTGCCGATCAGGCCGAGCGCCGCGAGGTAGGGCAGCATCGTCGCCACCTCGACCAGGCCCGCGCCGACGGCGAGCAGGGCCAGCGCGGAGCCGCCGCCCGACTCGCTGCCCAGCGCCCGCTCCCGCCACCGGCCGAGCCGACCGGGCCGCGCCGACTGCGCAGGCCGCACCGGTGCCTCGGCCGCGCCGGCGTCCGCACCCGTCCCCGCGGGCGCCGCGACCGGCTTGCGCCCGCCGACCGGTTCGAGCTTGAAGCTCCAGGCGAACAGCCCCGCGCCCACGACGAGCTGCGCGATCAGGAACCCCCGGGTCTCGGACAACCGGGTCAGCGTGTCGCCGAGGGCGTCCGCGCCCAGCAGGATCGCGAGCCCGACCAGGGCGTAGAACCCGGCGATCGAACCGAGGTAGAGCAGCATGCGCCCCACACGGACCCGACCGGGAGCCATCAGCAGCCACACCGGGATGAGCAGCGTGCCGAAGCTCGTGGAGTCGACGAGGGCGAGCACGACCAGGGCGCCGACCAGCGCGGGCCCGGCGAGCTCGGCGGAGAAGAGGTCCATGCGGACAGCCTGCGGGCGGTGACGCGCCCGCGCATCGGCCGAACCGCCGAACCCCGGGCACGCGGCGTACATCGTTCGGATGATCCGCGCGGACCGGTCTCGTGCTGAGATGGTGCCATGCCCCGCCTGCCCGACCGCCTCGAGCCACTCGTCCGGGCGGTCCTGGCCGAGGACCGGCGCGGCGACGTCATCACCGCGGTCAAGCTGCTGGTCATCGCGCTCGCCCTCGACGCGCTGGGTCTGGTCCGGATCAACTGGTCGGGCCTGGAGGCGCCGACCTGGTGGTTCGTCGTCCCCGCCGTCGTGGGCTGCACCGCCCTGGTCTGGCGCCGCACCCGGCCGCTCGTCGCGCTCGGGGTCGCCGTGCTCGCGTTCGCCGCGGACATCGCGCTCGGCGGCAGCGTCGGCCTCATCGTGATCCTGTGGGAGGCGCTGTACGCCGTCCACCTGCACGGACGCCCCGCGGCGCGGCGCGTCGCCGTCGTGGGCGTCACGGCCGTGGTGCTCGCCGTCATGATCGTCGTCGGCGAGATCACCGGTGAGGTCCGGTACGCCGTGCTGGGCGGCCTCCAGGCGGTCACCCTGCTGGTCATGCCGATGTGGTGGGGCGCCAACGTGCGCCAGGGGCGCGAGCTGGCCGCAGCGGCGCATGAGCGCGAGCGGCTCGAGCGGGAGCGGGGCTCCGCGCTGCTGCGGCTCGCCGAGGCCGCCCGGCACGACGCCGTCCGCGCCGAGCGCACCGCCGTCGCCCGCGACCTGCACGACGTCGTGGCGTCACACCTGTCCGCCATCACCATCACGTCCGGCGGGGCGCTGGCCGGGCCCCCGGACGCCGACCGGGACCGGGCGGCGCTGCGGGCCGTCCGCGCGGAGAGCCTGGCGTCGCTGCAGGACATGCAGGCGATGATCCGGGTGCTGCGGGCCGAGACGGGGCAGAGCGCCGAGGCGTCCGCGGGCGTCGACGACCTGCTGGCCGCGCCGCGCGTCGCGCAGCTGGGGCCTGTGCTGGAGCAGGCCCGGCTCGCCGGTCTCGACCTCACCGTCACCGACCCCGCGGGCGTGCTGACCGGCGCCACCGTGCTGCCCGCCGCGGTGGACCACGCGGTGTACCGGGTGGTGCGCGAGGGCCTGACGAACGTGCTCAAGCACGGCGGTGCGCGCGCGGCGCTGCGCCTCGACGCGGGGCAGCGCCTCGAGCTCGAGGTCTGCGACTCCGGGCCGCGTGCCGGGGCGGCCGACCACGCGCCCGCCGGCACCGGGATCGGCCTGGTGTCGATGCGCGAGCGGGTGGAGGCCGTGGGCGGGTCCTTCGAGGCGGGCCCCGCTGGTCCGGACGACGCCGCGGGCTGGCGGGTCCGGGCGCTCCTGCCCCTGCCCGACCCGGCGGCGGACGACGTCCCCACCCCCGGCGTCGCTACCGGAAGGACGAGCGCATGATCCGCGTGCTGCTCGCCGACGACCACGCGGCGATCCGCGCAGGCCTGCGCATGCTGCTCGCGACCGCCGGCGACATCGAGGTGGTCGGCGAGGCCGGTGACGGCGCCGTCGCGGTGGCGAACGCGCGCGCCCTGCGCCCCGACGTCGTGCTCATGGACGTGCGCATGCCGGGCACCGACGGCGTGACCGCGACCCGGGAGATCGTCGCGGAGGGGCTGGCCGAGGTGCTGGTGCTCACGACGTTCGACCTGGACGAGTACGTGTTCGGCGCGCTGCGCGCCGGGGCCGCGGGCTTCCTGCTGAAGACGGCGGAGGCGGCGGCGCTGGTCGACGCCGTCCGGCACGTCGCGGCCGGCGACGGCGTGGTGGCGCCCGAGGTGACCCGGCGGCTCATCGCGGAGCTCGCGGGGCCCCGCACCGGGAACGGGGCCGCCCGCGGCGAGCCGTCGGCGCTGCCGGCCGACCTCACGCCCCGCGAGCTCGACGTGCTCGCGGGGCTCGGCGCCGGCCTGTCCAACGCCGAGCTCGCCGCCGAGCTGGTGATCAGCGAGGCGACCGCCAAGACCCACGTCTCGCGCGTGCTCGCCAAGCTGGGCGTGACGTCCCGCGTCCAGGCGGCGATCGCCGCCCGGGACGCGGGACTGGTCTGACCCCGGGCGTCAGGTGCGCTGCACCACCGTGCGGCTCAGCGTGCCCGTGAGCAGCGAGTACACCGCCGAGCCGATGATGATCCAGATGACGGCCGCCAGGATCGCGGGCACGATGTCGGCCCGGTCGGCGAACGGCACGGTCGCGAGGATCACCGTGGCCAGCACGACCACCCAGCCGAAGAACGACCGGGGCCGCGGCGTGCTGAGCACGAACAGGTAGAGCACCACGGAGGCCAGCGCCGCGAAGAGCGCGCCGGCCACGACCCAGGCCATGAGGTCGGACCCGGTGCCGGACAGGTCGAGCTGCGAGTGCACGTCCAGGCCCAGCACCGACTCGAGGATGAACGTGGCCGCGAGCCCGATCAGTGCCGCGACCAGGACGGTCGCCGCGGCGCCCGCCCAGTAGCGGCCGACCTCGAGGCCGAGGCGCGGGTTCTCGGTACCGGAGGTGACGGGCTGCGTGTAGCCCTCGCCGGGCGGCTGCCCCACGGGCTGCACCGGCGTACCCGGGGCCTGTGCGGGCACGTAGGCAGGAGGCGGCTGCTCCCCGTAGTCGGGGTCGTAGGGGCGGTTCGGGTCACTCATAGGGGTACCTCCCGGTTGGGCTGTATGTCCACTCCACCACGGATCGGACGTGCCCGCACGGCAGGGGGCTACAGGACCCGCCCCGCCCCCGTGTCAGCTGAGGCCCTGGAGGGTCAGGACGATGTCCTTCACCGCCGTGGCCGGGAGCTGGGCGCTGTCGTCCTCGACCCACCGGGCAACCGACGCCGGCACGCGCGGGTCGGAGCACAGCAGCAGCGGGGTGTCCGCGGAGGAGTCGGGCAGGCGGCCGTGCGTGCCGCGCACGTACGAGCCGTCGAGCGGCGTGGTGCTCATCGCGTACCGCAGGCCGAGCTTCTTGCGCACGAGGTTGAGCCCCGCCCGGGCCTTGGTGAGCGGGTCGGACGGGTCGAAGAACAGCTCCGCGGGGTCGTAGCCGGGCTTGCGGTGGATGTCGACGCCGCGCGCGAACTCGGGCGCGCGGTCGTCGTCGAGCCAGTAGTAGTACGTGAACCAGGCCTTCGGCTCGGCCACGACCACGAGCTCGCCCGCCCGCTCGTGGTCCAGCCCGTACTTCGCCTGCGCCTCACGGTCCAGCACCTCGTCGACGCCGGGCAGGGCGCGCAGCAGGTCCGCGACACGGGTGACGTCGGACGGGTCGTCCACGTAGACGTGCGCCACCTGGTGGTCGGCGACCGCGAACGCGCGCGACGTCCAGGGGTCGAGCTGCTCGCGCCCGTCCTGCGTGTAGACCTGCAGGTAGCCCTCGCGGCGCAGCACGCGGTTGATGTCCACCGGCCGGTCCGCGGGTCCGATGCCGTACTCCGCCAGGGCGACGACGGTGATCCCCGCGGCCTCGGCGTCGTCGAGCAGCGGCGCCAGCACCACGTCGAGCTCGGCGGCCGCGCGGTCCGCCTCGGGCGACTCCGGGCCGAACCGCTGCAGGTCGTAGTCGAGGTGCGGCAGGTACGCCGTGGTGAGCTGCGACGTCCGGGTGCGCAGCAGGTGCCGCGTGACGTCCACGATCCACCGCGTCGAGGCGATGGACGCCGTCGGGCCCCAGTAGGTGAACAGCGGGAAGTCGCCGAACCGGCCCACCAGCTCGTCGTGCAGGGCCGGCGGCCGCACGTACGCGTCCGGCGACTTGCGCCCGTCGGCGTGGTAGATCGGGCGGGGCGTGACCGTGACGTCGGTGGTCATGCCCATGGCGTACCACCAGCACACGTTGTCCGCGGTGTAGCCGGCGTCGTGCCGGCGGGCGGCCTCCCAGAGCTTCTCGCCCGCGACGAGCTTGTTGTGCTGGCGCCACAGGTACACGTCGCCGAGCTCGCGGAAGTACCAGCCGTTGCCGACGATCCCGTGCTCGGCCGGCATCAGACCGGTGAGCAGGGTCGACTGCACGCTGCACGTCACGGCCGGCAGCACCGTGGCGAGCTCGGACTGCCAGCCCGACCCCGCGAGCCGGCGCAGGCGCGGCATGTGGGACAGGGCGCGGGCGGTGAGTCCTACGACGTCGAGCAGCAGGACGGGGCTCATGCGGTGATTCCTTCCGTGGTCAGCAGGTGGTCGGTGGCCCAGCGCAGCTCGGCGGCGATCCCGGCCACCAGCTCGCCCTCGCCCGAGGGCAGCACGTCGGGCGGCAGCACGGACCATGTGTAGGTCTCGACGTCGAGGTGCGCCTCGGCGCCGTGCGGGGCGGCGCGCACCGCGTCGACGGCGTCGCGCAGCACCTGCGTCGTCGCGGTCAGCGGGGCCGCCGGCTCGTGGTGCAGCGGCACGTGGAAGTGCACGCGCCACGGCCCCTGGCCCGGCAGCGCCGGCCGGCGGGCCGCGTCGCCGAGCGCCACCGGCAGGTCGTCCGAGGCGAGCACGTCGCCGGACGCCGTCAGCTCACGCACCTGGTGCAGGTACCGCTGCTCGACGAACCGGCCCACCGCCTCCCGCGCACCCGGCGCCGACACGTCCGCGACCTCCAGCGCGGCCGAGGCCTGCACCTTGACCACCCGCAGGCCCGCGTCCGTGATCCGGCGGACGGCGCCCGCGGGGTCCGCGAACGACACCGCCAGGTGGCACGTGTCCAGGCAGACGCCCACGTGCTCGGGGTCGATCCGGCGGTCCGCGGGCCACTCCGGCCCGGTCCGCGCGGCCAGCCACGACACGACGTCCTCCACCGTGTCCAGCACGCAGCCGGGCTCCGGCTCGACGGCGACCCGCACGGTCCGGCCCGTACGTTCCGCGAGCGCCCGCAGCTCCGCCGACAGCGTGGCGAACGCCCTGGTGGCCTCGTCGTCGTCGGCCCGGGTCCAGGGTGCACGCCAGGCCAGGGGCAGGGTCGAGATGGAACCCGCCGTGCCCTCGGGCAGCAGGTCGGCCAGCACGCGGGCGCACGCGAGCACGTAGTCCAGGCGGGCGCGCTCGGCCCACGTGGGGGAGTAGACCGCGAGCTTGACCACGTCGCGGTGGAAGCCGCCGTACGGGAAGGCGTTCAGGGTGTGCACCTGGAGGCGGTGCTCCGCCAGCGCGGCGCGCAGGCGCTCGCGGTCGGCGGGGGAGGTGTCCAGGCGGTGGGCGAGCTCGGCGGGCAGCCACAGGCCGACGCCGAGGGTGTCGAGGCCCGCGGCCTCGCGCACGGGGCCGGCGTACCGGGCCAGCTGGTCGAGGACGCCGTCGAGGTCCTCGGCGGGGTGCACGTTGGTGCAGTAGGAGAGGAGCATGTCAGGCCCGCACCCCGCGCAGCACGGACGAGCCCTCGAACTCGACGCCGGGGGTGGGCGGGGCGCCCTCGGTGAAGCCGGGCACGGGATCGAGCACGAGGTTGCCGGACTGCTCGTAGAACGCGACGGGGTTGCGCCAGAGCACCTGGTCGACGTCGTCCTCGGTGAAGCCCGCGGCGAGCATCGCGCGGGCGGTCTTGACCGTCTTGAGCGGGTCGGACCGTCCCCAGTCGGCGGCGGAGTTCACGATCATGCGTTCGGTGCCGTACTCCTGGAGCAGGGCGACCATGCGGTCCTCGTCCATCTTGGTGTCGGGGTAGATGGAGAACCCGGCCCAGCCGCCGGCGTCGCGCACGAGGGCGACGTTGGTCTCGTTGAGGTGGTCCACGAGGACCCGTTCGGGGGCCAGGCCGGACTCGCGGACGACGTCGAGCGTGCGGCGGGTGCCGGCGAGCTTGTCGCGGTGCGGGGTGTGCACCAGGACGGGCAGCTCCGCCTCGCGCGCCATCTGGAGCTGGGTGGCGAACACCTCGTCCTCCTCGGGCGTCATGGAGTCGTACCCGACCTCGCCCACGGCCACGACGCCGTCCTTGAGCAGGTAGCGGGGCACCTCGGCGAGCACCTCGCGGCAGCGCGGGTCGTTCGCCTCCTTGGGGTTGAGTGCGATGGTCGCGTGGTGGCGGACGCCGAACTGCGCGGCGCGGAACCTCTCCCAGCCGAGCAGGGAGTCGAAGTAGTCGGTGAAGGAGCCCACGCTGGTGCGCGGCTGTCCCAGCCAGAACGCGGGCTCGACGACCACGCGCACGCCGGCGGCGTACAGGGCCTCGTAGTCGTCGGTGGTGCGGCTCGTCATGTGGATGTGCGGGTCGAGGATGCGCAACGTCACTCCTTCGTGGTGCTGGGCCGGTCGCCGGGGCGGTCGGTCGTGCCCGTGATCCGGTCGAGGTCGGCGGGGACGGTGCGGCCCGCGGCCCGCCGCTCGGCGGCGAAGTCGCGCGCCATGCGGTCGAGCTCGGCGTCGGCGCGGCCCGCCAGGTCGTGCACGGCGTCCAGGCTCGTGCCCTGGAACACGAGCTTGAGCACGGCGTGCCGCCACGTGTGCTGGTCCAGGTGCCGGGCGCCGAACGGGCCCACGGCGGCCGCGACGAGCGCGGGCTCGTTGGCGCGCAGCGCGTCGGCGGCCAGCTCGAGGCCCGCGGGGACGAGGTCGCCGAGGTCGTCGCCCCGCGTGGTGAGCGCGTCCAGGCCGCGCAGGACGCCGCGGCGCTCCGCGCCGTCGCCCTGGCGGTAGAGCGCGGTGAGGCGGGCTGCCCCGTCCGGGCCGGTGCCCACGGTGTCCACCAGGGCGACGACGAGGGCCGCGCGGGCGGCGTCGTCGACCGTGCCGTGCACGACGCCCGCCGGGTCGGTGTCCGGGCGCAGGGGCCCGCGGCCCACGCGGCGGGCCGCGAGCGCGAACGACCGGGTGACCGTGTCCGGGTCGCGGGCGACGTCGGCGCGCGCGGCGTCGAGCCAGCCCTCGCCGGCGGGTACCTCTGCGGTCATGGCACGGTCCTTTCGCTGGTGGGCGTACCGGTGACGGAGGCCCAGGCCCGCAGCAGGGCGGTACGGCCGGCCAGGGCGAGCCGGGGCGCGTCGTGGGAGTGGCGGGGCAGCTCCACGGCCGCGACGCCCGTGTAGCCGATGTCGGCGAGCGTGGCGAGCACGAGGGGCAGGTCGATCTCGCCCTCCCCGAAGGGCCGGTGCTCGTGGTGGCTGCGCGGCATGTCGTCGAGCTGCACGTTGCTCAGGTGGGGCGCGGCGGCGCGCAGCGCGCCCTCGACGCCGCCGGGCTCGACCACCAGGCAGTGCCCGACGTCGACCGTGATCCCCAGCTCGGGCGGCTCACCCGCCTCGGCCAGGAGCCGCAGCGCGTCGTCGACGGTCTCGACGAGCATGCCGGGCTCCGGCTCGATCGCGAGCCGCACCCCGCGTTCCCCGGCGTAGCGGGCCAGCGGCGGGATGCGGTCGCGCAGGCGGGCCCAGCCGTCGGCGGGGGAGGCGTCGTCCGGCAGGATGCCGGAGAAGAACGAGACGCAGCGGGCGTCCAGCTCGGCCGCGATCTCCACGGCGCGCTCCAGGAAGCGGATGCGCAGGGACGCGTCCCGGTCCACGAGGGTGGGCCGGTGCTTGTGCAGCGGGTCGAGCAGGTAGCGGGTGCCGGTCTCGACGACCACGGCGGCGCCCCGGCCGCCGCGCATCCGGGCCAGGTGGGCGCGCAGGGCGGCGACCTCGGTGGGTGCACCGGGCGCGAACGGGTCGAGGTGCGGGAACCCGAGCGTGAGCGCGACGGCGTCGTACCCCACGTCGTCGAGCACGTCGAGCGCGGTGTGCAGGGGGTGGTCGCCGAAGCCGTTGGTGCCGTAGCCGAGCAGGAACGGGGGCCTCACGTGATGCTCACCCCCGCGCGTCGGCGGGCCCGGCCGAGCAGGCGCAGCCCGTACCCGGCGGCGGCGACGCCGGCGAGCAGCGCCGTGGTGCCCAGCCCGCCGGCGCGGGCCGCCCAGGCGGCCTGCAGGGGCACCATGGCCTGGATGCCGGAGCGGGTGGCGGTGCGGGCGTGGGCCGCCGTCGGCTCGGCCGCCGCGCGGACCTGGCCGGGCAGGGCCGCCGCGGCGTACGCGGCCGCGGCCGCCGCGGCCGTCCAGCGCGCGGTGCGCGTCGTGGTGGCCGGGGCGGTGACCGCCGCGGCCACGGCGCCCGCGACGGTCCCCGCGGCGACGCCCCCGGCCACGGGCCGCGTGGTGCCGTGCACCTCGCCGCGCGAGAGCACGGTGACGCCGAGCGTGTGGGCCGTCAGCCCGGCGGCGGCCGGGAGCGCGGACCGCACGGGGCCCGGCGTGGCGCCGAGCAGCACGTCGAGCCCGCGGCACGCGGCCATCACGAACGGCCCGGTCGGGTGGTCCTTGGCGACCAGGTCGTACGTCCACACGCACGCGGCGAGCGGCAGCGCGACGGCGAGCGCCCGGCGTCCGCCCGCCAGTCCCGCCGCGGCGATGCCCCCCCGCGGTGAGCGCGGCCCCGACCGTGAGCGCGCCGCCCGGGGTGACCCGCCCGGACGGGACGGGCCGCTCGGGTCGTTCGGTGGCGTCGACGTGCCGGTCGGCGTAGTCGTTGAGCGCCATGCCGCCGAGGTAGAGGCACGCGGAGGCGACGGGCAGCAGGGCGTGCCGTGCCCGCAGCGGCACGGGTGCGGCGGCCCGCGCGGCGGCGAGCCCCGCGAGCGAGTCGCCGACGACGGACAGCGCCGCGGGCGCCCGCACGAGCTCGACGAGATCCCGGACGCGGTCCGTCCCGCGCCGCCTGCCGCGCTGTTCACCACAGCGGCTGCTGCCACCGCCGGCGTCCGGCTGGCAGGAGCTGCTGTGGTCGACGACGTCCGTGCGACCGTCCGTGCGACCATCCGTGCCGGCGAGCGGCGGGTCGAAGCGGGGCTGGAAGCGGGGTGCCCGGCCCGACGTCATGGGCGGGCCTGCGCCGCGACGCGCTGCACCCAGCTCTCGAGGGCGACGGCCTGGGCGGCCGCGTCGTGCACGTCGGAGCCCCACGGGTCCTTGAAGAAGAAGCCGAGCTCGGGCACCGGCCCGCTGACCCCTGCTCCGTGCGCGAACGCGAGCAGGCGCGCGAGGTCGAGCACGAGGGGCGCGGCGAGCATCGAGTCGTGCGCGCTCCACGTGGTCTGCAGGGTGATCCGCGAGCCGAGGAACCCCTCGACGTGCACGTGGTCCCAGGCGACCTTGACGTCGCCCAGGTCGGGCACGTTGTCGATGTGCAGCGGTGTGGTGTCGCTGCCCGTCAGCGCCGTCAGGCCCCGGGTCTTGGTGGCGAGCTTGCTGCGCACGGCGTCGGGGTCGGCCAGGGTGGCGCCGTCGCCGCCGCCCAGCAGGTTCGTGCCCGACCAGGAGAGCACCTTCAGGCCGCGCGCGGCGAACGCCGGGGCGAGCACGGTGCGCAGCCAGGTCTGGCCGGTCTTGCCGTCCTGCCCGGCCACGGGGATGCCGCGGTCGCGCGCCAGCGCGGTGAGGGCGGGCAGGCCCATGCCCGCGGACGGCGTGAACGACGCGTAGGCGGCCCCCGCGAGCACCGCGGCGTACGCGGACACGGACGACGCCGGGAGCACGGCGCGGCCGGGGTCGGCCAGGGCGGTCAGGAGCGCGGCGGGGTCCTCGTGCTCGGGCACGGGTGTGACGGGCGGCTCGGTCGAGGACAGGTCGACGACGACCACGCGGGCCAGCCCGTGCCGCTCCTGGAAGGACGTGATGTCGGCCGCGAGGCGCTCGGCGACCTGCTGCTGGGAGCTGCCCTCCTCGTGGTCCGGCGCGTAGCCGGGGCGCACCTCGGCGTCGGCGCGCTCGACGGCGTCGTGCGTGGCGGCGAGCAGGCGCGGCGCGATCATCCCCGACTCGACGAGGTGCTCGGCGCGCTTGGTCATCGTGACGGCGGAGATGTCGTGGCCGCCCACCACGAGGTCGGCGAACTCGGGCAGGCCCGCGGACGCGAACGGCTCCCGCGCGGTGACGCAACCGGTCGGCGGCGCCTGCGCGCCCGCGATGGCGGCCAGGCCCACCGTGGCGGTGGTGGCCACGGAGCCGCGGGCCCCGACGAACCAGATCCCAGTGCGTTCTGCGTGGTGGCGTGCAGAGGCGTCGTTCATCGTTGTGCTCCCCGGTCCGACGTCGTCGTCCCGAGCAACCTATCCGGACTTATGGCGATTAGCAAACAAAAGTTCAGGGTTGTTCGCACAAAGCGAGATTCCCGACATGGGCGGTGGCATCCGAGGCCGGGGTCAGCCCAACCGGACCCCGGCGCTACGCGACGGGACGGCGTCCAGCGTTGGCAGCACCGCGTCGAGCTCCGCCGACGACGCCACGGTCGCCGCCGCCACGTTCTGCTCCAGGTGCGCCACGTCGGCGGTGCCCGGGATGAGCAGCGTGCTCGGCGAGTGCCGCAGCAGCCAGGCCAGCCCGACCTGCGACGGCGTGACCCCGAGCGTGGCGCTCGCCGCCAGCACGGCAGGCTCGTCGGTCACCTTCGGCATGCCGGGGAACGCGCCGCCCAGCGGGAAGAACGGCACCCAGGCGATCCCCTCGGCGGCACACAGGCGAAGCAGCGCCTCGTCCGTGCGCGACACCAGGCTGTACGCGTTCTGCACGCACACGATGCCCGCGGGCAGCGCCCGGCGCAGCACGTCCTCCGTCACGCTGCTGAGCCCGATCGCGCTGATCGTGCCCTCGTCGCGCAGTGTGGTCAGCACGTCGAGCTGGTCCTCGATGTCGACCACCTGGTCACCTTCGGCGACCAGGCCGGGCAGGATGTCCAGGCGGCGCAGGTTCACCACCGGGAGCTGCTCGGTGCCCAGGCTCCGCAGGTTGTCCTCGACGCTCGCGCGGAGCTCCGCGGGCCGCTGGGCCGGACGCAGCGGGAGCGGGCCGGCCGGGTCGGGGTCGGCGCCCACCTTGGTGACCACCACGACGTCGTCCTGCGGCCGGAGGGCCTCGCGGAGCAGCTCGTTGACGAACCCGTCGCCGTAGAACTGCGCGGTGTCGACGTGGTCCACGCCGAGCTCGACGGCGCGGCGCAGGAGGGCGACGCCCGCGGCGCGGTCGCCCCGCAGGCGTTCGAGCTGCATGGCGCCATACCCCACGCGGAAGACGGGGCGGCCGGCGAGCAGGCCGGTGTCGGGTGACGTGCTGGAAGTCATGGGAACCAGTCCTCGTGCGATGATGGACAGAAGCGGAGGTCCCTCCGCTCTTCGACCGTAGCACAACCGGAGGTGCCTCCGTTATGAGTACGCCCCTCGCGGGCCGCCCGGCGCGCGCCGACGCGCGCCGGAACCGCGACAAGCTCGTCGCCGCCGCCCAGGAGGCGTTCGCCACCGCGGAGGAGACGGTCTCGCTGGAACGGGTCGCCCGCGCGGCCGGCGTCGGCATCGGCACGCTGTACCGGCACTTCCCGACGCGCGAGGACCTCGTCGAGGCGGTCTACGGCGCCGAGCTGGACGCCGTGGCGGCCGGGGCGGCGGAGCTGCTGGCCGAGCTGCCGCCGGACGCGGCGCTGCGGGCGTGGATGGACCGCTACGCGGCGTTCGTCGCGACCAAGCGCGGGATGCTCGACACGTTGCGCGCCGGCTGGGCCAGCGGCCGCATCAACCGGTCCGTCACCCGCGAGCGGGTCACCACGGCGCTCGGGTCCATCCTCACGGCCGGTGCCCGTGCGGGCGTGCTGCGCGGTGACGTCGACCCCGGCGACGTCACGACCCTGCTGGTGGGGGCGCTCATGGTCACCGGCGCCGAGGCTACGCCGGACCGCACCGCCCACCTGCTCGACCTGGTCGCCGCGAGCCTGCGGCCGACGGCCTGACCGAGGGCACCCCTCGCGCTCCAGTCGTGAGTCTTCGTCGCCGAGGCCGAGGTGCGCTGGCTCGACCGCGTCGATGCCTCGGCCGCGGCGCACGGGGTCCGCGCGCTTCAGAGGGTGGTCACGACTTCCGCGGGCCGCCGGGCTGTGGCACCATGACCCGCATGACCGAGTGCCTCACCCTGAGCTCCACCCTGCGACAGGTGATCATCATTTCGTAGCGCGTCCGGCGAGAACCGCACCGGACGCGCAGACCTTCCACACCCTGGAGGGTCTTTTTTGTTGGCCGGACGGCCCGGCTCCGACCGGGTCACCAGACACATCATCGTTGGGAGCCTCGATGACCACCGCCCCGTTCCAGGTGTACGACACGACGCTGCGCGACGGCGCGCAGCAGGAGGGCATGAGCCTCTCCGTCTCCGACAAGCTCGCCATCGCGGCGCTGCTCGACGAGCTCGGCGTCGGCTACATCGAGGGCGGCTGGCCGGGCGCGGTCCCCAAGGACACCGACTTCTTCGCCCGGGCCGCCGCCGAGCTGACCCTGAAGAACGCGGTGCTCGCCGCGTTCGGCGCCACGCGCCGGGCGGGCGTACGGGCGGGTGACGACCCGCAGGTGCGCGCGCTCCTGGACGCGGCCACCCCCGTCGTCACGCTCGTGGCCAAGTCGGACGTGCGGCACGTGGAGCGCGCGCTGCGCACGACGCGCGCCGAGAACCTCGCCATGATCGGCGACACCGTCGCGTTCCTCGTGGCCGAGGGGCGCCGCGTGGTGCTGGACGCCGAGCACTTCTTCGACGGCTACCGGTACGACCGGGACTACGCGACCAGCGCCGTCGTGACCGCGTTCGAGGCGGGCGCCGAGGTGGTCACGCTCTGCGACACCAACGGCGGCATGCTGCCCACGTGGGTGGGCGAGATCGTGCGCGAGCTGCGCGACACGACCGGCATCGGGCCGGACCGGCTGCTGGGCGTGCACGCGCACAACGACAGCGGCTGTGCCGTCGCGAACTCGCTGGCCGCCGTCGAGGCGGGCGCGACGCACGTGCAGGGCACCGTCAACGGCTACGGGGAGCGCACCGGCAACGCCGACCTCGTCACCGTGGTCGCCAACCTGGAGCTCAAGTCCGGCATGACGCTCCTGGCCGACGACGGACTGCGGGAGGCCACCCGGATCGCGCACGCCATCAGCGAGATCACCAACATCTCGCCGTTCGCGCGGCAGCCGTACGTGGGTGCCAGCGCCTTCGCGCACAAGGGCGGCCTGCACGCCAGCGCCATCCGCGTGGACCCGGACATGTACCAGCACACCGACCCGACCCTCGTGGGCAACGACATGCGCATGCTGGTCTCCGACATGGCGGGCCGCGCGTCGGTGGAGCTCAAGGGCCGCGAGCTGGGCTTCGACCTCGCGGGCCAGGGCGAGCTGCTCTCGCGGGTCACCAACCGGGTGAAGGACGACGAGGCGGCCGGCTACACCTACGAGGCCGCCGACGCGTCGTTCGAGCTGCTGCTGCGCTCCGAGCTGGGGCAGCGGCCCGAGTACTTCGCGGTCGAGTCGTGGCGCACGATCATCGAGACGGTCCCGGCGGGCGCCGCCCCGCCGTCGGTCCACGCGCCGGACGCCGCCGCCGTGGCCGAGGCGACCGTCAAGCTCCGGGCGGGCGGCGAGCGCATCGTGTCCACCGGCGAGGGCAACGGCCCCGTCAACGCGCTGGACCAGGCGCTGCGCAGCGCGCTGTCGCGGGTCTACCCCGAGCTGGCCCGGTTCGAGCTGATCGACTTCAAGGTACGGATCCTGGACACCGAGCTCGGTACAGACGCGATCACGCGCGTGCTGATCGACACCAGCGACGGCGAGCGGTCGTGGTCCACGGTCGGCGTCGGCCCGAACCTCGTCGAGGCGGCGTGGGAGGCGGTCACGGAGGCGTACGTGTTCGGCCTCCTGAAGTCGGGCGTCGAACCCCGCGCATAGCACCACGACGAAGCCCCTGCCCGGAGATCCGGGCAGGGGCTTCGGCACGGGTGCCGAGCTCAGACGGCCGTGGGCCGCTCCATCTTGGTGCTGCTGACCTGGTGGAGCTGGGGGTCGCGCACGGCCTCGTAGGTGGCGCGGATCGCGGCCGAGGAGCGCTCGTACGTGCGCTGCGCGACGCGGACGAACAGGTAGTCGACCACGGTGAGCTGCGCGATGCGGCTCGACATGGCGCCCACGCGGAACTTGGTCTCGCGCGCGGTGGTGGCCAGGACGACGTCGGACACCATGCCGATGGCGGCGTCCGGGAAGTTCGTGATGGCCGCGGTGAGGGCGCCGCGCTTGCGCGCGATCTCCAGGGCCTGGTTGGTCTCGCGCGTCTGGCCCGAGTGCGACACGCCGATGGCGACGTGGCCCGGCTCGAGCAGCGCCGACGAGGCGAGCTGCTGGTGCGGGTCGGGCGAGCTGAACACGAAGACGCCGATGCGCTGCAGCTTCATCGCCAGGTCGGACGCCGCGAGGTTCGAGGAGCCCACGCCGTACACGTCGACGCGCTTGGCCTCCGAGATCGCGGTGGCCACCCGCTCGATCGCGTCCGTGTCGATCATGCGGGCCGTCTCCTCGATGGTCCGCGCCTCGTGGAACGCGATCTTGGAGACGACGGCCTCGATGTCGTCGGTCTGGTTGATCTCGCCCTCGGCGATGCCGGAGCGCTCCATCTCGACCTCGCGGCGGCTGGTCGCCTGCGCCAGGTCGATGCGGAACTCGGGGTAGCCGGCGTAGCCGACGGCGCGACAGAACCGGACCACGGTCGCCTGCGACGTGTCCGCGTGCCCGGCGAGCTCGGTGATGGTCGACGCCACGACCGTGTTCGGGTCGTCGAGGACCGTCTGCGCGACTCTGGCCTCCGCGGGTCGCAGCGTCGGCAGTGCGCGCCGGAGTCGGACGAGAACGTCACCTGTCATCGCATCTCCCGGGTTCGGGTGGTAGGCCTAGGGCTCGGAACATACACCCGTACCGGGGATTCGGGCACAACGGGGTGTGAAGGAACGAATCGGCCGCCCGCCGGTCACTGGAAGTCGTCACCCGGGAGCTCGGTGGCGGACAGCTCGGCGGTGAGGATCTCGTTGGCGTTCGTGTCCTCGGCGGCCTCACCGCTGGTGTGGTGGCCGTCGACACGGACGGTCAGCCACGGGCGGAAACCGGCCACCGACTGCGGCGTGTCGCGCAGCTTGCGCGCCAGGTGCAGCGCGCCGTCGAGCGGCGTGCCGCCGCTCGGCACGAGCGAGACCTCGGGCCGGTCCTCCGAGAGGTGCTTGGTGAGCGACACCGTCAGCGGCGACTCCTCCTGCACCAGGCGGCCGGTCGTGGAGGCCAGCGGCGGGATGCCGCGGCCGAGCGCGCTGGACAGCGTGTCGGCGAGGTGCCGGCCCGCCTCCTCCAGGATGCGGATGGAGACGGCGTCGCCCTCGGCCGCCGCGATGATGACCTCGGGGGCCATCGAGGCGAGCTGCCGGGCGCGCTGGGTGTTCTTGTAGAACTGGTTGGGCCAGCTCTCGATGAGGCCGAACTTGGCGACGGCGGCGTCCAGCAGGCGCTTGGAGCCGCCGCGGCTCGCACCGTCGTGGTAGCGGCCGGCGGCCCGCAGGGCCTCGCCGCCCACCCAGACACCGGCGCCGAGGTCGCCCAGCAGGTGGCCCCAGCCGTCGGCGCGGCGCCAGCGGCTCGCGCCGTCGTAGCCGAAGGCCACGGCGCCCGTACCCACGGAGAGGACGGCGCCCGCGCGGCCGCGCAGCGCGCCGAGGTGGGCGGTCAGGGCGTCGCCCGCGACGGCGGTGCGGTTGGTGCGCAGCTCGCGGGCGAGGATGTCGTGCACCTCGACCGGCTTCTCGACGAGCGAGGTCAGGCCCGTGATGCCGACCGCCGCGGACGCGACGGGCGCGGTGCTGCCGTCGCTCATGCCGTGCACACCCATGCGGGCGGCCCACGCGTTGAACGACTGGCACAGGGAGGCGACGACCGCGGGGGCGTCGCTGCCCCGGTGGTTCACCTTGACGGCGCGGCCGTTCAGGCTGATGCGCTCGGGGTTCACGGAGTTGCCGAATTCAGCGACCAGGCGCGAGCCGCTGCCGCCCACGTCGAGAGCGACGACCCAGGCGTCGACCGCCGCTTCATCTATACCCAGTGCGAGTTCGGACACCCGGTCATTCTGACACGAAACCAGGGCAAGGTTGTCTAAAGAGAGGAGGAAATTATGGTCTGTTCTGCGGCGCCATTGTGCCAAAAGTCGGATGTGCCCGACGCCGGGACCTCACCTGCCGTACCTCAGGCGGGATCCGGCGTCGGACACCGCAGGCACCGTCGCCTACTGTGAACACGTGCGAGGAGAGTACAAGGTTCCATCCGGGAAGCTGGTTCGTGTCGAGACCGGTCTGGCCGCGGGGCGGCTGGCCGGCACCAGGGTGAGCGGGGACTTCTTCCTCGAGCCCGACGAGGCGCTCGAGGCCATGGGGGAGGCGCTGGACGGCCTGCCCGCCGACGCCTCCAAGGCGCAGCTCACCGAGGCGGTGCGCGGAGCCCTGGACGGGGCCACCGCCGTGGGGTTCGACGCCGACGCCGTGGCCGTGGCCACCCGGCGCGCGCTGGGCCACGCGACCGCCTGGGAGGACCACGAGTTCCAGGTGATCCGCACCCCCGCGGTCTCGCCCCTGCTCAACGTGGCGCTCGACCAGGTGCTCACCGAGGAGCTCGGCGCGGGCCGCCGCGGACCCACCCTGCGGTTCTGGGAGTGGGACGAGTCCGCGGTGATCATCGGATCGTTCCAGTCGCTGCGCAACGAGGTCGACACCGAGGGGGCCGCGCGGCACGGGGCCCGCGTGATCCGGCGGATCTCCGGGGGTGGCGCCATGTTCATGGAGCCCGGCAACACCATCTCCTACTCGCTGTACGTGCCCGGCTCCCTGGTGGACGGGCTCAGCTTCGAACGCTCCTACGCGTTCCTCGACGACTGGGTGGTCGGGGCGCTGCACGGGCTCGGGATCGACGCCACCTACGTGCCGCTCAACGACATCGCCTCGCCCGCCGGCAAGATCGCCGGCGCCGCTCAGAAGCGGCTCGCCGGGGGCGCCGTGCTGCACCACGCGACCATGGCCTACGACATGGACGCCGACAAGATGACCGACGTGCTGCGCATCGGCCGCGAGAAGCTCAGCGACAAGGGCACGCGCAGCGCCAACAAGCGCGTGGACCCCCTGCGCTCGCAGACCGGGCTGAGCCGGGCCGAGGTGATCGACGCGCTCGACGCGTCGTTCCGCGCCCGGTACCGCACCGTGCCCGGCGAGATCACGCAGCGCGAGTGGGACCTGGCCGCGGGGCTCGTCGAGAGCAAGTTCGGCACCCCGGAATGGACCGCGCGCGTGCCCTAGGGCCGGCCCTGGCGCGCCGTGTCATGATGGGCAATCACGGTTTGGTAACACCCCTAGCAGATGCATCTTTGCGTCAGTAATCTCCACGCAATGCCGCGTATTGGGAAGTTCATTTCTCAGAAATATCACCTGGCTACTCTCGCGGCACCGAGCGAAAGGAAGCCGAACGATGAATCGAGCGATGCGGCGGTCCGTGGCCGCGGCCACGGGAGCTGTGCTCCTGGCCGCCACGACGGCAGCGTGCGGCGGCGGTAGCGGCGGCGACTCCGGCGAGGGCGACGGCGCCCTCAGCGTCTGGATCATGCAGGGCACCAACCCCGACGCCGACGACTTCTTCGACGAGGTCGCCGCCGCGTTCGAGGAGGAGACGGGCGCGACCCTGGACGTCGAGTTCGTCGAGTGGGGCGACGCCCACGACCGGTTCGTGACCTCGATCGCGGGCGGGACGACGCCGGACGTGGCCGAGACGGGCACCACGTGGACCCCGGAGTTCGCGGACGCCGGCGCGCTGGCCCCGCTCGACGAGCACGTGTCCGGCGCCGGGGTCACCGACGACCTCGTCGAGGGCCTGGTCGAGGCGGGCACCTACGACGAGCAGCTCTACGGCATGCCCTGGTACGCCGGCGTGCGCTCGCTGGTCTACAACACGGAGATGTTCGAGCAGGCCGGCGTCGAGCCGCCCACCACGTGGGACGAGCTCGAGGAGGCCGCGGCGGCGCTCAAGGAGGAGTTCCCGGACAAGATCGCCGTGGCCGTGCCGGGCGACGCCGAGTTCACCGTGTACCCGTGGGTGTGGGGTGCGGGCGGCGAGGTCGCCACGCTCGAGGGCGACACCTGGACCTCGCACCTCGACAGCCCGGAGGCCCAGGAGGGCATCGGGTTCTGGACGGGCCTGGCCACCGAGGGCGGCTACTCGTCCGAGGGTGCGACGACGTGGCGCGAGACCGACGTGCTCGACGCGTTCGCCGCGGGCGACGTCGGCATGGCCGTCATGGGGTCGTGGACCCCGGGCGCGATCGTCGAGGCCAACGCCGACATGGAGGGCAAGTTCGCCGCGGTGCCGATCCCGGGCCAGGACGGCGGCATCGCGCCGTCGGTGCTGGGCGGCTCCCACCTGAGCATGTTCGAGACCGCGGAGGACAAGGACCTGGCCTGGACGTTCATCGAGATGATGACGACCGGTGAGTTCGCCCAGAAGTGGGCCGAGCAGTCCGGGTACTTCCCGGGCCAGGTGTCGCTCCTGGACGAGACGCTCGCCAGCACCGACCCGCTGGTGGCGCCGTTCGCCGAGCAGTTCGTGGACGGCGGCGCCTCCGTGCCCGCGGCGCCCACCTACGGCGCGGTGCAGGCCAAGCTCACGACGAGCACCATGATGCAGTCGATCCTCTCCGGGGAGCAGGACGTCGCCACGGCGTCGGCCGCGGCGGCAGAGGAGATGACGAGCGTGCTGAACGGCGCTGGATGACCGCGCAGGCACCACCCACGCCGCGGTCGTCCGGTCAGGCCCCCGCGGGGGCCGGCCGGGCGGCCGGCGGCTGGTCGGGCGGCTGGTCGGGCAGGGCCAGGGCCGCCGCCGCGCGGCCCTGGCTGCTGCTGGCCCCCGCTCTGCTCGTCCTCGCGGTGCTGCTGCTGTGGCCGCTCGTGCGGGTGTTCCTCTTCTCGCTGCAGGACTACGGCCTGCGCGAGATCACCACCGGCGAGCCGAACTGGATCGGCCTGCGCAACTACACCGAGATCCTCACGGCGCCCGAGCTGTGGACCGTGGTGCTGCCCAACACCGTCGGGTTCGCGGTGCTGTCGGTGGCGGGCACGGTCGTGTTCGGCACGGCCGTCGCGGTGCTGCTCGCCTCCCTCGGCCCGTTCTGGCGCACGGTCACCTCCAGCGCCATCATGGCGGCCTGGGCCATGCCCGCCGTCACCGGCACCTACGTGTGGGTGTGGATCTTCGACGCCGACCGCGGCGTCTTCAACGACACCCTGATGAACCTGGGCCTGCTGGACGACCCGACCAACTGGTTCACCGGCCGCTGGACGTTCTACGCCATCGTGCTGCTCAACGTGATCCACCACGGCTTCCCGTTCGTGGCGGTCACGGTGCTCGCCGGCCTGCTCGGCGTGCCCAAGGAGATGCTGGAGGCGGCCGAGATGGACGGCGCCGGCGCGTTCCGGCGGTTCTTCTCGATCGTCGTGCCGCAGCTGCGCCAGGTCTTCGCCGTCGTGATCATCCTGTCGACCATCTGGGACTTCAAGGTGTTCGCGCAGGTGTACCTCATGCCCGGCGGCGCGGGATCGAATCGATCGGTGCTGAACCTCGGGGTGTGGTCGTACGTCGAGTCGTTCGGGCAGAACCGGTACGGGTTCGGCTCCGCGATCGCCGTGCTCCTCACGCTGCTGCTGCTCGCGATCACCGCCGTCTACGTCCGCACCGTGCTCGCGGAGGAGGAACGATGAGCGCACGACGCTCCCCGGCGCGGCAGGCCGGCAAGGGCGTGCTGGTCGCCCTCCTGCTCGTGTTCACGCTGTTCCCCGTCTACTGGATGCTGAACAGCTCCCTGGACGCCCAGGCCGGGCACACCAGCAGCTTCTGGCCCGCCGAGCCCACGCTCGAGCACTACACGTTCGTGCTGAGCGAGGGCGGGTTCGGCGGCTACCTGCGCAACTCCCTGGTCGTGGCGCTCGCCACCGTGCTGGTCTCCGCGCTGCTCGCGCTGCTGGCCTCCGTCGCGGTGGCGCGGTTCCGGTTCCGCATGCGCACCCAGATCCTCATGCTCGTGCTCGTGGTGCAGATGGTGCCGCTGGAGGCGCTGGTCATCCCGCTGTTCGTGCAGGTGCGCGACCTGCAGCTCCTCGGCACGCTGCTCGGCCTCGTCGTCGTGTACGTGGCGCTCGCCCTGCCGTTCGGGATCTGGATGCTGCGCGGGTTCGTCGCCGCGGTGCCGGTCGAGCTCGAGGAGGCCGCCTACCTCGACGGGGCCACCTGGGGCCGCATGTTCCGCTCGGTGCTGCTGCCGCTCGTCGCACCCGGCCTGGTCGCCACCAGCATCTTCAGCTTCATCACGGCATGGAACGAGTTCATCTTCGCCATGACGATGCTCGGCGGAACCACCGAGAACTACACCGTGGCCATCGGCCTGCGCTCGTTCTTCGGCGTCCACGCCAACGACTGGGGCGCCATCATGGCCGCCTCGACGATCATCACCGTGCCCGTGATGATCTTCTTCATCCTGGTGCAGCGCCGCCTCGCCTCGGGCCTGACGTCCGGCGCGGTGAAGGCGTGAGCCGCACGTGAGCGACGAACGCACCGTCCGCGCGGTCAACGGCGTGCTCCTGCCGGGCTTCGAGGCCTCCGGCACCGACGTCCCGGCCTGGCTGGCCGACGCCGCCCGCGCCGGCCTGGCCGGCGTCGTCTGCTTCGCGCGCAACACGCCCGACGTCGAGACCGCCGCTCTCCTCTCCGCCGCGCTGCACGCCGTCTCACCGGACCTCCTGGTCGCGGTCGACGAGGAGGGCGGCGACGTATCGCGCCTCGAGGCGGCCGACGGGTCGTCCCTGCCCGGCGCCGCCGCGCTCGGCGCGCACCCCGGCGGGCCCGCCGTCTCCCTCGACGCCGGCCGGGCCCTGGGCCGCCTGCTCGCCGCCACGGGCATCGACCTCGTGCTCAGCCCCGTGCTCGACGTCGTCTCCGAACCCGACAACCCCGTGGTCGGCGTCCGCGCCTTCGGCACCACGCCCGACGTCGTCGCCCGGCACGGCATCGCGTTCGCCCGGGGCGTGCGCAGCGCCGGGGTCGGCGTCTGCGGCAAGCACTTCCCGGGACACGGGGCCACCACCGTGGACTCCCACGTCGGGCTGCCGGTCGTGGACGCACCGCTCGACGTGGTCCGCACCCGCGACCTCGCCCCCTTCGCGCAGGCCCTGCGCCCCGAGGAGGGCCCACGCGACCAGTCCCGGCTCGACGCCGTCATGACCGCCCACGTGCTCTACCCCGCGATCGGACCCGCGCCCGCCTCCGTCGAGCCCGCCGCCACCCGCCTGCTGCGCGAGCTCGGCCACGACGGCCCGATCATCACCGACGCCCTCGACATGGGCGCCCTGCGCCGACTCACCGGCACCGTCGGCGAGGCCGCCGTCCGCGCCGTCGAGGCCGGGGCCGACCTGCTCTGCCTCGGCCTCGACCCCGCCCTCTACACCGAGGCGTACGACGCCCTCGCGGCGGCCGTGGCCGCCGGGCGCGTGAGCGTCGACCGGCTCGAGGAGTCCGCCGCCCGCACCCGCACCCTCGTGGCCGACATCCGCGACCGCCGCGCCGCCGCCGGCGCGCGCACCGGCCCCGACGCCGCCCAGGAGGCGCTCGCGGAGCTCGCCGACCTCGGCGGACGGATCGCGGACGCCGTCGTGCACGTGCGTGGCGCTGCGCCCCTCGTGCCGCTACCGCCCGACGCCGTACCCGACGTCGCCGACCTGCGCACCCGGCTGGACCACGCCGCCGGCCGCACCGCCCGGCACGTCCAGACGGCGCTCGCGGCCGCCTGGCCCGGCGCTCGGGTGTACCCGGACGACGTGCCTGGTCAGGACGCCTCCGGGCCGGTCCCGGCCGAGCTCGGCCTCGATGAAACCGGACTTGCCGTGCTTATTGCCCGATTCACCCGGTACGGTGTATCGGCGGATCTCGACAAGAGCAGTCCCGAACGTGGTGCAGAATTTCCTGGACGGTTGTCCAAGAGTGCACCGCGTCGCGAACCGCTCGTCGTGATCACCCGTGAGCCCGTCCCGGGTTCGGCCGAACGGGCCCGGCTGGAACAGCTCTGGGCCGTGCGGCCGGACCTTGTCGTGGTGCACACGGGCCTCCCGGGGCCGGTCGGCGACTGGTTCGGGGCGCTGCGTGACGGTGGCCCCGCGGTCGTGGTGGCGTGCGGGACGGGGCGGGCGAACGCGTCCGCGGCCGTCGCGCGCCTGCGGGGCGACCGGCCACCGGGGCGATGAACGACGGACAGCAGTGCAGAGCACAGGACCAGCGAAGGAAAGGGGCACGCCGATGATCGCGGAGGCGGGATTCGAACGGCACGCACAGTCGGCGCCACGCCCGGTCTCACCCACCGAGGAGCGCAACCCGCGTACCCGTGACATCGACGTGGTCTCCACGGCGGACATGGTGCGCATGATCACCGACGAGGACGCCGCGGTCATCGCGGCGGTCCGCGCGGCGCACCCGCGCATCGTCGAGGCGGTCGACCTGGCCGTGGAGGGCATCCGCGCCGGCGGGCGCGTGCACTACGTCGGGTCGGGCACGTCGGGCCGCATGGGCCTGCTCGACGCCGCCGAGCTGCTGCCCACCTACGGCGTGGGCGAGGAGATGTTCGTTCCGCACCTGGCCGGCGGGCTGGGCGCCTTCAAGAAGGCGGTCGAGGGCGCGGAGGACGACGCCGACGCCGGCGCCGCGCTGGTGTCCGACGTGGGGCCGGCCGACATGGTCTTCGGCATCGCCGCCAGCGGCAACACGCCCTACGTCGGGGGAGCCCTCGACATGGGCCGCTCCCGCGGCGCCCGGACCGTGCTGCTGGCCTCCAACCCGTTCGCGCTGCTCGCGCCCAAGGCCGACGTGCCGATCCTGGTGAACACCGGACCCGAGGCCATCACGGGCTCCACCCGGATGAAGGCGGGCACGGCCCAGAAGATGGTGCTGAACACCTTCTCGACCGCGGTGATGGTGCGCCTGGGCAAGACCTACTCGAACCTCATGGTCGAGGTGCTCGCCACCAACGCCAAGCTGCGCCGCCGCCTGGTGCGGCTGCTCACGCAGGCGACCGACCTGGAGCCCGACGTCTGCGAGAACGCCCTGGCCGCGACCGACGGCGACCTGCGGGCCGCCCTGGTCATGCTGGTGGCGGGCGTGGACCGGTCCACGGCGTTCGCGGCCCTGGCGGCCACCCCGGGCACGTCGGTCCGGGACGCCTTGTCCCGCCTGGGCGTGCCCCCGGCCTCGCCGAGGTAGCGCCGCGCCCCCGCTGGCTACCTCGCGGGCTGGGTGGGGCGCGGGCCGAAGACCGCCGTGCCGACGCGGACCACCGTGGCGCCCTCCGCGACGGCCAGGTGCAGGTCGCCGGTCATGCCCATGGACAGGGCCGTCGCGCCCGCCGTGCCCGGCGCACCGGACGCGACGACCTCGTCCCGGACGGCACGCAGGCGGGCGAAGCCGGCGCGCACGGTCTGCTCGGACGTGTCGTCCAGGCGCGCGCCGATGGTCATGAACCCGGTGAGCCGCAGGCCCGGCAGGGCGGCGACGGCGGTGGCCAGCGCGCCGGCGTCCGCCGGGACGACGCCGGACTTGCTCGCCTCGCCCGTGACGTTGACCTGCACCATCACGTCCAGCGCGCGGTCGCCGGTGCGGTCGTCGCGCACGCACCGGTCGGAGATGGCGCGCGCGAGGTCGAGCGAGTCGAGCGTCTCCAGGCCCGTGGCCGTGGCCAGCACCTGGTTGATCTTGTTGCGCTGCAGGTGACCGATCATGTGCACCTCCAGCGAGCCGTCCGCGACCCGGTCGGCCACCGCCGGGGCCTTCGCCACCAGCTCCTGCACGCGGTTCTCGCCGATCAGGTCGACACCCGCCGCCAGCGCCTCGAGCACGGCCTCGGCGGGTTGCGTCTTCGTCGCGACGAGCAGGCGCACCTCGCCCGGGTCCCGCCCGGCGGCGTCGGCGGCCGCGGCGATGCGGGCCCGCACGGCGGCGAGGCGCTCGGCGACGGAGGATCCTGAGGGGAGCGAGGGCTGCGGCTGGTCGGGCACGGGGCGAGTCTATTTCGGGCCGCCCGCAGCGCCGCGACCGGCCCGGCGCCACGGGTGGCGGGCGCGCGCCCGGGGGTTCAGGGTCGGGTCAGGGGGTTCCCGGTACCGAGAGCCCCCCGGACTGCGAAAGGATGGGTCCATGAAGACGCTGCTGAACATCATCTGGGTCATCTTCGCGGGCTTCGGGCTGTGGGTCGGCTACATGCTCGCGGGGATCATCTGCTGCCTGCTCATCGTCACCATCCCGTTCGGCATCGCGTCCTTCCGCATCGCGGGGTACGCCCTGTGGCCGTTCGGGCGCGAGGTGGTCGAGAGCCCGCGCTCCGGCGCGCTCGCCCTGATCGGCAACGTGATCTGGGTGATCGTGGCCGGCTGGTGGCTGGCGCTCGGGCACGTGATCACCGCGATTCCGCTGGTCATCTCGATCATCGGCATCCCGATGGCGTGGGCCAACCTCAAGCTCATCCCGGTCTCGCTCATGCCGCTCGGCAAGCAGATCGTCTCCAGCGACGCGCTGCTGCCCACCTACCGCAAGCAGGTCGCCGCGGCCTGACCCCGGGCCTCGACGGCGCCGGCCCGCGGATCAGTCGCGGGCGATCGGCGCCGTCGTCCCGCCCGTCAGGGCGAGCAGGTCGGCCGGCGCGAGGCCGACGTCGAGCCCGCGCCGTCCGCCCGAGACGTACACGACGTCGTACGCCTGGGCCGACTCGTCGAGCACCGTCGTGTGCCGCGTCTTCTGACCCAGCGGCGAGATGCCGCCCACCACGTACCCCGTCGCGCGCTCGGCGGCCGCGGGCTCGGCCATCGCCGCCTTCTTGCCGCCCGCCGCGCGGGCCAGGGCCTTGAGGTCCAGCTTGCGGTCCACGGGCACGATGCCCACCACGAGCTTCCCGTCGACGTCGGCCAGCAGCGTCTTGAACACCTGGGCCGGGTCGGCGCCGATCGCCTGGGCGGCCTCCATGCCGTAGCTCAGGTCGCTCGCCGGGTCGTGCTCGTAGGGGTGCAGCGTGTGCGGCAGCCCGGACTTCTCCAGCGCCACGACGGCGGGCGTCCCGTGGCTGGCGCGGGCGGACTTCGAGTTCTTGGCCACGACGCGATTGTGCCGTGCCGGTGGCGCCGGGGCGCACCGGTCTCGCGGTGCGGATCTCGTTCCCCGGGGTGAATCCCGAGGAGCCCGGTCGGAAACTACGCGGTTAGCGTGGGGGCGTGCTCCTCCTCCTTCTCGTCCTGGCCATCCTGTTCGGCGGCGCTCTCCAGCGGGTGGCAGGGATGGGGTTCGGCCTCGTGGCCGGTCCGTTCATCGTGCTGCTGCTCGGGGCACGGGAGGGGGTCCTGTTCGTCAACGCCGTGGGCGCGGTGATGGCGCTGGTCGTGCTCTGGCGCATGCTCTCCGGCGTCGACTGGCGGCGGTACGCGTGGCTGGTCGCGGCGTCGGTCAGCACGAGCGTGCCCGCCGCGTTCCTCATGCGCGACGCGAGCCCGGCCACCCTGGAGATCGTGGTGGGCCTGGTGGTCGTGGTCGCGATGACGCTGGCCCTGGTCACCAACCGGCTGCGCGGTGCGCGCCGCCCGTTCCCGGAGCACGCCCGGTGGCCGCTGCTCGTGACCGGCGTGGCCAGCGGGTTCGGCAGCGTGGCCGCGGGCATCGGCGGACCGCCGCTGGCCGTGTACTCCGTGCTCGACCGGTGGGACCCGCGCGCGTTCGCCGCCACGGCGCAGCCGTTCTTCATGACCAACGCGGTGGCCGCGGTGGTCGCGAAGGTGACCGTGGCCGACGTCGTCCTGCCGCCCCTGGCCTGGTGGGCCTGGCTGGTCGTGGGTGCCGCGCTGTTCGGCGGCGTCTGGGTGGGCGAGCTGCTGGCCGGCCGGGTCTCGGCGAGCGCCACCCGGCGGGTACTGGTGGCGCTCGCCTACGTGGGCGGCCTGGCGACCCTGACCCGCGGCCTGGTGACCCTGCTGACCTGACAGCGGAAAGCCCCGGCGGACCCCGCGGGCCGGCGCCGACTGCAGAGTTCCTCCCGCCGCGCGCCGACTGCAGAGTTCCTTCCGGGGTGTGCGGGCTCCGCGGGGAGGAACTCTGCAGTCAGCGGGGCTGGGGTGAGGAAGTCTGCAGTCGGCGGGTCAGGCTAGGGCAGGGGGGTCAGGTGCATCGCCGGTTCGCCCGTCGGGGTCAGGCGGGCCGTGCCGAGGTCGCCGACGGTGCAGCTCCCGCTGCGCGGGGCCCCCGAGTTCCACACCTGGCGCAGGCAGTTGCGCATGGCGAGCTGACCCCAGTAGCTGGGGTGCAGCGACTCCTGGACGTAGTAGGGCGAGTCGCCGATGGTGCTGACCGTGCGGATCTGGTTGACCCACTCGGTGCGGTCCACGGCGCCGGGCGTGCGCCAGTCGGCCAGGCCGACCTCCTCGTAGAGGCCGACGCCCTGCTCGCACAGCCGCTTGCCGTCGAACGCGTGCGTCATGTCGAGCGTGCGCACGTTGGGCAGCCCGACGTCGGAGGCGGCGCCGAGCAGAGCCCCGTTGATGGTGGGCAGCACCGTGGCGTTGGCCCAGTCGGCGTCCCGGTTCCAGAGCCCGCACCCGCCCGTGGACTGGCGCGTGTACCCGGACTCGGAGTAGCGGAACCCGGAACCGTTCGGCACGGGCGACGGGTAGGTCTGCACCACGAGGGTCCACTGGTCGGCGCGGTACCCGGCGTTGCTCATGGCGGTGGCGACGTTGCCGAGCGCCTGGGCCACCCGGGCGCGGACGGCGGCGACGTTGGCGGGGGTGAAGGCCGCGGCCACGGAGCTGTCGTCGTGGCAGTAGTTCTTCCACCACGACGGCGAGGTGAGGAAGTTGACCACGCACGTCTGGACCACGCTCGCGAACCCGAAGTCGTTGCCGCCGATCGAGACCACCACCATGCGCACGTTCCGCGTGGCGGCCGCCTCCTGGAGCATGAGCGCCTGCCCCTTGCCGGCCGAGCCGCTCCAGAAGTCGATGCCGGGCTTGAAGTTCGAGCCGGCCGAGGTGGCGGTCTTCGCGCCGCTGCACGCGAGGTTGAGCCCGTTGACGCCGCCGCCGATGTAGGCCTCGGCGGACGACGCCCGGTGGCAGCGGGGGATGAGCTCGCCCGTGCCGCCCGGGTTGTCGTGGTAGGCGCTCGCGCCGAGGGCGTCGGCGCGGCGGTAGTCACGGTTGGAGGCCCCGGCCCAGCGGCCGGCCTCGCCGGAGATGTAGGAGTCGCCGAGCGTGACGACCCAGGGCGCGCCGACACCAGGTCCGTCGGCGGCGAGCGGGGGAGCGAGGGCCGGCGCCGGTGTCGCGGTGGCGACGAGGGCGGCGGTGGTGAGGAGACCGAGGGTGAGGTGGGCGAGCGTGCGCAGGTGCGTCGTCATTGGCACTCCTGTGTCCAGGCAGCGCTCGTGGCGCTGCTGACCGGAACTCAATTAAAAGGAGTTTACGCCAAGCCCGAAGAAAGGTAAACGAGCGGCAAAGTCAGATCTGTCCGACCTCGAGCACCGTCAGCACGACCTCGCCCGCCTCGTCGCTCGCCGCGAGGTCGACCTGCGCGGTGATAGCCCAGTCGCGGTTCGCGTCGGCGTCGTCGAGCACCTGCCGTACCCACCACGTGCCGGGCTCCACGCGCCCACCCTCGCCGCCCGCGCCCGCGGGCAGCTCCGCGCCGGGCTCCAGGATCGTGAGCAGCGCGGCCGAACGGGCTTCCGGGCCGATCCCGATCGCGTCGTCGCCCTGCTCCTCGAACAGCGGGTCGAGGGCGTCGGCCCACGCGTCGGCGTCCCACCCGCCGCCCAGGGCGGCCAGGGGTCCGTACGACTCGCGCGCCGCGAGCTCGACCCGGCGGAACAGCGCGTTGCGGACCAGTCGCCGGAACGCCCGCGGGTTGCCCGTGACGGGCCGGACGGGCGCCTCGGCGCCGGCGTCGGCCAGCTCGCCGTCGGTCACGAGGTCGGCATCGTCGTCCACCGGGTTGGCCAAGCGCTCCCACTCGTCGAGCAACGAGGAGTCCACGCCGCGCACGAGCTCGCCGAGCCACTCGATGATCTCCTGCACCTCTTCGGTGCGGTGCTCCTCGGGCACCACCTGACGCACGGCCCGGTAGGCGTCGGCGAGGTAGCGCAGCACCACGCCCTCGGTGCGCTCCAGCCCGTACACGCTCACCGTCTCGGCGAAGGTCATGGCCTTCTCCACCATGTCGCGCACCACCGACTTGGGGGACAGCTCGGCGTCCGCCACCCACGGGTTGCTGCGGCGGTAGGTCTGGAAGGCGGGCTCCAGCAGGTCGGCCAGCGGCTTGGGCCACGTGACCTCCTCGAGCAGCTCCATGCGCTCCTCGTACTCGATGCCCTCGGCCTTCATCGCCGCCACGGCCTCGCCGCGCGCCTTGTTCTGCTGACCCATGAGCACCTGGCGGGGGTCGTCGAGGGTGGCCTCGATGACGGAGACGACGTCGAGCGCGTGCGTCGGGCTCTCGACGTCGAGCAGGTCCATGGCTGCCAGGGCGAACGGGGACAGCGGCTGGTTCAGCGCGAAGTCGCGCGGCAGGTCCACCATGAGGCGGGCCGACGGGCGCAGGCGGCCCGCGGCGTCGGGCACCCGCACCTTCTCCACCACGCCGGCCACCCGCAGCGACCGGTAGATGCGGAACGCCTGGCGCACGTGCTCGGCCTGCTGCGACTCGGTGTCGTGGTTGGCGGTCAGCAGGTGGCGCATGGCGTCCACCGGGTCGGTGGTGCCGGCCGACGCGCGCGCCAGCACGTTGAGCACCATCGCGTGGTTCACCCGGAACTGGGAGACCAGCGGCTCGGGGTCGGCGTCGCGCAGCCGCTCGAACGTGGCGTCGGTCCAGTTCACCGCGCCCGACGGCGCCTTCTTGCGCACCACCTTCTTGAGCTTCTTGGGGTCGTCGCCCGCCTTGGCCAGCGCCTTGCGGTTCTCGATGACGTGCTCGGGCGCCATGACCAGCACCTCGCCCACGGTGTCGTACCCGGCGCGGCCCGCGCGCCCGGCGATCTGGTGGAACTCGCGCGCGCTGAGGTGCCGCATGCGCTCGCCGTCGAACTTCACGAGGCTCGTCAGCAGCACCGTGCGGATGGGCACGTTGATGCCCACGCCCAGCGTGTCCGTGCCGCACACGACCTTGAGCAGGCCCTTCTGCGTGAGGCGCTCCACCAGCCGGCGGTACTTCGGCAGCATGCCCGCGTGGTGCACGCCCACGCCGTGCCGCAGGAACCTGCTCAGGATCTTGCCGAACCCGGTGCCGAACCGGAAGGCGCCCATCTCGGTGACGATGGCCTCCTTCTCGGCCTTGCTCGCCACGTTCATGGACAGCAGCGACTGCGCGCGGTCGACGGCGTCCTTCTGCGTGAAGTGCACCACGTAGACCGGGGCGCGGTGCGTGGTCACGAGCTCCTGGATCACCTCGGTGAGCGGCTCCACCACGTACGAGAACGTGAGCGGCACGGGGCGCTCGGCGCCCGCGACCTCCGCGACGGGCCGGCCCGTGCGCTCCTCGATGTCCTCACGCAGCCGCGTCGTGTCGCCGAGCGTGGCGCTCATCAGGATGAACTGCGTGTCCTTGAGCTCCAGCAGCGGCACCTGCCAGGCCCAGCCGCGCTGCGGGTCGCCGTAGTAGTGGAACTCGTCCATGACCACCTGCGCGATGCCCTCGTCGTCGTCCGTGGGGCTGGTGCCGCGGCGCAGCGCGAGGTTGGCCAGGATCTCCGCGGTGCAGCAGATGATCGGGGCGTCCGGGTTGACGGCGGAGTCGCCCGTCATCATGCCGACGTTCTTCGAGCCGAACGCCGCCACGAGGTCGAAGAACTTCTCGCTGACGAGCGCCTTCAGGGGTGCGGTGTAGTACGTGCGGCCGCCGCGCCCGGACCGGTGCGCGGCCAGCGCGGCGAACTGCGCGCCCATCGCGACCATCGACTTGCCGGAGCCGGTGGGCGTGGCGAGGACGACGTGCGAACCCGTCATGACCTCCAGGAGGGCCTCCTCCTGGTGCGGGTACAGGGCCCGCCCGCCTGCCGACGCCCACTCGCTGAAGCTCTCGAACAGCACGTCCGGGTCCGGGTCCTTGCCCGTGGGCGCGGGCAGGTAGGGGATCAGGGTCCCGGCGGGCCGCGGGGCGGCGGGCTGAGAGGTCGCGGAGAACGTGGACGCGGAGGTGGAGGAGGGCGCCGTCATGGTGCGCCCATTCTTGCAGGCGGGTGAAGCCGGGGCCGCGCCGTCAGCCCACCGGGCGTTCGGCGGGTGCGCGCTTCTCGCCCGCCTGCACCGCGACCACCCCGGCGAGGATCAGCACGCCGCCCACGAGCTGCACCGGGCGGGGCAGCTCGCCCAGCAGCAGCCAGGCGAAGCCGATCGCCGCGACCACCTCGAACAGTCCCACGAACGACGCCAGGCGCGGGCCCAGCAGGCGCCCCGCCGCGATGCCCGCGACGTAGGCCAGGGCGGCCGTCACGACACCGAGGCCGAGGATCGGCAGCCACCACGGCACCTCCGTGCCGCCGTAGACCGGCGAGGCGGTGCTGTACTCCAGCGGCATGAGGCCGGTCGCGCCGAGCAGGCCCAGCGCGACGGTCGCCGTCGTCAGGCCGCCCGCCGCGAGGGCCAGGGGCGGCAGGCCGGTGTCCACGTTCGCGTTGATGACGAAGTAGGTCGAGACGCCGAGCATCGCCAGCAGGGCCCACGCGACGCCCGCCGGGTGCATGGCGCCCCCGGCCCCGCCGACCAGGTCCAGCACGAGCACCAGGCCGGCCGCCGCCAGCAGCGCGCCGAGCACCGTCGCGCCCCGGGGCCGCTGGCCGTGCCGCAGCCAGAACCAGAGCACCACGGCCGCCGGGGCCGTGTACTCGATGAGCAGGGCGGGCCCCACCGGCATGTACTGCACGGCGGAGAAGTAGGCGAACTGGCAGCCCGCCACCGAGACGGCGCCGTACAGCGAGATCAGCCCGAGGTTGCGGCGCACCGGACCCCAGTCGCCGCGCAGCGACAGGATGCCGAGCGGCAGCACCACGACGGCCGCGAGGGCCACCCGCGCCAGCACCATGGCGCCCGGGCTCCAGCCCGTGTCGAGCAGCCCGCTCGCGAACACCCCGGACAGGCTGAACGCCGCGGCCGAGACGCCGGCCAGCACCAGCCCGGTGGTCAGGCGGCGCGCGGGCGCGGGGCCGACGGCGCCGGCCGCGCTCACCACCGGCCCGCCGGTGTCAGGTGTCACTGCGCTCATAGGTCCTGACGGTAGGGTGGGCCGGGTAATGTGTCAACGTGGTTTTCGCATCTGACACCGCGGAGGCGCTCCGGTCCGCCGTCGAGCTCGTGAACGCGGGGGAGCCGCCGGTCACCCTCACGACGGTCGCCGAGCTGGACGCGTTCTTCACGCGGCACGGCTACACCGGCAGGCACGACGGCACCGCCGCCGAGCTGCGCGACGTCCTGGCGCTGCGGCCCCGGCTGCGCGAGCTGCTCCTAGCCGGCCGCGACGACGCCGCCGGCCTGGTCAACGACATGCTGGCCGAGGCGCGCGCCGTACCCCGCCTCGTGCGGCACCCGCGGGAGGACTGGCACATCCACGCCGTGCCCGATGACGCCCCGCTGGCCACCCGCATCCTGGTCGAGACCGCGATGGCGATGATCGACGTCGTCCGCGACGACGAGCTGTCGCGCCTGGCGGTCTGCGCGGACGACGACTGCGCCGGCGTCGTCCTGGACCTCTCGCGCAACCGGTCGCGCCGGTACTGCTCCACCACGTGCAGCAACCGCAACGCGCAGGCCGCCCACCGCGCGCGGCAGGCGGCTCAGCCCGCCACGGCGTAGCGCGACCGGCCCGAGCGCAGCGCGTCGCGGACGGCGTCGACCACCCCGGGCACGTCGGCCGGCGGGTCGCGGAGCACCGCGCCGGGGGCGCCGTCCGCCGTCGCGCGCACGAAGTCCTCGTGCATGTGCCGGGCCGCGTCGAGGTCCGTGAACCCGTGGCCCGCGCGCGTGGCGACACGGTGCAGGCAGGTCTCCACGGGCGGCAGCAGCACCACGTAGTCGAGCACGTCGACGCCGGTGGCGGCCGCGAACCCCGGCAGGAACCACGGGCCGACGACGCCGTCGTACACCACGACCATGCCGCCCGCCGCGAAGGTGCCGGCCGCGGCGGCCGCCGCGCGCGTGGTCGTGTCGTTCTGGGCGTGCGACTCGGGCAGCCACGGCGAGATCGCGCCCCGGCGCAGGAAGGCGAAGAAGGCGTCGCCCTCGACGAGCACGCTGGGCTCCCAGAGGTCGGCGAGGGCCGCGGTGACGGTCGACTTGCCCGACCCCGGCGGGCCGGTCACGAGGAGCAGGCGGGGCGTGTGGTCCGTGCTCGTCCGAGGGCTCATCCCAGGTCCCACAGCAGGCGGTACCAGGCGACCCGGTCGGAGTCCTCGTCGATGCCGTACGCCTCGTAGACCAGGTGGTCGTAGCCGGGACCGTAGTTCCAGCCCAGGCTGTAGGTCGCGATCGCGAGGTCGGCCCAGCGGTCGGCCACGCCGAGCGCGCCGAGGTCCACGTGGCCGAACCACGCGCCGTCGTCGGCCAGGAGGGTGTTGGGCGCGCACGCGTCGCCGTGGCACACCACGAGCCGGTCGTGCTCCGGCGCGTCGGCGAGCCGGGCGCGGGCCTCGGGCGACCAGCCGGGCGCGGCGTGGCCGCGGGCCGCGCGGTCCTCGGCCACGGCGAGACGGTCGTCGATGCTCCACGTCCACGGGCACTGGTCCACGGGCAGGCTGTCGTGCAGCGCCCGCAGGCCCGCGCCGATGGCCCGGGCCGCGGTCTCGGGCTCCGCGAGCCAGCGCGGGTCGACGGCGGAGCGTGCGTCGAGCGCGACCGTGACCAGCCAGTCCGCGTCGCCGTCGGTGCCGACCTCCAGCACGTGCGGCACCGTCGTGTACGGCTCCGCCCAGCGCATCCGGGCCGCCTCGTCGACCAGGTCGATCCACTCAGTCAGGGCGCGGTCGGTGCGGGGCGACCACTTGACGAAGGTGGCGGGGTCCGTCGGCTCCGGCGGGTCCACACGGAACGTGAGGCCGCCGAGCTCGTTGCGCCACGCGAGCGTGAGGTGCCCGTCGCCGGCGAGCTCGCGCACCAGGTCGGGCGCGGGCACCGGCTCGGTGGGAATCGTCATGGGCCCAGGGTCGCAGAACCCCCGGCCTGGTCACGAGCTCAATTCGCGGTGGCGGGTCCGTCGAAGGATGTACACGGTCGCGGCACGGATCGCCCGGACGGCCGACGCCGGCGGGCGTCCGCCCGCGCCAGGCTCGGGACATGTCCCTCGACGCCCCGGGCCCCGTGCTTGCACCTTCACCGGCCGTGCCGGCCGCCGCACGCCCCGGCGGCCGGATCGCCGCGCTCGACGTGCTGCGCGGCGTGGCGATCCTCGGCACCCTCGCCAGCAACATCTGGCTGTTCACCACGCCCGGCGGTCCCGCGACCCTGCTCACGGGCGGGTTCGAGACGGACGACCCGGTCCGCACCGCGCTGCGGACCCTGTCGAACGGCAAGTTCCTGGCGCTGCTCACGCTGCTGTTCGGCGTGGGCCTGGAGCTCCAGTACCGGTCCATGGTGCGGCGCGGGCTGCGGTGGCCGGGCCGGTACGTGCTGCGCGCCGCGATCCTCTTCGTCGAGGGCCTGCTGCACTACGTGCTCGTCTTCGAGTTCGACGTGCTCATGGGGTACGCGATCGCGTCGCTGGCCGCGGCGTACCTGATCGGCCGCGGCGACCGCGTGGTGCGAACCTGGGCGGGGGCGATCGCCGCGGGCTACGTGCTGGCGATCGGCGCGCTCACCGCGCTGCTGGTCGCCGTCCCGGGCGAGCCCGCGGGCGGCGTGCCCGCCGTGCCGTCGACGGCGAGCTGGCTCGACCAGGTGGGCGCCCGCCTGACGGACATCGTGCTGTTCCGCGTGGAGCTGCTCCTGATCGTCCCCTCGGCGACGGTCCTGTTCGTGGTGGGCTCGCGGCTCGTCCGCGCCGGGCTGTTCGCCGCCACGGCAGAGGGCGCACGGCTGCGCCGTCGGCTCGCGTGGGCCGGTCTGGGCCTCGGCGTGCCGCTCAACGCGCTCACGGCCTGGGCCGGGCCGAGCTGGTTCCTCGTGGACCGCTACCTGGTGCCGCCGCTGGTGGCGCTCGGCATCCTCGCGCTCGGCACCACCCTCGTGGGCCGGGTGCGGGCCGGCCGCGCGCCGGGCCCGCTGCGCCGCGGCGTCGAGGGGATCGGCCGCACCGCGCTGTCCTGCTACGTGCTGCAGAACGTGCTCGCCTCGGTGCTCTGCTTCGACTGGGGCCTCGGCCTCGCGGGCGGCGGCCCCTGGCAGGTGGTCGGGATCTGGGCCGGCATCTCGGCCGTGCTGCTGGTCGTGGCGCCGCTGTGGCTGCGGCGGTGGCCGCGCGGGCCCGTCGAGCTGGTCGTGCACCGGGTGTACGAGCGGCGCGGTCAGGCGGCGCGCCGCGCGCGGACCGCCTCCTCGGCGTCCCAGAGCGCGCGGTAGTACGCGATGCGCTCCGGGTCGGGGGCCACGCCGTAGGCGGCGAGCACCAGAGGCTCCAGGCCCGGGCCGTACCGGCGGCTCACGCTGCGCGTGGTCACCGCGAGGTCGGACCAGCGGTCGCCCACGCCCAGGTCGCCCACGTCGACGTGCGCGGCGAACCGGCCCACCCGGTCGAGGAGCGTGTTCGGCACCGTCGCGTCGCCGTGGCACACGACGAGCCGGTCGGGCGGCGGCGGGTCGCCCAGGGCCCGGTCGAGCGCGGCGCGCTCGGTGTCGTCGAGCGGGGCGCTCGCGTCGGTGGTGAGGGCAGCGACGCGCATCCGCGCGGTCCGCACGAAGGGGCACGTGTCGGTGGGCAGGGTGTCGTGGAACCGTCGCAGCCCCACGCCGATCGCGATCGCCGCGCGCTCGGCGTAGGGGCGCCACCGCGGCTCGACGGCCGACGTCGCGACCTCGCCGTCCGTCTCGACCGCGGCGGTGAGCAGCCAGGACCCCCGCGCGTCCCGGCCCGCGTCGAGCACGTGCGGCACGCGGGTGAACGAGCCCGCCCAGACGAGCCGGTCGGCCTCGGCGAGGGGGTCGGGGGAGGGCGAGGCGTCCGGGACCCACTTGAGGTAGGGGCTGCTCGGCGCGCTGCTGGTCGGGGCCGCGAGCGGGCCCAGCCGCACCGTGAGCCCGCCGTACTCGTTGCGCCACACGGGAACGACCGTCGCCCCGGACCGGAGCCGCGCGGCCAGGCCGTGCACGACGGGCGGTACCTCGACGGGTGTCGGACTGATGCCGACCAGTGCGCTCGACACGCCACCATCGTCCCATAGAGCGGGTGAAAAAGTGCTCCTGGTTCGTGGCGCCGCGGGGCACTGGGCGACATGCGCCCGGACGGGCCGCGCGGCCGCGAGCGACGGTGCCCGCGGCCGCGCGCGTGCCTGGTGGCGGTGCCGTCAGACCGCGCTGCGGACCGCCGGTGCGCCGAGCAGACCCGGCAGGCCCTGCTGCGCCATGGGGCCCGCGGTGCTCGACGACCCGCCGACGCTGACGTCGACGCACTGGTAGAACGCCATCGCGGTGTCGGCGATGTTCCAGCGGGCGAAGACGGTGTGGTCACCGGCGGGCAGGCCGCTCAGCGTGTGCTCGACGGTCGCGCCGGGCTGGGCGCCGCCGTCGTCCACGGTCCGGAAGGGCTGGCCGTCCACGAAGTACTCCCACGTGGAGGTGGAGTGCCGGGCGGTGATCTGCCAGCGGAAGGTGACCTCGCTGCCCACCGAGGTGCGGGGCCAGGGCAGGGAGTCGTCGTCGACCACCGTGAAGCCGCTGCCGCCCGAGCACTCCATGGAGCCCTTCGGGGCCTCGACGCTCTGCGGCTCGTACTGGAGGCCGCCGCAGTCGAAGCTGACGGCACCGGACGCGCAGTGGTCGGCGCGGCTGGGCGGGTTGGTGATCCAGCCGTGGGCCTGTGCCTGCGGGGCGAGCGGCGCCGTCACGAGGAAGGCCGCCGCCAGGGCGAGCGCGGCGAGCGCGGACAGCAGGAGTCGGCGGGGCGGGCTGAGGGTGCGTGCACGGTTCATGGCGTTGCCTCCGTTGCGCGAGCGGGTGAAATGTCGTCGCTCACGAACCTAGGAAAAAGGCACCGCTCCTGACAATGAGGGCGAATCCGTACGTACATCCCCGTAGGGCGGGTCCCGGGACCAGGTCCCGGGACCCGGGAGGGTCAGAGGTGCGCGGCCGCCAGGTGGCCGGCGGGGACGGAGCGTCCGCCGATGCTGACGTCCATGCAGGCGTAGAACGCCATGGCGGTGTCGTACACGTTCCACCGGGCCAGGATCGTGTGGTTGCCCGACGGCAGGCCGCTGAGCGTGTGCGTGACCGTGGGTGGCGGGGTGGCGCCGTTGTCGTTGAACGTGCGGAACAGCTGGCCGTCCACGAAGTACTCCCAGCTCGCGGTGCGGTGGAAGGCGGTCAGCGTCCACTGGAAGGTGTGCGTGCTGCCGATGCCGGTGCGCGGCCAGGCCAGCGAGCCGTTGTCCAGCGTGGTGAACCGGCTGCCGCCGGAGCAGAGCATCGAGCCCTTGGGCGCCTCGACGCTCTGCGGCTCCCACTCGACCCCGTTGCAGGTCCAGCTCACGGTCCGCTTGGCGCAGTGGTCCTGCCGGCTCGGCGGCGAGACCACCCAGCCGTGGGCCTCGGCCCGCGGTGTCATCGAGTTCGGTACGGCGACCAGCGCCGTCAGGGTCAGGGCCAGGACGGCGAGGACGCCGAGCAGGACCCTGGTGGCGGATGTGCGCGGTGCGGCGATTCTCATGGGGCTCACCTCGGGTGTGAAGTTGGAAGTTTCCTGGATCGCTCCTGTGTGCCGGGTGTGACCCTTCGACGCTAGAAAGCGCACGCGCCGCGAACAAGTAGGGCAACTACCTACCTACGTAGCCCCCGTCAGGCGAGCAGGGCCGCGCAGACGTCCAGGAGGCGGGCCCGCAGCCGCGCCGACCGCTCGGCGAACGACCGCTGCCGCCGCACGTACTCCGCCTTGCCCTGGGGCGTCTCGATCGCGACGGCGGCGACGCCGTACTCCGAGACGTCGTAGGGGGAGGCGGCCATGTCGGTCCAGCGGATGTCTCGGGCCAGCTCGAAGGCGTCGAGCAGCAGGTCGCCGGGCACCGCGGGGCCGAGCTTCAGGCACCACTTGTAGAGGTCCATGTTCGCGTGCAGGCAGCCGGGCTGCTCCAGGGCCACCTGGTCGGCGCGCGTGGGCCGCAGCTGGTTGCGGCCGGTCGCCTCCGGCGTGAAGAAGCGGTAGGCGTCGAAGTGCGAGCAGCGCACCGGGTTGTCCTCCACCACGGCGTCCGTGCCCGCGTGGCCCAGCCGCAGGGGCAGCGGGTGCCGGTGGTCGCGGCCCGCCTCGCGGTCGCGGTAGACCATCGCCCACTCGTGCAGCCCGAAGCAGCCGAAGGTGCCCGGGCGCGACGCCGTCGCCGACAGCAGCGCGTGCACGTAGCGCACGGTGTCGCCGCGGTCGGCGAGGAACGCGGGCACGTCGAGGGTCACCGGTGAGCCCATATACCAGCGCCAGGTGCGGCGGCCGGCGTCGTCCGCCGGCTCGTCCGGGAGCTCGAGCGCGACCCCCGGCCCCGGGTGCCAGCGGCGCAGGTGCGCCACGCGGGTGGGGTAGTAGGTGAACAGGAAGTCCTCGACCGCGTGCTTGCGCCCCGCGGCGCGGGCCGCGCGCCAGACGGCGGTGAGGGCGTCGGCCCGCTCGGCGTGCGCTGCCGCGCGCGGCAGCCACTCCTCGGGCGCCAGGACCCGCGCGCGCACGACGGCGTCGTGCGTGGCGGTCTCGCCGAGGGTCGTGGTCACCGGTCCAGGGTACGGCGGGCCCGGGCGGTGCCTGCGCGCCCGGACGTAGGGTGCGACCATGTCCGACCTTCCCCAGCGCCGTCTCGGGCGCTCCGGCCTGTCCGTCCCGGTGATCGGTCTCGGGTGCAACAACCTCGGCCGCTCCGGCACCGTCACCGCTGACCAGGAGGGCGCCACCGCCCTGGTCGACGCCGCGATCGACGCGGGCGTCACCTTCTTCGACACCGCGGACAGCTACGGCGTGCGCCCGGGCCTGTCGGAGGAGCTGCTGGGCGGCGCCCTCAAGGGCCGCCGGGACGACGTGCTGGTCGCCACCAAGTTCGGCCTCGACCTGCGGGGCCTGAACGGGGCGGACTTCGGCGCGCGCGGCTCGCGCCGGTACATCGTGCGCGCGGCCGAGGCGTCGCTGCGCCGGCTGGGCACCGACTGGATCGACCTCTACCAGCTGCACACGCCCGACCCGGCGACGCCGGTCGACGAGACGCTCGCCGCGCTCGACGACCTGGTGCGCGCGGGCAAGGTGCGCTACGTGGGCCACTCCAACCTCAAGGGCTGGCAGCTGGCCGACGCCGAGCATGTCGCGCGCTCGCTCGGCGGCGCCCGGTTCGTCTCGGCGCAGAACGAGTACTCGCTGCTGTCGCGGGGCGTCGAGCGGGAGGTGCTGCCCGCGGCGCGCGCGTACGGCCTCGGCGTGCTGCCCTACTTCCCGCTGGCGAACGGCCTGCTCACGGGCAAGTACTCGGGCGGTGCGCGGCCGGACGGCACGCGCCTGGTCAACGAGAAGAAGCACCTGCTGGAGTCCGCGCCGTGGGAGGCGCTGGACCGGTTCGCCGCGTTCTGCCGCGAGCGCGACACCAGCGAGACGGTGGTCGCGTTCTCGTGGCTGCTGTCCCGGCCGGAGGTGTCGTCGGTGATCGCGGGGGCCACCCGCCCGGAGCAGGTGCGGGCCAACGCGCAGGCCTGGACCTGGACGCCGACGGCGGACGACCTGGCCGAGCTGGACGAGATCTTCCCGGCATGAGCCGCCGCTTCCGCCAGGTCAACGTCTTCTCGCCGCAGCCGGTGGGCGGCAACCCGGTCGCCGTCGTGCACGACGCGGACGGCCTGAGCGACGGCGACATGGCCGCGTTCGCCCGCTGGACCAACCTGTCGGAGACCACGTTCCTGCTGCCGCCCACGCCCGCGGGCCGGGACGGCGGCGCCGACTACCGCGTGCGCATCTGGACGCCGGGCGGCGAGCTGCCGTTCGCCGGCCACCCGACGCTCGGCACGGCCCACGCGTGGCTGGAGGCGGGCGGCGTGCCCGCCGGGGCCGACGTGGTGCAGGAGTGCGGCGTGGGCCTGGTGCGGCTGCGCCGGGGCGAGCGCCTCGCGTTCGCGGCGCCGCCGCTGGCCCGTTCGGGCCCGGTCGACGACGCGGACCTGGCCCGCATCGCGCGGGCCCTGCGCATCGCGGCGTCCGACGTCGTCCGCGCGGCCTGGGTGGACAACGGACCGGGCTGGGTGGCGGCCCAGCTCCGCGACGCCGACGCCGTGCTCGCCCTGGAGCCCGACCTCGCGGCCATGGGCGACCTCAAGCTCGGCGTGGTGGGCGCGTACCCGGGAGCGGACGACGACGGCCCCGCCGTCGAGGTGCGCGCCTTCGTGCCGTCCATCGGCGTGGGGGAGGACCCGGTCACCGGCAGCCTCAACGCCGGCCTGGGGCAGTGGCTCGCAGGTGACGTGCTGCCGTCGTCGTACGTGGCGTCCCAGGGCACCGCGCTGGGACGGCGCGGCCGCGTGCACGTGGAGAAGCTCGCCGACGGCGCCGTGTGGGTGGGCGGCGACACGGTGACGACGGTGGTGGGCGAGGTCTCGCTCTAGCGGTCCGCGTCGTGACGGTCTGCGGGGAACACACGGCGCGCGACGCCCGAGAACAGGCGCTCCAGCGGGCCGCGGCCGAGCAGCGCCCGCCAGAGCGTCGCCGCGGCGAGGCTGATCAGCACCATCCAGCCGAGCGGGCCGTTGGTCGGGGGGTCGAGCAGGTCGAAGTACGTGCGGGTCCACCACCAGATGGCGACGATCTGCGCGGAGTAGACGGTCAGCGCCAGGGCGCCGACCGCGGCCAGGAGCGTCACCACGACGAGGACCACCCACCGGACCGCGCGGGTGACCGCGCCCGCGGCGCGGCCCTCGACCACCCGGCCGAGCAGCAGGCACAGGCCGAGCACCCCGAGCGCGAACCCGCCGGACCCCAGCGCCTCGAACATCGTGTCGTCGTGCGGGCCCTCCAGGTACAGGCCCGACAGGGGCGGCCACGGGTCGGACCAGCCGGGCACCTGCGCCAGGTACTGCGCCGACGTGACGGTCACCTGCCCGTCGATCGTCACCGCGCCGCCGGCCCCCGCCACCAGGGTGGCCGACGCGAGCGAGAACAGCGCCGCCGCCCCGAACCCGCCCGCCACCAGGCCGAGCTGGAGCGTAGGCGAACGCAGGTCGCTGCGCCCCACGGCCAGGCCCGCGAGCACGTACGCCATCCAGACCAGCGCAGGGTAGTGGCCGGTGAGCAGGAAGTCCGTGGCGGCGCCCGAGCCGTCGTGCGGCGCGCGCAGCCCCGCCCGGGCCAGCGCCTCCGGGCCGTAGTAGACGAGCACGGGCCCCACCACGGCGACGACCAGCGCCGTCGCCGCGAGCCGCGCAGGCGTCACCCGCAGGAACGGCAGCGCCAGCACGAAGTACGCCGCGTAGAAGCCGAGGATGAGCAGCACCCGCGTGCCGAACAGGTCCAGCACGGCCACCAGCGCCAGCAGGAGCACCACCCGCACCAGGATGCGGCCCCGGGCCGTGCGCAGCGCCGCGCCCGCGAACGGCGTCGTGCCGCCCGTGACCAGGGCGAGCGACAGGCCCGCGACCGTCGCGAACAGGATCGACGACCGCCCGTGCGCCAGGCCCAGCCAGCCCTCCGGGGAGCCCAGGTCCGCCGACGTCACGCCCACGTGCGCCGTGAACATGCCGAGCACCGCGATGCCCCGGGCCAGGTCGGCGCCCGTCACGCGGCCGGGGCCGCCGAGCAGGTTCCGGGCGACCCGGCGCCGAACCCGGGGTGCGGCGGGGGTCGCGGCAGGGTGGCCGGACCGTTCGACGTGCGTGGACATGCGGGCATCCTTGCGCCTCCCCGGGTCCCGCGCTCGCGGCCACGCCGTCGACCGGCCGCCGGACGGCCGTCCCGAGGGATGAGAACGCAGGTGTGCGCCCCCGCGAGACCCACATACAGTGCGCCCATGACCGGCAGCACCAACGAGCACCACACGCCCCGCAGCGACAGGCTCGCGGGGACCGACCCGATCGACGCGGTCGACGCGCCCAGCAGCCTGTCCCGCCTGACCGGCCAGGACCGGAACGACCCGGGCGCGGTCAAGGACCTGACGAAGGAGTCGGAGTCCTACACGCACGGCCACCACGAGTCCGTGCTGCGCTCCCACCGGCGGCGGACGGCGGCCAACTCCGCTGCGTTCCTGCTGCCCCACCTCCTGTCCGACATGACGCTGCTCGACGTCGGCTGCGGCCCCGGCACGGTCACCGTCGACCTCGCCGAGCGCCTCACCCAGGGCAGCGTCGTCGGCGTCGACGCCTCCGACGAGGTGCTGGAGTCCGCGCGCGGCCTCGCCGACGCGCACGGCACGAAGAACATCACCTTCGAGCACGCCAACGCCTACGAGCTCCCGTTCGAGGACGACTCGTTCGACGTCGTCTTCGCCCACCAGCTGCTGCAGCACCTCTCCGACCCCGTGGCCGCCCTGCGCGAGATGAAGCGCGTGGCCAAGCCCGGCGGCTTCGTCGCCGTCCGCGACGCGGACTACGCCGCCATGGCCTGGTACCCCGAGTCGCCCGAGCTCACCGAGTGGAACACCCTCTACCACGAGGTCACCCACGCCTACGGTTTCGAGCCCGACGCCGGACGCCGCCTCGCCTCCTGGGTGCGCGACGCCGGCTTCGACCCCGACACCATCGAGCCCGGCGCCAGCGTCTGGTGCTACGCCACCCCCGACGACCGCACCTGGTGGGGCGGCCTCTGGGCCGAGCGCTGCACCGAGTCCAACTTCGCCGTGCAGGCCCAGGACTCGGCGCTCGCGGACGACGTGGCCCTGGAGCAGCTCGCCCAGGGCTGGCGCGAGTGGGCCGCGGCCCCGGACGGCTGGTTCGCGGTGCTCAACGGCGAGGTCCTGGCCAGGGCGTAGGTGGTTTGCGGCTGAGATCTGGTGCTGCGGCGCTGCCTCCCGGTTGAGATCTGGTGCTGCGGCGCCGTCTCCCGGTTGAGATCTGGTGCTGCGGCGCCGAGATCTGGTGGTCGCGCTGAGATCTGGCGGTGCACGGCCAGATCTCGGCGCAAGCCCCAGATCTCGGCGCCGAACCGCCAGATCTCGGCGGCGGTGCTTCTGGCTCTCGCTCTCGGTGCAGTGCCGCCTCGGGGCCGAGATCTGGTGCTGCCGCGCCACCTCCCTCGCTGAGATCTGGCGTTGCGGCGCCGAGATCTGGTGGTCGCGCTGAGATCTGGTGGCGCACGGCCAGAGCTCGGCGCAAGCCCCAGATCTCAGCGCCGAACCGCCAGATCTCGGTGGCGGTGCTTCGGCTCTGGGCGCTGGATCGCCAGATCTCGACGGCGGTGCTCCGGCGCTCGGCGCCGGATCACCAGATGTCAGCGGCGGAGTGTCCGGCTCGCGCCAGGGGATGCGGCGGCGGCTTACGCTGAGGCCGTGCGTATCGCGAGATTTACCACCGGAGACGACCCCCGCTTCGCCCTCGTGCAGCAGGAGGGCAGCAAGACCTTCCTCGCCGTGCTGGGCGGCGACCCCCTCTACATGCCGGCCATGCCGACCGGCGAGCGTATCGAGCTGGGCGACGGCGTCCGGCTGCTCGCCCCGGTGATCCCACGCTCCAAGGTGGTGGCCGTGGGCAAGAACTACGCCGACCACGCCAAGGAGATGGGCGGCGACGTGCCGACCAGCCCGCTGCTCTTCTTCAAGCCGAACACCGCGGTGATCGGGCCGGACGACCCGATCGTGATCCCGGACTTCACGCAGGAGGTCTCCTACGAGGCCGAGCTCGCCGTGGTCATCTCCAAGGTGTGCAAGGACGTCACGCCGGAGAACGCGCCGTCGTACGTGCTGGGCTACACCGTCGCCAACGACGTGACGGCGCGCGACGCCCAGCGCACCGACGGCCAGTGGGCGCGCGCCAAGGGGTTCGACACGTCGCTGCCGCTCGGCCCGTGGATCGACACGGACCTGAACCCGGAGGACGTCGGCGTCCGCTCGCGCGTGAACGGCGAGCCGCGCCAGGACGGCCGCACCCGCGACATGGTGTTCGACGTGCCGTTCCTCGTGTCGTACATCTCCGAGGCGATGACGCTGCTGCCCGGTGACGTGATCCTCACGGGCACGCCCGCGGGGGTGGGCCGGATCGACCACGGCGACCGCGTCGAGTGCGAGGTCGAGGGGCTCGGCGTCCTGGCCAACCCGGTGCTCCGGCGGAGCTGAGGTGACGGAGGCACCCGCGCCCCTGCACGCCGACTCCCTCCGCACCCTGCGCGACTGGACCGCGCCGTCCCCCGGACAGGAGCGCCTGCGCGCCCGGTACGTGGAACACCTGGAGGCGGCGGCAGGGCCAGGCGCCGGCGTGCTCCGGGAGTCGGTGCCGGACCACCTGACGGCGTCGGCCGTGGTGCTCTCGCACGACGGCACCCGCGTGCTGCTCACCCTGCACGCCAAGGCGCAGCAGTGGTTCCAGCTCGGTGGGCACCTCGAGCCCGGCGACCGCACGCTGGCCGGCGCGGCCGAACGGGAGGCACGTGAGGAGTCGGGCCTGCCGCTCACCGTCGACCCGGTGCCCGTGCACCTGGACGAGCACGCCGTGCCGTTCTGCCGCCCGGGCACCGGCGACCCCGACCGGCCCGTGCACCACCTCGACGTGCGGTTCCTCGCCGTCGCGGCGCCGGGCGCGGAGGCCGTGGTCTCCGACGAGTCCCTCGACGTGCGCTGGTGGCCCGTCGACGCCCTGCCCGGCGACGACCTCGCGGAGCTCGTGTCCCTCGCGCGCGTGGCCTCGGAGAACGGGCTCACGCGGTGACTTTCGTGGCCGGGCCGCCGAGCGGCAGGCACGATGTGGGCATGTCGACGATCCGGCGGTTCCTGGTCCTGGCGCCCGTCGCCCTGGCCGTGACCCTGCTCGCCGGGGTGGTCTACGGGGTGGTCTACGGGGTGGCCATCGGTGGCGACTTGGCCGACCTGACCAACCCGGCCGACCTCGAGCAGGTCGGTTACCTCGTGCTGGGCATCCTCGTGGTGAACGTCCTGGTGCTCGCGGCGATCCTGGTCGCCGCCGTGGCCCTGGGCTGGTCCCGCCTCGGCCCCGCCGCGGTGCTGGGCACGGCGCTCGCCCTGGTCGCCGCCGTCGCCGCGGTCTACTACGTGAACGACGCACCCTGGCGCGGCGACGACGAGGACTGGGACGCGCTCCTGGTCCAGGTCGCCCTGTTCGCGTCGGTCCCTGCCTGGCTCACCTACGCCGTCGGCCTGCTCGTGTCGGACCGCCGGGGCCGTCTTGCGGTCGAGAACCCCGCACCCGGTCCCACGGCCTAGTCTTGGGGCGTGACATCTCCCGCTCCCGGTAGCTCCCCGATCCGTGTCCGCTTCGCGCCGTCCCCGACCGGCATGTTCCACGTGGGCGGCGCCCGCTCCGCCCTGTTCAACTGGGCCGTGGCGAAGCAGCAGGGCGGCACGTTCGTGCTGCGCATCGAGGACACCGACGCCTCGCGCAACCAGCCCGAGTGGGTGGACGGCATCCTGTCGGCCATGGAGTCCCTGGGGATCACCAAGGACGACCCGGCCTTCGAGGGCCCGTACTTCCAGTCCGAGAACGCCGGCATCCAGAAGGAGGCAGCCCAGCGCCTGTACGCCGAGGGCAAGGCGTACTACTGCGACTGCACGCGCGACGACGTCATCGCCCGCACCGGCAGCCAGCAGACCGGCTACGACGGCTTCTGCCGCGACCGCGGGCTCGAGTACGCCGAGGGCCGCGCGCTGCGCTTCCGCACGCCCGACGAGGGCGAGACCCAGGTGGTCGACCTCATCCGCGGCAACCCGACGTTCCCCAACGCCAACCTCGAGGACTTCGTCATCGCGCGCGGCAACGGCTCGCCCGTGTTCCTGCTGGCCAACGTGGTGGACGACATCGACGAGAACATCACCCTCGTCATGCGCGCCGAGGAGCACCTGCCCAACACCCCCAAGCAGCAGCTGCTCTGGGAGGCCCTGGGCAAGACGCCCCCGCAGTGGGCGCACATGCCGGTGATCGTCAACGAGAAGCGGCAGAAGCTCTCCAAGCGCCGCGACAAGGTCGCGCTGGAGGACTACCTCGCCGAGGGCATCCTGCCCGACGCCATGGTCAACTACCTCATGCTGCTCGGCTGGGCGCCCGGCAACGACGAGGAGATCCTCCCGTTCGACGAGCTCGTGCGCCGGTTCCGCGTCGAGGACATCAACTCGTCGTCCGCGTTCTTCGACATCAAGAAGCTCACCGCCTTCAACGGCGAGTACATCCGCGCCCTGAGCGTCGAGGACTTCGCCGCCGCCTGCGCCCCGTGGCTCCAGGCTCCGGCCGCGCCCTGGACGCCGGAGCAGTTCGACCAGAAGGTGTTCGACGCCGTCGCACCGCTCGCGCACACCCGCGTGGCCCTGCTGTCCGAGATCACCGACAACGTCGACTTCCTCTTCCTCGACGAGCCGATCGTCGACGAGGACTCCTGGAACAAGGCCATGAAGGCCGGCGCCGCCGAGCTGCTCACCGACGTGCGCGCGGCGCTCGCCGACGCGGCCTGGGACGCCGAGACGCTCAAGGACACCGTCACCACGGTGGGCGAGCAGCACGGCATGAAGCTCGGCAAGGCGCAGGCCCCGGTACGGGTCGCGGTGACCGGGCGCCGGATCGGCCTGCCGCTGTTCGAGTCGCTCGAGGTGCTGGGCCGCGAGCGCACGCTCGCTCGCGTGGACGCGGCGCTCGCCCGGCTCGCCGCGGAGTGACCCCGGCCGGCCGGGGGCGGGCAGGCCCGAAGGGCCAGTTCACCGACGTTGTAGCGTGTGAGGCGTGACCGACGCCATGACACCTGACGCCGTTCCGCCCCCGACCGAGCCGCCAGCGACCGTCCCGGCGGCGCCGGGACGGTCGCAGTCGCCGTCGTCGGGCCCCGCTGCCGGGTGGTTCGCGGAGCCGGCGCCCGTCGTCGGGCCGCGTGAGTACCCGCAGGCCCTGCGCGGCCCGCGGCACCGGTGGTGGCGGCCGCTGGTCGGGCTGGGCACCCTCGTGGGGGCGCTGGTCGTCGTGGCGGGGTCGATCCTGCTGCTCACGCTGGGGTTCGTCGTCGCGCAGCTGCTCGGCGTGGACCTGCCCGACCCGACCACGGACGCCTTCCTCGTCTCGCCCGCGGGCATGCTCGTGACCAATCTCGGGCTGGCGGTCGGCATCCCGGTCGCCCTCGTGGCGACGTGGGCGCAGGCCGGCCGCCCCGGCCTGGTGTCGTCGGTGCTGGGCCGTGTGCGCTGGCGGCTGGTGCTCGGTGGCCTCGGGCTGTCGCTGCTGCTCCTGCTGCCGCTCACGGTGGCCTCCAGCCTGCTGGTCTCGCCGCTGGTCCCGGCCGATCCCGCAGCGGCCGACGACGGCGGCCTCTGGCCGCTCACCCCTGCCGCCGGCTGGCTGGCCCTGTCCGTGGTGATCCTGCTGACGACGCCGCTGCAGGCCGCCGGCGAGGAGTACTTCTTCCGGGGCTGGGCCTCGCAGTGGCTGGGCAGCCTGCTGCGGTGGCGGTGGCTCGCCGTGATCGTGCCGGCGGTGGTGACGGCGCTGCTGTTCGCGATGGCGCACGGTGCGCAGAGCCCGTGGCTGTTCGCCGACCGGCTCGTGTTCGGCCTGGTGGCGAGCCTGCTCGTGTGGCGTACGGGCGGACTCGAGCTCGCTGTGGCGCTGCACGTGGCGAACAACCTGGTCGCGTTCGGGCTCGCCATCGCCTACGACGGGCTCGCGGACTCGCTGTTGATCACGGAGGTCGCGCCCGCGGAGGGCGCGGCGAGCATCACGACCACGCTCGTGACGGCGGCGGTGCTGCTGTGGTGGGGTCGGCGGCAGCGGCCCGCCGTGGTGGTGGAGGACCCGGGGCCGACGGCGGTCCCGGCGGGTGCGGCGAACGGAGCGACGGCATGACCACGGACGGCATCCTGTTCGACGTCGACGACACCCTCGTCGACACCAAGGGCGCCTTCGCGGTGGCCCTGGAGGCCATCCGGGCCGCGTACCTGCCGCACGTGCCGCCGGAGCGCGGCCAGGAGATCCTGGCGCACTGGCGCACCGACCCGGGTGGCTACTACCGCCGCTACACCAGCGGCGAGATGGACCACGACACGCAGCGGCGGCACCGCGCCGTGCTGCTGCACGAGACGTTCGACGGCCCGCCCGTGACCGACTTCGAGGCGTGGGACGCCCTGTTCTGGGGCACGTTCGAGAAGTCGTGGACGGCGCACGACGATGCCCGCGCCGCCGTCGACGCCGCCCTGGCCGCCGGTATGCGCGTGGGCGTGGTGACGAACGCCGCGGCCGAGCTGCAGGAGCGCAAGCTGAAGCTCGCCGGTCTGGCCGACCTGCCGGTGCTCGTGGGCGTGGACACGCTGGGCTTCGGCAAGCCCGACCCCCGGGTGTTCCTCGAGGGTGCACGGCTGCTGGGCACCGACCCGGCACGGAGCGCCTACGTAGGCGACGAGCCGTCCGTGGACGCGCTGGCGGCCCACGAGGCGGGGCTGACGGGTGTCTGGCTCGACCGGGCCGGTCACCGGCGAGGGCCGGGCTACGGCGGCCCCGCCGGACCTGACGGCACACGCCCCGACCCGCAGGACCCCGATGCCCTCCGCGCCGCGGGTGTGCTGGTCATCGAGACGCTCGCCGAGCTCCCGGCCGCGCTGGGCTACGGCCCGGCGGCGCGCAGGTGACGGACGGCACCCCAATCCGGTTTTGCGCACCGTCCGAGGTCAGGTAATGTTCTCCAGCGGTAAGGCCTCCACGGAATGCCTGTCGGAGACAGGTGCATCCCGAGGCTGTTACCCCCATGGGGTATGGTGTAATTGGCAGCACGAGTGGTTCTGGTCCACTTAGTCTAGGTTCGAGTCCTGGTACCCCAGCGCACGTCGCAGTAACGCAGCAACAGTTCAGGCCCCCATCGTCTAGCGGCCTAGGACGCCGCCCTCTCACGGCGGTAACGCGGGTTCAAATCCCGCTGGGGGTACGCAGGTCTTCCGGTTCCGGCCGGCGGATCAGTTCAGGCCCCCATCGTCTAGCGGCCTAGGACGCCGCCCTCTCACGGCGGTAACGCGGGTTCAAATCCCGCTGGGGGTACCACGGAAAGGCCCGGTCTCACGCGGACCGGGCCTTTCCTGTTGCCTGAATGGTGGCGGGTCGGCTCTTCGTCGCGAGGTCGGCTCGTTGTGGCGAGGTCGGCACAGGCCTGGACCGACCTCGCCACAACGAGCCGACCTCGGCGTGAGGGGACTCGCGGTGACGGTCCCGGCCGGCCCGGCGGGCGGTGCGGCGGTCCGGGGAGAGACAGTTGTGCGCGGGTGTGTTGCTCTGTGTCGACACGGTCTACTCAGAGCAACACACGCTCGGGAGCAACCGTCTTCCCGCGGGCCTGGCTCAGCGGATCTTGGGGTCGCCGCCCTCGAGGAACGGCTTGGGCAACAGGCCCTCGTCGTCTCCCGAGGCGGTGGGGCCGCCCGGGACGTGTCCGGCGTCGCCGGGGCGAGGGCGCCGTGCCGTGCCGGGCGTCGGGGCCAGGCCGCCGGACCTCGAGCCGCCGGACGTCCCGGCGCCGGACGTCCCGGCGCCGGGCACCCCGCCGTATGTCGAGCCGCCGGGCGCCCCGCCGCCGGCCGCAGCGCCACCGGACGCAGCGCCTGCAGCGCCGCCGACCGCCGGGCCCGTTGCGGGGTTGCCTGCTGCCGGGCCCGCAGCGCCGGTCGAGGACCAGCCCGGGCCGCCGTCCGCCGTCGTGCCCGGGGTGCGGGGGCCCGGGGCGCCCGCCGAGCTGCCGCCCGCCGTGCCGGCGCCCGCCGGACCGCCGGCCGTGCTCCCGGCCGGGGCGCCGCCGTCCGCCAGGACGTTGCCCGTCCAGCCCGGTGCCGCGCCCGTGGGGCGGCCGGAGGGGAGGGGGCGCTCGGCGTCCGAGGTCATGCCCGGGGCGTCGCCCGTGAGGCTGCCCTCGCCGCGCACCACCGGCAGCTCGATGCGCTGCGTGGGCGGGTTGCTGCGACGTCCGATCCGCGGCATGAGCGCGGGCGGGGGCGTCACCGCGGCGGCGGGCTCCGACGGCTGGATCACGACGGGGCGGTTGTCCGTGCCTGCCTGCGCGGCGACCTCGGCGTCGGTGGCGTCCGGGTGGAAGAGGGTGGCGATGATGAGGCGGTAGCGGGCGTCGGGGCGGGGTACCCAGGTGACGCGGTCGAGGGCCTGGTCCTGCCCAGCCGTCTCGAAGATGAAGGTTCCGTAACCGAGCACCTGGCCCAGGGGAGTGCGTTCGTAGCCGAGGTCGGTGACCTTCTCCGAGGGCATCATCGCCACGCGGTGCACCAGGAACCCGTCGAGCAGGAGCAGGCGCCGGTCGGTCATGACGAACCACTCGGCCCGCCAGCCCAGCCACTTGTAGAGCAGGCGCGCGCCCAGCACCAGGAACGGCAGCCAGACCCAGCCCAGGCTGTCCCGGACGCCGGGGTCCACGGCCACCAGGAGCGCGAGCGCGAGGATGAACGCTCCGGAGGTCGTGAGGATCGGCTCCCAGAGCTTGGCCCAGTGCCGGTGGGTGGCGACGATCACCCGTTCGTCCGCGAGGATGTACCGCCGCAGGGCGCGGTTCGGGACGAAGTCCGCTGCAACGCTCATGCGGCCTCCCGGGGGTGTGGTCGGATGCTCGTCGCCGACCCTATGCGGTCACCGGCCGATGGACCCGGTGAAGAGCTCCTCGAAGAAGGTGCCGATGTTGGCGATGGCTCCCCAGATGACGTCCCACAGGGCAAGCACGACGTCGGCGGAACGCTCGGGGTCGTTGATGACCGAGTAGAGCAAGAAGATCACCACGACCCAGATGATGATGAGTCTCACCTTAGGCGGCATCAGAATCCTCCGACGTAGGCGCGTGCGCACCCGGCGTGCACACGTCCCGGGTGACACTACTGACGTCACCCGGACCTGGGGAATCACCAGCCCCGGCGTGGCGGGCCAACGCTCACGGACCGCTCACGGCGCGCACACGTCGTGCGCACAGCAGCGGCGCCTGCGGCCTCTCGGCCCGCCGATGCCGCGGGGGTCACTCGCCGGAGCGGTGCAGCACCTCGGTGAGCTTGTTCGCGGCCGCGACGACGGCGGCCGAGTGCAGCCGGCCGGGCTGCCGGGAGAGGCGCTCGACGGGTCCGGAGACGCTGACGGCGGCCACGACACGGCCCGACGGACCGCGCACGGGCGCCGAGACGGACGCCACGCCCAGCTCACGTTCCGAGACGGACTGGGCCCAGCCGCGGCGTCGGACGCCGGACAGGATCGTGGCCGTGAAGGTCGCGTCGCGCAGCCCGCGATGCAGCCGGTCCGGCTCCTCCCAGGCGAGCAGGACGTGCGCCGCGGAGCCCGCGCTCATGCTGAGCGTGGCCCCCACGGGGATGGAGTCGCGCAGGCCCACCGGGCGCTCGGCGGCGGCGACGCACACGCGGTGGTCGCCCTGCCGGCGGTAGAGCTGTGCGCTCTCGCCCGTGTGGTCCCGCAGCGCGATGAGCACGGGGTTCGCAGCCGCCAGGAGGCGGTCCTCACCGGCGGCCGTGGCCAGCTCGTTGAGGCGCGGACCCAGCACGAAACGGCCCTGCATGTCTCGCGCCACCAGGCGGTGATGCTCGAGGGCTACCGCGAGGCGGTGGGCCGTCGGGCGAGCCAGACCGGTGGAGGAGACGAGCTGCGCCAGGGTGGCCGGACCGGCCTCGAGTGCCCCGAGGACGGACGCCGCCTTGTCCAAGACGCCGACTCCGCTAGTATCGTCCATACCGCGATATTGCCGTCTCGGAACGTGAGATTGCAAGTCGAGGCCCGAAGTTGTTTCTTACAGGGAGGCGAACCGCAATGGCCGGCACGCTGGCAGAGAAGGTCTGGGAAGCGCACCTCGTGCGTCGAGGCAAGGACGGCTCGCCCGATCTTCTCTACATCGACCTGCACCTCGTGCACGAGGTCACGAGCCCGCAGGCGTTCGAGGGGCTGCGCCTCGCCGGGCGTCAGGTGCGTCGTCCCGACCTCACGATCGCCACCGAGGACCACAACACCCCCACGCTCGACATCGACCGGCCGATCGCTGACGCGACGAGCCGCACGCAGATCGAGACGCTGCGCGCCAACGCCCGGGAGTTCGGCGTGCGGCTGCACAGCCTCGGCGACGCCGACCAGGGCATCGTGCACCAGGTGGGCCCGCAGCTCGGCCTGACCATGCCGGGCCTGACCGTGGTCTGCGGCGACTCGCACACGTCCACGCACGGCGCGTTCGGCGCGCTGGCGTTCGGCATCGGCACGTCCGAGGTGGAGCACGTGCTCGCCACGCAGACGCTGCCGCTCGCGCCGTTCAAGACTATGGCGATCACGGTCAACGGCACGCTGCCCGCGGGCACGACGTCGAAGGACATCATCCTCGCGATCATCGCCAAGATCGGCACCGGCGGCGGCCAGGGCTACGTGCTCGAGTACCGCGGCGAGGCCATCCGGAACCTGTCGATGGAAGCCCGGATGACCATCTGCAACATGTCGATCGAGGCCGGTGCCCGCGCGGGCATGATCGCGCCGGACGAGACCACGTTCGAGTACCTCAAGGGCCGCCCGCACGCGCCCGAGGGCGCGGACTGGGACGAGGCGGTCGAGTACTGGAAGACCCTGCGGTCGGACGACGACGCGCAGTTCGACGCCGAGGTGGTGCTGGAGGCCGCCGACCTGGAGCCGTTCGTCACCTGGGGCACCAACCCCGGCCAGGGCCTGCCGCTCTCGGCGGCCGTGCCGGTGCCCGCCGAGATCTCGGACGAGTCCGAGCGCGTCGCCGCCGAGCGGGCCCTGGAGTACATGGGCCTGGACGCCGGCACGCCACTGCGCGACATCAAGGTCGACACGGTGTTCATCGGCTCGTGCACGAACGGCCGCATCGAGGACCTCCGGTCGGTCGCCAAGGTGGTCAAGGGCCGCGAGAAGGCGCAGGACGTGCGGGTGCTCGTGGTGCCGTCGTCGGCCCGGGTGCGGCTGCAGGCCGAGGCCGAGGGCCTCGACGTGATCTTCAAGGAGTTCGGCGCCGAGTGGCGCAACGCCGGGTGCTCGATGTGTCTGGGCATGAACCCCGACCAGCTCGCGCCGGGGGAGCGGTCGGCGTCCACGTCGAACCGCAACTTCGAGGGCCGGCAGGGCAAGGGCGGTCGCACGCACCTGGTCTCGCCGCTGGTCGCCGCCGCGACGGCGATCCGGGGCACGCTGTCCAGCGTGGGCGACCTGGACCTGCCCGAGGGCGTCGACATCACCACGTTCGACGGCTCGCCGCTCGACGGCGTGGGCGCCTCCCCGCTGGGCGAGAACGTCGTCGTCGACCTGCCGCTGCCCGTCGCGCGCTGAAAGGACTGCTGACCATGGAGAAGTTCACCACCCACACCGGGGTTGGCGTGCCGCTGCGGCGCAGCAACGTCGACACCGACCAGATCATCCCGGCCGTGTACCTCAAGCGGGTCACGCGCACCGGATTCGAGGACGCGCTGTTCGCCGCCTGGCGCGGCGACCCGTCCTTCGTGCTCAACCAGGAGGCCTACTCCGCCGGCTCCGTGCTGGTGGCCGGCCCCGACTTCGGCACCGGCTCCTCGCGTGAGCACGCCGTCTGGGCGCTCAAGGACTACGGCTTCCGCGTGGTGCTGTCCTCCCGGTTCGCCGACATCTTCCGCGGCAACTCGGGCAAGCAGGGCCTGGTCACGGGCATCGTCTCGCCCGAGGACATCGAGATCCTCTGGAAGATCCTGGAGACCAAGCCGGGCACCGAGGTGACCGTCGACCTGGAGGCCAAGACCGCCACGGCCGACGACGTCACCGTGCCCTTCCAGATCGACGACTACACGCGCTGGCGCCTCATGGAGGGGCTCGACGACATCGGCCTCACCCTGCAGAACGAGGCCGACATCACCGCGTTCGAGCAGACCCGTGCGTCCTGGCGGCCCAAGACGCTGCCGGCGCGGCACCTGCCGTCGGTCGAGATCGAGGCGGCGCGGCCGGTCTGACCGGACTCGTCCCACGTGGCGCCCGTCCGGCGCCGGACCCTCGAGGTCCGGTGCCGGGCGGGCGCTCTCGCGTGCGCTCAGACCGTGGGCGGGCCGGTCCGCACCTTCTGGCGCAGGGACTCCGGCGTGTCCGTGGACGGGTCCCACCAGGACTCGATCCACCACGTGACGCCCGCCTCGGCCATCGCAGCGGCCTGCTCGGCGGCCTCGCCCCGGTCGGCCGACAGCTTGCCCTGGAGGATGACCTCGAAGGGGCGGCCGTCGTCGTCGGCCTCGCGGTGGGCGGTGAGCCACTCGACGAGGCCGGCGATGTCCTTCGTCGTGAGGTCGTCCGCCGTGCCGCGCAGCTGCGGCACGATACCGTCCCAGCGGAGCGTGCGCCGCAGGTTCTTCACGGGAGGCCGCTCCGCGTCCCACACGCCGACGGGCCACACCGGGATGTGGCCGTTCACCGGGCGCTCGGGGAACCGGAACGGGCCCGTGGTGATGTGCTCGCCGGTGAACTCGAACTCCTCGCCGGACCACGAGCGCTCCAGCCACTCCAGGACCTCGTCGAGCTGCTGAGCGCGCTCCTTGAGGCCGGTGGCCTGGCCCGGCACCGAGGTGAAGCCGCGGTCGTTGCCGACGCCCACCCCGACGGGCAGCACGAGCCGCCCGCCCGAGAGTCGGTCGACCGTGAGCGCGCGCTGTGCGAGCTCCCACGGCCGGTGCCGCGGTATCGCGAACACCATGGCGCCGAGCGTGAGGCGTTCGGTGCGGGCCGCCACCGCGGCCAGGACCGCGAACGGGTCGTAGACCGGCATGGACCACTCGCCGTCCATGCTGACCGCGTCCCACGTGAAGAACCCGTCCCAGCCGTGCTCCTCGATCTCGCCGGCCAGCGCGACGTGCTCGTCGATGGTGCCGAAGCTGCTGATGAAACCGAACTTCATACCGTTCCTCCGTTGGCCTGGTGCTCTCGTCCGACGTCTGCACCCCACGCTACGCGGCACCACTGACGTTGATGATGTAGGTGCCTCGTTCGGCGGGTCTGACCCTGCCACTGACTGGTGCCCGGAGGGTTGCCTTTGCGCTGATCTGTCGGCTCGTCGGCCGGGGCGCGTCCGTTGCGCGTCGGCCGGGGGCGGGCATGACTTCATAGGAGCCTGTCAACGCGTCCCATCAACGTCTTGTCTGCCCAGCCCCCGGCCGGTGTGCCCTGATTCCGCGCGAACGGAAGGCACCCACTCATCATGTCAGCCACGCCTGTCGAGATCACCCCCGAGACAACCGTCGAGATCATCGCCGGCGTCGATACCCACAAAGACACCCACCACGTCGCGGTCCTGAGCCGCAGCGGTGTCCGCCTGGGCGACCGGCAGGTCCCGGCCACGGCGGCCGGTTACGACGAGCTGGTCGTGTTCATCGCCTCGTTCGGCACCGTCCGGGTCGTGGGTGTGGAGGGCACCAACTCCTACGGCGCAGGCCTGACCCGCCAGCTGCGCGCCGCCGGAGTCCCGGTCATCGAGGTGATCCGGCCCAAGCGCGCCCAACGCCGCCGGGGCAAGTCCGACCCGATCGACGCGTTCGCAGCCGCGCAGCAGGTCCTGGCCGACCTGGAGACCGGCGACCTACCGACTCCGAAGAGCGCGGACGGGAGCGTCGAGCAGATCCGCCACCTGCTGGCCGTGCGGCGCAGCGCGGTCAAGGCCCGCAGCGCCGCGATCCAGCAGATCAAGAACATGCTGGTCACCGCACCCCAGCACCTCCGAGACCGGTTCGAACCGCTCAAGGACCCAGCACTCATCCAGACCCTGGCCGCGATCCGACCCGCACCAGCGACCGAGTCCGTCGACGCGGCCGTCAGCCGCTCCCTACGCATCCTGGCCCGCCGCTACCAGCACCTGACCGGCGAGATCACCGACCTCGACACCGACCTCGACATCCTGAACAAGCAGACCGCCCCAGCCCCGGCAGCCGCATACGGCCTCGGGACCGTCACCTGCGCAGCACTCCTGGTCACCGCCGGCGACAACCCCGAACGGCTGCGTTCTGAGGCCGCGTTCGCCGCGCTGACCGGCACCGCACCCATCCCCGCCTCCTCCGGACGCACCAACCGCCACCGCCTCAACCGCGGCGGAGACCGGCAAGCCAACTGCGCCCTGCACCAGATCGCCCTGGTGCGCTGGTCCCACGACCCGACCACCCGGGCCTACGTGACCAAACTCCGAGCAACCGGCAAGAGCACCAAGGACATCCTGCGGTGCCTGCGACGAGCCATCGCCCGCGAGGTCTGGCACCTCTTGGTCCATCCCGAGCCCGTCCCCGAGATCGACGACCTACGGCCGCTACGCCACAGCAAGGGCCTCTCCCTGCAGACCGTCGCCGACCACTTCGGCGTCTGGCCCGCCGTCATCTCCCGCCTCGAGCTCGGCAAGACCCGCAACGACGACCTCGCCACCGCCTACCGCAACTGGCTCCTGACCGCTTGACAGCGGATAGGAGCATCATCGCGGTTAGGGTGAGCCCGTGACCGAGAGCAGCACCGTGCAGGCCAGCACCGGCGACATGCCGGAACCCCTCAAGGGCACCGTCGAGATGTGGACCGACGGCGCCTGCAAGGGCAACCCCGGGCTGGGCGGCTGGGGTGCGCTGCTGCGGTTCGGCGGGCACGAGAAGGAGCTGTTCGGCGGCGAGAAGGTCACCACGAACAACCGCATGGAGCTGACCGCCGTCGTCGAGGCGCTGCGCGCGCTCACGCGGCCCAGCACGGTGATCATCCACGTCGACTCGTCGTACGTCATGAACGGCATGAAGAGCTGGATCGCCGGCTGGAAGCGCAACGGCTGGAAGACGGCGTCCAAGCAGCCCGTCAAGAACGTGGACCTCTGGCAGGAGCTCGACGCCGAGGTGGCGCGGCACCAGGTGAGCTGGGTCTGGGTCAAGGGACACGCGGGCGACCCGGGCAACGAGCGGGCCGACGCGCTGGCCAACAAGGGCGTCGACAGCGTGCGTTGACGTGCGTTCCCGCGTGTCCACGCAACGAGACCGACGTCACGTCACCGGGGTTGGCGCGCCCTAATACCCTTGGACCATGGCTTCCCACTACGACGTCGTTCTCCTCGGCGCGGGACCCGGTGGCTACGTCGCCGCCATCCGCGCTGCCCAGCTCGGTAAGTCCGTCGCGATCATCGAGGAGAAGTACTGGGGTGGTGTGTGCCTGAACGTGGGCTGCATCCCCTCGAAGGCTCTCCTGCGCAACGCGGAGCTGGCCCACATCTTCAACCACCAGAAGGACTTCTTCGGCATGTCCGGGGACGTCACGTTCGACTTCGGGAAGGCCTTCGACCGGTCGCGCACCGTGGCCGACGGGCGCGTCAAGGGCGTGCACTTCCTCATGAAGAAGAACAAGATCACCGAGTACGACGGCCGCGGCACCTTCCGCGACGCGAACACGATCGAGGTGGCCCTCAACAAGGGCGGCACCGAGACCGTGACGTTCGACAACGCGATCATCGCGACCGGCTCGCAGGTGCGCCTGCTGCCCGGCGTCGAGCTGTCGGAGAACGTGGTCACCTACGAGAAGCAGATCCTCACGCGCGACCTGCCGAAGTCGATCGCCATCGTCGGCGCCGGCGCCATCGGCATGGAGTTCGGCTACGTGCTGAAGAACTACGGCGTGGACGTCACGATCATCGAGTTCCTCGACCGTGCCCTGCCGAACGAGGACGCGGACGTCTCCAAGGAGATCGCCAAGCAGTACAAGAAGCTCGGCATCAAGGTGCTGACCTCGACCGCGGTCCAGACCGTGAAGGACGACGGCTCCTCGGTGACCGTCTCCTACAAGGGCGTCAAGGACGACAAGCCGGGCGAGCTCGTGGTCGACAAGGTGCTCATGGCCGTCGGCTTCGCGCCCAACGTGAGCGGCTTCGGCCTCGAGAACACGGGCGTGCAGCTCACCGACCGCGGCGCCATCGACATCGACGACTACATGCGCACCAACGTGCCGCACATCTACGCCATCGGCGACGTCACGGCCAAGCTCATGCTGGCGCACGTCGCGGAGGCGCAGGGCGTCGTCGCCGCCGAGACCATCGGCGGGGCCGAGACCCAGACCCTGGGCGACTACCGCATGATGCCGCGCGCGACCTTCTGCTCGCCGCAGATCGGCTCGTTCGGCCTCACCGAGCAGCAGGCCAAGGACGAGGGCTACGACGTCAAGGTCGCCACCTTCCCGTTCATGGCCAACGGCAAGGCGCACGGCCTGGGCGACCCGACCGGCTTCGTGAAGCTCGTGGCGGACGCCAAGTACAACGAGATCCTGGGCGCGCACATGATCGGGCCGGACGTCTCGGAGCTGCTGCCGGAGCTGACGCTGGCGCAGAAGTGGGATCTGACGGCCGACGAGATGGCGCGGAACGTGCACACCCACCCGACGCTGTCGGAGGCGCTGCAGGAGTCGATCCATGGGATTGCTGGGCACATGATCAACTTCTGAGACCGGTCTCCCGGTTTCTCGGGAGTCGAACCTGGTCAGAGGCCCGGATCTGCGGAATTCCGCGGATCCGGGCCTCTTTGCGTCCTGGGGCGTCGTGGACACCTATGGACGTGAGGAGCCCCGAATTGCCTCCCTGAGAGGCACGCAGGAGGCACGCCGACACGACCAGGAAGGAACCGACGATGGGCACAAAGACCGAGGTACGGCCGCAAAAGCGAGAGGCATGGGGCAGGCTGCGCAAGCTGCCCTCGAAGCGCTGGCAGGCACGATATGTGGGTCCGGACGACAAGGTGTACTCGGCGCGGACCGAGGACGACAAGCCACTGACCTTTCTCACCAAGGGTGACGCGCGTGCGTGGCTCAACGGGGTGCACGCCGCGATCAGCCGAGGGGAGTGGCTTCCGCCCGGCGAGGCTGTCCGACGGCGTCGGGCCGCCGCTGAGGCCGTAGCCGCGCGGGACGTGACCTTCCGCGAGTACGCCGAGCGGTGGCTGGAGCGCATTACGACCGAGCCCGGCAAGGGCGGCAAGCTCCGCCGGCCGGGCACCGTGCTCGCGTACCGAGGGCGGGTGCGCAACTACCTCATGACACCGCTCGGGGACGTGAAGGTGCGAGAGATCGACACTGAGCAGGTGCGTGCCCTCGTGATCAAGCTCGTCGCCATGCCGTCGGTGCTCAAGGAGGACGCCAAGCACAACGGCATCGCGGGCGACGCCGTCGACGTGTTGAAGATGATTCTGCGGGCGGCGGCGCGTGATGGGCTGCTCGCGAAGATGCCGGACGTGCCGACGCCGACCCGAAAGTCGGTGCGGCACGACGACGCGCACACTCCTGAGGACGACGTCGCGACGCCGACTCAGGTCGACCTGCTCTACGGTGCCGTGCCGCAGCCCTGGAGGATCGCCGTGCTGTTCGCTGCGTGGTGCCAGCTGCGGCGCGGGGAGGTGCTGGGGCTGCAGCGGCACGACATCGTCTGGAACAGCGACAGGACCGCGGCGATCCTGCATGTGCGACGGCAGAAGAACGGGAGCACGGGCAAGCTCACCGATCCGAAGTCGGACAGCGGGCGCCGGTCCATGGCCGTGCCTCCGCTCATGATCGAGCGGTTGCGCGAGCACCTTGACGAGCACGTGGGGCGGGGACGGATGGCGCCCGTGGTGCCGGGTGCTGTACGGGGTAACCAGTACCTGTCGGCGTCGCGCTGGAACGGCATCTGGGCGGCCGCTCGGGGCGCAGTGTCGGGACTTCCGGACGGATATCGGTTCCATGACCTCAGGCACACGGGGCTGACCCGGATCGCGCAGGAAGGGGCAACGCTCGCCGAGCTCATGCGGCGTGGCGGGCACTCCGACGTGACGGTGGTGCTGCGGTACCAGAAGGCGACGATCGCCCGCGACATCGAGCTCGCGGCGCGGATGAGTGTGACGGCAGGGGAAGAGATCCGGGTGGAGATGGAGCGTGCAAAGTCCGAGGACCGGGCTGCTTGATGCGTGAGTGGCTGGACTTCCCTCGCGAGGAGGTCCAGCCGCCGTGGTCGCAATGTGCGCGCTGCCACCATCGATCCGGGATCACACGGAACGTGACGTCGGGATCGCGACCACAAGGTTCTGTGTAAGTTCGTCGAGGTCGACCCGGATGAGCCGGCCTACTCGGTAGCCCGCGATAGTGCCATCTGCGATTCGGCGACGCAGCGTCTTGACGGACACGTGAAAGTGCTCGGCGGCGGCGGAGAGCGGCACCAGGTGGGTGGGGTGCGCAGGCGTCGGGTTGGTGCGCGGCATGATGGCTCCTCTCAAGTTCCGGCTTTGTGGAATAGGTGAGAAGGAACCCCCGGCTTTGCCTGCGTGAGGGGACTCGTCGTCGGGTAGCAGCACCTCTGTTCGGGTGGGGGCCGGGTTGGGTGTGCATCTCATGTTGGAGTTGGCAGCACTGGCGCCTTGGTAGGCCGACGTAGACCGGTAAACGGGTCAGCCGTCGAGGCACCCTGGGTCGGGCGATGCAGTGCAGGATCGAGGTCTGACCGTCGCCCGGTTGAACGAAATCGACCGTGATCCGGCCCGTACGGGCCGGATCACGGTCGATAGCGCTGAGTGCTCTCGGAGGCTCCGAATGTGCTCGGTCCTGCGTGTACGGGTTCAGGCCTTCTGGATAAGCCTCCAGGTGACAGCACCGCCGTTGTACGGCGGCATGGTGTTCCCCTTTGCGATGGGTGCCGTCGTCGAGGGGGCGGTGACGACTTCCCAGACGCCGCTCTCCGGGCAGGTCTGTCCGGTACGTGCGGTGGTTCCGATGGGGACGGGCATGGATTCCTCCTTGGCTCTTGTGATCCGATATCGAACCACTGATCCGATAGTAGGCAGGCTGTGTGTCGAGATGCAACCGGTGGGTCGAAACCGGTGCATCAGTGGTAAGATCACGACCTCTGACTCTGATCGGAGGATGCATGGCCAAGACGCGCATCAACACACCTGCTCTCCAAGACGCTCTCGATCAGGTGCGGATCGAGAGAGCGCTCTCCTGGCGGCAACTTGCTGGCGAGATTGGTGTAACGCCATCCTTGTTGTCCCGGCTCCGCAATGGGTATAAGCCCGATGCTGAGGGCTTTATGACGTTGGTCCGATGGTTGGGTATCCCAGCGGAGCGCTTCCTGATGGATGAACATGCGGCTGCTCGCCAGCCGGAACTGATGGCCGAACTCGCCCCATTGCTTCGAGCGCGGAAGGATCTCAATAAAGAAGATATCGAGTACCTTCAGGAAGTTATTCAGGCAACTCTGAGGCGTGCATCGGCAAAACGAGGAGAGCGAGATTGAATAAGGCGCAACTGAAAGCGCTAGCTCTAGAACTACGCCGCGAAGTTGACCTTACTGCTCATGATAGATTCGACCCGTACGAACTGGCTGATCTTTACGGCGTTGACGTGATCCAGCTTTCGGAGGCGGAGTGCACGCCCGAGGCGATGGAACACTTTGCGGTGAGCAGGCCGGATGTTTTTTCAGGAGCCCTGGTTCCGTGTGTTGACGGCAGTGTCTTCATTGTAGAGAATGACTTGCACGCTCCCGAACGGCGCGTCTCCACTGCGAGCCATGAGATTTCGCACGTTGTCCTGGAGCATCCGTTCTCGGCCACTCTTACAGATGCTGGTCGCTGTCGTGTCATGAATAAGGACCACGAGGACGAGGCTGCTGAACTTAGCGGTGAGTTGCTCTTGCCGACCGAGGCCGCTCTCCGCCTCGCGTATGACAATGTCAGTGATGCTAGTGTAGCCACTCGGTTTGGAGTCAGCGTGAGTTTCGCGCGTTGGCGAATGAACGCCACGGGCGCGCGAAAAATCGCTCGCAGGGCTCACGCGAAGCGTAGCCGGAACGGCCGTACTTCCTAAGGCGGGAATCGCAAATACCCCACGTGTCGGTGGGTGCCACCGTATGGAAGAGGTCCGTGCGTCCTCGATGCCCGCAGCTTTCAGTTGCCGTGGTGGCCCGAGTCGGATCAATTCCACTGCCATGGTTGGCCCATGGCACCGTAGTCACCCTGGTCTGTCCGTCGTGCCGTCGGTGGCGTCGAAAAGCGTCTGGACGCCGGCGTCGGGCAACACCTGGTTTGCGTTCCGTACGGCTTCCGCGCGTCGGGCGAACGCGTTGGTCTCCGCGAGGACCTCGCTAAAGGTGGTCCAGTCCGTGTCGGAGGCGTTTGCGGCGATCACCGTGGGGTCGTACTGGGTGGTCCAGCCTTTGAGGCCAGGCCAGATCGAGGCCCACTGGCGAAGACTGGCCGGTGCGGTCCGCAACCTGCTGCCGGGGTGATCGTTCTCGCGGCCTTCGAACTTACCCGCGTCGTTGTTCGAGGGGTGCGGGCGGTAATCGTTCTTCCTGACCGTGGCCAGGAGTTCCTGAACGTCGTCGGCGGTCACAGGCTCGATAGTCTGCTGGTCCGGATCGGTGGCGGCGAGAGCTGCCCGTACGGCCTCGTACTCGGGGTATACCGGGTTCCCGTCCTGGATCCGAGCCAGGGCCTCAGTGGCGAGGTTCCGGATGTGGCCGGGCCGGGCGACGTCGCGAGTGAGGTCGACGAGCATGCTGAGGCGTTCGAGCGTGTTCTGCGACTTGCTGCCGGTGACGATCAGCGCTGCCTGCTCCCGGACTTTGCCCCGTCCAGACCGGTCGTGCGTGGCATCTGTCTTGTCCTCAGGCTGTCCCGGTGAGGTCCGGTGGACTCCACCGCTGGCATCGACCGTGGCTGTCTTCTTGTTCTCATTCCGCCGCGCCCCGCCGAACCGCGTCTCGGCCTGCCGGCGCTCGGCATCTTCGCGGAGTAGTTCCTTGATCTCGCGGTAGAGAGCTTCCTTCTCCAGCGGGGTGTAGTCCTTCCGTTGGGTGTTCTCGTCGCGTTCTGCCAGCAGAGCAGTGACCGGGTCGGAGATCCCGGAGCGCACCCAGACCTTGATCGACTTCCAACCCAGGCGCTTGACGGCCTCCAGACGCCGCCACCCGCACACCAGCACCCGGTCCGGTGTGACGGTGATGGGCTGCAGCAGCCCGAGCTGGTCGATCGACGCGGCGAGCGAATCAAGGTCGCCAGCGTCCTTGCGATGGCGTGCCCCGACGATGATCGAGTCAACGGTCACGGTGAGCGCTCCGGCGAGGGCGTCGGCTTCGTCAGGCATTGCGCACCGTCCGTGTCATGGCCGATCGATCTGTCGCGGGCACGATGGCTCTGTGTCCTGACGGTGAGAAACGGACGACCTGACCGACGAGCTTCTGATCCGTCAGCAGAGTGGCGATTGGTTCGCCGGACAGGACACGGCGCAGGAGACCGGAGATCTGCCCGAGGCCATCATCGGGTCCCAGGACGATGCGGCACAGGGCGGTCCACGAGCGGTGCGGGATGTCCAGCAGGGTCAATGGCGTCAGGTCACGCCGCAGGTACTCGAATGCGGTGGCTGGGTTGCCGGCCTCGACCAAGCGGGAGCAGATGTAGTCCAGGCCGTTCGTGGCGACGGCTCGGGGCCAGCCGAGCGCGACGAGCAGCTCGACGACGTTCGTCACGGCCACCGGAACCTCCCCGGGAGTGACACCGTTGACTGGACTCGGGCCGGCGGAAGCGTCGGCGGACGCCCGGCGCCGAGCACCAGAGATCGCATCGAGGTGGTCTGCCCACGAGCGGTCGCCGTCATCGCGCTCGCCGAACCGGACCACGTCATGGTGCTCGCCGGACATCAGGCGCCGGGCCTTGCCGGTGGAGCACAGCAGGGCGTCGGCGCGCTCGTTCGCCTGCACGGTCAGTTCCACCGCTCTGGTCACCACCGCCCACGGATCCACGGCACGCGCGGTCGCGGCGGCACGCAGCACCTCGAACGCGGCTACCGCGGCGTCGTGCGGAGTCTGCCGGTACCGGCGGGCCAGCGCACCGAACCGGCGGGCGCAGTGCTCAAGCAGGGCCTCTGCCTCCGGATCGGTGGCCCAGACGTCGGGGCCCGCGCCATGCAGTCGAAGCAAGAGCTGGCGCAGGCCTTCTGGTGAAGTGAATCCGCGTGGCTCTGCCGGCTGGCCGAGCGGGCCGGGCGGCGTCATGCGATCGGTGGCGTCCATGTCCTGCACCGTGACTTGCACCTGTACCCGTCGAGGTACCACGCGACGTCCCCCTGGGCGCGCATTCTGCAGTCCAGGCGGTTGGGGGACATGGCGTTCACGCAGGTCGATGTGTGGGTCGTCCATGTCCCCCAACTCGTGCAGTTTGGCCGCGGTGTCTGGTGGTCGCGGGCCGCACGAATTGCTCGGGTCGCCGTGCGACGTGGGATCTTTCGGGGGAGTGTTCGGCTTCGTGTTCATGGGCGCGATCATGCAGATCGTGCGCGCACTTTCCGCACACCCAAGGAGCGCACACCTGTTGGTGTGCGGAGCGTGTGCCCTGGTCAGGGGCGCGCACCTATTTCTCGTCGTGAGGCCTGCTTCGCGGCACAGTCGCTTGAGATCGGCATCCTGGTCTGCTGCATTTCCCGGGCGGTGTGCGCCGGTGCGCATCGCCCGCCACCTACTCGTCTGTACAGCGGGGCGTGCTGCGGCGGCGGAGCTGGGCGCACCACACGGAACTTCCGCCCGCCCACGGCGACGTCGGCCGCCAGCGTGCTTCAGGCCATCCCGGCCAGCTTCATCGGGTCGCAACCGGCGTGGGTGTTGCACCGATGACCTGGGCGACGTCGTCGGGAAGTGGGTAGGCGCCCTCCGGCGGAAGCATGGCGGCGACAGCGTCCGGATCGGAGCGCAGCAGGTCGCGCAGATGGCGGACCTGCTCATTGACGTCGTCGATCCCGACGATCCACTCGTCGATGTACGCGCTGACGGCGCTGCCGCTGAGCCCGACCTGTAGCGACCGGTGCGGCAAGGGGCCGCCGGACGACGTCCGCTCGGGGTCCCACTGCACTCGCACCTCGGACTGGCGCTTGCGCGTGGTCCAGGCCGCGGCGTCGTCGTACACCGACCGGTCGAAGTGCGACAGGCATGAAGTCGCCAGCGCCTCCTCGAACCCAGCGCGGGTGATTCGGACGGCCAAGACGCGCTCCTGACCGGGCTTGGTCGCCCAGCCGGAGCGATACATCATCCAGAGGAACGACGGCTTGATCCAGGTCATCCGCTCGCGCTTGAACGGTGGCACGAACGTCCCGGCTGCCAGGGCGGCGTCAGCGATCGCGGGTGGGTAGGCCTGGTAGACGACGATCGTGGCGTCGTCGAACACAGCACGTACCTGCCGTTGCGGGATTTCGAGCATGAGCGCGACCGTATCGGCGGTCCTCCGAGGGACGCCACGGCATTCTCTCGGCTACGGAGCCACCGCTGTACTGGTCCGAAGGAACCTCAGGAAGAGCGCAGCGCCCCGCGTCAGGGCGTGGACGTTCCCGAGGCGAGGACGCCGGTGCTGGACAGTCGGATTGGCCTCGACGTGCTGAGGCTGCCGCAAATGCCTCGCGGCCAGGGAGCGTCAGGTGTCATCGTGGGCCGATGAGCGAGCCACTGGTGCGGCCCGCGGTCCCCGATGACGCCGAGGCGATCGCCGTCGTGCACCACACCTCCTGGGTGCAGACCTATTCCGGCCTGCTCCCGGTCGAGCACTGGGAGACCGACACGGTCGAGCGCCGCGCGCAGCGGTGGCACGAACGGCTGTCCGACGTCGACGCCGGGCACCCCTCGGTCGCCGTCGTCGACGAACAGGTGGTGGGCTTCGCCAAGGCTGGTCCGACGCGGACGACGCAGGGCGTTCCTCCGCCTGTCCGGGACGATGAGCTGTGGTCGCTCTACGTGCTCGGTGAGTACCACGGGACCGGGATCGGCGGGCTCCTCCTCGACACCGTTCTGCCGTCCAACCGGTCCGCCGAACTCTGGGTGGCTGGTGCGAACCCGCGCGCCCGTAGGTTCTACGAGAAGCACGGGTTCACACCGGACGGCGCGGGGCTTACCGACAGCCTCGGCTTCGCGCTGATCCGCATGGTGCGATGAGCACACCGCAGCTCGATCAGCCCACACTGAAATGTGAGTCCCGCGGGCAGCGCATCCATCAGCTTCGCCCTGCGTAGTAAGCACTCAGCGCAGCCTCGGCGCCGGACCCCATCGCGGTCTGGACACGTTGCCCGCGTGACGAGCGCAGGTCGCCAGCGATGTGCACTCGTGGGTGCTGGCCCTCGATGGGGCAGTAACCGTCCGCATCGTGGACGAGTCCGTGGATGGCCACGGGTGCGACACCGATATTGGTGAATGTCTGATCACCCCGCAGGTTGCCCGGCTGTGCGACAAGGTCGTCATCGACCATCAGCGCGTCCACGGGGATCAAGGTGACCCGTGGGTCGTCGGCGACTTCATCGGTCTTGTAGGAATCTGACGGTGGGTGCGGGACCAGCAACTTGACATCGAGCGCCGGGTTGGCGCGCAGAAAAGTGCCGAGCGGGCGGTCGGCACCCAGGACAAGCCAGGTCTGGCCGACGGCGCCAGCGGCATCGGCGTCCCACAGCGGAGACAGCCTCATGGGGGTGGTTGCCATGATCCATGGTGCGTCGTGCGGCTGGATGGGGGCGACGCCGGTTGCGACGATGGCGTGCTTCCCCTTGATCTGACGCCCGCTGGCAAGTGTCACGCTGACCGAGTGGTCGGTTGCGTCGATGCGCGTTACCGCGGCGTGCACGATGTCGGGCGCGGCGCGCTCGACATCGGCGAGTACCGCTGCGGCGAGGTCTGGACCGGTCCTGTGCCCACCGAGGGCGTTGTCGATGGTGGCGATGCGCCACAGAGCGCCGCCGAGACGCGCCCTGGGTTCGATGATGGTGCTGGTGAGTCCGACACTTGCCGCCATGACGGCTGCGGCGCATCCGGCGGGTCCGCCGCCGATGATGACCAGGTCCGTTTCTGACGTCATCGGTCGGCTTGAGTTGGCGCGAGCGATTCGAGCAGCGTCGAGGTGGTGACGAGCTGGCGCCGTCCGATCAGGCGGCGAGTGACGGCGAGCCCGGCCTCGTGGGTCTCGGTTCCTGCGTCGCTGGCGCAGGCGTCGGTCACGACCCATGGCCCGTACCCGCGCTCAAAGGCGTCGGCCGCAGACTTCAGCACGCAGCTCTCAGTCGCGATCCCGCAGAACACCAGGTCGTTCCAGCCTTGGTCACTGACCAGAGCTGCTCCCTCGTCGCTGAACAAGGTGTACCCGAGCTTGTCGATCACAGGATGCCCGGCAGCGAGCGGCTGGATCTCAGGTGCGAGGTCGATCTCGGGCGATTCCATCAGGCGCGACCAAGAGAAGTACTTTTCGTACGCGCTCCCCGGCTGGTTGAGGTAGCGGGTGAACACCACCGGAAGCTTCAGGCTCGTCCAGGCTGTGATGAGGTCGGCGATGGCCGGGACAACGTGCTTGCTGTGCCGATTGACGAAGCCGTTCTGTACGTCCACGACGACGAGAGCAGGGTTGCGGAGCTGGGTGCTGGTCACGCTCGTCACCGCTGGTCTTCTCGAAGGGCTGCTTGGGCACCGAGCAGGATGTCGGTCAGTCCACTGGTGTTCACGATGGCCTCTCTCATCAGGCGGTGCTGGGCTGTCTCCAGCGGTCGGGCGGAAGTCAGGCGCGAGTGAGCTGCGCGCAGAAAGCGCCAGCCGTATTGGTCGGGGACGTCGGGGTCACGGCCGGTCTCCACGGATCTCTGTATGTGCGCCGAGTAGCACCAGATGAGCTGCGCGAGTACCTCGGTCTCGACGAGTTCGTCGATCGTCAGCGCACGCTCGAGTGCCAGCGGGTGATAGGAGACCCCAGACCATCCGACGAAGCCTGCCGCGATTCCGTGCACTCCGATGGACGTGACCGCCGGATGAGCGAAGCCCGACGACAACAGCGTCGTCTCGGTCTCTGCGCCGAGCACCCTCACCTCGTTCGGGTCGCTGCGATCGACCAGCGGCGACGGTGTCGCCATGAGCTGCAGAGCAGTTTCGTACTGGGCGTCGTCCCACGGGCAGTCGTGGAGCCAATACGCGGACAGCACATACTCCGGCCTCAGGTCGGTGTGGCCGTTGGCGCCGAGCAGATCCGCCAGTACCTGCGCGGCCCATGGTGGGTCTGTCGCATAGGTGCGGTACCGCCATTCGGCGAGCTCCGAGAGCGTCTCGGGCTCGCGCGGCTGGACGATGTGGAACAGGGCCACTCCACAGGGATGCACATAGAGCGAGCACTGGTCGGCATCAGGGTGATCGATGGGCGCGAATCCTGTGTCCAGAAGAGCCTCGGGCGCCTCGAGCCCGACTCGTTTCATGAGCCTGGCGGCGAGGTAGTGCCCGACGAAGACCGGCATGAACTTGTGCGAGTCGACCCGGATGGCGTCGGCCGCGGCGTCCCTGACACGACCTAGGCGCTTGCCGCCTGGCGCCGTCAGGCTGTGAAAGCGCCCGCTCTGTTCGTCGGAAGCACGAGCGAGCGCCGTGTCCAGAAGAGCCTGTGTCTCGGGCCGCGGAACGTAGTCAGTGCCCCCTGACTCCCACTTGGCGACCACTCGGTCGCTGACGCCCAGATGCTCGGCGAACAGGCGCTGCGTCATACGAAGCGCCTGCCGAAGCTGCTTGGTCTCTCGACCGGTCCACCGGTGCACACTGCCTGTCATCGTTCCCCCACATCAGACCTCAAGACAGGCCCCCACCTCCGACCTTCGGCAGCAGTTCAGCACCGGTTCGGCAATGGTGCCCGAACTTGAGCACATCCGTCACGCAGACATGCAGATGGCCCTCGCAACTGGATGATCCGGGCCAGGGGGCAAGCCGGTGGGTACAGCAGACGTTCGGGCACGGTGCCGCGGGCGGTCGTTCCCCAACCAGTGGTGACGCCGTGAGGCTGGTTACACGCAGACGGACTGAACCGTCCGACCACTGAGCCGCTCGGCGACACACACGCCGCCTATGTCGTGGCCCTGCGTGATCAGCCATGCACGACGAAGGGACAGTCACATGCCCGTGCCCGGAATCCCCACGTATGTCGAGCCCGACACGACACTGCGGGTCAAGGTTGGCGACACCTGCGGACTGACCTGCACGTTCTGCCACAACGAAGGCACTCCGGTCGCAGCGGACAACCGAGGCCGTTCGGCCGGCACCTTCACGATCGGCGGACCGAGCGGACGCATGTCGATCTACGCCGCGACCAACGGCGCGAGGTTCTTGCCCGCCCCGATTCCCGCCGACGAGCGATTCGGTCGGGTGCTCGCGGACCTGCGCGATGCGCTCGAGCTGACCGAGGTGCACCTGACCGGCGGCGAGCCGACGTTGCACCGGGACGTCGCGCGACTGACCAAGATCGCCACCGGTGCCGGCTACCAGGTCGGCATGACCTCCAACGGGGAGAACGGCGGCAACGTCCTGTCGGACTGTGCGGAGGCTGGGCTTGATCGGGTCAACTTTTCGATCTTCGGGACGACCGCGAACGAGCTCGCCGAGGTCCAGCACGCGAAGTACCGGAACCCCAAGCTCGCTGAACGGAAGATCAAGGAGCTCCACCGCTCGATCAGCGTCTGTGCGGATCGCGGAGTCAAGGCCAGCGCGAACATCGTCGTCCTGGACGACAGCCACGCGCCTCGCGTGCACCGGCTGCTCGACGAGTACTCGCCGCACCTGACCGTCCGCCTGCTCAACTCGCTCGACCACGGGTCCGCCTCGGTGGACGCGATCGAGCGAGTCCTGGCCGAGCGTGGTGCTGTTCCCGAGGCGAACTACGTCACCGCGGGTGTCTCCGGTTCGCGCACCTCGTACAGGCTGCCTGACGGGCGTCGCGTGTACTTCAAGCAGATCAGACGGGTCCGCCTGCCCGAGACGTGTGCCGGGTGCAAGTTCAACAACGACACCGACTGCGAGGAGGGCTTCTACGGCGTCCGGCTTTACTACGATCGCGACGGTCAGTACCAGGTAGGCGTCTGCATCCAGCGCATGGACCTGTGCCAGCCCGTCGACGAGTTCCTGTCCAGTGGTCTCCGCGAGGAGATCCTGGCGTTGCGGGATGCCGAGTACCGCGAGTTGACCGCCAGCGCCGCTGGCTGACACAGAACACCAACCGAAAGGACCTGTTGTGCCGATCGAGCACGAGGGCAAGATCCTCGACATCGACCCAGCCGCCGTCGAGCGGACGATCCTCGACAAGGGCGGGCAGAAACTGGGCGAAAAGCTCATGCGCCGGTATGTCTACGACATCGTGCCCGGCGACATGTCCAAGTGGATCCGGCTGCGGGACACCGGCAAGGAAACGACGCTCACGGTCAAGGAGATCAAGAGCGACGCGATCGACGGCACCCATGAGACCGAGGTCGTCGTCAACAGCTTCGAGGAGACCAACGTGCTGCTCGGGATACTCGGTTTCACCGCGAAGTCGTACCAGGAGAACAAGCGGGTGAGCTTCCTTCTCGACGGCGCCGAGATCGAGATAGACAGCTGGCCGCGGATTCCCACTTACCTGGAGATCGAAGCCGGGTCAGCCGAGGAAGTAATCCGTATCGCCGGCGTGCTCGGCTACGGTGCTGATGACCTCACCGGGGAGAACACGATCAAGGTCTACGGCAGGTACGGCATCGACCTGTCTGCGATCTCCGAGCTCCGCTTCTGAAGGGCGCGAAGGGCGCGTTACCCGCCCATCCCGGGGCGACTACATATGGCATCCCGTCACAGGCCAGCTGATGGTCAGCGTGCCGTGCGCGCGTGGCAGATGCGCCACGTGCGGCGGGACCTCTTCGAGCTCGGTGCCGGTCGGCCACCACTGGAACAGCGGTTCGGCGCCGCGGTATTCGGCGCCGTAGCGGGCGATCGTGTCGGCGAGCCGTCGGGTGAGCGGTGCCGCGTCGGGGCCCTTGCCGATCGCGCCGACTTCAACCGTGGTCTCTGAGGCGGGGCGGCGGTGCAAGGCCGCGAACGACGCCCCGTCGACCCGGGCCGGGTAGAACGACATGTTTGAGCCGCGGTCCGCCGGGTCCTCGGCTTCCATCGCGAAGGCGCCTGGCTGGACCAGGAGGTAGGTGAGCAGGTCGAGCCAGATGGTGCGGTTCTTGTAGATCACGCCGGACCAGGCCTCGGTCGGGTCGGACGCCAGTACGTCGTCTGACACTCCGAACCGCTCAGGGATCCCGATGCCGGGGAACGTGAACGTGACCGGCTTGCCTGACGGTCCTGTCAGCTGGGCAGAGGCGGGGTTGAACAGTTCCGCGCCCTGCAGCGGCACGAACCCGCCCGGCACGGTTGACTCCGAGACGAGCCGCCCGTCTTTCTTGCGGAAGCCGATGATGCGCTGGAGCCCTGGGGCGACCTGGAGGGGGACGACCAGGATCCCGTCGGGCGCGAGCTGCTCGATCCAGGTGTCCGGGAGGGACCAGGGGGAGACGGTGACCATGATCCGATCGAACACACCGCGCCCGAGGGGTTCGGCGGCGTCGGCGGTGATGACCTCGACCCGGTCGGTGAGGCCGAGCTGTGCGAGCCCGGTGCGTGTACGGGCGGTGACTCCTGCGTCGATATCGACACTCACCACCTGGCCGGTGGGTCCGACGAGGTGGGCAAGCATTGCCGCGTTCGGGCCGCCGGACCCGATCTCCAGCACGCGCTGGCCGTCCTCGACATGGGCCTGGGCCAGGTTGCCCGCGTGCATCGTTGGTGCGGACAGCGAGGACAGCGCCTTGCCGTCGTCGGCGAACCGCGTCTGCAAGGCATTGTGGATCCCGTATGGCAGGTCTGCCGGGGTGCCAGTGGGTGCGAACACCTCGCGCGCTACTGCACGGAACGCTGCCTCAATCTTCGGGTCCGAGAGCACACCCGAGTCGATGAGCTCAGCGATCATCCGCTCACGCAAGGCCTCGGGACTCAACGTCGGGTCGGCCTCGATGTCGGTCTGCGCATCGCTCTGGATCATGCATTCCCCCTGTAAGTCGATCGCTTCGGTTGATCGATTCCGAACAGCTGGCGGACCGACGAGCCTCCCTCGATTGCGATCTCGGCACGCAGGTCGTCCGGGCGGGCGTCCCACAGCTCTCGGGTCAAGCGGTAGCTGTGCTCGATGACCGACTGTCCTTCGCGGGCGGTGACCCGCGACCCGTTCGCCATGTATCCCAGACGGCGGGACACCGCGTTCGAGGCGGGATTGTCGTCGTACGCCTCGCTGATCATCTCTGCTGCGTCGAGCCCTTCGAAGGCGAGGTGTAGCACCATGAGTCGCATCCGGGTGCCGATGCCCTGGCCATGGTGTCGAAGCCCGAGCCAGGAGCCGGTGAGTCCCGAGCGGGTGACCCGGAAGTACTTCGCGGAGATCTGTTGCTCCCCGACGATCGCGCCGTCGCGGAACACGGCAAGCGACAGTGCCCAGTCGTCGGCGGCGGTCCGGCCCCGGTTCTTCCACTGGTGAGCGAGGACATTCCGCTTGACCTCTTCGTGGGTGCCCCGGGTCCATGGCCAGGAGAACGGGGCGACCTCGGGGTTGTGCACACCATCGGCGGCGAGGCCGGCGAGTGCGAGTAGCTCGATGTCGTCGGGCAGGCGGAGCTCCAGGTCATCCCAACGGACCCGCAATCCGAATGTCGGTAGGACTGCGCTCAGAGCGTCCCGAGAGGTACCCGTCATGGATGGGCTCGCGGGGTACCGAGGACGGCGGCTTCGACGAGTCGCGGTCCGCTGTACTCCTCAGGGACGGCGTCCATGATGAGCTCGTCTGCGGGTTGGCCGAGCCATGAGCCGGTGCGGCGTCGGGTACCGACGGTGCGGAATCCGGCCTTCTCGTAGGCGCGGATGGCGGCGGTGTTGTTCGCCAGGACCTCAAGATAGACGCAGCGCAGCGCGGTGACGTGGAAGGCCCAGTCCAGCACCATCGTGGTAGCGATCGTGCCGGTGCCGCGCCCGCGGTGGTCGGGTTCGCCGATGTAGATGAAGAACTCGGCGGTGCGGTAGCGGTCGTCGATGAGCAGGGACGTCATCCCGACCGGTGTCCAGGCGTCGTCGTGGTGGCGGTAGATGGTGAACCGGGTCTGGTCGGCGCTGCCTTCGAGCTGGGCTTCAAGCCCGGCGGTGCGTTCAGTGAGGGACTCGGGGGTCTGGCGGGCGTAGCCGGCCATGACCGGTAGCGAGTTCTCCCAGCGCCAGTAGGTCTCGGCCAGGTCGGCGCGGAGCGGGCCGAGGCCGATGTCGTCGTGGGTCAGCCACAGATCCGGGGCGATCGTGTTGATGGTCGGCTCCAAGAAGTCGGGTGGTGCTTGCACGGCTTCGTCCTGCTCAGATGGATAAGAGTTGCGCCCAGGCGTCCGCGTTCGGCTCCTTGCGGATGATGTGCCTTCCACGCAGGAAGTGATCGGCGGCGGTGGCCTGCCGGTCCAGGTCGAAGTCCTGCTCCGGGAAGTGTTCGGAGAACCAACCTCCAACCTCGGTCCAGGAGTACAGGCTCCATGGCTCAGGGGAGACGGGGGAGGGGAATCCTCCCGGGCCACGCTTCCCGGTCGCAAGCAGGCGCGCAGACTCGCGGCTGCGGCCTGTGCGGGTGGCGATCTCCTTGATCGAGATCAGGTCGTCGGTCTGCAGCCCCACGACGAGCGCGCCGCAAGCTTCGATCTGCTGCACGGTCGAGTTGACTGCTGTCGCGAAGTTCGCCGCGTCGATGACCACGTGTGCCAGTGGGACGGGTCCGCCGCCCTCCAGGCCCGTCACGGACGGCACGTTGCCCGCGATGGCTTCGGTCTGGGCGTCGTCGGGATCGCGTTCCAGAACTAGGGAGAACTCGTATTCGGTCATCACACGTGCTTCCTGTGCTGTTCGACGAATCTGCGGATCAGCCGTGCGCCGTTCTCGGGGTTGCGGCCGGTGGAGAACACCTTGACGTGTGCTCCGCACGAGCACTCGATATGACCCCAGGTATGGCCGCTCAGCTCGCGCACGGTGAAGCCGGCCCGTCGTGCCTCGTCGACTGCTTTACGGACTTCTTTGTGCATGGCGATCATCCCCGGACTGTTGGCAGTGTGCAACACATTGGTCAATGGGAGTTCGCAGGCGGCCGCTCGGGGTTGGGTCCGGGTTGTCCGGCCGTCCGAGTAAGAGCATCCAGCCGCATGTACAGGGGCAGCTCAAACCCGGCCCGGCCTCGGCCGTCGTGCACGCTGCGCCAGTGCGCGCGGCGTCGGCCGATGTCACCTCGTGGATATTCGAGACCGGCTTCACGAGCGGCGAGTTCGAGCGCGCGCATCGTTGCGCCCGAGCCGGAGGGGATCGGACCATGCCGCTCCCGTACGCCGTCGCGAAGAGTCCAGGTGTCGCAACGCGCTATCTCTGAGTGGTGCTCGTGCCAGACGCGCAATGTCGTCGGGCCCGACGCAGTGTGTACCGCCATGGCAAGCTGGCCCGCGAGCCGCGACAGCGTGGCCGTCTCGACATTGAGCGGTAGTAGTGAGCGCAGAACAGCCACTGCTCCGCGCTGACCGATCGTGCCGGTGATCTCGCGTGCCGCGGCCCGGACAACCTCTGGTGCGTGCCCCATCGCGACACCTCGATCGGCCCAGGCGAGCATGTCGATGTCGTTGACACCGTCCCCCACGGCCACCGTGGCGTCGGGGCGGATATTCCTGTGCACTCGCAGTCGCTCGAGCGCTGAGGCTTTGTTGGTTTCCGGCGCGGTGACATCCAGCCAGTCGGCGCCCGCCGGCGTCACCGTCACACCGGACTCGGCCAAGGCCTGGGCATGCTGTGCGATACCAGGACCATGTAGAGCGACGCGGGTTGCCGGCACCGCGCACAAGTCAGCGACAGGTACCTGCTTCTGTTCCCCGTTGAGCAGCCCTCGCTCGAACAGGGCGTTCACTCGCCAGCCCCAGCCGATCTCTTCCACCCCGACGTACGCACCGGGCACTAGACCAAGGACCCGGTCGATCAGTGCGCTCGGATCGAAGCGTCGGGCTTCGTGAACTGAGTAGCCCGAGGCCGCACCGCGCTCCAGGCGAACGGTCATAGCCCCGTTGGAGCAGACAGCGAATCCTTCGGTCAGGCCGAGCCTTGTCGCAACGGGGAGCAATCCGACCAACGACCGACCAGTCGCCAGCACCACCTCGTGTCCGGCCGCACGCACCAGATCCAGAGCCGTCACGGTCTCCGCCGGGATCTTCCCGCCTCGTTCCAGGAGTGTTCCGTCGATATCGCATGCGACGAGCATCGAAGAGCGAGCAAACGTCTGGGGCTTGAGGGGTGTAGTGCTCACGGTGCGTCCTCGGCAGGTGTCGGGGTGTCGTGCTCTTTGCCGAAACTCTGGCCGGGGCGGGGTGTTCGCTGGTAGGAGCGGCGCGTCAGCCGTTGTCAGCAGACAACTGCCTGCTTCGGAGTACACCGCTGAGTAAACGACGGCTGGCGTACGCCGATGAGGGTTCCCGCCCGTGGCGGTTCCGTACGAGCAGGCCGTACGCTGCCGAGCGTGAGCACTCAGCCGAGCAACTCGACGCCCAGCACGCCGACCCCAGCGGTTTCCGCACAGGCCGCCGTGACGCCGAGCAGGCCGACGCAATGGGAGATCCTGGGCGAGCGACTGGTGGATGACACCCGTCGGGCGAACGTGAGCATCGCCAGCGTGCGTCTGCCCGACGGCGTGGAGTTCGAGCAGTGGGTGCTCCGGGTCCCGGCCGCGATCATGGTCTTGATGCTGGACGACCAGGACCGGGTCCTGATGATGTGGCGGCACCGGTTCATCATCGACTCCTGGGTCTGGGAGCTGCCTGGTGGCTACCTCGACCCGAACGAGGGACCCCAGGCCGCTGCTTTCCGCGAGGCCGAGGAAGAGACCGGGTGGCGACCTCGCGAGGTCCGCGAGTACCTGCGCTTCCAGCCGATGGTCGGCACCGTGGACCAGCCCAACATCATCTACCTCGCCCGCGGCGGGCATGACACAGGTGCTGCCCCCGATATCAACGAGGCGGAGGAGATCCGGTGGATCCCGCTCGCCGAGGTCCCGGGACTGATCGAGTCCGGGCAGATCGTCGGCGCGGCATCGGTAGCAGGGCTTATGAAGGTCCTTCTGGACCGTGCCGAAGGCCGGCTCTAGGGCGTGTTTCGGAAGTGGTCAGCGGTGGCTGAGCCAGTCCAGGACGTGGGTGGCGATGGTGGCGTGGTCGGCTTCGACGGTGGTGGCTTGCTCGCCGGTGGCGGGGTCGCGGTGCTCGATCTCGTAGCCGCCGAACGCTCCGGGGCGGGTGTGGACCGAGATCGACCAGTCGATGTCTTCGTCCTCGGGGTAGATCACGAAGAACGTGTTGTCGGTGGCGTTCAGGTCCGCGAGCATCGAGAGGATCTCGACGTGTCCGGGGTCTTCGACGTAGCCGCCGTCCTCGGTGTCGGCGTAGCAGGCAGGCCGAGGGGTGAGCCAGGACGGCAGG
>NZ_JAMTCS010000016.1 GCF_024171955.1 Promicromonospora thailandica | reverse complement strand
CAACGCGGCACCCACCTGCCCCGGCACACCACGACCCCGACGCGCCTGCGGCACACCCCCACGCGCCTCCTGCGCGACCGTGGCCTCCTCCAACACCACCACCAACCGCGCCTGCACCGCGGTCACCGCGCTCTTGACCGCCTCCAGCTCCCCCAACAGATCCACCCACACCGCCCGCACCTCAGCCGGCACATCAGCCGGCACATCAGCCGGCACATCAGCCGGCACATCAGCCGGCACATCAGCCGGCGGGGCAGCCTCGACGTCAGTGTCAGTGGTACCCGGCAGGATCATCCCCGCCAGGGCTTCACGCATCGCACGCACATCGACCGGGCGCAGCACAGCACCAGCAGACCCCCCGCCTGCCTGTCCCGGCACCTCGATCGATCGCGTCATACCACCAACCTATCGCACACACGTACGACCCGCACGCCGAACCGAGCGCCTATTGACCACATCAGCCCACAGCAGAACCGAGGCCTCCGCCTGCCCCGCCTCGCCTGCCGAACACGTCGCAACGCACTGCGCCAGCCCGCCCGACCCCTCGACGGGAGCCGCAGCCAAGCGCCCTCTCGATGCCCAGGAAAGCGCCCACCCAGGTCGGTGAGGGTGCGCCCGCAGCACAGCTCGACCTCCCGCAGGGCGACCGCGCGGCCGCGCGAGCGCGCGGACACGCGACGCCCGACCACGCGACGACACGGGCGACACGGACGACACGGACGACGCAGGCGACGCAGGCGACGCAGGCGACGAGACACGGGACCACCAGACACACGATGACCGGCACAGTTCGGACGCGGTGCCGGATCACCCGTCAGACGCGACACGTCGCCCTGGCGCGGTCACCGGCCCTGCGACGCCCCCTCGCCCCGACGCCCCGACGCCCCGACGGCAACGTCTGGACCCAGCCAGGCCCACCTCGACACCCACACCCCGCCTAGCGCAGCAGCGCCCCCCGCAGCGCATCGAACGCCCAGGCCTCGGCCCTGTCGAGCGACCAGCCGTTGTCGTCGACCAGCGTGAAGTACGCGCTGTTGCACAGGTAGAACCAGAGGATGTCGGTGGCCTCGTCGACGTCGAGCCCGTCGCGCAGCACCCCCAGCCCGGCGAGCCGCTCCGCCGTCCGGCGCAGCCCCTCGCGGAGGCTGGCGTGCGCCACGCGCAGAGCCTGTGCGGCGCCGGCGTCGTGCGGGGCGGTGTCGACGACGACCCGCATCAGGTCCCGCGAACCCTCGAACCGGCCGCGCGTGGCGTGGGTGATGAACCGCAGCAGCTCGTCGGCGTCGTCCTGGGCGTCGATCCGGGCGAAGGTCTCGTCGACGTCGGACGCCGTGGTCCGCGCCTCGATGATCGCGGCCAGCAGCCCTTGTTTGCCACCGGCGACGGCGTACACCGAGGCGGGCGCGACGCGCGCGGCGTCGGCGATCTCGTCGACCGTGGTGGCGAAGAAACCCTTGGTGACGAACAGGCTCCGGGCGGCGTCGTGGATGGCCCGCCGCGTCGCGGCGGCGTACTCCGCGCGCCGGCCGCCGCCGGCGGGCTTCGATGACGTGGTGGGCACGGTGTAGCGTAACCCGCGTTCGCTGGAGTCCGACTCCAGCGAGAAGAGGTTTCCTCCATCCAACGCAAGGAGCACCATGCAGTACGTGTTCGTGCCGGGCGCCTGGCACGGCGGCTGGGCCTGGCACCCCGTGGCCCAGCGGGTCGCGAGCGCCGGCCACGGCGCCGTCGCCCTGACCATGCCGGGACTCGCAGCCGGCGACGATCCCCGAGGTCTACGGCTCGCGGACGCCGTCGAGCACCTGGTCGGCGAGGTCGAACGGCGCGACCTGACCGACGTGGTGCTCGTGGGCCACAGCTGGGGCGGCATCCCGATCGCCGGCGCCGCGCGTCGGCTGGGCGGGCGGCTGCGCGCCGTCGCCATGGTCAGCGCGTTCGTGCCGCGGGCGGGCGAGTCGATGGCCGACGCGATGGGCCCCGACGTCGGCGCGTTCCTGCGCGCGTCGATCGCGGCCTCACCGGACGGGACGATCGGTGTGGACCTCGCCGCGTTCCGCGAGTCCCTCATGCCGGGCGAGCCCGAGGCGCTCCAGCGGCTCGTCCACGGGCTGCTCGTGCCGCAGCCCGGCGGCTACATGCTCGACGCCCTGGACGACGTCGACCTCACCGGCCTCGGCGTCCCGCTCAGCTACCTGCTGGCCGAGCGGGACCAGGCCCTCGCCGCGCCCGGCACGGAGCTCGCCGCCCGAGTCGGCGCCGAGCCGGTGATGGTGCCGGGCACGCACGAGACGATCCTCACGCACCCCGACGACGTCGCGAAGGCCCTGCGGGCCGTCACCGGCGGCTGACCAGGCCCGAACCCAGGCCCGAACCCAGGCCCGAACCCAGGCCCGAACCCAGGCCCGAACCCGGGCTCAGACCCCGGGCTCCGCCGCGAACGACCGCACGTACGCCAGCGCGGAGCGCATCGACGCCCGCATCGGCTCGGCGGAGCCGAGGGTCTGGGCCAGCAGCGAGCCGCCCTGCAGCGCCGTGAGCAGCGCGTGGGCGAGCTCGTCGAGGTCCGCGTCGGGGCGCAGCACGCCCCGGTCCCGCATCGCGCCGAGGCCCTCGAGCAGCACACCCTGCCAGCGCAGGTACCCCGCGCTGATCTCGCCGCGCGACGACGCGTCGCCGGTGCTCAGCTCGGCGGCCAGGGTGCTGAGGTCGCAGCGCCCGCCGGTCCCCTCCTGCCGCTCGACCGCGGCGTCGGCCCAGGCCTGGAGCGCGTCGAGGCTGTCGAGGGCGCCCGGTGCGGGCGCGCCGGGTCCGGCGTCGGCCTGCCGCGTGATGACGGCCCTGATCAGCGCCTGCTTCGTCGTGAAGTAGTGGTAGAGCTGCGACCCGCTCACCCCGGCCGCCTGGCGCACCTGCTCGGTGCTGGTGCCGGCCACCCCGTGCGCCGCGATCAGGCCGATCGCCGCGTCGAGGATGCGGTTGCGCGTCGCCTCGCCCTTCGGCGTCAGCCGCCGCTCCACCGTCTCCGTCATGGGGCCGAGCCTAGGACGCCGCGCGTCCGGAGCGCACCGACCTGCTGAGCACGGTCGGCGCGCCCCGGCCGTCAGGTGAGCAGGGTCTCCCCCACGAACCCGCCCTCGGCGCAGCCCGGCGGCACGGCGAACACCGCCGAGCCGACCGGGATCGTCCACTCGTTGAGCAGGTCGAGCCGGTCCAGGCGCCGCTGGACCGGCACGAACTGCCGGTCGACGTCCGCCTGGAAGGACACGAAGATCAGCCCGGACCGGGAGATCGCCGCGCCCACCGGACGGTCGTCGTAGTTGTAGGACCGCCGGAAGATGCGTTCGTGCGGCTCCCCGCGGGCGCGGCGCACGTGGGAGAACTCCGGGATGACCGGAAACCCGATGGCGGTGGTCGCCTCGAAGTCCGGCTCGTCGTGCTCCTCCCGGCCCGTGAGCGGCGCCCCGTTGCCCAGGTACCGCCCCACGGACTGCTCCCGGCCGCCGCGGTCCAGGCGGTCCCACGTGTCGAGGTCCATACCGATGCGGCGCACGACCATGCCGGTGCCGCCGAACAGCCACCCGGCGTCGCTCCAGACGACCCGGTCGAAGTCCGCCGTCCCCGGCACGGGGTTCGACGTCCCGTCCACCTGGCCGAACAGGTTGCGCATGGTGGTGCCGGGCCGCTCGGTGCCGTGCGCCCGCCGGAACCCCTGCTGGCTCCAGCGCACCGCGGCGAAGCTGCGGGTGTCCTTGAGCAGCATCCGGGCGGCGTGCGCCACCGTGAGCGGGTCGTCCGCGGCGATCTGGAGCAGCAGGTCACCGGCGCAGAACTGCGGGTCCAGCCGGTCGATCCCGAAGGCGGGCAAGGGCCGCAGCCAGTCGGGCCCGCGACCCTGCGCCCGCTCCACGAACCCCGGGCCGAACCCGAAGGTCACGGTCAGCCGCGCCGGGGCCACGGCCAGCTCGGGCTCGGAGTCCGCGAGCGCCGGCTCCCCCTGGGTGAGGCGGGCGGCGTCGTCGGTCAGGATGCGCATCATGCGCACCAGGTCCGCGCGGTCGGTGCCGTCCAGCAGGTCGAGGGCGACGAACAGGCCGTGGGCCTGGGCATCGGTGGCCACGCCGGCCTGGTGGGTCCCGTGGAAGGGAACGGTCCGGTCGCCGTTCAGAGGTTCGGGCGGCGTCTCGCCCGCGGCGGCCCGCAGGGCGGTGTCGCCGCCGACGGCCGCGGCGGCGCCGACGCCGGCGACAGCCCCTCCGAGGAGGAACTGCCGCCGGGTCGACCCCGACCGAGCGGTGCGCGCACCGTGGTCAGGGCGGGCCATCAGCCGTGCATCTCCATGCCGCCGTCGCCCTCGTCCCCGCCCACGTAGTTCTCGTTGGCGCCCGAGTAGTCCTTGACGGGCACGGTGAGCTCGTAGGTGGAGTCGTCGGAGAAGGTGAGCGTGAAGGTGACCTCGTCGCCCGCCTCCAGGGGTTCGACGAGGTCCATCAGCATGATGTGGTCGCCACCGGGCTCGAGCGTCAGCGTGTCGCCGGCGGGGACCACGAAGCCCCCGTCGATCTCACGCATGACCATCTCCCCGGTCTCGTTCTCCACGGTCTCGTGGAGCTCGAGCGCGGTGGACGCCGGGGTGGTCGCCGAGACCACGGTGACGTCCCGGGAGCCCGCGTTGGTGAGCTCGCCGAAGGCGGCGGACATGCCGGAGTCGGCGGCCTTGACCCAGCCGTCGGCGAGGGTCACGTCCTGACCGGCCGGCGACGCGGCGTCGTCCTGGGCGGCGTCCGCCGTGGCGCCGCAGCCCGCGAGGGTCAGCGTCGCGACGGCGAGGAGCCCGGCGAGCCGGGTGGTGCGGATGTTCTGAAGGGTGTGCACAGGGGTACCTCTCACGCAGAGTCGGTGCCGTCCGCGGTGCCGCGGCGGCGGATGAGCTGGACGACGACGAGCAGGGCCACCGCGACGGCGGCTCCGCCCGCGCCGACGAGGACGGCGCGCCAGGGCGTGCCGTCCTCCTGCGCGACCTGGGTCTGCGTGCTCTCCTGTGCGTCCGGGAGGTCCGACGGGACGGCGACCGGGTCGCCGGCCTCACCCACCTCGCCGACGTCACCCACCGAGAACGGCACGACCCCGGTGATGGGGTGCCCGTCGGAGGACACCACCCGCCACCGGATCTCGTAGGCCGCCTCCGGCATGCCCTCGTCGAGCACCGCGGTGACCGTCGGCCCGTCGATCGCGGGAGCGGCGGACACCCAGTCGGTGCCGTCGCTCCCGGACACGACGACGGCGGCGCCCATGTCCAGGACGTCGGCCGAGAACGTCAGTGACACCGTCTCGGGTGCCTGGTCGAGCGCCTGGTCGGGCGCCGGGTCGCTGGAGACCAGCTTGTCGTGGGCGGACGCGGGTGCGGCCGTCGCGAGCAGCGCGACGACGGCCACCGTCAGCCCGGCCACGACGGGTCGGGTTCGGGGCATGGCAGGACCTCTCCTCCGACGTCGCGGGACGACGTCGGCACACAGGGACACGGACTCAGATCGCGTGCCGTGCGGGAGGTCCCCTGCGGAGCAGCGGGGAGAGCTGCGGCCCCGGGGGGCGGGGCCGGAAGGTGGCGGCGACCACGCCGGGCAGCGCGGGGCGGACGAACGGGGCGGGGCGGTCGACGACGGCCCGGCCGCGCAGCAGCCAGGCGGCCGTGCGCACGGCGAGCTCGCGCAGGCGGACCAGCAGCAGCTCGCCGCGGTACAGGACGACGACGGTGACCGCCGCGGCGAGGCCGTGCCACAGCCACATCGTGGTGTCGGCGTGGGCCATGCCGGCCGGCATCGGCGCGGCGGGGACGGGCATCTCGTGGTGGGCGTGCGGGCCCGACGGGACGGGCACCGCCCCGCGCACGGGCGTGCCGAGCAGGAACAGGACGTGGAAGAACAGCTGGCTGGCAGCGACCGAGGCGGACAGCCCGAACAGCGACAGGCGCCGGCCGGCCCATGCGACGCAGAGCGGCAGCGAGAGCGCCAGGGGAACCACGACACCGAGCACGCCGGGCATCGGCCCGCCGGCCGCCAGGTGGGACGCCAGGGCGACGAAGGTCGCCGACAGGGCGGCGAGGACACCCCGGAGCGCGCGCACGCGCCCGCCGCGGTCCTCGCGTCCGGTCATCGTGGCTGCGCCCCCTGCCTGGTCCGGGCGGGTGTCAGTACCCAGCCCGTCCGAGATCCTGCCATATTAGCGTCATGGGCATGATCCCCCGTTCTGGCACGGCCGCTGCCGCCGTCCTCGCCGTCACGCTCGCCGGGTGCGGGGCCGGGCCTGCCGGGCCGGACCCGGAGCCCTCCGCACCGGCGAGCGCCGCCGCCGACGCGTCCGCGCCCCGGGTCCTCGCGACCGGCCTGGAGGCGCCCTGGTCGGTCGCCTTCCTCGGGGGCACGCCGCTGATCAGCCAGCGGGGCACGGGCGAGATCCTCGAGCTGCTCGACGACGGCGGCACGCGCGCGATCGGCACCGTCGAGGGCGTCAGCGCCGTCGGCGAGTCGGGTCTGCTGGGGCTCGCCGTGGACGACCGGGACCGGCTCTACGCCTACTCCACGGGCCAGGACGGCAACCGGGTCCAGCGGTTCGAGGTGACCGGCGAGCCCGGGTCGCTGGGCCTCGGCGCGGCCGAGACGATCATCGACGGGATACCCGCCGCGGCCAACCACGACGGCGGCCGGATCGCGTTCGGGCCGGACGGCATGCTGTACGCCACGGCCGGCGACGCGGGCGACCCCGACGCCGCCCAGGACCGCGGCTCGCTCGCCGGCAAGATCCTGCGCCTGACGCCGGACGGCGACGTGCCGGACGACAACCCGTTCCCCGGCTCGCCCGTCTACAGCTACGGGCACCGCAACCCGCAGGGCATCGCCTGGGGCGCCGACGGCACGATGTACGCCGCGGAGTTCGGCCAGAACACGTGGGACGAGCTCAACGTCGTCACGCCGGGCGCCAACTACGGGTGGCCGGACGTGGAGGGTGTCGCGGGCGACGACCGCTTCACCGACCCGGTGCAGCAGTGGTCGCCGGCGGAGGCCAGCCCCAGCGGCATCGCCGTCGTCGGCGAGACGATCTTCGTGGCCAACCTGCGCGGGACCGTGCTGCGGTCCGTGCCGGTCGCCGACCTCGGCTCCGCCACCGAGCACCACGCGGGCGAGCTCGGCAGGCTCCGCGACGTGGTCGCCGCGCCCGACGGCGAGGTGTGGTTCCTCACCAACAACACCGACGGCCGCGGCACCCCGGGGCCCGACGACGACCGCCTGCTCGCCGTCGAGCCCCCGGCGGGCTGATGCCCGGTAGCGTCTCGCCCATGACTGATCCCGCCGCCGCCGTCGCCGACTTCGCCCACGAGATGGGTGTGCTCAAGCGGCTGCGCCGCGCCGGCTGGTGGCAGGCCGGCGTGCGGGACCCGGAGTCGGTGGCGGAGCACAGCCTGCGCGTGGCGCAGCTCGCCGCGCTGATCGCGGCCGAGGAGGGCGCCGACCCGGCGCGCGCCGCCTACCTGGGCCTGTGGCACGACTCGCAGGAGACCCGCACCACCGACCTGCCGCACACGGCCCGGCCCTACGTCACCCGGACGGCGGGCAACGAGGCGATCACGCGCGACCAGGTGGCGCACCTGCCGGACGCCGCGGCGCGGACGGTCACCAATGCCGTGGCCGAGTACGAGGCGCGCCAGACCCTGGAGGCACGGTGCGCCAAGGACGCCGACAAGCTCGAGTGCCTGCTCCAGGCCCTGGAGTACCGGGCCGCCGGGCACCAGCACGTGCAGGCGTGGATCGACAGCTCACGGGCGGGGCTGACCACGTCGTTCGCGGCGCGCGTGGCCGACGCCGCCCTGGCGGGCAGCACCATGACCTGGCACGACCAGGCGCGCTGCTGAGCCCGCCAGGGCACCACGGCGCCGGCCCGGCGCGCACGGTACGGTCGGTTCGAGGACGACGACGGAGGGCAGCGATGAGCACCGACACCCCTGGCCACACCGCCACCGCGACCACGCACGTGGCCGAGCCGCCCGACCGCGTCTGGGCCGAGCTGACCCACCCGGGGGCGCGCTGGGTGCTGGGCGCCAACGTCCAGACGGACTACCGGCCGGGCAGCCCCGTCACGTTCGAGGGGCACTTCTTCGGGCGCGTGTTCGCGGACAAGGGCGAGGTGCTGGCCGTCGACCGGCCGCGGCTGCTGCACTTCACGCACTTCTCGCCCCTGAGCGGCCTGGCCGACGTGCGGGAGAACTACCACGAGATCCGGATCGTCCTGGAGCCGGACGACGGCGGCACGCGCGTGACCGTGACCCAGGAGAACATCGACACCGAACGGCACGCGGCCGAGGCCGAGGGGCACTGGAAGAACGCGCTCGCCACGCTCGCGCACCGCGACGGCGGCACCAGCACCACGCACGACTGACCCGGGCACCTCCTACTCGGCGACCGTGAACCCCTGGTTGCGGCCGTACGTCACCATCGCCTGCTCCCAGGCGACCAGCCCGTCCGCGAGCGACGTCGACCGCGTGTAGGCCTGGCCCACGGTGTCGGGGAAGACGCTGTTGGCGTAGACCTGGTAGGGCAGGTACTGCCAGCCCTCGACGACGCCGGTGGCCGACGCCGAGAGCACCTCGTTGATCTTCTGCCCGCCGAAGTACTCGGGCTCCTCCGCGAGGAACTCCGGGTCGGTGAGGTCCGCCGTCGTCGCCGGGAAGTTGCCGTGGTCGAGGCGCACCTGCACGCCGGGGCCGGCGTTCGCGTACTGCAGGAACCCGTACGCGAGCGCCTTCTTCCGGCTGGCCTCGGTCACGGCGAGGGAGGAGCCGCCGTTCTCGGCGGTCTCGTTGACGCCCGCGGTCCACTGCGGCATGGGGGCCACGCGCCAGTCGCCCGCGGCCGGGGCCGCACCCGACTCGAGGTTGGCCGGCATCCACGCGCCCGTGACCAGGGCGGCCAGCGTCCCGTCGCCCAGGCGCTGGAACCACTCGTCCGACCACTGCGGGATGTCGGCCACGAGGTGCTCGTCGACGAGCTGCTGCCACATGGCGGCGAAGCGCGTGGAGCCCTCGTCGGCGAGGTCCACCGTCACGCTCGTGCCGTCCACGCGGAAGGGGTGGCCTCCGGCCTGCCAGATCATCGACGTGACGAAGCCCGCGTCGCCGTTGTCCGCCAGGATGTGGGTCTCGCTGTCGTGCGCGTGGATCACGCGCGCGGCCTCGACGAACTCGTCCCACGTGGCGGGCACCTTCGCCCCCGCCTCCTCGAACGTCTTCGCGTTGTAGAACAGCGCCATGGGGCCGGAGTCCATCGGCAGGCCGTACACGGCGTCGCCGTCGGTCACCGCGTTCCAGGTGCCCGGCGAGTAGGTGCCGTCCAGGCCCGAGGCGCCGAACGGCGCGAGGTCGGCCAGCGACCCCGAGATGGAGAACTGCGGCAGGGCGTAGTACTCGACCTGCGCCACGTCGGGCACGCCCGAGCCCGCGCTGATCGCGTTCTGCAGCACCACGTAGTGGTCGTTGCCCGTGCCGACGTTCGCCAGCTCGACGTCCACGTTCGGGTACTCGGCCTCGAAGCTCGTCACGACCTGCTCCAGCGTCGGCTCCCAGGCCCAGACCAGCAGGTCACCGCCCTCCTCCAGGGCCGCGGTGACCGCCTCGGGAGAGACGTCCGCCGCGGCGGCGAGGTTCTCGCCGGGCGAGGCGCCGCACCCGGCGAGGGCCGTCGCGGCGACGCCTGTCGCGGCGAGCGCCGCGAGGGTGCGGCGGTGAGCGCTGGTCGTACCACGTGCCACTGGAGCTCCGTTCGGATCGACGTCGACGTCTGCCGCGAGCCGGCACCCGTACGGTAGCGCTCCCCGGGCGCCGTGGGGGCCACGGCACGCGACGAGTTTTCGCCCGCTCGCCCGGAGCGGGGCGCTCAGTCCTCGATGAGCGCGACGACGTTCCCCGCCGGGTCGGTGAACCAGGCGATCGTGGGCCCCTGAGCAGGGTCGGTGCTGCGCACGACGCCGCGCTCGTCATGGTCGAACCCCGGGTACCGCAGCAGGCTCACGCCCGCCGCCTCGAGCTCGCCGACCGCGACGTCGATGTCCGGCACGACGAGGTTGAGGACCGTGTACGACGCGGGCTGGTGCGCCTCGCCCTTGGCGTAGACGAACACCGAGGAGCCCTCGGTCAGGTCGATCTCCAGGCCGCCCATGGCGTTCTCCCGCGCGGGGAGCCCGAGCGTGTCCCGGTAGAAGCGCAGGGCGGTGGCGGCGTCGTCCACCGAGAAGCCGCTGAAGCTGCGGAGCGTGGTGACCATGACGGTGTTCCTTTCCTCGGAGCAGTACCTGACCGACGCCCCGGCGCGCGAGAACTCATCGGCGGCCCCCGCCGACCCGTTGACGTGCGCCGGGTGCGGTCATAGCCTCCCCCGTGGCCGGCGGTGGCGCCGGTCCTGGCCCCGGACGAAGGAGTTCCGCCATGCGCAGCACCCCGATCTCCCGCCGCTCCCTCCTCGCCTCGGGCGCCGCCGTCGGCGCGTCGGCCCTGCTGGGCGCGCCGACGGCGAGCGCAGCGGGCCACGGTCCCGGCGCCGTGCTGGTGACGCCGGTGGCCGAGGTGCTCGACAGCGGCGAGCAGGTGACGTCGGTGGTGCTGTCCGGCCAGGCGCTGCACCGGGTGGAGCGGTCGTCGGTCGGCACCGCGACGTTCACGGTGCACGTGCGGGCGACCAACCCGCTCAGCGGCGACGTCGCCTACGAGCAGGACCGGACGGTCACCGCCGTGTCCTGGACGCGGCGCGGCGAGATCGTCCTGGAGCTCGAGCACGGGTGGGGCGTGCCCGGCGGGGACACCCTGCAGTACATGGGCCAGTTCGGGCGCAACGTGGTGCTCGACCTCGAGCACACGATCACGCAGACCGGACCCCTGCGGGGCCGGGGCGGGCCGGTCGTGCTCGACGCGTTCCGCGAGGGCCGGGTGACGGACCCGGAGGTCGACGCGTTCTCGCGGCAGGTGACGGCCTCAGGCCTGAACTACCGGCTGTTCTCCCCCGCGCGGCGGGGCGGACGGCGCGGCGCAGCGCTCGTGGTCTGGCTGCACGGCGGCGGCGAGGGCGGTCTGCTCGACGGCGGCCACGACTACTACGACAACGAGACGCCGCTGCGGGCCAACCGCGGGGCGCTGGGCTTCGCCACGCCCGAGGCGCAGCGGCTGTTCGGCGGCGCCTACGTGCTGGCCCCGCAGGCGACGTCCGCCTGGATGCTGGACGGCGACGGGTTCACGCCGCTGGTCCTGGAGGCGATCCGCGAGGTCGCGGCGGCGCACCGCATCGACCCCGACCGGGTGCACGTGGTCGGCTGCTCCAACGGCGGGTACATGTCGCTCAAGATGGTCGCGGAGCACCCCGGGCTGTTCGCGACGTCCACGCCGATCTGCTGCGGCATCGGCCCGCGGGACGGCTCCGGCACGTACTTCGTCTCGGACGCCGAGCTCGCCGCGATGACGACGCCCACGTGGCTCGTGGCGTCGTCCGACGACACCACGCTCGACCCCGAGGACAACACGCTGCACGCCCACGGCCTCATCGACGGCTCGATCATGACCATGTACGACGGCGTGACGCGGGACGGCAACACCTACCCGGGGCACTGGTCGTGGATCTACGTGGCCCGCAACGACCCGCGCCACCACGGCCGGAGCATCTGGGAGTGGATGGCCCGCACCCGGCGCTGAGGCGGTTCAGAACGGGACGCGCGCCGGTGCTCACAGCTGCGTCTGCGTCACCACGCCCTCGGGCGAGACGAGCACGAGGACCCCGAGGGCGCGGGACGTGAGCCCGAACAGCGCGGGCTCCCGCACCTGCACCACGATCACGGCGCCGCCCGACGGCGTGGTGCGTGCCACGGCCACGTGATCGACCTGGTCGAGGCGGTACACCTCGGTGTCCCCGTCGCGGAGCACCAGGTGGGACAGCCCGGTGTCCGCCGGCGTCACGGTGGCGACGAGTCCGGTGGCCGGGGCGAGCTCGCCGTCCGCGGACCGGGGCCACTCGAGCGCGCAGACGTCCGGGACGACGACGCCGGTCGCGTCGTCCACCAGGACCGCCGGGTCGGAGACGTCCGCCGGCGCCCCGGCGTCGACCGACTCGACGTAGCAGCCCCAGCGCTCCGCCTGGCCTGGCGTCAGCGGTGCGGCGGCGGTGCCGTCGAACGGTACGGCTCGCACCAGGTCGGGCCGCGTCTCGGGGAAGCCGTCGTGCGTCGACACGTAGACGACTCCCTCCTGCGGGTCAGCGGCGTCCCCGTCCTCCCACCAGTTCAGCTCGCCGTGGGGCAGGTCGAGGCCCGCGACGTCGGCGCCCTCGGCGACCGTCGACCCGTCGCGCAGGTCGAGGATCCGCAGCTGCTGGTCGTCCCGGACGATCGCGTGCTCGGTCCCCGCGGCCAGGGGCCGTGCCTGCCACTCGGCGGGCCGCTTCCAGAGCCGCTCCCCCGTGACCGTGTCGTAGGCGACCACGGCGTCGGTGCCGGGCAGGTCGTAGGCGAGCACCGCGACGTCGTGCCCGTCCAGGGTGCCGACGGCGACCGCGGGGCGGGGCCACACGTCGCCGCGCGGCAGCACGCCGGTCGGCCCGAGGAGCACGAAGACGACCAGACCCACGGACACCAGCACGCCGAGCGTGAGCAGAACACCGCGCAGGTTGACCCGGGGCTCGTGCGGCAGGCCCAGGTCCTCGGCCCGGACGCTCCGGGGGTACCACTCGTCGGTCGGCTCGGGCGCGGTCGGCTCGGTCACGGTCGGTCCTCCTTCAGGACGGCTGGCTCAGGACGGCCGGCTCAGAACGGGGCAGGCGCCTTGTGCGCGGGCAGCTCCCCGATCTCCTCGGGCTCCCTGCTCCCCCCGAGCGCCTCGGACAGGGCGGGCAGCACCGCGCGGTCGTCCGCGGAGAGCCCGTCGAAGCACAGGACCTCGCCGTCACGGAACGTGATCCAGACCTGCGGGCGGGTCCGGTGCTCGCCCTCCCAGGGTTCCTGCCACAGCACGTACCGCACCGTCGCGTTCTCGTACGGCCACGACCAGCTGCCGCCGCGCTCCCGGATCGCGACGGCGCCGCGGTCGAAGAGGTGGACGGTCGCGTAGGGGTGGCTGAACAGGCCCAGCAGGCCGGGGATGCCGATGAGCACGGCCGCCACGAGGAACACGAGTGCCGCGAGCCCGGGAAGGATCATCCCGACCACGCTCCCCCCGCCGCCCCACGGCGAGGACGCGTACGCGGTCCAGGCGAACGGGACCGGTGCCGCCACGAGCAGCACCGAGATGATGCCCAGCGACCGGTCGTGGGACCGGTTGACGGGGTACGCGGTGCGGTGCGCACCGAAGTCGCGCATCCGCGCGATCGTGAGCGCCGTCCGGCTCGGGGTCAGGTGCTGTGCCATGCGGAGACCGTAGGGCGGCCCGCACCCCTCCCGGTCACAGGTTCCCGCACCGTGCCGCGGGAGCGGACGCCGGTAGGGTTGCGGACGTGATCGCGCAGACCAGGGCACGCGCGGGCGTGCTCGCGGAGGCCTGGCGCGAGCTCGGCGACGACGTCGCCCCCCTGAGCAACGAGGCCGGGCTGCCCCTGGCGCGCACCACGCGGCTGATCGTGGACCCCCTCGTCGTGCGCCCCGTGCGGTACCCGCACCTCGGGCGCGCGCTGCTGGACGACGACGCCGCCCGCGAGCTGCGCGACCGGGTGCTCGCGGCCCGCGCCGACCTCGTCGCCACCGCCGCCTGGTTCGTGCTGATGAAGCGCGCGCGCCGCGCCCGGCGGATCACCACGGGACACCCGCAGGACCTGTACTTCCAGCGCGCCTACGAGCTGGCCCACCGGCACGGCCACCCGGGGCCGGACGCCGCGGACGTGGCGGGCAAGGAGGTCGACGACGTGCACGACGCCGACCGCGTCACCGGGGCCGACCTGCGCGCCTACCTGACCCTGCCGGCGGTGGCGCAGGAGGTGCGGCGCGAGATCGAGGCGGCGTGGGCGGAGGCCGACGCCCACGGCCACCCGGACGCCGCGCGGGTGGCCGCCCTGCTGGACGCCTGCGCCACCGGCGGGCAGGCCGAGCTCGCCGCCCTGGTCGCGGCGGGCGACGGGTCGGCGGCCGGTGCCGCGCTGCGGGCGCCGGGACACGCCCGGGACGAGGGCCTGACGGCGCACGACGTCGTCGCGCCGCCCGAGGTCGGCACGACGGCGTCGAAGAGCGCACTGCCGCCGCCGTTCGACCGGTCGGTGCTCGAACGGCTCTTCGGCGCGGTCGCGGGCCTGGAGATCACCGGGACCGCGGGCCTGCGCCGGGTCGTGGACGAGGAGGCGCGCCGCAGCGCCCGGCCGTGGCAGCTCGCCGACGAGGCGAGCCGCGCCGTCATGACTGCCGGCTCCGTCGCGGCCCGCCTGGACGGCGCCACCGACGCCGCCCGCCGGCTGGCGGGCCGCTGGCGGCGCGAGGCGTTCGTGCGGCAGGCGCTCCGGCTGCCGGACGGTTCCGTGCCCGCCGACGGCGCCCGCACGGCGTTCGTGCGCCGGCTCTGGGTGCGCCTGCAGGGACGCGAGCTGCGCGGCCGGGACCTGCCGGCCGCCGACGTGTGGGACCTGCTCGACGGCGTGCTGCGGTCCGTCGTGCTCGACCGGCGCGACCGGGTCAAGGCCGCGCTCGCCCAGGACGGTGCCCGGTGACCCGCCCCGTCGCGTGGCGCACCGCCGTCTTCGAGGGTGCGGGCGCGCTGCTGTGGTGGGACCTCGGTACGGGCGAGGGCGGCGAGGACGTGTGGGACGCCGCGCGGACGGCGGGCTGGCTCGACGCGCCGCGCGACACGATGCGGCGGGTCGCCCTCGACGCGTGGCGCGCGGCCTGGTGGCCCGCCTCGCGCGTGGCGGACGTCGCCCCGCTCGACCCCCGGGTGCTGTGCGCCCGCCGGGCCGTGGCGCTGGCCGCGCTCGACGGGATCACCGACGACGACGAGGCCGTGGAGCGTGCGCTGCGGGAGCTCGCGGCGCACGAGGCCCGGCTGGGCCCGCTGGAGGAGGCGGCGGTCGGCCCGCTGGCCGCGCGGGTGCGGGAGGTCGCCGACGACCACGGGCTCGCGGGCACGGCGCCGGACGCGCCCCCGCGCCGGGAGGACCTCGCGCTCGCGGCGGGCGGGACGCCGGCCACCGGTGATGTGCTGATGGCGGGCGACGACCGCGTGGACCCCGGAGCCGTGCCGCAGGGCGTCGCCGACCCGCTGGGCCGGATCGCGTGGCAGGTCGGCGCCGCGCTGACCGTGGCGGTCACGGTGCCCGCGGCACCCGTGGCCGGTGACCCGGAGCCCGTCGTCCTGACCGCCGTGGCCGACGGCGTGACGGTGCCGCTGCACCGGGCGGGCGACGCCTGGTGGGGCGAGGTGCCCGCGCCCCCGGCCCTGCTCACGTCCCGGCCGGTGTTCCGGCTGGTGGTACCCGGGTTCGCGGCCGTGCCGGGCGTGGACGCCCGGCGGCTCGTCGAGATCGCCCGGGAGGTGGGGCCGTGAGCCGCGACCTGAACACGCTGGGCCGCGTCATGGCCGAGGCGTACGAGCGCGGGGGCCACGCGGCCGCCGCACCCGTCGCGGAGGCGATCCTCGCCCGGGTCGGCAAGTGGTACCTGGGCACCCACCCCGACGCGCTGTACCTGCGCGCCCGCGTGCGGCACGTGCTGTCCCAGGCCGCCGCCGACCGCGGCGACCACGCCGCGGCGCGCGAGCACGTCGCGGCCGGGTTCACGGCCGTGCGGCGGGCCGCCCGGCTGCGCGACCCGCGGGTAGCGTTCGAGACCGTGCTGCTGCTGACGGCCCGCGCCGACCTCCACCTGGTGGCCGGCGACCGGGCGGCCGCACTCGCGGACTACGACGCCGCGCTCGCGACCACCGACCCGCTCGGCCACCCGATGTGGTGGGAGGGGCAGGTGCACGCGCGGCTGGGGCGCGGGTCGGCCCTGCAGGAGGCCGGTGACCTCGACGGCGCCGAGCGCGAGACCCGCACCGCCCTGGCCGTCGCCGCCGAGCACGAGCCGCGCCTCGTGTCCCTGTGCCTCGACCGGCTCGCGCTCCTGCGCCGCCTCGCCGGCGCGGCTGCCGGACCGCAGGCCCAGGCCGCCGAGGCGATCGCCGCCACCCAGCTGCTCGACGCCACGCGCCGGGCCGAGCGCGCCCGGCACGCGGCGTCCCTGGCGCTGGAGCAGGGCGACGCCGACGCCGCCGGGCGACACCTCGCCGACGCCGAGCAGGAGTTCCTGGAGGTCGGCGACGAGCGCCGGGCAGCCGCCGTGGCCGCCGTCCGCGCCGAGGCGATGCGGCTGCGTGGCGACCTGACCGGAGCGGTCGCCGAGGCGGAACGGGCCGCGGAGCGGTGCCGCGCCGTCGGCGACACCGCCGGCGAGGCCGAGGCGTACACCGTGCTCGGCCTCGCGCTCGACGACGCCGGACGCAGCGCCGACGCCCTCGCGGCGCACGACCGGGCCCGCGCCCTGGTGACCGGCCCGGCCGAGCTCGTGCGCGTCGACGTGCGGCGCGCCGTCGCGGCCTGGAACGCCGCCGTGTACCGCTTCGGCGAGACACCGGGGTCGGCGTTCGCCGTGGCGCCCGGGGTGCTCGACCGGGCGATCGACATCGCCGTTCCGTGCGCCCTGGCCGCCGACGCGATCCGGTTCGGCATGCCCGCCGGCGAGCTGCGCGAGACCTGGGCCCGCGAGGTCTCGGGCCGGATCGTCGACTCCGCGCTCCAGATGCTCACCGTCGCCCACCGGGAGGAGGAGATCCTCGACCTGCTGGAGCACGTCGCGGCGAGCGCCGTCGCCGAACCCCTCGCCGCCGCGGACCACGACCGGGACCTGCTCGCCGTGCCGCCCCGGGTACGGTCGCTGCCCGGCACCGCCTCCCCGATCGGCTGGGCCCTCGACGCGGTGCCCGAACGCTACGGGATCACGGCCCGGACCGACGAGGAGGTGGACGCGTGGTGAGCCTGCTCACGCCCGATCTGGCCGAGATCGCCGACCTGCCCGGCGGGCGGCCGACCGTGCAGGTCAAGTACGTCGACACCTCCGACGGCGGGCTCTGGGTCACGTGGCGCTGGGAGCACGCCCTGGACCGGCCCCGCCTCGCCGGGATCCAGCCGCCGCTCCCCGCGCTCGCCGCGCTCCGGGCCGCCGCCCCGCGACCCGCCGACGGTGAGACCGTCCCCGACGCGCTGCGCCGCTCCTGGGCCGTGCTCGGCGACGTCGACCAGGAGATGCGGCTGGCGGAGGCGCTCGCGGGCGCCCTGTTCCCCGCGCCCCTGGTGGCCGAGCTGGAGCACTTCCGCGCCCGGCGCCCGCACCTGCGCGTGCAGGGGTCGCCCGCGCTCGCCGTCGTGCCGTGGGAGGCGCTGCGCGTGGACGACGGCGAGCGCCTCGTGCACCGCTGCGACGTGTCGCTGCTGCTGCCCGCGTCCGTGCGCGGCTCACGTACCCGGACGCCGGCGCCGCACCGGCCGGGCGGGCCCGTCGTGGCCGCCGTGAGCCCGGTCGTGCCGGGTGCCGTCGCGAGCCTCGAACCGGTCATGCGAACGTCCGAGCCGCTGGTCGAGGCGATGCTGGCCGGCCTCGGCGACCGGCTCCGGGGCACGCCCGCCGAGGGCCCGGTGCGCTCGCACCTGGACCGCGAGCGCCTGCGCGAGCTGCTCGCGGACGCGGCCCGCTTCCTCTACGTGGGGCACGTGAGCGCCGGCACGTACGCGCTGGGCACGAGCCTGCACCTCACGGACGGCCCGGAGGCGCGCGGGCGTGCGCCGCTCGTGAGCGGCGTGCACCGCCCTCTCCTGGCGGCCGACGTCGCGCTCGACGGGTGGGCGGCGCCGTCGCGGGTCGCGCTGGTGGGCTGCGCGTCGGGCGGCGACACCGCGTACGCGGACCCGGCGGGCCTGGTCGCGGCATTCACGGCCCGCGGGGCGCAGTACGTCACGGCGGCCCGCTGGGCCCTGCCGACGGACGCGGGCCTGGACGCGCTGACGGGCAGCGGCACGCGGTCGGAGGCGTTCGCGCGCGCCGTCGTGGCCGTGGACGCGGCGCACGAGGCCGCCGACCCCGTGGCGGCGCTGGGGGCGTGGCAGCGGGAGCAGGCCGAGGCGTGGGAGCGCACGGGCGACCCGGCGCACTCCCCCGTGGTGTGGGCGGCACTGGGTACCGCCTGGAGCTGAGCGGTCAGTCGGCGACGTGGGCGGTGTTGTCGAGCCAGTGCCGCACCAGCGCGGCGTCGCCCTCGACGCGGAGGCCGGTGCCGCCGTCGTCGAACGGGAGCCGGCGTACCAGGGTGAGCAGGAGGGCGGCGGCCGGGCCGGTCACCGTCACGTCGGCGGGTCCGGTGCCGGGCCGCCACGTCGCGCCGTCCCGCTGCCGCTCGACGAACCAGGCGTCCGCCGTGTCGGTGGACTGCCACTGCAGGGTCTGACCGGTGCCACGGATCGCTCCCGCCGACTCGGGCCGCGCCACCGACCAGGTCGGGGAGGTCAGCATGGCCAGGTGGTGCCCGATCAGGGCGGTCGCGACGTCGGGCTCCACCGCGGCGTCGCGCCCCGCCGCGCGGGCGCCGTCCGTCCCGTGCACGACCGCCTCGTTGAGCACGTTGAAGAGCCAGAACCTCGCGCCCGGCCGGTCGTCTCCCGCGGCGTTGAGCACCGGCGCGGCGAGGGCGTCGTCGGCGAAGGCGCTCACGACCCGCTGCGCCGACTCCTCGAGCCACGGCGCCCATCGGTCGGGGTCGGCCGGGGCGTCGGGCGTCTGCGTGGGCAGGTCGGCGAAGTCGGTGACGCGCCGCTCCATGATCTCGGCCGTCCAGTGCTGGGTCTGGCCCACGTGGGCGACGAGGTCGGCGACGGTCCAGGCCGGCGCGGTCGGCACAGGAGCCTGCGGCCCGGCCGCGGCGGCCGACCCGGCCAGCCGCCGCGTGTGCTCCAGGATCGCCCGGCGGGCGCTGTCGGGGGTGAGCTCGGGCATCGAGCGTCCTCTCGTCTGATGTGGGTGTGCTCTGTCCGACCGGGTGTGGCGCCGGGACTCATCGGTGGTCGGTGGAAAGACTCTGGTCCCCGGCGGGCGCAGAGCCTCCTCATGGGTTCACGTCGGTCAGAAGCACACCGAAGTCGCCACCAGAGAGATGCAAGGGCGTCACTCCTGCGGCAGCAGACCCGCCACCAGCGCGTCGATCACGTCGTCGACCGGGATGTCCGGGTCGACCGGCGTGGTCAGCCGGTCGAGCAGCAGCCCGTCCACCGCGTAGTGGAACAGCGCGATCTCCAGGCGTCCGCCCGGCAGCCCCGCCGACCGGTTGAACGCGACGTCGGCGTCGAACTCCGCACGCAGCCACGGCGCGAGCACCGCCGTGAGCTCGGGCCGGCGCGCGGAGTCCAGGCGCAGCTCGAACAGGGCGCGGGTCACGTCCGGCTCGCTGCTCAGGCGCCGCACGATGTCGCGCAGGTAGTCGGCGAACAGCGCCCGGCCGGGCTGCTGCCCGGCCCGCAGCGCGAGGTCCTCCTCGGACGGGGCCAGGCGCTCGCCGATGCGCTCGAAGAGTCCCGCGACGAGGGCGTCGCGGCTGCGGAAGTAGTTCGACGTCGTGCCCGTGGGCACGCCGGCCTCGACGTCGATCGCGCGGTGCGTCAGGCCCCGGGCGCCCTCGCGGGCCAGCACGGCGATGCCGGCGTCGGCCAGGGCGCCGCGGCGTGCGGTGTTCTTCGCCATGCACCGAGGGTAGCGCCGATCACTACAGGTGTTGTAGTTTCTAACCACTGCACCTGTAGTGATTGGATGACTGATGCGAGAGCTCACCTACTACGTCGCCGTCAGCCTCGACGGTTTCATCGCCGGCCCGGACGGCCAGTTCGACGCCTTCCTCGCCGAGGGCGATCACATGGGCCCCGTCTGGGCGCGCTACCGCGGCACGGCACCCACCCGGCTGGCCGAGGCGGTCGGCCTCGAGGTGGACGACGGCCCGTTCGACACCGTGCTCATGGGCTGGAACACGTACGCCGTCGGCCTGCCGGACCACCATCTGGCCAGCCCGTACGAGCACCTGCGGCAGGTCGTGTTCACGCGGACGCACGAGGCGCCGTCGGGCAGCGACGCGGTGCGGTTCACGGACGCCGACCCCGTGGAGACCGTGCGCGCCCTCAAGCAGGAGGAGGGCAAGAGCATCTGGTTGTGCGGCGGAGGCGCACTGGCCGCGACGCTCGCCGACGAGATCGACCGCCTCGCCCTGAAGATCAACCCGGTGCTGCTCGGGGGCGGCGTCCCGCTGTTCGGCCCGCGCGGCTACGCACCCCGGAGCTGGGAGCGCACCGGCACGCGGGCGTTCGACTCGGGGGTGGTGCTCGCGGAGTACGCGCGGAGGCCAGAGGCAGCACGCTGAGCAGCGACTGACCGGCCGCCCCGCGGCCCGCGCCGAGATCTGGTGGTGCCCGCGTGAGATCTGGTGATTGCGCCGAGATCTCGTTGTGCGCTGCCAGATCTCGGCGCCGACACCAGATCTGGGCGACAAGGCACCAGATCTCAGCGGCGGGACCCGCCGGTCACCAGAGACCGCGCTTGCTGCTCTTGCTGCGCTTGCTGCTCCCCCACACCCCCTTGGCCAGGTTCTTGCTCCGTCCCTTCGTGGTGCTGCCCCACAAGCCTCGCTTCAGACTCTTGGCACGGGACTTGCGACCCCACAGACCAGCCATCGACGACCTCCTCGTTGGACGGACCTTCAGGCTACGGGCACCCCCGGCCGAGGGCATCACGCCAGGTCAAGCGGCGGGGGCGGGTGAACCACTACGCTGTGCCGCGACTTCCACGACGAGGGACTGGGGCAGGGGCATGGCAGAGGGATCTTCCGACTCGAAGACACCGATCGTGGTGGCGCTCATCGCCACGAGCGGTACGGTCCTGGCCGCGGTGATCGGCCTCTTCTCCGGCGCCCTCGAGGCGCCCGGGCTCACCGGCCAACCCGGGTCGTCCGACCTCCAGCACACCGTGCAAGCTCTTGAGGACAAGGTGAGCCGGCTTGAGCAGCGCAACCGTGAGCTGGAGAACCAGCTCACCGAGGCTCCGGAGCCCTCCACCGTCGCGAACTCCTCAGAGCCGGAGGCCGGAGTCGCCCGGGAGACGGAGGCACCCATCCGCCTGAGCAACTACTCCTGCATCGACCTGGACAGCAAGGCGCCCGACTGGGACGCCAACGACGACTTCAGCGGTGACCTCTGTTTCGGTTCGGGCCTGGTCGAGGCCGAAAACATCACCGTGTTCGACGAGGAGCCTGACCTCGCCGACTGCACCGCGCGCACGCAGATCGAGGACTCCGTGAAGTCCGAGAGCCTCCTCGACAAGTTCCTCTGTCTCGACTCCAGCACCGGCCGGACCGCGCGGGTTCACGTACCCGACCTGGACGCCTCCGCCCCGACGATCGATCTCGAGATCGTCGTCTGGGAGTAGCTCAGGCGGCCCGGCGACGGGTGGCGAGTGCGCCACGTTCGGGTCACGGTGAAGACGCACCATCCGAGCGACGAGCGGAGAGAACCATGGGCATCGACGACAAGTTCAAGAACGCCGCCGAGGACGCGGGGGGCAAGCTCAAGGAGACCGCCGGCCGGGCCACGGACGACGAGGAGCTGCAGGCGGAGGGTGAGACGGACCAGACCAAAGCCTCGCTCAAGAAGGCCGGCGAGAACGTGAAGGACGCCTTCAAGGACTGACGAGGGCGGCGGAGCGCGCACCCGCGGCGTCGGACGGACAGCCGGCCCGCCGGGCCCTCACGCGGACCAGGTCCCGACGGCGTCCACGGCGGCGTCGACGACGGCCGGGTCCGCGCGCGCGTGCTCCAGCACCGCGCGGTAGTGCACGGCGCCCAGGACGAGGGCCGCAGCCTGGTCCGCCGGGACGCGCAGCTCGACCTCGCCGCGCTCCGCCGCCTCGGTCAGGGCGCTCGCGACCCGGTCCCGGAGCACGGAGGTGAACCGCTCGCGGCGTCGGTCCATGGCCGCGTCCCACACCGAGGCGCTCGCGAGCGTGGTGGCCACGGCCCGCACCTCGGTGAGCTGGAGCTGGTCGACGAGCTCGGCGACGGTGCTGCGCAGCCACTCCCGGGTGGGCGTGCGCGGCTCGGAGAAGAACGGGAACGGCACGGTCTCCATGACGTCGCCGAGCAGGTCCTCCGCGCGCGGCCAGTGGCGGTAGACGGTCGCCCGCCCGACGCCGGCCTGCGTGGCCACCTGCACGTGCGTGACCGCGCCCGGGCCGCCGCTCAGCAGCAGCGAGCGCGCGGCGTCCAGGATCGACGCGCGGCTCCGGAGGTACCGGGGATCGGACCTGTCCATGGCGCCAGCATAGGCCGCCTCGCCTCACTGTGAGACACATTGACTCACAGCGGACGGGGTGCCATCGTGGCAACTATGAAACAGAATGTCTCACAGCCCCTGCGGCTGCTGGTGCTCGGGGCCACCGGACAGACCGGGCGGCTGGTGGTCCGGTCCGCGCTGGCCCGCGGGCACGCCGTGACCGCCGTCGTCCGCCGGGCGGGAGGGTTCGCGCCGGCCGGCACGCTGCGCGAGGCCGTGTGGCCCGACCTGGGTCACGCTGCGCCGCTCGGGCGGGCCCTGACCGGGGTGGACGCGGTGATCAGCACCCTGGGCGGCACGGACCGCCGTCCGCAGAGCGTGTGCGCCGACGCCATGCGCGCGACGATCCCCGCGATGGAGGCACGTGGGGTCGACCGGCTGGTCGTCGTGTCCGCGTACGGCGCGGGCGACAGCCGCGACGGGTCGCTGTACTCGCGCGCCGTCTGGGCGGGCGTACCGGAGAAGATGAAGGACAAGGAGGCCATGGAGCGGCGGGTCGCGGCCTCACGGCTGCGGTGGACGATCGTGCGCCCGGCGGCCCTCTCACGGCGGCCCGGCCGGGGCCGGTACACCGTCGGCGACGACCTGCCGGTCCGCCTGTGGAGCTCCGTGTCCCGGGCCGATCTCGCCGAGCTCCTCGTCGACGAGGCCGAGCGGCCGCGGTTCGTCCACCGGTACCCGCGGGTGCGGCGATGACCGCCCTCGACGGGACGACCGCCGTGGTCACGGGCGCCTCGGGCGGCATGGGGCGCGTGATCGTCGCCGAGCTCGCCCGGGCGGGAGCGCTGGTCGTCGCCGTCGCGCGCCGGTCCGAGCGGATCGACGCGGTGCGGGCCGAGGCGGCGAGGGCGGGCGCACCCGGCACGATCGAGGTGGTGACCGGCGACCTCGCCTCGCTCGCGGGCCTGCACCGCGTCGCGGAGGCGGTGTCCGCCCGCCACGCCGAGGTGCACGTGCTGGTGAACAACGCGGGCGCGCACTACGCGGACCGCCGTGTCACCGTCGACGGGCTGGAGGCCCACGTCGCCGTGGACCACCTCGCCGCCTTCGGCATGACACGGCTGCTCGACGCCCCGTTGCGGCGCGGCAGTGCGCGGGTCGTGGACGTCGTCTCGGACAGCGTGCGCGACGCGCGTCAGGTGCGGTTCCCCGGCCCCGCACGGCCGCCGCGGGTGACGGCGCAGGACGTCGCGGACCTCCGGCGGGTCAACCCGGCGGACGGCTTCGTACCGTTCGAGGCGTACGCCCGCGCCAAGCTGCTCACCGTGCTGGCCGGCCGTGCGGCCGCCCGGCGGCTGGGTACCGACGGGGTGACGGTCAACGCCGTCCACCCGGGGCTCGTCGCGACGGAGCTGGTGGACGGCATGGTCCCGGCCGGGCTGCGGCCGTTCCGGTGGCTCGTCCGCGCGGCGCTGCTCACCCCCGCCGAGGGCGCCGCCGCCGCCCTGCGCCTGGCCACCGACCCGCTGCTCGACGGCGCGACCGGGCAGTACCACGTGCGGGACCGGGAGACGCCGCTGCCGGCCGTCGCCGACGACGTCGACCTGCAGGAAGCGGTGTACCGCGCCGGCGACACGTTCCTGCGTGACGGGTGAAATAACCCTGCGGCCTGCGAGGTTGCCTCTCGCGTGACGGCGCGGACGCCGCCGCGCGACCGACGACGAGAGGTTTCCCCGTGCCCGACATCGTGACCAACCCGTTCGTGATCCCGGCCGGCACCGTGCAGCACGGCCTGACCCGGGTCCGCGCCCTCAGCCAGGGCGTGGTGGTCGCCGACGCCGTGCCGCTGCTGGTGTGGGAGTACTCCTACGCGCCCCGGTACTTCTTCCGGGCCGGGGACCTGAAGGCTGAGCTGCGCCGGTCGGGGCTCGGGGAGCGCTCGCGCGTGCTCGGGCGCAGCGAGGTGTACGACGTCGTGCTCGGCGACCGCGTGCTGCCCGGAGCCGCCCAGCGGTACCCCGAGGCGCCCACGGAGGGCATGCGGGGTGCGTTCACGCTGACCTGGTCCGCGATGGACACCTGGTTCGAGGAGGACGAGGTGATCCACTTCCACGCCCGCAGCCCGTACGTGCGGGTGGACACGCTGGCCTCCAGCCGGCACGTGCGGGTGGTGGTGCGCGGCGAGGTGGTGGCCGAGTCGCGCCGTCCGGTGATGCTGACCGAGACCGGGCTGCCGGCGCGGTACTACCTGCCCCGTGCGGACGTGCGGATGGACCTGCTCACGCCCACCGACGCCGTGAGCTACTGCCCGTACAAGGGCACCGCGCGCTACTGGTCCGTCCGCGTCGGCGACCTCGCGCTGCACGACGCCGTGTGGGGGTACGAGGCGCCGCTGCGCGAGGCGCACGGGGTCGCCGGTCTGGTGTGCTTCTGGCCCGAGCGGAGCACCGACGTCGAGGTCTACGTCGACGGGGTGCAGATCGGGGTGTGACCCGGCCGCCTCAGACGTCGGGGCGCAGCTCGAAGTCCCAGGCCACCACCTGGGACCGGCCGGCGTCAGCGGCGGCGGCCGCGTCCGGCACCCAGGTCGCCAGCTCCCAGATGTCCGGCGGGCCCGGTGTCAGCGGCGCGGGCTCCGCGTCGGGGCGCGGGGCGTACGGCGAGGCGAAGAACTCCTCGCACGCCCGCACCACGAACCCGTGCGGCAGGGCCGCGCGCAGGTAGTCGCTCGTCTCGTGGCTGCCGCCGGGCATGTACCCGACCCGGCCGTCCGGCGTCCGCTTGACCAGCGGGAAGAGCGGCGAGCGAGGGTAGTAGCCGCGTACGTCGAGCGTGATCAGGTGCCCGCCGGGACGCATGACGCGGGCCGCCTCGGCGAAGAAGGGCCGCAGGTCGGTCACGTGGCTCAGCGCCAGCGTGCAGGTCACGTGGTCGACATCGGCGTCGGGCAGCGGCAGGGCCGCGAGGTCGCCCTCCAGGAGCGTGGCCTCCGGGACCGCCCTGCGGGCCAGTCCGAGCATGCCCGGGGAGCCGTCCACGCCGACGACGTCGTGCCCCCGGTCCACGAGCTGCCGCGTCACCGCGCCGCTGCCGCACGCGGCGTCGAGCACCCGGCCCGTCAGGAGGCGGTCGAGCAGCGGGGTCAGCAGCTCGTCCCGCAGTGGGAAGCAGCTGTTGCCCTCGGCGTCGTAGGTGGCGGACCAGCCGTCGTAGCCGTCACGCACCGAGATGGGGTCGACGTCGACACCCGGGCCGATCTCGTCCGCCCGGTCGAGGAGGCTGCGGACCTCTGCGAGGCGCGCCTGCGTGAAGGCCTGGCCGTGCTCCCCCGCGAACGCCCGCAGGAGGGCGACGCCCTCGAGGCCGAGGAGGTAGGCGAGGGGGTCCTGATGGATGGGGGCAGGGGGCACGGGTTCGATCGTGCGACGGGTGACGCAGCGTGGTCCAGGGAAAATACGCCTTGACGGGTCCCCGCTCCTGACGGAGGCTGGCCGCGTGAGCCTGTCCGCCTACCTCGACCTCACCCTCGGTGAGGCGGAGCGGCAGTGGCTCGAGATCCTGACCCGTCCCGACCTGACGTCGGGGCGCGAGCGGGTCAAGCACCTGCCTGTCGAGACGCTCCTGGCGGGTACCGTCCGCCTCGTCGCCAACGTCAGGGCGGGCGGCGGCGACCGGAGGTTCCCGTACCCGGTCGCGGAGCTCGCCCGGCTGTTCCGGCGCAAGCCGAACGCCGTCGCGTCGAAGGTCGAGAACCTGTCCGGGGTGCCCGGCCGCGACCGTGGGGCAGCCACGGACATCGAGCTCGGACAGCGGCTCTCGGCGTCCCCCGAGACGCTCGCCCACCTCTACCGCATCGTCCTCGGCGGCGCCCGGAGCGTCGGCATCGGCACCGACCGCCTGCCGGACTTCCTGGGCATCGAGCACAGCGGCGGTCGATGGTGCTGCTGGGCCAGGACGAGCTGCGCGAGGACGACCTCCAGGCCGTGCTCGAGCGGGAGCTGCCCGCCCTCGTCCCCGAGGGCACGACGACGGACAGCACCACCGAGCGGGCATTCGTGCAGATGCTGCGCATCGGCCAGAGCGCCTTCGCCAGCCAGGTGCTGCGCAACTACGGCGCGGCCTGCGCCTTCTGCGGCTTCACGTTGGACGACGGCGAACGGCCCACGCTGCTGCGTGCCGGGCACATCAAGCCGTGGCGGGACTCCGACGACCGCGAGCGCATCGACGTCGCCAACGGCATCGCGGCCTGCCCCACGCACGACGCCGCCTTCGACGCCGGACTCATGACGCTCGACCCCGCGGGCGACCACCTGACGGTGAGCATGTCACCGCGCTTGCGGGCCGCCGCGGACCACGTCCCCGCGACCGCCCGGTACTTCACGGGCGAAGGGCTGCGGCAGAAGATCGTGCTGACGCCGCCCACGGTCACGCCCTCGACGAAGTACCTCAGGTGGCACCGCGAGCACGTCTACGGCTAGCCGTACCGACCCGGCACCGCTCACATCCACCCCCTGCGCCGGAACACCACCCACAGCACCACCGAGAACACGACCATCGCCCCGACCGCCAGCGGGTAGCCGAACGTCCAGTGCAGCTCGGGCATGTGGTCGAAGTTCATGCCGTAGATCGCGCCGATGAGCGTGGGCGCGAAGAGGATGGCCGCCCAGCCGGAGATCTTCTTCATGTCCTCGTTCTGGCGTTGCGCCACCAGCGTCGCGTTGACGTCGAGGATCCGCCCCAGGGCGGCCCGCAGCTCGGTCACCTCGGTGACCGCGCGAGTGAGGTGGTCGGCAACGTGCTGCAGGTACTTCCGCAGGGGTTTCGCGATGCCGTGGCGCGCGGAGCCCCGCCGCAGCCCGTCGAGCACGTCGGCGAGCGACGTCGTGGCGTGCTGGAGCTCGACGACCTCGTGACTCAGCCGGTAGATGCGCTCGGTGGCAGCGGCGTCGCCGCTGAAGACCTGCGCCTCGATCTGGTCCTTGTCCTCGGCGAGCCCCTGCAGCACCGGGTCGTACCCGTCGACGACGGCGTCCAGCAGCCGGTAGGCGACGGCCTCCGGCCCGAGGTCGAGGAGATTCTCGTCGCCGAGCAGGGCGTGGTCGCCCCGGTCGACGACGTCCGCCGCGGTCGAGGCGTCGGCGCCGTCGATCCAGCGGCCGTCCTGGCACAGGATCGCCACGGCCTGGGGCCGCAGCAGGAGATGGAACTCGGCGAAGTGGACGTCCTCCGTCTCGTCCACGTACCAGGCGGACCGGGCCACCAGGAAGACCACGTCGCCGTAGCGTTCGATCTTGGGTCGCTGACCGCCGTCCCGGAGGTCCGCGGCGAGCACCGGGTGCAGGCCCCAGGCCTCGGCGAGCTCCTCGACGTCCTGCGCGGTGGGCTCCGGGTAGAGGAGCACCGCCGTCCTCCCCGGCCCGGCCTGCGCGAACCGCAGCGCCTCGGCGGCGGACTCCTCGGGCGGGCCGGCCGACAGGCGCCCGTCGGTGACGTACCTCGTGCGTGGCGGCATCGCGCATCCTTCCCGACAGGCCCGGTGCGGGTCAGGGTCAGCGTAGGTTCGGCTCGGTCTCCACGCACGCAGCCTGCGGAATCCAGTAGCAGTCCTCGCCATCGCCGACATCCGCGCCTGGAGCCCGTCAGTCCGGATCGCCCGGCACGAGCTCGATCACGACCTTCCCATGCACGTGCCGCGCCGCCTGGAGCTCGACCGCGGCCCGGATCTCCTCGACCGGGAACCGGGCGGCGATCGGCACCCGCAGCCGGCCGGCCGCGACGAGGCGTGCGATCTCCTGGAGCCGCTCCGGGGACGTGCTCGCACCGTTCGCGGCCGTGATGCCGTCGACCTTGGCGGCGATGGTGGCGATGCGCGCGTCGGGCACGCCGAGCTCCCGCCCTACCCGCACCGTGCCGGTACCGTGCAGGTCCAGCACGGCGCTGACCCCGGTGGGAGCGAGCGCGCGGACGCGGTCGGCGAGGCCGTCGCCATAGGTCACAGGCTCCGCGCCGAGGGCACGCAGCGCGTCGGCCGACGACGCCGACCCCGTGCCGATCACGCGCGCACCCGCGAGCCGCGCGAGCTGGACGGCGAAGACCCCGACCCCGCCGCCCGCACCGCCGACGAGCACGGTGTCACCGGGCCCCGGGTCGACGGCCGCGAGCGCCGCTGCCGCCGTCCGCCCCGCGATGGCCAGGGTGGCGGCCGTGCGTTCGTCGAGGCCGTCGGGGGTGGGGTGCGCCTCGCCGCCCGCCGCGATGGCGCCGGCCTCGTCGACGACGACGTGGTCGGCCAGCGCGCGCGACAGCGCGCCGCCGAAGACCCGGTCGCCGACCGCGAACCGGCGCACGCCGTCGCCCACCTCGTCGACCACCCCGGCGTAGTCCGTGCCGAACCCGCACGGCAGGCTCAGGCCGAAGCGTGCGGCTGTGTCGACGTCGGAGGTCATGTACCAGTCCATCGGGTTCAGCCCGGCCGCGGTGACACGGACGCGGACCTGCCCCGGCCCGGCATGGGGTTGCGGCACCTCGCGGACGGCGAGGGCCGCGGGCCCGTCGAACGACTCGAGCTGGACCGCCCGGCTCGTCTCGCTTCTCATCCAGCCTCCACCTCGGTCGCTGCAAGCGGATCACGCTCCGCTAACGCTCACACTAGCACAAGCGGAACATGATCCGTTTGCGCTCGCCGGGGCGCCGTGCGCGGTGGGTTGCGAGCGGGAGTCACCCTGCGATGGTGGAGATCGGTCCGGATGAGGGCCGTCCCACCCGTCGTGCGGCGCCCGACGGACGCCGCCGAGACAGGCACCTGGAGGATGGATCATGGCAACCGGAGAGACTGGATTCGACGACGTCACGTTCGACCTCATCTCTGTGCAGTACCACTCGCTCAAGGCTGGCCACGACTACGGTCAGTACGTACGCGACGCTCGCAACGCCGGCGTCGACGAGATCGCAGAGTTCTTCGAGAAGGTGATGGCCGAGGACTCGGAGCGCGCCCAGCAGTGCCACCGTTTCCTCGCCGACCTCACGGCGCGCGGGACTTCCGCGACGTCACCGCAGGGTGGGAGCGAGGGGTAGCCCGCCGGCCTGCGCCAGATCGTGGAGGAGCCGCGGCGGACTACGATCCGTCTCATGGTCCAGCCCAGCATGCGGCGAGCGTGATCCGTCGTGGCGTCTCCCGAGCTCCGTAGGCCCCGGGCCGACGCGGCCCGCAACCGTGACCAGCTGCTGGCCGTGGCCACCCGCCTGTTCGCGTCGGCCCCCGCAGAGCCGTCGATGCGGGCGATCGCCGCCGAGGCCGGGGTGGGCATCGCGACGCTCTACCGACACTTCCCCACCCGCGAGTCGCTGGTCGACATGGTCTACCGCGACCAGGTCTCACGCCTGACCACCGGGGCCCACGACCTGCTCGGCCGGTTCGACCCGCCCACGGCGCTGCGCCGGTGGATGGACCTGTTCGGCGACTGGATCGCGACCAAGAACGGGATGCTTGACACGCTGCTCGCGATGATCGAGGCGGGCGAGATCGCCCACGCGGAGACGCGGACGGAGCTGCTCGGGGCCGTCGACACCCTCCTGGAGGCGGGCCGGAAGCGCGGCGAGGTGCGCACCGACGTGCCCGCCGAGGACATCGCGGCCGCCCTCGTCGGCATCTTCACCGTGGCCGGCGCGCCCGGGCAGCGGGACCTGGCCAGCCGCCTCCTGGACCTGTTGATGGACGGGCTGCGCGCCTGACGGCGCGCGGCACGCTCAGCGGTCCAGGTCTCGCGCCGTCGTCCGTGGTCACCGCGTTCTCCTGCCTCATGCCCTCCACTACGCAGAGGTGCCGCCAGAGGTTGCGTCGGGCAGGCCGCCCAGCCACGCGGCGATCTCCCCGACCCCCGCGGCGGTCAGACCGACGGCCGACTCCACCCGCAGCACGAGCGACCGGCCGCGGTGCTCGCGCTCGATCCACTCCAGGTCCGCGTCGCTGACGTCGTCGTCGACCCACACGAACGGGCGGCCCGCCGCCTCGCGGACCAGGGCCCGCGTCTTCCAGCCCAGCCCCTGCGCGTCCGGTGGTCCGTAGCCGGGCAGGTCGGCCACCGGCAGCGTGGGCAGCCCGGCCCGCGGCCCGACGACGACGTTCGCGTCGCCCATCCACGCCGTCGCCCACACCACGTCGCAGCCGAGCCCGAGCAGGAGCGGGCCGAGAGCCGGGTCGATCAGGTCGAGCTCCGGGCGCGGCGTACCCGGAGCCGGCGGTCCGGACCGCGGCTCCGGCAGCATGCCGGGGCCGCCGAACGGCAGCAGCGTGCCGTCCACGTCGAGGAAGATGATCGGGCGAACGTCGTCGGTCACGGGCGAAACCCTAGCCGCCGGCCCCGGCCCGCTCCCCCTGCGAACCCGAGGTCGCTCGGCTTTCACGGCGACCAGAGCCAAGCAACCTCGGGTTGGAGACGAAGGGGGACGTCAGCCGGCGGGTGGCTCCGGGTGGTCGGCCGGCGGCGCCGAGGTGTCCAGGGGTACGGCGGCCGACCGGACGATCCCGAGCTGCACCGACTGGCGCCCCAGGACCGCGTCCAGCAGCCAGTCCACGGCGGTGCGCACCCGGTTGCCCGGCATCGCGACCAGGTGGTACCCGCGGGTGACGACCTTCGCCGCCAGTCCCGACAACGGGATCTGCAGCGGGTTGGCGGCCGCCTGCCAGCCGCCGAGATCCACGACGAAGCCGAGGTCGTGGTGCTTGTAGCTGCGCGTCTGCCCGTACCCGAGCGAGGCCGCGACGTTGCGCCCGGCGAGGGCGCCCTGCCGGCTGGCGTGCTGCGCCGTCATCGCGGTGACCTCGCCGGGCCGGGTGACGTCGGGCACCGCCGCGGCGTCCCCGCACGCGAACACCTCCGGGTGGCCCGGCACCGTGAGCGTGGTGTCCACGACCAGCCGGCCCTTCAGGGTCTCCAGACCCGTGCCCTCGACCAGCGGGTCCGGTCGCACCCCGACGCACCACACGAGGGTGCGGGCCGGCACCACCTCTCCGGTCGTGAGCCGGACGCCGTCCTGGGTCGCCTCGTCCACCGAGGTCCCGGTCCGCACCTCGACGTGCCGGTCGCGCAGCACGCGGTCGGCCGTGCGCGACAGGCGCGGGTCCAGCTCCGGCAGCACCTTCGGCGCCAGGTCGAGCAGCAGCCACCGCATCCTCTGGTCGGCCAGGCCGGGATGCCGACGCCGGAGCGCGTCGGTCAGCAGCGGGCCCTGGGCCGCGACCTCGGTGCCGGTGTACCCGGCGCCGACCACCACGAACGTGCACCGCGCGTCCCGCTCGGCCGGGTCGTCGGTCGCGGCGGCGAGCTCGACCTGCCGGATGATGTGGTCGCGCAGGTACAGGGCCTCGGCCACGCCGCGGAAGCCGTGCGCGTGCTCGGCCACGCCCGGCACGGGCAGCAGCCGGGTCACGCTCCCGGCGGCCACGACGAGCCTGTCGTAGCGCAGCGAGTGCGTCCCGCCCTCCGGATCGGTGTACGCGACGGTGTTCCGGTCGGCGTCGATCGAGGTCACGTCACCGAGCGCGAGCCGCACCCCGCGCAGCGTGGCCGGGATCGAGACGGTCACCCGGCGCGGATCGATCACCGCCGCCGCCACCTCCGGCAGCAGCGGCAGGTACAGGAAGTAGTCGGTCCGGTTGACCAGCACGACCTCGACGTCCGCCTCGCGCGGCAGAGCGCGCAGCAACGCCTTCGCGGCGTCGTACCCCGCGAAACCACCGCCGACGATCACGACCCTCGTCCGGCTCTCGTCCATCGTCGGCCTCGCCTCGGTCGCTGAGCACCCACGCCTGTGCGGGTGGATTCCAGGATGGCACGACGCCGACCACCGGCCACTCGGGCGCGCACCCTCTCGACAGGACCACCGCGTCCGGTCGAAGATCTACGCATGCGGCGCACCGTGCGGGCACTCATCGGCGTCACGCTCGTCGGAGCGGGCGTCGCCAGCTGCGCCGGAACGCCTTCGACCGGCGGGCCGGCGTACGCGGAGTACACCGCGAACCAGCCCGGCACGGGCGACGGCGCCCTGCTGACGGGCACCGTCGAGGACACCGCGGGGTGCCTCACGGTGCGGACCGACCTGGACACCCGCTACGTCCCGGTGTTCCCCGACACGGGTGAGTCGTCCCGCGGCCTGCGGCCGGGCGACGACGTCTCTCTCCGCGGCGGCGAGCTCGAGCGGGTGCCCGGCGACGTCACCCTGCCCGAGGCCTGCCCCGCGTCGGGGCCCTTCTGGCTCGTCGTCGACGGGTAGCGTGCCCTCCGTCCCTGCGGGCCGGGCGCGATGACGACCACCCGCTGACTCGCTCCGGGCACAGCGGCCAACTGACGAAGATTTGGTTAATTTTTTGCTGACCATTGCGCAGTAGTGTAAATATCTCCTATAAAGGTACGGATCGGGTCACGCCGACGTGACCCGACGGACCTTCGGGGGGCTGCTCCATGAAGCTACGTCTCGTGCGCGTCCTTGCCGCTCTGGCGGCGACAAGCCTGGTCACCGTGGGGCTGGTGACGTCGGCGGCACCACCGTCGTACGCCGCCGGGGAGTCCTACGTGGCCCTCGGCGACTCCTACTCGTCAGGCACCGGTACCCGGACCTACATCAACGACGGCACCGAGTGCCTGCGCTCGACCTACGCCTACGCGAGCCTGACCGCGGCCGCCAAGGGCTACACCCTCAACTTCCGGGCCTGCTCGGGGGCCGTGGTCGCCGACGTGTCGAGCACCCAGGTCGGCGCCCTGAGCTCGAGCACCCGGTTCGTGACCATCTCGGTGGGCGGCAACGACGCCGGCTTCGCCGACGTGCTCACCGAGTGCGCCCTGCCCGCGTGGGCCAGCGACTGCGCCGGCGCGGTCGCCGGGGCACGTACCTTCATCCAGAGCACCCTGCCGGGCCGGCTCGGCACCCTCTACACCGCCATCCGCACGCGGGCACCGAACGCGAAGGTCGTCGTCGTCGGCTATCCGAAGATCTTCATGGGCGAGGACTGCAACATCGCGACCTTCTTCAGCCCCGAGGACGAGGCGGCGCTCAACAACGCCGTCGTGCTCATCAACTCGGTCACCGCGTCGGCCTCGTCGGCCAAGGGGTTCACGTTCGTCAACCCGGTCAGCAGGTTCACCGGCCACGCGGTGTGCGACTCGACCGAGTGGATCAACGGCTTCTCGAACCCCGTCCGCGAGTCCTACCACCCCAACCGGCTCGGGCACTCCAGCGGCTACCTGCCGCTGGTCAGCGGTGTCCTGACCGGCACGAGCGTGGCGGCGACCCCCGCCGTGACGGCCGCGGCGCAGGACGACGCCACGCGGCAGGCCGCACTCCAGCGGACGTACGCCGAGCAGGACCGGAAGATCACACCGAAGCTGTTCCGGCCGCCGACCGAGGAGCGGCTGCGGGAGCTGGCGAAGGAGAGGGGTGTCGACTACGACGCCTGGCGAGCGGGGGGCGGCTCGGCCGGCTGACCCCGGTGGGACCGTGGGGCGGCACGGCGGTCACGCCGCTCGCTCGTTGGCGGCGACCGCCCGTGCCAGCAGCTCCGGATCCGCCAGGACGGCGGGGTGACGGAGCATGTACGAGACGTCGTTGAACGCGTGCGCCAGCTCCCCGTCCACCAGCGTGGCCGCGGCGATCTGGTCCATGGCCCGGCGTCGCTCTCGCACGCCCTGGGGCACGTCGGTCCCGTTCTGCGCGTCGAGGCGCGCGCCGTCGCCCCCGGCGGAGACGGCCCAGGCGGCGTCCACGACCACCTGCTGGGTGCGGTAGAACTCGCGGGCGACGGCGTCGAGGTCCGGAGCACCGCCGAGGTACGCGGCCAGGCACGAGGCGTGCAGCGCGGCGGAGCTCATGCCCTGGCCGTAGATCGGGTTGAACGACGCGACGGCGTCCCCCACGGCGACCAGGCGCGCAGGAAGGTGGTCGGCGTCGGCGAAGTGGCGTCGACGGTTGTCGGCCTGGTGGTAGGTCTCCACGCCCCCGACGACGTCACCGGCGACGGCCTCGGCGAAGACCGGCGGCAGGGCTGCGCAGGCCGCCCGGAACTCGGCGACGGTCCGACCGGGCCTGCTGTCGCCGTACCCCATCAGCATGGCGATCCACCGCATACCCTCGATCGGTTGCACCGCCGCGGTGGACACGCCGTGCCGGGAGTGCCCCGGCGTGAAGAGTGCCAGTGCGCCAGGCCTCTCCAGGTCGGCGAGCTCGACGGACCGCTCGAAAAGGGCCGTCGCGTAGTTGATCGAGATACCCAGCCGCTCGAGCCGAGGCTGGTCGTAACCGCTGTCCCCGAGCCAGCTCGACAGCCTGCTGGAGCGCCCCATGGCGTCCACGACGAAGTCCACGTCCAGCACGCGTGCGCCGTTGTCGCCCTGATCGCCAGCAGATCGTGAGGTGTAGCGGACGCCGTCGACGGCGTCCCCGTCGTACCGCAGGCCGATGGCCCGGCCACGCAGGACCGTCACGCCCGGGCGGGACACCACCCGGTCCCTGATCAGCGACTCCAGCAACGGGCGTCCGATCGCGAGCAGGTGGTGCCCCTCGGCGTCCAGCGCCTGCGGCACGCCGTCGAGGAACGTCGTCCCCTGGCCCGGCACGAGGGACGCACCCCGCTCCTGCGCCTCCTTCGTCAGGCCCGGGACCCACCGCTCCAACCACTGCTGTCCGCCCGGGAGCAGCGTGTGCACCTGCAGGCCCTGGGGTACGCCGGGGCGCGGCCCTGCCGTCCCGGAAAGGTCGTCGGGCTCGATGACGACCACCCGGCGCGCGCGGTCGGAGAGCACCCGCGCCGCCAGGAGCCCTGCGATGCCGCCGCCGATCACGCACGCCGTGTCGAACAGCAGGGTCGCATCGCCGGGAGGCGCGGCCTGGACCAGCGCCTCGAAGAGTGCGGGCGGGGACTCGATCATGGGACGTCTCCAGAGCGGTAGGGAAGGTTCGTGCGACACCTTGCTGCACCCCGTCCACCGAGGTCTTGTTCCTGCCTGCCACGCGGCTGGTACGTCCTGGCCACCTCGGACGAGGTGCGCCGTGACCCGCCGGCCGGCGGGTCTCGCGCCCGTACCCTGCTGCGATGGACGACACAGCCGGCACCACACCCTGGCAGGTCGGCGGCACCACGGCGCCCGTGGTCGACATCGTGGTGGCGAACGCCGACGAGAGCCGGAACCGTGTGCTGCTCGACGAGTGGCGCCGCCAGGCGGGCGGATCGCTGCAGGTTCCTCCACTGAGCCTGCCCCGGCACAGCGAGGGTGCGTACCGGGTCCGCATCCACGCCGGGCACGTGCTCGGGTTCCCGCTCGAGCACCAGTACAGCGACGCGATCGCGGGACGAACCGGCGGCCCGGGCGGGCACCACGGTGACCTGATCGTCGTGCACGCCGTGCTCAGTGGCGAGTGGCGCTTCACCTCGGGCAGCCGGCACGCCAGAGCACGAGCGGGAACCGTGTGCGTCCGCAGGAACGACGAACCCTGGGTCATGGAGACCGGTCGAGGCACGCGAGCGGTCGCGGTGGGCCTCCCCGTCGATGCGATCCGGTTCCCGTCGGGCGGGCCCGCCGTCGTCGTCGAGCAGAGGTCGCCCGCCGCCCGGTTGCTGCTCGCCCAGCTACGTCTCCTCACCCAGGTGGCAGACGATCTCGGACCCGCAGCGGCGGTCGCGGCACGCAACGCGACGATCGAGCTGTTCCAGGGGCTGGTGAACGACCAGGTCGTGGACGACGCGGAGCTCGTCCCCGCACTCGTCGAGGCGGCCAAGGAGTACATCGAGACCCGCCTGCTCACCGAGCCGGACCTGAGCGCCCGGACATCGCCCGCGAGCTCCACGTGTCCGTGCGCACGCTCTACCGTGCGTTCGCCCAGGGGTCTACGTCGTCGGTCATGGCGTACGTCCGTGAACGACGCCTCGACCGCGCCCGCCTGGACCTGTCCGGCACACGCCTGACGGTCTCCGAGGTCGCCGCCCGCTGGCAGTTCGCGGACAGCAGCCACTTCGTCAAGGCGTACAGGAAGCGGTTCGGCACGACACCGGCCGCTGACCGGCACCACCTGCCCTGACGGGCGCACCGCTCTCGGGGTCGTGCCGCTCCCGGTCGGTCCGGTCACCGGATGCCCCCCGGCGGGAGAGCGCCCGACGCCCGGTAGACCGCGCGCACGTAGGTGGCCGCGCGTGCCGAACCGAGGATGTCGCCACCCATCTCGTTCATCACGTAGGCGATGGTGAGCCGGCGGTCGAGGTCCGCGACGGCCATCGACCCGCCCCAGCCGCCCCAGAACGCGACGCGGCCCGGCGGGATCCACGGGAGCGTCCTGTCGTCCGGCAGGGCGAACCCGATCCCCCACCGCACGTGCAGGCCGTTGACCAGGTCGACGCCCTGCGCCTGCTGGTCGAGGACGAGGCGGACGGTCGAGGGCTTGAGCAGGCGCCCCGCAGCGGACGCACCCTCGAGGGCCAGCGGGGTCATGAGGTCAGCGACCGACGCGGCGTTCCCGTGCCCGTTGGCCGCCCCGAGCTCGGCGGCGCGCCAGGCCTGGGTGTTCGCCGACGACGCGGAGAAGGCCGGGCCGTTGAAGGTCCGGTACGCGATCCCGTCGGGGTCGAGGCCCGACAGGTCGGCGGCGGCGGGCGGTATCACGTCGGAGACCCTCCGCAGATCCTCGGCTCGCGCGCCGATCCGGAAGTCTGCCCCGATCCGGCGGGACAGGTTCTCGTCGACGAACTCCCGCAGGGACCGGCCGCTGACCCGGTGCACCAGCTCCCCCAGCAGGTGACCGAAGGTCAGGACGTGATACCCGGACGCCGTACCCGGCTCCCACCACGGTGCCTGTGCCGCGAGCCGGTCGGCCGTCGCGCGCACGTCGTAGAGATCGTCGAGACGCGCCGGCTGGTCGAGGCCGGGCAGTCCGGCGGTGTGCGACAGGAGGTGCCGGACCTCGACCCGGTCCTTGCCGCGGGCCGCGAACTCCGGCCAGTACCGCGCGACGGGTGCGTGCACGTCGAGCTCTCCGGCGTCGACGAGCAGCAGCACGGCCAGGCTGGTCACGTTCTTGGTGATCGACCAGACGTTGGTGACCGTGTCCCGCGCCCACGGCCGCGTCCTCGCGGCGTCCTGGTGACCGCCCCAGAGGTCCACCACACGTTCGCCGTCCAGGTCGACGGCGAGGGACAGCCCTGTCTCGGCGCCCCTGCGGAGCGCGTCCAGCACGGCGTCGCGCACGGGTTCGAACCGGGGCGCCACGGTTCCGTTCAGCTCGTTCATGGCGCGAGCGTCGAACATTGACACATGTGTCAAGGTCAAGGCCTACGCTGGTGGCATGCGAGTCGGTGAGCTGGCGAGCCGCGCAGGAGCCTCCACGCGCCAGGTCCGCTTCTACGAGGCCGAGGGTCTGATCACGTCGGCACGGGGACCCAACAACTACCGGGACTACGACGAGGGTGCCCTGGCCAGGGTCAAGCAGATCCGCGAGCTGCTGGGGGCGGGGTTGTCCGTCCGGATGATCCGCCGGATCCTGCCGTGCCTGGAGTCGCCCGTCGACCCGATCGTCTTCGAGGGCGTCACGGACGAGACGGTCGCCGTCCTGGAGCGCGAGCGCGACCGGCTGGACGACCGCATCGACGTGCTGACCCGCAACCGCGACGCCGTGTCCGCCTACCTGGGCGAGCTGAAGGCCCGGGCGCTGCCCGCGTGACGGCGCCGTCTGCGTGGCAGGTCTACCGCGCGGGTGGGTTGCGTCGCGGCAGGATGACGACGTCGGGCACCGGCGGCGCGGGCAGCCGCTGGCCCTGGTGACCCTCGACCGTGCCGAAGCGTCCCGAGTCGGCCTCCCAGTCCTGGCGGGCGTGCAGGATCTCCTCGTGGTCGCGGGCCACGAAGTTCCACCACATGACGATCTCCTCCTCGAAGGGCGGACCGCCGAGCAGGACGGTGCGCGCCGGGGCGTCCGAGCGGTTCGCCAGGGTGAGGGTACCGGCGCCCGGGGCCACGTAGCCCAGCTCGGCGGGCGGGACCGCCGTGCCGTCCAGGTGCACGTCGCCGGCGTCGACGAGCAGGCCGTGCTCGAAGCCGGGGTCGACGGAGAGCGTGACCGTGGCGTGCGGGTCGAGGTCGATCTGCGCGCCCAGGAGGGGTGTGAACGTGCGCACCGGGGAGGTCGCACCGGCCAGCGAGCCGAGGAAGACCCGCAGCTCGGCACCGTCGACCCGGACGGGCTCGGGCACGTGGTGCTGGAAGTCCCGCCCGGCCGCGCGGTCGGCGTCGGGCAGGGCGACCCACAGCTGGACGCCGTGGAGCACGGTCGTGTCCGCGGTGGAGACCTCGGAGTGGGCGATGCCGTGGCCGCCGGTCATGAGGTTGAGCTCGCCGGGGCGGATGAACGAGTGTGTGCCGAGGCTGTCCCGGTGCTCGATCGTGCCGCTGAACAGCCAGCTCACGGTCTGCAGCCCCGTGTGCGGGTGCGGCGGCAGGTCCATGCCGCCCGGCCCGACCTCCACCGGCCCGTAGTGGTCGGCGAAGCACCAGGCGCCGATCAGGGTCCGCGCCTTCTGCGGGATCGTGCGGCGCACCTGCAGGGCGCGCGGCCCACCGAGCGGGACGTCGCGGGCCGAGAGCACCTCGACGCCGCCGGGCTGGACGGCGGGGTTGTCGGTCATGGGCTCGCTCCTCGTGGGATCCGGGTCACGCCATCGGAATTGACGTGACAATCCTGTAGCGTGCAGAGTTGACGTGTCAATCCCCGGAGGTGCCATGGCTCAGGGCAGGCGCCGCGCGATGCCCTCGCGCGAGCAGCTGCGCATCTGGCGCGACTACATCGAGACCACCGAGCTGCTGCGCACCCGCCTGGAGGGGCGCCTGCAGAGCGAGTCGTCCCTGTCGTCCGCCGACTACCGGGTGCTGCTCGCGCTGAGCGAGGCCGACCGGACGACGCTGCGCTCCTCCGCGCTGGCCGAGCGGGTCGGCTGGCAGCGCAGCCGGCTGTCGCACCACCTGGCGCGCATGGAGAAGCGCGACCTGATCCGTCGGACGCCGTGCCTGGACGACGTGCACGGCGTCGACGTGCACCTGACCGACCTCGGCGCGGAATCGTTCCGGCGCGGCTCCGTGCCGCACCTGCGCTCCGTGCACGAGCTCTTCGTCGACGCGCTGACCCCGGAGCAGCTCGCCGGCCTGGACGCCGCCGTCACGGCCCTGCGCGAGCACCTCGACCCGGAGGACACCGGCCTGTCCCGGCGTCGCGACACCGGACGGAATAGTTGATGTTTCAATCCAGTTGGCGGTGGCCATGAGCACAGAAGCACGCCTCGCAGCCGACACCGCGATGGGCGCGGTCACCCTCAACGTCGCCGACCTGGACGCGATGACGGCCTACTACCGCGACGGGGTGGGCCTGACCGTGCTGGAGCACGCCGGCCCCCGGGTGGTGCTCGGGCGGGCCGGACGCGCCGTCGTCGTGCTGGTCCACACCCCGGCCCTGCGGCACGCCTCGCCCCACGACGCAGGACTTTTCCACACCGCGATCCTCTTCGACAGCGAGGCCGCCCTGGCCGCTGCCGTCTACTCGGTCGCACGCCTGCGTCCCGGGTCGTTCACGGGGTCCGCCGACCACCTGGTCAGCAAGGCGTTCTACTTCGACGACCCCGAGGGCAACGGCGTGGAGCTCTACTGGGACCGCGACCGCACGCAGTGGAGCTGGACCCACGGGCAGGTCGAGATGGGCACCCTGTTCCTGGACCCGAACGCGTTCCTGCAGGAACACCTCGACGAGCACGGCCGGGCCGGGCAGCCGACCGGCGACGCCCGCGTGGGCCACGTGCACCTGTCGGTCGGCGACGTGGCGACGGCCCGCGACTTCTACGCGACCCGCCTCGGCTTCGACGTCACCTACGCGCTCGGCGACCAGGCGCTGTTCGTCAGCGCCGGCGGCTACCACCACCACATGGCGATGAACGTGTGGCGCAGCCGCGGCGCCGGCCGGCGGCAGCAGACCCTCGGCCTGGGCCGCGTGGACATCGCGGTGCCGTCGCCGGACGACGTCGGCGCGCTGACCGAGCGCCTGCGGCACTACCGCGTGCCGGTCCAGGACGACGGCCGGACGGTCAGCTTCGAGGACCCCTGGGCCAACGCCGTCCGCCTCAGCGCGGAACCGGACCACACCCCGAGCACGGACTGACACCGCCGTGCCGACGCCCCACCACGAGAGGACCACCGCCATGACCGAGCAGGCGCAGGACCAGCACGGCGTGACCGTCCGCGACAACCCTGGCGAGAGCCGGTTCGACGTCTTCGTCGACGGCACCCACGCCGGGCTCTCGGCGTACCAGGACTTCGGGGAGACGCAGCGGATCTTCTACCACACGGAGGTCTTCGACGAGTTCGAGGGCCAGGGCCTCGCCGCCGTCCTCACGCGCACCGCCCTGGGCGACAGCATCCAGGCGGGGCACCGCATCGTGGCCGTCTGCCCCTACGTCAAGAAGTGGCTCACCACGCACCGGGACTTCGACGACGCCACCGACCCCCTGCACCGGGAGCACCTGCGCGCGCTGCGCTGAGCGGCAGGCGACGAGCCCCCTGCCTCACAGCAGGTCCGGGTAGGTACCGTCGCCCAGGTCGGGGTCCGGCAGCACGCCCGCGGGGTCGCGGAGGGCGACGGCGCGGCCGTCCAGCCGGAGCCGCCGCAGCCCTTCCAGCGTCATGCGGCGGCCCAGGTCGGTGAACGAGTGCACCCGGGTGGCGTCGAGCACCACGTCGTGCGTGCCCTCGGAGTCGGCCATCAGGTCCAGGAGCTCCGAGGCGGCGGTCAGCTGCACCGTGCCCCGCAGGGCGAAGGTCACCGTGCCCGGCGCCTTGTCCACGCCCCCGTCCACCTCCACCTCCACGTCGACGGCGTCGAGCCGGCCGCCGTCCGAGGCGAACAGGTGCATGCCCATGTCGCGGGAGAGCCGTTCGAAGGCGAGCCGTCCCCGCCGGCTGTTGCCGTGGGAGTCCAGGCGCGGCGAGAAGGTACCGATGCCCACCCGGTCCGGGAGCACCCCGACGATCCCTCCGGCGACACCGCTCTTGGCGGGGATGCCCACGCGGGTGAGCCAGTCGCCCGCCGCGTCGTACATCCCGGCTCCGGCCATCACGGCCATGACGTGCCGGGCGACGGCGGGGTCCAGCAGCCGCTCCCCGGTCACGGGCTGGACGCCCCCGGTGGCGAGCGTCGCGGCCATCACGGACAGGTCCCGGACCGTCACCAGGATGGAGCACTGCCGCGTGTACCCCTCCACGACGGACGGCACGTCGCCGTCAAGGATGCCGTAGTTGCGCAGCATGTAGGCGATCGCGAGGTTGCGGTGCGCCGAGCCCAGCTCGGAGGCGCACACCCGTTCGTCGACCCGCAGCTGCCGCCCCGCGAGGCGGGAGAAGAACGCCAGCGCCCGCTCGACCCGCTCCTCCTGGGAAGCCTGCGCGCCGACCAGGAGGGAGTGTGCGGTGATCGCCCCGGCGTTGATCATCGGGTTCTTGGGGCGGTGGGTGCCGCCCTCGAGGGACAGCTCGTCGAAGGCCTCCCCGGAGGGCTCCACGCCGACGGCCCCCAGCACACGGTCCAGGCCACGGTCGATGATGGCGGCGGCGTAGGCGAACGGCTTGGAGATCGACTGGATGGTGAACTCGGTGTCGGCGTCACCGGCGGCGTAGGTGCGGCCCAGCGTGGTGGTGATCGCCATGCCGAGGCGCTCGGGGTCGGCCTCGGCCAGCTCGGGGATGTAGTCGGCCGTGGCGCCGCTGGTGTCGCCGCGCAGGCCGTCCAGCACCTCGTCCAGGTAGTCGGGCACGGGGGTCTTCATGGGGCTGGTCCTTGTCGAGTAGCTGTCGGCCGCCGGCCGGGGTGTCCACGATCCTGCGGTCTCCCGGCGCTGTGCGCGCGGTGAGCGGTGGGCCTGGCGCACGCCACCGGCGCCAGACCCACCTCGGCTCGAGGAGCTGCTCGGCTACGCCCCGGCGCCGCCGGCGGGCGGCGTGGCCAGCAGCTGCAGCTCCCACGCGAGCGCGGCGCCGGTGGCGCCGCCGTGCTCGAAGAGGATCGGCCCGAGCTGGTCGGCGGTCTCCTCGCGCGCCCAGTCGCGCTGCCACTCGCTGGACACGACCAGCCAGGTGACCGGGACCACGCCCGCGCGCTCCATCCGACGCACCGCCATGTCGTGCGCCTCGGTGCTGACCCCGCCGCTGGCGTCGGTGACGACGAAGACGTCGTACCCGTCGGCCAGCGCGTGGATCGCCGGCATGGCGACGCAGATCTCGGTCCACAGGCCCGCGATGATCAGCTGCTTGCGCCCGGTCCGCTCCACCGCCTCGACCACACGGCGGTCCTCCCAGGTGTTGATGGCGGTGCGGTTGATCGGCTTCTGGTCGGGGAACACGTCCTGGACCGCCTGGACGAGGTGCCCGCCTCGTTCCTCGACCACCGTGGTCAGGATCGTCGGCACGTCGAACACCGTGGCGAACTTGGCCAGGCCGACGGTGTTGTTGATGACCATGGTCGGCTCGTGGCTGTGCAGGTTGGCGACCTGGAAGGGCTGGTGGTCGATCAGCAGCAGCACGCTCTCCTCGGGGGTGATCAGAGCGTCGAGGCCGACCTTCGGGGTACGGGTCATGTCGCTTCCTCCGGTTGTGGGGTGACACGACGCTATGGCGGCGCTCCGGAGAGCGTCCAAGACTTGTCCTGGCGTCGGACGATAGGCTCTGTCTATCGATATCAGCCCACGCCTGCTGCGCTACTTCCTGGCCGTCGCCGAGGAGCTCCACTTCGGCCGCGCGGCCGCTCGTCTCTACATCTCGCAGCCGTCCCTGAGCCACCAGATCCGCAGGTTCGAGGACGCCCTCGGCACACCCTTGTTCGTGCGTTCCAGCCGCCGGGTGCGGCTCACCGCGGCAGGTCGGACGCTGCTCGAGGAGGCGCCCGCCGTGCTGACCGCGCTCGACCGGGCCCTGGCGAACACCCGGCTGGCCGGGACGGGAAGCGCGGGCACGATCCGGCTGGGCTACACGCCGGTGTCCGGCTTCGGCACGTTCGCCGTGCTCCTGGCCGCACTGCAGGAGGAACACCCCGACCTCACGGTCGACGCGCGGGAGATCTTCAGCGCCGAGATCCCCGAGCGGCTGTCCGCGGGCGAGCTCGACGTCGGCCTCGCCCTGGCCCCGCACTCCGTCGACGGCGTGCGCAGCGAGGTCCTGCGCCGAGAGGCGGTGTCCGCGCTCCTGTCGACCGGTCACCACCTCGCGGCGGCGCCGAAGATCCCGCTCGCGGAGCTGCGCGACGAGACCCTGCTGCTGTTCCCGCGCCGCCTCGCCCCGGCCTACTACGACGGCATCGTCGCCGCGTGCCAGGAGGTCGGCTTCTCACCGGCCGTCCGCGCGTTCGAGGCCCCGCCGGTCAACGCCATGCTCGCCCGGCTCTCCACGGGGCGCGAGGTCGGCCTGGCTCCCACCTCGTTCGCCGAGCACGCGGCAAACCTCGGCGACACCCTCACCGTCCGCGAGGTCGTGGACCCGCAGGCCGCGGCGGACCTGTCCGTGCTCTGGCCGGCCACCGGTGCCTCACCCGCGGTCGCGGGCGTCCTGGCCACGGCGCGACGCTGCGCCGAACGGCTGGGATGGCTCCGCGGCCCGATGGTGCGGCCCGGCTACCGGGCCGGTGCCGCCGGCGCGCCGTCGGCGACCAGATCCCGGCCGTGGAGCGTCCCGCCGATCCGATAGCTCTGGGGCGACTCCCCGACCTCGCGCTTGAAGGCATGGGAGAACGAGCTCGTCGTCCGGATCACACCCGAACAGCCCGCAAGCGCGGAATGAGCAGTCTCCACGAGTGTTGTAGAGGACGACCGAACATCACGACACCGGAGGAATCCATGAGCACCACGGACACCATTCCGACGACGGCGAGCGACCCCACGGCCGCCGCCGCGGTCGCCCAGCTCCTGTCGCCCGTCGTCCTGGGGCTGCAGGCACTCACGATCAACGGCAAGCAGGCGCACTGGCACGTGCGGGGCAGCAACTTCGTCGGGGTCCACGAGCTCCTCGACGACGTCGTGACGCATGCGGCCGACTTCGCGGACGCCGCCGCCGAGCGGATCGTCGCGCTCGGGCTGCCCGTGGACGCACGCCTCGGCACGGTGGCGCGGGCCGTACCCACCACGGCCGTCCCCGCCGGCTTCACCCGGTCGACAAAGATCATCGCCGCCGTGGTCGCCGAGATCGACGCGGTCCTGACGGACGTGCGCGCCGCGGTCGACGGCCTGGACACGATCGACCCGGCCAGCCAGGACGTCGCGATCGAGATCATCCGTGGCCTCGAGAAGGACCGCTGGTTCCTGCTCGCGCACGACACAGCCGACTGACCGCTCGCCAGCATTCCTCCCCCGCGACGGCTACCGTGTCCGAGATGGATGTTCGACGGCGCCTGCTGTCGTAGGTGCAGGACAGGAGGCTGGACGATGACGACGAACGACCGGTACCACGCTCTCAGGAGGTCCCTCGAACAGGACCCCGACCTCGACGTCACCGCCCGCGAGGGTGCGCTCTTCGTGCGTCAGACGAAGTTCGCGTACCTCGCGGGCGAGGCGCTCGCCGTCCGCCTGCCCAGCGGCCGTGCGGACGACCTGATCACGCGTGACATCGCCGTGCTTCTCCGGAGCGAGCCGGAGGCCGGGGCCAGCTGGGTGACCGTGTCGGACCCCGAGGACTGGCCCGAGCTCGCCTCGGAAGCCCACGAGCTCGCCGGTGGCCATCAGCCGGGAAACAGGTCCTGACGCCTGCCTGACATCGACGGAACCCCGATGCGAGCCGCGTCGATGTCGAGCTCGACCGTCAGGTACGAGTGCGCGGGCAGCTCCACCTCCAGCAGGGAACCGCGCACCCGGATCCCGTCATGGACGCTCGGCGCGACCGCCCCGGGGTCGGCCGCCGTGTTGTGCGCCGCCAGCCCCGGTGCGGTGAGGACTCGGGCCCGGTGACCCGTGATGTCCCGGCCCCGCAGGTCGAGCGTCACGGTGTGCGCGCCGGCCGCGTCGAGGTTCGACATCGACACCAGGGCGGAGTCGCCCCGCGTGGACGCCGACGCCGAGACGAGCCCCAGCGTCCGCCCGTCGACCTCCTTCTCCGGCGCGCCCTTGAGGTGCACGTCCAGCGCGGCGGCGTCGTGGTGGCCGCGGTTCATCTCGAACACGTGGTACGTGGGCGTGAGCACCAGCGCGCCGGACTCGGGGTCGGTGAGGATCATCGCCTGCAGCACGTTGACGGTCTGGGCGATGTTCGCCATGACGACCCGGTCGGCGTGGCGGTGGAACGCGTCGAAGTGCACGGAAGCCACGAGCGCGTCGCGGAGCGTGTTCTGCTGGTACAGGAAGCCGGGCTCGGTGCCCGGTTCGACGTCCCACCAGGTGCCCCACTCGTCGACGACGAGCCCGACCTTCTTCGCCGGGTCGTACCGGTCCATGACGGTCGAGTGCCGGGCGACGAGCTCTTCCATCCAGGACGCGCGGCTCAGGGCGAGGTACCACTCGTCGGTGCTGAACTCGGTCGCCTTCCCCTTCTCCGCCCACGACCCGGTCCGCGTGTAGTAGTGCAGGGACACCGCCTGGAACGGCGTGGCCGGGCGGTCGTCCTGGTCAAGCGGGTCGAAGGACCGCATCAGGGTCTCGGTCCAGTGATAGTCGTCCTCGTGCGCCCCGGCGGCGATCCGGTACACGCGGTTGTCGGCGTGGTCGCGCGTGTACGTGGCGTACTGGCGAGCCAACGACACGAACTGCTCGACGCGCAGGTTGCCCCCGCAGCCCCACGCCTCGTTCCCCAGGCCCCAGAACGGCACCTTCCAGGGCTCGTCCCGCCCGTTTGCCCGGCGCAGCGTGGCCATGGGCGAGTCGTCCGCCCGGGTCAGGTACTCGATCCAGTCGCTCATCTCACGCACCGAGCCCGAACCGATGTTGCCGCTGATGTAGGCGTCCGCGCCCAGCAGCTCGCACAGGTCCATGAACTCGTGGGTGCCGAACGAGTTGTCCTCGACGACGTCGCCCCAGTGCGAGTTCACCATGCGGGGCCGCTGGTCGCGCGGGCCGATCCCGTCCTCCCAGTGGTAGTCGTCGGCGAAGCACCCGCCGGGCCAGCGCAGGTTCGGGACGCCGATCGCGCGCAGCGCGTCGACGACGTCGCGCCGGATGCCCCGCACGTTCGGCACGTCGGAGTCCTCCCCGACCCAGAAGCCGCCGTAGATGCAGCGTCCCAGGTGCTCGGCGAAGTGTCCGTAGACGTGGCGGGAGATGGTCGGTCCGGGCAGGTCGAGGTTGACGACGGCGGTGATCGTGGCCATGGGTTCTCCTGGTGGTCGGGGGTCGCGAGAAAGAGGAGGGTGCTCAGGCCACGAGGTGGCCCTGCAGATCGGACAATGCGCCGTCCCGCGTGAAGACCGGCACGAGGTGCCGCGGGGCGTCCGCCTCGACCCACTGCCCGCCCGCGTGCACGGCACCCGTGTGCAGGTCGGTCCAGCGCGCCCCGGCCGGCAGGTAGACGGCGCGCGACGTCGCCCCCGGCTCGGTCACGGGCGCGACCAGTACGTCCGGGCCGTGCATGAACTGGTCCCCCACGTCCCAGGCCTGCGGGTCGTCCGGGAAGTTGTGGAACAGGCCCCGCATCACGGGCTGCCCGTCCTCGTGCGCGGCGCGCATGACGTCGCGCGTGTAGTCGCGCAGGCGCTCGCGGAACCGGACGTACCGGGCGAGGATCTCGTAGTTCTCCGGGCCGAAGCTCCACAGCTCGTTCCCCGAGCCGGACGGGAGGCGGCGGCTGCCGTCCGCCGCCACGACGGGCACCTGCGGGGCTCGGTCGCCGTGCATGCGCATCACCGGCATGAACGCGCCCATCTGGAACCAGCGCACCAGGAGCTCCTGGAACGCCGGGTCGTCGGTGCGGCCGCCGCCGAACCCGCCGATGTCCGTCGTGAACCACGGCACGCCCGCCACGCCCACGTGGATGCCCGCGGTGATCTGCCGGCGCATCGCCGTCCAGGAGGAGTGGATGTCGCCGGACCACAGGAGCGCCCCGTAGCGCTGGCTGCCCGCCCACGCGCACCGCACGAGGTTGACGATCTCGGTCTCGCCGTCGCCCTGCTGGCCCTCGAAGACGGCGCGGGAGAACGTCTGCGGGTAGATGTTGGTCACCGCGAGCGCCGGTCCGGCGTCGTACCGGTAGGCGCCGAAGTCGTACTGGCCGAACTCGGGCTCGGCCTCGTCGAGCCAGAACGTGCGGATGCCGTGCCGCCCGTACCCGGTGCGGAGCTTGTCCCAGAGGTAGGCGCGCGCCCGCGGGTTGGTCGTGTCGACGAACCGGCTGGGGCCCTCGAACCACATCTGCACGTCGATGCCCTGGTTGGTGGCCACGAGCAGGCCCTGGCGGGACATCTCGTCGAAGTTCTCGGACGTGAGCGCCACCTGGGGCCAGACGCTGACCATGAGCTCGACGCCCAGGTCACGCAGCTCGGCGACCATCGCGGCGGGGTCGGGCCAGAACTCGTCGTCGAACCGGAAGTCGCCCATCCGGGGCCAGTGGAAGAAGTCGGCGACGATGACGTCCAGCGGCAGGTCACGGCGCCGGTGCTCGCGCGCGACATCGAGCAGCTCCTCCTGGGACGAGTACCGCAGCTTGCACTGCCAGTAGCCGAGACCGCGCTCCGGCATCACGGGGGCATGGCCGGTGGCGTCGGCGTACGCGCGGCTGATCTGCGCCGGGGTGTCGCCTGCCGTGACCCAGTAGTCGATCTGGGGTGCCGACTCGGCCGTCCACTCGGTGCCGTTGCGGCCGAAGGTCGCGCGCCCGACGGCGGGCGTGTGCCAGAGCATCCCGTACCCGGCGCTGGAGACGACGAACGGAACGCTGGCCTGGGAGTTGCGGTGGGCGAGCTCGAGCGTGCAGCCCTTGAGGTCGATGTGGTCCTGCTGGTACAGGCCCATCCCGACGAGCTTCTCGTCGGCGGGGCTCTCCAGGGAGACCGATGTCCGCCAGCCGCCGGCGGGGTGCGCGTCGTACTGGCGGGCGCGCAGGGCGAGGGCGCCGCCGGACTCGCGCTCGGCCAGGAGCTCCCGGCCGTCGGCGTCCTGGAAGCTGACGTGGCACCGGAACCGGCGCTGGCCGCCCTGCCAGTGGTAGTGGTCGTGCGCGGTGAGGACGACGCGCAGGCGCCCGTTGACCAGGGTGGCGACGTCGCCGTCGAGCTCGACGCGGGCGCTCTCCGCCTCCGGGGCGGGCAGCAGGGCCCAGTCGGTGTCGACGACCTCCCCCTGCGCGGACCGGACGCGCGCACTGTCGGCCCCCCACGGCTCGACGACGAGCGTCTCGCCGCCGCCGCGCCACGTCAGCCGGGTGCCGTCGACGTGCCACGGCGAGGCGGCGTCGGGCGGCGGGCCGGTGGTGGCAGGCGGCGTGGTCGTCGTGGTCATACGGTGCTCTCCTTCATGCGGTCGGGCGAGGGTGCGGACGCGGGCGCGGGCAGGATGCCGCTGCGCCGCAGGCAGTACGTGGTCGCGAGCGCGGGCGCGGCCACGCCGAGCACCGGGACAAGGCCCGGCACGAGGTAGTAGGCGGCGAGGATCGCGCCGCCGGCGGACGCCGTGACCAGTGCGGTCACCGGGCGCGCCAGGACAAGCGTGGCCGCGCGGCGTAGGTGCGGGAGCGCCGCCTCGTCGTAGTGCGCGGCCAGCGGCCAGACCAGCGCGGTGGCCACGGCGAGGAAGGCCGCCGCGAACCACAGCAGGCTCCCGGCCGCGCCGGCCAGGCCGCTGCCCGCCCCCGCGAGCGCCTGGCGCTCGGCCAGGAGCACCGCCCAGAGCACGGTCAGCGCGTAGCCGAGCACGTTCGCGCCGCGCAGGTTGGCCCGCCAGGCGGCGTCGAACTCCGCCCGGAGGCCGCGCCGCTCGGTCACGTCGTCGCTCATGAGGTCGTGCCGCAGCACCTCGTGCACGGCCGCCGTCGCCGGGAAGACGCCGAGGACGACGCCGCCGCGCAGCGTGTGCAGCAGCCAGAGCAGGTGAAGCTTCAGCAGGCGCCAGCCCCAGGTGCCGACGTGGGTGTGCAGGGTGACGAGCCGGTCGATCATCCCTTCACCGACCCGATCATGACGCCCTTCTCGAAGTACTTCTGCAGGAAGGGGTACAGGAGAAGCACCGGCAGCGTGGAGACGATGATGACGCCGTACTTGATCTGGTCGGCGAAGTCCTGGCCGTAGGCGCCGCCGGAGCCTCCCGCCCCGCCGGCCCCGCCGGCGAACGCCTGGTTGGACAGCAGGATGTCGCGCAGCACGATCTGCAGCGGCTGGAGCTCGTAGTCGCGGACGAAGATGAGGCCCGTGAAGAAGTCGTTCCAGTGCTGCACGAGGTAGTAGAGCGCGATCACCGAGAGGATCGCCTTGGACAGCGGGAGCGCGATGTTCAGGAAGTACCGGAAGTAGTCGACTCCGTCGAGGGTCGCGGCCTCGAAGAGCTCTTCCGGCAGTGCGTTCTCGAAGAACGCCCGCGCGATGATGAGGTTGTACACGTTCAGGGCGGTCGGCAGGATGAACACCAGCCAGTTGTCCAGCAGCCCGATATCGCGGTACAGCAGGTACTGCGGGATGAGGCCGCCGCTGAAGAACATCGTGAACGCGAAGAACAGCATGAGCACGCGGCGGGGCCGGAACTCGCGACGCGACAGGGCGAAGGCCGCGGGCATGGTCACGACCATGTTGAGCGCGGTGCCGACCACCGTGTAGACGACGGTGTTGCGGTAGCCCGTCCAGATCCGGTCGTCGGCGAAGATCTGCTCGTAGCCGAACAGGCTCATGTTCTGCGGGAGGAACGTCACCTGGCCGGTGGCCACGAGACGGGGCTCGCTGATCGAGGCGATCGCCACGAACCAGAGCGGGTAGATCGTCACGAACAGGATGACGGCGCAGACGATCGCGAGGACCACCGAGAAGGCGATGTCGCCGGGTGTGCGGGCGCGGAGCGCGGACAGTCGTGTCATGGGCCTCACCACAGGCTCGTGTCGGCGAACTTCTTGGCCAACCAGTTCGTGACGACCAGGAAGAGGAAGTTGATGACGGTGTTGAACAACCCGATCGCCGTCCCGAGGCTGAACTGGTTGCCGAGGATGCCGATCCGGTAGGTGTACGTCGCGATCACCTCGCTCACCGGCAGGTTGAGCGCGTTCTGCATCAGCCAGACCTTCTCGAAGCCGGTCGAGAGCACGCCGCCCATGGTGAGGATGAAGAGGATGATCATCGTCGGCACCAGGGCAGGGATGTCGACGTGCCGGATCAGGTGCAGGCGGTTGGCCCCGTCGATCCGGGCCGCCTCGTAGAGCTGCGTGTCCACCGAGGCGAGCGCGGCGAGGTAGATGATCGAGTTCCAGCCGCAGTGCTGCCACACCTCGGAGATCACGTAGACCGGGACGAAGAGGTCGGGGTCGCCGAGCAGGTCGAGGTCGAGGCCCGCCCCGCTGAACAGGCGCGTGACGGTGCCGTTCGAGGGGTTGAGCAGCACCTGGAGCATGCCGACCACGACGACGATCGAGATGAAGTGCGGCAGGTAGGTCGCCGTCTGCATGAAGCGCTTGCGCGTCGCGTTGACGATCTGGTTGATGACCAGCGCGAGGGCGATCGGCGCGAGGAACCCGACGACGAGGGTCGCGATGCTGATGGTCAGCGTGTTGCGCAGCACCGTGCCGAACATCGGGCTGCTGAAGAACACCTCGAAGTACTTCAGCCCGACCCACTCGCCGCCGGTGAGCCCCGCCTGGAAGTCGAACTCCCGGAAGGCGAGCTGGATGCCGTACATCGGCACGTACGCGAACACCGCGGTGAACGCGATCGCCGGCAGCAGCAGTACCCACAGCTGCCAGTAGCGCCCGAGGTGCCGCCAGAGGCGCGCGCCCGAGCCGGGCGGCGCGCCGCGACCGGATGTCGCGGCGCCCGCCGGCTCGGTCCGCTCTCGCAGGAGCGTCATGACCGGCTCGCCTGGTACTCGTCGTAGTAGCGCTGGTAGATCTCGACGTTCTGCGGCAGGCCCGCGCCCTCGAGCTGCGCCACGTAGTCGTCCCACTCCTCCTCGACGCCACCCTCGGTGACCCACCGGCCGAACGCCGTCATCGCGAGGTTGAGCACCGTGGTGTCGTTGAGCGTGATGGTGCTCTGGTCCTCGGTGGAGATGTTCACGTACTTGAAGGGGTAGATGTCGGTGTCGGGGTCGACGTTCCCGAGCGCCTCGCGCAGCGGCTCCGACTGCTCGACGGCTTCGGCGAGGTCGGCCGGCGGCTCGACGTCGACGTCGTCACGGATCCAGTGCGGGCCGGCATCGGCGAGCGTCGTCGTCCACTTCCAGGTCGACGGGTCGCTCTTCTCGTCGGCGGGCGGCAGCACCGTGTACCCGTCACCGTCGCGCTCCACGTTCTCGCCCAGGTCGCCCCAGAGCACCTGGACGGAGATCTCCGGGTCGTAGAAGGCGTCGATCACCGCGAGCGCCCCGTCCTTGTCCGCGGTGCCCGCCGACATGACGATGTGGTTGGGGCTGAAGTTCTCGGTGTCGTAGTTCCAGGTGACCGGCGTCGACTGCCCGGCCTCCGCCTCGAGGGGCGCCATCGAGGTGTACTGGTCGGCGAGCTGCGCGCCGAACCGGTCGGACGCCGTCCAGCCCCAGCTGAAGCCGACCTTCGCGACGTCGCCGTCGCCGCGGCCGACCGACTGGAAGGCCGAGTAGTCCTGGGTCATCACCTGCTTGCTGATGAGCCCGGCCTCGTACGCGCGGTGCGTGAACTCGATCACCTGGCGGTACCGGTCGTCGACGAGGAAGTTGAGCACCGTGCCGTCCTCGACGACGTACCCCTGGCCGCCGCCGTAGGTGGTCGGCAGGCCGAGCCCGCCCAGCAGCATGGTGGGCTGGCCGGCCGCGAAGCCCGCGGGGTCGATCGGGTTCCAGTCCCAGGGGATCTCGTCGTCCGGGTCGCCGTCGCCGTTCGCGTCCTGCTCCTTGAAGGCGACGAGCACGTCGAAGAGCTCGTCCCAGGTGGTCGGCATCTCGAGGCCGAGGGTGTCCAGCCAGTCCTGGTTGATGTACTGGCGCGAGATGGTCTCGGGCCAGTAGCGGCGGTAGCTCGGCAGCGCGTAGACCTCGCCGGTCGACCGTGTGGCCATGGCCGACAGCTCGGCGTGCGAGTCGAGCATGCCCTGCACGTTGGGCAGGGCGTCCATGTCGTCGGACAGGTCCTCGAACAGGGACGAGTAGGTGGCGAGGTCGGCGTTGGTGATCGCGTTCCCGCCGACGATGAGGTCGGGCACCTCGCCCGCGGCGAGCATCGTGGCCTTCTTCTGGCTCCAGTCGGCCGAGACCTCCTCCCAGCGGATCGTCACGCCGGCCTTCTCCTCGAGCTCCTTCACCCAGGCCATGTCGGCCATCGGGCCGGTCAGGCCGTGCTTGACGACGAGGATGTCGATCGTGCCGTCCGCCGTGTTCTTGCCACCGCCGCCTCCGCCGGTGCAGCCGGCGAGGAGGAGCGCTCCGGTCGCCAGCACGAAGCCGACGAGGCGTGTCCTGCTCTTCATTGAGACCTCCGGATGTCGTGCTCGTGAAACCTCTCGGCCGGGCGGGTCGTCGGTGACCCGCCGTCGTCGTGCCCGAGCGCCACCGATGATCGCGGACGTGGTTCAGCGTTGTCAATGGTTGTCGACGAGGACGTGACAACGCTGTACGTTGGCCTGCGACAACCCGGCGACGGCGCGAGGGAGCGGCACGCCGGGGCGGCCCGAGGCCCCCGAGGAAGGGTGCGAACCGATGACCACCAGCCCGAACGACGTCGCGATCCACGTGCAGCAGCCCACCGGGACCCGGGTGAGCCAGGACCTGTGGGGCCTGTTCCTCGAGGACATCAACTACGCCCTGGACGGCGGGCTCAACGCCGACCTCGTCCGCAACGGCGACTTCGAGGCCACGCCCGCCGACCGGCCCGGCTGGGGCCCGCTGACCGGCTGGGAGACCACGGACGGCGTCCGGGTGCGCAGCGACCGGCCCGTCTCTGCCGCCAACGCCACCTATGTCCGCCTCCCCGCGGGGTCACGGCTGACCAACCGGGGCTACGACCCCGCGGGCATGCTCGTGCGCGAGGGCACCTCCCGGCTCCGGCTCGCCGTCCGCCGCGCGACGCTGTCGGCCGCCTCGCACGCATCCCTCACCACCGCCGACGGCGGCGTCCTCGCCCGGGTCGAGATCCCCGTCGCCGACGACGACTGGCGCTGGGTCGAGGTGGACCTGACCAGCGCCGCGACCACCCGCGCCGCGCTGACCCTCGAGGTCAGCGAGGGCGCCGTCGACGTCGACCTGGTCGAGCTGCGCCCCGTCGACCCGCAGGGCCGCGCCCGCCTGTTCCGCCCCGACCTCGTCGAGACGCTGCGGGCGCTGCGCCCGGCCTTCGTCCGCTTCCCCGGCGGCTGCGTGGCCCACGGCTACGGCCTCGACAACATCTACCACTGGAAGCGCACCATCGGGCCCCGCGAGCACCGGGTGCCCATGCCCAACACGTGGGGCTACCACCAGTCGATGGCGATCGGGTACCACGAGTACTTCCTGCTCTGCGAGGAGCTCGGCGCCACACCGATGCCCGTCGTGGCCGCGGGCGTGTGCTGCCAGAACGTGCCCGGCGGGCCGCAGGCCATCCCGCAGCAGCGCATGCCCCAGTACGTCCAGGACGTGCTCGACCTCGTCGAGTACGCCAACGGCGGACCCGAGACCCGCTGGGGCGCCGTCCGGGCCGCCGCCGGCCACCCCGAACCGTTCGGGCTGCGCTACCTGGGCCTCGGCAACGAGGACGTCGTCGACGCGCAGTTCGCCGACCGCTTCGGGCAGCTCTTCGAGGCCGTGCGGAAGGCGTACCCGGACGTCACCGTCATCGGCACGCTCGGCCCTAAACCCTACGGCCCGGACTACGACGCCGGGTGGGAGCTGGCCCGCCGCCTCGCGGTGCCGATGGTCGACGAGCACAGCTACCGCTCGCCGCGGTGGCTCCTGCAGCACCTGGACCGCTTCAACCACTACGACCGGTCCGGGCCCGCCGTCTACCTCGGCGAGTGGGCCGCCCACACCTCCACGATGCGCTCGGCGCTCGCCGAGGCCGCGTACATGACCGCCGTCGAACGGAACTCGGACGTGGTGCGCCTGTCGTCGTACGCGCCGCTGCTCGCGCGCGTCGGCAGCACCCAGTGGCTGCCCGACCTCGTCTACTTCACCGACGACGAGGTGCGGCCGAGCCCGAGCTACCACGTGCAGCGGATGATGGCGCAGGTGCGCGGCGAGCAGGTGCTCGGCTGCGCGGTCTCGGGGCACACCGACCGGCCGCAGGCGCCGCCGGCGATGCAGCGGGTCACGTTCCGCTCCCCCGGCGCGACGACCCGGTTCACCGCGATCCGGGTGGGCGGCACGGCGCACCCGGACCAGCTCGTGGGGCCCGAGGACACGGTGACGCTGGCGGCCGACGGCAGCGAGCTCGAGCTCGTCGCCACCCGGACCGACGGCGCCGAGGGCTTCGTCGTCGGGTTCAGCGGGGCGGTCGGCGAGACCGTGCACGAGTTCCAGGTCGGGGGTTGGCGCAACGAGTCGCTCATCCTGGCCCGGCGCGACGACGGCATCGGCAACGAGGTCGACGGGCCGCACCCGTTCGGGGGCGTCCGCACCGACGAGCCCCTGCACGTCCGCGTCACGGTGGACGGCGCGCGCATCCGGGTGTGGCTCGACGACGCGCTCGTCCACGACCACGAGGACGACCTGTGCCCCTGGCCCGACCTCGTGGCCGGTGCCACGAGCGGGCGCGACGGCGGAACCCACGTCACGCTCGTCAGCCTCGCCGACGAGGACCGGACCGCGCACCTCGTGGTCGACGGCGCGTCCGGCACCGGGCCGGTCGTCGTCACGACGCTGGCCGGCGGCGCCCCCGACGTCGGGCGCCCGTTCGAGGCCTCGCCGGTCGAACCCGTCGCGACCGCGGCGGAGCTCACCGACGGCCGCGCCGCGATCCCGGTCCCTGCCTGGTCGCTGGTCACCGTCCGCGTGGGGGCCTGACGCCTCAGGACGCCGGTCCGGACGACCTCCGGATCATCAGCTCGGCCCCCGTCCGCACGGAGCGCGCCGGCCCGTCGTACCCGTCGAGCCGGTCGACGAGCATGCGGACGGCGGCCGAGGCCATCCCCTCCGGGTCCGGGCTCACCGAGGTCAGCGGCGGGCTGGCGAACTCGCTCTCGTCCGTGTTGTCGAAGCCGGTGACGGCGACGTCCTCGGGGACCCGGCGGCCGTGGGAGCGCAGTGCCCGCACGACACCGACCGCCGTCGCGTCGTTCGCGCACACCGCGGCGTCGAACTCGACACCGGTCCGCAGCAGCCCGACCATGGCTTCGTACCCGGACTCGCGCCGGTCCCAGTCGGAGCCGACGGCGAACAGCGCCGGGTCGGGGTCGATCCCCCGCTCGGCGAGGGCGTCGACCACCCCGGCGTAGCGCCCGCTCTCGGTGCTCAGGCCGTTCCAGATGATCGCGAGACGACGTCGGCCCGTGTCCAGCAGGTGGCGGGTGACGGCGTTGGCCCCGGCGTACTCCCCCATGATCACGCAGTCCAGGGAGTCGGTGGCCGGGCCGCCCACCTGGACGACCGGCCGGTCGAGCGCCCGGCCGCCGAGCGCCGCCGCCCGGAAGTGGGCCGGGCAGATGACGACACCGTCGGCGTCGCGGGTGGACGACCCGATGACGGCCGCCAGCTCCGCGTGCACGTCACCCGCGATGCGCAGCGTCGTGGTGAGGCCCTCGTCCTCGAGCGCGAGGATGAGGCGCTCCGCCATCTCGGCGAAGTACGGCTGGAAGAGGTTGGGCACCACCACCGCGATGCGGCCGGTACGGCCCGACGCCAGCCCCCGGCCTGCGTGGTTCGGTCGGTAGCCCACGGTGTCGGCGGCGGCCCGCACCGTGGCGCGGGTGGCTGCCGAGACGTTCGGCCGGTCGAGCATGACGTTGGAGACGGTCTTCGCCGAGACGCCGGCGAGCCGCGCGACGTCCTCCAGGGTGGGGCGGCGGTTCGTCTCCCTGGTCGCTGCGTCCCCGTTCACGGCCTCGCTGTTCACGGCATCCCCATCGTCGACTCACGGCGCACCAGCGTGACCGGCACCGTGGCCTGCCGGGCCGCGGCCGGCGCGCCGCCGCGCACCCGGTCCATGAGCAGCTCGAGGGCAGCGCGCGCCAGACCCGCGGGCGACGGGTCGATCGTGGTCAGCGTCGGCGTGGAGAACTGGCCGTCGGCCAGGTTGTCGTACCCGATGATCGCCACGTCGTCCGGCACGGCCACGCCGCGCTCGACCAGGCAGGACAGCGCGCCGATCGCCACCTCGTCGTTCACGCACAGCAGGGCGTCGAGATCGGGGCGCACCTCGAGCGCGGCCGCCGCCGCGCGGGCGCCCGCGCGGCGGTCGCCGACGCCGCCCAGCGAGACCCGGGGCACGGCGCCCGCCTCGATGCCCACCGCCGAGAGGGCGGCACGGAGCGCCGCGGACAAATTCTCCCGGTCGGTCTCCGTGCGGGCGCGGTCGGGCCCCAGCAGCACGGGCCGGGTCCGGCCCATCACCCCGAGGTGCCGGGCCACGAGTCCGGCGGCCTCGACGACGTCCTCGTCGACGCGGTCGACCGGCGCCTGCCAGCTGCCGCCCTGGATCACGACCACGGGCTGCTGCGCCTGGTCCCACATGACCGGTTCGAGGTCCTCGGGGTCGATGAGCAGCACGCCGTCGTACAGGTGGCCGCGCTCCCCCAGCACCTCCGAGATGCGCCGCGGCCGACGGTGCGTGGGCTCGACCGTCGCCGTGAGGCCCAGCCGCTCGGCCTCGTGGACGAGCGCCTCGACGAGCATCGCCAGGTACGGGCGGCGCAGCTCGGCCACGACGATGCCGATCGTGCCCGTGCGGCCGGTGCGGAGGTTGCGGGCGCTCGGGTTGGGCACCCAGCCCAGCTCGGCGATGGCCGCCTCGACCCGTGCCATGGTCTCGGGGCGGATGTGGGGTTCCCGGTTGACTACCCGTGAGACGGTCTTCAGCGACACCCCGGCCCGGGTCGCCACTTCCTTCATGGTGGCGGGCATGGTCCAACTGTAAGCGGCGCGAGGCCGGCCGGTGGCACGTCCGGCCGGCTGGTGCCTACCGAACCTCAGGAGAACGTATGCGCACGACCGACCTGCCCTCCCGCGGAGTCCTCGTCACGGGCTCGTCCCGCGGCATCGGCCGCGCGATCGCGCTGGCCTTCGCCGAGCGCGGCGACCGTGTCGCCGTGCACTACGCGCACGGCCGGGCCGACGCCGAGCAGACCCTCGCCGCGCTGCCCGACACCGGCCACGTGCTGGTGCAGGCCGACCTGGGCGACCCGACGGCCGCGGCCGCGCTGGTCGACGACGCCGTCGCGAGTCTGGGAGGGATCTCCGTGCTCGTGAACAACGCCGCGACGGCGCCAGACCCGCAGAACGTCCACACCGTCCAGGACACATCCTTCGAGGACTGGGCTGCCGCGTGGGACACGATGGTGCGGGTCAACCTGCTCGGCACCGCCCACGCGAGCTGGGCGGCGGCCCGGCACCTCGTCGCGGCTGGGGCGGGCGGCGCGATCGTCAACGTCGGCTCGCGCGGAGCGTTCCGCGGCGAGCCCGACTACCCGGCGTACGGCGCGACCAAGGCCGCCGTGCACGCGCTCGGCCAGTCGGTGGCCCTCGCGCTGGCCCCGCACGACATCGCCGTCGCCTCGGTGGCGCCCGGCTTCGTGGCCACCGACCGCCAGGCCGCCAAGCTCGCGGGCGACCAGGGCGACGACCTGCGCGCGCAGAGCCCCTTCGGGCGGGTCGGCAGCCCGGAGGAGGTCGCCGCCGCCGTCGTGTACCTGGCCTCCCCCGAGGCGCGGTGGTCGTCCGGGGCGGTGCTGGACGTCAACGGGGCGTCGTACCTGCACACCTGACCTGGCTCCGGGCGGTGCAGGTGGCACGCCAGGGCTCAGGGCGCGATCACGAGCTCGGTGACCAGCGCGTCGCGCAGCACGTAGCGGTAGTGCAGGTCGACGGTGCCGCCCGGGAAGTCGCCCTCCAGGTGGTGGGTGGCGGTCCAGCGGCCCGGTGCGTCCTGACGGACGGCGGTGAGCTCGCTCGTGTACGAGAACTCGCTCGACGCTCGCGCGAGCCAGACACGGATCTGCTCGGTCCCGCGGTAGGTGCGGCCATCGTCGGTGACGACGGCGTCGTCGGCGTAGCACGCGAGCTCACGCTCGATGTCGCGCGCCGCGTGCGCGCCGAGGTGCTCGACGAGCACGGCGGGCAGCTGGGGGCTGGTGGTGTGAGCGGACATGGTTGTGCCTTTCGTGAGGGTCAGAGGGTGCGGACGGTGCCGCCGTCGATCGTGTGCTCGGCGCCGGTGATCGCAGAGGAGCGCTCGCTGACCAGGAACGCGACCAGCTCGGCGACCTCGGCCGGCTCGGCGGGGCGGCCGAGCGGGATGCCGCCGAGGGAGCCCATGATCTGGTCGAGCGCGGCCGCACGGCTGATGCCCTGGCCCGCCGAGAGCCTGTCGACCAGGCCCTCGGCGCTCTCGGTGCGGATGAACCCGGGCGAGACCACGTTGACCCGGACGCCGCGCGGGCCGACCTCGGTCGCCAGGCCCTTGCTGTAGGTGGTCAGGGCTGCCTTCGCCGCCGCGTACCCGAGCGTCGCCTCGTACAGCGGCATGCGGCGCTGGATCGAGGAGACGTGTACCACGGCGCCGCGGCCCGCCGCGACCATGCCCGGCAGCAGAGCCCGGTCGAGCCGCACGGCGGCGAGCAGGTTGATGGTCAGCTCGTCGGTCCAGTCCTGCTCCGTGAGCGTGGCGAACCCGCCCGACGGCGACGACGAGCCCCCCAGCGAGTGCACGAGCACGTCCAGGCCGCCCAGATGGCGCTCGACGTGCTCGACGACGCGCGCGACGCCGTCCGTGGTGGTGAGGTCGGCGGCCACGAAGGACTCGGGGGCGGGGTGCGCGTCGGGTGCTGTGCGGGCGACGGCGAGCACCGTCGCTCCTGCGGCGCGCAGGCGGGCCATGATCGCGGCGCCCGTGCCCTTGCTGGCGCCGGTGACGAGGGCTCGGCGTCCGTCGAGCCGGTCGGTCAAAGGGGTGGTATCCGGAGGGTGCATACCGTCCACGCTCGGGTCTCCCCCAGGGAGAAGGTCAACCGCCGTCGAGCCTCCCCCAGGGAGAGGGTGCACAGTGGTGGCGTGACCCGCGGCCTGACCATCGGCGAGTTCGCCGAGCTGACCCACCTCAGCGTGCGCACGCTGCGCCGCTACCACGAGTCCGGTCTGCTGGAGCCGGACCACGTCGACCCGTTCAGCGGGTACCGCTACTACACCAGCACGCAGATCCCGACGGCACAGGTGATCCACCGGCTGCGCGAGCTCGACGTCCCGCTCGCGCAGGTCCGCGAGATCCTGGCCGCGCCCGACGCCGACGAGCGCGGCACGCTGGTCACCGCCCACCTGCGCCGGCTCGAGGCCGAGCTGGACCGCACCCGGGCCGCCGTCGTCTCGCTGCGCCGGCTGCTGCGCCCGGACGCGCCGTTCGACGTCGCGCTGCGCACCGAGCCGGCCCGCGCGGTCGCCGCCGTGGCGGGCGTCGTTGCGGCGCACGAGGTGCTGGACTGGTACGCGGACGCGATGGCCGAGCTCGACGCCGCCGTCACCGGGCACGAGCGGCTCGGCCCGCCGGGTGGACACTACGCGAACGCGCTGTTCCGCGACGGGACGGGCGAGGTGCTCGTCTACCGGCCCGTGGCCGACCCGCCCGACACCGGCCGCGTGCACCGGCTCGAGCTGCCCGCCGCCGAGGTCGCCGCCGTCGTGCACCACGGCCCGCACGACGACATCGACGTCACCTACGGCCGGCTCGGCGCCTGGGTCGTGGACCACGCGCTGGCCGTCGACGGCCCGGTGCAGGAGACCTACCTCGTGGCGCCGTCGGACATCCCTGACCCCGCCGCCTGGCGCACCGAGCTGGCCTGGCCGGTCTTCCGGCTGGCCTGAACATCTTTCAAGGAGAGTCCCACATGCCGTTCGCCGACGAGATGATCGGTACCAGCACCGTCGCGCACCTGGTGGCGTCGGTCGCCTCCGCCCTGCCCGGGGCGCCCCTGACCGTGCTGCGCGGCGCGTCCGCCCGCATCGCGGGCCTCGCCCTGCGGGAACGCGTCGACCTGCTGGAGGGCGCCCTGCTGACCGACGTCCCCGGGCGCTACCCGGGCCTGGCCGAGGCGGTGCGGGCGGCGCTGGACGGCCCGGTGCCGCTGCACGGCTGGGCGGTGTGGCCCGTGTCGACGGCGGTCGCGGCTGCAGCGGTCGAGGACGGCACGCCCGCGACGTTCGACGACGCCGTGGTGCTGCTGGAACGGCTGACCGGAGTGCTGACGTCGGAGTTCGCGATCCGCACCCTGATCAACCACGACCCGGACCGCGCGCTCGCCGCGGCGCTGGCCTGGACGGCCTCGCCCGACGAGCATGTGCGCCGACTCGCCTCCGAGGGCACCCGGCCCTACCTGCCGTGGGCGATCCGCGTGCCGGCCCTGAGCGCCCGCGGCGACGCGACCCTCCCGGTGCTCGACGCCCTCTACCGCGACCCGAGCGAGTACGTGCGCCGCTCCGTGGCCAACCATCTCAACGACCTCAGCCGGGACCACCCTGGGCTCGTGGTCCGCACCGCGGCGCGCTGGCTCGCCGACCCCGCGCCCGACGGCAGCACGCCGCGCCTCGTACGCCACGCGCTGCGCACCCTCGTCAAGAAGGGCGACCCGGGGGCGCTCGCGCTGCTCGGCTACGCCTCCCCCGCGGCGCTGACGATCGACGGGCCCCACCTGGACCGCACCGTCGTCGAGACCGGCGGCACCGTCGAGCTGCGCGCGCTGCTGCGCAACGACGGCGAGGCCGCCGTCCGCCTGCTGGTCGACTACGTGGTGCACCACCGCAAGGCCAACGGCACCCAGACGCCCAAGACCTTCAAGCTCACGACCGTCACGCTCGAGCCCGGGCAGAGCACCGAGGTGCGGCGGGCGCACTCGTTCCGCGAGATCACGACGCGTCGGTACCACCCGGGGGCGCATGCCGTGGCGCTGCAGGTCAACGGGGTGCTGACCGAGGCGGTCGCGTTCGAGGTCGTCGGGCGGGAAGCGGTGGCGGCCGGTGAGCCACGCGCCAGGACGGCCTGACCGTCACCTCGGGCCCGGGCCGAGCACGAGCTCGACCATCGGCAGGTGTGTCACGGAGCGGCCCGTCGCTCTCTCCAACGCGGCCTTCAGCATCCGCCAGTCCGCCGGCCGTCGTTGCTGGTACCGCGCCAGGATCGTCGCGGCCTCGCCGTCGGACAGGAACCGCGCCGTTGCGCGTGCCCGACGGACACGTCCCTGGCTCACGAAGCACTCCGGCCGTGCCCGGAGGTTCTGGTACCACTGGGACCGCTCTCCGAACCCGCTGACGACGACCATCGTGTCCGGCGTGCTGCGTTCGACCACCTCCAGGCACACGAACCTCGTGCGACCTGAGGTGCGCCCGCGATGCTCGAGCATCAGCACCCGAGAACCCAGGAGGCGGCCCAGCCCAGCGCGATACACGGCGATCGGCGCCCGCACCAGCCAGCGCGTCCGGAGAATCCAGGCACCTGCCGCTGACAGTGGATCCATGCGCGTCAACGTACCTTGCCCGCGTCTGCGCACGGGGCGCGCGATCTTGGGCATCGTCATGGGCTACCCTGGCGGGCTGGCCACTTCCACCGAGGTGGCTTCAGCGGACGTCGGCAGGTGTCGCCGGGTTCGTCCCGCACGGCGCGGGGCAGCCAGGGCTCACCCGGGCGTCACTCCCGGATTGGACCGCATGCTCATGGCACCGAGCAGCAGAGCACACCGGCCGGACGTCACCACGGTCGAGATCATCGGCGGTCCGGAACCGTTGAGCGTCGGCCTTCATGACCACGACGCCCGATGGGCGAAGGACTTCCGCCGTCACCGGCACCGCATCCTCGAAGCACTGGCCGGGCTGGACGTCGCCGTCGAGCACATCGGCTCCACGTCCGTGCCGGGGCTCGCCGCCAAGCCGATCCTCGACGTCGTCGTCACTGTGCCCGACATCACCGCGGAGGAGGACTACCTCGACGCGTTGCTGGCGGTCGGTTATGAGCTGCGGGTCCGAGAACCAGGCCATCGGCTCGTACGTACACCGGCCCGCGACGTCCACGTCCACCTGTACCAACGAGGTGACGCGGCGGTGGACGAGTACCTCCTGCTTCGCGACCACCTGCGCGCCCACGCCGCGGACCGCGAGCTGTACGAGGGTGTCAAGCGAGCCCTGATCAACAGGCGCTGGGACGACATGAACGACTACGCCGAAGCGAAGAACGACGTCATCGCGGCGATCAAGTCTCGGGCCCGGAAGGCCCGAGGATGACCCGGGAGCGTCGGTGAACGACGCAGGCAGCGACGCGGGCAGCATCTCCGACGGGTTCCACGCACGGTTCAGACCGATCGCGCTCCCAGCCACGGGGCCAGGTGATCCTCGCGCCCGAGCCGTGCGATGCCGCCCGACATCTCCTCCGGCGTGCACAGGGCACCCTGGAACGCCTCCAGCAGCTGCTGACGGTCGGCGTCCACACGTTCGGCAGATGCGCCGTCCGCCACGCCGACCACCACGATCCGCGTGTGCGGCTCCGTGCCTGCGCACACCTCCGACCACGGACCCAGGTCCGCGACCGCGAGCTGGCCGCCCGCGCCGTCCCACAGACAGGCGAGGCCGGGCCGGTCGGCCACGTGGAACACGCCGCGGGCCCGCAGCCGACCGGCGCTCAGGTCCTCGATGCGCTCCACCAGCCGCTCCGGGTGGAACGGCAGCGCCGAGCGCAGCTCCAGCGTCCAGCTCCGGTCCCCGCTCACGACCCCCGGCTCGGTGACCACCGCACCGAGCGGGTGGGCCCGCCGCTCGGCGCGCGACGGCGAGTGCCGGCCCGCGGCGAGGTTCGCCGCCGTCAGGGCGTGCAGCCCGTCCACACGCCGCGTCCCGGCGCCACGCAGCCGGTCCAGCAGGCCCGACGCCGTCGCATGTGCGGTGTCGGCGTCCATGCCCGAACTGGATGTCGAACCTGAGCCGTGTCCTCCGCAGGCCACTACCAGGTCCGCCTGCTCCACCTGTGCCGCGAGTGCCTCCCCGACCGAGCGCTCGTCGTCGGCGGTGAGCTCCAGGCCGCGCTCGGTAAGGGTGTCCTCCCCGAGCAGGTCGTCCTCGAAGGTGTCGAGGTCGACCAGGGCGAGCGACGTCGCGATCCGGGTGTGTGCGAGCTGGCCGCCGGGTGCGGTCTCGGCGGCCAGCGCCCGCGCCGCGGGCAGCAGTTCGGCGCTGACGGGCAGGGCGAGCAGCACCTGGGTCCAGCGGCCGTCACCCGCCAGGCGAGCGATGGTGGGTACGGCGTCCTCCCGGACCGCGCAGGACAGGCAGGCGTGCTCCAACGGGACCAGCACGTCCTCCAGGACGCCGGTGGCGTCCTGCACGACACGCCGGAGGTGGTCGGTGTGGATCTCGTGACGCACCGCGACCACACCGGGTGCGTCCATCAGCAGGCCGAACAGCGCCGAGTCACGCAGGACCGGGTCGGTGGTGGTCAGGACGCTGACCGGGACAGTCCCGGAGCTTCGGCCCATCCGGCTTCCCACGGGAAACATGTGCCCTCCTCCTCCCCGGGCCCGGCATGGTGCCCTGACAGCCCGGAGTAATTGATAACGGTTCTCAGCTCTGGCACACTGTAGCGCGTTGTGAGAACGGTTCTCACATTGCGTGCCACAGGAGGTCATGTGTCAGCCAGATGCCAGGTGCTGGGCACCGTGCCGAGTTTCGGCCACTCGGTCTCGCACTCCCACGTGCGGACCAAGCGCCGGTTCGACCCCAACATCCAGAAGAAGCGCTACTGGGTCCCGTCACTCGGCCGCAACGTCACGCTGCGCGTGAGTGCCAAGGGGATCAAGACCATCGATCGCAAGGGCATCGACGTCGTCGTCGCCCAGATCCTCGCCCGAGGGGAGAAGGTCTGATGGCCAAGAAGTCGAAGATCGCGGCGGACGCCCGACGCCGCGAACTCGTCGCCCGATACACCGAACGGCGCACCGAGCTGCGGCGCACCCTGCGCAGGCCGGACCTCTCGGCCGAGGAGCGGGCAGCCGCCGCCGCGGAGCTGTCCCGGCAGCCGCGCGACGCCAGCCCGACCCGGCTGCGCAACCGCGACACCGTCGACGGACGGCCCCGCGCCTACTCGCGCAAGTTCGGGCTCTCCCGCATCCGCCTGCGCGAGATGGCCCACCGCGGCGAGCTACCCGGCGTCTACAAGTCCAGCTGGTGAGTACCGGCCCCTGCGGCGGCTCCGCCGTCCGCCCCGCACGTCAGGAGTGACACATGAAGGTGCGCGCATCCCTGCGTTCCCTGAAGGACAAGCCCGGCGCGAAGGTCGTGCGCCGCCGCGGAAAGACGTTCGTCATCAACCGGCTCAACCCGCGCTGGAAGGCGCGCCAGGGCTGAGCGGAAGGAGCACACCATGAAGAACATCCACCCCACCTACGGCCCGGTCGTCTTCCGGGACACGAGTGCCGGCTTCACGTTCCTGACCCGCTCGACGCTCGCAGGTGACACCGACGCCGGCCCCGGCCGCCCTCGGGCGAGCATCCAGTGGTCCGACGGCAACACCTACCCGGTGGTGGACGTCGAGATCAGCAGCGCCAGCCACCCGTTCTGGACCGGTTCGGCCCGCGTGGTCGACACCGCCGGCCGGGTCGAGAAGTTCCGGCAGCGCTACGCCAAGCACACCAGCGACAACAAGGGTGGTCACTGATGTCCGCACGCACCGACCTGCGCCCCGTGATCAAGCTCCGCTCGACCGCAGGCACCGGGTTCACCTACGTGACCCGCAAGAACCGGCGCAACAACCCTGACCGGCTCGTACTGCGCAAGTTCGACCCCGTCATCCGCAAGCACGTCGACTTCCGCGAGGAACGCTGACATGGCGGTCCCCAAGAGAAAGCTGTCCCGCTCGAACACACGGTCCCGACGCTCGCGGTGGAAGGCCCAGGTGCCCGAACTCGTCCCGGTGACCACCCCGGACGGACGGCGGGCCCGGGTTCCGGCCCGCCTGGTGCCGGCGGTCCGCCGGGGCCTGGTCGTCCCGGACTGACCGATCCCTGTGCGACCGTCCTCGGGTCCACGACCAGGCCTCGGGTGGGGGGCCGTCACCGGCCACCCACCGGGGAGGCTGTGATGGTCCAGGACGACGCTCGAGCCGGGCGTGGCGGACCGCCTGCGAGAGCACGCTGGCCGCCTCGCACTCGCGGCAGGCCTCTGCGCACACCCGGCAGTGCTCGTGCATGCTCGCATGGTGCTCGCACTCGTCCCCGCACGCCCGGCACGCCGCGATGCAGGCCTCCAGCACCGCACGGCGGAGGTACGCTCGCGCAGATCCGGCGGTACACCGTGAGCCTCGACGTCCAGTACAGCGACCGACCAGAATCTGCGACGACCACGCTCGAGCAGGTCTCGACGATCGAGGGCGTCCCCGTCACGGTCGAAGATGCACACCTCATGGCACTCAACCAGATCATCGGATCGGCCCTCACCTCGCACCTGCACGAGCTCGGCGCAGTCGGTTACTCGATGTTCGTCTCCCCCGGCCGGCTGGACTCCGACGTCGACACGGTGAGCGCGACCGAGGACCGGTAGGCGGCCGAGGTCGGCGTCCGCCGGCTCTCGACGGCTAGAGGTCAGCCGATGATCGGCGCGCTCTCGGGGAGCCGGTACAGGCGTCGCCGGGCACGCAGCGCCAGCGCGGTGCCGAGTGTCACAGGCCCCAGGCGGCCGATGAACATCAGGACGCACAGCACCACCTGGTGGTACCACGCGAGCTGGGCGGTGATCCCGGTCGACAGACCGGTGGTGGTGAACGCCGAGGTGACCTCGAACAGGATCTGGTCCACGGTGAACGGCGAGAGCGCCGTCATCCACAGGGTCGGGAGCACGACGATGGCCACCGCCAGCAGAGCCACGGTGAGAGCGTGCCGCTGCGTGGACGGCGAGATCCGGCGATCGAACAGGTTCGCGTCCGGCTCGCCGCGCAGCTCGGACCAGATCACCACGGCGAGCACCGCGAACGTCGTCACCTTGATCCCGCCGCCTGTGCCGCCGGATCCGGCCCCGATGAACATGAGGATGACCGTGCCCAGCCAGGTCTCGGTGTGCATCTCGCCGGTGTTCACGGAGTTGAACCCCGCGGTGCGGGCGTTGGCCGCCTGGGTGAACGACGCCAGGAGCCGGTCGGCGACGCCGAGGCGGGCCATGGTGGCATCCGCCTCGGCGACCAGGAAGAAGCCGGTGCCGCCTCCCAGCAGCAGTGCCGTCATCAGCAGCGTGATCTTCGTGTGCAGGCTCCAGCACGGCAGGCGCCAGCCTTCGCGCAGCACCTCGAGCACGACCGGCAGGCCCAGCCCACCGACGATCATCGCCACGGACGTCGGGATGCAGATCCACGGATCGGACACGAAGTCCATCAGCGAGCCCGAGAACAGAGCGAAGCCCGCGTTGTTGTACGCCGAGACGGCATGGAACAGGCCCTGCCACACCGCCCTGCCGAGCGGCTGGTCGTAGGCGACGGCGAAGCGCACCGTCAGCACCGCCGCGACCACGGCCTCCACGACCAGCGCGATCACGACGACACGTACCAGGATCCGCCGTACGTCGCCAAGACCTACCGTCCGGGTCGAGGCCGCCGCCACGAGCCGCGAGCGCAGGTCCAGCCGACGTGAAACCAGGACACCGAGGAGCGACGCGACAGTCATGACACCGAGGCCGCCGATCTGGATGAGCACCAGGATCACGGCCTCGCCGAAGCCGGACCAGAACACCGGTGTGTCCGTGACGATCAGCCCGGTCACGCACACCGCCGACGTCGCGGTGAACACCGCCTCCATCAGCGTGGCGGATTCCCCCGACGCCGAGACGGGGAGCAGCAGGAGCCCGGTGCCGACCGCGACAGCAGCGAGGAAACCGCCGATGACCAGCTGCCCCGGGCGTCGCTGGAGAGCTGCACCTCGGCTCTTGTCACGGTTCGTGAGGCCGCTGAACCGCATGTGCGCACCGTCGCCTTCGTTCGTCACCCGCCGGCTGGTCCGTCGGGCGGTCTCGGCGTCGTCATCACGCCGTCGCACACCGTAGTCCGGATTCCGGGGTCGGACGTCTCGTCGGTCGCTGGCGGCGCATCCCGCGACGAGGACCGTTCATCGAGATCATCGGCTCAGTGCTCGACGTGCCGTGTGGTAGGCACCCCGGGTCGCGTGGCAGGGCACGATCTGGACACGTTGTCGGGCCCCGGACGGAGCGCAAGGCATTCCGGGTTCTGCAGGGCGGGCCTGCGCAAGCCGATCGGGTCTCTTCGGGTGCATCTCCAGTTGTAGCCCCACCTGGCCGAAACTAGCCTGTGAGTTCTAGTCCTGCTGTGCTTGCACACTTCACGTCGTGGACGACGAGGAGGTGCTCGAAATGAGGATTGGTCGCCGCCATGACAGGTGCCCTCGGATCGGTCCCGCTTGTGGCCTGGAGAACCTAGACGAGAGCGCCGCCACCGTGACGGCTCGCAGGAGCGCCAGCGCCTCGACTCTCTACGGTTTCGGTGAGCAGCGTTCGACCAGCACGAGGTCTCGCTGCGACCGGCCGGAGAAGGCGCCAGAGCGAATGCGGTCGTTCCAGAAGGAGCGCGAGATGAAACCCAGCACCGTCAACACAGGAGCGGAGATCCGGAGGTTCCCGGACGGCTTCCAGTGGGGCGTCGCCACGTCCTCGTACCAGATCGAAGGCGCCTGGGACGAGGACGGCAAAGGCCCGTCGATCTGGGACACGTACGCCCATACGCCCGGCAACATCCACAACGACGACAACGGCGACGTCGCGAACGACCACTACCACCGGCACCACGAGGACGTCGACCTGATGCGCGACATCGGGGCCACCGCCTACCGTTTCTCCGTCGCCTGGCCCAGGGTCTTCCCCGACGGTGCCGGTGCCCCCAACCGGGCAGGCATCGACTTCTACGACCGCCTCGTCGACGCACTCCTGGCCGCAGGCATCGAGCCCTACGCGACCCTGTACCACTGGGACCTCCCGCAGACGCTCCAGGACGAGGTCGGCGGCTGGCAGTCGAAAGACACGGCGAAGGCGTTCGCCGACTACGCCGGGTACGTCTCGGGACGGCTCGGCGACCGGGTCAAGCACTACTTCACCATCAACGAGTTCGCCTCGTTCGTCGAGGGCGGCTACCAGGGTGTCGACGTGAAGGTCGGCGGCGACGAGATCGTGCACCTGGGGGCGGCCCCCGGTCTCAGGCTCTCGGACTCCGAGCTCAAACAGGTCCGACACCATGCCGTACTGGGCCACGGCATGGCCGTCCAGGCCATCCGCGCCCACGGGCCGGCAGGGACGAAGATCGGGTTCGCGGACAACATCCGCGTCGCCGTCCCCACCATCGACACACCGGACCATGTCGCGGCGGCCGAGCGTGCTACTCGTGCGCGCAACGCAGGATTCATGACGGTCATGCTCGAAGGCAGGTACACCGACGAGTACCTCGCCGAGGCCGGCGGCCGGTCGCCCGTCTTCACGGACGAGGAGCTCGGAATCATCGCCGAACCGCTCGACTTCGTGGGCCTGAACGTCTACAAGCCGGGCTGGTACGTCGAGCCGTCGGACGAGGCACCCGGCTACCGCGACATCCCGATCAACGCCTCGCACCCCAGGATGCAGTCGTCATGGCACCTCCTGGACCCCGAGGTCCTGTACTGGGCACCGAGGCTCGTCCAGAACCTCTGGAACCCGCCCTCGATCTACATCACCGAGAACGGGTGCGGCGCCTCCGACGTCATGGCCCACGACGGCAGGATCTACGACTCCGACCGGGTGATGTTCCTGCGCGCATGCCTCGGACAGCTCCAGCGCGCCACCTCCGAAGGCGTTCCCGTGCACGGCTACTTCCTGTGGAGCGCACAGGACAACTTCGAGTGGATGGACGGCTACGGCAACCGGTTCGGGCTCGTCTACGTCGACTTCGACACCCTCGAGCGGACACCCAAGCTCAGCGCCTCCTGGTTCCGAGAGGCCGCGCGGCGCAACGCGGTCGTGTGAGGCGAACGGCGCCCTCAGTACGTCGTGAGCCCGTGCGCCCGGAACTGGTCCCGGACGCGCTCGGTCAGCTCGGGCGACGGCGGCCGGGTCGCCCCGCGCTCGTACCTGCGCCCGAGAGCAGCCCACTTGTACCGGCCCATCTGGTGGAAGGGCAGCACCTCGACCCGGGTCACCGTGCCGGGCCGCAGCTCGTCGAGCCCGGCGACGTAGTCGGCGACCTTCTCGACGTTGCCGACGTCGTCGGTCAGACCGGGCACGAGCACGAACCGGACCCAGACCTCCGGTGCATGGCCGCCTTCCGCTCCGGCGGGTGCGAGACGCCGTCCGAAGGCGAGCGTCGGTGCCAGGTCGGCGCCCGTGACCCGCCGGTAGGTGTCGGGGTCACCGGACTTCACGTCGAGCAGGACCAGGTCGGTGTCGGCGAGCATCCGGTCGGTGAGGTTCGCGCCGAGGAACCCGGACGTGTCCAGCGCCGTGTGCACGCCCATCGCGGTGGCGCCGCGCAGCAGGCGCGCAGCGAACGCCGGCTGCATCAGCACCTCCCCGCCCGAGAGCGTCAGGCCCCCGCCGGTCGCCCGGAACACCGGCAGGTAGCGGCGCACGCGTGCGAGCACCTGACCGGCCGCGGTGGGCCGGCCGTCCCTCATCTCGAGCATGTCGGGGTTGTGGCAGTACAGGCAACGCAGCGGGCACCCGGCCAGGAACACGGTCAGCCGTGTCCCCGGTCCGTCCACGGCGGTGACCAGCTCCCAGGAGTGGACCGAACCGAGCTCACCGGACCGCATCGCCGCGAGCCGCTGCGAGCGCAGCGACGTAAGGCCGGAGGTGGTCGCGAGGGTGGCCATCACATCGACCCGTGGAAGGTCCTGCTCAGCACGTCGAGCTGCTGCTCACGAGTGAGCCGGACGAAGTTGACGGCGTACCCGGAGACCCGGATCGTCAGCTGCGGGTACTTCTCGGGGTGCTCCATGGCGTCCTCGAGGGTCTGCCGGTTCAGCACGTTGACGTTCATGTGATAGCCGTCCGCGCCGACCGTGGCGTCCAGTAGCCCTGTGAGGTTGGTGACCTGCTCGTCGCGCGTGCGGCCCAGGCCTGACGGTACGACGGTGCTGGTCAGCGAGATGCCGTCCTGCGCCTGGCGGTAGGGCAGCTTGGCGACGGACAGCGCCGAGGCGAGCATGCCGTGCGTGTCCCGCCCGTTCATCGGGTTGGCTCCCGGTGAGAACGGCTCCCCCGCGCGTCGCCCGTCAGGGGTGTTGCCCGTGGCCTTGCCGTAGACGACGTTCGACGTGATGGTCAGGACCGACTGTGTGGGCACCGCGTCCCGGTAGGTGTTCTGGCGACGGATCTTGTCCATGAACGACTCGACGAGCTCGACGGCGATGGCATCGGCCCGGTCGCCGTCGTTCCCGTAGGCCGGGAACGATCCCTCGACCTCGTAGTCGACCGCGACGCCGCGCTCGTCGAACACCGGCGTGACGCGGGCGTACCGGATCGCGCTCAGCGAGTCCGCCGTCACCGCCAGCCCGGCGATGCCGCAGGCCATGGTGCGCAGCACGTCGCGGTCGTGCAGCGCCATCTCCAGGCGCTCGTAGGCGTACTTGTCGTGCATGTAGTGGATGACGTTCAGCGCTTCGACGTAGGTCGCCGCGAGCCAGTCCATCGTCGTGTCGAGACGGCGGCGGACGTCGTCGTACTCCAGCGGGCGGCCGACGGGGACCGCCGGGAAGGCCGGCGCGACCTGCTCGCCGCTGACCTCGTCACGCCCACCGTTGATCGCGTACAGCAGGGTCTTGGCAAGGTTTACGCGAGCGCCGAAGAACTGCATCTGCTTGCCGAGCGCCATGGGGGACACGCAGCACGCGATGGCCGCGTCGTCACCCCAGGCGCTCCGGATCAGCCGGTCCGACTCGTACTGCAGCGCGCTGGTGTCGATGGAGACGCGGGCGCAGAATTCCTTGAACCCGCGGGGCAGGTCCGGGCTCCAGAGCACGGTGAGGTTGGGCTCGGGCGCGGGGCCGAGGTTGTAGAGGGTCTGCAGGTAGCGGAACGAGGTCCTGGTGACCAGGGTGCGTCCGTCCTCGCCCATGCCGCCGACGGTCTCGGTGACCCAGGTCGGGTCGCCCGAGAACAGCGTGTCGTACTCGGGCGTGCGCAGGAAGCGCACGATGCGCAGCTTGATGACGAGGTCGTCGACCAGCTCCTGGGCCTGCTCCTCGGTGATGCGGCCGGCGGCCAGGTCACGCTGAAAGTACACGTCCAGGAAGGTCGAGGTGCGGCCCAGCGACATCGCGGCGCCGTTCTGCTCCTTGACCGCCCCCAGGTAGGCGAAGTAGAGCCACTGCACCGCCTCCCGGGCCGTGGCCGCCGGTCCGGAGATGTCGTAGCCGTACGAGGCGGCCATCTCCTTGAGCTCGCCCAGCGCCCGGATCTGCTCGGCGTGCTCCTCCCGCTCGCGCACGACCTTCTCGCTGAACGGCAGCGTGTCCAGGCTCAGCTTGTCCGCCCGCTTGGCCTCGATCAGCGCGTCCACGCCGTACAGGGCCACACGGCGGTAGTCACCGATGATCCGGCCCCGCCCGTAGGCGTCGGGCAGTCCGGTGATCACGTGGCTGCGCCGGGCGGCACGGACGTCGGGCGGGTAGGCGTCGAAGACACCTTCGTTGTGCGTCTTGCGGTACGTGGTGAAGATCGTCCTGAGCGACTCGTCCACCTCGTAGCCGTAGGTCGCCAGCGCGGGCTCGACCAGGCGCCAACCACCGTTCGGCATGATCGCCCGGCGCAGCGGCGCGTCCGTCTGCAGGCCGACGACCAGCTCGGCGTCCCGGTCGATGTAGCCGGGTGCGTGGGCGGTGATGCCAGCGGGCGTCCGCGCGTCGATGTCGTAGACCCCCTTGGCCCGCTCCTCGGGGAACAGGGCGCTCACGGTGTCCCACACGTGCGAGGTGCGGGCGGTTGGCCCGGCGAGGAAGCTCGCGTCGCCCTCGTACGGCGTGTAGTTGCGCTGGACGAAGTCGCGCACGTCCACCTGGTCCTGCCAGGGGCCGCCGACGAGACCGGCCCAGGCGGAGCCGTTCGGTTCGGCGCCCGGCACCGGGGCGGCCGGTGCTTCATGGACCGTGGTCATGGTCCGCTCCTGCGTGGTCGTGGGTGGCGCGGGACGCCGGACCGGGTTCGTTCTGGGGCCGCTCCCGGGCCGACGTCCTGCGGGTTCTGGGTGACCACCGTGGTTGCGGCGGCCGTGTCGGGCTCAGAAGCCGAAGACGATGCGGGCAGGCACCCGACCGGCCAGCACGTCCGCGAAGGACTCGTTGACCTCGTCGAGCTTGCGCTCCACGGCCACGACCTCGGTGCGGCCGGCCGCGTGCAGCGCGAACACGTCCGCGAGGTCGTTCCGCGTACCGACGATCGACCCGATCACCGAGATGCCCTTGAGCACCGTGTCGAAGATCGGCAGCTGGATCGTGCCGTCGGCGGGCAGCGCCACACAGACCAGCCGACCGCCCCTGCGCAGCGAGTGGAAGGCCTGGTCGAACGAGGACGACGAGACGGCAAGCGCCACCGCGACGTCCGCGCCGCCGAGCCGCTGGATGGCCTCGACCGGGTCCTCGCGGGCGGCGTTGACCACGTGGTCCGCACCGAGGCGGCTGGCCAGCTCCAGCTTGTGGTCCTCGACGTCGACCGCGATCACGAACGCACCGGCGATCCGCGCGTACTGCAGCGCGAGGTGCCCCAGCCCGCCGATGCCGAACACGGCCACGGTCTCCGCGGGCGACACACGGGCGACCTTGACGGCCTTGTAGGTGGTCACGCCCGCGCAGCTCAGCGGTGCGGCGTCCGCGGAAGTCACACCGTCGGGGACTGGCACGGCGAACCCTGCCCGGACCACCGCGTACTCGGCGAACGCACCATCGACCGAGTAGCCGGAGTTCTGCTGCTGCTCGCACAGCGTCTCCCAGCCGGCGATGCAGTAACGGCACTCACCGCATGCGCTGCCGAGCCAGGCGATCGCCACGCGCTCACCGACGGAGCGGCTCGTCACGCCGGGGCCGAGCTTCTCGATGCGGCCGACGCCCTCGTGCCCAGGGACGAACGGCGGGGTCGGCTTGACCGGCCAGTCGCCGTGGGCGGCGTGGATGTCCGTGTGACACAGCCCGCTGGCCTCGATCCGGACGAGCACCTCGCCGGGTCCGGGCTCCGGGACGGGAATCTCCCGGACCTCCAGGGGGGCGGTGAAGTCGGTGACGACTGCGGCTCTCATGACGGCTCCGTTCGGACGGTGATTCTGAAATGGCAACCGCCCGGTGGCGGCAGTTCCACGGTCTCTCGGCACGGCCTGCACGTGGCAGGGACGAAGGTCCCCCGTGCTGCAGGGAAGGTCCTGAGAGCTCGATGACCCTGGTCCCTGCACACGGCCCGCGCGAACGGCGCCCTCACGTGCCCGGACGGCGGTGGCACACTGCCGGGACCCGGTCGATCTCCTGCTCCAGGGTCTGGACCGTGGTGCCCTGCTGGTCATCGGGGGGCAGAGCCATCGACGCCGATCAGGAGACCGGCCGGCTCGGCCGGCGTGCGGCGACCTCGGCACCCAGCTCCCTCCCCCACGACCGGGCCCGGTCCAGCTCCCCGGCGACCAGCGGGCCCAGGGCGTCCGCCACCCGGAAGCTCACGGGCGTGGCGACCAACGGGAACCCGAGCCGGTCGAGCCGGCGGCTCGCCGCACGAGCGGCCGACCCCGTGATCCTCGACGTCGTGCGGGTGTCGAAGGTCGCGGCCTCCGTCTCCCTCCTCGTACCCGGCAAGGCACCCAGCCACTCCCGGATACCCCGGCCACGGGAGATGATCGACGCCGCCTGCTGCGCGGCGTCGCGCCGGGTCGAGGGCCAGGACATGCTGAAGGCATGCGTCGGTCCTCCCACGACCAGCAGCGTCACATCGGCCGTCACGGTGGTGGGTGCCACCGTCACCTCGACCACGTCGGCATGCATCGACTCCTCGATACCCTCGCCGATCGCCTGCGCGACCAGCTTCGTGTTGCCGTACATGGACTCGTAGACCACGAGGGCACGCATCGCCCTCACCTCCTGTTGCTCGTTCTGGTGGCTACCGCAGGCGAACGGGGCGGTGCTCGATCTGCGCGATGTCGTCCGACGTCGCGCGCAACAGCCTGTCGGCCAGGTCACGCAGAGCACGGGCGGCAGCCAGCTCCTCACCGATCTCCCGGACCTGCGGGTCCTGCGGGTTGCGCAGGGCGCGCCCGTGCCCCTCGAGCGACGTCCCGCTCGACGTCGTCAGCACGGCGTGCGCAGCGGTGAGCGTGCCGTCGCGTTCGACGTCGTCCGCGTCGAACAAGCGGATGGCGACGTTCCAGGTGTGTGTCATCGTCCTTCTCCTTTCGGTCCGACCGCGCTTCCCGTCGTGGGAGTGCGAGTGGTCCCACGGTGTCGCGCACCCGAGGCAACCACCAGGGACCAACGGCCCGGGCACCCCGGGACGGTCGGCACGGTTGCACGCTCGGGCCGGCTGCCTAGCGTGAGAATCACCCCGGTGAGCACCCGGCGGGCAGGGCCTACCACTCGGAGGGATTCTCATGCGCACCATCGTCGTCACCGGCTCGGCCTCAGGAATCGGCAGGGCGACCCTGCGCCTGCTGGAACAGCGTGGCGACCGGGTCATCGGTGTGGACACCCACGACGCCGAGATCGAGACCGACCTGCGCACGCCGGACGGCCGAGCCACGATGATCGACCAGGTGCGGTCCCGCCGCAGCACCATCGACGGCGTGGTCGCCAACGCCGGCGTGGCCCACCGGTCCCCCGACGACGTCGCGGTCAACTTCTTCGGCACGGTCGCCACGCTCGAGGGGCTGCTGCCGCTGCTCACGCGCTCGCGGACGCCCCGTGCCGCGGCCACCTCCTCGATGGCGAGCCTCCTGCCCACGGACGCGGAACTGGTCGACCGGTGTCTCGCCGGAGACGAGCCGGGCGCCCTGGACCGGGCGGTCAAGCTCGTCCAGGCGCAGGAGCACGGGCTGATCTACTCCAGCAGCAAGGCGGCACTGTGCCGGTGGCTGCGCAGGACCGCGCCCGGCGCGCAGTGGGCAGGCGCGGGCATCCCGCTCAACGCCGTCGCGCCCGGGGTCGTGGAGACCCCGATGGTGGCGGGCATGATCGGCACCGAGATCCAGCGCGCAGCGATGGCCGCCGCGGTGCCGATGCCGCTGAACGGCTTCATGCGGCCAGAGGTACCCGCACATCTCATCAGCTGGCTCGTCGGCGAGAAGAACACCCACCTGTGCGGGCAGGTCGTCTTCGTCGACGGCGGCGCCGACGCGATCATCCGCGGCGACTCCACCTGGTAGGACGGCCCGCCCGGGCCATTGTCCCGCCCGGGCACAGGACCAAGGTCCCGCCGACAGGAGCCAGGTGGCCCTGCGCCGGGGGGTGCCACTCACGGGAACGTTGTCACAGGCAGCCGGAACCGTTCCGGCGCATCTCCGGGAGGATCATCATGAGCTCCGTCAGCCACCACTCCGCACCCCTGGCGCACGGACCCGCCGCCGGCGCCCGCGCCACCGGCACGAGCACCACGGCGGTCGACGCCGTCACCCGCAGCGCCGTCGCCCGGTACAGCTTCGCGGGCGTCCGGCTGCTGCTCGCCGTCGAGTTCCTCTGGGCGTTCGGCGACAAGCTGTTCGGCTGGAACCTCGCCACCCCGCCCGAGCGGGCGTGGATCAACGGCGGGTCGCCCACCGTGGGCTACCTCAGCAACGTCCAGGGCCCGTTCGGCGAGTTCTTCGGCTCGCTGGCCGGCAGCGCCGTCATCGACTGGCTGTTCATGCTCGGCCTGCTCGGCATCGGCCTCGCGCTGGCCCTGGGCATCGGCATGCGGCTGGCCGCCGCGACCGGCGCGCTGCTCATGCTGCTCATGTGGCTCGCGTCGCTGCCGCTGGAGAACAACCCGTTCGTGGACTACCACCTCGTCGACGCCGTCCTGCTCGTCGGCCTCGCCGCGGTCCTCGCCGGCGACACGCTCGGCCTCGGCCGCTGGTGGGCACGCCTGCCGCTGGTCCAGCGGTTCCCGTTCCTGCGATGAGCACCGGTCCCGTGGTGCCTGTCCCGGTCGTGACCGGGACAGGCACCACAGCTACGGTAGGAGCCATGGACGTACGGGTGTTCCTCGTGGACGATCACGAAGTGGTGCGCCGCGGCGTCGCCGACCTGCTCGAGTCGGAACCCGGCGTACGCGTGGTCGGCGAGGCGGGCACGGCCCGCGAGGCGCTCGCCCGTGTGCCCGCCTTGTCCCCCGACGTCGTGGTGCTCGACGTGCGCCTGCCCGACGGCGACGGCGTGAGCGTGTGCCGCGAGCTGCGCTCCCGCATGCCGGACCTGCCCTGCCTCATGCTCACCTCGTTCTCCGACGACGAGGCGCTCTACGACGCGATCCTGGCGGGCGCGGCGGGCTACGTGCTCAAGCAGGTGCGCGGTACCGACCTCGTCCAGGCGGTGCTCACCGTCGCCGCCGGTGGCTCGACGCTCGACCCCCGCGCGGCGGCCCGCGTCATGGAGCGCATCCGCGCCGACGCCCACCGCGAGCCCGATCCGCTGGCCACCCTGACCGACCAGGAACGCCGTATCCTCGCCCTCATCGGGCACGGACTGACCAACCGGCAGATCGGCGACGAGATGTTCCTCGCCGAGAAGACGGTCAAGAACTACGTCTCCAGCATCTTCGCCAAGCTCGGCCTCGAACGCCGTGCCCAGGCGGCGGTGCTCGCCGCGCGCCTCGACCAGGACCGGCACCGACCCGCGTGACGCGCCCTGCGGACGCTCACACCGGCCTCTGACCATCCGCGGACAGCGGCACACGCCACACCAGCCGCGTGCCCACCCGGTCGGCACCCGGGGACGCTGCCTCGGTCACGAACGAACCACCGAGCTCTTCCGCACGCCGCCTCAGGTTGTGCAGCCCGCTGCGCGGCGCGTCCGACGAGATGCCCGTGCCGTCGTCCGTCACCGAGAGCACCAGGTCGTCGGCTGCCGACAGGCGGACCTCCGCCTGGGTCGCCGACGCGTGCCGGGCAACGTTCGAGAGCCCTTCGCGTACCACGGCGACCACGTGGTCGGCCGCGTCCGGCGGTACAAGGGTGTCCACCGCACCCTCGAACCGCAGCCGGACACGGAACCCGAGCGAGACACCCGCGGCGTCGACCTCCGTGATCACGCGGGAGCGCAGGCCCACGCGCCGGCCGGCGGGACCTCCTGCCTGCTCACCCGGCTGCAGCCGATAGATCGTGGTCCGGACCAGGGCGATGGTCTCGTCCACCTCGTCGACCGCTGCGGCTACCTGCTCGGCCACCTCCGGCGGTGCCGTCCGTGCCACCCGCTGCAGCGAGAGGCCGGTCGCGTAGAGACGCTGGATCGCGAGGTCGTGCAGGTCGCGCGCGATGCGTTCGCGGTCGCGCAGCAGGACCAGGCGTTCGGCGTCCGCTCGGCCCTCAGCCAGCTCGAGGGCCACAGCAGCCTGGGCAGCGAACGCGCCGAGCGCCTCGACCACGAGCGGGGAGAAGGCTTGCCGCCCCCGGCTGCGGGCCGCCACGAGGACGCCGCGGACGCTCCCGGACTCGCCGAGCGGCCACGCCGCCAGCGGGCCGAGCTCGACCGGGAGCGGCAGCGAGAACCCGGCGCGTTCGTCCGTCGACGCGTCGTGGGTGACCATCGGTGCCCCCTCGCGGAACGCGATCGTGGCGAACGTCCCGTCCGCGGGCAGCACGGCGCCCACCTGGTCCTCGGCCCCCAACCCGGCCGCCGCACGCAGGACCAGACGACCGGTCTCCGGGTCCGGCAGCGACACCGCCGTCAGGTCGGCGTCGGCGACCTCCCGCGCCTCGCTGCCGATCAGGCTCAGCACGTCGTCGGGCGAGTAGCCGGCCAGCACATGACGTGAGATCCGGTCGTTGGCCCGCGCCCAGCGCTCCCGCAGCTGGGCGTCGTCGTAGAGGCGCGCGTTCTCCATCGCGACGCTCGCGGCCGACGCGAGCGCCTCCAGCACCCGCTCGTCGTCGGCGGTGAAGTCGCCACCGCCGCGCTTGTCCGTGAGGTAGAGGTTGCCGAACGGTGCGCCGTGCATCTGGAGCGGCATGCCCACGAAGGTGTGCATCGGCGGGTGGTGGGCGGGGAAGCCCACGGAGACCGGGTGCTCGCACAGGTCGTGCAGGCGCAGCGGCACCGGGTGCCGGATGAGCTCGCCGAGCACGCCGTGACCGGTCGGGTAGGGACCGATCGCGTGGATCTGCGTGTCGCTGAGCCCGACGGTCAGGAACCGGGCGATACGGCCGTCGTCACCGAGCACCCCGAGGGCGCCGTACCGAGCATCGACCAGCGTGACGGCCGTCTCGACGATGTGGTGGAGCACCGTCTCCAGGTCCAGGCCACGGCTGACCGTGACGACCGCCTCCAGGAGCAGCTCGGTGCGGTCGCGCGGGGCGTCTCTTCGGTCCATGGTGCCTCCCGCGGTCACGGTAGCGCGTGATGGCCTGCGAGGGACCTTGGTCCCGCATGCTCGGGCCTCCTGTCTCTGCCTGGGCCCACCGGTGCGGTGGTGTCCTGGGGGTCACGAAGGAGGACGACCATGAGCATCAACTGGTACGACGGCATCGTCGTCGGGGTCGACGGGTCGGCGGAGAGCCTCGCCGCCCTCGAGTGGGCGGCACGCGCCGCCGACCTGCACGAGGCGAGCCTCACGGTCGTCGCGGCCTACGGGGTGCCCATCACCCCCGACCCCGGGATCGGCGGCCTGATCGGGGAGATACGCGCTCAGGCACGAGGGGCCGCCGACACCGCACACGAGTGGCTCGCCGAGCACCGGGCCGGCGGCCGGGTGCACGGACAGCACGCGAAGATCGACGTGGTGCAGGGCAACGCCGCCTACGAGCTGGGCCGCCGGTCCCGGACATGTGGCCTGGTCGTGGTCGGCCGCCGAGGCCTTGGGCGGATCGATCGCGTGGTGCTCGGCTCCACGTCCGCCACGCTGGCAGCCACCGCACCGGGAGCCGTTGCCGTGGTGCCGGCCGGGGCCTCGACCGGTGACCCGCGGCGGATCCGGGTGGGCGTGGGCCTGCACGACGAACCGGACGTCCTGGGTGCGGCGTTCGCCGAAGCGGCGGCACGCGGCCGCCCGCTGGAGGTGGTGCACGTGACGGACGCCGACGCCCTGTCGTCGTCGTTCCCCGAGATGGACCCCATCGCCGCGTCGTGGCGCGAGGCCGCCAAGGCAGACCTGGCCGACCGCGTCGCCCGCTGGTCGGAGAAGTACCCCGAGGTGAGCTGCACGATCGTGGTCGGTCGCGGAGACCCGGCAACAGTGCTGCTACGCGGCCTCACGCCCGACGACCTCGTCGTCGTCGGCGGGCGGAGACACCAGCCGCTGCTGGGCCGGATGCTCCGTAGCGTCCCCGACGCGGTGCTGCGGGGTGCGCCGTGCGCGGTCCTCGTGGCGCACGCCCACCGCCGCCCCGCCTCGGTGCCGCTGGGTGGGAACGAGGCTGAGGACGACTCGCCATGAGGACGCTCGACCCGCAGATCGGCCGCGTCCTGCGCGCAGCTGCCGCCGCGCCGAGCATCGCGAACACCCAGCCCTGGCAGGCGACCCGTGCACGGGACACGGTCACCCTCCGCGCAGACCCGGCACGCCAGCTGCAGCACACCGATCCGCGCGGCCGGGAAATGCTGATCAGCTGCGGAGCGTTCCTGCTCAACGCCCGCGTAGCCGCACGCCAGGAGCGTCTGGTCGCGACCGTGCGAATACTCCCGGACCCGGACGACGAGCTCCTCGTCGCCGAGCTGACGTTCGAGCCCGGACCCGCTCCCACCCCGTACGAGCTCGACCTGGCCACGGCGATCGGGCGCCGCACCACGTCCCGGCTCCCGTTCGAGGACCAGCCCCTGTTCACCGACGCGGTGATCGCCCTCCACGCCGCAGCCGAGTCGGAGGGCGCCACACTGCGACTCGTCCAGCACTCCGACCCGGCGCGCGAGGTCGTCATCGACCTGGTGCGTCACGCCGAGGCCCTCGCGGCGGAGGACCCCGCGGCGACGGCCGAGGAGGCGGCCTGGACCGCCGTCGACCCGAGCCGTGACGACGGCATCCCACGCAGCCTGCTCGGGCCGGTGCCGACGGATGCAGGGGCACCGGTACGGCGGTTCGCCGCGGCTGCCGGGGCGGCACGGTTCGAGCGCCGCAGCACGATGGGCGTCCTCGTCACGCCAGGCGACGACGCCGCCGCGTGGATCACCGCCGGGCAGGCGCTCGAGCACGTGCTCCTGGTCGCGACCACCTACCTCGTCCACGCGTCGTTCGCGACCACCGTGCTGGAGAATCCGACGACGAGGCACGATTTGCGTCGGGCGCTGCGGCTCCAGGGCGCACCGCAGATGGTCATGCGGCTCGGCTACCAGGCGCTGCCCCAGCACACGCCCCGCCGACCGGTCGGGCCATGAGCAGCCAGGAGGAACCCGTGAGCACATCGACGACGACACCCGACCCGGTGGTCGTGGGCATCGACGGATCGCCGTCGTCGACCCGGGCGGTGCGATGGGCCGCCCTCGAGGCGGCCCGCCGCAACACCAGGCTGAGCCTGCTGCACGTCTGGACGCCCGTCCCGGCCTCCGTACCGCACGCGGCCGCACTGGGGGCCTACGAGGACGCGCTCGTCGCGCAGGCGCGTCAGTGGCTGGCCGACGCCGAGAGCGTCGCGCGCGAGGCCGCACCCGACGTACCGACCGGCTCCTCGCTGGTCGAAGGGTCGGCCGCTGCCCGGCTGATCGGCAGGTCGGCCGCCGCCCAGCTGATCGTGCTGGGCTCGCGTGGACTGGGCGGGTTCACGGGGCTGGTCGTCGGCTCCGTCGCCGTCGCCGTCGCCACTCACGGGCACTGCCCGGTGGTGGTGGTCCGCGGCGACGACGACGAGATCGTGCGGCAGGACGGCCCGGTGGTCGTGGGTGTGGACGGGTCACCCGCCAACCGGGACGCCGTCCGGTTCGCGTTCGCCGCGGCGGCCGCCCGCTCCGTCCCGCTGGTCGCCGTGCACGCGTGGAGCGACCTCCCGCTGACCACCTCCTGGGAGCTCACGACGGCGACGGACCTGGTCCAGCAGCACGCCGCGGAGGAGCTGACGACGTGGCTGTCGGCGGCACACGCCGAGCACCCCGACGTCACGGTGGAGCCGGTGATCGCCCACGGCGGGCCTGCCCAGGTGCTGCTGGCCCGGGCCGGTGCCGCCCAGCTGCTCGTGGTCGGATCACGAGGGCGCGGCGGGTTCCGCGGCCTGCTCCTCGGGTCGACCAGCCAGGCGATGATCTACCACGCGGCGTGCCCGGTGGCGGTCGTCCCGTCGCCCCCGCACTGAACCAGGGGCGGCGGGGACCTTCGCCGAACCGAGGCGGGACGTTCGCCCCTGCCCGGGCCCGCCGGCTAGGCGTGTCCTAGGAGCAACAGTGCACGATGCACCGCTCACCGATCGGAGCCGTTCGGCCTCTGACACGAACGCACCGGAGAATGATCATGAACACCACCTGGTACAGAAGCGTCACCGTCGGGGTCGACGGCTCCGAGGAGAGCCTGGTCGCGCTCGACTGGGCCGCCCGCACCGCCGACGCCCACGACACCCGGCTGACCGTCGTGTCCACGTACGCCACCCCGCCTGAACCCGGACCGGGCACCAGCCGCCTCGTGGAGGACGCTCGCACGCAGGCCCACGACGCGCTGCGCGTCGCGATGGACCGGCTCGACGGACGACGCCCGGGCAACCGCACCGTCCAGACCGTCGCTCTGCCTGGGACGGCAGCCCACGTCCTGGCACAGCTCTCCCGGTCGTCGGACCTCGTCGTGGTGGCGCGGCGCCGCCTCGGTGCGTTCGACCGGGCCCTGCTGGGCTCGACCTCGTCCGTGCTCGCGGCACACACCACCGGCGCGGTCGCCGTAGTTCCCGAGGGCGCCTCCGGCGGCGCCCCCGCCAGGATCCGGATGGGCGCCGGGCGGAGCGAGGAACCCGAGCTGTGGACCACTGCCTTCACCGAAGCCGTCGCTCGCGGATGCCCCCTCGAGGTGCTGCACGCGACCGGCAGCGACCCGATCACGGACGCCGCGCTTCGGCGGGATCCGTCCGCGGACTCCTGGCAGGGCGTCGTCGCCACCGCGGTCGCCGGCAGAGCGGCCCGCTGGTCGGCACGCTACCCGGGCGTCACCTGCACCACGACCAACCCACCGGGCGACGCCGTCGCGGCGCTGCTGGACGGCCTGACCCCGGACGACCTGGTGGTGGTCGGCGGCAACAGCCACTGGACGCTGACCGGCCGCCTGCTGCGCAGCGTCTCCGGCGCCCTGCTGCGTTCGGCACCCTGCCCCGTGCTGGTGGTCCACACCCACGCGGCACGGCAGACCGCATCCGACACCGGCACGGCACCCGAGAGCGCCACACCACCGCCCTCGCCGGGGGCGCGCCGCCCGGCAAACCTCACCATCGCCCCGCTTCACGCCGGGAACTGGCCATGACCGCCGTCCCGAACCGCACCGCGGCTCCGGTCGTCGTCGTCGACGAGGGCTGGGTACCGACCCACCGCGGCCGGGTCGCCGTCGGTATCAAGTCCGTGGGAAGTACCAACGAGCTTCTCGCCCACACGTTCGACACCGCCGACACGCTCGGCTCGGCCCTGCACGTCGTGCATGCGCAACCCTCATCACAGGGTGTCAGGTATGAGCGCGAGGCCCGTGCGCTCAGGGCCGAGGTCGACGACTGGTCCTCCGCATACCCGGCAGTTTCTGTAGACCTCTCCGTCGTCACGGACGACGCTGTCGACACGTTGCACCGCGCAGGCGAGGACGCGGACGTCGTCGTCGTGGCCAGGCACCACCGCGACCTGCAGCACCTGGTCCGCCTCGGACCGGTGCCACGCGCGGTCATGGCAACATGCGCAGCCCCCGTCGAGATCGTCCCGCTCACCGGTCGAGCGCCGTCTGCTCCCCTGGTCCTCGAACGGGACGGAAGGTTTCTGAAGACGTGACGTCCGACGGCAGCTTCTCCCGGCGACACACGTGGCGCTGCGTGCCCGGTCCTGGTCGTGCACTCCCACCGCCATCCGGCCGGCTGACCGAGCCCGGTTCGGTGTATGGCGAGAGACAATGTGCAGAACTACGGGCACGACCGGACCGCGACCGCATCTTGCGGGCGCCACCCGGCAGAGGGAGGTGGCGTGATGGGAGACCGGAACACAGGTGCGGCCGCGGGCGGTGGCGCGATCTATGGGCTCGGCATCTTCGGTGCCTGGGTCTATTTCTGGCAGCAGGCCGACGGTTTCTGGGAGTTCGTCTGGGCCGTCGTACAGGGCATCGTCTGGCCCGCGTTCATGGTGTATGAGGCGTTCGCCGCGCTCGGCGGCTGACGCACGCCCGCGGATCCCGATGACCTGGAGAAGCCCAGGTCGCCCGGCGCCTCAGGCCACCTCGCCCCGGTGCCGCGCCCGCCAGAGGAGCTTGCGGATCTCGTCGAACCAGAGCACCGAGGACGCCATGGCGACTGCAACGCCCCAGTGTGCGAGGTCGAGGCTCGCGGTCCCGAAGGCGACCTGGAGGAACGGCACCTGGACGACGGCGACCTGGAGCAGCAGGCCCAGGCCGACCGCGCCCCACAGCCACCGGTTCACGAACATCCGGTGGAACGCGCTCGTCGTCTCCGACCGGGAGTTGAAGACGTTGAACAACTGTGCTAGCACGAGCGTGGTGAACCCGGCCGTGCGAGCCACGGCGAGCGAGTCGCTGCCCTCGACGAGGCCGCCGGGCAGGAAGATGTCGATGGTCAGCAGGGTGGCGATGCCCATGACGAGGCCGATGCTCAGGACGCCGGTCCACATGCGCGCGTCGATGATCCGCTCGTGCATGCCTCGCGGCGGCCGGGCCATGACGTCGTCCGTCTCGGGGTCGACGCCCATCGCCAGAGCAGGGCCGGAGTCGGTGACGAGGTTGATCCACAGGATCTGCGTGGCCAGCAGCGGCACGACGACGGCCCCGCCGCCGGACGCGCCTTCCAGGCCGACCACCCCGGCGAAGAGTACGCCGAACAGCACGGTGCAGACCTCGCCCATGTTCGAGGAGAGCAGGTAGCGCAGGAACTTCTTGATGTTGTCGAAGATGACGCGACCCTGGCGCACTGCCGCGACGATCGTCGCGAAGTTGTCGTCGCCAAGGATCATCGTGGCCGACTCCTTGGTCACCTCCGTGCCCGTGACGCCCATGGCGACACCGATGTCGGCGGTCTTCAGGGCGGGCGCGTCGTTGACGCCGTCACCGGTCATCGCGACCACGTGCCCGTCGGCCTGGAGCGCGTCGACGATCTGCAGCTTGTTCTGCGGAGCCACACGGGCGTAGACCGACACGGTGCGCGCGGCCGCGCGCAGACCCGGCCCGTCCAGGCGGTCCAGCTCCGTGCCGGTGACGGCGCGTGCCCCACGCTCGACGATGCCCAGGTCGGTCGCGATCCGGGTGGCGGTGACCGGGTGGTCACCCGTGATCATCACGACGCGGATGCCGGCCCGGCGGGCCTCGGCCACCGCCGCCGTGACCTCGGGCCGGGGCGGGTCGATGATGCCCACCACGCCGAGGTGGACCAGGTCGGACTCGTGCTCCTCCAGCCGATCCGTCCCGAAGCCCTCCGCGACGCGCCGGTAGGCGACGCCGAGTGTGCGGTACGCCCTGTCCGACAGCCGCTCGACCGCGTCGAGCGCCGTTGCGCGCCGCTCGTCGTCCAGCGGAACGATCTCCTCGCCCACCTGCACGGCACTACAGCGCGCGAGCAGCACGTCCGGAGCACCCTTGGTGACCAGCGCCCAGGCGCCCTCCCCCGGCGGGTCGACGAGTGCGGACATCAGCTTCCGCTCGGAGGTGAACGGGACTTCTCCCCGGCGCTCGAACTCAGCCACGCGGTCCACCGTGCCTGCGAGCTTGTGCGCGGCGACGAGAAACGCAGCCTCGGTGGGGTCGCCCTGCACCGTCCACTCCCCGTCGGCCTCGACGAGCTGGGCGTCGTTGGCGAGCGAGCCGCCGCCCAGCACCATGACCACCTCCCGGAGCAGCCGCTCGTCCTCGAGCGGTCCTCCACGGTCGATGTCCGGGCCGGCGCGGACCTCGCCGTCGGGCCGGTAGCCCACGCCGGTGAGTGCGACCTCACCGGAAGCCGTGGCGACCCGCTGGATGGTCATCTCGTTCTTGGTCAGGGTGCCGGTCTTGTCCGACGCGATGACCGACGCCGAACCCAGCGTCTCCGCGGAATGGAGCTTCTTCACGACGGCCTTGCGGCGCGCCATGGCCTGTACCCCGACCGCCAGCACGACCGACAGGATGGCGGGCAGCCCCTCGGGGACGGCGGCCACGGCGAGCGAGACGCCCAGCAGCAGGACGGTGACGAGGTCGGCCGCCGAACTGACGTCGTTGACGATCGCGGCGAGGACCATCACGACGACGGCGATGCCGATCACCGTGAGGCCGAGCACCTTGCTCACCCGGGAGATCTCCCGTTGCAGCGGGGTGGCCTCCTCCTCGGTGGCGTCGAGGAGCCGCGCGATCGCGCCCATCTGCGTGGCCATACCGGTGGCCACCACGACGGCCCGGCCGACGCCCTGGGCGACGGCGGTGCCCTTGTAGACCATGTCGAACCGGTCGCCCAGCGGAGCGGCGGCCGGCAGGACCCTCGCGTCCTTGAGGACCGCCTCGGACTCACCGGTCAACGACGCTTCCTGGACCCGCAGGGCGGTCGCGCTCACGAGGCGTGCGTCGGCGCCGACCGCGTCGCCCTCGGCCAGCACGAGCACGTCCCCGCGAACCAGCTCGGCCGACCGCACGGTGACCCGACGGCCCTCCCGGAGCACCGTCGACGTCGCCTCGGTCATCGACCGCAGCGCGGCGACGGCGTTCTCCGCCTTGCTCTCCTGCACCAGACCGAGCGCCGCGTTGAGCACGACCACGGCGACGATCACCAGGGCGTCCACGGGTACGCCGTCGGCACCCTCGACCCACCAGACGGTGACCGAGATGCCCATGGCCACCAGCAACAGGGCCACCAACGGATCGCGGAACTGGTCCAGGACCTTGCGCCAGAGCGGCACGGGCGGCTTGGACCGCAGCTCATTCGGCCCGTCGGCGGCCAGCCGGCGCGCGGCCTCGGTGTCGTCGAGCCCGACCGCGGGATCGACACCGAGCTCGCGAGCGACGTCGGCCACCTCCCGCAGGGACGGGTCGGTCGGACCCGAGTCTGTCGACGAGGTGGACGGCAGGCGATCGGCCCGGGACGGGCTACCGGAGCTCACGGGTGCAGCCGGACTGGTCGGTGCTCGATCTGCGCGATGTCGTGGTGCATGTCATGGAAGAGCCTCCTGTCGGTCAGTCCACCGCCCGTCGTGGGAGGGCGAGCGTGCTCCCAGCATTTCGCGTGGGGCCCGCGCACGCCAGGGACCAACGGCACGAGGACTTTTCACAGCGACGACGCGGGCTCCCCGAACAGGGTCGGGGAGCCCGGCCTGGGTGCTGCCGAGCGAGGGCACCCGGTCGATGACGTCGATCACCAGGTGGTACCGGTCGAGGTCGTTGAGCATGACCATGTCGAACGGCGTCGTCGTCGTGCCCTCCTCCTTGTACCCGAGCACGTGCCAGCGCTCGTGGCCGGTCACCTTGAGCCGCTTGGGGTGCTGGTCGAACATCGAGTCGATGATGTGGATGAACGCAGCAGTGGGCCGACCTGACACCGACCCGGACCCATCACTGGATCGCGGCATCGCTTCAGAATCGAAGGACGATCCTTCCGCGGACGCCGCCAGACTCCAGGCGGCGGTGTGCTTCCGGCGCGTCCTCGGCCGGGAGCTCGTCCGCGACCCGCAGCGTGAGCTCGCCGCTCTCGGTGAGCTCACCGAGGTGTCGGAGCATCGGCGCCGGGTCGGGAATCGCGTCCACCAGCACGGGCGCGAGCCGGACGTGGCGGCGGCGCGCGGTCATGGCCTGGCCGGGGTCACTGAAGCCGAAGACGGACGCCACGGCGCCACCGGGTCGGACGATCTCCGCGGCGTCCAGTGTCGGCATGGCGGCCAGGGCGACGGCGTCCACCTCGCCGACCGCCGCGCGGATCGCGTCGACCACGCCATCCCCACGCGGGACGACGACGTGCGCGCCGAGACTCTCGACCAGTGCCCGGTCGGTGTCGGCGGCGTCCGCGACCACGCGGTGCCCGGCGGCGACGGCGAGCTGCACGATGTAGCCGCCGACCGCGCCCGCGGCGCCGATCACGGCCACGGTGCCCGGCCGCTCGAGCCCCATCGCCTCGACGGCCTGGTAGGCGGTCAGCCCGTTCATCGGCAGGGTGGCCGCCTGCGCGACCGAGGCACCGTGGGGTATGCGTAGCACCCGGTTCATGTCGGCGACGGTGAGCTCCCCGTAGGCGCCGCCGCGTGGGTCGATCGGCCACACGTGCGCCGTGACCGCCTCGCCGACGCGGAACCGGTTCGCGGCCCGCGCTCCGACGGCGTCGACCACCCCCGCGGCTTCCATTCCCGGGACCCACGGGGCGTCGTGGCGCAGCTGGTGCACCTCACCGCGGCGCATCATCAGGTCTCCGTTGTTGACGGTCGCGGCCGCCACATGGATCCGTACCTCGTGGTCGCCCACCGCGGGTTCGGGGTGGTCGAGCTCGCGCAGGACGCCCGGTCCGCCGAACCTCGTCATACCGATGGCTCTCATGCCAGTTCTTCCTCGCTCAGTTCTGGGCGCACGGGAACCTAGCCACGCTCCGGACGGGTCGTGGCGTGGTCGGCCCGGTGCTAGGAGTTGTCGTGCAGGTGGGGTGCGGCGCCGCTCAGCGGCGTGTACCCGGGGGCGCGCATCCCGTCGAGCAGGAGCGTGATGACGCGGCGCCAGCCGTCGGGCCCGGCGTCCACGCCGAGGCAGTGGTCGGTGTCCAGACCCGCGCGTGAGCCGATCATGACGTCCTGCCAGGTCACGTCCGCGCGCAGCGCGCCCGCCGCGTGGGCCCGGTCGGTGAGCCGGATGACGGCGTCCTGCAGGGCCGTGGTCCGCTCGGCGATCTCGGGTGTGGGCACGGTGTCGCACGCGGCGGTCACCTCGGCCACGCCGCGGCTGTCGCGGTGCGCACCGGCCAGCTCCGTCACGAACCGCGTCAGGCCCTCCCATGGATCCTCGACCCGCAGGCACTCCTGCGCACTGTCGAGCATCTCGTCGTAGAGGCCGACCACCACGGCGTCCAGGAGCGAGTCCTTGGTGCCGAACCGGCGGTAGAGCGTGCCCACCCCGACGCCGGCGGCCGTGGCGATGTCCAGCGCGGAGACGTCGAGGCCGCGGGAGGCGATGGCCTCCCGGGCCGCGACGATCAGCTGGCGCCGGTTGCGCCGCGCGTCGGCGCGGACATCCGTGGTGACGTCCAGGTCAGGCATCCGGGTCCCAGTTCTCCAGTGCGTCCATCCGCAGACGAGTCAGCAGTACCGAGTCGATCAGCCATCGGCCGTCGACCTTGCGATAGGTCTCACGGTACTGCCCGTAACCGTTGTGCCCCTCGGGGGCCTCGGGCCCGACGGGGAACGTCAGCAGGTCCTCCATCGCCCAGATGCCGGACGCCGAGTCCTCGCCCTGGATCTCGATCTCCGGCATGTGCCCGTGGTGCACCGACGGGGCGTCGCCCGTCAGGTCGCGGATCGTGTCCGCGAACTCGCGCGGCGAGCCCCAGGTGATGCCGTCGGTCACCAGCGTGGCGTCCGGTGTGAACAGCGCCGCCAGCTCGTCGTGCTTCTTCTCGTCCACGAACCGGAAGTACCGCGCCTTCAGCTTCTTGATCTCCTCGACCGCCTCCAGCGCGTCCAGGCGCCGGGTCAGCTCAGCCAGGTCACTCATGTCCATGTCTCCTCGGGGGTTCCGGCGCCGTATGGAGCGCCAACCATGCGGACGAACCCCGTCCGCTTGCATTCAGCATAACCGGACGAGCGTCGTCCGAATTCCCGGACCTGCGTGAGCAAGGCGACATGGTCAGGAGGTCATACGGACGGGCATCGTCCGTTTATACTCCGGTGGAAGCGGACGAGCACTGTCCGGAAACGAGCGCGCCGCCCGCCGGACACGGCCGAGGTGGGCACTTCCACACAACCTGAGGAGCACGCGCGATGCGCATTGAGATCTGGTCGGACGTGTCCTGCCCGTGGTGCTACATCGGCAAGGCACGCTTCACGAAAGCCCTGGTCGCCTTCCCGCACCGCGATGAGGTCGAGGTCGTCCACCGCTCCTTCGAGCTCGACCCCCGTCTGGCCCGGACACGGTCGACGACCGGCCCGGAGCACGCGCAGAAGTACGGCATGACACCGCAACAAGCTCGCGCGGCCGAGGAAGACCTCGCCCGGCTGGCCCGAGCCGAGGGGCTCGACTACCTCGTCGACTTCCGCGACCACGGCAACACCTTCGACCTGCACCGGCTGCTGCACCTGGCGGCCTCCCGGGGCCTCGGCAACACGCTGCTCGATCTGTTCTACGAGGGCAACTTCTCTGCCGAACGCAGCATCTACGACCCGGAGCACCAGGTGGAGCTCGCCGTCCGAGCCGGGCTCGACGAGGCCGAGATCCGCACCGTCCTTGCGGACCCGAGCACCTACGCCGACAAGGTCCGCGCGGACGAGAGCGAAGCGAGTCGGCTGGGCATCACTGGCGTGCCGTTCTTCGTGATCGACCGGCGGTACGGCATCTCCGGCGCACAACTGACCGCCACATTCACCGAAGCGCTCGAACGGGCGTGGACGGGTCGAGCAGCCGAGCGCCCGCTCTCGTCCTGAGCGCCTCGCCGGCTCCACCACTGCGAGTAGATGGCGGCACGCCGGCATGCGCCGCCTTGTCTCGAAGGGCACCCTTGACCTTCGCCGGCGAAGTATCGAGCAACTCCTGCTCGACAGAATCACTTCTGCGCTCGCGCCTCCTGTGCGAGCGGCGCGTCCGTCCTACTTCCGCTGGACTTCGGGCAGCCCCTCGGGACCAGATCAGGCGGCAGCTCCCGGTCGAGGGAGCTGCCGCCTGACCTGCTCGATCCTCAGACGTTGAACCCCAGCATCCGCAGCTGCTCCTTGCCGTCGTCCGTGATCTTCTCCGGACCCCACGGCGGCATCCAGACCCAGTTCACACGGAACCCGTCCACGATCCCCTCGAGCGCCTGGGCGCTCTGGTCCTCGATCACGTCCGTCAGCGGGCAGGCCGCCGACGTGAGCGTCATGTCGATGGTGGCGTGGTTGGTCTGGTCCACCTGGATCCCGTACACCAGGCCCAGGTCCACGACGTTGATGCCCAGCTCGGGGTCGATCACGTCGCGCAGCGCCTCTTCGACGTCCACGACGGTGGTCGGCGAAGGAGCGGCCGTCGCATCCTGTCCGACGTCGGTGCTCGACTCGGTCATCGGTCTCTCCTCAGCTCGTGGCCAGCGCGCCGCTGCGCGCCAGCGAGTCCTTGAGCGCTGCCCAGCCGAGCAGCGCGCACTTGATCCGCGCGGGGTACTGCGACACGCCCGTGAAGACGGTCGCGTCGCCGAGGGCGTCCTCCGCGTCGTCGTCGTCCAGGCCCTTGCCGCGGGACGACATGAGGTCGTGGAACAGGCCGTCCAGCCGGGCCACCTCGTCGAGGGACGCGCCCTCGACGAGCGTCGCCATGACGGACACCGACGCCTGCGAGATCGAGCATCCCTGCCCGTCCCACGACACACCGGCCACCGCCCCGTCCGGGGTGACGTCGACCCGGAGGGTCACCTCGTCCCCGCACGTCGGGTTGACCTGGTGCGACTCGCCCGCGAGGTGGCCCTGGCCCGGCGCCGCGTCCACGAGCCCGCGGCCCACCGGGTGCTTCGCGTGGTCCAGGATCACCTGCTGGTACATCTGCTCGAGCGTGCTCACTCCGCAGCCTTTCTCGATCCCGTGGAAATCACTCTGCTCCGAAGAACGCGCGGACCCCCGCCAACGCTTCCCGGAACGCGGCAACTTCTTCGACGGTGGTGTAGACCGACGCCGACGCGCGGGCCGTCGCCGCGACGCCGAACCGGCGGTGCAGCGGCTGGGCGCAGTGGTGGCCAACCCGGACGGCGATGCCCTTGTCGTCGAGCACCTGCCCGACGTCGTGCGCGTGCACACCGTCCACCACGAAGGAGACGACGGCGAGGCGGTTCGCGGTGTCGAGCGGGCCGATGACGCGCACGCCCGGGATGTCGGCGATCTTCAGCATCTCGGCGGCGAGCTCCTGCTCGTGCCGGAGCACGCCCTCCATGCCGAGCTCACCGAGGTACTGCGCCGCGCAGCCCATGCCGACGGCCTGGGCGACCATCTGGGTGCCCGCCTCGAACCGCTGGGGCGGGGGCGCGTAGGTGGTGGACTCCATGGTCACGACCTCGACCATGGACCCGCCGGTCAGCGTGGGCGGCATGGCCTCGAGCAGCTCGCGCCGCCCGTACAGGGCGCCGACACCGGTGGGCCCGAGCATCTTGTGCCCGCTGAACGCGGCGAAGTCGACGCCGAGCTCGTGGAGGTCCACCGGCAGGTTCGGCACCGACTGGCACGCGTCGAGCACGGTGAGCGCCCCCACGCGGCGCGCGGCGGCGACGAGCGTGTCCACGGGCGCCACGGCGCCGGTCACGTTGGAGACGTGGCCGAAGGCGAGGACCCTGGTGCGTTCCGTGACGATCGTGTCCAGGTCGGTCAGGTCGAGCCGGCCGTCGTCGCCGACGGGGATCCAGCGCAGGACGGCGCCGGTGCGGGCGCACAGCTCCTGCCACGGCACGAGGTTGGCGTGGTGCTCGGCCTCGGTGACGACGATCTCGTCGCCCGGCGCGAGCCGGAACGGCGCCGCGGCCTCTCCCCCGCGCCCGAGGGTGGCGTTGGAGAAGGCGTACGCCACGACGTTGATCGCGGCGGTCGCGCCCGGCTGCCAGACGATCTCGCCCTCGTCCGCGCCGACGAACGCGGCCACGGCTGCGCGCGCCTGCTCGAACGTCTCGGTGGCCTCCTCCGCGAGGAAGTGCGCGCCGCGGTGGACCGCGGCGTTGCGCTGCTCGTAGAAGTCCACCTCGGTGTCGAGCACCACCTGGGGTTTCTGCGAGGTGGCGGCGGAGTCCAGGTACACGAGGGGTTGACCACCCCGCACCGTGCGCTCCAGCAGCGGGAAGTCCGCGCGGACGGCGGCGAGCTCGGAGGTGGTGAGCGAACCGGACTCGTCCGGTCGCACGGTGGCGGTGGTGGTCATGGTGTCCCCTCGCGGTACGTGGCGGTGGCTCAGGCCGAGACGGCGCCCGCGCCGACGTACTTGTCGTAGCCCTCTTCCTCGAGCCGGTCGGCCAGCTCGGGGCCGCCCTCCTCGGCGATCTTGCCGTCGACGAAGACGTGCACGAAGTCGGGCTTGATGTAGCGCAGGATGCGCGTGTAGTGCGTGATGAGCAGCACGCCGACCTCGGTGTTCTCCTTGGCCCGGTTCACGCCCTCCGACACGATGCGCAGCGCGTCGACGTCGAGGCCGGAGTCGGTCTCGTCGAGGATGGCGAAGCGCGGCTTGAAGAGCTCCATCTGCAGGATCTCGTGGCGCTTCTTCTCACCGCCGGAGAAGCCCTCGTTCACGGAGCGCTCGGCGAAGGCCGGGTCCATGCGCAGGTTCTCCATCGCGCCGCGGACCTCCTTGCCCCAGGTGCGCAGGGCGGGAGCCTGGCCGTCGATGGCGGTCTTGGCGGTGCGCAGGAAGTTCGCCACCGATACGCCGGAGACCTCGACCGGGTACTGCATCGCGAGGAAGAGGCCGGCACGGGCGCGCTCGTCCACGGTCATGGCCAGCAGGTCCTCGCCGTCGAGCGTGACGGTGCCCGAGGTGACGGTGTACTTGGGGTGGCCCGCGAGCGCCGAGGCGAGCGTGGACTTGCCGGAGCCGTTGGGGCCCATGATGGCGTGGGTCTCGCCGCTGGCGATGGTCAGGTCGACACCGCGCAGGATGGGCTTGGGGCCTTCCTTGGTCTCGACGCTGACGTGCAGGTCGCGGATCTCGAGGGTGGGCATATCGGTTTACTCCAGGGTTGCGGGAAAGTCAGGGGGTCAGGAGACGGGGACGGTGACGTCGATGTCGACGAGCACCTTGTCGCCGTCGATGGTCACCGGGTACACGGGCACGGGACGCACCGCGGGGAGCTGGACGGGCATGCCGGTGCGCAGGTCGAACTGCGAGCCGTGCAGCCAGCACTCGACGAGGCAGCCCTCGACCTCGCCGTCGGACAGCGAGACGGCGCCGTGCGAGCAGATGTCGGAGACGGCGTGGAAGGTGCCGTCGGCGTCGCGGGCGACCGCGACCGGGACCGGGGCGCCGTCGGCGCCGTCGAGCTCCACGAGCATCGCCTCCTCCGGTCCCAGGTCGTCGGTCATGCAGGCCAGCTGCGCGGTCATGCCGTGGGTGCCTCGGCCGGGGCGCCGGTGATGACGCTCATCGACTTCTCCAGCTCGGCCTCGATGGAGGCGAGCAGGCGCTCCTCGACCTCGGGGACGCCGATCTCGTGGATGAGCTCGGCGAAGAAGCCGCGCACGACGAGGCGGCGGGCCTCGATCTCGGGGATGCCGCGGGCCTGCAGGTAGAAGAGCTGCTCGTCGTCGAACCGGCCGGTGGCGCTGGCGTGGCCGGCGCCGGCGATCTCGCCGGTCTCGATCTCGAGGTTCGGCACGGAGTCGGCGCGGGCGCCGTCCGTGAGCACGAGGTTGCGGTTGAGCTCGTAGGTGTCGGTGTTCTCCGCGTTGGCACGGATCAGCACGTCACCCACCCACACCGTGTGCGCGCCGGAGCCCTGCAGGGCGCCCTTGTACGTCACGCGGGACCTGCAGTCGGGGACCGCGTGGTCCACGAAGAGGCGGTGCTCCTGGTGCTGGTCGGTGTCGGCGAAGTACAGGCCGACCATCTCGACCTCGCCGCCCGTTGCGGTGAACTCCGCGTCGGGCGTGATGCGCACGACGTCACCGCCGAAGGTGACCACGACGTGCTTGAGCTTGGCGTCGCGGCCCAGACGGGCCCGGTGGGACGAGGCGTGCACGGCGCCGTCGGCCCAGTCCTGGACGCTGACGACGGTGAGGTGCGCGCCGTCCTCGACGACGATCTCGACCGTCTCGGTCAGGGTGGCGTCGCCCGCGTGGTCGAGGACTACGACGGCCTGGGAGTGGCGCTCGGCGCGGACCAGCACGTGCGCGGCGGACGCGTCCTCGGCGACGCCGTCGATGCGCACCGAGGTGACGCCGGTGGCGACGGCCTCCGCGGGCACGGTCACGACGGTGGCCTGCTCGAAGGCGTTCCATGCGGTGACGGCGGTGCGGTCGCCGGGCTTGCCGGCGGTGCCGAGGCGGGCGTCGTCGCGCCCGACGGTCTCGACCGTGACCTCGGGGGCCGGGGTCACCTGGACCGTGATGCCGGAGGCGCCCAGGCCGGCCTGGAACAGCGGCTGGAGGCGGTCGGCCGGGGAGAAGCGCCACTCCTCCTCGCGGCCGTGGGGGACGGGGATGTCGTCCAGCGAGAACGACGTGCGGCGCTCCGCGCGCGAGCCTTCCGGCTTGACGGCGCCGTGGGAGTGGGCGCCGTCGGCAACAGCGCGCGAGTGATCGGTCGTGAGAGTCATGTCAGCCGACGGACCCTTCCATCTGCAGCTCGATGAGGCGGTTGAGCTCGAGTGCGTACTCCATGGGCAGCTCGCGCGCGATGGGCTCGACGAACCCGCGCACGATCATGGCCATGGCCTCGGTCTCCTCCAGGCCTCGGGACATGAGGTAGAACAGCTGGTCCTCGCTCACCCGCGAGACCGTGGCCTCGTGACCCATGGACACGTCGTCCTCGCGGACGTCGACGTACGGGTAGGTGTCGCTGCGGGAGATCTGGTCCACCAGCAGCGCGTCGCAGAGGACGTTGGACGCGGAGTGGGAGGCGCCCTCGAGCACCTGCACCAGCCCGCGGTAGGACGTGCGGCCGCCGCCGCGCGCCACGGACTTGCTGACGATCGACGACGACGTGTTGGGCGCCGCGTGGACCATCTTCGCGCCGGCGTCCTGGTGCTGGCCCTCGCCCGCGAAGGCGATGGACAGGGTCTCGCCGCGGGCGTGCTCGCCCAGCAGGTAGATCGCCGGGTACTTCATGGTGACCTTCGAGCCGATGTTGCCGTCGACCCACTCCATGGTGGCGCCCTCGGCGGCCGTGGCCCGCTTGGTCACGAGGTTGTACACGTTGTTCGACCAGTTCTGGATGGTCGTGTAGCGCACGCGGGCGTTCTTCTTGACGACGATCTCGACGACCGCGGAGTGCAGCGAGTCGGACGAGTAGATCGGCGCGGTGCAGCCCTCGACGTAGTGCACGTACGAGCCCTCGTCCGCGATGATCAGCGTGCGCTCGAACTGGCCCATGTTCTCGGTGTTGATCCGGAAGTAGGCCTGCAGCGGGATCTCCACGTGCACGCCCGGCGGCACGTAGACGAACGAGCCGCCCGACCAGACGGCCGAGTTCAGCGCGGCGAACTTGTTGTCGCCCGACGGGATGACCGTGCCGAAGTACTCCTGGAAGAGCTCCGGGTAGTCGCGCAGGCCCGTGTCGGTGTCGACGAAGATGACGCCCTGCTCCTCCAGGTCCTCACGGATCTGGTGGTAGACGACCTCGGACTCGTACTGCGCCGCGACACCGGCCACGAGGCGCTGCTTCTCCGCCTCGGGGATGCCGAGCTTGTCGTACGTGGCCTTGATGTCCTCGGGCAGCTCGTCCCAGGAGGTGGCCTGCTTCTCCGTGGAGCGCACGAAGTACTTGATCTTGTCGAAGTCGATGCCCGACAGGTCCGAGCCCCAGTTCGGCATCGGCTTCTTGCCGAACAGGCGCAGGGCCTTGAGGCGCTGGTTCAGCATCCACTCGGGCTCCTTCTTGAGCGCCGAGATGTTGCGGACCACGTCCTCGTTGAGGCCACGCTGCGCGATGGCACCGGCTTCGTCGGAGTCGTGCCAGCCGTACTCGTAGGCTCCGATGCTGGCGATGATCTCGTCGTCGGAGCGCTGCTCTGGCGCTTGCGTTTCTGCGCTCATCACATTCCTTCGGTGGGGGTCGTGGCGGGGTTCGTGGTCAGGTGCACGGGGACGGGGATGTTCGTGGTGCAGGCGTGCGCGCCGCCCGCGATGGTCGCGAGCCGCTGCACGTGCGAGCCCAGCAGCTGCGAGAACGCGAGGGCCTCCTGCTCGCACAGCTCGGGGAACTCCTCGGCCACGTGCTGGACCGGGCAGTGCCCCTGGCAGAGCTGGACGGCGGGCGCCACGACGCCGGCCCCCGGGCCGGTGACGGGTGCCGGGACGGGCCGCACCGAGGCGGCGAAACCGTCCGCCGACAGGAGCTGGACGAGCTGCGCGGCCCGGCCCTGCGCCGTGTCGGCCGTGAGGTGCGGCGCGTAGCTGCGGGCGACGGCGTCGAACCGCTGCCGGGCGAAGCCGGCCACGGCCTCGCTGCCGCCGGTCTCCCGCAGGAAGCGCAGCACCTGGCGCGCGATCTCCTGGTAGCCGCCCGCGAGCTCCGACTGGCCGCCGCTCGTGACGACGTACCGGCGGGCCGGACGGCCGCGACGGGGCGCACCGGTCGGCGAGGCCTCGTGGACGGCGATCTTCCCGTCCTCCTCCAGGAGCGTCAGGTGCCTGCGCACCGCGGGCGCCGTCAGGTGCAGCTCCGCGGCCAGCGCGCCGGCCGTGACGGGGCCGCGCGAGGCGACGAGCTCGAGCACGCGGCGACGCGTGGTGCCGTCGGTCTCGTGGCTCACCGGTACCTGGACCTCTACCTGAGCCGGTACCTGAGCCGATACGTCGGCGCTCATGCCTGTCACCTCCCCCGCCGGATCCGGGGCAGACCTCACCCCGCGGACGCGCCCTCGCGAGCACTCGTGCTTTTGAGAACATCCTTGTTCCCTAATTCGAGATGCGCAAGGAAGGCGACCCTCACCAGGGCCCGATCGCGACACATCTCACACGCCTGGCACACGTCCTGGCCGCACCGCCGCCTACGATTGTGCGGTGCCCCTGTCCGACGCGCCCGCGCGCCCCCGCACCGCGAGCGCCGCCCCCGACGACGCAGCCCCCGACGCGGACGACGCCGCCGTCCGGGTGCGCGGTCTGGTCAAGCGCTACGACGGCCGCGCCGTCGTCGACGGGCTGGACCTGACCGCCGCGCAGGGCGCCGTCACCGCCGTCCTGGGCCCCAACGGGGCGGGCAAGACCACCACGATCGAGTGCTGCGAGGGCCTGCGCTCCCCCGACGGCGGCACGGTGCGCGTGCTGGGCCTGGACCCCGTCGCCGACGCCCGCCGGCTGCGCCCCCGTGTCGGCGTCATGCTGCAGGACGGCGGCCTGCCCACCGGCGTGCGCGCCCTGGAGCTGCTGCGCCACGTCGCCGCCATGTACGCCGCCCCCCGCCCGGTGGACGAGCTCGCCGAGCGCCTCGGCCTGCACGGGTTCGCGCGCACCACGGTGCGGCGCCTGTCGGGCGGGCAGCGGCAGCGGGTGGCGCTCGCCGCGGCGGTCGTAGGGCGGCCGGAGGTCGTGTTCCTGGACGAGCCGAGCGCGGGCATGGACCCGCAGAGCCGCCGCGCGGTCTGGGACCTGGTGCGCGAGCTGCGGGCCGACGGCGTGGCGATCGTGCTCACGACCCATCTCATGGACGAGGCGGCCGACCTGGCCGACCACGTGCACGTCGTGGACCACGGGCGCGTGATCGCGTCCGGCAGCGTCCGCGAGCTGACCTCCGCGGACGGCGCGGGCCCGGGCTCGGTCCGCGTCGAGGCGGCGCCGGGCCTGGACGTGACGACGCTGGTCGAGGCGCTGGCCGAGCCCGGCGCGGACTGGACCGCGGCCGAGCCGGAGCCCGGTGTCTACACGGTGACCGGTCCGGTGAGCCCCGCGGCGGTGGCCGCCGTGACCGGCTGGCTGGCGGAGCGGGGCGTGCTGGCACGGTCGGTCACCACGGGCAGCCGCACGCTCGAGGACGTGTTCCTCGACCTCACGGGGAGGAACCTGCGATGAGCGCCGCACCGGCCGCCGCGCCCGTGGTCCGGCGGGTCGCCGCCCAGGCCTCGTTCGAGACGCGTGCCATCCTGCGCAACGGCGAGCAGCTCCTGGTGACGATCGTGCTGCCCGTGCTGGTGCTGTTCGCGCTGGTCCGCACGTCGTTCGTCGACCTGGGCACGAACGGCTTCTCGCGCGTCGACCTCGTGACCCCGGGCGTGCTCGCGCTGGCGGTCATGTCGACGGCGTTCACGTCGCAGGCGATCGCCACCGCGTTCGACCGCCGCAACGGCGTGCTGCGCCTGATGGCCACCACGCCCCTGGGCCGGTCCGGGCTGCTGGCGGGCAAGGTGCTCGGCGTGCTGACGGTCGAGGTGGTGCAGGTGGCCGTCATCTGCGGCGTGGCGGTGGCGCTGGGCTGGCGGCCGGAGCTGGGGGCGCTGCCCGCCGTCGTCGGCACGGTGCTGCTGGGTACCGCGGCGTTCACCGCGCTGGCGCTGCTGCTCGCCGGGACGCTGCGCGCCGAGGGTGTGCTCGCGGTGGCCAACCTCGTGCTGGTGCTGCTCACGGTGGGCGGCGGCGTGCTGCTGCCCGCGCAGCAGCTGGCCGGCCCGCTCGCGCACGTGGCGGTGCTGCTGCCGTCGGGTGCGCTGGGCGAGGCGATGCGCGGGGCGCTGCTGCACGGCGCCGTGCCGCCGTTCTCGGTGGTCGTGCTGCTGGCCTGGACGGCGGCCCTGGGCGCGGGCGCCGCGCGCCTGTTCCGCTGGCACTGACGCCTGACTACGGGTCCCCAGGGGGTTCCGCGCATACCCGGGTGGTATGACCTTTTCGTGAGGTAGTCGGGTGAAATTTACCCATTTAGGGTTCACTTCACCTACATTCCCCAGGGAGGCAGCGTGACTTCCACTCACAGCAACCGCCGTCGGCTGATCGTCGGTGCCGGCATCGCGATCGCCCTCGCCGCGGCGCCCGGCGCCGCGGCCATGGCCACGGCGGCGCCGGACGAGGCACCCGCACCCGCCGCGGGCGCTCTGGTCGAGGACTCGTACATCGTGGTCCTCAAGGACGGCGACGTCGGCAAGGCCCAGGTCCGCAGCACGGCGAGCAGCCTGGTCCAGGAGTACGGCGGCGAGGTGCGCCACTCGTACACCAACGCGGTGCGCGGCTTCTCGGCGTCCATGTCCGAGAAGCAGGCCGAGCGCCTCGCGCAGGACCCGTCGGTCGCGTACGTCGAGCAGAACCGTGTCGTGACGGCGACGGACACGCAGGCGCCGGTGCCCTCCTGGGGTCTGGACCGCATCGACCAGGAGAGCCTGCCGCTCGACGACTCGTACACGTACGGGGCCTCAGGCAGCGGCGTGACGGCGTACATCGTCGACACGGGCATCCTGACCACGCACGAGGACTTCGGCGGCCGCGCCGTCAGCGGCACCGACACGGTGGACGGCGACGACGACGCGACCGACTGCGCCGGGCACGGCACCCACGTCGCGGGCACCGTCGGCGGCTCGGCGTACGGTGTCGCCAAGGACGTCTCGCTCGTCGCGGTCCGCGTGCTCGACTGCAACGGCTCCGGCACCTACGACGGCGTCATCGCCGGCATCGACTGGGTGACCGCCGACCACGAGGCCGGCGAGCCGGCCGTGGCCAACATGTCGCTCGGCGGCGGCTTCTCGCAGGCCGTGAACGACGCCGTGTCCGCGGCCGTCGCGGACGGCGTCACGTTCGCCCTCGCGGCGGGCAACGACTACGCGGCCGACGCGTGCGGCGGCTCGCCGGGCTCCACCCCGGAGGCGCTCACGGTCGGCGCCACGGAGGAGGACGACGCCCGCGCGCCGTACTCCAACATCGGCAGCTGCGTGGACATCTTCGCCCCCGGCAGCGGCATCACGTCGGCCTGGCACACCGGTGACAGCGACACCAACACCATCAGCGGCACCTCGATGGCCACGCCGCACGTGGCGGGCGCCGCGGCGCTCGTGCTGAGCGGCAACCCGGCCGCGACCCCGGCCGAGGTCGGCGACGCGCTGACCGGTGCGGCGCTCGAGGGCGTCGTGTCCGACCCGGGCACGGGCTCGCCGAACCTGCTGCTGAACGTCAGCGGCCTCTGACCGACCCGCTCGACAGAACCGCACACGGAGGGACCCCGGCAGCCTGCCGGGGTCCCTCCGCCGTCCGCGGGTCCCGGGGCGCGGCGCTCAGACGAAGAAGCCCGCCGTCGCCCGCTCGACGCGCCTGCGCGCGGCCTCCTGATCGTCCCCGAACCGGTCCACGCCCCACGACAGCGTGGTGGCCAGCTCGAACACCTCGTCACGGGTGACCCCGTCGACCGCGTCGCCCGACGCCTTCGCGGCGTCCAGCAGCACGCCCGTCTGCACCAGCACGGGGTTGCACGCGGAGTACAGCGGCGACTCCGGGTCGTCGTAAGCCGTCGCCACGCAGTACGGCAGGTCGTGCCAGATGCGCAGCTGCCACGTCAGGCGCACCAGCCACTCCACGAGCGCCTCCCGGGGCGGGCGGGCGTGCGCCAGCTCGTCGCCGTCGGCGAGCGCCTGGGCGATGGTGCCCTCCATCACGGCCGCGAGCAGGTCGTCGCGGGTGGGGAAGTTGCGGTAGAGCGTCGCGTTGCCCACCCCGGCCCGCAGGGCGATGCCGTCGAGGGACGCGAGCACGCCCTCGGTCTCGAACGTCTCGCGCGCGGCGCTCAGGATCGCGTCGCGGTTGCGCTGCGCGTCGGCCCGCAGGGGTCGCGACGCCGGGCCGGCACCTCGGGCAGCGGGCATGGCGAAGCCTCCTTGACAAAAGTGGGGACAGTCCCCACATACTGATCCGGGGACATTCCCCACATGATCGAGGAGTATAGATGAACCAGTCACTCGACGGCCGGACCGTCCTCGTCACGGGGGCGAACGGAGGCCTCGGGCAGCAGTTCGTGCGACAGGCGCTCGAGCGCGGGGCCCGTGCGGTGTACGCCACCACCCGCACGCCGCGGGAGTGGGACGACGCGCGGATCCGGCCGCTGGCCCTCGACCTCACGGTGCCCGACGACGCCGATCGTGCGGCGGCCGCCGCACCCGACGTGGACCTGCTGGTCAACAACGCGGGGATCGCGCTGCCCGGCGAGTACCTCACCGGACCCGAGGAGGAGCTGCGCCAGACCTTCGAGACCAACTTCTTCGGCACGCTGCGGCTCGCGAAGGCGTTCGCCCCGGTGCTCGCGGCCAACGGGGGCGGCACCATCCTCAACATCCTGTCCGCCGCGGCCTGGACCCCCGTCCCGACCGCCTACGGGGCCTCGAAGGCGGCGATGTGGTCGGCGACCAACGGGCTGCGTAACCTGCTGCGGCCGCAGGGCACCCACGTCATGGGCCTGCTCGTCGGCATGGTCGACACCCCGATGGGCGCACGCTGGGACGTGCCGAAGGTCAGCCCGGAGAGCGTCGTCACGCAGGCCTACGACGGGATCGCGGAGGGCCTGCCCGAGGTGCTCGCCGACGAGCCGTCCCGCGACCTGAGGTCGCGCATGGGCCAGCCGGCCGAGGTGCTCTACCCCTGGCTGGACGAGCAGGTCGCCTCGTTCGCACCCTGACGGCGCCGCCCGGCCCGCGCGGGCGCAGATCACACCCCGCGCGGGGCGGGGCACCGCCGTCGGGCACTACCGTGGTGCCGTGACCGCAACCGCCGCCCCTGCCTCCTGGTCCACCGCGCTCGCCGGGCGCGTCGACCGGTTCCGCTCCTGGACCCGCGCGGTCCTGGTCGCGAACCTGATCGGCCAGATCGGCATCATCGGCACCGGCGGCGCCGTGCGTCTCACCGACTCCGGCCTGGGCTGCTCCACATGGCCCCAGTGCGAGCCCGGCAGCTTCACGCCGCAGTTCCACGCGGCCACGACGCTGCACCCCTACATCGAGTTCGGGAACCGCACGCTGACCGGTGTGCTCGGGCTGATCGGCGTGCTGCTGGCGGTGCTCGTGTGGACCGACCTGCAGCGATCCCTCTCGTACCGCGTGCTCGGCTTCGTGCCGATCGTCGCCGTCCTGGCGCAGGCGGTCATCGGCGGCGTCGTGGTGCTGCTCGACCTGCACCCGGGCTGGGTCTCCCTGCACTTCGGCGTCTCCGCCGCGCTGGTGGCGGCGTCGCTGTACATCCTGCACCGGCACGACGAGGGCGACGGCGCCCCCGTCCGCGTCGTCGGCCCGCGGACCCGCACCCTGGCCTGGTTGCTGGCGGGCCTGACCGCCGTCGTCGTCGTGCTCGGCGTGCTCACCACGGGCGCGGGCCCGCACAGCGGCGACTCCGAGGTGGGCTACCGCTTCGCCGTCGACCCGGCGCTCCTGACGAAGTGGCACGCCGCCGCCGTGTGGGCGTTCCTCGCCGCGCTCGTCACCTTCCTGGTGACCACGCGCCGCGCCCCCGCCCCGGTGCGCCGCGCCACGCTGCTCCTGCTCGTCATCACCCTGGCCCAGGGCCTGATCGGCTACGTGCAGTACTTCACCGACCTACCGGAGCTCCTGGTGGGGCTGCACATGGTCGGGGCCGCCGCGCTCATCGCAGGTACCACGCGGGTGTGGCTCACGACGCGCGAGCGCGCCTGAGTCACCGCACCGGCAGCGCCGGCGGGGTCCAGCTCGCGAACCGGGACATGCCGTCGAGCATGACCCGCGCAGGCAGCGCGCGCAGCGCCGCGTTGCGCAGGCCCACCAGCAGCGGGTTGCGCAGCTGCTCGCCCACCCGGGCGCTCGCCCAGGCCGCGCGCAGCACGCCGGACGTCCGGGGGCCGCGCACGCGGTCGTAGGCGGCGAGCCCGTCGATCACGTCGCCCGTACCCGAGACCGACGCCGCCAGCACCACGGCGTCCTCGATGCCCTGGCAGCCACCCTGGCCCACGTTCGGCGGCATGGCGTGCGCGGCGTCACCGGCCAGCGCCACCCGGCCACGAGCCATCCGCGGGACCGGGCGGGCGAACCCGTACAGGTCGAGCTGCTGCGCCTGCTCCGGCGCGGTCGCGGCCAGCACCTGCGGTACGGGTGCGTGCCAGCCGGCGAACGCCGAGCGCGCGGCCGCCAGGTCCGCCACGGGGTCCCCCGTGGGCCGGCCCGCCGGCCCGACCTGCGTCGCGTACCAGTACAGGCGCCCGTCGCCGAGCGGGATCAGACCCACCTCGCCGCCCGGACCCCAGGTCTGCGACATCTCGGTGATCCCGGGGTTGTCGAGCACGGCCAGCCAGGTCGTGGACCCGACGTAGACCGGCTCCGCGGCGTCCGGGGCGACCGCGGCCCGCAGGAGCGACCGGACGCCGTCCGCCGCGACCACGAGGTCGGCGCTGACCGTGGAACCGTCCTCGAGCGTGACGACGGCGGGGCGGTCGGCGGCACCCGGGTCGACGGAGACCGCCGCGGCGCCGTAGGTGACCGCGGTGTCGCCGAGGCCGCCCAGCAACGCCTCCTGGAGCCGCGGGCGGTGGAAGGCGATGGCGACGGTGCCGAGCCGGGCCGCGATCTGCTCGGGCGACACGTGCACGAGGGCGCGGCCCGCGCCGTCCCGCAGCGACCCGGGGTAGGCGCGCTCCCCGATGGCGCGCACCGCGTCCCCCACGCCCGCGGCGTCGAGCCCGCGCAGCGCGTTGGCCAGCAGCACGATCCCTGCACCCGTGGTCCGCGGTTCGGGCGAGCGTTCCAGCACCCGCACGTCCCATCCGCACCGCAGGAGCGCGTTCGCCGCGGTCAGTCCCGCGATCCCGGCTCCGACGACGACCGCGCTCCCGCTCATGGCTCTCCTCGATGACGCGTCCGACCTACGACGACCGTAGTCCTCCACATGGTGCCGCAGACCCCCGGACGTGTCAGACCCTCAGGCCACCGGAGTGACCTGAGGGTCCGCCACGTCGTCGGGGGTGGGTCAGACCTCCGGGGTCCAGAGGTCCTCGCCGTTCGGGGGCGTGCCGACGGCGCCGACGCCCGCGGGGACCGGCTCGGGCAGCTCGCCCAGCGCACGCTGCGCCACGGCACCCGAGGAGAAGTTGGCGTAGCACTCCGGGCAGTACCAGTCCGGCGTCGGCACCGGGGTGTCGAAGCCGCCGTACACGACGTCCGGCTCGAGCCGCGCCGCGTCCGCGGACTGGCCCCACACGATCCGCTTCGTGGCGCCACGCTGACCGCACGACGGGCACGCCGGACGCATCTGCGCCCGCTGCGACAGCACGGGGTGCGGGTGCAGCAGCGCGTGGCACGGCGCGCACACGAGGAACGTCTGCTCGATGAGCTCCGCCAGGGGGCGCTCGCCGGTCTGGCCGGTGTGGGCGCCGTCGTCGTGCGGACGCAGCTGCATGACGTCGACGAACCGCTCGCACGAGGCGCAGCGCTCCTCGCGGCGCAGGTCGACGCCCGCCACCTGCTTGTGCCCCAGCAGGCGCAGCACGTGCAGGTTGGGCGAGAGCTCGTCGGTCTCGCAGTTGCCGGCGTCGAGCGTGCCCGTGGCGCCGTGCTTGTACTGGTGCGCGATGCCGTCGAGCACGAGGCGCGCGTGCTCCTGCGGCAGCCAGCCGGACGAGCGGGCGTAGGCGGCGGCGCCGTTGAAGAGGTCGTCCCAGACCACGGGCTTGTCCGGGCCGAAGACCTCGTCGCTGACCCAGTCCTCGCCCTGGCTCGCGCCCATGAGCTCGACCGCGGCGACGATGCCCGGCTCGGAGCCCACGACGGTGACGACGACGTCACCGCGCTGCGGGCCGTCGGCGCCGCCCGGCAGGCGGTGCTCGTGGCTCCGGCTCGCGATCGCGACCGCCTCGCCCAGCCAGTCCTCGGACCAGTTGAGGTAGACGGACGGAACGAGCCAGGCCGGGAGGGACGAAACGTTGGGAAGCATGTCGGGTTCGCTGGTCACGCGGGGAGAATAGCGCAGCCCGGTGACGGCGTTATGACACGCCCGGTGAGCGATCCGGGGTCCTTACCCGAACTCGACCACGACCTTGTCGAACCCCGACGCGGACAACATCGCCTCGAGGGTCGACGTGGTGTTCGCGCGGGCACGACCGGCCAGGTCGGAGCCCGCCGCGGCGTCCGAGATCTGGTCCTGCGCCACGGCGAGCGCCTCCTGGCGGGCGTCGGTGTCGGACTCGAAGAGATCACCCACGCGGTCCACGAGCCCGCGGTCCTCGGTGAGGGCGCGGCTGGCGTCGAGGTCGATGCGGGGCTCGGCGAGCTCGGGCTCGGGCAGCGTCACCGTGACGGTCGTGCCGTCGTCCGAGATCTCGATCGCATCCTCGTCGAGGTCCGTGAAGTCGACGTACGCGTCGACCGAGCCGTTCACGACGAGCACCATCCGCTCCCCCGCCAGCCAGCCCGGCACGTACCGGACGTCGCGCTCCAGGTCGACGAGCACCTCGTACTGCGCCTCGGCGGCCACGAACCGGGCCAGGTCCCTGATGCTCAGCAGCACGGGTGTCTCCGAACGGTCCACCTGGCTGGTCGTGAACGGGTTCAGCCCCTCGACGACCACCCGCCAGAACGCGTCCCGGAACTCCTCGCGGAGCGCCGACAGCACGCCCAGCACCAGGCCGGCGGCCAGCGCGAGGCCCAGGACGAACCCGATGACGCCCGCGAGCGGGCCCGGCATCCGCCGGCGCGGGGCTGCACCGTCCGGCGCGGTCTCGTGCGCGGCGCGGGTGTCTGCCTCGGTGTCGGTCATCGGAGCGCCCCCTTCGGAGATACCGGACATATCTCGCTAACGGGAAACGCTACAGCGACCCACTGACACTCGCCCGCCCGGCGGCGGGGCGTCACCAGGGCTCAGTTCTTGCGGTACTCCCACGGGGAGTCCACCGGGCGCAGGGTCTCCCAGTCCGACGCGCGACCGATCGCCGCCGCCAGCACGCCCGCGATCGTCGCCGCGTTGTGCAGGCGGCCCGAGAGCGCGAGCGCCGCGGCCTCCTCCAGCGGCACCGGCACCACGACCATGTCGGCCTCCTCGGCCTCGCGCACGTGGCGCTCGTCGTCGGGCACAGGGGTGAGGCCGCGGGCCAGGTAGACGCGCACCGCCTCGTTGCTGCCGCCCGGCGTGGGCAGCAGGTCCAGGAGCACGTCCCAGGTGGCGGCGTTCATGTCCGCCTCCTCGGCCAGCTCCCGGGCGGCGGCCACGTGCGGGTCCTCGCCGTCCAGGTCGAGCAGGCCGGCCGGCGCCTCCCAGAGGAAGGCGCCGACGGGGTGCCGGTACTGGCGCAGGAGCAGCACGTCGCCGTCGTCGGTGAGCGCCACCACGACCACCGCGCCGGGGTGGTCCACGTACTCGCGGCGGACGATGCCGCCCGCCTCGCCGAGGTCGACCTCGTCGGAGACCATGTCGACCACGAAGCCCTGGAACGGCACGTCGAGCCGCCGCGCGGGGCGGGGGTCGATGACGTCGGCGACCTCGTCCGCGCTGAGCTCCGAGCCGACGTCGGGGCCGGTGTCGGTGCTCATGCGGACTGCTTCTCGAGCGCCGCGGCGATCAGGCCCGCGAACAGCGGGTGCGCGCGCGTCGGCCGCGACTTGAACTCGGGGTGCGCCTGCGTCGAGACGAAGTACGGGTGCGTCTCGGCAGGCAGCTCCACGAACTCGACGAGCGACGAGTCGGGCGACGTGCCGGAGATCAGCAGGCCCGCCTCCTCCAGCTCGCCACGGAAGGCGTTGTTGACCTCGTACCGGTGGCGGTGCCGCTCGGTGACCTTCTCGCTGCCGTACGCCTTGGCGACCACGGAGCCGGCCGTCAGCGACGCCTCGTAGGCGCCCAGGCGCATCGTGCCGCCCAGGTCGCCCTCACCCTCGACGATCGACTTCTGCTCGGCCATGGTGGCGACGACGGGGTGGCTGCTGTCCGGGTGGAACTCGGTGGACGACGCGTCCGCCCAGCCCAGCACGTTGCGCGCGTACTCGATCACCATGGACTGCAGACCCAGGCAGATGCCGAGCGTGGGCACGAGGTTCTCGCGCGACCAGCGCAGTGCGCCGACCTTGCCGTCGATGCCGCGCACGCCGAAGCCACCGGGGACCAGCACGGCGTCGACACCCTCCAGCGAGGCCTGGGCCCCCTCGGGCGTCTGGCAGTCGTCGGCCGCGACCCAGCGGATCGCCACCTTCGCGTCGTTGGCGAAGCCACCCGCGCGCAGCGCCTCGGTCACGGACAGGTAGGCGTCGGGCAGATCGATGTACTTGCCGACCAGCGCGACCTCGACGTTGTGCTCGGGCTCGTGCACGCGCTCCAGCAGGCGGCTCCAGCCGTCCCAGTCGACGTCGTGGAACGGCATGCCGAGGCGGCGCACCACGTAGGCGTCCAGGCCCTCGGCGTGGATGACGCGCGGGATGTCGTAGATCGACGGCGCGTCGGCGCAGTTGATGACCGCCTCGTTGTCGACGTCGCACATGAGCGCGATCTTGCGCTTGATGCCCTCGGGCACCACGCGGTCGGAGCGCAGCACGATGGCGTCCGGCTGGATGCCGATGGAGCGCAGCGCGGCCACGGAGTGCTGCGTCGGCTTCGTCTTCAGCTCACCCGACGGACCGATGTACGGCACGAGGGAGACGTGCAGGAAGAACACGTTGTCGCGGCCGAGCTCGTGGCGCACCTGGCGGGCGGACTCCAGGAACGGCTGCGACTCGATGTCGCCGACGGTGCCACCGATCTCGGTGATGATGACGTCGACGTCGTCCGAGGCCTGCTCGCGCATGCGGAACTTGATCTCGTCGGTGATGTGCGGGATCACCTGCACGGTGTCGCCCAGGTACTCGCCGCGCCGCTCCTTGGCGATGACGCGGGAGTACACCTGGCCGGTCGTCACGTTGGACGACGCGGGCAGCTCGACGTCCAGGAACCGCTCGTAGTGGCCGATGTCCAGGTCGGTCTCCGCGCCGTCCTCGGTGACGAAGACCTCACCGTGCTGGAACGGGTTCATGGTGCCGGGATCCACGTTGAGGTAGGGATCCAGCTTCTGCATGGTGACGCTGAGGCCACGCGAGCGGAGAAGGCGGCCGAGTGACGACGCCGTCAGCCCCTTGCCGAGAGAGGACGCCACACCACCGGTGACGAAGATGTGCTTGGTCGGCGTCGAGGCGCCGGACCGATGACGGGACTGGAGACTGCTTCGGTGTTCGACCACGGAACTCCATCCTATCCGAGGTATGGCGTGCCGGTGGTGTAACCGTCGGCACACGTGCCCACCAGGTGGGCGTCGTCGGTTCGGTCCCGTCGAGTGTGCTCCTGTCCGTGCCCGAACGCTCGCTAAGTCAGCCCCTGCGGGAGAACTTCCTGGCCGCCGCCCGGGCGGAGCCCCGCAGGTCGCGGTCCAGCAGCACCGCCACCGCCAGCGCGACCAGCGCGGCGAGCAGCCCGACACCGAGGCCGAGGCCGAGATTCGTGGCGAACGCGACACCGTCGAGCTCGACCTCGGGGCGACCGGTGGACGCATCGGCCGAGAACCAGCCGCGCCCGGCGGACCCGAGGGACGTGAGGTACAGACCGGCGGCCGACCCCACGGACGTTGCGACCACCAGCGCGCCCAGCGCGCGCCACACGCCGCTCAGCGCGTCGGGCCCCAGGTGCCTGCGCACGGCCAGCAGGAGCCCCAACCCCGCCACGACCATGCCCGCCGTGCCCACGGCGCCCAGCACGGCCATGACCTCGGTGCGCAGCAGGTCGGGCGCGCACAGCAGCGCGTTGCAGCCACCGCCCTGCGACCGGCCCGCGAACAGCAGCGGCGTCAGCGCGGCCCCGAGCGCCGCGACGCCCCACCCGCTCGCCGTCGCGACGACGGCGGCCCGCCCGTGGTCCACGGCGTACAGGGCGCGGGACAGGTGCAGGATGAGCGCGAACCCGACCAGACCGGGGGCGAGCGCGACCAGGCCGGCCGCCATCCCCGGCGCGTCGCCGAGCACGATGAGGTCGAAGACGCGCTCCACGAACGGCGCGGCCGCGACCAGCGCGGCCACGCCCAGCGACGTCACGAGCAGCAGCGTGCGGGTCGTGCGGGCCACCAGGGCGCGCAGCTCGTCCAGGCGCCCGGCCGAGGCGTGCTCCGCGAAGTGCGGGAAGGCGCTCGTCGCGATGGGGAACGCGAGCACCGCGTACGGCAGCAGGTACACCTGCTGCGCGTAGAGGTACACCGACAGCGTGCCGTCGCCGCCCGCGGCGTTGGCCGCGCGCAGCGTGAGGAAGACCGAAAGCTGCTGCGCCACCAGAGCGCCCACCCCCGCGAACGCCAGGCGCGCGGCCCGGGACCCCTCGCCGGCCGGGAAGCGCAGCGTGGGCCGCAGGCGCAGCCCCGTGCGCCACACCGGCACCACCAGCGGCAGCGCCAGGAACAGCACGCCCACGGTGGTGCCCCACGCCAGCCAGGTGAGCGCCTGCCCCGAGAGCGCGGCCACCTCCCGCTGGTCGCCGTGCGCCAGGCCGCCGAACACCGCGTAGACCACGATGACCACGAGGCTGGAGACCAGCGGCGCGAACGTGGGCCAGAAGAACCGCTTGTGCGCCTGCAGGATGCCGCCCAGCACCACGGCCAGCCCGTACAGCGGAACCTGCACCGCGAAGACGCGCAGGAAGCTCGTCGCGACGTCCACGTGCACGGGGTCGTCGAGCCCCGTCAGCCCGATGACCGGGCGGGCCAGCAGCGCCATGAGGCCCGCCAGCGGTACGAGCACGACGAGCGTCCAGCCCAGCAGCGCCGACGCGCTCCGGGAGGCCTGCTCCCGCGCGGCCGCGGCGTCCTGCGTCCCCTCCGCGCCCGAGGCCACCAGGGCGCGGCCCAGCGGGCCGGCCAGCAGCGGCACGACGGCGCCCGCGAGGGCACCGCCCGCCGCGACCTCGAACAGCAGGTTCGGCAGCTGGTTCGCGGAGTTGAAGACCGTCCCGACGCCGTCGGACCCGAGCCATGCGCCCTGTGCGAGCCAGCGGCCGAAGCCGACGATGCGGCTGGCGAGCGTGACGACCGTGACGAGCAGCGCGGCGCTCGCCAGCGTGGAGAACCTGCTCACGCGCCCGGGGAGGCCAGGGGGTCGGAGGCGGCGGTCGAGCGGACGCCGGTGCCGGCGTCGGAGGCGGGGGCCGCGGTGGCCGGTGCGTCCGCAGGCCGCCGGCCCAGCATGTCGACCCGGTTGAGCCACTCGTTGCCCGCGATGACCTTGGAGAAGCTCACCTTCTCCGAGGCCGCCATGAGGCCGACGATGCCGGCCAGGGCCGCCCACCGGACGGCGCGGGGCGCGCCGAACGCGACCCGGCTGCCCACGAGGGCGCCCAGCGCGTTGGCGCCGCCGTCGCCGAGCATGTCCCGCTCCCCCAGGTCGCCGGGCGCGGCGCCGGCCGCGGCCCCGAGCACGGCGCCCGTGGCGCCCGCCCCGCCCGCGACGGCGGGCAGGCTCGCGACCACGCCGGCCTTGAGGGCGCGACCGGGGCGCAGGTCGAACAGGTTGACGAGGTTGGCGGTGCCGCCGATCAGCGCACCGTTCAGGCCGATGTCGACCAGGTGCCCGAAGGCCGTGCGCGCCGTCCGGGGCGTGCCCGCGGCCGAGGCCAGGAGCGCCGACCCGGAGATGCCGAGGATCTTCAGCCCGCCGGTCGTCAGGCGGCCCTGCCGGAGCGCGCCGAGGTGACCGCGGAAGCCCTTGGTGCGCTCGGACGTGTCCTCGGTGAGGTCGTCGACCAGGCCGAAGGCCCCCGCGGCCGCCGTGGCGAACGCCTTCGCCCCCGGAGCGGTCCCGCCGCTCACGGCGGCGCCTGCGACGAGCCCGGCCGTGACGGCAGGCCCCTCCAGCAGGCTGATCGGCTCGCCGCGATGGTTGGTGCGTGTCCAGGTCGAGGCCCCGCCGAGACCTCCGGCGGCCACCTTCTCGTCGAGCGTGCGGCGCGTGAGCACCGTCGCGGCTGCGGCGACGACGCCGGCCACGATGAACCTGCCTGCCCCCATGACTACCCCTCGGTCGGTTTCGGTTGTCTGACGGTCGCGGCCCGCCGGCCGCGGTGACTGCGGTGGTGCTAGGGAGCGGCGGGCGGGAGCACCGCCGTCGCGTCGTCCTCGAGCCCGTACTGGCCCACCACGCCGTCCAGCCGCGCGGCGATCGCGAGCGGCACGGTGATGCGGCCCGTGAGCCGGCTGAGGCCGCTCACGGTGCTGACCTCGGCCGCGATGGCCTCGTCGTCGCGCACGGCCTGCACCGCGTCGCCCGGGTCCTCGGTCGGTCCGGCGAGCACCGCGGCGCCCGAGACCTGCTGCACCGCGCGCGTCACGGCGGTCCAGGTGTCCGGGGCGGGCTCGGCCTCCTCGGTGGACCCGTCGGCCGTCTGCTGCGGCTGTCCGGCCGGGCCCACCAGCAGCAGCACCGCCTGCGCGGCCTCGGTCTGCTCCTCGCCCGCCTCGACGAACCCGAAGCGCTCGAGCTGTGCCTCGAGGTCGACCGCCTGGGCGCTGCGCTGCGTGCCGCCGGCGTCGCCCTCGCCACCCTCGCTGCCGGTGAGCGCGAGCGCCAGGGCCGTGCCGAGCGTGGCGCCCGCGTCCTCCTCCTCGGGGGCGTTGTCACCGAGGTTGGCGCGCAGGCCGTCGGCCACGGTCTCGCGGGACGACTCCTCGTCCGGGTCCGTCCACGCCTCGGTGAGCGTCGAGGTGGACACCACGGCGGCGCCGGCGGCGTCGAGCTGTGCCCGCACGCCGTCGCGCACGTCGTCGGAGACGTCGCCGAGCTCCACGACCGCGATCCGGTCGCCCTCGAGCGAACCGGGCACGAGCTGCGTGCTCACCGCCTCGATGAAGCGCTCGTCGCCGTCCAGGGCGGTCTGCGTGGCGTCCAGCTCGGTGCGCAGGTCGGTGCGCTCGGCGCGCAGCGCGTCCACCTGCTCGGTCAGGGTCTCCCCGATCGCCCCCTGCAGGGGTCCGGCACCGAGGATGATGCCGACCGCCAGGGCCAGGAAGACGGAGATGAGCGAGACGAGGTGGTATCGGAAGTCGATCACGGTACGGAGAGGTCCTTAGGCATGTTCCGGGCAGTCGGCGCCCGGCAGAGGTCGGGGCGGCAGGCGGTCAGGAGCGAGCTCCGGTCCGCCTCAGCCGCCGAAGAGGTGGCTGATCCAGGACACGAGATCGTCGAAACGTGCGCCGATCAGGCCGAAGGAGGTCTGGCCCGCCGACGTCGAGGCGAGCGCCGCGAGCACCGCCGCGACCCCTGCCCCCGACAGCAGCGTGAGCTGGATGTTGGAGATCCGCGTACGGTACAGGCGCGAGACGCCCTTGGCATCCACGAGCTTGCCCCCGACGCGCAGCCGGGTGAGGAACGTCGAGGCCATGCCCGCGCGGCCCTTGTCGAGGAACTCGACGAGCGTGGCGTGCGTGCCGACGGCGACGATGAGCTCGGCACCCTTGTCGTCCGCCAGGAGCATCGTGATGTCCTCGCTGGTGCCCGTCGCCGGGAAGACCACGGGGTCCACGCCGAGCGAGCGCACGCGCTCCAGGCCCGGCGCCTTGCCGTCGCGGTAGGCGTGCACCACGATCTCGGCGCCGCAGGCCAGGGCGCGGTCGGACACGGAGTCCATGTCGCCCACGATCATGTCGGGCTGCCAGCCCGCGTCGAGGATCGCGTCGGCGCCGCCGTCCACCCCGATCAGGACGGGCCGGTTCTCCCGGATGTAGGACCGCAGCAGCGCGAGGTCCTCCCGGTAGTGGTACCCGCGCACCACGATCAGCACGTGCCGGCCCTCGATGGGCGTGCGGATGTCGGGCACGCCCACGCCGTCGAGCAGGAGGTCCCGCTCCCGGCGCAGGTAGGTCATGGTGTTCTCGGCGAACCGCTCGATCTCGGCCGACAGCCCCTCGCGGGCGGCCGTCATGCTCGCGGCCACGGTCCGTTCCGTCTGGTACGTGCCGCAGGCCACGACCTCGCCGCCGACGACGACGTCGCCGCCCCGGATCTCGATGTCCGCGTGCTCCTCGATGGCCATGACCGACGGACCGAGGTCGTCCACCAGCACGATCCCGGCCTCGACCAGGATGCCGGGGCCCGTGTTGGGGTACCGGCCCGAGATCGAGGGGGCGGCGTTCAGGACGGCGACGGGCGCCGCGGCCACGAGCGCGTCGGCGGCGACACGGTCGATGTCCACGTGGTCGATCACCGCGACGTCGCCCGCGTTGAGCCGGGACGTGAGCTCCTTCGTGCGGGCTCCGATCCGGGCAGGTCCGTGCACGGCCGCCTCGGACGAGGCCGTGCCGGGGTCGTCGCCGCTCTTGGAGGCGCCCTTGTCGGCGCGCTTGTCGGGTCGGGAGATCAGCTTCATCCGGACTATCGTCCCACGACCGAGGACTCGAGGAGCTCCAGCGCATGGGTACGCGCCGTCTCCGAGTCGTCCTGGCCGGACAGCATGCGCGCCAGCTCCCGCACGCGGGCGTCGGCGGTGACCTCCCGCACGCCCGTAACCGTGATCATTCCGTCATCTGCGGCGTCGCCGCCGTCGCCGTCGGAGCTCTTGGTGACCACCAGGTGCGCGTCCGCGAACGCGGCGACCTGCGCCAGGTGCGTCACCACGACCACCTGCGTGCTCCGGCCGAGCTGCGCCAGCCGGCGACCCACCTCGACGGCCGCCCGGCCGCCGACGCCCGCGTCCACCTCGTCGAACACGAAGGTGCTGCGCGGGGTGTCCGCGGTCCGCTCCGCGGCGGCGCCGCCCGACGTCGCCAGCGCCACCTCCAGCGCGAGCATCACGCGCGAGAGCTCACCGCCGGACGCGCCCTTGCCGAGCGGCCGCTCGGGTGCGCCCGGGTGCGGCACGAGCAGGAACGTCACCTGGTCGGCGCCGAACGGGCCGGGCTCCTCCAGCGGCTGCACCGAGACCACCAGGTGGGCGCCGCCCATCGCGAGGCCGTGCAGCTCGTGGGTGACGGCCTCGGCCAGCTCGGTCGCCCCGCGCGTGCGCTCGGCGGTCAGGATCTCCGCCAGCCGGGCCAGCTCGCCGTCCAGCTCCGCCACGCGGGCGCGCATCGAGGTGAGGCGGTCGCCGCCGTCGTCCAGGTCGAGCAGGCGCAGGCCGGCGTCGCTGGCCCACTGCAGCACCTCGTCGATGGTCTCGCCGTAGGAGCGGGTCAGGGCGTTCAGCTCCGCCATGCGGTTGTGGGCCGTCTCCAGCCCCGCGGGGTCGGCCTGCAGGTCGTCGACGTAGGCGGCCACGTCGGTCGCCACGTCGGACAGCAGGTAGCCCACCTCGGCGAACCGGGTGGCCAGGGCGCCGAGCGCCGCGTCGGAGTGCGCGGCGGACTCCAGGGCGCGCCGCGCCCGCTCCACGAGGGCGATCGCGTTCTCCCGCGCCCCGTCCGCGTCCTCGCCCGCCACGGCCTCGTGCGCCTCGGTGGCCGCCGTGCGCAGGCCCTCGGCGTTCGACAGCCGCTCGATCAGCGCCTGCAGCTCGGCGTCCTCGCCGGACTGCGGGTCCACGCGCTCGATCTCCTCCAGGCCGATGCGGAGCAGCTCGACCTCGCGCGCCCGTTCGGCGCCGCGCGCCTCCAGGTCGGCGATCTCGGCCAGCAGGCCGCCACGCTCGGTCCACGCCGCGCGGTAGGACGCCAGCACCCGCTGGTGGGCCGGGCCCACGAACGTGTCCAGCGCGTCCCGCTGCTTGGCCGCCGTGCGCAGCCGGAGCTGGTCCGCCTGGCCGTGCACCGTGAAGAGGTCCTCGGCGATCTCGGCGAGCACGCCCTGCGGCACGGCGCGGCCGCCCAGGTGCGCGCGCGAGCGGCCGTCGGCGATGGTGCGCAGGATGACGACGGTGCCGTCGTCCTCCACCTCGCCGCCCGCCTCGTCGACCCGCTCCAGCACCGCGTCACGGCCGGAGACCCGTACGCGGCCCTCGACGGCGGCCGACGCCGCACCCGGGCGCACCGACTGCGGGTCCGCCTTGGCGCCCATGAGCAGGTTGAGCCCCGTGAGCACCATCGTCTTGCCCGCGCCCGTCTCACCCGTGATGACGGTCAGGCCGTCCGACAGGGGTACCCGGGCCGAGCGGATGACGCCCAGGTTCTCGATAGCGATCTCCTCGAGCACCTGACTCCTTAGGTCTGCTTAGGTCTCTGCGGGGTTGTCCGGTCCCGTGTTCGATCCCGTGTTCGAATCCGATGTCGGGTCAGACCGTACATCCTGCGCCTCGGCGTGCGCCGAACCGACACGATCGCGCCAGCCCGAGACGGGCAGGTTGAACTTCGACACGAGACGGTCGGCGAACGGCGCGGTCGACAACCGTGCGAGCCGCACCGTACCGCCCTGGCGCACCACCACGCGAGAACCGCGGGGCAGCCGGATCTCGCGACGGCCGTCGCACGTGAGCACGCCCTCGACCGTCGACTGCGGCAGCACGTCCACCGTGTACCGCGAACGCGGACCGATCACGAGCGGCCGGGCGAACAGCGCGTGCGCCGACAGCGGCACCATGAGCACGGCGTCGACGTCGGGCCAGATCACCGGACCGCCGCCCGAGAAGGCGTGCGCCGTGGACCCCGTGGCCGTCGACATCACCACGCCGTCGCACCCGAAGGACAGCAGCGGCCGGCCGTCGACGCCGATCGCCACCTCCAGCATGCGGTCGCGCGACGCCTTCTCCACGGTGGCCTCGTTCAGCGCCCAGCCCACCACGGGCTCGGCCGTGCCGGGCAGGTGCACGGTCACGTCGACCGTCGCGCGCTCCTCGACCTCGTAGTCCCGGGCCGCGAGGCGCTGCACGGCGGCGCGCAGGTCCTCGCGCTCCGACTCCGCCAGGAAGCCCACGTGCCCGAGGTTCACGCCGAGCAGCGGCACGTCCGTGCCACGCGTCAGCTCCGCGGCGCGCAGGATGGTGCCGTCACCGCCCAGCACCATCACGACCTCGGCGTTGTGCACGCCCTCGGCGACCCGCTTGGCCGCCATGTGGTCGCCGAACTCCTCGGCCAGCGCGTCGTCGTGCAGCGTGTACTCGAACCCCGCCGTCTTCAGCTCGCGCAGGGCCTCGGCCAGCGCCGCGACCGCCTGCGGGCGGCCGCCATGGGTCACGATCAGCACACGCCTCGTCACGGCTCCCGCTCCTCTCGCTCGGACGCCCCCAGGGCGTCACGTCCCGCTCCTGCACCTGCACCTGCACCTGCACCGACGACGACGGCCGGCGGCTCGGGCGGGTGCCCGGGCCGGGCGGCGGGCTCGCCGCCGGACGGGTCCCACGCCACCGCCGCCGCTACGGCGCCGGCCACTGCCTGCTCCCCGTTCCCGGCCTCCTGGCTGGTCCCAGCCTCGCCCGCCACCAGCCAGAGGAAGAACTCGCGGTTGCCGCTGGGCCCGGGCAGCGGGCTCGGCACCACCGCGCGCGTCCGCAGACCCGCACGCCCCGCGGCCTCGGCCACGGTGCGCACCGCCGCGGCCTGGAGCGCCGGGTCACGCACCACGCCGCCGCTGCCGAGCCGCTCGCGCCCCACCTCGAACTGCGGCTTGACCATGAGCAGCGCCTGCGCGCCAGGGCGCACGACGGTCGCGACCGCCGGCAGCACCACCGTCAGGGAGATGAACGAGAGGTCGGCGACCACGAGGTCCGGGGGCCGGACGAGGTCGGCGGGCGTCAGGTCGCGCACGTTGAAGCCCTCGACCACCGTCACCCGGTCGTCCGCGCGCAGCGCGGGCACGAGCTGGTCGTGCCCCACGTCGATCGCGACGACGTGGTCGGCGCCGCGGCGCAGCAGCACGTCGGTGAACCCGCCGGTGGACGCGCCGAGGTCGGCGCAGAACGAGCCCTCCACCCGCGGCCCGCCCGGCACCCGGGCCAGCGCGTCGAGCGCGCCGGCCAGCTTCAGGGCGGCGCGGGACGCGAACTCGTGCTCCGGGTCCGGTCCGGGCGAGACCGACACGTCGGCGCCGTCGGCCACACCGGCCGAGGGCTTGGTCACCACCCGGCCCGCGACCATGACCCGGCCCGACGCGACGAGCTCGGCGGCATGCCGGCGCGACCGGGCCAGGCCGCGACGCACCAGCTCCGCGTCCACCCGCGCGCCCGCTGTCGTGGTCACCACCGTCAGGCGTCACCGCTCAGGTGCGCCCGCAAGGCGTCGTGCACCGCCTCGAACCGGGCCACGTGCTCGGCCGGCGGCAGGTCGTCGAGCCCGTCCAGCCCGTCGAGGGCACGACGGACCCCTTCCGCGGAGTCGGCCGGGGCCGGCGTCTCCTCGGTCGCGTAGAACTCGTCCATAGTGCGTCAACGCTCCACTGTGCTCGTCGTGCTCCTGCTGCTGACCTTGTGCTGCCGGCCGCTGGTTGACACCGTACCCGCCCCCTCCGACAGAACCGGGGAGAAGTCCGCCAGTCCTGCGGTCGATCCCGCTGGTTTCGGTCGGTTGCCTCGAGATCGGTCGCTCGAACGACCGATCTCGAGGCAACCGACCGAACTGGCGCCGGGGCCCGGCCCGGCTCAGGCGGTGAGCTCCGGGACCGTCGTCGGGTCCAGGGTCTCGTCCGCGTCGACCGCGGCCCAGGCGGCGGCGCACGCGGCCCGGACCAGGTCGATCCCGGCGCCGTCGAGCCGCAGCTCACCGTCGCTCACGCGGGCGGCCGCCGTCCCGCAGACGTACCAGCCGTCCGCGAGAGCGGGCGCCGCGTGCGGCTCGAGCAGCGCCCGCAGGTCCGCGCCCAGGTACGAAGGACGCTCCCCCGGCACGGCGAGCACCGCGTCGCGGGCCGTCGAGACGCCCGTGAGCACGTGCAGCCCCGGGTAGCCGCCGCCCCGGGCACCTGCCAGGTCCGTGTCGAGCCGGTCGCCGATCACCAGCGGCCGGCCGGCCTCGGCCCGCTCGACCGCGAGCCGGTACATGGTCGGCGACGGCTTGCCCGCACTGTCGGGCACGACACCCGTCGCCGAGCGCACCGCACCGACCAGCGCACCGTTGCCCGGGGCGAACCCCCGCGCCGTCGGCAGCGACAGGTCCAGGTTGCTCGCCACGTGCCACGCCCCGCGGTTCACGGCGTAGGCGGCCTCGGCGAGCTGGGTCCAGCCCACCTCGGGCGCATAGCCCTGCGCGACGGCGTCCGGCTCGTCGTCGGCCGACGTCACCACCGTGAAGCCCGCGGCCCGCACCGCCGTGACCAGCCCCTTGCCGCCCACGACCAGCACCTTCGCCCCCGGGTCCAGGCGGGTGGTGAGCAGCGCGGCGCACGCCTGCGCCGCGGTCATCACCTCCGCCGGGTCCGTCGGGATGTCCAGGCCCGTGAGCTGCCCCGCGACGTCCTCGGGCTCGCGCGACGCGTTGTTCGTGACGAACACGAGCCGCATCCCGCCCGAGCGCGCCGCCGTCAGGCTGGCCGACGCGTGCTCGATCGGCAGGTGCCCCTTGTAGGCCACCCCGTCCAGGTCGACGAGCGCCAGGTCGTAGGCCGTGGCGAGCGGGACGTCGCTCGCCAGCAGCCCTGCCGCTCCCGTCACGCCCGCTCCTGCCCGACGCCGGACCGGTCGCCCGCGGCGCTCCCGGCGTCCTCGGTCGCTCCCTCGGCAACGTCCTCGTCCGACTCCGGGTCGCTCGGCTCGTCGACGGCGTCCGCCTGTGGTTCGTCCAGGTCGTCGGCCACGGCGGTGCCGGCAGCGTCCTCGTCGGAGGCGACGTCCTCCTCGGGCACGGCCTCGGTCTCGCCGGAGCGGGCGGCGTCCTCGTCGGGCGCCACGTCCTCGTCGAGGTCGTCGTCCTCGTCCGGCGAACCGGCGGAGTCCGCCGAGTCGCCGGAGTCGGCCGAATCGCCGGAGTCGGCCGAATCGGCAGAGTCGGCGGAGTCAGCAGAATCGGCGGAGTCCCCCGAGCCGGCCGAACCCGCGGAGGCCTCGTCCGGGGCGACGGCGCCCTCCGCGCCGTCCTCGTCCAGCTCGGACTCGTCGTCCTCGTCCAGCTCGTCGTCGGCCGACGCGAGCTCCTCCGGGTGGTCCGCGGCGTACTCCTCCTCGGCGAGCGCCGCGTCCTCCTCGACGTCGAAGACCGTGATGTCCTCATCGGGCGGGGTCGCACCGATGGCACGTTCCAGCGCCTCGGGGTCGACCGTCGCGAGCAGGGCGGCGGCCTCGTCGTCCCGGCCGGCCGCCTCGAGCGCCACGGCGCGCGCCTGGAGCACGCGGAGCCCGAGATCGCCGGGGGCGTCCGCGGGCGCGACCTTGTCGAGCACTGCCAGCGCGGCGTCGTGCTCGCCCAGGTCGGAGCGGGCACCGCTCGCCACGATCGCGAGCTCGACGCGTCCGGTCGCGTCGAGCGACGCGGCCTCCTCCGAGGCGGCGAGCGCCAGTGCGCGCTCGGGCCGGCCGAGGCCGCGCTCGGCGTCGGCCATGATCGGCAGGTGCTCCGAGGAGCCGTTGAGCCGGCGGACGGTACGCAGCTCGCGCAGCGCCTCCGCGAACCGGTTCGTGCGGTAGGCGGCCAGTCCTGCGGCCTCGCGGACGATGTCGATCCGGCCCGCGTGCCGCACCGCCGCCTGGGCGTGCTCGTAGGCGAGCTCCGGGTCGACGTCGAGCAGCCGGCCGGCCATCACGAGGTGCAGGCCGACCCGCTCGGCGTGGTCCTTGCTCAGGCCGCGCAGGCGCGAGCGCGCCTCTCGGTCGAGCTGACCGAACGACGCGTCCTCGGCGATCTCCGGCTCCGGCACCTGGGGCGCGCGCTCGTCGCGGTCGCGCGCCGGGCGGTCGCCACCGCGGTCGAAACGGCGGTCGTCGCCGCGGCGGTCACCACGGTGGTCGGTGCGCTGATCGTCACGGCGGTCGTCACGGCGCGGCCGCTCGTCCCGGTACCCGGAAGAACGCTGCGGACGGTCGTCGCGGTCGAAGCCGCGGCGCGGCCGGTCGCCGCGGTCCTCGACGTCCCGGCGGGGACGGTCGTCGCGGCGGAACGGTCGGTCGCCTCCGCGGTCGTCCCGGTTGCCGAACGACCGCTGCGGACGGTCGTCGCGGCTCCCGTAGGGACGCTGCGGACGGTCGTCCCGGTTCCCGTACGGACGCTGCGGACGGTCGTCCCGGTCGCCGGAGCGCTGCGGCCGGCTGCCACGGTCGTCGAACGACCGCTGCGGCCGCTCGTCCCGACGGAACGGGCGGTCACCACCACGGTCGTCCCGGCGCGGACGGTCCCCGCGGTCGTCGAACGACCGGCGCGGGCGCTCGTCGCGGTCGCCGAACGAACGCCGCGGACGGTCGTCCCGGTCGCCGTACGGTCGGCGCGGACGGTCGTCACGGTCGTCGAACGACCGCTGCGGACGGTCGTCGCGGTTACCGAACCGCTGCGACCGGTCGTCCCGGTCGCCGTAGGAACGCTGCGGGCGGTCGTCGCGACGGAACGGGCGGTCACCACCACGGTCGTCCCGGCGCGGGCGGTCCCCACGGTCCTCGAACGACCGGCGCGGCCTGTCGTCACGGTTCCCGGAGAATCGCTGCGGACGGTCGTCCCGCTCCCCGTACGGGCGGCGCGGACGGTCGTCGTCGCGCCGTGCGGGACGCCCGGCACCCCGGTCGTCCTGACCAGAGCGGTGCGGCCGGTCGTCGTACCGACGGGCCGGGCGGTCTCCCGCACGCTCGTCGCGACCGCCGCGGTAGCCGCCGCCGTCGCGCCGCTCGCCGTACGGCCGGCGCGGGCGGTCCTGTGCGTCGCCGCCCCGGCGGTCGTCCCGGTCGTCGCGCCGGTACGGCCGGTCGCCTCCGCGGTCGTCACGACGCGGGCGGTCGTCGCGGTCGAACGTCCGGCGGGGGCGGTCGTCGTCGTACCGCCGGGGGCCGTCGTACCGGCGTCCGCCACGCTCCTCGCGACCCTGGCCCTGGCCACGGCCCTGGTCGCGGCTGCCGCTCCTGCGTTCGCCGCGGCGGTCTCGCTCGCGGTCGTTCCCCTGGTCGCGGGGCGTTTCGTTCACAGTGTTCCCTTCGATGACAGATGCCCGCACATTCTCCCACGCGCGCGGGTGTCACCGGGGGTCGGGCGGCTGTGACGTGCGCGGCCGGGCACCCCGGTCCGCGCACGCCACCGCAACGCACCCGTACCTCACACCCGGACCACCTCCGGGTTCCAGGCGTCCGGCGTGCGCACCATGCGCACGCCCGTGACCACCAGCGCGAGGACCACGACCAGCAGCACCACGAGACCCGCGTTGAGCGCGAACCCGAAGATCCACAGGTACCCGATGCCGCCGGCCGCGAGGCAGTAGTACGTCATCGGCAGGATGGTCTTGCGGATGAGGTCTCCCTCGCGACCCAGCAGCCCCACGGTCGCGGCCGCGGCGACCACGTTGTGCACGGCCACCATGTTGCCGGCCGCCCCGCCCACGGCCTGCAGCGCGGCCACGGTCTCGGGCGACGCCGCGCCGATGCCCAGGCCGGTGTTGAACTGGAACAGCGCGAACATCATGTTGGACACCGTGTTGGACCCCGCCACGAACGCGCCGAGAGCACCGATGAACGGTGACACGACGGGCCAGCCCTGACCGGCGAGGTCGGCCGCGGCCCGCGCGAGCGTGATGGGCATCGAGTCAAGACCGGCCGCGTTGAAGTCGGGCCCGGAGTTGATGAAGATCCGCACCAGCGGCACCGCGCACAGCAGCGCGAAGGCCGCGCCGCCGAGCTGCCCGCCGGCCACCCGCCACGAGGCCGCGATCTGCGACCGGCTCATCCCGTGCAGCACGTACGTGGCCAGGCAGACGAGCAGGAAGATCGCGCCGGGCGAGTACAGCAGGTCCAGGTTCTGGCTGATCCCGGTGCCGAAGATGTCCGGCACCTGGATCACGGCCGGCCCGGTGAGGAACTCCTTGATCGCCGGCACGTTCCGGGTCAGGAGCAGCAGCGCCGCCACGATCACGTACGGCGACCAGGCCCGCGCCATCGACATGCTGCGGGTCAGCGTGGCCGCCTCCCGCGTCGGGTCCACGGTGCCCGTCCAGCGGTCGCTCCACCGCTCGCGCGGCGGGAAGTCCCACACGTCCGAGGGCATGAGGAAGCCCTTCGACGACGTGTACATCACCAGCAGCAGCCCGAGGAACCCGCCGAGCAGCGACGGGAACTCCGGCCCCAGCAGGTAGGCGACGGTCACGTACGGCACGATCATCGCGAGCGCCCCGTAGACGGCGAACGGCGCCACGGCCAGGCCCGCGCGGAACGACCGCTTTTCGCCGTAGAACCCGCACATCAGGGTGACCAGGATGAGCGGCACGAGGATGCCGACGATCGCGTGGATCGTCGCCACCTGGGTCGCCGTGTGCGCGACGAAGCCCAGGTGGTCCAGGCCCAGCGCGTCGGCCCGCGCCTGGACCTCGGGCGCCAGCGCCCCGGAGGTGTCGGCGAGCCCGGTCCCGAGGCCGGTCAGCATCGGGGTGCCGACGGCGCCGAAGCTCACCGGCGTGGACTGGATGATGAGCCCGGCCATCACCGCGGCCGCCGCGGGGAACCCGAGCGCGAGCAGCAGCGGCGCGACGACGGCGGCCGGCGTGCCGAACCCGGCAGCCCCCTCGATGAAGGAGCCGAACAGCCAGGCGACGATGATCACCTGGACGCGCCGGTCGGGGCTGATGGTGGTGAAGCCGGCGCGGATGGTCTGCAGCGCGCCGCTCTTGGTCAGGGTCTCCAGCAGGAGCAGCGCGCCGAAGATGATCCAGAGCAGGCCGAGCGCGATGAGCAGGCCCTGCACCACGGACGCGCCCACGGCGACCGGCGACATCCGCCAGGTGAGCAGGGCGACGCCGACCACGACCGCCAGCCCGACGGGCATCGCCGTCCGGGCGGGCCAGCGGAGGCCGAGCAGCAGGGTGCCGACCACGAGGATGGGGAGGAGAGCGAGCAGGGCGAGGACGCCGAGGTTGTCCATGGTGACTCCAGACCGGCCACGCTGCCGGGTAGGGTGCGCTGGATATTTCGCATGTCGGAACTATCACTCCACGTACCGACAAACGTAGCAGTTCACCCGGGCCCGCGGGAGCCCCCGGTTCACCCGGTGAGCGACTCCGCCCCCGCCCCGCGCAGGGACGCGTCCAGGACGAGCACCATGTGTGCCGTCGGGATCTCGCGTCCCTGCCGGCGCAGCGCGTCGGTGATCTGCATCAGGCAACCCGGGTTGGACGTGACCAGCAGCTCCGCGTCCGTCGCCGCCACGTTCGCCGCCTTGCGGTCCCCCAGCTCGCGCGCCGGGCCCGGGTTCGTGAGGTTGTAGACGCCCGCCGAGCCGCAGCACATGTCGCCGTCCGCGATCTCCTTCACCACGAGCCCCGGGATGGTCGTGAGCACCGCGCGCGGCTGCGCCCGCACGCCTTGCGCGTGCCGCAGGTGACAGGCGTCGTGGTACGCCACCGTCAGCGGCAGCGCGTGCCGCGTCGCGACCGGCCCGAGCTCCGCCAGCACCTCCGACACGTCCCGTGTGCGCTCCGCGAACCGCGCGGCCCGCCCCGCGTACGCGGGGTCGTCGGCCAGCAGGTCCGCGTACTCCTTCATCGTCGAGCCGCACCCGGCGGAGTTGGCGACGATCCGCTCGACCCCCGCGTCCGAGAACGCGTCGATCAGCGCCCGCGCGTACTCGAGACCCTCGGCCTCGCGCCCGGCGTGCACCGACAGCGCCCCGCAGCAGCCCTGCTCCGGCGGCACGACGACGTCGCACCCCTCTGCCGCGAGCACCCGCGCGGTCGCGGCGTTGACGCCGGGGAAGAGCTCGCGCTGCACGCAGCCCAGCAGCAGGCCGACCGTCGCGCGCCGCTCACCGACCGCCGGGACGAGCGCGGGCACGGTCTCCCGGCGGGCCACCGGCGGGGCTATCGCCTCCATCGTCGCGAGCGTCGGCGAGACCCGCTCCAGCACGGGACGCACCAGCCGGGACAGGCCCGAGCGCTGGTACAGCGCCAGGAGCGGCAGCACGCGCCGCAGCCGCTCGGGCCGCGGGAACAGCGCGAAGACCGCCGACCGGAGCACCCGCTGCCCCCACGTCCGGTGCTCCGCCCCGCGCCGCTCCACCTGCTGCCGGGTCGCCTCGACCAGCCGGTCGTACCGCACGCCCGACGGGCACGCCGTCACGCACGCCATGCAGCCGAGGCACGCGTCCACGTGCTGCACCAGGGACGGCGTCATCGGCTCGCCCTCGAGCCCCTCCTTCATGAGGTAGATCCGCCCGCGCGGCGAGTCCATCTCCTCGCCCCACAGCGAGTACGTCGGGCAGGCCGGGAGGCAGAACCCGCAGTGCACGCAGTCGTCCACGAGCTCGCGCGCGGGCGGGTGGTGCGCGTCGAACGCGCCCTGTCCGTCGGAGGAGCCCCCGTTCAACGAGCCCAGCAGGTCCGGCTTCTCGTCGGTCATCAGATGCCTCCCACGAATCGGCCGGGTGCCAGGTTCCGCCCCGGGTCGAGCTGCCGCTTGACCGCCCGCATCAGGTCGAGCCCGCCCACGGGACCCCACACGTCCAGGGCGGCGCGCACCTCGCGCGACGCCCGCAGCACGGTCACCGTGCCCTCCCGTGGGCTGGGCGCGGCACCCCGCAGCCGCCCGACGGCGCCCGCGGTCGCCCCGGGCGTCCCCGTCACCAGGGCGTGCAGCACCCCGGCCGCCGTGCCGCGCAGCGCCACTCCCGCGCCGTGGCGCTGCTCGGCGGCGCGGGCGGCCGCGAGCAGGTCCGCCACCCCGGTGAGCGTGGCGGTCGCCTTGGCCAGGGTGCCCGGTCCGCCCGGCAGCGCACCCCACCACGCGGGCGGCTCGTCCTGGACCCGGCCGTCCAGCAGCCCGGCCGCCTCCGCGGCCCGCCGCCCGACGGCGGCCCCCGCCCCCTCCAGCAGCACCGCCACCTCGGCGACGTCGCTCCCCGCGGGCCGGTCGATCTCGACCGCGGCGGGTGCGAGCTGCGAGGCGACGACGGAGCGGGCCCGGGCGGCGACGTCCGCAGCCGGGCCCGCCGCGACGCCGAACGCGCGGTCGGGCCGCACGGGGTGCAGCCGGAACGCGGCCCGCACGACCACGCCGAGCGTGCCGTACGCGCCGGTCAGCAGCTTCGCCAGGTCGTACCCCGCGACGTTCTTGACCACCGTGCCCCCGGCGGTGGCGACCGTGCCGTCGGCGAGCACCACGGTGGCGCCGAGCACGAGGTCCCGCAGGGCGCCGCGCTGCAGGCGCCGCGGGCCGGACGCCCCTGTCGACAGGGCGCCGCCCACCGTGGAGCCGCCCGCGAGCCGGTCCGGCGGCAGGTCGACGACCAGCTCCTGCGCCGCCCCGGCGACGTGCCCGAGCAGCTCCGCGACCGGCAGGCCGGCCTCGGCCACGACCACCAGGTCACCCGCACCGTGCTCCACGAGCCGGTCGAGCCCGGTCGTGTCGAGCAGCAGGTCCACCCGTTCCGGCGGCGCGCCCCAGTCCAGGGCGGTCGCGCCGCCGCGCGCCACGGTGACCAGGCCCTGGGCGGTGGCCTCCCGCAGCACGGCGGCCACGCCGTCGGTGGTCACCGGCCGCGCCACCACCGTGGCGGGCACCCCGTCGACGGCGTCCGCCGGGCCCGCCGTGCGGACCTCGCCGCCGTGTGGCCGCAGCGCGTCCGCGAGCCGGTCCGCGTCGGTCATCAGAAGACCTCCGCCACACCGGACTCCGCCAGCGGGTGGGCGCCGCGGTGCCGGCCGGGCCGTTCCCCGCACAGCCGCGGCGTCGGGAACACCTTGCCGGGGTTCGCGATGCCCTCGGGGTCGAACGCGCAGCGGACCGCCTGCATGGTGTCGAGGTCGTCGGGCGTGAACATGCGCGGCATGTGCTTGGCCTTGTCGGCGCCCACGCCGTGCTCGCCCGTGATGGACCCGCCGTGCTCGAGGCACAGGTCGAGGATCCCGCCGGCCACCTCCTCCGCCCGGTCGACGGCGCCCGGTACCCCGCCGTCGAACAGCACCAGCGGGTGCAGGTTGCCGTCGCCGGCGTGGAAGACGTTGGCGACCCGCACGCCCGCGCGCTCGCCGAGCTCGGCGATCTGCCGCAGCACCTGCGGCAGCGCGGTCCGCGGGATCACGCCGTCCTGCACGATGTAGTCGGGGCTGATCCGGCCGACCGCGGCGAACGCGGACTTGCGGCCCTTCCAGATGAGGGCGCGCTCGGCGTCGTCGGCCGCGACGCGCACCTCGAACGCCCCGGCGGTCTCGCACAGCCGCACGACGTCGTCGAACTCCCCCGCGACGTCCGGCGCCGGACCGTCCAGCTCGATCACGAGCACCGCGCCGGCGCCCGCCGGGTAGCCGCAGTGCACGGCCGCCTCCGCGGCCTCGATCGCGAGCGCGTCCATCATCTCGATCGCCGCGGGGATCACGCCCGCGGCGATGATCGCGGAGGTGGCGGCCCCGGCGTCGTCCATGGTGCGGAACGCCGCGAGCAGCGTGCGCACCTCCTGCGGCAGCCGGGTGAGCCGCACCGTGGCCGCGGTGACGACGCCGAGCGTGCCCTCGCTGCCGACGAGCGCGCCGAGCAGGTCGTACCCCGGCGGGTCGGGCGCCTTGCCGCCGATCTCCACCTGCTCCCCGCCGGGCGTGACCAGGTCGAGGCCCGTCACGTGGTTGGTGGTGAACCCGTACTTGAGGCAGTGCGCCCCGCCCGAGTTCTCGGCGACGTTGCCGCCGATCGAGCACACCGACTGGCTGGAGGGATCCGGCGCGAAGTAGTACCCGTCGGGGCTGGTCGCGGCCGTGAGCTGCAGGTTGATCACCCCGGGCTCGACCACGGCGCGCTGGTTGTCGACGTCCGCCTCGCGGACGGCCCGCAGCTGCGACAGGACCACGAGCACACCCTCCGCGTGTGGCAGCGCACCACCCGACAGGCCGGTGCCCGACCCGCGCGCGACGAACGGCACGCCGTGCCGCGCGCAGGCCCGCACCGTGGTGACGACGTCGGCCGCCGTCCGGGCGAGCACCACGACCCCCGGGACCACCCGGTACGCGGACAGGCCGTCGCACTCGTAGGTCCGGCGTCGCTGCCGGTCGGTGATCACCTGCCCCGTGCCCAGCGTCCCCATCAGCTCGCCGATGACCCGCCCGAGCCGCCCGACCCCGCTCTCGCCCATGACAACCTCCTCGTCGCCCGCAGCACTCAGCACTCGACGCTGGTCAGGGCATGCGCGCGTAGGCCGGGAGGGTCAGGAAGTCGGCGTAGTCGTCGGCGACCGCCACCTCCAGGAACGTCTGCCGCGCCTCCTCGTAGTCCGCAGGGTCTCCCGGGAGCTTCGCGACCTCCTCCTCGACCAGCCGGTCGATCAGCTCGCGCGTGACCCGGTGGCCCGTGTCGGCGAGCGTGACGTCGTTGTGCAGCCACTGCCACACCTGGGAGCGGGAGATCTCCGCCGTCGCGGCGTCCTCCATGAGGTTGAAGATCGCCACGGCACCGAGCCCGCCCAGCCAGGCCCGGAGGTACTGGATGCCCACCGAGATGTTGTTCCGCAGGCCCGCCTCGGTCACCTCCCCCGGCGTGGAGGCGACGTCGAGCAGCTGTGCGGCGGTCACCCGCACCTCCTCGCGGGTGCGGTCGATCTGGTTCGGCCGGTCGCCCAGCACCGACGTGAACACCTCCGTGCAGAGGTCCACCATGCCCGGGTGGGCCACCCACGACCCGTCGAAGCCGTCGTTCGCCTCGCGGGTCTTGTCGTCGCGCACCTTGGCGAAGGCGGCCTCGTTGGCCGCCTCGTCGCGGCTCGGGATGAACGCGGCCATGCCGCCGATGGCGTGCGCCCCGCGGGTGTGGCACGTCTTGACCAGCAGCTCGGTGTAGGCGCGCATGAACGGTACGGTCATCGTCACGGCGTTGCGGTCGGGCAGCATGAACTCGGTGCCGCGCGTCCGGAACGACTTGATCACGGAGAACATGAAGTCCCAGCGTCCGGCGTTCAGGCCCGCGCTGTGCTCCCGCAGCTCGTAGAGGATCTCCTCCATCTCGAACGCCGCCGGGTAGGTCTCGATGAGCACGGTGGCCCGGATGGTGCCCCGGGGGATGCCGAGGAAGTCCTGCGCCAGCACGAACGCGTCGTTCCAGAGCCGCGCCTCCAGGTGCGACTCCATCTTGGGCAGGTAGAAGTAGGGCCCCTGGCCCTTCTCGATCTGGCGCAGGCCCGCGGTGGCCAGGTACAGCGCGAAGTCCACCAGGCTGCCCGACGTCGGCCGGCCGTCCACCAGCACGTGCTTCTCGGGCAGGTGCCAGCCCCGCGGCCGCACGATGATGGTGGCCAGCTCCTCGTCCGGCCGCAGCTCGTACCGTTTGCCGTTGTCACCCGTGAAGTCGATGGTGCGGTTGATCGCGTCGAGCAGGTTGAGCTGCCCGCCGACGACGGCGCTCCACTGCGGGGTGTTGGCGTCCTCGTGGTCCGCGAGCCACGCCTTCGCCCCCGAGTTCAGGGCGTTGACGGTCATCTTGCGGTCCGTGGGGCCGGTGATCTCGCAGCGCCGGTCCTCGAGCCCGGGTGCCGGCGGCGCCACCCGCCACGTCGGGTCCTCCCGGATGTGCCGGGTCTCGGGCAGGAAGTCCAGCGTGCCGCCGGCCGCGAGGTCCGCGACCCGGCGCGCCCGCGCCTCCAGCAGCTCGAGCCGCCGGTCGTCGAGGGCGCGGTGCAGCGCGACGACCAGACCCAGCGCCTGCGGCGTGAGCACCTCCTCCGCGCGCGGGGCGATGTCGCCGGTGATGGTGAGGCCGTCCGGTGTGTCCACTGTCGCTCCCTCGGTCGAGCGGATGGTCGCATCTTCCACGATGCGGAAACCAAATACTTCCTAGTGGAAACCCTAGGTTGTCAGCTGAACCGGGTCAACGCCTCCGCGGCCGTCAGCTCCCCGACAGCTCGCGCGCGACGTCGCGAGCCACCTCGTGCAGCAGCGGCACCGCACGCTCGCCGAGTTCGAAGGTCACGCGCGCCGCGGGCCCGGAGACGGACAGCGCCGTCGGCACGGGCACTCCGGGCACGACCACAGCGAAGCACCGCACGCCCACCTCCTGCTCGCCGTCGTCGACGGCGTACCCGCGCTCGCGCGCCTCGGCGGTCGCCGCCAGGAGCGCGTCGACGTCGGTGATGGTCCGGTCGGTCGCGGGCGGGAGCCCGGCCCGCCCCACGACGTCCCGCACCGCACCGTCGGGCAGCTCCCCCAGGAGCGCCTTGCCCACGCCGGTGCTGTGCAGGTGCACGCGTCGGCCCACCTCGGTGAACATCCGCATCGAGTGCGACGACGCCGCCTGGGCCACGTACACCGCCATCTCGCCGTCGAGCATGGCCAGGTTCGCTGTCTCCCCCAGCTCGCGCGCGAGCCGGGCCAGGTGCCGCCGCGCGCCGGCGCCGAGCTGTCGCCCGGCCGCCTCGCCGAGTCCCATGGTGCGCGCACCGAGGGCGTACCGGCGCGACGGGAGCCGGCGGGCGTAACCGCGGGCGACGAGCGTGCGCAGGAGGCGATGGATCGTCGGCAGCGGCAGCCCCGAACGCTCCGAGAGCTCACTCAGCCCGGCATCGTCGCCGAGCTCCGCCAGGATCTCCAGCAGGTCGAGCGCCCGCTCGACCGACTGCACACCGGCTTCTGCCATGCCGACCTCCCACGTCCCGCTCGTCCCGCCGTGCTGTCGTACGGCGGAACCAGTCTTCCATGACGTGAAAGCCGGCCCTGCTTCCGGGTACGGAAAAGCGTCAGGGGATGGACCCTGTGCACCCGTTGTGGGTGCGTGGGTCCATCCCCTGACGGAATGGTTGTCCGGCGGCGTCCTACTCTCCCACCCCGTCTCCAGGGCAGTACCATCGGCGCTATGAGGCTAAGCTTCCGGGTTCGGAATGGGACCGGGCGTTTCCCCCATGCTATGACCACCGAAACACTATCGAGAACCAGGCAACCCCCAAACTCCGTCGAACAACGACGGTGGGGTGGTGCCCGTGACTCGGGAACCGCACAGTGGACGCGAACACGCAGAAACACAAAACAATCGTTTGTTGTGAGGGTGTTGAAGTTATCGGCAGTTAGTACCGGTCAGCTCCACAAGTCTTCAGTCCTTGCTTCCACATCCGGCCT
>NZ_JAMTCS010000015.1 GCF_024171955.1 Promicromonospora thailandica | reverse complement strand
AGGCGGCGCTGCAGGGAGGCGATCTGGGTGCGGGTCTGCACGCGCAGCTTGGCGTCCAGGTTGGACAGCGGCTCGTCCATGAGGAAGACCTGGGGCTGGCGCACGATGGCGCGGCCCATGGCCACGCGCTGGCGCTGGCCACCGGAGAGGGCCTTGGGCTTGCGGTCCAGGTACTCGGTCAGGTCGAGGATCTTGGCGGCTTCCTCGACCCGCTGGCGGATCTCGGCCTTGGGGGTGCCGGCGATCTTCAGGGCGAAGCCCATGTTGTCCGCGACCGACATGTGCGGGTAGAGCGCGTAGTTCTGGAAGACCATCGCGATGTCGCGGTCCTTGGGCTGCACGTCGGTGACGTCGCGGTCACCGATGAGGATGTGCCCGCCGTTGACGTCCTCCAGACCCGCCAGCATCCGCAGGGCTGTGGACTTGCCGCTTCCTGAGGGTCCGACCAGGACCAGGAACTCGCCGTCCTCGACCGCGAGCGTGAGCTCGTCGACCGCGGGCGTCTCGGTGCCCGGGTAGACCCGTGATGCGTGGTCGAACGTGACCGTAGCCATGAGAAAACATCCCTCCACCGGCAGGAACGTGCCGGACGATCCGTTGTGGTCCCACCGGGCCGGTGGGGCGAGATGCGGGGTGAACGCATTCGGGGCCCCAGTCCTTCCCGGCCAGGGCGACGCGACTCCGCTACCTCGTGGGTGAGGGGGTGGGCCCGAGCAGGCGCAGGCTGTTCTGCCACAGCGCGTCGAGCTGCGAGGGGTCGTTGAACACCTTCGCGAAGAGCACGAGCCCCTCGAGCTGCGCGACGATCGCCCTCGCGGCGCCGTCGACGTCGTCCGCCGGGCGGTCGAGCTCCCCGGACGCGACGGCGGCGGCGAGGGCGGAGCGGATCATGTCGATCTGCTCGTCGAAGATCTTCTCGAGACGCAGCCGCACCGGCTCGTTCTGCGAGCTGACCTCGAGCGCCAGGTTGCCGAACAGGCACCCGGTGACCCAGCCCGTGCCCACCCGCGCGTCGACCTGCATCTTCGTGGTGGCGGCGAACAGCGCGCGGAGCCGCTCCAGGATCGTCCCGGGGTCGTCCAGGATCCCGGCCCACACGCCCTGCTGCCACGTCCAGTGGTGGTCGATGACGGCGAGCGCCAGAGCCTCCTTGGACGGGAAGAAGTAGTAGAAGGACCCCTTGTTCACGCCGGCGTGCGCGCAGAGCTCCGCGACGCCGATCGACCCGTAGGGGCGCTGGGAGAACAGTTCCACGCCCGCTTGGACCAGGCGCTCACGTCCGTTCGAGGTTCTCGGCATGTTGACAGTATACGACCGGTCAACTATAACGGGAAGCGCTGGTAGTTGACCGACCGTCTACTAGCACCGACACCAAGGAGTCCAGACATGAGCACACGCAAGGTAGTCGTCGTCACGGGAGCGTCCCAGGGCATCGGCGAGGGCCTGGTGGCAGCGTTCCGGGAGATCGGGTACGCCGTGGTCGCCACCTCGCGCACCATCGCCCGGGAGGAGGCGGACGACCTCGCGGTCGTCGCCGGCGACATCGCCGACCCGGCGACCGCCGACCTGGTCGTGAAGACCGCCGTCGAGCGCTTCGGCCGCGTCGACACGCTCGTGAACAACGCGGGCGTCTTCATCGCCAAGCCGTTCACCGAGTACACCGCCGAGGACCTCGACACCATGGTCGCCGTGAACGTCGGCGGCTTCTTCCACATCACGCAGCGCGCCATCCCGGAGATGCTGGCCGCCGGCGGCGGGCACGTCGTGAACATCACGACGACGCTCGTCGAGAGCGCGCTCTCGGTGTTCCCCTCGGCCCTCGCCTCCGTCACCAAGGGTGGGGTCGCCTCGGCGACCCGCGCCCTCGCGATCGAGTACGCGGAGCGGGGCATCCGCTTCAACGCCGTCTCGCCCGGCGTCATCAAGACCCCGATGCACCCCGAGGAGACCCACGAGGCGCTGGCCGGCCTGCACCCCGTCGGCCGCCTGGGCGAGGTGGACGACGTCGCCCGCGGCGTGGTCTACCTGGAGCAGTCGCCCTTCGTCACGGGCGAGTTCCTGCACATCGACGGCGGACAGATCGCCGGTCACTGAACCGCACCGGGGCGGCCCACCCGGGCCGCCCCGGAGGGGGCGGGGAACCGGCCCGCCGCCACCACCGATCCACCGGACCAGGAGGTCCCGCATGACCAGCCCCGACGTCACCGGCCCCGACATCAGCACGGCCGTCTCCGCACTGCTCGACCGCTGGGCCGACGGCATCCGCCGGCGCGACCTCGACCAGATCGCCGCGCAGTTCACCGAGGACGCCCTGTTCCAGGGTTTCGATCCCGAGCCGGCCTTCGGCCGGGCCGCTGTCGTCGCCTACTACGGCAAGCAGCCGCCCGGGCTGACCGTGGAGCACACCGTGCTCCACGCCCGTGAGCTCGCGCCCGGCGTCGCCGTCGGCTACGCGGCCGTCACCTTCCACCGCCCCGACCAGCCGGTGCGGGTCTACCTCACCGTCGTCGCCGTGGAGGCGGACGGCGTCTGGCTCCTGCGCCACTACCACGTCTCCCGCAGGTCGTGACCGAGAGCGGGACCCGGGTCCCACCGGGACCGGGCCCCGCTCGGTGCGCGGGCCGCTACGCGCCGGCGCCCGCGGGCGCGGCGAGCGGCTTCGTGGTGGCGGGCGGCACGTCGCACACGGTGCCGTCCTCCGGCAGGATCCCGTCGATCAGCACGGCGTCCACGGCGTCGTCGACGCACGGGCCGCTGGTGCCGTAGGAGGTGTGGCCGACGCCTTCCCGGGTGAGCAGGACGGCGTCGTCCAGGCGCTCGGCCATGGCCTCGGCCCAGTGGTGCGGGGAGACGTTGTCCAGGCGGCCGCCGACCACGAGGACCGGGGGAGCGCCGGCGCCGTCGAGCACGTCGGTGAAACGGTCCCTGTTGTCGACGGGCCACAGCGCGCAGCTCAGCGCGCTGTACGCGGCCCGCCCGCCGAGCCGGTCGTGCCGCTCGGCGATCGTCCGCGCCGCACGGTGGTGGTCGGACAGCCGGTCGACCTCCGGCCAGTCGGCGCACCGCACCGCGGTGTGCGGTTCCTGGAGGGTCGCGAACGGTCCGCCGAACGGGGCGACGGTCACCGACGACACCATGGCGTGCAGCAACGTGCCGTTGCCCTGCTCCGCGCCGATCAGGCCCGCCGTGAGCAGCGGCCAGAGCGCCTGGTTGCCCGCGGCGGCCCGCACGCCCTCCAGTGCCGCGGCGCCGTCCAGGGGCCCGCCCGGCGTGAGACCGTCGACCGGCTGAACCTGCAGCGGCCGCTTCTCGAGCTGCCGGACCAGCGCGTCGAACGCGGCCTCGGGGTCCCCGTCGCCGAACGAGCACACGGCGGTGCCCTCGGCGCGGCAGGTCTCGAACCAGGCGTCGAGCGTCCGCTCGTTGGACACCTCGACGTCGTCCAGGAGCCGCAGCGGGTCGTTCTGCCACAGGTCGGTGTCGACCGGCCCGTCGATGACCATCTGGCGCACCCGCTCGGGGAACAGCGTGGCATACACGGGGCCGACCACGGTGCCGTAGGAGGCGCCGTAGAAGGTGATCTGCTCCTCGCCGAGCGCCGCCCGCACCTGGTCCAGGTCCCGGGCCACGTTGTCGGTGGACAGGCTGGCCAGGAACGTGCGGCTCTGGTGGTCGAGGCACCCGTGCGTGAAGGTGCGGGCGTCGGTGAGGAGCCTGCCGAACCGCTTGCCGCCGGGGATCGTCGGGTCCCGGTCCTCGGCGGCCTGTGCGGCGCGCTGCTCGTCGGTGAGGCAGCGCACGGCCTCGGAGTCGCCGACGCCGCGCGGGTCCACGCCGACGACGTCGAACCGGGCCACGACCTCCGCCGAGAACGGGCCCGTGCCGTGGGCGACGTCGATGCGCTCGACCATCTCGGTCGCGGACACCCCGGGGCCGCCGGGGTTGACGAACAGGCTGCCGATGCGCCGGTCCGGGTCGGTGGCGCGGTGCCGCGTCACGGCGAGCTCGATCCGTTCACCGCGCGGGCTGCCGTACTCCACCGGCACCTCGACGGTGGCGCAGTCGAAGCCGGTGCCGCACGCCTGCCAGTCGACGGGGTCCGGGGCGGGCGCGGCCGGTCCGGCGGTGGCCGCTCGGTCCGGTGTCCGAGCCGCCGCAGCGCCGGCCGCGCTCGCGGCGCCCGCCGTGCCCGCCCCGCCGGCGCAGCCGGTGAGGACGAGTGCGGCGGCGGCCAGCACCGCGGCGAGTCGCAGGGAGACGTGGGACGGACGGGTTCGTGGAGGTGAGGATGACATGTCCTCGACGCTAGGCGGGCCGTCCGGCGGTGGCCTCGGCCGAACGGTCCGAGGTGGCCGACCAAAGTCGGAGCCGGCGGTCGTCAGTCGTCCGTCGTGAGCCCCGCCTCGTGCGCGAGCAGTGCGACCTGCACCCGGTTGTTGAGGTCCAGCTTGGTGAGGATCGCCGACACGTGGGTCTTGACCGTCGTCAGGCCGAGGTGGTGGCGCGCGGCGATCTCCGCGTTGGTGCGGCCCGCGCCGATCTCCGCCGCGACGACGCGTTCCCGGTCGGCGAGCACGTCCAGCCGTCGGCGTGCCTCGGCCTTCCGGTCGTCCTGCCCCGCCTCGGCCACCCGGTCGATCAGCCGGCGGGTCACGCCGGGCGAGAGCACGGGACGCCCCTGGGCCGCGTGCCGGACGGCGACGACGAGCTCGTCCGGCGGTGTGTCCTTGAGGAGGAACCCGGCGGCACCGGCGCGCAGCGCCCGCAGCACGTGGGCGTCGGCGTCGAAGGTGGTGAGCACGACGACCTGCGGCGCCCCCGGCCGGCTCCGCAGGCTCTCCGTGGCCGTGAGCCCGTCGGTCCCGGGCATCCGGATGTCCATGAGCACGACGTCGGGCCGGTGGCGCCGGGCCAGCGCCACCGCCTCCGCCCCGTCGCCGGCCTCGGCCACCACGGACAGGTCCGGGGCGCCGCTCAGCATCATCCGGAGCCCGAAGCGGACCACGGGGTCGTCGTCGACGAGCAGGACGCGGACGGCGGGAGCGGACCCGGCGGACCGAGCGGCGACAGGCCCGGTCTCGTGCTCGGCGCCGTCCGGCGGGGTGCGTGTCACAGCGGCCACGGTAGACGTATCCGGACGCGCCAGCCGCCCTCGTCCGTCGGGCCGTGCTCCAGCCGGCCGGCCACGAGCCGGACCCGCTCCTCGAGCCCGCGCAGCCCGGTGCCGGGGACGGCGGACCGGGGAGGGGGCGGTACGCGGGCCGGCGACCGTCCCGCGGGCGGGGTGTCGACCACCTCGGCGGTGACGTGGTCGCCGGCGCGGCCCTCGATCCGCACCGTCACCGAGGAGCCGGCCGCGTGCTTGCGCACGTTGGTCAGGCCCTCCTGCACCAGGCGGTAGACCGTGCGCCCCTGCGTCTCCGGGAGCGTCTGCCCACCCGTCGTCAGGCCCGCGCCGTCCCGCAGCTCCACGGGCGTACCGGCCTGGCGTGCCTCGTCGACCAGCTCGCGCACGTCCTCGACCGCCGGCAGCGGCAGCTCGCCCACCGGCGCGCGGAGCACCCCGATCACGTCGCGCAGGTCCTGCAGCGCGCGGTGCGCGTTCTGCCGGACCACCTCGGCGGCGCGCGCCACGTCCTCGGGCGGCGCGCCCCGTGCGTAGGAGAGCGCGCCCGCGTGCACGCTCAGCAACGACAGGCGGTGCCCCAGGACGTCGTGCATCTCCCGGGCCAGCGCGTGGCGCGCCTCGTGCTCGGACCGTTCGGCCCGCAGCCGGGCCTCGACCTCGGCGGCTGCGGCCCGCTCGTGCAGGGACGCGACCAGCGCGCGTCGGCTGCGCACCGTGAGCCCCCACGCCACGGTGGCGAGGTGTCCCAGGCCGATGATCGTGAACACCGTGAGCGGAGGGGTGACGTGGTCCGGCCGGAGCAGCTGGTGTGCGGTGAGCGCGGCCAGGCTCGTCCCGCACACCGCGACCGTCGTGCGGACCGGGCGGTGGACCGCCACCGTGAACAGCCCGAGGACGGCCGCGCCGGCCACCGTCTCGGAGTACACGGTGGCGCAGGCCAGGGCCAGGGCGATCGGCACCGGGAACCGTCGTCGCCACCACAGCGCGACGCAGCCGACCACCCCGGTGGCGAGGTCGGCGTCCAGGAGGGCGGCGGGCAGCGGCTCCGCGGCAGCCTCCTGGATCCGCGCGGTGAGCAGCCCCCAGGCGACCGCCACGACGAGGACGGCGAGGTCGCCGGCTCTGCCTCGCAGCGCGCCCCCGGACCTGTCCATCGCCCAGAGCCTAGCCGCGCCCGGCTCCCGTCACAGCGACCGCAGGACGCGCACCCGGTCGGCGACGGCCCGGCGGGCCACGTCCGAGTCCGGCTCGCCCAGCCCATGACGACCTTCCCGGGCTGGGACGAGGCCGCGGCGGAGCAGCGCGCGGTCTTCCTGCGCGGGATCGCGGGCACCGCCGCCTGAGGGCCTGGGTGGTACCTGCGTTCCCCGGGAACGCGGGCGCCTGGAACCCTGGCGCGCCCGGACCGAGGATCGGTGCCGGCTGATCCAGCCGTGGTCCCGCACCTCTTCGAGCAAGGAATGTTCTATGCCGCAGCTACTTACTGGGAAGACCGCTCTCGTCACCGGGGGCTCACGAGGCATCGGCCGGGCGGTCGCCGAGCGTCTGGCGAGCGAGGGCGCGGCCGTCGCGCTGACGTACAACGCGAGCAGGGCGGGCGCGGACGAGGCGGTCGCGGCGATCGAGCAGGCGGGTGGCAGCGCGTTCGCGCTCCAGGCCGACCTCTCCGACGCCGGTGCGGTGCCGGACCTGTTCAGCAGGCTCGACCGCGAGCTCGTGGAGCGCACCGGGAGCACCTCCCTCGACGTGCTCGTCAACAACGCGGGCAACTCCGGCTGGGGCGGCCTCGCCGACAGCACGCCGGAGAGCTGGGACACGATGTTCGCGGTCCAGGCCCGCGCGCCGTTCTTCGTCGTCCAGTCCGCGCTGAGCCGCCTCGCCGACGGCGGGCGCGTCGTCAACGTCTCGTCCGCCGCCGGCGCGCGGCCGATGCAGTCGGTACCGGTGTACTCCATGGCCAAGGCGGGCATCAACAACCTGACCCGCGCCCTGGCCATGGAGCTCGGGCCGCGCGGCGTCACGGTGAACGCCGTGGCACCCGGCTGGGTGCGCACCGACATGAACACCGCCGTCCGCGAGAACGCGGACCTGGTGGCCTCCATCGAGGCGGACACCGCGCTGGGCCGGTTCGGCGACGTCTCCGACATCGCCGCGGTGGTCGCCTTCCTCGCCTCGGACGAGGGCCGCTGGGTGACCGGTCAGGTCATCGAGGCCAGCGGCGGCTACCAGCTCTGAGCCTGCCCGGCATCCCACAGCACCACCGGAGGAAGACATGCGTATCGGAGTAGTCAACGCAGGAAACATCGGTCGCGCCCTGGCGCGGGCCTGGCTCGCCGCGGGCCACGACGTCATGGTGGCCAAGGACGGCGGGCAGCAGAAGCTGGACGCGTTCGTCGCGGAGAACCCGGGGGCGGTCCCCGGCACGCCGGCTCAGGCCGCCGAGTTCGGCGACGTCGTGCTGTTCTCGGTGTACTGGCCCCGGCTGGACGCCGTGCTCGACGCCGTCGGCCCCCAGGCGGGCGGTCCGGCGGGCGGTCTGGCGGGCAAGGTGGTGATCGACACCATGAACCCGCTGCAGGTGAGCGGCGACTTCGAGCACTCGTACGACGCCGCGTTCATGGCGCGGACGTCGACCAGCGAGGAGCTGCAGCGGCGGCTCCCGGCGGCGCGGGTGGTGAAGGCGTTCAACACCGTGCCGTCCACCCTGCTCGACGCGCGGCGGTGGCCCGCGCCGGAGCCCGCGCCGCCGGTGCTCCTCGCCGGTGACGACGCCTCGGCCAAGGCCCAGGTGCGCACGCTGGCCGGGGACGCCGGCTTCACCGCGCTCGATGCCGGGCCGCTGACGTCCGCGCGGAACATCGAGCAGCTCAACGTGCTGGTGCACCTGCTGGCGGACCACCAGTTCGAGGGTGCGCTCGACCGCCTCGCACCGGCGGTCCTGGTCGCGGCCGGAGTCCCCACGCCCGCGCAGGGCTGACGGCGCACCCGTCGGCCACCCTGGTCGGCACGCCGGCCGGGCCGTACCGGGGGAGACCCGGTACGGCCCGGCCGTCACGCGCGGCCCACGGTGGCGTGCCCAGCGGCGGGCGCCGGCGGGCACGCCTCGCGCAGGCGGTTCACGGACGCCGTCACCATGGTGCGCACGTCCGCCTCACGCAGCGGTGCGGAGTGCAGGGCCGAGCTGAACGAGAGGCCCTCGACCAGGGCGAAGAGCAGGAGCGCCTCGCGGTGCAGCGTCTCCTCGTCGATCACGCGGCCGGTCAGCGCCGCGCCCAGCAGCGACCGGATCGTCTCGGCGCCGGCGGCGGAGGTGGCCGTGATCTCGGCCGCGAGCTCCGGGTCGGTGCGCCCCATGACGCGGTACTCGACGAGGGCCGCGTTCTCCTTGCGTTCCTGGTCGGTGGTCGGCGCGGCGAAGGCGATCGCCTCCGCGATCCGGGCCACCGGGTCGTCGGACAGCGTCTCGGCGCGGCGCAGGGCGCGCTGGACGAGCACGTCGAGCGTGAAGCGCATGACCTCGCGGAGGGTGTCGCCGAAGTAGTGGCGGATGCTCCCGATGGCCAGGCCGCTGCGGGCGGCGATCCGGGCGAGGGTGACGGCGCGGAGCCCGTGCTCGGCGATCTCGTCGATCACCGCGTCGGCGACCTGCTCCCGGCGGGCGTCCGGGTCGACTCTCTTCGGCATGGCCTCATCCTATCTAGCATGAGCGTGCCACCTTGACGGCGCGGGGATGCTCCGCTCCGCCCTGCCGTTGCCGATTCCCACCGCCTTCGTAGCATGGCAGGGACGCGCCCGAGCGCGGGTGCGTCGCGCGATGTGACTTCCGCGGGCAGCCTGGCCAGGGCCGGCGCCGGCGGTCACCGGGACCGGGCCGGACGAGCACGGCGGTCCCGCCCAGGTCTGGCACGAGGCGTAAGGGATCACCGTGCACCGTCGTCGCAAGGGTTCTGCCGGGTCGTGGCGTGCGCGGGCGCGAACCCGGGCGCACCGTCTGGTGGCCGCGGGGGCCGCCGCCGCGCTGGTCGGGTCGGGACTGCTCTGGGCGGCCGGGCCGGCCGCGCGGGCGGATCCGGTCCGCGGCGGCCTGACGCCCGCCGCGAAGCTGACCGACCACGCCTCCTGGCACCGCTACCCCGGGTCGCGGCCCGACAGCGACAACCCGAACGTCACCCACCAGTCCCAGAACCCGGGCCGCATCTGGACCGACAAGACCGTGTTCGGTGACGACGAGGCGGCCGAGGAGGCCGGGGTCGACCACGACCTCGACATCGCCGACGACGAGATGGCGGTCGTGCTGTCCGCTCTCGGCACCACGCGACAGGTGCGGTCCACCCGCGAGCCGGTCATCGACCTCGTGATCGCCATCGACAACTCCAACTCGATGACGCTGTGCGTCGGCACGTCGAGCACCTGCAGCTCGACCGGCTCCGGCGCGACGAGCTACCGCAACTCCCGCGCGTACGCGATGGTCGAGGGCGTCAACGCGGCGATCCAGCACATCGTCGAGGCCGACCCGGACGCACGCGTCAGCATCGTCGCGTTCGGCACCGCCGCCACCACCGTCACGCCCCTGACCCGGCCGCAGACCGTCACCGGCACGGACGACTACCTCGTGTTCGGCCCGCCCAACGCCCAGGGCCGCATGACGATCACCACGGTGGGGGAGAACCTCACCGTCGGGTACGTCGGCACCAGCGCCCAGTCGACGAACATCCACCGCGGTATCGACCGCGCCAGGTCGGTGCTCGCCGACCAGGCGACGAGCGCCGTCGCGGGCGACGAGCAGCACATCCCCAGCGTCATCGTCTTCTCCGACGGGGAGCCCACGCTGTCCGCCAACGAGGCGGCCTGGTGGAACCTGCAGGGCACGGCGAACCACGGACCGGCGTCCCCGACGGCGACCCAGTACTTCGGCAACGGCTACCTCGCCGCGCTCTCCGGCGCCTACCTGAAGAACCAGGTCACCGACGTCTACAACGACGAGGCGTACAACACCGCGCACGGCTTCTCGCCCGTCGAGACCAACGTCTACACCGTGGGCCTCGGCATGTCCGCGCTGCAGCCGCAGGGACAGCAGCTCGCGTACGCGACCCTCGACCCGCGCGGCACCCTGCCCGCACAGGGGCAGGTCAACCCGGCCAACGCGATGGCGACCTCGTTCGGCAGCGCGATGGGCACCTACGCCACCACCGGCTCCACCACGGTCACCGTGAACAGCACCGCCGCGTTCCGGGTCAACCGCCCCAGCGGCCAGGTGAGCAGCGGCTCGGCCTCCGTCAACGCCGTCACCTACGACCCGACCTACGAGCAGCTCCGGTACAACACGACGTTCGACGCGCCGAACACCGCCGAGGAGCTCGTCGCGGTGTTCGAGCGGATCGCGAACCAGGTGCTCACCGAGGAGCCCGTGCTGCCCGTCGAGACCACCACGCCCGACCCCAACACCGACGGGTACGTGACGTTCACCGACCCGCTCGGCCCCTTCATGCGCGTCAGCAAGATGGACAGCGTGGTGTTCTGCTCGATCCTCCAGCAGGACGGCCGCACCGACTGCGACCCCGAGGAGTTCACCGAACACACCACCACGACCAGCGGCAACACGACCACCTACGTCTTCGACGGCTCCTACGCGGCGAACGACCTGTTCCCCGAGACCGACCTGGCGAACATCGTGGTGACGGTCGAGTCCAACGTCTCCCTCGCCGTGGGCGACATCGTCACCGTCAAGATCCCCGTGGCCCTGCTGCCGATGATCAACACCTCCGTGCTGGAGGACCTCGACGGTGCGCCCCGGAGCATGAGCTGGTGGTCCTCCCACCCGGTGCACCTCTACTACAAGGTCGCGCCCAAGCCCGGCGTCGCGTCCGCGCTCACCGACCCGACGGCCCTGCCGGCCGCGGACCAGGCGGCGCTCGCGGCGTACGTCGGCGAGCACACCGTGGACGGCGCGCTCCGCTTCTACGCCAACGCGTTCGACACGGCCGACGACGGCACGCGCACCTCGCGCGCCGGCGTCACCTTCCGGCCCTCGACCCGCAACGACTTCTACCGGTTCGCGCGCGACTCCGTGCTGTACACCGCACAGGACCCGGGCGCGACGATCACGCCCGGGGAGTGGGACGCACTGCCGGGCACGGCCACCGTGTACCGCGCGCTGCCCCGCTACAGCACCACGGGCGGGCAGGGCGACGAACCGACCAAGACGCTCGTGTACCTGCCCACCACCAAGGCGAACCTGCTGGCCGGGCAGACGGAGGGTGCGCAGATCCGCCCGGTGGGCGGGGTGATGGTGGCGCCGGCCGGCCTGTACAACCTCTCCGAGCGGGTCGCGAACCTCGACATCCACAAGTGCGCCGAGGAGAACGTGGTCTGGGTGTCGGACAGCCTGACGTGCGCCGTCGAGGACCCGGCGGCCAACCGCACGCAGACCGACGCCTTCTCGCGCGAGGCCGCCGTGGAGCCCGACGTCGCGCAGTCGGTGCGCATCCGCCTCGGCAACAACGGCTGGCTCGAGTACGCGTCCCCGGGCGCGTTCGAGGTCGGCAAGACGGTGACGACGGCCCAGGCCGGGCTCGCACCCGACCCGGACCAGGAGTTCGCCTTCCGGGTCACGCTCACCGACCCGGCGGGCGGCCCGCTCGCGGGAGAGCTGCCGTACCGCGTCTTCGACGCCGACGGCGTGGCCGGGCGCGCCGGCACCGTCGCCACGGGCGGCACGATCACCCTGCGCGACGGCGAGCACGCGCGCGTCATGGGGCTGCCCGACGGCGCCGGGTACGCCGTGGCCGAGGTCGCGCCGCCCGGAGCGTGGACGCCCGTCGCACCCGAGGTGACGGACGGGACCGTCGCCGTCCCGCAGGCCACGGTCCCGCGGCTGGTGTGGGACAACGTCTACGACGTCGAGCCCGTCACCCTGACGACGGTCGCCGCGACCAAGGCGATGAGCCCCAGCTGGCTGGACGGCGCGTACCGCGTACGGCTGTGCCCCGTGGGCACCGCACCCGTCCCGGCGGACGGCGACGCCGAGAGCGGCTGCGTGACGCGCACGATCGACGCCGAGGGTCAGGAGACGGACTTCGGCGCCGTCACGTTCACGCGGCCCGGCACGTTCGAGTACGGGCTCGTCGAGCTCGCCACGGACGTGCCGGGCGTGCAGGACTCGCTCGCGCAGTACCGCTGGACGGTCGAGGTCACCGACACCGGCACCGGGCAGCTCCGGACGACGACGGCGCTCGCCCGCGTGCGCGACGACGCGGGCGGGGAGGCCCCCGGCGTCGTCGAGCCGCCCGCGACCTTCACCAACACGTGGAGCGCGGGCGACCTCGACCGGGCGCTCGAGGTGGTCAAGCACGTCCGGGACGCGTCGCTGGCCGGGCCGGGGCAGGTGCGTCCGCCGCTGATCCCGTACGCCTTCACCTTCGGCGCCGTCGACGAGGAGGACCCGGCCGAGCCGCCGCTCGAGTTCGCCGACGGCGGCCGTACGGCCCAGGTGCGGGCCACGCCGGGCAGCATCAGCGTCCCGTCGCCCCCGCTGCGCTACACCGAGGACCACGTGGGCGGCACGTACTTCTACGCCGCCCGCGAGGACCCGTTCGACCCGCCCGTCCCGGGGCTCACGCTCTCGGACGCGGTGTGGTTCTTCCGGATCGACGTCGGCAGCGTCGCGTCCCCCGACGGTCCGCTCGTCGACCCCGTCGTCACCACCTGCGAGACCACGGCCGACGCCGTCACCGAGGCGGACCCGTGGGGCGGCTGCGACCCGGCGACGGGCGACTACGGACCCGAGGGCGACGGCCCCGTCTTCGTCAACGCCTACGACCCCGAGCCGGCGGACGTCGCGCTCACGGCCACCAAGACCCTGGACGGCCGCCCCTGGGCGGACGGCGACGCGTTCACGTTCGACCTCGCCCCGGCCGACGACGTGACGCGCGCCGCCGTCGAGGCCGGGGAGATCGAGCTGCCGGACCCCGCGACCGCGACGGCGACGGCACCGGCCGACGGGGCCCCGAACGTGACGTTCGGCGCGATCACGTTCCACCGCCAGGGGGTCTACGGGTTCACCGTGACCGAGCGGGCCGAGCCGGCGGTGCCCGGCGTCGAGCCCGACCCGCGGGCCGTCGTCTACACCGTGACCGTGACCGACGAGCCCGCCGGCGACCGCCTCGACGGGCAGCTCGAGGCGGCCGTGAGCACGGCCCGCGGTGAGGCCGAGCTCGTCAACCGGTTCCGCGCGCGGGTGCCGTTCGCCAACGTCGTCGTGACCAAGACGCTCACCGGGCGCGAGCCGGTGGCGGGTGAGTTCGAGGTCGTGGTCGAGGCGCAGGACGACGCGTCGCGCGAGAAGCTCGGCTGGGACGAGGCCCGCCAGGTGTTCGCCACGACCGCCGACGCGCCGGACGGACAGCCCGCCCCGGTGGTCCAGCTGCCGCAGATGGAGCTCACCCAGACGGACCTCGGCCGTGCGTACACCTACGTGATCACGGAGCAGGAGAGCGCCGCAGGCGGCGTCACCTCGGACGACACCGTGCACACGGTCGAGGTCCGGGCCCGGTACGACGAGGTCGCGCGCGAGATGTGGGTCGAGACCACCGTGACGTCCGAGCGCGGCGGCACCGTGGTGCACGACTCGCGGACCGGCGGCGTCCCCGAGGTCGGCTTCGCCAACACGTACGAGGCGGGTCCGGGCACGGCGACGATCCCCGTGGACAAGCGGATCGTCGGGCGCGACTGGCGCGCGGGCGACACGTTCACGTTCCGGCTGTCCCCGGCGACGCCGGGCGCACCGATGCCCGAGGAGACCACCGTCGAGGTCACCGCGGACTCGGCCACGGCGTCGCCGCTCATCCGCAGCGCGGAGCTCGGTCCGATCACGTTCACCGAGCCCGGCGAGTACGCGTACACGATCCGGGAGGTCGCGCCGTCGTCCGACCCGATCGAGGACATCGTGTACGACACCGAGCGGGTCGTGAACGTCACGGTGCGGGTCACCGACGACGGGTCGGGCACGCTGCGGACCGAGGTCGTGGGGCCGGACGGCCACATGGAGAACATCTACCGCACCCCGTACCACTACGAGATCCGCAAGCGGCTGGACGGCCGCGACAGCGCCGACGGCGAGTTCGGCGTGCGGGTGGTGCCCCTGGACGAGCGCTCCGCCGAGATCACCGACGGCCAGGTGCCGTACCCCGACGGCACGGTGTTCGCGATGCCGGGTGCGGCCGACGGCGAGCTCGCCCTGTTCGAGCGCGAGGCCCGGCCGGTCCTCACCGAGGATGTGCTCGGGTACTCGTACTGCTACGTCTATGCCGAGGAGATCCCGGACCCGCCGCTACCCGGCATCACCTACGACGAGACGCGCTACCAGGTCTGCACCACGCCGAGCCGGCGCGAGGACGGCGTGCTGCAGGCCACCTCCGTGATCCGCGACGCGGACACGGGCGAGCTGCTGGACGAGGTCGTCACGGCCGAGGACGACGTGCCGCGGCAGTTCCCGCAGATCGCCTTCCGGAACACGTTCAACGCGTGGACCCTCACCAAGACCTCGGACCCGGGCAGCGGCTCGACGGTGGCGCCCGGGTCGGTCGTGACCTACACCCTCACCGCGACCAACACCGCCACGACGACCCTCGTGGGGGCGGCGGCGACCGACGACCTGACCGGCGTGCTGGCGCACGCCACGCTCGGCGACCTCCCGGACGGTCTCGTCCTCGACGGCACCACGCTGACCTGGACGGTCCCCGACGTCGCCGCGGGGGAGCGGGCCACGGTGTCCTACCGGGTGACCGTCGCGGACGACGCGGGCGGGCAGGCGCTGCGCAACGTCGTCACGGGAGCCGGCTCCGCCCCGCCGCCCGCGCCCTGCCCGGACGACGACGCGGCGTGCCGCGCCACCGAGCACACCGTCTCCGACCCGGGCCCCGAACCCTCACCGCCCGGGGAACCGACCCCGACCCCGACGGCGCCCCCGGAACCGCCGCCCTCTGCCGAGGACCCGGGGGACCCCGGGGCAGCGGGCCCGCCGGCGTACCCGGGGGCGGGTGACCTGCCGGTCACGGGCTTCGACGCGGTGTGGCTGGGCCTGCTCGGCCTGGTGCTGATCCTGGTGGGCGGCACCCTCGTGGCGGTGCGCCGCCGCTCCGCGGGCCGGGTGGCGTGAGGCGCGGCCGACCCCGCGCGCGGTGCCCGGTCACCGGAGGGTGTCGAGCACCGCGCGCAGCGTCAGCCGGGCCGCACGCAGCTCCGCGCCGGTGAGGCCTCCGGCGGCGAGCCGCGCGCGCCGGTCGGCGTCGGAGCGCTCGACGAGCTCGGCCAGCACGGCGGCGCCCCGTGCGGTGGTGCCGATCAGCGGTGCGGTGCGGTGGTCCGGGTTGGGGGAGGACGTGAGCAGGCCCTCGGCGAGCAGGTCGCGGACGACGCGCTGCACGCTCTGACGGGCGAGGCCGAGCCGGCGTGCGCCGTCGGCCACGGTCATCGGGTCGGCGGAGAACACGCTCAGCGTGTGCCAGCGCGCCACGGTCTGGCCCGCGTCGGCGGCCAGGGCCTCGCTCGTGCGCCGGGACGTCCCGGCGAGCTCGTACACGTCGGCGATCAGGAGGCGGTACTCCTCGGCGGCGCTCACGGGACCACTCATGAAAAAGAGGCCCCGCGCAGGAGCACGCGGCGCGGCTGGCGACCTTCGGGCAGTTCGTGGGCTCGTGGGACCTGCGCTGGTCCGGCACGGACGCGACCGGCGAGCAGCGGGCCGCCGTCGGCGAGCTGCACGTGGGCTGGGTGCTGGGCGGACGCGTCGTCCAGGACGTCTGGATCGTGCCGGGCCCCGGGCAGCCCGGTGCCGGCGTCGCCCCGCGGGCGTTCCACGGATCGACGCTGCGCTTCCCCGACCCCGCCCTCGGGGCCTGGCGGTCCACGTCGATCGAGCCGGTCAACGGGCGGGTCCGGACGTTCGTCGGGCGCGAGGAGGGCGACGAGATCGTGCTCGTCAGCCTCGGCGGCGACCCGCTGCTGCGCTGGCGGTTCACCGACATCACGCCGGAATCCTTCACCTGGCTCGGCGAGGCCTCCACGGACGAGGCCCGGACCTGGGTGCTCGAGGAGCGGATGCTGGCCACGCGCCGGCCCGGCTGACGGCGAAGGCCCCCGCCGCGAGGACGGGGGCCTTCGTCGTGCCACGGGTCGCTCAGCGGCCGACCGCGTACGCGTCGATCACCGTCTCCGAGAACGTGGCGCCCGCCGCGTCCCGGGCCTCGGAGCGCAGCGAGACCGTGGTCGCGCCGGGCGGGGCCGTGACGGTGGCGGTGTACGCGCCCGACCCGCCGTGGCCGGGCTTACCGGGCTTGCCTGGCTTACCGGCCGGCGTGACCGTGACCGGGGTCCAGTGCGCGCCGCCGTCCGCCGACGACCACAGCTTCAGGCTCGTGACCGGGGAGGCCCCGGCTGCGCCGTCCTGGTGCGACACGCTCAGGTCCAGCGTCGCGGTGCGCCGGCTCGTGGTGTTGTACGCGTCCAGACCCTGCACGCCGTAGTCGAGCTGCAGCAGCGGCAGCACCGCCGGGGCCGTGGTGCGGCCCGAGGTGAAGCCCCACTCGGTGGTCACGTCGGTCGACAGCGGCCACCACGGCGTCTCGCGCCGGGTCTCCAGCCGGATGCGGAACCGGTCGGTGCCGGTGCCGACGTCCTGCGTCGTGTATGTGCCGAACGCGTCGTCGGTGAGCAGGTCGTCGCCCTGCCAGACCCGGAAGCGGCCCGTCGAGGCCTCGTCCGGACCCCACTCCTGGGCGTGCCCCGCGCCGTCGACCCGGTAGGGCAGGTCGATGCCGAGGGTGCTGCCGTCGCGGTGGACCGCCGCCTCCTGCGGTGCGGACGGGGAGGGCCAGAAGCCACCGTGGTAGACCGCGGCGTTGTAGGTCTCCTTCGCGCGGCGACCGGGCGCGTAGGTGACCGGCTCGCCGAGCATCCACGCGGGCCAGGCGTTGAGACCCTGGGCCGCGGTGGCGTCACGCTGGAACCGCACCCCGGGCTCGGTCGAGTAGTACACCGTGCGTCCGCTCACGGCCCCGTCCGGCCACGACTGCTGCCAGCCGCTCAGCGTGCTGCCGCTGGTGATCGTTATCTGCTCCGCGTTGCGGAGGCCGGGCGCGAACGGCTTGAACGAGCGCAGCTCGGTCTCGACCGCGGCCAGGTCCTTGTCCCTCGACCGGTACGTGAGCGACCGGGGTACCGCCCGGCCGTCCTCGTGGTAGCCCAGCACGTACTGGTAGGCCGGGGTCACGCGGCCCGTGCCGCGCAGCGTGGCTCCGCGGCGCGCGGCGTCCAGGAGCGCCAGACCGAGATCGCGCTTCAGCGTGAGCGTCGGCAGGGCCTGGTCCTCCATCGTGTTGATCGTGTAGTTGTCCACCTGGTGGAAGAACGGCCCCGGCGTGGAGCCGTACACGACCAGCGCGGCGGCCCCGGCGGCCCGGGCGGCCTGGGACTGCGGGTTGAGCGACGGGTCGCCGGTGTCCTCGATCAGCACGACGGCGCCCTTCGCCCGGACGGCCGCCAGCTCCTCGGGGGTGCCGGTGCCGCCGTCCACGATCCGGGCCGCCATCGTCCCGTCGTACCGCGGCGAGCGGACCGCGTAGGCCAGCTCGCGGGACACGTCGAGCGGCTTGCCCTTGCCGGTCGTGGCGACGTCGAGCAGCGGCTGGTCCAGCAGGAACCGCGACGTCACCGTCAGGTCGCCCGCGAGCGGTGCCGTGTCCGGCAGCACGTACGCGTCGAGGTCCATGCCGCCCACGTAGTCGCCCGTGCTGGCCGAGATGCTCGTGGCCACCGGCCACGGCCGGCCGGGCAGCATGCGGGTCACGTCCGCGCTGAGCGCGCGGGGCCGGACCTTCCGCGGCGTCTCGGCGCGGACGGGGACAGGCTCGCCGTCCAGCACCAGCGTGGCGCCGCTGGTGGTCAGGTCGGCGTCCCGGGTGAAGGTCACGACCGTGTCGAGGAAGTCCGCCTCCGGGGAGACGGCGTCGAACAGCTGGCCCTGCACGGCGTACCGGCCGGCCGGGAGGCGCACCTCGGCGACGCCGTCGGTGAACTGGAACCACTGGTTCACGTCCGGGTCGTCGATGCCGTGGATCCAGCCGGAGTCGGGGTTGCGCGCCGGCGTACCGCGCAGGCGGTCGGCCTCGATGCGCAGCGTGTACATGTCCGGGTCCACCTGGAAGGCGAGCACCGTGCGCACGGTCGGGAACCCCGGCCCGGAGGCGCGGAGCACGCCGGCGAACAGGTCGGGGTCGTCCGCGCGGGGGTCGACGGTCACGTCGGCCGACGCGGTCCCGTGGGCGGGGACGGTCAGGGTGTCGGTGGACAGGGAGCCCACCCCGGCCGGGACCGGCTCGCCGTCCCCGGCGTTGAGGGAGAGGCTGAGCGTCACCTCGACGTCGGCGTCCGAGTCGTTCGTGTACGTCACGGTCTGCGTCCGCGGCTCCTGGTCGGCGCGCAGCTCGTCGAACAGGCCGAACGAGAGCGACGCGGGCGTGGCCCACACCGTCTGCGCGATCGCGCCCGGCACCCAGGTGCGGCCCGCGCCCTCGGCGAACACCGAGTTGCCCGTGGGCTCCGCGGAACCCATGAGCACCGACTTCATGGCCTCGCCGTCCAGGTCCGGTCGTGCCTGCTTGAGCAGGGCGGCCGCCCCGGCGACGTGCGGCGTCGCCATCGAGGTGCCGGACATCGCCGCGTAGTGGTCGCCCACCGGCTCGCCGATGGAGGTCCCCGCGGCGCGGGCGGCGACGATGCCGTCCCCGGGCGCCGTGATGTCGGGCTTGATGGCCAGGTCGCCGTACCGCGGGCCCATGGACGAGAAGTAGGCGATGCGGTCGTCGTCCGACACCGCGCCCACGGTCAGGGCGGAGTCGGCGGTACCGGGGGTGGTGACGGTGAACGGCGTGCCGCCGTTGCCCTCGTTGCCCGCCGCGATGGCCACGAGCGTGTCATAGCGCGCCGAGATCGAGTCGACGGCGAGCGCGGAGGGGTCGGTGCCGTCGGTGTACCCACCGCGCACCCCGAGGCTCATGTTGATGACGTCGGCGCCGTTGGTGGCCGCCCACTCCATGGCGTCGATGGCCCACGACTCCTCGCCCTGGCCCTCGTCGTTCAGCACGCGGGCGTTGAGCAGGCGGGCACCGGGCGCGACGCCGCGGTTCTCGCCGTCGGACGCCTCGCCGGTGCCCGCGATGATCGAGGCGACGTGCGTGCCGTGGCCCAGGACGTCGGTCGTGCTGCCGGACCCGGTGAAGTCGTGCTCCAGGGTGACCACGCCCTCGTCGAGGTCCGGGTGGCCGGTGTCGATGCCCGAGTCGAGCACCGCGACGGTCACGCCGGTGCCGTCCACGCCCTCGGCCCAGGCGTCGGTGGCACCGATCTGCGGCGTGGAGTCGGCGTCGGTGGTCTCCAGCGGCGCGTCGAGCCACACCTTGCCGACGGTCGCGCCGTCCTTGACGGCGTCCAGGAGGGCGGGTGCCCCCTCGGCGGGGACGTCGCCGGCGACCGCGTCGATGGACTCGAGGGTGCGGTCGGCCTCGACGTCGAGCGTGCGCCAGGTGGGTGCCGCCGCGCGGGCCGCCCGGGCGGTGGTGGTCTGCACGATCACCGGGAGCGGCTTGTCGCGGCCGGCCGCCTTGTCCACCGCGGCGACGTCGAACAGGCGGAGGTCCAGCTTGTCGGGCACGAGGGCCGCGACGTCGGACGGGACCACGAAGTAGTGGCCGGCGGCGTCGCCGAAGGCCTCGTAGGTGACGGGCAGGCCGTCGGGCCGCGGCGCGGCCTCGAACCCGACCACGGGTGCGCCGTCGGCGGCGGTGCCGGTGGTGACGCGGTCACCGGTGATGAGGGTGACGTCGGTGTCGGGGACCGACGGCGGCGACTGGTCCGCGCCGGCCGCGGCCGGCGTGGCCGGTGGTGCGGTGCCTTCGGCGGCCGCCGTGGGCAGGACGCCCACGACGAGGGCGGCAGCGGTGGCCGCGACGACCGATCTGTGTCTTCTCACGACGAACTCCAGTGCTCTGCGGTCCGGGGAGCCGGACCTGTCGCGGGAGACGCTGGCAGGCGTCGGGTGCACCTTAGTGACGGGCGTGTGTCGAAAACGTTTCTTCGGTCCCGGTCGAAGTCCCCGCCGCAGGGTCGAGCGGGCCGTCGTCGGGCCTCGGGCGTGACGTCGCCGGGGTCACGCGTCAGTCCGGCGCGGCGAGGCGCCGGGCCGCCGCGACGACCGCCGCGCGCTGCCGGGCCGCGTCCGCGGCGTCGTCCGTCGAGGTGCCCGTGACCATGCGCGCGACCTGCGGCAGCACCGTCCAGTAGGCGGCGACCGCGAGCAGCACGAGGTGCAGCTCGGCCGGGGCGAGCGTCGAGGTCAGGCGGCCCGCCGCCTGGCCCTGCGCGAGGGAGGCCGTGCGCCCCTCGTAGGTGGCGCGCCGCTGGTCCTCGTCCGGCACCTCGCCGGTGTGCGTCAGCGCCTCCCACATGAGCAGCCGCACGAACTGCGGGTGGTCGCGGCTGTAGTCGTACATGCGCCCGGCGAACTCGCCGACGGCGTCGGGTTCCGTCGCGTCGAGCGGCACGGCCCCTGCCGTCGTGGCGAACTGCTCGCGCAGCACGACGGCGAAGAGCTCGGCCCTGCCGCCGTAGTAGTGGTAGATGCGTTCCTTGTTGACGCCGGCGCGCCGGGCGATCCGCTCGACGGTGGTGCCGTCCGGGCCGTGCGCGACGAACTCCTCGGTCGCCGCCTCCACGATCTTGCGGCGCGTTCCCTCGACATCCCTGACCACCGGCGGGTCCTTCCTCTCGACCGACCACCTCGACTGGCGCAGACGCTACCTCCGGAGGCCTACGGTACGCCGGGAACAACGCCAACGTTGGCGTTGTTACTATCGCCGTGAGGGCACCCGCCCGCACGACCTTCCCGCAGGAGCAGCGATGACATCACTCGCAGAGGTTCGCCGACGGCCCGGCATGACCCGCGGCGCGGCCTTCCTCTTCGCCCTCGCCGCCGGTGCCGCCGTCGGCAACCTCTACTGGGCGCAGCCCGTGCTCGGCACCATCGGCGACGAGCTCGGCACCACCACCGACACGGCCGGGCTGCTCATCACCCTGACGCAGGTGGGGTACGCCGTCGGCGTCTTCTTCCTCGTGCCGCTCGGCGACGTCGTCGACCGCAGGATCCTGGCGCCCGCGTTCATGCTGCTCGCCGCCGTGCTGCTCGGCGCGGCCGCCCTCGCACCGACCTTCCCGGCGCTGCTGGTGCTGCTCGCGCTGGTCGGCGCGAGCACCGTCTCGGGCCAGCTGCTCGCGCCCCTGGCGGGCGACCTCGCGACCGAGGAGCAGCGCGGGCGGGTGCTCGGTGTGGTCGCCTCCGGCGTGCTGCTCGGCATCATGGTCGCGCGTGCCGTCAGCGGCGTCGTCACCGACCTCGTCGGCTGGCGTGCGCTCTACGCGACCGTCGCCGTCGTCATGCTGCTGCTCGCGCTCACCCTGTACCGGGTGCTGCCCCGGCTGGAGCCGCGGGCCCGTGTCGGCTACGGCGCTCTGCTCGCCTCGGTGCTGCGCACCACGGCGAACGCGGACGTCCGGCGGCTCGGGCTCGTGGGCGCCGCCGCGATGGCCACGTTCACGCTGTACTGGACCGGGCTCACCTTCACGCTGTCGGACGAGCCGTTCGGCCTCTCGGGCGCCCAGATCGGACTGCTCAACCTCGTCGGCATCAGCGGGGCGCTCGCGGCGCAGTACGTCGGGCGGCTGCACGACCGCGGCCTGGCGGTGCCGGCGATCGGCGTCGGCCTCGCGGTGGCGCTCGCGGCGTTCGTGGTCGCCGGCGTCGCGCCGGGCTCGATCGTCGCCGTCGTGGTCTCGATCGCGCTGTACTCCGCCGGCGTGCAGTCGGTGCTGGTGCTGGTGCAGGCCCGGGTGATGGCCGTCGACCCGTCCGCGCGCAGCCGCCTCAACACCGTGTTCGTCGTCGGCAACTTCGTCGGCGGCACGATCGGGTCCGCCGTCGCGAGCGCCCTGTGGGGCCTGCGCCCCTGGGGTCTCGGTGGCTGGCCCGTCCTCATGATCGCGGCCGGCGTGCTGCTGCTGCCCGCGGGGCTCGGCTGGGCCGGCCTGCGCAGGAACGCGGTCCGCGCCCGCTAGACCCGTCCCCCAGATCCCACCCGATAGATTCCAACCAAGGAGACAGAGATGACCACCGATTCCGTACTTCCTTCGGGCGACCCCCACGGCTCGCTCGTCCGCACCGCCGTGACCGGGTTCTTCGACGCGCGACTCGCCGGGGACTCGCCCCTGGAGCTGGCGGAACGTTTCCACGAGGACGTCGACTGGTACATCCAGGGCGACACCGAGACGGTGCCCTGGATCGGCCGCAAGAAGGGCCGGGCCGGGGTGGCCGAGCACTTCACCCAGCTCGGTGAGGGCGTGCGGCCCGAGGGCTTCGAGATCGACACCGTCCTGTCGGACGGCAACCGCGCCGTGGTGCTGGGCACGTTCCGCACCAGGGTGGCCGCCACCGGCAAGCTCATCGACAGCGAGTACGCCTTCGACGTCGCGGTCGACGACGCCGGGCTGTTCACGCGCTACCACATGCTCGAGGACAGCTACGCCGTCTCGCAGGCGGCCCGGGCGTAACGCCCCCGCGCACCACCAGCGGCCGGATCCCTCGCGGGGTCCGGCCGCTGTCCCTTCCTGCCGGCTCACCGCCGTCCGGTGCGCCGGGGTGCGTCCGTGACGTGCAGCCACACGCCGTGGGTCCAGCGCCGCGGGTCGAGCACCTCGACGAGCACGAGCCGGCGCGGGGCCCAGGCGTAGGCGATCGTGTCGCGGTACTCCACGCCGCTCACCTCCCACACCAGGCGGGCCTGGACCGGCACCCAGCAGTCGTGCTGCAGCCGGCGGCGGGGGATGGGGTGCTCGTTGAGGATCCGCTGCCACTGGTCGTGGTGGGAGTCCCAGCTGTGCCGGGCGGGGTCGTGGAAGCCGGGTGCGGTGGTGCGGTGGTGCATGCACGCAGTGTGACCCACATGCGAACACATGTTCTACTCCGTGGCTGGAGCGACGCGGCTACCGGGGGCGCATCAGCCGGCGCGTGATCGCCGCCACGATCGTGCCGCCCCCCAGCGTGCCGACCAGCACGAGGATCGCGCCGACCGCCCACAGCCCGGAGTCGTCGGAGGACGCGGCCTCGACCGTCCAGGCGGCCGTGAACGGCAGGGCGACGCCGAGCACCGCGAGCCACGCCGGGAGCAGCACGGAACCGATGACCACCAGGCCGACGAGCGCCACCACGCAGGCGATCACCTGGACCGGCCCGTAGGGGCCGCTGACGTCGCCGGTGGCCGGGTCGACCGTCCGGGACGTGTCCTGGCCGAGCGCCCACCACGTGGCGACCGCGAGCGCCGCGAGCGTGAACGTGCCGAGCGCGATGAACGAGGGGTTCCGGTTCGTCATGCCCCTATTCAACCCTCCGCCGGTCGGCCCTTCGTCCTCCCTTCGTCCTACGGGGCGTCGCCGACCGCGATACGTTGGCGCGATGGCAGTCGTGCTCCACCGGGCCCCGCGCACGGACCTGCTCGCGGGGGCGCTCGGCGACCTGCTGGCCGTACCCCTGGAGGACCCGTTCGCGACGGAGGTCGTGGTGGTGCCCGCGCGCGGCGTGGAGCGGTGGCTCGCGCAACGCCTCAGCCATCGCCTCGGCGCGGCCCCGGGAGGAGACGACGGCGTGTGCGCGGGCGTGGACCTGCGCTCGCCGGGGTCGCTGTTCGCCGAGGTCACCGGCACGCGCGACGACGACCCCTGGGCGCCCGACGCCCTGACCTGGCCGCTGCTGTCCGTGGTCGACGCCCACCTGGACGAGCCGTGGGCGGCGCTGCTCGCCCGGCACCTGGGCCACGGCATGCCGGGGGAGGAGGGCGACCTGCGCAGGGGCCGCCGGCTGTCCGTCGCGCGGCGGCTCGGGCGGCTCATGGCGGCGTACGCCGGCCAGCGCCCGGCGCTGCTCGCGGACTGGGCGGCCGGGCGCGACACCGACGGGTGCGGGCGGCCGGTCCCGGCCGACCTGGCGTGGCAGCCGCCCCTGTGGCGGGCGCTGGCCGAGCGCGTCGACGCCGACCCGCCGCACGTGCGGCAGGCCACCGTCGTCGAGCGGCTGCACGCCGCGCCGGACGCCTTCGACCTGCCGCCGCGCCTGTCCCTGTTCGGTCACACGCGCCTGGCGGCGAGCGAGGTCGAGCTCGTGGGCGCGCTCGGCGCGCACCGCGACGTGCACCTGTGGCTGCCGCACCCGTCACGGGCGCTGTGGTCGGCGCTCGCGGGCCTGGGCGGACCCGTGGACCGTGCCGAGGACCGCTCCCACGAGCGCGTGGGGCACCGGCTCCTGGCGACGCTCGGCCGGGACACGCGGGAGCTGCAGCGCACCCTGTCCGCGATCGACCTGCGCGACGAGCCGGTCGCGGCCAGGGACGACGCCCCGCCGTCGACCCTCCTGGGCATGCTGCAGCACGACCTGCGGGCCGACGCCGTCGGCGACGCGGGCGCGCGGGTCCTGGATCCCGGCGACCGGTCCGTCCAGGTGCACGCGTGCCACGGCCCGGCGCGGCAGGTCGAGGTGCTGCGGGACGTGCTGCTCGGCCTGCTCGCCGACGACCCGACCCTCGAACCGCGCGACGTGCTCGTCATGTGCCCCGACATCGAGACGTACGCGCCCCTGGTCACGGCGGCCTTCGGCCTGGCGGACGTCGTCGGGCCGGGTGGGCACCCCGCCCACGGCCTGCGCGTGCGGCTCGCCGACCGGGCGCTGGACCGGACCAACCCGCTGCTCGCCGTGGTGGTGCGCCTCCTGGACCTGGCGGGCGGCCGGGCGGGCGTCGGCGACGTCCTGGACCTGGCGCACGCCGGGCCCGTGCGCCGCCGGTTCGGGTTCCGCGACGACGACCTGGAGCAGCTCGCCGGCTGGGCGCGCGAGACGGGCGTGCGGTGGGGGTTCGACGCCGCGCACCGGGCCGGCGTCGGACTGGCCGACTACGGCACCGGCACGTGGCGCGAGGGCGTGGACCGGCTGCTGGCGGGCGTCGCCATGTCGGACGACACCGGTACCTGGCTCGAGCGCACCCTGCCCCTGGACGACGTCGGCAGCGGGCAGGTCGACCTCGCCGGGCGCCTGGCCGAGCTGGTCGAGCGGCTCCGCGACGTCACCGACGCGCTCACCGGCGAGCACCCCCTGGAGCACTGGCTCACCGCGCTCGAGGACGGCGTCGCGGCCCTCACCACCGTGCCCACGGCGGACTCCTGGCAGCTCGCCCAGGTGCGCCGCGAGCTGGCCCGCGTGCGCGCCGACGCCCCCGACCACGGCGTGCCCCTCCGGCTGCCGGACGTGCGCGCCCTGCTCGCCGACCGCGTCTCCGGCCGCCCCACCCGGGCCAACTTCCGCACCGGGACCCTGACGGTCGCCACGCTCGTGCCCATGCGGTCCGTACCGCACCGCGTCATCGCGCTGCTCGGGCTGGACGACGGCGTCTTCCCCCGCGTCGGTGTCACCGACGGCGACGACGTGCTGGCCCGCGAACCCCGCACGGGCGAGCGCGACCCGCGGTCCGAGGACCGGCAGCTGTTCCTGGACGCGGTCCTCGCCGCCACCGAGCACCTCGTGGTGACCTACAGCGGCGCGGACGAGTACTCGGGCCAGGACCGGCCGCCCGCCGTGCCGCTGGGCGAGCTGCTCGACGCCCTCGACGAGACCGCCCGCACCCCGGACGGCCGCCCCGTGTCGCGCGCGGTGACCGTGCGCCATCCCCTGCAGCCCTTCGACCGCCGCACCGTCGAGCCCGGCGCCCTCGTGCCGGGGACCGCCTTCACGTTCGACCGCGCCGCCCTGGCCGGCGCCCGCGCCGCGGCCGGCCCGCGCACCCCGGCCGCCCCGTTCCTCACCGCGCCGCTCGCGCCCGCGCCGCAGGACGACGTCGTGCCGCTCGACGACCTGCTGGCGTTCTACCGCTCGCCCGCGCGCGGGTTCCTGGCCCAGCGCCTCGACGTCGGCCGGCCCTGGGACGAACCACCGCTCGACGACGGCCTGCCGGTCGAGCTCGACGGGCTGGGTCGCTGGGCCGTGGGCGAACGGGTGCTGCGTGACGTGCTGCGGGGCGCCACGCTCGACGACGCCGTGCAGAAGGAGTGGCGCCGCGGTCAGCTGCCGCCCGGCCGGCTCGGCTGGCGCCCCCTGACCGGCGTGGCGCGGGAGATCGAGCCGCTCGCCGACGCCGCGGCCGACCTGCGGCGCAGCCCCGCGCGCGTCGTGGACGTCGATGTCGACCTCGGCGACGGGCGCAGCCTGCGCGGCAGCGTGCCGGGCGTGCACGGCGACCGCCTCGTGACCGTGTCCTACGCCCGGCTCGGCGCCAGGCAGCGCCTGCGGACCTGGGTCCGGCTGCTGGCGCTCGCGGCGTCCGACGACGACCGCCCCTGGGTGGGCTACACGCTCGGCCGGCCGACCGGGTCGCGCTCGCGCAGGACGTGGCAGGGGTCCCGGGTCGGGCCGCTCGACCACACGGCCGCCGACCTGCTGCGCGACCTGGTCGCGCTGCGCGACCGGGGCCTCACCGAGCCGCTGCCGCTGCCCGTCAAGGCATCGGCGGCCTACGCGGAGGCGCGCCGGAACCGGTCCGACGCGGCCGACGCGCGCTACCGCGCCGGACAGGTCTGGGCCGGGCAGAGCTGGGGCGGGCAGCAGCCCGACGGCGAGGCCGCGGAGCCCGAGCACGTGCGGGTCCACGGTGCCGGCGCCCCGCTGCCCGGCGTCGACCAGGAGCCGCGGCCCGGCGAGGAGCACCACGGCGAGACCACCCGGTTCGGTGCGCTCGCGATGCGCGTGTGGACGCCGCTGCTGGAGAACGAGAGGTTCAACGACTGATGGGCACCGACTGATGGGCACCTGCTGATGGACGTCTTCGACCTCGCCGGGCCCCTGCCCCGCGGTACCGCGCTGCTGGAGGCCAGCGCGGGCACCGGCAAGACCTTCGCGATCGGCGCCCTGGTGACCCGGTACGTCGCCGAGGGCGTGGTGCCCCTGGACCAGATGCTCGTGGTCACCTTCGGCCGCGCCGCCACGCAGGAGCTGCGCGACCGGGTCCGGGGCGCCCTGCTGCGGGCCGAGCGGACGTTCGCCGCCGCGCTGGCCGGGCGGGACACCGGCCCCGTGGACGCCGTCCTGGCGGCGCTGCTCGACGTGGACGACGCCGAGCGGGCCGCCCGGCACCGTCGCCTGTCCGACGCCCTGGCCTCGTTCGACCACGCCACCATCGCCACGATCCACCAGTTCTGCCAGCTTGTGCTGCGCTCCCTGGGCGTGGCAGGCGACACCGAGCCGGGCGCCGAGCTGGTCGAGTCGCTGACCGAGCTCACCGTCGAGGTGGTCGACGACCTCTACCTGCGGCGGTACGGCAACGCGCCCGAGCCGCCGCCCTTCGACCGGGCGTGCGCCCTCAAGGTCGCCACGGCCGCCGTCGAGGACCCGCGCGCGGCCCTGGCCGACGCCGACCCGGAGGACGCCGTCGGCTCCGCGCGGGTCGCGTTCGCCCGCGAGGTGCGGGACGAGATGGAGCGGCGCAAGCGGCGCCTCGGCATCCTCTCGTACGACGACCTGCTCGGGCGGCTCGCGGACGCCCTCGACCCGGCGTCGGGCGACGGCGGGGCCGCCGTCGGGGCGCGGATGCGGGACCGCTGGGCGGTGGTGCTGGTCGACGAGTTCCAGGACACCGATCCCGTGCAGTGGCAGGTGCTGGAGCGCGCCTTCGGGGGTGCCCAGGGGCGCACCGCGGGTGCCATGGTGCTGGTCGGCGACCCCAAGCAGGCCATCTACGCGTTTCGCGGCGGCGACGTCGTGGCCTACCTCGACGCCGCCCGGCACGCCGGCACGCGTGCCACGCTGGGCAGCAACTGGCGCTCGGACGCGCCCCTGGTCGAGACCCTCGCGGTGCTGCTGGGCAACGCGGCGCTCGGCCACGCCGAGATCGTGGTGCACCCGGTGGTCGCGGAGGGCGGGGCGGAGGGCCGCACGAGCCGGCTGACCGGTGCGCCGCACCCGGAGCCGTTCCGGCTGCGCCAGGTGCTGCGCGAGGGGCTGCCCACGGTCCGCAGCGGCGCGATCCAGGTGGGCGCCGCCCGCCGGCACGTCGCGGGGGACCTGGCCGCCGACGTCGCGAACCTGCTCGCCTCGGGCGCCACCTGGGACGGACGCCCGCTGCTGCCCGGCGACGTCGCCGTGCTCGTGTCGGCGCGGGCCCACGGCCGGCTGGTGCAGGACGCGCTCGCCGAGCGCGGCGTCGCGGCCGTCATGCCGGGCGGCGACGTGTTCGAGACCCCCGCCGCCGACGACTGGCTCACGCTGCTCGAGGCCCTGGAGTCCCCGCACCGCGCGGGCCTCGTGCGCGCGGCGGCCCTCACGCCGTTCCTCGGGCGCACCGCGGCCGACCTGGACGCCGGCGGGGAGGACCTGACCGCCCGCGACGCCGACACCCTGCGCGGCTGGGCGCTGCTGCTGCGGCACCGCGGCGTGGCCGCGCTGCTGGAGGCCGCGGAGGAGCGGGGGCTGAGCGGCCGGGTGCTGGCCGGCGCCGAGGGCGAGCGGCTGCTGACCGACCTGCGCCACCTGGGTCAGCTGCTGCACGAGGTGAGCGTGGCCGAGTCGCTCGGCCTGACCGCCCTGCTGGCCTGGTTCCGCGACGAGCGGCGCCGGGCGGGCACCGCCGAGCGGCCCCGGCGCCTGGACTCCGACGCCGCTGCCGTGCAGATCGTCACGGTGCACGGCAGCAAGGGGCTGCAGTACCCCGTCGTGTACCTGCCGTTCGGCTACGACAACTACGCGCGGCCGGTCGACATCGCGCTCTACCACGACGAGCACGGCGCCCGGACGATCGACGTCTCCGGCTCCGGCGCGCAGTGGGACGCCCGCTGCGCCGCGCACCGCGCCGAGGAGGACGGCGAGGAGCTCCGCAAGCTCTACGTGGCTCTGACGCGTGCCCAGTCGCAGGTCGTGGCGTGGTGGGCGCCCACGTCCAGCACCCCGACCAGCGGGCTGCACCGGCTCCTGTTCGGCCGCACGCCCGGCACGCGCGAGGTGCCCGGCACACAGCCGCTCAAGGACGACGAGTACGCGACGCGCGTGCTCGGCCTGCTCCAGGAGCTGGGCGGCCCCGCGGCCGAGCTCGCCGTGCCCGTCGAGGCCTCGGCGCCCCTGCCCGCGGACCGGCACGCCCCGTTCGAGGTGCGTGCCTTCGGGCGCGCCGTCGACACCGCCTGGCGCCGCACCTCCTACAGCGGCCTGATCGCGGCGGCGGACGACGCCCCGCACGTGGGCAGCGAGCCCGAGACCACGGGCACCGACGACGAGCCGGATGCCCCCGAGGCCGCCGCCGGTGCGCCTGGTCGGCCGGAGGCGGCCTCGCCGATGGCCGACCTGCCCACGGGCGCCGCATTCGGCTCGCTCGTGCACGCGGTGCTCGAGCACGCCGACCCCTTCGCGCCCGACCTGCGCGCCGAGCTGCTGGCGCACGTCACCGAGCAGCTGCGCTGGTGGCCCGTGCCCGCCGACCCCGAGGCGGTCGCCGACGGCCTGCTGCCGCTGCACCGCACCCCGCTCGGCCCGCTGGCGAACGGTCTGACGCTGGGCGAGATCGGGCTGCCGGACCGGCTGCGCGAGCTGACCTTCGAGCTGCCGCTGTCCGGCGGCGACCTGACGGGCGACGGCGGTACGGAGGCGCGGCTGCGCGACCTCGCGCCCCTGCTGCGCGCCCACCTGCCCGCCGGTGACCCGCTCGCCGCCTACGCCGAGCGCCTCGAGCAGCCCGACCTGGGGGACCAGCCCCTGCGCGGCTACCTCACCGGCTCGGTCGACGTGGTGCTCCGTCTGCCGGGCGGGCGGTTCGTCGTCGTCGACTACAAGACGAACTTCCTGGGCCCCGCCGTGGCCGACTACTCCCACGAGCGGATGGCGGAGGCCATGCTGCACTCCCACTACCCGCTGCAGGCCCTGCTGTACGGGGTGGTGCTGCACCGCTACCTGCGCTGGCGGCTGCCGGGCTACGACCCGGGGACCCACTTGGGCGGCGTGCTCTACCTGTTCGTGCGCGGTATGGCCGGGCCGGACACCCCGGACGCCGGCGGCAGCCCGGCGGGCGTGCTGTCGTGGCAGCCGCCGGCCGCGCTCCTGGTGGCGCTGTCGGACCTGCTGGCGGGCACCGCGGGGGAGGTGGCGGCATGACGAGGTCCGGCACGGGGTCAGGTATCGAGCGCTGGGCCGGCGACGACCCGCACGACGCCCGCCGTGCGCTCGGCGCGACGGGGCTGCTGCGCGCCTTCAACGACGCGGGCGTGCTCACCGCCGCCGACGTCCACGTCGCCCGCCGCACGGCCGACGTCGCCGGCGAGGACGACGAGAGCGTGCGGCTCGCCGTCGCGCTCGCGGTGCGCGCGGTGCGGCAGGGGTCGGTGTGCGTGGACCTGGGCGCGGTGGCCGGAGACGGCGCGGCCGGCAGCACCGCCGCCGACGACGCCCCGCCCCTGCCCTGGCCCGCCGCGGGCGGGTGGCTCGACCGTGTCGCCGCGAGCCCGCTGGCACGGCGCTCGGTGGTGCGGGCCGACCTCGGGCTGCTCTACCTCGACCGGTACTGGCGCGAGGAGAGGCAGGTGCACGAGGACCTCGCGGCCCGGCTCGCGGCCCCGGCCCCCGCGGTCGACGACGCCCTGCTCCGGGACAGCGCGGCGCGGCTGTTCCCGGGTGACGCGTACGCCGAGCAGCGGGCGGCCGCGACCGCCGTCGCGCGCCACCTGACCACCGTGCTCACGGGCGGTCCCGGCCGCGGCAAGACGACGACGGTGGCCGGCGTGCTGGCGCTCCTGGCCGAGCAGGCCGAGCACGCCGGGCGCCGCCTGCGCATCGCGCTCGCCGCCCCGACCGGCAAGGCGGCCGCGCGCCTGCAGGAGGCGGTCGCGAGCGAGATCGGTCCGCTGCCCCGAGATCGGTCGCTCGACCGACCGATCTCGGGGCAGGCGACCGATCTGGCGGGGGGTCGGTTCACCGACCTCGACCGGCGGCGGCTCGCGGGGGTCCAGGCGAGCACGCTGCACCGGCTGCTGGGGTGGCGGCCCGGGTCCAGCACCCGGTTCCGGCACGACCGCTCCAACCGCCTGCCGCACGACGTGGTCGTGGTGGACGAGACCTCGATGGTCTCCCTCACCCTCATGGCCCGGCTGCTGGAGGCGGTGCGCCCCGACGCCCGCCTCGTGCTCGTGGGCGACCCCGACCAGCTCGCGTCGGTCGAGGCGGGCGCGGTGCTCGCCGACCTCGTGGCCGGCCTGGGGCAGCGGGACGACGGCGTCGTGGCCGCGCTGGTGACCGACCACCGGTCCGAGAGCGCCGGGATCACGCGACTGGCCGCCGCCGTCCAGGCCGGCGACCCCGACGCCGTCCTCGGGGCGCTGACCGGCGCCGACGGCGTGGTCGAGCTGGTCCACCCCGACGACGCCGCCGCGACGGCGGCCCTCCAGGACGAGCTGGCCCGACACGCGCTCGACGTGCGGCGCCGAGCCCTGGCGGGCGACGCGGACGGCGCCGTCGACCTGGCCGAGCAGCACCGGCTGCTGTGCGCGCACCGGGACGGGCCGTGGGGTGCCGCGCACTGGAACCGGCTGGTCGAGCGCCGGCTCGGCGAGGCCTCCGGCACCTACCTCGGCGCCGGCGGCACGGAGTGGTACGCCGGGCGCCCGGTGCTGGTCACGGCCAACGACTACAGCCTGGGCCTGCACAACGGCGACACCGGCGTGGTGGTGGCCGACGGCGAGACCCTGCGCGCGCACCTCGGCAGCGGCAGGTCGTTCGCGGTGTCCCGCCTCGGCGACGTAGAGACGCTGCACGCCATGACCGTGCACAAGAGCCAGGGCAGCCAGGCCGACGTCGTGACCGTGCTGCTGCCGGACGAGTCGTCGCCGCTGCTCACGCGCGAGCTCTTCTACACCGCGGTGACCCGCGCCCGGCGGCGCGTGCGCGTGGTCGGCACGCCGGAGGCGGTGCGGGCGGCCGTGGGGCGGCGGGCGCGGCGCGCGACCGGGCTCGCGCGGCGGCTGGGCGGGTGAGCGCCCGGTGCGTGAGTGCCCGGTGCCTCAGCGTCCGGACCCGGCAGGATCGTCCCCGGCGAGCCGGAGGGCCTTCTCGGTGAAGTAGCCCACCTCGCCTGCGGCGTCCTCGACCCCGAAGACGAACTTGCCGGAGGCGGTGGACCGCACGTCGACGACCGACCCGCGCCCGCGCGTGGTCAGGACGGCGGCGCCCGGTGTGAAGATGCTCTCGCTCATACCCTCGATTGTCCGTGGCAGGACGGCGGGCCGCCTCCGCCCGGAGGCGGAGACGGCCCGTCCGTCGTGCTGGGGAGGGACCCGCGGTCAGCGCAGCGTCGGGCCCGCGACCTCGACCGGACCGGGCGCGACCCGGTGCTCGATCTGCAGGTTGACGGTGCTGCGCGACGTGGGGATCACGGCGAGCTGCGCCTCGCTGCCGCCCGTGTCGATGGCGCGCACGTGCAGGTGCCCGTCCTTGAGGCGGATCGCGAACTGGTCGGCACCGGCGACGAAGCGCACCTCGCTGTCGTCGCTGATCACCGTGGGTCCCGTGGGCAAGGTCTTCATGGGTACAGCATGCCTGGTGCGCCCGCCCCGGTCACCCGGCGCGCAGGTCGCGACTCTCGTCGGGCGGTGCGCCCGCGTCCCGCCGGGCCAGACGCACGATGACCACACCGCCCGCGGTCAGCGGCGGCACGCGGTCGTCGGGGATGAGCTCCTCGGCCTGCAGCTCGGTGCGCAGCTGCTCCTCCAGCTCGTCGTGCGGCACCACGGGCGCGGGGCGCTCCCCGGTCCGGATGCGCTCCCGGTAGGTGCGGCCCGCCGCCGCGACGGCCGCCGCCACCGCGTCGTCCACCAGGTCCAGGGGCGGCCTGCCGAGCTGCGGCAGCACCGTCCGGCGGATCGCCGTCGCGAGCAGCTCCGCCGCCTCGAGCGGCGAGCCGGCGTCGCCCGCGCCCGGCCTCGCCATCCGGACCGGCAGCACCTCCACCTCGATACCCCGCTCGTGGGCGATCTCGTGCAGCGTGTCCGTGAGGGCGTCCTGGTACGTCTTCTCGTCCTGGCGGGCCAGGGCGTCGACGGCGTCGCGGTCGTCCGTCGCGGCCCGGGTCCGCTCGTGCTCGGGTCCAAGCTCGTCGTGCAGCGCCCGCACCTGCCGGTCGAGGTGGTCGAACTCGGTCCAGCCGTCCACGCCGAACCGGGCCAGGACGTCGCCCGCGTCGACCCAGACCTGGACCGGCTGGTGCCAGGCGACGTCGTCGCCCGCCGTGCTGCTCTCCGTGCCGCTCTCCGTGGCGTTCGCCGTGGCATTCTCGGCGGCGTCCCGCGGGTCGTCGTCCGTGCGCGCGGCCGGCTCCGCGGGCTCGCCCACGCCGTGCAGGTCCAGGGTCAGGGCCAGCTCGTCGGCGAGCTCGACCGCGAGCTCCAGCTCGGTGGTCACCGCGGGCCCGTCGAGGGTGAGCGGTGCCACCGGTGTCGTGCTGGGGGCCGTCGTGGGCAGCACCGGGCTCGTCACCGATCCGGCCCCGTTCGGCACCGCCACGGGAGCGGGGGCGGGATCCTTGACGGCGGACTCGTCACCGAGCTGCCCTGCGTCGTTCGTCGTCATCGTCGCACCTCTGGGGGAGGCGTCACCGCCGGTGCCGACGAGGGCCGGCAGACGGCGTGTGACGCGAGATACCTGTCGCCTCGTCCCCTCGGCCGGGCAGCGTGGACGCTGGGCGAGGGGTCGCAGAGGCGGGCCGTCTGCTTGACCAGCGGTCATAGTACCCATTGGTCGGCAGTCACGCGCGGCGGACACCACGCCAGGTGCGCACCATGCCGCGCACCATGCCACGCACTATGACGGGCGCGCTGCTGCTGCTCAGCGGCGGGCGAGCCCGCTCAGCACGACGTCGAGCAGGGCGGCGACGCGTCGGTCCCGCTCCGCGTCGACCTCGAGGCGCCAGAGGAAGCCGACGAGCAGCAGCAGCTCCTCGGCGCCGACGTCGTCCCGGAGCGAGCCCTCGGCGACGCCGGCCGCCAGGAGCGTCGCGATGGCGCCGACCACCGGCTGGTAGCCCTCCTCGGCGAGCTGGGCGTGCGTCGCCGCGTGGAAGGCGCCGGACAGCCCGTGCTTGATGCGCCCGTAGCGCGCGAGCAGGTCGAGCCATGCGCGCAGCGCCTCGACGGGCGGGTGCTGTCCCAGCAGCTGCGGCGCCGCGCGGACCAGCTCGTCGACGTCGTGGCGGTGCACCGCCAGGACGAGCGCCTCCCGCGTGGGGAAGTGGCGATACAGCGTGGCCTGCCCGACGCCCGCGGCCTTCGCGACCGCGTGCATGGTCGCGTCGCCGTCCTCGGCCAGGGCTGCGCGCGCGGTGTCGAGGATGAGCTCCCGGTTGCGGGCGGAGTCTCGCCGGGTACCGGCTGCGGGCTGGGTGGGCACAGGGGTGCTCCTTCTCGGGCGAGGACCTCGGTTGCGGAAACGGACAACTGTCCGTTAGCGTGACGGACACGTGTCCGTTTCAGCGTACAGGAGACCTCATGCAGGACAGTGCGACCAGTGACACAGGCGGCGGGATCGCGGGCAAGGTCATCGCCGTGACCGGTGCGAGCGGCGGCATCGGGGCGGCGATCGCCGAACGCCTCGCTGCGGGCGGCGCGACGCTCCTCCTCGGCGCGCGGCGGGTCGAGCGGCTCCAGGACGTGGTGGGGCGCATCCGGTCCGCGGGCGGCACGGCGACGGCGGTGCCGGTCGACGTGCGGCGGCGTGCCGACCTCGTCCGCCTGGTGGCGGCGGCCCAGGAGGAGCACGGCCGCCTCGACGTGCTGGTCGCCAACGCCGGTTCGATGGCGACCTCGCGGTTCGACGAGCTCAGGCAGGACGACTGGGACGACGTCGTGGCGACGAACCTGACGGGGGTGCTCAATGGCGTCGCCGCAGCGCTGCCCGTGTTCCGCGCGCAGGGTTCCGGGCACTTCGTGCACCTGGCGTCCACCTCGGCGCACCGGATCGTGCCCACGCAGGGCGTGTACGCCGCCACGAAGACGGCGGTCCGCGTGCTGTCGGAGGCGCTGCGGCAGGAGGCGGGGCCGGACCTCCGGGTCACGGTCGTCTCGCCGGGGCTGACCCGTACCGAGGGGACGCTCTCCGCGGGCGAGGAGATGGCGGCGTGGGTCGACGCCGTCGCGCAGCCTGCGGACGCCGTGGCGCGGGCGGTGGCATACGCCGTCGAGCAGCCGGCGGGTGTCGACGTCGGCGAGATCATCGTGCGGCCGACGGCCCAGGACTGACGGTGCGTGCGGTGGGCCGCGCCGGTGTGGCGCGGCCCACGGCCCGGACCGTCACGCGGGGACGACGACCAGCTTCCCGTTCCTGGGGGTCGCTGCCGTCTCGAGCTCGGCGAGCGCGGGGATCGCCTTCTCCAGCGGCACCGTGCGGGCGACCGGTACGTGCAGGTCGCCGCGCGCGGCCGCGTCGGCCACGGCCTGGAGGTCGGCCGTGACCGCCCGCCCGCCGAAGAGCGAGTACGGGCCGGGCAGGAGGCTGCGCACCAGCTTCGGCATCGAGGGGACGAGGTCGAGGATGCGGCCGTGCGGTGCGAGGAGGGTGCGTGCCGTGCGGCCGGGAAGGGTTCCCGCGGTGTCCAGCACGAGGTCGAACCGGCCGGCCAGGGGCGCGGGGTCGACGTCGAACCCGACGACGGGGTCGACGCCCAGCTCGGCCGCGAGGTGGGCCAGACCCGGCCGGCAGCTGCCGGCCACGACGGCACCGCGCCGCGTCGCGAGCTGTACGGCGGCCCGCCCGACGCCGCCGAGGCAGCCGTTGACGAACACGGACTGCCCGGGGCGCAGCCTGCTGGCCTCGCCGACCGCCTGGTAGGCGGTGACCCCGACGATCGGGAGGGTCGCGGCCTGCTCGAACGTCAGGGCGGGGGGCTTGAGCGCCACCGACCTCTCGTCGGCGACCACCATCTCGGCGAACGCCCCCGGTTGCCGCGCGCCCGCCGCGCCGAGCACGCTGTCGCCCACCTGCAGGCGGGTCACGTCGGGGCCGACGGCCTCGACCACCCCGGCGAAGTCGTGGCCGACGCCGCGGGGGAAGCCCCGCCCGGTCATCAGGCGCAGCTGGCCGCTCCGGATCTTCCAGTCGAGCGCGTTGGCCGCGGCGGCGCGCACCCGGACCAGCACCTGCCCCCGGCCCGGCGCCTGCGGCTGGAACTCCTCCAGCCGCAGCACGTCGGGGCCGCCGTAGCGGTGGTACTGGATGCGCTTCACCGTGCCCGCCCCGGCTGCGCGCCGGTGGGCCGCGGTTCCGGGGACCGGGCGCTGCCCGCCATCCGGCGCCGTTCCAGCGCGTAGCCCGTCGCGACCACCACGAGGAGCGGCACGGTGGTCCAGAGCTGGGGCCAGTTGTCCGCCCCGGGAGGGTCGACGGTGGCGGTGCCGGGGTAGAGCCCGGCGGTGAGCTGGCTGACGTGGTAGATGCTCGCGGTGATCGCGGCGCTGTCGAGAGCGATGCGGGAGTGCCGCCGCACCCAGAGGTTGTAGAGGGTGGCGAGCCCGAGCGCGACACCCATGCTCATGGTCTGCGCGGTGTGGAACTTGGCGTGCGGCATCCACGCGTCGTTGAAGAGGTGGGTGTCGTTGAAGTCGGCGGCGAACGGTCCGATGATCAGGCCGAGCCCGGCGACGGACAGCAGCACCCGGCCCACCGGGAAGCTCCGGGCGGTCGTGCTCGTGGTGGTGGTCATGGTCGGTTCCTCTCTCACGCCTCGACGGGCGTGATCACGCGGCGGCTGATGAGCCAGCGGCCGTCCTGGTGACGGAGGGCGAGGTGGGTGCGCGGCGCGTGCCCGTTCTCGCTCAGCGCGGCGGCGGCGGCCCCGATCGCCGCGATGCCCTGGTACGTGCCCATCCCGGCGGCGCTCATGTCGTAGACCGCGTCAGGCACGAAGAGCTCGCCCAGGCGGTCCAGCTGGTTCTCGTCGAAGACGAAGGCGTGGTGCGCCAGGGTCTCGGCGATGTCGTGACGGTCCTCGATGGTCAGCATGCGTGCTCCCGTATACCGATGAACTGGTACTCAGTACCGTACCACACTGCGTACCAATCGGACCTGAGGTCCGAAGCGGGTAGGATGGGTGACGTGACGACCCCTCCGGCAACCCCTCCGTCCGACTCCCTGGTCGAACGCAAGCAGCGCCGCGCGCGGCAGCGCATCGTCGAGGCCGCGGACGAGCTGTTCGCGCAGCGCGGCTTCGACGACGTGTCGGTGACCGACATCGCGGCCCGGGCCGAGGTGGGCCGCACCACGTTCTTCCGCTACTTCGGCGACAAGACGGAGGTCGTGTTCGCCAAGGAGCGGGCCATGCTCGACGCGATCGAGGCGGCCGGCCGCGACACCGCGGTCGCCGCCGCGCAAGGCGTCCGCGAGGCGATCGAGCAGCTCCGGCCGATCGTCGTCGACCTGTGCGAGCGAGCGGCGGAGGATCTCGCCGCCTACGACCGCCGGGCCGCCCTGCTCGACCAGCACGTCGAGCTGCGCGCCCGGGACGCGTTGAAGAGCCGGCAGATCGCGACCCGGCTCGGCGAGCTGCTGGGGGAGCGCGGCACGGCGGAGGCTACCGCCGTGCTGGCCGCGCAGGTCGCCCTCGGGTGCTACGAGACGGCCCGGATCCGCTCACGCTCGGGCGGCGACCTCGTGCGCGAGGCGCACGCCGCGTTCGACGAGCTCCTGGCGCTGCGCGCGGGCTGACCCGGGTTCCGGGGGCGGCGCTCCGGCCGGTTCAGGGCTGCGCGACGGCGTGCTCCGCCGCACGGCTGACCTGCTCCCACGCGGCCCACGTCGCGACGCGTTGCCGCGACACCTCGTGGGCGAGGTCGTACGTCATGCTCCCCAGCGCGAGCCGCAGGGGCGGTTCGTCGGCGTCGACGACGGCGAGCATGGCCTCGGCGGCGAGCCGCGGGTCGCTGTCCACCGAACCCTCGGCGAACTGACGCTCGAGCTCCGCCCGCAGCGGCCCGTAGGCGGCCAGGGGAGTGGTGGAGACCATGGCGGTGTAGAGGTTGGTCCAGTACCCGCCGGGCTGCACGATGGTGACGTCGACCCCGAAGGCTCCGGCCTCGTGCGCGAGCGCCTCGCTCAGGCCCTCGAGCGCGAACTTGCTCGCGCTGTACAGGCCCGTGGCCGGGAACCCGCCGAGCCCGGCGATGCTCGAGATCTGCAGGATGTGCCCGGACTCCTGGCGCCGCAGGTGGGGCAGCGCGGCCTGGCTGACCCAGAGCGCCCCGAAGAAGTTGACCTCGAGCTGGGCGCGGGCCTGCTCCTCGGTGAACTCCTCGACCATGCCCATGGACATGGTGCCGGCATTGTTGACCACCACGTCCAGCCGCCCGAAGTGGGCGACGGCGGCGTCGACCGCCTGGTGGACCGCGCCCCGGTCGGTGACGTCGAGGGTCAGGGCGAGCAGCCGGTCGTGGTGGTGTGCGTCGAACGCGTCGACGGACGCCGTCCTGGCCGCGGTGACCACGCGGTCCCCGCGCTCGAGGGCCGCGGTGGCGAGCGCCCGGCCGAGGCCGCTGCTGGCGCCCGTGACGAACCAGGTGCGGTCGGTGCCGGAGGTCTGGTGCATGCGTGCTCCCTTGGTAAGACGAGACGATCCGTCTCGTTGGGTTCACCGTAGACGCTCGATAGGTGGTAGCGCAATACGCAACGTCTCGTCTCGTTCGGCTAGAGTGGACGCATGCCGAACCCCGACCCCTCCCGCCGGAGCGAGAAGTCCCGCCGGGCCGTGCTGACCGCCGCGTTCGAGCTGGTGCAGGAGGTGCCTTACGCCCAGCTCACCATCGAGGGCATCGCGGGGCGCGCCGGCGTGGGCAAGCAGACCATCTACCGGTGGTGGCCCTCGAAGGCCGCCATCCTGTTCGACGCCTTCCTGCTGCTCAGCAGGTCCGACGACGGCGCCACCCCCGAGCTGCCCGACACCGGGGACCTGCGGCGCGACCTGGCGGCGGTGCTGCACGCGACCGTCGCCGAGCTGACCGACCCCCGGACCGACGCGCCGATGCGCGCGCTCGCCGTCGAGATCGCCCAGGACCCCGCCCTCGCGCGGACCTACCACGAACGACTCGACGGCCCGTTGCGGGACGCGAAGAAGCGCCGGCTGCGGAGCGCGCAGGACGCCGGCCACCTCGCCCGCGACGTCGACCTCGACGTCGCGGTGGACCTGATCTGGGGGCCCTTGCTCAACCGCTGGCTGCAGCACGGCGGCCCCCTCACGGACGACTACGCCGACGCCACCCTCGACGCCGCGCTGAGCGGCCTGCGCCCGCGCTAGCGTGGGCGGATGAGACGTACTCGGATCCGCTGGGGGTGGCTCGTCGCCGCCCTGGTGGTGGCGCTCGCGGTCGGCGCGTCCCTGCTGGTCCAGGGCGGCGGTTGCCCGAGCGGCTCGGTGGAGGGCTGTGTGAGCGAGCCCGTCGGCGGCTGGGCCGGTGCCTGGGTGCGGATCGTCGCCGGCACCGTCGTCGTCGTGCTCGCGCTGGGGCGGGCCCTGCGCGGGCGGGGGTCCCGCGGCAGGGGGCCACGGGACCGGTGACCCGCCAGGTCAGAACGCCGTCGACGCCCGCATCAGGTCGCGCCGCAGCTCGGCGAGCCGGTCCGCGCCGATCGCCTCGGCGATGCCCGCCTCGAGCCCCGCGATGATCCGGGTCGACGCCGCGACCTCGGCCCGACCGCGTTCGGTCGGCACGAGCAGCTTCGCCCGGCCGTCGGTGGGGTCGGGCACGCGCGCGACGTAGCCCAGTGCCTCGAGCTCGTCCGCGATCGTGCCGATGACCTGCTTGTGCTGGCCGGACAGCTCGGCGAACTCCGAGAGCCGCCGCCCCTCCGGGACGAGGTAGGCGAGCACGGCGCCGTGGCGCGGCCGGACGTCGTCGAAGCCGGCCTCGGCGACCTGCCGGAACATCTCGCGCTGCAGGCGCAGGAAGAGGCGTCCGGCGGCCTTCGGCAGATCGGTCTCCATGCTGCCATGGTAGTCACCGTCGGTGATCAGTTCGGCCAGGAGCGCGTCCCGCCGGCGGGTTGAGCAGGTCCGTACGGAGAGCAGGACCGCGGCCGCCGGGCTGTGGGACCTCACCGCCCTGGTGCTCATCCACCGGGGGTACCACGTCGCCGCGCGGGTGTGCGCGGGGACGGTCGGGATCGACGACCACCGCGTGGTCGGCCCCGGGATGCCCTTCGGCGGCTTCGACGACAGCGGGCTCGGCCGCGAGAACGACATCGGCCCACCGGGCGGGCTTGCGTTCTGCTGCGTGGCACAGGGGTGCACGCTCCTGGGCCGAGCCGGCCGGCGAGGCGGCGCCGTCGCCGGCGGAAGCGTCGGTGCGACGCGCGGAGCGGCTCGGTAGATCGACGGGTGCCGGCTGTGCCGGATTCCGTTCAGCGTGGCCTCGTCGAGTTCGGCTGACCCGAACTATTCGGCTCAGCGAGATCGGGCACGGCTGAGCCGAACGCACTGCGCCGCGGCCGGCACCCCGCAGAACGCGAGGACGCGCCCCGCGGCGGTGCCCGCCGTGCGGGGCGCCCGCCGGCCCGCCGTCCGGCAGGCGGGTACGGACCTCGTTACGGTGGACCGCATGTCGCAGACCCCGTCGAGCTCTCGCCCCGTCGTCATGTTCGATGTCCTCGGCACCCTCGTCGACCAGGCGGGAAGCCTGCGCCGGCGGATCACGGAGGTGACCGGGGTCGACGGCGCCGTGGCCGCGGGCCTGGCGGACCGGTGGCTGGGCCAGGTGGGCGAGCAGGAGGAGGCGGTCGCCGCGGGTCGCCGTCCGTTCGCCCCGAGCGACGAGCTCGACCGCGCGGCGCTGGACGAGCTGGTGCGGGAAGGTCTCCTGCCGCCGGAGGCGGTGGCCGGGCTGGCCGACGCGTCCCGGTGGCAGTGGCCGTGGCCGGACGCCCTCGCGGGGCTGGACCTGCTCGCCGCCGAGTGCACCGTGGTGGCGGTGTCGAACGCGAGCCGCCGCGACCTGACCGGCCTCAGCACCCGTGCCGGCCTGCGGTGGCACCAGACGGTGTCGGCGCAGGACGTCGGCACGTACAAGCCGGCCCGCGCCGTGTACGAGCGGGCGCTGGCCTGCGCGCCGTCCGGGGCGCCGACGCCGTACCTGGTGGCAGCCCACGCCTGGGACCTGCGGGCCGCCGCGGCGGCGGGGATGCGCACCGCCTACGTGCCGCGCCCGGGCGGCGACGAGCCGCGGGCGGACGACGCCTTCGACCTCTACGCGACGGACCTGACGGACCTGCACGCACAGCTCGTCGGCGCGTAGCGCGTCGTCGGGGGCGGCCCGCCACGACCGGCCCGGGGCAGGGCCAACTCGGTGCCGGCTCAGGGCCAGGTCGGGGCCGGGTGCGGCAGCGGGCTCGCGCCGTCGGGCCGCAAGCCGTCGAGGATGACGCCGACATAGCGCCGCCAGAGCTCAGGGGGCGGGTCGGCGAGGTAGTCGACGGCGTGCACCGGCGCGCACATGAGCAGGAAGACGTCCGTCCCGGTGACGTCGGGCCGCACGACGCCCGCCGCCCGCGCCTCGTCGACCAGCAGGACCACCTCGTCGTGCACCTCGCGCTGGAGGTGCGCCAGCTCGGAGCCGGGGGCCGGCACCGTCATGAGCACGGCCACCCGGCGGCGCTGCAGCCGGCCCGCGGCCTCGGTGAGGAACTCCAGGAGCGCCGCCTCCGCGTCCGCCGCCCCGCGCAGCCGCCGGGCGAGCGACGTCAGCTCCTGCGCGTGCCGCGCGGCGATGGCCGTGGCGAGCTCCTCCTTGGTCGCGAAGTGGCGGAACACCGTGCCCTTGGCGACTCCAGCCCGCCGCGCGATGGCGGAGATCGAGGCCTCGAGCCCGTGCTCGGCGAACTCCTCCTCGGCCGCGGTCAGCACCGCCTCGCGGTTGCGCGCGGCATCGGCGCGCAGGGGTCGGCCGGCGCCGGGCAGGACGGCGTCGGTGTCGGCAGGGGCCGTGGGGGTGGTGGAGGCGGCGGGGCTCACGTCGCAGATCCTAGCAAGTTGACCGAGCGGTCATGTTCTGCCTACAGTCCCGTTCGCCAACATGACCGAGCGGTCATCTTACGGGAGGAAGCGTATGGATCTGCAGGGCGCCACAGCACTGGTCACCGGGAGCAACCGAGGCCTGGGGAGGGTCTTCGCCGTCGAGCTGCTCCGGCGCGGCGCGAGGGTGTACGCCACCGCACGCCGGCCCGAGCTCGTCGACGTGCCGGGGGCGGAGGTGCTCCCGTTGGACATCACCGACCCGACGTCGGTCGAGGCGGCCGCGGCGGCGGCCGGGGACGTGGACGTGCTGGTGAACAACGCGGCCTTCATGGACGGCGGCAACCTCGTGGCCGGCGATCTCGAGCGGATCCGGCTCGCGATGGAGTCGAGCTACTTCGGCACCCTCGCGATGATCCGGGCGTTCGCCCCGGTGCTCGCCCGCAACGGCGGCGGCGCCGTGCTGAACGTCCTGTCCGGGGCGGCGTGGCAGACGGTCGACGGCAACTCCGCGTACGCGGCGGCCAAGGCGGCGCAGTGGAGCCTGACCAATGCCGCGCGCATGGAGCTGGCGGGCCAGGGCACGCAGGTCACGGCGCTGGTGCCGGGCATGATCGACACCGAGCCGATGCGGGAGTTCGCGCGGGTGCACGGGTACGACCTGCCCGAGGGGGCGCTCGACGACCCGGCGAACGTCGTCGCCGCAGGGCTCGACGGGCTGGAGGCCGGCGAGCCGGAGGTGGTGCACGGGTTCGCGGTGGCCGCCAAGGCGGCGCTGGCCGGCCCGCCCGCCCCGCTCGACGTGGCGACGGCGACGGCCTGAGCCGCCACCGCTCATCTTCGAGACCGAGGTTGCTTCGCTGTGGCGTGCCGCAGAGCGAAGCAACCTCGGTCTCGAAGGTGATGGCGGGACGGCTACCGCGTCAGACCCGCTCCAGGCGGATCATCGACCACGACACCGGGGGCAGCTCCGCGCGGGCGTGGTCGTCGGCCACCTTCGCCGTCGTGTTGGTCCGCGGCAGCACCGAGGTGGCGTCGTCCGCCGTCGCCGACCACGTGTGGTCCGGGTTGGAGAGCGTGACCGCCTCGGCCACGCGCAGGCCCGGGAAGCCACGCAGGTCCACCTCGAGCGCCAGGTCGTCGGTGAGCGACCGGTTCACTGCGAAGATCACGACGCCGCCCGTCTCCGGGTCGTGCGTCGCGACGGCGTCGAGCGCCGGCACGTCACCGAACTTCGCCGTCTCCTGCACGGGCGCGTCCACGGCCAGGCGCAGCACCTCGCCGGCCGCGTGCCGGGCGGTGAGCGCGAACGGGTGGAACGTCGTCTGCCGCCACGACCGGCCGCCCGGCTCGGTCATGATCGGCGCGATCACGTTGACGAGCTGCGCGAGCGAGGCCGCGTGGACGCGGTCGGTGTGCCGCAGCAGGGAGATGAGCAGGTTGCCGACCACCACCGCGTCGGCCACGTTGTAGCGGTCCTCCAGCAGCACCGGGGCCACGGGCCAGTCGTCGCCCGACGGCGGCCGCGACTCGGCGCGCTGCTGGTACCAGACGTTCCACTCGTCGAACGAGATGTTGATCCGCTTGTCGTGGCGGCCTGCCGCGCGGACGGCGTCGGCGGTGGCCGCGACGTCGTCGACGAAGTGGTCCATGTTCACCGCGGACGCGAGGAAGGAGGCGAGGTCGCCGTCCTCCTCCCAGTAGTACGCGTGCGCGGAGATGTGGTCCACGTGCTCGTACGACTCGGTGAGCACGGTGTGCTCCCAGGCGCCGAAGGTGGGCATCTGCGAGCCGGACGAGCCGCACACGACCAGCTCGAGGTCCGGGTCGACCATGCGCATGGCGCGGGCCGTCTCGGCCGCGAGCCGCCCGTACTCCTCGGCGGTCTTGTGCCCGATCTGCCACGGGCCGTCCATCTCGTTGCCCAGGCACCACATCCGGATGCGGTACGGCTCCTCGGCGCCGTTGGCCCGGCGACGGTCGCTCCACTCGGTGCCACCCGCCACGTTGCAGTATTCCAGCAGGTCCAGGGCCTCCTGGACCCCGCGCGTGCCGAGGTTGACGGCCATCATGGGCTCGACGCCGGCCCGGGCGCACCAGCGCACGAACTCGTCGACACCCACGAGGTTCGGCTCGGTCGAGTGCCACGCCAGGTCCAGCCGGCGGGGCCGCTGCTCGACCGGGCCGATGCCGTCCTCCCAGCGGTACCCGGAGACGAAGTTGCCGCCGGGGTACCGCACCGTCGTGACGCCGAGCTCGCGCGTGAGCTCGACGACGTCGCCCCGGAAGCCGTCGGCGTCGGCGGTCGGGTGGCCGGGGTCGTGCAGCCCCGTGTAGACGCTGCGGCCCAGGTGCTCGACGAAGGAGCCGAAGGTGCGGGGGCGTACCGGCCCGACGACGAACGCCGGGTCGATGGTGACGGATGCGGACAGCATGGGTGGTGTGCTCCTCGGTTGGTGGTTCGTGAGGCAGGGCGCGCGCAGGCGGGCCGGCCGTGGGGGGTGCCGCGGCGGCCGGCCCGCCTGCGCGCTCGGTGGTGCGGGCCTTACTGACCCAGCTGGTTCTGCAGGTCGGCCTGCGCCTGGTCGAGCGCCTCCTGGGCCGGCGTGCCGTTCTCGTAGATCTCGTTGAGGGTGACGGTGCGGAACGTGTCGTCGACGGTCGGCCAGCTCGGGTCGGTGAACGAGTCGAGGTGCCCGATGCCGTCCTTGACCTCGTTGAGCACGTCGAACATGTTCGTCTGGAAGTACTTGTTGAACTTGTTCTCCGGGTTCTTGGTGACCTCCTCGTCCTCCCACACGGCCATGTTCACCGGGTCGAAGCCGAGCACCTCCCAGACGGCGACGTTCGCCTCCGGCGAGAGCTTGGCGAACGCCAGCCAGTCGGCCGCCAGCTCCTTGTTCGGGGAGACGACGGGCACGGCCGCGCCGGTGCCGCCACCGCCGATGGTCTGCACCTCGGCGCCCTCGACGACGGGCGCGGGCGCGATCGCGACCTTGCCCTCCAGGTCGGGCATGTAGTCCACGAACCGGGAGGTGTACCAGGCGGGGTAGACGATGGCGGCGTAGTCGCCGTCGTTGATCGCGCCGTACGCCTCCTCGGAGTCGGGGCTGCCGCCGGGGATCGTCGAGATGGCGCCCGCGTCCTGCATCTCCTGCAGCATCGTGAGCGTCTCGACGACCTCGGGGCTGTTCACCTGCACGGTGCCGTCGTCGCCGATGTACTGGCCGCCGAGCTGGGCCGTGATGAGCGGCTCGAGGAAGAAGACGCCGGTGCTGGCCACACCGAACGCCTTGCCGGTCTCCTTGTTGTACTTCTCGCCGGCCTCCTGGAAGTCGTCCCAGGTCTTGATGGTCGTGTAGTCGATGCCCGCGTCCTCGAGCAGCTCGGTGTTGTAGAAGCTGGTGAACGCGCCGACGTGGGTCGGGAACCCGTAGACCGTGCCGTCCTTGCTGTACAGGTCCAGGCGGGCCTGGACGACGTCGTCGGCGTACGGCGCCGCGGCCTCGGTGAGGTCCATCAGCGGCGGGTTCTCACCCTTGACGAAGTTGGCGAACTTGTTGACCTCGATGTCCACGACGTCCGGCAGGCCCTCGCCGGAGTTCACGGCGAGCTGCAGCTTGTTGTGCATGTCCTGGTACGGGTAGACCGTGACCTCGAGCTTGATCTCCTGGTCGGGGTTGGCCTCGTTCCACTTCTCGGCCATCTCCTCGTAGTACGCCGCGTGCACGTCGGCGAACGTCCACATGTCGAGCGTGGTCGAGCCGTCGGCGTTCTTGGCCGGCGCCTCCGGCTCGCCGCCGCCGCAGGCGGTGAGCGCCGTCACCGCGAGGGCGGCGACGAGGGTGGACGTCACTGTCCGTAGCCTGGTCATCTGTTTCTCCGTTCGTGTTTTTTCGGGTGTGTGGGGGACTTCAGCCCTTGACCGCTCCGGCGGTGATTCCCTCGATGAAGAACCGCTGGAAGGCAAGGAAGAGGATGAGCACCGGGATCAGGGAGAAGAACGCCCCGATGATGAGCAGCTCGTAGTTGTTGCCGTACGGCGTGAGCAGCGTGTTCAGGCCGATCGGGAGCGTGAACTTCTCGGGGCTGCGCAGCACCAGCAGCGGCCACAGGAAGTTGTTCCAGCAGAGCATCCCGTTGAGGATCGCCATGGCCGCCAGCGCGGGCTTGGCGATCGGCAGCACGAGCCGGAAGAAGATGCCGAACTCGCTGACGCCGTCGACCCGCCCCGCCTCGAGGATCTCCTTGGGGATGCCGAGGAAGTACTGCCGGAAGAAGAAGATGGTCACCGGCGCCGCGAGGAACGGCAGCACGATCACCGCGTACGTGTCGGCCAGGCCCATGTCGTTGACCTGCACGTACAGGGGCAGCATGAGCATCTCGAAGGGCACGGTCATGACGAGCAGCACGACGATGAACCACAGCGTCTTGGTGCGGAACTCGTACATCGCGAACCCGTAGGCCACGAACGCGCTCACCAGGAGCGTGCCCGCCACCTGGGCGACCGTGAGCAGCAGCGTGTTGAGGAACCACCGGAAGTACGGTCCGGAGTCCGTGAACAGCAGCACGTAGTTGTCGAGGCTCAGGGACGTGGGGTCGACGTCGAACGTCATGCCCCGGCGGATCAGCTCGTTGCCGTCCTGGAACGTGCCCACGAAGATCGCCAGGAGCGGCACGAGCGAGATGAGCGCGATGACGACGAGGAAGCCGCTCTGGACCCAGGCCGCCGTGGACGGCCCGACGCGGCGGCGGGCCGCCTGCCGGGTGGCTGCCGTGGGGGCTGCGGGCTGCGGGGTCGTGGTCTGCTGGACAGCCATCACGCGGCCTCCTTCTTGAACGTGCCGCTGGCGGTCAGGTAGGAGACGTTGATCGCCATGACCAGGACGAGCAGCACCACACCGACGGCGGACGCGAAGCCGAGGTCGTTCTCCTCGATGCCCTTGCGGTAGAGGTAGCCGACGACCGTCAGGCCCTGGTTGTTGGGGGAGTTGTTGCCGGCGTAGAGCATGAAGCTCTCGAGGAACATCGCCAGGCCGCCGTACACGCTGATGGTGACGACGTAGACGATCGTCGGCCGCAGGTTGGGCAGCGTGATGTGGAAGAACTGGCGGACCTTGCCCGCGCCGTCGATCGACGCCGCCTCGTAGTACTCCGAGGGGATGGCCTGCATGCCGGCCAGGAAGTACATCATGTTGACGCCCGTCCACCGCCACAGCGCGATGGCGAGCAGCGCGGCCAGGCCGGTGAGGTCGCCGCGCAGCCAGCGCACCGGGCCGAAGCCGAAGAACTCGGCGACCTGGTTCATCATCGCGGAGTCGGACTCCGCGAAGATGAGCCGGAACACGATGCCCGCCACGACGACGGACGTCAGCGCGGGCACGAACATCGACGCCTTGAAGAAGCCCTTGATCCGGGCGCTGCCGATGCTCGAGTTGACCAGCGCGGCGAGCGCGAGCGGGATCGGGATGAGCAGCACCAGCGTGAGGACCATGTAGCGGACGCTGTTGAACAGCGCCTGCCAGAAGATGCGGTCCCCCCACAGGCGCTCGTAGTTGGCCAGCCCGATGAAGGTCGCCTGACCGTAGAGCACCTCCTGGGTGCTCATCACGAACGAGCGGCTCAGCGGCACGACCCAGAAGACCGCCAGGGTCACCAGGAAGGGCAGGATGAACAGATAGGGCGCGAGCCTCTTGGAATACAGCAGCTGTCTCACGGCGGTCCGGATCCTCCTCGATCAGAGCCAGGGGTTGGCCACGGGCCCGGCCGACGGGGCGGCCGCGCGCGGGGTGTCATGATGTTGGGCGTGGTGAAGATGAGCGACGTGGCCCTCGAGGCCGGCGTCTCGAAGATGACCGTGTCGAACGTCATCAACGGACGGCCGGGGGCGAGCGAGGACACGCGGGCCCGTGTGCTCGAGGCGGTGGCCCGGCTGGGCTACCGCGTGAACCCGACGGCACGGCAGCTGCGGGCCGGGCGCAGCGAGGCGATCGGCCTGCTGGTGCCGCACCTGGACGGGCCGTACTACGCGCACCTCGCCGCCCGGCTCGACACGCTCGCCCGCACGCACGGCTACCACGTGATCATCGAGCGCACCGGCGCGAGCCGGGAGGGGGAGCTCGCCGCCGTCACGCCGCAGCGGGTGCGGCCCTACGCCGGGCTGGTGTTCAGCCCCGTGCAGATCGGTACCCAGGACCTGCACCGTGCCGGGCTGGAGGTGCCCGCCGTGCTGCTGGGGGAGCGGCGGCTGGCCGGCGAGTTCGACCACGTGATGATGGACAACGTGGGCGGCGCGGCGCTCGCCACGACCCACCTGCTGGAGCGTGGCGCCCGGCGCATCGCGCTCATCGGCGGACGCCCCGACGGCGGCGTCGACTCCATGGCCACGCTGCGCACCCGCGGCTATCGGAACGCGCACGCGGTGGCCGGCGTGCCGGTCGACGAGCGCCTCGTCGTGGACGCCGCGAGCTTCACCACGAAGGACGGCTACGAGGCGGTGATGCGCCTGCACGGCGCGGGCGTCGCGTTCGACGGCGCGTTCGCCCTGACCGACGCCGCGGCGATGGGCGCGCTGCGGGCGCTCGCCGACATCGGCCTGCGCGTGCCGGACGACGTGCAGGTGGTCGGCTTCGACAACGACGCGGAGAGCGAGTACCTGGTGCCGCGCCTGACCACCGTCGACCCCGACAACGACACGATGGCCGAGCGCATCATGGACCTGCTGCTGCGGCGCGTCGAGGAGCGTGACGCCGGTGGCCCGGTCGCTGACGCGGTGGAGTCGGTCATGTCGGCGCGGGTCGTGGTGCGCGAGTCCACGCTCGCACACGCGTCCGGCCGCTAGTCGGTCGTTCACAGCTGCTCTTCCTCGAGTTCCCTGTCCGTGACAACTTTATCGATAAAGTTGTTGGATCGATAAAGTAGGCGCCAGCAGGGGCGCTGTCAACGACGCAGGTGAGCGACGGGCCGTCGGCCGCCGAAGTTCACCTTCGAGACCGAGGTTGCTTCGCTGTGGAGCGCCTCAGAGCGAAGCAACCTCGGTCTCGAAGAGGATCGGCGGGGCACCGCGGCGCCGCGGCGCCGACTCGTGGGTCAGGCCGGGCCCGTGTCGGTCCGGATGTGCTGCTCCAGGGCGCGCAGGGCGTCGGCCGCCGCGGCGATCGCGGCGGCCTGCTCCGGGTCGAGGGCCCGCAGCGCGTCGCGCACCGGACCGGCCCAGACCTCGGCGAGCGCCTCGTGCTCGGCCTGCGCGGCGTCGGTCGGGTGCAGCAGCGTCACGCGGCGGTCGACCGTGCCGGCCTCGCGGCGTACCAGGCCGCGCTCGACGAGGGTGCGCACGGCCGCGCTGGTGTTCGGCTGCTGCAGCCCGAGCCGGCGCGTGACCTCGCCGACCGACAGCCCGGGGTGCTCGCGGACCAGCGTGAGCACCGCGAGCTCGGTGACCGGCAGCCCCGGGCGGCCGGGCGGGTACAGGCCGCGGCGGTGCACCGTCCAGGCGAGGTCGCGCAGGACCAGGGCGGTCTCCTCGTGCCGCCCCGGGGGCGCGGCCCTCGGCGCGGGGTGCTCGGTCACCTCTGGATCCTATGCGGGCGCGAGCCGCGGCAGCGGCGCAGGTTCACCCCACGGTTGAACCCGCCCTCGGCGTGCCGTTGAATCGACGCATGAGCACCGACACCGGCCTGCTGACACCTGACGACCTCGAGCTCCTGGCCCGGCCGCTGTACGGGTTCCTCACCGTGGCCGGCGCGACGCAGCCGCCCGAGCCCCGGCCCGTCTGGTTCGAGGTCACCCCCGAGGGCACCGTCCAGCTCTTCACGGAGGCGGGCTCCCTCAAGGTGCGGCGCCTCGAGCGCGACCCGCGGGCCTCGCTCGTGGTCGCGGCGCCGGTGGGGGAGCGGGAACGCTGGGTCTCCGTGTCCGGCCCGGTCACGGTGGAGGACGACGGCGCGCACGACCTCGCGTCCCGCCTGGCGGCACGGTACTGGGACCTGAGCGACCCCGCACGGGCCGCCGACCTCGCCGAGATCCTGTCCGGCGAGCTGCTGCGCGTCGTCGTCCGCCCGGAGCGCGTGCGCCGGTACGCCTACTGACCCGGCGGCTCCGGGTCCGGCCCGGCGCCGGGCCCGTCGGCCCCGGCGCGTGCGGCGGCCACCTGGCGGGCCCGGCGCAGCACGTCGAGCTGCGCCGGGTTGTAGAGCGCCTCGAGCGCGTGCGCGACCGTGCTCCGGGCCGCCGCGGTCTGGCGCGGGCTGCCCGCCTTGGGCACCAGCTCGACGCCCTGGCCCGTCCCCGGCAGGGACACGACGCGGGACAGGCGCTCGGCGAGCGCCGCCCGGGTCGCCTCGTCGGCGTCCTCGGGCAGGTCCCGGAACGCCTCGTCGAGCTCGGGGTTCGGGTCGGACTCCAGGAGCTCGCGCACAGCCTCCATCGACTCGTCCGAGAAGAGCTGGGCGTAGATGGTCAGGAGCTTGCGGTCGTTGCCGCGCAGCGCGTCGGCGACGGCGCTGAAGCCCGCCGGGACGTCAGTCGGCGCGCCCGGCCGGGACAGCACGGCCAGCTCGCGCCGGATGTCCTGCAGGCGCTCGACGGTCGCCTCCAGCTCGGCGTCGACCCTCCGGAAGATCGCGGCCACGCCGTCGCCGTCCTGGTCACCGAGCCGCGCGATCTGCGCGAGCGGTACGCCGAGCCCGACGAGCCGCCGGATCTGCAGCAGCCGCGTCAGGTGCTCGACCTCGTAGTGCTTGTACCCGTTGAGCGACCGGTCGGGCTCCTCCAGCAGGCCGATCGCGTGGTAGTAGCGCACGGACTTCACCGTGGTGCCGGCGAGCTCGGCGATCTCGCGGGTGCTCCAGGACATCGGGTTCCTCGTCTCGTACGGTGCCGCGCGTCCACGCTAGCGAACGGCGCGGACGCGCCGCTCGCGGAGCCACACGAGGACGATCATCGCGACGTTGACCGCGGCGAGGATCAGCAGGGACGCGTCGCCGGTGTCGTTGGCCCGGTCGATGGTGAAGCCGTCGCCGCCCGTCATGACGGTGTTGACGACGGAGAACAGCACGTTGTTGGCCACGTGGAACGCGACCGGGGCCTCGATGCCGCCGCTGACGACCGCCATCAGGCCGGTGGAGACCGCGATGAAGGTGTAGTAGCCGAACAGCCACGGGTCGGTGGAACCGTGGACTGCGGCGAAGGCGAGGCTCGAGACCACGAGCCCCACCACCAGCGCGGCCCGGGTGCTGCCCCGGACCCACGAGGCGGCGGCGGGCAGCGCGGTGGCGCGGAACATGAGCTCCTCGCCCGCGGACTGGACGGGGGTGCTGACCAGCACGATCAGCAGGAAGACCACCGTCGTGCCGGTGACCCCGAACGAGGTCCAGCCGGGCGCCTCGGGCGCGACCAGCGCGACGACGCCGATGCCGGCGGCCACCAGCACGGCGGCGCCGAGCAGGTAGCCGCCGAGCCGCCGCCGGTCCAGCGCGCGCGGGTTGCTCATCAGGCTGCGCCAGGGCGCCCGCGCGAGCCAGACCACGAGCAGCACGGCCACCAGGCCCGACGTCCCGATGCTCACGTTCACGGCCAGGAGCTTCAGGGGCGTGAACGTCGGCGCCAGCGGGTCGTCGCTCCCCTCGAGGACGGCGACGAGCTGGTACAGCAGGAACTGCAGCACGACCATCACCAGCGGCGGCACCAGGATGACGACGAGCGGCTTCCACCAGCTCATCCGCAGGTGCGCGCCGAAGGGCCGGGTGTCGTCGACGGACACCCCCGGCCCACGACGCGGCCGGACGTGCTCCGGCTGCGCCGCCGCCTGCTGTGCCGGCGTCTGGGTCGGTGGCTGGGTCGGGTGCCAGGTGGTCTCGGCCGCGTCGTCAGAACCCGGTGCGTGCATGACATGTCCTCTCAGGGCAGTTCGATGGTGCTCTCAGCAGCAGACACCCTGCCCCCGGGGCAGGCTCAAGCGTCGGCGCGGCACCGGACGTCGGTACGGGGGAGCGCGCCGGTCAGGAGGAACGTCGTGGCCGTGTTCTGGGCGCACGCGTTACCCCCGTAGACGTAGACGCCGTGCCCGCCGGCGTCCACGCTGACCAGCCGCGCGCGGTCGCCGAAGGCCGCCCGGGCGAGCTCGCCGCCCCGGTGCGGGGTGCCCGGGTCCCGCAGGTTCTGCAGGACGAGCACGTTGCGCGGGCCCTCGTCGTCGATCACCAGGGGAGCCTCGGCGGGGTCGGCCCAGAAGGCGCACGGGTTGATGTTCGCGGCCGCTCCGCCGTACAGGGGGTACCGCGCGCGGTCCGCGGCCACGTCGCGCTGGTAGGTCGCGACGTCCTCCGGCCAGTCGGTGTCGTTGCACACGTAGGCGAGGTAGGCCGACAGGGTGTTGTCGTGGGGCACGGGGCTGCCCGCGCGGGCCTGCTCCGGCCGGGCCGTCTCCAGGGTGGCGGCGTTGCGGGCGGCGGCCCGTGCGTCGCCGTCGGCCAGGGACTGCCACAGCGGCGCGATCATGGTGAAGGAGCTGTCCGCGTAGGTCGCGGAGAACATGAAGAACCGGAAGGTGGCGCCGTCGATCCCGGCGACCGGGCTGCGGTCGAGCCGCTCGGCGAGCGCGACGAAGTTGGCGCGGACCTCGCGGGGTGTGCGGCCCAGCCCGTAGGTCGGGTGCCGTTGCGCGGCCCAGCGTGCGAAGTCGCCGAACCGGTCCTCCAGGCCCGGGGCGAAGCGGCGCTGCGCGTCACGGTCCAGCGCGGGGCCGCCCAGGTTGCTGTCCAGGACGACGCGGTCGGTGCGCTCGGGGAACAGGGTGGCGTACGCGGCCCCGAGGGCGGTGCCGTAGGACGCGCCGAAGTAGCTGATCTTCTCCTCGCCGAGCGCCACGCGGATCCGGTCCATGTCACGCGCGGCGTTCGCCGTGCTGATGTGCGCCAGGTGGCCTTCGTCGTCCTGGTCGGCGCACTGGGCGGCGACCCCCTTCGAGACCTCGGCGTGCCGCGCGACGGCCGCCGCGTCCGGCGCGAAGGGCGGCACGTTGCCCCAGTACTCCTGGTCGGACGTGAAGCCGCAGCTCACGGGCGCGGAGCGGCCCACGCCGCGGGGGTCCATGCCGATCACGTCGTAGGCGTCCAGGACGCTGGTGGCGATGCCACGCGTGGCGAGGTCGGCGGGCTGGCTCAGGCCGGAGTGACCCGGGCCGCCAGGGTTGGTCAGCAGCACGCCCTGCCGTTCCTCGGGGTCGGCGGCGGCCAGGCGGGAGACCCAGATCTCGATCTGGGCGCCGGCGGGCTCGTCGTAGTCCAGCGGCACCGTGACCGTGCCGCACTCCAGCGGTGTCGTGACCAGCAGGTCGGGCGGGCACGGCGCCCAGGCGACACCGGTGGGGTCTGGCGTGGGCCCGGCGTCGTCCCCGGCCGCCGGCGTGGCGAGCAGGGCCGCGGCGACGCCGACCGCCGTGGTCAGGGCCAGTCCGATCCTGGCTCTCGTGCGTCCGTCCATGTCGTGCTCCTCGTCGTGGGGTCGTGGGTGGCTCGGTCGTGGGTCTCCCGGTTCCGAGGCCCTCACTCCACCCCGTGTGCCAAGGACACGGTCAACCGCAGCGGTGCGCGGGTTTTCATGGCGACGCTATAGAATGCGGGCCATGGCGAGGCAGAAGGATCCTGCGGTGCGCACGCAGCTGCTGGAACGGGCGGCACGCATGCTCCGCGAGCGCGAGCCCATCACGCTGCGGTCGCTCGTCGAGGGCACCGGGGTGTCGACCATGGCGGTCTACACCTATTTCGGCGGCATGGACGGCGTGTGGCGCGCGCTGCGCCAGGAGGGCTTCACCCGGCTCGCCGCGCGGCTGGCGGCCCTCGACGTCCCGGACGACCCCGTCGAGGAGCTCGTGGCCGTGGCCGCCGCCTACGCGGTCAACGCGCTCGAGCATCCCGACCTCTACCGCGTCATGTTCGACGGCACGGTCGACCTCGAGGACGTCGACGCCGCCGAGGCGACCCTGGACTACATGGTGCGGGCCGCGGGGCGGTGCCGGGACCGGGGCCGGGTCGCGCAGGACGTGGACCCGGACCGCCTCGCGCGCGAGGTCTGGACGGTCTGCCACGGCATCGTCTCGCTGGTGGTGAGCCGGGTGGCCTCGCGGCGCACGCTCGCCTCGGGCATCCCCCTGCTCACCGCGGTGATCGTCGCCGCCGGCGACGACCCCGCGGTGTGCCGGCGCTCGGTCGAGGCCGGCTGGGTGGCGCTGCGCCCGCCTCAGGGCAGCACCGCCACGGCATCGACCTCCACGAGGTAGCCCGGCGCGGCGAGCGCCGTGACGCCGATCCACGTGCTGGGCTGCTGGAGCTCGACGCCCAGCTTTGCCGCCGCCCGCTCCCGGCCGACGACGAACTGCTCGGCCTTCTCGGCGTCGAGGTCGACGACGTAGACCGTGACCTTGGCGAGGTCGGCCATCGTGGCGCCGACCGCGTCGAGCGCGGCGGCGATGTTCAGGTAGGCCTTCTCGGCCTGGGCGGCGAGGTCGCCCGCGCCGACGAGGTTGCCCTCGGTGTCCCAGGAGACCTGACCGGCCAGGTAGACGGTGCGGGAGCCCTGGGTGTCGGCCACCTGGTGGTGGACGTCGACGCGGTGGACCTGCTCGGGGTGGACCAGTGTGACGGACATCGGGGTGTTCCTTTCGGTGGATCCGTTTAGCATGACAACGCAATGCTATGCTAAATGCATCCCCTGGACGACGTGGCGCTCGCCACAGGCCGGTCAGCCGGTGCGAGTGGGCGGCGGCCTGCCCATGCTGGACGTGCCGCTGAATCGACGACCCGGGAGCGCACATGTCGGACCAGACCACCCCGCAGGACCCCACCACCCAGCACCCCCGCCCGGAGCAGCCGGCGGACGACCTGCAGCCGCCCGGGCGCACCGGTCAGATGTCGCAGGAGCCGGACCACGGGGAGGAGAGCTACCGCGGCTCGGGCCGTCTCGACGGGAAGCGGGCCCTGATCACGGGCGGTGACTCCGGCATCGGGCGCGCCGTCGCGATCGCGTTCGCGCGCGAGGGCGCGGACGTCGCGATCTCCTACCTCCCGGAGGAGGAGCCGGACGCCCGGACGACGGCGGACTGGGTCGAGAAGGCCGGCCGCACCGCGGTGCTGCTGCCGGGCGACATCCGCGACGAGGAGTTCTGCCGCCGGCTCGTCGCCGACGCGGTGGACGGGCTCGGCGGCCTGGACATCCTCGTGAACAACGCCGCCTACCAGATGTCGCAGGACGACGGGCTGCGCGGGATCAGCACGGAGCAGCTCGACCGGGTGCTGAGGACCAACGTGTACGCGCTGTTCTGGATCACGAAGGCCGCGCTCGGCCACCTGCCCCGGGGCGGCGCCGTCATCAACACCACCTCGGTGCAGGCGTTCGAGCCGAGCCCGCAGCTGCTCGACTACGCCACGACCAAGGCCGCGATCCTCAACTTCACCAAGGGCCTCGCGCAGCAGCTGGCGCCGGAGGGCATCCGCGTCAACGCCGTGGCGCCGGGCCCGATCTGGACGCCGCTGATCCCGGCGACCATGCCGGAGGAGAAGGTCGAGCAGTTCGGCGGCGACACGCCGCTGGGCCGGCCCGGCCAGCCGGCGGAGCTGGCACCGGCGTACGTGTTCTTCGCGTCGCAGGAGTCGAGCTACATCACCGGCGACCGCATCGGGGTGACGGGCGGACGCCCGCTGTAACGGGGTCCGCGCCTCACTCGTGCAGGGTGAGCGTGCTCGCCAGGTCGAGGTCCGCCGGTGTGCCGCCGACGCCTGCCCGGGCGAGCAGCATCGCACCCAGGGCGGTGCTCCAGAAGGTGCGCACCTCGACGTGGGGCGGACGGCCCGTGGCCCAGCCCCGGCCGTCCGCGAGGCGCCGGACGTAGCGCTCCGACTGGCGGAACAGCAGCTGCAGGTGCCGGTCGACGACCGGGGCGAGGTCCGGCCGGGAGATCCCCGCGGCGAGCGCCCGCGCGACGGCGGGCAGGGACGGGAGCGTCAGCACCACCCGGGCGATGCCGCGCCGGAAGGCCGCGGCGTCGGTCGCCTGGGCGCCGAGCTTCTCCAGGCGCTCGGCGTCGTGCAGCAGCGCGAGGAAGGCCGCGTGCACGAGTAGCGAGTCCTTGGACCCGAAGTGGTATGTGACCTGGTTCGGGAAGACGCCGGCGGTGCGCGCGATCTCGGCCACGCTGAGGTCGCCGCCCTGCCGCTCGACGCAGAGCCGGGCGGTCGCCTCCAGGATGCGGTGGCGCGTGGCGTCCCCGCGTCCCTGCGTGGTCCGCGTGCCGGCCTGGCGGTTCTCCATGACGCAAATTGTATGTGATACAAATGGACCTCGTCGTTGTATGACATACAAGTCGGGAGGTTCACCATGGAGCGCGAGCGGACCGAGGTCGTCGTCACCGGGCTCGGCGCGGTCACGCCGCTGGGCGGCGACGTCGCCACGACGTGGGAGGCGCTGCTGGCCGGCCGGTCGGGGCTGCGCGCGGACGCGCTGGGCGGGCGGACGGAGGTGGACCTGCCGCCCGTGACGGCCGGCGTCATGGCGGTGGACCCGGCGACCAGGCTGCCGACGGTTCAGGCCAAGCGGCTCGACCGGTCCCAGCAGGCGGCCTTGGTGGCCGCGCACGAGGCGTGGGCCGATGCCGGTTCGCCAGAGGTCGACCCGGAACGGCTCGTGACCTCGATCGGTACGGGCATCGGCGGCGTGCAGACCCTGCTGGGGGAGGACGACGCGCTCGAGGCGGCCGGTCTGCGGCGGGTCTCCCCGCGGACCGTCCCCATGCTCATGCCGAACGCCGCCGCGGCCGTGGTCAGCATCGAGTACGGGGCGCGGGGCGGCGTGTTCACGCCCGTGTCGGCCTGCTCGTCCGGCGCGGAGGCCCTGGCCCTCGGGGCGCGCCTGATCCGGTCGGGCGAGGCCGACGTCGTCATCGCGGGCGGCACGGACGCCGCGATCACGCCGATCACCGTGGCCGGGTTCGCCCAGGCGCGCGCCCTGTCGCACCACGACGGCGACCCGGAGTCGGCCTCACGCCCGTTCGCGGCCGACCGCAGCGGCTTCGTCCTGGCGGAGGGGGCGGCCGTCGTCGTCCTGGAGAGCGCGGAGCACGCCCGGGCGCGCGGCGCGCGCGTCCACGCCGTGCTGGCCGGCGCGGGGATCAGCTCGGACGCGCACCACATCACCGCGCCCGCGCCCGACGGGGTAGGCCAGATCTCGGCCATGCGCAAGGCGCTGGCGCAGGCGGGCCTGGCGCCCGGCAGCGTCGCCCACGTGAACGCGCACGCCACGGGCACCCCGGTGGGTGACGCCGGCGAGGCGCGCGCGATCCGGGAGCTCTTCGGGCGGGCCACCGTGACGGCGCCCAAGGCGAGCCTGGGCCACCTGTTCGGCGCGGCGGGGGCGATCGAGGCGGTGGTCGCGATCCTCTCGGTCGCGCACGGCGTGGTCCCGCCCACGCGCAACCTCGCCGGGACGCAGCTGGACCCGGAGATCGGCCTGGACGTCGTCGTCGAGCGGCGCGACGAGCTGCAGGGGGCGGTGCTGAGCAACTCGTTCGGGTTCGGCGGCCAGAACGTGTCGCTCGTGCTCAGCCGCCCGTGACGGGCACCGCCGAAGAACGCCGCCGTGCGGAGAGCCCGCGAGGCCGGTGGGACCTAGATCCAGCCGCGCTCCTCCGCCAGCAGCACCGCCTGCTGGCGCGTGCCGACCTGGAGCTTGCCCAGCACCGCCGACACGTGGTTGCGCACCGTGCCGGGGGCCAGCGACAGCGTGCGGGCGATCTGGCCCGTGGTCTCGCCGTGCCGGCCCGCGCGCAGCACGTCGAGCTCACGGTCGGTCAGCGGGGGGCGCTCGTCGCTCAGGGCGTCGGCCGCGACCTCCGGGTCGACGTACCGCCCGCCGCTCGCGACGCGGCGGATCACGGCCGCGACCTCGTCGGCCGAGCGTGACTTGGGCAGGAAGCCCGCCGCACCCGACGCGAGCGCGCGCCGCAGCACCCCCGGCCGCGCGTGCCGGGTGACGATCACGCACCGCGTGGCCACGGTGCGGTTCAGCCGCTCGGTGACCTGCACCCCGTCGAGCCCCGGCATCTCGAGGTCCAGCACGCACACGTCCGGCGTCAGACGCTGCGCCACGGCCACGGCCTCCGTCCCGTCCGCGCACTCCGCGACGACCTCGATGTCCGGCTCGAGCCGCAGGAGCGCGGCCAGCGCCGACCGGATCATCCCCTCGTCGTCGGCCAGCAGCACCCGGATCATCCGACCTTCCCTTCCTCAGCCACCGCGTCCGGCCGGTCCGGCACCGTGACCACCACTGTGAACGTCTCACCCTCACGCCGGGAGACCAGGTCCCCGCCGGCCTCCTCCGCGCGCCGCGCGAGGCCCTCGAGCCCGGCGCCGCCCCCGGCCGTCACCGGGCCGGCGGCCCCCGCGACGTCGTTCGCGATCTCGTACCGCCACGAGCCGCCCGACCGTGTCAGCGAGAGCCGGGCCCACCGACCGCCGCCGTGCCGCAGCACGTTCGTCGTGGTCTCCCGGATGACGGGGCCGAGCGCCTGCGCGGGCGCCAGCGACGCGTCCGGGTCCACCACCGACTCGACCCGGGTGCCGGCCGCGCGCAGCAGGTCCACCGCGTTGGCGAGCTCGTCCCGCAGCGGTACCGAACGGAACCGGGTCGCCAGGTCCCGCGTGCCCTGGCGTGCGTCGTCCACGCTGGCCCGTGCCGCCCGCAGCTGCTCCATGCCGGCCGCCGGGTCCCGCGGCATGAGCCGCTCGGCGAGCTCGAGCTGCAGCGCGACCACCTGCAGGTGGTGGCCCTGCAGGTCGTGCACGTCGGTGGCGAGCCGCAGCCGCTCCTGCGTGGCCGCGAGCCGCGCCTCCGACGCGCGGGCTCGGTCCAGCGTGACGAGCACGTCCCACCACCACAGCGACGACACGGTGATGGCCGGCAGGGACGCGCCGAGGAACGTGAGCTGGTACCAGGCGTCCTCGCGCGAGCCCGCGAGCGTGGTGTTCAGATCGATGACCGCCAGCGCCACGAGCAGGCCGGTCACCAGCAGCACCAGCCGGAGCCGCACCCCCGGCGGCCAGTTCAGGAGCATCAGTGACTGCATCAGGGGCAGCACCGCCAGCACCCACGTCCACGTCTCCAGCCCGGCCACCACGCCGTACGCCACCGACACCAGCAGCGGCACGAGGAGGTGGCGCCGCACCAGCAGCGGCGCGTCCGCCGGCCGACGGCGGTACTCGCGCAGCGCCGGCATCGTCGCGAGCCACCACAGCAGCCCCGTCAGGCCGACGACGGCGACCGCGCCCGTCCCCGCGCCGGCGCGGACGAGGATGTCCACCACGAGCAGCACGACGAAGAGCTGGAAGCTCACGACCGCCAGCACGACGTACCACCAGGTCGCGCTGATGCTCCGGCTCAGCCGCAGCGCGCCACGGTCGGTCGCCGCCGGCTCGGCGGCTGCGGACGGGCGCCTGCTGCTCATCCGCCCAGGTTACGGGCATGACAGATGTCACGGCCCGGGATGCGAACGACCCGTGCGCCGGTGACAGGACGGCACTTCTGGGCGGCCCGCCCGCGGAGTGGACTGGGGTCAGCGCCGAGAACAACCCCGGCACACCCACCCCAGGAGCACACCATGGACCTCGTCGAACTTCTCCAGGACCTCGTCGGCCGCGTACCCGAGATCGTCCAGCCGCTGATCGTCGCCGTCGCCGGCGCCATCCCCTTCGTCGAGGGCGAGGGCGGCGTGGCGATCGGCATCATCGCCGGCATCCACCCCGTCGTCGCCGCCGTCGCCGCGATGGCCGGCAACTTCCTCGTCGTCGCGGGGCTCGTGCTGCTCGGCTCCGGCGCCCGCGCCGCCGTCGTCAGCCGGGCGAACGGCCGGACCGGCGCGTCCGGCCGCACCGACGTGCCGGACGACCGCACCGCGGTGCGCCGTGCCAAGTTCCAGCGCGCGTACGAGCGCTACGGCGTCCCCGGGGTGAGCCTGCTCGGCCCGCTCCTGCTCCCCACCCACTTCACGGCCACCATGCTCGCCGCGTCCGGCGTCGGCAAGGCCCGGATCCTCGTCTGGCAGGCCGTCGCGATCGTCGCCTGGACCACCCTCACCGCCCTGATCGTGACCGGCGTGATCGGCGTCGTGCGATGAGCGCCGCAGCCGCGCGGACCGCGCCCGCCCTGCCCGGCGCGGACACCCCGTACCACCTGGCGCTCGCGGGCGAGAAGCGGCGCATCGGCCGGGGCATCCTCGCGATCGTGCTGCTGAACGCCGGCCTGCTGGGGTTCGGCGCCGCCGCGGCCCAGCTCGGCGCCCAGGTCGACGTCCTGGTCGGCCGCGAGGGCGCCGGCTCCGGCGACCGGCAGCTGACGCCGACCGTGATGGCCTTCGCGTACGCCTCCTCGGCGCTGCTCATCCCCTGGAGCATGCTCATCCAGCGCTGGCTGTACGGCGTGCGCGGCAGCAGCCTCCACTCGGTGGCCGCGGCCTTCCGGCCCGCCGTGCTCGGCCGGGCGGTGCTCTTCCTGGGCCCGCTGTGGGCGGTCTGGATGACGGTGCTCGCCGTGCTGGAGCCGTCCGCGGTCGGCACCTGGTCCACCGCCGACCTGCTGCTCATGTTCCTGGTCTCGGTGCTCGTCGTGCCGCTGCAGAGCGCGGGGGAGGAGTACGGCTACCGCGGGCTCGTCTTCCGCGTCGCCGCGAGCTGGGGACGCGGGCGCCGTTCGGCGCTCGTCCTGGGCGTCGTGGTCTCGACGGTGCTGTTCGCGGCGATCCACCTGTCCACGGACGTCTGGATCAACGTCCAGTACCTGGCGGTCGGCGCGGCGTTCGCGCTCATCACGTGGCGCACCGGGGGCCTCGAGACGACCGTGGTGCTGCACGCGGCGAACAACGTGTTCGCGCTGCTGCTGCTGGCGGTGCTGCACACGGACCTCGGGGCGTCCGCGGACCGCAGTGCGGGTGTCGGCTCGGTCGTCTACGTGATCCCCGTCGTGCTGCTGGCGGTCGTCACCGCGGTGATCTGGCGCCGGACCCGGCCGGCCGCCTGACACCGGCACGCCCCCGGCCCCCGTGCGGAGGGGACCGGGGCCGCCGTCGTCAGACCGCCGCCCAGCGCGCGGCGGGGGCGCGACGAGCGGCGTGCCCGGTCGGTGATGGATTGAACAGTCAAGAACCCTGGTCCATTATGGACTCTGCGGTCAAAAACCTGTCGTAGAACGAGAGTGGGAGCCGGGATGCCACGTCCGCGGAAGTTCGAGGAGGCCGAGGTCATCGCCTCGGCCGGCCGCGTGTTCGCCGAGTCGGGCTATGCCGGCACCTCGGTGGACGACCTGGTCGCCGCGACAGGGCTCGGCCGGCAGAGCCTCTACAACGCCTTCGGCGGCAAGAAGGAGCTGTTCATGCGCGCCTTCCTGAGCGACACCGAGGACGCCGTCGCCGCGGTGGAGGCCGTGCGCCACGGCACCGACAGCCCGATCGGCCGCATCCGCGCGCAGCTCGTGAAGGTCGCCGTCACCTACGGCTCGGCACAGGCGCAGCCTCCGCTGTTCGTGAAGGCGGCCATGGAGCTGTCCGCGCGCGACGCCGAGGTCCAGGCGTCGGCGCTCAAGGCGTTCGACGACATGTCCGCGCACTACGCCGCGTGCGTCGCCGACGCGCAGGGGGCCGGCGAGGTCGACGCCACCGCGGACGCCGACGCCCTCGGCGCCTTCTTCCTGGCCCTGATCGAGGGCATGGCGGCGCTCGGCGGAGCGGGCGTGTCCCGGGCGAGCCTCACGACGATCGGCCTCACGTCGCTCGCGGCGATCCCGCTCACCGACCGCGGGCGGGACGCCCTCGAGACGTCGGCGGGCGACTGGTCCTGACCTTCGGACCTGCTGCGGTCAGCGGGCGGTGCCGGTCGATGTGCCGGACGGTGTGCTCGACGGCGCCGCGGCCAGGAGCGCGTCGCGGCAGGCCGTGAGCAGCGCCGACAGGTGCGCGACGTCGTCCGTCGCGAGGTCCCCGGTCATCGACTCCGCGAGCCCGCCCACCCGCACCTGGGCCTGGTCGAGGAGGTCGCGCGCGGCGCTCGTGAGCACGGTCGCCCGCTCGCGCCGCGGCCCCGGCTGGTCCGAGCGCTCGATGAGCCCGCGCTTCTCCAGGCCCTGGATCAGCACGTTCATCGACTGCCGCGACACGAACACGCGGCGGGCCAGCTCCGAGCCCGTGATGCCGGGCCGGGTCCGCAGGGTCTGGAGGCAGGCGTACTGCGGCACGCTCAGCCCGAGCGGCCGCAGCCGCTCGTCCATCCGCTGGTGCAGCACCGCCTGGGTCTCCTTGATCAGCAGGGCCAGACCCTCGGCGGGCGTGGGGCCGTCGTCGCTCATGTCAATAGTTTGACACAGGTCCGAGCTGAGTGTCAGGCTGTTGACACTGAAGCAGGCGAGCACCGGAGGAGCACCCATGACATCCACGACGACGACGAGCGGGCCGGACTTCGTCTCGTTCCAGGTCCGCGACCGCGCGGCGTCCGCACGGTTCTACGAGGAGAGCGTCGGGCTCACGCGCCTGCCGGACGCCGGTCCCGCCGCGACCGTGTTCAGCTCCGGGCCCGGGGGAGCAGCGTTCGCCGTCCGCGACCCGTTCCCCGGGACCGACCTCGACGCCGTCCCCGCCCCGGGTGCCGGCATCGGGGTGTGGTTCCACAGCGCCGACGCCGCGGGCGTCCACGCGCGGCTCGCGGCGCAGGGCGTGCCGATCGTCCAGGAGCCGTTCGAGGGACCGTTCGGCCTGCAGTTCTCGTTCCGCGACCCCGACGGGTACGTGGTCACGATCCACTCCCGCGTGTGACGGCACTGTCCACCGGGGCCGTCGAGCCGGGCCGCCGTGCCGACCTCCTCCTGGTCGACGGCGACCCGGCCGTGGACACCCCCGCGACGCGGCGCGTCGCGGGGGTGTGGGTGGGCGGGGAGCGCGTGCGCTAGCCGCGCTCGCCCTGCGCCGCGGGCCCGGCGTGCCCGGACTGGAGCTGCTTGTCGGCGCGCAGCTCCCAGAAGGTCGCGTTCTCGATGCCGAGCGCGCGCGGGTCGAACTGCGGGTCCAGGCCCGCCTTCTTCTGGGCGCGGTAGTCCTTGAGCGCCTTCAGGGCCGGGCCCTGGAGGAACAGGATGCCGACGATGTTGAGCCAGGCCATCGAGCCGACGCCGATGTCGCCGAGGCCCCACGCCGCACCCGCGGTGGTGACGGCGCCGTACGCCACCGAGACGAGCACGAGCGCCTGCAGCGCCCGCTGGATGGCCCGCGCCGCGAGCCGGTTGGTCATCTTGCGCGTGAGGTAGTTCAGGTTCGTCTCGGCCATGTAGTAGTACGCCACGATCGTGGTGAACGCGAAGAACGCGAGCGCCACGGCGATGAACGACGGGCCCGCGCCGGGGAACACCGAGTCGAGGCCCTGCTGCACGAAGCCCGGGCCGGGCTCGACGTCGGTGCTCAGGCCGCCCTCGCCCGCGTGGATCAGCTCACCCGGCCAGGCCTCGCCCGCGAAGGTGTTGAACATGCCGGTCGACAGGATGATGAACGCCGTCGCGGAGCAGACGAACAGCGTGTCGACGTAGACCGCGAACGACTGGGCGAAGCCCTGCTTCGCCGGGTGCGAGACCTCGGCGGCGGCCGCGGCGTGGGGCCCGGTGCCCTGGCCCGCCTCGTTGGAGTAGATGCCGCGCTGCACGCCCCACTTCACGGCGAGGCCCAGGATCGCGCCGAACACCGGCTGGGCGCCGAAGGCGCTGCCGAAGATCAGCGAGAACACGCGGGGGATGTCGCTGAAGTTGAGGAAGAGGACGACGAGCGCGATGGCGATGTAGATCAGGGCCATCGCGGGCACCACCACGACGGCGAAGTTCGCGATGCGCTTGACGCCGCCGATGACGATGAAGCCCAGCAGGATCACCAGGCCGATCGCGGTGACCCAGGTGGGCACGCCCCAGGCGGTGTCGATCGCGGAGGCCATGCCGTTGGCCTGCACGCCGGGCAGGAAGAAGCTCATCGCGAGGATGGTCACGAACGCGAAGAGGATGCCGTAGCCCAGCGACAGGCCCTTGGCCTTGTGCCGGTACGCCTTCTCGAAGTAGTACGCCGGGCCGCCGCGGTACTCACCGGTGTCCGGGTCCTTCTCCTTGTAGATCTGGCCGAGGGTGCACTCGACGAACGACGTGGCGGCCCCGAGGAACGCGGACGTCCACATCCAGAAGACCGCGCCGGGGCCGCCGAAGGCGATCGCCGTGGCGACGCCGCCGATGTTGCCCATGCCCACGCGCCCGGCCAGCGACATCATGAGCGACTGGAAGGACGACGTGCCGTCCTGCGACTTCTCGCCCTTCTTGAGCTGGTTCAGCATGTCGGGGATGTGCCGCACCTGGAGGAATCCGGTGCGGAACGAGAAGTAGAGGCCGGCGAGCAGGCACAGGGCGATCAGGGGGATCGACCAGATCAGCTCGTTCGCGGCTGTGATGCGATCGGCGAAGGTCATCGATGCTCCAGGGTGAAATCGTGGGGATACCGGCCGCACCCTAGCGTTTACCCCGGGTGCCGGCGCTACCCCACGCCCGGAGCGTGTCGCCCTGGCCTGCTACGACGTCCGGATCAGGCGGCTCCCCAGAACCGGTCCTCGGCGGCCTGGTCCTCGCTGACGAGCCACACCTCCGCGATCCGGTCGCCGTCGACCCGGAACACGTCGACGCCGTGCTGGTCCAGGTCCGTGGCGCCCGGCCGGCGCGCGGTGAAGCGCACGGTCGTGGCCACGAGGGCCCCGGCGTCCGCCACCGACTCGGTGCGCAGGGCGAACGTGCCGCCGCTGAGCTCCATGAACCGTCCCAGGTGGGCGAGGACCGCGTCCGGTCCCACATGGTCGCCCGCGAGCTGGTTGGCTCCGGGCTGGTGCCAGACCACCCGCTCGTCGAGCACCGCCCGCAGGGCGGCCAGGTCGCCCGTCTCCATCGCCGCGCCGTATCGCGCGATCACGTCACGTGCCGACATCATTGCTCCTGTCGTCGAACTGTTCGTCGAGCTGTTGACTGCGTGTGCCCCAGCATCCGGAAGAGAGGGCGGTTACCTCAACGTGACCGAGGAGCAGGTGACCCAGGACCAGGTGACCCAGGACCGGGCCGTGGCGCCGCGGGAGTGGACCGTCTTCTCCCCGAGCTGCCCGTCGCGCGAGTCGCTCGCGCGCATCGCGAACAAGTGGACGGCGATGATCGTCATCCTGCTGCACGAGTCCCCGCTGCGGTTCTCCCAGCTGCACGACGGCGTGGGCGGGATCTCCAAGAAGGTGCTGGTCGACACGCTGCGCGCCCTGGAGCGTGACGGCATGGTCGAGCACGCGCGCGAGCCGGACGGGCACGCGCGCTACCGGCTGACCGCCCTGGGCCGCACGCTGCACGAGCCGCTGCTGGCCCTGCAGGCCTGGGCCGAGTCGTACGTCGAGCAGGTGCTGGAGGCCAGGCAGCGGTACGACACAGCGCTCGACGAGCGGATCCTCGCCGGGGTGCCGCCGTACGAGCCGTGACCGGAGCCGCCTCGGGCTGCGACGTCAGTGCGGCGGGGGGACCTCCGCGAGGTGGGCGTCCGCCTGCAGCGCGAGCCACGCGTCCAGGTCGGCGTCGCCGTCCTGGCGCGCGCCGGGGACGACGCGCAGCGGGTCGGCGGCCGCGTCGGCCGGCAGCACGTGCTCGGGCGGTGCGAGCGGCCGGAACCGGGCGGCGACGCCGTCCAGCACCTCCTGCAGGTGCTCCTGGAACCGGGGGCAGGCGGCGACGTCGTGCTCGTCGCACTCCAGGGCGTGCAGGGTCATGGACCGTGCGCGCAGCATCGCGGCGATGCGCCGGTCGAGGTCGGCCACGTGGGCGGTGAGCTCCCGTCGCCGGTCGGGGACGTCGGAGTCGAGCACGGTGCGGACCTGCTCCAGGCTCAGGCCCGCGACCTTGTTGCACAGGATGAGGCCGATCCGCACCGCCTCCCGCTCGCCGTACCGCCGGTAGCCGGACTCGTCGCGCTCGGGCTCCAGGAGGCCCATCTCCTCCCAGTGCCGCAGCACGTGGGTGTCCAGCCCGAACCGGGCGGCGGTCTCGCCGATGCTTGCCTTCATGCCCACATGAAGGCACATGCTCCTGGCTGCCGGCAACGGCATCTCATCTCATGACGCCCCCAGGAGGAACCGTGTCCGACACTCCCGCACCTACCGTGCCGTACGACGTGGTCGTGATCGGCGGCGGCCCGGCCGGGCTGCAGGCCGCGATGACGCTCGGCCGGCTGCGCCGCCGCGTGCTGCTGCTCGACTCGGGCGAGTACCGCAACGGCTCGACGGACGCGGTGCACAACGTCATCACCCGCGACGGCACCCCGCCGGCGCAGTTCCGGGCACAGGCGCGGGCCGAGCTGGCGGCCTACGCCACGGTGGAGGTCCGCGACGTGCGCGCCACACGCGTGCACCGGACGCCGGACGACGGCGCCACGGTGCACCTGGCCGACGACACGACCGTCGCCGGGCGTGCCCTCGTGCTGGCCACCGGCCTGCGGGACGAGCTCCCGCCCACCCCCGGGCTGGCCGAGCTGTTCGGCACGCTCGTGGCGCACTGCCCGTACTGCCACGGGTTCGAGTACGCCGACACGCCCGTCGCGATCCTGGGCAGCGGCCCCCAGGTGCCGCGGCTCGCGCTGCTCATGGAGCGGGTGGCGAGCCGACTCGTGGTCGCCACCGACGGCGGGGAGCTGGAGCCTGCGCACCGAGAGATCCTGGAGGCGGCCCGCGTGGCGGTGCGGCCCGAGCCCGTCACCGGCCTGCGCCGCGCCGGCGACGGCTCGGGCGTCGTCGTGACGTTCGCCCAGGGGCCCGACGAGGAGGTGGGTGGCGTCCTGGTCGGCACCACGCCGGTGCAGCGGGCCCCGTTCGCCGGGCAGCTCGGCCTGCGCCTGCTCGGATCGGGGTGCATCGAGGTGGACGCGCTGGGCCGCACGAGCGCCCCCGGCGTCTACGCGGCGGGGGACGTGGCCCACACCCCCGCCACGCCGGTGCCGCTCTCGTCGGTGGTCGCGGCGGCCGCGGCGGGCAAGAACACGGCCATGGCGATCGACGCGGACCTGCTGACCGCCGACCACGGCCTGCTCCCGCCGGGTTCCCGGCCGCCGGCCGCCGCTCCGGCAGCCGCCCCCACGGCCTGACAGCCGGGCGGCGGGCAGACGTCAGGCCAGCTCGAGCACGACGCCGTCCGCCGCCTCGCGGCCGCCCGGGCCGTGCTCGCGCACGACGGCGACGATCTCGTCGAACAGCGTGGGCCCCTCGCCGCGGCGTGCGGCCGCGAGCCGGGCCTCGACCGCCGCGCGGTTGGACGCATGGACCGACAGCAGGAGCCGTTCGAGCCGCCGGGCCGCCGCCGCGTGCCCGAGCGTGGCCCGGGACCGGTCGGACGCGACCCACCGCAGCACCCAGCCGCCGTCGGGGGTGCCGTAGCCCCCGCGCAGCACGTCGTTGAGCGCGTCGAGGTTGCCCCGCCAGGTGTACCCGGTCAGCAGGCGGGACACCTCGCGGGCGAAGCCGTCGAGGTCGTCGAACCAGGTGCCGTCGACGACCAGCACCGGGAGGTCACGCGTCATCGGTGGCCTCCCGGTGCCGGACGTGGGTGCCGGACGGTGTCACATCCGGTAGAAGTCGTCGTAGTGGTTGGGCGAGAAGTAGACCACGCCGGTGGTGCGGTCCAGGACGAGCCGGTAGGACTGCCGCGCCGCCCCGCAGGCCCGCGGCGTGACGTCGAACTCGCGGTAGGAGTGCCCGGACGGAGCGGGTGAGATCAACCTGACCGTCACATGCGGGCGCCCGGCGCGTAGAACCAGCCGTGGAAGGCCGAGCGCACGGGCTGCGGCAGCACCGCCGCGATCGCGACCATCGCCTTGGCCTGCAGGCCGGGCAGCACCTCGGCCCGCCCGGCCAGGAGCGCGTCGACGGCCTTGCGCCCCACCGCCCGAGCCCGCGCCTTGGGGGCGCGGCCGATGTGGGTGTGCTCCATCTCCGCTTCCCGGAAGAACGGCGTGCGCGTGGCCGACGGCAGGAGCGCGGTCACGGAGACGCCGCTGCCGGCCAGCTCGCCGCGCAGGGACCAGGCGAACGAGCGCAGGAACGCCTTCGACGCGGCGTAGGTGCTGAACAGCGGTGCGGGCATGGTCGCGGCGATCGACGACGTGACGAGGATGCGGCCCTCGCCCGCCGCCACGAGGTCGGGCACGACGCGGTGCGCCAGGTGCACCACCGAGCGGACGTTGAGGTCCACGAGCCGCAGCTCGTCCTCCAGCGGCGTGCGCCGGAACGGCCCGTGCACACCGACGCCCGCGTTCAGCACGTAGGTGCGCACGCCGAGCTCGCGCGCCCGGTCCACCGCGGCCTCGACGCCCGACGGCCGGGTCAGGTCGACCTCGAGGCCGGACACGAGCGCGCCCCGGTGCGCGCCCAGGGCGCGCACGGTGTCGTCCACCCCGCGGTCGGCCACGACCAGCACCTCGTGGCCACGCCGGACGAGCTCGCGCGCGATCTCCAGGCCGATGCCGCTGGTCGCTCCGGTGACCAGGGCGGGGGCGGGGGGCTGGTGGACGGTCATGGGCCGAGACTAGGCACGGCCCGCCCCACCCGCACGCGCCGGTTGCCAGTAGCCGGGACCCGGTTACCGTACGAGGCATGGTCACCGTCGCGCGGGCCGCGCGCTGCACCCCCGAGGACGTCCTGGGCGTTCTCGCGGACGGCTGGTTGTACTCGACCTGGGTCGTGGGCGCCGCCCGCATCCGGGCCGTCGACCCCGCGTGGCCGGAGCCCGGCACGCGCATCCTGCACTCGGTGGGCCTGTGGCCCGTGCTGATCAACGACGAGACCGTGGTGCTCGAGCGGGACCCGGAACGTTCGCTCACGCTGCAGGCCCGGGGCTGGCCCGCGGGCGAGGCGCGCGTGCGCATCGAGGTCGACGCGGCGCCGTCGGGCTGCCGGATCCGGATCTCGGAGGACGCGAACAAGGGCCCGGGGGCGCTGATCCCGCGTCCGCTGCGGGACGCCGCGATCGGCCCCCGCAACGTCGAGACGCTGCGCCGGCTCGCGCTGCTCGCGGAGCGCCGCTCGCCCGAGCAGCTCCCCGGCTGACACCGGCCCCGCTGACTCCGGCCCCGCCCGCTCACCCGTCGCGCAGCAGGCGGCCCCACGCGCTGCGGGCCAGCCGGCGGGGGAGGGCGCCCCACGGGTGTGCCGCGGCGAGCGCGACCCGCGCCGCGTTCCAGCCGCACGCGCCGTGCACGCCGCCGCCGGGGTGCGCCGACGCGCTCGCGAGGTACAGCCCCTCGACCGGGGTCGCGGGCCGGCCGAGGCCCGGCGTCGGCCGCAGGAAGATCTGCTGGTGCACCGCCGAGGTGCCGCCGTTGACCGCGCCGCCGGCGAGGTTCGCGTCGGCGCCCTGGAGGTCGGCGGGGCTCTGCACGGTCCGCCCCACCACCGTGTCCCGGAAGCCCGGCGCGGCCCGGTCCAGGGCGTCCTCGACGCGGCGCACCTGGGCGGCCACGGCGTCGGCCGTCCACGTGATGCCGTGCGGCACGTGCGTGTACGCCCAGGCCGACTCGGTGCCGGCCGGGGAGCGGGTGGGGTCGGCCGTCGTCATCTGGCCCAGCACCAGGAACGGGCGCTCGGGGGCGCGCCCCTTGGACAGCGCGGCGGCGACGTCGACGAAGCCCATCCGGTCCACGCCGAGGTGGACCGTCCCGGCGCCGTGCGCCCCCGGGTCGGTCCAGGCCAGGGGCCGGCCGAGCGCCCAGTTGACCTTGAACGTCGGGTGGTCCCACTGGAACCGGTCCAGGTCGCGCACGAGGCGGGCGGGCAGATGCTCGGTGCCGACCAGGTCCCGGTACAGCGCGGGGGCGCTCACGTCGGCGAGCACCGCGCGGCGGGCCCGGACCCGCTCGCCGTCCGCCGTCCGGACGCCGACGGCGCGGCCGCCCGCGACCAGCACCCGCTCGACGCGGGTGCCCGTGACGATCTCGCCGCCGCCGGCCCGCACGCGTGCCGCGAGCGCCGTGGCCAGCGCCCCGGCGCCGCCCACGGGCACCGGGAAGCCGACGTCCTGGCCCAGCATCGCCAGCAGCCAGCCGAACACGCCGGAACCCGCGGCGTCCGGGGGCACGTCGGCGTGCATGGCGTTGCCCGTGAGCAGGAGCCCGCCGCTCTCGCCGCGGAAGGTCTCGTCGGCCAGCCGCCGCACGGGCAGCACCGCGAGCCGGGCGAGGTCCAGGGTGCCGCCCACCCGGAGGCGGCGCAGCACGCGCAGCACGGGCCCGGCCGCGGGCAGCGGGCTGAAGAGCGCGTCGAGCAGGGGGTCGCGCACGCGGGACCAGCCGGCGAACATCCGCAGCCACGCGTCGCCGTCGCCCGGGGCGTGCTCCTCCAGGCCGGCGGCGGTGTCCTCGGGGTCGGTGCGCAGCACGGCCGCGGGCCCGTCGTCGAGCACGTGGGCCAGCACGGACGGCGCGTGCGACCACGCCAGCCCGTGCCGCTCCAGGTGCAGGTCCCGAATCACGGGGGAGCCGGCGGCGAGCGGGTAGAACGCGCTGAACAGGTCGGTACGGTACCCGGGGGCCGCGACCTCGGCCGTGCGCACGGCGCCGCCGACGTCGTGCTGCTCCTCGAGCACGAGCACGTCCCAGCCCGCGTCCACGAGCGCGTTCGCGGCGACCAGGCCGTTGGGTCCGGCGCCGACGACGACGGCGTCGACGGTCCTCACCACGTGCGACCTCCCGTGTCGGTGTGCCCGGCTGCCGGGCACCGTCCAGCCTGACCGGGAACCGCCGAGGTCGCCAGCGCGGGGGCGCCGTCGTCCCGGTCAGGGGGCGACCGCGATGTCCGCGGTGGCTTGGGCCAGCAGCACGACGCAGACCACGGCGACGGCCATGCCGAGCCCGAACGGCGCCCGGCTGCGGGGCCGGGTCAGCGCGGTGCCGCCCGCGGCGAGCGCGAGGACGGCGGCCAGCGCGCCGCCCGCCCAGGCCACCACCGTCGGCGGCCCGGCGGGCCCGGTGACGACCACGGCGGCCGCGGCCAGCAGAAGGGCGGGCGCGAGCACCCCGGACGCCCGGCGGCCCAGAACGTGGGGCAGTCCGCGCACGCCGGTGGCGGCGTCGTCCTCCAGGTCGGGCAGCGTGTTGGCGACGTGCGCCCCCACGCCGAGCAGCGCGGCGGCCGCGACGGCCCACGGGGCCGGGACGCGCGGACCGGGTGCGGCGAGCACCACGCACACCGCGAGCAGGCCGAACGAGGCCGCGTATGGCAGCCACGACCACACGGTCGCCTTGAGGCGCGCGTTGTACGCCCAGGCACCCGCCACGGCGACGAGGTGGGTGGCCCCGGCGGCGACCCCCAGGGCCAGGGAGGCCGCCACGCACACCGTGAGAGCGCCGAACGCGCAGCCGCGCAGAGTGCCCGCGGTCACCAGGCCCGCGACCACCGGCTTGTCGCGGCGGCCGACGGCGACGTCGCGCGCGGCGTCGATCCAGTCGTTGGACCAGCCGACGGAGAGCTGCCCCGTGCCGACGGCGAGCGCGACCAGGGCGACCGTGCCGGCGGGCGACCCGAGCGCGGCGGCGAGCGCCGTCGCGAGCCCGGTCACGACGACGGCCGGTGCGGCGTGGCTCGCGCGCACCAGCCCGCGGGCGACGCGTGCCGGCTGGGACCCCATGCCCGGACACGCTAGCGCTCCGCGCGCGAGGTCGCGGGTTACCGGTACCTGGGTCACGATGCTGAGATGTCCTGCGTCGTGGCGGTCGAGCCGGTTCTGCCCGAGCACGTGTACCCCCAGGAGGAGATCACCGCGGCGGTGGGCCCGCTGGTCGCGCCCGACCCGGTCCGCACGGCGGTGCTGCGCCGCCTGCACGCCGGGTGCGGGGTGGACCACCGTCACCTCGTCCTGCCGCTGGAGCAGTACGCGGACCTGCACTCGCTGGGCGCGACGAACGCGATCTTCGTGCGGGAGGCCGCCGCGCTGGCGGAGCGGGCGTGCCGCGCGGCGCTGGCCCGCGCGGGCCTGACGGCGCAGGACGTCGACCACGTGTTCGCGACGTCGGTCACGGGCGTGGCGGCACCGTCGCTCGACGTGCTGCTGGCCGAGCGGCTCGGCCTGCGGGGCGACGTGCGGCGCACGCCGTCGTTCGGCCTGGGTTGCGCGGGCGGCGCGGCGGGCCTGGCCCGCGTGCACGACCACCTGCTGGGCCGCCCGGACGACGTCGCACTGCTCGTCTCGGTCGAGCTGTGCTCCCTGACCCTGCAGCACGGCGACGACTCGGGGGCGAACATGGTGGCCTCCGGCCTGTTCGGCGACGGGGCGGCGGCGGTGGTCGTCGTCGGCGAGCGGCACCCGCTGGCCGCGGACGCCCCGCGGGCCGACGGCGGGCGGCGCACCGCGACGCTGGTCGACACGCGGTCCCGGCTGTACCCGGGCACCACGGACGCGCTGGGCTGGGAGGTGCGGGACACGGGGTTCGCGATCGTGCTCTCCGCGGAGCTGCCGGCCCTCCTGGGCGCGCACCTGCCGGCCGACGTCAAGGGCCTGCTCGCGGACCACGACCTGACGACGGCCGACGTGCCGACCTGGGTGGTGCACGCGGGCGGCCCGCGCGTGATCGACGCGGTGCGGGACGCGCTGGAGCTGTCCGAGGCGGCCGTGGCCGAGAGCCGCGCGAGCCTGGCCTGCGCGGGCAACCTCTCGTCGTCGTCGGTGCTGGACGTGCTCGCCCGCACCCTGGCACGCTCGGAGGCGCCGCCGGGGTCGCCCGCCGTGCTCATGGCGTTCGGCCCGGGTGTCGCGTGCGAGCTGGTGCTGCTGCGTCTGGGAGGTCGCTGATGCTCGGGTTGTACGTCGCCCTCGTGGGGGCCACCGCGCTGGAGCGGCTGGCCGAGCTGGTCGTGTCGGCACGCAACGCCCGCTGGTCGTTCGCCCGCGGCGGCGTGGAGTCCGGCCGCGGGCACTTCCCGGCGATGGTCGCGCTGCACACGGGCCTGCTGGTCGCGTGCGTCGTCGAGGCGGTCGTCGCCGGGCGGCCGTTCCTGCCCTGGCTCGGCTGGCCGATGCTGGTGCTCGTGCTCGCGAGCCAGGCGCTGCGCTGGTGGTGCGTGACCACGCTGGGGCCGCGGTGGAACACCCGCGTCATCGTGGTGCCGGACCTGCCGCTCGTCACGTCCGGACCGTACCGGTGGATGCGGCACCCCAACTACGTGGCCGTCGTGGTCGAGGGGGTCGCGCTCCCGCTGGTGCACACGAGCTGGGTCACGGCCCTGGTGTTCACGGTGCTGAACGCGGTGCTCCTGGCGCGGTTCCGCGTCCCGGCGGAGGAGCGGGCGCTGCGGGCGGCCGTGGACGGGGTGCGATGACGCCTGCGCACCCCGGTGACCTCGACGCGGACGTCGTGGTGGTGGGTGCGGGACCAGTGGGGCTCGCGGCGGCGGTGCGCGCACGGCAGGCGGGCCTGCGGGTGCTGGTCGTGGAGCGACGGTCGGGCACGCTGGACAAGGCGTGCGGCGAGGGCCTGCTGCCGGGGGCGCTGAGGGCCGTCCGGGAGCTGGGCGCGGACCCGCCGGGCCACCCGCTGGCCGGCATCAGCTACCGGGGCGGCGGGCGGCACGCGGACCACCGGTTCGCCGCGGGTCCGGGCCGGGGTGTGCGGCGCACGGCCCTGCACGCGGCCCTGGCCGTGCGCGCCGCGGACGCGGGCGCGCCCGTGCTGCACGCGCGGACGACGGCGCTGCGGCAGGACGCCGCGGGCGTCGAGGTCGACGTGCTGCCGGGCGACCCCGGCGACGGGGCCCGGGCGACGACGCTGCGCGCCGCCTGGGTGCTGGGGTGCGACGGCCTGCACTCCACGGTGCGCCGGCTCGCCGGGCTCGAGCCGGGCCGCCCCGCGGGCCGCTCCCGCGGCGGCGCGGCCGGCCGCCGCTACGGGCTGCGGCGGCACTTCGAGGTCGCGCCGTGGAGCGACCTGGTCGAGGTGCACTGGTCGCCGCGTGCCGAGGCGTACGTGACCCCGGTGGGCCCGGACCGCGTGGGCGTCGCGCTGCTCGGCCCGGGCCCGGTGCTCCGGGAGGGCGCGGGGTTCGACGCCCTGCTGCGCGGCGAGCTGCCGGAGCTGGCCGAGCGGCTGGCGGCCGCGTCCGACGCGGGCCCGCTGCTCGGCGCGGGACCGTTGCGCCGCAGGTCCCGGCGTCGCACCGCGGGGCGGGTGCGGCTGGTGGGGGACGCGTCGGGGTACGTCGACGCCCTCACGGGGGAGGGCATCCGGGTGGGGCTGGCGCAGGCGGAGGCCGCCGTCGCCCACCTGGACGACGCCGCCGCGTACGAGCGCGCGTGGCGGGCCGCGACGCGCGACTACCGCGCGCTCACCACGGGGCTCCTGACCTGGGCGTCGAGCCCGGCGCGGGGCGCGATCGTGCCCGCCGCGGCGGGCGCGCCGTGGCTCTACGGGGCCGTGGTGGAGCGCCTGGCGCGCTGACGCCCCGCGGCTCCGCGGCGGGCGGAGGATGCACGCGCATCGAGATGCGAGTGGGTGCGGCGGTGGTGACGGTGGACGGGCGCCCGGGTCGGACCGGACCCGGCGCGGCAGGTGCCGGACCGAACCGTCAGAAGGAGCGCCGACATGTTCTTCCACCGTCAGGAGCTGCAGCACACCGTCAAGCCCGAGCGACCCGACGCGGTCTACGCCCGCAAGCTTCAGGAGGTGCTCGGCGGCCAGTACGGCGAGATCACCGTGGCCATGCAGTACGGGTTCCAGTCCTGGAACGCGCACATGCCCGGCAAGTACCGCGACCTGCTCTACGGCATCGGGGCCGAGGAGATGGGCCACGTCGAGATGCTGGCGACGATGATCGCCCAGCTCCTCGAGAAGGCGCCGCTCGGGGTCACCGAGGGTGCCATGCAGGCCGACCCGACCGTGGCCGCCATCATCGGCGGCACGGACCCGCAGCACGCGATCGTGGCGGGCGCGGGCGCGCGGCCGGTGGACTCCAACGGCAACCCGTGGACCGCCGGGTACGTCACGGCGAGCGGCAACATGCTCGCCGACTTCACGGCCAACGCGAACGCGGAGATGCAGGGCCGGGTGCAGGTGGCCCGGCTCTACCACATGACCGACGACGCCGGTGTGCGCGACCTGCTCGCGTTCCTGCTGGCGCGCGACACCATGCACCAGAACCAGTGGATCGCGGCGGCGCAGGAGCTGCGCGAGGAGGGCGTGGAGGACCTGCCGGTGCCGAGCACGTTCCCGATCGGCAAGGAGAACCGCGACGTGTCCTACCAGTACATCAACTTCTCGAACGGGCAGGCCGCGGCCGAGGGCTCGTGGGCCAGCGGCCCGACGCCGGACGGCAAGGGCGAGTTCGAGTACGTCGCGGAGCCGCCCGAGGGCGTGCCCGCCCCACCGCCCACCAAGCCCGACGTGCGCCTGCACGGCACCACCGGCCGGCCCGAGTCGGTGGAGAAGGTCATGGGTGCCGCGCAGGACGCGCTCCACAAGGAGTGACGCGTGCCGCTGACCGAGGTCGCCGACGGGGTGCACCGCCTGGAGCACGCCTACGTCAACGTGTACCTGGTGGAGCACGAGGGTCGGCTGCTCGTGGTCGACACGGGGCTGCCGGGGACCTGGCGGGAGCTGGGCGACGCCCTGCGCCGGCTGGGTCGCCGGCCGGCCGACGTGGCGGCGGTCGTGCTCACGCACGCCCACTTCGACCACACGGGGTCGGCCGCGGCGTTCCAGGAGCGGCTGGGGGTGCCGGTCTGGCTCCACCCGGAGGACTTCACGATCGCCGCGCACCCGTACCGGTACGCGCACGAGAACGTCCGGGCGGTGTACCCCCTGCGGTACCCGCGGTCGCTGCGGGTCCTGGGGTCGATGACGGCGGCAGGGGCGCTGCGGGTGCGGGGCGTGGAGGGGCTGCGTCCCCTGGCACCGGGCGACACGCTCCCGGTGCCGGGGAACCCGCGGGTCGTCTTCACCCCGGGCCACACCTTCGGTCACTGCGCGCTGCACCTGCCCCACCACGACGTTCTGATCTGCGGTGACGCCCTCGTCACCCTCGACCCGTACACGGGCCGCAGGGGACCGCAGATCGTCGCGGGCGCGGCCACGGCGGACAGCGCGCAGGCGCTGGTCTCGCTCGACCGCCTGGTCGCGTACGACTCGGGCTCGACGCTGCTGCTGCCGGGCCACGGTGACCCGTGGTCCGGTGGCGTGGCGGACGCCGTCGAGCGGGCGCGTGCCGTGGGCGCCCACTGAGAGTGCTGGACGAGACAGAGCAGTACGACACCGAGGTACGAGAGGTCGCACATGGAGAGCAGAGCAAAGGCTGCCGGGCACGCGGTGCACCAGCAGCTCGTGGTGCTGCCGCTGGGGATCCTCGCCCTGGCGGTCGCGTTCGACGTGGTCGGTCTGGTGACCGGTGACGCGCGCCTGGCGTTCGCGGCGTACCTGATGATCGCCGTCGGCGTGGTCGCGGGCCTGGTCGCGTCGGTGTTCGGCCTGATCGACTACCTCGCCGTACCGCGCGGCACGCGCGCCAAGCGGGTGGCGTTCCTGCACGGCGCCGGCAACGTGGCCGTGCTCGTGCTGTTCGCGGGGAGCTCGCTGCTGCGCACCGGTGACCCCGAGGCCGTGCCCGGCACGCCCGCGTTCCTGCTCGGCCTGGTCGCCCTGCTCCTCGCGGGCGCCACCGGCTGGCTCGGCGGCGAGCTGGTGGGGCGGCTGGGCGTCGGCGTGGACGACGACGCGGGCCTCGACGCCCCGGCCCGGCTCACGACCGGGATCGCGCTGCCCGGCCAGGCACCCCACCCGACGTCACGGGAGACCCCATGAGAGCGATGACCTACCGCGGCCCGTACAAGATCCGCGTCGAGGACAAGCCGATGCCGCGCGTCGAGCACCCGAACGACGCGATCGTCCGGGTCACGACGGCGGCCATCTGCGGCTCCGACCTGCACCTCTACCACGGCATGATGCCCGACACCCGCGTCGGGTCGACGTTCGGGCACGAGTTCGTCGGCGTCGTGCACGAGGTCGGCCCGTCCGTGCAGCACCTCGCCGTCGGCGACCGGGTCATGGTGCCGTTTAACATCTACTGCGGCACGTGCTTCTTCTGCGCCCGTGGCCTCTACTCCAACTGCCACAACGTCAACCCCAACGCGACGGCCGTCGGCGGCATCTACGGCTACTCGCACACCACGGGCGGGTACGACGGCGGGCAGGCCGAGTTCGTGCGCGTGCCCTTCGCCGACGTCGGCCCGGCGAAGGTGCCCGACTGGATGGACGAGGAGGACGCCGTGCTCTGCACGGACGCGCTCGCCACCGGGTACTTCGGGGCGCAGCTCGCCGACATCGCGGAGGGGGACGTCGTCGTCGTGCTCGGGGCCGGCCCCGTCGGGCTGTTCGCCGCCCGGTCGGCGTGGCTGATGGGCGCCGGGCGCGTCATCGTCGTCGACCAGATCGAGGAGCGGCTGGAGCTGGCGCGCACCTTCGCCTACGCGGAGACGATCAACTACACGCAGCACAAGGACGTCGTCGTGGAGCTCAAGCGCACCACCGGCTGGCTGGGCGCCGACCGTGTGATCGACGCCGTGGGCGCCGAGGCCGACGGCAACCTCGTGCAGCACGTGACCAGCGCGAAGCTCAAGCTCCAGGGCGGCTCGCCCGTCGCGCTGAACTGGGCCATCGACGGCGTCCGCAAGGGCGGCACCGTGTCGGTCATGGGCGCCTACGGGCCCATCTTCAGCGCCGTGAAGTTCGGCGACGCCATGAACAAGGGCCTCACGCTGCGCGCCAACCAGGCGCCGGTGAAGCGGCAGTGGCCCCGGCTGTTCGAGCACATGCGCAGCGGCTACCTCAAGCCGAACGACATCGTCACCCACCGCATCCCCCTGGAGCACATCGCCGAGGGGTACCACATGTTCTCCGCCAAGCTCGACGGCTGCGTCAAGCCGCTCGTCGTGCCTGGCGGGGACTGACCGTGCCGGACGACCGCCCGACCGAGAGGGGTACCACCGTGCCGTACACCGCCGACAAACCGCCCCTGCCCGAGACCCCGGACCAGCTCCGGGCCCGGATCCCCGGCTGGGGCGCCGACCTGGACCCGGCCGACCGGCCCGCCGTCCCGCGCGAGGTACGCGGCCTGGAGACCGGAGCCCACTGGGAGCTGCCCGAGCAGCAGCCCGAGCACCAGCCGCGCGAACGGTCGGTCGAGCACGCGCGGCTCACCCCCGTGTTCGGCACCTCGGTGCCGCTCAAGGGGCTGTCCGGCGTGGTCCGCCGGTACGCGTACCGGCGGTTCAGCGAGGCGCGCGCCGCGCACTGGCTGCTGCTCGTCGCGGCCGACCGGGTCGACGCCGTCGAGTCCCACCTCGCCTCCCTCGCCACCCGGCGGCCGGACGACCCCGTCACGCAGTCCGGCGTGCTCGCGGAGGCCGGGAACCACCCGGTGCGGTCGCGCGCCGGCCGCACCGACGTGCGCCACCAGGTGCTCGACCCGGTGCTCGTCGTCGGCCCCTGGGTGCTCGCAGGCCTGGTCGTCTACCGCCTGGGCCGCGCACTCGTGCGGCGGGTGCGGACCTGAGCGCCGTACCGCGCACGACGCCGGAGGCACGCGCCTCCGCGGTGCCGCGCGCCGTCGGGCGGGTGCTGGGCGCCGCGATCGGGACAGTGCGCCGGTGGCGCCCCCGCCCCCTGCACCCGGACGGCGTGGTGGTCGGCGGAACCCTGCACCTCGAGGCCGGCACGGCGCCCGGCGCCGCGGCGCTCGGCCCACCCGCCGACCACCCCGTCGTGGTCCGTGCCTCACGCGGCGGCGGCCTGCCCGCCCCCTGGCCCGACCTGTTCGGGCTCGCGGTGCACTGGACCCAGGACGACCGGGCGCAGGACCTCCTGCTCTCGGCGACCGGCACCGGCCGCGTCACCCGGTTCCTGCTCGCGCCCCGCCGCCGTCCGCTCGGGGGCGCGTTCGGCACGCTCATGCCGTTCCGGGACACCGACGGCCGTCCCGTGCTGCTGGCGGCCGCGCCCCGCCCCCGCCGCCCCGGCACGGACCTGGCGGCGCTCGCGGGCACCGAGCTGGTGCTGCTGTCGGCGCACCCGGGCGGACGCTGGCACCGGCTCGGCCTGCTGCGCTGCGGGCCGGAGCTCGGGACGGACGCGCCGCGCGTGGACCCCGTGCTCCACGCTCCCGGCGACCTGGGCACCTATGCCTGGGCAGCCGCGCTGCGCGCACCCGCCTACCGGGCGGCCCGCACGGGGCACGTCTGAGCGGGCGCGGGCCCCTGGTGGTTCGGGGTCCGGCCCGCTCAGACCTGTTCGCTCAGAGGTGTTCGCTCAGACCTGGCGCGGTCCCGGCGAGGTCGTGCCCGCCCGGCGGCGGGGCCACAGGGCGATGACCAGACCGGCGAGGACGCTCAGGATGTGGAGCCAGTTGTCGGCCGCGTTGATGTTCAGGATGTTGATGTCCGGGTTGTTCACGGCGATCAGGCCGTAGACGAAGGCCGCGCCGTAACCGACGACGAGCAGCCAGCCGAACGTCCGGGCCCGGCCCGGCGAGGACCACAGGGCCACGCCGAGGAGCCCGATGAGCAGGTGCACGATGTTGTGCAGCGGGTTGACCGCGAAGCCGAGGAGCGTCTGGTCGTGATCGTGCTCGGCGAAGCCGTCGAACCCGGTCACGAGGAAGCCCGCGACACCGACCAGGAGGTAGACGACGCCGATCGTGAGGGCCAACCACTGGTGAGGCGCCCGCGTCTGCGTCGTGGACAGGGACTGCGTCATGGCACTTCTCCTCTCGGGAGAGCTGGGACTGACCGGTCCCACCACCGTCGGCCCGCGGCGGACCACTCGCATCTGCGTGCGGCGACATGTTCTGCCGGCCGCCGCGGCCGGCGCGGACCTCGCCGAGATCTGGTACTGCCGCGCCGAGATCTGGTGCCCGCGCCGAGATCTGGCGGTGCACCACCAGATCTCGGCGCAGACACCAGATCTCGGCAGCTGGACGCCAGATCTCGGCGCCCAGCGGGCGTGTGTCAGCTGGTGGCGCGGGCCGCCTGCTCGATCACCTGTGCCGTCTCGTTCGGGTGGGAGACGTAGCCGGCGTGCGAGGCCTTGATCGCGCTGGTGTGCGCGCCCATCCGCTCGGCGAAGAACCGCTGGGCGACGGGGGACAGGGCGTGGTCCTGCGTGGAGACCTGGTACCAGCTGGGGATGGTCTTCCAGGCGGGCTCGCTCGTCGACTCCTCCTCGAGGACCGCCACGTTCGCGGGCCGCTGGGTCGCGGCCATGATGCGGGTCTGCCGCTGCGGCAGGTCGGCGGCGAAGATCTGGCGGAAGTCGGCGGGGTCGATCGTCGCGTCGACGCCGCCCGGGTACGGCCGCAGCACCAGGGACTCCGGCTCCAGCTCGCTGCCCGGGTACTGCGACGGGTCGTTGAACTGGCCGACGGTCTCGCCCTTGTCGGGCGCGAACGCCGCGACGTAGACCAGGGCGTCGACGTTGTCGGCACCGGAGGCCGCGTTGGTGATCACGCCGCCGCCGTAGGAGTGGCCGACCAGCACCACGTCGCCGTCGATCGCGTCGACGACGCTGCGCACGTACGCCGAGTCGGACGCCAGGCCACGCAGGGGGTTGGCGACGGCGAGCACGGGGTAGCCGTCGCGCTCGAGCTTCTCGATCACGCCGCCCCAGCCGCTCGCGTCGGCGAAGGCGCCGTGCACCAGCACGACCGTGGGCTTCTCGGAGCTGTCGTGAGCGGGGTGGCGGCCGCTGTCGGCCTGCGCCACGCTCGCGCCGACACCGAGGGCGAGGGCCGCGCTGACCGCGACACCGGCGACGGCGCCGAGCGACCGGCGCGCCGAGGACATGGACTTCATGGGGGTTCCTTCCGACGAGAGCTCGTCATGTAGACGAACTAGTACGTCTACCGTGACACGAAGATCGCTCCAGGACAAGCCACCCGATGTGACATAGATCGCGTCGCGCCCTCAGGGCTCCCGGCCGTCCGGCCCGAGAGCGCTCGACCAGACGTGGGTGAGCGTCGCCGCCGCGTCGTCGAGAGCGGGACCCGCCCCCGCGACCACCGCCTGGTAGAAGACCCGCTCCGTCATCCAGACCAGCGCGGCGGTGACGGCGGCCGCGTCCCGCGGCCCGGGCCCGGCCGGGACCCCGGCGCGCTCGGCCACGCCGCGCATCGTGTCGGCCAGTGCGACCACCGCCGACCGCCAGGCCCGGTCGATCGCGGGAACCGCGGGGGACAGCTCGACGGCGGCGCGCATGACGGTGCCGTGCTCGCGCCACATGCGGGCGGTCCGTTCGACGCCGTCGCGCACGGCCTGCCCGGGAGTGGCGCCGTCGCCGGCCGCGTCGATCTCGGCGCGCAACGCCGTCACCGTCCGTTCGACCAGTGCCGCGACCACGTCGTGCTTCGAGCCGAAGTAGAAGTACAGGGCCGCGCGGGTGATGCCGGCGGCCTGCGCGATGGTGGCCACGGTCATGCCCTCGTACCCGGCGCTCGCGAGCTGCTGCTCCGCGGCGTCGAGGATCGCGCGTTCCCGCAGGTCGCCCTTCGTCGGGGCGGTGCGCCGCCGCCGGCCGTCGGTCCCCGCGTCCTGCGTCGTGTCGCTCACACCGCGAGTCTACCCGCCGTCGAATAAAATCGACGCGGTGTCGTTGAAAATCGACACGGTGTAGATTTGGTGGCATGACCACCACGAAGCACCTGACCTTTCTCGTCACCGGCGTGAGCTCCGGGCTCGGCCGGGCGATCGCCGGGGCCGCGCTCGACGCCGGCCACACCGTCGTCGGGACCGTCCGCACGCAGGCCGACGCCGACACCTTCGAGGCCCGGTCGCCCGGGCGGGCGGTCGCCCGTCTCCTCGACGTCACCGACGACGACGCGGTCGTGCGCGTCGTCGACGGCGTCGAGGAGGTCGTCGGGCCGATCGACGTCCTCGTCGCGAACGCCGGGTACGGCCACGAGGGCGTGTTCGAGGAGTCCTCGATGGCCGACCTGCGGCGGCAGTTCGAGGTGAACGTGTACGGCACGGTCGCCACGGTCAAGGCCGTGCTGCCGCACATGCGCCGCCGACGCCGCGGGCACATCCTCGGCATCACGTCCATGGCGGGGCTCATCACCGTGCCGGGAACGTCGTTCTACCAGGGCAGCAAGTACGCGGTGGAGGGCATCCTGGAGACGGTGGGCAAGGAGGTCGCCCCCTTCGGCGTCCATGTGACCGCCGTCGCGCCAGGATCGTTCCGCACGGACTGGGCCGGCCGCTCGATGATCCGGACGGAGCGCTCGATCCCCGACTACGACGAGGTCATGACACCCGTCCGGGAGCACCGGCTGGCCGCCGACGGGCGGCAGCTCGGCAACCCGCAGAAGGCCGCGGAGGCCGTCCTGACGATCGTCGGCACGCCGGACCCGCCCGCCCACCTCGTGCTCGGGTCCGACGCGCTGCGGCTGGTCACGAACGGCCGCGCCGCCGTCGACCGGGAGATTCAGGCCTGGGCGGAGCTGTCGCGCTCGACCGACTTCCCCGACGGCGCCCAGCTCGCGGGCTGACGACCCCGGGTGGACGGGCCGCGCAGCAGCGGGACCAGGTCCCGGCCCTGACGCTCGATCTCCGGCAGGTACGGCGTGTCGGAGAGCACGAAGTGGGTCACCCCCAGCGCCTCGTACCGGCGCAGCGCCGCCGCGACCTCGCGCGCGGTGCCGACCAGCCACGTGGTCCCCGCGCCCCCGCCCCCGGCGCGGCCGGGCGCGGTGTAGAGGATGTCGTCCAGCACGTCGCCCCGTCCGGCGAGCTCCAGCAGGCGCTGCTGCCCGACGGCGGACGACCGGCCCCACCGGCGCACCCCCGGGTGCTCGTGGTCGGCGCGGGCGGCGAGCTCGGCGACCTTCGCCTCGGCGTCGGCCCACGCCTGCTCGGTCGTGTCGCGGACGAACGTCGTGATCCGCAGCCCGAACTCCAGCGGCGGCAGGTCGCGCCCGAGCGAGGACTCCAGGGCGCGCAGGCACGCGATCCGCTCCGCGACACCGTCCAGGGGCTCGCCCCAGAAGAGCTGCACGTCCGCCTCGGTGGCGGCCACGCGCTCGGCCGCCGCCGACGCCCCGCCGAAGTACAGGCGGGGGTGCGGCCGGCCCGGCCGGGCCACGGGGTGCAGGTCCAGCGTCGAGTCCGTGACCTGGAAGTGCTCGCCCGCGTAGGTGACCGACTCCTGCGTCCACAGCCGCCGCACGACCTGCAGGAACTCCTTCGTGCGGGCGTACCGGTGGGCCTGGTCGCCCTCGGTGTCGCCGTACGCGGCCAGGTCGTCCTGGCCCGAGACGATGTTGATCCGCACGCGCCCGCCCGACAGGTGGTCGAGCGTGGCCGCCGCCGACGCCAGGTGCGCGGGCCGCCAGTACCCGGGGCGGACGGCGATCAGCGGCTCGAACGTCGTGGTCCGCGCGGCCAGCGCGGTGGCCACGGTGAACGTGTCGGGCCGGCCCCAGCTCGTGCCGAGCAGCGCGCCGTCCCAGCCGTGCTCCTCGAGAGCCGTGGCGTGCGCCGTCAGCGTGTCCAGGCTGTTGTGCCCGGCGCCGGCGTCGTCCCCGCGGTGGCCGGGGTGCGTCTGGTTGGGGATGTACCAGAGGATGTCGTCGGCCATGTCAGGCTCCGACCTGCTCGGCGGTCGCGTACCGGTTGGCCGGGCGGGCCAGCCCGTAGTGCTCGCGCAGCGTGGTGCCCTCGTACTCCGTGCGGAACAGCCCGCGCTCCCGCAGCACCGGCAGCACGTGCTCGGTGAACTGCTCCAGCCCGGACGGCAGGGCCGCGGGCATGATGTTGAAGCCGTCGGCGGCCCCGGCGTCGTACCACTCCTGGAGCGTGTCGGCGACCTGCTCCGGGGTGCCCGCGAACGTGCGGTGCCCGCGCCCGCCCCCGAGCCGCCCGATGAGCTCCCGCACCGTGAGCCGCTCGCGCCGCGCGAGCCGCACGACGAGCGTGTAGCGGCTCTTGGCGCCCTCGATCTCGTCCTCGTCGGGCAGGTCGGCGGGCAGCTCGCGGTCCAGCGGGAGGTCCTCGGGCGCCAGCCGCAGGGTCCGGGCGAGCTGGCGCTGCGCGTACTGCGGCAGGATGAGCTCGTCGAGCTCGCGCTCCTGGGCGCGGGCCTCGGCCTCGGTGGAGCCGATGACCGGCACGATGCCGGGCAGGATGCGCACCCCGTCGGCGTCCCGTCCCGCCGCGACGGTCCGCGCCTTGAGGTCGCGGTAGAACTCCTGCGCGTCGCCGAGGGTCTGGTGCGCGGTGAAGACGGCCTCGGCGTACCGGGCGGCGAGGTCCTTGCCGTCCTGCGAGGAGCCGGCCTGCACGATGAGCGGGCGGCCCTGCGGCGAGCGCGGCACGTTGAGCGCTCCGGCCACGGAGAAGTACCGCCCGACGTGCTCCGGCGGGTGGATCTTGGCGCTGTCGGCCCAGATGCCCGCTGCCTTGTCGGCGACGACCGCGTCGTCCTCCCACGAGTCCCAGAGCTTGAACGCGACCTCGAGGAACTCCGCCGCCCGGGCGTACCGCTCGGCGTGCGCGGGCTGTGCGTCCAGGCCGAAGTTGCGGGCGATGTCCGGCCCCGCCGTGGTGACCACGTTCCACCCGGCGCGGCCCGCCGACACGTGGTCGATCGACGCGAACCGGCGCGCCAGGTTGTACGGCGAGTTGTAGGTGGTCGACGCCGTCGCGACGAGCCCGATCCGTTCGGTCGCGGCCGCGATGGCGGTGAGCACGATGAGCGGGTCGAGCGTGCCGGAGGGCCGCCGCCCGACGTCGCCCTGCAGGCCCGGCCCGTCCGCGAAGAAGATCGAGTCGAAGCGGCCGCGCTCCGCGATCTGCGCGAGCCGGCGCAGGTGGGCGATGTCGTGGCCCGTGGCGTCGGGTCCGCTCTGCGGCAGGCGCCACGAGGCCTCGTGGTGGCCGCTGCTCATGAGGAACGCGTTGAGGTTGAGGTGTCCGGGGCGGTGGTTCGTGGTCACAGGGTGTCCTTCCTGGCGGGGTCGGTGTCCGGGCCGAGCGCCTCCAGCAGCTCGGCCCGCAGCGTGCGGTGCGGTCCGGGGTCCGCGGTGGGACGGCTGCCGTCGCGGGCCGGGGTGCGGCGTTCCAGGGCGATGCGTCCCGCGTCCAGCACGACCACCCGGTCGGCCAGCACGATCGCCTCGTCCACGTCGTGGGTCACCATGAGCACGGACGGGTGGTGGCGCCGCAGCAGGTCACGCAGCAGGTCGTGCATGCGCAGCCGGGTGAGGGCGTCGAGCGCCCCGAACGGCTCGTCGGCCAGCAGCAGCTCCGGGCTGCGGGCCAGCGAGCGGGCCAGAGAGACACGCTGCTGCTCGCCGCCGGACAGCTCGTTGGGCCACGCCCGCTCCCGCCCGGCGAGCCCCACCTCGGCCAGCGCGGCACGCCCGGCCTCCCGGGCGCGCGCGGGCGGCGCCTCGTGCCCCAGCACCACGTTGTCCAGCACGCGCGCCCACGGCAGCAGGCGGGAGTCCTGGAACACGACGGACACGTTGCGCGGTACCTCGACCCGCCCCGAGCCCCGCACGTCGTGGTCGAGTCCCGCCAGGGCCCGCAGCAGGGTGCTCTTGCCGGACCCGGAGCGGCCGAGGATCGCGACGAACTCGCCCGCGGCGATCTCCAGGTCGAGCCCGTCGAGCACCCCGGCCCCGGTCCCGTACGACCGCACCAGGTCGCGGACGACGACGGCGGCGGCCGTCGTGCTCAGTCCTCCAGCGTGCGCCGCCATGTGAGCGCCCTCCTCTGCAGCAGCCGGACGGCCTGGTCCGCGGTGTAGCCGAGGACGCCGTAGACCACCAGGCCCACGACGATGACCTCCGTCTGCCCGTAGGTGCGCGCGAGCTCCATCATGTAGCCGATGCCCGCGGTGCCGTTGACCTGCTCGACGACCACGAGGGCGAGCAGCGAGCCGGTGACCGCGAAGCGCAGGCCGAGCAGGAACCCGGGCAGCGCACCGGGCAGCACGACACGGGTGACGAAGCGGCGCCGGTCCAGGCGGAGCGTCTCCGCGAGCTCGACGTACCGCTTGTCGATCGACCGCAGCCCGTTGTGCGTGTGGATGTAGATCGGGATGAACACGCCCAGCGCGATGGTGACGACCTTCATCTCCTCGCCGATGCCGAACCAGAGGATGAGCAGCGGCAGCAGGGCCAGGTTGGGCACCGCGCGCTTGACCTGGATCGGCCCGTCCAGGAGCGCCTCGCCGAGGCGGCTGAGACCGGACAGCAGCGCGAGCGTGACACCCGCGAGCACGCCCCACGCCAGGCCCTGCGCGGCCCGGCCCAGGGACACCGCGAGGTTCTCCACGAGCCGGCCGTCCACGGCCAGGTCGACGCCCGTGGTGACCACCGTCCACGGTGCCGACAGCACGCGGGGGTCGATCAGCCCGGTGGCCGACCCGGCGGTCCAGACCGCCAGCAGGAGCACCACGCCCGACCCGGCCGCGAGAGGGACGGGCTTGCGCAGGCCCAGCCGGCGGACCCGGGGGCGGACGTCGACCGCCTGGTGCGCCGTCGCACGGCCGGGTGCGGTCACCCGGCCGGCCTGGACGACGGCGGTCACCGCGCACCCCACGCCTGCTCGGCCGCCTCGCCCGCGACGGGTCCGAACCGCTCGTCGAACAGGTCGGCCGCGACGAGCTCGGGCCGGTCGAGCTCGGCGGCCAGCAGGTCCACGGTGTCCTGGGTGCGGGCGATGCCCTCGGTCAGGTCTGCGGGGATCTCGGGCCGCGCCGCGGTGTCGACGAGGTACTGGGCGTCCTCCTCGGTCAGTCCCTGGTCCTCGACGTAGTACTTCTCCTTCCAGATCTCCGGGTGCTCGTAGATCCACACCCTGGCCTGCGCCCACGCGGCGACGTACTGGCGCAGCGCCGCCGCCTTGGCGGGGTCGCGCACCACGGCGGTGGGCCCGTAGAGATGACCGGGGTCGTCGCGCAGGCCGTGCCGCAGCGACGTCGCGCCGTCGGGCCCGTAGCTGTCGAGGTAGCGCAGCAGCGCCGTGCCGCCGACAGGGGCCACGTCGATCTCGCCCGCGGCCAGCGCCGTCGGGTACACGTCACCGGTCGAGGGCAGCTCGACCAGCTCCACGTCGTCCTGGTCCAGGCCCGCCTCCCGCAGCACCTTGAGCACGAGGGCGCCCTGCGCCTGGCCGGGGCTGAACGCGATCCGCCGGCCGCGCAGGTCCGCCAGGTCGTCGAGCTCGACGCCGGGGGCGCTCGCGAGCTCGTAGACCGGGTGCTCCTGCCAGTCCTCCCGGTACTGGGACGCGTAGATCTGCACGTCGAGGCCGGTCCAGGCGGCGTGGACCGCCGGGATCTCCGCGACGGCGCCGATGTCGAGCACCCCGGCGTTGAAGGCCTCGACGGTCTGCGGGCCGCCGGAGACGTTGGCCCACTCGATCTCGAAGTCGAAGTCGGTGTCGATGGCGTCGCCGGCGAGCTCGAACGCCTTCTGGGTGGTGGGGTCGCCGATCGCCAGGGTCGTGCCCGCGGGGACCTCGGTGGGCAGGGCGGCGTCGGGTGCGAGGCCGCCGGTGCCGTCGTCCGCCTCGGCGCCGGCGGCGCACCCGGAGGCGAGCAGCACGAGTGCCGCGGCCGCGGCGAGGAACGGGAGGCGTCGGGTGCGGTGGGTCATGTCGTCTGTCATGTCGTCTGTCATGGCGGCGTCCGATCGTCGGTGTGCGGAGTGGGGGCGGCGGTTCAGAGCGCCGTGTCGGTGCCGATCCGGTGGTAGGTGCGGTCCTGGTAGACCAGCGGGGAGGCGGCCGGCCCCGGTCGGTCGCCGGTGCGGCTGGAGGCCAGGGCACGCAGCGAGATGAGGTAGCTGTCGCCGACCGGGGTGCGCTGCACGATGCGGGCGCGGAACCAGGACACGGCGTCGTCGATGACCGGTTCGCCGGTGGGCAGGGGCGACCAGCCGCCGTCGGCGAACCGGTCGATGCCGCTCGTGGCGAAGCGGGCGGAGAGGTCGCCCTGGTGGTCGGCCAGGAAGCTGACCGCGAGGGTCTCGGCGGCCGACACGGCGGGCCAGGACGAGGACGTCGAGGCGAGGGAGAAGGCCAGCAGCGGGGGCGCCGCCGACACGGAGATCACCGACGTGGCGGTGAACCCGACGGGGCGGCCCTCGTGGACGAGCGCGACGACGGCCACGCCGGCGGGGTGGCCGCGGAAGACGGCCTTGAACTCCTCGGGCCGCAGCTGGGGTTCGTCCTGCTGGTCCAGGAGCCGTTCCAGCGCGGACAGGTCGATGTTCTCGGCGGGCTGTGCGGTCATGGTGTGCTCCTCGCGTCGGGGCCGGTCTCGCCTGACGAGGGGGAGGTATAGGCGCGAGATCCGCCCTTGACCAGACCCTGGTCGATTGCTCTCACCATGTGGACACGAGGCCAGGCGCACACCGGGCCGCCGCCTCTCGGCAGCGGCCCGGCGCCGTCAGACCGCCTGGAGCAGGTGCGGGTGCTGCGCCTCGACGACGTTCGGGTGCGCCCGGACGCGGCTCTTGAGCCAGTTCTCGCCGAACACGGCGTGCAGCGGGTTGGCCGGGTCGCGCGTGACGCCGGGTGCCTGCGCGCGCAGCTCGGCCGGCAGCTCGATCGCGGGGATGCGGGCGTCGAGCGCGGGCCCGTGGAAGTACGGGACGGAGATGCGCTCGGTACCAGGTGCGGGGGAGACCACCCGGTGCAGGGTCGCCTTGAGGTAGCCGTCCGTCGCGATCTCGAGCAGCTCGCCGATGTTGACGACGAACGCCCCGGCGGGCGGTACGACGTCGAGCCACTCGCCGTCCTTCTCGACCTGCAGGCCCGCCTTGCCGTCCTCGACGGACAGGAGCGTGAGCACGCCGAGGTCCTTGTGCGCGCCGACGCCCTGGGCGGGCGCGGCGGCCGCGACGCCCGGGTAGCGCGCGATCTTCAGGTGCGGCGAGGGCCGCTCGAACACGGCGTCGAAGTGGTCGGCCGAGGCGCCGAGCGCCTCGGCCCACGCCCGCAGCAGCCGCGTGGCCACGCCGTCGAGCCGCGTCAGCCACTCCTGCGCGACCTCGCGCAGACCGGGCAGCGCCGCGGGCCAGAGGTTCGGGCCCTCCAGGGCCCAGTAGTCCGGGGTGCCGGGGCCGGCGGGCACGGCCGGCCGTTCGGCCCCGATGTCGATCTGCTCGCGCTGGTCGACGCGGCCGAGCGTGCGCTCGCCGCCCATGCGCGTCCACCCGCGGAAGTGCGGGCTGCGGACGTTCTCGATGGCGAGCTTCTGCTCCTCGGGGAGCGCGAAGAAGGCCCGCGCCGTCGTGTAGGCGCGGTCGATCAGGTCACGGGGAACGCCGTGGCCCACCAGGGAGAAGAAGCCGACCTCGTGGGTCGCGCGGCGCAGCTCGTCGCGGAAGCGGGCCTGGTCGGCGGGGTCGCCGTCGAGCAGCGAGAGGTCGAGCACGGGGATACCGGGCACGGCAGTTCTGGGCATGGCAGTGCTGGGCATGGCAGAAGTCCTTCCGGGGGTCGGGTGCGCCGACGACACGGCCCCGGCCTCCGGGGGGACCGCCCGGGAACCCGGCCGCGTGGGCGCCCGGGGTCAGGGTGCGGGTGTGCCCGGAAGGACACGTGAGCGAGGACCTGCTGTCGGCGGCGCGAGGGATCGCGCCAGGGGGTCGCCGGGACGGCGACCGCTCAGCGGCGACAGCAGGGACAGGTGAAGGTGCTCACGATGCGAGACAGGCTAGCACCCGGTCCCCGCGGTGGGCGCGCCGGCGCGCGCCCGGAGCTCGGCCACGGTGTGGGCCGCGCAGCGCAGCCGGGTGCCGGCGTACGGCATGCCGCCACCGAGCCGCCGCGCGACCGCGAGCCAGACGCAGACCGCGCGTTCCAGCACCCAGGCGGGCGCCCAGAGCGCCGCCGTCGGCGGGAAGTGTCCGGCGCCGCCCCCGCGCCGTCGGCCCGCCTCGGCGACCAGCACCGCCCCGGCGAGCACCGTGCCGGCGGCCGCGCGACCGAGCCGCCGGGGTCGCGGCGCGGCCCGCCGCGCCGCGACGGCGGCCGCCGCCAGCACGGGTGCGAGCGCGAGCTCGGTCAGCAGGCGGGGCGGCTGGGCGAACGAGTCGTACGCCTGACGCACCCGCTGCTCGGCGAACCGGCCGACGTCGGGCGGACGCCGGGCCACGACCAGGTCGAGCACGTGCACCACCCGGCCGCCGCGCGCGCGGACGGTGCGCTCCAGCTCCAGGTTCTCGAACAGCACCCCGGCGTCGTACCCGGCCGGCCCGAGGGCGGTGCGGCGGAACGCGACCGTCCCGCCGTAGTCGTGCCCGAAGGCGCGGTTGACCAGGGTGCGCGCCGTGTCCCAGCGGGCGTGCCACGGGCGGGGCACGAAGACGTTCTGCGGCACCACGAGGTCGGCGCCGTCCAGCGCGGCGAGGACCCGGTCGAGCGCCGCGTGGTCGTACCGCACGTCGTCGTCGGCGACCACCACGAGGGGGTGGGTCGTCGCGGCGAGCCCGGCCCGCACGCCGACCACCTTGCCGTTGGCGCCCGGCGGCGCGTGCCCCACGACCACGGTGCGCACCCCAGGGCCCCACGCGGCGGCGTGCCGCGCCCGGACCTCGGCCGGGGACCCGTCCGCGACCACGACGGGCAGGCTCCGGGACACGTCGCGCAGGTAGGCGGCCAGGTCGGCCAGCTCGCCGGGGTCGACGGACGACCGCCGCAGCGGCAGCAGGTAGAGCGCCTCAGCCACGGCCGTCGAGCGGACCGTCCAGGGGCGCGAGCAGCGCCGAGGCGCCCGCGCGCCAGCGGTCGAGCGCGTGGGCGGCGACGTCGCCCTCCACGGCCAGGCAGACGGCGGCGCCGAACAGCACGTCGTCGCGCAGCGCGGGGTCGTCCTCGGCGAGCCGGCCGGCCAGGTCGCGCGCCGCGATCTGCTCGTGCACGGCGTCGGCCTCGACGTGCTCGTCGAAGTACTCGGTGGTGCCGGGCTCGTGCCCCAGGCGCCGCAGGCCGTCGCCGACCAGCCGGCTGGGGATGGACGACGTCATCTCGAACGCGGCCAGGTGCCCGGCGATCGCCCCGCGCAGGCGCCGGTGCAGCCCGAGCAGCGACATGGTGTTGAGCGCCACCAGCACCGGCGCGGGCACCAGGTCGACGTAACGCCCGTACGTGTCGTCGAGCCCCGCCCCGCGCATCGTGCGGGCGAAGAGCTCGGCGTGCATCCGGCCCACCTGGCCGCCGCCGTACTCGTCGGCCTGGATCTCGACGAGCGCGGCCTTGGGCGCGCCGCTGAGGCGGGGGATCGCCCAGGTGTGCGGGTCCGCCTCCTTGAGCTGGTACAGCGAGCGGAGCGCCAGCAGCTCCCGTACCTGCTCCGCGTCGGCCCGCTTGGCGACGTAGCGGGCCAGGCTCGGGGCGCCGTCCGCCGCGGCGAGCTCGAACAGGTACGCGGCCACCCCCGCGGCGTCGGTCGCGGCCGGCTCCGGCAGCGCGCCGCGCACCTGGGCGGCCCGCGCGCGCAGCGCCGCCTCGAACGGTCCCTCCAGCGCCTGGCGCACGGCGAGCGCGCCCGGGTCCCACTCCCACGCGTCGTCGACCCGGTCGACGCCGCGGTGGTGCAGCTCGTAGAGCACCGTGAGGGCGAGCTGCAGGTCGGCGTCTGCCAGCAGGTCCGGTTCGGCGGCGAGCGCCTCGGCGACGGCGTCGCGCGGGGCGGCGAGGCGGGCCGGGTCGCCGTCGGGCGGGCCGGCGGTGAGCGCGGCCAGCAGTGCCGTGCTCACGGGTCCGCGCGGCCGCGGCAGGGGCAGCCGGGCGGGGCCCGGGCGGGCGTCGTCGGAGGTGGGGGCGCTGTCCCGGATCGCGGTGGAGGTCATGCCGGCTCCTGGTCCTGCGAATCGTGCGAGGGCTCGCGCCCCTGCTTGACGCCGTTCACATCGTGCGTAGGACCGGGCCGGTTCGCAACGCGGACGCGGGTTGCGAGTGGCGGACCGCGCCGTACGGTGAGGCGGTCGCACCGATCATGTCGACCCGTCCACGAGGGAGCGCAGCCGTGCCCGAGCCCGTACCGCCCGAGCCCGCCCGTCGTGGCGACGTCACCGTCACGGCCTGCCCCGACGGGCCGCTGCTGGTGCGCGGCCCCGCCACGATCCTGGGGCCGGACGGCGAGCCCGTGCCGCGCCGTCGCGCCACGGTCGCGCTGTGCCGCTGCGGCGGCACGGCGATCGCGCCCTGGTGCGACGGCACGCACAAGGTCAACGGCTTCCGGTCGCCGGAGGCGTCGGCTGGTGCTGCCGGCTGAGACCACCGCACCGGCCCGGCGCGGGGGCGCCGGGCCGGTGGGTGTCCGGTGGGTGCCGGAGGGTCAGGACTCGATCGTCTGGCGCTCACCCGCGCCCTGGCCGATCGCGGTGGTGCCGCCGGAGTGGGCCACCTCGATCTTGCGCGGGCGGGCGTCCTCGCTCACCGGGATGGTCAGCGACAGGACGCCGTCGGTGTACGACGCGGAGATCTTGTCCAGGGCGAGCCCGCGGCCCATGGTGAGCTGCCGGGCGAAGGTGCCCGTGGGGCGCTCCCGGACCAGCCACTGGGCCTCGTCGCCCGACCGCTGCGTGCGCTCGGCGCGCACGGTCAGCGTGCGGTCCTCGACCGAGACGTCGATGGTGCCCGGGTCGACCCCCGGCAGGTCCATGGACAGGACGTAGTGGTCGCCGGTGCGGAACAGGTCCATCGGCAACGTGCCGGACTGCCGTGCGTTCCCCGCGAACGTGCTGAACAGCCGGTCCATCTCCTGGAACGGGTCCCAGTACGTAGCCATCGCGCATCACCTCCCGTGCTGGTGCGGTCCTGGCCCCTCCAGGACCGCGGCGCTGACGGCGGTACCGGTCCGCCGTCGGGCTACAGCACTTTTTTAGCACTCTCCTCCTGGGAGTGCCAACACCTCGGGCCGACGCGATCAGGGCGGTCTCGCCGGGTGCCGAACGGCCTGTCGTCAGCCCTCCGGGCCCTCGTCCGGGTCGGCGGACGGGACAGGTGAGGACAGGAACTCGGCCACCTCGTCGGGCGTCGGGAACTCGGTCATCCCGGGGCCGGAGAACCAGTGCACCAGCCACCGGGACAGGTCGCGGACCGGGACGTTGAGCCGGTTGGACGCCGAGCGGAGCAGCTCGAACGCCGCGGCGTCGTCCGTGCCGTAGGTGACCATGAGCACGCCCTTGGCCTGCTCGATCGCGGCCCGGTTCTCGGCCGCCGCGCGGATCGAGGCGGTCGCCTCGCGCTGGGCCTCCTCGCGGTGCGCCTCGGTGACGTCGATGAAGTAGCCGTACAGCTCGGTGACGCGGCCGGTGCCCGGGTCGCGCCGGGACTGCCCGGTCACGGCGAGGGTGCGGATCCGGCCGCGCGCGTCGCGGATGCGGTGCACCGAGCTGAACGGCCGGCCCGTGGTGGCGGCGTCGCGCAGCACGTGGTCCACGCGGTCGCGGTCCTCGGGATGCTTGTGGGTCAGCATGAGCTCGGTGGTGGGGACGATCTCGCCCGGCTGGAACCCGTGCATCGCGAACACCTCGTCCGACCACGCCCACCGCCCCGTGGCCAGGTCGAGGACGTAGCGCCCGACGGGGGCGGGGCGGCCGGTCGCGAGAGCGGCCTCGACCGCCTCGGCGTCCGGTGCTGAGGGCGACGTGGACGGGTGCTGCGACGGCTTCACGGGTCTCCAGACGGCAGGACGGCTCCCGATCGGCTGACGCCGGGTGGGCGCGCGCCGGGGACCGCTCCCATCACTCTGCACCTGTTCCCGGAGAAGCGCGAGATCGCGACCGGAATCGGCAAGGGGACCCTTACCGGCAGCACGGTCGACGGAGTGCCTGCTCAGCGCCCTCCGGGAGCCTCCTCGGCGACCGCCCGCAAGAACTTCAGCAGGGCGCGCTCGTCGGCGTCCATCCATGTCGAGGTGCGGGAGCCGTTCGCCCCCGACCGGTCGATGAGGCGGTCCAGGTCAGCCCGGTCGTCCGCGAGGATCGCGGGGTGCACGTAGCTCTTGCGGCACACCGCCGGGGTGTTGTGCAGGCGCTCGGCGGCGATCCGCACCGCCTCGACCCGCTGCGCGTCGTGCTCGCGGGCGTCGGCCGGCTCCAGGCGGCGCAGGTGGGCGAAGGCGATGGTGCTGGCGCCCCAGGTGCGGAACGTCTTGGCCGTGTGGTCGGCGCCCGTCACGCGGGCCAGGTACTCGTTGACGTCGCGCGACCCGACGCTGCGGGTGTCGTCGCCGTCGGCGTACTGCAGCAGCCGCTGGCCGGGCAGCTCCCGGCAGCGCCGCACGATGGCGGCGACCCGCCGGTCCTGCACCGTGACGTCGTTGGTGACCCCGGACTTGCCCGGGAACCGGAAGTGCACCTCCGATCCGGTGACGGTGGCGTGCCGGGTGCGCAGCGTCGTCAGCCCGTACGACTCGCCGGACCGCACGTACTCGTCGTTGCCGACGCGCACCAGCGTCTCGTCGAGCAGCCGCACCACCGTGGCGACCACCCGGTCGAGGCCCAGCCGGGACGAGCGCATGTCCGCGTCCACGCGCTTGCGCAGGTCGGCCAGCCCCTCACCGAACGCGACCAGGTCGTCGAACTTCACGCCGTCGCGGAACGTGCGCCACCTCGGGTGGTACAGGTACTGCTTGCGGCCCTTGACGTCGCGGCCCGTGGCCTGGAGGTGGCCCGCCGGGTCGGCGCAGATCCAGACGTCCGTCCAGGCCGGCGGCACGACCAGGGCCCTGACCCGCGCGAGCACCTCCGGGTCGGTGATCCGCTGCGCGTCGTGGTCGAGGTAGCTGAAGCCCTTGCCGTGCCGCCGCCGGCGGATGCCCCGGTCGGTGTCGCAGCTGTGGTTGAGCCCGTCCGCGACGAGGCCCTGGTCCGCCATGTGCCCCTCAGCCCGCGTCGAACCGGTCCTCGCCCTCCTTGTCGGGGTTGTCCTCGGGGTAGTCGCCGGGGATCGCGCCCGTGACGGACCGGTCCTGGTCGACGTCCACCGAGTCGTCGACCGCTGGTTCACCGCCGGGGGAGGCCGGGGAGTCCGCCGAGTCCACGGAGCTGACGGAGTCGTCCGCCGAGCTGTCGGGGATCTGGTCCACGTCCGGGGTCCGGACGCGCTCGTCGGCTCCGGGATCGTTCGCGTTCTCGCTCATGTATGTCACTCCTCGGGCTCGGGTGGCCTGTCGACTCCTACGATGGAGCGGACCGTCGCCGCTCGCACCCGCACCTCGGGAGCGCGCGCCACCCCCAGGAGGTCCACCATCGTGCGCTCCCTCGCCGTCCGTACCGTGTCGGCGCTGCGCGAGCACTGGGTGCGCCACCCGCGGTGGTCGCTCGCGGCCAAGGGCGCGCTGGCCGCGGCGCTCGCCTGGCTCGTGGGGCTGGTCGCGCCCGCCCCGTTCTCGGAGTACCCGTACTACGCGCCGCTGGGCGCCGTGGTGGCCACGTCGACGACGGCGGTCCGGTCGGTGCGCGAGTCCGTGCAGGTGGTGGGCGCGCTGCTGCTCGGCGCCGTCATCGCGCGCGGCGTGGACGCCGTCGTCGCCTCGAGCGTGCTGTCCGTCGCGCTCGTCGTGGCCCTCGCGCTCCTGTGCGCGGGCTGGCGCGTGTTCGGCGAGGTGGGGTCGTGGGTGGTCACGTCCGCCCTGTTCGTGCTCGTCATCGGGGGCAGCGACCCGCTGGAGTACGTCACCGTCTACGCGGGCCTCGTCGTCACCGGCGCCGCCATCGGCGTGGCGGTGAACCTGCTGCTGCCCGCGCTGCCGCTGACCCCCACCGAGCTCGCGCTCGACCGCCTCCGCGACGTCCTGCTGGACCAGGTCTCGCTGCTCGCCCTGCGCCTGGAGCGCGAGGGGCCGCTGCTGGCGCAGGAGTGGCAGCAGCGGCGCCGCGAGGTGACCCCGACGATCGACCGGGCACGGGACGCCGTCGGCTCCGCGCGCGAGGCCGTGCGCGCCAACGTCCGCGCACCCCGGTACGACGCGTGGACGACGGCGCAGGCGCGCCGCGCCGACCGGCTCGGCACCGCGGCCGACGTCGTCGACGACATCGTGCGGCTCCTGGCCGAGTGGGAGCGCGAGGACCGGCAGGACGTCGCCCTCGGACCCCGGCTGCGCCCCGTCCTGGTCGCGGCGCTGCGCGCGTACGCCGACGGCCTGCGCTCCGACGTCGCGGGCGGCAGCGGCACCCCCGACGACGAGGACGCCGCCGCCGCGCGCGCCGCGGCGGCCCGGTGCGACGCCGCGGTCGGCGAGCTGGCCGCCGCGGTGCGCGAGCACCGGCGGACCTCCGGGCTGGACGACTTCGTCGCGGGCGCCGTCGTCGTCACGCTGTGGCGCGGGGTGTCCGCGCTGGCCGGTGCCGAGGCTCAGGGCTAGCGTGGCGGACGGAGGGCGGGACCACGACGCCGCCCCGACGGACGGAGGGTCGATGAGCGGCGTGCTGCTCCCGGAGGGGATACCGCACCTGCGCTCCCTCGCCGAGGTCGTGGAGCTCACCGAGGTCCTGGCGCCCGTCTACGTGCGGTTCAGCGCCGGGCCGGACGTCGACCGCACCACCGTGAGCCGCGACCACGAGAGCGGCTGCATGCTGCCCGGGCTCAGCGTGAACCCCATGACACCCGAACCGTGGTGGACGCGGCCCGCCGAGCACTGGGCCGCCCGGCAGCTGCGCCAGTACGCCCACCTCATGGTGGGCGACCGGTTCCCCTGGCTGCTGACCGGCGAGATCTCCGCCCGCGGACCCGACTGCGAACCGCTCCTGGTGGGCATCACCCCCGTCGCCTCGGTGGACCCCGCCGCCGTGGAGGAGGCGGGCACGCTCTACGCGCAGGCGTTCGCACCGGGCGCCGACGGCACCTGATGGGCCCAGCGCACCGGCCGAGAGCACCGGTCGTGAGTGCGGGACCCCCGCGTTACCGTGACAACGGTCGAGAAGCGGCTGCCGGCGTCGAGACCTGCCGAGGTGTCCCCATGAAGGCCCTGTTCATCAGCTGCACGCTCAAGCCCTCGCCAGAACCCTCCAACACCGAGGCGCTCGCGGCCGTCGTCGCCGAGGCGCTCCAGGCGCGCGGCGTCACCGTGGACCACGTGCGGCTCGCCGACCTCGACGTGCCGCCCGGCGTCGTCACCGATCTCGGCGGTCACGACCAGTGGCCCGACGTCCACGAGCGGCTCCTGGACGCCGAGATCCTCGTGGTCGTCAGCCCCACGTGGCTGGGCCGGCCGTCGTCCGTGGCCCAGCGGATGCTGGAGCGGATGGACGCCATGCTGTCCGAGACGTCGCCGGACGGCACCCCCGTGGCCTACAACCGGGTGGCCGGGGTGGTCGTGACGGGCAACGAGGACGGCGCCCACCACGTGATCTCCGAGATCAGCGGTGCGTTGGCCGACATCGGCTACACGATCCCCGGCCAGGCCTGGACCTACTGGAACCAGGGCCCCGGCCCCGGCGACGAGTACCCGCAGACCGACCACGGGCACGAGTGGTCGCACAGCACCGGCCGCCTCATGGCGCACAACCTGCACGCCGTCGCGACGGCGCTGGCCGCGACGCCGGTGCCGGCGCACCAGGAGTGAGTGCGTGGTGTGAGCGCGTGGAGTGAGCGCGTGGTGTGAGCGCGTGCGAGTGCCCCGCGGCCGCGCCACGGTGGAGAGGTCGGCGAGCAGATCGCCGTCGGCACCACACCCCCGGAGGTAACCGCCATGACCCAGCAGACCGTCGCCGACGTCATGACCCCGGCGCCCACCACCGTCGACTCGACCGAGACCATCCAGGAGGCCGCCCGGCTCATGGCCCAGGAGGACGTGGGCGTGCTCGTGGTGCGCTCCGGGCCCACGGCCACCGGCGTCGTCACGGACCGCGACCTCGTGGTGCGGGGCCTGGGCGCCGGGCTCGGCGCCGACGCGACAGTGGGGCAGGTGGCCAGCGAGCAGGTCGCCACCGTCGGCATCACCGACCCCGTGGAGACCGCCGTCGAGGTGATGCGGGCCGCCGCCGTACGCCGCGCCCCCGTCCTGGACGGCAACGTCCTGGTGGGCATCGTCTCGATCGGCGACCTCGCCATCGAGCGGGACCCGACGTCCGCGCTCGCGGACATCTCCCGCGCCGAGCCCAACCGCTGAGGCCCGACCGCTGAGGCCGTAGGGTTGCCGGGTGCACCCCACCCCGGCCGACGGCGTCCGACGCATCGACTACCTGCCCTGGGAGTACGACCCCGGGTCCGCGGAGGGGGCGGTGCAGGAGGCCCGGCGGTCGGAGCTGGAGGCCGCGGGCGCGGAGCTGGGCGAGGGCGTGTTCGTCGCGCCGGGTGCCGCGGTGTTCTGCGACCGGCTCGCCCTGGGCGACCGTACCTACGTGGCGGCGCACGCCTACCTCACGGGTGAGGTGACGCTCGGCGCGGACTGCTCCGTCAACCCGTACGCGGTCGTGCGGGGCGACGTGCGGGCGGGTGACGGCGTGCGGATCGGCGCCCACACCTCGATCCTCGGCTTCAACCACGCCATGGAGCCGCACCTGCCCGTGCACCGGCAGGACACGTGGAGCAAGGGCATCGTGCTGGGCGACGACGTGTGGGTGGGCTCGAACGTCACGGTCCTGGACGGCGTCACGGTCGGGGACCACGCGGTCGTCGGCGCGGGCGCCGTGGTCACCAAGGACGTGCCCGCGTGGGCGGTCGTGGCGGGCAACCCGGCCCGCGTGGTCCGGGACCGCCGGGCGGACCGGGCGGGCTCGGCCGGTCTCGCGGCCGACCTGCGCGCCTTCGGCGACCGGGCCCGCGCACAGGCGTCCGCCGTGCTGGCGCGGTGCTTCGAGGACGGCCGGTTCGTGGACCGCCCGGCCGCCGCGGCGGGCCCGCGCCCGCCCGCGGTCCGGCCGTGGGCCGACGCCGTGGAGATCGCCGACCTGCTGCTCGGCGGCCCGCCGCCCGGGTTCGACGCCGCGGACCTCGTGCACCGGCTCACCGCCCGGCAGGACCCGGCCACCGGGCTGGTGCCCGAGGGCGACCTGTCGGACGCCGGCCTGGCCTCCCCCCTCGCGCCCGCCGGGCCGCCGGACCCCTTCGACGGCCCGGCGAGCTACCACGTGCTGAGCGTCGGGTACGCCGTGCGCCTGCTCGGCGGCCGCCTTCCGTACCCGGTGCGGGCGGTGCACGCGCTGTCCGGCCGCGAGGTGGTGCGCGCCCTGGAGGCCCGTGACTGGGGTGCGGGTGCCTGGGGGAGCGGTGCCGCCGTCGACGCGCTGGCCACGGCGTGCGCCCTGAACGCGACCGACTTCGGCGACCGGTTCGACGACGGCGGCACCGGCCCGCTGTACGCCCTGCTCGGCTGGCTCACGGCGCGCGCCGACCCCGCGACCGGCCTGTGGGGAGCGCCGCAGCCCGCGCCCCGGTGGCTGCAGGCGGTCAACGGCTTCTACCGGCTGACCCGCGGCTCCTACGCCCAGCTCGGCCTGCCGCTGCCGTACCCGCACGCCGCGGTCGACACCGTGCTGGAGCACGCCGCCGACCCGTACCTGGCGGCGCCCGACGGGTACACGGCGTGCAACGTGCTGGACGTGGTGCACCCGCTCTGGCTCGCGGCCCGGCAGACGGGGCACCGCCGCTCCGACGCCGAGGCGTGGGCCCGGGACGCGCTGCGGCGCGCGCTGGGGAGCTGGTCGGACGGCGCGGGCCTCGCCTTCGCCCCGGACAGCACCGGCCCGGACGGCGTGCCCGGTCTGCAGGGCACCGAGATGTGGCTCGCGATCGTCTGGTACCTCGCCGACCTCCTCGGCCTCGCCGACGCCCTGGGCTACCGGCCCCGTGGCGTGCACAGCCCCGACCCGCTGCTGCGGCTGCACGGCTGAGAACGGGTCTGACAGCGGTCAGCGCGCGGGCGCCGTGGAGCCGCGCACCACGAGGTGCGTCGCGAGCTCCTCGCGGGGGGCCTGGCGGGGTGTCTGGCTGGGTGCCTGGCGCGGCGGGTCGGCGCTGACGCGCAGCAGCATCCGCAGCGCGGCGCCGCCCATCTCCGCGATCGGCTGGTGCACGGTGGTCAGCGGCGGGGCGGCCCACTGCGCCTCGGGCAGGTCGTCGAAGCCGACCACGCTGAGGTCGTCGGGCACGCGCAGACCCAGCGCGGCGGCGGCGTCGTACACGCCCAGTGCGATGGTGTCGGAGCAGGCGAACACCGCGGTCGGGGCGTCGGAGCCGGTCAGGAGCCTGGTCGCCTGCTCCCCGGCGCCGGCCCGGTGCCAGTCGGTGTGCACCACGCGCCCGTCCGGGAGGCCCACCCCCGCCTGCGTGACGGCGGAGCGGAACCCGTCCACACGGGCCTGGCTGTAGAGGTGGCTGCGGCGTCCGGCGACGACACCGAGCCGCCGGTGCCCCAGTCCGAGCAGGTGCTCGGCGGCGGCACGGCCCCCGGCCCAGTTGGCCGCGCCGACGCTCGCGGCGGTGCCCGGCGGCTGGCGCACGGGGTCGAGCAGCACCACCGGGACGTGAGCCGCGGCGAGCGTCGCGAGCTGCCCGGCCGACGGGTCGACGAGGGCCAGGACCGCGCCCCGCGGCCGGCGGGCGAGCAGCCGGGTGAGCCAGGCGTCGTCGCCCGCCCGCGCGACCGAGACGACGACGTCGACGCCCGCCTCCGTGGCGGCGCGCTCGACGCCGCTCAGCGCGCGGCCCGCCCACGTTCCCTCGACGCCGGCCAGCACCAGGTCCACGAAGGGTGGCCGCCCGTCACGCGAGGAGCCGCCGCGGGCGGGCGGCGCCGCCCGGCCGGCCCGGCCCTCGTACCCGAGCTCGGCGACGAGGCGCATCACGCGGTCGCGCGTGCCGTCGGACACGTCGGAGCGGCCGCTCAGCACCTTGGACACGGTGGGCACCGTGGTGCCAGCCGCGCGGGCGACGTCCGCCAGGGTGGTGCGCCGTGCCTGGTCCATCCCACGACCGTACGGCCGCTCGGCGAAGTTGCGCAACTAACTGGGGGTTGATCTGCGCAAGTCGCTCGGGTATCAAGGACGGGCGGCGCAAGGCGGCCCGCAAGTTGCGCAACGTGGGGAGTGGTACATGACAGCGACGTCGAAGCAGGCCCTGGTGGTGCGCGGGGGATGGACGGGGCACGAGCCCGTCGAGACCACCGACGCGTTCGTGCCCTACCTGACCGGGCAGGGGTACGACGTGCGGATCGAGGAGTCGACCGCGGTGTACGCGGACACCGGCTACCTCGCCGGCGTGGACGTGATCGTCCAGACGAACACCATGAGCACCATCGAGCCGGACGAGCTGCGCGGCCTGATCGCGGCCGTGGCGGCGGGCACCGGGCTGGCGGGGTGGCACGGCGGCATCGCCGACTCCTACCGGAACAGCTCGGACTACCTGCAGCTGATCGGCGGGCAGTTCGCCGCGCACCCGCCGAAGGCGCCCCGCGAGGAGCTGGCGGGCGAGGCGAGCGACAACTTCGTGCGGTACACGGTCGACATCGTGCCCGAGCGCGCCGACCACCCGATCGTCGCGGGCCTGGACAGCTTCGAGCTGACCACGGAGCAGTACTGGGTGCTGTCCGACGAGTACAACGACGTGCTGGCCACGACCACGCTGCCCGCGCGGGACTTCGACCCGTGGCACCGGCCGGTCACGTGCCCGGCCGTCTGGACGCGGCAGTGGGGGCAGGGCCGCGTCTTCGTGTCGACGCCGGGCCACGAGCTCGCCGTCGTCCAGGACCCGAACGTCCGCACCATCATCGAGAGGGGCATCCTGTGGGCCAGCCGCTGAGGGTCGGGATCGTCGGCACGGGCGCGATCTCGGGGCAGTACCTGACCACGTTCGAGCGGCTGGAGGGCGTGCGGCTCGTCGCCGTCGCGGACCTCGACGCCGCCCGCTCGGCGGCGGTCGCCGCGGCGCAGGGCGTGCGCGCCCTGACCGTCGACGAGCTCCTGACCGACCCCGAGGTGGACCTCGTGCTCAACCTGACCGTCCCGGCGGCGCACGCCGACGTCGCGCTGCGGGCGATCGCGGCGGGCAAGTCCGTGTACGGGGAGAAGCCGCTGGCGGCGAACCTGGCCGACGCCCGTGCGGTCCTCGACGCCGCGCGGGCCGCGGGCGTGCGGGTCGGGTGCGCGCCCGACACCGTGCTGGGCACCGGCGTGCAGACGGCGCGCCGGGCGATCGACGACGGCCTGGTGGGCACGCCGGTCGCGGCGACGGCGACCATGGTGACGCCCGGCCACGAGCGCTGGCACCCCGACCCCGACTTCTACTACCAGCCGGGTGGCGGCCCCCTGCTGGACATGGGGCCGTACTACGTGACGGCGCTGGTCACGCTGCTGGGGCCGGTGGTGTCGGTGATCGGGGCCGCCAGCCACACCCGGGACACCCGCACCATCGGCTCGGGGCCGCGCGCGGGCCAGACCGTGCCGGTCGCCGTCGACACGCACGTGACGGGCGTGCTGCGGCACGCGTCCGGCGCGTTGTCGACGCTGGTGATGAGCTTCGACGCGGTCGCGACCCGCGCGTCGAACATCGAGGTGCACGGGCAGTCGGGCTCGCTCGTGGTGCCCGACCCGAACCAGTTCGACGGCGAGGTGCACCTGCACGAGCTGGGCGGGGACTGGCGGGTGCTGGAGCCGAGCGCGGGGTACCGGGACGCGGGGCGCGGGTTCGGCGTCGCCGACCTGGCGGCCACGCCCGACGGCGAGCAGCCGCGCGCGAGCGGCGAGCTGGCCTACCACGTGCTGGACGTCATGACCTCCCTGCTGACCGCGGCGACCACGGACACGACCACCCCGGTGAGAAGCACCGCCCAGCTCCCACCCCCGGTCCCCCTGACCTGAGACCCGCCGTCGAGAACGACCCGCGGGACCGAGAAGGTGCTGTTCCGGTCCCGCAGGTCGTTCTCGACGGCGACCACACGGTGACCTCGGGTCGTCAGAAGCCCGTGTTGCCGTTCTGGCGGTCGAGGGTGTAGCCCATGTCGTTGAGCAGGGGCGCCGTGCCCGAGCCCGACACCGTCGTGCTCGCGAACGTCGCCCGGCCCGTCGCGTGGATCTCCAGGCCGTACGTGCCCGACCCGGTGATGCCCACCCGGTCGAAGCTCACCTGCTGGATCGACTTCTGCCACGACAGGAGCACCCCCGCGTAGGTGCTGTCCTGGATGGTCAGGTCCCGGATCACGATCGGCGCGTCGATCGGGTGCACGTCGGCGTACACCCACAGCGCGCCGAGCTCGGCCGGCCAGTTGGGCTCGCGCGAGCCCGTCCGGGTCAGGGTGTTGCGGGCCACCGTGGTGGTGCCCGTGAACGGCACCCCGAACCGCGTGCTGACCGCGATGCCCGCCGCGGCGTTCACCGTGTCGGCCACCAGGTTGTCCTCGACGCGGTTGCCGCCCCCGGCCGCCGTACACGGCCAGGCCGTTCGCCAGTGCCGGAGCCTGCACCGTCGTGAACGAGAACACGCACCCGCCGCGGCACGCTTGATATTGGTAACCGATCGGTTACCATTTGTGCATGGACGTCTTCGGGGCCATCGCTGATCCGATCCGCCGCGAGCTGCTGCTGCGGCTCGCGGACGGCCCGGCGCGCGTGGTGGACCTCGCGGGGGAGCACGCGGTGTCGCGCCCGGCGATCAGCAAGCACCTGCGGGTGCTCAGCGACGCCGGGCTGGTGCGGGGGACCGACGAGGGTCGCGAGCGGCGCTACGTGCTCGATCCCGCGCCCCTCGCCGAGGTGCGCGAGATCCTGGGTGCGCTGACCGCGCGCCGGGCGCCGGTCTCCGTCGCGAACCTCGACGCGCTCGGTACCGAGGTGCGCCGGGCCGCGCGGGACCGCCGCCGAGGCACGTCCGGACCGGGGGCGACGACGGCCTCGGGAACTGCCACCAAGGAGCGGAGCGCATGAACCTGACCGGAGAGCTGGAGGACGACGGGCGCACCCTGGTGCTGGTGCGCCGGTTCGGGGTGCCGATCGAGGACGTGTGGGCGAGCCTCACCGACTCCGACCGGCTGGGCCGCTGGTTCGGCACCTGGACGGGCGACCCGGCGAGCGGTCAGGTGTCGGTGGTCATGAACGCCGAGGCGGAGGCGGGGGAGCCGGCCCTGTTCCGCGTGGTCGCCTGCGAGCCGCCGCGCCTGCTCGCGGTGAGCGCCGACGACGAGTACGGGCAGTGGCGCCTGCGCGCCGAGCTCACCGAGGCCGACGGCGGCACGACGCTGACCTTCCGGCAGACCGAGCTCGACCCGAAGGACCTGCCGGACACCGGCCCGGGCTGGGAGTGGTACCTGGACCGCCTGGTCGCCGCCGTCGAGGGCGGCGAGCCGCCCTCGCTCGCCGACTTCGACGCCGACTACGTGCCGCTGAGCGAGCAGTACGCGGAGCTCATCCCGCCAGGCCGCCCCACCTGACGAGCTGGACCGCGAGGGCCCCGAGGATCGCGAGCCCGCCGAGCGCCCAGACCCCGGCGAGCACCCGGCGCCGCGCCACGGTCAGCAGGACGGCGGTCACGGCGGCGTAGGCCAGCGACACCACCACCGCCGAGACGAACGCCGCGGTGAACCGGAGCCCGGGGGCGCACCCGGGCGGGCCCGGGTACTGCAGCGTGCACACGGTCCCCGGCTCGACCGGACGGGCGAGCCACCAGATCTCCACCAGCGTCCAGGCCGCGAGCGCCGCGGCCACGACGAGGCCGACCGCGAGCGCGGCCGGGGGCAGCGGGCTCTCGTGCGTGGACTCTCCCATGCCGGGCGAGCCTAGCGATCGAGAGGGTTGACACGCTCCGAATGTCGCCCCTAGTGTCCTCGCTCATACGTAGGAGCACCGCGCTGCGCCGCTGCACGTTCGTGCTCATACGTATGAGCGGACAGGAAGCATCGATCCACCTCGACGGAGCGGAAGGGATCTGGCATGGGACACGCACGCATGGGGCGCCGCGTCGCGGCGCTGGCCGTGGGGCTCGCCCTGCTCACCTCGGCCTGCGCGGGCGGCTCGTCGTCCGGCGACGGGACCGCGGGCGGGCGCGCCGACACGATCGTCTACGGCAAGACCGACGGCGGCACCACGTTCGTCCACAACTACAACGTGGTCGGACCCGCGGTCGACAAGGCGCCCAACATGGAGCTCGTCTACGAGCCGCTCATGCGGGTCGACTACGGCAACGGCGCCGTCGTGGAGCCGTGGCTGGCCGAGAGCTGGGAGTTCGACGACGCGGGCACGACGCTCACGATCCACCTGCGCGACGGCGTCACCTTCTCGGACGGCGAGCCCTTCACGGCCGACGACGCCGTGTACTCCCTCAACCTGCCGGTCGAGCAGCCGGAGTTCTCGATCGCGGGCGTCACCTACGAGAAGGCCGAGAAGGTCGACGACCTGACGCTGACGGTGACGTTCGCCGAGCCGGCCTTCGCCACCGTCAAGCAGTTCGCCAACATCCTGCTGCCGATGGTGCCCGAGCACGTGTGGCGCGAGCAGGACCTGAACACGTGGACCAACCCGGAGCCGGTCGGCACCGGGCCGTTCACCGTCGCCGAGTTCAAGCCGCAGCAGGTCACGCTGACCGCCCGCGACGACTACTGGGGCGGCGACCTGCCCATGTCGACCTACAAGATCATCCCGACCAGCGCCGACGCCGCCAAGGCACAGCTCCTGCGCGGCGACATCGACATCGCGCAGGGCTCCTGGGCGAACGGGGAGCAGGAGTACACGGCCAAGGACCCGGAGCACAACCTGTACCAGCTCTACCCGAACGGCGGTGCGATGTCGGCGATGTTCAACGCCGGCCGGCCCCCGTTCGACGACGTCCACGTACGCCGCGCGCTGGCCCTCACCATGGACCGGTCGGCGATCACCACGACGCTGCAGCGCACCGGCACCGAGGCCGGCCCCACGGGGCTGAACGGCACCGTCTACGCCGACTGGGTGGACCCCGAGCTCGCCGAGCCGTGGCCCGTGGACGCCGAGGCCGCGCAGGCCGAGCTCGCCGCCGGCGGCTGGACCGTCGAGGACGGCGCCCTGGTCAAGGACGGCGAGAGCTACCGCCCCACCATCCTGTTCAACAACGACTGGGCGTGGGGCAGCTACGCCGACATCCTCATCAACGGCTGGCGCGACACGCTCGGCCTCGAGGTCGAGCCGGCGGGGCAGCCCACCGCGGGCTACTACGACGCGATGAACCTCGGCGACTTCGACATCACGGCGGCCTCGACGGGCGGGGCCGGCGTCTACGGCGTCTACAACTTCCTGGACAGCGACTTCGTCGTGCCCGAGGGGGAGTCGGCCACGCTCAACCAGGGCCGCTGGGCCCACCCGGAGGCCGACGAGATCATCGACGCGATGGAGAGCACGGACGACGAGGCCGAGCTCAAGGAGCTGGGCCTGCGGATGCAGCACCTGGTGGTCGACGAGGTCCCGTTCAGCCCGCTGTACGACAACTTCTGGTTCGTCCAGATCAACGCGAAGCGCTGGCAGGGCTGGCCCACGCCGGAGAGCTACGACCACATCCCGATGGTCGGGCTGGGGCCGGACCTCATCCTCACGCTGCTCGACCTCGAGCCGGCGGAGGGCTGACCCGTGCGTCGCTGGGGGTTCCTGCTGCGCCGGCTGGGGTTCTACGCCGCGGCCGCGGCCGCCGCCGTCGTGCTCAACTTCCTGCTGCCGCGCCTCATGCCGGGCGACCCGTCGTCCGCGATCGTCGAGGAGCTGCAGCGGGTCAGCGGCCAGCAGGTGCCGCCGGAGACGCTGGAGAGCATCCGGGCCATCTTCGGGGACCCCGACCAGAACCTCGGCGAGCAGTTCGTGGGCTATCTGGGGCAGCTCGCGCGGTTCGACCTCGGCGTCTCGGTGGTCAACTTCCCCGTGCCGGTGAGCGAGCTCGTGCTGCAGGCGCTGCCCTGGACGCTGCTGCTGGTCGGGTCGACGACGGTGCTCGCGTTCGTGCTCGGCACCGGCCTCGGCGTCGTCGCCGGGTGGAAGGCGGGCAGCCGGCTCGACTCGGTGCTGACGCCGCTGACCGCGTTCCTCTCGTCCGTGCCGTACTTCTGGGTCGCGCTGCTGGCCCTGTGGGTCTTCGGGTTCGTGCTCGGCTGGTTCCCGCTGTCGGGCGGGTACGACGCCAACCTCGCCGAGGGGTTCAACCTGCCGTTCCTGGGCTCCGTGCTGCACTACGGCGCGCTGCCCGCCGCGACCATCGTGTTCTCGGCGTTCGGCGGATGGCTGCTCGGCATGCGGAACATGACCGTGACCACGGTGCGGGAGGACTACGTGCTGCTGGCCCAGGCCAAGGGCCTCTCGCGGGGCCGCGTGATCCTGCGCTACGCCGCCCGCAACGCGATGCTGCCGAGCTTCACCGGCTTCGCGATGGCGCTCGGCGGCGTCATCGGCGGCGCCCTGCTGACCGAGACCGTGTTCAGCTACCCCGGCATCGGGTACCTGCTGTTCGAGTCCCTCAACAAGCGGGACTACCCGATGATGCAGGGGGTCTTCCTCATCGTGACGCTCGCGACGCTGCTCGCCAACCTCCTGGCCGACTCCCTGTACGTGGTGCTCGACCCCCGCATCCGGGAACAGGGGTGAGCGCGATGCGAACCTCGCTGCTGCAGGGGTGGAAGGTCCGCACGGGCCTGGGCGTCATCGGCTTCTTCGTGCTCCTCGCGCTGGCCGGCCCCTGGCTCACCGCGAGCGTCCCGGGCCTCGACCCGCGCGCCAACGACCTGACCGCGATCGGCCTGCCGCCCAGCGCGGAGCACTGGCTCGGCACCACCCAGTTCGGCCAGGACGTGCTGGCCCAGACCATCGAGGGCGCCCGCGGGTCGCTGTTCGTCGGGTTCCTCTCGGCCGTGATCGGCACGGCGCTCGCGATCCTGGTCGGGCTGCCCGCCGGGTACTTCGGCGGGCGCACCGACGCCTGGCTCAACTTCCTGTCCAACCTGTTCATCGTCATGCCGGTGCTGCCGCTCATCCTGATCGTCGCCGGGTACATGCAGGGCACGGGGCTGTGGGTCATCGCGCTCATCATCGGGTTCTTCGGCTGGTCGGGCGGGGCGCGCACCATCCGGGCCCAGGCCATGAGCGTGAGCAACCGGGACTTCGTGCTCGCGATGCGCACCCTCGGCGAGCCGCACCGCAGGCTCCTGTTCCACGAGGTGCTGCCACACCTGACCGGCTGGATCGCCGCGATGTTCCTCCAGGGCGTGATCGGCGGCGTCATGGCCGAGGCGGGCCTGGCGTTCCTCGGCATCTCCGACTCCGGCGCCATCAGCTGGGGCACCATGATCCAGGCCGCCCAGCAGCAGAGCGCGGTGCTGCGCGGCATGTGGTGGTGGTTCGTGCCGCCGGGCCTGTGCATCGCCCTCGTCGCGACCGCGGCCACCCTCGTCAACTTCGGCGTCGACGAGCTGGCCAACCCCAAGCTGCGCACCGTCCGGCAGCGCACCCGCCGTCCCCGAGGGAGCGAGGCCCGATGAGCACCCAGACCGCCCACGACACCCGGCCCGCCGCGCGGGCCGCGTCCGGCGACGTGCTGCACGTCACGGGCCTGACCGTGGAGTACGGGACCGACGGCGACCCGGTGCGCGCCTGCACCGACGTCACCTTCACGCTGCGCCGCGGCGAGATCCTCGGTGTGGCCGGCGAGTCCGGCTCCGGCAAGTCCACCCTGATCACGGCGCTGACCCGGCTGCAGCGGCCGCCCGCCGCCACCACGGCGGGCAGCATCGTGTTCCACCCGCGCGACGGCGGTCCCGCCGTCGACCTGGTGACCGCGAGCCCGAGGACGCTGCGGGCGCTGCGCTGGACCTCCCTGTCGATCGTGCTGCAGAGCGCCATGGACGCGCTCAACCCCGTGATGCGGCTCGGCGCGCAGTTCGCCGACGTGCTGCGCACCCACGACCGCACCCTCGACCGGAAGGCGGCGTGGGCGCGCGCTGCGGAGCTGCTCACCACGGTGGGCATCTCCGGCGACCGCGTCCGCAGCTACCCGCACGAGCTCTCGGGCGGCATGCGGCAGCGCGCCGGCATCGCGCTCGCGCTGGCGTGCGGTCCGGAGCTGGTGGTCATGGACGAGCCGACGACGGCGGTCGACGTCGTCATGCAGCGCCAGATCCTCGCCCAGGTGCTGCGGCTGCGCCGGACGCTCGGGTTCGCCGTCGTCTTCGTGACGCACGACCTGTCCCTGCTGCTGGAGCTCGCCGACCGGATCGCCATCATGTACGCCGGCCGGATCGTCGAGCTCGGCACCGCGCAGGAGCTCTACGACGCGCCGCGCCACCCGTACACCCGCGGGCTGCGCGACTCCTTCCCGCCGCTGCGGGCACCCCTGTGGCGGCTGACCGGCATCCCGGGCACACCGCCCGACCTGCGGCGTCCGCCGTCCGGCTGCCCGTTCCACCCGCGGTGCCCGCAGCGGTTCGCCGGGTGCGACACGCACCTGCCGGTGCTCGGGGAGGCCGGCGGCGCGCACCTGGTCGCGTGCCGCCTGGACGACGGCGATGCCGCCGCAACCGGCACCGAGCGCACCACCGACGGAGGAGACCGATGACCGCGACCACGCCCGTGCTGTCCGCCGTCGACGTGACCAAGCACTTCACGGTGCGCTCGGCCGTCGGCGCACGCTCGGTGGTGCGCGCCGTGGAGGGTGCCTCCCTGGACCTGCACCGCGGCCGGGTGGTCGCGCTGGTGGGGGAGTCGGGCAGCGGCAAGACGACGCTCGCCCGGGTGCTCGCCGGGTTCTACGCGCCCACGAGCGGCGAGGTCGCCCTGGAGGGCGTCCCGGTGCGGCAGCGTCGCGGCCGGGTCGAGCGGGGTTACCACAAGGACGTCCAGATCGTCTTCCAGGACCCGTTCGGCTCCCTGAACCCGCTGCACCGCGTGCGGCACAACCTGGAGCGGCCCCTGCGGCTGCACCACGGCGTGCGCGGCCGGGCGGAGCTGGACCGGCGCGTGCGGGAGCTGCTGGAGCGCGTGGCCCTGACGCCCGCCGAGCAGTACGCCGACAAGTTCCCGCACGAGCTCTCGGGCGGGCAGCGCCAGCGCGTCGTCATCGCCCGGGCCCTGGCCGTGGAGCCCAAGGTGCTGCTCGGCGACGAGCCGGTCTCGATGCTGGACGTGTCCATCCGGCTCGAGATGCTGAACCTCCTGGACCGGCTGCGCGCCGAGGACGGCCTGGCCCTGCTCTACATCACGCACGACATCGCGGGCGCGCGCTACCTGTGCGACGAGGTGGTGGTCATGTACGCAGGGGAGATGGTCGAGGGCGGGCCCAAGGAACAGGTCATCGCCGACCCGCTGCACCCGTACACGCGCCTGCTCGTGGACTCCTCGCCCGACCCGGGCCGGGGCGCGCGCGACCGGGAGCGCCTGTTCGACGCGGACGCCGACGGGCTGGGCGAGCCGCCCAGCCTCATCGACCCGCCGTCCGGCTGCCGGTTCCACCCGCGCTGCCCGTTCGCCATGGACGTGTGCCGCACGCAGGCGCCGCCCCGGACGGACCTCGCCGACGGCCGCTGGACCCGCTGCTGGCTGCACCACCCGACCCAGGAGACCGAGTGACCACGACCCCGCGCCGTGCCCGTGCGCCCCGCCAGTCCGACGTCGCGCGGCTGGCCGGCGTCTCGCAGTCCGCGGTGTCCCGCGTGATCGGCGGTGACACCGACGCCGCCCGCATCCCGGAGGCGACCGTGCGCCGCATCCAGGAGGCGATCAAGGAGCTGGGCTACGTGCCCAACCCGACGGCCCGCAAGCTGCGCACGGGCCGCAACCGGCTGCTGGGCGTGCACACCTTCGAGGCGGTGTTCCCGCGGGCGCGCGAGGACTTCTACCTCGAGTTCCTGCTGGGGATCGAGGAGCGTGCCGAGGAGATCGACCACGACCTGGTGCTGTTCACCTCCACGGGCGGCACCGACGGGCGGCGGCGGGTCTACCGCGACGGCGTCAACCGGCTCAACGTGGCCGACGGCGCGGTGCTGCTCGGCGTCGCCGCCGACCGCGCCGAGCTGGCCCGGCTGGAGGCCGACGGGTACCCGTTCGTGCACATCGGGCGCCGCGAGGTGCCGGGCACGCGCATCACGTGCGTGGTGCCCGACTACGAGTCGGCGGCCGCCGCGATCGTCGACCGCCTGGCCGACCTGGGGCACACGCGGATCGGCTACCTGAGCGCGGGCATCGACGAGGAGTCCTACGCGGACCGGCGGCGCGGCTACGAGTCCGCCGTCGCGCGCCGCGGCCTGCACGACGTGTCGCCCGCGGGCCCGCCCGGACCGGGTGGCGCACCCGACCCGGCCTGGCTCGACACCGTCCTGGGCGGTACGGCGGACCGGCTCACCGCCGTCGTCGCGGACGCCGAGTGGCTGGCGCACCCGTTCGCCGAGGCCCTGGCCGCACGCGGCCTCGCCGTGCCGCGCGACGTGTCGGTCGCCGTCCTGGAGGGCGTGGCCCCGGACGCCGCCGTGCGCTGGGACTGCCTGCAGATCCCGCGCCGCGAGGTGGGCCGCCTCGCCATCGACACGCTCGTGGGCCTGCTCGACGAGCCCGGGACACCGGTCGCGGACGTGCTTGTGGAGTGCGTCGTGGTGGAGGGCGAGACCGTGACCGCACCGGCCGGGACACAGGGGAGGACCGAGTGAACGAGGGCACGAGCGAGCGCAAGACCGAGGTGCTGGTCGTGGGCGGCGGGCTGGGCGGGGTGGCCGCGGCGCTGACCGCGGCCCGGCTGGGGCGGCGCGTGGTGCTGACCGAGCCGACCGGCTGGCTCGGCGGCCAGCTCACCGCGCAGGCCGTGCCGCCCGACGAGCACACCTGGATCGAGGAGCGCTATGCCCCGCCCGGGTACGCCGAGCTGCGGCGCCGCGTGCGCGACTACTACCGCCGCAACTACCCCCTGACGGCGCGCGCCGCCGCGGACCCGCTGCTGGACCCCGGGCTCGGCATCGTCAGCCACCTGTGCCACGAGCCGCGCGTCGCGGCCGCCGTGCTGGAGGAGATGGTCGCGCCCTGGCGGGCCGGCGGACAGATCGAGCTGCTCCTGGGGCACGAACCGGTCGCGGCGCACACCTCCGGCGACGAGGTCGACGCCGTCACCCTGCGAGACCCCCGCGGCCACGAGACCACCGTCCAGGCCGACTACGTCGTCGACGCCACCGAGCTCGGCGACCTGCTGGAGCTCGCGGGCGTCGAGCACGTGATCGGCGCCGAGGGGCGGGACGAGACCGGCGAGCCGCACGCCCCCGACGTCGCCGACCCGCTCGACCAGCAGGCGATCTCCTGGTGCTTCGCCCTGGAGCACCGCCCCGGGGAGGACCACACGGTCGACCGGCCGGCGGGCTACGCGCACTGGCGCAGCGCCGTGGCCCCGTTCTGGCCCGGACCGCAGCTCTCGTTCGACGACGTCGTCCCCATCACCCTGCAGCGCCGCACCTGGAAGCTGTTCGAGGCCGACCACGCCCGCGGCGCCCACTTCCCGCTGTGGACGTTCCGGCGGGTGCTGGCCCGCGAGAACTTCACCGACGGCGCCGTGGGTGACGTCACCATGGTCAACTGGCCCCAGATCGACTACTGGGAGGCGCCCCTGCTCGGCCCCGGCGTCGACGACGCCGCCCGGACGGCGGCGCTGGCCGGCGCGCGAGACCTGTCGTTCTCGTTCCTGCACTGGCTCCAGACGGAGGCGCCCCGCCCCGACGGCGGCACCGGCTACCCGGGCCTGCGCCTGCGGCCCGACGTGACCGGCACGCCCGACGGCCTGGCCATGACCCCGTACATCCGGGAGGCCCGGCGCATCCGCGCGGAGCTGACCGTGACCGAGCGGCACGTGGGCGTGCAGGCCCGACCGGAGGGCGCCGGCAGCGAGGTGTTCCCCGACGCCGTGGGCCTCGGCCGGTACCGGATCGACCTGCACCCCAGCACCGCCGGCCGTACCTACGTGGACATCGAGGCGTACCCCTTCCAGGTTCCCCTGGGCGCGCTCGTGCCGGTACGCGTCGAGAACCTGCTCCCCGCGGGCAAGAACATCGGCACCACCCACATCACCAACGGCTGCTACCGGCTGCACCCCGTCGAGTGGGGCATCGGCGAGGCGGTCGGCGCGCTGGCCGCGTTCTGCCTCGACCGCGGCCTGCCGCCGCGCAAGGTGCGCAACGACCCCACCCGCCTGGCCGACTACCAACGGCTGCTGACCGACACCCTCGGGGTCACGCTCGCGTGGCCCGAGGAGATCCGGACCCATCGCGAGTGAGGGGGAACTGACCAGACGCACCTGACCGATCTCGTTCTTGCCCTGCACGCACCGCCTCGTTCGACGAAGAACGGAGAACCATCGTGCTGCGAAACATCCTGCTCAGGGGGCGCGCGCCCCAGCCCACCACCCCCGCTCCGCCCGTCTCCCGTCCCGCCGCCCGGCCCCCGAGGCGCGAGCCGGCCCGGCACGCGGTCGCGGCGTCGGCGCTCGCCCTCGTCATGGCCGGTCTAGGGCTCGCGGTCCCCGCCACGGCGTCGGGCGCCCCCGACGCCGCGCCGGACGCCGCCCCCGCCGCCGTGTCGCGTCTCGGCACCTCCGGCAACCAGATCGTGGACGCCGCCGGCACCCCGGTGCAGCTGCGCGGCGTGTCCGTGCTCGCGCCCCGGCACAACGCCGAGTGCCCCGAGTGCCACCCGAGGCCCATCTCCGACGTGATCGACATGACCGTGTCCGACGGCTGGCAGTCCGACGTCGTGCGCCTGCCCGTCACGGTCTGGGGTTCGCTGTCCGTGCAGGAGAACGTCGAGCGCTACGTCGACCCGTACGTGCAGCAGGCCGTCGACCTGGGCATCTACATCATCGTGGACCTGCACCACGTGTCCGACTACGGCAGCACGGGTGTGCCGCGGTCGGCCGTCTCGGAGTTCTGGGACTACGTGGCGCCGCTGTACGCCGACGTGCCGAACGTGATCTACGAGGTGTTCAACGAGCCGGTCGCGCCCGCGAGCTGGTCGACGTGGAAGTCGTACATCCAGCCCGTGGTGGACGACATCAGGGCGGTCGCGCCGCAGACGCTGCTGCTCGTGGGCAGCCCGCAGTGGAGCACCTACGTCAACCAGGCGGCCGCCGACCCGGTCGCCGGGAACGACATCGCCTACGTCTACCACCTGTACCCGAACCAGGGGGACGCGACCGCGGCCAACCTGGACGCCCGGTTCGGGAACGCGGCCCGGCAGATCCCGGTGATCCTCACAGAGTTCGGCTGGAACCCGCCGGGCGAGTTCTCCGACCCCACGGTCACGGTGGGCACGACGTCGGGCTGGGGCATCCCGCTGCGCCAGTACCTCGACGCCCGCCCGCACATCAGCTGGACGGCGTGGATCTTCGACAACTACTGGAAGCCGCAGATGTTCGACCACGACTGGAACCTGCTCGGCGGTGAGCACCAGGGCGCGATGATCAAGGCCTGGCTCGCCGACCAGCCGTACGCCTCCCCGTGCGCCTCCCACGCGGCGGTGGGCGCGACGGCGGTCGCGTCGTCGGCCGGCGGCACGAGCGGGGCGGCCAAGGCGGTGGACGGCGACTGCACGAACGCCGGCCGCTGGCTCTCGGCGGAGGGCGACACCACCCCGACGCTGACGATCACGCTCGACGCGCCCACCGTCGTCGACCAGGTGGACGTGTACAGCGGGTACGTCGGCGGGGGAGCGGTCAACGTGCTGCGCGACTTCGCCGTCGAGGTGCACACCGCGGCCGGGTGGCAGCAGGCGGCGTCCTTCCAGGACAACACGCGCGGACTGGTCAGCGCGCCGGGCCCGGCCGCCGCCGTCGACCAGGTGCGGCTCGTGGTCACGGACCCGTCCGACTACACGCCGGACGTGGCCCGCGTCTTCGAGGTGGCGGTGCGCACGCCGTAGCGGCTACCAGCCCAGCTCGCCGTCGTCCTCCTGGAAGGTGCCCGTGGGCCCGTCCGGGCCGAGGGTGGCGACCCGCACGACCGTCCGTGCGCTGACCTCGACCGGACGGCCGTGCGGGTTGGGCTGCCCGCCCAGCTCCGTGGCGGTGTAGCCCGGCTCGACGGCGTTGACCCGCACCTCCGGCACCGCCCGCGCGTACTGCACGGTCAGCATCGAGACGGCGGCCTTGCTCGCGCCGTAGACGATCGCGGGCACCTGCGACGCCGGGCGGTCGGGCTGGTGGTTCGCCCAGAACGAGCCGAGCGCGCTCGACAGGTTCACGATCACCGGGTCCGCCGAGCGGCGCAGCAGGGGCAGGGCCGCCTCGGTGACCCGCAGGACGCCCACGACGTTGGTGTCGAGCACCGCGAGGGCCTCGGCCGGGTCCACGGAGAACGTCGCGATGCCGGCGTTGTTGACCAGCACGTCCAGCCCGCCCTCGGCCTCGATGCGGGCGAGGGCGGCGGTCACGGACGCGTCGTCCGTGACGTCGAGCAGCACCCAGCGGGCGCCGGTCTCCGCGGCGGCGGCGCGGCCGGCGGCCTCGTCGCGGGCGCCGATCCAGACGGTGTGCCCCGCGGCGACGAGCTGGCGGGCGGTCTCCTTGCCGAGGCCGCGAGTGGCCCCGGTGACGAGTGTCGTTGTCATGCGGCCAGCGTGCGCCGGGCGCGGGACGGCAGGGAGCCGTCCGGTTGTCGTAGGACTGCCAGGGCCAGGACAGCGGCTGCGGGCGACGCGCACACTGGGGGTATGGACAGGGCTGTGGCCACGGGTACGGACAGCGGTACGGCCGGCTGGGAGTTCGGGCGCATGGTGCGGCGGTGGCGGGACGCCGTCGCACCGGAGGCCGTCGGCCTGCCGGTGGGGCCGCGGCGCCGGGCCGCGGGGCTGCGCCGGGAGGAGCTGGCCGGGCTGGCGGGGATCTCCGCCGACTACCTGACGCGGCTGGAGCAGGGCCGCGCGGTCTCGCCGTCGGCCCAGGTCACGGAGGCGCTCGCCCGTGCGCTGCGCCTGCCCGACGCCGAGCGCGACATCCTCTACCGGCTCGCCGGGCACGCCCCGCCCTGCCGCTCCGAGGTGCCCACGTACATCCCGCCCAGCGTGCACCGGCTGCTGGACCGGCTCGCGGGCACGCCCGTCGCGGTGTACGACGCCACGCAGACCCTGGTCGTGGCCAACGCGCCGTACGAGGCGCTCATGGGGCCGACGTCCGGCTGGCGGGGCATCGAGCGCAACGCGCTGTGGCGGCACCTGGTCGGTCCGGGCACCCGGGTGGTCCACACGCCCGAGGAGGAGGACGACGTCGTGGCGCGGCTGACCGCCGACCTGCGCCTGGCGACGGTGCGGTATCCCGGCGACCCGCGCGTGGCCCGGCTGGTGCGGGAGCTGACGGCGCTGAGCCCGCGCTTCGTCGAGCTCTGGGGATCCGGCGCGCCGGAGCCGGCTCGTGACCCGTCGCGGCACAAGGTGGTCGACCACCCGACCGTGGGCCTGGTCGCGGTCGACTGCGACGTGCTGGTGGTGGCCGCCGACGACCTGCGGATCATGGTCTACACCGCCGAGCCGGGTACCGAGGACGCCGACCGGCTCGCGCTGGCCGTCGTCCTCGGCACGCAGGAGCTCGACGAGGAGGCCGGTCCTCGTCCGCCCGGTCGTCGAGGGCCCGCTCGATCGGGTCGTTGAAGACCGCTTGCCTGGGCGGGCGATCCAGGGCAGAGTCGGGGGTGGCGCACCTCACACCGGCGTGAGGCGCGTCATCACCTCCTCTCCTCCTCGCGCTCTCACTCTCGTGCGCTCGCCGCTGTCACGCGGCCGCGCGCGGCCGCCGGGTCAGCAGCGGCTCGCGCCCGCGGGGGCGGCTCACGGGCCGCACGGCCGCCAGCGCGTCGGTGAGCGTCTGCTCCGTCATCGGCGTGCCGGTCGCCCGGTCGTGCACGGCGGCCATGAGCTGCTCCGCCGCGAGCCGCAGCGAGATGCCCACCTCCCGGGCGACGCCGACCAGCACCGCGGTCGCGGTGGCCTCGTCCACGCCGCGGACGGCCACGATCACGCCCTTGGCCTGCTCGATGGTGGCCTGGCTGACGAACGCGCGGCTGACCACCTGGTCCGACCGGCGCTCGAGCGCCTCCTTCTGCACCGGGGTGATGTCGACGACGAAGCCGACCAGCTCCGGCGTCCCCTGGCGCGGGTTGAGCGTGCCCTGGCCGGTCACGACCACCGACCGCGTACGGCCCGAGCGGTCGACGATCCGGTGCCCGCACGCGAACGGCCGGCCCAGCCGCAGCGCGTCACCGGCGGCGCGCACCACGCGGCCGCGGTCGTCGGGGTGCTTGCGGGAGCGCAGGGCGTCCAGACCGGGCTCGACCTCGTCGGGCCGCCAGCCGTGCATGGTGTAGACCTCGTCCGACCACCACCAGGTGCCCGTGGCCAGGTCGACGCTGTAGCGGCCGACGAGCAGGCTGGTGCCGAGACCGAGCGAGAGCGACAGGTCCGCGGCGGAGAAGCCGGTGGTGACTGTCGCGGAGTCGCCGGTGGCGTCGTCGGGGACCAGCGAGCGGGGCTCCTTGAAGGATGACATGAAGATCTCCCAGATCCACGTGGACCGGGAGCCGCTTCCTGACTCCGTTGCACCGAGTATAGGCCGCTCCCGGCAGCGGCCGGGAAAACGGTCGGGACGAGGTGAAGTTGCGAGTGGCTCCCGTCGTCCTACGTTGGGTTGTGGTCAGGAAGCGGCCGCATCGGCGGAGTGCCGTCTGCCGCGGCGCACTCCGCGACCCCGCCCGGACCGGTTCCGGCGGGGACGACGACGGGAGTCGGACCATGAGCGAGACCAACGTTCCGTACGGTACGGGGACCGGTACGCAGCAGCAGTGGGCGTCCGGGCCACCCGACTCGGGAAGCACCTCCGGGACCACGCACAGCGGCGGGGACACCGGCGGCGGCATGAAGGAGAAGGTGGGCGAGGCCGCGTCGCAGGTGGGCGACGCCGGCCGGGAGACAGCCCGCGACGTGCGGGAGAAGGCCCGCGACGTCGCGCACGAGGCCGGTGACCAGGCACGGGGCCTGGCCGACAAGGCGCGCAGCGAGCTGCGCTCCCAGATGGGCGCCCAGCAGCAGCACCTCGCGGGCGGCCTGCGGTCGCTCGGCAACGAGCTGGGCCAGATGGCGAACGGGTCGCAGGATCCGGGCTACGCGACCGACCTGGTGAACCGCGCCGGCGACGTCAGCGGCAAGGTGGCCCAGTGGTTCGAGGACCGCGAGCCGGCCGACGTGCTGCACGAGGTGGAGAGCTTCGCACGCCGCCGTCCGGGCACGTTCCTGCTGGTCGCCGCGGGCGCGGGCCTGCTCGTCGGCCGGTTCCTGCGGGGCGCCAAGGAGGTCTCGAAGGAGGGATCGGGTCCGGGTTCGACGACCGGTTCGACGGCCGGCACGACGTCGGGCTCCGCGTCGGTGACGCCCGGGAACCCGGCGCAGTACGGCGGCACGGCGCAGGACGACGCGGCCGCGCGCCCGGCGTCGTACGCCCCGGGGGGTGACACCTATGTCGGTCGACCGTGACCCGTTCGCCGCGTCCGCCGCGGCCGAGCAGGCGGCCGCCGCCCGGACCGCGACGACGCCCCAGCCGGCCTCCGGCGGGCAGCCGAGCCTCGGTGAGCTCGTCGGTGAGGTGACGCGCGACCTGTCGACGCTGGTGCGTCAGGAGGTCGAGCTCGCCAAGGCGGAGGCGGCGCAGTCCGCCAAGCGCGCCGGGAAGGGTGCCGGGATGTTCGGCGGCGCCGGTGTGGCCGGCCACATGGTGCTGCTGTTCCTGTCGCTGGCCCTCTGGTCGGCGCTCGGCACCGTGATGGGCGGCGGCTGGGCGGCCCTGGTGGTCGCGGCGGTCTGGGCCGTGGTGGCGGCGATCCTCGCCCTGCGCGGGCGCAACGAGCTGCGCGAGGTGCAGGGCATGCCGCAGACCGCGGAGTCGGTCAAGAAGATCCCCGGCGCCCTGCGCGGGCACGACGAGCAGAGCCACAGCGTGGACCAGAGCAAGGAGATGAACGCATGAGCACCAACGATCCTGACGAGATCCGGGCCGACATCGAGCGCACGCGCGCCGAGCTGAGCCACGACGTGGACACGCTCGGCGACAAGGTGCACCCGGGCCACGCCGTGCGGCGGCAGACCGACAAGGTGCGCTCCGGCATGGGCCGGGTCAAGGACCGGGTCATGGGCACGGCGCACGACACCATGGACTCCGCACACGGCACCTCGCACGACCTGGCGGACCGCGGCCGGGAGGCGGCGTCGTCCGTCGCCCACGGCGTGGGCGCGGCCCCGCAGAAGGTGCGCGAGCAGACGCAGGGCAACCCCCTGGCCGTGGGCCTGGTCGCCTTCGGCGCGGGTCTGGCCCTCGCCTCGCTGCTGCCGGCGAGCCGGACCGAGCGGCGCGCCGTCGCGGCGGTCGAGGAGAAGGCGGCCCCGCTGGTCGACGACCTGAAGTCGACGGCGAGCGAGGTGGCGGAGGGCTTGAAGGAGCCCGCCCGGGAGGGCGCGGAGGCCGTCCGCGACGCCGCGAAGGACGCTGCCCAGCAGGTGGGCGAGCACGGTCGCGAGACCGTCTCCGACCTCCGGCCGGGCAGCAGCGGCACCGCATGACCCACTGACCGGACCTGACCTGGGAGGCACCATGGCCCACCTCGACGACACGCACGTCGACGACCGGCACGTCGGCGACGCGTCGGCCCGCACGGGCGACCCGGCGCCGGACGACCGGCGCAAGCCGGGCTCGCCGCCGGACCTGAGAGGCCGGACGTGGGGGTACGTGCTGCGGGCCACGGTGCGCCAGTTCTCCCGGGACCAGTGCCTGGACCTGGCCGCCGCCCTGACCTACTACGCCGTGCTGGCCGCGGCGCCCGCGCTGCTGGCGCTGGTGTCCGTGCTCGGGCTGGTGGGCAACGGCGGCCAGGCGGTCGAGCGCGTCGTCGGCACGCTGGAGGGCGTGGTGCCTCCCGACGCGCTGAACGTCGTGGAACCGCTGGTCGAGAACGCCGCCGGGGGCGGGGGCAGGGCAGGCTTCGCCCTCGTCCTCGGTGTCGTGCTCGCCCTGTGGTCCGCATCCGGCTACGTCGGCGCCTTCGGGCGCGCGATGAACCGGGTGTACGGCATCGACGAGGGGCGCCCCGTCTGGAAGCTGCGCCCCGTGATGCTGCTGGTCACGGTGGTGGCGGTGGTCATCGCGGCCCTCGTCGTCGCGGCGCTCGCGCTCAGCGGCTCGCTCGCCCGGGCCGTCGGCGACGCCGTGGGGCTGGGCTCGACCACCGTGACCATCTGGAACATCGCCAAGTGGCCCGTCGTGCTGCTGCTCGTGATCGTGCTGGTCGCGATCCTGTACCACGTCACGCCGAACGTGCGGCAGCCGAAGATGCGCTGGGTCAGCGTGGGCGCCGTCGTCGCCATCCTCGGCTGGCTGGTGGCGTCCGCCGCCTTCGGCCTCTACGTGGCCACCTTCGCGAGCTACGACGCCACCTACGGGTCGCTGGCCGGCCTGATCGTCTTCCTGCTGTGGCTCTGGATCACCAACCTGGCGCTGCTGCTGGGCGCCGAGCTGGACGCGGAGCTGGAGCGCGGGCGCGAGCTCCAGGGCGGGATCGCCGCCGAGGAGACGCTGCGGCTGCCGCCCAAGGACGCCCGCGCGAGCGAGAAGCGCGAGGCCAAGCGGCAGGAGGAGATCGAACGCGGGCGGCACCTGCGGGAGGCGGCGGGCCGGGAGCAGGAGGCCGAGCCGGGTCCCGCCGAGCAGGAGCACGAGCAGGAGCACGAGCACAGCGAGCACGGGCAGGAGCGCGAGCAGCACGTACGCGAGCAGCGCCCCGGCGGGCCGGCCGCACGCGCGGACCGACGGTGAGGCGCGCCCCCGTCCCGGGCCGGTACCGTGCACCGCATGACGCGCACGCGGCTCGGTGACCTGACCGTCGTCGGCCACGTGCGCGGACCCGCCGCACCGGACAGGGCAGTCGTGCTCGTGCACGGGGTCGGCTCCTCGGCCCGCGCCTACCGGCGGCTCGGCGAGCACCTCGCCACCCGTGCGGCGGTGCACGCCGTCGACCTGCCGGGCTACGGCGCGTCCCCGCGCCCGCGGCACGACGTCGACATCGCCGCCCACGCCGCCGCACTGGCGCGCTACATCTCCGACCACGTGGCGGACGCCGGACTGCCCGCCCCCGTCGTGGTCGGCCACTCCATGGGCGCGCAGGTCGTGGGCCAGCTCCTCGCCGACCACCCGGACGCGGCCGGTGCCGCCGTCCTCGTCGGCCCGACGGCGGAGCCCGGCACCCGGACCATCGCCCGCCAGGCGCTGCGCCTCGCCGCCGACGCCGCAGGCGAGCCGCCCGCCACCGTCGGGGTGCTGCTCGTGGACGCCTTCGTGCGCTGCAGCGTGCCCTACTACCTCGGCCAGCTCCGCCACGTCGTCGACCACCGCCTCGAGCGGGTGCTGCCCCGGGCTCGCGTGCCCGTGGTCGTGGTGCGCGGTGAGCACGATCCCGTCGCGCCGCCCGACTGGGTCGCGGCGCTCGCGGCCTGTGCACCCGACGGCCGGTACCGCACGGTGCGCGGCCGGCACCACGCCATGGACAGCGACCCCGCCGGGGTCGCGGGGATCGTCCTCGACGCCGGGCGTACCGCGGGCCGGGGGACGCCGTGACGGCGCGGCGCCGCTCGGCCGGCGGCTCGATCGCGCGGCTCGGTGCCTGGGCGGCCGACTACGCCTGGGCCGTGGACCGGCAGCTGCGCCACCTCGTGCGTCGTCCGGCGCTCCCGGTCGTGGCCGCGGGGCGTGGCGTGGCTCCGGTGCTGCTGCTGCCCGGCATCTACGAGACCTGGGAGTTCCTGGGGCCGGTCGCCACCGCCCTGGCCCGGGCCGGGCACCCGGTGCACGCCGTGGAGGCCCTGCGGCACAACGCGCGGCCCGTGCCCGAGTCGGCCGACGTCGTGGCCGAGCACCTCGAACGGTCGGGGCTGGAGGACGTGGTCCTCGTCGCGCACAGCAAGGGCGGTCTCATCGGCAAGCACGTGATGCTCTCGCCGGCGGGCGGCCGGGTGCGCGGCATGGTCGCCGTCGCGACGCCCTTCGCCGGGTCGCGCTGGGCGCGGTACATGCTCTCCCGGTCGTTGCGGTCGTTCGACCCGCGCGACCCGGTGCTGCTGGCCCTCGCCGGGGAGCTGCTGGTCAACGACCGGATCACCGCGGTGTACCCCACGTTCGACCCGCACATCCCCGAGACCGGCCACCTGGCGGGGGCGCGCAACGTGGAGCTGCCGCTGTCGGGACACTTCCGGCCGCTGGGGCACCCCCTGCTGGTCGCCACGGTGGTCCGTGAGGTGGCCGCGCTGGCCGCCGGTTCCGACTGAGGCGCCGCGGCGTGGTCCACTGGGGGTGTGCTCACCGTCCGCCACACGTCGCCGCGCCGGCTCGACGTCGGCCTGACTCTCGGGCCGCTCGGGCACGGACCCGCCGACCCGACGTTCCACCGGGCCGCCGACGGCACCCTGTGGCGCACGTCGCTCCTGCGCAGCGGGCCGGTCACGCAGCGGTTCGTCCCGGCGGGGCCGCACGCCGTCGTCGTGCACCTGTGGGGTGACGGCGCACGCGAGGCCGCGGAGGCGCTGCCCGTGCTGCTCGGCGAGGACGACGACGCGGCCGGGTTCGCCCCGCCGCCGCAGGTGCGTGACGCGCACCGGCGTGCCGCCGGGATGCGCATCCCGCGCAGCGGTCGGGTGCTGGAGGCCCTCGTGCCCGCGGTGCTGGAGCAGCGGGTGCAGACGGTCACGGCGCACCGCGCCTGGCGGTGGCTCGTGCGCCGGTACGGCACGCGGGCGCCCGGACCGGCGCCCGCGGGCGTGCCGGGCGGGCTGTTCGTCGTGCCCGACGCGCGCACGTGGGCGCGCGTGCCGGTCTGGGACTGGCACCGGGCCGGCGTCGACCCGGGGCGCGCCCGGACCGTGACCCGCTGCGCGCTGGTCGCGCCGCGGCTCGAGGAGGCCGCCGCGATGCCGCGCGCCGAGGCCCGGCCACGCCTGGAGAAGGTGCAGGGCGTGGGCGTCTGGACCTCCGCCGAGGTGGCCCAGCGCGCGTTCGGTGACGCCGACGCGGTCTCGGTGGGCGACTTCCACCTGCCGGCGGCCGTCGGGTGGGCGCTGTCCGGCGAACGGACGGACGACGCCGGGATGCTCCGGCTGCTGGCACCCTACGCGCCGCACCGGCACCGGGTGGTGCGCCTCCTGACGCTGTCCGGCCGGCACCGTGCGCCGGCGCGCGGGCCGCGCACCCCGCTGGTGGACCACCGGGCGCACTGAGGTACCGCGGCGGCGCCTAGGATGCCCGGGTGACGACCGGCCGCCCCGACCTCCTGTGGACCGCCGTGGTCTCGGTGGCGGCGGCGTTCGGGATGATCGCGCTGGCCCTGGAGGCCAACCGCGCGGGGGCGGATCCGTTCGTGGCGTACGTGGTGAGCTCGGTGTCGTGCGCGGCGCTGCCGGTGGCGCTGCGCCACCCCGTGCCGGCCACGCTCGCCCAGGGTGCCGCGACCGTGACGCTGAACCTCGCGGCGTCCGGCCCGGCCGCGTCCGAGCCGTTCCCGACCGTGACCATCTGCGTGCTGGTGGCCCACATCGGGCTGGTCGCCCTGCGGCACGCGTGGCAGGTCGCGGTCGGCGCCTGGTGGACGCTCGCCGGGCTGTCCGTGCTGCTGGTCGCGCTGTCCGGCACCGATGACAAGCTGACGCCGTACGACGAGACGCTCGCCCTGGTGGTGCTCGGCGCGGGCTCCCTCGTCGCGCTGATCGCAGGCACCGCCTACCGGTACCGGCAGCGGATCCGCGGCGAGCTCGCCGCGGCCCGGCGGGACGCCGAGGTGGAGCACGAGCGACGCACCCTCGTCGAGGAGCGCACCCGGATCGCGCGCGAGCTGCACGACGTCGTGGCGCACAGCATGTCCGTGATCCACATGCAGGCGACGTCGGCGCCGTACCGCCTCCCGGACGCGGACCCGGGCACGCGCGACGAGTTCACGGCCATCGCCGCGGCCGCCCGCGGCGCCCTCGGCGAGATGCGCCAGCTCCTGGGCGTGCTGCGCGCCACCGACACCGAGTCGGAGACCGGCCCCGCGCCCGGGTTCTCCCGCCTGCCCGAGCTCGTCCAGGCCACCGGCCGGTACGGCGGACCCGTCACGCTGAGCGTCGCCCCGGAGGTGGGGCAGGTGCCCGACATCGTGGGCACCACCGTGTACCGCATCGTGCAGGAGGCGCTGAGCAACGTCGTCCGGCACGCCCACGGCTCCTCGGCGACCGTGCGGGTGGACCGAGCGGGTGCGGGGCTGACGGTGAGCGTCGTCAACACACGCGGGGTGCCCGCACGCGTCGAGCCGCACGACGGCGCGCACCGCCCGCGCCTCGGGGTCACGGGCATGCGAGAGCGGGCGGCCCGCCTGGGCGGCGAGCTCGTCCACGGCCCCCGGCCCGACGGCGGCTACGCGGTCACGGCACGGCTCCCGCTGCCCGCGGGGCCCGACGAGGAAGGTGGCAGATGATCGACGTGCTCGTGGTGGACGACCAGCCGATGATCCGGGTGGGCATCCGCGCCATCCTGGACTCCCACGACGACATCACCGTCGCGGGCGAGGCCGCCGACGGGCGCGCGGGGGTGGACCAGGCGCGCAGGCTGCGGCCCGACGTCGTGCTCATGGACGTGCGCATGCCGGAGCTCGACGGCCTGGCCGCGACCCGCGAGCTGCTCGGCCCGGCGGCGACCCGCCCCGACCGGCCGCGGGTGCTCATGCTGACCACGTTCGACGCCGACCACTACGTGTACGAGGCGCTGCGGGCGGGGGCCAGCGGCTTCCTGCTCAAGGACTCCAGCCCCGACGAGCTCGCGGCCGCCGTCCGCGTGGTCGCCTCCGGCGACGCGCTGCTCGCGCCCGCGATCACGCAGCGCCTCATCGAACGGTTCGTCGAGGCCGCCCCGCGCGACCCGGCCGCGCACCCCGTGCTGCGCACCCTGACCGAGCGCGAGCGGGAGGTGCTGACCCTGATGACGCGCGGCCTGTCCAACGGCGAGATCGCGCAGGGGCTCGTCATCAGCGAGCAGACGGTCAAGTCGCACGTCAGCAAGATCCTGCAGAAGCTCGGCCTGCGCGACCGGGTGCAGGCCGTCGTCTTCGGCTACGAGAACGGGCTGGTGGTACCGGGCCGGTGACCACGGCCCGCGGGTGAAGATGGTCCTGCGGTAGGGGTCGGATGGCTCTGCCGGGGGAGGTGGGGGCAGAGCCCCTCCTCCTACGTTGCTGGTGTTCGCGACCGACCATCGCGACCGACCACCAGGACGACCTGAGAGGGACCATCCCCGATGTCCGCATCACCGCCCGCCACGTTCACCGCCCGCGAGCGCTGGACGCTGCTCGGAGCGAGCCTCTGGCTCGTGGCCGGGCTGCAGCTCGACGCCTTCGCCCACGCGACCATCCCCGACCTGGAGACGTTCTGGACGCCGTGGCACGCCGTGATGTACTCCGGCATCGCCGCGTGCGGCCTCACGCTGCTGTGGCTGCTGCGCTCCCGGCTGCCCGAGCAGGTGACCTACCGCCGCCTCCTGCGGGAGACGCCCGCCGCCCTGCGGCTGCCCGGCATCGGCATGGGGCTGCTGCTGGTCGGCGGCGGCATCGACACCCTGTGGCACAACCTGTTCGGCATCGAGCGGGGTCTCGAGATCTTCTTCAGCCCGAGCCACTACCTCATCATCGCGGGCATGGTCCTGGTGGCCTCCGGGCCGGCGCTCATGGTGGCGTCGTCCGGCGCGCCGCCGCGGCTGCGCGGGGCCGACGCCGTCGTCACGATCGCCTCCGCGGTGCTCGCCGCCCTGCCCGTGCACATCTACACCCTGCACGCCTCGGCCCTGGCGAGCCCGCTGCTCGGGTCCGGCGAGCCCGAGCCGAACACCTTCTCCTTCGACGCCCAGACGTTCCACGCCTACGTGGGCAGCACCGTCGTGCTGCTGGTCCCGCTGCTCGTGCTCACCCGCCGCTGGCGCCTGCCGGCCGGCGCGCCGACGGTGCTGGTCGCGGTGCCCGCCTTCGTGATGAACCTCGTGTTCGGCGAGGGGGCCGGACCCTGGCTCCCCGTCGCCGTCGCCGCCGCTGCCGCGGTCACCGAGCTGGGCGCACGCCTCCTGGCACCCGCCGCCCGGCGCCTGCACGAGGACACCCGGTGGGTCGCGCTCGCCTTCCTCGCACCCGTCGTGGTGTGGGCCGTCGTGCTCGGGGCCGCGGCGGTCGTGGCCGACGCGCCGACCTGGAACCTGCACATGATCAGCGGGCTGCTGGCGCTGGTGGGCCTCACGGGCGCCGGGACGGCGTACGTGGTGCGGCGGATCGGTGTGGGTGGCGACGCCGGGTCTCGCGCCGGCCGGCCTCCCGCCGGCCAGGCGGCCGTGGCGTCGTGAGCGCCGGCCTGCGTGCGGGCCGGACACCCGTCCGCGGCCGGGTCCTGCCGCGCCTCGCGGTGGTCCTGCTGCTGGCGCTCGCCCAGGTCGTGGCCCAGATCCCCCCGGCGTCGGCGCACGCCGGCGGGCTCAGCCCGACACGGGCGCGCGGCGCTGTCGTCGCCGTCACCCCGCAGGTGCCCGGGCTGAGCGTCACCACCATCGAGGACGGCGCCCGCCTGCGGGTGCGCAACGACACCGGGATGCGTGTCGAGGTCCCGGCAGGCGACGGGCAGACCGTCCCGGTGACCGTGCCGGACGGCGGGTCCGCCACCTGGATCGACGCCCGCGCCACGACGCTGGACCGGGATCTCGGCGCAGCGTCGAGGGGCACCTGGGAGGTGCCGCTGACCGTCGGACCCACGCGCGTGACCGTCACCGGCGAGCTCGTCGCCGGGCAGCCGCCTCGCGCGGCGTCCTGGTGGGCGCTCGCGGCGGGGATCGCCGCGGTGCTCCTCGTGCTGGCCCGGCGCTCGCCCCGGCCGCACGTGCTGCTGGCCGTGTCCGGCCTGCTGGTGGTCGCCGCGTCGGTGGCGCACGTCGTCGGCGCGACCCTCGCCGTCCGCTCGGCGCCCCTGTGGGGCACGTTCCTCGACGCGACCGGCATCGGGCTGCTCGTCTGGCCCCTCGTCGTGGCCGCGGCTGTCGCCGCGCTGCGCGGCCGCGCGGGGGGCGTGCTGGGCGTCTGCGCCGGCGCGGGCCTGAGCGTCGTCTTCGTGCTGCCCGACCTGACCGTCTTCCACTTCGCCGTGCTGCCCGTCGCCGGGCCGCCCGCGCTCGAACGGTTCCTCGTCGCGCTGGTGCTCGGCGCCGGGCTCGCCACCGCCGTGGCCGGCGCAGGCGCGCTGCGCGTGCTCGCCGGCCGCGCGGCGCCGTCCGCCCACCCTGCACCTTCCCCTGACTTCACAGAGAGCGAGAGCTGATGTTCCGAGATGTTGCCGTTCGTAGTACCCGTGCCCGTGCCCGTGCCCTGGTGCGTGACGTGACCCGCGGCGCGGCGGCGGGTGCCGTGACGGTCGTCGTGCTGACCGGGTGTGCGGCGGCGGGCCCCGCGCAGGAGCCGTCGTCGTCCGCCGGGGAGAATGCCGCGGCGCCGCCGGCGGAGGTGCCTGACGAGGGCTGCTCGGGTCCGCTGAGCAGCGACGTGACGGCGGTCCAGGTCGAGGTGGCGGTCAAGGACGGCCGCGTCGAACCTGCCCCGGACCGGGTCGAGGTGCCCCTCGGCGCCACCGTGGTGCTCCGGGCCGAGGCGGACGTCCCGGCGGAGATCCACGTGCACGGCTACGACGTCGCGGGCGAGGCCGGGCCCGGGCACCCGGCGTGCCTCGAGGTGCTTGCCGACGTCCCCGGTGTCTACGACGTCGAGGCCCACCCCGAGACCCTGCTGCTCCAGCTCGTGGTCCGGTGACGCCGCGCCACGCGCCGCTCGCGGCCCACGGCGTCGGCAGCTCGCAGGACCTCCCGCTGCCGTTCGACCTCGTGCTGCAGGCCGGCACGGTGGCCGTGGTCCTGTCGTTCCTCGCGGTCACGGTGCTGTGGCGCACGCCGCGTGCGGGCGGGGCCCGGCGCCTGCCCGCGGTGTGGGACGCCGTCCTGCGCTCGCGGGCGTGGCGCGTGCCGCTCCGCCTCGTGGTGCTGGCGGTGGCCGGCTACGTCGTCGGTGACGCGCTGCTCGGGCCACGCGACGCGACCAACCCTGCGGCGCACGCGCTCTTCGTCTGGCTGTGGGTCGGGCTGGTGCCGGTCAGCGTGCTGCTGGGGCCCGTGTGGCGCGGGCTGAACCCGTTGCGGACCCTGCACGCGGGGCTGTGCCTGGTCCTGCGCGTCCCGGTGTCGGGGCTCCGGCCGGCGGCCGCGCCCGGTGGCCGCACCGGTCACTGGCCGGCCGTCGCCGCGCTGCTGGCCTTCGTGTGGCTGGAGCTGGTCGCCCCCGACCGCACCGACCCGCGCCTGATCGGTACCTGGCTCACCGGCTACGCCGTCGTCCAGCTGGGGTGCGCGCTGGTGCGTGGTGCGAGCTGGTTCGCGCGCGGCGACGGGTTCGAGGTGTACTCGGAGCTCGCCGGGCGCCTGAGCGTGCTCGGCCGGGACGACGACGGCCGCCACGTGCTGAGGTCTCCGCTGGCGGGCCTGACCGCCGTGGACCACCCGCGCGGGAGCACCGCGTTCGTCGCGGTCTGGTGGGGTTCCACGATCTTCGACAGCGCGTCCGGGTCGCCGGTCTGGGCGGGTTTCGTGCAGACGACCGGCGCCCCCGTGCCGGTGGCGACCGTCGCGCTGGTGGGTGTGTGCGCCCTGGTGGCGGCGAGCCTGCGGTGGACGACGCGCCGGGCCGACATCGCCCTTCCCCTCGTACCGATCGCCGCCGGCTACACGCTGGCGCACTACGCCTCCCTGCTGGTGGTCGAGGGGCCGCGCGGCCTGCTGCTGCTCGTGCAGCAGTGGGGCGTGGCGCCGGGCGCGGAGGTGCGCGTGGTGCCCGACCCGACGGTGGTCGCCGTGGTCCAGGTCGTGTGCATCATCCTCGGCCACCTGGTGGGCGTTCTCGCGGCACACGACCGCGCGCTGCGCGCGGCCCCGGGCCGCGAGCACACGCTCGTCGTCGCCGACGAGCTGCCCGCGGTGCTGCTGATGGTGGGCTACACGTGGGCGGGGCTGTTCCTGTTGTTCGCGGTGTGATCGGTCCCTTCTCTGATGCACGCGCTCGAGGTGCGGGTGTCGGTGGGAGGCTGTACTGTGGAACACGCGTACTACGAGATGGAACTCACAGCGGGCGCTGCTATAGCGTGGCGGGGGTTGGACGGGGAGGGGTGGTGACATGGCCGAGACTGTGGACAACGGCACCGTGGCGCCGTTCGGTCAGCTGCCCGACTGGTGGGAAGGGTCGGTGCCGCAGGCGCTCCAGGAGCCCGGTCCGGGCTGGATGCTCGACCTTCCGCCGGCCGACCTGCCCGTCGTGCTCTGGCCTGCCGCCATGCTGCGGCAAGCGCTCGCGGGTGCCCGCGGAGCCGGCCTGGCGCGGCTGGTGGCCGACGCCGTCGACCTCGAGCACGCCGCGGACGGCGGCGCCGGCGACGGTCCCGGCGTGCTCGAGGAGCTGTCGGACGACGTGCTGACCGACCTCGCGACCGCGTCGGCCCGCCTCCAGTCGTGGGCCGCGGGCGTGCAGGCACGCGTGGTCGCCGAACGCGCCGCGCGCGAGTCGCACCCGTTGGCCCACGACTCGCTGGTGGCGCAGGTGACGGTGGAGCTGGCGGTCACGGCGGGGGAGGCGTCCGAGATGGTGGTCCGCGCCGAGTCGGGCGCGGACCACCCGGACGTCGTCGTCGCGCTGTGCGACGGCCGGATCGACACGCGCAAGGCGCACACGCTGCTGCGCTCGGCGGCACAGCTCACCACCGAGGAGCGTGCCGAGGCCATCGCCCGGTACCTGCCGCAGGCGCCGCACCGCACGTGGCGGTGGCTGCAGCGGAAGCTGATCGCGTTCGCGAAGTCGCGGCACGGGGCGGACGGTGCCGCGCGCGCGGCGGCCGAGCGGCGCGGCGTCCAGGTCGACCGGGCGGACAACGACATGGCCTGGCTGACGGCCTACCTCCCGGCGGTGGACGCGGCCGCGGTGTGGGGCGTCGTGGACGACCTGGCGCACCAGCTGCGGCGCGTGCCAGGCGAGGAGCGGACCCTGGGTCAGCTGCGCGCCGACAGCCTGACCGGCATCCTCGCGGGCCGCCTGGTGCCCGCGGGCCGGTTCGCTTCGCCCACTGAGGAGTCGGGCGTCATGCCAGGTCGACTCACCGCGGACGCGGGCCCGGTGTGCACGTGCGGCGGCCGGGCGCCGGTGGTGCGGGTGACGCCGACCCGCCCCACGGTGCGGGTCACCGTCCCGGCCACGGCGCTGCTCGGCCTGGACGACGCGCCGGGAGACCTCGCCGGCTTCGGCCCGGTGCCCGCCGAGACCGCCCGGGCGATCGCCGTCGACGCGACGTGGCAGCGGCTGCTGACCGACCCGGTCACCGGGACGCTCACCGACTGCTCCACTACCACGTACCAGCCGGGCAGCGTGCTCCGGCATGCGGTCCAGGCGAGGGACGAGACGTGCGTGTTCCCGCACTGCGAGCATCCCGCGGAGCGGAGCGACCTCGACCACATCGTGCCGTTCGACCACGGTCTCGACCCGGCCGGCCTTCCGCCGGGAACGCCCGGCCAGACGCGGGCCGCCAACCTCCAACCGCTCTGCCGGCGCCACCACCTCCTGAAGACCCACGCGGGCTGGGCCGTCGTGCGCGACCCCGGCACGGGCGTCACGACCTGGACGGCGCCGACCGGCCGCACCCACCGCCGTCCGCCGACGGTGCTGGACACCCACGTCGAGATCGCGGAGGTCGATCCCGACACGAGCTACGACCTGACCCTCCAGACGCTGACCGGTCGCCGCCGGTCCGCGAACGGGCGCATCCCCGCGGCCGCTCCGGGCGGGCCGTCAACGGATGCGACGGTCTCGGCCGGCTCGGCCCTCTCGACCGACGGCAGGCCGCCGTTCTGAGCCGCCTCGGTTCGCCTCGGATCCGGAGGGCTCGTCGCGGCGTCCGGCGCGGCCGCGCACGGCCCACCACGCCACCACGTACACGAACAGGCCCACGATCAGGGCGGCACCCGCACCGGTGGCCGCTCCGGCGAGCACGGCCTCGATCGTCTGACCGGTCGTGAGCCCGGTGTCGCCCCACAGGTCGAGGGTCCCGGCGACGGCACCGACGGCGGCCACCCCGACGGTCGGCCACACCACCCGGGCCGGCACCGTCCGGGCCGACAGACGTTCCCGCCGCCGCCAGAGGTACCACGCGACGAGGGCCAACCCGCCCACCGTGCTGGCGTGCTGCAGCGCCCGGGCCCAGGTCAGGCCGCCCGCCAGGGGTTCGCTCAGGGCGGGCACGTGCAGCACGACGTAGCCGTCGCTGTGCGTGAACGAGTCCCACACCAGGTGCGTCGCGATGCCGATGAGCAGCGACAACAGCACCCACCCCGCCCGCCGCCCGATCGCACCGGCACCCGGCGCGCGCACGGCGCCGCTCGGCGGGCTCCCGTCGCCCGCCGGGTGCCCGCCGTCCGCCGTGCGCTCGCCGTTGGCCGCGCCGGGCCCGCCGCCCGCCATGCCGCGCCCGGGCCGTCCCGACCGCACGGGCAGCAGCGCCTCGACCGGACGTCGCGCCACCCAGTACAGGCCGCACAGCGCCAGCGCGTACGGCAGGCTCACGGTGAGGGCCCCGACGAGGCCGTGCGACGTGGTCGCGTTCATGAACGGCTCGTACCAGGACTGGGCCGACACGGGCACCGGCGTCCTGCGCGCGAAGTACGGGAGGTCGGGGGCCATGGCCCCGGCGACGAGCGCGACGGTGCTGAACGGGTGACGCAGCAACGGCAGCACGGCCGCGGGGTGGGAGAGCGTGAACGGCATGGGGCACACCCTCGCCGACGGCCACGGCGGTGTCCAGGCGGACGCGCGCGGCGGACGCCCGTCCGGTGCCGCGGTCAGCGCAGAAGGTGCACCACGACGGCGAGGCCGCCCAGCCCCAGCGCGACCACCATCCCGCCCGCGAGGGCGAGCAGGCCGGCGCCCGTCGAGGCCGGCCCGAACGGCGGTGATCCTGGCGGCGCGGGTGCGGGGCTCGGCCCGGAGGTGCGCGGATAGCGCAGGTGCCGCCCGCGCGAGGCCAGCCACAGCCAGCCCGCGAGCACCGCACCCGCGGCGCCGGGCAGGAGCCACCGCGCATCGCCGAAGAGAGCGGGCAGCAACCGTGCGCCCACCAGCGAGAAAGCGGCCATCGACAGGGCCGTGCGTCGCCAGGCCAGCTCGGTGCGTTCCGGCTGGAGCCCGTCAGGGGCGGGCTTCCGGGGCGCGGCGGCTCGCGGGTCCCCGGTCATCGCAGCAGCACGCCGAGCAGCACCAGCACCCCCACCACACCGACGACGACGGCGAGGCACACCCCGACGATCGTCGACGGCAGCGGTGCCCCGCGGCGCAGCGCCCGCTCGACGCGCATCCAGCCGGACCAGGCGATGACGGGCACCACGGTCCCCGCGACGATGAGCACGAGCGACGCCGCCAGCCGCAGACCGGGCTGCAGGTCCAGCCCCAGCGTCTCCAGGGCGACGCCACCGGCCACCAGCGCCAGCGCGGTGCGGATCCACGCCAGGAAGGTCCGCTCGTTGGCGAGGGTGAACCGGGCGTCGGGCTCGGCGCCGACCCCGAACACCGACCGGGGGAACCGGCGCTCCGGGGCCGTCACGGGGCCACCGTCCCGCGCGGAGCCCTGACACGGCCGGAGAGCATGTCGATGCGCACGCCCCCATCCTCTCCCGACGAACCAGACCCCACCCACCCGGTGTCGCCGGTCGCCCCCGCCCCGGCACCTTCGAGACCGAGGTTGCTTCGCTTTGACGGGCTCGAAAGCGAAGCAACCTCGGTCTCGAAGGTGAATCAGCCGGGGCGGGAGGACGACGGTCAGCCCCGGGCGCTGTCGGCCGTCAGGCCACGTCCCGTCCGGCCGCTTCCGTCGGGGTGCGGCGGTCAGGCGGTCCTGCCGGGGCCGGCGGGGCCGGCCTCGCGGTCCAGTCCGGCTCCGCAGGCCGGTCCGACCTTGAGGCCCCGTCCAGCGTTGCGGCCCCGTCCGGCCTCGCCGGCCCGTCCGCCGGCTGCGGTTCCGTCTGCTCCTCGGTAGTCGTCCGCGGCACCACGTGTCCCACGCCGAACCCGCGCCCCAGCGACCCGCGTACCCGGTCCCGGGCGGTCACACGGCCGGCGCGGCGGCTGCTCCGGTGCGCCTCCGGCACGGACTCGGGCGTCTCCCGTGCCGACGTGTCCCGGGCCAGGCCGACCCCGACCGGCGTCGCCGCGACGGGCGCGGCTTCGACCGGCGCCGCCCCGACCGGCGTCGCCCCCACAACCCGCGCCACCCCGGCTCGCGCCTCCCGGCCCGTCGGCGCCACCTCGACGCCCAGGCGGGCGCGCTCTACGCCCGAGGCGGGCTGGTGGACCTCGACGTAGCCGCCGTTCGGCAGCCGCACGATCCGGCCGGTCTCGTGCCCGTGCAGCAGCACCTCGCGGTCCTTGCGCTGCAGCCCCACGCAGATCCGCCGGGTCACCTCGAACGCCAGCGGTGGTCCGACGACGAGCGCCACCTGCAGCGTCGTGATGATCGCCTCGAAGCTCACGCTGAACTCGGTGGCCACGATGTCGGCGCTCGCCGCGCCCCACAGGATCCCGTAGAACAGCGCGCCGGCCACCCCGATGCCGGTGCGGGCCGGGACGTTGCGGGGCCGGTCGAGCACGTCGTGCGGCAGGCGGTCCTGGTCGATCCACGCCTCCAGCCACGGGTAGACCACCAGCAGCACGAAGTAACCGCCGACGACCGCCAGCGGTACGAGCGTCGCGAAGGTCACGGTCCAGCCGGCCCACTCGGTCTCCCAGCCCACGGGCACGAGGCGCAGCGCGCCGTCCAGGAAGCCCATGTACCAGTCGGGCTGGCTCCCGGCCCCGACCTCGCCCCCCGACGCCGGCCCGTAGGACCAGACCGGGCTGATCGTGGAGGTCGCGCCGAGCAGCACCAGCACCGCCGTCGTGATGCCGGTCATCCCGGCGGCGCGCAGCGCCGCGTCCGGCCACAGGCGCATGCCGAGGGTGGCGCGCAGCGACGGCGGCTGCTCGGCCTGACCGTGCCGGACGGCGAGCGCCGCGCGCGCGACCAGCACCAGGGCGAGCAGCACGGGCGCGACCACGGCGTGCACGGGGTAGAGGTTCTCGATGATCTGGCCGGGGAAGGGGCCGCCGAACATGAGCCCGGTGAGCCACGTGCCGATGAACGGGATGCTGAGCACCACGCCCTCGACGATCCGCAGGCCGGTGCCCGAGAGCATGTCGTCGGGCAGTGCGTAGCCGCTCCAGCCGGCGAGCAGCGCGAGGACGAACGCCCCGACCAGCAGCACCCAGGAGACGCGGCGCGGCCGGCGGAACCCGCCGGTGAAGAAGGTGACCAGCAGCTGCATGATCATCGAGGCGGGCAGCACGAGCGCGGCCCAGTGGTGCGTCTGGCGCAGCAGCAGCCCGCCGGTCACCTCGAAGGAGATGCGCATCGTGGAGGCGAACGCCTCGGTCACGGTCGCGCCCTGCAGCGGCCCGTAGGGGCCGTCGTAGGCGACCAGGTCGTTCGACGGCGTGTACCAGGTCGCCAGCAGCACGCCCGTCACCGCGAGCACCAGCAGGCAGGCGACCGTGACGACGCCGAACAGCTCGGACCAGCGCAGGTGCACCCGCCGGGCCGCGAGCCGCGCGGTCAGGGCGCGCAGCCGGCCGGGGTCAGCGGGCATCGCGCACCACCGGCACCCTGGCGGCCGACGCGTCGGCGAACGGGTCCCCGCCCGCGAGGAACGCCGCCCGCGGCTGCTGGACCGTGGACAGCGGCACGATGTCGCGGCCGAAGAGCACCGCCGAGGCCCAGACCAGCAGCACCCGCACCTTGCGCTCCCACGTCGGCACGGCCAGCACGTGGTACCCGCGGTGCATGAGCCAGGCCAGGAACCCGGTGATCACGATCCGCCGGTACTGGAAGATGCCGCGCCCGATGCCGAGGGTCGCGACCGTGCCGAGGCTGTGGTGCACGTACGGCCGCACGCGGCGGCCGCGCAGGTCGGCGACGAGGTTGCGGGCCAGCAGCCGGCCCTGCCGGACGGCGTGCTGCGCGTTGGGCACCGTCCGGGCGCCGGGCACGGGGGAGGCGAGGTCGGGCACCGCGGCGTTGTCACCCGCGGCCCAGGCGTCCGGGACCGCCGCCTCGTCGGTGCCGACGCGCAGGTCGGCGCGCACGCGCACCAGGCCGCGCTCGTCCACCGGCAGGTCCGTGTTCCGGGCGACGACGGGGTTGCTGCCGTTGCCCGCGGCCCACACCAGCAGGCCGTTGCCCCACGACTCGCCGCTCGAGAGCAGGATCTCGCCGTCCGCCGCGGACACCACCTGCGTGCCGAGGTGGACGGAGCCGCCGCGGCCCTGCAGGTGGCGGACCACCCAGCGGCCCGGCTCGTCGGTGACCTCCGGCAGGATGCGGTCGTTGGAGTCGACCAGGTGGAACGACAGGTCGTCCCGGCCGAGCTCCGGGTACCGCCGCAGCAGGCTCGTGGCCAGCGACAGCAGCTCGCCGAACACCTCGACCCCCGTGAACCCGCCGCCGACGACCGTGACCGTGAGCAGCCGGCGCCGCGCGGGCCCCGGCGGCAGCAGGGCGGCCCGGTCGAACGCCGTCAGCAGCTGGTCGCGGATCGCGACCGCCTCCTCGACGTGCTTGAGGCCGATCGCCTCCTGCTCGATCCCCGGCACCGGGAACGTGCGGGTCACAGCGCCCGCGGTGACGACGATCGTGTCGTAGCGGATCTCGCGCAGGGCGCCGTCGTTGGTCCGGACGGTGGCCGTGCGGTGCGCGTGGTCGATGGCGGTGGTGTGCCCGGCCACGAGCGTGGTGCGGTGCAGGTGGCGGCGCAGCGACACCATGACGTGCCGCGCCTCGATCGAACCGGCCGTGACCTCCGGCAGGAACGGCTGGTAGGTCATGTAGCCGTGCGGGTCCACGAGGGTGACCTCGGCCTCGCCCCGGCGCAGCTTCTTCTCCAGCCCCCACGCGGTGTAGAAGCCGGCGTAGCCGCCCCCGACGATCAGGATCTTTTCCATCGCTGCCTCCATGTGGTCTTACCCCTTCGACCAGGTGGAGGAGGCCGATGTGACGTGGCAGTGGTCACAGCGCCCGGGGCGTCAGGCTCCCGGGTCGAACGGGATCCCGGCGGGCTTCATCCGCTCCAGCCACCAGGTGAAGTCGCCGTCGTCGATCTTGAGGCTCGCGGAGCCGAAGTCGGCCGCCGTCAGCCGGTCGCGCAGCGCTGTGCTCGGCCAGCCGTCCCAGCCCACCAGCGGCGGGTAGCGCCACGTGCCGTAGTGGTTCTCCGGCGGCTCGTCGTTGCCGTTCGCGAGCCGGAAGAGGTGCGTGCTCACCCCGTCCTTGTGGTAGACGACCTTGGGGTGCGTGCCGTCGAACCGCACCTGCGAGCGCGGGTAGGTGGCCGACCCGCTGTGCTCGGTGAGCGACACGTGCTCGACCTGGTTCGAGGACCGGTCCACCCACACGACGACGTGCTCCCAGTCGTGCCGGTGGCTGCCGATCGCGACGGGGCCGTCCATCGTCTGGTCCTTCTCGAAGTAGCTCGCGTACATGACGGCGCACCAGCCGTTGTTGCACTTCTCGCGCGAGTACGTCTGCGAGGCGTCCAGGTCCCACTGGTCGCGGCACTGCCCGTTGACGGCGCCGCCGATGCCGAGCCCGGGAGCGATCGTCCCGTCGGGGCCGATGGCGGACGTGGCGTAGCAGCCGTCGCCGTCGTAGTCGTAGGCGGGGGAGAAGGACTGCTCCAGCCCGGTCGCGTTCTGCGGCAGGTTGGGCGGCGGGTCGGCGTGCGCGGGGGCGCCGACGACGAGCGCGCCCAGGGTCAGCAGCAGGGTCAGCAGCAGGGTGAGCGGCAGGGTGAGCAGCGATCGGTCCATGACTGACCCTCCGGGCAGCGGGTGAAAGACAGGCCACCTGGATGCTAGGAGCGCGCCGCGGGCCCGGCAATGAGGGCTCCCACGTAGTCGCGCCGCTACCGTGAGGCCATGACCGAGCCGAGCGAGGTGCCGCCCGCACTCACACCGGGCTTCCACGGCCGCCCCCGTCCCGACGGCGTCGCCCTCCCGCCGGGGCAGTACGTCGAGGACGGGTTCCCCGTCCTGTCCGCGGGGCCGACGCCGAACGTCGGCGCCGCGACCTGGAGCCTGACCGTCACGACCGAGGCGGGCGCGTCGACGTCGTGGACCTGGGCCGACCTCATGGCCCTGCCGCAGGAGACGCCCACCGTCGACATCCACTGCGTCACCCGCTGGTCGAAGTTCGGCACGCGGTGGAAGGGCGTGTCCCTCGACGTGCTGCTCGCCGACGTGGAGTCCACCGCGGACTTCGCCATGGTCGGCTCCTACGGCGGCTACACGACCAACCTTCCGGTGGCCGACCTGCTCGGCGGCAAGGCGTGGATCGCGCACACCTTCGACGGCAAACCGCTGCACCCCGAGCACGGCGGCCCCGCCCGGCTGCTGGTGCCGCACCTGTACTTCTGGAAGTCGGCCAAGTGGGTGCGTTCGCTCACGCTCATGCCGACGGACAAGCCCGGCTTCTGGGAACGGCTCGGCTACCACGACCTCGGCGACCCGTGGCGCGAGCAGAGGTACCAGGGTGACTGATCAGGTGGGCGCTGAGCCGACGGCGACCGGGCGGCTGGGCAGCCGGTACGCGGTCCGCTCCGGGTGGCAGGTCGCGACCCTGGTGGGCCGGCGCGCCGAGAGCCCCTCGGCGGCGACGCTCGTGCTGGACGTGCCGGGCTGGCCGGGGCACCAGCCGGGCCAGCACGTGGACCTGCGGCTCACGGCGGGCGACGGGTACACCGCCGAGCGGTCCTACTCCCTGGCGAGCGCCCCGGACGGTTCGGGCCGGATCGAGGTCACGGTGCAGCGCGTCGTCGACGGCGAGGTGTCCCCGTACCTCGTGGACTCCTTCCCGGTCGGCTCCGCCGTCGAGGTGCGCGGCCCCGTGGGCGGCTGGTTCGTGTGGGACCCGGCGCGCGACGCCGGGACCCCCGTGCTGCTGCTCGCGGGCGGCTCGGGGCTGGTGCCGCTCATGGCGATGGCCCGCGCCCGGCGCGACGCCGGCGACCGGACGCCGTTCCGGCTGATCTGCTCCGTGCGCACCGACCAGGACCAGCTCTACGCCGACGAGGTGGCCGGGCTCGCGGCGCGCGGCGACGGCTTCGAGGCGCGGACGATCTTCACGCGCGCCGTGTCGCTCACGGCGCTGCGCGGGCCGCGGCGCCTGACCGACTCCGAGCTCGCCGCGTGGGGCTGGCCGCCCGAGCTGGAGCCGCGCGTGTACGTGTGCGGGCCGACCGGCTTCGTCGAGACGGTGTCGCGCATGCTCGTGGCGCAGGGTCACGACCCGTCGCGGGTGCGGACCGAACGGTTCGGGCCCGCGGGCGGCTGACCGTCCCCGTCCGGCAGGTCGCACCACATGGGCTGCAGGACGGGGCCGCCGTCCGGCAGCGGGACCGGTGTGCCGAGGTCGCGGAAGCCGTGCCGCGCGTACAGCGCGCGGTTGCGCGGCGTCGACGCCTCCAGGTACACGGGAAGGTCGAGAGATCGTGCGCGGCGCAGGCCCGCGCGCAGCATCGCCGACCCCGCGCCCAGCCCCCGACGGCGGGGCAGCGTGCCCATCGCTGACAGGTAGAGGTGCGGCGCCGCCGGGTGGCGTGCCGCCGTCGCGGCGAGGACGGCGGCGATGCGGCGGTCCGCGGCCGAGCTGCCGGGGAGCGCCGGGGCGGTCTCGGCTCCCGACCGCGGACCGTGCCAGAGCGAGGCGCCCACGGCCTCGTCACCGACGTGCGCGACCAGCAGCTCGCCGGCCGCGGCGGCGTCCCGGAGCGTGCCCGCGAGCAGCTCCCGGGTGCGCCGGACGCGCCGGTTCGGGTCGGGCTCGACCCAGGCGGACACCGCCTCGTCGGCGAACGCCTCGACGCACACCGGCAGCAGACGGCCGACCTCCTCGGGACGGGCGGGACGCACGGCGGTCCGCGCGCCCGGCATGGTGACCGCGCGGTCAGGTTCGGCGGGGCCGGGCTGCGTGAGGCCGGGCTGTGTGGGGTCGGGCTGCGTGGGGTCGGTGCTCATGCGTCCAGCCTCCGGGCGCCGTCTGCGCGGTGTGGAGTAGTTTCGACGCACAAGGGGGCGCGTCACGAAACCCGGGGAGGCGCCGTGCCGGCGAGCGAGTGCGTGGAGTGCGGGCGCGGGCTCGGCCCGGCGGCGGGCACGGGGCGCCCACGGCGGTACTGCTCCCGAGCCTGCCGGTCGCGCGCCTACCGCCGGCGCCGGGACGAGGGGCGCCGGGAACAGCGGCGCCGGGAACAGGGTCGCACGGGCGGAGCGCGCCGTCTCGGACCTCCGCCGGGCCCGGCGGCAACGGAGCGCCACCACCTCGTCGAGGTCGCCGTCGGGCTGGCGGACGCCGCGGGCGTGCGCGCGGTGACCCTCCGGACGGTCGCGGACCGTGCCGGGGTGCCGCTGACGGAGGTGCGCCGGCTGCTCGGCGGGCGGGACCGGCTCGTCGAGGCGATGGTGCAGCACCTGATGGCGGGGCCACGAGCCGGTCCGGCACGACCGGACGGCGGCGATCCCGCAGCTACCCTCCGAGCGCTCGCGCAGGCCGAGTGGGCGGCCTACCGGCGCCATCCCTGGCTCGTGCAGGTCCTGGCCAGCAGCCGGCCGCCCCTCGTGCCCGCCGTGCTCGACGCGGCCCGGACCGGCGTGGAGGCGTTCGTCGCGCTGGGCGTCGGCCCGCCGTCGGCCCTGGGCCGGTACGTGGCCCTGAGCGGCTACGTGCAGGGCATGGCCCTGCTGCTGCTCGCCGAGCACGACGAGGCCCGGTCGGCCACGTCGTACCCGGCGTGGTGGGTGCGGGAGCTGGACCGCCTGGAGCGCACCGGGGCGCGCAGACGGCACGGATGGCTCGACGCCGCCACCGGGGGCGCGCCGCCCGGCGCGTTCGGCAGCGACGTCGAGACCTGGTTCAGGGACGGCCTGGACCGGGTGCTGGCCGGGCTGGTGTCACTCCCGCCCGCGGGCGAGCCGTGACGGCCACCAGATCGCCCTGCCGATGTCGTACGACAGGGCGGGCACCAGCAGCGACCGCACGGCGAACGTGTCCAGCAGCACGCCGAACGCGACGATGAAGGCGAGCTGGGCGAGGAACAGCACCGGGATCACGGCCAGGGCCGTGAACGTCGCGGCCAGCACCAGCCCGGCGGACGTGATGATGCCGCCGGTCAGCCGCAGCCCCCGCAGCACGCCCTCCCGGGTGCCGTGCGCGATCGACTCCTCGCGCACGCGCGTCATCAGGAAGATGTTGTAGTCGATGCCGAGCGCGACCAGGAACACGAACCCGAACAGCGGCACCGCCGGGTCGGCGCCCGGGAAGCCGAGCACGTCGTTGAACACCAGGGCCGCGACGCCCATCGCCGTGCCGAAGGACAGCACGGTGGTGAGGATCAGCAGCACGGGCGCGAGCACGGCGCGCAGCAGCAGCATGAGGATCAGCAGGATGACGACGAGCACGATCGGCACGATGAGGGTGCGGTCCCGGATGGACGCGTCGTTCGTGTCGAGGTCGGTCGCGGACTCGCCGCCCACCAGCGCGCCGGGCAGCGCGTCGGCGTACGCGGCGCGCAGGTCGCGCACGGTCTGCTCCGCGGCCAGGGAGTCCGCGGCGTCGGTCAGGGTGCCCTGCAGCAGCACGTCGCCGTCGGACACCGTGGGCTCGGGCGCCGGGGTACCGGGCGGTCCGGCGGGCTGGACGCCGTCGGCGGTCACGGGCGCGGTGCCGCTGGGGGTGTCGGCCGTGACGGCCACCCCGTCGATCCCGTCCTCGTCGAGCAGCACGCCGGCCGCGGCCTCCAGCTCGGCCTCGGGCGCGACCACGTACACGGGGCTGCCGGACCCGGCCGGGAAGTGCTCGGCGAGCCGTTCCTGCCCGGTGCGGGCCTCGGAGCTGCCGAGCACGAGGTCGGACTGCGGCACGCCGGACGCCTGGAGCTGGGTGACACCCAGGCAGCCCAGCGCGAGGACCGCGACCGTGGTCACCCAGACGACGCGCGGCCGGGAGCTGACCAGGCGGGAGACCCGGCCCCAGAGCCCGGTCCGCGCGTCTGACGCGACCGGGCCCTCCGGGTCGTAGACGGGCCGGCGCGGCCAGAACGCGGCGCGGCCGAGCGCGAGCAGCACGGCGGGCAGCAGGGTGAGGGCGGCGAGCATGGCGAACGCGATGCCGACGGCGGCCACCGGGCCGAGCGTGCTGTTGGACCGCAGCTCGCTGAGCAGCAGGCACAGCAGGCCCGCGATGACGGTGCCGCCGGAGGCGAGGATGGGCTCGACCGAGCCGCGCAGCGCGCGCCAGGTGGCGGTCCAGCGGTCGGGGGTGCGGACCAGCTCCTCGCGGAACCGGGCGACGTACAGCAGGGCGTAGTCGGTCGCGGCGCCGATGACGAGGATGAAGAGGATGCCCTGGGTCTGCCCGCTCAGCAGCAGCACGCCCGCCCGGGCCAGGTGCCAGACCGTCAGCAGGGCGAGGCAGAGGGCGAACATGCTGGTCGCGAGCACGGCCAGCGGCAGCAGCAGCGAGCGGTAGACGATGACCAGGATGACCAGCACCGCGAGCAGGGCCACGCCGAGCAGCAGGCCGTCGATGCCCGCGAAGGCGGACACGAGGTCGCTGGAGAAGCCGGCGGGGCCGGTGATGTACACGTCCACGCCGTCGGGCAGGTCGGCGCGCAGGGTCTCGCGCAGCTCGGCGGTGGCGTCGCCCAGGTCGGCGTCGGACGAGAGGGGCACGAACGCCTGCGCAGCCGCGCCGTCCTCGGACGGGATGGCGGGCGACGCGCCGCCCGTGACGACGTCCAGGTCGCCGACGGCGGTCATCCGGTCGGCGAGGGCCTCCAGGTCGTCCCGGTCGAGCTCGCCGTCGGCGTCGGTGAAGACGACGACCGCGGGGATCGCGTCGCCGTCGGTGAAGTCCGTGAGCCGGTTCTGCACCTCCGTGGCCTCGGCCGTGGAGGGCAGGTAGGCCGTGCGGTCGTTGGACGACACCTCGTCGACGCGGCCGAAGTAGGGCCCGCCGATCCCGGCGCCGACGAGCCAGACGAGGATGAGGACGGCCGGGATGGTGACCCGGAGCCAGCGCGGGACGCGCGGTGCGGCGCTCACGTGGCACGCTCCCAGGCGGCGACGGCACCGGGCACGACGACGAACAGCGGGTGCGCGGCCGGCGTCGTCCCCGCCGCGACCAGGGCGGCGTGGTGCTCGGGGGAGCGGACGGCGAGCTTGCGCAGCAGGTGCTGCCACTCGTGGTCGAGCTGCCCCGAGGTCACGGGGATCCGCTCCGTCGACAGCGTGCGCTCGTCCGCGGGCCGGTGCACGCGGTCGGCGTCGAACCGGTACCCGTGCTCGGCCGCGGCGGCCCGCACGGCGTGCAGGTAGGCGCCGACGGCGGTCACGGGTTCCGGGTGCGCCCGGAACCGGTCGAGCTGCGGATGGGCGGTGTAGCCCTTCGTGCGGCCGAGCAGCACGGCCTGCGCGAGGAGTGCCTCGCGCCAGCACGCGGTGAGTCCCTGCCGGTCGAGCAGGGCGGGGTCCAGCGACCAGAGCCGCATCCGCAGCTCTCCTCTCCTAGAAGCGTTCAGGGCTATCACTAGCCAGGCTAGTTAGCCGGGCTATATTCAAGCATATGAAGCAACAAGCGACGCGCTACGATCCCAGCGTGGATCCGCACACCGAACCGCCCGTCACCGAACCGTCCATCATGGACCCGCGCGTGATGGACCCGCACGAGGAGCTCGTGCGGCGGTCCGGGCTGGACGACGGCGACGTCGACCAGGTGGTGCGCGTCCTGGAGGCGCTGCGCCACTGGCGGGAGACCGAACGGCGAGCGAGCGAGGCCTCCCGCCGCTACATGAACCTCGGCGAGACCGACATGAAGGCCGTCCGCTTCGTGATCGCGCTGCGCAACCAGGGGCGGGTCGCCACGCCCGGGGCGATCGCCGCGCACCTGGGCATCACCACGGCCTCGACCACCAAGCTGCTCGACCGCCTCGTCGCCGGAGGGCACGTCCGCCGGTTCCCGCACCCGTCCGACCGCCGCAGCCTCGCGATCGAGGTCAGCGACGAGACGCGCCGCGTGGCCCGGGAGACGGTCGGCCGCAGCCACGCCCGGCGGTTCGACGCCGCGGCCCGCCTCACCCCCGCGGAGCGCGAGATCGTGACCCGCTTCCTGGAGGACCTGGCGAGCGGGGACGCGTCGCCCGCCGGCGACGCGTCCCGCTAGGACCCGCGGGGCGTCAGAGGACGGCGCCCAGCGCCAGGACCACGACCAGCGCGACCACCGAGAGCACCGACTCCATGAGGGTCCAGGTCTTGAAGGTCTGGCCGACGGTCATGCCGAAGTACTCCTTGACGAGCCAGAAGCCGGCGTCGTTGACGTGCGAGAGGAACACGGAGCCGGCACCGACGGCGAGGACCAGGAGCGCCGCCTGCGTGGGGTCGAGCCCCGCGGCCAGCGGCGCCATGATGCCGGCGGCGGTGATCGTCGCGACGGTGGCCGATCCGGTGGCCACGCGGATGAGCGCCGCCACGAGCCAGCCCGCCAGCAGCGGCGTGATCCCGGCCTCGGCGATGCCGGAGGCGATGACGTCGCCGACGCCGGAGTCCACCAGCGTCTGCTTGAAGCCGCCGCCCGCGCCCACGATGAGCAGGATCCCCGCGATCGGCGCGAACGACGACCCGACGAGGTCGCCGAGCTGGGCCCGCGTGCGGCCCGTGCCGGTGCCGAAGGCGACCAGCGCCACGAGCGAGGTCAGGAGCAGCGCCACGAGCGGCTCGCCGAGGAAGGTCAGCACCGTGCCGTAGCCGGTGTCCTCGGCGCCGGCGATCTCGGTCACGGAGCGGGCCAGCATGAGGACGACGGGCAGCAGGACCACCAGCACCGACACGCCGAACGACGGCGTGCGCGCCGGGGTGGCGCCGTCGGGCGCGTCGCCGGCCACGGGTGCTTCGGGCACGCCCAGCACGGTGTCGGGCGGTGCCAGCCGCACCCAGCGGGTCAGCGGGATCGCGAGCAGCGGACCGGCGACCACCACGGTCGGTACGGCGACCAGCAGCCCGAGCCCGAGGGTGAGGCCCAGGTTCGCGCCGAGCGCGTCGATCGCGAGCAGGGGGCCGGGGTGCGGCGGCACCAGGCCGTGCAGCGCGGAGAGCCCGGCGAGGGCGGGGATGCCGACCAGCACCGGGTTGGACCGCAGCCGGCGCGCCACGATCATCACGACCGGGATGAGCAGCACCACGCCGACCTCGAAGAACAGCGGGATGCCGACCACGAAGGCGATGAGGGCCATGGCCCACGGCAGGCGCTGGGCCGGGGTGCGGTCGAGGATCGTGTCGACGATCCGGTCGGCGCCGCCGGAGTCGATGAGCAGCTTGCCGATGATCGCGCCGAGCGCGATGAGCACGCCGACGCCGGCCACGGTGCTGCCGAGCCCCGCGGTGAAGCTGGTGAACGTGTCGCCCAGGCCGATGCCGGCCGCGAGCGCGAGCACGCCGGACCCGAGCACCAGGGCCAGGAACGGGTGCATCTTGAGCCACACGATGAGCGCGACGATGACGGCGATGCCGGCCACGGCGGCCACGACGAGCTGCGGGGTCGAGGCGGCGGGCGCGGCGGCGTCGGCGGCCGCCGGGACGAGGGTGGGGGAGAGCGGCATCAGTGGTCCTCCGGGTCGAGCAGGCGGAGGATCTCGTCGACGATCTGGTCGGGCCGGGGCGCGACGTCGACGGCGAAGCCGGGCTCGTCGTCCGCCAGGGGCTCCAGCGTGGCGAGCTGGCCGTCGAGCATCTCGGGCTTCATGAAGTGGCCGGCGCGGCCCTGGATCCGGGTGCGGAGCAGGTCGTAGGAGCCCGTGAGGTGCACGAACCGGACGGTGCCGGGCGGGCCCGCGGTCTCCAGGAGCTCCCGGTAGTCGCGGCGCAGGGCGCTGCACGGCACCACCGCGCTGCGCCCGGCGGCCAGCTCGGCGGCGAACCAGTCGCGGATGCCGCGCAGCCAGGGGAGGCGGTCGGCGTCGTCGAGGGCGTGCCCGGCGGCCATCTTCGCCACGTTCTCGGGGGAGTGGAAGTCGTCGCCCTCGGCGAACGACGCCCCCAGGCGGCCGGCCAGCAGGGCGGCGACCGTGGTCTTGCCCGAACCGGCCACCCCCATCACGACGAGGGCCCGGGGTGCGGTGACGTCTGTGTCCATCCCCCCATCCTCACCCATTGGTGACACCATAACGACGTGATTCATATCACCAATCGGCTCAACTAGAGTGGGAGGATGCCTCCGGTGCTGCACAGTCCCGTCCTCGACACGCTGGGCCGGCGCGTCACCGGCGGCGAGCTGCCCCCGGGGACCGCGCTCACGCTCGACGGCATCGGCGCCGAGTTCGGTGTCTCCCGCACCGTCGCGCGCGAGGCGATGCGCCTGCTCGAAGGCCTCGGCCTGGTCCGGTCCGGCCCGCGGGTCGGCATCGTCGTGCTGCCCCACGACGCGTGGAACGTGCTCGACCCCCGGGTCATCGCGTGGCGGCTGGACGGCCCCGGCCGTGCGGCCCAGCTGCGCTCGCTCACCGAGCTGCGCCAGGCCGTCGAGCCGCTCGCCGCGGCCGGGGCCGCCCGGGCCGCCCCCGCCGCGGTCCGCGACGAGCTCGTCGCCACCGCACGGCGCCTGCGCGAGCTCGGCGAGGCCGGCCAGGGAGACGGCGACCCGTTCCTCGCGCTCGACGTCCGCCTGCACGAGCTCCTGCTGCGGCACAGCGGCAACGAGCTCTTCAGCGCGCTGTCCGACGTCGTCGCCGTGGTCCTCTCCGGGCGGCGGCACCTCGGGCTCATGCCGGCGCGCCCCGTGCCGGAGGCGCTCGACGCGCACGAGGACGTGGCCCGCGCCGTGGCCGCCGGCGACGCCGTCACGGCCGAGCAGGCGATGGCCCGCATCGTGCGCGAGGTGCGCGGCGCGCTCGCCGCGGACGCGCCGCCGGCGACCCTGGGCACGGACGCCCCTCCTGCACCAGAATGACGCCATGACCCCGCCCCACCGGCCACGACGACCGCGCGACCTGCGCGGACCCGTCGTCGCGTCGGTGGCCACGGCGGCCGCCCTGCTCTCGCACCTCGCGGGCGGCGGCGCCGCGCCGGGCTGGCTCGGCCTGGTCGTGCCCTGGGCGCTGTCCCTGACGGTGTGCACGGCGCTGGCGGGCCGCCGCGTCGCGCTGTGGCGCACCGTCGTGTCCGTCGCGCTGAGCCAGGTGCTGTTCCACACCCTGTTCGTGCTCGGCGCGACCGCCGCCGTCGCCCCGGCCGGGCACGCCGCCCACGGCGGGTACACGCTGCCCGCCCCGGCCGCGGGCGCCGACCCCTCGCCCTACCTGCCCGACCTGCTGCTCGCCGGGCCCGCCATGTGGCTCTGGCACGGTGTCGCGGCGGCCGTGACCGTGGCCGCGCTGTACGGCGGCGAACGCCTGCTCGACCGGCTGCGCGAGCAGGCCGCCCGCCTCGCCGGCCGGCTGCGGCGCGCCCTGCCCTCCCGCGCCGACGTCGCCCCGCCCGCCCCCGTCGTGCGCGTGGCCGTGCCCGACTGGTTCACCGGATCCTTCCCCGCCCGGCCCGAGGTGTCGCCGTCCCGGCGGCGCGGTCCGCCGCTCCCGCGCGCGACCTGACCCAGCACCTCCCGAGCACCGGCCGGCTCCGCCGCGCCGCCGCCCCTGCGCGCGCCGTCGCGCCCTGGGCAGGCGGCCCGGGCCGGTCCGTGCTGCCCTCAGACCCGAAGGCGGCCAGACGTGACCACGCAGACGACCTCCCGCACGACCACCGACCCGACGACCGACACGACACCGACCCCACCACCACCCCGGCGCGCTGCCGGGCGACCCGGCTGGTTCGGCGCCCTCCTGCTGCGCCTGCACTTCTACGCGGGGCTCCTCGTGGGGCCGTTCATCCTGGTCGCCGCCGTGAGCGGCGCCCTGTACGCCCTGACCCCGGCCCTCGAGCAGGTGGTCTACCGGCACGAGCTGACCGCGCCCGTCACGAGCACCCGGCTGAGCCTCGCCGACCAGGTCGAGATCGCCCGCGACCACGTGGGCGACCCCGGCGCGACGCCGTCCGCGGTCCGCCCCGCGCCCGGACCCGGCGACACCACGCGCGTCATGTTCGCCGACGCCCGGCTCGGCGAGAGCGAGTCCCGTGCCGTGCTCGTCGACCCCGGCACGGGGGAGGTGCGCGGCGACCTCACCGTGTACGGCACCAGCGGCGCCCTGCCGCTGCGCACGTGGCTCGACCAGCTCCACCGCAACCTGCACCTCGGCGAGCCCGGCAGGCTCTACAGCGAGCTCGCCGCGTCCTGGCTCGGGGTCGTGGCGCTCGCGGGGCTCGGCCTCTGGGTCGCGCGGGTGCGGCGGTCGCGGGCCCGGAAGGACTTCGTGCGCCCCGCGCGGGGACGCCGGGGGTACCGCGCGCTGTTCACCTGGCACACGTCCGTGGGGTTCTGGGTGGTGCTCGGCGCCCTGTTCCTCTCGGCCACCGGCATCACCTGGTCGCAGTACGCGGGCGGCAACGTCGACACCCTGCGCGGCGCGCTCGACTGGGGCACGCCCGCGGTCGACACGGACCTGCCCGGCGGGGACGCGCAGGCGGCCGGCGCCGGCGAGCACGCGGGCCACGGCGCGGCCGGCCCCGGAGGTGCTCCCGTGGGAGAGGTGGATCCCGCACTGTTCGACGCCGTGCTCGCCACGGCGCAGGCCGTCAACGTGAACACCGGTCTGGTCGAGATCACGCCGCCCGCGGCGCCCGGCAGCGCCTGGGTGGTGCAGGAGATCCAGCGCAGCTACCCCACCGAGGTGGACGCGGTGGCGGTGGACCCCGCGACGCTGCGCGCGGTGCACCGGGTCGACTTCTCGGAGTTCCCGCTCGCCGCGAAGCTCGCCCGCTGGGGCATCGACGCCCACATGGGGTCCCTGTTCGGCCTGCCCCACCAGCTCGCGCTGTTCGTCCTGGCGAGCGGCATCGCCGCGCTCGTGGTGCTCGGCTACCTCATGTGGTGGCGGCGGCGGCCCACCCCGCTGCGGGGCGGGCCGCCGCCGGAGCGGGACGTGCTGCGCGGCGCGCCGTGGTGGGGCGTCGCCGCGGTGCTCGCCGGGGCGGTCCTGGTCGGCTGGTGGCTGCCCCTGGTGGGCTGGACGCTGGCCGGTTTCGTGGTGCTCGACGTGCTGCTGGGCCTGCGGCGCAGCGGCACGACCAGCGGCGTCACGCCTCCAGGAGCACCTTGATCGCCCGGCGCTCGTCCATGGCGCGGTAGGCCTGCGCCACCTCGGACAGGGGCAGCGTGAGGTCGAAGACCCGGCCGGGGTCGATCTCCCGCCGCCACACCAGGTCGAGCAGGTGCGGCAGGTACGCCCGGACGGGCGCGACGCCGCCCCGCAGCCCCTTGTTCCCCCAGAACAGGGAGTCCACGGGCAGGTCGCCGTGCGGCACGCCGACGATGCCGATCGTGCCGCCCGGCCGCACCAGCTCGACCGACTGGGCCCGGGCCTCCCCGGTGCCGACGCACTCCAGGACCGCGTCGGCACCGATGCCCTCGGTGAGGTCACGCACCTGCGCCAGGCCCTCCTCGCCGCGCTCGGCCACGACGTGCGTGGCCCCGAACTCGCGTGCGACGCGCTGGCGGGGCTCGTGCCGGCTCATGGCGACGATGGTGGTGGCGCCGAGCTGCGCCGCGGCCAGCACCCCGCTGAGCCCGACGGCGCCGTCACCCACCACCACGACGCTCGAACCCGGTCGAACCCCCGCCGAGACGGCGGCGTGCCAGCCCGTGCACATCACGTCCGACAGGCTCAGCAGGCTCGGCACCAGGTCCGGGTCCGGCGTGCCGGGCGTCGCCACCAGGGTGCCGTCGGCGTTGGGGACGCGGACGTACTCCGACTGGCAGCCGTCGTAGCCCCCGCCGTGCAGGCAGTTGGCCTGCATGCCCGCGCGGCAGACCGCGCAGGTGTTGTCGCTGTGCAGGAACCCGCCGACGACGAAGTCACCGGGCCGGACGGTCGTCACGGCCGCCCCGACCTGCTCGACGACGCCGACGTACTCGTGTCCGATCGGCGTCGGCCGCCTGACCGGGGTGATGCCGCGGTACCGCCACAGGTCCGACCCGCACACGCAGGTGGCCACGGTCCGGACCACGGCGTCGGTGGGTTCCACGACCTCGGGGTCCGCCCGCTCCTCGAAGCGGACGTCCCCGGGCCCATGAATGATCGCTCCTCGCATGCCACCATTCACGCACGACCTGTCCAGTCGGGCTCAGCCCTGGGCGGCCGCGCGGACGGCGTCGGCGAGCGGTGTGGCCGGGCGGCCCAGGAGCCGCGCCAGGTCGTCGCTCGTGGAGTCGAGCGCGCCCGCGGCGATCGACGCGTCCAGCGCGGCGACGAACCCGGCCGTGCCCGCGTCGAGCCCCGCGGTGCGCAGCTCGGCGGCGAGGTCGTCCGCCGGGAGGTCGCGGTAGCGCACCGTGGTACCCGTCACCTCGGTGATCGTCGCGGCCAGCTCCGCCAGCGTGTACGGCGTGCCGCCGAGCTCGTGGACGACGACGTCGCCGTCGTCCCCCTGGAGCGCCGCGACGGCCGCCGCCGCGAAGTCGGCGCGCGAGGCGGCCGAGATCGGGCCGTCCGCGGCGGCGCCGACGATCTCGCCGCGCTGCAGGAACTCGTCCAGGCGCTCGGTGTAGTTCTCGTGGTACCAGGCGTTGCGCAGCAGCGACAGCGGCACGCCGGACGCGCGCAGCACCCGCTCGGTGCCCTGGTGCTCGCCCGCGAGCGGGCTGGTGGTGTCGTCCGCGTTGATGATGCTCGTGTACGCGATGCGCTCGACGCCGGCGGCGCTCGCGGCGTCGATCACGGCCGTGTGCTGGGCGACGCGGTTGCCCGGGTCGCTGCCCGAGACGAGCAGCAGCCGCTGCACGCCGGCGAGCGCCGCGGGCAGCGTCTCCGGGCGGTCGTAGTCGCCCTCGCGCACCTGGACGCCGAGGTCGGCGAGGTCGGCGGCCTTGGCGGGGGTGCGGGCGATCGTGACGACGTCCGCGGGGGCGACGCCGCGGCGCAGCAGCTCCGCGACGGCGAGGCGGCCGAGGTGTCCGGTGGCGCCGGTGACGGCATAGGTGGTCATTGAGTCTCTCCAGGGCGGGTGTGCTCGGACGGTTACGGGCAGATAGCACTAACGAATCGAAAGTACACCACATTCCGATGGCGCGGCGGTACCCTGGACCACATGGACACCACGGACCCGAGCGCCACGGACGCCAGCGCTGTGGACGGCCCCACCCAGGAGCTCGTGGTCGACGTGTTCGCGCGCGGGTGCACGTCGCGCGCCGCGTTCGAGGTGGTCACGTCCAAGTGGGCCTCGCTCGCGCTGCTGGCCCTGGGCGAGGGGCCCTACCGGTTCAACGCGCTGCGCCGCAAGGTGGAGGGCGTGAGCGAGAAGATGCTGTCCCAGACCCTCCAGGCCCTGGAGCGGGACGGCATGGTCACCCGGGACGTGGTGACCACGATCCCGCCGCGCGTCGAGTACGGGCTGACCCCGCTGGGCGAGCAGGTCGCCGTCCGGCTGCGGGCGCTCGCCGACCTGCTGGAGGCCACGGCCGCCGAGACGCTGCGGTCGGGCGCGCACGCGGAGTGACGCCACGGCGTCACGCGGGCGGCGCGCGCGAGAGCTTCGCGACGGTGGCGGACCGCGCGACGGCCGCCGTCGGCCCCCGGGGCTGAGCCAGGGGGGCCGACGACGGCCATCAGGTCGTGCGGGTCGAGCAGGTCACCGGCTCAGCGCCGTCGCACCTCCAGGGCCGACGTCGCCTCGGACGCCCCGAGGTCGTCCGTCCCCGCGTAGCTCGCGGTGATCGTCCAGTCACCGGCCTTCAGCAGCGGCGGCACCAGCACCTCGGCCTTGCCCTTGCGCAGCGTGACGGTGCGCTCGTACGGGTGGCGGTCGCCCTCGCGGGCCACGGTGACCTTCACCCGGCCGGACGGCGTCTCGTCCTGCGCCGAGACGGTGACCCGCACCAGGAACGGCTCCAGCAGGTGGACCGAGGCGGGCGCCGCGATCTCCGTGCTGGTGGTGCCCGGCAGCAGGTCGCCCGGGACCAGGTCGGCGACGGCGGTACGGTGCACGCCGCCCTCGTCGGTGCCCGCGTAGAGCCAGGCGCCGTCGGGGCTCACGGTCAGCGACCGCACCGACATCGCCGTCAGACCCTGCGACGCCGGCACCCACGTGGCGCCGCCGTCGGCCGAGACGAGCACGCCCGCCCCGTTGGCCGCCAGGCCGTACGGGCGCCAGCGGGCCGCGCCCGCGACCAGCAGCTCGCGGCCCGCCGCGGGGCCGTCCGGCACCTCGACGGACGCGAACGACGTGACCCCGGCGGAGGTGTTGGGCACCTCCGCGTCGGCGAAGGTCTTCCCGCCGTCGCGGCTGACCCGGATACCGGGCAGCTCCCCGACCACCACGTGCCGGGGATCGGCCGGGTCCACCCACACGGACCGGGCGGGGTCCTCGGTCAGGCGCGTGAGCGTCTTGCCGAGGTCGTCGGAGCGGTAGGCGCCGGACGACGTCGCGAGCCACACCCTGCGGGCGTCGGACGGGTCGGGCACGATCTGCTCGACGAGCATCCGGTGGTTGTAGGTGGTCCACGTCTCGAACCGGTCCGTGGAGACCATGAGGCCCGCCGCGCCGTCCGCCTCGTAGCCCACGAGCACCGTGTCCTCGGCGTGCGGGGAGACCGCCACCGTGGTGGGCGCGTACCCGCTGTTGGGGCCCACCACCTCGAGGTCGGCGTCGGCCCCGCCGGCGCCCGTGGTGAGGATGCGGCCCAGGCCGTTGGCGCTGGAGCCGACCGCCCAGACGTCGTGGTCGCCCAGCGGCGACTGCGTCACGGCGGTGACCTGCCGGCCGATGATGCCCTCGTGGCCGATCGAGCCCCAGTCCTGCGTGCCCTCGTCGAGGTCGGCCAGCGAGCGCTGGTGCAGGCCCTCGTAGTCGACGGCGCGCAGCACCGGCTCACCCTCGGCGTCGACGCCCGCGTGCACGTCCGACACGTCGGAGCCGGAGACGCCCGTCTTGGTCCACTCCTCGCCGTCCTGCGTGGTGTAGTACCCGGCGCCCTCCATCGCGACCACGAGGTGGTCGGCCGGGGTGCCCGGCCAGTGGTCCACGTCGGTGGCCAGCGGCCCGTACACGGGCAGCGGGTGCGTCTCCCAGGTGGTGCCGAGGTCGGTGCTCGTGCTGTAGGTCGTCAGGCCCATGGCGTACACGGTGCCCTCCGTCAGCGTGGTGACCGTGACGTAGGACTGGTCCGTGTCGGCGCCCTTGGTCCAGGTGGCCCCCGAGTCGCGCGAGGTCATCGAGACGCCGTCGCCGAGCACCACCACGGCGGCGGAACCGTCGGCCACGACACCCTGCGGGCGGTCGATGTAGTCGGTGGTGGCGTAGGTCTGGATGACCTCGCTGCCCCCGGACAGCACGTCGGCGACGCGGTAGACGCCGTCCAGCGTGGCGATCAGCAGGTCGTCGCCCGCGAAGGCGGCGCCGTTGACGAAGCCGGTCCAGGCCGGTGCGACGCGGCGCCAGCGCTGCCCGCCGTCCCGGCTGAGGTAGAGACCGTCCGGCGTGACGGCGGCCAGCGCGTCACCCTGGGCGACGAGCTCCTCGATCGCGACGTCCGGGAACGGCAGCACGGTCCAGGTGCGCCCGGCGTCCGCGGTGTGCACGATGCGGCCGGAGTACGAGGGGTCGAGCACGACCCGGCCCGCGGTGCCGTTCAGGGCCACGTAGAAGCCGCCGGGCGTCGCGGTGTCGGCCACGGGGATGCCCCAGCCGTCCGCGACGGGCATGCTGCGCACGCGCTCCCAGGTGGCGCCCTGGTCGGTGGTGACGAACGGGTGCACGCCGCTGCCGATCATGGCCAGGCCGGTGCCCGGGGCCGTGGGGGAGGTGGCCAGCTCGCGGGCCGCGCCCGACAGGCCGACCTGCTCCCAGGCGCCGGCCTGGTCGGAGCCCTCGGCCTGCACGCCGCCCGTGCCGGTCACGGTGCGCCCGGCGATGGTGGCGCGCGCGTCGAGCCCGTAGGTGCCGGGCTCGTCCAGCGGCACGGTGCCGCGGAACCAGCCGGGGTTGCCGCTGACGGTGGTCAGCGCGGTGGTGTACTGCGCTCCGGACGGCGCCGTGGCCCGCACGGTGGGCGGTGCCTCCGGGGCCATCGGGGCGTAGACGAACACCTCGCTGCTGCCGGTGGCCAGCGTCGGCGACGACTGGACCTGCAGCGGCCGTACGTACAGCGCGTACGGGACGCGCACGGTGCCGCCGTCGGAGGCCGTGCCGACGAGCACGCCGGACGTCTCGGCGTCGATCACGCCGCCCGCCTGCGGCGTGACGGTGAGCTCGACCGACGCGCTGCGGCCCGCGGCGATCCGCACGGACCGGGCCGACAGCTTCGCGGTGCCCGTGCTGTCGGCCGACGGCTCGGCGGCCAGGCGCACGGTGACGGCCTTCTTCCCGGAGTTGCGCAGCACGACGGTGCTGGTGCGCGTGGGCGTGCTGCCCATGTCGGCCAGGCCGAGCGAGAGCGCGTCGGGCGACGCGGTGACCCGCTGGTCGACGGCGGCCGCGACGTCGAGCCTGCCGGCGCCCTGGGTGGACGGCGACGCGTCGGCGTCGGCGGAGTCGAGCGGCTGCGCGCTGCCGACGAGGGTCGCGCGGAGCTGCTCGCCCGACAGCTCGGGACGGGCCTGCGCGAGCAGGGCCGCGGCGCCCGCGACGTGCGGGGCGGCCATCGACGTGCCGGACAGCCGGTACTGGTTGCCCTCCACCTCGAGGTCGGCCGGGATGTCGGACATGATCTCGAACCCGGGTGCCACGATCTCGGGCTTGAGCGTCATGGCGTCGCTCGGGCCGCGGGAGCTGAAGTCCGTGACCCGGTCGGTCTGGTCCACCGCGCCGATGGTGCCGCGGGCCGTGCCGGCCGCGACCTCGTCCTTGAAGGTCTGGTACAGGGACGAGTCGATGTTCATCATGACCAGGCTCTCGCGGCGCAGGTCGAACCCGCCGCCCGACAGCACGCTGGCGGTGCCCTGCGGGCCGACGCCGCCGTCGCCCCCCGGGTCGGTCGGGCTCGGCGAGTACAGCAGGGCCGCCACGGCGCCGTGCTCCTCGGCGAGCTGCGCCTGCAGCAGGTGCGGGCCGAGCACCTCGCCCAGGGTGCCCACGGTCAGGCTCTGCATGACGACGATCGCGCCGCGCACGTCGCCGGCCTGCTCGTAGTCCTCCTCCTCGAGGCCGTCCCCGACGTCGACCAGGCGGGCCGTGACGCCCTTGGCCGGCGGGTTGGCTGACATCGGGAACCGCGTCACGTCCAGCGGACGCCTCGTGCCGCGGGGGCCCGTGCCGAGCAGCGTCAGCGTCGGGTCGGACACGCCCGTGACCTGCGCGCCCACGGCGATGACGCCCTCGGCGGCGGCGGGGGAGCCGATGCTCTGGCCGTACGGCCCGGAGTTGCCGGCCGCGGCCACGACGACGACACCCTGGCGGGCGGCGGCGGTCGAGGCCCGGCCCAGCGGGTCGGTGCCGTCGCCCGGCGTGCCGAGGCTCATGTTGACCACGTCGGCCGGGTGCTCGCCCAGCGGGTCGGTGGCGGCCTCCAGCGCGAGCAGCAGGTCGTCCGTGGTGCCGGAGCCGCGGTAGTCGAGCGCCTTCCACGGCGTGAGCGTCACGTCGGGCGCCATGCCGGTGAGGTTGTCGCCGCCCGCGCCGACGATGCCGGCCACGTGCGTGCCGTGCATGTGGTCGTCCATGGGGTCGGCGTCGTCGTTGGCGAAGTCGTAGCCGTCCACGACCCGGTGGCCGGGGCCGAAGCCGCCGCCCAGGTCGGCCAGCGTGTAGTCGATGCCGGTGTCGATGATCGCGACGGTGCGGCCCTCGCCCTTGACGGGCACGCCGTCCGCGTCGTCGCGCTCCCAGACGTGCGGTGCCCCGGTGGCGGGGATGTTCGCCTCGTCGCCGAGGATGCGCACGGCTGCCGCCTCGGTGACCCGGGCGACGCCGGGCGCGGAGCGCAGCGCGGCGAGGTCCGCCGGGTCGACGGTGGCCACGACCGCGGACAGCAGGCCGGTGACCGCCTCGGCGTCCTCGAGCTCGACGCCCGCCCGCTCGATCCGGGTCGTGACGGTCTCCTGCGCGTCGGTGACCTCCTCGACGGCCGCGCGGTAGTCGGCCGCGAACGCGCTGCGGGCGCTCGCCGAGACGGAGCCCGCGGCCCGGGCGGCGGCGAGCTCCTCCTGGCCGACGACGTCGGCGGCCGTGGGTGTGTCGAGCTCGATGACGACCCGCACCGGCGCGTCGCCGGGGGCGGTGTCCGGTGGGGTGCCCGGCGCCGCGACGGCGGCTCCGGAGGACAGGACCAGGGAGGCCGAGACCAGGGTGCTCCCGAGGAGGAGACCCCGGCGCGGGCCGGAGAACAGAGGTTGCATGGGGGCTGTCTAGCCGCCGCCCGGGCCGGTGGGCAATGGGCGTAATGGCCGGAATCGGCCACTGGCCGGTACCGGCCGAAGATGTTTACACGCGCGTCACGCAGGACGGTGCTTTTCACCCGGTGTCACAGCCAGCCCCGGCGCACCGCCTGGACGCCCGCCTGGAACCGGTTGGCCGCTCCGAGCCGCCGCAGGAGGTCCGTGGTCCGCCGCCGCAGCGTACGCTCCGACAGTCCCAGCTCGCGCGCGATCGCCTCGTCCTTCGCCCCCGACGCGAGGAGCGCCAGCAGCGCCCGGTCGTCCTTGCCCGGACCCCGGTCCGGGGCGGCGGCCCCCGCCAGGTCGTCGGCCGCCGGGATCTCCACCGCGTCCGCCCACACCGCCTCGAAGGCGGCGCACAGCAGGTCCACCAGCGGCCCGCCCTCGACCACGACGGCGGCCGGCCGGCGCGGGTCCAGGTCCGAGCTCACCAGCGCCGTCCGCCGGTCCGCGATCGCCAGCTTCGTGGGCAGGCTGCGCGCGACCCGCGCCTGCTCGCCCGCCGCGGCCGCGTGCCGGATCTCCGCCCACGCCCCCGGCCGGTCCAGCACCTCGGCCGCGTACACCGCCCGCCACACCACGCCCCGCTCCAGCACCAGCGGCTCCACGGGGTTCTCGCTCGCCAGCACGTACGGCGGCCGGTCGAACGCCATGAACTCGGCCGTGACCTCGTGCTCCAGCCGCGTGTACCAGGCGCCGATCAGCGCCGGGTCGTCGATGACGTGCACCCCGCCGCCCGGGCCCGCCGTGTCCGCCGTCTGCTCGAACAGGCCCGCCAGGTCCGGGATCGTCGCCCGCACCCGGTCGAGCCGCGCCGCGGTCCGGTCGGTCAGCGCCCGCAGCGCCACGCGCGGGTCCACCGCCGTGTACTCGCCCTCGTTGCCCGCCGTCCGGTTGATCAGCCCCGCGGCCCGCAGCCGCGCCAGCATCGCGCCCGCGTCGGTCCCGGCCAGGGGCACGTCCCTCGCCACGTCCGCGACCCGCACCGTGCCCTGCGCCAGCACGTACCGGTACACCAGGCGGGTGTCGTCGTCGATGCCGACCGCCCGGAAGTCGCTGCCCGGCTCCGGCGTCGGCTCAAGCACCGGGTCGAGCTGTGGTTCTGGCGCCATGCGCGTCAGCGTAGTGCGGGTGAAGTCGCCCGGCCCCGCACCGGGCGCGCACTAGCGTGGGCGGGACTACCTTTCACCTCAGCGACCACCCCACCGGCCGCACCCGCACCACAGGAGACCCGATGGCCAACCTCACCGTGATCGAGCGGTCACCCGACCCCGAGACGCACCGGCCGGGACCCGGCTGGCCGTCGATAGCCACCTGGGTGCGAGCCCTGGGCCAGAGCCGCCTCGGCGCCCTCCTCCTGCTCGTCGGCACCCTCGGCGCCATCCTGTGGGCCAACGTCTCCTACGAGTCGTACAGCGAGTTCTGGGAGACCCACCTCACCGTCGGCGTGGGCGAGCTCCAGCTCGAGTTCACCCTGCACGCCCTCGTCAACGACGCCCTGATGGCGCTGTTCTTCTTCACCGTCGGGCTCGAGGTCCGGCGCGAGTTCGCCATCGGCGAGCTCACGAGCTGGTCCCGCGCCATGGTGCCCGTGATCGCCGCCGTCGCCGGGCTCGTCGTGCCCGCCGTCCTCTACGTGCTCATCGCGCGCGGCACCGGCTGGGAGAGCGCCTGGGGCGTCGTGATCTCGACCGACACCGCGTTCGTCGTCGGCGCGCTCGCGCTCATCGGGCCGCGCGCACCCGGACGGCTGCGCGTGTTCCTGCTGGCGCTCGCGGTGGTCGACGACATCGGCGCCCTGAGCATCATCGCCCTGGTGTACACCGAGCGGTTCGACCCGCTGCCGCTGCTCGTGGCCGCCGTCGGGCTGGTGGGCGTGTACCTGACACGCTACGTGCCCACCGGTCGCGGGCCCATCTATGCCACGCTCTCCATCGTCGTGTGGGGCGCGTTCCTCGCCTCGGGCGTGCACCCGACGCTCGCCGGCGTGGCCATCGCGCTGCTCGTGCCGGTGTACCGGCCCAGCCGGCGGGACGTGGAGCACGCGCTGACCCTCGCGCGCACGTTCCGGCAGTCGCCGAACAGCGACTACGCGCGGGCCGCGGCGAACAGCCTGCGCGAGTCCATCTCCATCAACGAGCGGCTGCAGTCCGCGTACGCGCCGTACGTCGCGTACGTGATCCTGCCGCTGTTCGCGCTGGCCAACGCGGGGGTCCGGATCGACGGCGAGATCCTGGCCGCGGCGGCCGGCTCGGCGGTGACCTGGGGCATCGTCGTGGGTCTGGTGGTCGGCAAGCTGGTGGGCGTGCTGGGGTCCGGCGCGGTCATGCGGGCGCTGGGCGTGGGTGAGCTCGGGCCCGGCCTCTCGCTCGACCGGCTGGCGGGCGGCGGCGCGCTGTGCGGCATCGGGTTCACCATCTCGCTGTTCATCGTGGACCTGGCGATCGACGACCCCGGCGTGCAGAACGAGGCCCGCGTGGGCGTGCTGTCGGCGTCGGTGGTGGCCTTCCTGGTCGCCGCGGTGGTGTTCCGGGTCTCCGACCGGCTGCACCCCGCGAAGGAGGCGGGCTCGGTGCTGCTGCGGCCGGTCGACCCGGCACGGGATCACGTCTACGGCAGGCCGGACGCGCGCTTCACGCTCGTCGAGTACGGCGACTTCCAGTGCGGGTTCTGCTCCAAGGCGTCCGGCGCCATCCAGGAGGTGCACCGCGAGCTGGGCGACGACCTGCGGTACGTGTGGCGGCACGCGCCGCTGGACCGCTACCACCCGAACGCGGTGGCGGCGGCCGAGGCGTCCGAGGCCGCGGCGCTGCAGGGCAAGTTCTTCGAGATGGAGCACAGCCTGCTCACCGACCAGGAGAACCAGCTCCCGTCCGACATCGTGCGGCGGGCGGCGGAGCTCGGGCTCGACGTCGACCGGTTCGAGCGGGACCTGGTCTCGCCCGAGGTCGCCGCGCGCGTGCGCGACGACGTGCTCGACGCCGAGGCGATGGACGTCTCGGCGGTGCCCACGTTCTTCGTCAACGGACGCCGGCACAGCGGCCCCTACGACGCGCAGTCCCTGATCCGGGCACTGCACGAGAGCGCGGGGACGTCCGTGCCGGAGTCGCGCTGAGGTTCAGCCGGCCCGTGCGGCGTCGCGCAGGCGCAGGGCGTCCTGGCTCGGCGGCAGCCCGAACTGGCGGCGGTACTCGCGGCTGAACTGCGACGGGCTCTCGTAGCCGACGCGCTGCCCGACCCCCGTCACGTCCCGCGGACGGGCGGCCAGGAGCAGCCGTGCCTGCTGCAGCCGGATGCGCTTCTGGAACTGGATGGGGCTCATCGCGGTCACCGCCTGGAAGCTGCGGTGGAACGCGGACACGCTCATGCCGGACAGGGCGGCCACGTCCTGCACCCGGAACGGCTCGGCGTAGTGCTCCTTGATCCAGCCGACGGCGCGGGACACGTGCGCCAGCCCGCTGTCGACCAGGCCGAGCTGGCGCACGGTGGCGCCCTGCTCGCCCGTGACCAGGTGCCAGAGGATCTCGCGGCGCAGCAAGGGCGCCAGGACGGCGGCGTCGCGCGGCCGGTCGAGCAGGCGCACGAGCCGCACGGCGGCGTCCACCAGCTCGGCGGGCGCGTCGCTGACCGCCAGGCCCGGCGCGGGCCCGCCCAGCGGCGGCAGCGCGCCGGGCGGCGCCTGCAGCAGCAGCTCGGCGATGAGGGCGGGGCGCAGCACCATGCCGACGCCGAGCGCGGGCCGGTCGGGGGAGACCCGCAGGAACTCGCCCGTGACCGGCAGGTCCACGCTCGCCACGAGGTACTGGCCCGCGCCGTACTCGAGCACGCGGTCGCCGACCGCGAGCCGCTTGGTGCCCTGGGCGATCAGTGCCCAGACCACGCCGGACATGCTCGGCGCCTCCGGCTCGGCCCTGCGCACGGCCGAGACGTGGACGTCCTCCAGCGCGGTCTCGACCGTGCGGGGCCGGGCGTGGCGGTCGATCAGAGTGCGCAGCTCCTGGAGGCTCACGGCGCCATCGTGCCACGACGACCCGGTGGAGGGCACGATCCGGGCGGTGCGGAGAGGATCAGGCAAGCCTCTGCGACGATCGATCTGGTCCGCGGAGGGGCCCCGGCGGTGTGATGGAGGGGTCGGGAGGCGCCGGGCCGTCAGGGGTCCGGACGCCGCACCGACCGGACACCGAGGAGAATCGTATGAACGTCGGACACGGCTTCCACGCCACCATGACCACCCGTCCCGGACAGGGGCGGGCGGTGGTCGACCTGCTGCTCGCGGCGCCGGCCATGACCCACCCGGACTGCGTCGTCTTCCTCGTCGGCCGGTCCGCGTCCGACCCCGACACGGTGCACGTGACCGAGGGCTGGACGACCGAGGAGGCGCACGGCGCGTTCGCCGCGACGCCCGAGGCGCAGGCCGTGATCACGGCCCTGCAGCCGCTGCTCGGCGGGGAGTCGGCCTACGTCGACGAGGTGCCCGTCGGCGGGAAGGCGACGTTCTGATGGCGCTCGTGCGCCCGGCCCGACCGCCGTTCGACCCGGAGCTCGCACCCGTGGTCGAGGCCGTCGGGGCCGTCGACCTGACCGCCGCCACCCTGCCGCAGATCCGCGGGTTCGCGGCGACGCCGCCGGACACCGTCGCCGCCGTCCTCGCAGGCCGGGGCGCCGAGCGGCGCGACGTCGGCACCACCGCGCCGGACGGCGGACCCGTGGCGCTGACGGTGCTGCGCCCGGCCCGGCGGGCGCCGGGCGTCCTCGCGCCCGCCGTCCTGTGGCTGCACGGCGGCGGCATGGTGATGGGGGACCGGTTCTCCCAGATCGACGTACCGCTCGACTGGCTGGAGCGGTTCGGCGCGGTGGTCGTGACGGTGGACTACCGGCTGGCCCCCGAGCACCCCGCGCCCGCCGGGGTCGAGGACGGGTACCGGGCGCTGTGCTGGCTGGCCGAGCACGCGGGCGAGCTCGGCGTCGACCCGGCGCGCCTCGTGGTGGCGGGGGTCAGCGCGGGTGGCGGCGTGGCGGCCGGCGTCACGCTGCTGGCCCGCGACCGCGGCGGCCCGCGGGTCGCCGCGCAGGTGCTGTCGTGCCCCATGCTGGACCACCGCGACGACACGACCTCGAGCCACCAGTACGCGGGTGGGCCCGCCACCTGGACGCGGGAGCAGAACGCGTTCGGCTGGGCGGCGCTGCTGGGCGAGGGGCACGAGGGCGGGCGGGACGGCGTGCTGCCGTACGCGTCGCCCGCCGTGGCCGAGGACCTGTCCGGCCTGCCGCCCACGTTCGTCGACGTGGGGTCGGCCGAGGTGTTCCGCGACGAGGACGTGCGGTACGCGTCGCGGATCTGGGCGGCCGGCGGAGACGCCGAGCTGCACGTGTGGCCCGGGGGCTTCCACGGGTTCGACGTGGCCGTGCCGGCCGCCCGGCTGTCCGTGGCGGCGCGCAGCGCCCGCACGGCATGGCTCGCGCGGGCGCTGGGGGTGGCCTGAACGGGGCCCGAGCGGGCCTCAGCCCTTGACCGACCCCGACATCAGGCCGCCGACGAAGTACTTGCCCAGGATGATGTAGACGATCAGGGTGGGCAGCGACGCGAACAGGGCGCCCGCCATGGAGACGCCGTAGTTCTGCAGCAGCGCGCCGTTGGCGAGGTTGTTCAGGGCCACGGTCACCGGGCCGTTCTGCGACGACGAGAAGAACACCGCGAACAGGAAGTCGTTCCAGGCCGAGGTGAACTGCCAGATGAGCACGACCACGAAGCTCGGGACCGACAGGGGCAGCACGATGGACCAGTAGGTGCGCAGCATGCCCGCGCCGTCGACCCGGCCCGCCTCGATGAGCTCGTGCGGCACCGTGGCGTAGTAGTTGCGGAAGATCAGCGTCGTGATCGGGATGCCGTAGACCACGTGCAGCAGGATCAGGGTGGGCACGCCGGTGGGGATGCCCAGGTCCAGCACGAGCTGGGTGAGCGGGATCATCACCGCCTGGTACGGGATGAACATGCCGAACAGGATCACGGTGAACACGATGTCCGCGCCGCGGAAGCTCCACCGGGCCAGCACGAACCCGTTCAGCGAGCCGAGGAACGCCGCGATGACCGCGCTGGGCACCACCACGGCGACGGTGCGCACGATCGAGGGGGACAGCGCGGTCCACGCGGTGGCCCAGTTCTCCAGCGTCCAGATCTGGGGCAGCGCCCAGGCGCGGCTCGGGTCGGCGTCGCCGGTGCCCTTGAAGCTCGTCACGAGCAGCACGTACACCGGGACCAGCACGACCACGAGGAAGAAGATCAGGGCGGCGTAGCGCAGCGTGCGCGCCAGCGAGTAGCGGCTGCGCGCCACGCGGGGGCCGGGCCCGCCCACGGCCTGGCGCGGCGCCGTGAGCTGTTCGGCGGCGGCGGTCATCGCTTCTCCTCGCGGTTCGTGCGGATCAGGTACGGCACGATGACGAGCGCCACGATGATCAGCAGGATGGAGCCGACGGCGGCGGCGTTCGCGTAGTCGAAGCTCGACTTGAACACGAACATGTCCACGGCCGGCACCTTGGTCTGGTAGTTGGCCGGCTTGGAGATCGACATGATGAGGTCGAACGCCTTGAGCGACATGTGGCCGATGATGATCAGGGCGGACAGTGCGACGGGCGAGAGCTGCGGGAACAGCACGTGCCGGTACAGCTTCCACTCGCTGGCGCCGTCCATCCGGGCGGCCTCGCGCAGCTCGTCGGGGATGCCGCGGAACCCGGCCAGGAACAGCGCCATCACATAGCCCGACAGCTGCCAGATCGCGGGGATCGCGATGGCGACGATGCCGAAGGTGATGTTGTTCCACCAGTTGTTCTGCAGCACGTCGAGGCCGACGATCTGGAACAGCCGGTTCAGGCCGGAGGCCTGCTCGTCCTGGTTGGAGTTCAGGAGCCACCGCCACACCACGCCGGAGGCGACGAACGAGACCGCCATCGGGAAGAGGTACACCGAGCGGAACAGGCCTTCGCCCTTGACGGGCTTCTCCAGCATCCAGGCCCACAGGAAGCCCATGACCATCGTGCCGACGAGGAACACCACCGTGTACAGCAGCAGGTTCATCAGCGAGTGCTGGAAGTCCTCGCTGGCCAGGAGGTCGAGGTAGTTCGTGAACCACACGAAGGCGGTGGGCTTCTGCCTCGTGGCCTGCGCGGCGGTGTGGCTGTCCGTGAAGGACGTGGAGAAGTTGGCGGCGATCAGCCCGTAGACGAAGACGCCGACGAGGATCAGGGACGGGGCGAGCAGCAGGAGGGGTGGTCCGACTCGCCGCAGTTTCTTGAGCATGCGGGGCTACCTCGGTGGTGGCTTCGGTGGTGGCTCAGGTGTGGTGGTGGGCGCGGCCACGCGCCGCCGGGCGGGGGCCCGACGGCGCGCGGCGTGTGCGCGGGTGACGGCGCGGGGCGTCAGCCCTGAGCGGCCGCGGCCAGCTCGGACTGGTACCCGGCGAGGTCGGCCGCGCCGGTGGTGAACTTGCTGGTGGCGTCCGAGATCGCGGTCAACGTCGCGACCGGGGCCGCGGCGCCGTGCGCCAGCGAGGACACGATCGTGTCGTTCGCGAACGACTCGATGGCGGTCTGCTGGTACTCGGAGAACTCGGCCGGGTCGGCGTCGGTGCGCGCCGGGATGGAGCCCTTGGCCTTGTTGAACGCGACCTGGCCCTCCAGCGAGCCGACCGTCTCGAGCCACGCCTTCGAGCCGTCCGGGTTGGGGGCGCCCACCGGCAGCGTGAAGGAGTCGGCCAGGAAGTCGAACGTGCCGTCGGTGCCGGGCACCGGGGCCGCGGTGAAGTCCGTGCCGAGCACCTTGTCCTGCTCCTCGAACGCGGCCACCGCCCAGTCGCCCATGACGTTGAACGCGGCGCTGCCGTCGATCACCATCTGGGTCGCCTCGGGCCAGTCGAGGCCGTCGCGGTCGTCGTTGGTCAGGCCCATGATCGTCTCGAAGTCCTCGAGCGCCGCGGTGACCTCCGCACCCTCCCAGTCGGTGCTGCCGTCCCACAGGCCCGAGTACGCCTCGGGGCCGAGGTCGGCCAGGAGCACGGTCTCCAGCAGGTGCACCTGGGTCCAGGTGGTGCCCACCGAGATCGGCGTGACGCCGGCCTCGTCGAGCTTCTCGAGGTCGGCGATCCAGGCGTCCAGGTCCTCGTACTGCGCCTCGGGGTCGATGTCGTTCTCCTCGAGCACCGTCGGGTTGGCCCAGACGACGTTCGCGCGGTGGATGTTCGACGGGATCGAGTAGATCGCGCCGTCCTCCGAGGAGAGCCGGTCGACCAGGTCGGCCGGGAACGCGTCCGCGAGGCCGAACTCGTCGTACAGGTCGGAGACGTCCTCGATCTGCGCGGCGTCGATGTAGTCCTGCAGCTCGGCGCCCGCGTGCGCCTGGAACGTGTCCGGCGGGTCCTGCGCCTGCAGGCGGGTCTGCAGCAGGTCCTTCGCCGCGGAGCCCGCGCCGCCGGCGACGGCGCCGTTGACGAACTCGATGTCGGGGTGCTGCTCGTCGAACACGCCGACGAGCGCGTCGAGACCCGCCTTCTCGGAGCCGGCCGCCCACCAGGTGAACACCTCGACCTCGTTGCCGCCGCCTTCGCCGCCACCGTCGCCGCTGGTGCCACCGCCGCCGCACGCGGCCAGCGTGAGACCGAGCACGGCGGCTGTCGCCACCGTCGCGGTCGTCCTCCGGTTCACTCGCATCTGGGGTCCCTCAACCTTCCTCGGTCGCTGGAGCACCGGCCAGGGAGCCGCCACCTCCGTGGGACGACGTCGTGCCTGGGGCCGGCCGGGCGCGCCTGTACGCCCGTGAACCCGGGTCCTATCGAACGGCGGGGGCGTCTTGGTGTCAAGAAGTGAACGCAAGCGTCGCCCGATCGTGACCTGAACGTTCAGTTCGTGTATCCAAAGCCCTCGGAGCACCCAGGAAGGCGGTTACCCTGGGCGCTGTGCGCGCGGATCGGGTGACCCCGGGTTCGCAGACCTCACTGCGTGAGGCCAACCGAGCCCGGATCGTGAGCGCCGTCCAGCAGCGTGGCTCCCTCACGCAGATCGAGCTGGCCGGCGTCACAGGGCTGTCCCCGGCCACCATCTCGAACATCGTCAAGGAGCTCTCGGCCGCCGGCGTGCTGCACACCGCGCAGTCCATCCGCAACGGGCGGCGCGCGCTCCAGGTCACGCTCGCGCGGAACCTCGGCCTCGTGGCGGGCATCCGGTTCGGCCAGCGGTCCCTGAGCGTCGCGCTGGCCGACGCCTCCATGCGCGTCCTGGCCGAGCAGCGCATGCCGCTCGCGCCCGACCACCGCGCCGACGCCGGCCTGCAGCGCACGGCGATGCTCGTGCGCGAGATGCTGCTGGACGTGGACGCCGACCCGGACGAGCTGCTCGCCGTCGGCGTCGGCGTGCCCGCGCCCGTCGACATCCGCACCGGCGAGGTCGTCACCGTCGGCATGATGCGGGGCTGGGACGGCGTGCGTGTCGACGACGCGCTGGAGGCCGAGCTCGGCGTGCCCGTGACCACCGACAACGACTCCACGCTCGCCGCCATCGCCGAGGCCCGGTTCGGCGCCGGCGCCGGCCACGACTCGGTCGCCTACGTGCGCGTCTCGCACGGCGTGGGCGGCGGGCTGGTGCTGGGCGGCCGGGCGGTGCACGGGCGGTCCGGCGTGGCCGGCGAGATCGGGCACGTGTCCGTGGACGAGAGCGGCCCCGTGTGCCGCTGCGGCAACCGCGGCTGCCTCGAGATGCTGGTGGGCGCGGGCAGCCTGCTGTCCATGCTGCCGCCCGACGCAGGCCACCTCACGCTCGCCGACCTCGTGACCCGCGCGCGGGACGGCGACGCGGGCTGCCGCCGGGTCGTCTTCGACGCCGGCCGGCACCTCGGGGTCGCGCTGGCCAACCTGTGCAACCTGGTGGACCCGGACGTCGTGGTCATCGGCGGGCAGCTCGCCGAGGCCGGCGACCTGCTGCTCGAGCCCCTGCGCACCGCGCTCGGGCAGCGCGTCGTGGCCACCTCGCGCGGGCCCGTCGACGTCGTGCGCTCGCTGCTGGGCGCCGACGCGGGCGTGCGCGGCGCGCTGGCCGCGGCCCTCGACCAGGCGCGCGCGAACGGCTCCCTGGGGGTGACCACATGACCCGCACCCGTCCTCCGGCCCCGCTGAGTGCGGGGTCCTCGCCCACCCACCGGAGGGTGCGGGGGGTCGTGGCCGGGGTCGTGGGGCTCGGCCTGCTGCTCGCCGGGTGCGGGGCCGGGGGCGGCGGCGGACGTGTCGCGACCGGCACGGTCGAGGGGACCATCGGGCTCCTGCTGCCCGAGGCGCAGACCGCGCGCTACGAGGCCTCCGACCGGCCCACCTTCGTCGCCGTGACCGGCCGCCGCTGCCCGGGCTGCACCGTGCTGTACGCCAACGCCGCGCAGGACGCCGCCGCGCAGCTCCAGCAGGCCGAGTCCATGCTCGCCCAGGGCGCCGACGTGCTGGTGCTCGACGCCGTCGACACCGTCGCGGCCGTCGGCATCGTGGCGCAGGCCAACCGCCTCGGCGCCCAGGTCATCGCCTACGATCGGTTCGTGGACGGCGCGGACTACTACGTGTCGTACGACTACGAGTTCATCGGCTTCCTGCTGGGCTCGGCCCTGGCCGGCACCGTCCTGGACCGGGCGGCCGGACGGGACGACGGCGGGCGGCCCGGGGTGCTGCTCGCGCACGGCTCGGCCACCGACCCCAACGCCCTGGCGATCGCCCAGGGCACCCGCCGCGCCCTCGACGGAGAGGACATCGACGTGCTCGCCGAGCACTACACGCCCGACTGGAGCCCCGACAAGGCCACCGAGTGGACCGAGGCCATGCTCAGCCAGTACCCCGGCCGCGTCGACGGCATCCTCGCCGCCAACGACGCCATCGCCGGAGGTGCCGTCGCGGCCGCCAAGGCCGCGGGCCTCGACCCCGTGCCCGTCACCACCGGGCAGGACGGCGAGCTGTCCGCCGTGCAGCGCATCGTCGCGGGCGACCAGTTCATGACCGTCTACAAGGCCACCGACCAGCAGGCAGCCACCGCCGCCGAGCTCGCCGTGCGCGTGCTGCGCGGGCAGGACCCCCGCACCACCGCCGTCACGCAGGGCGTGCCCACGGTGCTGCTCGCCCCCCGGGCGGTGGCCGCGGCCGACGTCGAGCACGTCATCGTCGACGGTCACGTCTACTCGACCGACGAGATCTGCGTCCCGGCCTACGAGGCCGCCTGCGAGCGCGCCGGGCTCGTGGGCGCGACGGGGGAGGCGGACGGATGAGCGAGCCCCAGGTGCCCCTCCTCTCGGTGCGCGGCGTCTCCAAGCGGTTCGGTGGCGTCCGTGCCCTGGTCGACGTCGACGTCGACGTGCGCGAGCACGAGGTGCTCGCCGTCGTCGGCGACAACGGCGCCGGCAAGTCCACCCTCGCCGGCGTGCTCGCCGGCGCCCACCGCCCCGACGCGGGGGAGGTGCTGCTGGAGGGCCGGTCCGTCGTGCTCGACTCGCCCGCCGCCGCCCGCGCCCTCGGCATCGCCGCCGTCTTCCAGGAGCTCGCCCTCGTGGACGACCTCGACGTCGTCGAGAACCTGTTCCTCGGGCACGAGACCCTGCGCGGCCCGCTGCTCGACGAGGTCGCCATGGAGCGCGAGGCCTGGCGCCTGCTCGACCAGCTCGCCGCCAGCGTGCCCTCCGTGCGCGACCCCGTGCGCACCCTGTCCGGCGGGCAGCGCCAGGTCGTCGCCGTCGCACGCGCCCTGCTCGGCTCCCCGCGCGTCGTCGTGCTCGACGAGCCCACCGCCTCCCTCGGCGTCCGCCAGACCGCGCAGGTGCTCAACCTCATCGTCCGGCTGCGCGAGCGCGGCCACGCCGTCGTCCTGGTCAGCCACCAGGCCGGCGACCTGCAGGCCGTCGCCGACCGCATCGTGGTGCTGCGCCTCGGGCGCGTGCACGACGTGTTCGACGGCGACGCCTCCTACGAGGACCTGCTCGCCGCCATGACCGGAGCGGTACGGCCCGGCGCCCGGCGCGAGACCCGGCCCGACATCAGGGGGGTGCGCCGATGAGCGCCACGGGCCAGCCCGGGGCCGGCCTGCCCGGCGCCGTCTGGCAGCGCGTGCGCGGCGGCAGCAGCCTGCTGCCGATCGTGGCGGCCCTCGCCGCGGTCTGGATCGTGCTCGGCGCCGTCAACCCCGCCTTCCTCGCCCCCGAGAACCTCGTCAACCTCACGCTGCAGAGCGCGCCCGTGGGCGTCATCGCCCTCGGCGTCGTGCTCGTGCTGCTCGTGGGCCAGATCGACCTGTCGGTCGGGTCGCTCAGCGGGCTCGCCGCCGCCGTCGTCGCCGTCGGCTCCGTGACCCTCGGGTGGCCCGTGGCGCTCGCGATCCTCGCGGCGCTCGCGTGCGGGGTCGTGGTGGGCCTGGGCTACGGCCTGCTGTCGACCCGGCTGGGGCTGCCGAGCTTCGTGTTCACGCTGGCCGGCCTGCTGTTCCTGGCGGGGGTGCAGCTGCGGGTGCTCGGCCCGCTCGGGTCGATCAACCTGCCCTTCGAGTCGTGGTTCGTGCGGTCGGTCCAGCAGGGCTTCCTGCCCACCGGCGTGGCCTGGGCGCTCGTGGCGGTGGTCGTCGTCACGTCGGCGGTCGTGCAGGTGACCGCCCGGGCGCGCCGTCGCCGGGCCGACCTGCCCGCGGCGAGCGTGGGCCAGGTGCTGGTGCGCACGGGCGGGCTGGCCGCCGTGCTGTCGGTGATCGTCGCCTACCTCGGCGCGGCGCGCGGCATCGGGTACTCCGTGGTGCTGTTCGCGGGGCTGGTCGTGGTCGCGGACGTGCTGCTGCGGCGCACCCGCTGGGGCCGGTCGGTGCGCGCCGTGGGCGGCGACCGGCGGGCCGCGACGCTCGCCGGCGTGCCGGTCCGGAGCACCGTGGTGCTCTGCTTCGTGGCGTGCTCGACGCTCGCGGCGCTCGGCGGCGTGCTCGCCGCGGGCCGCCTCGGCGCGGCCAACCAGGGCACCGGCGGCGCCGACACGTACCTGGTCGCCATCGCCGCCGCGGTGATCGGCGGCACGAGCCTGTTCGGCGGGCGGGGCAGCGCGTGGTCGGCGGTGCTCGGCGTGCTCGTCATCCAGTCCATCGCCAACGGCCTCACGCTGATGAACGTGGACCAGGCGGCCCGCTACATGGTGACCGGCGCGGTGCTGCTGCTGGCCATCATCATCGACATGCTCGTGCGGAAGCGCAGAGAGGTGTGACATGATCCGTCGTCCGACGCTCGCGGTGGTGGCCGAGGCCGCCGGGGTGAGCCTCAAGACCGCCTCGCGCGTGCTCAACGGGGAGCCCAACGTGGCCCCCGCGACGCGTGAGCGGGTGCGGGACGCCGCCGTCTCGCTGGGCTTCCGGCGCAACGCCGTCGCGGCCGACCTGGCGCGCGGCGGGTTCTCCCGGCTGGTCGGGTTCATCACGGGCGACCTGGCCAACGAGTTCTACTCCGCCCTGGCCAGCGGCATCGAGCGCGAGCTGCGCGAGCACGGGCTGCAGCTCCTGACGGCGTCGTCCGACGAGGACCCGGAGCGGGAGGGCTCGCTGACCGGCGAGCTCCTGGAGCGGCGGGTGGGCGCCCTCATCGTGACGCCCGCGGGCGCCGACCACTCGGCCCTGCGCGGGGAGATCGCCGCCGGCCTCACCGTGGTCGTGGTGGACCGGCCCGCCGCCGGGATGGACGTCGACACCGTCGTCATCGACAACCGGGGCGGGGCGCGCGCCGCGACCCTGCACCTGCTGGAGCACGGTCACCGCCGCATCGGGTTCGTGGGCGACGAGCCGCACCTGTGGACCTACCAGGAGCGCAGCGCCGAGTTCCTGGCCGTGATGGCGGAGGCCGGGGTGCCCGACGCCGGGCGCTGGCTGCGCTCCGGCGCGCACTCCGCGGCCGCCGCCCGGGACCTCGCGGCCGAGCTGCTCGCCTCGCCCGAGCCGCCCACCGCGGTGCTCGCGGCGAACAACCGGGCCACCGTCGGCACGCTCCAGGCCCTGCACGAGGTGCCGGGCGGCGACGAGGTGGCCGTGGTGGGCTTCGACGACTTCGAGCTGGCCGACCTGCTGGGCATCACGGTGGTGGCGTACGACGCCGTCGAGATGGGCCGGCGGGCCGCCGAGCTCGCCGTGGCACGCTCCGCCGAGCCCGACCGCCCGGTCGAGCTCGTGGTGCTGCCCACGAGGGTGCTCCCGCGCGGCAGCGGGGAGCGTCCGCCCCGTTGACACGGGGCCTGACCTGCACCTACGTTCTGCGTTTGACAGCGCTGTCAGCCGACGAGGAGACCCCTATGTCATCAGTCACCGGCCGGGCCAGGTCCCGGCGGGCGGCCGCCGCACTCTCCGGCGCGCTCGCCCTCCTGCTCGCGATCCCGGCCGGCGGGGCGGCCGCCGCACCGGGGGCTCCACCAGGGTCCGGCGGTGCGCCCGCCCGCGGCGACTTCACCACCTCGTTCGAGGAGGGCGACACCGCGCCGCTCGAGTCGACGCCCGCCGAGCGGGGCGGCGCCCCGTGGCAGCAGAACGTCGGCGAGTTCGTGCCGGGCCTGCCCGGCAGCGTGCTCGACCGCGTGGGCGACGTCGCGGCCAGCGGCGAGAACCCGCCGAACGAGACCGCCGCGAACCTGGCCGACTGGTCGTCGGCCACCAAGTGGCTCACGTTCGCCCGGACGGGCTGGATCACCTACGAGACGTCCGAGCCCACCGCGCTGACCGGCTACTCGCTGACCTCGGCCAACGACTTCGCCGACCGCGACCCCCGGTCGTGGACCCTGCAGGGCTCGACGGACGGCGAGACCTGGCAGACGCTCGACGAGCGCACCGACGAGCGGTTCACCGAGCGGTTCCAGCGCCGGGTCTTCGAGCTGGACGCGGCCACCGAGCCCTACACGTGGTTCCGGCTCGACATCACGCGCAACAACGGCTCCGACGGCACGCAGCTCGCCGACTGGGACCTCTCCGAGGACCTCACCGAGCAGCCCGCGCGACAGCCCATGGTCACCGCCGTCGGCTCCGGGCCGCAGACGGTGAGCTGGACCAACAAGACGGAGGTGGGTTTCACCGGCACCCGGTCGCTGCGCTACGAGGGCGGCCACCTGGGCGACGGGGAGGCGTACGCGACCAACGTCCTGTACGACGACGTGGACGTGCGCGTGGGCCGCGACACCCGGCTGAGCTGGAAGATCTTCCCCGAGCTGCTCGCCGACCTGCAGTACCCGTCGACCTACACGAGCGTGGACCTGCGGTTCACCGACGGCACCTACCTGTCGGGCCTGCGGGCGCGCGACGCGCACGGCACGGCCGCGACCCCCGGGGGCCAGGGCGCCGGCAAGATCCTCTACGCCGACCAGTGGAACTCCGTGCGGGTCGACCTCGGGCCGGTGGCCCGCGGCAAGACCGTGGACCAGATCCTGCTCGGCTACGACAACGGCGGCGGTGCCGTCGGCTCGCGGTTCGCGGGCTGGCTCGACGACGTGACGATCGAGGCCCACCCCCAGCGGATCGACGCGAGCAGCCCCACGGGCTACGTGGACACGCGCCGCGGCACGCTGTCCAGCGGGTCGTTCTCGCGCGGCAACAACGTGCCCGCCACGGCCGTGCCCAACGGCTTCAACTTCTGGACGCCGCTGACCAACGCGTCCTCGCAGACCTGGCTGTACGAGTACCAGGCCGCCAACGACGCGCAGAACCGCCCGGTGCTGCAGGGCATCGGCATCTCGCACGAGCCCAGCCCCTGGATGGGCGACCGCAACCAGCTCGCCTTCCAGCCCGCCACCGGCGCGGGCGTGCCCGACGCCGGGCTGCGGGCGCGCGGCCTGGCGTTCGACCACGCCGACGAGACGGCGCGCCCCGACTACTACGGCGTGACGTTCGTGAACGGCGTCCGGGCCGAGGTGACGCCCAGCGACCACGCCGCCGTGCTGCGGTACACGTTCCCGAAGGACGCCGCGGACGGCACCGGGCACGTGCTCGTCGACCGCGTGGCCGGTGCCTCGAAGCTGTCGTTCGACACCGCCACCGGCGAGCTGACCGGCTGGGTCGAGAACGGCAGCGGACTGTCCGTCGGGCGCACCCGGATGTACGTGGCGGGCACGTTCGACCGGGCGCCGTCCGCCGTCGGCCGGGCCGCCGGCGACCGCGACGGCGCGCGCTACGCGACGTTCCCCACGGGCCGCGACCGCACGGTCGAGCTGCGCGTGGCCACCTCGTTCATCGGGCTGGAGCAGGCGCGCGCCAACCTGCGGCTGGAGGTCGCGGACCGCTCGTTCGCCGCGGTGCGGCACGCCGCGCAGGAGCAGTGGGACGACCGCCTCGGCGTGGTCGAGACCCAGGGCGGCACCGAGGACCAGCTCGTGACGCTGTACTCCAACCTGTACCGCCTCAACCTGTACCCGAACTCCCAGTTCGAGAACACCGGCACCGCGCGCAAGCCCGTGTACCGGTACGCGAGCCCCGTGTCCGCGCCGTCGGGCGAGGCCACGGACACCGAGACGAACGCCGAGGTCGTCGACGGCAAGATCTACGTCAACAACGGGTTCTGGGACACCTACCGCACCGCGTGGCCCGCGTACTCGTTCCTGTACCCGGACGTCGCGAAGGAGCTGGTGGACGGGTTCGTGCAGCAGTACCGCGACGGCGGCTGGATCGCCCGCTGGTCCTCGCCGGGCTACGCCGACCTCATGACGGGCACCTCGTCCGACGTCGCGTTCGCGGAGGCCTACCTCAAGGGCGCCCTGCCGACGCGCACGGCGCTCGACGCCTACGACGCCGCGCTGAAGAACGGCACCGTCGCGCCGCCGAACGACGCGGTGGGCCGCAAGGGCCTGGAGACCTCGCCGTTCCTCGGGTTCACGCCCGAGAGCACGCACGAGTCGGTCTCGTGGGGCCTGGAGGGGCTGATCAACGACTTCGGCATCGGCAACATGGCCGCGGCGCTCGCGGCGGACAAGCGCACCCCGCGCGAGCGGCGCGCGCAGCTGCGCGAGGAGTCGGCCTACTTCCTGGAGCGTGCCACGCACTACGGCGAGCTCTTCGACGAGCGGATCGGCTTCTTCCAGCCGCGGCACGCCGACGGCACGTTCCTCAACGCGCCGAACGAGTACGACCCGCGCACGTGGGGCGGCGGCTACACCGAGACCAGCGGCTGGAACTTCTCGTTCCACGCACCGCAGGACCCGCGCGGCCTGGGCAACCTGTACGGCGGCCGGGAGGGGCTGGAGGACAAGCTCGACGAGTTCTTCGCCACGCCCGAGGACGCCACCCACACGGGCGGCTACGGCGGCGTCATCCACGAGATGCGCGAGGCGCGGGACATCCGGCTGGGGCAGTGGGGCATGAGCAACCAGGTGTCCCACCACATCCCGTGGCTGTACGACGCCGCGGGCGCGCCCCACAAGACCCAGGAGATCGTCCGGGAGGTCACGCGCCGCCTGTTCGTGGGCAGCGAGATCGGCCAGGGCTACCCGGGCGACGAGGACAACGGCGAGATGTCGTCGTGGTGGATCTTCGCCGCGCTCGGCTTCTACCCGCTGCAGGTGGGCTCCGACCAGTACGCGGTCGGCTCGCCGCTGTTCGAGAAGGCCACGGTGCACCGGCCCGACGGCGACGTGGTGATCACGGCGCGGGACAACTCCGTCGAGAACGTCTACGTGCAGTCGCTGCGCGTGGACGGGAAGCGGCGCACGTCGACGTCGCTGTCCCGGGACGACCTGACCGGCGGTGCCCGGATCGACTTCGTGATGGGTCCGGAGCCTTCGGCGTGGGGCACCGGGGAGGACGACGCGCCGCCGTCGCTCACCGAGGGCGACGCGTTGCCGACCCCGGCCCGGGACGCCACGCCCGCGGGCCGGGTCACGGTCTCCGACGGCACGGACGCCGCGGCTCTGGTGGACGACACGTCCGACTCGCGCGCCACGTTCGCCACCGGCACGCCGACGGTCACGTGGGACGGCTCCGGCGCGGCGGCCGCGGTGGGCACCTACACGCTCACCTCGGGCGCCGAGGGCACGGCGACGCCGTCGGCCTGGCGGCTGGAGGGCTCGCACGACGGCGAGCGCTGGACCGTGCTCGACGAGCGCACCCGGCAGCAGTTCCGCTGGGCGCTGCAGACGCGCGCGTTCCAGGTGGACGACGATCCCGAGCCGTACGAGCACCTGCGCCTCGTGGTGACGGCGACGGCCGGCGACGGCGACCTGTCGCTGGCCGAGCTGGAGCTGCTCGCCGACCAGGGTGCGGGCGCCGACGAGGTGCCGCTCGGCACCGCGACGCCGGACCCGCGGACCCGCGCCGAGGCTCAGGCCGAGGACGCCGCCGACAGCATCACGGTGTGGGCCACCCCGGTCTGCGCCGACGGGGACGGCGCCCTGCGGGTGCAGGTCGAGGGCTCGTCCGGCGACGCGGCGGCGTCGGTCACGGTGACGTCCGACTTCGGGACGCGGACGCTGGACGGCACCGGCGAGGTGACGTTCGAGGCCGGCTCGGCGCAGATCGGCACGGGTGCGGTCACGGCCGTCGTCACGACGACCGTCGACGGCCAGAAGGCGACGCAGACGGTGACGGCCCCGTACGCGGGCGGCGCCTGCGGCTAGCGGAGGCCGCACCGGCGAGGTCGGTCGGTTGCCTCGAGATCGGTCCATCGATGGACCGATCTCGAGGCAACCGACCGACCTCGTTGGTGGTGGGTGAAAAGGTGGACGCTGAGGGCTGGGCTACGGGTTGTACCGCGTCCGGGTTACGTAGTTTGCACATGGTGACGGCGCAGGCGTTCTGGGTCTGACGGGGCGTCAATACGCTCCCAGGCACACACGAGGTTCCCCAGGCCTGACGAGGAGCACACCATGTCACGAACCCTGAGAACGTCCCGTTCCCTGATAGCGCTGTCAGCCGCCGCACTCGTGGTCGGTACGGCGTTCACCGGCGCGTCCGCGGCGGGGGCAGCGTCGCCCTCGGCCGCCACGACGGGCATCGCCGGCAGCACCAGCAGCACCAGCGGCGCGGCGGGCGTCACCGCCGCCGACCTGCCCGACGGCCAGGTCCGCGCGATGGAGCGCGACCTCGGCCTCACCCGCGCCGAGATCCCCGAGCGCCTGGCGCTCGACGCCGAGGCGGCGATCGTCGAGGCGCACCTGGCCGCGACGCTCGGCGAGGACTACGCCGGCACGTGGCTGCCCCGGGGCGCCGACGCCCCGCGCGTGGCCGTGACCAGCCGGGCGGCCGCCGCCGTCGCCGAGCGCGCGGGGGCGGACGCCGTCGTCGTCGAGCACGGGCTGGACACCCTGACGTCCTGGAAGGAGTCCCTGGACGACGTCGGGGCGCCCGCCTCCGTGCACGCCTGGTACGCCGACCCCACGACCAACGAGGTGGTCGTCGAGGCCGCCGACCTCGCGGCCGCGAAGGCGATGGTCGCCCGGGCGGGCGTGCCGGCCGACGTGGTGCGGGTGGAGAAGTCCGCGGTGGCGCCGCAGACGGCGCGCGACATCCGCGGCGGCGACGAGTTCCACAAGCCGCTCGGCAACGGGTACGTGACCCTCTGCTCGATCGGGTTCGCGGTGTCGGGCGGGTTCGTCACGGCCGGGCACTGCGGCTCGACGGGCGACCCGGTCAACGCCCCGGACGGCACGGCCCTCGGCACCTACCGCGGTTCGACCTTCCCCGGGCGCGACTGGGCGTGGGTCGGCACCACCAGCGCGTGGACGCCCACCCCGGCGGTGAACAACTACGCGGGCGGCACCGTGGCCGTCGCGGGCTCCGCGGAGCAGGGGATCGGCGCGTCGGTGTGCCGGTCGGGCCGCACCACGGGCTGGCGCTGCGGCGTCATCCAGGAGAAGAACGTGACCATCAACTACGGCAACGGCGACATCCCCGGCATGGCGACCGGGTCGGCCTGCGCCGAGGGCGGCGACTCCGGCGGCTCGGTGATCTCGGGCAACCAGGCCCAGGGCGTCACGTCGGGCCGCATCGGTGACTGCTCCACGAACGGCCGGTTCATCTACCAGCCGCTCAACCCGATCCTGAGCAACTACGGCCTGCAGCTCACCACGACGTCGGGTGGCAGCGGTGGGCGGCCGCTCGTGGGCCTGGCGAACAAGTGCATCGACGTGCCGAACTCGGAGTTCACCGACGGCAAACGCCTGCAGCTGTGGACCTGCAACGGCACGGCCGCGCAGCGCTGGACGTTCCACTCCGACGGCACGCTGCGCGCGGGCGGCCTGTGCATGGACGTCGCGTGGGGCAACACCGCCGACGGCACCGCGGTGCAGCTCGCCAACTGCAGCGGCAACGCGGCGCAGCGGTTCACCCTGAGCGGGGCCGGCGACCTGGTCTCGATCCTCGCGAACAAGTGCGTCGACGTGCCGAACAGCAACAGCGCGGACGGCACACCGCTGCAGATCTGGACCTGCAACGGCACCGCGGCCCAGAAGTGGCGCGTCGGCTGACCCCCGATCTGCCGAGGTAGAACTGCAGCGAAGTAGAACTGCAGCGAGGTAGAACCGCAGCGCACCCAGGTGCGCTGCGGTTCTACCTCGCTGCAGTTCTACCTCGCCAGGGTTCTATCTCGGCGAGCCGTGGGGGGTCAGAGGGTGGCGCGGACCGTCCTGGTCGCCGTGACCAGGTTCGCCAACGACTGCCTCGTCTCCGCGTGCGCGCGCGTCTTGAGGCCGCAGTCCGGGTTGACCCACACCAGGGCCGGGTCGATCGCCTTGGCCGCGAGCGTCACCAGCTCGGTGACCTCCTCGACCGACGGCACGCGCGGGCTGTGGATGTCGTACACGCCCGGCCCGATGCCGCGCGCGTAGCCCGCGTCGGCCAGCTCGGGCACGATCTCCATGCGGGAGCGCGCCGCCTCCACGGACGTGACGTCGGCGTCGAGCCCGTCGATCGCGCCGATCACCTGCCCGAACTCCGAGTAGCACAGGTGGGTGTGCACCTGCGTGGCCGGGCCGGCCCCGGCCGTCGCCAGCCGGAACGAGCGCACCGACCAGGCCAGGTAGTCCGCGTGGTCGGCGGCGCGCAGGGGCAGCAGCTCGCGCAGCGCGGGCTCGTCCACCTGCACGACGGCGATGCCCGCCGCCTCCAGGTCGTCCACCTCGTCCCGCAGCGCCAGCGCCACCTGGTCGGCGGTGTCGCCGAGCGGCAGGTCGTCGCGCACGAACGACCAGGCCAGGATCGTGACCGGGCCCGTGAGCATGCCCTTGACCGGCTTGCTCGTGAGCGACGCCGCGTACGCCGTCCACGACACCGTCAGCGGCGCGGGCCGGGACACGTCGCCCCACAGGATCGGCGGTCGTACGCAGCGCGACCCGTAGGACTGCACCCACCCGTTGACCGTCGTCGCGAACCCGTCGAGCTGCTCGGCGAAGTACTGCACCATGTCGTTGCGCTCGGGCTCGCCGTGCACCAGCACGTCCAGGCCCAGCTCCTCCTGGAGCGCGACCGTGCTCGCGATCTCGGCGCGCATCGCCGCGGTGTAGTCGGCGTCGGACAGCTCGCCCCGCACCCACGCCGCCCGCGCGCCGCGGATCTGCGCCGTCTGCGGGAACGACCCGATGGTCGTGGTCGGCAGGGGCGGCAGGTCCAGGCGCGCCCGCTGGGCGGCGGCGCGCTCCGCGTACGGCGCGCGCTCGGCGTCGGCGGCGGTGAGCGCGGCGGTCCGCGCCCGCACCTGCGGGACGACGACGCCGGGCGCCGCCGCGCGGGACCGCGCCGCCGCCGTCGACTCCGCGAGCCGGTCGGCGACCGCTGCCCGGCCCTCGGCCAGGCCCGTGGCCAGCGTGACCACCTCGGCCACCTTCTGGTCGGCGAACGCGAGCCAGGACCGCAGGCCCGCGTCCAGGCGGGGCTCGTCGGCGGTGTCGTGCGGCACGTGCAGCAGCGACGTCGAGGTGCCGACGGACAGCGCCCCCGCGCCGACGCCGGAGCCGGGCGCCGCCAGGGCCTCCAGGGTGGCCAGGCGGGTGTCGAGGTCGGCGCGCCAGACGTTGTGCCCGTCGATCACCCCGGCGACGAGCGTCTTGGTCTCCAGGCCGGGCACGGGGCCCGTCGGGACGGCGCCGCGCACCAGGTCGACCGCGATCGCCTCGACGTCGGTGCCCGCCAGCAGGGCGAGGCCGTCGCCCGCGGCGGAGCGCAGGTCGCCGTAGGGCGCGGCGACCAGGATCGCGGGCCGCTGTGCCGGGAGGGCGGGTTCGGTCGCGGGGGAGAGGTCGGTCGCCAGCGCGGTGTAGGCGCGGCGTACGGCGTCGGCCACCTCGTCGAAGGGCACGCCCAGGAGGTCGGTGACGAGGGCGGGCTCGTCGAGCTGGACCCACGGGGCGCCCGCCGCGGCCAGCGCCCGCAGCAGCTCGGCGTACGCGGCGACCACGTCGTCGAGGCGGTCCAGGGGGCGGAAGTCGTCGGGGGCGCCGTCGGCGGCCTTGCTGAGCAGCAGGAACGTCACCGGGCCGACGAGCACGGGCCGGGTGACGACCGGGCGGCCGCCGTCGTCCGGGTGGGCGAGCTCGGTGAACTCCCGGACCACGCGGTCGTCGGCGAAGCCGACCGGGGTGTCCGGGCCGATCTCCGGGACCAGGTAGTGGTAGTTGGTGTCGAACCACTTGGTCATCTCGAGCGGGGGCCGGTCGCCCTCGCCGCGGGCCACGGTGAAGTAGGCCTCGAGCGGGAGGCGGCCCCCGTCCGTGGTGAGGTCGGCGAAGCGGTCGGGGACCGCGCCGAGCAGGGCGACCACGTCGAGCACCTGGTCGTAGAAGGAGAAGGAGCCGGGTACCGCCCCGGGGGTGTCGAGGCCGAGGCCGGTGAGGTGTCGCGCGGTGCTCCGGCGCAGGTCGCGCGCGGTGGCCTCCAGGTCGTCGAGGGTGGTGCGGCCGGCCCAGAAGGACTCGACGGCGCGCTTGAGCTCCCGCCGGCGGCCGATCCTCGGGTAGCCGAGGATCGTCGCGCCGGGAAGGTGCGGGTGGGTGACTGCCATGCGTATCAGCTCCATCGGACCTGGCGTTAGCACCTTGCCCCGAGCGTGGCGCCTCGGAGGTAGGTTGCTGCGGTGTCGTGGAGCCAGGACTCTCGACCGCTCTGGATGATTGTGCGGATCGTACGGCCCGACCGGCATGTGGCCGGAAAACCGTCCACCCCTCGGGACGGGTCCGGGATCGGCAGTCTCTGGCCGTGCGCTCAGGGGCCGTCGGTGCCGCCCGTGGGCGCCATGCTCGGCCCTGTGCAGCCCGCCCACCTGAGCTCGCTGCGCACCTCGTAGGCGGCCTGGCCGGACCGGGCCGACACCACCGCGGCGCGCGGCAGCCACGTGGTGGTGTCGATCAGGAGGTCGATCCGGGTCACGTCGCCGCCCAGCACGAGCGGGCTCGCGGGGAACAGCCGCACGCGCGCGAGCACGCGGCCGCCGTCGTCGTCGAGCAGGAGCTCGTCGGCCAGCTCCTGGTCCGTGCCGTCGAAGGCCGGCAGGCCGAGCACCGTGCCCACGGTCACCTGCTGGAGCACGGCCAGCGGCTTCTCGTCCAGCGCCACCTTGGGCGCGCCCACCGACGCCGACGCCTGGTCGGTCCGCAGCACCGGGCCCCCGTCCAGGGTCGAGCTCGTGGTCAGCTCGCAGCCGGCGAACGACGTCGCCGTGGCCGCCCGGTCGATCGCCTCGGCGGGCGTGAGCCAGACCGTCGGGCCCGGTGATGGCGACCTGTCGGCCGGGCCGGGCAGGGCCGGGACGGGCGAGCCCGGCAGCACGCCCGGCAGGCCGCCCTGCGTGGTCAGGTATGTCGCCGCGAGGCTCACCACGACCACCACGGCGGCAGCCGCAGCCAGGGCCCAGGCCCGGGGGCGCCGGGTCCGCGCGCCGCGGCGACCGGCCCCGTGCACCAGGACCTCCACGGAGGCGCCGGCGTCCACGGCGGACGGGCGTGCCGGGTCGTCCGCCGCACCCGCGGCGGCTCGGGCGCGGGCCAGCGAGCGTGCGCGCACGCGGTCCAGGTCCAGCTCGGTGTCGACGCCGCGCAGGGCCGCGCGCGCCCGGGCCAGGGCGTCGTCCGTGCCGGTGCCGTTCGTGCTCGGGCTGTCCATGTCAGCACCCCTCCTCGGTCAGCTTCTCGTAGGCGGCGCGCAGGCGGCGGCGCGCGCGGTGCACCCGGGTGGCCGCGGACGCCGTCGTGCAGCCGAGCACCTGCGCGACCTCGGCCGTCGAGAGCTCTGCGGCCGCGAGCAGCGCGATCACCTCGCGGTCGGCCGGGCGCAGCAGGTCCAGGGCACGCCGCAGCTCGTCCAGCTCCCCGACCAGGCGGGCGTCGTCCTGCCCCGGCGGTACCGGGTGGGTGCGCACGCGCTCGGCCAGCGCGGTCCGGCGCTGCTGGGCGCGCACCTGGTTCGCCAGCACGCGGCGGGCCACGCCCAGGAGCCACGCGCGGGGGTTGTCCGGCAGCTCGCCCTTGCGCCACGCGATCGCGAAGACCTCGGCCACCACGTCCTCCGCCTCCGCCGCGGGCAGGCGGGCGCGGGCATAGCGGTACACGCCGCGGGCGTGCGCGGCGAACAGCTCCTCGGTGGCCGCGGGCGTGAGAGGTTCGGGCCCGGGGTCGGGGGGCAGGTCGGTGGGCAGGTGGGTGCGCAGGGTCCGCTCCGGTCGTGAGACGTGCTTCCGACCCCAGTGTGTCCGGCAGCGGGCCGCCCATGACAGGTGCGCGCTGTCGGCCACGTCACACCCGCGGCGCTGCCATCGCGGGCCCCGGGGCGCACACCGATGCAGGCATGACCACCCTGCTGCCCCGCCCCTCCCGCGCGTCCTCGGCCCGTCCCGTCCCACCCGGCCCCGCCTGGCCCGCCGTGGCGCTCGCCGCCGCGGCGGTGATGCTCGTGACCGCCTGTTCCGGCGTCGCCGGGGCCGACGCCGGGACAGGACCCGGCTCACGCCCGCCCGCCGCGTCCGGGGCGCCGGACGGTGCCGTCGCACCCTCGTCGGACGGCGCGGGCACCGCAGCCGATGCCGGTACCCAGCCCGCGGGCCCGGACCTCACGGCGCACTCGACGTCCGACCCCGCCAGCCCCTGGGTGGTGGTGAACAAGCGCTCGCCGCTCGACCCGGTGGACCACGAGCCCGACCTGGTCACGGTGCGCGGCTACCTCGTGCGGCCCGACGCCGCGCCCGACCTCGCCGCGCTGCTCGACGCGGCCGACGCCGACGGCGTGCACCTGACCCTGCGCAGCGCCTACCGCGGGTACGCGAAGCAGGCGGCCGTGTACGACGGCTGGGTGGCGCAGCTCGGCGCGCGGGAGGCGGACGAGGTGTCCGCCCGTCCCGGGTACAGCGAGCACCAGACGGGGCTCGCCGTCGACGTCGGCGGCACCACCACGCCGGGCTGCGACTTCGAGGCGTGCTTCGGCGGCACGCCGGAGGGGCGCTGGGTGGCCGGCCACGCCGCCGAGCACGGGTTCCTCGTGCGGTACACGCCCGGCAACCAGGCGGTCACCGGGTACGCCCCCGAACCGTGGCACCTGCGCTGGGTGGGCCGTGAGCTCGCGGAGCACCTGCGCGCCACCGGCGTGAGCACCCTCGAGGAGGCGTTCGGGGTGCCGGGCGGGGACTACGCGCGCTGAGCCGGGCGAGCCCGGCAGCAGGGATCAGGGAGCAGGATCAGGCAAGGACACGGGAGGAACGTCGTCGCCCCGGCCACCCCTGTCGGCGTTGACTGGTCAGGAGCCGGGGGCACCTCCGGCAGCATCGGACAACACCTGGGGGACAGGACATGGACATGCCGATCACCGTCGTCGTCGGAGCCAGCTCCGGCATCGGGCAGGCCACGGCGGTCCGGGCCGCGGAACGCTCGGGCGTCGTCGTCACGTACAACAGCAACAAGGACGGCGCCCTGGAGACAGTCCGGCGCATCGAGGAGGCCGGCGGCCGGGCCGTGGCGCTCCCGCTCGACGTCGGCGACAGCGCGTCGTTCGGCGGCTTCCGTGCCGACCTGGAGCGGGCGCTCGCGGACACCTGGGGCGAGCGGCAGGTCACGGGCCTGGTGAACAACGCGGGCTTCGGCGGCGGCACGCCGTTCCCGGATCTCACCGAGGAGCAGCTCGACCGCACCTACCGAGTGCTGTTCAAGGGGCCCTACCTGCTGACGCAGACGCTGCTGCCGCTGATCGCCGACGGCGGCTCGGTCGTGAACACCGCCAGCAGCTCGGCGGGCCGCACGAACCTGTCGGAGGGGTACTCGGCCTACGGGTCGATGAAGGGCGCCGTCGTGGTGCTGTCGCGGTACCTCGCCAAGGAGCTGAGCGGGCGCGGCATCCGGGTCAACTCCGTCTCGCCGGGCCCCACCCGCACCCGGCTCGGCGGGGACGCGTTCGAGAGGTACCCGGAGCTGGTCGCGCCGCTGGCGGAGCGCACCGCGCTGGGCCGGATCGGCGAGAGCGACGACGTAGGATCTGTCATCGCCTTCCTGCTGTCGGACGGCGCCCGCTGGATCACGGCGCAGGACATCGAGGTCTCGGGCGGGTTCGACCTCTGACCTGGCCCCCGACGCAGGTGACGGCCGCGTCCGCGCCCCGGGACGCAAGTTCCAAAATGTCCCAGTATGGGTAAAGATGTGCGGAACACCTATCACCAGGGGAATATCGTGACCGCGACCGCCTCCGGGGCCACCGCCGCACTGTCGGGCGAGCCGGGCCGCACGCCCGCGCTCGTCGCCTGCGACGTCACGGGCACGCTGGCCAGACCCGGCCGGCGGCCCGGCGCCGCGGTGCTCGACGCCGTGGCCGCGGTCCGGGCGGCAGGCCACCACGTGGTGATCGCGACCGGGCGCTCGCTGGTCGGCGCCGTCCAGGTGGCCCGGCACCTCGGCGTCCGCGAGGGCTGGGTGGTCGCGGCCAACGGGGCGGTGCGCGCCCAGCTGCACCGGGACGGGTTCACGGTGGCCGAGGTGGTGCCCCTGGACGCCGAGCCCGTGGTCCGGCTGGTCTCCCGCACCCGGCCCGACCTGCGGGTCGCGGCCGAGGTGGTGGGCACGGGCTACCGGGTCTCCGACCGGTTCCCCGCGCAGCAGCTCGCCGGCTACCAGGAGGTCGTCGGCGAGGCGGCCGGGCTGTGGTCCCGGCCCACGCCGCGCCTCGTCGTGCACGGCCAGTGGGCTCAGCGGCTGGCACCCACGCTGCGCGCCGCCGGGGTCACGGCGCACCCCGTGCGCGTCGACTGGGTCGACGTCACGGCCCCCGGCGTGAGCAAGGCGACCGCGCTGGAGCACATCCGCGCCGAGCTCGGCACGGCGCGCTCGGCGACCTACGCGCTCGGCGACGGCGAGAGCGACCTGGAGATGCTGGCCTGGGCGGGCACCGCGATCGCCATGGGGCAGGCGCCGGAGGCCGTGCGCGCCGTGGCCGACCGGGTCACCGGGACGGTCGACGACGACGGCGCCGCCGCCGCGCTCCTCGACCTGCTCCGCCGGCCCGCGGCCTGAGACCCGCCCGCCCCGGCCCGCCCGGTCGACCGGGCTGGTCACGCCCTCGACGATCGCCCTCTACGATCGCCCTCTACGATCACTGGGGCACCCGCCGCCGCGGAGGCCGGACGGGTACGACGAGGGCAGGGAGCACGGTGTGGTGGAGGCGCTCGGCGCGCAGGACCCGCGGGAGGTCGGACCGTACGCGATCGAGGCACACCTCGGGGGCGGCGGCATGGGCAGCGTGTACCTGGGGCGCTCGCGCTCCGGGCGGCCCGTCGCCGTCAAGCTGATCCGGCCCGAGCTGGCCGAGGACCCGGCGTTCCGCGCCCGGTTCCGCCGCGAGGTCGCCGCCGCCCGGCGCGTCGGCGGCTTCTGGGCGGCCCAGGTGGTGGACGCCGACACCGAGGCCGACCAGCCCTGGATGGCTACCGCCTACGTGGCGGGGCCGTCCCTGCAGGAGGCCGTCGCCACCGAGGGTGCCCTGCCGGCCTCGGTGGTCCGCACGCTGGGCGCCACCCTCGCCGAGGGGCTCGCCGCTATCCACGCGCAGGGCCTGGTGCACCGCGACCTCAAGCCGTCCAACGTGCTCCTGGCCGACGACGGCCCGCGCGTGGTCGACTTCGGCATCGCGCTGGAGCACGACGCGACGGCCCTCACCGGCGCCCGGTCGATCGGCACGGCGCCGTACATGTCGCCCGAGCAGGCGCGCGGCCACGACGTGACCGCGGCGTCCGACGTCTTCTCCCTGGGTTCCGTGCTGGTCTTCGCCAGCACGGGGCGCGGCCCGTTCGGCGGCGGGGCGGCCCACGATGTCGCACGCCGCGTGGTCGAGGACGAGCCGGACCTCGCCGGCGTGCCCGCCGGCCTGCGCGACCTGGTCGCCGCGTGCCTGGCCAAGCGACCCGAGGACCGGCCCGCGCCGGCCGACGTCGTGGACCGGCTCGCCGACGCCGCGGGCACCGGCTGGGAGCTGCCCTCCGGGGTGGTCGCCATGATCGCCGCACGCAGCGCCGCCGTCGGGGGCGCCGAGGCGGGCGTCGTGGCCGTGACCCCGCACGACGCGGACGCGACGGAGGTGGTCGACGAGGTCACCCCCGACGCCGGGGGCACGGCCGCGCTGCCCGCCGCCGCGCAGGGGACGTCGCGGCCGTGGTGGCGGACACCGCTCGCCCGCTGGGGTGCCGTGGGCGTCGGTGCGGTGGTCGTGGTCCTGGTCGCGAGCCTGGTGGTGACCGGACTGCGCACGCCGGTGCCCGGTGGCGCGGGCGGCGGCGCGTCGGGCGGCCCGCTGGGCAACATGGCGCTCACCGCACCCGACGAGACGCACGAGATCACGCTCGAGGTCACCGCCACCGGCGCGGACGTCGCCACCACGGAGGTGGGCGTGCGGTACGACGGGCGGCTCGGGCCCACGGCCCTCGGCGACTCGTTCCGCAGCGCCGAGGACATTCTGGAGACCGACCCCGACAAGATGTACACGGCGGTCGAGGTGCCCTGGACCAGGACCCTCACGGCCCGGGGCACCGCGGAGGGCGCCACCATCACGCTGACCGCCGAGGCCGGCTGGCGGGACCGGACCGCGATGATCGTGGACCGGGCGGACGTCGCCGTCTCGTGCCGCATCCTGATCGACGGCGAGGTGGTCGTCGAGGAGGACGGCCAGGTCAACGTCGGCTGCATGCTGCTGCCCGACGAGCTGCAGGAGCAGGTGGACACGATGACGAAGGAGACCGAGGAACGGCTCCGGCGCCAGCAGGAGCAGTTCGAGGAGGACTGGGCGAAGCAGATGGACGAGCTGCCCGAGCCCGGCACCCCCGAGTACCAGGAGTGGCTCGAGGACCTGGCCGGGAGCGCGGGCTCGTGATCGGGTCCCTGCGGGCGGGCGACCCCGCACAGGCCGGGCCCTACGTGCTGCTGGGCCGGCTCGCGGCGGGCGGCATGGGCCAGGTGTTCGTCGGCCGGTCGCGCGGCGGCCGCGTGGTCGCCGTCAAGGTGATCCACCCCGGGCTGGCCGCCGGGGACGAGTTCCGGGTGCGGTTCGCGCGGGAGGTCGACGCCGCGCGCCGCGTCGGCGGCTACCACACCGCCGAGGTGGTCGACGCCGACGCCTACGCCGAGCGGCCCTGGATGGCGACGGCGTACGTGCCCGGCCCCTCGCTGCACGAGGCCGTGACGCGCAACGGCGTGCTCGGCACGCAGGCCGTGCGGGCCCTCGGCGCGGGGCTCACCGAGGCGCTGGACGCCATCCACGCCGCAGGCCTGGTGCACCGGGACCTCAAGCCCGCCAACGTGCTGCTGACGGCCGACGGGCCCCGCGTCATCGACTTCGGCATCGCCCGTGCGGTCGAGGCGACGTCGGTGACCACCTCGGGCGACGTGCTCGGTACGGCCGCCTACATGTCGCCCGAGCAGGTGCGCGGCCAGGAGGCCGGCCCGGCGTCCGACGTGTTCGCCCTCGGGTGCGTGCTGCACTTCGCGGCCACGGGCCGCTCGCCGTTCGGCGGGGGCCCGACCGAGGCCGTCGTCTACCGCGTGGTGCACGAGGAAGCGGACCTCGGGGAGGTCCCCGAGACGCTGCGCGACCTGGTGGCCGACTGCCTGCGCAAGGATCCTGCCGCCCGGCCCGCGGTGGGCGAGGTGCTCGACCGCCTCAGCCCGGCGTCCGGCGGGGTGGTGCCGTGGCAGCTGCCGGCGGGCGTCGGCCCGCTGGTGGCCGAGCGGGCCCGCGAGCTGGCGGAGCTCAGGTCGCGGGACGGCTCGCCGGTCACGGAGGTGCTCGGTGAGGCGGGGGACGGCGGCTCGGGGACCCGCGTGGACGCCGTGCCCGTCACGCGCGTCGGCGACGATGCGCACCGCGCCACGACCGCCCGGCCCGCCCCACGGCGCCGGGTTGGTGTGCGCGGGGCCGGCGTGCGCTGGGCCGCCGCGGCCGGCGCGGTCGCCCTGCTCGTCGCGGGCGCGTCCTGGCTGGTCCCGCTCCTGCGCGACGACGCCGACACGGTCGCGAGCGGTACGTACAGCCTGTCGGGCGAGCCGCTGGAGGCCGCGGACGCGCCGCACACCGTCGAGATCGAGATCGTGACCCCGAGGGCGGGGGAGGTGGTGCAGGTGACGTACGCGGGCGTGGTCAGCACCACCGACGACGGCGGCACCCAGCAGGGTCAGCAGACCAACGGCGAGGGGTTCACCGTGCGCACGCCGTGGACGGGGCGCCTGCCCGTCGAGTCGCAGCTGCTCTCCCTGACGGTCACCGCCCAGGGCGAGGCCGAGGACATCACCTGCCGGATCGCCCTCGACGGCGAGCCGGCCGCCGAGGGGACGGCGTCGTACAGCTCGGCGTGCGGCGTGCCTGTCGACACCTCGACGATCCTCGACGGGCTGTTCTGAGCGCGGCTCGGCTCACCCCTCAGGCCACCGAGTACCGCGCGACCGCGGTGGCCACCGCCTCGTCGACGGCGTGCTCGACCTCGGCGGGCGTGGGGTCCCAGCCCACCACCATGAGGCGGGGCCAGAAGGCGTAGCCGCCGACCATGCCCAGGAAGTTGGACGCGGCCAGGACGGCGTCGTCGACGCGCGCGGTGCCGGCGGCGTGCTCGGCCCGCAGGTAGTCCTCCAGCTCCCGGAAGAACGGCATCTTGCCGGTCTCGAACTGGGTCTGCGCCACCTGCGGGAAGCGCGGCATCTCGGCGATCACCAGGCGGTACAGGCCCACCATCTCGGGCCGGGACATGAGGGCGGCGTACCGCCGGCCGTAGGTGCGCAGGCCCCGGGCCAGGTCGCCGGGTTCCGGGGTGTCGCGGTCGTCCGACGTCGCGGCCCACTGGTGGGTGACCACGGCCTCGAACAGGCTCGCCTTGGTGGGGAACTGCTTGAACAGGGTGGCCCGGGAGACCTCGGCGTCCTGCGCGACCCGGGCGAGCGAGGCGCCCGCGTAGCCGTCGGCCATGAAGAGGCGGGTCGCCGCGTCGAGGATCGCGCCCCGCTTCTGCTCCGCAAGCTGCTGGTGGTAGGTGCCCGTGCCTGTCGCCATGTGCCCATCATGCCGGAGCGTGCCGACCTGTGAGGTGAGTCGCTTGACTCACAACCTAACAGCGCCTACCGTGGGTGGTGAGTCGATCGGCTCGCACCCTGTTGAGAGGACACACTGATGGACGAGGCGGTACGGAGCGCGATCGCGATCACCCCGGCGGCCACGACCCGGCAGCGCATCGTGGACATCACGACCACGGGGCGGCGCACGGGGCTGCCCCGGCGCATCGAGATCTTCTTCTACCACGTGGCGGGGCGGACCTACCTGTGCAGCGGCACGGTGGACCGGCCGAGCTGGTACGTGAACCTGGTGGCGCGGCCCGCGTTCACCTTCCACCTCAAGCACGGCGTCCGGGCCGACCTGCCGGCCACGGCGCGCCCCGTCGTCGACGACCAGGAGCGGCGCGCGGTGCTCACCGAGATCGTGGCCGACCTGAACCAGCCCGCCAACCCGGGGCACCTGGCCCAGCCCGTCGACCTGGAGGACTGGGTGCGGCGCTGCCGCCTCGTCGAGGTGACGTTCGCCGGGTGACCCGCTCGCCGCGCCCAGCGCGCGGTGCTGGGTCAGGATGTCGGCATGGCGCACGCTCCCTCGCACGGCTCGGCGGGCCCCGCCGCGCCCCGGACCACGTTCTTCCTGGTCACGATCCTGGTGTCGGCGCTGCTCGCGACCCTGGCGGGCCTGTGGCTGCTGTGGCCGAGCGCCGCGGACGTGCCCGACCGGGTGCCGGCGCGGGCCGAGGGTACGTCGTTCGTCGACGTCACCGTGACGGGTTCCGCGGACCCGGCCACGGGCAGCATCCCGGTGGAGCTGCCCGGCGGCGCGGAGTCCCGGATGCAGTCGCCCGGCCCGTCGGTGCCGCTCTCCGAGGGGGACCGCATCACCGCCGTCGACATCTCCGCGGTGGCGCAGCCCGGCGTCGACCCGCTCGTCTTCCTGGACTTCCAGCGCGAGCTGCCTGTCGCGCTGCTCGCGGTCGCCTACGCCCTGGTGGTGCTCCTGGTGGCGCGGTGGCGCGGCCTGGCCGCGATGGCCGGCCTCGGGCTCGCGTTCGTGGTGCTCCTGGGCTTCACCCTGCCGGCGCTGCTCGCCGGGCAGCACGCGCTCGGCGTGGCGCTCGTGACGGCCAGCCTCATCATGTTCGCCACGCTGTACCTGGCGCACGGGCTGTCCGCGCGGACGTCGACGGCGCTGCTCGGCACGCTCGTCGGCCTCGCGCTGACGGCAGGCATCGCCGCGTGGGCGTCCGGGGCCGCGCAGATCACCGGCACCACCGACGAGGCGTCCGCGTTCCTGCCCTCCAGCGCGCCCGGCGCGGACCTGCGCGGCATCGCGCTGTGCGGCATCGTGCTGGCCGGCCTGGGCGTGCTCAACGACGTGACGATCACGCAGGCCTCGGCCGTGTGGGAGCTGCGCGCCGTGGCGCCCGCCGCCTCGCGCGCCGAGCTGTTCGCCTCGGCGATGCGGATCGGGCGCGACCACATCGCCTCGACCGTCTACACGATCGCCTTCGCCTACGTGGGCGCCGCGCTGCCGCTGCTGATGATGGTCTGGCTCGTGGACCAGTCGCCCGTCGCGGCCCTGACCTCGGGGGAGATCGCCGAGGAGGTGGTGCGCACCCTCGTGGGGTCGATCGGGCTCGTGCTCGCCATCCCGGTCACCACGGCCATCGCGACGCTCACCGTGCCCGGTCCGGTACCGGGTGCGGGGTTCGCGGCGGACCCCGACCCCGGGTCCGATCCCGAGCTCCTCTCACCGGTGGCACAGTCGTGGGCGCCGTAGAGTGCCGGTGGCACGAGAGGAGAACGGCATGCGAGCGGTGGTCTACGACAGGTTCGGCGGCCCGGAGGTGCTGCACCTGGGCCAGGTCCCGGAGCCCGAGGCCGGGCCCGGCCGGGTCCGGGTGCGGGTCGAGGCGGTGGGCCTGAACCCGTTCGACGGCACGGTCCGGTCCGGGGCGATGGAGTCTGCGTTCCGCACCCGCCTGCCGGGGGTGCCGGGGCTCGAGGTCGCCGGGGTGGTCGACCAGGTGGGCGACGGCGTCACCGGGGTCGCCGTCGGCGACCGGGTCATGGGCTGGACCAGCCGCGGCGCCGCGGAGCTGGCCGTGCTGAAGCGGTGGGCGCGGGTGCCCGACGGCGTCGACCCGGCCCAGGCGGCGGCGCTGCCCGTGGCGGGCGAGGCGGCGCGGCGGGCGCTGCGCATCCTCGCGCCGCGGCCCGCCGAGACCTTGCTGGTGCACGGTGCGAGCGGCGGCGTCGGGGGGATCGCGACCCAGCTCGCCGTCGCGGCGGGCGTGCGCGTGGTGGGCACGGCGTCGGCCGCCCGCCAGGACCGCGTCGCGGGCTTCGGGGCGACGCCCACGACGTACGGGCCGGGGCTGGTGCGGCGCGTTCGGGCGCTGCTGGCGCTCACCGGCACGGCGCCCGCGGTCGACGCGGTGCTCGACGCCGCCGGCGCGGGCGTGCTGCCCGACAGCATCGAGCTGCGCGGCGGCACCGACCGGGTGCTGACCCTGGCCGACCCCGAGGGCCCCGCGCTGGGCGTGGAGCTCTCCGAGCGGGCCGAGCCGTCGTCGGACGACCTTGCCGATCTGGCCGCGCTCGTGGCCCGCGGCGAGGTGAGCGTGCCGGTGGCCGCAGTGCTGCCGCTGGCCGAGGCCGCCCGCGCGGCGGAGCTGGTGGACGGCGGCCACGCGGGCGGCAAGGTCGTGCTCGTGCCCACCGGGCCGGGCGACGCACGGTGAGCCGGGTCTGGTTCGTGACCGGCGCGGGACGGGGCCTCGGGCGCGCGATCGCGACGGCGGCGCTGGAGCGCGGCGACCGCGTGGCCGCCACGGCGCGGGACCCGCGGGCGCTGGACGACCTGGTCGCGGCGCACCCGGACGCCGTCGTGCCGCTGCGCCTGGACGTCACCGACGCCGCCGCGGCCGGTGCCGCCGTCCGGGCCGCCGTCGCGCGGTTCGGACGCATCGACGTGGTGGTCAACAACGCCGGTCACGGCCTGTTCGGGTACGTCGAGGAGATCACCCCGGCCCAGCTGCGCGAGCAGCTCGAGGTGAACCTGCTCGGGGTGCTGCACGTGACCCAGGCCGCGCTGCCGGTGCTGCGGGGGCAGGGCTCCGGGCACCTGGTCCAGGTGTCCAGCTCCAGCGGCGTGGCCGCGTGGCCCGGGCTCGGCGGGTACAGCGCGTCCAAGTGGGCGCTGGAGGGGCTGTCCGAGGCGCTCGCGCAGGAGGTCGCGGGCTTCGGCGTGCACGTGACGATCGTGGAGCCCGGGCCGGTGGACACCCAGTGGCGCGGCGAGTCCGCGGTGCGGGCCGAGCCGCTGCCCGCCTACGGCGCGCTGCGGGCCGCCGCCTGGCACCCGCCCGGCTCGTCGACGCCGGAGGCGGTGGCCCGCGTGGTGCTCGCCGTGACCGACGTCGACGACCCGCCCCTGCGCGTGCTCGTGGGCGACCTCGCCGTCGACGCCGTGCTGCCGATCACGCGCGAACGGATTGCGGGCTGGCTGCGCTGGGAGGACCTGGGACGGTCCGCGGGCTGACGGCGTCTCAGAGGACCGCCCAGCCGAGGAGCCCCGCCGCGACCACCACGGCCCACGGTGGAGCCGACCACGTCGTGAGGGCCACGAAGGCCGCGACGACGAGCGCGAGCGCGACCATCGGGTCGTCCGCGGCGAGCACGCCCCGGGTGAACACCGGGTCGTACAGCGCGGCGCCCAGCAGCCCCACCACGCCCGCGTTGACGCCCGCCAGCACGCGCCGGGCCCGGGGCGCGCGACGCAGCCGCTCCCAGAACGGGAGCGCCCCCACCACCAGCAGGGCCGACGGCAGGAAGACCGCCACCAGCGCCGTCGCGGCGCCCACCAGGCCGGTCGGCCCGGACGTCGTCACGGCGCCCAGGTAGGCCGCGAACGTGAACAGCGGGCCGGGAACCGCCTGCGCGGCGCCGTACCCGGCGAGGAACTGGTCGTGCGGCACCAGGCCCGTGGCCACCGTCTCGGCCTGCAGCAGCGGCAGCACCACGTGCCCGCCGCCGAACACCAGGGAGCCGGCACGGACGAAGAGGTCCGCGAGCCGGGCGAGCCCGTCCCCGGTGGCGGCCACGAGCAGGGGCAGGGCCACGAGCAGCGTGGCGAGCAGGGCCAGGCAGACGACGGCGGCCCGCCGCCCGACCGGCACGGCGAACGGCTCGTCACCGGGCGGGTCACCCGCGGCGCCACCGCCCGGGAGCCACAGCAGACCCGCCACGCCCGCCAGCACGATGACGCCGACCTGAGCCACCGCCACCGGCAGCCCGGGCACCGCGGGCGCGAGCAGCGTCGCGACCATGGCCGCGGCCCCCAGGGTCGCGCGGCGTGCGTCCGGCGCCAGCGTGCGCCGCATGCCGAGCACGGCCTGCGCCACGACCGCCACGGCCGCGGCCTCGAGCCCGCCCAGCCACCCGCTCCCGGCCGCGTCCCCGCCGGCGAGCACGCCGTACGCGAACGCGACCAGCAGCACGGCCGAGGGCAGCGTGAACCCCGCCCACGCCGCCAGCAGCCCCCGGAGCCCGGCACGGCGCAGCCCGATCGCCATCCCCACCTGGCTCGACGCCGGGCCGGGCAGGAACTGGCACAGCGCGACGAGGTCGGCGTACGCACGGTCGCCGAGCCAGCGCCGGCGGACCACGAAGGCCTCGCGGAAGTAGCCCAGGTGGGCCACCGGCCCGCCGAACGACGTCAGGCCCAGCCGCAGGAAGACGGCGAACACCTCGCGGGCCGTGCCGGGGGGAGTGGTCACACCCCGGACCGTACCGGGCCCGGGGTCTCGCGTCCCCCGTGCCGCGGCGCTCATCGTGTCGCGACGCCTTTCGTGTCGCGATGCCTTTCATGTCGCGATGTCTTTCATGTCGCGGTGCGACGCGACCGCATACCCTGCCGCCATGGCACAGGACGCGCACCAGTCCGGATCTCAGCAGCCCGGATCTCAGCAGCCCGGATCACGGCGGCCCGGCCACGAGATCCAGGCCGAGCTCGAGGCGGCCCAGCAGGCGGTCGCCGAGCACCGGCGCCTGAGCGGCCGGCTGGAGTCGGCCCGCGCCGCGCTCGCGACCGCCGAGAAGGGCCTGGCGCGCGCCACGGAGGCGCTCGCGGGCGAGGCCGCCGATGTGCGCCGGCTCGAGGAGCTCAGCCCCACCCTGATCTGGGCGACCCTGCGCGGCGACCGGGACGAGCGCCTGGAGGCCGAGCGCGCCGAGCAGCGTGCCGCCGAGTACCAGGTGGCCGCCGCGCGGCGTGCCGTCGCCGTCGCGGAGCGCGAGAGCGCCGTCGTCGCCGCCGACCTGGCCGGGCTGGGCGACGTCGGGGCACGGCGGGACCGGGCCCTCGCCGCGAAGGAGTCGTGGGTGGTCGGCTCCGGCGCCGACGGTGCGCGCGAGCTGACCGGTCTGGCGGCGGAGGTCGGCGCGGCGCGCGCCGAGCTCACCGAGGTGCGGGAGGTGGTCGCCGCCGCGGACGTCGCCGGCGCGGCCTTGGCGGGCGCCCGGAAGCACCTGGACAGCGCGAGCGGCTGGGCCGCCTACGACACCTTCGGCGGCGGGGGCTTCGTCGCCGACCTGGTGAAGCGCGAGAAGATGGACCAGGCCGTCGCCCTGATGCGCACCGCCGACGAGGCGCTGCACGCCCTGGCACGCGAGCTCGGCGACCTGGGCCGCGACGGTGTCGGCGGCATCGGCGTCGACGGCCTGAGCGCCACGTTCGACGTGTGGCTCGACGACATCTTCAGCGACTGGTCGGTCATGAACCGCATCAACGAGGCCCGTGACCGGGTCCGTGCGGCGCAGGTCGCCGTCGGCGGCGTGCGCCAGGGCGCCGCCGACCGGGCGGCCGCCCTGGAGGCCCGCCTCGGCGAGCTCGGCGCCCGCCGCGAGCACCTCCTGACCGGTGCGTGAGGCCGCCGGGCCGGACCAGCCCGCCGTACCGCGTCGCGCACCGGGTGACGGGCGACAGCTCCAGGCCGAGCTGGACGCCGCCGCCGAGGCGGTGGCGGAGCACCGCGCGCTCGCCGAACGGTTCGGTGTGCTGCGGTCGGCGCTCGACGGGTCCCGCACCGAGCTGACGGACGCCGCGGCCGCGCTGGACCGCGCTACGGCCGGGATCAGGCGGCTCGGGCGACCCGTTCCCTCGACGATCCTGGCCGTCGTCCGTGGCAGGCGCGCGGCGCTGCTCGCGGACCGTCGCACCGAGCAGCGGGCGGCCGAGGCGCGCGCGGCGGCGGCCCGCACCGCGATCGCCGACCGGGAGCGCGAGATAGCGGCCGTGCGCGCGACCCTGCGGGGTCTCGGCGACGTCGACGCCTGGTACGCCGGCGCGCTCGCGGCCGCGGAGGCATGGTCGATCCAGACGGCTTCGCCCGCCGTCCCGGAGCTGCGCCGCCTGGCGGACGCGTCCCAGGTGCTGCGCCGTGAGCTCGCCGAGCTGGACGAGCTGTCCGCCACAGCGGACCGTGCCCGGACGGCGTTGGTCGGCGCGCTGGGGCACCTCGACGACGCGTGGGGACGGGCGCAGGCCGAGCGGCGTGCCCGGACGCGGCGGTTCAGGAGGAGCCCGATCCTCCTCACCGACGGGCGCAAGGCTGACCAGATGGACCAGGCCGCCGGGCTGATGCGCAAGGCCGGGGAGTCACTGCGCGAGCTGGCCAGGAAGATCGACGGGGTGGGCCACGACCGGGCGGACCGGCTCGCGGCCGTTCAGTTCCTCGGTCCGTTCGACTTCCTGTTCGACACCGCGGTCCTCCACCGCTTCTTCGTCGACGGTGCGTACGACGCCGGTGACCGGGTACATGACGCCCTGGACGCCGTGGACCGGGCACAGGCGGCCGTCACGGTACGCAGCGTCGAGGTGGCCGGCCGGCTCGCGGACCTCGACCAGCGCCGTGAGCGCCTCCTGACCGGTCCGTGACCGGTCCTCACCCGGTACGGCTAGCCGTCCTGCCAGCCCGGCAGCAGGCGCTCCAGCGCGTCGGCCAGCGGGACCGACTCGCCGTCCTTGCCGCCCGCCCCGAGCGTGAGGGGCGGGCGGGCCGGCTCGGGGCGCGTGCCGCGTACGCGGTCCAGCAGGTTCAGCGGCGCGGTGAGCACGTAGAAGCCGCCGTCGGTGCTCACCGCGGCGCTGCGGTCCACGCGCAGGTACCAGCCCCGCAGGCCGGTGCGCGCCGTCCCGCGGCCCCCGTACCCCCGCACCACCAGGGGTTCGGGCTCGAGTTTCGCGGCGTGCGCGGCGGCCGTGAACCGCCGCAGCATGTCCTCGGCCCGGGTGTGCTCGGCGTCCTGCCGCGCCCGCAGGCGCTCCGCCTGCACCCGGACCGCCTCCGCCCGCCGTCCTGCCCACTCGTCGTCGCGCATGCCGGAAGTCTCGCACCCGCCGGCGGCTGCGCGTGTCAGTGGTGGTGCCGCCCGCCGGGTGCCACCGCCGCGGCGCCCGGGCGGCCCCACTGGACCGCGGGGCGGCCGCCGTGACCGATCCCGGCGCCGGTCTCGTCGGCCCGCCAGAACCAGCCCGGCGCACGACCCTCGGGCCAGCCCGCGGGGGAGTCCTGCCACGCCTCGCGGCGGCCGCGCGCCGTCATGTCCAGCAGGGACAGGGCGGGCATGGTCGCCTCCGCGCCCCGGCCCGTGACGGTGTTGGTGAGGAACACCCTCTCGCCCTGCCGCAGGAAGCACGTCCACGTGCCGAAGTCGCCGCCGGACAGCACCTCCTCGGCCGTGTCCCGCACCGAGTACCAGTGCTGCGGGTAGCCCATGAACTCGACGAAGGGCGCGAGCTCGGGCCAGGGCGCCCGCGCGACCACCCCGAACGACACGCCGCGGGCCGTCAGGTAAGCCGGGTCCTGGACCGCCCAGTAGGTCATGGTGCAGCCCTCGCACTGGTTCTCGAACGGCTCGCCGGCGTGCCACATGTGCTTGTAGAGCACCAGCTCCTCGCGCCCCGCGAACAGGTCCAGCAGGGTCGTGGGCCCCTGCGGCCCGACGACGACGGCGCCCGCGTCGACCTCGGTCATCGGCAGACGCCGGCGCGCCGCGGCGATCGCGTCCCCCTCGTGCGTGTGCGCCTTCTCCCGCACGAGGAGCTCGTCGCGGGCGGCCTGCCAGGCGGCGCGGTCGACGACGGGCGGGACGGCGGTGGTCTCAGCTGTGGTCATGGTGGTCTCCTCGCTGGGTCGGCTCGACGGGCGGGTCACCCGTACGGACGACGACCCGTGCCGGAGCTCATCGGTCGCCGCACACCTTCGACGAACGAGCCGCGCCGAGATCGACACCCCACGCCTACCGCAGGGCGGCCGCGACGATCTCCAGCGCCTCCGCCCGGCCGATGCCGAGCCCCTGGACGGTCGCCGCGTAGCGGGCCGCCGCCTCCTGGGCCCGGGCCAGCCGCTGGTCGCCGGCCGCGCTGACGAACGTGCCTGCCCGGCCCCGCGTCTCGACCAGGCCCGCGGACTCAAGCTCCCGGTAGGCCCGCGCCACCGTGTTGACCGCGATGCCGAGCTCGGCCGCCAGGGCCCGGACCGTCGGCAGCCGCGTGCCGACGGGCAGCGTCCGGTCCGCCATCTGCTGGGCGAGCGCCGTGCGCACCTGCTCGAACGGCGGGACCGGGGAGTCGGCGTCGATGCTGATCACGTCCGCCACCCTACAAGCGGTGCCACCAGCGGGGGTGGCCGGAAAGTTCACCCGCTGGTAGACATGGGGGCCAGGTCAGACAAGTAGGACATAACTGGAGCATTGGGGGCTGCCATGTCGACGTTCTACGAGATCACGGACGACGAGGGGAACGTGCTGGAGGTGCTCGGCAGCGACGACCAGCCCGCGGGCGAGGCGCCGGGGGAGTACCCGACGGGCGAGCCCGCCGCGGTACCTCAGGCCGCCGTAAGCATCGCCTCCCGCGCCTCCTGGGGTGCGCGCTACCCCGACGGGGACCTGACCCTGACCGGCCCCGCCGTCGAGGTCTTCCTGCACCACTCCGTGACGGCGCAGCTCTCGCCCGACGCGAGCATCGCCGCGGAGGCCGAGCAGATGCGGGCGCTGGAGAGCGTCGGCCAGTCCCGGTTCGGCACCGGCATCTCCTACAACGTGGTCGTCTTCCCCTCCGGGCGGGCCTACCAGGGCGTGAGCTGGAACCGCCGCGGCACCCACACGGGCGGGCGCAACAGCACCGCCCGGTCCATCTGCCTCGCGGGCAACTACGAGACCAGCCAGCCGACGGCGGCGCAGGTCTCCACCGCCGCCGCCATCTACGGCGAGGGCAAGGGCCGCTGGTGGACCAGCGCCGCACCGCTCTACGGTCATCGCGACGTCAAGGCCACCGCGTGCCCCGGCCGGCACGCCTACGCCCGCCTCGACGACATCCGCACCGGCGACGGCTCCACGCCGCCCAGCCCCGGCGAACCCGGTGGCCTCGTGGTCGACGGCGCCTGGGGCTCGGCCACGACCCGGCGCCTCCAGCAGGAGCTGGGCACCACCGTCGACGGCGTCGTCTCCTCCCAGAGCGTCGTCTGGCGCGACCGCAACCCCGGCCTCACCACCGGCTGGCGCTGGGTGGCCGACGCCCAGGGCTCCCGCGTCATCGCCGCCCTCCAGGCCCGGATCGGCATGCCCGGCGGTCAGCGCGACGGCAAGATCGGCCCGCAGACGATCAGCGCCCTGCAGCGCTACCTCGGCACCCCGGTCGACGGTGTGATCTCGCGGGAGTCACGCGCCGTCATGGCCCTGCAGCGACGGCTCAACGCCGGACGGGTCTGACCCGTCGCCCGGCCGGCGGGGCGGTGGGTGTCGGTGCCTCCGGATAGTGTCGCGTCCATGACCGACGCCGCCCAGCACCCCGCCACCGTCACGCCGGCCGACCGCGCAGTGCCCAGCCCTACGACCAGCCCCGTACCCGAAGCGGTGCCGCTGGGCGCCGCGCCCCGCCCGGTCGACGGCGCCGACCTCGCCGCCCGCGTCCGCGAGACGCTCGCCCAGGAGCTGGGCGAGCGCGTCGCCGGGCTGGACCGGGCCACCGTCACGACCGTGCTCGACGGCGCGGACGTGACTTCGGCGCGGATCGACCTGTCGGGCGTCGTGGTGCGGTTCGACGGCACACCGGCGGCGCCCGGTCCGGGGCAGGTGGGCGCGGGAGGGTCGGTGGCCTGGCGGCCCGACGTCGTCCGCCGGGAGCCCGCGACCCTCCGGCACGTCCGGCTGGACGCGCACCGGCTCGTCGTGGTGGACCTGCCGGTCGACGTGACGGCCGAGCTGTCCGGGCTCCGCTTCGACTGGGTCGAGGGCGCCGACGGCCGGGTGGGCGCCGAGCCGGTCGAGCCGTCGGCCGAGCACCCGGTCTCGGGGCACGCCCGGGTCGCCGTCGACAAGGACGGCCTGGTCGCGACCGTGCGGGGCATCCTCGCGGTCGTGCTGCTGCAGCAGGGCATCACGCTGACCGGCCTCGACCTGGACCTGACCTCCACCGGACCGCGCTCGGCCACCCTGCGGGTCGACGCCGCGATCAAGAAGGGCATCTTCCTGTCGGCGCGCGTGCAGGCCACGGCGTCGGTCAGCGTCGACGCCGACATGGTGCTGGCGGTCCGCGACGTGCAGCTCACCAGCGGCAACCCCCTCGTGGCGGCGCTGCTGGGCACCGTCAAGGGCCGGGTGGACGCGGCCACCGCGCGCGACATCGACCTGGGGGCCCGGCTCCCGGAGGGCGTCCGCCTGGCCGACGTCCGGCTGGACGTCGGCCAGGAGCTGACGCTGACGGCCCGCCTGGCCTGACGTGCCCGGTCTGAGGTTCGACCTGAGGTTGAGGGTTGACGACCCTCGACCTCAGGTCGAGGGTCAGAACGGGTACGTCACGTACGCCCGGTCCAGAGGCTCCGGGATGCGGAAATAGCTCGCGACCAACCCCGCCGGGTCGGTCGCCAGAGCACCACGACCCGGCACGTCGTCGCCGTCGTCCCACCCCCAGGGGGCGTTCGCGGAGTTCTGCGTGCACGAGATCCCGCCGTCGCCGCAGCTGCCCGAGGCGTCACCCGCGAACGTACCCGGGCTCGCGAACAGCGCGGCGTCGGCACGGTGCGCCCACAGGCCACCCGGTGCGTGGACGTCCACCAGGCGGTAGGACACGTCCCGGTCGTCCGGGTGCTCCGGCACCTCGGCGCGGTCCCCCGGGTGGTAGACCACGCCGTCGCCCACGATGTCGTAGCCGCCGCGTGCCTTGAGCCCGTGACCCTTGGCCTCCTGCGCGGTGGCCGGGCGCGCCAGGCCGTCGTGCGGGCTCGCCACCATCGGCAGCGTGCCGTCCAACGACTCGCCGCCGGCACCCCACGTGCTGCCCTGTGGCGTCCAGGAGTAGAAGTCGCGGTGCGCCACCGTCACCGCTGCCCGCAGCACCCCGTACGGTGACCCGTCCTTCTGGACCGCCACCATGACGCCCTCGGCGTCGTTCTCGTGCTCCGTGTCGAAGATCGAGTCCGACCAGTCCCGCGGGTGGAAGAACATGTACGTCACGAACCAGTGGGTGCTCGTCTCCAGCACCGAGTAGTACGCGGTCGCGGCCAGCGGCTGGCCGCCGGTGTGCTCCCAGTTGTTGCGGGCGTCCAGGTCGCCGTCGAAGTCATACGCCGCGATGTAGTCCGAGCGGCCGCCGAGGGCGTTGGTCCCGGTCTGGTCCACGTCCTGGTGGTGAACGGGTGCCCACCGCTGCGCCACCGCGGCGGCGCTCGCTGCCGTCGCTGCCGTCCCCGCTGCCGCCCCCGGCGCGGCCGTCCCCGCCGCCGCGATCGCCAGGACCGCGGCCGCCGCTGCCGCGCCGACCGTCCTGCGTACCCCTGTGCTCATGCCGTCCTCCTCGAGTCGGTGTGCCGGACAGCACGCTCCACCGGGGGTATTACCGGCAGACAGCCATCGCATGGCGGTCGGATGACCATCCGGCCATCTGCCCGGTGCATGTCGAGCGCCTGTCCGACCTGGGGGACCTGACGCCGCTCATCGAGACCACGACGAGCGCCGAGCCCGCCGCGGTGTACGAGCGGCTGCGGGCCCGGTGGGGCAACGTGGCACCCGTGCTGCTGGAACCGGGCGTGCCCTGTTCTCGCCGGACTCGCGCACCTGGGCCCTGCTGCGCGACGGTACGGTCACCGCCCGGTAGGCCGGCCGCACCCGGCAGCCGGGTCGCGTTCGGTCGCCACGGGTCAGGCGGCCTGCTCGGCCAGGAAGTCCGTGACGAGCTCCGTGACCTCGTCGGGGCGCTCCAGGCTGGGCAGGTGCCCGGCCCAGCCGAGCTGCACGTGCTTGGCGCCGGGCAGGTGCCCCGCGAGGTGGCCGGCCACGGCGCGGAAGTGGTCGAGGTCCTGGCCGCCCGAGACGATCAGGGTGCGGGCGGTGACGGCGTCGAGGTCGATCTCCGGGCCGGGGTTCTGCCGCACGTCGTCGCCCGCGCCGAGCTGGACCTCGAACGCGTGCCGCTGCATGGTGCGGACCAGTGCGCGCGCCTCGTCGTCGGCCTCGGGCCCCACCCACGTGGCGACGTTGAGCTCGGTGGCGCCCTCGACGTCGCCGGCCTCCAGGAGGGCGTCCTCGCGGCGCACGAAGCGCTGCAGGGAGCGGGTGGCCGGCAGCTCGAAGGCGGCGTTGACCAGCACCAGGTGCGAGACGCTGTCGGGCCAGGCGGAGGCGACCTGGAGGGCGACGTTGCCCCCGAAGGAGGCGCCGACGATCGCCACGCGGCTCTCGCCCAGCGTGTCGAGCAGGGCCCGCACGTCACCCGCGTCGTCGTACGGCTCGTCGGTCAGGGGCGTGGCGCCGTAGCCGCGCAGGTCGCACCGGATCACCCGGTGCGTGCGGGCGAGCGCGGCCACCTGCGGCTCCCACATGCGGGAGTCGGCGACGCCGGCGTGCAGGAGCAGCACGGCGGGGCCGGAGCCGGTGGTGTCGTGGCTGAGGATCATCGGGCGACGGTAGCGGCGACGGCCCCGAGACGGCCAGCGCATAGGTGGACTCCCGAGGGGGCGACGGATAGGATCGAACACATGTACGAAACCTCGGAAGGTCAGGTGCCGGGCGGTCGCGTCGCGTCCCCGGTCGAGGCGGCGTTCGCCGCGCTCGTCGACGAGCTGGTGGCCGGCTCCCGCGTCACGTACGCACCGGCCACGGAGAGGGCGGTGCACTACGCCGGCCACGCCCACGGTGCACCCCGGCGGCACCGGCGCTTCGTGCTGCGCGCCGGTACCGACCTCGACGACCCTCGCTGAGGTCGGCGGTCACGTCACAGGACCACGGCGAGCACGGCGGCCACCACCGCCAGCGCGATCCCGACGAGGGCGAACGTGCTGGCGGTGGCCGCCTTCTTCGCCGCCGCGCCGGCCGCCTGCCGCGCCTCGTCCGCTGCGGTGGCCGCGGCGTCCGCGGCGGCCTGCGCGCTCGACGCCGCAGCGCGCGCGGCGTCGAGGTCGGTCCGCAGGGCGCCCGTGGTCGCGGTGAGCTCGTCGAGCCGCCCGCGCAGCCGGTCCGACTCCTCGCGTGCCGCCGTGACGGCGCGGTCGGCCGCGGCGTCCGCGTGCTCCCGGGCCTGGGCGAGGGCCTGCTCGACGGCCTGTGCGACCGCCTGCTCGAGCGCTTCGGCCTGCTTCGTGCGGACGGACGCGACCTCCCTGGTCACCAGCTCGCGCAGCTCCGTGCCCTGCTCCTTGAGGGAGATGGTCAGCTCGGCACGGACCTCCTCGGGCGTGAGGGGCTTGTCCGGCTTGGCGAGGTAGGCGTCCGCCCACGTGCGCCGCGACCGGCCCCGGCCGGCCGCACCGTCGACGACCGCCTCCTTCTCCTCGTCGGTGAGCCGGTCCAGCGCCTCGGCGGCGGCCTTGACGGCGGGCGGCGTCTCGACGGGAGTCTTGGCACCCTTGCCACCCTTCGGCGTCTGCGCGGTCATCTGGGCACGCTTCCCCTCGGACGTCCCCTCGGGCGGGGTGGCCGCAGCCACGGCGGCGGCGTAGTCGGCGTCGTCGCTGTCGCTCGACGCCGACTCGGGAATCTTGATGGGCTTGGTCAACAGGGCCCGCAGGCGGTCCATGCGCTCGGTCTTCTCGCCGCCCTCGCTCGCCGGGGCGTCGCTGTCGCTGCTCATGGGGGAAACGTACTGCTCTGCCCGTTGTAGGTCGACTACCACGCGTGGAGTGGCGTCTTGACGGGCGTCCTGCGCGAACCTAGCTTCGAGTGAAGGTTCACGTAGATCGGGAGGATCTCATGCCGGACCCGGGTCTCGAGAAGCTGATGCGCGCCAACCTGCTGGAGGTCTTCGGCGAGCGCGACGCCGCTCGCCGGGCGGAGGCGATCCGCCGGACGTACACCCCGGACGTGGTCTTCGCCGACGTGGAGGGCCGGGTCGAGGGGCACGAGGCGCTCGACCTGAAGGTGCGGGAGATCCTCGACGGAGCGCCGGGTCTCGTGTTCCGGCCGGACGGCGACTTCTACCAGGTCCAGGACATGGGCTACCTGGCGTGGGCACTCGGACCCGAGGGGGCGCCCCCGGTCGTCCGCGGGACGGACATGGGCTTTGTCCGCGACGGACTGCTCGCGAAGGTCTACACCGTCCTGTTCCGCTGAACCGCTGGGGCCCCGGCGACGACCGAGGTGGTCCCGAGCGCTGACCGACGGCTCAGTTGAGCCGGACGCCGTGGTCCTTCAGCGCCTCCAGCAGCGGCTGGTGGAACGAGACGCCGCCCGAGGCGCAGTCGCCGCTGCCGCCCGAGGTGATGCCCAGCCCGGTGGTGCCCGAGTACAGCGGCCCGCCGGAGTCGCCCGGCTCGGTGCAGATGTCGGTCTGGATCATGCCGTACATCGTGTCGCCGCCCTCGTACTTCACCGTGACGTCGAGCGCGGTGACCTTGCCCCAGTGCTTCCCGGTGGTCGAGCCGTTCCGGGTGGCCTCCTGGCCCACGTGGGCCTTGCCCGCGCTGAAGCCGCCGGGCCGCTGCATCGAGTCGTTCTCGTACCGCACGAGCGCGTAGTCGTTGCCGGGGTACTTCGCGTCGACGGTGGGTCCGACCAGCACGGTCAGGCCCTCGTCGGCGTACCAGGTGCCGACCTCGTCGCCGCAGTGGCCCGCCGTGAGCAGGTAGTCCTTGCGGGCGGTGTGCACGTTGAACCCGACGGAGCAGCGGTAGTCCGGGCCGTGGATGGCGTCACCGCTGCCGAGTGCGGGCCGCAGCGGGCCCGGCGCCTCCCGGATCGTGACCGCGTCGGGCGTGCCCCCGGCGGCGTCGCGCAGGCGGTCGCGGTCGGCCGCGGACACCGGGGAGCCCACCGTCACGACGACCGTGCCGCGCTCGTCGTCGGTGTACCAGGCGATGTTGTCGACGCCCGTCGCGTCGACGGCCGCGCTCACCTGCCCGAGCTCGGCCGCCGTCGGGCCGTCCGGCCGTGCCGAGGACGGCGGTCCGGCCAGGGTGGACACGGCGGACACGCTCAACGCGAGCCCGGCGACGACCGCGGTCAGGCGTGCCCGGCGGGCGGGGCGGTTCTCGGGGCGGGGTGTGTGCCTCATGGCTACCTCCTGGGGAGAGAGGCGTGCGTCCAAGTGGTCCTTCGAACGTAGCCCCGGCCCCGAGGACTCGCGGCGTGCGGCGCAGACCGCGCATTCCGCGCGGGTGAACCGACCCGGTGCCAGACTGGGCGAAACCGGCCCGACACGCCCCGCCTACGCCCCGGAGACCCCATGCGCCCCACCGCCGTCGCGCACGGCCCCGTGCCCGGCGACCTGGTGCGGGCCGCCACCGCGGTCAGCGTCGTCGTCGCCGTGCCGGTGATCGGCGGGGTCGCGGGCGCCCTGCTGTTCCTCGTGCTCGGCGGCACCGTGGTGCCGCGGGCGCTCGGCCTGCCGACGGGGCTCGACCTCGCCTTCGGCGGCAGCCTCCTGTTCGCCGCCTGGGCGGCGCTGCTCGGGTGGTACGACGCCGTCCCGTGGCTCGACCTCCTCGTCCACGCCGTGTGCACGGGCCTGGTGGCCGCCGTCGGCACGGTCGCGCTGGTGCGCGGGCGCGTCACGGGCGCCGCGCTGGTCGCGCTGACCACCGCGGTCGGCGCGCTCGGCGCGGTGCTGTGGGAGCTGGGGGAGTGGGCCGGGCACACCTTCCTCGACGACGACATCTTCGTCGGGTACCAGGACACGGTCGGCGACCTCGCGTTCGGCCTGCTCGGCGCCCTGACCGCGGGGATCGTGCTCGCCGCCCGGCCCACGGAGGCCGGCCGTGGCTGACACGGCGCCCGGGTCACGGCCCGGGACAGCGCCGCCGGCGCTGACCGTCTCCGTCGTCGTCCCCGTGCGCGACGACGCCGCGGCCCTGGACGTCTGCCTGTCCCTGCTCGCGCGCCAGAGCATCGCGCCGCTGGAGGTCGTCGTGGTCGACAACGCGTCGTCCGACGGCTCGGCCGCGGTCGCGCACCGGTGGGGCGCCGTCGTCGTCGCCGAACCGCGCGTCGGCATCCCGGCCGCCGCCGCGGCCGGGTACGACGCCGCCAAGGGCGACGTCATCGCGCGGCTCGACGCCGACTCGCGGCCCGGCCCGGACTGGGTGCGCACCGTGGTGGAGCGGATGTCCGAAGACCCCCGGCTGGATGCCCTCACAGGCACCGGCCTGTTCCACGACGCGCCGCGCGGCCTGCGCACGGTCCTGTCCGTCGGGTACCTGGGCGCGTACTACGTGCTCGCCCACCTGGCGCTCGGGCACACCGCCCTGTGGGGGTCGTGCATGGCGGTGCGCGCGGACGCGTGGCGGGCGGCGCGCGCCGACGTCGTCCGCGACGACCCCGAGGTGCACGACGACCTCGACCTGGCGTTCCGGCTCGGCCCGGACCGGCGCATCCGCCTGTGCCGCACCTGGCGGGTGGGGGTCTCGGCCCGCAGCCTGCGCGGACGGCGCCAGCGCCGCCGGCGGCTCGACCGCGCCTGGCGCACCCTCCACCTCAACTGGCGGGTGGCGCCCCCGTGGGCGCGGTGGTGGCGCGCGGTCGCGGGCTGACCATCACCGACATCTCACCGGACCAGGAACCCAGGCTCCGAGCAGCCGGATCCGGGGAGCGGAGGCTCACGCCAGGCGTGGGATGCCCTCGTACGCCCGCAGGTCGTGCGCCGGCACCACCCGGGTGCCCGGACCCAGGGCACGCACGCGGTCCAGGTCCCGGCGTACCTGCCCCGGGTCGCTGTCCGCGAGCAGCCGCATGAGCAGCGGGCGCTGCGCCCCACGGGTCACGCCCTCGAGCTGCCACGCCAGGTCGCCCACGAACGCGTACCGCACGCCCGCCCCCGTCGTCACGAGCACGACGACCGACCCGGACGTGTGCCCGGGCGCCGGCACCACGACGATCGCGCCGTCACCGTACAGGTCGTGCGCGGCGGGGAAGCCGAGGTGGGCGGGGCCCCCGAACTCGTAGGTGCGCACCTCGCGGTCCGCGACGACCTGCCGGAACACGGCGTCGCCGCGGCTGTGCTCCGCGTACCGCAGCTCCTGCGCGGTCACCAGCACCGGCACGTCCAGCGAGTCGAGCCCGCTCACGTGGTCCCAGTGCGAGTGGGTCAGCAGCACCCCGGCCAGCCGCGCCCGGTCGTACCCCGCGGCGTCCAGCTGCTCGCTCACGGTCGCCCCGAGCGTGTGGGGCGAGCGGCGGTAGGGCGGCAGCGACCGGATGTGCTCCTCGGCGCGCGCCCCGAAGCCGGCGTCCACGAGCACGTCCCCGCGCGGGTGCCGCACGAGCACCGCCGTCGCCGCGAACTGCCGGCGCTCGCGGAAGGAGCCGCCGCGGAAGGCCAGGGCGGCTGGGGTCTCGTACGTGCCGGTGGGCAGCTGGTGCACGGTGACGGTCGTGTCGACCGCGGCATTGATGGTCATGGCGGCCAGTATTGAACTAGCCGTCTGAAAGTGTCAACGGCGTCCAGCAGGTCGTAGGATCGCGCCCATGGCGAGCGAGACCGAGGAGGCGCTGGACCCGCGCGTGGTCCGGACCCGGCGCGACGTCGTCCGCGCGACCGGCGAGCTGCTGGTCGAGGACGGCTGGGACGCCGTCACCCACGCGGCCGTGGCCCGGCGGGCCGGGTACGCGAAGGCCACCGTCTACGCCCACTGGCCCACGCGGCTGGACCTGGTCGAGGCCGCCGTCGAGCTGATCTGCGACGAGGCGGACCACCCCGCCGCCACCGGGGACCTGCGCGCCGACCTGCGCGCCGCGCTCGCGGACTTCGCGGACGACCTCACGCACGGGCACCTGGACCGGCTGCTCGCGGGCGTCGTCGAGCACGCGAACGAGGGCGACGTGGTCGCGCGCCTGCGCACGCGCCTCTACGAGACCGGGACCGCCGGGATGCGCGCGGTCCTGGCCGCCCACGTCGCCCGGCGCGACGTGGAGCCCGCGCTCGCGCTGCTGACGGGGTCGGTGCTCGTGCTGGTGACGTTCGAGGGCAGGCGGGTCGACGCGGCGGTGCTCGACGACCTCGTCGAGCGGGTGCTCGCGTCCACGACGCCGGCGGGCTCAGCCGACGGCTGACCGGCGCAGGCCCGCGACCAGCAGGTCGACGAGCCGGCCGGCGTCGTACCCCGGGTCCTTGTCGGCGCCGATGCACAGGTTGCCGATGCCGTGCATGAGGTTCAGGGCGCTGACGTCCGTCTCGATCTCCCCGGCGGCCGCGGCGGCGTCGAGCAGGCTCGCGCACACCGGCACCAGCCGGTCGAGGAAGTAGCCGTGCAGGGCGGCGAAGCCGGCGTCGTCGTCGCGCATCGCGCCCGCGAGCCCGTGCTTGGTGACGAGGAACTCGACGAAGAGCCGGACCCACCGGCCCAGCGCGGCGTGCGGCGTGGGCGCGGACTCGAGCAGGGCCGGCCCCGCGGCGGCGCACGCCTCGACCTGGTGCCGGTACACCGCGATCACCAGGTCGGCGCGCTGCGGGAAGTGGCGGTAGATGGTGCCCATCCCCACGCCTGCCTCGGCCGCGATCTCGCGCACGGGCGCCTGCACGCCGGACCGGACGAAGACGGCCGCGGCGGCCTCCAGCAGCGCCTGCTCGTTGCGCCGGGCGTCGGCACGCTTGCGCGGGGGAGCAGCCTGCTCGCCGGTGTCCTCCATCACAGGTCCTCTCTCGGGCACGCGTTGACAAGCGGAACAGCGCTCCGTATGTTGATCGGAGCGGCGTTCCGCTTAACAGTCTGGCACGGTTCGAAGGGAACTTCCATGAGCACAACGACACATGCGGCCACGTCCGCACCGATCGTCTCGGTCCGCCCGGTGGTGCTGCCCACGGCGGCGGACCGCGGCGAGGACCTCCGGGTGCGCGTCACCGCGCCGGCCGCGGGCACGAGCCTGCCGGTGATCGTCTTCTCGCACGGGTTCGGCGAGTCCCTGGACGGCTACGCGCCGCTGGTGGACCACTGGGCCGCGCAGGGCTTCGCCGTGGTCCAGCCGACGCACCTCGACTCGCGCACCCTCGGCCTCACGCCCGACGACGCGCGGTACCCGCGCATCTGGCGCCTCCGCGTCGACGACCTGCGAGCCGTCCTGGACCACCTCGACGCCGTGGAGGCCGCCGTGCCGGGGCTCGCCGGGCGCCTCGACCGCGACCGGATCGCCGTCGCGGGCCACTCCTGGGGCGGTCAGACGGCGAGCACCCTGCTCGGCGCGCGGGTCCTCGACGCCGACGGGCAGCCGGGCGAGGACCTGTCGGACGCGCGCGTCACGGCCGGCGTGCTGCTGGCGACGCCGGGTACGGGCGGCGACGACCTCACGCCCTTCGCGGCCGAGAACTTCTCGTTCATGAACCCGGACTTCGACGGCATGACGACGCCGACGCTCGTCGTGGCCGGCGACCAGGACAAGTCCGCGCTGTCCACGCGCGGCCCCGACTGGTTCGCCGACCCGTACCACCTGAGCCCGGGCAGCAAGGCCCTGCTCACCGTGTTCGGGGCGGAGCACTCGCTCGGCGGCATCCCCGGCTACCAGGTGACCGAGACGACGGACGAGAGCCCGGAGCGGGTGGCCCTGATCCAGCGGCTGTCCACCGCCTACCTGCGCACCGCGCTGCGCGTGGCGGACGACGCCTGGGCCGAGGCGGTCTCCGAGCTCGCCGACGCCGCCGACCCGGCGGGCCGCGTCGAGGTCCGCTGAGCCGACGGGTGCGGCTCGCCACGGGTGCCCGTGGCGAGCCGCGTCCGCTCGTCCGACGATGGTTCCGACGATGGCGCGGAGCGCGAGCCGGCGAAGGGGGAGCGGATGACGTTCTGGATCTGCAGCAGGTGCGGGGTGGAGCACGAGACGCGGCGGCCCGTGTGCGCCGTGTGCGCCGACGAGCGGGAGCTGGTCCCGCCGGACGGGCAGCACTGGACGACGTTGGAGGAGCTGGCCGCGGCCGGGCAGAGCATCGCCGTCGAAGAGCTCGAGCCCGACCTGTACGGCCTGACCACCGTGCCCGACGTCGGCATCGGCCCCACCGCCAAGCTCGTACGCACCCCCGCCGGCAACCTCCTGTTCGACGTACCCGGCTACCTCGACGACACCGCCGTGGCCGCCGTCCAGGACCTCGGCGGCCTGGCCTGCATCGTGGCCAGCCACCCCCACATGTACGGCGTCCAGGTCGAATGGAGCCGCCGCCTGGGCGGCGTGCCGATCCTGGTCGCCCAGGACGACGCCGACTGGCTGGCCCGCACCGACCCCGCCGTCCAGACCTGGAAGACCGACCTCCAGATCCTGCCCGGCATCACCCTGACCCAGCCCGGCGGACACTTCCCCGGCTCCACCGTGGCCCACTGGGCCGCCGGCGCCCAAGGCCGCGGCGTCCT
>NZ_JAMTCS010000014.1 GCF_024171955.1 Promicromonospora thailandica | reverse complement strand
CTGTCCAACCTGGACGCCAAGCTGCGCGTGCAGACCCGCACCCAGATCGCCTCCCTGCAGCGCCGCCTGGGCGTGACCACGGTCTACGTGACCCACGACCAGACCGAGGCCCTCACGATGGGTGACCGGATCGCGGTCCTCAACGGCGGCATCCTGCAGCAGGTCGGCACCCCCCGGGAGATGTACGACCGGCCGGCCAACGTGTTCGTGGCCGGGTTCATCGGCTCCCCCGCGATGAACATCGGCACCTTCGACGTCAAGGACGGCTCGGTCAAGGTCGGCTCGGCCAGCGTCCCGCTGGAGCGCTCCATCGCCTCCGCGATCCCCGACGGCGACAACGGCAAGGTCACCCTCGGGTTCCGGCCCGAGTCCCTGGACGTGGTCTCTTCCGGCACCCCCGGATCCTTCGAGGTCGAGGTCAACCTCGTCGAGGAGCTCGGCTCGGACGCGTTCGTCTACGGCTCCCTCAAGGGCGACGCCGCCGACGTGGACCTCTCGGCCGGCGACACCAACCAGGTCATCGTCCGCATCGACCCCCGCGGCGTGCCGGACAAGGGCGACGTCATCTCCGTGTCGATCCAGGCCGGACACTCCCACGTCTTCTCCGCCACGTCGGGCGAGCGCCTGGGCTGACCCACCCCCCTTCGCCGAGATAGAACCGTGGCGAAGTAGAACCGTGGCGAGATAGAACGCTAGCAAGAGCCGGCGTTCTATCTCGCCACAGTTCTATCTCGGCGAGGGGGGCGGCTGGGCGGTTCTACGGTCTTGAGGCCGCCGCCCGTCGTCCACGGCGGTACCCACCGCCTGACCGTGGATGGGAACCGGACCCACGGCGGTTGGCACTGGTGGACAGCAGCCCGGACGAGGCGGCGGCCGAGGAACCAGGAAGGCACCACATGGACGACGAGGACTTCAAGACCCTGCTGGACGCGACGCAGACCGTCGCCGTCGTCGGGCTGTCGACCCATCCCGAGAAGCCCTCCGTCGAGGTCGCGAAGATTCTCCTCGCGGCCGGCTACGACGTGATCCCGGTGCACCCGACCGCGACCGAGATCCTGGGACGGAAGGCGTACGCGACCCTGGCGGACATCCCGGTCCCGGTCGACGTCGTGGACGTGTTCCGGCCCTCCGGCGAAGCGCCCGAGATCGCCCGCCAGGCGGTCGAGATCGGGGCGGGCACCCTGTGGCTGCAGCTCGGGCTGACGTCCGGCGAGGCTCGCGACACCGCCGAGGCGGCCGGGCTCCGTTACGTCGAGGACATCTGCATCGGCGCGACGACGCTCCGGCTCGGCAACACGGCGCGCGACGCGCGGTAGCGTGCGCCGGGGCCGACCCCGCCCGCCCCGCGGGCGAGGTAGCCACCTGACTACCTCGCCCGCGGGGCGCCCGGCGTGCGCGTGCGGACGATGCCCCAGCCGACGAGTAGCCCGGCGCCCACGGTCAGCACGACGGCGGCCACGGTGACGGCGTCGCGGAACTGCCCGGTCTGCGCGGCGGTCCAGCCGCCCGCGGCGATGCTGCCGGTGAAGCCGCCGGCGAGGATCGTGCCGCTGACGGCGATACCGAGGCCGGTGGTGAGCTCGCCGGCGGTATCGATCAACGCCGCGCCCATCGTCGTCCGGTCCGCGGGCAGGCCCCGCATGACGTTGTTCCCGGCCACGACCCCGACCACGCGCATCCCGGCGGCCACCAGCACGAGGGCGAGCGCGACCCACGGGTAGCCGAGACGGCCGAGGGCGGCATAGACCGCCAGCCCGCAGACGACGACGGCGGCGCTCCCCCACGCCGCCCCCTCCAGGCCGATGCGCCCGACCAGCGGGCTGATCACGGCGCCGCCGGCGACCAGGACGACCACCTGCGGCAGCATGCCGAGGGCGGCCTGCGCCGCCGTCCACCCCCAGTCGAGCTGGAGCTGCAGGGTGACCAGGTAGCCGAGCCCCGCCACGGCCAGGGCGGCCGCCGCCTTGAACGCCAGCCCGCCGGCCACCAGCGGGCGCCGGAGCAGTCCCAGATCGAGCAGGGGGTGCACGGCGGCCCGCTGTCGCAGGACGAACAGGGCTCCCGCGCCGGCCGCTCCCCCGGCGGCGACCCAGGGCTGCCAGGACCCGGCGCCGTCGTCGACGAAGACGGTCGGCGCGAGCAGGCCGAGCACGACGGGGGCCGTTCCGAGCAGCGCCCCGACGACGTCGATCGGCCGGCCGTGCAGCTCGTGCGGCTGGTCCGCGGGCACGCCGAGCCGGACGCAGACGAGGGCGATCGCCGCGACCGGAACGTTGACCAGGAGCAGCGTCTGCCACGGGGCGAAGCTCAGCACCAGGCCCCCGGCGGTGGGGCCCACGGCGAGCCCGACGAGCCCGACGGTCGAGACGAGCGTCATCGCCCGCACGCGCAGGTGCTCGTCGGCGAACAGCCGGTAGGCCAGGGCCATGGAGCCCGGCGTGGTCATGGCGGCCGCGACCCCTGTCGCCACCCGGACGGCGACGAGCTGTCCGGTGGTGCTCACGAACGCCGTCGCGAGGCCGGCCAGCGCGAGCAGCACCAGCCCGGCCAGCATCACCGTGCGGCGCCCGAACCGGTCGGCGACGGCGCTCAGCGCGATCATCAGGCCGCCGAACACGACGGAGTAGGAGCTGGTGACCCACTGCAGGCCCGTGGTCGACGCGCCGAGCTCGCGGCCGATGGTGGGCAGCGCGACGTTCAGGACGGAGCTGTCGAGCATCTCGAACAGGAACACCGCCGACAGGCCCGAGAGGGCGACCCAGGCGGCACGCAGCGACCCTGGGCCGGCGTGATGGGGCGGGGTCTCGGACGTCGGTCGCGGGCGGTGGTCGCTCATGGGCGCACTCCTCTGGTGAGAGAGAAGTGGCGGCTCGGCGACCCGCGTGTGCGCACGACGATGGTGTCGTGTTTCTACTTCCGGTGCCTCATACGCTACTACGTCGGCGAGGCAGCGGCCGTCGAGCGGCGAGCCGGGACAGGTACACGACGGCGCCCACGTTCAGCGCGAGCGCCACAGGCACCGCGAGCGCCGGGACGTGCAGGAGGACCCCGGAGCCGGCCACCAGGGTCGCGCCGACGACCACAAGGCCGACGACGGCGAGACGCCGTCTGATCCCGGGTTCGAAGCCGAGGACGGCCGCGGCGAGCAGGAGCCAGAGGCCGACCAGGGAGCCCGGCCCCACGGAGAACCAGGTCATGAAAAACACCAGCACGGCCGCGACCACGTCGAGCAGTGCGACGAGCACGCCGGCCGCCGGCCGCCCGGTGATCCACCAGGTCGTCGCGTGCGTCCGCTGCTCCGCCGTCGTCGCTGTGCACGTGAGGAGTGTAGGTGTCGCGTTGATCATCTTCAGTGACAGTCAGTTTTGTTGACTATCGGGCGACCGCGACCTAGAGTCACGATAGTCAGGATCAGTGACTACCTGACGCTATCTCCCAACCCCAGGAGCTGACGATGTCCGTCCTCGAGATGACCACCTTCACCGTGACCCCGCAGAGCACGCCCGCCATGCTGGCGGCCCGGCCCGCGATGCTGGACGCCTTCCGCGCCGACCGGCGCGGGTTCGTCTCCGCCCGGCTCGTCCGCCTCGACGAGACCACCTGGCTCGACCTGGTCGAGTGGACCGACGACGCGGCCTGGGACGAGTCGCGGGCCAAGGGCGCCAACCGCCCGGAGATCGCCGCGTTCTTCGCGACGATCGCCGCGGTCACCGCCGCCGACCGCGGCCTGCGCTACGACGACGGCGCGGACGGCCCGCGCACCGTGCGGACGGTCGCCTACGGCCCGGAGCCGTCGCAGGTCGGCGAGCTCTACCTGCCGGACGGCGACGGCCCGTTCCCCGTCGTGGTCGTGGTCCACGGCGGCTACTGGGCCGCGATGTGGGACCGCCGGCAGATCACCGACGTCGTCGACGACCTGGTGGGCCGCGGGTACGCCGTCTGGAACGTCGAGTACCGCCGGATCGGCGAGCCCGGCGGGGGCTGGCCCGGCACCTTCCTCGACGTCGCCGCCGCGGTCGACGCCCTCGACGGCCTCGACCCCGCACTGGACACCGGGCGCGTCGTGCTCCTGGGGCACTCCGCCGGCGGCCACCTGGCCACGTGGGCCGCGCACCGGGCCGCCCTCCCGGCCGAGGCGCCCGGCAGCCACCCCCGGATCGAGCCGGTCGGCCTGGTCTCGCTCGGCGCACCGCTCGACCTGCGAGCCGCCGAGGCCGAGGCCTTCGGCTCCGCCCTCGCCGACCCGGACGCCGCACCGCCGAAGGACGCACCCGACAGCGCCCGGCCCGAGGCGTGGCCCGTCGTCGCCGGGCTGGTCGGGGCGGGGATCGTGCCGCTCCTGGTCGGCGCTCGCGCGGACGGACGACCCGACCGCCACGCCTGGACGTCACCGACCGAGCTCGCTCCCGCCGGAGTCCCGGTCCTGGCCGTCCACGGCACCGCGGACGAGGCAGTCCCCGCCGAGTGGAGCCGCCGCTACGTCGACAAGGTCATTGCCGACGGCGGCACCGCCCGCTACGTCGAGGTCGAGGGCGGCACGCACTTCGACGTCGTCCACCCCAGCCACCCGGTCTGGGCGACCGTGACCGGCTGGATCGACGAGGTCGTCGCCGCGCCCCGCCGGGACCTGCCGTGACCGCCGGCCGCGCGGCGCCGGGCGAGGGCGCGACGCGCGGAGCTCAGCCCTCGCCGCTCGTCTCACCGGTCTCGTCGGCCACCTCGACGGTCGCCCGTTCCCGACGTCCCGGGCGGACGCGCGACACGGGCAGGTGCAGCACCTGCGCCTGCGGGTCGTAGGTGACCAGGCCGTGGTCCCAGGCGAGGCTCGCCAGCACCGGGCCCACCTCCTCCGCCCGCGACCAGGAGATGCTCACCACCACCGACTCCGGCGTCACCCAGCAGGCGGCAGCCCAGGGTGATCCGGCGTCCGTCTCCGGGTACACCTCGAGCATCTCCTCGGCGAAGCGCGCGACGGCGGGATGCTCGGGGACCACCCCGAGCTCCCCGTCGGCGACCCGGTCGTACACGTCGAAGGCCGCGGCAGGGTCGACGTCCGCGTCGTCCGGATACCAGAACGCCAGGTCGAAGCTCATGTACCCCTCCAGCCTCCTCGCCGGCCCGCGAAGTCCCCGGTGACTCCGCTGGAACCCATGATGCAGCCCGGGACGGGTGGACGTCGCGCCCGATGTCCGCCGGGCGAACCCTGTAACGCTCCCCCGCATCCGGACATGACACCCTCGTCAGTGCTCCATCACCGAGAGGTCCAGGATGACGGCTCCAGCACCCCCACCGCCCGAGGCCCGGTTCACGGCGCTCTTCGAGTCCACCCACCGTGCCCTGCTCGCCTACGCCGTGCGCCGCGTGGCCGAGCCCGAGGATGCCGCCGACGTCGTCGCCGAGAGCTTCCTGGTCGCCTGGCGCCGGATCGACGACGTCCCCGCCGGCGCGGACGCCCGGCCCTGGATGTTCGGCGTCGCCCGGCGGGTGCTCGCCAACGCGCGGCGCGGTGACCGGCGCCGCCTCGCGCTCGCGGACCGGCTGCGGGCCGAGCTCGCCGTCGCCGTCGAGACGCCGCCCGAGCCCGACCGCGACGTCGAACGTGCTCTCGCCCGGCTCTCCGACGACGACCAGGAGCTGCTGCGCCTCGTGGCGTGGGAGGAGCTCGGCCGCGAGGAGATCGCGGTGGCCCTGGGCGTCTCGCGCACCGCGGTGCGGGTCCGGCTGCACCGCGCCCGCCGTCGGCTCGCCGAAGCACTCGCCGCGCTCGCCGTCCCGGACGACGACGTCGCCGCGGTGCCGGCCACCGTCGACGACCGGCCGGCCGTGAAACGTTCGGGGCCGGACGGACAGGTCATGGGCAGGTGGGCACGAGCCCACCACGGGATCGAGGAGGCACGATGACGGACCCGATGAAGCGGCTGAAGGCCGCGGACCCGGTCGACCGGGTCGACCTCGACGCCGTGGAGCCGGTGGCGTTCGCCACCCTGCGTGAGGAGATCATCATGACCGGGACCCAGCTCGACACCGCCGAGGCCGGACGCTCCGCGGCGACGGCAGGGCTGGCGCGGACCAGCCGCCGAAGGCTCGGCCGGCGGGGCGCGATCGCCGTCGGCCTCGCGACAGTCCTCGCGGGGGGCGGGGTCGCCTACGCGGCGATCCAGGCGTTCGTCGCCCAGGACACCGAAGGCGTCACCTGCATGACCACCTGGAACGACGACGCCCTCGAAGGGCAGCACGTCGACGCGGCGGGCCCGTGGCTCACGGGCGACGCGGTCGCCGACTGCACCACGATGCTGGCCGAGGCCGGCCTGCCGCCCGTCACCGACCCGGTCGTGTTCCAGCACGACGGGCACGTCTACGTGGCACCCGCCGACCAGGCGCCCGACTGGATCGAACCCATCGACCCGGCGAGCGGGCCGGCCGCCGACGCCGCGGTCCTCGAGCTGCGCCAGAGCCTCGGCGACCAGGTCGACGGGGGGCACGGCACCTGCCGCACCGTCGACGAGGCCGTCGCCTGGGCGCAGTCCGAGCTCGACCGCCTGGGCCTCGGGGGCTGGACCGTCGAGTCGGTGGACGCGAACACCCCGGACCGGCCGTGCTCGGGCCTCTCGGCGGAAGAGACCGGGAAGGTGCTGGTCGCGGCGGACGGCGACCCCGACGAGGTCTACGCCGTCCCGGAGCTCAGCCCGCTCGTCGGCGCGCTCCGCGAGGCCTCTGCCGACGAGTGCCTGACGGCGGAGCAGATGCGGGCGATCGCCGACGAGCACCTCGCGTCGCTCTCGCACCACTGGCCCACCACGACGGTGCCGGACGACGCGGCGGAGTGCGCCCGCGTGGACCTGGTCGTCGGAGGAAGCGTCCAGGTCACGGTGTACGGGCCGGGCGCCGCCGGCTGACCTGACCGGGTGGCCGCCCGGGCTGGTCAGCCGGGGCGGCCACCCCTTCGGTGCCCTTCCGCTGTCGTCGTCGCACCTGCCCGCGTCGAGGAGGCCGAGTGAGCACCGAGCCGGGCCGTCGATCAGGCGGCGCGCGGCCTGGCCCGCATCCAGGGCCTCTACATCCTGTTCGACGCGGAGACCCGCACGCCCCGCTGCCTGATCGACGGCCCGGCGTTGCGTGTCAGCGGCGGGGCCGCAGGCTCACGAGCACCACGGCACCGCTGACCGCCGCGAGGGAACCGGCGAGCAGCGGGGTCTGGGCCGAGATGCCGTCGACGAGCAGCCCGCCGACGACCGCGCCGGCGGCGATCGCGACGTTGCAGACGGTCACGATGAGCCCGCCGATCTGCTCGAGCCGGGTCGGCTCGGTCCTGGCGCCCCAGGTCAGCACCGTGGTGGGCACGCCGCCGAAGCCGAAACCCCACAGCGCCGCGGCGGCGAAGAGCCCGGCCGGCGCACCGCCGGTGAGCAGCATCAGCAGCATGCCGGCCGCCAGCAGCGCCGGGAACAGGAGCACGGACAGGCGTAGCGCCCGGTCGGCCAGCGGACCGCTGAGCGCCGTACCGAGCACGTTGCCGATCCCGAACACGAGCAGCAGCAGGGCCAGACCGCCCGCGTCGATGCCGGAGACGGCCTCCGCGGCGGGCCGGATGTAGGTGAACCCGTTGAAGTGGCCGCCGAAGATCAGGAGGATCCCCAGCAGGCCGGCGAGGACCGCGCGGGACCGCAGGGTCGCTCCGAGAGCACGGAGCCCGGTCGCGGCGCCCGGTGCGACGTGGGGCAGGGTCGCGGCCTGGAGGACCAGGGCGAGCGTCGCGGCCCCGGCGCCCATGAGGAAGACCCCGCGCCACCCCCAGAGCTCGCCGAGCCAGGCGCCGAGCGGGACGGCCGCGATGGTCGCGACGGCGACGCCGGAGTTGATGACCGTCAGGGCGCGGCCGAGGTGGTCGGCGTGCACCAGGTGCGCTGCCATCGCCGTGGCCATCGCCCAGAACCCGCCGAGCGCGACGCCCAGCAGGAGCCGGGCCCCCAGGAGCACGGGCAGGTTCGGGGCCAGCGCGACGACCACGTCGGACAGCACCGCGAGCAGCGTGAGCCCGATCATGACCCGGCGCCGGTCGGCCTGGGGCAGGACCACCGCGATCAGCAGGGCCGACAGCGCGGCCGCGACGGCGGTCATGGTGACCGCCTGGCCCGCCGCACCGACCGACACACCGATGTCGTCCGCGATGCGGGGCAGCAGGCTCGCGGGCAGGAACTCGGACATGACGATCGCGAAGATCCCGACGCCCAAGGACGCGACACCGGCCCAGGAGGCCTGCTTGCCGGTGGTGGACCTGTCGGTCGACGAGGTCGTGCTGCTCATGTGCTTTCCCTTTGTCGCGTGGTCGAGCGTCACCCCCCTCGGGGCGCGCGGTCCCGGATGGGCCGTCGGGAACGCTAGGCAGGGCCGCTCGGTGCGGCCAGGGCCCCGTCGTGCCTGGGGTGTGACAGGGCCCCCGCTATACGCAGCGCGCGCGCTTACGTTGGCTCCATGGACGAGACGACGAACCCCCTCGGCGTGTACCTGCGCGCGCGGCGCGAGCTGGTCAGCCCCCAGCAGGCGGGCATCCCCGCCGTGGGCGTGCGGCGGGTGCCCGGGCTGCGGCGGGAGGAGGTGGCGATGCTCGCCGGGATCAGCGCCGACTACTACCTGCGGCTGGAGCGGGGCCGCGACCAGCACCCCTCCGCGCAGGTGCTCATGTCGATCGCGCGCGTGCTGAACCTCGACGAGGACCACCGGGCGCACCTGCTGTCGCTGGTCGCGGACGCCCCGGTGCGGCGGCGGCCCCCGCAGCCGAAGGAGACGGTGCCCCCCGGCGTGCTCACGCTGCTGGCCTCGCTCGTGCAGCCCGCGTTCGTCGAGGGCCGGTACTTCGACGTCCTGGCGTCGAACGACCTCGCCAAAGCGCTCTCCCCGAACCTCGCCGTCGGTGGCAACCAGCTGCGGGACATGTTCCTCGACCAGGCGGAGCAGGCGCTGCACCCGGACTGGGAAGACCTCACCGAGTGCTTCATCGCCAACCTGCGGCAGGCGGTGGGCACCGACGTCGACGACCCTCGCTTCATCGAGCTCACCGGGTCCCTCTCGCTGGCCAGCCCGCGTTTCCGGCAGCTCTGGGCGCGCCACGAGGTGCGGGGGCAGCGGGGCACGCTGATCCGGTTCGACCACCCGCAGGTCGGGGAGCTGGTGCTCAACCGCGAACGGCTGAGCATCGGGGGCGCCGAGCACCTGCAGCTCGTCGTCCTCCACGCCGACCCCGGCTCCGCCGACGCGGAGAAGCTCGGCCTGCTGGCCTCCGCCACCCTCCCGACGCGGGCCGACCGCGACAAGGTCGCCCGCGCCCGCTCGTGACCGGCATCCGCCGACCCCGGACCCCACCCCCAGGAGACGCACCATGACCACCCTCGGCATCCTCGGCGCCGGCCAGGCCGGGAGCACGTTGGCCCGCGTCGTGATCGGCGCCGGCTACGACGTCGTGATCGCCAACTCGCGGCGGCCCGAGACCCTGACCAGCCTGGTCGGCGAGCTCGGCCCGCACGCGCGTGCGGCCTGGGCGCAGGACGCCGCCGCGGCGGCCGACATCGCCGTCGTCGCCTTCCCCTACGCGCCGGACGACGTGCTGCCCGTCGCGGAGCTCGCCGGGAAGGTCGTGATCGACAACAACAACTACATGGTCTGGCGCGACGGGAACTTCCCGGAGGTCGACTCGGGTCGCACGACGATCCACGAGCTGCGGCAGCAACAGCTGCCCACCTCGAAGGTCGTGAAGGCGTTCACCCACATCCAGTTCCACGAGCGCTACGAGATCCGGGTCCCCAGCGACATGCTCCCCGCCGTGGTCCGGCTGGCCCGGCCCGCCGGTGCGCCCGACCGAAAGGCACTGGTCGTCTCCAGCGACCACCCGGACGCGGTGGACGTCGTGACCCGCCTGTACGACGATCTCGGTTTCGACGCCGTCGACAACAGCCCCCTGAGCGAGTCGTGGCGCAGCGCTCCGGGCACCCCGATGTGGCGCCACGCCATCGACGGACAGAGCCGCGAGGACCTGGTCCGCAACCTGCGGCGCGCCCGGCGCGTCACGGTCGGCTGACCCCCCGCGCCGCCGCCGTGTGGTGACCCGCGCCCCCGAGGGGGGCCCTGGCAGACCCCGGTCCGACCGGGGCTCTGCCGCGTCGGGGACGGCGTTCGTAGCGTCGGTACCAGCGATGACGGGTACGGCATCGCGAACTGTCCACCGACGAGTCCGGCCCCCCACGAGGGGGCCACAGAGAGGCAAGTCATGTCGTACAACAAGATCCGCGGCCTGGGCGTCGCGGTCCTGGCCGCGTCAGCCCTGCTGCTGCCCGCGGCCCTGTCCGGTGCCACGCCCGGGACGGACGCCCCCGAGCCGACCAGGACGGTCGCCGCGGCGAACGCGTCGACGGGGTCGCACGGGACGAAGCCGGACAAGCCCGCGAAGGACGTCCCGGAGATCCCTGCCGGCTACACGTCGAACTACGCCAACGTCAACGGCTTCACGATGCACTACCTGCGCGGCGGCAGCGGGTCGCCGATCGTGCTGCTGCACGGCTTCCCGCAGACGTCGTCCGCGTGGAGCCACCAGCTCGGCCCGCTGGCCGAGGACCACACGGTGATCGCCGTCGACCTGCGCGGGACCGGCGACTCCGGCATCCCGAAGAAGGGCTACGACACCGCGCAGATGGCGAAGGACGTGCACGCCCTGCTGGTCAAGCTCGGCCTGAACGACGGTATCCAGGTCGTCGCGCACGACGTCGGCCTGTGGGTCGCGTACCCGTACGCGGCGATGTGGCCCGACGAGGTCGAGCGCATGGCGGTGCTCGACGCACCGCTGCCCGACGACTCGTTCTTCCAGTGGCCGGCGGCGAACGCCGACGGCAGCCCGTCCGCGTGGCACTTCGGCTTCTTCCAGGAGGACCCGCTGCCGGAGCTGCTCATCGGCGGCAAGGAGCAGATCTTCGTCGAGGGCCTGGTCACCCAGTGGCTCGCCGTCGACTCCGCGTTCAGCGACGACGAGTACGAGTTCTACGCCGACTACCTGGCCGAGCCCGGACGTCTGACCGCGTGGATGGAGGTCTACCGCTCGCTCGGCACGAGCGCCGCGCAGAACAAGGCGTTCCAGGCCGAGGGCCTGCTGCCCATGCCGATCCTCGCGATCGGTGGCGAGCAGGCCGTGGGCGCCGGCGTGGGTGAGCAGTGGGAGAAGTACGCCTCCGACGTCGACGGGCGCGTCATGGAGGACACCGGTCACTGGATCGCCGAGGAGCGGCCCCGTGAGCTGACGCAGATCCTCCGTACGTTCCTGCAGTGACCACCGCGTCCTGGGCGCACCGGCACGACGCGCCACAGGACGCACCGCACGACACGAGGCCCGGACCGCAGAGACCTGCGGCCCGGGCCTCCGGCGTACCCGCTCGCTCGGACTCCGTTCGCTCAGACCCCGACGGCGAGGTTCTGGTGGGCCAGCCTGCGGACGGCCGCCAGGACGGGCTCGTACAGGGCCCGGTACCCAGATCTCTCTCGGAGGCGCGGCCTCAGGGCAGCGGTGGCTGCTCACCCTCGATCAGCATGCGCCCCGCTCGGGCCTTCGCCTCGTCCGCGCTGACGTGCCACAGCTCGGCGAGCTCCACGGCGTCGTCGAACTCGTACCCGGCGTCCGAGAAGGCCGTCCGTGCGGCCTGCGCGGGGTCGGCCGGCAGGCCCGCCGACCCGTCGGCCGAGCCGGGCGCCACCGGGACCGCCTGGCCGTCCAGGATCATCTGACCCGCACGGGCCTTGGTCGCGATGTCGTCGAGCGACCAGAGCTCCGCGAGCTCCGTCTGGTCCTCGGCGGTGTACCCGGCGGTCCAGAACGCGTCGTACTGCTCACGCGTGAGGCCGGCGGGCATCGCCGACCACTCGATGCCGACCGACTGCACCACGTGTTCGACGGCGACGGCGAAGCCCGTGTACGGGTTGGCCGCCGCGGCCGCCGTCGCGCCCGCCACGACGATCGTCGAGGTGACCACGCCGGTGACCGCGACCCGGCCCGCGCGCCGGACGAACGGGGTCACGACCGCGCCACGGTCGTCGGCCGCCGCGGCGACGCGCGCGGCGATCCGCTGGGCGGCGGCGTCCACGGCGGCGGGATCGGGCTCGCGCGAGCGCAGGGCGGCGGCCACCCGTTCGGCGAGCTCGTCGCGCGGGACGCCGTCCTGCGACCCGGGTCCGGGCACCGGCGAACCGGTGGGACGGTGCTGGTTCATCGCGTCTCCAGGGTGGTCAGGTCGGCGCGCCGGAGGGTGGCCAGGGCGCGCGCGGCGTGGGATCGGACGGTCGCCGGGGTGGTGCCGAGCACGGTCGCCGCCTCGGCGTCGGCCAGCCCCTCGTAGTAGCGCAGCACGAGCACCGCGCGCTGCCGCGGCGGCAGCCCGGCGAGAAGCTGCCACATCGCGTCCTCCTCCGCGTGGTGGTGCGCGTGGTCCCCCGCCGTCCCGGCCCTCCTGATCAGCACGTCGTCCGAGGTCGGCTGGATGGTGCGCACGTGCCAGCGACGGCGCCACGACAGGTGCTCGTTGGTGACCATGCGCCGGAGGTACAGGTCCGGACGGTCCGTCGACGCTATCCGGCCCCAGCGCTGGTGCGCGCGCAGCAGCACCTCCTGGACCAGGTCGGCGGCGGTGTGCGGGTCGCCGACGAGCACCGTCGCGTACCGGATCAGCCCCGGCAGGTGGCGCCGCACCAGCGCGTCCAGCGAGGCGGGCGGGCCGGGGCGCTCGTCGTCCCGGGCCGCCGCCGACGTGACCTGCGGCGTGGGCGTGCTGTCCGGGCCGACGGCCGCGAGCCGGGTCGTCATCGGACGGCGCCCGCCGCCAGGGCCAGCAGCGCCCCCACCGGGTCGTGCGCCACACCGTCGTCGGGCCACGGTATCGGGCGCTCGTCGAGGCACCGCAGCAGCAGGCTCTCGACGAGCGCCGCGCCGCGGACGACGTCGGCCGCGTCGATCGCACCGGGCAGGACGCGCACCTCGACCGTGTCCCGGAAGGGCTGCGCCGCGACGAGGTGGGTGAGGTTCACGTCGGCGTACTTGGTCAGGCCGGTGGCGCGCGCCGCCGCGGCCAGCTCGGGCCACGACCAGTCGTCGCGCTCCACCAGCCGGAGCAGCTCGGCCGGCAGCGGCGCCAGCCGGCGGCACGCCTCGTTGGTGCCCAGCGCCGCCCACAGGGGCTCGCGCCAGTACCCGAACAGCCGCACGAGGTTGGCGAACGCGGCAGGCCTCCGGAAGGGTGCGCCGTCCACGTGCACGTGGACGGCCGCCTCGGCGGGCACCGTGAACCCGAGCTCCCGCGCGGGGGCGAGCAGCTCGTCGAGCGCCCTGCCGTGATCCTCGGTGAGCGGCGGCGTGATCACCTCGCACGGCCGTTCCCGCCCCGGGGGCAGCGGCATCACGACGGCGACGGTGGCACCCGTCGTGTCGTTCACCCGTGCCGCGCTCCGCACCACGTCGACCCGGGTGCCGAACAGGCGGGCGACGGGGTCCAGGACGGCGGACGCGGCGGCGTCCGGGTCGATGTACCGCTCGATCAGCCGGAGCAGGCGCGGTTCGTCGCACAGCACGCGGTACCACCCGCGGTGCCCGGGCGGGGTGCTGGTGCCCGCCAGGTCGGAGACGATGGTGATGTCGTCCACGAGCCGCGCCACCGGGGCGCCGGCACCGTCGACCACGTCGAACGCGGGCGACAGGTGCCGGAACACCCCGATGCCGGGCACCGTCGACGGCTCGCTGTCGGTGTGGAACGACCGGTGCACCCGGCCGGAGCGACGGCTGGCGAGGGCGTCCGCGAGCGCCTGCCGGTCGGAGCCGGCGGGCGCGAGCAGCTCGATCTCGAAGCCGGTGCGCAGCGTGAGGGTGCTGATGGTCGTCTCCTGACCGGTCGTCGACGGTGCCTGGTTCATGCGGTCAGCCGTCGAGCTTCGCGCCGGGGGCGTTCGTCGCGGGCGCCTTCTCGGTTCCGGCCTGTGCCTGGCCGGCGCCGGCCTTGGTCTCGTCGGGGTAGGTGCCGGGCTCGAACGGGAGCGCCTCGCCGTCGAGGATGGCCTGGCCGGCGCGTGACTTGGTCTCGGTCGTCTCCAGGTTCCAGAGGTCCTCCAGGGCGGTCAGGTCCGAGGCGGTGAACCCGGCGTCCCAGAACGCGTCGTACTGCGCCTGGGTGTACCCCTCGGGCAGGTCGGACCACGCGATGCCGGCGCTGTGCGCCGCCGTGCCGACGACCTGGCCGAAGGCCGAGGTCGGGTTGGCGAACGCCATGCCGGCGCCCGCGGCGCACAGGCCGGCGGACATGAGGCCGATCGCGGCGAACCGCACCGGCGTGGAGCGGAAGAGACGGGTGGTGCTGGTCACGAGGACCTCCAGGGTAGGTGAAGTGCTTGCTCCCTGAAGACGCCTCTCGCGGCCGAGATGTGGAGTCGGGTCTGCGACTGGTCGCCGAGGAGCGGCCCCGCGACCTGACCCGGATCCTGCGCACCTTCCCGCGGTGACCGCGGAGCTCTGGCAGACGGCGGTACCGGATGCGAGCCTTACGGCAGCCCCTCGGGTGCGACCACGCTCCACGGCACCTGCCCGGCAGGCTCGCCCGACAGCGCCGCTCGCGCACACGCACCGCCCTGCTCGCGCAAGGAGGCCGCCACCGACCAGACCCCGGCGGTGGCGGCCTCTCGCGAGCCGTCCCACCCGGTGAGCGTGACCGCACGCCGGGTGCGGGTCACCGCCCGGCGGGCGCCGAGCGCCAGCTCGTCGCTCATCGCCAGCGCCACCACGGGGCCAGAGCCCGTCACCGTCTCGAGCAGCTCCGTGGCGGCGCTCTCGCCCCGGTCGCGCTGGTTGCGCTCCACCACGGCGACAGGCACGTCGTCCCAGTCGTGCCCGGCCGCGGTCAGCGCGTCGCGGTACCCGGCGAGCCGAGCCCCCGTGACGGGGAACGGGACGGCTCGCGGGTCCAGGAGATCAGGCGGCAGGTCGCGGCCACGCAGGACGCCGCTCGTGCGGCGCCGGTCCACGGGGAAGCTGATGACGACCGGGGTCGCTCCGGCGGGCACCGCGGCCGTCGCGACGGCGGCAGCGGCCTCGCGGTCGTCGGGCCCGACCACCGCCAGACCCGGGTGGCCCGGGCCGCCCTGGATGGCGGCGGGTCGCCCGCTGCTCGCGATGGCATCGAGCACCGGGTCGTCCGCCACGGTGGTCCACAGCACGTAGCCGTCCACCGCCGCCGACAGCACGCGGTCGACGTCGCGGGCGTCCCCACGCGTGGGGATCAGCACCATGCCCAGGTCCTCGCTGACACAGACGTCGGCGATGCCGGCCAGGAACTGCGCCGCCTGCGGGTCGTCGAAGAGGTAGGACAGGTGCTCCCCCACGACCACACCGAGCTGCCGGCTACGCCCCGAGCGCAGGGCGCGGGCGGTGCTGTCGGGGCGGTAGCCCAGCTCGGCGGCGGCCTCCAGCACCCGGTTCCGGGTGGCCTCGGCCACCCGTCCGGGTCGGTTGAAGCTGTAGGAGACCGTCATCGGCGCCACCCCCGCGCGGGCGGCCACGTCTTTGACGGTCGGGCGTCGTCGTGCGGCTGTGGACACGAGCACAGCCTATCTGTGTATCGTTACGATCCATGACGCGTGAACCGGTCGCCGCCGAGCCGCGGCCCTCGCTTCCCGACGGCCGCGCCACCTGCGCGCCCTACGCGGCGTTCGCCGCGTTCGGCATCTTCTGGGGCGCCTGGGGAGCGGCGCTGCCCGCCCTGCGCACCCAGGCGGGGGTCAGCGAGGGCGAGCTGGGCACGGCCCTGCTCTTCGTCGGCTTCGGGGCGCTCCCGTCGATGGCCTTCACCGGACGGGCGGTGGACCGCTACGGGCTCCGCGTGGCGGCATGGCTGCTGGCGGCGCTGGCCGGTGCCGGCCTGCTGATCACCGCCGGCGCCCGCGGCGTGGTGCCGCTCATCGTCGGGATGCTCGTGGTCGGCGCCGCCTCCGGTGCCGCGGACGTCGCCATCAACACCCTGGCCGGGCGTGCGGAGCATGCCACGGCCAAGCCGCTGCTCACCCGGTCCCACGGCCTGTTCTCCGTGGGCGTGGTGGTCGCCAGCCTGTCGACCGGGGCACTGCTGGGCACGGGGCTGTCGCTGCTGCTCGCGTTCGCCGTGGTCGCCGCGGTCATGCTCGCCCTGGCCACCACAGCCTGGCGCACCAGCACGGCGCTTCGGCTCCCGGCTGTCCCGGACGGCGCGGCCGCGCCCCGCCCCCGCGGGCTCCCGGACCTGCTGCGCCGCATCGGCCCCACGTCGCCCTTGTTCGTCGTGGGACTGGTGGCGGCCCTGGCCTACGCGATCGAGAACGCCCACCAGAGCTGGGGCGCGGTGCTGCTCACCGACGTCTTCACCGCCCCGCCCCCGCTGGCCGCCGCGGCACCGGCGACCTTCGCCGCCACCGCCGCGCTGGCCCGGCTGAGCCTGGCACCGCTCTCCCGAAGCCATCCCACCACGATGCTGCTCGGCGGAGGTGCCCTCGCCGCCGCGGGCACCGCGGTGCTGGCCACCGCCCCCTCGGTCACCGTGGCCCTGGTCGGGCTCGTGCTGGCCGCGCTGGGCACCGCGACGCTGTTCCCCACCCTGCTCAGCCGGAGCCTGCGCCGCACCGACCCCGCGCAGCACGGACGTGCCACCTCTGAGGTCGCCACCACCGCGTACCTGGGCTTCCTGCTCGGCCCGGCCTACGTGGGCCTGCTGGCAGAGAGCAGCGACCTGCGCGGTGCGCTCCTCGGCGTCGCCGCACTCGCCCTGGTCTTCACCGTCGCGGCGGCGCCGACCAGCGCCTGGGCGGCGCGACGGCACCGGCCCGCCACCGCCGACAGCGGGCCGCCCCGGTAGCCTGCGAGGAGGGACGGGTCCGCGACGTTCGAGGAGGTGGCCGTTGGCCCCGATCACCGAGATCCGCGCGCTGCTGGTCGCGGATCGCGACCGCACGTCCGACCTGATCTCCTCCCTCTCGGGCAACATCGCCTCGATGGTGGAGGCGTCACAGCTCAGCACGGCGGACGACGAGCACGACCCCGAGGGGTCGACGATCGCCTTCGAACGCTCCCAGGCGAGCACGCTGCTCTCCGCGGCCACGGACCACCTGGCCGACGTCGACGCGGCGCTCGCGCGGATCGCCGCCGGCACGTACGGCTCCTGCGAGCGCTGCGGGCAGCCGGTCGCCCCCGAGCGACTGCTGGCCCGGCCCACCGCTCGGACCTGCATCGCGTGCGCCGGGCGGCGCTGACCTCCTCGCCCGGAGAGGCCGGACCGGCCGCACGGTGGTTCACTGGCGCCGGCGCCGCGTCGCGGTCCCCGACGATCTGAGCGAGAAGAGAGAGCACATGGCGTGGAGCACCCGCGAGCTGGCCGGCCTGGCCGGCACGACCGTCAACGCCATCCGGCACTACCACCGCAGCGGTCTGCTCGAGGAGCCGCGACGCCTGCGCAACGGGTACAAGCAGTACGGCGTCGACCACCTGGTCCGGCTGCTCCAGATCCGGCGGCTGCGCGACCTCGGCGTGCCGGTCGCGGAGATCGAGCGCCTGGAGTCCGGGGCGGACGGCTGGCGTCAGGCGCTGGAGGCGCTCGACGCCGAGCTTGTCGAGACCATCAACCGCAGCCTGCGCGTGCGCGGCGAGATCGCCCGGATGCTGGAGCACCGCTCGGCCGGTGCCGTGGCGCCCGGCTTCACGGACATCGCCGCACGCTTGTCGCCCACCCAGCGCTCGCTGACCCTCATCTACGCGCATCTCTACCAGCCCGAGGTGATGGCGGACATCCGCGAGATGTTCGAGGCCGAGGTCGACCCCGCGACGGCGGCGTTCGAGTCCCTCCCGCCGGATGCCGACGAAGCGACGCGAGAGCGCGTCGTCGGACCGTACGCGCGGACGATCGCGGAGGCTCGCGCGAGGTACCCCTGGATCGACGCCCGGGAGAGCCGGTACCTGCGCCACAGCCCCGAGGTGACCGCCGCCGCGATGGCCGAGGCGATGCGCGTGGTGTACAACGCCGCGCAGCAGGACGTGCTGCGGCGGGCTGCGGCTCTGTCGCTCAACCCAGCCGTGCGCGACGCGGCGGCGGCCTCGGCCGGGTAGCGGGCGCGTCAGTGACACGCCGTCGGCCCGAGCGATCGCCCCTCACCCGTGACCACGGGTGAGGGGCGTCCTCGTGGGTCTCGACGGCGTGTGCCGCCGATCTCAGTACAGGATGGACGCCTGTCCGCGCGGCCAGGCCAGGGTGGCGTAGATCTGCACCATCGCGGCCTGCTCCAGCAGCTCGGTGTGCTCGTCGCCGGCGTTGAACAGCCCCGTCGAGCGCTCCCGCTGGGGGCGCCACTGGTCGTCGGCGTAGTCCGCCATCGCGTTCCGGTACTGCGTGCCGCCGGTCACGGACTCCAGCAGCAGGAGGTTCTTGAACCAGATGGAGTTGAAGAACATCGGCTGGCCCGCGAGCCGCCCCTCGGTGACGTAGAAGCGGTAGGACGCCGCCGCGATCGCCTTCGCCTTCTGCAGGTACCGCGTGTCGCCGGTCGCCTCGTACAGCAGCGTGTAGGTGCCCAGCGGCACGCCCTGGTTGTACGACCACTGCGTACGGTCGATGGACCCGTCCAGCTTGATGTTGTCCCAGTAGAGGCCGTTGGGCGCGAGCAGGTGCTCGTCGGTCCACGCCACCATCCGCTGCGCCCAGTCGAGGTAGTCCCGCTCCCCCGTGATCATGTAGAGGCGGGTGGCGAGCTGCGCGCCGGGCATCGTGGACACGGTGTTGCGGTCCGTGCTCCAGGTGGCCTGCGTCCAGAACACCCCGCCGGGCGCCGGGTGCGACGGGTCGGTGTCCCACCCGGAGACCACGAGCTCGAAGATCTCCTCGGCCCGGTCGAGCGCCGCCTCGTCGCCGGTGGCCAGGTACTGCTGCACCTTGGCGAGCGCGACCCACTCGTTGTCGTCGTAGAACATGTCGCCGCCGCCGCCGTACGGGGCGCGGGGGTAGGAGTCGTAGCCGGGCAGCCCGGTGGTGCCGCCGTCGGCGTTCCAGAAGTGCTCCTGGCCGCGGGCGACGTCGGCGAGGTCGTCCCTGAACGACCGGCCCAGGGCGCCCGGCAGACCGGTGAGGTCGAGGGTCGCGACGTGCGCCTGGGAGTGCGGCCACTCGAACGAGTAGGTGCGGTCGTCGGCACCGCTGGGATACCGCTCACGGTAGAGGCCTGTGCCGTCGTCGGCGGCCATGTACTCCTGCATCGCGTCGTACGACGCGAGCGCCCGCTGTACCTGCGTGCGCTGGGCGGCCGCAGGGGCGCTCTGGTCCTGCGCGCCGGCGGGGGCGGCCGCCCCCAGCGCACAGGCCAGTGCGACGACCGGGGCGGCAAGTCTGGTGAACCTCATCGTTCGCTCCTTCGTAGGTGGTGCTCGTCATTCGGTGGTGCTCGTCGTCACCGTCCCGCCCGACGGGGACGACGAGGTGCTTCCCGGTTACCTATGGCAGCGCTGTCATGACTGCCGGCGGCATCCCGTCCTCGTCCTCGGCTCCCTTCGTCACACCCCGCTGCCGGGGGTGGCTGGTGGTCCGTCTCGCGAAGTCTCCCTCGACCCGGATCGGTCCACGGCGTACTGGACGCCCGGCGGCAACGCTAAGGGATCTGTGACGCGCCGGTCAACGAAGCTCTGGCCGCCGCACGGGGTCGCCCCGGTCCTCAGCTGCTCTGGCTGCCGGCGAGCAGCGTGGCGACGGCGTCGGTCAGCCTCTGACGCAGACCGTCGTCCGCCCAGACGATGCCGTCCCAGTCGCCCGAGGTGACGATGCGGGCGTCCTGCTCCACAAGGGCCCGCAGTGCGGGGACCACCTCGGCCGTGTCGTCGGCGGGGCCATAGGCCCCGTCCGATCCGCCCCAGTCGGTCGCGTCCAGGTCATCGAGCACCGCGCGAGCCTACCCGCAGGTTTCTCCCACGACGCACGCCCGTGCGGCGGCGCGGTGCCGTACTCGGTACCGTCCTGGGTGTCATGACGGTGCAGCGGGACCCAGGACAGGGCACGTGATCGATGGTGGTGCGGTCGTCCCCCGCGAGGTTTCGGAGCCTGGCCCGCCGCTCGGTCGCCGGTGACACCGAAGGAGTCCTCCCGTGCTCAGCAGTGAGATCGCCAGGCTGGCCGGCGTCACCGTCCGGACGTTGCGCCACTACCACCAGATCGGGCTGCTGCCCGAACCACCGCGTACGGCCGGGGGCTACCGGCACTACGACGTGGGTCACCTGGTGCGGCTGCTGCGCATCACGAGGCTGGCCGCGCTCGGCATCCCGCTGTCCGCGCTGCCGTCGGTGCTGGACGACCCGGCGGCCGCGGAGGAGCTGCTCGACGAGCTCGACCGGCGAGCGGCCGCCGACATCGAGCGGCTGACGGCACGCCGGGCTGACATCGCGGCCCTGCGGGACACAGGCGCGCCGCCGGACCTGCCGCCGGAGCTCTCGGCGTGGCGTTCCGGCCCCGCGTCGGAGCTGCCCGCGGACATGGCGCGCTACGAGCACGAGCAGCTCGTCCTGGTCGGGCACCTGCTCGGCAGCCGTTACCCGGCGAGCCTCGCCGCGCTGTTCGGCGGCGCGGACGAGGAGCCGGCGGCGTCCGCACCACTGACCGCACGGTTCTACGCCCTGGACGACGACACCCCGGAGGACGAGATCGAGCGGCTGGTGGACGACCTGGTGACCCACCTCGGGCCGGTGCTGGCGCGGCTGGCCGACGCGCCTCCGGTCGACGCACAGGCCGCAGCGCTGATCGACGAGCTCGGCGAGCAGACGCTGCGGTCCGCGCAGCGCGCCGTCCTGCACCGCGTCCGGCGGCGGCTCGCCAGGCTCGACCCGCTCGACCCGCTCGACCAGGGGTGAGCGATCCGGCGCGGGCGCCCGGTGCGCCCTGTGACATGGATCACGCCGACCGGTGTTGAGTCCGACGCGACGTCAGGGTCTGGACTGAGCGGGTTCACGCATCGATCGAGAGCGAGGATCCACCATGACCGTCCCGTCGGAGCCGATCACCGTCGAGGAGCTCTTCGGCCTGCCCACCCGCAGCGGCGCCCTGCTGTCCCCGGACGGCACGAGGGTCGCCTACCTCGCCCCGTGGCGCGACCGGCTCAACGTGTTCGTCCGTGGCCTGGACTCGGACTGGGACGCACCCGACCAGGTGGACGACGCCGACGGACCGGACGCGCGACGCGTCACCGCCGACACCCGGCGCAACATCGACACCTTCTTCTGGTCGGCGGACGGCCGCTACCTCCTGTTCCTGCAGGACGCCGCCGGTGACGAGAACTGGCACCTGCACCGCGTCGACACCGACCGGCCCGGGGAGCCCGCGGTCGACCTGACGCCCTTCCCGGGCGTGCGCATGACCGAGGTGCAGCTGCTGCCGAACCTGCCCGGCACGGCGTTCGTCCAGCTCAACCTGCGCCGCCCCGACCTGATCGACGTCTTCGAGCTCGACCTGACCACCGGCGAGCTGACGACCGTCGCGGAGAACCCCGGCGACGTCGTCCGCTGGCTGCGCACCCCCGACCGGCTGCTGGCCTTCACCATCGAGGAGAGCGGCGACCACGAGCTCTGGCAGTGGTCGCAGGGCGAGCGACGCCCGATCGCGCGGTTCTCCGGCACCGACTTCCCCTTCGGGCTGACCCCGACGGTGCCCACCCCGGACGGGACGGGCCTGTGGATCGGTTCGGTGCGGGGTTCGGACCGCACCCGCCTGGTCCGGCTCGACCTGGACACCGGCGAGCAGGCCGGGGTGGACAGCCACCCGGTCTTCGACCTGGACACGCCGCGTCCGGAGGCCGACCCGCGCTTCCCGTCCTCACTGATCCTGCACCCGACCACCGGGGAGCTGCTCGGCGCGCGCTACCTCGGGGCCCGCCAGGAGATCCACGCCCTCGACGCCCACTTCGCCGACGTCCTGCCGCGGCTGGCCGCGCTGTCCGACGGCGACCTGGCCCACGTGTCCTCCGACGCGACGGGACGCCACTGGGTGGCGGACTTCACGCATGACCGCGACCCCGGCGTCACCTGGTCCTACGACCACGGCACGGGCCAGGCGCGCCGCCTGTTCCGGCCGTACCCGCACCTCGACCCCGCCCGGCTGGCGCCGGTGACGCCGGTCACCGTCACGGCGCGCGACGGCATCAGCCTGCCGGTCCACGTGACCCTGCCCGTCGGCACCGAGCCGCACCGGCTGCCGACCGTGCTGCTGGTGCACGGCGGACCCTGGTACCGCGACGGCTGGGGGTACGACCCGGAGGTGCAGCTCCTGGCCAACCGCGGCTACGCGGTGCTGCAGGTCAACTTCCGGGGCTCCACCGGGTACGGGAAGGCCCACATGCAGGCCGCGATCGGCCAGTTCGCGGGCCGCATGCACGACGACCTGATCGACGCCGTCGCCTGGGCCACCGAGCAGGGCTGGGCCGACCCGGACCGGGTCGCGATCTACGGCTCCTCGTACGGCGGCTACGCCGCGCTCGTCGGCGCCGCGTTCACCCCGGACCGGTTCGCCGCGGCGGTCAGCTACACCGGCATGTCCGACCTGGTGGACCTCGTCGAGTCGGTGGTCCCGTTCGCCCGCCGCATGGTGGTCAACAGCTACCTGCGCTACATCGGCGACCCCGACGACCCGCAGCAGCGGGCCGACATGCTCGCCCGCTCCCCCATCAGCCGCGTGGACGACATCACCGCGCCCGTGCTGCTGATCCACGGTGCCAACGACGTCCGGGTCGCGCCCGGCAACTCCGAACGGATCGTCGACGCGCTGCGCTCCCGCGGCGCCGAGGTCGAGTACCTGCTGAACGAGAACGAGGGCCACTGGTTCATCAACCAGGACAGCAACATCGAGCTGTACCGCACGCTCGAACGGTTCCTGGCCCGGCACCTGGGCGGGCGCACCTCGGCCGCCACCGCCACGGAGGCCTGAGGCCCGGCGCCGGCAACCCCGCCGTCCTCCGTGGATAGACTGGTGGCGTGACGCTGCCTGCACCTGACGGCCTCCTCTCCCGCATCGTCGACGACGGGCTGCTCGACGACCCGGTCGCCGAGAACGGCCTGGTCACCGGGCGCGCGACGATCGACGCGGCGGGGGCGGCGGTCGCGGTCACCGTGGATCCCGAGCTCGAGGACGGCGGCCCCGACGTCGACCAGGACGCGCTGCTCGCCGTGACCTCCCGCATCCTGTCGGTGAGCGAGTCCCGCTGGCGCGCGGTGATCGACGAGATCGCCGTGGAGATCGAGGGGGCCGTCGGTGACGACGAACCGGTGGCCGAGCAGGCAGACCTGCGGGACGACCTGGAGGTGACGTCGCTCGTCGTGTTCGCGGACGCCGTGCGGCTCGCCTTCGACGCGCCGCTGCAGTTCCCGGACTCGCGGATCCTCGTGCAGCTCGACGACGAGCTGGAGGTCGCCGACATCGAGGTGGACGAGCGCGAGGACGCGGCCGTCGTCTGACGGGTCGGCACCGGCGTCCCGGCCGGTGCGGATGGTGCGGATGGCTCAGGCGGTGGCCGTGAGGACCGTCTCCAGCTCGCGGAGGTCGCCTGTGCGCGAGGCGCCGACGAACGCGGCGCTGAGCCGGCGTCCGACGACAGCCGGCACAGCCTGGGCCTGGCCGCTCCGCAGGCGGGCCTGGGCGCGGCTGACGAGCTGGCGGGAGTTCGCGACGCTGGTGCCGAGCAGGCTCGCGAGATCCGCGTAGGCGTAGTCGAAGCCACGGCGCAGCACGTACGCGGCGAGCTGCCCGGGGGTGAGCCGGGTGAGCAGGAGCGCGAGGGCCTCCTCGGCGTCGGCGGTCCGATCGGCGTACCACGTCGGGTCCTGGCCGGTCTCCGTCGTCGCGCGGACGGCACCCGGCAGGAGCAGCGGGGCCTCGTGCCGATACCGGGCGGACCGGACGACGTTGCGGGCCAGGTTGGTCGTGGTGGACGTGAGGAACGCGGCCGCGTTGACCACCTTCGTGCGGTCGGCGCGCTGCCAGCGCAGCCATGTCTCCTGGACCACGTCGTCCGCCTCGGTGGCGTTGCCGGTGATCCGGCGGGCCGTGCGGATCAGCTGTGGTCGCTGCGCGAGGAAGACCGAGAGCGCGGCGTCCGGTTCGGCAGGGGGCGGTGCCTGAGGTGTCGTCATGCCGATCACTCTTCGCGTGGCACCCGGCACGTCGCGCCACGGTGGGCGCGTGGTCGACCCCGTGGTGCACCCCCGGGCCCGGACCACGGTCCAGCCCTGCCCGCTGCGCGGTCCGCAGCGTGACGCGCCCCACCGTCACAGCCCGCGCCCCCGCCCGGTCGTACGCGTGAGGCCCCCCGCCAGGTGGCCGCCTCAGCACCCACATGTCGCACCCGTGACCCGCGCACGGAACGAGAGCAGGAGAAGGAGAGCCATGACTGAGCACGTGCTCGAACCCGCAGCACAGGCGTTCGCCGACGCGACCGCCACACCCCCGTTCGTCTACGAGCTGGGAGTCGAAGGAGCCCGGAAGCTGCTGGACGACGTCCAGTCCGCGCCCGTCGAGATGCCCGACGTCGACGAGACCTGGATCACGGTCCCGGCCGCGGTCGGTGACGTCCGGGTCCGCATCGTCAAGCCCGCCGGCGTCTCCGCACCCGGGACGCCCGACCTGCTTCCGACCATCCTCTACGTCCACGGCGGCGGCTGGATCCTCGGCGGTACCACCACCCACGACCGGCTCGTCCGCGACCTCGCCGTCGGCGTCGGCGCGGCCGTCGTCTTCGTGGAGTACACCCGGTCGCCCGAGGCGCAGTACCCCGTGGCGATCGAGCAGGCGTACGCCACCGCGCAGTGGATCGTCCGCGAGGGCGCGTCCGAGGGCCTGGACGCCTCGCGGCTCGCCGTCGCGGGCGACTCCGTGGGCGGCAACATGACCGCGGCCCTGACCATCCTGGCCAAGCAGCGCGGCGACGTGACGTTCGTGCACCAGTCGCTCTACTACCCGGTGACCGACGCCGCCCAGGACACCGACAGCTACCGCGAGTTCGCCGACGGCCCGCACCTGACCGCCAAGGCCATGGCGTGGTTCTGGGACGCCTACCTGCCCGACCACGGACGGCGCGGCGAGATCACCGCGTCGCCGCTGCGGGCGACCCCCGCCGACCTCGCGGGCCTGCCCGAGACGTTCCTGGTCGTCGACGAGAACGACGTCCTGCGCGACGAGGGCGAGGCGTACGGCCGGAAGCTCACGGCGGCCGGCGTCCCGACGACGAGCGTCCGCTACAACGGCACGATCCACGACTTCCTGATGCTCAACCCGGTCCGCGCCACCGCCGCGACGACCGCCGCCCTGGAGCAGGCGGTCCACGTCCTGCGCACGGCGCTCACCAAGTAGTTCCGTCCACCAGAGAAAAGCACCACACAGGGAGAGATGTCATGACCACACCCACCGTCGTCCTCGTCCACGGGGCCTTCGCCGAGTCCTCGAGCTGGAACGCCGTCATCGGGCACCTCCAGCACCAGACCCTGCGCGTCGTCGCCGCGGCCAACCCGCTGCGCTCCGTCGCGACCGACGCCCGGTACGTCCGCGACGTCGTCGCGTCGATCGACGGGCCCGTCGTCCTGGTCGGCCACTCGTACGGCGGCTTCGTGATCACGGAGGCCGCCGCCGGCAACGACCAGGTGGTCGGCCTCGTCTACGTCGGCGCGTTCGCCCCCGACACCGGGGAGGACGCGTTCACGCTGTCCGGCAAGTTCCCCGGCAGCACCCTGGGCGAGGCCATCGCGGCCCACCCGCTCTCGGGTGGCGGCAACGAGCTCGTCATCCGGCCGGAGGTGTTCGGCGAGCAGTTCGCGGCCGACGTCGACGACGACCTCGCCACCCTCATGGCCGCCACCCAGCGGCCCGTGACCGAGGCCGCCCTCACCGAGGGCCTGCCCACGGCCGCCCCGGCCTGGCGGACGATCCCGTCGTGGTTCGTGTTCGGGTCCAGCGACCGCAACATCCCCGCCGAGCTCGTCCGGTTCATGGCCGACCGGGCGGGAGCCCGCACCGCCACGGAGATCCCCGGGGCCTCGCACGCCCTGGCGGTCTCGCACCCGGTACCCGTGGCGGAGACGATCTTCGCCGCGGTCGAGGCCACCAAGCGGTAGCGGCGGCCTCGTCGCAGATCGACGCCGGCCGGGACCGCCCCCAGCACCCGGCCGGCGTCGGCGATCAGACCGAGCCCACCGCTGAGCCCGATGCCGAGAGCAGCCGGAGCCGCTCGTGGCTCTCCGTCCCCGGGACCGCGGTGAACACCGTCAGAGCCTGGTACTGGTCGGGGTCCAGCAGGGTCTGGCCGTGCAGCTCGATCAGCCCCACCTCGGGGTGGTTCAGCCGCTTGGGCTCGCAGTAGGGACCGACCACGGGGTGCTCGTCCCACAACCGCGCGAACTCCGGGCTGCGCCCGCGCAGGCCGGTCACGAGCTCGCCGGCCGGCGAGGTCGGCCCGGTCCGGGCGTGCACCGCGGCGAGCCGGGCCGTGAGGGTGCGGCCGTGCCGGTCGTGGTCCTCCTCGGGGGTCCGGTCCCGGCTGTGCGGATCGGTGAACCAGCGGTAGACCCGCGCTCGCGCCGGACCGGTGTACGACGTCTCGTCGCCGAGCAGCACCACCGCCAGCCGCGTCTGCCGCAGCGTCACCCCCAGCACGTTCTCGACCTGCGCCGCCGCGTCCGCCAGCCCGTCCAGGATGCGCATCATCCCGGCGTCGACATGGTCGTCGCGCCGCACCCGGCGCGGTAGCGCGTGTCCCGCGAGCTCGACCAGCCGGTCCCGCTCCTCGAGCGTGAGGCGCAACCCGCGGGCGATGCCCGCGAGCACCTGCTCCGAGGGCACCGCTCCGCGGCTCTGCTCGATCCGGCTGTAGTAGTCCGCCGAGACGCCGCTCAGTGCGGCGACCTCCTCGCGCCGCAGCCCGCTCGTGCGCCGCCGCGGCCCGCGCGGCAGGCCCACGTCCTCGGGCTGGAGCGCCTCCCGCCGCGTGCGCAGGAAGTCACCGAGCTGCTGTCTGTCCATCGACCTCACCGTCCATCGATTTCACCGTCCATCGATGTCACCCCGATCTCGTTCCCGGGCGCGGCGTCCGGGAAGCGCACGCCCGTCATGTCCTCGGACACCGCCCACAACCGGGCGGCCGCCGCCCCGTCCGTGGCGGACCGGTAGAGGCGCTGCCGGGCGGAGCCACCCGTGAAGTGACCGACGCCGTCGGGGCCGTAGAACGTCCCGCCACCTGCGGCCGGGTCCGTGGCCGCCTGCAGCGCGGGCAGCAGGCCCTGCCCGACCGGCTGCACGAAGACCCCCAGCGCGAGGAGCCTGCGCATCACGGCGTCCACCCGGGGCGGCTTCGTGCTGCCGAGGCCGGGACCCGCGGTGTACAGGCCGGTGTAGGTGGTGCCGGGATGGGCCGCGTTGCTCACGATCCCCCAGCCGTGCGCCCTGCTGCGCCGGTCCAGCTCGAGGGCGAACATCAGCTGGGCCAGCTTCGAGCGGTTGTAGGCGCGCACCGGTGAGTAGCCACGCTCGCTGTTGAGGTCGCCCCAGTCCAGGCGGCCGAACCGCGCGGCCGCGCTCGTCATCGTGGTCACGCGCGCCCTCGAACGGCTCAGGAGCGGCAGCAGCCGCCCGACGAGCGCCATGTGCCCCAGGTGGTTGGTGCCGAGCTGGAGCTCGAACCCGTCCGCCGTGGTGGTGCGGGCCGGCGGCGTCATCACTCCGGCGTTCGCGACGAGCAGGTCGATCGGCCGGTCCTCGGCCAGGAGCCCGTCCGCGAGCGCCGCCACCGACTCGAGCGACGCGAGGTCCGCGTGCCGGGTGGTGACGACGGCGCCGGGCACGGCGGCCCGCAGCCGGTCCGTGGCCGCGCGGCCCTTGGCCGGGTTCCGTACGGGCAGCACGAGCTCCGCTCCGGCGCGGGCGAGGCGTTCGGCGAGCCCGAGCCCGATCCCGTCGCTGGCTCCGGTCACGACGGCGCGGCGGCCGGTCAGGTCCGGTACGACGACGTCGGGCCGCTGGGCCGGGTGCTTTGTCACTGGTGGTTCCTCTCACGCCTGTCTGATGTCCTCACCAGCGTGTGCTCGCCCGGGTCCCGGATCCAGGCCCAGGTTGTCCGTGGCTGGCTGGCGCGCGACCTGGGTGGGCCACGCTCCGGCGTCGTCGGCTCGTCACGGCCGGCCGATCCGCTCGCCGTCGACGTAGACCTCGAGGTCCGCGCTGTTCTCGGCCCAGAAGCAGACGAGCCCGGCGACGGCCAGCCCCTCCCGCAGCGGGGCGTCGTAGCCCCAGACGATGTCGGGCACCACCAGGTCGCCGACCCTCAGGGTCCAGTACGTGGCCGTGCCCTTGTACGCGCAGTGGCTCACCGTGTCCGTCGCCGTGAGCAGGTCCGTCCGGACGTCGGTCCGCGGCAGGTAGTAGCGCGGCGGCTGCCCGGACTGGACCAGGACGACGGGGCGGCGCGACTCGGCGACCACCACCCCGTCCGCCACGACGCGGACGTGGCGGTCGGACGGCATCGCGTCGACCCGGACGTACGGGTCGCGGGCGTGGGTGTGGATCACCTCCTCCTCCGCGAGCCAGGTGTCGAAGGCCGACCAGGTCAGCGTGGTCATGGTGCGCAGCGCCTCGACGGGTGCCTCCGGGTACCGCTGGGCCGCACCGGTCAGCACGCGGTCGCCCACCACGGCGTCGAACGTCTCGCTCGGTCCCAGGCTCCGGGACCGGCGTCCGGGGCCCGTCGGGCGCAGCTCGGCCGTCACCTGGTCCGGGGTGAAGAAGTACTGCGGGTAGAACCGGTGCTCCCAGACCAGCAGGGGTGGGTCCGCGTCGGCGACCAGCACCCCCGAGGAGTAGGCGCGCACCCGGACCGAGCCGGGCTCGACCGTCCCCGGCGGGACCACGACCGCCCGCTGCACCATGCCCGCCATCTCGTCCCTCACCTCTCGCCGCGCGGCCCTCGCCGCGATCGAGCGGCGAGGCGTCCGTGTCCTTCCCGCTGTTCGACCGGAGAGGGCCCTGATGTGTGACCGCCGTGTCGTCACAGATCCGGTGCGTGCCCGGTCGACCGGTCGACCGGATGACGATGCCTACGGAAAGGCGCAGCACCATGACAGTGTCAGAGAACCAGTCGGCACACCTGCACGGGAGCGAGCACGCGGACGCCGGGTCGGGCGGCTGGCGGACGGCGGCGCGGATGCTGCAGGACGCGGCTCCGATCACGGTGCCCGACGGCGCCTCCGCGATGACGATCCACGTCGAGTGGGAGCCCGGCGACCCGGGGACGCCACCGCACCGGCACTCGGGGCCGGCGTTCGGGTACGTGATCGAGGGCGCGGTCCGGTTCGAGCTGGAGGGCGAGCCCGAGCGCGTCGTCGAGGCGGGCGGGACCTTCTGGGAGCCCGGCGGGGACGTGATCCACTACCAGGACGGCAACGCGCTGACGGACGCCCGGACCGAGTTCGTGGTGACCATGATGTGCGCCCCGGGCAAGCCCATGCTCGAGCTGGTCGACGAGGCGGAGCTGGCGCAGCGCGCCCACCTGCGGGCCCCTCGACCCACGGCCTGAGCCGGTCGGGATCCGGACCGGCGAGGTTCCGCCACGGCGTCACGCACGTGGCGGAACCTCGCCGGCTGGCCAGGGGAAGCGGCCAGCGGGTCAGAGGTCGGTGACGAGCGGGTCCAGTCGCTCTCTGCTTCCGGCATAGCGGCTCACGCCGCCCCGGTGAAACCCGGTGAGACTCGTCCTTACCTGCGACTCGACCACCTCTGACATACCTTCGACCGGACACCCCGGGCAGATGTGACACACGAGAGTAGGCTCCACGATGTGGCGAGACTGTCCGCGAGGGGAGCCAGGGAGGCCCTGCGGGGCCGGACCCGCCACTGTGCGGCGCTCGACGAGGTCGTGACGACCGTCCAGGGTGGCCTGAGCGCCGTGCTGGTGCTGCGCGGCGAGGCAGGCGCCGGCAAGACCGCGCTCCTCGACCACCTGGTCACGCGGGCCGCACGGTGCCGGATCACCGACGTCGCCGGCATGGAGTCCGAGATGGAGCTCGCCTTCGCCGGCCTGCACCACCTGTGCCTGCCGTTCCTCGACCGCCTCGACCGCCTTCCCGTCCCGCAGCGTGACGCACTGGCCACGGCGTTCGGCCTGAGCGCGGGCCCGCCACCCGATCGGTTCCTCGTCGGGCTCGCCACGCTCAGCCTTCTCGCCGACGTGGGCGCGGACCTACCGCTGGTGTGCGTGGTCGACGACGCACAGTGGCTCGACGAGGTCTCCCTGCAGACGCTCGCGTTCGTCGCACGACGCCTCGGTGCCGATCCCGTCGCCATGGTCTTCGCGGTCCGCGAGCCGGACCTCCCGCACGAGATGCGCGGCCTCCCGGAGCTCACGGTCGAAGGGCTGGCGGCGGACGACGCCCGGGCGCTGCTCGACTCGGCCTTCCCCGGTCGGCTCGACCCCCACGTACGCGACCGGATCGTCGCGGAGACGGGCGGCAACCCGCTCGCCCTCCTGGAGCTGCCCCGCGTCCTGACCACGGCAGAGCTCGCGGGAGGCTTCGAACGGCCGGACACCCGCCCCCTCGCGGGACAGCTGGAGAGCGGATTCCTCCGGATCATCCGGTCGATGCCCGCCACGACCCGGCAGCTCCTGACCCTCGCGGCGGCCGAGCCCGTCGGCGACCCGTCGGTGCTCGGTCGAGCGGCCGACCAGCTCGGGGTCGGCCTCGACGCGGCAGCGCCCGCCGAGAGAGCAGGCCTCATCGAGATCGGCGCGAGCGTCCGCTTCCGTCATCCGCTCGTGCGCTCCGCCGTCTACCGCGCCGCGAGCGCCCCGGACCGCCGCACGACCCATCAGGCGCTGGGCGCGGCGACCGAGGCGGACGCGGACCCGGACCGCCGCGCGTGGCATCTGGCGCAGGCCGCGGACGAGTTCGACGACGCCGTCGCGGACGAGCTCGAACGTGCCGCCGACAGAGCGCGCAGGCGCGGCGGGACGACGGCGGCGGCCGCGTTCCTCGAGCGCGCGACCGAGCTGACTCATCCCGGCGGCGACCGTGTCCGACGCGCGCTCGCCGCCGCCCAGGAGAAGCTCCGTGCCGGCGCCCCGGACTCCGCCAGGTCGCTCCTCGAGCTGGCGAGCGCCGGGCATCTCGACGACCTCCAGCGCGCCCATGTCGCGCGGGTGAGCGCGCACCTCGCGTTCGTCAGCCAGGGTGCCGGCGCTTCGCTGCCGCTGCTCCTGGACGCCGGACGGCAGCTGGAGCGCCTCGATCCTCCGGCGGCGAGGGAGACCTACCTCGAAGCGGTGGCGGCGGCCATGTACCGGGGCCGGCTCGGCAACCCGAACGATCTCCAGGACGCCGCCGCCGCTGCTCGCGCGGCGCCGCCCGGACCGCTCCCACCCCGGCCGACCGACCTCCTCCTGACCGGCGTCGCCACCCGGATCACGGCGGGCCACGCGGCCGGCCTGCTGCCGCTCGCCCACGCCCTGGAATCCTTCTGGGCCGAGTCGGACACCGCCGGTGAGTCCGAGATGAGCTGGATGTGGCTCGCCTGTCCGGTGGCGCCCGAGCCCATCGCCCCCGACCTGTGGGACGACGAGGCGTGGTACCTCCTCGCGACCCGCGCCGTGCAGCTCGCTCGCACCGCTGGCGCCCTGTCGGTGCTCCCGTTCGCTCTGGGGTACCAGGCCGGCGTCAGCGTGCACACCGGCGAGCTCGCTGCCGCGGCGGCGCTGCTCGACGAGGCCGACTCGATCGCGGAGGCGACGGGCGCCGCTCCCCCGCTCTACACCTCGCTGCTGCTGCTCGCCCACCAGGGCGACGAGCTGACCGCCCGACGGGCGGTCAGCTCCGCCGTCCACCACGCCACCACCCGCGGGGACGGCCGCGCACTGGGCCTCGCCCGGTACGCGGCGGCCGTCCTGGACAACGGGCTCGGCCGCTACGACACCGCGCTCGAGTCCGCACGCTCGGCGTGCGAGTACGAGGACCTCGGGTTCTACGGCTCGTCGCTGGTCGAGCTCGTCGAGGCCGCCGTCCGGTGCGGCGCCCGGGACGAGGCCGAGACGGCGCTCGGCCGGCTGGACGAGCGGACCCGGTCGTCCGACACGGGCTGGGCCCAGGGTGTCCTGGCCCGCTCGCGCGCGCTGCTCGGCGAGGGTCGAGACGCCGACCGTCTCTACCGGGAGTCGATCGAGCACCTGGGCCGCAGCCGGGCGTCCGTCCAGCTCGCACGCACGCATTTGGCCTACGGGGAGTGGTTGCGCCGGGAGAACCGGCGGACCCAGGCCCGCGGTCACCTCCGGGGCGCGTACGACAGCTTCGCCGGGATGCAGGCCCAGGCCTTCGCCGAGCGGGCCCGGCGCGAGCTCCAGGCGACCGGCGAGAAGGCACCGCGGAGACCCGCACCGGCGGACCGCGGGCTCACGGCCCAGGAGAGCAGGATCGCTCACCTCGCAGGCGACGGGCTCACCAACCGTGAGATCGGCGCGCGGCTGTTCCTCAGCCCGCACACCGTCGAGTGGCATCTCCGGAAGGTCTTCACGAAGACCGGTGTCTCGTCGAGGAGGCAGCTGGGTGCGGTGCTCCGGTCCGGCGGGATGGACCCTCACCGTCCGGACCGGGTGGGCGGACCGCCCGGACCGCGGTGACGGTCCGTGCGCCCGGCGGCCAGCCGGGCGACGTCGGCCACCGCCTGGACGAACGCGTCCGGCGCCTCCTGCGGGAGGTTGTGCCCGGCGTCCGGCACCCGGCGGTGGAGCCGGGGTCCGGTGAACCGGTCGGCGTCCGGGAGGCCGTCGGTCACGGGAAAGTTGCCGTCGGCGAGCCCCTCGAGGGTCACGGTCGGTACGCGGATCGGGGGCAGCGGGGCGAGGGCGTGCTCGAGGGCGTCGTAGTCCGGGGCGCCGGGCGCGGCCCCCAGCCGGTGCCGGTAGGAGTGCAGCACGACGTCGACGTAGTCGGGGTTGTCGAAGGCGGCGGCCGTGCGGTCGAGCGTCGGCTGGTCGAAGGCCCAGGCCGGTGAGTTGCGGCGCCAGATCACCTCGGCGATCTCGCGCCTGTGCGCGGTCAGTCCGGCCCGTCCCCGCTCGGTGAGGAAGTAGTAGAAGTACCAGAAGCCGGCCTCCAGGTCGGGCCGGACGGGCCGCCCCGACGCGGCGATGTCCTGGACGAGGTAGCCGTTGACGCTGACGAGCCCGGCGACCCGCTCGGGCCGCAGGGCCGCGACGACGCAGGCGGCGCGGCCGCCCCAGTCGTAGCCGGCGAGCACGGCCTCGGGGATGTCGAGGGCGTCGAGCAGGCCGAGGACGTCCGCGCCGAGCGCCGCCTGCTGACCGGAGCGCGGCGTCCGGTCGTCGCGGAACCGCGTCGGCCCGTGGCCGCGCAGATACGGCACGACCACGCGGTGGCCGAGGGCCGCCAGGCGAGGCGCGACCTCGGCGTAGCTGTGGACGTCGTACGGGTACCCGTGCAGGAGGAGCACGGGCGGGCCGGTGGCCGGCCCGACCTCGACGTAGGCGATGTCGAGCACGTCGGTCAGGGCATGGTGGATCGGGGTCATCGGGATACCTCTCGTCTCGCGCGCCGCGGCGCCCTTGTCCCCCGGTCGACCGGGCACGCCGTCGGTTCGTGACGCCGGGGTGCCCCGCACCTACGATGGCGCTGGGTTCGCGGATCTGCGGCCCTGCGCGCCCTGGCGCACGCGCGCGGACCGGGAGGAGGACCGGGTCGATGTCCCTGAGTGACCGATGACGGCGCTCCGCCCGGCGGTGGCCGACCGCCTGCTCGCGGCGGGGTCGTTCGTGCTCGGCGTCGGCGCCGCGCTCACACTCCAGGTGGTCGACTTCGACGGCGAGCGCCGCGTCGACCTGTGGGCGGTGCTGCTCCTGGGCGCGACGTCCGTGCCACTGCTGGCCCGCCGGCACCGGCCGATCCTCGTCGTCCTGGCCGTCCTCGCCGTGTCGATGCCGTACCACCTGCTCGACTACCCCCACGAGGCGACGCTGCCGGCCTCCCTCGTCGCGGCGTTCGCTGCGGCTCGCTACAGCGAACCGCGGCGGCGGCCCGTCGCCGCCCTGGTGGCCGTGGCCGCGGTGACCGTGCCTGTTCTCGCCGACGAGACGTCGGGGGCGCTCGGCGACGTCCTCCTCGGCGTCGGCTGGCTGTTCATGGCCTTCTTCGCCGGGCTGGCGGTCCGCTTCCGGGAGAGCTGGCGAGCCGTCGTCGCCGCCCGGCAGGAGCAGGAGCGTGCCAACGAGGTCGAGCGGCGGGTCGCCGAGGAGCGGGTCCTGATCGCCGCCGAGCTGCACGACGTCCTGGCCCACGGCCTCGCCGTCGCGAACGTCCAGGCGTCCGTCGCCGCGCACCTGATCGACCAGCTGCCGGACCGCGGGGACACGTCCCTGCGGGAGCTGTCCGGCACGCTGCACGACCTGTCGGACACGAGCCGGGCCACGCTCCGTGAGCTGCGCGCCGTCCTGGACGTGCTCCACGGCGGCGAGGCCGAGCCGACCGAGCCGGCGCCCCACCTGGGCGAGCTGCGGCGCCTGGTGGAGACGGCGGAGGCCGCCGGTGTCCGGGTGGACCTGGAGGCTGCCGGGCTGCCGGACGAGCTCCCGTCGACCGTGTCGGTCGTGGCCTACCGGATCGTCCAGGAGGCGCTCACCAATGTCGTCCGACACTCGATGGCCGCACAGGCGACCGTCCGGATCGACCAGGACGGCCACCGGCTGCGGATCGCCGTCGTCGACGACGGGCCCGCACGACCCGGCTCGACCGTGACGCCGGCCGGCTTCGGAATCGCCGGGATGACCGGGCGGGCCCAGGCCGTCGGCGGCGAGCTCTCCGCGGGCCGGGACGAGTCCGGAGGGTTCACGGTACGGGCGAGCCTGCCCCTGCCTGCGACGTGGCGGGTCCCGACGTGATCCGGGTCCTGCTCGCCGAGGACCAGGCGCTGGTGCGTGGGGCGTTCGCACTCCTGGTGGGCTCGGCCGAGGACATGGAGGTCGTCGGGGAGGCCGGCACCGGCCAGGAGGCGGTGGCGCTGACCGCGGACCTGCGACCCGACGTCGTGCTGATGGACATCAGGATGCCGGGCACCGACGGCATCGAGGCGACCCGGCGGATCGTCGCCGACGGGGCATCGAGCGGCAGCAAGGTCCTCATCCTGACCACGTTCGAGACGGACACGAACGTGCTGCGCGGCCTGCGCGCCGGGGCGTCCGGGTTCCTGCCCAAGGACACCCGCCCCGACGCCCTGCTCGACGCGATCCGCACCGTCGCCGCGGGCGAGTCGATGCTGTCCCCCGGCGCGACCCGGGCGGTCATCACCCGCGCGCTGAGCCGCCCGGACGCGCCGGCACCCGAGCGGCTGGACCGGCTGACGGCGCGCGAGCGGGAGGTGCTCGGGCTGGTCGCCGCCGGCCGGAGCAACCAGGAGATCGCGGACGAGCTGGTGGTCAGCCCCCTGACCGCCAAGACGCACGTGGCCCGCATCCTCGCGAAGCTGGGCGCCCGCGACCGCGTCCACCTCGTCATCGCCGCCTACGAGGCGGGTCTCGCCTGACTGTCGGCGCCGGCTGCTGATGCGCCGGCCGTGTTCGAGAACGACCTCCGGGACGGAAACGGGGCCGGATCGGTCCCCGAGGTCGTTCTCGTAGGCGACCGGCCGGGCCGACCTGCGGCGTACTCCGTGCGGAGTACGGACAGGTGTCTTCCGTGGGCCGACGACCGGGGCGGGCGACTTTGGAAACGTGTTCCGCACGGAGTCGTCGACGCACCGAAGGAGCACATACCGCTATGGAATCGAACGCACAGGACCGAGGGCGGCGGGTGCTCGGGCGCCGCGGGTTCATCGCCGGCGCGGCGGGGCTCGTCGCCGGCGCCGGGTTGTCCGCGGCGGCCCTCACGGGACGCGACGACGGCACGCAGGACCGGAGAGCCTCGCTCACCAAGGAAGACATCGCGCTCCGCGACCAGGACCTGAAGTTCATCGGCACCGAGGAGACCTTCTCGACTCCCGCGCTGCTGACGCTGAACTCCATCAACCAGGACCACATCGACTTCCTGGAGGAGATCGGACTCGCGGACCTGGGCGGACGCCGCATCGGCGACATGGACGCGGGCGGACTCGACGTCCAGATCCTCTCGGCGCACACGCCGGCGGTTCAGAACGTCCCCGGGCAGCAGGGGATCGACCTCGCCTACCGGCTCAACCGGCAGCTCGTCGACGGGCCGATGGCCGACTATCCCGGCCGATTCCAGGCGTTCGCCACCCTGCCGTTGCAGAGCCCGGAGGCGGCGGCGGACGAGCTGGAACGCTCGGTGCGCGAGGACGGCTTCCTGGGCGCGCTGACCAACGGGCACATCACGAAGAAGTACCTCGACCATCCCGACTTCGAGCCCGTGCTCGCGCGTGCCCAGGATCTCGACGTGCCGATCTACCTGCATCCCGGGTACCCGGCCGACGAGGTCTTCGACATCTACTACCGCACGACGCGGTCGGAGTACACGCAGGAGTTCCAGGACTACATCTTCAGCGGGTCCGGCTACGGCTGGCACCAGGAGGTGCTGACCCAGTGCGTCCGGATGATCGCGTACGGGGTCTTCGACAGGTTCCCCCGGCTGAAGATCATCATCGGCCACATGGGTGAGGGGCTCCCGTTCTACTACGAGCGGATCGCCGGAGACATGGGCGAGCCCACCGAGAACTCGCTCGAGAAGCCCTTCGCGCAGTACTTCCAGGACAACTTCTGGTTCACGACCAGCGCGTTCTTCCAGGACGACCTGCTCCACCTGCTGCTCAAGTACATCAGCGTGGACCGGGTGATGTTCGCGACCGACTACCCCTTCGCGAGCATCAAGGACGGGACCGACTGGTTCCGGGCGGTCGACCTGCCGCGGGAGGACAAGGAGAAGATCGCGTTCCGCAACGCGGAGTCCTTGTTCGGCATCACGGTCTGACTCAGCGCGTGCCAGGTGCGGACGGCCTTCCGCGGGGGCTTCCCGGCACCATCAGAGCGAGGGCGAGGAGCACCGCGACCGCGAGCACCACGACCTGACCGACGGCCTCGTCCGTCGGCAGGTGGTGGGGATGGGTCACGTGGTACGCGAAGTGCAGCACTCCGAAGACCGTCCACGCGATGCCGAGCAGGCGGCAGCCGACCTGCGAGGGCCGGGCGAGCCCGTAGAGGGATGCCGCACCGAGCGCGAGGTACATGGCGCCGTGGTCGCGCACGAGGTGCTCGTTGTACGGGCCGTCCCTGGAGACCCACTCTCCGAGGAAGACCGGGAAGTGGTCGAAGTAGGGCTGTGGCCAGGCATAGGACCACACGCCCACGACACCGACGATGACCACCGTCGCGACCAGCGCTCCGTACTGCACGCGACCTACGGCGCGCGTGTCGTCGAGGGTGCCGTGTCCGGCTGCTGTCTCAGGCATCGTATCCACCTCGGTTTGTTCCGGGTTCCGGTAGCCAGCCGGTGAGCTTGGCGGGGTTGAGCATGACCCAGATGTCGGTGACCAGACCGTTCCGGACGCGGAAGCTCATGACTCCGGAGACGAGGTCGCCGGTCCGCAGCAGGACGCCGAGCCCGCCACCGGTGGGCTCCACCTCGTGGGTCAGCGCCGGCATCTTCGCGTCCACGCCGAGCACGAATCTCGCGACCCGGTCAGGGCCCTCGATGACGTTCAGCGCCGCGGTGACCACCCCGCCGCCGTCCGACCACAGCTGGACGTCGGGTGCCAGGACGCGCACGAGCCGGTCGACGTCGCCCGCCTGTGCGGCGTGCAGGAACGCGCGGACCACGCGGTCGTGCTCCGCCCGGGGCACGACCGCGGTCCGGTTCTCACGGACGTGCCGCCGTCCGGACGTGGCGAGCTGCCGGACGGCGGCGGGCGAGCGGCGGACGATCCGGGCGATCTCGTCGAACGGGATGGCGAACACGTCGTGCAGCACGAACGCGACACGTTCCGCGGGCGTCATGGACTCCAGGACCACGAGCAGGGCCGTGCTGACGGCGTCGTCGAGAGTGACCCGGTCCAGCGGATCGACCGAGTTCGCCGTCGAGGACCCGGCGAGGCCGGACCCGGGTGCCGTGCCGTCGAACAGCCCGGCCGGGACCGGTTCGGGCAGCCACTGGCCGATGTACTGCTCGCGCCTCCTGCGCGCCGAGTCGAGGAGGTCCAGGGCGATCCGGCTGGCCACCCGGGTCAGCCATCCCGCGGGGTTGGCGATCTCGGCGCGCGCGGCCTCGCCGAGCCGGTACCAGCGCAGGTAGGTCTCCTGCACGATGTCCTCCGCGTCGGCCAGGGTCCCCGTCATCCGGTACGCCAGCGACAGCAGGCGGCGACGTTCGGCGAACACGTCCTCCAGGTCGTCGGTCACGACGGGGTCCTCGCTCTCGGTGTGTGACGTTGCGTAGCTCTCGTCACCATGACCGGACAGCCCCGCAGGATGTGAGGCGCCCGGCCGGCCTCACATCCCCGCACGCCACGCCGTCAGGAGGACGGACGGCACGCCCAGGTGGCACGTCGGGTCACACCTGGGCTCGTCGCGCGGTCAGAGACACAGGTACGACGAGGAGGTACGACGATGAGGCACAAGATCGCAGTGGCAGGCGGGACCGGTGTCCTGGGGCGGCACGTGGTCGAGGCGGCCGGGAGGCGTGGTTACGACGTCGTCACGCTCGCGCACAGCCGGGGCGTCGACCTGGTCTCCGGGACCGGCCTCGACGGGACGCTCGACGACGTCGTGGCGGTGGTCGACGTGACGTCGGTGCAGACGCAGTCCGCGCGCGCCTCGGAGCAGTTCTACCGGGCGGTCACGACCAACCTTCTCCGGGCCGAGAAGGCGGCCGGCGTCGGGCACCACGTGGCGCTCTCGATCGTCGGTGCTGACGAGGCGCCCTACGGCTACTACGCGGGCAAGGTGCTCCAGGAGAGGCTCGTGACCCAGAGCGACGTGCCGTGGAGCCTCCTGCGGGCCACCCAGTTCCACGAGTTCGCGGGGCAGATCATGGAGCGCCTGCGGTTCGGGCCGTTCGTGGTCGTCCCCCGCATGCGGTCGCAGCCGGTCGCCGCCGCCGAGGTGGCCGGGCGGTTGGTCGACCTCGTCGACGCCGGGCCGTCGGGCCGGGTTCGCGATCTCGGCGGCCCGCGCGAGGAGGACGCGGCCGACATGGTGCGTGCGCTCAGGGCGGTGACCGGCGCCACGGCCTGGATCGTGCACGTTCCCTTCCCGGGTGCGCTGGGGCGAGCGCTGCGCGACGGCACCCTGGTCGCGAGCAGCTCCGCCGACCACGGCACGCAGACCTACACCGACTGGCTGCGATCCCAGCGCTGACCCGATGGCCGGACGGAGTCGTGCGCGAGCCGGCCGGCCCCGGCCGCCAGCACCCTCTCCAGGCGGGCCAGGTCGCCGTCCACCGCCGCGGCCGTGAACGCCGCGGCCAGCCGGCGGTGTTCCGCGGCGTCGACCCGACGCACCGTGCTCCCGGCGAGGTCGGTCCGGGACCGGTGGACGAGCTGGCGAGCGTTCGGCACAGTGGTGCGCAGGAGCGCGGCGATCTCCTGGTAGGGGTACGAGAAGCACCGGCGAAGCAGGCAGGCCGCCAGCTCGGAGGCGGTCAGCCTCGCCATGAGGAAGGCGAGCAGCCGATCGACGACCACGGCCCGCTCCGCGGAGTCGGCCGGCCCGTCCCCCACGTCCAGAGCGCCGAGCCGGGTGAGATCGGTGAGCCGCTCGTGGCGGTACCGCGCCGACCGGACGACGTTGATCGCGAGGTGCGTCGTGGCCGTGGTCAGCCAGGCGGGCGGACTCGCCACCTGACGCTTGTCCGTGCGCTGCCAGCGCAACCAGGCGTCCTGCACCACGTCCTCGGCCGCGGCGGGGTCACCGACCACACGGTGGGCGACCCACAGCAGCCGGGTCCGCTCCGCCAGGAAGACCTGCAGCTCCCCCTCCGAGAATCCCGACGGCATGGCGATCTCCTTCGTGACCCGCGACGGCGCTCGTCACCACCGCGAGTCCAGCCTCGCCGGGTGCGGGCGCGCTTCCGCCCTGCACCTGCGTGGTGGGGTACGTGGCGGCACCGGCACCACGGCCGCGGCCGGCCCGGTCGGTCAGGAGGCCACGCCGTGGAGCAGCTCCGTGCGGATCTCGTTGCGCGACGCGATGCCGAGCTTCGAGAACACGCTGCGCAGGTGCCACTCGACCGTGTGCCGGCTGAGGAACAGCTGCGCGCCGATCTCGGGGTTGGTGAGTCCGTCGGCGGCGAGCCGCGCTATCTGTGCCTCCTGCGACGTGAGGGCCGTGTCCGCCGTGCCGGAGCGCCTGCGCACCGTGGCTCCCGTGGCGCGCAGCTCGCGGCGCGCCCGTCCGCTGAACGCCTCGGCCCCGACCTGGGTGAGCGTCTCGTACGCCGTGCCCAGCTGCTCGCGGGCGTCAAGGCGACGGTTCTCGCGGCGCAGCCACTCGCCGTACAGGAGGCGCGCGCGGGCCAGCTCGACGCGGACCCGGGTGCGGCCGAGCCGCTCGATCGCCTCGCGGTACAGGTCTTCCGCGGCGACGCCGTCGGTCAGGAGCGCACGCGAGCGCGCCTCGGCCCCGAGCGCCCAGTCGGTGCCGCTGGCCCGGGTCGTCTCCGAGAGCTGCTCGAGGGCGTCGTGCGCCAGCGTCCGGGCACCGCTCCGGGCCGCCGCCTCGACCAGTTCGGTCAGGGCCCACCGGGGCGCCCCGAACTCCTCCTGGTGCCGGGCCGCGGCCTGGGCGGCGGCGGCCGCCTCCGCATACTTGGCGAGGCCGTTGCACAGCACCGCGTGGTGGCTGTGCGCGACGGTCACACCGAGTCCCTGGCCGTACAGCGTGGACCCGCTGATCGTGCGGTCGATCAGGGTGCGCGCCTCGCGCTCGCGGCCCCGGACGGCGGCCAGCGCGAGCTCCCCGAACGGAGGCTGGTAGGCCCCGATCGCGCCACTGACGGTCCGGACCTCGTCGATCACCGAGGCCGCGGCCGCCAGCTCCCCCGCGAACACGTGCACCACGGCGCAGGAGTCGAGGGCGAGCGGGAGGTCGCTGAGCGCGCCGCTCTCGCGGGTGATCGTCACGTGCCGGGTGGCGACCGTCCGCCACCGTTCGAGGTCCCACAGGTCCGCCGCGACGACCCCCGCCAGCAGGAGCCAGCGCATCGCCTCCCGGACCGGGACGCTCTCGTGGCTGAAGACGTCGAGGACCCGCTCGATCATCGGCGCGGAGACGGAGTAGCCGTCCGTGAGGCGGACGGCCAGCGCGTCCAGGAGCAGGTCGGAGGCGCGCGGCCGGGGCGCCGGCGGCGCCGCACGCGCGACCTCGCCCACCTCCCGCCAGCCGGGTTCGTGCGCCAGGTGGCCGGCGAAGATCACCGCCGAGACCGCCTCCAGGTGGGTCTCGCGGGCGAGCGCGACGTCGAACCGCTCCAGGCGACGGGCCGCCGCGAGCAGGAGCGGTGGCGCCTCCTTGCCGCGGCCCACGGCGAAGGCGATCTGGGCCTGCAGCACGTTGACGCGCGCACGCAGGAACTCGTCGAGCGGTCCGGACTCCGCTCGGGCCAGGAGCGTCGTCGCCGGCCCGAACGCGCCGGCGTGCACCGTCGCCTGTGCCGCGTCCACCGTGCGCCGCGCGCGCCGGGCCGGATCCCCTGTGAGCTCCGCGGCGCTCCGGAGCAGCGCGGCCGCCGCGGCGACTCCCCCGCGCGCCTGTGCCCGGCCGGCCGAGCGCTCGAGCTCGTCCGCGACCGCGTCGTCGGGCCCCTGGGCCGCGCACGCCAGGTGCCACGCGCGCCGGTCCGGATCGCTCCGGCCGTCGGTCACCTCGGCCAGCGCCTGGTGCACTTCCCGGAGGGCGTGGGCACCCGCCGCCCGGTACGCCGCCGAACGCACCAACGGGTGCCGGAACCGGATCCGCGCGCCGATCGTGATGAGCTCCGACGCCTCGACGTGCGACACGGCGGTGTCGACCGCGATGCCCAGCCGCTCGGCTGCCCGGCGCAGCAGCATCCCGTCGCCGACAGGCTCGGCAGCGGCGGTGACCAGCAGACGTCGCGCCTCGACCGGGAGCGCCTCGACGCGCCGGAGGAAGCCCTCCTCGATCTCGCCCGCCAGGGGCTGCGCGTCGGGGCGCCCGAAACCGGCGATCTGGGCCGCGTCCCGCCCGCGAGGTAGCTCGAGCAGTGCCAGCGGGTTGCCGTGGGCCTCGGCCACGACGCGTTCGCGCACCTGGTCGTCCAGCGGCCCGATGACGACGCGGTCCAGGAGCGTTCGCGAGTCGAGCTCGCTCAGGCCCGTCACGAGCAGCTCCGGGAGACCGGCAAGAGGTTCGCCCGGGCTGGGCGTGCGGACGGCGAAGACGATCAGGACCGACTCCGCCAGCAGCCGGCGGGCGACGAACTCCAGCGTCAGGGCCGACGCCTGGTCCAGCCACTGCGCGTCGTCGACCAGGCACACCAGTGGCCGGTTCTCGCCGGCTTCGGCGAGCAGGCTCAGCGCGGCCAGGCCCACCAGGAACCGGTCGGGCGCATCACCACCGCGCAGACCGAACGTCGTCGCGAGCGCGTCACGCTGGGCCCGGGCAGCCGGTCGAGGCCGGTCAGCAGAGGGCGGCAGAGCTGGTGCAGGCCGGCGTACGAGATCTCCATCTCGGACTGGACGCCGGCGGCGCTCACGACACGACAGTCCGAGGCGTGCCCTCGGACGTACCGGAGCAGCTCGGTCTTCCCGATCCCCGCCTCGCCCCGCAGCACGAGGGTTGCGCTACGCCCGGTCCGGACCGCTGTCAGGAGCTCGTCGAGCGCACGGCGCTCGCTCTCCCGGCCGAGGAGTTCCGAACCGGAACCGGATCTCGTCATCGCGATCCTCTCTCCCCGTGCAGAATACCCGGCAGGAGGAGAGAGGTCGCGAGCGGTGCGTGCCGTCCGGAACCGGCACGCGCCCGTCAGTCGCGGGCCGCCCGGCACTCCTGGCGGATGATCGCGATGACCGTGTCGGTGGTGCGGTCCAGGTAGCTGCGCCCGTCGTCGAACCGCGCCGTCGGGCTGATGTAGCTCAGGGGCCCGATGTGGGTGACCGGGTCGAGCCGGTGCACGCTAACCTTGCCCGCTGCCAGCGCACGGTTCCACGGGCTGCGGCGCAGCAGCCGCCAGCGCTCCGGGAACAGCCAGGTGCTGACCTGCTCGATCCAGTCGTTCGAGCTGGTGAGCCGGTGCAGCCCCGCCGCGTGCGTCAGGTCGTTGGCGCCGTTGTGGAACCCGCCCAGCGTGATCGGCCAGACCGGGGCACGCAGCTGGGTGTAGAGCTCCTCGACGGCGCCGAGGGCCACCTGGGCGCCACCGCTGTAGCCGAGCAGCACCACCGGGATGCCGCTGCCGGGCTCGTACCCGGCCAGCCGGAGCTGCTCGGCGATCTGGCCGCCCACCGCGCGGTTGTACAGCGGGCGGTAGCGGCGGTCGGCCGCCACGAAGATCTGCATCACGTTGTGCAGGAACAGCGTGATGCCGAGGTGCCGCCGCAGCCAGTCCCACACCGGCCGCCCCACCAGGGGGTCGGCCAGCGGGGAGTACGGCTGCACCTGGCCCAGCACCCTCAGCTCGGGCGCCCCGGCGATGATCGCCTGGACCAGCTGACCGCCGTCGCGCGTGTCGGTGAACCGGCGCTTGCCGATCCCGTCGAGGTAGACCAGGTAGGCGTCCGGCGGGCGGTCCGGTCCGGCGCCCCGGGCGTAGGGCACGTTGGCCGGGAGCAGCGGCACCTGGGCACGCCAGCCCACCGCGTAGACCATCAGCTCGTAGCGGGCGAGCAGGCCCTCGGCGAGCAGGAACGGGCCGATCGTGAGCAGCACGAGCAGGAGGAGCAGCTCGCTCATGCCGGCACCTCCCGCGCACCGGCCATCAGCCGGGCGGTCACGTGCCGCACCACCTGGACGACGGCGGCGAGCCCCAGCCCCGCCCCGGCGACGCACACCGCGGCCGCCCACCAGCCGAGCCCGGACGCGGTAACCAGCCGGGCGGCCAGACCCGCCCCGACCCCGGCGACGAGCAGCAGGTGCAGCGCCGGCCCGAGCAGCGGGAACGCGAGCACCGCGGCCAGCAGCATCGGCGCGAGCAGGGCGGGCGTCCAGGCCAGGGCCGGCCCGGGCAGCGGGCCGCGCACCAGCTCGGCGAGGGTCCAGGCGGTCAGGGGCCACAGGGCGATGACCGTTCCCTCGACGACGGTTCCCGTCGTCATGAGCAGGGCGAGGAACCGGGGCGAGAGCCGGGGGCGGCGGGCCACGAGGGGCAGCACCCGGCCGGCACTCTCGGACAGCCCGGCGAGGACCAGCAGGACGACGACGACGGTCGGCACGCCGCTACCCCTCCCGTCCGGGGCTCGTGCCCGCGCCGGTCAGGGCGAGGTAGCGCTCGAGCTCGTCCACCGCCCGGCCCGGGCCGCCGGCCTCCTCCTGCGCGGCCCGCTGGGCGGCGGCCGCCGCGCCGAAGCCGGGCTCGTCGAGCAGCCGCCGGGCCAGGGCGTGCACCGTCCCGGGGGTCACGTCCGCGGTGTCGAGCACGAGCCCCGCGCCGAGCTCCGCCACCCGCCGGGCCACGAGCGGCTGGTCGGCGCCCTGCGGCACCACGAGGGCCGGCACGCCGGCCAGCAGGGCCTCGTTGACGCTGTTCATGCCACCATGGGTGACGAAGAGCGCGGCCCGTTCCAGCACCTGGAGCTGAGGCACCGACCGGCGGGCGAGCACGTTGTCCGGCAGCGTCCCGAGGTCGGCCGGGTCGGTGTTCCCGGTGGAGACGACGACGGTGCCGCCCAGCGGCGCCAGCCCCGTGGCGAAGGCACGCAGCAGGCGAGGCCCGGCGTCGAACACCGTGCCCAGCGACGCGTACAGCACGGGGTCGGTGAGCCGGTCGGCCGCGAACGCGGGATCGGGCAGACGGGAGCCGACGCTCGCCCCGACGAAGCGGAAGGACGGGTCGAAGGCGTCGGCGCCCGGCTGGAACGAGCGGGAGGTGAAGACCAGGTTGAGCGGCTCGCGCACGTCCATCAGATCGGTCACGGGCAGCCCACCGACCGCGTAGCGGCGGTGCAGCGCCCAGCGGGACCGCGCATAGCTCCGGGCGATGCCCGGATGGGCCGCGGCGGACCACAGCAGCTCCCGGGAGGCCCGGGCGGGGCTGGGGATCTGGCGGTTGAACGCGAACGTCGTGAACGTCGCCGCGGCAGGCACCCCGAGCTCCCGGGCGGCGACGGCGCCCCACGGGCAGGCCGCACCGTGCACCACCAGGTCCGGCCGGTCGGCCCGCAGGTCCGTGAGCACCGCGGGCAGCAGGTCCACCGCGGCGCGCGCCAGACCCGCCACCATCGCGAGCGGGATCGGCGGGTCCGGCAGCGGCAGGTCCCCGGGATACAGGTGCACCCGGGCACCCGCGGCCTCGACCTGCGCCGCGAACGCCGGGGTCGTGTGATAGCTCACCGAGTGCCCCCGGCGCACCAGCTCGGCCACCACCGGCAGCGTCGGGTTGACGTACCCGTGCATGCCGATGTTCAGGAACGCCACCGTGCTCATCGGGACACCCCGCTCCGCGCGCCGGCCTCGCCGGCCTCGCCGGGCACCGCCGCGACCGGCTCGCGCCGGTACAGGCCCGGGCCCGTGACGACCAGCTCGTCGAGGAACCGGCTCGCCGACACCAGCGCGGCGTCGATCAGCCGCCGGGAGTGGCTGAAGTCCCACAGCGCGGGCCAGGCCACCACCCCCGTGGGCAGCACCACGGTCGGGATCTCCCGTGCCACCTCGCGCAGGTCGCGCTCGATCTGCTGGTGCATCATCAGCAGCCCGGCCCGGGCCGCGACGGCCTCCGCCCGCCGCGGCAGGGCGGTGGTGCGCAGCGGCAGGGCCTCGCGTCCCGTCACCAGGACCACGACGCTCGCGGCCCCGGCCTCCCGGGCGGCGAGGACCGGGGCGTGGGCGACGGCGCCGCCGTCGATCAGGGTCCGGCCGTCCCACTCCACCGGCGGCAGCACCCCGGGGATGGCGGCGCTGGCCAGCAGCGCCGACTCCAGGTCACCGTGGTCCAGCAGCACCTGCTCGCCGGTGGCCAGGTCCGTGGCGACCGCGACGAAAGGGACCGGCAGGTCCTCGACCCTCCCCGGCAGCCCGGCCCGCCGGATCAGCCGGCGCAGCCCGGCGTCGGCGAACAGGCCGGCCCGGAACGTCCGCAGGCCGAACGGGAAGACCTCGCGACGGCGCAGCCCCGTCCACGTCAGCGCCAGCGACCGGGCGGCGCTGCCCGGGTGCGCGGCGGCCACGGCACCGTTGAACGCGCCGACGGACGTGCCCACGATCAGGTCGGGCACGAACCCGTGCTGCTCGAGCGCGTAGCCGACACCGACCTGCGTGGCGCCGTACACGCCACCCCCGCCGACCACCGCGGCGACCGGCCTGGGCAGGCCCGTCAACCCCCTCGGCGGGCCGCTCGACCCCCGTACGAAACTCATGGCGGCGACTCCTCGCTGATCCGACACACCGCACCGTCAGCCGGTCGACCGGACAGCCCCCCGATCTGTGACAGCAGATCGTCGATCGCCCGCCGGCTCCGTCAGGTGCCGTACTCCCCTGCCGCCGACCGGAGGAAGTCGAGGACCGCGTCGGCAGGCACCTCGCACGGCCGCAGCAGCGGCCCGTCCGTCGTGATCCAGACGTTCGCGCTGAGCCGCTCGGCGCCCCCGAGACGTTCGGCCGAGACGGTAACGACCTTGCCGTTGGCGCGCGTCGTACGCGTCACGCCCCAGCTCTCGCCGGAGAGCTGCACCCGGGACCAGCCCTCCGGGATCTGCCCGACGAGCTCGTCCAGCGGACGGTCCGGCTGCTGCTCCATGGCGGCTCCCTCGTGATGTGGTGGTCTCGCGCCGGTTTAACACCGCACCGCCGCCGTGGAATCCCGAGCACGGTCCGCACCGTCACGACCCGACCTGGTCGCTGGTCGGGCACAGCCCCTCAAGTGGGGTAGTATTTCCGTCGGCCCCAAGGGGTCGAACCGGTAGCCTTGGGCATGCTCAAGAACACCGCGGGCTGTGGCGCAGCTTGGTAGCGCACTTGACTGGGGGTCAAGGGGTCGCAGGTTCAAATCCTGTCAGCCCGACAGATCGCCCCTCACCTGTTCACGCAGGTGAGGGGCGTTTTTCATGCCGTCTCGGCGGCATCTTCGTCGCCCTCTCCTGGCCCCTTCTTGTGGCCACTTTGTGACCACCAGGCCCCGAACCTCGCGCCGGCATCGATCAGCGCTCGGTGATCCGGGTGCAGGTAGCGGGCAGTCATGGCCGGGTCCTGGTGGCCGGCCACCCGCTGGAGCACGTGGAGCTGGACGCCACTGTCAGCCATCCAAGTAAGCGCCGTGTGCCGGAGACCGTGCCGGACGAGGCCGGCGATGCCGAGATCCTTCACGAGCTTGTCCCAGTTGGTGGCGTCACGGAGCGTCGCCGTCGTGATCGTCCCACCACGCGGACCCTTGATCAGGGGCGAGTCGTCAGGCCGACCAACAGGCGTCAGGCGTTCGAGCGTCTTGCGGGCCGGCTCGATGATCGGAACGACACGATTGCGCCGGCCCTTGGTGGACTTCACGATCAGGCCACCGCGACCCGGGTACTTCTGCCGGCGAACGTAGATCAGGCCGGCCTTGAGGTCGACGTCACCGACGACGAGCCCGGACACCTCACTGATCCGCATTCCCGTGGTCGCCAGCAGCAGCACCATGTCACCCCAGCACTGGTCTCCGCCCGCTTCCACGACGGCGGCAACGAGCTTGTTGAGCGTCGCCACGTCCGGTAGCGCCAGTTCACGCGGGTTGACGTCGGACCCGTCCTTGACCTGGCCCGGTTGCTTGCGCCGAGCACGATCCTTGGCCGGATTCCTCGGCAACAGACCATCCCGCACCGCGTCATCCAGGACGTGGACCAGGGCCGCAACCGTGTTCTTCACCGTCGAGTGACCGGAGGTCTTCTCCCATCGATCGATGGCGCGATCGATCAGGCCGGCCGTGATCATCCCGACCGGAAGGTGCCCGAGCTCGGGAATGACGCGGAGCTTCAAACCCGCCGCGTAGGGGTCGAAGGTCGAGGTCCGGTCGATCGAACGCGCCCAGCGCTCCCCGAGGCCGGCAATGTAGTCCTCCAACGTCTGGCCGGGATTCTGACCGGTCCGCGCGATCGACCGTTGCTCATCCAGCCACGCATGCGCCTCGACATCGCTCCCGAAGGTGGCCGATGCGGTCTCGCGCTTGTGCGTGGCGGGGTGAGTCCAGCGCGCACGCGCCAGGTAGCGGGTGCCGAGCCGTGCACCCTGCCGGGCCTCCACCGTGCCGTGGACGACAGCACCGAGCGGCGGCACGGGCTGTTTCTTCTTCGCCGTGGTCATGACGCCACCTCGGCACGCGACGGGCCGGTCTCAGCGAGGTTCTTCCTGACCCACTCGTTGAGCAGGGCGAGCGGGTAGCGGTAGACGCTGCCGATCCGGACGTGACGCGGACCCACGCCGTCGAGCCGCCACCGTCGCACCGTCGACGGGTTCACCCGGAACCGCTCTGCGACCTCTTCCGTGGTCAGCAGGTCAGAGATGTCTGAGGCATCCATGGTCTTTCCCCTTCCACATCCACCACACCGTGTTGTCGTCAGGCCGTACGGGCCGGGTAGTTCTGAGCCGCCTTCCACTTCGCGTACTCGCGGGCACGAGCGGCAGCAGCCTCAGCGAGCTCCTTCTCGCCGTTGGTCGACCAGCCGGTGCCGGCGTAGGTCCACGAGCCGTCGACCACGAGGGTTGTCTCTTCGTCGTCGGCCAGCAGCCTGCGTTCCAGGTCGGTCACGTCGAGCGGTTCGCCGGCGCGCTGCGCCTCAGCAGCCAGACGAGCGAACCGAACACGAGCAGCACGCAGCCGGCCGAGCGTGACGGAGTAGCGCCGGCTCTTGGTCGAGAAGTGACCACGGAAGCCGAGCATGTGCGCCCACTTGGCCAGCAGCCGGTACGGCGACTCGATGCACTGGCCACACACGCACCCGTCTTCGTCCTCTTCGGGCTCGTAGCCGGCAGGCCGGCAGGCGGTGGCGGCACGGTCGGCCAGGCGCCGGCACTCACGGGTGAGCCTGGACAGGTGCGGGCGCGGCGAGGCCGGGTCGACGTTCGTGCTCTTGGTGGCGTACTTCGCGAGATAGCCAGCTACCTGTTCCGGCACGAGGGTGTCGGAGGTACGGGCGTCGTCGGCAGCGCCTGGGCAACCAGAGTTCGGCCGACGACGAAAGGAGCGTCCTGGCAGCTGCGCTGCAGCCCGCCGCATGACCACACGAAGACGTGTCCTCTTTTCGGGGCGAAGGCCCACCCGCGCCATCCGCTCACCCTGTACCTGCTCCGCCAGTGTCGCCATGATCGGTGCCCTTTCGCTCCAAGGTCACCGACGAGGTACACGCTTGCTCACCGTCGAGGGGGTTCCCTCTGTCAGAGCACGCTCGCAGACTCGATCATGATGCAGGTTTTCTAGCTACGTGGGTCCCGCGGGACAGCCCCTTCGAGTGCCCTCGGTTCATAGCCGCCTTCAGGACGGAACACCGTCGCGCTATAACGAGGAAAAAGAGACCCGCGATGCTCCGCACATCTTTGGCACTCAGCCCACGAGGCTACGGCGTACTCCGCCACGCACCCACCAACCTGCTACTCAACACCATCCGCACCCGGTGCGGCCTCAAGTGGAGTGTCCCCGCGATGCTCCTGGCCGTGCCCTACCTCTACGCTGCCGCGATCTGCACCACGATCGTCAACGACGGCGGCCCCGGATGGCTCTACCTGCTGGTCCTGCTGTTCGTCTGGAACGCCTTCGAGTTGCTCTGGATCAGACCAGTCACCCTCCTACTCATGGTCGGCCGAACCGCTCGCTCGCGAAGAACGCATGCCTGAACCACCCGCGACGGTGGCGCGTCTCCGGGCATTGCCGGCCCCCTCATGACAACCTAGACACACGTGGGAGCCGGAGGTAAGCACCGACAGGAGGGCCTGATGCGGCGCGTGAGAGTTGGTCGACGCGACGTCGGCGTTTCAGAGGTGCTTTCGTCCTACTGGCGCTTCGCGGCCGAACGGCAGCACGTGTATCACGCGAGGTTACGTGGCGAACCTGGCCCGTGGACCAATGACGCAGTCCTATCGAAGTATCGCTTCACTAACGCCTACCGCGCCGCCGACCGCGTGTCACAGGATCTGATACGTATCGCCTACGAGGGTCCCCAGGACCCGGAAAATCTCATCTTGCGCGTTCTGCTATTTCGCTTCTTCAACAAGCCATCGACATGGGACGCGCTGGAATCAAGATTCGGCCAGATCACAACATCAACTTTCGATGTCGATGCCTACAGCAAGGTTCTTGACGCAAGAATTGCTAACGGCGACAGAGTTTACTCTGCGGCGTATATCGTCCCACCCCCGCCGTTCGGTGCAGTCCGGAAACACCGAAACCATCTGCTGTTGGCCGACCACATGATGCGTTCCGGGGTTTCCTCGCAAATCGGGCACGCTAGGTCCCTTAGCCAGGTCTTTGAGACGATTTCGACTTTTCCTTCACTTGGTCCATTCCTCTCTTATCAACTGGCGATCGACCTTAACTACACCTCGGTGATCGACTTTAATGAGAACGATTTTGTTGTGCCTGGGCCGGGCGCGCGAAGCGGCATCGCGAAGTGCTTCCCGCAGCTCAATGGTGTGTCCCACGAAGACATCATCCGGTGGATGGTCGACACACAAGACGCGCAGTTCGAAGATCAAGGCATCGAGTTTGACGACCTTTTTGGCCGGGCTTTGACGCTTATTGACTGCCAGAACCTGTTTTGCGAAACTGACAAGTACGCTCGAGTAAAGCACCCCAATGTGCGTGGAGTCGGAAGCCGCAACAGGATAAAACAGCAGTTCACACCGCAGGGCCCGCCAGCAAGGCCGTTCTTCCCCCCAAAGTGGGGCATCAACCAGCGGGTGGCCGGCCGTTCGAGCGCGCTCGCATCAGTTACTTAGCGCGTCGGGCTCAGTGCTGCAACCGTTGAGTTCGTTCGAGATACTCGCGCGCGGCGGCAGTAAGCCGGCTGTCTCCAAGTTCAACTAGCTTGTCGTCTAGGACCCCAGGTTCGGCTCCACTCTGCGCGGACCAATATAGATCGATCATTCGAATGTATGCGAGCAGGAGCGGGTCGGCGAGGTTGCAGTCGAGTGCCGAGAGGTCTTGGCCAGAGCGGATGCCGGCCTCCAGGCGCATCCACTCTGACCACGCCGCGGGGGCATCCTCCCAATCTGTGTCGAATTTCGGCTGCTCTGTCGCGCCGGTCGGTGCCGGGCTAGGTTGACTGGCTAGAAGCCGCAAAGCCCGGTCGAGGTGACGCTCATAGAGATGTAGGGAAGAACTAAAAAAGACCAGCCGCCCAGGCATACATCGGAGCCACCGCGACATCACCTCAAGCAGCAGCGTCCACTCGAAGGCGTTGATGCCTGAGAATCCCCACCATATGTCAGTGCTGCGGGCCGCCACGTGGAGGTGGAGATACCCGTCTCTCATGAGGAAGTGAAGCCAGTTGTTGCATGGGATATCTCGACTCTCGACGAAGTCGCGATCGGGATCGTAGATGCTCGCGACGGCACGGCGCGAGAGCGGGTCTTTCCGGAGAATCTGCACAATCTCCGCGAGTTGATCCACGCCGTTCCAGTTTCGGAGCCGGAGGCCGTACCCAGCGCGCCATGTCAGGCCATCATCCGAGAAGTTGACCGCGCGCTCTAGGTAGGCGCTGAGAAAGTTCAAGTCGTTGCGCCCCGCCAAGACCCACATGCTCTCTGCTATCGAGGCAAAAACGTTGTTGTTTCGGTGGGGGAGTACAACGTGGCGAGACCGAACGTCAGACACCTCGATGAGTCGCGCCCGCAGTTCCCGGGTCCGCTCTCCGCGGACCTTTACAGGGTCTCCAGATTCAACAACGGCATGCAACTCGGCTAAGAACGCCTGCTCCACATCTCGATATACGGCCACAGCGCCTCATCGATTCTGAACTCGGGCAGCCAGTCCGCGATTCAGAAGCGCCTCAGTAACAAACGAGTGTGTCTCTTCTTCGTTCGCTATCGGGACGACAACCGCGGACTCGGAGTATTCGTTCAAAAGTGCTTGATAGCCGTCTTGTACGCCCGGAGCGTTGTTCGGGTCGAGGTGGTGGGGTTCGAGGAAAACGAACACGATAGACGGATTGATCGGTGACCAGATCGCCTCAATGAGTTCCTTGAAGCTCGACTCAGGGAGTCCTGACTGCTTGACTGATCCGCCGTACCAGCCGTAAGCGAGGGTGGACCACCACCAACGATCCAGAATCAAAGATCGCGTCTCCGCAGCTCGCTTGAGATCGGGCACAGACTCCGCATGGCACGCGAGGTGCGCTAACTGCTGGGCGAGGCCTGATGTGGGTTTCTCGTCAGGGGTCTCGCCCTCCAGCGCGCTGTACACACGCTCCGTGAACACAGTGAAGCCGCTTGGCATGTGGGCGAACACCGTGGACTCCGCGTCGAGCGAGCCGCGGAGTCGGTTCAACTGAGTCGACTTACCAGTCTGATCGAGCCCCTCGAACACGATGACCGCACCGCGGCGGATGGTGAGATCAGTCTTGGCCATCACCAGCTCCTTCGCTCCGCCCAGTGTGGCTACCGGGATGTGTCAGGGGTCACCCCTAGCATCAAGCTATGCGACAGGACTGGGATCACGAGGGAGGCGCAGCGGCGCGTCGCCTCGGCGAACCGTGGCGCGAGCTCCCCGATGCTGGCCGCGGCTACCTGTCTGTCTACTTCTCAGAGCCCCTCGCCCGATGGCCAGTTCGCGAGATCACCCGACCTGCGGACAACAAGAGCGACCCAAACATCGAGACCGGAACGTACGGTCTGTTCTCCACCTGCGAGCCGTCCATGCGAAATCGGATCGTTCTCGATGGCGCGGCCACCATCTTCTTCCTCACGACACGCAAGCCGCACCAGGGGAGAGTGATCTCCGGGTACTACCACGTTGGCTGGTATACGGAAGGCACCCAGGGTGCGGTCAATCGTGACTACGCCCTCGCTGCCGACAAGTTGCACTTCATAGACCCCATCCTCGCGAGCGATCTGGCAGAGCCGTTAGCAGCGATCTGTTCTACACAGTTCCGCACGATGAAACCGATCGATGCTGAGACTGTGGCGACTCTTCGCCGGATATGCGACGAGCACCCTGACCGCACGGCCGAATACTTAGGCGAAGTCGAGCGAGTCGAAGCGTTCGCGCGTGCTCGATCGGGCTACGCGTATCCGTCGTGGGGACGGGAGGCTGGATTTAGCTGGGCAGACGCCCCTGAGTACTACCAGACCGACGCTGAGTTCTCGAGGGTGCCCAACAGTTCCAGGAACCGCAAGTGGCGATGCCGAGAGTGCGGATATGTCATCAAGAGCGGCGCACTGCTGAAGAAGTGTCCGTTGTGCAAGCAGATGGCAACGCTCGCTCCCGCCGAGGAGGGCGCATGACCCGTCGAGTCTTTATCAGTTATCAGCATGCCGATCAGATGAAAGCCCGCGGCTTGAACCTAATGACGTACAACAAGAACGTCAACGTTGACTTCACGGGGCGGCACCTGCTCGACCCGGTGAAGAGCCAGGATGCTGATTACATCAGCCGAAAGATCAAGGAGCGGATCAAAGGGTCATCGGCGACGATCGTTCTCATCGGGAAGGAGACCTCCCAAAGCGAGTGGGTCGAGAAAGAGATCCAGTGGAGCAAAGAACAGGGAAAGGGCATCATTGGCATTCGTATCGATCCCGACGCCCCAGTCCCCGAAGGGTTGACGAAGTACGGCGCGGAGATTCTCGACTGGAACACTCCAGCCGATGTCAATCAGTTTGACGATGCCATCGAGCGAGCGATCGCAGCGACGAGCCGCGGCAGGTCGATGCCCACCAACACGATGAGTACATGCACGCGATGAGCAGCCCCGACAACTCCCGAGGGCCAGGGGAAATCACCTTGCCCGTTATTCACGATGCGGCAAACGAAGCGTCAGGGCGCGGACAAACAGCGTACGTCCGGCTAAGCGCCTCCCGACTAGTTGCCCTTCTGATCGCAACGCTCGCCGCGGCTCTGGGCATCGCCGTCGGAAATTTCGACTTCTCCGGCCTTATAGTACTTTTCGCGTTCGTACTAGCCGCACTAGCCGAGTTAGCTTTAATCCGATTTCAGCCCGAACGCGACTGGTACGCCGGACGCGCGGTCGCCGAGTCCACCAAGACACTCGCATGGCGGTTCGCTGTCCAGGGTGAGCCGTTCGGTCCGACTCTCACTGAACAAGAAGCAGAGGCACTGCTTCGAACCCGAGTCAGCGAAGTCTTGCTACGTGGCAAGGACCAAATCAACGTTGGTCCTGGCGATGCGGTGCTCACAGACAGCATGCTCGATCTCCGTCGGTCTCCATTCTCCGAACGCAGAGACGCTTATCTCGAACAAAGGACAGAAGAACAGCGCGCCTGGTACTGGTCCAACGCCCGGAAGAACGAGGTCCGTGCTACAGCATGGCGTTATGCACTTCTTCTTGGTGAGTTGCTGGCAATCGTAGCTGCTGCTCTTTCCCTAGGTCGCGACGAGCCGTTCGACTTCGCCGGCATCGTCGCTGCGTTCGTTGCAGGAGGAGCCGCCTGGCTGGCGATCAAGCAACACTCCCAACTGACCTCCGCGTACAGGGTGGCGGCAGGTGAATTGGCCATTCAAGCAGATGTTCTCCGCGGGGTGAGCGCTGAGGACTGGCCGCAGGCGGTGGCGGATGCTGAGGAAGCGATCAGTCGGGAGCACACAATGTGGCTGGCTACCCGCGGGGAGGAGCCGTTGCCTCCACCCCGCATAGGCAGGGCTTAGTCGAGACTGGGTCGCAACATGAGGTCCGGGCGTTGTGGTGCTATCGCGGATCGCAAGGGCGTCCAGACATTTGCGGCGGGTGTATTCGGATCGTCCGCCACGTCCGTCGTCTCCGCCCGATCGCGGACCTCGCCGACCAGTTGGCAGAACGTCTCCAGGTCCATGCACCGAACCGTAGCCCTGGACTACGACACGGCAGGTCGTGGAGGGGACCCCCGCGCCACCGAGCTTTCGGCCTACATCTCGAAGCGCTGGATCGGGTGGTCCCACGAGACGGGGCAGGAGAAGAGCTGGAGATGCGTCCACCGGCCGAAGACAAGCCCCGTCGGTTCCGAGCACTCCTCACGGGGCTCCTTCTCCGCGGGCCTGTAGTACGTCGTGGTGGTCGTCCGTTCGGTCTGCGCGACCTCGGTGCTCGCCAGGGTCGCGAACGCCTCCAGGCCTGCTCCGCACTCGCACCGGAAGGCGCCGTAGTACGGTCCTCCGACGCCGGAGTCCGCCGGCCATCCGCCGATCTTCGTCCCGTCGGAACCGACCGTCCCCCATGGGGGGATCGACAGGCCGTGGCTGGGGAGCCCGGCAGCGGGTAGAAACGACATGGTGCGGCGATCTGCAGCACGCCGACCGTGGGGGAAGGAACGTCGTGATCGATCGAAGCGGCCTGGCGGAGTTCCTCCGCAACCGTCGGGAGGCGCTCCAGCCGGAGGACGTCGGGATGCCCCGCGGCCAACGCCGCAGGACCCAGGGCCTGCGCCGCGAGGAGGTGGCGGTCCTGTGCAACATGTCCACCGACTACTACTCCCGCCTGGAGCGTCAGCGCGGCCCGCAGCCCTCCCCGCAGATGCTCGCCTCGATCGCCCAGGGCCTGCACCTGACGATCGACGAGCGCGACCACCTGTTCCGGCTCGCCGGGCACAACCCGCCGCCCCGGGGAAGCTCCAGCGAGCACATCAGCCCCGGTCTGCTGCGGGTCCTCGACCGCCTGGAGGACACACCGGCGGAGATCGTCACAGAGCTGGGCGAGACCCTGCGCCAGACACCCATGGGCGTCGCCCTGACCGGCGACACCACGCGGTACACCGGTCCTGCCCGGAGCACGGGCTACCGGTGGTTCACCGACCCGGCGGCTCGCCGGCTCTACGCGCCCGAGGAGCACGCCTTCATGACGCGGATGTACGCCGCCGGGCTGCGCGGTCTGGTCACCCTGCGCGGTCCGGGCTCGCGTGCCGCCTCTCTGGCGGACCTGCTCCTGGAGCAGAGCGAGGAGTTCCGGCAGGTCTGGGACCAGCACGAGATCGGCCTGCGGCCCCACGAGGTCAAGCACTTCGTCCACCCCGAGGTCGGACCCCTCGAGCTGAGCTGCCAGCGCCTGGTCGACCCCGACCAGGCCCACTCCCTGATGGTCTACACGGCGGTCCCGGGTACCGAGAGCTACGAGAAGCTGCAGGTCCTGTCCGTCATCGGTGCGCAGGCCCTGCGCTGAACCCGGGGTATCGGTGGACCGTGTCGCCCTCGTCACAGGAGCCGGCCTCGGCATGGGCACGCACGTCGCGACAGAGCTCTGCCCCGTGGCGCCATGACCGTGTTCGAGGACGGCGGCGCCGCTCGGGCAGGTCGACGTCGCCGGGCAGGGCGGAGGCGGTCACGGGGCAGGCGTGACCGGGACAGCGTTCGCGTACTCCTCGATCCTGGAGACGAGCCCGCCCTCGAAACCGAAGTAGACAGCGGCATGGACGATCGCCCGCCCGCCGTCTGCGGTCTCGACATGGACGACGTGCTGCTGGAACAGCCCGCCTGCATCGCTGACCCGGCGGATGATCTCGTACCGCATCGAGGCGATCGAGCCGATCTGCTCTTTCATGCCGTCGATGTTCTGGTCGATGGGGGAGTCACCCGTTCCGTCGCTGTGCCAGACAGTCGCACCTGCTGTGCACAGCGCTCGAGCCTGCGCCCATTCCCGGTTCTCCAGGTGCCGGAGGTAGCTGGCGGCGATCTGCGCCTTCGTACGTGCCATCGGTCGGTCCGTTCTCGTCGTAGGTGGGTGGTCGTCGTGCGGTCAGCGCCCAGCGGTCGGGTGCTCGCGGTAGACGAGTGCGCGCTCCCCCGCCTCGAGCCGGAAGGGCAGGTGGTTCCCGGCCGGGGACAACGGACACGTGAACACGCGTGGCGCGATGTGATAGTTCGAGAGCGTCACTCGGTTGAGGTCGACCGTGACGGCCGTCCCGGGTGCTGCGAGCGGCAGAGTCAGCCAACGGCCGATCTCGGGTGTCCCGTTGCCGCTGGTCTCGTCGGTGAAGATGACCAGGCCCTGCCCGGGGATCTCCTCGACCACCGTGAGCACGTACTCCACGCCCCCGACGGTGAATGCCAGATCGGCAGGTGCCGGCATACGGTCCGTCCTGCGGGGCGTCGTCAGACGCTCCACAGTGGCCCGGCGCCCGTCGGGAGCTCCGCGATACTCGCCGCGCAGGACCCAGCCGGGGTCGTAGGCATAGGCGTCGACCCCCGCCAGGCCTGATCGCCCGACGGCCGCGCGGTCCTGGACGACCACGCCGTAGGATCCCGCTCCCCCGCCGACCATCCCCGTCAGGCCACCAGGAAGGGTGAACGACGTGCCGGACGGCACCGCGACGGTTCCGTCGGCCACGGTGCCGTCGACCACGATGCCGTCCCTTGTGGCCGCCGTGACCGTCAGACCTCCTGCCGCGTCGATCGCCCAGCGCCCAGGCACACCATGGATCGTGACCGGGTCCCTGCCGCTCACCATGGCCTTGGCGACCACGGACGCCTTCCCACCTGGTCCGCTCAGCTCGAGCCAGCGGGCAGCGCGCCATGCCTCGTGATCGATCGCGCCCGTCATCGGCGTCGGGTCGATGTCAGTCATGCTGTTCCTTCCGTGCTGCTGTCGGACGGCGCCGTCACGGTTCTGGGCGCCCTGCTGAGTACGAAGACGAAGAGCGCTCCGGCGAGAGCGACCCCGACCCACATGGCCTGCTGCCACCCGGTCACGAAGGCGTCCGCGGCAGCGCTCATCAGCCGCTCGGCGAAGGGTCCCGCGCTCTGGCCGGCCACGAACGCGTTGGCTACGCCTTCGTTCGCAGCGCGCGCCAGGTGGCCGGGTAGACCCTCCAGCCGCGGGGCGATGGCTGACTGGTAGCCGGCGGTGAGCAGTCCGCCGAGGAGTGCGATGCCCAGAGCTGCGCCGAGCTCGCGGGTGAGGTCGTTGATCGCAGACGCCACACCCTGCTGCCGGTCCGGGAGCGCGGACGTGATCGCCTCGGTGGAGGGGGTCATCGCCAGCCCGGTCCCCAGACCGAGCACGATCAGCCCGGGGAGGACCGTCAGGTACCCGCCGTCGGCCGAGACGAGCAGTGCCATGAGCGCCAGGCCCGTCCCCGCGAGGGCCAGGCCGGCTGCCATGGTGGTCCGCGTCCCGAAGCGCAGGGACGCCTTCGGAGCGAGCCCGGATGCCGCCATCATCAGCAGCGCCAGCGGCATCAGCCCCAGGGTCGCGACCAGGCCGCTCCAGCCGAGCACGACCTGGAAGTACGGGTAGAGCACCAACGAGATCCCCGCCTGCACGCCGAAGAGCACGAGGAGCAGCACCGAGCCGCTGGACAGCCCACGGCTGCGGAAGGCCCGCACGTCCAGCAGGGGGGCCGGCGTGTGCAGTTCCCAGGCGACGAACGCACCCGTCGCCGCGACAGCGAGACCGAGGGTCACGAGGATCGCCGGATGGGCCCATCCGAGGGCGGGTGCCTCGTGCAGCGCGAAAGTCAGTCCGACGGCGACGACCACCGAGGTGACCGCACCGAGAATGTCGTATCGCCCGTTCGCCGGCTGGCGAGAGTTCGGGACGGCGGTCACGGACGAGGCGAGCGCCACGACCGTGAGCACCACGGGCAGGGCGAACAGCCAGCGCCACGTCGCGACGTCGACGAGCAGCGCGGAGAGGTACATGCCGACGATGCCGCCGCCGCCAGCGACGGCGGTCCAGACGCCGATGGCTCTCGATCGAGCCTCGCCGGGGAACGTCGAGGTGATCACCGAGAGCGTGACCGGCATGATCATGGCCGCTCCCGCACCGGCAAGCAGACGCGAGGCGAGCATGAGCTCGACCGTCGGAGCGACGGCCGCAGTGATGTTGGCGACGCCGAAGATCACCAGCCCGAGCACGAGGACGGGTCTGCGGCCCCACCGGTCACCCGCCGCACCGAGCGGGAGGAGGAGTGCAGCCAGGGTGAGCGTGTAGATGTTGATGATCCACAGCACCGTTCCCTGCGCGGCGTCGAACGTCGCCGCCAGGTGGGGCTGGGCGACGTTGAGTCCTGAGACGGACGCCACCACCGCCATCAGCGCAATGCTGACGGTCAGCAGAATCGCGCGGCGGCTGCGGGGATCCGTGACGACGGCAGGAGCCGCGTCCGGTTCGGTGGCAGCTCCACCACCGACGGTCACGACGTCCACCGTGTCCGTACCCTGCTTCTCGACCATGTTCTCCTCCTGGGTAGCGACGAGCGTCGGCTACGACTCTCGGCTACCGGTTCCGGTCTAGCAAATATCGTTGCCAAATGGAAAACTGCAGGCATGGACGCCACCGACGACAGCACGCTCGACGCAGTCGGCAGCAAGCTGAAGCAGCTGCGCCTGCGCCGGGACGTCACCTTGTCCGCGCTCTCCCGCGAGACGCACATCTCGGTGAGCACGCTCTCCCGCCTCGAGGCCGGTCTGCGTCGTCCCACTCTCGAGCAGCTGCTGCCCCTCGCCCGCTTCCACGGTGTCACGCTCGACTCCCTCGTCGACGCACCTCGGACGGCAAACCCTCGGATCGACCTCCGCCCCATGGGGTGCAAGGACGGCTCGGTCATCATCCCGCTCACGCGCAGACCCGGAGGGATCCAGGCCTACAAGTTCGTCCTTCCCACCGGCCGCGACGATGCACTCCCGGAGCTCCGCTCCCACGAGGGTCACGACTGGGCGTACGTGCTCAACGGCACCCTCCGCCTCGTGCTCGGCGAGCACGACCTCAGGCTCACCGCCGGCGAAGCCGTCGAGTTCGACACCAGGACGCCGCACTGGTTCGGCGCAACCACCGCAGGCCCCGTCGAGTACCTCAGCCTCGTCGGGCGCCACGGTGAACGCGCGCACATTCGCGCCACCACCGAGCGGCTGCCGCCAGGCTAGGTGGCATCTGTGGTGCCGACGGGCGTCACGCAGACCGAGAGCACCACGCCGCGACACGTCACCCGTGGCTGCACGGTCAGCACAAGCTGACCAATGCCTCGCGCCCCGACGCGATGAACCGGCTGGGCCGTGCCATGGCCGACCCCACCCGCTCCCGGATCCTGCTGAGCCTCGTCGAGGCGCCTGGCTATCCCGCGCAGCTCGCACGCGAACTCGGCCCGACCCGCACCCGACCCGGGCCATCGGTACGCTCCTGGACACCGTGCTCGCACGGACGACGGTGCCCCCTGTCAGGACGAGCGCGGCGACGTACCCCTGTGCTGCGCGCCGGGAGCGCAGGCATGACCGCCGTCGCGCCCGCCCGGGTAGTGGTGCTGCGGCGGCGCATCCGCTGGGTCGTGGCCGCAACCGTCATCTACACCACGGCCGAGGCGGTGGTGGCGCTCGCCGCGGGAGCTTCGGCGTCGTCGGCGGCGCTGGTCGGGTTCGGGCCCGACTCGGTGGTGGAGGTGCTGTCGGCGGCCGCGGTGGTCTGGCAGTTCGCCTCCCCCGATCCGGAGGCCCGCGAGCGGACGGCCTTGCGCGTCATCGCCGCGTCCTTCCTCGGCCTGGCGGCCTACGTCATGGTGGATGCCGCGCTCTCCCTGACAGGGCTGCCTGAGCCGGAGCACAGCTCCGTGGGCATCGCGCTCGCCGCGCTGAGCCTGCTCGTCATGCCGGTGCTGAGCCGGTTCGAACGACGCACCGGCCGCGAGCTCGGCTCCGCGAGCGCCGTGGCCGACTCGGAGCAGACCCTGGTGCGCACCTACCTGTCGGCGGCGCTGCTGGTGGGGCTGCTGCTCAACGGTCTGCTGGGCTGGGTCTGAGCCGACCCGGTCGCAGCCCTGACGGGCGAGGTCGAGGTCGCCCACGACCACCACTGAGGTCGAGCCCCGCGCGTCGGGGCGCTACCGTATCGGACTGGGTCAGATACAGACCAAGAACGGACCAAGAAGCACCGATCAAAGGGGATGCACGTGCGCTTGTCTCGTACTGTCGCCGCGGTCATGGCCGCGATCTGTTCCACCGTCCTGTTCGCGTCGCCCGCCGTCGCCGCCCAGGGGGTCTCCCCCAGCTGCTCCGGCTCGATCGTCCACCAGGCGGGACTGTGGCTGCCGGGCGGCAACCAGGTGGGCCGCGTGGAGCTGTGGTACTCGTCGGCCAACGGCGGCACCAACTGCGTCATCACCCGCAGCTTCCTCGGGTCGAAGACCGACGGTATCGGCGCCTACCTGTGGCTGCAGGACGGCCGGAACGTCTTCGACTCCTCGGCCTCGTACAACAGCTACGCGGGCGGGGCGTGGATCAGCAACGCGGCCGGCGTCTGCGTCAAGTACAAGGGTGAGGTCGTGCTCAACGGTGACGTCGCGACCGGCGGACGCCCGGGCAGCTGGGGCAACTGCGGCTGACGCGGCACCGACCGAGGCGGACGGCCGCCGTCGTCCCCCTCCTCTTCGAGACCGAGGTTGCTTCGCTTTGAGGGCTCTCAAAGCGAAGCAACCTCGGTCTCAAAGAGGATCACGAGGGGAGTCGCGAAGGGATTCGCGCGGCGGGTGCCCGCCGATCACCCGGCGGCGGCCCGCCAGGGCGCCCGCGACGATCTCCGGCACCTTGAGCACCAGCAGCACCACCAGCGGCACGGTCCAGCTCGACGTCGCGTCGTGCAGGCCGCCCAGCAGCACGGGGCCGAGCGCGGCCAGCCCGTACCCGAGCGCCTGCGCCATGCCCGACAGCGCCGCGGCCTGCGCGGGACTCACGGTCCGCAGGCCGGAGAACGACAGCGCCGTGACGAACGACGCCGCGGTGCCCAGCCCGAGCAGCACGATCCAGAGCGTCCACCAGCCGGGTGCGAGCAGCTCGCCGACGACGGCGACCGCCGACATGCCGGAGAACAGCACCACGAGGCCGCTCTGCCCGTGGGCGCGCGTGCGGTCGATGACCCGGCCGGCGAGCAGCGACGCGGCGATGCCCATGACCTGCAGCAGCCCCTGGTGCGCGCCGGCGGCCGCGGGCGTGAAGCCCGCCTCCGCCTCCACCGAGGGCCACCACGTGACCACGGCGTAGAAGAACGTCGACTGCAGACCCATGTAGCCCGCGACCTGCCAGCCGAGCGCGCTGCGCCAGGGCGACCGGTGACCGCCTCGCCGGGTGACCACGGCGGTCACAGCGCGCGCACGAGCGCGCGCACCCCGCCACCGCCACGTCATGACCCCCAGCGCGACGAGCGTCAGCCCCACCCACGCCCCGAACGCGACACGCCAGCCCTGCGGCTGCGTCCCCGCCAGGGGCACGGCCACGACGGCGGCCACCGCGGCGAAGGCGGACTGGGTGGCCGAGTACGCGCCGGTCACCTGCCCGACGCGGTGCGGGAAGTCGCGCTTGACCAGGGCGGGCAGCGCGACGTTGAGGGTCGCGACGCCCGCGCCGACCAGCACGGTGCCGACCCACAGCGCGCCCGGCCAGGGCACGGAGCGGCCGAGGATGCCGGCCGCGAGCGCCGTGAGCGCCAGCACGCTGGTGGCCTCGATGCCCCAGCGCGTCAGGAGGCGCGGCGCGACGATCGCGAACACGCCGAAGCACAGCAGCGGCAGCGACACCAGGAGCGAGACCTGGGTGGCGGTCAGGGCGAGGTCGGCGGCGACGTCGTCGGCCACGGGGCCCACGACGGTGACGGGGGCGCGCAGGTTGGCGGCGATCAGGAGCACGCCGACGAGCGCGAGCGCGCCCGGGGCGACGGTGCGGCTCAGAGCAGTCCCTCCTCGCGCAGTACGTCCTGCGCGACGGCGAACGCGTGGTTGGCGCTCGGCACGGAGCAGTAGATCGCGGTCTGGAGCAGCACCTCGCGCAGCTCGTCCACGGTGAGGCCGTTGCGCAGCGCGGCGCGCACGTGCATGGCGAGCTCGCCCCAGTGGCCGCCTGCGACCAGGGCCGTGAGCGTGATCATCGAGCGGGAGCGCCGGTCCAGCCCGGGCCGGGTCCAGATCTCGCCCCACGCGTACCGGGTGATGAGGTCCTGGAAGTCGGCGGTGAACTCCGTCGTGCGTTCGGCCGCGCGGTCCACGTGCGCGTCGCCCAGCACCTCGCGGCGCACGCGCAGGCCGTCCTCGGCGTTCGTGGGCTCGCTCATCGGGTCACCTCCGTGGTCAGCAGGTCCCGCACCAGACCGGCCACCCGTTCGGGCGCCTCGGCGGGGGCGAGGTGTGCGACGCCGTCGAGCACCTCGCTGCGCGCCGCACCCACGCCGCGCGCGATCTCAGCCAGTGCGGCGGGCGGCGCGGGCGCGTCGTGCTCCCCCGCGACCGTGACGATGGGGACGGGTGTCGCCGCGAGCCGGGGGCGCGCGTCCCACTCCGCGAGCGCCCGGCAGACGGCGCCGTACCCGAACCGGTCCGCGGTCTGCAGGCTGCCGAGCAGGCGCAGCACGGTCTCGGGGCGCCGCTCGACGAACCCGGGCCCGAACCACCGCCGCGCCGACCCCTCGACCTGGGTGGGGGTGCCCGCCGTCTCGACGAGGTGGGCGCGGTCGAGCCACGGCCGGGCGTCGCCGAAGCGGGCGGACGTGCAGATCAGGGCCGCGCCGCGCAGCCGCTCGGGCTGCTCCAGCAGCAGGTGCAGCCCGACGGCGCCGCCCGCCGACACCCCCGCGTACCAGAACGGTGCGCCGGGGTCGCCGCGCTCGGCCTGCACCTGCTCGACGACGTCGAGGACGCCGCGTGCCAGGTCGGCGACGGTGAGTCCCGTGAGGTCGGCGGGGCGCGGCTCGGGTGCCGTGCCGTGCCCGGGCAGGTCCCAGCCGACGACGTCGACGTCGGTCAGCAGCGGCACCACGTCCTGCCACAGCGCGGTGACGCTCGTGCCGAGCGACGGGCCCAGCACCAGGAGCGGGCGGGCGGCGCCGGTCAGGGCGAACGGGACGACGCCGAGCGTCGGGGCGGCGGTCATGCGTCCTCCGTGCGGGTCTCGGCGGCGCCGGGCGCCGCCGTGCCGGTCGCGGCGCCGGTCGCCGCCGTGCCGGTCGCGGCGTAGGTCGCCGCCGTCCCCGGCGCGGCGAACCCCGTCGCCCGCAGCACGCGGTCCACGACGGCGGGCGCCCGGCCGACGCCGTGCGCGTCGGGCAGCGCGGCCCGCAGGGTGCGGCCCGCGGCGTCGGCGTCGACCTCGAGCCCCTCCAGGAGCTCGGCGCCCAGCCGGGCCGCGACCACGGCGTGCCGGGCCAGGTCGCGCAGCGCGGGCCACTCGGCGTGCCAGGCGCCGTCGGGGCGCTCGTCGGCGGCCAGCCCGGCCGCGGTCTGGACCGTGGCGGCCAGGTGCGGCGCCGCGACCGCCGACCGCCGCAGCAGCACCGACAGCACGGGGTTGCGCTTGTGCGGCATGGCCGACGACGCGCCCCGGCCCGGCGCCGCGGGCTCGCGCAGCTCGTCGACGCCGGGGCGGGTGCCCTGGAGCACGTCGCCCGCCACGTGCCCGAGCGCCGCGCAGGTCTCGGCGAGCGCGGCCGCGGCACGCGTCAGCGGGGTACGGGTCGTGTGCCAGGGGCCGGGCGGCACGGGCAGGCCGAGCTCGGCGCCCCAGGCGTCCACGAGGGCGAACGGGTCGTCGGTGAGCCGCGCGACGCCGGACAGCTCGCCGGCCGCCCCGCCGTAGGCGAGGGGCAGCACGCCGCCGACGTCTGCCAGGAAGACACGAGCGGCGTGCAGGCCCGCGAGCCAGCCCGCGAACCGCGCGCCGAGCGTGGTGGGCACGGCCGCCTGGGCGAGCGTGCGGCCCAGCGCCGGGGCGTCCCGGTGGGTGCGGGCCAGCCGCGCGGCGGCCGCACACGCCCGCCCGAGGTCGGCGGTCGCGGACGCCGCCGCGTCGCGCAGCACCAGCACGAGCGCCGTGTCGAGCACGTCCTGGCTGGTCAGCCCGGCGTGCACCGTCGAGGCGTGCTCCGGCACGGCCTCGCGCAGCGCGGCGAGCAGCGGGATCACGGGGTTGCCGCCCGCCGCGGCTGCCACGGCGACGCGCTGGGCCAGGGCGTCGGCACCCTGCGGTCCGCCCGCCAGTCGGCCGGCTGCCTCGGCGACCGCGTCCGCGGTGACACCCGGCACCAGCCCGGTCGCCGCCTGCGCACGCACCCACGCGACCTCCGCCCGTAGCAGCGCGCGCAGCACCGCGCCGTCGTCGGTCAGGTCGCCGGCCCCGTCGCCGCGGGCCGCACCCGGGAACAGCAGGCCGGCGTCACGCACCGACGCCGTCCCTGCCCGCGCCGGCCCCCTCGTCGTAGGTGAGGAACACCGTCTCTCCTTCCCCCTGCAGCCGCACGTCCCAGCGCAGCGAGCCGTCCGGCTCGCGCACCGTGACCAGCGTCGCCCGGTCCCGCGCGTCCAGCGAGGCGAGCAGCGGGTCGGTGGCCGGCCCGGCCCCCTCCGGCAGGTAGGCCCGCGTGAACAGCCGGGTCTGCAGGCCGCGCGCGAACAGCGTCACGTGGAAGAACGGCGCACGACCCGCCTCGGTGGCACCCGGCGTCAGCGTCCGGAACCAGTAGCCGCCCTCACGGTCGGTCTCGGCCCGGCCCCAGCCCGTGAACGTACCGTCACGCAGCAGCGACCCGCTGCGCGCCGGCACCCCGCCCGCCGGGTCGGCCTGCCAGATCTCCAGCATCGCGTCCGGCACCGGGTCGCCCGCACCGTCGCGCACCGTGCCGTGCAGTCGGACGGCGCCCGGCGTACCCGCCTCCACCAGCTCGTTGCCGCGTTCGTATGGCAGCGCGAACCCGAAGAACGGGCCCACGGTCTGCCCGGGGGTCGGGGGCAGCGGCTGGGGCAGCACGTCACTCATCGCCGTCCTCCGGCTCGGTCCAGGTGCGGTGCGCCCCCGTCAGCACGATGTCCCACCGGTAACCGGTGGCCCACTCGTGCTCGGAGACGTCGTGGTCGTACGTCGCCACCAGGCGCTCGCGGGCCCGCGGGTCCTGGATGGACTGGTAGATCGGGTCCAGCGCGAACAGCGGGTCGCCCGGGAAGTACATCTGCGTGACGATGCGCTGCGTGATCTCGCGCCCGAACAGCGAGAAGTGGATGTGCGCCGGGCGCCACGCGTTGAAGTGGTTCTTCCACGGGTACGGGCCGGGCTTGATGGTCTGGAACCGGTACCAGCCGTCGTCGTCGGTCAGCATGCGGCCGATGCCGGTGAAGTTCGGGTCGATCGGGGCCGGGTGCTGGTCGCGCTTGTGCACGTACCGGCCGGCCGCGTTGGCCTGCCACACCTCGACGAGCTGCCGGCGCACGGGCCGCCCCTCGCCGTCGACCACGCGCCCGCGCACCACGATCCGCTCGCCGATCGGCTCCCCGCCGCGCTGCACGGTCAGGTCCGCCTCCAGCGGGCCGATGTCGCGCTCGCCGAACACCGGCGAGTACAGCTCGATGGTCTCCGGGTCGGCGTGGCGCAGGTCCTTGGTCGGGTGCCGCAGCAGCGAGCTGCGGTACGGCGGCCAGTTCTTGCGGGGCCCGTGCTCCTGCGGCTCGCCCCGCTCCAGCCCGGCCGCGTACGCGGCGTGACCCGCCTCGATCTCGGCGCTGAGCTGCGCCTGCGTCTCCGCCGCCGCGTCCGGCGCGGTCGCCGGGCCGGTGTCCTGCACCGTCATCGTCCTACCCCTCCCGACATCGCTGTCGACGTCCCGCTCGAACCAGTCCCCAGCACCGGCCCCCAGCCGGTGTACCCCTCGGCGAGGAACCGCCGCCCCGACTCCGAGGCCACGAGCGTGCGCAGCTCGGCCAGCCGCCGCCGGGCCGCGAACCCCGTCTCGCCCGGGTGCGAGTGCAGCATCGCGCTCATCCACGCGGAGAAGTGCTGCGCCCGCCACACCCGCTCCGCCACGCGGTGCCCGTACTCGTCGAGCACCGCGTCGTCCCGCGTCGCGAACCAGGTGGCCAGCACGTCGTGCAGCACCACCACGTCCGCGAGCGCCAGGTTGAGCCCCTTGGCGCCCGTGGGCGGCACGGTGTGGGCGGCGTCGCCCGCGAGCAGCATGCGGCCGTGCCGCACGGGCTCCACCACCGAGGAGCGGAACCGCAGCACGGACCGCTCGCGCACGGGCCCCTCGACGAGGCGGAACTCGTCGGGTCCGGCCACGCGGCGCTGCAGCTCGGCCCAGATCCGGTCCTCGCTCCAGCCCTCCGGGTCCTCGTCGGGGTCGCACTGGAAGTACATCCGCTGGTGGGTGTCGGTGCGCTGGCTGATCAGCGCGAACCCGTGCTCGGAGGCGGTGTAGACCAGCTCGGGCGCGCTGCGCGGCGCCTCGACGATGACGCCGAACCACGCGTACGGGTACTCGTGCGTGAACGTGCGGCGCTGCGCCTCGGGCAGGGTGTGCCGCAGGGTGGAGCGCGATCCGTCGGCGCCCACCAGCACGTCGCAGCGCAGCTCGTGCTCCGCCCCGTCGGCGTCGGTCCAGAGCACCCCGGGGCGGTCGCCGTCCGGGTCGAGCACGCGGGTGACGGTAGCGCCCCAGCGCACGTCGCCGCCGTCGGCCGTGCGGCGTGCGGCAAGGTCGGTGAAGACGGCGGTCTGCGGGTAGAGCCACACGCTGCGGCCGGTCAGGCCGGTGAGGTCGATGCGGTGGTCGGCGCCGTCGAACCGCAGCACGATGCCGTCGTGCCGGTCGCCCTCGCGCAGCACGCGGTCCAGGCCGTGGTCGGCGAGCACCTGCACCGACGACGCCTCGAGGATGCCGGCGCGGTGGGTGTGCTCGATCTCGTCGCGCGTGCGGGCCTCCAGCACCACGTGCTCGATGCCGGAGGTGTGCAGCAGGTGGGACAGCAGCAGGCCGGCGGGTCCCCCGCCCACGACGGCGACGGAGGTGCGCTCGGGCACGATCGATCCGGTCACGAGGTCCTTCCGAGGGTCAGGCCGAGCAGGGTTTCCAGCTCGTCGTGCGTGGTGCCGAACGTCTCGACGACGCGCGCTCCGTCCGGTCCGACGTCGAGCACCGCGAGGTCGGTGTAGACGCGCGAGACGCAGCCGACGCCGGTGAGCGGCAGCGTGCAGCGCTCCACGAGCTTGGGGCTGCCGTCCTTGGTGAGCAGGGTCATGGTCACCACCGTGCGGCGGGCCCCGACGGCGAGGTCCATCGCGCCGCCGACGGCGGGCACGGCACCCGGCTCGCCCGTGGACCAGTTCGCGAGGTCGCCGGTGGCGGAGACCTGGAACGCGCCCAGCACGCAGACGTCGATGTGCCCGCCGCGCATCATGGCGAACGAGTCGGCCTGGTGGAAGTAGGACGCCCCGGGCAGCTCGGTGACGGGGATCTTGCCCGCGTTGACCAGGTCCGGGTCCACGTCGTCCGGGTCGGGGGCGGGGCCCATGCCGAGCATGCCGTTCTCGGTGTGCAGCGTGACCCCGCTGCCGGGGGCCAGGTGGTCGGCCACCAGCGTGGGCAGGCCGATGCCCAGGTTGACGTAGGACCCGGGCGCGATGTCCGCGGCCACCCGGGCGGCGATCTGCGTCTTGCTCAACGGGGCGGTCGCCGCGGCGGGACGCGCGTCGTGCAGGTGCGTCATGCGCGGGCCTCCGTGGTGCGCGCCGGGAGCGGTGCAGCTACCTCGACGACGGCGTCCACGTAGATGCCGGGCGTGACCACCGCCTCGGGGTCGAGCGCCCCGGTGGGCACGACCTCCCGCACCTGGGCGACGGTGCGCCGCGCGGCGGCGGCCATGACCGGCCCGAAGTTGCGGGCCGTCTTGCGGTACACGAGGTTGCCGGCGCCGTCGGCCCGGTCCGCGCGGACCAGCGCGAGGTCGGCGTGGATCGGGTACTCCAGCACGTGGTCCACGCCGTCGATCCGGCGGTGCTCCTTGCCCTCGGCGAGCGGCGTGCCGTAACCGGTGGGCGTGTAGAACGCGCCGATGCCGGCCCCCGCGGCGCGGATGCGCTCGGCGAGATTGCCCTGCGGCACCAGCTCCAGCTCGACCGCGCCCGAACGGTAGGCGGCGTCGAAGTGCCAGGAGTCCACCTGTCGCGGGAACGAGCAGACCATCCTGGCCACACGGCCGTCCCGGATCAGGCGCGCGAGCGGGTCCTCGCCGTTGCCGGCGTTGTTGCTCACCACCACCAGGCCCGTGGCACCCTGCTCCAGCAGGGCCTCCACGAGGTCGACCGGCTGACCCGCCGGGCCGAACCCGCCGATCATCACGGTGGCGCCGTCGGCGACGTCGCCGATCGCGTCGAGCGGGTCCCGCGCGAGGACGGTGCGGCTCATGCCGGCCCGCCGCCGCGCACGTTCTCCAGCACCACGGCCATGCCCTGGCCCACGCCGATGCAGATCGCGGCCACGCCCCAGCGGCCGCCCTCGGCCACGAGGCGGCGGGCCAGGGTGCCCAGCACGCGCGTGCCCGAGGCGCCCAGCGGGTGACCGAGCGCGATCGCGCCGCCCCAGGCGTTCACGAGGCCGAGGTCCACGCCCCAGGCGTCGGTGCAGGCCAGCGTCTGCGCGGCGAAGGCCTCGTTGATCTCCACGGCCGACACGTCGGCCCAGCCGATGCCCGAGCGCTCCAGGGCCCGCTCGACCGCCTCCACGGGCGCGTACCCGAAGTACTGCGGCTCGTTCGCCACGGTGGCCCGCCCCGCGATGCGCGCGAGCGGCTCCAGGCCCGTCAGCCCGACGGCGCGCTCGGAGCCGATCAGCGCCGCCGAGGCGCCGTCGGTCAGGGGCGACGAGCTGCCCGCCGTGACGGTGCCGCCGCCCGGGCCGTCGCCCGCGGGCCGGAACGACGGCTTCAGCGCCGCGAGCCGCTCCAGGGAGGTGCCGGGCCGGATCGGCTCGTCACGCAGCAGCGGGGGCTCGGCGCCCGCTGCTGCGCGGTACGGCGTCACCAGGTCGTCGTAGTGCCCGGCCTCCCACGCGGCGTGCGCCAGCGTGTGGCTGCGCAGCGCGTACTCGTCCTGCCGCTCGCGCGTGACGCCGTGCCGCTCCCGCAGCCGCTCGGTCGCCTCGCCCAGCGAGACGGTCCACTCCTCGCGCATCCGCGGGTTGACCATGCGCCAGCCCAGGGTGGTCGAGGACAGGTTCAGGTCGCCCGCCGGGAACGGCTTCTCGGTCTTGGGCAGCACCCACGGCGCCCGGCTCATGGACTCCACGCCGCCGGCGACCACGACGTCGGCGTCCCCGGACTCGATCGCGCGCGCGGCCTGCACGGCCGCCTCCAGCGACGAGCCGCACAGCCGGTTCACGCTCACGCCGGGCACGCCGATCGGCAGGCCCGAGAGCAGCACGGCCATGCGGGCCACGTCCCGGTTGTCCTCACCGGCCCCGTTCGCGTTGCCCAGGATCACGTCGTCGACGACGGCGGGGTCCAGGGCCGGTGCGCGCCGCACCTGCTCGCCCACCACGAACGCCGCGAGGTCGTCCGGCCGCACGTGCGCCAGCGCCCCGCCGTACCGGCCGAACGGCGTCCGGACCGCGTCGAGCACGAAGGCGTGCGATGCCTGCCTCGATGTCTGCTCAGCCATCAGATCGTTCCTCTCATCCGGGCCACGTCGGACTCGATGGCCGCGGCGGCCTCGAGCAGCGGGGGCAGCAGGTGCTCCAGGATCTCGGCGATCTCGCCGCGCCGGACCGGCGCCGACACGTTGACGGCCGCCACCACCCGCCCGGAGGCGTCCCGCAGCGGGGCCGACACCGAGCGCAGCCCCTCCTCCAGCTCCTGGTCCACCAGCGCCCAGCCCTGCTCGCGCACCTCGGCGAGCACGGCGCGCAGCCGCGCGGGCTCGACGACGGTGCGCGGCGTCAGCGGCACCAGGTCCGTCGAGGCGAGGTAGGCGTCCACGGCCGCGGGTTCGGCGTGCGCGAGCACGGCCCGTCCCATCGACGTCGCGTACGCGGGGAACCGGGTGCCCACCTGGATCGCGGCGTTCATGATGCGGTGCGTGGCGACGCGGGCCACGTAGACGATGTCCGCGCCGTCGAGCACCGCCACCGACGACGACTCCCCCACCCGCTGGGACAGCTCCTGCAGGTGCGGCAGCGCGATCTCGGGCAGCGTGAGGCTCGACAGGTACGCGTACCCCAGGTCGAGGATCGCCGGCCGCAGCGTGAACTCGCGCCCGTCGGTCGCCACGTACCCGAGCTCCACGAGCGTGTGCAGGAACCGGCGCGCCGAGGCGCGGCTCAGCCCCGCCTCACGCGCGACGTCGCTCAGCGTGAGCGACCGGTGGTCCTGGTCGAACGCCCGGATCACCGCCAGCCCGCGCTCCAGCGACTGCACGAACTCCGGCGAGCGGGTGCTCTCCTCGCTGTCCTCGGCCATCTCGTCCCCCTCGGCTCGGCCCACGGTTCACGCCCCGGCCCGCGGCGGCGTGTCCGCCGGGTGCGTCAGGTGCGCGTCGGCCAGGCTACGTACGCCCTGCTTGGCCTGCTGGACGAGCTCGTAGACGTGGGTGCGCAGGCGCGCGAACTCCGCGTCGCCGCGCGTCTCGAGCTGGTCGCGGTCGGCGCCCAGGCCCACCGCGACGTCCTCCAGCACGACCGTGGGCCGCGCGGACAGCACCAGCACGCGTTCGCCGAGGTAGATCGCCTCGTCGATGTCGTGCGTCACGAACACCACGGTGATGCCCAGCCGCTTCCACAGCGTGCGCACCAGGTCCTCGAGCTCGAACCGGGTCTGCGCGTCCACCGCGGCGAACGGCTCGTCCATGAGCAGCACCTGCGGCTCGTAGGCCACGGCGCGTGCGATGGCCACGCGCTGCTGCATGCCGCCCGAGAGCTGCCACGGGTAGGACCCGGCGACGTCGGCCAGGCCGACCGCCGCGAGCGTCTCGTCCACCAGCTCGGCGCGGCGGGCCTTCGGCACGCGCTTCTCCTTGAGCGGCAGCTCCACGTTCTGCGCCACGCTCATCCAGGGGAACAGCGAGCGCCCGTACTCCTGCAGCACCACGGCCATGCCCGGCGGTGGCCCGGTGATCGGGGCGCCGCCGAGCGACACGTCCCCCGACGTCGCGGGCAGGAGCCCGGCCAGGCAGCGCAGCAGGGTGGTCTTGCCGGCGCCCGAGGGGCCGACGACGCACACGAGCTCGCCGGGCCGCACCTCGAACGTGAGGTCGGCGACGGCCTCGACCGGCTCGCCGCGCCCGGTGTAGACCTTGCGCAGGTTGCGGACCTCGAGGCGGGCGCCGCCCGGGTGGTCGTCGACGGGGCGGTCGGCCACGTTCGCGGGGCTGGACATGTCAGGCACCTCCGTGCTGGGACTGCCGGTACCCGAGGTACCAGCGCAGGACCGCGTGCGACACGGCCCGGAAGACGAGGGACAGCAGCACGCCGACGACGCCGAGCAGGATGACCCCGCTCCACATCTCCGGGATCGCGAAGCCGCGCTGGAACTGCACGATCGAGAAGCCGAGGCCGTCCTTGGCCGCGAACATCTCGCTGATGACCATGAGGATGATGCCGATGGACAGCGCCTGCCGGGCGCCCGTCACGATCTGCGGGCTGGCGCCGCGCAGCACGAGGTGGCGCAGGGTGGCCACGAGGCCCAGCCGGTAGGCCCGGGCGGTGTCGCGCAGCACGGGGTCGAGGCCGCGCACGCCCTCGACGGTGTTGAGCAGCACGGGCCACAGGCAGCCGATCGCGATGACCACGATCTTCATCGTGTCCCCGATGCCGAGGAACAGCATGAGGACGGGCACGAGCACCGGCGGCGGGATCGCGCGGAAGAACTCCAGGACGGGTTCGGCGAAGGCGCGCAGGGCGCGCGAGGAGCCGATCGCGACGCCGAGGGCGATGCCGGCCACGAGCGCGATCCCGTACCCGGCCAGGAGTCGCAGCACCGAGGGGACGACGTCGACGGCCAGCCGGCTCTCGCCCAGCGGCGCCGAGAACCAGGTCTCGCGGAACGTGCCGAGGATGGCGCTCAGCGGCGGGTTGTAGAACGTGGTGCTGCCGGCGCTCGTGAACCACCAGGCCAGCAGGATCACGGCGGGCAGGCCGAGGGTCAGGAGCACCGACCGCAGCACCCGGAGCACGCCGGTCATGCCGCCACCTCCCCGCGCACCGACGGGTGCCAGAACAGCACCCGGCCCTCCAGGGCCCGGGCCAGCAGGTTGACCGCGACGCCGAGCAGGCCGGTGACCACCACGTAGGCGTACATCGACTCGACCGCGCCGGAGGACTGCGCGATGCCGAGCAGCTTGCCGATGCCGGGCGTGCCGATCAGCAGCTCGCCGGTGACGGTGAGGATCAGGGCGACGCTCGCGGCCAGCCGCAGGCCCGTCATCGCGTACGGCAGGGTCGTGGGCCACACGACCGTGCGGATCCGGGTGAGCGGGGAGAAGCGGTAGGACCGGGCCGTGTCGGAGGCGACGGGGTCGACGTCCTGCACGCCCGAGAGCACCTGGACCAGCACCTGCCAGAAGCTGGCGTACACGACCAGGAGCAGCGTGCCGGCCATCCCCGTGCTGTACAGCAGCACGGCCACGGGGATCAGGGCGACGGACGGCACCGGCCGCAGGAACTCGATGGTCGACGCCGTCACGGCGCGCAGCACCGACACCGACCCGATGACGACGCCGAGCACCACGCCCGCGACCAGCGAGATCGCCAGGCCCGTGCCCCACGTGGTCAGGGTCTGGCCGAGCGCCGTCCAGAGCTCGGGCGTGCGCAGCCGTTCCGCGAGCGCCGCCAGGATGCGCGAGGCCGGCGGCAGGAACCGCGCGTCCACGAGCCCGAGGCGGGGCGCGAGCTCGAGGACCAGGAGGAACACCACCACCCCCGCCAGGCCGAGGGCCCAGGCGGGGGTGCGGCGACCGGCGAGCCGGTGCGTGCGGGTCACGGCAGGAGCTTGCTCACGTCGACGGGCTCGTCGAACATGCCGTGCTCCTCACCGAGGTCGGCCAGGAGCTGGAACGAGGCGTCGGTGAGCTCGGCGGAGAAGCGGGGCATCACCATGGCCTCCTTCACCGCGGGGTCGATCTCGGTGTAGGTGTCCAGGACGGCGCGCGTCTCGTCCGGGTGCTCCTGCGCGTAGGTGAGGGACTCCTCCATCGCGGCGGTGAACGCCTCGACCGTCTCGGGGTTCTCGGCGATCTGCTGGTCGGAGGTGAAGTACGCGGCGATCATCAGGTCGGGGTCGGTCTCCGCGAAGTTGGAGGCCACGACCGTGGCGCCCTGCTCCAGGGCGGTGGTCAGGTGGGGCTCGACCACCCAGGCGGCGTCGACCTGCTCGCCCGCGACGGCGGCGGGCATGTCGGGGAAGCCCATCTCGACGAACTCGACGTCGTCGCCCGCGCCGCCCGCGTCGTCGACGACGTTGCGGACCGTGGTGTCGCCGATGTTGTTGAGGGTGTTGACGGCGACGGTCTTGCCGGCCAGGTCGGCGGCGTCCTTGATGTCGGAGCCCTCGGGGACGACGACGGCGCCGAAGTCCTCTCCGGGCTCACCGGTGGTGAAGTTGCCGGCGGCGACGGCCTTGAGCGGCAGGCCCTGCGAGGACGCGACGAGCAGGGAGGTGACGTTGCTGAAGCCGAACTGGTAGTCGCCGCTGACGACGGCGGGCACGATGGCCGCGCCGCCCTGGGCGAGCTCGAGCGTGACGTCGAGGCCCTGGTCCTCGAAGAACCCCTCCTGGACGCCGAGGTAGATGGGGGCGACGTCGACGATGGGGATGACGCCGACCGTGACGGGGGTGAGCCCGCCGTCGTCCGCGCCCTGCTCCCCTCCGGCGTCGGAGGTGCCGCCGCAGGCGGCCAGGACGAGGGCTGCGGCCGAGGCCACCACCGCGAGGGGGAACGAGCGACGCACTGGGCTCTCCTTCGAGACATGGTGATTGCGGGGGGATCCGGCGCGTCACCGCGCAGGCGGTGTACGCAGTCCGAACATCTGTGCTCGGTGAGAACACTCCCAGGATCGCCCGGCGGGGTCAACACCCCGCCGGGTCACGATCCGGTCACCACGGCACGAAGTGCCTGGTCACGGCGCTGCCGCACCGCCAGCTCAGGGCGCGGGCGCCTCCTGCACGAGGAGCTTGTTCACGTCGACCGGCTTGTCGAACAGGCCGTACTTCAGGCCGAGGTCGGCGAGCACCTGGAGGTAGGTGGGCTCGATGTCCGCGGCGAAGCGGGGCATCACCATGACGGACTTCACGACCGGGTCGATCTCGGTGTAGGTGTCGAGCACGGCGCGCGTCTCGTCCGGGTGGTCCTGCGCGTAGGTGAGCGCCTCCTTGATCGCCTCCGTGAACGCGGCAACCGTCTCCGGGCTCTGCTGGATGGTCTGGTCCGAGGTGAAGTAGGCCGCGACCAGCAGGTCGTGGTCGGTCTGCGCGAAGTTGGAGCTGATGATCTTCGCGCCCTGCTGCACGGCGGTGGTCAGGAACGGCTCCACCACCCAGGCCGCGTCGATCTCGCCGGCGGCGAGGGCGGGCAGCATCTCCGGGAACGGCATCTCCACGAACTCGACGGCGGACGGGTCACCACCGGACTCGTCGACCACGTTCCGCACCGTGGTGTCGCCGATGTTGTTCAGCGAGTTCACGGCGACGGTCCGGCCGCCGAGGTCGGCCGCCGTCTTGATGTCGGACGCGCCCGCGGCGACGACCGCGCTGAAGTCCCCGCCGTCCTTGCCGGTCGAGAAGTTGCCCGGTGCCACCGCCTTGAGCGTCTCGCCCTTGGAGGACGCCAGCAGCAGGGACGTCACGTTGCTGAACCCGAACTGGTACTCCCCCTTCGCCACGGCGGGCACGATCGCGGCGCCGCCGTCGGCGAGCTGGAGCGTGACGTCGAGGCCTTGCCGCTCGAAGATGCCCTCCTGCACGCCGAGGTAGATCGGGGCCACGTCGACGATCGGGATGACGCCCACGGTCACCGCCTGGAGGGGGCCGGTGGCGGACGACGAGCTCTCGGGCGCGGCACCGGACTCGGTGGCGCACGAGGCCAGGGCCAGGACCGCTGCCACGGCCGTCGCGATGAGCGGGATCTTTCGACGCACTGGGGTTCTCCTTCGAACTTGCGCTTGCCTGGGGGGTGCGGCACGCCGGGGACGTGCCGACAGAGAACGCTGCCGGGCGCCGCCGGGGTGGTCAACACCACAACGGTCAAAATCGGGTCAAATGTGCACGCCTCGGGGGTGAGAACCGCGGCCTGTCCAGGGATCCGCGAGCCCTGGCTCGGCGAGCCCTCCGGGCATAACGTCGGAGGCATGGACCTAGGACTGCACTACTTCACGTTCACCCACCCCGAGTGGGAGACGACGCTGGCCGACCGGCTCACCGAGACCGCGCAGATCGCCGACCAGGGCGGCGTGAACCTCATGAGCCTCATGGACCACTGGTTCCAGATGCTGCACACGGGTGGGCCGTACGAACCGATGCTCGAGGGCTACACCACGCTCGGCTACCTCGCCGGGGTGACGAAGAACGTGCGGCTCAGCCTGCTGGTCACCGGCGTCACCTACCGGCGTCCGGGACTGCTGGCCAAGACCGTCTCCACGCTCGACGTGCTGTCCCGCGGGCGGGCCATGCTCGGCATCGGCGCGGCCTGGTACGACCGGGAGCACGCCGGGCTGGGCGTCCCCTTCCCGCCCACGGCCGAGCGGTTCGAGCGGCTCGAGGAGACGCTGCAGATCTGCCGCCAGATGTGGTCGGACGACGACGGCCCCTACGAGGGCACGCACTACCAGCTCGCCGAGACGATCAACCTGCCCCAGCCGCCCCGCGGCAGCGTGCCCGTCATGATCGGCGGTGGCGGCGAGCGCAAGACCCTGCGCCTGGTGGCCCAGTACGCCCAGGCGTGCAACCTGTTCGGGTCACCGGGCCAGGAGGGCCTGGACTTCGTCGGGCACAAGCTCGACGTGCTCCGCGAGCACTGCGACCGCCTCGGCACGGACTACGACGCCATCGAGAAGACGATGCTCTACCAGGGCGACGCCGTCGCCGACCCGGACGCCTTCCTCACCGACATGGAGAAGTTCCGCGGCCTGGGCATCACGCTCGTCGGCCTGACGCCGCCGCTCTACCAGGACCCGGTCCCGTGGGCGACACAGCTGGTCGAGACCGTGCGCCCCCGCCTCGCCGACATCTGACCCGACCGACTACCCGGACGACGGCAGGTCGCGGCCGATCAGCCGGACGATCACCACCTCGGTCGCCCGCGCCATGTCGACCGAGCCGGGCTCCAGCAGCCACTGGAGCTGGAGCCCGTCCATCGTCGCCACGATCACCCGCGCCGCCGTCGGCGGGTCGACGTCGTCCGCGACCTCGTCCCGCGCCCGCGCCTCCTCGAGCGCCTCGACCACGAGCGCGAGCAGGCCCCGGTACCGGTCCCGGAAGTAGGCCTGGGCCGGGTGCTCGGCCGTCACGCTCTCCGCGGCGAGCACGGTGTAGAGCCGCACGATGCCCTCGCGCTCGGTGTTCCGGCGCGTGGTCTCGACCAGGTGCCGCAGGAACGCCAGCCCCCGGGGACGCTCGTGCCCGAGCTCGTCGATGTCCGTCGAGTCGCGCAGGTCCAGCACACCCGTGAGCAGGCTCGCCTTCGACGAGAAGTAGTGCAGCACCCCCGCCTGCGTGAGACCCACGCGCGCCGCGATCTCGGCCAGCGACGCACTCTGGTACCCGCGCTCCGCGAACGTCTCCATCGCGATGCGCAGGATCTCCGCCCGGCGCTCGGCGGGAGGACGCCGCACCCTGGCCGCCCCGGCTTCTCGTGTCATCCGAGCGAGTCTACGGACCCGCCTACCTACCGAGCACTCGGTAGGTAGGGGTAGGATCGCGCGAAACCCGCCCACCGAGGGAGTCGCAATGACGCGCACCACCCGAAGGTCCGTCCGGACGGCGCTCGCCGCGCTCGGCGTCCTGGCCGTCACCGCCGCCGTCGCCGTCACCGTCACTGTCAGCGCCACCACCGGCACCGCTGCCCCGGTAGCCGGCGCGCCCAGCCCGGCCGCCGCCCCGACCAGCGCCCATGTCTGGACCACCACCGCCGACGGCAGCCGCCGGCTCGCCGACGGCGGCACCCTCGCCTTCGACACCGGCCCGCAGGCCACCGACATCCGCGTGGACGCGAGCCAGGTGTCCCAGCGGTTCACCGGTGCGGGCGCGTCGGTCACCGAGGCGTCCGCCGCACTGATCAGCGGCCTGCCCGCCGGCACCCGCGACGCCCTGATGCGCTCGCTCTTCTCCCGCGGCGGTGACGGCATCGGCCTGAGCTACCTGCGCCAGCCGCTGGGCAGCACCGACTTCAACTCCGGCGGGTTCTACACCTACGAGGACACTCGGGGGCAGTTCAGCATCGCCCGCGACCAGCAGCAGATCCTGCCGGTGCTGCGCCAGGCGCTGGCGATCAACCCGGGCATCCGGTTCATGGGCAGCCCGTGGTCCCCGCCCGCGTGGATGAAGACCGGCGGCTCCCTGAACGGCGGCAGCCTGCGCACCGACAGCTACGACGACTACGCCGACTACCTGGTGCGCGCCATCCAGGCGTACGCCCAGCAGGGCGTCACCCTCAGCGACCTCACCGTGCAGAACGAGCCGCTGTTCCCCACCAGCTACCCGTCCATGAGCATGACGGCGGCCGAGCAGGCCGAGCTGCTGCGCGTGCTCGACGCGCGCCTGACCAGCGCGGGCCTCGGCACGCAGATCCTGGCCTACGACCACAACTGGGACCGGCCGGACTACCCGCTGGAGGTGTTCGCCGGGACCCAGGGCATCTCCCGCGTCGTCGGCGCCGCGTTCCACTGCTATGGCGGCTCGCCCGAGGCGCAGGCCCAGGTCGTGGCCGCGGGCAAGCGCGTGTACTTCACCGAGTGCTCCGGCACCGACAGCGAGAACGCCGCGAGCACCTTCGGGGACACCCTGGTCTGGCACGCGGAGAACCTCGTGGTGCGCAACCTGCGCAACGGCGGCGAGACGGTCCTCACCTGGAACCTCGCGCTCGACCGGAACGGCGGCCCGCACCAGGGCCACTGCGGCACCCGGTGCAACGGCGTGGTCGAGATCGCGGGCGGCACCGTGACCCGGAACGCCGAGTTCTACGTGCTGGGGCACCTGACCAGGTTCGTCGACGCCGGCGCGCGCCGCATCGGCTCCACGAGCGAGCAGTCCGGCGGCCTGCAGAACGTGGTGCTGCAGAACCCGGACGGCACCCGCGTCGCGTTCGTCGTCAACGCCTCGTCGGGCAGCCGCACCTTCTCGATCACGGACGAGGGCCGCTCGCTCACGCACACGCTGCCGGGCCGCACCGTGGCGACCTACACGTGGGACCCGCAGTCGTCGACGACGCCCGCGCTGCCGGACCCGGGTTCGTGGTACCAGGTGGCCTCGGCCGCGAGCGGCCGGTGCCTCGACGCGGCCGACTGGGGCACCGGTGACGGCACCGCGCTGCAGCAGTGGACGTGCGGCGCCCCCGACCAGGCCAACCAGCGCTGGCGCTTCACGCCCACCACGGACGGCTGGTACCAGGTGGCCAACCAGCACGCGGGCACGGTCTGGGACGTCGCGGGCGGCCCCGGTGCGGTCGGGGCGGGCGCACCGGTGCACCTGTGGTCGTTCGTGGGCGGCACCAACCAGCAGTGGCGCCCGACGGCGACGCCCGCCGGCTTCACCTTCACCGCCCGGCACAGCGGCTCCTGCCTGACGCTGGGCCCGCCCACCGGCGCCGACGGGAGCCGGTTCACGCAGCAGCCCTGCACCGGGGCCCCGGCCCAGACGTTCCGCCTCTCGCGCGTGGGCTGACGACCGCGCGGGGGCCGGTGTGCACCGGCTCCCGCGCTACCGCCGGAGGCCGGCCGGTCCCGCGGTGCGCGACGAGAGCGCGACGACCGTGAGGCACAGCAGCACGGCGACCGTGCCGAAGCCGAACATCTCCAGGTACGTCCAGGTGTCGGCGAGCCAGGCGAGCACCATCGGCACGAAGAAGCCGACGTACGTCAGCGAGTAGAACACCGCCGTCAGGCCGGCGAGCTGGCGCGGCGCGGCGATCCGCGCGACCTCGCTCAGCCCGGCCACGAGCGAGAGGCCGTAGCCCAGACCGAGCACGACGGCGGCCGCGATCCCGACGGGCAGCGAGAGCGTGCCGGACGCCCACGCGGCGAGCGCCATGCCCGCCGCGACGATCACCAGCGCCACCATGGACGCCCGCGCCGACGCCGGCGTGTCGATCCGCCGGGCCACCACCTGGATGCCGATGCCGCAGCCGAGCGCGAGGATCGCCATCATCCCGGCGAAGGCGATGGGCAGGCCTCCGACGTGGTCGGACAGCAGGCTCGGCAGCACCGCGAAGGCGCAGCCCCCGCAGCCGAACACCCAGGGGGCCAGGGGCACCACGACCCGCAGGAACCGGGGGTGCCGCACGGCGGTGATGCGCAGGTCGTCGGCCAGGGGCGCCCGCGCGTCGCGCGGCAGGGCGGGGCGGGTCTCCGGCACCCGGAGCAGGATCACGCCGGCGACGAGCGTCCCGGCCGCGTGCAGCACGTACGACAGCAGCGTGGGCCAGGGTGCGAACTGCGCCAGCATGGCCGCCACGCCTGCTCCGGCGAGGAAGCCGGTCGTCAGCGAGAGGGAGCCGCGGCGCGGCCCGGCCGCGCGGTCGCCCGTGGCGGCGCTGAGCTCCGTGACCCACGTGGAGCCGACCGCCATCGCCAGCCCGAGCGCGACCCCGCACAGCAGCCGCCCGATCGAGAGCACGACCGGGCTGGACGGGTCCAGCGCGAGCACGAGCGACCCGAGCGCCGAGACGGGCGCGGCGGGCAGCAGCAGCGGGCGGCGGCCGAACCGGTCGGACAGCGGCCCGCCGAGCAGCAGCGCCGGCACCAGGCCGAGCACGTACACGGCCAGCAGCGCGTCGACCGTGACCGGACCCATGTCGCCCTGCTCGCGGTACATGACCAGCAGCGGCGTGAACTCGTTGCCACCCCAGGCCACCGCGAGCATGGCCGCGGCGACCGGCCACCAGGTCCGACGCCCCGCGGGGACGACGGCGGCGGTGTCCCCGGGACGTGAAGGCGGCATGGGCACATCCTCCGCAGGCCGTCACCCGCGTGACAAGGCGACCGGCTGTGAGCGTGCCCACACCGTTGGTCCCCGAACGCCGGCCACCGGGCACGGACCACCGGGCACGGACCACCGGGCACGGACCACCGGCTCGGGTCTCCGGAGAACGTTGCTCGCGCGGAGACGTTGCGGAGAGTAGACCGTGTCTACCGAGAGCAACATCTCCGCGCGAGCAACGTTTCTCCCGGAGGTCTCACAGAGAAGACGGGCCCGCTGAACGGGGCGCCCGCGCCGCCGGTATCGGCATTTCCCTCCGGGGCGGCCGGGGCCGGACTCGGCGACTACTTCGCGCCGGCGGGGTCCACGGGGCTCGCGTCGTCCTCGGCGGGAGCTGCCACCTCCGTCTCGCCGTCCGCGGCGGCACCCTCCTCGGCCTCGCCGTCACGGGCTTCGCCGTCACGGGCCTCGCCGCCGACGACCTTGCCAGCACCGGCCTCCCCGGAGGCAGCGTTCTCGCCGTCCGCGGCGTCCTGGGCGGTGGCTGCGTCCTCGCCGGAGGTGCTGTCCTCGTCCTCGGGCTCACGACCCGACTGGTAGGCGGAGAGCTCCGGCTCGGGGTGCCGGCGGCCCTGCAGCACGACGATCGCGACACCGAGCAGGATCGCGAGGCCGGACGTCCAGATGTTCGCCGGGATGCCGAGCGGCGCGTCGCTGGTCGGGTCGATGCGGATGGACTCGAGCCAGCTCCGGCCCAGCCCGTACCAGATCAGGTAGAGGCCGAACAGGCGGCCCCAGCGCAGGCCCGCGCCCGGCGTCGGCAGGGCCTCGTTCCGGCGGGTGACGCGCCGCTCGATCACGAGCAGCAGCGCCACGCCGACGAGGTTCCAGATCATCTCGTACAGGAACAGCGGGTGGAACAGCGTGCCCGGGGCCATGTCGTCGGGGAACATCGCCGCGTCGAAGCGGATCTCCAGGCCCCAGGGCAGCGTCGTCGGCAGCCCGAACAGCTCCTGGTTCACGTAGTTGCCGAGCCGCCCGATCGCCTGGGCCACGAGCAGGCCCGGCGCGAGGGCGTCGGCGAACGACCAGAAGCGCAGCCCCGAGATGCGGCAGCCGATCCACACGCCGACGGCGCCGCCGATCAGCGACCCGAACAGGGCGTTGCCGCCCTCCCAGATGCGCACCCAGGCCCACGGGTCGACGTCCGGGCCGGTGAAGTCGCTCAGGTGGGTGAGCACGTGGTAGATCCGGGCGCCCACGATGCCGATCGGCACGGCCCACATGGCGACGTCGAGCGCCAGCCCGGGGGCCGCGCCGCGCGCACGCAGACGCCGGTCCGTGATCCACGCGGCGGCGGCGATGCCGGCCAGCAGGCACAGGGCGTAGGTGTGGATGGTGAGCGGACCCAGCTGGAACTGGGACCACACCGGGTCGGGGCTGGGGATGCTGGCCGAGATCACGACCCGAAGGTACCGCGATTACCCCGCCCCGTGGGTATCGGCACGGTCACGCTCCCCCGCCCACGACGTCAGCGGCGGCGCTTCTCCCGCACCCGGACCGAGATCTCGATGGGCGTGCCCTCGAACCCGAACGTCTCCCGCAGGCGGCGCTCGATGAACCGGCGGTACCCGGCCTCGATGAACCCCGTGGCGAAGATGACGAACCGCGGCGGCCGCGTCGAGGCCTGCGTGGCGAACAGGATGCGCGACTGCTTGCCGCCCCGCAGCGGGTGCGGGTGCGCGGCCACGAGCTCGCCCAGGAACGCGTTGAGCTTGCCGGTCGGGATGCGCCGGTCCCACGACGCCAGCGACCGCTCGATCGCGGGCACCAGGCGTTCGGCGTGCCAGCCGGTGCGCGCCGAGAGGTTGACCCGCGGCGCCCACTGGATCTGCACGAGCTCCTTCTCGATCTCGCGCTCCAGGTAGGGCCGCCGGTCCTCGTCCATGAGGTCCCACTTGTTGTACGCGATCACCAGGGCGCGCCCGGCGTCCACGACCTGCTGGATCACGCGGATGTCCTGCTCGGTCAGCGGGTTGGACGCGTCCACGAGGACCACGCCGACCTCCGCCTTCTCGATGGCGGCCGCGGTGCGCAGCGACGCGTAGAAGTCGGCGCCGCGGGTCTGGTGCACCCGGCGGCGGATGCCCGCGGTGTCCACGAACCAGTACGGGGTGCCGCGCAGCTCGATGAGCTCGTCGACCGGGTCACGCGTGGTGCCGGCGACCTCGTCGACGACGACGCGCTCCTCGCCGGCGATCTTGTTCAGCAGCGACGACTTGCCGACGTTCGGCCGCCCGACGAGCGCCACGCGGCGCGGGCCGGTGGGCCGCAGCGAACCGTGCTCCGACGTCTCGGGCAGTGCCTTGACCGCCGCGTCGAGCAGGTCGCCCGTGCCACGGCCGTGCAGCGCGGAGACGGGGTACGGCTCGCCCAGGCCCAGGCTCCACAGGTAGGCGGCGTCGGCCTCGCCGGACGCGCCGTCCACCTTGTTGGCGGCCAGCACCACGGGCTTGCCCGAGCGGCGCAGCAGCTCCACGACGCGCTCGTCGGTCGCGGTCGCGCCCACGGCGGCGTCGACCACGAACACCACGGCGTCGGCCAGGGAGATCGCGACCTCGGCCTGCTCGGCCACCTTCGACTCGATGCCGGCGACGTCGACCTCCCAGCCGCCGGTGTCCACGAGTATGAACCGGCGTCCGGACCACTCGGCCGGGTAGGACACGCGGTCGCGCGTCACGCCCGGCTTGTCCTCGACGACGGCCTCGCGGCGGCCGAGGATGCGGTTGACGAGGGTGGACTTGCCGACGTTCGGCCGTCCGATGATCGCGAGCACCGGCAGGATCTGCTCGGCCTCGTCCTCCTCGTCGGCCCACTCGGCGTCCAGGAGCTCCTGGTCCGCCTCGTCGAGCTCGAAGTCGGCCAGGCCGGCACGCAGCGCACGCTCGCGCGCGAGGTCCTCCTCCGTCTCGTTCAGGTCGAGCTCGAGGGCAGCATCATCTCGGGCCGCCGCGTCCGGCGCGGCAGCCTCCGATGCAGTGGAGTCGTGGGTCATGCCCTCATTGTCGCAGGCCGAACCGCATCCGCAGTAGCGCGGCGACTATGACATCGGTCCCGTCCCGGCACGCGGGTCCGGCCCGCGGCCCGTCAGCCGTCCCGCAGGTAGGCGAGCACCGCCGACACCCGCCGGTCCGACGTCGGGTCCAGCGGCAGCTTGGCGAAGATGTTGCCGACGTGCTTGCGCACCGCGGCCTCGGACACGAACAGCTCGGCGGCGATCGACCCGTTGGTGCGCCCCTCGGCCATCAGGGCGAGCACCTCCCGCTCGCGGTCCGTCAGGGAGGCCAGGGGTCCGTCGTCCCGGCGGCGGCCCAGCAGGCTGCGCACCACCTGCGGGTCGACCACCATCTCGCCCGCGGCGACACGGGCCAGGCTGTCGAGGAACTCCCGCACGTGTCCCACGCGGTCCTTGAGCAGGTAGCCGATGCCGCCGCCGGGTGCGGACTCGAGCAGCTCGGCCACGTAGGCGTCCGCGACGTACGCCGAGAGCACCAGCACGCCCAGGTCTGGGTGGCGACGGCGCAGCTCGGCGGCGGCCCGCAGGCCCTCGTCGGTGTGCGTGGGCGGCATCCGGATGTCGGTGATGACCACGTCGGGCACGGTGGCGTCGGTGAAGGCGAGCAGCGCCTCGGCGTCCCCGACCGCGGCGACCACCTCGTGCCCCGCCCGTTCCAGGATCGCCAGCAGGCCCTCCCGCAGCAGGGCGGCGTCCTCCGCCAGCACGATCCGTAGCGCGCCCGGTCGCGCGCCGGAACCGGGACTCAGCTCACCGGGCATGTCGCTCGCACCTCCGTCGGCCCACCGGCCGGACTGGTCACGGACAGCTCGCCGTCCAGGGCCTCGAGACGTACGGCGAGGCCGGCGAGCCCGCCGCCGGCGCGCACGACGGCGCCCCCGACGCCGTCGTCGACCACCGTCAGCACGAGGCGGTCCTCGGCGATCCGCCCGTGCACCCGCACGGAGCGCGCCGTGGCGTGCCGCACCACGTTGGTGAGCGCCTCGCTCACCACGAAGTAGGCCGCTGCCTCGACCGGCCCGGGCAGCCTGCCCGGCAGCCGCAGGTCGACGGTGACGGGCACCTCCGAGACGTCGGCGATCTCGTGCACCGCCGCGTCGAGGCCGTGGTCCACCAGCACGCGCGGGTGGATGCCGCGCACGGTGCTGCGCAGCTCCAGCAGCGCGGCCTCGGCCTGGCCGTGCGCCTCGCGGACCAGGTCCAGGCCCGCACCGGGCCCGATCTCCAGCTCCGCGCGGCCCAGCGTCATGGTCAGGGCGACGAGGCGCTGCTGGGCGCCGTCGTGCAGGTCGCGCTCGATCCGGCGGCGTTCGGTCTCGAACGCGTCGACCAGGCTCACCCGCGAGCGCCGCAGCTCGGCGACCGCCTCGGCGAGCCGGGCCTGCTGGGGGTCGAGGAGGATGCGGGCGAGGCTCGCCTGGGCGGCCGCCAGGAGGGTGGCGCCGTAGAGGCCGGCCGCGAGCAGGAGCAGGCCTGGCCCGACGACGAGCCAGGCCTCGGCCGGCGTGTCGACCTGCCACGGCCCCATGCTGACGGGCCCGTCCAGGAGCACCAGCACGGGGGCGGCCAGCAGCACGCCGGGGACGGCGGCCACCAGGCCGAGCGCGACGGCGTCGACCACCCAGAGCACGACGGCCAGGAGCACGGTGTAGCCGACCTCCCGCCAGGCGACCGGCATGGTGCGCAGGGCGCGCAGCCTGGTCCGCCAGGGCACGCCGTCCGACGGCGCCCGCCGCCCGAGCAGCAGCTGCATCCGGCGCCGTTCGACGCCGGCCACGACCGACGAGACGATCGGGATGGCGGAGAGCACGAGCAGACCGACCACGAGCACAGCGGTCAGCACACCGACGCCCACCGTGACGAAGAGCGCCACCGCGACGACCAGTGCCACGGGCACCGTGCCGGCCAGGTAGGCGAGCGCCCGCCACGGCCAGGACGAGCAGAGGAAGCGCCAGGGGCGCCCGCGCAGGGCGGCCCACACGTCGGGCGGTGAGGTCACGGGACGACACTAGGCGCCCGCGCCCCGCCGTGGGGTAGCGCACGCGCTACCCCGGTGTGGCGTGCGGGCCCGTGTCCCGCGCTCCCCCGAGCGGTTCGCTGGGGGCATGACCACCAGCACAGCCACCGAGCCGGCCGTCGTGCTCGACGGCATCACCCGCACCTACCGGTCCCGCTCAGGGACCGTCGACGCCCTGCGGGGCGTCACCCACGTGTTCCCGGCCGGCACGTTCACGGCCGTCATGGGCCCGTCCGGCTCGGGCAAGTCCACCTTGATGCAGATCGCGGCCGGTCTGGACCGGCCGGACGGCGGCGGGGTGACGATCGCCGGCACACCGCTCGGACGCCTCGACCGGACCCGGCTGACGAAGCTGCGCCGCACGACCATGGGCTTCGTGTTCCAGCAGTACAACCTGCTGGACGCCCTGACCGCGTTCGACAACGTGGCGCTGCCCGCCCGGCTCGCCGGGCAGCGGGTGCACCGCGCGGCGGTGCACGACGCCCTGGACCGGGTGGGACTGCGCGACCTGGCCCGGCGCCGACCGCCGGAGATGTCCGGCGGGCAGCAGCAGCGGGTCGCGATCGCCCGGGCCCTGCACACCCGTCCCGCCGTCCTGTTCGCCGACGAGCCCACGGGCGCGCTGGACCGGTCCACGGGGCGCGACGTGCTCGCGCTGCTGCGGAACCTGGCGGACGGCGGCCAGACCGTGGTCATGGTCACCCACGACCCGCTGGCGGCCTCGTACGCCGATGCGGTGCTGTTCCTCGCCGACGGTCTCGTGGTGGGGCAGATGCGCCACGGTGACGCCACGCAGATCGCGGCACGGATGACGGAGCTCGAACGATGATCCTCACGCACAGCCTCAAGACGTTCCGCGACTCGTGGCGGGCGTACGCCGGCGCCGTGGTGGCCCTGGCGGGCGGCACGGCCCTCATCGGCCTGGCCGTGAACCTGCTGGGGGCGCTCGACGCGACCGCCGACGGGGTCACCGCCCAGGTCCGCGCCCAGGTGGACGACCTGGGCTCGATCTTCGGGTTCGTGGCGGGCATCTCCCTGTTCATGGCGATGTTCGTGGTGGCCGGCACGTTCGGGTTCGTCGTGGCGACGCGCCGCCGCGAGCTCGGCCTCCTGCGCCTGATCGGCGCCACGCCGTGGCAGGTACGGATGCTCCTGCTCGGCGAGGCGGCCGTCGTCGCCGTGGCCGGCACCGTCAGCGGCATGGCCCTGGCCACGGTCCTCACACCCGTGGCGTTCGCCGTGCTGCACGGCATCGGGCTGGCACCCGTCGTGCTGACCGTGCCCGGGCCGGAGGCGGCCTGGGCAGTCGCCGGGTCCCTCGGCGGCGGCGTCGCGCTGCTCGGCGCATGGCGGGCTGGCGGCCGGGCCGGCCGCACCCAGCCCGCCGAGGCCTTCCGTGCCGCGGTGCTGGAACGGCGCCGCCCGGGCGTGGTCCAGGCGCTCGTGGCGCTCACCGCGCTCGCGGCTCTGGTCGGCTCGGCGGTGAGCGCCACCCAGATGACGCTGCTCTCCGCCCTGCTGACGGGGATGCTGCTGCCCGTCCTCGCCGTGATCGGCCTCAACGCCGTGGGCGGGCTGGTCTACCCGGCCCTCGCCGGGCTGGTCGGGCGCGGCGTCGCGGAGCGGGACCCCGCGGCACGGCTCGCCCGCGACCACGTCCGCACGTCGGTACGGATGACCACCGCGGTGGCCGCGCCCGTCGTGGCGATCTCGGCCCTCGCGGGGTCCATGCTCCTGGCGGTGGGCGCCACCGCGGACTGGACGGAGGGCGCCGACCGGGCGGCGCTGACGGCACCGCTCGTGGCGCAGGTGCCGTCCGGCCCGGGCGCCGCACGGGCCGCCGGTGCGGCCCGTGCGGCCGACGTCCCCGGCGTGGCCACCGCCGACGCACGGCGCGCCGTGCCCGCGCAGCTCGGGCGCAGCGGACGCGTCGAGGCGGAGGTGGTCGACGTCGCCACCGTCACCGGCACACGCAGCCTCCGGGCCCTGCGGGGCTCGCTCGACGACCTGCGCGGCCCGGCCGTGGCGGTGACCGAGGCCTTCGTGTCGGACGTCGGCGCGCGGGTCGGCGACACCCGGACGCTGCACCTCGGCGGCACGAGCACCAAGGTGACCATCGCCGCCGTCGTCCCCGACGCGCCCGACCTGTGGGCCGACGTGCTGGTCCCCGACGACCTGCCCGGCGCCGCCGCGGCGGCGCGCCCCACGGGCACCGTGTTCGTGGTGCCCGACGACGACGCGGACGTCACCGCCGTGACCACCGCGCTCCGCGGGACGGGCGCCGAGGTGGAGACCGCCGACGCGTGGGTGCGCCGGGTGGCCGACGAGGACCGGCAGATGAACACGCTCGTGCTGTGGGTGATGCTCGGGCCCGCGGGCGGCTACGCGGCGATCGGCGCCGTGAACGCGGTCCTGATCGGCTCCACGCAGCGCCGGCGCCAGCTGCGGACCGCACGCCTCCTCGGCGCCACACCCGCGCAGGTGCGCCGCGCGGCCGTCTGGGAGACCGGCTTCACCGGCGCCGCGGCGCTGCTCGTGGGCGGCGCGATCACCGCCTACGTGGGGTGGCTGGTGCGCCAGGCGGTGGTGCGCGAGGTCCCCGACGCACCCCTGACGATCCCGTGGCTGCCGCTCACCGGGATCGCCGTCGCCTGCGTCGTCGTGGTCGTCGCGGCCGCCGTCGCCGGCGCCCGCACGGCCGCCCGGGACTGAGCCCGGGCGCGGCTCACGCGGAGGGCGCGACCTCGCGGCCCGTCACCTGCGCGACGACCGCCAGGACGGCGTCCACGGTCTGCTCGAAGTCGAGGTCGCTGGAGTCGACGGTGACCACGCCGTCGGCGGCGACCTGGAACTGCGTCACCTTCGCGTCGTCCTGGTCGCGGCGCAGCACCTGGTCCTTGGTGGCCTCCACCGCGCTCGCGTCGGCGGCGCCGTGCACCTCCAGGGACCGGCGCCGCAGCCGTGCCTCCTCCGAGGCGGTGAGCAGCACGCGGACGTCGGCGTCGGGCGCCACGACGGTGGTGATGTCGCGCCCCTCGGCCACGATCCCCCGGCCGCCGGACTGCGCGGCCTGCGCGGCCGTGGACTCCTGCTCGATGATCGCGCGCTGGAGCCGCTTGAGCTCGGCCCGCACGTCGAGGTTGGACGCCACCTTCGACACGTTCGTGGTGACCTCGGTGGTGCGGATCGTCACCGCGACGTCCCGCCCGTCCAGCTCGACGCCGGGCGCCGCCGGGTCGAGGCCCATGACCAGCGGCATGGCCCGCACGGCCGTGGTGACCGACGCGGCGTCGTCCAGGTCCGCCGTCTCCATGCTCCAGACGGTGGCCGCCCGGTACATCGCGCCCGTGTCGAGGTAGGCCAGGCCGAGCCGCGCGGCGACCGCCTTGGACACGCTCGACTTGCCGGAGCCCGACGGCCCGTCGATGGCGATCACTACGGAGCTGGTCACAGGTTCGCTCATTTCGTCGAGTGCTGGGTATCTGCCGTTCGAGTGCGTGCTCAGGGGCGAATACCCAGCACTCAGCGGACGAGGTTACAGGTCTACGGCGTTCATCAGCGTGCCGAGCTCCGTGCGCCCCAGGACGCGGGTGCGGCCGGGCTTGAGGTCGCCCAGCGGGATGGGGCCGATGCGGGTGCGCACGAGGCGCGTCACGGGGTGCCCCACGGCGTCGAACATGCGGCGCACGATCCGGTTGCGGCCCTCGTGCAGCACCACCTCGAGCATCGCGAAGCCGTCGATCTGCTGGAGCACGTGCACCGCGTCCATCTTCGCGACGCCGTCCTCGAGCTCCACACCCTTCAGCAGCTCGCGGCCGACCCGCGGGTAGACCTCGCCCTCGACCGTCACGAGGTACGTCTTGGCGATGCCGTACTTCGGGTGCGACAGGCGGTTGGCGAGCTCGCCGTCGTTCGTCAGGAGCAGCAGGCCCTCGCTGTCGGCGTCGAGCCGGCCCACGTGGAAGAGCCGCTCCTCGCGGTTCTTGATCAGGTCGGCGACCGTGGGCCGCCCCTTCGGGTCGTCCATGGTGGAGACGACGCCCAGCGGCTTGTTCAGCGCGATCGTCACCTTGGCCTGGTCGAGCTGGATGCGCAGCCCGTCCACGTGCACGACGGCGGTCGCCGGGTCGATGCGCACGCCGAGCTCGGTGACGATCTGGCCGTCCACCTCCACGCGGCCGTTCGCGATCAGCTCCTCGCTCGCCCGGCGGGAACCCAGCCCGGCCTGGGCGAGCACCTTCTGCAGGCGCACGCCACCCTCGACGTGCACGTCACGGCCCTGCTCCGCGGGCTTGGCGGGCCGCCGGCGCGGCGCGTTCGCCTGCGCCCGGCTCTTGGCGGAGCTGCCGCCCCGGAAGTTCGTACCACCCTTGCCGGAGTGGTCGGCACGGCGGGGCTGCTGGCCGCCACCGGACTCGCGGCGGCTCCCGCCGCGGCGTTCGTTGCTCATGATTCGTCTCTCGTCGATTCGGGAAGAGGCGCGCCCCCGGGCCCGCGAGGGGCTAGGAGTCCAGCCCGTCGAGGCCTTCGAGCGAGTCGAGGTCGGGCAGGTGGGGCGCCAGCGGAGGCAGCTCGTCGAGCGACGAGAGGTCCATCCGCTCCAAGAAGTATCCCGTGGTTCCGAACAGCACCGCACCCGAGCTGGGGTCCTGGCCGATCTCGGCGATCAGCCCGCGGGTCAGCAGCGTCCGCACGACGCCGTCGACGTTGACGCCGCGCACCGCGCTGACCTGGCCTCGCGTCACGGGCTGGCGGTACGCGACGACCGCGAGGGTCTCCAGGGCGGCCTGGCTCAGCTTCGCCGACTGGCCGTCGAGCACGAACCGCCCCACCGGGTCGGCGTGCGCCGCGGACGAGTAGATGCGCCAGCCGTCCACGGTCCGGCGCAGCTCGAAACCGCGCGGCCGGCCGCCGAGGTGGCCCGCGTACTCGTCGGCGAGCTCGTGCAGGATGTCGTCGGTCTCGTCCTGCGTCAGGTTGAGCGCGGCGGCGATGCGGTCCGCGCCGATCGGGGCGTCGGCCACCATGAGCACGGCCTCCACCGCGGCGTGCGCGCCGCCCGGCAGGGTGTGCACGTCGACCTGGACCGGCTCGTCCGGCGTCGCCTTCGCGGGCGCGTCGGCCTCCGCCTCCGTGGCCTGCAGGGTCTGCTCCTCGACGGTCATACGGTTGCCTCCGTTCCGGCTGCTGCGGGCTCGGGCTCCCCCGGGTCGCCCTCGTCGAACTCGCTCGGCCCGGCATCCGGGTCGAGGTACTTCGCACCGTCGTCGGGCCCTGCCGTCCACCGCACGGTGAGCTCCCCCAGCGGGCTGACCTGCTCGAAGCCCACCAGCGCATCCCGGAACAGCTCCAGCAGCGCCAGGAACCGGGCCACGGTGACCAGCCGCTCGGTGCCCGCCGTCAGCGAGCGGAACGTCACCGAGCGCTCGGTGCGCAGGCGTCGCACGATGACGCCCGCCTCCTCGCGCACGCTCACCGCCGAGCCGTGCAGGTGCGCCAGCCCCACCACGGGCGGCGGCTTCGGCGCGAGCACCTTGGCGGCGAGCTCGGCGAGCTGCTCCCCCGTCGTGTCCCAGACCAGCTCGGGCAGGATCGCGGCGAGGTGCGGCTCCAGCGGCGCCAGGCGCGGCACGCGGCGTCCACCCGCGGCGAGGCGCTCCGCGACGAGCCGGGAGACCTCCTTGTAGGCGCGGTACTGCAGGAGCCGCGCGAACAGCAGGTCGCGGGCCTCGAGCAGCTCCAGGTCCTCGGCGTCCTCGTCCACGACGCCCGGCAGCAGGCGCGCGGCCTTGAGGTCGAGCAGGGTCGCCGCAATCACCAGGAACTCGCTGGCCACGCCCAGGTCCCACGACTCGTGGACCTCGCCGCGCGCCGCGGCCTCGCGCGACGCGCGCTCGGCCTCGCGGATGTGCGCCACGAACTCGTCCGTCACGACCGCGAGCGCCACCTCGGTGACGTCCATCTTGTGCTTCGCGATGAGCGAGAGCAGCAGGTCGAACGGGCCCTCGAAGTTGTGCAGCCGCACCTGGAACGTGCGGGACGACCGGCGCTCCTCGGCGGGATCCTCGGCCCCCACCCTCTGCGGCGCCTCCGCCTCAGGCAGGACCGTCTGCTGCCCGAGGCTGCGGCTCTGCGCCGTGCGGGTGCCTCGTTCCTCGGCCCCCACCCTCTGCGGCGCCTCCGCCTCAGGCAGCGTCGCCACGGGCCACGAGCTCCCGGGCGAGCTGACGGTACGCGGCGGCCCCCGGGTGCCCCGGCGCGTACGCCGTGATCGGCTCGGCCGCGACCGTGGCGTCGGGGAACTTCACGGTGCGGCCGATGACCGAGTGCAGCAGGGTGTCGCCGAACGCCTCGTGCACCCGGGCCACGACCTCCCGGGAGTGGAGGGTGCGCGAGTCGTACATGGTGGGGAGGATACCGTCGATCTCGAGGGCCGGGTTGAGCCGGTCGCGCACCTTCTCGATGGTCTCCACCAGCAGCGCGACGCCGCGCAGCGCGAAGAACTCGCACTCCAGCGGGATGAGCACGCCGTGCGCCGCCGTCAGGGCGTTGACCGTCAGCAGGCCGAGGCTCGGCTGGCAGTCGATGAGGATCACGTCGTAGTCGTCCATCACCGGACGCAGCGCGCGGGCCAGCACCGACTCCCGGGCGACCTCACCCACGAGCTGCACCTCCGCGGCGGACAGGTCGATGTTGGCGGGCAGCACGTCGAGGTTGTCGATCCCGGACGGGATGAGCACGTCCTGGATGTCCACGCCCCGCTCCATGAGCAGGTTGTAGACGGTCAGGTCGAGCTCGTGCGGGTTGACGCCGATGCCCACCGACGCGGCGCCCTGGGGGTCGAAGTCGACCAGGAGCACCTTGCGCCCGTACTCCGCGAGGCACGCGCCGAGGTTGATCGTGGTCGTCGTCTTGCCGACGCCGCCCTTCTGGTTGCACATCGCGATGATGCGGGCCGGGCCGTGGCTCGTCAGCGGCGCGGGTTCGGGCAGGTCGGGCATGACCCGCCCGACGACGTCGCGCACGGTCTCCGAGTCCTCGGGTGCGCCGACGACCGTCTTCCCGAGAAGCATGTCGGTCATCGTGCTCGCTCCCTCCTGGCTGGGTGCCTCGCTCACGCCCGCCACGCTATACCAGAGTGTGGGCACGACCGGGGTCAAGCCCCGGCGTGGCGTCCTTCAGCGGGCGCGGGGGTGGGCGGCCGCGTAGACCTCGCGCAGCGCGTCGGGCGTGACCATGGTGTAGATCTGCGTCGTCGTGACGGACGCGTGCCCCAGCAGCTCCTGGACCACGCGCACGTCCGCGCCGCCGGACAGCAGGTGCGTGGCGAACGAGTGCCGCAGGGTGTGCGGTGAGACGTGCTCGGTGAGGCCGGCGCGTGCCGCCGCCGACTGCAGCGCCGCCCACGCGGTCTGCCGGGACATGCGCGCGCCGCGCGTGTTGAGGAACAGCGCGGCCGTGCCCCGTCCGGCGGCGGCCAGCGCCGGGCGGGCCCGGACCAGGTACGCCTCCAGCGCCTCGCGGGCGAACGAGCCGACGGGCACCACCCGCTCCTTGGACCCCTTGCCGAGCAGCCGCACGGCGGCGGCGTCGATCACGCCGTCGACGTCGAGCCCGACGATCTCCGAGATCCGCGCCCCGGTGGCGTACAGCAGCTCCAGCAGCGCCCGGTCCCGCAGCGGCAGGGGCCCGTCGCCGGTGCCCGCGGCGTCGAGCAGAGCGGCGACGTCGTCCACGGACAGCGCGTGCGGCAGGCGGCGCAGCTGGGTGGGCGCGCGCACGTCGGCGGACGGGTCGTCCACGGTGAGGCCCTCGGCCTGGGCGAACCGGTGCCAGCCGCGGACGGCGGCCAGGGCGCGCGCCGTGGACGACGCCGACAGCGGGCGCCCGCCGTCCGTCCCCTGCCGCACCGCCTCGACGAAGCCCGTCACGTCGGTCTCGGTGACCCCGCCCAGGCTCCGGTGCCCGGCCGCGTCGACGTACGCCAGGTACCGCACGAGGTCGCGCCGGTAGGCGGCCACCGTGTTGGCCGACAGGCCGCGCTCGACGCTCAGGTGCGCGAGGTAGTCGCGCAGCGCACGGTCGAGCCCGTCGTCCGCCCTGGTGGCCGGGCGGGACGACGGCAGGTGGACCGAGGCGATGGGCACCGCCCCATCATGCCGAGCGTGGCCCGCCGCGCGAGCAGGCCACGCCGGAGGGGCACCGGGTCGTCAGGCCGGGTTGATGCCGAACAGCTCCGCGCGCGAGCGGATCACCTGGGCGCGGGCGAGGCGCGGCTTGTCGCTGCCGTCGCGGATGACCGAGCCGGCCGCCTCGAACTCGGCGAAGAAGTCGACGGCCCAGGCCACGTCGGACGGGCTGGGGGCGAAGGACTCGTTGATCACGCCCGACTGCTCGAAGTCCAGGCAGAGCTTGCCCGTCATGCCGAGGTTCACGGCGTCGGCGGACTGCTCCCGCAGCAGCGCGTGCGAGGAGCCGACCGTCGGCCCGTCGACCGGGCCCGGCAGGCCTCCGATGCGGCTGGCCAGCACGAGCCGTGTGCGCGGGTAGGCCATGGCCATCGGCTCGTTCGCGGCGCCGGTGTCGCGGCGGTAGTCGCCCGACCCGAACGCGAGGCGGAACGCGCCCCGCGCCTTGGCGATGTGCACGGCCTCCTCGATGCCGAGGGCCGACTCGACCAGCGGGATCACGGGCACGTCGCCGCCGAGCCGCTGCGCGGTGTCGATCACGTCGTCGGCGCTCTCCGTCTTGGCGAGCATGACGCCGTTGAGCCCGTCGAGACCCCGGAGGTAGGCGACGTCGTCGGCCCAGGACGGCGCCGTCCGGTCGTTGATCCGCACCCACGCGCAGCCGCCGCTCTTGATCCACCGGATGACGTTCTCGCGCGCCTCGTCCTTGAGGGAGTCGTCGATGGCGTCCTCGCAGTCGAGGATCACCTGGTCCGCACGGGAGAGCTGCGCCTTGTCGAAGAGCTCGGTGCGCATCGCGGAGAGCAGGAGCCAGGCCCGCGCGTAGTCCGGGGCGACGCGCGACTTCTCGCGCGCGGCACGGCGCGCGGTGAGGTCGCTCTCGGGGGTGACGGCGAACGCCGCGGGCAGGCCCGAGGAGTAGCTCCCCGGCTGGTCGGCGGACGGGGTGGTTCGATCGGCAGGGGTCTCGGTCACGCGCCAAGCCTAGGCGGCGGCGTCGGACCAGGCCGAATCATGACCGCCCCTATGCCGAGGTCTGGCGCGACCCTCAGAACGGCAGGAAGACGTCCACCGCGACGGCGACGAACAGCAGCGACAGGTAGGTGATCGAGCCGTGGAACACCTTCATGGCGCCCAGCTTGCCGCTCGCACGGCCCTGCGCCCGCCGCAGCATCGCGATCGTGGACCACAGGAACCAGCCGCCGAGCACGGCGGCGACGGCCGTGTAGACCCAGGACATGCCCGCGAGCGGCGTCAGCAGGAGCGAGCAGGCGATCATCGCCAACGTGTAGCCCACCATCTCGGCGGCGACGCGCTTGTCGTCGCTGACCACGGGCAGCATCGGCACCTTGGCGTTCGCGTAGTCCTTCTTGAACTTGATCGACAGCGGCCAGTAGTGCGGCGGCGTCCAGAAGAAGATGATGCCGAACAGCGCGAGCGCGGCCCAGCTCAGCCCGCCCGTGACGGAGGCCCAGCCGATGAACACGGGCATGCAGCCCGCGATGCCGCCCCACACGATGTTCTGCGGCGTGCGGCGCTTGAGGATCATCGTGTAGCCGACCACGTAGATCACGATGGCGGCCAGCGCGAGCCACATCGCCGCCCAGTTGATGACCAGCGCGAACCAGGCCAGCGACAGCAGGCCGAGGATGGACGCGAACACGACGCCCGCGGTGGGGGTGATCTCCCCCGTGGCGAGCGGACGCTTCTTGGTCCGGTTCATCACCTGGTCGATGTCGCGGTCCCACCACATGTTGAACGCGTTGGCGCTGCCCGCGGCGCCGGCGCCGCCGATCAGCGTCGCGACGATCAGCCAGAAGCTCGGCAGGCCGTCGGCCGCGAGGATCATGGTGGGCACCGTCGTGACGAGCAGCAGCTCGATCACGCGCGGCTTGGTGAGGGCGACGTAGGCACCCGCGCGGCGCATGAACCACCCCCCGGGCCGCGGCTCGACGGCGGCTGCGGGCTGTCCGGCGCTGGACGTCTGGGGACGCGCGGTCTGGCCGTTCGTCGTCTGGCTCGTTCTCACGCGCGTCGTGGTTCCGTTCGGGAGAGGCGGTCGATCGGGGGGCTGTACGGGGGCTCACGTCCGTGTCGCACCTGGCAGGCGCTGTCGACGGCCGGGTGCGAGCCCATGGTACGTCGAGCCGTCACCCGACCGCGCACCGCATTCCCGGACCGAGGTGTGAGATTTGTCCGCGTCTACCGAGGACTGACGGTCCCTGGACACGCCTGCGCGGTGGATGATCCGCGCGTATAGGGTTGTTGACGCCATCGAACGAAGGGCGGCCGGCATTCCCGCCGCCGCCGCACGCACGCTGCGCGGCTCTCCGGGGCCCGTCTCCGGGTCCGGACGAGGGTCGACGGCGGAGAGAAAGAGGACTCGTGAACGCTTTCGACCCCGTGCTGAAGCCCCTGGAGTGGTCGGAGCTCGACGAGCGGGCGGTCAAGGCCATCAAGGCGCTGGCTGCCGACGCCGTCGAGAAGGTGGGCAACGGACACCCCGGCACCGCGATCTCGCTCGCGCCGGCCGCGTACCTCCTCTTCCAGAAGACCATGCGCCACGACCCGGCCGACCCCGCCTGGCTGGGCCGCGACCGGTTCGTGCTGAGCGCCGGCCACTCGTCCCTGACGATCTACCTGCAGCTCTTCCTCGCGGGCTACGGCCTGGAGATGGACGACATCGCCGCGCTGCGCACCTGGGGCTCGAAGACCCCGGGCCACCCGGAGTACGGCCACACCGCCGGCGTCGAGATCACCACCGGCCCGCTCGGCCAGGGCCTCGCCTCCGCCGTCGGCATGGCGTTCGCGTCCCGCCGCGAGCGGGGCCTGCTCGACCCGGCCGCCGCCCCCGGCGAGTCGCCGTTCGACCACCACGTGTACGTGATCGCCTCCGACGGCGACCTGCAGGAGGGCGTCACCTCCGAGGCCTCCTCGCTCGCGGGCCACCAGCAGCTCGGCAACCTCGTCGTGATCTGGGACGACAACAAGATCTCGATCGAGGACGACACGAACATCGCGTTCACCGAGGACGTCCTGGCGCGCTACGAGGCCTACGGCTGGCACACCCAGCGCGTGGACTGGACCGCGGGCGACGGCGGCTACGCCGAGGACACCGACGCGCTGGCCGCGGCCCTGGACGCCGCGAAGGCGGAGACCGGCAAGCCGTCGATCATCGCGCTGCGCACCATCATCGGCTGGCCCGCCCCCACCAAGCAGAACACGGGCGGCATCCACGGCTCCGCCATGGGCGCCGAGGAGATCACGGGCCTCAAGACGGCCCTCGGCCTCGACCCGGAGAAGTCGTTCGCCATCGACGACGAGGTGCTCGCGTACACGCGGTCCGTCGCCGAGCGCCAGGCCGACCAGCGCACGGCGTGGGAGTCCGCGTTCGCCGCGTGGAAGGACGCCAACCCCCAGCAGGCGGCCCTCCTGGAGCGCCTGCGCTCGCGCGAGCTGCCCGAGGGCTGGACCGACGCCCTGCCGGAGTTCGAGGCGAGCGAGAAGGGCGTGGCGACCCGTGCGGCGTCGGGCAAGGTGCTGACGGCCCTCAAGGACGTCCTGCCCGAGCTGTGGGGCGGCTCGGCCGACCTCGCGGGCTCGAACAACACGACCATGGACGGCGTGCCGTCGTTCGTGCCGACCGAGCACGCGACCAAGAAGTTCCCGGGCGACCCGTACGGCCGCACCCTGCACTTCGGCATCCGTGAGCACGGCATGGGCTCGATCCTCAACGGCATCGTGCTGCACGGCCTGACCCGTCCCTACGGCGGCACGTTCCTGCAGTTCGCCGACTACATGCGGGCGTCGGTGCGGCTCGCCGCGCTGATGGGCATCCCGACCACGTTCGTGTGGACGCACGACTCGATCGGCCTCGGCGAGGACGGCCCGACCCACCAGCCGGTGGAGCACCTGGCGGCGCTGCGGGCCATCCCGAACCTCGACGTCGTGCGCCCCGCCGACGCGAACGAGACGGCCTGGGCCTGGCGCGGCATCCTCGAGAACACGAAGAACCCGGCAGGCATCGTGCTGACCCGGCAGAACGTGCCCACCTACCCGCGCGGCACCGACGGCTTCGCCGGCGCCGAGGGCACGCTCAAGGGCGGCTACGTGCTGCTCGACACCGAGGGCACGCCCGACGTCGTCCTCGTGGGCACCGGTTCCGAGGTGCAGCTCGCCGTCGAGGCGCGCGAGCTCCTCGCGGCCGACGGCGTCAGCGCCCGCGTGGTCTCGATGCCGTCCCGCGAGTGGTTCGACAAGCAGGACGACGCCTACCGCGAGTCGGTCATCCCGTCCGGCGTGAAGGCACGCGTCTCGGTCGAGGCGGGCGTGGCGCAGGGCTGGCGCGAGGTGGTCGGCGACGCCGGCCGCATCGTGTCGCTCGACCACTACGGCGCCTCGGCGGACTACAAGACGCTCTACGCCGAGTACGGCATCACGGCCGAGGCTGTCGCCCAGGCCGCCAAGGAGTCGATCGCGGCGGCGTCCTGAACCGCTGACGGATCGAACGGGCACGAGAGAGGAAGGGCACGATGACTGACAGCACCAGCGACAGCGCAGGCGAGACCGTCAGCCCCACCCAGCGGTTGTCCGAGGCAGGTGTCGCCATCTGGCTGGACGACCTGTCCCGCGAGCGGCTGCGCAGCGGCAACCTGGCCGAGCTGGTCGCCACGAAGAACGTCGTCGGGGTCACAACGAACCCGACCATCTTCGCGGCGGCCCTCGCGCAGGGCGACGCGTACGACGGGATCCTGGCCGAGCTGGCCGGGTCCGACGTGGAGGCCGCCGTCGAGCGCATCACGACCGACGACGTCCGGGACGCCGCGGACGTGCTGCGGCCCGTCTACGACGCCACGTCGGGCGTGGACGGCCGGGTGTCCATCGAGGTGGACCCGCGGCTGGCCCGCGACACGGCGGCGACGGAGGCCATGGCCGTACGGCTGTGGGAGACCGTCGACCGGCCGAACGTGATGATCAAGATCCCCGCGACGGTCGAGGGCCTGCCGGCCATCACGTCGACCCTCGCCAAGGGCATCAGCGTGAACGTGACGCTGATCTTCTCCATCGAGCGCTACCGCGCCGTCATGGACGCCTTCCTGGCCGGCCTGGAGCAGGCCAAGGAGGCGGGTCACGACCTGTCGGTGATCGGCTCGGTCGCGTCGTTCTTCGTGTCCCGCGTGGACGCCGAGGTCGACAAGCGCCTGGCCGCCGTCGGCACGGACGAGGCGCTCGCGCTGCGCGGCCAGGCCGCCATCGCGAACGCCCGCCTGGCCTACGCCGCGTACGACGAGGTGTTCTCCGGCGAGCGCTGGCAGGCCCTCGCGGCCGCGGGCGCCCAGCCGCAGCGCCCGCTGTGGGCGTCCACGGGTGTCAAGGACCCGGCCTACCGCGACACGATGTACGTGGACGAGCTGGTCGTGGCCGGCGTGGTCAACACGATGCCGGAGAAGACGCTCGACGCCTTCGCCGACCACGGCATCGTGCTCGCCGACACGGTGACCGGCTCGAGCGAGCAGGCCTCCGCGACCATCGCCGCCCTCGAGGCGCAGGGCATCTCCATCAACGAGGTGACCGTGCAGCTCGAGGAGGAGGGGCTGGCCAAGTTCGAGGTGAGCTGGGACGAGCTCCTGACCACGACCAAGAACGGGCTCGACGAGGCGAAGGCCGGTGAGCGGTGAGGCCTGCCAAGATCGCGCAGGGGGTCAACCCCCTGCGTGACCCCCTCGACCTGCGGCTGCCCCGCATCGCCGGTCCGAGCGGCCTCGTGATCTTCGGCGTGACGGGTGACCTGTCGCGCAAGAAGCTCATGCCGGCCGTCTACGACCTCGCCAACCGCGGCCTGCTGCCGCCCGGCTTCGCGCTCACCGGCTTCGCCCGGCGCGACTGGGAGGACCAGGACTTCGCGCAGGTGGTGCACGACGCCGTCAAGGAGCACGCCCGCACCCCCTTCCGGGAGGCGACGTGGCGCCAGCTCGCCGAGGGCATCCGCTTCGTGCAGGGCTCCTTCGACGACGACGAGGCGTTCGAGCGCCTCCGGGAGACCGTCGAGACCCTGGACCGGGAGCGCGGCACGGGCGGCAACCACGCGTTCTACCTGTCGGTCCCGCCGTCGGCGTTCCCGGTGGTGTGCGAGCAGCTGTCCAAGCACGGGCTGTCGCGGCCCGACGACGACGCCGACGGTGACGGCGTGCACGCCTGGCGTCGCGTGGTCATCGAGAAGCCGTTCGGGCACGACCTGGCCAGCGCCAAGGAGCTCGACGCGGTGGTGTCGAAGGTCTTCGACCCGGAGTCGGTGTTCCGCATCGACCACTACCTGGGCAAGGAGACCGTCCAGAACCTGCTGGCGCTGCGCTTCGCGAACACGATGTTCGAGCCCATCTGGAACTCGAACTACGTGGACCACGTGCAGATCACGATGGCCGAGGACATCGGCATCGGCGGCCGCGCGGGGTACTACGACGGGATCGGCGCCGCGCGCGACGTCATCCAGAACCACCTGATCCAGCTCCTGGCACTGGTGGCGATGGAGGAGCCCGTCAACTTCGACGCCGCCGAGCTGCGCGCCGAGAAGATCAAGGTGCTCTCGTCGGTGCGGCTGCCGCGCGATCTCGGCAAGCACACCGCCCGCGGCCAGTACGAGGCCGGGTGGCAGGGTGGCGAGCAGGTGCAGGGCTTCCTGGAGGAGGACGGCATCGCGAAGGACTCCACCACGGAGACCTTCGCCGCGATCCGGGTGGACGTCGACAACCGCCGCTGGGCGGGCGTCCCGTTCTACCTGCGGCACGGCAAGCGGCTGGGCCGCCGTGTCACCGAGGTGGCCGTCGTCTTCAAGAAGGCGCCGCACCTGCCGTTCGAGTCGTCCCTGACCTCGGAGCTCGGCAACAACGCGCTGGTCATCCGTGTGCAGCCCGACGAGGGCGTCACCATGAGGTTCGGCGCCAAGGTGCCGGGCACGGCCATGCAGGTGCGCGACGTGACCATGGACTTCGGGTACGGGCACTCGTTCACAGAGTCGTCCCCCGAGGCCTACGAGCGTCTCATCCTGGACGTGCTGCTGGGTGACCCGCCGCTGTTCCCGACGCGGGAGGAGGTCGAGCTCTCCTGGAAGATCCTCGACCCGATCACGTCGTACTGGGCCCGCAAGGGCAAGCCCGAGCCGTACGCGTCGGGCACGTGGGGCCCCGCCTCGGCGGACGCCATGATGGAGCGCGACGGCCGGACCTGGAGGCGTCCCTGATGATCATCGACATGCCGGACACCACGACCAACCAGGTCAACAAGCGCCTCGTGCGCCTGCGCGACGAGGGCGGTGCCGTGGCCCTGGGCCGCGTGCTCACCCTCGTGGTGCTGGCCGACGAGAGCGACGTCGAGGAGTCGGTCGAGGCCGCGAACGACGCGAGCCGGGAGCACCCGTGCCGCGTGATCGTGGTCGCGCCGTCCTCCGGCGGGACCGAGGGCCGCGTCGACGCGCAGATCCGCGTGGGCGGTGACGCGGGCGCCTCCGAGGTGGTGGTGCTGCGGGCGTCGGGCGAGCTGCTGGAGCGCGCCGACACGCTCGTCATGCCGCTGCTGCTGCCCGACGCGCCGATCGTGGCCTGGTGGCCGCGGGAGGCGCCGGCGGTGCCGTCGCAGGACCCGGTGGGCGCCATGGCGACCCGCCGGATCATCGACAGCACCGTGGCGAAGAACCCGTCGGAGCTGCTCAAGACCCTCGCGGGCGCCTACGCGCCCGGGGACACCGACCTCGCGTGGGCGCGCGTCACGCTGTGGCGGGCGCTCATCGCGGCGGCCGTCGACCAGCCGCCGTTCGAGCCGGTGCTGCGCGTGACCGTGGAGGGCCAGAAGCGGCACACGTCGCTCGACCTGCTCGCGGCCTGGCTCGGCGCCCGGCTGAACGCCCCGGCCGAGGTGCTGCGCACCGAGAGCGACGACGCGATCACCCGTGTCACGCTCGAGCGCAAGAGCGGCCCGATCGTCCTGGACCGGCCCGACGGCCGCACCGTGACGATCACGCAGCCCGGCAAGCCGCCCCGCCGGATCGCCCTGCCGATCCGGGCGCTGAACGAGGCCCTGATCGAGGAGCTCCGCCGGCTCGACCCGGACGAGATCTTCGAGGAGGCCCTCATCCGGGGCCTGGGGAACGTCACCGTCCGGACGGCGGCCTGATGTCCCAGGCAGCACCCGCCCAGGGCGTGCGGCTCGTGGTGGTGCACCCCGACAAGGAGGTGCTCGCGCAGGCGGCGGCCGCCCGGCTGCTCACGCGCGTGCTCGACGTCCAGTCGGTGCGCTCCCCCGTGCACGTGGTGCTCACGGGCGGCACGGTCGGCATCGCGACGCTCGCGGCGGTCGCCGCGAGCCCGCTGGTGCCGGCCGTCGACTGGTCGGGCGTGCACCTGTGGTGGGGCGACGAGCGGTTCCTGCCGGACGGCGACCCCGACCGCAACGAGACGCAGGCGCGCGAGGCGCTCCTCGACGTCCTCGTCGCGGAGCACGGCCTGCCCGAGGCCAACGTGCACCCGATGCCCGGCCCGTCGTCGGTCGCCACGCCCGAGGAGGGTGCGGCGGCCTACGCGGCCGTGCTGGCGGAGCACGCGGGGTCCTCGGACGGCGGGGTCGGGGTGCCGGCGTTCGACGTGCTGCTGCTCGGCATGGGGCCGGACGGTCACGTCGCGTCCCTGTTCCCGGGCCACGAGGGGCTGTCCGCGCAGGGCACCACGACGGGCGTGCACGGCTCGCCCAAGCCCCCGCCGGAGCGCGTCTCGCTCACGTTCGACGCCATCCGGGCGGCCCGCGAGGTGTGGGTCGTGGCGGCCGGCGCCGAGAAGGCGGAGCGGGTCGCGGCCGCGCTGGCGGGTGACCCGGTCGCGGAGGTGCCCGCGGCGGGCGCCGTCGGCCAGGCCCGGACGCTGTGGCTCCTGGACACGGAGGCCGCGGCCCCGACCCCGGCGCCGGCGAAGTAGAACGCTGGCGAAGTAGAACGCCGGCGAAGTAGAACTGGAGCGGGACGAACCATCAGGTTCGTCCCGCTCCAGTTCTACTTCGCCAGGGTTCTACTTCGCCAGGGTGGGAAAACTCTTAGCCCGGGACTCGCCCGTTGCGGCGGACGCGCAGGGCCTCCAGCGCCTCCTCCAGGAGGGCTGCGCCGTCCTCGTCGGACCGGCGTTCCTTCACGTAGGCGAGGTGCGTCTTGTACGGCTCGTTCCGCACGGGGGCCGGCGGGTTGACCGGGTCCATCCCGGCGGGGAAGCCGCACCGCGGGCAGTCCCACTGTGCGGGGGCCTCGACGTCCTCACCCACCGAGAAGCTCGGCGCCGTCTCGTGCCCGTTGGCACACCAGTAAGAAACTCGGACGCGCGGGGCCGTGTCGCCCCGCTCCGTCTCCCCGAGAGGGCCGGCGCCTACCCGGCTCCCCCGAATCGCATGACCGCCTGATGCCACGTCTGTCGTCCCCTCTGTGTGTGGCCGTCAGCTGCTAGGCGCTTGGCGACCGGGTCAGCTGACCTTCTGGATGAGGCCGAGCAGGACGATCACCACGGCCCACACGAGGGCGAAGGCGATGGTGATGCGGTTGAGGTTTCGCTCGGCCACGCCGGACGAGCCGGCGCCCATCGAGATACCGCCACCGAACATGTCGGACAGCCCGCCACCCTTGCCCTTGTGGAGCAGGATGAGCATGGTGAGGAAGCCGCTGGTCAGGACCAGCAGTACTTCCAGGATGATGCGGAGCACGTCCACGGGTTCACGTCCTCGGTTGTAGGTGTGCCGGGTGCGAACCCGGCGGCGATGTCCGGTCAAGAGTAAGCGAGACGTACCTCACAGTGCTAACCCCCTGATCAGCGGCGCACCTGGAACATCACGCTGAGTGAGAGTACCCCAGAGCGACGCCGAGACGTGTCAGACGTACGGGCCGCGCGGGCGGCCCGTACGTCTGACACGTGCGAGGGGTCAGGCGGTGACGTGCGACTGGTAGCGGGCGATCTTCGCGAACTCCTCGGGGTCGAGGCTCGCACCGCCCACGAGGGCGCCGTCCACGTCGGGCTGCGCCATGATCTGCGCGACGTTGCCCGACTTCACCGAGCCGCCGTACAGGACCCGGATGCCGTCGGCGACCGTCTGGTCGTACAGCTCGCCCAGGACGCGACGGATCGCGCCGCACACCTCCTGCGCGTCCTCAGGGGTCGCGACCTCGCCGGTGCCGATGGCCCAGACGGGCTCGTACGCGATGACGACCTGTGCGACCTGCTCGGCCGGGACGTCGGCCAGCGCGGCCTCGACCTGCCGGAGCGTGTACGACACCTGGTCGCCCGCCTTGCGGATCTCCAGCCCCTCGCCGACGCACAGGATGGGGGTCAGGCCGTGCGCGAACGCGGCCCGGACCTTGTCGTTGACGACGTCGTCCGTCTCGGCGTGGTACTCGCGGCGCTCCGAGTGGCCCACGGCCACGTAGGTGCAGCCGAGCTTCGCGAGCATCGTGCCCGAGATCTCGCCGGTGTAGGCGCCGGACTCGTGCCGCGACAGGTCCTGCGCGCCGTAGACGAGCTCCAGCTTGTCGCCGTCCACGAGCGTCTGCACCGAGCGCAGGTCGGTGAACGGCGGAAGCACCGCCACCTCGACCGCGGCGTAGTCGTGCTTGGCGTCCTTGAGGGACCAGGCGAGCTTCTGGACCGTGCTGATCGCCTGCTGGTGGTCCAGGTTCATCTTCCAGTTGCCCGCCATCAGGGGCGTGCGGGTGGTTGCCACGTGCTTCTTCCTTCTTCTGGGTGGGGCAGGTCAGTCGGCGAGGACCGTGAGGCCGGGCAGCTCCTTGCCCTCCAGCAGCTCCAGGCTGGCGCCGCCGCCCGTGGAGATGTGGCTGAACCCGGCCTCGTCGAAGCCCAGGGCCCGCACGGCCGCGGCGGAGTCACCGCCACCCACGATGGAGAACGCGCCGGCTGCCGTCGCCTCGACGATGCCCTGCGCCACGGTCTTCGTGCCGTCCGCGAACGCCTCGAACTCGAACACGCCCATGGGGCCGTTCCAGGCGATGGTCCGCGCGTCGGCCAGCTTGCCCGCGAAGAGCTTGCCGGACTCGGGGCCGATGTCCAGGCCCATGGTGCCCTCGGGGATCGCGTCCGCCGCGACCACGCGGTGCGGCGCGTCGGCGGCGAACGAGTCGGCCGCGACGACGTCGACCGGCAGCACGATCTCCACGCCGTTCTCCTCGGCGGTGGCGAGGTAGCCCTTGACGGTGTCGACCTGGTCGGACTCCAGGAGGCTGTTGCCCACCGACAGGCCCTTGGCGGCGAGGAACGTGAACACCATGCCGCCGCCGATGAGCAGGCGGTCGGCCTTGGTCAGCAGGTTCGCGATGACGCCGAGCTTGTCCGACACCTTCGACCCGCCGAGCACCACGGCGTAGGGGCGCTCCGGGTCGCCGGTGGCCTTCGACAGCGACTCGACCTCGTTCAGCACCAGGTCGCCTGCGGCGGCGGGCAGCACCTGCGCGACGTCGTACACCGACGCCTGCTTGCGGTGCACCACGCCGAAGCCGTCCGAGACGAACGCGTCCGCGAGCTGCGCGAGCTCACCCGCGAGCTCGGCGCGCTCCGCGTCGACCTTCGAGGTCTCGCGCGCGTCGAAGCGGACGTTCTCCAGCAGGGCGACCTGGCCGTCGGCCAGGCCCTCCACCGTGGCCTTCGCGGACTCGCCGACGAGGTCCTCGGCCAGCGCCACGTCCTGGCCCAGCAGCTCGCCCAGGCGGGCGGCGACGGGGGCCAGCGAGTACTGCGGGTCCGGCGTGCCCTTCGGGCGGCCCAGGTGGGCCGTGACGACGACGCGCGCACCGGCGTCGGTCAGGCGCTTCAGCGTGGGCAGCGCGGCGCGGATGCGGCCGTCGTCGGTGATGGTCTTCCCGTCGAGCGGGACGTTGAAGTCCGAGCGGACCAGGACGCGCTTGCCGCGCAGGTCGCCGAGGGAGTCGATGGTCTTCATGAGCACTCCAGGTCGGGGACCGGCCGCCGCGCGGCCGGTCGAGGTTCCGTCACATGACGACGTCCGCGTGCGCCGGCAGGCCGATGCGCACGCGGACGTCGGGGTTCACGCCGGGACGAGAGCCGTCAGAGCTTCTCGCCGACGAACACGGTGAGGTTCACCAGGCTGTTCGAGTAGCCCCACTCGTTGTCGTACCAGGAGACGACCTTGACCTGGTTGCCGATCACCTTGGTGAGCTTCGCGTCGTAGATGCTCTGGTGCGGGTTGGTCACGATGTCCGACGAGACGATGTCGTCCTCGACGTACTCCAGCACACCCTTGAGCGGGCCCTCGGCGGCGGCCTTGACCGCGGCGTTGACCTCCTCGACCGTCACCTCGCGCGGGGCCTCGAACGTGAGGTCCGTGGCCGAGCCCGTGATGACCGGCACGCGCAGCGCGTAGCCGTCGAGCTTGCCCTTGAGCTCCGGCAGCACCAGGGCAACGGCCTTGGCGGCACCCGTGGTGGTCGGCACGATGTTCTGCGCGGCCGCACGGGCACGGCGCAGGTCCTTGTGCGGGCCGTCCTGCAGGTTCTGGTCACCCGTGTAGGCGTGGATCGTGGTCATCAGGCCACGCTCGATGCCGATCGAGTCGTTCAGCGCCTTGGCCAGCGGGGCGAGGCAGTTCGTGGTGCACGACGCGTTCGAGATGATGTGGTGCGCCGCGGGGTCGTACAGCTCGTTGTTGACGCCCATCACGAAGGTCGCGTCCTCGTTCTTGGCCGGGGCCGAGATGATGACCTTCTTGGCACCGGCGTCGATGTGCGCCTTCGCCTTGGTGGCGTCCGTGAAGAAGCCCGTGGACTCGATGACGATGTCCGCACCCAGCTCGCCCCAGGGGAGGTCGGCCGGGTTGCGCTCGGCGAGCGCACGGATCTTCTTGCCGTCGACGATGATGTTCTCGTCGTCGAAGTCGACGGTCTTGCCGAAGCGGCCCAGCACCGTGTCGTACTTGAGCAGGTGCGCGAGCGTCTTGTTGTCGGTCAGGTCGTTGACACCCACGACCTCGATGTCCGCACCCGACTCCACGAGAGCCCGGTAGAAGTTCCTGCCGATGCGGCCGAAGCCGTTGATGCCGACGCGGATGGTCACAATGCCCTCCTCAGGGGGCGCCGGCCGTCCCGGCGCACACGTTTCCTTGTATCTGTCGCCACTGCCGTCGAAGGCCGACGGCGAGGTGCGTTCGCCAGGGTTCTCCGGGCACCGCGACCACGCGACGACCCGAACGGGAAACGCATTGGTCACGGCGTCGTCACCTGACGATTTCGAGCCTATACCCGATCCGCACCCGACCGTGACCCGAGCCGGACAGTGTGAAACTGCCGGTTCTGTTCGTTCTCACAAATCGGATGCGGCAGGGCAGCGCCGTACCGGGTGAACTCCTGCCGCCGCACGACGCCGCCCGCCCGGCCGCGCTCAGCGTTCCACTCAGCGATCCGCTCAGAGATCCAGCAGGTCAGCGGGCAGGCCCGCCTCCGTGTCCGGGATGCCGAGCTCCAGCGCACGCTTGTCCGCCGTCGACAACAACCGCCGGATCCGGCCCGCCACGGCGTCCTTGGACAGCGGCGGGTCCGCCAGCCGGCCCAGCTCCTCCAGCGACGCCTGCTTGTGCGCCAGCCGCAGCTCGCCCGCCTGGCGCAGGTGCTCCGGCAGCTCGTCCCCCAGGATCTCGAACGCCCGCTGCACCCGCGCACCCGCCGCCACCGCGGCCCGCGCCGACCGGCGCAGGTTCGCGTCGTCGAAGTTCGCCAGCCGGTTGGCCGTGCCGCGCACCTCGCGGCGCTCGCGGCGCTCCTCCCAGACCTTGAGCGTCTCGGGTGCGCCGATGCGCTCCAGCATGCGCCCGATGGAGTCGCCGTCGCGGATCACGACGCGGTCGATGCCGCGCACCTCGCGCGACTTCGCGGCGACGCCGAGCCGGCGGGCGGCCCCGACGAGCGCGAGCGCCGCCTCCGGGCCCGGGCTGGTCACCTCCAGCGCCATGGAGCGGCCGGGTTCGGTGAGGGACCCGTGGGCGAGGAACGCGCCGCGCCAGACGGCCTCGGCCTCCTGCACCCCGGCGGAGACGACCTCGGGGGCCAGGCCGCGCACCGGGCGGCCGCGCGCGTCGAGCAGGCCGGTCTGGCGGGCCAGCGACTCGCCCTCGCGCACCACCCGCACCACGAACCGGCTGCTCTTCCGCAGTCCGCCGGCCTGGACCACGATGAGCTCGCTGGTGTGGCCGTACAGGTCGTGGATCGCGTGCCGCAGCCGCGTCGCCGCCGACTCGGTGTCGAGCTCGGCCTCGATCACCACCCGACCGGAGATGATGTGGAGACCGCCGGAGAACCGCAGTGTCGCGGAGACCTCGGCCTTGCGGCACGACGTCTTCGCGACCCTCACCCGAGCGAGCTCCTCCTTGACCTGTCCCGTGAGCGCCATGGCGTCATCCTGCCATGGTCAGCGCCCGACCAACCGGGTGGAATCGCGGAAACTCGGGGTATTTGTCCCGGCGTGTCGCAGGGATCACCCGGGGGTCGCCCGGGCGACGGTCGCGGACCAGCGGTCGACCCACGCGTCGAGCACCGGCCCGAGGTCGGCGAGCTGTGCCTCGGTGACCGCGAACGTGCGGGCGGGCACCACCGCACCGAGCTCGACGAGCACGGGACGCAGGTGCACCTCGCCGGCCAGCGCATGCGCGGGGCCGGCGGAGACCACGACGGGCACGACCACGACGTCCGCCAGCGCGTCCGGCCCGTACCCGTCGAGGAACGCCTTGAGCAGGCCCGTGTAGGACGCCTTGTAGACGGGCGTGGCCACGACGACGACGCGCGCCCCCGCGACCCGGTCCCGGGCGGCGGTCACCGCCGCCGACCCGGTGAGCACCTCCGGCGCCAGCGACGCGAGATCGACCGTCTCCCCCGCGTCTCCGGGCAGGCCCAGGGCCGGCGCCAGCCGCCGGGCCACGGCCTCGGCGACGCCCAGGGTGCGGGAGCCGGCGCGCGGGTTGCCGCTGACCACCACGAGGCCGCCGGACGGCCCGCGGTCCGCCGTTCCGGCGGTCACGGCAGCCTCTCGCCCGCGGTCACGGGGAACGGCAGATGGTTGCCGGCCACCGGCGCGGGGCAGGTGCCGAACGCCGTGAACACGAACGGCTGGTTCGTCGCCCGGTTGAGATCGAGCCGCAGCGTGTCCGACGCCGCCGGCATCTCGCCCGGCACCCCGGCGCGCACGACCCGCCACGGCGCCACGCCCTCCGCCTCGTCCGTGAACAGGAGCCGCGGGGCCAGGAGGCTGCCGGTCAGGAGCAGCACGTGGTCGTGGCGCACCTCCACCTCGCCGACGGCCTCGACACGGTGCACCAGGCGCGGCTGCGCGGCCCCGACGGTCAGGGGCACGGGCCGGTCGTACCAGCGCACGGGCGCGTCCAGCACCCAGGCCGGGTCGTACGCGAACGTCGGCACCCCCGTGAAGCCCGTGCGCGTCGGGGCCTGCGGGTCCCGCAGGCGCACCGCGTACCGGCCCGTGCGCCGCACCACCTCGACGGCCACCTCCTGCTCGGCGGGGCCGGCCGCGCCGGACCGCTCGGGCGGCAGGAAGGTGCCGAGGACCAGGCCGCGCCCCTCGGCCACGGAGACGGAGGTCGGACCGCCGCGCACGACCAGGCCGCCGGCCAGGACGCTCGTGTCGCCCGGCACCGGGCGCGTGTACAGCCGCCCGTCCGCGACCCACCACTGCCCCGGGACGCCGGGCAGGCGGCGGGGCTCCGCCGTCGGCCACAGGAGCGCCGTCGGGCTGAGCCAGCCGTGGGGCTCACGAAGCTCACGCTCGCGCGCGGCGCGCCACGCGGCGTGCTCGCGCTCGGGCGGCTCCGGTGCGATCGGCTCCGGTGCGATCGGCTCAGGTGCTGGGGTCGTGCCGTCGGTGGTTGCGATGTCGGTGGTGGTGTCGGTGGTGGTGTCGGCGGTGGCGCGGGCCTCGGTCATGTCCGGTCCTTGCCGTGGACGTGGGCTGGGCGCGGCGCGCTTGGCACACTATTTGTTGGACCGCACCACTGGCCCCGACGCCGGGGCCGGCTGTGCCAGACCCCCGTCGTGGCGCTCGTCCGCATGCCCGCTCGCGTCACGAGGCCCCTCGCTCGAGCCATGCCGCCCTCCCTCCGGATCTAATTCCGATCGGATTGATCGGAATTGGGTGCGCGGAAAACTACGGCCGGGGGCAGAGCCTGTCAACGGTCCTGAGGCCAGGTCTCGCATCGCGGACGGTCAGACGTCGCCGTAGACGCCCTCGAACACGTCGCGGTAGGCAGCGGCGAGGCGCAGCCCGTCGTGCCGGGCGGTGTCGTCGCCCCGGCGGACCTGACGCATGATGACGCGCGCGCCCATGGACGCGGCCGCGGCCTCCAGCGCGGCCACGTCCTCGACGGCGGACGGGTCGGCCAGCACGGCGTCGATCCGCAGCCCGGGCGCATGCTTGTGCAGCGCCTCCAGGTGGTCGACGGCGGTCAGGCCCGCGGTCTCGCCGTTCTCGGCGGACAGGTTCAGCGTGACGCAGCGGCGCGCCTTGGTGGCGTGCAGGGCCTCGGCGAGCTCGGGCACGAGCAGGTGCACCAGCACGGACGAGTACCAGGACCCCGGCCCCAGCACCACCCAGTCGGCATCGAGCACGGCCTGCACCGCCTCCGGGGAGGCGGGCGGGTCGGCGGGGAGCAGCCGCAGCTGCTCGATCCGCCCCTCCGTGACCGCCACCCTGCTCTGCCCGACCACGGTCTCCAGCGGCCGCTCGGGCTGCCCCGGCTCCACGGCGTGGCGCACGTCCGCCTCGACCACGAGGGGCACCGACGCCATGGGCAGCACACGGCCCCGGGCGCCGAGCAGGCGGCCCACCCAGTCCAGGCCCTCGACCGGGTCGCCCAGCAGCTCCCACAGCGCCACGATGAGCAGGTTGCCCATGGCGTGGTTGTCCAGCTCGCCCGACGACGAGAACCGGTGCTGCAGCATGGCGCTCCACGTCCGGCCCCACTCGGAGTCGTCGCACAGCGCCGCGAGCGCCATCCGCAGGTCACCGGGGGGCAGCACGTCGAGCTCGTCGCGCAGCCGGCCGGAGGAGCCGCCGTCGTCAGCCACCGTCACGACCGCGGTGAGGCGGTCCGACATGAGGCGCAGCGCGGACAGGCTGGCCGACAGCCCGTGCCCGCCGCCGAGCGCGACGACCGACGGGTTCTTGCTCCACTCCGGGGCGGGGACGTCGGGTGCTCCCGGCGGGTGCGGGATCATTCGCGGCCCAGGTCGCGTGCCGAGACGGAGACGAGCTGCCCGCGGGCGCGCAGCCGCTGCGCGATGGCGTCCGATATGGCGACGGACCGGTGCTTGCCGCCCGTGCATCCCACGGCGATGGTCACGTAACGCTTCTCCTCGTTGAGGTAGCCGGCGAGCACCGGGGCCAGGGCGTCGACGTAGCGGTCCACGAACTCGACGGCGCCCGGACGGGCGAGGACGTAGTCGCGTACCGGCTGGTCACGCCCGGTCAGGTGCCGCAGCTCGGTGATCCAGTACGGGTTGGCCAGGAACCGTACGTCCACCACGTGGTCCGCGTCCAGAGGGATGCCGTACTTGAACCCGAACGAGATCACGTTGATGCGCAGCTGCTGCTCGCCGTCGTGCGCGAGCCAGGTCCGGATCTCCCGCGAGAGGTCGTGCACGGACAGGTCGGACGTGTCGATGCGCAGGTCGGCGCGTGCGGCGAGGGTGGCCACCACGGACCGTTCCTCGGCGATGCCGTCGAGGATGCGCCCGTCGCCCTGCAGCGGGTGGGGGCGGCGCACCTGCTCGAAGCGGCGCACCAGCACCTCGTCGCTCGCGTCCAGGAACAGGATGCGGTAGGCCACGCCGGCCTCCGTCATGTGCACGAGCACCTTGTCGAGCTCGGAGAAGAACTCCCGTCCGCGCACGTCCACGACGACCGCGACCCGCTCGATGCTCGACCCCTTGGCCATGAGATCGACCAGCGGCACCAGCATCATGGGCGGCAGGTTGTCCACCACGTACCAGTCGAGGTCCTCCAGGACGGCGGCGGCGCGCGTGCGCCCGGCCCCTGACATCCCGGTGATCACCAGCACCTGCGGCTCGCTGTGGTCGGGTCCGTGCGTGGCGGCGTCCACCTCGGCGATCCCCTCGGGTGCGGTGGTCGGTGACGGCTCGGTGTTGCTCATGGCACCAGCATGCCAGCGTCAGGCGTTCAGGGCGGCGACGACGGCCTGCGCCGTCTTGTCCCCCATCCCGCGCACGCTCGCGATCTCCTCGACGCTCGCCGCACGCAGCCGCTTGAGCGAGCCGAAGTGGGTCAGGAGCATCTTCTTGCGGGCCGGGCCGAGCCCCGGCACGTCGTCGAGCACCGAGGCCGTCATGCCCTTGCTGCGGCGCCTGCGGTGCTGCGTGATCGCGAACCGGTGCGCCTCGTCGCGGACGCGCTGCAGCAGGTACAGGCCCTCGCTGGAACGCTGCAGGATCACCGGGTACTCCTCCCCCGGGACCCACACCTCCTCCAGCCGCTTGGCCAGGCCGCACAGCGCCACGTCGGTGATGCCGAGCTCCTCCATGGCGCGCTTCGCGGCGGCGACCTGCGGCGGCCCGCCGTCGACGACCACGAGGCTCGGCGGGTAGGCGAACCGCCCCTTCTCCTGGGGGGCGTCGGCGGCGACCTCCCCGCCGGGCAGCGTGCCGGCCGGGTCGTCCTCGCCGTCGTCGCCCGCCGAGATCTCGACGTCGTTGGACCGCAGCCGGTCGGCCAGGTAGCGCCGGAACCGGCGCGTGATGACCTCGTGCATCGCCTCCGTGTCGTCGCGGGCGCCGTCGCCGTCCGCGCCGCGGATGCTGAACGACCGGTACTCGCTCTTGCGCGGCAGCCCGTCCTCGAAGACGACCATGGACGCGGACTGGTAGGTGCCCTGGGTGTGCGAGATGTCGTAGCACTCGATGCGCAGCGGCGCCGACTCCAGGTCGAGCGCCTCCTGGATCTCGCGCAGCGCCTGGCTGCGCGTGGTGAGGTCGCCTGCCCGCCGGGTGCGGTGCAGCATGAGCGCGTGCTCGGCGTTCTTGCGGACCGTGGCCGCAAGCTCCTTCTTGTCGCCGCGCTGCGGCACGCGCACGTCCACGCGGGCGCCGCGCAGGCCGCTGAGCCAGGCGCCCACCTGGTCCAGGTCGGGCGGGAGCACGGGCACGAGGACCTCGCGCGGCACGGCGTCGCGCGCCTCGGCTCCCTCGGTCTCCTCGGCCGACCCGTACACCTGCTGCAGCAGGTGCTCGACGAGCTCGGCGTCGCTGATGTCCTCGACCTTCTCGACCACCCAGCCGCGCTGGCCGCGGATGCGCCCGCCGCGCACGTGGAACACCTGGACCGCGGCCTCGAGCTCGTCACCCACGAGCGCGAACACGTCGGCGTCGGTGGCGTCGCCGAGCACCACGGCGTTCTTCTCGGTGGCGCGGCGCAGCGCCTCGATGTCGTCGCGCAGGCGGGCGGCCTGCTCGTACTCCATCTCGGCGGCCGCCTCCTGCATGCGCTTGGTGAGGCGGCGCTCGAACTTGGCCGTGTCGCCCGCCATGAAGTCGCAGAAGTCGAGCACGAGCGCCCGGTGGTCCTCGACGCTGATCCGGCCGACGCACGGTGCCGAGCACTTGTCGATGTACCCGAGCAGGCACGGCCGGCCGGACTGGCCCGCCCGCTTGTAGACGCCCGCCGAGCAGGTACGGATGGGGAACACCCGCAGCAGCAGGTCGAGAGTCTCGCGGATCGCCCACGCGTGCCCGTACGGCCCGAAGTAGCGCGTGCCCTTGCGCTTGGCTCCGCGCATCACCTGGGCGCGCGGGACCTCCTCCCCCAGGGTCACCGCCAGGTACGGGTACGACTTGTCGTCCCGGTACTTCACGTTGAACCGCGGGTCGTACTGCTGGATCCAGGTGAACTCCAGCGCGAGCGCCTCGACCTCGGTGCCCACCACCGTCCACTCGACCGACGCGGCGGTGGTCACCATCCGCTGCGTGCGCTCGTGCAGGTGCGCCACGTCCTGGAAGTAGTTCGCCAGACGCTGGCGCAGGTTCTTGGCCTTGCCCACGTAGATGACGCGGCCGTGCTCGTCGCGGAACCGGTAGACACCGGGCGACGTCGGGACCTCTCCCGCCTTGGGCCTGTAGGTAGCTGGATCCGCCATGGCACCAACCTAAGCGCTGCCACTGACATGCCGGTGCCGCCCGGCGGGGGCGGCACCAGCGGGTCAGGCGACGACGTGCAGCGGCGTGGGCTCGACCCGGACCGGGAAGTTCACGGAGCGCGCGATGAAGCACATCGCGTGGGCCTTGTGGTGCAGTGCCGCCAGGTGCTCGTCGGTGGCGAGCTCGCCGGCGTCCACGGCGACCTTCGGGTGCAGGGTCACGTCCGTGAAGGCGCCCTCGCCGCGCGACTCCACGCGCATGGTGCCGGTCGCCGCGTCCGTGTACTCGCGCACGACCAGGCCCGACTCCGCCGCCAGGTGCAGGAACCACAGCATGTGGCACTGGCTCAGGCTCGCCACGAAGAGCTCCTCAGGGCTGTTGCGTGCCGGGTCGCCACGGAACGCCGGGTCGGCCGAACCGGGCAGCGGCGGCTTGTGCGGCAGGTCGATCTCGTGGTCCCGGGAGTAGGACGTGTACGACGAGGTGCCCGTCTCCCCGGCGCCCGTCCAGCGCACGGTCACGGCGTAGTCATGCGTGGCTCCGCTCATGGGAACACCCTAGGTGCCCCCTGCCCCGGAAGCCACGCCTGCCGCGGTGCCGGCGGCTGACCGGCGCGTGACCCTGCCGCCCGGGTCACGCGCCGGCGGCCGCCTTGGCCTTGGTCTTCCGGGCGGCGGGCTTGCGCCGGGCGGCCCCGTTCGACGCCGCGGGCCGCGCGGCTGCCGCCGCGACGGCGTCCGCGTCCAGGATCTCCGCGAGGTAGGTGCCCGTGTGGCTCTCCGGCACGGCCGCGACGGCCTCCGGGGTGCCCTGCGCGACCACCGTGCCGCCGCCGCTGCCACCCTCGGGACCCATGTCGATCACCCAGTCGGCGCTCTTGATGACGTCGAGGTTGTGCTCGATCACGATCACCGTGTTGCCCTTGTCGGCCAGCGACTGCAGCACGCCGAGCAGGCGGCGCACGTCCTCGAAGTGGAGGCCCGTCGTCGGCTCGTCGAGCACGTACGCCGACCGGCCGGACGACCGCTTCTGCAGCTCCGCCGCCAGCTTGACGCGCTGCGCCTCACCGCCGGAGAGGGTCGGCGCGGGCTGCCCGAGCCGCACGTAGCCGAGACCGACGTCCACGAGCGTGGACAGGTGGCGCGAGATCGCGGGGAACGCCTTGAAGAACTCCGCGGCCTCCTCGATGGGCATGTCGAGCACGTCGGCGACCGTCTTGCCCTTGAAGTGCACCTCGAGCGTCTCGCGGTTGTACCGCGCCCCGTGGCACACCTCGCACGGCACGTAGACGTCGGGCAGGAAGTTCATCTCGATCTTGATCGTGCCGTCACCGGCGCACGCCTCGCAGCGGCCGCCCTTGACGTTGAACGAGAACCGGCCCGGCCCGTAGCCGCGGACCTTGGCCTCCTCGGTCTCCGCGAAGATCTTGCGGATGCGGTCCCACACGCCGGTGTACGTGGCGGGGTTGGACCGCGGGGTGCGGCCGATCGGCCCCTGGTCCACGTGGACCACCTTGTCGAGGTGCTCCAGGCCGGTGACGCGCCGGTGCCTGCCCGCTACCCGGCGGGCGCCGTTGAGCTGGTTGGCCATCACCGTGAACAGGATCGAGTTCACGAGGGTGGACTTGCCCGACCCGGACACGCCCGACACGACCGTCAGGACGCCCAGCGGGAACGACACGTCCACGTCGCGCAGGTTGTTCTCGCGCGCGCCGACCACCGTGACCTGCCGGTCCGGGTCGACCGGCCGCCGCACGGCGGGCAGCGGGATCGACCGGCGGCCCGAGAGGTAGGCACCCGTCAGCGAGTCCTTCTGCTCCAGCAGACCGGCGTAGTCACCCGAGTGGATGACGTGGCCGCCGTGCTCGCCCGCGCCCGGGCCGATGTCGACGATCCAGTCCGCCGCGCGGATCGTGTCCTCGTCGTGCTCGACGACGATCAGCGTGTTGCCGAGGTCGCGCAGCCGGGTCAGCGTGTCGATGAGCCGGCGGTTGTCCCGCTGGTGCAGGCCGATGGACGGCTCGTCCAGCACGTACAGCACGCCCACCAGGCCCGAGCCGATCTGGGTCGCGAGCCGGATGCGCTGGGCCTCGCCGCCGGACAGTGTGCCCGCGGGGCGCTCCAGCGTCAGGTAGTGCAGACCGACGTCGAGCAGGAAGCCGAGCCGCGCGTGGATCTCCTTGAGCACCTCGGTGGCGATCTGCGCCTCGCGCACGCCCAGCTCGATGCCCTTGAGGAACTCCGCCGCCTCGCCCACCGGCAGGCGCGACACGTCGGCGATGGACAGGCCGTCCACCTTGACCGCGAGCACCTCCGGCTTGAGCCGCGCGCCGCCGCAGGTGGGGCACGGGACCTCACGCATGTAGGCCTCGTACTTCTCCTTGGACCAGTCGGAGTCCGTCTCGCGGTGCCGCCGCTCCAGGAACGTCACGGCCCCCTCGAACCCGGTCGAGTACTGCCGCTCACGGCCCCAGCGGTTCTTGTACCGGACGTGGACCTTGTGGTCCCGGCCGTGCAGGACGGCCTCCTTGGCCCGCTCGGGCAGGGCCCGCCACGGGACGTCCATGGAGAACTTCATCTCGTCCGCGAGCGCCGACAGCACCCGCTCGAAGTACTCCGAGGAGGTCTGCGCCCACGGCGCGACGGCACCCTCGCGCAGCGTCTTCTCGTCGTCCGGGACGATCAGGTCGGGGTCGACCTCCAGGCGGAAGCCGATACCGGTGCACTCGGGGCACGCGCCGTACGGCGCGTTGAACGAGAAGGTGCGCGGCTCGATCTCGTCGAGGGCCAGCGGGTGCTCGTTGGGGCAGGCGCGCTTCTCGGAGAACTTGCGGAGGCGAGCGGGGCCGTCGATGCCCTCGTCGTCCGGAGTGTCGACCAGCTCGATCATCACGAGCCCGTTGGCCAGGGCCAGCGCCGTCTCCACCGAGTCGGTGAGCCGGCGCTGCACGCCCTCGCGCGACACGAGCCGGTCCACGACCACCTCGATGTCGTGCTTCAGCTTCTTCTCGAGCGCGGGCGGCTCGGTGAGCTGGACGACCTCGCCGTCGACGCGGGCCCGCGAGAAGCCCTTCGCCTGGAGCTCCTTGAAGAGGTCCGCGTACTCGCCCTTGCGGCCGCGGACGACGGGTGCGAGCACCTGGTAGCGCGTGCTCTCGGGCAGCTCCAGGATCTGGTCGACGATCTGCTGCGGCGTCTGCGACTGCACCTTCTCGCCGCAGACCGGGCAGTACTGCGTGCCCGCGCGCGCGAACAGCAGGCGCAGGTAGTCGTAGACCTCGGTGATGGTGCCGACGGTCGAGCGCGGGTTGCGGTTGGTCGACTTCTGGTCGATCGACACCGCGGGCGACAGGCCCTCGATGAAGTCGACGTCGGGCTTGTCCATCTGGCCCAGGAACTGACGCGCGTAGGCCGACAGCGACTCGACGTACCGGCGCTGCCCCTCCGCGAAGATGGTGTCGAACGCGAGCGACGACTTGCCCGAGCCGGACAGCCCCGTGAACACCACGAGCCGGTCCCTGGGCAGGTCCAGATCCACGTTCTTGAGGTTGTGCTCTCGGGCACCCGAGACGACGAGACGATTGCTCACAGAGGCATCCTAGGGCGGCCCACTGACATTCGCACGCCTGTTCTATCACTGATTCTGACTGACGCATCACAGTCGTCCGGCCGCCGGCGCGGCCGTGGCGCCGCGTCACCGCACCGCGCGACCGCCCGACATCCGGGAGCGGCGCACCTGGGACTGCAGGTCAAGGGCGCGCAGCAGGTCCTGCTCGTGCGCGTAGGAGCCGTCGACGAGCCGGCGGCGGACGTCCACGACCTCCTGCGCGTGCTCCGCCGCCGCGTCCCACTCCTCGAGGTCGAGGTGCACCGAGACGAGGTTGGACAGGGCCGCCGCGAGGCCCGGCAGGTGCCGGTCGGGGCTGCGGCGTGCGAGGTCCCGGCGCACCCGCACGGCCTCCGCCGTCGGCCGCACGCTCTCGCGCGGACGGCGTGCGTCCAGGAGGGCGGCGCCCAGGTTCAGGAGCGCGTCGGCGAGGTCGGGCTCGAACCGGTCCGGGTCGCGGCGCGCCAGCAGGCGCAGCTGGCCCACGGCCTCCTCGGTGGGCGCCACCGCGTCCGCGGGGCGGCCCAGCTCGGAGTACAGCACCCCCAGGTTGGACAGCGAGCTCGCGAGGTACTCCTCCCCCGGCTGGCCCTCCTCGGCCAGGCTGCGCCGGATCGCCACCGCTTCCCGCTCCAGGGGCAGGGCCTCCTCCGGCTCGCCCGCCCGCGAGTGCGTGACGGCGAGGTTCGACAGGGACGCCGCCAGCATCCGCCGGTACCGCGCCGGGTGCTCGCGGGCGAGCGTGCGGCGCAGCAGCACGGCCTCGCGCTCCAGCGCGACGGCCTCGTCCAGGTCGCCGAGCCGCGACCGGACGGCGCCCAGCGAGGCGAGGCTGTAGGCGAGGGTCCAGGTGTGCGCCGCGGGGTTCTCCCGGGCCAGCTCGCGGCGCAGCGCGACGGCCTCCCCGAGCGGCTCGATCGCCTCCCGGTCCCGGCCGAGGGCGGCATAGGCGTTGGCGAGGTTGGTCAGCGCGAAGCCCAGCTCGAACCGGTGCCGCTCGGGCGCCATGAGCACCATGCGCCGGCTGAGCTCGACGGCCTCCAGCGCGAACGGCGGGGCCTCCTCCGGGCGACTCTCGGTCAGCGTCACCGACCGGTTGGACAGCGCGGTGGTCAGGAACGTGGCCCACTGCCGTGGGTCACGGTCCACCAGGGTGCGCAGGATGGGCAGCAGCTCCGCGAAGGTGGCGTCCTCCTCCTGGGGCGTCCCGACGTCGTTGAGCACCACGTTCAGGCTGATCAGCACGCGCGCCATCTCGGCCTGGCACCACCCCGTGTCGCGCTCGGGTGCCGACCGGCACAGCTCGACCGCCTCGCGCTGCGCGACCAGCGCCTCGCGGGCGTGCCCCGCGCGCCAGTGCGCCGACCCGTAGGAGTTGATCGCCGAGACCAGCGCGGTGCGGTACCGGTCCGGGTCCCCCGCCGCGATCTTGCGCCAGGCGGCCACGCCCGTCTCCAGCACGTCGAGCGCCTCGGTCAGGCGGGCCACGTCCCGCAGCGACGAGCCGAGGTCGACGAGCGCCTCGGCGCGGCCCACGGCGTCCTTCGCGGCGGCCACCGACCGTTCACCGCGGTCCACGTCGTCGGGCGACGCGTCGGCGACCGAGCGCGGCTTGAGCAGGAAGGCCGTGCGCAGCGCGCGCGGGTCGTCGCCGTAGGAGTCGGTGGCGCGGCGCAGGAGCTCAGCGGCCAGCGCGGCGGCGCCCGGCACCTCCGACAGCTCGACCTCGAGCCGCCGCGCGACGCGCACGACACGCAGCGCGACCTTCCGCGACAGTCCCCACGTGCACGACCCGACGAGCGCGACCGAGCGGCCGAGGCGGTCGACCACGAGCAGGTCGCCGAGGCGGTCCGGGCCGGCCGGGGCGGGCCCGAGCTCGGCCGCGGTGGTGGGCAGTCCGAGCAGCCAGCGCGCACCGGCGCGTCCCGGCAGGCCGGGCACCACGCGGCGCAGCACGTCGCGCGCGCCCGCGGCGTCCTCCACCCCGAGGAGGCAGGCCGCCGCGACCACGTCCTGGACCTCGTCGAGGTCCAGGTCCAGCCCGGCCGCGTGCGCCGAGCGCGCCCACGCGTCCGCGGCCACCGCGAGCAGGCCGCGCACGGGGCTGGGCTCGTCGTCCGGCACGCGCACCCCGGCGGCGGCGAGGGCGGCCAGCGCGGCGCCCGCGTGCAGGTCGGAGACGCGGGCGCCGCCCGCGGGGTCCAGCAGCCGCACGGCGGCGACGCCGGGACTGGGCACACCCAGGTGGGCGGCGAACGCCTCGACGGCGCCGTCCAGCACTACCGCGTCGGGCAGCGCGGGACCCAGCCGCATGTCGAGCGCGACCTGCGTGGCGTCGTCGCGCTCGAGCCGCTCCCACAGCGCCGAGCTCCAGCGCAGCCGCCGCAGCCACTCGCCGGCGACCCGGGCGAGCATGAGCACGCGGGTGCGGCCGCGCGCGGGCCGGGCGAGCGCGTCGAGCATCGTGTCCAGGCCGAGCCGGGTGGCCGCGTGGTCGACGACGAACAGGACGTCGCCGGGCGGGCGGGCACGGACCGTGGCGGCCTCCCGGCCCCGCGGCACGGGGACGACGGTCCAGCCGGCGGCGGTCATCCGCGCCCCGAGCTCCTGCGCGAGCCGCGTCTTGCCGAAGCCTGCCGGCGCGACCACGAGCCGGAGGCTGACCGGCGCGTCGCTCCCCGCCCAGGCGCTCAGCTCGGCGAGCTCCCGCTCGCGGCCCACGAACGGCACGACGGCACGCGCCGGGTCGAGCAGGGCCGTGGGGGACGCGACGGCGTCGAGCGGCCCGTCCTGGACCGCAGGCTGGAGCAGGCCGCGGCCTGCCGCGGTGCGGGCGGCCCGGACCGCAGCGGCCAGCCGGGTCGACAGCTCCGAGACCACCACGAGAACAAAGTCAACCGGACGAACCGAGGGGCCTGCAAGAGGGCGGGCAGGACTGGTTCATTCTTTGAATGCAACAAGGTTGCCGGACGTCGCGGACGCGCCGCAGGTCACAGCCCGAAGCGCTCGACGTCGCGCATCTTGTTGGTCACGTCCAGCGCCGCGACCTTGTAGGCCTCGGCCAGGGTCGGGTAGTTGAACACGGTGTCGACGAGATGGTCCACGGTCCCGCCGGTGGTCATGACCGCCTGGCCGATGTGGATGATCTCCGTGGCGCCGGTCCCGAAGACGTGCACGCCGAGGATCTTGCGGTCCTCGGTGGAGACCAGCAGCTTGAGCATGCCGTAGGAGTCGCCCAGGATCTGCCCGCGGGCGAGCTCGCGGTAGCGTGCGACACCGACCTCGTACGGCACGCCCGCGGTCGTGAGCTGGTCCTCGGTGTCCCCGCAGTACGAGATCTCGGGGATCGTGTAGATGCCGATGGGCTGCAGCTCCAGCACCGAGGACACGGGCTCCCCGAACGCGTGGTACGCGGCCAGCCGCCCCTGCTCCTGCGACGTCGCCGCGAGCGCCGGGAACCCGATGACGTCGCCGACGGCGTAGATGTGCTCCACGTCGGTGCGGAACTGCTTGTCCACCTGGAGCCGGCCGCGCGCGTCGGCCTCCAGGCCCGCTGCGGCGAGGTCGAGGCCGTCGGTGGCGCCCTGGCGGCCGGCGGAGTAGAGCACGCAGTCGGCGGGTACCCGCTTGCCGGACGCGAGGGTGGTGACGGTGCCGCCGTCGCCCGCGCTGACGGACTCGACGGTCTCCCCCAGCCGGAAGGTGACGGACAGGTCGCGGAGCTGGAACTTGAGCGCCTCGACCACCTCGGAGTCGCAGAAGTCGAGGATCCGCGGGCGGGCCTCGACCACGGTGACGCGCGTGCCGAGCGCGGCGAACACGGACGCGTACTCGATGCCGATCACGCCGGCGCCCACCACCACCATGGTGCGGGGCACGTCGGCCATGGCCAGGATGCCGTCGGAGTCGACCACGCGGACGCCGTCGAAGTCGACGTGAGCCGGCCGCGCGGGGCGGGTGCCGACCGCGACCACGATCTTGTCCGCGCTCAGCCGGCGCACGACGTCACCCTCGGCGTCGGTCACCTCGACCTCGTGCGGGCCGGCGAACCGGGCGCTGCCCACCACGGTCTCGACGTGGTTGCGGGCGAGCTGGTTGCGGACCACCTCGATCTCGCGCCCGATCACGTGCTGCAGGCGGGCCAGCAGGTCCTGGACGGTGATGTGCTCCTTGAGCCGGTAGCTGGACCCGTACACGTCGCGCATCTGCAGACCGGTCAGGTACAGCACGGCCTCGCGCAAGGTCTTGGACGGGATGGTGCCGGTGTGCAGGCTGACACCGCCGACCTGGTCGCGTCGTTCGACCACCGCGACCCGGCGGCCGAGCTTGGCGGCCGCGATCGCGGCCTTCTGCCCGCCGGGGCCGGAGCCGATCACGACGAGGTCGAAGTGGTTCCCGGTTGCGTCCATGGTCCGAGTGTGGCGCCCCGGCGGCCCCGTGACGAGACCGGACCGGAAACTCGCGCCGGGAGCTCAGGCCGGGAGTTGACCGGCTCGCCCTCGGTGGTGGCAGGCTGACGCCATGAGCATCTACGCCGTGAGCTACACGTACACCGACGACGTCGCGACGCGCGACGAGGTCCGCCCGAGCCACCGCGACTTCCTGCGCGCCCTGAACGCGGACGGCGTCGTACGGGCGTCGGGCCCCGTCGACGGCGGCGTCGGCGCGCTCGTGATCGTCGAGGCGGGCTCGGCGCCCGAGGCGCTCCAGATCCTGGACGCGGACCCCTTCGCCACCCGCGGGGTCATCGCCGAGCGCAGCGTGCGGGCGTGGGACATCGTCATCGGCGGCCTGGCGGAATAGACCAATACTTCGCCATGTGAATAGTTTTACCGACAAGTCGGGTTTCTCGGTTGGCGTGGCGCGCGCCATGGTGCACATGATGCCTTTTCGGACACTGCTCCATACGTCCCGGGAGGCACGGCATGACCACTGTCGAGAATCCGGCAGCGACCACCACCACAGCGACCTCCGCTCCGGCAACCTCCTCGCCGGCAACCTCCGCTCCGGCAACCTACGAGGAGATCGGTCCGCGCATCTGCGTGACGCCGCCCTACTACGCGCTCGGCGACCTCACGGTCCCTGTCCCCGGGCTGGCCCTGGCCACGGTCCCGGTCCAGACCCCCACCGGACGTCAGGTACCCGTCATCAACATCGCGGAGGCCGGGCGGCACCTCGCCATCCTCGGCCTGTGCGCCGCCGCCTCGACCAACCCCGCCCCCGGGCGGCACTACTACCTCGCCCACCGCGGCGTGGGCCGGATGTATCCGCCGAGCTCCGGAACCGCCGGCTCGGCCGGCGTGCTGCACGGCACGGCGACCGCCCGGATGTCCGGGCGCAACCGGGCGGTCGCCCAGACCGAGCTGCGCGACGCCGGCGGCAGCCTCGTCGCGCGGCTCGACATGGAATACCTCGTCATGTCGGAGCCCGTGTTCCGGCGGCTGATGGGGCCGGCCACGGCGCCCGACGCGGCAGGCCCGGCCAACCCGTTCGCCGCGCCGGCGCCCCTGACGGGGGTGGCCGCGGGCGCCCGCGGCGGCACGGCGGAGCTGACCGTGGAGCCCACGCTGTGCCGGGGACACTTCACCGGCCACCCCGCCCTGCCCGTCTCGGTGGCCGGCTACGCCACCTTCGCGCTCTTCGACCACGTGCTGGAGGCGGCGGCCGGGCCCGACGCCCGCTGGCAGCCCGGCTCCTACCGCCTGCGGGCGGACCACCTCGCGGCGGCCGGGCGGACGTGCGCCGTGGAGGTGACGCCGTCCGCACCGGCCGAGCCCGAGCAGCACGACAGGGCGTTCACGGGCACGCTCCGGTCGGGCTCCCGGGACGTCTTCACCATCGAGGTGGACTACACGGTCGTGTGACCGGCCTCGGCCCGGGCATCGGGCACCGGGCACACCACAGGCCGGCGGTTGCACCCCGTCGTACGCGGGGTGCGGCCGCCGGCCTGTGGTGGGAGAGCTACTTCGCCGAGTCGGACGCGTTCTCCTCCGCCGGCTCTGTCGCCTGCTCCGCCGCGGGCTCGAACGCCGCCTCCTTGCGCGCGTCGTGCGCGGACTTCACGAGGCTGGCGATGGTCCCCACCGCCAGCGACACGACGATCACCGTGAGCGACAGCCAGATGGGCACCTCGGGCGCCCACTCGAAGCCCTCGCCTCCGTTGATCCACGACAGCGAGTTGGTGTGCAGCGCCTCGAGGATCAGCTTGATGCCGATGAAGCCGAGCACCACCGAGAGCGCGTACGGCAGGTACACGAGCCGGTCGAGCAGGCCGCCCAGCAGGAAGTAGAGCTGCCGCAGGCCCATCAGCGCGAACAGGTTGGTCGCGAACACGATGAACGGGTCCCGCGTGATGCCGAAGATCGCCGGGATGGAGTCGACGGCGAAGAGCACGTCCGTCGAGCCGATCGCGAGGAAGACGATGATCAGCGGCGTGAACAGCCGGCGCCGGTCGACCATCGTGGTGAGCCGCCCGCCGTCGTACTGGTGGTGCAGCGGGAGGACCTTGCGCATCTGCCGGATGAGGACGTTCTCCTTGTAGTCGTCCTTGTCCTCCTCGCTCTGCGGCAACGCCTGGTGGATCGCCGTGTAGATGAGGAACGCACCGAAGAGGTAGAAGAGCCACGTGAACTGCTCGATGAGCGCGGCCCCCGCGAGGATGAACGCCGCACGGAAGATCAGCGCCATGATGATGCCGACCATCAGCACACGCTGCTGCTGCTCCCGCGGCACCGCGAACCGCGCCATGATGATGACGAAGACGAAGAGGTTGTCGACGCTCAGGGAGTACTCCATGAGCCAGCCGGCGTAGAACTCCGCGGCCGGGGTGACGCCACCAACGCCCCAGACGATGCCACCGAAGATCAGGGCGAGGGCGACGTAGAAGCCGACCCAGATCGCGCTCTCCTTCATGGACGGCACGTGCGGCCGTCGACCGACGATCAGCAGGTCGGCCACCAGCAGGACCACCATCGCCGCGAGCGCGATGATCTCGAAGGTCACGGGTAGTTCGTGGACCATTGTTTCCTTCCGGAACGAGGAGGAACGCGCGACCGCATCGAGCCTCCGGTGTGTACGACAGGGCACCGGAGGTCTTCCTCGCCCGCGCGTGCACCAGCCTGACCGAAACCAGACCACGATGCACCACGAGCCGGCCTGGCCGAGCTGACGTCATCGGCAGCTGTGATGACGACCAAGCCGTTACGAGGTACTCCCCTCCAACGGGGGAAGCATACGGGACGCCCGATCTGTTCCCGAACGTGACGCACGCCACGTCCACGCGCCGTGGGGACCCGGCCCGCGCGCCGCTACTGGAGGCAGAACTCGTTGCCCTCGGGGTCGCGCATCACGATCCAGAAGTCGCCGAGCTCGCTTCCCTCGGTCACCCGCGTCGCGCCCAGGGACTCCACGCGGTCCGCCTCGGCCCGGAGCCGGGCCACCCTCTCCTCGCCGCGCAGTCCGGCGCCGACGTTGACGTCCAGGTGCACCCGGTTCTTGGCCGTCTTGGGCTCGGGCACCTTCTGGATGAAGATGCGCGGGCCCGCTCCGTCCGGGTCGCGCAGGGCGTTCTTGTCGTTCCACCGCTCCTCGGGCAGCCCCCAGGCCGTCAGCGCCTCCTCCCACGTGGCGAAGCCCTCGGGCGGGGCGTCCCGCACGTACCCGAGCACCTCGCACCAGAAGTCGCCGAGCGCCCGCGGGTCCGCCGCGTCGAAGGTCACCTGGAACGTCGTCGCCATCGTCGTGCTCCCCTCTCGTGCGGTGCGCCTCGGCCCACGCTCGGGCCGGGGCGCCGTGCGTCAGGCCGTGGCCGCCTGCATCTGCCGCAGCTCCTTCTTCAGGCCCGAGATCTCGTCGCGCAGCCGCGCGGCCACCTCGAACTGCAGCTCCCCCGCCGCCGCGTGCATCTGGTCGGTGAGCTCCTGGATGAGCTCCGCCAGCTCGCTCGCCGCGGCCCCCGCGAGGCGGTTGCCCGACGTCGCGGCTTCCTTCGGCGCGCCCGGCACCTGCGCCCCCTTCCGCCCCTCCCCCTTGGCCTTGCGGCTGTTGCGGTACCCGCCGGCCAGCAGCTCCTGGGTGTCCAGGTCCTCCCGGGCGAGCATGTCGGTGACGTCGGCGATCTTCTTGCGCAGCGGCTGCGGGTCGATCCCGCGCTCGGTGTTGTACGCGATCTGCTTCTCGCGCCGGCGGCTGGTCTCGTCGATCGCCTCGCGCATCGCGGGCGTGATCTTGTCCGCGTACATGTGCACCTGGCCCGACACGTTGCGGGCCGCGCGGCCGATCGTCTGGATCAGCGACCGGCCGGAGCGCAGGAAGCCCTCCTTGTCGGCGTCCAGGATCGCCACGAGCGACACCTCCGGCAGGTCCAGGCCCTCGCGCAGCAGGTTGATGCCCACCAGCACGTCGTACTCGCCCAGACGCAGCTCGCGCAGCAGCTCGACGCGGCGCAGCGTGTCCACCTCCGAGTGCAGGTAGCGCACCCGGACGTCCCGCTCCAGGAAGTAGTCCGTGAGGTCCTCGGCCATCTTCTTGGTCAGCGTGGTCACGAGCACGCGCTCGTTGCGCTCGACCCGCTCGCGGATCTCGCCCAGCAGGTCGTCGATCTGGCCGGTGGTCGGCTTGACCACGACCTCGGGGTCCACCAGGCCGGTCGGGCGGATGACCTGCTCGACCACACCGTCCGACAGGGAACGCTCGTAGTCGCCCGGCGTGGCCGACAGGTACACCGTCTGCCCGATGCGCTCGGTGAACTCCTCCCACTTCAGCGGTCGGTTGTCCATGGCGCTGGGCAGTCGGAAGCCGTGGTCCACCAGGGCGCGCTTGCGCGAGGCGTCGCCCTCGTACATCGCGCCGATCTGCGGCACGGTCTGGTGCGACTCGTCGATGACGAGCAGGAAGTCCTCGGGGAAGTAGTCGAGGAGCGTGTTGGGCGCCGTGCCCGGCTCACGTCCGTCGATGTGCATCGAGTAGTTCTCGATGCCGTTGCAGGTGCCGATCGAGCGCATCATCTCGATGTCGTAGGTGGTGCGCATGCGCAGTCGCTGGGCCTCCAGCAGCTTGCCCTGCTTCTCGAGCTCCGCGAGCCGCTCCTCGAGCTCCTTCTCGATGCCGCCGATGGCGCGCTCCATGCGCTCGGGACCCGCCACGTAGTGGGTGGCCGGGAACACGTAGATCGACTCCTCGCTGCGCACCACGTCACCCGTGAGCGGGTGCAGCGTCTGGATCGACTCGATCTCGTCACCGAACATCTCGATGCGGATCGCGAGCTCCTCGTACACCGGGATGATCTCCACGGTGTCGCCGCGCACCCGGAACGTGCCCCGGGTGAAGGCCATGTCGTTGCGGGTGTACTGCATGGTCACGAACTGGCGCAGCAGCTGGTCACGATCGATCACGTCGCCCACGTCGAGCCGGACCATGCGGTCCACGTACTCCTGCGGCGTGCCCAGGCCGTAGATGCACGACACCGACGCCACCACCACGACGTCCCGCCGGGTCAGCAGCGACGAGGTGGCGGAGTGCCGCAGACGCTCCACCTCGTCGTTGATCGACGAGTCCTTCTCGATGTAGGTGTCCGTCTGCGCGATGTACGCCTCGGGCTGGTAGTAGTCGTAGTACGAGACGAAGTACTCGACGGCGTTGTTGGGCAGCAGCTCGCGGAACTCCGTCGCGAGCTGCGCCGCCAGCGTCTTGTTCGGCGCCATCACGAGGGTGGGGCGCTGGAGCTTCTCGACCAGCCAGGCCGTCGTCGCCGACTTGCCCGTACCGGTGGCGCCGAGCAGCACCACGTCCTTCTCGCCCGCCTGGACGCGTTCGGCCAGCTCGGCGATCGCCGTCGGCTGGTCGCCGGCGGGCTGGTACTCGGAGATGACCTCGAACGGGGCCACCGTGCGCTGCAGATCGGTCACGGGTCGCATGCCACTACGGTACGACCGACCACTGACACTCCCCCGCGCGGCCCGCCTCAGTGCAGGGCGCCGGCCGGGGCGTCGGGCTCCACGACGTCGCCCCGCGCCGCCCTCAGTGCCGTGCGCACCACGATCTCCAGGGCGTGCGCCAGCGCGTCGAGCGGGAGGTGCGCCGCGCCGCCGTCGGCCAGGGCGGACTCCGACGCCTGCGCGCCCACCTCCTCCGTGCTGCGCGGCACGTGCACGAAGCCCGACAGGACGCCGGGCCGCTCCGCGAGCGCGTGCTGGAGGGCGTAGAACGTGGCGTTGCAGACGTACGTCCCGGCGCTGTAGGTGACGCCGGCGGGGATGCCTGCCTCGCGCACCGCGGCGGCCGCGGCCTTGACGGGGAGCGTCGCGAACCGCGCGTCCGGTCCGCCGTCGGCCACCGGGGCATCCACGGGACGGGCGCCGCCGTTGTCGGGGATGCGCGCGTCCATGAGGTTGATCGCCACGCGCTCCACGCGCACCTGCGTGACACCGTCGGCGAGGCCGGTCGCGACCACGACGTCGGGCGCGTGCTCGTCCAGCAGGCGCATGAGCCGCCCGTGCGGGCCGCGCACCTCGTCGAACTCCACCGGCAGCACGGCAGTGACGAGCTCGTCCGGCCCGCTCCAGCGCTCCGCGAGCGCCGCCACCGCGTCCGCCGAGGCGTTGACGGTGTCACCACCGAACGGTTCGAACCCCGTGACCAAGACCTTCATCGCACGCTCCTCACCTGACCGGCCGGACCGTGCCGGCCGGATCATGCGGAGTCCGCCTCCGCCTCCTGCGCGACCTCCGCGGCCACGCGCTGCCACAGGGTATCGACCTGGGCGCGCAGGTCGTCCTCGCTGCCCGACCCGTCGAGGGTGACATCGGCGGCGGCGAGCCGTTCGTCGTCGCCCGCCTGGGACGCGAGGCGTGCGCGGGCCGCCGCCTCGGTCAGCCCGCGGGCCGCGACGAGGCGGGCCACACGCTGCTCCGCGGGCGTGTGCACGACCACCACGAGGTGGAAGTGCCCGGCCTGCCCGGTCTCCACGAGCAGCGGGATGTCGTGCACGACGACGGCGGCCGGGTCCGCGGCTCCTGCCTTGGCCTCCCGTTCCGCGGACAGCCGGCGCACCTCGGGGTGCACGATGTCGTTGAGGCGTGCGCGGGCGGCGTCGTCGGCGAACACCAGCGCGCCGAGGGCGGGCCGGTCGAGGCTGCCGTCGTCGGCCACGACGCCCGGGCCGAAGGCCTCGACGATCTCGGCCAGCCCGACGGACCCCGGCGCGACGGCCTCACGGGCGAGGAGGTCATGGTCCACGACGACGGCGCCGAGCTCGGCCAGACGCGTCGCCGCCACCGACTTGCCCGCCGCGATGCCACCGGTGAGGCCGATACGGAACATAACCATCCTCGGTTCGCTGATGTGTCGGGACGCCGAGCTCGTCCGCCGCGGCATGCGAGGCCCGCCCTGCGGCGCGAGACGTCGCACGGCAAGGCTACCCGCCTCGCTCCCGCCGATCTCGACGGCGCACGCCGCCTCCTGCTCGCCTCCTACTCGCCTCCTACTCGGCTCCAGGCCGTCTCCGCGTCGCCTCCTGGTCCGGTGCCGAGCCGGCCTCCTCCTGCGCGGCTCGGCCCACGGACTCGTCGCGCTCGGCGTGCGCCCTCCTGAGCAGGTCCACCAGGTCGGGCTGCTGCCGGGCGACCCGCAGGTACTTCGGGCCGAGGCTCCGCACGATCTCCTCCTCGTGCCGCAGGGCCTCGTACACCCGGTCGCGTTCCGCGCGGTCCGCGGTGTACCCCAGGTCCAGGTAGTCGGTCGCGTGCCGCCGGGCGTTCGCGATGGCGGTCTGCGCGCGGCCGGCCGGGCTGAGCAACGACACGAGCACCGTGATCAGCAGCACCCCGACGATGACCGTGAGGGACAGCCCCGTGCTGATCTCGACGACCGGTACGGGTTCACCACCGTTGATGAACGGGACGTTGTTCTCGTGCAAGGCGTGGAGCACCAGCTTGACCCCGATGAAGGCGAGGATCGCGGAGAGCCCGTACGAGAGGTAGATGAGCCGGTCGAGCAGCCCGTCGATGAGGAAGTACAGCTGCCGCAGGCCCAGCAGCGAAAAAGCCGTGGCGGTGAAGACGATGTACACGTCCTGGGTGAGCCCGAAGATCGCGGGGATGGAGTCGAGCGCGAACAGCAGGTCGGTGCCCGCGATCGCCACCATGACGAGAAGCATCGGGGTCAGCGCGCGCTTGCCGTCGTGGACGGTGAACAGCTTGTCACCGTCGTAGTCCGGGCTGGTGTGGAAGATCCGGCGCGCCAGCCGCACCATGACGTTCTCGCCGGACCTCGAGTCGGAGCTCTCCGGCTTGAGCATGTTGCCCGCCGTCAGGAGCAGGACGAGCCCGAAGAAGTAGAAGACCCACGCGAACGAGTTGATCAGCGCGGAACCGAGGAAGATGAATCCCGTCCGGGCGACGAGCGAGAACGTGATGCCGAACAGCAGGACCTTCTGCTGGTCCTCACGCGGCACCCGGAAGCTCGTCATGATGATGAGGAAGACGAACAGGTTGTCGACCGACAGCGCCTTCTCGGTGATGTACCCGGCGAAGTACTCGGAGCCCCAGTCCGGTCCCGCCAGGACGAGCCCGCCGACGCCGAAGAGCACGGCGATGCCGACGTAGATCGCCGACCAGACCGCCGCCTCCCGCAGCGACGGCACGTGCGCCTTGCGCACGTGGAACACGTAGTCGAAGACGAGGAGCGCGCAGATCCCCGCGACCGTCAGGGTCCAGACAAGAGGCGATGCGTCCATGCGGCCTGCTCTCGGTCGACGGGGATGAGCCATGCATGGCGGCACGACGGCGCCGGGACGCCGTCCTCAGGCTACCCGACCTCTGCCCGGGACCGCCCGGGTCAGGCCCGGACCGGCGTCCGCGCGCTCTGCCGCTCGGGCGTGAACCGGACGGGCAGCACGGCCGGGTACCGCGACCAGGGCGACGGGGCCCACGTCACCTCGGGGTCGGCCAGGCGCAGGTCCAGCCGCTCCATGAGGCTCTCGACGGCGATCTTGACCACGAGCCGGCCCGGCCGCCGGGCCGGGCACGCGTGCGGCCCGACGCCGAACGACAGGTGCGACCGGTTGCTCGCCTCGAACGTGTCGTCGTCGGTACGCACCCGCGGGTCGTTGTTCGCGGCGGCGACACCCATCACGATCGCGTCGCCCGCCTGGATGCGCACCTTGCCGAGCGTGCAGTCCGTGACCGCGTACCGCGCGGGCAGGTTGGCCACGGGCGGCTCGCTCCACAGGGTCTCGTCGAGCGCGTCGTCCAGGCCGCGGCGCACGCCGGTGATCCGGCCGGTGTACCGGGGGTCGGTGAGCATGCGGCGCAGGGTCGCCGCGATCCAGGTCACGAGCATCTCGTTGGCGGCGCAGATCGCCACCACCATCGAGTGCACGATCTCCGTGTCGTTCTCGAAGCTCGGGTGCTCCACCAGGCGGGCCGTGAGGTTGTTGCCGGGCGCCGCCCGCGTGGCCAGCACCTGGTCCAGCACGATCTGGTCCATGGCGGCCAGCGCGGCCACGGCGTCGCCCCCGTGCCCGAACACGCCGTGCGCGCACCGCAGCAGCGCGATGCCCTGCCGCTCGTCGAACCCGAACATGCCCGAGACGGCGAGGAACGAGACCGCCGCGGCGTACTCGCCGATCAGGTCCGCCTCGCCCTGCGTGGCGAACGCGTCGATCAGGCCGGCGCACACGCCGCGCACCAGGGCCGCCGTCTGCGCCTCGTCGAGGCTCGCGAACGCCTCGTCCATCGGCAGCCGCAGCCGGCGGTGGTCGGCGCCGTCCGCGTAGTACAGGGCTCGCCGCCCGGCCGGCGAGAGGATGGCGTGCAGCGTCGAGTCGAGCGGCAGCCGCTCCTTCCAGTGCCGCGGGTCGCGCGCGAAGACGCTCTCGGTGCGCATCACCTCCATGACCTCGGCGTGCCCGAGCACGAGCCAGCCCGGTACGCCGGGCTCCAGGTCCACGGGCGCCACGGGGCCCCACTCGTCCTGCAGCCTGCGCAGCTCGGCGACCATGTCCTCCGCGCCGGTCAGCTCCACCAGCGCCACGCGACCTCCGCCTCGCTGCGGTTCCCGGCCGGACATGGCGCCTCCACCGTCCACATTCATCGGATCATCCATCGAAATATGGGGGCGACCTGCGTAGACGCCCGATCGAGGGTTTCTATCACGCCCAGCGGGGAACCGGTAGCACGCCTGTGGTCCGGGTCACCCCCGGTTCACCCGCTACGGTCGGGCCGGCCGTGCGCGCCGTGCGGCGGTGCAGCCGTGCGACGATGCGTCGATGAGCATGCACGGAGGCGGCGGGAGCATGGGCGGCGGACGGGCGATGCGCTCGTTCACGCAGGACGGTTCGGTCGCGCGGCGCCGCCTCGGCCGGGAGACGCTGCGGCGCATCCTGGCCTTCGCCCGGCCCTACCGCGGCCGGCTGACCCTGTTCGTCCTGATCCTGGCCCTGGAGGCGGCGGCGGGCGCGGCCACACCGCTGCTGTTCCAGCGCATCATCGACCACGGCATCACCGCCGGCGACACCCGCCTCGTGGTGCTGCTGGCGGGGGTGGCCGCCCTGCTCGCCGTCGTCTCCGCCGGGCTGTCCGTCGCGGACCGGCTCGTCTCCTCCCAGGTGGGCGAGGGACTCATCCTCGACCTGCGCCTCGCGGTGTTCGACCACGTGCAGCGCATGCCGCTCGCGTTCTTCTCCCGGGCCCGCACCGGCGCCCTCGTGCAACGCCTCAACGGCGACGTGCTGGGCGCGCAGCGGGCCTTCACCTCGACGCTGCAGACCGTCGTCTCCAACACGCTGACCATCGTGTTCACGCTCGGCGCGATGTTCGCGATGTCGCCGCAGCTCACGCTCGGCGCTCTCGTGCTGGTGCCGTTCTTCGTGCTGCCCGCGCGCTGGTTCGGCCGCCGGCTCGCCGTGCTCACCCGGCGCGGCATGGAGGTCGACGCCGACCTGGGCCAGCTCATGAACGAGCGGTTCAACGTCGCCGGGGCCCACCTCGTGAAGGTCTTCGGCGACCCGGAGACGGAGTCGCTGCGGTTCGCCGAACCCGCCCGCGAGCGCCGCGACCTGGGCGTGCGCACGGCGCTGCTCGGCACCTGGTTCCGGGTGGGCCTGTCCACGATCGCCGCGCTCGCCGTGGCGGGCGTGTACGGCGTGGGTGGTCTCCAGGCGGTCGCGGGCGAGCTCACGGTGGGCACGGTGGTGGCTCTGGCCACGTACCTCACCCGCCTGTACGGGCCGCTGACGGCGATGGCGAACGTCCAGGTGGACGTCATGACGGCGCTCGTGTCGTTCGAGCGGGTGCTGGAGGTGCTGGACCTGGAGCCGTCGGTGGCCGAACGGCCCGACGCCGCCGACCTGCGGGCGGCCGTCGCGGCACGCGGCGCGTCGGTGACGCTGGACGCCGTGACGTTCCGGTACCCGCGCGCCGACGAGGTGTCGCTCGCCTCCCTGGAGTCCGTGGCCGGGCAGCGCAAGGACCCGACGGCCGACACGCTGCGCGAGGTCTCGTTCGAGGTGCCCGCGGGGTCGATGGTGGCGCTGGTGGGGCCGTCCGGGGCAGGGAAGACCACCGTCTCGCAGCTGGTCAGCCGCATGTACGACCCGACGTCGGGCGCCGTGCGGATCGCCGGCACCGACCTGCGGGACGTGACGTTCGCGTCCCTGCGGGCCACGGTGGGCGTGGTCGCGCAGGACGCGCACCTGTTCCACGACACGATGGCGGCGAACCTGCGGTTCGTGCGCCCGGAGGCGTCCGACGACGACCTCGAGCGGGTGCTGCGCCAGGCCCGGGTGTGGGACCTCGTCGAGCGGCTGCCCGAGGGCCTGGAGACCGTGGTGGGCGACCGGGGCTACCGGCTCTCGGGCGGCGAGCGGCAGCGGCTCGCGATCGCGCGGCTGCTCCTGCGGGCCCCCGACGTGGTCGTGCTCGACGAGGCGACGGCGCACCTCGACTCGGAGTCCGAGGCCGCGGTGCAGGTGGCGCTCGACCAGGCCCTGGCGGGGCGGACGTCGCTGGTCATCGCGCACCGCCTGTCGACCGTGCGCGCGGCGGACCGGATCGTGGTGCTCGACGACGGGCGCGTCGCCGAGTCGGGCACGCACGCCGAGCTGCTCGCCGCCGGGGGCCTGTACGCGGACCTGTACCGCACCCAGTTCGCGGAGACGGCGGACCGCTGATCACGTGCGCCGTACGCCCGTCGCCGGGACGCACGCACGGTGCGCTGGGACGAGCTGTGCGCCGGGACGAGCTGTGCGCCGGGACGAGCGTCAGCGGACCTGTGGGCGCGGGTCGGCGGCGGGCGGCGGCGGGTTCCGGATCGCGGCGTCGATGCGGCTGAGCACGGCACGCGACCGCTCGAGCTCGGCGCGGTAGCGTTCGGGCAGGTCCGCGGCCAGCCGGCGGCGCATCTCCACGGCCTCACGGGCATGCCCGAGGGCCGTCACGTTGTCGCCCACGGCGCCGAGCGCGCTGGCCAGGTTGGACAGGGCCAGCGCCAGGTCGGGGCGGTGCTTGTCCGGGTTCTCCAGGGCGAGTGCCCGGCGCATCACCACGGCCTCGCGCATCGGCAGCAGCGCGTCCTGCGCGCGGCCCAGGTCGAGGAGGGTGGCACCCAGGTTCGCGAGCGCCTCCGCCAGCCCGGTGCGGTACTTCTCGGGCTCCTCGCGCACGAGCCGGCGCAGCATGTCGACGGCCTCCTGCGTGGGCCGCAGGGCCTCCTCGAACCGGCCGAGGTCCGCGTACCGCACCCCCAGGTTCGACAGGGACTGCGCGAGGTACTTGAGCGACCGGGCGTTCTGCCGCGCCAGGCCCCGGCGCACGGCCACGGCCTCCTCCTCCAGCAGCACCGCCTCGTCGTACCGGCCGCGCCGGGCGAGGGTGACGCCGAGGTTGGACAGGGAGTGCGCCAGGTAGTGCAGGTACTTGTCCGGGTGCTCGCGCGCGAGGTCGCGGCGGATCTCCAGCGCCTCCCGCTCCAGGCGCAGGGACTCGTCCGCGCGCCCCACGGTCGAGTACAGGGCGCCCAGCGCCGACAGCGCGCCGGCCAGGTCGGGCCGGGTCCCGCGCTCGTTCTCCTTGGCGAGCCGCCGCTGGATCTCCAGGGCCTCGACCAGCACCACGCCCGCCTCCTCGTACCGGCCGAGCGCCTCCAGCGTGGTGCCCAGCTGGCCGAGCGACCACGCCAGCTCACCGAGGTGCTCCGGCCGGTCCGCGGCCAGGCGCCGTCGGATCGCGACGGCCTCGACGTTCGCCGGCAGGGCGTCCTCGGGTCGCCCGCTCTCGGTGAGGGCCTCGAAGTTGCCCAGCACGGCGGCGAGCCGCGGCTCGTACTGGACGGGATCGCCGGCCGCGAGCCGGCGGTAGAGATCGAGCGACGCGCGCTGCGCCGCCTCGATCTCGCCCGTGCGGCCGAGCTCGGTGTAGGACACCCCCGCGTTCTGCAGGGCGCGCGCGTGCTCGGCGTCCGCCCACGGGGCGTCGCCCGGCCCGAACCGCCGGCAGAGGGCGACGACCTCCTCCTGGACCCCGAGGGCGTCCTCGTGCCTGCCGACGGCCCAGTAACCCATCGCGAGGTTGTTCAGCGCGGTGCACAGCGGGGGTCGGTAGCGGTCGGCGTCCTGCGCCGACAGGCCCCGCCACAGCCGCACCGACTCCTCCAGCTCTGTCAGCGCGGCGTCCGGCTCGCCCTCGGCGATGAGCACCGCGCCGAGATCGCCCAGCGTCTCCGCGCGCTGGGCCACGTCGCCCTCCGTGCGCGCCAGCTCGGCCACGCGGTGGGTGAGGCGGTCCAGGACGGGCACCACGAGGGGCGCGGACGCGCGGGGGAGCCGGCGCGTGACGCGGAGCAGGCCGGGCAGGTCGGCGGCCGTCCGGGCCGGCAGCGCGGCCGCCACGGCCTCGGTCAGCTCGCCGGTCACGTCGCGGTCCGCCGCCGGGCGGTCCAGGCCCATGGCGGTGGCGAACCCCAGCACCGCGAACGCCTGGTCGGCGTCCAGGTCGCGCGTGCACCGGTCGGTCAGCCCGGGTGACGCGGCCAGCACCCGCGACACGAGCAGCTCGCCCAGGCGGGGCACGGCCGGCAGGTGCCGCCGCACCCACGCGGTGACGTCGGCGTCGCGCCCGGCAGCCGGGCTCGCCCCGGCCCGGCGCAGCGCCGCGCGCACACCGGCGTCGGAGGTGTCGCCCAGGAGCGTGGCCGCCGTCAGCACGGCCTCGGCGTCGCCTGCCAGCCCCGCCTCCACGGCCGACGCCGCCCAGCCGGCCCGCTCCCGGTCGAGCAGCAGCCCGAGCGCGGCCCCAGGGTCGGGCACCTCGCCGTCGAGGACGCCGACGAGCGCCGCCGCGTGCAGGTCGAGCACGCGCGTACGCCGGTCCGGCGCCGACTCGTACGCCGTGCGGGGTACGGGCCGCCCGAGGACCCGCGCGAAGCGGGCCGCGGCGGCCTCGACCACCGCACGTTCGCCGTCCGGCGGCTCGGCGGCCAGCCCGAGGGCGGGATCGTAGGCGACGTCGGGCCCGCCCTCCAGCGCCGCGTCCAGGGCCATCTGGGTGACCGACGGCGTCCGCCCCGCCCACAGGCTGCCCGTCCACCGCTCGCGGGGCCACCACTGCCCGCCGGTCCGGGCCAGGCACAGGATACGCAGCCGGCCCCGGCGCCGGGGCGCTCCGGCGGCGTCGAGCATCGCGGGCAGGCCGGGCCGGAACCCGGCGTCGTCGACCACCAGCAGCGCACGCCGCACGTCGGCGACCCGTTCGACGGCGGCCACCTCCTGGCCCGGCGGCACGTGGACCACGGTCCAGCCCGTGCGGCGCAGCCTGCGGCCGAGCTCCAGGGCCAGCCGGGTCTTGCCCACGCCACCCAGACCGCACACCAGGCGCAACGCCAGCGGGTCGTGGGAGCGCACCCACGCCCGCAGCTCCGCGAGCTCCCGGGCACGGCCGGTGAACGGGACGGTCGCACGCTCGGGCGCGAGCAGGGCAGAAGGGCTCGCGCCCCGTGTCCCATCGGGTCCGGGTCGGCTCATGAGCAGCAATCCAACCGCACCGCCTCGGTCCTGGCCAGCGGCCCCGTGATACCGCCGTGCGCCGTCCGCGAACGTGTCAGCGCAGGTCAGCGAGCCGTGACGGGGTACGGGCGGCGCCGCGTACCGCATCCTGAAAACGGCGACGGCCCGCCGCCCCCAGCGAAGGGGGCGACGGGCCGTCGGTCGGCTCGGGTCAGTTGCCCGTGAGCTTCTCGCGAAGCGCGGCCAGCGCCTCGTCCGAGGCCAGCGTGCCACCGGCCTCCTCGACCGGGGCCGAGGAGTACGAGGTGTTGCCGGCGGGAGCGGAGGCCGGGGCGTCCGACGACGCGTCCGTGTCCGCGGCCAGCGCCTCGGCGACCTGCTTGCGGTGCGCGGTCCAGCGCTCGTGCGCCTTGGCGTACTCCGCCTCCCACGCCTCGCGCTGCGCCTCGAAGCCCTCGAGCCACTCGTTGGTCTCCGGGTCGAAGCCGTCCGGGTACTTGTAGTTCCCGGCCTCGTCGTACTCGGCGGCCATGCCGTACAGCGCGGGGTCGAAGTCCTCGGACTCCGGGTCCACGCCCTCGTTGGCCTGCTTGAGCGACAGCGAGATGCGGCGGCGCTCCAGGTCGATGTCGATGACCTTGACGAACACCTCGGCACCGACGGTGACGACCTGCTCCGGCAGCTCGACGTGGCGCACGGCCAGCTCCGAGATGTGCACCAGGCCCTCGATGCCGTCCTCGACGCGCACGAACGCACCGAACGGGACCAGCTTGGTGACCTTGCCCGGCACGACCTGACCGATGGCGTGCGTGCGGGCGAAGGTCTGCCACGGGTCCTCCTGCGTCGCCTTCAGCGACAGGGAGACACGCTCGCGGTCGAAGTCGACGTCGAGCACCTCGACGGTGACCTCCTGGCCCACCTCGACGACCTCGGACGGGTGGTCGATGTGCTTCCAGGACAGCTCGGAGACGTGCACCAGGCCGTCGACGCCACCCAGGTCCACGAAGGCACCGAAGTTGACGATCGAGGAGACGACACCGGGGCGCACCTGGCCCTTCTGCAGGGTCTGCAGGAAGGTGGAGCGGACCTCGGACTGCGTCTGCTCGAGCCACGCACGACGCGAGAGCACGACGTTGTTGCGGTTCTTGTCGAGCTCGATGATCTTGGCCTCGATCTCCTTGCCGACGTACGGCTGGAGGTCGCGGACACGACGCATCTCCACCAGGGAGGCGGGGAGGAAGCCGCGCAGGCCGATGTCGAGGATGAGACCACCCTTGACGACCTCGATGACGGTGCCGGTGACGACGCCGTCCTCTTCCTTGATCTTCTCGATCGTGCCCCAGGCGCGCTCGTACTGGGCGCGCTTCTTGGACAGGATCAGGCGGCCTTCCTTGTCCTCCTTCTGGAGGACCAGGGCCTCGACGGCGTCGCCGACGGCGACGACCTCGCCAGGGTCGACGTCGTGCTTGATCGAGAGCTCCCGGGACGGGATGACACCCTCGGTCTTGTAGCCGATGTCGAGAAGGACCTCGTCACGGTCCACCTTGACGATCGTGCCTTCGACGATGTCACCATCGTTGAAGTACTTGATGGTGGCGTCGATGGCAGCAAGGAAGTCCTCCTCGGTGCCGATGTCGTTGACGGCAACCTGGGGTGCGGACTTCGCAGGGGTGGAGATGGTCATTGAGTTCGATGCTCCGATGCGGACATGGCGTAGTACGGACAGGGTCTGTGTTGCTCTGCTGATGTGGTCCCGATGAGCGCCTTCCGGGGTCGCCGGAGGGCGCACGGCACCGCCAGTCATCCTAGTGGCGCCGCAGCGGGATGGTCAACGCGAGGCCTCGTGCGGGAGAGGCCGGAGCGGGCGGTCAGAGCGCGAGCTCCAGGTCCCGGCCCGGGATCGCGTCGAGCAGCGCCCGCGTGTACTCGGTGCTCGGCGAGTCGAAGACGTCGTCGACCGTCCCCTCCTCGACCATCCGTCCCTGCTGCATCACCAGCACGCGGTCCGCGATCTGGCGCACGACGGCGAGGTCGTGCGTGATGAACAGGTAGGTCAGGCCCAGCTCCTCCTGGAGGCCGGCGAGCAGCTGCAGGATCTGCGCCTGCACGACGACGTCGAGCGCCGACACCGCCTCGTCGCAGACCACCAGCTCGGGCGACAGGGCCAGCGCGCGGGCGATCGCGACGCGCTGGCGCTGGCCGCCCGACAGCTCCGACGGGAACCGCTGCAGCTGGCCCTTGCTCAGCGCCACCTGCTCGGCGAGCTCCTCGACACGGGCGCGGCGGGCCGCGGCGTCGCCGTAGTCGTGTGCGCGCAGCGGCTCCTCGATCGCGCGGAACACCGAGTACAGCGGGTCCAGCGACGAGTACGGGTCCTGGAACACCGGCTGGACGCGGCGCCGGTAGGCGATCTGCTCCCGGTGCCCGCCGGCGCCCACGGGGGCGCCGTCGAACGTGATCGTGCCCGAGGTGGGCTTCTCGATGTCGAGGATCATCCGGGCCAGGGTCGACTTGCCGGACCCCGACTCCCCCACGACGGCCACGGTAGACCCGCGCGGGATGTCCAGGCTCACACCGTCCACGGCCGTGAAGTCCTTGCTCCGGGAGAACAGCCCGTTCCCGCGGATCGAGAACACCTTGGTCGCGTCCCGGACCTCGACCAGCGGCGCCGGCTCGGCGGCGGGCGCGTCCGCGGCGTCCGCCGTCGTGCCGTGCTCCTCGCCCGGGGCGAGGAGGGCCTCGTCCAGCACGTCGTCGAGGCCGCGCTCGCGCGCGATCTCGATGCGGCGCGAGGCGAGCGACGGCGCCGCCGCCATGAGCCGCTTGGTGTACTCGTGCTGCGGCGCGGTGAGCACCTGACGGGCCGGACCCTGCTCGACGATGTCGCCGCGGTACATGACCACCACGATGTCGGCCCGCTCGGCCGCCAGGCCCAGGTCGTGCGTGATGAGCAGCACGGCGGTGCCCAGCTCCTCGGTCAGCCCGGTGAGCTGGTCGAGGATGCCGCGCTGCACCGTCACGTCGAGCGCCGAGGTCGGCTCGTCCGCCACCAGGAGCGCCGGACGGCCCGAGAGCCCCATCGCGATGAGGGCCCGCTGGCGCATGCCACCGGAGAACTCGTGCGGGAACTGGGAGGCGCGCCGGCGCGCGTCCGGCAGGCCCACCTCGTCGAGCAGCTCGACGGTGCGCGCGCGGGCGTCCCGGCGGGTCCGCAGGCCGTTGTCGATCAGGCCCTCGTCGATCTGCCGGCCGATCTGCATGATCGGGTCCAGGTTGGTCATCGGGTCCTGCGGCACGAGGCCCAGCTCGGTGCCGCGCAGCTGTGCCATCCGCTGCGGGCTGACGTGGCCGAGGTCCTCGCCCTTGAACCAGATGTGCCCCTCGGCCACCGAGCCGTTGCTCGCCAGGAGGCCCAGCACCGCCATCGCGAGGGTGGTCTTGCCGGAGCCGGACTCCCCCACGATCGCGACGGTCTGGCCGCGGCGCACCGTGAGGTTGGCGCCCGCGACGGCGCGTGCCGCGCCGTGCTCGGTGCGGAAGTCGACGGACATGTCCTCGACGCGCAGGACGACGTCGTCGGCCTCCGCGCCCGAGACCTTCTTCTTGTCTGGGGTGTCGTTCATCGTCGGGTCCTGTTCCGGGGGTCGAGGGCCTCGCGCAGGCTCTCGCCCACGAGGGTGAAGCCGAGAGCCGTCACGGCGATGCAGATGCCGGGCAGGATGGCCAGGCGCGGCGCGACCGCGAGCTCCTGCTGCGCGGCCGTCAGCATGCGGCCCCACTCCGCCGTCGACGGCTCGCCGCCGCCCAGGCCGAGGAAGGACAGCGCGGCCGCCTCGATCACCGCGGTGGCCAGGCTCAGGGTGGCCTGCACGATGACGGGGCCCACGCTGTTCGGCAGCACGTGGCTCATGGTCACCGAGCGGCGCGTCAGGCCCAGCGCGGAGGCCGCCAGCACGTAGTCCTGGCCCTTCTGCGCGAGCATCGAGCCGCGCAGCAGGCGCGCGAAGATCGGCACCTGCACCACACCGATGGCGATGATGACGGCCATCGACGACTGGCCGACGATCGCCGCGATCGACACCGCGAGCAGCAGCGAGGGCACCGAGAGCATCAGGTCCACCAGGCGCATGACGGCGAAGTCGACCCACTTGCCGAACCAGCCCGCGAGCAGCCCGAGCAGCAGGCCGCCGGTGAGGCCGAACAGCGTGGACAGCACGCCGACGAGCAGCGAGGCCTGCGCACCCCAGATCAGCTTGCTCAGCACGTCGCCGCCGTAGCGGTCCAGGCCGAGCGGGAACTCGGCCGACGGGCCGGGGATCATGGTGGGCCGCACGTCGGCGCGGCCGGGCAGCTCGGTGCCGCCGTACGGCGCGAGCACCGGCGCCAGGAGGGCCACCAGGACGAACACGGCGACGATGACGAAGCCGATGATCGCGACGGGGTTCTTGCGCAGGGTGCGCCACGCGCGCGCCCAGACACCCTCTCCGCCGTGGTCGGCGCCGGCCGGGCCGTCGCCGTGGATGCTCGTGTGGAGCGGCGCGGCGGCCGCGCCGTCGGTCACAGGAAGCTCGTTGGCGCTCACTGCTGCCTCCTCAGCCGGGGGTCGATCAGCCCGTACGAGACGTCGACGAGCAGGTTCACGAGGGCGTAGACCACGGCGATCATGAGCACGAAGCCCTGCATCACCGGGTAGTCGGCGTTGAACACCGAGTCGGCCAGGAAGCTGCCGATCCCGCTGAAGGCGAACACCGTCTCGGTGAGCACCGCGCCCGACAGCAGGAGGCCCACCTGCAGGCCGATCGTCGTCACCACGGGGAGCATGGCGTTCTTCAGGATGTGGTCACCACGCAGCCGCGAGGCCTTGATGCCCTTGGCGCGCGCCGTGCGCACGTAGTCCGCGTTCTGCACCTCGGAGACGGCGGCGCGCGTCATGCGCGCCACGATCGCCAGCGGGATCGAGCCGAGCGCGATGCCGGGCAGGATCAGGTGCACCAGCGCGTCCCAGGCCGCGTCCCACTCGGCGGTGAGCAGACCGTCCAGGACGTAGAAGTTGGTCGGGTGCGTGGCGATCATCGTGGCGCTCTGGCGCCCCGTGGTCGGGAACCAGCCCAGCTCCACGGCGAAGAGGTACTTCAGGATGAAGGCCAGGAAGAAGACGGGCACCGTGACGCCGATCAGCGAGACGACGACGGCCGAGTGGTCGACGATCGAGCCGGCGCGGCGGGCGGCGACGTAGCCCAGCGGGATGCCGATGCCGATGGCGAACACGAGCGCGACGACGGTGAGCTCGATCGTGGCGGGGAACCGCGTGAGGAACTCGTCGATCACGGGCCGGCCGCTCTGCAGCGAGACGCCGAAGTCGCCCTGCAGCAGCCGCAGGAGGTACTTGCCGTACTGCACGATCAGCGGCTGGTCGAGGCCGAGCTGGGCCTCGATCTCCGCGGCGGCCTCGGGCGTGTACCGCTCGCCGAGCATGGCCTGGACGGGTCCGCCGGGCAGGGCGCGCACCCAGCCGAACAGCAGGACCGACAAGCCCAGCAGGAGGGGTATCAGGAGCAGCAGGCGCTGCACGATCAGTCTGAGCATCGTTCCTCGGCAGACGTGCGGTGATCGGTCGCCCGGGTCCGGCCGGCTCGCGGGCGGGCCCGGCGACTGGGGACAGGGGTCGGGGCGCGGCACCAGCCGCGCCCCGACCTGAGTACTTCACCCGAGGGCTCGCGAGCCCCAGGCGGTTCGGGAGGGAACCTTACTCCCTCCCCGGTGCGTCACCGTTACTCGCCACCGCCGAGGGAGATGACGTTGTAGACCTCGTCCTGCACCGGCGAGATCGGGTAGCCCTCGACGCCGGGGGCGACGACGAGCGACGGCACCGGGCTGGCCAGCGGGACGCCGGGCAGCGCGTCCATGATCACCTCGTTGGCGTTCATGTAGGCCGCCTCCTGCTCCTCGAGCGGAGCGTTGCGGGCGTCCTTGATCGCGTCGAAGACCTCCTGGTCGTCGAAGCCCCACTCCAGCGACTTCGCCCCGAAGAACGTGCCGATGAAGTTGTAGGTGTCGTTGTAGTCACCCGTCCAGCCGAGCAGGTGCAGACCGTGGTTCTCGCCACCCTGGATGGTGTCGATGTACGTCGGGCTCCAGGGCTCCGGCGTGGCCGTCACCGTGATGCCGACCTCCTCGAGGTCCGCGGAGACGGCCTCGTAGATGGCGGCGGGGTCCGGCATGTACGGGCGCGAGACCTCGGTCGGGTAGTTGAACTCGAGCTCGAGGTTCTCCTGGCCGGCCTCCTTCAGGAGGTCCTTGGCCTTCTCGGGGTCGTACTCGTAGGTCGTGACGTCGTCGCTGTAGCCCGTGACGATCTCGGGCACGAACTGCGTCGCGGGGGTCGTACCCTCGGGCAGCGCGGCCTGGACCAGTGCGTCCTTGTCGATCGCGTGGGCGATCGCCTGGCGCACGCGGACGTCGTCCAGCGGCTTGGCCGCCTGGTTCATGCCCAGGTACAGGATGTTGAACGCGTCGCGGTCGAGGATGGTGTAGCCGGCCTCCTTGAGCGCGTCGACGTCGGCGGGCGCGACCAGGTCGTAGCCGTCGATGTCACCGGCCTCGAGCGCCTGGCGGCGGGCGGTGCCGTCGGAGATCACCGTGAAGACGATGGTCTTGACGTCGCCGATCTCGCCCCAGTAGTTCTCGTTGGCGGCCAGCGTGACGCTCTCGCCGCTCTTCCACTCCTGGAAGGTGTACGGGCCGGTACCGGTCGGGTGCTCCCGGCCGTACTCGGTGAGCTGCGGCGCGTCGGCCGTGCCCTCGACCTCGTCCGCGCCGAACTCCTCCAGCGCCGCGGGCGACTGCATCGAGAACGACGGCAGCGACAGCGCCGGGATGAGCTCGGGGATCGGCGTGTTCAGCGTGACGACGGCGGTCGCCGCGTCGGACGCCTCGCACGAGTCGTACAGGCTGTCCTCGCCGGTGCCGCCGAAGACGGCCTTGTAGTAGTACGAGAGGTTCTCGTGGGCGGCCAGGCCGGTCCAGTCGTGCCAGCGGTCGAAGTTGGCGCACACGGCCTCGGCGTCGAACGGCGTGTCGTCGTGGAACGTCACGCCCTCCTTGAGGTTGAACGTGTACGTCAGGCCGTCCTCGCTGATGTCCCAGCTCTCCGCGAGCAGCGGGGCGGGGTCCGCGGTGCCCGGCTCGACGCCGACCAGACCCTCGAAGATCTGGCGCGCGACCCGGAACGTCTCGCCGTCGCTGGCGAACGCCGGGTCGAGCGAGCTCGGCTCCGCCGATCCGGCGAAGACGAACGTGCCGTCACTGCCCCCGCCCTCGCCGCCGTCGGCGTCCCGCTCGCTCGCGACACAACCGCTCAGAGCCACTGCGAGCGCAGTCACCAGGGTGACGCCGCCCGCAAGGCGCGTAGCGCGTCGACGCATGGCACTCTCCTTCCTCGAGCGCACCGGCGGGCCCGGGTTCGGGCACGACGGCGCGCAGACGTTTGCGCCTGACCTTAGGAGCCCTTTCGTTGCTTCCGTATTTCTCCCCAGTACTCGCAATCCAATCGTGATCCTTTTGTTACCGGCGTGTATGTGCTATCTCACGGCCGCTTCGCCGGGTGTGTGCGGATGCGTACCGGGCGGGATGATGGCCCCGTGAACGACTCCGGCTCCGTGGGCGATCCCGAACCCGTGTCCTTCGGTTACCGCGACGTGCCCGACGACGGCCGTGCGGCCCGGCGCTGGTGGGACGCCAACGCGGACGAGTACCTGGACGAGCACCGCGACTTCCTCGGCGACGCCGGGTTCCGCTGGGGGCCGGAGGGGTTGACCGAGGCCGAGGCCGGGCTCCTGGGCGACGTCGCCGGGCGGGACGTGCTCGAGGTCGGCGCGGGCGCGGCGCACTGCTCGCGGTGGCTGGCCGGCCAGGGGGCGCGGGCCGTCGCCACCGACTACTCGGCGGGCATGCTGGCGGGCGCCGCGACCCTGGACGCGGCCACGGGTGTCGTGGTGCCGCGGCTCCAGGCGGACGCGCGGGCCCTGCCGTTCGCGGACGGCTCGTTCGACGTGGTCTTCACGTCGTTCGGCGCGCTGCCGTTCGTGCCCGACGCCGTCCGGGTGCACCGCGAGGCCGCCCGGGTGCTGCGGCCGGGCGGCCGGTGGGTGTTCTCCGTGACCCACCCGCTGCGGTGGGCCTTCCCGGACGACCCGACGTCGCGCGGCCTGACGGCCAACCGGTCGTACTTCGACCGGCGGCCCTACGTCGAGACCGACGCCGCCGACCGCGTCCTGTACGCGGAGTACCACCGCACGGTCGGGGACCACGTGCGCGACGTCGTGGCCGCGGGGCTGGTGCTGACCGACCTGGTGGAGCCGGAGTGGCCCGAGTGGAACACCCAGGTGTGGGGCGGCTGGGGCCCGGAGCGGGGCCGGTACCTCCCGGGCACGGCGGTCTTCGTCACGACCCGCCCGTGACCCGGCGGGAGTACTGAGATCTGGTCCCTCGCCGCGGGTGCCGGCCTCTGGTGCCGCGCCGCTGACCGCGCGGCCGAGATCTGGTGCCGCGCCGCCGAGATCTGGTGCTCGCGCTGAGATCTGGCAGTGCACTGCCAGATCTCAGCTCGGCCACCAGATCTCGATGGCGGTCTGCCAGATCTCGGCGGAGGAAGCTCGGCTGGCGACCGGCGAAGCTCCAGATGTCAGCGGACGAGCGTGGCAGGTGACAGATCTCGCCGGGGGGACACCGCCGACCGCAGGCGAGACCCTAGATCTCGGAGGAGGCGGTGGAGTGTGACCACAGGGCGGCCGGATCGAAGGTTGTGCACAGGCTGCCTCGGTGCGTCCGGCGGCCGCGGCGGCGTTCCGGCACGCTGACCGCATGTCCGAGATCCTGCTGGCCCGCGACCACGACTACGCGGTTCTGCGCCGAGCCCTCGCCGCGCGTGACATCGAGCGCCTGCGGCGGGGCGCCTACACCGCCGTCGACCCGGCTGCGGCTCCGATCGGCGCCGCAGAGCATGCCCGACGTCGGGCCGAGCAGACGGTCGTCGCCGTGCACCGGCAGCTCACCGCGCACCACGTGGTCAGTCACGAGAGCGCGGCGCTGCTCCACGGCGCACCCGTGTGGGAGATGCCCAGCCGGGTGCACCTGATCCAGCGCTACGGGTCCAATGCCGGTTCCGCCCCGGACATCGTGCGCCACCGGAGCATCCTGGCCGACGACGAGATCGTCACCGTCGCCGGCGTACCCGTGACCTCGGTGACACGGACCGTGCTCGACTGCGTCTGCACGATGCCGCCGCTCGCCGGCCTGGTTCTCGCCGACTGGGCGCTCGGCACCGGCGTCGAGCGGGCCGGTCTTCTCGCGGCGCTGGCCGACCGCAGCGACCGCAGGAACCGACGCCAGGCCCGGCTCGTCCTGGACCTGGCCGACGGCGGCGCCCAGTCTCCGTGGGAGACCCGCACCCGCTACGTGCTGCTCCGCGCCGGTTTCCCGCGGCCGCGGACCCAGGTGCCGGTCGTGACGCGGCTCGGGACCTTCCACTGCGATGTCGGCTGGGACGGATGGGGACCGCTGATCGAGTTCGACGGCTTCGTCAAGTATCAGGACGGGGTGTTGCGGCCCGGGTACGACGCGGACGCCGCGCGGTTCGTGGAGAAGCGCAGGGACGACGCGATCCGCGCGACCGGGCGAGCGCTGGTCCGGGTCACCGCGCGCGACAAGGCGTCGGACATCGTGCGCTGGGTGCTCCGCGAGACGCCGGCGCACCAACGTCCGCGGCTGGACCCTCGGCTGGACCTTCCGGAGCCGTGACATCTGGTGTCCCGGCGAGACCTGAAGAGCCTCTCCCCCGACATCTGGCCGCCCCACGCGACCCCGCCGTGAGATCTGGCCTCCCGCCGGGGACCGCCCCCTGAGATCTGGTGCTCCGCCGCCGAGATCTGGTGTCCCCGCCGAGATCTGGTGGTGCACTGCCAGATCTCGGCGGGGACGCCAGATCTCGGCAGCGGAGCACCAGATCTCGGTGCGGGCGCCGGGCGACCCGGGCCCGCACCAGTCGTGCCCGGCCCTTCAGTGGCCCGCCTCGTGCCAGGTGGGGCCCGTGCCGACCGAGACGTCCAGCGGGACCGTCAGCGCGAAGGCCGCGCCCATCTCGGTGCGCAGCACCTCCTCGGCCGCGTCCCGCTCCCCCGGCGCCACCTCGACCACGAGCTCGTCGTGCACCTGGAGCAGCAGCCGCGAGCGCAGGCCGCGCTCGTCGATGGCCTTCTGCACCCGGAGCATGGCGAGCTTGATGATGTCGGCCGCGCTGCCCTGGATGGGCGCGTTGAGGGCCATGCGCTCGGCCATCTGCCGGCGCTGCCGGTTGTCGCTCGTCAGGTCGGGCAGATAGCGGCGGCGGCCCAGGATGGTCGCGGTGTACCCCGTGGCGCGCGCCTCCTCGACGACGCCCGCGAGGTAGTCACGCACCCCGCCGAAGCGCTCGAAGTACTCGTCCATCAGGGCCTGCGCCTCGCTGGTGGCGATGTTGAGCTGCTGCGACAGGCCGAAGGCGCTCAGGCCGTAGGCCAGGCCGTACGACATGGCCTTGATCTTGGAGCGCATCTCCGCCGTCACGTCGGCAGGCGCCACCTCGAACACGCGCGAGCCCACGTAGCGGTGCAGGTCCTCGCCCGAGACGAACGCCGCGATCAGGCCCTCGTCGCCCGACAGGTGCGCCATGATCCGCATCTCGATCTGGCTGTAGTCGGCGGTCAGCAGCGACTCGTAACCCTCGCCCACGCGGAACGCCCGGCGGATCTGGCGGCCCGCCTCCGTGCGGATCGGGATGTTCTGCAGGTTCGGGTCGGTCGAGCTCAGGCGGCCGGTCGCGGCGATGGTCTGCTGGAACGTGGTGTGGATCCGCCCGTCGGGCGCCACCGACCGGAGCAGCCCCTCGACGGTGGTGCGCAGCCGCGACACGTCGCGGTGCGCCAGCAGGTGCGCCAGGAACGGGTGCTCCGTCTTGACGAAGAGGTCCTGCAGGCTGGCCGCGTCGGTGGTGTAACCCGTCTTGATCTTCTTGGTCTTCGGCATGCCGAGCTGGTCGAACAGCACCTCCTGGAGCTGCTTGGGGCTGCCCAGGTTCACCTCCCGCCCGATCACGTCGTAGGCCTGCGCGGCGGCGTCGGCCACACCCTGCGCGAACTGCTTCTCCAGGCCGGTCAGGTACTCGGTGTCGGCGGCGATGCCGGTGCGCTCCATGCGCGCCAGCACACCCGAGAGCGGCAGCTCGACGTCGGTCAGCAGGCCCGTGGCGTCGCGGTCGGCCAGCTCGCCCGACAGCGCGGCGGCGAGCTCGGCGACGCCCTGCGCGCGCACGGCCTCGGCCTGCCCCTCGGCCTCGCCCTCCAGCGAGAGGTCGAGCGCGCCCTGCGCCCCGTCCGGCTCGGCGACCTTGAGCTCCCGCCCGATGTGCCGCACGGCCAGGTCGCCCAGGTCGTAGCCGCGCTGGTCCGGGTAGCACAGGTAGGCGGCGAGCTCGGTGTCGAACGCGACGCCCGCCAGCTCCATGCCGCGGGCCGCCAGCATGTGGGAGGCGGCCTTCGCGCCGTGCAGCGTCTTGGCCGCGGCTCCGTCGGCGAGCCAGTCCGCGAGCGCCTTCTCGTCGTCGGGGCCCACCTGTGTGAGGTCGACGTAGGCGGCCTCGCCGCCGGGTTCGGCCACGGCCACCGCCCAGGCGTCGCCGCCGCCGGGCACCGACTTGCCGGCCACCTCGACGCCCACCTGGGCGGTGCGGGCGGCGAGCCAGGAGCCGAGGGTCCCGGGGGCGACGTCGGCCAGGTCGAGCTCGACGGCGACGCCGGCCGGGGCCTCCTGCGCGCTCGCGCCCGCGGGGTCGACGGCGAGGAGCCGGTCGCGGAGCTGACCGAACTGCAGGGTGTCGGACACGAGGTGCACGGCCTCACGGTCGAAGCCGGCCAGCGCGAGGTCGCCGACGCCGAGCGGCAGCTCGACGTCGGTCAGGAGCGCGTTGAGCTCCCGGTTGACGCGCACCTGGTCGAGGTGCGCGCGCAGGTTCTCGCCCGCCTTGCCCTTGACCTGGTCGGCCGCGTCGAGCAGGGCGGCGAGGCCGCCGTGCGCGGTGATCCACTTCGCGGCGGTCTTCGGTCCGACGCCGGGCACGCCCGGCAGGTTGTCGCTGGTCTCGCCGACGAGTGCCGCGAGGTCGGGGTAGCGCTCGGGCGGTACGCCGTACTTGGTCTCGACGGCCTCGGGGTCCATGCGGGAGAGCTCGGAGACGCCCTTCTTCGGGTACAGGACCGTCACGTCGCCGTTGACGAGCTGCAGGGCGTCCCGGTCGCCGGAGCAGATGAGCACCTCCATGCCCGCCGCCCGGGCCTGGGTGGCGAGCGTGGCCAGGATGTCGTCAGCCTCGATGCCCTCGAGCTGGACGAACGGCACCCGCAGCGCGTCCAGCACCTCCTTGATGAGGGGCACCTGCCCCTTGAACGCGTCCGGCGTGGCGTCCCGCGTGCCCTTGTACTCGGGGAACCGCTCGGTGCGGAAGGTCACGCGGCCCGCGTCGAACGCGACGCCCAGGTGCGTCGGCTGCTCGTCGCGCAGCAGGTTCGTCAGCATCGACGTGAACCCGTAGACGGCGTTCGTGATCTGCCCGGAGCTGGTCGCGAGGGTGTCGGGCAGCGCGTAGAACGCCCGGTAGGCCATCGAATGGCCGTCGATCAGCAGGAGGCGGGGGCGGCCCGTCGCGGGCGTTCCCTGGATGTGGCTTGGCGCTGTGGAGGTCACGCCTGACAACATAGCCCGCATGACTGACACGAGCGCTTCCGCGACGTCCTCCGGGCCCGGCACCGACCTCGACTGGAAGGGGATGTACACCGCCGCGGGCACGCAGGGCACCCTCTTCGAGCGCATGGAGATGGAGCTGCTGGAGCTCGCACCCGACCGGGCAGTGGGCCGCATCCCGGTGCAGGGCAACACGCAGCCGGCCGGGCTGCTGCACGGCGGCGCCTCGGTGGTGCTCGCGGAGACGCTGGGGTCGCTGGCGGCGCAGGCGCACGCGGGGCCGGGCCGGAACGCCGTCGGCATCGAGGTGAGCGCCACGCACCACCGGGGCGCGCGCGAGGGCTACGTGACGGGGACGGCGACGGCGCTGCACCTGGGCCGCACGACGGCGTCGTACGAGATCGTGATCACCGACGACGCCGGCAAGCGGGTCTGCACGTCGCGCCTGACGTGCATGATCCTCGGCTGAGAACCGGGAGCCTCAGCCCGCCCGGGCGGGGCGGCGGCCCGCGGGGGCGCCGCCGCCCACCTGGCGCATGTCGATGGGCCCGGACTCGGTCACGGACCGGACGCGCCGGCGCCGGGCGATGAGGTCCTCGATGCCGCCGCGGGCGGTCCGCCGGCCGGGGCGGACGGCGTCGCGCGCCGCGGCGTCGGACGCGAGGCGCCGCTGCAGGGCGGCGACGGACGCGAACCGGTGGCCCGCGGCGGGGGCGAAGCCCAGGCGGGCCAGGAAGCGCTGCACACCGCGGTTGCCGGGTACCGGGGCGGAGTAGATGTCGTCGCAGTCGTGCTCGGCGGCCAGGTCGGCGGCGGCGCGCAGCAGGGCGTGCCCCACGCCGTGCCGGCGCGCCCGCGGCGCGACGAACAGCATGTCGAGGTACAGGCTGGGGCGCCGAGCGAACAGGTACGCGCCGACGACCCGGCCCAGGACCACGCCGGCCACCCGGCCGTCGAGGTCGGCGACCAGCACGTGCCCGCCCGCGGCGAGCAGCACGCTGAGGTGCTCGAGCAGCCGGTCGGTGTCCTGGGCCCCGAGCTGCGCGCCCTCGGGCGAGTCGTCCCGGGCCTCGGCGGCCAGTGCGGCGACCGCGCGCAGGTCGTCCTCGCGCGCTGTACGGATCTCGAGCACGTCTCTACTCCTCCCGGGGTTCCTGGGGTCCGGACCTCAGCGCCGGCTCCGCGCAGACACTAGTCCCGCGCCCCGGCGGCAGAAAACACGTCGTCCCGAATTTCACCCGCTCCAGAGGTGTGCCTCAGGCGCCGACCTGCTCGATGACGGCGTCCGCGACCTCGCGCATCGTCAGGCGCCGGTCCATCGACGTCTTCTGGATCCAGCGGAACGACTCCGGCTCCGACAGGCCCATCTTCGTCATGAGCAGCCCCTTGGCGCGGTCCACGCGCTTGCGGGTCTCGAAGCGCTCGGTGAGGTCCGCGACCTCGGCCTCCAGGGCACCGATCTGCGAGTAGCGCGAGATCGCGATCTCGACGGCGGGCAGCAGGTCGGCCGGGGTGAACGGCTTGACCACGTAGGCCATGGCGCCGGCGTCGCGGGCACGCTCCACGAGCTCGGTCTGCGAGAACGCCGTGAGCAGCACGACGGGGGCGGCGTGGGCCTTGCCGATGCGCTCGGCGGCGGAGATGCCGTCCAGCTCGGGCATCTTGACGTCCATCACCACGACGTCGGGCTTGAGCTCGATGGCGAGGTTCACGGCGGTCTCGCCGTCGCCGGCCTCACCCACCACGTCGAACCCGGCCTCGCGCAGGGTCTCCACCACGTCCATGCGGATGAGCGCCTCGTCCTCGGCCACCACGGCGCGGCGCGAGGGGGTGGCGGGAGCGGCCTCCGGCTCGGCGTCGATCATCGGGGGCAGGTCCAGCGGAAGCTTCTCGGTGTTCTCGTCGGTCACGGGGTACATCCTACGTCGCGCGGACCCGGGCTTGGGGCCCGGGGCAGGGGTGTGGTTCGATGTTCGCCGGGTCACGTCGTACGACCCGCAAGGCCGGGTTGGCGGAACAGGCAGACGCGGCGCTCTCAAAAAGCGCTGCCCGCGAGGGCGTGTGGGTTCGAGTCCCACACCCGGCACCTCCACGAGAGCACCGCGCAGAGATCACCCGCCCGCGCGCACCTCCTCGTACCGCACCACCTCGAGCCCGAACTCCGCGAGGATCTCCGGCAGCAGGCGCACCACGTCGCGGTCCTTGTCCTGGTTCTCCGGCGGCAGCTCGGACCACGGCACCCCGATCATGGGGTGCACCTTCGCGACGTCGTCCCGCACCGGGCCGGCCCGCCAGCCCTGCGCCACGCGCACCTGCTCCCACAGCTCGTGCTCGGCCTCGGCCAGCCGGTCCAGCTCCTCCCCCTCGAACACGACCTCGGAGGCCCCCTCCCGCGGCGCGATGGTCGCGCCCATCCGGGCCAGGCGGGCCGGCAGGCCGACCACCCAGCCCCGGTTGGACGCGCGCAGGTCCTCCGGGAGCTCCTCCCAGCGCACCATGGCGGGCACCTCGCGCCAGCCCACGCCCCGCTCGCGCTGGTTGCGCAGGTAGACGTGGTGCACGGAGCGTGCGATCCGCTCGTACATGTCGGCGTGCGCGCGGGCCTCCTCACGCTCGACGTCGGCGAGCAGGTCGCGCATGGTCACGGTGCGCAGGCGGCCGTCCAGGTCGTCGAGCATGCGCGACGCCTCGCTCCCGAAGGCGCGCGTCAGCCCGGCCAGGCCGTCCAGCAGCAGCACGAGGGAGCCGGGGCCGCCGTGCCACAGGCTGGTCGCGGTGAGCGCCACCCGCAGCGAGGTCCCCTCGTCGGCGTCGCACACGTAGACGATGTCCGGCCGCCCCACCTCGCGCAGCGCGCCCACGGCCCGCAGCTCGATCTTCTCCGCGACGGGCGACCAGCGGGCGCGCAGGGTCCGGGCCACGGCCTCGGCGTCGTCGGCCACGAGGTCGACCGCCAGGCGCAGGCCGCCCGTGGCCAGCTCCCACTCGCGCGCCAGACCCACGACCAGGGCCTTGGCGAACTCCCCCGAGCCGACCACGGCAACCCGGGTCAGCGGCGCCGGCGAGGAGTCCAGCAGGCGCGTCACCTCGCGCACCGCGAGCGCCTGCGCGGCGATCACGTCGAGGGTGAAGAAGTCGACGCCGGGCTCGGCGCAGCTCAGGTGCCGCGCCTGGAGCGCGACGCCGAGGTCGGGGTCGCTGACGTGCGCGTAGAGGCGGGCCGGGCCGCTGCCGGCCTTGCGGACGGCCTCCTCGGCCTCGGCGACGGCGAGCACGTTGGCGGTCGCGTCGACGCTGTCGTCGCCGCACGCGTACAGGACCGTCGCGCCGGGCAGCCCGGCGTCGTACAGGCCGGAGACGTCGGCGGCCCGCAGCACGCGGTGGCCCGCGGCCTCCAGCGCGGCCGTCACCGTGTCGGCGGCGTCCGTCCGCCCGACGACGACGGCGTGCCCCCGGGCGCGCCTGTCCCGCATGCGGCGCAGCTCCCCCGTGAACAGGACGCGCGCCGCCTCGAACACCGCGTAGACCGCGGTGCCGGGAGCCAGGAACCGGGCCGCCTGGAGCTGCCAGGAGAGCTCGCCGCCCCCGCTGGCGGGGTCGGCGCCCATGACGAAGAGCTGCAGGTCCTGGTAGACCACGTCGTACCAGGTGCGGTGGGGCAGGTGGGCGGTGTCGAGCGCGAGGCCCCACCACCCCAGCCCGAGCGAGACCAGCACGAGGGCGGCGAACCCGACCCGGGTCCACGGAAAGGTGCGCTTCACGCCGGGAACAATACCGACAAAGCCCGACGCCCCCGCACCTGTCAGACGCTCAGGTCACCGGGGTGACCTGGGGTTCTGACACGTGCGGGGGCGTCGGGCAGCGCGGGGCTCAGACCAGCGTGCGACCCTCGGCGTGGGAGCCGATGCGGTGCACCAGGATCGAGTTGGTCGTGCCGGGCACGCCCACCGGGGCGCCCGAGACCACGACGACCGTGTCGCCCTTGGCGGCGAGGCCCTGGTCCTGGAGCGTGAGGTCCACCTGGGCCACCATCGCGTCGACCGTGTCGACCTTCGGCACCAGGTACTCGCTCGTGCCCCAGGTCAGGGCGAGCGTGTTGGCGACGTCCTGCTCCGGCGTGAAGGCCAGCAGCGGGATCGAGGACCGCAGGCGGGACATCCGGCGCGCGGAGTCGCCGGACTGCGTGAACGTCACGAGGTACTTGACCCCGAGCGTCTCGCCGATCTCGGCGGCGGCCCGCGTGATCGCACCACCGCGCGTGTGCGGCGTGGAGCCCAGGGGCGCGATGCGCTCCCGGCCCGCCTCCTCGGTGGCCTCGATGATCCGGGCCATGGTCTGCACCGTGATGATCGGGTAGTCGCCCACCGAGGTCTCGCCCGACAGCATGACCGCGTCGGCGCCGTCGAGCACCGCGTTGGCGCAGTCCGAGGCCTCGGCGCGGGTCGGCGTGGGCGACGTCGTCATCGACTCGAGCACCTGCGTGGCGACGATGACGGGCTTGGCGTTGCGCCGCGCCATCTCGACGATGCGCTTCTGCACGAGCGGCACCTGCTCCAGCGGCATCTCGACCGCGAGGTCGCCGCGCGCCACCATGACGCCGTCGAACGCCGCGATGACCTCGGCGAGGTTCTCCACGGCCTGCGGCTTCTCGATCTTGGCGATGACGGGGACCGTGCGGCCCTCCTCCTCCATCACCCGGCGCACGTCCTCGTAGTCCTTGGCGGACCGCACGAAGGACAGCGCGATGAAGTCGGCGCCGAGCTTGAGCGCCCAGCGCAGGTCGTCCTCGTCCTTGTCGGACAGGGCGGGCACCGACACGGCGACGCCGGGCAGGTTGATGCCCTTGTTGTTCGAGACGGGCCCGGGGACCTCGACCTCGGTGACGACGCGCGGACCGTCGACGGCGGTGACGCGCACGCGCACCTTGCCGTCGTCGATCAGCAGCGGGTCGCCCACCTGGGCGTCCTGGGCCAGGCCCTTGTGGGTGGTCGAGACGAGCTCCCGCGTGCCGAGGACGTCCTCGGTCGTGATGGTGAACGTGTCGCCCTTGTTCAGGAAGTGCTTCTCATCGCCCTCGAACCGGCCGAGCCGGATCTTGGGTCCCTGCAGGTCGACGAGGACGGCGACCGACTTGCCGGCCGCCTTCGCGGCCTCTCGCACGTGTCGGTAGACCGCCGCGTGCGCCTCCTGCTCGCCGTGGCTGCGGTTGATCCGCGCCACGTTCATGCCGGCGTCGACGAGCTCCCGGAGTTTCTCCGGGCTCTCCGTGGCGGGTCCGATGGTGCACACGATCTTGGCTCTGCGCATGTCTCCAGCCTAGGCGTGGTGGGCGCCGCGGCGCCCTGTGGGGGTGTACAACTCCCGGAACGGTTCTCGGGTCACGACCGCAGAGCGAGCGTGCGCGGACGCACCGGGGCGGGCAGCTCGGTGCTGCCCTGCAGGTAGGTGTCGACGGCTGCGGCCGCGGCGCGGCCCTCCGCGATCGCCCACACGATGAGGGACTGTCCCCGGCCCGCGTCGCCGGCCACGAACACACCCGGCAGGCTAGCGGCGTAGTCGTCGCCGCGCGCCACGAGGCCGCGATCCGTGATCTCGGCGCCGGTCTGCTCCTCGAGCACGGCGGTCTCCGGGCCGGTGAAGCCCATGGCCACCAGCACCAGGTCGGCGGGGATCTCGTGCTCCGTGCCGGGCGCCGGCACACGGCGGCCGTCGGGCAGGTACTGGGTCTCGGCGACCTTGAGGGCGCGGACGTTGCCGTCGGCGTCCGGCAGGAACTCGACCGTCGAGGCGAGGTAGGTGCGCTCGCCGCCCTCCTCGTGCGAGGTCGAGACCTCGAACAGGATGGGGTCGGTCGGCCACGGCTGGTGCGCGGGGCGCTCCAGCGGCGGCTTCTTGCCGATCGCCAGGGTGGTCACGCTCGCGGCGCCCTGGCGCAGCGCGGTGCCGAGGCAGTCGGAGCCCGTGTCGCCGCCACCGATGATGACGACGTGCTTGCCGGCCGCCGACGGCGCGCCCTCGGGCAGCTCGTCGGGCGTCCCGGCGGCGACCGCGTGGTTGGCGGGCGTGAGGTAGTCCATGGCGAAGTGGATGCCGGCCAGGTCGCGGCCCGGCAGCGGCAGCTCGCGGGGCACCGTGGCGCCCGTGGCGACCACGACGGCGTCGAACCGGCGGCGCAGCGCGTCCCAGCTGATGTCCTCGCCGATGGTGACGCCCGGGCGGAAGCGCGTGCCCTCGGCCTCCATCTGCGCGAGGCGGCGGTCGATGTGCGACTTCTCCAGCTTGAAGTCGGGGATGCCGTAGCGCAGGAGCCCGCCGATGGCGGGGTCCCGCTCGTAGACGACGACGGTGTGGCCGGCGCGCGTGAGCTGCTGCGCCGCGGCCAGGCCGGCGGGGCCGGAGCCGACGACGGCGACCGTCGAGCCGGTGAGGCGCTCCGGCACGTGCGGCGTGACCAGACCCCGGGCGAACGCCTCGTCGATAATCGAGACCTCGACGTTCTTGATCGTCACGGCGGGCTGGTTGATGCTCAGCACGCAGGACGACTCGCAGGGTGCCGGGCACACGCGGCCCGTGAACTCCGGGAAGTTGTTGGTCGCGTGCAGGCGGTCGATCGCGTCCGCCCACTGCCCGCGCCACACCAGGTCGTTCCAGTCCGGGATGAGGTTGCCCAGCGGGCAGCCCTGGTGGCAGAACGGCACGCCGCAGTCCATGCAGCGGCCGGCCTGCTCCTTCAGGAACGGTTGGCCCTCGGCCCGGTGGGCGTGCGTGTCCTTCCAGTCCCGCAGGCGCACCTCGACGGGCCGGTTGGGCGGGAGCTCGCGCTCCCGCACCTTGAGGAATCCTCTGGGGTCAGCCACGTGCCACCTCCATGATCTGGTTCCACACGGACGGGTCCCACCGGGACGTGCCCGAGATGTCGGTGCCGGCGGCCTCGGCCTCGGCGAGGGCGAGGCGCACGCGCGCCCAGCCGGGGGGCAGCAGGCGGCTGAACCGGCCGCGCGCCGCCTCGGGGTCGGCGAGCAGCTCGGCCGCGACGGCCGAGCCGGTCTCGGCGTGGTGCCGTTCCAGCAGGCCGCGCACCGTCTCCCAGTCCGCGTCGTCCAGGACGCCGACGGCGAGCTCGCCCGCCTCCAGCGCCGCCTGGTTGACGCGCGAGACCCGCAGGTCCAGGAAGTAGGCCGTGCCGCCGGACATGCCGGCGCCCACGTTGCGGCCCGTCGGCCCGAGCACCAGCACGGTGCCGCCCGTCATGTACTCGCACGCGTGGTCGCCCACGCCCTCGGCCACCAGCGTGGCGCCCGAGTTGCGCACGCCGAACCGCTCCCCCACGCGACCGCGCAGGTAGACCTCGCCGGACGTGGCGCCGTAGCCGATGACGTTGCCCGCGATGACGTCGTCGCCGCCGAGCACCGCCGCCTTGTCGGGGCGCACCGCGATGCGGCCGCCGGACAGGCCCTTGCCCACGTAGTCGTTCGCGTCACCGAACAGGCGCAGCGTGACGCCGCGGGGCACGAACGCGCCGAGCGACTGGCCGGCCGACCCGGTCAGCACGACCTCGATCGTGTCGTCGGGCAGGCCCGCGCCGCGGTACCGCTTGGTGACCTCGTGGCCCAGCATCGTGCCGACCGTGCGGTTCACGTTGCGGATCGGCAGGTCCACGCGCACGCGCTCGCCGCGCTCCAGCGCCGGGGCCGCGGCCGCGACGAGCTGGTTGTCCAGCGCGCGGGCCAGGCCGTGGTCCTGCGCCGTCGTGTGGCGCAGCGACGAGCCCTCCTTGAGCTGGGGGCGCGCCAGCACCGGGGCGAGGTCCAGGCCCTGGGCCTTCCAGTGGTCGACGGCCTTGCGGGTGTCCAGCACCTGCACCTGGCCCACGGCCTCCTGCAGGCTGCGGAACCCGAGCGCCGCGAGGTGCTCGCGCACCTCCTGGGCGATGAACTCGAAGAAGTTCACGACGAACTCGGGCTTGCCCGTGAACCGGCTGCGCAGCTCGGGGTTCTGCGTGGCCACGCCGACCGGGCAGGTGTCCAGGTGGCAGACGCGCATCATGACGCAGCCCGAGACCACCATGGGCGCCGTCGCGAAGCCGAACTCCTCGGCGCCGAGCAGCGCCGCCACGATGACGTCGCGGCCCGTCTTCATCTGCCCGTCCACCTGCACGACGATGCGGTCGCGCAGGTCGTTGAGCACGAGCGTCTGCTGGGTCTCGGCCAGGCCGATCTCCCAGGGCGTGCCGGCGTGCTTGAGCGACGTGAGCGGCGAGGCGCCCGTGCCGCCGTCGTGCCCGGAGATGAGCACGACGTCCGCGTGCGCCTTGGAGACGCCCGTGGCCACCGTGCCCACGCCGAACTCGCTGACCAGCTTCACGTGCACGCGCGCGTCCGGGTTGGCGTTCTTCGCGTCGTGGATGAGCTGGGCCAGGTCCTCGATCGAGTAGATGTCGTGGTGCGGCGGCGGCGAGATGAGCCCGACGCCGGGCGTCGAGTGCCGGGTCCTGGCCACCCACGGGTAGACCTTCGGCCCGGGCAGCTGACCGCCCTCGCCGGGCTTGGCACCCTGGGCGAGCTTGATCTGGATGTCCGTGGCGTTGGTCAGGTACTCCGCGGTCACGCCGAACCGGCCCGAGGCGATCTGCTTGACGCGCGAGCGCCGCTCGTCGTCGTACAGCCGCTCCGGGTCCTCGCCGCCCTCGCCCGTGTTGGACCGGCCGCCGAGGCGGTTCATCGCGATCGCGAGGGTCTCGTGCGCCTCGGCGGAGATCGACCCGTAGGACATGGCGCCCGTGTTGAACAGCCTGACGATCTCGCTGACGGGCTGGACCTCGTCGATCGGCACGGGCTCCCGGTCGGGGCTGAACCGCAGCAGGCCGCGCAGCGTCATGAGGCGCTGCGACTGCTCGTCCACGCGCCGCGTGTACTGCCGGAAGATGTCCATCCGGCCCGAGCGCGTGGCGTGCTGCAGGCGGAACACCGTCTCGGGGTCGAACAGGTGGTCCTCCCCGTCGCGCCGCCACTGGTACTCGCCGCCCGTGGTGAGGCGCTCGCCGGGCTTCTTGTTGCCCGACGGCGGGTACGCCTCGGCGTGCCGCGCCGCGACCTCGGCCGCGATCACGTCGAGGCCGATGCCGCCCAGGCGCGAGGTCGTACCCGTGAAGTAGTCGTCCACCAGGTCCTGCGAGAGACCGATGGCCTCGAAGATCTGCGCGCCGCGGTAGGACATGATCGTGGAGATGCCCATCTTGGACATCACCTTGAGCACTCCCTTGCCGAGCGCCTTGATCAGGTTGGCCACGGCCTGCTCGGGCGTGACGTCGAGGTACCCGCGGCGGGCGAGGTCCTCGACCGTCTCCATGGCGAGGTACGGGTTGACCGCGGCCGCGCCGTAGCCGATGAGCAGCGCCACGTGGTGCACCTCGCGCACGTCGCCCGCCTCCACCACCAGGGAGACCCGGTTGCGCGTGTGCTTGCGCACCAGGTGGTGGTGCACGGCGCTGGTCAGCAGCAGGGACGGGATCGGGGCGAGCTCGGAGTTCGCGTCGCGGTCCGAGAGCACGAGGAAGCTGGCGCCCTCCTCGACGTACCGGTCCACCTCGGCGAAGATCGCCTCGAGCCGGGCCAGCAGCGCGGCGCCGCCGCCCGAGACCTCGTACAGGCCCTGGATGGTCTCGGCGTGGAACACGCCCTCCAGCTCCTGGTCGCGCTCGACGTGCACGACCTTGGCGAGCTGGTCGTTGTCCAGCACCGGGAAGCCGAGCACCAGCTTGCGGGCGTGCTCCGGCAGGTCGGCGAGCAGGTTCGGCTCGGGCCCGATGGCGCTGCCGATGGCGGTGACCAGCTCCTCGCGGATCGCGTCCAGCGGCGGGTTGGTCACCTGCGCGAACATCTGCGTGAAGTAGTCGAACAGCAGGCGCGGGCGCTGCGAGAGCACCGCGACCGGCGTGTCCGACCCCATGGCGCCGAGCGGTTCGCCGGCGGTGGTCGCCATGGGCGACAGGATGATCTTGAGCTCCTCCTCGGTGTACCCGAACGCGCGCTGGCGGCGGCGCACCGAGGCGGGGCTGTGCGCCACGTGCTCGCGCTCGGGCAGCTCGTCGAGGTAGACGGAGTGCTCGCGGATCCAGTCCCCGTACGGGTGCCGCGCGGCGAGTCCCGACTTGATCTCCTCGTCCTCGACGATGCGGCCCGAGCCGGTGTCGACGAGGAACATCTTGCCCGGCTCCAGGCGGCCCTTGCGGACCACGGTGGCGGGGTCGATGTCGAGCACGCCGGCCTCGGAGGCCAGCACGACCAGGCCGTCCTCGGTGACCCACCAGCGCCCGGGGCGCAGGCCGTTGCGGTCCAGCACGGCGCCGATGAGGGTGCCGTCGGTGAACGTCAGCGAGGCCGGGCCGTCCCAGGGCTCGATGAGGTTCGCGTTGTACTGGTAGAAGGCGCGCAGCGCCGGGTCCATGCCGGGGTTGTTCTCCCAGGCCTCCGGGACCATCATCAGCACGGAGTGCGGCAGGGACCGCCCCGACAGGTGCAGCAGCTCGAGCACCTCGTCGAAGCTCGCCGAGTCGCTGGCACCGGGCGAGCACACCGGCTGCAGCGGCGCCAGGTCGCCGAGCAGGTCGGACTCCATGGTGCCCTCGCGCGCCGCGACCCAGTTGCGGTTGCCGCGCACGGTGTTGATCTCGCCGTTGTGGGCGAGCAGCCGGAACGGCTGGGCCAGGGGCCACGACGGGAAGGTGTTGGTGGAGAACCGCGAGTGGACCAGCGCGAGCTCGGTGGCGTACCGCGGGTCCGACAGGTCGGGGAAGAACGGCTCGAGCTGCGCCGTGGTGAGCATGCCCTTGTACGTCAGGGTGCGGGCGCTCAGCGAGGCGAAGTACAGCCCGACCTCGTTCTCGGCCCGCTTGCGCAGGCGGTAGCAGCGGCGGTCCAGGTCGATCCCGGACAGGCCGCGCGACGGGTCGGCCACCACGATCTGGCGGAACACCGGCATGGAGGCGCGCGCGGTGGGGCCGACGATCCCGGCGTCCACCGGCACGTCGCGCCACGCGAGCACGTCGAGCTTCTCCTCGGCGGCCAGCGCCTCGACACGGCGCACGACGGCGTCGCGCTCCGCCTCGTCGGTGGGCAGGAACGCCGTACCGATGGCGTACATGCCCGCGGGCGGCAGGTCGACGCCCACCACGTCGCGGACGAACGCGTCGGGGATCTGGGTCAGGATCCCGGCACCGTCGCCGCTGTCCTCCTCCGCCCCCACCGCACCGCGGTGGTCGAGGTTCAGCAGGGCGGTCAGCCCGGCATCGACGATGTCGCGTCCGGGCGTGCCGCGGAGGGTCGCCACGAAGGCGACGCCGCACGCGTCGTGCTCGGCCGCCGGGTCGTACAGGCCGCCTTCAAACGTCTGCGGGGGCAGCCCAACCTTCTGTGTCGGCAACGGCTTGGTCATGGGTCCTCACAGGCACCCGGCCGTGGCCGGGCGCAGTCCTTGCGGTGGTCCGGGACGACGGCGGCCCGGTCGGTCAGGGGGCTCGTCGTCCGGTGGTCCCGGCGGCCGCGCCCCTCAGGTGCGCGCGGAGGCGTCCGCGTCGGACTCCTCCACTGCTGCTGTCCTGCTCTCCTCCGGCTCGGCCTCGGCCGCACCGGTCCCTTCTGCTCCTGGGTCGGGAGCCGGTTCGGCCGGCGAGCCGGCCGGTGGTTCCCCGTCCCCTGGTCGCAGCCGTACCGACGTCTCCCTGGTGGGGAACCGCCGGGCCAGCACGACCGAGACCACCAGGGCCGCGAGGCCCAGGAGGATCGAGGTCCAGACGTTGAGGCGGAGCCCCGCCACCACCTCCGCATCGTCGATGCGGAGCATCTCGATCCAGACCCGTCCGAGAGTGTAGAGCAGGACGTACGCCCAGAATACCCGCCCATGACCCAACCTGAACCGACGGTCGAGAAAAAGCAGGGCCGCGACCATCACGAGATTCCACACCAGCTCGTACAGGAACGTGGGGTGGAAGAGCGTGCCCTCCGGGTACGGCACGCCCGTGGCGGGGTTGGTCACCAGGTAGCCGGCGTCGATGTGCAGGCCCCAGGGCAGCTCGGTGGGCCGTCCGTAGAGCTCCTGGTTGAACCAGTTGCCGAGCCGGCCGACGGCCTGCGCCAGGAGCAGTCCCGGTGCCGCGGCGTCGGCGAACGACGAGAGCCGGACGCCCTGCCTGCGACAGCCCAGCCACGCCCCGACGGCGCCGAGCGCGACGGCGCCCCAGATGCCGAGGCCGCCCTCCCAGACGTAGAGCGCCCGGACCGGGTCGCCCCCGCCCGAGAAGTTCTCCCCGAAGTACCGGTCCGGCGAGGACAGCACGTGGTACAGCCGCCCGCCGACGATGCCGAACGGCACCGCCCAGAACGCGATCTCGAGCACGTCCTCGGGGTTGCCGCCGCGTGCCTTCCAGCGCCGCGCGGTGAGCCAGAGGCCCACCACGATCCCCGCGAGGATCGCGAGCGCGTAGGCCCGCAGCGGGAAGATCCCGAGGTACCAGGTGTGCTGCGCCGGGCTGGGTATGCCCGTGAGCACGCCTGACTGCGCGACGGGCACGACGCCGGACGGCGCGGCCTGCAGCGCGTTCAGGAACGTCACGGTGCCTCTCCGGGGACGACGGTCGCGCCCGCGGGTGCGGTGGCGCGAGCCGACCGTACCCCGGCGGCGAGGTCCTCCGTCACCTCGGTCAGATCCGTGAGACGCGCGGCCCACTGCTCGTCGGTCAGCGGCTCGTCGGACAGGAGCGGGCGCACCAGCGCCGAGCCGACGATGACGCCGTCGGCGAAGCGGCCCACCTCGGCGGCCTGCGCGCCGCTGGAGACGCCCAGGCCCACGCACACGCGGTCCGCGCCGGCGGCGCGCGTGTCGGTCACGAGCTGCTCGGCGCGCGAGCCCACCTGGCCGCGCTCCCCGGTCACGCCCATGAGCGACGCCGCGTAGACGAACCCGCGCGACGCGCGGACCGTGAGCCGCAGGCGCTCCGGCGTGGAGCTGGGCGCCACGAGGAACACGCGGTCCAGGCCGTGCGCCTCGGCGGCGGCCAGCCAGTCGGCGCCCTCGTCCGGGATGAGGTCCGGCGTGATGAGCCCGGCGCCGCCCGCGGCCGCCAGGTCGCGGGCGAAGGCGTCCGGGCCGTACTTGAGCACCGGGTTCCAGTACGTCATCACGAGCACGGGGACGTGCGGGGCGTGGTCGGTCAGCTCGCGCACCACGCGGAAGACGTCGTGCACCCGGGCGCCGGCGTCGAGCGCGCCCTGGGCCGCTGCCTGGATCACCGGCCCGTCCAGCACGGGGTCGGTGTACGGGATGCCCAGCTCGATGATGTCGACGCCGTGGTCCACGAGGGTCTTGAGCGCCTCGACCGACCGGTCCACCGTCGGGTAGCCCACCGGCAGGTAGCCCACCAGGGCGGGCCGGTTCTCCTGCTCGCGCAGGCGGTCGATCAGCGTCGCCGTGGCGGACGCCGTGCGGGGCGCGCCGTGCTGCTCGGTCGTCGTGGTCATCCCCGGCCCTCCTGTCGTTCCAGCTCCTCCGCCGCCGCGCCGTCGTCGAGCAGACCGAACCACCGGGCGGCCGTCGCCACGTCCTTGTCACCCCGCCCGGAGAGGTTCACGAGGAGCACGAGCGGCTCGCCGTCCGGTCCCGTCCGGCCCTCGGCCGCGGCCGCCTGGCCCACCCGCAGCGCGCCGGCGAGCGCGTGCGCGGACTCGATGGCCGGGATGATGCCCTCGGTGCGGCACAGCAGGCGGAACGCCTCCATGGCCTCGTCGTCGGTCACCGGCTCGTAGGTGGCGCGGCCCAGGTCGTGCAGCCACGAGTGCGCCGGGCCGACGCTCGGGTAGTCGAGGCCCGCCGACACCGAGTGGCTGGGCAGGGTCTGGCCGTCGTCGTCCTGCAGCAGGTAGGACTTGGCGCCGTGCAGCACGCCCAGCGCACCGCCGCTGAACCGGGCCGCGTGGCGGCCGGACTCGATGCCCTCGCCGCCGGCCTCGAAGCCGCGCAGCTCGACGTCCTTGTCGTCGAGGAACGCGTTGAAGATGCCGAGCGCGTTGGAGCCGCCGCCCACGCAGGCCGCCACGACGTCGGGGAGGCGGCCGATGCGCTCCTGGAGCTGCTCGCGCGCCTCCTCGCCGATGATGCGGTGGAACTGGCGCACCATCTCGGGGAACGGGTGCGGGCCCGTGACGGTGCCCAGGAGGTAGTGCGTGGTCTCGACGTTGGCGACCCAGTCGCGCAGGGCCTCGTTGATCGCGTCCTTGAGCGTGCGGGAGCCGATCTTCACCGGCACCACCTCGGCGCCGAGCAGGCGCATCCGGGCCACGTTGAGCGCCTGCCGGCGGGTGTCCTCCTCGCCCATGTAGACCACGCACTCGAGGTCCATCAGGGCGGCCGCGGTCGCGGTGGCGACGCCGTGCTGCCCCGCACCGGTCTCGGCGATGAGGCGCTTCTTGCCCATGCGCTTGACCAGCAGCGCCTGGCCCAGCACGTTGTTGATCTTGTGCGAGCCGGTGTGGTTGAGGTCCTCACGCTTGAGGAACACCCGGACGGCGCCGGAGCCGCCGCCCGCGTGCTCCGCGAACCGGGGCACCTCGGTCAGCGGGCTCGGGCGGCCCGTGTACTCGCGGTGCAGGCGCCGCAGCTCCGCCACGAACGCCGGGTCGTCGGCCGCCTTGCGGAACTCGGTGTCCAGCTCGTCGAGCGCGGCGATCAGCGCCTCGGGCACGTAGCGGCCACCGTACTGCCCGAAGTACGGGCCGGAGACGTCGGCCAGCTTCACGTCGGTCACCTGGGATCCTTTCGCCGCGGACGGACTGGACGGGTGGGGTGGGTCAGGAGGGGCGGACGGACTTCAGCGACGGGTGCGAGCCCGCCGCCACGAGGTCGGCCACCGAGGCGCGCGGGGTGCGGTCGGTGACGAGCGCCTCGCCCACCAGGACGGCGTCCGCCCCGGCGCGGGCCATGTCCATCACGTCGTGCGGGCCGCGGATGCCGGACTCCGCGACCTTGACCACGTCGTCCGGGATGTACTCGGCGAGGCTGCTGAACAGGCCCCGGTCGAGCTCGAGCGTCTTGAGGTTGCGGTGGTTCACGCCGACCACGCGGGCCCCGGCGTCGACCGCGCGGCGCACCTCCTCCAGGCTGTGCGTCTCGACGAGGGCGGTCATGCCGAGCGAGTGCACCCGCTCGACGAGCGACTCCAGCACGGTCTGCTCCAGCGCCGCCACGATGAGCAGCACCAGGTCGGCGCCGTGCGCCCGCGCCTCCCAGACCTGGTACGGCGTCACCACGAAGTCCTTGCGCAGCACCGGGACGTCGACCCGGCCGCGCACCGCGTCCAGGTCGGCCAGCGAGCCGTGGAACCGGCGCTGCTCGGTGAGCACGGAGATGACGGACGCGCCGCCGCTCTCGTACTCGACGGCGAGGGCCGCCGGGTCGGCGATCTGCGCGAGCGAGCCCTTGCTGGGGCTGGACCGCTTCACCTCGGCGATCACCGAGACGGCGTCCGCCTGCCGCAGGCGCCCGACGCACTCGAGGGCCCCGGGGACCGCGGCGGCACGTTCCTTGAGCGCGTCGAGCGACACGCGCGCCTCACGCTCCGCGAGGTCCTCACGAACCCCCGCGACGATGTCCTCCAGGACCGACATTGATGAGCCTCCCCGTGGCCTCTGTCCTCGTCATACGCGTCGGACGCCGGAAGGACGCCTGACTGTCTGCTGTTCGGTTGCTCGCCCCGGGGGCGCCGTCCGTGTGCCCTCCGGGTGACCATCCCCACCGCCATCGTAGGCGGACCGCGGGTGTGGTCCTGACCACTCCCGGACCGTGAGACGACGCGGCGTCAGGACCTGGCCCGCAGAACCCGGCGTCAGAGCCAGGGCGTCAGGTACGGCTGCAGGACCGGCAGGTTGCGCACCACGAGGAACGCGAGCGCCACGCCCAGCGTCACCCACGCCGCCGTCGCGGACGGTCCGCGCACCGGCCGGCCCCGGGCCGCGGTCACGAGCCACGCCACCCAGAGCGCCACCACCACGGGGGCGGCGACGGTCCACAGCGCGTTGGCGGACCACGCGCCCGCGAGGTCGAGGTGCGCCAGGTCGTGCGTGGCGCGCAGGCCACCGCAGAGCGGACAGGCCAGGCCGGTGAGCTCCAGCAGCGGGCAGAAGCCGTACGAGCCGCGCACGTGCGGGTCGCGCACCGCCAGCACCAGCGTCGCCGCCGCGACCGCCCCGCCGGTCAGCAGCGGCGCCCGGAGCGCCCGCCGCCGGGCCGGTTCAGGAATGGGGCCCACCCGCCAGGTAGCGGACGACGACCAGGACGATCACCCCGACGAGGATCGCCAGCGAGAGCCAGCCCAGCACGACGCCGGCCAGGGCCATGCCCTCGTTGTCGGCCTCGCCGGCACGCACCGCCCGGCGGCCCTCGTTGCCGAGGATGATGGCGGGGACGCCCGTGAGGGCGCCCAGCGCCAGCACGACCGACGCGATGCCCAGCACCAGCGCCCACACCCCCAGGTGGTTGCGGGGGTGGGCGCTGGGCGGCGCGGCCATCGCGAGCTCGGTCATGGCAGACCTACCGCCGGACCTTCTTCTGGCCCATCCCGAGGTTGCGCAGCACCAGGCCCACGACGAGCGAGGCGGCGACGACGACGAAGCCGGTCACGACCACGACGACGCCTGCCTGCGAGCTCGCCGCCAGCACCATCCCCCACGCGGCGACCAGCACGCCCAGCGTGATGCCCGCCATGGTGACCCAGGCCGCCACGGTGTGGCCGTGGTTGGTCGGCGGGATGCCCGGCGGCAGGTAGGCGATCTCGGGCTTGTTCTCGGTCATCGCAGGTGGGTGCCTTTCGTGTCGTGCGGTACGCGCTCAGCCTAACCGCTCACCGGCAGGTCAGCGGCCCGGCGGGGTCAGCGACCGGTCGGGTCGTCGCCGCGGGACAGGGCGTCCCAGGCGTCGTGGGGGTCGATCTCGTCGTCCGGCGAACCGGCGGGAGCCGCCGGCGCGGACGGCTCCGCGGAGGCCGCGGACGGCGTGGCGGCCGCGCGTTCGTGCCGCCCGGACGTGGCCGCCCAGCCGCGCGCCGCCACGGCGCCCCAGACGGCGACGACCACCGCGAGCACGCCCGTCACCACGGCGGCCCACGGCCACGCCGTCAGCGCGACCGGCGACGTGAGATCGGTGACACCGGTGGCGGCGGACGCCGCCGCGGTCGCGGCCGGCGTCGGGTCGGCGACGACGGTGAGCGTGCTCGCCACCACCAGGACCCCGCCCGCCGCGGCGACGACGAGCGCCACGTACCGGGCGACCCGGCCGGTGAGCGCGCACGCGACGCCCGCGGCCAGCAGGACCAGCGCGCCGGCGCCGACGCCGGGCGCGGCGGAGGTGCCCGTCGCGGCGACGGCCACCTCGGGCTCGAGCGCCGTCGCGACCGCGGTGGTCACCCAGGTGGGCGAGCCCGTGCCGAAGGTCAGCGCGCCCAGCACGAGCAGCGCGAGGACGGTGCGGGTGCGGGTCATGTCGCGCTCCGGGCCGGCGCCGTGGGCAGCGGGGCGAGGCGGGACGCGAGCTGCACGGCGCGCACGGCGGCCGCGGCCTTGTTCCGCGACTCGGCGTACTCCAGCGCGGGCACGGAGTCCGCGACGATGCCCGCCCCGGCCTGCACGCTGGCCCGCCCGCCGGAGATGTACGCCGTGCGGATCGCGATGGCCATGTCCATGTCGCCGCCGAAGTCGAAGTACCCGCACACCCCGCCGTAGATGCCGCGCGACGCGGGCTCGAGCTCGTCGATCAGCGCGATCGCCCGCGGTTTCGGCGCGCCCGAGAGGGTTCCGGCGGGGAACGTGGCGCGCAGCGCGTCGAGGGCGCCGCGGCCCGCACGGAGGCGCCCCACGACGGTGGAGCACATGTGCATGATGTGGCTGAACCGGCGCACCTTCATGAACTCGACCACCTCCACGCTGGTCGGTTCGCAGACCTTGACCAGGTCGTTGCGGGACAGGTCGACCAGCATGATGTGCTCGGCGCGCTCCTTGGGGTCCGCCAGGAGCTCCTCGCCCAGCTCCGCGTCCTCCTCGGGGTGCGCGCCGCGCGGGCGCGATCCCGCGATCGGGTAGGTGGTGACGTGCCCGTCCTCCACCTTCACCAGGGTCTCGGGGCTGGAACCCACCACGGCGAACTCGGTGCCGTCGGGCCTGGCCAGGTGGAAGTAGTACATGTACGGGCTGGGGTTGATGGTGCGCAGCGCCCGGTACACGTCCAGCGGGTCCGCCGGGCAGTCCAGGTCGAGGCGCTGGGAGAGCACCACCTGGAACACCTCGCCCTCGCGGATCGCCTCCTTGCCCGCGAGCACGGCGTCCTCGAACTCCTCGCGCGTGGACCGGAACTCCAGCTCGGGCTCGGCGCCGTCGGCCACGACCGAGGTCACGCGCGGTCCGCCGGCCGCGAGCCGTGCCTCCATGGCGTCCAGCCGGGCCACGGCGTCGGCGTGGGCCTCGTCCACACGCTCGTCGGTGGCGTCGGCGTTGATCGCGTTGGCGACGAGCCACACCGTTCCCTCCCGGTGGTCCACCACGGCGAGGTCGGTGGCCAGGCACAGGGCGAGCTCGGGCGCACCCACCTCGTCCGGCGCGGTCGCCGGGAGGGTCGGCTCCCAGTGCCGCACCACGTCCCAGCCGAGCACGCCCGCCAGGCCGCCCGTGAGCGGCGGCAGGTTGGCCACGCCGGGCGTGGCCAGCGCGTCCAGCGCCGCGGCCAGGACGTCGACGACGTCGCCCTGCGTGGGGATGCCGACGGGCACGTCTCCGGTCCAGGCCGCCTGCCCCTGGTCGCTGGTCAGGGTCGCGCGCGACGCGACGCCGACGAACGACCAGCGCGCCCAGACGCCGTCCGACTCCGCCGACTCCAGGATGAAGCTGCCGGGCCGGCCGCCGGCGAGGGTGCGGTACAGCCCGACGGGCGTCGCGTCGTCAGCCAGCAGGGGACGCACCACGGGGATCACCCGGCGGTCGGCGGCCATCTCCCGGAACTCCGGCAGGCTCGGCCAGGTGCTGCCCCAGGGCAGGTCGGCGGGCGCGGTGGCGGCGCGGGCCGTGGGCTGGTCGTCGAGCTGGGTCACCGGGCCTCCTCGTCCGTGCGGCCGGCCTCGTCGCGCGTGCCGACGACCGCCCCCAGGTCGCCGCCCGCCTCGAAGCACGTGCGCGTGCCCGTGTGGCACGCGGCCCCCACCTGGTCCACCTGGACGAGCAGGGCGTCGCCGTCGCAGTCGAGGCTCACGGCCTTGACGTACTGGGCGTGCCCCGAGGTGTCGCCCTTGCGCCAGTACTCCTGGCGGCTGCGCGACCAGAACGTCACTCGGCCCCCGGTGAGGGTGCGGCGCAGCGCCTCGTCGTCCATCCAGCCGACCATGAGCACCTCGCCCGTGTCGTGCTGCTGCACGACGGCGGCCACCAGGCCGGAGTCGTCCCGCTTGAGCCGGGCAGAGATCGTGGGATCGAGTACGTCGGGCACCTGAGAATCCTGCCACGTCCCGGAGCGTGCCCCCACCCGCGCCCGCGGTGCCCCGCACCGGGACGCCGCGGGATCAGCGGGTCTGGGCCACCCAGCTCGCGTGCATGCGGGCGTAGACGCCGTCCGCCGCCACGAGCTCGGCGTGCGGTCCGAGCTCGGCCACCTCGCCCTGGTCCACCACGACCACCAGGTCGGACGCCTCGGCGGTGGAGAGCCGGTGCGCGATCGTGATGGTCGACCGGCCCGCGGTCAGCGAGTCCAGGGCGCGCGCGATGCGCACCTCGGTGGCAGGGTCGACGGCGGAGGTCGCCTCGTCGAGCACGAGCAGGTCGGGCTGTGCGAGGTAGGCGCGCGCGATGGCGACGAGCTGCCGCTCCCCCGCCGACAGCGACTCGCCCCGCTGGCCCACCGCGGTGTCGAGGCCGTCGGGCAGGTCGGCCACCCAGTCGGACAGACCCAGCTCGGCGAACGCGGCCTCGACGGCGGCGCGCGCCCGCGCGTCGGCGTCCGGCCCGGTGACGGGCTCGCGCAGGCCGTAGGCCGCGTTGTCCAGCACCGTGCCGTCGAAGAGGAAGCCCTCCTGCGGCACGAGCACCACCCGCTCGCGCAGGGACGCGAACGACAGGTCGCGCAGGTCGGTACCGTCCAGCTCCACGGTGCCCGACGTCGGGTCGATGAGCCGGGTGACGAGCTTGGCGATCGTCGTCTTGCCCGACCCGGTCTGGCCCACCACGGCCACCTTGGTGCGCGGCGGCAGGTCGAGCGTCACGCCGTGCAGCACCTCGGGGCCGCCCGGGTAGGCGAAGCGGACGTCGCGCAGCGTCACGTGCGCCGGGCCGCGCTCCTGCGTGACCGCGCCCGGCCGCTCGGCCACCTGCACCGGCGTCTCGATGACGGCGATGACGCGCCGCCAGCCCGCGACGGCGTTCTGCAGCTCGTTGAGGATCTCCGTGGCCATCTGCACCGGGCCGGTGAAGAGCTGCACGAGGAACAGGAACGCCACCAGCTGCCCCGCCGTCAGTCCGCCGCCCACGCCCAGCAGCGAGCCGACGACGACCACGACCGCGAGCACGAGGTTGGAGATGAGCACGCCCGACGAGAACGTGCCCGCGACCAGCACCTGCGAGCGCGCCTGGGCGGTGCGCGTGGCCTCGACCGCGTCACCGATGCGCCGCCCGGTGCGCTCCGAGACGCCGTACGCGCGCACCGTCTCGGCGCCCACCACGGACTCGGAGATGGCGCCGAGCATCGCGCCCACGCGCTCGCGCACCAGCGTGTAGGCACGGTTCACGTACCGCTGGCCGTACCGGATCACGAGGAACATCGGGATGAACGCGACCCACACCACGGCCGTCAGCACCGGCGAGTAGACGAGCATGAGCCCGGTCGCCACGAGCACCTGCAGCGCGCTGACCAGCAGCATGATGCCGCCCCACTGCACGAACAGGGACACCGTGTCGACGTCGTTGGTCACGCGCGAGACCAGGGCGCCGCGGCGCTCGGTGTTCTGCGTGAGCGTCGACAGGTCGTGCACGTGCCGGAACGCCGTGGTCCGCAGCGTCGCCAGCCCGGCCTCGGCCGAGCGGAACAGCCGCACGTTGACCATGGCCGCACAGAGCGCGGCGAGCACCAGCGCGCCCGCGGCGAGCGACGCCAGCAGGGCCACCCGGCCGGCGTCGGGCCCGCCGTCGGACAGGATGCCGACGTCGATGGTCTGCTGCACCGCGAGCGGCACCACCACGCGACCCCCCGCCGCGAGCGCCGCGAGCAGGAGCGTGACCCACAGGCCGCGGGCGATCTCCGGGCTGATCTCCAGGCCCTTGCGCAGCGTGCCGAGCACGCCGAGGCGGCTCGCGGACTCGATGCGCGCGCCGTCGGCGTCGAGCAGGTCCTCCGGGACGTCGGTCACGTCGGGCTCGTCCGTCGCCGCGGTCATCGGGCCACCTCTTCCAGCTCGGCCGGCTCGTCGCCGCGATCGGGTCCTGTGTCGCCGGGCCCTGCTTCACCCTCCGCCGCGGCGGCGTCCGCGCGCTCCTTCTCGCGGCGCTCGGTCTCGGCCTCGTAGGCCGTGGCGAGCCCGCGGTAGCCGGCGTCGCGCGCCATGAGCTCGTCGTGCGTGCCGACGTCGACCACGCGTCCGCCCTCGACGTGCACCACGCGGTCGGCGAGCGCCACCGAGGACATCCGGTAGGCGACCATGACGACGGTGGTGCCGGGCGCGCCCTGGCCCGGGTCCGTGGTGTCGGCACGGTCGGCGAGCCCGCGCAGGATCTCCTGCTCGACGCGGGGGTCGACGGCGCTCGTCGCGTCGTCGAGGACGAGCAGGCGCGGCGCGCGGACCAGGGCGCGCGCGATCGCGAGCCGCTGCCGCTGGCCGCCGGACAGGTTGGCGCCGCGCTCGCCGAGCGGGGCGTCGAGGCCGTCGGGCAGCGCGCGCACCGTCTCCTCGAGCCGGGCCAGGCGCAGCGCCTCCCACACCTCGTCGTCGGACGGCGACCCGGGCGCACCGGGGTCGGCGAGCGTCACGTTGCCGCGCACGGTGTCCTCGAAGACGAAGGTGGTCTGCGTGACGAAGGCGACGTGCGCGGGGATCTCGCCGTCGGCCAGGGTGCGCGCGTCGACGCCGTCCAGCAGCACGCGCCCGCGCGTCGGGTCGGACAGGCGGGCCAGGAGGCTGACCAGGGTGGTCTTGCCCGCGCCGGTGCTGCCGACCACCGCGACGGTGGTGCCCGGCTCGACGGTGAGGTCGACGCCGTCGAGCAGGATGATGGTGCGGCCCCGGGCGCCGCCGGGCACGTCGACGCCGACGCCCTCGAGCCGGACGCCGAGGCCGCCGGCCGCCGCGGGCAGGCGGTCGGTGCCGTGGGCGAGCGCGCCGCCCGCGTCGGCGACCTGCGCGATGCGCTCGTAGCCGACCAGGGCGCGCGGGAGCTCGCCGAGCACCCAGCCGAACGCCTGCACGGGCACGGTCATCATGGTCAGCAGGTAGGCGGCCGTGACGATGTCGCCCGGCTCGACGGCGCCCACCGTGACGCGCCAGGTGCCGATACCGAGCACGAGCAGGGTGCCGACGGCGGGCAGGGTCTGGATCACGGGGTCGAACAGCGAGCGGACGATGCCGACGCGCACGTTCGCGGCCCGCAGCTCCTGGGTGCGGGCGTCGAACCGGCTCTCCTCGCGGTCCTCGGTGCCGAGGGCCTTGACTAGCAGGGCCGCCTCGAAGCTCTCGTGGGCCACGTCGGCGACGTCGCCGCGCAGGCGCTGCGCCCGGGTCACGGCGGGCGACATGTGCTTCTGGTAGACCGCGTTGACGGCGACCGTGATCGGGATGACGGCCAGCGCCGCGAGCGCGAGCCACGGGTCGACGGCCAGCAGCATGCCGACGGCGACGCCGATCATGACGACGACGCCGAGCGCGAACGGCAGCGGGTTGAACACGCCCGTGGCGGCCTCGGTGTCCGAGGTGGTGTGGTTGAGGAGCTGACCGGCCGGGTGGGCGCGGTGCCAGGAGGCGGGCAGGCGCAGGTACTGCCGGGTCAGGGCGGTGCGGTGGTCGGCCTGGATGGCGACGACGCCGTAGCCGGCCCAGATGCGCCGGCCGGCCACCGAGAGCGCGAGGCTCACGGCGACGGCGCCGAGCACGAGACCCGCGAGCCAGATCCGGTCGCGAGCCGCCGCGTCGCCCGCGATGGCGGGCACCACCACCGTGTCGGTGGCCCAGCCGACCGCGCGGCTGACGGCGACGGTCAGCGCGCCGAACAGCCCGGAGGCCCCGACGGCGAGGACGTAGAGGCCCGGGTGGGCGCGCATGCCGCGCCACATGAGGGCGAACGAGCGCCGGACACGGGAGCCGGTCAGCGCCATGGGTGCCCCCGTCGGGACAGCCTTCGGTGCGGTGCGCGGGGCATCTGGGGGCACGACAAGACCTCGCTTCTCGGGGTGTGACCCCATTTTCGCACGGCTCGGAAATCGATTCGACAGGTTTTCGCCGTGGGCGTCGCCGACGTTACGACCTCAACCATGGTTAGGGTCAACGAACGTTGCGGGAGTGCCGCTCAGCGCACGTCGAGGCCCGCCGCGCGCATCGTGTCCTTGACCTGGCCCACCGTGAGCACGCCGAAGTGGAACACCGAGGCGGCGAGGACGGCGTCCGCCCCCGCGCGGGCCGCCTCGACGAAGTGCTCGGGCGTGCCGGCGCCGCCGGAGGCGACGAGCGGCACCTGCACCCGCTCGCGGACGGTGCGCAGCATCTCCAGGTCGAAGCCGGCGTTGGTGCCGTCGGCGTCCATCGAGTTGAGCAGGATCTCCCCCGCGCCGAGCGTGGCGGCACGCTCGGCCCACTCGACCGCGTCGATCCCGGTGCCGCGCCGTCCACCGTGCGTGGTGACCTCGTAGCCCGACGGCGTCGTCACGTCGCCCGTGACCCGGCGCGCGTCGACGCTCAGGGTCAGCACCTGCGAGCCGAACCGCTCGGCGATCTCGGCGATCAGCTCCGGGCGGGCGATGGCCGCGGTGTTGACGCCCACCTTGTCGGCGCCCGCCCGCAGCAGCCGGTCGACGTCGTCCGTCGACCGCACGCCGCCGCCGACCGTGAGCGGCACGAACACCTGCTCCGCGGTGCGCCGCACGACGTCGACCATGGTCGCGCGGTCGCCCGACGAGGCGGACACGTCCAGGAACGTGAGCTCGTCGGCGCCCTCGGCGTCGTACCGGCCCGCGAGCTCGACCGGGTCCCCGGCGTCCCGCAGGTCGGCGAAGTTGACGCCCTTGACCACCCGGCCCGCGTCGACGTCCAGGCACGGGATCACACGGATCGCGACCGACATCAGCCCTCCTCTTCCTTCGTCTTCTCGCTCCCGGAGGCCCGGGGCCCGTCCTCGGCGACCGCCTGGTGCGTGTCGAGGATGTCGACCACGTACACCATCGTCTCGCCCGCCAGCCCGCTGGTCGTGTTCGCGTAGCCCTGGTCGGGCGGCACCACCAGCAGCACCTGCGAGCCGACCGTCTGCTCCACGAGGCCCTCGTCCCAGCCCTGGACGAGCTTGCCGATGCCGATCTCCGCGGACTGCGGCGGGGCGCCCTCGCTCCAGGTCGTGTCGACCACCGTGCCGTCGCTCCAGCGGACCGCGGTGAACTCGACCGTCACGATCTGGCCCGGCCGCACCTGCGACCCCGTGCCCCGGATCAGCGGGTGCACCACCAGGCCGGACGGCGGGTCGGCGCGCGGGATCCGCACGGTGGGCGCGCCGGTGTCGTCGAGCCGCACCTGCGGCAGGTCCCGGCCGGCCGGTTCCGCCGGTGTGCCGGACGCCCTGGCGGGCAGCACGTCGACCACCAGCAGCACCGGGACGCCGTCCTCCTCCTCCACGAGCGAGAGCCGGGCGCCGACCCGCTCACCCTCGAGCAGGTCGTAGAGGTCGTTGCCCAGGTCCGGCTCGGTCATCGTGTACGCCACCGGCGCGGTGCGGAACGTGTTCTGCAGCTCCGTGCCGTCCCGCCCGTCCTCCGCGTAGAGGTTCAGCAGCACCGGGTCGTCCCGCTCCAGCAGGTCTCCCGTGCCCGGCCAGACGGTCTGCGAGGCGGGCCGCACCACGGCGAAGGGCTTCTCGTAGTCCAGCGTCGGCGGAGCGCCGCCCACGCCCGTCACCTGCAGCGGCGCCTGCGACACCGACGACGTCGGTTGCGGGCCCACCTCGACCGGGAGGGACGCCGGGGCGCAGCCCGCGGTCAACGCCACCGCGGCCACCACGGCGACGGCACGGACCCAGGAGCTCACGCGCCCAAGTCTCCCACGAGCGCGGGAGTGCCCCGGGGCACTCCCTGTACGACCTCCGGCCGCCCGGCTACATGCTCTCGATGAGCCGCTCCACCCGGTCGTCCACGCTCTTGAACGGGTCCTTGCACAGCACCGTGCGCTGCGCCTGGTCGTTCAGCTTGAGGTGCACCCAGTCCACCGTGTAGTCGCGGCGCGCCTCCTGGGCGGCACGCACGAAGTCGCCGCGCAGCTTGGCCCGGGTGGTCTGCGGCGGCAGCGCCGTCGACTCGAACACCTCCAGGTCGGTGGTGACCCGCTCCACCATGCCGCGCGCCGCGAGCAGGTTGTAGAGCCCCTCGGTACGGGAGATGTCGTGGTAGGCCAGGTCGAGCCGGGCGATGCGGGGGTCGTCGAGCCCCATCCCGTGCTTCTCCTGGTACCGGCGGATCAGCTTGAGCTTGATGGCCCAGTCCAGCTCACGGTCCACGAGCGACAGGTCCTCCGCCTGCAGGGCCCGCAGGCCGCGCTCCCACAGGTCGAGCACCTGCTTGACCACCGGTGTGACCTCCAGGTTGGCCTCCACCAGCTCGCGGGCACGCTCGTAGTACTCCGACTGGATCTCGACCGCGGTCATGGTCCGGCCGTTCGCCAGCGTGACGGGGTGCTTGCCGGTGCGGTCGTGGCTGATCTCGCGGATCGCGCGGATCGGGTTCTCCAGGGTCAGGTCCCGCATCGGGACGCCCGCCTCGACCAGGCGCAGCACCAGGTCCGTGGTGCCGACCTTGAGCATCGTGGTGGGCTCCGCCATCGACGAGTCGCCCACGATGACGTGCAGGCGCCGGTACAGCTCGGCGTCGGCGTGCGGCTCGTCGCGCGTGTTGATGATGGGGCGCGACCGCGTCGTCGCGCTGGAGACCGCCTCCCAGATGTGGTCGGCACGCTGGGACAGGCAGAACACGGCGCCGCGCGGTGTGGCGAGCACCTTGCCGGCGCCGACCAGGATCTGCCGCGTGATGAGGAACGGCACCAGCACGTCCGACAGCCGGGAGAAGTCGCCCGACCGGCGCACGAGGTAGTTCTCGTGGCAGCCGTAGGAGTTGCCCGCCGAGTCGGTGTTGTTCTTGAACAGGTGGATCCGGCCCGGCAGGTCCTCGTGCTCGAGGCGCTGCTGCGCGTCGGCCACCAGACCCTCCAGGATGCGTTCGCCGCCCCGGTCGTACGAGACGAGCTGGCGCACGTCGTCGCACTCGGCCGTCGCGTACTCGGGGTGCGACCCCACGTCGAGGTAGAGGCGGGAGCCGTTCCTCAGGAACACGTTCGAGGAACGGCCCCACGCCACCACCTTCCGGAACAGGTAGCGGGCGACCTCGTCGGCCGACAGGCCGCGCCCGTCGTCGGCTGCGCACGTCACGCCGTACTCGGTCTCGAGACCGAAGATCCTGCGGTCCATGGACTTCCCCTCCCCGTTCGCGGAACGTGCTGCTAGTGGTCGGTCCCGGGCGAGGTGCCGGAGGAGTCCGGTCCTGCGTCGGGCTTGTCGTCACCGGACCCGCCGGCGTCCTCGGCCGTGCCCTCTGAAGTGCCCTCTGCTGCCGCCTCCGGTGCACCCTCCACCGGCGTGCCCGGCTCGGGCGGGCCACCCTCGGGAACGGGCTTCGCGTCGGCCGCGGGTGGTTCGGTGCCCTCGGCCAGCAGGTCGGCCAGGACCTGTCCGTTCAGCCGCCGGAACGCGCGGCGCGGCCGGTCGCGCTCCAGGACGGCGACCTCGAGCTGGGTCGCCTCGATCGTGCGCGGCGCCGCGCCGTCGCCCGAGCCGAGCGCCGCCACGGCGAGCCGCAGCGCCTCCCCCAGGGAGAGGTCGGCACGCCACCCCTCCTTGACCTTCCGCCCGAGCTGCTCGGCCTGACCGCCCATGACGACGAACCCGTGCTCGTCGGCCACCGTGCCGTCGTAGGTGAGCCGGTAGATCTGGTCGTCGGCGGGCTCCGCGCCCACCTCGGCCACGACGATCTCGACCTCGAGCGGCTTGGACTCCGTGATGAACACCGTGCCGAGCGTCTGCGCGTACGCGTTGGCCAGGCCACGCGCCGTCACGTCGGAGCGGTCGTAGGAGTACCCGCGCATGTCGGCGTACCGCACGCCGGCCACCCGCAGGTTCTCGAACTCGTTGTACTTGCCCACGGCCGCGAACCCGATGCGGTCGTAGATCTCCGAGATCTTGTGCAGCGCCCTCGAGGGGTTCTCGGTCGCGAACGCGATGCCGCCGGCGTACGCCAGCACCACCACCGACCGGCCCCGGGCGATGCCCTTCCGGGCGAAGTCCGCCCGGTCCTTCATCAGCTGCTCGGGCGAGACGTAGAACGGCATGTTCATGCGAGGTTGCCCCTCTCTCGGCGCTGCGCCACGATCTGCTCCGCCACGCGGGCCACCTCGGCGTCCTCCACGCGCTCGTACCCCTCCGCGGACACGACCGCCACCACCGGGAAGATGCCGCGCACGGTGTCGGGCCCGCCCGTCGCCGAGTCGTCGTCCGCCGCGTCGTAGAGCGCCTCGACCGCGACCCGCACCGCGGCGTCCGCGTCCATCCCGCGCCGCCAGAGCTTCTTCAGGGCGCCCCGCGCGAACAGCGACCCGGAACCGACGCCGTGGTGCTCGTGCTCCTCGTACCGGCCGCCCGTCGCGTCATAGCTGAAGATGCGGCCGACGCCCTTGTCCAGGTCGTAGCCCGCGAAGAGCGGCACGACCGCCAGGCCCTGCATGGCCATGGGCAGGTTGCCGCGCAGCATCGTGGCCAGGCGGTTCGCCTTGCCCGTGAGGGAGAGCAGCGAACCCTCGATCTTCTCGTAGTGCTCGAGCTCCAGCTGGAACAGCCGCACGAGCTCCAGGCCGATGCCGGCCGAGCCGGCGATGCCCACCGCCGAGTACTCGTCGGCCGGGAACACCTTCTCGATGCTGCGGCTGGCGATCATGGGACCCGCGGTCGCCCGGCGGTCACCCGCGAGCAGGACACCGCCGTCGAAGGTCAGGGCCACGATCGTGGTGGCGTGCGGGGACAGGGTCGCCGGGTCGGTCGTGCCCGCGGGCACGGCGCGGTTCCCGGGCAGCCGGTCGGGGGCGTGCTCGGCCAGGAAGTCCACGAAGGACGACGATCCCGGACGCAGGAAGGCGTCCGGGAGTCGTCCTGCGGTGCGGTCTGCGTTCAGGTTCACTGCCCACCCTTCTGGACGAATCCGCGCACGAACGACTCGGCGTTGGTCTCCAGCACCTCGTCGATCTCCTCCAGCAGGGCGTCGACCTCGTCGTCGTCCTTCTGGGCCGCCGCGGCCGCGGGGGCCGGGGTCTCTGCATCGTCGTCCGGAGTGCGGTCCTCGTGTGACGGGTTGATTCTTTCCTGACCGGCCATGATCGCCTCCTGGTGATTCTCTGACGTAATGCTGGTCCTGAAGCCTAGGTGCCGCTAGGCCCCGACACTAGGCGGTGACACCGACATCGCCCGTCACCTCCGTCCGGAGAGTCCCGCGAGCAGGGCACCCGCGTCGGGGCTGGCGTCGAGCAGCGCGCCGATGTGGCGCCGGGTGCCGCGCGTCGGGTCGAGCATCGGCACCCGCTGCAGCGCCTGCGCCCCGTCGACGTCGAAGATCACCGAGTCCCAGCTCGCCGCCGAGATCTGGCTCCCGTAGCGGGCCATGACCTCCCCGCGGAAGTACGCGCGGGTGTCGGTCGGCGGGTGCTGCACGGCCCGCGCGACGCCCTCCTCGTCGACGACCCGGTCCACCGCCCCCTTGGCCAGCAGCCGGTGGTAGATGCCGCGCTCGGGCCGCACGTCGGACCACTGCAGGTCCATGGCGTGCAGCCGCGGGTGGTCCCACTCCAGGTTGTCGCGCGAGCGCAGGCGGTCCAGCAGCCGCATCTTGGCGATCCACTCCACCTCGCGCGCGCACGACGCCGGGTCGGTGCCCAGCCGTTCCACCACCGACGTCCAGCGGTCCAGCACCGCGTCCGACTCCGCGTCGGTGCCGAGCACCTTGAGCGAGCGCCGCACCACGTCGGCCACCTCGCCCTGGATCTCGAGCGCCGTCATGGTGCGGCCGTCGGCCAGGTCGAGAGGCGCGCGCAGGCCCAGGTCGCGGGAGACCTTCTGCACGTCGGTCACCGGGCTCAGCAGCCGGAGCGCGCCGAGCTCGCCGCGGGCGTCCACGCCGGCGTCGGCCAGCTCGTCCAGGTGCTCGAGCACCCACAGCACGAGCGAGGTCGTACCGGCCTTGAGGTAGGTCGGCACCTCCATCAGGTTCGCGTCGCCGAGGATGAGGTGCAGGCGGCGCCACCGCTGCCGGTCGGCGTGCGGTTCGTCGCGGGTGTTCACGATCGGGCGGCGCAGCGTGGTCTCGAGGCCGATCTCGGCCTCGATGTAGTCGGCGCGCTGCGAGATCTGGAACCCGGCGGTGCCGCTGGTGACGCCCAGCCCCACCCGGCCCGAACCCGTGAACACCTGGCGGGTGACGAGGAACGGCGTGATCAGCTCGGCGAGGGTGGTGAACGGCAGCGCGCGGTCCACGAGGTAGTTCTCGTGGGTGCCGTAGCTGGCACCCTTGCCGTCCACGTTGTTCTTGTAGAGCACCACCTCGCTGCCCGGGAAGCTCGCCAGCTCCCGCAGGGCCGACAGCATCACCCGCTCCCCCGCGACGTCCCAGCGCACCAGGTCCTCCGGGGTCATGACCTCGGGCGAGGAGTACTCGGGGTGCGCGTGGTCGACGTACAGCCGCGCACCGTTGGTCAGGATCACGTTGGCGGCGCTCGGGTCGTCGTAGTCCTCGGTGGCCGGGCGCTCGACCTCCTGCGTCGACCCCGGCCGGCGTCGGCCGCGGCCCGGCAGACCGGGCTCCACGACGGGCACCTGCCCGGTCACGGGGCCCGACGGCGCAGGGCGGGCCGGGTCGTCCGTCAGCATGGACGGCTGCGCCGAGGCACGGTCGAGGTGGAACCCGCGTGCGTCCTGCAGCGGGTCCTCGTCGTCGTAGTCCCAGCGGGCGCGGCCCCCGGTGCCGTCGCTGCGGGTGGAGCTGGCCCGGTAGGTCGTCACCACCTGGCTCGACAGCAGCATGGGGTTGGCCAGCGGGCGGCCCGGCTGCAGCACTCCGTACTCGGTCTCGATGCCCATCACTCGACGCACGCTCACGTCCACCACCCTATGCCGGAGTAGTCCCGTTGGTGAGGCAGGGTCCGCGTGCGCCGGGCGGCGCACACGGACCCTGTCCCGATGGCTGTCAGAGGTACTGACCGGTGTTCTGGACGGTGTCGATGGTGCGGGGCGTGGCGCCCTCGCCCTTCTTCTGGACGATGGTCCGGATGAAGACGATGCGCTCACCCTTCTTGCCGCTGATCCGAGCCCAGTCGTCCGGGTTGGTCGTGTTCGGGAGGTCCTCGTTCTCCTTGAACTCGTCGACGCACGCGGTCAGCAGGTGCTCCACGCGGATGCCCTTCTGCCCCGTGGCGAGGAAGTCCTTGATCGCGTTCTTCTTGGCCCGGTCCACCACGTTCTGGATCATGGCGCCCGAGTTGAAGTCCTTGAAGAACAGGGTCTCCTTGTCGCCGGAGGCGTAGGTGACCTCCAGGAACTGGTTCTCCTCGTCCTCCGAGTACATGCGCTCCACGACCGAGGTGATCATGCCGTCCAGCGCCTCGGTCACGTTGTCGCCGTACTCCGCCAGGTCGTCCGCGTGGACCGGCAGCTCCTTGGTGAGGTACTTGCCGAAGATCTCCTTCGCACCCTCGGCGTCGGGCCGCTCGATCTTGATCTTCACGTCCAGACGTCCCGGCCGCAGGATCGCGGGGTCGATCATGTCCTCACGGTTGGAGGCGCCGATCACGATGACGTTGTCGAGCCGCTCGACGCCGTCGATCTCGGCGAGCAGCTGCGGCACGATCGTCGTCTCCACGTCGGAGGAGAGCCCCGTGCCGCGGGTGCGGAACAGCGACTCCATCTCGTCGAAGAACACGACGACGGGCATGCCCTGACCGGCCTTCTCCCGCGCACGGGCGAAGATCAGCCGGATGTGCCGCTCGGTCTCGCCGACGTACTTGTTGAGCAGCTCCGGGCCCTTGACGTTGAGGAAGTAGCTCTTGACCTCCGGGTTGCCCCCGTTGGCCCGCGCCACCATCCCGGCCAGCGAGTGGGCCACCGCCTTGGCGATGAGCGTCTTGCCGCAGCCGGGCGGGCCGTACAGCAGCACGCCCTTGGGCGGGCGCAGCCCGTGCTCCCGGAACAGGTCCGGGTGCGCGAACGGCAGCTCGACGGCGTCCCGGATCGCCTCGATCTGCGGCCCGAGGCCACCGATGTCCTCGTACTCGATGTCCGGGACCTCCTCGAGGACCAGCTCCTCGACCTCGGACTTGGGCACGACCTCGAAGACGAACCCGCTGCGGGTGTCCACCGTAAGCGAGTCGCCCACGCGCAGCGGCACGTCCATCACCGAGCCGGCGAGGCGCACCACGCGCTCCTCGTCCGCACGGCCGACGACCAGCACGCGGTCGCCGCCCAGCATCTCCTTGACGGTGACCAGCTCGCCGGTGCGCTCGTACTCCCCCGCGCCGACGACCGTCATCGCCTCGTTGAGCTTCACCTCCTGCCCCGGGCTCAGCCGGGTGACGTCCAGGCTCGGGCTCGCGGAGACGTGCATCTTGCGGCCCGCGGACGAGATGTCCACCGACCCGTCCGGGTGCGCGCCCAGGAACACGGCGTAGGTGCCCGGCGGCTTGGCCAGGTCGTCGAGCTGTTTCTTGAGCTCGACTATCTGGTCGCGTGCCGCGCGGAGGGCTTCCGCGAGGCGCTCGTTCTTGGCTGAGAGGAGGGCGATCTGGCGCTCGTAGTCGCGGCTGGGCAAAGATTCGTTCTCGGGATGGTTGTATCCTGACGTGCTCTCGGTCATGACATCCCCTCTCGTAGGGCCCGGGAGGCGACCATATGACGCAAACGCCTCCGAGAACAGCACTCTAAGCAGAGTCACCGACACACCGGGAGTAAGAACACCCGTTTGAGACGTCCGGAGTACGTGATCGTTACAGCCCGTTCACGCGGGCGAGGCGCTCCCGGCCTCGGGCGCAACGCCAAGGTCACGACGCACCTTGCGGACCTTCTTGTCGGACACGGCGCGCTCGCCGAGCTCCTCCGGCGTCCACTCCGCGTCGGGCGCCGTGGGGTACGCACCCTTGGCAGGACGCCGTTTCCGCTCGGGCGCGACGACGCCGTCGGCCAGCCGGCGAGCGGTGATCAGGAAGCCCGTGTGGCCGATCATCCGGTGCTCGGGACGCACCGCCAGACCCTCAAGGTGCCATCCGCGGACCATCGTCTCGAAGGCCGCGGGCTCGGCGAACCGGCCGTCGGAACGCAGGTCTTCCGCTGTGCGCGAAAGCTGGGTCGTGGTGGCCACATAGCAGACGAGCACCCCGCCGGGCGCGAGCGCCGAGGCGACGGCGTCGACGTTCTCCCACGGAGCGAGCATGTCCAGCACCACGCGGTCCACCGAGCCCGGCTCGGCCACCTCCGGCAGCACGTCGGCGAGGTCGCCGACCGAGAGCTGCCAGGCCGGGTGCGGCCCGCCGAAGAACGTCTCCACGTTGCCCTGGGCGATGGCGGCGAAGTCCTCGCGCCGCTCGATCGAGTGCACGCTGCCCGCGTCGCCGACGGCCCGCAGCAGCGACATGGTCAGCGCGCCCGAGCCGACGCCGGCCTCGACCACCCGGGCGCCCGGGTAGATGTCGGCCATCGCGACGATCTGGGCCGCGTCCTTCGGGTAGACGACCGCGGCACCGCGGGGCATCGACAGCACGTAGTCGGCCAGCAGCGGGCGCAGGGCCAGGTACTCGACGTCGGCGGTGTTGACCACCACGGAACCCTCGGGCTGCCCGATGATCTGCTCGTGCTTGAAGTAGCCCTTGTGCGTGTGGAAGGTGCCGCCGGGCTGCAGCGTGATGGTGTGCAGGCGGCCCTTGGGGTCGGTGAGCTGGACCTTGTCGCCCACGCGGAACGGGCCGCGGCGCAGCTCGGCACCGGTGGCGGTCGGGATATCGGTGGGTGTGGTCACGACCGACCATCCTAGGCGCTGGGCGGGACCGCCGCGTCAGGTCGCGCGGATCGCGCGGGCCACGTCGGCGAGGTCCAGGACGCCGGTGACGCGGCCGTCGTCGACCACGGGGACGAGGCGGGCGCCGCCCGACCGCCGGGCCAGGTGGTCGAGCAGCTCCGTACCCGCCAGCGCGGGCGGCACCTCGGACCCACGGACGAACGGCACGGCCACGGAGTCGACGGTGGTCGCCTCCTGCGCCTGCGGGGGCACGGCCGCCACGGCGTCGTCGTCCACGACGGCGAGCGGGACGTCGCCGTGCCCGACGACGACGAGGCGGGACGCCTCGGCGCGGCCGCCGGCCGCTGCCCGGGCGCTCACCGCGTCCGCGACGGTGGACCCGAGCGGCAGCACGAGCACGGGCGCCGCGAGCCCCTGCGCCGACAGGCCCTCCACGGCCTCGCGGCGGCGGCCGTTGGAGATCGCGGCGCCCGCACCGGCCCACAGGAAGGCCCCGATGAGCGCGGACCAGAGCACGGTGGTGAGGTTCGGGGTGGTGCCCTGCACCCACGGCACGACGAGGGCCCAGAGCAGCACACCGACGGCGACGACCCGGCCCACCCAGCCGGCCGCGATCGTGCCCGCCGTGCGGCGTCCCGTGACCGCCCACACCAGCGACTCGAGGATCTGCCCGCCGTCCAGCGGCAGGCCGGGCAGCAGGTTGAAGGCGCCCACGAAGGCGTTCGATACGGCCGCCAGGCCCAGCAGCACGGTGGGCAGGTTCAGCACGGGCGAGGCCTGGTAGGCCAGCCCGAACCCCGCCGCGAGCACGAGATTTGTCAGCGGCCCCACGACGGCAACCAGGAAACCGTCGAGCGGCCGCCCCAGGCCGCCGGTGTAGGCGGTGTGGCCGCCCCAGAGCGTGACCGCGAGCTCGGTGACGTTCTGCCCGCGCGCCCGGGCGACCAGCGCGTGCGCCACCTCGTGCAGGAACACCGAGCCGAACAGGAGCAGCACGAACACGAACGCGGCGAGATAGACGCCGGCACCGAGCCCCGGCGCGCGCGCCTCGATGGCCGGCACGAACAGGATCGTCAGGACGAGCGCGGCGAGGAACCACGACCGGGTGACGATCACGGGCGCGCCGGCGACGCGGCCGATGACGAACCCCTTCGAGCGCTGCGGGGCGGGTGGTGCGGGTGTGGAGGCGGGCTCCGAGGTGGTCACCGGACCAACCTACCGGCCCGTCGCGGTGCGGGCGGCGGCACGCTGTGGAGGGCTGACGGAGGATGTCGGTGGCCGCCCCTAGGGTGGGGGCATGACGACGACGGAGGTGACCCCGGGCCCGGGTGCGGTGGCGGAGACGGGTGCGGGAACGGGGACGGGCGCCGGGGCGGCACCGGTCGTGACGGCACCCTCGCGACCGCCCGCGCTCTCGCCGTCGCGCGCCAACGACTTCATGCAGTGCCCGCTGCTGTTCCGGTTCCGCACGGTGGACCGGCTGCCGGAGCCGCCCTCGGCCGCCGCGGCGCGCGGCACCCTGGTGCACGCGGTGCTGGAGCGCCTGTACGACGCCCCGCTGGGCGAGCGCACCCTGGCCGCGGCCCACGACCTGCTGCCGGGCGAGTGGGACCGGCTGCTGGAGGCCGACGAGCGGTACGCGTCGCTGTTCACGGACGGCGTGGGCCCGGACGGGCAGGACCGCGCGGGCTGGCTGGCCGGCGCCGGGTCGCTGCTCGGCACCTACTTCACGCTGGAGGACCCGAACCGGCTCGAGCCGGCGGAGCGCGAGCTGCTGGTCGAGTCGCAGCTCGACGGCGGGCCGCTGCTGCGCGGCATCGTGGACCGCCTGGACGTGGCGCCGAACGGGGCCGTGCGGGTGGTCGACTACAAGACGGGGCGCTCACCCCGCCCGGGCTACGAGTCGTCGGCCGTGTTCCAGATGCGGTTCTACGGCCTGGTGCTGTGGCGCGAGCGCGGCGTGCTGCCGAAGATGCTGCAGCTCGTCTACCTGGGCGACGGGCAGGTGCTGCGCGGCGAGCCGACGACCGGGCACCTGGAGCACACGGAGCAGAAGATCCGCGCCGTGTGGGCAGCCATCGAGGAGTCGGCCCGTACCGGGGAGTGGAAGCCGCGCCGGTCGAAGCTGTGCGGGTGGTGCGCGCACCAGGCGCTGTGCCCGGAGTTCGGCGGCACTCCCCCGGAGATCCCGGAGGGCGCGGTCGCGCTGCGGCTGGGCCTGGCGGGCTGATCCCGCGGCCGACCCGCACCGCGAGGGCCGTGCGGCGAGGGCCGTGCGGTGAGGGCCGTGCCGTGAGGACCCGGCTCAGTCGCCGAGCAGGTCCACGACCTCGCCGGCGGCGATCCGGCCCAGCGTGTCCAGGTCGACCTGCTTGAGCGACGCGGCCCGGCTCAGGCCCGGACGCGGGGGCACGGGCACCTCGGCGGGCACGCCCAGGGTGCGCGCGCCGGACGCGAGCGCCGACGTGATGCCTGGACCGGAGTCCTCGACGGCCACGCAGTCCTGCGGGCGCACGCCGAGCAGCCGGGCGGCCGTCAGGTAGGGCTCGGGGTGCGGCTTGCCCCGGGTCACCTCGTCCCCCGTGACGAGGTGGGCGAAGGTGCCCGCGGGGGCGCCGTCCGCCACGACCTCGGCCTGGCTGCGGTAGGACATGGTGACGACGGCGCACGGGACGCCGGCGGCCCGCAGGTCCTCCAGCAGCTCGGGCACCCCGGCGCGCCACGGCACGCGCTCGCGCAGCTGCTCGTTGACCCGGGCCACGAGCCACGAGACGATCTCGGCCGGCTCGAGCGGCACGCCGGCGTCGCGCAGCATGGTGCCGGTGGTCAGCAGGGCCTGCCCCACGGCCCCGAGCGCGTCCTCGTGCGTCCAGGCCGCACCGTGCGCCGCCACGATCTCGCGCTCGGCGCGCATCCAGTACGGCTCCGTGTCGACGAGGGTGCCGTCCATGTCGAACAGGACGGCGGCGGGCAGGCGGTCCGGCGTTGCGGCGGACGGGTCACGGGGCACGGCCTCATCGTAGGTGGCCGTGCGGGCCGCCCGGAAAACGGCCGCCTGCCCGACAGCCGCGTCAGTCCGCGAGGAGCTCCTCCATGCGGTCCTCCTGGGCGCCCTGCAGCCCGGTCCGCTCGAACGCCGCGACGGCCTCGTCGAACGTCCGGTTCACGGCGGGCTCGATCTCGACGACACCGGCGGGCGCGGCCATCGCGTCGTCGTACTCCGCGAGCCAGGCGTCCATGTGCGCCACGTAGGCGTCGCGGGCGTGGTCGAGCCGGCCACCGTCAGGCAGGTCGACGGCGGTGACCTCGGCGCGGGCGGACCGGACGCCGGACCGTGCGTCCCGCGCGAGGCCGGGGACGTCCGCCATGAGCGCGGTGGCGAGCTCCTCCTGCCGGCCGGCGTCGGAGGCGGACTCGATCTGGTCGAAGCGCTCGCTCACCTCGTCGATGTAGTCACGCATGGTCGACTCGCTGTGTTCCACGGCGTCGAGCAGCTGGTCGGCGGGCTCCCGGTGGCCGCCCGGCTCGGACCAGGCGATGCCGCTGCCGGTGCTGGCGACGAGCAGCGCGCCCACGGTGGTCAGCAGCGCTCGGTGTTCTCGCAGGTTGAGCATTGCTTCATACTCACCCGGCCGTGGGGCTGCCCGCGCGCCGATCGGTGTGATTCGCGTGGGAGCAATCGGTCATTTACCCACATACGCGGCGTGGAGCACGCTCCACACCCTCGCCGCGCGCTCCTCGGCTTCCTGGGCAATGCTGACCCTCGATACCGACCGAAGGGAAGACACGTGTTCGGACCCGACTTCTTCGAGCGCCTCTCGCAGCGGACGTACTACGACCTCGACGGCAACCCGATCACCCAGGACCAGTGGTCGGTGCTGCGCCTCGGGGCCGGCGGCGCCCACGTCGCTCGGGACCACATCGGGTTCTACCACGTGTCCACCGTCTGGACGGGCGTCGACTCGTCCGCGTCGCCCGACGGCGCGGGCCCGGGACACGAACCCCTGATCTACGAGACAATGGTGTTCGTCGAGCGGCTCGACCCCGACGGTGTGCTCTCCGAGGACGACAGGCTGGACTGCACCGAGCAGTACGCGGAGCTGTACGCGACCCGCGAGGCCGCGCTGGCGGGGCATCACCGCGCGACGGCGATGGTCCGTGACTGGATGGTCAACGGACGACCGGAGCTGTGACGGCGGGGGGCCACCGATGCGGACCAGCACGCGCACGACCACGACCTACCTCTTCACCCGTCGCGCCGAACGCGACCGGGCGCCCTACGGTGAACCGATGCGAGGTACCACCCCGCGGGAGATCGACCCCGCGGGTGCCCAGGCGATGCTGTCGGAGCTCTTCGACGCCGGTGCCGACCGGCTCGCGCACTCCCTCGGCGTGGGGCGGCGCGCCGAGCACGTCGCCCGGGCGCTGGACCGACCTCAGCTGCTCGTCACCGCCGCCTACCTGCACGACGTCGGGTACGCCGCGGCGGCCCGCGACACGGGCCTGCACCAGCTCGACGGCGCGCGCTACCTCCGCTCGGTCGGCGCCGGCCCCGAGCTGACGAGCCTGGTGGCCCACCACACGTCCGCCACCGTCGAGGCCGGCGAACGGGGCCTGGACACGACGCTGTGCCAGGAGTTCCCCGCACCGCCCGGAGAGCTGCTGGACCTGCTCACCTACTGCGACATCACCACCTCCGCGCGGGGCGAGACCGTCAGCGTCGACGAGCGGTTCGCGCACATCTACGACCGCTACCCGCCCGGGCACCTGGTGTGGCGCAGCATGCAGCATGCCGAACCGGGCCTGCGGCAGGTCGTGGCCCGCATCGAGCGACGGCTCGAACGCGTCGCGCGCTGACCGCGCCACGCCAGCCGTCACGCCGGCTGTCACGTCAGGTAGGGCTCGGTGCGGCCCGGGTCCACGGCGTGCGCGATCCGCAGCCGCATCGACGGGTGGATGTCCAGGTCGCCGAGCCGGTCGACGTTCTGCCAGACCACCTCGCTGGACTCCCCCGAGGTGCGCGCGGACCCGCCGGTGACCGCGCCGCGCATGCAGATGGAGAACTGGGACCGGACCTCGCCGTCCGAGTACACGATGACGTGCCGCGGGTCGGTGTAGATGCCGACCAGCCCGGTGATGCGCACCCGGTATCCGGTCTCCTCCTCGGTCTCCCGCACGCCCGCCTGCCGGACCGTCTCCCCCGGGTCGATGCCACCCCCGGGCAGCGCCCAGAGGTCGTTGTCGGTGCGGTGGATGAGCAGCAGGCGGCCGACGTCGTCCCGCACCGCGACCGTGACCGACGGGACCACGGAGTTCACGGTCGGCGCCTCCGGGTCGTCGAAGTAGTCGTACCGCACCATCAGGCCACCCTGTCCGTGTCCTCCGTCCGGGGCCAGGCCTCCAGGGGTCGCGCGGTGTTCCAGACCCGTTCGAACCCGGCCTGGTAGGCAGGCGCCATCGACGCCTCCGGCCCGTCCCTGAGGTGCAGCAGCGGGTTGGCGCCCGCGGGCGCGCCCCAGACGTGGGTGTTGACCAGCAGGTCGTCGTCGAACCGGAACGTCGTGGCGTACAGGGTGCTGTCGTGCAGCCGCACCTCGACCCCGGGCGTGCCCAGCGCCGGCGCCAGGTAGGACAGCACCAGCGCGATCCGCCCCGCCAGGCCCGTGCCGCCCTCCTCCTGGGTGCGTACCGCCACTGCCGAGCCCTCCGGGTCGCCCAGGAGCAGCCGCACCCGCACGCCGCGGCTCGCCATGGTGACGATCTCGGTGGTCAGGTCGAGCGTCTGGTCGGGCAGGAAGGTCGCGGCGAACGCGTGCAGCTCGAACCGCTGCTCGACCCCCGCGAGGAACGCCCGCCACGTACCGGACGGCACGGCGCGACGCGCCGGATACATCCCGACGATCTCCTGCGTGGCCGCCTCCGCGCGGTCCACGTCGCCCCAGAGCGCGGCGACGTCGCAGCCCAGCGCGTCGGACACCGCGACACGGTGCCGCGGGTGCGGCGTGCGCCCCTGGGCCACCCAGCGCTCCACGGTCTTCGGGTCCACGCCGACGGCCGCGGCCAGCCGGACCTGGCTCAGACCGGCCTGCGCCATCGCGGCGACCAGTCGTTGGTTTCTCACGTTCTCACCCCCATAGGGACGTATCTATCACCGAAACGTCCCGCGCGCTGCCGATGGCACGTCCCGTGGGCTCGTCGCACAGTGGTAGCGAACGGTGGAAGTGAGCGAGCAGACCCTGCCAGCCGACCTGTCCCGGAGAGTCCCGTGAACCCCATTGCGTCGCAGTCGGTCACCGAACGCCTCGGCGATGTCATCGATCTGCTGCGGCACGTGCGTGCCGACTGGATCGAGGTGCTGACCGTCACGCCGGACCGCGTGACCCTGCAGCCCTGGCACATGGACGACGGCGAGAGCATCGCCCGCGCGCTCGGCCTCGACCACGCCATCGACCAGCGCATGCTGGACCCCGGGTACACCCTGTGGACCGGGACGTGGCGCGGCGTCGAGGTGCAGGTCCGCGGCGCGCTGCGGGCCGGCCTGCCCGCGATCTGACGCCCCGGCCCTGGCGCGACACGTGTCGCGGCTCCTGCTGCGACACGCCGATTCGCCCGTCCGCGAACGCGACCGCGCCTCTGGCCACGCCGAGCGCCCCACACCCTAGGCTGGGGGGATGACCGACGCGCATCACGAGCAGCCGGAGCAGGCCTCGCCTCGCCAGACCGTGCTCCTCGCTGCCTTCGAAGGTTGGAACGACGCGGGGAGCGCGGCCACGACCGCGCTCACGCACCTGGCCGAGGTGTGGGGCGCCGAGAAGGTGACGGAGCTCGACCCCGAGGAGTTCCACGACTTCCAGGTCAACCGGCCGTACGTCTCCATGGACGACGACGGCACGAGGTCCATCACCTGGCCGACGACGTCCGTGTCCGTGGCCCAGGTCGGCGAGCGCAAGGTGGTGCTGGTGCACGGCGTCGAGCCGTCGATGCGCTGGCGCAAGTACTGCGAGGAGCTGCTCAAGGTCGCCGACGAGATGGGGGTCCGCACGGTGATCACGCTCGGTGCGCTCCTGGCGGACGTGCCGCACACCCGGCCCATCCCGATGACCGCGACGTCCGACAGCGTGGGCCTGCAGTCGGTGCTCGACATCGAGGCCAACACCTACCAGGGGCCCACGGGCATCGTGGGGGTGCTGCAGCACGAGGCGGCCCAGCGGGGCCTGCAGTCGGTGAGCCTGTGGGCGGCCGTGCCGCACTACGTGGCCAACCCGCCCTCACCCAAGGCGACGCTCGCGATCCTGACGCGTGTCGAGGAGCTGCTCGGCGAGTCCGTCCCGATGGGCGAGCTGCCCGACGACGCGGCGGCGTGGCAGCACGGCGTGGACGAGCTGGCGTCGGAGGACTCGGAGATCTCCGAGTACGTGGCGCAGCTCGAGGAGGCCAAGGACACCGCGGAGCTCCCGGAGGCGTCGGGCGACGCCATCGCCCGGGAGTTCGAGCGCTACCTGCGCCGGCGCGACATCGGCGGCAAGGACGGCGGCAAGGACACGGGGCTCTGACCCGTCCCCGCGACCGTCCCGGACGCACAGAGGCCTGAACCCCCGCGGGGGTTCAGGCCTCTCGCTCGTCCGTCGGGCGTGGGTTCACGCGCTGCTCGAGATCGGCTCGATCCGTACACCTGCGTCCGGACCGTGGTAGCCGACCCACGTCTCGAGACACCGTGCGGCGTCCTCGACGCGGTCGTAGACCGGGGTGAAACCCGGTCCGTTGCGTACGACGCGATACCGCGTGCCGCACCGGGGCGTCGTCGTGACGGTGACCCGGGTCTCACCCGTGAAGTCTTCCTCGTACTCCGTCATGCTGCCCATCCTGCCCCGGGTTAAATGCAAACGGAAGCAGGGGTCAAAATAAACCTGGTAAGCGCTTGTCGTGGCTCTGGCCTACCTCGCCCGAAGCCGCTGCGAGGCAGGCCCGGCGAGGCTCAGATACGCACTCCGAGCAGGGCGTTCACCGCGCGAGAGAGCACCCCCGGGGCGCCCTCCTCGTCCTGCGAGGTATCGCGCCCGGGTTCCAGGGACGCCTCCGCCCACGCGTCCACGGCCGCCAGCGCCGAGGGGGCGTCGAGGTCGTCCGCGAGCGCCGCGCGCACCCGGGCGAGGGTCGCGTCGGCCGACGGGCCGCCGTTGCCCGAGACCGCGTCTCGCCACCGCGCGAGGCGGGCCTCGCCGGCCGGCAGCGACGTCTCGTCCCACTCCCACTCGGTGCGGTAGTGGTGGGCGAGCAGGGCCAGGCGGATCGCCATGGGGTCGTGTCCCGCCTCGCGCAGCCCGGAGACCAGGACGAGGTTGCCGAGGGACTTGCTCATCTTCTCGCCGTCGTAGGCCACGAGACCGGCGTGCACGTGGGTGCGGGCCGCGACGGGCCCCTGGGGGGCGTCGCCGCCCGCGTTCGCGCACAGCACGCGCAGGTGCGACGTCGACATCTCGTGGTGCGGGAACAGCAGGTCGCAGCCGCCGCCCTGCACGTCGAACCGCTCTCCGCCGGCCAGGTCGAGCCCGTCGCGGGCGATCACGGCGCACTCGATGTGCCAGCCGGGGCGGCCGGTGCCCAGCGGGCCGCCGTCCCACGTGGGCTCGCCGGGCCGTTCGCGCCGCCACAGCAGCGGGTCGAGGGGATCCTTCTTGCCCTCGCGGTCCGGGTCTCCCCCGCGCTCGGCGAACGTGGCCAGCGCCTGCTCCCGGTCGAGGTGCGCGACGGTGCCGAAGTGCGGGTCGGCCGTGAGGTCGGCGTACACGTCGCCCAGCTCCGGCGTCGCGCCGCCCGCACCGGCCTCCAGGGGCACGCGGTAGGCGGCCCCGGACTCCAGCATGGTCACCACGGCGCGCGCGACGTCGGGCACCGAGTCCACGGCGCCCGTCCAGGTACGGGGCGGGACGACGCCCAGCGCCGTCATGTCCTCCCGGAACAGGGCCACCTGGGAGGCGGCCAGCTCGCGCCAGTCCACGCCGGTGGCCGTGGCGCGCTCCAGCAGCGGGTCGTCGACGTCCGTCACGTTGGACGTGTAGACGACCTCCTTGCCGGCGTCGAGCCAGGCGCGCACGAGCAGGTCGAACGCGACGTACGTGTTCGCGTGGCCGATGTGGGTCGCGTCGTACGGCGTGATGCCGCACGCGTACAGCCGGGCCTGGCGCCCCGGCGCCGCCTCGACGAGCTCACCGGTGGACGAGTCGTGGACCCGGACCGGAGCGGAGGACGGGTAGCCGGGGAGCTCGGGGACTTGAGGGGTGGGCCAGGCGTGCACGGCGACAACGATAGCCGCCGCCTGTGACACTCCCGGACCAGCCGGGGCGCCCGGCGGTGTGGGCTACGCGACGCCGCCGTGCGGGTCGATCGCGCCGGACATCAGCAGCCACACCACGAGACCGGCGAGCGCGAACCGGTAGAACACGAACGGCTTGTACGAGTAGTTGCCGATGATCTTGAGGAAGCCGATGATCACCGCGTACCCGACGCCGAACGCGACGATCGTGGCGATGATCGTCGCCCCCCAGCCGGGCGCACCGGCCGGGAGCGGCTCACCGAGCGTCTTGACGAGCTGGTAGAAGCCGGACCCGAGCACCGCGGGCAGCGCGAGCAGGAACGAGTAGTCGGCCGCGGCCTTGCGGGAGAAACCCATCGTCAGGCCCGCGGTGATGGTGCCGCCCGAGCGCGACACGCCGGGCACGAGCGCGAGCGCCTGCGCCAGCCCGAAGAACAGGGCGCTGCGGCCCGTGAGCGACGTCAGCTCGCGCTCCTGGCGGCCGAACACGTCGGCCAGGAGCAGCAGCAGACCGAAGAACGCGAGGGTGAACACCGTGATCCACAGGTTGCGGAACGTGTTCTCGATGTAGTCCTCGAACAGCAGGCCCAGCACCACGATCGGGATGGAGCCCAGGATGATGTACCAGCCCATCGCGGCGTCGTGGTCCGCGACCACGCCCGGGCGGCCGTGCCGCACGTCGACCGAGCCGGGCCGCGGGCCCAGGCCCGTGCGGGCGCGCCAGCCGGTCCCGTTCCGCCCGGCGAGCGCGCGGGACCAGGCGACCAGGATCGCCCCGATCTTCTTCCGGTAGTAGATGATGACGGCGGCCTCGGTGCCGATCTGCGTGATGGCGGTGAAGGCCGCGCCGGGGTCGCCCGAACCGATCAGCTCGCCGACGATGCGCAGGTGCGCCGACGACGAGATCGGGAGGAACTCGGTCAGGCCCTGCACCAGGCCAAGAAGGATCGCTTCCCACGCAGTCACGGGCCGTGACACTACCCCACGGCGCGCCTCCGGATGCACGCGTGAGCGCCGCGGGTAGCCTGCCGCACATGGAAAGACGTCGCGTGGGCACCTCCGGCCTACGGGTGTCCGAGCTCGGCCTCGGCACCATGACCTGGGGCCGTGACACCGACGAGATCGACGCGGCGGAGCAGGTGCGGGACTTCCTCGACGCCGGAGGCACGCTGCTCGACACCGCGGCCAGCTACGCCGACGGTGACGCGGAGCGTGTCATCGGCACCCTGCTGTCCGGCAAGGTGGCCCGGCACGAGCTCGTCCTGACCACCAAGGCGGGCATCCGCTCCGAGTCGCGGTCCGACGGCCCGGGGCGCGTCGTGGACGCCTCCCGCGGGGCCCTCCTGGACAGCCTGGACGAGTCGCTGGCGCGCATGGGTACCGACCACGTGGACCTGTTCCTCGTGGCCTGCCCCGACCCGAACACGTCGCTCGAGGAGACGGTGGGCGCGCTGCGCATCGCCGTCACCAGCGGGCGCGCCCGGTACGTGGGGCTGAGCAACCACCCGGGCTGGGCCACGGCACGCGCGGCCACGCTGCTGGAGCCCGACGTCGGCCTGGCCGCCGTCGAGCTGGAGTACTCGCTGCTGCAGCGCGGGGTGGAGCGCGACGTGCTGCCCGCCGCGGAGGCCCTCGGCGTCGGCCTGCTCGCGTGGTCGCCCCTCGGCCGCGGCGTGCTGACCGGCAAGTACCGGCGAGCCATCCCGGCGGACTCCCGGGCCGCCGGGGCGCTCGCGGGCTTCGTGCAGCCGTACCTGGAGGGTTCGGCGTCGGCGGTCGTGGAGGCCGTGGCGACGGCCGCGGAGGGGCTGGGGCGCACGCCCGGTGAGGTCGCCGTGGCGTGGCTGCTGGAGCGCGACGGGATCGCCGCGGCGATCCTGGGCGCGCGCACGCCCGCCCAGCTGCGTTCCTCGCTGGAGGCGGCGACCCTGGAGCTGCCCTACGAGGTGCACGCCGCGCTCGACGACGTGTCCGCCCCCGTGATCGGCTACCCCGAGCGCTGGTGACCGTGCCCGCGCCGGACCTGCCCTGACCCCCTCGCCCGGTCAGCCCTGCCGCGCGGGCTGGGGCTCGTCCTCCTGGGCGCTCTCGTCCGCGTCGTCGAGGTCGTCGTCGAAGTCGATGTCGTCGAGGTCCTCGTCGTCGTCCTCGTCCTCCTCCTCGTCGACCTCGTCGGCCAGGTAGAAGGGCGTCACCTCGCCGAACACCGTCGCCAGGGAGTCCTCGTACACCTCGTAGGCGTCGGCGAGCACGTCGTAGGCGTCGTCGACGGCGGGGTCGTCGTCACTCCGGCGAGTGGCGACCGCGTGGTGGTGGGCCTCGAGTGCGGCAATGAGGCGGTCGAGCGCGGCACGCGGTTCAACGGTCATGCCTTGAAGGTAGCGCCCCGTGGGCCACAATGGGCAGACGAAATCCGTGGCCGTCATCGCACTGCAACGAAAACGGCATAAACTGACCTCACCCGCGACCCGAGGACGGTGCATCAGATGGCGAGAGACGGTTCCGCGTTGCGCCAGCACAACCAGTACGAGTACCGCGTCGTGACGTTCGAGCCGGGCACGAGCGTGCCGGACGCCCGCAAGGTGCTCACCGAGGAGGCCGAGTACGGCCGCTGGGAGCTGGCCAGGACCCTTCTCTACATCGGTGGCAGACGCAAGGTGTGGCTGCGCCGCAAGATCATCAGGGTCCGTTCGACCCTCTGACCCCTTCACGTGTCAGACGCTCGGGTCACCCAGGTGACCCGAGCGTCTGACACGTGTGCCGGTCAGCAGGTGGCCAGGAGGCGGTCCAGCACGCGGGTGCCGAACCTCAGGGCGTCGGTGGGCACGCGCTCGTCCACGCCGTGGAACATGCCCGCGAAGTCCAGGTCACCCGTCAGCCGCAGCGGCGCGAACCCGTAGCCCGTGATGCCCAGGCGGTGCAGCGACTTGTTGTCGGTGCCGCCCGAGAGCGTGTACGGCAGCACCGTGGCGCCCGGGTCCTCGGCGCCGATGGCGTCCACCATGGCGTCCACCAGCGACCCGGTGAACGGGACCTCCAGCGCCGTGTCCAGGTGGATGGGCTCGATCCGCACGTTCGGGCCGGCCAGGTCGCGCAGCGTCGCCATGCCCGCCTCCTCCTGGCCGGGCAGGAGCCGCACGTCCACGGTCGCCTCCGCACGCCCGGGGATCACGTTCGCCTTGTAGCCCGCCTCCAGCTGCGTCGGGTTGGACGTGTTGCGCACCGTGGCACCCACGAACTTCGCCGCCGGGCCCAGGGCCGCGACCAGCGCGTCCACCGAGGCCGGGTCGTCCAGGTCCACGCGCAGCCCCGTCAGGTCGCCGACTCCGCGCAGCAGCGCGTCGACCGTGGGCGTGATCGTGTACGGCCAGGCGTGCTGCCCGATGCGGGCGACCGCGGCGGCGAGCTCCGCCACCGCGTTGTCCTCGTTCACCTGCGAGCCGTGGCCCGCGCGGCCCTCGGCGATCAGCCGCAGCCACGCGATGCCCTTCTCCGCGGTCTGCAGCAGGTAGGCGCGCCTGCCGCCCACCTCGACCGAGAAGCCTCCGACCTCGGAGATCGCCTCCGTGGCCCCCTCGAACAGCTCCGGCCGGTGGTCCACGGCCCAGCGCGCGCCGTGCACGCCGCCGGCCTCCTCGTCGGCGAAGAACGCGACGACGACGTCGCGCGCCGGCTTGCGTCCCTCGCGCGCCATCTGCCGCACGACCGCCAGGATCATGGCGTCCATGTCCTTCATGTCGACGGCGCCGCGCCCCCACAGGAGACCGTCCGTCTCCTCGCCGCCGAACGGGTCGACCGACCAGTCGTCCTTGGCCGCGGGCACCACGTCCAGATGCCCGTGCAGCACCAGGGCGGGCCGGGACGGGTCCCGCCCCTCCAGGCGGACGACGACGGACGCCCGCCCCGGGCGGGACTCGAACAGCTCCGGCTCCAGGCCGACCTCGTGCAGCAGCTCCATCACGTACTCGGCGGCCGCGCGCTCACCCGGCCCCTCGTCGGTGCCGTAGTTCGACGTGTCGAACCGGATCAGCTCCCGGCAGATCCTGACCACCTCGTCGGCGGCGGTGGGGACGGCGCGGGCGGAATCAGGTGCGGTCGAAGTCACGAGCCCACCGTAACGGCCCGGCCGACCCGCCGGAATCCCGGCCGCCCCCGGCCGGCCGTCTCGGTGGGCTCAGGCGAGCCCGCGCCGCTTCAGCAGCGGCGTGATGTCCGCGGCCCGTCCGCGCAGGTCCTCGAACGACGCCAGCGGGTCCTGCGAACCGCCGCGCGCCAGCAGCCGGCGCCGGAAGGTCTCGCCGTTCTCGCGCGTCAGCCCGCCGTTCACCTGGTACCACTCCACGGTGTCGGCGTCGAGCACCTCCGACCAGATGTACGAGTAGTACCCGGCCGCGTACCCACCGCCGAAGATGTGGTTGAAGTAGGTGGTGCGGTACCGCGGCGGCACCGCGTCGAGGTCGACGCCCGCCGCGGCGAGCGCAGCCGCCTCGAACGGCAGCACGTCCTGCGCCGACGCCGGCACCTCCTCGGGCGTGAGCCGGTGCCACGCCTGGTCCAGCAGCGCCGCGGCGAGGTACTCGGTGGTGGCGAAGCCCTCGCCCCAGACGCGGGAGGCGAGCATGGTGTCGACCCACTCGGCCGGCATCGGCTCCCCGGTCACGTGGTGCACCGCGAACGACCGCAGGACCTGGGGCTCCCACGCCCACATCTCGTTGACCTGCGACGGGTACTCCACGAAGTCGCGCGGCACCGCCGTGCCCGACTGCGACGGGTAGCGCACGTCGCTGAGCAGGCCGTGCAGCGCGTGGCCGAACTCGTGGAACAGCGTGGTCACCTCGTCCCACACGAGCAGCGTGGGCTCGCCGGCCGGCGGCTTGACGATGTTCAGGTTGTTGACCACCACGGGACGCTCGCCGAACAGCCGGCTCTGGGTGACGAGGCTGTTCATCCAGGCGCCGCCCCGCTTGGACTCGCGCGTGTACCAGTCACCGAGGAACAGGCCCAGGCCGGTGTCCGGCTCTCCCGGCTCGGGCGCGTCGAACACCTCGAACACGCGCACGTCGGGGTGGTAGCCCGCCAGGTCGTGGCGCTCGGTGAAGGACAGCCCGAACAGCAGGCCGGCGGCACGGAAGACGCCGTCGTGCACCACGCGGTCGAGCTCGAGGTAGGGGCGCAGGGCGGCGTCGTCCAGGTCGAACCGTTCCTTGCGCACCTTCTCGTTGAGGTAGGACCAGTCGGCGGCCCGCACGCCGCCGTCGGGCGCGCCGCTCGCGGCCGCGAGCGCCTCCGCCTCCCGGCGCGCGTTGGCGACGGCGGCGGGCGCGAGCCGGGCGAGCATCTCGCCGACGGCGTCGGCGCTGCCGGCCGTGGCGTCCGCGGCGACGTAGGCGGCGTGGTGCTCGTAGCCGAGCAGCCGGGCGCGCCGGGCGCGCAGCCGGACGATCTCCAGGAGCACCTCGCGCGTGTCGGTGTCGCCGCCGGTGGCGCCGCGGGATGCCGACGCCTGCTGCACCCGCTCGCGCAGGGCCGGGCTCTCCAGGGAGGCGAGCACGTTCTGGTGCGTGAAGAGCTGCATCTCCAGGAGCCAGCCCTCCTGGCCCCGTGCCAGCGCGGCGGCGCGGGCACCGGCGCGGGCGTCCGGGGAGAGCCCGGCGAGCTCGGCCTCGTCGGTCACCAGGACGCTCGCCTCGTTGGCGCCGGCCAGGAGCTTGCGCCCGAAGGAGGCCTGGAGCGTCGTGATCCGGGCGTTGAGCTCGCGCAGCGTGGCCTGGTCCGCCTCGGACAGCGCGATCCCGGCCCGCTCGAACCGGGTGATGCGGCGCTCCAGCAGGTAGGCGGTGTCGGGTTCGAGCGCGAGGGTGCCGGCCGCGGCGGCGTCGGCCAGCGCCGTGACTCGGGCGTAGAGGCGGGCGTCCAGGTCGACGGCGTCCTGGTGCGCCGCGAGCAGGGGCGCGAGCCGTTCCTGGATGTCCTCCAGGCCGGGGGTCGAGTCGGCGGACAGCGTGCTGTAGAACGCCGTCGCGACCCGGTCGAGCAGGCGGCCCGACCGTTCGAGCGCGTCCAGCGTGTTCTCGACGGTGGGCGGCTCGGGGTCGGTGGCGATCGCCTCGACCTCGGCCCGGTGGGCCGCCATGCCGGCCAGCACCGCGGGCTCGTAGTGCTCCTCGCGGATCGCGGCGAAGTCGGGCAGCCCGTACGGAAGGTCCCAGGGGGTGGCGAAAGGGTTGGCCGGGTCGAGCTCCGCGCTCGTGCCGGTCCCGGGCGTCGAGGTCCCAGGCGTCGAGGTCTCGTGCGTCGAGGTCATGGGTCCATCCTGGACCATGCGTCCGCATGGTCCGGTGCCCGCATAGGATCGGCCCGTGAGCCCGCTCCGCCTGCTCGGTACCTGGGACTTCCGTCGGGAGGTCACGCACGCCGACGGCAGCCGGTACACCGCGACGGGCCAGGCCCACCTGCGGCGGCTGGACGACGGCCGGGTGCGCTGGGACGAGCACGGCACCCTGCGCTGGGAGGCCGGCAGCACGCCGGTGTCCCGGACGCTGTACCTGGTCCCGGCGCCGGCATCCGCTCCGCCCGCTCCCGAACCTGACTGGCGGGTCACCTTCGAGGACGGCCGCGACTTCCATCCCTGGACCCCCGGCGCCGTGGAGCATCTGTGCGGCCGCGACCTGTACCGCGGCGACCTCGACGTCCCGGCCGGGCCGGCGGCGTCGGCCGGGCCGGCGTCCGCGGTGGTGGTCCGGCCGGCGTCCGCGGTGGTGGTCCGGCCGCCGTCGTGGGAGCTGGACTGGCACGTCACGGGGCCGGAGAAGGACTACGAGATGCGCACTCGCTACACCGTCCCGCCGGACACCGCTCTCCCCTTCGAGACCGAGGTTGCTTCGCTTTCAGCCCTCTGAAGGCGAAGCAACCTCGGTCTCGAAGGTGGTGCGGACGGACCTTACGGCAGGACGTGCGGGTTGTCAGCGTGGGTCAGGGTCTCCCAGGCGACGAACAGGTTGTTCGTGTTCTGCGGACGCGTGGACTCCGTCAGGGCCTGCGTGTTCGTCATCGCGAACCCCTGCCGGTTGTGCAGCGCGTTGAAGCCGACCTCGGTGACCGGGCCGAGGCCCAGGTGCACCGACCCGCCGCACAGCCAGGACGGCACCGCCGCGCCGCGCTGGTAGGTGGAGTGGAAGCCGAGCGCGTGCCGCAGCCGCTCCCCCACCTGCGGGTAGAGGTCGTCACCCTGGATGGCGGCGGTCTCGGCCACGTGCGAGATGGCCGAGATGCCGTAGCCGGTGTGCGTGAAGTCCCGGCAGGTCTCCTGCGCCAGGCCGTTGACCAGCGTGCGCTGGTTGTGCCAGAACGCGAAGATCTGGTCGGGCGTGTCCCGGCCCGTCCCGGGCACGGTGCGCGGCACGGCCCCGTCCGACGTCAGGTAGATGAACGCGGGCACCCGCACCAGGAAGCGCTGGCGGGCGGAGGCATAGGCGGTGCGGTCGTCGAGGAAGATCGCGATGCCGACGGCGGCCTCCATCATCGACAGCTCCCAGTTGCCGTTGCTGCGCGAGCCGTTGATCACCTCGGGCAGGTAGACGTCGCGCAGCATCCGCTCGAACCGGTCGACGTCGGACGACGCCCACCCGGCACCGGTGTACCGGATGATCTCGGCAGCCCGCGGCCACACCGACCCGGCCCACGCCGTCTGCAGCGGCGCGTTGGAGTTGGTGTGGTCCTGGATGACGGGCGACCACGCGTTCATGATCGCTATCGCCTTCTGGGCGTGCCGGGTGTCGCGGGTGATCGACCAGGCCAGCGCGTGGGTGTACGCCGCGATGGCGTCCTCGCGCTCGTCGGTGCACCCGTTGTTCGGGTTGGAGTACGACCCGCACTCGACCACGGCCCGCGGGTGCGGCGTGTAGGACAGCGACGCGTAGCGGCTGCCCATCATGGCGTCGTAGGCGCGGCGCCAGGGCTGTGCGCCGGCCTGCACCTGCTGCCGCACGAAGTCGAGCTGCGGTCGGCTCACGTGCACACCCGGGTGGGTGAACGTGGTGGGCACGTCGGCCGCCACGGCGGTCGCCTGCTGCCCGACGACGGCGCGCGGCGCGGGTGCCGCCGTCGCCGGGCCGCTCACGGCCGCGGTGAGCAGGAGGCCCGCCGCCGTCACGAGCGCCACCAGCGCGCCGGCGCCCCTGCGCGTCCCGGGGCGCATCAGAAGCCCGCCGTGATGCGCGTGAACTCGAACCCGGGCTGGTCGCGGTTGACGGACCAGAACGCGAAGCGGGTCAGCCCGTTGTTGCGCGCGTAGTCACGGATCTGCGTCCAGGCCGCCGTGGTCGTGATCTCGCCCTGGTCGGAGCTCCCGTTCATGCCGGAGATGCCCATGTGGGCGTACGCCTGGGCGTCGGTCCAGCCGTTGGCGGCCTTGAGCTGGTTCTTCAGACCCTCGGACGCGTTGATCGTGTCCTGCGCGATGTTCGAGGAGCCGAAGTTGAACGGCATGATCGTGTAGTTGTCGATCGGGACGCCGAGCTGCGCGGCCCGGTTGATGAGCCGGGTGCCCGCGCCCTCGGGACCGCCACGGCCGGTGCCGATGGTGACGGCGATCTTCACGTTCGGGTTGTTCTGCTTGACGATGACCAGGCCCTGCAGGATGCGGTCCTGGACGGTGTAGTTCTCGAACTCGTCCGAGTTCTCGATGTCGAAGTCGACCACGTGCGGCTGGTGGGCGTTGATGACCTGCTGCACGGCCCCGGCGAACGCGGCCGGCGTCGAGCAGTTGGGGCCGAGCTTGTTCCCGGACCAGCCACCGAACGAGATCTGCACCTGACCGCCCGCGGCCTTGATCGCGTTGATGGTCTGCTGGTCGACACCACCCGTGAGCGGTCGCTGGCCGTCCCACGCGGGGTTGCAGCCGCCGGACGACAGGATGAATGCCATGGTGAACGCCCGGATGCCGGTCTGGCTCATGACGGACGTCGCGCTCGGCGGGTTGCCCCAGCCGAGGTACAGGTACGGCGCGGCCGGCATCTTCGCCGGGTTCGGGCCGGGGTTGCTGCCGCCGGACGGCAGGGTCCAGCGCTGGTTGGCGCCGGCGAAGCAGTCCCAGATCTGCAGGGGTGTGCCGTCGGCCGAGCTCGGCCCTGTCGCGTCCAGGCACTTGCCCAGGGCGCGCAGCGTGCCGTCGGACCCTGCCGTCCAGGACTGCGCCGCGCTGCCGTTGCAGTCCCAGAGCTGCACGCGGGTGCCGTTGGCGGAGCTCGCGTCCGCCACGTCGAGACACTTGCCGAGCGCCCGGATCGTGCCGTCGGTGCGCACGTCCCAGGTCTGGGCGTTCGTACCGTTGCACCCGTAGAGCTGGATCTGGGTGCCGTTGGCCGGGTTGGCCGCGGCCACGTCGACGCACTTGCCGCCGTACCCGGTGATCGCGCCCGTCGCCGCCTGCGCGGGCAGAGCGCCCCCGCCGAGCGCGAACGCCGTGACCAGAGCCACGGACAGTGCCGCGAGGCCGCCGACTACACGGCGCCGTAGACGTGCTTGCATGGTCGCCCTCCCTCACTTTCAAGCCTGTAAGTAAGGGAACCGTACGACTTCCTTGACGCCTGCAACATTGGGGCTTCCCCGTACAGGGACCACACAGCAGACGCCCGGGCACGGAAGAGCCCGCCGCCGCCGGTTGCCCGACGGCGACGGGCGCGGGTCCGGCGCCCGACCGCGCCGGAGGTCGTCTGCGGCTCAGAACCCCGCGGTGATCCGCGTGAACGCGAGGTCCTCCTGCGCGATGCCGCTGCAGCTGGAGGTCACGCCCCCGCCCTCGCAGCCGCGGTCGCGGTTGACCGCCCAGTAGGCGAACCGGGTCAGGCCGTTCTCGTTCGCCCAGTCGCGGATCTGCGTCCACTGCTCGGGCGTGGTGATCTCCCCGACGTCCGACACCCCGTTCATCCCGGAGATGCCCGTGTGGGCGTACGCCTCGGCGTCGGACCAGCCGTGCGCGGCCTTGAGCTGGTCCTTCAGGCCCCGGGCCGCGCTGATCGTGTCGGCCACCATGTCGGAGCCGCCGAAGTCGAAGGTCATGACCGTGTAGTTGTCGATCGGTGTGCCGAGCTCGGCCGCGCGCGTGACGAGCCGCGCCCCGGCACCACCGGGCCCGCTGATCGACGTCGGGATCGTCACCACGGCCTGCACGCCGGGGTTGTTCTCCTTGACGATCGCGATCCCCTGGAGGATGCGGTCCTGGACCGCGTAGTCCTCCAGCTCGTCGGTGTTCTCGATGTCGAAGTCGACGACGTCGGGGCCGTGCGCGTCGATGACCTGCTGCACCGCACCGGCGAACTCCTCCGGGCTCGAGCAGCTCGGACCGAGCTTGTTGCCCGACCAGCCGCCGAACGAGATCTGCACCTGACCGCCCGCGGCCTTGATCGCGTCGATCGTCCGCTCGTCCACACCGCCGGTCAGCGGCCGCTGCCCGTCCCACGCGGGGGTGCAGCCGCCGGACGACAGCATGAACGCCATCGTGAACGCCGAGACGCCGGTCTTGCTCATCACCGTCGTGGCGTCCTGCGGGTCGCCCCACCCCAGGTACAGGTAGGGCGCCCCCGCCAGCTTCTCCACCGCGCCCTGCGGGGCGGCCGCCCGGGGACCGCTGACCTCCATGGCCGTGGCCCCGAGCGTGCCGCCCGCGGCGAGGAGCGCCGCGGTCAGCGCGCCGAGCACGCCGAGGCGCTTCGGGTTCGTCTTCATCGTCATCTCCCGGAGAGGTCGGTCTAATAAGTAAAGAGACCGTACAACCCGGGTGAAATTTGGCGCATCAGGGTTAACCCGTACGCACTAGCGCACCTCGGTCAGGTTCCCCGCACCGTCCAGCCTGACCTCCACGTCCAGACCCAACCGCTCCAGGAACGCCCGGTCGTGGCTGACCACCAGCAACGCACCGCGGTACGCCGCCAGGGCGTCCACGAGCTGGTCGGTGCTCGCGACGTCGAGATTGTTCGTCGGCTCGTCGAGCACCAGCAGCTGCGCGGGCGGGTCCGCCAGCAGCAACCGCGCCAGCGCCACCCGGAACCGCTCACCGCCCGACAGCGTCGCCACCGGCCGGTCCACCGCGGCACCCCGCACCAGGAACCTGGCCAGCCGGTTGCGCAGCTCCCCCGGCGGCACGTGCGGCGCGCCCTCCCGCACGGCGTCCAGCACCGACAGGTCCTCGCGCAGCACGTCCACCCGCTGCGGCAGGTAGGCGACCTGGCCGGTCAGCACCTCCCCGCCCGCCGCACCCGCGGGGCTTTCAGCCGAGCCCGGCCGCACGAGGCGCTCCAGCAGCGTCGTCTTGCCCACCCCGTTCGGCCCGGTCAGCGCCACCCGCTCCGGCCCCTGGACCACGACCTCCCGGCCGTCGGCACCCCGCAGCACCACCAGCCGCCGGCCCGCGGGCACCCGCGGGTCCGGCAGGTCCACCGAGATGCGGTCGTCGTCCCGCACCGCGCGCTCCGCCAGGTCCACCGCCGCACGCGCCCGCTCCACCTTGTCGTCCAGCAACCCGCGCCGCGCCCCCTGCGACTTCTCCGCGCTGTTGCGCCGGTCGTTGATCACCGCCTTGACGTACCGGCTGTTCGCGGCGTCCTTGCGACCCTTGCTCTCGCTGTGCGCGATCCGCTCCTCCGCCTCGATCCGCTGCCGCTTCTCGCGCCGCAGCGTCTGCTCCGCCGAGCGCAGGGCCTGCGCCGCCGCCTCCTGCTGCACCTCCAGCCACGCCCGGTACTCCGAGTACGGACCACCGAACGTCGTCAGCGACCCGGCCCGCAGCTCGGCCGTGTCGTCCATCAGCTCCAGCAGCGCCAGGTCGTGGGACACCACGACGAGCGCGCCGCGCCACCCCCGCACCAGCTCGTACAGCCGCTCGCGGGCGTCGCCGTCCAGGTTGTTGGTCGGTTCGTCGAGCAGCGCGACGGCGCCGCCCCCGCTCGACTGCCGCAGCCGGATGCCCGTGATCGCGGTCAGCATGGTCTCGCCACCGGACAGGGTGGCGACCGAGCGGCCCAGACCCGTCGGCAGGCCGGAGGCGGCCAGCAGGGCGACCGCCCGCTCCTCGACGTCCCAGTCGTCGCCGACGGCGTCGAAGTGCGCCGGGTCGACGTCGCCCGACTCGATGGCGCGCAGGGCACGCACGACGGGCGTGATGCCCAGCAGGTCGGCGACGGTCGCGTCGACGTCCGTGGTGACGCGCTGGGGCAGGTAGTCGGCCGTGCCGCTCAGCACGACCCGGCCCGAGGCCGGGGTGAGCAGCCCGGCCACCAGGCGCAGCAGGGTCGACTTCCCGGCGCCGTTGAGGCCGGTCAGGCCGGTGCGGCCGCGGCCGAAGGCGCCGGAGACGTGGTCGAGCGCGACGGCGCCGTCCGGCCAGGCGAAGGTGACGTCGTGCAGCACGACGGAAGGGGTGGGCAACATCGAAGGACTCCCGGGGTGGTGGCTGGTGCCGACGCGCCCGGGGACCGCAGCAGTGCGGCGGGCAGGCGTCAGCGCGAGGTGGTCTCGTACCGGGAGATGCCAGTCATCACAGTCCTTCGGATCGCTCCCTCACACGCGCGGCACACCCGCAGGAGCGCGCACAGCCTGACACGGCCACGCGGGCCGCGCAACGTGATTCACGGCGCCTCGGCCGTCAGGTATCGCTGCACGGTGGGCGCGAGCCACGCGACGACGTCGTCGTGCGACAGGCCGGCCGCCGGCTCGAGCGCGAGCACGTAGCGCACGAGCGCCATGCCGAGCACCTGCGAGGCGACCAGGGCGGCGCGCCGCTCGGCGTCCGCGGCACCGTGACCGAGCTCCCGGGCCATGGGCACGAGCTGCGTGCGGAACACGTCGCGCAGGCGGTCCGCGCCCGCGGCGTTGGTCACGCCCACCCGCAGCAGCGTGCGCAGCACGCCGTCCCGCTCCCAGAGCTCCAGGAAGTGCCGCACCAGCAGGACGCCGACGGCGTCCCGGTCGATGCCCGACGGGTCGGGGAAGTCGAGCTCGACGTCGATCACCGCCGCGAACAGGTCCTCCTTGGAGCCGAAGTACCGCATCACCATCGAGGGGTCGATGCCGGCGTCGTGCGCGATGGCCCGCACCGTCGCACGCTCGTAGCCGTCGGCGGCGAAGCGGTCCCGCGCCGCCGCCAGGATCGCGGCACGCGTCGCGTCCGACCGCCGCCGGGGTGCCTCGGTCTCTGCGCCGGAAGTCATGTCAACAAGTGTAGGCCAACACCTGTTGACTCTCTCTCGCACTCGTTCTACCGTCGTCAACAAGCGTTGGCCAACGGTTGTTGACGCAGCTGGTGGCCCGGAGACGGAGGAGGACACCATGGACACCGACGTCATCGTCGTCGGGGCCGGACCGACCGGCCTGCTGCTCGCCGGAGACCTGGCGAGTGCCGGGACGCGCGTCACCGTGCTGGAGAAGCGGCCCGCGGGCCTGAGCAACCTGACCCGCGCGTTCGCCGTGCACGCGCGGAGCCTCGAGGTGCTCGACGCGCGCGGCCTGGCCGACGAGCTGCTCCCCCGGGGCCGCCGGATCACCAGCCTCCGGCTCTTCCAGCACCTCACGGTCAGCCTCGCCGACCTGCCGTCACGGTTCGCGTGCGTGCTCGTCACGCCCCAGTACGAGGTCGAACGGCTGCTGCGTCGGCGCGCGGAGGCCGCGGGCGCCGTCTTCCGCCACGACACCGAGGTGACCGGGCTGTCCCAGCACGCCGACGGCGTCACCGTCTCCACGGCCACCGGGCCGGACCTGCGCGCCGACTACGTGGTGGGTACCGACGGCGCGCGCTCGACCGTCCGCGCGGCCGTGGGCGTCCCGTTCCCGGGGCGGGCGGTCATCCGCTCCATGATCCTCGCGGACGTGCGGCTGGCCCGGGAGCCCGACGACGTCATCACGGTCGCGGCCGGGAGCGGCTCGCTCGGCTTCCTCGCACCGTTCGGCGACGGCTGGTACCGGTTCATCGGCTGGCACGGCGACCTCGACGTGAGCGAGGACGAGCCGGTCGACCTGGAGGAGGTGCGCGCCGTCGCGCGCGCCACGCTGCACGACGACCGCGGCATGACCGAGGCGCGCTTCCTGTCCCGGTTCCACGCCGACGAGCGCCAGGCGCCCACCTACCGCGCGGGGCGCGTGCTCCTGGCGGGCGACGCCGCCCACGTGCACAGCCCCGCGGGCGGCCTCGGCATGAACACCGGCCTGCAGGACGCCGCGAACCTCGGCTGGAAGCTCGCCGCCGCCCTGCGGCTGCCGGGCCCTGAGCGCGACGCGGTGCTGGACAGCTATCAGGCCGAGCGACACCCCGTGGGCCGGCAGGTGCTCCGCGTCAGCGGCGGCATGCTGCGGCTCGCGACGGCGCCGGGCCCCGTGGCCGGCGTCGTGGGCGGTGTCGTCGTCGCGGCGGTGTCACGCCTCGGCGCCCTGCGCCGCCGGGCCGCGCTGACCATCTCGGCGCTGGGGGTCGTCTACCGCCGCCCCCGCGGCGCGCACCCCCGCACCGGGACGCGAGCCCCGGACCTGCCCCTGGAGGGCGGCACGCGCCTCGCCGAGGCCCTGCGGGCGGGCCGGTTCGTGCTCGTCGCGCCCGCGGGCGCGGCGGCCGCCGACCTGCCCGCCGCGCTCGGCGAGGTCGACCCCGCCGAGCGCGTCGTGACCCGGCGGAGCGACGGCGGCACGACCACGCTGCTCGTCCGTCCGGACGGCTACGTGGCCGACGCCGCGTGAGGGACGCCCGCGTCGGTACCGCTCGCGTCAGTACTCGTAGGTCGACGTGGACGTCGAGTCACTGAAGAAGCCCTCGCGGAACTCGGGGATGCTGAACAGCACCGCGATGCCCGCGACGGCGAGGATCGTCAGGCCGATCGTCACCCAGCCCATGATGATGCCGGCCAGCGCCAGCCCGCCGTTGTCGGCCAGGCCCTCGCGCACCGCCTTGCGGCTCAGGTGGCCCGTGATGACCGCCGGGATGCCGGCGAGAAAGCCGACGAAGCAGCTGAACATCAGCACGAGACCGACGATGCCCAGCACCAGCGACCACACGCCCAGACCGTTCTTCTCGAGCGGCGCACCGTAGCCGGAGGGGTACGGCACCGGCTGGCCGGGATAGGCGGGCTGACCGAGGTACGGGGCCTGCGCGGCGTAGGGCGGCTGGGCGGTGTAGGGCGCCTGACCCGGGTACGGCGGCTGCGCGGTGTACGGCGGCTGCGCGGTGTAGGGCGGCTGCGGGGCGTACGGCTGCGGCGGCTGACCGTACAGCGGCGGCTGCGGCTGCGGCTGCGTGGGACCGGACGCCCCAGCGGGCTCCGGTGTGCTCGGCGGCTGGGACGGGTCGTACGGGGACTGCCATCCGTCGGGCTGGCCCATGGTCCTACCTTCCACGTGGCGCGGGCGCGGGTGCGCCGCTCCGGAGTTCTGGGGGTGCCGACTCGGACGCGCTCACGGGCACCGGAGGACGAGTCAGCCCGCCGCGACGCCGAGGGAGTCGTCACCTCGGGTGCGGCGGGCTGACCGGTGGCCGCCGAGCGGGGCTCAGCTGTTCTCGAGCTCCTCGAGGAGCTGGTCGAGCTCGGGGTCCGACGTCGGCAGGTCGCCGTACTCCTGCTCGTAGCCGCTCTCCATCTCCTGCTCGATGCCCTCCTGGAAGGCGGGGTCGGTCACGGCGAGGAAGGTGCCGATCCCGACGAAGGCCACCCAGATCGTGGTCCAGGCGATGCCGACCCAGCCGGTGATGATGCCCGCGAGGCCCATGCCGCCGTTGTCGGCCTGGCCCTCACGCTGGGCGCGCCGGCTCTTGTGGCCGACGATGATCGCCGCGATACCGGTGAGGATGCCGCAGCCCAGCACGGACAGGATGCCCAGCACGAGCGACCACACACCGAGGCTGTTCTTGGGCAGCGGTGCGGCGCCGTAGGGGTAGGGCTGCGCGCCCTGGGCGTACGCCGGGGCCTGGGGAGCCTGGTCGTACGGCGCCTGGCCGTAAGGCGCCTGCTGCTGGTACGGCGCGGGCTCGCCGGGGACGGAACCCGGCACCTGGTCGCCCTGGCCGGGTACCTGGCCACCCTGCTCGGGCTGCTGCGGCGGGTCGTACGGCGACTGTCCCCCGTCGGGCTGGGTCATGTGCTGCCTCTCTGCTTGCGGTACGGCGTGCTGAACGTGTGCCGGGCACACGGTTCGGAAGGCCTAACCTACAGGCCGGCCGCCCCGGAGGGCAGCAAAGACACATGGGGAGTACTCCCCGCGTCGGTGCACGTCGCGCGTGGTGCGGGGCCGCGGCTCAGTAGTCGTAGTCGCCGCCGTAGCGGTTCATGTCGTTCATGTCGCCCCACTCGCCCAGCCCGCCCGCCAGCAGGCCTGCAGCGAGCGCGACGACGAAGAACGCGATGGCCAGCAGCGACAGCGCGACGTTGATCCAGCCCAGGATCAGGCCCGCCGTGCCCATGCCGCGGTTGTTCGCCAGCCCCTCGTCGGCCGCCCGGCGGCTCATCGTGCCCGTGATGATCGCCGCCACACCGAGCAGCAGCGGGCAGAACACGTAGCTGAGGATGCCGGTGACCAGCGCCCAGACCCCGAGGTCGTTCTTGGGCGGCGTGGGCGCGTACCCGTACTGCGGAGCGGCGGGCGGCGGGTTCGCCCCGGCCGCCACGGGCTCGTCGGCCGCCGATGCCGCAGGCTGCCCGTACGGCTCGGCAGGGACACCGTGCTCGGCGAAGGCGGGACGCACGGGCTCGGTGGGCTCGGACGGCGCCGGACCGGCGTCCGAGCCGGGGAGCGGCTGCGTGGGCGGCGTCTCCGGGTCGCGCTGAGGATCGCGCGGTGCACCGCCGTCGTTCTCGGTCATGGGACCGACCTCCAGGTGTAGGTCCTGGGCACCGGGGTCCGGCACCCCTTGGTCCTACCTAACCAGTGTCGGCCCAGGTCCGCGCGGGAGAACGGCTGTGTGTTCCGCGCCCGGCGGCCTGCCCGGCACCCCGAGGGGCGCCGGGCAGGCCGCCGGGGGGGGTCAGGCCGTGGGTGCAGCCTCCGGGACGACGTCGACGCCGGCCTCCTTGCGCTGCTCCGGCGTGATCGGCGCCGGGGCCGCCGTGAGCGGGTCGAAGCCACCGCCCGACTTCGGGAAGGCGATGACGTCGCGGATCGACGGCGACTTCGTCAGCAGCGCGACGATGCGGTCCCAGCCGAAGGCGATGCCGCCGTGCGGCGGGGCGCCGAACGCGAACGCGTCGAGCAGGAAGCCGAACTTCTCCTGCGCCTCCTCCTGGCCGATGCCCATCACCTCGAAGACGCGCTCCTGCACGTCCCGGCGGTGGATACGGATCGAGCCGCCGCCGATCTCGTTGCCGTTGCACACGATGTCGTACGCGTAGGCGAGGGCCTCGCCCGGCTCCTTCTCGAACGAGTCGATCCACTCGGGCGTGGGCGAGGTGAACGCGTGGTGCACGGCGGTCCAGGCGGACGAGCCCAGGTCGACGTCGTCGTCCTCGCCGGCCGGCTTGAACAGCGGCGCGTCCACGATCCACACGAAGGCCCAGGCGTCCTCGTCGATCTGGCCGGTCCGGTGCGCGATCTCGACGCGCGCGGCGCCGAGCAGGGCACGGGAGTCCGTCGTCTTGCCCGCGGCGAAGAACACGGCGTCGCCCGGCTGCGCACCGGTGGCCGCGGCCAGGCCCGCCCGCTCGGCGTCGGACAGGTTCTTGGCGACCGGGCCGCCGAGCTCGCCGTCCTCCGCGAAGGTGACGTACGCGAGGCCACGGGCGCCGCGCTGCTTGGCCCACTCCTGCCAGGCGTCGAACTGCCGGCGCGGCTGGGCGGCGCCGCCCTTCATGACGACGGCGCCCACGTACTCCGCCTGGAAGACGCGGAACGGCGTCTCCTTGAAGTAGTCCGTGAGCTCGACGATCGGGTTGCCGAACCGCAGGTCGGGCTTGTCCGAGCCGTACAGGCGCATGGCCTCGTGGAACGTCATGCGCTGGATCGGCGTCGGGATCTCGACATCGATCAGCGCCCACAGCGCCTGCAGGACCTTCTCGCCCAGGGCGATCACGTCCTCCTGGTCCACGAAGCTCATCTCGACGTCGAGCTGCGTGAACTCCGGCTGACGGTCCGCGCGGAAGTCCTCGTCGCGGTAGCAGCGGGCGATCTGGTAGTAGCGCTCCATGCCGCCGACCATGAGGAGCTGCTTGAACAGCTGCGGCGACTGCGGCAGGGCGTACCAGGAGCCGGGCGCGAGCCGGGCGGGCACCAGGAAGTCGCGCGCGCCCTCCGGCGTCGACCGGGTGAGGGTCGGCGTCTCGATCTCGACGAAGTCGTGCTCGTCCAGCACCCGGCGCGCGGCCTGGTTCGCCTTCGCCCGCAGGCGCAGCGCGTGCGCGGGGGCCGGGCGGCGCAGGTCGAGGTAGCGGTGCGCGAGGCGTGCCTCCTCGCCGATGACCTCGGTGTCCGCCAGCGCGGTGGACACCTGGAACGGCAGCGGCGCCGACTCGTTGAGCGTGACGACCTCGGTGGCGACGACCTCGATCTCGCCGGTGGCCAGGTTGGCGTTGGCGTTGCCCTCGGGACGACGGCCGACCTCGCCCGTCACCTGCAGCACGAACTCGGACCGCAGCGGGTGGGCGATCTCCTCGTCCCGGATCACGACCTGGGCGATGCCGGACGCGTCACGCAGGTCGATGAAGGCCACTCCCCCGTGATCACGGCGGCGATCGACCCAGCCCGTGAGGGTGACGGTCTGACCGATGTGCTCGGCCCGCAATGAGCCGGCCGTGTGGGTGCGGAGCACGGGGAGGTTCCTTTCGTACGGAAGGTGGGTCCGGCCCCGTGGCGCCCGGGCGGGCCGCACGACGGGGGAGCGGGCGCCTCAGGGCGCGCAGCGAGTCTAGTCGTTCGGGCGCCGCCGGGCGGTCCGCCCCGAGAACGACCTGGGGGACGCTCGGGGGCCCGGATCCGTCCCCGAGGTCGTTCTCGAGGCGGACCACCGGCCTGGGTGAACATTTTCGTGGCGTTGCTGTGTGCCGGTCAGTATTCTCCCTGGTCGGGCACGTGTCGTCGGCGATCAGGAGGGGGTGGCGTGATGGCTGATCTGCGGGTGGATCTGGATGCGGTGCGGGAGCTGGGTTCGAGTCTGACGGTGGTGGCGGACGAGTTCGAGGGCGCGAATGCGAACAGTGATCGGATCGCGGGTGCGGTGGGTCATGAGGGGTTGGCGGGTGTGGTGCGCGATTTCGCGCACAAGTGGGATGACACGCGGGGGAAGATGACCGAGAGTCTGCGCAGGCTGGCGGAGGCTTCGACGCAGGTGGCGCAGGCGTTCACGGATATCGACAGGGATCTGGGTAAGGCGATGGAGGGTCAGGAGTGAGGCCGTCGGATTGGTC
>NZ_JAMTCS010000013.1 GCF_024171955.1 Promicromonospora thailandica | reverse complement strand
CTGACCGTGCTGGGGCGGCCCGAGGCGCCGCGTGCGCCGCGGGTGGAGGAGGTGCGCTCGGAGACGGTGGTGCTGAGCTGGGACCAGCCGAACAACAACGGCGCGGACATCACCGGCTACACGCTGCGGACCAACACCGGTCAGGAGCACGCCTGCGCGACCACGACGTGCACGTTCGACGGCCTGAAGAACAACGTGAAGTACACCTTCACGGTGGTGGCGACCAACGAGGTGGGCGACTCCGAGCCGTCGCCCCGGTCCCGTGAGGCGCGCCCGGACGAGAAGCCGGACAAGCCCGAGCCGCCGACGCTCGACTTCGACGACAGCGCGCTGATCGTGAGCTGGACCAACCGGAGCTACACGGACCGCTCGCCCATCGAGTGCGTCAACCTGGAGATCAGCCCTGCCCCGACCGACGGCGTGACCCAGAAGACGTGCCAGACCGGTGGCCGGATCACCTGGACCGGGCTGGAGAACGGCACCGCGTACACGGTGAGCGTGCAGGCCAAGAACAAGGCGCCCGACCCGTCCGACTGGAGCGACCCGTCCGCACCGGAGGTGCCCGCCGCCCCGCCCGCCGCGCCCGCGGCGCCGACGGCCACGCGCGTGAACACCGCGGCGGGCGGGCAGATCACCGTCGACTGGACCGCGCCCGCGAACAACGGTGACGCGATCGACAAGTACTGGCTCGGCGTCTACACGAACGGCGAGCTGGTCAAGGCGATCGACACCACCGCGACGGAGCAGACGGTCCAGGACCTGTCGACCGGCTCCTCGTACACGTTCCGGGTCCGGGCCACGAACAAGGCGGGCCACGGCCCGGCCAGCCCGTTCTCCCAGCCGGTGGTGCCGCACGGCACGCCGGTCACGCCGGGCACGCCGCGCGCCGCCCTCGGCTCGACCACCAGCGGCCAGGCGGACGTGAGCTGGAACCGGATCACCGAGTTCCGCGGCACGGGCCCCCGCTACGAGGTGCGGGCCAACGGCGGCGGGACGCCCCAGAACGCCGGGAACAACGCGTCGTACACGTACAAGCCCCTGACCAACGGCACGTCGTACACGTTCCAGGTGCGCGCGTGCAACGCCTACGTCTGCTCCGACTGGTCGGGGCCCTCCAACGCGGTGGTGCCGTACGGTCCACCGCCCCCGCCGACGATCAACGCCACGGGCGGCGGCGGTCAGGTCACGTTCACCTGGAACGCCCAGGGCACCAACGGGCTCGACACGACGGTGTCGGTCACGGGGTCCGTACGCAGCACGGCCCGCTCGGGCACGGCGTCCGCCGACGCCAAGCCGGGCCAGGTCCGGGAGGCCTGCGTCACCGTGACGGACGAGAAGGGCACGTCGGTCAAGCGGTGCGACTCGGCCGCGGCCCTCACGCCCACGTTCTCGGTGCGGTCGTCCGGCGTGTCGGCCGGCTGCGCGAACGAGCGGTGCGAGTACTGGACCATCAGCTGGGACAACCTCGGCGCGGGCTCGCACCAGGTGGCGTGCTGGGCGGGTGACACGTCGAACAACGGCGGCCCGTCCTACTGGCACGACATCCACGAGCCGCACCCGACCACGTGGCAGGGCAGCACCAAGTACACGATCAGCGGCAACGAGGGGTCGCAGCGGATGAGCTGCTTCATGGGCCGCAGCTACAACGGCACGGCGGTGGGCGTGAAGACGTCCGACGACCTGTACACGGGCAGCACCTGGAACATCAGGTGAGCCGCCGCACCCGCACGGCCTGGATGTTCGCGAGCTCGTGGACGCCCCACCGGCCGAGCTCGCGGCCGGCGCTCGAGGACGGCCCCTAGCTCGAGGTCGGCTCCTTGTGGCGAGATCGGTCCAGGCCTGTGCCGACCTCGCCACAACGGGCCGACCTCGGCGGCCGCACCGCGAGCCCCAGCTACGCAGAGCCCCCGCGGTCCGGGGCGGGGGCCAGCCGGGTCGCCGCCTCCAGCAGCGCCCGCGTGCCGCGGACCAGGGCGCGCAGGTCCTCGACGTCGAGCAGGGCGAGCAGCTCCGGCGGCAGCTCGTCGTCGTGCGCGACCAGGCGCCGGATCGCCTCGCTGCCTCGCTCCGTGCTCGTCACGCGCCGCACCCTGCCGTCGGCCGGGTCGGGCGTGCGGCGGGTCATCCCGGCCGCGGTGAGGCGGTCGAGGATGCCGGACACCGTGGCCGCCGAGACCCCGAGCGCCTCGGCGAGCCGCTGCGGCGTCGACTCGCCGTCCACCTGCACCAGCGCGAGCGCGCGCAGCTGCTGCACGGTCAGGTCGGTCTCCAGCAGGGGCACCAGCCGGGTGGCGAAGAACTCCTCGCCGAGCCGGTGGTGCAGGGTGGCGAGCTCGGCGGCGAGCTCGTCGCGGGTCCGGTCGGTCACGGGGCGACTCTAGCCGCCGCTCCGAACCCCGCACCGGAGTTGCGGGGCGGGAACCGGGGCCGGATCCTTTGCGTTAGGCAAAATACTGCGCCGACGGCGTCGCAGCACCCCGGCGTATCCCCCAGGTCTGGAGGCAGTGTGTTCCGTCTTGCCCGAATGTCGCTCGCGAACCGAGCCCTCGTCGCCCTCGCGACGGTCGCGGTCTTCGTGGTCGGCGTGCTCAGCATGGGGCAGCTGCGCCAGGAGCTCATCCCGTCCATCTCGGTCCCGGTGGTGGCGGTCACCGCGGCCGACCCCGGCACCTCGCCCGAGATCGTGTCCGAACGGGTCACCGGCCCGGTCGAGGGCGCGGTCCAGGCCGTCGAGGGCGTCACCGGCGTGACGTCGACCGTGGCCACCGGCTTCTCCGTCACCACCGTCGAGCTGGAGTACGGCACCGACGTCGACGCCGTCGAGCAGGAGATCGGCTCGGCGCTCGCCGGCCTGGGCCTGCCCGAGGGTGTCGAGCCCGAGGTCGTGGCGGGCTCCCTCGACGACCTGCCGGTCGTCCAGCTCGCGGTGTCCGGCACCGGCGACGAGCAGGAGCTCACCGACGCGATCGACGACGTGCTGGTGCCCGAGCTGTCCGGCATCGCGGAGGTGCGCGACGTCACCGTCACGGGCGCCACCGAGCGCCAGGTCGTGATCGAGCCGGACGACGCGAAGCTCGCCGCCGCGGGCCTCAGCGCGGCGCAGCTCGCCACGCTGCTCCAGGACAACGGCACGGTCACCCCGGTCGGCGCCGTGACCGAGGACGGCACCACGAGCAGCGTCCAGGTCGGCACCACGGTCGCCTCGGTCGAGGAGCTGGAGAACCTGCCGGTCCTGCCCGCCGCGGCGGCGGGCCCGCAAGCCCCGCAGCCGGGTCAGCAGCCGGCGCCGGAGGCGCCCTCCGCCGTCGTCCACCTCGGGGACGTCGCCGAGGTGAGCGTGCAGGACGTGCCGGCCACCTCCTACTCGCGCCTGGACGGGGAGCCGTCGCTCGCGATCGCCCTGACCAAGACGCCGGACGGGAACACGGTCGACGTGTCGCACGCCGTGCACGACGTGCTGACCGACGTGGCCGACGAGCTCAACGCGAACGGCGTGACCACCGTGGTGACGTTCGACCAGGCGCCGTTCATCGAGGAGTCCATCAAGGGCCTGACCACGGAGGGCGGGCTCGGCCTGCTGTTCGCGGTGCTCGTGATCCTGGTGTTCCTGGCCTCGCTGCGGGCCACGCTGGTCTCGGCGATCTCGATCCCGCTGTCGCTGGCCGTCACGTTCGCCGCGATGAACCTGACCGGCTACACGCTCAACATCCTGACGCTCGCCGCCATGACCATCTCGATCGGGCGCATCGTGGACGACTCGATCGTGGTGATCGAGAACATCAAGCGGCACCTGTCCTACGGCGAGGACCGCGTGGACGCGATCGTGACCGCCGTGCGCGAGGTGGGCGCCGCGATCACCGCCTCCACGGTCTGCACGGTCGCGGTGTTCGCGCCGATCGCGCTCGTGGGGGGCATGGCGGGCGAGCTGTTCCAGCCGTTCGCGGTGACCGTCGCGATCGCCATGGGCGCGTCGCTGGTGGTGGCGCTCGTCGTCGTGCCGGTGCTGGCCTACTGGTTCATCAAGGTTCCCGCCTCGGCCGACGGCGGTGTCGCGCTGCGCGAGGCCGCCGAGGCGAAGGAGCGGCGCGGCGTCTGGCAGCGTGCCTACGTGCCGTCGCTGGGCGCGGCGCTGCGGCACCCGGTGGTCACGCTGGGGGTCGCGGTGGCGCTGCTGGCCGGCACGCTCGCCCTGGTGCCCCGCATGGAGACCAACTTCATCGGTGCCGCGGGCCAGGACACGCTGTCGGTGACGCAGGAGCTCGAGCCGGGCACGTCGCTGGTCGCGCAGGACGAGGCGGCCCGGGAGGTCGAGGACGTGCTGGCCGGCGTCGACGGCGTCGCCACGGTGCAGACCACCGTCGGCTCGGGCGACGGCCTCGCCGCGGCCTTCGGCGCGGGCGGCGGCGCGAGCAGCGCCACCTTCGCCCTCACCCTCCAGGACGACGCCGACGGCGCCGCCGTGCAGGACGACGTGGACGAGGCGCTCGACGGCGCCGCGCTCGACGGGGAGCTCACCGTGTCCGCCGGTGACGCCGGCTTCGCGAGCAGCACCGTCGACCTGGTCGTCACGGCGCCCGAGGCGGACGACCTGACGGCGGCCGCGAGCGCCGTCGAGGACGCGGTGGCGGACGTTGACGGCGTGGGCGACGTGTCGAACAACCTCGCGGCCGAGCAGTCCACGGTGCAGGTCTCGGTGGACCGGGACGCGGCGGCCGAGGCGGGGCTGACCGAGCAGGCGGTGTCGGGCCTGCTGGCGGGCGTCATGAACGAGCGGAGCATCGGCACGCTCGATCTGGACGGTGCCTCGCTCGACGTGGTGGTGGCCGGGGACGTGCCGGCGACGGCGGCCGAGATCGAGAAGGTGCAGGTGCCGACGGCGGCGGGCGTGGTGCCGTTGAGCGACCTGGTGTCGGTGGAGCGGGTGTCGGCGCCGGCGTCGCTGACGCGGGTGGACGGCGAGCGCAGCGCGACCGTGGCCGTGACCCCGGCCGGCGACGACCTGGGTGCGCTGTCCCAGGCGCTGCAGGCCGAGATCGACGACCTGGACCTGCCGGGTGGCGCCGAGGTGGCGCTGGGTGGCCTCGCGGCCGACCAGGCGGACGCGTTCGCGGACCTGGGTCTGGCGCTGCTGGTCGCGATCCTGATCGTGTACCTGGTCATGGTGGCGACGTTCCGCAGCATCGGTCAGCCGCTGATCCTGCTGGTGTCGGTGCCGTTCGCGGCGACGGGCGCGCTCGGGGCGCTGCTGCTCACGGGGACTCCGCTGGACGTGGCGGCGCTGATCGGTGTGCTGATGCTGGTGGGGATCGTGGTGTCGAACGCGATCGTGCTGATCGACCTGATCAACCAGTACCGGGCCGCGGGGCGGGAGCTGGACGAGGCGGTGCGGGAGGGCGCGCGGCAGCGGCTGCGGCCGATCGTGATGACGGCGGCCGCGACGATCCTGGCACTGACGCCGATGGCGTTCGGCTTGACGGGCGGCGGCGCCTTCATCTCGCAGCCGCTGGCGCTCGTGGTGATCGGCGGTCTGGTGTCCTCGACGCTGCTGACGCTGTACGTCGTACCGGTGATCTACACGCTCTTCGAGCGGCGGGCCGGCGGGCGCACGAGCAAGCGTGCGGCCCGCGCGGCGCGCCGGGCGGAGCGGGCGCAGGCGCGGGCCGCGGAGGCGGCGCGGGTGGCGCAGCGGCTGGCGGCGGACACGCGCTGACCGCCGGTCACCACTGCTGCGAGGCCCCCCGCGGGGAGACGGTGCGCGGGACGTCCCACGGGTTGTCGTCCCGCAGCGGCGGCGGCAGCAGCTCCTGCGGGGCGTCCTGGTAGGTGACGCCCCGCAGGAACCGGCCGACGGCCGCGGTGCCCACGGAGGTGCCGTCGGTGGTGGTCGCGGGCCAGGGGCCGCCGTGCTGCATCGCGGGGGTCACGGCCACGCCGGTGGGCCAGCCGCCGAGCAGCACGCGCCCGGCGTGCCCGCCGAGGCGGGCCACGAGGGCGGCCCGGTCGGCATCGGCCTCGTGCGCTCCGAGGTGCAGCGTCACGGTGAGGTTGCCGGGGAACAGCTCGGCGACGACGTCCGCGAGGTCGGTGCCGGCCGGGTACTCCACGATCACCGAGAAGGGTCCGAACACCTCGTCCAGCAGCGTGGGGCCCGCGGCCCGGAGGTCGTCCAGGGACACGGCGGCGACCGTGGGCGTGACCCAGCCCTGCTCGTCGTCGTCCCGGCGCAGGGTGCCCGCGTGCACCACGCGCACGCCGTCCGCGCCGAGGGCCTGCGCGACGCGCCGCTCGTAGCCGTCGGCGATGGCCGGGTTGAGCAGCCGGTGCTCGGGCACGTCCGCCGCGGCGGCGACCACGGCGGCGTCGTACGCGGTGCCCTCCGGGACCAGCAGGAAGCCCGGCTTGGTGCAGAGCTGGCCCGCCGAACCGGAGACGCTGGCGACGTACCCGGCCAGGAGCGTGTCCGCACGCTCACGCAGGGCCGCCTCCGTGACGAGCACCGGGTTCACGCTGCCCAGCTCACCGAAGAACGGGATCGGCGTGGGCCGCGCGGCCGCGCGCGCGGCGAGCAGCTGCCCGACGCGCTGCGACCCCGTGAAGGCCGCGGCGCGCACCGCCGGGTGGTCCAGCAGCGCGACGCCGGCGTCCTGCGCCGCGACGAGCTGCAGCGTGCCCTCGGGGAGCCCCGCCTCGACGAGCGCGGCGCCCACGAGGCCCGCGACCCGCTCGGACAGGCGCGGGTGGCCCGGGTGCGCCTTGACGATCACGGGGCAGCCCACGGCGAGCGCCGCCGCGGTGTCGCCGCCGGCCACGGAGAACGCGAACGGGAAGTTGCTCGCCGCGAAGTTCAGCACCGGGCCGACGGGCCACAACGTGCGGCGCAGGTCGGGGCGCGGGCCGAGCACGAAGTCGGGGTCGGCCTCGTCGAGGCGGACGTCGAGGTAGGAGCCCTCGGTGACGACCTGCGCGAACAGGCGCAGCTGCACCCGGGTGCGGGTGAGCTCGCCGCGCAGCCGGGTCTCGGCGAGGCCGGTCTCGGCCTGGGCCAGGGCGACGAGCTCGTCGGCGTGGTCGCCCAGGGCCGCGGCGGCGCGGCGCAGCGCGTCGGCGCGCACCGCGGGCGCGGCCTGGGCCAGCGGGGTGGACGCCGCGGTGGCCCGCCGGGCCACGTCGTCGACGGTGCGGTCGAGGTCGGCCGCTGTGGCGGTCATGGCACTCCAAGTCATCAGAAGGCGGGATCAGAAGACGAAGCCCGTGGGGAACGGGTCGGTCGGGTCGAGCAGGTAGTTGGCGGTGCCGGTCACCCAGGCACGCCCGGTGATGGTGGGCAGCACGGCGGGCACGCCCGCCACCGTCGTCTCCCCCACCAGGCGCCCGACGAACCGGCTGCCGATGAACGACTCGTTGACGAAGTCGGTGTGCAGCGGCAGCTCGCCGCGCGCCCAGAGCTCGGCCATGCGGGCGGACGTGCCGGTGCCGCACGGCGACCGGTCGAACCAGCCCGGGTAGATGGCCATGGCGTGCCGCGAGAGCGTGGCGTCCGAGCCGGGCGCGATGAGCTCGACGTGGTGGCAGCCCTCGACGCCGTCGAGCTCCGGGTGCCTGGGCATGGCGGTCGCGTTGACGGCGTCCATGATCGCGAGGCCGGCCGCGAGCAGGTCCTGCTGGCGGCTGCGGTCGAAGGGAAGCTTGAGGTCGTCGAGGTCCACGAGGGCGTAGAAGTTGCCGCCGAAGGCCATGGAGTAGGGCACGCTGCCGTAGCCGGGCACCTCGACGGTCTGGTCGAGGGCGGTGACGAAGCTGGGCACGTTCTCGATGGTCACGGAGTCGGCGTGGCCGTCGCTGACGGCCACCCGGGCCACCACCAGCCCGGCGGGCGTGTCGAGCCGGATCTCGGTGACCGGCTCGACCACGTCCACCATGCCGGTCTCCACGAGCACGGTGGCCACGCCGATGGTCCCGTGGCCGCACATGGGCAGGCAGCCCGACACCTCGATGTAGACCACGCCCCAGTCGCAGTCCGCGCGCGTGGGCGGCTGCAGGATCGCGCCGCTCATGGCGGCGTGCCCGCGCGGCTCGTCCATGAGGAAGTGCCGCAGGTGGTCCAGGTGCTCCATGAAGTAGAGCCGCTTGTCGTTCATCGTGGCGCCGGGGATGGTGCCGACGCCGCCGGTCACGACGCGTGTCGGCATGCCCTCGGTGTGCGAGTCGACGGCAGTGATGGTCCTGCTGCTGCGCATGTCGCTCCTGTGCTCGGTCCGGACGAGGTCAGCGCGACGCGATGTAGGCGAGCGCCGCCTCGGTGTCCTTGCGCACCTGCGCCTCGTGCTCCGCGGACAGCGGGCCGCGCGGCGGGCGGGTGGGGCCACCGTAGCTCTGCCCGGCGATGTCGATCGAGAGCTTGATGGCCTGGACGAACTCGGTGCGCGAGTCCCAGCGGAACACCGGCACCAGGTGGCGGTACAGCTCGCGGGCCTCGTCGATCCGGCCCTCGGTGACGAGGGTGTAGATCTCGACGGCCTCGCGCGGGAACGCGTTGGGGTACCCGGCGAACCAGCCGACGGCACCGGCCACGAGCGACTCGAACAGCAGGTCGTCCGCCCCGGCGATGACGTCGAGGTCGGGGGCGGCCTCCTTGATCTCCAGCACGCGCCGCACGTCGCCGGAGAACTCCTTGACGGCCACGACGTTCTCGAGCTCGGCGAGCTCGGCGAGGATGCTCGGCGTGAGGTCCACCTTGGTGTCGATCGGGTTGTTGTAGACCATGATCGGCAGGCCTACCTCGTTGACGGCGGCGTAGTGCGCGATCACCTCGGACCGGTTGGCGCGGTAGATCGTGGGCGGCAGCAGCAGCACGCCGTCCGCCCCGTCCTGCGCGGCGAGCTCGGCCCAGTGCCGGGCCTGGTGCGCGCCCACGCCGTGCACGCCCGCCACGACCAGGCCCCGCCCGTCGACGGCCTGCACGGCGGTCTGGATCACGCGGCGGCGCTCGTCGTCGGTGAGCGAGGAGTACTCGCCCAGGGACCCGTTCGGGCCGACGCCGCGGCAGCCGTTCTCGATGAGGAGCTCGCAGTGCGCGGCGAACTTCTCGTGGTCGACGGCGAGGCCGGCCGGCGCGGAGTCGTCGGGCGTGAAGGCGAGCGTGGTGGCGACGATGACGCCGCCGAGGTCGAACCGCTGGTTCATGTCGGGTCTCCTGTGGTTGCGGGGGTAGGGGGAAGTTCGGGCGCGTCGGGCAGGGCCGCGAGGTCCCCGAGCCGTACGGGCACGACGACGGGCCGCCGGTCCACGCCGGGGCCGCCCGGGTCCATCGCGCCCAGCAGCTCCTCGACCGTGCGCCCGCACATGCGCGCCTGGCACGGGCCGAGGCCGGCCCGGCTGGTGAGCTTGACGGAGCGGGTCTCGCGGGACGCGGTGAGGTCGGCGACCTCGCGCAGCCGGCCGTAGGTGGTCTCCTCGCAGCGGCACACCACCGTGTCGTCGCGCAGCCAGCGCACCCACCCGCCGCGCACGCCGTGGGCGGCCTCGATGCGGGCGGTGAACCCGCGCGCCCGGTCCCGGGCGCGCACCGCCGACGGCGCGGGGTCGGCACCCGCCGCGGCAGCGCCCGCGACGGCGCCCTCGGCCAGGGCGGCGTCGGCCCCGCCGATGCCCGTGACCTCGCCTGCGGCCCACACGCCCGGCACGGACGTGGCCTGGGCGCGGTCGACGACGACGAACCGGCCGGGCGTCAGCGCGCACCCGGCGGCGACCGCGAGCTCCAGGCGCGGCGTGAACCCGTGGCTCACGGCCACGGCGTCCGCCGCGACCACGCGCTCGGTGCCCGGGACGGGCGCCCACCGCGCGTCCAGGCGCGCGATCGTCACGGCCTCGACCTGACCGTCGCCGTGCGCGGCGACCACCGCCTCGCCCGCGCGCCACGGCACGCGGTGGCGCGCCAGCTCGGCGACGTATCCCGCGAGCTCGGCGGCCTTGCCCGGTACGGCCGCGAGCTCCCACGGCCGGTCCAGCCAGCGTGCGAGCGCCCCGGCGCGGCTCGCCTCGTGCACGCCCAGGACGGCGGCGCCGGTGCGCAGCAGCGAGGACGCGACGGGCAGCAGGAAGGGTCCGGCACCGGCGACCACGACCCGGCGTCCCACGGCGACCCGCTCCCCCTTGGCCAGCGCCTGCGCCGCCCCGGCCGAGTACACCCCGGGCAGCTGCCAGCCCGGGAACGGGAGGGTCCGGTCGTGGGCGCCGGTGGCGAGCACGAGCGCGTCCGGGGCGAGGGCGAGCGGCGCGCGTCCGGCGTCGTCGGGCTCCCCGACGAGCACGTGCAGGCGGACGCCGTCGTCGAGCCGGTCGAGCGACCACACCTGCGCCGAGGCCCGCACCGTGACGGCCGGGTGCTCCCGCACCGCGGCGCTCAGCTCCCGGTAGGTGTCCCAGCGGTGGTGCAGCACCTGCTCGCGCGCCGCGGGCCGCGCCTGCGGCAGGTGCCGCCAGTACTGGCCGCCGAGCCCGTCCGCGGCGTCGAGCAGCGTCACCCGGGCCCCGGCGTCCGCGGCCGCGCGGGCGGCGGCCAGCCCGGCCGGTCCGGCGCCCACCACGACGACGTGCCGTCCTCGCACCCCGTTCACCGGTCCGCCTCCTGCGCGCCGGCCCGGTCCGGGCCCTGCCGCACCACGACGTCGCCGTCCTGCGCCCGGCGCAGGCACGCGCGCACGTCGCGCAGGCCGTTGACCTCCACGAGGCAGTCGAAGCAGACGCCGATGCCGCAGAACACGCCGCGCGGCGCGCCGCCGCCGCTCGTGGTGCGCCACTCGCGGCGTCCGGCGCCCAGCAGCACGCCGGCGAGGGTCTGTCCGGCGGTCCCGGTCACGGGCTCGCCGTCGACCACGATCGTGAGCGGCCGGTCGGCTCCCGGCCGCACCGGGTCGGCCTCGGCAGAGATGCGGTGCGATGTCACGGTCGTACCCCCTCGTGAGCCTTCTCGGTCGTGCCGGACGCACAGGTCACCTGAGCGGCCTGAGCGTCTGACACGTCTGGGCGGAGTGCGGACAGCGTGGGGCGGTCGGCCGCGTACGGGCGCGGGTCGACCGCCGGGTCGGCGCCCAGCAGCGCCGCCGCGACGAGGTCCCCGGTCGCGGGGGCCAGGCCGACGCCCGCCCCCTCGTGCCCGGTCGCGAACCACAGCCCCGGCAGCTCCGGGTCGGCGCCGATCACCGGCAGGTGGTCGGGCATGTACGGGCGGAAGCCCAGGTAGGAGCGCATCACGTTGGTCTGCGCCAGGAACGGGAACACCGCGACGGCCCGGCGTGCCATGTGCGCCAGCACCTCGGCACGCGGCCGGTCGTCGAACCCGACCTGCTCCCGGCTCGACCCGATGAGCACCGTGCCGCCGCGCGTCGACTCGACCACGGCGGAGGTCTGCAGCTCGGCGCCCGCCGACTGGGTGGCGGCGAAGTAGTCGCCGTCGTACACCTTGTGGTGCACCCGCTGGGACATGGGGGTGGTCACGAGCACGGTGCCGCGGCGCGGCCGCACCGGGACCCACGCGCCGAGCCGCCGCGCCACCTCGCCGGACCACGGCCCGGCGGCCACGACCACTGCTCCCGCCGCGAGGTCGCCCGCGGAGGTGGTCACGCCCACCAGGCGCCCGTCGGCACCGCGCAGCCCCCCGGTCACCTCCACGCCCGTGCGCACGACGGCGCCCGCACGGCGCGCGGAGGCGAGCAGCGCCTCGGTGGCCACCACGGGCTGCACCTGGGCGTCCTGCGGGTAGTGCACGCCCCCGAGCACGCCCGGCGCGAGGTCGGGTTCGAGCTCCCTGGCCTGCTCACCGGTCACCTCGACGGCCTCGACGCCGGCCGCCCGCTGGCCCGCGGCGAGCTCGCGCAGGCCCGCCAGCCCCGGCTCGGAGGCCACGACCACGAGGCCCCCCTTGGGCTCGTGCTCGACCGACGGGAAGCGGGGCCCGAGCTCGTCGGCGAGCTCGCCGGCCAGGACCGTCCAGCGGCGCAGGGAGACGAGGGCGAGGTCGAGCTCGGGGCCGGGGCCCTTGTCGGAGACGAGCAGGTTGCCCTCGCCGTGGGCGCTCGTGGCGGACGCCGCAGCACCGCGGTCGAGCACCGTCACGCGGGTGCCCGCCCGGGCGAGCGCACGGGCGCAGGCGGCGCCGACGATCCCGGCACCCACGACCACGACGTCCGCGGCCGCGCCGCCGCTCACCCCTGTGCTCATCCCGTCCTCAGTCCTCCGGCTTGCCGGCCCACGTACCGAGCGAGTGCCCGATGTGCCGCTCCATCAGCGCCCTGGCGCCCGGGCCGTCCCCGGCCGCGAGCAGGTCCAGCAGCTCGTGGTGCTCCTGCGCGGAGCTGGCGAGCGTGCCGTTCGCGACCATGGTGGACAGGCCGAGCAGCCGGGCCCGGTCGCGCAGGTCCGCCACGATCTCGCCCGCCACCGGGTTGCCCAGCAGGCCCATCAGGCGCAGGTGGAACGCCTGGTCGGCCTGGAGGTAGGCGACGAGGTCGCCCGTGCGCGCGCCCTCGACGATCTCGTCGGCGAGCGCCCGGAACTCGCCGAGCTGCGCCACCGGGAACGACCGGGCGAGCCGCTCCATCCACACGGGCTCGATGACCATGCGCACGGCGGCGACGTGCCGCAGCGTCTGGTCGCTGACGCGCGTGACGCGGAACCCCTTGTTGCGCACGGCCTCCAGGAAGCCGCGCCGCTCCAGGTCCAGCACGGCCTCGCGCACGGGGGTGGCGGACACGTCGAAGCGGGCGGCCAGCGTGGGCACCGACACGAGCTCGCCCGGCTCCAGCTCGCCGGCGACGATCGCGGCCACGAGGGCGCGGTGCACCTGCTCGCGCAGGCTCGCCACCGGGGCGAGGCGGCGAACCGAGGGGGTCGGTGTTGCTGAGCTCATGGTGCTCTCCTGGGGGTCAGGCTCTGACAGTAGAATATTACACACGACGGAGATCCCGTCGTCAACGCCGCCAGAGGGTACCTGAGCAGGGGCCCGTACGCTGGTCTTTCGCCCACAGGATCAGCGGGATCTCGCCGAAACGCGACGTTTACATTCATCCCGTCGACACTGCGGTACCGTCTCAGTAACATATCACGCATCACATATCGAAGTCCGGCCGGGTCGACGACGACCAGGGCCCCGCACGACCCCCGCACCAACCGACCGAGAGGCCACACCGTGAAGCACCAACGGATCGCGACGGCAGCCGTCGCCGTCGTCACGACACTCGCCCTCGCCGCCTGCGGCGGCGGCCAGGACGCCTCCTCCTCGGCGGACGGCGGCTTCACCGCCGAACCCGCGCAGGGCGGCACCGTCCACGTGCTGCAGAACGCCGACTTCTCCTACCTCGACCCGGCCCGCGGCTGGGACGGCGGCGTCAACAACTTCTACCGGCTGGTCTACCGCCAGCTCACGACGTCGGCCCCCGGCTCGGCCGAGGACCCGAACGAGATCGTCCCCGACCTCGCGCAGGGCCTCGGCGAGGTGTCGGACGACGGGCTGACCTGGACCTACACCCTCAAGGACGGGATCGCGTTCGCGGGCGGCGACCCGATCACGTCGGCCGAGGTCAAGTTCGGCATCTCCCGCGCGTGGGACCCGGAGGTCGGCATCGGCTCCCCGTACCTCAAGCAGGTCATCGACGCCCCCGAGGACTACGAGGGCCCGTACCGCAGCGGCGACCTGCCGACCATCGAGACCCCGGACGAGAAGACGATCGTCTTCCACCTCAAGGAACCGTTCCCCGAGTTCGACGCCGTCGTCGCCCAGGTGAACGCGACGCCGTTCCCCGAGGGCAGCGGTGCGGGCGACGAGTTCATCCACGAGATCGTCGCCTCCGGGCCGTACCGCCTCGCCGAGTACGTGCCGGGCAGCACGATCCAGCTCGAGCGCAACCCGGACTGGGACCCGGCCACCGACGAGGTGCGTGCCGCCAAGCCGGACGCGTGGGAGTTCACCATCGGCCTCGACCCGGCCACCATCGACGAGCGGCTCATCGCCGGCCAGGGCGCCGACGTCAACGCCATCTCCGGCACCGTGCAGCCGGCCACGCTCCCCCGCCTGCAGACCCCGCAGCTCCAGGAGCGCACGCTCCAGCTGCCCGGCATCTGCACCACGTACATGGGCCTGAACACCACGAAGAAGCCGCTCGACGACGTCCGGGTGCGCCAGGCGATCAGCTACGCCGTCGACCGCACCGCCATCGTCAACGCCAGCGGCGGTACGCAGCTCGGCGAGCCGTCCACGACGATCCTGCCCTCGACCGTGGCGGGCCACAAGGACTTCGACCTGTACCCGTCGGCCGACGGCACGGGCGACGTCGAGGCCGCCCAGGAGCTGCTGGACGAGGCCGGGCTGTCCGACGGGTTCACGCTCACGCTCGACATCCGCGCCCAGGAGTCCATGCAGGCGCAGGGCGAGGCGGTCCAGCAGGCGCTGGAGCGCGTGGGCATCACCGTCGAGCTGAACCTGATCGACACGGCCACCTACTACGAGACCATCGGCACCCCGTCGCAGCAGCACGACGCCGCCATCACGGGCTGGTGCCCGGACTGGGCCTCGTCGGCCGCGACGTTCATCCCCCCGCTGTTCGACGGCCGGAACATCTACGAGAAGGGCAACTCGAACCTCGCCCAGATCGACGACCCGGAGATCAACGCCCGCATCGACGAGATCAAGGCGATGACGGACATCGACGCCGCCAACGTGGAGTGGGGCGACCTGGACGAGGAGATCCTGGCGCTCGCGCCGGTCGTGCCGCTCATGGTCGCCAGGACCGTGTCGCTGCCGGGCGAGAACGTGACCGGCCTGCACGCCTCGGCGAACGCCGCGACGGGCGGCATCGACTACGTCGGCGTCGGTCTCAAGGACCCCGAGAAGGGCTGACCCCATGACGTCCCCGACCGATCTCACGACGGCGCAGCCCGTCGAGGCCGGGACCGACGACACCCCGCAGGCGCCGGCGGCCGCAGCCGCCGGCGCCCCGCGGGCGGGTGGCGGCGGGACCTGGCACGCCCTGCGGCGCGACGCCGGCGCCATGCTCTCGCTCGGCTACGTCGTGCTCGTCACCCTGGCCGCGGTCCTCGCGCCCGTGCTCACCGCGGTCAGCGGCTGGACGCCGTACGCGTTCGACCAGTCCGCCATCGACCCGAACCTCGGCGGCATGCCGATCGGCCCGTGGGGCGGTGTGAGCGCGGAGCACTGGCTCGGTGTCGAGCCGGGCAGCGGCCGCGACATCTTCGCCCGGATCGTCTACGGCGCGCGTGTGTCCATGGCCATCGCGCTGTCCGCGACCGCACTGACCACGGTGCTCGGCGTCTCGCTCGGGCTCGTGGCCGGGTACTTCGGCGGGCGGGTCGACCTGGTGATCTCGCGCGTCATGGACTTCCTCATGGCCTTCCCCGCGCTCATCTTCATGATCGCGGTGCTGTCGGCCCTGCCGGCGAGCAACCGCTCCGCGCTGCTGGTCGTGGTGATCTCCGTGTTCGGCTGGCCGTACCTTGCCCGCATCGTGCGCGGCCAGACCATGTCCCTGGCGCAGCGGGAGTTCGTCGAGGCGGCCCGTGCCGCCGGCGCGGGCGGCACGCGCATCGTGTTCCGCGAGATCCTGCCCAACCTGCGCTCGACCATCATCGTGATGGCCACGCTCGCCGTGCCCGGCTACATCGGCACCGAGGCCGGGCTGTCGTTCCTCGGGGTGGGCGTGGTCCCGCCCGCGCCGAGCTGGGGGCAGATGATCGCCGCCTCGGTGAAGTGGTACGCCGTCGACCCCGCCTACTTCGTGTTCCCCGGCGCGTGCCTGTTCCTGCTCGTGCTCTCGTTCACGGTGCTCGGCGACCGCCTGCGCGCCGTCGTCGACGCCCAGGAGGGTCGCTGATGCCCCGCTTCCTGCTCACCCGCGCCGGCTCGGGGCTCGTCGTCCTGCTGCTGGTGTGCCTGTTCACGTTCGTCGTGTTCTTCGCGCTGTCCCCCGACCCCGCCGTGCAGATCTGCGGCAAGAACTGCACCCCCGCGGTGATCGACCAGATCCGCGGCAACCTCGGGCTGGACCAGCCGTTCTGGACCCAGTTCGCGCAGTTCGTCGCCGGCATCTTCGTGGGTCGCACCTACGGCGACGGCGCCGGGGCGGTCCACTGCGCGGCGCCGTGCCTGGGCTACTCGTTCCAGTCCAGCCAGGCCGTGTGGGACATGATCGTGCAGCGTCTGCCCGTCTCGGCGACGATCGCCGTCGGCGCGGCCGTGCTGTGGCTGCTCGCGGGCCTGCTGGGCGGCCTGCTCAGCGCCGTCAAGGAGGGCACGTTCCTCGACCGGTTCACCACCGGCCTGACGCTGACCAGCATGTCGATCCCCAACTACGTGCTCGCGCTCGTGCTGCAGTACGTGCTGGTGGTCCAGCTGCGGTGGCTGCCGTTCCCCCAGGCCGTCCGGTTCGCGGACGACCCCGGGCAGTGGTTCGCGAGCTTCGTCATGCCGTGGATCGTGCTCGCCGTCGGGTACGCGGCCGCCTACACGCGCCTGACCCGCGCCAACGTGCTCGACGTGCTGCGCGAGAACTACGTGCGCACCGCACACGCCAAGGGCCTGCCGCCGTCGCTCGTGTGGCGGCGGCACGCCCTGCGGCCCGCCCTGACCCCCGTGGTCACGATCTTCGGCATGGACTTCGCCGGGCTGCTGGGCGGGGCGCTCATCACCGAGACGGTGTTCGGCATCAACGGCGTCGGCAAGATGGCCGCCGACTCCATCGCCCGCAACGACCAGCCGGTCATCATGGGCGTCACGCTGCTCGCCGGGTTCCTCGTCGTCGTCGGCAACGTCGTGGTCGACGTCGTGTACACCGCCATCGACCCGAGAGTGCGGGTGAACGCATGACCCTCCTCGAGGTACGTGACCTCACGGTCACCTTTCCCACCCCGCGCGGGCCGCTCGACGCCGTCCGCTCGCTCGACCTCGACCTGGAGCCCGGCGGGGCGCTGGGCATCGTGGGCGAGTCGGGCTCCGGCAAGTCGATGACGAGCCTGGCGATCATGGGTCTGCTCCCCCGGGCCGCGCGCCGCACGGGCAGCGTGCGGCTGACGGGCCAGGACCTGGCCACGCTGTCGGAGGCCGAGCTGCGCCGCGTGCGCGGCGACCGCGTCGCCATGGTGTTCCAGGACCCGCTCTCGTCCCTCAACCCCTACTACACGGTGGGGCTGCAGATCGAGGAGGCCTACCGCGCCCACCGGCCCGGCACCACGCGGCGCGTGGCCCGGCGGGTCGCGGTCGAGGCGCTGGAGCGGGTGCACATCCGCGACGCCGCCCGGCGCGTGCACCACTACCCGCACCAGTTCTCCGGCGGCATGCGCCAGCGCGTCATGATCGCCATGGCCCTGTGCACCGAGCCGGAGCTGCTCATCGCCGACGAGCCCACCACGGCCCTCGACGTCACCGTGCAGGCGCAGATCCTCGACCTGCTCCAGGAGATCCGGCGCGAGACCGGCACCGGCCTGGTGCTCATCACGCACGACCTGGCCGTGGTCAGCGAGGTCACCGAGCACCTCGTGGTCATGAAGGACGGCCGGTGCGTCGAGCGGGGCACCGTCGAGCAGGTCTTCACCGACCCCCGGCACCCCTACACCCGGGCCCTGCTGGCGGCCGTGCCCCGCATCGACGACGAGATCGGCGAGCTGCGGGCCGTACGGGCGACCGACCCCACGACCGACCCGACGACGGACGGAGCCCGCGCATGACCGAACCACTCCTGCGGGCCACGCACCTGGTCAAGGAGTTCCCCGTGCTCGGCACGGGCGGCCTGCTGCGCCGCCCCGACACGTTCGCGGCCGTGGACGACGTGAGCTTCGAGATCGCCGCGGGCGACACGCTCGCCCTGGTGGGCGAGTCCGGCTCGGGCAAGTCGACGACGGCGCGCCTGGCCGCCCGCCTGCTCGACGCCACCTCCGGCACCGTCGAGCTCGACGGCGAGGACGTCACCCGGCTGAGCGGGTCGGCACTGCGGAGGTTCCGCGGCGACGTGCAGGTCGTCTTCCAGGACCCGTACTCCTCGCTCAACCCGCGGCACACCGTCGAGCGCATCGTCACCGCGCCGCTGCTCTACCAGCAGCGCCCCGTCCCGGGCGGGGCGCGCGCGTTCACGCAGGCTCTCATGGAGCGCGTGGGGCTGGACCCCGACCACTCGCAGAAGTACCCGGCGCAGTTCTCGGGCGGGCAGGCGCAGCGCATCGGCATCGCCCGGGCGCTCGCCGTCGGGCCCCGCCTGATCGTGTGCGACGAGGCGGTCTCGGCCCTGGACGTGTCGGTCCAGGCCCAGGTGATCAACCTGCTGCGCGACCTGCAGCGCGAGGAGGGCCTGACCTACCTGTTCATCGCGCACGACCTGGCGGTGGTGCGGCAGATCGCCACGCGGGTCGCGGTGATGACCCAGGGCCGCATCGTCGAGGAGGGCGACCGCGACGCCGTCTTCGGCGACCCGCGGCACGAGTACACGCGCACGCTGCTCGCCGCCGTGCCGCGCATCCGGCCCGAGTGGGAGGCCCAGCGGCGGCGCAACGCCGCGGCACGGACAGGAGCGACGTCATGAGTACCGCTCCCGACACCGCCTGGGCCACCTCCCTGCTCCCCGGCATCGGCGTCCGCGAGCGCCGCCTGACCGTGCCGCTGGACCGGTCGGGGAGGCTGCCGGGCGAGGTGTCGCTGCTGGTGCGCGAGCTCGTGGACCCGGCCCGCCGGGACGACGAGGAGCTGCCCCTGCTGGTGTACCTGCAGGGCGGGCCGGGCGGGGCGAACCCGCGGCCGCTGCGGCGGGACGGCTGGCTGGACGTGGCGCTGCGGCACCACCGTGTGGTGCTGGTGGACCAGCGCGGCACGGGCGGCAGCGACCCGCTGGACGGGGAGGTGCTGGCGAGCCTGGACGCGCGCGCGGGTGCCGACCTGCTGGCGTGCTACCGCGCTGACTCGATCGTCGCGGACCTGGAGGACGTGCGCCGTGCGGTGTACGGCGGACGGCCGTGGAGCACGCTGGCGCAGAGCTTCGGCGGGTGGATCACGCTGACGTACCTGTCGTTCGCGCCGGAGGCGCTGCGTGCGTGCTACGTGGCGGGCGGCATCCCGGGCACGCCGCCGGACGCCGCGGAGGTGTACCGGCGCACGTTCGGCCGGGTGGCCGGGAAGACGGCGGAGCTCTACCGGCGCTACCCGGGCGACGTGGAGGTGGTGGCGGCCGTGGCGGACCGGCTCGCGCAGGGCGACGTCCGGCTGCCCGACGGCGACCTGCTGACGGTGCACCGGTTCCAGTCGGTGGGCATCGACCTGGGCATGAAGCCGGGTCCGGAGCGGCTGCACTGGCTGCTGGAGAAGGCGTTCGTGCGGCCGGGCCGGCTGTCGGCGGGGTTCCTGCAGGAGGTGATGGTCCGCACCGCGCAGGCGGACGGGCCGCTGTTCTGGACGCTGCAGGAGTCGATCTACGGGCACGGCGGCAACGGGCCGACGGGCTGGGCGGCGCAGGCCGAGCGCGACCGGCGCCCGGAGTTCGGCCCGGACCGGCGCCCGCTGCTGTTCACGGGCGAGATGGCGTTCCCGTGGATGTTCGACGAGATCCGGCTGCTGCGCCCGTTCGCGGGCGCAGTGCACGAGCTGGCGGCGCGCCAGGAGTGGTCGCCGCTGTACGACCTGGACCGGCTGGCGGCCAACGAGGTGCCGCTGGCGGCGGTGGTCTACCACGACGACATGTTCGTGGACTCCGGCCTGCAGCTCGACACGCTGTCGCGCGTCGGGTCGGCGCAGGCCTGGGTCACCAACGAGTACGAGCACGACGGGATCGGCGACGCACGCGTGCTGGAGCGCCTGCGCGAGCTGGTCCGCGACCGAGGAGGAGAGATCCGATGAGCACGAGCACCACCCCCGGCCGGCCCCCGTACGCGGGCACGCGTGCGCCGCGCCTGACCGAGAGCGCGGCGTTCACCGCGCACATGGCGCGCGGCTGGGGCGCGCCGGACGTCGTCGTCCCGGTGACGCCCGGGGCGCCGGAGGCGGCCGCGGACCACCGCCGCCGCCTGTCGGAGCGGCTGCGCGGGCACGACGTCGTCGTGGCCGCCGGGCGCGCACCGCTGCGCAACGGCGACGCGATGTACGGGTTCCGGGCCGACAGCGACTTCGTGTGGCTCACGGGCACGCAGGCCGAGGACGGCGTGCTGGTGCTCCGGGCCGCGGGCGACGGCCACGACGCGACCCTGTACCTGCCGCCGCCCGCCCGGCCCGGCGGGAGCGCGTTCTTCGGCGACGCCGCGTACGGCGAGCTCTGGGTGGGGCCGTCGCCCGACCTGGCCGCGTGGGCCGAGGCGTTCGGCATCGCGGTGGAGCCCGTGTCCGCGCTCGACGCCGTCCTGGACCGGCTGGACGGCGCGCTCGCCTCGCCGTCGGTCCCCGGCGACCTGGTGCGCCGGTACGACCTGAAGCCGGCCGAGGACCTGGCCCGGGCGCTGTCCGACCTGCGGATGGTCAAGGACGACTGGGAGGTCGCGCAGCTGCGCGAGGCGATCGACCACACCGTGACCGGGTTCGACGCCGTGGCCCGGGAGGTGCCGCGCGCCGTCGACGGGCTGGGCGAGCGGTGGCTGCAGGGCACGTTCGACCGGCACGCGCGCACGTACGGCAACGGCCCGGGGTACTCGACGATCGTCGGTTCGGGACCCCACGCCCCGACCCTGCACTGGGTGCGCTGCGACGGGCCGGTGCTGCCCGACCTGCCGCTGCTGCTCGACATGGGCGTCGAGGCGAACACCCTGTACACCGCCGACGTGACGCGCACCATCCCGCCGTCCGGCACGTTCAGCCCCGTGCAGCGGCAGGTGCACGACCTGGTCGAGGCGGCGCACCGCGCCGGCATGGCGCAGGTGCGCCCCGGCGTGGAGTACCTCGACTTCCACTTCGCGGCCATGGAGGTGATCGCGACGGGCCTGCACGACTGGGGCCTGCTCGACGTCTCCGTGGACGAGGCCCTCTCCCCCGGCGGGCAGCAGCACCGGCGCTGGCTGGTCTGCGGCATCGGCCACCACCTCGGGCTGGACGTGCACGACTGCGCCCACTCCGACTACGACACCTACCAGGGCGCCGCCCTGGTGCCCGGCGTGGTGATGACCGTCGAGCCCGGCCTCTACTTCCACGCCCACGACGAGACCGTGCCGCCCGAGCTGCGCGGCGTCGGCGTCCGGCTCGAGGACGACCTGCTCGTCACCGCCGACGGCGCCGAGGTGCTCTCCGGCGCCCTGCCCATCGACGCGGCCGGCGTCGAGGAGTGGACGAAGGAGCGCATCGGTGGCTGAGACCCTGCCCGAACCGTTCACCCTCGACGCCGTCGAGCTGCACGAGTCGGTCTTCACGCGGGCACGCGACCAGATGCTGCACCTGGCGCGCGTCTACCCCGTCGACCGGCTGCTCGCCGTCTTCCGCGTCAACGCCGGCCTCGACACCCGCGGCGCTCTCCCGCCCGGCGGCTGGGAGGACCTCGGCCACCCCGACGAGGACGCCTGGGGACCCGACGACTACCCCGGCCGCGAGGCCGCGCCCACCGCCAACCTGCTGCGCGGGCACTACGCGGGACACTTCCTGTCCATGCTCGCGCTCGCGGCCGCCGGCGCGCCCGACCCCGCGGACCGCACCCTCCTGCGCGGCAAGGTCGACGCCCTCGTCGACGGGCTCGCCGAGGTGCAGGCGGCGCTCGCGGCCACCGGCCGGTACAGCCACCCGGGCTTCCTGGCCGCCTACGGCGAGTGGCAGTTCTCCCGGCTGGAGGGCCTGGCGCCCTACGGCGAGATCTGGGCCCCGTACTACACGTGCCACAAGATCATGGCCGGGCTGCTCGACGCGCACCGGCACACCGGGTCGGCCCGGGCGCTGGAGGTCGCCGCCGCGATGGGGCGCTGGGTGCACGCGCGGCTGTCGGTGGTGCCCGCCGAGCAGCGCGCCCGCATGTGGTCGCTGTACATCGCGGGCGAGACCGGCGGCATGAACGAGGTGCTGTGCGACCTCGCCGTGCTCACGGGCGACCGCGCCTTCGTGGGCACGGCCCGCCTGTTCGACCTGGACCCCCTGCTCGACGCCGCGGCCGCCGGCCGGGACGTCCTGGACGGCATGCACGCCAACCAGCACGCCGCGACGCTCCTGGGCTACCTCGCGCTCGCCGACCTGACGGGCGAGGACCGGTACCGGGACGCCGTCGTGCACCTCTGGGACATGCTCGTGCCGGGCCGTACGTACGCGCACGGCGGCTCGGGCGAGAACGAGCTGTGGGGCCCGGCGGGCGTGGTCGCGGGCGACATCGGCACCCGGAACGCCGAGACGTGCGTGACCTCCAACATGGTCAAGATCGCTCGTGCGCTGTTCGAGCGCACCGGCGACCCGCGCTACGCCGACTACGCCGAGCGCGCCCTGACCAACCAGGTCCTCGGCTCGCGCCGCGACGTCACCTCCGACGACTCCCCCGAGGTGACCTACATGTTCCCCGTGCACCCGGGGGCGCTGCGCGAGTACGACAACGTGGGCACGTGCTGCGGCGGCACCGGGCTCGAGAACCACGTGCGGTACCAGGACGCGGTGTACTTCCGGTCCGCGCCGGGCACGCCCCGGGTGGTGTGGGTGAACCAGTACGTGGCCTCCACGCTGCGGTGGCCCGACGCCGGCGTGCGCCTGACCCAGGACACCCGCTACCCGCTGGAGGGCGGCAGCCGGATCCGGGTCGACGTCACGGGCGACCTCGAGCTGCGCCTGCGGGTCCCGGGCTGGGTCACGTCCGGCGCCGTCGTGCGCGTGGACGGCGAGGCGCAGACGGCTGGGCCCGACGACGGGACCGACGGCGCATACCTGGTGCTGCGCCGCGACTGGCGCCCCGGGACCGTCGTCGAGATCGACCTGCCGCTCACGCTGCGCGAGGTCGCGACGCCGGACGACCCCTCGGTGGTCTCCCTGGAGCTCGGGCCGACCGTGCTGCTGGCGCGCAGCGCCGCCACGACGTGGCTGCCGGTCGCCACGGCGGCCTGGCGGCGGCTGGACGGGACGCTCGACGCCCCGCTGGTTCCGGGTGACGGCGGGACGTGGCACCTGGGCGACCTCGTCCTGGAGCCCGCCTGGTCCGGGTCCGACGAGCGGTACCACCTGTACCTGCGCCGCTCGGACGCGACGATCGCGTTCGCCGGGGCGGACCCGGCGGCCGACTCCGGGGTCCCGGACGTGGCACGACCGGACGGGCGCACGTTCCTCGACACGGTCTGGTCGGACGGCGGGTTCGCGGACCGCCCGGCGTTCCTCGAGGCGGTGCTGCGTGTGACGCACGAGTTCGCCGGGCTGGGGCTGCTCGGCGGGGACGAGGCGCGCCGGGTGCTGGTGGCGGCGGCGCGGTGCGACGTCGGGCGCGCGGGCGGGCCCGCCGCACCCGGGGCGCCCGCGGGCGAGGAGGCCGCGCTCCTGGCACGCGCTCCGGAGGCGGCCCACACCGGTTCGGCACCCCGGGTGGCGATCGTCCCGGCGGAGGCGCCCGCCGTCTCGGGCTGGCACCTGCGGCCCGTGGCCCTCACGGTCTCGGCGCGGGCGGACGCCGGGCAGACCGCGGTCGAGGTCCGTGTCGGCGAGGCGCCCTGGACGCCCGCGGGGGCCGGGCCGCTGGTGCTGGCCGACGGCGTGCACACCGTGACGGCGCGCGCCGTGGACTCCTCGGGCCGGGAGCGCCGCGTGGTGCGCGAGGTCAGCGTGGACACCCGGCCGCCGGTCACCACCGCGACGGTGCGGCGCCTCGGCGCGCGCGGCGTGGAGATCAGCCTCAGCGCCGCCGACGACGTCTCGGGCGTGGACAGCATCCGCTGGAAGGGCCCGGACACGTTCTGGGCCACCTTCGCCGAGCCGTTCACCCGGGCGCTGTCCGACGAGCCGCAGGTCATCGAGTACACGTCGACCGACCGCGCCGGGAACCAGGAGCCGGTCCGCACGCTGGTGCTGCCGGGCTGGGGCGAGCCCGCCGCGGCAGTGTCAGTGACCCCGCCTACGGTCGTCCCATGAGCGCACCGCGGCCCTTCACCATCCACGTCCCCGACGAGGTCCTGACCGACCTGCGGGAGCGCCTGGCGCGCAGCCGGATCCCGGACGACTCGCCGCGGCGTCCGCCGTCGGGCATGACCGCCGACTACCTGCGCGAGCTCGTGGACACGTGGGCGCACTGGGACTGGCGCGCGCGGGAGGCCTGGCTCAACGAGCACCCGCAGCTCCTGGCCCGGGTCGACGGCGTGGACCTGCACGTCGTCCACCTGCGCTCCGGGAGGCCCGGCGCACCGGCCCTCCTCGTGATGCACGGGTGGCCGCACACCTTCGCGCTCCAGCTGGACTTCGCCGACCTGCTGCCCGACCTGGACGTCGTGGTCGTGAGCCTGCCCGGGTTCGGGTTCTCGGAGCCGTACCCGGACGGCCCCATGACGGAGAAGCGGCTGGCCGCCACCATGCACGCCCTCATGACCGACGTGCTCGGGTACGCGCGGTACGTCACCTACGGCGAGGACGTGACGGCCAACGTCAGCGACCTGATCGCCGCCCGGTACCCGGAGCACGTCGCGGGCATCGTCGCGACGCACGCGCACTTCCCCACGACCCAGGAGCGCGCGGAGATCACCGACCCCGAGGTCAGGGCGTTCTTCGACGGCATCGCCGCGAAGCACCTGACCGACGGCGCCTACGGCCACGTGCAGGCGACCCGGCCCGACACGCTCGCGGCCGCGCTCGACGACTCCCCGGCCGGTCTGCTGGCCTGGCTCACCGAGAAGCTCGTCGAGTGGAGCGACACCCCGCCCGGCGACCCGCGCGCCGTCGAACGCCGCATCTCGCGGGACCGCATCCTGACGGAGGCGACGATCTACTGGGCCACCCGGACGATCGCGACGTCGTTCCGGCCCTACTACGAGGGCGCCGACCAGCCCGACCCGATCCCGCCGACGGCGGTGCCCGCGGCGGTGCTCGTCCAGCGGCACGAGGCCACGTACCCGGAGTCGCTCGCGCGCCGCCACTACCTCGACCTGCGTACCTTCGACCGCCTCGAGGAGGGCGGCCACTTCACGGTCGGCGAGGTGCCTCAGGAGATGGCGGCGCGCGTGCGGGCGTTCGTGCGGTCGCTCGACCTGCGGTGACGCCCGCCCGGCGTCAGGCCACCGGCTCGAGCCGGACCACCGGGAACTTACGGTCCGTGTGGGTCTCGTACTCCTTGGCGTCCGGCCAGTACTCGGCCCAGATCCCGTACAGGCGCTCCCACTCCGGGGACGGCCCGCGCACCACGGTGGCCCGGGCGCGGAGGGTCTGGTCACCGACCTCGATGGTCAGCTCCTCGGGCCCGTCCTCGACGTTCGCCACCCAGTCGGGATCCTTGGGCGCGCCGCCCATCGAGCCCGCCACGAGGTAGGCGTCGCCGTCGGTCGCGGCCACCAGCGGCGCGATCCGTTCCGTGCCGCTCACGCGGCCCACGTGGTGCAGCAGCACCAGGCGCTTGCCCACGAAGTGCCCGCCCGCGACGTCCTCGCCGAGCACGCCCGCGTTGGCCCGGTACGCCTCGATGATCATCGAGTTCATGTCGTTCTGGTCCGCCATCTGATCCTCCTCCGGCCTGCGTCGACCACCACGGCCGACCAACCGGACTTTACCCCGCTTACGCCTCCGGCGGTAGCATCCCTCGTGTGACCAGCGACCTGACGTGGGGCAGACCCCGGCCCGAGCGGGCCGACGCCGCACGCAACCGCCAGGTGCTGCTCGACACCGCGCGCACCCTGCTCGCCGAGGGCGGACCCGGGCTGCTCACGATGGACCTGCTCGCGGAGCGCTCGGGCCTCGGCAAGGGCACGGTGTTCCGGCGCTTCGGCAGCCGGGCGGGCATCTTCCAGGCCCTGCTCGACGACAGCGAGCGCGACCTGCAGCGGGAGGTGCTCAGCGGCCCGCCGCCGCTCGGCCCGGGCGCCCCGCCCGCCGACCGGCTGCTGGCCTACGGCATCGCACGCATCCGGTTCCTGGCCCGGAACCAGGCCGTCGCGCGCGCCACGCTGGACGGCCGCCAGGAGCCCGGCGCCCGCCGGCCGCTGTCCGCGATCCACATCCGGGTGCTGCTGCGGGAGGCGGGCCTGACGGGTGTCGACGTCGACGTGCTCGCCGTCCAGCTCACGCACGCACTGGACGGCCCGATGATGCTCCAGGTGTTCGGCGAGCACGCGCCGGACGACCCGCCTCCGACCGCACGCCTCGAGCAGGGCTGGCGCTACCTGGTCGAGCGCCTGGTCGGGCCGGTCGGCGACCCCTGAGGGCCGGACGGCTCAGGCGTGCGTCGGCGCCTCGTGCCGGGCGTGCTCGGCGGGCTCGAGCTGGAACGTGGAGTGCTCGACGGACACTGCGAACTGCGTGGCCACGCAGCGCTGCAGGGCGTCGAGCACGGGCGGGGCGTGCCCGTCACGGAAGCAGGCGTCACGCACCACGACGTGCGCGCTGATCACCGGCAGGCCCGTGGCCACGAGCGACGCGTGCAGGTCGTGGACCGACTCCACGTTCTCGACCTCCAGCAGCCGGGCGCGCACCTGCTCCAGGTCGATGCCGGGCGGCGTGGCCTCCAGCAGCACGTTCGCGGAGTCCACCAGGAGGCGCGCGGCGCGCGGCAGGATGAGCACGGCGATGACGAGGCCCGCCACGGCGTCGGCCCGCTGCCAGCCCGTGGTGGCGATCACGACCGCCGCGACGATCACCGCCACCGACCCGAGGGCGTCGTTCACGACCTCCAGGAACGCGGCCCGCAGGTTGAACGACGCCGACCGGCCGCCCGCCAGCACCAGCAGCGCCACGATGTTGCCCGCCAGACCCACCACACCGAACACCAGCAGGCCAGGGCCGGGCGCCTGCGCCGGCCCCACGAGGCGGCTCACACCCTCGAACAGGGCGTAGACACCCACGGCCAGCAGCACGGCGGCCTGCGCGAGCGCGGCCAGGATCTCGGCCCGCCGGAAACCCCAGGTGCGGCGGGGCGACGGCGCCCGCAGCGCGAGCGACGCGGCGAGCAGCGCGATGCCCAGCCCGGCGACGTCGGTCAGCATGTGCGCGGTGTCGACCAGCAGCGCGAGGCTGCCGGTGAGCAGCGCACCGACCGCCTGGGCCAGGAAGACGGCCGCCGTGATCCCGAACGCGACCGCGAGCCGACGGCGGTTGCCGCCGTCGCCCGAACCATGGTGGCTGTGCCCACCGCCATGCCCGCCGTGCTGGTGATCGGCCATGGCTCAGCTACCTCCCGCCGCGATGCCCACGACCACAGGATCCGCCACGGCGCCCGGCTCCGCATGGGCGGCCGAGCCACCGACGCCGTACACGGGGCACAGTGCGACGGCGTCGCCGGTCAGCGCGAGCAGCCGCTCGGCCGACTCCAGCACCGCGAGCGTCGCCCCGGGGTGCGCCAGCGAGAACATCGATGCCCGGCCCTGGGGCCGGGACTCGACCAGACCGCAGTCCCGCAGGCAGGCGAGGTGCTTCGAGACGGTCGACTGCGCGAGGCCGAGGTGCCGCGTCAGGTCGACGACGCGGTGCTCCCCCAGCGCCAGGTGGCGCAGGATCGCGAGCCGGGACGGGTCGGAGAACCCGTGGAACAGGCAGGCCGCCACGACCAGCCCGGCATCGTCCGTCTCGTTTCTCATCGCCATGTGGCGATGTTATCAATCCGAGGAGATGCCACCCAGCAGGTTGCCCACCAGGGCTTCCACGAATGCGCCGGTGACCGGCTCGTCCGGCACCAGCAGCCGGTGGTAGACCGCGCCCCAGAGCTGGTCGACGACCACCTGCACGTCGACGTCGTCCCGCAGCTGGCCCGCCTCCTGGGCGGACCGCAGGCGCTCGGCGGCCAGCCGGCGGCGCTCCGAGGAGTACAGCGACCGGTACGCCGTGGCGAGCTCCTTGTCCGTCTGCGCCTCGCCGATCAGCTCGGTCAGGATGCGCCCGCCCGGCGTGGTGGTCATCAGGCGCACGAACGCGTGGAGCTGCTCGAGCAGGTCCGCGCGGACGTCCCCCGTGTCGGGGAACGCGAGTCGGTCCTGCACCGCGTGGAAGTACCCGTCGAGGGCCAGGGCACCCTTGGACGGCCACCACTTGTAGAGGGTCGTCTTGCTGACGCCCGACAGACGCGCGACCCGCTCGAACGTCAGGTCCGCGATGCCCTCCGCGAGCAGCACGTCGCCCACGGCGCGCAGCACGTCGGCCCGCACCTCGTCGGCGGGGCGGCGCCCCCGGCCGCGGGTCCGGGCCGGGGGCGTGTCGACGGCGGTGGCCGTCGCCTCGTTGTTCACGTCACTCTCCTCCTGGGCGTCCGGCGGTCAGTGTAGGTCGGGGACGGTTCGCCGGACGGCGTCACGCACCGACCCTGACCAGGTCACCCAGGCCGACGCGCTCCAGGAACTCCCGGCGCGTGCGGTCGGCGAGCTCGGAGACGGCCTCCGAGCCGTCGTTCGCCGGGTCGATGTGCACCCGGTACGGCCGCGTGCCCGCGGGCAGCGCGACGACGCGGGCGATCTCGTCGGACACGAGCGACGCGTCGGCGTCGGGCGCCAGGGCGGCGAGCTTCTCGGCCACCTGGCCCATGAGCCCGGCGTAGCGGGTCTCGTACTCGGCCTCCACCCCGCTGTCGGCGGGGTGTCCCGCGTGCGCGAAGTGGTTGGTGCCCCGCGTGAACGAGCCCGGCACCACGATGGTCGTCTCGACGCCCCAGCGGGCCAGCTCCCCGGCGTAGGACACGGCGAGCGAGTCCATCCCCGCCTTGGCGGCGAAGTAGGGCGCCAGGTACGGCGGGGTACCGCCCTTGACGCTGGAGCTGGACACCCAGACCACCAGGCCGGAGCCCTGCCGGCGCATGCCGGGCAGGACAGCGCGGTTGACCCGCTGCGTGGACAGCACGTTGACGTCGTACAGCTCCGCGAGCTGTTCGGTCGTGAACGCCTCGGCGGGGCCCACCATCATGTGGCCCGCGTTGTGCACCAGCACGTCGATGCGGCCGTGCTCGGCCTCGACCTGCGCCACCGCCTGGTCGACCGACTCCTGGGAGCTCACGTCGAGCTCGACGGAGCGCAGGTCCACGCCGTGCTCGGCGGAGTAGGCGGCCGCGGCCTCGACCTGCGGCGCGTTGCGCCCCGCGGTCTGACGCATGCCGGCGTAGACGATGTCACCGCCGTCCGCCAGGGCGCGGGCCGTGAGGGCGCCGAACCCGGAGGAGGCCCCGGTGATCAGGATGACGTTGCTCATGACGGTTTCCTCTCGCTGCAGTGGTTCCGGGGGTTCAGGCGATGCCGCCGTTGACGTACACGGTCTGCCCGTTGACCCAGCGCGCCGGGCCGGCCAGGAACGCGACGGTCTCGGCGACGTCGTCGGGCGTGCCCAGGCGCTCCAGCGGGGCGAGCCGGGCGAGGGTGTCGACGGTCTGCTGGTCCTTGCCGTCGAGGAACAGCGGCGTGGCGGTGGGGCCGGGGGCCACGGCGTTGACGGTCACGCCCTTGCCGCGCAGCTCCCGCGCGAGCACGAGGGTCAGCGCCTCGACGGCCGCCTTGGACGCCGCGTAGGGCGCGTAGGTCGGGTGCTGCAGCCGGGTCTGGCTCGTCGAGAACCCGATGATGGCGCCGCCGGGCCGCACGCGGCGCGCGGCCTGCTGGGCCACGACGAACGACCCGCGGATGTTGGTGCGGTGCATGCGGTCGAGGTCGTCCAGGTCGAACCTCGCGACCGGGCCCAGGATCATGATCCCGGCGGTGTTGACGACCACGTCGATGCCGCCGAACGCCGCCTCGGCGGCGTCGAACGCGGCGGCCATCGCGGCCTCGTCGGCCACGTCCCCGCCGACGGCGATCGCCTGCCCGCCCGCGGCGGTGATCCGCTCGACGAGCTCGTCGGCCCGGGCCTGGTTGCCCGCGTAGTGGACGGCGACCGCGTAGCCGTCCGCGGCGAACCGCTCGACGACGGCGCGACCGATGCCACCTGTCCCGCCCGTCACGAGGGCGACGCGGGGGGTGCTCTGCTGCTCGGTGTCCCGCTCGGTGTTCATGGTGTGCTCCTCACCTCTCGAAGTGGACTGTGCGTTCATATAACCACACATGTGTACGCTGTGTCCATATCTTCGTGAGATCAGCTTTCCCCTCGCCGCTTCCCCTTCGAGACCGAGGTTGCTTCGCTCTCAGGCGCTTGAGAGCGAAGCAACCTCGGTCTCGAAGGGGAAGGGGGCGCCGATCAGCTCGTGAGGGCGCGCACGGCGACGGCCGTGACCTGCGCCAGCAGCGCGTCGTCGGGTTCGGCGTCCCGGTCCCGGAGCTGCGTGAGCACGGCCAGCACCACGGGGTCGCCGTCCGGCGGCCACACGACGCCGACGTCGTTCCGCGTGCCGACGGCGGAGGTGCCGGTCTTGCTGCCGACCGTCCAGCCGTCCGGCACGCCGGCGCGGATCGTGCCGTCGCCGGTGGTGCTCCCCCGCAGGGCCTCGACCAGCACGGCCCGGGCGTCGTCGTCCAGGCGGTCGCCGAGCGCGTAGGCGCGCAGGTCCTCGGCGAGGGCGCGCGGTGTGCTCGTGTCGCGCTCGTCGCCCGCCGGCACGTCGTTGAGGTCCGGCTCCGGCCGCGCCGACACGGTGGCGCCGTCCCCGGCGGCCCGCAGCGCGGCCTGGAGGCCCGCGGGCCCACCGAGCGCGTCGAACAGCAGGTTGCCTGCGGTGTTGTCACTCTCGCGGACGGCGGCGTCGATCACCTGGCGCACCGTCAGGCCGTCGGTCACGTGCCGCTCCGCGACGGGCGAGTACGGCACGAGGTCGTCGGCGGTGTACGTGACCACGCGGTCGAGGCCGGCCGTCCCGTCCCGCTCCAGGAGCGCGCCGGCCGCGAGCGCCTTGTACGTCGAGGCGAAGGCGAAGCGGTCGTCGGCGCGGTGGGCGGCGACGCGGCCGGTCCCGGTGTCGAGGGCGTAGAGGCCGACGACGGCGTCGTACCGGGCCTCGAGGTCCGCGATCTCGTGGCGCACGTCGACGGCGGAGTCGGCGTCGGGGTCGGCGTCCGGTCCCGTGTCCGGCGGCCCGGGCGCGGGCGCCGTGACGGCAGACGCCGTGTCGTCGGGTGCTGCCGCACCGCCGCCCGAACAGCCGCCGAGCGCGGCGCCGAGGGTCAGAGCGGCGGTCAGGGCGAGGACCGCCACGGCGGCCCGGTGCGTCAGGCGACGGCTGTGCACGCGGTGGGCTCCTGTTCACGACAGCGGTCCGGACGCCCCCAGAGTGCCCGGACCGCTGTCAGCTTGTCGCGGTGGTCCGGACGCCCCCAGAGCGCCCGGACCCCCGCAGGTCTGGTCCGCGGTCTCATACCGCGGCCGACTGGACCACCCTCTCCCGAGATTCCGTCTCGCGCTCGTCGAGCGTGTCGCCCGGCGTGTCGGCACCGTGGGCGTCGTCGACGGAGGTCTCGTCGAACGGGAGGTGGCCGGAGAGCACCTGGCCCACGCGGTCCCGGTCGATCTCGCGGGTCCACGTACCGATCACGACGGTGGCGACCGCGTTGCCGGTGAAGTTGGTCAGGGCGCGCGCCTCGGACATGAAGCGGTCGATGCCGACGATGATCCCGACGCCGTCGACCAGGTCGGGACGGTAGGTCTGCAGGCCGCCGGCGAGGGTGGCCAGGCCCGCTCCGGTGACGCCCGCCGCGCCCTTGGAGGCGATGATCATGAAGGCGAGCATGCCGATCTGCTCGGGGATCGTCAGGGGTGTGCCCATGGCGGAGGCGATGAACAGCGACGCCATGGTGAGGTAGATCGCGGTGCCGTCGAGGTTGAACGAGTAGCCGGTGGGCACGGTGATGCCGACGACCGGCTTGGAGACGCCCAGGTGCTCCATCTTGGAGATCAGGCGCGGCAGGGCGGCCTCCGACGAGGAGGTGCTGACGATGAGCAGGTACTCGCGGGCCAGGTACTTCATGAGCGAGAAGATGTTGACCCGCGCCACGAACCAGAGCACGGCGCCCAGCACGATCGCGATGAACAGGATGCAGGTCACGTAGAAGCCGAGCATCAGGGTGCCGAGGGCGACGACGGCGCCCCACCCGGTCTCGCCGACCACGCCGGCGATGGCGCCGAAGGCTCCGACGGGCGCGACCCACAGGATCATCGTCAGCACGCGGAAGACGATCGCCTGGATGACGCGGACGGCGTCCAGGGCGGGCTTGCCGCGGGCACCGAGCTGCTGGATGGCGAACCCGACCAGGAGCGCGACGAACAGGGTCTGCAGCACGGAGTCGCCGGTGAGCGGCGAGACGAGCGTGGTGGGGATGATGCCGAGCGCGAAGTCGACCAGGGACTCCGCCTCGCCCTCGGCCTCGTAGGTGGCACCCGCGATCGACAGACCCTCGCCCGGGTGCAGCACGTTGCCCACGACCAGGCCGATCACCAGAGCGAACGTGGACATGACGAGGAAGTACAGCAGCGCGAGGCCGCCGACACGGCCCACGGTGGCCGCCTTGGCGATGGAACCGATGCCGAGCACGATGGTGCAGAAGATGACCGGGGAGATCATCATCTTGATGAGGGCGACGAAGCCGGTGCCCAGCGGCTTGAGCGCCACCCCGGTCTCGGGCGACGCCAGGCCCACGACGACGCCGGCCACCACGGCCACGATCACCGCGATGTACAGGTAGTGACTCTTGTCGAGCCGGCGGCGCGGGGTGGTCCCGGCGGCGGGCTGCGTGACAGCCATGATGGTTTCCTCTCACAACGCTGTGTGGTCAGGCACCAGGGTGCTGGGCCGCCGCCGGCAACCCCCTATTGCGTACATAGTGTTCTCGACGGCTCGTGCTCTCGGCCGTTCTCGACCGCTCGGCGCGGGGGGCCACAATGGGTCGGTGGCGCAGCGTCGGGGTGCGAGTATCGCGAGGTGGTTCCTCGCCGTGCACACGGCGCTGCTGTTCGCGGGCGCGGTGGTCGTGTTCGGTCTGCTGGCGCTGGACGCCCGGTCGTCGGCCGAGACCCATGCCGCCACCGAGAGCACCGACCTGGCCGCGACGGTGGCCGCGGAGTCGCTGGTCATCGACACGGTGGCCCGCGCGCACGCCGACGCCGCCCGCGACCGGGACGGCTCGGTCGAGGCGGCCTCGGCGCTGCTGCAGCCGTACGCGGAACGCGTCATGGGCACCACGGAGATCGACTACCTGACCGTCATGGACACCGACCGCACCCGGTACACGCACCGCAACGCGTGGCAGATCGGCCGCCCGTTCGTGGGCACGACGGCGCCCGCGCTGCGCGGCGAGTCGTTCACCGAGGTCTACGACGGCACGCTCGGCCCCTCGGTGCGCGCCGTGGTGCCCGTGGTGACGGACGACGGCGAGGTCGTGGGCCTGGTGTCGGCCGGCGTGACGCTCGACCGGCTGTGGGACAGCATCGTGCCGCGCCTGGTCGTGGTCGGCGTCGCCACGCTGCTCGCGTTCGGGGCGGGCGCCGTCGCCGCGACGCTGCTCGCCCGCCGCCTGGACCGGATCACGGACTCCAGGGGGCCGGACGAGCTGGCGCACCTGTTCGCCGCGCACGAGGCGGTGCTGCACTCCGTGGAGGAGGGCATGCTGCTCATCGAGGGCGGCACCGTGGTGCTGGCCAACGACGAGGCGCTGCGGCTGCTGGGCGCGACCGACCTCGCGGCGCCGTTCGCCGTCGCCGACCCGCGCCTGTCCCCCGCGGTGCGCGACCTGCTGGCCGGTACGGCCCCCGAGGGCCCGGTCCGCGTGGGCGACCGCGTGCTGCTCGTGGGGCGGGAGGCGGCCGCGACGCGTGGCCGGGGCGTGGGCGAGGTGGTCTCGCTGCGCGACCGCACCGAGCTGCAGCGGGTCACCGGCGAGCTGTCCTCGGTGCGGACCATCTCCGAGGCGCTGCGCGCCCAGACGCACGACTTCAGCAACCGCCTGCACACCATCGCCACCCTCATCGAGCTGGGCCGCAGCGACGAGGCCCTGCGCTTCGTGGCCGGGGAGCGCGACCTGGGCCAGCGGCTGACCGACCGTGTGGTGCAGGCCATCGAGGAGCCCGTGATCGCCGCGCTGGTGCTGGGCAAGGCCGCGCAGGCCCACGAGCGGGCCGTCGAGATGCACTTCGAGACGCACCTGGCGCCGGGCACCCACTGGCTGGAGCCCGTCGACGTGGTCACGATCCTGGGCAACCTGATCGACAACGGCATCGACGCGGCGGCCGCGCGAGCCCTGGAGGCCGGGGACGGCGACGCGGGCCCGGGGGACGCCTGGGTCGAGGTGTACCTCGCCACGGGCGACGACGGGGCGCTCGTGTTCCAGGTCTCCGACAGCGGGCACGGCATCGACGCCGCGCACGCCGAGCGCATCTTCGAGCAGGGCTGGAGCACCAAGGACGCCGCGGCCGGCGGGCGCGGCTACGGGCTGGCGCTCGTGCGGCAGGTGGTCGAGAGCCTCGGCGGGGACGTCGAGGTGTCGGACGGCGCGCACGCCGGCGCCGTCTTCACGGTCACGCTCCCCCGGCCCGCCGCGGCGCCGTCGTCGTCCCCCTCGTCGTCCCCGACCGCCGCGCTCGCCCCTGACGCCGGGGGCCGCGCGTGATCCGGGTCCTGGTCGTCGAGGACGACCACCGCACCGCCGCGGCCCACGGCGAGTACGTGCGCCGGGTGGCCGGGTTCGAGCTGGCCGGGGTGGTGCACACCGCGAGCGACACGGTCCGCGCCCTGCGCGACGCCCGGGCCGCGGGCCAGGAGGTGCACCTCCTCCTGCTGGACATGAACCTGCCCGACCGGCACGGCCTGGTGCTGTGCCGTCAGCTGCGCGCCGCGGGGCTGGTGGTCGACGTGATCGCCGTGACCGCCGCCCGCGAGCTGGAGGTGGTGCGCGAGGCGGTGGCGGTCGGCGTGGTGCAGTACCTCATCAAGCCGTTCGTGTTCGGGCTGTTCGCGGAGAAGCTCGGCGCGTACCGCACCTACTTCGAGCAGATGCGCTCACCCGTCTCGACGCTCAGCCAGCGCGAGGTGGACACCGCGTTCGCGGCGCTGCGGACCTCCAACGCCGCGGGCCTGCCCAAGGGGCTGTCCCAGGACACGCTGGACGCCGTCTCGGACCTGCTCGCGCGGCAGCCGGGGGCGCTCTCGGCGAGCGAGGTGGCCGACGCGCTGCACCTGGCCCGCATCACCGCCCGCCGCTACCTGGAGTTCCTGGCCGACCAGGGCATCGCCACCCGGGCGCCGCGCTACGGCACGCGCGGCCGCCCGGAGCTGGAGTACGCCCGCGACCGCGCCTGACGGAGCCGGCGTCCGGGCGGCGTCCGGGCGGCGTCCGGACGACTCAGCCCGCGACCGCGGCCGCCAGCCGGTCCAGGTAGGCCTGCTCGTCCACGGAGAGCTTGACCCGCTTGCTGAACAGGCCGCCCGTGCGCGAGCGGGTCGCCCCGGCCACCCGGCCGGCGATCCGCAGGAGCCACTCGCCGTACGCGGCCAGGTCCGCGTCAGGCACGCGACCGCGCAGCAGCGTGACGGCGGCCGCGGTCAGCTCGACCGCCTGGTCCGCCGCGCCCTCCGGGTCGGGCTGCGCGCCCACGCGCGCCGCCTCCTCGGTGGCGGCCGCGGCGGCCGCCACCCCGACCGCCGCCGCGGGGTCCGCGCGCACCTCGGCAGCCGCCGCCTCCTTCGCCCGCACGCGGTCGCGCAGCGCGACCGACACGGCGCGGACGAAGTCGTTCTCGTGCTCCTGCGCCTCGCGGAACACCCGGGCGCCGGCCGCGGTCTCCAGCAGGAACCGCAGCCCACCGGGCTGACCGTCGGCCAGCGTGGCGGCCTTGAGCACCGCGCCGGGGGCGTCGAGGATCTGGTCGAGCTCGGTCTCGCTGAAGCCGGTCAGGTTCGTCATGCGCGCTCTCTTCGGGGGACGTCGGGCCGGGACGGCCCTCAACCTACCGGTTCCCAGGTCAGCCGCCGTGCGGCACCGCCGCCGCGTACCGGCCGGCCAGCTCGCGCGTGGCCGCGACGAGCTCGGGCGGGCCCACCACCTCGAACGGCGCGTCGAAGCCGCCGAGCCGCCCGGCCAGGCCGCCCCAGGACCACGAGCCGAGCACCACGCGGCACCGGGGCGCGCCGTCGACGTCGGGCAGCGGCTCGCACAGCCCGTCCGCCCCGATCCACCGCGCCACGTCGACGGCGCGCGCGTGCAGCACCATCTCGCCCCGCACCGGCGACGGCCAGGACCCGCTGATCCGCTCGGCCACGAACGCCGCCACGTCACCGCCCGGCACCTGCCGGGGCGTGAACCGGGGCCCGGTGCCGGACCTGAGCGTCATCCGGTCCACCCGGAACAGCCGCCAGTCGGCGCGGTCGAGGTCGAAGGCCACGAGGTACCAGCGCCCCTCGGACGTCACGAGGTGGTGCGGCTCCACGCGCCGCGGCGGGTGGAACGCGTGCTCACCCTCGCCGACGGCGGCCATGGTGCCGCCCGCGTAGTCGAACCGCACGACCTCGCCCGCCCGGCACGCGGAGCCCATCGTCAGCAGCGTCTCCGGGTCCACCGTCTCCCCCGAGCGCTCGGGCCGGCGCCGCACCGTGGTCACCTCGAGCGCGTCCAGCCGGGACCGCAGGCGGGCCGGCATCACCTGGCGGATCGTGGCCAGCGCGCGCAGCGCCCCCTCCTCCGCACCGGGGATCGCTCCCGTGCGCAGGGCCACGGCGACGGCGACCGCCTGCTCGTCGTCGAACAGGAGCGGCGGCAGGTCGGTGCCCGCGGCGAGCCGGTAGCCGCCGTCGGGGCCCTTGGTCGCGTTCACGGGGTAGCCGAGCTCGCGCAGGCGGTCGACGTCGCGCCGCACGGTGCGCGGGCTGACGCCGAGCCGGTCGGCCAGGAGCGCGCCCGGCCAGTCCCGGCGGGCCTGGAGCAGGGACAGCAGGGTGAGGAGTCGTCCGGAGGTCTCGAGCACGGATCCAGCATGGCACGCGGTAGAGGACAGGAACTGACCGCTACACCCGGAAGGCTGTCTCTCGTCGGAAGAACAGGAACCGAAGGAGACACCGTGATCCGCACAGACGCGCTCACCAAGGACTTCGTGGTGAGCCGCACCCGTACCGTCCACGCCGTGCGCGGCATCTCGCTCGACGTGGCGCCCGGCGAGCTGGTGGCCGTGCTCGGCCCCAACGGCGCGGGCAAGACCACCACGCTGCGCATGCTGACCACGCTCACCCGGCCCACCTCGGGCAGCGCGACCGTCGCCGGGTACGACGTCGTCACCCACCCCGACCGCGTCCGCGCCGCCATCGGCTACGTCGGCCAGGGCGGCGCGGGCGGCGCGTCCCAGGTGGTGCGCGACGAGCTGCGCACGCAGGGCGAGATCTACGGTCTCGACCGGCGCACCGCGCGGCGCCGCGCCGACGAGCTGCTGGAGGCGCTCGACCTGACCGAGCAGGCCGACCGCAAGGTCGACAGCCTCTCGGGCGGGCAGCGGCGCCGCCTCGACGTCGCCGTGGGGCTGGTCCACGAGCCGTCGCTGCTGTTCCTCGACGAGCCGTCCACGGGTCTGGACCCGCACAACCGCGCCAACCTCTGGGAGCACGTGCTGCGGATGCGCACGGCGGCGGCCGACCCCATGACGATCGTGCTCACCACCCACTACCTCGACGAGGCGGACACGTTCGCGGAGCGGGTGATCGTCGTCGACCACGGTCAGGTCATCGCCGACGACACCGCCGACGCGCTCAAGGCCGACCTCGCGGGCGACCTGGTCACGCTGCGCGTGGCGGCCGGCGACGCGGCGGCCCTGGCCGCCCTCGCCGAGCGGGCCCCCGGGACCCGCTCGGTCCGGGTCGGCGCGCCGGAGGCGGACGGCGGCCGGCCGGTCGAGATCCGCACCGCGGACGGCCCGGGCGCCACGCCCGGCCTGCTGCGCGCGGCCGACGCCGCGGGCCTGGCCGTGACCCGCGTGGACGTCGCCCGGCCGACGCTCGACGACGTCTTCCTCGGCCTGACCGGGCGCAGCCTGCGGGAGACCGGGGTACAGGGCGGCGACGAGCCGCCCGGCGAGCCCACCACCGACCTGTCCGGCACGACCACGAAGGAGGTCCTGGCATGAGCGCCGCGACCCTGTCCCCCGCCCGCCCGCTGTCCCGGCGCAGCTTTCTGCGCGACACCCGGATCGTCCTGCTGCGCGAGCTCGCGCCCGTGGCCCGCGACCCGTTCTCGGTGCTGTTCGGCCTCGTGCAGCCGCTCGTCTTCCTCGGCCTGTTCGGTCCGCTGCTGGCCGGGTCGGCGGGCGAGGCGCTCGGCGGGGACGTGTGGCTCTGGTTCGTCCCCGCCGTGCTGGCCATGACCACCCTGTTCGGCACGTCGGTCACGGGCTCCAACCTGCAGCTCGACCTGACCTCCGGCGTGCACGAGCGCATGCTGGTCACGCCGCTGTCCCGGCCGGCACAGCTCGTGGGGCGGGCCCTGAAGGAGATGGTGCCGATCGTGGCCCAGTCCCTCGTGGTGCTGCTGGTGATGCTGCCGTTCGGGCTGCGGCCCGACCCGCTCGGCGCCCTGCTCACGCTGGCCCAGCTCGCCGTGCTCGGCGTCGGCATCGGGTCGCTGTCGTACGCGCTCGCCCTGGCGGTGCGCAAGCAGGAGTGGATGTTCTGGATGGTGCAGCAGACGGTGCTGTTCCCCGTGATGCTGCTGTCCGGCATGCTCCTGCCCCTGGAGACCGGGCCGGCGTGGATGCGGGCCGCCTCGGCGGTGAACCCGCTGCGCTACGTCGTCGACTCCGGCCGCGCCGCCTTCGCGGGCGACCTCGCCTCGACGGCGGTCGCCTGGGGCTGGCTGGCCGCCCTCGCGACGGCGGCCCTCGGCCTGGCGGTCGGCGTCCGCTCCATGCTCCGCTCGACCGACTGACCCACCGCTGAGTGCGGGATACTTGCCCTCCTGGCACACGAAAAAGGGCGAAGATCCCGCACTCAGCGGGGTGGGGCGCCTTGCGCCCGGGCCACGCGCTGCGCATCGTCTACCGCGCGCGGATCACCGGGGGCGAGCTGCGCGTCGAGGAGGACGGCTCCACCGACGGCGTCGCCTGGCACACCCCGGCCGAGGTCGCCGCGCTGGACCGCGTCACCCTGGTCGACGTCGCGCTCCGCTGGGCCGGCCTGCTGCCCTGACCCGGCCACGCACCTGCCGCCCCCGCCGTCCAGGGGCAGGACTCCCCATGGGCGCGGACCGCCGCGACGTGCCAGCCTTCGCGCGTCAGACCAAGAGTCAGACCGAGGATGGAGGGCACCATGTCAGGCATCTCCCCGATCCACAGCTCCCCGACCCGCCGCCGGACGGCACGCCGGTTGATGGCACGGCACTGGGCGCTCGCGGCACTGGCCGCGTTCACCCTGGCCGCCACGCCGGCGGCGACCGCGACGGCGTCGGTCGTCGCGCCCGACGCCGTCGTCCCGCTCGCGACGGCCCACCGCTCGCCGTTCAGCTGCGGCAAGACCTTCTACGCCAACAACTGGTCCGGCGGGCACAACCCGTCCGGGTCCATCGACTGGCAGAGCTACGACGGTGACGCCGTCGGCGGCGAGAACGTCCGGGCCACGGCGGCCGGCACCGCCACCTTCGACGACGAGGGCAGCACCAGCTACGGCAAGTGGGTGCAGATCGTGCACAGCGACGGCACCCGCACGCGCTACGCCCACCTGGCCACCATGGTGCGGGCACCCGGCCAGACCATGTCGGTCAGCCGGGGCACCGTGATCGGCACGGTCGGCTCCACGGGCGGATCTTCGGCCCCGCACCTGCACTACGAGCAGCGCAGCTCCTCCGGGGTGGTCGACACCTCCCCGACCGTCGACGGCGTGACCGTCTCCCTCGGCCAGAAGAAGGCGGTCACCAGCACCAACGGCTGCGGCGGCTCGAGCAACCCGTACACCCCGCAGGAGGTCTGCGGCAGCGCCTTCTCCGTGATCGACTCCGCGGCGCTCGGCTCGGTGGGCCGCACCTACCTGCTCTACAACGCGAGCAACGGCAACAACTGCGTGGTGACGCTGAAGTCCACCAACCTCGGCACCCCGACCGCGGTGTCGGCGTTCCTCGAACCCCAGGGCGCGAGCCGCACCACGGACTCGGGGAACTTCTCCTACTACGCCGGGCCGGTCAAGCGCTCCGCACCCGGCACCTGCGTCAAGTGGGGCGGCTCGGTGGGCGGCACCGCCTACACCAGCCCGTTCGAGCACTGCGGCTGACACCCTCAGGCGCCGGCGGCCCGGGAACGCGTCCCGGGCCGCCGGTACCCGTACCCTCAGCGCGGCGGCTCGATCAGGTCCCACGGCATGCCGTACAGGTCCTCGAAGACCGCCACCGTGCCGTACTCCTCGTGGCGCGGCTCCTCGCGGAACCGCACGCCCGCCGCCGCCATCCGGGCGTGCTGGGCGGCGAAGTCGTCGGTCTCCAGGAAGAAGGCGACCTTGCCCGACGCCTGGTCGCCCGCGGCGTCCGACACGGCCAGGACCAGCCCGGTGCCACCGTCCGCCGGGCCGACGACGACGCGGCGCCCGCCGGACGCGTTCGCCTCGTCCTGCCGCACGACGAAGCCGAGGGCGTCCACGAAGAACGCGAGCGCCTCGTCCTGGTCGCGGACGAGGTAGGTCATGTCGGAGATCCTGAGCATCCGGTGATCCTACGATCAACCCCATGAGCTTCTCGCACCCGACCGGCACCCGCGGGGCCCGGCCTCCCGGTCCGATGTTCCGCCGCGTCAACCGGGTCCTGGCGTGGTTCGCGCGACGCAGCCGGCGCTCCCTGCTCGGCACCCGCGTCCTGGTGCTGACGACCGTGGGCCGCCGCACCGGCGAGCCCCGCGCCACGCCGCTGGCCTGGTTCCCGGGGCCCGACGGTACCTGGCGCGTGGTCGCGTCCAACTGGGGCGCCGCCACGAACCCCGCCTGGTACCTCAACGTGGCGGCCCACCCGGACCGGCTCACCGTCGAGACCGGCGGGCGCACCGTCCCGGTACGCGCCCGCGAGCTGCACGGCGCCGAGCGGGCCGAGGCCTGGCGGCAGATCACCGCCCGGGCCGCGAACTTCCGGCGGTACGAGCAGGGCACCGACCGCGAGATCCCCGTCATCGACCTCACACCCCGCTGACGGCCGCCCGTGGGTAGTGTCGTCCGCATGACGCAGGCCACCACCTCCCCGGTCACCACAGCCCTCCAGACCGCGGACTGGCGCCGCCGCGTGTTCGCGATCTACGCCGAGGTGCGCCGCCGCGGCGCGCAGGACCCGGCCGACGCGCACGCCTTCTGGGTCGCCGCCCGCGACGACCTCTTCGCGAACCACCCGGCCTCGCCGATCCTGCCCGAGGACAAGCCCGGCTTCACCGGGCTCACCGTCACCCCCTACGACCCGGCCTGGCGCTTCACCGCGCCCGTCGTGCCCGCGGAGCCCGGACCCGACGGCGCCCCGCGCCGCCTCGACGTGCCCACCGCGACCGACGGCGTCATCCCGTTCGAGCTGCTCGGCACCGTCGAGCTGTCCGGGCTGGGCACGCTCGACGTCTGGCGCCTCGCCTCCTACGGCGGCGGCCTGTTCGTGCCGATCAAGGACACGCTCGCGGGCGTGCCCGGCGGCACCTACGGCGGCGGACGCTACCTCCTGGACACCATCAAGGGCTCCTGGCTCGGCCACACGGGCGAGGCCGGCTACGACGACGGCGTGGGCGACCTCGTCCTGGACCTCAACTTCGCCTACAACCCGTCGTGCGCCTACGACCCGGCCTGGGTCTGCCCGCTGGCCCAGCCCGGCAACACGCTGGACCAGGAGGTCCCGGTCGGCGAGCGCACCCCCGCCACGTCGGCCCTCTGACCCCGGCCGCCGCTCCTCTTCGAGACCGAGGTTGCTTCTCTTTGCGCCCGTTCAAAGAGAAGCAACCTCGGTCTCGAAGAGGAGCGGGCGCGGGCAAGGACAGGCTGTCCAACCCACCCGCCGGAAGTGGCCCCGCGCGGCGCGGCCTGGTTGCCTGAGCCCATGACGACAGAACCCTCGGGCGCCGCCGCCGTCGGGCACCCGGACGAACCCCACACCGGCGGCCTTGCCGAACGCCTGAACTGGCTCCGCGCGGGCGTGCTCGGCGCGAACGACGGCATCGTGTCCGTCGCGGCCGTCGCCGTCGGCGTCGCCGCCGCCACGTCGCGGACCGGCCCGATCCTCACCGCCGGCCTCGCCGCCCTCGTGGGCGGGGCGATCTCCATGGCGCTCGGCGAGTACGTGTCGGTCTCCAGCCAGTCCGACACCCAGCGGGCCCTCATCGCCAAGGAGCGCGCCGAGCTCGCTGAGATGCCCGAGGAGGAGCTCGCGGAGCTGACCGAGCTGTACCAGGCCAAGGGCCTGTCCCCCGCCACGGCCCGCCAGGTCGCCCTCGAGCTCACCGAGCACGACGCCCTGTCCGCGCACCTGGAGGCCGAGCTCGGCATCGACGAGGACGAGGTCGTCAGCCCCTGGAACGCCGCGCTCGCCTCCGCGGTCGCCTTCACGCTCGGTGCCGTCCTGCCGCTGGCCGCCGTCGTCCTGATCCCCGAACCCTGGCGGGTCGGGCTCACGTTCGTCGTCGTGCTCGCGGCGCTCGCCGGCACCGGCTGGCTCGGCGCGTGGATCGGCGGGGCGCCGCGAGCGCGCGCGACGGCACGCGTCGTCGTCGGCGGGGCGCTGGCGCTGGGGGCCACGTTCGCCGTCGGCTCGCTGCTCGGCACGACGGCGATGGGGTGAGTACCGTTAGCGCCCGATGAACACCATCGACATCACACCGCCCCCGGCCGGCACACCCTCGTCGGCGTACGGCGTCCACTCGGAGGTCGGCCGCCTGCGCAAGGTCCTGGTCTGCGCGCCGGGCCTGGCCCACCAGCGGCTCACCCCGTCCAACTCCGCCGACCTGCTGTTCGACGACGTGCTCTGGGTCGAGCGCGCCGAGCAGGACCACGCCGACTTCGTCGCCGAGCTGCGCAGCCGGGACGTCGACGTGGTCGAGCTGCACGCGCTGCTCGCCGAGACGCTCCGCGTGCCCGGCGCCCGCGACTGGCTGCTCGACCGCAAGATCGTGCCCGAGATCGTCGGCAACGGCCTCGTGGAGGCGACCCGCGAGTACCTGGAGTCGCTGCCCGAGCACGAGCTGGCGCGCTACCTCATCGGCGGCCTCGCGGTCGCGGACGTGCCCGAGCTGCCGCCGGGCTTCCGCGCGCTGGCCGACCTCAGCCCGGACACGCGCGAGTACCTCATGCCGCCGCTGCCCAACACGCTGTTCACGCGCGACACCACGTGCTGGATCTACGGCGGCCTCACGCTGAACCCGCTGTACTGGCGGGCGCGCCGTGACGAGACGCTGCTGATGAAGGCGGTCTACACGTTCCACCCCGAGTACGTGGGCAGCCGCGTGTGGTGGGGCGACCCGGAGACGAGCCACGGCGAGGCCACGTTCGAGGGCGGCGACATCATGCCGATCGGCAACGGCACGGTGCTCATGGGCATGAGCGAGCGCACCTCGCGGCAGGCGATCACCGAGGTGGCCGCCTCGCTGTTCCAGGCGGGCGCGGCCGAGCAGGTGGTCGTGGCGGGCATGCCGCGCCTGCGCGCGGCCATGCACCTCGACACGGTCATGACGTTCGTCGACGTCGACACCGTGACCGTGTACCCGCGCATCGTGGACCGCATCCACCCGTTCGTCCTGCGGCCCGACGGCGGCCCGCTGGGCGTGTCGGTGACCGACGCCGGCGGGTCCTCCTTCCTCGACGTCGTGGGCCAGGTGTCCGGGCTGGGCGAGCTGCGGGTCATCGAGACCGGCGGCGACGTGTACGAGTCCGAGCGGCAGCAGTGGGACAGCGGCAACAACTCGGTGGCGGTCGAGCCAGGCGTCGTGTTCACCTACGACCGGAACACGACCACGAACGACCTGCTGCGCAAGGCGGGCGTCGAGGTGATCGAGATCGCCGGCGGCGAGCTGGGCCGCGGCCGGGGCGGCGGCCACTGCATGACGTGCCCGATCATCCGCGAGCCCGTGTCCTGGTAACGGCCGTTACTCTGCATTCCGGACAATCACCCTGAAAGGAGTCCGGATGTCGGTCGGCGGCGGTGACGTATCGATTCGAGCGCGCCTGCGGGGGTTGGTGGAGCACCCCGGGTTCCAGCGGGCGGTGCTGGGCGTGATCATCGCCAACGCCGTCGTGCTGGGTCTGGAGACGTCGATCGTCGACGGCCCCGTGGACCAGGTGCTGCAGGTCGTCGACGACGCGATGCTCTGGTTCTTCGTCACCGAGATCGCGCTGCGGCTGCTCGCCCACGGGTTCCGGTTCTTCCGGGACCCGTGGAGCGTTTTCGACCTGCTCGTGGTGGGGATCGCCCTGATCCCCGCGACCGGCCCGCTGGCGGTGCTGCGCGCCCTGCGGGTGCTGCGCGTGCTGCGCCTGGCCGACTCCGTGCCCGCGATGAAGCGGGTGGTGAACGGGCTGGTCGCGGCCGTGCCCGGCATGGGGTCGGTCGGCGCGCTGCTGGTCCTGGTCATGTACGTGTCCGTGGTGATCGCGACCAACCTCTACGGCGCGATCGCGCCGGACCACTTCGGCGACCTCGGGACGACGGCGTTCACCCTGTTCCAGGTCATGACCGGCGAGGCCTGGCCGGACATCGCCGACGAGGTGATGGTGCACGAGCCCATGGCCTGGATCTTCTTCGTCGTGTTCATCCTCGTGGTCTCGTTCGCCGTGCTGAACCTCTTCATCGCCGTGGTCGTCAGCGGCATGGAGAGCATCGACGACCTGGCCGAGCACGAGGAGAGGTCCGACGCGGAGGTCATGGACGAGCTGCGGGCGATCCGGGCGCAGCTCTCCGCGGTGCAGGAGGAGCTCGCGCGGTCCCGGGCGACGTCGGAGATTTGAGGAACTCTTGGGTTTCAGTTCCGGAAAAGCCATAGACGAGGCCAAGTCCTCGTTGTACCTTTCTTCACACACGGACTCGCGCCGTGGAGGTACGGACGTGTGTCCGCACCGCACCAGACAGACTCATCCGCACGAGACGGGAAGGAAGCGATCCACGATGGTCCGCACGATCAGCGACGCCACCGCATCGTCCTACCCGACCACCGCCACGCACCTGTGGGACGGCCGCGAGGCCATCCGGGGCGCCATACGCTCCTGATCCGGCAGACGCCGGACCAGTGAACGTGAGCCGCCTCGGGATGCCTGTTCCCGGGCGGCTCTTGTCGTCCCGGGCGCGAACCGGCCTGCGCCGTACAGCACCACCCGAGACATCAGCAGGAACGACAAGCTCACCGGAAGGAGCAGGCCCGTGGCCGACGTCCTTGTCCTCAATGCCGGCTACGAGCCGCTGCACCGGGTATCGGTCCGGCACGCCATCCACATGCTCGTGCGCGAGGTCGCGGTCGTGGAGGAGGCGGTCGACGGCCGCTCCTTCGGACCCTTCCCCTTACCGCGCGTGCTGCGGCTGGTCCGGTACGTGACGATGCGGTGGCTCTACAAGTCGGGCGGCGCGCCCGCGTGCACCAAGCTGGGCGTCAAGCGCCGCGACGGCATGTGCGCGTACTGCGGCGGTCCCGCCGAGACCGTGGACCACATCCTGCCCCGGTCGCGCGGCGGCCCCTCGACGTGGATGAACCTCGTGGCCGCGTGCTACGAGTGCAACTCGCACAAGGCGGACCGCACCCCGGCCGAGGCCGGCATGGTGCTCCACCTGACGCCGCACGTGCCACGCGCCGACTACGCACGCGCCATCCGCCACAGAGCAGCCCGCGCGGCCTGACGCGGGTGGGCCTCGAGAACGACCTGGGGTACCGGATCACGTCGGATCCGGTACCCCAGGTCGTTCTCCCAGCGGACTCTCCCGCGTCAGCCGGCCAGCGCCTTCGCCAGGAGCTCCAGGGTCTGGGTGCGCCCCGGCGTGGCAGTCAGAGGCTCGCCGGCGCGGGATCCCGCGACCGGCACCAGCATGACCTCCTCGACGCCGTACCGCTCGGACAGGTCGCGCACCTGGGCGGCCACCTGGTCGCCGTCGCCGATGAGCCAGCGCGTGCGCATCGCCTCGATCGACTGGGCCATGACGCCGTCGGCGGGCTCGGCGGCGCCGGCGGCCAGCGCCTCCTCGACGGTCTCCAGCGGACCCAGCGGCCGGCCGGAGCGCAGGCGCGCCATCTGGCGCAGCTGCGGCAGGGCGCGGTCGTGCGCCTCGTCGGACGTCGGCGCCACCACCGCGTTGGCCGTGACGAACGTCCGCGGCTCCGGGTGGTCCTCCGAGGGCCGGTAGCCGTCCCGGTAGAGCGCCAGGATCTGGTCCATGCCCTGGCCCGAGAAGTGGTTGGCGAACACGTACGGGAGGCCGAGCTCGGCCGCCAGGCGCGCGGAGTAGTCGCTGGACCCCAGCAGCCACAGCGTGGGCGTCCCGTCGGCCGCGGGCGTGGCCCGCACGTCGTAGACGTCGCCCGACACCAGGCGCAGGCGGGCGCCGTCGGGCCGCATGAGGCTCAGGATGTCGGTGACGTGCTGCGGGAACCGGTCCACGTCCGCCGTCGGGCCCGTGGCCCGCAGGAGCGAGGTGACCACGGGGTCGCTGCCGGGGGCGCGGCCGATGCCGAGGTCGATGCGCCCGGGCGCCATCGCCTCCAGCGCCGCGAACTGCTCCGCGACGACGAGCGGGGCGTGGTTCGGCAGCATGACGCCACCCGACCCGACGCGGATGCGGGACGTGCGCGCGGCGGCCGCCGCGATCATCACGGGCGGCGACGACGCGGCGACCGCCGCCATGTTGTGGTGCTCGGCGAACCAGTAGCGCTCGAAGCCGAGACGGTCGGCGAGCGCGACCAGATCGAGCGAGGCCGCCAGGGCCTGGGCGCTGGTCTGGCCCGAGCGGACGGGCACGAGGTCAAGGACGGACAGACGTGGGGTGTTCATCGCCTGTGTCAACCGTTCCGGGGGCGCGCGTGTTCCGTGTCACGGGTCTTATCACCTCCCGGGTCGGCGCGTTATCGCGGGAGGCCGTGGCGCCCACCCCCGTCGGCCTGACATGATCACGGGCGTGTCTGCTGATGTGCGCCCCGCGACCGACGACGACGTCGATGCCGTGGTCGACCTGTTCCGCCAGTACCTGAGGTTCTACGACCAGGAGGTTCCCGACGCCGAGGCGCGCGCCTACCTCACCGCCCGCCGGGACGCGGGTGACAGCGTGCTCCTGGTCGCGGAGGCCGACGGCGGGCTGGTGGGCTTCGCCCAGAGCTATCCGACGTGGTCGTCGGTGAGCCTGAGCCGGTCGTGGGTGCTCAACGACCTGTTCGTGACGCCGGCCGCGCGCGGCACGGGTGCGGCGCGGGCGCTGGTGCAGGACACCTGCCGGCGGGCCAAGGAGGACGGTGCCATCCGCGTGTCGCTGGCCACGGCGTGGGACAACGTGGCCGCGCAGGGCCTGTACGAGTCCGAGGGCTTCGTGCGCGACCAGCACTTCCACCACTACATGTACGTGACGGGCGCCTGAGCCCTGTCGTCGTGCCTGCGCCACCGTGTGGGTGGCGCGCGTTAGGGTGCCCGGGGACACATCAAGTCTGGACGAAACAACTCAATCGGGACACCCCGGGAACTGGAGCGCACACCACCATGATGGGAGGCAACCACGCCGCGACGGGAGCCGCGGCCTGGGTAGCGGTCACCGCGTCCACGCCGATCGCCTTCGGCTGGTACCCGGGGGTCTCGAACGCGGGAGTGATCGTGGGTTCGCTCGTCTGCGCGGGCGCGGCCCTGCTGCCCGACGCCGACCATCACTCCGGCACCATCGCCAACTCGCTCAAGCCGGTGTCGAACGCCGTGGCGAGGACCGTGGGGAAGCTCTCCGGCGGTCACCGCAAGGGGACGCACTCGATCCTCGGCATCGCCGTGTTCACGGCCATCGCGTGGGCGCTGAGCCTCCTCACCCTGGACACCGGCGACGGGCTGTTCGGGGCGATCCTGATCGGCCCGGGCATCATGTGCGTGCTGCTGGTCTCCTACGCCCTCAAGGCGCTCAAGATCACCCGGGACACCAAGCTGCTGCCGTGGACCACGTCGATCACGCTGGCGGTGCTCATCGCGGTGTTCGCGCCCGAGGAGTGGTACTGGATGCCGTTCAGCGTGGCGCTGGGCTGCACCGTGCACATCCTCGGCGACATGATCACGACCAACGGCGTGCCCCTGCTGTGGCCCCTGAAGTTCCGTTCGCCGCGGTGGATGCGGGACGGCCGCGGTCTCGAGCTCGACATGATCTGGCGCTCGGGCGGCAACCTCTCGATCCCGATCCTGGGCGACGCCGGGTCGGTGCGGGAGTGGATCTTCCTGATCCCCGTGTCGCTGTACGCGATCGTCGGGATCGTCTGGGCGTTCCTGGACCAGATGGGCTACGACACCATGGCGGTCTGGTACCAGGTCGTGGGCTTCTTCGGGGGCTGACCGCCCCGCGCGGCGCGGCGCGTGAGCGCCCGGCCGGCCCGGCACCGGGCCGGCCGGGCCGGGGTCACAGGCCGCCGGCCACCGCGGCGCCGGCCGCGAGCCAGGCGCGGCGTGTGTCGGGGCGCAGGGCGCCGTACCGCAGGTGCCCGTCGACCATCGCCGGGTCGAACGGGATCGTCACCACGGCGCGGGCCAGCGACCGGTAGCCGTCCGCCACGCGCTCGAGCTCGCTCGGCGGTTCCTTCTGGTCGGCCTGGCTCACCACGACGACCGCCTGCTGCGCCAGGTACGCCGAGCGACCGTCCCGGGTGGCCAGCGCCTCCAGGAGCAGGGCCCCGGCCTCGGCGTGGTCGTCGCGGGTGGTGGTGGCGACCACGAGCTGGTCGGTCAGGTCGATCATCCGCTGCCACATCGGGTCGGACTCGTCGTTGCCGGAGTCGATGAGGATCATCCGGTAGTACTTCGAGAGCACCGCGTGGATCGCGTCGACGTCCTGCGGCTCGATGCGCTGCTCGTTCGCCATCGCGATGGGCTTGGAGCGCAGCACGTCGTACCGGTCGCGGGTCTGGTGGTGCACGTACCGGGCGAGGTCGGCGGCCTGCGCCGACGGGCCCAGGAGCCGGTCGGTCTGCGGCAGCAGGTCCAGCAGCGTCGACTCGTGGGGCCCCTGCTCGGTGCGCCAGCCCAGCGTGCCGCGCGTCTGGTTGTTGTCCCACGTGACCACGCCCGCGCCGCCGAACTGCGCGAAGACCGCCGCGAGCAGCACCGTCGACGGCGTCTTGCCGGCGCCGCCCTTGCCGTTGACCATCGAGATGGTGCGCGGGCCGGGCCAGTGCTGGCTCACGGCGCGCTCGTCGGCCCGCTCGGCCCGCTCGTCCTCGCTCGGCCCCACGCGGATGCCGATGCGCGTCAGCACGCCGCGGAAGCCGCGCGTGGCCGGCTCCTCGTCCTGCTGGTGGGTGAGGAAGGACTCGCGCACCTCGCGCCGCGAGCGCGGCCCCTCGCCGCTCCGCGTGTCCGACGACGGAGCGCCGGTGCTCCCCGGGACGGTGTCCACGGGTCCTGCGGGGCCGGGCACGGAGTCGAGAGGAGCTGGGTCGAGGGGTGCTGCCGCCGCAGACGAGGGGGCGGGGCCGGGCCCGGCGTCCGGCACGGGGTCCGGCGTGAAGTCCGGCAAGGGCTGCTGCCCTGCGGCCCGCGGGCCGTCCGCTGCCGCTGGACCGGGTTCGATGCCGGGGCCGGTGCCGACGGCCGGCTCGGGGGTGAAGGTACCGGGCGCGCCGCCCGGGCCGGGCGGGCCGGCCGGGCCGGGGGTTCCGGCGTCCGGCCGGGTGGGGAGGCGGCGCACCGTGTCCTCCGCGTCGAGGTCGCCCGGTCCGGGGCCGGCCGGTCCCGGCTCGTCCCGCGGCTCGCTCTGCTGGGGCTGTTGCTGCTGAGGCTGTTGCTGCTGGGCGGGCGGCTCGAACACGGACCCCGGGGCCGCGGCGGGCGGAGCCTGCGGGGTCGGGGACGACACCGGCGACGACGGGGCGAGCTCGTCCTCCTCGGGGACCACGGTGCCGTCCGGGTGCACGATCAGGTTCCAGAGCCCCTCGGGCCCGGTCGCCGAGGCACGGACCGGCCGGCCCACGCGCGCCGCGTTCTCCGTGACCCGGCGCAGCACCTCCACGCGCGCCTCCTCGAGGCTGCCGGCGCTGATGGCGTGGAAGGTGCCGTCGATCGTCACCTCTCCGGAGCCGTCCTCGCGGACGATCGCGTCGATCCGGGGCCAGCGGGGCACGGTGTCAGAGCTCATGCGTTTCCTCCGAAGTTCCTTGGGAGCGGCGGCATTGCGTGGCCCGCCCCCGATGCAAGGGTCGGCCATCTTCGCCCGGCTGGCCACCCCAACGGGGCATTCACCCCACCTGGTAGGTTCTCGCGCAAACAGGTGTCGAAACCGGACCACAACCGAGGAGCCTCCGCGTGTCCGACGAGCCCACCCGCCGTATTCCTCCGGCGGACGACCCCACGCAGATCCAGCGACCTCCGGCTCGTCCGGGGCGCCCGGGCGCGCATCCCGGTGCTCCGTCATCGTATGCCGCGACGGAGCGGATGGACGCGGTCCAGGCGGAGCAGGCGGCCGACCGGACCCAGGCGATGCCGCCCACTCAGGGCGGCGGGTACACCGACCAGGCGCAGGGCGGCTCGTACGCCGACCCCACGCAGGTGCTGCCGCCGTCGGGCACCGGACGCGACTTCCGGGCCGCGACGCCGCCGCCCGCGCGTCCCTACCGGCCGTACGAGTCGGCGCAGGGCGGGTACGGCGGGGACGCGGGCGCCGGGCAGGGCGACGCGACCCAGGTGTACCGGCCGGTCCAGGGCGACGCTACCCAGGCCTACCAGCCGGTCCAGGGACAGCAGCAGGGGTACCAGCAGCCCGGCTACCCCCAGCCGGGCGCACCGGGCCGGCAGGGCTACGGGCAGCCGAACCAGGGGTACGAACAGCAGGGGTACGGACAGCAGGGGTACGGGCAGCAGGGGTACGGGCAGCCCGCCGCCTACGCCCAGCCCGGCCAGGGGCAGGGCCAGGCACCGGGCCAGCCCTTCGGCGACCGCCAGGGCTACCCGCCCCAGCCGACGCCGCCCGCCCCGCGCCGGGACCGCGACGACGACCGCGACCGTGGCCCCGACGGCGCCGTCGCGGGTGCCGGGCTCGCGTGGATCCCGCGCCTGCTGCTGGTGCTGAGCGTCTACCAGCTCGTCCGGCTGATCCCCGGTTTCGACGTCATGCCCGACGTGGCGCAGTTCCCCCTGTTCCGCGGGATCGGCGACGGCGTGCTCAACATGCTCAACCTGAACCCGGAGTGGTCGGACCAGGCGGCCAACCTGACCATCCCCGTGCTCGGCATGGCGCTGGCCGCGGTGCTCAACACGATCCGCTCGCTGGGCACGTCGCTCACGGTCTGGCCGTACGGTCTGGTCGTGTTCGCGTGGATCGTGGTGTTCGCGGTCGGGGGCATCGTCGGCTACGCGCAGGACGCCGCCGAGAACGTGCAGCAGGACGTCCGGCAGTCGGTGGACCAGGGCATCGACGACGCGAAGCAGGACGCCGAGGACGCGGCCCGCGAGGAGCTGGAGCGCAGCGTCGAGGACGCGCAGGAGAACGCCACCGAGAACCTCCAGGAGAACGTCACGGAGCAGCTCGAGGACGCCCTGCCCGGCGGGAACGGCTGACCGGACGGCCTCAGCGGGCGGTTCCGCCGGGCGACGTCGGCACGAAACCGGCACCACACCTGCCACGCGCACGACCAGGCGCAACGACGGGACGCTGATAGGTTTTCTCAGGTCCGCCACCGGTTTCGGTGCACTGCTGAGGAGCCCTGCTTGTCCGACGAGACCACCCGTACGCCGGCCGTAGGCCCCGCCGGACCGCCGGCCCGGGGCGTCGACCGGACCGCCGTCGTGCCCCCGCCCGGCACCGCCCGGGTGATGCCGCCGCAGACGTCGCCGACCCGGGTCGTGGCGCCGTCGGGACCGCAGACGCCCGCCGGACGGACGGGCTCGGCCCAGGCGGGTGTCCCGCGGACCGGCGCCGTGCCGTCGGGTCCGGTCGGGCCGGGGGTTCCCGGGGCGCCGTCGTCCGCCGCGCCGACGACGCCGGCCCCGCCGCGCATCCCCGCCACGGGCGAGGTGCTCGGCCCGTACCAGCTCGTGGGGTCGCTCGGGCACGGCGGGTTCGCGCACGTGTACCGCGCCCTCGGACAGGGCGGCGAGGTGGCGCTCAAGGTGCTGACGAACGCCGAGCACGGCTCGCTGGACCGGTTCGTGGGTGAGGCCGCGCTGCTGGACCGGCTGGCCGGGCGGGGCTTCCCGCGGCTGGTGTCCGCCGACCTGCGCTCGGCGACGCCCTGGTTCGCCATGGAGCTGGTGCCCGGGCCGACGCTCGCCCAGCGGGTGTCCGCCGAGGGTCCCCTGCCGCCGCACGAGGTGCTGCGCGTCGCCGACGACGTGCTCGACGCCCTCGCCGTGCTCCAGGAGGAGCACTTCCTGCACCGCGACGTGAAGCCGGCGAACATCATCGCGGCGCCCGACCGGTACGTGCTGATCGACCTCGGCATCGCCAAGGGGCACGGCACCAGCACGTCGACGCACGCGGCCGGCACCATCTCCTACATGGCGCCCGAGCTGTTCGTGCGCAAGCCCCACGCCCGCTCGGACGTGTTCAGCCTGGGTCTGCTGCTGATCTTCCTCGCCACGGGACAGCTGCCGAACGACCTCAACTTCGCGGGGCGCGACCTCACGCCGGCCGACGTCGGACCGCTCGACCAGCGGCTGCTGCCGCTCGTGCTGGCCATGACGCGGCACCGGCCCGAGGACCGGCCACCGCTGCACAACCTGTCGCGGACGGTCGCGGAGCTCTCCGCCGGCGGAGCGGGCCTCGACCCGTCGCTGCTGGCCGCCGCCGACGCCACGACCGTCGAGCGCGGGCTGGTCACCGAGGTGCTGACCGGCAGCGGTGCGCCCACGGGCGCCGTCGCGCCCACCAGCCCCCTCGCGAGCAACCCGGTGCAGCAGGGCGAGCCCATGACCAACCTGGTCTACGACCAGCAGCTCATGGGCCGGCTGCACCAGGTGCACGGCGACGGGTTCGACGGCGCCGCGACGGAGGTCATCTCGGTGTACCTGTCCGCCGTCGGGCCGCAGCGGGCCGGCGGGCGCGCCCCCGCCGAGATCAAGGACTACCTCTGGGCCGCGATGCGCTGGGCCCCGGCGTTCACGCCCGAGGGCTACGCCGACACCTACGACGGCTGGGTCGCCTACCGGCAGCGCCACGGCCTGCCGCTGCCCGGCGTGCCGACGACGCCCGCTCCCCCGCGCCCGGCGGCCGACCCGACCCGGCGCACGGCCCCGGTCACCCACCAGCAGGCCACGCAGGTGGCGCCGGCGTTCCGGCCGGGGCCGCCGCCGGGTCGGATGATGCAGGGCCAGACGTCCGGGACCCGGCCGGTCCCGGCGTCCGCCACGGCGCCCGGCCCGATGCCCGGCCCCGCGACCGCACCGCAGCCCGCCGCACGACCCCAGCCACCCGCCCCGGCACCCACCCGTCGCGACGACGACCTGCGCGAGGACTCCCGCGGCGCGCGCGACCCCGCGCGCTCCCGCGACGACCAGCGCCGCGACACCGGCGGCGGGTTCGGTGTGGTGGCGACACTGGCCGGCTGGATCCCGCGCATCCTGCTCGCGCTGGCCGTCTACCAGCTCGTGCGCCTGCTGCCGGGGTTCGACGTGATGCCGAACGCCGCCGCGCTGCCGCTGTTCGCCGCGCTCGGCGACCTCGGAGTGGTGCTGCTGAACCTCGACCCGGTGTGGGCGCCGCGCCTGGCGGAGCTGTCGATCCCGCTGCTGGGCATCGTGACCTCGGCGATCGTCAACCTGTTCCGTGCGGTGCGGACCCGGCGCGGCGGCCGGACCTGGCCGTTCTGGCTGGTCGTGGTGGTCTGGGTGATCGTGATCGCCGTGCAGGGCGTGGTGGGCTACGCCCAGCAGGTCACGCAGGACGCGCGCGACTCCCTGCAGGAGCAGCGCGAGCAGCTCCAGGAGGACTTCGAGCAGGGCGTCCAGGACACCACCGACGACGTGCGCGACTCCCTGTGGAAGTCCCTGGAGGACGCCCTCCCCTGGAACAACTGAGCCTCTGGGCTGGTTGCTGCGCCGAGGTCGGCTCGTTGTGGCGAGGTCGGCACAGGCCTGGACCGATCTCGCCACAACGAGCCGACCTCGACGGCGCCACGGCTGGGCCGGAGAGGAACCACAGGGTGATGCCTGTCCACAGGGTTCGCCTGACGACCCCCGCGCGGGGCCGGTGCTGATGCACTCAGGGGATGAGCCCAGAGCTTCCGCCCGTCGTCATCCCCTCCGTCGTGCTCTCCGCCGAGCGTGACCGGAACCAGCTCGTCAGGGACCGCCGCAGCGGCGACATCGTCCGGGTGCGCCGGGGTGCCTACTGCGCGGTCGGGAGCATCCGGACCGACGGTCCCGCCGCAGGTCCACGCGAGCGACGGAACCGGGCGCTGGCGTGCGCCCGCGCCCTGCACGCGCAGCTGCGTGCCGACCATGTGTTCAGCCATGCGACCGCAGCCCTGCTCCTGGGCTGCCGCGTCTGGACGGTGCCGGACCGCACACACCTCTACCAGGGCTACCGGGCCTCCGCCCGCGCGGCGGACGACGTCGTCCGGCACCGCGGTGATCTGCCCCCCACGGATCGCACCACCGCCGCCGGGCTGCCGGTGACGTCGCTGCTCCGCACGGTCGTCGACTGCGCGCTCACCCTGCACCCGCTCGAGGCGCTCGTCGTCGTCGACTCGGCGCTGCGGCTCGGTGCCGACCGTGACGACCTGCTCGCGATGCTCCAGGCCCGCACCGGCCGGCGGGGCGTCCGGCGAGCGGTGCGGGTCGTCACGCTGGGCGACGCCGGCGCCCAGTCCGCCTGGGAGACGTGGGTCCGGTACGAGATGCTGCGGGCCGGTCTGCCCCGGCCCGTGACACAGATGGCGGTCCGGACCGACCACGGCATCTTCCACACCGACCTCGGATACCCCCGGTGGGCGCTCGGGATCGAGTTCGACGGCCAGGTGAAGTACCGGCCCGACGGCGTGCGGCCGGGTCACGACCCCGCCCAGGAGTACATGCGCGAGAAGGCGCGCGACGCCGCGATCCGCCGGGCGGGCGTGACGCTCGAGCACGTCAGCGCGAAGGACCGACGCGACGCCCAGGCCCTCGTGGCCCGCCTCGGACGCCACCTCCCCCCGGAGGCCCGCACGAGCCCTGACCCCCTCCTCCCACCCCTGGTCTGACCCCTCCCCCTTGCCCGCCGTCGAGGTCGGCCTGTTGTGGCGAGGTCGGCACAGGCCTGGACCGATCTCGCCACAACGAGCCGACCTCGACGGCGTCACGACAGACCAGGCGGAAAAACATGTGCGGGCCGCCGGGCGGGCATGTCATGCTCGGCGCACGGTCATCGAGACAGCCCTGCAGGCGGCGCTCGCTGACCGGCCAGCTCTCGGGGCCTCGCCCCGCACGGTGCGCTCGGTGAGCGCGGACAGGAAGGAGGCAGTCATGGACGACGTCGTTCGCGCGGCTGCCCTCTCGGCAGCAGACGCCACTGTCACCAGGAGCACCCGGCGCTGATCCGGTCGTGCTCCGGCATCAAGGAGCACCGTCTTGCCCCGTTTTCCCGAAGCACCGAAGTCCCTCCTGATCCAGTCCGCGAGCAGGAAGGGCCGCGCCGGCACCACCGTCAGTCGTGCGGACCTGGAGGGTCCGCACCCGAGCACGTTCGCCCCGGACGCGCACGACGAGCCCGACGCGCGCGGCACCTCCGCGGACGACGCACCCACCGAGCCCGGACCCGGCCAGCGGTGGTCCACCTGGCGTTCCGTCGCCAAGGGTCAGCGCGGTCCCGAGCCGGTCCCGGACTGGCTCGTGACGCGGGACGCCGCGTTCGACACCGAGCTCGGCATCCTCAAGACCGGCAAGGAGGCGGACGCGTTCCTCGTGGAGCGTGCCCTCTCCCCGGACGCCGCCCCGGGTCCGGCCGGGGAGCCCGCGCGCTGCCTGCTGGTGGCCAAGCGGTACCGCAGCCTGGACCACGGTCAGTTCCACCGCGGCACCGAGTACACCGAGGGCCGGCGCGTGCGTCGCACACGCGACCAGCGCGCCATGGAGGACCGGAAGTCGGCGTGGGGCCGCGCCGTGTCCGCCACGCAGTGGGCCGACGCCGAGTTCGTCGCCCTGCGCGACGCGTGGTCGGCGGGTGCCCCGGTGCCGTACCCGGTCCAGATCGACGGCACCGAGGTGCTCATGGAGTTCGTGGGCACCGAGGAGGTGGACGACGACGGCCGCACGCAGGTCGTCGCAGCGCCCCGCCTGACCCGCGAGCGCCCGTCGGACGACCTGCTGGAGTCGTACTGGGAGCAGCTCACGCACGGCATGTCCGTGCTGGCGCGGCTCGGCTTCGCGCACGGCGACCTGTCGCCGTACAACATCCTGGCGCACGGCGAGCGGCTGGTCGTCATCGACCTGCCGCAGGTCGTGGACCTGGTGGCGAACCCGTTCGCGAGCGAGGTGCTGCTGCGCGACTGCCGCACGGTCTGCGCCTGGTTCACCGCGCGGGGCCTGGACGTCGACCCGGACGCCCTGTTCGCCGACCTCCTGGCGCAGGCCCTCTGACCCCCGTGTCAGTCCGCGGGGGTCACCGGGCCGCAGGTCCAGGAGGAGAACACCAGGTCGGTCTGCACCCGGCCCACCTCGCCGCGCGCGGTCAGGTCCAGCACCAGGCGCTGCAGCTCGTCGGTACCCGTGCAGGCCACGTGCACCAGGAAGTCGTCCGGCCCGGACACGTGGTGCACGGCCCGGGTCTGCGGCAGTGCGCGCACCCAGTCCACGAACGGCCCGAGCAGCGGCCGGGAGTGCGTGGCGAGCCGCACCATGAGCATGGCCTGCAGCCCGCGCCCGACGGCGCCCGGGTCGATCTCGGCCCGGTACCCCCGGATGACCCCCGCGGTCTGCAGCCGCTGGACGCGGGCCAGGCAGGTCGACGGCGCGACGCCGACCCGCTGCGCCAGCGTCTTGTTGGACAGCCGCCCGTCGTTCTGCAGCTCGGCCAGCAGCGCCCGGTCCACCGAATCGAGGATCACGTTCTGGGTCATGGCCCGAATTTCTAGCACGTCCCGGCACCGCCGGGCGTCCAGGCTTCGATAGTCCGGGCATGAGCATGCACACCTGGACCACGCGCGCCGTCCACGCCGGCAAGGACGACCTGGCCGCCCTGGGCCTGCACGCCCCGCCGATCGACCTGTCCACCACCTACCCGTCGCACGACGTGGTCGCCGAGGCGGAGCGCCTCGACGCGTTCGCCGAGGGGCACGACGACGGCGGTCCGCCGGTGTACGGCCGCGTCGCCAACCCGACGGTGCGCCGGTTCGAGACCGCGCTGGCCGAGCTGGAGGGGGCCGACGCCGCCGTCGCCTTCGCCAGCGGCATGGCGGCGCTCTCGGCCTGCCTGCTGGCGCAGGTCGCGGCGGGGCGGCCGCACGTCGTCGGCGTGCGGCCGCTGTACGGCACCACCGACCACCTGCTGTCCTCGGGCCTGCTCGGCACGAGCGTCACGTGGGCGGAGCCCGACGAGGTCGCCTCCGCGATCACGGACCGGACCGGGCTGGTCGTCGTCGAGAGCCCGGCGAACCCCACGCTCGGTGAGGTGGACCTGCGGGCCCTGGCCGAGGCCTGCGGGCCCGTGCCCCTCCTGGCGGACAACACGTTCGCCACCCCGGTGCTGCAGCGCCCGATCACCCTCGGGGCGGGCATGGTGCTGCACAGCGCCACCAAGTACCTGGGCGGGCACGGCGACGTCATGGGCGGCGTGGTCGCGTGCGACGAGCCGACCGCGCGGGCGCTGCGCCAGGTGCGGTTCATGACGGGCGGCATGCTGCACCCGATCGCGGGCTACGAGCTGCTGCGCGGCCTGGCGACGCTTCCGGTGCGGGTCCGTGCGGCGTCGGCGACGGCGGCGGAGCTGGCCCGGCGGCTGGCCGACCACCCCCGGGTGACCCGCGTGCACTACCCCCGCGTCGGTGGCGCCATGGTGTCGTTCGAGACGTCGGCCGACCCGGTGGCGCTGGTCGCCGCCGTGCGGCTGATCACCCCGGCGGTGAGCCTGGGCAGCGTGGACAGCCTGATCCAGCACCCGGCCTCGCTGACCCACCGGATCATGGACGAGGTCTCCCGCAAGGACGCGGGCATCTCCCCCGACCTGGTGCGCCTGTCGGTGGGCCTGGAGGACGTCGACGACCTCTGGGCCGACCTCACCCGAGCGCTCGACGGGGCGGGCCGCTAGCGTGGACGGATGACCAGCCGACACCCCGGGTACGACTCCGACGACCTGCTCGACTTCCTCGTCGGCTACGGCGTCGCGCTCGGGTCGGGCGACCTCGAGGTCGTGACCGACAGCCTCGCCTACCCGTCGGTGGTGGTCGAGGCCGACCGTTCGCTCGTGGTGCCCGACGCCGGGTCCGCGCGCGAGAGCCTGGCCGGCATGCTCACCGCCTACCGGGAGCAGGGGCTGGTCGCGGCGGTGCCCGAGGTGCGCGCCGTGGAACAGGTCGGCGACGCGCTGCTGTGGGTCGACGTGCGCTGGAGCTACAGGGACGAGAACGCGTCGGAGGCCGCGGCGGACCGGGTGCGCTACCTGCTCCGCCGCGGCCGGGACACGTTCGAGCTGTGCGTGGTCGTGCCGGTCCCCGACTGACGCCCCTCAGGACGGCGTGAGCTCGCGGCGCATGTGCCACCGTGGCAGCCGCCCGCTCGTGGCGTCCGTGGGCGCCAGGCGGTCGAACCCGGCCCGCTCGAACATGCCGACCGTGCCGACGAACGCCGCGCTCACCGGGACGCGCCGCCCTGGCTCGGGCTCGACCGGGAACGCCTCGAGCGTCGCCGCCCCGTGCGCCGCGGCGTAGCCGACCCCGGCGTCGAGCAGCGCCTGGGCGATCCCCTGCCTGCGGAAGCCCGCGCGCACGGTGACGCACATGAAGACCCACGTGGTCGGCCAGGAGGCGGGCTCCCCCACGGGCAGCACCCGGGACCGCTGCAGCGACGCGGCGTCCGACCGGCGGGAGAAGCCGAGCCAGCCGGCGACCTCGCCGTCCTCCTCCGTACCGAGGTAGGCGAGCATGCCGGGCGCGGGCTCGCGCGCCGTGAGCTCACGCAGGCGGGCCTCGCGCGTCGTGACGTCCTCCTTGGCCGGCGCACGCCAGTGCAGGCACCAGCACGCCTGCTCGCGCCCGGTCGGGTTCAGGACCCGTGCGATGTCGCCGAACCGGTCGGTTGTCGCCGGGACCACGGTGGTCGGGGCCATGTCCGGAACCTACTCCGCCTCACCGACACCGGCTGGGCGCGGCGCGCTTGGCACACTTTTTTAGGGGATGACAGCGCCTGCCACTTGCCCCGCGGGCGCGACTGTGGCATAACATAAGTGTCTACTTATAGAAGGAGTCGCCATGACCACCACCATCGACCCCGTCACCACGGCCGGCCTCGTGACCCGTGAGGTCCGCGACGGGAACCGGGACGGCGCCCCGACCAAGATCGCCGTCGCCCGCCGCACCTACGCGACCGACCGGGACGACCTGTGGGACGCCCTCACCTCCGCCGAACGGCTCCCCCGCTGGTTCCTGCCGATCGACGGCGACCTCTCCGTCGGCGGCCGCTACCAGCTCGTGGGCAACGCGGGCGGCACCGTGGAACGCTGCGCGGCCCCTGAGGAGTTCGCCGTCACGTGGGAGTTCGGCGGCCAGGTCTCCTGGGTGCGGGTGGGGCTCAGCCCGGCCGACGACGGCACCACGCTCGAGCTGGTCCACGAGGCGCCGGTGGACCCCGACTTCTGGACGCAGTACGGCCCGGGCGCCGTCGGCGTCGGGTGGGACCTGGCGCTGCTCGGCCTGGGGCTGCACCTCGCCACGGGCTCCGACAACGACGCGCGCGAGTTCGAGCAGTGGACCCTGTCCCCCACGGGCGTCGAGTTCGTGCGGCTGGCGAGCACCGGCTGGGCCGACGCCGCGACCGCCTCGGGCGACGACGCCGAGCAGGCTCGCGCGGCCGGCGAACGCACCCTGGCCTTCTACACCGTGCCGCCCACGGCCGAGCCGGAGTCCTGAGTGCCCGACCCCGGCCTCGGTAGCGGCCTGGGCGCCGGCCCCGACACCGCGCCCCACGGCGTCTTCGAGGCCCTCGGCGACCCGGTGCGCCGCCGCCTGCTGGAGCTGCTGGTGCCCGGCGAGCAGCCCGCCGGCGCCCTGGTGACGGCCCTGCAGGCCCGGGTGCGCATCTCGCAGCCCGCCGTCTCGCAGCACCTGCGGGTGCTGCGCGAGGCGGGCCTGGTACGGGTCCGCGCCGAGGGCACCCGCCGGCTGTACGCCGTGGACGACACCGGCACCGCCGCCGCCCGCGCGTGGCTCGCCCGGTTCGAGGACACGTTCGCCCAGCCACTCGACGCCCTGGCGACGGAGCTGGCCCGCGGACGCCGCGAGCGCCGTCGGGCCGCGGGACCGGGACGCCCCGGCACGGGCGAGGCCGCGGGCTGAGGCGCGGCCCCGGCCGGCGCCCCGGACGCGCCGGCCGGGCGCTGTCTCAGTACCGCTTCGGCAGGCGCAGGTGCCGCTCGGCCATGACGGTGCGCAGCAGGTCGGGGCGGTCGGTGATGAGGCCGTCCACGCCGAGGTCCATGAGGGTCTCCATGGTGGCGCGGTCGTCGACGGTCCACGGGATCACCTCCAGGCCGCGGCGGTGCGCGGCGCGGACGAGCTCCGGCGTCGTGAAGGGCACGTAGCCCGGGTCGCCGACGGTGCCGCCCTGCGGGTCGCCGTGCACCGGCGAGACGGCGTCGGCGCCGAAGGAGGCGACGGCCGCGACGAGCTTGTGCTGGGTCGAGCCCGGGAAGTCGTCGATGTCGAGGCCGCCGAGCCACGGCGAGGCGCCCTCGACGCCGACCTGGAGGAACTGCTGCCCGTTGGTGAGGGCCACGAGCGGCAGCCGGGGCTCGACCTCGCGCATGCGCATCAGCGCGCCCCAGTCGAAGCTCTGGATCGTGACCTGGTCCACGAGCCGGGCGCGGCGCACCTCGCGGGCGACGACCTGCACGAACTGCTCGCGGGGCGCGGTCTGCTCGGGGGCGCCCGCCTCGACCTTGGTCTCGATGTTGAGCGTCACCTGGCGGGCCCGGTGGCGGTTGACCAGGTCGAGCACCTCGGTCAGGAGCGGCATGCGCTCGCCCGGGTGCAGCTCCTGGCCGGGGAACTGCGGCTGGCGCAGGGAGCCGCAGTCGATGGTGCGCACCTGCGCGAGCGTCAGGTCCTTGATGTAGGTGGTGCCGGGCACGTAGGGGAACTGCGGGTCGCCGGGGTACGCGGGGGTGGTGTCGACGCACTTGGCGGGGTTCGGGTCGCGGTCGTGGGTGACCACGGCGTAGCCGTCGCGCGTGATCTGCACGTCGAGCTCGAGCGTGCTGACGCCGAGGGCGAGGGCCTTGTCGAACGCGGGGAGCGTGTTCTCCACGGTGAGCGCGACGCCGCCGCGGTGGGCCTGCAGGTCGAAGGTGCGGTGCTGTCCAGGGTGCGCAGGCCCAGGGTGCGCAGGCCCAGGGTGCACGGGCCCGGTGTGCGCGGGCCCGGGCGGCAGCGCGGACGCGGGGGCGGCACCCAGGGCCAGGCCGCTCGCGAGGGTCACGGCAGTGCTCAGCGCGAGGGCTGTGCTGGTACGACGTCGGTAGGTCCTCATGCGCCCGAGCCTGGCGGGGCCGGGTTGCCGGGGCAAGGCGTGCCGCCGTCGTCCCGGCGAACGGAAGCCGTACGAACCAGCAGGTGGGAGTACGGTTCTCGGGTGGCTCATCTGGACTGGGAGATCAAGGCAAGCCTGCTGATGTACGTGATGGGGGCGCCGGGCGGCCGCATCGTGCAGGACGACGCCGTGGGCGGCAGCGGCGCCTCGTTCCACTTCCCGCTCGACCCGGAGCGCACCCCGGACGCGTCGGCGGCCTCGTCGTCGTTCGCGTTCACGGGGTCGGTCGTCTTCATCGGGCACTTCGGCTCGTTCGTCGGCGAGGTGGCCGACATCGAGGTGGTCGCGCCGGCCGACGGCGGTGCCGACTGGGCCATGTCGATCCGGGACCGCGAGTCGGACGTGCGCACGGCCGCGTTCCGCCTGGCGGGTGCGCCCGAGCGGGACGGCGACCGGCTCACGTGGCAGCACGTCGACCTCACGGAGGACGGCGCCAAGCTCTGGGGCGGCAACTACCCGGTGGGCACGCGGTTCGAGCCGATCACGATCGACCTGTCCTGACGCCCGCTGAGTCGTTGCCCGGGGCCGTGACCAGCACGCGGACGTCCGGACCGGGGCGTGGACTTTCCTCGGTCCGACGGCGTCCGCGCTGGTAGGTTTCCCGTCATGACGTCACCAGCGCCCGACGTCGGCGAGGTCACGCCTGCGGCCATCGGCCCGGTCCCGTCAGCCGATCCCGAGCCGGCAGCGACCCTGCTGGCCACCGCCCCCGTCGACGAGGCAGGGCACGAGCCCGCCCCGGTCCCCCCGCCGCCCCCGGAGACGGGGCCGGCCGGATCCGGGCGGACCGGCGCCTCCCCCGCGGAGCGCACGGCCGTCGTGCCCGCGCCACCCGAGTCGGTGCCACCGCTGCCGCCCGTACCCCCGGCGCCCGAGCCAGGGACCGCGACGGGCGGGGACGCGACAGACGGGGACGCGACGCCCGAGCCCGAGTCAGAGCCCGAATCCGAGCCCGGCCCCGCCGAGGACACCGAGGCCGCACCCGCCGCCCAGGGCGAGCCGGTCGCCGTCCTGCCGGACCCGGCACCCGTGCCGGACCCGCCCGTGCCCGCCCCGGACGCGTCTGTCGCGGACGCGCCCCTGCCTGTCGCCGACGCGCCCCTCGCCGTCGGCTCCGTCCCCGCCACGCCCGCGCCCGCCCCGGCGCCGCGGATCCCGGCCCTGCCCGTGCGCCCGGTGCGGCGCATCCCCGCGAGCGGGGAGCGGCTGGGCCGGTTCACGCTCGGCGAGGCGCTGGGGCACGGCGGGTTCGCGCACGTGTACCGCGCGGAGGCGGACGACGGCACGGAGGTCGCCCTCAAGGTCCTCACCGGTCTGCACGAGGACGCCCGCGAGCGCTTCGTGCAGGAGGCGGACCTGCTGGAGCGCCTGGACGGCCGGGGCTTCCCGCGCTTCGTCGAGGCGGGGCTGGACGCGACGCAGCCGTGGTTCGCCATGGAGCTGGTGCCCGGCACCACGCTGCGGGACCGGGTGCGCGAGGACGGTCCGCTGTCCGGCCCGGAGGCGCTCCACCTGGCGCGGCAGGTGGTCGACGCGCTGCTCGTGCTGCAGGAGCAGCGCTGCCTGCACCGCGACCTGAAGCCGGCGAACATCATGGTCGACGGCGACCGCGCGGTGCTCATCGACCTGGGCATCGCCAAGGTCTTCGACGCGGCGACCTCCACGCAGCCCGCCGGCACGATGGCCTACATGGCGCCGGAGCTGTTCGGCCGCCGGGTGCACCCGCGGTCGGACGTGTACAGCCTGGGCCTGCTGCTCGTGTACGCGAGCACGGGCGCGCTGCCGCTCGACCTGAACTTCATGGGGCGGGACCTGGAGGCCACGGACCTCGTCGAGGAGCCGCTGGACGGCGACGGGGACGGCGCCGAGCCGCCCGTCATCGACAAGCACCTGCAGTCGCTGGTGCTGGCGATGACCCGGTACCAGCCGAACCACCGCCCGCCGCTGGAGAACATCGCGCGCGTGGTCCGCGCGCGCCTCGAGCAGACCACGCCCGACCCGACGCTGCTGCTCACCTCCCAGCTCGTGAGCGACGGCGTGACGGCCGCCGAGGTGGCGGCCCTCCCTGCGACCGACGTGCTGCGCGGCAAGGGGCACACCAAGGTGTTCCAGCCGGGCGCACCCGCCGCCCGCACGCCCGAGCCGTGGCACGCCCTCGTGTACGACCGCGCGCTGATGAGCGTGCTGACCGAGGTGCACGCGGACGGTTTCGACGGCGCCGCGGAGCAGCTGGTCGCCGACCACATCGCGGAGATCGGCGCGGAGGTCGCCGCCGGGCGCACGCCGGCCGAGATCAAGGACTGGATCTGGCAGGCGATGCGCTGGGAGGTCACCTCCCCCGCGGGCGGCCACCCCGACACGCTGCGCGGCTGGCGCGCGTTCCGCAACCCCGAGCCCGCCCCGGCGAGCCGGCGCGCCCCGGTCCGCAGCCAGCCCGCCGCGGGGGCCACGCAGGTGGTGGCCGCGCAGGGGCCGCGGCCGCAGTCGTTCGAGCCGCGCAAGAGCCCGGTCAAGCACCTCGGCCCGGCCCCGCAGCCGCCCGGCGGCCGGGCGGCGGTGCGCGCCACCCGGCCCATGCCGGTCGTCCGGCAGCCCGGTGGGCAGCCCGCCGCCGTGCGGCCGGGCACGGTCCAGCCCACGACGGTCCGGCCCGGCGCCGACCGGCCGCTGGCGGGGCGGGCCCCGACCGTGGGGCAGCGGCCCGGCGCCGGGGGGCGCCCCGCGGCCGGCCCGGCACCCGCGGGCCGGACGGCGGACCGCCGGACCGCCGGGAAGCAGGCCGGTGCGCCAGGCGGCCGCGCACAGGCTCGACCACAGGGCGCGCAGCCGCAGGCCCCCGCCGACCCCCGGCGCAGGCCGTGGCCGCTGCGCCTGCTGGGTGCCCTGCTGCGCTGGGTGCCGCGGCTGCTGCTCCTGGGGTCGGTGTACGTGCTGCTCACGCAGACCACCACGGCCACGCCGTACCTGTCCGCTCCGGGGCTGGCCGTCGCGGCGTTCGGCGTCGCGGCCCTGCTGCGCGCCGCGGGGCACCGCATGCGGGTCTGGTTCTACGTGGTCGCGGCGCTCCTGGTGGGCGTGGTCTCGGCGGCGTTGTGGGCGGGCAGCACCGGCCTGCTGCCCCCGGGCTGGACGATCGCCTGACCTCGCCCCGCCACCGCGTCACCGGAAGTCCCGCGACCGCCCCACGGCCGACAGCGACAGCGGGGCGAGGTGCTCCGCCAGGAGGTTGACCGCGCCATCGGCCGACTCGATGCGGCCCCGGACCACCATCGCCTGGGCGGTGCGCGCCACCTTCCGGAACCGCTGCCAGAGCCCGACGGTGCAGATGACGTTGAGCAGCCCCGTCTCGTCCTCCAGGGACAGGAAGGTCACACCACCCGCCGTGCCCGGCCGCTGCCGGTGGGTCACCACGCCGCCGACGGCGACCCGCCGTCCCGCCTCGGTGGTCATCGCCTGCGCCACGGTGAGCACGCCCGCCGCCGTCAGCCCGGGCCGCACGTGCTGCGTCGGGTACGCGCCGGGCGTCACGCCGGTCGCCCACGCGTCGGCCTGCGTCAGCTCGACGTCGCTCATCCCGGGCAGCGTCGGGGCGTCGACGCCGACGCTGACGCCGGGCAGCGTCGTCGGCCCCTCCTGACCGAGCGCGCCCGCGGCCCACAGGCCCTCCCGGCGCTCGACGCCGAGCGGTTCCAGCGCACCGGCCGTGGCGAGCGCCTCGAGCTGTGCCGTCGACAGCTCGACCCGTCGCACGAGGTCCTGCAGCGAGACGAAGGGACGTTCGGCGCGGGCCGCGACGATCTCGGCGGCCTTGTCCTTGCCGATGCCCCGCACGCTCTCCAGCCCGAGCCGGACCGCGAGCGCCGGGTCGGCGCGGACGAGGCGGGCCGTGGCGGGGACGGTGCCGTCGGGCGGGCCGGCGTCGTCGGGCAGGCGTTCCACGGCCGCCAGCTCGCGGGAGGAGGCGACCGAGGGGCGCAGCACGTGGACGCCGTGGCGGCGGGCGTCGGCGGCCAGGGACTGGGGCGAGTAGAAGCCCATGGGCTGGGCGCCGAGCAGCCCGGCGTAGAAGGCGGCGGGGTGGTGCACCTTGAGCCACGTGCTGGCGTAGACGAGGTAGGCGAAGGAGTAGGCGTGCGACTCGGGGAAGCCGAAGTCGGCGAAGGCCTTGAGCTTGTCGAAGATCTCGCGCTGGACGTCGGGCGGGATGCCGTTGCGGGTCATCCCGGCGTAGAGGCGTTCGCGCAGCTCCTCCATGCGTTCCATCGACCGCTTGGAGCCCATGGCGCGGCGGAGCTGGTCGGCCTCCTTGCCGGTGAAGTCGGCGACGTCGATGGCCATCTGCATGAGCTGTTCCTGGAACAGCGGCACGCCGAGGGTGCGGCCGAGGGACTTCTCGAGCAGGGGGTGGAGGTACTCGACCGGCTGCCGGCCGCGGGCCCGTTCGACGTAGGGGTGCACGGACCCGCCCTGGATGGGTCCGGGGCGGATGAGCGCGACCTCGACGACGATGTCGTAGAAGCGCTGGGGTCGCAGGCGCGGCAGGGTGGCCATCTGGGCGCGGGACTCGACCTGGAAGACGCCGACGGTGTCGGCGGCGCACAGCAGCTCGTACACGGCGGGGTCCTCCTGCGGCAGGCCGTGCAGGGTGAGCTCGTCGCCGGTGTGCTCCTGGACGTGCTCGAAGGCGTAGCGCAGGGCGGTGAGCATGCCGAGGCCGAGCAGGTCGAACTTGACCAGGCCGGCGTCGGCGCAGTCCTCCTTGTCCCACTGCAGCACGGTGCGGCCCTCCATGCGGGCCCACTCGACGGGGACCACCTCGATGACGGGGCGGTCGCACATGACCATGCCGCCGGAGTGGATGCCGAGGTGGCGGGGCAGGCGCAGCATGCGGTCGGCGAGGTCGAGCACGTCGTCGGGGATCTCGCCCTCCTCGGCGGCGGACGGCGGCGTGCGGAACGGCACGACGTCGTGGGTGTCGTCGGCGCGGGTGCGCGGCTGCCCGGGGATGCGCTGGTCCTCGGCGAGCACGTCGACGACGGGCGGGGGCGAGGGCGGGGACGACGGCGCGGCCGCGCGTGGCTTGAGCGACCCCCACCGCTCGATGCTGCGCGACCAGGCGTCCTGCTGCCCGACGTCGTAGCCGAGCGCGCGGGCGGCGTCGCGCACCGCGGACCGGGGGCGGTAGGAGATGACGTTGGCGACCTGCGCGGCGTGCGTGCGGCCGAACGTCTCGTAGACGTGCTGGATGACCTCCTCGCGGCGCACGGACTCGATGTCGACGTCGATGTCGGGCGGCCCGTCGCGCTCGGGCGCGAGGAACCGCTCGAACAGCAGGCCGTGCGCGACGGCGTCCACCGCGGTGATGCCGAGCGCGTAGCAGACGGCGGAGTTGGCGGCGCTGCCCCGGCCCTGCGCGAGGATGCCGTGGGTGCGGCAGAACTCGACGATGTCGTAGACCACGAGGAAGTACCCGGGGAACTCGAGGTCGGTGATGACCTTCAGCTCGCGCTCGATCTGCTCCCACGCCGCGCGGTTGCCGCCGCGCGGGCCGTAGCGCCGTTCGGCGCCCCGGTAGGTGAGCTCGCGCAGCCAGGACGCCTCGTCGTGGCCGTCGGGCACGGGGTAGGGCGGCAGCTCGGGCGCGATGAGACCGAGGTCGAACGCGCACTCGGCACCGAGCGCCGCCGCCGTCGGCACGGCCTGCGGGTGGCGGTGGTGCAGGCGCGCCATCTCGGCGCCGCTGCGCAGGTGGGCGGTCGGGGCGCCGGGCAGCCAGCCGTCGAGGTCGTCGAGGCTGGACCGGGCGCGGACGGCGGCCAGCGCCCCCGCCAGGTCGGCGTCGCGGGGGCGGGCGTAGTGCGCGGCGGTCGTGGCGACCAGGGGCAGGTGCGCCTGGCCGGCCAGCAGGGCGAGCGCGTCGTGCAGGTCGGCGTCGCGCGGGTCGCCGGTGGCGGTGATCTCGACGGCCACGTTGTCCCGGCCGAACGTGCTCGTCAGTACGTCGAGCTCGTGCCGGGCGGCGGCGAGCCGGTCGGTGCGGTTCGTCTCCGCGGCCAGCGCACCGCGCACGGCGCCCTTGCGGCACCCGGTGAGCACGAGCCACTCGCCCGACGCCGCCTCGCCGAGCCCGTCGGTCGTGTACCGCGCGGCGCCCTTGACCCCCGCCTCCAGGTGCGCCGTCGCGATGGCGCTCGACAGGTTCCGGTACCCCTGCGCACTGCGGGCCAGCACGAGCAGGTGGGTGGCGCGCGGGTCGGGCACGCCGGTGGGCGGGTCGAGCACGGGTGCGCCCTGCGCCTGGGCGGGCAGGTGCAGCTCGGCCCCGAACGCCGTCCGCAGCGTGGCCCCGGCCTCCCGCAGGCGCTTGGCGGCCTCGGCGAACCGCACCACCCCGTACAGGCCGTCGTGGTCGGTGAGGGCGATCGTCTCCAGCCCCAGGCGCTCGGCCTCGGCGACGAGCTCCTCGGGGTGCGACGCACCGTCGAGGAAGCTGAACGCGGAGTGGGTGTGCAGCTCGGCGTAGGGGACGGCGGCGCGTGCGTCAGTCATCCGTGCGTCAGTCATAGACAGCCTCCAGCACCCACGCGCCCCCCGACGCCGACAGCAGCAGGCCCAGCGTGAGCCCCACGGGGCCGCCGGGCTGCTCCACCGTGGCCTGGAGGAACACGCGGCGCCTGCTGCGGGCCGTCCACCAGCGTTCGGCGACGGGCCACGGGCCGGCCCAGTCCACGACGGCGGCGTCGAGGCCCGTGCCGCCGTCGGCCCCCGCGACGCCGTCGGGCACCACCACGCGGGCCGGCGGGCCGCTGACCGCGAGCCGCACGTCGACGACCACCGGGCGCCCTGCCGCGTCGAGCACGTGCGCGGGCACGGGTTCGGGCAGCACCACCGACGGCGCCGGGGGCGGCAGCGCGCCGGGCCAGGGCCGGTCCGGCGCGCGCTCGGGCGGCACCTGCTCGCCGTAGGGCACGAGCTGGACCCGGTCGCGGGGGTCGCGCCCGCCCTGGAGCCGCACGGTGAGCACGGAGTCGCCACCGAGCAGCGCCTGCACGCGCTCGACCGCGCGGCGGGCCCGCAGGTCCTCGCCCGCGCCGGGACCCCACAGGCGCGGCTGCAGGGCTCCGGCGGGGGCCACCTCCTCGGCGGACAGGGTCAGGCCCGCGATCGGTGCGGGCGCCTCGCCCCGGCCGAGGGACGACTCCGTGAGCCAGCCCTCCAGCTGCCAGCGCACCCGGTCGGTGATCCGGGCGGCCGACAGCCCGCCCAGCGTGTCGTCCGTGCGCCACAGCCGCTCCAGGGTGCGGGCCTCGCCCGTGACCGGGTCGACGGCGCGGGCCGTGATCCGCAGCCGCCCGCACGCCAGGCCGTGGCGGGCGAGGTCCTCGTGCAGCCGTTCGGCCAGGCGCCGGGCGGCGAACGTGGCGACGTCGACCCGGTGCGCCGGCGGGTCCAGCTCCTCGGTGACGGCCAGGTCCTCGACGAGGCGGCGCCGGGCCGGGGGCCGCACGTCCTGCCCGCGCGCGAGGCGCTGCGCCCAGACGCCGAGGTCGCCGAACCGGGCGGCGACGGCGGCGTCGGGCAGCGCCGCGAGGTCCGCGAGCGTGCGGATGCCGAGGCGGCGCCACAGGTCGACCAGCTCCGTCAGGGCGCGGTCGGCGGGCCGGGCGTGCACGAGCACGGCGGCGGGGCGGGGCGCGAGGTAGCCGGCCGACGCACCCGGCGGCACGACGGCGTCGTCCCGGGCGGCCAGCACCGCGGCCAGGAAGCCGTCGGCCACCCCCACCTGGCACTCGTGCCCCGTGCGGACGGCGACCTGCTCGGTCAGCTCGCGCGCCAGCTCGTGCTCGGAGCCGTGGTAGCGGGCCGCGCCGTCCGACGGCAGCAGGAGCAGGCCCGGGCGGGCGATCTCCAGGCCGGGGACCACCGCCTCCGCCGCCACGGCCACGGGCTCGAACTCGCGGGCGTCGCGCGCGTCGTCGGCAGCCCAGAGCTGCAGGTCGGGGCAGCGTGCCTGGGCCTCGCGGCGGCGCATGCCGCGGCGCACCCCGGCGCTGCGGGCGGGCGCGGACACCGCGACGATCCGCCCGCCGGGGCCGCCGGTCACGGCCGCGGGCGTCTCGGGACCCAGCCCGGCGACCACCAGCGCCGCGACCACCGGCCAGTCCGGCACCCAGAGGCAGGCGGTGCGGGTCGTGCCGCCCGACGCGGCGGCCCTCATCCCACCAGCTCCAGCGGACGGCGCCCGGCGGGCGTCTGCTGCGTGGACGTCTCGGTGGGCGCTGCCGCACGGTACACGGGCACCTCGACGTCGAGGTCCAGCGGCCGGGCCGCGCTCCCCCGCCCGGTGCGCCGCACCCGCAGGGTCCGGCGCCGCAGCCAGCCCGCCCCGTGGTCGATCCCGTCCCACCCGCCGCCCACGGCCTCCAGCACCACCTGTGCCCCACCCCACCCCGCGTCCCGCTGAGTGCTGGGCATCCGCCCTGTCGAACCGTTCCGAGAAGGCGGATGCCCCGCACTCAGCGGGAGTGCCCGGGGGGCGGAGGGGAGCAGGACGGTGCCCCGGTCGCGGGCGCGGGCCGCCAGCCGGCGGCGGTCGTGGTCCAGCAGGGTGACCTCGGGGCCGATCACCACGACGTCCATGCCGTCGATCAGCGCGGCGAGCACGGCGGGGGCGTCCACCGCCGACCCGGCGGGCAGCGGCACCACGAGCGTGCGCTCCAGGTCGCACCCGGCGTCGGCCGCCGCGGCGATCCCCGCGGACGGGTACCCGACCAGCACGGTCCACGCCCCGTCGCAAGAGGCCTCGGCGAGCAGTGCCAGCAGCAGCGACGCCGACCCGCGGACCACCACGGTGGTGCCGGCCCGCAGGCCGCCGTCGGGCAGCAGGTGCGTGAGGTGCGGGTGCACGGGCAGGACGCGCCCGTCCTGGTCGGCGGCGAGACCCGCCCGGGCGGCGCGCCCGTCGTCGGCCCGGGTGCGTGCGGCGGCCCCGGGCGCGTCGTCCGCGAGCCCGCCCCGCAGCGCCCGGACCCGCGGCTGCACGGTCTGCGGGGTGGTCTGCTCGCGCACGCCGGTGCGCGCCTCGGCCGACCGCAGGGCCGCGAGCGCCCGCGCGTGCCGGGTGCGGGTGTCGGGCTGCGGGTCAGGTTCGGCATCGGCCTGGACGGAGACGGTTGCAGCGGTCATGTCCCTCCAGCGATGGTGCCTGCCGGCGGAGACCGGGTGAGCGGAGCATTCTACGAACACGTGTTCGATAGAACACCAGTACACCCGCTGGGCTGCGCCCTGTCAAACCATCCCCTCCCCCACACTGCGGTCCGATACGAGTTCGGTCCCTTGCCTCGAGATCGGTCCATCGATGGACCGATCTCGAGACAAGGGACCGAACTCGCGATCAGGGGCCGGCCAGAGGCCGGTCAGGAGCTCACGCCTTGGGGCCGCCCGCCACGTACAGCACCTGTCCCGACACGTACCCGGACTGCTCCGAGCAGAAGAACGACACGGCGTTCGCGATGTCCTCCGGCTGCCCCACGCGCCCGGCGGGCACGTCCTTGGCGGCCACGCTCAGGTAGTCGGACAGCGACACCCCGATGCGCTCCGCGGTCTCGCGGATCATGTCGGTCTCGATCACGCCGGGCGCGACGGCGTTCGCGGTGACCCCGAACTTGCCGAGCTCGATGGCCAGCGTCTTGGTGAAGCCCTGCATGCCGGCCTTGGCCGCGGAGTAGTTGACCTGGCCGCGGTTGCCGAGGGCCGACGTCGAGGACAGGTTCACGATGCGGCCGTACCCCGCCTCGACCATGTGCGCCTGCACGGCGCGGGTCATGAGGAACGCGCCCCGCAGGTGCACGCCCAGCACGGCGTCCCACTCGTCCACGGACATGCGGAACAGCAGGTTGTCGCGCAGGATCCCGGCGTTGTTCACCAGCACGGTGGGCGCGCCGAGCTCCTCGGCGACCCGCGCGACCGCCGCGGCGACCGACTCCTCGGAGGCGACGTCGACGCCCACGGCGAGCGCGCGGCCGCCGTCGGCCACGATCGCCTGCGCCGTCCGGGCCGCGTGGTCCTCCTGGAGGTCCAGGACGGCGACGGCGAAGCCGTCCTGGGCGAGCCGCCGGGCCGTCGCGGCTCCGATGCCGCGGGCCCCGCCGGTGACGATGGCGGTACGAGTCATCAGGGGTAGTCCTCTCGTCGCTGAGTACCGGGCGCGCCTCGTGGGCGCCCCGCCTCAGACCGTACCGCCCCCGCCGCGAACCTCCCCCGCGAACGCGAGCAGGGCGGCGGCCAGCTCGTCCGGCGCCTCCTCGGCCATGTGGTGGCCCGAGTCGATGCCGTGGCCGCGCAGGTCGGGTGCCCACGGCCGCCAGACGACCAGCGGGTCGCCGTACAGCTGCTCGAGGTCGTCGCGCAGCGACCACAGCACCTGGACCGGCATGCGCAGCCGCCGGCCGGCCGCCCGGTCCGCGCGCTCGTCGGCGGCGTCGACCGTGAGCCCGGCGCGGTAGTCCTCGAGCATCGCCCGCACCACCTCGGGCCGCCGCACGGCCGCACGCCACTCGGCGTGGTTCTCCTCCCCCATGGCGGCGGGGTCGCCGCGGTACCAGGCGTCGGGGTCCGCGGTGATGACGCGCTCCGGCGTCTCCGGCTGGGCGAAGAAGAACCAGTGCCACCACTGCGTCGCGAACCGCTCGTCGAGGCGGTCGAGGTGCTCGCTGATCGGGACGCCGTCCAGGAAGCTCACGCGCGCCACCGCCTCCGGGTGGTCGAGCGCGAGCCGGAGCGCCACATAGCTGCCCCGGTCGTGGCCCGCCACGGCGAAGCGCACGTACCCCAGCGCACGCATGACGGCGAGCATGTCACCCGCGACGGCACGCTTGGAGTGGGCGCCGTGGTCGGGACGGGGCGGCGGGCCCGCGGACCGGCCGTAGCCGCGCAGGTCGGCACACACCACCGGCAGCCCGGCGTCCACGAGCAGGGGCGCCACCCGGTGCCAGGTCGCCGACGTGCGCGGGTGGCCGTGCAGCAGCAGGACCGGCGGCCCGTCCCCGGTGTGGTGGCGCGTCAGGATCCGGGCGGGGCCGACGTCGATCAGCTCTTCCGTGAAGTCCTCGAACATCGGCTCATCGTGGGCCGGGCCGGGGTGACTCGCCAGGGCGGCACCGGAGCCGAGCGCGACCGGGCCGATGTCCCCTATACATCGTTCTGCATAGTGTTGCTCCGGACATCGCCAACCGGTTTGATAGCCGCCATGACAACGACGCCGAGCGTCGCCACCATCGGGCTGGACGCCGCCCCGAGCCGCCTCTCGACCCGGCTCGCCACACGTCCCGAGGCACAGCGCGTGCTCGACCTCGCGCGCGACACGTTCATCGAGGGCTACCGCATCGACATGGCGCCGCTGGCCGCCCGGCTCGGCGTGGACCGCACGTCGGTGTTCCGCTGGGTCGGCAACCGGGACGCGCTGCTCAGCGAGGTGCTGTGGTCGCTCGCGGTACCGACCCTGGTGCAGGCCGACCGCGCGACCGAGCACCAGGCCGGCGCGGAACGCCTCGCCGACCTGCTGACCACCTTCACGCGGGACCTCATCGTGGCCGACTACTTCCGCGCCTTCCTGCGCCGCGAGCCCGCCCGGTCCCTGCGCCTGCTCACCACCGCCGACAGCCCGATCCAGCGGCGCTTCGTCGCCACCGTCGAGTGGCTCGTGGTGCGCGACCTGGGACCCGAGCCGTTCGGCGGCACCATCACCCCCGGCGAGCTCGCCTACCTGCTGGTACGCGTGTCGGAGTCGCTCACCTACGCCGACCTCGTCACCGGCGACGAGCCGAGCCCCGCCCGTGCCCGCACGGCGTTCCGGCACCTCCTGCGCGTGGACTGACAGCCGCTGGCAACGCGCGGGCGGATTCGGCAGAGTGAGCGCATGGACTTCACGCGCCCCTATCCCCCGGACCCGTACACCCTGCTGCCCGCACCGGCCACCTTCACGCTCACGAGCGCGGACCTGACCGACGGCGAGCGCATGCCGGACGCCCACGCGGCGCACGACCAGGACGTCTCGCCGGCGCTGGAGTGGAACGGCTTCCCCGAGGGAACGCGCTCGTTCGTGGTCACGTGCTACGACCCGGACGCCCCGACCCCGATGGGCTACCACCACTGGACCGTCGCCGACCTGCCGGCGGACGTGACGTCGCTGCCCACGGGTGCCGGCGCGCCCGGCGGCGCGGGCCTGCCCGCCGGGGCGTTCCACACGGACAGCGACGGGCACACCCCCGGGTACGAGGGCGCCGCGCCGCCGCCCGGCGACCACCCGCACCGGTACATCTTCGCGGTGCACGCGCTCGACGCCGCCCCCGGCGAGCTGGGGCTCGGCCCGGACAGCACCAACGCGCAGGTGGCGTTCAACGTGTACTTCCACCTGCTGGGGCGCGCCACGCTGACGGCGACGTACAGCCGATGAACGAGAACGCCACCCTGCCCACGCTGGGCGACCTGGTCTGGGCCCCGGCCCTCGACCACCCCGAGCTGCTCGCCGAGCCGGTCCGCGCGGCGCTGACCGCCTGGGCCGCGGCCGAACCGCGGGTCGCGGGCCTGGTCGCCGTCACCGAGATCGACCCCGACCACGCCGACACCGCGACGCTCAACGAGCTGCACGGCCTGCCCCCGGAGGCGTCCGCCAACTGCGTGCTGGTGGCCGGGCGGCGCGGCGAGGAGGAGCGGATCGCGGCGTGCGTCGTGCCCGCCACCACGTTCGCCGACGTCAACAAGCGCGTGCGCAAGCTGCTGGACGTGCGCAAGGCGTCGTTCCTGCCCACCGACCGCGCGGTGGCCGACTCCGGCATGGAGTACGGCGGCATCACGCCCGTCGGCCTGCCCGCGGCCTACCGGGTGCTGGTCGACGCGCGGTTCGCGCAGGACGGCACCGTGGCGCTGATGGGCTCCGGCGTGCGCCGCTCCAAGCTGCTCATGCCCGGGCCGCTGCTGTGCGCCATGCCGGGCGCGGAGGTCACGGAGGACCTGGGCGTGCTGCGCTGAGCACCGCGCTCACCCGGGCGGGACCCGGCCGTCCAGGGCCGCGGCCATCCGCTCGGCGAGCCCGGCGGCGTCGAACCCCCGGGTGCCGGGGCGGTCGGTGCCGCCGGGTGCCAGCGCGGCCCGGACGTACCGCCGGAACTCCTCGCTGAGCCCCACGTAGTGCTGCAGGCGCGGGCGGGGCGCCGCCCCGTCCAGCGCCAGCCGCAACGCGTCGTTCGCCTTGCGCAGCGGGTCGTTGGTGCCCTGGGCGCCCTTCCCGGTCGCATAGTCCACGAGCGACGCGGCCAGCCCCTCGGTGTCGGCCTCGCGCGCCCACGGCGCCGCCGGGTCGCGGTAGGGCGCCTCCCGGCTGGCCGCGAACCCGCCGCGCTCGAAGATCATCTGGTGGCTGCGCTCGTCCGTGAGGAACTCGACCAGCCGGCGCGCCGCGACCGGGTAGCGGGACGCCGCCGCGACGGCGAGGCTCTGCCCGCCGAGCACGCCCCCGCCGGGCATCGGCATGAACCCCACCCGGAACGGCACCGAGTCCGCGCCGCGCAGCACCCGCAGCGCCCGCGGCCAGTGCCGCAGGAACACCGCACGCCCGGCCGCGAACGCCGCGAGCGCCCCCTGCTCGTCGAACGAGAGGGACGCGCCGCCGCCCGCCCCGTCCGGCCGCAGCCGGCCGGCGAGCGCGTCGACCGTGTCACGGATCGCGTCGACCCGGTCGAAGGTGGGCCGCCCGGTCTCGTCGAGCGTCAGCGCGTCCGCGCCGAGCAGGATCTCCCAGAGGTTGACGGTGCAGCCCTCGTAGTCGGCGAGCTGCAGGGCGATCGCGAGGTCCGCCGGCGGGCGGTCCAGCCCGCGCCGCTCGCCGCCCACCGCCGCGAGCACCTCGTGCGCGAACGCGTCCAGCCCGGCCCAGCCGCCGTCCAGCGGGATCGGGTCGGCGGCCGGCACGTCACCCCCGTAGTACTCGGCCACCAGGTCCAGGTTGCAGTACAGCAGGCCGACGTCGGAGTTGAACGGCAGCGCGTACACCGTGCCGTCCCAGGTGCCCGCCTGCCACGGCCCGTCGAGGAAGCCGTCCCCCGACGCGCCGTCGAGCGCCCGCAGGTAGCCGCCGCGCGCGAGCTGCGGCACCCACGGGATGTCCAGGTTGTAGACGTCGAACGCCGGGTCGCCCGCCTGCGCCGCGGACAGGACCGTGCTGTAGGCACGGTCCGCGTTGCTCGACACCTCGACGATCCGGGCGGGGTGCGCCTCGTGCACCCGGTTCCACAGGTCCACGAGCAGCCGCCGCTGCCCGCCGTCGGTCTCGTCCCGCCCGCTGAGGATCGTGAGCTGGTCGCCCGCGGCGAAGGTCTCCAGGTCCGCCGCGCCGCCCAGCAGCCGCTCGACGCCGAGCGGCAGCGCCGCGCCCGCGACCAGTCCCGCCGCACCGCCCACGAGGAAGCCACGGCGCGTGATCCCGTGCGAGCCGTCGCCCGCACCGGCACCGGTCGTGTCACCAGTCGTGTCACCAGTCATGTCACCGCCCTCCCAGCTGCGCGAACAGGCCGTCGAGCGTGTCCTCCAGCTCGCCGAAACCGCTGTCCCAGCACTCGCCGCCCCAGGCCGTCGTGACCTCCTGCAGCTCGCTCACCTGGCACGACGCCTCACCGACCGCGACCGCGTAGACCCGGACCCCGGCGGCGGAGGGCTCCTGCGCCGCACGCACCAGGCCCGCCGCGGACGCCGCACCCGCCGGCCCGCCCGGGTGGTCCTCGCCGTCGGTCAGGACGACGAGCGCGGTCAGGTGCTGCCGCGAGGCGCCGCCGGGGTCCAGCCCGGCCAGGTAGGACGTGCCCGCGTCGAGCGCGTCGTACAGCGGCGTGACGCCACCCGGCAGCACCGGGCGGAGGGCCTCCGGTGCCGCCTGCCGCGCCTGCGTGCTCCGGGTCAGGTCGAGCAGCGGCCGCGGGCTGTCGCCGGCCGCGCCGGAGAACGACCAGATGCCCACCTCGTCGGCCCCGCCCAGGTGGCCGAGCGCCGTGAGCACGCCGCGCCGGGCCACGTCCATGCGGTTGCGCTCGCCGTCGGCGGGCCGCCCCATGGAGGCCGAGGAGTCCACGAGCACCAGGACGCGCGCCGGGCGCCGGGCCGCGCGGTACAGGTTCTCGGCGCCCCGGACGCGGGTGTCCCCCACGCGGCCGCTGCTCGGCACCGCCACGACGGGCTCCCCCGCGAGCAGGCCGTCCAGGCCGGACAGCGGCTGCCCGTTCAGGTCGCGCACCCGCGCCCGGCTCTCCAGGACGGCCTGCCCGCGGGGCGTCGTCAGCCACCGGACGAAGGCCTCGGCACCCTGCTCCCCGCGCCCGCCGGGCGCCGGCGCCCAGTCGAGCCGCACCGCGGCGTACTCCAGCCCGGGACCTCCCTCGGGGTAGAACGGCACCAGCTCCGCGCCGGTGCCCGCCCCCGGCACCGCCGGGCAGTCGGCACCGCCCGTCACCGCGGCGCGCTCGGTGGTCAGCACCGCCACGCGGGGCGGCTCCGCCGTCGCGGCGGACAGCTCCGCGAGGCGGCACAGCAGCGCGCCGTCGCTGCCGAACGGCAGGCCGGCCCGCTCCAGCGCGTGCCCCAGGGAGAGCTCCAGCGCCTCGGCGTCGGCGACCGTGCCGTCGTACAGGCTCACGCTGTGCAGGGCCGCGGCGAAGGACGTGTCGGGGTTGGCCCGCACGACGTCGAGGCCCACGGCCTCCGCGGCGTCCACGAGCACCCGGACCGGGTCGTCGGACGTCGTCGTCGCCCGCAGGCCCTGCGCGTACGGCGCGGGGACGGCCAGGACGAGGGGCGACCCCGCCACCGGAACGGGCTCCGCGGCCGTGACGGCCGACCCGGCCTCCTGGGTGACGAGGGCTGCCTGCGCCGTCGACTCCGCGATCCACACGTCCGGCCGCGGGCCGAGCGCGAGCGAGGCGCCGGGCTCCTCGCTCGAGCCCTCGTCCCAGCCCGAGACCAGCGCGGCGCGCAGGGCGGGCCAGCCCATGCCGAAGGTGGTGACGTGGTAGCTCGGACAGGAGAACGTGTTGACCGAGTCGCGCTCGAACGCGTCGGCCACCGCCGAGAAGTCGGCTGCGCCGTCCTCGGGCACCACCACCGCGATCTCGGCCGCGTCGTCGCACGACCGTTCCCGCTGCAGCCACAGGAGCCCGAGGCCGGCGCCCGTCGTCACCACGAGGACGACCGGCAGCACGACGGTCCAGCGACGCACCGCCCACCGGCCCGCCGCCGCGAACCAGCGCGCGTAGGTCGGCACCCGCACGAGCGCCGCCAGGCCCAGCAGCACCAGAGCCACCGAGACCACCAGCAGCACGATCTGCGCCTCGCGGCCCACGACCCCCATCGCGGTGGTGCAGAGGCCGGCGACGGCGACGAGCACCGTCAGGACGGTGGTGCGGTAGTCCTCCCACCAGGGCCGGGGCCCACCACGCCCCCGGCGCCCGGAACTGTCCGGCTGCCCCGTCGCACCCATCCGTTCCTCCCCGAACGTCTGGGTCCGATATTTACCACATTGCCCCGGGATATCGCCCTGATAAGGGTGATTTCCGTGTCAGGGAGCGGGCTGCGCGGCCACCTCGGCGGGGTGGGTGAGCGGGCGGGTGGGGGTCAGCGCAGCACCGAGCGGCGCCGCGGGTCGGCCGCCTCCTGCCGGATCCGCTCCTGGCGCTCCTGCCAGTCCTTGAACTTCTCCTGCGCCTCCAGCTCCTTGGCGCTGGGCGCGACGCCGACCACGACGAGCAGCAGGATGGTGCTGAGGGTCACGCCGATGATGAGCGGGCCGAGCAGCGCGGAGGCGGTCACGCCGCCGTCGGGCACGACCAGGCCGCCCCGGACCACCTCGGCGCGCATGGCCGCCATGCCGGTGTAGTGCATGCCCGAGACGGCGACGCCCATGACGAGCGTGGCGCCGATGCCTCCGGCCAGGGTGCGCACCTTGGCGGACAGCCAGAGCCCCGCCGTGGCCGCGACGATGCCGACCAGCACCGACACCGCCACGGTGGGCAGGTCGTAGGTGACCTGGACGCCGACGTCCACGGCGCGCATACCCAGGTAGTGCATGGCGGCGATGCCCAGGCCGGTGACGACGCCGCCGCCGATCAGCGCGCCGAGGCCGACGCCCGCCGCGCGGACGATGAACAGGCCCAGCCCCACCACCGCGATGGCCAGCAGGCCGCTGGCGACCGTCAGGGCGACGTCGTACCGCGTCTCGGTGCCGCGGACGTGGAACCCGAGCATCGCGACGAAGTGCATGACCCAGATGCCGGTGCCGCCGATGGCCACGGCGCCGAGCGCCAGCCAGCCCGTGCTGGCCGCACCGCGGGAGACCCGGGCCCGGGCCGTGCAGGTCAGGCCGACGGCGCACCCGGCGCACGACAGCAGGAACGAGAGGACTGGTGTGACCCAGCCCAGCGCGAAGTGGTCGATCATGGGGAGCTCTCCAGCAAGCGGGGACGGCGTGGGCGCCGGACGGTCGGAGGGGCGTGGGATCGCTACCAGGGGGTCGCCCGGGCGGAGTCCATGCAAAGTAAATAGCCCGGATATGGCGAGATGCACCGTTTGCACGGGGTGAACTTGCCCCGGGGTGGGGTGATCTTTGACCGTCGCCCGCGCGCTTCTACCACACCCGGACGCGGCCGCCGGTGTGACCTGGGTCGCACCCTCGAACCGTTGCGAAGGGGTGGCGAACTTAGGTTAGGCTCACCACCGTGACCACCCAGACCGGCGGGCTCGATGTCCGGCCCTCGCGCATGTTCGACGTCGAGGTCGCGCGCGTGACGCGCCTGTGCCCCTCCTTCGTACGGTTCACCTTCCGGGGCCCGGACCTCGACAAGTTCGCGGACAACGGCCGCGACCAGCGCATCAAGCTGCTGCTCCCCTCGCCGCGCGGCGGCTGGGACGGGCTGCGCCGCGACGACCCCGACTGGTACGCCGCCTGGCGCACGACGCCCGACGAGGAGCGCAACCCCATGCGCACCTACACCGTCCGCACCGTGCGGCAGAACCTCCGTGAGGTCGACGTCGACGTCGTCATGCACGGCGACACCGGGCCGGCCTCGCGCTGGGCGCTGACCGCGGCGGCGGGCGACCCGATGGTCATCATGGGCCCCAACGCCGAGTACGACGGCGTGCACGGCGGCGTCGAGTTCGCCCCGCCGTCGACCAGCCACGCGCTGCTGCTGGCCGGTGACGAGACGGCCGCGCCCGCGATCGCCGCGATCTGCGAGTCGCTGCCGCGCGACGCCGTCGGCGAGGTCTTCCTCGAGGTGCCGCACCCCGAGGACGGCTGGGACGTCGGGGCACCCGAGGGCGTGCGCGTGCACTGGCTGGCCCGCGACGGGCGCGAGCACGGCGACGTGCTGGTCCCCGCGGTGCAGGACGCCGCGGACCGGCTGCTCGCGATGGGCGTGCGGCCGTCGTCGTCCGAGACGACGCCCGCCCTCACCGCGGCGGGCCTGGACCTCTCGGGCGAGGCCGACGACGTCGACATCGACGCGGGCATCCTCTGGGAGGTGCCGGTCGACCAGGCCGGGCAGCCCCTCGTGCAGGAGACCGTGCTGTACGCGTGGCTCGCGGGCGAGGCCAGCGTCATCAAGACGCTGCGCCGCTACCTGGTGAACGAGTGCCAGGTGGACCGCAAGTCGGTCGCGTTCATGGGTTACTGGCGCAAGGGCCGCGCCGAGAGCTGAGCACTCAGGCGCCGTCCGCCGGCACGCGGGTGGCCCAGGCGGCCACCGCGACGGCGGACGCCACGTTGAGCGAGTCGACACCGCCGGACATCGGGATGCGGACCGTCAGGTCGCACCCCGCGACGGTGCTCGCCTTGAGCCCGTCACCCTCGGTGCCGAGCACGAGCGCGAGCTTCTCGGGCGGGTCGGCCACGAGGTCGTCCAGCGAGACCGAGTCGTCCTCGAGAGCCAGGGCCGCGACCGTGAAGCCGTGCGCACGCAGGGTCTCGATGCCGGCCGGCCACGGGTCGATGCGCGTCCACGGCACCTGGAACACGGTGCCCATCGAGACGCGCACCGCCCGGCGGTAGAGGGGGTCCGCGCAGCTCGGGGTGAACAGCACCGTGTCCACCCCGAGCGCCGCGCACGCGCGCATGGCGGCACCGACGTTGGTGTGGTCCACGATGTCCTCCAGGACGACGACCCGCCGCGCGCCCTCGAGCAGCTCGCTCACCTCGCGCAGGGGCGGCCGGTGCATCGCGGCCAGCGCCCCGCGATGCAGGTGGAAGCCCGTGATCTCCTTCAGCACGGGCTCCTCGGCCACGTAGACGGGCACGCCGGGCGGGATGACGTCCGCCATCGAGTCCAGCCACTTCGGGGCCATGAGGAACGACCGGGGCCGGTGGCCCGCGGCCACCGCGCGCCGGATGACCGTGGAGCTCTCGGCGATGTAGAGGCCCTTGGCCGGCTCGTGCCGGGAGCGCAGGACCACGTCCGTGAGGCGGTTGAAGTCGGCGAGCCGGTCGTCGGCGGGGTCGTCGACGTGGACGACGTCGGGGAGGGTCACCGGCCCATTCTCCCTGCCCGGGCGCGTGCACCGGAACTCGGGTTTCAGGGCACGCCGGGCCGGGACGCCGTTATCCTCCCGTTATCTCTCACAGCGAAATCGTCTCGGCTTCCCCAGCGGCCCAAGATTCCATATGCTCCGGGGCAAGGAAAGTTCGTCTCACTGATGAGGAGAGTTGCGATGAGAACTGCCCGGACTCCCCGGTCGTCCCGCGCACGCCGCAGCAAGGACTCCGTTCCGCATCCCGCTCTACCCCCTTCCTACGCAGCGATGATCGAGCGCACGCCCTCGCTGGACGAGGCGCAGCTCGAGTCCCTCCTCGAGCGGGCGGTCGCAGGCGCCGACGCCGCACGCACCCTCGAGTCCACCGCGGTCTCCCCCAGCCTCCGCACCCAGCTCGAAGCGCGAGTCAAGGAAGGGCAATACGCAAAGGAGCGTCTCGTCCTCGCCCACCTCCGCCTCGTCCCCGCCGTCGCGAGCTCGTACGCGGGCCGCCTGCCGTTCATGGACCTCGTCCAGGAGGGCAACGTCGGCCTGGTCCGCGCCGCCGACTCCTACGACCCCGCGCACGGCACGTTCGCCGCCTACGCCCACCGCTGGGTGCGCCGCTCCATCGTCCGCGCGGTCGCCGCGGCGGAGCAGGCCTCCGCGGCCCAGAGCGGACCCACCCCCGAGCAGACCCTCATGCGCCGCCGCGTGCGGCAGGCCGTGGCCCGGCTCGACGCCGTCGAGGCCCGCGTCCTGGAGATGCGCTTCGGCCTCCTGGACGGCACCACGCACACGCTCGACGAGATCAGCCGCCGGCTCGGCGTGGCCAAGGAGCACGTGGCGCAGATCCTCGAGTCCGCGCTGGCCCGCCTGCGCGACGTCGTCAGCCCCGCCCCGCTCGCCGCGTGACCGCCGGCTGGGCTCCCGACGGCCCAGCCGGCGTCAGCCGAGAGATGACCTCGTCCAGGGCGACGTGGTACGCCCACGACGACTGGTAGCCCGAGTGGGCCGCCACCGCGAAGAGATAGGCCGACCGGTCCATCTCCTCCGCCCCGCGGTCCGTGTCGTTCTCCCCGTACCCCACCACCGGGAAGCCCAGGAAGTCGGTGCGCCGCCACAGGTTCACCCACGCGGGCTTCGCACCGCAGGTCAGCAGTGACATCAGCGTGACCTGTTCCCCCGAGCCGGGCTCGGGGCGTCCCGGCGTCAACGGCGCCGCCGGGTCGGCCCCGGGTCCGGGACCACCCGCGCGCGAGCCCCTCTCACGCAGGCCGGCCTCGCGCAGGCCGGCCGCCCGCACCTGACCGCCCCACGGGTCCGCCGACCAGGCCGGCCCGGTGCTCGGTGGCGTGCCGGTCGTCGTCGGGCCCAGGAGGTCCGGGAAGAAGCGGCCGAAGAACGGGCGCAGCTGCACGCCGTAGGTGAGCAGGCCGAGGCGGCCGTCGGCGGTGCCCACGGGCTGCGTGCCGCCGTCCGCCGCGCCGGGCACCGGGTTGCCCGCGCGGATCAGCACCACCGCCGCGGCGAGCACGCCGCCCATCGAGTGCGCCGACAGCACCACCCGCCGGTCGGGGGCCACCCGGGCGCGCTCGGCGTCGTCGGCCACGTCGGCGGCGGTGAGCCAGGCGTCGACGCGCGAGCGCACCTCCGGCACCACCCGCTCCGCGTAGCTCGGCGGGCCGAACGGGTGCGCGCTGCGCGGCAGGAAGCACAGCAGGTCCCACAGCAGCCCCCACGGGCGGGACGGGCCGCCGCCCGTGCCGCCCGCCAGCGCGCTCGCCACCAGCGTGGCCGCCAGCACGCCGAGGGCGGGCACCGCGAGGCTCGACAGCCAGGCCGGCACCTGGACGGTGCCCGTGTCGTCGTGCTGGGCCACGAGCGGGATGTGCGCGACGAGCGCCGCCACGTAGGCCGCCGCGGCCAGGGCGCCGACGGCGAGCTCGGCCCGGTGCGACATCGCCGCCACCTGCCGCCCCCGCAGCACGCGCTCGAGCACCGGGTTGGGGCCGCCGTCGAGGTCGGGGGCCTCCGCGACCGCACGCCACGCCGGGGCCGCCGGGCCGTACGGCGGGCCGAGCGTGCCGGGCGCCCCGGGGATCCACAGCGTCCGGGACCGCAGCACGTCCATGACGTACGGCCCGGCCAGCGCCACCACGAGCAGCGCCAGGAAGACCAGCGCGATCACCACCGACGCCGTGCCGAACTCGGTGTACACCGGCGGCACCCGCACGAGCTCCGGGTCGGGCAGGCCACGCACGATGCCCACGAGGCCGTCCCCCAGGGGCACCGGCGCCACGCGCTCGCCGTTGCGCAGGAACCACTGCACGCCCAGCACGAGCAGGCTCGAGTACACCGCCGCGGCGGCGGCCGAGACCAGGAGGAAGACGCCGGGACCCGCGCCGTTCCACCCCTCGGTCGCCCGGCGCCGCAGCACCATCGCCCCCAGCACCACCACGGCCGGGCTCAGGACGGCGAGCACCGCGAGCGCCACGAGCAGGTGCCGCCAGGGAGCGCCGGGCTCGGTCACGAGCACCGCCGCGACGCACGCGGTGGCCACGACGGGCACCGTCGACCAGGCGGCGACGCCGCGCAGGCTCCGTGCGGTGCGCCAGGCCAGCCCGGTGGCGGCGATCCCGAACAGACCGACGCCGAGCAGCGCGGGCACCAGGTCCAGGCCGACGAGCGCCGGCATGCGCTCGGGCTGCGGCCCGGTGGACGCGGCCCAGCAGGCCACGAGCCAGACGAGCAGTCCGGCGGCGAACAGGGCCAGGCCCGCGCGGCCCTTCCAGCGGGGCACGAGGGCCTGGACGCCGTCGTCGTCGGTGCGCAGGGCCACGAACGCGCAGGCGGCCAGGATGACCACGAGGGCGAACAGCGGCAGGCCGGGCACGGGCAGGCCGACGTCGGCGTACCGGGTCCAGGTCAGGTACTGGCCGGTCAGGGCCAGGGCCGCCCCGAGGTGCGCCCACAGCAGGCCGGAGCCGGTGCGCTGCGACCAGAAGCCCGCGCGGTGCAGCGGCGGGCCCGACGGCGACACGGTGCCGCCCGCGCGCATCACCGAGAACGTGGACTCGAACCGCACCTGGCCGCTGTGCGCGACGGCCACCAGCACCGCGACCACGAGCACCGGGGCGACGGACAGGAGGGCGAGACGGTCGCCGACGTCGAGCCGGGCCAGGCCGTACAGCCAGCTCGGGACGCGCGCGCAGACCGGCACCAGGGAGTCGGGGCCCACGGTGGCCAGCCCCATGCAGCGGGTGCCGACGATCGACAGCGCGACGGTGGCCACCGCCGACACGAACAGGAGCGTCAGGCCGAGGGAGAAGACACGGGTCAGCGCGGCGGTGGCCTCGGGCCGCAGGCTGCCCGTCCCGTGCGCGCCGTCACGGTCACCGTGCGCCGTGGGGTCGGGAGCCGGGATGCGGCGGGCCCAGTACGCGGCGTTGGCGAGGCCGAACGGCACCATCGCGGCCCACAGCAACCGCACGGCGAACCTGCCCACCATGCCCAGCACGCCGCCGAACGGGAGGCCGCCGAGGCGCGCCATCGCACCCCAGGAGTAGGCCTCGCGGCGTACGTCGGGCCGGATGGCGTGGACGTGGCCCGGCGGCAGCGCCCGGTCCCGCGCCGCGACGTCGGGCCGCGGGGTCCAGAAGCTGCCCAGGCCGTCGCCGTCGGACTGGGTCACCTCCTCGCGCGGCAGGTCGAGCGACCCGTACGGGAGGGTGTTCGCGATGCCGTGGATGCGCAGCTCGAGGACGTTGACGCCGGCGGCGGGCACGTCCCGGGGCCGGGTGCTGCTCTGCGGGCTGGTCTGCGGGCTGGTCGGAGTGCCGGGTGGGGCGCTGTCCATAGCGCCCCAAGGTAGGGCCGGCGCCGCGTGGGGCGCACGGCGCCACGCGCTGTCCCACCAGGAAAGAGGTGAAACTACGCAGGCTCAGCCACATCCGGCGTGCGTCTTCGGTCCCCTGCACCCGGTTGGCGCGGTTGTTCGGTCCGTTGCTCCGAGATCGGTCCTTCGTCGGACCGATCTCGGAGCAACGGACCGAACTCGCCAGGTGGGGCCAGACAGGGGACCGAAGTCAGCGGGGCACAGAGGTCAGGGGGGCGCAGAGGTCAGCGGGCCTCGCGGTCGCCGTCGACGTAGTACCAGCGGCCGTCGGTGCGCACGAACCGGCTGGTCTCGTGCAGGCTGGCCCGCGTGCCCGTCGCCGGGGAGCGGTAGAACGCGGTGAACTCGACCACGCCGGACGTGTCGAACGGCCCGCCCCGCTCCGTGCGGTGGATGTCGAGGCGGCGCCACTGCTCGTCGCCGACCCCGGCGGTGTCGGGCCGGGTCTGCGGGGCCCACGTGGCCAGCAGGTAGGCCTCGTCGCCCACCGCGAACGCCGAGTACCGCGAGCGCATCAGCGCCTCGGCGGTCGGGGCGGTCGCGGCGCCGGAGTGGTAGCGCCCGCAGCAGGCGCCGTAGGTGTCACCGGAGAGGCAGGGGCAGCGGTCGTCGTCGTGCACGGGACGATCCTGCCACCGCCGTACCGCCACCGCCGTACCGCTACGCGAACGCCTCGTGCCCGAGCACGGCGAGCAGGCGGATCTTCTCCTCGGCCTCGCTGCCGGGCGCGGGGGTGAGCACCACGAGGGCCTGGGACTGGTCCTCGGTGAAGAGCGCCTGGCAGTCGACGTCGATGCGGCCCAGCTCGGGGTGCACCAGGGTCTTGTGCTGCTCGAACCGGCGGGAGACCTCGTGCAGCTCCCAGACGCGGACGAACTCCTCGCTCTCACGCAGCAGGGCCTGCAGCAGCTCGTCCGCGAACGAGCCCGGCCCGGCGGCGGCGAGCGCGGCGCGCAGGTTGGCGACCTGGGTGCGGCCCTGCCGCTCGTGGTCCTCGGGCGGGTAGACGTCGCGGGTGCGCGGGTCGGTGAACCACCGGTAGACGGTGCTGCGGGCCAGGCCCGTCGCGGGCGGCGTGCCGAAGACGGCCTCGGCGAGCCGGTTCTGCACGAGCACCTCGCCCAGGCCGGACAGGATGAAGGCGGGGGCGTCCTCGAGGCGGTCGAGCACGCGCAGGAGGGCGGGGGCGACGTGGGTGTCCAGGGGTGTGCGCCGGGGGACGCCGTGGCCGGCGAGGCGAAACAGGTAGTCGCGCTCCTCGACGGTCAGGCGCAGGGCGCGGGTGAGCGCGGCGAGCATCTGCTCGGAGGGCTGCGGCCCGCGCTGCTGCTCCAGCCGCGCGTAGTAGTCCACGGACATGCCGGTGAGGGCGGCGACCTCCTCGCGGCGCAGCCCGGGTGCGCGACGGCGGGGGCCGGGCACGAGCCCGACGTCGGACGGGCGCAGGGCCTCCCGGCGGCGGCGCAGGAAGTCGGCGAGGGCAGGTCGGTTCATGTGCCTATCGTGCGCCGCGCCGGGAGCGGGAACCAGGGACCGCCGGTCCCTGGTTCGCCGGGTCTCTCCCGCCCGGCCGGGCCGCGGCGCACGGTGGAGGCATGAACATCACCGGAAACACCATCTTCATCCCCGGCGGGACCCGCGGCATCGGTCTCGCGCTCGCCCTGCGGCTGCAGGCCAGGGGCAACACCGTGGTCGTGGGCGGGCGCAGCGCGGCCGCGCTGGATGCGGTCGCCGCGGAGCACGGCCTGGCGACCGTCCGCGTCGACACCACCGACGCCGACTCGATCCGGGCCGCGTCGGCCGAGGTGATCGAGCGGTTCCCCGAGGTGAACGTGCTCGTCGCCATGGCGGGCATCATGCGCGCCGAGGACTGGCGTACCCCGGACTTCCTGGCCGACGCCGAGGCGACCGTCGTCACCAACGTGCTGGGCCCGATCCGCCTGGTCGCGGCGTTCACGGAGCACCTGCAGACGCGGCCCGACGCGACGATCGTGACGGTGTCCTCGGGCCTGGCGCACGCGCCGCTGCGGGTCACGCCGACGTACAACGCGACCAAGGCCGCGATCCACATGCTGTCGGAGTCGCTGCGGCTGCAGCTCGCGGGCACGAGCGTGTCGGTGCTCGAGCTGGTGCCGCCGTCGGTGCGCACGGAGCTCATGCCCGGGCAGGAGTCGAACGAGCACGCCGTGCCGCTGGACGAGTACATCGAGGAGACGATGAGCCTCCTGGAGTCCCAGCCGGACGCGCACGAGATCCAGGTCGAGCGGGTCAAGTTCCTCCGCTACGGCGAGGTGCGCGGCGACTACGACCAGGTGGTGGCGGCGCTCAACGCCACCGACCCGCACGCGGCCTCCTGACATCGGGCGCCCCGGCAGCGGCGTCACGCGGCGTGCGGGAGCTTCCCCTCCAGCGTGACGGCCCCCGGGGTGTCCAGCGTGACCGTCCCCGCACCGCCGCCGTCGAGGCGCTCGATCGTGTAGTCACCGAGGAACCCGCCGAACCGCACCCGGCCCTCGGCGTCGGTGCGCAGGGTGGTCGGCGCCAGCCACCACTCGTCCTTGACCAGGCCGCGCAGCCGGTCGTAGGCAGGCTTGGGCGACCCGTCGGCCCGCAGCAGGCCGCCGGGCGCGTTGAGCCACATGCCACGGTCGGACAGCCCCCAGTACGTCGACGCCTCGACGGACGGGTGGGACAGCAGGGTGCGGTAGTGCCGCTCGACCTCGTCGGCCTGCCGCTCCTCCCCCTCGGGGGTCGACGGCCACGACTCGACCTGCCAGTCGTTGAGGTCCTCGATGTGGCCGGGCATGAGGTCGCCCGAGAGCAGTGTCGTCTCGGTGAAGTGGATCGGGATGCCGTACCGGGAGAACCGGTCGAGGATCTCCAGGGTCCGCTCCTCCCCGAGGTAGCCCTGGTGCATGTGGCTCTGCAGGCCGAGCCGGTCGATGCGGATCCCGGCCCCCAGGACCGCCTCGACCAGGCACTCGTACGCCGTGGACAGGTCGAAGTCGTTGAGCAGCAGCGTCGCGCCCGGGTTCTCGGCGCGGGCCTCCTCGAACGCCATCCGGATCATCTCCACGCGCCCCTTCTGCCGCGCCAGGGGCGTGATCGCGTTCTCCTGCGCGGTGAACACCGGCATGATGACGACCTCGTTGATCGCGTCCCACGTGTCGACCACCCCGCGGAACGCCGCGACGTCGCGGCGGACCCGTTCGCGCTGCAGGCGCTCCACCTCGGCGTCGGGCAGGCCGAGCAGCCAGTCCGGCTGCACCGTGTGCCACACGAGCGGGTGGCCCTTGACGACCACGCCGCGGTCGGCGAACCAGCGGGCGGCACGCAGCAGGCGGTCGGTCTGCGGCGCGCCCCGCTCGGGCTCGAACGTGCCCCAGTAGAACGGCAGCGTGGTCTGGTTGAAGACGTCGAACCAGGCGTCGGCCAGGCGCCCGTCGTACGCCGGGTCCTGCGACGTGCCGCCCGCGAGGTCCACGAGGTCGAACCCGATGCAGCCGAACAGGAACGCGTGGCGCGTCTGCCGCACGACGACGTCCTGGTCGGCCAGCGGGGCGCCGTCCGGTCCGCGCAGGGTCACGGTGGCGTCGGCGCGCCGGTGCGCCAGGGACGGGTCAGGCGTGCGCCCGCCGGTGGGCGCGGTGAAGAGAGAGGTCACGCGCCGACCCTAACGGCAGCCGTCACGAGCGCGGGCGGACGACCAGGAGCTCGCCCACCTCGCAGTCGAGCACGTCGCAGATCGCGGTGAGGGTGGAGAACCGGATCGCCCGGGCGCGGTCGTTCTTCAGCACGGAGAGGTTCACCACCGTCACGCCCACGAGCTCGGCGAGCCGGGCCAGGGTCATGCCGCGCTCGGCGAGCAGCTCGTCGAGACGGCAGTGCACCCGGCCGTCGTCGTCCACGGGCATCAGAGCGGCCCCCGAGGACGGCCCATCAGACGAGGCCCAGCGAGGCCCATCAGACAAGACCCTCGGTGTCCCGGACCAGGCGCGCACCCCGCTGGAAGGCGTAGCCCACGCCGGCGAGGAGGAACCCGGCCAGGAGCAGGAGGCCGTCGAGGCCGAGCACGACCGCCTGGCCGGTGCCGGCCCCGGCGCTCGAGAGCGCGCTGCTCGCCGCGGTGTCCCGCAGCGACGGCACGGCCACGGACGCGACCAGCAGCGTGGCGGCCGCGACGTTCACCGCCACCCGGTTCACCCGGCCGAAGAACTCGCCGCGGAAGAACGCCCCGCCCAGCAGCGCGAAGCAGGCGGACACCACGACGGTCGCGACCGGCGGGACGAGCGCGGCCGCCAGCACCAGCGCGAACGCGGCGGGTCCGAGGCCGGACACGCGGACGACGGCCTCGGTCGCCTCCGCCGCGGTGCCTCCCGCCACGAGCAGCTCGTGCGGCACCCCGGCGAGGTCCACCCGCACGGGCACGTCCCGGTTGGGCAGGATCCGCACGAGCTCCCGGACCACCGCCACCCCGCCCGCGAGGACGGCGGCGCCGCCCACGACCGCCAGCGCCACGAGGTCCGGCCCCGGGTCGTTCCACCATCGCCTCGTCATCGTCCTCACCTCTCGGTCGGCCCGCTCCACATCGCGTTCCATATCGATTGTCGATGGTATCGAAATACGATATGCCCGTCAACGACGCGAGGGCGGCGGGAGCACCTGCCGCTCCCGCCGCCCTCGCCTGCCGTCAGGTCACGTCGCCGCCGGCTCCTCCTGGGCCACCGGGGCCGCGAACTGGCTCGCGTACAGCCGCGCGTACGCGCCGCCCGCCGCGAGCAGCTCCTCGTGCGAGCCCTGCTCCACGATGTCGCCGTGCTCCATCACGAGGATCACGTCGGCGTCGCGGATCGTGGACAGACGGTGCGCGATGACGAACGACGTGCGGTCCTTGCGCAGCCGGTTCATCGCCTCCTGCACCAGCACCTCGGTGCGGGTGTCCACCGAGGACGTCGCCTCGTCGAGCACGAGGATCGCCGGGTCGGCCAGGAACGCCCGTGCGAGCGTGAGGAGCTGCTTCTCCCCGGCCGAGACCGACGAGCCCTCCTCGTCCACGACGGTGTCGTAGCCGTCCGGGAGGGTCCGCACGAACGGGTCCACGTGGGTGGCCCGCGTGGCCGCGAGGAACTCCTCCTCGCCGACGTCCGCGCCGTCCGCCACGCCGTAGCGCAGGTTCTCCTCGATGGTGCCCTTGAACAGCCAGGTGTCCTGGAGCACCATGCCGACCGACGAGCGCAGGTCGTCGCGCGACATGTCCCGCGTGTCGACGCCGTCGAGCGCGATGCGGCCGCCATCCACCTCGTAGAACCGCATGAGGAGGTTGACCAGCGTCGTCTTGCCGGCGCCCGTGGGGCCCACGATAGCGATGGTCTGCCCCGGCTCCGCGACCAGGTTGAGCCCTGTGATGAGCGGCTGGTCGGGCGTGTACGAGAACTGGACGTCCTCGAACGCGACCCGGCCGCGCACCGGCTCCACCTTCTGCGACTCGGCCGGGTCAGCCGTCTGCTCGGGTGCGTCCAGGAGGTCGAACACCCGCTCCGCGGAGGCGACGCCGGACTGCAGCAGGTTCATCATCGAGGCGACCTGCGTGAGCGGCTGCGTGAACTGGCGCGAGTACTGGATGAACGCCTGCACGTCGCCCAGCGACAGCGTGCCCGAGGCGACCCGGAGCCCGCCGATCACCGCCACGATCACGTAGTTCAGGTTCGCGAGGAACCCCATCGCGGGCTGGATGGTGCCCGAGATGAACTGCGCCTTGAAGCTGGAGGAGTACAGCGCGCCGTTCTCCTTGGCGAACGCCTCGGCGGTGCTCTCCTGGTGCCCGTAGACCTTGACCAGCGCGTGGCCCGTGAACGACTCCTCGATGTGCGCGTTGAGCCGCCCGGTGGCCGCCCACTGCTCCACGAACTGCGGCTGGCTGCGCTTGGCGATCTGCGCCGTGAGGATCACGGACAGCGGCACCGTCACCAGCGCCACCAGGGCGAGGATCGGCGAGATCCAGAACATCATGAACAGCACGCCGATCACCGTCAGCACGGCGGTCACGAGCTGCGCGAGGGTCTGCGTGGTGGTCTGGGCCACGTTGTCGATGTCGTTGGTGACGCGGGACAGGATCTCGCCGCGCTGCTGGGCGTCCACGTACGACAGCGGGATGCGGTGCAGCTTCTCCTCGACCTGGTCGCGCAGGGTGCGCATGGTCCGCTGCACGACGCCGGTGGTGATCCGCGCCTGGAGCCAGCCGAACAGGAACGCCCCGAGGTACGCCGCCACGACCCAGCCGAGGGTCTGCATGAGCAGCGTGAAGTCGATGCCCTGGCCGGGGACGACGCCGGGCACACCGGACAGCAGGTCGGCCATCTGGTCCTGCCCCTGCGCCCGCAGGCCCTGTTCGGCCTGCTCCACGGTGACCCCGGACGGCAGCTGCGCACCCACCACGCCCGCGAAGATCACGTTCGTCGCGTTGCCCAGCAGCTTGGGCCCCAGCACGGTCAGCGCCACCGACCCGATGCCCAGCACCATGATCACCACGACGTTCAGCCGCTCGGGGCGCAGCGCACCGGCGAACCGGCGCAGCGACCCCTTGAAGTCCAGCGGCTTCTGCACGGGCATCCCCATGCCCATCCCCATGGGGCCGCCCCCTCCGGGCCCCCGCCCGCCGGGACCGCGCCCGGGCGCCGCGGGCGCCTTGTCCTTCGTCTCCTCGCTCACGCGGCCTCCTCCTGTGTCTTGCGGGACACCCGCACCCGGTCGGCCCGCACGATCAGGGCTTCGCCATCGTTGATCATGCGGCCTCCTCCAGGCTCATCTGGGACGTCACGATCTCCTGGTACGTCGGGTTGTCGGCCAGCAGCTCGGCGTGCGTGCCGCGGCCGACGATGCGGCCGTGGTCGAGCACCAGGATCTGCTCGGCGTCCCGGATGGTCGCCACGCGCTGCGCGACGACGATGACCGTCGCGTCGCGGGTCTGCGGCTTCAGCGCGGCCCGCAGCCGCGCGTCGGTCGCGTAGTCGAGGGCGGAGAAGCTGTCGTCGAACAGGTAGATCCGCGGACGGCGGATCACCGCCCGCGCGATCGCCAGCCGCTGGCGCTGACCGCCCGAGAACGTGGTGCCGCCCTGCGCCACGACCGCCTCCAGACCGTCCGGCAGCGCCTCGACGAAGTCGCGCGCCTGCGCCACCTCCAGGGCCGCCCACATCTCCTCCTCGGTGGCGTCGGGCTTGCCGTACCGCAGGTTGTCGGCCACCGTGCCGCTGAACAGGTAGGCCTTCTGGGGCACCAGGCCCATGAGGGAACCGAGGTCGTGCTGGGTCACGTCGCGCACGTCGACGCCGTCCACCCGGACGGTGCCGCCCGTCGCGTCGAACAGGCGCGGCACCAGGTTGAGCAGCGTCGACTTGCCGGAGCCCGTCGAGCCGATGATCGCCGTCGTGCGGCCCGGCTCCGCCGTGAACGACAGGTCGTGCAGCACGGGCGCCTCGGCGCCGGGGTACCGGAACTCGACACCCTCGAAGCTGACCTCGCCGCGCGGTGCGGGCGCGTCCGGGTCGTCGGGAGCGGGGACGAGCGCGACCGGGGACCGCGGGTCCACGACGGACGACTCGGTCTCCAGCACCTCCCCGATCCGCTCCGCCGCGACCGCGGCGCGCGGGATCATCATGAAGATCATCGTCGACATCATCACGGCCATGAGGATGTACATGAGGTAGCTGAGGAACGCCGTCAGCGAGCCGATCTGCATGCCGCCGGCCTCGATCTCGTGCGCGCCGAACCACAGCACCGCCACCGACGACATGTTCATGATGAGCATGACCACCGGGAACGTGAGCGCCATCAGCCGCCCGGCGCGCAGCGAGGTGTCGAACAGCTCCTCGTTCACGACGCCGAACCGCTCCTTCTCGCGGCCCTCGCGCACGAAGGCCCGCACCACCCGCAGGCCCGTGATCTGCTCGCGCAGCACGCTGTTGATCGCGTCGATGCGCTTCTGCATGCGGCGGAAGTGCGGCACCATGCGCCACACGATGACGCCGGCCGTGGCGGCCAGCACGGGCACGACGACCAGCAGCAGGGCGGACATCGTCACGTCCTCGGCGAGCGCGAGGATCACGCCGCCCACCAGCATGATCGGCGCCATCACCATGATGGTGAACGTCATCAGCACGGTCATCTGCACCTGCTGCACGTCGTTGGTGCTGCGCGTGATGAGCGTGGGGGCGCCGAACCGGGCCATCTCGCGGGCCGAGTAGGTCTGCACGGTGTGGAACAGGTCGCGCCGCAGGTCCCGGCCGAACGACGTCGCGACCTGGGCACCGAAGTAGACCGCGACCACGGACGCCACCACCTGGCCGAGCGAGACGACGAGCATCCAGCCGCCGGTGCTCCAGATGCGGCCGATGTCGCCGACGACGACGCCGTGGTCGATGATGTCCGCGTTGAGGCTGGGCAGGTACAGCGCCGCGAGCGTCTGCACCAGCTGCAGCACGAGCACGGCGACCACCGCCCAGCGGTAGGGGCCCAGGTACTTCCGGGCGAGCGTGACGAGCATCAAGAGTTCCCTTCGGGGCTGGGGGTGGGAGAGCCGGGGCGCGTGCCCGGGCCGGGCTCCGCGGTGGAGGTTGCCTCGCCCGGAGCGCCGGGGCCAGGTTTTTTCGCTCCGGGCGTCGCGGGAGCGGCGAGCCCGTTGACGAGCGCGTCCGCCAGGACGTCGGCCGGCACGGCGGGCGCCAGGTGGTCGATCCGCAGGTGCGCGCCCGCGACGGCGGACTCGATGAGCGAGACCGCGACCTCGGCCGGGACACGCAGCCGGTGCGCGTCCGGAGCGAGGACGGCGGTGATCCCCTCGACCGTGGCCGCCCGCTGCCGGGCCCGCTGGTCGAGGAGCGCCGCCCGGTGTGCGTGCAGCCGCGCGTGGGGGTCGGCGCCGGGCGGCGGCGCCATGGCCCGCAGCACGGTCATCCACCGCACGACCTCGGCCACCCGGTGCCGGCCGAGCTCGATCACGAGCTCCAGCCGCCGCTCGAGCGGCAGCGCCGGGTCGATGCCGGTGAGCTCGGCGAGGGTCTCCTCCGGCCGGCCCGCGCGGTTCAGGCCTTCCATCGCAACCGCGCCCACGAGCGCCGTCTTGTCGCCGAACGCCCGGAACAGCGTGCCCTCGGCGACGCCGGCGGCCTGCGCCAGCTCGCGGGAGGTGACCTCGTGCCCCCGTTCGGCGACGAGCGGGAGCACCGCGTCGACGATGGCGGCCTGCCGGTCCTCCGGAGACATGCGGGAGGCCCGGGATCGCGCGTTCTGCATGCCCCGACACTAAATGAGTGAGCACTCACTCCGCAACTCGGTCCGCCCTGGGCCGGACCCGGGCACGACAAAGCCCTCCGGCACGAGGCGCGGAGGGCTGGTCCGGTCAGCGACCGGGACCGTGTGTCAGCCTGCCGGAGGTGCCGGCGGGGCCGGGGGCACCGGCGGGGGCGTCGCCGAGCCACCGCCCGGGCGCTGCCCGCGCTCGTGGCTCGGGTCGAACGGGTCGCCCGAGCGCGTACCGGCGCTCGTCGCGTCGGCCGTGGCGGCCTCCGCCTGGCGCTGGGCCTCCGCGAGGGCCTCCGCCGGGTCCGGCAGCAGGGGCTCGTCGAGCACGGAGTCCGCGGGCTCGCGCGGGCCCGAGGGGGTGCTCGGCGGCACCGGCGGCACGCCGGGACCCGCCGGACCCGCACCCCCGCCGAAGCCCTGGGCGATGTTGCCCAGCGCCGCGGTGAACTCGGTGGGGATGACCCAGGTGGTGTTGGAGGTGCCGTTGGCGATCTGCGGCAGCGTCTGCAGGTACTGGTAGGCCAGCAGCTTGGGGTCGGCGTCGCCGCGGTGGATGGCCTCGAAGACCTGCATGATGGCGCGGGACTCACCCTCGGCACGCAGGATCTGCGCCTGGGCGTCACCCTCGGCCTTGAGGATCTCCGACTGCTTCTGGCCCTCGGCCGTGAGGATCGCGGACTGCTTGACACCCTCGGCCGTGAGGATCGCGGCACGGCGGTCACGTTCGGCGCGCATCTGCTGCTCCATCGAGCCCTGCACCGACGGCGGCGGGTCGATCGACTTGAGCTCGACGCGGTTGACGCGGATGCCCCAGCGTCCCGTCGCCTCGTCGAGCACGCCGCGGAGCTGGCCGTTGATCTGGTCGCGGCTGGTGAGCGTCTGCTCCAGGTCCATCGAGCCGATCACGTTACGCAGCGTGGTCACGGTGAGCTGCTCGATGGCCGTGATGTAGTTCGCGATCTCGTAGACCGCGGACTTGGCGTCCGTCACCTGGAAGTAGATGACGGTGTCGATCTCGACCACCAGGTTGTCGCTGGTGATCACCGGCTGGGGCGGGAACGACACGACCTGCTCGCGCAGGTCCACGCCGGCCCGGACGCGGTCGACGAACGGCACCAGGACGTGCAGGCCCGGGTCGAGCGTCTTCGAGTAGCGACCCAGGCGCTCGACGACGAGCGCGACGGACTGCGGCACGATCCGGACCGCACGGATCACCGCGACGATGCCGACGATCACGACCAGGGCGATGATCAGGTAGAGCAGGACTTGCCCGAATGACTCCACGACGTCTCCTCACGCGGGCACCTAGGCCCGCACGGACGGTTTCAAGCTTCTGACTTGGACTGCCTGGGACTTGCTTGCTGGGACGTGCTTGCTGGGACTGCACCGTGGCCGCGCCCAGGCGGCGGGCGGCTACGCCTCCGGCTCGACGACAGCGGTCGCGCCGTCGATCTGGACCACACGAACGCTAGTGCCGGCGGCGAGCGGAGGCGACCCGGGCACGGCCCGCGCGCTCCACACCTCGCCGCTGAGCTTGATGAGGCCCGAGGCCGTGCTGACCTCCTGGACCACCGAGGCGGTGCGACCCACGTTCGCCTCCGCGTTGGTGGGCGCCTTCGGCGTGTTGTTGCGCAGGTGACGGATCAGCGTGGGCCGCAGCGTCACGAGCAGGACGACCGTGGCGACCACGAAGACGACCGCCTGCACCCACAGCTCCGCTCCCGACGCGTTCGCCACGGACGCGGCCAGCGCGCCGCCCGCGAACATGATGAAGACGAAGTCCAGCGACAGCAGCTCGATCAACGCGAAGATCAGTGCCGCGCCTACCCACCACAACCAGGCCATGATCGCTCCCTCCGAGCGTCCCCTCCGGCTGGCGACCGGTCGCCGGCGGAACTTCTCCGCCGGCGGGCCCTCGCGGGGAATCTCCCGCTACCTCGGACCTTTGCCCGGACTTTACCAAGGTCCACCGACACAGCGGTAGCAAAGGCAGGGTGTGGTGCCAGATCGTGACGCGAGGCCCGCGCCGCGGCGTTCAGCGCGCGGAGCGCGCGAGCCAGCGGCCCCCGCCGTGGGCGACCACGAGAGGCACCCCGAAGGCCGCGGAGAGGTTGTCCGCGGTGAGGACCTCCTCGAGCGGGCCGGCGGCCTGGATGCCGCCCTTCTTCATCAGCAGCAGGTGCGTGAAGCCCGGCGGGATCTCCTCGACGTGGTGGGTCACGTGCACCAGCACGGGCGAGGCGGGGTCGCTCGCGAGCTCGGACAGGGCGGCCACCAGCTCCTCGCGGCCGCCGAGGTCGAGGCCGGCGCCCGGCTCGTCGAGCAGCAGCAGCTCGGGGTCGGTCATGAGCGCGCGGGCGATCTGCACGCGCTTGCGCTCGCCCTCCGAGAGGGTGCCGTACGTGCGGTCGGCGAGGTGGTCGACGTCGAACGCCGAGAGCAGGTCCTTCGCGCGCTGCTCGTCGAGCTCGTCGTAGCTCTCGGTCCAGCGCCCCGTCACGCCGTAGGCCGCGGTGAGCACGACGTCGCGCACCGTCTCCGCCGTCGGCAGCCGCTCCGCGAGCGCCGCGCTGGACAGGCCGATGCGGGGGCGCAGCTCGAACACGTCGACCCGGCCGAGCGTCGAGTCGAGCACGGTGGCCGTGCCGGACGTCGGGTGCAGGCGTGCGGCGACGATCTGCAGGAGGGTCGTCTTGCCCGCGCCGTTGGGGCCGAGCACGATCCACCGTTCGCCCTCGTTCACCTGCCAGTCCACGGAGTCGAGGATGGTCGAGGTGCCGCGCCGGACGGTGACGCCCGCAAGGTGGAGAACCGAGCTCATGGGCAACGACCCTACCTGGTCGTCCGTCATTTACAGTGCTGCGGTGGACAGTGACCAGGACCTCCCCCGGAGCGTGCTGCTCGCCCTGTGGCTGCAGGGCGTGGGCGACACGTCGGACGCCGTGAAGTCGGTGGTGGGCGACGACGAGCCGCACACCGTGGAGGGGCTGCCGGGATTCGCCGACGGCACCGACCTCGGCACCCTCTTCACGGCCTGGACGACGGGCCCGCGGGAGGTGTGCGCGCTCCTGCCCGCGCCGGGCGACCCCGCGGGCGTGCCGGCCGCGGCCAACCACGACGCGACCGAGGCGGGCGAGTGCGTGGTGGTCACGACGCCCGCGGGCAGCTGGGCCGCGGTGCCGCGCGTGCAGGCGTTCGGCAGCCACATCGAGCCGGGCCACCTGGTGGCCTGGCGCGTGGTGCCGGTTCCGGAGTGGACCACGCTGGTGCTCGGCACGATCGGCTCGGTGGCCGACGCCGAGCGCGAGCTGCGCACGAGCCTGATGACCGCGACCGACGCCCTGGACCAGCTCGACGTGGCGCGCTGGCGCGACGACGCGGCGGACGCGATCGAGCGCATCCGGTCGGCGAGCACGGCGTCGTGGCCGGTGCCGCACCTGGACGGCCGGCGGGCGCGCGTGCTGGACCTCGCGACGCGCCTGCGCGCGATCGTCGCGCTGGGCACGGTGGACGACGGCGGCGCCGTGAACGTCTTCCAGGTGGACCAGCGGTCGACGGCGCTGCGTGAGGTGGACCGTACGGCCCGGCACGCGCTGAGCGCGGCCACCTACGGCCGGGTGGCCTGAGCCCGCGTCAGCCGGCCAGCACCTGCCGGTAGACGTCGACGGTGCGCTCGGCGATCGCCGTCCAGGCGAAGTGCTCCTCCGCCCGGCGGCGGCCGGCCGCGCCCATCGCCGCGGCGCGGGCCGGGTCGGTGGCGACCCGGGTCAGCGCGGCGGCGAGGTCGGCCACGAAGCGGTCGGGGTCCAGCGGGGTGCCGGTGCCGTCGTCGGCCTGCTCGAGGGGGACCAGGAGGCCGGTGACGCCGTCGTCGACCACCTCGGGGATGCCGCCCGTGGCCGTGCCGACCACGGGCAGGCCCACGGCCATGGCCTCGAGGTTCACGATGCCGAGCGGCTCGTAGACGCTCGGGCAGACGAAGACCGTGCAGGCGGCGAGCACCGCGGTCAGGTCGGGCCGCGGCAGCATCTGCTCGATCCAGACGACGCCGGTGCGGGTCTCGCGCAGCGTCTCGACCAGGGCGCGCACCTCGGCCATGATCTCCGGGGTGTCGGGCGCCCCCGCGCACAGCACGAGCTGCACCTCGGGCGGCAGCTGCGCGGCCGCGCGCAGCAGGTAGGGCAGGCCCTTCTGCCGGGTGATCCGGCCGACGAAGACGACGGCGGGGCGGTCCGGGTCGATGCCGTGGCGGTGCACGGTGGCGCGGGCGTCGGCGTCGTCGGGCGCGGGGCGCTGCCAGCCCGTCAGGTCGATGCCGTTGTGCACCACGTGCACCCGCTCGGGGTCGAGCTCGGGGTAGACGCGCAGGATGTCGGCGCGCATGCCCGCCGAGACGGCGATGACGCCCGCCGCACCCAGGTAGGCGGTGCGCTCGGCCCACGAGGACAGCGCGTAGCCGCCGCCCAGCTGCTCGGCCTTCCAGGGGCGCAGCGGCTCCAGGGAGTGCGCGGTGACGACGTGCGGCACGCCGTGCAGCAGGCCGCCCAGGTGCCCGGCCATGTTGGCGTACCAGGTGTGGGAGTGGACCAGGTCGGCGCCGGCGACGTCGTCGGCCATCAGGAGGTCCGTGCCCAGGGTGGCCAGCGCGGGGTTGGCGGCGGCCAGTGCCGCCGGGGTGTCGTAGCCGGTGACGCCCGCGGCCTCCGTGGGGGCGTCGCGCGGGCCGTCGAAGCAACGCACCCGCACGTCGGCGTGCTGGGCGAGGACGACGGCGAGCTCCGCGACGTGCACGCCGGCGCCGCCGTACACGTGCGGCGGGTACTCCCGGGTGAGGAGGTCGACCCGAAGGTCGGCACTGCGGGCGGTCTCGGGGGCCGGGCTGGCGGCGAGGTCGGGCACGTGCCCCAACCTAGCGCGCGGGCCGTCCGGGCGCGTCACCTGACGTACCCGGCCGAAAAGCCCTAATCTCGACGTATGGCTTCCTCCCCTCGCGTGCTCGCGATCGTCCTCGCCGGTGGTGAGGGGAAGCGGCTGATGCCGCTGACCGCCGCCCGCGCCAAGCCGGCCGTGCCCTTCGGCGGCATCTACCGGCTGGTGGACTTCGCCCTGTCCAACATCGTCAACTCGCGCTACCTGCACGTCGTGGTGCTGACGCAGTACAAGTCGCACTCCCTGGACCGGCACATCTCCAAGACCTGGCGCATGTCGCCGCTGCTGGGCAACTTCGTGGCGCCGGTGCCGGCGCAGCAGCGCGTGGGCAAGCACTGGTACCTGGGCAGCGCGGACGCGATCTACCAGTGCCTCAACATCATCGACGACGAGCGGCCCGACATCGTGGTCGTGGTGGGCGCGGACCACGTGTACCGCATGGACTTCTCGCAGATGGTGGACGCGCACATCGACTCGGGCGCACGCGCCACGGTCGCGGCGATCCGGCAGCCGATCGGCATGGCCGACCAGTTCGGTGTCATCGACGTGGACCCGTCCGACCCGACGAAGATCCGCGAGTTCCTGGAGAAGCCGACCGAGCCCGTGGGCCTGCCGGACTCCCCCGGCGAGATCCTCGCGTCGATGGGCAACTACGTGTTCGACGCCGACGCGCTGGTCGAGGCCGTCACCAAGGACGCGGCCAACCCCGACTCCCGGCACGACATGGGCGGCGACATCATCCCGGCGTTCGTGGCGCAGGGGGAGGCGGGCGTCTACGACTTCATCCGCAACGACGTGCCCGGGTCCACGGAGCGCGACCGCGGCTACTGGCGCGACGTGGGCACCATCGACTCGTTCTACGACGCCAACATCGACCTGATCTCGGTGACCCCGGTGTTCAACCTCTACAACAACGAGTGGCCCCTGTACACGGGCTACACCGGGCTGCCGCCGGCCAAGTTCGTGCACGTGGGGCCGGGTCGGATGGGGCACGCCGTCGAGTCGATCGTGTCCCCCGGTGTGCTCATCTCGGGCGCGCAGGCGGCCGGGTCGGTGCTCTCCCCCGGGGTGCACCTGCACTCGTGGTCGAACGTGTCCAACTCGGTGCTCATGGACGACGTCCAGGTGCACCGGTACGCGCACGTGCACCGGGCGATCGTGGACAAGAACGTGGTGGTCAACGAGCGGGCGCGCATCGGCGTCGACCACGACGAGGACCGTGCGCGCGGCTTCACCGTCACGGAGAGCGGCCTGGTGGTGGTCCCGAAGGGCACGGTCGTCGACTGACCGTCGCACGTGGACGGCTCGGCGCGCGGACTGCGGGGTCCGGCACACTGGGGGCGTGAAGCGACTCATCGTGACCGACGCCGACTCGACGTTCTTCCGGCAGGAGGTCATCGAGCTCCTCGCCGAGCATGCGGGCACGCGCGACGAGGTCGCGGCCGTGACCGAGCGCGCGATGCGGGGCGAGCTGGACTTCGCCGCCTCGCTGCGGGAGCGCGTGGCGACGCTGGCGGGCGTACCCGTCGCGGCGCTGGAGAAGGTGCGCGCGGCCGTCGAGCTGACGCCGGGCGCCCGGGAGCTCGTGGCCGAGTGCCACGCGCGGGGCTGGGTGTTCGGGCTGGTGTCGGGCGGGTTCGAGGAGATCGCGCGCCCGGTCGTGGCGGAGCTCGGCGTCGAGCTCGTGCGGGCGAACCGCCTCGAGGTGGCCGACGGCGTGCTGACCGGCCGCACGGTGGGCCCCGTCGTCGACCGCGAGGCGAAGGCCGCGACGCTGCGCGAGTGGGCCGCCGCGGCGGGTGTGCCGCTGGAGCACACCGTCGCCGTGGGCGACGGCGCGAACGACCTCGGCATGATCGCCGTCGCGGGCGTGGGCGTGGCGTTCAACGCCAAGCCGGTGGTCCGCGCCCAGGCCCCCCACGCGATCGACGGCCGCCTCGACGCGGTCCTGAACCTCCTCTGAAACCGCTGAGTGCGGGATCTTCGCCCTCCTGGCACACAGAGTAGGGCGAAGATCCCGCACTCAGCGGGTGGGGTCAGGAGGTCGGGCGGGTGACCGTGAGGAGGCGGGCCTGACGGCGGTCCCACTCCGGCCAGGCCAGGTCGGACTCCAGCACCGAGTAGGTCGCCGTGGGGACGCCGACGCGGACCTGGGCGATCGCGTCGTCCGCCGAGCCGGGGCCGGCCAGCAGCTCGGCGGTGCCCGCCATCGCGGGCTCGTGCCCGACGACGAGCACGGTCCGCGCCTCCGGGTCGACCTCGCGCACGATCGCGAGGACCCCGCGCGGCATCGCACCGAGCAGGTCGTCGGTGTAGACCACCGGCGGCTCGCCCAGGTGCTTGCGCGCGAGGTCCCACGTCTGCCGCGTGCGGACCGCTCCGGAGACGACGACGGCGTCGGGCAGCAGGCCCGCCTCGGCCAGCGCCGCGCCGACCTTCACCGCCTGGTCCCGCCCGCGCAGCGCCAACGGACGCTGCTCGTCGGGCAGCTCCGACGGCGGCTCCGCCTTCGCGTGCCGGAGCAGCACCAGCCGCCGCACCGGCGACGTGGCGGGCTGGGTGCCCGGAGCTGTGCCCATCAGTGCCTCCCGAGAAAGCTGGTTACTGACCCATCGCGTGCACGCCGCCGTCGACGTGCACGATCTCCCCCGTGGTCGCCGGGAACCAGTCGGACAGCAGCGCGCACACGGCGCGTGCCGCGGGCTCCGCGGTGGTCTGGTCCCAGCCGAGCGGCGCACGCTTCGGCCACGCGTCCTCCATCGTCGCGAAGCCCGGGATGGACTTGGCGGCGGTGGTGCGGATCGGGCCGGCCGAGACGAGGTTGCAGCGGATGCCCTCGGGGCCGAGGTCGCGCGCCAGGTAGCGGTTCGCGGACTCGAGGCCCGCCTTCGCCACGCCCATCCAGTCGTACACCGGCCAGGCGAACTGCGCGTCGAACGTGAGGCCGACGACGGCGCCGCCGTCCGTCATCAGCGGCTGGGCCGCGACGGCGATCGACTTGTACGAGAACGTCGACACGTGCAGCGCGGTCGCGACGTCCTCCCAGGTGCCGGAGAGGAAGTTGCCGCCCATGACGGACTGCGGCGCGAACCCGATCGAGTGCACCAGGCCGTCGATGCGGTCGAAGCCCGCACCGCGCACGGCGTCGGCCAGCCCGTCGAGGTTCTCCTGGCTGGTCGCGTCGAGCTCGACCACCGGCGCCTCCACGGGCAGCCGCTTGGCGAACGCCTGCGTGAGCTTCATCTGCCGCCCGAAGGACGAGAGAACGACCTCGGCGCCCTCCTCCTGCGCGAGGCGGGCGGCGTGGAACGCGATCGACGAATCGGTCAGCACGCCCGTGACGAGCAGCTTCTTACCTTCGAGGAGACCCATGATGTCCTTCCGTTCGAGCGCAGGCGTGCCGAGGCGAACCCCTGTGCTGGGTGCGAGCGTAATGCGGATCACGGCCCGGGACGAAACTCCGCGCCGTGCGTGATGTCACGAATGGTGGATATGTACCTCAGTGCCCCATGCCGAGGCCGCCGTCGACGGGGATGACGGCGCCGCTCACGTAGCCCGCGGCGTCGGACGCGACGAACGACACGACGTGCGCCACCTCGTCCGTCGTGGCGAAGCGCGCGGCCGGGATGGACTTGAGGTAGCCGTTGCGGACGTCCTCGGGCAGCGCGGCCGTCATGTCGGTCTCGACGTAGCCCGGCGCCACGACGTTCGCCGTGATGCCGCGCGCGCCGAGCTCGCGGGTGATGGAGCGCGCCATGCCCACGAGCGCCGCCTTCGACGAGGCGTAGTTGACCTGACCCGGACCGCCGGACTGCCCGACGACCGAGCCGACCAGCACGATGCGGCCCTTGCGCGCCCGGATCATGCCCTTCGACGCGCGGCGGACGCAGCGGAAGGTGCCCTTGAGGTTGACGTCGACGACCGACTCGAAGTCCTCGTCGCTCATGCGCATGAGGAGCTGGTCCTTGGTCACGCCCGCGTTGGCGACGAGCACCTCGACGGGGCCCAGGTCCTTCTCGATCGCGGCGAAGGCGGCGTCGACGGCCTCGGTGTCGGTCACGTCCGCCACGTAGGGCGCGACGCCCTTGGGCAGGTCTCCGCCGCGGTAGATCGTCGCGACCCGGTCGCCGTCGGCCACGAACCGCTCGGCGATGGCGCGCCCGATGCCGCGCGCGGCTCCCGTCACGACGACTACGCGGCCGGTCGGACCTGCGGCGATGCTCTGGGTGGCGGACGTGGTGGTCACCTTGTGCTCCTCGGTGGTGGGGGGCTCTCGCACGAGGCCGCGCGAAGCTGGGGGGCCGCGGCCGCGACCCGGCTCGAACCGGGTCCGCTGCGACGCTACCCCGCGCGTCGCACGTGCGCCGCGCGCGCCGGGCCACAGGGATCCTGCGGTTCTTGTCGGTTTCCTCCAATTCTCCGGCCGCCCCGACGGAGCAGCGGCGGCGTTCGTGACGTCGCATATCGCACACCCGCCGCCGTGCCGGCCGGACCCGACCCGGACGTAGACTGGCTGGATGACCGAGCCGGTACCGTCCATCACCTCGGCCCCCGAGCCGCTGGCGGTGGACCAGGCACGCCGTACGCGCAGCTACCTCATCCAGATGTCGATCCGCGTGGTCTGCATCATCGGCGCCGTGCTCGTCGACGGATGGCTCCGGTGGGCGCTCGTCGCGGCGGCCGTGGTGCTCCCGTACTCGGCGGTGCTGGTGGCCAACGCGGGCCGGGAGCGGACCACGCACGACACCTCCCCCGTGACGCCGCCCGCCGCACCGGCCCTGACCGAGCTGCCGCAGCCCGCCGAGACCCCCGGTACCGGCCGCGTCATCGACCACGTCGACGACTGAGGGGACGAACGATGGACCTCCTCGGAGCCGTGCCGGACGCCGTGCCCGCCGGCGAGCTGATCTGCAGCGCGAAGGGCTGCCGTGCGCCCGCGGCGTGGGGCCTGCTCTGGAACAACCCGAAGCTGCACACACCCGACCGCCGCAAGGTGTGGCTCGCGTGCGACGACCACCGGGAGCACCTGGAGCAGTTCCTCGCGACGCGGTCGTTCTGGAAGCAGACCGTCGCCGTGTCCGAGCTGGACCGGGTGCCGTGAGCGACGCCCCGGCGCAGCACGGTGAGGAGTCCCGCGGGCCCCGCACCACCCGGCAGTGGGTGGTCCTCGCGGTGGCCGCGGTGGTGCTGGCCGCCCTGTGCCTGGTGGCGGGCCGCTGGCAGTGGAACCGGGCCCAGGCGCGCGACGCCGAGATCGCGCTGGTCGAGGCGAACTGGTCGGCCCCCGTGGTGCGGGTCGAGGAGATCCTGCCCGGGCCCGGCGCCGTCGTCCCGGAGGCCGAGGTGTGGCAGCGCGTCGAGCTGACCGGCGAGTACGTCGCCGACGCGACCGTGCTGCTGCGCAACCGTCCGGTCGGCGGGCGCGGCGGGTACCACGTGCTGGTCCCCTTCGAGGCGCGCCTGGCGGACGGGCAGGAGGTCGTGGTCGTCGTCGACCGCGGGTTCGTCCCCCTGGGTTCGGACGCCTCGGAGCCCGACGCCGTGCCCGCCCCGCCGTCCGGCGAGGTGACGGTGGTCGCGTCGCTGCGCGCGGACGAGCCGCCGTCCGACCGCGGCGCGCCGCCCGGCCAGGTGCAGGCGATCTCGACCGCCCAGGTGCTCGCGGCCGGGCCGGACGGTGGCCAGTGGGCGCAGGGCCGGACCGTCGGCGCGTACGGCGCGCTGCGCGCGGAGGACCCGGCGCCCGCGACCGGCCTCACGCCCCTGCCCAAGCCCGACACCGACCCGGGCTCGCACCTGTCCTACGCGTTCCAGTGGTGCATCTTCGCGATCGGCGCGATCGGGGGCTACGTGCTGCTGTGGCGGCGCGAGCGCGGCGCGCTGCGCGGCGAGACCGTCTCGGCGGGCGACCTGCTGCTGGCCTCGGGCGAGGTGGGCGACGGCGAGGGCGTCCGCGCACGCAGGGCCCCCCGCGACCGGCGCCGCACCGCGGAGGACGAGGAGGACGCCCTGATCGAGGCCCAGCTCCGCTGAGCGACCGACGTCAGGCCAGCGAGACCAGCTCCTGGTAGCTGTCGTTCCAGAGGTCCTCGTCGCCGTCGGGCAGCAGCAGCACGCGCTCGGGCTCCAGGGCCTCGACGGCGCCGTCGTCGTGGGTCACCATCACGACCGCGCCCTCGTAGGTCTTGAGCGCCCCCAGGATCTCGGCACGCGAGGCCGGGTCCAGGTTGTTGGTCGGCTCGTCCAGGAGCAGCACGTTCGCGCCGGAGACGACGATCGTGGCCAGCGCCAGGCGGGTCTTCTCGCCGCCGGACAGCACGTGGGCGGGCTTCTCGGCGTCGTCCCCGCTGAACAGGAACGAGCCGAGCACGGAGCGCACCTGGGTGTCGGTGAGCTCGGGGGCCGCGTGCCGCAGGTTCTCCACGACGGTCGCGTCCATGTCGAGCGTGTCGTGCTCCTGGGCGTAGTAGCCGAGCTTGAGGCCGTGGCCCGGCACGACCTCGCCGGTGTCGGGGTTCTCGACACCGGCCAGGATGCGCAGCAGCGTCGTCTTGCCCGCACCGTTGAAGCCGAGCACCACGACGCGGGAGCCGCGGTCGATCGCCAGGTCCACCCCGGCGAACACCTCCTGGGACCCGTACGCCTTGGACAGCCCGGCGGCGGTGAGCGGCGTGCGGCCGCAGGGCGCCGGCGTCGGGAAGCGGAGCTTGGCCACGCGGTCCGAGGCGCGCTCGGCCTCCAGCCCGCCGAGCATCTTCTCGGCGCGCTTGATCATGTTCTGCGCGGCCGTGGCCTTGGTCGCCTTGGCGCGCATCTTCTCGGCCTGGGCCAGCAGCGTGCCGGCCTTCTTCTCGGCGTTGGCGCGCTCGCGCCGGCGGCGGCGCTCGTCGGTCTCGCGCTGCTCGAGGTAGGCGTCCCAGCCCATGTTGTACTGGTCCAGCTCGCCCCGGTTGGCGTCCAGGTGGAACACCTTGTTCACGGTGGCGCGCAGCAGCTCCACGTCGTGGCTGATCACGATGAACCCGCCGTTGTAGGCCTTGAGGTAGTCGCGCAGCCAGAGGATCGAGTCCGCGTCGAGGTGGTTGGTGGGCTCGTCGAGCAGCAGCGTCTCGACGCCGCTGAACAGGATGCGCGCCAGCTCGATGCGGCGGCGCTGGCCGCCGGACAGGGTGCTCAAAGGCTGGCCCAGCACACGCTCGTCCAGGCCCAGGTTCGCGGTGATGATCTGCGCCTCGGACTCGGCGGCGTACCCGCCGGCGGCCAGGAAGCGCGCCTCCAGCCTGGGGTAGCGGTCCATCGCGGCGGCCTGGGTGGCCGGGTCGTCGGACGCCATGCCGGCCTCGGTCTCGCGCATCTGCGTGATGACGTGGTCGAGGCCCCGGGCCGAGAGCACGCGGTCCATCGCGAGCACCTCGAGGTCCCCCGTGCGCGGGTCCTGCGGCAGGTACCCGATGTCGGTGCCGCGCACGATCTGCCCGCCCGTGGGCTGGGTCTCCCCCGCCAGGGTCTTGGTGAGCGTGGTCTTGCCGGCGCCGTTGCGACCCACCAGGCCGATCCGGTCACCCGAGGCGACACGGAACGTCGCCTCGCTCAGCAGCACGCGCGCGCCGACGCGCAGCTCGACGCCATGGGCAGTGATCACGCAGGTGTTCCTCACGGTCAGGGTGGGTGGTACGGCAGGTCGGCCCACGGCGGCGGGGGCCGGACCAGTCTAGTGGGTACGGCGCCCGGTCAGCCGTGGTGTGCCTCACCGCACGGTATGCTTCCGACTGGTACTACGTTGTACCACTCGGCTGCACCACTGGCCGGCAGCACTGTCACAAGGACGCGACAGGCGGCGCCCGCACGGCGCCGCACGAAGGGACACGCCCATGCGAACACGGTTCGTCGCCGCCCTCGCCACGCTCACGCTCGGCGTGGGGACGGCCCTCCTGTCCGACGGCGGGGGCGCCGCACCCGCCGCCGCCGCTCCCCCGCCGGCTCCGCCCGTCACGGCCCCCGCGGCACCCGGGACCCCCGCCACCACGTACACCAACCCGGTCACCGAACCGTTCGCCGACACCTACGCGGACCCGGCGGTCGTCCGCGGCAAGGACGGCTGGTGGTACCTGTACGCGACGAGCGACCCGCTGGTCTCGGGCGGCCCGTTCGGGAACATGCACGTGGCCCGTTCGCGGGACCTGGCGTCGTGGGACTACGTGGGCACGATCTTCGACGAGGAGAACCGGCCGGAGTGGGCCGCGGACGCGTCGTTCTTCTGGGCGCCGGACATCCGCTACGTCGACGGCCGGTACGTCATGTACTACACGGTCACGGACACCGCGGCCAACCCCGACCCGTGGGACTACACGGTCGGCGTCGCGACGGCGCCGACCCCGACCGGGCCGTGGACCGACTCGGGCGGCCCCGTGCTCGACCCGCGGCCCGCGCCGGGCGGCGGCTACCTCAACACGATCGACCCCGCGCTCTTCGCCGACCGGGACGGCACGCAGTACCTCTACTTCGGCGGCTTCAACGGCGGCATCTGGGTGACCGAGCTGGACGCGACCGGCACCCGCGCCGTGGGCACGCCGACCCGGGTCACCGTGGGCGACCGGTACGAGGGCGCCTTCGTCGTCGAGCGGGACGGCTGGTACTACCTCATGGGGTCGTCGGCCAACTGCTGCGCCGGACCCGTCACGGGGTACAGCGTGTACACCGGCCGGTCGCGCTCGCCGCTGGGCCCGTTCGTCGACCACGAGGGCGTGGGCCTGAACGAGTCGCGCGTGGGCGGCACACAGGTGGTCGTGCAGAACGGCAACCGCTGGATCGGCGTCGGGCACCACGCGGTGCTCACCGACGCCTCCGGGCAGGACTGGATGCTCTACCACGCCATCGACAAGGACGACGCGTGGCTCGACCGGCCCGGGGGCGTCAACCGCCGGCCCACCCTGCTGGACCGCATGGACTGGATCGACGGCTGGCCCGTGGTCAACGCGGGCGCCGGCCCCAGCGAGGGTCCGCGGACCGCGCCCGTCGCCGCGAGCGACCTGCGCATCACCAGCGCCGACCCGGCCTCCGGGCACGGCCTGCGACGCGTGTCGGGCACGCTCGCCCGGGGCACGGACTCCGCGGGCGACGCCGGTGCGCTCGCCCGGCTGGTGCCCACCCGGCGCGACGCGGCCGTGGTCCGCACGGCGCCCGCGCCCCGCGACGTGCGGGTCGAGACGGACGTCCGGCTGCCCGACGACGCCGGGTCGTTCACGGCGACCCTCGGCGGTTCCGGCCGGCCGGCCGTGTCGGTGGAGCTCGACGCCGGGGCCCGGGAGCTCGTCGTCGCGCAGGGCCACCGGGTGCGGCGCGCCGCGCTGCCCGCGAGCACGGACCTGACGTCCTGGCACGTGCTGACCGTGACGGCCGCCGACGGCGGGGTCGTCGCCCGGCTGTCCTCCAGCGGGCTGGGTGACCTCGACGCCGAGGTGCGCCTCGAGCCGCGGGCCGCGCTGCCGCGCCGGGCGCCCGTGCACCTCGCCGCCGCGGGGGCCGAGGTGCAGGTCGACAACCTGACCGTGGTGGCCGCGCACGAGCCGGTGACACGGCGAGCCGCCGAGCCGCGGGCCGGTGCCGTCACGTTCGCGGAGGACTTCTCCGGTGCGCTCGACCCGGGCTGGGAATGGCTGCACGGCCCTGCCGACGTCACGGTCGGCGACGGCGCGCTGTCCTGGCCGCTGACGGGGCACGACCTCGTCGGCGAGGCCAACGACGCCCCGGCGCTGCTGCGCGACGCCCCGGACGGCGACTACGTGCTGGAGACCACGGTGACGCTGCCGCTCGGGCAGGACACGGTCCGCAACTACCAGCAGGCCGGCCTGCTCGTGCACGCGGGCGACGACGACTTCCTGCGCCTGGCCCCGGTCTCGATCTGGCAGACCCGCCAGGTCGAGTTCGGCAAGGAGCTCACGGCCGACGGGCGCTGGTGGGGCGGGCACGTCTCCGGACCGGTCGCGGACACGATGCACCTGCGCCTGTTCCACACGACCGACGCGGCCACCGGTGAGCATCGGTTCCGGTCGGCGACCTCGCGGGACGGCCGCACGTGGCGGTTCGGTGCCACGTGGACGCTCCCGGCGGACGCCGACCCGCGGGTCGGCGTCTACGCGGGCGGCGGGGCCTCGCCCGCGACCACGGCGGTCTTCGACGAGGTCCTGATCCGCGACCTCGACTGAACCGCACGCGTCAGACGTACGGGCCGCCCGGGCGGCCTGTACGTCTGACATGCGGGGCCCGGGTGGGGGTAGCCGCGGTCCAGGCGGACTCCCGGACGTCCGTGAAGACCCGCATGCACCGCACGCACTGCACCACGTGGTCCACCAGCCGACGGCGGCGGCCGGGCGGCAGACGGTGCCTCAGGTAGTCGTCGAGCGCGGCCCGGGTGGTGTCGCACGTCGCCGGTTCGGTGAGCCTCATGCACCCCAGACGCCCGGACCGTGCCGATGTCACAGCACTTCGGCGGATTGGTCCGAGACGCCTCGCCTGGAGGGGTATAAACGCCTTTGTCCGGGCCGCTCGGGCGGGTTCACGGGCTGGGCGAGCGGACCCGGCAGGCGGCACGTACGGTCCGCTCATGGGCACCGACTCGCCGAGCGTTCCCCTCACCGTCTCCGACGCGCTGCCGAACCTGCGCGTCGGGCGCCTGTCCCGCGCGGACGACCTCACCCACCACCGCCCCGCCAAGCACCTGATCGCGCAGCGCCGCACCTACCGCCGGCAGCATCTCGCGTCCCTGGTGCGCGGGCGGCTGCGCGGCGGCTACGACCCGCGGCACCGCGCCCTGAGCCGCCGGATCGTGGGCGTGCGCGGCGTCGCGAGCGAGCTGTGGGAGCTCGTGGCCAAGCACCCCGCCTGGCGGGTGCTGCACTCGGTGCGCACCGACGCCCCGACCCGCACGGCCCAGGGCGCGGGCGCCATCGTCCTGGACGACGTCGTGATCGGTCCCGCGGGCGTGTTCACCGTCCAGGCGGTGTACCGCCCGGTGGAGGACGTGACCGCCGACGCCGCGCGCGAGGCCGCCCGCCGCGCCCAGGAGATCCTGAACCGCGCCACCCGGGTGCCGGTCACCGTGCGGGCGCTGATCGTGTTCGTCCGCAGCGACCAGCCGCGCGTGGTCGGCCCGCGCGACGACGTCGAGGTGCTCACCGAGGACGAGCTGGTCCCCTGGCTGGAGTCGCGCCGTCCGATGCTGACCGACCGCGAGCTCGAGATCGTCTACCTCGCGGCCCGCGACCGGCGCACCTGGTCGCGCTGAGCCGCACGCCCTACGACAGCGGCCGCGCGACCCGGTCGCGGGCCGCGGCGGCGAGCCGGCCCGGCAGGTCGGCGAGCGGTACGGAGAACCGCTCACCCGACGCCGGGTCGGTCACCGCGAGCAGCCCCGCGTCCGCCTCGCGCGGGCCGAGCACCCCGAGCAGCGCGTCCCGCCGCTGCCGGGCCAGCCGGATGCGGTTGCCCAGCGACCCGTGCCGCTCCACGCGGACCCGCAGCCCGCGCCCGCGCAGATCCCTGGCGAGAGCGTCGGCAGCGTCGCCCGGGGCGCCGTCCGAGACCGGGAGCAGGCAGAGCTGCACGGGCGCGAGCCAGAACGGGAGCCGGCCCGCGTGCCGCTCCAGGAGGAAGGCGACCATCCGCTCCATGGCCCCGACGGTGCCACGGTGGATCATCACCACCCGCTCCCGGTCTCCCGAGGCCGCGACGTAGGTCAGATCGAAGCGCTCCGGCTGGTTGAAGTCGAGCTGCACGGTCGCCAGGGTCTCCTCGTGGCCCCGCGCGTCGAGCACCTGGACGTCGATCTTGGGCCCGTAGAACGCCGCCTCGCCCGGCTCGGCGCGCCAGGCGCGGGGCCCGGCGAGGTCGTCGAGCACCGCGGCCAGCGCCGCCTGCGCGGCGGCCCACCGCCCGGGGTCGCCCAGCCAGCGGTCGGTGTCGTCCCGGCCCGACAGCCGCAGGTACGACACCTCGATGCCCAGGGTGCCGAGCACCTCCAGGACGGCGGCCAGCGCGGTGCGCACCTCCGCCTCGACCTGGTCCGGGCGGCAGAACACGTGGGTGTCGTCCAGGTCGATCTGCCGCACGCGGCTCAGCCCGGACAGCACGCCGGACCGCTCGGCGCGGAACATCGGCGCCAGCTCCGAGTACCGCACCGGCAGGTCGCGGTAGGAGCGGGGTTCGGCGGCGTAGATCTGCGCGTGGTGCGGGCAGTTGGCGGGGCGCAGCACGAGCGGGTCGGCGTCCGGCGCTCCGTCGGGGCCGAGCGACATGGGCGGGAACATGTCGTCGGCGAACTTGGCCCAGTGGCCCGACCGCTCGAACAGCGACCGCTTGCCGAGCACGGGCGAGTACACGGGCTCGCAGCCGGTGCGCAGCGCCACCTCGCGGGCGTACTGCTCCAGCTCGTGGCGGACGGCGGCGCCCGCGGGCAGCCACAGCGGCAGCCCGGGGCCGACCAACGGGCTGGTGTCGAAGATCCGCATGTCGCGGCCGAGCTCGCGATGGTCCACGGGGGCGTTCCGGACGGGGGTGGCGGGGGCGTTCATGGTTGCTCCTTCGAGAGGGAGCCGCCCCGCGCGCCGCCGTCGTACGACGAAGGCCCCGGAGCGAGCTCCGGGGCCTGGTTGCTGGTGCAGGTCAGCGCGCGCCGGAGGGGTCCGGCGTCGTCGTGCGTGCGCTGAGGTGCATACCGTTCACCGTAACGTCAGAGGGTGGCGGCGTCCAGCGCGTTGCAGTCCTGGATGGTGCCCCCCTCGTAGCCGATCGAGAACCACTTCACGCGCTGCTCGCTGGAGCCGTGCGAGAACGCCTCAGGGTTCACGTCGCCGCCCGAGCGGCGCTGGATGTTGTCGTCGCCCACGGCCGCGGCGGCGGACAGCGCCTGCTCGAGCTGCTCCCGGGAGATCGGCTCGAGGAACGTGACGCCCGTGTCCGGGTCCTCGGTCGTGGCGGCGTTGCCGGCCCACATGCCGGCGAGGCAGTCGGCCATGAGCTCGATGCGCACCGAGTCGGACTCCGGGCCGGTACCCGACCGGTCGGCCCGCTCGAACAGGCCGAGCTGGTTCTCGATGTGGTGGCCGAACTCGTGCGCCGTCACGTACATCTCCGCGAGCGGGCCGCCCTCGGCGCCGAACTGGCTGGAGAGCTGGTCGTAGAACGCGAGGTCCTCGTACACCGTGGTGTCCGCGGGGCAGTAGAACGGCCCGGTCGCCGACGTCGCGTTGCCGCAGCCCGTGCTCACGGCCTGCGTGAAGCTGACGACCTCGGGCAGCTCGTACTCGATGCCGCCCTGGTCCGGCAGGGTCGTCGCCCAGTAGGCGTCGAGCGACTGGACGGCCGCGTTGAGGCGACACTCGGGGTCGGTGTTGGCCTGCTCGGCGGTGCAGTCGCCGATGTAGCCCTGCTCGCCGCCGCCCCCGCCGTCGGGGGCGGTGCCGCCCAGGATGTCGGCGGGGCTGTTGCCGGTGAGCACCATGTACAGCAGCGCGATGACGAGCGCGGCCCCGCCGCCCACCCCGGCACCGACCGCCCCGCGTCCACCCTTGCGGACCCGGCCGCCCTCGAACTGACCGCCCTCGTTGAACGTCACCCGACAACGCTACCGCGACCGGGGGTACGTCACCCGCGAGCGCCGGGGCGGTGGCCGGGGCCGTCTACCCGGCGGCGCGCCGGCGGTACTCCTCCACCGGCCACGAGGTCATCGCGCCGAGCCGGACGGCGGTCACCGCGCCGTCGTCGGCCCGCTCCACCTGGACCGGCTCGCCGACCGTGCCGAAGCCGGCCACCGACTCGTGGAACAGCGCGCCGTCGCGGACCACGAGGCGCGTGGCCTGCTCGACCGGCTGCGCGGCCCGCGAGTTCAGGACGTGGAGCATGCCCCCGAGGTCCACGACGTCGGCCACGCCCCACAGGTTGGCGAACCGGCCGACCGGGGCGTCCGCGGGCACCGGCTCGACCGGGCCGGCGGTGCCGGACGCCTTCGCGACCTCGTCCGCGGCCGCGAGCGCCAGGTCGACGAGCGTGATGACGCCGTTGGCGATCTGGGTGGCGATGCCGTCGACGGCGTTGGTCAGGGCGGAGACGACGAGGCCGTCGACGGGGTCGATCCAGGTGCGGGTGATGTGCCCGGGGTACCCGCCGGAGTGCCCGACGAGCTCGCGGTCACCGACCGCGCCGACCTCGAGGCCGACGCCGTAGCGCCCGCGCTCCTGCCCGCGCACGACGACGCGGGACTCCTCGCGCTGCATGATCCGCTTGCTCGCGTCGGTGAGGAGCGTGGTGTCGCCGAGCACGTGGGCGGAGCCGTAGCGGACCATCTCGAGGGCGGTCGAGTACCAGCCGGTGGCGGCGGCCATGGCGCGGGTGTCGACGTGCGGGACGACGCGGCGGGCGTCGTCGTGCGCGATGCGGCCGGTGTGCCCGGCGGCGTACTCGGCCGAGCGGGCGGGGTCGAGCTCGGTCCCGGTGCGGGTGAGGCCGAGCGGTTCGACGACGGCGGTGCGGGCGGCCTCGCCGTAGGTGGTGCCGGTGACCCGCTCGATGACGATGCCGAGCAGGCTGTAGCCGATGTTCGTGTACTTGAAGTGCTCGTTGGGCTCGAAGACGACGCCCTCGGTGCGGACGACGTCGAGCACCTCGTCGCGGTCGAGGAACGGCTTGTGGTGCTGCCAGAAGTCGCCGTCGGAGGAGTCGCGGACGATGCCGCCCTGGTGGCCGAGCAGCTCCCGGAGGGTGACGCCGGCGGCGGGTGTGCCGGTGAGCTCGGGCACGTGCGTGCTCACCGGGTCGTCGAGGCGCAGCGCGCCGCGTTCGACGAGCTGCATGACGAGCACGCCGGTGAACGTCTTGGAGTGGGAGGCGACGCGGAAGAGGTGGTCGCTGGTGAGGGGTTCGCCGGTCTCGAGGTTCGCCGCGCCCCAGGCGAGGTCGACGAAGACCTCGCCGCGACGCCCGACGGCGAGCTGCAGGCCGGGCTGGCCGTGGTAGGCGGCCTGGAAGGCGGCCCACTCGGCGAGGTAGGGGGCGACGGAACGGAGGATGGAGGCGGTGCGGTCGACGGTCACGGCAGCATCATGCCCGCTCAGCGCTGCCGCGCGTGCCGCGGGTTGTCCTGGTCCTGGCGTCCGCGCAGGGTCTTGACCAGCCACCACACCACGAGCAGGACGGCGACGACGATGACGACCTTCTGGAACACGCCGACGCTCTCCTCGACGATGTGCCACTGGTCGCCCAGGAGGTAGCCGGCCCCGACCAGGAGGGTGTTCCAGACGCCGGAACCCAGCGTCGTGAAGGCGAGGAAGCGCCACACCGGCATGCGCTCGACGCCGGCGGGGATGGAGATGAGGCTCCGCACGATCGGGATGACGCGCCCGATCAGCACGGCCCAGTCGCCGTGCCGGTTGAACCAGTCCTCGGCCTTGTCGACGTCCTCCAGCTTCACCAGCGGCATGCGGTCGACGATCGCTCGCAGGCGGTCCCGGCCCAGCCAGGCGCCGAGCGCGTACAGGAGCACGGCGCCGACGACGGAGCCCGCCGTCGTCCAGACGAGGACCTGCCACAGCACCAGGGTGCCCTGCGAGGCCGTGAACCCGGCCAGGGGCAGGATCACCTCGCTGGGCAGGGGCGGGAACAGGTTCTCCAGGGCGATCGCGACGCCGGCGCCGGGTGCGCCGAGAGCCTCCATGAGCCCGATGGCCCAGTCGGCGACGGTCGTGGCGAAGCTGTGTGTCGTCATGCCCCAACGCTATGTGACGGCGAGGGGGCCGGTGGACTGCGGTCCACCCCCGGGCCGTGACGGTATGCCGCAGGTCGGGTGTGGTTTTCCGCAGTCCGGGCGGGGCCCGGCGTCCCTATCCTGGGCGGGTGAGCCGCTCCCCCGCCGTCCTGCACCGGCCCCTTCGTGTGCTGGGCGGTGCGGCGCTCGGGTCGCTGGCGTGGCCGCTGGACCTGGTGCTCGGCTGCGTCGCCGTGCTGACGCCGCGGGGTGCCCGGCCGGTGCGGCCGGTCGCGGCTCTGGTCGCCTGGCACCGCCGGCGTACGTCCCGCCTGCTGGCCTGGGCCGACGACGACGCCCCGCTGACCTCCCCGCGCGCCGCGGCGTACCTGGCGACTCGGGTCGCGGTGGGCCTGCTCGGCCTGGTGGTGCTGGCGCTGCTGGCGTACGGGCTGTTCGCGGTGGTGGTGGGGCTGGCGTCGTGGCTGTTCGACGTGCGGTTCACGGTCGAGATGCCCGTCCGGGGCGAGGAGCCGGGCGTGACGACCGCGTCGATGCTCATCCTCGTGCCGCTCGGCGCCGTGCTGCTGTACCTGGACCTCATGGGGCTGTACGGCGTCGGGGTGCTGGACCGGGCGGCCGCGGCGCGCTGGCTCGCGCCGAGCCGGAGCGAGCGGCTGGCCGCGCAGGTGGAGTCCCTGACGGTCAGCCGTGCCGAGCTGCTGGCCGCGCTGGACGCCGAGCGCGGCCGGATCGAGCGCGACCTGCACGACGGCGTGCAGCAGCGCGCGGTGGCCGTGGGGCTGCTGGTGGACCGCGCGCGACGGGCGGGCGTCGCCGCCGGCGGCCCGGGCGTCGGGCTGCTGGAGCAGGCGTCCCGGGAGGTGGGGCTGCTGGTGACCGACCTGAGGGAGGTGGCGTGGCGCGTGCGCCCGACGACGCTGGACACGCACGGGCTCGAGCCGGTGCTGCGGCAGCTCGTGGACCGGGCGGCGGTGCCGACGACGCTGGAGTGGCGCTGCGCCGTGCGGCTGCCGGGGCCCGTGGAGACGACCGTGTACTACGTGGTGGCGGAGGCGCTGACGAACGTGGCGAAGCACTCGGGAGCACGCACGGCGCAGGTCGAGCTGACCTCGGACGCGCACGACGGCGGCGCCGTCGTGCGCGTGACGGTGGGCGACGACGGCGTCGGCGGGGCGCAGGCCCTCCCCGGCCACGGGCTGGCCGGCCTGGCCGGCCGGGTGGCCGCCGCGGGCGGTGCGATCACGGTCGACAGTCCCGCGGGCGGGCCCACCCGGATCGGGGTGACGCTGCCGTGCGCGTGATGCTGGCCGAGGACTCCGCGCTGCTGCGCGAGGGCGTGCGCAGCCTCCTGACCGACGAGGGGCACGACGTCGTCGCGGCGTACGGCTCCGCCGAACCCCTGCTGGCGCGCCTGGCGGCGGAGCGGCCCGACGTCGTCGTCCTGGACGTGCGCATGCCGCCCACCCACACCGACGAGGGCGTCCGCGCGGCCGTGCGGATCCGCGAGCGCTGGCCCGAGGTAGGCATCCTGGTGCTGTCGCAGTACGTGGAGCAGGAGTTCACGCGGGTGCTGCTGGGCGACGAGGCACGCGGCGTCGGCTACCTGCTCAAGGACCGGGTGATGCGGGTGGACGACTTCCTGGACGCGCTGGCGCGGGTCGCTTCCGGCGGCCTGGTGCTGGACCCGGAGGTGGTGGGGCAGCTCTTCCGCTCGACCACGCACCCGCTCGGCATGCTGAGCGACCGCGAGCGCGAGGTGCTGGGGCTCATGGCCGAGGGCCGCACCAACGCGGGCATCGCGGCGGCACTGTACGTGTCGGTGTCGGCGGTGGAGAAGCACGCGAACGCGATCTTCGACAAGCTGGGGCTGGCCGCCGAGGGCGGGTACAGCCGGCGGGTGCTGGCGGTGGTGCGGTACCTGGAGGTGTGAGGGGGCCTGCGCGAACGCTACGGGGCGTCGCGCAGTCCGATGGCCCGTTCGGGATAGTTGGTCGTCACCGTCACCTGCTGCATGCCGACGGCGGCGGGCATCCCGGACGACCGGCGGCTCGCCCAGCTTCTGGACGCGGCGGCTCGCGTCGCCGGAGGTGACTTCTCCGGGGAGGTGTTGCTGAGAGTCGACCGTGTCTACTCTCAGCAACACACGTGCGGAAAGGTCACTTTCGGACCGGCTCCCCTCCGCATCTCGAAAAGGGACCCGATCGCGTCCTTCCGACCGAGTTCTCGCTCTCCAGAAGCGAGCGACGACGACCGCGAGTCCGGGTGCGGGGCGCGCCACCGGCACGGTCCGGAGTTCGTCCGGACAGCCTCGGCCCCCGAGCAGCCGTACCCGTCATTCACCGCCGTCGTCCGACGGCCGGTCCGAGTGAATGAGGCTCGAACTGGTACTGCTCCACCCACTCGTCCTGATCGAGGGCGGCGGCAGCGTCGACCCGCGCGGTCTCTTCCAGGCGCTTGGCGGCAGCCCGCATGCGACGTGCGGCGCGCACTGTATCGGTGTCCGCGAGCAGGCAGAGTTCCTCCCAGGCGTCGGTGACAGCCCGGTCCAGGTCGGCGAGCTGCGCGAACCCTGCGACGGAACCGACAGGCGGCGTCGTCGCACCGGGTCGCCGCGACGCGGTGATCCCGGCGATGAGCTGCGCGTACCGCCGGAGCGCCGTCGTGTAGCGCAGGCAGGCGTCATAGAAGCGCTCGCGGCGCCAACGGGCGGCATCCGTCACCATGGTGGTCGCCAGGGTTCCGACGACGCCGAGCGTCACACCGACGAGGGCAGGCAACTGGGCGAGGAGGTCGTCCATCTCAGCAGGATCACATAACGCCCGACCCGGACATAGCCCCTGATCGCCCCGTATCTCTGAGAGGCCCCGTGCTCACCACCCGCTCCCCCGAAGAGCCCTACCTCGTCCGGCACGACGGCGGCTGGTTCGAGTACCAGCTCCCCGTCTCGGTCAAGGCCGTCATCAGCTGGCGCGGCCGCCTCCCCCTGCTGCGCAACGAGCGCGACGAGTGGGAGCTGCCCGGCGGCAAGCTCGAGCCCGGTGAGGACCCGGCGTCGTGCCTCGAGCGCGAGATCCAGGAGGAGCTCGGCTGGCGCACCACGGTCGGCGAGCCGTTCCACGCCTGGGTCTACGAGGTCTTCCCGCACCGACACGTCTTCGTCGTCACCTACCTCGCCGCGTACGACGGCGACGCCGCACCCGCCTTCAGCCACGAGCACAAGGAGCTCGTCCTCGTGCGCCCCGGCGAGGTCCCGGACCTCGTGATGCCCGACGGTTACCGCACCGCCGTCGCCCGGGCCGCCGCGCGCGGCCACTTCGCCTGACCCTGTCCCGGACCGCGCCGTGCTCGCTACGATCGCCGCATGCCCACGACCACGCAGCTCGTCGCCTTCCTCGCGGCGTCGTTCGTCTTCATCGCGCTGCCCGGGCCGAGCGTCCTGTTCGCCATCGGGCGGGCCTTGACGGTCGGACGACGCGATGCGCTGCTGTCCGTGTCCGGCAACGCCCTGGGGCTCCTGGTGCAGGTCGTGTGCGTGGCGGTCGGGCTGGGGGCGCTGGTCGAGGCCTCCGCGACCGCGTACACGGTGCTCAAGCTGGTCGGCGCCGGGTACGTCGTCTACCTCGGCGTCCAGGCGATCCGGCACCGCTCCGACGCCCGCCTCGCCCTCGACACGCCCGCGACCGCCCGCCGTGGCGGCGTGCTGCGCGCGCTGTGGGCGGGCTTCGTCGTCGGCACGACCAACCCCAAGACCCTCGTCTTCTTCGCGGCATTCCTGCCGCAGTTCATGAACGACGCCGCCCCGGCCACGCCCCAGCTGCTGGTCCTCGGGCTGATCTTCGCCGCGATGGCCCTGTGCCAGGACTCCGTCGTCACGCTCCTCGCCGCGCAGGCCCGGACCTGGTTCTCGCGCAAGCCCCAGCGCCTCGACCATCTCGGGGTCGCGGGCGGCATCGCGATGATCGGTCTCGGCACGGGGCTCGCCCTGGAGGGCCGGGTCCGGGCCTAGGGCGTGTTTCGGAATTGGTCTGTGACCTGCGGTTTCGGCATGCTTCGGGTTCGTGGTGGACGCGGCTGGACGACATGATCTGACGGACGAGGCGTGGGCAGTGGTCGGGCCGTTGCTGCCGGTAGCGGCGCGTGGTCGTCCGGCACGGAATCTGCGGCGGCAGGTCGACGGGATCCGGCACCGGGTCCGAGCAGGATGCCCGTGGCGGGACGTGCCTGACCGGTACGGGCCATGGTCGAGCCTGTATCGGGTCTTTCGCCGCTATCAGCGTGAGGGTGTCTGGGACCAGGTCCTGGACGTGTTGCGGACGCTGGCAGACGGTGGCGGGCAGATCTGCTGGGAGGTGGCGGTGGACTCCACGATCGCCCGCGCGCACCAGCACGCCGCCGGCGCGCGCAAGGACCCCGATGAGCAGAAGGAGCCACCCGGGGCCGAGCCGGTCGATCACGGGCTGGGTCGCTCGCGCGGTGGGTGGACCACGAAGATCCACGCGGCCTGCGAGCAGGGGCAAAAGCTCATGGGGATGGTCATCACTGGTGGGCAGCGGGGTGACAGTCCGCAGCTGGGGCCGGTGCTTGACCAGGTGCGCGTGGCGCGGCCGGGCGGGATCGGGCGGCCGCGCACGACGCCGGACCGGGTCCGCGGTGACAAGGCCTACGCCTCGGCGGGTAACCGTCGTCTGCTGCGCCGCCGCGGTATCAGGGCCACGATCCCGGAGAAGAAGGACCACCGCGCCAACCGTCTCAAGAAGGGCTCGGCGGGTGGGCGGCCGCCGAAGGTCGACTACGAGGACTACAAGAAGCGGCACGCGGTGGAGTGCATGTTCAACCGGCTCAAGCGCCACCGCGCCGTGGCCACGAGGTATGACAAGCTCCAGGTCCGCTACGAGGCGAGCGTGAAGGTCGCCGCGATCGATGACTGGATCGTCGCCGTCGTCCGGGCGGGCCGACCGCTGGCATCCTGGTCGCCGTGAGCTACTACGCCGACGCCGAGGGCGGCGACCACGTCCCGCACCCTGACCACGCCGCCCTGGTCAGGATGATCGGTGCGTTGAACACCAGGGACAACACCTTCTTCGTGGTCTACCCCGACGACGAGGACCTGGAGTGGTCCATCGCCGTGCTGACCCGTCGTGGAGGCCTGGGCGGCTACGACATCGAACGCCTCGACCCGGTCACCGATCAGGACGACACGACCATCGCCGCCGACCCCGCCACCATCGCCACCGACGTCCTGAACTGGATCACACAGCGCTAACGACTTCCGAAACACGCCCTAGCCGCGGTCTGATCAGTCGGGCTGGTCCGCTCGAAAGCGGAGGTGATAGATCAGGTCCTCGTCGCCGATCCCCGGGTCGTCGTACGCCCGCGACGAAGCCCTCAGCTCGTCGGCAGAACAGCCCTCCGCCGCGGCCTGCGTGTCGGCGATGTCGGCGAAGCGGATCGGTTCCGCTGACTCGACTATCCCGGACAGGGACCGGTACCGGTCCTCGAACTCGAAGAGCATCGTGACCGGCCCTGGCGCGACGCGGTCCCCGAGGCGCATGGTGGCCGTCTTGGCGCCGTCCACGACGGCCTGCCAGTGCCGGGCGCTGAACCGCAGCAGGCGGGGCGGTCGCGCGTCGGGGTGCGGGGACGGGTACGGCAGCAGGGCCCGAACAGGCACGGCACTTCCGCCGCACGAATTCCCGGCGCGTACGATCCGGGCCACGACGACTGCCGACGACAGGAGTGCGCATGCCGACCGACCGGGACGACAAGCGGGCAGCGGATCGCCCCGGTGTCGCGGGTGAGGCGCTCGGCTCGCTGTTCGCCGCGCTGATCGGCCCGCTGGTGCTGCTCGTCAACCTCTGGAGCGCCTACGGGTTCCTGACCTCTACCGACCCCCGGCCGGAGCACACTGCGACCTACCTCGTCGTCTCGGCCCTCATGGTGGCCGGCGTCGCGTGGACGTTCCACTCCGCCCGGCGACGGGACGCACGCGGCTTCGCCTACGTCTGGCACACCCTGGTGGCGGTGTTCGCGCTGGTCGCCGTGACGGTGCTCGCCGTGCCGCACGTCGACCTGGGCACCGTCAGGGAACCGCCGCCCACGGAGCGGTACGTCGACGACGATCCGTGCTACTCCGGCGGCGACCCCTGCGGCTGACCGAACCCCTGCCGCACCGATCCGCTACGTTGTCCGCGTGCCCGACCTCCTCATCGCCCCGCGCCACACGGCCCACCTGGACCGCGCGGTCGAGGCCCTCCGGCTGGTCCACGAGCACGACCGCTATCCCCTCACCTGGCCCGACGACCCGCACGCCTGGCTCACCCCCGAGGGCACCCTCGGCGCCTGGGTGGCGCTGGCGGACGGCGTCCTCGTCGGCCACGTGATGCTCGTCGACGGCAAGCTGGTCGAGCACGCCGACCGTCTCGCCGAGGCCGCCGGGGTCTCCCTGACGGGACTGGCCGGCATCAGCCGCCTGTTCGTCACGCCCGCGGCGCGCGGCACCGGCGTCGCCGCCGCGCTCCTCGAACGTGTCGAGGACGCCCCGACGCGCCGCGGCCGTCGCCTCGCGCTCGACGTGGTGGACGACGGCGGCCCCGCCGTCCGCCTCTACGAACGCCTCGGGTGGGCACGGGTCACGTCGGGCCCGGCCAGCTGGACCACCCCGTCGGGCACCCGCCCGACGTCGGCGGCCTACCTCTGCCCCCGCTGACCCGACCCTCACCGCCCGCCCCACCGACTGACATCTGGTGGCCCCACGGCGCCACCACTCCCGCGTGCCCCCGTGCCGCACCGAACCCTCAACCTGAAGTTGAACCTGAGCCCTCCCCCGTCCCAACCCTCAGGCAGCACTTGAGACCGGGATGATTCCGCGGCCGCCGCCCGTTCCAGGAGTGGAGGGAACGAACCCTGGAACCATCTCCACCAGCGCGGAATACATGAGAACCGTTCTCAGTTGTAGATCCATGTAGCGCGTGACGAGACACCAGGAGAGGTTCCATGGCCAAGAAGTCGAAGATCGCGGCGGACGCCCGACGGCGTGAGCTGGTGGCCCGGTACGCCGAGCGCCGCGCCGAGCTGCGCCGCACGCTGCGGAACCTGGACCTGCCGGACGTCGACCGCATGGCCGCCGTCCGCGAGCTCGCCCGACAGCCCCGCGACGCGAGCGCCACCCGGGTGCGCAACCGCGACGTCGTCGACGGACGGCCCCGCGCCTACTCGCGGAAGTTCGGCCTGTCGCGCATCCGCCTGCGCGAGATGGCCCACCGGGGCGAGCTGCCCGGCGTCACCACGTCCAGCTGGTGACGCGCGACCCGAGAAGAAGGAGCGACTCATGAAGGTTCGCGCATCACTGCGGTCCCTGAAGGACAAGCTCGGCGCGAAGGTCGTGCGCCGCCGCGGAAAGACGTTCGTCATCAACCGGCTCAACCCGCGCTGGAAGGCGCGCCAGGGCTGAGCGGAAGGAGCACACCATGAAGAACATCCACCCCACCTACGGCCCGGTCGTCTTCCGGGACACGAGTGCCGGCTTCACGTTCCTGACCCGCTCGACGCTCGCGGGTGACACCGACGCCGGCCCCGGCCGCCCTCGGGCGAGCATCGAGTGGTCCGACGGCAACACCTACCCGGTGGTGGACGTCGAGATCAGCAGCGCCAGCCACCCGTTCTGGACCGGTTCGGCCCGCGTGGTCGACACCGCCGGCCGGGTCGAGAAGTTCCGGCAGCGCTACGCCAAGCACACCAGCGACAACAAGGGTGGTCACTGATGGCCGCACGTACCGACCTGCGTCCCGTGATCAAGCTCCGCTCGACGGCGGGCACCGGGTTCACCTACGTGACCCGCAAGAACCGGCGCAACGATCCTGACCGGCTCGTACTGCGCAAGTTCGACCCCGTCATCCGCAAGCACGTCGACTTCCGCGAGGAACGCTGACCCGCTGACGAACGCCCCGACGCCCATGGCGCCGGGGCGTTCGCATGTCCGGGCGCGGCCGTCAGGCCACCGGGTCCACCCGCACCTCGAGCCCGGCGACGAGCTCGTCGGCCCAGTCCTTGGCCGCGTGCCCGGTCGGGTCCGCGACCAGCACGTGCCCGATACGTTCGTTGTTGTCGCCCGGCCGCACCGCGCGGCCGGGCGACGGCGTCTCGTGGCCGAGCACGCGGTCGTCGTCCCTCAGGCGCTCCGCACCCCGCACCTCCCGCACGACGCCGTCCGCCGGGGGCAGCAGGAACCTGACCGCGGCGCTCGTGGCGACCGACGGACCGGGCGCCGGCTCGCGGCCGAGCGCCAGGTCCACCAGCACCCGCAGCGGGTTGTAGCCGGTGACGAGGCGGACCAGCTCGAAGATGTACCCGCCGCCCTGGCGCGGGTTGAGCTCGATGAGCCGCGGGCCTGCCGCGGTGAGCCGCACCTCGGTGTGGCTGATGCCGTGCGTCAGGCCGACGGCGGCGAGCGCCGCGACGACGTGCCGCTCGATCGCGTCCCGCTGCTCGGGCGGGAGCGGGGCCGGGAACAGGTGCCCCGACTCGACGAACCCCGTCCCCGCCTCGACGCCGGGCTCTGCCACCGACTTCGCGGTGATGCCCAGCACCCGTGTGACGCCGTCGCGGGTCACGGTCTCGACGCTGTACTCCGGACCGTCCAGGACCCGTTCGAGCAGCACGAGCCGTTCCAGCGGCTGGTCGCGGGTGTTGCGCTCGGGTCCGGTGATCTCGGCGACGGCGAGCGCCAGCCCCGCCTCGTCGGTCACGCGGCGTACGCCGGTGCCGGAGTTCATGTCGACGGGTTTGACCACGAGGGGGTAGCCGAGACCCGCGGCCTCCTTGCGGGCCTGCGCCTCGTCGGCCGCGACGGCGAACGGGACGTCGGGCACGCCGGCGGCCGCGAGCGCCCGGCGCACCAGGTGCTTGCGGGTGGCGGTGCGCAGGGCGGCGGCGGATGCCCCGGGCAGGCCCAGCCCCTCGGCGACGCGCGCGACGGCGGGCAGGTAGTAGTCGCAGGTGGTGAGCACGCCGTCGACGGGGTGCCGCGTCGCGACCTGGTCGACGGCGGCGAGCAGGGCGTCGTCGTCGTTGGTCTCGGCGACGACCACCTCGGCGGCCAGCGCGAGGACGGGGTGGGGCGCGCCGTCGGGCAGCCGGTACAGGTCGGGGTCGCGGGTGACGAGCACGTAGCGGTGACCGGAGTCGCGCAGGAGGGTCGGCAGGGCGAGGCCGGTCGACTGGAGCCAGCTCTCGATCATCAGGAGGGTCGCCACGTCAGCACGCCCCGCGCGCTGAGCCGCGAACGAGAGTCGTTCTCAACATGGCGCACAGCCTGCCACGCCGGGGCGGCGGCGTCCTGCCGAGAGGCGCACGCGGCGCGGCTCGCTCCCGTCGGTTGCGCTGAGCAGACGTTGCGCTCACAGACGTTGCACTGAGTAGACACCGTCGACGCTCAGCAACACCCGCGCGCGAGAGGGTCGCCCCGCCGGACCCACCGGGCGCGCATCTCGCCGCGCCCGGCACTCGCCCGCGCTACAGCACGCCGTCCGGCAGCGAGGTGTGCTCGTGGGCGGGAGGTGTGGGCCGCGGGATCAGCAGCGCCAGCACGGTGCACACGACCGAGGCGAGCAGGCCCAGCAGCAGGGCGGTGCGGAAGGCGTCGTCGGACGGGACGGGCACGCCGTCCAGCTCCGCGCCGCCCGCGGCGAGCACCCCGCCCACGACGGCGGCGGCCGACGTCGTGCCCAGGGACCGCATGAGGGTGTTGAGCCCGTTCGCGGCCCCGGTCTCGTGCGCGGGGACCACCCGCATGATGAGGGCGGGCATCGCCGCGAACCCCAGCCCGATGCCGACGCCGACCACGACGTTGACCACGAGCACGCTCCACACGTCGAGGTCGACCACCACGGCGATCACGTAGGAGACCGCGATGACGGCCGCGCCGGCGGCGAGCAGCGGCTTGGGGCCGATGCGGTGCTCGAGCCGCCCGGCCACGGGCGACATCGCGAGCATCACCAGGCCGGACGGCATGAGCACGAGGCTCGCCTGCATCAGGCTCAGGCCCAGGCCGCCGGCCGCCGTCGGCAGCTCCAGGAGCTGGGGGAAGACGACGTTCGACGCGAACAGGGCGAAGCCCATGGCGATCGAGGCGAGGTTGGTGAACAGCACCGTGCCGCGTGCCGTGACCCGCAGGTCGACCAGGGGCTCCGGCACGCGCAGCTCGTACCAGCCCCATACGAGGAGCACGGCGGCGCCGCCGAGCAGCAGCCCGAGCGTGCGGGGCGAGCCCCAGCCCCAGTCGTTGCCGCGCGAGACCGCCAGCAGCACCCCGGTCAGGCCGACGGCAAGGCCGGTCACGCCGACGACGTCGAGCCGCCCGCCCGTGCGCAGCGTGCTCACGGGCACCACCCACGCGACCAGCGCCAGCGCGAGCAGCCCGATGCCCGCGGCGACCCAGAAGACCACGTGCCAGTCGTAGCGTTCGGTGACGAATGCGCTGATGGGCAGGCCGAGCGCGCCGCCGACGCCGAGCGTGGCGCTGACCAGCGCGATGCCCGAGCCGAGGCGGTCGCGGTGGAGCACGTCGCGCAGGATCGAGATGCCGAGCGGTACGACGCCCATGCCCATGCCCTGCAGGCCCCGGCCGACGATGAGCAGCACCACCGACGGCGACAGCGCCGCGACCACCGAACCCAGCGCCAGCAGGCCGAGCAGCGCGAGCGCGACCGTCTTCTTGCCGTACATGTCGCCCAGCCGCCCGGAGATGGGCGTGCAGATCGCCGCCACCAGGAGCGTCACCGTGATGACCCACGCCGTGACGTCGCGCGACGTCCCGAGCAGCACCGGCAGCTCGGACTGGATCGGCAGCAGGATCGTCTGCATGAACGACGCGCCCATGCCGGCGAACGCGAGCACCGCGATCACCAGGTTCGGGCTCGGCATGCGGGTGAGCCGGGAACGGTCGGCAGGGGGAAAGCGGAACCTCATGGGGCAGGCACGATCCTTCGCGAGGGGGTTACCTGCACCTTACATAGTTGCCCGCGCTAACGGCTTCGGGTGCCCGCGCGGCCGTGCGGGGCGCCGCGCTCGAGCCGGTCGGCGAGCGCGGCCGCGGCGGCCGACAGCGGGCGGCTCGCCGAGTGGGCGAGCCGGACGCTCCAGGTGAGTGCCGGCTCGACGTCGAGCGCGACGATCTCCGGGTCCGGCGACACCGCGGACGCCGGCACGAACATCACCCCCAGGCCCTCGCGCACCAGCGCCTGGCCCAGCACGAAGTCGGTCGCCTCCGTGTGCACGTCGCGCCGCAGGCCCGCGGCGGCGAACGCCTGGTCGACGACGGCGCGGTTGCCCCACCCGACGGGCGACTCGACGAACGGCTCGTCGGCGAGCTGCGCGAGCCGGACGGTGCCGGTGCCGGCCAGCGGGTGGGTCCGGTGGCACACGAACCGGATCGGCTCGCTGTCCAGCGTGCGCAGCACGAGCCCGGGGGCCGTCTCCGACACCGTCGAGGCGAGCGCCAGGTCGAGGTCGCCGCGGCGCACCGCCTCCAGGCTCCCCCGCGACCCGGTCCCCGTCTGCCGCGCGTGCACGACGACGCCGGGGTGCGCCCGCCGGAAGTCGGCCAGCAGGGCCGCGACGTCGAAGCGGGCCAGGTGGTTCATCATGCCGAGGCTCACGGTGCCGACGATCTGGCCGCGCGTCGCAGCCACCGCCGCCCGGGCCGCGTCGATGGCGGCGAGCACGTCCCGCGCCCGGGGCAGCAGCGCCTCGCCCTCCGGGGTCAGCGCGATGCGCCGTCCGCGCACGAACAGCACGCACCCGAGCTCACGCTCGAGCTGTTTGACGGCCGCCGACGCCGCGGACTGCACCACCCGGGCCCGCTGGGCGCCGGCGGTGAAGCTGCCCGTCTCGGCGATCGCCACGAAGTACTGGAGCTGGTGCGGCTGCATCGTCTCAGTATCGCCGATCGCGATAATCGGGTTCGCCAGGATTCGTTGGACTTGATGACCCGGCAGGCGCACGATCGTAGGCGTGACACCCTCCACCACCGTTCGACCGTCCGGCCTCCCGGACCAGCCAGAGACCGGGACGCTCGCCCGACGCCGGCCCCGGCACCACGCCCGCGGCTTCTGGATCGTGGCCGCCCTCTTCGCCGTCACGATGGCCTTCGCGGGCGCGCCCGCGCCGCTGTACGTCCTCTACCAGGAACGCGAGGGGTTCGGCCCGCTGGCCGTCACCCTGGTGTTCGCCGCGTACGCGGTCGGCGTCGCCGCGGCCCTGTTCCTGGCGGGGCACCTGTCGGACCGCTTCGGCCGCCTGCGCCTCATCGCACCCGCCGTGCTGCTCAACGTGCTCGCGGGCCTCGTCTTCGTCACGTCGACCGATCTCGGCCCGCTGCTCGTCGCGCGCGTCCTCTCCGGCCTCGGCATCGGGCTGCTCACCGCGACCGCCACCGCGCACCTCACCGAGCTGCTCGCGGCCGGGCGCGCGGCCGCCGGCAGGCCGCCGAGCCGGCACGCCGAGACCATCTCGACCGCGGCGAACCTCGGCGGCATCGGGGCGGGCCCGCTCGTGGCGGGCATCCTGGCCGACATCGCACCCGCTCCCCTGCACACCCCCTACCTCGTGTTCCTGTTCGCCCTGGTGCTCGGCCTGCTGCTCGTGGCGTTCGTGCCCGAGACCGTCGAGGCCGTCGACGAGCCGTGGCACTACCGGCCGCAGCGCGTCACGGTGCCCGCCGAGTCGCGCGGCCGGTACGCGGGCGCCCTCGTGGCGGCGTTCGTCAGCTTCGCGATGTTCGGGCTGTTCACCTCGCTCGCGCCGTCCTTCCTGGCGCACGACCTGCACGTCACGTCGCACGGCGTGGCCGGGGCCGTGACGTTCACGGTGTTCGGCGCGGCCGGCCTGGCCCAGATCGTCACGGGCCGGCGCGGTGTGCGGACGCAGCACGTGCTCGGGGTGTCCCTCCTGACCGCGGGGCTCGTCCTCATCGTCGGCGCGATGCTCGCCGCGGTCTTCCCCCTGCTCGTGATCGGGGGCGTCGTCACCGGCGCGGGCGCGGGCACCCTGTTCAAGTCCGGGGTCGGCACCGTGGTCTCCGTCGCGGCGGGCGGCTCGCGCGCCGAGGCCCTGGCCGGCCTGTTCCTCGCCGCCTACGCCGGCATGTCGCTGCCGGTGGTGCTGCTCGGGATCCTGCTGCGGACCGTGCCGGCCGGCACCGCCGTGCTCGCCTTCGGCGTGCTCATGCTCGTGCTGCTCGCGGCTGCGTCGGTCCTCCTGGGCACGGGGCGGCGGGGCGCGCAGACGGCCTGACCCTGCATGACCTGACCCGGCATCCGACGGCGGGCGGCGCGCGGCACCGGCCGCGCGCCGCCCGCAGTGGCCGGAGCGCGTGTCACGCCGGCGCCTGCTCCCCCGCGAGCTCCACGGCGAGCTCCTCCACCAGGTCGTAGCCCTCCTGCATCCCGCCCTCCATGCCGGTGGCGATGATCATGTCGCGCACCTCCTTGCTCGACACGACGGTGCGGACCGTGAGCGTGGTGCGGCCGTCGTGCTCGGCGAACGTGTAGTGGTTGAGGCTGGGGTCCGAGTCGCCGTCGGGCATCCCCTCGAAGACCTCCGTGTGCGTCATCCGCGCGGGTGCCTCGATCTCGCGGTACTCGCCGTGGAAGGCGACGTCGAAGCCGTCGGTCGTCGTCATGACGTAGCGCCACGTGCCGCCCACCCGCAGGTCCACGCTCGCCTCGGTCACGGTGCCGCGCTGCCCGGCCCACCAGCGCCGGATCAGCTCGGGCTCGGTGAACACGCGCCACACGAGGTCGCGCGGTGCGTTGAACTCCCGGGTCACCAGGATCTCGGTGTCGGACGGCAGCGTCAGGACGGCGCTGCCCTTGGTCGTCGTGGTCATCTCAGTCTCCTTCTGGCGTGGTCGGCCCGGGGGGTTCGGCCCCGGTGTCGGTGAGCTCGTCCAGCACGGCGTCGACCAGGTCGAACCGCTCGTTCCAGAGGTGCTCGTAGCGGGAGACCCAGTCGTGCACCGCCCGCAGCGGCGCGCCGTTGACCCGGTAGAGCCGGCGGCGCCCGTCGTCGCGCACGTCCACCAGCCCCACCTCCCGCAGGACCCGCAGGTGCTTGGACACCTGTGGCTGGGCGAGGCCGAGCAGCTCGACGAGGTCACCCACCGCCAGCTCGCCGCCGGCCAGGGCGTCGAGGATCTCGCGACGCCGCGGCTCGGCGACCGCGTTGAACGCGTCGGTGGTGGTCGCTGCTCGTGCCATGGACCAAACATATACCCATAACGGCATGCGTCAACCCCTGCGACACCTCTGCAGTCCCCTTCGAGACCGAGGTTGCTTCGCTTTGCGGGCCCGCAAAGCGAAGCAACCTCGGTCTCGAAGAGGAGGAGGGCGGCCGGGACCGCGCAGGGGGGTGCGGCAGCAGGGCGGGGTGCGGCGGTCTGGGGGTTCAGCGGGCCCGGGACGTCGACGCCCGGACCATCAGGCGCTGCGCCGCCGGACGGCGCCTCGGGCGGGTCGCCCGGGGCAGCAGCGCGAGCTCCAGGGCCTGGCGCCCCATCTCCTTCATCGGCAGGTGCACGGTCGTCAGGGCGGGCGACAGGTGTCCCGCGACGGTGACGTCGTCGAAGCCGGTGACCGAGACGTCGTCGGGCACGGAGATGCCCCGCTCCCGGAGCACCGACAGGACGCCGACCGCCATGTCGTCGTTGAGCGCCAGCACGGCCGTCACGTCCGGGTGCTCGTCGAGGATGCGCCGGGCGGCCTCCTTGCCGCCCTCCAGCGTGAACTCGGCCTCGACCACGGGCAGGTCGGCGAGCCGCAGCCCGTGGGCCTCGAGCGCCCGGGAGACGCCGGTCAGGCGGTCCGCCATCGTGGCCAGCCGGCGCGACCCGGCGGCGACGGCGATGCGCCGGTGCCCGAGCCCGAGCAGGTGCTCCGCGATCGCGCGGCCCCCCTCGACGTTGGCCGGCACCACGGCGTCGACACCGAGCTGCGGGTGCCGGCCGATGACGGCGACCCGTCCGCCGGCCGCCTCGAAGGCGTGCACCTCGACCTTCATCCGGGCCTGGACGTCCCGGTCGAGGTGCCCCGACCCCGCGACGACGATGATCCCCACGCGGGCGTTGACCAGCGCCCGCAGCTGGGCCACCTCCGCGTAGGGGTCACGACCGGTGTGGCAGATCTGCACCATGCGGTCGTGCGCCCCGGCGACCTCCAGCACCCCGCTGGCGATCTCGGCGAAGTAGGGGTCGCCGATCTCGTGCACCACGAGGCCGACACCGGGGCTCGCGCCGCTCGCCAGGGAGCGCGCGTGCACGTTGGCGACGTACCCGAGGTCTGCTGCGACGGCGCGTACCCGCTCGGCCAGCACCTCCGAGACCCCGGCGGACCCCGACAGGGCGCGGGACGCGGTGGCGATGGACACGCCCGCCCGCTCGGCGACGTCGACCAGGCGTAGCCCGGCGGTGTGCTTCCGCATCTGATCTCCTCGCCGTCGGCTCGTGCACGGGCAGCTCGTACGGGTGATACGCACTCCCACAATCCTTGTCACCCAGCGTCCCAGTTCCTAGAGTGCCGTAAGCGGTTACGGAAGCGCTTGCCACGACGAGGTGGCCCCACGAGGGAGTGGACCATGACAGCAGCCCGACGCACGACCGTAGCGGCACCCGCCGCGGCCTCGGTTCTGTCCCTGTCCGCCTGCCCGCCGAACCCGGGTACGAAGGGCCCCGACACGGGTGGTGGCCGGCGAGCGCTGGACCGCTGAGTGCGGGGTATCCGCCCCTTCCCACCCCACGAAAGGGCGAATGTCCAGCACTCAGCGAGGCAGAACTGTGCAGAGGAGAACGCGATGTCGCTTCGATCCGTGCTCGGGAAGTCGCTCGGCAGCGCCGGACAGGGGGTGCTCGGCCTCGCGATCCTGGCCGCGCTGCTCGCCGGGCTCGGTGCGACCTCGTCGTCCGGGGGTCGCCCGGAACCGTACCGGGACAAGGTGGCGGACTACGGCGTCTGCCGCGGCACCGACCCGGCCTGCTACAACGACTGGGACCTGCCCCGCGAGGACGACGGCCGGGTGCGCGTGCTCGTGCTCACCGCGACCGGCGTCTCGCGGCACGCCCACCTCGGGCCGCTGCTGCCGCCGGGCCTGAACCCGCCGCTCACCGCGGAGCACGTGGCGCAGAACGCCGTGGTCCGCTGGGGCCAGGAGCACGGCTTCGAGGTGGACTGGACCGAGGACGTGCGCCAGCTCGACTCCCCCGGCCGGCTCGCGCCGTACGACGCCGTCGTCTTCCTCAGCACCTCCCGCACCATGCTCGACGACGCGGCGCAGACCACGCTGCTGCAGTACGTCCGCTCGGGCGGCGGGTTCGTGGCGATCCACAACACGCTGGGCGCGATGTACCACTGGCCGTGGTTCCAGGGCCTGCTCGGCGGCACGCACTTCTACGACCACGGCCCGCACCGCGACGGGCAGGTGGTCACGGTGGACCGGCGCGACGTCTCGACGCGGGACCTGCCGCGCCGGTGGGACTTCCGCGACGAGTGGTACCACCTCGAGCCGTTCCCGACGGACGTGCGGTTCCTCGCCGAGGTGGACACCCGCACGACCGGCTCGGGCGCCGGGTTCAACGGTCACCCCGGGCACCCGGGCGAGCACCCGGTGTCGTGGTGCCAGTACTACGACGGCGGCCGCGCGTGGGTCACGTCACTCGGCCACGACCCGGAGGCCTGGACCGAGGACTCGACGCTGCCGGGCGCCGGCTCGTTCGAGCGGCACGTGGTCGGCGGCATCCTCGGTGCCGCCGGTGCGCGGCCGTTCTGCCGCTAGCCCGCACTCCGCACTGACGACGACATCCGGGAGGCACCCGGTCCCGGTAGACGGGCCGGCGCGTCAGTGGCCGGCGAGGTCCAGGAGGTCCGAGAGGCCCGCCGCCGTGAAGGCCGCGATCACGTCCTCGCGGCCCTCGCTGAAGTGGGCCCAGCCGTCGTAGTGGGCGGGGACCACCCGGCGGGCGCCGAGGATCCGCGCGGCCTCGACGGCCTGGACGCTGGTCAGGACGATCGCCGCGCCGTCGAGCACGACGGGCAGGCGCGGAGCGCCCACGTGCAGCACGGCGGTGTCGACCGGGCCGAACCGGTCGGCCACCGCCGTCACCAGGTCGAGCGACGCGTTGTCCCCGCTGACGTACACGGTGGGCAGGCCGTCGCCCGTGAGCACGAAGCCGACCACCTGGCCGAGCCCGGCCTCGATGAGGTCGCGCGGGCCGGGGCCGTGCACGGCGGGCACCCCGGTGACCGTGACCTGCCCGCCGTCCGGCCGGCCGAGCTCGACCGTCTCCCAGTCGGTGAGGCCGCGCGCCGCGCCGCCGAGCCGCTGCGCGCCGGCCGGTGTCGTGAGCGTCAGCGGTACGTCGGTCAGCAGGGCGCGGCCCGCGACGTCGAGGTTGTCGGGGTGCTCGTCGTGGGACAGCAGCACGACGTCGACGGGCAGGACGTCGGCCGGGCCCAGGTCGGACGGTGCCGTCTTGACCAGCACCGGGCGCCCCGGCGAGGGGTACTCGCCGGGTGCGTCGAACGTCGGGTCGGTGAGGAGGCACAGGCCGCCGTACTCGAGGACCGCCGTCGGGCCGCCCAGCACACGGACGGGGACGTGGCCGGAAGCGGAGCTGGTCGCGAACATGAGGTTCTCCCTGGGTGTGTCGGGCGGGGACGGTCGGGTCAGCGGGCCGTGGCGCGGGCGGCCGTGTCGATGATGCCGGACACGGCGTGCGGCCGGGACACCGCGACCGCGTGCGAGGCCTTGATCTCGACGCTGTGCGAGCCCGCGCGGTCGGACATGAAGCGCATCGAGCGCAGCGGGATGGTCAGGTCCTGCGTGGTGATCAGCGACCAGCTCGGGATGGTCTTCCAGGCAGCCTGCGTGGCGGTGTCGGCGAGCGCGGACTCCGCGATCGGGCGCTGCGTGGCGGCCATCAGGTCGGTGGTGCGGCGTGGCACGTCGGCGGCGAACACGCGGCGGAACTGTGCGGGCTGGACGTAGAGGTCGGTGCCGGTGCCGCCGTCCGCGGTGGGGAACGGCCGCTGGTCGAGTGCCGCGCCGAGCTGCCCACCGGGGAACTTCCCGGCCAGCTCCGCGGTGCTCTCGCCCACGTCGAGCTGGAAGCTCGCGATGTAGACGAGCGCCTTGACGTCGGGGTCGCCCGCGGCGGCCTCGCTCAGCACCGACCCGCCGTAGGAGTGGCCCGCGAGCACGATCGGGCCGTCGATGGTGTCGAGCACGCTGCGCAGGTAGGCCGCGTCGCTGTGCAGTCCGCGCAGCGGGTTGGCCGGGGCGATGACCGGGTAGCCCTTGCGCTGCAGGTCGGGGAGCACGCCGTTCCAGCTCGAGGAGTCGGCGAAGGCGCCGTGGACCAGCACGACGGTGGGCTTCTCGGGCCCGGTGGGCTTCCCGCCGGCGAGGGCCGGGGCGGTGCCGACGGCGAAGGCCGCGGCCAGCGCGACGCCCGCGGCGAGGAGGGAGCGCTTGAGGTTCATGACGGGTTCCTTGTCTCTCGTTCTACGGTCGCGCGACCAGTATGCAATATATCGCGCACGCGGTAGAAGCGACAGCGGCTTGCGTATATTCCCGTGGAGAGCGCAATATATTGCATGCCCATCCCACAGAACGCCCCGGCGATCGACCGGCGCCTGCTCCGGGACGACGTCTACCACCGGCTCCGCGACGCCATCGTCGACGGCACCCTCGCCCCCGGCGAGCAGCTGCGCGACATCGACCTGGCCGGCTGGCTCGGCGTCAGCCGCACCCCGGTCCGCGAGGCCCTGCTCCGCCTCGCCGAGGCCGGGCTCGTCGCGGCACAGCCGGGCCGCTCCACCACCGTGAGCTCCCTGTCCGAGCGCGCCGTGCACGAGGCCCGCGACGTGGTCGCGGCGATGCAGCAGCTCGCGGTGCGCGAGTCGGTCGGCAACCTCACCCCGGACGACCTCGACGCGATGCGCCAGGCGAACACCCGGTTCCGCGCGGCGGTCGACGCGGGCGACATCGAGGCGGCGCTCCTGGCCGACGACGAGCTGCACGACGTCTGCGTCCGGGTCGCCTCCAACCGGGCGCTGGCCGCCGTGCTGGACCAGTACACCCCCGTGCTGCGCCGCGCCGAGCGGCTCCGGTTCTCCTCGGTGGCCGGCGCCGCGTCCGCGGACCGCCACGACGACCTCATCGCGGCGCTCGCGGACCGCGACGGCGATCGCGCCGCGCAGATCGCCGCGACGGTGTGGACGACGCTACCGACCACGCCCCCGGACGCCCCGCAGGACTGACCGCCACCCGGGCCGGGCACCGCACGGCGCGCCGCCCGGCCCGGGATCACGCCGCGACCGGCGCCCCCGGGCCCGCCACGACGGTGACGTCGTCCACGCCGAGCTCCCGCCCGTCGTCGGCCAGGAACGCCAGGCGCACGGGCTTGCTCGTCTCCTTGTCGACGTACACGATCGACGGCCCGAACCCCGACGGGCGGTGCTCGTCGCCCCACGCGACGAAGGCGGCCAGCACCGGCTGGAGCTCCATGCCCATCGGGGTGAGCACGTACTCGTCGCGCTGCCGCTGCCCCGCGTCCCGGTAGGGCCGGCGCTCCAGCACCCCGCCCTCGACCAGGGTCTCCAGCCGCGCGGCGAGCACGTCGGGCGCGACACCGAGCCGCGCGCGGAAGTCGGCGAACCGGGTGACGCCGAGCACCGCCTCGCGCACCACGAGCAGCGACCACTTCTCCCCCAGCACCTGCAGGCTGCGTGCGATCGAGCACCGGTCGTTGCGTTCGCGCGGGGTCACGTCCATACCGCCAGCCTAACGCGCTGGGTTGTGTTTTCCAATCGAGATGCTACGTTGGAGTTTCCAACTCAGCGGTGCCTGCCGGCGCCCGCCAGAAAGCGAGTACATCCATGACCGACCTCCGCAACGCCGTCGTCCTGGTCACGGGTGCGAACGGCGGCCTCGGCCGCGGATTCGTGGCCGAGGCCCTCCTGAGGGGCGCGACGAAGGTCTACGCCAGCGCCCGTACCCCCCGTGCGTGGGACGACGAGCGCGTCGTGCCCCTGACCCTGGACATCACCTCGCCCGAGTCGGTCGCCGCGGCCGCGGAGCAGGCCCCGGACGTGACGGTGCTCATCAACAACGCGGGCATCAGCGCGCCGCGCCTGCCGGTGCTGCGTACCCCGCTCGACGACATCCGCAGGGTCTTCGAGACCAACGTGTACGGCCAGGTCGCCGTCGTGCAGGCGTTCGCGCCCGTGCTGGGCCGCAACGGGGGTGGCGCGATCGTCGACGTGCACTCCTCGCTCAGCTGGCTGGCCATGGGCACCTACTCCGCCACCAAGGCCGCCTTCTGGTCGTTCACCAACGCGCTGCGCCTCGAGCTGCTCGGCCAGGGCACGCACGTGGTCGGCGCGCACCTCGGGTACACGGACACGCCGATGACCGCGGCGCTCGACGTGCCGAAGGAGGACCCGCGCGACATGGTGGCGGCCATCCTCGACGGCCTGGAGGCCGGGGACCACGAGGTGCTCGCCGACGAGGCGAGCCGCGAGGTCAAGGAGGCCCTGTCGGCGCCCCTGACCGCGCTCTACCCGGCGCTCGCCTCCCGCTGAGCCGCCGCCGGGAACGTGACCGTGACGCGCAGGCCGCCGCCCGGCCGGGCCCGCAGCGCGAGGTCCGCGTCGTGGGCCCGGGCGACCGCGGCGACGATCGCGAGGCCCAGCCCGCTCCCGGGCACCCGGCCCTGACGGCGCGTCCGGTCCGCCGCCCGGACGAACGGCTCCACCAGCGTGTCCACCGCCTGCGTGTCCAGCGGCTCCCCCGTGCTCTCGACGACCAGGGCCGACCGTCCCTGGTCGTCGGGTCCCGTGGTCAGCCAGACGGTGCCGCCCGCGCGCAGGTTGTGCCGTACGGCGTTGCCCACCAGGTTGCCGGCGAGCTGCTCGAGCAGCGCGCGGTCGCCGCGCACGGGCGCCGCACCGAGCACCGGGACGATCCGTGGGGCGCCCGGGGCCGCGGTGTCCGGCACGGCCGCGAGCGCGGCACGGGCCACGTCGGCGAGGTCGGCCGGTTCCGCGAGCAGGTCACCGCGCCCGCCGCGCGAGTGGTCGAGCCGGGCGAGGCGGAGCAGCGACTCCACGATCCCGATCGACCGCTCGTTCGTCTCGTGCAGCCGCTCCAGCAGGCGGTCCACGTCCCGCCCGGCCGGGTCGGCCTGCGCCACCTCGATCAGCGCCTTCATCACGGTGTTCGGCGTCCGCAGCTCGTGCGACGCGTTGGCGGTGAACCGTCGCTGGTTCTCGAACGCACGCTCCAGGCGGGCGAGCATGAGGTCGAAGGTGTCGGCGAGCCGGCGCAGCTCGTCGTCGGGCCCGTCCAGGGCGATGCGGTGGGTGAGCGAACCACCGGCGGCCAGCGCCGCCGCCTCGCCGATACGGTCCAGCGGCCGCAGCATGCGGCCGGCCAGGACCCAGCCGCCCGCGAGACCCACCAGAGCCAGGAAGCCGACGGCGGCCGCCGAGATCGGCACCGCGACGTCGAGCAGGTCGGAGCGGTCGGGCGCGAAGCCGCCGCCGCGCATGACGGTGAGGTTCTCGTCGGGCACGTACCGCAGCACGAGCAGGAGGCCCGCGAACATGACCGTGCCGGCCACGACGAGGAAGCCGGCGTAGCTGAGCGTCAGCCGCATCCGCACCGACAGCCCGCGCCGGCGGGCGGTCCCGGCGGGCGTCATGCCCCGGGTCCGTCGTCGGGCCCCGCGCCGAACCGGTAGCCGACGCCGGGCACCGTGTGGATGAGCCACGGGTCGCCGAGCCGCTTGCGCAGCGTGGAGATGGTGATGCGCACGGCGTTGGTGAACGGGTCGGCGTTCTCGTCCCAGGCGCGGTGGAGCAGCTCCTCGGCGCTGACCACGCCGCCGCCGGCCCGCACGAGCACCTCCAGGACGGCGAACTGCTTGCGCGTCAGCGCGACGTAGCGGTCGTCGCGGTAGACCTCGCGGCGGTAGGGGTCGAGCCGGACCGGCCCGACCTGGAGCACCGGCGGCGCGGTCGCCTCCGGCCGGCGCGCCAGGGCACGCAGCCGGAGCACGAGCTCGCGCATCGCGAACGGCTTGGTGAGGTAGTCGTCGGCGCCCAGCTCGAACCCGGTCACCTTGTCGGTGAGCCCGCCGGCGGCGGTCAGCATCAGGATGCGGACGCCGGGGTGCCCGGCCACCACGCGGCGCGCCACCTCGTCGCCGTGCACCACCGGGACGTCCCGGTCGAGCACCACCACGTCGTAGGCGGTGGTGGCCACGAGGTCCAGGGCCGCGCCGCCGTCGGGCGCGACGTCGGCGGCCATCGCCTCCAGCCGCAGCCCGTCGCGGATCGCCTCCGCGAGGTACGGCTCGTCCTCCACCACCAGCACGCGCATGCCTCCACACGCTACCGGCGCGCGCATATCGCGGGCGTATCGAGAACCGGAGACGCTCTCGCAACAGGGCGCACGCTGGGCTGGGCGCATGACGACCGACGAACGCACCCCGCTCTCCCCCGCCCCGCCCGCCCGCCGGACGCCGGTGGCCCTGGTCGCCGCGGCCGCCGTGCTGCTCGCGGTCTTCGGCGCGTACCCCCTGCTCGACCGAGCCGGCTCCCCCGTGGTGGAGGTCGTCGAGGACCTGACGGGCACCGGCCCGTCGGGGCCCACCGGTGTGGCCGGGGGCGCCGTGCCGGACGGCGGGGCGACCCTGGACGACGACCTGCCCGCGATCACCGGGCTGGACCCCGACCTGGCCGCGACCGTCCGCCGGGCCGCCGACGACGCCGCGGCGGCCGGCGTGGACCTCTGGGTCACCAGCGGCTGGCGCAGCCCCGCGTTCCAGCAGCGGCTCCTGGACGACGCCGTGCGCCGGACCGGCAGCCTCGAGGAGGCGCGCCGCACCGTGAGCACCCCCGAGCTGTCCCGGCACGTCACGGGCGAGGCCGTGGACATCGGGCCCACCGAGGGCGCCTACTGGATGCTGGAGCACGGCACTGACCACGGCCTGTGCCAGGTGTACGCCAACGAGGTGTGGCACTTCGAGCTGCGGACCGCCCCGGGCGGCTCGTGCCCGGACCTGCTGGAGGACAGCTCGCCGGGGGCGGCCACGGTGGGGCGGGGCCGCTAGGGACGGTCGGCCACCCCGGCTACCGCCTTGGTGCGCGAGCGTCCCGAGTCGTCCTTGAGCACCACGTACTTGAGGTCCACGTGCGGTTCCAGGGCGCTGTACTTGTCGTTCGGCGCGCCGATGACGAGCTGGAACCCCAGCCCGCGCCACGCGCCGACGGCGCGGCCGGTGAACCGGGCGTCCGCCTTGATGAGGGCCTCGTCCAGGAACACGGGCGCGTACCGCGGCCGCTCGGCCCCGGCGTCGCCGAGCTGGTAGCGCAGCGCGGCACCGACGATGAACGCGACCAGCTCCTGCGACTCGCCGCCGGACTTCTCCCCGATGCCGTCGTAGTGGGCCACGTGGTTGCCGTCGAGGTCCACCTTCTCGGCGCTGAGCCGCACGTGGCGCCGGACGTCCACGAGGTCGGCGAAGTCCGGTGCGGTGCGCCGGATCCGGTCGACGAGGCGCGCCGTGCGCAGGTAGCGCCGCTCCCGTTCCGCGTCGGTGGCCTCCTGGCCGAGGGTCTCGCGCAGGGCGCGCAGCTCCTTGCGGAAGGCACCGACGACGGCCGACTGGTTGTCGCGCGCGTCGATCCGCAGCCGGTGCCCGTCGTCGGCGAACGGCAGGTCCGCCAGGATCTCGTTGACCGGGCCGATCCGCTCCTTGATCTCCCGCACCGCGCCCGCCAGGGCGCTGTGCAGGTCGGCCAGGTCGTTGCCCGACAGCCGCAGCAGGCTGTTGCGCCACTCGGCCTCCAGCTCGTGCAGGCCGTTCGCCTCCAGGTCGGTCAGGATCCTGTCGTAGTCGGCGAAGGACTCGTCCGGGTCGGTGCCCAGGTTCGGGTCCTGCCAGCGCTCCTTGAACGTCTCGAACGTGCGGCGCAGCGCCTCCCGGGACCCGTCGAGCGCGGCGCGGGCGGCCTCGCGGTCAGCCTTGAGCCGTTCGGCGGCCTGCCGCAGCGCGCCGTCGAACGCCGCGAGCGCGGCCGCGGCGGCCTCCGGGTCGTGCGCCTGGGGCGGGTCGGCGGTGCCGAAGAGCGCGTCGAGGTACGTGCGCTCGTCCGGGCCGACGGCGACCTCGGCCGCCTCGGCGTCGTCGAGAGCCCGCTGCGCCTCGTCCACCTCGTCGGTGACGGCGGTCCAGCGTTCCTCCAGCGACTCGGCCTGCGCCGTCGTCTTGCCGAGCTCCTGGTTGAGGTCGTCGATCAGCGTCCCGAGCCGGGCCGACTGCTCCCGCAGGTGCGTGATCTCGGGATTGCCGGCCGTGACCTCCTGGATCACGTCGGCCCAGCGGGCGCGCTCGGCCTCCACGGCGGCCACGTCGACCTGGTCCCAGGTCAGCGCGCTGACCGTGCGGTACGCCTCGAGCTCGTCGTCGTGCCGGTTGAGCCGGGCCTCGGCGTCCGCGACGCGCTGCTCCACCTCGGCGAGGCGCTGCCGGGCGCGGGCGATCCGGTCGTCCAGGTCGGCCAGGACGAGGCCGTTGGTGAACCCGAGCACGTTGGACCGCAGGCTGCCGCCGTGCGCGCCCCGGCGCCCCTCGGACTGCTGCCCGGCGCGGGTCAGCGCCATCTTGTGCTGGCCGAGCTGCCCGGGGGTGTCGACGCAGACGTAGGCGAAACGCTGCGCCAGCTCGTGCCTGAGCCATCCGGCGAACGGCCCGCCGCGCACGTCGAGGCGTCCGGGCAGGGTCCGCGAGTCCACGCCGACGTCGTCGCGCATGCCGGTGGGCACGCCCTCGAACCGCACCCGGGTGGTCGTGGGCACACCGTCGATCGCCTTGCGGAACGCCTGGACGTGGGCGGTGTCGATGAGCATCTTCGTGGCGAACCCGCCGAGCGCGAGGTTGAACGCCCCGCGCCACGGCTCGAACTCGGTGCGCACCTCCAGCAGCTCGCCCACGAACGGCAGGTCCTCCGGCGTGAGCCCGGCGGCCTCCGCGAGGACGGCGCGCGCCCGGTGCAGGTGGTCGGGGATGTTGCCGCGCCGCGCGGCGGCCGCCGACCGTTCGGCCTCCAGCTCCGCGAGGTCCGCCCGCGCGGTGTTGCGCACCGACATCGCATCGCCGAACGCATCCCGCGCGGCGCGCTTCGCGCCGGCGTCGGCCGTCGCCGCGCGGGCCCGGGCCGCGACCGCGGCGAACTCGGCCTCCGTGGCGGCGGGCACGCCCAGCACGCCGAGCGCCGTGTCCAGCCGGCCCCGGGCGCGCCCGACCTCGGCGAGCCGCGCGTCGACGCCCTTCAGCTCGCGCTGCGCGGTGGCCAGCCGGTCGCCGCCCGACGCCCGCAGGGTCTCCTGCGCGCCGTCGAGCTCCGACTTGGCCGCGGCGATCCGGGCCCGCGTCTCCTCCGCGCGGGCCAGCGCGTCCCGGTGCCCCGCCTGCACGTCGCGCTCGACGGCCCGCAGCAGGTCCAGGCGCCGCTCGTGCCGCCACAGCGCGGCGGGCGACGCCGCGTCGGCGAACGACCCGACCCGCTCGATGACGCGCAGGCGCTCCACGGCGCCGCCCAGCGCGGCGTGGTGGGCCCGGATGCCGGACAGCGCGTTGACCTGCTGGCGCGCGGTGATCATCTGCTCGCGCGTGCCGGCGAGCTCGTCGAAGTGCTCGACCACCTCGTCGGCCGTGGCGAGCGTGTCGGGCTCCTCCAGGACCATCGCCTTGTAGAGGGCGTCCACGGTGGTGATCTGCTGGCCGGCCTGGATGCGGCCCAGCAGCGCCACGGCCTTGTTGCCGTCGCCGGACGCGCCGATGCCCAGCGTGGAGTGCAGCCGCGCCGTGAGCTCGCGGTCGGTGTCGAAGGGCGTGAGCCCGGCGTCGACCACGGCCGGGCGGGCCAGGCGGCGGGCCGCCGCGGACTCCAGGTCGCGCAGGTCGAACGGGCCGTCGCACGTGGCCCGCAGCGCGACCACCTCCTCGAGCGTGCGCGCCGCGGCCGGCACGTACCAGGCACGCACGGCGGTGAACTCCGCACCCGCCTGGTCCGCCCAGGTCATCGCGATCGCCGACCACGTGTCCCGGCCGTCGCCGCGCAGCACGCGCTGGCGGGTGCCGTCGTCGGTGCGCGACTCGTCGATCTTGCCGCGGGCGTAGGACAGGATGTTGCGCTGGTCCTTGCCCCGCGGCCGCCCCACGACGCTGCCGTTGGACGCGCCGTTGAACGGCGTGGTGTGCGGCATGAGCAGCGCGATGTAGGCGTCCATCAGGGTGGACTTGCCCGAGCCGGAACCACCGGACAGCAGCGTCGCGGTGGGCGCCAGCCGCACGCGGTGGTAGCCGTCGTAGCCGCCCCAGTTGACGAGCTGGAGGTCGCGGGCCACCCACTGCCGGCCCGTGGACGCGGCCGGGATCATCCCGAACAGGGTGTCGATCATGGTCATCGGGCGGCCTCCTCGCCGGACGCGGCGGTGCGGTCACGCAGCCAGGACCGCAGCTCGACGAGCCGCTCGTTGCTGAGCACGATCTCGACCAGCGGCGTGACCCGGTACCGGCCCTCGGACTCCTCCTCGACGACGCCGTCCTTCTCCAGCCGCCGCACCGCGTTGCGGATCTCCGTCTGCCGGGTGGCCAGGCTCTTGTCGTCGGGGTCGAAGAACGTCAGCACGGTCTGCTCGACCTCCTCCACGTCCACGCGCGCCGAGGTCTCCCCGGCGCCCCGCTCCCGCTGGAACACGGTGCGCAGGTGCACGAGCACCAGGGTCTCGGCACGGCTGTACGGGTCGTCCTTGAGCAGGATGGGCACGTCGAGCTCGGCCGAGCGCACCTGCCTCTTGTAGGCGATGCCCCGATCGTGGTCGACCACGAGCCGGACGTACAGGTCGTGCAGGCGTGACTCGATGACCTGCTGGTTCTCCAGCAGCGTGCGCCACTGGGCCCGGTTGCGCTCCGCCACCAGGAACCGGCGCTGCAGCAGCCGCACCAGCACCCGACGCACGGGCGCGTCCAGCGTGCCCGTGTCCCCGGGGAACTGTCCCGGGTCGTCCTCCTCCATCGGTACGGGCTCGACGAACCCGTCCACGGGCCCGGACGCCGGCACCGGCGCCTCCTCGACTGCGGTCTCACTCATGGTCCGTCCCGTCCTTCTCGTGCCTGCCGTGCGTCCGTACCGTGACACCCTCGAACGCGAACCGTCTGCGCGACCCGTCGGGCCGGACCGCCTCGACGAGCGCCACCCGGCCGGTCTCCTCCATGCCGTCCCGGTGCGCGATCTCCAGCAGCCCGAGCAGGTCCACCGGCCGCCTGATCCGCTCCGGCGCCGCGCCGAACGCCGCCGCCAGGTCGGCCTCGCCCGACGGGCCCGCGTACGCCGCCAGGTGCTCCCGCAGCTCGGCGTAGTGGGGTCCGCCCCACTCGCGAGCCACGCCGTCCGGCTCGGTGTCCCCGTCGTCGTCCCCGTCGTCCCATGCCTCCAGCGGGGCGGGCGGCTCCGGGTCGCGCAGCGTGCTCGTGGTCTGCCGCAGGTGCGCGACCTCCGCGACCGGCAGCCGGCGCACCGGGTCCACGTCCTGCCCGCGCCTCGTGGTCGGCACCCAGGCCTGCAGGCCGACCATCACCTCGCGCAGCAGCTCGTCCACCTGCCGGTCGCGCAGCGGGTCGTGGTTGCGCACCTGGGTCGCGATGACGTGGGACGCCTGCCGCTGGGCCTTGATCACCTCGGCGACGCCCTGCTCGATGCGGCGCGCGACGTCGCGCAGCTCGGCACGCTGCTGCCGCGGCAGCCGGCTCGTGAAGCGGTGCCGCAGCACGACGTCGAGCTGGTCGGAGAGCTCGTCGATGCGCTGCGGGTCGCCGATGAGCCGCAGCGCGCCCGAGAACGCGCGCCCCTCCGGGGTCGACTCCATGACCTGCTGGCCGCGCTCCAGGTACTCGCGCAGCACGTCGCCCGACGGCCGCTCGTCCTGCCGCAGCGCGGTCACGACGTCGCGCTGCATGGCCCGGAGGGACTCGGCCACGCGCGCGAAGTCGGCGGGCAGCTCGCGCACGAGGTGCAGCACGTTCTCGGCCTCCTCCAGCAGCACGTCGTCGCCCACCTCCTCGACCGTGCCGGTGCGCTGGAGCCGCGCGAGCTCGTCCTGCAGCCGCCGGACCTGCGCGTCCAGGCGCGACATCCGCACCAGCACGTCCGGGTCCGCGTCCTGCGCGAGTTGCTCCACGGCGTCCAGCAGCGTCCGCACCCGCGACTGCGAGATCCGCGCCCGCGCGCCCCCGGCCCGCCCCGCCACCTCGAGCGCGCCGACGGCGTGCGCCGAGAGCTGGTACACCTCCACGTCGCCGTCGACGATCTGCCGCTTCAGCCAGCCGACGTCGGCCCACTGGCGGCACAGCTCGCGCGCGGTGCCCAGCGGGATCGCCCGCGTGCCGTCGGCGTGGTGCTCGTAGCCGCGCGCGCGGAGCTGGTCCAGCGCGTCACCGATCTCGGTGTGCGCCTCGGCCACCGGCACCGTGGGCCGCTCGGGCGTGAACACGAGGGACAGCAGCGACACGACCAGCGGCGCGTACCTGCGGTGCAGCAGGTCGAGCATCGGCTCCTGGAAGGCGCGGAGCGCACCGAGGTAAGCACCCTCTGCACGTGTAGTCATCGCCGGTCAGGGTACGTCGAGCCGCCGACATCCACGGACCGGCGCCGGCCCGGCTCAGCCCGCCGCGCCGGCGGGCAGCAGCTGGTCGGCGAGCGAGCGCGCCGTCGCCTCGAGCGTGCGCACGTCCATGCCGGTGCGCCCCAGGTAGGTGACGCCCTGCTGCGCGGCGAGCAGCGCCCGCGCGGTGCCCACGGGGTCGGCCGACGCCGGCACGTCACCCTCGTCCTGCGCCCGGGCGACGGCCTGCGCCAGCACCGCCGTCGTGTCGTCGTACGCCTTCCGGGCCGCGGCGGCGACGACCGGGTCGGCCGACGCCAGCTCGGCCGTGGTGTTGGCGAGCAGGCAGCCGCGCCGGGCGGACGCCCCGTCGTCGTCGCCGACGGGCGCCAGCACGAAGGCCCGCAGGGCGTCGACGGCGCGCGGCGCGGACTCCACGGAGCGGCGCAGCCCGCGGTCGATCGCCGCGACGTACCCGCGCAGCGCGCGCAGGAAGAGCTCGTGCTTGTCCCCGAAGGCCGCGTACAGGCTGCCCTTGCCCAGGCCGCTCACCCGCATCAGGTCCTGCAGCGACGTGCCCGCGTAGCCCGCGTCCCAGAACTGGTCGCGGACCGCGCGCAGCACCTCGTCCTCGTCGAACTGTCTCGGTCGCGCCATGGCGCCAGGCTACGGGTTCCTGCGCGGCCGGATCAGCACGCTGCCGACGCGCCGGTCCGCGCCAGCCGCACGCGCGCCGCCGCGTCGGTGAGGACCGCGACGTCGTCCACCCACTGCTCGACGGCGCCGCGCGGCGGCAGCGCGCGCACCTCCGGGTCGGTGACCGCGGCGCGGAGCACGCCCGGCACGTCGCGCAGGCCCGTGAACGGCCGGTCGTGGAAGGGTTCGGTCGCCCCGCCCTCGAGCGCCGGGAGGCCGAGGTCGCGCTGCCGGTCGTGCAGCGCCTCGCACGCCGCGCCGAGGGCGGCGTCCCGCTCCGGCCACGTCGGCGCCGCGAGCGCCGCGGACAGGTGCCCGCCGGCGGACGGCGCCACGGGCAGCCGGGCGAACAGGGTGCCGGCCCACTTGGGGTAGGGCGGCCAGCGCCGCTCCAGCAGGAACGCGAGCCGGACCAGGCCGGTCGTGAGACGCGCGGCGAGCAGGCGGGAGCCGAGGTCGTCACCGCGCTGTCCGGTGCGCCCGACGAAGGGCAGCTCCTGCTCGACGCGTGCCCACTCGGCGGCGAGCACGTGCAGCCAGAGGTCGTGCGGGTACCAGGCGAGGCGGTCACGCAGGGCGGTGATCTCGCCGGAGGTGTCCTCGAAGACGGGTCCGGCGGTGATCTCGAGCACGGACTGCCCCGTGAGGGACAGCCAGCCGGCGAGGTCGGGTCCGGCGGCGACGTCGAGCCCGGTGCGGGCGCGGACGAGGTCGGCGGGGGCCGCGACCTCGACGCGGTGCCGGACGGCCGGGTCCCAGGTGAGGGGGAACGCCGTCGGCAGGCCCTGGTAGGTCTCCGGGAGCGCGCCGGCCAGGAGCGTGTCGACCTCCCGGACGCGCTCGGCGGGGACCAGCAGCGTCAGGCGCAGCCCCCAGTCGTGGTCGCGGGAGGTCTCGTCGTCCAGCCCGAGCACGTCGGACCCGGTGCCGAGCCGGCCGGCCGCCCGGGGCAGGCCGGGCAGCGCCCGGTCGAGGAGGGGGCGGACGACGTCGCCCCAGTAGGCGCGGGCGAGGTCGATGCCGGTCACCCGCTCAACCTAGGAACGGCGTGCCGCCCGGTCCAGGCCATTTCGCCGGGCTCAGCGCACGTTCGCCGTGACCACGCGCGCCGTGAGGCAGGTCCAGCCGCCCACGTAGACGCGATCGCCGTCGGCGAGCCAGCGGCGTTCCCCGGGCCGCAGGGGCACGGTGGGCAGGTCGTCGCCGCGGGCGGCGACGTAGGTGCCGTTGGCAGACCCCAGGTCGATCACGCTCCAGCCGCCCTCGACCCAGGCGATCTCGCAGTGCCGCCGGGAGACGCCCGTGTCCTCGCACACGATGTCGGGCACGACGCCGCGGCTGCGCGACGCCCTGCCGACCACGAGGCGCTCGCCGGTCAGCGGCACGACGGCGTCGCCCGCGCCGGGCTGCGGCACGCCGTCGGACCGCACCTGGTCGGCGGACCACTCGTGGTCCGAGCGGACCTCGAGCGCCCAGGCCGACGGCGAGCGGTCCTGTGCGGGCAGCGGCCGCACGGCCGGGAGCACCACCTTGGGCATGGTGATCGAGTCGTCCAGCCGGGGTCCGGCGCCGATGCGGACGGCGAGCAGCGGCACGTGCTCCTGGACGACGACGGGGTGGGCGGCGAGCATCCGCGCCAGGTGCAGCGCGCCGTCGAGCGGCATGCCGGCGCTGGGCTGCACACGCACGTCGGCACGCTTCTCGAGGAGGTGCTGGAGCACCATGGAGCGGAACATCGGCGCGTGCGTGAGCAGCTTGCCGGTGGTGACGGCGACGGGCTCGACGCCGGGGTGGCTCAGCACGGCGCACAGCCCGTCGGCCAGGGAGCGGGCCGCCTCGTCGAGGATCTCCCGGCAGGCGAGGTCGCCGCGGCCGGCGGCCTGGATGACCTCGGGCGCGAACCCGGCGAACTGCGACACGTCCGTGACCGACGTCCAGCGCTCCCGGCGTCCGAAGTGCTGCTCGGCGGCCTGCACGAGGGCGGCGGAGGCGCCCATCCGGCGGCCGTCCATCGCGCGTGCGGCGGCGTCGAGGCCGCGCCGTCCGATCCAGGCGCCGCCGCCGTTGTCGCCCACGTGCGGGCCCATCCCGTCGGCCAGGTGCCACCGGCCGACGTCGTCGCACGCCACGGCCACCGCGCCCGTGCCGACGGCGAGCGTGGCGCCCGGTCCCGAGCCGAGCGCGCCCAGGTGGGCGGTGACGGCGTCGCTCGCCACGGCCGTGGCGCTGGTGCGCAGCTCCTCGGCGAGCACGTCGTGCACGTGGTGGGGGTCGAGGGTGCCCGCCTGCGTCTGGGACCGGAACCCGCGCATCCCGACGGCGGCCGCGCTCACGCGCGGGCGCCCGCCGAACTCGGCCGCGAAGCCGCGGCACAGGCCCCGCACCACCTCGGGCACCGTCGAGCGGCCGCCGACGACGCCGGCGGGTGGCCCGGTGACCTCGTACGACCGGCCGCCCGGGGCGGCCGAGACCCGCAGCCGCGACCCGGTGCCCCCGATGTCGACGCCCGCCACCCCGGCTCCCGTACCCGGCACCCCTGCCCCCTGCTGACCCGTCGCTATCGGCACCGGGTCATATTCACCCCGAACACCGGAAACCGCATGCGTGGGCTGTCATACGCCCAGGTCGCGGGACGGGCCGCCCGCTCACGTCGCGAGCACGCGACGGGCGGGCGAGGCTGGGCGGGAGCGCCGACCGGAGGAGGAGTCCCGTGCCACCCACCCGCACGAGCCGCGGCGGACCGGCCCGCCCGGCGCCCGAGCGGCCGGGCGCCCAGCGGTGGGTGCCCGAGCACGCCGACGTCGCCGCGCTCGCCTCCGCGGTGCACGACTGCCGGGGCTGCGAGCTGTGGCGGCCCGCGACCCAGGCCGTCTTCTCGGCGGGCCCGGCCGACGCCACCGTGATGCTGGTGGGCGAGCAGCCCGGCGACCACGAGGACCAGGAGGGTGAGCCGTTCGTCGGACCGGCGGGCCGGGTCCTGGACGACGCGCTGCGCGAGGCCGGGCTCGACGGCGCGTACCTCACCAACGCGGTCAAGCACTTCCGGTTCACCGAGCGCGGCAAGCGGCGCCTGCACCGCACGCCCGACGTCGCCCACGTCCGCGCCTGCCTGCCCTGGCTGACCGCCGAGCTGGCCGTGGTGCGGCCGCGCGTGGTGGTCGCCCTGGGGGCGATCGCCGGCCGTGCCGTGCTGGGCCGGCCCGTGCGGATCGGCGCCGAGCGCGGCCAGGTGCTCGACGCCGCGGACGGCGCGGAGCACCGCGTGGTGCTGACGACGCACCCGTCCGCGGTGCTGCGCCTGCGCGGCACGCCCGACTATGCCGAGGCGTTCGCGGCCCTGGTCGCCGACCTGCGCCTCGCGGCACGCACCGGGCGCTGACCCCGGCGGCCGGGCCGGCCGCCGGGGTCCCGCGCGTCCGCCTACTCGTACCGCAGCGACGAGATCGGGTCCTGCCGTGCCGCGCGCAGCGCGGGCAGCGTGCCGGCGAGGAACGCGATGCCCATGACGCCGAGCACCACCACGGCCACCGTCACCGGCTCGAACGCGATGAGGGTCAGCCCCGGCAGGTCGGGCAGCAGGTTGCCGGAGATGCCGCCCACCACCTGGCCGACACCGATCGCGGCGAGCACGCCCAGCGCGCTGCCCACCAGCCCGATGACGACCGCCTCGATGCTGAACAGGGAGAAGACGCGCGTGCTCGACAGGCCCATGGCCTTCATGAGCCCCACCTCACGGGTGCGCTCCTGGACGGCCATGAACAGCGTGTTGACGATGCCGATGCCGGCCGCGACCAGGGCGATCACCGCGAACCCGTTGAGCACGAGCACGATGGCGTCGATGACGGACGTGAGGGTGCCGAGCTGGTCCTCCAGCGTGCTGGCCGTGTACCCGGCGTCGGCCAGGCGGTCCACGAGCGCCTGCTGGGCCTCCGGGCCGGCGGACGCGTCGAAGGTGACCGACGCCGACGCGTACCGCGCGGCCTGCGCGGCGGGTGCGCCGGTGGTCTGCAGGTCGTACAGCGTGCCGGCCAGGGCGTCGTTCGGGATCGCGCCGCCCATGCTCAGCACGCCGGGCTCGGCCACGCCCACCACCGTCGCCTCGGTCGTCACCTGGGTGCCCGTGCCGTCGGTGACCGCCAGGACGACGGTCCGCCCCACGGCGTCGACCGGGGTGCCGAGGCCGAGCGGCTCGACGTGCCCCTCCGGCAGCACGAGCTCCGGGCCGGGCGCGTCGAGGTCCACCTGGCGGCCCGACGCGAGCTCGGCCCGCATCCCCGGCACGAACTGGGCGACGCCGAGCTGGTACCGGTCCCCTCCGTCGTACTGCACGTAGTCGGTGGTGATGGCCTTGACCGGTTCGACGGCGAGCACGCCGTCGACGCCCGCGACGGTCTCGAGGTCGTCGTCGGTCAGGGCCGTCGTGGTGGCACCGGGCGGGCCGTCGGCCTCGATCTGGTCGGGGTCGTACTCCGCGGGGCCCTCGGTGGGGAACGCGTCGTCCGTCACGGTCACGGTGAGCACGTCGTCGACGCCGACCGAGGCCACCGTGTCGTCGATGTACCGGTTGATGCCGGTGCCCAGCCCGTTGGTCAGCGAGAGCGTGAAGGCGCCGATGAAGATGGCCAGCACCGTCAGGCTGGTGCGCAGGCGCGACCGGAAGGCGTTCCGGAACGCGGTCGCGACGACGTCGACGGCCTTCATGCCGCCACCCCCTCGTGTGCAGCGATCAGGCCGTCACGCATCTGGACGCTGCGGTCGCACCGGGCGGCCAGGTCGTCGTCGTGCGTGACGACGACGAGGCTGATGCCCTGGCTCCGGTTGAGGTCGAACAGGATGTCCTCGACCACCCCGCCGGTTGCGGTGTCCAGGTTGCCCGTCGGCTCGTCCGCGAAGATGACGCGCGGCCGGTTGATCAGTGCCCGGGCGATGACCACGCGCTGCTTCTGCCCGCCGGACAGGTCGTTGGCGCGGTTGTCCGCCTTGTCGTCGAGCTCGAGCTGGGCCAGGGCCGCCAGGCCCCGGGACGTGCGCTCGCGGCGCGGCACCCCGGCGATCTTGAGCGGGAGCGTGACGTTGTCCAGCACGCTCGCCTGCGCGTTGAGGAAGAACTGCTGGAAGACGAACCCGAAGGTGCTGTTGCGCGTCCGGTTCAGCTGCCGCGCGGAGAGCCGGGCGGTGTCGGTGCCGTCGAGGGTGATGGTGCCGGAGGTGGGCCGGTCGAGCAGGGCGAGCAGGTGCATGAGCGTCGACTTGCCGGAGCCGCTCTTGCCGGTGATCGCCACGGACTCACCCTCGGCGATGTCGAGGTCCAGGCCGCGGAGCGCCTCGAAGGCGCCCGGTCCGGACCCGTAGGTCTTGTGCAGGGTGCTCGCGGAGAGCAGTGGGGATGCCACGTCGGGGCCTCTCTCGTGCTGGGTGTGGGGTCTTTCGGGTACGGCTCCACCCTGCGCGGCCGCCGTCCGGGCCGGATCAGCCTGGCGATGACTCCCGAGTACCCCGCTGGTACGACAGACCCCCGACACCACCTGACATCACGTGCGACGTCACACCCCTTGCCATGACACCACGCATGGTGTCATGATGGCGTCATGGACCTCACGAGACATGTCGACGAGCTGCAGCGCCAGCTCTCCGTCGCGGCCGCCGCCGGCGGGGACGAGGCGCGCGAGCTCGCCGCCCGCCTGACCGCCCCGCTCGACGCCGCCGCCCGGCTCGTGCTGCTCGACGCCCTGTCGACCGCGGCCGGCGAGATCTCCGCGGAGCTCGCACCCGGATCGGTCGACGTGCGGCTGCGCGGCGGGACGCCCGAGTTCGTCGTCACGGCACCCGCGCCCACCCCGGCGGCGGCCCCGGCCGCCGCGCCCGCCGTACCGGCCCCCGGACAGCCCGCCGACGCGGAGGGCGGCGCCACCACGCGCACCACCCTGCGTCTGCCCGACCACCTCAAGGCCCGCGCCGAGGACGCGGCCGCACGCGACGGCGTCTCGGTCAACACGTGGCTCGTGCGGGCGGTCGCCGCCGCGCTCGAGCAGCCCGCGGGCCGTCCGGACCAGCAGGAGGGCCGGCCGGGGACCACCCGCCTCACGGGCTGGGTGCGCTGACACCCACCCCGACACCAGACGTGACACCACTCCTGACATCACTCCCGCACCCGCAGCACCCCGCCCCCACCACCTGGAGCCGTCATGCCCACCTTCCCCGCCCCCGCCCCCGTGCCCGTCGTCGTGGACGTGCCCTTCGGCGGCCTGCGCGTCACCGCGAGCGAGCGCGACGACGTCGTCGTCACCGTCACGCCCGCCGACCCGGCGAAGTCCGGCGCCGTGCGCGCCGCCGAGGAGACCCGCGTGACCCGCGACGGCGACGCCGTCACGATCGTGTACCCGAACTCCTGGAAGCAGTACGTGCTGCCGTTCTCCGCCGGCGGGGCGATCGTCACCATCGAGCTGCCCACCGGCTCCGACCTGCGCGGCAAGGCCGGGTCGCTGTTCGCCGAGGGCCGCCTCGGCGCCGTCGACCTCACCCTGAACGGCGGCGACGCCCGGCTCGACGAGGCGGAGCGGCTCGACCTCACCGTCTCGGCGGGGTCCGTCGTGGTCGGCCGGGCCACCGGGCCCACGCACGTCAAGGCGAGCGCCGGCGGCGTGCGGATCACCGAGCTCGCCGGCGAGGGCACGGTCCGCGCGAGCAACGGCCCCACGGTCGTGGACGCCGTGACGGGCACGCTCGAGATCGTCGGCGCGCACGCCGAGATCGCGGTGCGCCGCGTGCACGGCACGCTCACGGCACGCTCGGCGCACGCCGGCATCCGCGTCGAGCGCGTCGACTCGGGCAGCGTCACCGCCACGACGTCCTACGGATCCATCGAGATCAACGTGCCCGAGGGCACGGCCGCCTGGCTCGACGTCAGCTCGGAGCACGGCAGCGTCCGCAACGACCTCACCCCCACCGAGGGCCCCGTCGAGAACGAGGCCACCGCCGAGATCCACGCCGGCACCGGATGGGGCGACGTGATCATCCGCCGCCCCTGAACCTCTAACCCGCCCCCGAGAGACCAGAGAGAAGAGACGAACCATGAGCCAGCTCACCGAACCCGGGCCCGCGATCCGGGTCCGCGACCTGCGCAAGACCTACCACCAGAAGCAGGGCGGCGACCTGCCCGTGCTGCGCGGTGTCGACCTCGAGGTCGCCCGCGGCAGCATCGTCGCCCTCCTCGGCTCCAACGGCGCCGGGAAGACCACGATGGTGCGCATCCTGTCCACGCTGCTCGCGGCCGACGGCGGCACGGCGCACGTCAACGGCTTCAACGTCGCCGCGCGGGCCGCCGACGTGCGCGAGTCGATCAGCCTCACCGGCCAGTTCGCCGCCGTCGACGAGGTGCTCACGGGTCGGGAGAACCTGGTGCTCGTGGCCAGGCTGCGGCACGTGCCGGACCCCGCCGGGACGGCCACCGACCTCCTGGCCCGGTTCTCCCTGACCGAGGCAGGCGACCGCCGGGCCGGGACGTACTCGGGCGGCATGCGTCGCCGCCTCGACATCGCGATGAGCCTGATCGGCGACCCGCAGGTCGTCTTCCTCGACGAGCCGACCACGGGCCTGGACCCCCAGGCCCGCATCGACGTCTGGCGCACGGTCCGGACGCTCGCCGAGAACGGCACCACGGTGCTGCTGACCACGCAGTACCTGGACGAGGCCGAACAGCTCGCCGACCGGATCGCGATCCTCCACGAGGGCCGCATCGTCGTCGACGGCACGCTGGCCGAGCTCAAGGCCCTCCTGCCGCCCGCGAAGGTCGAGTACGTCGAGAAGCAGCCGTCCCTGGAGGACGTCTTCCTCGCCCTCGTCGGCGGCGCCACTCCTACCGCCACCCCTACCACCACGAAGGAAGAGCGATGAGCAACCTCCTCGGCGACACCGCCGTCCTGACCGGCCGGTCCCTGACCCACATCGGCCGCAGCCCCGACACCATCGTCACCACGGCGGTGACGCCGGTCGCCCTCATGCTGCTGTTCGTCTACGTCTTCGGCGGCGCCATCCGGACCGGCACCGAGAGCTACGTGAACTACCTGCTGCCCGGGATCCTGCTGATCACCGTGGCCTCGGGCGTCGCCTACACCGCCTACCGGCTCTTCCTCGACCTGCAGGGCGGCATCCTCGAGCGGTTCCGCTCGATGCCGATCGCCCGGTCGGCCGTGCTCTGGGCGCACGTGCTGACCTCGCTGGTCGCGAACCTGACCTCGGTCGCCGTGGTCGTGCTGGTGGCCCTGGCCATGGGCTTCCGCTCGGGCGCGGGCGTGCTCGCCTGGCTCGCGGTGGCCGGCATCATCGCCCTGTTCACCCTGGCCCTGACGTGGCTCGCCGTGCTCGCCGGCCTGTCGGCGAAGACGGTGGACGGCGCGAGCGCGTTCTCCTACCCGCTCATCTTCCTGCCGTTCATCAGCTCGGCGTTCGTGCCCACCGGCACGATGCCCGGCCCGGTGCGCTGGTTCGCCGAGAACCAGCCCGTGACCTCCATCGTGAACACGGTCCGAGCCCTGCTCGCCGAGCAGCCGGTCGGCACCGACATCTGGGTGGCGCTCGCCTGGTGCGCGGGCATCCTGGCCGTCGGCTACGCGGTGGCGACGGCGGCCTACCGGCGCCGGGTCTCCTGAGCTCGATCGGGCCTGGCAGACCCTTGCCAGACCGGGGTGTCCTGTGCCACATTCAGTGACACTGCGTGCCGCATCCTCGCTGCTGAGACGGCACGGCGTGCCACTCAACGACGAGAGGACCCCCATGAACCAGCCGCAGGCCACGGCTCGCGACGCGCTGCACGCCGTCGCGAGCCGCAAGGCCGTCGTCCGACTCCTTCCGCTGCTCTGCCTCGCCTACTTCATGGCCTTCGTGGACCGCACGAACGTGGGTCTCGCCAAGTCCTCGCTGGAGACCGACGTCGGCATCGGCGCCGCCGCGTACGGCCTGGGCGCGGGCATCTTCTTCCTCAGCTACGCGCTGCTGGAGGTGCCGAGCAACCTGATCATGCACCGGGTGGGGCCGCGGGCCTGGATCACCCGCATCGCGCTCACGTGGGGCGCCCTGACCACCGCGATGATGTTCGTGCAGGGCGAGGCCAGCTTCTACGTGGTGCGGTTCCTGCTCGGCGCCGCCGAGGCGGGCCTCTTCCCCGCCCTGATGTACATCATCACGGTCTGGTTCGCGCAGTCGCAGCGCGCCACGATGGTGGGCCTGCTGTACCTCGCCGTGTGCGCGGGCCTCACCCTCGGCGGGCCGCTCGGCGGAGCGCTCATGGAGCTGGCGGGCACCAGCGGCCTGCACGGCTGGCAGTGGATGTTCCTCATCGAGGGCGGCTTCACGATCCTGGTCGGGTTCGCCGTCTGGCGGTGGCTGCCCGACAAGCCGTCCGACGCCCGCTGGCTCACCCCGGACGAGGCCGCGGTGCTCGAGGAGCGCGCGGCGACGCAGGGCGCACCGGCCCACACGACGCTGCGCGGCAACGTCCGGGTCGCCTTCGGCCGCCCCTTCATCCTGGCCCTCGCCCTGGTCTATCTCGCCAACCAGGTGGCGTCGGTGGCCATCCAGTACAACTTCCCCTCGATCGTCGAGAGCATCGACATCAGCCGCCCGTTCCTCGTCGGCCTGGTCAGCGGGAGCGTCGGCATCGGCGCGCTGCTCGGCGTGCTGGTCATCCCCGCGGTGCAGCGCCGCGTGCGGGACGAGGTGCGCGTGATCATCGGGTGCTCGATCGGCACGGCCGTCACGTCGGTCGCCTACGTGCTGGCCTCCGCCCCGGTGCTGCGCATCTCGCTCATCGTGCTGGCCATGTTCTTCCTCATCGGCGTGCTGCCGATCTACTGGTCGGTCGCGACGGCCCGGATGTCCGGCCTGATGGCCGCGGCCGGGCTGGCCTTCATCAACACGATCGGCCTGCTCGGCGGGTTCCTCGGCCCGTACCTGTACGGGTGGGCCGAGGGCACGTGGGGCGCGGGCACCTCGGCGTGGATCGTGCTGGTCGGCTTCTCCGCGCTCGGCGTGCTCCTGGTCCCCGTGCTGCACGTGACGGTACGCGCCGAGGACCGCGCGACCGACGCCGGACCCGCCGCCGAATCCGCCACCCACCCCGCCGCCGACCCGTCCCTGCCCGTGACCGGGGCCGACCGATGAGGCGCCGCCGCCTGGTGGTCGCGCTCGCCACCGCGCTGGCCCTGGCCGCGGGCCTCGCCGCCCCGGCCGCGACGGCGACCCCCGCCCCGGCGGGTCGCTCGGGGCACCCGGGCACGGTGCTGCGGCACACCTCCCTCGGCCCGGTGCTCGGCATCGACGACCGCCGCGGGTCGGGCACCCACAGCTGGCTCGGCATCCCGTACGCCGAGCCGCCCGTCGGCGACCTGCGGTGGAAGCCGCCCGTGACCCACCACCGCTGGCACGGCGTGCGGCCCGCCCGCGCGTACGGCGAGGGCTGCGCCCAGCCGGGCCGGTTCTTCAGCCCGTCGCCCGACGGGCCGCACTACGACCTGGAGGTGCGCGACGGCCTGCGGCAGCCCGTGGGCCAGGAGGACTGCCTCACGCTCAACGTCTTCCGGCCGGCGACGGCCCGGCGGAACCTGCCGGTGGTCGTCTTCGTGCACGGCGGCAGCAACGTCGTCGGCTACTCGGCCGACCCCATGTACGACGGCCGCACGCTGGCCCACGAGGCCGACGCCGTGGTCGTCACCGTGAACTACCGCCTCGGGCTGTTCGGCTGGCTGGCGCCCGGCCGGACCACCGGCGACCCGGAGACGGACTCGGGCAACTACGGCACGCTCGACCAGATCGAGGCGCTGCGGTTCGTCCAGGCGAACGCCCGGGCGTTCGGCGGCGACCCGGGCAACGTGACCCTGATGGGTGAGTCCGCGGGCGCGGTGAACGTCTGGGCGCTGCTGGTGGCCGAGCAGGCCCGGGGCCTGTTCCACAAGGCCGTGCCGATGAGCGGCGGCCTCAGCACGACGACGGCGGACGCCGCCCGCGCCTACGCCGACCAGCTCGCGGACGCCGCCGCGCAGGAGGCCGGGCTGGACGGCCCGGCGGCGGGCGCGGCCCTGCTGCGCCAGATGTCCGCCGACGACCTGGTGCGGCTCGCGCTGCGCCACGGCCTGGACGGCACCCCGGCCGTGATCGCCGACGGAGCGGTGCTGCCACGGGACCCGTACGCGGTGCTGGCGGCGGGCGCGGCGCGGGACGTGCCCGTGCTGGCGGGCAACACGCTCGAGGAGGGCAAGCTGTTCGGCGGGCTCGTGGGCGCGCACCGGCCGGGCGACCGAGACCGGTTCACCATGCAGTACGAGTTCGACCCGGACCGCCCCTCGCCGTGGACGGCGCGGGACTTCCTCGTCGACGCGTACCTGCCCGTCGACGGCCCGGGCGGGTGGGACGAGGCCTCGGACGCGCTGACCGACCTGGTGTTCACCGGGATCGCGCGTGACTCGATGAACGCCGTGCAGAGCTCGGGGAACGACCGCGTCTGGTACTACCAGTTCGCGTGGGACAACCAGCCGCCGCCGTTCGACGACGTGTACGGCGCGGTGCACGCGATGGACCTGCCGTTCGTCTTCGGCACGTTCGGGCGCACGGTGTTCTCCTACGCGTTCAGCCGGCAGAACGCGCCGGGCCGGCTCGAGCTGTCCGGGCTGATGATCGGCAGCCTGCGGCAGTTCGTCCGCACGGGCAGCCCGCAGACGCACCGGATCGGCGTCCGCTGGCCGCAGTGGCCGGCGAGCGTGGTGCTCGACGCCGACGACCGGCGCGCCCGGGTGTCGGTGGGGTCCTTCTCCTGACCCGGGACGGCGGTGGCCCGAACGCACCACGGGCCCGGGCCGCCGCCGTCCTCCTAGACTGTGGTGCCGGCGACGGGCCGATCCCGGCAGCGACCGAGGAAGTGGGGTGGCGGTGGCCGAACGAGGGCAGGACGCCAAGTACCGCATCGCGGAGACCGCCATGGCGCTGTTCCTGGAGCAGGGCTACGAGGCGGTCACGGTCGAGGCCGTGGCGGAGGCCTCCCGGGTCTCGCGCCGCACGGTGTTCCGGCACTTCGGCGGCAAGGACGAGCTCCCGTTCCCCGACCACTCGGCGCGGCTCGCGGTGCTGGACCGGCACCTGGCCTCGGCCGGGCCGGACGACGACCCCGTGGAGGTGGTCATCGCCGGCACCGAGGAGTCGCTGCGGGACTTCCTGAGCCGGCCCCAGCTCGTCTTCCGCCGGTACCGGCTCACCCGGCTCGTGCCCGAGCTGCGCAACCGGGAGATCGTCGAGCACGAGCGCTACGTGACCCTGACGTCCGCGTTCCTGCGCACCCGTCTGCCGCCCGGCACGCCCGCCTACCAGAGCACCGGGCTGGCCGCGCTGATCGACGCCATGCACCGGTCGGCCCTGCGCAACTGGGCCCGCAGCGACGGCGCCACGGACGCGCTCGGCGAGCTGGAGGCGGGGATGGAGTGGGTGCGCACGCTGACCTCCGCGGCGTCGGGCACGCCGGACCGGCAGCTCCTGCTGGCCATGGTGCCCGACACGCCGGCGGCCCGCCGCACCCTGCGGTCCCTGCGCGACGCGGCGACACCGCTCGACTGAGGCGATCCACACCCTGTCCGCAGCCCGCGCGACCTCAGCGCGCCACCATCCGCAGCGCGAGCCGCGCGTTGAGCTCGCCGAGCTGCTCCGGCGTCTCCGGGCCGTCCGGCCGGTACCAGCGCACCAGGTCGATCGCGAGCGAGATGAGGGCCCGGGCCACCCGCCGCACGTCGAGGTCCGGGTCGAACGCCCCGGCGTCCACGCCCGCGGCGACGGCGAGCCGGAAGATCTCGTTGGTCTCGTGCCGGATCCGCAGCACCTCCGCGTAGTGGTCCTCGCTCAGCGCCGCCAGGTCGTACTGGCACACGCGGGCGATGACGTGGCGGTGCGCGTGGAACCGCGTGTACGCGGCCACGAGGGCCCCGAGCCGGGCGGCCGGGTCCGCCGCGTCGGTGCTCGGGACCTCGGTGCTCAGGATGTCGTACGCATGCTGGTGCCCCCGGCGGACGATCTCGTACAGCGCCAGCTCCTTGGACGGGAAGTGCACGTAGAGCGCGGCGGGGCTCAGGCCCGCGCCCCCGGCGATGTCCCGCGTCGTCGTGCCGTGGAAGCCGTTCGCCGCGAAGCACCGCACCGCTGAGGCCAGCAGCCTGCGGGGTACGGGCCCGTAGGCCTCGGCGCCGGGCAGTACGTCGTCGCTCTCCACGGGCTCAAGCATGCCGCCGCAGCGCCACCTTGGAGAACTTGCCCGTGGCCGTCCGTGGGATCCGGTCCAGCACCACGAACCGGTCCGGCACCCACCAGGACGCCACCCGCCCGGCGAGGTGCTCGCGCAGGGCGGCCTCGATGCCGGGCAGGTCGTCGGGCAGGTCGAGCGCGTCGTCCGCCAGGACCACGAAGGCGCGGGGCCGCTCGCCCCAGCGCTCGTCGGCCACGCCCACCACCGCCGCCTCCAGGACGTGCGGATGGTCCATGAGGTGGTTCTCCAGGGTCACCGACGAGATCCACTCGCCGCCCGACTTGATCATGTCCTTGGTGCGGTCCACGATCCGCACGGTGCCGAGCTCGTCCAGGGTGGCGACGTCGCCCGTGCGCAGCCACCCGTCGGCGGTGAACGAGTCGGCGCCGGCGGGGTCCGCGCCGTGGTACCCCGCCGCGATCGTCGGCCCGGCCACCTGGAGCTCGCCCGACGTCGCGCCGTCGCGCAGCACCGGCCGGCCCTCCGGGTCCACCACGCGCACGTCGACCAGCGGCACGGTCGGACCGGGCTGCCCGAGCAGACGCCGGCGCTCGTCGGGCGCCAGCCCGTCCCGCGCCGTCGGGACGCGGCCGACGGCGACCACGGGGCTCGTCTCCGTCATGCCCCACGAGCCGGTGATCGGTACGCCCGCGTCGCGCTCCCAGGCCTGCGACAGCGAGTCGGGCAGCGCGCTGCCGCCGCTCACCACCAGCCGCAGGGCCGACAGGTCCCGGCCCGCGAGCAGCGGCCGCAGGCTCCGCCAGACGGCGGGCACCCCGGCCGTGAGCGTGACGCGGTGCCGTTCGAGGCGGTCGACGAGGGCGGCGGGCGCCGTGTCCGGGCCGGGCAGCACCAGGGTGGCGCCCGCGAGCGCCGCCGCGTAGGGCAGCCCCCACCCGTTGACGTGGAACATGGGCACGACGGGCATGATCACGTCGCGCTCGCCGACCGCGAAGCTGTCGGTGCCGAGCAGCACGAGCGCGTGCAGCACCACGGACCGGTGGCTGTAGAGCACGCCCTTGGGCCGTCCGGTGGTGCCGGAGGTGTAGCACAGGCAGGCGGCGTCGCCCTCGGCCACGCGGACGGCGGACGGCGGCGCCGGGTGGGGGACCCGCGCGATCAGGTCCTCGTAGTCGAGCACGCGGGGGTCGTCGGGCAGGGGCGTGTCGGCGCCGTCGTCGGTCACGACGACCCAGCGGACGGTGGGCGCCTCCGCGACCACCGTCCACACGGTGGGCAGCAGCGACCGGTCGACGACCACGACGTCGTCCGCGGCGTCGGCGAGGACGTGCCGCAGGTCGTCCGCGAAGAGGCGGTGGTTGAGGGTGTGCAGCACGCGTCCGCCGCTCGGCACCCCGAGGTAGAGCTCGACGTGCCGCTGCGTGTTCCACGCGAAGCTGCCCACGCGGGCCGACCGGGGCACGTCGAGCAGGTCGAGGGCGGCCGACAGGCGCCGGGCGCGGGCTGCGACCTCGCCCCACGTGGCCGTGGTCTCGCCCGTCAGGGTCCCGGTGACCACCCGTTTGTGGGCGAACATGGTCTCCGCGCGGCGCAGGAGGGTGCCGATCTCGAGCGCCCGCTCCTGCATGAGGCCGGGCAGGGCGGCCTGCTCAGCCAAGGGTCTGCCCGCCGTCCACGTAGAGGGTCTGCCCGGTGATGTAGGAGGCCTCGTCGGAGGCGAGGAAGGCCGCCGCGGCGGCGATGTCCTCGGGTGCCCCGATCCGGCCGACGGGGTTGCCCTGCGCGGTGCGGCTGCGGAACTCCTCGACGGTCAGGCCGAGGCGGGCGGCCGTGGCGTCGGTCATCTCGGTGGCGACGAACCCGGGGGCGACGGCGTTGACGGTGACCCCGAACGGCCCGAGCTCGATGGCGAGGGTCCGGGTGAGGCCCTGGACGCCCATCTTGGCGGCGGCGTAGTTGGCCTGCCCGCGGTTGCCGAGCGCCGAGATGCTGGAGAGGTTGACCACCTTGCCGTAGCGCTGCGGCACGAAGTGCGCCTGCGCGGCCCGGGTCATGAGGAACGCGCCCTTGAGGTGCACGCCGAGCACCTGGTCCCAGTCGTCCTCGGACATCTTGAACAGCAGGTTGTCGCGCGTGACGCCCGCGTTGTTCATGAGCACGTGCAGGCCGCCGAGCTCGTCGACGACGCGGCCGACGGCGGCCTCGACGTCGGCGGACGAGGCCACGTCCGCGCCGATGCCGACCGCCCGGGCCGCCCCGTCCCGCGGCTCCAGGGCCGCGGCGGCGGCGGCCGCCGCGGACTCGTCCAGGTCGATCACCGCGACCGACGCGCCCTCCGCGGCGAACCGCTGCGCGGCCGCGAACCCGATGCCGCGCGCGGCCCCGGTGACGGCGACCACGCGCCCCTCGAAACGTCCCCTCATCGGCACCCCGTCGTGTCTGAGTCGTGACTAAGCGCTTGCTTAGTCACGACAGCGTGCCAGGCCGCGCGGTGCCCTGTCCAGTGCCTACCCGCGGACGGCGACGCCGCGGCGCGCGGGCACGGGCCCGTCGTCGGCCGCGAACAGCTCGGGCGAGCGCCTGCGCGTCCGCTCGATGTCGTCGAAGACGGCACGCAGGTGCGCGCGGAGCCCGCTGCGCGCGGCGGCGAGGTCGCCCGCCACCATCGCGTCGAGGATGTCGCGGTGCTCACCGGCGAACCGGTCCACGCCGTCCGGCTCGTGCAGTCCCAGGCGCCGGGCCCGGTCGAGGTGCGCCTTGGCCGCCACCACCGTGGACCAGGCGCGGCCGTGCCCGCTGAGCCGCAGGAGGCCGTGGTGGAACGCCTCGTCGAGCTCGAAGAACCGCTCCACGTCGAGCCCCGGCTCGCGCTGCTGCGCGAGGTTGTCGCGCAGCGCGGCCAGCAGGTCCGGGTCGAGGGTCTCCGGCAGGTCGTCGAGGGCGGCGAGCTCGACCGCCTCCCGCAGGAACTGCGCGTCCGCGACCCGGCGCGCGTCGACCCGCGAGACGAACGAGCCCACCTTGGGGTACACGCGCACCAGCCCCTCCTCCCCCAGCAGGATGAGGCTCTCGCGCACCGGCGTGCGGCTCACCCCGAGGGCGGCCGCGAGCTCGTTCTCCGACAGGGCGGCGCCCGGCGGCAGCTCCAGGGTCAGCACGCGGCGGCGCAGCGTCTCGTAGACGACACGCCGGTTCGACCGCGACCCCTGACCCATCCTCCGGAGTGTAGGCGGCGGTTCGCCCGGCCCGGGGTCGCGTCCGCCGACCGGCCCCTTGACCATGTTCTGGGAACAGGGTGTCTGCTTGCCGGTGACATCCCCGACGAGGCGCTCCGCGAGCGCGGAATGGGACGAGGGCATGGCCTGGAGCACACGCGAGCTCGCCGACCTGGCAGGCACCACGGTGAACACCGTGCGCCACTACCACCGGCTCGGCCTGCTCGAGGAGCCGGAGCGCCGGTACAACGGGTACAAGCAGTACGAGGTGCGGCACCTGGTGAGCCTGCTGCGCATCCGGCGGCTGGCCGACCTCGGCGTGCCGCTCGCGCAGATCGGCGAGGTGGGCGCGGCCGCCAGCAGCACCCCCGAGGCCCTGCGCGAGATCGACGCCGAGCTCAAGGTGCGGATCGAGCACCTCGAGAAGGCCCGGTCCGACATCGCGGCGATCCTGCGCGAGCAGGCGCCCGCGGACGGGCCGGCCGGCTTCGAGTCGCTCGCGTCGCGGATGTCGGAGGCGGACAGCTCGCTGGTCCACATCTACACGCAGCTGTACGACGAGGCTGCCCTCGCCGACGTCCGCGCGATGGTCGAGGCCGACACGGACGCGGTCAGCGCCGAGATGGACGACCTGCCGCCCGACGCCGACGAGGCCACCCGCATCGACCTCGCCGAACGCCTCGCGCCGGCCATCGCCCAGAACCTCCTCGACTACCCGTGGCTGAGCGACCCCGTCTCCCACCTGTCGAAGAGCGAGCACGTCACCCGGGAGACCTTCGTCGACGCCGTCGTGGAGCTGTACAACCCGGCGCAGCTCGAGGTGCTCGCGCGGGCCAGCGCGATCGCGAACGAGCAGGTGCGCGCGATCCGGGAGGCCCAGGGGATGTCCGCCGACCACACACCCGACCAGACAGAGGGGACCGACCGATGACCGACCAGCACCACGAGCCCGACGCGCCCACCACGGCCGACACCGACCGGAGCGCGCTCGGCGCGCCCACCGTGGCGGAGGACCTCCTCCTGCTGCTGTTCCAGCCCGACTCCGGGGTGATCGCCGGGGAGGGCACCCTCTACTACGTGCTCGCGGGCGCGGTCCTCGCCGACCTCGGCCTGGGCGACCACGTCCGGACCGGCACGGGGAAGCTGGGCACGACGACCGTCGAGGCCGTGCCGGACAGCCCGCCGTCGGACCACCTGCTGCGCGCGAGCTGGGAGTACGTCGCCGACAAGCCGCGCGGCGTGCAGACGGTCCTCGCCGCGACCGGGCCGTCGCTGCGCGAGCCGCTGCTGGACCGCCTCGTCCAGCGCGGCGACATCCGGCGCAGCACGCGCAAGGCCCTCGGCCTGTTCGAGACCCAGGTGCTGGCCGACGGCGAGTCCGGCCGCCGCGCCGGCCTGCTGGCCGACGTCCGCGCCGTGCTGGTCGACGGCGCGGAGCCGACGCCCCGGGTCGCGGCGCTCGCCGCGCTCGTCTACGGCAGCGGCACCCTGCCCCAGTTCAACCGCGACATCCCCTGGGGCACCGCGGTGATCGAGCGCGCGGAGGAGCTGAAGAAGGGCAACTGGGGCGCGGGCGCCGCCGCGGAGGCCGTGGCGCGCACCGTCACCGCGACCATCGTCAACAACGTGGTCATCGCGGCGGCGGTGCTGCCCCGCACCTGACCCGGTCGCACCCGCGGACGGGATCGTGTGGCATCGTGGCGAGCACGACGCCCGCCACCGAGAGGAACGATCCCGATGCACGGTACCGACCTGCTCACGGACGCATTCGGCCGGATCCGCCAGGCCGTCCACGGCGCGGTCCGGGGGCTGACGCCCGACGAGCTCGCGTTCCGCCTGGACGACGACGCGAACACCGTCGCCTGGCTCGTCTGGCACCTCACCCGGGTGCAGGACGACCACGTGGCCGACGCCGCCGGCACCAGCCAGGTCTGGTCCGACGACGGGTGGGACCGCCGGTTCGGCCTGCCGTTCCCGGCGGAGGACACCGGGTACGGGCACGACGCCGACGAGGTGTCCGCCGTCCGGGTGCCCTCCGCCGACCTCCTGGTGGGCTACCACGACGCCGTCCACGACCGCACGGTGCGCTACCTGGCCACGCTGTCGGACGACGACCTGAACCGTGTGGTCGACGAGTCGTGGAACCCGCCGGTGACCCTGGGCGTGCGGCTCGTGAGCGTCGTCAACGACGACATGCAGCACGCCGGCCAGGCGGCGTTCGTGCGCGGCCTGGTGCTGCGCCGGCGCTGACGCACCCGACCGCACGGGGGCGCGTCGACGTGCGTTGACGCACATCGTCCGGCTCGTCGCGCGCCCTCCCGACCCCGGTGGAAGCATCTCCGGTCGGGAGGGGGGCACGCGGCATGACGGCGGCACGCGCACTGCAGATCGACGACTGGGTGGTGCACCGCCCGAACGTCGTGCGCTCGGTGATGGCCCGGGTGCCCGGCGTCGACGCCGAGGAGGCCGCCAGCCGGGCCCTGGAGAAGATGGTCCGCATCGTCTCCACCGGCGGCAGCATCGCCGACCCCGCCCCCTACTGGCGCCGGGCCGCGATGAACGAGGCCATCTCGCTGACCCGCGAGGCCGGGCGCACCACCGCGGTCGAGGACGACGCGCTGGACGGCCTCGCTCCCCCGGTCGAGGGCGCCGAGCCCGCCGTCGAACGACAGGCCGACGTCGCGATGCTGCGCGCCGCCCTGGCCGACCTGGCCGACGACGACCGCCGCATCCTGGTCGAGCGCCACGTGCACGACCGGGCGGTGAGCGAGATCGCGTCCGGTCTCGGGGTCCGGCCGCACGCCGTGACGATGCGGCTGCGCCGCGCCGAGGAACGCCTGGCCGGTGCCTTCGCCGCCGCGCACGCGCAGGCCGTCAACGAGCCGGAGTGCCGTGCCACGCGTGCCGCGATGCACGACTACCTCAAGGACCGGCTGCTCCCCCGCCGCCGCGGCCGCGTCGAGGCGCACATGGACGGCTGCGCCGAGTGCACGCGCGCCTTCCTCGACGTGCGCGAGGTGTCCTGGATGCTGCGCGACCTCGGCCAGCACGTCGTGGCGGGGGCCGTGGCCACGGGTGCGCTGGGTGCGGGGGTCGGCGCAGGGCTGGTGGGCGGGGGCGCGGGTTCCGCGGGTGGGGCGGGCGGGTCTGGCGGCGGCGCGGGCGGGCGGAGGTTCGGCACCAAGGAGGCCGCGGTCGCCGCGGCGGTGGCAGCGGCTGTGGTCGGCGGTGGCGCGGCGGCCCTGGCGGCGCTCCAGCCGGACGACCCTCCGGCGGCCCAGTCGGTCCAGGCCCCGCCAGCGGGCGCGGACGGTGCGGGCGGTGGTGGCGCGGCCGGCGGTGGCCCGGGCGGTGGTGGCGACGGCAGTGGCGGCGGCGCGGGTGGCCGCGGTGACGGCAGTGGCGACGGCAGTGGCGGCGGCGCGGGTGACGGCGCGGGTGACGGCAGCGGCGGCGGTGCCGCGGGCAGCGACAACGGCACGGTTGCCGGTGGCAGCGACAGCGGAGCCGGCGCGGCGGCCGGCGACGACCCCGCGGGCGCGGGCGGTGACGGTCCGGCGGTCGACGGATCGGACGCCGCCGTCGGCAGCGACGCGTCAGGTGCCGGCACGACGGATGACCAGGCCCGTGGGGACGGCGCTGACGGCACGAGCGGCACCCCGGACGAGACCTCTGGAGGCGCCACCGGCGAACCGCGCTCCGGCGCCGAGCACGACGACGCGGCGAGTGACGGCGGGGCTGGATCCGGCGGCAGGGCCGACGGGCAGTCAGCGGACGGGCCCGGACGCGCCGAGACTGCCCCGGTCGGAGTGGGTGCTGCGGTCCGGGACCTGCTCGCGGGCCTGGGCATCGGCGACGGCACCCCGGACCAGGCCGCGGGCGACACCGGCAGGACGGGCAGCACCGGGACCGTCGGCGTGGAAGAGGACGGCAGCTCCAACGGCAGCGACAACGCGGGCGACCCCGGCACCGATGACCTCGCGCCGCCGTCGGGCACCACCGCTCCCCCGCCTGGTGCGGCCGGCCCCACCGGCACGGACGCGTCGGGCCCCCGGGTCGGCGCGGAGCTGCTGCACTGGTTCGCCCGGCTGGGCATCGCAGGTGTCCCGGCATTCCTGCTGGTGGTCTTCGTCCTGTGGCTCTGGGAACGCTGGACCCGCACAGACAACCAGTAACCCCAGCCTCACCAGGTCGGTCCGCTGTCTCGAGATCGGTCCATCAATGGACCGATCTCGGGGCAAGAGACCGACCTGGCGAACTCCCACCCCATGGGTGGGGGCGCAGCGACCCTGAGCACACTCACCAGCCCGTGCTGGTGGCCTTCCCCCTGTGACTCTGTGACTCCCACAGAGAACCAGCAGCCCCAACCTCACCAGGTCGGTCCCCTGTCTCGAGATCGGTCCATCAATGGACCGATCTCGGGGCAAGAGACCGACCTCAACGCAAGGGACCGACCTCGCGAGCCACGCCCTGTGCGAGCCAGGTGGCAGGGGGCGTGGCAGCCTGGGAGCGGCAGGTCTCGGCCCGACAGCAAGGAGTGTCAGCATGCGCATCGATCTCGCGGGACGCACGGCCCTGGTGACCGGCTCGACCCAGGGCATCGGCCGCGCGATCGCGGCGACGCTGGCCGATGCCGGCGCCCGGGTGGCGGTCAACGGCCGGCGGGAGGACGGCGTGCGGGCCACGATCGACGAGCTGCGGGAGCAGTCCCCGGAGCGGGACCTCGTGGCCGCGACCGGCGACGTCAGCACCGCGGAGGGCGCGACCGAGGCGCTCGCCGCCACCGGCGACGTCGACGTGCTGGTGAACAACCTCGGCATCTTCGGCAGCGTGCCGCCCCTGGAGATCGACGACGACGAGTGGCGCCGGTACTTCGAGGTGAACGTGCTGGCGGCGGTGCGGCTGATCCGCTCGACGCTGCCCGGCATGACCGCGCGCGGGTGGGGTCGCGTGCTGAACGTGGCGAGCGACTCGGCCATCGTGATCCCGGCCGAGATGATCCACTACGGCGTCTCGAAGACGGCGCTGCTGGGCGTCTCACGGGGTTTCGCGAAGGAGGCGGCGGGCACGGGCGTGACGGTCAACTCGGTGATCGCGGGTCCCACGCACACGGGCGGGGTCGAGAAGTTCGTGTACGAGCTCGTGGACCCGGCGCTGCCGTGGGACGAGGCCCAGCGCGAGTTCATGCGCACGCACCGCCCGCAGTCGCTGCTGCAGCGGCTGATCGAGCCGGAGGAGATCGCGAACCTCGTGGCCTACCTCAGCTCGCCGCTCGCCTCGGCGACGACGGGTGCGGCCGTGCGGGTCGACGGCGGCTACGTGGACTCGATCGTGCCCTGAGCGGGACCGTCGCCTGTGAACGTCTGGGCGTGAATCTGCGGATCGGGTGAACGGACGCGGGTCGACGCCCGCACCCGGGCCGTCGACCGTCTACGGTCGTCTCCTACCGCCCGGCCGGCGCCCAGCCGACCCTGTCGAAGGAGCCCTCATGTCCCTGCTCGACCTGGTGCTCCTCCTCGCGCTCTTCATCGCCCTGATGGCCGGCCTCAGCCGCGGGCTGCTGGCCACGCTCGGCGGCCTGATCGGGCTGGTGCTCGGCGGCGCCGCCGTGTTCTGGGCCGTGCCCGCCGTGAACGACCTGATGCCCACCACGCAGTGGCGCGGGCCGGTGTCGATCGCGGTGGCCGTGCTGCTGCCGCTGTTCGGCGCGTCGCTGGGTGCGGGCCTGGGCCGCAACCTCCGGCAGGGTGTGGACCGCACGTCGCTGCGCCCCCTGGAGCGCCTGCTCGGCGGCGTGGCGAACGTGGGGGTCGTGGCCCTGGCGCTGTCGTTCGTGGGGCACGCGGTCGGTGCCACCGGTGTGCCGGGCGTCGCGCCCGCGGTGTCATCGTCGGCCGTGCTGCGCACGATCGACGAGCTGACGCCGCCCGCGGTGGGCCGCCCGCTCGCGCAGGCGCGCGCGTTCGTGCTCGACGACGGCCTGCCGCGCCTCAACATCCTGATGGTGCCGGCGCAGGACGCGGTGGTGCCCGTGGTCGACCTGGACGACCCGGAGCTGGAGGCCGCGGCGCGGTCGGTGGCCCGCATCTCGGGCATCGCCTACGCGTGCGGCACGAGCTCCACCGGGTCGGGCTTCGTCGTGGCCGCCGACCGCCTGGTGACCAACGCGCACGTGGTGGCAGGCGTGGACCGGCCCGTGGTGGAGCTGCCGGGCGGCGAGGTGCGCGAGGGTCGCGTGGTCTACTACGACCCGACCGACGACCTCGCGGTCATCGCCGTGGACGACCTCGCCGCGGGCCCGCTCCCCCTCGGGCCGACGCTCTCGGTGGGTGACAGCGCCGTCGTGCAGGGCTACCCCTACGGCGGTCCGTTCACGTCCGGCAGCGCCGGGGTGATCGACGTCAGCACCACGATGGTGCCCGACTCCTACGGCCGGGGCGGCGCCGACCGGGAGGTCTACTCGCTGGCCGCCGTGGTGCGCCCCGGGAACTCGGGCGGACCGCTGCTCACCACGGACGGCGAGGTCGCCGGCGTCGTCTTCGCCCGGGCCGAGACCAGCCCGGACGTCGGCTTCGCGATGACGAACGCCGAGCTGCGGCCGGTCGCCGACCAGGCCGCGGCCCTCACCTCACCCGTCTCCACCGGGCAGTGCGCGGGCTGAGGCACCGTTCAGACGACGACCCGCTCCGGGGCGGCGTCCAGCAGCTCGCGCAGCCGCTCCGCCTCGACGTTCGCGCCGAAGGCGGGCGTGCCCGGCTCCATGCGGACCCCCTGCGCGAGCGGGCCCGCGGGCACGGGGTCGAACCCGAGCGCGTCCACGACCGCGGCCACGGCGGCGACGTCGGCCGGGTCGTCACCCGTGATCCCGATCGCCTTGCGGCCCGGCGCGCCGGCCGGCCGGGCACCGTCCTGCAGGTCGTGGTACCCCATGTGGTTGAAGGCCTTGACCACGCGCGTGCCGGGCAGCGCGGCCTGGACGTGCTCGCTCGTGGAGACGTCGGCGGCGAGGAGCCCGTCGCGGGGCCCGTCGATCTCCCACCAGTGGTTCATGGCGTCGATCACGAGCCGCCCGGACAGCGCGTCCGCCGGGACGGCCGGGAGCTTGCCGAGCGGCAGGGCCAGGACGACGACGTCAGCCGCGCGGGCCGCCGTCGTCGCGTCGACCGCCTCCGCGCCCGGGGCGAGCACCTCGACCGTCAGCGCGATGCGGGACGGGTCGCCCGACCCGGCCACGAGCACCCGGTAGCCGGCCGCGACGGCGAGGCGGGCGAGCACCGTGCCGACCTTGCCCGCGCCGAGGACGCCGATCGTGCGCACCGGACCGGTCACGGGGGCGGTCATGCCGTCACCGGCACGGGCTCGTCGGCGAGCAGCTCGCGGACCATCGGCAGCACCTGCGTGCCGTACAGCTCGACGGCACGCAGCCGGTCGCTGGCGCGCATGGCCCCGCCCGCGGAGTAGATGAGGTCGAACCGGCCGACGTCGAGGGCCCGGATGGCCGCCGCCATCTTGCGGGCGACGGTCTCGGGCGAGCCGATGTAGAGCGAGCCGTGCGCCACCTCGGCGTCGAACTCGTCGCGGCGCAGGGGCGGCCAGCCGCGCTGCGCGCCGATGCGGTCCCGGATCACCTTGTACCCGGGGTAGAACAGCTCCTTGGCCTCCTCGTCCGTCGCGGCGACGAAGCCCGGCGAGTGCATGCCCACCGGGGTGGCGGTGGTGCCGAACTGGTCCGCTGCGCGGCGGTACAGGTCCACGTACGGCGCGAACCGGTCGGGCGCGCCGCCGATGATCGCGAGCATGAGCCGCAGCCCGTGGCGGGCGGTGCGGATCACGGACTGCGGTGAGCCGCCCACCCCGACCCACGTGGTGAGACGGCCGGAGTCGGTCTTCGGGAAGACGTCGGCGTCCTGCAGCGCCGGGCGCAGCGTCCCCTCCCAGCTGACCGGCTTCTCGTCGAGGAGCTTCACGAACAGGTCGAGCTTCTCCTCGAAGAGCTGGTCGTAGTCGCGCAGGTCGTAGCCGAACAGCGGGAACGACTCGGTGAACGAGCCGCGCCCGAGGATCACCTCGGCCCGGCCGCCGGAGAGCGCGTCGACCGTCGCGAACCGCTGGAACACGCGCACCGGGTCGTCGGAGCTCAGCACGGTCACGCCCGAGGCGAGCCGGATGTTGGACGTCCGGGTCGCGATGCCGGCCAGCACCGTCTCCGGGGTGGAGATGGCGAACTCGGGCCGGTGGTGCTCCCCGAGGGCGACCACGTCGACGCCCGCGCCGTCGGCGAGCACGGCCTCCTCGACCGTGCGGCGGATCGCCTCGCCGTAGGAGACCAGCCGGCCGTCGTCGTCCAGCGGCAGGTCGCCGAAGGTGTCGATGCCGAACTCGATGTCCGTGGAGGTGTCGCTCATGAGAACTCCCGCTCGCCGAAGTGATTGACGCGTCAATCATGCTCCCGATATGGTTGACGCGTCAACCACTGGAGGTCCCCGTGACGGACAGCACGCGACCCCGCGCCCGCCGGTCGCCCACGCCCGACGAGCTGCGCGCCTGGCGCGGTTTCATCGAGACGGCGCAGACCCTCAACGCCCGCCTGACCAGCCGCCTCCAGAAGGAGTCGGGGCTCACGTCCGCCGACTACACGGTGCTGCTGGCCCTCAGCGAGGCCGACGGCCGCCGCCTGCGGTCCTCCGAGCTGGCGGACGCCGTCGACTGGGAACGCAGCCGCCTGTCCCACCACCTGCGCCGCATGGAGAACCGCGACCTGGTGCGCCGCGTCGAGTGCGCGGACGACTTCCGCGGCGCCGAGGTCGAGCTCACCGACCACGGCGCGCGGTCGTTCCGCGCGGCGTCGGTGCCGCACCTGCGCGCGGTGCGGGAGCTGTTCGTCGATGCCCTGACCCCGGAGCAGCTCGACCAGGTCGAGGCGCTCACGGCAGCCCTGCGCTCGCGCCTCGACACGGCGCCGGACCGCGCGGCCGGGTAGCCGCCGGCCGGGGTGCTCAGCCGGACCGGTCCCCCGGGCCGGTCGCCGAGAACCGCGCGCGGTACCTGCTCGGCGAGACGCCCAGCCGGGCCACGAACCGTCGCCGCATCGTCTCGGGGCTGCCGAACCCGGCGCCCCGCGCCGCCTCGGCGACGCCGTGCCCGGCGTCGAGCAGGCGTTTCGCGTGGTCCAGGCGCGTGTCCTCGACGAACCGGGCCGGAGACGTACCGAGCTCGGCCTGGAAGAGGCGAGCGAGGTGCCGGGGCGTCACGCCGGCGGCCGCCGCCAGCGACGTGGCGGTGTGCTCCAGCGCCGGCTGCGCGGACACCAGGTCGACCACGGCCCGCAGGGCCGGGACACGCGGCGCCCGCAGCGCGAGCGGCGCGGAGAACTGCGACTGCCCGCCCGGGCGCTGCATGAACATCACGAGGCCACGGGCCACCTCGCGGGCGAGGTCGGGACCGTGGTCCCGCTCGACCAGCGCCAGGGCGAGGTCGATGCCCGCCGAGACACCCGCCGAGGTGAGCACGCCGTCGTCCTCCACGAAGAGCGCGTCGCGCTCCACCCGGACGTCCGGGTAGGCGCGGTCCAGCAGCGGGGCGTGCCGCCAGTGGGTGGTGGCCCGGCGCCCGTCGAGGGCCCCGGCGGCGGCGAGCACGAACGAACCGGTGCAGATGGAGACCAGCCGCCGGGCCCGCGGCCGCAGCAGCCGCACGGCCTCGACCAGCCCGGACGGGACCGGCAGGCCCACCAGATCGTCACCCCCGGGCACGACGAGCGTGTCGATGTCCCCCGCGTCACACAGGTCGGTCACGGGGCCGGCGGGCAGCAGCGCGCCGATGGACGTGCGGACCGGCCCGCCCGAGACCGACACGTAGCGCAGCGTGTAGCCGGCACCGAGGGTCCGCGCCTCGGCGAAGACCTCGGCCGGCCCCGTGACGTCCAGCATCTTGACGCCGTCGAAGACGACGAACACCACATCGCGCGTCTCCGGCACCGGCACCCTCCTGTCCTGCCGTCCCGGCCCGTCACTCGGGCCAGGCGTTCTCCTGGATCACACGTACGAAGTCCACCCGCCGGAAGGCGGGGTCGAAGTGGGCCAGCACGTCATCGTTCATCGTGCCGAACGTGGTCGCGGGGCGCGAGGCCATGCCCTCGTAGAACGCCCGCAGGATGCGGTTCTTGAAGTCCGGCCGCGGGTGCGCGGCCAGCACCTCGGCGCGCGGACCGGGCTCGATCCGGTCGAGGCGCAGGCCGAGCACGTCGGTCTCCACGCCGAGCGTCACCACGGTGACCTCGGGGGCCAGGTGGTGCGGCACCTCCGGCGTCGTGTGCAGGGCGACGGCGAGCCACGCCGCACGCGCGTCCTCCGGGGACCGCCCGTGGTCGCGCAGGAACCCGTAGGCGGCCTCCGCGCCGTCGATCTCGAACCGGCGGTCGCTCGTGCGGTATGCCGGGGTGAGGCCGAGGTCGTGGAACATGGCGCCGACGTAGGCCAGCTCGGGGTCCGCCGTCCGGCCCTGCGCGGCGAGCTGGAGCATGCCCCAGAGGTAGACGCGGCGGGAGTGGTGGAACACGGTGTCGTCGGCGGCCTCCCGCACCAGGGCGGTCGCGGCGCGGACGAGGTCGGTGTCCGGGACGGCGATCCCGGCGATGGTGCGGTCGAAGCACTCGCCCGACGGTGCGGTCGGTGGTGCGGTCAGTGGCTCGCTCATAGGTCCACCGTCCCCCCGGTCCTGTGCCCCGCCCACCGTTCGGACGGACCACCACCCCACAGATCGGGACATCGTCCGGCCGACACGGCCGCGTATCACGCGCACGTTCCGCGACCCCCGGCACATGTGGAACCCTTGCTCCGCGGGTGAACCACGGCATGGAGAGGGGCGGGACCGCGTGACGATCACGAGCAGCGCGCGGACCGCTCGCCGGGCCGACGTCGCCGCGCTGCGCGCGGCCCTGGCCGACCTCCCGGGCACCGCCCCTGCCGGGCCGCCGCCCCGTGCCCGGCCCGCGACCGGGCCCGACTGCCGCCGCACCCGCGCGGCGCTGCACGACTACGTCGCGGGGACGCTGCGGCCGAGCCGCGGCCGCCGCGTCGAGCTGCACCTCGACGCGTGCGACCGCTGCACCCGCGCGTTCATCGACGTGCGCGAGGACTCCTGGGCGCCGCGCCTCGGGCGCTGAGCCCCTCGTTCGGGATCAGCCGCCACGCGACGACGGCCGCCACCGCCGTCAGCACCGCCGCCACGACGCACGCCGTCTGCAGCGCCCCCACGAACGCCTCCCGGGCCGCGTCCACCACGTCGGGCCGGTCGCCCGCGAGCGCCACCGCGGCGGCGAGCGAGTCCCCGGCCCCGGCGCGCACGTCGTCGGGCAGGCCCGCGGGGAGCGCCACGCGGGCCTGGTAGCCGAGCGTGACCAGCGAGCCGAGCACGGCCACGCCGAGCGCGACGCCGAGCTCGTACGCCGTCTCGGAGATGGCCGAGGCGCCGCCGGCCTTCGTGGGCGGCACGGCCGAGACGACGGCGTCCGTGGTGAGCGTCATCGCGAGGCCCACGCCCAGCCCCGCGGGCACCAGGGCCAGGGCGAGCCAGGCGTAGTGGTCGGCGCCCTCGGCCAGCGCGATGGCCACCGTACCGAGGGCCGTGACCCCCAGGCCGAGGGCGATCGCGTCGCCGCGGCCGAACCGGGCCACCGACCAGCCCACGACCGCGACCACCGCGATCGAGGCGACGGTCGCGGGCAGCTCGGCGAGGCCCGCGACCAGCGGCGAGAAGCCCCGCACGAGCTGGAGGTACTGGGAGAAGAAGAACAGCATGCCGGTCAGTGCGAAGATCGCGATGAGGTTCGCGGTCACGGCGCCGCTGAACGCCGGGACCTTGAACAGGCCGACGTCGAGCAGCGGGCCGCGGCCGTCCGCCAGGAGCCGGCCCTGCCGCCGCACGAACCAGACGCCGGCACCCACCGCGAGCGCCAGCGCGCCGGCCGCGGGCAGGTCGACGCCGGCCGAGGCCGCGTGCTTGATCGCCCAGACGAGCGGCATGACGGCGGCGAACGACAGCAGCACGGACAGCAGGTCGAGGCGGCCCGGGGCGGGGTCCTTGGCCTCGGGCAGGAGCACGGCGCCGGCCCCCACGAGCACGATGACGACGGGCACGTTGACCAGGAAGACGGACCCCCACCAGAAGTGCTCGAGCAGCAGGCCACCGACCAGGGGGCCGATGGCCGCGCCGCCGCCCGCGGCCGCCGACCAGACCGCGATGGCGCGGCTGCGCTCGCGGGCGTCGGGGAACAGGGTGCGGATGAGCGAGAGCGTGGAGGGCATGATCGTGGCGCCCGCGACGCCGAGCAGCAGGCGGGCGGCGACGAGGGTCTCGGCGTCGGGCGAGAAGGCCGCGAGGGCGGAGGCCGCGCCGAACGCCGTCGCGCCGACCAGGAGGAGGCGCTTGCGCCCGACCCGGTCGGCGAGGGTGCCCATCGTGACGAGCAGGCCGGCGATCGCCAGCGAGTAGATGTCCCCGATCCACAGCACCTGGGTCGCCGTGGGTTCGAGGTCGCGGGTGAGCGACGGGACGGCGAGGTACAGCACGGTGCCGTCGATGGCGAGCAGGCCGACGGCCAGCACCAGGACGGCGAGGGCGGCCCAGCGACGGCGGGTGGAGAGGGCGGGCGGGGAGACGGTCACCCGGCAACTATACCGTCCAGCCGGTACAGTTTGGTGGGCGGCTAGAGTGCGTGCCGTCACGATGCGACGAGGAGGGGTACGTGGGCCGGACGGCGGGCAGGGACCCGGAGCAGACGCGGACCGCGCTGCTGGACGCGGCGGCGCAGGTGGTCCGCGAGCGGGGCGTCTCGGCCACGCTCGACGACGTCGCGCGCCGCGCGGGCGTGTCCAAGGGCGGCCTGCTCTACCACTTCGCGAGCAAGCAGGAGCTGCTCCTGGCGCTGGCCCGCGAGTGGCTGGAGCGGTTCCGGGCGGCCGTGGAGGCCGCGGTCGACCCGGCGGACACGGAACCGGGACGGCTGATGCGGGCGTACGTGCGCGTGTCGGTGCACGAGGCCCTGGACGCCGCGGCGACGCGGGACGCGCTGGTGCTCGTCGCGCACCTGTCGACCGTGGCGGCGGTCGCCGACCTGGCCCGGGCCGACGCCCTGCGCTGGCAGGCGGACCTGCGGGCGGACGGCCTGCCCGAGGACGTGCTGTCGCTCGTGCTGGCGGCGGCGGACGGCGTCAGCGCGCAGCCCGTGTGGGGCATGGAGCCGGAGCCGCAGGAGCTGGAACGCCTCCGGGACCGGCTGCTCGCGCTGACGCGGGCGTAGGAGTCACTCCCCCGCGGGCCCGGCCCAGCGGTCGGCCAGCTCCTCCGAGCCCCGGGCGAGCAGGGCGACGTCGGCGCCGACCAGCACGAACGATGCCCCGGCCTCCAGGTAGGCCCGCGCGGCCTCGGGGTCGAAGGCGTTGACGCCCACCGGCTTGCCCGCGGCCCGGACGGCCTCGAACGCGCGCCGCACCGCGGCCACGACGTCCGGATGCGTCTGCTGCCCGAGCAGGCCCATCGACGCCGCGAGGTCGGACGGCCCCACGAAGACGCCGTCCACGCCGTCGACGGCCGCGATCTCCGCGGCGTTCTCGACCGCAGCCGCGGACTCGACCTGCACGAACAGGGAGACGTACCGGTCGGCGTCGCGCATGTAGCCCTCGACGCGGTTCCACCGGGCGCCGCGGGACAGCGCGCTGCCCACACCCCGCACGCCCCGCGGCGGGTACCGCACGGCGCGCACGACGGCGGCGGCCTGCTCCGCGGTGTCGACCATGGGCACGAGCACGTTCTGCGCGCCGAGGTCGAGCAGCTGCTTGAGCACCACGACGTCGTCCGACGGCGCGCGCACCACGGGTGTGACCGGGTACGGCGCGACGGCCCGGAGCAGCGCCGTCGTCGACTCCAGGCCGATCGGCGAGTGCTCGGCGTCGATCAGCAGCCAGTCGAGGCCCGCCCCGGCGCAGATCTCGGCGACCGCCGGGCTGCCGGTGCAGACCCACATGCCGGCCTGCGGCCGGTCGGCCGCGGCGATCCGGTCGCGGAAGGTGGGCGGGAGGGTCACACGAAGCGGCACGAGACGGTCCCCAGCTCTCGGTAGTCGGCCAGCACGGTGTCGCCGGGCTCGATCCAGACCGGGCGGGTGAACGAGCCCGCCAGGACGATCTCGCCCGGCTCGAGCGCGTCGCCGTGCTGCGCGAGCTTGTTCGCGAGCCACGCGACGCCGGCCGCGGGGTGGCCCAGCACCGCCGCCGCGACCCCGGACTCCTCGACGGTCTCGTTGCGGTGCAGGAGCGCGGAGACCCAGCGCAGGTCCACGGCGTCGGGGGCGACGGGCCGCCCGCCGTGGACCATGGCGCCCATGGCGGCGTTGTCGCTGATGGTGTCGACGATGGTGCGGCCGGGCATCTCGATCCGGGACGACAGGATCTCCAGCGCGGGCACCACGTACTCGGTGGCGCGCAGCACGTCGAACACCGTGGCGTGCGGGCCGGTGAGGCGGTCGCGCAGCACGAAGGCCAGCTCGACCTCGACCCGCACGTTCGAGAACCGCGCGTGCTCGACGACCGTGCCGTTCTCGACCACCATGTCGGCGAAGATCGCGCCGTAGTCGGGCTCGGTGATACCGGTGGCCGCCTGCATCACCTTTGAGGTGAGGCCGATCTTGCGGCCCACGGGCCGCCGCCCGGCCTCGATGCCCCGGCGGCGCCACGTGTTCTGCACGGCGTAGGCGTCCTCGACCGTCATGCCCGGGTGGCGGGCGGTGAGCAGCGGCACCGTGGTGCGGTCCGCCTCGGCCCGCGCGAGCTCGTCGGCGATCGCGGTGACCGCGGCGTCGTCCAGCGTGCGCCCGGCCGTCACAGCTGGTGCCCCAGCTTGTACTCGCCCTGCTTCCACGAGGGCAGCGCGTCCTCGTCGTCCTCGGGGCGGGTGTAGGAGAACCCGTCGGCGCCGATGGTCACCGCCATCTCCGAGGTGTCGGTGCGCGCGACGACGGGCTGCGGGTTGCCGTCGAGGTCCAGCACGGGCGAGGCCTCCGTGTACCAGGACGGCACCACGGGGTTGCCCCACCAGTCGCGCCGCTGGTTGTCGTGCACGTCCCAGGTGACCACGGGGTTGTCCGGGTCGCCCGTCCAGTAGTCCTGCGTGTAGATCTCCACGCGGTGGCCGTCGGGGTCGCGCAGGTACAGGTAGAAGGCGTTGGACACGCCGTGCCGGCCCGGGCCGCGCTCGATGCGGTCGCTCTGCCGCAGGGCGCCGAGCTTGTCGCAGATGGCGATGATGTTGTGCTTCTCGTGCGTGGCGAACGCGACGTGGTGCAGGCGTGGCCCGTCGCCGCCGGTCATCGCCGTGTCGTGCACCGTCGGCTTGCGGCGCATCCACGCGGCGTAGGTGGTGCCCTCGGCGTCCTGGATGTCCTCCGTGACCCGGAAGCCGAGGTCCTCCATGTACCGCACGGCGCGCGGCACGTCGGGCGTGACCTGGTTGAAGTGGTCCAGGCGCACCAGTGCGCCAGGGGTGTGCAGGTCGTACCGCCAGGCCAGGCGCTCGACGTGCTCGACGTCGTAGAAGAACTCGTACGGGAAGCCGAGCGGGTCGGTCACACGCACCGAGTCGCCCACGCCGCGCGTGAAGCCCTCGGCCCGCCGCTCCACCCGGCAGCCGAGCTCGCGGTAGAACGCCACGGCCCGGTCGAGCTCCTCGGGCGAGCGCACCCGGTAGGCGAACGCGGCGGCCGCGGCCACCGGACCCTTGCGCAGCACCAGGTTGTGGTGGATGAACTCCTCGAGGCTGCGCAGGTAGACGGCCTCGGCGTCCTCGTACGTGACGACCAGCCCGAGCACGTCCACGTAGAAGTCGCGCGACGCGGCCAGGTCGGTCACCACGAGGTCGAGGTAGGCACACCGCACGATGTCGGGCGGGGGCGCCGTGGGCGTAGGAATGGACATCGCGTCAGGCCCCCTTGCCGAACGTCGGGTTGTGGGCGGCGCCGAGCGTCACGTGCACCGCCTGCTGGTGCGTGTAGAAGTCGATCGAGCGGTACCCGCCCTCGTGGCCGAGCCCCGAGGCCTTGACGCCGCCGAACGGGGTGCGCAGGTCGCGCACGTTGTTCGAGTTGAGCCAGACCATGCCGGCCTCGACCGACTGGGAGAAGGTGTGCGCGCGCCGCAGGTCGTTGGTCCAGACGTAGGCCGCCAGACCGTACTTCACGCCGTTGGCCAGCTCGAGCGCCTCGGCCTCGGTGTCGAACGGGGTGATCGCGACCACCGGCCCGAAGATCTCCTCCTGGAAGATCCGGGCGTCGCGCGGCACGTCCGCGAACACGGTCGGCGCCACGAAGTTGCCGGTCCTGAAGCCCTCGGGGCGCCCGCCGCCCGCGACCAGGCGGCCCTCCCCCTTGCCGAGCTCGACGTACTCCAGGACCTTGGCGAGGTGCTCGGGGTGCACGAGCGCGCCCACCTCGGTGGCGGGGTCGTGCGGGTAGCCGACCCGGACGCGCGCGGCCTGTGTCGCGTAGCGCTCGACGAACTCGTCGTAGACGGCGCGCTCGACCAGGATGCGGCTGCCCGCGGTGCAGCGTTCGCCGTTGAGCGAGAAGACGCCGAAGATCGTCGCGTCGATCGCGGCCTCCAGGTCGGCGTCGGCGAAGACGATCGCGGGCGACTTGCCGCCCAGCTCCATCGACAGGCCCTTGAGGTGCGGTGCGGCGTTGGCGAAGATGAGCTGCCCCGTGGCACTCTCGCCGGTGAAGGAGATGAGCGGCACGTCGGGGTGCTTCACCAGGGCGTCGCCCGCCTCCTCCCCCAGTCCGTTGACCAGGTTGAACACGCCCTCGGGCAGGCCGGCCTCCTCGAAGATGCCCGCCCACAGCGACGCCGACAGCGGCGTGAACTCCGCGGGCTTGAGCACCACCGTGTTGCCCGTGGCCAGCGCCGGCGCGAGCTTCCACGACTCGAGCATGAACGGCGTGTTCCAGGGCGTGATCAGGCCCGCCACGCCGATCGGCTTGCGGTTGACGTAGTTGAGCTGCCGCCCGGGCACCTTGAAGGCGTCGTCGGTCTGGGCGACCACCAGGTCGGCGAAGAACCGGAAGTTCTCCGCGGCCCGGCGCGCCTGGCCGAGCGCCTGCGTGATGGGCAGGCCCGAGTCGAAGCTCTCCAGCTCGGCCAGCCGCGCGTCGCGGGACTCGACGAGGTCCGCGATCCGGTGCAGCACCCGCGAGCGCTCGCGCGGCAGCATGCGGGGCCACGGACCGTCGGTGAAGGCCTTCCGCGCGGCGGCGACGGCGCGGTCGACGTCGGCGGCCTTGCCGGCGGCGGCCTGCGCGTAGACCTCGTCGGTCACGGGGTCGAGCACGTCGAACGTGGCGCCGTCGGCCGAGTCGGCGAACGCACCGCCGATGTAGTGCCGGATGCGCTCGGGCAGGTCGGCGGGCAGAGATCGGGTCGGCTGGGTCACAGTGTCTCCGTGGGTCGGGCGGGTCGGCCGGCGCGGTCGGCGCGGGCGTCGAGGAAGGCCTGCATGGTCGCCCAGCGGTGGTCGCGCGCGGCGATCTCGATCTCGAGCGGGTCGGCCCCGCGGGCGATGAGGTCGAGGATGTGGTCGTGCTCGGCCACCGAGGCGTGGGCCCGGCCGGGTACGAACGCGAACGTGGAGTCGCGCAGCCCGGAGAGCTGCGCCCAGCCGCGGTGCACCATGTCGAGCAGCAGGCCGTTGGGGCACGACTCGAACAGCACCGAGTGGAACCGCTGGTTCAGCGCGGTGAAGGCGTGCGGGTCGAAATGGTCGAGCAGGGCGCGGAGCTGGCCGTTCACCTCGCGGGCGCGGCCCAGGTCCGCCGCCGAGACGGCGGGGGCGGAGAGCCCGGTGGCCGCGCCCTCGACGACGCCGAGGGCCTGCATGGCGTCGACGTAGCCGTGCTCGTCGATCATGGCGACCCGCGCGCCGACGTTGCGCTCGTAGGTGACCAGGCCCTCGGCCTCCAGCCGCCGGATGGCCTCGCGCACGGGCACCACGCTCATCTCGAGCTCGTCGGCGATGCTCTGCAGCACCAGGCGGTAGCCCGGGCTCAGCTCGCGGCGGGCGATCCGGTCGCGCAGGGACCGGTAGGCCAGCTGGGACTTGCTGACCGCCGCGAACGCGTCCTCGACGGCCGAGGTGCCGGTCACGCGTCCTCCCGGGACGCCCGGTAGCGCGCGAGCCACTCCTCGTTCGGCGGGAACAGGCCGTCGACGGCGTGCCCGTCGGCCACCTGCCGGGCCACCCACTCGTCCTGCTCCTCCTGCGCGAGCGCGGCCTGCGCCACCTCGGCGACGAGGTGCGGCGGGATGACGACGACGCCGTCGGCGTCCCCCACCACGACGTCGCCGGGCAGCACCGTGGCGCCGCCGCAGGCCACGGCCACGTCGGTGTCCCACGGCACGTGCCGCCGGCCGAGCACCGCGGGGTGCGGCCCGGCGGCGAAGACGGGCAGCCCGGTGGCGGCGACGGCCTCGGAGTCGCGCACCCGGCCGTCGGTCACCACGCCCGCCGCGCCGCGCACCTGCGCGCGCAGCGCGAGCACGTCGCCGAGCGTGGCCGCTCCGGGCTCGCCGCGCGCCTCGATGACGATCACCTCGCCGGCGTCCACCGTGTCGAACATCCGCTTCTGCGCGTTGTACCCGCCGCCGTGCGCCGCGAAGAGGTCGGCCCGGTAGGGCACGAACCGCAGGGTCCGGGCCCGGCCCACGAGCGTCGTGCCCGGCGCGAGCGGCCGCACGCCCTCGATGACGGCGTGGTCGAGCCCGCGCGTGCGCAGCTGCGCGGACAGACCCGCCACGGGCGTGCGGCGGAGCAGGTCGGCCAGCTCCTCCGTGAGCTCGAACGGCGCCTCCAGCCCCGCCGCCTCCCGGCTCCCCCAGGCCTCGGCGCGCTGCGTGTCGTCGACCCTCGGCCCGGCGCCGACGTCCGTGAACGGCACCTCGCCCTGCGTCACGGTGGTGACCAGCCGGCCCGACGTCGGCGCGCCCGGCGCGGCCGGCGCGTCCACCTCGACCTCGACCACGTCACCGGGCACCACGACGCTCGAGCCCGCCGGCGTGCCCGTCAGGATCACGTCGCCCCGCTCGAGCGTGAGGTGCTGCGACAGGTCGGCCACGATCTGCGCGAAGGGGAACAGCAGCACGTCGGGGCCGGTCGTGTCCTCCTGCACGAGGTCGCCGTTGACCCACGTGCGCACGCGCAGGGCCCCCGGGTCGACCACGCGCGCGTCGATCAGGTCCGGGCCCACCGGCGTGTAGCCGTCGCGGCCCTTGGAGCGCACGTTGGAGCCCTTGTCGGCCCACCGCAGGTCGTACACGCCCAGGTCGTTCGCCGCGGTCACGGCGGCCACGTGGTCCCACGCGTCCTCGACCGTGACGTTCCGGGCCGGCTCGCCGACGACCAGCGCGACCTCGCCCTCGAAGGCCAGCAGCTCGGCGCCGGCGGGCCGCTCGGCGACGCCGCCGCTCGCGGCCAGCGAGCTCGTGGGCTTGAGGAAGTAGGACGGCGCCGCGGGCCGCCGTCCGCGCTGCGCGGCGCGCGAGGCGTAGGCGAGGTGGACGGCGACGACCTTGCCCGGCCGCTGCGCGAACGGCCCGATCCCGTGCGTACCCATGAGCTCCCTTGCCCTCGGCCTCCGGGTCCGCTGCGACCCCTGGTGCTTCGTATCACAGATCGTATATGGTCGGTGCGAGCCCGGCAACGACGAGGGCGATGACGAGGGAGTCATACGATGTCAGAGGCACAGCCCACCGCCCGCGAGCGCCGTCGTGTCGTCGCGGCCACGATCGTCGGCACCACGGTCGAGTGGTACGACTTCTTCGTCTACGCCTCCGCCGCGGGCCTGGTGTTCGGGCAGCTCTTCTTCGAGCCGGCGGGCGCGGGGCTCGCGACGCTGCTGGCGTTCGGCTCGGTGGGGGTCAGCTTCCTGTTCCGGCCGCTGGGCGCGTTCGTCGCGGGCCACCTCGGCGACCGGTACGGGCGGCGCGTGGTGCTGGTGCTCACGCTCGTGCTCATGGGCGTGGCGACGGCGCTGATCGGGGTGCTGCCCACGTACGCGCAGATCGGCGTCGCGGCGCCGGTGCTGCTGGTGCTCCTGCGGATCCTGCAGGGCATCTCGGCGGGCGGCGAGTGGGGCGGCGCGGTGCTCATGTCGTGCGAGCACGCGCCCGTGCGCCGCCGGGGCCTGTACGGCGCCTCCCCGCAGATCGGGGTGCCGCTGGGTCTGCTCCTGGCCTCGGGGGTGCTGGCCCTGATGACCGCCGTCGCCCCGGGCGACGCGTTCCTCGCGTGGGGCTGGCGCGTGCCGTTCCTGCTCAGCGTGGTGCTCATCGGCATCGGGTACTGGGTGCGCCGCAGCGTCGAGGAGAGCCCGGTGTTCGTCGAGATCGCCGAGCGGGCGCAGACCACGCGGCAGCCGGTGGTGCGCCTGTTCCGCCGGCACACGCCGCTGGTGATCGTGGCGGCGCTGGTGTTCGCGGGCAACAACGCGGTGGGCTACATGACCACGGGCGGGTACGTGCAGCGCTACGCGTCGGACCCGCAGGGGGCGGTGGGCATGGGCCAGGGGCTGGTGCTGTGGGCGGTGACGGCGTCGGCCGTCGTCTGGCTGGCCTCGACGTGGTTCGCGGGGTGGGTGTCGGACCGGCTGGGCCGCCGCACCACGTACGCGGTGGGTTTCGTGGTGCAGCTCGCGGGCGTCCTGGCCCTGTTCCCGCTGGTGCACGGCGGCACGTTCGGCTCCCTGCTGCTGGGCCTGTCGTTCCTGTCGGTGGGTCTGGGGCTCACCTACGGGCCGCAGGCCGCGCTGTACGCGGAGCTGTTCCCCGCGTCGATCCGGTTCTCGGGCGTGTCCATCTCGTACGCGATCGGCTCGATCCTGGGCGGCGCGTTCGCGCCCACCATCGCGACGGCGCTGGTGCAGGCGACGGGCAGCGCCACGTCGGTGACGATCTATCTGGCGGGGATGACGCTGCTCGGCCTGGCGGCGGTGCTGCTGCTGCGTGACCGCACGGGCATCCCGCTGGGCCCCGACCACGAGCACGTGCAGGCCGTCAACCCCGTCTACGGCCTGGCCAGGGCCTGAGAGGACCACCGATGCAGTTCCACCACCACGGGTACGTCACCGGCGACCCGCACGTGCGCCCGGCCGCCGGCTACGGCCTGGTGCGCCCCGCCGGGCTGCCCGACGAGGTCGACGTGCTGATCGTGGGCAGCGGGCCGGCGGGCATGATCACGGCCGCGCAGCTCGCGCAGTTCCCGGACATCCGCACCCACGTGGTCGAGCGGCGCGCGGGACGTCTGGAGATGGGGCAGGCCGACGGCATCCAGGCGCGCAGCGTCGAGACGTTCCAGGCGTTCGGGTTCGCCGAGCGCATCACGGCCGAGGCCTACCGCATCACCGAGATGGCGTTCTGGAAGCCGGACCCGGCACGCCCCGAGAACATCGTGCGCGGGGCGGTGCCGCCCGACGACCCGGACGGCATCAGCGAGTTCCCGCACCTCATCGTCAACCAGGCGCGCGTCCTGGACTACTTCGCCGAGGTCGCGGCGAACGCCCCGGGTCGCGTGCGCCCGGACTACGGCCTGGAGGTCACGGGGCTGAGCGTGCCGGCGGGAGACGGCTTCGTCACCGTCACTCTCCGCCACACCGCCGGCCCGCACGAGGGCGCCGAGCGCACCGTCCGCGCCCGGTACGTCGTCGGGGCCGACGGCGCGCACTCCGCCGTCCGGCAGGCCATCGGCCGCACCGCCGTGGGCGACAAGGCCAACCACGCCTGGGGCGTGATGGACGTGCTCGCCGTGACCGACTTCCCGGACGTGCGCACCAAGTGCGCCATCCAGTCGCACGACGGCGGCTCGATCCTGCTCATCCCCCGCGAGGGCGGGTTCCTGGCCCGCTGGTACGTCGACCTCGGGGAGGTCCCGGCCGACGACGGCGGACGCGTGCGCGCGACGTCGCTGGACGAGATCATCGCGCGCGCCAACCGGATCATCCACCCCTACACGCTCGACGTGAAGGACGTGCCCTGGCACAGCGTCTACGAGGTGGGCCACCGCGTCACCGACGGGTTCGACGACGTGCCCGCCGAGCTGGCCGGCACCCGCACGCCCCGGGTGTTCCTCACGGGCGACGCGTGCCACACGCACAGCGCCAAGGCCGGGCAGGGCATGAACGTGTCCATGCAGGACGGGTGGAACATCGCCTGGAAGCTCGCGCACGTGCTCACGGGGCGCGCGCCGGAGTCGCTGCTGGCCACCTACTCCGCCGAGCGGCAGGTCGTCGCGCAGGAGCTCATCGACTTCGACCGGGAGTGGTCGCGGCTCATGGCGACCCGGCCCGAGGACCTGCCCGACCCCACGTATCTCGAGGACTTCTACGTCAAGACCGCGGAGTTCCCCTGCGGGTTCATGACGCGGTACCAGCCGTCGATGATCGTGGCGGGTGCCGAGCACCAGCACCTCGCCACGGGCTTCCCGGTGGGCAAGCGGTTCAAGTCGGCGCCGGTCGCGCGCGTGGCGGACGGCAACCCGGCGCACCTGGGTCACCACGCGCGCGCCGACGGGCGCTGGCGCGTCTACGCGTTCGCCGACGCCGGCGCCCCGGACGCACCGTCGGCGCTGCGCGACTGGGCCGACTGGCTCGGCACCGCACCCGGCTCCCCGCTGCTGCGGCACACGCCCGCGGGCGGCGACCCGGACGCCGTGCTCGACGTCAAGGTCGTCTACCAGCAGGACCACCACGCGATCGAGCACCCGTCGGTGCCCGCGGTGTTCCGGCCGCGGGTCGGCCCGTTCGGCCTCGTCGACTACGAGAAGGTGTACGCCGCCGACCCCGCCCACGACATCTTCGAGCTGCGCGGCATCGACCGCGGCGGCGCCGTCGTCGTCGTACGGCCGGACCAGTACGTGGCCGCCGTGCTGCCCCTGACCGCGCGCGACGAGCTGACCGCCTTCCTCGGGGGCGCGCTCCGACCGGTCTGACCTGTGGTTGTACCCGTGGTTATACTCAGCGCGTCGAGGCGGATCATCTCCCGCCTGCGCTCGAAAAAGGGGCGCGCGACGGGCCCCCGGGGGGCCCGCCCGGGACACATACGGACCGCACCACTCATCCGTCACTGTTCCCTGGAGGCCCCGTGCCCACCGTGTCCGCACACGTCGCCCGTACTGTCGCCCGCCACGTCGACCACGTCTTCGGCGTCATGGGCAACGGCAACGCCTGGTTCCTCGACGACCTGACCCGCTCGACCACCGCGCGCTTCACCGCCGTGCGCCACGAGGCGGGCGGCGTGGTCGCCGCCGACGCGTACTTCCGCGCCTCGGGCCGCATCGCGGCGGCCACGGCCACCTACGGCGCAGGCTTCACCAACGCCCTCACCGCGCTGGCCGAGGCCGCGCAGGCCCGCGTGCCGCTCGTGCTCCTCACGGGCGACGAGCCCACCTCGGGCCCGCGCCCCTGGGACGTGGACCAGATCGCGCTCGCGGCCGCCGTCGGCGCGCGGACGTACACCGTCGGCCGCGCCGACGCCGCCGCCACGAGCGTCATCGCCATCGAGCACTCCCTGACCTACCGCGTGCCCGTGGTGCTGGCCATCCCCTACGACGTCGCCGCGCTGGAGGCCGGGCCCGTGCCCGAGGCGCCCGAGCCCGTGCTGCCCGCTCCCCTCGCCCCGGCGGGCCCGTTCGACGCCGCCGCCATCACCGACCTGGCGCGGCACCTCGCCGACGCCGAGCGTCCCGTCCTGCTCGCGGGCCGCGGCGCGTGGCTGGCCGGGGCGGGCGAGGCCCTGGGCGAGCTCGCCGAGGCCACGGGTGCCCTGACCGCCACGACCGCGCTGGGCCGCGGCGTGTTCCCCGACGGCCGGTACGACCTCGGCGTCGCGGGCGGGTTCGGCGCGGCCGACGCGATGGAGCTCGTGCGGCAGGCCGACGTCGCCGTCGTGCTCGGCGCGTCCCTCAACCAGTTCACGATGCGGTTCGGCGAGCTGTTCGCGCCCGGCACGCGCGTGGTCCAGGTGGACATCGCGGCCGCGGCCACGCACCGCCACGTCGGCGGGTTCATCCGCGGCGACGCCGCCCTCGTGGCCCGTGCGCTCGTCGACGAGCTGCGCGCCCAGGGCGCCAGGCCGTCGGGCTGGCGCGAGACCGTCGACGTCGCGGCGGCCCGCCGGTACGACACCGGCCCCGACGACGGGCTCGCGCCCGACGGCCGCCTCGACCCGCGCGCCGTCGCCCACCGGCTCGCGGGGACGCTGCCGCGCGACCGCGTGGTCGTCTCCGACGGCGGGCACTTCATCGGCTGGGCCAACATGTACTGGCCCGTGGCCTCCCCCGACCGCATGATGATGGTCGGCACCGCCTACCAGTCCATCGGCCTCGGCTTCCCGAGCGTGGCCGGCGCCGCCGCTGCCCGGCCCGACGACGCCGTCGTGCTCACCACGGGCGACGGCGGCGGCCTCATGGCGCTGGCCGACCTCGAGACCGCCGTGCGCACCGCGGGCGGCCGCGGCCTCGCCGTCGTGTGGAACGACGCCGCCTACGGCGCCGAGGTGCACGTCTACGGGCGGCAGGGCCTCGCCGAGGAGCCCATGCTCATCCCCGAGACCGACTTCGCCGCCCTGGCGACCGCCGTCGGGGCCGAGGGCGTCGTCGTGCGCACCCTCGGCGACCTGGACCGGCTGGCCGCCTGGTCGGCCGAGCCGGTCGACCGGCGGCGCTTCCTCGTGCTGGACTGCCGCGTCTCCGGATCGGTCGTCGCGCCGTACCAGGAGGAGATCCTGCGGGCCAACCGCACCCGCTAACCCTTCGAGCCCGTGGTGGCGATGCCCTGCACGAAGTACCGCTGCCCGGCGAAGAACAGCAGGATCATCGGCACGGTCGTGATCACCGACGCCGTGACCACCACCTCCCACTGCGACTCGCCGCCCGGACCGAACTGGTCGATCACGGCCTTGAGCCCACGCGGCACGGTGAACGTCGCGGTGTCCTGGAGGTAGACCAGCGGGCGCATGAGGTCCGTCCACGAGGCCTGCGCCTCGAACAGGAACGCGAGCACCAGCGCCGGCCGGCACAGCGGCACCGCGATGCGCCAGAACAGGGCCCACTCGCTCGCACCGTCCAGCCGTGCAGCCTCGAACGGCTCGCGCGGCAGCCCCAGGAAGAACTGCCGCAGCAGGAAGATGTAGAACGCGCTGCCGAACAGGTTGCCCGCCCACAGCGGCACCGTCGTACCGACGAACCCGAGCTGGTGCCAGATGAGATAGGTCGGGATGAGCGTCACGGCACCCGGCAGCATCATCGTCGCGAGCACCAGCCCGAACAGCGGCCCGCGCCCCCGGAACCGGTAGTGCGCGAACCCCCACGCCACCAGCGCGCTGGACAGCGTCACGGTCGTGGCCGCGAGCGCCGTCACCACCAGGGTGTTGGCCAGCCACAGCCCGAGCGGCGCCGCGTCCCACACCGTGAGGTAGTTCTCCAGCGTCGGGGTGCGCGGCAGCAGCCGGTTGTCGAAGATCTCGGCGCGCGGCTTGAACGACGCCGACACCAGCCACACCAGCGGGTACACGAACACCACGGCGAGGACGGTCAGCGCCGCCACGACCACGACGCGCACGGTGCGGCGCCCCCTCATCGCTGCTCCCCCTCGTAGTAGACCAGGCGTCTCGACACGAGCAGCTGCACGGCGGTGACCAGCATGATCACGACGAACAGCAGCCACGCAAGCGCGGAGGCGTACCCCATGTGCAGCTCGGCGAACCCCTCGCGGAACAGGTAGATGACGTAGAACAGGGCGGCGTCGTTGGAGTAGCTGGACGTGCCCGCGCCGAAGTACGCCGAGTACGCCTCGGTGAACATCTGGAACGCGGCGATGGTGTTGACCACGGTCACGAAGAACAGGGCGCCGCTGATCATCGGCAGCGTCACGGTGCGGGTGCGGCGCCACCAGCCCGCCCCGTCGACGCGCGCGGCGTCGTACAGCTCGGCGGGCACGTCCTGCAGCGCCGCGAGCAGGATGACCACGGCCGTCCCCACCGACCACAGGCTCACCAGGGCGAGGCCGGGCTTGACCCACGCCGGGTCGGTGGTCCAGCTCGGGCCGTCGACGCCCACGGCGGCGAGCGCCTCGTTGACCAGGCCGTACTGGCCGTTGAACAGCAGGAGCAGCAGCACGCCGACGGCGACCGGCGGCGTCATCTTCGGTACGAAGAACGCGGTCCGGAAGAACCCGGACGCGCGGCCCGCCTGGTGCAGCAGCAGCGCGAGCGCGAGCGACACCAGCACGTACAGCGGCACCTGCACCACCGCGTACTGCAGCGTGTTCCACAGCGCGAGCCGCACCTGCGGGTCGGCGGCCATGCGCTCGTAGTTCTCCAGGCCGACGAATGCCGGGTCGGTGAGCACGTCGTAGTCGGTCAGGGACAGGTAGCCGGAGTAGAGGATGGGCCAGGCCGTGAACACCACGAAGCCGACGATCCAGGGGCTGATGAACGCCAGCCCGGTGCGGCGCTCGCGGCGGGCGCGGGCGCTGGTCGTCACTGCTTCTCGTCCCAGCCCGCCCAGGCCTCGTCGAGCGCCGCCTGGGCCTCCTCCTGGGCCTGGGCCAGCGCGTCGGCGGGCTCCTGCTGACCGTTGAGCACGCGGTTGACGGCGTCCTGCCACGCGGTCTCGAACTCGGCGCCCGCGGGGCTGGCGGGCAGCGCGAAGGTGTGCTCGTTGGCCTCGTAGACGGCGTCGATCGCGGAGCGCCACGGCTCGGGCGGGTCCTGAGCGAGCACCGTGTCGCGGATCTGCGCGTCGGCCTCCTCGTTGCCGGTGAGCACGCCGGTGAACACCAGGCCGTCGGCCGCGCGGGCGTCGGCCCGCGCCTGCGCGGCCCGCACCCACGCCTCCGTCTCGGTCATGCGGGCCACGTAGGCACACGCGGCGGCCGGGTCGCTCGCGCCCACCGGGATCGCCCACGCGGAGCCGGTGGCGAAGGCGTGCACCTCGCCGTCGGACCCCTTGACCGGGCCGAAGGCCAGCGGCGCGTCCGGCGAGCTCTCGTTGAGGACGTTGACGTACCACTGCTCCATCGCCATGGCACCGAGCTGTCCGGTCGCGAACTGGTTGCCCGCCCCGAAGAAGTCCGCGGAGTCGCGGAACGTCTTGACGTCCGGGAACCCACCCTGGGCCTCGTAGACCGCGACGGCGTGCTCCAGCGCCGCGACCACCTCGGGGTCGTCGAGCTGAGCGGTGCGGCCGTCGGCCGAGAGCAGGTCGACGCCCCGACCCTTGGCCCACAGCGGCAGGAACTCGGGGAGCTTGGAGTCGACGCCGATCACCGACAGCTTCCCGCCGTCGCGGCGGGTCAGCGCCTCGGTGGCCGCCAGGACGGCGTCCGGGTCGGAGCCGTCGACGTCGGCGAGGCCCAGTCCTGCCTCGTCGAGCAGGTCGGCGTTCGCCATGGTGACCTGCACCATGTTGAACTCCGGGACGCCGTAGAGCTCGTCGCCGAAGGTCACCTCGTCGACCGCGGTGCCGACGAACGCGTCGGTGTCGATGCCCTGCGCGTCGATGCACTCCGACAGGGGCAGGATCGCGCCGCGCGACGCGAACGTGCCGATCTGGTCGCGCTCGGCGTAGACGAGGTCGGGCGGGTTGCCGGCCGCGGCGGCGGACAGGAACGCCTGCGGGTCGAGCTCGCCCTCGGAGAGCTTCACGTCGACCCCGAGGGCCTGCGTGGCACGCTCGTGCCGCACCTGGCCGATCTCGTCGCCCGTGCCGAACCCCATCACCTGGAGCGTGCCGCCGGGCGACGGCGACGCCCCGAAGTCGACGTCCGGCCCCTCGCCCTCCGCGCTGATCCCGCGGGCGCAGCCCGCCGTCGCGAGCGCGACGGCCAGCAGCGTCGCGACGGGTCGGGCGACGGTTCGGAACGAGTGCTGTGGCGCGGACATGGGTCCTCCTGCGACGGGATCGGTGCCCGGCCCAGGCCGGGTTCCGGATCATCGTGTGCCCGCCCCTGGTCACTCGCACGAGCAGCGGTTCTCGGCGGGATCACTGCCGGATCATGCCGCTGACCGGCGCACACGCCCGCTCATCGCGCCGCGGGCTCGATGTTCTGGTTGAGGTGGAACACGTTGCCGGGGTCGTACGCCGCCTTGACCGCGGCCAGCCGGGCGAGCTTCTCCGGCGGGTAGGCACGGCGGACGCCGGCGGCGCCGTCGTCCGAGAGAGCGTTGACGTAGACGCCGCTCGCGTAGGGAGCCATCCGGGCCGCGCTCGCGCGGGCCGCGCCGACGCGGGCGTCGTCCTCGCCGGGATCCGTCCACCCCGTGGCCGCGACGTACTCGAACGCGGTCTGCCGCTGCCCGAACGCCGCGTCCGCGTCGGGCACGTCGGCGATCGCGCCGCCGTACGCCTGGAGCCCGGCGTGCGTGCCCGGCTCGGTGGCCAGCAGCGCGTCGATCGCACCCGCGGACAGCTCCCGCAGGTAGTGCCCCTTCCAGTAGCGGCGCACCGCGTGCCCGCGCTCACTGTCCTCCCGGCTCTGGAGCTCGAGGTAGGACAGCTCGGCCACCCGGCGAGCGACCGGCTCCCCCAGCGCGTCGAGCACCTCGCCGTGCGTCCGCCCGTCGTCCGGGTCGCCCACCCACACCAGGCCGAGGGTCAGCACGCCGTCGAACACGCCCGCCGTGTACGTCGCGGCGCGCGGCGCGCCCTCGGCCAGGTCGCGCCAGCGGGCCACCGTCGCGGCGGCACCGGCCACGGGGAAGTCGAGCTCGACGCTCAGGGCCCGGGTGCCGGTCTCGTGCAGCCGGAGCTCGAACTCGGTGACCACGCCGAAGTTCCCGCCGCCACCGCGCAGCGCCCAGAACAGCTCGGGTCGCTCGTCCGCGGACGCGCGCACCACCTCGCCCGCCGCCGTGACCACCTCGAAGGACACCACGTTGTCGCAGGTCAGGCCGTACTGCCGGGCCAGCCAGCCCATGCCGCCGCCCAGCGTCAGCCCGCCCACCCCCGTGTGTGAGACGTTGCCCGCCGTGGTCGCCAGGCCGTAGGGCTGCGTGGCTGCGTCGAGCGCGCCGAGCAGGGCGCCGCCCTGCACCCACGCCCGCCGGCGGACGGGGTCCACACGGACGGCGCCCATCGGCGTCAGATCGATCATCAGGCCGCCGTCCGGCACCCCGTGCCCCACCACGCTGTGCCCGCCGCAGCGCACGCCCACCTCCAGGCCGTCCCGGCGGGCCCGGGCCAGCGCCGCCACGACGTCGGTCGTGTCCCGGCACCGGACCACGACGGCGGGCCGATGGTCGACCATCGCGTTCCACACCCGGCGCGCCTCGTCGTACGCGGCGTCTCCCGGCAGCAGCACCTCCGGGCCCGAACCACCGTCGGTCGCATCCATGTGCTCGCTCCTCCTGTCAGGGCCGACCCGCCGCGGCCTCGTGCTGGTGAGACCGGCACTCGCGCCGGGACTCATCGACCGGGGCCGAATTGCGTTGCCGCCCCCGCCCGGGGTTGACAGCATGGCTGGCGTGACCGCGCCGAGCCCCGACGACAGTCCGAAGCCCGCCCTCAGCCTGCGCCCGCCCCGGCACGCCGTGGACCCGCGCGCCGTCGGGTGGTGGACTTGGCAGCTCGTGCTCTGGACGGCGGTAGCCGTGGTACCCCTGGCGGTGCTCGGCGCGCTCCTCCCGCCCGCGCGCCTGTGGCTGTTCCTGCCGGGCGGCGTGATCGCCGCGATCGGCGCGCTGGCCGCTGTCACCCTCCCCCGCCTGTGGTTCCGCCACCACCGCTGGGAGGTCACCGACCAGGCCGTGTACACGCGCACGGGCTGGTTCTTCCAGGAGTGGCGCATCGCCCCGCTGTCCCGGATCCAGACCGTGGACACGGTCCGCGGCCCGCTCGAGCAGCGCTTCGGGCTGGCCACGCTCACCGTGACGACGGCGTCCGCCCGCGGCGCCGTCAAGGCCCCGGGCCTCGACGCAGAGACGGCCGCGGCCCTCGCCGCCGACCTGACGCTGGCCACCCAGGCCACGCCCGAGGACGCGACGTGACGACGCCGGCACCCGACCCTGCCGTGCCCGACCGAGCCGTGCCCGACCCGTCCTGGGACCGCCTCGACCGCCGGGCCGCCGTGCTCGCCGCGGCGCTCTACACCGCGGGCCCCGTGGTCGGTGGTGCGCTCCTGACCGCCTACTGGGTCGCCGTCGGCACGTCGCTCGGCACGGCGCTCGCCTGGACGGTGCCGCCGTCGGTGCTGGCCGTCGCCGTCGGCGCGGGGTGCGGCGAGTGGATGTGGCGCGTGACCCGCTACCACGTGGACACCGACCGGCTGCACGTGCACACGGGCGTCGTGTTCCGCAAGCGGCTGGCCCTGCGCCGCGAACGGATCCGGTCGGTGGACCTCACGGCCGACCCGGTGCTGCGCGTGCTCGGCGTGGCCACGGTGCGGGTGGGCACGGGCGAGCACGCCGGGGCCGAGGGCACCGTCACGCTCTGGCCCCTGCGGCGCGACGCCGCCGACGCGCTGCGGGCCACGCTGCTCGCGCACGCCGCACGCCCGGTGCCCGACGCCGAGCCGGCCGACGGCGCCCTGGCCCGCTTCGACCCCCGCTGGATCCGGTACGCGCCGCTGTCGTTCGTGCCGCCGGCGCTCGGCGCGGCCGCGGCGGGCGGCGTGATCCAGGTGTCCGAGTGGTTCGGGCGGCAGGACGACCTGTTCGCCGCGGTCGGGTCGTGGTTCGGCCTGGCGCCGGTGCTGCTCGTCGCGCTCGCCCTGCTCGCCGGCCTGCTCCTGGTCGGTGCCGTGGCCGCACTCGCGCTGTGGGTCGAGACCTGGTGGAACCACACGCTCGACCGGGAGGCCGACGGCACGCTCCGCGTGCGACGCGGCCTGCTCACCACGCGGTCCATCTCGCTCGAGGAATCGCGGCTGCGCGGCATCGAGCTGGTGGAGCCCCTGGGCGTCCGGCTCGCCGGTGCCGCGCGCGTGGACGCCGTGGCCACCGGGCTGACGACCAGCGAGGAGGACAAGTCCGAGAGCCGGACGCTGCTGCCCGCCGCCCCGAAGGAGCTGGCCGACCAGGTGGCGGCGGCCGTGCTGCGCGAGCCGGCCGCCCCGACGGCGGCGCCGCTCGCCGGCCACCCCCTCGCGGCGCGCGGACGCCGGGTGCGCTGGGCGCTGGCCCCGGTGCTCGCGGTGGAGGCCGTGCTCGTGATGCTCGGCCTGCTGCTCACGCCGGTGCTGCTGCACGTCGCGTGGATCAGCGCGCTCGTGCTGGTGCCCGTCGCGGTGGCGCTGGCCCTCGACGCCTACCGCGCGCTGGGGCACGCGCTCACCGGCGCCTACCTCGTGGCTCGCAGCGGCACGGTGCGGCGCTCCACCGTGGCGCTCCAACGTCGCGGCATCGTGGGCTGGACCGTGCGGCAGTCGGTGTTCCAGCGCCGCGCCGGGCTGGTGACGGTGCTGGCCACCACGGCGGCGGGCACCGGCGCCTACGCCGTCCGTGACGCGGGCCAGGCCGACGGCCTGGCGCTCGCCGACGCCGCCGTGCCGGACCTGCTGCGGCCGTTCCTGCTCGGCGCGGACGACGCTCCAGCGCGCGTTACGGAGCACCAGCGACCGTGAGGGTGCCGGCGGCGCCTTGCCGCAGTGGTGCTCCGTGGCTGGATCACGCACCGATCTTCGCGCGGGCGACCGCGAGCACCCTGCCCAGGTTGACCGACCAGCCCACGCCGAACACCCGCGGGCCCACGACGTGGGCGGCCTCGGGGTCCCACAGCCGCTCACGGACGCGCTCCAGGGTGGGCGGGCGGAACTCGTAGGGAACCACTGACGCGACCTTGCCGTGCCACGTGCGCTCCGGCGCCGGGGTGCGCAGCTCCTTGATCACGGCCGCGACGGTCAGCGCGACCGCCGCGGCCGTGATCAAGCCCTTGACCCCGCCCCGCTTCGCCGGCCGCTCCTGGCCCTTCATCGTCTTTCCCATCCTGATCTCCCGTCTCTGGTTTCTTGCGACCCAGCGATCGTGCCCACTTCCGGGCCTGATCCCGGGCACGATCGCTGGGTCGGCGCGGATCCCGCGCCGACCTCGTCTCACCGCACCCGCACCGCAGCCGCCTGGACCTCCACGGCGAACGCGGTGGCGGTGCCCAGGTCCTCGCCGTCGATCTCCAGCACCCGCGGCTCGGCGAGCTCGACCCGCAGGGCGCGCACGCGGCCGTGGGCGGCGCTGTCGCTGCTCTGCGCCTCGACCACCCCCGTGGCGAGCCGCTTGAGGCCGTTGTCCCACACCATGTTGCGCACCGTGTCGGCCCAGCCGGCGGCGCCCTGCGCGGACAGCAGCAGCAGGTCCAGCTCGCCGTCGCGCGGGTCGGCGTCGGGCAGGAGCGTGATGCCGCCCTGGAGCATGCCGCAGTTGCCGACCAGCAGGGTGTGCACGGTGGTGCGCTCGGGCTCGCCGTCGTCGGCGGCGAGGGTGACCTCCAGCGTCTCGCTGGCCGTCAGCGCCCGGCCCAGCGACTCCACGTAGGCGAGCCAGCCCACGCGGTCCTTGAGGTCGTCGTTCGTCTCGGTGATCATGTGCGCGTCCAGGCCGAACCCGGCCATGACGGCGAACGCGAGGCGCTGCGGCCCCTCTCCCAGGTCGGCCTCCAGCCACCCCAGGTCGACCGGGCGCGCCTCGGGCGCGAGCGCCCGCGCGAACGCGGCGGGCACGTCGCCGACCGGTACCCCGAGGTTGCGGGCCAGCAGGTTGCCCGTGCCGAGCGGCACGATCGCCAGGTCGGCGTCGGCCCCCGACTCGCCCAGGTACGCCGCCACGGCGCGCACGGTGCCGTCGCCGCCCGCCGCCACGAGCACCTCGGCACCCTCCTCCACCGCGCGCGCGGCCGTGCCGTGACCCGCGTCCTCGGGGCTGGTCTCGTACCAGCGCACGTCGGTCGCAGCCGCCGCACCGTCGTCCGGGGCGGCCTCGATCACGGCCTCGAGCGCGGTCTCGAGGTTCTCCCTGCTCGTCTTGGACGGGTTCCAGATGATGGCCAGCCGGGTCATGACCGCATGCTTCCACAGGCCGGCCGAGCTCACCGGTCGACCGGGCGGCCGTCCTCCGGCGGCGGGTCCGCCACGGCCGCGGCCAGCCGCTCCGCGACCGCGCCGACGGCGGCCCGCAGCTCGGGCCCGCCCTCGACCCGGAACGGGAACGGCACGCTCGCCAGCCACTCCTGGGCGTACATCGCGGGGTTGCGCGTGCTGCCCACGAGCACGCACCGGTCCCCCGCGTCCTCCAGGCGCCCCATCTGCGCACCGACCCAGGGCGCGACGTCGGACAGCGGGGCGTCGAAGACGACGCGCGTGGCGTACCGCCAGCCGCTGCCGAGGTGCTCCTCGAGCGCCGCGACGGGATCCAGCCCGTCCGGTGGCGCGAACGGCCGGTCGGTGTGCTCGACGGCGAGCACCCGGTCCACCCGGTAGGTGCGCACGGCGTCCGCCCGGTGCGAGTGGCACAGCAGGTACCAGCGCCCGTACCGCACCACGACGGCCCAGGGGTCCACCTCGGCGGCCCGCTCGCTGCCGGCCTCGGCACGATAGGTGACCCGCACCTGCCGTCGGGCCGCGACGGCCGCGACGAGGTCGCTGGTGATCGCGGTGTCAGGACGGGCGGCGAACCGGTCGGGGGCGGCGGACGCGTGCTCGCGCAGCGTGGCCGCCTGCCGGCCCACGGCCTCGGGCAGCGCGCGGACCACCTTGGCGAGCGCGGTGTCGACGAGGTCGTCCGCCTCGGGGTGCCCGTCCAGCACGGCCATGACCAGGCCCAGCGCCTCGGCCTGCGTGAAGGAGACCGGCGGCAGCCGGGTGCCGCGTCCGAGCCGGTAGCCGCCGTACGGGCCGCGCACCGACGTGACGGGGATCCCGGCCTCGCGCAGGATCCCGACGTACCGGCGGGCGGCACGCTCGGTGACGCCCAGCCGGTCGGCGAGCTCGCCCGCCGTCGTGCCGGGGCGGGTCTGCAGAACCTCCAGCGTGCGCAGCGCGCGGGCGGTGGGGCTGGTCTCGGCGGCCACAGGAGCAGGGTACGGCCGCACGTGCGAGTGGGCGCCACCCTTGCCACGGTGGAGACTCCCGACGAGAGGAGAGGCTCATGACGAGCATCACGAAGTCGATCGACGTGGCCGTCCCCGTGCGTACCGCCTACAACCAGTGGACGCAGTTCGAGGAGTTTCCCCGCTTCATGGAGGGTGTCGAGGAGATCCGCCAGCTCGACCCCACGCATACCCACTGGAAGACGAAGATCGGCGGGGTCGAGCGCGAGTTCGACGCCGAGATCACCGAGCAGCACCCGGACGAGCGGGTCGCGTGGACGAGCCGCACCGGCCCGCAGCAGGCGGGCGTCGTGACGTTCCACCGCCTGCAGGACGACGCGACCCGCGTCACCGTCCAGCTCGACTGGGAGCCGGAGGGCGCCGCCGAGAAGATCGGGAGCGCGCTCAACGTCGACGACCGGCGCGTCCAGGGCGACCTGGACCGGTTCAAGGAGTTCGTCGAGAAGCGCGGTGGTGAGACCGGCGCCTGGCGCGGCGACGTGAGCTGACGCTCAGCGCACCACCTCGAAGATCTGCTTCTGCACCCCGTTGCCGTAGACGGCGTGCTCGGTCAGGGTGAGCTTCTGGGCCGGCTTGTCGGCATCGCTGAACAGGGGCTTGCCCTGACCGAGCAGCACGGGGAAGACGAGCAGGTGGTAGGCGTCGATCAGACCGGCGTCCGCGAGCGCCCGGGTCAGGGAGACGCTGCCGTGCACCTGGAGCTCGCCGTCGCCCGCCTCCTTGAGGCGGGCGACGTCGTCCAGGGAGCGCAGGATCGTGATGTCGCCCCAGTCGTCGACGAGGTCGTCGTCGGTCAGCGTCGTGGACACGACGTACTTGGGCAGCGCGTTGTAGCGCGGGAACTCGTCCGTCATGCCGGGCCAGACGGGCGCGAACATCTGGTAGCTGGCCCGTCCGAGCAGCAGGCCCGCGGCCTCCTCCTGCTCCTTCGCCTTGAGCTCGTAGGACTCCGGCGCCGGCGCCACGGTGCGGAAGGTCCAGGCCGTGTCGTGCAGCTCCGGGTCGCCGCCGGTCGGGTCGACCTTGCCGTCGATCGAGACGAAGTGCGTGGCGACGATGGTGCGCATGGGGGTTCTCCTCGGTTCGGTGCCGTGTGACGGGGTGGACGGAAGCCTGGCAGAAAACTCATCGGTCGGAACCGGACGCCGCGATACCGGACGTAGATCGTCCGGAACCGGTCCTACGGTGGTCCTGTCAGCACCTGCCATCCCTCTGGAGACACGATCATGGACATCCTGCTCATCGGCGGCCTCTGGCTCGACGCCGCGGCCTGGGACCGCGTCGTCCCCGAGCTCACGGCGCTCGGGCACCGGCCCGTACCCGTCGCGCTGCCCGGTCAGGGCGACGGTTCCGGGTCGGCCACGCTCGACGACCAGGTGGCCGCCGTGCTCGCCGCCGTCGACGCGGCCGACGGGCGCCCGCTGGTCGTGGGGCACTCGGCCGCCTGCACGCTGGCGTGGCTGGCCGCCGACGCGCGCCCCGACGCGGTCGCGGGCGTGGTCCTGGTGGGCGGCTTCCCCTGGGACGACGGCAAGACGTACGCCGACCTGTTCCCGGTCGTGGACGGCGTGATGCCGTTCCCCGGCTGGGAGCCGTTCGAGGGGCCGGACATCGCCGACCTGGACCGGGCGACCCGGGACGCGGTGGCGGCCGCCGCGGTGCCCGTGCCGGAGGGCGTGGCGCACGGCGTGGTGCACCTGACCGACGAGCGCCGGTTCGGCGTGCCGGTGACGGTCGTGTGCCCGGAGTTCACGCCCGCGCAGGCCCGGGAGTGGATCGACGCCGGCGACGTGCCGGAGCTCGCCCGCGCCGAGCGCCTCGACCTGGTCGACCTGGACTCGGGCCACTGGCCCATGTTCTCGGCGCCGGCCGCCCTGGCCCGCCTCCTCACCCAGGCCGCGCTCAGCGTCTGAGGCCGAGGGAGCGGAGCTCCAGGTCGGCGAGGGCCCGGATGGTGTCGGGGTCGCCCGTGCGCCAGGCGGTCGCCGGGTCGGGCGTGATCCGGAGCAGGTCGCGCGGCGGGCGGTTGGCCAGGGCGCGCAGGGCGAGCAGGGCCGGGTCGGCGGCGGCCAGCCGCCGGCCCGCGGACGCGCGGCGCACGAACCGCACGCGCAGCGGCACGTACAGCACGGCGACGAGCAGCACGGGCACGAGGAACACCGCGAGCCCGGCCAGCAGCGCGACGTCGGTGACCGTCTCGGCCTGGGCGCGGCCCGCCGCGGCCAGGCTCTCGGCCGCCTGGGCGGCACCCTGGAACGGGGCGGCGAGGTCGTCGCCCACCGCCGGCAGGTCGTCGATACGGCCTTCCACGTCGTGGAACCGCCCGGCCAGGTCGTCGGCCGCCGACGCCGTCTCGCGGCCGGGCGTGCCCAGCAGGTCCACGGCGGCGCGGGCCTGCTGCCCGGCCCAGGCCCAGCCCGCGACCCACGCGAGCAGCAGCAGGTCGCCGAGCACCTGGCGGGCGGCCCGGGCGGGCGCGGCGGCGTAGAGCCTCATGCGTGCGACCTCATGTCCGACCTCCGGGACGACGACGAGCGGCACGCCGCACCGTACCCGACGCGTACCCGACACACACGCGACATTCGCGGCACGCCGCCGCGGTTCTGTGGTTGCATGTGCGCGACCCGTTTCCCCACCCCGCGGAGGTAAGACCCATGACTGCCGACGACGAGCTCACCCGCACCTTCGTCGAGTTCGACGGCGACGGCGACGGCCGCATCACCGCGGAGGAGTTCCGCCAGGCCATGGCCACCCGCGGCGAGGAGACGAGCGACAAGGACCTGGAGCAGATCTTCGGCAAGGCCGACCACGACAAGGACGGCCGCATCGACCTGGCCGAGTTCACGGAGGCCTGGGACGCCTGACCCGTCAGGCCAGCGCGCCCGCCAGGTCCCTGACCGTGTCCCGGACCGCGTCACGGGCCCCCGCGAGGTACTTGCGGGGGTCCGTGACCTTGTCGTCCCCCGCGAGGTAGCTGCGCACCTGCGCCGTGTAGCCCACGTTGAGCGCCGTGCCGACGTTGATCTTGCGGATGCCCGCCGCCACGGCCGCGCGCAGCCCGTCGACCGGCACGCCGGAGGACCCGTGCAGCACCAGCGGCACCGGCAGGCGCTCGGCGAGGCGGGCGATGAGGTCGTGGTCGAGCCGGGCGGTCGCCGTCGTCATGGCGTGCGAGCTGCCCACGGCCACCGCGAGCCCGTCCACGCCCGTCCGCTCGACGAACGACGCGGCCTCGTCCGGGTCGGTGCGCACCCCCGGCGCGTGGGCGCCGTCCTTGCCGCCGATCTCGCCGAGCTCGGCCTCGACCCACAGGCCCTGCGCGTGCCCGGCGGCGGCGAGCTCCGCCGTCGTCGCGACGTTCTCCTCGTACGGCAGGTGTGCGGCGTCGACCATGAGCGACGAGATGTCCAGGCGCCCCGCCTCGGCGACCACCTGGCGGGCCAGCGCGAGGTCCTGGACATGGTCCAGGTGCACCGAGACCGGCACGTCGGCCGCCGCGGCCACCTCGCGGCAGGCCGCGACCAGCGCCGCCATCCGGCCGCCGTGGAACCGCACGGCGTTCTCGCTGACCTGGAGGATGCCGGGCACGCCGGCGGCGGACAGCCCGTCGGCGATGCCCTCGGCGTGCTCCAGGGTGATGACGTTGAAGGCGAGGACGGCGCCGGTCCCGCCGACGAGGTCCCCGGTGCGCGCGAGGGTCACAGGACGCCCGCCGGCACGGGGGCGCGCAGCGCCTCGGGCAGCAGGTCGCCGTGCGCGGCCGTGAGCTCGTCGCACAGCGCCCAGATCTGCTCGGGGGTCAGTGTGGAGGCCGTGTTGGGGTCCATGAGCGCGGCCTGGCGCACGAGCAGCGGGTCGCCCGTGCGGGCGGCCTCGACCGTGAGCCGGCCCACGGACACGTAGGCCTGGTTCACGGCCGCGCACTGGAGGGGCAGGGCGCCCATCGCGACGGGCACGAGGCCGTTCCCGTCCACGACGGCGGGCACCTCGACGACGGCGTCCTGGCCCAGGTTGTCGATGAGGCCGCGGTTGGGCACGTTGACGTGGATCTCCCGGCGCGTTCCGGTGACCAGCGAGTGGATGATCTGCGGCGCGTACTCGCTCGCGCCCTCCTCCAGCTCGAGGTCGCCGCCCGCGGCCAGGGTCTGCCGGGCGCGCTCGAGCTCGGCGAGGTTCTCGTGGCTGATGCCCACGTACTCCAGGGGCTGCAGCCGGTACCGCTCGATCTGCGCGTCCGAGCGCAGGAACCAGGACAGGTACTCCGAGGAGTGCTCGCTGGTCTCCGTCGGGTAGTAGCCGATGCGGCGGAAGATCTCGACGCGCACGCGGCGCTCGAGCTCCGGGTCGGCGGCGATGCGCTCGCGCAGCAGCGGGTACAGGTCGCGGCCCTGGTGCTCCCACTCGAGCAGCCACGCCTGGTGGTTGACGCCGGCGGCGCGGTAGCGGGTCTCCTCGACCGGCACGCCCACGAGCTCGGCCAGGTCGTGCGCGGTCCAGTACACGCTGTGGCACAGCCCGGCGACCTTGAGCTCGGGCGCCACCACGGACAGCCACCACACGTTCATGGCCATCGGGTTGGTGTAGTTGAGCAGCCACGCGTCGGGGCACAGCTCGCGCATGTCGGCGGCGAGCGCCTCCAGCACGGGGAAGGTGCGCAGCGCACGGAAGATGCCGCCCACGCCGGTCGTGTCGCCGATGGTCTGGCGCAGCCCGTACCGGGCGGGGATCTCGAGGTCGCGCTCCGTGGCGGGCACGCCGCCCACCTGGATCATGTTGATCACGAAGTCGGCGCCGTCGAGGGCCGCGCGGCGGTCGGCCGTCGCGACGACGGTCGCCCGCCCGCCGAGCTGCCGGTCCACCTGGCGGGCCGTCGCCTCGGCGACCGCCAGCCGCTCGGGGTCGATGTCGTGGAGCACGAGACGCGCGTCCACCAGCTCGGGGAAGCGCAGGATGTCGGCGACGAGCTGCCGGGTGAAGACGACGCTCCCGGCGCCGATGAACGCGATGCTGACCATGCCGACGATCATCCGTGGGCTCGCGCGAGATGTGCAAGAATGCGATCAGATTTCCCGGAAAACGATCAATCAGACTGAGCGATTCGAGAAGGGATCGGCATGGCGACCACCGTGGAGCCCGGCCCTCGCGCCATCTCGCACAAGCGCACGGAGCGCATGATGCGGGTGCTGACCTACGTCAACGCCCACGGCACCACCCGGCTCACCGACCTGGTGCGCGAGCTCGGCGTCTCGTCCGCGACGATGCGGCGCGACCTGGCCGCCATGGAGGACCAGGGCCTGCTGGTGCGCACGCACGGCGGCGTCCGCGCGCTCGACCCCACCACCGAGGTGCCCGTGCTGCTGCGGGACAACCGGTTCCGGGACGCGAAGTCGCGCATCGCGGAGCACGCGGCCTCCCTGCTGCCGCCGGGCCGCTACTCGGTCGCCATCAGCGGCGGTACGACGGCGGCCGCCGTCGCCCGCGCGCTGGCCACCCGGCCCGACCTCGCGATCGTCACCAACGCGCTGACGACGGCCACGGAGCTCGCCTCGCGCAGCAACCTCAAGGTCATCATGACCGGCGGGTTCGTGCGGTCCAGCTCGTTCGAGGCCGTCGGGGCGCTGGCCGAGAACACGTTCAACGCGATCAACGTCGGCACGGCGTTCCTCGGCACGGACGGCATCAGCGTGCGGGGCGGCGCCACGACCCACGACGAGACCGAGGCGCGCACCAACCACGCCATGCTGGCGCACGCCGAGCACGTGGTGGTCGTCGCGGACGGCTCGAAGGTGGGGCGGGTGACCCTGGCGAAGGTGGCCGACCTGGCGGAGGTCGACGTGCTCGTCACGGACTCGTCGGCCGACCCGGACGCGCTGGCCGCCATCGCGGCGGAGGGCGTGGACGTGCAGGTGGTGCCGGACTAGCCGGAGACGGTCACCTGGCCCGCGAGCCGGCGGGCCAGGTCCGCGTCCAGCACGGCGGCGCCGGGCCCCTGGGCGTTCGCCGTCCCCGCGGCCGTGGCCAGCGCGAGCGCCGCGGCGAGGTCGTCGCCGCGGTCCAGCGCGACGAGCAGGCCGCCGAGGAACGAGTCGCCGCTGCCGACGGGGAAGCCCCCGGTGTGCCCGGTCAGCGTGGCCCGCAGCACCCGGTCGCCGTCGGTGGCCCAGGACCCGTCGGCGCCGTCGGTGATCACCACCAGCCCCCCGGTGCGTTCGCGCACCGCGGCGAGCAGGTCGGGCACGGGCGCGTCGCCGCCGACGAGCTCCGCGGCCTCGGCGCGGTTGACCTTGACGAGGTCGGGCGCCGCCGCGACGGCCGCGTGCAGCGGTTCGCCGTGCGTGTCCACCGCGACGCGGACGCCCGCGCCGCGCAGCCGCCGCACGATCTCGCCCACCAGCCCCCGGGACACCGAGTCGGGCAGCCCGCCCGAGACGAGCCACCACCCCGGTCTCGTCCGCGCGAGCCGCACGGCAGCGTCCACGGCGGCGGACGCCGCGCTCACCGAGACCGGCACGGCGCGCTCGTAGATCTCGGTGAGCCGCCCGTCGGCGCGCGAGAAGACCGACACGCAGCTCCGGGTCGGCTCGCCCGGCACCACGTGCAGGTCGACGCCGTCGGCACGCGCACCGGCCGCGACGTCGTGCCCCGCACCCCCGCCCAGCACCGCGACGGCGGCCACCCGGGCCCCGAGACAGGCGGCGGCCCGGGCGGCGTTGAGCGCCTTGCCGCCCGCGACCTTGTGCACCGACAGCGGCCGCTGGATGCCGTCCAGCTCCTCGACCTCGTACGTGACGTCGAGCGAGGGGCTGAGGGCGAGGGCGGAGATCACCGTGCGAGCTCCCGGTCGAGGTCCGCGCGCGTCGCCTGCCGCCCCGTGCCGCCGGAGCCCAGGGTGGACAGCGAGCCGGCCACGGTGGCCCAGCGCACGCGCACCTGCTCGTCGTCGACCCCGCTCGCCACGGCGGCGAGGTACCCGGCGTCGAAGCTGTCGCCCGCGCCGGTCGTGTCGACGACGTCGACGGGGACACCGGGCGCGCGCACGACGACGCCGTCCGCACCGACCGACCAGCCGCCGTCCGCCCCGTCCTTGACGACCACGCGCGGGCCGCGCCGCGCGAGCCGTACCGCGAGCTCGACGTCGTCGAGGTCGGCGGGCTCGCCGAGCGCCCCCGCGATCGCCCGCAGCTCGTTGCGGTTGGGCAGGAGCAGGTCGAGCTCGCCGAGCACCTCGGCCAGGCCCGCCCACTTCTCGGCGGGGTCCCAGTTGGTGTCGAGGCTCGTGGTCCAGCCCTGCGCCCGGGCCCGGGCGAGCACGCCCGGCAGGTCGCGGGCGAGGCCGGGCTGGAGGAAGTACGAGGCGACGTGCAGCAGGCCGGGGCCGCGCCCGTCGAGCACCCGGCTGACCCGCTCCCCCGTCAGCGTCGGGATCGTGCCGGGCACGGTGAGGATCGCCCGGTCGGACGGCGTCGACAGGATGACCGACAGCCCGGTCGGCTCGTCGTCCGCCACCTCGACCTCGTCGACGTCGACCCCGGAGGCTCGCAGCGCGTCGAGCGTGAAGGTGCCGAACGTGTCGGCGCCCACGCGGGCCACGAGCGAGGTCGGCACGCCGAGGCGCGCCACGCCCGAGGCCGCGATGCTCGCGGACCCGCCGAGCACCAGGTCGCCCGAGTCGGCGAGCTGCTCGGCCTGACCGAACCGGGGCACGACGTCACCGCGCAGGACGAGGTCGACGTTGGCGTCGCCGGCGACCACGACCGGGCGTGCAGCGTGCTGGTCGGTCATCCCTTGACTCCCGTGAAGGTCATGGTGGCGATGAACTGTTTCTGGGCCACGACGAAGAACGCGATCAAGGGCAGCGTAGCCACCACGTTGCTCGCCATCAGCAGGGACCAGTCGGTGCGGCGTGCGCCCTGGAAGTTCGTGATGCCGAGCTGCAGGGTGAACGCGTCGGGGTTGTTGATCGCGATGAGCGGCCACACCAGGTCGTTCCACGAGCTGAGCAGCGTGAAGATCGCCAGGGTGGCCAGGGCCGGGCGGGCCAGCGGCAGGATGATGCGCCAGAACGTGCCGAAGCGGCTGCAGCCGTCCAGCACGGCGGCCTCCTCCAGCTCCGCCGGCAGCGACAGGAAGAACTGCCGCATCAGGAAGATCCCGAACACCGAGGCGAGCCACGGCACCATGGCCGCCGCGAGCGTGTCGATGAGGCCCACCCGCGCGAACATGACGTACGTGGGCACCATGAGCAGCTGCGTGGGGATCATGATCGTGGCGACGATCAGCAGGAACCCGACGTGCCGCCCGGGGAACTTCAGCCGCGCGAACCCGTAGCCGGCCAGCGAGCAGAGCACGAGGTGCGAGACCACCGCGACCGCCGAGACGAGCACGGTGTTCCCGGTCCACAGCAGCACGTCGGAGTCGCGGAACAGCTTGGCGTAGCCGTCGAACGTCAGCTCCGAGGGGAAGAACCGCGGCGGGAACCGGTTGATCTCCGACTCGGGCGTGAGCGACGTGAGGAACATCTGCACGAACGGCACGGCGAAGACCACCGCCACGGGCACCAGCACGAGGTGCCACCACCCGGTGCGGCGACGACGGCGCGGGCCGGGCTCCGGCTCGGGCTCCTGCGGTCCGTAGACCGGCGGGCGGGGCGAGGCGAGCAGGGTCATGCCAGACCTCCTACCGTGCTGCGGCGCGAGTAGATCGTCACGCCGATGGTGATCGCGAGGGTGACGGCGAACAGCCCGTAGGCCACGGCCGACGCGTAGCCGAACTCCAGGTCCTTGAACGCCGAGGTCCACAGGTAGTAGACGACGGTCTCGGTGGAGCCCAGCGGCCCGCCGCGCGTGGTCGTGTACACGAGGTCGAAGAGCTGGATCGCCTGGATGGTCTGCCAGATGCCGACGAACACCGTCACGGGCGCGAGCTGCGGGAACGTGACGTGCCAGAACGACTGCCACCGGTTGGCGCCGTCGACGCGCGCCGCCTCCGTCAGCTCCGCGGGGATGTCCTGCAGCGCCGCCAGGTAGATGACGGTGGTGAAGGCGGCCTGCCCCCACAGGGACATGAGCGCGATGACCACCATGGCCTGCTGCGGGTCCTCGAGCCAGCCCTGCTGGGGCAGGCCCAGCACCCGCAGCACGTTGTTGACCAGCCCGAACTGGGGGTTGAACAGGTAGGTCGTGAGGATGCCCGTCGCGGCGGCCGACACGACGAACGGCAGGAAGATCAGCGTGCGGTACACCCCGACCAGGACGATCCGCCGGTTCAGCGCGACGGCGAGCCCCAGGCCCAGCAGCACCGAGGCCGGCACGAACAACGCCGTGTACAGCAGGGTGTGCCCCACCGCCGCCGCCAGGTCCGGGTCCGCGACCATCTCCTGGTAGTTGGCCAGGCCCACCGGCTCGGGTACCGAGAACCCGTTCCAGTCCTGCAGGGAGAGCAGGAACGCCCAGACCGCGGGGAAGATCGACAGACCCAGGACGATGAGGGTCGCGGGGGCGACGAACCCCCAGCCGGTCAGCCCCTCCCGGACGCGGCGGCCCGGGCTCACTTGTCCGCCAGCGCGGCCGTCGCCTCGTCGGCGGCCCGCTCGAGGGCCTCGGCCGGCTCGCCCTGACCCTGCAGCACCTCGGAGATCGCGGTGCCGATCGCCTCCGACAGGTTCACGTACCCGGGCAAGGTGGGCCGCGGGATGGTGGCGTTCGCGCTGTTGGCGGCCATGACGTCCAGCCCGGGCATCGCCTCGACCTGCTCCTGGAACTCCGGCGAGTCGATCTCGCTCTCGCGCAGCGGCAGGTTGCCGTAGGCGACGTTCCAGCGCACGTCCTGCTCCGGGTCGGTGAGCCACTTCGTGAACTCGTACGCCCAGTACTCGCGGTTGGCGTCCTGGTGGTCGAAGAGCACCCACAGGTCGGCGCCCGAGATCGTGGTGTGGTCGCCGTCGGTCCCCGGCAGCGGCACGACGCCGTACTCCGTGCCCGCCGTCTGCAGGTCGTACAGCGACCACGGGCCCGAGGTGATCATGCCGATCTGGTCGCTCGCGAAGATCTGGCCGAACTTGGTGTCGGTCTGGTCCAGGTACACCGACTCGTCCTCGACCGCCATGTCGCGCAGCAGGGTCAGCGCCTCGACGCCGGCCTCCGAGTCGAACGTCGCCTGCGTGCCGGACTCGTCGAGGATCTCGCCGCCGTTCTGCCACAGGTGCGGCCAGAACTGCCAGGTGGTCTCCTCCGAGCCGGAGACCGAGTAGCCGTACCCGTACGTCGTCGTGGCGGGGTCGGTGAGCTCCTTGGCCGCGGCCCGGAAGTCGTCCCAGGTCCAGTCCTCGGTCGGGTACTCGACACCGGCCGCGTCGAAGACGGTCTTGTTGTAGATGAGGGAGATGTTGTCCACCACCGCGGGGAAGCCGATGGTCGCCTCGCCCGTCGGCTGCGCCGTCGCGCGGGCCGCCCCGGAGAACTCCTCCCAGCCGACGGCGGGGTCGGACACCTGGTCGGTGATGTCGAGCGTGCGCTCCGACTCGGCGAGCTCGCTCGCCCAGGAACCGAACGCGTAGGAGATGTCCGGGTAGGTGCCGCCGGCGAACGACGAGGACAGCTTCTGGAGCAGGTCCTCGGTCGACGGCGCGCCCGAGGACACCTCGATGGTGACGTTGGGGTGCTCCTGCTCGAACTCCTCGGCCAGCCCGGTGAGGATGGTCTGGGCCTGGTCGGCCTGACCGGTCCACCAGGTGAGCGTGACGTCGGCGTCCTTGTCGAGGGTCGTGGCGCCCTGCGTGCCCGACGAGCACGAGGTGAGCAGGGCCGTGGTCACGAGGAGGCTGACGGCGCCGAGGGCGCCGCTCCTGAGGGGGTGATGACGCAGCATGGGTCGTCCTCGTCTCTCTGCGTTCTTCTACGGGGGGTGGGGTGTTGGGGTCAGCCGAGCACGACCGACCGCGTGAGGTGGCGGGGGGTGTCCGCGTCCAGCCCGCGCGACCGTGCGACCTCGACGGCCAGGCGCTGTGCCTGCACGAGCTGGACCAGGGGGTCGAGGTCGTCGTGCCGGACGGTGGCGCCGGTGCGCTCGATGTCGGCGGTGAGCACCGGGTCGGCGTCGCCGAAGAGGGTCACGAGGCTCCGCTCCCCCGCGACCGCCACGGGGCCGTGGCGGTAGTCGAGGGCCGGGTAGGACTCGGACCAGGCCTGCGCGGCCTCGCGGATCTTGAGCGCGGCCTCCTGGGCCAGGCCGTAGGTCCACGTCCGGCCGAGGAACACGAAGTGCTCGAAGGCCGTCACGTCGACCGGCAGCGGGGCGTCGAGCGCGGCGCGGGCCTGCTCGGTCGCGGCGGTCAGGTCCTCGCCGAACCCGGTGCGCGCGAGCACGAGCACCGCGGTGGGGAACCGGGTCTGGACCACCGACTCCTCGTCGGCGAAGTCCAGCACGAGCACCTCGTCCGCCGCCTCGGCCACGGGCGTGCCCGCGACGCCGACGACGGCGCTCGTGCGGGTACCCTCCGGCACCTTGCCGAGCGCCTCGAGCACCTCGCTCGTGGTACCCGAGCGGCTGATCACGACCACGCGGTCGTAGCCGCGGCCCGGCGTCCACTCGGACGCGTAGGCGGCGTCGGTCTCGCCCTGCCCGGCGCGCTCGCGCAGCACGGCGAGGGACTCGGCCACGAACGCGCTGGTGCCGCAGCCGAGCACCAGGACGCGTTCTCCCGGGCGGCCAAGCACCTGCGCGCCGTCGGCGGCCGCCGCGGCGGCGCGGGCCCAGACCTCGGGCTGGCTGCGGATCTCACGCTCGGTGGTGGTGCTGATGCTCACGTGCGCTTCCTGTCGTCGTGCGGTGCGCCGGTAGGCGCCGTCGCCGCCCATGGTGCTCGACAGTTGCGCGCCAGTCACCAAGACTGGCGGATTCGATCATTCTGACTGATTGAATCGCGTAACAAGTCGGCAATCCGTGCACGCGTGCCCGATCCTCGTGGACGGCACGATCACTTTCCCTCCAGGAGGCAGTCATGACCCACGCTCCCGACCCGCTGGGCGCCGGTGGCCCGTCCGGGATCACCGTGCCGGACCTCCGGCTCGTCGACTGGAAGCCGCGGCCCCGCGTCTCGGTGCCCGTCACCCGTGTGCGCCGCGCGGCGGTACCCGCCGTGGACGTGCACAACCACCTCGGCCGCTGGCTCACGCAGGACTGGTGCACGCCCGACGTCGACGCGCTGCTGGCGATGATGGACGGCGCCGGCATCGAGACCGTCGTCAACCTCGACGGGCTGTGGGGCGAGGAGCTCGACGCCAACCTCGACCGTTACGACCGTGCGCACCCCGGCCGTTTCGTCACGTTCTGCCAGGTCGACTGGACCCTCCTGGCCCGGCCGGGCGGCGAGCGCGAGATCGCCGACCAGCTCCGCGACAGCGCCGCGCGCGGCGCCCGCGGCGTCAAGGTGTGGAAGAACGTGGGCCTCACGGTCCGGGGGCCGGACGGCGAGCTCGTGCTCCCGGACGACCCGCGGGTGGTCGGCGTGCTGGCCCTGGCGGGCGAGCTGGGGCTGCCGGCCCTCGTGCACGTCGCCGACCCCCGGGCGTTCTTCGACCCGCTGGACGAGCACAACGAGCGGTTCGACGAGCTGGCGGGCCAGCCCGACTGGTCGTTCGCCGACCGCGGTCGCTACCCGGCCTTCGACGACCTGATCGACGCGTTCGAGCGGCTGCTCGTGGCCACGCCGGGCACCCGCTACATCGGCGCGCACGTGGGCTGCGTGGCCGAGGACCTCGACCGCGTCGAGTCGCTGCTGCGCGTCGCGCCCAACCTCGTGGTCGACATCGCGGGCCGCCTCGGCGAGCTCGGCCGCCAGCCCCGGCGGTTCCGGCGGCTCGTCGAGGCCTTCCCCGACCGCGTGCTGTTCGGCACCGACGCCTACCCGCTGTCGGTCGAGCAGCTTGAGGTGCACTTCCGGTTCCTGGAGACGGACGACGAGAGCTTCGACTACGCGCCGGGCGACGAGGTGCCCCCGCAGGGCCGCTGGCAGATCGCGGGGGCGGCGCTGCCGGCGCACCTGCTGCCGGGCCTCTACGCGGACAACGCCCGGCGGGTGCTGAATATCTGAGGCCCGGTGAGCGGTCGCCGGAACTTCTTGACAGAATGCCGATATGACCGCACTCGAGGACCTCCTCGACGACTACATGTTCCGGTCCGACTCCGAGTCGGACCGGAACGAGAAGTTCGAGGACCTGATGAAGGCATTCCTGCGCACCGACGAGGAGTGCACCGCCGCGTACGACGCGGTGTGGTCGTGGGACGAATGGCCCGCCCACCAGGGTCCCGGCAGCGGCATCGACCTGGTGGCACGCGAGGAGGGCACCGCGCGCCTGGTGGCTGTGCGCTGCGCGTTCCACGACCCGGCCACCCCTTTGTCGGCGGCCGAGGTGGGGCCATTTCTGGCGGTGTCGAACAAAGCGCCTTTCTCGGCGCGGATCGTGCTCGCCACGACGGATACGTGGAACGCCGATCTCGAACATTCAATTCGTGATGCGAAAATACCCGTCGAACGTATTGGACTGACCGAGATGCTGCATTCCTCGGTGGACTGGACCCGCCTCGTGCCGCAGGCCGTGGCGACCGCGGGCTAGGCCGGCGACCCCGGGCGGAGCACCCCCCGAATCGCTCCGCGCGCTGGGTGACATACGACCGGAAATGCATGTATCTGCATGCATATTCCGCCCATATGCCCGCGAACACGGGCAATATTACGTGAAGGATCGATATGCCTCTGACGACCTCCACCACACCCGTCACGTCCGTCTGCCGGGCGTACGGCCAGGACACCGGCACCTGGGACGCCCGGACGACTCCGGCACGGCGCGAGTACACCGCCGTCGTCGACCATCCGGCGCTGCCCGCCGCCCTCGAGGCCTCCGGGGTGCACATCTGCCGCGGGGCAGCCGTGGAGCTGGACGACCGCTGGGTCTTCTTCGACGGCCTCGCCCCCGCGGCCGCCTTCGTCCGGGCGGGCCGGGCGTCGAACCTCAGGGCGTCGCTGGACCTCTACGAGGCCGCGGAGGTGCGGGCCCGGTGCGCCGAGCACGACCGCCCCGAGGCCGCCCTGCTCCTGGGCCGCCAGATCTTCGAGCCGGCCGAGGTCTGCGACCTGGTCGCCCGCTTCGCGGCGGCGGCCGCGGCGTGACGGGCCGCGCACGCCGGCGTCTGCCAGAGTGTGCGCAGGTACGCAGGAAAGGAGCCGGACGTGGCGTGGACGCAGCTCGTCCCTGATCTGCTGGGCGTGTTCTTCTTCGCCGTGTCCGGCTCCCTGCTCGCGCAGCGGCGCAGCTTCGACATCGTCGGCTCCCTGCTGCTGGGCACCTGCGTGGGCCTGGGCGGCGGCATCCTGCGCGACGTCATCCTCGACGTCGGCGTGCCGCGTGCCTTCGACTCCCCCGTCTACCTGGTGCCCCCGGTGGTCGCCGCCGTGGTGGTCTACTTCTTCGCCCACGTGGTGCAGCGCTTCCACGACGTGCTGCTCACGTTCGACGCCGCGGGCATGGCCCTGTTCTCGGTCACGGGCACACTGGTGGCGCTGGACGCGGGCATGAACCACGCGGCGGCGTCGATCCTGGGCGTGGTGACCGCCGTCGGCGGCGGCGTCATCCGTGACGTCGTCGCCAACGACGTGCCGCAGATCTTCCGTGCCCGCGGCCTCTACGCCATCCCGGCCCTGATCGGGGCCGGGCTCACGGCGCTCACCTCCTGGCTGGACTGGTTCGGCCTGGTCGCGGCCTGGGCCGTCGCGGTGCTCGTGTTCGCGCTCCGGATGGTCTCCCTGCGCTACCGCTGGGAGGCCCCGCCGGCCGCACGCTGACCGGCGCCGAGGCTGCGCAGCACCGCGACCACGCCGTGCTCCTCGATGGTGCCGGTCACCTCGTCCGCGGCGTCGCGCAGCGCGGCCGGGGCGTGGCCCATGGCCACGCCGCGCGCCGCCCACGCGATCATCTCCAGGTCGTTGACGCCGTCACCCACCGCGACGGTCCGGGCCGGGTCGACGCCGAGATGCTTTCGCACGCGTTCGAGCGCCGTCGCCTTGCTCAGGTCCTGCGGAGTGACGTCGACCCAGTCGGGCGCCGCGGGCACGGCGGTGACCCCGAGGGCCCGCAGGGGTTCCACCAGGTGCGCCGCACCGTCGCCGCGCAGGATGAGGCGGGTGGCGGGCACGTCCCACAGCTCGGCGTCGGGCACCTGCCGCTGCTCCCCGTTCACCAGGGCCGGGTCGAAGAGGCGGGTGACCCGGTACCCCCAGCCGATCTCCTCGACCCCCACCTGCACGCCGGGCACGAGCACGCGGGCGCGCCGGATCACCGGCTCCACGTCGAAGGTGTGCACCGTGTCGAGCTCGTAGCCACCCGGCCGGGACGCGTCGAGGTGCGCGACGACGGCACCGTTGGACGCCACCACCCAGCCCGCGTCGATGCCCAGGCAGCGGGCGACCGGCAGCACCCCCACGAGCGATCGGCCGGAGGCGAGCACCACGTGGTGCCCCGCGAGCCGCGCCGCGGCGACCGCCGCGACGGTCACCTCCGGCACGGCGGCCCGTGCGCACAGCAGGGTGCCGTCGATGTCGAGCGCCACCAGGGCGCCGCCCGCGGTTCGTCCTCCGCGGATACGGCGTGTGGATCCCTGAGCGTCGTCGGTCGTGGGCGTCGTCACTGTTCCTGTCGTATCCGTCATGACCCTGAGACGCACGGCGAGAGGGGAAGTCACAGCACTTCACCCCCGAGTTTCGGACAGGGCGAAAAATTTGTGACCCCCGGTTCGCCCGGAGGGGTTGCGTAACGATATATCTTTGATCTATCTTTGGAACGTCGGTCGAGCAGGACGCTCCCGACCGGCAGGAGTACGAGACGCCGCCGTGCGCGACCGCGCACCGCCTCGCCCCGCCGCCACAGCATCAAGGAGACACACCCATGCGTACCCATGACCACACCCAGAACCACACCCGGAACCGCGGCCGTCGCGCCGTCGACATCCCGATCTTCGTCCCCGGCCTGCGGCCCGCGCTGATCGGCATCCCGGACGAGTACACCCGCGAGCGCCACGGCGACTTCGGTCCCCGCGGCGGCTTCGGCCCGCACGGCCACGGCGGTCGCGGCGGGCACCGGGGTCCGCGCGGCCCCCGCCGCGCCGGGCGCGGCGAGATCCGCGCCGCGATCCTGCTGCTCCTGTCGGAGCAGCCCATGCACGGCTACCAGATCATCGGCGAGCTGGCCGAGCGGACGGACGGCCGCTGGCGGCCGAGCGCCGGCGCCGTCTACCCCGCGCTGTCCCTGCTCGCGGACGAGGGCCTCGTGCTCCTGTCCGAGGAGGGCGGCCGCAAGCTCGCCACACTGACCGACGCGGGCACCGCCTACGTCGAGGAGCACCGGGACGAGCTCGGCACCCCGTGGGAGCAGGTCGGGCGCGGCCACGGCCGCGAGCTGCGGCACGAGCTGCGCGCCCTGGCCGACGCCGTCGAGCAGGTGGCCCGTACCGGCAGCCCGGAGCAGGTCGCGGCCGTCGCCGCGCTGCTCGGCACCGCACGCCGCGAGGTCTACCTGACCCTCGCGGGGGAGGCGCCGGAGACAGACACCGAATAGGCACCCCGAGGACGTTTCCGGGAGGTCTTGCAGGCGTCGTCGGGGTGCGACCGGATCATCCGGTCGCACCCCGTAGTCTCTGGACCAGCGAGCACCGAGGGGGCGGTCGCTCGACGTCGTCGACCTCGGAGTGACCGTGAGAGCAACGTCCTGGGCCCCCGCCCTCGCCGCCGTGCTGCTCCTGTCGGGCTGCGGCCCGGCGGAGCGGAGCTGGCCGTCCGTTCTCGAGCTCGACTACCCGCCCGCCCCGCAGCAGCTGCTGCCCGACGCGAGCCCCGACGCCGCCGCGGAGACGCCGCTCGCCGAGCTCGCGGACCCGGGCTGGCTCCGCGACACCGCGGCGCGCACCGGCATCCCCCGGCGCGCGCTGGCCGCGTACGCGGGCGCCGCGCTCCGGCTGGCGCAGGCCGACGAGGGATGCGGCCTGGGCTGGAACACGCTCGCCGGGATCGGCGCGGTCGAGTCGGTGCACGGCAGCTACCTGGGGGCACGCGCCTGGGCCGACGGGACCGTGCGCCCGCCGATCGTCGGCATCCCCCTGGACGGCCGGGAGGGTGTCATGGAGATCCTCGACACCGACGGCGGCGTGCTGGACGGCGACGTCGAGTGGGACCGCGCCGTCGGCCCCATGCAGTTCATCCCGACCACGTGGGGCGAGCACGCCCAGGACGGGAACCTGGACGGCCGGGCGGACCCGCACCAGATCGACGACGCCGCCCTGACCGCCGCCCGCTACCTGTGCGCCACGGGCGGCGACGTCACCTCGGACGACGGGTGGACGGCCGCACTCGGCGCGTACAACCGCTCGGTGTCGTACGCGCACGACGTCGCAGACCTCGCGGAGTCGTACGGCGGCTGATCTACCCGGGCTGATCTACCCGGCCTGATCTACCAGGGCAGCTCGCCGGTCTCGTCCTGGAAGGTGCCGGTCGGCCCGTCGGCGCCGAGCGTCGCCCACCGCACCACGAACCGGGCGGTCTCCTGTACCGGGCGGCCGATGCCGAAGGCCGCGGTCATGTCGGTCGCCGTGGTGCCGGGCTCCAGGGCGTTGAACCGGATGCCGGGCTCCGCCTGCGCGTAGCGGACGGTGAGCATGGTCGCGGCCGCCTTCGACGCGGAGTAGAGCAGGGTCGGCAGCTGGTGCTCCAGCCGGTCGGGGTTGGTCACGGCCCAGAACGACCCCGCGCTGCTGGACAGCGTCACCACGTTGGGGCTGGCGGACCGGCGCAGCAGCGGCAGCGCCGCCTCGGTGACGCGGACGACGCCCACCGCGTTGGTGTCGAACACGCGCAGCGCCTTGTCCGCGTCGACGTCGCCGTCCCCGAGCAACCCCGCGCTGTGCACCAGGACGTCGAGCCGGCCCTGCTCGGCGTCGATCGCCGCGAGGGCGCCGCGCACCGAGGCGTCGTCGGTGACGTCGAGCTGCACGAAGCGCGCGCCCACCTCCCGCGCGGCCTGCTCGCCGCGCCCGACGTCCCGCGCGCCGACGTAGACGTCGTGCCCCAGCTCCACGAGCTGCCGGGCGGTCTCGCGGCCGATGCCCTTGTTGGCCCCGGTGATCAGTGTGACGGTCATGCGCCTGCCTTCCTCGCGTGCTGCGAGCCGATACGAAATACGAGGTCCGTGCGGACCGTTGAGGAGGTTATGCAGCGCACACCGACCGAGACAGAGCCCCGTCGAGACAGGGGTCTCGCAGGACCCCCCTCCGGCAACGCGCTCGGTGCCTACCTGCGGGCCCGGCGCGAGCAGGTCACGCCGCAGCAGGTGGGCCTGCCCGAGGGTGGCGTGCGGCGGGTGCCGGGGCTGCGGCGCGAGGAGGTCGCGATGCTCGCGGGCATCAGTGCCGACTACTACCTGCGGCTGGAGCGGGGCCGCGACCGCAACCCGTCACCCCAGGTCATCGCCGCGCTCGCGCGCGTGCTGCGGCTCGACGAGACCCACGTGGCCCACCTGCGCAGCCTGGTGGAGGACGCTCCCCGGCCGCCGCGCCCGCACCACGCGACCCTGCCGCCCGGCGCCCTGGCGCTGCTGGGCTCGCTCGCCCAGCCGGCCTACGTCGAGGACCGCTACTTCGACGTCGTCGCGGCGAACGACCTCGCCCGGGCGCTCTCCCCCCACCTCGACGCGGGGCACAACCAGCTCCGGGACATGTTCGTGGACCCGGAGGTGCAGGCCCTGTTCCCCGACTGGGCGGACTACTCGGAGTGCCTCGTGGCGAACCTGCGCCAGGCGGTGGGTGGCGACGTCGACGACCCGCGCCTGACGGCCCTCGTGGACGAGCTCACGCAGGCCAGCGGGTTGTTCCGCCGGCTCTGGGCCCGGCACGAGGTGCGCGGGCAGTGGGGCTCGCCCGTCCGCGTCGTCCACCCCCGCGTCGGCGAGCTGACCGTGAACCGCGAGCGGCTGAGCATCAACGGTGCCGAGCACCTGATGATGGTCGTCCTGGTGCCGGACCCGGGGTCGGAGGACGCCGACAAGCTGGCCCGGGTGCTGGGGTCAGGCGCCGGGCTGGGCCAGGCCGTTCTGATAGGCCCAGACGGCCGCCTGGAGGCGTGAGCGGACGCCCAGCTTGGGCATCATCCGCGCGAGGTGCGACTTCACGGTCGAGACCTCGAGGTAGAGGGCCCGGGCGATCTCCTCGTTGGAGAGGCCCTCGGCGAGGCGCAGCAGGATGTCGACCTCGCGCGGGGTGAGCAGGTCGGTGGCGCGGGCCGCGGTGACGGGCTGGGTGCGGCGCCGGGTGACGACCTCGCTCAGCACCCGCTTGGTGACGGAGCTGTCCAGGGTGCCCTGGCCGGCCGCCACGGACCGCACGGCCGCGACCACCGAATCCGGCTCGGCGTCCTTGAGCAGGAACCCGGACGCCCCGGCCTCGAGCGCACCGAACACGTAGTCGTCGATGTCGAACGTGGTCAGGATCAGCACGGGGATCGGGTCGGGCACGCCGGGGCCGCAGAGCTGCCGGGTGGCCTCGATGCCGTCGAGGCCGGGCATGCGGATGTCCATGCAGACGACGTCGGGCCGGGTGCGGCGGGCGACCTCCACGGCCTCGGTGCCGTCCGACGCCGTGCCCACCACCTCGATGTCGGCCTCCATGTCGAGCATGGCCGTGAGGCCCGCCCGGACGAGCGGCTGGTCGTCGGCCACCACTGCCTTGATCACTGCCTCGATCACCGCGTGGGCTCCTCGTCGTTCGTCGTGCCGTTCCTGCGTGCGCTCACGGTGTCGGCTTCGGTGGGGATCGTCAAGGTGACCAGCCAGCCGCCGTCGTCGGTGGGGCCGTAGGTGAGGCGCGCGTCGGTGAGCTCGGCACGCTCCCGCATGCCCACGAGCCCGAACCCGCCCGAACCGTGCGCGGACGGCGCCCGTCGGGGCGCCCCGTTGCGGACCGTGACGACGACGTGCGCGGGGTCGCGCAGGTCGACCTCCACGTCGCACCGGGCGCCCGGGGCGTGCCGGGCGGCGTTGGACAGGCACTCCTGCACCGTCCGGTAGGCCGCGAGCTGCGCCAGCGGGCCGACGGCGACGGACGTGTCGAGCGTCCCGTGCACCCGCAGGTGCGCGTCGGTGCCCGCCTCGGCGGCGGCGTCGACCAGGGCCGGGATGCCCGAGAGGGTCTCCACGCCGCGCGTCCGCTCCTCGGGGCCCGCGCCGGGGTCGCGCAGCAGACCCACCAGGCCCCGCATCTCGCGCAGCATCGCGGTGCTCTGCGACCGCACCTGGCGCACGGCGGCCTTGGCGTCGTCGGGCGCGACGTCGATCTGCCGCTCCAGCACGCCGGTCATCACCGCGATGCCGGTCAGGTGGTGTGCGGCGATGTCGTGCAGCTCGCGGGCCATCGCCATGCGCTCGCGGGAGAGCGCGACCTGGACCAGCGCCTCGTGCTCGCGGCCCAGGGCCGCGAGCCGGTCGGCCTGGGCCGCGCGGGCCTCCCGGCGGGCCAGCACGAACACGGCGACGACGGCGGGCACCCCGACGACGGACACGGCCTGGAGGAGGCCGGTCCCCCAGGCCAGGCCCGCCTGGGCCCCGGTGAACAGCGCGCCGAGGGTGCTGCCCAGGCCCACGAGCGCGACCGCCGACAGCAGCGCGGGCGCCGCCTCGACGGCTCCGGACCGCACCGTCACCGCGTAGGCCGCGATGATCACGGCCAGCGCGCCGAAGCTGGTCGCGTCCCCCGCGCCGAGGAACGCCAGCACGGGGACGACGGTTGCGACGGCGACCAGAGTCGCCCGCGGGAAGCGGCGGCCGCACAGGAGCAGGGCGGCCTGCAGGGTCAGTGCCCCGAGGGTCCACCACCAGGCGCCCTGCCCGAAGCCGGGGGTCACGACGTCGCCCGCGTCGTCGAGGGCCACGGCGTGGCCGACGCCGACCAGCAGCGCCGTCGCGCCCACCCAGCAGCCGAGGGCCACGGCGACGTCCGACAGCCGGCCCTCACCCGTGCTCGTACTCATCGTGTCCTCCGGGAGAGCCGCCGCTCCCGGACCCGGCGGAGCCGGACCGGCAGGGGCGTGCGGTAGTCGGGCAGCACCGCCTGGGCGCGGAACGCGGACCGCAGCGCGAGGCGGACGAGCCGCACGCGCCAGGGACTCGGCCAGCCGATCCGGTGCAGCCGCGCGACGCGCTCGCCGACGAGGTAACGCGTCAGGTCGCGGCCGAACCAGCGCAGCGGCGCCGGGAACCAGCGGGCGGCGAAATGGTCGGACATGGCGGCCGCGACCCGGTGGCCGGCCGGGGTCGGCTCGTAGGGCCGGGCGTCGAACGTCATGGCGAACTCCGTCATCGCGTGCCAGTCCTCCGGGAACGCCTCGTCCGCCAGCGGTCCGGACGCGCGTTCCAGGTGCCGGAAGAGCGTCTGCGCCCAACGGTGCCAGGCGATCTTCATGCGTTCGCCGGTCGGAGGCAAGCCCAGCGACGTCCGCAGCCGGTCCTCCGACGTGGCGAGGAGCACCAGCGGGTAGACGAAGTCGTCGAGCCGGTCGAAGTTGCCGGGCAGGTGCGGCGTGGCCCGGTCGGCGGCGTGGTGGACCCGGTTGAGCCGCTCGCTGGCCCGGCGGCCGGCGGCGCTCGAGACGCCGTCGACCAGCCAGGCCGTCAGGTACTGGTTCCCGTCGTCGAACCGCCGGTCCCGGTGCCGCACGAGCTTGCCGGTGGCGGCGAGCGTCTCGGCGCCCGCCGCCGGCTGCATCATCCGCATGGTGCCCGGGTAGACCATCATGGCCAGCCCGAGCACCGGGACCTGGTGCCCGACGTGGAGGGAGATCATGCGCTCCCAGTCCACGTCGGGGTCGAGGCGGTCGATCTCACGGTCGACCCAGCGCCACCTCACCGGGTGACCACCCTGTCGTAACCGAGGCGGCCCCGCGTGGTCACCAGCAGGATCGCCGCCGCGACGGACGACCCGACCAGGATGGCGTGCTGGATGTAGTCGGTGTGCAGCCCGGGGAACATGTCGCTCCAGACCACCGAGGCGAAGTTGTTGACGCTGACGTGCAGCAGCATCGCCAGGGGCAGGCTCTGGCCGGTGCGGTTGAAGACCCACATCATCACGACGTTGAATGCGATGCAGAAGGTGATGAACTCGAGCGGGCGGTACCACTCGACGCCCGGTCCGCCGCCCCACTGCGTGAGGAACAGCGGCAGGTGCCACAGCCCCCACAGGGGGCCGACGATCGCGGCGGCGCCGAGCGGGCCGACCGACCGCTGCAGCCGGGGAAGGGCGAAGTCGCGCCAGCCCGGCTCCTCGGCCAGGCCCGTGGTGATCATCTGCAGCAGGAGGCCGGGCACGAACGCCGCGAGGACCATGAGCGACGGCACCTGCGCCTCGCCGCCCACGAACAGGGTGGCCAGGATGAACGCGGCAGGGACGCCGAGCAGGATGCCGACGTACCAGCGCCACGAGACGCGCCAGCGCCAGAGGCGGCCGGCCCACTCGCGCAGGCCCGCACGCCCGTCGGCCACGGCCGTGACGAGGAGCGCGGAGGCGATGGGGCCGAGGTAGGCGCCGGGCAGCACACCCAGGAGCTGGGAGCCGAGCGCGCCGCCGGCGAACTCGAAGTCCCAGATGCCCAGGCCGTGGCGCGACATGATGTAGGGCGTCCAGGCGAACCAGCTCGCCAGGTTGGCGAGCACGAAGAACACCGTGACGGGGCGGCGCGCGATCAGTCCGCGCAGACCCGGCCGGGCTGGTGCCTCAGCGAGGGAGGTCATGGTCGACTTCTTTCGTCGTAGCTGTGCTGACGTGCAACGACGCTACGGACGCGGGCCCCCGGCCCGCGCCGGGCAAAGGACCGAAGCGCGCGGGTTCCATCGAAGGATGCAACAGCGGTTGACCCTGTCCCTGGAACACGGTCTGTACTCGGGGCATGACAGCTGAACTCACACCGGGGACGAGTGCCCGGACCGTCCGGCCGGGCTGGACCGAGATCGTCGTCGGCATCGCCGTGATGGCCGTGGTCGGCATCGGCCTGCCCCTGGTCCTCCCCGACTCGTTCGATCTCACGGGACCCGCGGGCGGGGCGTTCCTGGCGTGCCTCTCGGGCGTCGCCGGCACCATCGCCTTCGTGGCCGCGGCCGCGGTACGACGCCGGCCCTGGGGCGAGTTCGGCGTCCGGCGCACGACACCCGGCTGGATCTGGATCGGGGTGGCGGGCGGCGCCGTCGCCCTGCTCGCCAAGGGCGCGCTCGTGCCGCTGTTCATGTGGCTGTTCGACGTCCCGACGGACACCCAGGCCGGCTATGCCGAGGGGGCGAGCGGCGGTCTCGGGTTCCTGGTGGTGACGGCGATCGGGCTGGCGGTGCTCACGCCCATCGGTGAGGAGCTCCTCTTCCGCGGAGTGGTGACGACCGGCCTGCTCCGCTACGGCCCTGTGATCGCCACGGTGGGCAGCGCCGTCATCTTCGCCCTGCTGCACGGGATCAACGTGGTGCTCCCCGCTGCCCTGGTGGTCGGGCTCATCACCGCCGAGCTCCGCAGGCGCAGCGGCTCGGTGTGGCCGGGCGTGGTGGTGCACGCCTTCAACAACTCGGTCACGGTGATCGCGTACGCGCTGGCCCCGGAGATCGCCGCCTGACCCGGCTTCTGTCGTCGGGTGACCGACCGACCTGAGATCGTCTGCCTCTGCGGCTCGGCCCGGTTCGTGGACGAGCTGCGCGCGGCGAACCGTGACCTGACCTTCGCCGGCGTCATCGTCCTGGCGCCGGGCGAGGTCGACGGACCGGTCACCCCCGAGCAGAAGGCGGTCGTGGACGCGCTCCACCTGCGCAAGATCGACCTGGCCGACCGGGTCCTGGTGGTCAACCCCGGTGGGTACGTCGGCGACTCCACGCGCAGGGAGATCGCTTACGCCCGAGCTGCCGGCAAGCCGGTGTCGTTCACCGACCCGGTCTGACCGGGCTGCTGCCGTTGTTGCTGCGTACGGAGGCGTTCGGTCAGCGGCACTTCGTCGTGGGCGCGCCGGACGGCGTGCTGATCGACGTCATCACCGTGGTCCCGCCCGGGGCGGAGTACGCCGACCGGTACGCGGCCGGGCGCCTGCCGGGTCAGCCGGTGGGGTGGGCCCAGGTGAGGTCGGCGCGGCGGGCGCGCCGGGGTGCCCGGCCGGGTGGCCGGGGTGCCGGCCGGGGTGCTGGTGCTGTTCGGGTGTTCGGGGGTGTCGGGCTGGGGCGGTAGGCGACCGTGGCCCGCTCGGACCGGGTGTGGCACCCGATCTGGTACCGGCTACGCGGCACCCTGCCCACCACTGGACCAGTGACCCCCACCGCCGGCGTCCAGCCCGGGACCCGCTCACCGACCGCAGGCACCTCACCGTCGGCCGCCGCGCCGGTGCTCGATGCCCCATCCACCTGGACGTCGCCAGCGGGCATGCCGGTGTCCCCCTCGGCCCGGGTCGGGACGGTGGCAGCATCAAGGTCTACTGCCCGCAATGGTTGGGGTGGTCGGGGTGCCACGGCCAGGTACCGGTGCCCGGTCGGGGCCAGGGTCTCCACCCCGTGCCGCCCGTGCACCGTGACGCTCTTCTGGGACCAGCCCGGTGCCTGCTTGACGTGGTTGCACCGCTGACACAGGCCCTGCCCGTTGTCCAGACCGGTCGGGCCACCCTGGGCGTGCGGGGTCACATGATCCAGGTGCCGTACCGGCGCGTCACACCACGCCGTGGCACACACGCCCTGCTCCCGGGCCCGCAACAACGCACTCAACCCCGGCGGATGGAACCGGGCGGCGGACGTCGTGGCCACCAACCGACCCCGCGGGTCGACGTAGATGCCCCGCAACCACGCCGCGCCCGCATCCATCCCGTGCGCGACCAGGTTGCGCACCACCGGACCCGGAACCACACCCGCCCCCAGCGGGCCACCCTCGACCAGGATTCCTGGGTGGTTACCACTGGCCAGCAGGGTCTGGTCCGAGACCAGCAGGTTCACCGTCACCGGCACCTCCCCCGCCCCACCCTCGCCCCGCCCGGTGACCCGCTCCACCAGGGTGTCGGCCATGATCTGCCCCACACCCCGCCCATCCCCCGCGGCCTTAGCCGCCCGGGCGTGCGCGTCCAGCTGGGCGTAGGCCTGCACACCCTGAGCCATCGGCACCAGAGCGGTCAGGTACACCATCAGGTCCGGG
>NZ_JAMTCS010000012.1 GCF_024171955.1 Promicromonospora thailandica | reverse complement strand
CTGTCCAACCTGGACGCCAAGCTGCGCGTGCAGACCCGCACCCAGATCGCCTCCCTGCAGCGCCGCCTGGGCGTGACCACGGTCTACGTGACCCACGACCAGACCGAGGCCCTCACGATGGGTGACCGGATCGCGGTCCTCAACGGCGGCATCCTGCAGCAGGTCGGCACCCCCCGGGAGATGTACGACCGGCCGGCCAACGTGTTCGTGGCCGGGTTCATCGGCTCCCCCGCGATGAACATCGGCACCTTCGACGTCAAGGACGGCTCGGTCAAGGTCGGCTCGGCCAGCGTCCCGCTGGAGCGCTCCATCGCCTCCGCGATCCCCGACGGCGACAACGGCAAGGTCACCCTCGGGTTCCGGCCCGAGTCCCTGGACGTGGTCTCTTCCGGCACCCCCGGATCCTTCGAGGTCGAGGTCAACCTCGTCGAGGAGCTCGGCTCGGACGCGTTCGTCTACGGCTCCCTCAAGGGCGACGCCGCCGACGTGGACCTCTCGGCCGGCGACACCAACCAGGTCATCGTCCGCATCGACCCCCGCGGCGTGCCGGACAAGGGCGACGTCATCTCCGTGTCGATCCAGGCCGGACACTCCCACGTCTTCTCCGCCACGTCGGGCGAGCGCCTGGGCTGACCCACCCCCCTTCGCCGAGATAGAACCGTGGCGAAGTAGAACCGTGGCGAAGTAGAACCGTGGCGAAGTAGAACCGTGGCGAGATAGAACGCTAGCAAGAGCCGGCGTTCTATCTCGCCACAGTTCTATCTCGCCACAGTTCTATCTCGCGCCAGCGAACCGCACCGGCGGTCCCGTCGTTCAGAATGGTGCCCATGCCCCAGCACAACCTCCAGATCACCGCGGTCGCACCCGACCCCGCGCTGCTGGACCTCCCGTGGGACGTACCGCTGATCGACTGGCCGGACGAGGTCCTGGCGGCGCTGCCCCAGGGCATCTCGCGGCACATCGTCCGCTTCGTGAACCACGGCGGGCGCGTCATCGCCATCAAGGAGATCGGCGAGACCGTCGCCTACCGCGAGTACGAGCTGCTGCGCCAGCTCCACCGCATCGAGGTGCCCTCGGTGGTGCCCGTGGGCGTCATCACCGGCCGCCGGGCGCCCGACGGCGAGCGGCTGGAGGCCGTGCTCGTCACCGAGCACCTGTCGTTCTCGCTGCCCTACCGCGCCCTGTTCAGCCAGGACCTGCGCCCCGACACCGCCACGCGCCTCATCGACGCCCTCGCGGTGCTGCTGGTGCGCCTGCACCTCGTGGGCTTCTACTGGGGCGACGTGTCGCTCTCCAACACCCTCTTCCGGCGCGACGCCGAGACGTTCGCCGCCTACCTGGTGGACGCCGAGACCGGCGACATGCACCGCCGCCTCACCGACGGCCAGCGGAACTACGACGTCGACCTGGCGCGCACCAACATCATCGGCGAGCTCATGGACCTCGCGGCGGGCGAGCTGCTCGACGAGGAGGTCGACGAGGTCGCCATCGGCGACGCCCTCGTGGAGCGCTACAACGAGCTCTGGAACGCGCTCACGGGGTCGGAGGCGTTCGGCGCCGACGAGCGCTGGCGGGTGGCCGCCCGGATCGAGCGGCTCAACGACCTCGGCTTCGACGTGGGCGAGCTCGAGATCACCACGGACATCGACGGCACCACCGTGCGCATCCAGCCCAAGGTGGTCGACGCCGGACACCACTCCCGCCGGCTGCTGCGCCTGACCGGGCTCGACGTCCAGGAGAACCAGGCGCGCCGCCTGCTCAACGACCTCGACAGCTACCGCGCCGCGACCGACCGGCAGAACGACTCGGAGCAGATCGTCGCCCACGCCTGGGTGCGCCAGGTGTTCCGCCCCACCATCGACGCCGTGCCACGCGAGATGCGCCGCAAGCTGGAGCCCGCCCAGCTCTTCCACGAGATCCTCGACCACCGCTGGTTCATCTCCCAGCAGGCGCAGCGCGACATCCCGCTGCCGGAGGCCGCGCGGTCGTACGTCGAGAACGTGCTGCGCCACCGCCCGGACGAGGACGCCGTGCTCGGCCTCACCCCGGGCGAGGCCGAGCCGGGGCCGGCCGAGCTGGGAACGGCCGAGCCCGGGCCGGCCGAGCTGGGAACGGCGCCCGAGCCCTAGCTCGCGGCCGACCGCTGCCGGGCCACCTCGTACAGGGTGATGCCCGCGGCCACGGCGGCGTTCAGCGACTCCGTGGTCGCCGCGATCGGGATGGACACGATCGCGTCGCACGCCTCGCGCACCAGGCGGGACAGGCCCTTGCCCTCGGACCCGACGACCAGCACCAGCGGGTCGGTCGCGTACGCGAGCTCACCCACCGGCATGTCGCCGCCCGCGTCGAGCCCCACCACGAAGCAGCCGGCCTTCTTGAGCTCGGCGAGCTCGCGGGCCAGGTTCGTGGCACGCGCCACGGGCACGCGCGCCGCGGCGCCCGCCGACACCTTCCAGGCCGACGCCGTGACGCCTGCCGCCCGCCGCTCGGGCACGAGCACACCGTGCGCCCCGAACGCCCCTCCGGACCGCAGCACGGCGCCGAGGTTGCGCGGGTCGGTGACGTTGTCGAGGGCCACGATCAGCGGCGGCTCGCCGGCCGCGGCGGCGACGTCGAGCAGGTCCTCGGTGTCCCGGTAGTCGTACGGCGGCACCTTCATCGCCACGCCCTGGTGCACGGCGCCGTCGGTGATCCGGTCCAGGTCGAGGCGGGACGCCTCGAACATGGGGAGGCTGCGCTCGTGCGCGATCTCCAGGATCTCCTGCGTGCGGTCGTCGGACTCCAGGCGCGAGGCCAGGTAGATGCCCTCGGCGGGCATCTCGGCGCGCAGCGCCTCCAGCACGGAGTTGCGCCCGGCCACGACCTCGGCCGCGCCGGCCCCCTTGCGGCCCGCACCGCGCCCGCCCGGGGCGCCGGGGCGCCGCTGGGCGGTCGCGGCCCGCTTCTCGGCCGCGATCTTGCGCTGGTGCGCCGGGTGGTAGGTACGGTCCTCCGCCTTCGGCGTGGGGCCCTTGCCCCGCAGCGCCTTGCGGCTGTGCCCGCCGGTGCCGACCTGGGCACCCTTCTTGGAGCCGGCCTTGCGCACCGCTCCGGCGCGCTTCGAGTTGCCTGCCATCGTGTCTCTCGTCTCTCAGCCGGTCGGCGACCGGCCGGTCGTCAGATCAGGACAGCGCCCAGCGGGCGCCGTCGGCGGAGTCCTGGACCTCGATGCCGGCCGCCGCCAGGCGGTCCCGGATCGCGTCGGAGGTGGCCCAGTCCTTCGCGGCGCGTGCCTGCGCACGCGCCTCCAGCTCCGCCGCGACGAGCCCGTCGAGGGCCGTCGCGTACCGGTCGTCGCCCGACGTCGACCACTGCGGGTCGGCCGGGTCCAGGCCCAGCACGTCGAGCATCGCGCGCAGCGTCACGAGCTCCTCGCGGACCTCGGCGTCGGTCCCGGAGGCCAGGGCCGTGTTGCCGGCCCGCAGGTGCTCGTGGACGACGGCGAGCGCCTGGGGCACGTTCAGGTCGTCGTCCATCGCCGCCGCGAACACCTCGGGGACCTCCGCCTTGGCGACCTCGTCGGCCGGCACGCCACCCACGCGCTCCGAGGCGCGCGTGACGAAGCCCGACAGGCGCTCCCACGTGGTGCGGGCCTCGTCCAGCGTGTCGGGCGCCCACTCGAGCATGGACCGGTACTGCACGGCGGCCAGGGCGTAGCGCACGACCGGGGCGGGTGCCTGCTTCAGCAGCTCGCTGACGAGCAGCCCGTTGCCGAGCGACTTCGACATCTTCACGCCCGCCTGGGTGACCCAGGCGACGTGCATCCAGCGCTGGGCGAACCCGTAGCCGGCCGCATGCGACTGCGCCTGCTCGTTCTCGTGGTGCGGGAACCGCAGGTCGAGGCCGCCGCCGTGGATGTCGAACGTCTCGCCCAGGTACCGGCGGGCCATGGCGGAGCACTCCAGGTGCCAGCCGGGCCGGCCGCGCCCGTACGGGGTGTCCCAGGACGCCGACTCGGGCTCGCCCGGCTTGGGGGCCTTCCAGAGCGCGAAGTCGTGCGGGTTCCTCTTGTCCGCGGCGGCGCCGCCCGTCGCCTCGGCACCCTCCTCGGGGCTCAGGTCCTCGACCTTCTGCCGCGTGAGCTCGCCGTAGGCGGGCCACGAGTGCACGTCGAACCAGACGTTGCCCTCGCCGGTGGTGTAGGCGTGCCCCTTCTCGACCAGCCGCTCCATGAGCGCGACCATCTCGGGCACGCTGCCCGTGGCGCGCGGCTCGTAGGTGGGCGGGATGACGCCGAGCGCGTCGTACGCCTGGGTGAACACACGCTCGTACAGCGCGGCGTGCGCCCACCACTCCCGGCCGGCGGCGGCCGACTTGGCCAGCACCTTGTCGTCGATGTCGGTGACGTTGCGGATCAGGGTGACCTTCAGGCCGCGCCGCGTGAGCCAGCGGCGCAGCACGTCGAACGCGATGACCGGACGGAGGTGGCCCACATGGGGTGGTGCCTGCACGGTGGCGCCACACAGGTAGATGCCGACCTCGCCCGGGGTGAGGGGGGTGAAGTCGCGCACCTCGCGCGCAGCGGTGTCATACAGGCGAATAGTCACCTGTCAAGGGTACCGGCGCTCAGGCCCCCTTTTCCTGCCCGAGCAGGCGTGCCATGTGCTCGTGTCCCCGTAGCTCGTACCCGACCACCGAGACGACGGGCGCGAGCATCACCAGGAGCAGCGCCCACGGCATGGGCAGCCCCGCCGCCGCGGTGGCGACGGAGGCGGCGAGCACCGTCGCCGTGCCCAGCACCAGGTACAGGTGCAGGGGCACCACGGTGCGGGTCAGGATCCAGAGCTGCAGGTAGTCGGCCACGACGAAGACGAGCACCGGCACCGCGAGCGCCAGCACGGTGCCGACGGCGCCGACGTGCGACTCCTCCTCCAGGTAGAAGGCCGCGACGTGCAGCCCGGCCCCGACGCCGGCCAGCGCCGCGAACACCACGATCTGCCCGTAGCCCCAGGCGAAGGACCGGTCCCGGTGCCGGTGCAGCATCTCGGCGTCGGGCGTGAGGTAGTACGTCCACCACAGGCCGAAGGTGAGGCCGGTGCCCGCGAGCGCCACGAGTGCGGCGTCGAGCGTCCACCCGGACTCGTGCACGACGGCGGACAGCGACGCCACGGTGCCGATCACGCCCTCGCCGAGCGTGATGATGGCGAGCAGCCCGTACCGCTCGGCGATGTGGTGGGGGTGCCAGGGGGTGGGCAGCCCGCCCGGCCGGTCGGTGCGGCGGCGTTCGGCCAGCCAGGGTCCGGTCATCTCGGCGACGCCGAGCAGCACGCCGGCCACGAGGAAGACGGTGACGCTGACCGGCGCGACGGCCAGGATCAGCCACCCCACCTGGGTGACGACGAGGGTGCGGGCGTACGCGAGGCACGTGGCGCGGTACTCGGGCGCCTGCCGGGCCGCGCGCAGCCACTGCACGAGCATGGCCAGCCGCATCACGACGTACCCGGCGACCATGACCTCGTTGTGCACGCGCTCGCCCTCGTCGAGGGACCCGAACAGCGCGGGCAGGCCGAGGGCGAGCACGACGACGCCCGTCATCTGGACCATCGTGGTGACGCGGTAGAACCAGTCGTCGGTGTCGAACGCCGAGGCGAACCACGTGAAGTTGATCCAGGCCCAGCAGATCGCGAACATCGAGAACGCGAAACCGATCACGCCGGCCGCGACGTGCCCCTCGGCCAGGAGGTGGGCGCCCTGCTCCCCCGCCACGCCGAACCCGACCACGAACGCGAGGTCGAACAGCAGCTCAAGCGGGGTGGCGGTGCGCGCCGGCTCGTGCGGGTCGCGGCCCGTCATGGGCCGGTTGCGGTGGTGCAGCGTGGGCATGGGTCAGTTCTACCCGACATCGGCTACTTGACGTGGCTACCCGAAGTTCTTGGCCTCGCCGCGGTAGGTCGGCACGGTCTCGACCACGTCGGCGCCGCGCACCAGGTGCACCTGGTCGAACCGCTCCATCATCTCGCCGGCCTTCGCGTGCCTCAGCCACACGCGGTCGCCCGTGCGCAGGCGGCCGTCGGGTCCGGTGCCGCGGCTTGCGCGCAGCGGGGTCTGCACCTCGCCGGCACCCTCGGTGCCGCTCAGCGCGTAGCCGGGGGTGAACAGCCGCGGCAGCCGGGAGGCCCCGGCCTTGCCGGACGCCGCGTAGCCGCCGGAGAACGCCGTGACCCAGCCGGGTGCGGGCTCGCGCACGACGTCGAGGCCGAAGAACGCGGACGGCCGCGCCTCGAAGGAGCGGTAGTCGTCGAACAGCCCGGGGCAGAACAGGCCCGAGCCGGAGGTCACCTCGGTGACGCCGGGGGCGGAGCCGCTCACCTCGATCGACCCCGTGCCGCCCGCGTTGACCAGCTCGACGTCGTGCCCGACGGCGTCCCGCACCGCGGCGAGGATGCGGACGCGGCGCTCGTTGACCGCGCGCATGGACAGCCGCTTGACCAGGCGGACGGCGGGGCTCGTGTCCGGCAGCCCGGCCACCTGCGCCTCGTAGAACATGAGGCCGCGCACCGCCAGGCCGTGCGCCTGCGCCACGGTCGCGAGGGCCGCGACGTCGGCGGGCTCGCGCAGCGGCGACCGGCGGACGCCGAGGTGCGCGGTCAGCGGCCCGGCCCCGACCCGCAGCGAGCAGTCGACGTCCAGGCAGACCCGGACGGGCTGCGGCTCGGCCCCGCCGTCCGCCCCGCGGACCCGCTCCTGCGCGGCGGCCACCAGGGCGAGGTGGGCGGCGTCGTCGACCATCAGGGTGATCTCGGCGCGCGCCACCGGGTCGGCGGCCAGGGTGGCCAGCGCCTGCGCGTCCACGGTCGGGTAGCCCACCAGGACGTCGTGCACGCCCTCACCGACCAGCCACAGGGCCTCGCGCAGCGAGTACGCCATCACGCCGGCGAACCCGTGTCCCAGGGCGCGGTCGACGAGCGCGCGCACCCGGACCGACTTGGACGCGACGCGGACGGGGACGCCGTCGGCCCGCTTGAGCAGGTCGAGCGCGTTCGCGTCGAACAGGTCGAGGTCCACGACGGCGACGGGCGCGGGCAGGCCGGAGGTGGCGGCGGTCAGCCGTGCGGCGGTCCCAGCGGCGGAAGTCATGCCCGAACGCTACTCCTTGCATACCGAACCGTGGCATAGTGCGTCGATGATCTGGACGAACTGGGCGCGCACCGCCTCCGCCACCCCCGTGCGCCAGGTGCGCCCGGCCACCGAGGAGGAGCTGTCGGACGCCGTGCGCCAGGCGGTGCGGGACGGCCTCACCGTCCGCCCCGTCGGGGCGGGGCACTCCTTCTCTGCGGCGGCCGCGACGGACGGCGTGCAGGTCGACCTGGAGCGGCTCACGGCCCTGCACCGCGTCGAGCGCGACCCCGCGACGGGCAACGCGCTCGTCACGGTCGGCGCCGGGATCCGGCTGCACCAGCTCAACCGGCTGCTCGCCGAGCGCGGCCTGGCCATGCAGAACCTCGGCGACATCGACCGGCAGAGCATCGCCGGCGCCGTCTCGACGGGCACGCACGGCACGGGCGCCCGGTTCGGCGGCCTCGCCACCCGGGTGCGCGCCCTCACCGTCGTGGGCGCCGACGGCGAGGTCAGGCACTGCAGCCCCACCGAGAACGCCGACCTGTTCGAGGCCTCCCGGCTCGGCCTCGGCACGACAGGCGTGCTGAGCACCGTGACGGTCGAGGCCGTCCCGGCCTTCGACCTGCGGGCGACCGAGGACGTGCAGCCGCTGGACCACGTGCTGGGGCACCTCGACCAGCTGGTGGACGAGGCCGACCACTTCGAGTTCTTCTGGTTCCCGACCGCACGCCGCGTGCAGACGCTGACCAACACGCGCGTCGCCCCGCGGGCCGAGCACGGCCGGCCGGCCCGCGCGGGGCGCCGCGTGCTCGGCGCGGCCGGCGCCGTCCGCACGTTCGTCCACGAGGAGGTGCTGTCGAACGCCGGGCTGGAGCTGGTCAACCGCACCGCCACGGCCTTCCCGGCCACGACCCCCACCCTCAACCGCTTCGCCGCCCAGGCGCTGCGCCCGCGCACCTACACGGCCCCCTCGCACGAGGTGCTGTGCAACCCGCGGCGGGTGCGGTTCCGCGAGACGGAGTACGCCGTGCCGCGCGCGGTCGTGGTCGACGTGCTGCGCGAGCTCGACGGGTGGCTGCGCCGCACGGGCGAGAACGTGCCGTTCCCGCTCGAGATCCGGTTCGCCCCGGCCGAGGACGTGTGGCTGTCCACGGCCCACGGCCGCGAGACCGCGTACGTGGCGGTGCAGCAGTACTGGCGCCTGCCGTACGGGCGCTACTTCGACGCCGCCGAGCAGATCTTCGGGGCCGTGGGCGGGCGCCCGCACTGGGGCAAGATGCACACCCGCGACGCCGGCTACCTCGCCGGGCAGTACCCCCGCTTCGAGGACTTCCGGCGCACGCGGGACGCCGCGGACCCGGACCGGGTGTTCTCGAACGCCTACACCCGGCGCGTCCTGGGCTGACGCGCCGCTACTGCTCGGGCCGCATCTCGTCGAACACGTCGCGCGCCAGGACCGCGAACCCCTCGCGCGCCGCCTCGTCGTCCTGGTCCACCATCCAGGCGAGCTCGATGCCGTCGATGCGCAGCGCCGTCATCCGCGCGAGGTCGCCGATGTCGGTGGCCCAGGTGACGCCGGCGACGTCGGCCAGCCGCTGCAGGTACTCGCGCGTCATCGCGATGCTCTGCTTGAGGTGCGCCTGCGCCACCTCGCGCAGCACGGGGGTGCGCGCGCCGGACACGGCGAACTCGAAGGTCAGCAGGCGCATGTGCTGGTGCTCCTTGAGGCCCACCAGGAGCGCGTCGACCGTGGCCGACGCGAGCGCCTTGCGGTCCGGGCCCACTTCGAGCGCGGCGATCACCGGCTCCGACGCCCGCATCGCGATGCTGCGGCCCATGGCCCGCAGCATGGCGTCCTTGTCGTCGAAGCAGTAGTGCACGGTGCCCAGCGAGATGCCGGCCTCCTGCGCTACCCGGCGCACGGTCACCGACTCGACCCCCTCGCGCAGCGCGACGCTCAGGCCCGCCTCGACGATCTCGGCCCGGCGCTGGTCGAGCGGCTTGCGCTTGTTCATGCCCTGCCCTCGCGGACCTCGCGGACCCCGCCGGCCCCGCCGGACCCACCCGTCCCGCCGTGGGGCACGACGAGCGCCGTCGCGACGGCCGCGATGCCCTCGCCGCGACCCGTGAGGCCGAGCGCGTCGGTCGTGGTCGCGGTCAGCGAGACGGGCGCGCCCGCGGCCGCGGACAGCGCCGCCTGAGCCTCGTCGCGCCGGGTACCGACCCGTGGATGATTTCCGATCACCTGGACTGCCACGTTACCGATGATGTACCCCGCAGCCCGGACGCGCCTCGCGGCCTCCGCGAGCAGGGTGCTCCCGGACGCGCCGGCCCACTCCGGGCGGCCGGTGCCGAAGTGCGACCCGAGGTCGCCCAGACCCGACGCGGAGAACAGCGCGTCGGCGGCCGCGTGCGCGGCGACGTCGGCGTCGGAGTGGCCGGCCAGGCCGCGCTCCCCCGGCCAGTGCAGGCCGCCGAGCCAGAGCTCGCGGTCCGAGCCGTCCGGCGCGAACGCGTGCACGTCGACGCCGATGCCGGTGCGCGGCAGGGGGTACGGGGTCTCCGGCGTGCCCGGCGCGTCGGTCATGCGATGGTCTCCTGCAGCACGAGGGACGCGAGCCACAGGTCGCGTTCGGTGGTGATCTTGAAGGCGGCCGCGTCCCCGGCGACCATGTGCACGGGCTCGCCCAGGGCCTCCACGAGACCCGCGTCGTCCGTGGCCGCCAGGTGCTCGGCGGCCGCCCGCGCGGCGCCCGACCGGTGCGCGCGCACCAGCAGGTCGCGCGCGAAGCCCTGGGGCGTCTGCACGGCGCGCAGCGACGCGCGGTCAGGGGTGCCCGTGACCAGCTCGGCGTCGCCGTCGGGGCAGACCTGCTTGACGGTGTCGGTGACCGGCAGCCCGGGTACGACGGCGCCGTGCCCGCCGCGGACGGCGCCCACCACCCGCTGGACGAGGTCCGCGGGGACGAGGGGCCGTGCGGCGTCGTGCACCACGACGACGTCGTCGCCGGGGTCGGCCAGCGCCAGGCCGGCCGAGACCGAGGCCTGACGCGTGGGACCGCCGTCCGTCACCCGGACCGGGACGAGCACGTGGGGGTCGCCGGCGAGGAGCTCGGTCATGACACCCACCAGGCCGTCGGGTGCGGTGACGACCAGGGAGTCGACGACGCCCGACGCGGAGAGGCGTCGGGCGGCGTGCAGCACGAGCGGGAAGCCGTCCAGCTCCACCAGAGCCTTGGGCAGGTCACGCCCCAGTCGGGATCCTGAGCCGGCGGCCGTCAGGATTGCAAGGGTCGTCATCTCGTCGAAGGTCCCCACAGGATCTTGGTTGAGCGAAGGATCCCGTGGGGCGCGAGGTCCGGACGAGTTCGTCAGACGTGCGGGGGACCCTGTGGGTCGGTCAGGAGGCGAGGACCTCGTCGAGGATCGCTTCCGCCTTCTCCTCCTCGGTGTGCTCGGCCAGCGCGAGCTCCGAGACGAGGATCTGCCGGGCCTTGGCCAGCATGCGCTTCTCGCCCGCGGAGAGACCGCGGTCGGCGTCCCGGCGGGACAGGTCGCGGACGACCTCGGCCACCTTGATCACGTCGCCGGAGGCGAGCTTCTCGAGGTTCGCCTTGTACCGGCGCGACCAGTTGGTCGGCTCCTCGGTGTACGGGGCGCGCAGCACCTCGAACACGCGGTCGAGGCCCTCCTGGCCCACGACGTCGCGCACCCCCACGAGGTCGACGTTCTCCGCCGGGACCTCGATGGTGAGGTCGCCCTGGGCAACCTTGAGCTTCAGGTACATCTTCTCTTCGCCGCGAATCTTGCGGGTCTTGATCTCTTCGATCAGCGCCGCGCCGTGGTGCGGGTAGACAACCGTCTCGCCTACTGTGAACGTCATCTGCAGATGTCCCCTTTCCCTGACACCAGGTTACCACGGCGTGATCTGCAGAACTTGCGCCCTTGGCGCGGTACGGGCATGATTTGCGGCTGCGTTTGCCCAGGTCAGCAGCGTGGTACAGGGGCGGGGAGCACGGGTCGGACACCCGGCGGGCTCGATCGGATCGTTCCGGAGCCGTGACCGTCGCCACGCTCTGACCGGGCGTTTCGCCGCCGCCGTGAGGCGCGGGCACCCCCTGTCGGCCACTAGGATGTGGCGGGGATCCGCCCGTCCGGGCCGGACCGGACACCACGCCGGATCTCACGCCGAAGACTTCGCCGAAGACCAGGGAGTTCACCGTGTCCCGTCGCGCCACCGCCGCCCGAGGCGCCCGCACCATCGCCCTCGCGGCGGTCTCCGCCACGGGGGCCCTCCTCCTGGCGGCCTGCTCGCCGACCACGACGGCGCTGAACTACGACCCGTCGGACGGCACCGGTGTCTCAGTGCTCGGTGAGGACGACCGCGACCTGCGGGGCATCAACCTGATGGTGGTCTCCGCGGGCGAGGGCGAGCCCGGGAACCTGCTGGGCGCGCTCGCCAACGAGACGGCGCAGGACGCGTCGTTCACCCTCGAGGCGCCAGGCTCCGCGCCGGTCACGCTGGACGTGCCGGCCGGCGGCACCGTCTACCTGGGTACCGAGACGGGCGAGACCGTGACGCTCGACGCCGTGGGCGCCGCCCCGGGCGACTACCTCGACGCGGTGCTCTCCGTGGGCGCGGACAGCGCCGAGTTCCCGCTCCCGGTGCTCGACGGCACCCTGCCGGAGTACGCCGACCAGCTGCCGGCGGCGCAGCCGTCGCCGTCGGCCTCCCCCACGCAGTGACCGACCCCTGCCGAGGCGGTCGTCCGACGACCACCTCGGCAGGCGGCCGGCTCAGCCGAAGCGGCCCGAGACGTAGTCCTCGGTGGCCTTCTCGGCGGGCGACGAGAAGATCGTCGCGGTGTCGTTCATCTCGATGAGCCGGCCCGGCTTGCCGGTGCCCGCGATGTTGAAGAACGCCGTCCGGTCGCTCACGCGCGCGGCCTGCTGCATGTTGTGCGTGACGATGACGATCGTGTAGTCCTTCTTGAGCTCCTGGATCAGGTCCTCGATCGCCAGGGTGGAGATCGGGTCCAGGGCGGAGCACGGCTCGTCCATGAGCACCACCTGCGGCTTCACCGCGATGGCGCGGGCGATGCAGAGGCGCTGCTGCTGGCCGCCCGACAGGCCCGAGCCGGGCTTCTCCAGGCGGTCCTTGACCTCGTTCCACAGGTTGGCGCCGCGCAGGGACGACTCGACGAGGTCGTCGGCGTCCGACTTCGAGATGCGCTTGTTGTTGAGCTTCACGCCCGCGAGCACGTTGTCCCGGATGGACATCGTGGGGAACGGGTTGGGGCGCTGGAACACCATGCCGACGGTGCGGCGCACGGCCACCGGGTCGACGTCGTCGCCGTAGAGGTCGACGCCCTCCAGCTCCACCGAGCCGTCGACGCGGGCACCCGGGATCACCTCGTGCATGCGGTTCAGGGTGCGCAGGAAGGTCGACTTGCCACAGCCCGACGGGCCGATGAAGGCCGTCACGGACCGGGGGTCGATGGTCATGGAGACACCCTCCACGGCGAGGAAGTCGCCGTAGTAGATGTTCAGGTCCTTCACGTCGATGCGCTGTGCCATCGGATCATTCCTTCGTTCGAGCTGCGGCGGGGTCGGGTCTGCGCGTCAGCGCAGCTTCGGGGAGAACCACCGGGTCACGAGGCGCCCGATGAGGTTGAGGAGCATGACGATGACGATCAGCAGGAGCGCGGCGGCCCAGGCCCGGTCGAAGTTGATGTCGACCAGGCAGTCGAGCGCACCCTCCTGGCAGGGCACCGGGCCCTGCCGGTACTGGCTGAAGATGTAGACCGGCAGCGTCATCATGCGGCCGTCGAACGGGTTGAAGTTGATCGAGTCCGAGACGCCGGCGGTGATGAGGATCGGCGCGGTCTCGCCGATCACGCGCGCGACTGCGAGCAGCACGCCCGTCGTGATGCCGGCCACCGAGGTGCGGAGCACGACCCGGACGATCGTGAGCCACTTGGGCACGCCCAGCGCGTAGGACGCCTCGCGCAGCTCGTTCGGGACGAGCTTGAGCATCTCCTCGCAGGAGCGCACGACGACGGGGATCATGAGCACGCTCAGCGCGACGGCCGCGATGATGCCCAGCTTGGCGCCCGGCCCCAGGAAGATCGAGAACAGCGCGAACGCGAACAGGCCCGCGACGATCGACGGGATGCCGGTCATCACGTCCACGAAGAACGTCGTGGCGCGGGCCAGCGCGCCCCGGCCGTACTCGACCAGGTAGATCGCCACGAGCAGGCCGATCGGCACGGAGATCACCGTGGCGGTCAGCGTGATCATCAGGGTGCCGACGGCTGCGTGGTACGCGCCACCCATGTCCATGCCGCCGAAGACGCCGCGCATCGACGTCAGCAGGAAGTCGGCGTCGAACCGCTCGGCACCGCGCAGCACCACGGTCCACAGCAGCGACACCAGCGGGACGACGGCCAGCGCGAAGGCGCCGTAGATCAGCACCGTCATCGCGCGGTCGGCCCGCCGTCGCCCGGGGTCGGCGGCGGTCAGCAGGGCGCGCGTGCGCTCGGCGGTCTCGGTGGTGGTGGCCGCGGTCGGCGACGTGGCGCTCATCAGTTCGCTCCCGAGAATTCCTTGCGGCGCGCGACGATCGCGCGCGCGGCCATGTTGACCACCATGGTGATGACGAACAGCGCGAGACCGGTGGCGATCAGCACGTTCACCGCGAGCCCGCTGGCCTCCGCGAACCGGGACGCGATGAAGGCCGCGATGGTCTGCTGCTGGCCCGAGTCGAAGATCTGGAAGGAGTAGAGGATTCCCGGCGACAGGATCATGAGCACGGCCATGGTCTCGCCCAGCGCGCGGCCGAGGCCGAGCATCGCGGCGGAGATCACGCCCGAGCGGCCGAACGGCAGCACGGCCGTGCGGATCATCTCCCAGCGGGTGGCGCCCAGGGCGAGCGCCGCCTCCTCGTGCAGCGTGGGGGTCTGCAGGAAGACCTCGCGCGAGACGGCGGTGATGATCGGCAGGATCATGACCGCGAGCACCACGGACGCCGTCGCGAGCGACCGGCCCGTGTTCGTCACCTCGACCGTCCAGAACGGCAGGACGTCCAGGACGCCCGCGACCCACACCCACACGTCGCTGATGACCGGGGCGAGCGTGCGCCCGCCCCACAGGCCGAACACCACGGACGGGATCGCGGCCAGGAGGTCGATCACGTAGCCGATCACCGACGCCGCACGACGCGGTGCGTAGTGCGAGATGAACAGCGCGATGCCGATGGCCACCGGGGTCGCGAGCAGCAGCGCCATGGCCGCGGCCAGGAGCGTGCCGAACACGAGCGGGCCCACGAGGTCCCACAGCGAGTCCATCCCGGTCGGGAGACCGCCCCGGTCACTGAGCTCGTCCGGCGAGGCGGTCAGCGCGGGCAGGCCCCGCGCGACGAGGAACACCGCGACCGCGGCGAGGACGAGCAGCAGGAACGCGCCCGACCCGGTGGCGACCCACCGGAACACCCTGCTGAAGCCGCGCTCGGTGTCGCCGGTGCGACGGCGTCGCCGCGCGGGCGCGCGCGCCGGGCCGGGCCGGGCGTCCGGCGGACTGTCGGTGGTGGTCACAAGAGCTCCTCGATGCTCGTCGGGGGGAGGCGGTGCCGACACGGCTCAGCCGGTGGCCGGGCCGCCGGCGCCTGGGGCGCCGGTCTGCCCGGCCACCGGCCGGAGATCGCGTGGTGGGTCAGCCGACCGTGATGGAGTCGATGGCGGCGGCGACCTGCTCGGCGGTCTCCGCCGAGATGGGCGAGCTGCCCGCGGCCTCGGCGGCGGCCTGCTGGCCCTCCTCCGACGCCTGGTAGCCGAGGAACGCCTTGACGAAGCTGCCCTGCGCCTCGTCCGAGTAGCTCGTGCAGGCGATGGCGTACGACACGAGCACCAGCGGGTACGTGCTCGGGTCGGTCAGCGTGCGGTCGACCTCGATCGCGAAGTCGTGCTCGGCGCGGCCCTCGACCCGCGGGGACGCGTCCACCGTGGCGGCGGCGGCCTCGGCCGAGAACGGCACGAACTCCTCGCCGACCTTGATCGACGCGGTGCCGAGCGTGCCGACCTTGGAGGCGTCCGCGTAGGTGACGGCGCCCTCGGTGTCGGTGACGACGCCGATCACGCCGGAGGTGCCCTCGGCGGAGTCGCCGCCCTCGAGCGGCCAGACGCCGTCGGGCTCCTCGGTCCAGGCGTCGGGAGCCGTCGCGGACAGGTACTCGGTGAAGTTCTCGGTGGTGCCCGAGTCGTCCAGGCGGTGCACCGGCGTGATGTCCAGGTCCGGGAGGTCGGCGTCGGGGTTGTCGGCGGCGATCGCCTCGTCGTCCCACTTCTTGATCTCGCCGGTGAAGATGTCGGCGATGACCTCGGAGGAGAGGTTCAGCGAGTCGACGCCCGGCAGGTTGAAGGCCACGGCGATCGGGCTCACGTAGATCGGCAGGTCGATGGCGCCGTCGGGGCCGCAGACCTCGGTGGACGCCTCGAGCTCCTCGTCGTCCAGGGCGGAGTCGGAACCGGCCCACTGCACGCCGCCGGCGAGGAACTGCTCGCGGCCCGCGCCCGAGCCGGCCGGGTCGTAGTTGATCGTGGCGTCGGGGTTGGCGGCCTGGAACCCGGCCACCCAGGCCTCCATCGCGGACTCCTGGGAGGAGGCGCCGGCGCCGGCGAAGTCACCGGAGACGGCCTCGGCGCCCCCGGTCTCGGCACCGGTGGCGCCCGTCTCGGGGTCGCTCCCGCAAGCAGCGAGGCTCAGCGCGAGCGCGCCCACCATGACAGCGGAGCCAACGCGGGGGAATCGGCTGATCTTCACGTGTCGATCCATCCTGTTCAGGTCTGTACGCGCGGCGATCGCCGCAGCGTCACTCGGGACGCTAAGGAGCGGGGATGACCTGATCCCCAGGTCCGGGTGAACGGACGGTGAACAAGCCGTCACGGAGGGGGTGATCCCCGCCACGTCCGGTGCCGGAACAGGAAGGAGCCGGGCGGTTCAGCCCTCGTCGTCGGCCAGCTTGTAACCCAGGCCGCGCACGGTGAGGAGGTACTTCGGCGTGCCCGGGTCCGGCTCGATCTTCGAGCGGATCCGCTTCACGTGGACGTCGAGCGTCTTGGTGTCGCCCACGTAGTCGGCGCCCCAGACCCGGTCGATGAGCTGGCCACGGGTCAGCACCCGCCCGGCGTTGCGCATCAGGAGCTCGAGCAGGTCGAACTCCTTGAGCGGCAGGGCCACGCTCCGGCCGGACACCACGACGGTGTGCCGGTCGACGTCCATCCGCACGGGGCCCACCTCCAGCACGCCGTCCTCGTCGTGCCCCGCGGACTCGCTCGGCTGGCGGCGGCGCAGCACCGCCCGCACGCGGGCGAGCAGCTCGCGGTACGAGTAGGGCTTGGTCACGTAGTCGTCGGCGCCGAGCTCGAGGCCCACCACCTTGTCGATCTCGGAGTCCTTCGCGGTCAGCATGATGACCGGCACGTCGCCGCGCGCCCGCAGCTCGCGGCAGACCTCGGTGCCCGACAGCCCGGGCAGCATGAGGTCGAGCAGCACCAGGTCCGCCCCCTCCGCGTCGTACGCGGCCAGCGCGGCGTTGCCGTCGGCCGCCTCGACCACCTCGAAACCCTCGCGGGTGAGCTGGTACGTCAGCGGGTCCCGGTAGGACTCCTCGTCCTCCACCACCAGGATGCGCGTCACGCACCCACCTCCTCGTTCGTCGTCGCGTTCGTCGTGGCGTGCGTCGTCGCGCTCGTCATGTCCTCGGCGGCCGGCCGCCGGTCGGCGGACGGGATGCGCAGCGTGAAGGTCGATCCCCGGCCGGGTTCCGACCACATGGTCACGTCGCCCCCGTGGTCGGCGGCGACGTGCTTGACGATGCTGAGCCCGAGACCGGTGCCCCCGGTGTCGCGCGACCGCGCGGGGTCCACGCGGTAGAACCGCTCGAAGACGCGGTCCTGCGCGTCCTCCGCGATGCCGACGCCCTGGTCCACCACGGCGATCTCGACCAGCCCGCCCCGCTCGTTCACGCCGACACCCACGCGGCTGGCGGGCCCGGAGTACGCGACGGCGTTGTCGACGAGGTTGCGCACGGCGGTCACCAGCAGGTTGTGGTCGCCGTAGACCTCGGTGTCGAGGTCGCCGCCCATCGTGATCGCGATGTTCTTGGCCTGCGCCGTGGTGCGCGCCCGGTCGACGGCCTCCTCGACGACGTCGCGGATCGGCACCGGCGTGAGCTTCGGCACCGCGCCGGCCCCCTGCAGACGGGACAGCTCGATGATCTCCTGCACCAGCGCGGACAGGCGCACGGCCTCGCGCTGCATGCGGCCCGTGAAGCGGCGGACGGCGACGGGGTCGTCGGCGGCGTCCGCCACGGTCTCGGCGAGCAGGGCCAGGGCGCCCACCGGGGTCTTGAGCTCGTGGGACACGTTGACCACGAAGTCGCGGCGGATCGCCTCGACACGGCGGGCCTCGGTGCGGTCCTCCGCGAGCACCAGCACGCGGTCGAGGCCCAGGGGCGCCACCCGCACCTGGAGCAGCACCGTGCCCTGGCCCACCGGGCCGCGCGGCAGCTCCAGCTCCTGCTCGCGGATGACGCCGTCGCGCCGCACGAGCGCCACCAGGTCCGTGATGGCGGCGTGCACGAGCGCGTCGTTGCGCACCACCCCGAGCGCGTAGGCAGGCGGCGAGGCCCGCACCACCTCGTCGTCGCCGTCCAGCACGACGGCGGCCGACCGCAGCACCGACAGCACCCGCACCAGGCCTGCGTCGAGCTGGTCGGGCGGGGCCTGGGGCAGGGCGTGCTGCTGCCGCTCGGAGACGCGGAACGCCACGGTGGCGAGCACGCCGACGATCACGCCGAAGATCCCGGCGGCCAGCACCGGTACCCCGGAGATGATTCCGTCCACACGACCAGGGTAGGTCGATGTCCGCACCCCTGATCGACAGGAGCGGACCGTCGGACGATCGCGTCGCCTACTGTTCATGTCAGGGTGGAGGACCGTTAACCTCCCGGTACGACGCTCCGCCGACCCTGGACGGGGGCGTGCGGTCACGCGCGCCCGGAGTGCGAGAGGAAACCGATGCGACAGATCTTCGAGGCCGAGCTCCAGCAGGTCGGCGACGACCTGACCGAGATGAGCAGGCTCGTCGAGTCCGCCGTGACGCGCGCCGGGACGGCGCTGCTGGAGGCCGACCTGCAGCTCGCGCAGGAGGTGATCGCCTCCGACAAGACCATCGACGCCCTCGAGGCCTCCCTCGACGAGCGGTGCGTGCACCTGCTGGCGCAGCAGGCGCCGGTCGCGACCGACCTGCGCGTGGTGGTGAGCGCGCTGCGGATGAGCGCGTCGCTGGAGCGCATGGGCGACCTCGCCCGGCACGTGGCCCAGGTCGCGCGGGGCCGCTACCCCGCGCAGGCGATCGTCCCCGAGGCGCACGACACCTTCGCGGCCATGCACGACGCCGCCGTGCGGGTGGCGCAGCGCACCACGCGGCTGCTCGCGACGCGCGACCTGGAGGTGGCGGAGGCGATCGAGCGCGACGACGACATCATCGACGAGCTGCACCAGCAGACCTTCACCACGCTGCTGTCACCGCAGTGGCGCGGCACGGTCCAGGAGGCGGTCGACGTGACGCTCGTGGGCCGCTACTACGAGCGGTTCGGCGACCACGGCGTCTCGGTGGCCCGCCGCGTCACGTTCCTGGTGACGGGCGACTTCCCGGAGGAGTAACCCCCGCCCGCGCCGAAGTAGAACTGTGGCGAGATAGAACCGGGGCGGAGGTGCTGGTCAGCACCTCCGCCCCGGTTCTATCTCGCCACAGTTCTACTTCGCCACAGTTCTACTTCGGCGCAGCCGGGTCAGCGGCCCTGGTTGGCCACCGCGGCGATCGCGTCCTTCGCGGCCTCCGGGTCGAGGTACGTGCCGCCCGGCTTCACGGGCGCCAGGGTCTCCTCGTCGAGCTCGTAGACCAGCGGGATGCCCGTCGGGATGTTCAGCCCGGCGATCGCCTCGTCGCTGATGCCGTCGAGGTGCTTCACGAGCGCGCGCAGCGAGTTGCCGTGCGCGGCCACCAGCACCGTCTTGCCGGCCTTGAGGTCCGGCACGATCTCGCTCTCCCAGTACGGCAGGGCGCGGTCCAGCACGAGCTTGAGGGCCTCCGTGCGGACGACGGGGGCGTCGGCATAGCGCGGGTCGGCGTCCTGGCTGAACTCCGAGCCCAGCTCGATCTCGGGCGGCGGCACGTCGTAGGACCGGCGCCAGAGCATGAACTGCTCCTCGCCGAACTCCTCCAGCGTCTGCTTCTTGTCCTTGCCCTGCAGCGCGCCGTAGTGGCGCTCGTTGAGGCGCCAGCTGCGCTTGACCGGGATCCAGTGCCGGTCCGCGACGTCGAGCGCGAGGTTCGCCGTCATGATCGCGCGCCGCAGCAGCGACGTGTGCAGGACGTCCGGGGTCACCCCGGCCTCCTTGAGGAGCGCGCCGCCGCGCTTGGCCTCCTCGATGCCCTTCTCGGAGAGGGCGACGTCCACCCAGCCGGTGAACAGGTTCTTCGCGTTCCACTCGCTCTCGCCGTGGCGGAGCAGCACGAGGGTGTAGGTCATACCCCCATCCTGCCCCAGTTTCCGGAACGGGCCGACGGCGGTCCGCCGTGCGGGCTACCGGGCGGCGTGGCGCTTGCGGGCCCGCTCGTACACGTCCAGCATCTCCTCCGCGGTGCGGTCCCACCCGAAGCGGGCGGCCGACGCGCGGGCGCCCTCCGCCAGGCGACCGCGCACGACGTCGTCGTCGAGCAGAGTCTTGAGGGCGAGCGCCCAGCTCGCGGGCTCGTGGTCGGGCACGAGGACGCCGGAGACGCCGTCCTGGACCACCGTGCGCAGCCCGCCGACCGCCGCGGCCACCACGGGCGTGCCGGACGCCTGAGCCTCGGCCGCCACCAGCCCGAACGACTCGTTGTGCGACGGCACCGCCACGAGGTCCACCGCGCGGAAGTAGTCGGCGAGGGTGCCCTGCGGCACGGGCGGCCGCACCAGCAGGTGGCGGCCCACACCCTCCTGGTAGGCGAGCGCCTCCAGCTCACGGACGGCGGTCGGGCGCCCGGAGGCACCGCCGAGCACCACCAGCAGCGGCGGGCGCCAGTCCCAGACCCGCTCCCCGAGGGCCCGCACGAGCACGTCCGGACCCTTGAGGAGCTGCACCCGGCCCGCGAACAGCACGATCTTCCGGTCCGCGGGCAGGTCGAGCCGCTCGCGCAGGGCCGCGGCGTCGGCGGCGCCGTCGGGCGGGCAGAACACCCCGAGGTCCACGCCCGGCTGCACCACGTGCACGCGGGCGGGGTCGGCGCGGTAGTCCCGCACGAGGTCGGCCGCCTCCTCGTCGGTGTTCGCCACCAGGGCGTCCGCCTCGGCCACCACCTGCTCCTCGCCGATCACCCGGCTCTGCGGCTCGGGCGAGTCCCCCGGCGCGAGCGCGGCGTTCTTCACGCGCGCCATGGTGTGCATGGTGTGCACCAGCGGCACGTCCCAGCGCTCGGCCGCGAGCCAGCCCACCTGCCCCGAGAGCCAGTAGTGGGTGTGCAGCACGTCGTACCAGCCCTGCGGGCGGTGCGCCTCGGCGCGCAGCACGCCCGCCGCGAAGGCGCAGAGCTGGCCGGGCAGGTCGTTCTTGTCCAGCCCCTCGTACGGACCGGCGGGCACGTGCACCACGCAGATCCCGGGCGCCACGGCGGCCACCTTCGGCTGGGCCGACGACGTGGCCCGCGTGTAGATCTCCACCTGCGCCCCACGTCGGGCGAGCGCGCGGGAGAGCTCGAGCACGTACACGTTCATGCCGCCCGCGTCGCCCGTGCCCGGCTGCTCCAGCGGCGAGGTGTGCACGGACACCATCGCGATGCGCAGCGGGCGCGTCTCGTCCGGCGCGGCGAGATCGGGCGGCAGGCTGTCGCGCATCAAGCCTCCAGCACGCACGCGGGCGCGGGGAGGGCCAGCCGGTCCGTCACCTCGCCCACGCCCGACGCGAGGTCGAGCCGCACCGCGACCAGCGCGTCGGCACCCTGCGCGGCCACGACCACGGTCTCACCGCCGCCCAGGACGGCGTGGTGGCGCGGCCAGGCGCCGGAGCCCAGGTCGACGTCGGCCACGTTCTCGATCCGCAGGCCCCGGGCGTCCTCGACCCGCAGCACGGCCAGCACGTCCGGACCGCGCACGCCCACGTGCACCAGGTCGCCCGCCACCGTGACGTGCGACGGGTAGCCCGCCGAGCCGTCCGGCAGCGTGCGGGCGGTGATCGCCACGGAGCCGACGTGCTCCAGGCGGCCGGGGCCGGCGGGGACCAGCACGTGCAGGCGGCAGTCGAGCTCGCCCGCCACGAGGACCGTGCCGTCCGCGAGCTCGACCAGGTGGCGCGGGCCGGTGCCGGGCGGCAGCACCGCCGCGACGGCGCCGCTGCCCGACCCGTCCAGCGGGTAGGTGCGCAGCTCGTCGGTACCGAGGTCGGACACGAGCACCCGGTCGCCCCACGGGTGCACGAAGTGGGCGTGCGGCCCCTGCTGGCGGTCGGTGACCGGGCCAGACCCCGCGTGCGGGTAGGTCAGCGCCTCCCCGAGCGCGCCGTCGGCCCCGAGCGTGGCCACGGCGGCCACGCCGTCGCCGTAGTTCGCCACCCAGGCCGCGGTGCCGGTCGTGCTGCCGGGCGTGGTGCCGGCCGCCACCACGTGGCACGGGCTCGTCCCGCCCGAGGCGACGCTCGCGGCGAGGGCGAGCGCGCCGTCGTCGGACACGCGGAACGAGCTGAGGGTGCCGGGCTCCGTCTCGGTGACCGCCAGGAGCGTGCGGCCTGCGGGGTCCAGCGCAAGGAAGGACGGCGCGGCGACGCGCACCGCGAGCTCGGCGCCCGCGAACCGGCCGTCGGCGCCCAGGCCGACGCTCCAGACGCCCTCCCCGGTGCCCGGGGCCGTACCCGTCGCGGGGTAGGTGCCGATCCACAGGGCAGCGGTAGGGATGCTCATGCCGTCAGCCTAGTTCCGCGCACCCGGTGCTCCGGCCCGGCACGCACGACGCCCCGGCCCCCTGGGAGGGAGCCGGGGCGCGACATACCGTGCGCGCGGTGCGTCAGCCGTTGGCCTTCGCGTAGGCCTCCTGGACCTCGGCCGCGATGCGGCCGCGGTCGCTCACGGTGTAACCGTTCGCCTTGGCCCACTCCCGGACCGCCGCGGTGTCGCTGCCGGAGCGCGACCGGCGCGTGGTGGTGGTACCGCGGGCGACGGGCGCCTTCACCTTGCGCGCGTGGCCGACCCACGAAGCGAGCGCGTCACGCAGCTGGGCCGCGTGCTCGGCATTGAGGTCGATCTCGTAGGAGACGCCGTCAAGGCCGAAGTTCACGGTCTCGTGCGCGGCACCACCATCGATGTCGTCTTCGAGAACGAGCTGAACCTTCTGAACCATACGGGTACTTCCCTTCCGCGCCACAAATTCGGGGTTAGTTCGTGAGCATGCCTCACCCAATATTGACATGTCAATAATGGGTGTGTGACACCGATCACCAAAACTTCACCCGGCGCGGTGAACGTCGCGGGATTTGATCCGCAACGCCACCAGGGATAACGTCTGGCGCACAGATCAGTGCGAAGGGGAATTCCCCGTCTTTTCTGCTGCCACCATGCCCTCACGGTCCATTCGGTCGAGGGCCTCACGCTCGTGCCGGTCGGCGCGGACGATCTTGCGCATGGCAAACCAGAACAGCAGACCGACGCCGACCGAGGGCGTGAGCCCGGCAAGCACCGCAAGCGTCGTATCCATCACAAGATCCTCACATGCTCGACAGCGTGGTTCATTTTCAGCCCTGCGGCTTCACCAGCGGGAAAAGGATGGTCTCGCGGATGCCCTGACCCGTCAGGGCCATCAGCAGACGGTCGATGCCCATGCCCATTCCGCCCGAAGGGGGCATCGCGAATTCCATCGCGGTCAGGAAATCCTCGTCGAGCAGCATCGCCTCGGCGTCGCCCGCCGCGGCCATCCGGGCCTGCGCCTCGAAGCGTTCGCGCTGGATGACGGGGTCGACCAGCTCCGAATAGCCCGTGGCCAGCTCGAACCCGCGCACGTACAGGTCCCACTTCTCGACCTGACCCTTTTCCGTGCGGTGGTCGCGCGTGAGCGGCGACGTCTCGACCGGAAAGTCCCGCACGAACGTCGGTGCGGTCAGGTGGTCGCCCACCCGGTGCTCCCAGAGCGTCTCGACGAGCTTTCCGTGATTGAGGATCTTCTTGTTCCCGACCTCGACGTCGAGACGCGCGGCGATCTTCTCGAGCTCCTCGACGGAGGTGTCGGCGGTGATCTCCTCACCCAGGCTTTCCGAGAGCGAGCCGTACATCGGCAGCTTTGCCCATTCGCCGCCCAGGTCGTACTCCGAACCGTCCGCGAGCGTCACGAGCGTCGTGCCGAGAACGTCCTGCGCGGCCGTCTGCACCAGGTCCTGGGTGAGCGCGCCGATGGTGTCGTAATCGCCGTAGGCCTCGTACGCCTCGAGCATCGCGAACTCCGGCGAGTGGGACGAGTCCGCACCCTCGTTCCGGAAGTTCCGGTTGATCTCGAAGACCTTCTCGACGCCGCCGACGACGGCCTTCTTGAGGAAGATCTCGGGCGCGATGCGCAGGAACAGCTCCAGGTCGTACGCATTCATGTGCGTCGAGAAAGGCCGCGCCGCCGCACCCGAGGGAATGGTCTGCAGCATCGGGGTCTCGACCTCGAGAAAGCTGCGGCGGTGGAAGTTCTCGCGCAGCGAGCGCACCACGCCGGCGCGCAGGCGCACCATGTCACGCGCCGCGGGGCGCGCGATGAGGTCCACGTACCGCTGCCGGACGCGGGCCTCCTCGGACAGGTCCTTGTGCAGCACGGGCAGCGGCCGCAGCGCCTTGGCGGCCATGCGCCACTCGTCGGCGAAGATGCTGAGCTCGCCACGCCGCGACGAGCCCACGCGGCCGTGCAGGAACAGGTGGTCGCCCAGGTCGACGTCGGTCTTGAAGGCGGCGAGCGCCTCCTCGCCGACCTCGGCCAGGCTCAGCATGCCCTGGAGGCGGTTGCCCTCGCCGTCCTGCAGCGTGACGAAGCACAGCTTGCCGCCGATGCGGATGAACACGACCCGGCCGGCGACGCCCACGACGTCGTCGGTCTCCTGGCCGGACTCGAGGTGGCCGTACGCCTCGCGGACCTCGGCGATCGTGCGGGTGACCGGGACGGAGACGGGGTAGGCCTCGGTGCCCTGGTCCAGCAGCCGCTCGCGCTTCTCACGCCGGACCCGCAGCTGCTCGGGCAGGTCGTCGGTCGGCGGGGCAGCGGGGTTCTCGGCTGCGGGGTTCTGGGTCACGAGGCCGATTCTATCGAGGCCTACGACCCGTTCTCCCCAGGGCGCAGGTCGAGCGCGAGGTCCAGGATGGGGGCGCTGTGGGTCAGGGCGCCCACGGAGAGGTAGTCCACGCCGGTGGCGGCGACCGCGCGCGCGACGGGGAGGGTCAGGTTGCCCGTCGCCTCCAGCTCGACGTGCGCGGGGACGCCGTCGCGCCCCTCGCGGGCGCGGACGGCCGCGACGGTCTCGGCCAGCACCGCGGGTGGCATGTTGTCGAGCAGGAGGAAGTCGGCGCCCGCCGCGACCGCCTCCAGCGCCTGCGCCGTGGTGTCGGCCTCGACCTGCACGGGCACGTCGGGGAACATCGCGCGGACGGCGCGCACGGCCGCGGCGACCGACCCGGCGGCGACCACGTGGTTGTCCTTGACCATGGCCACGTCGTACAGGCCCATGCGCTTGTTGGTGCCGCCGCCCGCGCGCACGGCGTACTTCTGCAGCGCGCGCAGGCCGGGCGTGGTCTTGCGGGTGTCGAGCACCCGCGCGCCCGTGCCCTCGAGCTCGCGGGCGAACGCGCGGGTCGCCGTCGCGACGCCGGAGGCCCGGCTGGCCAGGTTGAGCAGGGTGCGCTCGGCCACGAGCAGCACCTGGGTGCGGCCGTCGAGCGCGGCGAGCACCTGCCCGGCGGTGACGGTGTCGCCGTCCTGCGCGTGGAAGGTGACGGCCGGGGCGGGCAGGCCGAGGCGGGCCGCCACCTGGTCCAGGACCTCGGGCACCACCACGAGGCCGGCGACGACGCCGTCCTCGCGCGCCACCAGGTCCGCCGTCCCGGTGGCCGACGGCGGGATGGTCGCCTGGGAGGTCACGTCGCGGCCGGGCGCGGGGCCGAGGTCCTCGTCGAGGGCCACCTCGACGGTGCGGGCGACCCAGGCGGCGTCGAGGCCGGGCGTGATCGTGGAGGGCGTGTCGTGGACGGGGGTGCTCACGGGCTCACCGTATCCGGCGTGCCGGCGGTGCCCGCACGGTCCACCATCTGCTGGAGCATGCGCTCGGAGTCGGTGAGGTAGCGGTTCAGGTCGGCCGCGGCGCCGTCGGCGTCCCCTGCGAGGAACCGGCGCAGGAGGCCGGCGTTGCGGTCCACGAAGCCGTCGAAGAAGTCGCCGTCGTCGCCGAGCAGGCCGAACGAGAGGCGCAGCTCGGCGGAGAGGTTGGCGTGCACGCGCTCGAGGCGGGGGCTGCCCGCGAGCGCCACGATGCCGGAGTGGAAGCGCATGTTGGCGGCGGCGATGTCGCGCCAGTCGCCGCCGAGGCGGGCCGCGAGGGCGGCGTCGACGGCGTCGCGCATCATGCGGGCGCCGGGGTGGGCGGGGTCGCCGGCGGCGAGCACGGGCACCTCGATGAGGCGGCGCACGCGGTAGATGTCGACGATGTCGGCGAGCGTGGGCCGGGCCACGGCGACGCCGGCGTTGGGCCGCCGGACCAGCAGGCCCTCGTGCACGAGGATGCGGAAGGCCTCGCGCAGGGTGTTGCGGGAGACGTCGAGCGACTCGCTCACGGTCTGCTCGGAGAGCCGCTGGCCGGGCACGAGCCGCCCGGTGACGATGAGCTCGCGGATGGCGCCCGCACTCCGCTCGGCCCGATCGACTGTCACTCCCCCATCCTACGGATCGCTGAGTGCTGGATATCCGCCCTCTGCCGTGTGCCAGAAGGGCGAATATCCAGCACTCGACGGGGTCAGTCGGTCGTGTCGACGACCGCGTGGACCAGGTTGCGGGCCTGGGCGGCGATCGACGTGCGCCAGGCGTCGAACGTCGGGTCGGTCACGCCGAAGGTCGTCTCGAAGTGCTGCATGTCGGGGGTGTGGATGTGCCCGGCGGGGATGTCGAGCCCCGCGCGGTCGCGCAGCAGCGTGTTGCGGTAGGCGCTCTCGTTCGACAGGTAGTTGCCGCCGCCCCCGCTGTACGAGCAGGATCCCGCGGCGGGCGGCACGGGCGGCGTGGCCGGCGGGTAGGTGACGGGCGGCGGGCTGTTGAACGTGGTCAGCACGGGCGAGGCGCAGTCGGTGAACTGCGTGTAGCTCGTGTTCCACACCACGCCGAACGCGACGTCCGGGTCGGGCCAGGTGTCGCCCGGCGGCCGGGGCACGTCGGCGCCCGTGTCGGCCGCGATCATCTCGGCGACCGGCAGGCTCGCCGTGGTCCACTGCGGCGGGTCGGTGAGCCCGTCGCCGCCGCCCCAGCGGTCCACGACCTGGATGGTGCAGGCCGGGTTGTCGAGCGCGAGCTGCGGCACCCCGCCGACGCGCGCGCACGGCGCGAGGCCGTCGTTGCCGGGTGAGACGCCGTGGTAGCGCGCGTTCCACTGCTCCAGGTTGAACTGCGAACCGCCGGCCTGGCTCACGGTGAGGGACGCGTCGACCTGGCGCGGGCCGGGCTTCATGAACGGGCCCACGGTGTCCTCGAGGTAGCCCTCGGCGAACTCGCGGTAGCTCACGGGCAGCGTGTAGGCCTCGATGTGGGCGGTCCGGCCGTCGTCCGTCCGGTAGGTGGTGCCGTCCAGGGAGAGCGCCGTGGCGCCCGACGGGTTGCCGTGGCGGATGTTGTTGCCCACGGTGCCCGGCGCGGGGCCGGTGGTGCCGCCGTCGAGCGTGTAGACGTCGAACCCGCTCACGATCACGCGGACGACGTCGCGGCCGCGCGGCAGGTCGATGTCGAACATGCCCCGGGACGCCTTGTCGAAGGTCGTGACCAGCTCGGTGCGCTGGGCGTCGGTGAGGCCGCCGCGCGGGTCCCACTGGCGCAGCACCGCCATGGCCTCGACGCGGGTCCAGTACAGCGGGCGGTCGTCGCTCGCGGGCAGGTCGCCGCGCACGGCGTCGTCGTCGGACTGCGCCCGGCGGACCGCCGCGTCCCACAGGGCCTCGCCCGAGCGCTCCGCGAGCGCCGTGGCGCCCGCGAGGGTGCGGGTGCGGCAGAGCTGCGCGGTGAAGGCGGCCGTGTACCCGCCGAAGCCGCCGCCCTCGATGACCGTGCGGGCGTAGGTGCGCGGGGCGGGGACGGTCGGGTCGGCAGCGTCGGGCAGGCGGGCGGTCAGGCGGCGCTCCTCGACCGAGAGCGGGACGTCCGGGTCGAGGCACCCGGCGGGTGCCGCGACGTGCGCTCCCGCGGTGGTGGCGGTGTCGGCGGCGGACGCCGGGACCGCCAGGGCGGTGGTGGCGCAGAGCGCGAGGACGACGGCGCCCGCCCGCATCCTGACCACCGGTCGTGGTGTCGGCATGGTCTCTCCCCTCAGAGATGGCTTCGCACCGACCGTAGAGGTTCGTTGAACAATCCGACAGAGCCCGATTCGTAAACTTCTCGTGTCCCGGGCTGTTCATCGGCGTCGCAGCCGTGCCATGATCGGAAAGGTCCCGCAATGCGGCGGTAACAACCGGGCGGGACGATCCTGACTGTTGAACAATCCGGCTCATCCCAACGACCAGGAGGACAGCATGTCCGACACGAGCCACGAGCCTGCGACGGCGCAGGCCGACACGACGCCGGGTGGCCCGCCCGGCGGCCTCCGACGGTTCGCCACCGCGCGCAGCCGGTCCCTGCTGGGCGCGCTCTTCCTCATGGCGACCTCCGCCATCGGCCCCGGCTTCATCACCCAGACCGCCACCTTCACGCAGGAGCTCGGCGCCGCCTTCGCGTTCGGCATCCTCGTCTCGATCCTCCTGGACCTCGCCGTCCAGATGAACGTGTGGCGCATGATCACGCTGACCGGCAAGCGCGCGAGCGTGCTGGCCAACGAGGCCCTGCGGGGCAGCGGCTACGTGCTGGCCGTGCTCATTGTCTTCGGCGGCCTCATCTTCAACATCGGCAACACCGCGGGTGCCGGGCTGGGCCTCAACGCGCTGTTCGGCCTCGACCCGCGGCTGGGTGGCGCGATCAGCGCGGCCATCGCCATCGCGATCTTCCTCGCCAAGCGCGCCGGCGCCGTCGTCGACCGCGTCGTCATCGTGGCGGGCCTGGTGATGATCGTGCTCACCGTCATCGTCGCGATCCTGTCCGGCCCGCCCGTGGGCGAGGCCCTGCGGCAGACCGTGCTGCCCGACACCGTCGACTTCGCCACGATCACCACGATCGTGGGCGGCACGGTCGGCGGGTACATCACCTACGCCGGGGCGCACAAGCTCCTCGACTCCGGCACCGCCGGGCCCGAGCACATCCGCGAGGTGGACCGGGCGGCCGTCAGCGGCATCCTCGTCACCGGCGTCATGCGGTACGTGCTGTTCCTGGCCATCCTCGGCGTTGTCGCCTCCGGCGTCGTGCTGGACGTGACCGGCAACCCGGCCGGCGACGCGTTCGGGGCCGCCGCGGGCGAGGCCGGCCTGCGCATCTTCGGCGCCGTGTTCTGGATCGCCGCGATCACGAGCGTCATCGGCTCTGCGTACACGTCGGTGTCGTTCCTGCCCGTGTTCTCGGCGCGCATCACCGGGCGCACCGCCGACCTGTGGACGGTCGGGTTCATCCTGGTCTCGCTGGCCGTCTACCTGCTGATCGGGACGGCCCCCGCCACGCTGCTGGTGTTCGTCGGCGGGGTGAACGGGCTCATCCTGCCCATCGGTCTGACCCTGTTCATGTACATCGGCTGGTTCCGGGGGTCCCTGCTGGGCAGCGTCCGGTACCCGCGGTGGCTCCTGGTGGTCGGCACCCTGGCCACCGTGGTCACCTGGTACATGGCGGTCAACGCGGTGGGCCCGATCTTCGACCTGCTGTCCGCCTGACCGCCCGCACACGAAGGAGAGAGCACCATGAGCGCCGTCGACCTGAACAGCGACCTCGGCGAGGGCTTCGGCCGCTGGAGCCTCGGCGACGACGAGCAGATGCTCGGGATCGTCTCCAGCGCCAACGTCGCGTGCGGCTTCCACGCCGGGGACCCGGCGTCGATCCGCCGCACCGTCCGGGCGGCCGTCGAGCGCGGCGTCACCATCGGCGCGCACGTCGGCTACCGCGACCTGGCCGGGTTCGGCCGGCGGAACATGGACGTGCCCGACGACGAGCTCGAGGCCGACGTCGCCTACCAGATCGGCGCCCTCCGCGGCCTGGCGGACGCCGAGGGCGGCGTGGTCACGTACGTCAAGCCGCACGGCGCGCTCTACAACACCGCGGCGGTCGACGAGCGCGTGGCGGCGGCGGTCGCCCGCGCCGTCGCCGCCGTCGACCCGGGGCTCGTGCTGCTGGGGCTGCCCGGCAGCACGGCCCTGGCCGCGGCGGCCGCGGCCGGGCTCGCGACCGCCGCCGAGGCGTTCGCCGACCGCGCGTACACGCCCGAGGGCCGCCTGGTCTCGCGGCGCGAGCCCGGCGCGGTGCTGCACGACGCCGACGACGTGGCGCGCCGCATGCTCCGCCTCGTGACCGAGGGCGTGGTGACGGCGGTGGACGGGTCCGACGTGCCGGTGCGCGCCGACTCGGTGTGCGTGCACGGCGACTCCCCCGGCGCCGTCGCGATGGCCCGGCGCATCCGCGAGGTGTTCGACGCCGAGGGCGTGCACCTGCGGGCGTTCGCCCCGGAGACGGGCGGCGCCGCGGCGTGATGCGGGTACTGACCGCCCGCGACGACGCCCTCCTGGTCGAGCTGGACGACCTGGACCAGGCCGTCGCGCTGTACGAGTCCCTCCTGGCTGACCCCGTGCGCGGCGTCGGCGTCCCCGTGCCGGGTGCCCGGACGCTGCTCGTGCCCTACCGGCCGTCCGCGATCCGCGCGCCCGAGCTCGCCGCCGAGCTCCGGTCCCGGCCGCTGGTCCGGCGCCCGGCCGCCGAGGCCCGCACGGTGGAGATCCCCGTGCGGTACGACGGCGAGGACCTGGCCGAGGCGGCCGCGCTCCTGGGGTGGAGCCCGGAGGAGCTGGTGCGCCGGCACACCGCCGCGGCGTGGACCGTCGGCTTCGTCGGGTTCGCGCCCGGCTTCGCCTACCTGACCGGCGACGACCCCGAGCTCGTGGTGCCCCGCCGGTCCAGCCCACGCACCCGGGTGCCGGCCGGGTCGGTGGCGCTCGCCGGGCCGTACAGCGGCGTGTACCCGCGCGAGAGCCCGGGCGGCTGGCAGCTCGTGGGCCGCACGGACGCCCCGGTGTGGGACGTGACCCGCGAGCGCCCGGCCCTGATGCTCCCGGGCGACCGCGTCCGCTTCGTGGCGGTGACCTCTGCTGCCGAGAGCCGGTCCGCCGTCGAGAACGACCTGCGGGACGGATCCGGGGCCGAAGACGACCCGCAGGTCGTTCTCGAAGAGAATCGCAACGCAGCCGGGGTGCAGGTGGTTGCCAGCGGGGTGGTCGCGGTGGTGCAGGATCTCGGGCGGGCCGGGTCCGAGGGTGCCGGGGTCTCGGCGTCCGGGGCCCTGGACCGGCCGAGCCTGCGCGCGGCCAACCGGGCGGTGGGCAACCCGGTGGACGCCGCGGTGGTCGAGGCGGTCGGCGGGCTGCGGCTCCGCGCGCGCGGCCCGCAGGTGCTCGCCGTGACCGGGGCGGTCGGCGAGATCGTGGTGCGGCCGGGGGCGCCCCGTCCGCGGCCCGGTGAACCGTTCGCGCTGGACGACGGCGACGAGCTGCGGTTCGCCGCACCGGCCCGCGGGGTGCGCGCCTACGTCGCCGTCCGCGGCGGCATCAGCGTGCCGCCCGTGCTCGGCAGCCGGGCCACGGACGTGCTCGCCGGGCTGGGCCCCGACCCCCTCCGGCCCGGGGACCTGCTCCCGGTCGGCGTCCCGGAGCGGGGCCTGCCCGCCGTCGGCCCGCGTGCGGTGCCTGCCCCCGCCGTGCCCGCCCCGCCCGGGACTGGCCTGCCCGCACCCGGCGAGACCACCGTGCTCGACATCGTGCTCGGGCCGCGCGACGACTGGTTCGACGCAGCCGGGATCGACCTGCTGACGGGGCAGGACTGGCTGGTCACGCCGCGGTCCAACCGCATCGGCCTGCGCCTGGACGGCACTCCCCTGCCCCGCACGCCCGACCGGGTCGGCGCCGAGCTGCCCAGCGAGGGCTGCGTCACCGGCGCGATCCAGGTGCCGCCCGACGGCCTGCCCGTGCTCTTCCTGGCCGACCATCCCCTGACCGGCGGCTACCCCGTGATCGGGGCGGTCGTGGCCGGTCACGTCCCCCTCGCGGGCCAGCTCCCCGCGGGCGCCCGCATCCGTTTCCACGTCCGGGACGTTCCCCGCCCGGACGGCACCACCCCCGCAGGAGGCACCCCATGATCCGCACCGTCCTCGTCGCGAACCGGGGCGAGATAGCGGTGCGCGTGATCCGCGCGTGCGCCGACCTCGGGATCCGCTCGGTCGCCGTGTACGCCGACGGCGACGCCGACGCGCTGCACGTCCGCCTGGCCGACGAGGCCTGGGCCCTCGACGGACGCACGGCCGCCGAGACCTACCTGTCCGTCGAGAAGATCCTGGACGTGTCCCGCCGCTCCGGCGCCGACGCCGTGCACCCCGGCTACGGGTTCCTGTCCGAGCGGGCCGCCGCCGCGCGCGCCGTCGAGGACGCCGGGCTGGTGTGGGTGGGGCCGACGTCGGCCACGATCGAGCTGCTGGGCGACAAGATCGCCGCACGCGAGCTGGCCCGGAAGGTCGGCGCGCCCCTCGTGCCGGGCTCCGACGGCCCCGTGCCCGACGCCGCCGCCGCGCTCGCCTTCGCCGAGGAGCACGGGCTGCCGCTCGCGATCAAGGCCGCGCACGGCGGGGGCGGGCGCGGCATGCGCGTAGCGCGCACGCTCGAGGAGGTGCCCGAGCTGTTCGAGGCCGCACGCCGCGAGGCCGAGGCGGCGTTCGGGCGCGGCGAGTGCTTCGTCGAGCGGTTCCTGGAGCGGCCCCGGCACGTCGAGGCGCAGGTGATCGCGGACGACCACGGGAACGTGGTCGTGGCGGGCACGCGCGACTGCTCGCTGCAGCGGCGCAACCAGAAGCTGGTCGAGGAGGCCCCGGCCCCGTTCCTCGACGACGCCGTGCGCGCCCGCGTGCACCAGGCCGCCCGGGACCTGTGCGCCGCCGCCGGCTACCGCGGCGCGGGCACGGTGGAGTTCCTGCTCGGCGCGGACGGCACGCTGTCGTTCCTCGAGGTGAACACGCGGCTCCAGGTGGAGCACCCCGTCACCGAGGAGACCACCGGGCTCGACCTCGTGGCGGAGCAGCTCCGTGTGGCGGGCGGCCTGCCGCTGTCCGTGACGCGCGACCCCGAGCCGCGCGGGCACGCGATCGAGCTGCGGCTCAACGCCGAGGACCCCGCGCGCGGGTTCTTGCCCGGCCCGGGCCGTATCGACCGGTTCGACCCGCCCGGCGGACCCGGCGTGCGCGTCGACACGGGCGTGGGGTCCGGCTCCACGGTGCCCGGCGAGTTCGACTCGCTGTTCGCCAAGGTGGTCGTCTGGGGTCCCTCGCGCGAGGTCGCGCTCGCCCGGGCACGGCGGGCCGCGGCCGAGACCGTGGTCGAGGGCGTGCCCACCGTGCTGCCGTTCCACCGCGCCGTGCTCGCCGACCCCGCGTTCACCGGCCCCGCGTTCGCCGTCCACACCCAGTGGATAGAGACCGAGATGCTGCCCGCGGTCGACCCGCAGGCGCTGGCCGCGCCCGTGACCGAGCCGGGGGTCGTGGAGACCTGGGTGGAGATCGACGGCCGGCGGCACCGGGTGCGCACGCCGGGCGGCATCGGATTCGGGGGCGGTCTGCCGGGCGGTACCCCGTCGTCGGCCCCGGAGGACCAGGGCGGCGAGGCCGACGACGGCGTCCCGGTCCGCGCGGCCATGCCCGGAACCCTCGTGCGCTGGCTCGTGGCCGACGGCGAGACCGTCGCCGACGGTCAGCCCGTCGCCGTCGTCGAAGCGATGAAGATGGAGTCCCGGCTCGTCGCCGAGGCCGCCGGAACGCTTGCGCACGCCGCCGCGGAGGGCGCCCAGCTCACGCCGGAGAACCCGGTCGCGTGGGTGTCTCCCCCGACCGCCGGCGCGCCCGGCACGCCCGGCACGTGAGGTCGGTCGGTTGCCCCGAGATCGGTCAATCGGCGGACCGATCTCGGGGCAACCGACCGACCTCACGTGAGATCTGGACACCGGGCGGGGGTCAGCCGGCGTGCAGCTCGCCGTCGGTGTCCAGGCGCACGAGCACGCGGCGGCGCCAGGCGTCGTCCGGGCGGGGGAAGTCCGTGCGGTAGTGGCCCCCGCGGGTCTCCTCGCGCACCCAGGCCGCACGGGTCAGCGCCCGGGCCACGAGGTGCACGTTGGTGGTCTCCCACTCGGCGGCCTGGGGCTCGGCCACGACGTCGGCCGCCAGGTGGGCGTCGGAGCGGACGGCACCCAGGCGCTCGTCCACCTCGGCCAGCGACCGGGCCGACCGGATCACGCCCGCGCCGCCCGAGGTCACCTTCTGGACGCGCGACCGCGCGGCCGCCGCGACGAGCGCGGACCCGCCCGGGCGCTCGGCCGGCTCGCCCTGCGGCAGCTTCCCCGCGTCGAACCGCTCCACGACGTCCCGCGCGGCCCGCGAGGCGAACACGATGCCCTCCAGCAGCGAGTTCGACGCCAGCCGGTTGGCCCCGTGCACGCCCGTGCAGGCCACCTCGCCCACGGCGTACAGGCCGTCCACGGACGACCGGCCGTCGAGGTCGGTCACCACGCCGCCCGAGTGGTAGTGCTGGGCGGGCGCCACGGGCACGGGCTCCTCGGACCAGTCGATGCCGGCCTCCAGCAGCCGCGCGTTGATGGTGGGGAACCGCGTGCGCAGGAAGTCCCGGCCCAGGTGGCGGGTGTCGAGCAGCACGTTGTCGGCGCCCGTGGCGGCCATCTGCCGCACGATCGCGTGCGCGACGACGTCCCGCGGCGCCAGCTCGGCCATCTCGTGCACGCGCGGCATGAACCGGTGGCCGTTGACGTCCAGCAGCAGCGCGCCCTCGCCCCGCACCGCCTCCGAGACGAGCGGCAGCTGACCCTTGGCGCCCGACCCCAGCCAGAGCACCGTGGGGTGGAACTGCACGAACTCCAGGTCGCCCAGCACCGCACCGGCCCGCAGCGCGGCGGCGATGCCGTCGCCCGTGGCGCCGGCCGGGTTGGTCGAGGACCGGAACACCTGCCCGATCCCGCCCGTCGCCAGGATCACCGCGGGCGCGAGGACCGCGCCGACGCCGTCGCGCGAACCCGTGCCGCGCACGTGGAGCGTCACGCCGCACGCGCGCCCGTCCGCCGTCGTCAGCACGTCCAGGACCAGGGCGTTCTCGACGACCTCGATGCCGGGGTCGTGCCGCACGGCCTCGATCTGCGCCACGAGCGCGCGGGAGATCTCGGCACCCGTCGCGTCGCCGCCGGCGTGCGCGATGCGGTCGGCGTGGTGGCCGCCCTCCCGGGTGAGCGCGATGTCGCCGTCGGCGGCCTTGTCGAAGACGGCGCCGCGCGCCACGAGCTCGCGGACGCGCTCCGGACCCTCGGTGACCAGCACCTGCACGGCCTCCGGGTCGGACAGCCCGCCGCCCGCGGCGAGCGTGTCGGCGAGGTGCGCCTCGGGCGAGTCGGACGGGTCCAGGGCCGCCGCGATGCCGCCCTGCGCCCACACCGTCGAGCCGGACGACAGGCGCCCCTTGGTCACGAGCAGCACGCGCGGCACGCGTGTGCGCAGCTCCAGCGCCGCCGTGAGCCCGGCGATGCCGGAGCCGACGACTATCGCGTCGGCCTCGGCGGTCCAGCCGGGCGCGGGAGCGGCGAGGGAGCGGGCGAGGCGGGGTCCGGGTCCGGGCGTGGCGCTCACGCGCGGCCCGACGCCGTCCGCACCAGGCCGGCGTGCTGGAACGGCTCGATCGGCAGGCCGCTCTCCTCCAGGCCGTACCCGTCCGGGACGTGCCCGGGCTCGTCGTTGATCTCGACGATGCGGTTCTTCTCGTCCACGAACACGACGTGCGGCAGGAAGGTGCGGGCGTCGTGGTCGGACAGCATGCCGTAGGCGATGAGGATGACGACGTCGCCCGGGCTCACCAGGTGCGCGGCCGCCCCGTTGATGCAGATCTGGCCCGACCCGGGCTCGCCGGGGATCACGTAGGTGGTCAGCCGGGCACCGTTGGTCACGTCGACGACGTCGACCTGCTGGCCGGGCACGAGGTCGGCGGCGTCGAGGAGGTCGGCGTCCACCGTGATGGAGCCGACGTAGTGGAGGTCCGCCTGCGTCACCGTGGCGCGGTGGATCTTCGCGATCATCATGGGCCGCTGCAGCGATGCGGGGCGGCCGACGGGCGGGCGGTGCTCGGTGGAGCTCATGACGTCACCTCTGGGGCAGGACCTCGACGGCCTGGTTGTCGATCAGGCGGGTGGAACCCACCCGTGCGGCCACGAGCAGCAGCGCGGGGCCGGAGAAGTCGTCCGCGACCGGTGCGACGGTCAGCGGATCGACGAGCGCCAGGTAGTCGACCACGACGCCGTCGGCCCCGTCCAGCACTTCGCGCGCGTCGTTGATCACACCCGGGGCGCCCCGGTCCGCCGCGGCCGCGCCCGCCCGCAGCGCGCGGGACAGGGCCAGGGCGCGCTCCCGCTCGTCGTCCGACAGGTAGGCGTTGCGGGAGGACAGCGCGAGCCCGTCGGTCTCCCGCACGGTCGGCACGCCGACCACCTCGACCGGCACCTCCAGGTCGCGCACCATGCGGCGCACGGCCAGGAGCTGCTGGGCGTCCTTCTCGCCGAACAGCGCGACGTCCGGCCGCACCAGGTGCATCAGCTTGAGCACCACGGTGAGCACGCCGTCCAGGTGCCCGGGCCGGGACTCGCCCTCCAGCACCTCGCCGATCCGCCCTGCCGAGACCCGCACCACGGGGTCGCCGTCCGGGTAGACGACGTCGGGCGTGGGCGCGAACACGACGTCCGCCCCGACGCCGGCGAGCTTGGCGACGTCGCCGTCCAGGTCGCGCGGGTAGGTGTCGAGGTCCTCGCCCGCACCGAACTGGAGCGGGTTGACGAAGATCGTGACGACCACCTGCCCGCTGCTCCCGGCCTCGGCGCGCGCCCGGCGCACGAGCTCCAGGTGCCCGTCGTGCAGCGCGCCCATCGTCATGACGACGGCGCGGCGGCCGGGGCCGTCGTCCGGCCCGCTCTCCACGGGTCCGGCGAGCGCCCAGCGCATCTGCGCGTCGCGCAGCTCGTCGCGCGTGCGGACCACGAGCGGCGTGCGGGTGTCCTGCGTGTCGGCAGCCTGCGAGGTCACGGGGTCTTCCTTCCTGCGCGCGACGAGCCGGTCGCGCCGTCCAGGGCGTCGAGCAGGGCCTGCGCCGCGGTGTCGTCGATGCGGTGGCTCGCGAGCGCGCGGCGCGTGGCGCCGCGGGCGAGCTCGGTGTAGCTGTCGGGCACGTCGGTGGCGCCGCTCGCGGCGGCCAGCGCGCTGAGGTCGGTGAGGTGGCGGCGCACGGTGCCGACGTCACCCCGCGAGACGGGTCCGGTGAGCGCCGCGATGGCGCCGGGCCCGACGCCGTCGCGCACGTCCGCGGACCGTGTCGCCGACTCCAGCGCGGCGTCGAGCAGCGGGGCGAGCACCCGGCCCGGGGACGCGATCCCCGCCGCCTCCAGGGCCTGGGCCGCCTGCGCCACGAGCACGACGAGGTGGTTCGCGCCGTGCGCGAGGGCCGCGTGGTACAGGCCGCGGGACTCCTCGTCGACGACGACGGGCTCGCCGCCGATCTCGACCACGAGCGCCTGCCCGATGGGCAGCACGGGGGCCGGCCCGGTCACCGCGAACGTGCAGCCCTCCAGGCGCGCCAGGTCGAGCGAGGTGCCGGAGAACGTCATCGCCGGGTGGATGGCGAGCGGGATCGCGCCCCCGAGCCGGGCGGGCTCCAGCACGGCCGTGCCGAACCGGCCCGACGTGTGGATCGCGAGCTGCCCGGGCTGCCAGGCCCCGGTGTCGGCGAGTCCGGAGACCAGGGGGCCGAGGGCGTCGTCCGGCACGGCGAGCAGCACGAGCTCCGCGCGCTCGACCACGTCGGGCACCTCCAGGTTGGGCACGCCGGGCAGGAGCGTCTCGATGCGCTCCCGCGAGTCCTCGGAGATGCCGCTGGCGCCGACGACGGCGTGGCCCGCGGCGCGCAGGGCGTTGCCGAGCACCGCACCCACCCGTCCCGCGCCGACCACTCCCACACCCAGCCGGCCGGGCCGACGGCCCGCCTCGGGGTCACTCACCGGTCACTCTCCCTGTCGTTCCATCCAGCGTTCGGGTCCTGCCGCCGCGCGGGCGGTGCGCGCGCGGCGCGCCTGCTCGGCCATGAGCCGGGCGGCGTCGTCGGCGTCGAGGTGCGGGGCCTCCGGGTGCACCGGCCCCTCGGTCGAGTGCACCTGGAACGAGGCGACGCCGAGCCGGCGCTGCCACGGGCCCTGGCTCAGGCCCAGCGACTGCGTCCGCTCGTGCGGCACCACGTCGAGGATCTTCACCATGCGCCCCCGGCGCAGCAGCAGCGCGCGGCCGGTCACGGTGAACCCGTTGCGGCGCCACGCCACAGGATCCAGTATGCGCGTCCGCCGCGGTGCCGTGACGTACGCGCTCGGGGTGCGGGAGTCGCCGTCCAGGCCCGCGTCCAGGACGCGGCGCGGCTCGTCGACGCCGAGGTCGGGCAGCACGAGGGAGAGCACGGTGAGCGCCTCGTCCCGCGTCCCGACCGGCAGCAGCACGCTGTTCTTGTCCTCGTTGTCGCCGCCGTAGCCGGCCACGTTCACCTGGACGCGCCACCAGTCCCGGCCGCGCCAGAGCACGCTCTGCACCAGCCGCACCGCCTGCACGCGGCCGGGCGGGATGGTCTGGGAGCGCGTCTCGAGCAGGCCGTGCCGCAGCCGGACGCCGTCGGGCGAGATGGCCACGCGGAAGTCGAACTCGCCGGTGATGCGGTTGAACAGGTAGCCGCCGGCGCCGAGCACGGCGGGCAGCGACGCCGACATGACGGCGAACTCGCCCGTGCCGATGACGACGCCCAGCACGGCGAGGGCCCACACGAGCAGCGTGATCATCGCGCCGGACCGCACCACCGAGGCGATCATGCGCCCGAGCGGCACCGTGAGGACGGGCACCTGGGGCGCCTCGAGGCTGACGGGCGCCGGGGTCCCGGCCACCGGGTGCGGCACCGCGTCCGCCGCGGGGACGGCGTCCTGCGTGCCCTCGGGCAGCGGGCCGGGCTCGGCGGGTACCGCGCCCGCGCCCACCTGGCCGGACGCGGGCCGGGCCACCTTGAGGCCCGCGGCGCGGGCGAGCAGCTCGGCACGCAGCTCGTCGGCGTCGGAGCCCTTGAGGAAGCCGATCGCGATGCCGGAGTCGGTGCCGCCCGCGGTCTCCAGCGTGAGCTCGCACAGGCCGAAGAACCGGGCCACGAGCGGCTGCCGGATGTCCACGGACTGCAGCCGGTCCAGGCGCGCGTGCCGCTGCTGACGGAACAGGATGCCGCGCCGCAGGTGCACGGTCTCCTCGCCGATGGCGTAGGTGGTCATGCGCCAGGCCAGCACGGAGTAGCCCCAGCCCACGAGCGCGACGGCGGCGAGCGCGACCAGCAGCGTCCACCAGTACTCGCCGGTCAGCAGCGTGAGGAGGCCGCCGCGGGGGCCGCCCTCCAGACTCTGCTGGCCGAGGATGAGCAGCGCCGCGCCGACCACGGCCCAGCCGCGCACCAGCGGGGTCACCGGGTGCACGCGCCGCCACTCGAGGTCGTCGGCGGCAGGTTCGGGCGGGGTGCCCTGGTCCGGCGTGCTCACAGGCCCGCCAGCCGGGCCTCACCGCGGGAGGCGAGCCGGTCGCGCAGCCGCGCCGCCTCGTCCGGCGGCAGACCGGGGATCTGGGCGTCCGTGCCCACCGACGCCGTGTGCAGCTGCACCTTGGCCAGCCCGAGCCGGCGGTCCAGCGGTCCGGCCTCGACGTCCACGTACTGCATGCGGCCGTAGGGCACCACGACCAGCGAGCGGAACATGACCCCCTTGCGGATGAGGAGGTCGTCGTCGCGCTCGGCGTACCCGATCGCCCGGACCTGGCGCGGCACCAGCAGCACCGTCCACAGGAGCAGCACGGCCGGGACGCCGGCGAGGAACCAGAACCAGGGGCTGACGGTCAGGGACAGCACGACGCCCACGACGGCGGGGACACCGAGCCAGACGGCGGCCGGTACCAGCATGGCCGTCACGAGGCGCGGGGACACCCGGTTCCAGGTCACGTCGTGCGGTTCGAAGGGGCTGGTCATGGAGCCATTGTTCCGCAGTGCGCAAGTGGGCGGGCACCCGCCGCGCGGCGAGGCCTCAGGCGGGGGCCGGGGACTCGCCCTCGTCCGAGCTCGCGCGGTCCTCGTCCGACGGCGGCAGCTCGCAGAACTTCTCCACGACGAGACCCACCACCGCGAGCACCACGGAGCACAGCACCGCGATCCCCGCCGCCACCGCGCGGTCCCGCCGGGGCTCGATCGAGAGGTCGCCGAGCACGAGCAGCACCTGTGCGAGGTACCAGCCGCCGAGCAGCGCGCCCGTCAGCGCGGCCGCCTTGGCCAGCACGAGCGTGCGGGCCGCGCGGATGCCGTCGAGCGTGGGCCGCTTGCCCTTCTGGTAGGCCCGCACGGCCCAGCCCGCCCAGAAGATCGCACCGGCCAGCGCGATGATCGCGACGTCGACCAGCCAGGGCACGACCGGCAGGTACACCCCGCGCCCCTCGAGGGCGCGCAGCACGAGCCAGCCGACCAGCGCGACGGCCACGAGAACCGCGACCAGAGATCCGACCGGCGTTCTGCGCATGTCAGGCGTCGCGCCCCCGCTCGTCCCGGACCGGCGCCCACGAGGGCACGGAGTCGATCGGGCCGTCCGCCGGCGCCACGGACCGCTGCTCACCGACGAAGCCCGGCACGCGGATCACGGTGTGGTCGCTGTCGTAGGCGGTCGGATGCCCGTTCTGGCCGTTCTGGCCGTGCTGCTGTCCGTTCTGGTGGCCGTGCGGGGCGCCGCCCGCCGGGCCGGCGTCGGGCAGGCCGTTCGGCGGCGTGCCCACCGGGGCGAACACCGGTGCGGCCTGCTCCTGGGCCGCGCCGTTGCCGGCCGGGGGGAACCCGCTGCCCGGCTGGCGCGACGGGTTGACCGGGGCGAACACCGGCTTGGCCTGCTGTGGCAACGGCTCGTGCTCGGGTGCCTCGTGGGCCGTGTCGCGCACCGCACGGGGTGCCAGCGGCGCCGGGGCGGGCACGAGCGCCTCCTCCGGCGGCGGGACGGCGGAGCCCGGCATGCCGGCCGGTGCCGCGGTCCGCGGGGCAGCGGCCTGCTGCGGCGGGATCGGCACGGACCCGCCCGGGCCCGGCGTCGGACCGCTCGGGTAGGCCTGCGGCTGGGAGCCGCCGCCCGGCACCTCGACCACGGGGCCGCCGGGCGAGACCGGGGGGCGGCCGCTCGGGGGAACCGACGGTGGGAGGGCGGGGGGCAGCTCGGCCGCGGGCGCGTCCTGGACGGTGCGGCCGCCGTCGTCCGCCGGTTCCGCGGCGGCGGCACCCTGCTCGGGCTCCGGGTCGGTCAGCCAGTCCAGCGCGAGCCAGCGGATGCCGGTGCGGTCGGGGGCCGTGGCCGCGAGCTGGGCCACGGGTCCGCCGCCCAGGCCGGGCAGCACCGCGTCGGGCGCGATCTGCGACCAGGGCTCCAGCACGAACGCGCGCTCGTGGGCTCGCGGGTGCGGCACCTCGATGTCGTCGGCGGAGTCCGTCAGCGTGCCGTAGGTGATGAGGTCGACGTCCAGCGTGCGGGGACCCCAGCGCTCCTCGCGCGTGCGGCCGTGCACGTTCTCGATCTCCTGGCACGCGTGCAGCAGGCCGCGGGCCGACAGCGTGGTGCGGGCCAGCAGCACGGCGTTGAGGTAGTCGGGCTGCTCCTCCGGACCGCCGACGGCGGCCGTGCGGGCCAGCGGCGACACGTCGGTGATCTGCAGGCCGGGCACGCGGTCCAGCTCGGCGACCGCCGAGCGCATGGTCGCCTGCGGGTCGCCCAGGTTGGCGCCGATGGCGATGACCACGTCCACGTACCCGGCGGGCACCTCGTCGAACCGGTCGCGCGGCTCCTCGCGGTACTCCTCGGCCGGGGCCTGCGCGGGCTGGAACTGCTCGGCGGCCGGGTACTGCTCAGGCTGGCCGACGGCGGAGTCGGGCACGGCCGCGGCCACGCGGGTGCGCTCCATGTCGGACTGGTCGTACTGCTGGTCGAAGAGCTGGTCGTAGTGGTTCGCCTGCGGGTCGGTCTGCCGGGGCGGCTGCTCGTATCCGCCCTGCTCGAACGCGGCCTGCTCGAACTGCTGCGGCTGCTCGAACTGCTGGGCCTGCTGGGGTTGCTGCGGCTGCTCGAACTGCTGGCTCTGGTCGAACTGCTGGTTCTGCTCGAACTGCTGGCTCTGCTCGAACTGCTGAGCCTGGTCGAACGACTGGTTCTGCTCGAACTGCTGGGCCTGGTCGAACTGCTGGCCCTGATCGAACTGCTGGCTCTGCTCGAACTGCTGGCCCTGGTCGAACTGCGCCTGCGGCTCGAACGGCTGGCCCTGCTGCGGTTCCGGCTGCTGCGCGAACTGGTCGTACTGCTGCTCGAAGGCCGGCTGCTCCTGCCGCGGCTCGCGGCTCGGAAGCTGGCCCTGGTGCTGGTCCTGATGCTGGTCGGGGCGCTGGTCCAGGCCCTGCAGCGACTCGTACTGCTGCACCGGCTCGGACCGGAGCTCCTCCGCCGGGAACACCGGTTCCTTGGGCAGGTCGCGCTGCTCGGCCGGCGCGGGCTCCGACTGCAGGTCCCACGCGGCGGGCACCACCTGGACGGGCTCGGGGGCGATCAGCTCGGGCACGGGCATCGGCTCCGGCGCCTCGGGCTGCGCGGCGGCCTCGAACACGTCGGCGCGGCGGGCGGGCTCCGCGGGCTCGAGCTCCTGCGGGGCGAGATCGCCCACGTACGGCTCGTAGGACAGCGGCTCGGCGGCCGCCTCGGTCCGGAAGTCCTGCGCCTCGGCCTGAGCGACCACGGGCTCGACGGCGCTGGCGGTCGCGGGAGCGGCCACGACGGGCACGTGCGTGCGGTCTCGGCGGATCGCCACCTCGACGTCCGTGAACGGCACCGGGATCGGCGCCTGCGGCTTGTGCACGCGCACGTCGACGGCCTCGATCTGCGGCCGTGCCAGCACCGCAGCGGCGATGCGCTCGGCGACCGTCTCGACGAGGTCCGCCGCCTCACCCGCGAGGACGTCGTGCACGTCACGCGCCACGTCGGCGTAGCTCACCGTGCGCGCCAGGTCGTCGCCGGCGGCCGCAGGACGGGTGTCCAGGTACAGCACGACGTCGGCCTGGAAGTCCTGGCCCGTCCGGCGCTCCGACGGCAGCACGCCGTGGTAGCCCCGCGCGTTCACACCGGTCAGCCGGACCTGGTCCAGCGACCGGCCGTCCGGGCCCGTGACGCCCGTTCCGAACGCTGTGGTCACCGTGGTCCCCCTCCGTCGTCATTGCGTGCACCGGAATCCTGCCAGGTCGGCAGGTCCTGTTCCCCGGCCGTCCACGATTCTGTGGTCAAGGCCACGGTGGAAGTCAATGCCTCCGGTGTCGTAGGGGGAGAGGTACCCGGCGACCCTACCCGCGCGGGGCCGCTCGCGGCGGTCCAGGCGGCGGCGACGCGGACGGCGTCGGCGCTCGCCCGGACGGTGTGCACGCGCACGCACCAGGCGCCCGCGGCGGCCGACAGCGCCGAGATGGCCGCCGTCGCGTCGTCCCGGGCGCGCGGCGGCGCCGGGTGGCCCGCCGTGTCGGCGAGGAGATGGCCCAGGAACCGCTTGCGGGACGCGCCCACGAGCACCGGGCGGCCGAGCCCGTGCAGCGCGTCGAGGTGGGCCAGCAGGGGCCAGTTCAGCGCGCCGGCCTTGGCGAAGCCGAGCCCCGGGTCGAGGATGATCTGCTCGGGCCGCACGCCGTCGTCCTGCAGCGCGGCCATGCGGGCGGCGAGCTCGTCGCGCACGTCCGCCACGACGTCGTCGTACTGCTGCAGGCCGTCCATGACGTCCGCGTGCCCGCGCCAGTGCATGGCCACGTACGCGGCGCCCGTCTCGGCCACGGCCCGGCCCATGTCGGGGTCGGCGAGGCCGCCCGAGACGTCGTTCACGAGGCGCGCGCCCGCGGCCACCGCGCGCTCGGCGACGGCGGCGCGCGTGGTGTCCACGCTCACCGTGGCGCCGTGCGCCGCCAGGCGTTCGATGACCGGCAGCACGCGGGCCAGCTCCTGGTCCTGCGGCACCCGCACCGAGCCGGGCCGGGTGGACTCGCCGCCCACGTCGAGGATGTCGGCGCCCTCGCCGAGCAGCTCCAGCCCGTGCGCGACGGCGGCCGACGGCTCGAACCACTCCCCGCCGTCGGAGAACGAGTCCGGGGTCACGTTCACGACGCCCATCACCAGCGTGCGGCCCACCCCGGACAGCTCGGGCAGGCCGAGCACCCGGGCGTCCCGGGCGGGATGGCCGGCGGTGGGGGGCACCGTCACTTCCCGGCGATGAGGCTCATCGCCTCGGCTCGCGTCGCGGCGTCGCGCATCACGCCGCGCACGGCGGACGTGATGGTCCGCGAGCCGGGCTTGCGCACGCCGCGCATCGACATGCACAGGTGCTCGCACTCGACCACCACGAGCACGCCGCGCGGCTCGAGGATCTCCACGAGGGAGTCCGCGATCTGCGTGGTCATCCGCTCCTGCACCTGGGGCCTGCGGGCGTACACCTCGACCAGGCGGGCCAGCTTGCTCAGGCCGGTGATGCGCCCGTCCGCGCTCGGGATGTACCCCACGTGCGCCACGCCGTGGAACGGCACCAGGTGGTGCTCGCAGGTGGAGTACACCTCGATGTTCTTGACCAGCACCATCTCCTCGTGCCCGAGGTCGAAGGTGGTGGTCAGCACGTCGCCGGCCTCCTGCCGCAGGCCCGCGAAGATCTCCTGGTAGGCCCGCGCCACGCGGGCCGGCGTCTCCCGCAGGCCCTCCCGGTCCGGGTCCTCGCCGACGGCGAGCAGGAACTCACGGACCGCGGCCTCGGCCCGCGCGGCGTCGTACGGCGGGATGTCCGCCGCCCGTCGCGCGGGCGTCGTCACGGGCGTGGCCGACCTGTCGGTCATGGTGGTGCTCCGGTCCAGGCTGATCGAGGGTGGGGGTCGCTCAGTTCGGCGAGTCCGTCGGCGCGGCGTCCGTCGGAGGTGCCACGTCCAGCACCGCCTCGTCCTGCGGGACGACGGAGTGCCCGTTCTGCGCGGCGAGCTCCTTCGGCGTGAGCACCGGGCCGCGCGTGTGCACGGTCCGCTGCTCGCTGGACAGCCAGACGTCGCGGGCCGGGCGCTTCTGGACGGGCCGGAAGACCTCCTCCAGCTCCTTCTGGTTCAGCGTCTCCTTGTCGAGCAGGCGCAGCACCAGGTCGTCGAGCACGTCACGGTGCTGGGTGAGCACCTCCCACGCCTCGTCGTGCGCGGCCTCGACGAGCTTGCGCACCTCGGCGTCGATCGTGCCGGCGACGGCCTCGGAGTAGTCCCGCTCGTGGCCGTAGTCGCGGCCCAGGAACGGCTCTCCGCCGCTCGTGCCGAGCTTGATGGCGCCGACCTTCTCGCTCATGCCGTACTCGGTGACCATCTTGCGGGCGATCGCCGAGGCCTTCTCGATGTCGTTCGACGCGCCCGTGGTCGGGTCGTGGAACACGATCTCCTCGGCCACGCGGCCGCCCATCGCGTAGGCGAGCTGGTCGAGCAGCTCGTTGCGCGTGGTCGAGTACTTGTCCTCGAGCGGCATCACCATGGTGTAGCCGAGGGCCCGACCGCGGGGCAGGATCGTCACCTTGGTCACGGGGTCGGTGTAGCGCATCGCCGCGGCGACCAGGGCGTGCCCGCCCTCGTGGTACGCCGTGATCTTCTGCTCCTTGACGTTCATGACCCGGGTCCGCTTCTGCGGCCCGGCCACGACGCGGTCGATCGCCTCGTCCAGCGCACGGTCGTCGATGAGCTGCGCCCCGCTGCGGGCGGTGAGCAGCGCCGCCTCGTTGAGCACGTTGGCCAGGTCGGCGCCGGTGAAGCCCGGTGTCCGGCGGGCCACGGCCGCGAGGTCGACCGTCTCGACCATCGGCTTGCCCTGGGCGTGCACGTGCAGGATCGCCTCGCGGCCCTTGAGGTCCGGCGCCTCGACGGCGACCTGGCGGTCGAAGCGGCCCGGCCGCAGCAGGGCCGGGTCGAGGATGTCGGGGCGGTTCGTCGCCGCGATGAGGATGACGTTCGTCTTGACGTCGAAGCCGTCCATCTCGACGAGCATCTGGTTCAGCGTCTGCTCGCGCTCGTCGTGCCCGCCGCCCATGCCGGCGCCGCGGTGGCGGCCGACGGCGTCGATCTCGTCCACGAAGATGATCGCCGGCGAGTTCTGCTTGGCCTGCTCGAACAGGTCGCGCACGCGGCTCGCGCCCACACCGACGAACATCTCGACGAAGTCCGAGCCGGAGATCGAGTAGAACGGGACCCCGGCCTCGCCCGCGACGGCGCGTGCGATGAGCGTCTTGCCCGTACCGGGCGGGCCGTAGAGCAGCACGCCCTTCGGGATCTTCGCGCCCACGGCCTGGAACTTGGCGGGCTCCTGGAGGAACTCCTTGATCTCCTGGAGCTCCTCGACGGCCTCGTCCACGCCCGCGACGTCGGCGAAGGTGACCTGCGGCGTGTCCTTGCTGGCCAGCTTGGCCTTGGACTTGCCGAAGCCCATGACCCGGTTGCCGCCGCCCTGGGCCCGCGAGAGCAGGAACCAGAACACGACGCCGATCAGCAGGAACGGGATCAGCACCGACAGCATGGAGGACCAGAAGCTCGGCTGCGGGACCTCCGAGTCGAACCCGTCCGCCGGGTCGGCCTTCACGATCGCGTCCTCGACGCGATCGCCCTGGGGCAGTGTGTAGAAGAACTCGACCGTGGTGCCGTGGTCGACCTCCTCGGCGGCGTCGCCCTCACCCTCGGTGGACTTGTAGGCCTTGGAGAGCTCGAGCTCGACCCGCTGCTCGCCGTCGACCATGAGGGCGTGCTCGACCGTGCCGCCCTCGAGCAGCTCGATTCCCTGGGACGTCTCGATGCGGGAGACGTTGGGCTGGTTCAGTGCCGAGATGGCCAGCGTCACCACGACCAGGGCGACGAGGATCCAGATGACCGGCCCGCTCAGTAGCTTCTTGATGTTCATCGGCGACGGGGACCGAGCCCCGTTTCCCTCCGCTCGCGCAGTATGTGTCCGTCGAAACTACATGGTCTCCCTGAGAGGAGCCCCGAGTGTTCGCCCAGAGCATGCGATGTCTGGGCGGCACCTCGCCCAGACGTGACGAACCGCCCGGGACGGGCACTCGCGGCGTCGGGGCGAGGCTGGGCAGGGCGGGCCTGTCAGCCCCCGTAGACGTGCGGTGCCAAGGTGGCAACGAACGGCAGGTTCCGATAGTTCTCCGCGTAGTCGAGGCCGTAGCCGACCACGAACTCGTTCGGGATGTCGTACCCGAGGTACTTCACGTCGACGTCGGCCTGCGCCGCGTCGGGCTTGCGCAGCATCGAGGCGATCTCCACGGACTCCGGGCCCCGCGAGCGCAGGTTCGAGACCAGCCACGACAGCGTGAGGCCCGAGTCGATGATGTCCTCGACGATGAGGACGTTGCGCCCGGTGAGGTCGGAGCGGAGGTCCATCAGGATGCGCACGACGCCGGACGACTTGGTGCCCGAGCCGTAGGACGACACCGCCATCCAGTCCATCTGGACCGGGTGGTGCAGGCGCCGCGACAGGTCCGCCATGACCATGACCGCACCCTTGAGGACACCCACCAGGAGCAGGTCCTTGCCCGCGTAGTCGGCGTCGATCTGCGCCGCCATCTCGTCCAGCTTCTTGGTGAGCTGCTCCTCGGTGAGCAGGACCTCTGCGAGGTCGGGGCCGACGTCGGACTGGTCCACGGGTCACTCCTGAGTTGTGCTGGGGGGACGGACGCCGCCCGGGCCGTCCGGGGTTCCGGTCGGCGCGGCGCGCAGGAAAAGCCTGCCACACGCGCGACGGGCTCGTGCGCCGCCGGGCAGGTGCACGGGGCCCTGACCGGCCCACGCCACGACGAGCGCGTCCAGCGCCTCGACGTGCCGTGCGGTGGTGTCCGTGGGCGGGCAGCCGGCCGCGAGCGCCGCGAGCCGCAGCGCCCGCCGGCGCACCGCGCGATGGGCGTCCTCGAGGACGGCGACGTCCAGGTCGAGGCCGGGTTCCGGGGTGTCCGGCTCCCGGCGTGCCCGTGCCAGGAGGTCGGACGCCAGGGTGTCCAGCAGGTCGGCGTCGTCGCGCAGCTGGTCGGCGGTGCGCCCGAGGGCCTCGGCCACGCCGGGACCCAGGGTGTCCTCGAGCGCGGGGAGCACGTGGGCGCGGACGCGGGATCGCAGTGGGACGAACGCCACACCCGCCGCGCCCTCCTCCGGGCGGGGTCCGGCGGGCGGCGCGAGGTTGGTGGGGTCGGTCCAGAACTCCAGGCCCAGTGCCGCGCACACGGCCTCGGTCTGCGCGCGCCGGAGGCCGAGGAACGGGCGGCGGAAGATGCCGCGCTCGCGGGGCATGCCGGCCAGCGACCGGGCGCCGGCGCCGCGGGCGAGCCCGAGCAGCACCTGTTCGGCCTGGTCGTCGAGGGTGTGCCCGAGCAGCACGAGCCGCGCCCCGCTCTCCTGAGCACTCTCTGTGATCGCCCGATACCGAGCCTCCCGCGCGGCCCCCTCCGGCCCGGCGGCGCCGAACGTAGGGTTCATCGCCGCATCAGCGCCCAGAGACCGACGATCCCTACGTTCGCCGGCGGCGGAGCCGGAGGCGGAGCCGGCGGAGGCGCCGGCGGGCCAGGCGGCTCGGCGGATCAGCACCGGCGCCAGGCCCAGGGCCTCGCAGCGGGCTGCCGCGCGGGCGGCGACCTCGGCGGAGCCTGGCTGCAGGCCGTGGTCCACGATCACCGCGCCGGCCCGCACGGCGTACCCGCGGGACCGGACGGACCGGCCGACCCGCCCGGCCTCGTACGCCGTGGCCGCGGCGAGCGCCAGGCTGTCCGCGCCGCCGGAGCAGGCCACCAGCACGAGGTCGTCCGGTCCCAGCTCCGCGAGCACCGCCCGCACGGCGTTGCGGGCCGCGGCGACGGCGGGGTCGACCCGGGCCACGTCAGCGCGCCCCGCGCACCGGGACCGCCACCGCCGTGCTCATCCGTGCACCCGGCGCACCCAGGCGCGGGCGTCGGCGATCTCGCGCGCGTTCGGCAGGTTCTCGGGGGCGGCCCACACCGCGTTCAGGCCGTCGCGGCCGACCGCCCGCTCCACGGACCGCACGAACGCGGCCCCGTCCCGGTACTGCGCGAGCTTGGCGTCCATGCCGAGCAGCTTCTGCACCACGACGTCGAAGGTGGCCCGCCCCTCGCCGTCGCGCCGCCGCTCGAACCGGGCGCGGATGCGCCGCACCGACGGCACCACGCGCGGGCCGACGGCGTCCATCATCACGTCGGCGTGCCCCTCCAGCAGGGCCATGACGGCGGTGATGTCGGCGAGCTCCGCCTTCTGCTCGTGCGTGAGCATCCCGTCCACGAGGGTTCCGCCCTGGCCCCGCAGGGCGTCGCGCACCGACCGTCCGATCGCCACGAGCTTCTTGTCGAACCGCGCCCTGGCCAGCTCGGCGGACGTGCGCGCCATGCCCGCCACGAGGTGCCGGGTGCGCCCGCTGAGGTGCTCCGAGAGCCAGGGTGCGGCCGCGAACTGCAGGGCGTGCGTCTGCTCGTGCAGGCACACCCAGAGCCGGAAGTCGCGCGCGGGAACACGCATCGCGCGCTCCGCCTGCAGCACGTTGGGCGCCACCAGGAGCAGCCGCCCGGGCCCGGAGTAGGGGTCGTACTGGCCCAGGACGCGACCGCTGAGCAGCGCGAGCACCGCACCGATCTCGGCCGCGCCGGCGAGCTGCGCGGCGGTGGACGTGGCGCTGCGCGAGACCTCCGCGACGATCGCCCCGAGGCCCTCGGTCATCACGGCCATGGACTGCGTGTTGGCGCGGGCCCAGCTCGCGCGGTCCACCACGGCGACGGGGCTCAGTGCGTCGCCCGCACCGCCGGGGGGCAGCATGCGGGTGGTCTCCAGCACGTGGCCGACGGCGTCCCCCGCCGCGTCGCGCAGCCCGCTCACCAGGGCGGCGAGCTCCTCGCGCGGCGCCTGCGGCCCGGGCGGCGCGAGCCGGCCCGCGATCTGGGCTGCCGCCGTCCAGTCGACGACCTGCGGGGCGAGGGAGGCCTGGGTCACCGGACCACGGTAACGGTCCCGGCCGGTGCCGCGTCAGCCGTCCTGGGCGGGGGCCGACCCGTAGGCCGCGAGCCGGCCCACGAAGTCGTCGTAGATCCAGGTGGCGCCGACGGTCCGGTCGGCCGGGATCGCGTCGGCCAGGATCGAGAAGACCAGGAGCCGGTCGTCGGCGGTGACCACCGTCCCGGCGAGCGCCCGCACCTTGGGCAGGCTGCCCGTCTTGGCGCGGGCCAGGCCGCGTGCTTCGTTGTCGCCCGTGAACCGGCCGTGGGCGCTGTCGAGCGTGCCGGACAGGCCGGCGACCGGCATGCCGACCGCCTCGCTGCGCAGCTCCGGGTGCGCCGGGTCGACCATGACCTCGAGCAGGTCCGTCAGCTGCTGCGCACTGAGGTACGAGCCGTCGCCGAGCCCCGAGCAGTCCCGCAGCCGGGCCCCGGTCATGTCGACGCCGAGCCGCTTCGCGCTCGCGATCACGGCCTGCGTGGCGCCGTCGTTCGACCCGGGCAGGCCGGCCTCGACGGCGACGAGGCGGCCGAGCACCTCGGTGATCGTGTTGTCCGAGTACTGCATCGCGAACCCGACCACCTCGGCGAGCGGTGCCGAGCTGACCTCGCCGAGCACCCGCGCGTCGTCCGGCGCGGTCTCGTCCACCACGGCGTCCGCCGTCGTGAGCCCCTCGTTCTCCAGGGCCGCCGCGAAGGCCTCCGCCGCGTACCGGCCGGGGTCGGACGCGCGCGGGCCGTTGTCGCCGTACTCGTCGGAGAGCAGACCCACGTTGATGCCGAGCGAGGAGACGGGCGCGATGTAGCCGGCCGCGATGTCCGGGCTCGCCACGGTCGGGGCGATCTGGTCACCCGTGAAGAGGGTGTCGTCGAGCGCGACCCGCACCTCGGTGGTGCCGGCGACCTTGAGCTTGGCGGCGACCTGCTGCGCGAGGTCGGCGAGGCCGGCCCGGCCGTTGACCGCGTCGGGGTCGCCGTGCCCTGCGGCGAGCATCATGTCGCCGCCGCCCACCAGCACCACCGTGTCGTCGTCGACGAGGACGGCCCGCGTGTCCAGCGTGGTGTCCGCCGGGGTCGACGCGAGCGACGCGACGCCGGTGAACAGCTTCTGCGTGGAGGCGGGGGTCATCAGCTTGTCCGGGCTGGCGGAGCCGAGCACCTCGCCCGTCGCCGCGTCGGCCACCATGACGCCGACACGGGAGCCGAGCCGCTTGTCGTCGGCGAGGCCGGACACGAGGCGCTGCATCTCCACGCTGTCCGGCACCGGGGCGTCGGCGGGCAAGCCGCTCAGGAGCGCCGCGGGGGCGGGGCCCTCGACGGCGCCGGGCGCCGTCGGGAAGGGCGCCGGCTCGGGCCACGGCTCCGCCGTGGTGAGCATGCCGGGGATCATGTCGAACGCGTCGGCGACCAGGTACCCACCGAACACTGCGACGACCGCGGCGACGGCAGCGCCGGAGCGCAACCCCCACTCCATGGGCATCCTCTCGATCGTCACGTAAGAGCCATCGCCAACTCTAGTCGCGGCAAACCCGGCGACGGTACGGCGACGACGGTGCACGGGAAATTTCACCCGCTCGCGCGCGACGACGCGCGCGAGACGCCCGCTGCGAATTATGCCGAACACACCGGAGTGGTCCTGACCACAGCCACCGGTCAGAGCACACCTCGCATGGCACACTGGACGGGCGCACGGCCGCCGCCGCGGTAAGACACTTCGGCGTCCTCATCACCAGAACTGGAGCACATCGGCGTGGAGTTCGACGTCACGATCGAGATCCCCAAGGGTCAGCGGAACAAGTACGAGGTGGATCACGAGACCGGACGCATCCGCCTCGACCGCATGCTCTTCACCTCGACGCGCTACCCCGACGACTACGGCTTCATCGAGGACACCCTCGGCGAGGACGGCGACCCGCTGGACGCCCTGGTCCTGCTGGAGGAGCCCACGTTCCCCGGCTGCCTGATCCGGTGCCGCGCCCTGGGCATGTTCCGCATGCGCGACGAGGCCGGCGGCGACGACAAGGTGCTGTGCGTGCCGACGGGTGACCAGCGCGCGGCGTGGCGCCAGGACATCGACGACGTCTCGGACTTCCACCGCCTGGAGATCCAGCACTTCTTCGAGGTCTACAAGGACCTGGAGCCCGGCAAGTCCGTCGAGGGCGCCCACTGGGTGGGCCGCGCGGACGCCGAGGCGGAGATCGTCCGCTCGATCCAGCGCGCCAAGGACACGGGCTACTACGACAAGCACTGAACGCCCCACCCCTGACGTGTCAGACGCACGGGCCGCTCCTGCGACCTGTGCGTCTGCCACGTTCCGGGGTCACGGGCGGCCCGCGTAGGGCATCGCGTGCGTGAGCCGCAGCGGGTTCTCCGCGAGCGGCTGACCGGGCAGCGTCGCCTCGACCATCGTGCCGCCGCCCGCGTACATGGCCACGTGGTAGATCGACGACGGGTCCGCCGGGTCCGTCCCGTAGAAGATGAGGTCACCCGCCCGGAGGGCGCCGTAGCCCACCTTGCCGACGGCCAGGTACTGCGACCGCGACGTCCGCGTGATGTCCACGCCCTGGCTCGCCCACGACATCATGGTCAGCCCCGAGCAGTCGTAGTGGGTCGGACCCGCCGCGCCGAGCCGGTAGGGCGACCCGATCCGGGCGCGCGCCCACGTGACGGCGCCCAGGCCGCGCTCCGCCGAGCCGCTGCTGACCCCGGAGGTCGGCGGGACGACGACGGCGGGCGGCGCCGGCCGCTCCTGCGCCGGCCGATCCTGGACCGGCCGCTCCTGGACCGGCCGGTCTCGCGCGGGCTCGACGGAGCCCCCGGCCCCGTCCGACGCGCCGGACGTGTCCGCACCACCGCCGTCCGGCTCCCGAGCCGTCTCGGCCGCGGCCGCCTCGCGCGCCCGCTCCTGCCGCTCGAGCTCCGCCTGGGCCGCCGCCTCCCGGGCGGCCGCCTCGGCCGCGGCACGGGCCTCCTCGCGCTGCCGCTCGATCTCCACGCTGGTCCGCCGCAGCACCGCGAGCCGTTCGACGAGGGCCTGCCGCTGCACCTCGGCGGCCCGGGTCCGCTCCGCCAGCTCGGTGGCGGCGGCCTCCGCGGCGGCGTACGCCGTCCGAGCCTGCGCCACGGCGACGTCGCGGCGCTCCTTGGCCGCGGTCCACCGGGCGTCGGCGGACTCCGACGCCGCGCGCGCCTCCTGGTACTCCGCCAGCGCCCCGCCGAGCTTGCGCTGCACGGCACGCTCGGCCGCACTGCGCCCCACCATGTCCGGGACCGAGCCGGCCTCCAGGGCCACGCCGAGCGGGCCCAGTCCGTCGTCGTGCGCCGAGGCGCGGTACACCTGGGCCAGGCTCGCGCGGGCCGCCTCCTCGCCGGCGCGCGCCTCGTCGGCCGCGGCCCGGGCGGCGGCCACCTCGCGCCGCGCCTCCTCGACCGCCTGCTGCGCCTCCGCGTGGTCGGCCGCGGCGACCTGCACCCGCACCCGCACCTCGTCGAGCGCCGCACGGAGCGCGAGGAGCGCCGCCTCGGCCTGCCGGACGTCGAGGGTGCCCGCGGCGACGGCGTCCCGCGCCGCCCGCGCCTGCTCGTCCGACGGGGCGGACGACGCCGACGAGCCCCCCGCCGGGTCACCGGGCGGTGCGGCCTTGGCGACGGGACCCCAGGGGATCACCAGCCCGAGCGCGAGCAGCGCCGCGGCGAACGCACGGAGCACGAGCACGGTCCCGTGCCCGTGCCCGTCCGACTGCCCGCCTGACTGCCCGTGGCCGTACCCCCGGCCGTGCCGTACCTGTCCCATGATCCCCCTTCCGATCGACGCGTCGTCGGCGTGTCGCCTTGCGTAGATCCTGTGAATCACTCCGGTGTCACCGGCACCACTGTGACCCGGGTCGTGGAATCGCGCGACCGGAAGGCAAACGGCCCGCCAAGGACTCACCAGGGCACCGCGATGCCCGTCCTGTCTCATTTCCGCATCTCAAAATACAAGACACGGGTTTCGGGGCCGCCCGGGGCCGTCTACGGTCTCACCCATGACTCGTCGAATGTGTTGTTGCTGAACCAGCGCACGTTCGCCTGCCCTCGGCCACCTCGGCCGGACATCCGCGTGCGCACCGTCCCCCGCCGCGGACCCACCTCCTGATGCGCAGGCCCCATGAGGGCACGCCGCGGCACGTCTCTGCCCGTTCGCCAGATGCAGTCCGCCAGATGCCAGTCCGCTTGACGCCAGGCACCACCCCACAGGAAGCAGGAGAGCCATGACGCAGCCGCAGTGGTCGTTCGAGACCCGCCAGATCCACGCGGGCCAGGAGCCCGACCCCGCCACGGGCGCCCGCGCCCTGCCGATCTACCAGACCACCTCGTTCGTGTTCCCCGACGCCGGAGTCGCGGCCGACCGGTTCGCGCTGAAGGACCTCGGCCCCATCTACACCCGCATCGGCAACCCCACGCAGCAGGTGGTGGAGGACCGGATCGCCAGCCTCGAGGGCGGCGTCGGCGCGCTGCTGGTGGCCTCGGGCCAGGCCGCGGAGTCGCTCGCGATCCTGAACCTCGCGCAGGCCGGCGACCACGTCGTGGCGTCCGCCAGCCTGTACGGCGGCACCTACAACCTGCTGCACCACACGCTGCCGAAGTTCGGCATCGAGACCACGTTCGTCGACGACCCGCACGACCTCGACGCCTGGCGCGCCGCGGTCCGCCCGAACACCAAGGCGTTCTTCGGCGAGACCATCCCGAACCCGCGCTCCGACGTGCTCGACATCGAGGGCGTCGCGGCCGCGGCGCACGAGGCGGGCGTGCCGCTCATCGTCGACAACACGGTGGCCACGCCGTACCTGATCCGCCCGTTCGAGCACGGCGCCGACATCGTGGTCCACTCCGCGACCAAGTATCTGGGCGGGCACGGCAGCGCGATCGGCGGTGTGATCGTCGACGGCGGTCGCTTCGACTTCGGCGCCGACCCGGAGAAGTTCCCCGGCTTCAACACCCCGGACCCGAGCTACAACGGCCTGGTGTTCGCCCGCGACCTCGGCGTCGACGGCGCCCTGGGCGCCAACCTGGCGTTCGTGCTCAAGGCGCGCGTCCAGCTCCTGCGCGACCTGGGCGCGGCGATCTCGCCGTTCAACGCGTTCCTGCTGGCCCAGGGCCTGGAGACGCTGTCGCTGCGGATCGAGCGGCACGTCGCCAACGCCCAGCACGTCGCCCAGTGGCTCGAGGCGCGCGACGACGTCCGCGGCGTCCACTACGCGGGGCTACCGAGCTCGCCGTGGTACGGCAACGCACAGAAGTACGCGCCCCGGGGCGCCGGTGCGGTGCTGGCGTTCGAGCTCGACGGCGGCGCCGAGGCGGGGCAGGCGTTCGTCTCCGCGCTGCAGCTGCACTCGAACGTGGCCAACATCGGCGACGTCCGCTCGCTCGTGATCCACCCGGCCTCCACCACGCACTCCCAGCTGACCCCCGAGGAGCAGGCGCTGTCGGGCGTGACGCCCGGCCTGGTCCGCCTCGCGGTGGGTCTGGAGAACGTGGAGGACGTCCTCGCGGACCTGGAGCTCGGTTTCACCGCCGCCAAGAACCTCCTCGGCGACCAGGCGAGCTGATCGAACCCTCGACGCCCGGGGCGGGCACCGGAGGATCCTCCGGTGCCCGCCCCGGGCGTGTCCCGCGCGCACGACCCCGGCACCCGGCACCGGCTCCCCACCCCGAGCCCGCCGCACCGAGCCGCCCACCAGACCGAGCCGCAGGAGGAGCCATGGCCGTCACCACCCCGCAGGCCGAGCACCGTCCCCTTGACCCGAGCCCCGCACCCGCCGCGCCGGGCGAGACCTCCCGGTCCCGGAGCAAGCCACCGGTGCCGGCCAGCGGCGCCTGGCGCGAGGGCGACGACGCCGGGCACCGGCAGTTCGCCGACGTCGGCGCGTTCGAGCTGGAGGCCGGCGGCCGGCTGCCCGCCGTCCGCGTCGCGTACGAGACGTGGGGCACCCTGGCCCCCGACGGCTCGAACGCGGTGCTCGTGCTGCACGCCCTCACCGGTGACTCGCACGTCACGGGCGACGCCGGCCCGGGGCACGTGACGGCGGGCTGGTGGTCGCAGATGGTCGGCCCGGGCCGGCCCATCGACACCGACCGGTACTTCGTGGTGGCGCCCAACGTGCTGGGCGGCTGCCAGGGCACGACGGGCCCGTCGTCGACGGCGCAGGACGGGCGCCCGTGGGGCGGCCGCTTCCCCTACGTGACCACCCGCGACCAGGTGGCCGTGGAGATCGCGCTGACCCGGGCGCTCGGGATCCGCTCGTGGGAGCTCGTGATCGGTGCCTCGATGGGCGGGCTGCGCGTGCTGGAGTGGGCGCTGCTCGGGCCGGAGGCGGGCATCGGCGTGCGCAACCTCGCCGCGATCGCGACGACCGCCCAGATGGCGGGCGACCAGATCGCGTGGGCGCACCCCCAGCTCGCCGCGATCCGCGTGGATCCCCGGTTCCGCGGCGGCGACTACTACGACGCGGCGGACGACGACGGCCCGCACACCGGGCTGGGCATCGCGCGGCAGATCGCCCACACCACCTACCGCACGGGCTACGAGCTCGACCGGCGGTTCGGGCGCCTGCCGCAGGGCGGCGAGGACCCGTTCGCGGGCGGCCGCTTCGCCGTGCAGTCCTATCTGGACCACCACGGCGACAAGCTGGCCCGCCGGTTCGACGCCAACTCCTACCTGGTGCTCACCGAGTCGATGCTGTCCCACGACCTGGGCCGCGACCGCGGCGGCGTGGAGGCCGCGCTCAGCCAGGTGACGGCGCGCACGCTCGTGGTCGCCGTGGACAGCGACCGCCTCTTCCCGCCGCAGCAGTCCGCGCGGCTCGCGCAGTGGATCCCGAACGCGGAGCCGCTGCGCATCGTCACGAGCGACGTGGGCCACGACGGGTTCCTGGTCGAGGCCGACCAGATCGGCCCGATGGTCAGCGAGTTCCTCGGGTAACCGTCGCGCGCGCCGCCGGGCCCGGGCTTAGCGTGGCCGTATGGCAAAGCTCAACCCGTACCTCAGCTTCAGGTCGGAGGCCAAGGACGCCCTCGCCTTCTACCGGTCCGTGCTCGGCGGCGAGCTCGACATCAGCACGTTCGGCGGGGTCCCCATGGAGGGGATGCCCACACCCGACGAGGACCGGGACCTCGTCATGCACGGCCAGCTCGACACCCCGGGCGGCCTCACCATCATGGCGGCCGACACCCCGTCCTTCATGGCCTACGTCGCGCCCACCGCGGGGGTGACGGTCGCCCTCACCGGCGGCCCGGAGGACCACGACTACATCAGGGGCGCCTACGAGAAGCTGTCCGACGGCGCGACCCCGAGCCAGCCGCTCGAGCTCGCACCGTGGGGCGACTACTACGGGGCGCTCACGGACAAGTTCGGTATCGCGTGGATGTTCGACATCGGCACGGAAGAGAGCACCGCCGGGTGAACTTCCGTTACTGAACCCGACTCCAGTAATCTTCGTCGGGCCGGTCACCGCCGACCGGCCCGACGAAGAGGAGCGTCCAGTGACACAGCGCCGTGCACTCTCCACCGCACTCTCGATCGCCACCACCCTCGCGCTCACCGCCGCCGCGGCGACCGCGCCCGCGCACGCCGACCCGCCGCCGCGCGAGGTCCTGTTCGTCGCCGACAACTGGGACGGCACGGCCTCCGTGGTGTCCTCGGGCCCCGACCTGACCCCCGTGGGCCGGGTCGACGTGGTGCCGGACCGCGACGCGCGGCTGCGTGAGATCTACCGCGACCCGATCCGGCTCGCGGCGTTCCTGGTGGTCCGCGAGACGGTCGGCGAGGGCCACGACCAGCTCGTCGACGACCTGTACACCACGCCCGACGGCACCTCGCTCGTGGTCTCGCGGCCCAGCTTCGCCGACGTCGTCTCGATCAGCCTGCTGACCGGCGAGGTCGAGTGGCGGTTCCGGGTGTCCGGCTTCCGGGCCGACCACATGGCCGTCTCGCCCGACGGCACGCAGGTGGCCGTCTCGGCGTCGACCGGCAACCGCGTGCACGTGCTCGACATCGAGACGGGGGCCGAGCTCGGCTCCTTCCCCACGGGCGACAAGCCGCACGAGAACGTCTACACGGCTGACGGGCTCCTCTGGAACATGTCGATCGGTGAGGTGAACAACGACCTCGACGACCCGGCCCTGGACTTCCTCAAGGGCGACCGCGTCATCACCGTGGCCGACGCCGAGACGTTCGAGGTGGTCCGCGAGATCGACATGCGCGACCGGCTCGACGCCGCGGGACTGGAGCACCTGTCCGACGCCGTGCGCCCCGCCGCGTTCAGCCCCGACGGGTCGCGGCTCTACTTCCAGGTCTCGTTCTTCGGCGGGTTCCTCGAGTACGACGTCGCCACCGACCGGATCACGCGCGTCGCGACGCTGCCGCGCGTGTTCGACGGCCGCCGCACCGACATGGTCAACGACTCGCGGCACCACGGACTGACGGTGCAGCCGACCGGCGAGCACCTGTGCGTCGCGGGGACCATGGACGACTACGCCGTGGTCGTGGACCGGGCCACGCTCGCCGAGGGGCCGCTCGTCGACGTCGACAAGCCGTACTGGGCCACCGTGACCGGTGACGGCACCGCGTGCGTGGTCTCCGAGTCGGGGGCGGACCAGGTGACGTCGATCGACTTCGCGACCGGCGAGAAGATCACGTCGACGCCGGTCGGCGACCACCCGCAGCGCGTGCGGCTGGGCACCGTCCCGGCCGGCTGGTCGGGCGTCGGTTAGGGTCACCGCATGCGTGCCGCCTACGTCGCCCGGTTCTCGCCCGACAGCCCGCTGGACGGACTGGAGGTGGGAGACCGGCCGGAACCCGCGCCCCCGGAGCACTGGACCACCGTGGACGTGCGGGCGGCGAGCCTCAACCACCACGACCTGTGGTCGCTGCGCGGCGTCGGCCTGCGCGAGGAGCAGCTCCCGATGATCCTCGGCACCGACGCCGCCGGCGTGACCCCCGACGGCACCGAGGTGATCGTGCACGGCGTGATCGGGGCCGACGGCCACGGCGTCGGGCCGAGGGAGCACCGGTCGCTGCTGTCCGAGCGCTACCCCGGGACCCTCGCCGAGCGGGTCGCCGTACCCACGGCCAACCTCGTGCCGAAGCCGGACGGGCTGTCGTTCGAGGAGGCCGCCTGCCTGCCCACGGCGTGGCTCACCGCGTACTCGATGCTGTTCACGAAGGGCGGCCTGGCGCCCGGCGACCGCGTGCTCGTGCAGGGTGCCGGCGGCGGGCTCGCCACGGCGGCCGTGCTCCTGGGCGCCGCGGCGGGCCTGGAGGTCTGGGTGACGTCCCGCTCCGCGGAGAAGCGGGAGCGCGCCCTGGCGCTGGGCGCGGCGGGCGCCGTGGAGACCGGCGCGCGGCTGCCCGCGCGCGTGGACGCCGTGCTGGAGTCGGTGGGCCAGGCCACGTGGGCGCACTCGATCCGCTCGGTGCGCCCCGGCGGCACGGTGCTGGTGTGCGGCGCGACGTCGGGCGACGCTCCCCCGGCCGAGCTGACCCGCGTGTTCTTCCAGGAGCTCCGGGTGCAGGGCGTGACCATGGGCTCCCGCGAGGACCTCGGCGCGCTCGCCCGGTTCTGCGCCCGCACCGGGGTGCGGCCCGTCATCGACGTCGAGGTGCCGCTCGCGCGGGCCGCCGACGGCCTGGCCCGGCTGGCCGAGGGCGGCCAGTTCGGCAAGGTGGTCGTGCGGCCGTGACCGCCCGAACTCAGGCGAACCGGCGGGAGAACTCCTCGACCAGCGTCGGGCCGGTGTCGCCGATGCGCCAGACGTTCCAGCCGTCGGCCGTGTACGAGCCGGACGCCGCCGTGGCGGCCGAGTCCGGGTGCCGGTAGCGCGCGCCGTTGGTCAGCTCGATGGCGCCGTCGGGCAGGAGCATCGCCTCGAAGTGCTGGTTGCGGCGCGGCCGCGACCAGACGATGCGCGTGGGCGTGCCGATGCTGCGGGCGAGCGCCTCCAGGTCCGGGTCGTCCTCCTCCTCGAACAGCATGGGGGTGCTGGCCCGGATGCTCTCGTTCGGCGGCACGGGCCGGGCGGGTGCCTCGGGGGCGCTCGTCGGGAACGGGTCGGCGTCGAACGTCGGCTGGCCGTAGCCGTCGGCGGGCCCGGACAGGTAGCCGCCGGACTCCCACGACGCCTGGTCCGGCGCCGCCGGGGCGGCGGGGGCCGCGCCGTCGACGAAGGACGAGCCGTACGCCGACTGCTCGCCGTACCCGTACCCGCCCTGGTCGTACGCGGGTGCGTCGGCCGTGTAACCGTACGCCGACGGCGCCGGGGCGGGCGCGAAGCTCGACCCCGACTGGTAGGCCGGCTCGCGCGTGTAGCGCGGCTGCGTGATGTCGAGGTCGGCGGGCTCCTCGGCGGCACCGCCGTAGGCCGGCGCGCCGTCGTAGGGCGCCGGCTGCCAGAGGTCCTCGTCCGGCTCCGGCTGCGGGGCCGGGGCGGGCTGGTAGGTGGGTCCGGCCGACGGCGTGGGGGCGGACGGCGGGTAGGGCGACGTCGGCTCGTCGGGCTGGGACGACGCCGCGAACCGGTCGGTGCGCGACCGGCGGCGCACCGCCGGAGCGGGCTCGGCCGGGGTCGCGGGGCGGGACTGCTGCGCCGGCGGAGCGGGCGGTGCCGGGGGCGCGGCCTGGTCGCCGAGCGACGAGCGGCTCGTCGCGAGACGCGGCGGCGTGGTCGGCGTCGGCCGGGACTCGGCGCCGGGCCGGACCGGTGAGACGGGGGCACCCGAGCCCGGGGTCGGCGGGGCGGGGACCGGCGCCGCCTCGGCCGACTGGGCCCTGCGGCCGGCGCGTGTGCCGGCGGCACGCTCGGGCGCACCGCCGCGGGCGCCGCCCGTGCGCAGGCTCGACCGCAGGCCGGTCGCGGCGTTGGTGGGACCGGCCTGCGGGTTGTCCGCGAGCGGTGCGGGCGCGCCCGTCTGGTGGGAGCGTTCGGCCTGCTTGGCCGCCCGCTCGGACCGGGACTGCAGCGCGTGCGGCTCGCGGTCGCCGCGGGCCTGCGGCGCCTGGGCCACGACCGGCATCTTGCCCGTGAGGGCGTACCCGACCTTGACGCCCTCCTCGAAGGCGTCCTTCGGTGCGGACCCGCCGCCCGCGACGCCGCCGGTCACGCCGGCGCCCATCGAGGAGCTGACGGACCCGCCCATCGAGGCGGTGATCGTGCCGCCGATCGGAGCCGACTTGGGCGCGGGCAGGCCCGGGGGCAGGTGCACGACGAGCGGCGAGACGTCGAGGAACTTACGGCCGTCGTCGGAGTTGACGACGCCCATCTTCAGCACCTCGACCGGCATCGACGGCTGCCGCAGGAAGTCCACGGCGTTGAGGATCTCGTCGGGCGCGTTCTGGCAGATGATGATGAGCCGCGCGCCCGAGCCGCCGTTCTTGCCGGCCTGGGTGCGGGTGATCGGAACGCTGTCGTAGAAGGCCGCGACGTCGTGCTGGAACGAGCTGGCGCCGCCGCTGTAGCGCGCCGCCAGGTCCGCACGTGTGAGGCGGCCGGCCGCACCCGCGTGGTCCAGGGCCTTGGCCAGGTTCTCCCGGTCGAGGTCGGCCACGAGCTCCACCACCACGGGCGAGCCGGACGCGTCGAGCGCGAGCAGGTGGGGCTCGTCCGGGCCGGAACCCTGCGCGATGGGGAAGACCTCTTCACCGAGCAGACCGTCGATGTGGGAGTCGACCACCTGGTTCGCCGTCGTCTTCAGGCCCGGCTCGGTTCCCCTCGCGCCGCCCGCGGACGTGACCAGCAGGGGCCGCTGGGTATCGACCTCGAACAGTGGCATCTCGTGATCTCCCCGGGTCCTGCGACATTGGTCCGCCTTAGCCTAAAGGCCGGACGCACGGTACTGGAAACACGCGGGTGAAGGTGTGGTGAGACTTGGGCGGGCGCGGTCAGGAGTGACCGGTCTCGGCCTCGTCGGCGGCCAGCCGCTCCTCCACCCGGGCGATCTTGGAGTCGATCTGCCCGGGGGCCGCACCCGGCCGGATGTCGGCCTTGATCACGAGCGACACCCGGTGCCCGCCGCGCGCGACGGCGTCGGTCGCGCGCTGGATCACCGGCATCACCTCGTCCCAGGACCCCTCGATCTCGGTGAACATCGAGGTGGTCCGGTTCGGCAGCCCGGACTCCCGGACGATCCGGACGGCCTCGGCGACCTGCTCGGCGACGGACTCGCCCGCGGTCATGGGGGCGACGGAGAACGCGAAGACAGCCATGCCCCTAGTGTGCCTGGTGGTGTGGCGTACCTCGCCTCCACGGTGGCCTCCACACGGCCCCGGCGCGCACGTAGGCTCGTCGCGTGAACGTCACCCTCCTCGCCGGCGGTGTCGGCGGTGCGCGCCTCGCGCACGGGCTCGATCTCGCGCTCGGCGCGACGTCCGGCGGCACGCCCGGGCTCACCGTCGTCGTGAACGTCGGCGACGACGTCGAGCTCCACGGCCTGGCCATCTCCCCCGACATCGACACCGTCCTCTACACCCTCGCCGGGCTGAACGACGAGGACCGCGGCTGGGGGCTGCGCGGCGAGTCGTACGCGACGCTCGCCGCGCTGAAGGACCTCGGCGAGGACACCTGGTTCACGCTCGGCGACCGCGACCTGGCCACGCACATCGTGCGCACGGCCCGGCTGCGCCGGGGCGAGCCGCTGTCCGCCGTGACCGCACACCTCGCCCGCGCGGCGGGCGTGCGGCCGCGCGTCCTGCCCGTGACCGACGACCGGCTGGCCACCCTCGTGGACACCCCGTCGGGCCGGCTCGGGTTCCAGGAGTACTTCGTGGGACGGCAGCACGCGGACGCCGTCCTGGGCCTGCACTTCGACGGCGCCGACGCCGCCCGCCCCGCCCCCGGCGTGCTCGACGCGCTGGCGGCCGACCTGGTGGTGCTCGCGCCGTCCAACCCGTTCCTGTCGATCGAGCCGCTGCTCGCGGTGCCGGGCGTGCGCGCGGCGCTGGCCGGTGCCCGCGGCCGCCGCGTGGCCGTCAGCCCCATCGTGGGCGGCCAGGCGATCAAGGGTCCGGCCGCACAGATCCTGGAGTCGCTGGGGCACGAGGTGTCGGCCCTGGGCGTCGCCCGGATCTACGCCGACCTGGTCGACGTGATGGTGATCGACGAGCGCGATGCCGCTCTCGCGGGCCCCGTGGCCGACCTCGGCCTCACGGTGCGCGTCACCGACACGATCATGGGCGGCCCGCCGGGCCGCGAGCGCCTGGCCCGCGAGCTGCTGGCCCTCGCGTGACCCGGCCCGGCGGCGCGACGGCGGTGGTGCCGCTGCGGGACGGCGTCTCCGGCAAGTCGCGGCTGGCCGCGGTGCTGGATCCCGGCGCGCGGCGCCGCCTGGTGCGGGTGCTGGCCCGGCACGTGGTCGGGACGCTGCTCGCCTCGGACGGCGTGGACGGGGTGGTCGTGGTGACGGCCGACCCGGCGTTCACGCGCGAGTCGCTGGCGGGGCTGGACGTCGAGGTGCTGGAGCAGCCGGTGGCACGGCCGGGCCTGAACGCCGCCCTGGAGCACGCGCGCGAGGTGCTCGCGGCGCGGGCGCCGTCGTCGGCCCGCCTGCTGGTGGCGCACGCCGACCTGCCCGCCCTGACCCGGGCGGACGTCATGGCGCTCCTGGCCGAGCCCGCCCCGGTGGTGATCGCGACGGACCGCAACCGCTCCGGCACCAACCTCCTCCTGGTCCCGCCCCCCTCGCCCGCCGGTCTCCCCTTCGAGACCGAGGTCGGGTTCCGGTTCCGGTTCGGCGTGGGATCGCTCGCGGCGCACCTCGTCGAGGCCGCGGCGGCCGGGCTGGACGCCTCCGTCGTGCACCGGCCCGGTACCGCCGTCGACCTCGACACGGCCGACGACTGGGCGGAGCTGCCTGCCGCGGTCCGGGCCGCCGTCGGCCGGGAAGTGCCCGGTCTGATGTAGTTTGCACGGTGTTGCGAGGTTCGTCTGCCCCCAGGGAGTCACCGTGAGCGCTGTGCAGGACGTCGGGATCGTCGGAGCGGGGGCCTCCGGGCTCGCCACCGCCATCCTGCTGGCCGAGGCCGGCACCACCGTGGTCGTGTACGAGGCCCAGCCCGACCTCGCCGCCCTGGGGTCCGGGATCACGCTGCAGGGCAACGCGCTGCGCGCGCTCGACCGGCTCGGGGTCTGGGAGCAGGTGCGCGGCCGGTCCTTCTCGTTCGACGTGACCGGCATCCGCGCGCCGGGGCCCGAGGCGCCCCTGGTCGCCGAGATGCCCGACAACGCGATGGGCGGCCCGGACTATCCCGCGACGGCGGGCATGTACCGCCCGGACCTGGCCGAGATCCTGCTGGCCCGCGCGCGCTCCGCGGGCGCGACGGTCCGGTTCGGCACCCGGGTCACGGCGCTGACCCAGGCCGACGACGCCGTCACGCTCACCCTCGCGACCGCCGGCGGCGCCGAGCAGGTGACCCACGGCCTCGTCGTCGGCGCGGACGGGCTCGGATCCACCGTGCGGGAGCTGATCGGCATCGGTACCCGGCCGGAGCCGAACGGCATGGGGATCTTCCGGGCGTTCGTGCGGCGCCCGGCGGGCGCCGACCACACGGAGCTCGTGTTCGGCGGGCCCTCGTACATCGCGGGCTTCTGCCCCACCGGCCCGGACACGATGTACGCCTACCTGGTCGAGGACAAGCAGGACCGGCAGGGCCTCACCGCCGCCGAGGGGTCCCGGATCATGGCCGAGAAGGCGCGTCCGTACGGCGCGCACTGGAACGACATCCGCGCCCAGCTCGAGCAGGGTGTCCAGCACGTGCACTACACGTGGTTCACGAGCCACCTGGTGCCCGCGCCGTGGAACCGGGGGCGCGTGGTGGTGATCGGCGACGCCGCCCACTCCTGCCCGCCCACCGTGGCGCAGGGCGCGGCCCAGGCGCTGGAGGACGCCGTGGTCCTGGGTGACGTGCTGACCCGGTACGACGCCCTCACCGACGACCTGTGGGCGGAGTTCCACGAGCGCCGGGTCCCGCGTGCGACCGCCGTCGTCGAGGCGTCGGACCAGATCGCGTCCTGGCTGCTCGCGCACGAGCGCGGCGACGTGCAGGGCCTGCACCGGACCATCTCGGACCTGGTCTCCCAGGAGCCGTGACGCCGCGGCGTCAGCGCGCCGCGAGGACCGCGGCCCGCAGGCCGCGCACCGCGGCCCCGACACGCGCGTCCGCCAGGTTCCCGTAGCCGACGACGAGCGTCGTCGACCGGGCCGGCGGCACCGCCTGGTACCGGCGGAGGTCGGCCACGGCGACCTCCCGCGCGGCCGCCTCCCGCACGACGGCGGCGGCGTCCGGCGGGTGCCCGCCGTCGAGCCGCACCCCGGCGAGGTCCACGGTCACGTGCATGCCCGCCGCGATGCCGCCCACCCGCGCGCCGGGCAGCGCCTCGTCGAGCGCGGCCAGCAGCGCGGCCCGGCGCCGGGAGTAGCGGGTGCGGGCCGCACGCAGGTGGCGCGCGTACGAGCCGTCGCCGAGGAACCGCGCGAGCGCGAGCTGGTCCACGGTCGCGGGCCCCGGGGAAGGGCCCCGACGCACGGACGCCTCCAGGACGGCGGCCCGCCACCGCTCGGGCACGGCCATCCAGCCGATGCCGAACGCGGGCGCCAGCGTCTTGCTCGTCGAGCCGAGCAGCAGCACCCGGTCCGGGTCCAGACCCTGCAGCGCGGGCACGGGCCGGCGGTCGTAGCGGAACTCGGCGTCGTAGTCGTCCTCGACCACCAGGCCGTCCACCTCCCGCGCCCAGTCGACGACGGCGGCACGGCGGTCGTCGGACAGCACCGCGCCCAGCGGGAACTGGTGCGCCGGCGTGAGCAGCACGGCGCGGGCGCCCGTCCGGGCGGCCGCGGCACGCAGCCGGTCGGCGGACACGCCGTCGTCGTCCACGGGGACGGGCACGGGGACCAGGCCGGCCGCGGCCGCGACGTCGCGCAGGGGCGCCCAGCTCGGGTCCTCGACGAGCAGGTGGGTGTGCCCGGCCGCGGCGAGCGCGACGGCGACGCGGGACATGCCGTCCGTCGCGCCGCGGGTCAGCACCACGGCGGCGTCGCCCCCGGCCACCACGCGCGCCCGGCGCAGGTGGGTCGCCACCGCCGTACGCGCCGCCGGGTGCCCGGCGGGCGGCTGACCGCCCAGGTCCTGGTTGGTGGCCCCCGCGAGCGCGTCGCGGACGGCGCGCACCCACGCCTCGCGGGGCACGTGCCGCAGGTCGGGCACGCCGGGTGCGAGGTCGTGCTCCGCCCGCCGGGGCGCCCGCTCGGGCCGGGGCGTCTCGGCGCGCCGGACGTCGGCGGCCGCACCGGCCCGGGCGGTGGCCGACACCCGCGTGGCCGCGCCCGTCCGGGCCTCGAGGATCCCCTTGCCCACGAGGTGCCCGTAGGTCTCGGTGACCACCCAGCGCGAGATGCCGAGGGCGTCCGCGAGCGCCCGGCTGGGCGGCAGCGCGGTGCCCGGCGCGAGGCGCCCGGAGACGATGCCCTCCAGCAGGGCGTCCTCCAGGCGGCGGCGCAGCGTGCCCAGCCCGGGCGCGAGGGCGACCAGCACGTCGGCGGCGGAATTGGTCTGGTCTGGCCCCATGCCATTGGACCGTAGCACCAGACCGATCTCGTCCTAGCGTGGTGCGGGCCGGGAGCGGGAGACACCCGCCGCACCGGCAGGAGGAGTGACCATGCAGTACCGCACGCTGGACAACGGGCACACGTCGTTCGAGGTGTCCGCCCTGTGCCTCGGCACCATGTACATGGGGACCCGCACCGACGAGGAGACGTCGTTCGCGATCCTCGACCGCTTCGTCGAGGCCGGGGGCACGTTCCTCGACACGGCGAACAACTACAACGCCTGGGTCGGAGGCTACGGCCGCGACTCGGAGGACGTCATCGGCCGCTGGCTCGCCGCGCGGGGCAACCGCGACGAGCTGCGGATCGCGACCAAGCTCGGCGCGGCGAAGAAGGACCCGGACCTGCCGCTGTCGACCACCCCACCCACCAACTACCAGGGCCTCGCGGCGTCGACCGTGGACGCCGAGGCGCGCGAGAGCCTGCGCCACCTGGGCACCGACCACGTCGACGTGCTCTACGGGCACGTCGACGACCGCGAGACGCCGCTCGAGGAGACGGTCGGCGCGTTCGGCAAGCTCGTCGACGAGGGCCTGGTGGGCATCCCGGGCATCTCCAACGTGGCCCTGTGGCGGCTCGTGGAGGCGCGGGAGACGGCGGCCCGGCTGGGCGTCGCCCCCTACGGCGCGGTGCAGCAGTGCCACAGCTACGTCTACCCGCGCCCGCAGCCGGTCCGCACCAGCTGGGCCACGCCGGAGCTGCTCGACTACGCGGCCTCGACCGGCACGGACGGGCGTCCCGGCCTCACCGTGCTGGCCTACTCGCCGCTGCACCAGGGGGTGTTCGTCCGGGACGACAAGCCGTTCTACGACGGCGCGGACCACGCCGGGTCGCGCGCCCGGGTCGCGGCGCTGCGCGCGGTGGCGGCCGAGCTGGGTGCCACGCCGAACCAGGTCGCGCTGGCGTGGCTCCTGGGCGGCGAGCACCCCGTGGTGCCCGTGTTCGGGGCGAGCAGCGTGGCGCAGCTCGACGAGGCGCTGGGCGCTCTCGACCTCGTGCTGGACGACGACGTGCGCGCCCGCCTCGACGCGGTGTGAGGGCTCACCACCCGCCGCGGCGCACGACCTCCTCGAGGGGCTTGCGCCGGCGGCGGGTGGGCGAGCCCTTCGCGCCGCCCTCCGCCGGGTGCCCGACGGCGACGACGCCCGTGATCTCGAACTCGTCCGGGATGCCGAGCTCGGCCCGCACGGCCGGCACCTGCGGCGGGGCCACACCGAAGAAGCACGCCCCCAGGCCCTCGTCGACGGCGGTCTGCAGCATGAGCAGCGACGCCATGCCGACGTCGACGTGCCAGAACGGGACCGGCCAGCGGGCCTCGTCGAGGTCCTCCCAGCCCTTGTCCTTCTCGGCGTACCGCCGCAGGTAGGCCGCCTTGGACGCCAGCGCCAGCACGAGCACCGGTGCCGTCCGCATCCCGTCGAGCCACGCCGCCATGTCGCGCTGCGAGGTGTCCGGCGTGGACGCCGCCCAGAACCGGTCCCGGTCCGCGGCGTCCTCCAGCACGACGAACGCCCAGCCCTGGCTGAACCCGGCGCTGGGCGCCCGCACGGCGTTGCGGGTGATCCGGTCGACGGCCTCCGCCGGTACGGGCTCGCCCGTGAACCGCCGGTGCATCCGCCGCCTGCGCACGACCTCCTGAAACTCCATGCGCACATTCTGCCCGCCACCCACCACCCACCCCCGCCGCCGGCCGCCGAACGTAGGGTTCGTCGGCTCATGGCGGGGCATGCGCCGACGAACCCTACGTTCGGCGTGGCACGAACGAAGTTGTGGCGGCGTCGCGGGTGAGGAGCTCGAGGCCGTCGGCGGGCAGATCCTCGTGGTCGAGGCGATGGTGCCCCACAAGTTCCGCACCCTCGGCGCGGACCTCTACGAGGCCGTCCACATCCACGCGAACGACCGGTTCGAGACCGAGTGGCTGGAGTGAGGTGGCCCGTCAGCAGGTCTCCTGCATGAGGAGCACCATCAGGTTCGTCGGGTCGTAGAGCGGCTCGTCGGTGTAGTACGGGTAGGCCAGGTCGCGGCCCGTGATGCCGATGGTGAGCTGCCGCTCGCCGTCGGGCGAGGCCAGGTTGATCGACTGCGTGCCGTACGAGGCGCCGTCGTGCCCGTAGAGCCACTCCCCGGGCAGGCAGGGGTCCGGCACGCGGTAGACGCCCAGGCCGTAGTCCGGGAACAGCTCCTGGTCCACCGTGCGCGGCTCGACCATGTCCGCGACCGTCTCCGCCGCCACGAGGCGTCCGGTCAGGAGCGCCTGGTTGAAGTCCGCGAGGTCCTCCGTGGTGCTGGTGACGGCTCCGGCGGAGGCGAACAGGCTCGGGTCCCAGTGGTCCAGGTCGTACCAGCCGGCGCCCTCGGGTCCCGTGTACGCCGCCTCGTGCAGGAACGGCCCCCACGCCCCCGGGTCGTCCGGGTAGGCGCTCTGCCGCATGCCCGCCGGGCCGAACACGCGGTGCCGCAGCAGGCTCTCGACGCTGCGTCCGGTGACCTCCTCCAGCATCATGCCGAGCACCACGTAGCCCGCGTTGGAGTAGGAGAAGCCCGCGCCCGGCTCGTTCGTCCACGGCGCCGACTGCAGCGCCTCGACGTGGTCGGCGTCGGTGACCTCCTGGCCCATCACTGCGAACACCTCGTCGAACGAGCTCGGGTCGGTGACCCGCGAGGCGAGGATCCAGTCCGTGGCGGTCGGGGCGCCCGAGCGGTGGCTCAGCAGCTGCTCGATGGTCACCCCCTCGGGCATGACCCCCGGCAGCACGTCGTCGACCGGGGTGTCGAGCGTCCAGGTGCCCTTCTCGACCTCCTGCATGACGAGCGTGGCCACCATCGGCTTGGTGTTGCTCGCCACCCGGAACCGGTCGTGCGTGCGCGCCGGCGCGCGCCCCTCGCGCTCCCGGGTCCCGGCGGCGCCGCTCCACGTGCCGGACGCCGTCTCCACGCGCGCCGTCACCGCGATCGCTCCGTCCGCCACCAGGTCCTCGAGGGCCGCGTCGAGCTCGGGACCGCCCGGCCTGCCGGGATGACCCGGACGGCCCGGCCCCTGCGCCAGGGTCCGGGCCTGGGCGAGGTCGCGCTGGGCCGTGCGGGCGGCGTCGGCCACCGTCGCGGACAGGGTCGCGTCCGGGGCGGTGACGGCCGCCGGGTCGGCGACGTCCGCCGCCTGGGCGGTGCCGGCCAGCGTCAGCGGGGCCGCCAGCGCCAGCGTCGTCCCCAGGGCGATCGTCGCCCGGCGCGTCGTGCGCGTGCGTTGCATGGGAGTCTCCTTCGTCTCGGCTGTGCTCCCATCCTGCTCGGCACGCCGGGCGAGCGGATCACCCGGCCGGCGGAACCGCCTCCCCCTGCCGGACGACAGTCCTCCGCCGCAGGTCGGGGGCTACAGCCGGTCCGCGATGACCTCCAGCAGCGACGTGCCCTCCACGCCCATCAGGTCGAGCGCCTGGGTGCGGCACGAGAAGCCGTCGGCCAGGTAGGTGGTGCCCGGCCCGGCCGCGCGGAGCGCGGGCAGCAGGGCGTTCTCCGCCACCGCCACCGACGTCTCGTAGTGCCCCTTCTGCATGCCGAAGTTGCCCGCCAGACCGCAGCAGCCCGCCAGCACCTCGATCTGCGCGCCGCCCTTCTCGAGCAGCGCCTGGTCGGCCTCGTAGCCCATCACCGAGTGCTGGTGGCAGTGCGGCTGCACCACCGCCGACACGTCGGCGAGCGAGGGCATCTCCCAGTCGGCGGGCACGTCGTCCGAGGTGAGCAGCTCCGCCGCCGTCCGCGTCATGCGCGCCACGGCCTGCGCCCGCGGGTCGTCCGGGAACAGGTCGAGCAGGTCCGAGCGCAGCACCGCGGTGCAGGACGGCTCCAGCCCCATGATCGGGATGCCGTTCACCGCGTACGGGCCGAGCACCTCCAGGAGCTTGAGGAGCCGCCGCCGCGCGCCGTCGAGCTGCCCGGTCGAGATCCAGGTGAGGCCGCAGCACGCCTGCTCGTCGGGCACGATCACGTCGAACCCGGCCGAGCTCAGCACCTTGAGCGCGGCCTGCGGCACGGTCGGCGACAGGGCGTCGCTGAACGAGTCCGTCCACAGGACCACCTTGGGCTTGGTCGCGAGCCGCGCGGCGGTCGCGCCCTCGCGCCCGGGGACGCCCAGCCCCTCCTCGGTCGTGACGGGCAGGCCGGGCACGCCGTGCGTCGCGCCGCCGCGCGCCCACCACTGCCGGAACGGCACCTCGGCGAACCGCGGCATCGAGCGCCGCGTGTCCATGCCCCCGGCCCACAGCACGGCCTTGCCGATCCACTTCACGCCCAGCAGGCCGTTGACCAGCTCGGGGACGGCGCCGGCGAGGCGCGCCCAGCGCGGCAGCCAGCCCAGGGCGTAGTGGTCGACGGGCCGCAGCTTGCCGCGGTAGGTGCGGTACAGCACCTCCGACTTGTACTGCGCCATGTCCACGCCGGCCGGGCAGTCGCTGGAGCACGCCTTGCACGACAGGCACAGGTCGAGCGACTCGCGCACCTCGGGCGCGGACAGCCCGCCGACGAGGGTGCCGTTGACCGCCTCCTGCAGCACGCGGGCGCGCCCGCGCGTCACATCCTTCTCGTCCTTGGTGGCCTGGTAGCTCGGGCACATGAAGCCGCCCGACGCCGACGTGTCGGCCCGGCACTTGCCCACGCCCACGCAGCGGTGCACCGCCGTGGTGAGGTCGTTGTGGTCGTGCGCGAAGGAGAAGCCCTCGTACCCGGCCTTGCGCCGCACACCGTGCCCGGTGCCCTTGCCCACCAGGGGCAGCTTCGTGCGCACGGGGGCCGCGGCGGGCCGGCGCAGGTCCGCGTCCACGGCGTTCGGCCGCACGACGACGCCCGGGTTGAGCAGGTCCTTCGGGTCGAACAGGGCCTTGAACCGCTCCATCAGCGCGATGGCCTCGGGCGAGTAGATCAGCGGCAGCAGCTCCGAGCGGGCGCGCCCGTCGCCGTGCTCGCCGGACAGCGACCCGCCGTAGCTCGCCACGAGCTCGGCCGCCTCGATCATGAAGGTGCGCAGCACCGAGCCCGACGCCTCCAGCGGGATGTCGATCCGCAGGTGCACGCAGCCGTCGCCGAAGTGCCCGTAGGGCAGGCCGTCCACGCCGTACCGGTCCATGAGGGCCTGGAGGTCGCGCAGGTACGGGCCCAGCTTCTCGGGCGGCACCGCCGAGTCCTCCCAGCCGGGCCACGCCTGCTCGCCCGCGGGCGTGCGGCCGGCGAGGCCCGCGCCGTCGGCCCGGATCTGCCACATCTTGGTGGCGTCGGGACCGGCGGGCAGCACCATCGAGTCGAGCGCGGTGGCCGCGGCGACGATCGCGTCCGCGCGGCCCAGGGCCTCGGCCTGCGACGAGCCGCCCACCTCGATCATGAGCCAGCCGGTGACGCCCGGGTCGTCCGCGCCGGGCAGCGGCGGCACCGAGGTCGCCCCCTTGGCCCGCCGCACGACGTCGACGAGCCGCGCGTCGAGCCCCTCGATCGCGAGCGGCTTGTGGTCCAGCAGGCGGGGGACGTCGTCCGCGGCCGTGGCCATGTCGGGGTAGCCGAGCACGACGAGCGTGGGCGCGCCGGGCGTCTCGACCAGGTCGAGCTCCGCCTCCAGGACGGTGACGAGCGTGCCCTCGGTGCCCACCAGGGCGCGGGCGAGGTGGGACCCGTTCTCGGGCAGCAGGTGCTCCAGCGAGTAGCCCGAGACCTGGCGCCCGAACCGCCCGAACTCCGTGCGGATCAGCGCGAGGTTCTCCCGGACCAGCTCCTTGAGGCCAGGCACGGCCGCGAAGTCCGGGTCGCCCGAGGCCGCGGTGAACCGCCGTCCGGTGCCGTCGACCACGTCGAGCGACACCACGTTGTCCGCCGTCCGTCCGTAGGCGACCGCGTGCGGGCCGCACGCGTTGTTGCCGATCATGCCGCCGAGGGTCGCGCGGTTCTGCGTGCTCGGGTCGGGTCCGAAGCGCAGGCCGTGCGGCTTCGCCGCGACCTGGAGGGTGGACATGACCGTGCCCGGCTGGACGCGGGCCGTGCCTCGCTCCGGGTCGACGTCCAGCACGCGGTTCAGGTGCCGGCCCAGGTCGAGCACGACACCGGGCCCCACGGAGTTGCCCGCCACCGACGTCCCCGCGCCCCGGGCCGTGACCGGCACGCCGAGTTCGCGCAGCACGCCGAGGGCCGCGACGACGTCGTCGGTGCTCTCCGGGAAGACGACAGCCTCGGGGACCACGCGGTAGTTGGACGCGTCCGTGGAGTACTCGGCGCGCCGGCGGGTGGTCGTGTCGACCGCGCCGTGCACCACCGTGCGCAGCGCGTCGGCGACGGCGTCGCGCGCGGCCGCGGCGGCGCTGTCGGCCTCCCGCAGCGCGGCCTTGCGCCGCTCCTCGCTCTCGGCCCGGCGGCGTTCGGCCTCCTGGGCCGCGCGGGCCTCCGCCTGCTCGCGGGCGGCGCGGGCCGCCTCCGCCGCGTCAGCGGTGTGGCCCTTGTCGTTCATGCCGTTCAGGGGTCGGGCGTCGTCGTGGGTCTGCGATGGCACTCCGCGATTCTCGCACCACGGGCCCGCAGATCGCGTCAGATCCCACTCCCCGGTCCTGCCGAAGTAGAACTGCAGCGAAGTAGAACCGCAGCGAGATAGAACCTGGGCAGGTGCTGTGGTTCTACTTCGCTGTGGTTCTACTTCGCTGTGGTTCTACTTCGCTGCGGTTCTACTTCGGCGGGGTCAGCCCTCGAAGGTGACGTCCAGCGTGATCTGTCCCACGCCCGTCAGCGCCTTCGAGATGGGGCAGCCGACCTTGGCGGCCTCGGCGGCGGCCTTGAAGCCCGCCTCGTCGATGCCGGACGCGTAGCCGCGCACCGTCAGCGCGCTCTTGCTGATGTAGAGGCCACCGGCCGGGTCCGGGCCGAGGGTCACCTCGGCGGTGACCTCGATCTGCTCGGGCGTGGCGCCCGCGGTGCCCAGCTCGTTGGTGAACGCCATCGTGAAGCACGACGAGTGCGACGCGGCGAGCAGCTCCTCCGGGCTGGTGACGCCGTTCGCCTCCTCGGCGGCCCGCGCCGGGAAGGACACGTCGTACGTGCCGACGCCCGACGACGACAGCTCGACCTGGCCCGACCCCTCCTTGAAGGTGCCGTTCCAGGCGGTACGAGCGGTACGTGCTGGCATGGTGAGCTCCTTGAATCGCGATGTGACCTCGATGAGTCCCTGCTCGCCCGACCCTACGACGCCCGCAGGGCGGTCGCGTCACGGTCGCTCACGGCGCGAAGTCGAGCAGCTCCTCGTCCACGGCGATCACGGTCCAGGCGCTGCCCTCGGCGTCGGCGAGGCGGTACGCGGGCACCACCAGCACGGTGCCGTCGGGCAGGGTGTGGCGCGCCTCGGTGCGGGTCGCCGAGACGACTGTCACGTCCTGCACCGGCCACGCGATCGCCCCGCCCGGCACGGGCGCGCCGCCGGACGACGCCCCGTCGTCGGGCCGCGGGCCCAGCACCGACCCGGCGAACCGCGGGTCGCCCAGGCGTTCGACTGCCGCGACCTCGCTGATCACCGGGTAGCTGCCGAGGCTCTCGGACGTGCCGTCGACGCGCACCTCGCCCGTGCCCGGCGTGTCCGACAGCCCGACGCCCGCGTGGAACACGACGCCGGTCGGCTCCGGCAGGTCGCCGGCCGCGCCGCGCGGCCCCACGTCGCTCTCGGGCGCGCCGAGCACGGACGGCTGGTCGGCCGTGTCCTCGCTGCCCGTGTCGCCGACGCTCTCGGACGCGGGCGCCGCACCCGAGTCCGCGGCGGACGGGCCCAGGCCCGCCTCGCCGGCCAGGTACCCGCCGCCGCCCACGACGACCACGCCCGCCACGGCCGCGGCGACGAGCCACGACGAACGACGCCGGTGCCGCCGCACGGCCAGCTCGTCCCGTGCCGGACGGTCCGCGGGGCCCGGCGTCGTGCGCGGTGCCGGCTCCGGGCGGTCCTCCGCCCGCGCGATCAGCGCGTCCACCTTGGCCCGGAGGACGCCCTCGACCGGTTCCGGCGCCTGCCGCGCCGGGTCCGCCGCCGCCAGGCGGTCGAACGCCGGGTCCCCCGGCCGCTCGTGCTCGTTCATCGCCGTCCCTCCGTGCTGGTCCCGCTCCCGCTGCCCCACCCCGTACATGTGCTCATGCGTCCACCGCTTGCTCGTGGGCGTCCCAGGCGTCGCGCAGCCGGGCGCGCGCCCGGGACAGCGCGGCGTCGGCCCCGCCGCGGGAGACGCCGAGCACCTCGGCGAGGTCGTCGCCCGACAGCCCGTCCCAGGCGACCAGCAGCAGGATGCGCCGGTCGCGCGCGGACAGGCGGGCGAGCACGCTGCGGACGGCGTCGTCCGTGGTGGCGAGCAGCGCGGGGTCGACGTCGTCCGGCTCGTCCGGGACGACGGCCACCGGCAGCGCCCGCATCTTGCGCCGGTGGTTGGCGAGCACGTACCCGGCGGTGCGGTACAGCCAGGGCAGCTCGGCGCCGTCCGGGACGTCGTCCCTGCGGCGCCACGCGGTGGCGAGCACCTCGGCGGCGAGGTCCTCGGCGTCGGAGGCGCGGCCGCCGTCGGGCAGCCGCCGCACGAAGTAGGCGTAGAGGGCGCGCGAGTGCGCGTCGAAGAGCGCGCTGAACCACTCCTCGTCGTGCGAGGCGGCGCCGGGGCTGAGGTCCACGCCCTTACTCTGTCGCGATCCGGCCCGCCCTTGCACGACGACGCCGAGGTAGTCGTCCTCGCCGGACGACTACCTCGGCGTTCACCTCGGCGGTGCGGGGGTCAGCAGGCTCCCAGGTCCTGCCAGACGCCCCACTCACCCGTGGTGCCGGGGGTCTCGCCCTGCGTCCACCACTTGGCGCGCCACTCGTGGCCGCCGTGCGAGACGGTGTTGCCGCCCACGTAGATCGCCGTCGCGCTCCACGCGGCCGAGGCGCACTGCTCGTCCGGCGGGTCGGTCGGGTCGGTCGGGTCGGTCGGGTCGGTCGGGTCCGTGGGGTCGGTCGGGTCCGTCGGGTCGCCGCCCTCCACCGGGCCCGGCGTCCCGGAGCCGAGCACGTTCCAGAGCGCGCCGGTCAGCGCACCGGACCGGTCACCCGACAGGTCCCACCACATGGCCCCGCCGAGGCCCTGCGACCGGATGTACTCGGCCTTCTTGGTGACCGACTGGTTGTTGTCGTACGACCACCAGGTGTTCCCGTCGTGGCGCCACGCCGCGCCCAGGTTCGCGTCGTAGTACCCGGTGCCGACGTTCTTGATGACGTCGTAGTCGTTGATGCCCGCCTCCCACTGGCCGGGCGCGGCCCCGGTCGCGGTGCCCCAAGCGGACGACGACGGCGCCCCGGACCAGCCACGCCCGTACATCGCGAGGCCGAGCCCGAGCTGTGCGGGGTCGATCCCGGCGTCGACGTACTCCTGGACCGCGAGGTCCACGCTGAACTGCCGCGCGGCCTCCCGCGGGTCGGCGGGGTCGTGGTACAGGTTGCCCTGGTGGCCCGTGAGGGCCGCGTCCCAGGCGCCGTGCAGGTCGTAGCCCTGCACGTTGCCGAAGTCGAGCGACTCGAAGATCTCCGGGTCGTTCCAGCCGCCGTCCTCGATGTCGGCGGGGTTGGCGGGCAGGAAGGCCGACAGCTCGTAGTGCTTGCCGGTCTCACGGCCGACGGCGTCGAGCTGCTCGCGGAACTCGGCGAGCAGGAGCTTGAAGTTGCGCGCGTCGTTCGCCTCGTCGACGTGGTTGCCCTCGTTGCCGTTCTGCGAGCCGGGCCACTCCCAGTCGATGTCGAAGCCGTCGAAGACGCCGGCCGCCGAGCCGGGGCCCCCGCGGCCGTCGATCACGGGCAGGTTGCCCTTGATGAACATGTTCACGCAGCTCGACACGAACTTCTCGCGCGAGGCGTCGGTGGCTGCGGCGAGCGAGAAGTTCTTGGACCAGGTCCAGCCGCCGATCGACATCATGACCTTGAGGTCGGGGTGCTTGGCCTTGAGCTGCTTGAGCTGGTTGAAGGAGCCGGCCAGGGGCTGGTCCCAGGTGTCGGCGGCGCCGGAGACCGAGTTGGCCGCCGTGTAGCCCATGCCGTAGTCGGCCCAGGCGTCGCCCGCGCCGTCCGAGCCGTTGGGGCCTGGGCTCTGCGCCTTGTTGGCCTCGAAGCACTCGAGGTTCTGGTGGTGGATGTTCGCGAAGGCGTAGTTGATGTGGGTCAGCTCGTCGGCGACGCCGGACGTGTCGATCTGCTTGACCTGGTAGCCGCGCCCGTACACGCCCCACTGGGCGAAGTAGCCGACGCTGCGGAAACCGTTGATGGCGGAGGTGCTCACGCCGGCCGAGGTCTCGGCCTCCGCCGCGTTGGCGGCGAGCAGGCCGGCGCCGGCCACGGCGGTGGAGGCCGCCACGGCGAACGCGGCCACGCCCGCGAGGATTCGTCGGCCCGTTCTGCTGATTCCTGACGGCGGTTCGTACGTCGAGTCCATCGTCTTCCCTCTCTGATCCGGCACCGGACCGGTCTCCGGCGCCGGTGGGTCACCTTCCGTTAAAAGTAAGGAAACCTGCGTTAACGGGAAATAAGGGGATTCCACACGGTGGGACTACGTAGTGGAACCCTGGGAAGTGCGCGGTCTTGTTTCGGACTGAAACCTTCACCACCGAAACAACCTCGTGCGGTATCACGTACCTCGCGCGACGCGGCGGGGCAGGATCGCACGTCAGGCGCCCCATCGCACCAAAAGTCGTGCCCTCAGGTTGATGCGGGTGAAACGTCTGGAGGTCATACTTGCGAGCACCGTGAACGAATCCGGGAGGCTCGACGATGACCGCGCTGCCGCAGCAAGTCGCTTTTCCGCTCGCACTCGGTGACCGCACCGTGGCGCCCCACGTCGCGTGCGAGCTCAGCCGGGTGGTGGGTGACGAACCTGGATGTGTGGACCAGACGGCACGGATGCTCGACGACGAGCACCTGCTCGGGACGGCGCTGATGCCGGACCCGCTCCCCGCCGCGCGCGCCGTCCGCGAGGCGGTCGGCCCGCTGGGTCTCGACGACGAGGCCCGGCGGGTGCTGCTCGTCGCGGCGGTGGCCGTGGTGGACCGCACCGATGTCCTGCTCGCCGCGTCGGGCACCGACATCGACACCCTGATGGCCGGGCCGGCCGGCCGGCACCTGCACCTGGTGGGTGGCCGCTTCCGCTTCCACCATCCGCGCATCCGCTCGGTGGTCCACGAGGACGCCGACCTCGCCACCCGCACCGCGGCGCACGTAGCGCTCGCCGACGTGCACCGCAAGGCCGACGAACCGCTCGTCGCCATGTGGCACACCGCCCTCAGCACGCTCGCCGGCGACCCGCTCCTCGCCGACGGCCTGGTCGAGCTGGCCGAGCAGCACCTCGCCCGCGGTGACGTGCACCGCGCGCACGAGGTGGCCCGCGAGGCCGCGAGCCACGGCACCGGCCGCGTGCGCGCCCGCGCCTTCGCCGTGGCGGGGCGGGCCGCCCTGTGGGCAGGGCACGTGCACGACGCCGTCGCGCACCTCCGCCGAGCCACCCACCCGTCCGACCCGATGTCCGACAGTGAGACGGGCGGCGCCGGCGCGCCCGACGCCGCCCGCCCCCTGGGCATCGCTCTCGCGCTCCTGGAGGGGCGGCCCGACGCCGTGCTGCCCGACGACGCGAGCGGGCCCGACCGGGCGGCGATCACCGCGGCCCGCCGCACGATCCGGCTGCTCGACGGCGCGCCCGCCGACGCCGCCGCGCTCCTGTCCGAGGTGGCCGAGCTGGCCCCCGCCCGCCCGGCCGGCCGCTGGTTCGACGGCCCCGACGAGGCGATGACGCCCCTGGCGGAGGCCCACCTGCGCGTCGCGCAGTCGTACCTCGCGCTGCGCCTCGGCGACATCACCGGAGCCGCGTCCGTGCTCGACGACGCCGTCGAGCGGCTGCCGGTCGCCCTCGCGTTCGGGGGGCTCGGCATCGCGCTGGCCCGCCGCCTGGACCTGGTGCGGGACGGGCACCTGACCCGCGCGACCGCCGCGCTGGAGGCCTCCGTACCGGGTCAGGTCTCGCCCGTCGTCCGGGCGGCGACGCTCGGCGACCGCGCCCAGAGCGCCGTCTTCGCCGGGCGCTGGGTCGAGGCCGCCACCCTGCTCGGCCTGGCCGCCGAGCGCGGCGGCGACGAGCTGCGCCGCCTCTGGCTGCCCACGCCCGACCCGGTGGAGCTGCTCGTGCTCGCCGGGCAGGACCGGGCGGCCCGGCGCTCCCACGACCGGCTGCGCCTGCGGGTGCTGCCGTCCGTGGCGCCCGACCAGGGCGCTGCCCACCCCGTCGTCACCGCGGGGACGGCGCCGACCGCGAGCGGCAGCCTGCCCGGGGGCGCGGGGCTCGCGGGCGGGCCGATCCGCCGGCGCCGGCTCGACCTGGCGCGCGCCGAGCTCGCCCTGGCCGACGCGTCCGGCGTCAACCGGGCTCGCGAGCGCGCGGTGGAGGCCTCGCTCCGGGTGGGCTCGACGTTCGAACGGGGCCTCACCGAGCTGGTCGCCGCGCGGGCCTTCGCCCGGCTCGGCCTGCCGGGCGACGCCGCGGCGCACCTGCTGGGCGCGCACGAGCTGTTCCAGGAGTCGGGCGCGAAGGCCTGGGAGCACGTCGCGGAGCAGGCGCTCAAGGCCCCGGGCCTCGCACCGGCACCCCGGGGCCCCGCGAGCGCACCGGTGCGGCCCGGTCCCGCCGGCGCGGCGGGGGCCCCGGTGGACGCGCGCCCCACTGGCCCGGGTCCGGCGGACATCCCGGGCGAGACGTCGCCCGGCGTCGGGCAGGAGGAGCTGTGCGGGCAGTGGGACGGCCTGCTCACCGAGCGCGAGCTCGACGTGGCCCGGCTGGTGGTGCAGGGACGCACCAACCGGCAGGTGGCCGCGAGCCTCTACGTGTCCGTGCGCACCGTCGAGGTGCACCTGGGGCGCGTGTTCCGCAAACTCGGGGTGCGCTCGCGCACGGAGCTGGCGGTGCTGGCGCTGCGGGGGTAGGCCCTCAGGCCTCGAGCAGGATGGTCACCGGACCGTCGCCCGTCAGCTCCACCTGCATGTCGGCGCCGAACCGCCCGGTCTCGACCGTCAGGCCGCGCTCGCGCAGCGCGGCGACGACGGCGTCGACCAGTGGTTCGGCGACCGGCCCGGGAGCCGCCTGGTTCCAGGTGGGCCGGCGGCCCTTACGGGCATCGCCGTAGAGCGTGAACTGGCTGACGACGAGCACGGGCGCGCCGACGTCGGCCACCGACCGCTCGTCGTGCAGGATGCGCAGCTCGGCGATCTTGCGGGCGATGGTCTCGACCTGGGCGGGCCCGTCGTCGTGCGTGACGCCCACGAGGGCCAGGATGCCGGGCTTGTCGATCGCGCCGACCACCTCGCCGTCGACCACCACCGACGCCCGGGTGACCCGCTGCAGCACGGCCCTCATCGGCGACCCTCGGCGTACGCGTCGGCGAAGACGGCCCGCACCTCGCCCACCGGGCGGCCACCGCCGAGCACGGGCACCCGGCCCAGGCCGTCCAGCCCGCCCGGGTACACGCCCGGCAGGCCGGCCGCACCGGCCGCGCGCAGCGCCGCGGCCAGGATGGCCGGACGCGCGCGGGCGGACCCGTCGAGCACCTTGAACGCGAGGGCGGAGCCGTCGGGCAGACCGGCGGCGTAGACGCCCTCCGCGCCGTCCTTCGCGATCAGCCCGGGCACGGCCTGCATGGCGAGCGTGACGTCGCGGCCCGTGCCGCCCACCATCTCCGGGTGCGCGGAGACCGCCCGGGCGACGCGCGCCTCGTGCGAGCGGACGTCGACGGTCGGCGCGGCGCCCAGCGTCGAGAAGGCGCGCGCCAACCCCAGCAGGGTCGTGGAGAACAGGGGCGCGCCGCAGCCGTCGACGGTGGTGTGCATGACCACCTCGGCGTCGCCCGTCATCTCGAGCACCGCGCCGCGGACCGCCCGCTGCAGCGGGTGCTCGGGCGACAGGTAGGTCTCGATGTCCCAGCCCTGCACCAGGCAGGTCGCAAGCATCGCGGCGTGCTTGCCCGAGCAGTTCTGCGTGAGCGACGACGGGCCCGGGCCGCCCACGAGCGGCGCCACGTGCCAGTCGAGCGCGGCCGGCGGGTGCAGCGGCAGGTCGGGCGTGTTCTGCAGCGCCTCGACACCCAGCCCCACCGACGCCAAGATCTGCAGCACGCCCTCGAGGTGGAACCGTTCGCCGTTGTGGCTCGCGGACGCGAGCGCCAGCAGACGGTCCGGCAGCTCGAGGCCCGCCCGCAGCATCGCGAGGAGCTGCACCGGCTTGAGGGACGAGCGAGGCCAGATCGGGGTGGTCGGGTTGCCCACCTGGAGCACGGGCCGGCCCGCCGGGTCGAGCACCACGAGGTGCCCCAGGTGCACGGACTCGACGAGGTCGCCGCGGATCACCTCGGCCAGGGGCGCGGCGTCGTGGAGCACGCTGCCCGACGCCGTGCTGCCGCCGCGCACCGCCCGGCCGGCGGCGGCCGCGTCCGCGGTCACCATCCGCCCTGCGGGCCGCGCGGCTTCTTGCGCGTGCCGTACGACTGCAGGCGGGGCCGCAGGTTGACCCAGTAGATGATGGCGGGAGCGACCGCGATGATGTTCAGGAAGGACCCGAACATGAACCCGCCCTGGAGCCAGCCCTGCGGGAGCCCGAGGAAGCCGAGGGCCGCCGCGACCCCCAGGATCGCCAGCCACCCGGCCTTCGGAACGCGCCCCTCGGCCCGGTAGCCGCTGTCCGGCCGGCGCGCGGCGTCGACCAGTGCGACCACCTGCACCACGAAGACCACGAGCGCGAGCGCGGCCATGACGAACCACTGCAAGATTCCCACGGCGCGAGCCTACGGCACGGGTCGGACGCGCTGCTCACCGCCGTGGACCGGCCTGCCGAACAGCATCCTGGCCAGCACGAGCATGAAGGTCGCGACGCCGAGCAGCACCGGGAGCAGGGCCCAGAGCCAGCCCACCGTGGAGCCGACGGCGAGGAACGCCGCGGCCGTGACGCCCCAGATGACGACCGTGTAGATGCCGAACCGGGCGGCCGTCTCGGGCTCCCGCTCGAAGCGGTCGGCGGCCCGGGCGTGCTCCCGCTCGAGCTCGAGCAGCCACGGCTTGCGGCGGTTGGTCTGGGTGGCGAGCAGGTAGGCGAGCCAGGCGCCGCCGGCGACGAGGAGGGGCACACCCACGGCGAGCGCGCTGAACGGGCGTCCGATCAGCAGGCCGGCCTCCACCCCGGCGACGACCCCGGTGACCAGCACCGCCGTCGCCGCGCCGTATGCGAGCGCCCGGCGTCGGGGCATGCCGTACCGCGCCGGGGTCTCGCGCTCGAGCGACGCCCCGACGATCCAGCCGACCGCCGGACCGGCCAGGAAGAGCGCTGCCGCCGCAGGGAGGTACAGCGCGTCGGCCTCCCCCGCCAGCAGCGCGATCACCGACACGATCGGCAGCACCGCGAGCAGCAGCACCACCACGGCCGCGATCATCCCCAGCATGTACCGGCGCTGCACCGGTACACGCTGTCCGGCGGCCGCGGCGGCGGCGTTCGACACCGCGGCCGTCGGCGTCGCCGGTGCCAGGGTCCCGCCGTCCGCCGTCGCGTCCGTGACCAGCGCCCGCACGTCGCCGAGCTCGTCGACGGCCCGCTGGGCGGCGTCGTCCGGCGCCACGCCGGCCGCCGTCAGCTCGGCCACCCGGTCGAGGAGGTTGGCGCGGATCTCCTCCTTGAGGTCCTGCACGTCGGGCGTGACCGCGATGCCGGCGAAGGCGTCGTCGAGCAGCCGGTGCACCGAGATGTTCGTCATCGTGAGCCTTTCAGGTCGAGGAGGGAGTCGATCGTGCTCCGCGTGACCACCCACGCGTCCACGTTGCGCCGGTAGACGGCCCGGCCCGCGTCGGTGATGCGGTAGTACTTGCGGCGCCCGCCCTGGGACTCGTCGCCCCAGTAGGCCTCGACCAGGCCGTCCTTCACGAGCCGCCGGTAGGCCGCGTAGAGCGTGGCCTCCTTGATCTCGTAGTCGCCGCCGGTCGCGTCGCGGATCGCCTTGTAGATCTCGAACCCGTAGCGGTCCCGCGCACGCAGCACGCCGAGCACGATCGTGTCGGTGTGGCCGCGCAGCAGGTCGGCGGCGAAGGCGTCCGCCCCGCCGGCCGACGCCGGTTCGCTCGCTCGTTGCATCACGACAGGTACTGTATCTGATCAACTACTAGACGACAACAGCCCGTTGTCTCGTGCTGCTGACGCCCCCGCCGACTGCAGACTTCCTGACATCGAGCCCGCCGACTGCAGACTTTGCCTCGGCAGACAGCCCGGCATCCGCAAGGAACACTGCAGTCGACCGTCCGACGTCAGGAAGTCTGCAGTCGACCACGGCCAGCGGCGGCGCAGCTGACGTCGACGGCGCTCGGCAGCGGTCGGCGGCAGTCGACTGCAGACTTTGCCTCGGCCGACACCCCGGCACCCGCAAGGAACTCTGCAGTCGACCGCCCGACGTCAGGAAGTCTGCAGTCGACCGCCCGCGGTCAGAGCTCCGGGAGGGCCTCCCGGGCCTCGCCCGGGGTCGCGCCCGCCGCCTCCAGCGTGTCCACCACCGGCGACCGCAGCAGCATGACCAGCGACTGCACCTGCCAGTCACCCTCCCCCACGGTCCGGGGGTCGATCCGGGCGGCCACCGCGGACAGCACCTCGCGGCTGCGGGCGCCGTCGCCACCGGAGCCGACGGCGGACGCCAGCTCGTGCACCCCCGCCGCGAAACCCTCGACCAGCTCGGCCACGGGGTCGACGTCGTGCCCCCGCTCGATCACGGGCGCCGCGCGGCGGATCAGCACGCGGATCGAGCGCATCGTGCGGTCCACGAGCACCGCCTGGCTCTCCAGCCGGGCCAGCTCGGCGCGGTACACCCGGCCCACCGAGATCTGCGCGAGCTCGCGCGCGCCGCGGGCGGCCTCCTGCCACTCGGCGAGCACCGGCTCGGAGGCCCGGCCCCGCACGAGGGCGGCACCGACGTCGTCCCGGTCGCGCGAGCGCAGGCCGCGGGCGAGCGTCTCCAGGGTCTCGGCGAGCTCGGTCACCGAGCGTTCGGCGAGCGCCCGCGGACGACGGCGCGTGTCGCCGGGCGTGAGCAGCACGACGAGCAGGGCCACGGCGCCGCCGGTCAGGGCGTCCGTCCACCGGCCGAGGGGTCCACCGGACACGGACGGCAGGCCCACCACGATGATCGCCTGCACCCCGGCCTGCGTGACCAGGAGCGCGCCCCGGTCGATGAACCGCGCGGCGACGGCGGAGATGAACAGCACCAGGCTCAGCTGCCACCAGCCGGAGCCGATCAGGTGCACGATCAGGTCGCCCATCGCGACGCCGACGGCCACGCCCACGGCCATCTCGGAGACGCGCCGGACGTCCCGCTGCGCGGTGAACCCGAGCAGCACCCAGGCCGCGACGGGTGCGAAGAACGGCTGCTCGTGCCCGAGCACGTACCGCGCGACCAGGTAGGCGACGCCCGCGGCCGCCGAGGCCTGCGCGATGGGGATCAGGCTCGACCGCGACCGGGTCCAGCCCTGCCGCAGCCGGGTACGCAGCATGAGCGTGCGCCTGGCCTTGTGCCACATCTCGTCGGCCGCCCCGGGCAATGAGCTCACGGGGGCATCCTCCCATCCCGCCCGGGGAACGGCCGGGAGCGGTCAGATCAGGCTGGCGGGGCCACGCAGGCCCGGGGTGAGCGGGCCGTGGGACTCCGGGCGGTCCACCGACATGCCGTCGCCCGGCACCACGATCTCCTGCGCCGCGGTCACCTCGAGGGGCTGCCCGGACACCTCGCCCGCGACCACGAGCTCCGTGTCCTCCGGGACGTTGCGCTTGAGCACCGCCAGCCCGATGGGGCCCAGCTCGTGGTGCCGCGCCACGGACGTGAGGGTGCCGACGACCTTGCCCGCGCCGCCGCCCGCCGCCGGGAGGCGCACCTCGGCACCCTCCTCGGGGAGCAGGTGCTGCGAGCCGTCGAGGTGCAGCATGACGAGGCGGCGCGGCGGCCGCCCGAGGTTGTGCACGCGCGCGACGGTCTCCTGGCCGCGGTAGCAGCCCTTGTTGATGTGCACGGCGGTGCGCAGCCAGTCGAGCTCGTGCGGGATGGTGCGGTTGTCGACCTCGCGTGCCAGGCGCGGGCGCCACGCCTCGACGCGCAGCGCCTCGGTGGCCCAGGTGCCGACGAGCGGCCAGCCCGCGGCCTCGCGCGCCGCGACCTCCGACTCCAGGTCGGCCCGCGGTACGAGCACGAGGCGCCACGGGCGGGCGGCGCCCGGGTGCTCGGACTCCGCCGGGCCGTAGCGCGTGCCGCCGCCGGTGACGTTCGGCCAGGCGTCGTGCCAGGTGACCGGCTCGCCCTCCGCGCCCTCGGCGGCCACGGGCTCACCGATCGCGGCCCACTCGTCGGTGGCGTCCGTGATCTCGACGCGCAGCATGAACTTCATGCGGTCGAGCCAGGCGGCCAGGGCCGGGGCCGAGGCCCGCTCGGTGACCAGCCAGGTGGCCTCGCCGTCGTCGACCACGCCGGCCGCGTGCTCGACGTGACCCTGCGGCGAGAGGACGAACAGCTCCGTGCTCCGGCGCGGCGCCAGGTCGTCGAGGTACTGCGACGTGATCGAGTGCAGCCAGCTCAGCCGGTCGGGGCCGGCGACCCGCACGATCCCGAGGTGCGACTGGTCGACGACGGCGCCGCCGCGCGACAGCGCACGCTGCTCGGCCGTCGGGTCGCCGTAGTGCCAGGCGACCCCGGCGTCGGGTCCGGCGGCGGCGACCGCGCCGCGCCGGCTCAGCAGGGGGCTCTCGTAATCCATGCTCACCTCAGGTGCAGCGTCCTCGGCCGGCGGGACATTCCCGCCGGGTCGCTCACTGCCGGTCCAGCTCCGCCGACGCGTAGGAGCGCAGCGGCTCGCCGAACGCGGCGAGCTCCTCGACCCACAGCAGCCGGCCCTGGACCAGCCCGTACAGCCGCTTCGACGCGCGCACCTCGGACGACGTCGACGTCCGTGCGATCGCGTCCGACGCCAGGTCGATGCGCCCGTTGCCCGCGGCGCCGACGTAGACCGTGATGCGGCCCGAGGCGTCGGCCACGAGCACCTCGAGCGCGTGCTTCTCGTCCTCCAGGCCCTCGGGCCGGTCGGTCGAGACGCGCCAGTAGCCGGTCTCCGTGGACCAGACCGTGCCGGCGTCCGCGACGTCGGTGCCGTCGGTCGGCTCGGCGGCCTCGGTCGGGTCCGGCACGGGTGCCGGCCACTCGCCGTCGGCGGGCAGCTTGTCCGGCACGGCGCCGTCGAGCACGCGCAGCGTGGACTCGAACCGCAGGTACGGGCCGCCGTCGTGGTCGAACACGAGGTCCTGCACGAACGTCTTCTTGCCGAGGGTCGGGTACTCGATCACACCCTCGCCGCGCCACCGGCCGACGAGCCAGGCGAGCGGGTAGACCTCGGGCGAGAGACCGTCGGGGAACGTGAACGTCATCAGCGCTGGCCGGTGTACAGCTTGTAGACGACGTAACCGGCGAACCAGGCGACCGCCACGGCGACCGCCACGATGAGGCCGGTGAAGATGAGCTCGAGGGCATGGATCGACATGGTCCCGATCCTAACGGTCCACGGCTTACAGTCCTTGGCATGCGTCAGCTCGTGATCAAGACCACTGCCGGCCTGGACCGGCCCGAGGCCACCAACCAGGCGTTCACCGTCGCCGCCGCGGCGGTGGCGTCCGGCGCGGAGGTGAGCCTCTGGCTCACCGGGGAGTCGGCCTGGTTCGCCCTGCCGGGACGCGCGGCGGACCTCGCGCTCGAGCACGCGACGCCGCTGCCCGACCTGCTGGACGCCGTCCTGGCCGCGGGCACCGTGACGCTGTGCACGCAGTGCGCGGCACGGCGCGGCATCACGGAGGCCGACGTGCTGCCCGGCGTGCGCATCGCGGGGTCGGCGCTGTTCACGGAGGAGATCCTCCGCGACGGCGCACAGGCGCTGGTGTACTGACGGGCCTCAGGCCCGGACCAGGCCCGTCCGCCGCATCAGCAGGTACAGCTCGCACCCGAGGCACAGGCCGATGACCGCGTTCAGCGCCGCGGCGACGAAGGCGACGGCGGCCGCGATCGGCACGGCGACGAGCACGCCGAAGGCGCCGAGCACCACGCCCACGGCGGTGACGAAGAGGCCGATGCCCTGCGCGAACCGCGGCGGGCGCCGGTCCTCCATCTCCGCGGGCGGGCCCAGGCGCGGGCGCACGAGCTTCTTGAAGAGGAACCCCTGCCAGGTGCCCTCGGCGCCGCGCAGCGTGCCGAGCAGGAAGCTCAGCAGGATGAACGTCAGCAGCCAGAGCCCCGCGGTGCTCGCGCCGAGCAGCACCACCGCCGCCAGCAGCACCGCGGTGATGCTGGCCCCCACGCGCGGTCCGCGCGGGTCGATCATCCCGTTGCTCATGCCTGCCCCTCTCGGTCGGGTCCGGCCACGGCGGCCGAGATCCGGGTCAGCGCCTGGCGCGCCTGCGTGTCGGAGACGACGCCGCTCATGCGGGCCACCTCCCGGCCACCGCCGTCGACCACGAGCACCGTCGGGGTGCGCAGCACGCCCAGGCTCCGCACGAGGTCGAGGTGGTCGTCCACCAGCACCTCCCGGTGGCCGACGCCGGAACCCGCCCCGGTGAGACCGCCCAGCACGCGTGCCGTCGACCGGCACGCGGCACAGACCTCTGCCGAGAACTGCACGAAGGTCACGCGGTCCTCCAGCGCGATCCCGGAGGCCGCCCAGTCGATCCCGGCCGGCGTCTCCCGCGGCGCGCGCACGGCACCCTGCCGGGCCGACCACCACACTCCGAGCGCAGCGGTGCCCAGCACGAGCACGACCAGCGCAATCACCTGTCCCAGCATTCCGCCCACGATGCCTTGTCCGGCGTGTCCGGACAACCCGGTGTCCGCGATAAGGACGGAATGAGGACGGTCACACTCCGGGTGAAGCACCCCCCCGGTGACCCGGGCGCGTGATTTCCTTGACCGGAACCCCTACCACCCCTGGCCTCCGTGCGCCGCGGACCCGGCAGCCGGTCCGGACCGCGGTGGTAGCGTGCATGCATTCGCATATATCTGGGAGAAATCGCTGGAATGGACGTTTTGCCAACCCGAACCTGGAACGGTCTGACCATTCCGGCGGCCGGGACGTACGCGCTCGACCAGAACCACAAGCGGCTCGGCTTCCTCGCCATGCACATGATGGTCAGCCCGGTGCGGGGCGAGTTCGCCGAGGGTGAGGCCACCGTCGTCGTCGCCGACGACCCGCTCGCGTCGCAGGTGTCCTGCACCATCCGGGCGGAGTCGATCGACACGCACGTGCCCGACCGCGACACGCACCTCAAGAGCCCCGACTTCCTGGACGTCGAGAACCACCCGACCATCGAGTTCCGCAGCACCGGCCTGCGCATGCAGGCCGAGGTCGACCCGATCTTCTCGTGGGCGCGCCTCAAGGCCGGCACGGGCGGCCGGCTCCCGCACGACCCGCAGGCCGACGGCGCCTTCACCAGGTTCCTCATGGACGGCCTGCTCACGGTGCGCGGCGTCACGCGGCCGGTGACGCTCGAGTGCGAGTTCGGCGGCGTGGGCCACGACCCCTACGGGCAGGACATCTTCGGCTTCCACGGCAGCTGCGAGATCGAGCGCGAGGACTGGGGCCTGCTCTGGAACGTCGCGCTCGAGGCGGGCGGCGTCCTGGTCGCCAAGAAGGTACGCATCGAGATCGCCGGCGAGATGATCCGGCAGGCCTGAGGCGCACGCCCGGGGCTCACAGGATGACCATGCGCCCCACGACGAACACGAGGATGCCGCACACCGCCACAGGCAGCGTGCTCGCCGAGAGGCCGGCCAGCCGCGCGCCGCGCGTCGGCAGGCGCTCCAGCAGCAGGTGCAGCGCGCCGACGACGAGCCCCGCGACCAGCCCGGACCACAGGCCGCTCACGGTGTCGATGTTCGGCAGGAGCGTCCCCGCACCGCCGCCCACCACGACCGCGGCGGCGGCGGAGACCCCGAGCGCGACCCACCCGCGCAGAGGCAGCGCGGACACCGCCGCGGCGACGGCCAGCGCCACGGCGCTCGTCACCACCAGCGCGGCCCCGGCGTCCGACCGCGCGGCCGCGATCCAGCCCGAGGCGGCGACGGCGGAGACGACCCCGGCCACCGTTCCCGAGACGGACTCGGTGAGCTGCGGCCTGCCGTCCCGGCGCAGCATCTGCGCCACGAACGCGAGCACGACCGCGCCCGCCAGCACGATCGGCAGGTGCCGCAGCACCGGCTCGCCGGGGGTGAGGTAGGTGACGGCCGCTCCCCCGACGCCGCACAGGGCCACGACCAGGCGCGTGCTGCCCGGTGCGGGCAGCCGCAGCAGCGACGGCCAGCCGAGCGCGACGAGGACCACCAGGACCACGACGGCCGCAGCGAGCGGGAGCGGCCGGGGCTGGACGTAGGACGCGGCGGCGACAACGGCCGCGAGCGCGGCGGTGGTCACGGCGCGGGTGGAGACGGACACGACCCAGAGTTTTCCAGAGTCTGTCCCGGTTCCCTCAATCGGGGCTTCCTGACCGCCGGGCAACAGCAGCGTCATGCGACCGTCACGGGCGCTGACCAGCATGGTGGTGACCAGGAAAAGGACGTGTAACATGCACGCAACAAGCAACAGGGCAGACTTCCGCACAGCCAGTTGGACGCGACGGGACGTCTCGCCACCCGCGGGACCCGAGCCAGGGACGGTTGCAAGACGCCGGTTCCGAGAGGAGGTGCGTCGATGGCAGAGCTGTTGATCCTCACACCCGTCACCGGCGGGTCGGCCGAGGTGCTTCCCGCGCTGGGGCTGCTGTCGCACCGGGTGCGGGTGCTCCCCATGGAGCCCTCGGCGCTGGTCGACGCCCCCGACGCGGACGTCGTGCTGCTCGACGCCCGCCGTGACCTCGTCGCCGCGCGGACGACGTGCCGCCTGCTGCACGCCACGGGCCTCACGGTGCCGCTCGTGCTCATCCTCACCGAGGGCGGTCTGACGGTCGTGACCCACGAGTGGGGTGCCGACGACCTGCTCCTGGAGTCCGCGTCGCCCGCCGAGGTGGAGGCGCGCCTGCGCCTGGTCGTGGAGCGCTCGGCGCGCGGCCCGGCCGAGGAGTCGCAGCAGGAGATCTCCGCGGGCGAGCTCGCGATCGACGCCGGCGGGTACACCGCCCGGCTCCGCGGCCGCCCGATCGACCTGACCTACAAGGAGTTCGAGCTCCTCAAGTACCTGGTGCAGCACCCGGGCCGTGTGTTCACCCGCGCCCAGCTGCTGCAGGAGGTCTGGGGCTACGACTACTACGGCGGTACCCGCACGGTGGACGTCCACGTGCGGCGCCTGCGCGCCAAGCTCGGGCCGGAGCACGAGCAGCTCATCGGCACGGTGCGCAACGTCGGCTACCGCTTCGACCCGCCCAAGGAGCAGCGCCCCGCCGAGGACCTCGCGCCCGCGGCCGACGACGCGCGCGGGACCGGCGCGAACGGGGCGCAGACGCCGGCGCCCGGTGCGAAGCCCACCGACGACCCCGGTGCGGGGACGACGGGGCAGCGGGTCGCGCAGACCGGCCACTGAGACGGGTTCGAGGACGGCCGGTACCGCGCGGACCCGGGACCGAGCGCGTAGGTTCTTACCCGTGACCGCACTCTCGGCCCGACCGGCCGTACGCACGGCAGCCACCACCGACTACACGTGCGCCCTGGTCGACGGCCCGTGGCAGCACGAGTTCGTGTCGTCGGGCGGCTCCCGGTTCCACGTGGTGGTCGCCGGCCCGGAGCACCGTTCGGCGCCCCTGGTGGTGCTGCTGCACGGCTACCCCCAGTTCTGGTGGGCGTGGCGCGCACAGATCCCCGCGCTGGCCGACGCCGGGTACCGCGTCGCCGCCATGGACGTGCGGGGTGCGGGCGGGTCGGACAAGCCGCCGTCGGGGTACGGGGTGCCGGCCCGCGCCGCCGACGTCGCGGGCGTGGTGCGCTCGCTCGGGCGCGAGCGCGCGGTGGTCGTGGGCCACGGGACGGGCGGCACGCTGGCCTGGGCGGTCGCGGCGCTGCATCCCGGCACGACGTCGGCGGTCGCCGTCCTGTCGAGCCCGCACCCCGCGCGGGTGCGGCTGGGCGGCCGGGCCGCGTTCACGCCGGCGGCGCTGCGCGAGCTGGCCTACCTGCAGATGCCCACGCTGCCCGAGCGCGCGCTGACCCAGGGCGACCTCGTGGCGCGCACCCTGGCCCTGGGCGCCGCGGCCCCGTTCCCGGACGACGCGGTGGAGCTCTACCGCAGCGCCATGCGCATCCCGTTCGCGGCACACTCGGCCGCGGAGGCGCTGCGGTGGGCCGTGCGGTCCACGCCGCGGATGGACGGCCGCCGGTTCGGGGCCGCCCTCCGCCGTCCGATCGACGTGCCCGCGCTGCAGCTCCAGGGCGGACGGGACGGCTTCGTCCGCGCAGATCGCGCCGACCTCGACGCCGTCGTCGTCGCGCGGGACCTGAGGTACGAGCTGATCCCGGACGCCGGGCACTTCCTGCCCGAGGAGGCGCCGGACCGCGTCAGCACGATCCTGCTGGACTGGCTGGCCCGCGTCAGCCCTGTGCCGAGGTAGCGCCCGGGGCGCGGCGGGGTGCCACCACGAGCGGCAGACCCGCCGAGGCCGGGCGGTCCGGCGCCCGGCGCACGAGCTTGGCCGCCTTGTCGGGGTCGGTCTCGCCGGCGCCGTACGACGGGCACAGGTGCGCGATGCTGCACGCCCCGCACGCCGGGGTGCGCGCGAGGCACACGCGCCGCCCGTGCCACACGAGGTGGTGGCTGAGCATGGTCCAGTCCTTCTTCGGGAACAGCTCCCCCACCTCGGCCTCGACCTTGACCGGGTCCTCCTGGGTGGTGAACGCGAGCCGCCGGGCGACGCGCCCGAAGTGCGTGTCCACGGTGATGCCGGGGACGCCGAACGCGTTGCCGAGCACCACGTTCGCCGTCTTGCGCCCCACCCCGGGCAGCGTCACCAGGTCCTTCAGGCGGCCCGGCACCTCGCCGTCGAACCGCTCGACGAGCGCGGCGCCCAGGCCGATCACCGCCCGCGCCTTGGCCCGGAAGAAGCCGAGCGGCCGCAGGATCTCCTCGAGCTCCTCCGGGTTCGCCTCCGCGTACGCGCGCGCGTCCGGGTAGCTGGCGAACAGCTCGGGCGTGGTCTGGTTGACGCGGACGTCGGTGGTCTGCGCGCTGAGCACCGTGGCGACCAGCAGCTCCAGGGGCGTGGTGAAGTCCAGCTCCGCGCGCGCGTCCGGGTAGGTCTCGGCGAGCGTACGGTTGACGCGCCGCGCCCGGCGCACGAGCGACAGCCGGCTCTCGGGGGCCTTCGGTGTCGTGGTCACCCCGCCACACTAGCGACCGCCACCGACACCGCCCGGGGCGGACGGTGACGTGTACCTAGGACGCGGAGTATGAGAAGGTCAAGGGCGCCCCGGACCCCACGACGGTCCCTGTGAATCGAGGAAGAGTCACCATGCCGTATACGCACCACCTCCGCGTCTACCCCTCCGCGGAACCGCTCGAGCGCACCGACCAGCTCGCGTGGAAGCTCGCGGAGCTCGCCACCGACACCGTCGAGCCGACGGCCGAGGTCACCGACATGGTGATCAACCGCGTCATCGACAACGCCGCCGTCGCCGCGGCCAGCCTCACGCGCGGTCCCGCCGTCGCCGCCCGGTCGCAGGCCCAGGCGCACCCCTACACGCCGGGGTCCACCGTGTTCGGCCTGGCCCCCGAGGCCACGAGCAGCCCCGAGTGGGCCGCCTGGGCGAACGGCGTCGCCGTCCGGGAGCTCGACTTCCACGACACCTTCCTCGCCGCCGAGTACTCCCACCCGGGCGACAACATCCCGCCGATCCTGGCCGTCGCGCAGCACGCGGGCCGCGCCGGCGCCGAGCTGGTCCGGGGCATCGTGACCGGCTACGAGATCCAGGTGGACCTGGTCCGCGCGATCAGCCTGCACAAGCACAAGATCGACCACGTGGCGCACCTCGGCCCGTCCGCGGCTGCGGGCATCGGCACGCTGCTCGGGCTCGACACCGAGACCGTGTTCCAGGCGATCGGCCAGGCCCTGCACACCACCACCGCCACGCGACAGAGCCGCAAGGGCCAGATCTCGACGTGGAAGGCCCACGCCCCCGCGTTCGCGGGCAAGCTCGCCGTCGAGGCCGTGGACCGCGCCATGCGCGGCCAGACCTCCCCCGAGCCGATCTACGAGGGCGAGGACGGCGTCGTCGCGTGGCTGCTGGACGGGCCGGACGCCGCCTACGACGTGGTGCTGCCCGGCCTCGGCGAGCCGCGCACCGGCATCCTCGACACCTACACCAAGGAGCACTCCGCGGAGTACCAGGCGCAGGCGATCATCGACATGGCCCGGGCGCTCGGCACCGAGCGCCCCGAGCTGCGGGATCCCGCGAACGTCGCCTCGATCGTGCTGCACACCAGCCACCACACGCACTACGTCATCGGCTCGGGCGCGAACGACCCGCAGAAGTACGACCCGACGGCGTCGCGCGAGACCCTCGACCACTCGGTGCCGTACATCTTCACGGTCGCGCTGCAGGACGGCGGCTGGCACCACGTGGACTCCTACGCGCCCCAGCGCGCGCAGCGCCACGACACGGTCGAGCTGTGGCGCAAGGTCACCACCGCCGAGGACGCGGAGTGGACGCGCCGCTACCACTCGACGGACCCGGCGGAGAAGGCGTTCGGCGGCCGCGTCGAGATCACGCTCACCTCGGGCGAGGTCGTGACGCGCGAGATCGCCGTCGCCGACGCGCACCCGCTCGGCGCCCGGCCGTTCGCCCGCGCGAACTACGTCGCGAAGTTCCGCACCCTCGCCGCGGGCGTGCTCGCCGAGGACGAGATCGAGCGCTTCCTCGGCCTGGCCGAGCGGCTGCCCGAGCTCACGCCCGCCGAGGTCCGCGAGCTCACGATCGTCGCGGCGCCGGGGGTCGTGGAGTCCGTCCAGGCACCCACCGGCCTGTTCGAGCTGGGCGCGCCCGTCGAGGCGGGGGCCCGCTGATGCTCTACTCCCGGCTCACTCCCGCCGCCAAGCGCCGGGCGTTCCGCGAGGCCCTCGCCGGACCGGACCTGCTGCGCCTGCCGGGCGCGTTCAACCCGCTGAGCGCGACGCTCATCCAGGACAAGGGGTTCGACGGCGTCTACGTCTCCGGCGCGGTGCTGTCCGCCGACCTGGGCCTGCCCGACATCGGTCTCACCACCCTCACCGAGGTGGCCGGCCGGTCCGCGCAGATCGCCCGGGTCACCGACCTGCCCGTCCTGGCCGACGCCGACACCGGGTTCGGCGAGCCGATGAACGTGGCCCGCACCGTCCAGACCATGGAGGACGCCGGCGTGGCCGGCATCCACATCGAGGACCAGGTCAACCCCAAGCGCTGCGGCCACCTCGACGGCAAGGAGGTCGTCGGGCTGGACGACGCCGCGCGCCGCGTCCGGGCCGCCGTCGACGGGCGCCGCGACCCCGACTTCCTGGTCATGGCCCGCACCGACGTGCGGGGCACCGAACCCGGCGAGCGTGGTCTCCGGCTCGCGATCGACCGCGCCAAGGCGCTCGTCGACGCCGGGGCGGACGCCATCTTCCCCGAGGCCATGGCGGACCTGTCGGAGTTCGAGGCCGTGGCCTCGGCGCTCGACGTTCCGGTGCTGGCCAACATGACGGAGTTCGGCAAGTCCGAGCTCTTCACGGCCGAGCAGCTGCACACCGCCGGCGTCAGCCTCGTCATCTACCCCGTCACCCTGCTGCGCATCGCGATGGGCGCCGCCGAGCGCGCGCTCGACCACATCGCCGCGGCGGGCACGCAGGCCGACCTGGTGCCCGAGATGCAGACCCGCGCCCGGCTCTACGAGCTGAACGACTACGCGGCCTACAACCACTTCGACTCCAACGTCTTCACCTACAAGCCCTGACTGAGTCTCGACACGAAGGAGTGCGCATGACCGAGACCACCGAGATCCGGAAGGGTCTGGCCGGTGTGGTCGCCGACACGTCGGCGATCTCGAAGGTCAACCCGCAGACCAACTCGCTGCTGTACCGGGGCTACCCGGTGCAGGAGCTGGCCGCCCGGAAGTCCTTCGAGGAGGTCGCCTACCTGCTGTGGCACGGCGAGCTCCCCACGCCCGCGCAGCTCGCCGAGCAGACCGCCGCCGAACGCGTGCACCGCGAGCTGCCGGACAACATCCGGGACGCGATCCTGGAGCTGCCCACCGACTGCCACCCCATGGACGTGTGCCGCACCGCGGTGTCGATCCTGGGTGCGCACGACCCGCAGGCCGAGGACTCCTCGCCCGAGGCGGAGCTCGCCAAGGCGCTGCGCCTGTGGGCGGTCCTGCCGGCCGTCGTCGCGCTGGACCAGCGCCGCCGGCGCGGCCAGGAGCTCGTGCCCCCGCGCGAGGACCTGGGCTACTCGGCCAACTTCCTGTGGATGACGTTCGGCGAGGAGGCGGAGCCGGCCGTCGTGCAGGCCTTCGAGGCCTCGATGGTGCTGTACGCCGAGCACTCGTTCAACGCGTCCACGTTCACCGCGCGCGTCATCACCTCGACGCTCGCCGACCTGCACTCGGCCGTCACGGGCGCCATCGGCGCCCTCAAGGGCCCGCTGCACGGCGGCGCGAACGAGGCCGTGCAGGCCACGTTCGAGGAGATCGGCTCGGCGGACAAGGCCGAGGCGTGGCTCGACGACGCCCTGGCGAGCAAGAAGAAGATCATGGGCTTCGGCCACCGGGTCTACAAGAACGGCGACTCGCGCGTGCCGACCATGCGCGCGGTGCTCGGCGACCTCGCGGAGCACTACGGCAAGACCGAGGTGCTCGACCTGTACGAGACCCTCGAGAACGCCATGGCGAGCCGCAAGAACATCAAGCCCAACCTGGACTACCCGGCCGGGCCGGCGTACCACCTGATCGGTTTCGACACGAACATCTTCACGCCGCTGTTCGTGGCCTCCCGCGTCACCGGGTGGACGGCGCACGTGATGGAGCAGCGGGCCGCCAACTCGCTGATCCGGCCCGTCTGCGAGTACGTCGGACCGGAGCAGCGCGAGGTCCCCTGACCGAGGTAGGCGGACGCCCGTTCCGAACTCCCAGGTCGCACCCCTAGGATTTATGGACGGGCGTCCTACTTCGCACTCGGCAAAGCCGACATCCCGCACGAGGCGGACGAACGCGTCGGGCTGCACGCCACGCGGACGCCACGAGAGACACCGATGACCCGGCAATCTCGTGACATTGAGGCAGACTGAGAGGTGGAAAAGACTGATGGACGAAAGTCCCCGACACGTGAGGACACCCCTGGTGGACGACGAAGTCGTACTCTCTGCCCCCCTCTTCGCGGACATGGAAGGCGAGGAGACCCGCGCGCTCTTCGAGTCCATGGTGCCCGTGGAGCTGGTGCGGGGTGACGTGCTGTTCCGCGAGGGCGAGCCGGGCGACCGGCTCTACGTCATCGCTCAGGGCAAGATCAAGCTGGGACGGCGGTCGAGCGACGGCCGCGAGAACCTGCTCTCGATCCTCGGCCCGGGCGAGATGTTCGGCGAGCTCTCCCTGTTCGACCCGGGTCCCCGCACGGCGTCGGCCTCCTCGGTGTCCGACTCGGTGGTCTACGAGCTGCGCCACGAGTCCCTCGTGCGCTGGATCGCGGACCACCCGGGTGTCGCCACGCAGCTGCTGGGTGCGCTCGCGCGCCGCCTGCGCCGCACCAACGAGACGCTCGCGGACCTCGTGTTCTCCGACGTCCCGGGCCGCGTGGCCAAGGCGCTGCTGGACCTGTCGACCCGCTTCGGCGAGCCCAACGACGACGGCATCCGCGTGGCGCACGACCTCACGCAGGAGGAGCTGGCACAGCTCGTCGGTGCCTCGCGCGAGACCGTGAACAAGGCGCTGGCCGACTTCGCGACCCGCGGCTGGGTGCGACGCGAGGGGCGCGCGGTGGTGCTGCTGGATCTTGACCGGCTGGAGCGCCGCGCGCGCTGAGCAGTGACCCTGGATGGCCTGGGCCGAGAGGCCCAGGCCATCTGACGTGACCGACGTGGCGATCAACCCGCACCCGGCTACGGGGTCGGAGCAAAAAAGACGAGGATCCCTAGAACAAACAGTCCCACGGATCCGTAGCCCCATGACGAGGACCACTTCCACCCAGCATGTCCCGCCGCCACCGGGACGCTGGCCAGGATGAGCGCCGAGAGAAAGAACTTGGCGCTGACCCACCAGGGCGAGGCAGAGGAACAGGTTCCGAAGAACATCGGACCGCAATCACTCGCCGAAGCAAACGCTACCGCTAGGGTGAACACGAACGGCACCGCCACTATGACGATCGCGCCGACGACGATTGCGATCGTCAACGGAAGGCGCCGGTCCCGACCCGCCCGCACCGGATTCATATCCTCATCCGTCATGGAAGCTGAAGCCGATCGCAGGCCTGGGGGCCACGCTCGAACATGCCGTTGGGTGCTGCAGCACAGGCATCGGTTCCCAGATCGTTCGGGTGCGCAGATGGCATGGGGCCAAAAGTATCCCTCGACGAGCGCACCGTGAACACCGATACGACGTCGTTGTGTCGCGCGGACGACCAGGAGGGCGCGGCGAGCACGACCAGCCCGAGGACGAGCAGGCCCAGGGCCAGGCCGGCCCGCGACCAGGAGCTCCGCCACACCGCCAGGGCCGCGACCGGGGGCACCGCCAGCAGGAGTGCGGCGGCAAGGAAGTAGACGGCGCTGACCCACCAGGGCGACGGCGCCCCGCAGGCGTCGAACAGCACCGGTCCGCACCGGGGTGTTGTCAGTCCGAGCAGCACCGCCACCGAGAAGGGCGTCATGACCGTCAGGGCCGCGCCGCCCGCCACCGCGGTAGTCGCCAGCACCCGGCCTGACAGACGGGTCCGGATCCGCGTACCCGTCACGCTGTCAGCGCACCCGCGCCGTCAGCGTCATCAGCGTCGCCTCCGGGCGGCACGCGAAGCGCACCTGCGCGTACGGCGACGTACCGGCCCCCGCCGAGACGTGCAGCCACGTCGAGTCCTCCCCGCCCTCGCGGTCCGGGCGTGGCCCGGGCCAGCCGTGCAGGCCGGAGGCCCGGCCCCGGTCCAGGTCGCAGTTGGTCACCAGCGCGCCGTACCACGGCAGGCAGAGCTGCCCGCCGTGCGTGTGGCCCGCGATGATGGCGTCCACACCGTCGTCCTTGAGCTGGTTCAGCACGCGCCGGTAGGGCGCGTGCACGACGCCGAGGCGCAGCACCGCGTCCTCCTCGCCCGGCACGCGGCCCGGCTCCGGCATGACGTCGCGGTCCAGGTGCGGATCGTCCATCCCCACGAGACCCACGGTGCGCCCGTCGCGCAGTTCGACCAGGCCGCGGCTGTTGTCGAGATCGACCCAGCCGGCGGCCGTGAACGACTTGGCGAGCGACTCCGACGGCAGCGCCACCTTGTCGTCGCGGTCCACGCGGGCGTCCTTGAGCAGGTACCGCGCGGGGTTCTTGAACGACGGCGCGTAGTAGTCGTTCGACCCCATGACGAAGGCGCCCGGGACGTCCATCAGCCGGCCCAGCACGTCGAGCAGCGGGTCCAGGGCCTGGACGTGCCCGAAGTTGTCGCCCGTGTTGATCACGAGGTCGGGCTCGAGGTCGGCCAGGGACCGCACCCACGCCTGCTTGGTGCGCTGGCTGGGCGTGAGGTGCAGGTCGGAGACCTGGAGCACGCGGATCGGTCGCTCCCCCGCGGGCAGCAGCGGCACGGTGACCCGGCGCACCCGGAAGAGCTTGGTCTCCAGGTGCGCGTAGGCCAGTCCGGCGACGGCAAGGCCCCCGGCGATCCCGAGCGCCTTGCCGACGTCACCCAGCGTGGCCATCCGGATCAGTCGTCCCCGCCACGGCCGCCGCCCGGGCCGCCGCCGCCCGGGCCGCCGCCCTCGCCGCCGCCATCGCCCGAGTCGCCGCCGCCGTCGTTGTCGCCGCTGTCCGGCTTCTCGACCTTCGGCGGGGCCGGCTTCTTGCCCACGAGGTTCGGGTCGGGAGCAGGGAACGCGGTCTCTGGCAGGCCGACCATGGCCTGGTCCATGTAGCGGCGCCAGGTCGGAGCCGCAGCGGTACCGCCGAACAATGGCCCGACCTTGGGCGATGCGTTGTACCAACCGGTGGACGGAAGGATGACGTTCATGTGGTTGGTCTCACCGCTGGCCTCGCCGACCCAGACCGATGTGGACAGCTCCGGTGTGTACCCGGTGAACCAGCTCTGCGTCGCGCCGTTCGTGGTGCCGGTCTTGCCAGCCACCGGGCGGCCGTCGGCCAGGCCGGGGGCGATCGACCAGGCCGTGCCCCATGGGCTCGTGCTGAAGACCTTGGTCATCGCGAAGGCCACGGTGTTCGCGACGTTGGGCTCGAGGGTCTGCTTGCAGTTCGCCCCGGGCACCTTCATCTTCTTGCCCTCGTGATCCTTGACCTCGAGGATCGCGACGGGCTCGCAGTAGGTGCCGCCCGAGGCGAAGGTCGCGTAGGCCGCCGCCTGGTTGAGCGGCGTCGACGCCTGGGTGCCGAGCGTCATCGAGGCGACCACGTCGATGTCCTTCTGCTGCGGCTCGTCGATCGTCCGGAACGTGCGCTCGGCCTCGTAGGTCATGGCCGAGGTCATCGGACGGAAGCCGACGTCCCATGCGGTCTTCTGGAGGTTGCAGAGGTCGATCTGCTGCGACATGCGCGCGTAGACCGTGTTCAGCGACTGGAACGTGCCCTGGAGCACACTGACGTTCCCCGACGTGGACCCTTCGACGTTGCGCACCGGCCACGGCTGGTGAGTGAAGGCATGCACGCATCCGTTGGCCGTGAACTCGGTCTCGTACGGCGCGTAGGAGCCGGCACTCACCGAGTCGTAGAGCTGGTGCCCGCTGCGCAGCCACTCGGCCAGCACGTACGGCTTGAAGTTCGACCCCACCTGGAAACCACGCGAGTTGCCGTGGTTGTAGTCGGCCGAGTAGTTCTGCGCCGTCGTGCCCGCCGCGGGGTTCGACGTCGCGTCGTACGGCCGGTTCTGGGCCATCGCCCGGATCTCGCCGGTGCCCGGGACCACCGACGTCACCGCGGCCTCCAGGCCGTAGGGGTTGTCGCTGGGCACACCCTCGGCCACGGTCTTCTCGGCGGCGCGCTGCATCTTCATGTCGAGCGTCGTCACGATCCGCAGGCCACCGCGGTAGAGCAGGTCGTAGCGGTCGTCACGAGTCTTCCCGAACTCGGGGCTCGCCATGACCTCCTTGATGACGTAGTCGCAGAAGAAGGCTGCGCCCTTGGCCGCGTCGCACCCGACCTCGAGCGGCTGCACGTTCAGCGTGTCCGCGAGCTTCGTCGCCATCGCCTCGTCCCGCTCGGCGGTCGTGATGTAGCCGAGCTGCCACATCTTGCCGATCACGAGGTTGCGCCGGACCTCGGCCTCCTCGGGGTTGGCGACCGGGTCGAAGGCGCTCGGCGACTTCGTGATGCCCGCGATGGTGGCCGCCTCGACGACCGACAGCTTGCTCGACGACTTGTTGAAGTAGTACCTGGCGGCCGTCTCGACGCCGTACACGGAGCGGCCGAACTGCGCGATGTTCAGGTAGCCCTGCAGGATCTCGTCCTTGGACATCTCCTTCTCGAGCGCGATGGCCAGCTTCGCCTCGCGGAGCTTGCGCGTGAGCGAGCTCTCGGCTGCCTCGAGGGCACCGAAGGTGTCGTCGCTCCGCACGGCCTCCTCGATGAGCACGTTCTTCACGTACTGCTGCGTGAGGGTCGAGGCGCCCTGCATGTCGCCGCCACCGAAGTTCTTGACGGCGGCGCGCGAGATGCCCTCGGGGTCGACGCCACCGTGCGCGTAGAACCGCTCGTCCTCGATCGCGATGACCGCGTGCTTCATGGTGTCCGCGACCTTGTCGAGCGGCACCACGATGCGGTTCTGCGCGTAGAACGTGGCCAGCTTCGTCTTGTTGTCGCTCGCGTAGATCACCGACTGCTCGGACAGCGGTCCGGGGACCAGCTCGTCCGGCACCTCGTTGAACACCTCGACACCGGTGTCCACCGCCGTGTCCACACCGGACGCCAGCGGGATCACCAGACCGGCCGCGATGACGCCGCCGGCACCGGCGGTGAGGACGAAAGCGAGGAGGAGTCCGATGAGCTGGGCCGCTGGGATGGTCCGAGTGATCCGGCGCGGCTCGCGAGGGTTAGCCATGGCCATGGGCCCAGATTACGGGGTGTCCAGGACGGAGCACCCCGAAACCGACGTCCGCCAGTGTGCAGGTCTCGTGCGGAATCGCACGAGGCGCGAGCGGGCTAGCATCGCCTGCATGGCAACGAAGTGGGAGTACGCGACGATCCCCCTCCTCATTCACAACACCAAGGCGATCCTCGACCAGTGGGGCTCGGACGGCTGGGAGCTCGTGCAGGTGGTCCCCGGCCCCGACGGCACCGGGCTGGTCGCCTACCTGAAGCGCCCCACGGGCGGTGACGCATGAGCCACGAGCAGCGCCTCGCCGAGCTGGGCATCACGCTTCCCGAGGTCGCGGCACCGGTCGCGGCCTACGTCCCGGCCGTGCAGACGGGCCGCTACGTCTACACCTCCGGCCAGCTCCCCTTCACGGCCGGCACCCTGGCCGCCACCGGCAAGGTGGGCGAGGGCGAGGGCCTGGTCTCGCCGGACGACGCCGCGGGCTACGCCCGCATCTGCGCCCTCAACGCGCTGGCCGCCGTCCGGTCGGTCACCGGGTCGCTCGACGCCGTCTCTCGGATCGTCAAGGTGGTGGGCTTCGTCGCGAGCGACCCGGCCTTCACCGGGCAGCCCGGCGTGATCAACGGCGCCTCGACGGTGCTCGGTGAGATCTTCGGCGACGCCGGCCTGCACGCACGTTCCGCCGTCGGCGTGGCCGTCCTCCCACTGGACGCGCCGGTCGAGGTGGAGCTCGTCGTCGAGCTCGCGTAACCCCTCCGAGCAGGCCCGGGACGGGAGTGACGGGACCCACCCCGCATTCGGTTTCCGTTCCGGGCCATGCGTCGGCTATTCTGAGCAGGCTTCCGCGGAAGGGCTTCGTGCCTGACGTGCGGTGAGCTCCATCGGGGTGTGGCGCAGCTTGGTAGCGCGCTTCGTTCGGGACGAAGAGGTCGCAGGTTCAAATCCTGTCACCCCGACCATGGAAAAGGCCCTCTGACCAGCATAAACGCTGGCACAGAGGGCCTTCTCATTTCTCTAGAGTTTGCCGCCGTCAGGCCGCCGGGGGACTAACTGAGGGACTAGGCACCCTTCGGCCCCTCGGCGTCCTGCACCCCGAACAGCGGTTGCATGTGCCAGCCCGGGCCGACGTCTTGGACCGTGAAGACTCGATCCATGACGGTCGCGCCGGTCTCGATCACAGGCCGCAGCTCGTGACGGTAGACCTTCTCCGTGACCGCCGTTCCGGAGTGCCCGAGCACGCGGGCGATCTCTTCCAGGGGCACCTTCTCTTCCGACATGATCGAGGTGAACGAGTGCCGCAGTTCGCGCGGCGCCCAATCGCCGGGGACGATGCCGGGGACCAGCCGTAGCGCGCTACGCAGAGCCCGGCGGACATTGGCGGCGTCGAGGCCGGTACCCGCCTTCGTGGTGAACACCAGGCCGGTCTCTGTCCAGGCCGCGCCAGCGTCGGCACGCAGTCGTTCCTGTGCGTCTCGGTGCCTCCGGAGCACGTCCACCACTAGTTCGCCGATCGCGAGGCCCCGGCGGGACTTCTGTGTCTTGGTGTCGCCAGTCTTCCGCACCGAACGGAGGACAGTGATGGTCGCGGGCGTGCTGTCCAGGTCCACGTCCTCCCAGAGCAGGGCGCGCGTTTCCTCGGTGCGCACGCCGGTGAGCAGTGACACGACGATGTACGGGTAGATCCAGTGCGCCTTGGTGAGCGTCACTACGCCTATCGCCTGTTCCTTCGTGAGCGACTTGGAGGGGCGCCCGGGCAGGCCGCGCGGCACCTCGGCCAGATCGACCACGTTCCGGTCGATCAGGTCCCGCGCCATCGCTCGCCTGACAGCGATGTTGAGGCACCACTTGATGTCGCGGATCGTCCGGGTCGCGTGGGTCGGCGCGAGAGTCTTGAGGAACGCCTCGACCTCTCGCGTCCTAAGGTCTCGCAGTTTGCGAGCCCCGAGGGCCTTGACGACGTGCTGGGAGAGGTAGTCGTGTCGCTTGAACGTGTCCACGTCCACGTCGCCGTGGCCGTACTCCAGCCAGTCGGAGATGGCGTTAGCCACGGTGTACTTCTCGGCGTTGGGGCCAAGGCCCTTCTTGTAGTCGTCGATCCGCTCTTTGAGGGCCGCGAGGGCGGCGGACTTGCTGGTCCCAGAGCCCTTACGCCGGATCCGCTTTCCGGACCCGCTGTAGCCGACCGTGGCCTCTGCGATCCACCTGTTGCGGCTCTCGTCGAACCAGACGCTTCGCTCTCCGCGCGAGCGGCGCGGCTTCGTCGTTTCCTCGGTCATGCGGCTACCTCCAGGGTGTTGACGTACTCGGTGCAGGCGGTGACCGGCACGCGGCGGCGGCCACCGATCTTGACGGTGCGCAGGGCACCGGAGCGGATCAGTTCGTAGACCTGCGAGCGGGAGAGCCGGAGCGCTTCGGCGGCTTCCTCGACGCGGTACAGCAGGGGCACGACGGCGGTGATCGTGGGCTCAGTCGCGGTGTAGACCGGCGGTGTCGCGGTGGCCATGACGGGGTCTCCCTGGTGTGTTGAGCGGGTGTGGTGGGTCGTGGTCGGCGGGGGCTCAGCCCTGGCATGTGCCAGGGCTGCCAGGGCTGACGTGCCAGGGCTGGTTTTTGGCCTCTGACCTGGTGTTTCAGTCATGGCATTTCCAGCCCTGGCAGCCCTGGCACATGCCAGGGCTGAGCGTCAGGCCCGCAAGCGGAGCAGGACGCGGGGGCGGCCCTGGTATTCGTCGTCGAGGCGCTCGACCAGGCCGCGACGGATGAGGCTGTCTACGGCGGCCTCGATGTACTCGCGGAGGTTCTTGCCCAGGGCGGACCGGACCACGCTTGCCGGGGTCGGGTCGGTGGAGAGCCGGGCGAGGATCTTGTCGGCGGTGCGGTGTACGGCGGCGTCGTCCTGGTGCTCGTCGAACGCGGCGCGGGCCTCGGCCCGGTCGCGGGCGGCCTTGGCGGCGTCGGCGCGTAGCGCGTCGTACATCCGCGTCCGGGTGCGGTCGGAGACGCCCATGATGTAGTCCGCGAGCTGCCAGTCACTCTCGGTGACGTCGAGGCGCCGGGAGAGCAGCGCGAGCAGGGCGGCGACCTTCAGTCGCACAAGGGACTGTTGGCCGTTGTCGTCGGTCAGTTCCTCGCGCAGCCGCGCGAGCCGTTCGGCCCGCAGAACGGTCTTGATCGACGCGGCCACGTTCAGCGGCGTGCGGCGGTGCTCGGTGGCCAGCACGGGGCTGGACCAGGCCAGCGGCGCGGGGGCGTCAGGTGCGACGTCCGGCGCGCCGGGGTCGGTGGCGGGCAGCCACAGGAACCGCTGAGGCGTACCGCCCGCCGCGTCGTCGAGCAGTGGTCCAGCCTTGCTCGGCTGGACACCCGCCACGATGGCGGCCCGGTAGGAGTGGCTGGGCACGATCTTGCGGCGGGTCGGGTCGGAGTTCTGGAAGCCCAGTCCCTCCCCCGAGAACATCTTGCGGACCTCAGACGCCAGGGTCGATGCCTTGCGACCGATGAGCGCGGTGAGGGTGTCAATCTCCGGGACGTCGAACCACACGGAGTGGATAGCGGGGGTCTCCTCGCCCTCGCTGTCGGTGTGGATAAACATGTGGGAGATGCCCTCACCGGACCCGAGGGGCACCTCGACGATCAGGCGACCGGCCCCGGGCTGAATGTCGAGGAAGTCCTCGGCGGCGCGGGTCGCGACACCCTTGCCGACGCCAGACGGTCCGACCAAGCCCACGAACACGTTCAGTGACGCCACGGCGGAGCGGTCGTTGCCCAGGGGCGGGATGACGACCGAGGGCGGCACGGAGAGCGCCACACGGGCCAGCACGCAGCCCAGGACGGCCCAGGGAGAGGCCAGGGCAGCACGCGCGGTCTGGCGCACGGCGGCGAGTTCCGGTCGGGCCTCCCAGAACACCGACTCGACGTCGAGGTCACCCGCGTAGGTGTCGGGGGTGGTGGCGGTCATCGATTCGCCTCCTCGTCGGCGCGCAGGTGGTCGTTCAGGTCGTCGAGGCACGTGGAGCCCTGCCACGGGTTGTCGTCCCACGGCTCGACCTCGTCGTCCCACGGGCCTCGGTTCCACAGGTCGTGGCATCCGGCGCACACGTGGTCGCCCGGGTGTCCGGTGGTCAGGTGGCAGATGTGCGGGCCGTTGACCGCGTCGCACTTCCATGCGGTCCCGTAGTCGGTGCTGGTGAGGTTGGTGTCCATGACGGCCTCTCCCTCGGTGGTGGTCGGGTGGTGGTGGCTCATGCGGCGGTGCGGGGCTTGGCGGCCCCGCGACGGAAGCCAGAGCGGATCGTCTGCCACGCCTCGGCCTCGGTGAACGCGCCGTTGGCGATGTGGCCGGCGCACGCGTCCAGCAGCACCCCGGCGGCCTCGGACTCGGTCAGCGAGCCGCCCGCGATCAGTTCTCCGAGGCAGCACGCGGCGGCGAACAGGCCGTGGTTCCGGCCGCCCTCGGTGGCCTCGCGGACGTGCTGTGCCTCCTTGGCGAGCACGGCTCGCAGGTAGGCGGAGTGGTGCGTCACGGGGCGCAGCTCGTGAACGCGGGTCGGTGCGGCTGGGCGCGTGGTCAGGTGCTGGACCAGCCAGGCGGGCAGCGGGGCGGCCTCGGCGTCGGCCGTCACCTCGTACCGCCCGGCGTCGGTCACGGTCGGCGGTGCGACCACGTACCCGCCCATGCCCCGGGTGTCGATCAGGGCGCCGAGACGACCGGCCGTGTTCCCGAGGGTCGTGGTCAGGTGGCCGGTGCTGTAGTACCGGTGCACACCGCCCGAGGGCGTGGTCACGGTCCACGTGGCAGGCAGCCCCTCGGCGCCGCCGTGGTCGGCGGCGAGGGCGGCCAGCGTGCCCTCACCCGACGTCGAGACCGTGCTACCGGGCTTGGGGGTGTCGGTGTCGATCACCAGCAGCCCCGAGGGACCGCACGCGATGCCGACGCCGTACGCTTGGGCGGTCCACGCCCGGGTGATCCGAGTGGTGTCGGTGGTGGCGCGCTGCTCCCACCCCGTGTGCCCGTTCCGGCACCACGGGTCCGACCCGTCGCAGTCGGTGACGGCGTGACGCGGCGTCGCGGGGCGCTTGCCGCCCGGGGTCAGGGGGAAGACGTGCCAGCCCCGGTTCGCATACTCCAGGGCTGTAGCCAGCAGGACGCCACGGCGCCGTTCGGCGGTCGTGCTGCCCGCGTGCGTGCTGGTCCAGCGCGTTGCTGTGCTCATCTCGGGCGTTCCTCTCCGGTGGTGGCCACGTGCGCGGCCTGTTTTTGGCATGGGTGGGGTAGGGGCACGGCGGGTAGCGGTAGCGGCCCGCCGTGCCCTTGGCGGTGCGTGTGGAGGGGTTTTGGGGTGCGCCGTCAGGGGGCGCTACCCCGCTACTTCGGCGGAATCACGCCGTTTTCGGCGGTAGCGGCGCCGCTACCGGTAGCAGGGCTTCCGCTACCGATCTGGGGCACCGCGACGGCGCCCGAGGGGGCGGCGGGACCTACCTCGGCGGGCATGGGTCCCAGGGCGATGCGAGCCATGAGCATGACCAGGGCGGCGGTGAACGCGATCACGGCGACCACGGCGGCGACCTCGCCGACCACGGGCAGCCCGAGGGCGGTCGCGGCGATCGTCAGGCCCATCGTCACGACGAACACGGCACCCGTGCGGCGCGTGGCGCGCTCGACGGCGGCGACCAGTTCGCGGCCCTCGCGGACCAGTTCGGCGTACTCGGCAGGGCTCATGCCCTCGGTGCTCGTGTCGTTGCGGTTCATGGCGGGCTCCTCTCGGTCAGGCAGCGGCGACGGTGGCGACGTCGGCGGGGCGAGCGTCGGCCAGCAGGCGGCGCGCGGTCCGGTCGGTGACGTGGTGGCCCTCGGCCGCCAGGGCGGACAGGGCGTCGCTTGCGGTGGCGTCCGGGTTGGTGGACAGCAGCCCGGACACGATGTCGAGGCGGACAGCCCGGTCACCGGCTGACGCGGTAGGGCGGACCGTCCGGGGCTTGGACGGGCGGACAGCGGCCCGGACGGTAGATCGGACAGCGGTGGTGTCCTGACCGGCCGCCGGGGTGGCAGACAGCCGGTCAGCCTCTGTGACGATGTCCGCCAGTTCAGCCCGGACAGCGTCGGCGGCACGGTCCTCGTAGTCCGGCCCGGACATGACCGGGGCGGACACGAAACCGGCGACGCGGTTGTTGGCCTCGACGTGCAGGCGGGCGACGTCGGTCACGGCGTCCGCGACGGCGGACAGCGAGTCCAGCCACTCCACGGTCCGGGTGCGCATCTCGGCGGGCGGCACGGTCCGCAGGGCGACCGCGCGGGCGGCCCGGCGGCGGGCCTCGGCCCGGACAATGGCGCGGCGGGCGGCGGGGGTGCCGTCGTCGGCGGCGTGCGCCCGGACAGCGTCCTCTGTGGTGAGGAACAGGGCGTGCATCCGAGCGGACTGCCGCATGCTCGACCAGGACGCGCCGGACGCGAGGTGGCGGTCACCGATCAGGGCGAGGTGCCACATCAGGGCGGCCAGAAGCGGCACGACGAACCGGAACAGGACCGCCCCGGCGGGGTGCCCGAGGTAGACCTCGTGGACGGCGGCGAACACGCCCGAGGCGGACGACAGCGCCCACGTGAGCGTGAGCAGGGTGCCGCCGGGGCGGTTGTCCCGAGCGGCCTCACGAGCCAGCAGAGCGACCGTCACGAGCGACAGCTCGAAGACACCGGCCGTGGTGTACGCGGTGGCGGCGTCCATGCCCAGGACGTCGCGCCCGAACCCCACCATGGCGAGGTAGGCGGACACGGTGGAGATGAGCGCGACAGAGACGGCGCCTCCGAGGACCAGGCGACGGGAGCCGCCGCGCGGGGTGGTGTCGTTGGTGCTCATGGTCAGTCCTCCTTCTGGTCGGTGAGAGCGGTGAAGTCGGGCAGGTCGGCGGCGTCACCGAGTTCGGTGACGACGTCGGCGCGGGACAGCCCGCGCTTGTTGGTGCCGTCGTGCTTGACCTGGACAGTGCGGATGCCGTGGGGCTTGACGGCGGCGTTGACCTGGGCGCCGGTCCACCCCTCGTACAGCGAGGGCAGGTGCTCCCCGAGGCGGGCCGCCAGGTCGTCGGACCAGACCTTGCCGTTCGGCCATGCCGGGTCCTCGGCAGGCCAGACGGCCAACAGGTGGTCCAGCACCGTGCCCGTGTCGGTGTCGGCCTCGACGTCCCCGGCGGCAAGCCCCGTGAGGCGTCCCTGGGCCTTGCGGACGGCGTGGGCGCGGTCGGTGATCGTGTCGGCCGCCGGACCGTCCACGTAGGAGGTGCGGACGATGACGGGGTCGTCGCCCTCACCGGCGAGGTAGGCGATGCCCAGGTCCCGGGAACCGAACATGGTCGCCCGGATGCCGTTCTTGTACATCGAGGTCCCGAGCACCATGTCGTTCTCGACCTGGCCCATGACGCGCAGGCACAGCCGCTTGGTCGCGTTGGCGCTGATCGACGTAGGGATCGACTTGGCGTCGGGGCGCTGGGTGGCGAGCCACACCATGATCCCGACCGCCGGGCCGCGCCTGACGAGGTCCTCCACGATGGAGCGGGCCTCGGCGCCGTACTGGTCGTGCTCGAACATGATCTGCGTCTCGTCGAACGCGACGAAGATCGGGTGCAGCCCCAGATCCTTGCGGGAGGCCAGTTCGTCGGTGACCTTGCCCTCAGGCACCACGTCACGCGGCAGCGAGCGGAGCACCTTGGAGCGGCGGCGGAACTCCTTGACCAGAGCGCGCAGGTCGGCCAGCAGGGCAGCCATGTCCTCCGGGTCGTCACCGGAGCGGTAGGCGTGCGCGATCTTCGCCAGCGGGTCCAGGTCGGCCCCGCCCTTGAAGTCGTACGCGTGGATCTCCACCCGAGGGTCGAGAGCAGCCGCGAGCAGCAGAAGGCGGAGCGTGAACGTCTTGCCCATGCGCGGGACGGCCCCGATGATCCCGGAGGCGTACATGAGGGTGACGTCCACACGGCGGCCGCGCTGGTCCACCCCGAGCGGGATGGGCTCGAAGATGTTCGCGCCGCCTTTCTTCGCCAGCGGCCACGACGCGGCCCCGGACTGGGCCAGGGAGCGGTCGCCCACGTACAGGACCAGGCGGCCCTCATGGACCTCGGGGTCGCCCTCGGGCCACACGCACCCGATCGGACGGCGCAGGCCGGAGGCCAACTTGGACCGCTTGTCCATCACCTCCGACGCGGTCGCGCCCGGCGGGAGGTCGATGTCAGCGCGGAACCCTGCGCCGTCCCGGGCGATGGCCAGGAACCGGACCGCGTCACGGTCGTTCTTCACCGCGCCCATGGACCCCAGCCCGAGAGACAGCAGGGCGTCACGGATCAGGTCAGCGGTCAGCGGCGGCACCTTGGCCGACGCCATCGCCTCCCCGGTGATCTTGGCGTCACGCTTGCGCCCGACGACGCCAAGCACGCCCAGGGCTACGGCAGCGGTGGCGGCCTGCCACACCGGGTCGGCCATGGTCGCCACACCCGCCGCGACACCCGAGGCGCCCGCCAGGCCGAACACGGCCAGAGCACCACGGCGCTGGGCCTGGCCGCGAGTCTCCTTCCGGACCCGCAGGAACGCGTTCGGGTCCGACTTCGTCGAGGCCAGCAGCGCGCGCCGGACCTCGGTGTTCTCCGTGTCGGCAGCCCACCGCCACACAGCCGCGGTGATCCGGCCCGCACCGATCGGGGCACGCCCCGCGAGGCGCAGCGCGTACAGGGGCAGACGAACCGCGTGGTACGCGCAGACGTGCGAGCCGTAGCCCACGGCCCAGCGCGCCGAGGCGACGAACGCCTCACGCGAACGGAGCCAGTCCGGCAGCACCTGGCGGCGGTCGGCCGTCGGGCGGTGCTGGATCACCTGAGGCGCCCGAGGGGCCGCCTCCGGCTCCCGAGCGGGCTCAGGGTCGATCACCTCGCCCGAGAGAGCGTTGTCCTCGTCGTCGGTGCCGTCCGGCTGGACCAGAGCTGCACCCTGGTCCAGCCCGTACGCCTCGACCTCGGTCGAGCCGTACACCATGGCGGTCAACTCGTCGTCGTTCGGCAGCCCGTCGTCCGGGGTACCGGGCATGTGCTCGTTGGGGGTCGTCATGGTCAGCCCTCAACCATGTTGTTGGCGCCCGTGAACAGGTTGTTGAGCAGCGCGTTCAGGGCGTCGAGGCCCCAGGCACCGAACGACGTGTTAGCCAGCGCCAGGCCCAGGCACACGCCCAGGAGCATGGTCGCGACCTTGGCCTTGCCGTACTGGACCGCGATCCACGCGGCGATGAGCAGAACGACCAGCAGCGAAACGGAAATCATGGCGGGCTCCTCGTGTCAGGCGGTGCGGGTGGCGGGACGGATAACGACCCGACGGGCCGTGGTGAGGGGGCTAGCCGGTGCGTACACCGGGGCCGTGGACGTGGCGCGGTTCGTGCTGGTCTCGACCGCCGTCCGCAGGACGACGTTCAGGGCGGCCACGGCGCGGCGGTGAGCCTTGACCGCGACCTCGTCGGGCGACATCGCGAGGCGGCATTCCGCGTCCACCACGGCAACCTCAGCCGAGATGACGGGCTCCTCCGCGACGATCGCCGCGAGGTCGGTGAACGTGGGCTCGTCGTCGTCGAACGCGGCGAGTGCGGTGTAGGTGCTCATCGGTTCTCCCCCATTGCGGTGTCGTCGCCCTCGACGGCGAGAGCGGCGTTGTGGACCTTGCGAACTCGCTGGCGCATCACGCCAACCTCGGCGTGCATCCGCTTCACGGCCCGACCCTCGTCGGCCAGGCCAGCCGCGAACAGCAGCCGACCGGCCTTGGCCAGCCCTTCCGACAACGCGAGCAGCAACCGCCTCGCGGCTGCCAGATCCTGAGTCCTCTTCGACATTGCTCGACTCCTCGGTGCCTCAGTCCCGGGCCGCCCATCGGCCCGGGGTGTGCGCCCCGTCACAGGGCGACTGGGGACTACCTAACAATCGATCTGGTCCCCGTGTCAACCGTTATGCCAAAACTGGCGGAACTTGGCAGATCCGTGGGGAGCAGGGATGATCGCCTACTAGGCGGTTGTTAGGCCGCAGCAGTCCAACCGAGATGCAAGGCAAGGAGCCGAATGCCAAGCCAGGAAGCGAACGCTGTAGGCGGGACCCTGCAAGAGCGCGTAGTCCGGACCATCCGCAACGACATAGAGGCAGGCAGGCTCGTGGACGGCGAGGCTCTGCCCTCGACGCGAGACCTTGCCAAGCAGATGGAAGTCAGCGTGTTCACGATCAATGAAGCGATGAAGTCGCTGGCCAGCGAGGGACTGATCGAGAACCGGCCAGGGTCGCGCCGAATCGTCCGGAGCAGCCGCCCGGTGACGCCTCCGGATCGCGCAGGACGCCCCCCGCACACCTACTTCGTCGGCGGGTACGCGGGTAGCGGCAAGAGCGAGTTTGGGCGCGTCCTGGCACGCCTGACCGGCGCCGCCGTCATCGACAAGGACACGATCACCAGGGCCGTCGTCGAGTCACATCTCGAAGATCTGGGGCGGTCGCCGCATGATCGCGAGTCCGAGACCTACCTCGATCGCGTGCGCCCTCGTGAGTATGAGAACTTGCTCGCGACGGTGCTCGAAAATGCGGAACTCGGCGTGGGCGTGATCGCAACGGCGCCGTTCGTGCAGGAGTTCAGCAGCAGAGCGTGGATCGATCGGACCAGGGCGCAGCTCGACGCCCACGGCGTCGGCCTGACGCTCGTCTGGGTGACCACCGATGTCGAGACCATGCACATCTACCTCCGCCGACGTGGCGCGGCGCGGGACAGCGTGAAACTCGCCAACTGGGACGACTACGTCGCGACCCGGATTGACACCGACTTCCGCCCGGCCGGCGCACATGTTGTCATCGAGAACTCGGCCGACAGCGAGCCGCTACAGAGCCAGGCGGCACGGATGCTCGCTGAGGTGGCAGCGAGCCGATGAGCACCGCCGGAGTCATCCTGTACGGTCCGCCAGCGGCCGGAAAAGACACCGTGACGCACGCCCTGGCCGACCTCTCGCCCGCATACCTGCACTACCAGCGGATCAAGGTCGGGACTGGCCGCAGAAAGGGCTACAGGTTCGTCACGGCGACCACGCTTGACCAGATGCGGGGCGACGGTCAGGTCATCTGGGAGAACCGCGCCTACGGCGCCGTGTACGCGATCGACGCGCCCTCGATCGCGTCGGCCTTGGAATCGGGAATCCCCATCGTCCACGTTGGACAGCCGGGCGCGGTCACAGCGCTCACACACGCCACACCGGGCGCAAGGTGGGTCTCCGTGGATCTCTGGTGCCCTCGGGAAACGGCGGCAGAGCGCCTGGTTGGCAGGGGGAGCACCGACATCGCAGACCGGCTCGCCGTGTGGGACTCGACGCCGCACCTGGCGGAAGCCACCATCGCGATCGACACCGCCACCACTGGTCCAGCGGAGGCGGCGCAGATCATCCATGAGGCGGTGCAAATGCGGTCACAGGCGCCCATCAAGCGTCAATCATGTGTTGACGGGAGCACATCGTCAACGTACCCTTGACGCGTGGACGTTCTCCCGAGTGCCCGTAAGCATGGGTTCACCGACGCGGACATACGGCACGCCTGGGAGAACGCCCTGCGATACGTGGAGTACGAGTACGACGGCGAGGAACGGCTGCTCGTCATCGGCCCCGACACCCACGGAACGATGCTCGAACTCGTGGCAGTCCCGGTCGATGCACCGACCCGGATCATCCACGCGGACCGACTCCGACCCAGCCGATACGACTACCTGAGGTGATGAACATGGCGAAGACGATCGACATCGACGCCGAGGTGCGGGCTCTTGACGCCGTCACCCCGGAGACTCACCCTGCTCGCGACGCGGTCCACTTCCGGGCCATCATTGCGGCAGCCCGCGAGGCGGAAGAGGCGGACCAGCGACTGCTCATGAGCGTCGCCGAGGCGCGCGCCGCTGGCGACTCGTGGACCACGATCGGGGCCGCGCTCGGCGTCACGAAGCAGGCCGCGCAACAGCGATTTGCGCCCCGCCTGACCCGCATCTGACCGCACCCCGGGGGACAAACTGGGGGACTACGGGATGAGCCTCACCAGGACGCCGCCGGACGAACTGGGACGGTTTCTCACCGCCTGACGGACCAACCACACAGCCCTGATTGCCTTCGGGACGAAGAGGTCGCAGGTTCAAATCCTGTCACCCCGACCATGTGAAAGGCCCTCTGACCAGCGGAAATGCTGAGTCGGAGGGCCTTTTTGGCGCCCGGGGTCGGGCACACGATCAGCCCACGTCGTCCCGCGTGGCACGGCGGGCGGCGAGCGCCAGCAGCGGCACCAGCGCCGCCGCGATCATGACCGTGCCGACGAGTGCGGGTCCGGTGAGCCCCAGCGTCGAGTCGAGCGCCAGCCCGCCCACCAGCGAACCCCCGGCGATGCCCACGTTCAGCGCCGACGTGGCGAGCGCGTACGCCAGCGTCGGGGCGCCCGGCGCGAAGCGCACGGCCAGTGCCGTGGACACGGGCGGGACCGACTGTCCGGCGACGCCCATGAGCACCAGGAGCGCGACCGCGGCGACGCCCGAGGTGGACAGCGGGGTCTGCAGGAGCACGAGGGCCAGGCCGGCAACGGCGATCGCGCCGGCCTGGGTGGCCAGCGGGCGGGCGTCGCCGAGGCGGCCGCCGACCCAGGTGCCCGCGAGCGCCCCGATGCCGTAGCCCACGAGGACGAGCGAGATGGCGCCGACGGGCACCCCGGCCCGGTCGGTGAGCAGCGGCACCACGTAGGAGTAGGCGGCCAGCACCCCGCCGAACAGGAGCGTCGAGGTGGCGAGCGTGAGCCACAGTCGGCCGACGCGCAGCGCCGAGATCTCCGAGCGCACGTCTGCGGTGGCGCCGTCGCGGGGTGCGGCCGGGACGAACCGGCCGATCACCAGGGCGGTGAGACCCGCGAGCGCCGCCAGCCCCCAGAACGCGCCGCGCCAGCCGACCTGGCCGCCGACGAGGGCGCCGAGCGGTACGCCGAGCACCGTGGCCAGGCCGACGCCGCTGATGATCATGGCGGAGGCGCGCGCACGCGCCGTCGGCGGCACGGCGGAGACCGCGACGGCGCCGGCCACGGCCCAGAAGGTGCCCGTGGCGAGTGCTGTGACCACCCGGGCGCCGAGCACGACGGCGAACGAGGAGCTCGCGGCGGCCAGCGCGTGCCCGAGGGCGAACACCACGAGCGCCAGCACGAGGGCGGACCTGCGCGGCAGCCGGAGCGTGACGATCGACAGGATCGGGGGCCCGACGATCAGGCCCGCGGCGAAGACGGTGATGAGGAGCCCGCCCTGAGCGATGCCGACGCCGAGGTCGGCGGAGAGCTGCGGCAGGATCCCGGCGACGATGTACTCGCTGGTGCCCATGAGGAAGGTGCCGAGCGTCAGCAGCCAGACGACGAACGGCAGCCGGGCGGTGGTGGGGCGTGTCATGGCGTCAGCATATCTGGACCGATTGATCTGTAAATAGGACAGAACCGGTCCGTGCCCCGTGCGCGCCGGTGCGAGACTGGACACCTATCCGATCCGGGAGGCACCTGATGGATCCGTTCGTTCTGGTCGGCGGTGGCCTGACCACCGCCCGCGCCGCCAAGGCGCTGCGCACCGAGGGGTACGACGGCGACCTGGTGGTCGTCACGTCCGAGCCCCACCGCCCGTACGAACGGCCGCCGTTGAGCAAGGACTACCTGCGCGGCGAGGCCGAGCGTGACGCGGTCTTCCCGCTGGACGAGGCCTGGTACACCGAGCACGACGTGGCCGTCCGCACGGGCGAGACCGTCGTCGGTCTCGACGTCGCGGACCACGCGCTCACCCTGTCCGACGGCGCCGCCCTCACCTACGCGAAGCTCCTGCTGGCCCCGGGCTCCACGCCGCGCACGCTCGCCGTGCCCGGCAGCGACCTCGGGGGCGTGCACTACCTGCGCACCATCGATGACGCCGACCGCATCTCGGCGCGGCTGCTCGAGGCGTCGCTGGAGGGCGTGGGCCGGCTCGTCGTCATCGGTGACGGGTGGATCGGCCTGGAGGTGGCCGCGTCGGCACGGACCCTCGGCCTCGACGTGACGGTGGTGGGTCGCGGCGCGCACCCGCTCGGCCGGGTGCTGGGGCCCGAGATGAGCGACTTCTATGCGAGCGTGCACACGGAGCACGAGGTCCGGCTGGTCCGGGGCGCCACGGTGACGGCCCTGGAGGGGGCCGACGGGCGCGTGACCGCCGTCGTCCTCTCGGACGGCACCCGCCTGGGCGCCGACGTCGTCGTGGCCGGGATCGGCGCGGCCCCCAACATCGGGCTGGCCGAGGCCGCCGGCCTGGACCTGCGGGACGCCGCCCTGGGCGGCGGCGTCGTCGTGGACGGCACCCTCGCCACGTCCCACCCCGACGTGTTCGCGGGCGGCGACATCGCGAGCATCCCCTCGCCGCACTACGGCCGCCCGCTGCGCGTCGAGCACTGGGCCATCGCGCAGGAGACCGGCAAGCACGCGGGCCGCGCGATGCTCGGCGCCGCCGACCCCTACGACAAGCTGCCGTACTTCTACAGCGACCAGTACGACGTCGGCATGGAGTACACCGGCTGGGTCGACGTCCAGGCCGGGTACGACGACGTCGTGGTCTCCGGCGACACCGCCGAGCGGGAGTTCGTGGCGTTCTGGCGCGTGGACGGCCGGGTCGTGGCCGGCATGGCCGTCAACGTCTGGGAGCAGATGGGCCGGGTCGAGGAGCTGATCCGATCCGGCCGGCAGGTGCCGACGGCGGAGCTGGAGGCCTTCACGGGCTGACGACGTGACCGCGGGCTGGGCCGGACCCGCTCAGCCCGCGCAGGCACCCTCCAGGGCCTCGCTCAGCACCGCGCTGTCCTGCGAGCCGCCCACCTGCAGCACGCCCGCGGAGAACGGCACCCAGACCTCGCGCTCGATGCCGAGGGCACGGACGGTCAGGCTGACACCGTCGTACGTGTACCAGATCGAGCCGGGAGGCACGCCGCGCTGGGGGTTGTGGATCCACAGGGTGGCCTCCTGACCCCCGGGCACGACGACGGACTCCCGGGCCGCGTCCGGCACGCCGCCCGAGGCACTGGTGATCGAGCCCTGCTCGTCCTGGTCGTCGCTCCTCGGTTCGAGCAGGTAGGCCTCGGAGTCACCGGTCGACACCGTGACCGGCCAGGGCGACGGGTTCCGGATCGTCTGTGCCGCCAGGACCTCCTCGTCGTCGTCGAACGCCGCCCACAGGTTCCCGGACGGCACGCAGTCCGGCAGCGCGAGGCCGCCGCTGACCTGCGCCACCCCGCCCGGCTCGACCCGTGACGTCCGGGCCGCGGCCTGCCAGGCGGCGACCAGCAGCAGGCCGAGCACGACGACGGCCGCGACCCAGCGCCCTCGTCGTGTGCGCCGGGCCGCGGCCGGTGCGTCCTGCGTGTCGTCAGCGGTGGTCTCGTCAGCCCGCACGTCGGTCATGGGCCCGAGCGTAGGGGCCGGCGAGACGAGCGGTGCTCAGCCGCGCCGCTCCCGCACGGCCTTCGCCAGGTCGCGGAGCAGGTCCTCCGTGGTGTCCCAGTCCATGCACGCGTCGGTGACCGACTGGCCGTAGGTGAGCTCGGGCAGCGGGGCCGGCTTCTGCGCCCCGGCCACGAGGAAGCTCTCCATCATGAGCCCGGTGATGCCGTGCTCGCCGTCCGCGATGCGGTTCGCGATCTCGTGCACGACGGCGGCCTGGCGCACGTGGTCCTTGCCGGAGTTGCCGTGGCTGGCGTCCACGATGACACCGTTCGCCGCGGCGCCCTCGAGGCCCGAGGTGCGGGCGACGCGCAGGGCCGCCGCGACGTCCTCCTGGCTGTAGTTGGGGCCGGAACGGCCGCCGCGCAGGATGACGTGGCAGTCCGGGTTGCCTGTGGTCTCGACGGCGGCGGCCCGGCCCTCGCCGTCGGCCCCGAAGAACGTGTGCTCGCTCGCGGCGGTGATGCAGCCGTCCACCGCGATCTGCACGTCACCGTCGGTCGCGTTCTTGAACCCGACCGGCATCGACAGGCCCGAGGCGAGCTGGCGGTGCACCTGCGACTCGGCGTTGCGCGCCCCGATGGCGCCCCAGGTCACGGCGTCCGCGATGTACTGCGGGCTGGTGGGCTCCAGGAACTCGGCGGCGGCGGGGACGCCGGCGTCCAGCACGCCGAGCAGCACCTCACGGGCCAGGCTCAGGCCGCGGGTCACGTCGTGCGAGCCGTCCAGGTGCGGGTCGTTGATGAGACCCTTCCAGCCCACCGTGGTGCGTGGCTTCTCGAAGTACACCCGCATGACCACGACCAGGTCGTCGGACAGCTCGCGCCGGAGCGTGGCGAGCCGGGAGGCGTAGTCGAGCGCGGCGACCGGGTCGTGCACCGAGCACGGGCCGACGATCGTCAGCAGGCGGTCGTCCTCACCGGTCAGCACGTCGCGCACCTCGCGGCGCGACGTCGTCACGAGGTCGCTGCGCGCGGTGCCGAGCGGCATCGACGCCAGCAGGGCGTTCGGCGCGGGCAGCGGGTCGAGCGCGCGGATGCGCAGGTCGGAGGTGCGGGTTCCGAGGTCGGTCGCCTCGGTGCTGGGTTCCGCGGGGGTGATGCTCATCGGGATCGGGACTCCTGGTCGGCGGGGTTCGGTGCTATCTGGTTCGAGGAACCGGACGGCCCGCCACCGACTCCTGGTCCGGAGCGGCCCGTCTGGTAAAGACGAAGGGCCTGGACGCGATCGGCGTCCCAGGCCCTGGCTCCGGGTGGAAAGTTGGTCAGGCGCGCGCCCGCCGGGCTCCACCAGGAGCCGACGTAAAGCGCCAATACCAACGGATGTCCACGGCCAAAACGGTAGCCCCACCCCCGGCGGCTGTCCACCGGTTCCCACGATGCGGTCGGTCACAGCCCGTCACCGGGCGTACCGCTCCACGAAGGCGCGCATGATGCGCATCGGCTCGGTCACCTCGACCGCCGTGCACCGCTCGATCACCTGGTCCGCCTCCTCGGGCGGGAAGTAGCCGTAGTCCCGGTAGATCTCGACGCGCTGGGCGATCCCGGCAGCGTCCAGCTCGGGGTGGAACTGCGTGGCGTACAGGTTGCGGCCCACCCGGAACATCTGCACGGGGCAGCCGGCCGACGACGCGAGCAGCACCGCGCTGTCCGGCAGCTTCCGCACGGCCTCCTTGTGGCCCACGTATGCGGAGAAGCTCTGCGGCAGGCCGGCCAGCAGCGGGTCGGCCGCCGCGTCCGGCGTCAGCTCGACCGCGACCGGGCCCACGGGCTCGGCGTAGGTCGAGTCGATCACCGCGCCCTGGTGCGCGCCCAGCGTGCCGACGCCGTAGCAGGCGCCGAGGAACGGGAAGTCGCGCGCGACGATCTCGTCGAGCAGGGCCTTCAGCTCCGCCTCGACGCGCCGCTGGGCCGGGCCCTTCGCCTCCTCGGGGTCCGAGGAGTTGAACGGGCCGCCGCCCACGAGCACGCCGGAGTAGTCGTCCAGGTCGACGGCGGGCAGCGGGTCGCGCTCGAGGCGCACGCGGTGCAGCTGCTCCGGCTCGAGCCCGCCGTAGCGGCAGAACGCCTCGTACTCACCGTCCGCGGCGAGGTCCTCCGCACGCGTCGCGAGCAGCAGAAACGGCTTCATGACATGAGGGTAGAGGCAATCATCGCGTCGTGGCGGAGCCCGTTGTGGAGCGCCGTGCCCACCACGTCGCGAGGGCGGCTCCGGAGAGGTTGTGCCACACCGAGAACAGCGCGGCCGGAAGGGCCGCCGCGGGTGTGAAGTGCGTGGCCGCGAGGCTCGCGGCGAGGCCCGAGTTCTGCATGCCGACCTCGATGCTCACGGCCCGGCGCGCGGCCCGGTCGAGCCGGGCCGCCCTGGCCGTGCCGTAGCCGAGCAGCAGGCCGAGCAGGTTGTGCGTGACCACCGCGAGCGCCAGCAGCAGCCCGGTGGAGAGCACGGTGGCGGCGTTGGCGGCGACGACGCCGAGCACGACCAGGACGATGCCGCCCACGGAGACGAGGGGCAGGTACGGCAGGACGCGCTCGACGTACCGCCCCGCGAGGGCGCGGATCACGAGGCCCGCGACGACGGGTACGAGCACCACCTGGACGATGGAGCCGAACAGGTCGGCGAACCCGACGTCGAGGGTCTCGTCGGCGAGCCAGAGGATGAGCAGCGGCGTGAGGAAGGGGGCGAGCAGGGTCGAGATGGCGGTCATGGTCACGGAGAGGGCGGTGTCACCCTTGCCGAGGTAGACGATGACGTTCGAGGCGGTGCCGCCGGGGGCGGCGCCGACGAGGATCATCCCGAGCAGCGCCATGCCGGTGAGGCCGTACAGCCCGCCGACGGCCCAGGCGAGCAGCGGCATGATGACGAACTGCGCGGTGACGCCGATGAGCACGGCCCAGGGGCGCCGGGCGACCAGCGCGAAGTCGCCGCCGCGCAGCGTGAGCCCCATGCCGAACATGACGACGCCGAGGAAGAGCGGGATGTGGGCCGCGAGCGGCGCGAGCTGGTCGGGCGCGACGAGGCCCGCGATCCCGCCGAGCAGTACCAGGACGGCGAACCAGCGTCCGGCCAGCTCGGCGATCTTCCGCAACGTTCCCACTGTCGTCCCCCTCGCTCGTGTGCGGGGACACCGTAGACCCGGCCCGGGTGAAAACCTGGGCCGGGTCCGTCAGGTGGTCAGCTCCAGCGGAAGAGCCGCACCCCGAGCGGGAAGAGCACGAGGGTCCAGGCGGCGAGCACGAGCACCTGGGCGAGCGGGAAGCCGTCGGTGCCGAACCAGCCGACCGTCAGGCCCTGGGCCGCGGCGCCGAGCGGCAGGTACAGCCCGATGGTCTGCATCCAGTCCGGCATGACGGACAGGGGCACCCACACGCCGGAGAACATGAGGGACGGGAAGTAGATGAGCATCCCGAGCCCGGAGGCGGTGGTGCCCTTCTCGGCGCGGGCGGCGACGAGCAGCCCGAGCGAGAACATCGCGGTGGTGGACAGCACGAGCACGAGGAGCACCGTGAACGGGTCGGCGGCCATCGGGACGCCGAGCACCGTCAGGGCGCCGACCACGGACGCGCCGGCGGAGACGATCAGCGCGAGCACGTTGATCACCATGTGCGCGCCGATGAGGTTCTGCGGCGGCATGGGCGTGGTCGACAGCCGCTTGAGCACGCCCTTCTCGCGGAACGTGGCGAACTGCACCGGCATGGTGGTCAGCGCGATGGTGCCCACCGCGAGGGCGATGATGGTCGGCAGGTAGCTGGTGATCCCGGGGGCGGTGTTCCACGGCGGCGGCGCCTCGACCATCGGGTCGGAGAACGCGGGCACCGCGAGGCCGAGGCCGAGCAGGAGCGCCGTGGGGAAGACGAGCGCGAAGAAGACGGCGGTCGGGTCCCGCAGCCAGACCTTGAGCTCGGTGGCGAGCAGGGTGCCGAAGCCCCGCACCCGCCGCGCGCGGACGGCGCCTGGGGCGCGCACGGTCTCGACGGCACTCATACCGTCACCTCCTCGTTCTCCTCTGCCCGGTACTCCCGGCCGGTCACCTGCACGAACACGTCCTCCAGCGTGCGTTCGACGGTCCGCACGTCGTCGGGGACGACGGCGGCGGCCGCGAGCGCCTGCACCACGGCGAAGAGCACGGTGCGGGTGCCCGTCACCTCGATCTCGTCGCCGGCGGTGGTGGCGGCGGCCACGTCGTCGTCCTGCTCGGCGAGGGCCGTGAGGAGCGCGAGCGCCCGGCCGCGGGCCGCGCCGTCCGCGAACCGGAGGCGCACCCCGCGGTGGCCCTCGAGGCCCTCGATGAGGGACGCGGGGGTGCCCTGGGCGACGACGCGGCCGCCGTCGATCACGACGAGCCGGTCGCAGAGCCGCTCGGCCTCCTCCATGAAGTGGGTGACGAGCAGCACGGTCACGCCGGAGTCGCGGACACGTTCGACGAGGTCCCAGGTGGCACGCCGGGCGGCCGGGTCGAGCCCGGTGGTCAGCTCGTCGAGGATGGCGACCTGCGGCTTGCCGACCAGCGCGAGGGCGATGGACAGCCGCTGCTTCTGGCCGCCCGAGAGCTTGCCGAACTGCTGGTCGCGGTGCGCGGTGAGGTCGAGCAGGTCCAGGAGCTCGGCGGGGTCGGCCTGCTCCGCGTAGAACGAGCCGAAGACGTCGAGCGCCTCGCCGACGGTGATCTTGTCGTGCAGCGCGGCCTCCTGGAGCTGGATGCCGACGTGCTCGCGGACGGACATGGGGTCCGCCTGCGGGTCGCGCCCGAGGAGGCGCACCGTGCCGCCGTCCGCGCGGCGCAGGCCGGCGACGCACTCGACCGTGGTGGTCTTGCCCGCGCCGTTGGGGCCGAGGATGCCGAAGATCTCGCCGCGGGCGACCTCGAGGCTGACGTCGGCGACCGCGGTGCGGGGTGGTGCCCCGCGGCCGGCGCCGGGATAGGACTTGCGCAGGTGGCTGACTTCGACGACTGGGGACGTCATGGTCGCTCCTTCGGGTCTGGGGTGGTCCGGGTCGGGTCTGGTGGGTGGTCAGCGCGGCCGCACCGGCGCCGTGCGCAGCAGGGCGTGCAGGGCGGCGGCCGCGAGCAGCGCGGCGAGGGCGGCCCCGCCGACGCCGAGCAGCGTGGTGTCCAGGCCGTCGGCGGCCAGGACCACGGCGTGGTCGAGGTCGGGCCGCAGCTCGACGTTGGCGACGGTGCCGACCACGCCGGTGCGGGTGGCGAGGTCGACGAGGGCGGCGGGCACCAGGAGCGGGATCATCAGGAGCGTGCCCCAGGCCCTGGCCCGCATGAAGCCGGCGCCCACGGACGCGCCGACCAGGATGTAGGTCGTGACGACGAGGGCCTCGGCCACCGCGGTGCCGAGCACCGCGAGGGGCTCGTCGAACGGCAGCGCGCCGAGCCGGCTCCAGGTCATCCCGAGCGACGTGCTCAGCAGCCGCTCGCCCAGGAGGGCCAGCACGACGAGCACCCCGTACGCCCCGCCGACCAGCAGGGCGCCGCGGACCACTCCCGCGGCCAGCGAGCGGCGGTCGCCGCCCGCCGCCACGTGGACGGGCAGCAGCGCCGTGGCGGCGACCACGCCGATCCAGACGACGGCCCAGCGCTGCGCGCCGAGCGTGACGTCGAGCGCGCTGGTCTCCAGGTCGTTGCCCGCGAGGACGTTCCCCAGGATGAGCGCGACGGCGTACACCGCGTAGAACCCCCAGAACCAGACGCCGGCGACGAGCGCTCCCCGGCGCATCCAGCCCGTGACGGCGGCGGCGCCGCGGCGGCGCGCCGCCGCGGTCAGGGCGGTCCGGGTCGTGGCGGCGGTCCCCGGGACGGTCGGTGCGGACATGGGAGCCTCCTCAGGCGGCCGGCCGCACCGCGACGGCCAGCAGCGGTAGACGGAACAGCCAGGTGGCCAGGGCGACGGCGACGACCGGACCGGCCAGGGCGAGCAGCACGCCGCCCGCTCCCCCGGGCAGGTTCCCGGGGCCGACGACGATCGCCGTGGCCCCGGTGTGCGTCGCGAGGTCGACCACCGCCCCCGGGACGAGGGCCACGACCGCGTACAGGGTGCCGAGCACCACGCCGTAGCAGCGGTACCCGGCCGCGATCGTCGCGCCCACGAGGTAGTAGGTGCCGACGACGCCGGCCTCGGTCAGCACCGTCAGGGCGATGCCGGCCCAGCCGTCCAGCGGCGGCCCGAACTCGCGCGTCCACGTCTGGCCCATGGCACCGAGCAGCAGGCGCTCGCCCGTCAGGTAGACCGCGGTGAACCCGCCGAGCACCAGCCCGCCCAGGAGCCCGCCCCGGACCGTGCCGGCGACGAGTGCCCTGCGGGTGCCGCCCGCGGCGAGGTGCAGCCGCAGGTAGGTGGCCGGGACGATGATCCCGAGCACCAGCACCACCCAGCGCGACGAGCCACCCATCTGGCTGTCGAGCACCGCGCCGTCCAGACCGTCGCCGTACCGGGTCATCAGCACGCTGATCAGCACCGCGACGACCGAGAAGATCAGCCAGTACCAGCCGCCGATGGTGCGGATGACGCGCACGGCGCCGCCGGACGCGACCCGGGCGGCACGCCGGTCGGCGGCGTGCGCCGCCGCGTCCCGGTCTCCCGCCGCGGTGGCGGTGTCCCTCGTGCGGGTCGCCGTCATGACGTCACGCTCCTCGGGTCGGTCAGGCGCACGAAGAGGTCCTGCACCGGCACGGTGCCGACCTCGACGCCCGCCCGGCGGGCAGCGGCCCGCTCGTCGTCGTCGAGCGCGCCCTCGAGCGTGACCTGCACGGTCGAGCCGAGCTGCTGGCGGTGCAGCACACGCCGCCCACCGGTCAGCCGCTCGACGGCGTCCCGGCTGCCCGTGAGGCTGAAGCCGCGCGCCCGCATCTGCTCGGCGCTCTCCGCCAGGAGCACGCGCCCGCGGTCGACCACCACGACGTCCTCGAACAGCCGCTCGACCTCCTCGACCAGGTGGCTGGACAGCAGGATGGTGCGCGGGTGCTCGGCGTAGTCGGCCAGGAGCTCGTCGTAGAACGCGTACCGCGTGGGGGCGTCCATGCCGAGGTAGACCTCGTCGAAGATCGTGAGCGGGGCGCGCGAGGCCAGGCCGATGGTGGCGCCGACCGCGGACCGCTTGCCGCGGGACAGGGCCGACGGGTTCTTGCGGACGTCCACCTCGAACAGGTCCAGGAGCCGCTCGGCGGTCTCGGCGCTCCAGTCCGGCCGGACGTCGGCGTAGTACCGGAGGGAGGTGCGCACCTTCTCCTCGTTCAGCAGGTCGCCGCTCTCCCGGACGAGCTGCGTGCCCGAGGTGATCCACGGGTTCTCCCACGGGTCCTCCTGCGCGCCCTCCGGGCCCACGACCACGGTGCCGCTCGTCGGCCGGGTGAACGCCGCCAGCAGCGAGAGCAGGGTCGTCTTGCCCGCGCCGTTGCGGCCGAGCACACCGGTGATGGTGCCGGGCCGGATCGTCAGCGAGGCGCCGTCCAGGCCGGTCCCGCCCTCGTCCCGGGCCAGGAGACCGTTCGGCAGCATGCGGTGGCTCGCGCCGAAGCGGACGACGACGTCGTCCAGCCGGGCGCCGAAAGGTGCGGTCGTCATGACTCCTCCGTCGTGGTTCGGCTGCCGCCGGCGCCCAGCACGTAGGCGACGACGTCGTCCGTCGAGATGCCGAGGATCTCCGCCTGCTGCAGGGCAGGCCCCAGGACGTCCTCGAAGTAGCTCTTGCGGTGCTCCTCCAGCAGGCGCTCGCGAGCTCCTGGCGCGACGAACATCCCCAGGCCGCGGCGCTTGTAGAGCACGCCCTCGTCGACCAGGCCGGCGAACGCCTTCTGGGCCGTGGCCGGGTTGATGCGGAACGTCGTCGCGAACTGTGTGGTGGACATGACCTGCTCCTCCTCCTTCAGCTCACCGGCGAGTACCTGCGCGCGGATCATCTGGGCGATCTGGACGTAGATCGGCTCGGGCCCGTCGAACACCGGCTCACCCCCTCCATTGGTTCATTGCTTGACTAATGAACCACAGGTGCGGGGGTGCGCGCAAGAGAAAAGCCGGGACAGAGCGCGTGCGCTCTGTCCCGGCTTCCGTCCGTGCGGGGCTACCCGGTCACGTGTCGGCAGCCTCCACGGCGTCCAGGACGTGCAGCTCGGCCAGGTCGGCCGCGATCAGCTCCGCGATCTGGATCGCGTTCAGCGCGGCCCCCTTGCGGAGGTTGTCGGCGCTGACGAACAGCACCAGACCGCGACCGTCCGGCACCGACTGGTCGGTACGGATGCGCCCCACGAGCGAGGGGTCCGCCCCGGCCGCGGCGAGCGGCGTCGGGACGTCGGCCAGCCGCACGCCCGGCGCGTCGGCGAGCAGCTTGCGAGCCTCGTCGGGCGTGATCGGCTCGGCGAACTCGGCGTGGATCGACAGCGAGTGGCCCGTGAACACCGGCACGCGCACGCACGTGCCCGCGACGGCGAGGTCCGGCAGGCCCAGGATCTTGCGGGACTCGTGGCGCAGCTTCTGCTCCTCGTCGGTCTCGCCCGAGCCGTCGTCGACCAGGTTGCCCGCCAGCGGCAGCACGTTGAACGCGATCGGCCCGGCGTAGACCGCCGGGTCGGGCAGGTCGACCGACCCGCCGTCGTGCGTCAGCCCCTCGATCTCCTGGCCGACGGCGGCACGCACCTGACCGGCCAGCTCGGCCACGCCGGCGAGGCCCGAACCCGAGACGGCCTGGTAGGTCGCCACGCGCAGGCGTTCGAGGCCCGCCGCCTGCGTCAGCGGTGCGAGCACCGGCATGGCGGCCATCGTGGTGCAGTTCGGGTTGGCGACGATGCCCTTGACGGCGTCGGCGATCGCCTCCGGGTTCACCTCGGAGACGACGAGCGGCACCTCGGGATCGCGCCGCCAGGCCGACGAGTTGTCGACGACGACGGCGCCCGCCTCCGCGAACCGCGGGGCGTGCTCCCGGGAGGTGCCGCCCCCGGCGGAGAAGAGCGCGATGTCGATGTCGGCGAGGTCCTCGGTGGCCGTCGCCGCGACGTCCTCCACCGGCACGTCCACGCCCGCGAACGGGAGCGTGGTGCCCGCGGAGCGCGCGGAGGCGAAGAACCGCAGCGAGGCGACGGGGAACTCCCGCTCCTCCAGCAGGCGGCGCATGACCGCGCCCACCTGACCCGTGGCGCCGACGACGGCGACGTTCACACCCTGGTCGGAGATCTCGGCCATGTCAGCGCCCCGTCCCCGCGTAGACGACCGCCTCGCCGTCGACGCCGTCGAGCTCGAACGCGGTGTGCACGGCGCGCACGGCGTCGTCCAGCGAGTCCGCGCGGGTGACCACCGAGATGCGGATCTCGGAGGTGGAGATCATCTCGATGTTGATGCCCGCGTCGCGCAGCGCGCCGAACAGCCGCGCCGAGACGCCGGGGTGCGACTTCATGCCGGCACCCACGAGGGACAGCTTGCCGATCTGGTCGTCGAACTGGAGGGAGTCGAAGGCCAGCTCACCCTGCACCGCGGTGAGCGCCGCCATGGTGGCGGGGCCGTCGCCGTCGGGCAGCGTGAACGAGATGTCGGTGAGGCCCGTGGCCGCGGCGGACACGTTCTGCACGATCATGTCGATGTTCGCGCCCGCTCCCGCCACGACCTCGAAGATGCGCGCGGCCATGCCCGGCACGTCCGGCACGCCGATCACGGTGATCTTGGACTCGGACCGGTCGTGCGCGACGCCGGAGATGATCGGGGCTTCCATGGCGTTCTCCTTCGACTTCTCTTCGGCCGCGAGCACGCGCGTGCCGTCGTGGGCGCTGAACGAGCTGCGGACGTGCACGGGCACGCCGTACCGGCGCGCGTACTCGACGCTGCGCAGCGCCAGCACCTTGGCGCCGCAGGCCGCGAGCTCCAGCATCTCCTCGTAGGAGACCCGGTCGATCTTGCGGGCCGCGGGGACGATGCGCGGGTCGGCGGTGAACACGCCGTCGACGTCGGTGTAGATCTCGCAGACGTCGGCGCCGAGGCCGGCCGCGAGCGCCACCGCGGTGGTGTCGGACCCGCCGCGCCCGAGGGTGGTGACGTCGTTGGTGCCCTGCGTGACGCCCTGGAAGCCGGCCACGATGGCGACCTGGCCCTTGTTCAGCGTCTCGCGGATGCGGTGGGGCACCACGTCGACGATCCGCGCCCGGCCGTGCACGGCGTCGGTGATGACGCCGGCCTGCTGGCCCGTGTACGACTTGGCCTTCACGCCCAGGTTGGTGATGGCCATGGCCAGGAGCGACATGGAGATGCGCTCGCCGGCGGTAAGGAGGATGTCGAGCTCCCGCTGCGGCGGGAGGGGGGTGATCTGCTGGGCGAGGTCGAGGAGCTCGTCCGTGGTGTCGCCCATGGCGCTCACCACCACGACGACGTCGTTGCCCGCTCGCTTGGCCTCGGCGATCCGCTTCGCGACCCGCTTCACGCTGCGCGCGTCGCCGACCGAGGATCCGCCGTACTTCTGCACGACAAGTGCCATGCGCCTGCCTTCCGTTGCCGGCCTCCGTCTGTCTCAACGGCCCGCCGGGTGGTTGGGTTTGCGGATCGATGGTACTGCGACGGGCGTCCCGGGCGGTGTGCCGTTCACGGTGCGGGACGGCGTGGTCCTACCCGGCGAAGACGTCCCAGGCGAGGCGCGCGATGAGGGCACCCACCACCACGACGAACACGATGCGGACGAACTTCGACCCCTTGGCCACGGCCATCCGGGCGCCGATGTAGGCGCCGACGAGGTTGGCGGCCCCGAGGCCCAGGCCGAGGCTCCAGATGACGGCGCCGCCCGGCACGAAGAAGAGGAGCGCGCCGAGGTTGGTGGCGAAGTTCACGATCTTGGCGATCGCGGAGGCGGGCAGGAACGAGTACCCGAGGGCGCTGACGAGGCTGATCACGAGGAACGTGCCGGTGCCGGGCCCGAGCAGTCCGTCGTAGGCACCGATGAGCAGGCCGATCAGGGCGGCGATCCGCTTGTGCCCGTTGCCGACCCAGCGCAGGTCGTCGTGCGTGCCGACGTTCGGCTTGAGCAGCGTCCAGGCGAGGACGCCGACGAGCACGACCAGGATGATCGGCTTGAAGAGCTGGTCGGGGATGTGCGACGCCCCGATCGCGCCGCCGAAGGCCCCGGCCAGGGCGGCGAGCGCCATCGGCCCGGCGGTGCGCAGGTCGGGCTGGACGCGTCGGTAGTACGTGATCGCGCTGGTGGAGGTGCCCATGATGCTGCCGAGCTTGTTGGTCGCCAGGGCCTGGACGGGGCTGATGCCGGGCACGAGCAGCAGTGCGGGGAGCTGGATCAGCCCGCCCCCGCCGACCACGGCGTCCACCCAGCCGGCCGAGAGCCCGGCGAGCAGCAGGAGGCAGATGGTGAGCAGATCGAGTTCGGGCACCCCCGCATTGTGCAGCGGTCCCGCGGGATCTGGACTCCGCGTCCAGATCTGGTGGCCCGGCGCGGCCTACAGGTGGGTGGGGCGGCGGACCGTGACCGCCGAGCCGTCCGCCACGAACGCCGACACGGGACGGGCCGCCAGCGCCTCGGTGAACCGGGGGCCGTAGACGTGCGCGACGTCACACTCGAGGGCCGCGTCGCGGGCCTGCCAGACCTGCCAGCTCGGGTGCTCGACGCGGTACTCCAGGGTGCCGCCGCCGCGCTGGGCCGCGTACCCCCAGTAGTGCTCGGTGACGAACTGCTCGTGCGAGCCCTCCGTGAGGGGCCGGGGGCTGCCCTCCGTGGTGGCGCGCACGTGGTTCCAGGTGCCGGCGTCGCGCCACGAGTACTCGACGAGGCCGCCGGGCACGGGTTCGCCGTCGTGCAGGTCGGCGCGGTTGCGCATGGGGCGCGCCACGTAGTTCTCGCCGTACGCGAGGCGGGCGACGACGGCCAGGGCCGGGCGGGGCACGATCTCCTGGACGAAGACGACGCCGCGGCGCCACCCCTCGGGACCCTTGCGGCGCACGTAGAACCGCAGGTTGATCTCGTCGAAGTCGCGGTGCAGCGGCACGGGCACGCCGAGCAGGCGGGTGTCGAGGAACCGGAACCCGACCACGCTCACGAGGTGCCGGCCGTCGTCCCCGGTGTCGAGCTCGACGCCGTGCGGCACCAGAGGCCGCAGCACGTCCGGGTCCACCTCATGGCTGACCATCAGGAGCCGGCGCCACCGCGCCGTCAGGAACGTTCCGGTCCGCCGCTCGGGTCCAGTCACGCCGGGAACGTATCAGGCGGGCCCCGTGTCGGTGTCGCCCCGTAGGCTGACCTCTTGTGTACGAAGGCGCGGTCCAAGACCTGATCGACGAGCTCGGCCGGCTGCCCGGCGTCGGGCCCAAGAGCGCGCAGCGCATCGCGTTCCACCTGCTGGCGACGGACGACCAGGAGGTCAAGCGGCTGGTCGACGCGCTCACCGAGGTGAAGCTGCGCGTCCAGTTCTGCGAGCTGTGCGGCAACGTGGCCGAGGCCGAGCGCTGCCGCATCTGCCTCGACCCGCGGCGCAGCGACGAGGTCATCTGCGTCGTGGAGGAGCCCAAGGACGTGGTGGCCATCGAGCGCACCCGCGAGTTCCGGGGCCGCTACCACGTGCTCGGCGGCGCCATCAATCCCATCGAGAACGTCGGCCCCGACGACCTGCGGATCAGCGAGCTGCTGGCCCGCCTCGCGGACGGGACGGTGCAGGAGGTCATCCTCGCCACCGACCCGAACGTCGAGGGCGAGGCCACGGCGACCTATCTTTCCCGACTCATGGGTCACATGGGAATCACAGTCTCGCGGCTGGCCTCGGGTCTGCCCGTGGGTGGAGACTTGGAGTACGCGGACGAGGTGACGCTCGGGCGCGCGTTCGAAGGCCGCCGCGTCATCGGCAACGACAGGTAGGTGGGGTTCAGGATGAGCGAGATCACGCCCGGTTCGGACCTCCGGGAGGTCGCCGACCAGGTGTCCGCGCAGGCACGCACGTTCCTGTCGACGGTCACGCAGGTGGCGTCCGGCGGGATGCCCGGAGCCGAGCTGTCGCTGCTCGTGCTCGCCGCGTCCGACCTGCTGGCGGCCGGAGCGCGGCTCGCCGCCATCGTGGACGTGGTGCCGAAGGAGCGCTACGAGCCCGACACCGGCCCCGACACGGACCTCGACCCGCTGCGCGAGGCGCTGTCCAAGATGTTCGACGGGTTCGACGACTACACCGAGGTCGTCGACCCGGTGCTCGGCGAGGAGGTCGGGGCGGCGTCGCTGTCCGGCGACCTCGCGTGCGTCGCCGAGGCCCTGGCCAAGGGCCTGCAGCACTTCGACAGCGGCCACGAGCTCGAGGCCCTGTGGTGGTGGCAGTTCTCGTACTTCTCGCTGTGGGGCGAGCGTGCGGCGTCCGCCCTGCGGGTGCTGCAGGTGCTGCTCGCGCACGTGCGCCTGGACGTGGAGGACGACGTCGCCGCCGAGGCGGAGTACGACGCCCTCCACTCCTGACGTCAGGCGACGCGGGTGCCCTGCGGCAGGTGCGTCGTCGGCACGCGCAGCCGGTTGACCGCGACGACGACGCCGCCGGCGCCGAGGAGCAGGTCGAACCCGAGCCCCCACGGCCACACGAGCTGGTCGGTGACGACGACTGGCTCGACCGGCGAGTCGGTCCCCGAGCCGACCATGTAGCTGCACCAGTCCTGCTCCCCGTTGTCGCCCGTGCGGGCGTAGCGGACGCCGTACTGCAGCAGCGCGAGCATGTTGCCGTCGTCCGCGAGCGTCTCCGGGTCACCGCCCAGCGGCTGTGCGTCGGCGACCACGACGAACGGGTTCGGCGCCAGCAGCCACCAGGTGCGCTCGCTGTGCCACACGTCGGCCTCGTGCGTCTGCCACTCGCACTCGGGAGCCGTGGTCTCCTCCCAGGTGTACCCCGGCTCGACGTCCCACACCCGGACCTCCTCCGTCGAGGTGGTGACGGGCACGAGCAGGCCGAACACGATCGGCAGCACCGCGGTGAGGCCACCGATCGTCAGGTAGGTCAGCACGGCCGAGCCGGACGTCTTGCCGACCAGGGCGGAGAAGCCGAGGCCGATGGCGCACACGACGCCGAGCACGACCGCGAGCATCAGCACCGTGGTGAGCAGCGCGAGCCAGGACACCCCGCCGCCGGCCAGCGCCCACGCGAGGAAGGGGATGCTCGCCACGAGGAACGCGAGGGCCGCGATCCAGGCCGCGGCGAGCTTGCCGAGCACGATCTCGGCCGGGGTCAGCAGCGTCACCTGGAGGGTCGCGAGCGTGCCCGCGTTGCGGTCGCCGTTGATCGCGCCCGAGGAGAGCGTGGGCGCCACCAGCAGCCCGAGGAACAGCACGAAGCCGACGACGATGCTGTAGACGATGCCGCCGAACGGCTCGTCGGCCATCCCGTCCCCGGAGAGGATCGCGAACGCGCCGGTGGTCAGCAGGGTGATGAGGCCCACCACGAGGAACCAGACGACGAGCGCCGTCTTCCACCGGGTCGACCGGACGCGCTGGCGCAGCTCCAGCACCGTGACGGTGCGTAGGCCGTGCCAGGACAGCGACCAGGTGCCGCGGCCCGCGGGGGCGGCGGACGGCGCGGGCGGGCTCGTCTGTACGTCGACGCTCATCGTCGCTCCTCCTCCAGGGCCAGGTAGGCCTGCTCCAGCACCCCGCCCGCGGGGGCGAGGCTCGACACGTCCACCCCGGCGCCGACCGCGGACCGCAGCAGGGCGGCCGCCGCGGCCTCGCCCGGCAGCTCGACGAGCACGCCGGTGCCGTCGCTCTCCGTGCGGTAGGCCCGGCCGGTCTCGTCCAGCCAGCGCGTGAGCGCCTCAGGGTCGAGCGCGGTCAGGCGCCACTCGCGCGGGACGTCGCCGTCCGCCACGGAGCGGGTGGCGACGGTGCGCCCGCCGGAGATGAACACGGCGTCGTCGGCCATCTCGTCGAGCTCGGTGAGCACGTGCGAGGAGACCAGGACGGTCTTGCCCGCGGCGGCGAGGCGGCGCAGCAGGACGCGCAGGTCGACGCGCGAGCGAGGGTCGAGGCCCGAGGCGGGCTCGTCGAGGAGCAGGACGTCGGGGTCGTGCACCAGGGCCCGGGCCAGGCCGAGCCGCTGCTTCTGGCCGCGCGACAGGACGTGCGCGGGCTGGTCGGCGAGCTCGGACAGGTGCACGAGCTCCAGGAGCTCGCCGGCCCGGGCCCGGGCGCGCGCCGCGTCGATCCGGTAGGCCGCGGCGACCGTGGTCAGCACCTCGCGGGCGGTCAGGGAGTCCCACGTGCCGAACACGTCAGGCATCCAGCCGGTCCGCGAGCGCGCCACGTAGTTCTCGGTCACCGGGTCGGCCCCGGCGACGCTGATCGTCCCGGCGTCGGGGGTCAGGAGCCCGGCGAGCATGAGCAGGAGGGTCGTCTTGCCCGACCCGTTGGGACCGATGAGCGCGGTGACGCGGCCTGGTGCCGCGACCAGGTCGACGTCGGCCACGGCGTGGACCGGCCCGAAGGAACGCCGCACGCCCCGCGCGCGGATACCACCGTCTGGTGTCATGCCGGGACACTAGCGCGGCGGGCGGCGGCGGGCCGTCAGGCCGGGGACGGACCCGCCGTACGACCTCGGGATGACGCCGCAGGTCACCCCCGCCGGGCGGTGCCCGTCGCGTGCAGCAGGCCACGCTTCCCGAAGGAGACGTTCCGGTCGATCGTGACGGTCACACCGTCGCCGGCGAACCGCAGCTCCAGGTGCCACTCGAACGGCGTGCCGACGAAGATCATCCGGCCGCGCAGGGTCGACTCGTCGGCCCAGGCGGCGGACGTGGCGACGTCGGCCGGGGCGCCCTGCAGCGTGCAGGTCCCGGAGCTCCACGCGTCGTGCCCGAACCGGACGAAGTGGTCCAGGCCGCCGATGGTGACCGTGAGCTCCAGGCGGCCGTCGTCGGCGCGGCCCAGGGCGAGGGCGCTGACGTCGCGCTCGTTCGCCGCCAGGTCGAAGGTCACGCCGGCCACTGTCGACTCGACGGGGCTCTCCGCCGCCCCGGCAGGCGGGCGGAGGGCGAGCTCGAACGGTCCGGGTTCGGGTTCGACGCCGGGCTCCTCGGCGGTCCAGGCGTCATCGGGCAGCAGCGTCTCCCACACCGCGTCGAGCACGGACTGGAGGTCCGTCAGGCCCGACGTCATGGTGATGACCAGGTCCTTCTCCGGCCAGACGACGATGTACTGACCGAACGCACCGTCCGCCCGGTACGCGCCGTACCGGCACTGCCAGAACTGGTAGCCGTAGCCCTGGTTCCACTCCGGCCAGTCGTGCGGGCCGTTCGGCACCTGGGCGGCGGTGGCCGCGGCCACCCACTGGGCGGGCACGAGCTGCTCTCCTGCCCAGCGGCCGCCCTGCAGGTAGAGCTGGCCGAACGCCGCCATCTCCTCCGTGGTGATCGACAGGCCGAAGCCACCCGTGTCGATGCCGTCCGGGTCCTGCTCCCACTCCGCGTGCGTGATGCCGAGCGGCGCGAGCAGGCGTGGCGTCAGGTAGTCGAGCAGCCGCTCGCCGGTGAGGCGGTGCAGGATCGCCGACAGCAGGTAGGTCGCGCCGGTGTTGTAGACGAAGTGCGTACCCGGCTCGTGGTCCACCGGCTGCGCCAGGATCGACCGTGCCCAGCGCGCGCCGGGCAGCGAGATCGTGCGGTCGATGCCCTCCATCGTGGAGGCGCTGTGGCCGGTGGTCATGGTCAGCAGGTGCCGCACGCGCATGGCCCGCAGGTGCTCACCCGGGTCGGCGGGCACGTCGTCCGGCAGGAGGTCGACGACGCGGTCGTCCAGGCTGAGCAGGCCCTCGTCGACCGCGAGGCCCACCGCCGTGGACGTGAAGCTCTTGCTCACCGAGAACATGGTGTGCGGGCGGTCCGCCGTGTGCGGGTGCCACCACCCCTCGGCGATCACGTTCCCGTGGCGCACGACGAGCAGGCTGTGCACGTCCTCGAGACCGTCGAGACGGTCGACGAGCCGCCGTACCGCCGCGGGATCGACCCCCTCGGCGCGCGGGGTGGACCGGGGCAGGATCCGCGACATGCTGGAGCACGTCCTTTCGCTCGGCGACGCGGCCATTCTTGCCCAGGGCACCGGGCGCGGGAAGGCGGGGACCGGGATACGGACCCCCGGCCCGGTCAGCGCGCGAGCGACCCGCGCACGAGGCTTCGGAACGCGCCCTCGGCGAGCGCCCAGGCCTGGTCGCGACCCGGGTCGGCCGCGTCCGGCGCCGACGCGGCCTCCGCCCGGCGCAGCTCCGCGTCGACGAAGCCGGGCAGCACCTCGGGCAGCACGAGCGAGTCCAGCTCTCGGCTCCGCGCCTTGCGGCGGACCAGGTCGTCGACGGCGGTGCGGACGTCGTCGGGCAGAGCGGCGCCCGCCGCGAGCGTGGGTAGGTCCATCGGCGGCGTCGCGTCGCCCTCGTTCAGGCGCATCCAGCGGAGGGTGACCACGGGGCGCAGCGCGTACAGGAACTTCTTCGCCACCCCGGTGGAGGCGAACAGGGCCAGGCTCTTGGTGCCGACGTGCAGGTAGTGGTGGAACAGCGCACGGCGGTCGGTGACGGCGCCGGCGAGGGCGAGCAGGTCGTCACGGACGTCGATGTCACCCCGGTAGACGATCGGGGACCGCAGCCACTCACCGACGGTCGCGTTGCCCTTGACCATCAGCCCGATCGCCTTGCGGACGTCCCATCCGTTGACGTCGAAGACCTTGTCCAGCGGCGTCTCGATGACGTCGCGCCGGGGGCGGAGGGACACGTATTCGTCGGCAGGCCGCACGTACAGGAACCGGCAGTCGTAGTCCGAGTCCGGCGACGGGAAGCCCCACGCGCGGCTGCCGCTCTCGATGGCCCAGAGGATCCGGACGCCGTGCTCCTGCTCGACGCGGTCCAGGCGTGCGTCGACCGCCCGGACGACGTCCGGGTCCATCGAGTCGGGGATGGTGCGCATGCCGGCACGGTAGCGACTGCGGCGTGCGGCGGTCTCGCTCATTCGGTACCCATGGCGCGCAGCCGTTCCCGGGCCTCCATCAGGGCGAAGCCCAGCAGGTTGAGGCCGCGCCAGTCGGCGGGCCGGTCCGCGGCCTCGTTCCGGGCGCCCATGCCGATACCCCACACGCGGTCGCGCGGGCTGGCTTCCACGAGCACGCGGGTACCGGTACCCAGGAGGTACTCGCGCAGGTCATCCCGGGACGCGAACTTGTGCACGGTGCCGCGCACCACGATCTCGAACCGCTCGCGCACCCACACCGCGTCGTCGAAGTCGCGGACGGTCCGCCCCGCGGCCTTCGCGAGGGCCGGGTTCGGCGCGTCGAGGGCCGCGCGCTCGGCGTCCAGGTCACCGAACAGCCGCGCCTTCTCCGCCATCATCCAGTGCTCCGCGGTGGCGTAGCGGACGCCGTCGACCACGAACGGCGCGTCGTACCACTGGCTCAGGCTGCCGCGGCCGACGCTTCCGTCCGCCTCGGGCCGGTGCCCCCAGAAGTGCAGGTAGCGGGGCGTCGCCCCGGCGTCGACCAGTGTGCGGAGCTCCTCCACGGAGCGGGCGTCGGCCGGGCGGAGCGTGGTGTCGTCGGGCATGACCGGAAGTGTGCCAGGGGTCACTGACACGGCTCGCGCGACCCGGTCAGCCTCAGCCCGCGACGACCTCGGCCTCGAAGCCGTCCTCGTTCTCCAGGTAGGCGGCGTAGTGGTCGGGCCCGCCCGCGTGCGGGTGCCGGTCGGGGAAGAGCAGGGTCCAGCCGTGGGCGGGCGCCTCGTCGACGAGCCGGTCCACCTCCGCACGGCTGCCGCCGTGCAGGGCCAGGTGGTTGAGGCCCGGTGCCAGCCGGTCGTGCACCTCAGCGGCGAGCGCGGGGCTCTGCTCGACGACGACGTAGGTGCCGTCCAGGATCCAGCTCACCCCGGCGGACCAGCGCTGGTGCTCGGTGAAGCCGAGCGTCGTCAGCAGCCAGCCCCAGGACCGTTCGGCGCGCGCGAGGGACGGCACCCAGAGCTCGACGTGGTGCAGGCCGCGCGTCACGGTGCCGCCGCCGCGATCACACGCGTGAGGCTGCGGTGGAGCAGCCCCAGCTCCTCGGCGGACATGCCCAGCCGCTCCATGATCGCCGGCGGCACCCGCACCGCCTGCTCGCGCAGGGCGCGCCCCTGGGGGGTGAGCTCCACGGCGAGCGCCCGCTCGTCGCGCGGGTCGCGTCCGCGGGTCACGTAGCCGATCGCCTCGAGCCGCTTGAGCAGCGGCGACAGCGTGCCGGGGTCCAGCTGGAGCAGGCCGCTGAGCTGCTTGACCGAGAGCGGCGACCGCTCCCACAGCGCGAGCATCACGAGGTACTGCGGGTGGGTGATGCCCATGGGTTCGAGGTGCGGGCGGTAGAGCGCGATGACGCTGCGCGAGGCGACGGCGAGCGCGAAGCACACCTGGCGGTCGAGGGCGAGCAGGTCCTCGCCCCCGGCCGGGCTCTCCGGGGCGGACGGCGTCGTGGGCGTGGCGGTCATGTGGCTCCTCTCGAATGTTGACCAGGCTATCAGTTGGTGTGCAAACTATTGGTACACCAACTATGCGGAGGTACGGCATGCGCAACCCCGACGGGCTGACCCTGGGCTACCGGATCAGGTGGCGGCTGCTCTGGCTGCTGCTCCACGTGGCCGGGCCGGCCCAGCAGCCGGAGGAGACCGACCCACGCCGCCGGATGGAGCGCGAACGTGCCGCGCTCGTCGCACGCAACCGGGCCGAGCAGACCGATCTCTGACATCCTCCGCTCGTTCGGCTCAGTGCCCGGCCGCGACGAGCAGGTCCCGGGACAGCGGCGCGATCGGATAGCGCGTCACCGGGTCCGCGGGATCGATCCACACCAGCTCCTCCAGCTCGGCCCGGACCACGATCTCCACGTCGGGACGCAGCCGCACGCGGTACGCGTACGCGTCGACCACGTGGTCCGGCTCGTTGGCGGCGGGCGCACCGAACCGGCCGAGACTCTCCACGTCCGCCGGATCGAGCTGCAGGCCGACCTCCTCCTCGACCTCCCGCAGGAGCGCCGCCAGCGGCTCCTCACCCGGTTCGATCTTGCCGCCCACCTGCATGAACGATTGCGTGCCCCGCTTCCGGACCAGCAGGTGGCGCCCGTCCGCACGCTCGACCACGACGGCGACGATGCGCAGCGTGGTGACCGGGCCCGCGGCACCGTCTCCGCTCACGCCTGCTCCACGATCTCGTCGATCACCGTGCCGCCCAGCACCTGGACGACCAGCGGGACCCCCACCAGCCCGGTCGACGTGATGTCAGGGTCGTCGGCGGAGGGCTCGTCGTAGAAGTCGGGCCCGTCGGCCCCGGCCGCTGTCGGGCTCGGGGTCGAACGTGCCTCGGGGCCACCGTTCGCGGCGCGTGCCCGGCGCTCGTTCGCCTGGCGCAGCGCCTCGCGTGCACTGACCGCACCCGACATCGCGGGACGCGCGGGCGGTGTTGTCGTGGACGGGGTTGTCGTGGACGCGGGCGGGGCCGACTGGGCGGGGCGTGCGGGCCGCGACGGGGCCGGCTCGTCGTACACCGGCTCGGGTTCCGGCATGTCGTAGTCCGCGGGTGGCTCCGTCGCGGCGGCACCCGCGAGCCAGGCCTCGTCGGCCGCGCTGGACGCACTGGTCACCGACGGCGGGCGAGCCCCGGGTCGAGCGGGCGTGGGCCGTCCGGACTCCGGCCCGGACGGCTCGGGCCGGGAGGGCTCGGGCCGTTCGGCGACCGCGACACCGGTCGCGGCCGACGCCGTCGCGCGGACGGCGTGCGCACCGCCGGCGGCGTCTGGACCGGAAGCGCCGGTGCCGGGTGCGCTGGAGCCGGGTGCGCTGGAACCGGGCCTGCTCGTCCCGGTGCCGCCCCCGGCCGCCGCGCCACCGACGGCCACGGTCCCGACGGCGGCCCCCGCCGTCGTGCCGGTCGCGGCGGCAGCCGCCGCGCCGCCACCCGGTGCGGGCACGTCCGGCCAGTCCGAAGCCGCTGCGACCGGTGCCGCGCGCCGGACCTCGGCCGACGGACCAGCCTGCGCCACGGGTCCGGCACCGGAACCACCGGGCGAGGCCTGGCCTGCCGAGCCGCCGGACGGGCCACCCGGTCCGCCGCCCGCGGCACCGCCACCCGATCCCCCGCCACCGGACGGCCCCTCGTCAAGGGTCGCCTCGACTCGCACGCGGATGCCCAGCGTCTGGTAGACCGCCTCTTCCACGGCGCTCGTGTGCCGGGCGTTGGAGAACGTGCGGGCGAGCCCGGGCGCCGCGAAGCCGAGCTTCAGCGTCCCGCCCTCCAACGACGCGACCTGTGCGTTCGGGCCCACGAGGGACCAGGTCACGCGCGCGACCGCGAGCGCACCGAGCACCTCGGGCCAGCGACGGCGGACGGTCTCGGTCGTGACCTCGGGCTCGACTCCCTGAGCCGGAGCTGCCACCGGCGCGGCGGCACGGGGCTCGGGCGTCACGTCCGGCTCGGTCTCTGCCGGGCGTGCCCCTGCGTCGGACTCCGACACTGCCGGCTGCGGGGCAGCCGAGCCCGAACCCGCCGCGTCCGACGAACCGGCGGCGGGGGCGGGCGTCTCAGCGGCGGGCGCGGAGCTCTCGGGCGTCGGCGCGTCCTCGGCGGCGGGCGCGGAGGCTTCGGCCCCGGCCGGCGCGGCCGACGGTGTGGAGACAGGTGCGGGCGAGGGCGCGGCGGGTACCTGGGGAGCGGCCTCCGCCGTCGGCCCCGGTTCGCTGCGCTTCCGGCGGGCGTCGAGCACCGCACGAGCGGCCGCGGGCCCGGTCAGCCCGCTCGCGGGTGCCTGGTCCGCAGGGGTGGCGGCACCGGCACCCGCTGCGACGATCCCGCCTCGCTCCAGACGGTCGATGCGCGCGGCGAGCCCCGCGGCGCCGTCGTCGGCCCCCGGCAGGAGCAGACGGGCGCACAGGAGCTCGAGGTGCAGTCGCGGGGACGTCGCTCCGGTCATCTCGGTCAGTGCTGCGTTCACCAGGTCGGCGGCGCGCGACAGCTCGGCCACGCCGAGCCGTCCGGCCTGCGCCCGCATGCGGTCGAGCTGGTCGCTCGGGATACCGCGCAGCACGGCACTGGCGGCGTCGCCCGAGACGCCGATGACGATGAGGTCGCGCAGACGTTCCAGGACGTCCTCGACGAACCGACGAGGCTCGTGCCCCGTGGCGATCACCTGGTCCACGACCCGGAAGATGGAGCTGCCGTCGCGGGCCGCGAGCGCATCCACGACGTCGTCCAGGAGGCTCGTGTGGGTGAAGCCCAGCAGGCCGACGGCGAGGTCGTAGTCGACGACGCCGCCCGTCGCCCCGGCGATGAGCTGGTCCATGACGGACAAGGAGTCTCGTACCGAACCGCCGCCGGCGCGCGTGACCAGCGGGAGCACGCCGCTGGTCACCTCGATGCCCTCGGCCGCGCAGAGCTGCTCGAGGTACGGCGACAGCACGTCCGGCGGCACGAGCCGGAACGGGTAGTGGTGCGTGCGCGACCGGATGGTGCCGATGACCTTGTCCGGTTCCGTGGTCGCGAAGATGAACTTGATGTGGGGCGGCGGCTCCTCGACGATCTTGAGCAGCGCGTTGAAGCCTTGCGGCGTCACCATGTGCGCCTCGTCGAGGATGAAGATCTTGTAGCGGTCGCGAGCCGGGGCGAACGTGGCGCGCTCGCGCAGGTCACGCGCGTCGTCGACACCGTTGTGCGACGCCGCGTCGATCTCCACGACGTCGAGCGACCCGGGGCCGCCGCGCGCCAGCTCGACGCACGACGGGCACTCCCCGCAGGGCGTGTCGATCGGCGACTCCGGAGTGTTCTTCGCGCAGTTCAGCGTGCGCGCCAGGATGCGGGCGGACGTCGTCTTGCCGCAGCCGCGCGGACCGCTGAACAGGTAGGCGTGGTTCACCCGCCCGCTACGCAGGGCCTGCATGAGGGGACCCGTGACGTGGTCCTGGCCGATCACCTCGGCGAACGTCTCGGGCCGGTAGCGGCGGTAGAGGGCGGTGCTCACCCCCGCAACGATAGACGCCCCCACCGACACTCGTGAGTCAGCCGTCCACAGCCTTGTCGGCCGGGCGGTCGCGGTTGTCCACAGATCTGCCGCCCGTCCAGCAGATCGAACGAATGTGCCATACGGTGGTGACAGGTACATGCGACGGAGGGAGGTTGAGGATGACGCATCAGCATGACGGCCGGCCCGTCGACGTCGGTGCCGCCCGGCTCGCAGCTCTGCACGCCTGGCTCCTGACGGCGCCGAAGCCGGGAGCCGACGCGGCACGGATCGACACCCTGCGCGCACTGGAAGAGCTCAAGGCGGCCTGCGTCGCAGTCCAGGCGCAGGTCCTGGTCGAGCTGCACGACGACGCCCTGTCGGCGGCCCGCGAGCACGCTGCCGACCCGGCAGGTCATCACGACCGGGCGGGCCGGCAGATCCCGGTCACGGTGCGGTCGGCCGAACGGGACGCGACCGCGAGCACGGTCCAGCAGGCGGCCCGGGCGCTCCGGGTCTCACCGCACCGCGCCAGGACCCTGCTCGGCGCGGCTCGCGTCTGGCACGAGGAGATGCCGCACACCCTCACCTCGCTGCGTGCGGGTCTGCTCTCCGAGGAGCGCGCCCTGATCCTGGTCAAGGAGACGGCGTGCCTCTCCACGGAGGACCGCTCGCGGATCGACGCCGACCTGTGTGCCGACCCGGCGACCCTGCACGGCGTGGGAACACGTCGCCTGGTCGGCCTGATCCGGGTCCGCGCCAACCAGCTCGCCCCGGCCGCCCTGGCCGAGCGAGCTGAGCGGGCAGCGGCCGGGCGGTGCGTCACGATCCGTCCGGCGCCTGAGGCGATGTCCTACGTGACGGCGCTCCTGCCCGTGGCCCAGGGGGTCCAGGTCTATGCCGCCCTGCGCCAGGTGGCCGAGTCCGCTCGCGGGACGCGTGGCGACGAGCGCTCGCGCGGCCAGATCATGGCGGACACCCTCGTCGAGCGCGCCACGGGGCAGGAGCACGCGACGGACGTCCCCGTGGCGGTAAACCTCGTCGTGTCGGACGCAGCGCTGCTGGCCGGCGGCGAGGAACCGGCGGTCGTCCTGGACGACGACGGCGCGGGGCACGGCACCGTCCCGGCGGCCGTCGCGCGCCACTTCGTGGCCGGCGGCCTGGACCTCGACGCCGCCTGGATCCGCACGGTCTACGCCACGGCGGACGGCGACCTGGTCGGCACCACGAGCAAGCGGCGGTTCTTCGCCGGTGGGCTCGCGGACCTGCTCCGTGTGCGCGACCAGGGCACGTGCCGCACACCGTGGTGCGACGCACCCGTGCGGCACCTCGACCACGTCAGCCCGGTGGCGGTCGGCGGCGCCACGGAGCTCCGGAACGGCCAGGGCCTGTGTGCGGCGTGCAACCTGGCCAAGGAGGCGCCCGGCTGGCGGTCCACGGCCGGCCCCGACCCGGAGAGCGGCCGCCACGCCGTGGTCGCCACGACTCCGACCGGGCACCGGTACCGTTCGGTCGCCCCGCCACCGCCGCGGCCGGCCGATCGGGCACCGGCTCGACCTCGGACGACCGAACGGACAGCACCCCGGTCCAGCCCGAGCGGTGCGATCCCCCGGCCGCGGACGCCCGCCGCAGCCGGAAGGGCAGCCGACCTCAGTGGGCCGGCACATCCGTCCAGTACAGCGACGGCCGGCAGCCGATCTCACCGGGCTCGAGCGAGACACGCAGGAAGTCGGTGAACCGGACCGGAGCACGGTCGCCCGCACGGACGACCGTCGCCGAATGTCGCCGAAAGCCCCCGGCGCTACCGCCGCAGGGCCCGCCGCGCGAGGGTGTTGCCGAGCCACTGCACCACCTGGACGATCACCACGATGATGACCACCACCACGGCGGTCACCGCCCAGTCGTACTGCCGGTAACCCTGGACGATCGCGAAGTCGCCCAGTCCGCCGGCACCCAGGTAGCCGCCGATCGCGGACATGTCGAGCACGCCGACGAACAGGAAGGTGTAGCCGAGGATCAGGGGGGCGAGCGCCTCGGGCACCAGCACGGTCCGCACGATCCGCAGCGGCGACGCGCCCATGGCCCGCGCCGCCTCCACCACACCGGGGTCGATCGAGACGAGGTTCTGCTCCACGAGCCGGGCGAAGACGAACGTGGCCATGAAGGACATCGCGAACGTGAACGCCTCGATGCCGATCGTCGAGCCGATGACCGCGCGCGTCAGCGGCCCGAGAGCCACCAGGAAGATGATGAACGGCACGGGGCGCACCACGTTCACCGCGAGGTTCAGCACGGCGAACACGGCGCGGTTCTGCAGCAGGTTGCCCGGCCGGGTCAGGTACAGCCCGAGCCCGAGCGCCAGGCCCAGGAAGCCACCGATCAGCAGCGTGATCAGCACCATGTAGGCCGTCTGGCCCGCGGCCTCCCAGAGCAGCGGCGTGAGCCGCTCCCAGTCCTCGGTCATGCGTCAGCCCTCCCGTGGTCGTCCACCCAGGTCACGGCACGGAGCGCCGCGACGGCGGCCTCCACGGAGCCGCCGTCGCCGACCAGCTCCACGGTCAGCGACCCGTACGGCCGCTCGGCGACCTCCGTGATGCCGCCGTACACGACGGTGCCGTCCACGCCGTGCTCGCGCAGCGTGCGCGTGAGCACGGCGGACGAGCCGGCCACCTCGTCCACGCCGACCGTCACGATGTGCCCGGTGTGCCGGGTCCGCAGCCGGGCCAGCACCTCGGGCGACGGCCGGTCGCGCAGCGCGGTGGCGACGAACCGGCGGGTCGTGTCGTGCCGGGGCGCGCTGAACACCTGGTAGGCCTCGCCCACCTCGACCACGCGCCCGCGCTCCATCACCGCCACGCGGTGGCAGATCGAGCGCACCACGTCCATCTCGTGCGTGATCACGACCACGGTGATGCCGAGCTCACGGTTGACGCGCTGGAGCAGGTCCAGCACGTCGCGCGTGGTCTCGGGGTCCAGGGCCGACGTCGCCTCGTCGGCGAGCAGGATGCGCGGGTTGGTCGCGAGCGCGCGGGCGATGCCCACGCGCTGCTTCTGCCCGCCCGACAGCGTGGACGGGTAGACCCGCGCCTTGTCCGCCAGGCCGACGAACTCCAGCAGCTCGGCGACCCGTGCCTCCCGCCGGGCGCGCGGCCAGCCGGCGACCTCGAGCGCGTAGGCGACGTTCCCCGCGACCGTACGGGAGGCCAGCAGGTTGAACTGCTGGAAGACCATCCCGATCCCGGCCCGGACCGGCCGCAGGCGCGACTCGTTCAGGGCGGCGAGCGAGACGCCGTCGACCACGACGTCGCCGCTCGTGGTGCGTTCGAGGGCGTTGATCAGGCGCACCAGGGTCGACTTGCCCGCCCCCGACTGCCCGATGACGCCGAAGATCTCCCCCTCGTGGATGTCGAGGGTGACACCGTCGACGGCACGCACCTCCGCGCCGCTCCCCCGGCCCGGGAACACCTTGGCGGCGTCCTGGAACCGGATGATGCTGCTGGTCGCCGCAGGCATCAGGAGGCGTCCTCCTGGATGCCGGCCAGGATCTCCTGCAGCTCCGAGGCCGGGTTGTCCTTGATGACGCCGGTGCCGCCCGAGGCCTCGATCACACCGTCGGTGACCTCCGGCGAGTGGTAGATCTCGACGAGCTGCTGGAACACCTCGTTGTCGGCGTCGGCCCCGCGGGCCACCCACACGTTGATGTACGGCTCGGCGGCGGACGAGTCGGGGTCGTCCGAGAAGATGGCGTCCTCGGCGGTCAGGTCGGCGTCGCCCACGAAGTCGTTGTTGATGATGGAGGCGTCGACGTCCTGCAGGGCGAGCGCCGTCTGCGCGGCGTCCACGGGCGTCACGGTCACGCGGGACTCGTCCTCGAGCACGTCGGCAGGGGTGGAGAACGCGGTCCCGCCGTCGCGCAGGGCGAGCAGGCCGGCCTCCTGGAGCACGAGCAGGGCGCGCGCCTGGTTGGTGTCGTCGTTCGGGATGGCGATCTCGCCGCCGTCGGGGATGTCCTCCACGCTGTCGTGCTTCAGCGAGTAGAGGCCCAGCGGGTAGACGGCGGTGGCCGCGATCGGCGTCAGGTCCGAACCCGTGGCGGTGTTGTAGTTGGCGAGGAACTGCAGGTGCTGGAACTGGTTGAGGTCCAGGTCTCCGTCGGTCAGCCCCTGGTTGGGGAGCTGGTAGTCGCTGAAGTTCACCAGCTCGACGCTGATGCCCTCCTCCTGGGCCAGGTCGGTGAAGGTGGTCCAGTAGTCGTCGCCGGAGTTGACGACGCCGATGCGGACCGGGTCGTCGGCCGAACCCGTGGCGGGGGCGGCCTCGTCGGAGCCGGCGCACGCGCTCAGCGCGAGGGCGGTCGTGACGGCGAGGCCTGCGGACAGGACAGCGGTGAAGCGAGACATGGGTGGTCCTCTCGGAGCGCACGGACGCGGGTGTGCCTGTGCTCAGGATGCGGGGGTCCGGCTGCGTGCGCAGGCCGGGATGCGTCGGCGGGCCACGGCCATCAGCAACGTGGCGAGCTCAAGAACGGTGCGGGTGCGACCCTCGACGGGCCGCGGGAGGGTGCTGCGCGCTCAGCGCTCGCACATTCGCCCGCCGCGCACGCGGCCACGACACAGGACGTCGCGGCAGGTGCGCGACGTCGTGGCGGCGGTCCGGGTGCGGGTCATGCGGACATCGTGCGTCACTGCAGGGCGCCGGAGCCAGTTCCGCTCGGAAAATCCCATGATGCGGACGAAAATCCGTCCACATGGTGGCGGAGCCGCGGAATTCCGGGAAAAGAAGGACCCCTCGCACACCCACCAGAGCTCACTTACCCTTGCTGCCTTCCGGCCCTGGGGGAGTTCGGCGAGATGGTGCCGCACGAGGGGTCTGCCCCCAGCCTAACCGATCCGGGACGCCCGGCCGAACCGGCCGCGACGCCGCCTGTCCGCCACCTCACAGCCGGTCCGCCGGTTCCGATTCGTTGTCCGAGCGAGGTGTCCGGTATCCTCGTCAGGCCGCGCCAGACTTCGGTCCAGTGGTCGCGCTCGCTCTCAGCGAGGCGCGAGGAGGATTCGCCTAGTGGCCTATGGCGCACGCTTGGAAAGCGTGTTGGGTTAACGCCCTCGGGGGTTCGAATCCCCCATCCTCCGCAGTGTGATGACGCGGGACATCGACGATGTCCCGCGTCATCGTCGTTTCGCCTCCAGGTCACACGCCGTTGTGGACACGCTCACCTCGGTCTGGTCGGGTGGTCGGGCACAGTTCCCCGACCTCGAGGAGAACCATGTCCGCAACCACCGGGATCTCGCGCCGCACGATGCTCGCCGCGGCCGGGGCCGTCGGCGCCCTGGGCGCCTCCACCGCACTCTCCGGACCGGCCGTCGCCCGGACGGCACCGGGCGCCAGGCCGGTCATCGGCCCCGCGCGGGGCGACGCGCTGCACGTCATGAGCTTCAACGTGCGCTACGACCGCGAGGGTCAGACCCGGCCGGGCGAGCCCGACCACTGGCCCGAGCGCGCGCCGCTGACCACGGCGTTCCTGCGGCTCGAGCAGCCCACGGTCCTGGGCGTCCAGGAGGTCGAGTTCAACCAGCTCACGGCGGTCGAGGACGGGCTCGGCCGCGGCTACGCGATGGTCGGGTTCGGACGCGACGGCGGGGCCGCCGGCGAGTACTCCGCGATCTTCTACGACGCGCGCCGCCTGACGCTGACCTGGTGGGACCAGTTCTGGCTGTCCGACACCCCGGCCGTCATCGGCTCGGCGACCTGGGGCAACACCGTGACCCGGATCGTCACGTGGGCCCGGTTCCACGACACCGTCACCGGCCGCGACTTCGTGCACATCAACTCGCACTTCGACCACCAGGTGGAGAACGCGCGGGTCCGGAGCGCGCAGGTGGTCCGCGACCAGGTGGCCGATTCCGGCCTGCCCGTCGTGTTCACCGCGGACTGCAACGCCGCCGCGGGCGCCTCCGCGCCCTACGACGTGCTCGTGACCGACGGCGGTCTCCAGGACACCTGGCTCGCCGCCGACCGGCGGCTCACGCCGCAGGTCGGCACGTTCCCGAACTACGGCGCCCCCGTTCCCGACGGCGAGCGCATCGACTGGATCCTCGTCACGCCCGGGGTCGACGTGCGCGCGGCCGCCATCAACACCTGGACCCGGGGCGGCCGCTACCCCAGCGACCACACCCCGGTGCAGGCGCTCCTGCGCCTCGGCTGACGTGCGCCCGGCCGCGCCGTCCGGACCTCGGACGGCGCGGCTGGGGCAGCCCGAACCGGCCCGTCAGGCGCGACGGCGCCCGGCCAGTGCCATGGCGACCGCCGCGACCCCGAGCACGAGCCCCGTCCCACCGAGCCAGCGGCCCAGCGGGTCGACCGCCGGTGCGTCATCCGAGGCGGCCGGGCCGTCCGCACCGTCCGAAGCGGCCGAGCCGGCAGCATCGGCGGAGGCCGACGCCGTCGTCGTGAACACCGGCGCCGGCGCCTCCGGCTCGGTGCCCTCCTCGGCCACGTCGTCCCAGTCCACGACGCTGCCGTCGGTGTACGTCTGGTGCGCCGGGAGCACGACCGTGGTGCCCTCCGCGGGCAGCGCACCGACCCGGACGGCGAACTCCTGGTACTCGTGCGGCGGCACCTCGTGCCCCTCCTGCGCGGTCCAGGTCACACGCACGGGCGCCTCGTCGACGGTGGCGCCCTCGACCTCGAGCGGCTCGTCGAGCCTCCCGGTCTCCACCTCGACGTCCCAGCCGGGCAGGCTGCGGGGCGTGACGCTGAGGAAGGCGGTGTCGGTCGGCAGGTCCACGACGAGCTTCTCGGTCGACGCGGTGTCCGACTCGGTGGGCACGCGGAACGTGAGGCTCGCGTAGCTCTCGGCGGCGGTCGTGTCGGGGCTGACCGTGACGTGCGCGTACGCCACGGTGGGCACCAGCACCAGGAGGGCGGTGGCGGGGACGGCCGCGAGGGCGCGGCGGGTGGGCATGCTGAAGCGAGTCATGTGCTCGGTCCTTCGGTCCGGTGGGGTGGGGAGGGCGTGCGGCGACGCGCCTCCCGCCCGGTTCGTTCAGGCCGCGAGGTGCATCACCAGGGCCGACGACGGCGGTCCGCGCTCCGGCGCCACGTGCAGGTCGACCGAGCGCGACGGCGCCGCCGGACCAGCCGCCACCGGGAGCCGCCGCACCACGGGCAGCCGGGACGGCACCACCGCGAGCGGCCGGACCAGCCAGGTCGCGAGCAGCCAGATGCCGCGCTCGACGCCCACGAGCAGCGCGACCGAGACGACCGTCGCCACGCCGTGCCACGCCAGCATGCCCGGGTCGGTCGCCGTCGGCTCCGATCCGCCCACGCAGCGCCCGGACAGCCCCGCGAGGGCACCGGCCGCATGGGTGTGCGGTCCGGCGTCGAGCAGCGGCGACGGCACGCACGCGCCGCCGAGGTAGGTGAACGCGCGGTGCAGGGCGTACTGGCCGAGACCGGCGAGCGCCAGGCCGCCCGGCCACCGCACCTGTCGGCGCACGGTGAGCGCCGTGACCGCGAGCAGCAGGGCCCCGAGCAGGGCGACGGCCTCCGCGGGCGGCAGGTGACCGCCCGCCTCGAGGTGGGCGGTCAGGGCGAGCGCCAGCACGACCGCGGCCCACAGGAGCGCGCGGCCGAGGCCCAGCGCACCTGCGGACGGGTCCGGCACAGCACGAACCCTAGACCCGGTCAGCCGGCGGGCTGGACCTCGTCCTCGGCCTGCTCCGGCGTGGCCGGCAGCACGCGCGCCTCGGGCGTGATCGTGTCGGCGGGCACGCAGTCCTCGGCGTTGCGCAGCGGCTGGTCGGCGGCCACGTCGACGTCCTTCACGTCGAGGGGCGCGTCATAGTCCTCGCCGATGACGAGGTCGACCGCCGGGCCCTCGCGGTCGTCGAGCACGAGGCGCATCTTCGGGAACTGTGCGGCCAGCTCGTACGCCTGCACGATCCCGTTGACCCCGAACCGGACCTCCGACTCGGTGAGCGGGTCGGGGAAGTTGCCCAGCTCGATGACCTCGAACCCGCGGTCGGTCAGCACGGACTCGTGCGCGCGGCCGAGGCCGGACTCCTGCGTCGAGTTGAGCAGGCGCACCTTGATCTCGGAGTAGGCCACCGGGAGGGCGCCGTCGGGCTGGCCCTCGACCGTCGGGAGGCAGGCCACGGGGTAGGTCTTCTGCTCCGACGCGCCCACCGTGGTGAACGGCCGGTCGAACGGGGAGCTGATGGCGCCGGAGTACACGGCGAGCGCGAAGATGCCGCACACCGCCAGGAACGCGATGAGCACGCCGAAGACCACGGCCTGGCGCTCGTGCTCGCGGCGCCGGCGCTCCACGCGCGCCTGGTCGTACCCGGGGTTAGTCACTCTTGGAACCTACCTGAGGTCAGCGGATGGTGAGGACACGAGCGTGCAGCACGGGACGCTGCTGCAGGGCGGCTCGCAGGGCACGGTGCAGACCGTCCTCGAGGTAGAGCGTGCCCTGGTACTCGACGACGTGCGCGAACAGGTCGCCGTAGAACGTGGAGTCCTCGGACAGCAGGGTATCGAGGTCGAGCGTCCGCTTGGTGGTGACGAGCTCGTCGAGCCGGACCTGGCGCGGGGGCACGTCCACCCAGTCGCGCGTGCGCGACCGCCCGTGCTCGGGGTACGGGCGGCCGTCTCCTACGGCCTTGAAGATCATCGGTCCGTCCTCACTGGACTCGGCGGGGCACGGTCCGGGAGCGGCGGCGCGACCAGCCTGCTGGGCACCGGACGGGCTCCCGCACACTACCGGACGGTACCCGACGGCGACGGCGGGAGGGCACCGGATCGGCGTCGTGCCGGTGATCCCGCCCGGATCGTTGTCGGAACGTCACCGACACCCTCACAGGGTCGGCACGTCCCGTCGGCGGAAGCCGGCGAACGCCAGCAGGAGCAGCACGACGGCGACGCCGGCGAGGCCCCACAGCCGGGCCGGCTCGACGTCGCCCAGGGCGGGGCTGCCCACCCACCAGAAGGGCGAGATGCGCCGGGACCACGCGGGCAGGTCGAACAGGTCGGCGAACATGCCCACCACGAAGACGTAGCCGACCATCGCCCAGGCGAGACCCGTCGCCCGCGGGACCCAGGCGTGGAGCGCGGCCGCCAGCGCCACGAGCACGGCGAGCGCCGGCAGGTAGACGAGCCCCAGCTCCAGGTACTCGCCGAGGGCGAGCTCGTCGTACCCCGTCGACACCGCGCCGAGCCACAGGGCGAGGGCACCGGTGACCTGCACGGTCGCGGTGCCCAGCAGCGCGATCGTGAGCGGGCCGGCGAGCCAGCGGCCTCGGGAGACCGGCGCAGCCAGCGCGAGCTCCGTGCGTCCGGTCTCCTCCTCGCCCTTGGCCCGGAGCACCGCCGCGACCCCGTACGCCGCGGCACCGGCCGCGATGTAGAGCCCGAAGATCCCGAGGAAGGTCCGGATCATCTGCTCCTCGCCGCCGAGGCCCCCCTCGCTGCCGAGCAGGGCGTCGTAGACGGGGTTGCCGGCCACGGCGTCGAGCGCCCTCGGCACCTCGCGGATGATCGTCCCGGAGCCGAGCCACAGCACGCCGAGGCCGAGCACCGTCCACAGCAGGGCACCCCGCTGCTGCACCCAGGCCAGGGGCAGGGGGCCGGTCAGCGCAGGCCTCGCGTCCGCGCGTCCGGGGCGGACGGCGACCAGGCCGGCCGCGTGGTCCCGGCGCGACCCGAGGAACGCCGCGAGGGCGAGCAGCCCGACGATCGCGACGACGCAGAGGACGAGCGGCCACCACCGCAGGTCGACGAACACCCGGGTCTGCTGGACCCAGGCGATCGGGGACACCCACGACAGCGGGCTGCCGTGCCGCTCCCGCACGTCGCCCACCGCGCGCAGCAGGAACGCGGCACCGAGCACCGCGAGCGAGGCGCCCGCGGCACCCCGGCCGTGCTCGTACACCTGCGCCGCGACCAGGGCCACGGCCCCCAGGACGAGCGCCCCGAGCGCCGTCGCGAAGGTCATCGCGAACGACTGCGCCGCATCCAGCCCCTGTGCCGCCACCACGGCGCCGCTCGTGAGGGCGACGACCGTGTTCATGACCACGACCAGCAGCAGGGCGGCCACGGACGGCGCGTGCCGCCCCACGGCCCCCGCGCGCACGAGCTCCGACCGGCCGCTCTCCTCCTCCGCCCGGGTGTGCCGCACCACCTGCAGGATGCTCATGACGCTCAGGGCGAGCAGCACCCAGAGCACGAGCTCGTTCGCCACGGCGGCGCCGGGCGTGTAGTCGTCGAGGCCATAGCCGGGCCCGGACATCGAGACCATCGCGGGCGACGAGAGCAGCAGCGACCGGGCCGCCCGGGCCTCCGGGTCGTCGAGGAGCAGGTACTCGCCGAGCCCGCCCGCGTAGAGCGCCGCGATGCCGAGGGTCCACCACAGGATCCGCATCCGGTCCCGGCGGAGCATGAACCGCAGCAGCGTGCCGGTGCCGGTCATCGCGTGCCCGTCGCCGCGGCACCGGGCACGTCGCCGTAGTGCCGCATGAAGAGGTCCTCCAGCGAGGGCGGTGTCGCGGTGAGGCCGCGGACGCCGAGCGTGCTGACGGCGCCCAGGACGGCGCCGACCCGCGCGTCGTCCACGTCGAAGGCGATGCGCGTGCCGCCGTCCGAGGGCGTGGTGACCAGGTCGTGCACCCCGGGCAGACCGGCGACGGCGGCCGGGTCGCCGTCCACCACCGCCGTGACGCTGGTGCGTGTCAGGTGGCGCAGCTCGGCCAAGGTGCCCGACTCGACGGCGGTGCCGTTGCGGATGATCGTGACCGTGTCGCAGAGCTTCTCGACCTCGGACAGGATGTGGCTGCTCAGGAGCACGGCGCGACCCTCGTCCCGGGCCTCCCGCACGTACCGGGTGAACACGGCCTCCATCAGGGGGTCGAGCCCCGAGGTGGGCTCGTCGAGCACGTACAGCTCCGGTTCGGTGAGGAAGGCCGCGACCAGCGCCACCTTCTGCCGGTTGCCCTTGGAGTACGTACGGGCCTTCTTGCGCGGGTCCAGCTCGAAGCTCTCCAGCAGCTCGGCCTTGCGTGCCCTCAGCCGTGCGCGGTCGCCCCGGCCGCTGATCCGGGCGAGGTAGTCGATGCACTCGCCCCCGGTGAGGGTGGGCCACAGGCTCACGTCGCCGGGCACGTACGCCAGCCGGCGGTGCAGCGCGACGGCGTCGCGCCACGCGTCGCCGCCGAACAGGCGCGCCGTGCCGGAGTCCGCGCGCAGCAGGCCCAGCAGCACGCGGATGGTGGTGGACTTGCCGGCCCCGTTGGGTCCCAGGAAGCCCCGGACCTCGCCGGGGCCGACGGACAGGTCGAGGCCGGCGAGCGCCTGGACGTCGCCGAACGACTTGCGCAGGTCGTGGATCTCGATGGCCGGTGCTGCGGTCATGGTCAGCTGCCTTCCGTGTCGGGCAGGTGCAGGAGGTACTCGTCGAGAACCCGGCGAGAGGTGAGGTATCCCTCGGTGAACAGCTCCAGCATGGGCAGGTAGCTGGTGGCCAGGTAGCGGCGCACGATCCCGGCGAGGTCGCGGGGGTCGGACGGCGGGTCCAGCGTCATCTCGAGCAGCAGCGCGCCGAGCGACGAGAGGGTGAGGTAGCGGGCGCGGGCCGCCTCGTCGCGGCTGGGCACCAGCGCCCCGGCGGCGACGCCCTCGCGCGCGTAGCCGACCGCGTCGTCGACCATGTGGGCGATGAACTCGCGGGCGAGCGGGCCGCCGTCCTGCATGGAACGCAGCACGTAGCCGAGCACCGGGGCGTTCTCCTCGGCGGACGCGAAGCGCTGGAAGAACGTCTGCCCGGCGGCCGCGATCCGGACGTTCTCGCGCTTGAGGCGGCGGATCGTGGCCAGCAGGTACTGGTCGCACTCGGCCCGGAGGCCGTCCTTCGAGCGGAAGTGGTGCATCACGAGCCCGGGGCTGACCCCGGCGTCGGCCGCGATGGTCCGGACCGAGGTACCGAAGCCCTCCACCGCGAACCGGTCGATCGCCGCGTCCCGGATCCGGGCGCGGGCGGTGCGGTCGGCGGCCTGGGCCTCCGGTTCGACTGAACGCATGTTCAGCAGACTACACACGTGTTCAGCGAAAAAACCACAATTCACCCGGTAATACCGGGATTTAGGTGTCGAACCGCTCCGCGGTACCGAAATAATCCGGGACGAGACATCTCGCCCCAGACAGGAGAACCAATGATGAGAAGGCTCCACCGGGTCGCTGCCGCCGTGGCCGCCCTCGGGATCGCCACCGCCCTCGCGGCGGTCGCCCCGGCCCAGGCCGACGACTCCGCCGAGCTCACGGCCGTCCCGGCGTCCTCCTCCCCGCGCCTGGCGTCCACCGGCGCGGCGCCGAACGCGGAGGTGTACTACCGGGCCTGCAAGCCGGGCGTCGGCCAGCCCGCGCAGGTGCGCAGCTGCATGTACCTGTACAAGGACGGCCCGCGCTTCTTCGGCGAGGCGATGGTCACGGACATGGAGGGCGGCAAGAACTACAGCGTCCTGGCCGTCGACCTGCGGATCCAGGCCTACGCGGACGGCAAGTGGCAGCAGCTGCGCGGCACGTGGAAGACGGACGCCGACGGGTGGTTCGACTACCGCGACCGCGCCTACCACACCAACTGGATGACGTGCTCGGGCGCGGGGCAGACGCTGCCGCTGCGCGCCGCCGCGACCATCCGCTACAAGCTGGCGGACGGTACGCAGCGCACGACGGTCACGCGGTACTCGCCGTCGGCCCGTACCTGGTGCCCGTGACCTGCTGAGGGTCCTGCCGGCCGGTCACGCGAGCTCGCGCGGCCGGCCGGTCCGCGTTCAGCCCTGGACGGTGCCGCGCCAGCGGCCGACGACACGCATGACGTGGTAGATGACCAGGGCCGCCGCGGTGCCGAGCGCGATGCCCCCGAACTGGAGGTCGCCGGCCGCCCACGTGAAGTTCGCGATCCCGATGATCAGCGGGACGGCCGCCGTCGTGAGGTTCACCGGGTCGGAGAAGTCGACCCGCGCCTGGACCCAGATGCGCGCGCCGAGGATGCCGATCATCCCGTAGAGCATGGTGGTGACACCGCCGAGCACGCCCTGCGGCACGGAGTTGATCAGCGCGCCGAACTTCGGCGAGAGGCTGAGCACCAGCGCGCCGACCGCCGCCACCCAGTACGCCGCCGTGGAGTACACGCGGGAGGCGGCCATGACGCCGATGTTCTCCGCGTACGTCGTCGTGCCGGAACCGCCGCCGACGCCCGCCAGGGTGGTCGCGAGGCCGTCGGCCAGGAGCGCGCGGCCCGTGAGGTGGTCGTAGTCCCGCCCCGTCATCGCGGCCACCGACTTGACGTGGCCAACGTTCTCCGCGACGAGCACGAGGACCACGGGCAGGAACAGGCCGAGCACGCCCGGGTCGAACGCCGGGGCGGTGAAGTGCGGCAGCCCGACCCAGGCGGCCTTGTTCACCGCGGCGAGGTCGACCTCGCCGCGCAGGCTCGCGAACACGTACCCGATCACCACGCCGAGCAGGATCGCGAGCCGCCCGACCAGGCCCCGGAACAGCACCTGGATCAGGATGATCGACGCGAGCGTCACCGTCGCGGTCAGCGGCGCGGCCTGGAAGCCGGTGCACGCGCCGTCCTCGCCGCACGCACCCCACGCCACCGGCGCCAGGTTGAGGCCGATGAGCGCCACGATCACGCCCGTGACCACCGGCGGCATGACGATCTGGATCCACCGCGCCCCCGCGACGTGCACCACCACGCCGACGAGCGCCAGGAGCACGCCCGTCGCGAGGATGCCGCCGAGCGCCACGGCCTGGCCGCCCGACGCCGTGGCCGCGGTGATCGGCGCGATGAACGCGAAGCTCGACCCGAGGTAGCTGGGCAGCTTGTTCCCGGTGATCAGCAGGAACGCGATGGTGCCGAGCGCCGAGAAGAAGAGCGTGGTGGCCGGGTCGAACCCGGTGAGCACCGGCACCAGGAACGTGGCGCCGAACATCGCGACCACGTGCTGCAGGCCGATGCCGATGGTGCGCGGCCAGCTCAGCCGCTCGTCCGGGGCCACCACCTCGCCGGGGGCGATGCGGGCGCCGTCTCCGTGCAGCTTCCAGCCGAGTCGCATGGTCTGTCCTCGATCTCGCAGGCGATGTGTCGCGCGGATCTTATCGGCAGGTCAAGACCGGCCGACCGGAGGGTCCGTCAGCAGGTGCTGCTGCGGTACTCGCTGATCCGCTCGTCCGCCGCGGGCGGCGGGCAGAGGAAGCGGGCGTAGCGCTCGTCGTCGTCCACGTGGCGCTTGAGCCACGCGATGCCGTACCGGGCGACGGTCGTGTCCGGCACGGTCGGTGCCGAGTGGTTCGCGTCGCGCAGCTCCAGGTAGGCCCGGTCGCCGTCGGCCGGGAGCGTCTCGTAGAACCGCTCCGCGTGCCGGCGCACGGGCGCGATGACGTCGTCCTCGGCGCCGATGATCAGCGTGGGCGAGGTGACCTCGGGAAAGGTCTTGTCGGCGTTCCAGGGCGTCAGCGGGATCACGGCCCGCAGACCCGGGTCGTCCTTGGCGGCCTCCAGGCTGCCGCCGCCACCCATCGAGTGGCCCATCACGGCGAGCCGCGTCGGGTCGACGCTGTCCGCCGCGGCGGTGTCCTGGAGCTGCGCGAGCGCCGCCCGCAGCTGGTCGCCGCGCCGCGCGGGCGCGTCCGCGGTGCTCAGCGTGTCGATGGTGATGACGACGAAGCCCTGGGAGGCCAGCCGCGGGCCGAGCCAGGCGATCGCGGCCTGCGAGGAGCGGTACCCGGGCGCGACGGCGACGGCGCCGAACCTGCCCTCGGACGTGTCCGTGGGGTAGTAGACCGTGCCGCCACCGAAGCCCTCGGCATCGGCCCGGGTCACGACGGACGTCTCGACGTCGAACGGGCCGAGCGGCGCCTCGATGCTCTGCTCGGTCGGGTCGGGCCCGCGCCGGTGGTCGTTCGTGACGGCACCGGCGGGACCCGCCGCGAGGGTCCCGGCGGCGAGGAGCGCCGCCGCGGACATGGCGCGCACGGCTCGGGACAAGCGCTGCATGGGCCCTCCGGTTCGTCGTCGGGGCAGGCGCCCCGACGACGACCCTAGGAAGGTTTGCCCGGCCCGGCGCGGCACGCGACCGGGTCGCACCGAATGACCGGAACGCGTCAGCCGAGCTGCGCGCGCACCTCACGGGCGAACAGGTCGAGGTGGTCCAGGTCGGCCAGGTCGAGCACCTGGAGGTAGACCCGCTGCACGCCCTCGGCCTCCAGCGCCTTGAGCCGGTCCACGGCCTCGGCGACGGTGCCGGCGATGCCGTGCTCGCGCAGCTCCCCGGGCTCGCGCCCGATCGCGGCGGCGCGGCGCGTGAACTCCGCCTCGTCCTGCCCGACGGCGGCGACGAGCGCCACCGACTGGACCATCGACCCGGGCTCGCGCCCGGCGTCGGCCAGCGCCTGCTCGATGACCTTGATCCGCGGGCCGATGTCGCTGATGGCCGGGAAGGACTGGTTGTACTCGTCGCCGTAGCGCGCCGCGAGGGCGGGCGTGCGCCGCGGCCCGCCGCCGCCGACGACCAGCGGGATGTGCTGCTGCGCCGGCTTGGGCAGGGCCGGGGAGTCGACGAGCTGGTAGTGCTCGCCCGAGAACGAGAACGTCTCGCCGACGGGCGTGCCCCACAGGCCGGTGACGACGGCGAGCTGCTCCTCGAGGATGCCGAACCGCTTGTCCGGGAACGGGATGCCGTAGGCCGCGTGCTCGGCGGCGTACCAGCCGGTGCCGAGCCCGAGCTCCACGCGCCCGCCTGACATCTGGTCCACCTGGGCCACCTGGATGGCGAGCACGCCGGGGAGGCGGAACGTGGCCGAGGAGACGAGGGTGCCGAGCCGCACCGTCGAGGTCTCGCGCGCGATGCCGGCGAGCGTGAGCCACGAGTCCGTGGGGCCGGGCAGCCCCTCCCGGCCCATCGCGAGGTAGTGGTCGGAGCGGAAGAACGCGCTGAAGCCCAGCCGTTCGGTGGCCTGGGCCACGGCGAGCTGGTCGTCGTACGTGGCGCCCTGCTGGGGCTCGATGAAGATGCGCAGGTCGAGAGTCATGGTTCCTCTGGTGCTAGTCGAACTGGGGCGTGGTGGTCCGCGACCGCTTGAGCTCGTAGAAGTACGGGTAGCGCGCCAGCGCCACGGCGGCGTCGAACAGCGCACCCGCCTCCTCGCCCCGCGGGATGCGGGTGAGCACGGGGCCGAAGAAGGCGACCCCGTCGACGTGCAGGGTGGGCGTGCCGACGTCGTCGCCCACGGGCTTCATGCCGGCCTCGTGGGAGGCCGCGAGCGCCGCGTCGTACCGCTCGGACGTGGCCGCCTCGGCGAGCGCGGCGGGCAGGCCGGCCTCGGCGAGCGCCGCGCCGGCCACGGCGTCGAAGTCCTTGTCCTGCTGGTTGTGGATGCGCGTGCCCGCGGCGGTGTAGAACGCGGCGAAGGCCTCGGGTCCGTGGTCGGTCTGGACGGCCGCGGCGATGCGGCCGATGCCGCGGGAGCGCTCGATGCGCGCCCGGTAGTCGGCGTCGATGTCCCGGTCCTTGTTGAGCAGGTAGAGGCTCATGAGCCGGAAGCCGAGCTGGACGTCGCGGACGCGGGCCACCTCGAGGGCCCATCGTGACGTGATCCAGGCGTAGGGGCACATCGGGTCGACGTAGACGTCCACGACGGGACGGGCGGGGGTCTCGGTCACGCCCTGCAGACTACGCTCACCGTCGTGACCGGTATCCGTTGGGGCAGCCTGGCCACCGTCGTGGGCGGCGGGGCGGTGTTCCTGGTGTGCCTGGTAGGGGTGATCCTGGGTCATCCGTGGGCCGCGGTGCCCGGGTTGATCGGCCTTCTGACGGCCGTGCGCGAGGTGCGCTACCTGCGCAGACTCCGCTCCGGCAGGATCGGGCCGCGGGAAAATTAGGATCGTGGATGTCACGGTTCGCTCAAGGAGTCTTCCCGGGGGCCGGGGGGCACGCGGTAGCCTGCCTGGCATGACCGCCGTCCGTACCCACACGCACGCTCAGGCTGTCGACGCTGCGGTGGACCTGTTCACTCGGCAGGGGTACGAGGGGACCACCGTCGAGGAGATCGCCGACGCCGCGAAGGTCAGCCGCGCCACCTTCTTCCGCCGTTTCCGCTCCAAGGAGGACGTGGTCTTCGCCGACCACGAGCTGCTGCTCGAGGAGGTGGTGGTCATGCTGGCCGCCACCCGCCCCGACGCCCGCGCGAGCGAGGAGGCGGGGCACGACCTGGGCCGCGCCTGGGACCCCGACGTCGACCCGTACCTCGAGGTGTGCCGGGCCGCGCGCATGGTGTTCGACCACCACGTGGGCCAGCGCGAGACGTCGCTCGCCCGGTACGCGCTGCTGCAGCAGGTGCCGGCGCTGCGCGACCGCGAGCTCATCACGACGCACCGCTACGAGCGGGCGTTCACGCACTACCTGCGCGACACCCTGCCGCCGGAGCGCTCGACGTCCACGGCGTCGATAGCGTTCGCGGCGTCCGTGGTCGCCGTGCACAACGCGATCCTGCGGCGCTGGCTGCGCACGCCGTCGCTCGACCTGCGGCCCGAGCTGGAGGAGGCGTTCGCCGACCTGCGGCGGGCGGCCGTGCTGGGCAGCTCGAGCAGCCCGCTGCCGGGCGAGCCGGCCCCCGTCGCGCGGCGCGTGGTCGTCACCGTGGTCGACGGCAAGGCCGGGCCCGACGAGGTCGCCCGCGCCGTGCGCGACGCCCTGGTCTAGGGACCGGCCGGGCCGGGAATGCGGCCGTGGCATTTTGTGTTCCGCTAGACATCGTGCAGCAGCAGTTGCACACGTGCTCCGGGGTCGGTGAAATTCCGAGCCGGCGGTGACAGTCCGCGACCCGGGTCTCCTCGGCAGAGGAACCTGGTTGACCTGGTGGAACTCCAGGACCGACGGTGAAAGTCCGGATGGGAGGAAGCACGTGCGGCGCGCGCCGGGATCGGCCGCGTGCCGTCGTCGGCGCCGTCGTGGCGCGCCGACCTCACCCCGGAGTCCCCGTGTGCGGACTTCGGAGGGATGAGAGATGGACTGGTTCCGCGCCGCCTACGACGCGACGTTCCTGGTCGGCGACCAGCAGATCTACTGGCGTGAGGTCGTCGGCAACCTGTTCGGCCTGGCCTCGGCGCTCGGCGGGCTCCGTCGCAAGGTGTGGGCCTGGCCGGTGGGCATCGTCGGCAACATCGTGCTGTTCACCGTGTTCATGGGCTCCTGGTTCGGCGAGACCGGCCGGGCCGACATGCTGGGCCAGGCCGCCCGGCAGATCATGTTCATCGCGGTCTCCGTCTACGGCTGGTACCGCTGGCGGCAGACCCAGCGCGTCGGCGGCGTCGGCACCGTCGCCGTGCACCCGGTCTGGGCCTCGTGGCGTGCCCGGGTGGGCCTGGTGACCGGCATGCTCGCCGGCACGCTGCTGCTCACCCCGCTCTTCCGGGCGCTGGGCTCCTACGAGCCGGTCTGGGCCGACGCCTGGATCTTCGTGGGCTCCGTGCTCGCCACCTACGGCATGGCCAAGGGCTGGGTCGAGTTCTGGCTGATCTGGGTGGCCGTCGACCTGGTGGGCGTGCCGCTCCTGTTCTCCGCCGGGTACTGGGCGACCGCGCTGATGTACGTCATCTACGGGGCGTTTACGCTGGTCGGCTTCGTCACGTGGTGGCGCATCAGCCGCCGCGAGGCCGTCGCGGCCGGACGGGTGAGCCCGGCCACGGCGTGATCGCGTAGCGTCGGCGCTCGTGGACGCACTGGAGCGCAGGGCACGGGTCGGGATCGTCGGGTCGGGCTTTCGCGCCCGCACCGTGCTGCGGGTGCTGCATGCTCTGCCCGACCGCTTCGAGGTGGCGGGGGTCGCCACCCGCAACGCGGCCGACCGGGCGGAGCTCGCCGCCCGGGGGCTGCCGGCGGCGGGCCTGCCCGGCCTCCCGGCGCCGGCCTACGCCTCGGTGCCCGAGCTGCTCGACGGCGGGCATCCCGACCTCGTGGTGCTGACGCTGCCGGCCGGCGCCGCCCAGCCCGTGATCCGAGACCTGGCCGCTGCGGGCGTCCCCGTGCTGACGGAGACGCCCGCGGCCGGCACGGTCGAGGAGCTGGCCGCGCTCCAGCGGCTCGTGGACGACGGCGCGTGCGTGCACGTCGCCGAGCAGTACCACCTGGAGCCGCTGGTCGAGGCGCAGCTCGCGGTCGCGGCGTCCGGCCTGCTCGGCCCGGTGACGGACGCGCACGTCGCCGTCGCGCACGACTACCACGGGCTCAGCGTGCTGCGCCGGGCCCTCGGCATCACGTTCGAGGACGCCGAGATCACGGCCCGCCGGGACGTGCGCCGCGTGCTGCCGAGCCCGAGCCGCTCGGGCGACCCGGAGGACCTCGCCCTCGTCGACACGGTGCACGCCACCGCGTGGCTCGACCTCGGCGGCCGCCTCGGCACCTACGAGTTCGACGACGTCCAGTACCGCTCCTGGGTGCGTTCCCCAGCGCTGCTGGTGCGCGGCGAGCGCGGCGAGCTGCGGGACGACGTCGTCCGGTACGTCGGCGCGGACGGGCAGCCGCGGCGCTCCGTGCTGGAACGGGTGGCCGCGGGCGGGGCGGGCAGCCACGAGGGGATGTTCCTGCGCGGCTACACGCTCGACGGGCAGTGGCTGTACCGCAACGCCTTCCGCCCGGCCCGCCTGCCGGACGACGAGCTGTCGATCGCGCGCATCGTCGCCGACATGGCCGACCACGTGCTGCACGGCGCGACGCCGCCGTACTCCGTGGCCGAGGCGGCGCAGGACCAGTACCTCCAGCTCGAGGTGCGACGCGCCGCGGCGTCGGGCGAGCGGGTGCGCACCAGCCCCCAGCCCTGGGCCCACGGCCGAACCTGCGCGTGAGACGGGGTATCGCTTGACCTGAGATCCGGTACCGGAGCACCATGGGAGGCATGACTCAGACCCCCGGGGTGACGGCGCCCGCCTACGACGTCTCGCAACCGCTCGACATCGACTTCGCCGGCGCCTTCGCCGACGTCACGGAGGAGGAGCGGGCCTGGCAGCTCGCCGTCCGCAGCTTCGTGCAGGACGAGGTCCTGCCGGTCATCGACGGCTACTGGGAGCGCTACGAGGTCCCGATGGACCTGGTCAAGCGCATGGCCGAGCTGGACTTCCTGCGCGACGGCGTCGACGTGCCGGGATTCCCGAAGATCTCCAAGATGGCCGAGGGGCTCGCCGCCATGGAGATGTCACGCGGCGACGGCTCGGTGACGACCATCTGCGGCGTCCAGGGCGGTCTCGCACTGCGCTCGATCGTCATGCTCGGCTCGGACGAGCAGATCGAGAAGTACGCGGGCCCCATGGCCCGCGGCGAGATCCTCGGCGCGTTCGCGCTCACCGAGCCCACGCACGGCTCGGACTCCGTCGGCCTGGAGACCTCCGCGGTCAAGGAGACCCGCGACGGCGTCGAGGGCTACGTCATCAACGGCGAGAAGAAGTGGATCGGCTTCGGCTCGATCGGTGACATCTCCGTGGTGTGGGCCCGTGGCGAGGACGGCCAGGTGCACGGTTTCATCGTGCCGCAGGACTCGCCCGGCTACGAGGCCACGACGATCCAGGGCAAGGTGTCCCTGCGCGCGATCCACCAGGCGCACATCGTGCTGAACGACGTGTTCGTGCCGGCCGAGAACCTGCTGCCGCGGTCGCGGTCCTTCAAGGACACCGGCCGCGTGCTGTTCGCGACCCGGCTCGGGGTCGCGTGGGGCGCCGTCGGGCAGGCGATCGCGTGCTACGAGGCCGCCGTGGCCTACTCGAAGCAGCGCGTGCAGTTCGGCCGCCCGCTCGCCGCGAGCCAGATGGTCCAGGAGCGCCTGACGAAGATGCTCTCGATCATCACGCAGATGCAGCTGCTCGTGAAGCAGATGACGCGCCTCGACGAGGCCGAGCAGCTCAGCGGCCCGCAGGCGTCGCTCGCCAAGTACACGTGCACGCGCGGCGCCCGCGAGGTCGCGGCCATCGCCCGCGACCTGCTCGGCGGCAACGGCATCCTGCTGGAGAACCGCGTGGCCCGGCACTTCGCCGACATCGAGGCCCTGCACACCTACGAGGGCACCGAGAGCATGCAGGCCCTCATCATCGGGCGCGAGATCACGGGCACCAGCGCGTTCGCGTAGGGGTAACCCCACCCCCACCCCGTGGGGCACCAGCATGTGCCGGGGCCGCCCGTCCGCCTAGGGTCAGATCCATGACCAGCGCAGACGGCGCGGCCCCCGCGCCGCTCAGCCTCGAGGACCGGACGGCGCCCGCGCTCGTGTCGGGCGCCGCGTTCCTCAGGGCCCCGTTCGACCCGGCGACGGCGCGCGCCGTCGCCGCTCTCGCCGTGGGCTGGCTCTGGTCCCTGACGGCCGGACTCGTCCTGTGGATCCTCGTGGTCGTCGCGGCCGCGCTCGTGCCCGTGCTCGGCCTGGGCCTCCCCCTCCTGGCGCTGCTCCTCGTGGCGGCCCGTGCCTTCGCCGCGGCCGAGCGGGAACGCATCCTGACGCAGGTCGGCGTGCTGGTGCCCGCACCGGCGGCACCCGTGGACCGCGGCGGACGGTGGGGCCGCCTGTGGGGGCCGATCCGGGACGGCCGGGCCTGGGCCGCGGCCCTGTACGCCCTGGTCCTGCTGCTCGTCTGCACCCTCTTCTTCGCCGTGGTCGCCGCCCTCGCGTCGGCCGCGGTCGCCGCGGTCGCCTTCGCGGTCGTCGGCCGGGACAGCGTGGTCGCGGGCTGGACCGGGCTGGCCTGGCCCGCGACGGTCACCCTGGCACTGGCCGGCGCTCTCGTGGCCCTGTGGTCGGCTGCCGCCGTCGCGCAGTACGGCTCCTTCCTCGTGGTGCGCACGGCGCACGCGCTCCTGGGCCCCTCCGTCGCGCAGGAGGCCGAGGCCCGCGCGCTCGCCGCGGAGCAGGAGGCGCGGGTGGCCGAGGCCGCCGCGCACACCGCCCGGGAGCGCGCGGTCGTGCTCACCGAGTCACGGACCGCCGCCGTCTCGGCCGCCGACACGGAGCGGCGCCGCATCGAGCGCGACCTGCACGACGGCGCCCAGCAGCGCCTCGTGGCCCTCGGCGTCGAGCTGGGCGTGGCCCGGCGTCTGGCCGACAAGGACCCGGAGCACGCCGTCGCGGCCCTCGAGCTCGCGCACCGCGAGATCAAGGAGACCCTCGGGGAGCTGCGTGACCTGGTGCGCGGCATCCATCCCGCGGTGCTGGCCGACCGCGGCCTGGATGCGGCCCTCTCGGCCCTCGCCGGGCGCAGCCCCGTGCCGGTCGAGGTGGAGGTCGAGGGCGACCTCACCCCCGCCGGCTCGGCCGCGCAGGCCGCCGCGTACTTCGTCGTCGCCGAGGCCCTGACGAACGTCGCCAAGCACGCGGGCGCGGGCACGGCCCGCGTGCGGGCCGCGATCGTGCCCGACGCCGACCCGCCCCGCCTGCGCGTCACGGTGTCCGACGACGGCAGGGGCGGCGCCGCGGCGTCCCCCGGCAGCGGGCTCGAGGGCCTGCGCGGCCGCGTCGCCGCCCTCGACGGGACGTTCGAGCTCGACAGCCCGCCCGGCGCGGGCACCCGCCTGACCGTGGAGGTGCCGTGCGCATCGTGATCGCGGAGGACTCCGTCCTCCTCCTGGACGGCCTCACCCGGCTCCTGACCGCCGAGGGGCACGAGGTGACGGGCCACGTCACCGCCGACAGCATGGTCACGGCGCTCGGCCGGGCCGACGCCGTGCTGCCCGACCTGCTCGTCACCGACGTCCGGATGCCGCCGTCGCACACGGACGAGGGCCTGCGCGCCGCGGTGCACCTGCGCAGCCTGCACCCCGACCTGCCCGTGCTCGTGCTGTCGCAGTACGTGGAGCAGAGCTACGCGTCCGAGCTGTTCGCGCGCGGCGCGCGCGGGCTGGGCTACGTGCTCAAGGACCGCGTGGCCGACGTCGACGAGTTCCTCGACGCCGTGGCGCGGGTGTCCGCGGGAGGCACGGTCGTGGACCCGGAGGTCGTCACGCAGATCATCGCCCGGCACCCCGGCTCCGACCTCGACGTGCTGACCCGCCGTGAGCGCGAGGTGCTCGCGCTCATGGCCGAGGGCCGGTCCAACGCCGCCATCGCCGACCGCCTCGTGGTGGGCCTGCCCGCCGTCGAGAAGCACGTCACCAACCTGTTCATGAAGCTCGGCCTGCCGCCGGCCGCCGACGACCACCGCCGGGTGCTCGCCGTGCTGCGCTGGCTCGACCAGAACGGAACCCGCTGATGACCCAGCCCATCGTCCCGGAACCTGCCACCCCCGCCGTGCAGGACGCCGGCTACGGCTCGCCACGACGCGGCGCGACCGCCCGGGTGCTGACGACGCTCGGCGTGCTGCTCGGCGTCGTCGCCGTCGGGTTCGGCGCGCTGTTCCTCGTGGACCTGGCCATGTCGGAGACCACGACGTCGCACCACACCTATGACGCCGTCGGCACCGTGGAGCTGGTGACCGACGGCGACGTGACCGTGACGGCCGCCGAGGGCGACGTCGAGGTCGATGCCGTCGCGCACAGCGGCCTGCGCGAGCCCCGGTACTCCGCCGAGGAGTCGGGCGACCGGCTCGAGGTCACGCACCGGTGCGGGTGGTCGGTCTTCCTGCCCCGCTGCTCCGGAGACCTCGACGTGACCCTGCCCGCGGGCACGGAGGTCGTGGTGCGCACCGAGAACGGCGACGTCGTGGCCGGCGGCCTGGCCGGCGAGGTCACGCTCCACACGAGCAACGGCGAGGTCGAGGCCACGGACGTGGCGGGCTCGCTGTTCGCCCGGTCCAGCAACGGCGACGTCACCGTGACGGGCGCGGGGTCGGACGTCGAGGTCTCGAGCTCGAACGGCGACCTCACCGTGCGCGACGTCGACGGCACCGTCACCGGCGGCACCAGCAACGGCCGGGTCACGGTCGAGGAGGTGACCGGCGACGCGTCGGTCCGCAGCAGCAACGGCTCGGTGGAGGTCTCCGGGGTGGGCGGCGACGTCGACGCGCAGACCAGCAACGGCGACGTCACCGTGACGGGTGACGACGAGCCGGTGGCGCTGACGATCGAGACGTCGAACGGCCGGGAGACCATCGACGGCCCCACCGACCCGGACGCCGACCGGACCGTCCGGATCCGCAGCTCGAACGGGGACGTCACGTACCTGGTGCCGTGAGCAGCAGCACAAGGTGACCAGGTTGCCCGGTGTAATCATTTTGGTTACGTTGGAGGTGCACGAGAGGAGTCGGCACCATGTCGAACGAGCTGCACTACGAGGTCATGACCGAACGCCGCGAGGGGGTCACCCGCGACCTGCCGGAGGGTGGCGGCGACCTGCGCTGGGTGGCGAACAGCGCCACGCTGATCTGGGGTGAGCGCGACGCCGTCCTGGTCGACACGTTCACCACCACCGAGCAGAACGACCGCCTGATCGAGTGGGTCCGCGCGCACGACAGGACGCTCGCCGCGGTGTACGTGACGCACGGCCACGGCGACCACGCGTTCGGGATCGGACAGCTCCGGGCCGCATTCCCGGAAGCCCGGTTCCTGGCCACGAAGGGCACGCTCGCCGGGCTGCGCGCCCAGGCCGACCCGGCCTACCTCGACGGGTTCTGGGAGAAGCTCTTCCCCGGGCAGATCCCGCCCGTGGAGCTCCCGGAGGTCCTCGACGGCGACCGTTTCGAGCTCGAGGGCAACGAGCTGCGCGCGATCGAGGTGGGTCACACCGACACCGAGGGGAGCACGGTCCTGTGGGTCCCAGCCCTGGGCCTGCTCGTGGGCGGCGACGTGGTCTACAACGCCACCTACCCCTACCTCACCGAGACGACACCAGCGAGCCGCCTGAACTGGATCGATGCCCTGGAACGGCTGCGGAGTCTCCACCCCGCCCACGTGGTCAGCGGGCACAAGCAGCCGCAGAACGACAACTCGCCTGCCGACCTCGACGCGACCATCCGGTACCTGCGCGACGTGGACGAGACGGCGGCGACCTCCGTCGACGCGTTCGACTTCTACCGGCAGCTGCTCGAGAAGCAGCCGGGCCGCACCAACGTCGGGTCGGCCTGGGCGACCGCCAAGCTCATCAAGGGCGCGCCGGTCCCCGAGGCGAGCGCGTGAGCGCGAACTCCCGCCTGACGCTCGCCGTCCACGCGCTGGAGTGGGTCGAGCTGCACGCACGTCGGGGCAACGGTCCGGCGACCTCCGACGGTGTCGCGGGCAGCGTCCGGACCAACCCGGTGGTCATCCGCCGGCTCCTGGGTCGCCTCAAGGAGGCCGGCCTGGTGACGTCGCGGCGCGGGACGAACGCGGGCTGGGCACTCGCCCGGCCCGCCGACGAGATCACCCTGGCCGACGTGCGGCACGCCCTGGACGACGGCCCGCTGTTCGGCCTGCACACCTCGCCGCCGTCCCCGGACTGCCCGATCGGCCGCAGCATCGGGTCCACCCTCGGCGAGGTCTACCGCGACGCGGAGCGCGCGGCCGAGGAGCGGCTGGCCGGCGTCACCATCGCGGCGTCCCTGGCCGCGACGCTCGCGGCGTCCGGCGAGGTGGTGCCGGAGCCGCTCAGCCCGTGAACGTGAGCCAGAGCAGCGTGACGTTGAGCGCGACGATGACGCCCGCGATCACCCAGGCCAGCGCCTGGGTGATCGCGCCGTTGCGGTGCTCGCCCAGCAGCCCCCTGTCCCGGGTGACCCGGACGAGCGGGATCATCGCGAACGGGATGCCGAAGCTCAGCACCACTTGGCTCACCACGAGCAGCCAGGTGGGCGATATGCCGGTCATCAGCAGCAGGATGGCGGGCAGCAGGGTGACCAGCCGGCGGGTCAGCAGGGGCACCCGCACCTTGAGCAGGCCGGACATGATCTCGGCGCCCGCGTAGGCGCCCACCGACGTCGACGCGAGCCCGGAGGCCAGCAGCCCGACCGCGAACAGCACGCCCACCACCGGCCCCAGGGTGCCCGCGATGGCGGCGTGGGCCCCCTCGATGGTGTCGGTACCCGCACGGCCCTCCAGGTTCGCGGCGGCGAGCAGGAGCATCGCGATGTTCACGCTGCCCGCCAGCACGAGCGCCAGCACCACGTCGACCCGGGTGGCACGCAGCACGCGGGACACCGAGGTGCCCGGCGCGTGCAGGTGGTCGCGGGCGAGCGAGGAGTGCAGGTAGATGGCGTGCGGCATCACGGTGGCGCCGAGCATCGAGGCGGCCAGCAGCACGGAGTCGGCGCCCGCCAGGCGCGGCACGAGGCCCGCCAGCATCCCCGCCGGGTCCGGCGGGGAGAAGAAGAGGCCCGCGCAGAAGCCGACCGTCAGCACCGCGAGCAGCGTGGTCACCACGGCCTCGAACGCGCGCTGCCCTCTGCGCTGCTGCACCGCCAGCACGAGCAGCGACACCACGCCGGTGATGACGCCGCCCAGCACGAGCGGCACACCGAACAGCAGGTACAGGGCGATGGCGCCGCCGATCACCTCGGCCAGGTCGGTCGCCGCGGCGACCACCTCCGCCTGCGCCCAGTACGCGAGCCGTGCCCGGCGGGGCAGCCGGTCCCCCAGCACCTCCGGCAACGAGCGCCCGGTCACCACGCCGAGCTTGGCGGAGAGGTACTGGACCAGCACCGCCATGGCGTTGGCCGCGACGAGCACCCAGACGAGCAGGTAGCCGAAGCGCGCGCCCGCCGTGAGGTTCGCGGCGACGTTGCCGGGGTCCACGTAGGCGATGGCCGCGACGAACGCGGGTCCGAGCAGGGCGATCAGACGGGCGCGGCCGGCACGAGGCTCGGCGACGGTGCGAGACATGTGGGCTCCAGAAGTTCGGGTGTCCGAACTCTATAACGCGAACAGCCGAACTTGAAGACCTCGTGGCCGGCCGCCGACGCCGCCGTCGATCAGTGCAAGGATGTGGCCCGTGCCGAGCCCGTCTGACATGTCGACAACGCCCCGGACCGGGCGCAGGGACGTCCTGCGGTCCACCGTCCGCGTGCTCTCCTCGTGGCCCGCCCTGTGGGTCGGCTTCGCCGTCGTCCACGCCTGGATCATCCTGCAGGCCTGGGTCTTCGGGGGGCAGATCCTCGGCGACGTGGGCCTGTACGAGTGGTGGGTCCGCACCGGCATGGGCCAGGGGTGGTGGCCGGTCTTCGGCTACGACTGGGTGTACCCGCTGGGCGCCCTGGGGCCCATGCTGGTTCCCGCCCTGCTCACCGGGTCCACCGACGCCTACTCCTGGGTGTGGATGGGCCTGGTCACGATCGCCAACGGCGTCGCGGTGGCCGTGCTCGGCCGGGCGCGCCCCCACGGGTCCGCGGGCGTGTGGTTCTGGCTCGCCTTCCTCGCCGCGCTCGGCCCCATCTGGATCGGCCGGCTCGACGGTCTGCTCGCGCCGATCATCCTGGTGGCGCTGCTCGTCGCCGTCCGCCGCCCCGCGCTCGCGATGACGCTGGCCACGGTGGGCGCGTGGATCAAGATCGCCCCGGGCGCGGTGGCCCTCGTGCTCGCCGCGACGGCGTCGAACCTCAAGGAGCTGTTGCGGAACGTGGTGCTGCCGGGCGCGGCGGTGACCGCCGTCGTCGTCGGCGTCGCGATCGCGGGCGGCGGGCAGGACAACGTGCTCGACGTGTTCGGCGAGCAGGGCGACCGGCAGCTCCAGGTCGAGGCCGTCGCCGCCACGCCGTTCACGGTGGCCCGCCTGTGGGACCCCACCATCCAGGTCGAGTACGACGACGTCATCTACACGTACGAGGTGCTGGGCGCCGGGCCGGACGCCGTCGCCCAGGCGCTCGACGTCGCCCTCCCCGTGGCCGCGCTGCTGCTCGCGGCGCTCGTCTGGTTCACGGCGCGACGCCGGCCCGACCGCGTCGGCGACATCCTGCTGCTGGGCGCCACCGCGGAGCTGCTCGCCCTGATCGTCTTCAACAAGGTGGGGTCGCCGCAGTTCGTCGCCTGGATCGGCCCGCCGCTGGCGGCCGCCATCGCGCTGGGCAGCCGCAGCCAGGGCACCCGGCGCACGTGGTTCCTGCCGGCGCTCGGCACGCTGATCGTCGCGCGCCTGACCATGGAGGTCTACCCGATCCGGTACGGCGAGTTCCTCGGCGGCTGGCCGTTGGCCACGACCGTCGGCGCCGTGCGCAACGCCCTGCTCGTGGCGCTGCTGGTGGGTGCCGTCGTGCGGCTGGTCCAGCTCGCACGCACCCGCCGGACGGTGTCGCGACCGCGTTGACGCCCGGTCTCCGCTACGGTCGGGATCGTGACATCCTGTGCAGCGGTTACCGACTTGACGCCGCCCGTTCCCCGGATCGCCGCATGGAATCCGCTGACCGGCCACCGACGACCGGCAGGTTCGTGACGTGCGCGTAGCCATCGTCGCGGAAAGCTTCCTGCCGCAGGTCAACGGAGTCACCAACTCCGTCCTGCGCGTTCTCGAGCACCTGCAGGAGCGCGGGGACCAGGCCATGGTCCTCGCGCCCGACGCCGACGCGTCCGTCGGGCACGTCCCGCCCTTCGTCAGCGGCGCACCGGTGGTCGAGCTGGGCTCCATCGGCTTCCCCGGGTACCCCGACGTGCGGCTCGTCGTGGGCAAGAAGTGGCGCACCGAGCGCACGCTGGCGACGTTCGCGCCCGACGTGATCCACCTGGCGTCGCCGTTCATCCTCGGCTGGCGCGGCATCCTGGCCGCCGAACGGCTCCGGCTGCCGAGCGTCGCCGTCTACCAGACCGAGGTGCCCGGCTACGCGGCGCGCTACGGCCTGGGCGGCTTCGAGCCGCTCCTGTGGAAGCGGGTCAAGGACATCCACGAGCGCGCGACGATGACGCTCGCCCCGTCCACCGCGACCATGCGGCAGCTCCAGGAGCACGGCATCCCGAACCTGCGGCTGTGGGGCCGCGGCGTGGACACGGAGGCGTTCCACCCGCAGTTCCGGGACGAGGCCTGGCGGCGCGCCGTCGGCGCGGGCCGCGAGATCCTCGTGGGCTACGTGGGCCGGCTGGCCGCGGAGAAGCAGGTCGAGGCGCTGCGCGTGGTGCAGGACCTGCCGGGCGTGCGCCTGGTCGTCGTGGGCGACGGGCCGGAGCGGGAGGACCTGGAGCGGGTGCTCCCGCAGGCGCACTTCACCGGCCTGCTGCGGGGCGCCGAGCTGTCCCGGGCCATGGCGAGCCTCGACGTGTTCGTGCACCCGGGCGAGCTGGAGACCTTCGGCCAGACGCTGCAGGAGGCGCACGCGAGCGGCGTCCCCGTCGTGGCCCCCGCCGCGGGCGGCCCGCTGGACATCGTCCGGCACTCGCACGACGGCTGGCTGTACCCTCCAGGTGACCACGAGGCGCTCCGCGCCCGCGTCGTCGACCTGGTGGGCGACGAGCGCAAGCGGCGCGCCTTCGGCGCCTCGGCCCGCGACCGTGCCGAGCGCCGTACCTGGCACGACATCTGCTCCGAGCTCATGGTGCACTACGAGGACGCGGTCCGGGTGCACGCGAGAGCCGGATCGGCGGAGGTATGAGTTGAGGATCGTCCACGTAGCGAACTTCTACAGCCCCCGGTCCGGAGGCATCCGGACCGCCATGCACGCCATGGCCGGGCAGTACCTCGCCCGGGGGCACGAACCCGTGCTCGTGGTGCCGGGGCGCCGGGACGCGGTCTCGCTCGTGGACGGGGTGCGCGTGGTGAGCCTCGCCGCGCCGCGCGTGCCGTTCTCCGGCGGCTACCGCGCCGTGGTGCAGCCCGGCAAGATGCGCGGGCTGCTCGAGACGATCGCCCCCGACCGGCTCGAGGTGAGCGACCGCACCACGCTCGCCGGCCTCGGCGACTGGGCCCGCGAGGCGGGTGTGCCGTCGCTCATGATGCTGCACGAGCGGGTCGACGGCGTGCTGCGCTCCTGGATCCCCGGCGCCGCCGACGGCCGGCCCGCCGCCGGGGCGGGCGCCGCCGTCACGCCGCGGCTCGCCGACTGGTACAACGGCCTCACCCTGCCCCGCTTCGACCGGCTGGTCGCCACCACGCAGTTCGCCGCGGGCGAGGTGGAACGCCTCGCGGCCCGGTCCCGCGGCGTCGCCCTCCCCCCGCTCTACCGGGTGCCGCTGGGGGTGGACCTCGAACGGTTCCGGCCCGACCGCTGGTCCGCACAGGCCCGCGCCGAGTACGCGCCGCCCGGCACGGCCCTCGTCGTGCTCGCCAGCAGGCAGTCCACGGAGAAGCGGCCCGACCTCGCGATCGACGCCGCGGCCCAGCTCGTGCGCGACGGCCGCCCGGTGCGGCTCGTCGTCGCCGGCGCGGGACCGCTGCTGCCGGCGATGCGCCGCCGGGCCGAGGCCGCGGGCGTCCCGCACCGCTTCCTCTCGTTCGTCCGGGACCGCGACAGGCTCGCGACCCTGCTGGCCGCCGCGGACGTGGTCGTCGCGCCCGGCCCCATCGAGACCTTCGGGCTCGCCGCGCTGGAGGCGCTGGCCTCCGGGACCCCGGTCGTGTGCAGCTCGACCAGCGCGCTGCCCGAGGTGGTCGGCACCGCCGGGGCCGCCGCCGCGCCCGACCCGGCCGCCCTCGCCCTCGCCCTGCACGAGGTGCTCGACCGCGACGTCGACGAGCGGCGCAAGGCCGCCCGGGCCCGGGCCGAGCTCTTCCCCTGGAGCGCCACCGGCGACGCCATGATGGAGCTGCACTCCCGCCGGGCCTACGACCTGCGGCCCGACGCGGGGCTGGACGTGGGACGCCGGTGAGATGACGGCGGCGGGACGCGACCGGCTGGTGGCCCTCGGTGACTCGATCACCGTGGGCGTGGGTGACACGGTCGGTCCGGACGCCGCGCACGGCCCGGGCTGGGCCGCGCACCTCGCCGCTGTGCTCGGCGTGGACACGTTCACGAACCTCGCCACCAACGGCGCCCGCTCCCGCGACGTCGCGGACGTCCAGCTCTCCGCCGCGCTCGCGCTGCGGCCCGGGCTCGCGACCCTGCTGGTGGGCGGCAACGACGTGCTGCGCAGCGACTTCGACGCGCGGCTCACCCTCCTCGACCTGCGGCGGTGCGTCGACGAGCTGCGGCGCGCGGGCGCCGACGTGGTGCTCGTGCGGCTGCCGGTGATCGGCCTGTTCGAGCTCGCGCCGCGCCTGGTGCGGCGCGTGATGCGGCGGCGGGTGGCAGCGATCAACGCGGCGGTGGACAGGGTGGCGGAGGAGGTGGCCGGGCGCGTGGTCGTGGTCGACGCCGCCGCGGCGATCGCGCCCGCCGGGGCCAGGGCCTGGCACGTGGACCGGGTGCACCCGTCACCGGCCGGGCACCGCCGTCTGGCACTGGCCGTGGGTGCCGCGCTGGCGGCCCTCGATGCCGGCTACGCGCCGGACGGTGTCCTGCCCGCGGCGCCCGACCCGCCGGGACCGGGGCAGCGCCTGACCTGGCTGGTGCGGGCCGGGCTGCCGTGGTGCGTCCGGCGGGGGCGGGACTTCCTGCCGGGGCTGCTCCGCGCCGTCGTGCACGACCTGCGGGCCGAACGCGTACTGGGGCCGGGCGCGACCGTCGCGAGCCTCGCCGACTCCGGCCTGGACCCGCGCCGGCGCATCGGCCGGGGCTGAGCCCTCAGCCGTAGCCGACGGCGCCGGCGCGGCGCCGTCGGCGGGACCGTTCAGTCCAGCGGCAGCAGACCGCGCTCGGCGAACACCTTGCGTGCGGCGGCGACCGCGTTGAGGGCGCGCGGGAAGCCGCAGTACACGGCGCTCTGCAGGAAGACCTCGATGATCTGCTGCGGGGTGAGGCCCACGTTGAGCGAGGCACCGATGTGCACCTCGAGCTGCGCGTCGCTGCCGCCCATCCCCGTGAGGATGCCGAGCGTGACGAGCTGGCGCTGCTGGGGCTCGAGGCCGGGCCGGGAGAGGATGTCCCCGTAGCCCCACGCGACGATCTGATGCCCGAGCTCCGGCGCGATGTCCGCCAGGGACTCGATGACGCCGTGCCCGGCGTCGTCGTGGATGGAGTCGAGGGCCGCCATGCCTGACGCGAATCTCTCCGCGCGCGTCGCCGCGTTGTTGGGCATCGTTTTCTCCTTCAGAGCTGCCGTCATGGGTGTTGTGGGCTCGATCGGTGACACAGAGAGCGCACGCCGGTGGGCGCGGCACCAGTCCAGCCCATCCCCGGGGGCAAGCGCAAGACAACTGTGCAGGTCAACCTCGATTTCTTCGGATGGAATCTGGACCGGCCGCCCCGTGTCGGAGGCTTCCGCTACCGTGGCGCGGTGCGCAGGGTGTCGGTGGTCGGAGCGTCGGGGTCGGGCAAGTCCACGTTCGCGCGCCGGCTGGCGCAGCGCCTCGGGGCGCCGTACGTGGAGCTCGACGCGCTGCACTGGGGCCCGGGGTGGAGGCCGCGCGCGGACTTCGCGCGCGACGCGGGGCGGGCGGTCGCCACGGACCTCTGGGTCGTGGACGGCAACTACTCCGTGGTGCGGGACGCGGTCTGGGCACGTGCCGACACCGTCGTCTGGATCGACCCGCCGGCGCCGACGGTGCTCGCGCAGGTGTACGGGCGGTCCTTCCGGCTGGCGCTGAGCCAGGAGGAGCTCTGGCCCGGTACCGGGAACCGCCAGCCCTGGCGCGAGGTGCTCGTGCCGTGGGCGGCGGGCTCGATCCTCCGGTGGTCGTGGGCGGAGCTCCGGAAGCACCCGGCGCGGTACGGGGCGGCCATGGCCGACCCGGCCAACGCCCACCTGACGTTCCACCGGCTGCGCACCCGGCGGGCGGCGGACGAGTTCCTGGCCCGCGCGGATGCCCGCTGACCTGCTCGGCGCGGCGCTGACGGCGTTCGGCGTCACCCCCACCGGCGCACCGGCGTCCGCCGAGGCGCGGTCCGGGGCGGGCGTCCACCAGGTGCGGACGGCCGCGGGAGCGCCCGCATACCTCAAGGTCACGCCCGTCGCTCTGGGGGCGTGGGCCGTCGCGGCGGCGGAGCGCGAGCTGCGCTTCTACCGCGCTGTCGCACCCACCCTCCCCGTACCGACGCCCGCGCTGCTCGACGCGGCGGCCCTCCCGGCGGGCCTCGCGCTCCTCCTGTCGGACGCCGGGGCGGCCCGGCCCGCGTCGGCGTGGACCGACCGGGACTGGGCGGAGCTGGGCGGACAGCTCGCCGTCCTGCACTCGTCGCCGCTCCCGGAGGGCTCGTGGGACCGGCGCGACCCGCTGCGCGAACCTCTGCCGGACGCCGGGCTGGTCCGGGCGTTCTGGGCGTCGGACCTGCCTGACGTTCTGCCCGAGCACCGCGCCCGGATCGTGGAGCGGCTCGACGCCCGGCCGACGGTGTTCGTCCACGGGGACTGCCACGCGGCGAACGTGCTGCACTCCGGGCGCGGGCTCGCGCTCTGCGACTGGCAGTCGGCGGGGTTCGGGCGGGCCTCGGCGGACCTGGCGTTCCTCAGCGTCCGCGCCGCACCCGCGGGCGTGCGGATCCCGCCGACCCTCCTGGCGGGGTACCTGGCCCGCTCCCCGGCCGACGCCGACGCGCTGCGGCGGGCGGTCCTGCTGGAGGAGCTGGCGACCTACGTCTTCGAGTGGCCCGCGTACGCCGGCTACAACGACGCGGCGGGGATCGCGCGGGTGCGGCGTCGGACGCGAGCCTTGGCCGACCGCCTGCGCGACGCGCTCACGGAGCCGTAACGTCGGCCGCGCCCGGCAGTGCCGCCTGGAAGATGCCGAAGTTCCCGGTCATCCACAGGGGTGTGAGCTTCAGGGCGCAGATGCGCCACCCGTCCGCCGTCCGCTCGAACTGGTTCGTGTAGGAGCCGTACACGGTCTGGTCGCTGTCGCCGGTGCTGGTCGGCAGGTGATGGCTGGCCCGGACGTAGGCGACGCCCGTGGCGCGGTCCTCGCCGTCGAAGGTGACCACCTGGTTGGTGATCTGGTGCTGCGTCGCCGTGAAGGACTCCATCCGCGGTGCGGTCATGGCGACCCAGTCGTCCGCCTGGAGGCGGGCGGCCGGCTGGCCGAAGCCCGCGCTGAAGTCGACCTCGACCACGTCCGTGAAGCAGGTCCGGAAGAGCGCCCAGTCCCGGGAGTCGGTGCCGGTGGCGTAGCGGATCTGGACGTCGGCGATCTCGGCACGGTCGAGGAGCCGTCGCATACTCGTCGTGAGTTCGTTCATTTCATCTGACGCTGTCATACGAACCACTGTCACCCCGTTCATGTGACGCTGTCAAGTACCCTGGTCCGGTGGTGACACGCACCGAGACCGCCGCCGCGACCCGGCGGGCCCTGCTCCGCGCGGCGGCCGAGCTGCTCGACACCGGCGGCCCCGACGCCGTGACCCTGCGGGAGGTGGGCGCCCGCGCGGGCGTCTCCCGGGGCGCGCCCTACGGGCACTTCCGCAACAAGGAGCACCTGCTGACGCGGCTCGCCATCGACGCCTGGGACGCCCTCGCGGACACGGTGCAGGAGCTGCGGAACGACGACGCCGCCCCCACCGCACGCCTGGAGCGCGCCCTGCTCGCCCTCATCGACGTCGCACGCCGACGGCCGCACCGCTACGCGCTGATGTTCAGCACGCCGGCGGACGACCCCGACTCGGCAGCGGCGGCGACCCGCCTGGAGCAGCAGTTCCTCGCGATCGTCGCCGACGTCGTCGGCCAGCAGGACGCCCTGCGCCACGGCGCCCTGCTGATGTCGAGCGCCCACGGCATCGCGGGGTTGGAGCTCAGCGGGCACCTGGCCCGGGAGAAGTGGGGCGTGGACGGCGAGCACCTGGTCCACATGCTGGTCGGCGCCATCGCGCCGCCGGCCGCGGCGGGGTGATGCGCGCCTGCGGGTGAGGCCTTTGGAGACCGCGAGGTCGGTTCGTTGTGGCGAGGTCGGTCCAGGCCTGTGCCGACCTCGCCACAACGAACCGACCTCGACGGCTCCGACGTCTCCACCGGGCAGTCGCTACGCTTCACCCCGTGGAGATATCGGATGGTTTGGGCGTCTTAGCGGCGATCCCCGCGGTGCTGGTCGGGCTGCAGACAGCGCTGGGGTCCTTCTTCGACTTCACGCCCGGCCGCGAGCGACGGCTGCGTCGCCTCCTGCACCTTCACTCGACCATGCCCGACGGACGCGGCCGAGCGGCCCTGGAAGAGGCTGCCAACGGCCTGGCCGTGAAGGTCGCCCGGCGGGCGAACCCGGAGGTCGGCGCGCCGCGACGGCGCCGCAAGGTCGACCCCGGCAACCTCATCGCGATGGTCTTCGTCTCCGCGGTGGGCGGCGGCATCACCTGGGGCGTGTGGCAGCTCGGCGTCATCGCACCGTGGGCGTGGCTCCAGTGGACGCTGTGGGTCATCGCCGGTCTCGTGCTCTTGTTCGTGACGCTGCTGGTGACCGTCGGTGGACTTGCCGATGTCTTCGTCGACGAGGAGAAGGCGAAGACCTCGGAGGAGTGACGCTTGCGACTGCGGGCCAGGGTGAGGCTGCGTATCCGGCATGACGAAGGCCCCCAGATCCGCAGGGTGACGCGGTTGGGGGCCTTCAGGGTGCGGTAGCGGTGGGATTTGAACCCACGGTGGACTTTCACCCACACACGCTTTCGAGGCGTGCTCCTTAGGCCGCTCGGACACGCTACCTTCGCCCACCGCAGCAGCAGCGGGCCGTAGCAGGATACCCGGTCGGAGGCCCGTTCCACGAATCGGTTGCCGGGACGTGGCGCAGGTCTCCTCCGGAGCGGGTTCGTCCCACGACACGAGAGGCCATGTCCCGCGTACCGCACCGGACCGTAGAGCACGACCGTAGAGTGGGCCCATGGCGACGACCGCTGACGCAGAACCCCTCCGCCAGGCGGGGGAGGACGGGCACGAGGACGGCGACGCGGCCACCGAAGGCAGGGCCGGCGACCTCGTCGAGCGCACCGCCGCCACGATCCGCTCGTGGATCATCACCGGCACCACCCGGCCCGGCGAGCGGCTCTCGGAGAAGTCCGTCGCGGAGGCCCTCGACGTCTCCCGGAACACGCTGCGCGAGGCGTTCCGGGTGCTCACGCACGAGAACCTGCTGGTGCGGCGTCCGCACGCGGGTGTCATGGTCGCCGTCCCGACGCTCGCGTCCATCCTTGACATCTACCGCGTGCGCCGCATGGTCGAGGGACAGGCCCTGCGCGGCGCGCTGCCCGGGCATCCCGCGACGGACATCATGCGCGACGCCGTGGCCACCGCCGAGCGGGCCCGCGACGCGCAGGACTGGCGCGCGGCCGGCACGGCGAACATGGAGTTCCACCGCGGCATCGTCGCCCTCTGCGACAGCGAGCACCTGGACCGCCTCTACGCCACGGTCTCGGCCGAGCTGCGCCTCGCGTTCGGGCTGCTCGCCAACCCTGAGTACCTGCACGCGCCGTACGTGGCCCGCAACGCGCGGATCCTGGAGCTGACGCTCGGCGGGGACAGCGCGGCCGCCGCCGCCGAGCTGGACGACTACCTCGTGCAGTCGGAGCGGACCGTCGCGGCCGCCTACTCCCGGCGGACGGCGCCCGAGGCCACCTGAGCCTGCAGCGGCAGCCGGCAGCGGACAGGAGCCCGGTCACCGCACGGGCAGCGCCCGCAGCAGGTCCTCGAGCTGCTCGCGCGTCGTGGCCACGTACCCGCCCCGCAGCCGCATCGCCGCGTCCCAGACCTCACGCTCCCGCGCGGACTGCCGTTCCAGCACGGTCATGTTCTCGGTCAGATCGAGACGCCGGTTGAACCCCTGGACGGTGTCGCGCCAGCGGTGCAGCCCGGTCACGAGCGCGGTGTCCCGCCGCCGGTCGAGCACGCCCGAGACGAGTGCGGCGTCGACCGCTGACACGGCGAGCCGTGCGAACACGGCCCGCGGCCGGCCGTGCGCGGTGCGGGCGAACTCGTTGTCCGCGAGCACCGCACGGTTCCGTTCCAGCTCCCGGCGGACGGCGGCGAGCACCTGCGCGTGCCGCTCCGCCTCGCTGCTCAGCCGCTCGACGACGAGCCCGGTCACCCCCGCGACCAGGGTCAGTGAGTTGACCGCGGGTTCCCACCGCGGCTCCCCCGGCAGCGCGAACCACAGCACGCCGAGCACGAGGGCCACGGCCAGCAGCCCGTAGGTCACCGTGGCGACGGCGGCCCGTGCCGCGGTCGCGTGGCGCTCGACGAGCGGGCCCAGGCCGGGCACGGTCAGGCCCAGATGGTGAACGGCCGGTCGTCCGGCCGGGGCTCCCCGATGGCGGCCGGGTCCACGAGGTAGACCCGGTCGTCGGCCCGCAGGGCGCCGAGCACCCGCTCCAGCGCGGCCGCGGCGTCGTCCGCGTCGCCGACCGCGAGGTCGAGGCGCAGGGAGAGCCGGCGTCGCACGGGCTGCTGCGCTGTCGTTTCGGCCATGTCGGTACCTCCGGCGCGGGCGGGCAGGCATTCGCTGCACAACCAGAGTACCGACGCCCAACAGAACTATCTAGATTGTTCAACATTTTGGTCATCGTCAGGCCGAGAACGGGCTGTCATTTCACGGTCCCGGCGAGGTACTGTTCCGACACCGCCGAGGGAGGACATCGATGCCCGCACCCACGCTCTTCGACTACTCGGACCACAGCCCGTACTCGAACCCCGGCAACCACGCCGGCTTCTTCACCGAGCTGAGCACCGACCCGACCGACCTGCACCGCTTCGTCTGCTCCACCGTCGTGCACTACCGGGCGGGCGGCCGCGAGCTCACCGAGGCGCAGAAGGCCGACCCCGACCGCCGCTGGCTGACCTCGATCCTCGACGCCGCCGAGCTGCGCGCCCCGCTCGACGGACCGCGCACGTCGTCGCAGCAGGTGGCCGGCTGCTGCCGCGACCACACCCTGTTGGCGCTGGGCGTGCTGCGCTCCCACGGCGTCCCCGCACGGTCCCGCATCGGGTTCGCCACCTACTTCGACGAGGGCTGGCACGCGGACCACGTGGTGGGCGAGCGCTGGGACGGCTCCCGCTGGGTGCGCTTCGACGCCGAGCTGGACCAGGAGGACTTCGACTTCGACGTGCACGACATGCCGACGGGACCGGACTCCCCGTTCCCGACGGCCGCCGAGGCGTGGCTCGCTATCCGCTCCGGTGCCGCCGACCCGGCCACCTTCGGCGTCTCCAAGGACCACCCGGACCTGTACGGCCGGGAGTTCGTGCGCGACTACGTGCTCCTCGAGGTGGCGCACCGGCACCGCGACGAGCTGCTGCTCTGGGACCTGTGGGGCGCCCGGCTGGCGAACCCCGGCCTGCGCGACGTGCTGCCCGGCGGGCCCGGGCCCTGGATCGAGGAGGCGGGCCTGATCGGCACCGACGTGCCGGGCGCCGAGCTCGACGCCGTCGCCGACGAGCTGGCCTACCTGCTCGTCGCCGCCGACGCGGGTGACTCCGAGGCCGCCGACCAGCTCGCCGAGCTCTACCGCGAGGACGTGCGGCTGCACCCCGGCGAGCGCGTCGTCACCCTGTCGCCGACCGGCCACCACGCGGTGACGGACCTGGCCGAGCGCTAGCCCAGCCGGTCGGCGAGCTCCGCCAGCACGTCGGTCGTGCCGGCGTCGATCTTCACCGTCGCGTACCTGTCGCCCCGCGTGATGCCGCGGTTCACGATCACCACGGGCTTCCCGGCGTCGGACACGCGGCGCACGAACCGGAGGCCGCTCATCACGGTCAGCGACGAGCCGGCCACGAGCAGCGCGTCGGCGTCGTCGACCATGGCGTACGCGCGGTCGACGCGCTCGCGCGGCACGTTCTCGCCGAAGTAGACGATCTCCGGCTTGAGCACCCCGCCGCAGAACTCGCACGGCGCGGGCCGGAAGTGCGCGGTGGACTCGATCACGGCGTCGGCGTCGGGCGCGATCTCGATGTCGGCGACGTCGCCCACCGACTCCAGGAAGCCGGGGTTGAGCGCGTCGAGGCGCTCGGCGAGGTGGGTGCGCGAGATGACGCGTCCGCAGCTCAGGCAGATCACCCGGTCGTAGCGTCCGTGCAGGTCGATGACGTTGCGCGAGCCCGCGTCCTCGTGCAGGAGGTCGACGTTCTGCGTGATGATCCCCGTCAGCACGCCGCGCTCCTCGAGCCGGACGAGCGCGCGGTGACCGGCGTTGGGTACCGACCGGTTGACGTGCGTCCAGCCCACGTGGTTGCGGGCCCAGTAGTGCCGGCGGAACTCCTCGTCGCCCACGAACTGCTGGTACGTCATGGGGTTGCGGGGCGGGGAGTCGGGGCCGCGGTAGTCGGGGATCCCGGAGTCGGTCGAGACCCCGGCGCCCGTGAGCGCGGCGACGCGGAGGCCGGTCAGCACCTCCACGGCGTCGTCCACGGTGGTGCGGGCCACCTCGACGGCCTCGGGTTGCCAGGTGGTGGGTCGAGCGCGAGGGAACACCCTCCGAGGGTATGCCCCCCGCGGCCCGCGGGCGCCGCCGTGTGTTCCATTTCGCACCGGGCGGAGGGCCGCTAGCCTGGGGCACCGGTGCACAGCGGCATGAGGGGACGGCGTGGGCGACTCAGCGATCTCGAGGATCGACGGCACGTTGGCCGGGGACGACTTCGGGTGGTCGGTGACCCTCGTCGGTGAGGACCAGTCGGACAAGCTCGCCACCCTCGCGCAGCACCTCGACGACGGCCACTCCACGACCGGCGACGGCAAGCGGGTCCCCTCGGGCTACGCCTACTGGGGCATCGGGCCCACCATCGCGTGGTTCAACGCGTCGAACGACCCCACCTACATGGTCATCAAGGTGGGCACCGAGATGTTCCGCCGGCAGTGGCGCAGCCTCTCCCCGCTCGTCACCGACGAGTGCGTGCACCTGGTGAGCCTCGGCGTGGGCACCGGGGCCAAGGACGGCATGTTCCTGGAGACCATGCGCAGGGCCCACCCGACGATGCTCTACGTGCCCGTGGACATGAGCGCCGAGATGCTGCGCACCGGCTCCCGCACCGCGGTCCGGGACGCGCACTTCCCGCTGGACCGTTCGCTCGGCCTGCAGATCGACCTGTCCCTGGACGGCAACCTCGAGGAGCTCAAGCAGTTCCTCGACCGGCTGGTGGGCGACGAGGCGATCCTCTACTCGCTGGTCGGCAACACGGTGGCCAACTTCGACGACGACCAGGAGTTCCTCGCCGGCGTCGCGCGCGTGCTCCGCCCGCAGGACCGGATGCTCGTCGAGTTCGCCACCACGGAGAACCTGTCCGCGGCCGCGGTGCGCGCGGCGGAGGCCGAGTACCGGCAGACCCGCGGGTTCGTGGAGTTCGTGGCGAGCGCCGTGCGCTACAACACCGACCTGCGCATCGACCTGGACCAGATCCGGTTCGCGGGATCGGTCCAGGACGAGAGCATCCTGCTCAAGGTCTACTGGCAGAACGCCAGCGGCGACGACCTCCGGATGCAGATCCCGGGCAGCCGCCCGATCCACCTCCTGCCGGAGGACACCATCAGGCTGTACACCACCCGCAAGTACACGACCGACCGCATCGACCGGCTCGTCGCGGGTGCCGGCCTGCGCACGACGCACGTGCAGCGGGAACGCTTCCGGCACACGCAGCGGCCCAGCCCGTTCGGCCTGGAGCTGCGTCTCTTGGCCCACGACGACACCGTGCGGTCGCCGCTGCCGGCCTTCGACGTGTGGAAGTGACCCGCGAGCGGCTGCGCCTGCTCCGGCGCCGGGTCGCGGCCACGTGGTCGAGCCGCCGCTGGGCCCGCCGACGCCGGGTCACGGTCGCCGTCGTCACCTACGCCCTGCTCGGCGTCGCGTTCGTGCTGGGCATCCTGTGGATACTGGGCATCGGCCCGGAGTGGGAGCCGTGGGTCAACTCCCTGACGCTGCTGGCAGGCGTGACCGGGCTCGTCGTCGAGCGGCAGAACGCCGAGACGGAGCGCCGTTCGGAGGTGGTCGGGTCCGTCGGGTTCGAGCTGCAGCAGAACCGGGCCATCGTGGAGCGCCGGCTCGCCGGGCTGCGGACCGGCGGCGAGCAGGTCCTGTCGGTCAGCCCCCGCCTGGCGCTGTCCGCCGTCGACGCCGCGCTGGCCTCGGGCGTGCTGTCCCGGTCACCCGACCGGGCGCTCGTGGAGCGGCTGCACCGCTGGCGGGAGCGGGTGCAGGGGTACAACTGGCGGCGCGACCTCACCGAGTTCGAGCTCATGCTGATCAAGTACCAGGACGGCGACGACGTCGGCGCCAACCTGTCCAGCCTGGCCAACGAACGGCTCTACCTCCTGCGCCTGCGCACCCTGCTCGACCAGCTGCACGCCGCGCTGCCCCAGGTCTAGGTGCGGCGCTCCGCGAAGAACTCGCGGAGCAGCAGCCCGCACTCGTGCTCGCGGACGCCCCCGAGCACCTCGACCTCGTGCAGCGCGCGCTGGTCGCGCACCAGGTCCCAGACCGAGCCCGTCGCGCCCGCCTTGGGGTCCCACGCGCCGAGCACGAGGCGGCGCACCCGGGACTGCACGAGCGCCCCGGCGCACATCGGGCAGGGTTCCAGCGTCACCACCAGGGTGCAGCCGGTCAGGCGCCACTCGCCGCGCGCGGCGGCGGCCGCCCGCATCGCGAGCACCTCGGCGTGCGCGGTCGGGTCCCCGGTCGCCTCCCGCTCGTTGTGCCCGACGCCGATGGTGCGCCCCGCCTCGTCGAGCACCAGGGCGCCGACGGGCACGTCGCCGGTGTCGAGGGCGCGCCGGGCCTCGTCGAGGGCCACGCCCATCCACCGCTCCCAGTACGCCCGCCGCTCGGCGACGGTCAGGCTCCCTGTGTCAGACACACGGGTCACCCTAGTGACCTCAGCGCCTGACACCCGTTGGTGGGTGTGGAACTCGCTACGTTCCGGGGTTTCGGGCCGTCCTGGCGGCACGCCGCCGGTAGCGTTGGCCCCATGCGCCTCCACGTCGTCGATCATCCCCTGGTCGCCCACAAGCTGACCGTCCTGCGGGACGAGACCACGGCCTCGCCCACCTTCCGCCTGCTCGTGGACGAGCTCGTCACGCTGCTGGCCTACGAGGCCACGCGCGAGATCGCCACCGAGCCGCACGAGGTGAAGACGCCGATCACCACCATGACGGGCACCCGGCTCGCGTCGCCGCCCCCGCTGGTGGTGCCGATCCTGCGCGCCGGCCTGGGCATGCTCGACGGCATGAGCCGCCTGCTGCCGACCGCCGAGGTCGGATTCCTGGGCCTGGTCCGGGACGAGGAGACGTTCAAGGCGGTCACGTACGCCAACCGCCTGCCGGACGACCTGACGGGCCGTCACGTCTTCCTCATCGACCCGATGCTGGCCACGGGCGGCACCCTGGTGGCGGCGATCGACTACGTGCTGGAGCGCGGTGCCCGCGAGGTGACGGCCGTCTGCCTGCTCGCCGCGCCGGAGGGCATCCAGCTGCTGGAGGAGCACGTGGGCGACCGGGCCAACCTGACGGTGGTGGTCGCCGCCGTGGACGAGCGCCTCAACGAGAAGGCCTACATCGTGCCCGGCCTGGGCGACGCCGGCGACCGGCTCTACGGGATCGTCTGATCCTCACGAGCGGCTGCCCACGGGCGTCCGCCGCGGGTCAGTCGCAGTAACCGCCCCACGGCCAGCTGCGGCCGGAACGCATCGGGGACGGCGAGGCGCTGGGCGTCACGCCCTGGTCCGGCGGCGGGGTCGACGTGCACACGTCGCCCCCGTCGCTGCCGAGGCAGGCCGCGCCCTTGGCCCAGAAGGTCCGCTCCACGGTGCGCTTGTCGCCCTCGAGCTCGCGGGTGAGGCGCACGGTCACGTTGCCGCCGTTGCTCATCAGCACGTGACGGTCGATCACGAGCGGGGTGGTCTGCCCCGCGGCCACCTCGGCCTCGGCGCCCACGTCGCCGGTGCTCTCGCGCACCAGCACGCCGAGCCAGCCGCGGCCGGTGCGGTTCTCGACCAGGGCCGTGTGCCGCACCTGCTGGTCGACGCACTCCGTGGTGACGGTGACCCCGAGGTCGTCCGCGGGCCACGTGAGCTCGGCGCACGACTCGAACTCGACCGGCAGGGTGGCCAGCACCGTGCCGCCCGCCCTCAGGTCGACGGTCCCGGTGCCCCAGGCCACGGCGTACTCGATCTTCGCCGTCTCGCCGCCCTGCACCGTCCGGGACACGTCGCCGACGTGGAACTGCACGGGCAGCGTCGACTCCTTGTTGCTGACGATGACCGAGAACATCTGCACCGACCGGTCCTCGGCGGGGTCGAACTCGCACACCCCCGTGGTGGACGCGGTCTGGGACACCACCGCCGGAGCGATCCGCGCGGCGCCGAACGGCGCCGTGGGGTTGGCCCGGGGCACGACCCGCTCGGCCGGGGCGTCGCCGTCCGCGTCCAGACCCTCGCGCGAGAGCCGGAACGTCACGTTGCCCCCGGCGAGCTGGTCACGCTTGGTGTCCACCGTGAACGGCACGGTGCCACCTGCAGCCACGGGCAGACGCGGAGACTCCATCATGGTGTCCCCGACCGGGACCACCATGACGACGGACATCGTCTCGTCGGTGCGGTTCGTGACCGTGCCCTGCACCGCCACGGTGCCGCCCTGGTTGATGGTCCGCACCGACGTCTCCGTGTCCCACTTCGGCACGTAGCAGTCCTGCCGCTGGTGCTCGCCCGCCGGGACGCGGGTGCTGTAGCTGCTGCCCTCGACGTCGGTCGACAGCACGTAGGTGGCCTGGCCGGCGGGAACCCGCAGGCCGTCGGGCACCGTGAGCCGCGCGGTGGCGCCCGGGGCAAGCGCCTCCGGGTGCGTGGCCTTCTCGCCGGCCGCCTCCAGCGCCACCCACACGGCCCGCTTGGTCGTGTTCGTGTAGCTGCCGGTGACGACCGCCTTGGCGACGCCCGCGCCGCCCGTGGCCTCACAGGTCGCGGCGACCGGGCCGGCGCCCTTCGCGGCGTCCGCCCACGCGGACGTCGCCCCGAGCGTCGCCGATGCCGAGTGGGCGTTGCCGTTCAGCACCGGACGGATGTTGGCGACCCCGAGCTCCGTGTAGGCGGCGGTCGACGGCGTCACGGTCGCGATGTTCAGCGCGACGTCGGCGACGGCGCCGGGCGAGAGGTCGGCCGCCGCCGCGAGGGTGCCGGCGATCGGGATGCAGCGCCAGGCGTTCGGCAGCTCGCCCGCGGCACAGGTCAGCTCGGACTGCGCGGAGGCCGGCGTGACGCCGTTCGGCAGCGTGACATCGACCGCCCAGCCGCCGCCCACCACCGAACGGTCGCCCGTGCTGGTCAGGCGGACGGGCAACGCGGCGGTGCCCGGGCTCGCGAGCGACACGCTCTCGGTCGAGGCGGTCAGCTCCGGCCCGAAGGGCGAGACGGTGCGGCCGGGCAGGTCGACCGCGACCGGCTCCATACCGTCGGCCCAGACCTCGGCGCCCACGGGGTAGTCGCCGCCGGCAGCGGCGCGCACCGGCACGACGACCCGCAGCTCCTGCCCGGCCGGGATCTCACCGAGCGTGCAGTGCAGCACGCCGGTGAGCTCCGTCGGCAGGCACGCCGCCGGGGCGTCGGTGTCGACGAGGCCGATGGTGTCGGGCGTCGAGGGCGAGGAGTCGGGCATGGCCTGGGTCTCGCCCTCGGCGTCCGCCGAGTCGCCCGCCGCAGTACCGGAACCGGCGGCCGTGCCGGAACCGGCGGCCGTGGTGGCGCCCGGCGTGGGCGTCGCGGCGGGGTAGGCACCCTGCGCCGGCTCCTGCAGCGCGGCCTGGACCAGGCGCGCGCCAACGCCCGTGCCGAACGGTCCGTCGGGCCGCGCGACCGTGAGCCCCTGGGGCAGCGTGATCTCGAGCTGCGTGCCCGTGGCCGCGGCCTCGCCCGTGTTCTCGATGGTGAACGACAGCTCCTGCTGCTGGCGGGGCAGCAGCGGCGTCGCGGCGTCGGTGTAGCCCACGACCAGGTACGCGCGCGTGACCGTGTCGCCGGGCTCGACGTCGGTGGGCAGCACGGGGCTGCTGCCGCCGTCGACCGTCTCGGTCGCGGGCCCCTGCTGGTTCTCCGGCGTGGTGACCACCGTGTCGGCCACGGGTACGGGCCCGACCTCGGCGGGGGCCGCGATCTGCAGTGCCGCGACCACGCCGACCGCCGCGACGGCGATGGCCCCGGCCGCGACGCTGCCGCCGGTGGCGGCCGCCGCGGCGGAGGCGACCGCGCCGGCGGTCGCGGAGACCGCGGAGGAGACCCCGCCGGAGAACGTGCCGGCGGCGCTCACGCCCGCCGAGGCCGCAGGGGCCCCGCCCGCCGCCGCGCCCGCACCGGCCTTGGCCGCGACCGCGAACCCGCCGATCTGCGCGCCCGCGCCGACCAGGGCCAGGCCGCCGGCGCCGAGCACCAGCGGGGCGATGACGGTCTTCATGCCGTGCGCCACGTCGTGCAGCTCCAGCACGAGCGCGCTGCAGGTTCCGCACGTCGTGAGGTGCTCGGAGATCTTGGCGGTCTCGCGCTTGGACAGGCTCTCCCGCACGTAGCCGCCGAGCAGCGGGTTCACGCTGCGGCAGGTGTCGGACGGGGCGTGCGTGAGGTGCTGCTGCAGGTAGCCCGCGCGCAGCGCCTCCTTGGCACGGTAGAGCAGGGCGGAGACACCGTTGGGGCTGAGGCCGAGCAGCGGCGCCACCTGCGCCGGCTTGACCTCGTCCACCAGCACGTACCAGAGCACCTCGCGCCAGCGCTCGGGGAGGTCGGCGTACGCCCGGTAGATCACGCTGCGCTCGAACCCGGCGAGCGCCGGGTCCTCCTCGGAGGCGACGCGGCCGAGCACCGACTCGATCTCGTCGTCGGTGGACGGGCGGGTGCGGGCCGCGCCGCGTGACACGTCGAACGCCCGGTGCCGCACCACGGTGTAGAGGTAGGGACGGAACCCGGCGTCGGGTCCCGCGCCCCGGCGGAGCATCTCGAACAGCTTGCTGAAGGCGTCGGCCACGACGTCCTCGGCGTCGGTGGGCGAGACGTACTGCCGGGCGAGGGCCCGGGCGGCGGCGGCGTGGCGCTCGTAGAGCACGCCGAAAGCGTCGCGGTTACCCGACCTGACCTGCAGGATCAGTTCCGCGTCGCTCGGGGTCTCCCCTGTGCTGCTCTCCGCTTGCTTCACGTCTACCCAGACTCTCGGCCGTGTCCTGCCCATGACTATAGAGCCACAAGGCGAATCTCAGGGGCTGAAAAATACAAATCGCCCACTGCCTCCGGGTGAAGTGTGCTACTCCGACCTCGAAGGTGCGTCATGATGTATCCCCGTGAGGGTCCCTTCATCATGAGCGAGTCACAGCAGGAGGCGCGGGTGCGTGTACAAGACCTGCGTGAGCGGTGGCGCGCTACGAGTCTGGCCTCGGTCTGGATCAGACCGAACGACTGGGACCATCCCGCCGCCGAAGCGCTGGCAGAGGCCTTGGCCGAGGGCCGGGGCGTGATCGCGCCCGCGGAACGCCTCGGTGCGGCCCGGGCCGAGGTCGGCGCCGGTATCACCGAGGCCTTGGACGACGTGGCCTGCCTCTACGCCGCCTTCGGCCGGCCCACGGACGTGGGTGCGCTGCGCGCCGCGGCGATCGGCTGGGTCGGCGAGCGCGAGCGGGTGCCGTACCAGATCGCCACGCGCGACCCGTCGACAGGGCTGCCGACCGGGGAGTACCTGGGCGAGCGGCTGCGCGAGACCTACGGCACGGCGCAGCGGTCTGGCGCCTCCGCGGGGACCACGCACTGCCTGCTCGTGCTCGACGTCGGCCTGGACAGCCTGGACACGTGGCAGCGGCTCGCGCGCTCCGCCGCCATCGGCAGGACGTTGCACCAGGTCTTCGGCGAGGGGCATCCGATGGCCGCGGTCGGTGACGGCACCTTCGTGGTGCTGTGCGAGCGCGGCCCGTCCACCGCCGAGCTGGGTCAGTCGCTCCGCCGCGTCGTGGAGCGCAACGCCGAGGTGCTGGGCCTCACCACCGAGGTGCGGCGGCCCACCCGGGTGTGGGTCGAGCGCCTGCCCGGCACGCACGACGACGCCCTGCTCCTGCTCGACCACCTCGCTCGCTGAACCCCGCCGCGACCACGCCGCGCCCCTGACCACGCCGCGACCCGGACAGCCCGTCCGGACACGCGCAGAGCGCCTGCTCGACGTCGAGCAGGCGCTCTCTCGTCTCCCGGGTGGCCCGGTCAGCGCTCCTGGAAGGTGAGGCAGTCGGCGTGGCCCGGGTCGGCGGGGCCGGCACCCACGCGGATCGACGGGGCGTTGCACTCCAGGTTGTCGTTGTGCAGGCACTCGCCGCGCTGGCAGGCGCCCACGTGGGCGATGACCTTCTCGAGGCCGCCCTTGGTGCTCAGCGGGATGAACGTGGCGCACGACGCGTCCCCCACGTGGCCGGCGATGGTGACGGCGCCCGCGTGGCAGCCGTGGTCGTGGTTGTAGCCGCAGCCGTCGATCGAGCACTCGGCGACCTCGGGCATCTCCATCAGCGTGCTCATGAGCTCTCTCCTCGCAGACGGTTCCTGACCTCCGGAATACCTCGATCGTATTCCAGAATGGCAGATCCGGGAGAGCAAGGAATGCCTTACCTACACTTCGGCATGCGCTTTATCAATAAGGAAAGAATTGCGTCGCCGAAATGCGCGCGGCACTACTCTCCGCGGCGCGGCGTCGGCCGCCAGAGCACGACGGCACCTCCGCTCACGGCCCGGTGCTCCAGGTCGACCCGCATCGCCGCGCTGCGTACCCGCTGACCGCGCTGCACCACGACGACGTCGCCCGCGTCCGGGCCCGCGGCGAACACGCGCCCCTCCTCCTGCACGCGCATGATGAGGTCGCTCAGCCGCTCCTCCAGGACCGAGACGTGCGCCTCGAGGTCGAGGATGCGCTTGATCCCGGCGAGGTTGATTCCTTCCACCTGCGCGAGCCGCTGCACCTGCAGCAGCCGGGCCACGTCGCGGCGCGAGTAGCGCCGACCTCGGCCCCTGGTCCGGCGGGGCACCACCAGGCCGAGACGGTCGTACTGGCGCAGCGTCTGCGGGTGCATCCCGGCGAGCTCCGCGGCCTTGGACACGGTGAGCACCGGTGCGTCGTCGTCGATCACGTGCCCTCCCGTCCGTGTGCCGAACCTGCGGGCGCTCCCGCAGGTCCGGGCAGATTAACCGAGTCGGGCGCGGCAGGGCACCCGCCCCACCGCGCCGTCGTCATTCCGCCGCGCGCTGGGCCAGCCCGGCGCGCACGTCCTCGCCGTCGCTCTCGGCGGCGAAGGTCTCCAGGGCCTGCCTGGCCTTCTTGCTGAGCTTCTGCGGCACGGCCACCTGCACGGTCACGAGCAGGTCGCCGGACCCGCCCGAGGCCTGGACCCCACGGCCCTTGAGCCGGAGCACCCGGCCCGACGGCGTGCCCGACGGCACCTTGAGGCGCACGGTCGACCCGTCGAGGATCGGCACCTCCAGGGTCGTGCCGAGCGCGGCCTCCACGAACGTGACCGGCACGGTCATGCGCAGGTCGCGCCCGTCCAGGGCGAACACGGGGTGCGGGGCCACGCGCACCGTGACCACGAGGTCACCGGCCGCACCGCCCCCGCTGCCGGGCCGCCCCTTGCCCCGCAGACGGATCTTCTTGCCGTCGTTGATGCCCGCCGGGATCCGGGCGTGGATGGTGCGCCCGTCGACCTCCAGGTCGGCGGTCGTGCCCTCCACCGCCGCTCGGAACGGCAGCGTCACCTGCGCGGTGACGTCGGCTCCCGGGCTCGGGGCCGTGAACCCGGTGGGCCCGTAGCCCGTCCGGCCCGCGCCACCGCCGAACATCGAGCCGAGGATGTCCTCGAAGCCCGCGCCGCCCGGAGCGCCCTGCGAGTAGCGGACCCGGGGTCCGCCCCGGCCACCGCCACCGAACATGGCGCCCATGATGTCCTCGAAGCCGCCGGCCCCGGCACCGCCCGGCCCCGCCGAGAAGCGCGCGCCCCCGGCCATGGCGCGCACGGCGTCGTACTGCCGGCGCTGCTCCGGGTCGGACAGGACCGCGTAGGCCTCGCCGATCTCCTTGAACCGTGACTCGGCCGCCGCGTTCCCCTGGTTCTGGTCGGGGTGGTGCTGGCGAGCGAGCTTGCGGTAGGCCTTCTTGATGGTCGCGTCGTCGGCGTCCTTGGGGACGCCCAGCACGGCGTAGAAGTCCTTCTCCATCCAGTCCTGACCGGTCATGGCACCTCCTTCCGCACTGTGCTCCCGGTGGCCGGGGCCGCCCCGCGGGACGGCCCCGGCCACCGGGAGAAGGGGACTACTCCGGCCCGACGACGCCCACGCGCGCCGCCCGGACCACCTTGTCGCCGATCCGGTAGCCCGGTTCGACCACGAGGTTCACCGTGGCGGTCGTCGCGTCCGCGTCCGTCGAGTGCATGAGCGCCTCGTGCACCGTGGGGTCGAACTCCTCGCCCACCGTGCCGAACCGCTCGACGCCGAACTTCTGCAGGCTCTGGTCGATCTTCTCCGCGATCGCGGCCATCGGACCGTCGAGCTCGCCGTGCTGCTTGGCCCGCTCGATGTCGTCGAGCACCGGCAGCAGCGCGCTCAGCACGTCCTGCACGCCCCGGTCCCGCGCGGCCTCCTGGTCGCGCAGCGCACGGTTGCGGTAGTTCGTGAAGCTCGCCCGCTCCCGCTGGAGGGCGTCCAGGTGCTGGGCGGCCTCCGCCTTGGCCTTGAGCACCTCGGCGTCCTCCGCCGCGTCGCCGGTGGGCTCGAAGTCGAGCCCGGCCAGCGGGTCGGCCGACGCGTCCTGCTCGGCCGCACCCTCGTCCGGCGTGCTCTCGCTCGCCGGTGCGGGCTCGGTGGGCCGCGCCTGCTCCCCGGAGCTGTTCACCTTGCGCTTGTCCGTGAACTGGAAGGGGTGCTCCCCCGAGCCCTCGGGCTCGGGGGTCCCCTGCGGGTTCTCCTCGGTCACTTGCGCTCGTCCTCGTCGTCGACGATCTCGGCGTCCACGACGTCCTCCTCGGGCGCGGACTGCGCGTTCGCCGTCTGCGGGCCGCCCTGCGCCCCGGCCTGCTCGGCCGAGTACAGCGCCTCGCCGATCTTCTGCGAGGACGCGCCGAGCTTCTCGTAGGAGGTCTTCACGGCATCGGCGTCCTCGCCCTCGAGCGCGGACTTCACGGCGGCGATGTCGGCCTCGACCTCGGTGACGACCTCGGCCGGGAGCTTGTCGCGGTTGTCCGAGATCTGCTTCTCCATGGAGTACGCGAAGGCCTCGGCCTGGTTGCGGGTGTCCGCCTCCTCGCGCCGCTTCTTGTCCTCCTCGGCGTGCGCCTCGGCGTCCTTGACCATGCGGTCGATGTCCTCCTTGGGGAGGGCCGAGCCGCCGGTGATCTTCATCGACTGCTCCATGCCCGTGCCGCGGTCCTTGGCGGACACGTGCACGATGCCGTTCGCGTCGATGTCGAAGGTGACCTCGATCTGCGGCACGCCGCGCGGGGCCGGCGCGATGCCGGTGAGCTCGAACACGCCCAGCGGCTTGTTGTCCCGGGTGAACTCGCGCTCGCCCTGGAACACCTGGATCGCCACGGACGGCTGGTTGTCGTCGGCCGTCGAGAAGACCTCGCTGCGCTTGGTCGGGATGGCCGTGTTGCGCTCGATGAGCTTGGTCATCACGCCACCCTTGGTCTCGATGCCGAGGGACAGCGGGGTGACGTCGATCAGGAGGACGTCCTTGCGGTCACCGGAGATGACGCCGGCCTGCAGCGCGGCACCCACGGCCACGACCTCGTCCGGGTTCACGCCCTTGTTGGGCTCGCGGCCGCCGGTGAGCTCCTTGACGACGTCGGTCACGGCCGGCATGCGGGTGGAACCACCCACGAGCACGACGTGGTCGATGTCGGACACCGAGATGCCGGCGTCGCGGATGACCGCGTGGAACGGCGCCTTGGTGCGGTCGATGAGGTCCTGCGTCATCTGCTGGAACTGGGCCCGGGTGAGCTTCTCGTCCAGGTGGATGGGGCCGTTCTCGCTCATCGAGAGGTACTGCATCGAGATGTTGGTGCTCGTCGCGGACGAGAGCTCCTTCTTGGCCTGCTCGGCCGCCTCACGGAGGCGCTGCAGCGCGATCTTGTCCTTCGACAGGTCCACGCCCGCGGAGTTCTTCACCTGCTTGATCAGGTGGTCCACGATCCGCGCGTCCCAGTCGTCACCACCGAGGCGGTTGTCACCGGAGGTGGCACGCACCTGGATGGTCGAGAAGTCGTCCTCGTCCTTGCCCACCTCGAGCAGGGAGACGTCGAACGTACCGCCACCGAGGTCGAAGACGAGGATGAGCTCGTCCTCCTTGCCCTTGTCCAGGCCGTACGCGAGCGCGGCGGCCGTGGGCTCGTTGACGATGCGCTGCACGTTGAGGCCGGCGATCTGGCCGGCGTCCTTCGTGGCCTGGCGCTCGGCGTCGTTGAAGTACGCCGGCACCGTGATGACGGCGTCGGTGACGGGCTCGCCCAGGTACTCCTCGGCGTCGCGCTTGAGCTTGCCCAGGATGCGGGCCGAGATCTCCTGCGGCGTGTAGTCCTTGCCGTCGATGTCCACGGTCCAGTCGGTGCCCATGTGGCGCTTGACCGACGAGATGGTGCGGTCCACGTTGGTGACCGCCTGACGCTTGGCGACCTCGCCCACCAGGACCTCGCCGGTCTTGGAGAACGCGACCACCGACGGGGTGGTCCGCGAGCCCTCCGCGTTGGCGATGACGGTGGGCTCGCCACCCTCGAGCACCGACACCACGGAGTTCGTGGTGCCGAGGTCGATACCTACTGCGCGTGCCATGTTGCCTGCTTTCCTCGACAGTTCCATCGACAGATTGAGCCTTCTGCACTCAACTTTAGGTCGGGGTCCGACGCGAAGCAAGCTCGCGGGCGCCAAGTTGAGTCCATCTCACTCAACTCCGGGACGGGCCGAGAAGTTCCCGGTGCCGGACGCCGTCACTATCGTGGCGGCATGCCCTTCGAGACCCCCCTCGCCGGCGGCGTCGTGCTGCGCGAGCTGACCAAGGACGACGCCGTCGCGGTCGCCCACGCCTACATCCGCAACCGGGAGCACCTCGCGCCGTGGGACCCGGCCCGCCCCGACGAGTTCTGGACGGAGCAGTGGCACAAGGACCGCCTCTGGGTCCAGGTGCTGGCCAACACGAACGGCTCGGCGCTGCACACGGTGCTCGAGGCGCCGGACGGCGAGATCGTGGGCCGTCTCAACCTCACCGACATCGTGCGCGGCGCCTTCGAGAACGGGCACGTCGGCTACTGGATCGACGCGCGGTACACCGGCCGCGGCCTGATGTCCGCGGCGCTGGAGGCCCTGGTGGCGCACGCCCGGGACGAGCTCGGCCTGCACCGCCTGCAGGCCGCGACGCTGCCGCACAACGCGGCGTCGCAGGCGGTGCTCCGGCGGGTCGGCTTCGAGAAGATCGGCTACGCCCCGAGCTACCTGAAGATCGCCGGCGAGTGGCAGGACCACATCGTCTTCCAGCGCATCCTGCACGGCTGAGCGGACTCCGCACCGCGGAATCTCACCCCCGCCAACAGGCGCGACACCCCGACCTGCGGTACACAAGGGTGCACGACCGGGGCCGCGGGGGTGGGGCGTCGGAGGAGTACCCCGCGGGCCTGCCCGCGGGTGGCTGAAGCCCGGGGAGCCGGGCCCCGACCGGGGGGAGACCACCATGGCAAGCATCCACGGAAGCTCGTTGTCGATCGCGCTCCTGACCGCTCTGCTCGATCCCGAGGAGGACGGGCTGCGCTCACCGCACGTGCAGGACCTGCTGCAGGAGGCCCTCGAGACCCGCGAGGACGCCCGCGACGTGATCGTCGCACTGCTCGCCTCGTCCGGGTCGATGCTCCGGCAGATCAGCCACCACAACGACCAGGACCCGCTGGAGTCCCTGCAGCGGGTCGCGCTGGGCTTCCAGCGCAAGGTGGTGCAGCTCCCGGGCTGAGCCGGGAGGCCGCGCTCAGGCGGCCGCCACCGCCTCGGCGTCGCGCAGCACCCGCAGGATGTTGCCGCTGGTCAGCTTGCCGAGGTCGGCGTCGGACCAGCCGTTGTCCGCGAGCGCCGCGAGCAGCCGGGGGTAGCCCGTCACGTCCTCGAGGCCCTCGGGCAGGGTGGGCGTGCCGTCGTAGTCACCGCCGAGGCCCACGTGGTCGACGCCGGCGACCTCGCGGACGTGCTCGACGTGCGCGACGACCTCCGCGAGGGTGCTGCGCGGCTGCGGCCCGTCCTCGCCCGCGTCGCGCCAGGCCGCGACGGCGGGCGAGACGAACTGCGGCACGAAGGTGACCATGCAGACGCCGCCGTTGGTGGCGAGGGTGCCCAGCACGTCGTCCGGCACGTTGCGGGGCACGTCGCAGACGGCGCGGGCGCTGGAGTGGCTGAAGATCGCCGGGGCGGCGGTGACGCGCAGCGCGTGCCGCATGGTGCCGGGCGAGGTGTGCGAGAGGTCGACGAGCATGCCGATCCGGTTCATCTCCCGTACGACGTCCTCGCCGAACGGGGAGAGCCCGCCGAGCACCTCGTCGTCGGTGGCGGAGTCGGCCCAGGGCGTGTTGTCGTTGTGCGTGAGCGTCATGTAGCGCACGCCGAGCGCGTGGAGCATGCGCAGCGCGGGGAGGGAGCCGTCGATGGAGTGGCCGCCCTCGGCGCCCATGAGGGAGGCGATGCGTCCCTCGCTCCAGGCTTGTTCGACGTCGGCGGCGGTGCGGGCGAGGCGCAGCGTGTCCGGGTAGCGCTCGACGAGGCGGTGCACGCAGTCGATCTGCTCGAGCGTGGCGGTGACGGCGGCCCCGCCCTGGAGGGTGGAGGGCACGTAGACGGACCAGAACTGGGCGCCCACGCCGCCGTCGCGCAGGCGGGGCAGGTCGGTGTGGGTGGTGGTGAGCCGCTGGGCGACGTCGAGCTTCTCGAGGTCGTAGGCGACCTGCTCGCGCAGCTCCCACGGGAGGTCGTTGTGCCCGTCCCAGACGGGGTGCTTCTCGAGGAGTGCGGCGATGCGGTCGGCGGTCGTCATGCGGCTGACGCTACCGCCCGCACCACGTGTCGGACGTGCAGGTCCCTCGGGGGACCTGTACGTCCGACACGTCAGGGGGTCAGCTGACGCGGTACCAGCGGCAGCCGCCGGTCTCGAAGCCCTTGGCGGTCGAGGGCATCGTGATCGTGGTGGGCTCGTCCACCATGCGCTGGCTCACCAGGTGGGCACGGCTCTCCAGGCCCGTGAACTCCTTGATGAAGGCGTAGTAGCACATCTCGCCCGCCGCCACCGGACCGGAGGTCACGTAGGTGCCGCGCTCGAGCTGGTCGCCCAGGATGTACACCCCGTCGGCCGGCACGGTCGTGCGCGGGGTGACCATGCCCGGGTAGTGCCGCACCCAGGTGCCGCAGTCCACCGACCGGAACGAGTCGTCGGTCGACTTCGCGGTGGCGATGCGCTGACCGGAGCCGATGTCACCGCCCAGCACGTTCTCCGCCGCGCTCACGCGCTCCCAGATGCAGTCGTTGCTCCCGGCCTGCGCCACGTACGTGGCCGCGGGCACGCTGTCGGCACCCACGTACCACCAGCCGGCGGGCATGGTGTCGTACGGCCGGTACACGGTGACGGCGTCGCTGCTGGTGTCGGTGGTCGCGCGGCCGGAGGCGCGGCCGGTCACCACCACGGTGATCTTCTTGCCGAGGTGCGCGCCCGCGATCTTGTAGGTGGTGCCGGTGGCGCCCGCGATCGGCCGCCCGTTCGAGTACCACTGGTAGGTGCGGTACGCGCCGGGCCGCCACGTGCCGGGGTTGACCCGCAGCGTCGAGCCCACGCGGGTGATCCCGGTGATCTTCGGCTTCGGGATCGAGGTGAACCGGGCGCCGATGGTGCGGCCGGTCGAGGCCACCGTCTTGGTGGTGTACCCGGTGCCCTTGCGGGTCACGGACACCGAGATCGCCCGGCCCTTCCACGAGGACGGGATCCGGTAGGAGCTCTTCGTGGCACCCGAGATCGCCCTGCCGTCGACCATCCACCGGTACGTAGTGGTCGCGGCCGAGGGCAGCGACGGCGGTGCGACGATCTTCACCGTCGCGCCCGGCGCGGGCGACCCGACGACGCGGGGCCGGCCCTGCGTGTACACGCCGTAGCCGACAGTCTTGGCGGCGCTCGTGCGGGTCGCGCCGTCGTACCCGCGGCGGGTACCGGTGACGGTCACCGTGAGCTTCTTGCCGCGGTCGGACGGCCGGGGCGTGAAGGTGAACGCCGTGGCCCCCGAGATCGCGGCGCCGTTGACCTTCCACTGGTAGGTGAACCGGGTGCCCGAGGTCCACGAGTTCGACAGCGCGCGCAGCGAGCTGCCCACGCGCACGGTGCCGCTGATGCTCGGGTTGGTCGCCTTGATCGCGGTCTTCTGGACGACGGCGGTCGGCGCGCTGGTCACGGGCGCGGGCAGGTAGCCGTCGGCGGTGCCGGTCACGGTGACGGTCAGCACGGTGCCCGCGTCCCGGCCGGTCGGGGTGTAGGTGCTCCCCGTCGCGCCGGAGATCATGGTGCCGGGCACGCCGTCGGCGGGGTTGCTGTCGCGGCGCCACTGGTAGGCGAACGTCGCGGCGGGGGTCCAGGCCGGCACCGTGGCGGTGAGCGCGGTGCCCACCTTGGCGGTGCCGGAGATCGCCGGGGCAGGCGTCTCGGTGAACGACTGCGACTGCGCGAGCTGGTACGCGGCGAGCACGTCGAGCTTGCCCTCGCCCCACACGTTGTTGTCGTCGGCCGTGCCGCCGCACGCCGTGTTGTTCACGTCGTGCGCCGCGCCGTCGAGGATCGCGCGGGTGCGCTGCACATCACCGAGGAGGGACGGCACCGCGTCCCACAGCAGCGCGACCGCGCCCGACACGTGCGGCGCGGCCATCGACGTGCCGGACCACTGCTCGTACCCACCGCCCGGGACGGCCGACAGGACGTTGACGCCCGGCGCGGAGATGTCCGGCTTCACGACGCCCTTCTGCCCGGGCCCGCGCGACGAGAAGGCGGCGATGCTGCCGGCCGACGAGTAGGCACCGACCGAGTAGGACGCCTGGCGCGCGCCCGGGCTGCCGGACGACTCGCAGCCGAACTCGCCGTCGTTCCCGTTGGACCACGTGCTGAAGATGCCCGCCGCCTCCCAGGCGGCGATGACGTCCTCCATGAACGGGTCGTCGGTCCGCGACATGCCCCACGAGTTGTTGACGACGTGCGGGCGACGGGCCGGGTCCGCCCCGGTCCCGTCCGTGCGGGTCGGCGCGAGGAGCCACTGGCCGGACGCCACGAGCCACGAGTCCCGGCAGGCGTCGGCGCAGCCGTTGGCGGCGATCCACTGCGCACCCGGGGCGACGCCGATGTTCGTCGATCCGTTGTCGGTGCCGACCATGGTGCCCATGGTGTGGGTGCCGTGGCCGTGGTCGTCGCGCGGGGTGGACGAGCCGGCGCGCGCGGCGTCGAACCAGTTGTAGCTGTTGCTGCCCGTCGCGGTGCCGCGGTACTGCGCGGACAGGGCCGGGTGGCTGCGGCTCACGCCGGTGTCCAGGCCGGCGACGACGATGCCCTCGCCGGTGAACCCGAGGTCCCACATGTCGTCCGCGTTGATGGACCGGATGCCGTAGGTCGACGTCTCGGCGGCCGACGGGGCCACGGCCGACGTGCTCTCGGGCTCCTCGACGGAGTGCTGCGTCGTCGGCAGCACCTCGGCGACCTGGACGTCGGCAGCGAGCTCGGTCGCCTGCTCGAGCGTGCCGTCCTCAACCAGGATCGCGTTGGTGGCCCAGTACGACGTGTACTCGGTGCCCGACTCCTCGAGCGCAGCGATCGCGCGCGCCTGGGACGACTCGGCCGCCTCGGTGAGCGTGTCGACCACGTACCGGCCGCGCTCGGACCAGACGGTGATGCTGTCGGCCGCGGACAGGTCGGGCTCCTCGGCGAACCGCAGCCAGTAGTCGGTGGTGCCGCGCGCGTCGAAGACCTTCGCGGCGGCCGAGGAGATCTTGTCCGCCGGGTCGGCGGAGCCGGTCCCGGCCGCGTTGCCGGGGTGTGCCTCGGGGGTGGGGACGGGCTCCGGGGCGGCGACGGCCGTGGCCGGTACCGCGAGGAGCGCCAGGACGGTGGCCGAGGCCAGGGTTCTGGGGAGACGTCGGGTGCGTGGGTGCATGAGTACTCCAGGCTGGGGCGCCCGGGGTGCCGGGCGCGCTGGACCTGCGCTGCGCAGGGGATATGCGGTGAACGTAGCGCCCCGAGTCAGGCAAACTGCCGAAAGTGCCGAGAAATCACCCGGTGTTTTCTCAGCCGTCCCGCCGGCCGCGCAGGCGGTCGATCTCGCGCCGCTCCCGCTTGGTCGGCCGCCCGGTCCCCCGGTCGCGCAGGCCGACCGCCTCCCGCTCCACGCGCGTGGGCAGCGCGGGGCTGTGGTCGAGGTAGGCCGTGGCCGCGATCGGCGCACCCACGCGCTTGGGCAGCAGCTCGACCACCTCGATCACGCGGTCCCGCAGCGGGTCGCGCCAGGTCACCCGGTCACCCACCGCCACGGACGACGACGGCTTGGCCACCTTGTCGTTGATCCGCACCCGGCCGCCGCGGCACAGCTCGGCGGCGACGGACCTGCTCTTGGTCAGCCGCACGGCCCACAACCAGACGTCGATCCGCACGACGCCATCCTGCCATCACGCCGCCGTCAGACGGAGGGCTCGTACACGAGCCGGTCCACCGTGGCGACCGACCCGGTCGGTACGCCGTTGCTCGTGGCGAGCACGCCGATCCACAGGCCCAGGAAACCGCCCGCCGAGACGCTGTCCAGCGTGCGCCCGTCGACGACGGCGACGAGCTCCGGCGGGTCGTCACCGGTGGCCACCAGCAGGCCGTACTCCTGCCCGCGGGCCCGCACCGCCAGGGTCACCGGGCCGGTCCCCCGCGGGAGCGGTCGCTCACCGAGCACGCTGTCGGCCCCGGACCTGCGGTGCACGGCACGGACCCGGCGCCCGCCGGGCTCGTCGGCACCCGCCACGACCAGGAGCACGTGGTCCTTCTCGGACTGGCGCACCGCCAGGCCCGCCTGCTCGTGCGGGCCGGCCGGGTCGAACCGCAGCGTGGCACGCACCGTGACGTCCTGGTGCTGCTGGCGGACGCCCAGGAACGCGGGCGTCGCGGCGTCCGTGAGGTTCTCCGGGCGCAGGCGCAGCAGCCAGCCGTCACCGTGCGGCTCGGCGAAGTCGGCGGGGCCGCGCAGGCCGGTCCAGCGCAGGTCGCCGGGGAGCACGGGCCCCGCCGGCGGCCAGGTCGTCCCGGCCTCGCGCTCCGGCAGACCGTCCGGCACCTCCACCACCGCCGGCACGCGGCCCTGCCCGGGCGCGAAGACGGGCCACCCGTCCTCCCACGTCACCGGCACCAGGAACGTCTCCCGGCCCAGGTTGTAGTGGTAACCGCCGTAGGGCCGCATGGCCAGCAGCACGGCCCACCAGGCGCCGTCCGCGGTCTGCACCAGGTCGGCGTGACCCACGCCGACGACGTCCACGTCCCGCCCCAGGTGCCGGTGGGTCAGCACAGGGTTGCCCTTGCTGCCCACGTACGGGCCGGTCACCGTGTCGGCGCGGGCCACGGAGACCGCGTGGTGGAAGTCGGTGCCGCCCTCCGCAGCGAGCAGGTAGTACCGGCCGTCCACGCGGTACAGGTGCGGTCCCTCGGCCCACACCGCGCCCAGCACGGCGCCCCGCCAGATCACGTGCTCGGGTCCGGTCAGCCGCATGGTCGCCGGGTCGAGCTCGCGCAGCCAGACCTCGGTCTGGTCGTGCCACTCGGGTTCGCGGGCGAGCCGGGTGCCGTGCAGCCAGACGCGGCCGTCGTCGTCGAAGAACAGCGACGGGTCGATGCCGTCCTCGTCGAGCCAGACCGGGTCGGACCACGGGCCTGCCGGGTCGGTCGCGGTGATCACGAAGTTGCCGCCGCGCGAGCTGTCCTGCTGGTCCACCAGCGTGCAGACCAGCCAGAACACCCCGTCGTGATGCCGCAGCGTCGGCGCGTACAGTCCGCCTGACGACGCGATGCCCCGCATGTCGAGCTGCCCCGGCCGGTCGAGCGCGTGCCCGATCTGCTCCCAGTGGGCCAGGTCCCGGCTGTGGAACACCGGCAGGCCCGGGAAGTACTCGAACGTCGACGTGACGAGGTAGTGGTCCGCCCCGACCCGACAGATCGTCGGGTCGGGGTAGCACCCCGGCAGGATCGGGTTGTGGACCAGCGTCACCGCGCGACCGTCACGCCGACCCACCGCGCGTCCGCCGTCGTGACCTCGTGCGTCGCGCCCGTGATGGCGACGAGCTGCCGGGCCGTGGGCTCCAGGGCGGCGGCCTCGGGCGAGTCGTTGGGCTCGTCCAGGTCGGCGATTCCTTCCGCCACCACTCTGACAACGCTGTCTGCCGCGTGCGCACCGACCCACACCTCGACGTCGCCCGGTTCGACGACGCGCGTCATGCTCCGGTCGGTGAACGCGAACCGCGTCGTCGGGACCTCGAACGTGAGGGTCGCCGACTCCCCGGGCTCCAGCGCCACGCGGTGGTACCCGAGCAGCTGCGCCACGGGACGCGCCACCGAGCCCACGACGTCGTGCCCGTAGAGCTGCACGACGTCGGAACCCGCGACCGCGCCCGTGTTCGTCACGGTGACCACGGCACGGAACGTGCCGCCCGCCTCGACCGAGGGGTCCACCGAGGCGAGCTCGTGCGCGAACGTCGTGTACGACAGACCGAACCCGAAGGGACGCACCGGCGTCGAGTCGGTCGCCGTCACCTCGGACGCCCCGCCGAGGACCGGGTGCAGGTACGAGTACGGCTGCGCCCCCGCCGACCGCGGCAGCGACACCGGCAGACGACCGGACGGGTTCACCCGGCCGGAGATCACCCCGGCCACGGCGGAGCCACCCTCCTCACCGGGGAAGAACGACTGGAGCACGGCTCCGGGCCGGGCGACGCCCGGTGCGCCGTCGAGCGCCCAGTCGATCGCGTAGGGGCGGCCGGTGAGGAGCACCATGACGACGGGCCGACCGGTGGCGAGCACGGCCTCCACCAGCTGGCGCTGTACACCCGGCAGGTCGAGCGACTCGCTGTCGTTGCCCTCGCCCACGGTGCCGCGGCCGAACAGGCCCGCCTGGTCGCCCACGACGACGATCGCGACGTCGGCCGCCTCGGTGGCGGCGACGGCCTCGGCGAACCCGGACGTGTCGTCACCCTCGACGTCGCAGCCGCGCGCGAACGTCAGCTCGGGTGCCGGCAGGCCGGCCCGCTCGAACTCGACGCCCAGGGCCTCGGCCACGGACGGGATCTCGAAGCCCGCAGGCACGCCCGGGTGGTGGGCGAGCACGTGGTTGGCGAACGAGTAGCACCCCATCAGGGCCTCGGACCGGTCGGCGTTGGGCCCGATCACAGCGACCCGGGCCGGCTTGTCGTGCCAGGCGCCCAGCGGCAGCACGCCGTCGTTCGTGAGCAGCACCACCGACTCCTCGGCCAGGCGGCGGGCGACGTCGCGGTGGGCGGGCGAGTCCAGGTCCACCACGGCGGGCGGCTCGTCCTCGTACACCTCCGGGTCGAGCAGACCCAGCTCCTCCTTCTGCCGCAGCGCGCGGAGCACGGCGCGGTCGACCACCTCGATCGGTACCACGCCGTCCTTGACGAGCACCGCGAGCGGTTCGAGGTAGGCGTCCCCGGACGGGAGCTCGATGTCCACCCCGGCCTCCAGGGCGGCGGCAGCGGCCGCGCCCCGGTCGGCGGCGATCGAGTGCATGACGTCGAGGAAGGCGACGCCGAAGTAGTCGGCGACCACCACGCCCTCGAAGCCCCACTGCTCGCGGAGCACGCCGGTGAGGTACTCGGCCGACGAGTGCATCGGCACGCCGTCGACGTCGTTGTAGGAGGCCATGACGGAGCGCACCCCGCCGTCGACGACCGCCATCTCGAACGGCGGCAGGTAGACGTCGGCGATCTCGCGCGGGCCCGCGCTGACCGGGGCGTGGTTGCGCCCCGCCTTGGACCCGGAGTAGGCCACGAAGTGCTTGAGCGTGGCGTGCACGCCGGCGCTCTGCATGCCGCGCACGTACGACGTGCCGACGGTGCCGACCAGGTAGGGGTCCTCACCGATGCACTCGTCGACCCGGCCCCAGCGCGGGTCGCGGACGACGTCGAGCACCGGGGCCAGCCCCTGGTGCACGCCCAGCTCACGCATCGAGTCGCCGATGAGCCGGCCCATCTCCTCGACCAGCCCGGGGTCGAACGACGCTCCCCAGGCGAGCGGCGTCGGGAAGGTGGCCGCCTTCCAGGCCGCCAGACCGGTCAGGACCTCCTCGTGGACCAACGCCGGGATGCCGAGGCGGGTCTCCCGCTTGATCCGGCGTTGCTCGGCCCAGAGCCACGCGGCGCGCTCGGCCGGGTCCACGGGCCGCGTGCCGTACACGCGGGTGTAGTGGCCCAGGCCGTTCCTCGTGATCTCCGGGAGGGTCGTCGAACCCTGGTCAGCGGCCATCTCGCCCTGCATCGGCGCCACGACGTTGCCGCCCTGGTCCAGCCAGTACCCGACGAGTTGTGCGAGCTTCTCCTCGAGGGTCATCTGGGCGTGCAGCTCACGCACGCGCTCCGACACCTCGGGCGTGGCCCGAAGCGCCACCGGCAGCTCCGTCATCGATTTCCTTCCTACCTGCTTCTCCGGCGCGGCGCGCCGGTACGGCCATGTGTGAGTCGTGGCCCGGGCCGGGCCGGGCCACGACGGGATCAGCCCTTGACGGCCCCGGTCAGGCCACCGACGATCCGGCGCTCGAACAACGAGAAGAAGATGAGCGCGGGGATCATCGACAACGAAGTGAAGGCCAGCACCCGCGCGGTGTCGACCGAGTACTGCGAGGCGAACGCCTGCACACCCAGCGGCAGGGTGTACGACATCTCGTCGTTGAGGATGAACAGCGGCAGCATGTACGAGTTCCACGAGGCGACGAACGCCAGGATGCCGACCGTGATGACACCGGGGAGCGACAGCGGCACGACCATCCGGAAGAAGAACCCGATGCGGCTCGCGCCGTCGATGGATGCCGCTTCCTCGATCTCCTTGGGGATGGCACGCAGGAACGGCACCAGGATGATGATCGTGGTCGGCAGCGCGAACGCGATCTGCGGCAGGACGATGCCTCCGATCGTGTTCATCAGACCCAGGTCGCGGATCAGGATGTACAGCGGGGTGATCGCCACCGTCATGGGGAACATGAGGCCCGCCGCGAACAGCGAGTACATGGCCCCGTTGAGCTTGAAGTCGTAGCGCGCCAGCACGAAGCTCACCATGAGCCCGAGGGCCACCACGCCGACGGTGGTCAGGACCCCGGCGACCGCCGAGTTGGCGACCTGACGCCAGAACACGTCGCTCACGAGCACGCTGACGTAGTTGTCGATCACCCACGGGCTGGGCAGGCCCGACGGGCTGTTGGTGATCTGCGCGTTGGTACGGAACCCGCCGAGGATGATGTAGAGCACGGGGGCGATGCAGATGCCGACGAACAGGAACGCGACGACGTAGGTCATCGGGCTCCCCCAGGCGACCTTCGGCGCCCGGCGCAGCGTCTGCGGGGACTTCGTGGGAGCTTCGAGGAGCGTCGCCATCACTTCTTCCTTTCCGTGAGCGCGCCCTCGGTGTCCCGGCGCAGCACGTACCGCTGGTAGACCAGCGCGATGACGAGCGAGATGACGAAGAGCACGACGGCGACGGCGTTGCCGTACCCGAAGTTCCCGGCGAGGCGCCCGTTCAGGACCATGTAGGTCGCCATCGTCGACGTGCCCGCGGTCGCCGAGATGTACTGACCCCAGATGATGTAGACCAGGTCGAACAGCTGGAGCGAGCCGATGATCGACAGGAACGCCCAGATGCGGAGCGTCGGGCCGAGCAGCGGCAGCGTGATGGTCCGCTGGATCTGCCAGTAGGACGCACCGTCGATCGCGGCCGCCTCGGACAGCTCCTCGGGGATGCTCTGCAGGCCCGCGAGGAACAGGATCACGGCGAAGCCGATGTACTTCCAGCTGATGATGATCATCAGCGACCAGAGCGCGATCTTGGGATCGGACAGCCAGTCGACGGCCAGGAACCCGAGGCCGATCCGCTCCAGCAGGTCGTTCACCGCGCCGGCGCTCTGCAGCATCAGGCTCCAGCCGGTACCGACGATGACCTCGGAGATCACGTACGGCACGAAGATCAGGACGCGGATGATCGAGCGCCCGCGGATCTTCTGGTTCAGCAGGAGCGCGAGCGCCACGGCGGCCGGCCCCTGCAGGATCAGGGACAGCACGACGATGTAGCCGTTGTGCAGGAGCGCCTCGTGGAAGGCGGTGTCCTGGAAGATGGTCAGGTAGTTGTCGATCCCGACGAACTCCGTCGGCGGCCCGTAGCCCTTCCACTTGAAGAACCCGTAGTAGGCCGCCATGAAGACGGGAAAGATGACGAACGCGAGGAACACGACGATGGCGGGCGTCGAGAGCACGGTGATCTCGAACGTCTTGCGCCAGTCGGTTCGCTTGCCTCGCCGCGGCCTGGCGGCCGGGGACGACGTCTGCACGCCGCCCCCGGCCACCGTGGGACCCTCAGGCGAGGCCGTCCGGGTTGCTGAGTTCTCGCCCAGGGACTGAGTCATCTGGCTCGTTACTCCATTGCGGCCGCGGCGTTCACGGCGTCGACGATGGTCTGCGGGGTACCGTCGCCGGCCAGCATCTCCACGACGCCGGCGTTGAGCGCGTTGCCCACGTTCTGGCCGTAGAGGGTGTCCAGCCAGACGGACACGTACGGGGCCTCGTTGTAGGCCTCGAGGATGGACTTCAGCGCGGGCTCGGTCACGACGCCCTGCGCCTCCTTGCTGGCGGGCAGCGTCACGAAGGCCTCGGCATAGGCCTCCTGGTGCTCCTTCTGCATGAAGAAGTTCAGGAACTCGGCGCACTCCGGCGGGGCCTCGACGAAGCAGGAGTAGCCGTCGACGCCGCCCATGAACGCGGCCGGGTCGCCCTGGCCGTCACCGGTGTCCGGGAACGGGAACCAGTTGAGGTCCTCGAGCGGCTTCTCGTCGGGGGTCAGACCGGCGATGACGCCCGGGTTCCACGCACCCATGAGCTCCATGGCGGCCTTGTGGTTCGCGATGAGACCGGCCGAGGAGCCGGCGCCCTGCTGGGCCGTCGCGGTGAGGTAGCCCTTCTGGAACGGCTCGGTCTCGGCGAGGGCCTGCAGCTTCTCACCGGCGGCCAGCCAGCACGGGTCGTCGAAGCTGCGGGAGGCGGCAGCCGACTCCAGCGTCTCCTGCGAGCACTCGCGCAGCGCGAAGAAGTAGTACCAGTGCGCGGCGGGCCACGCGTCCTTGCCGCCCAGGGCGATCGGCGAGATGTCCGCCGCCTTGAGGTCCGCCACGGCGTCGTCGAGCTCGTCGATGGTGGTGGGCGTCTCGGTGATGCCGGCCTCGTCGAAGAGGTCCTGGCTGTAGAAGATGCCGCCCGGGAGCACCGCGGTCGGCATGCCGTAGATCTTGCCGTCGACCGTGAAGGCGTCGAAGCCCGCGCCGACGTTCTCCTTGGTGGCCTCGTCGACGGTGTCGGTGAGGTCCATGATCTGCCCGGCCTCGACGACGTCGGCCAGCTTGCCGCCGCCGCGCGCCATGAAGATGTCCGGTGCGTCGCCCGAGTTCAGGGCGGTCTGCAGCTTGCCGTCCATGTCCTCGTTCTGGATGGACTGCACCTCGATCGTCACACCGGGGTTGGCCTCCTCGAAGGCGGCGACCGTGTCCTCCCAGTACGCCTTGCCCGGCCCGGTGGTGGAGTTGTGCCAGAAGGTCATGGTGACGTCGCCGCCATCCCCTCCTTCGCTGCCGCCGGAACAGCCCGCGGCCAGCAGGGCAACGGTGGCACCCAGGGCGATCGCGCCCGCGGCCCGCGTCTTCCTCATCATTGTGGAACCCCTTGTAGGTCGTCATCGACGGTCGGCAGGAGCCTGCCGGGTGACGGACCAGGAGTCCGTCACATCAGGAGAGTGACAGGATGGTCATGGTCAAGTCAAACGGTTTCGATATCGATTTCGAAACAGATCGGCTGACGGCCGTCCCGGTTGCCCGGATGTACTGTCTCTTCCGTGCACAGTGGTACGAGCTCACCCGGGTCCACCGCCGGACCGGGTGACGGCGTGACGGGCGGCCCCGAGATCCCGGAGGCGCCCACCGCGCAGGCGGGCGCGACCGGCCGCGCCACCATCACCGACGTCGCGCGCGTCGCGGGCGTGTCCGTGGCCACGGTGTCCAAGGTGGTCAACGGCCGGTACGGCGTCGCGGCCGCCACCGCCGAGCGCGTGCTCGGCGTCGTCGCCGAGCTCGGCTACGAGTCGTCGCTCGTGGCGCGCAGCCTGCGCCGCCGGCAGACCAACGTGATCGGCGTGCTGGTGGCCGAGTTCGAGCCGTTCAGCACCGAGCTGCTCAAGGGCATCTCGGCGGCGATCAACGGCACCGGCTACGAGCTGCTCGCCTACTGCGGCGACGCGGGGCGCACCGACCACGTGGGCTGGGAGCGCCGCTCGCTGTCCCGGCTGGCGGGCACCCTGATCGACGGCGTCGTCATCGTCACCCCCACGCTCGCCCTCCCGGAGCACGACGGCGTGCCCGTCGTCGCCATCGACCCGCACACCGGGCCCACCGGCCCCGCCACCGTCGACTCCGACAACCTCGGCGGCGCCCGGATGGCCACGGAGCACCTCATCGGCCTGGGCCACACGCGCATCGGCTACCTGGGCGGGCGCGCCGACCTGGAGTCGGCCCGCCTGCGCGAGCTCGGCTTCCGGGAGGCGATGGAGGCCGCGGGCCTCACGCCCGACCCGAGCCTCGTGCTGGAGGGCGGGTACCGGCCGGACCGGTCCGACCGTCCGACCCACGACCTGCTGGAACGCCCCGACCGGCCCACCGCCGTCTTCGCCGCGAACGACCTGTCGGCGATCCACGTGATCCAGGTGGCCCAGGAGCTCGGCCTGCGCGTCCCGGAGGACCTCTCGGTCATCGGCTTCGACGACGTCCCGGAGGCCGCCGCCTCCACGCCGCCGCTGACCACCATCGCGCAGTCGCTGCACGAGATGGGCGCCGAGGCGCTGCGCATGGTCCTGTCCATGCTGGAGTCCGACGAGCGGGCCGGCCGGCACACCCGCCTGCCCACCCGGCTCGTCGAGCGCGCGAGCACGGCCCCGCCGGCCGCGCCGTAATTCTCTCGCCGCCCGACGGCGGACGGGGGCACCCTGGTCGCATGACCTCCCCGACCGGCTACGCGCCAGGGCCGACGACGTGGCGCATCCTCGAGGTGGAGGCGGTCCCCGCCGTCGACCATCCCGACGCCTGGGCGTACCACGGCATGGCGGCCGTCGACAGCGCCGTCGAGACCGCGAACCTCGGGTACGACGACCTCGCCCGCCCCGTGGCACAGCTCGTCAGCGGCATGCTGCACCAGGAGTACGCGGACAAGCGGCGGTTCGTCGCGGTCCGCGACCGGGCGGACGGCGCCGCGCCGGCCGCCGACGACGTGATCGGCTACGCCTTCCTCGCGATGCCGCGCGACCACAACACCCACACCGCCGACGTCTACGTGGGCGTGCACCCGGACCACCGGCGGCACGGCGTCGGCACCGCGCTGGCGGAGCGGGCGGAGCAGGCGGCCACCGCCGCCGGCCGCACCACGCTCTTCGGCTGGTCGCTCTCGCCCCGCGAGGCCGCCGACGACGAGGACGCGCTCGTGCCCGCCACCGGAGCGGGCCGGCTCCCGGCGGACGCCGGCGGGGCCCGGTTCGCCCTCGGCCGCGGGTACACGCTCGAGCAGGTGGAGCGCATGTCGCGCCTCGACCTGCCGGTGGCCCCGGAGGCCCTCGCCGCGTTCGAGGCGGACGCCCGGGCTGCGGCCGGCGCCGACTACGTGACCCACACGTGGGAGGAGCTGCCGGAGGCGTGGCACGCGGGGTACGCCCGCCTCATGACCCGGATGTCCACCGACGTGCCGCAGGGCGCGCTCGACTTCGGCGAGGAGACGTGGGACGCCGAGCGCGTGCGCGTCTACCTCCGGGACCGGGCCGACAGCGGCCAGCGCCTGCTGACCACCCTGGTGGAGCACGTGCCGTCCGGCGAGGTCGTGGGCGGCACCTCGTTCCTGCTGCAGGACGGCCGGCCGGCGTTCGTGTTCCAGGAGGAGACCATCGTGCTCAGCACGCACCGCGGTCACCGGCTGGGCATGCTGGTCAAGGCGGTCAACCTGCGCGAGCTCGCCACCCGGCATCCGCGGACCGAGCGCGTGCACACGTTCAACGCGGAGGAGAACGCCCACATGCTGTCCATCAACGTGGCGCTGGGCTTCCGCCCCTCGGGCGCCGAGGCCGCCCTCCAGAAGCGAGCCGGCTGAGCGGGCCGTTCGCCAGGGCCAGCAGCCGGCGGAGCCGGCGCTGGGTCACCCCCGAGCCCGGCTGGTAGGGCAGGCGTTCCAGCGGCATCGCCGTGAGCATGACCAGGACGTCCGGGGAGAGCCGGGCCGCGCGCAGCAGCGCCCTGACCGTGCCGCCCACGACCGGGTGCGCCATCGCCTCCCCCACCGACGACCCCGGGGTGAGCGGGAGCACGACGGCGTCCCCGCGCACTTCGGTCTCGGCCGCCACGCGCAGGTCGCGGCTCGACGCCCCGACCTCGACGCGGTAGGTGCCGCCCTCCACGAGCCACCGGCCGGCGCGTACGTCCCAGTACGCGAGGTCGGCCCGGTCCACCGTCAGCGCGACCTCCCGCGACTCCCCCGGCGCCAGGTCGACCACGGCGAACGCCGCCAGCGCGCGCGGCGCCCGTGGGACCGCGGAACCCGGCAGCGACACGTAGCACTGCACCACCTCGCGCCCGGCCACACCGCCGGTGTTGGTGACCGTGACGCGCACGTCGAGCGCCTCGCCGTCCGCCGGGCGGCCGACCGCCAGGCCCGCGTAGGCGAACGTCGTGTACGACAGCCCGTGGCCGAAGGGGTACTGCACGGTCAGGTCCCGTGCGTCGTACCAGCGGTAGCCCACGAAGATCCCCTCGCCGTAGGTGACGTGCAGGCCGGCCCCGGGAGAGCTCGTCCAGGCGGGGGTGTCCTCGAGCCGCAGCGGGACGGTCTCGGCCAGCCGCCCGGAGGGGTTGACGCGGCCGAACAGCACGTCGACCGTCGCCGCACCACCGGCCTGCCCGAGCAGCCAGCCCTCGACGATCGCGGGCACCCGGTCGGCGAACCCGGACAGTCGCACCACCGAACCGTTCGACAGCACCACGACGACGCGCGGGTTGACCGCCAGCACCCGGTCGAGCAGGTCGAGCTGGTCCACCGGGAGCTCGATGTGCTCGCGGTCGCGCCCCTCGGCCTCGGCGGCCCGGGGCAGGCCCGCGAAGAAGAGCACGACGCCCGCGTCCCGCGCTGCGGCGACGGCCTCGTCGGCGAGCGCCGCCGCGCCCTTCCGGCCGCCCCGCCGGCCTGCGCCGCGCCGCGCGTCGCGGGGCTCCGCCGTGTACCCGGGGGCGAACACGACGTCGGCCGCCGAGTCGCGGATCGCGGTGAGCGCGTCCTCGACCAGGGTCGGCACCACCTGGGACGAGCCCGCACCCTGGTAGCGGGGCGTGCGGGCGAGCTCGCCGATCACGGCGAGGCGCGTGCGCGGGGACAGGGGCAGCAGCCCGCCGTCGTTCTTGAGCAGCACGATCGCGCGGCTCGCGGCCTCGCGGGCCAGCGCGTGGTGCGCGTCGTCGTGCCAGGTTCCGGGCGCGCCGTCCGTCGGCCGGTCCCCGCCGTCCCGGTCGCGGGCGGCCTGCGCCGCGAGCGCCAGGGTGACCACGCGGGTGGCCGAGCGGTCGACGTCGGCGGGGTCGAGGGCGCCCGACCGGACGGCCGCGACGATCTCCCGGACGCGGGCCTCGCCCGCGCCCGGCATCTCCAGGTCGAGGCCCGCCCGCAGGCCCGCGAGCCGGTCGTGCACGGCGCCCCAGTCGGACACGACGAGCCCGTCGAAGCCCCACTCGTCGCGGAGCACCTCGGTGGTGAGGCGGCGGTCCTCGCCGGGGTGGGTGCCGTTGACGCGGTTGTAGGAGGTCATGAGGGTGGCGGGCCGTGCCGTCGTCACCACGCGCTGGAAGGCGCGCAGGTAGGTCTCGCGCAGGGTGCGTTCGTCGACGTCGGCGGAGACGCGCATGCGCTCGGTCTCCTGGTTGTTCGCGGCGAAGTGCTTGACGCACGCGCCGACGCCGGTGCGCTGGATCCCCCGGACGAGGGCGGCACCGATCTCGCCGGCGAGCAGCGGGTCCTCGGCGACGTACTCGAAGTTGCGCCCGCACAGGGGGGTGCGCTTGATGTTGACACCGGGGCCGAGCACGACGTCGACGGCGCGCCGGCGGGCCTCCGCCCCGACCGCCTGTCCGACGCGGGCGACGAGGTCGACGTCGAAGGTGCTGCCCAGCGCCACGGCGGGCGGGAAGCAGGTGGCGGGCAGGGCGCCGTCGACGCCGCCGACGTCGGGTGCGAGGCGGCGCACGCCGTGCGGCCCGTCGGCGAGGTAGACGGGCGGCACGCCGGGGGCCTCGGCGGTGGACCAGAACGAGGCCCCGGACACGAGCCGGGCCTTCTGGTCGAGCGTGAGCCGGGCGACGACCGCCGCCGGGTCGGTGGCCCGGGCGGTCGCGGCGCGTGACCTCTTCGTCATGCGGTCACGGTAGCGGCAGCGGGCGGGATAAAACCGTGCACCGGCGGGCCGCCGGGAGCACCCTGGACCCATGAGCACATCCTCGGCAGTACCCGCCCCGGCGACGTCGGCGTGGCGGCTCGTCACCCCGCCGCACCCGGCGTCGCTCGACGACGCCGACGCCTGGGCGTACCGGGGCATCGCCGACCTGCACGTCGCGGCCCAGACGGCCGACCTGGGCAACGCGGACGCCGCCCCGACGGCGATCGGCATCCTGGTGGGCGCGAACAACCAGGAGTACGTGCGCAAGGTGCGGCAGGTCGCCGTGGTGGACGGGCCCGACGGCCCGCGCGTGATCGGTGAGGGCGTGCTGTTCCTGCAGGTCCGGGCCAACCGGGAGCTCGCGTTCGGGTCCGTCACGGTGCACCCGGAGCACCGGCGGCAGGGCATCGGCGCGGCCCTGGCCCGGTGGGCGCTCGACACCGCGCGGGCGGAGGGCCGGACGTCGTTCATGGGGTACCTCGACTTCGGGCCGGGCCGTCCGGCGGGCGAGACGCTGACCCCGGCGTCGGGCAGCGGTGTCGTCGCGGCGGACCTGCCGGGCGTCGTACTGGCGCAGAAGCTGGGCCTGACGCTCCAGCTCGTCGAGCGCCGCTCGCGGCTCGACCTGCCGGTGGCGCCCGAGGTGGTGTCGCGGTTCGAGGCGGAGTCACGGGCCGTCGCGGGTGACGCGTACCGCGTGCACACGTGGACGGCGCCCACCCCGGAGGCGTGGATCGAGCAGTACGCCGCCCTCGAGCAGGCGCTGTCCGACGACGAGCCGCGCGGCGGTCTCGACATGGAGTCGGACGTGTGGGACGCCGACCGGATCCGGCTCGAGGAGGCGGCCGTCGCGGCCAAGGGCGACCAGTACGTGGTGACGGCCGCCGAGCACGTGGCCACCGGCGAGCTCGTGGCGCTGAGCATGCTGCGGTGGAACGACCTCAAGCCCGACCACACCGACCAGCAGGCCACGGTGGTGCTCCGGGCACACCGCGGGCACCGGCTCGGCATGCTGGTCAAGGCCGTGAACCTGCGCGAGCACGCGCGGCTGCGGCCCGGCGCCCGGCGCATCTACACGTGGAACAACGAGGAGAACCCGCACATGCTCGCGATCAACGTGGCGCTGGGATTCGTGCCGGCCGGCGGCTGCGCGAACTTCCAGGGCGCGATCTGATCACAGCAGCTCGGGCTCCGGGTCGTAGGACCCGGGGGACGAGAAGGGGTGGACCGGCCCGCCCAGCCGGTGGTGGCCCAGGCGCGACAGGTCCTGGTCCACGCCGCCCGGCGTGAGCATGAGCATCCAGTCCTCGGCCATGTCGTGCAGCTCGGTCTCGAGGGTGCCGATCTTGACGACGACGACGTCCGTGCCGCGCGGGTCCAGCCCGAGCGCCGTGAAGTCGGACTCCAGGTGGTAGGGCCGGCGGCGCTCGGTCAGCACGACCCGGAGCCCGCCGACCGCCACGACGCACACGATGCCGGCCACGGGGTCGTCCGTCCGCACGTGCTCCACCACGCCCCGGAGCGTCACCGGGCCGTGGTGCGCGGCGTCGACCCGGGCCCCGGCCCCGACCTCGACGCGGGCGCCCACCCCGGCGTCCGCGACCGTCCGCGCGGCCTCGGCGTCGGGCAGGGACGCGTAGATCCCCGTGCGTCCGCCGGCCTCGGGCGGTAGGGCGAAGACGGGTTCGTCGAGCAGGCGCGCGAGGGTCCAGGTGACGTCGCCGGCGCCGCCCGCCATGGGGTTGTCGCCCGAGTCCGACAGCACGAACGGCCGCGCGTCGCCCGCCAGCACCGCCGCCAGGCACTCCTCGTAGGTCCCGGCGGGTGCGACCGGCCCGAGCTCGTCGCGCGCGTCCCAGTACCGCCGCGCCAGGCGCCCGGCCTCGCGCACCAGCACGTCGGGCTCGTCGCCGGTGACGACGACGGCGGCCCGGCACCGCGGCTCGTCCGCCCACGCGTACCCGACCCACAGCGACGCGTCGAGCACGCCGTCGAGCTCCGCGACCCGCGCGACGTCCGCGTAGATCCCGCGCGCCGGCTCCCGGCGGGTGCTGACGCGCTCCCCCGGCAGCAGCACGGGCACCTGTACCCAGGCCTTGTGCGGCCGGCCTCCGTGGTCGACGCGGCGCAGCAGGGTGGTGGCGGCGCGCTCGCGCGCCTCGTCGTCGTCCTCGTGCGCGGCCGTGCGGTGGCACGAGACGAGGTCGACCGCCCGGGCCAGCTCGCGGGAGACGTTGCCGTGCACGTCCATCGTGGCGGCGACCAGGCAGTCCGGCCCGACGGCGTCCCGCACCGCCCGCGCGAGGTCCGCCTCGGCGTCGGTGTACCCGAGCACGGACATCGCACCGTGGACGTCGAGCAGCACCCCGTCGAACGGCCCCTGCGCCTCCAGGGCCAGGCCGATCTCGGCCCGGACCGACTCGTAGACGTCGGTCAGGACGGGGCCGCCCGGGAAGGCCGACGCCCGCAGCACCCCCACCCACTCGGCCTCGCGGCGCAGGGGTGCGCCGTCCCGGAGGAACGGGTACCGCCGGACGAGCTCGTTGCCACGCAGCAGGGTGAACGCCTCCCAGCCCGAGCGGTGCGGGGAGAACGTGCTGGACTCGATGGCCATGCCGCAGATCGCGATCCGCGGACGATGGGGGGTACGGGTCACGCGCGCAGTGTAGGCGCGCCAGGTTGCTCCTGGGTATGCCCCCGGACGTGTCAGACCCCCAGGTCACCGGGGTGGCCTGGGGGTCTGACAGGTGGTCGGTCAGTCGTCGTCGCGGTCGTCGTCGCGGTCGTCCGGGGTGTTGTCCGCCGGGGTGTTGCCGTCGTCGTCCTGGTCGTCGACGTAGTTCGCGTCGTCCGGCGAGTCGGCCGACTGCGCGGAGCCGGCCGTGTCGGTCGCCGACTCGTTGGGCGAGTCCGCCGACTCCGGCGACGGGTCGTAGTTCGCGTCACCCGGCGAGTCCGCCGACTGCGCCGAGCCCGCGGTGTCGCGCGCCGACTCGTTGGGCGAGTCCGCCGACTCCGGCGACGGGTCGGCCGTCGAGGCGGGCGTGGGACCGTCGGACGGCCCGGCGTCGAGCGCCACGGCCGCCGAGGCCTCCGTGCGCGGGGCCGGGTCGTTCAGCGCCGCCGCGGTGCTCGCGCCGGCGACGCCGATCACGGCAGCCGCTCCGACGATGGCCCAGCGCTTCTTGATGGTCGACGGGTTCATGTCGTCACCTCCGGTCTCGCGGCACCCGGGCTGGATGCCTTCTGACTCCAGTCTGGGATCCCCGCATGAGGCGACGAGGAGACGCAGATGAGACGGCTCTCATGTTCAGCCCCGGAACCGGTAGCCGGCGCCGCGCACCGTCTCGATCCGGTCCGCGCCGAGCTTCTTGCGCAGGTAGCGCACGTACACGTCCACCACGTTCGACCCGGGGTCGAAGTCGTACCCCCACACCCGTGACAGGAGCTGCTCGCGGGACAGCACCTGCCCGGGATGCTGGAGGAAGACCTCCGCGAGCGCGAACTCCCGCGCCGACAGCTCCACCTCGCGGCCGGCCGCGGTCGCGGTGCGGGTGCGCAGGTCGAGGCTGACGCCGCCGTGCTCCAGCCGGTCCGGCGCGGCGCCCTCGGCCGTGGCCCGCCGCAGCCGCAGCCGGATCCGCGCGAGCAGCTCGTCGAAGCCGAACGGCTTGGACATGTAGTCGTCCGCGCCGCCCTCGAGCCCGGCCACCCGGTCGGACAGCGAGTCGCGCGCGGTGAGGATCACCACGGGCAGCGTCGAGCCGACGTCGCGCAGCCGCTGCAGCACGGTGAACCCGTCCAGCACGGGCAGCCCGATGTCCAGCACCATCAGGTCGTAGCCACCGGACATGGCGTGCGCGAGCGCCGAGGCGCCGTCGGCCACCACGGTGGGCTGGAAGCCGTGCGCCTTGAGCCCCTTGCGCACGAACTGCGCGATGCGCTCCTCGTCCTCCGCGATCAGGATCTGGTTCACGGTGCCTCCCCGGTCGCCGGCCACGTCATCACGAACCGCGCGCCGCCGCCGGCCGGCCGCTCCACCGCCACGTCGCCGCCGTGCCCCTGGGCGATGGCGCGCACGATCGCGAGGCCGAGGCCCGAGCCGGGCACGCCACCGGTGTCGCCGCCCCGCGCGAACCGGTCGAAGATGCGCTCCGCCTCGTCCGGCGGCACGCCCGGACCCGTGTCCCGCACCCAGAGCCGCACCCGGCGCCCGACCACCTCCGTGCCGATGCCCACCTCGTCGTCGGGGCCGGTGAACTTCACGGCGTTGTCCGCGAGCTGCAGCACCGCCTGGGTGAGGCGGTGCGCGTCGGCGACCACCTCGACGTCGGCCCGCGCGTCCACGACCCAGCGGCGTGCGCCGAGGGCGCGCGCCTTGTCGTGCACGTCGTCGGTGAGCCGGCCCAGGTCCACGGGGGCCGGGGTCACGAAGTCGGACCGCTCGGACCGGGCGAGCAGCACGAGCTCCTCGACGATCTGGCCCATCCGGGCGGTCTCGTCGAGCAGCAGGTCGCGGGTCTCGCGCACGTCCGCGGGGTCGTCGGGGTCGAGCACCTCGAGGTGGCCGCGCAGCACGGTCAGCGGCGTGCGCAGCTCGTGCCCGGCGTCGTCGAGGAAGCGACGCTGCGTCTCGATGGCGGTGGAGAGCCGGTCGAGCATGGTGTTGAACGCGCCCGCGAGGTCGCCGAGGTCGTCCTCGGTGGCGACGGGCACGCGCTGGGCGAGGTCGGTCTCGGTGACCCGCGTGGCGGTGGCGCTGAGCTGGCGCAGCGGCCGCAGCAGGCGGCTGATCACGATCCACGCGGACAGGCCGAGCAGCACCAGCGCCACCGAGCACACGATCGCGTACGTGCGCATGACCGAGTACTCGGCGTCGAGCGCCCGGTCCAGGGCGGACGCCAGGACGTAGGCGCCCACCTCCTGGCGGTCGGGCACCGTCACGGGCACGACGACGAACCACACGCGGCCGATCTCGGTGTCGATCTCGCGCTGCACGGTGCGCCCGGACTGTGGTGTCAGGCCGTCCACGACGTCCTGGACGACGTCGCTCTCCGCCACGACGCGCGACGACGTGGGCGGGTTGGACTGCTGGAGCTCGCCGTCGAGATAGCTGACGAACATCTCGTCGCTGCCCGGCACGTTGCGCTCCATGGCCACGCTCATCAGGCGGCCGGCGCCCCGGAACGGCTCGCCCGTGTCGGGGTCCACGCCGTCGGAGGCGAGCCGCTGCAGCTCGCGGATCTCCTGGTCGAAGTCCTCGGAGATGTCGTCCATGATCTGCTGGGTCTGGATGGCGTGGGTGAGCAGACCCGCCCCGAACAGGCCCACGGCGGTCACCGCCACGACCACCGCCACGACCTTGGCCCGCACCGTGGGCCGGCGCAGGCTCATGCGCCGCCCGCTCTCACGCGCTGCCCACGCCCGCGGCGAGCCGCGACCCGTCGAGCCAGGCCGCCACCGCGTCCAGGCGACGCGACGTCGCGGCCTGCCAGTCCCGTTCCTGCACCCGGTGCGGACCGGTGGCCAGCGACAGCAGCACCCCGGCGACACGCGCCGAGAGATCGCCCCGGTCGGCTCCGCGGCCCGCCGGCGCGGCCACGAACGCGGCCGCGTAGTCGGCAGCGAGACGGCGCATCCGGGCGGCGTACGTGGCCTGCGCGGCGTCGGACGGCCGCACGAGGGACAGCACGTCGAGGTGCGCCACGAGGCACGCCAGGTCGTCCGCCCGGTGCCCGGGACCCGCCGAGTCGACGTCGAGCAGCCCCGTGATGCGGCCGTCCGTGAGCATGATCTGCGCCTCGTAGAGGTCGCCATGCGTCGGGTCGGTGCCCGGCCCGCGCTCCGCGAGGCGTTCCCCGACGGCGCCCGCGAGGTCGGCCGCACGTCCGGCCTCCGCCGGCAGCGCCGCCCCGATGACGCCCGCGTAGTGCCCGGCCGACTCGCTCCACGCCGGGCGCCGCGGCAGGTCGCGGACCTCGGCGGGCAGCCGGTCGAGCAGGTCCAGCACGTCGTCCGGCGACGGGATCCGGGCCCCGTCGCGGACGGCCGCCCGCATCTCCGTGCCGCGCAGCGGGGACAGCACGAGCAGGCCGTCGTCGGACCAGCCCAGCGGCCGCGGCACGGGCAGGCCCGCACGCGACAGCAGCTCGTGCCGCCGGTGCAGGTCGGCGACCTTGCGGGGGCGCAGCACCTTGAGGAAGACGCGGGCCGCGGCGGCCCGGGCCTCGAGCACCGCGCGCCGGGTGGGCCGGTAGGCGCGCACCTTCAGCTCCGGGTGCGCACGCGCCTGGTGCCCGACGCCGAGCCCCGCCAGCAGCTCCTCGACGGCCGCCGGGTCGAACGCGCCGGGCAGGGCAGGCAGCGCCGGGTCGTCCGGGAAGCGCCACACCGCGACGGTGGCATCGCCGTCCGACAGCGTGACCACGCCCGGTTTGCTGCCGTCCCGGGACCGGCCCACGCTCGCACCGAGCGTCTCGGAGCGCGTCACGCCGTCCCACCGCACCGTCGCCCGGTAGGCCACCGTGGTGGTCGAGCCCGGCCGGTGGTCCACCTGCCGCACGCGCCAGTCCACGAGCTCGCCGCCCGCGGTCGCCACGGCGGCGTCGAGAAGCCCCGCGGCGGACTCGCCGGTCAGCAGGTCGAGGTGCGTGTTCACCTCGTCATCCTCGCAGCCCGGCGCCGCGGTAGCCCGCTCATCCGGATGAGAATCCTCTCACCCGCGTCGTCCGGTCGCCCGACACCCGGCTGGCGCCGGCCCGATAGCGTGCTGGCATGGCGATCGACGAGAACCCGGACCTGCCCGACACCGACGCGCTGATCGAGGACCTGCGGACGCTCGTCCAGTGCGAGTCGCCGTCGTCGGACCCGGACGCCCTGGCGCGGTCCGCCGACCTGGTGGCCCGGCTCGGCACGGAGCTGCTGGGCACAGAGCCCGAACGCCTCGGCATCCACCTGCGGTGGCGGCTCGGCGGCCCGACGCGCGTGCTGGTGCTGGCGCACCACGACACCGTGTGGCCGGTCGGCTCGCTGCGCACGCACCCGTTCGGGATCACGGACGGCGTGCTGCGCGGGCCGGGCAGCTTCGACATGAAGACGGGCCTGGCCATGGCGCTGCACGTGCTCGCGTCGCTCGACGACCGCACCGGTGTCACGCTGCTGGTCACGGGCGACGAGGAGCTCGGCTCGCCGTCGTCCCGGACCCTCATCGAGGACGAGGCGCGCGGGGCGCGCGCCGCCCTGGTGCTGGAGGCCTCGGCCGACGGCGGCGCGCTCAAGCTGGAGCGCAAGGGCACCTCGATCTACGAGGTGGTGGTCAAGGGCCGCGCCGCGCACGCCGGCCTGGAGCCCGAGAAGGGCGTGAACGCGTCGGTGGAGCTGGCGCACCAGGTGCTCGCGGTCGCCGCCCTGGGCGACCCGGGGCTCGGCACCACCGTGGTGCCGACCGTCGCCGCGGCGGGCACCACGGGCAACACCGTGCCCGCCGCCGCGTCGTTCGCCGTGGACGTGCGGGCCCGTACCGTCGCCGAGCAGGTGCGGGTCGACACCGCACTGCGGGCGCTGCGGCCGGTGCTGCCCGGGGCCGCGCTCGAGATCGAGGGCGGCATCAACCGCCCGCCGCTGGAGCAGGCGCTGTCCGCGGACCTGTTCGCCCGGGCTCAGCGGCTCTCCGCGGGCGCCGGCCTGCCGCCCCTCACCGGCGTGGCCGTGGGCGGGGCCTCCGACGGGAACTTCACGGCCGGCGTCGGCACGCCCACGCTCGACGGCCTGGGCGCCGTGGGCGGCGGGGCGCACGCCGACGACGAGCACGTGCTCGTCGACCGGGTCGCCGACCGCACCGCGCTGCTCCGCGCGCTGGTCACGGACCTGGTGCGCACCACCCCCTGACCCGTGTCAGACGTACAGGTCGCCGGAGCGGCCTGTATGTCTGACACCGGCGCGGTCAGGCGCGCAGCTCGCGGTAGCGCGCGATGAGCGCGGCCGTCGACGGGTCCTGCGCCGCGAGGGCCGCCTCGTCGCCCGCGACCGCCGGGGCGATCTCCAGCGCGAGCTTCTTGCCGAGCTCGACGCCCCACTGGTCGAACGAGTCGATGCCCCACACCACGCCCTGCACGAACGTGATGTGCTCGTACAGCGCCACGAGCTGCCCCAGCACCGACGGCGTCAGCGCGGGCGCGAGGATCGACGTGGTGGGCCGGTTGCCGCTGAACACCTTGGCCGAGACCAGCTCCTCGGCCACGCCCTCCGCGCGTACCTCGTCCGCCGTCTTGCCGAATGCGAGCGCCTTGGTCTGCGCGAAGAAGTTCGCGAGGAACAGGCCGTGCACGTCGGCGCCGGCCTCCACCGCGCCGCCGTCGCCCACGGCGTCCGCCAGCGGGTAGGCAGGGTTGGCCACGGCGATGAAGTCCGCGGGGATGAGCCGCGTGCCCTGGTGGATGAGCTGGTAGAACGCGTGCTGCCCGTTGGTGCCCGGCTCACCCCAGAAGACCTCGCCGGTGCCGGTGGTGACGGGCGTGCCGTCCCAGCGCACCGACTTGCCGTTGGACTCCATGGTGAGCTGCTGCAGGTACGCCGGGAAGCGGTGCAGCTGCTGCGCGTACGGCAGCACGGCGTGCGTGTGCGCGTCGCGGAAGTTGGTGTACCAGACGTTGAGCAGCCCCATCAGCACGGGCACGTTCTCGTCGAGCGGCGCGGTGCGGAAGTGCTCGTCCATGGCGTGGAACCCGGCGAGGAAGTCGGCGAACGCGTCGGGCCCGATGGCCACGGCGAGCGACGTGCCGATCGCCGAGTCCACGGAGTACCGGCCGCCCACCCAGTCCCAGAAGCCGAACGCGTTGGCGGGGTCGATGCCGAACGCCGCGACCTTGTCCAGCGCCGTCGAGACCGCGACGAAGTGCTTCGCGACGGCGTCGGAGCGGCCCTCCTCGGAGTCCTCGATCGCACCGGCGGCCACCAGCGAGCGCCACAGCCAGTCGCGCGCGAGCCGCGCGTTGGTGAGGGTCTCCAGCGTGCCGAACGTCTTGGAGGCCACGATGAACAGCGTGGTGGTCGGGTCCAGGTCGGCCGTCTTCTGCGCCACGTCGGTGGGGTCGATGTTGGAGACGAACCGCACCTCCAGGCCGTCCTGGACGTAGGGCTCCAGGGCCTCGTACGCCATGACCGGCCCGAGGTCCGAGCCGCCGATGCCGATGTTCACGATGGTCCGCACGGGCTCGCCCGTGACACCGGTCCACTCGCCGGAGCGCACCTTCTCGGCGAAGGCGTACACCTTGGCGAGCTCGTCGGCGACGTCGGCCGACACGTCCTGGTCGTCCACCGTCAGGGGCTGGTCGGACGGGCGGCGCAGCGCGGTGTGCAGCACGGCGCGGTCCTCGGTGACGTTGATGTGCTCGCCCGCGAACATCGCGTCGCGGCGCGCGACGAGGCCCACCTCGTCGGCGAGCGCGAGCAGGGCCGCGAGCACCTCGTCCGTCACCAGGTTCTTCGACAGGTCGACGTGCAGGTCGGCGGCCTGGTGCGTGAAGCGGCCGGCACGGTCCGGGTCCGCGGCGAACCAGCCGCGCAGGTCGGGCACGAGGTTCGCGGAGAGCTCGGTGAGCGAACCCCAGGCGGGGGTTGTGGTGGCGTCGACAGGCACACGGGCCGGCTCGGAGGTCATAGGTCAACCGTAGTGCGGAGGGCGCTCGCCGCAGCCTCGGCCAGTGTCTGATCCGTCACCTCGTAGCCGGTGTCGCCCCCGCCGCCCGGGCCTCCGGCGTCGGACACGGTGCGCCGGGCCGAGAGGTGCACGGCGTCGACGCCCGCGGCGACCAGGGCGGGGATGTCCGCGGCCGTGACGCCGCCACCCGCCATGATCTCGATGCCCACCCCCGCGCTGCGCTCCACGAGCGCGGCCAGCCGCTCCAGCGCCTCGCCCGCGCGGGCCGCGCCGCCCGAGGTGAGCACGCGGGCGACCCCCGCCCCGGCGAGCACGTCGAGGGCGGCGACCGGGTCCGGGACCACGTCGATCGCGCGATGGAACGTCACCTCGGCGCCCTCGGCGGCGTCGACCAGGTCGCGCAGCCGCGGCACGTCCACGGCACCGGACGGCGTGAGCGCACCGACGACGACGCCGTCCGCCCCCGCGTCGACGGCGAGCGTGACGTCCCGCAGCATGAGGTCGGTCTCGGCGGCCGAGTACACGAACCCGCCGGGCCGCGGCCGCACCAGCACGTGCACCTCGAGGAGCGGCGCGGCGTCGGACGCCGGGACCACCGCGGCGGCGGCGACCACCGCCTCGACGAGCGCCGCGCTCGGCGTGATGCCGCCGGTGGCGCCGAGCGCGGTGCAGAGCTCGACGCGCCGGGCGCCGACGTCTGCCGCGATCACCGCCCCGGCCGGGTCCTGGACTGCGAGCTCGAGAGCGACACGTGGGGGCACGGCGTCAGCGTAGCCGGGCCCGCGCGTTCGCCCGCCGTCGCGGGGGCCGAGTCGGTAGGGTTCCTGGGCATGGCCATCGATCCCAGTGCGATCCTCCAGGGGCGTGCGCCCGGACGTGCCCCGGTCGGGGTGATCGTCGGGATCGTCTTCGCCTCGTTGTGCCTGCTGGTGATCCTCGCGTTCGACGCGGTCACGGGCGGCGGGTCGTTCGTCGTCGGCCTGCTGCTGGCGCTGCTGCCGGTGGCCGTGTGGCTGCCGCTCGTGCTCGCGCTGGACCGGCTCGAGCCGGAGCCCCCGAACGCCCTGGTGTTCGCGTTCCTGTGGGGTGCGGGCGTCGCGGCCCTGTTCGCGAGCATCCTCAACACGCTCGGCCTGTCGCTGCTCACGGAGACCGAGATGACCGGCGAGGAGGCGGGCTGGTACCTCGTCGCGACGTTCGGCGCCCCCGTGGTCGAGGAGCTGCTCAAGGGTCTGGTGCTGTTCGGCATGCTGTGGTGGCGCCGGCAGGAGCTGAACGGCCCCACCGACGGCGTCATCTACGCCGCGATGGTGGGCCTCGGGTTCGCCGCGACGGAGAACATCCAGTACTTCGTGGACGCGCTGGAGGTGGACCAGCTCGGCTACGTCTTCGTGCTGCGCGCCGTGGTGTCGCCGCTGCTGCACCCCCTGTGCACGGCGATGACGGGGATCGGCGTGGCGGTGGCCGCGCTGGCCGGGCCCGGCCGCCTGCGCCGTCGGGCGCCCCTGTACGGCCTGCTCGGCGCGATCGTCCTGCACAGCCTGTGGAACGGCTCCACCAAGTTCGGGGTGCTCGGCCTCGCGGGCGCCTACCTGGTCGGGTTCGCGGTGCTCGTCGCACTCGTCGTGATCCTGGCCCGCGACCGCCGCCGGATCGTCCAGCTCATCGGGCACTACCTGCCCCTGTACGGGCCCATCGGGATCGTCACGCAGGACGACCTGCGGATGCTGTCCAGCCTGCCCGGCCGCCGGGCGGCGCGAAGCTGGGCGCGGGCCGCGGGCGGGCGCCCGGCGGAGCGCGCCATGACCGACTACCAGCAGGCCGCCACCGAGCTGGCGCTGCTGCACCAGCGGGCCGGGGCGCAGGGCGACCTGGACCCGCACGGCCTGGAGCAGCAGCGCCAGTACCTGGTGTGGCTCATGCAGCAGGCGCGGGTGACGTTCCTGGCACGCCGCCCGCACCCGCCCCGGTCACCGTGGGGCGCGACGGGTTTCGGCGCCCAGCCCCGCTGACGCCTGCCGCTACGCGTTCGCGCCCCGCGCGCGGACGGCGGCCGGCACCGCACGCCGCAGCCCGACCGCCACGACCACGGCGACGGTCAGGTGCAGCACGACGAGCAGCGCCACCGCACCCGGCGTCGTCCCGCCCGCCGCCCCCACGAGGGACCCGAGGAACACGACGGCGCACAGCACGAACCAGACCGTCTCCCCGCCGCCCTTCACGAACCGCGCCACGAGCGCCCGCGCGCCCCATCCCGCGAAGCCCGCCGCGAGCGCGGTGGCCAGGACCGCGGGCACGGTGACGGCCTGGATGCTCCCGCCGGCCCGTGCCTCGGGCTCGACGCCGAGCGCGACGCCGATCAGCCAGACCGCCAGCGCCGCCACGGCCGCCGCGAGCGGCACCGTCCACGCGGGCCACGGGCTCCGGACAGCTGCGTTCTCAGCCATGTCGTTCCCCTCCTTGTCGGCACGTCCGTCGTGCCTGGAGGAAGCCTGGCGGGAGGCCGGGCGGCCGTCATCGGCCTGCGGTACCGCCCCGCCTCGTCCTGGGGTCCACGGCGTGCGGGGACGGCGTCAGCCCCGCAGGCCCAGGAACTCCGCCACGCGGTCGGACGCCGGGGCGCTGCGCAGCTCGTCCGGCGCGGCGACCTGCAGCAGCCGGCCCCGGTCCATGACGGCGACCCGGTCGGCCACGACGGCCGCCTCGGCGTGGTCGTGCGTCACGAACACCGCGGTCGTGCCCGTCTCGACCAGGGCGGCCCGCACCTCGTTCGCGAGCCGCTCACGGAGCTGCCGGTCGAGCGCGGAGAGCGGCTCGTCCAGCAGCAGGAGCCGTGGCCGCGGTGCCAGCGCCCGCGCGAGGGCCACGCGCTGCTGCTCCCCACCCGACAGCGTCGGCACGGCCCGGCGCTCGTAGCCGGCGAGACCCACCAGGGTGAGCAGCTCGGTCACGCGGGCGTCCCGCTCCGCGCGACTCAGGGGCTGGGTCTCCAGCCCGTAGGCGACGTTCCGCCCCACGTCCCGGTGCGGGAAGAGCTGGCCGTCCTGGAACATGAGACCGAACCGGCGCCGGTGCACGGGCACGCCGGCGAGGTCCGCGCCCTCGTACGCGACGGTGCCCCGCGCGAGCGGCTCCAGCCCGGCCACCGCGCGCAGCAGCGACGACTTGCCGCAGCCGCTCGGCCCCAGCAGGGCCACCACCTCGCCGGGCGCGACGGCCAGCGAGACGCCGTCCACCGCCGTCGTGCCGCCGTAGCGGACCACGACGTCCCGGACCTCCAGGCCCGCCATCAGAACTCCCCTCCGGCGCGCTCGTCGCGCAGCTGCTCGGCCAGCATCATCACGGTCGCGGTCAGCACCGCGAGCACCACGGACGCCGCGAGCGCCATCCCGTAGTTCTCGGCCCCGGGCCGCCCCACGAGGCGGTAGATCACCACGGGCAGCGTGGCGCCGTCGGGCCGCGCGAGGAACGACGTGGCGCCGAACTCGCCGAGCGAGACCGCGAAGGCGAACCCGGTGGCCAGCCCGAGCGACCGCAGCGCGATCGGCAGGTCCACGGTACGCAGCACGCGGCCGGGGTCGGAGCCGAGCACCGCGGCGACCTCGCGCAGCCGGGGGTCCACGGCGCGGAGCACGGGCAGCACGGTGCGCACGACGAGCGGCACGGCGACGACCGCCTGCGCGACCGGCACGAGCAGCCCGGAGGTCCGCAGGTCGACGCCGAGCACGGGCTGGTCGAGCGTGATGAGGAACCCGAACCCGACCGTCACGGCGGAGACCCCGAGCGGCAGCATGAACAGCCCGTCGAGCACCCCGACGGCGCGGCGCGCCCCTGCCGCCCGCGGCCGGCGGGACACGACGAGCGCGACCAGTCCGCCCACCACCAGGGAGAGCACCGTGGCAGCGAGCGCGGTCCGCAGCGACGTCGCGGTCGCCTCCCAGACCGTCACGACCAGCGCGTTGCGCTCGCCGGTGGTGCCGAGCGCGACGTAGTTGCCGAGGCCCCACGACCCGTCGGGCTCGCGGAACGACCGTGCGACCAGCCCGGCGAGCGGCAGCACGAGCAGTCCGCCGACGATGACGACCCCGCCGAGGGCAGCGGCCATGTCCCCGGCCCGCCGCCAGGACAGCGGCCGGGCGGTCCGGCGTGCCGAGACGAGGCGGAGCGCCGCCTCGCGCCGGCTGCGCGCCCGGGCGGACGCCGCGAGCGCCGCCGTGATGACCACGAGCTGCAGCACCGACAGCACCGAGGCCGACCGCAGGTCGAGGAACTGGGTGGTGCGGGTCCAGATCTCGGTCTCGACGGTCCCGTACCGCACGCCGCCCAGCACGAGCACCACCCCGAACGCGGTGGCGCAGAACAGGAACACCACGGACGCCGCGGACGCGACGGCCGGCGCGAGGGCGGGCAGCGTCACGGTGCGCAGCACGCGGGCCGGGGAGGCGCCCAGCGAGGCCGCCGCCTGCTCGGTGCGGGGGTCGAGCCGCTCCCACAGCCCGCCCACGGTGCGCACCACCACGGACACGTTGAAGAACACGAGCGCCACGACGATGCCCGCGAGCGACTCCTCCAGGCCGAGGAAGCCCAGGGTGCCGCCGGGCGCGAACAGGGTGCGGAACGCGACACCGACCACGACGGCGGGCAGCACGAACGGCACGGTGACGAGACCGCGCGCCAGGGTGCGCCCGGGGAACGAGCGGCGGTACAGCAGGTAGGCCAGCGGCAGGCCGAGCAGCACGGAGAAGGCCGTGCCGAGCGCCGCCTGCGTCAGGGTGAGCCCCACGAGCCGCCACGTGCGGGGCCGGGACAGCACCTCGGTGAACCCGCTGAGGTCGAGCGTGCCCTCGGGCGCGAACCCGCGGGCCACGAGGGCGACGACCGGCCAGGCGAAGAAGACCGCCAGGAACCCGAGGGGGACGGCGACGGCCGCCGCCCACAGGAGGTGCGCGGGCCGGAGCCTCAGCCCACGACGGTCTCGGTCCACCGTTCGATCCACTCGTCGCGGTGCTCGCTCACGTCGGCCGGGTCCACCTCGAACGGCGCCTCGGCCTGCGGTGCGAACCGCTGCCAGTCCTCCGGCAGGCCGACGGCGGGGTCGGCCGGGTACATGTACATCGACTCCGGGAGGCCGGCCTGGACGTCCGCGGTCAGCAGGAAGTCGACGAGCTCGCGCGCGCCCTCGGGGTTGTCGCTGCCCGCCAGCACGCCCGCGTACTCGACCTGCCGGAAGCAGGTCTCCAGGAGCGCGCTGGTGGTCGACTCCGTACCGTCCTCGGTCACCGTGAACGCGGGCGACGTCGCGTACGACAGCGCCAGCGGACGCTGTCCGCCCTCGCCCGCCCCGGAGAAGTCCACGTAGTACGCGTCCTCCCACGAGTCGGCGACCTTGACGCCGTTGTCCACGAGCGAGGCCCAGTAGTCCTCGTACCCGTCCTCGCCGAAAGCCCCGATCGTGGCGAGCAGGAAGGCGAGGCCCGGCGACGAGGTGGCCGGGTTGGTCACCACGAGCAGGTCGCGGTACCGGGGGTCGGCCAGGTCCTCGAGCGTCGCCGGGACCTCGAGGCCCTCCTTCTCGAACCACGCCTCGTCGGCGTTGACGCACACGTCGCCCTGGTCGACGGCGGTGAGCGCGCCACCCGCCTGCTCCACGCCCTCCGGCAGGTCCGCCGGCGTGTACTCCTCGAGCACCCCGGCGTCGAGCGCGCGCGAGGCGAACGTGTTGTCGATGCCGAACACGGCGTCGCCGAGCGGGGCGTCCTTGGTGAGCACGAGCTGGTTGACCAGGGTGCCCGCGTCGCCGGCGGCGCTGACCTCGACGGTCAGGCCGGACTCCTCCTCGAACCGGTCGACGAGCTTCTCGTCGATCGCCCAGGAGTCGTGGGTCACCAGGGTCACGGTGCCGGACGACGCCGAGCCGCCCGCCCCGCCGTCGTCCGCCCCGGTGCCGCCGGCGCAGCCGGCGACCAGGAGCGTCACGGCCACGGTGCCGACCGTGCCGAGCTGGACTCGTCGCTGGGTGGTGCCCCCGTGGGCACCGGAAAGACGCAACATCGTGCCTCGACTTCCTCCGCCGGTGTGAACCGGATCAGGTTCAAGGGTCTGCGGTTCTCCGCACTCTCAGCGCCGTCGGGGCGCTCCCCTGTCGTTTCCTGTTCAGCCTAGTGGGCCGTACCGGGCTACGGTGTAGAGGTGGCGCAGATTGAGACGGAACAGACACTCGTGGAGAAGGTCGGGACGCTCGCCCTCACGCTCGCGGCCGGTTGGGTCGCGCAGAAGGCGGTGAGCATGATCTGGAAGGGCGTCACCGGCAACGACGCCCCGAGCAAGGCGGACGACCCGGAGCTCGACCTCGTGCAGGCGACCGTCTTCGCTGCCGTCGCGGCGGGGACCGCGGTGTTCGCGAAGCGTATGGCCGCCAGAGGAGCGCACTCGGCCGCTCTCCGGATCGCCGCCCGTCGCGCGGCGCTCTGACCGCTTCAGCTCTTCGTACGCCGCGGCTTGCGGGTCAGCAGCGCGTCGTGCCGGCGCGGCCGCCCCACGGACTGGACGGCGTCCAGCGCGTGCGTCAGTGCGGCCGGGGTGATGCCGGTCTTCTCGGTGTCGGCGCGCAGCGCGGCCATCACCTGGTCGGCCGCGAGGCGCACCGGCACGTCGGCCGCGCTCGCCCGCTCGCGCAGGACGGTGTCTGCGGTCGCCTCGTCCACCCCGCGCACCACCATGATCACGCCCTTGACCTGCTCGATGGCGGCCTGGCTCACGAAGGCGCGGTTGACCGCGCCGGTGGCACGGCGGTTCAGCGCCTCCTTCTGCACGGGCGTCACGTCGAGCACGTAGCCGGCCACGACGGGACCTTCGCCCGCTGCTCCCCGCTGCGCCTGGCCGATGACGACCACCGACCGGGAGCGCCCGTTCTTGTCGACGATGCGGTGCGCACAGGCGAAGGGACGCCCGAGCCGCAGCGACTCGCCGGCGGCCCGCACCACGCGCGCACGGTCGTCCGGGTGCTTGCGGGAGCGCAGGGCGTCGAGCCCGGGCTCCACCTCGTGCCGTCGCCAGCCGTGCATGGTGTAGACCTCGTCGGACCACCACCAGTCGCCTGTCGCCAGGCCGACGCGGTACCGGCCGATCAGAAGGTTGGTCCCGATGCCGAGGGCCTCTGCCAGATCAGCCGCCGAGACCTTCGGCAGCTCGGGCAGGGTGTCGCTTCCAGCCCCGTCCACCAGGGTCAGGGCGTGCGTCGTTTCGGCGGACATGTGAACCTCCCAGATCCAGTAGGACCTGGAGCCGCTTCATGACTCCGAGAACGCTTACCTTAGAACAGTTCGGATAGTTCGGACAGTCGAACGGGCGGCATGGCACCCTGGTGGCGTGACCTTCACCCATCTCGACGACCGCGGCCAGGCCCGCATGGTCGACGTCACCGCCAAGCAGCCGACCATCCGCTCCGCGACGGCCTCGGGCCGGGTGCGCTGCGCGCCCGAGGTGGTCCGCGCGCTGCGCGACGGCGCGGTACCCAAGGGCGACGTCCTGGCGGTCGCCCGGATCGCGGGCATCGCGGCCGCCAAGCGCACGCCCGAGCTGCTCCCCCTGGCGCACGTCATCGGCGTGCACGGTGCCGCGGTCGACCTGGAGGTGACCGACGAGGGCGTCACGATCTTTGCGACGGTGCGCACGGCCGACCGCACCGGGGTCGAGATGGAGGCGCTCACGGCGGTGGCGGTCGCGGGCCTCGCCGTCGTCGACATGGTGAAGGGCCTGGACAAGTCCGTCTCGCTCGCCGACGTGCGGCTCGAGCGCAAGACCGGCGGCAAGTCCGGCGACTGGGTGCGCGAGCGATGATCACCGTGCGCTACTTCGCCGGGGCCCGCGAGGCCGCGGGGGTCACCACGGAACAGCTCGGCGGCCCGACGACGGTGGCCGCCCTGCGTGACTCCCTCGCCGGGGCGCACCCGCGCCTCACCGACGTGCTGCCGCGCTGCGCGCTCCTGGTCGCGGGCGCCCGCGCGACGGACGACGCCGCGGAGATCTCCGACGGCGTCACCGTGGACGTGCTGCCCCCGTTCGCCGGAGGCTGACCGCCCAGGACCGGCTAGTGGTCCGCGCCCTCGAGCTGCCCTCGCACGTGCGGCCAGAGCGTCAGGAGCACCTGGAGCCCGTCGCGCACGCCGCCGGAGGATCCCGGCAGGTTCACGACGAGCGCGCGCGTGCCGTCGGCCGCACGGGCCACGCCGGCGAGCCCGCGGGAGAGCACCGCGGCGGGCACCCCGGCGGCCACGCCCTGCTGCCGCACCGCCTCGGCGATCCCGGGGATCTCCTGGTCGAGCACGTCCCGCGTGCCCTCGGGCGTGAGGTCGCGCGGCGTGATCCCCGTGCCGCCGGTGGTGACCACGAGACGCGCGCCGGCGTCGAGCGCGGTCCGCAGCACGTCGCGGACCGGCTCGACGCCGTCGGGCACCAGGTAGGTGCGGATCTCGGTGAGACCGGCGGCCCGCAGCAGCGACACTGCCGTGGGGCCGGACCGGTCCTCCGCCTCGCCGCGTGCGCAGCGGTCGGAGATGGTGATCACCGCGGCCGTGTCGAGCGTCATGCCGACACGCTATCGGCCTCCGGCTCCTGCTTCGCGGTCTCCTCCTCGGCCTTGGCCTGGCGGTGCGCCCGGAACGACCAGAAGACGGCGGCCGCCCAGCCCAGCCAGATCACCACGTAGATCGGGATCTTCACGGGGTCGGACGCATCGATCCAGTCGCTCCGCAGCAGCGTGCGGGTGTTGGTGAGGACGATGACGCCGCCCACCAGGGAACCCAGGACGCGCGGCGGCACGTGCCGCACGAGCCAGGCGGCGATCGGCGCGGCGATCAGGCCACCGACGAGCAGGGCGAGCACCCAGGTGAAGTCGATGCCCTCGCCCGCCAGGCCGAAGAAGAAGCCGACGCTGGCCGCGACGGCCACGAGGAACTCGCTGGTGTCGATCGAGCCGATCACCTTGCGGGGCTCCATCCGGCCGCTGGCCAGGATCGCAGGCGTGCCGACGGGTCCCCAGCCGCCGCCACCGGTGGCGTCGAAGAAGCCGGCGACGAGGCCGAGCGGGGCCAGGAACCGCTTGCGCAGCGGCTTGTCCGAGCGCACGGGCAGGCCGCGCACCGTGAAGCGCACGAGCACGTAGAGGCCGAGCAGCAGCAGGATCACCGACATGACCGGGCCGGCCACCTCCGTCGACAGCGACGAGAGGAACGTGGCACCCGCGAACGCGCCGATCGCGCCGGGGATACCGATCTTGGCGACGACCTTCCAGTCGACGTTGCCGAAGCGCCAGTGGGAGGCGCCGGAGGCGAGCGTGGTGCCGATCTCGGCCAGGTGCACCGTGGCCGACGCCGCGGCGGGGTTGGTGCCGATCGCGAGCAGCAGGGTCGTCGAGGTGACGCCGTAGGCCATGCCCAGACTGCCGTCCACCAGCTGCGCGCCGAGGCCGACGAGCGCCAGCAGGATCAGGGTTCTCATGGTCGTTGCCTTCCAAGTCCGGGGGATGCGGCAAGGGCCGCGAACGCGCGGCCCCGTCCAAGTATCCATCCAACCCGGTCGGAAACAACAAGGATCTCATGCATCGGATAAGTGCGCATGAGGAGCCGGTGCTCGTCAGTGCCTCGGATCGTGCGATTCCGTATCGGATCTCGTTCGGCGAGATCTCAGGATGTGGACTCCGGCGCGTGGGGACTCCGGCGCGATCGGCTCAGGAGTTCGACCAGGCGGACTCGCCCTCGGTCAGCGCCCGGACGTCGTCGGGCAGGCTCCCGGAGACCAGGTCGGCGAGCGACACCGCCTCGAGGACGGCCCGCACGTTGGCGCGCAGCGCCACCCAGACGTGCAGCAGCGGCGCTGCCGGGCCCTGGAACTCCAGGTCGGACGGGCGGTTGCCGCGGACGAACACCAGGGGCCCGTCCACGGCCCGCACGACGTCCGCGATGGTGATGCTGTCGGCCGAACGCGCCAGCCGGTACCCGCCGCCGGCGCCGCGGTGGCTCGTCACGAGGCCGTCGCGGCGCAGGTCGCTGAGGATCCCCTCGAGGAAGCGGTGCGGGATGTCCTGCGCGCGAGCCAGGGTCTCGGCGCGCACAGGTCCGTCCTGGTCTACGGCCGCCAGCTCTGCGGCGGCACGGACGGCGTAGTCGGCTCGTGCGGAGATCCTCATGGGCCCCATTCTCTCCCGGAGCGCACCGGGAGCGCGCACCGCGGTCGGCGGGCGGGGCTGCGCCCTCGCCCGCCGGCACGAGTCACGCCAGGATCTGGCCCGCCTGCTGCGCCGAGGCCGCGAAGGATCCCGTCAACGGCAGCTCGGAGAGGATCGCGGCCTGGGCCGCGTGGTAGACGTCGGGCTTGCCCACCCAGGTGCGCCCCGACGGCCGGTTCTCCGTGTCGAGCTCGTGGTGCCACGACCCGCGCTCGGTGTCGACCAGGTGCTCCCGGATCCAGCCCCACCAGTCGCGCTCGAGCTCGGTGTAACGCTCCTCGCCGGTGACCCGTGCGAGCACGTTCGCCGTGGCGACCGCCTCTGCGGCGACCCAGTGGAAGCGGCGCGGCTCCACCGGCGTGCCCGCCCAGTCCGTCGTGTACACGAACCCGCCGCCGTGCTCGCCGTCCCAGCCGTCCTGGACCGCACGGTCGAACAGCGCCGCGGCCGCAGCGGTGCGCTTCCCCGGGGTGCCGGCCTCGGCGTCGACCTGCAGCAGCAGGCGGGCCCACTCCAGCCCGTGCCCGGGCGTCGCGCCGTAGGGCTTGAACGGGTCGTGTGGGCGGTCGGCGTTGTACTCGAGCTGGGGGCTCCACGAGGAGTCGAAGTGCTCCGGGATACGCCACTCGTTGGCCTCGGCCCACGCGATCACGCGGTCGCCGATCGCTGCGGCCCGGTCCAGCCAGAGCCGGTCCCCCGTGGCGGCGTGCGCCGCGAGCAGCGCCTCGACGGAGTGCATGTTGGCGTTCACCCCGCGGTAGTCGGACGTCGACGACCAGTCGCGCGAACGCTCGTCGAGGTGCAGCTCGTGCTCGGGCTCCCAGAAGCGCGCGTCGAGCACCGCGAGAGCCTGCGTGAGCAGCTCCGGGGCGCCGGGCACGCCGGCGACCTTGCCGGTCGAGGCGGCCAGCACCACGAACGCGTGGGCGTAGGCCTCCTTGGTACCGACGAGCTCGTCCCCCTCGCCGCGAGAGGCGAGCCAGCCTCCGTGCTCGCCGTCGGCGAGCACCTCCTGCAGGCCGGCCACCGCACGGGCCGCGTACTGGTCCGCACCGCTCACCCCGAGCAGGTGCCCGACGGCGAAGATGTGGGCCATCCGCGACGTGATCCAGGTCTCGACCGGGTGGGAGGTGTCGGGCCGGCCGTCGTCGTCGAGCCAACAGGCCGCGCCGTCCTCGCGGATCGAACCCTCGGCGAACCGCAGCAGCGAGACGAAGTGCTCCCTGCGCCACGCGGAGTCGGTGGTGTCTGCGGCCTGGTTGCTGGTGGAGCCCGCGCCGGTGCGGGTCAGATCTGCGTTCACACCGCCACGATAGCCGCGGGGGCCGCCGGCGCGGCAAGTTGCCCGCGTCAACACACGGAAATGCGTCAGGGGATGGACCCTGTGCACCCTTGTGGGTGCGTGGGTCCATCCCCTGACGGAATGGTTGTCCGGCGGCGTCCTACTCTCCCACCCCGTCTCCAGGGCAGTACCATCGGCGCTATGAGGCTAAGCTTCCGGGTTCGGAATGGGACCGGGCGTTTCCCCCATGCTATGACCACCGAAACACTATCGAGAACCAGGCAACCCCCAAACTCCGTCGAACAACGACGGTGGGGTGGTGCCCGTGACTCGGGAACCGCACAGTGGACGCGAACACGCAGAAACACAAAACAATCGTTTGTTGTGA
>NZ_JAMTCS010000011.1 GCF_024171955.1 Promicromonospora thailandica | reverse complement strand
GCTTCACCGTTCGACTTGCATGTGTTAAGCACGCCGCCAGCGTTCGTCCTGAGCCAGGATCAAACTCTCCGTAAAAGAGAAACATCCACACACACAACATGCGTGCGAACAATGATACTGGCCAGACCACAACCAAACTGGCATGATCCGATCCAAAAACAAGACCCCCGTCCAACCCGCACGCACCCGACCGGGCACGCCACGAAGCCAACGAGAGCCATAAAATTTGGCATTGACTATCAAGCACACTGTTGAGTTCTCAAACAACCGACGCACACCGTCAGGAACACAATCTTTCCGACCGTTTCCCTGCCCGGGGCAGTTCCTCTAATCTACCAGATTCTTTCGGCCGATCAAATTCGCTTCCGTTCTCAGAACTGGAAGGAATTCCAACCTGCCTGCCGAAAATGGCACCACACCGATTCCGGGGAACACGAAGTTCCTCGATCCTGCGTTGTGGGTTCCAGCCCCGGCGCGGCCACTCGGTCCGTCTCCGGCCCCTCGTGTCCGTCTGCCCGTCGGGCTGACCTGGAGAACATTACACACGATCCCGCGTCTGCGCCAACTCGGCCGTGGTGTCCTGGAGCACACCACGTTTTCGCAGGTCAGAGCCGTTCCTAGCGGTCGGGTGGGCGCCGTCGGGCGGCCTGTGTGACCCGGGCCACCGGGAGACGAGCGGGAGACGAGCGAGGGTGGTGCGGCCGGCGATGCCGGCCGCACCCCGGGGTGCTCAGCGAGAGGTCCCCGCCGTCAGCAGCGCTTCCCGCGCAGCGCACGCACCTCGTCGTACGACCGCTCGGCGTTCCCGAACGAGTCCGCCGGGTAGCCGGGCGCCGGCACCTGGGCCGCGTTGTCCTGCTCCCAGATGCCGTGTCGCCGTCCGCCGCCCGGGAGCGCCGACAGGAACTCGGTGTACGGCAGGTCGCCGATGCCGAACTCCACCATGTCGTACCCCTGCTCGCTCTCGGGGTTGACCTCGCCGTCCTTGAGGTGCAGCAGCGGGTAGCGGTGCGGGTTGCGCTTGATGTAGTCCACCGGCTCGAAGCCGGGGTACCGGTGCTGACCCACGAAGGCCCAGAACACGTCCATCTCGAGGAAGACCGTCCGCGGGTCCGTGTTGTCGTAGAAGACGTCGTAGAGGCGCACCTCCGGGTCGTCGGTGGCGAAGCGGAACTCGCCGTCGTGGTTGTGCTGGTAGAACTTCAGCCCGCGGGCGGACGCCGCCTCCCCGAAGCCGTTGAACTGCTCGGCGGCGGCGAGGTAGCCGGACACCGTGTTGTCGTTCGTCGGTGCCTGCGCGGTGCCGATGTGCTCCATGCCGAGGATCTCGGCGATGTCGAGCTCCTGCTCCATGTTGCTCGCGAAGTCCCCGATGCCGCGGTGCGAGCCGACGGCACGCAGGCCGTTGTCGTCCAGCAGCTCCCGGATCTGCTGGGGCGTGATCGCCCCGACCGAGCCCTGCGTGTACCCGGCGAACTCGATCTCCGCGTACCCCATGTCCGCCAGGCGCTCGAACACGACGCGGAAGCCGAGCGAGGACACCTTGTCCCGGATCGAGTACAGCTGGATGCCGATGTTGCCCGCCGGGACGAGCACGCGGCCCTTGCCGGGCCCGTGACCGGGCCTGGGCCCGTGCCCGGCGGCCACCGTCGAGGCCGCCGCGCTGCCCGCGAGACCGGCGCCGGCGAGGGTCGCCGCACCCACGGCCACGGTGCCGCCGGCCAGCCTCAGGAAGTTCCTGCGGTTGACGTCAGTGCGTGATTCCATCACTGCTCTCCTTCGGTCCGACCGGCCCCGGACGGGCCGGTGGAGCTCTCTGCGGCGGCCGGGGGCGTCCCGACGCCCTCACCCATCATGGTCAGTGTGTCCACGTCGAGGGCGCCCGTCGCGGTGACGTAGAGCGTCCCGGTGCCCGTGCGGGCGCGGAACGACAGGCCGAGGTCGGTCCAGTCGCGGGCCTTGCCCACCTGGGCGGTCGCGAACGGCTTCGCCGTGGGCGAGCCCCAGCGCAGCTCGAGCCGGCCCTTGCCCCGCACCGCGGCGGTGACACCGTCGATCCCCGCGAGGCTCACCCGGTCGAGCGCGAGCGAGTCCCGCTTGCCCAGGCCTGCCACGTACGCGCCCGCCGAGGCCGTCTCGTCCTCGACCACCTCGGCCCCGGTGACCTCGGCGTGCTCGGCCTGCTGCAGCTTCGGGTTCAGGCGCAGGGTGGCCTCGCCGGCCGCCGGCGGCAGGCCGTTGGCGCCGTCGTCGGTGTAGGTGATGACGACGGCGCCGTACAGGTGCGCGCCCTCGCCGTGCTCCGGGGAGTTGGGGTCGGTCGGGAAGACGCCCGTGCAGCCCGTGCCCGAGACCTCCGGGTGGGCGTGCTCGTCGTGCCCGAGCCCGTAGGACCAGGCGACACGCTCGCAGACCGTCTCGGTGCCGTCCTCGGCGTCGTTCGTGGTCACCTGGAACGGGACCTCGTCGCCCCAGTCGAAGAAACCGCCGTCGGCCGGGAGGTCGACGGTGATCTCGGGTGCCTGGTTGCCGACGCTGATCGACGTCGAGGTGAGCCCGCGCTTCCCGGAGCCGTCGGTGACGCGCAGGCGCGCCGTGTAGACGCCGAGCTCCGTGTAGGTGTGGGTGATTTCGGGCCCGGTCAGGTCGAAGGTCCCGTCGCCGTCGACGTCCCACTCGTAGGTGAGGGCGTCGCCGTCGGGGTCGCCCGACGCGCTCGCGTCGAACGAGACCTCCAGGGGTGCGGCCGAGGACGACGCCGGGGTGGCCGTGAACGCGGCCTGCGGCGCCTTGTTGCCCTCGGCGTAGTCGATCCGGTAGAGGCCGGCGTCCGGGTTGGCCCGGAAGAAGCCGTCGCCGTACTCCAGCACGTAGAGCGACCCGTCGGGCCCGAACTCCAGGTCCATCGGGTTGTCGTTGGCCGGCATCCCGGCGGCCGCGAGCGCCGCGTTGGGGAAGAAGTCCTCGATGTCGCCGACCTCGTGCGTCTCCCAGTCCACGGACAGGGCCGCGTAGTAGTCCTGCGAGAACTCGCCGAGGAACGCCTTGCCGTCCCAGTGCTCGGGGAGCTTTCCGGGGGCGGTGCTCTCGGGGTCGTAGTGGTAGACGGGGCCGCCCATGGGTGCCTGGCCGGTGCCCGCGCCGAAGTTCACGAGCTCGTCGCGGGGCTGCTGTCCGGGCTGGTCGCCGTAGTAGAGCGTGGCGGCGCGGGCGGGCGGGAGGTCGGTGAGGCCCGTGTTCCACCGGGAGGTGTTCCGCGGTGCGGCGCAGTCGAAGAACTCCCGCGGGGAGGCGGTCTCGAAGTTCCACTCGTTGTAGGCGGCGTTCGGGCCGTGGCAGTAGGGCCAGCCGGCGTTGTGCGGGTCGTCGAGGCCCACGACGTTCCACTCCACGTAGCCCATGGGCCCGCGGTTCGCGTCCGCGGCACCGGCGTCGGGACCGTAGTCGCCCCAGGAGAGCGAGTCGGTCTGCGGGTCCACCTCGATGCGGAACGGGTTGCGCACGCCCATCACGAAGATCTCCGGGCGCGTGCCCTCCGTGCCGGGCGCGAAGAGGTTGCCCGCGGGGATGTCGTAGGTGCTGCCCTCGCCCGGCGGGGTGCCGGCGGGGATGTCGTCCTTCACGGCGATCCGGAGGATCTTGCCGCGCAGGTCGTTCGTGCTGCCCGCACCACGCCGGGAGTCGAAGCCGGGGTTCATGCCCGGGGCGTCGTTGTTCGGCGCGTAGCCGTTGGCGCCGGGGGTGCCCGCGGGCGTGTTGTCGCCGGTGGACAGGTAGAGGTTGCCCTCGCCGTCGAAGTCGATGTCCGCGCCGACGTGGCAGCACTGGCCGCGCTGCACCTCGATGTCGAGGATCGGCTGCTCCGAGTCGAGGTCGAGCGAGTCGCCCGTCCACGTGTACCGTGCCAGCCGGTTCACGCCCACCCACCGGTCCCAGTAGCTGTCGTCCTCGCCCGCGGGCAGGGCGTTGGGGGCGTTGCCGGACGGCGTGTCGGCCGCGCCGTCGCCGTCGGCGTCCCGCGGGGCGTAGACCAGGTACACCTGGTTGCTCTCCGCGAAGTCGGGTGCGAGGGCGATGCCCTGCAGGCCGTCCTCCGAGCTGGCGTAGACGTCGAGGGTGTTGACGACGCGGGTGACGCCCGTGGCCGGGTCGGTCAGGCGCACGGAGCCGTCCCGGGCCGTGTGGATCACGCGCTGGTCGGGCAGCACCGCCATGTCGATCGGCTCGCCGACGTCCTTGGTGAGCAGGATCTTCTCGTAGTTGCCCCAGTCGGTGTCGGCGGCCGCCGCCGCGTCGTGCCCCTCGTGGGCGGACGCCGTCGGCAGGGCCAGCAGCGCGCCGCCGGCCAGGGCGGTCGCGGCGAGCGCCGCGACGGTCCGCCGCGGCCGGGCGTGGGCGCGGGCATGGATAGTCTTCATACGTGATGCAGCTCCTCGTCGAGTCTCGTCACGCCGACCGGGCCTCGTGCGCTTCCCGTTCGTCCGGGGCCCGGTCATCCTTCGGTCAGGTCAGCGCGTCGAGAACGCGGCGTCGAACGCCGCGTCCGGCGCGTCGTACGCGTGGGAGCGCACGAACTGGAGGGCCTCCGGGGCACCGACCAGGCGGTCCATCCCGGCGTCCTCCCACTCCACGGAGATCGGGCCGTCGTAGCCGATCGTGTTGAGCATGCGGAACGCGTCCTCCCAGGGGACGTCGCCGTGCCCGGTCGACACGAAGTCCCAGCCGCGGCGGGGGTCCGCCCACGGCAGGTGGGAGCCCATGCGGCCGTTGCGGCCGTTGGTCATGCGCTTCTTCGTGTCCTTGCAGTCGACGTGGTAGATCCGGTCCTTGAAGTCCCAGAGGAAGCTGACCGGGTCCAGGTCCTGCCAGACCATGTGGCTGGGGTCCCAGTTGAGGCCGAAGGCCTCGCGGTGGCCGATGGCCTCCAGGGTGCGCACGGTGGTCCAGTAGTCGTAGGCGATCTCGCTGGGGTGCACCTCGTGGGCGAACTTGACGCCCACCTCGTCGAACACGTCGAGGATGGGGTTCCAGCGGTCGGCGAAGTCCTGGTAGCCCGCCTCGATCGCGGCGTCGGACACCGGGGGGAACATCGCCACGTACTTCCAGATCGCGGAGCCGGTGAACCCGATGACGGTCTTCACGCCCAGCTTGGCGGCCAGCCGCGCGGTGTTCTTCATCTCCTCCGCGGCGCGCTGCCGCACGCCCTCGGGGTCGCCGTCGCCCCAGACACGGTCCGAGACGATGTCGCGGTGCCGCTGGTCGATCGGGTCGTCACAGACGGCCTGCCCCTTGAGATGGTTGGAGATCGCCCACACCTTGAGGTTGTGCCGTTCCAGGAGCTCGAGGCGCCCGGCGACGTACTCGTCGTCGTCCCAGCGCCACGGGTCCAGGTGGTCGCCCCAGCAGGCGAGCTCCAGTCCGTCGTAACCCCATTCCGAGGCGAGACGGGCCACCTCCTCGAGCGGCAGGTCGGCCCACTGGCCGGTGAACAGGGTGATCGGTCGTGCCATTTTTTCCTCCTGTGCCTGACGATCCGGCGGTGCCGGTCGTGCCCTTCGGTCTTCGGTCAGGTCGTCCGCCGCCGCAGCAGGACGACGGCCGCGCCCGCGGCGACGAGCGCCGCCAGCGCCCAGCCCGCCCATCCCGGCAGGCCGCCCGACGGCGGCGGACCGTCCCCGGACGACGACGCGGCGGCGTCCGCCCCGGGGTCGGCGCCCGGTACGGACGGCTCGGGCGGGTCCTGCCGGGGTCCCGCGCTCGCGGACGACGGTGCGGACGGCGGTGCGGCCGGCGCGACGACGTCGACCTGTGCCTCCACCGACGCCCTGCCCGGCTCCTTCATCCGCGCGGTCAGGGTCCAGTGCCCCTCGCCGAGCAGGGCGGGCTCCGAGCGGTACCAGCCCACGCCCTCCGACGCGGAGACGAGCGTGACGGGGCCGACCTTCTCGCCGTCGTCGGAGACCCCCCGTACGACCACGACGGCCGACTCCTCGACGGGGTGCCCGTCGGCCACCCAGGTCACCGCCGCGGAGACGCCGCCGGCGCCGTCGGTGCCGAGCTCGATGTCGATCTTGCCGCCGTGCGCCGCGGCCGGGACCGCGGCGGCGGGCCCGGCGGCGAGGCCGAGCGCCAGCAGCAGCGCCGCGCCGACGCGTGTGAACCGTTCCATGTCCGTGTTCCTCTCCGGCCCTCGAGGGCCCGACGGGGCGTGCACCGGGTGACCGGTGCACGCCCCCGGGGTCTATCGGTCGCAGCTCTCCTCGACGGTCACGATCACGTAGGCCTTGCCGGACGGGCTGAGCACCCAGTCCCCGGCCGGCGTGAGCTCGGTGCCCTTGGCCGGCGTGGCGATCACCCGGTAGTCGCCCGGGGCGAGGTCGCGCAGGTCACGCGGCTTGCCGTCCGCCTCGCCGTCCACCCAGCGGTGCACGACGTAGCTGCGCACCCCGGGCAGCGCGACCGGCGTGATCGACCCGCCGGCGTCGCACGTCGCCGCCTCGACCACGACGTCCGGGGTGCTCGGGTCCGGGCACTCCGGCTGGTCGAGCGTCACGAACAGCACGGCGAGCCCGGCGGCGTTGAGCCGCCAGCCTCCGTCGGCGACGAGGACGTACCCGTCGGCGGGCCGGGCCGCGACGCGGTACCTGCCGGGAGCGAGGTCGTCCAGGTCGGTCACGAGGTCGCCGGCGGCGCCGTCGACCCACTCCCGCACCACGTAGGACCGCACGCCCTCCACCTCGGCGGTGACCAGGGCGCCGTTCGTGACGACCTCCGCTCCCGAGCGGTCGTAGGTGCACGTCGGCTGGACGATCTCGACGCCCGGCGTCGCCTCGGCGACGTCGGGTGCCGCGATCGTGAACGTGAGCGTCTCGCCCACCACGGTCACGCCGTCCACCGAGGCCCGCACCTGCACGGTGTGGGCGCCGGGGGCCGTGATCTCCAGCGGCGTCGTGTACTCGGTCCAGCCGCCGCCGTCGACGTCGACCTCCCGGAGCACCGCGGCGCCGGCCGGACCACCGGTCGTCCCCACGGTGACGGTCACCGGTCCGAGCCACTGGCCGTCCGGACCGTCCGGCTCGGTGGGTGACAGCGAGCCGGTCACCTCGAGCGGCTCGTCGGCCGTGACGGTCCGGAAGTAGTCGAACGACGCCGTGGCGGCCGACTGCTGGGCGGCACCGAGCGCGAACAGCCCCACCCGCGCACCCTCCAGGCCGTCATGGGTCACCGGCTGGCCGAGCGCCGTCCACTCCTCGCCGTCCGCGCTGTACTCGCCGGTGAAGGTCGACCCCACCTTCGACAGGCGCAGGTGCCACACGCCGGACGTGAGCTCGTTCACGTTCGGCTGCGGGTCCTGCACCACGGAGCCGACCTCGCTGCGCAGCTCGAGGCGCTGCGCGACCGGGGAGCCCGCCGCGTTGTCGGTCACGAGGTCGAGCTTGACGTAGTTGTCGTCGTCCCCGTACACGATGAGACCGCCCTGCTGGTACTGCTGGTCGAAGTCCGACCCGTCCACCCGGGTCTCGACGGTCCAGTCGTCGTCCGGCAGGTCCTGCACGACGATGTTCGGCGTGCCGGTGTTGTTCCCCGTGTAGATGTCGGTGGCGGTCGTGTCGATCTCCAGCGCGCCACCGGTCACCCGGTAGCCCGCCGGGTCCTCGCGCACGACGTCCCAGCGGCAGCCGTCGAGCGCGTCGCCGTCGAACTCGTCGGCCGCACCGGGCGCGGCCGCCGTGTCGTCCGGGGTGATGTGGAACCAGTCGAACCGGGCGTCCACGACCTCGGCCGCCGAGCCCGAGCCCGCGAGCGCGACGAGCCCGATCCGTGGGTCGTCGATGCCGGCGAGCAACTTGGTCTGCGGCATGGCCGTGAAGGTGACGCCGTCCGCCGAGTAGGACGCCGTCAGGTCCTCACCGTCGCTGCTGGCCAGGCGCACGAACACGGTGTCCGGGTACGCCGCCCCGAGAGCCGCGGTGTTCGAGTCCCCGACCTCGTTCGGCGCACCGGCCTCCTCCCGGATGTACTGGAAGACGCGCGTGGCCGGGTCGGCAGGTGCCGAACGGCCCTGGACCACCATCTTCGCGTAGTTGTCCGCGTCGCCGTAGATCAGCAGACCGGCCTGCTGGTACTGCGCGTAGGCGGGGATCGTGACCTTCGCCGTCGCGGTGAACGGGCCGTCGGGCAGGTCCTGGAGCACCAGGTTCGGCACGGTGACGTTGTTCGTCCCGTAGAAGTCCGTGACGCTCGCCGGGATGGTGAGGGCGCCCTCGGCGACCCGCAGGTCCTGGTTGCGGTCCTGCACCGTCCAGCGGTCCGGGTCGAGGTCGGCACCGAGGAAGTCGTCCGACCGGCCCGACAGGCACAGCTCCGGCTCCGGGGTGATCCCGGCCACCTCGACCGTGGCGTACTCGACCGCGTAGGCACCGCCCTCGTCGGTGACGCGCACCTGGAGCCGGTAGGTGCCCGGATCGTCGTAGGTGTGCTCGAACGCCGACGTGCCGTCGACGAACCCGTCACCCAGCCCGGCGTCCCAGGCGTAGGTCAGGTCTCCCGCCCCGTCCGGGTCGGTGGCCTCGGCCGTGGCGGTCACGGTCAGCGGCGCGTCGCCCGCGAGCGGGTCGACCGTGAGCACGACCTCGGGCCGCTCGTTGTCCGTGACGCCGCGCCCGTCGATCTCCATCCAGTTGGCGTTGATGCCGCCGGAGAGCAGCACGAGGTGCAGCGAGCCCGAGCCCGACGGCACGTTCGTCAGCTGCGTGGCGACGTCCGTGTACTGCTGCCAGCCGCCGGTGTCCGGGACGGTGATGCGGCCGATCTCCGGACCGTCCGGTGCGTCCCAGCGCAGCGACACCTCTCCCCCGCCGGCCCCGGAGGCCGCACGCAGCGAGATCGCGTCGACGTTCGCCAGGCTCACCGGCTCGTGCGCCCAGTAGTCGCCCGGCTCGATGAACCCGATGTTCTGCCCGCCCCCGGCGGTGTCGCCCGTCTGCTCGACCTGGACGCCCGGGTCTCCGGCGCCGTCACCGATGCCGTCGGCGCGGCCCGTGCCGGTGAAGAACTCCGACTGCACCAGCTTGGGCTGCAGCACCTGGAGGTCGGTCGCGGTCAGCGGGGCGCCCGCCGCGCCGCCGTCGTCGGTGTAGAAGGCCTCGATCACCCAGAAGATGTTCGACTCGATCCCGTGGCCCTCGTCGCGGGCCGTCTGGATGACGCCCTCGCACCCGGTCAGCTCGTCGAACGGGTGGGCGTGCGAGTCGTGGCCCAGGGAGGTGAACAGCGAGACGTCCGCACAGGTGACCTCGCCGTCCGGGTCGTCCACCGCGATCTCGTAGCGGACCTGGTCGCCCCACTCGAAGAACCCGCCGTTGTCGGGGAAGGAGATCGACACCTCGGGGGCGATGTTGCCCACCACGACCGTCACGTTCGCCACGCCGGTCTGCCCGGCGGGGTCGGTCGCGACGAGCTGCGCCGTGTAGCGGCCGTTCTCGGTGTACGTGTGGGTCGGGTGGGCCTCGGTGGTGGGTTCCGAGCCGTCGCCGAAGGTCCACTGCAGCGTGAGCGGCTCCCCGGCCGGGTGCCGCGTGCCCTCCGAGGAGAACTGCACGGTCAGCGGCGCCAGGCCGTCGGTCACGTCGGCGGAGGCCTGCGCGATCGGCGCGGGGTCACCCTTGACGTAGTTGACCTTGTACACGCCGGAGCTGTCGTTGTTGCCGCCGAACCCGGAGCCCCAGTCCACGACGTACAGGGCGCCGTCGGGCCCGAAGTCGAAGTCCATCGGCCGGTCGAAGCCGGTGGCCGGGTCGAAGATGCCGGGCAGCACCCGGTTGATGTCCACGAGGTCGTCCCGCTGCTCGCCCGCGAGCTGGAACGAGTACATCCGGCCCTGGTTCCACTCCCCGAACAGTGCCTTGCCGTCCCAGTAGGCCGGCCACTTGACGTCGGACTCCAGCTCCGGGTCGTAGGAGTAGACCGGGCCGCCCATCGGCGCACCACCGCCGCCGATCTCGGGGAACAGCGGGTTGGTGCCGTAGCCGTACCAGACCTCCGCCTCGACGGCCGCGGGCAGCTGCGAGATCCCGGTGTTGTTCGGCGAGTCGTTCACCGGGCCGCCCGCGCAGTCGAACGCCGCCCCCGACTGTCCCGTCGCGAAGTCGTAGTCGACGTAGGCGTTGTTCGCCCCCGTGCAGTACGGCCAGCCGTAGAACCCGGGCTCGCTCACCACGTTCCACTCGACCGTCCCGGCCGGGCCGCGCGTCGGGCTGGCCGACCCCGCGTCCGGACCGTAGTCGGCGACCAGCACGTTGCCGGTCGCCGGGTCGACGCCGATCCGGAACGGGTTGCGGAAGCCCATCGCGTAGATCTCCGGCAGCGTGTCCGCCGTGCCCGGGGCGAACATGTTGCCCTCGGGGACCGTGTAGGAACCGTCGTCCTGCGGCGTGATGCGCAGCACCTTGCCCCGCAGGTCGTTGCTGTTGGCCGAGGTGCGCTGCGAGTCGTAGTTCGCCCGCCCGGCCCGCTCGTCCAGCGGCGCGTAGCCCTGGGACTCGAAGGGGTTCGTGTTGTCACCGGTGGCCACGTACAGGTTGCCGTCGCCGTCGAAGACCATGTCGCCGCCCGCGTGGCAGCACGTCTGGCGCTGCGTCGGGATGACCAGCACGGTCTCCTCGGTGGCCGGGTCGATCGTGCCGGCGGCCGCGTCGTAGTCGAACCGCGAGACCCGGTTGTGCGGGCCGTCGTCGCCGACGTCCTCCGGGGACCAGAACAGGTAGATCCAGCCGTTGGTGGCGAAGTCCGGGTCGAGCACGACACCGGTCAGGCCGTCCTCGTTGGACTGCGTGACCGACAACGTCACCGCGGTGCTCGTGGTGTTCGTCCCGGGGTCGATCACCTGGACCCGGCCGTCCCGCTCGACGTAGAACACGGTGCCGTCGGGGGCCACGTCCAGCATCATCGGGTTGGCGGTGTCCTCGTCGAGCGGCACCATCTCGTAGCTGTCGCTCTGCGTCGCGGCGCAGTCGGAGTCGACGACGCCCGCCGCCGTCCGCAGGCCGCCCAGCAGGTGCTCGAGGAACTCCGGCTCGGCGTACGAGGCGTCGGTGTGCCCGCCGCCCGTGTACCAGGACCGCCCGCCGTCGTAGTCCTGGCACCAGGCGATCGGGTGCTCCGCCCCCATCGCGCCCGTACCGGCGGAGTAGGACGTCTCGTCCAGGGAGGCGAGCACGTGCACCTGGTCGCGCGGGTTGGTGCGGAAGTTGTACCACTCGTCGTGCCGGTCCCACCGCTGCGGCAGGTGCGCCGTCGAGACGTGGTCGTGGTCCTCGACCTTGATCGTCGCGTCCTGGTTCTGCGGGTGGGAGCTGAAGTAGGCGCCCACGAGGTCGCCGTACCAGGGCCAGTCGTACTCGGTGTCGGACGCCGCGTGGATGCCCGCGTAGCCCCCGCCGCCCTGGATGTACCGCTCGAAGGCCTCCTGCTGCCCGGCGTCGAGCACGTCGCCCGTCGTGGACAGGAAGACGACCACCTCGTAGCCGGCCAGGCCCTCGTCCGAGAAGACGCTCGCGTCCTCGGTGGCCGTCACCGTGAAGTCGTGGGCCGCACCCAGCTGGGTGATGGCCTCGATGCCGACCGGGATCGACCCGTGCCGGAAGCCCGCCGTCTTCGAGAAGACGAGGGCGTCGAAGGTCTCCTCGGCCGCTGCGGGTGCCGCGGCCTGCGCCGTGGCGGGTGCGGCGGCTGCGGGTCCGGCGGCCGCGACCAGCGCGGCCGGGACGCCGAGCGCGGTCGCGGTGGCGGCCGCGACCACCGACCGCAGGACGCGGCGTTCTCGTTGCACGTTTCTCACCTGTGGCTCCTCGTCGAGTCGGGTCAGTGCTCGTGCTGTGGTGCTGGTGGTGCCGTCATGCTGGTGGTGCGGTCGTGCCGGTCGTGCGTCGTGCTGGTCCTGCTCGTGCAGCCGCCCGGGACAGCGCTTTCTACGTCCCGGGCACGAAGGCCCACGCCGGCGACACCGCCGGCGTGGGCCGGTGGATCAGGTCAGGGACACCCACCCGCCCCCCGCGGCGGCGCTGCGCTCCACGGCGTCGAGCACCCGCTGGACGCCGAGGCCGTCGGTGAACGACGGCGTCGGCTGCTTCCCTGCCGCCAGGTCACCGACGAGGTCGACCACCTGGTGCGTGAACGCGTGCTCGTAGCCGAGGCCGTGCCCCGGCGGCCACCACGCCCCGCCGTAGGGGTGCTCCGGCTCCGTGACGACGATCCGCCGGAAGCCCGCCGTCGCCGGGTCGTCCGACGCGTCGAAGAAGTGCAGCAGGTTCATGTCCTCGAAGTCGAAGGCCAGCGACCCCTCCGACCCGTTGACCTCCAGCCGGATCGCGTTCTTGCGGCCCCAGGCGAACCGCGTCGCCTCGAAGGTCGCCAGCCCGCCACCGGACAGCTTGCCGAGGAAGACCGCGGCGTCGTCCACCGTGACGGTGCCGGTCCGGCCCGTGTCGGCCACCCCGGACAGGCCCGAGGAGGCCGAGGCCTCCGGGCGTTCGTGCACGAACGTCTCCAGCAGCCCGGTCACCCCGGTGAGCGACTCGCCGGTGATGTACTGCGCGAGGTCCACGACGTGGGCGCCGATGTCGCCCAGCGCCCCCGAGCCGGCCTTCTGCTTGTCCAGGCGCCACGACATCGGCGCCTGCGGGTCGGCGATCCAGTCCTGCAGGTACTGCGCGCGCACGTGCCGCACCTGCCCGATCCGGCCCTGCTCGACGAGCCGGCGCGCCAGCGCGATGGCGGGCACGCGACGGTAGGTGAAGCCCACCATCGCACGCACGCCCCGCTCGGCGGCCGCGTCCGCGGCCGCCACCATCGCCTCGGCCTCGGCCACGCTGTTCGCCAGCGGCTTCTCGCACAGCACGTGCTTGCCCGCCTCCAGCGCCGCGACCGCGATCTCGGCGTGCGTGTCACCCGGGGTGCACACGTCCACGAGGTCGATGTCGTCCCGGGTGAGCAGGCTCTGCCAGCCCACCACTGCCTCGTCCCAGCCCAACCGGTCGGCCGCCGCACGGACCGCGGTCTCGTCCCGGCCCGCCACCGCGCGCATGCGCGGCGCGAGCGCCAGGTCGAAGAACCGCGGCGCCGTGCGCCAGGCCTGCGAGTGTGCCGCCCCCATGAACGCGTAGCCGACCATGCCGACGCCGAGCTCGTTGTTCCCGCTGCTCATCCCGCGCCTCCCCCCACTGTCGTCGTCCTGCCGTGTCGCACGCCGCGGGCGTGCGTGGTCGTCCTGTGCGTCACCGCGTCAGGAGTCGAAGCCGATGGGCAGGAACTCCTCCACGTTGTCCGCCGTCACGACGGGCGCGTAGAGCTGGACCTGGCGCGGCACGCCGATCGAGGCGAGGTCGCTCACGGTCTTGTTCTGGGCGACGAGGCGGGCCAGCTTCACGCCGTCCGCGGCCTGGGTGGAGGGGTAGATGACGGTGGCCTGGACCACGCTGTCACCGGACTGGATGAGGTCCATCATGTTCTTGGAGCCCGCGCCGCCCACGAGGAAGAACTCGTCGCGGCCCGCGTTCTCGATGGCGGCCAGCACGCCGATGCCCTGGTCGTCGTCGTGGTTCCAGATGGCGTCGATCTCGGGCTCGGCCGAGAGCAGGTTCGCCGTCTGCTCCTCGCCCGACTCGACCGTGAACTCGGCGGCGACGCGCGCGTCGACGTCGAGCCCGCAGTCGTCCAGCGCGTCCTCGAAGCCCTGGCTGCGGTCCTGCGTCAGCGGCAGCGAGTCGATGCCGGCGATCTCGGCGACCACGGCATCCGGGTTGTCGCCGAGCTGCTCGCAGATGTAGGTGCCGGCGCTGACGCCCATGCCGTAGTTGTCGCCCAGCACGGTGGAGCGGGCGGCGAACGGGCTGGTGAACTCGCGGTCCACGTTGATGACCGGGATGCCTGCCTCCATGGCCTCCAGGGCCACGTCGGTCAGGGCGGCGCCGTCGAACGGCAGCAGCACGATGGCGTCGACGCCCTGGTCGATGAAGCCCTCGATCTGGCTGATCTGCACGTTGACGTCGTTGGTGCCCTCGGCCACCTGGAGGGTGACGTCCTCGTACTTCTCGGCCTCCGCCCGGGCGGCGGCGGTGATGGCACCCATCCAGCCGTGGTCGGCGGCGGGGGCGGAGAAGCCGATGACGACCTCGTCGCCGGGCTCGTCGTTCTCGGTGACGGCGACGGGACCGGTCGCGGCGTCGTCCTCGCTCTCGCGAGGCTCGTTGCTGACGCAACCCGTCAGGAGGAGGGCCGCTGCCGCGGTGGCGGCGAAGGCGCCGGCGACGCGGCGCGGGCGGACGATGGTCGAGGACATGGTGATCTCCCTTGATCCGGGCTGGAACTGCTGGGTTGTCGGGGACGGGGTGTCGCGCGGGCTCACGTGCTCGTGACCTTCTCCCGCGCGGCGAACCACTGCTGCAGCAGCACGGCGACGACGATGATCGCGCCCTTGGCGATCGCCTGTACCGAGCTGTCGAGGTTGTTGAGGACGAACACGTTGGTGAGCGTCGAGAAGATGAGGACGCCCAGGACGGTGCCCGTGATGGTGCCGCGGCCGCCCGCCAGGAGGGTGCCGCCGACGACGACCGCCGCGATGGCGTCAAGCTCCAGGAGCGTGCCGTGCGTCGACGAGCCGGCCGTCGTGCGGGCCAGGAGGATCACGGCGCCGATGCCGGCGGTGAGGCCCGCGATCCCGTACAGGTACAGGGTGTGCCGCTTGATCTTGATGCCCGCGAGGCGCGAGGCCTCGGGGTTGCCGCCCACCGCGACGGTACGGCGGCCGAACGTGGTGCGGTTCAGCAGGAACCAGCCGGCGGCCGCGACGACGACGAAGATCCACACGATCGTGGGCACGCCCAGGGGCCGCGACTGGAACACGTCGAAGAAGGGCTCCACGTCGCGGATGACCTGGGTCCGGCGGCCGGCGATGATCTCCGCGAGACCGCGGGCCGCCGCGAGCATGGCCAGCGTCGCGATGAACGCGGGGACCTTGCCGTACGCGACGAGCGCGCCGTTCACGAGGCCCGCGACGAGGCCGACGGCCAGCGCGGTGACCACGATGACCCACCAGCCGTAGTCCTGGGCCGCGTACTGGGTCGCCAGGGTCGAGGCCCAGACGGACGCCAGCCCGACCACGGCGCCGACCGACAGGTCGATGCCGCCCGAGGTGATGACGAACGTCATGCCGATGCTCACCACGCCGGTCACGGCCGCGAGGCTCAGGACCGTGATGAGGTTGCCCGTGCTCCAGAACCGCTCGCCGCCGGTCGCCACACCGACGACCACGAGCAGGACGAGGGCGAGCACCAGGCCGCCCATCCGCAGGGCCGGACCCATGAGGGCCGAACGTTGGCTCACGCCACACTTCCTTCCATGACCAGGTCGAGCACGGCGTGCTCGTCGATTTCGCCGGCGGGACCCTCGTGGACCGCCTTTCCGTCGGAGATGACCAGCACCCGGTCCGCGAGCCCGAGCACCTCGGGGATCTCGCTGGACACGACGATCACGGCGGCGCCGTCGTCGGCCAGCCGGCGGATCAGGGTGTAGATCTCGGCGCGCGCCCCGACGTCGACGCCCCGGGTGGGCTCGTCGAGCAGGAGCACGCGGCACCCGTGCACGAGCCAGCGCGCCAGGAGCGCCTTCTGCTGGTTGCCGCCGGAGAGCGTGCGTGCGTGCCGCTCCACGGACGCGGGACGCAGGTCGAGGGCCTCGACCTGCTCGCGCGCCGCGGCGCGCTCCGCCTTCTCGTCGAGCAGCCCCGCACGCGCCGTGCGCGCGAAGGTCGACAGCGTGATGTTGCGGTACACGGGCTCGTCCAGGAGCAGACCCTGGCTCTTGCGCTCCTCGGGGCACAGCCCGATGCCTGCGGCCACCGCGGCGTCGACCCCGCCGCGCAGGCGCTTGCCGCCCACGCGCACGGTGCCCGACGTCGCCCGCCGCGCCCCGTAGATCGTCTCCAGGATCTCGGAGCGGCCCGAGCCCACGAGCCCCGCCAGCCCGACGATCTCACCGGCGCGCACCGTCAGGGAGACGTCCGAGAAGACGCCGCCGAGCGCGAGGTCCTCGACCTCCAGCACCGGTGCCGCGTCCTCGGCCACCCCGGGGCGGTCGGGGAAGGCGTACTCGACCGCGCGGCCCGTCATGAGCTTGATCAGGTCGTCGGTGGGCGTGTCCGCCACGACGAGGCTCTCGGCGACGGTGCGGCCGTCCTTGAGCACCGTGATGCGGTCGCCGAGCTGGCGGATCTCCTCCAGCCGGTGCGAGATGTAGACGACGGCCACGCCGTCGGCCGTGAGCTCGCGGACGATGCGGTGGAGGTTGCCGACCTCCTCCGAGTCCAGCACGGCGGACGGCTCGTCCATGATGACGACGCGCGCGTCGCGCGAGAGGGCCCGGGCCAGCGACACGATCTGCTTGCCCGCCGCGGACAGCGAGCCCACCTCGCGGTGCGGGGTGATCTCGGTGTGCCCGAGCCGCTCGAGGAGCTTCCGGGTGTTCCGGGCCGCCTCGGCCCGGCGCGTCACGCCGCCGGACGCGAGCTCGTGCCCGAGGTAGATGTTCTCGGCGACGGTCAGTCCGTCGACGACGTCGAGCTCCTGGTAGATGGTCGCGATCCCGAGCCGGAGCGCGGCGACGGGGTCGGAGATGGTGACGGGCTCGCCGTCGATGAGGATCTCGCCCGACGTCGGCTGGTGGGCTCCGGCGAGCGTCTTGATCAGGGTGGACTTGCCGGCCCCGTTCTGGCCCAGCAGGCAGTGCACCTCGCCGGGGCGGACCTCGAGGTCCACGCCGTCGAGCGCCCGCGCGCCGGGGAACTCCTTCACGATGCCGCGCATCTCGAGGAAGGGTTGCTGTGCCGTCCGCTCGGCCCGTTGCGGTGCCGGCGACTCTGTCGGTTGGGGGTCTGCGTCGACCATGACTCGAAAGTAGAGTGACTTTTGCCGACCGTCAAGCAAAAGTCGCGACTCTGTTGGCCATGATTCACTAGAGGCATGGTGGAAGTGGCACGGGACGTGGTTCAGCAGGCACCGAAGGTCTCCGGAGTGGGCGACATGTTCCAGCTCCTGCGCGACGGGAAACCCCGCACACGGGCGGATCTCGCCGCCGTCACGGGACAGGCCCGGTCGACGGTGGCGGCGCGTATCGACCTGCTCATGGCGGCGGGCCTCATCGCCCCGGCGGGCGAGGCGACGTCGACCGGCGGGCGGCCGCCGGCGACCTTCGCGTTCGCCCCGTCGGCGCAGGTGGTGCTGGGTGTGGACCTCGGCGCGACGCACGCGCGGCTGGCCGTGACCGACCTCGCCTCTACCGTGCTCGCGCACCGTGAGCTGCCGCTCCTGATCACCGACGGGCCGGAGTCCGTGCTCGCCCGCGTGGCCGAGACCGGCGCGGAGCTGCTGCGCGAGGCCGGCCGCACGACCGCCGAGCTCGCCGGCGTCGGCGTGGGCCTGCCCGGCCCGGTCGAGCACGCGACGGGCCGCCCCAACAACCCGCCGATCATGCCGGGCTGGGACGACGCCGACGTGCCCGCCATCCTCGGCGCCGGCTTCCACGCCCCCGTGCTCGTGGACAACGACGTGAACATCATGGCGCTGGGCGAGCACCGCGCCGCCTGGCCCGGCATCGCGGACCTGCTGTTCGTCAAGGTCGCCACCGGCATCGGTGCGGGCATCATCGCCGACGGCGCGCTCCGGCGCGGGGCCCAGGGCTCGGCCGGCGACATCGGGCACGTCGCCGTTCCCGGCGTGACCGACGTCGTCTGCCGCTGCGGCAACGTCGGCTGCCTGGAGGCGATCGCGAGCGGGCTGGCCGTCGCGAACCGGCTGGAGGGCGCCACCACCCCCGCCGACGTCGTCACGATGGTCCGCGCGGGCGACGTGGCCGCGAGCCAGGCCGTGCGCCAGGCCGGCCGGGACATCGGCGCCGTGCTCGCGACGAGCGTCAGCCTGCTCAACCCGTCGATGATCGTGATCGGCGGCATCCTGGCCGATGCGGGCGAGCACATCGTGGCCGGCATCCGCGAGGTGGTGTACCAGCGGTCCCTGCCCCTGGCCACGCAGCACCTGCGCATCGTGACGGCCCGCACCGGCACGCAGGCCGGCGTCCTGGGCGCGAGCGCCATGGCGGTGGACCAGGCCCTCTCCCCGGAGGCGGTAGACCGCCTGGTCGCCTAACCCTCCCTCCCCCCGCCGAAGTAGAACCAGGGCGAGATAGAACTCTGGCGAGATAGAACCGCTGTGGTTCTATCTCGCCAGAGTTCTATCTCGCCCTGGTTCTATCTCGCCGGTGTTCTACTTCGGCGAGCCGGTCAGCTCAGGTCCTTGACCCGGACGTCGCGGTAGCTCACCGCCTCGCCCTGACCATGGTTCTGCAGCCCGATGAAGCCCTGGCTGAGGTCACGCGCGGGGTCGGTGCTGACGAAGTCGTTCACCAGCGCACCGTTGAGGAAGACCTTGATCGTCTGGCCCTCCACCCGGATCTCGTAGGAGTTCCAGGAGCCCACCGGCTTCAGCGCGCGCTCCACGACCTCAGGGTCGGCTCCCTGGAAGGTGTAGATCGCGCCCGTGGTGCGGTCCGGCTCGTCAGTGGCGTCGATCTGGATTTCGTACCCCTGGTCGACGGCGATCCACGGGTCGTTGCCCGGGTCCGGGAAGCCGACGAAGACACCGCCGTTGTCGTCCTTCTTGAGCTTCCAGTCGAGCTTCAGGCTGTACTCGTTCAGCTCCGTGGAGTGCCAGAGCAGACCCATGCCACCGGCCCCGCGGATCGTGCAGTCGGCCTGGCGGCCGAACGAGCCCGGACCGGCCATGTTCCAGCCGTCCAGCGAGGCCAGCGTGCCGTCGAACAGCGCGGTGTAGCCCCGTTCGTACCGCTTCGGCTCGCAGATGTCGGCCCCGCCACCGACCTTGAGGAGGTCGAGGTTGACGTTGCCGTCGTCGTCCTCGTCGTAGCGCACGGTGATGGTGTTGACTCCCTTGCGCAGGTCGAGCGACCGGGTCGCCGTCGCCCACGTCTTCCAGTCACCCGTGGACTCCAGCGCCCACGGCTCGACCTCCTGGCCGTTGACCAGCACCGACACCGTCTTGGTGCCCTCGAACGGGTTGGGCCCGTTGGAGTAGCGCAGGCTCACCGGCTGGCTGCCCCCGCGCTTGACGGTGGTCGTGAAGGTCGCGGACGCGCCCGGGTTCGTGAAGCCGGCCGCGAAGCCCGAGCCCGAGTAGCCGTTGTGCTCGTTCGCCACGTTCGCGCTGCCGCGGAGCGTCGCCTCCTCGGCCTCCTGGAAGCCGGCCGGGGCCTTGTACCCGGGGATCGCGTTGAGGGTGTACCACGCCTCGGTGTTCCACAGCTCCCGACCCTCGCTGTCCGCGAACGGGCGCGGGCTGCGCAGGTGCACCACGTAGCCGGGCTGGCGCCCGTCCACGGTGAGCGTCACCCTGGTGCGGTCCCGGGACACCTTGGCGTCCGAGACGAAGAGCTGCTGCTCGTCGATCTTCGGGCCGCCGTAGGCGCGCGTGGGCACGTAGCGCCAGTGGTCCATGCGGAACGCCGCGTTCGGGTCCTCGGCGATCTTGGCGACCGTCTCGGTGGACAGCGGCTGCGTGTACTCGACCTCGAAGCCCTTCTTCGTGACCCGCATCTCGGTCATGTCGAAGGCGTCCTCGCCGTTCGGCGTCAGCTTCTGCAGGCCGTAGCGCAGCTTGCCCGGCTCGCTCCAGTTGCCGCCCTCGCCGATGCCGCCCACGTACAGCGCGCCGTCGGGGCCCACGATGGTGCGGTTCACACCGGCCTCCAGGCCCGCCGAGTGCCGGAACACCGCACCCTGGTACTCGCCGTCGACCTTCTCCAGGAAGGCGCGCTGCAGACCGCCGTAGGTCACGTCGCCGAAGACGAGCTGGTCCTCGTACGGGCCTTCCTCGAGCAGCACCGGCGAGCTCGGCGAGTTGCCGATCTCGTTCTGCGGCACCCACAGCGCCGGCGCCGAGACGGGCGTGGCGTCGTACGGGCCCGACGGGTTGGTGAAGTGGTTGAAGAACTTGCCCTGCTCGATGTGCACGAGCTTCGAGCTCGGCAGCCAGGCGCCCTGGTTGTCCATCACGAACATCTCGCCGTCCGGGCCCTTGACCAGGCCGTTGGGCGTGCGCAGGCCGCCGGCCACGTACTCGACCTCGCCGGTGCGACGGTCGACGCGGATGGCCGTACCGCGGTTCTCGGCGGGCTGCGGGTCCGTGGTGGCGCCGCCGTTGTTGATGGCCACCGACAGGTTCAGGTAGAAGTACTTGCGGTCGTGCAGCAGGCCGAAGGCGAACTCGTGGAAGTTGCCGCCGAAGGGCCACTCGGCCACCGTGCGGTGGTCGTCGTAGAAGCCGTCGCCGTCGGGGTCCGTGAGCTCGGTGAGCTTGTCCCGCTCCGAGACGTAGATCGAGTCGCCGATGACGGCGATGCCCATCGGGTTGAACAGGTCCGTGGCGACCTTCTCGTAGGTCACCTGGTCCTTCGAGGTCTCGCCGGTCACGTTGTCCAGCAGGAAGACCTCGCCGGGCTCCGGGTCCTCGACCCAGCCGCCCGGGCTCACGGAGCCGGACGTCACCACGGCGAGACGGTCGTCGTCGGTCCAGTCGAGCGCGGCGACCATCGGCTCGAAGCCGTCGGGGCGCAGGTCGGTGAGGGTGTAGCCCGGGTACACCGAGTCCAGGCGCATGCCGTCGCCCGCGGTCTCGTCCGAGCCCTCGCAGTACTTGGTGCCGGGCGCGGTCACGCGCACGACGCCGGCCTCGGTGCTCAGCACGCTCTCCGGCACGACGACGTAGTCGGTGCTGCCCGGCGGGCGCCACTCCAGCTTCAGGACGTTGTCGTTGGTGTTGTCGAAGAACTCGACGCGCAGGTCGTGGTAGCCCGGCTCCAGCGCGATGGTGCCTTCCTTCGACTCGGCGCCGTGCAGGCCGTCGTTGTCGATCACCTCGGTGTCGTCGATGACCAGGCGCGAGCCGTCGTCGCTGGTGAGCCGGAACTCGTAGTTGCCGGCGGACGGCACCGACAGGTTGGCGAGCGCGTGCGCGATGAAGCGCTCGCTCAGGCCGAAGTCGCCCTCCGACGAGTAGTCGATGGTCGGCTTGAGCTGGTCGACGTTGGGCGTCTGACCCGAGCGGAGCGTGCACAGCTCGCTGAGGTCGCGGGCCATGTCGTAGCTCCGCAGCGTGACGCCTGGCTCCTGCGGCGGCAGGTCGTCCGCCGCGGTCGCGGCGGGGACGGCGCCGGACAGCATCACCGCTGTCAGCGCGACGGCGGTCGCACCAGCGGCCGCCTGTCTCGTGCGGATGGTGGTTCCACGTTGACGCATGAGGTCTCCTCGGTCGGCATTGACCTTGCGGCTAGAACCTAAGGGGACTTTTGTCGCGCGTCAAGCAAAAGTTGCTACCTCTTCACCGTTACGCGGGCGGGCCTTCAGCCGAGAACGACCTGGGGTACCGAGACCGGGTGGTCTCGGCACCCCAGGTCGTTCGGGAAGCGAGCCGGTGCTACAGCGCCGACGGACCGCCCTCCAGGAGGCGCTTGAAGCCGTCCTCGTCCAGGGTCGGGATCTCCAGGGCCTCCGCCTTGGCCGCCTTGGACCCGGCGTTCTCGCCGAGCACCACGTAGTCGGTCTTCTTCGACACCGAGCCGGACGCCTTGCCCCCCGCGGCGATGATCGCCTCCTTGGCGCCGTCGCGCGTGAAGTCCTCGAGCGATCCGGTCACCACGACGGTCAGGCCGGCCAGCGGACCGGACGGCTCCGCGTCGGACTCGGCCATCGCCGCCGGGCCGGGGTGCCCCGGCGTCGCGAGCTGGACGCCCGCGGCGCGCCACGCGGTGAGGATCTCCTGGTGCCAGTCCACCTCGAGCCAGGCCTTGATCTCCGCGGCGATCACCGGGCCCACGCCCTCGACCGCCGCGAGCTCCTCCTGGGACGCCGCCTCGATCGCGTCCACCGAGCCGAACCAGCCCGCGAGCGCTCGCGCCGCCACGGGGCCGACGTGCCGGATGTTCAGGGAGACGAGCATGCGCCAGAGGTCCTTGGTCTTGGCGCGCTCCAGCTCCTCGAGCAGCTTGGTCGCGGCGGCCGACGGCACGATCTCGGGCAGCGTCTCGCCCGCCTCGCGCGCGACGGCCTGCTCGGCCTTGCTGTAGGTGGGCTTGCGCCGGAAGGGGCTGCGCCGGCGCACCGTGCCGTCGTCGTCCGTCTTGGGCAGGCCGGTCTCGGCGTCGCGGACCACCACCTCGATGGGCAGCAGCTGGTCGAGCGTCAGGGAGAACAGCTCGGCCTCGGTGACCAGCGGCGGGGTCTCGGGCACGTCCGGCTGGGTGAGCGCCGCGGCCGTCACCTCGCCGAGGGCCTCGATGTCGAGGCCGCCGCGCGAGCCGATGTGCTCCACGCGTCCGCGCACCTGCGCGGGGCAGGACTTCGCGTTGGGGCAGCGCAGGTCGACGTCGCCCTCCTTCATGGGACGCAGCGGGGTGCCGCACTCGGGGCACTCCGCCGGCATGACGAAGTCCTCGCGCGGGTAGCCGTCGTCGGCGAGGGCGGCCACGGGGCCGATGATCTCGGGGATCACGTCGCCCGCCTTGCGCAGCACGACGACGTCGCCGATGCGCACGCCCTTGGCCCGCACCACGTCCTGGTTGTGCAGTGTGGCCTGGCGCACCGTGGAGCCCGCCACGAGCACCGGCTCCATCACGGCGTAGGGGGTGGCGCGCCCGGTGCGGCCGACGCCGATCTGGATGGCGACCAGCCGGGTGTTGACCTCCTCGGGCGGGTACTTGAAGGCGATGGCCCAGCGCGGCGCCCGGCTGGTCGAGCCCAGCCGGCGCTGCTGCTCCAGGGCGTCGACCTTGAGGACGATCCCGTCGAGCTCGTGCTCGATGTCGTGCCGGTGCTCGCGGAAGTACTCGATCATCTCCAGCGCGCCGTCCAGGCCGTCGACCACCCGGTTGTGCGGCGAGACGGGGATGCCCCACTGCGCGAACAGCGTGTACGCGTCGGACTGCCGCGCCAGCTCCTCGTGCTCGCCCGCCTGCCACTGCAGGGCCCCCACGCCGTGCGCGTACATCCGCAGGCCCTCGACGCGGGCGATCCCGGCCTCCAGCTCGGGACCCTCCTTGTTCTCCAGGAGCTGCCGCAGGCCGCCGGCCGCCGCGTTGCGCGGGTTGGCGAACTGCGGGAACCGGCGCAGGGCCGCGAGGCGGGCCCGTTCCACGTCGAACTGCCTCCCCCCGGACTGCCGCTCGGCACGCTCCTGGGCCTCGGCCACGAGCCGCTCCCGGATGGTGGCCTGCAGCTCGTTGAGCCGCGCGAACGTGGCCACAGGGATGAACACCTCGCCGCGCACCTCGACCAGGTCGGGGTGCCCCGTGCCGGAGAGCTGCTGGGGGATGCCGGCGATGCGCAGCACGTTGCGCGTCACGTCCTCCCCCACGCGCCCGTCACCGCGGGTGACGCCGCGCACCAGGCGGCCCTTCTCGTACACGAGCGAGATCGCCAGGCCGTCGATCTTGACCTCGCACAGCAGGCCCGGGCGTTCGGTGCCGAGGTCCCGGTGCACCCGGTCGGCCCACACCCCGAGCTCCTCGGTGCTGAACGCGTTGTCCAGCGAGAGCATCTGCTCGATGTGCTCGACCGTGGCGAACCCCGCCGTCGCCGTGCCGCCGACGCTCTGCGTGGGCGACTCCGGCGTCACCAGCGCGGGGTGGGCGGCCTCGAGCTCCTCCAGCTCGCGCATCCGGACGTCGTAGTCGGCGTCCGACGACACGGGCGAGTCGTTCTCGTAGTAGGCCCGCCGGTCCTCCTCGATCTGGGCGACCAGCTCGGCCCATCGGCGCTGCGCCGCGGCCTCGTCGTCGATCGGGTCGCTGGTCGGGTCGGCCGGTCCCGGGATGCCTGTCGTCTCGCTCACAGACACAATCATGGACTGAACCACTGACATCCGAGCGGCAAGCCGCCGGGGTCCGCGCCGAAAGGTCAGCCGACCTGGGCATATACCACGATCTGCCTCTATCGCGCACGGTCCGGCCCCGCTACCATTCGGGAAAAATGCCAGGAATCTACTGAGAGCAGGGGTCCCTTGAAGATTGCCGTCGTCGGTGCCGGTTTCGCAGGCCTGGCCACCGCGAAAGTACTCCGCGAGTTCGATCACGACGTCACCGTCTTCGAGAAGGCGCCCGACGTCGGCGGCGTGTGGAGCGCGACGCGCCGCTACACCGGCCTGCGGACCCAGAACAACAAGGACTCGTACGCCTTCTCCGACCTGCCCATGCCGCGGGACTACCCGGAGTGGCCCACGGGCGAGCAGGTCCAGGCCTACCTGGAGCGCTACGTGTCCACGTTCGGCCTGCGGCCGAGCCTGCGCCTGGCCACCGAGGTGGTCCGTGCCGAGCTGACCGACGCGGAGGACGGCTGGATGGTGACGGCCCGGCGCATCGGCGCGCCGGTCTCCGCGCCCGAGCGGTTCGACCACCTCGTCGTCGCCAACGGCATCTTCTCCGACCCGGTCTTCCCGCAGTACCCGGGCTACGCGGACCTCGTCCGTGCCGGCGGCAAGCTCGTCGCCTCCAGCCAGCTCAACACGCTGGACGAGGCCCGGGGCAAGAACGTCGTGGTGGTCGGCTACGGCAAGTCGGCGTGCGACGTCGCCGCCGAGATCGGCCCGGTCGCCGCGTCGACCACCGTCGTCGCCCGGCGGCTGCTGTGGAAGATGCCCAAGCGCATCGCGAACTCGCTCAACATGAAGTACCTGCTGCTGTCCCGCCTCGGCGAGGCGCTCTTCCGGTACCAGGAGCTCGACAACGGCGTGGAGCGGTTCCTCCACGGCCCGGGTGACAAGGTGCGTGCCGGGATGCTCGCGAGCATCGGCTCGGTGGCGACCTGGCAGTTCAAGCTCAAGAAGCTCGGGCTCGTACCGCACGGCGAGTTCGCCGAGATCGCCAACAGCACGGTGTCGCTGTCCACCGACGGTTTCTACGAGCAGGTCGCGAGCGGTGCCATCACGGTTCACCGCGACACCGAGATCCAGCGTTTCGAGGTGGACGACGACCGTCCCGTGGCGGTCCTCGGCGACGGCTCGCGGATCCCGGCCGACCTCGTCGTCTGCGGTACCGGATTCCACCAGCGCGTGCCGTTCCTCGACGACGCCGTGGCCGCGCGCCTCGTCGACGAGAAGGGGAACTACCAGCTCTACCGGCAGATCCTGCCCGAGGGCGTGCCGAACCTGACGTTCGCCGGCTACAACTCGTCCCTGTTCTCGCCGCTGTCCGCCGAGGCGGGCGCGATCTGGATCGCCGCGTACCTGGCCGGTGTCGTCGAGCTGCCGCCGGTCGAGGAGCGGCGCAAGCACGTGGCCGAGCGCGTGGCCTGGATGGAGCAGCGCACGGGCGGCAAGCACGCGCGCGGCACCAACGTCATCCCGTTCTCGATGCACCAGATCGACGAGACGCTCGACGAGGCCGGCGTGAACATCGGCCGCCGGACCCGGGTCGTCCAGTGGCTGCTCCCGATCGACCCGTCCGTCTACCGCAACGTGGTCCCCCGGCTCAAGGCCCGCGTCGCGAACCAGGCCAAGGCCACCGCGGACGCCTGACCAGCCGCGGTGCCGGGCCTGCCGGTCCCGCTGAGATCTGGTGATCCCGCCGAGATCTGGTAGCGCACTGCCAGATCTCGGCGGGATCACCAGATCTCGGCGTCGGGCTGCCAGATCTCAGCACGGGCGGGCGGGCCCGTCAGCGCTCCGGCGGTGGGGCCGTCTCCGGGCTCGTGAACCGCACCGGGAGCGTGCGCGGGTGGCGCGACCAGGGCGAGCGCGACATCGTCAGCGCCTCGGCCGGTACCCGCAGCTCCATGTCGAGGATCCGGCGCAGCAGGGTCTCCACCGCGATGCGGCCGATGAGCGGCCCGATCCGGTGCGCTGGGCAGGCGTGCGCACCCGCGCCCCACGTCAGGTGGAACCGGCTGCCCAGCTCCTCCCAGGGGTCGTCGGTGCGGATGGCCCGGTCGGCGTTGGCCGCGGCGACGGCGGGGACGAGGGCGTCCCCGAAGGCGATCCGGCGCCCGCCCAGCTCGCAGTCCTGCCGCGCGAACCGCGGCAGCACGTGCGGGGCCGGCGGGTTGCGCCGCGACACCTCGTCCAGGGCGTCGTCGAGGTCGAGCCGCCCACGGCGCACGCGCGCGGCGAACGCGGGGTCGGTCAGGATCATGTGCAGCGTGCTGGCGATCCACGCGATCTCGGCGTCGTGCCCCAGCGTGAACATCACGCCGATCGAGGCCATCACCTCGACGTCGTTCGCGTGGTTGGGGTGGTTCACCAGGGCCGTCGTGAGGTCCTCGCCCGGCTCGGCCCGGTGCGTCGCCACGAGCACCGCCAGCAGCGCCTCCTGCTCGACGGCGGCCGCCCGCGCCCGGTCGGTGCCCTCGTAGAGGGCCTCCGAGAGCTCGTGCATCTTGTTCCCGTCGGACAGGCTCATGCCGAACAGCTCGGTCATGACCATCACGGGGACGGCGACCGCGTAGTCGCGCACCAGGTCGGCCTCGCCGCGCGGCAGGAGGCGGTCGATGATCGCCTCGCACGTCACCGCGACGGTGCGGGCCAGCCGCTTCTCGTCGACACCGCCCAGCGCGTCGTCGAGCGGGGCGCGCAGGCGGCGCTGCTGCATACCGTCGAGGTAGTAGGCGTTCTCGCGCGGGGCCAGGGTCGCGAACACCCCGGAGTCGGCGGGCAGCGACCGCTCCTGGACGTACCGCCAGTTGCGGGAGTTGCGGGAGAACAGCAGCTCGTTGCGCATCACGCTGCTGGCCTCGTCGTAGCCGAGCACGAGCCAGGCCGGCACGCCCGGCTCCAGGTCCATCGGGGCCACCGGGCCCCACTCGTCGCGCAGCCGCTCGTAGACCTTGTGCGGGTCCCGCGCCGAGGTGATGTCCGCCAGCTGCATGCGGTCGGGGATGTCCTCCAGCCGCTGGTGCAGCCGGTTGGCCAAGGTCACGCGTTGACCTTCTGGAAGACCGGGAAGGTCATGGCGTGCTCGACGAGGGTGATGAGCGTCAGGACGGCGGACTGCCGGTCGCGCGCGTCGCACTCCACGATGGGCGTCTCCGGCAGGAGGTCCAGCGCCGCCCGCACCCGCTCGAGCGGGTAGGCGGGCGAGTCCGGGAACTGGTTGACGACCACCGCGAACGGGATCTTGGTCCGCAGCTCGAGCTGGTCCAGCACCTCGAAGCTGTCCTCCAGGTGCCGGGTGTCGATCATGACGAGGGCGCCGACGGCACCGTCCGCCAGGCCGGCCCAGAGGTCCCAGAACCGGCGCTGACCCGGGGTGCCGAACATGTACAGGGCGATGTCCTCGGTCACGGTGATGCGACCGAAGTCCATCGCGACCGTCGTCGTGTCCTTGTTCGGCTGCCCCGGGTCGATGCCGACGCTCGCGGTCGTGATCCGCTCCTCGGTGCGCAGCGGCTCGATCTCGCTGACGGAGCCGATCAGCGTCGTCTTGCCCACCCCGAACGCACCCACGACGAGCACCTTGACCGACCGTGCGACGGTCGGCGCCAGGTGCTGTCCGGACGCGGTGCGGTCAGAGCTTGCGGAGTCCATCGAGAATCTTCTCCAGGATGTCCTTGCCGGGCAGGACGTGCGCTTGATGGTTGGAACGGATCGTCAGGTTCCCCGAGTCGACCAGGTCAGAGACCATGACCGCCACGAGGCTCACCGGTAGCTGCAGGTACGCCGCCACCTCGGCGAGCGCGAGCGTGCCGCGGCAGAGCTGCACGAGCTCGCGCTCCATGCGGCCCGCCGTCGAGAGCACGGGACGGCTCTCGACGGCACGCACGAGCGTCTCCGGTCGCAGCGTGTTGCGCGACGGGTGCGCCCGCCCCGAGGTGAGCACGTACGAGCGCACCGGGTGGTCGCGGTACTCCTCGGTGTCCATCCCCTCGCCCCCTGTCGGTCGGTCGGGTACTGGTCGAGCTGGTGGTGCCTGAACCTCCGGGCCAGGACCGGCCCGGTCACTGCTTTCCGTGGGAGCTTGCGTCGCCGATCAGCCGGTGATCCGCTCCGTGCCCAGCGTGCGCTCCCCGATCATGAGCACCTGGGCCTGCATCTGCTGGGCGATCAGCGCGGGATCGATCACCGACTCGGTGATCACCGCGAGGCGGGAGCCGTCACCGGCTCCCCGGACGAACAAGAAGCCGCCGTCGAACTCCACCATCACCTGGCGGATCGTGTCGCTGTTCCCGAACTCCCGGCTCATTCCGATCCCCAGTGCGGCCAGCCCGGCGCACGCCGCCGCCACCTTGTCGGCGACGTCGAGCGGGGTCTGGTCCGTGCGGACCTTCATCAGGCCGTCCGAGGTGAGCACGACCACATGCTTGACCCCTCGTACACCACTGATGAGCTCGAGCATCCAGCTGTTGCCGTCGGTGCTCGTCATGCCGTCGGCCTGCGTAGTCATCGGTCCTCCGAAGTTCCGCCGGCTCCGGCCGGCGGTTCGCTGCTGTCAGGTGAGTCCCCGAACCGCGCCTCGCTGGAGCTGAAGAAGGCACCCATCCACTCGCCGGCCTCCTCGGCCGTCTGAGCGGCACCCGGAGCGGTCGTACGGGGCTCCGGGTCGCTGTTCCGTTCGTCGGGCACGTCCGCCTCTCCTCGGCGCGAACGCCGCTGCGGAAGCGCAGACGGCTCGGGGAACTCGTCGTCCTGCGGGCGGGTCCGCCCGGGACGCAGGGGCAGCTCGCCAGGGGCCTGCACCGGGGCACCGGCCACGGGCGTCTCCTCCTCGTCGTCGACCGTCTCGCCGGGCGCACTGAGCGGCTCGGCCAGGACCTCGGTCGCAGGGTCGGGTGCCGCGGGGGCGGGCCACTCGTCGTCGTCCGCGGGCTTCGCGGTGGGCAGCTCGGGAGCGAGCGGCGCCTCGACGACGGCGGTTGCGCTGCGGCTGGAACCGAGCGCCGCGACCCCGGTGGAGGGTACGGAGGCGCTCGGCAGGGTCGCGGCCGGCGTGAGCATGCCCGACGGCACCACTGCCTCGGTCAGCTCGGCCGGGATCATGACGATGGCACGCAGACCGCCGTACACCGACTCGGTGACGTCGACCCGGAAGCCGTGGCGGCGTGCGTAGGTGCCGACCACCGCGAGGCCCGTCTGCGGGATCTCGCCCAGCTCGGTGATGCTGATCTCGCGCTTGCCGGAGGCGATGTCGCGCGCCTGCTCGAGCTGCTTGAGGTCGAGGCCCACACCGCAGTCGTCGATCTCGATGACGGCGCCGCGCTGCACCTGACGGAGCGCGACGAGCACCTGCGTGGTGGGCGGGGAGGACTGCGTGGCGTTGGAGAGCAGCTCGGCCACCAGGTGGATGAGCGGCTCCACGATGCGCGCCGAGACGGCGACGCCCGGGTCGCCCGACACCTCGACACGGTGGAAGGCGGTGATGCGGCTGGCGGCGCCCTTGACGACGTCGGGCAGCGGGAGCGGCTCGCTCCACTGCTGGCCCGGCCACTCGCCGCACAGGGCCGCGAGGCTCTGCGCCTGGCGGGCCTGCTGGGCCGCCGCGTGGTCGACGCGCATGGAGGTCTGCAGGATGTCCGGGTCGGTGGGGTGGCGCTGCACCATGCGCGCCGCCTCCTCCTGGATGCGGTGCGCCGCGGCCTGGACCTTGCGGCTCAGCGCGACGACCGCGACCTGGACGGCGTCGCGGCGGGCCACGCGCTCCTCCTGGACGCGGGCGAGCAGGCTCGCGGCCTCGTCGAGCCGGGCCTGCGCGGCGGCGTCGCCGGGCAGGTGCGGCAGCGGCGGGGCCGGCGCGCTGTCGAGGAACGCGGGGAGCTGCTCCTTGGCCAGGGCGTCGAGGGCGGCGGACGCCGCGGCGGCGCGCTCCTCGGCCCGGCGGTAGGAGAGGACCAGGTTCTCGTGCGCCGCCATGTCGTCCCGGGAAGAGCGTGCGGCGATCAGCGCGGCGGCGACGGAGAGGCCGACGGCGGCGACGCCCACCAGCCACGCGGGCCACATCGACGAGGCTCCGGTGGCGGTGAACAGGACAGGGGCCACGAGCACATAGGCGAGCACACCGGCCACGCACACCCAGGGTGCGACCTGCCGCAGCCTGCTGGGCGGAGGAGAAGAAGACATCGAGCTCACCGAGCCGATCCCCCTAGTAGTTGTCTCGTCAGAGTCCGAAAGACTCGGCTGAAGAGGGCGAACAACCCCCTTGGAGTGCAGTTTCTACCACAGAGCGTCCCAGGCGTGGAAGGCCACGACTGTGGTGTGCGGATCGAAAATATGTGCCATTGAGGAATGAGGCCGCCCCATGGCGCGATAACACCACAATACGGTTAAAACCGGGAGTGCGCGATGCGGGAGCATGGCGGACCGGCTCGCGGGATCCGCCGCCTCGGCGCCCGCGTCGGAGGTGCCGCGTAGGGTGACGCCCATGAGCGTCGAGCACACCCAGACCACCCCCCGGACCGCTCTTCCCGAGACCCCCCTGGACCCCACCGCCGACGACCCGTTCGCCTGGCTCGAGGACGTCGAGGGCGACGCCGCGCTCGACTGGGTGCGCGAGCGCAACGCGCACAGCGCGGCCGTCCTCGGCGGGCCCGCCTTCACCGACACCGAGCGGGCCGTGCGCGAGGTGCTCGACTCGGACGACAAGATCCCGCACGTCTCGAAGGTCGGCGACCACTACTACAACTTCTGGCAGGACGCCGCGCACCGCCGCGGCCTGTGGCGCCGCACGACCCTCGACTCCTACCGCACCGCCGACCCGGAGTGGGAGACCGTCCTCGACCTCGACGCCCTGGCCGAGCAGGAGGGCGAGAGCTGGGTGTGGCACGGCGCGAGCGTCCTGCGCCCGACACCGGAGCAGCTCGCGGCGGGCGAGCCCCGGCGCCACGCCCTGGTCGACCTCTCCCCCGGCGGCTCCGACTCCGACGTGACGCGCGAGTTCGACCTGGTGGAGAAGCGGTTCGTGCCCGCGTCCGAGGGCGGGTTCGTGCGCGAGCAGGCCAAGGGCGGCCTGTCGTGGGTCGACCAGGACACGGTCTACGCGTCCACCGACTTCGGCCCGGGCACCATGACGCCGTCGGGCTACCCGCGACAGGTCAGGCTGTGGCGGCGTGGCACGCCGCTCGCCGAGGCGACCCTGGTCTACGAGGGCACCGAGCAGGACATGGCCGTCAGCGCCTCCCGCTCGCACACGCCGGGCTTCGAGCGCGACCTCGTGCGCCGTGCGCTGCGGTTCTACGCGAGCGAGACGTACCTCGCCACCGGCGTCGGCACGCCCGAGCAGACCCTCACGAAGATCGACGTGCCCGACTCGGCGAACATCGGCCTGCACCGCGAGTGGATGCTGGTGCAGCTGCGCGACGACTGGACCGTCGGCGGCACGACCTACCGGGCCGGGTCCCTGCTGGCCACCGGGTTCGACGCGTTCCTGGCGGGCGCACGCGACCTCACCGTGCTCTTCGAGCCCACGCCGACGACGTCGCTGGCCGGCACCACCTGGACCCGCCACCACCTGGTGCTCAACGTGCTGGACGACGTGAAGAACCTGCTGCACGTGCTCACCCCGCCGACGGACGGGTCGACGGCGGGCGCCGCCTGGGTGCGCGGCGACCTGCCGCTGGGCGGCGAGCTGCTCACGGTGGGCGTCGGCGCGGTCGACGTCGTGGACTCGGACGACGTCTGGGTGGTCACCACGGGATACCTGACGCCGTCGACGCTGAGCCGCACCACCGTGGGCGCGGCGCAGGTGCCCGAGGTGCTGAAGTCGGCACCCGCCTACTTCGACACGGCCGGGCTCGAGGTGCGCCAGCGGTTCACGGAGTCGGACGACGGCACCCGGGTGCCGTACTTCGTCGTGGGCCGCGCGGACCTCGTCTCCGGCGACGCCGGTCCCGCGCCCACCCTGCTGTGGGGCTACGGCGGGTTCGAGCAGGCGATCCTGCCCGGCTACTCGGGCACGATCGGGCGCGCGTGGCTGGACCGCGGCGGCGTGTACGCCGTGGCGAACATCCGCGGCGGCGGCGAGTACGGGCCGGCCTGGCACCAGGCGGCGCTCAAGGAGCACCGGCACCGCGCGTACGAGGACTTCGCGGCGGTCGCCCGCGACCTGGTGGCCACGGGCGTGACGACGCCGGAGCGGCTCGGCATGGAGGGCCGCTCCAACGGCGGCCTCCTGGCAGGCAACATGCTCACGCAGTATCCGGAGCTGTTCGGCGCGGTGATCGTGGGCGTGCCGCTGCTGGACATGAAGCGGTACTCGCACCTGCTCGCCGGCGCGTCCTGGATGGCGGAGTACGGCGACCCGGACACGGCCGACTGGGAGTTCATGCGCGGCTTCTCGCCGTACCACCTGTTCGACGCCGCGCGCGACTACCCGCCGGTGCTGTTCACGACGTCGACCAAGGACGACCGCGTGCACCCGGGCCACGCCCGCAAGATGGCGGCGCTCATGCTGGCCGCGGGCAAGGACGTGACGTACTACGAGAACATCGAGGGCGGTCACGGCGGCGCGGCGGACAACGCCCAGGCGGCGTACATGGCGGCCACCCACTGGACGTTCCTCTGGAACCGCCTGTCGGGCGCCTGACCGGCGGGGTCAGGCCTCGGCCTTCTCCGCCAGGGACTCCGCGACCCGGCCGAGGTTCGCCAGCTCCGTGCGGTGCGCGTCGGTGGACCCGAGCGCCGCACGGGGCGCGGCCAGCAGGGTGACCTCGGCCAGCGCCGCAGCGGGCAGGCCGATGCGGCGCCACGGCACCGCCACCAGGTCGGAGAGCCCGCCCAGCGCAGGTCCCGCGCACTGCGAGACCTGCGCGGGCGGGAGCCCGGCCCAGAGCCGGGTGCCCCGCTCGGTAGCCCGCGCGATGAGCTCCCAGGCCTTCTCGTTCCAGCCGCCCGGGCCGACGTCGGCCAGGTCGAGCCCCAGCGCGTCGGCCCCCGCGAGCACCACCGGCGGCACGCCCACCCAGGTGCCCCCGAGGTGCACCACGGAGCGCGCGCCCGCGTCCCGCACCGCCGTGAGCACCGGCTCCAGACCGCCCACGATCTCGGGCCCCGCCACGGCGCGCAGCCGCGAGTACCCGGAGAACGTGGGCAGCACGCCCGCGTGCACCTGACCCAGCAGCGGCTCCGCGAGCTGCACGGTCACCTCGGCGCCGGGCACCTGGGCCACGACGTCGGACACGAGAGTGCGCACGCCCTCCGCCAGGGCGAGGGTCAGGTCGGCGCGGGCGGCGGTGTCGGCCAGGACGCGGTCGGCGCGCGCCGACCAGAGCTGCGCCGCCAGGGTCCACGGGCCCAGCACCTCGACCGCGAGCGGCCCGCTGTGGCCGTGCGCGGCGATCGCGAGCGCGCCGAGGTCCTCCCGCCAGAACGCCGCGGCCCGGCTCGCGTCCCGGCCGGGGCGGTCGGTCAGCTTCCAGCCGTGCGGGCCCAGCTCGACCGGCATCTCGGCCAGGAGCGCTGCCGTCCGGCCCAGCGCGTCCGCTCCGGGGCCGCGCTGCGGCAGCTGGGTCAGGAAGGGCACGACGTCGATCCCGGTCGGCAGCTCCGCGAGCTCACCGAACGCCGTCTGCTGCGCCTCCAGCACGTCGCGCTCGCCACCGGGCCACGGCCCGTGCCCACTCACCGCGGTCATGTGGTCTCTCCTCGTCCAGCGTCCTCGTCCAGCCACGTTCGGTTTCGGTCCCTTGCGGCACATCGGGCCACGAGATCGGTCGCCGGCACCCAGATCGGTCCATCGAACGACCGATCTCAGTGCATCTGACCGAGGTCGACAAGGGGGCTCGATCATAGGACCGAACCAGCGGGGCCAGCGCGCGCCTAGCGGGCCCGCCAGGAGGCGGAGACCGTCGCCTGGCCCAGCACCCGGGTACCGCGGTACACCACCAGGGACTGCCCGGCCGCGACGCCGCGCAGCGGGGAACCTGTCAGCGCGACCTCCATGCCGGAAGCGTCCGCGCCGGCCACGTCCGCGCCGGCCACCGCCCGCACCCGCGCCGGCACCGCCGCGCCGTGCGCCCGGACCTGCACCTCGGCGTCGAACCAGCCGTCGCCGTCCGGCTCGACGGCGCCGTCCGCGCCGTCGGCCCCCGGCAGCACGCCGTCGAACCACAGGGCCTTCTCCCCCGCGATCCGGTCCACGCTCAGCAGCTCGGCCGGGCCGACGACGACGGTGTTCGTCGCGGGCTGGACGTCCACCACGTACCGGGCCCTGCCGTCGGCGGCGGGTCGGCCCAGCGCGAGCCCCCGGCGCTGGCCGACAGTGAACGCGTAGGCGCCGTCGTGCTCGCCCACCACCGCGCCGTCGGTGTCCACCACGGAGCCCGGGCGGGAGCCGAGGCGCTCGCGCAGGAACCCGCGGGTGTCGCCGTCGGCCACGAAGCAGATGTCGTAGGAGTCCGGCTTCGCCGAGACGGACAGCCCGCGGCGCGCCGCCTCGGCGCGCACCTCATCCTTCGAGGCGAACCCGCCGAGCGGGAACATGGCGCGGGCGAGCCGCTCCGGCCCGGCGACGGCCAGCACGTACGACTGGTCCTTGGCGTCGTTGGGCGAACGGTGCAGCTCGCGCAGGGTCCGCACGCCGCCGTCGGCCGACGCGACCTCGCGCGTGACGACCTGCGCGTAGTGGCCCGTCGCGACGGCGTCGAACCCGAGGGCCGTCGCCTTGTCGAGCAGGGCCTCGAACTTGATGTGCTCGTTGCAGCGCACGCACGGGTTGGGCGTGCGGCCGGCCTCGTACTCGGACAGGAAGTCCGCGACCACCGTGTCCTCGAACCGCTCGGACAGGTCCCACACGTAGTACGGGATGCCGAGCACGTCGGCGGCACGGCGCGCGTCGCCCGCGTCCTCGATGGAGCAGCAGCCGCGCGAGCCCGTGCGGAACTGGTCGCGGTTGCGCGAGAGCGCCATGTGCACGCCCACGACGTCGTGCCCCGCCTCGACGGCGAGCGCGGCGGCCACCGCTGAGTCCACGCCGCCCGACATGGCGGCCAGCACCCTCACGACGCACCGCCCAGGGCGCGGCCCGACACCAGGCCGGCGGCCCGGGCCCGGGCGACCACCTGCGGCAGGGCCGCGACGAGGCGGTCGACGTCGGCCTCGGTGGAGGTCGCCCCGAGCGTGAAGCGCAGGGCGCCCCGGGCCTCGGCCTCGGGCACGCCCATCGCGAGCAGCACGTGGGACGGCTGCGGTACACCCGCCTGGCACGCGGACCCGGTCGAGGCCTGCACGCCCGCCGAGTCCAGCAGGTAGAGCAGCGAGTCGCCCTCCGCGCCGGGGAACGTGAAGTGCGCGTTGCCGGGCAGGCGCCGGCCGGACGCCGGGTCCGCGCCGCGCAGCACCGCCTCGGGGTCGACCTCGCGCACGCGGACCACGAGGTCGTCGCGCAGGGCGGTCAGGCGGGCGGCGCGCTGCGGCTGGCAGTCGACGGCGTGCCGGGCGGCCACGCCGAACGCCGCGATCGACGCGGTGTCGAGCGTGCCGGAGCGCACCCCGCGCTCCTGACCGCCGCCGTGCAGCACGGCGTCGAGCGCCAGGTCCCGCTTGGCGAGCAGCGCGCCGACGCCGACGGGCCCGCCGAGCTTGTGCGCGCTCACGGTCATCGCGTCGACGCCGGAGTCGCTGAAGTCCACCGCCGTCTGACCTACGGCCTGCACGGCGTCGGTGTGCACGGGGATGCCGTAGGGCCGCGCGGCGCGGACCACCTCGCGGACCGGCTGGATGCTGCCGACCTCGTTGTTGGCCCACATGACGCTGATCAGCGCCGTCTCGTCGCCGTGCGCGGCGAGCTCGGCGCGCAGCGCGTCGAGGTCGAGCACGCCGTCGCCGTCCACCGGCAGGAGCACGATCTCGGCGCCCGCGTGGCCCGCCAGCCAGAACGCGGGGTCGAGCACGGCATGGTGCTCGACGGCGGAGACGAGCACCCGGCTGCGGCGCGTGTCCTGGGCCCGACGGCCCCAGAAGATGCCCTTGATCGCGAGGTTGTCCGCCTCGGTGCCGCCCGAGGTGAAGATGACCTCGCTCGGCCGGGCGCCCAGCGCGTGGGCGAGCGTCTCTCGTGCCTCCTCGACGGCACGGCGCGACGTGCGGCCCGCCGAGTGCAGCGACGACGCGTTGCCCGTGCGTTGCGCCTCGGCCACGAACGCCGCGAGCGCCGCGGCGGACATGGGCGTGGTCGCGGCGTGGTCGAGGTAGGCCCCGTCCGGCTCGCGGGGCGCGTCGCCGTGCGCGCCGCTGACCGTCAGGGGCGTGCGCGCGGGCTCGGGAGGCGTGGTCACGGTCATCAAGTCTACGAACGTCGCGGGGTGCGGATCGCATCCCACCCCGCACGGCACGCTGAGTGCGGGATCTTCGCCCTTCTCCGGGTGCCGGAGGGGCGAAGATCCCGCACTCAGCGGGTGTCGGTCGGGTCAGCGGCGCGGGCGGTAGACCTGGACGACCGTCGGGCGGGGGCCGCGGAAGTCACCCGCCTCCGGGCGCACGCCGGGGGCGACGTAGTCCGGGAAGAACGAGTCCGGCGCGTCGTAGGTGCCGTCCTCGCCCGGGTGCTGCACGTTCACGTAGACCATGCCGTCGCGCGAGTCGACCAGCGGGCCGCAGGTCTCGGCACCGGCGGGCACCGAGAGGAACTGCTGCACGTGCCCGCGCTCCCGGCCCGCGACCGGCACCTTGAACAGGCCGTCGCAGCGGGCGATCGCGGACGAGCTCGGCGCCCCGTCGGTCGAGATCCAGAGGTTGCCCTCGGCGTCGAACGCCAGGTTGTCCGGGCACGAGATGGGCGAGACGCGGTCGCGCGGGTAGCCCGCGAAGTACGTGCCCTCGACGGTGGGGTCGCCCGCCACCAGCAGGAGGTTCCACGTGAACCGGGTGGAGGTCTGGTCGCCCACCGGGACGATCTCGACCACGTGGCCGTCCCGGTTGCCGTTGGTGGTCGCGCCGCCGACCACCTTGTGGGTGCGCGGGTTGGCCTCCGTGGCGCCCTCGGTCGCGTTGCCGGGGGTGCGGCCCGAGTTGTTGGTGCAGGCCACGTAGATGCGGCCCGTGACGGGGCTGATCTCGACGTCCTCCGGGCGGTCCATCTTGGTGGCGCCGACCTTGTCCGCGGCCAGGCGCGTCCAGACGAGCACCTCCTCGACCGACATGCCCGGCACCCGGCTGCGTCCGCCCTTGACCAGCGGGATCCACTCGCCGGTGCCGTCGAAGGCGCCGTCGGCCGGGAGCGCGCCCGACCCGTCGATCTGCGCGGCCGGCGAGTCGCCCGTGAACCGCGCGACGAACAGGTCGCCCTCGGACAGCAGCGTCTTGTTGTGGGCGCGTGCCCAGCGCGAGTCGCCCTTGGCCACGCGGTCCTTCGAGACGAACTTGTAGACGTAGTCGAACGCCTGGTCGTCGCCCATGTACGCGACGGCGTGGCCCGCGCGGGACAGCGTGACGTTGGCGCCCTCGTGCTTGAACCGGCCCATCGCCGTGTGCTTCACGGGGGTGGACTCCGGGTCGTACGGGTCCACCTCGACCACCCAGCCGAACCGGTGGGACTCGTTCTCGTACCCCTCCGACTGGGCGAAGCGCGGCTCGTCCTGCTCCCAGCCGTAGCTGGTCGAGGAGCCGAGGCCGTAGCGGGCGTCCGCCGTCGGGTTCGCGCCGGCGGCCACGAAGTAACCGTTGAAGTTCTCCTCGCCCGAGAGCACCGTGCCCCACGGCGTGGTGCCGCCCGCGCAGTTGTTCATGGTGCCCAGCACGCGCCGCCCGGTCGGGTCCGCGGCGGTCTTGAGCAGGTCGGAGCCGGCCGCGGGACCGTCGAGCACGAACTCCGTGCCCAGGTGGATCCGCCGGTTGTAGGGGCTGAGGCGCTGGTGGTCCCACGGCGTGCCCGCGGCCCGGCGCCGCACCTCGACCACGGCCATGCCGTGGGCGGCCCGCTCGATCGCGCGGGTGTAGGCGTTCTTCGTGCGGCTGCCGTCGGGCGCGATGTCCCAGTACTTCTCCGTGGGCGGGAACATGATCTCCGCGTTGGTGTACTCGAGGTTCGACACCAGCAGGCCGCGCGTGCCGCGGCTGGGCGCACCCGGCCGGATCGGGAGGATGTCGAGGTAGTCGCAGTTGTAGCCGAACTGCTTGGCCTGCTGCTCGGGCGACTGGTTGTCCGGGTCGAACGTACGGCCGCCCGGCAGGATCGGGTCGCCCCAGCGGATGATCGGGTCCCACGTGTACCCCTCGGGCACCACCAGCGCGTCGACGTCGACCGGCTGCGGGTCGATCGCGCCGAAGGCGAGGCCCTTGCCGTGCCCGTGCCCATGACCCGGGAACCGGCCCTCGGCCAGCGGCGCGGCGGCCGCCGACGGCGCCGTCGCACCCTGCGCACCGATCACCACGGCGCCCGCGGCCACGGCCAGCGTCCCGAGCATCGCCCGGCGGGACAGCACCGCGCCCACGACGTCCTTGAAGTACTCGTTGGCGCTCTCGTTGGGAGCGGGGTGGAGGCACGCGTCGTTGCACTTCAGACGACAGGTGACGGGGCTGCGCTTGCCGCGCGCGTGCGTGTGCACCGTGAGCAGCTGGCGGTGTTCGGGAGCGATCGTCATCGGAGGGTCTCCGGTCCGGCTGGGGGGCAGGTCGTCGTCAACCTAGGAGCGGGCGGTGTCCCCGCCGCGAAAGCCCCGGTACGCCCAGGTGAACGGGAGATGGCCGGCCGGGGCCTCAGCCCAGGATGGCGTGGCTGGTGACGTCGCGCCAGCCCTCCGCCCGCAGCAGCTGCTCGGCGCCCCGCGAGCGCAGCCCGCGCTCGCACACCACGAGCACCGGACCGTCGAGCGGGTGGTCCAGCAGCTCGTCCGGGAAGCTCCCGGCCGCCAGGTCCTCCAGCCGGGCGAACACCGCCCCCGGCACGGCGCCTGGCCGCAGCCCCACGTCGAGCAGCAGCACACCGGCGGTCGCCTCGACCGGCCCGGCCGACGACGGCGGTGGCGCGGCCGCGTCGTCCGCCACGGCGCTGCCCTGCGGCGCGCCGTCCTGCCCCGGGTCGCCGTCCACCCCCGGGGCCGGCGCCGCCAGCGGGACCGTGTCCCACGCCGAGGTGCGCGCGTCGTACGCGAGCAGCCGACCCAGCGCGGGATCCCCGGTGCCGGTCAGCACCTTGACCGCCTCGACCGCCATGGTCGAACCCACCACGCCGCACGCCGGGCTCAGCACGCCCACCGTCGCGCACGACTCGCCCTCGGGCGGCTGCGGCCCGAACACGTCCGGGTAGGTGATCGCCCGCCCGTCCGGCGCCGCCGACCAGAAGACACTCACCTGGCCGTCCCAGCCCAGCACCGAGCCCCACACCACGGGCAGACCCAGCCCGGCCGCGGCGTCGGACACCGCGTACCGCGTCTCGAACGTGTCCGACCCGTCGACCACCAGGTGGTAGCCGCCCAGGATCGAGGCGGCGTTCTCGCGGGTCAGGCGCTCGCGGTGCGCGATCACCTCGACGCCGGGGGCCAGGGCGCGCAGGGCGTCGGCGGCGGAGTCGGTCTTGCCGCGCCCGACGTCGGCCGCCGTGTGGAGCACCTGGCGCTGCAGGTTGGACAGCTCGACCGCGTCGTCGTCGATGACGCCCAGCGTGCCGACGCCCGCCGCGGCCAGGTACTGCAGCACCGGCGAGCCGAGGCCGCCCGCCCCGACCACGACGACCCGGGACGCGGCGAGCCGCTCCTGCGCGGACAGCCCGAACCCGTCGAGCAGCAGGTGCCGGGCAACCCGGCGCCGCTCGGTGGGCTCCAGCCCACCCTTCCCGGACACGAACGGCTCCATGCCACCCATTCCACCACGCGGCCGGGACCGGCCGGTCAGCCCTTGTGCTTGCGGATCTCCGCCGCAGCCTGCGGGAGCACGTCGGCGAGCTGCCCCACCACCGCGAAGTCGCAGATCTCGAAGATCGGCGCCTCGGGGTCGCTGTTCACCGCCACGATCACCTGGGACGCCTGCATGCCGCCCCGGTGGTGCGGTGCGCCCGAGATACCCGCGCCGATGTAGACGCGCGGCGCCACCGTGACGCCGGTCTGCCCCACGTAGGTGTCCCACCAGCCCTCGAAGGCGGCGTCGCGGGACGCGCCGACGGCGGCGCCCAGGGCGTCCGCGAGGTCCTCGACGGGGCCGAAGTCGCCGTCGGTGCCTCGCCCGCCGGCCACCACGATCGCAGCCTGGTCCAGCGGCGGCCGGCCGCTCGTGTCGGCCTTGACCTCGCGCGACACGAGCGTCACCGGCGACGCCGCCACCTCGACCGCGTAGCCCTCGGTGACCGGCTCCACGGCGACGTCGGCGGGCTGCGCCACCGCCGAGTTGGCGCGGACGGTCACGACGGCCACGTCGGTGGTCAGGGCGCACTCGGTGTCCCAGGCGCCGGCGAACACGCGCTTGCCCGCGACGACGCGGCCGTCCGCCTCGCGCACCGAGGCGGCGTCGATGACGAGGCCCGCCCCGAGCTCGCGGGCCGCGAGCGCCGCGGCCTCCTTCGCGGCGAACGAGGTGGGCAGCAGCACGACGTCGGCGTCGGTCAGGCGGACGGCGGCGGCCAGCGCGGCGCCGACGACGGCGGGCAGGTGCCGCTCGTCGCCGGTCACGCACGAGCCGTCGCGGGAGAGCTCGGCCTGGTGCACGGTCTCGACGCCGTAGGTGCCGAGCTGCGCGAGCACCTCGACGGTGGGCGCCTCGAGCGTGACGGCCTCGACCCGGCCGAGGCCGCGGGCGATGGTGAGCAGCTCGAGGGCGCTGTCGCGGACCTCGGTGGCCGGCTCGAGCAGGACCAGGACGGTGCGGTTGGTCATCGTGTGTCTCCTCGGGGTGCCCGGGCTCAGACCAGGTCGTTGCGGATCAGGAAGTCGGCCAGCGCGACGCCGCCCTCACCCTTGTCGGTGACGATCTCGGGTTCGGCACGCTCGGGGCGCGGGGCGGCGGTCAGCACCTCGGTGCGCGCCCCGGCGGACCCGGCGGTGGCGGGGTCCAGGCCGAGGTCGGCCGGGGTCCAGACCTCGATCTCCTTGGTGCGCGCGGCCATGATCAGCTTGAAGCCCGGAAAGCGCGGCTGGTTGGCGCCGTCCGTCACGGACAGGACGGCGGGCAGCGGCGCGGACAGCACCTCGGTGACGTCGTCCGCCTCACGGGTGATCGTCAGCACGCGGTCGGCCAGCTCGACCTTCTTCGCGAGGTTCAGGGTGGGCAGCCCGAGCTCCGCGCCGAGCAGGGTGGGCACCACCGAGCCGAGGCCGTCGAGCGCCGCCATGCCCGTGACCACGAGGTCCACCGGCGACTCCGCGCCGAGCCGGCGCACGGCGGCGGCGAGCACGGCGGCGGTGCCGAAGTAGTCGGACCCGGCCAGCTCGTCGCCGGACACCCGGATGCCGCGGTCGACGCCGAGCTGGAAGGCCTTGCGCAGCGCCACGTCGCCGTCCGGGCCCGCCATGGTGACCACGACGACCTCGCCCTCGTCGGGGCCGAGGGTGCCGGCCTCGCGCGCGGCCTCGACGAGCCGCAGGGCGGCCTCGATCGCGTTCTCGTCGAGCTCGTTGAGCGTGCCCTCGGCGGCGCTGCGTACGACCCGTCCGCCGGAGAAGCCTCGGTCGGTGTTGATGTCCGGGACGTACTTGGCGGTGACGACGATGCGCATGGGGTTACCGTACGACGCCGGGCGGTCCCGCAGGGACCGTGTCCACAGGTGCGTTTGCAACGATTGGTCACATGGTGCAGTCAGAACGAGCAGTACCGCAGCGGGCTCCGGGCGATCCGGCACCCCGCCCGGTCGTCCGCCCGCTGATCCGTCCGACGGCGCGGCGCAGCCACGTGCCGCCGCTGGGCGTGTACGTGACGCCCGACGGCGGGATCGACGCGGCGGTACTCGCGTCGCACGCGACCGCCGTGGACCTGTGCCTCATCGACGTCACCGACCCGGCGCTGGACGAGCACGACCCCCGGCGGTACACCGAGCGCCGCATCGAGATGGTGGGCCCGGTGTACGGGGTGTGGCACACGCACGTGCCCGACGTCGCGCCCGGGCAGCGCTACGGCTTCCGGGTGCACGGCCCGTGGGACCCTGCCGCGGGGATGCGCCACAACCCGGCCAAGCTGCTGATCGACCCGTACGCGCGCGGGTTCGCGGGCCGGCTGCGGTACGGGCCCGAGGTGATCGGCTCCGTCTCGGTACGGCAGGACGACCGGCCCGGGCCAGGGCTCTGGCTGGGCGACCGCCACGGTGCGGCGGACCCGGCGGACTCCCTGCCGTACGTGCCGCACTCCGTCGTCGTCGGCCCGCTGCCCCCGCCCCCGCCGCTGACGCGGCCCCGCGTGCCGTGGGCGGAGACCGTGATCTACGAGGCGCACGTGCGCGGCCTGACGATGCTCCGGGAGGACCTGCCCGAGGAGCTCCGGGGCACGTACGCGGGCCTGGCGCACCCGGCCGTCGTCGAGCACCTGCAGAGCCTGGGGGTGACGACGCTCGAGCTGCTGCCGATCCACAAGAGCGTGGCCGAGCCGCGGCTCGCGGCGAACGGGCTGACCAACTACTGGGGCTACAACACCCTGGGATTCTTTGCGCCCAACGCCGCCTACGCGACCCGGACGGCGCAGGAGCAGGGCGCGGAGGCGGTGCTCGACGAGGTGCGCGGGATGGTGCACCTGCTGCACGAGGCGGGCATCGAGGTGCTGCTCGACGTGGTCTACAACCACACGTGCGAGGGCGGCGACGACGGGCTGCACCTGGCCTGGCGCGGCCTGGACAACCCGGTCTACTACCTGCACGACGGCGCCTCCCCCGCGGCCCTGGCGGACGTCACCGGCACGGGCAACTCGCTCGACTTCCGGCGGCCGCGCGTCATCCAGATGGCCCTGGACTCGCTGCGCTACTGGGCCGAGACGGTGGGCGTGGACGGTTACCGGTTCGACCTCGCGGTGACGCTGGGCCGCGGCAACGTCGGCTTCGACCCGGACCACCCCTTCCTCGTGGCCCTCCAGACCGACCCGGTGCTGTCCGGCCTCAAGCTCGTGGCCGAACCCTGGGACGTGGGTCCGGGCGGCTGGCAGACGGGCTCGTTCCCGCCGCCCATGGCCGAGTGGAACGACCGGTTCCGCGACGCGGTGCGGGGCTTCTGGCTGGACGCGCCCAGGCAGGGCGCGCGCGGTCAGGAGATGCGCGGCCTGCGCGACCTGGCCACGCGCCTGGCCGGGAGCGCGGACCTGTTCGGACCGGGGGACCCGCCGCTGGTGCGCGGGCCGGTGGCATCCGTGAACTACGTGACGGCGCACGACGGCTTCACCCTCGCCGACCTCGTGGCCTACGACCACAAGCACAACGAGGCCAACGGCGAGGACAACCGCGACGGCACGGACAACAACCTCTCGTGGAACCACGGCATCGAGGGGCACACGTCCTCGGGCGACGACGCCACGACCGAGCCGTGGCAGGCGATCGTGCCGCCGCGGCGCAAGTCGCAGCGCAACCTGCTGGGCACGTTGCTGCTCGCGGCGGGTACGCCCATGCTCACCGCGGGCGACGAGCTGGGCCGCAGCCAGGGCGGCAACAACAACGCCTACGTGCAGGACAACGAGACGTCGTGGCTGCGCTGGGCCGTCGACGAGGCGGCGACCGACCTGCTGGAGACCACGCGGTACCTGCTGCGGCTGCGGCGCGAGCACCCGGCGCTGCGCGCCGACTCGTTCTTCCTGGGGTCCCCACGGCCCCACGAGTCCGACCCGGACCTGCTGTGGTTCGCCGGAGACGGCCGGCTCATGGAGCCCGCGACCTGGAACGATCCCGCCCTGCGCGTGCTGCAGATGCTGCGGCCGGGGCCGGGTTCGGGGGACGCGGACGTGCTGCTCGTGCTCAACGGCGGCTTCGGCGACGCCGAGGTGACGCTCCCGCCCCGGGTGGACGGCGACGCCCCGTGGGAGCTGGTCTGGGACTCCGGCTGGGACTTCCCGCACGTGCCCGAGGACGAGGCGGGCCCCCGCACCACCTCGGTGCTGGACGCCCTCAGCCTCCAGGTGCTGCTCTCCCCGGGCCGTACGTAGTTCACCCCAGACCTGTCCCGGCGACCGCACCGCGACGGCCGTCACGTGGCTACAGTGCGCACATGACTGACTCCGGCCCCAACAACGATGTCGCCGCCGACGTGATAGTCATCGGCGCGGGGCTGTCCGGCCTCGTGACGGCGACCGAGCTGACCGCCGCGGGCAAGCGCGTGCTCCTGCTCGACCAGGAGCCCGCGGCCTCGCTCGGCGGGCAGGCCTGGTGGTCGTTCGGCGGCCTGTTCCTGGTCGGTTCGCCCGAGCAGCGCCGGCTCAAGGTGCGCGACTCCGCCGAGCTCGCGTTCTCCGACTGGCTCGGGTCCGCGCAGTTCGACCCCGGGGCCGAGCGCGGCGAGGGCCCGGACCGCTTCGGCTACCGCTGGGCCGAGGGGTTCGTCGAGTTCGCCGCGGGCGGCATGCGGCCCTGGCTGCACGCGAAGGGCGTGCGCTGGTTCCCGCTCGTGCAGTGGGCGGAGCGCGGCGGCCACCCGGCCGACGGGCACGGCAACTCGGTGCCCCGCTTCCACGTCACGTGGGGCACGGGGCCCGCGATCGTCGAGCCGTTCGTGGTCGCGGCCCACGAGGCGAACCGGGCCGGCCTGCTCGACCTGCGCTTCCGGCACCGCGTCACCTCGCTCGTGGTCACCGACGGCCGCGTCACCGGCGTGCACGCGCAGGTCCTGGCGGACGACGACGCCGGCCGCGGCGAACCGTCCAGCCGCACCGTGACCGGCGAGGTGGAGCTGTCGGCCCAGGCCGTCGTGGTGGCGAGCGGCGGCATCGGGGCCAACCACGACCTCGCGCGGGCCCGCTGGTCCGCCGACGCCGGGCAGCTCCCCGCACGCATGCTCTCCGGGGTCCCCGACTCCACCGACGGCCTCATGCTCGGGGTCGCGGAGGCGTCGGGCGCCGCGCTGGTCCACGAGGACCGCATGTGGCACTATCCCGAGGGCATCGCGAACCACTCCCCGGTGTGGACCGACCACGGCATCCGCATCCTGCCCGGCCCGTCGTCGCTCTGGCTCGACGCGGACGGCAACCGCCTGCCCGGCCCGCTGTACCCCGGCTTCGACGCCCTGGGCGCGCTGCGGCACGTGACCACGCGCGGCGACGACCACTCCTGGTTCGTGCTGAACAAGACGATCATGGAGAAGGAGTTCGCCCTCTCCGGGTCCGAGCAGAACCCCGACCTGACCGGCAAGTCCGTGCCGCTGCTCCTGGAGCGCGTGCGCGGGCGGTCCGTTCCGGTGCGCACCTTCGCCGAGCAGTCGGAGGAGTTCCTCTGGGCCGACACCCCCGCCGAGCTCGCCGCGAGGATGAACGCCCTCACCGACGCGACGCCGGGGTCGCGGGGGCACGTCGACGGCGCCGCCCTGGCCGCGCTGATCACGGCCCGCGACGCGCAGGTGGCCTCCGGGCTGGGCAAGGACCCGCAGGTCGTGGCGACCGCGGCGGCCCGGCACTTCATCGTGGACAAGGCCATCCGGGTGGCACCGCCGCGGGCACTCACCGACCCCCAGGACGGGCCGCTGCTCGCCGTGCGGCTGTCGGTGCTGACCCGCAAGACCCTGGGCGGCCTCTGGTGCGACGAGACCGGCCGGGCGCTCACGCCGTCGGGCGAGGTGCTGGAGGGGCTGTGGGCCGTGGGCGAGGCCGCGGGCTTCGGCGGCGGCGGCGTGCACGGCCACCGCGCGCTGGAGGGCACGTTCCTGGGCGGCTGCCTCTTCACGGGCCGCACGACCGGGCGAGCGCTGGCGGCGTCCCTGTGACGGCGCGCTGAGCAGGCCCGCTCAGCGCAGGAGCACCGCTTCCCGCTCCACCGCGACCACCACCGCGCCCTGGGCGCAGCGCGTCACCAGGCCGGCGGGCCAGTCGCCCGTCAGGGGCACGGTCTCGACGTCGGGGCCGCCCTCGTCGCCGTCGCCGTCGCCCGGCCGCAGGCCCGTCACCCGGGGCGCCCCGGGCCGGATCAGCTCGCGGACCGGGTCCGGCCGGTCGAAGAACCAGTGCGTCGGCGCGTTGGAGTCGAGGTCGTCGGCGAGCCGCTCCAGGTCGCGGGCCGCGAGCCGCAGCACCGGGGCCACCCAGGCGCCGTTCTCGGTGACCATCGCCTCGGTGCGCCGCGGGTCGGTGAGGCCCACGCGGGTGCCGTCCCGGAACGAGCCCGCCGACAGGCCCAGCGCGAGGTCCCGCACCGGCGCCCCCGCCACGGCCCCGAGGAGCTGCGTGGCCAGCACGTGCGGCACGTGCGAGATCAGCGCGACCGCCTCGTCGTGCAGCTCGTCGGTCAGCACCGCCGCCGTCCCGCCGAGCGGCCCGGTGACCAGCGACAGCACCTGGCGGAGCCGTTCCCGACCGGTCTCGGGGGCCACCGTCACCGCCCAGGGCACGCCCTGCATGAGCTCCGCCGTCGACGCCGCGAAACCGCTCTGCTCGGTGCCCGACATCGGGTGCGCGCCCACGTAGCGCGCGCCCAGCCCGGCCTCGGTCACGGCCTCCCGCACCGGGCCCTTGACCGAGCCCACGTCGGTCACCGTCGGGTCCCAGCCCGGCCGGGCGGCGAGCGCGTCGGCCAGCTCGGCGGCCACGGACCGCATGGCGCGCAGGGGCGCGGCCAGCACCACGACGTCCGGCTGGTCGGCGGCCAGGTGCGCCACGTCGTCCGCCACCGCGAGGCCCGCGGCGCGCGCCTCGCCGCCGGAGACGGGGTCGGTCGCGACGACGGGCACCCCGGCGGCCTGCAGGGCGCGGGCGAGCGAGCCGCCGACGAGCCCCAGGCCGACGACGCCGACGCTCACCACAGCAGCCCCTGGTCCAGCACCGCGCCGGGGTCCGCCGCCGTGACCGAGCCGACCGGCACGTGGTCGGGGTCGAGGGCACCGTCCAGGTTCCGGAACCCGGCGCCGGCCGGGAAGAGGCCGAGCGTCTTGAGCGAGTCGCCGGCGGCGAGCAGGTCGCGCAGGAGCTCGCGGGCGCCCGCGCCCCAGGGCGCGTCGTCGAACGTCACGACGAACACGTACCGGCTCTCCTGGGCCTTGAGCGGCCGGGTGATGAGGCTGGACATGTTGACCTGGCGGTCGCCGAACGCCGCGGTGATGCGGGCGAGCACGCCCGGCCCGGTCACCGAGGGGGTGATGGCGAGCATCGTCTTCCAGTCGGTCTCGCCGGCGGCGCGCGACCGCTCCAGGTAGCGGGCGGCGGAACCGCGCGGGGTGAGCGCGAGGAACCGGGTGCGTCCGCCGCGGAAGTCCTCGACGGCCTTGGCGTACGTGTCCAGGCCGTAGAGCTCGCCGCAGATGGTGGGGCCCAGGGCGATGGTGCCGGGTCCGGCGTCGCGGCACGCGGCCGCGTTGGACGACGCCGGGACGCTCGCCAGGCCGGTGCCCGTCACGAACCCGGCGCACTGCGCGAGGCCGTGCGGGTGCGCGGACACCTCGGTGAGCTCGCCGTGGTCGGGCCGCACGAAGGCGTCGAACGAGACGTCGATGGCCACCTCGTCGACAGCCACGACGTCGGCGCTGGACAGCAGGGCGTCCAAGGTCGGCACCACGTAGCCCTCCACGGAGGACTCGACGGCGACGACGCCGACGTCGGCTGCCCCGGAGGCCACCGCGTCGTGCACGGCCCTGACGGTGCCGAGCGGCTCTGCGGTCACGGGGCCGCCGGCCCGGCGGGCCCACTCCAGGGCGGCCTGGTGCGTGAACGTGCCCTCCGGGCCCAGGTACGCGACGCGGGCGCCGGCGGGCGGCGGCGTCATGCCCACCGCGGGGTGAGGGTGTCGGGACCGGGCACGAACGAGTCGCCGGGCAGCACCGCGAGGGTGCGGTGCGCGACGCCCCGCTCGGTGAGCGCGGCGACGAGGTCGTTCAGCACGTCCGACGTGGGGCAGGAGAACGACGCGAAGAACGCGTGCGGACCGCTCGAGGAGGGCTGGCTGCGCAGGTGGACGAGGTCGAGCCCGGCCTCGGCCACGACCGCCAGGGTAGGCTGCAACGAGCCCAGGTGGTCGTCCGCCGGGCCGAACGCGAACCACACCTGTGCCGGCTCGGTGAACGGCGGCCAGTCGTCCCGGGACTCCAGGAGCCCGTACCAGACCGGTCCGCCGTCGGCGAGGGCCGCACTGTCGGGCAGCTCGGCGAAGCCCGCCGGCACGCGCGACCGCTCGATCACGAGCGACCCGCTCTCGCCGGCGAGCGCGATGCGCTCCTCGACCGTGGTGCGCGTGGGCACCAGCCGGAGGCTGGCGCCGAGGCCGCGCAGCACCGGCGCGCAGTCCCGCACCCCCGCCTCGTCGATCACCACCTGGCCGCCCGTGGCGCCGGCGCCCACCCAGACCCACTGGCCGGGCACGGCGACGGCCGCCGTCAGGATGAGCGACGAGTCCCCCTCCAGGAGGGCGCGCTCGAGACCCGGCGCCGGGTGCTCCGGGTGTCCCAGGTGCACCACGGCGGCCAGGGCCTCGATGCTCGCCACGGTCGCCAGCGTGTCCGCCGTCGTGCCGAGGTCGAGCAGCTCCACCGGGTCGGTCCAGCCCGCCATCCGCGCGGCCAGCACCGCGTGCGCGGGGGACTCCCGCTCGCTACGTCCAAGCATGTGCGCAACCTACCGCCGGTCAGCCGTCCGAGCCCTTGGACCCGTCGCAGACCACCGGGTTGTCCGGGTTGTACGAGTGGTTGAAGGAGTTCTCCTTCACCACCTTGCCGTCGTGCAGCACCTTCCGGGAGATCGTGACCGAGAAGCCGTCCTCACCGCCGGGATACGGCTGGCAGCCCGCCGACGAGTCGTGGATGGTCGTCTTCGGCACGATGTTCCGCTTCGGGCTCGTGCTCTCCTGCACCGTGTAGTGCTTGGTGCTCCAGATGCGGACCGTGAGCTGACCGTTCGACACGAACGCCTGCATGACCGCCCCGTACGGGGTGTCGTTGCGGAACTTCATGTCCTTGGCGCCCACGTAGATCGTGGCCTCGCGGCCCGCGGGGTAGCGCGGGAACCAGAACGAGTGCGCGTGGTGCTCGATGTCGTCGAACCCGGCGAAGAAGCCCGCGTTGAACGACGTCGTGGCCATCTGCGACAGACCACCGCCCACCGCCTCGACGTGCTTGCCGTCCTCCACGACGCCCGCGTCGAAGTACCCGTTCTCGAGCGTGATGGGCGCGAGAGCCTCCAGCAGGGAGAAGGTCTCGCCCGGCTTGATGAGGTTGCCGGTGACCATCTGCGCCCCGCGCACCAGGTTCTGGGTCCGGACCGGCTCGTTGGTCAGCGGCGTGCTGAACTCGGAGACGACCTCCTTGACGCCCAGCGCCTGCAGCGACTCGACGGTCTCCTCCGGGCTCTGCTCGACCAGCTCGACCGACGTCTCGCGGTCGTCGCTCGTCGCGGCGATCCGCACGGCCTTGCCCGTCTCCGCGGGGTCCAGCGTGGTACCGGTCTTGCCCTCGACGACCGTCGGCTTGCCGCCCACGAACTCGAAGTGCGCGTCGTCCGGCACCTCCAGCAGGTTGGTGGTGCCGTCCACGATCGCCGCCACGGCCGCCTTGCGGTCCACGATCGTGACCAGCGCGCCCTCCCGCTGCTCGAACCGGACCAGGCCGGCCAGCACGTCGGGCGTGAGCACCGGGTTCTGGCCGCCCACCGCCACGGTGACCGGGCCCGAGACCACCTTCTGCGCCACGGCGAAGCTCTCGTCCGTCTCCTGCTGCGTGACCGCCGGCTCGACGGTCTCGACCGGCAGGTCGAACGGGCCCTCGGAGCGCAGCCAGCGCTCCGTGATGATGCGCGACGTCTCGCTCGCGACGATCCGCGACCCGTCCTTGGCGTCCGTCTTGGCCGGCTGACCGTCGACGAACGAGACGGTCCCGTCCACCGGCTCGACGGCCAGCGACTCCTCGAGGCCCGCCACCGCGGCGTCGAACTTCTCGGTGTCGATGTCCAGCAGCAGCTCCTCGTCGGAACCGCCGAACATGTGCGCCCACATCCGCACCGGGCTCAGCGAGAACCCGGTGAGCTCGGCGGCCGTGCCTTCGGCGTCGACCGCGAGACCGCTCGGCTCCGGGGAGAGCTGTGCCTTGCCCTCGCCCGCGGTGAGCGCGATCGGCTCCGTGACGCGCGGACCGAGCTGCTCCGTCAGGGCGGAGGCCGCCTCGGCCCGGCTCATGCCGCCGACGTCGACGCCCGCCACCGTGGTCTCGCGCGGCACCCGGTCGCTCAGGCCCCACGCCGTCAGCGCGTAGGCGCCGAACAGCACGACGACGGCCAGCACGGCGAACAGCGCGATCTTGGGACCGCGGCTCGGCGCGCCGTCACCGGCGAGGCCGTAGAAACCGGCGTCCGGCGCACCGGGACCGTCCGGACCACCCGCGGGGCCACCGGGACCGGCGGGTCCCTGCGCCGACGCCGCCGGAGCGGCGCCCGGGTTCACCGGCGCCCAGCGCGAGACGCGCTGGATCGCGCCGGTCAGCGGCTTCAGGAACGAGCTGCCGCCCGCCTCGGCCGGGGCGTCCGGGCCGGACGGCGGGACGGCGCCCGGGGCCGTCGGCGGGATGAGCGACCGCGGCGGGACCGACGGCGGAGCCTGCCCGGCCGGGGTCGGTGGAACCTGTCCGGTGGGAGCCTGCGGTGCGGTCGGCGTCCGCCCCGCGACGGGCTCGGGCGGGGTCGGCCCGGCGGCAGGGTTCCCCGGCCCGGGCGGGGTCGAACCGGCGGCAGGGTTCCGCGGCCCGGGCGGGGTCGAACCCGCGGGCTGGGTCGCGGCACCCGGCGCGGGGGCGGACGGGGACGCAGCCGACGCGGCGGCGATACCCGCCGCGGCCGCACCGGCGGCCGACGCCGGCTGCTTCACGGGAGAGGGCGCGTCGGCGGGAGCATCACCGGCCGGCTCGGCGCCCGACGCCGGGGCGGCGCCCTTCTGCGCGGACTGCTGGTCGGCCGGCACCGCGGCAGCGGACGTCGACGCGCTCGCCGGCGCAGCGGGCTTCCGGTCGGCGGGAGCCGGTGCGGCGGGGGTCTGCGCAGCGGGAGCCTGCTCGGCGGGGGGCCGAGCGGCGGGGTTCTGGGCAGCAGGGGGCTGGGCAGCAGGGTTCTGGCCGGGCAGGTTCGCGGCCGGGTTTCCCGCGCCCGTGTTCTCGCCGCCGGTGTTCTCGGCAGTGGTCGACTCGGCGCCGACCTTCTCGGCATCCGTGCTCCCGGCGCCGGCCTTCTCGGCGGCCGGGCTCACGGGGGCGGGTGCCGCGGCAGCCGGCTTCTCCGCAGCCAAATCCTGGGCAGCCGGACTCTGGGCAGCCGGGCCCTGGGCAGCCGGCGTTCCGGCGGCCGGGCTCGGGGCGTTCGGCGTGGCCGAGGACGCGGCGGCGCCCGCCACGGCGGCACCGGCGGCGGCAGCACTCGCGCCCGCACCAGCGGACGCGGCGCCCTTCTCACCGGACGCCGCACCACCGGACACACCAGCGCCGGACGCACCGGCACCCGGCGCACCGGCACCGGTCGCGCCGGACCCAGGCCCACCCGACTCAGCAGCACCCGGCGTTCCGCCGTCCGCCATCTTGGGCGGGCGCTCGAACGCGAAGACGCGCGGCGTGTAGCCGTTCTTCGGCGGCGCGGCCTTCGCCGCGGGCGTCGCGAGCTCGTTCACCACGGTCTGCAGCACGGCCACCGGGTCGGGACCGGTCTGGCTCGGCGTGCTCGGCGGCTCGTCCGCGGACGCCGCCGACGCGGCGGACCGGCCGGGGACCGCCGTCGGCGCATCCCCACCGGGCCGCTTCGAGGCGACAGCGGGCCGTACGGGGGCGGCCGGCGTCGTCGGGGTCGCGGCGGGCTCGTTCGGCGAGGCGGCGGGCGAGGCGCCGTCCGGCCGCTCGGCCTGGGCGCGCGCGGGCTTGGCCGGCCGGATCGACGGCGGGGCGGGCTGGTGCGGGGCCCTCGGGGCCCCGGACTGCTCCGGAGGTGTCACGGGCTGAGCCTTCTCTGGGGGTCGGGAAGCCTGCTGAGCGTTCGGACGACCGGCCTGAGCTGCGGACTGCGCCGCATCCGGGCCGGCAGGACGTGCTGGGGGACGGACCACCTGCGGCGGCACGCCGCTGGGACGCGTCCGGGAGAGGCGGGGAGGGGTCGTCGGGGCGGGTCTCGTCCCGGCGTTCTCGTCTGACGTCGGCTCGAGCGGTTCGTCACGCTCGGTCGGCTCACCCATCGGCACGCTCCGTGCAACTACCCGAGACGCGGGCTCTCCGCGCCCCCACAGGGCGCACCGGACCTGCGGCGGAATCCGCTGGACGGGGCCGCCCTGCCGGGCATCTTATCGAGTGAGAATCCGTCTCAAGGTCGCGTACCGGACGTCCCGAGGTGGAGGTTGTGTATCAATCCTGGCCGGTGCGCCGCCTACCGTCCCGGACCAGGTCGGGCATACCCGCCGAGGTCAGGCGGCGGGCCGCTTCCGACGGGCCGGGACGTCGGCGAACCACCCCGCCGGGAGGAACGCGACGACGGCCAGCAGAGCCACCCCGGCGTACGACCAGACCATGCCCAGCACGCCCGCCGGCACCACGACGTCGCCCCCCGAGCCCGGCAGCGACAACGCCTGCACGATGCCGACCCAGCCGACACCGAAGCCCAGCAGGGTGCCGTACCCGGCCCAGGCACGTGCGAGCACGCCGGCGGCGACGGTCAGGGCCAGCGCCAGCACGAGGCCGGGGTACCAGGGGTCGCCGCCGTACCGGTGCACCACCGTGCCCAGAGCGCCCAGCACGACCCCGAGCAGGACGGCCAGCAGGGTGCGCAGGATCGTTCGTCCCAGGTGACGTCCGGATGAGTTCACCCGAGCATTCTCCCGCATCCCTCTGGGAGGTCGCTGCGCGTGTGGAACACTCCCGCGGGTGAACACCCTCCAGGCACAGACCCGCCTCATCGTCCGCCAGCGCGTCCGCATGCTCGTCAACCAGTACGAGGTGCACGGCGCCCGTCCGGACGGCTCCGAGGGCGACCTCTACGCGTTCGCGCAGCAGAAGCGCATGGCCTTCCGCGAGCAGGTCACGCTCTACACCGACGACAGCAGGACCGAGCCGGTGCTCGGTTTCAAGGCGCGCCAGGTGATCGACCTCGGCGCCACCTACGACATCGTCGACGCGGGCGGCAGCCCCATCGGCTCGTTCCGGAAGGACTTCGCCCGCTCGCTGCTGCGCAGCACCTGGCACCTGGAGCAGCCCGGGTACGCCACGCTGACCGGCGCCGAGCGCAGCACCGCCGTCGCCCTGATCCGCCGGTTCACCGAGATCGACTGGCTCCCGTACCACTTCGACTTCCTGCTCGACGGCCGCCCGGCGTTCTCCGTCGAGAAGAAGTGGGGCCTGCGCGACCGCTACGTCGTCGACATCCACGACCCGCAGCTCGACCGCCGGCTCGTGACGGCGATGGCGATCGCGCTGGACGCGCTGCAGGAGCGCTGACCCGCTCGGGCGCAGGTCGGGGCGCCGGGCCCGCTCCGTCAGCGGGCGCGGCGGCCGACCAGGTACGTCTCCGCGGCCAGGAGCGGGGCCAGCACGTCGTTCGACAGGGCGTACCAGCCCACGACCGGGCCCGCGGCACGCGCAGCCGTCGTCGCGTGCTGCACCTGCGTCGCGTGCGCCCGCAGCGCGGCGACCACGCGGTCCAGCACCGGCCGGACATCCACCCGGACTCCGCCCGCGACGGGCGTCAGCACCTCGCCGTCGGGCGGGCTCGCGTCCAGACCGTGCCGGGCGAGCGGCGGCATCGCCTCGTCCGGGTCCGGGAAGGTGAGGCCCTCGGCGGCGGCGAGGGCACGCGCCGCCGGCAGGGCGGCGAGCTCGGCACGCGCCGCACGTACCTCACCCTCGGGAGCCACGGCCTGCCACAGCTCGGCCCCCGCCCACGGCAGGTCCGGCTGCCCGACGACGGCCGGCTCGCCCCGGTGCACCGCCGCACCGGGGGTCGCGTGAGGCGGGTACCAGCGCGGGTCGGCCGCGAGCTCCAGTGCGCGCACCGTGACCTCGTGGGTGCGCACGTGGTCGGGGTGCCCGTAGCCGCCGCCCGGCTCGTACGTGGCGACGACGGCGGGCCGCCGCGCCCTGATCAGCGCCGCGAGCCGCCCGGCGGGTTCGTCGAGCGGCACGCGGGCGAACGCCGTCGGCGGGGAGTCGGGGGCGGGACCGGCCACGCCCGGCGACACCCACGCCATGCCGGAGTCCTCGTACCGCAGGGTGTCGTCGTCCTGCACGGTGTCGTCGTCCTGCACGGTGCCCGCCCCGTCCGCGGGGGTTCCGGCGGGCGGCAGCCGGTCGAGGAAGGCGTGCTCGATCGCGCCCGCGCCGTCCGGCCCGCCTGCCAGGGCGGCGAGCGCGGCGGCCAGCTCGGTCTCGCGGTAGGCGCCCAGCGCGGGGCCGTCGCCCTCCAGCCCGGCGCGATCCTCCGACGTCGTCCCGGGCAGTGCGAGCACCTCCCCGCGCTCCCCGCGTGTGCAGGTGACCACGCAGGTGGGCAGGCCGGCGGCGGCGAACGTGGCGATCAGGCCGCCGGTCGACAGGGTCTCGTCGTCGGGGTGCGCGTGCACGGCGACCACCCCACCCGACAACGCACTGAGTGCTGGACGTCCGCCCTCGGAACGGCCGTTCATGGGCGGATGTCCAGCACTCAGCGGGGAGCGGTCAGGCGCGCTTGGCGCGGGCCGTGGCCCGGGCGCGGTCCGTCGCGTTCAGGACGACCTTGCGGATGCGCACGACCTCGGGCGTCACCTCGACGCACTCGTCCTCCTGCGCGAACTCGAGCGACTCCTCGAGCGTGAGCTTGCGCGGCGGGATGAGGTTCTCGAAGTTGTCGGCCGTCGAGGACCGCATGTTCGTCAGCTTCTTCTCCTTGGTGATGTTGACGTCCATGTCCTCGTTGCGCGAGTTCTCGCCCACGATCATGCCCTCGTACACCTCCTGCGTGGGGTCCACGAAGAAGGAGCCGCGCTCCTGCAGGTTGATCATGGCGAACGGCGTCACCTTGCCCGCGCGGTCGGCGACCAGCGACCCGGTCATGCGCGACTCGATGGGGCCGTGCCACGGCTCGTAGCCCTCGGAGATCGAGGCCGCGATGCCGGTGCCACGCGTGTCGGTGAGGAACTGCGTGCGGAAGCCGATCAGGCCGCGCGCCGGGACCATGAACTCCATGCGGACCCAGCCGGTGCCGTGGTTGGTCATCGTCTCCATGCGGCCCTTGCGCTGCGCCAGGAGCTGCGTGACCGAGCCGAGGTACTCCTCGGGCACGTCGATCGTCATGCGCTCCATGGGCTCGTGCCGCTTGCCGTCGATCTCCTTGGTGACCACCTGCGGCTTGCCGACGGTGAGCTCGAAGCCCTCGCGGCGCATCTGCTCCACCAGGATGGCCAGGGCCAGCTCGCCTCGGCCCTGCACCTCCCAGGCGTCGGGACGCTCGGTCGGGAGCACCTTGAGCGAGACGTTGCCGATCAGCTCGGAGTCGAGGCGGTCCTTCACCTGGCGTGCCGTGACCTTGTGGCCCTTGCCGCCCTTGCCGGCCAGCGGCGAGGTGTTGATGCCGATGGTCATCGAGATCGCCGGGTCGTCCACCGTGATGAGCGGCAGGGGGCGCGGGTCGTCGAGGTCCGTGAGGGTCTCGCCGATCATGATGTCGGAGATGCCCGCGACGGCGACGATCTCGCCCGGGCCGGCCTGGTCGGTCGGCACGCGGTCGAGCGCCTTGGTCTCGAGCAGCTCGGTGATCTTCACGCTCTGCAGGCTGCCGTCGTGGCGCGCCCACGCGACGTTCTGGCCCTTGCGCAGGGTGCCGTTGTGGATGCGCAGCAGCGCGAGGCGGCCGAGGAACGGCGACGCGTCGAGGTTGGTGACGTGCGCCTGCAGCGGCACGCCCTCCTCGTACGTGGGGGCCGGGATCTTCTCGAGGATCGTGGCGAACAGCGGCTCGAGGTCCTCGTTGTCCGGCAGGCCGCCGTCGGCGGGCTGCTCCGTGGAGGCGCGGCCGGCCTTGGCCGACGCGTAGACCACGGGAACGTCCAGGATCGCGTCCAGGTCGAGGTCCTCGACCTCGTCCGAGAGGTCGCCGGCCAGGCCGAGCAGCAGGTCGGTGGTCTCGGCGACGACCTCGCTGATGCGCGCGTCGGGCCGGTCCACCTTGTTGACAACGACGATGACCGGCAGCTTCGCGGCCAGGGCCTTGCGCAGCACGAACCGCGTCTGGGGCAGCGGGCCCTCGGACGCGTCGACCAGCAGCACGACGCCGTCGACCATCGACAGGCCGCGCTCGACCTCGCCGCCGAAGTCGGCGTGGCCCGGGGTGTCGATCACGTTGATCGTGATGCCGCCCGGCTCGCCGCCGGCGGCGGCCGCGGGGCCGGCGTAGCGGATCGCGGTGTTCTTGGCGAGGATCGTGATGCCCTTCTCACGCTCCAGGTCGCCCGAGTCCATCACGCGGTCGTCCACGTGCTGGTGGGCCGAGAACGCGCCCGCCTGCTTGAGCATGGCGTCCACGAGCGTGGTCTTGCCGTGGTCGACGTGAGCCACGATCGCGACGTTGCGCAGGTCGGATCGGGTCGCGCGGGCCGAGGTCGGCGCGGTTGCAGGCACGGTCACGGAAGCACTCATTTCCAGAAGGGAGGTCAGGGGCGCGGACTCTGGCCCGAAGGGACCGGTCTCGCAGCACCTCCCATCCTACCCGCGAATCGAAATCCCCAGGTGTCGACCGTGTCACTGTCCGGTGAACACCCCCGCGCCGAAGTAGAACTGCAGCGAAGTAGAACGGCAGCACATCCCACGGATGTGCTGCCGTTCTACTTCGCTGCAGTTCTACTTCGCCCTGGTTCTACTTCGGCGGAGAGGGGTGTCAGCCGCCGATCTCCAGGCTCGCGCCCGGGATCGCCGCCAGGAGGTCCTGCGTGTACTCCTGCTGCGGGTTGTCGAACACCTCGTCGGTGGTCGCGTGCTCCACGATGCTGCCGTCCTTCATCACGGCCACCAGGTCGGCGATCTGCCGCACCACGGCCAGGTCGTGCGTGATGAACAGGAAGGACAGCCCCAGCTCGGCCTGCAGGTCGTTGAGCAGCGTCAGGATCTGCGCCTGGACCAGCACGTCGAGCGCCGAGACGGCCTCGTCCAGCACCAGCACCTCGGGCTTGAGCGCCAGCGCACGCGCGATGGCGATGCGCTGCCGCTGTCCGCCCGACAGCTCGTTCGGGAACCGCCGCATGGTCGCCTGGGGCAGCGAGACCATGTCGAGCAGCTCGCGCACCCGCGCCTCGCGCGACCTGCGGTCGCCCACCTTGTGCAGGACCAGCGGCTCCTCGATCGACCGGAAGATCGAGTAGGTCGGGTCCAGCGAACCGTACGGGTTCTGGAACACCGGCTGCACGCGACGGCGCAGCGCGAACTGCTCCTTCGCGGACATCTTGCCGACGTCCTTGCCGTCGAACTGCACGGTGCCGGACGTCGGCTCGAGCAGACCCAGCACCATGTTGGCCGCCGTCGACTTGCCGGACCCCGACTCCCCCACCAGCGCGAGGGTGCGGCCCTTGGGCAGCGTGAAGTCGATGCCGTCCACGGCCGTGAAGTCGGTGTGCGTACCCGGCCGCGAACCACGGATGTGGAACACCTTGGTCAGGTCCTTGGCCACGACGACGTCGGGCGCCTGGGTGGCCGTCTCGTCGGCGTGCTCGGCGAGCAGGTCCTCGGCCTCCTGGCCCCGCTCGTGCGCGGACTGGATGCGGCGGGAGGCCAGCGACGGCGCCGAGGAGACGAGCCGCTTGGTGTACTCGTGCTGCGGGTCCTTCAGGATCTGCAGCGCCGGCCCGGACTCGACGACCTTGCCCTTGTACATCACCACGAGGTGCTCGGCGCGCTCGGCGGCCAGGCCCAGGTCGTGGGTGATGAACAGGACGGCGGTGCCGAGATCGGCGGTGAGCCCCTCGAGGTGGTCCAGGATCTTCTTCTGGACCGTGACGTCGAGCGCCGAGGTGGGCTCGTCCGCGATGAGCAGCTTGGGCCGCGAGGCCAGGCCGATCGCGATGAGCGCGCGCTGACGCATGCCACCGGAGAACTCGTGCGGGAACTGGCGGGCACGGCGGGCGGCGTCCGGCAGGCCCGCCTCGCCGAGCAGCTCGGCGACGCGCGCGGTGCGCTCCGCCTTGCTGCCCTGGAAGCCGTTGGCCACCAGCGCCTCGTCGATCTGCGTGCCGATGCGCCACACCGGGTTGAGGTTCGACATCGGGTCCTGCGGCACGAGGCCGATCTCGCGACCGCGCAGGTCCTCGACCTGCCGGCGCTTGAGGCCGACGAGCTCGCGCCCGCCGAACGAGATGGACCCGCCGGTCACCTTGCCGGTGCCGGGCAGCAGGTCGATGATCGCGTGCGCCGTCGTCGACTTGCCGGATCCCGACTCGCCCACGATCGCCACGGACTGGCCCGGGTAGACCGTGAGGTCCACGCCGCGCACGGCGTCCACCGTGCCGGTGGCCGTGGTGAACGAGATCTTGAGGTCCTTGATCTCCAGCAGCGGCGTGCTGTCGTCACGCTTCTCGGCGGGCACCGGGGCATCCTCGGTGGCACCGTCGGTGAGGGTGATCGTCGTGGTCATCGCTTCCTCGCCTTCGGGTCGAGCGCGTCGCGGACCACGTCACCCATCATGATGAAGCTGAGGACGGTCAGGGCGAGCGCGGTCGCCGGGTAGATCATGATCTCCGGGGCCACCCGGATGGACACCTGCGCCTTGTCGAGGTCGCCGCCCCACGAGACGGTCGACGTCGGCAGACCGATGCCGAGGAAGCTCAGCGTGGCCTCCGCCACGATGAACGTACCGAGGGCGACCGTCGCGTAGACGATGATCGGTGCGGCCGCGTTGGGCAGCACGTGCTTGGCCAGGATCGCCAGCCGCCCCATGCCGAGGGCCTTGGCCGCGGTGATGAACTCGTTGTTCTTCACACCGAGCACGGCACCGCGTGTGATGCGCGCGATCGAGGTCCAGCCGAACGTCGCGAGGACGATGGCCACCACCAGCGCGTTCCGGTTCTGCAGCAGGCTCATGATGACGATCGCCGCGAGGACGAACGGCACCGCGAAGAAGATGTCGGTGAACCGGGACAGGAGGGTGTCGAGCCAGCCGCCGAAGTACCCGGCGATCGAGCCGATGATCGTGCCGACGACGACGACGAACACCGTGGACAGCACACCCACGGTCACCGACGCACGGGCACCGTAGATCGCACGCGCGTAGATGTCGCAGCCCTGCTTGTCGAACCCGAAGATGTGACCGGCCGCGGGACCTGCCAGGGAGCTCTCGAGGTGGCACTCGGTGGGGCTGGTCGACGTGAACAGCGAGGGGATCGTGGCCATGAGGATGACGAGCACGATGAGAGCGGCGGAGGCCCAGAACAGCGGCCGGTGCCGCATGTCGCGCCACGCGTCGCCCCACAGGCTGGACGGCGCCTCGGAGGTGTCGACGGCGTCGACGACACCGACCCGCACGTCCTCCGGGGGCGCGACGAAGTGCTCCTGTCCCGGTCGCGAAGTGTTCTCGTAGCGGTTGTCAGGCATAACGGATCCTCGGGTCCAGGACGGCGTACAGGATGTCGACGATGAGGTTCGCGACGATGTAGACGACGACGAGCACCGTGGCCAGCGACACCACCGTGACGTTCTCGCCGCGGGTGATCGCCTGGTAAAGGGTTCCACCGACGCCGTTGACGTTGAAGATGCCCTCGGTCACGATCGAGCCGGCCATGAGGTTGCCCAGGTCGATACCGATGAACGTGACCACGGGGATGAGCGAGTTGCGCAGCACGTGGCGCGTCATGATCTTGCCGCGCCCCAGCCCCTTGGCCCGGGCGGTCCGCACGAAGTCCGCCGTGATGTTCTCGACCACCGACGTCCGTGTCAGGCGCAAGATGTAGGCGAACGACGTGGTCGCGAGCACGATGGCCGGCATGAGGAGGCTGATGAAATCAGGATCGCGTCCGGCGGTGATCGGCAGCCAGCCGAGCTGCACACCCACGACGGCCTGCAGCACGAAACCGATGACGAACGTGGGCAGCGAGATGAGCAGGAGGCTCCACAGCAGCACCGTCGAGTCGAAGAGCTTGCCCTTGCGCACCCCGGCCCACAGGCCGAAGCCGATGCCGAACACGGTCTCGATGACGATCGCCATGATGGCGAGCTGGAACGTGACCGGGAAGGCCTGAGCGATCACCTCGACCACCGGGCGCCCGGTGAACGTGACCCCCATGTCGAACGTGAAGACGCCCTTGAGGAAGTACAGGTACTGCACGATGAACGGCTGATCGAGGTGGTACGCCTCGCGGATCGCGATCTCGGCAGCCGGCGACAGACCGCGTTCACCACCGAGTGCGGCCACGGGATCGCCAGGGCGCAGGAACACGAGCCCGTACAGCAACAGCGTGGCGCCGAGGAACACGGGGATCACCTGCAACAGCCGGCGTCCGATGTACCAGAGCATTGGTTGGTCTCCTTGTGGGTAGCTGCGGAACATTCTCCCGGACCGCATCCGGTGCTCAGGCTCCGCACAGTGGAGGGCGGGGCGCGCTCCTCACGCGCCCCGCCCGTCACCTGGCGTGATTGGTCACTCCGGCGAACCGGAAGTGATCACAGTCACTCCGACTTGGTCACCTCGTACAGCAGCGGCATGCTGTCCCAGCCGAACTCGACGTTGTCCACGGCCTCCGAGTGGCCGGCGGTCGTCGAGTAGTACCACAGCGGGATGCCCGGCAGGTCCTTGAACAGGATCTCCTGCGCCTTGTTGTAGAGCGTGTTGGCCTCCTCGAGCGAGGGAGCCGCAGCGGCCTCCTTGAGGGCGGCGTCGAACTCGTCGCTCTCGTACCGGCCGTCGTTGGAGCCGGCCAGGGCCGCCTTGCTGTAGAGCGGGCCCAGGTAGTTCTGCAGCGACGGGTAGTCAGCGGACCAGCCGGCACGGAACAGACCGTTGACCTTGCCGTCCGGGCCCTTGTCACGCTCGTTGAGGACCTCGTCGAAGGTCGGGTAACCCGTCATCTCGCACTTGATGTCGAGGTCGTTGATGTACCCGTTGCAGACCGCCTCGACCCACGCCTGGTGGTCGGAGTCCGTGTTGGTGTGGATCGTCAGGACGTAGTCGTCCGGCAGCGGGTCCTCCGAGTTGGCCTCGTCCCACAGGGACTTGGCCTCCTCCGGGTTGTACTCCGTGACCTCGTTGCCCGGGATCTCACCGGTCCAGCCGTCGATGACCGGCGACGTGAAGTCCGTGGCCGGGATACGCGTGCCCGCGAAGATCGTCTCCGTGATCTGCTCACGGTTGATCGCCATGGACAGGGCCTGACGGCGCTTGAGACCGGCCTCGCCCTGGAACTCGGGGAGCCACTCGGGCACCGTCATCGCGGCGAAGCTGGCGGACGGCTCGCTGATGGCGCCGTCACCCAGGTCCTCCTCGAAGGTGCTCATGGCCGACGTCGGCACGTTCTCGAGGATGTCGAGGTTGCCACCCTGCAGGTCGGCGTACGACGTGTTCTCGTCCGTGTAGACGATGAAGTCGAGGCCGCCGTTCTGGGCCTTGCGCGGGCCGTTGTACTCCTCGTTCGGCACGAGGTTGATCTCGGAGTCGTGCTGCCAGTCCTCGAGCACGTACGGGCCGTTCGTGATCGGCTTCTCGCCGAACGCCTCGATGTCGTCGTAGTACGCGTCGGGCAGCGGGAAGTACGCCGAGTAGCCGAGACGGATCGGGAAGTCCGACTCAGGCTGGTTCAGCGTGACCGTGAACTCGGTGTCGCTCACGACCTCGAGCCCGGACAGCGTCTCCGCCGTCGGCTCCTCGGCCATGCCGGACACGTTGCCCTCCTCGTCGAACTCAGGAACGCCCTGCGTCTCGGTGAAGCCCTCGATCGGGTCGAAGAAGCCGGCACCCTTGGCACCGTTCGGGCCGTAGGCGGCCCAGTTCCACGCATCGACGAAGTTGGCCGCGGTGACGTCCGTACCGTCCGACCACTTCCAGCCGTCCTGGATCGTGATCGTCCAGGTCTGGTTGTCGTCCGACTCGATCGACTCCGCGATCTCGTTGTGCACGACACCCTCGGCGTCGTAGTAGACGAGACCCGAGTAGAGCTGCTGAACCACGAGCCCACCCTCGGTCTCGTTGGTCATCGACCCGACGAGCGGGTTCTGGGGCTCACCGTTGCTGATCGTCACGATCCCGGTGCTGGTGCCCTCGCTGCTGTCGTCGCCGCTGTCGCCACCGCCACATGCGGTGAGCACGAGCGACGAGGCGAGCGCGAACGCACCGAGCCCCATCAGTCGCTTTCGAGGTGTCACGTGTCCTCCTGGGTAGCAGTACACCCCGGCTCGGCGGTCGCCGCCCGGAGCATGCGGGCGCTTCGTTGCACCCCGTGGTATCACGACCTAACGTAACCGGTCCGTGCATATGGTGATGACCACCACCCGAGAAACGCCACCGAGTTGTGACCATCTCGGTACGCACAGGTAACCGCGGGTAACAGTTCTGACCAGGCGGTTCTCACACCCGTAACAAACGCACCGTGAGGTCCGGTGTCAGGAAATTCACCCGTTGCCCCAGCATACGGTTCTTCGACCGCCCCAGGCCACGCACACGTGCACGGGCGGCGGGCGCTGCGGTACGGCAGCACGGCGCGGCGCCCGATCGCCGTGACGACCAGGCACCGCGCGAGGTGGCCTCCTAGCGTTCGTAGGCGGCCGTGGTGCTGCCACCGATCAGTGAGTGGGTGATCCTCGGTTCGATCCGGAACATGTGGTCGGTGCTGTTGTTTCGGAAGGTGCGGTTGACGGTGTACGTGCGGCAGTCTCCGCTGTAGTAGGTGCGGTAGACCCAGTCGTCCGTCCAACCGGTCCCGTTGTCGGTGATCACCGGCGAGATCGAGACGGCCACGTGCTCAGGGTCGAACGTCGTGGAGAAGCAGATCCTGAACGTGGTCAGCTTGACCGAGGTGGACGTGTGGCTGGTGAAGGTCGGGATGACGGACACCGTCACCTTGTCATCTCTCGGCGTCATGTAGTTGGTAGTAGTCCAGATCGACGTCTGGCTGCCGACCTTCTTCAGGACGACAGAAGCCGCCGACGCGGGCTGGGTGGCGCCCACGAAGGCGAACAGAGCCAAGATCGCCGCGACGAGCACGCGCAGCCGAGCGCGTCTGCCCGGGATCCGATCGGTGTTGCTTGCCATTGCTCTCTCCTTGCGCAGTCGGGTACGGCCTCGAACGCCAGACCAGTCTCGTGCGCGTGCGGCTCGGGTGACCAGGCGGCGGACCGGCAGATCAGCGGCAGGAGATCTCCCGACCGTCCGTCAGCCGAGCCGCCGCTCGACCTCCTCGGCCTCTGGGACGCCGCATGCCGCGTACGCCTCCGCGGCATGCCGCAGGTGCTGCCTCTCCTGGGCGGTGTCGCCCCGGGCGCGCCAGACGTCGGCGAGGCCGTGCCGGGCCCGCGCGAGCTCATAGCCGTCCTCGTGCGACTCCGCGAGGACGGCCGCCCGCTCCAGGTGCTCGGCGGCCTCGTCCAGCTCGCCGGTGACGAGCCTCGCTCGCCCGAGGTCCACCAGCGCCGTGCGCACCAGTGCCGGGTATCCCAGCTCCTCCGCGTCCTCGAGTGCCTGCGCGACGTAGGCGGCCGCTTCCGCGCCGCGACCCATGAGGGTCAGGTCCGTCCCGAGCTCCACCAGGACGGGACCGAGGCCGGCGCGGAACCCGAGCTGTCTGCAGCGGTCGAGGCAGGCGCTGTGCACCACGGAGGCACCGACCGCGTCGCCCTTCTCACGGGCCAGGGTGCCCCGGTAGCTGTCGATGCGGAGGCGGTTGTACTCGTCCCCCTCCTCCAGCAGCCGCTCGGTCTCGTCGAGGCACCGTTCGGCGTCCGCCAGACGCCCCAGCCGGAGCAGGGGCGCGACCATGTTCGCCCGCACGACCACGCGAGCGAGCGGCTCGCCGGCGGCGTCCGCGACGACGAGCGCCGCGCCGTACACGTCGAGCGCCTGCGCGAACCGTCCGGACTGGCGGTGTGCGATACCCATGGTGCGCAGCGCCATCGCCGCCGCGGCGTCGTCCCCGAGATCGCGGTAGCGGGCGACGGCCTGCTCCAGGCAGGTGATCGCCTCGCCGCACCGGCCCTCCACCAGGAGGTGCCTGCCCCGGTCCGCGAGCGTGACGGCCTCGTAGGCCGTGTTCCCGAGGTCGCGCGAGATCTCCAGCGCGGCGTCGTTGATCCGCAGGTACTCCTCGTAGTCCCGGTCGGCCAGCCGGAACGCGCCGAAGGCGGTGGCCAGGTGCCAGGCCGCCTCGAGGTTGCCCGAGCGCCAGGACGCCGTCACCGCGGCGGCCAGGTTGGCACGCTCGGCGCGGAACCACGCCAGGGCGGCGGCCTTGTCGACGAATCCCGGCAGGCCCAGGTCGTACTTCGCCATCCCCTCGGTCAGGACCCGGACCGTCGTCGCGGAGATCTGGTGGGCGGCGCGGTACGCGAAGTGGAGGTAGACGTCGACGAGCCGGGCGAGGACCCTGTCCCGGTCGGCCTCCGGTTCCTCCGCGGCGGCGAGCTGGGTCGCGTAGACCCGCACGAGGTCGTGCAGCCGGTAGCGGCCGGGCGAGCGGCTCTCCACCAGGTGCACGTCGACGAGGGCCTCGAGGATCCAGGTGGTGCGCTGCTGCTTCAGCTCCGAGAGGGCAGCGGCGGCGAGCGCGTCGACGTCGTCGCCGGGCACCAGACTCATGCGGCGGAAGACGCGCCGGTGGTCGCCGTCGAGCTCGGTGTACGACGCGTTCAGCGCGGCGGCGACACCGCCGTGCCGGAGGTCGAGCTCGGAGAGCAGGTGGTCGTCGTCGGACAGCCGGGCGAGCAGATCCTTCGCGGTCCACTGGGGGCGGCTGCGGAGCCGCGCCGCGGCGAGGCCGAGCGCGAGGGGGAGGCAGCCGCAGCGTTCCGCGACGGCCACCGCGTCCTGGCCGGTGATCCGGTCGCCGACCTCCGCGCGGAGCATGGTGACGGCCTCGGCCAGGTCGAGCGCCCCCAGGGGCACGGAGTATGCGCCGGCGAGGCGCGACAGGTCCCGTCGGCTGGTGGACAGCACGAGGCTGCTCGGTGTCCCCGGCAGCAGGGCCTCGACCTGGTCGGCGTCCTTCGCGTTGTCGAGCACCAGGAGCATGCGGCGGCCGGCGGCCACGCTGCGGTAGCGGGCCCGGAGCTCGTCCAGGTCTGCCGGCAGCTCCTGGCCGTCCGTGCCGAGGCTCCGGAGCAGACGCGTCAGGACGCCGCGCGGGTCCGGCTGCGGATCGTCCGCCTTCCGGACACCGTGCAGGTCGACGAAGATCTGACCGTCCGGGAACCGCGGTGCCAGCCGGTGGGCCAACCAGACCGCCGCGGACGTCTTGCCGACACCGGCCATGCCGTGGAGCGCGACGAGGAGCGACCCGCTCTCGACCGCCGCGACGACGCCGTCGACGACCTCGTCGCGCCCGACGAACACCGTCGGGGCTCGGGGCAGCTCGCGCGGAACGGTCCGGTCCGGCGCGAGCGGCGCGCCGCGGGGCGCGTCCTCCTCAGGCTCCGGCCCGGCGGCGTCTGGGCCCGCGACGTCCAGTCCCAGAGCGTCCAGGAGGAGACGCAGGGTCCGCGCCTGCGGTCGCGATCTGCCGGACTCCAGGTCGCGGATGGTGCGCGCCGCGACACCCGCCCGGGACGCGAGCTCTTCCTGCGTGAGCATCGCCCGGCGCCGGAGGGCCCGCAGATCGAGACGTTGGGCATCACGCTGTCCGGTCACCGATCAAGAGTAAGCAGACAGGCGACTCGCACTCAGGCCGACGCAGGCCACGACTTCGTCGAGGTGAGGACAGGCCCACACGCGTGCATCTGGCCCGACGACCAGGTTCGTCCTGTGCGAAGCGAGCTGTCGCCGGTCGACCGAGCCGGTCAGTTCACTCGATCAGCCCTGCGGCTTCGGCACACTCGTCCTGATCCTTCTCGTAGGCGGCCATCTCACCCGAGGGAAGGATCGGGCCGTAGATGACGCCTTCCCGGGTGGTCACCTCCCAGCCCCGGTCGATGAGGCAGTCGCGCACTCCGACCATCGCGGGGTCGAGCCCGGCCGTCATGTGCGGCACGGAGGACGGCACCCCCCGCGGCTCCGTTCTCAGCGCGCCACACGCGGCGAGAACGAGAACCACGAGGAGCGCTCCCCCGAGCCGGGTCAGGAAGAGACGCAAGATGCGCCCGCCGCCGACACGGTTCCCGTGATCGTCCAGGTCGCCGCGCGCCAGCCTTCCCAGTAGATGTTGTACGTCTTGTACGTGGAGCCGGCGTCCGGGGTCAAGGCAAGTTGCTGACGGCCACCACCCTCCAACTTGTGGCTGGCGATGCCCTTGTTCACCGACGTGGTCTTGATGACCTGGCTGGCCGAGCACGACCGGAACCCGGTAGCCGCGCTTGCTGGCGCCGCCGTGCCCAGCAGCAGCCCCAATGCCGCGACGGTCGCGACGCTGCCGCTCATGATTGCTCGCATGCTCTTCATACCACTCCCGTAGTGAGTCGGTCATGACATCCGAGGTCGCCACCCCAGACAGGTGGCAAATCAGGACAAAAGTAGCACACTCGCCCCTGTTTGAGGCGCCTAGTTAAAGTTCACACTTCGAAAGAGTCATGCTTCGCCACGCACCACCCGACCGTCGCGCAGCTCCACCACCCGGTCCGCCCGGGCCATCAGCTCGGGGTCGTGCGTGGAGACGACGGCGGCCACGCCGCGCTCGTGCACCACACGGGCCAGCAGGTCCATGACCACCGCCGCGGTGCCGGAGTCGAGCTGGCCGGTGGGCTCGTCCGCGAGCAGCACCTCGGGGTCGGCCACGAGCGCCCGCGCGATCCCCACCCGCTGCTGCTGACCGCCGGAGAGCTCGTACGGACGCTGCCGCGCGTGCCCCGTGAGGCCCACGGCCTCCAGCGCGTCCGCGACTCGGCGCGCCCGCTCGGCCGGCGCCGTACGCCGCAGCCGGAGCGGCACCTCGACGTTCTCCGCCGCCGAGAGCACGGGCACGAGCCCGAACGACTGGAACACATAGCCGATCCGGTCGCGACGCGCGGCGAGCACCGCCTTCTCTCCCAGCGCCGTCAGCTCGGCGTCGCCGAGCCACACGCTGCCCGCCGTGGGCCGGTCCAGCCCACCCAGCAGGTTCAGCAGCGTGGTCTTGCCCGAGCCGGACGGCCCGCGCACCACGAGCAGCTCGCCGGCCGCCACCTGCAGCGACGCATCGGTCAGGGCGTGCACCTCGCCGGCACCCGTGCCGAACACCCGGGTGAGGCCCTGCGCGCGCAGCACGGTGGGCGTCCGGGTCCCCGCGGTCGCGGTCATCGGTCCTCCTCGGTCGGGGTGCGTCCCGGCGCCGCGGGCCACACGCCCACGTGGTCCGGTTCCAGGGCGAGGCGCACCCGGTCGCGCAGGTCGAGCGCGTGCACGAACTCCTGCGGGAGCTGCAGGCGGCCCACCCGGTCGACCACCGCGAACTCCTCGGCGACGTGCCGCTCGGCGCCGTGCTCGTCCAGCTCCGTGCGCCGCAGCGTCTCCGTGGAGGTACGGCCGTCCCGGATCTGGACGGTGCGTGCGACGTGCTCGGACACGGTCGGGTCGTGGGTCACGATCAGCGTGGTCACCCCCGTCTCCCGGTTCACGCCGCGCAGCGCCTCCAGGACCTCGACGGACGTCGCCTCGTCGAGCTCGCCCGTCGGCTCGTCCGCGAGCAGCACGCGCGGGTCGTTCGCGACGGCCACCGCGATCGCGGTCCGCTGCTGCTCGCCGCCGGACATCTCGCCCGGCCGGCGTCCGGCCGCGTGGCCCACCTCCAGGAGGTCGAGCAGGTCCTGCACGCGACGGGCGCGCTCCCGCCGCGGCAGCGTGCCGGCGAGCTCGAGCGGCAGCCGCACGTTCTCGCTCGCCGTGAGGTACGGCAGCAGGTTGCGGGACGTCTGCTGCCACACGAATCCGACGGTCGAGCGCTGGTACCGCACGCGTTCGGCCGGGCCCATGGTGAGCAGGTCCGTCCCGGCCACCACCGCGGACCCGCCCGTCGGGGTGTCGAGGCCGGACAGGATGGTCAGCAGCGTGGACTTGCCGGAGCCGGACGCGCCGACCACGGCCACGATCTCGCCCGGGTCGACGGTCAGCGTGAGGCCCTGCAGGGCCTGCACCTCCACGCCGTCCGTGGCGAAGATGCGCACCAGGTCGCCGCAGCGGATCTCGCCGCCGCCCGCCGGACCGGACGACGCGGGCGTGCCGCCGTCCGTGAGCTCGATGGTCGTGCTCATCGCGTGTGCCTCCTCGGTTCAGTCATTGCTCCCCATCCGCAGCTGTGCGGCCACCTCACCGCGACGGCTCAGCGCGGCCGCCACACCGACCGCCGCGAGCACCGCCACCACGAAGCCCGCCGTGGCGGCCCCGAGCAGGAGCGGGTCGTACGCCGGGTCCGGCTGGACGGTCCCGCCGGTCAGGGCCGTCACGTCCACCGCCGTCAGCACGAGCGACGGCACGACCACCCCGAGCACCGCGCCCACCAGCAGCGCGATCCCGGCCCACGGCCCGATCTCCCAGCCCACGAGCCCCCGGCCCTGCCGCGGGGACAGGCCGAGGGTCTGCAGCACGGCGAGCAGCCGGGCCCGCGCGGGGGCGGCGAGCATGAGCGTCATGACGACGGCGACGGCGCACAGCAGGGCGGCGAGCACCACGGCCAGCACGAAGGCGACCACGAGCCCGCCGGAGACCGGGGCCGCGAGCACGGCGTCGGCCTGCTGGTCCGGGTCCTCGACCGCCGACGTCGGCAGCAGCCTGGCCACCTCGCCGCGCACGGCCGACCGGTCGGCGTCGCCGGTCAGGCCGACCAGCGCGAGCCGCGCCCAGGAGGTCTCCCCGGTCGCCTGCTCCAGGAGCGCGGTGTCGGCGAGCACGAGCGCGCGTCCGGCGGGCAGGCCGGGCAGCTCGTCGACGACGTCGACCACGGTGACGGGCACGGTGCCGCTCCCGGTCGCCAGGGTGAGCCCGGTGCTGCCGGGGGCGACGCCCGGCGCGGCGGCGCCCCGGGTGAGGATGACGGGCAGGGCGCCGTCGGGGCCCTCGGCCGTCAGGGACCCGAGCGTCTCGGGCGCACCCGCCACGCCACGCTGCACCCGGGCGAGCCCGCCGGCGTCCACCGTGTACAGGTGCGCCCGCGGCGCGGATCCGGCGGCCTGCAGCACGGCGTCGCCGGCGTCGGCCACGGGCGTGACCGCGTCGACGCCGTCGATGCCGGCGAGCTGCCCGGCGGCCGCCTCGTCGATGACGGGTCCCGACACCCGCAGGTCGGCGCCGGTGGCACGCCACGCCTCACGGACCACGCCGCCCGAGACCGTGGAGTACAGCACCACCGACGTCGCGGCGACCGCGACGGCCAGCACGAGCGCGACCGCGGGCACGGGCCCACCCGCCGGGTCGCGGGTCGCGCGGGCGGCACCCAGGAAGGGAACCAGGTCCCGGCGCGGCGCGAGAGCGCGCTCGACGGCCAGGGCGATCCAGGGATAGGCGCGCACGGCGAGCAGGGTGAGCGCCAAGGAGACCAGCAGCGGAGCCGCGGCGACCAGCGGGTCGACGCCGGACCCCGCGCCCGCCCCGGCGACGACCCCGCGGGACAGCAGCAGCCAGGTGGCGAGCACCGCGGCCGCGACGACGAGCAGCTCCAGCACCCACCGCACGCGGCTGCGCGAGCGCGGCGCGAGGTCCGCCCGGGTGGGCCGCAGCCCGGCGGGCGAAGTCGCGAGAGCGAGGGCGGCCGCCGGGGCCAGACCCGCGGCGAGCGCGAGGGCCACCTGGCCGGCGCTCACGGGGGCATGCACCCCCGTCGCCGCGGTGAGGGCGACGCCGGCGGCGAACCCGAGCGCGGCGGAGCCCAGCCCGACCACGAGGCCCTCGCCGCCCATGAGCAGACGCAGCTGTACCCCGGAGGCGCCGCGGGCGCGGAGCAGCGCGAGCACCGCCCGCCGCCGGTCCACGACCAGCCGCGCGCCCAGGGCCAGCACCACGAGCGTGGCACCCAGGGGCCCCACGGCGAGGACGGCGACGATCGCGTCCACCCCGGTGCGCTGCGCGAGCAGGCGCTCCAGGATCTCGGTCAGGCGGCTGGCGGGGCGCATCTGGAGCGGCGCCGGGTCGTCCGGCCCGGCGGCCACGAGGAAGGTCTGGGCGGACTGGCCCTTGATCTGGGCCAGGAGCTGCGGCACGGCCGAGGCGGTCACGTCGCCGGTGTCCACCGGGTACCAGACCCGGGTCTCGGCCATGCCGAGCGTGAGCGGCGTGATCATGGCGGGGTCGACGTAGACGGCGGCCGTGCCGAGCAGCCCGCGGTTGGGGTCGGCGATCACGGAGGCGCGCGCCGCGAGGGCATGGTGCAGCCAGTAGTCGGCGTCGGGGTCGCCGGTCTCGAAGATGCCCGTCACCACCAGGGACGGGTACCGGTCGCCCAGCGCGACCACGCCCGACCCGGTGAGCGTGTCGTACCGCCCGCCGAGCTCCCAGCCGTAGGTGTCCGCGACGGCCCGCGAGACCGCCACCTCGAACGGCGGGGCCGGCCGTGCGGGCTGGGCGAACGACGCGTCCTCGCCCCCGGAGACCGGTTCCGCCGTGGGCTCCGGCCAGCGGCCTTCCACGAGCTCCGCGTGCCGGTCGAGGTCCGTGGCGGCGCGGAGGAAGACCTTGGCCTCGCTCAGCTGCGAGCTCGGTACGGGGTCGGTGTAGCCGTGGTCGGTCGACGTCACGTGGAACATCGGGGCGCCCATGGCCGAGCGCAGCGGCTCGGGCGTCTCGACGCGCACGGTGTCCAGGTTGGCCACGAAGGGCGCCCAGTCGGGCTCGTCGGGTACGCCGGTGCCGGCCCGGCCCGGGTCGTAGAACATCCCGCCCGCGGGTTGGCCGGGCACGGCGCCGATCACGGAGACGACGTCGCGCGCCGGACCCGACGCCTCCGCGGTCTCGTACGCCACCTGGTCGGCGTGCATCGCGGAGACCGCGCGCGGCGCCGTCGAGAGCACCCCGGCCACGAGGAACGCGATGACACCGAGGGCCGCGGTCGCCCCCCACGAGGTGCGGAGCTGACGCCGGGCGAGCAGCCCCAGGCCGGACAGGGCGCCCATCAGCGGACCTCCTCGCGGTAGGTGGTGTCGCGGGCCTGCGCGGCCACGCGCGCGCCCACCCCGGTCGCGACGAGCACGAGCCCGGCCACGGCCGCCGCCAGCACCAGCCCGGTCCCGGTCGCCTCCAGGACGAAGCGCGCGGGCGGCGCGGCGTCCACGCCCGTGAGCGTCGCGGCTGCCAGCCCGCCCGCGGTGAAGCGGGCCACGGCCCACCCCGCGACGGCGCCCACGGCGAGCGCCACGAGGCCGACGGCGACCAGCTCGGCGGCCCGGGCCCGACCCTGCGCGACCGGGCCGAGCCCGACGGCACGCAGCACGGCGACCTCGCCGCGGCGCTCGCGCAGGGTCGCGACGGCCACCGCGAGGACGCCCGCGAGCGCCAGGACCGTCGCGCCGGCGGCGGCGAGCCAGAAGGAGACGCGGACCGGGACCGCGGCGTCCGCCGTCCCGCTGCCGGGCGTCGCGACGCCGGGTCGCTCGCGGCTCGTGGTCGCGTCGGCCTCGGCCGTGGCGGCTACCTCCTGGGCGAGCCGGGCCGTGGTGGCCGTGTCCGCCGCTGCCCCGGGCGGGCCGGCGGCGAGCCAGACCTCGCTCGTCAGCACCGGGTCGCTCACCTCGCGCACCAGCACCGCCGCGAGGGCGCCGCGGTCCAGCAGGGCGGCGTACGGGTCGAGCGCGCCGGGCACGGTGCCCGCCGACGCCACGGCCTCCACGGGCAGGTGCGTGCCGCCGAGGGTCAGCTCGAACGTGTCCCCCGGCGCGACGCCGAGCTCGCCGGTGAGCGATGTCGAGGCGAGCAGCGGTACCGGGTCGGTGTCGGGCGTGCTCAGCAGCCGCAGGCGGCTGGCGCCGGTCGCCCCGCCCGGGAAGGACATGGTCAGCTCGGCCGTCCCGGCCGGTGCGTCCGCGCCGAGCTCCAGCCCGGCGGGCCCGTCGAGGGTCTCCGACAGCGTCCACGCGGCGCCGTCGAGCTCCTGCCCGCCCGCGGTCAGGCCGTCGACGGTCAGCTCGATCTCGGCGGGCGCCCAGCCGGGGCGGGTGTCCAGGTCCAGCGCGGCGACCCGCCACTCCTGGCCCGCGGGCGGCGGCGGGACCTGGCCGGAGAGCTCGTGCGTGGTCCGCTCGGCGCCGAGGGTGTCGCCCGTGCCGTCGCCCTCGGTGAGCTGCCCGAACGGCACCTGCGCGAGCGTGCCGTCCGCGGTGGCGAGCAGGAGCGACGCGTCGATCTCGTGCTCGGACGCCCCGGGCCACGGCATGACGTCGGTGGTGGGGCGGATGGTGCCGCTCAGGGCGAGGGTGACCTCCGCGGGTGCGTCGGGCAGCGCGGGAGCTGCGGCGAACGCGTCCGTCGCGAGGTCCTCCGCGAGCACGCCGAGGCCGAGCACCCGGGACGGCGCGCGCACGACCTGGGGCACGGACGCGGCGGGCAGCGCGAGGAGCGTGACCGGGAGGCCGTCGGCGTAGGCGGTGGCCGCCAGCGCGGGGGCCGCGGCGACGGCGTCGTCCCCGGGTCCGCCGGAGCCCGGCAGGTAGGGCGCGGGGTCGAGCCGGCCGGCCTCGGGCGCGGTGACGCGCACGTCCGTGCCGACCGCGAGCACGTCGACGTCGGCGCGCAGGCGTTCGGCCGTCCCCGCGTACCCGCCGGCCAGGCTCGCCGCCCCGCCCGCGAGCACGAGGAGCACCACCGGCACCACGTACACGACGATCCGGCGAGCCACCTGCCGTGCCGCGAGCGGCCCCACCACCCCGCGGGCCCGGCCGGCGAGCCCCGCCCACAGCCGCGTGGCCGGGCCGAGCACCGCCATCGCGAGCACGGCGAGCGCGGCCAGGACCAGGGCGGGCGCCGCGGCGGCCGCCGGGTCGGTGCTCGTCCCGCCGGGTGTCGTCACCAGCGGTGAGCCGTACCGCAGGAGCTGGGCCGCGCTCACCACGGCGGCCGCGACGGTGAGCACGACGGTGCCGAGCGCGGCCACCTGGCGTACCCGGCCCGAACGGTCGGTCACCTGCCGCCGGACCGCCGCGTGCGCCTGCAGGGCGGCGACCAGCACGAGCGTCGTCGTGGCGGCCACGGCCACCGCGAGGGCGACGGCCACGGGCGACAGCGGCGCGACGGCCGCGCCCGCCTCGGCCCGGACCACGAGGCCCAGGGCCGCCCAGGCGCCCGCAGCACCTGCCGCGGCGGCGGTCACTGCCAGCAGCGCGCCCTCGACGGCGGCCGCTGCCGTGACCGTGCCGGGTGCGGCGCCGCGCGAGACCAGCAGCGCGACCTCCCCCTCCCGGGTCGCCGCCAGGAGCCGCGCCACCTGCACGAGCGCGACCAGGCCGACGAGGGCCAGGAGGCACAGCGGCACGAGGGCCACGGCGTCCCCGGCGCGCAGGGCCTCCGCCAGGTCGGCGGCGGTGTCCGACAGGCTGCCCGCGACGGTCAGCCCGCGCGGCGCGACGTCGGCGTCCTCGCCGAGCATCCGCTCGACCTCACCGGCGAGCGCCGCGAGGGCGGGCAGGTGCGCCGGGGTGAGCGCGGCGACGTCGGGCACCACGGTCCAGCGCGCGAACGGGTCGGTGTCCAGGACGTCGAGCACGTCCTGGCTGACGACCACGGGGCCGGGCGAGGAGCCGTCCGTGCCGGTCAGCGCGGTGGGGTCGCCGAGCCAGACGGCGTCGTCCGGGTCGGTGACTCGCCAGGTGGCCGTCACGGTCACGACCGCGCCGGTCGTGCCCGGTGCGTCGGGGTCCACGCTGACGCGCAGCGTGTCGCCGACGCCGAGCCCGGCGGCCTGGGCGGCGTCGGCCTGCACCGCCGCCTCGTCCGCGGCGGCGGGCCAGGCGCCGTCGGCCAGGGTGACGCCCTCGGCACCGCCCCCCGCCAGCGCCTCGGCGCGCGAACCCGCCGGCAGCACGGCCAGCGACCAGCGGCCCAGGTCCTCGCCGTCGGCGCCGCGGGTGTACCGCGGCTCCGTGCGCAGGTCGTACGTGACCCGGTGCGGCACGCCCTCGAGCAGCCCGGCGAGCGCCTGCCGCACACGTGCGTCCTGCTGCTCCGCGTCGGCGCCGTCCGCGACGCGGGTCGCGAGCTGCACGGCCCGCTCGGCGGGCTCGGCGGAGGTCAGTCCGTCGCGGGTGCCGGCCGTGGCCGCGACCTGGGTCCAGCCGACCGTCACCCCGAGCGCGCCCGTCAGCACCGCGACGAGCAGCCACACGAGCGCGAGCAGCCCACGGTGCGCCGTCGACCGGCGGGCAAGGAGGGTGACTCGGCTCACGGGGTCAAGGTAGCCGCCGTATGTGACACGGACGACGAAACAGGCACCGCCCGAGGCAACGATCGCATCACGCCGCGCCAGAGCGGACGTCGAGAACGACCTGAGGTACCGGATCCGGGTGGATCCGGTACCTCAGGTCGTTCTCGGAGCGTGCCCGGTCAGCGCGAGGCGACCGGGACGTACGGGCGCTCCGTGGCGCCCGTGTAGACCTGGCGCGGACGGCCGATCTTGGTCTGCGGGTCCTTGATCATCTCGCGCCACTGGGCGATCCAGCCGGGCATGCGGCCCAGCGCGAACAGGGGCGTGAACATGGCCGGCTCGAAGCCCATGGCCTTGTAGATGAGGCCCGTGTAGAAGTCGACGTTCGGGTAGAGCTTGCGCTCCACGAAGTAGTCGTCCGAGAGGGCGATCTCCTCGAGCCCGCGGGCGATGTCGAGCAGCTCGTCCTTGGCGCCCAGCTTGTCGAGCACCTCGTCGGCCGACTTCTTCACGATGGCGGCGCGCGGGTCGTAGGACTTGTACACCCGGTGCCCGAAGCCCATCAGACGCACGCCGTCCTGCTTGTTCTTGACCTTGTTCATGAAGGTCTCGACGGTCTCGCCGCCCGAGCGGATCTTCTCCAGCATGGTCAGCACGGCCTCGTTGGCGCCGCCGTGCGCGGGACCCGACAGGGCGTTGACGCCCGCGGCCACCGACGCGTACAGCGTCGCGTTCGAGGAGCCGACCACGCGAACCGTCGAGGTGGAGCAGTTCTGCTCGTGGTCGGCGTGCAGCACCAGCAGCTTCTCCAGCGCGTCCACGACCACCGGGTCGGCCTCGTAGGCCTCGTACGGCGTCGCGAACGTCATGCGCAGGAAGTCGTCGACGTAGCCGCGCGAGTAGTCCGGGTACAGCAGCGGCTCGCCCACGCGGCGCCGGTGCAGGTAGGACGTGATGGTGCGGGTCTTGGCGAGCAGCAGCACGGTGGCCAGGTCGACCTGCTCGTCGTCCGCCGGGTCGAGCGACTCCGGGTAGAACGTGGACAGCGCGTTCACCGCCGAGGCGAGCACCGCCATCGGGTGGGCGTTGCGCGGGAACGTGCCCATGAACGTGCGGAAGTCCTCGTGGACCAGCGTGTGCCGGTTCACGCGCTCGGTGAAGGAGTCCAGCTCGGCCGCGTTCGGCAGCTCGCCGTAGATGAGGAGGTAGGCCACCTCGAGGAAGGTCGAGCCCGAGGCCAGCTGGTCGATGGGGTACCCGCGGTAGCGCAGGATGCCGGCGTCGCCGTCGATGTAGGTGATCGACGACTCGCACGACGCCGTGTTCATGAAGCCCGGATCGACCGTGACCAGGCCCGTGTCCTTGAGCAGGGACGACACCACGATGCCGTCGTTGCCCTCGCTCGCGGCGACGACAGGCAGGGTGTGGGTGGTTCCGTCGACGGCGAGCTCGACGCGGCTCGAGCCGTCCACCGGTGTGGAGGTCATGTCTTCCTTCCTGGAGGGCGCACGAGGGACGCTGCGGCGAAAGAAAGCTGACGGGGCAGCGTCGACCTGGGGCACGACAGTATCGCGCCCAGCTCTAGTTTTTCCAATCCGTCGGTCAAGCAACTGTGAGGCGCGACACAGCATCGGCAATCTGACCGTCAGACGAGGTCAGCGCCACGCGCGTGTGCCGGTCGTCGCCGTACAGGTGGCCGGGCGCGGTGAGGACGCCGCGCTCCGCGAACCATTGTGCGACCTGGCGGCCGGATCGGCCGTCCGGGGCGGCCACCCACAGGTACAGGCCGGCCTCCGACCCGTCTACCACGAAGCCGGCCTCGCGGACGGCGGCGGCCAGCGCCCCGCGCCGCGCGCCGTACGTGGCACGGATCACCGCCACGTGCTCGTCGTCCGACAGCGCGGCCGTCATCGCCGCCTGCACCGGGGCCGGCACGATGAGGCCGAGGTGCTTGCGGGTCTGCGTGAGGTCCGCGATCAGTGCCGGGTCCCCCGCCAGGAACGCCGCCCGGTAGCCCGCGAGGCTCGACTGCTTCGACAGCGAGTACGCCACGAGCAGGTTCTCGTGCGAGCCGCCGCTCACCCGGGGGTCCAGCACGGAGGGCACGTCGCCCCCCGGCACCTCCCACGCCAGCTCCGCGTAGCACTCGTCGGAGACCACCACGGCGCCGATCGCGCGGGCGGCCTCCACCACGGCGCGCAGGTCCGCGACGTCGAGCACCCGGCCCGTCGGGTTGCCGGGTGAGTTGACCCACACCATGCGGACGTCGTCGCGGCCCGCCCAGTCGGCGACGTCGTCGGTGGCGAGCGGCGTCGCGCCGGCCGCGCGGGCACCGGCCACGTACGTCGGGTAGGCGACGGACGGGTGCACCACCACGTCTCCGAGGCCCAGGTGCAGCAGGGAGGGCAGCAGCCCGACGAGCTCCTTCGAGCCGATCGTCGGCAGCACGGCCGCGGGGTCGAGGTCCGGCACGCCGCGGCGTCGGGCGAACCAGGCGGCCACCGCCTGGCGCAGGGCGGGCGTGCCCGCCGTCATGGGGTAGCCCGGGGCGTCCGAGGCCGCCTCCAGGGCCTGCCGCACGACCTCGGGCGTCGGGTCCACGGGCGTACCCATGGAGAGATCGATCAGACCGCCCGGGTGGGCCCTCGCGGTCGCCGTGATGCCGGCGATCGAGTCCCAGGGGTAGGGCAGGTCGGAGAGGTCGTGCAGACCCACGTCAGGCCTGGGGCGGAAGGGCCGCGATCATCGGGTCGTCCTTCTCGATGACGCCCATCTTCGCGGCGCCGCCGGGCGAGCCCAGGTCGTCGAAGAACTCGACGTTCGCGCGGTAGTAGTCCTTCCACTCGTCGGGGACGTCGTCCTCGTAGTAGATGGCCTCGACCGGGCAGACCGGCTCGCACGCGCCGCAGTCGACGCACTCGTCCGGGTGGATGTAGAGGGAGCGGTTGCCCTCGTAGATGCAGTCCACGGGACACTCCTCGATGCACGCCCGGTCCTTGACGTCGACGCACGGCTGAGCGATCACGTAGGTCACTTCGAGGGTGTCCTTCCACTTCCGGACTGGGGGGGCAGGCACGGCGCGGGCCGCACAGGGCCCTGCCGCGCGATCCTAGTATCTCCCGGGAGAGCCGCAGATCCCGACCGGTCTCACGCAGCGGAAAGAGAACCGACGTGACATTCGCTACACCACCCGCCGAACCCGGCGCCTGGCGCGCCCTCCGCCCGGGCACGCGGGTGGTCGTGCGCCGTCGGCTCGCGCCGGACGGCCCCGTGGTGTCCGACGGCGCTACGGCGCACCGCTGGACCGACGTGATCGGCTTCGTGACCGAGGTGTCCGACGCCGGCCTGCGGCTGCGGACCGACCCGGTGCCCGGACGCGGTGACCCCGCTGACGTCACCGTCCCGGCCGCCGAGATCCAGGCCGCCAAGCCGGTCCCCCCGCGGCCGGTACGACGCCCGGGCACGACCTGACGTCGGTCGCTTGCCCGCAAAGCGGATCGACGTCGGTCCCTTGCCTTGAGATCGGTCCTCTGATCGACCGATCTCAAGGCAAGTGACCGACGTCGAGTCCCGACACCGGGCAACTGACCGAAGCCAAGGCCCCGTCAGGCGTTCTGGTCCACCCAGATGACCCCGGTGGGGCACATGCTCACGGCCTCCTGCACGGCCCGGTCGTGCTCCGGGCCGGGGCGGGCGTCGAGCAGCACGACCAGGTCGTTCTCGTCCTGACCGAAGACTGCGGGCGCGACCAGCGCGCACTGGCCGGAGCCGCAGCAGGCGTCCCGGTCCACGTTGATCATCATGGGTGCACTCTTTCACGGCCGGGCCGGGCCGCCGACCGCGGCCCGGCCACGCCGTCAGGCGTTGGCGACCAGCCCCAGCTCCGCGACGCTCGTCAGGTGCGGGTGCCGCGGCACGATGCGCACCGTGTAGCCGAACGGGCCCGACGTCTCCAGCTCGACCTCGCCGCCGAACGCGTGCCGCCCGGCCTCGTACGACTCGGCGAGGGTGAGCGGCTCGGCCGTGAACTCGTCGATCACGTCGGCCTCCGTCACGCGGCCGTGCACCACCTGCACGTCCACGTCGTCGGGCGAGAGGGCCCCGAGCGACACGTAGGCCCGCACCGTGAGCCGGTCGCCGACCTGCACGGCCTCGCCGATGCCCGCCGACTCCACGTGGTCCACGCGCACCTGCGGCCAGGCACCGCGCACGTGCGCCTTCCAGCCCGCGAGGCCCTTGGCCGCGGCGAACTGGTCCTCGGCGAGCGCCCGGCCCGCCTCGGCCGCCGGGGCGTACAGCCCGTGCACGTACTCCGAGACCATGCGCGTGGCCTGCACCTTCGGGCCGAGGGTCGCCAGGGTGTGCCGCACCATCTCCAGCCAGCGGCCGGGCACGCCGTCGGTGCGCTCGTAGAAGGTGGGCGCCACCTGGGACTCGATGAGGTCGTACAGCGCGGCGGCCTCGAGGTCGTCGCGGCGGTCGGTGTCCTCGACGCCGTCGGCGGTGGGGATACCCCAGCCGTTCTCGCCGTCGTACCACTCGGCCCACCAGCCGTCCTCGATGGAGAGGTTCAGGCCGCCGTTGAGGGCACTCTTCATGCCCGAGGTGCCCGACGCCTCCAGGGGGCGCAGCGGGTTGTTCAGCCACACGTCGCAGCCGGGGTACAGGGACTGCGCCATGCCGATGTCGTAGTTCGGCAGGAACACGATGCGGTGGCGCACCTCGGGGTCGTCCGCGAACCGGACGAGCTGCTGGATGAGCCGCTTGCCGGAGTCGTCGGCGGGGTGCGACTTGCCGGCGACCACGAGCTGCACGGGCCGTTCGGGGTGCAGCAGGAGCGCCTTGAGCCGCTCGGGGTCGCGCAGCATCAGGGTGAGCCGCTTGTAGGTGGGCACACGCCGCGCGAAGCCGATGGTGAGCACGTCGGGCGACAGCACGTCGTCGACCCAGCCGAGCTCGGCGGGCGACGCGCCGCGCTCGCGCCACGACGTGCGCACGCGCCGCCGGGCCTCGGCCACGAGCTCGCCGCGCATCTCGTTGCGCAGGTCCCAGAGCTCGGCGTCCGGCACGCGGCTCGCGTCGAGCCAGCCGGCCGAGGCGTCGGGGGCGGTGATCTCGTCGAGCCCGAGGCGCTCGGCCTCGACGGCGGCCAGCCGGGGCGCGACCCAGGTGGGCGAGTGCACGCCGTTGGTGACCGAGGTGATCGGCACCTCGCGCGCGTCGAACCCGGGCCACAGACCCTCGAACATCTCGCGGGAGACCTGGCCGTGCAGCAGCGAGACGCCGTTCGCCCGGCCGCCCAGGCGCAGGCCCATGACCGCCATGTTGAACACGGTGGGGTCGCCGCCGTCGTAGTCCTCCGAGCCCAGGGCCAGGACGCTCTCCAGCGGCACGCCCGCCATGGCGTTGTCGCCGCCGAAGTAGGCGCTGACCAGCTCCTTCGGGAACCGGTCGATGCCGGCGGGCACCGGCGTGTGCGTGGTGAACACCGTGGCCGCGCGGACCGCCTCGTGCGCCTCGGCGACGGTCAGGCCCGAGGCGACGAGCTCGCGGATGCGCTCCACGCCCAGGAACCCCGCGTGCCCCTCGTTGGTGTGGTAGACCTCGGGCTCCGGCGCCCCGGTGAGGCGCGACCAGGCCCGCAGCGCGCGCACACCGCCGACGCCGAGCAGCAGCTCCTGCTGCAGGCGGTGCTCGCCCCCGCCCCCGTAGAGGCGGTCGGTCACCTTGCGGGCCGCCTCGTCGTTCTCCGGCACGTTCGAGTCGAGCAGCAGCAGCGGCACGCGGCCGACGGCGGCGACCCACACGTGCGCGTGCAGCGTGCGGCCCCCGGGCAGCGCGAGCGAGACGACGGCGGGCGTGCCGTCCTCCTCGCGCAGCACCGCCAGCGGCAGCCCGTCCGGGTCGAGCAGCGGGTAGGTCTCGACCTGCCAGGCGTCGCGCGTGAGCGACTGCCGGAAGTACCCGGCGCCGTACAGCAGGCCCACGCCCACGATGGGTACGCCCATGTCGGAGGCGCTCTTGAGGTGGTCGCCCGCCAGGATGCCGAGGCCGCCGGAGTACTGCGGCAGCACCGAGGTGATGCCGAACTCGGGCGAGAAGTAGGCGACGGCGCGCGGCAGCTCCGCGCCGGAGGCGGACGTCTGCCGCTGGTACCACTGCGGGTCCCGCAGGTAGTGGTGCAGGTCCTCGGACGCGGCGCGGACCCGGCCCGTGAACTCCTCGGAGGCCGCGAGCGCCTCCAGCCGCTCGGAGCCGAGCGCCGCGAGCAGCGCCACGGGGTCGCCTCCGACGCCCGACCAGAGGTCGGGATCGATGCTCGCGAACAGCTCGCGGGTGGGCGCGTGCCAGGACCAGCGGAGGTTCTGGGCCAGCTCGTCGAGCGGCGCGAGCTGCTCGGGCAGGACCGTGCGGACGGTGAATCTGCGGATCGCTCTCACCGGCAGAACACTACGCACATGGCGGGGCGAGCACACCTGTTGCGGAGGGCTTCACCTCCCCGTCCGACGACGTTCACGAGACCTCGGCGCGCCCCGCAGGCGAGTCACCCGGAACCGTCGATAGCGTGGCCGCGTGAGCCCGCACACGCGTCCCGGCCGGATCGGCCGCATCCCTGTCCTCGAGGTCGCCCCCGTGGTGGAGGGGGGTCGCTGGCCTGCGAAGGCGGTGGTCGGTGAGGTGGTCCCGGTCGAGGCGACGGTGTTCCGCGAGGGCCACGACGCCGTGTCCGCGACGGCGGTGCTGGTCGCCCCGGACGGGACCGACCACTCCTGGGCCCCCATGACGGACGTGGCGCCCGGTCTCGACCGGTTCCGCGGCGAGCTGCAGCCCGACGCGGAGGGCGACTGGACCTTCCGGGTGGAGGCGTGGTCGGACCCGTACGCCACCTGGGTGCACGACGCGGGGATCAAGATCCCGGCGGGGATCGACACCGAGCTCATGCTCGCCGAGGGCGTGCGCCTGTTCGACCGGATCTGCGGCCGGGTCCCGGGCGACGCGCTCGTGGCCGGGGGCCGGACGGCGCGGGACGCGCGGGCGCTGACGGCGGCGCGGCGCGCCCTGGCGGACGACTCGCGGCCGGCCCCGGCGCGGTTCGCGGCGGCGACGTCGCCCGAGGTCGTCGACGCGCTGCGGCGGGCGCCCCTGCGCGAGCTGGTCTCGGCGTCGGACGCCTACCCGCTGCGGGTGTCGCGGCAGCTCGCCCTGGCCGGGTCCTGGTACGAGATGTTCCCCCGCTCGGAGGGCGCGTACCAGAAGGAGGACGGCACGTGGGTGTCGGGCACGTTCGCCACCGCGGCGAAGCGTCTGCCGGGCATCGCGGCGATGGGGTTCGACGTCGTCTACCTGACGCCGGTCTCCCCCATCGGCACGACGTTCCGCAAGGGGCGCAACAACACGCTCGAGGCCGCCCCCGGAGACCCGGGCAGCCCGTACGCGATCGGCTCGGCGGACGGCGGGCACGACGCGATCCACCCCGACCTGGGCACGGAGGCCGACTTCCGGGACTTCGTCGCCGCGGCCCGCGCCGAGGGCCTGGAGGTGGCGCTCGACATCGCGCTGCAGTGCTCGCCCGACCACCCGTGGGTGACCGAGCACCCCGAGTGGTTCGTGGTGCGGGCGGACGGGTCGATCGCGTACGCGGAGAACCCGCCCAAGAAGTACCAGGACATCTACCCGCTCAGCTTCGACACGGACCCCGAGGGCCTGTACGAGGCGGTGCTGGACGTGATCCGCACGTGGATCGACCGGGGCGTGACGCTGTTCCGCGTCGACAACCCGCACACGAAGCCGCTCGACTTCTGGGAGTGGCTGCTCGCCGAGGTGCACGCGACGAACCCCGAGGTCATCTTCCTGTCGGAGGCGTTCACCAAGCCGGCGATGATGCTGACGCTGGCCCGGATCGGCTTCCACCAGTCGTACACGTACTTCACCTGGCGCACCACCAAGGAGGAGGTCGCGGAGTACCTGGCCGAGGTCAGCGGGCCGCAGGGCTCCGTGCTGCGCCCGTCCTTCTGGCCCACCACCCACGACATCCTGCCGCCCTACCTCACCCACGGCGGCGTCGCGGCGTTCGCGGTGCGGGCCGTGCTGGCCGCGACCGGTTCACCCACCTGGGGCATCTACTCGGGCTACGAGCTCGTGGAGAGCACGCCGCGGCCCGGCGTCGAGGAGCAGATCGACAACGAGAAGTACGAGTACCGGCCCCGCGACTGGTCGAAGGCCGACGAGCACGGGATCGCCCTGCTGCTCGGCGAGCTGAACGCGATCCGCCGCACCCACCCCGCGCTGCGGCAGCTGCGCAACCTGACCGTGCACCCCACGACGAACGACCAGGTGGTCGCGTACTCGCGCCGGATCTCGGCCGATCACGCGTCGCGCGCGACAGCGACGTCCCCTGGCCGCACCATGAGAGCAGGGGGTAACGATCGACGTGCCCCGCGGCACGACGACGTGATCGTGGTCGTGCTGAACCTGGACCCCCGGAACGCACAGGAGTCAGTAGTGCACCTGGACCTCTCCGCCCTCGGCCTCAGTGCACCCGAGGGCGACGACAGCGCCCCGTTCTTCGTGGCCCACGACCTGCTCTCGGGCGAGACCTACGGGTGGGGCGCCCACCCGTGGGTGCGGCTCGACCCGCAGGTCCGGGTGGCCCACGTACTCCACGTGGGTCCCGCATGACCACGTACGGGCCGGGAGGCCCCGCCGTCGGACCGCCGGAGGGCCCGGGCGCGCCCCCCGGGACGCCGCAGCCCGGCATGCCGCACTCCGGGCGGCCGCAGCCCGAGCGCCCCACGATGCCCAACCCGCCGTCCATGCCGGTGCCCGTCCAGGCGCTGCCGCCGCGCCGGCAGCCGCAGCTCGACGCCCGGCGCAAGGGCCTGGTCGACGACCCCGAGTGGTACAAGAAGGCGGTCTTCTACGAGGTCATGATCCGGTCGTTCTCCGACTCGGGCGACGGCGGGTCGGGCGACCTGCGCGGGCTCGTGGAGCGCCTCGACTACCTCGAGTGGCTGGGGGTCGACTGCCTCTGGCTGCCGCCCTTCTTCCCGTCGCCGCTGCGCGACGGCGGGTACGACGTCGCGGACTTCACGGCGGTGTCCCCGCAGTTCGGCACGATGGCGGACTTCAGCGACCTGATCGCCGCGGCGCACGAGCGCGGCATCCGCGTGGTGATCGACCTGGTCATGAACCACACCAGCGACGCCCACCCCTGGTTCCAGGCGTCGCGCGCCGACCCCGACGGGCCGTACGGCGACTTCTACGTGTGGGGCGACGACCCCACGCGGTACGAGGGCGCGCGGATCATCTTCGTCGACACCGAGACGTCGAACTGGACGTTCGACCCGGTGCGGCGGCAGTACTTCTGGCACCGGTTCTTCAGCCACCAGCCCGACCTGAACTTCGAGAACCCGCACGTGGTCGAGGCCATGCTCGACGTGGCCCGGTTCTGGCTGCGGCTCGGCGTGGACGGGTTCCGGCTCGACGCCGTGCCGTACCTGTTCGAGGCCGAGGGCACCAACTGCGAGAACCTGCCCGAGACGCACGGCTTCCTGCGCACCGTGCGGCGCATGATCGACACCGAGTTCCCCGGCCGCATCATGCTGGCCGAGGCCAACCAGTGGCCGCAGGACGTGGTGGAGTACTTCGGCACGGACGACGAGCCCGAGTGCCACATGTGCTTCCACTTCCCGGTGATGCCGCGCATCTTCTACGCGATCCGGGACCAGCGGGCGCGCCAGCTCCTGGAGATCCTCGCGGACACGCCGGCGATCCCCGCGGCGGGCCAGTGGAGCACGTTCCTGCGCAACCACGACGAGCTCACGCTCGAGATGGTCTCGACCGAGGAGCGGGCCAGCATGTACGGCTGGTACGCCCCGGACCCGCGCATGCGGGCGAACGTGGGCATCCGACGGCGGCTCGCCCCGCTGCTCGACAACTCCCGCAAGGAGATCGAGCTGGCCAACGCGCTGCTGCTGTCCATGCCCGGCACGCCGTGCCTCTACTACGGTGACGAGATCGGCATGGGCGACAACATCTGGCTGCCCGACCGGGACGCCGTGCGCACCCCCATGCAGTGGACGCCGGACCGCAACGCCGGCTTCTCCACCGCCGACCCGGGCAAGCTCTACCTGCCGCTGGTCCAGTCGCTGGTGCACCACTACCAGCACACCAACGTCGAGGCGCAGCTCGCCCAGCCCACGTCGCTGCTGCACTGGATGCACAACATGCTGGCGTTCCGGCGGCTGCACCCCACGTTCGGCACGGGCGACTTCACGGCGCTCGACTGCGCCGACGAGTCGGTCATCGCGTTCACCCGGTCGTCGGCGCAGGAGACGCTGCTCGTCGCGGCGAACCTGTCCGCCACGGCGCGCTCGTCCACGATCAAGCTGCCCGGGTACGCGGGCTGGACCCTGACCGACGTGTTCGGCGGGGCAGGCTTCCCGAGCGTCGGCGAGGACGGCATCCTCACGATCACCTGGGGCGCGCGCGACTTCTACTGGCTCGTGCTGGCGCCGCCGGCACCCACCGGGCCGGACGGGCAGGCGTGAGCGGTGTGAGCCCGGCGCGCACCGTCCACGTCTCCCCGGGCGCCGCGCACCTCCCCCCGGAGGTGCTGGCGCTGCTCGACACATGGCTGCCCGAGCAACGCTGGTACCCGGTGCCCGCCGAGGGCGTGACGCACGAGCCCTGGCTCACGGTCACGTTCGGCGGCGTGGCCGACGTCGTCGTCGCGCTGCTGCGGCTCGCCGGGCCGGGCCTCGCGACGGGCGACGGCGCGCTCGTGATCCAGGTGCCGCTCGTGCTGACGCCCACGGCCGAGCCCGAGGCCGACACCGCGGACACCGAGGCGGCGGGGCTCATCGGCACCGTCACCACGGCGTCGGGCACCGCGACCGTGCACGACGGCGGGGTGCACCCCGCGGCCTGGCACGCCTACTTCACCGCCGCCCTGCCCGCGGCGTGCGAGCCCGAGGACTGCGCCGAGCTGCGGGACGCGCGCCGGATCTCCGGGGAGCAGTCCAACACGTCGGTGGTGCTCCCCGCCCTGCCGCACGCGTCGGGCCGGGGCGGCATGCTCAAGATCCTGCGGACGGTCGCGCTGGGGCCGCACCCCGACGTCGTCATCCCGGAGGCCCTCACCCGCGCCGGGTGGGACGGCGTGCCGCGGTTCCTGGGCGCGGTGCCGCTGCCCGCACCACCGGGCACGGCGACGGGCACGAACGCGGGGCCCGACGTCCTCGCCCACCTCGCCGTGCTCTCCGAGCTCGTGCACGACGCGACCGACGGGTTCGAGCTCGCCTGCGCCTACGCGGCCCGGGGCGAGGACTTCGGCGAGCGGGCGGCCGAGCTCGGCGCCGTCGTGGCGCACCTGCACTCGGCGCTGCGCGACGCCCTCGGGCCGGGGCCCACCCTGGAGGCGGCGGGCTTCATGGGCGTGCTGCGCCGCCGTGCCGCCGAGGCCTTCGCCGACGTCCCGGACCTGGCACCGCAGCGGGCCGGCGTCACCGCGCTGTACGACGCCGTCAGTGCCCGCCTGGCGGCCGCCGGCGAACGCGCCGGGGGCCTGGTGCGGCTGCAGTCCATCCACGGCGACCTGCACCTCGGCCAGGCGCTGCACTCGCCCGACGGGTGGAAGGTGCTCGACTTCGAGGGCGAGCCGCAGCGGCCCGTGGCCGAGCGCACGGCGCCGGACCTGCCGCTGCGCGACGTCGCCGGGATGCTGCGCTCGCTGGACTACGCGGGCGCCGTCGGCAGCGCCACCGACCCGCACTGGGTGTCGCACGCCCAGCTCGCCTTCCTCGAGGGCTACCGGCAGGGCTCGGAGTCCGTGGGCGACACGCTCGACGTCGCCACGGCCGAGCTGCTGCTGCGCGCCCTGACCGTGGACAAGGCCCTGTACGAGGTGGTCTACGAGTTCCGGCACCGGCCTGCGTGGATGCACATCCCGCTGACGGCCGTCGAGCGGGTGCTCGCCTCATGACGGGCCGTGCCGGGCACGTGTCGCACGCCACGCCGGTGCCATGGAAAGGTAACCCCATGGCAGACCTGCCCGACGTCGACCTCGAGGTCCTGACCGCCATCGCGTCCGGGACCCACCACGACCCGCACACCGTGCTCGGCCCGCACCTGCTCGACGGCCCGTGGACCGTCGTGCGCACGTTGCGGCCGCTGGCCGACGAGGTGGTGGTCACGACCGCGGACGGCGAGACGACCGCGACCCACCAGGGCGCGGGCGTGTGGGCGGCCGTGGTGCCGGCCGCCCCGGGCCCGGACGGGACCCGGCACGCCCCGGACTACCGCATCCGCACGCGGTCGGGCACCGAGACGTGGACCGCCGACGACCCGTACCGCTTCCTGCCCACGCTCGGCGAGGTGGACCTCCACCTCATCGGCGAGGGCCGGCACGAGCAGCTCTGGCAGGTGCTCGGCGCCAACCTGCACACCTACCCCAGCGAGTCCGGCGACATCGCGGGCGTCGCGTTCGCGGTGTGGGCGCCCAACGCGCGGGGCGTGCGGCTCGTGGGCGACCACAACGGCTGGGGCGGCACGCACCCCATGCGGTCGCTCGGCTCGACGGGCGTGTGGGAGCTCTTCGTCCCGGACGTCGGCCCGGGGCTGCGCTACAAGTTCGAGATCCTGGGGGCCGACGGCGTCTGGCGCGCCAAGGCGGACCCGCTCGCCAAGGCGACCGAGCAGCCGCCCGCGACGGCGAGCGTCGTGACCGCCTCGACCCACGAGTGGCACGACGACGCGTGGCTCACCGCGCGGGCCGCCACCGACCCGCACTCCGCGCCCCTGAGCGTGTACGAGGTGCACCTCGGCTCGTGGCGGCCCGGCCTCGGGTACCGCGAGCTGGCCGATCAGCTCGCGCAGTACGTCACCGAGCAGGGCTTCACGCACGTCGAGCTCATGCCGGTCGCGGAGCACCCCTACGGCGGGTCGTGGGGCTACCAGGTGACCAGCTACTACGCGCCGACGTCGCGGTTCGGCTCCCCCGACGACTTCCGGTACCTCGTGGACCGGCTGCACCAGGCGGGCATCGGCGTCATCCTCGACTGGGTGCCCGCGCACTTCCCGCGCGACGAGTTCGCCCTGGCCCGGTTCGACGGCGGTCCCCTGTACGAGCACCCGGACCCCCACCGCGGCGAGCAGCAGGACTGGGGCACCCTGATCTTCGACTTCGGCCGGCGCGAGGTGCGCAACTTCCTCGTGGCGAACGCCACCTACTGGTTCGAGGAGTTCCACGCCGACGCGCTGCGCGTGGACGCCGTCGCCTCGATGCTCTACCTCGACTACTCCCGCAAGGAGGGCGAGTGGACGCCCAACGTGCACGGCGGGCGGGAGAACCTGGAGGCCATCGCGTTCCTGCAGGAGGCCAACGCGACCGCGTACCGGCGCACGCCCGGCGTCATGATGATCGCCGAGGAGTCGACGGCGTTCCCCCAGGTCACCGGGCCGACGTCGAGCGGAGGGCTCGGGTTCGGCCTGAAGTGGAATATGGGCTGGATGAACGACACCCTGCGCTACCTGGCGGAGGACCCGTACAACCGGCGCTACCACCACGGCGAGCTCACGTTCTCCCTGGTGTACGCCTATACCGAGCAGTTCGTGCTGCCCATCAGCCATGACGAGGTGGTGCACGGCAAGGGGTCGCTGCTGCGCAAGATGCCGGGCGACCGGTGGCAGCAGCTCGCCGGCGTGCGCGCGTTCCTCGCCTACCAGTGGACCCATCCCGGCAAGCAGCTGCTGTTCATGGGCTGCGAGTTCGCGCAGGACACCGAGTGGGCCGAGTCGGAGGGCCTGCGCTGGGACCTGCTCGGCGACGGCGGTCACGCGGGCGTGCAGCACGTGGTGCGCGACCTCAACGCGCTCTACCGGTCGACGCCCGCGCTGTGGGAGCTCGACTTCGACCCGGCGGGCTTCGAGTGGCTCACGGCCGACGACGCCGACCACAACGTGCTCGCCTACGTGCGCCGGTCACGCTCCGGCGACCCGGTGGTGGTGGTCGTGAACTTCGCGGGCGTGCCGCACGAGGGGTACCGCCTGCCGCTGCCGGACGTGCCGCGGGCGCCGGAGGCGGGGCCTGAGCCGACGTCCGCCGCGGGCGCCGTCGAGGTGCTGCCGCCCGCGGAGCCGGTCGAGACGGCGGTGCGGCAGTCGCCGGCGCCGCTGGGCGACGTGGTCCCGCCGGCCGAGGGTCCGGTGTGGCTCGAGGTGCTCAACACCGACGCGTCGGTCTACGGCGGCTCGGGCGTCGGCAACATGGGCCGCGTCCAGACCGAGCGGGTGCCGCACCACGGCCGCCGCTGGTCGGCGGAGATCCGGGTCCCCCCGCTGGGCGCCCTGATCCTGACCCCGTCCCGCTGAGCTCTGGCGCCGCGCCGCGGAGATCTGGTGCCGCGCCGCTGACGACGCGCGCCGAGATCTGGCATCCCGCCCGCGAGATCTGGTGCCGGCGCCGAGATCTGGTGGCGCACCGCCAGATCTCGGCGCGAACACCAGACCTCAGCAGCACGACGCCAGATCTCGGCGCGAGCGGCTGTCAGGTGCGGGATCAGTGCGGGATCAGTACAGGTACAGCGACAGGCGGCGGCGGGCCTTGTTGACCCGTGGGTCCGTCGTGCCCGCGACCTCGAACAGCTCCAGGAGCCGGACGCGGAGCTTCTCCTTGCCGTCCGCGTCGGCGTCCGGGAGCAGGTCGAGCAGGCGCGCGAAGGCGTCGTCGACCTTGCCGCCCAGCATGTCGACGTCGGCGACGGCGAGCGCCGCGTCGACGTCGGCCGGCGCGTCTGCCGCGGCCTGGCGCACGGCCGCGAGGTCGGCGTCGTGCGTGCGCTGCATCAGGTGCACCTGCGCGAGGCCCGCGGCCGCGTCGGCGTCCTTGGGGTCCTGGCGCAGCGCCTTCTCGTAGGCGGCGGCGGCGGCGCCGAGATCGTCGCGCTCGATCGCGTCGTAGGCCTCCTGGTGCAGCGGCGGGAGCGGCTGCTCGGGCTCGGGCGCCGGTTCGCCGTCCGTGGGCGCGGCGCCGGGCGCGCGGCCCGTGACGCCGTTCTGCTCGGCGGCGGCGAGCACCTGGTCGAGCACGGAGCGGATCTGCTGCTCGTCGGCCGCGCCCTGGAACAGCGGCAGGGGCTGGCCCTGCAGCACCGCGACGACCGTGGGCACGCCCTGGACCTGGAACGCGGCGGCGACCTGCGGCGACGCCTGGGCGTCGACGCGCCCGAGCAGGAACCGACCGCCGTACTCCTGCGCGAGCCGGCCGAGGGTGGCGCCGAGGTCGGCGTTCGCCTTGTCGGTCGGGATCCACAGCAGGATCACCACCGGGTAGGTGGCCGAGTCGCGGACCAGCTGCTCGAAGTTCGCCTCGCTGACGTCCACCACGAAGCCGCCGGCTTCGGGCGCGCCGCCGGGCTCGCCGGGCGGCGGTGCCTGGGGACGGGTCAGTGCGGACAGGTCGACCGCGCCGCGCACGGCGAACTCGGGCTGTGCACTCCGGGCGGGACCGGGCTGAGGGGTGGCACTGCTCATGGGGGCAATCCTAATGACCTGTCGGCGGAGCACCCGCCGACTCCGCTCAGGGCGATCAGCCGGCCGAGACCGCGTACGGCACGCGGTGCACGCCGAGCAGGCTGACCGTCGCCGCGGAGCCCGCGGGCGGCACGTACAGCGCGACGGTGTCGTGGTAGGCGGTGCGCAGCACGTCGGTGCCGTCGCCGTCGTCCCACAGCGCGGCGGCCGACGGCGACGCCGGCGTGAGCTGCCAGCCCTCCTCGGCCCGCAGGGTCTCCTGGCTCCGCAGGGCCAGCACCACCATGGCCCCGCCGTCGACGGTGCGGACCGCCTTGACGCCGCCGTCGGCAGGCTCGTACGCGACCTCGAACCGGCCCTTCCCGTCCTTCTCGGTGGTCGCGGCCACCTGGTCGCGACCGCTCTCCCGCAGCTCCTTGCGCAGGTCGTCGTCGGCCGCGAAGACGGCGGCGTACTGCGACCGGTCGCCCACGGTGAGCACGGACGCGTACTGCTCGGCCAGCGCGCCGGGCGGCACCAGGAGGCTCGCGTCGTCGGCGGCCACGGCCTCGCTGCCCAGCTCCGCCGGCGCGAACTGCGGCATCGTCGCACCCGACACCAGCCAGACGTACGCCCACAGCTTGTACTGGTCCCGTGCGGTCCGCTGGTCCAGCACCGCGAGCAGCGGGGTGACGCGGTCCTCGGGAGGCTCCGTGATGGCGAAGCTGCTCCGCGGCCAGCCCTGCTCCGCGGGCAGGATGAGCTGCTGGGTCTCGAGGGCCAGGTCGGTGAGCACGCTCCGCCCGCCGCCCCCCGAGGCGGCCGCGAGCTCGGCCTCACGCATGGTGAGCGCGGGCCCCGCGAGGCGGGACGCGAGCGGCCCGGCGCCGTCCGCCCCTTCGAGCACCGACACGACGCTGTCCAGGATCTCTCGCTCCTGCGGTGCGCTGACCACCGCGGCAATCACCGGCGCTTCGGCCTCGGGGGCGGGCGGCTCGACCGTGCAGCCGGCGAGCAGCAGCGCGGCCGCGCTCAGCCCCGCGACGACCGCGGGCGGGCGGCGCCGCGCCCGGGGACGTGCTCCGGGACGTGCCAGGGGTGACCTCCGTGGATTCACGGAGGCCACCCTAGCGGCGCAGGTCAGGCCGGTCAGCCGTTCGAGACCGAGCTCGGCACGTGCTCGTACCCGACCAGGCTGATCTGGTCCTCGGACTCCTTCGGCGGCACGTACATCGCCACCATGTCCTGGTAGTTGACCTCGACCACGTTGGTCACGTCGGCGTCGCCCCACAGGGCCTGGGTGGTCTTGGTCGGCGGGCCGATCTCGCAGCCCTCCTCCTTCGCGGTGATCGTCTCCTTGCTGATCATCGCCGCCATCACCAGGGCGCCGCCGTCGGCCGTGCGGACGGCCTTGACCGGGTCCTTCGTGGGCTCGTACGCGACCTCGAAGGCGCCCTTGCACTCCTCCTTGTTGATCGCGTCGACCTGGAGCTTGCCGTAGTCCCGGAAGAACTGGCGCAGGTCGTCGTCCGCGAAGTTGTCCGCGTACTTCGAGTCCTTGTCGACCGTCAGCACGGACGCGTACTGCTTGATCGCGTCGGTGGGCGTGGTCTTGAGGCTCGCGTCGTCCGGCGGGACGGCGGCACTGCCCAGCTCCGCCTCGGCGAACTGGGGCATCGTGACGCCGGGCAGCAGGCGCACCCAGCCCCACAGCTTGTACTGGTCCCGCGCGCTGGCCTGGTCGAACGCCATGAGCACCGGCGTCGTCAGGTCCTTGGGCTGCACCGTGATGGCGTAGCTGCTGCGCGGCCACGTCTCGTCGGACGGCAGGATCACCTGCTGCATCTGCATGGACAGGTCGGTCAGCGGCTCCGAGTCCTTGCGGGCGGCGGCCACCTTGAGCTGCGTCGTGCGGATGTCGAGCGCGGGTCCGGCCAGCCGCGGCGCGAGGTCGTCGGCCTGGCTCTGCTTGGTCACCTTCTCGACGACGCCCGCCACCTTGTCCAGGATCTCGCGCTCCTGCGCCTGGGTCACGACGGCCTCGGCGACCGGCGCCTCGGCCTTCGGGGTGGGCAGCTCCTCGGCACAGCCGGTGAGCAGGCCGACGGTCACCAGGGTGGTGGCGACCACGGCCGTGGGTCGGGTACGTCGCATGCGGATCATCGGTTGCCTCCGTCGTCGGACCCGGTCACTCCCCAGGTCTGGCGCCATGCCGCGGCACGGCTGCTCGGCGTCTGCTGCTCCTCGGGCTCGGGCTCCGGCTCCGGGGCTGACGCGGGCACGGCGGGCATCGCGCCCGTCGCGGCCCGCCGCTGCGCCTGCTCGCGCAGGCGCATCTCGCGACGGGTCATCGGCCTGCCCGACGGCGCCGCGGCCGCCTGGGCGGCGGGCGCCGGCTGAGCGGCGGGTGCCGCGGGGGCCTGCTCCGGGGCGCCGCCGTACGGCGCCGGCCCGGCCGGTGCCGCGACCGGGCCCTGCTGGGCCCGGCGGCTGCGCCGCAGACCACGGACGGACGCCGCGGGGGCGGCCGCAGGTTCCGGGGCGGGCTCCGGCGTGGGAGGTGGCGTGATCGGTGCAGCCCCGCCGGCGCCCCCGAAGGGCGCCGGCGGACCCCATGCCGAGGCCGGCTCGGGCTCCGGGGCGACCGGCTCCGGCGTCCCCCGGCCCGGGCGCAGGCGCGCCGCGGGCAGGAAGACGGCGGTGCCGCTCTCCGCGGGCTCGCCCGCGGGCGGGAAAGCGCCCCCGGCGGGACGGGAGCCGGGCCCGGCCGGCGGCCCGGGCTGCGCGGGCGGGAACCCTGGGCCGTCCGCCTGCGCCTCGGTCTGGTCGCCGTCGACGCCGAAGACGTCGCGGCGGGGCAGCTCGGACTCGGTCCGGCGGGTGCGGACCGTGGACGACGTGCGCGTCGTGGCCTTCTTCTTGCCGCGGCGTGCGCCGATGGCCATGAAGACGCCCAGGATCAGGGCGAAGCCGCCACCCAGCACACCGGGCCACAGGTACGGGGTGGACGCGGGACGCGGCCACGTCAGCTCGAGGGTGGGGGCCTCGGCGCCGTCACCGACGCCCGCGGCCAGCAGCACCACGCGGCCCGGCTCCTCGGTCCAGCGCATCGAGACGGTGGTCTCGCCGCTCACCTCGGAGAGCCACATGTCCGACCCCGAGGGGTCGGGACCCTTGGCCGGCTTCCCGGCGTCGGCGGACTCCTCGCCGGGCTGCTCACCAGACTCTTCGCCGGTCTGCTCCGCCTCGGGCGGTGTACCCGGGGCGACGCTCAGCGTCTCCCAGGTGGACAGGCCGGTGACGGAGTCGTACGGGTCGTCACCCACCCAGCCCAGCACGTCGACCTCGGACCCGAGCGCGAGCGTGACCTTCTGGCCCTCGGGCACCGTGGCCCGGACGGTCACCTGGTCGTCGACGAGGCCGAGCACTCCGGGCTCGGTCACGACCAGGGTTCCGTCGCCGCTGGGGGTCGCGGTCGCGACGACGGTGTCGGACTCGCGCAGGACGGTTGCCGTCGCGATCCCGTAACCGATGCCGCCGAGGCCGGCAATGATCAGGAGGATCGCCAGAAAGCGTTGCACCACCGATTCCCTTCGAATGTGAGGGCGCGTGCCCGTCGATCAGGTGGATGATCCAGCATAGGGACCGATCGCGGAGCACTGTCCAATGACGGTCGTGCTTGTGCGGTTCGGCAGGGATCCTCACCCTTCCTTCACCAGGGAGACGGAACCCGCGGTCACGCCAGGGGGGCCGCGTCGGGCCGCCGAGAGTATTCCATGCAATCCGTACAATGCATCCGGTAGCGGTGTATCCACATCCGCACAAGACACGTATCCTGGGCGCCGGACGGGCCGTACACATCGGCGTCCCACAGGGGGAGCCTGACCCGCGCCTCACCAAGTCCCGACACTGGAGGTCTGCACCGTGTCCGACGAGCGCTCGCTCTTCCCGACTGCCATGCGCGGATACGACCGCGACCAGGTGCACGCGCACCTGGACCGGCTGAATCACGCCCTCGAAGAGGCACGTCGTCAGGTCGAGGCCTCCGACGCCCGCGCGATGCAGCTCACCCAGGACCTCAACGACGCCAAGCGCAACCTGCGTGAGACCGAGAAGCCGTCGTACGCCGGCCTCGGCTCGCGCATCGAGCTGCTGCTGCGCTCCGCCGAGGACCAGTCGACCGACATCATCAACCAGGCCAACCAGCAGGCCGCGGACATCATGGCACGGGCGAAGCTGTCCGCCGGCCAGGTGCGTTCGCGCGCCGAGGCCGAGGTCGCCGAGATGCTCGCCAGCGCCCGCCGCGAGGCCGAGGAGATCCGCACGACGACGGCCGCCGAGGCCGAGGGCCACCTGCTCGCCGCCCAGCGCCGTGCCGAGGAGCTCGTCGGCTCCGCCGAGCGCGAGTCCGCCCAGATCGCGAGCGCCATCAGCGCCGAGGAGAGCGAGCGCCGGGCCAGCCTGGAGCGCGAGCTCGGCACCCTGCGCTCCACGATCGAGCGCGAGACCACGGAGCTGCGCGTCAACACCGAGCGCGAGGCCGCGGCCCTGCGCGCCAAGGTCAACGCCGAGACCGGCGAGCAGCGCGAGACCGCCGAGCGCGACTCGTCCGCCATGCTCGCCAGCGCCCGCGCCGAGGCCGAGCAGATCCTCTCCGAGGCGCGCCGCCAGGCGGCCGAGGCCTCGAACGCCGTCACCACCGAGATGGAGGACCTGCGCGAGCAGGCCCGTGCGGCGCTCGCCCAGGCCGAGCTCGACATCGCCACCCGCAAGGAGGCCGTCGAGAAGGAGCTCGCGGAGCGCCACGAGACCGCGAAGGCCGAGACCGCGAAGCTCGTCGCGACCGCGGAGGAGCACGCCGCCGAGGCCGAGAAGCGGGTGGCCGTCGCGCTCGAGCAGGCCGAGAAGATCCGCTCCGAGTCCGACGTGTACGTCAAGGACCTGGTGGCCGACGCCCGCAAGTCCGCCGACCGCATCGTGGCCGAGGCCCGCGAGTTCGCGGAGCAGACGATCGACGACGCCCGCGCCGAGGCGGAGTCGAGCCGGTCTGCCGCGCAGCATCAGCTCGAGGACCTGACGCGCCAGCACGACTCGATCAACTCCTACCTGGACGAGCTGCGCGGCATGCTGGGCACGCCGAGCGAGGCCGCGCCCGCGAAGCCGGCCGCGCCGGCCAAGCCGAAGGGGCTCTCCGGGGCCACGCCCGCCCAGCAGGCACGGTTCGCGGTGGTCGGTGACGGCACCGAGGCCGAGCCCGAGGTCTCGACCGACACGGGCTCGATGCCGGCGTCCATCCCGCCGAGCAACCCCACGCCCGTGCCCGTCGGCTCCGCGACCGTCGTGATCCCGTCGGTCAAGGGCACCAAGGCGAGCACGAAGGCCGGTCAGAGCGCGGCCGACTCGTCCCCCGCCGAGAGCGAGGACGCCGACGAGCCGGTGGCCGAGAAGGCCGGCGCCTCCAGCTGACTCGCCCCCGCCGAGATAGAACCCTGGCGAGATAGAACTGGGGCGAGATAGAACTGGGGCGCTACGAACCGCACGGTTCGTAGCGCCCCAGTTCTATCTCGCCAGGGTTCTATCTCGCCCCAGTTCTCTCTCGGCGGGGTTTTCTCTCGGCGGGGCGGTCAGTGGTGGGCTACCACCTGGTTGTGCAGGAGGCCGAGGGCCGCGGCGACGGCCTGCGGGTCCTCCACCGGGCTCAGGTGGCCGACGCCGGGCACCACGGTGAGCGCCGCGTTCCCAGCGGCGGTGCCCGGCGCCGATCCGGCCGCGGCGCGGACCATGTGCTCGGCCTCGGCCAGCGGCGTGACGGTGTCCTCGGCGCCGACCACGACGGCGACGGGGGCGCTGAAGCGTTCGAGCACGGCCGTCCGGTCGGGTCGGGCCGCCATCGCCCGCTGCGCCCAGGCCACGCTCGCCGGGGACTGTGCGCGGATCCACGCGTCGAGCGACGGGAAGAGGTGTCGCCGGTGCTCGGTTGACGTGGCGCCCACCAGGGCCGCGGGCATGCCGAGCACGGCGTCCACGGTCTGGCTGTCGTCGGTCGCGGCGGCGACGCGGAGCCGCTTGGCGCGCGCCTCGTCCGTGTCGGCCGTGGACTTCGTGCTCACCAGGCCGAGGCCCGCGACGAAGCCCGGGTGCCGCTCGGCGAGGGCGAGCGCCACGTACCCGCCCATGGAGTGGCCGACGACGACGGCGTTGCCCTCACCCTCCGCCACCATCGCCCGGTAGACGAGGTCGGCCGCGTGCTCGATGCTCGGCGGGGACCCGTCCAGGTCGCTGTGCCCGGCCCCCGGCAGGTCCACGCCGATGGCGCGCGTCCCGGCCGGCAGGTGCTGCGCGCAGGCGGCCCACATACGGTGGTCGAGCGGGAAGCCGTGCAGCAGGACCAGGGGCAGGCCTCCGCCGTCGTGCAGCGGGTAGGTGGCGAGGGTCGCGCGGGGTGGTGAGGTCATCGTCGTCCTCCTCCGGTCGTCGGCATCGCGGTGCGGTGCCGCCCTTCGATGCTGCCCTTCGATGTTGCTATGGTGCGCCGCCGTCGCCGGGTGCGCCCGTCCAGCTCACGCGGTGCCCAGCGGACCGTCCCAGTGCGTGGGCAGCGGGAGCGGGTGCCCGGGCAGCACGTGGGCCACGATCTCGTTGAGCACGCGTGCGACGGCGGGCTCGCCGACCCACAGGTGCTTGGCCCCGTCGACGCCGATCACCTCGGCCTGCGGCACGCGCGCGAACCGGCGGCGGGCCTCCTCGGGCCGGAGGTAGTCGTCGAGCTCGGGCACGAGCACGACGAGCGGCTTGCCGAACGCGGCCCAGCGGTCCAGGTCCTCGTCCGTGGCGCGGTGCAGCGGGGGCGAGAGGAGGACGGCGCCCTCGACGGCCGGATCGGCACCGTGCTTGAGCACCAGCTCCGTGCCGAAGGACCAGCCGACGAGCCACGGCCGGGGCAGACCGCGGAACTCCGCCAGCTCGATCGCCGCGGCGACGTCGTAGCGCTCCGCGTCGCCGCCGTCGAACGTGCCCTCGCTCGTGCCGCGCGGGGACGACGTGCCGCGGGTGTTGAACCGCAGGACCGCCAGGTCGGCCAGCGCAGGCAGGCGCCAGGCCGCCTTGCGGTACACGTGGGAGTCCATGAAGCCGCCATGGGTCGGCAGCGGGTGGAACGTCAGGAGGCTGGCCGCGGGTTCGCTGTCGGCGGGCAGGGCCAGCTCGCCGACGAGCGTGAGCCCGTCGGCGGTGTGCAGCTCGACGTCCTCCCGCTGCGCGGGCAGGACGGTGAGCGAGCGGATCTGGTGGGCCGCACCGGGCGTGGCTTCGGAAGTCATCGCTCCCATTGTCTCCCCCGCCACCGGCCTTTCGCCGCGAGACGCGTCAGCGCAGGTTCCCGCGCCGCTGCCAGCAGCTCGTGTGCCAGTGCCTGCGGGCGTCCAGGCCGGCGTCCGGGCCGCCGAACCCGTCGGTGCGCCACGCCACGACGTGCGCCGTGCCGGGCGTGACCTCCTGCCGACAGGCCGGGCACACGTACGTCTTGTCGGACGACCGGATCCGCTGCACCACCCACTCCCCGTCGGCGGCCGACTCGCTGCGCCTGCCGCCCGTGGCGCGGTCCACGTCCAGAGGAACATGGCCCGCGGCGTACGGACGCTTGCTGGAGCGGCGCTTCGACGGCATGGCATCTATTCTTCCGCAGGGCGGAGCGGTTGGCTCGACCCCTGCCCGAACCTGCCCATTGCCTGAAGGCCGCACTCATCCGAGCCCGCTAGAGTGTGGCGGTCCCCAGCAAGGCGCACACCGACCGAAGGACTACTCGTGAAGCACCGCACCACCGCCGGCCTGGCGGCCGTCGCGCTGGCATCCATCGCGCTGACCGGCTGCGCAAGCGGCGACGACACCGCGGGCGGCACCGCCTCGGACGCGAACGTCTGCGAGGTGGCACCGGCCGCCGAGGCCTCGCCCGCGCCCAGCCCGTCCGCCGCCGACCTCGAGACCGTCGAGGCCATCGAGGTCTCCGGCCCCGTCGGCAAGGCGCCGAAGGTCACCTTCAAGACCCCGCTCGAGGTCTCGAGCCCGGCGTCCCGCATCGTCGCGGAGGGCACCGGGGACGAGCTGACCGAGGGCGCGCAGGCCACCATCGACTACGTGGTCCTGGGCGGCAAGGACGGCAAGCAGACGTACTCCACGTGGGAGACCAAGAAGCCGGAGTCGTTCACGCTCGGCGACCCGCAGTACGACCTGCTCAACGACCGGCTCATCGGCCAGAAGGTCGGCGCACGCATCGCCATGGCGAGCACCGCGATGGACCAGACCGTCCAGGTCACCGTGGTCGAGGTCTCCGGCGTCAAGCAGATCCCGACCCGGGCCGAGGGCACCGAGGTCGAGCCCGAGGCGGGCCTGCCCGCCGTCGAGCTCGCCGAGAACGGTCAGCCGACGGTCACCATCCCGCAGGACTACGAGGCACCCACCGACCTGGTGATCCAGCCCCTCATCGAGGGCGACGGTGCCAAGGTCACCAGGGACCAGACGGTCACCGTCCAGTACGCGGGCTGCCTGCTGGACGGCACGTCGTTCGACTCCTCCTGGAGCCGCGGCACGCCCACCTCGTTCCCGCTCAACGGCGTGATCTCCGGCTGGACCGAGGGCATCGCCGGCCAGAAGGTCGGCAGCCAGGTGCTGCTGGTCGTCCCGGCGGACAAGGGTTACGGCGACCAGGAGAACGGCGCCATCCCCGCGAACTCGACCCTCGTGTTCGTGGTCGACATCCTCGAGGCCAAGGCGGCCTGAGCCGGCCGACCGCTGAGACATCGCGCACGCGAGGTGCGCGTCGCCGCTGGTCATGACCGAGACGTGGCGGGTACCCGGACAGGGTGCCCGCCACGTCTCGTAGTGTCGTCCCATGACGCCGACAGAGCTCCCCTCCGCCGAACCGGCCCCGCTGCCGGAGCGTGAGGTCCTGACCTGGGAGACCTTTCCCGAAGCCGTCCGTGCCCTGGCCCACCAGGTGGTGGACAGCGGGTTCGTGCCCGAGGTCGTGATCGCCGTCGCCCGCGGCGGCCTGGTTCCCGGTGGCGCCATGTCCTACGCGCTCGGGACCAAGGGCGTCGGCACGCTGAACATCGAGTTCTACACCGACATCGGCAAGACGCTGGAGGACCCGCGAGTTCTTCCGCCGCTCATGGACACCTCCGAGCTGCCCGGCGCGAAGGTCCTGGTGGTCGACGACGTGGCCGACTCCGGGCGCACCCTCGCGCTGGTCATGGACCTCCTGGCGAAGCAGGGCGCCGAAGCCCGCTCGGCCGTGCTGTTCACCAAGCCGCGCACGATCATCCGGCCCGACTACTCGTGGAAGGACACCGACCTGTGGATCACGTTCCCGTGGTCCGCCGAGCCACCCGTGACGGGCGCGCGGTCGATCGACGCCTGACCCGCTGAGCGCCGGAGTGCACGGCCAGGCCGACCACGCAGGTGATCAAGACGCCGAGGGCCAGACCTGAGGTGACGTCGTGCACGTAGTGCACGCCTGCCGCGACACGGGCGCCTGCCACGGCCAGCGCCAGCGGCACGACCGCCGGCCAGAGCCGGGGCACAGCCACCAGGCACGCCGTGGCCAGCGCGCCGGCAATGGTCGAGTGGTTGCTCGGCCAGGACCAGTCCCCCGGGACGGGACACGCCAGGACCGTAGCGACGTCGACGACCCGGCACGGCCGCTCCTCGGTGACCACCAGCTTGATCACCTCGCTCGCCGCGTAGGCCGCGAGCGTGCCCGCGCCGGCGGCGGTCAGCAGACCGAACCGCGGCCGGTCGCGGAACCACGCCAGCACCACGAGGCTCGCCGTGATCGCGACCAGCGCCAGCAGACCCTTGTCCGCCACGAGCCCGGCGGCTCCGGCCACCGGAGACCTGGCGGTCCCGCCGGCGACGGCTTCGAAGAGTCCTTCCCGGGCGGGCCATGCCAGGAGGGCGATGGCACACAGGCCCAGGACCGCGCTGAGCGCGACGGGCAGGACGGCCCGTGGGACGGGGCTCCGGCCGCGCCCTGAGCGGCGATCCACTGCTGGTACATGGCGTGATGTGGTCATGCCGGGAACGCTAGGTACGGACGACGGGATCCGGATCTGGCGCAGGTCAGGAGTCGTCTATGACTGTGGTCGTACGAGCACCGATCGAAGATCAGACCGCGGCGGGAAGCGTCCCACGGTACCTGTCGGCGACGATGGTCCGGTGACCCCACCTTCCACCGCCGACACCGAGCCCTCCGCGGACCGCGCCCTCCGCGTGCTCGGCGCCCTCGCGTTCGGCGTGCTCCTGGTGCTCGCCGGTGTCGACCCGTGGTGGATGATCCCGCTGGCCGCGGTCGCCGCGCTGCTCGGCCTGACCACCGGCGGCATGCGGCTCGGCGTCGTCGCCATGGCCGTCGCGGCGGGAGCCGGTGCGGTGGCCGTCCTGGCCAGCTGGACAGACCTGCGCGACGCGCTCGTCACCGTCGCGCGCGACGTGGTCACCGGCGTGCTCCCGTGGTCGGTAGCCGTCGCGTGGCGGGCCCGCCGGGCCGCCGAGGCCGACGCCGCGGCGGCGCTCCTGCGGGCGCAGGACGACCGGCGGCTCCGCGCCGAGACCGATCTTGCCCGGCAGCGCCTGCACCTCGCGGAAAGCCTGCACGACGACCTGGGCCACGCCCTCAGCCTCGTCGCCGTCAACCTGGGCCGCCTTGAGCTCGAGCTGGAGCGCGACACGTCCGTCGGCCTCCGGGTCGACACGGGCGAGCCCGGTGCGACCGGGCCCGCGACCGAGCACGCGACCGAGTCCGTCCGGGAGTCGGTAGCGGTCGCACGGCGCCAGGTCTCCGACGCCGTCGCCCGCCTGGGTGCCTCCGTCCAGACCCTGCGCACCGGCACGGTCACCGACACGTCGTTGCCGAGTGTCCGGGCGGATCTCGACGCGCTCGTGCGCGAGGCGCGTCGTGCGGGCGCCGACGTCGAGCTCACCGGTCCGGCCGGTCCGGCTCACCTGGCGCGGTTCGGCGACGCCGTGCCCCGGGTGGTCCGGAAAGGGCTGACGAACGCGCTGAAGCACGCGCCGGGCCAGCCGGTCCGGGTCGCCCTGGATCCGCAGACCGACCTCCTCGCGGTGTCGGTCCGCAACCCCCTGCCGGAACGGGCGGACGAGCCAGCCACCGGCGATACCCCGGGAGTCGGCGGCGGCACGGGCATCCGGTCCCTGGCCGAGCACGTCCGCGCCGCCGGCGGGTCGGTCGAGGCCGGGCCGGCGGACGGCACCTACGTCCTCCGGGCCGAGCTACGCCCGGTGTCGCCCGGCTCCGCGCCTGATGCGAGCGGCCCGACGCCCGGACCGGAGATCGGCACCACCGCGTCCGTGGACGGAGACCTCGCACCCCGGGACCCGCGAACCGTGACCGACGGACTGTTCCGTGCGCGGCGGCGCGGCGGGGCACTCCTGCTGGCCGCGGTGCTCGTGTCCGCGTTCGCACTCGTCGTGGTCGCGGCGGCCATCCAGCTCTCGGACACGCTCGCCGCCCGCCGCGCGCTGCTGGGTCCGGAGGCATTCGCCCGCATCGCCGTCGGCGACACCCGCTCGGACGTCCGGCCGCTGCTTCCGGACGACGCCCTCGACCCGCCCACCGGCGCAGATGCCTCGTGCGACTACTACGCCGTCACGGCGGACCCGCTCGACGACGCGTCCGGTGACGCCTACCGGATCTGCTGGGCCGCCGGGCGCGTCTCCTCGACGGACCTCGTGGTGGGCGGCGCCCGATGAGTCTGCCCGCTCCCGCGGCCCCGCTCCGTGTGGTGCTCGCCGACGACGAGCCCCTGGTCCGCGCGGGTCTGGCCGGGATTCTCGGCACGGACTCGTCCCTCCAGGTCGTCGCCCAGGGATCCTCCGGGGAGGAGGCCCTGGCCGCCGTCCGCGCGCACCGGCCGGACGTCGTGCTGCTGGACGTACGCATGGGGCCGACGAGCGGCCTCGAGGCGCTGGCGGAGATCCGGCGCGGCGCCGGGCCGCTGCCCTGCCTCATGGTCACCACGTTCGGTGAGGACGAGTACGTCGCGGAGGCGGTCCGTCTGGGTGCGGACGGGTTCGTCCTGAAGTCCGGCGACCCGCGCGAGCTGTTGCTCGCGGTGCACGCCGTAGCGTCGGGCGGCGCCTTCTTCTCCCCCGCCGTCTCGAGACGCCTTCTGCAGAACGGTCTGGGTACGCGGTTCGTCGCACGGCAGGACGCCCGGGAGCGCTTCGAGCGCCTGACCCGACGCGAGCAGGAGGTACTGTCCCTGGTCGGGGGTGGTCTGTCGAACGCCGAGATCGCCGCGAGCCTCCACCTCGCCGAGGGAACGGTCAAGGTGCACGTCACCTCGATCCTGCGGACCACGGGCGCCCGCAACCGCGTGGAGGCCGCGCTCATCGCGGCCCACGCCGACGCCGCCGGCTGACGCCGGCTCAGCTCCCCAGGTACCGCAGCACGGCGAGCACCCGGCGGTTGTCCGCCGCGTCGTACGGCAGGTCCAGCTTCTGGAAGATCGCCGCCACGTTCTTCTCCACGGCGCCTTGGGAGAGGAACAGCTGCTCCGCGATGCCGCCGTTCGAGCGGCCCTGCGCGATGAGGTCGAGCACCTCCCGCTCCCGAGCGGTCAGTCGCGTGCGCGCGGCGTCGCGGTCCGAGGCGCCCATGAGCTGCGAGACCACCTCCGGGTCGAGCACCGTCTCCCCGCGGGCCACGCGGGCGAGCGCCTGGGTGAACTCCCCCACGTCGACCACGCGGTCCTTGAGGAGGTAGCCCACCCCGCGCGCGTCCCCCTGGAGCAGCACCCCCGCGTACCGCGTCTCCACGTACTGCGAGAAGAGGAGCACGGGCAGCCCGGGGAACTGCTCGCGCAGGGCGACGACGGTGCGCAGGCCCTCGTCGGTGAAGGTCGGGGGCATGCGGATGTCCGCGACCACCACGTCGGGCAGCTGCGACACGCTCGCGAGCCGCACTACCTCGCTCTCCAGGCGGTCGCCGTCCGGCACCGCCGTCACCTCGTGTCCCCGGCGCGTCAGCAGGGCCACCAGCCCGTCGCGCAGGATCCCGGAGTCCTCGGCGAGCACCACCCGCAGGCTCTCGGACGGCGTCGTGTCGGGCCCGGTCATGCGTGTCCTCCGGTTCGGCGGGTGGTCGCCGCGGCGGCGCGCACGGCAGGAAGGGTCATGGTGACGACGGTAGGCCCACCGCGCGGGCTGGACAGGTCGAACGTGCCGTCGACCGACCCGACCCGCTCGGCGAGGCCCCTCAGCCCGGACCTCAGCCCGGAACCGTCGGACGGGACGACGGTCGCGCCCCCGGCGCCGTCGTCGCGCACCTCGATCCGTAGGACGCCGCTGCCGCCGTCGGCGACCACCACGACGTCGACCTGGACCGCCGAGGCGCGGGCGTGCTTGGCCGCGTTGGTGACCAGCTCGGCGATCGAGAAGTAGACGATCGACTCGACCGCCGGGGCCAGCCGGCCGCGCGCCTCGACGTCGGGGTCGATGCGCGCCGTGACCGGCAGCGGCGCTCGGGCGGCGAGCGTCTCGAGCGCGACCGCGAGGCCGCTGTCCAGGGCCGGCGGGTGGATGCCGCGGGCCAGCTCACGCAGCTCGGCCAGGGCGTCCTTGGTCGACGCGTGCGCCACCTCGAGGAGCTCGCCCACCGTGTCCGTCCGGCCGGAGACGAGCTGCTCGCGCGCCTCACCGAGCTGCATGCCGACCGCGACCAGGCGGGCCTGCGTGCCGTCGTGCAGGTCGCGCTCGATGCGCCGCAGCCGGGCGTCGGCGTCCTCCACGGTGCCCGCGCGGGAACGTTCCAGCTCGGCGACGCGCAGGCTGGCGGCGGTCGGTCCGAGCAGCACCCTGGTCAGCAGCTGCAGCACGGCCACGAGACCGGACTGGGCCACCGGCCACAGGATCAGCACGGCCAGGCCGCCCACGGCGACGACGGCGAGGCCCGCCGGGTTGTGCCACGCGCTGTCCATGGCCAGGTCGGGCGGCAGCGACCAGAACCAGGACCAGTACGTCATACCACCCAGCCCGAGCACCAGGCAGGCCGTGCTCACGACGAACCCGGCGATCGTCACCGGCAGCGCCGCCACCATGAACAGCAGCGCCCGCCAGCCGGCCACGTCACCGAGCGCCCCACCGAGACGCGACCAGAAGCCGGTCCGCGGGGTGCGGGGCACGGGCGCCGCGACGTGCGTGTCGAGGAGGTCGTCGGCCAGCCGGCGGTAGACGCCGCCCCACCGGCGTCCGCCCACCACGAGCGCGCCGGCGGCGAACAGCCCCACGACCGTCACCGCGGCCGTGACTGTGAACGCCAGCGTGAACAGCACGTACGCGAGCGCGAAGGGCCCCAGGAGCAGCATCAGCCACAGGTAGGCGTACGAGCGCCACGCGACCGAGGAGAGCGGCGCCCCGAGCACACGGCTCCAGCCGGGCTCACGCCCGGACGGGCGTGACGGCGGGTCGAGCGTCATGGTTTTCATCCTCTCAGGCTCCCGCGCCGCTACCTGGTCGGGACAGGGTGTGTTCCTCCGCCCGGGGTAGGGATTTCCTCCGTCGACGTCACGGCGCCACCGCAGGGCTCCGGGAGCACCAGCGCGGAGTGGGCGGGCTGCGGCGTCGTCGCAGGCATGGCCACGAGGTCGCGGAGCATGGTGTTGCGCCGCTCCAGCGCCTCGGCGGTGGTGGGGAAGAGCCGGGCACCGCCCGTGTCGACCAGCGCCTGGTTCATCGTGACGAACTCGCGGGTGTCGCGCTCGTACGCCGCGAAGGCGTCCCCGTGGTCGCGGTGCGTGGCCAGGGACCGGGCGAGCATGTAGCTGCCCACCAGTGCCAGGCTGGAGCCCTGCCCGGTCAGGAACGACGGCGCGTAGGCGGCGTCCCCCACCAGCGCCACCCTGCCGCTCGACCAGCGGGGCATGCGGATCTGGCCCGCCGTGTCGAAGAACAGGTCGTCCGCCTGCTGCATGGCCTTGACGATGGTGCCCACCTCCCAGCCGGCGTCCGCGTACGTGCGGGCCACCAGGTCGCGCTGCGCGTCCGGGTCCCGCAGCACGTGGACCGGCTGCTCCGGCTGGTAGAAGTTGAGGAAGGCGTGCAGCTCGTCGTCGGCGTCCCCGGTGGCGTAGAGCGCGGCGGCCCGGCCCGGGGTGTTCCACATCAGCAGCTCGCGCGTCAGCCCGAGGAAGTTGGGCATGGTGAACACGGCGAAGCCGTACCCGAGGTACCGGTGGAACTGCTCCTCGGGCCCGAACAGCACCTTCCGGGTGCCCGAGTGCATGCCGTCGGCGCCGACCACCACGTCGAACGTGCGCTGCGAGCCGCTCCGGAACGTGACGTCCACGCCGTGCGCGTGCTGGTCCAGGACGTCGACGGAGTCGTCGAACAAGAACTCCACGTCGTCGCGGACCGTCGCGTACAGCGCCGCGGTCAGGTCCCCGCGGCCGACCTCGAGGTCCTGCCCCTCGACGCTCCCGGCCACCGCGTACGGGTGCAGCGCGGCCACCTCGCCGCCGTCTGCGTCGAGGAACGTGAACCGGCCGGTGTCGATGTGCGCAGCGCGCAGCCGGGGCAGGATGCCCATGCGCCGGACCACGTCGACGGCGGTGCCGCGGACGTCGATCGGGTAGCCGCCGCCACGCGGCGCGTGCGCCTTCTCGACGACGGTGACGTCGAACCCGTACCGGTGCAACCAGTAGGCCAGCGTGGGTCCGGCGAGGCTGGCGCCGGCGACGAGGACCGTGCGTCCGGTGGTGTGGGTCTGCGAGCTCATGACTGGACTTCCTTCTTCAGGTGACGGACGACGAACAGGGAGAGCGCGGCCACGAGGGCGGCGACGAGAAAACCGGCGACGAACGCCGACTCGGCAGGTGCGCCGGACGCCGGGCCGTTGCCCGCGTCGAGGATCGAGCCGGCGACCTGACCGCCCGCGACGGCGCCGATCAGGCGGATGACGACGAGCAGGCTGGTGGCGATGCCGGTGTCCTTGGCGGCGACGGCGGTAGCGGTGGCGGCCAGCAGCGCCGTCGTGATCAGGCCACCGACGAAGGCGGCGAGCGCCCGGGCGACGACGAGCTGCCACGCCGTGTCGTGCAGCGCGGCGAGGGCGACGAGGATGCCCGCCGTGGCGACGGCACCGGTGGTGGCGACCGCCCGCGCGCCGTAGCGCTGCACGGCGAGCCCGCCCACGGAGCCCGCCAGCACGCCGGCGATCGAGGCGGGCATCATGAGCAACCCGATGTCGGTGGTGCCGAGCCCGAGGCCGTAGCCGTCGCCCGACACCTGGAACAGCTTGGGGACGAACGTCTGCAGCATCGCGGAGACGGCCGCAACGGCGACGGTGAGCACCGCGGCGCTCCACATGGCGGGCGCCGCCAGCATGCGCAGCTCGACCATCGGCGAGATCGCCCGGCGTTCCACGGCCACCCAGGCCACGGCGAGCAGGGCGACGACCAGCACGATGCCGCCGACGGCCAGCGGCGGGACGCCGCCACCGGTCACCACGAGCAGGCCCAGCATGAGCGCGACCAGCGTGGCACTGAGCAGGGCCACGCCGGGCCAGTCGATCCGGGTGCCCTCCTGGCTCGGCGGGTCGTTCGGCATCAGCCGGAGCACGACCGCCGTCGCCGCGACGATCACGATCGTCGGTGCGGCGAAGATCCAGTGCCAGGACAGGCCCTCCGCGAGCGGGCCGGCGACCAGCGTGCCCACGATGCCGCCGGCGGTGAACAGCGCGCTCACCACGCCGATGGCCACCTGGGTCTGGCCCGTGGGGAAGTTCTTGCGCACCAGGATGAACGACAGGGGCAGCGCGCCCACCATCGCGCCCTGCAGGGTCTGCCCGATCAGCAGCACCGGCAGGTTGGGGGCGAGGCTCGACAGCAGGCCGCCCGCCGAGACCAGCGCCATCAGCACGAGCAGCACCCGCTTGCCGCCGTAGCGGTCGCCGAGCTTGCCCGCGATGGGCGCGACGATCGCGCCGGTGATCAGCAGGGTGCTGGCGATCAGGGCCGCCGCGGCCGTGTCGACGCCGAGCTCGCGCTCGAGGAGCGGACGGGCCGGGTCCACCACGGTCTGCAGGGTGCCGAGGGCAAGGGCGAGGGTGCCGAGGGCGGCGATCGCCGGCTTGCCCATGCGGGCCCGGGCCGGCCGCCCGGCCGGGGCTGGAGGGTTGAGGACGATGGTCATGTCAGGCCCTCCCAGGGGTGGTGAGGTGCGGACTGGTTTCCATACCTCGAACGTAGGTTTCGGGGCATGTGCCCCGGAATGGAGGGATCCGCCGTGGGCACGGAGGATTTCCTCCGCGCCCACGGCGGGCGGTAGCGCCCCCGTCGGGCGCTGCTCGACTGCCCCCTCGGGCGCTACTCGATCGAGACGGCCGCCTCGGCTGCGCGGCCGCGCGTGACCCGCCGCGCCGGGAGCAGCGTGGCGCCGAGCGTCAGCAGTGCGACCAGGCCCACGATCGCCACGTAGGCCAGTGGTGGTCCCGCGGGGATCAGGGAGCCCAGGCGGTCGACGCTGAGGGGCACCAGGATGCCGAGCGCCGCGACGGTGCCCAGGACCACGCCGGTGACGGCCACGATCGCGGCCTCCACACCGACCATCTGCAGCACCTGGCGGCGGGTCGAGCCGACGAGCCGCTGCAGGCCGAACTCCCGCTGCCGCGCCGAGGTGCTGGACACCAGGGTGTTGATCGTGGTGATCGCCGAGTACCCGACGAGCATCAGCACCATGATGTAGATGGCGTAGGACGCCGTCTTCTTCTGCTCCTCGTACTCGTCGAACAGGATCTCCCGGTCGGCGACGGTCAGACCGTCCCGGGTGGCGGCGAGGCCGGTCAGGGTGGCCACCAGCTGCTCGGGGTCGGTGCCGTCCTGCGCGGTGACCAGGGCGCGGGTCGGCACGCCCGCTGTGGTGTGGTCCGCCAGGGTCTGCGCCGGGAGCAGCAGCGTGTCGTAGTCCTCCGCGGCGGAGAACAGCGCGGCGACGCGCACGTCCAGGAGGGAGCTGTCGCCCATCCGGAGCGTGATCGTGTCGCCGACGTCGACACCGAGCCGGCCGGCGTGCCCCTCCTCGATCGCGACGGTCGCACCCTGCAGGTCGGTGAGCGCCCCGGCGGTGACGTCGACCGGCGTGGTCGCCGCGGCGCCCTGCGCCGTGACGCCCTGGAGGTTCCAGCCCTCGCCCATCGGCGACACGTCGTCGGGGCTCTCGACGAAGCCGACGCTGCTGACGTAGGCGGACGCCCCCGCGACGCCGGGCAGCCGACCGATCTCCTCCACCAGCCGCGGGTCGACCCCGCCCTCCGCCGTGACCACCGCGTCGGCGACGATCCCGGCGGCGTAGGCCTCCTTGTCCGCGGCGTCGTTGGTGGTCTGCAGGTACAGCATCCCGGTCGACACACCGGTCAGCAGGATGACGGGACCGAGCACGGCCGCGAGCCGGCTGGTGCGGCCCCGCGCGTTGAGCACGGCCAGGTCGCCCGTGAGCCCGCCGAGGGCACGTACCGGCCACTGGATGGCGACGATCATGACCTTCGCGAGGACGGGTGCGAGCATCGCGAGCCCGATGGTCAGCACGATGACCGCGGGCGCGGCGGTCGCCGGGGCGAGCGGCCCGCTCAGCGCCGTGACGGTGACGATCGTCAGCGCGACCCCGGCCGCGACGAACAGCAGCCCGGCGAGGAACCGCCATCCGCTGATCAGCCGGCCGTCGAGCGACGCCTCGGAGAGCGCCTGGCTCGGCTTGGTGCGCGCCGCCCGCCGTCCGGCGCCCAGGGCACCGCCGAGGGCGGCGAGGACCGCCACGACCGTCGCCGCCACGGACGGTATCCAGCCCTGGTGGAATGCCACGCCCGCGGTGGCGATGCCCTGCTCGGCCAGCAGGTCGAACACGAACCCGCCCAGGAGCTGACCGGGCAGGTAGGCGGCGGCGGTCGCGACGAGCGAGAGCACGAGGGTCTCGCGGAAGATCAGCGTGCGCACCTGCCGGGGCGTCGCCCCGATGGCGCGCAGCAGCGCCAGCTCCTTGTTCCGCTGGGCGATCGAGAGCCCGAGCATCGAGGCCACGCCGAAGATCGACACCAGCAGCGCGAACGCGGTGAAGACGCCGGCGAGCGAGACCACGTTCACGCTGGTGGCCGTGGCACCGCGCAGCTCCGCCCGCCCCCGCTCGTCGCCCACCAGGGTCGACGTCGTCGCGTCCAGCTCGGCGTCGATGCGCGTGCGCAGCTCGGCGACATCGGCACCCGGCTCGGCGGCGACGCCGATCGCGTCGACGGTCCCGGCCGGCGGGGTGCCCTCGAAGACGTAGGTGTCGGTCTCCCGGACGCCGGGCAGCGCCGCGATCACGTGCTCGAGGCTCGCGTCGACGCGGACGCGCTCAGGGAGGACGGCCGGCTCGTCCTCGTCACCGCCGGGTGCGTGGTACGTCTGCTCGCCGGCGACGACGACGTCGGCCGAACCGAGCTGCTGCGGCGGGACCGCCGCCCGGATGCCGGTCTCGATCAGTCCGCCGCAGGCCATCAGGACGATCGCGGCGAAGAACATGGCGATGAAGGCGGCCACGAACGTGCCCGTCCGGAACCGCAGGGTACGGAGCGCGAGCTGCAGCATCAGCGCTGCCCTCCCGCTGCCGGTGCCCGGCGCGCCTCGTCGGAGTAGGCGCCGAGGCGGGTCATCCGCTCGGCCACGGCGTCCGCCGTCGGGGAGTGCAGCTCCCCCACCACGCGCCCGTCGGCCAGGAACAGCACGCGGTCGGCGTAGGAGGCGGCGACCGGGTCGTGGGTCACCATGACGATCGTCTGGCCGGTCTGCCGCACGGAGCTGCGCATCAGGTCGAGCACGTCGCGCGCGGTCCGTGTGTCCAGCGCCCCCGTCGGCTCGTCGGCGAAGATGACGGCGGGCTCCGTGATCAGCGCCCGCGCGATGGCGACCCGCTGCTGCTGTCCGCCGGACAGCTCCGCCGGGCGGTGCCTGCGCCGCTCGCCCAGGCCCACCTGCTCCAGCACGCTCGCGACCCGGCCCCGGGCCGGGCTGCGCCCGGCGAGCCGGAGCGGCAGCGTCACGTTCTGCTCGACGGTCAGCACCGGGAGCAGGTTGAACGCCTGGAAGACGAATCCCACCCGGTCGCGCCGCAGCTCCGTCAGCTCCGTCTCCGTCATGGTGCTCAGCTCGCTGTCCTCGAGCACCACCGAGCCCGACGTCGGCTGGTCGAGCCCCGCCGCGCACTGCAGCAGGGTGCTCTTGCCCGATCCGGACGGTCCCATGATCGCCGTGAACGTACCCCGCCCGAACGCCGTCGTCACGTCGTCGAGCGCGACGACCTCGTTGCCGCGCCGGCCGTAGACCTTGCGGACCGCCGTCAGCCGGACCGCGTCGGTCCCTCCTGTGCCTGTGAACATTCCTCGCCCGTTCCCCCGTGCCGCGCCGTGTTGCGCGGGCACGACTCGACGCTACGAACGCACGGGGGTGGCCCACCATGGTGCCAACCGGTCAGCGGGGGTAAGGAAAACTGCATTGGCCGGCGCCCCCACGAGGCAGACACGAGGTAGACAAACGCCGAGGTAGTCGTCCGGCGGGGCCGTCACGCTGCGTGACGGCCCCGCCGGACGACTACCTCGGCGGTTCGAACCAGGGGTGGGTCAGAAGTCCCAGTCGTCGTCCTCGGTCTCCACTGCCTTGCCGATCACGTACGACGAGCCCGACCCCGAGAAGAAGTCGTGGTTCTCGTCCGCGTTCGGCGACAGCGCCGCGAGGATCGCCGGGTTGACGTCGGTGTCCTCCTTGGGGAACAGCGCCTCGTAGCCCAGGTTCATGAGGGCCTTGTTGGCGTTGTACCGCAGGAACTTCTTGACGTCCTCGGTCAGCCCGAGCTCGCCGTAGAGCGCGTCGGTGTACTCGACCTCGTTCTCGTACAGCTCGAAGAGCAGCTCGAACGTGTAGGCCTTGAGCTCCTCCTGCTCGGCCGGCGACACCTTCGCCAGACCCTTCTGGAACTTGTAGCCGATGTAGTACCCGTGCACGGCCTCGTCGCGGATGATGAGGCGGATCAGGTCGGCCGTGTTCGTGAGCTTCGCCCGCGAGGACCAGTACATCGGCGCGTAGAAGCCCGAGTAGAACAGGAACGACTCGAGCATGGTCGAGGCGACCTTGCGCTTCAGCGGGTCGTCGCCCCGGTAGTAGTCGAGCACGATCTCTGCCTTCTTCTGCAGGTTCTCGTTGTTCTCGGACCACTCGAAGGCGGCGTCGATCTCCGGCGTGGACAGCAGCGTGGAGAAGATCGAGGAGTAGCTCTTGGCGTGCACGCTCTCCATGAACGCGATGTTGGTGTACACCGCCTCCTCGTGCGGGGTGAGCGCGTCGGGGATGAGCGACACCGCGCCGACCGTGCCCTGGATGGTGTCCAGGAGGGTCAGGCCGGTGAAGACCCGCGAGGTCATGGTCTTCTCGTGCTCCGAGAGCGTGTTCCACGACTGGATGTCGTTGGACACCGGCACCTTCTCGGGCAGCCAGAAGTTACCGACCAGGCGGTCCCAGACCTCGAGGTCCTTCTCGTCCTGGAGACGGTTCCAGTTGATCGCCGTCACGCGATCGATGAGCTTGAGCTTGCCAGTGGGCGACATGGGAGTTCCTTCAGGGACGGCAGACAGGGAGGAGCGGTCGGCGAGGACCGGTCAGAGCATGCAGCTGACGCAGTTCTCGATCTCCGTACCCTCCAGGGCCATCTGGCGCAGGCGGATGTAGTAGAGAGTCTTGATGCCCTTGCGCCACGCGTAGATCTGCGCCTTGTTGACGTCGCGCGTCGTCACGGTGTCGGGGAAGAAGAGCGTGAGCGAGAGGCCCTGGTCCACGTGCTGCGTCGCCGCGGCGTACGTGTCGATGATCTTCTCGTACCCGATCTCGTACGCGTCCTGGTAGTAGTCCAGGTTCTCGTTCGTCATGTACGGCGCCGGGTAGTAGACGCGACCGAGCTTGCCTTCCTTGCGGATCTCGATCTTGGCCGGCACCGGGTGGATCGACGACGTCGAGTTGTTGATGTAGCTGATCGAGCCCGTCGGCGGAACCGCCTGCAGGTTCTGGTTGTAGAGGCCGTGCTCCATGACCGAGGCCTTGAGTGCACGCCAGTCGTCCTGCGTCGGGATCGCCACACCGGCGTCCGCGAAGAGCCGCGCGACCCGCTCCGTGGCCGGCTTCCACTCCTGCTCGACGTACTTGTCGAAGTACTCGCCCGTGGCGTACTTCGAGTCCTCGAACCCACCGAACTTCTGCTTGCGCTCGATCGACAGGCGGTTCGACGCCGCGATCGCGTGGTAGGCCACCGTGTAGAAGTAGATGTTCGTGAAGTCGACGCCCTCGTCGGAGCCGTAGTAGATGTGCTCGCGGGCGAGGTAGCCGTGCAGGTTCATCTGGCCCAGGCCGATGGCGTGGCCCTGCTCGTTGGCCAGCTTGATCGACGGGACCGACTCGATCGACGTCTGGTCGCTCACCGCCGTCAGCGCACGGATCGCGGTGTCGATCGTGCGGCCGAAGTCCGGCGAGTCCATCGCCTTGGCGATGTTGAGCGAGCCCAGGTTGCAGGAGATGTCCCGGCCGACCGTGTCGTAGGACAGGTCCTCGCGGAACGTCGACGGCGTCGAGACCTGGAGGATCTCGGAGCACAGGTTCGAGTGCGTGATGCGGCCCTTGATCGGGTTCGCCTTGTTCACGGTGTCCTCGAACATGATGTACGGGTAGCCGGACTCGAACTGCAGCTCCGCGAGCGTCTGGAAGAAGTCGCGGGCGCTGATCGTGGTCTTGCGGATGCGGTCGTCGGCGACGAGCTCGTCGTACTTCTCCGTGACCGAGATGTCCGCGAACGGCTTGCCGTAGACGCGCTCGACGTCGTAGGGGCTGAACAGGTGCATGTCCGCGTTCTTCTTGGCCAGCTCGAACGTGATGTCCGGGATGACCACGCCGAGCGACAGCGTCTTGATGCGGATCTTCTCGTCTGCGTTCTCGCGCTTGGTGTCGAGGAACCGCAGGATGTCCGGGTGGTGCGCGTGCAGGTACACCGCACCGGCGCCCTGGCGCGCGCCGAGCTGGTTCGCGTAGGAGAAGGAGTCCTCCAGCAGCTTCATCACGGGGATGACGCCCGAGGACTGGTTCTCGATGTGCTTGATCGGGGCGCCGTGCTCCCGGATGTTGCTCAGGAGCAGGGCCACGCCGCCACCGCGCTTGGAGAGCTGCAGCGCGGAGTTGATGCCGCGCGCGATGGACTCCATGTTGTCCTCGATGCGCAGCAGGAAGCAGGACACGGGCTCGCCGCGCTGCGCCTTGCCGACGTTGAGGAAGGTCGGGGTGGCCGGCTGGAACCGCCCGGAGATGACCTCCTCGACGATGTCGCGCGCCGTCTGCTCGTCGCCGTCGGCCAGGCCGAGCGCGACCATGGCCACGCGGTCCTCGAAGCGCTCCAGGTACTTCTTGCCGTCGAAGGTCTTGAGCGTGTACGAGGTGTAGTACTTGAACGCGCCCAGGAACGTCTCGAACCGGAAGTTCTTCGAGTACGCGAGCTGGAACAGCTCCTTGACGAACGCGCGCGAGTACTTGGCCAGCACGGTCGGGTCGTAGTACTTGGCCTCGACCAGGTGGTCGAGCTTCTCCTCCAGCGTGGCGAACTCCACGGTGTTCGGGTTCACGTGCTGGAGGAAGTACTGGCGAGCCGCCTCGCGGTCCTTCTCGAACTGGATCTTTCCGTCCGGCCCGTACAGGTTCAGCATCGCGTTGAGCGAGTGGTAGTCCATCTGGATGCTCTCCAGGGGGATCTCGCTCACGCCCTGCGTCAGGCTGACAGGCTCAGTGGTTGTTGCTGCCAAAATCGTCCCAATCCGTTGCGGACGCGCGCGACGTCCTGCGCCGTACCCAGTAGTTCGAAGGCGTAGAGATACGGGACATCACACTTCGCCGCGATGATGTCCCCGGTGATGCAGTACGCAGCCCCGAAGTTGGTGTTCCCCGCGGCGATGACGCCGCGGATGAGCGACCGGTTGTGTTCGTCGTTGAGGAACTTCCTCACCTGGCGCGGGACGGCCCCGCCCTCGTTGCCGCCACCGTAGGTGGGGGCCATGAGGACGTAGGGCTCGTCCACGCGCAGGAAGCCGTCGGCCGGCCGCAGCGGGATCCGGTGCACCGGCATGTCGAGCTCGTCGAGCGCGAGCTTCTGGACGAACCGGTGCGTGTTCTCGGACACGCTGGAGAAGTAGACGAGAGAGCCCACGTCACGCCTCCTTGCCGACAGGGCTGCCGACGCAGCTGTCTACATAGTCGTGGTGCGGGTCAGGCCGACGCGGCCTGCAGCGCGGCGACCGCGCTGATCTGGTCGGGGCGAAAGCCCGACCAGTGGGTGTCGCCGGCCACGACGACCGGCGCCTGGAGGTACCCGAGGCCGCGGATCATCTCGAGCGCCTCGGCGTCCTGCGTGACGTCGACGACCGTGTACTCGACACCCTTGCGATCCAGTGCCCGGTACGTCGCGTCGCACTGCACGCATGCCGGCTTGCTGTAGACCGTGACGCTCATGTCCGCCTCCTCTGACCTCGAAGAACACCCGTGAACTTACGCCGGTGTGCTTTGTTCGCGGGTCTGCGTCTCCCGCTGAACCAAACACTACACCTAGTGTCTGACGCTCGCTCGCTTACGACATGTAGTGGTTGAGGGCGGACGGCGCACTACGCCGGCGAGGCGCAGGAGCCGCCCGGGACGCTCGTGGACCATGCTGCCACGACCCTCTGACACCACGTGGGAGGCCGCGTCCGGCGCTTCCTGGAGCGGTTCCCGGGGCGCCTCCGGAGAGCCCGCGAAGGCGCTCCTGACGGGCCTCCGGACGGGCTCGGAAGCCGTTCGAGACAGCGGCGTGTCGCTGCTCTTCGGCGTGTCGGGCCGGGCACCGGAACACCGGTGCGAAATGTCACAGAACGTGCCAGCCGGCCGGGTCGTGCCCGCCGGGGACGTCCGCGTCCTTCGCGTAGGGGGTCCGCGTCAGGCAGAAGGTGCCGACGTCGAGCGCGACCACCCGCCCCGCGGCCTCGACGGCCCGGAGCGTCTCGCCGTACCAGTACCCCGCGGTCGCGCCGACCCAGGTGCCCGGCTCGTCGCCCGGCACGAACTCGGTACCGCGGCCCCCGCCGGCCCCCGCCAGGACGAGGCGGTCGCCCGCCGCGCGCAGCGTGTACGGCGACGGCCCCCAGTACCAGTCCCCCGTCAGCCGCACGCCCGCGCCGTCCGGAGCGGACCCGACCGGCTCCGGCAGCGGTCCCCGCGCGCTCCGCCACGCGGCCAGCAGACGCGTCCCGTCGCCGAACCCGGCGGTGCTCGACCCGACGACGGCGACGGCGTCCCCCGTCCGGAGGTCGACCCGCAGGTCGGCCGTGAACCCTGGCACCGACCCCGAGTGGCCCACGGTGCGCACCACCTCGCCGTCCAGCAGGTCCTTGCGCACCCGCACGCCCAGGCCGTAGGCGCCCGTCCAGGCGGCGCCGGGCTCGTCCACCACGACGCGCGGCGTCGTCATGAGCCGCCGGGCCGCCGCGGGGAGCACGACGTCACCCAGCGTGTCGTGGCAGGCCAGCCACATCCCGAACCGCACGAGGTCCGACGGCGTGGACCACAGCTCGCCCGCCGGCCCCATGGCCAGGTAGGCGGGCACCGGTTCGGCGTGCACCAGGTCGGCGTGCGGGTGCACGGCGTACCCCGTGACGTGCGGTCCCACGGGCACGCGACCGGTCGAGGTCATGCCGAGCGGCGTCCACACCTCGTCACGGAGCACCTCGTCCCAGGCCCGGCCGCGCACGTCCTCCACCAGGCGGCCGAGCACCGCGTAGCCCACGTTCGAGTAGTGGTACCGGGTGCCGGGGGCGGCGAGCCGGGGCAGGCCCGAGGCCACGATCTGCGCCCAGGTCGAGCCCCCGGCCCGTTCCCACCAGGGGCCCGCGGGCTCGGCGGGCAGGCCGGCGCTGTGGCTGAGCAGCTCGGCGACCGTCGCGTCCGCCGCCGGGGCGTCCGGCACGTGCGCGCCGACCGGGTCGTGCAGCGTGATCTCGCCGTCCTCGACGAGCCGGAGCACCGCCACGGCGACCATCGTCTTGGTGACCGAGCCGATCCGGAACGCGTGCTCCGGAGTCGGCCCGCCGCCCGAGGCCGTGGGCGTCCCGACCGCGTCCGCCCACACCACGTCGCCACCGCGCGCGGCGGCCGCGGACAGCGCGGGCACCCGCCCGGCCGCACGCGTCCGCTCCAGCCAGCCGGTCAGGACGTCACCGAGCTCATTCATGCGCAGAAGGTATCCCGTGCCCGGCGCCGGCAACGCCGCGACCATCCCCGCGCGCGGACGAACGTAGGGATCGTCGGCACATGACCCACGCATACGCCGACGATCCCTACGTTCGGCTCTCCCTGTCCGACGGTGGCAGGCGTCAGGCCGGGGAGACCTCGTCCACGCCCGGCAGGGTGTTCGTCGTGGCCAGGCGGCGGTACCAGTGCGCGGAGTCCTTCCAGGTGCGCTCCAGCGTGTCGTAGTCCACCCGGATGATGCCGAACCGGCGGTCGTAGCCGTAGGCCCACTCGAAGTTGTCGAGCAGGGACCACGCGAAGTACCCGCGCACGTCGACGCCGCGGTCGCGGGCGACGCCCAGGGCCTCGACGTGGTCGTGCAGGTAGCTGACGCGCTCGACGTCGTGCACGCGCGCCACACCGTCCTCGACCACCACGGTGTCGGCGAACGCCGCGCCGTTCTCGGTGACCATGAGGGGCTGGTCGGGGTAGGTCTCGTGCAGCGAGTACAGCAGGTCCGTGAGGCCGGCCGGCTCGATGTTCCAGCCCATGGCGGTGTAGGGGCCGGGCTGGGGCAGGAACTCGACGTCGTCGGCGGCGATCCACGGGGTGCCGGCGGAGTCCTTGTGGCCGTCGGCCTGCTGCCGCTCGCCCTCGCCGGAGTAGTGCCGCACGCGCGCCGTGGAGTAGTAGTTCACGCCGAGCACGTCGAGCGGCTGCTTGGTGATCTCCAGGTCGCCGTCCTGCACGAACGACCAGTCGGTGACCGAGGCCGTGTTCTCCAGCAGGTCGGCGGGGTAGGCGCCGTCCAGGACCGGGCCGAGGAACGCGCGGTTGGCCAGGGCGTCGACCTGGCGGACGGCGCCCTGGTCGGCCTCGGACGACGGGTCGTCGGGCCGGAAGACGTGCAGGTTGAGCGTGATCGACGTCTTGGCGGCGTCGCCGAGCACCTCGCGGATCTGCTGGACCGCGAGCCCGTGGGCGAGGTTCAGGTGGTGCACCGCCTGCAGCGCGGCCAGCGGCTCGGTGCGCCCCGGCGCGTGCACGCCCGAACCGTAGCCCAGGTACGCGGAGCACCAGGGCTCGTTGAGCGTGGTCCAGACGTCGATGCGGTCGCCCAGCTCTTCGGCCATCTTCCGCGCGTACCGCGCGAAGGCGTAGGCGGTCTCGCGGTTGGTCCACCCGCCGGCGTCCTCAAGCTCCTGCGGGAGGTCCCAGTGGTAGAGCGTGACGACGGGCTTGACGCCGGCGGCGATCAGGCCGTCGACGAGGTCGGAGTAGAACCGGATGCCCTCGGCGTTGAACTCGCCCGTGCCGCCCGGCTGGACGCGGGGCCATGCGATCGAGAACCGGTAGGCGCCCAGGCCCAGGTTCTTGATGTGCTCGACGTCCTCCTGCCAGCGGTGGAAGTGGTCGTCGGCGACGTCGCCCGTGTCACCGTTCAGGGTCCGGCCCGGCGTGTGCGAGAACGTGTCCCAGATGGACGGCCCGCGGCCGCCCTCGGTCGCACCGCCCTCGATCTGGTACGACGCGGTCGCCGACCCCCAGAGGAAATCGGCGGGGAACTTGCGTGCACTCACAGTGCCACCTCTCCCGGGCCGGTGGCCCGAACGGACTTGCCTTCGTACTCGACGCCCCATTCACCAGGGGCGTCGTCACTGGTCACCCGCACGACGCCGGACGCGCACCGCACGCGGAACGTCGCGGGGGCGCCGGTGCCACCGGGGACCGTGATCTTCTCGTCGAACCCTTCGGGCAGACGGGTGCAGCGTAACGTCACGCCCTCGGCCCATGCGTAGTCGGGCCGGTCGTCCCGATCACCGACGGGCAGCACCGTGCCGGGCCGCACGAACAGCGGGAGGGTGTCGAAGCCGTGCTCCTCGGTGACCCAGCGCGGTCCGGTGACGGACGGCGCGAGGCCGGGGGCGGCGACGTCCGGCAGGCGCGTCCACTCCCCGTCGGGCACGTAGTACTCGGCGCGCGACTCGTGGAAGACGGGCGCGACCAGCAGCGACGACCCCAGCATGTACTGGGTGTCCACCGCGGCGGCCGTCCGGTCGGCCGGGTGCTCCAGCACCATGGGCCGCATGACGGGCAGGCCCTGCTCCGCCGCCTCCTGGCCCAGCCCGCCGAGGTACGGCATGAGCCGCATCTTCAGCCGGGTGAACTTCCGGGTCACGTCGACGGCCTCCTCGTCGAACGCCCACGGCACGCGGTACGAGCTCGACCCGTGCAGGCGCGAGTGCGAGGAGAGCAGCCCGAACGCCGTCCACCGCTTGAAGACGGCGGGGTCCGGCGTGCCCTCGAAGCCGCCGATGTCGTGGCTCCAGTAGCCGAACCCGGACAGCGACAGCGACAGGCCGCCGCGCAGGGACTCGGCCATGGACACGAACGTCGACTCGCAGTCGCCGCCCCAGTGCACGGGGTACTGCTGGGTGCCCGCGGTCGCCGACCGGGCGAACAGCACGGCCTCGCCGCGCCCGCGCTCGGTCTCGAGCAGCTCGAAGACCGTCTGGTTGTAGAGCGAGGCGTAGTAGTTGTGCATGCGCTGCGGGTCCGACCCGTCGTGCCAGACGACGTCGGTGGGGATGCGCTCGCCGAAGTCCGTCTTGAAGCAGTCGACGCCCTGGTCCAGCAGCACACGGAGCTTGTCCTGGTACCAGGCGGCGGCCTCGGGGTTGGTGAAGTCGACGAGCGCCATGCCCGCCTGCCACCGGTCCCACTGCCAGACGTCGCCCTCGGGCGTCGTGACGAGGTAGCCCAGCTCCTTGCCCTCGCGGAACAGGTGCGACCGCTGCGCGATGTACGGGTTGATCCACACGCAGACCTTCAGGCCGCGCTCGTGCAGCCGGGCGAGCATGCCCTCGGGGTCCGGGAACGTGGCCGGGTCCCACACGAAGTCGCACCAGTGGAACTGCCGCATCCAGAAGCAGTCGAAGTGGAACACCGACAGCGGGATGTCCCGCTCGGCCATCCCGTCGATGAAGCCGGTGACGGTCTCCTCGTCGTAGCTCGTGGTGAACGACGTGGACAGCCACAGCCCGTACGACCACGCGGGCACGACGGGCGGGCGCCCCGTGAGGGCCGTGTACCGCCGCAGGATGTCGGCCGGGGTGGGCCCGTGGATCACGTAGTACTGCAGCGCCTGGCCCGGGACGGAGAACTGGGCACGGCTGACGACCTCGGACCCCACCTCGAACGACACCCGCTCGGGGTGCGCGACGAACACGCCGTAGCCCCGGTCGGTCAGGTAGAACGGGACGTTCTTGTAGGCCTGCTCGCTGGCGGTGCCGCCGTCCTCGTTCCAGATGTCGACGCTCTGCCCGTTCTTGACGAACGCGCCGAACCGCTCCCCCAGCCCGTAGACGTGCTCGCCCACGCCGAGCTCGAGCTGCTCGTGCACGAAGTCGCCCTCGGGCGTCGACGCGAGCCCCACGCTCCGGGCGGACGACGACGTGAGCACCGTGCCGTCGGCCACGAAGTCGACGTGCCACTCGCCGTCGGTGGACACGCGCGCCGTGAGGCCGCCCGAGGTCAGCTCGGCGGGGCCCTCGCCCACGGCGGCGGGCGTCACGACCTTGACCGAGCCCGGCTCCCGGTTGACCGCGAAGTGCGGGCCCGGGTCTCGGCGGCCCTGGTGGTGCTCGATGCGCACGCCGATGACGTCGTCGGCCGGGGCGTCGAACGTGACGGTCACGAGCGGGCGGTTCAGGGTGTCGCCGCGCTTGGTGATCGGCGCCGTGGGCGCGTACACGGTCAGGGTGCCGTCGCCCGCCTCGACGGCGTCGATGTCGCGGGGCCGCAGCATCTCGACGCCGGGGCGCAGGTGCCAGTAGCCGTCGGTGAATCTCATGGGTGGAACCTCGTTGCCTCTCGGTGGGACGTCGTCACTTGACCGCCCCGGCGGTCACGCCCCGGGTCAGGGTGCGCTGGAAGATCAGGAAGAAGATGACGGCCGGCACGAGCGACACGAGCGAGCCCGCGTTGATCGTCGGCGCGTCCATCATGCGGTCGCCCTGCAGCGAGGCCAGGGCGATGGGGATGGTCTGGGTGTCGTTGCTGGTGAGCATGACCAGCGGGATGAAGAACTCGTTCCACGTCCAGATGAAGAAGAAGATCATCAGCACCGAGAGCGTGGGCCGCACGATGGGGAACACGACCTGCCAGAGGATGCGCCACCGGCTTGCGCCGTCGAGGGCCGCGGCCTCCAGGAGCGCGGGCGGGAACGTACCGAGCACGGAGGACAGCAGGTACGTGCCGAACGCCGACTGGATGACGGTGAAGATGATGATCACCGACCACTGCGAGTTCGACAGGCCCACCGACTGCGCCATCGTGAACAGCGGGTAGATCAGCGCCTCCTGCGGCAGCATGTTCGCCAGCAGGAACAGCGCGACGATCCACAGCCGCCCCTTGATGCGGCCGATGCCGATCGCGTACGCGTTGAGCAGTGACAGCAGCGCCCCGCCCACGGCCACGACCGCCGAGATGAACACCGAGTTCCAGAGCTTGACGGGGAACTCGGTGCGCTCCCAGAAGGCGACCACGCCGTCGAGGTACAGCGACGACGGCAGGGACAGCGGGCCGCCCGACGCGTAGTCCTGCGGCGACTTGAAGGCGTTGAGCACCATGATCGCGAACGGTGCCAGGACGGCCAGACCCACCAGGACGGCGGCGGCCAGCACGAGCCAGCGGGCCGCGCCGCGGCGGTACCGGGAGTCGACGGCGGTGGCCCGCAGCTGCGCGGGCCTCGGGTCTGTGGCGACGGCCATGTCAGATCCCCTCCCTCTCACGTCGTTCGGCCCGGTTCTGCAGGCCGAGGATGACCACGGCGACGACGACGATCACGAGCGTGAGCACCGTCGCGATCGCCGAGCCGTAGCCGACCTGGGACTTGTCGAAGAAGTTCAGGTACGAGTAGTAGCTCGGCACGAGCGTCGAGCTCTCGGGCCCGCCGCGCGTGAGCACGTAGATGGGCCCGAACACCTTGAGCGCCGCGACCGTGCAGGTGAGCGTCACCACGAAGGTCTCCGGACGGATCTGCGGCACGGTGATGGCCCGGAACCGGTCCCACCAGCCGGCACCGTCGAGCTCGGCCGCCTCGTAGAGCTCCGGGTCCACGCGCTGCAGCGCCGCCATGAAGATGACCACCGGGTAGCCCATCTGCACCCAGATGAGCACGAGCATCACCGAGGGCAGCGCCGTGTCCGGGTCGCCGAGCCAGTTGGGCGGTGTCCCGACGCCGATGCCCCGCAGGATCACGTTGAGCGCGCCCGTCTGGGAGTTCAGGATCCAGTTCCACAGCACGCCCGCCACGGCGACCGGCAGGATCTGCGGCAGGTAGTAGGTGGCCCGCAGCACGGACGCGACGCGGGGACCGAACCGGCGGCCGAGGTAGTCGAACAGCACGGCCGCGAGCACCAGGCCCAGCAGGGTGGGCACGAGCACCATCGCCACGATCATCGCCAGCGAGTTGCCGAACGACGTCCAGAACCTGTCGTCGCCCAGCAGGTCCACGTAGTTGCCCAGCCCGTACCAGCGCAGCGGGGCCATGCCGCCGCGCCACTTGAACAGGCTGAAGTACACGTTGGTCAGCAGCGGGTAGCCGATCACCACGGCGAACGCGACGGCACCGGGCAGCAGGTAGGGCAGGTAGCCCAGCCACTGCGGGCGACGGCGCGCCCGGCGCGGCGTGCGCGGGCGGAGGTCCGCCCGCGCACGCCGGTCGGCGAGGGCGGTGTCAGCCATCGAGCAGGTCGGCCTTGCCCTCGTCGTACGAGCTCTGCAGCCCGTCGAGCACCTCGTCCGGCGTCTTGGACCGGTTGACCAGCGACTGCAGCTCGCTGACCAGCACGTCGTAGTAGCCGGCGACGGGCCAGTCGGGGTAGTACGCGAGGCCGTCCTCGTCGAGGATCGCCTGGAAGTTCTCGGTCAGCTCGCGGGTGCGCTCGTCCTCGATCACCGAGGCGTCGCCGGCCACGGGCAGGCCGCCCTCGGCCGCGAGCACGTTCTGGACCTCGGGGCGCAGCGTGATGTCGATGAACTCCTCGGCCAGGCTCGGGGAGTCGGCGTTCGCGGGGACCACCCACAGGTTGCCGGACGAGCCGGTGTGCAGCGTGTTGCCCGGGAAGTTGAACTGGCCCCAGTCGGCCTTCGTCTCGGCGGCGAGGCGGCCGAACCACCACGAACCGCTGACCATGAGCGGGTAGGTGCCGTCGATGAACGAGACGCCCATGTCCTCGGCGGTCAGCGCCGCCGAGTCGGATGCGATGTAGCCCTTCTCGATCCACTCGTCGAGCTTCTCGGTGGCCTGCGTGATCGCCTCGTCGTGGAAGTCCACGTCGTTCGCGAAGAGCTGGTAGTCGTCCACGAGGGCGCGGTCGCCGTAGGCGAGCACGAGCTCGTACCAGAGCTGGCCCAGCGGGTACTCGGCGCCGGCCTCGGCCAGGGGCGTGATGCCCTCCTCCTTGAAGGCGGCCAGCACGTCCTCGAGCTCGTCGAGGGTGGTCGGCACCTCCAGGTCGTGCTCGGCGAACATGTCCTTGTTGAAGTACACGCCCACGAACTCGCCGTAGTTCGGCACGCCGTACCACTCGCCCGAGCCCATGAGGCCCTGCTCGTCGTACGTGGCCGTGGTCGCGAGCGAGCCGGGCAGCTTCTCGGCCCAGCCGCGTTCCTCGGCGGCATCGGTGAGCGGGGCGAGCAGACCCTGCGCGGCGAGCTGGCCGGCGGTCGCGTTGCCCTTGTTGAACTCCATGACGTCGGGCACGTCGTCGCCCGTCAGCACGATCTTGGCGTTCTTCTGGATCTGCTCGAACGTCTGCTTCTCGACCTCGACGGTGACGTCCGGGTTCTCCTCCTCGAAGATCTCGATGGCCTTGGCCCAGGCCTGGCCCATCGCCGAGTCCTCGTTCTCGTAGTGCCAGATCGTCAGGGTGCTGTCGTCGGTGTCGCCACCGCCCGCGCTCTGGCCGGTGCAGCCGGTCAGCGCCAGCGCGCCGGCCAGGGCCGCCGCCGCGGCGGTCAGTGTCCGCTTGTGCTTCATCGCATCTCCTTGAGGTGTTCGGTGCCCGACGGCGGCCGGTTCCACGTCGTCTTCCACGTCGCCGCGGACCGCACCCGAACCTCAGCGGTCGGGTTGTCGAAGCGGTTCAACACGCTAGCCCGTTGCTATCGCTCATGTCCAGCCCCTCTCTTGACGGCCTCTTGGGCTACATTGTCGAAGCGCTTGCTCCACGTGAGGCACACTGCTACCAGACCGAGTGAGAGGCACCATGACAACGATCGACGACGTCGCGAAGGCGGCGGGGGTATCCACCTCGACCGTCTCCTACGTGCTGTCCGGCAAGCGGACCATCTCCGCGCCGACGCGCGCCCGCGTGGAGCGGGCCATCGAGAAGCTCGGCTACCGGCCGCACGCGGGCGCACGGGCGCTGGCCTCAGCCCGCACGAACGTGATCGCCCTGATGGCGCCGCTGCGGGTGGGCGTGAACGTGCCCGTCATCATGCAGTTCGTCGCCGGGGTCGTCACCCGGGCGCGCGACTTCGAGCACGACGTGCTGCTCCTGACCCAGGACGACGTCGGCGGCCTCGACCGGGTGACCAGCGGATCCATGGTGGACGCCCTGGTCATGATGGACATCGAGGCCGACGACCCGCGCGTCCCGGTGGTCGCCGCCGCCAGGCAGCCCACCGTGCTGATCGGCCTGCCGCAGGACCCGGAGGGGCTGAGCTGCGTGGACCTCGACTTCGAGGCGGCGGGCCGGGTCGCCGTCCGGCACCTCGTGCGGACGGGGCACACCGACGTCGCGCTCATCGGCTCGCCGCCCGAGGTGCTGCGGCGGCACACGTCCTACGCCGAGCGGCTCATGCGGGGCCTGCGCGACCAGGCGCGGGGCGCCGGGGTGACCGTGACGGTCGAGGCGTGCGACGCGACGCCGGCGGGCGCGGTGCAGGCCGTGGACACGCTGCTGGCGACCGCGCCGGACACCACCGGGATCATCGTGCACAACGAGGCCGCGCTCCCCCACGTGCTGGCGCGCCTGGCCGAACGGGGCGTGACCGTCGGCACCGACATGTCCGTCGTGGCGGTGTGCCCCACGGACGTCGCGCTGGCCCAGCGGATCCCCATGACCAGCATCGACCTGCCCGCTGAGGACATCGGCAAGGTGGCGGTCGACATGGTCATGGCCCGCCTCGGCGGCGACCAGCCGTCGGAGACCAGGCTGCTGGCCCCTGTGCTCACCGAACGGGAGAGCTCGGCCCCGGGCCCCGCGGCGAGCTGAGCGCCGGACGCCGGCCCGCTACACGAGCTCCCGGTCGAGCAGCGCGTACACGACCTCGGTGGACCACACGCCGTCCCGCACGTCGCTCTCCACCAGCCGGGCCTCCTGCCGCATGCCGAGCCGCTGCGCCACCCGGACGGACGCCGTGTTCTCCTCGTCGATGCGCGCGAAGACGCGGTGGAACCCGTACGTGGTGAAGGCCAGCCGGAGGGTCGCGCGCGCGGCCTCGGTGGCCAGGCCCTGGCCCGCGGTGTCGGGCCGCATCGCGTAGCCGAGCTCCGCCTGCCCCGGTCCGGCGGCCCACTTCAGCATCGTCTCGCCGACGACGGCGCCGTCCCGCTCGACGGCCAGCACGATGACGTCGCCCACGTCGTCGAACGGCGCGGCCGACCACGCCCGGAGCTTCTGCTCCGCCGCGGCCCGGTCCCACGGCGGCTGGTACATGTAGCGCACGACCTCGGGGCTCGACCGCCAGGCGAAGAAGGCCTCGGCGTCCTGGGGCACGACGGGACGCAGCCGGAGGCGCTCGGTGGTCAGCGGCCAGACGGGCGACGCACGGTAGGCGGAGCCGGCGGGCGGCGAACCCGGCGCGACAGGTCTGGGGACGGACGCGGGAGAAGGCACGCTCCGACGGTAGCGCCCGGAAACTCGGTTGCCACCGGAAATGTGCGTTCTTTCCGCGCGGTGCCGAAACCCGTGCTCAGCGCACGTCGAACGGCACGGTCTCCCAGCCGTCGGGCAGGGCACGAGGCTGCCAGGACGGGTCGGGCGTCCAGTCGGCCCAGGCCTTGTCCCACCAGGTCTCGCCGGAGTCGAGCAGGCGGGCGATCCGGGCCCCCTCGGCGCGGATCTGGTCCATCCGACCCGGGTAGCGCGCCGGCCCGGTCTCCTCGAACTCCGCCACGTCCTTGAACTCGTACGTCTCGGCGTCGGCGGCCCACCACACGTCCAGCTCGTGGTCGAGCGTGTCGAACCCGATGGGCGTGCGCCGGGGCGCGTCCTCCAGGTTGAAGTACCAGCCCTGGAAGGCCCGCTCCGGACCGTCCCAGAACAGGAAGATCGAGTGCTCGACGCCGGTCCAGTGCAGGTCCAGGCGCCCGTGGCCGCGCCAGGCCGTGCTGCCGGCGAGCTTCCACGGGTGCTCACCCACGGGGAACGTGCCCGACGCGGGGTAGGCCAGCGGGGTGCCGCCGGGCGTGTAGGTGACCAGCAGGTCGCCGTCGTCCTGGACGCAGACCTGCGGGATGGCGATCCACGGCTCGCCGCGCATGATCTCGCGGCGTACCACGGTCTGGCCGGGCTGGAACACAGGGGTCATACCTCCGAACGCTAACAGCGCGGCGTTACGCGCCGACGACGTCGGTGTCAACGACGTCGTCCCGGGAACCGGCCACGCCGGACACCTCCGCGCCGTGCCGGAGCACCCGCAGGGGGCGCAGGTCGGCGTCGGTGACGAGCACGTCCGCGCGGGCACCCGGGACCAGCGCGCCCACCTCGCCCGACAGGCCGAGCACGTGGGCCGGGACCGCGGTCGCGGCCCGCACGGCGTCCACCAGCGGCACGCCCGCCCGCACGGCGAGGCGCACCACGTCCACGAGGTGCGCCGTGCCGCCCGCGATCGCGCCCTCCGCTGCGTCCGCGCCGGACGACGGCTCCGGGACGATCCGCGCCACGCCCTCGCGGACCTCCACCGACATCGGCCCCAGGTCGTAGCGCCCGTCGGCTACGCCCGCCGCCGCCATCGCGTCCGTCACGAGCACCACGTTCGCGGCGCCCACCATGTCGAACACGGACCGCACGGTGGCGGGGTCCAGGTGCACCCCGTCCCCGATGAGCTCCACGGCCATGTCGCCCCGGGCGGCCGCGGCCAGGCAGGCCGCGATCGGGCCCGGGGCGCGGTGGTGCAGGGGGCGCATCCCGTTGAACAGGTGCGTCGCGGTCAGCGGGCCGATCGCCCCGCCCGCCGCGGCCAGCCCCGCCCTCACCTGCGCGATCAGCGTCTCGGCCTGCTCGGTGGTGCCGTCGGTGTGCCCCAGGGAGGGCAGCACGCCCGCCTCGACCAGGGCCTCGGCCACGCCCCCGGGTCCGACGACGCCGGGCACCTCGGGCGCGACGGTCATGGTGCGCAGGTGCCCGCGCGCCGCCCGCACCAGGTCCCGCACCAGTTCCGCACTGCCTTCTTGCAGGTCAGCCGGGTTGTGGGCGCCCCGTCGGCGGTGCGACAGGAACGGGCCCTCGGCGTGCAGGCCCTCGATCTCGCCGGCCTCCGCGAGCTCCGCCAGGACCGCCGCGCGCTCCAGCAGCACGGCCGGCTGGGCGGTCACGAGCGACGCGAGCAGCGTGGTCGTGCCGTGGCGCCGGTGCTCCAGCACACCGGGCAGCGCCTGCTCCGCCGTGGTGACGTCGGGGAACGAGGCGCCGCCGCCGCCGTGGTTGTGCAGGTCCACGAGGCCCGGCAGCAGGTAGGTGCCGGGTGCGGGCGGAACCTGCTCGACGTCGGCACCGAAGCCGGCGGCCACGGCATCGGCCACCGAGCCGGCGACGGCGACCCGGCCGCCCGAGGCGACGACGACGCCGTCGTCCACCACCGACGACTCCCGGACCAACCGCCCCCGCACGACGACCACTTCGCTCATGCGGACATCCTGCCACCCACACACTGAGTGCTGGACACTCGCCCTCTCGAAACGGTACGAGAGGGCGAATGCCCAGCACTCAACGGGGTCAGAAGAGGCGGGTCGTCGGGTCGTCGGCGCCGCGCATCAGGTCGTAGTCCAGCAGAAGGGTCGTGATACCCCGGTCATGGGCCAGGACGCGGGCCTGCGGCTTGATCTCCTGGGCCGCGTAGACGCCGCGCACGGGGGCCAGCAGGGGGTCGCGGTTGAGCAGGTCGAGGTAGCGCGTGAGCTGCTCGACGCCGTCGATGTCACCGCGGCGCTTGATCTCCACCGCGACGGTGGCGCCCGAGGCGTCGCGCGCGAGGATGTCCACCGGGCCGATCGCCGTCGGGTACTCCCGGCGGACCAGCGTGTGGCCCTCGCCCAGCAGGGCGATCTGCTCGGCGAGCAGCTCCTGCAGGTGCGCCTCGACGCCGTCCTTCACCAGGCCCGGGTCGATGCCCAGGTCGTGCGCCGAGTCGTGGTGCACCGTGAACAGCTCGACCTCGAGCCGGTCGTCCGACTTGGCGTGCTGCACGGTCCAGACCTCGGTGACGCCCCGCTCGGCGGCCTCCTCGGACGGCGCACGCACCGTCAGCGTGCAGGGCGGGCTCATCCAGTTCAGCGGCTTGTACGAGCCACCGTCGGAGTGGATGAGCACGCTGCCGTCGGCCTTGACCACGAGCAGGCGGGTGGCCTGCGGCAGCATCGCGGTCAGGCGGCCCGTGTAGAGGGCGGAGCAGTCGGCGACGACCAGCCGCATCAGAGAACCAGATCCTGTCGTCCGGGAGGGGCGGCCTCGAGCCAGGAGGCGAGGCCGAAGTAGTCGCCGGCGGCGAGGTCGAGCTCGAAGTCGAGCCCGTCGTACCGGCACTGGACGAGGTAGTGGTCGCCCTGACCACGCTCGTCGGGGTCCAGCGGGGTGCGGCCCGTCACCGTGAGCCGCTCGCGGTACCACGTGCGGGCCGGACGGGGCGACAGCGACCAGCACCGCCACCACTCGATCCGGCCCACCGCGTACTGCGCGATGCCCGGCGTCCAGGAACCCTCGGGGTTACCGGTCGGCCGGGCGTTGCAGCTGAACGAGCCCACCCTGCGGGAGAGCGCCCGCAACCGGGAGATACCCGCTGCGAGCACGAGCGCGAGCGCGCCGAGCACCGCGATTGCGATCCATATGACGCCCGGCACCCGCGCCCCTCCCTCAGACCAGGGAGATCTCGTCGACCACGAGGGTGACGAGGTTGTCGTCCACGGAGACGAAACCGCCGGTGACCTGGGCCTCCAGGGCCGTCCCCGACGTCGTCTCCACCTTGACCGTGCCCGGGCGCAGCACGGCGAGCAGCGGCGTGTGGTTCGCCAGGATGCCCACCTGACCGTCCGCGGACGGTGCGCTCACCTGGACCGCCGCACCGCTCCAGACCTTACGGTCGCGGGACACGAGGTCCACGCTCAGCTCTGCCACGAGAGCTCCTTCCGATGTAGCGGGCGTGATGCCGCCCCTGCCGGGTCGCCCGATTCTGGCACGTCCAGCGGGGCGGCATCACGCACGGAGGATGTCCGAGGCGTCAGGCCCCGTACTCCTTCTGGATACGGGCCCAGTTCTCCTCGAGCATCTCGAGTCCACCGATGTTGTAGAAGGCCTGCTCGGCGATGTGGTCGAACTCGCCGTCCGCGATCTTCTTGAACGCCTCGATGGTCTCCGACAGAGGCACTGTCGAGCCCACCACACCCGTGAACTTCTCGGCCATGTAGGTGTTCTGGGAGAGGAACTGCTCGATGCGACGCGCACGCGCGACGACCGTCTTGTCCTCCTCCGAGAGCTCGTCCACACCGAGGATGGCGATGATGTCCTGCAGCTCCTTGTTGCGCTGCAGGATCGACTTCACGCGGGTCGCGACGTCGTAGTGCTCCTGGCCCACGTAGCGCGGATCGAGGATGCGGGACGTCGAGGCCAGCGGGTCGATCGCCGGGTACAGACCCTTCGACGCGATCTCGCGCGAGAGCTCGGTCGTGGCGTCCAGGTGGGCGAACGTCGTGGCCGGGGCCGGGTCGGTGTAGTCGTCAGCCGGCACGTAGATGGCCTGCAGCGACGTGATGGAGTGACCACGCGTCGAGGTGATGCGCTCCTGGAGGAGGCCCATCTCGTCGGCGAGGTTCGGCTGGTAGCCCACGGCGGACGGCATGCGGCCGAGCAGCGTGGAGACCTCGGAACCGGCCTGCGTGAAGCGGAAGATGTTGTCGATGAACAGCAGCACGTCCTGCTGCTGCACGTCACGGAAGTACTCCGCCATCGTCAGGGCCGACAGGGCCACGCGCAGACGCGTCCCCGGCGGCTCGTCCATCTGGCCGAACACGAGCGCCGTCTTGTCGAAGACGCCCGCCTCCTCCATCTCACCGATCAGGTCGTTGCCCTCACGGGTGCGCTCGCCGACACCGGCGAACACCGACACACCGCCGTGGTCCTGGGCCACACGCTGGATCATCTCCTGGATGAGGACCGTCTTGCCGACGCCCGCACCACCGAAGAGACCGATCTTGCCACCCTGCACGTACGGGGTCAGCAGGTCGATGGACTTGATGCCCGTCTCGAACATCTGGGTCTTCGACTCGAGCTGGTCGAAGGCCGGCGCCTTGCGGTGGATCGGCCAGCGCTCGGTGACCTCGAACCGCTCGCCCTCGGCGAGGTTCAGGACCTCGCCGGTCACGTTGAAGACCTTGCCCTTGGTGATGTCGCCGACGGGCACGCTGATGGGCTCGCCCGTGTCGGTCACCACGGCGCCGCGGACCAGACCGTCGGTCGGCTTGAGCGCGATGGCGCGCACCAGGGAGTCGCCCAGGTGCTGCTCCACCTCGAGGGTCAGCGTGAACTTGTTCTCGCTCTCGCCCTGGTTCGACAGGTCGATCTCGACGGTGAGCGCGTTGTAGATGTCGGGGATCGCGTCCTCGGGGAACTCGATGTCCACGACGGGGCCGATCACGCGAGCGACCCGGCCGGTCGCCGGCCCGCTCGTGTGCTCGACCGTGGCTTCCACGGTGGTGGCGGTCATACTTGCCTCGCTTCGGTGGGCCGGAGGGTCCTCCGGCGGGGAGTCTGTTCGGTCTGTTCAGGACGCCAGGGCGTCGGCACCGGAGACGATCTCGCTGATCTCCTGGGTGATGTCGGCCTGGCGGGCCTGGTTGGCCAGTCGGGTGTACGTGCGGATCAGGTCCTCGGCGTTGTCCGTCGCCGTGTGCATGGCACGCTGGCGGGCGGCGAGCTCGGAGGCCGCGGCGTCGAGCAGCATCGCGTAGATGCGCTGCTCCACGTACCGCGGCAGCAGCTCGTCGAGGACCGCCTCCGGCGACGGCTCGAAGTCGTAGAGCGGCAGGGCCTCGTGCTCCTCGGCCTCGCTCACGCCCTCGACCACCTCGAGCGGCAGCATGCGCACCACCCGGGTCCGCTGGGTCACCATGTTGACGAACTGCGTGGAGACCACGTGCAGCTCGCTGACGCCGCCTTCCGGCTCGTCCGCGAGGAACACCTCCAGCAGCGTCTCCGCGATGTCCCGCGCGGCCTCCGGCGTCGGCTTCTCCGACCCGTAGGACCAGGTCTTGGTCAGCTCCCGCCCGCGGAAGGCGTAGTACGTGATCGCACGGCGGCCGGCCACGTAGAGCCAGACCTCCTTGCCCTCGGACGTGAGCTGACCGACGAGCTTCTCGGCCTCACGGACGATCGCCATCGGGTAGGACCCGGCCATGCCGGAGTCCGAGGACACCACGAGCACGGCGGCGCGGTTGCCGCCCTCCTCCCGCGTGAGCGGGTGGTCGACGTCGGTGTGCGACGCGACGGCGGACACCGCGCGGGTGATCGCCTGCGCGTACGGTGCCGCCGCCGCGGCCGCGGCCCTGGCCTTGCCGATGCGGGAAGCCGCGATCAGCTCGCGCGCGCGGAAGATCTTCTTCAGCGACTGCGTCGACTTGATCCGCGCCTTGTAGATGCGCTGAGCTCCACCGGCCACGGTCAGGCCTTCTTCTTGACGACGATCTGCTCCTGCTGGACGTCCACGTCACCCTCGACGTCACCGCCGACGAGCGCCGTGCCGTCACCGCGCTGGAAACCGGCCCGGAAGTCGTCGACGGCGGCGCCGAGCGCCTCCTCCGTGTCCGACTCCAGCTTGCCCGTCTCCAGGATGGTCGACAGCACGTCGGTCTTGCGCCGCAGGTGGTCCAGCAGCTCGGACTCGAAACGCCGCACGTCCTCGACGGGGACGTCGTCGAGCTTGCCCTTGGTACCGGCCCACACCATGGCGACCTGGTCCTCGACCGCGTACGGCGTGTACTGCGGCTGCTTGAGCAGCTCGGTCAGCACGGCGCCGCGCTGCAGCTGGGCGCGGGAGGACGCGTCGAGGTCGGACGCGAACATCGCGAACGCCTCGAGCGACCGGAACTGCGCCAGCTCCAGCTTCAGCGTGCCGGAGACCTTCTTCATCGCCTTGATCTGCGCGTCACCGCCGACGCGGGACACCGAGATACCGACGTCCACGGCCGGGCGCTGGTCGGCGTTGAAGAGGTCGGACTGCAGGAAGATCTGACCGTCGGTGATCGAGATGACGTTCGTCGGGATGTACGCCGACACGTCGTTCGCCTTCGTCTCGATGATCGGCAGACCCGTCATCGACCCCGCACCCAGCTCGTCGCTCAGCTTGGCGCAACGCTCCAGCAGGCGGGAGTGCAGGTAGAAGACGTCACCCGGGTAGGCCTCGCGGCCCGGCGGGCGGCGCAGCAGCAGCGACACGGCACGGTAGGCCTCGGCCTGCTTCGACAGGTCGTCGAAGATGATCAGGACGTGCTTGCCCGAGTACATCCAGTGCTGGCCGATGGCCGAGCCGGTGTACGGGGCCAGGTACTTGAAGCCGGCCGGGTCGGACGCGGGAGCCGCGACGATCGTCGTGTACTCCAGGGCGCCGGCCTCCTCGAGCGCGCCACGCACGGAGGCGATGGTCGAGCCCTTCTGACCGACGGCGACGTAGATGCAGCGGACCTGCTTGCTCGGGTCGCCGCTCTCCCAGTTCGCCTTCTGGTTGATGATGGTGTCGACCGCGATCGCCGTCTTGCCGGTCTGGCGGTCGCCGATGATCAGCTGACGCTGACCACGGCCGATCGGGATCATCGAGTCGATCGCCTTGATGCCCGTCTGCAGGGGCTCGTGCACCGACTTGCGCTGCATGACGCCCGGCGCCTGCAGCTCCAGGGCACGGGTGCCCTCCGTCTCGATGGCGCCGAGGCCGTCCACCGGGTTGCCCAGCGGGTCGACGACGCGGCCGAGGTAGCCCTCGCCCACGGGCACCGACAGCACGTCACCGGTGCGGCGGACCTCCTGGCCCTCCTCGATGCCGGTGAACTCGCCGAGGACGACGACACCGATCTCACGGACGTCCAGGTTCTGCGCGAGGCCGAGCGTGCCGTCCTCGAAGCGCAGCAGCTCGTTGGCCATCACGCCCGGGAGGCCCTCGACGCGGGCGATGCCGTCCGCGGCGTACGCGACGCGGCCCACCTCCTCGGTGACCGCTTCCTGGGGCTCGTAGGCCTTCACGAAGCTGTCCAGTGCGGCCCGGACCTCGTCCGGCCGGATCGTCAGCTCAGCCATTGCTCTTCTCCTGTCGTGGCCGCGAGAGCCGCGGCGGAAGGTTCTTGTTCACGTTTTCAGCCGGCCAGACGACGCGAGGCGTCGGCAAGGCGCGACAGGACGGTGGAGTCGACGACGTCCGCGCCGACCTGGATGCGCATGCCCCCGACGACGGCCGGGTCCACGGTGACGTTCAGCTGCACGGCCTTGCCGTACGAGCGCTGGAGGATGGCGCCGAGGCGCGCCTCCTGCTCGCGGGTCAGGACGGTCGCGCTGGTCACGTTGGCGACCAGGCGCGAACGGCGCTCCGCCGCGACCTCGCCGTACCAGCCCAGCGTCTGCACGAACCGCCGGCCGCGCAGCGACGACGTCGCCCGCTGGACCAGGGTCTGCGTGACGGCGTCCACCTTGCCGGCGACCAGCGCGTCCACGAGGGCGACGCGGCGCTCGGGTGCCGTCGTGGCGTCCGAGAGCGCCTGCTTGGCCTCCCGCTGACCGACGAGCGACCGGGTGATCCGGAACAGCTCGTCCTCGACGGCCTCCAGCGTCCCGCGCGCCTCGGCGGACGCCAGCACGGCGTCGACGCCGAGACGCTCGACGGCGTCGGTCAGGTCCGCGTCGTCCGACCAGCGGTCCCGGACCAGGCCGGACACCAGGTCGACGACGCGCTCGTCGAAGCCGCCCAGGAGGCGGGCCACCAGGGCGGCCTTCGCCTCGCCCTCGCGCGACGGGTCGGCGAGCGAGCGGCGCAGCGCGGCCGAGTCGTCCAGCGCCGACACCAGGGTGAGCAGCTGCTCACCCAGCGCCAGCGCGTCCGCACCCGCGGCACGCAGGACCGGCTCGAAGCGCTCCTGCGCCGCCTTCAGCGATGCCCCGCTCGTTCCCCGCATCACGCCTCCTTGCTTGCCGTGCTGCTGTTGGCGACGGCCTGGCTCGCCTCGAGCTCGTCGAGGAACCGGTCCACCACACGCGACTGCCGGGCCGAGTCCTCGAGGGACTCGCCCACGATCTTCGACGCGAGCTCGGTCGCGAGCGACCCGACCTCGGTACGCAGCGAGACGACGGCGGACTGCCGCTCGGCCTCGATCTGGCGGTGCGCCGTCTCGGTGATGCGCTCCGCCTCCTCGTTCGCCTTGGCGCGCAGCTCCTTGACGATGGCGGTGCCCTCGGCACGCGCCTCCTCGCGGACCTGCGCGGCGTCGGCGCGCGCCTCGGCGAGCAGCTGCTGCTGCTGCGCCAGCGCCTCGTCGGCCTGCTTCTGCGCGGCCGCGGCCTTCTCGATGCCGCCCTCGATGAGCGTGGCGCGCTCGTCGAGCACCTTGTTCATCGAGGGGAGCACGACCTTGTAGAACACGGCCGCGATGACCACGAGGATCACGGTCGACCAGAGCAGGTCGTACCCGGCGGGCAGGAACAGCTCGATGCCCGCGGGCTCCTCGTCTGCTGCCAGTACGGCGGCAGCGCCCGGGAGCGCAGCCATCACGCGGCGGGGAAGAGGAAGCCGGCGACCAGGCCGAGAAGCGCGAGCACCTCGACGAAGGCGACACCCAGGAACATGGTGGCGCGGAGCTGGCCGGCGACCTCGGGCTGGCGAGCCATGCCCTCGATGGTCTTGCCGATCAGGATGCCGAGACCGATACCCGGGCCGGTGGCGGCGAGGCCGTAGCCGACAGCGTTCAGGTTACCGGTGACCTCGGCGAGAGTGGTGACGTCCACTTGCGTCTTCCTTCCGTTGGGCGCCGGACCGGTGTGGTCCGGCGTCGCGTGGTGTGCGAAGGCGCTGGTGCGCCCGTCGCGGGTTTTCCAGGTGAAGCTATGCAGCGCCGCCCGGAGGAGCGAGCACCGTCAGTGCCCCTCCTCCAGCGACATGTTGATGTAGACCGCGGCCAGCAGCGCGAAGATGTACGCCTGCAGGAACGCGACCAGGAGCTCGAACAGCGTCACGAAGATGCCGGCCGGGAGCGTGAGCACGCCGAACGCCATCAGGCCGCTGCCGGCCGAGTCGATCAGGAAGAACTGGGTCGCCGCGAAGCAGAGCACGAGCATGATGTGCCCGGCCACCATGTTGGCGACGAGTCGCACCGCGAGCGAGCCCGGCCGGATGATCACCAGCTGGAGCAGCTCGATGGGCGTCAGGATGAAGTAGATCGGCCACGGCACCCCCGGCGGGAACAGGTTCGCCTTGAGGTAGCCGCCCAGACCGTGCTTGCGGATGCCGACGGCCCAGTAGGTGACGAACACCCAGAGCGCGAGCAGCAGCGGCACGCCGATGCGCGAGGTACCGGCCAGGTTCAGGCCCGGTATCACGCTCGTGACGTTGAACGCCAGGATGGTCAGGAAGATAGTGGTGAGCATGGGCACGAACCGCCGGGCGTTCTCCTTGCCCAGGATCTCCTCGCCGATCTGCACCCGGACGAAGTCGAGCAGGTACTCGACACCGGCCTGGAACCGACCCGGCACCACCTTCGCGCGGCGCGCGGCGATCACGAAGACCGACAGCAGCACCAGCGTGGCGACGATGCGGATGATCCAGATGCGGTCGATCTGGAAGATGGTGCCCTCGAAGAGGATGCCGGACGGGAAGAAGTCGGCGATCGACGGCGTGTGGAAGCCGCCCTCACCCTCGTGGCCTTCGGCGGCGGCGAGGATGGCGGACGTCGCATACGTGGACAGAAGGACTCCCAGGTGGTCATTAGGCCCTGCGCGCGTCACCGCATAGGGGCGGAACGGGCGCGCCATCGGGCCTGGCCGTCATGGATTCGTCGTAAGCCTAACCTATGTGAGGCGTGAATCTGGCCGTGGAACGGCATGGCGCAGCCCCTTGTGACTTATTGCGCAACCTCGCGCCCGGCCAGCGCGACGCCATGGTGTGCCGTCAGGCACCCGCGTCCGGGTCGACGTACGTGACACGGGCGTTCTTGACGGCCCGGTAGTCGAGCAGCGCGGAGCCCACGGCACCCAGCAGGAGCACCACGAACAGCACGACGCGGTCGTAGAAGTCGAACTGCGTCAGCACCGCCATGACCACGATGAGCACCACCATCTTGGCGATCCAGCCGCCCATGACCACGGCGCCCATGGTGACGGCGCCCTTGCCCACCGTCCACAGCATCGACAGCACCGTGGCCCCGCAGAAGAACGCGGCCAGGGCCGCGCCGATCAGGGCGCCCCAGAGGCCGGGCACGCCCGCGACGAGGAGACCCACGAGCGAGCCCAGCACGGCGAGACCCGCCACGAGCAGCAGGCTGTCGCGCAGGGCGCTGCGGAGCATCGTCTGCTCGGCGCCGCGCGAGGCGTGGGTGGCGTCGGGTACCTGCTCGGTCATTCGATGGTCTCCTTGATGGGGGTGGCGTCCGCGCTCTGGGCCGTCACGGGCGCGCCGACACCGGCCGGTACCTTCGGCACCTGCCCCGACAGCGCCACGTCGTCGTCCAGGAAGCGGCCGCGGTGACGCAGCGGGCCGAGCGTGGCCAGCAGCGCGACGACGACGAACACGGTGGTCCAGACCAGCACGATCTCCCAGTCCCACAGGACCAGCGCGGCGGCGCTGAACGCGAACACCGCGGTCCAGACGTACAGGATCACGACGGCGCGGCGGTGCGAGTGGCCCAGGTCCATCATGCGGTGGTGCAGGTGCATGCGGTCGGGCGCCATGGGCGACTTGCCGGCCGCGAGCCGCCGGATCACCGCCAGCCCCATGTCGAGCAGCGGGAGCGTGAGCACCGCGACCGGGAGCAGCAGCGTGATGAACGCGGGCAGGGCCTGCGCGCCCGTCATGACGTCGGGCTGGACGTTGCCGGTCACGGTGATCGCGGCGCCGGCCATGACCAGGCCGATCAGCATGGAGCCGGCGTCGCCCATGAAGATGCGCGCGGGGTGGAAGTTGTGCGGCAGGAAGCCGACGCAGACGCCGACCATGACCGCGAGCATGAGCGAGGCCAGGCTGGCGAAGTCGTCCGGCGTGGCCTCGGCCGTCAGCCGGTAGGTGTAGAGGAAGAACGCGGTGCCGCCGATCGCGATGAGCCCGGCCGCGAGGCCGTCGAGGCCGTCCACGAAGTTCACGGCGTTCATCGCGACCACGACCACGAGCACCGTCGCCACGAGCGACATGCGCGACGACGGGATCGTCGTCCCGGCGATCGGCAGCGAGATCAGCTGGACGCCCTGCAGGGCCATGAAGCCGGCCGCCAGCACCTGACCGGCCAGCTTGGTGACCCAGTCCAGGTCCCACTTGTCGTCGGCCCAGCCCAGGCCGCACACGATCGCCGCGCCGCCCACGATCCCCCACACCTGGGAGACCTCGCCGGGCTCGAAGACCCCGGACAGGAACGGCATCCGGGAGGCCAGCAGCACCGCGACGACCATGCCGATCAGCATGGCCAGCCCGCCGAGCCGCGGCGTGGGCACCAGGTGCACGTCACGGGAGCGCACGGCCGAGATCGCCGAGGTCTTCAGGGCCACCCAGCGGGCGAAGGGCGTGGTCAGGAACGTGACCGCGGCGGCCACGAGCATCAGGAGCAGGTACACCCTCACTCGTCGTCCTCCGGGTCACCCGCCGCGGCCTGGTCCGGCCCCGCCTCGGGCAGGTCCTGGAGGCCTTCGACGTCGGCGACGCGGCGCAGCTCGTCCAGCGGCACGGCACCCTCGCGCACGACCCGGAGGGCCGGGCCGGTCGCGTCGACGATCGTCGACGCGACACCGCCGGGCGCCTGGCCGCCGTCGAGGTAGACCGCTACCGACTCGCCGAGCTGGTCGCGGGCGTCCGCGACGTCCTGGGCCGCCGGGCTGCCCGACCTGTTGGCGCTGGACACGGCCAGCGGGCCGGTGCGCTTGAGCAGCGCGAGCGCCGCCGGGTGGTCCGGCATGCGCAGCGCGACGGTGCCACCGGTGTCGCCGAGGTCCCACTGCAGCGACGGCTGCGCGCGCAGGATCACGGTGAACCCACCGGGCCAGAAGGCCTCGACCAGCCGGCGGGCGTCCTCGGGTACGTCGGTGGCCAGGCCGTCGAGGGTCGCCACCTCCCCGACCAGGACCGGCGGCGGCATCTGCCGGCCGCGGCCCTTGGCCGCCAGCAGGGCGGCGACGGCCTCCTTGTCGAACGCGTCGGCGCCGATGCCGTACACGGTGTCGGTGGGCAGCACCACGAGGCCGCCGCGGGAGATCGCATTCACTGCCTCGTCGATCGCGGGGCCCCAGGTCTGGGGGTCGGTGGCGTCGAGCACGGGCTGCACAGGCACACTCACGCGGACCAGTCTTTCACGGTTCGGGGACGACGCGGCGCGCGACGACCATGCGGGGCCGGCCGGTCAGGTCCTTGCGGGTCTCGGGCTCGGCGAACGCCGGCCGGCCGTCGGGGTCCAGCGCCGCGGCCACCATCGCGCGGGCCGCCTCCGCCTGGACCTCGGCGTGCTCCATGACGTACAGCCCGCCGGGCCGCAGCAGGCGGGCGGCGGCCGCCGTGATGCCGCGCGGCACCTCCAGGCCGTCGGGGCCGAGCCCGTACAGCGCGACGGCCGGGTCGTGCCGGGCGACCTCGGGGTCGGTGGGCACGGCGTCCGACGGCACGTACGGCGGGTTGGACACGACGACGTCGGCCGTCCCGTCGATCCCGTACAGGGCGGTGCGGGCATCCCCCTTGACCAGCCGGACGATCCGGGCGGGCGGCTCGCCGTCCGGGCCGGCCGGCTCGGCCGGGTCGCGCCCGGCCGCGAGCGCGCTCAGCGCGTCGACGTTGCGGGCGGCCCAGGCGTGCGCGTCCTTGTCCAGCTCGACGGCGTGCACCCGCGTGCCGGGCACCTCGGTGGCGACGGCCAGCGCGATGGCTCCGGAGCCGGTGCACAGGTCGACGACGACGGCGCCCGCGCCGTCCCGCTCGGCCGTCACCTTCGCGGCCTCGTCGACGGCGACCTGCGCCACCTCCTCGGTCTCGGGCCGCGGCACGAAGACGCCCGGCCCCACGGCCAGCTCGAGGTGGCGGAACGCGGCGCGGCCGGTGAGGTGCTGCAGCGGCTCGCGCGCGGCGCGCCGGGCGACCAGCGCACGGAACTCGCGGGCGGCCGGCTCCGGGACGTCGCGCCCCAGGATCGCCAGCCGGCGCACCTCGGACCGGTCCACGCCGAGCACGTGCGCCAGCAGCGCCTCCGCGTCGGCCCGCGGTGACGGCACCCCCGCGCCGGCCAGCTCGTCCCGCGCCCACCTCGACAGCTCCGCGCTCATCGCGCTCCTCCGGCCACGGCACGAGCCTGCCCGACGGCGGCGCGCGGCGCCAGACCGGCCGTCAGGTCACGCACCGGAGGCCTCGGCGAGGCGCGCGGCCTCGTCGGCGTCGATGGCCGACCGGACGACGGGACCCAGGTCGCCGTCGAGCACCTGGTCGAGGTTGTACGCCTTGTACCCGGTGCGGTGGTCGGCGATGCGGTTCTCGGGGAAGTTGTAGGTGCGGATCCGCTCGGACCGGTCCACGGTGCGCACCTGCGAGCGGCGCAGCTCGGCCGACTCGGCGGCGGCGGCCTCCTGCTGCGCGGCGAGCAGCCGCGCGCGCAGCACGCGCATCGCCTGCTCACGGTTCTGGAGCTGCGACTTCTCGTTCTGCATCGAGACCACGATGCCCGTGGGCAGGTGCGTGATGCGTACCGCGGAGTCGGTGGTGTTGACCGACTGCCCGCCGGGCCCGGAGGAGCGGTAGACGTCGATACGCAGGTCGTTCTGGTCGATCTCGAGCTCGCCCGGGTCGTCCACCTCGGGGAACACCAGCACACCCGCGGCGGACGTGTGGATGCGGCCCTGCGACTCGGTGACCGGGACGCGCTGCACGCGGTGCACGCCGCCCTCGTACTTGAGGCTGTGCCACACGCCGTCCTCGGGTCCCTGGACGTTCTTCGCCTTGATCGCGACCTGCACGTCCTTGTACCCGCCGAGGTCCGACTCGGTGGCCTCCAGGAGCTGCGTGGACCAGCCGCGCTGCTCGGCGTAGCGCAGGTACATGCGCAGCAGGTCGCCCGCGAACAGCGCCGACTCCTCGCCGCCCTCGCCGGCCTTGATCTCGAGGATCACGTCGCGGCCGTCGTCCGGGTCGCGCGGGACCAGCACGCGGCGCAGCTTCTCCTCCGCGACCGCCTCCGCCTCCTGCAGACCCGGCAGCTCCTCGGCGAACCCGGCGTCCTCGGTGGCGAGCTCCGCGGCGGCCGCGGCGTCGTCCCGCGCCTGCTCCCAGGCGCGGTAGGCGCCGACCACCTGGTTCAGCTCGGCGTACCGGCGGCCCAGCGTCCGGGCGCGCCCGGCGTCGGCGTGCACGGCCGGGTCGGCCAGCGCCGCCTCGATCTCGGCGTGCTCGCTCAGCAGCGGCCCGACGCCGGCAAACGCTTCACTCACGGTCTCTCCTCGGTACAGCGGCGTTGAGTGCTGGGTATTCGCCCATTTCAGCGCCTCGGAAGGGCGAATGTCCCGCACTCAGCGGAAGGGGTGGGTCCGGGCAAAGCAACAGCGCCGGTGGTCCCGTTCCCGACTGCCCCTGGAGAGGTTGTCGGGCCGGACCACCGGCGCTGCGAGGTCGCTACTTGTCGGCCGTCTTCTTGCCGTAGCGCGCCTGGAACCGGGCCACGCGGCCACCGGTGTCCATGATCTTCTGCTTGCCCGTGTAGAACGGGTGGCAGGCGCTGCAGACGTCGGCGCTGATCTTGCCGGACGTCTCGGTGCTGCGCGTGGTGAAGGTGTTACCGCAGGTGCAGGTGACCTGGGTGACGACGTACTCGGGGTGGATTCCAGCCCTCATGGTGCTCCTTGGTGTGATGCCGCTGGGTCGCCCTGCAGTACCGCAGGCGCGTGAACCAGCGAGCCAGCCAGTCATTCTGCCACCGTGTCGCCCGGTCGGGCGACACGGCGGGGTGTGACGTGAGTCCGCCGGACGGCGCTAGACGGTCTCGCCGACGTTGTCGTCCTCGGTGAGACCACCCGGCGTCGTCTTCTGCACGTGCAGCAGGAACTCGACGTTGGTCTTGGTCTTCTTGAGCTGCCCGAGCAGGAGCTCGGCGGCCTGCGTCTGGTCGAGCGCGCCCATGACGCGGCGCAGCTTGTAGACGATCGCGAGCTCGTCCTTCGACATGAGGATCTCCTCGCGCCGCGTGCTCGAGCCGTTGACGTCGATCGCCGGGAAGATGCGCTTCTCGGCCAGGGACCGCGACAGGCGCAGCTCCATGTTGCCCGTGCCCTTGAACTCCTCGAAGATCACCTCGTCCATCTTCGAGCCGGTCTCGACCAGGGCCGTCGCGAGGATCGTCAGCGAACCGCCGTCCTCGATGTTGCGGGCGGCACCGAAGAACTTCTTCGGCGGGTAGAGCGCCGCGGCGTCCACACCACCCGACAGGATGCGGCCCGACGCCGGGGCGGCCAGGTTGTAGGCGCGCGACAGGCGGGTGATGCCGTCGAGCAGCACCACGACGTCCTGGCCCAGCTCGACCAGACGCTTTGCCCGCTCGATGGCGAGCTCGGCGACCAGCGTGTGGTCCGAGGCGTGCCGGTCGAACGTCGAGGAGATGACCTCGCCCTTGACCGAGCGCTCGAAGTCGGTGACCTCTTCCGGGCGCTCGTCCACCAGCACGACCATGAGGTGGACCTCAGGGTTGTTGGTGGTGATCGCGTTGGCGATCTGCTGCATCATCAGCGTCTTGCCGGCCTTGGGCGGGGCGACGATCAGGCCGCGCTGGCCCTTGCCGATCGGCGCGACGATGTCGATGACGCGCGGCGTCAGCTTGGTCGCCTCGGGGTTCTCCAGGCGCAGCCGCTCCTGGGGGTACAGGGGCGTGAGCTTGGTGAACTCGGGGCGCTCGCGCGCCTCCTCCGGCGTCATGCCGTTCACGGTGTCCAGGCGCACCAGGGCGTTGAACTTGTTGACCTTGGCGTTGCGGCCGGTCGGCTGCTGCGGCGGCTCCTCGCCCTCGCGGGGCTGGCGCACGGCGCCCACCACGGCGTCGCCGCGGCGCAGGCCGGCCTTCTTGACCTGGTTCAGCGACACGTAGACGTCGTTGTTGCCGGGCAGGTAGCCCGAGGTCCGCACGAACGCGTAGTTGTCGAGGATGTCCAGGATGCCGGCGACGGGCAGCAGCACGTCGTCCTCGCGCACCTCGACGTTCTCGAGGCCCGACACGTCCGGACTCTGGCGGCCGCGGCCGCGCTTGCGGTCCCGGCCCCGGTCACGCCCGCGACGGCGGCGCGAACCGCGCTCGTCGTCCAGGTCGTTGTTCCGGTCGGCGTTGCGGTCGTTGCCACGGTCGGCGTTGCGGTCGGTGTTCCGCTCGCCACCGCGCGCGGCGCGGTCGTTGCGGTCGGCACCGCGCTCGCCGTTGCGCGAGCCCTGCCGGCCGTTGCCGGACTGCCCGTTGCGGGCGTCGGAAGTCTTGTCGCCGTTGGCGTCGGCGGCACCCTGGCCGCGGCGTCGGCCGCCCTGCTCGCGCGGGGCCGCGACGGCGTCGGCGAGCTGGGCCAGGCGCGCGGCCTTCTCGGCCTCGGCGTTGGCGTCGGCGCGCACACCCGAGGTGGCGACCTCGGCGGCGGCGACCGGGGCCTCGGCGCGGGCGGGCTTGTCGGTCACGGGCTGCTCCGCGGTGGCGGTGGCACGGCTCGGACGCTTCGTCGCGCCGCCCGTCCTCTCGCGGATCGTCTCCACGAGGTCGCTCTTACGCATCCTGGAGGTGCCCTTCACGCCCAGGTCTCCGGCGAGTGCCTGGAGCTCGGCGAGGCGCATGCTGCTCAGCGCTCCGGCGGTACGGCCGGCGGCTTCCTGAGCGTTATCGGTGGTGTCTGTCACGAAGGACCCTTCCCCCTCGAACTGCGGCTTGTCGCGTGATCGCGGGCCGCGGGATAGTGGGCGCCCGGCGCGTGACGGCCGAGGCGCGAAAAACCTCGCATCAGTGGTACGACGACGACGGCTGACGGGGGCGTTGTCTGCCTTCTCGTGAGATGCGGTGGCCGTAGATCACGGCCTGCAACGGGCACGGATGAGCGGCCGAGGTTCACTGGATCAGAACTCTGCCGATCAGGCGGTGGGGAACCGAGGAATCCTAGTTCCCGCCACCATGGCTCAGGACGTGCGATCCCGAAGGTTCACTGCATACTACCACCCCGTACTGCCCGTGATCATGGTCCGACGTCATGGTCCGACACGGTGTGTCGCCGGACGACCGGCTGCACCTGACGAGCCGGACGATAGCGCACCTGTGTTTCCGGAAACTCTCCGTGCGCGTGCCCCCGTCATGTCGATCCCCGGACTCAACCGTCGCCAGCCGGCGGTCTCGTCCACCAGGTCGGCCAGGACCTCGTCACGAGCGGCCCGGTGACCCGGCCCGGCGAGCACCAGGACCGTGGGCCCGGCGCCCGACACGGTGGCCGGCACGCCGGCCTCGCGCAGCGCGCGCAGGAGCTCGCTGGAGGCGCCCAGGACCGCCGCCCGGTAGGACTGGTGCAGCCGATCCTCGGTCGCGTCGAACAGCAGCTCCGGACGCCGGGCCAGAGCCTCGACGAGGAGCGCCGCCCGGCCGGCCGTGAACGCGGCGTCGCCGTGCGACACCCGCGCGGGGAGCGCGGCGCGCGCCCGCGCGGTCGCCAGCCGCACGTCCGGGACCAGCACCGTGGCCTCGATCGCGGGGTCCACGTCCAGCCCGACGGCGCGCGGCCCGTCCGGCGTGGACCACGCGACGGTGGCACCGCCCTGGATGGCCGGGGCGGCGTTGTCGGGATGTCCCTCGAACTCCGTGGCCAGCGCGAGCACCGTGGCGGCGTCGATCGCGCGCGGGTCGGCCAGCAGGGCACGGGCCGCGACGATGCCCGCCACCACGGCGGCGGACGACGACCCGAGCCCCCTGCCGTGCGGGATCACGTTGTGGCAGGTCATGTGGATCCCGGTCGGGACGGCCCCGGCAAGGTCCATGGTGCGGCGCAGGGCACGGACCACGAGGTGGTCCTCCCCCAGCGTCACCTCGCCCGCACCTTCGCCCTCGACCTCGACGACCACCTCGTCGCTGGCGACGAGACGTACCTCGACCTCGTCGTACAGCGCGAGGGCCAGGCCCAGCGCGTCGAACCCCGGGCCGAGGTTCGCGCTGGTGGCGGGCACCCTGACCCGCACGTGGTCGGCGCCGAGCTGCATCAGAGCGACAGCGCGTCGGCGATCGAGACGACGTCGGCGGAGACCCGTACGGGCTCCACCTCGCCGCCGTCGGGCGTACGCAGCGCCCAGCCCGGGTCCTTGAGCCCGTGGCCGGTCACCGTGATCGTGATCCGCGCCCCCGCGGGGACCAGGCCGCGCTCGTGCCGCGCCAGGAGACCCGCGACACCGGCCGCGGACGCCGGCTCGACGAACACGCCGACCTCGGCCGAGAGGATCCGGTGCGCCGCGAGGATCTGCTCGTCGGTCACGGCCTCGATGACACCGCCCGACGAGTCCCGGGCCTCCTCGGCGAGCTGCCAGGAGGCGGGGTTGCCGATACGGATCGCGGTGGCGATCGTGTCCGGCTCGTCGACGGGGTGGCCCTTGACGATCGGGGCGGCGCCGGCTGCCTGGAAGCCCCATACCGTGGGGGTCCGGCTCGCCACGCCCGCGTCGGCGTACTCCGTGAAACCCTTCCAGTAGGCCGCGATATTCCCGGCGTTGCCGACGGGCAGCACGTGGATGTCCGGCGCGTCGCCCAGAGCGTCCACGATCTCGAACGCCGCGGTCTTCTGACCCTGGATCCGGTCCGGGTTCACGGAGTTCACGAGCTCGACCGGGTGGGTGTCGGCGAGCTTGCGGGCGGCGACGAGGCAGTCGTCGAAGTTGCCGTCCACCTGCAGCAGGCGTGCGCCGTGCGCGACGGCCTGGCTGAGCTTGCCCATGGCGATCTTGCCGTCCGGCACGAGCACGGCGCAGACCATGCCCGCGCGCGTCGCGTACGCGGCGGCCGACGCCGAGGTGTTGCCCGTCGAGGCGCACACCACGGCCTGGGCACCCCGCCCGGCGGCGGCCGAGATCGCGGTGGTCATCCCCCGGTCCTTGAACGAGCCCGTCGGGTTCATGCCCTCGACCTTGACGTACACGTCGGCCCCCGTGCGCTCCGACAGGGCGGGCGCCGGGACGAGGGGCGTGCCGCCCTCCCCGAGCGTCACGACACGCTCCTGCAGGTGCGCGGGCAGACGGTCGGCGTACTCGGCGATCACGCCGCGCCACAGGCGCGAGGTGGGGCCGGCGGCGGACGGCAGGTTCGGTTCAGCGGGCAGCACGGGCACGGTTCAGCCTTCGACTCTCAGGACGGACGTGATCTCGCGGACCGGTTCGAGCGTGCGGACCGCCGCGATGGTGGCGGCCAGCGACGCCTCACGGGCGGCGTGGGTGGTCAGGACCAGCTCGGCGGTGCCCTCGGAGGGGCCCGTCTGGCGCACGGTGTCGATCGACACGCCGTGGTCGCCGACGACGCCGGCCACCTGGGCGAGGACGCCCGGCAGGTCCGCGACGCGCAGGCGGACCTGGTACCGGGTCACCGCGGCGTCGGGCGGCAGCAGGGGACGGGCCGCGTACGTGGACTCCTGCGGCCCCTTGCCACCGAGCACGCGGTGCCGGGCCGCAGAGACGACGTCACCGACCACGGCGGACGCCGTCGGACGGCCGCCGGCGCCCTGGCCGTAGAACATGAGGGGGCCGGCGCCGTCGGCCTCCACGAAGACCGCGTTGAACGCGCCCTTCACGCCCGCCAGGGGGTGGTCGATCGGCACCAGGGCCGGGTGCACGCGCACGGAGACGCCCTCCCCGGTCTGCTCGGCGATGGCCAGCAGCTTCACGGCGTGACCCGTCCGGGCGGCCCACGCGACGTCGTCCGACGTGATGCCGCGGATGCCCTCGCGGGCCACGTCGTCGGCCGAGACGCGGGTGTGGAAGGCGAGGCTCGCCAGGATCGCGGCCTTGGCCGCGGCGTCGTACCCGTCGACGTCGGCCGTCGGGTCCGCCTCGGCGTAGCCGAGCTCCTGGGCCTGCCGGACCGCGCCGTCCAGGTCGAGGCCACCCGTGGCCATCTGGTCGAGCACGTAGTTGGTGGTGCCGTTGACGATGCCGAGCACGCGCCGCACGTGGTCGCCCGCGAGAGACTCCCGCACGGGCCGCACGATCGGGATGGCGCCCGCGACCGCGGCCTCGTAGTAGATGTCGACGCCGGCCGAGTCCGCGGCCTTGTACAGCGTCGGGCCGTCCACCGCGAGCAGTGCCTTGTTGGCGGTGACGACCGCGGCGCCGCCCTCGATCGCGCGCAGCAGCAGGCCACGCGCCGGCTCGAGGCCGCCCATCACCTCGATCACGATGTCCGCGCCGGCGACGAGCGACTCGGCGTCCTCGGTCAGGAGGGCGCGCGGGATGGCAGCGTCGCGCGGTCGGCTCGCGTCGCGCACGGCGATACCGGCGAGCTCCAACGGGGCGCCGGCGCGCGCGGCGAGATCGGTGCCCTGCTCCAGCAGCATCCGGGCCACCTCGGTGCCCACGACGCCACAGCCCAGCAGTGCGACACGCAGCCCGCGGGCGGGCTCGGGGACAGGCACAGCGATCCTGCTTTCGTCTTCGGGGAACAGTCCGCCCCCGGTGCGGTTCCGCACGGGTCGGGACGTTGCGACCAGGGTAACCGGAGCGTCCGACATGCGGGCGCCCGTCTCACGCCACACTCGCCCCGCCGAAGTAGAACTGCAGCGAGATAGAACGCCCGCCGGCGTTCTATCTCGCTGCCGTTCTATCTCGCCAGGGTTCTATCTCGCTGCAGTTCTATCTCGGCGCGGTGGCGGTGGCGGGGGGGGTCAGGCCTCGTTGACTCCGTGGCAGACCTTGTACTTCTTGCCCGAGCCGCACGGGCACTGCGCGTTGCGCGGGGTGCCCGGGAAGGTCCGGCCGTCGCTCGCGGCGGAGCTCGCCTCACCGTGCAGGGCCGCGCGGCGGCGGGCGCCGTCCGACGTCTGCATGAACGCGGAGCCCGACCCGTCCTCGCTGGGCGCCGAGTACGTCAGCGGCTGCTGCCGGTTCGGCGTGTCCAGGCCCTTGGCCAGCAGGATCGGCTCGGTGGCGGCACCGGCCGCACGCCGCGGGCGCGGCGCGGGCGGCTGCTGCCCCTGCTGGGGCCGCGGTGCCGCGGCGGGCTGCACGGCCGGGATCTGCGTGGTCGGCGGGGCGTCCGGCTGGCCGGTCCCCAGCCGCCCGCGCGGGGGCACCGGGCCGACGGCGGGCAGGTCGGAGCCGCCGTCGCCCGCCTGCTCGGCGTCCGGCTGCTGCACGGTGACCTCGAGGTTGAACAGGAACCCGACCGACTCCTCCTTGATGGCGTCGGTCATCGCCTGGAAGAGCTGGAAGCCCTCGCGCTGGTACTCGACCAGCGGGTCGCGCTGGGCCATGGCCCGCAGCCCGATGCCCTCCTTGAGGTAGTCCATCTCGTAGAGGTGCTCGCGCCACTTGCGGTCCAGCACGGACAGGACGACACGGCGCTCGAGCTGCCGCATCGCGGGGGGCGTGAGCTCCTCCTCGCGCGCCTGGTAGGCGACGCGCGCGTCGGACAGGATCTCCTCCAGCAGCATGTCCGCCGTCAGGCGGTCGAGGCCACCCGCCTCCTCGGCGACCTCCTCGGGCGTCAGCGAGACCGGGTAGACCGCCTTGAGCGCCGTCCACAGGGCGTCCAGGTCCCACTGCTCCGCGGTGCTGCCGTCGGACGTCGCGTTGGTGACGTACTCCGTGACCGTGTCGGTGAGGAAGTGCTGCACCTGCTCGCGCAGGTCCTCGCCCTGGAGCACGCGCAGGCGCTCCGCGTAGATGACGCTGCGCTGGCGCGAGAGCACGTCGTCGTACTTGAGCACGTTCTTGCGGATCTCGAAGTTGCGGGACTCCACCTGGCCCTGCGCCGACATGATGCCGCGCGTGACCATCTTGGACTCCAGCGGCATGTCGTCCGGGAACCCGGCGCGGTTCATCATCGACTCGGCGAGGCCGGAGTTGAACAGGCGCATCAGGTCGTCCTGCATCGACAGGTAGAACCGGGACTCGCCCGGGTCGCCCTGCCGGCCCGAACGGCCGCGGAGCTGGTTGTCGATGCGCCGGGACTCGTGCCGCTCGGTGCCCAGCACGTACAGACCACCGGCGGCCTTGACCTCGTCGTGCTCCTGCGCGACGCGGGCCTTCGCCTTCTCCAGCGCCTCCGGCCAGGCCGCCTCGTACTCCTCGGGCGTCTCGACCGGGTCGAGGCCGCGCTCGGCGAGCTCGGACACCGCCATGTGCTCGGCGTTGCCGCCGAGCATGATGTCCGTACCACGGCCGGCCATGTTCGTGGCGACCGTGACGGCGCCCTTGCGGCCCGCCATCGCGACGACCGCCGCCTCGCGCTCGTGCTCCTTCGCGTTGAGCACGTTGTGGGGCACGCCGGCCTTCTTGAGCTTGGCGCTCAGGAGCTCCGACTTCTCGACGCTCGTGGTGCCGACCAGCACCGGCTGGCCGTACGCGTGCCGCTCCACGATGTCGGCCACGACCGCGTTGAACTTGCCCTCCTCGTTCTTGTAGACGAGGTCGGGCTGGTCGATGCGCTGGGGCGGGTTGTTCGTCGGGATCGGCACCACGCCGAGCTTGTACGTGCCCTGGAACTCGGCGGCCTCGGTCTCGGCCGTACCGGTCATGCCCGAGAGCTTGCCGTACAGGCGGAAGTAGTTCTGGAGGGTGATCGTGGCGAGCGTCTGGTTCTCCGCCTTGATCTCCACCCCTTCCTTGGCCTCGATCGCCTGGTGCATGCCCTCGTTGTAGCGGCGGCCCGCGAGGATACGGCCGGTGTGCTCGTCGACGATCATGACCTCGCCGTTCAGCACGACGTAGTCCTTGTCGCGCTTGAACAGCTCCTTGGCCTTGATCGCGTTGTTGAGGAAGCCGATCAGCGGCGTGTTCAGCGACTCGTACAGGTTGTCGATGCCGAGGTAGTCCTCGATCTTCGCGATGCCGGGCTCCAGCACGCCCACGGTCCGCTTCTTCTCGTCGACCTCGTAGTCGACCGTCGGGACCAGGCGGCGCACCACCTTGGCGAACTCGGTGTACCAGCGGTTCGCGTCGCCGGCCGCGGGGCCGGAGATGATCAGCGGCGTGCGGGCCTCGTCGATGAGGATCGAGTCCACCTCGTCGACGATGGCGAAGTTGTGGCCGCGCTGCACCAGGTCGTCGACCGACCACGCCATGTTGTCGCGCAGGTAGTCGAAGCCGAACTCGTTGTTCGTGCCGTAGGTGATGTCCGCGGCGTACATCTCCCGGCGCTGCGCCGGGGTCTGGCCGGACAGGATCACGCCCGTCGTCATGCCCATGAACCGGAACACGCGGCCCATCAGGTCACCCTGGTACTTGGCCAGGTAGTCGTTGGTGGTGATGACGTGGACGCCCTTGCCCGGCAGCGCGTTGAGGTACGCGGCGGTCGTCGCCACCAGCGTCTTGCCCTCACCGGTGCGCATCTCGGCGATGTTCCCGAGGTGCAGCGCCGCACCACCCATGATCTGTACGTCGAAGTGCCGCTGGCCGAGCGTGCGGTGGGCCGCCTCGCGGATCGCCGCGAACGCCTCCGGCATGAGCTCGTCCAGTGTCGCGCCGTGCTCCAGGCGTTCCCGGAACCGTGCGGTCTCCTCACGCAGCTCGGTGTCGCTCAGCTCGACGAAGCTGGGCTCCAAGCGGTTGACCTGCGCTGCCACGGACTGCAGCTTCTTCAGGACACGTCCTTCGCCGATGCGCAGGACCTTGTCGAGGATGGACACGCGGGTTCTCCCAGGTCGTCGTCAAGTTTCGCCGTCGTCCATCGTAGGCCGTAAACCTGGGCCCGTGGCCCAGAGCCCGCGGACGACCGCCGGGGTTCGCTCTCGGGGTAACGATCACGGGAAGCATGCGGTTCCTGCGCCGTTCATGGGGTACGCGTGACGAACCGGAGACCGGCGCCGGATAGAATGGGTCACATCGCCCACCCGCCCGCGCTCGCGCGGCAAGCCGTTCAGTGCTCGACCCGGGTCCGCACCCGGAATCCCTGGCACGACGTCCTGTCCACGAGCCCCGACAGGACGGAACGGACGTGCTTCCGGTACTCCTCGCTCATGGTGTCCTCGCACTCGCCGCACCTGCCCTCGTGACACGCCTGGGGCGTCGCGCCTTCTGGGTGCTCGCCCTCGGCCCCGCCGGGGCCGCCGCCTACGCCCTCTCCCAGACCTCCGCGGTGCTGGACGGGCGCCCGCCCGCCGAGCACGTGCCGTGGATCGCGCCGCTCGGGCTCGCCGTCGACCTGCGCCTCGACCTGCTGTCCTGGGTCATGCTGCTGGTGGTCGGCGGCGTCGGCGCGGTCGTCATGCTCTACTGCAGCGCCTACTTCTCGCGCGAGGCCCGCGGCCTCGGCCGGTTCGGCGGCTTCCTCGTGGCGTTCGCGGGCTCGATGGCAGGTCTCGTCGTCGCCGACGACATGCTCCTGCTGTTCGTGTTCTGGGAGCTCACCACGGTGTTCTCCTACCTGCTGATCGGCCACTACGCCGACCGCACCTCGTCCCGCCGCGCCGCCATGCAGGCCATCGTCGTCACGACGGCGGGCGGCCTCGCCATGCTGGTCGGCGTCGTCATCCTCGGCGTGACCGTCGGCACGTGGAGCGTCTCGGCCGTCGTCGCCGACCCGCCGTCCGGACCCGTGGTCACCGTCGCCGTCGTCTGCCTGCTCGCCGGGGCCGCGTCGAAGTCCGCGCTCGTGCCCACCCACTTCTGGCTGCCCGCGGCCATGGCCGCCCCCACCCCCGTGTCGGCCTACCTGCACGCGGCCGCCATGGTGAAGGCGGGCATCTACCTCATCGCCCGCTTCGCCCCCGCGTTCTCCGACCTGCCGGCCTGGCGCGTCGTCGTCCTCGTGCTGGGCGGGGCCACGCTCCTGCTCGGCGGCTACCGGGCGCTGCGCCAGCACGACCTCAAGCTGGTGCTCGCGTTCGGCACCGTCTCCCAGCTCGGCCTGCTCACCCTGCTGCTCGGCTACGGCACCCGGGCCACCGCCCTCGCCGGGCTCGCGCTGCTCGGCGCGCACGCGCTGTTCAAGGCGTCGCTGTTCCTCGTGGTCGGCGTGGTCGACGCCGCCACCGGCACCCGCGACCTGCGCAAGCTCGCCGGAGTGGCCCGCCGGCTGCCGGTGACCACGGTCGCCGCCGCCCTCGCGACCGCCTCCATGATCGGCCTGCCGCCGTTCGCCGGCTACGTCGCCAAGGAGGCCGCGCTGGAGGCCTGGGCCCACGACGACGACCTGCTCGGCCGGGTCATGACCGTCGTGGTCGCCGTGGGCTCCGCCCTCACCGTCGCCTACGGCCTGCGCTTCCTGTGGGGCGCCTTCAAGCCACGGCTGCCCGCCTCCGCCGACGACGACGCCCCGACCACCGTGCACCCCCAGCCCTTCTGGATGGTCGCCCCGCCGCTGGTCCTCGCCGTGCTCGGCCTCGTGGTCGCGCTCGTGCCGCAGCTGGGCGAGAACCTGCTGGGCCGGCACGCCGACACCTACCCCGCCGGGGAGCCCGGCCACCTGGTGCTCTGGGCCGGGTTCACCCCGGTCCTCGCGACCACCGTCGGCGTGCTCGTCGTCGGCGCCCTGCTGTTCTGGCAGCGCGACCGCGTCGAGCGGTTCCAGGCCTCCCTCTGGTTCCCCGACGGCGCCGACGCCGTGTACCGCCGCACCATGCGCAAGCTGGACCGGCTGGCGAGCGACGTCACGGCGGGCACCCAGCGCGGTTCCCTCCCCTTCTACCTCGGCGTCATCCTGCTCGTGCTCGCGGTCGGACCCGGCGTCGCGCTCGCCACCGGCCTCGTCGGGTCCACCGGCGACGCGGCGCTCGCGGGGGCCGCGGACGCCGCGGCGCGCGACGACGTGCTCCGGTTCGGGCCGTTCGCGGTCGTGGCGTGGGACCGGCCCGCGCAGCTCGCCGTCGTCCTCGTGGTCGTGGTGGCCGCCGTGCTCGTGGCCCGCGCGCGCCGCCGGCTCAAGGCCGTCTTCCTCGCGGGGGTCGCGGGCTACGGCAACGCGGCACTGTTCCTGCTGCACGGCGCGCCCGACCTCGCCCTCACGCAGGTGCTGTGCGAGACCGTCACCCTCGTGGTCATGGTGCTGGTGCTGCGCCGGCTGCCCCCGTACTTCTCGGACCGGCCCCTGGCGGCGAGCCGCTGGGTGCGGCTCGCGATCGGCGTGCTGACCGGCCTGGTCGTGATGGCCTTCGTCGCGGTGGCGCCGCTGGCCCGCGTGCACGTACCGATCTCGGTCGACTTCCCCGGGGAGGCCGAGACGTTCGGCGGCGGGCACAACGTCGTCAACGTGACGCTCGTCGACATCCGCGCCTGGGACACCGTGGGCGAGATCTCGGTGCTCCTGGTCGCCGCCACGGGCGTCGCCTCGCTCGTCTTCCTGCGGCAGCGCAGCGGCGACGTGCTGCGCCTGGACCCGGCGGGCGACGAGCCGCGCAGCCGGACGGCCCGCGCCGGGTCCCGGCAGGTGCGGCCGGGCACCTGGCTGGTCGCCGGGCCCACCCTCGACGCCGGCGCCCGGTCGGTCATGTTCGAGGTGGTCACGCGGCTGCTGTTCTACCCGATGATCCTGTTCGCGCTGTTCCTCCTGTTCAGCGGGCACAACGCCCCCGGCGGCGGGTTCGCGGCCGGGCTGGTGGCCGGGCTCGCCCTGGTGGTGCGGTACCTGGCGGGCGGGCGGTACGAGCTCGGCGAGGCCGCCCCCGTGCACCCCGGCCTCGTGCTCGGCACCGGCCTGTTCCTCTCGGCGGGCGTGGGCCTGGTCGCTCTGCTCGCCGGCCAGGCAGCGCTCGAGAGCACGATCCTCGACCTCCACCTGCCCGTGCTGGGCGACGTGCACCTGGTCACCAGCCTGTTCTTCGACATCGGAGTGTTTCTCGTGGTCATCGGCCTCGTCATCGACATCCTGCGCACCTTCGGCGCCGAGCTGGACCGGCAGGCGGACCCGTTCGCGGCGCCCGCCCGCGGTGCCCGGGCCAGTGCGCCGTTCGCCACCGCGGGGGGCCGAACCCGCGGACGGTCGGGAGGGGACGGCACATGATCGTTCTCGACAACGTCCCCTCCGCCTCGCTCCTCCTCGCGGTCGGCGCCCTGTTCGCCGCCGGCGTCTACCTGCTCCTGGAACGCTCGCTCACCCGCGTGCTGCTCGGGTTCGTGCTGCTCGGCAACGGCGCCAACCTCGCGCTCCTGATGGCGGGCGGACGCGCGGGCGCCCCGCCCATCACCGGCGTCACCGACGAACCGATGAGCGACCCCCTGGCGCAGGCCATGATCCTCACCTCCATCGTCATCACGCTCGCCCTGGTCGCCTTCGTGCTCGCCATGGCCTACCGCTCGTGGCAGCTCCACGGCCACGACGAGGTCCAGGACGACCTCGAGGACACCCGCATCGCCCGACTCGCCGTGCAGGACGCGCCGTCCTACGCCGACAGCGACGCCGAGGAGCCCGCCGTGACCCTGGACGTCGAGGCGGAGGCCACCCGCGACGAGGTGGCTCTGCCCGACGTGGCCGAGCAGGCCTCCGGCCGGCCGGCCCGAGGGGGTGACGACGCGTGAACCTGTGGACCGTGCAGACCCTCGTGCCGCTCCCGGTGCTGGTGCCGCTGTTCGCGGCCGGCCTCGCGCTGGCGCTGCACCGCCACGAGCGGGCGCAGCGGATCATCTCCGTCGTGGCGCTCTCCGTGGCCGTCGCCGCGGCCGCGGGCCTCGTCGTCGCCGCCCACGACGGCCCCGTCGTGAACGACCTCGGCGGCTGGGCGGCCCCTGTCGGGGTCAACCTGGTGGCCGACCCCCTGGCCGCGATCATGCTGCTCGTCAGCAGCATCATGCTGCTCTGCGTGCTCCTGTACTCGATGGCGCAGGGCATCGCCGACGGCGACGGCCGCACCGCGCCCGCCGCCCGGGGCGCCGAGGAGCTGCGCCGCACGCTGGAGGCACAGGACGCGGACGCCGACGAGTCGGGCCGGCGCGACGTGCTGCCGGTCGCGATCTTCCACCCGACGTTCCTGGTCCTGGCGGCCGGCGTCGCGGACGCCTTCCTCGCCGGCGACCTGTTCAACCTGTACGTCGGTTTCGAGATCCTGCTCGCCGCGTCGTACGTGCTGCTCACGCTCGGTGGCACGAGCGAGCGCATCCGCGCGGGCAGCGTCTACGTGGTCGTCGCACTGCTCAGCTCGATCGTGTTCCTGCTGGCCGTAGGCCTCACCTACGCGGCGACGGGCACGGTGAACATGGCGCAGCTCGCGGAGCGGCTGCCCGACGTCGACCCGGGCGTGCGGCTGGGCATCCAGACGATGCTGCTGCTCGCGTTCGGCATCAAGGCCGCCATCTTCCCGCTGTCGGCCTGGCTCCCGGACTCCTACCCGACGGCGCCCGCGCCGGTGACCGCCGTCTTCGCGGGCCTGCTGACCAAGGTGGGCGTCTACGCGATCCTGCGCACGCAGACGATGCTCTTCCCGCACGACGAGAAGCTGGAGGCGGTGCTGCTGGTGCTGGCGCTCGCCACCATGCTCGTGGGCATCCTGGGCGCGGTGGCGCAGGACGACGTCAAACGCCTGCTCTCGTTCACGCTGGTCAGCCACATCGGCTACATGATCTTCGGCGTCGCGCTGGCGACCCAGGCGAGCACGGCCGCCGCCATCTTCTACGTGGTGCACCACATCACCGTCCAGACGGCGCTGTTCCTGGTGGTCGGCCTCATCGAACGCCGCAGCGGCACCACGTCGCTGGAACGGCTGGGCGGTCTCGCCACCATGGCGCCGGGCCTCGCGGTCCTGTTCTTCGTGCCCGCGATGAACCTCGCGGGCATCCCGCCGCTGTCCGGGTTCCTGGGCAAGGTCGGGCTGCTGGAGGCGGGCGTGCTGGACGGCTCGGTGCTGGCGTGGATCCTGGTGGTCGGCTCGGTGGTCACATCGCTGCTGACCCTGTACGCCGTGATCCGCGCCTGGAACAAGGCGTTCTGGCAGCCGTGCCCGGACAAGGAGAGCCTGCCGGCCCCCGCGCCGCTGCCCGGCGGCATGGTCGGCCCGACGGCGGCGCTGGTCGCCGTCGGCGTGAGCCTCACCGTGCTGGCCGGCCCCCTGTACGAGTACGCGGACCGCGCCGCGGGCATGGTCATGGACGGCAGCACGTACGTCGACGCGGTGTTCCCCGACGGGGCGCGCCGGGGCACGGGCGAGTCCAACGAGGTGCGCGACGAGGTCAGCTCCGACGTCGAGGAGGGCACGCCATGACGGTGACCGACCGCAGGGCCGGGCCGGAGGCCGCGCCCGGCACGGAGGGACCGCGCCGGCGCTGGGTGCGCCGCATCGCCGCGATGCGGCCGACGGCGGTCGTGGGCGCCGTGCTCTGGGTGCTCCTGTGGGGCGACCTGTCCTGGGCGAACGTGCTCTCGGGAGCCCTGCTCGGCGCGCTCGTGGCCCTCGTGCTGCCGCTGCCCGCCGTCGGTACCACCACGACCGTGCGGATCGGCCCGCTGCTGCGGCTGGTCGGCCGGTTCTTCTCCGACCTCGTGCTCGCCTCGTTCCAGGTGGCCTGGCGTGCGGTGACCCCCGGGCCGACGCCCCGCGGCGGCCTGGTGGCGGTCCAGCTCCGTACGACGTCGGACCTGTTCGTCGCCACGACCGCGGGCCTGTCGTCGATGGTGCCCGGCACCGTGGTGGTGGACATGGACCGCCACCGCGGCACCCTGCGGCTGCACGTGCTCGACCTCGAGGGGTCGGGCGGGGCCGACGCGGTGCGTCGGGCGACGCAGGAGCTCGAGGAGCGCCTGCTGCTCGCCTTCGCGTCCGACACCGAGCTGGCCCGGCTGACCTCGGAGGGGAACCGATGATGATCGCCGTCGCGGTGGTGGCCACCGTCCTGCTCGCGGGCGCCGCGCTCCTGGCCGTCGTCCGGCTGGAGCGCGGGCCGTCCATGCTCGACCGCACGGTCGCGTTCGACGTGCTGACCACGGCGCTCGTGGGCGCCATCGCGGTCGAGGCCGCGTTCTCCCGCCGCACCGAGTCCGTGCCGATCCTGGTGGTGCTGTCCATGGTCGGGTTCGTGGGCTCGGTGGCCATCGCCCGCTTCGCCGCCGCCGAGCCGCCCAAGGAGAACAGCGCGGACGGCCCACGGCCCGACCGCGCCGGGCGGGGCCGGCGCGGGCCGGACCGTCCGGACGCCGGGGACTCCCCCGGCGCCGAGGCCGAACGGCAGGAGACGCCATGACCGTCGTGACCGATGCCCTCGCGGCTCTCTGCCTGCTGCTGGGAGCGTTCTTCTCGTTCTCGGCGGGCATGGGCGTCGTGAAGTTCGACAACGTGCTGTCACGCCTGCACGTCGTGGCCAAGCCGCAGGTCCTGGGTCTGCTCCTGCTCCTGACAGGGGTCGCGCTGCGGCTGCAGGACGCGGGTGCGGCGAGCATGCTCGTGCTCGTCGCGATCTTCCAGCTCCTGACGTCGCCGGTAGCCGCGCACATGGTGGGCCGGGCGGCCCTGCGGACGGGGCACGTCGGCCCCGACCTTCCCGGGTTCGACGACGGGGGCCCCGCACGCCGTGCGGCCGCCGCGGACGACGAGGCCGGGCACGGCGGCTGACCGGCGCCGTCAGCTCCCGGTCGTGGTGCCGGTGACCTGCTCGGGGGCCAGCGGCGGCCGGGCCGGGGCACCCGACGTGCGGCGCTCGGCCTGCGCGTCGCGCAGCTCCTCGGCGGCCAGGTAGCCCAGCGCGGCCTCCGCCGCCTCGTCGGCCAGCGCCTGGCCGGCGGTGCCGTACAGGTGGAACACCGCGTCCGCCCCGTGCCGCTCGAGCTCGGCCACGTCGTCGTCGTACCGGGCGACCGCGGCGACCGTGCCGTCGAAGCCGCTCGCGCGCAGCTGCGACAGCGCGATGAGGTTGGCGGCGTGGAACGGCATGGCGAGGATCGCGAGCCGGACGGCGCCCGCGCTGCGGACCCGGCCCCAGAACTCGATGTCCGTGGCGTCCGCCTGGACCACCGTGAAGCCCTCGGTGCGCAGCGCGGTCACGCGCGCCGGGTCGTGCTCGACGCCCACGACGGCCATCCCGTAGTCGTCCCGGAGCTGGCGCACGGCGCCGCGGCCCACCCGGCCCATGCCGAGCACCAGCGCCTCCGCGCCGGAGACGTCGATGAGGCGTTCCTCGTGGTGCAGCCACTCGTTGGGCCTGGACGGGAAGCGCCGGGCCAGCGCGATCGCCAGCTCGTTGCCGCGCGTGTTGACGGCCGACGACAGCACGAAGCTCGCGGCGACGGCCACCGCGAGCACCACGAGCCACTCGTCGTGCAGCAGGCCGGCCTCCGAGCCGACCGCCACGACGATCAGCCCGAACTCGGAGTAGTTGGCCAGCGCCAGACCGGCCAGGATCGCGGTGCGCTTGCGCAGCCGCATGAGCCGCAGCAGCACCGCGGTCACGATCGCCTGCAGCGGCAGCATGAGCAGCAGGAGCAGTCCGATCAGCCCGGCCTGCCACGTCAGCGCGCCGGAGAACCCGATCGACACGAAGAAGCCGACCAGCAGCAGCTCCTTGACCGTGAACAGGGTGCGGGACAGCTCGGTGGCCGCCGGGTGGCCCGCCAGGAGCATGCCCAGGACGAGGGCGCCGAGGTCACCCTTGAGCCCGACGGCGTCGAACAGGGCGTAGCCGGGGCCGAGCGCGACCGCGACCCCGAACAGCGCCTGCAGCTCGCCGTGCCCCACCCGCGACCAGACCTTGCGCAGCAGCCATGCTCCCGGGACGAGCAGCACGAGGGCGAGCGCCCACGGGCTCGGCGGGTGGTCGGACGCCACGGAGAGGAACACCACGGCGATCAGGTCCTGCATGACCAGCACGCCGATGGCGATGCGGCCGTACAGGGCCGACTGGTCCGAGCGCCCGTCGAGCACCTTGACCACGAACACCGTGGACGAGAACGACAGGGCGAGGCCGAGCAGCGCGAGGACCCCCAGCCCCTCGCCCGCGAGCATCGAGAAGCCGATGACGCCCAGCAGGCCGAGGAAGCCGACCGCGATCGCGACACTGACCAGCAGGTGCGCCACGGTGGTGAACCAGACGTCCTTGCGCAGCAGCGTCTTGACGTCCAGCTTGAGCCCGATGCCGAAGAGCAGCAGCGTCACGCCGAGGTCGGCGACCGTCTCCAGGTACGCGGGTTCCTCGAGGCCGGCCGTGTGCAGGGCGAACCCGGCCACCAGGAAACCGACCAGGGGCGGCAGACGGAGCAGCACCGCCCCGAGACCTGCCGCGACCGTGGCCACCAGGAAGATCGCAGCGGTCACCATGGGCCGAGTTTAGTTGTCGTGTGTTTCAGGAAACGGCGACGGCCGCCGCGAGAGCGGGTGAAAGAGTGCCCCTGGCCTCGACCGATACGCCGTCGAGCCCCAGCCACCCGGCCATCGCCCGCAGCTCGTGCGCCAGCCGGTCCGGGGTGGCGTCCGTCAGGGTCGGCTCGGCGTGCGCGGACTGCACCCGCAGCACGCCCGCCGCGCGGTCTGCCTTGAGGTCGACGCGAGCCGTGAGCTGCGCGTCCTCGAGGAACGGCAGCACGTAGTACCCGTCCACCCGCTGGGCCGCCGGGGTGTAGATGCCGATCCGGTACCGCATGCCGAACAGCCGCTCGAGGCGCTGCCGCTCCCACACGAGCGGGTCGAACGGCGCGAGGAGGGCCTGGCCCGCGGCCCGGCGCGGCCGGGCGGCGTCGCGGTGCAGGAACCACCGCTCGGCGCCGCCCCCGACGCGCGCGGGAAGCAGCACGCCCTCCTCGACGAGGTCGGCCAGCGCCTGGTCGGCCACCGGCCCCTTGAGCCGGTAGTAGTCCTTGATCGCACGCGCCGTCCCGATGCCGTGCGCCCGCGCGCCGAGCTCCAGCAGCGTGCGCTTGGCCTCGGCCTCGGGCACCTCGCCGAGCGCCGACGCCGGCAGCACCCGCTCCGGGAGGTCGTACAGCCGCTCGAACTGGGTGTTGCGCCCGGCCGACACGACCTCGCCCGTGAAGAACAGGTGCTCGACGACGCGCTTCTCCGTGCTCCAGTCCCACCACGTGCCCCGCTTGCGGCGGACCGAGCGGCCCTCGGACACGAACCGGTCGTGGATCTGCGACGCTGACAGCGGCCCCTCCGCCGCCACCAGCGCCCGCACCTCCGCGACCTGCGGGGCCTGCGGCAGCGGCACGCCGTCCAGCTCCCGCCAGTCGTACTCCTGCGCGAACCACCGGCGCCGGAACGCCAGCAGCGGCCAGGCGCTCGGCGGCACGTAGGCCGCGACGTGCGCCCAGCTCTCGACGAGCCGCCGGTCGCCGGCGGCGGCCCGGCCGGCCCGGCGGCTGTGCCGCCCCGAGGCCGTCGCCCGGTCCAGCAGGTCGGTGTCGTACGGGCCGAGCCGCGCGAACACGGGCAGCAGGTGCGCCCGGGCGAGCACGTTCACCGAGTCGATCTGGAGCAGGCCGAGCCGGTCGATCACGCCCTGCACGTGCCGCATGGTGCGCGGCCCGTCGGTACGGGCCCGGTGCAGCCCCTGGGCGGCGACGGCGACCCGCCGGGCCTGGTCGAGAGACAACGAGATCGGTTCCACGGGTCCATCCTGCCGCCCACCACTGACACTCCCCTCGGCGGGTGCCGACCGGGGGGCGGACCGGGTGTGGACAAGCAGCGGTGGGCGGCGGTGTCGGGCAGGGTGGCGGGGTGCGTCCCGTCCGTGAGCTCGTCCGCCTGCTGCTGCCCGTCGCCTGCCCCTGCGGCGAGCCCGACGTGCTCTGGTGCGCGCGGTGCGACGGGCTGCTGGCGGGCCCTCCGGTGCGGGTGGAGCACGGCGCGCCGCGGCTCGACCGGCTCGACGGCGTGGCACCGGTGCCCGTCTGGGCGCTGACCGCGTACACCGGGCCCGTGCGGGACGTCGTCGTGCACTGGAAGGACCGCGGGCGGGCCGACCTGGACCGGCTGCTGGCGCCCGCGCTACGCCGCGCGGCCAGGCGGCTCGCTCCGGTGCTGGCCCCCGCCGGGCCCCTCGCGGTCGTCCCCGTGCCGTCGACGGCGGCCGCGCTCCGTATTCGGGGCCGCGACCCCGTGGGCGTGCTGGCGCGCGCGGTCGCCGGCGGCCTGCGCGACGGCGGCGCACCCGCGCGCGTGGTGCCCGCCCTGGCCCGCCGGGGCCGCGCACGCGACCAGGTGGGCCTCGGCGCGCGGGCGCGGGGACGCAATCTCGCGGGCAGCGTCCGCATGACGAGACGGGGGACGCGGGCCCTCGAAAGAACATCCGTATGCATCCTGGTGGACGACGTGCTGACCACGGGCGCCACCCTCGCGGCGGCCGAACGCACGCTGGAGGCTCACGGTCACGACGTGCTCGGGGCAACTGTGCTGGCAGCGACGCCGGCCCCGGACGACCGCCGACGCGCTCGCCCGGCGACCGCGACACCGTCCGGCGAAGACCTGGGCGGAACCTGAAAGTCTGACAGAGAACTGTCAGGTTGTTCACCGATGGTTGGGGCTGTCGTTACCCAGGCGACGGAGTTAGCCTGAACGTTCCACGGCTAGATCCGAGCCCCGGCGATGCCGACGGGGTTCGTGCGACGGGAGGTGGTTCGTGCCCGGCACCGGCAGCAGGGGGTGCCACACCGAGTAGAGACAGGCACGCGTCGCCGGCAAGGGACGACGCGGCCCAGGTTCCCGGAGCGGAGTTACGCACATGGAAATTGTCGTAGTCGGCAGGCACACGGACGTGGCGGACCGCTTCCGCCAGCACGTCGAGGAGAAGCTCGCCAAGGTCGAGCTGCTGTCTCCCTACGTACGTCGCGTCGACGTGGAGATCACGCACGAGAACAACCCGCGACTGTCCGAGAATCGGGAACGAGTAGAGCTGACACTGCGCGCGAAGGGTCCGGTGATCCGCGCGGAGGCCGCAGCGGACGACCGTTTCGGCGCGCTGGACCTCGCCATCGACAAGCTGAACGAGCGGCTGCGCCGCGCCCGGGACCGGCGCAAGGACCACCGCAACAACAAGGTCCTCGCCCCCGTGGACGTGCGCCCGCTCGACGAGATCCTCACCGAGGACGGCGAGGCCGAGGAGCAGGAGCCGCAGATCTCGACGCCGGCCGCACTGTCCGAGCCCGGCGACTCCGTCGAGACGACCATCGGTGACTCGCCCGTGGTGATCCGGCAGAAGCTGCACCACGCCGACCCGATGACCCTGGACGACGCCGTCTACGAGATGGAGATGGTGGGCCACGACTTCTACCTCTTCATCGACAAGGAGACGTCGCGGCCGTCCGTCCTCTACAAGCGCAAGGGCTGGACGTTCGGCGTGATCCAGCTCGACAACCCGTGCGGCGGGGCCCCGGTCACCGACCTGACGTGACGACCGCCGCTGCGGGGCCGGGCCACGGGCCCGGCCCCGCACGCGCGCGTCAGCCCGGGTAGGCCACGAGGTCGACGTCCTCGGCCAGCGGCTGCCAGACCCCGACCTCCTCGTGCTCCAGGTGACCGCCGTCGGTGATCACCAGGATGCCCTGCTCGGTCACGCCGGCGGCGAGGTGCTCGACGTCGGACAGGCCCGTGAGCTGGCGCGCCACGCCGCCCGTCCCGGCCAGCCCGCCGACACCGGCGGTCCAGACGCCGGACGTGCCGCCCGTGTCCCGGGTGAGCAGGGCGAGGGTGGTCATGCCCGACCAGCGGGCCTCCTCGACGTGGTGCACGGGTGCCGCGACCACGAGCGCGCGCGTGAGGCTGACCGGCGAGTCCCCGTCGTCGCGCACGATCCCCGCCACGTGCACCTGCGTGCCGGACGGCGCCTCGCTCACGATCGCGACACGCGCCCCCTCGGGTGCCACCGACACGCTGATCACCCTGCGGCCCGCGAGCCACTCCGGCTTCAGCGTGACCTCGTCCCCGGCGCCGCGCACGCGCAGCGCCCCGGTGCCACCGCTGGTCCAGGTGACACCGAACGTGTCCACGGACGGCGCCGCGAGGTTCGGCCCCTCGAACAGCTCCACGGGTCCGTCGGCGGTCAGGTTCACGATCCGGTCCGTGCCGTCCCGGAACACGATCGGCCCGCCCGCCGGGCTGACGGCGAAGGCCGTCGGGTCGCCGACGGCGGACACGTCCGCGGTCGTCTCGTAGGTCTCGAGCGTGCCGCCGCTGACGAGCTTGAGCTCGCCGTCCTGCACCACCAGGGCCTGGCCCGCCGTGCCGGGCAGGCTGACGTCGGCCGCGGTGACCGCCAGGCGGTTGGTGCCGCTGTACAGGTCCACGGGTACCGTCCGTCCCGCGCCCTCGGAGAACGTCGCCGAGAGCTGCGCCGCGATCACCGCGCGCTGCTGGCCCGTGACCGTGCCGAGCTGCTCGCTGAGCCGCACCGCCACCGTCTCGACGCCGTCCGTCTCGCGCACCGCCGCCGAGCCGAGCTGGGTGCCGTCCGGGAACAGGGTCTGGGTGACGCCCTGCAACCACTCGGGCGGGCCCGCGAGAAGCTGCTGCACCGCGTCGGCCCGCCAGGTGCGCCGCGGGAACCAGCGCAGGTCGGGCACGAGGCTCCGCGAGTCGGTGGCGGCGGAGAAGTACAGGCGCGTGGCCCGGTACTGGTTGGCGAACAGGTTGGCGGGCACGAGCACGCCGTCGTCCAGCGCGGAGATGCGCCACTCGCCGCCCGTCCGGACGAGGGTGAACCGGTAGCCGAGGTCACGCGGGTCGCCCACCTCGGTGTACGAGCCGGCGCTGTCCAGCGTCGCGATCGTGGTCGCGTGCACCACGAGCTCGACCGTGTCGGTGCTCTCGAGGTCGACCTCGGGGTCGAGCTGCCGGGGCAGCGGTGACTCCCGGACCACCCGGACGGCCGCCTCGGGATCCCAGGTACCCGCGACGTCTTCCGTGAGGAACTCGCGCGCGGTCTCGAACTCCTTCGGCGACGTGCTGGCGGCCACGGCGGCACCGAGGAAGCCGATCACGATGCCCCTCGGGTCGGTGCCGAGGATGGGCCCCTGTGGCAGCATGGCGATGTCGACCTGCGTCTCACCGTCCGCGGTGCCCTCACGGACCGGACCCGACATCGGGATCTGGGCGCAGGCCCCGAGGCTGCCGGCCGTGGCCAGCACGACGACGGCGCCGACCACGGCGCGCAGAGCCCGGCGCATCAGCTCACCTCCAGCGGGTGCTCTCCCGGCTCGGACAGGTCCGGGATCGCGGTCGGCGTGGGCCCGTGCGGGTGCACCACCGGGATCTCACCCGTCCGGACGCCCGGCTCGTGCGACGCGGGCGCCAGGGTGATGGGCGGCTCCCCGACCTGGACCCCGGCGCTGCGCGGCAGCGTGAGCCGGAAGCTCGCGCCCTGGCCGGGCCGCCCCCATGCGTCGAGGCGCCCGGCGTGCAGATGGGCGTCCTCCAGCGCGATCGCCAGCCCCAGGCCGGACCCGCCCGTCGTGCGGGCCCGTGCCGGGTCCGCCCGCCAGAACCGGTCGAACACGTGCTCCACCTCCTGCTTGGTCATGCCCACGCCGTAGTCGCGCACCACGACGGCGACCGCGCGGTCGTCCTCGGCCACGGTGACCTCGACGGGCCGCTCCTCGGCGTGCTCGATCGCGTTGACCACGAGGTTGCGCAGGATGCGTTCGATGCGGCGCGGGTCGAAGTCGGCCGCCGCGTCGGCGTCGGGCAGGCGCACCGAGACGCGCACGTCCTTGGAGTCCGCAAGCGGGGCCGCCTGCTCCACCACTGACATGACGAGGTCCCGCAGGTCGCGCCGCTCGGCGTCGAGCACGGCGGCGCCCGCGTCGAACCGGCTGATCTCCAGCAGGTCCGACAGCAGCGACTCGAACCGGTCGATCTGGCCGAGCAGCAGCTCGGCCGAGCGGGCGGTGTCCTCGTCCATCTGGTCGCGGGACTCGTGGATGATCTCGCTCGCCATGCGGATGGTGGTCAGCGGGGTGCGCAGCTCGTGCGACACGTCGGACACGAACCGGCGCTGCATGGCGGACAGCTCCTCCATGCGGCGGATCTGGTCCTGGAGGCTCTCGGCCATCTCGTTGAACGACCGCGCGAGGCTCGCCATCTCGTCGGCCCCGCGGGCGCCGGGCATCCGCTCGGACAGGTGCCCCTCCGCGAGGCGCTCGGCGACGATCGCGGCCCGGGTCACCGGCGTCACCGTCTGCCGGGCCATGGTCCAGGTGACGACGCCCAGCAGGGCCAGCATGCCGAAGCCGCCCGCGAGCAGCACCCGGTGCACGAACGCGAGCGTCTCTCGCTCGGGCTGCAGCGAGTAGAGGTAGTAGATCTCGTAGGACGCGTCCGGCGAGGCCTGGACGGTGGACCCGACGATCACGCCCGGGACCACCACGTCCCGGTCGTTCTGCAGGGGGAAGCCGACGGCCTGGAGCACCTGGCCGCCCTCCGAGGCGACGTTGGCCTCGCGCAGCGCGTCGCTGATCACCACGTCCCGCAGGTCGGGCCGGGACACGGTGTCGTTGACGTTGGACGTGGTGCCCAGCTCGTGCAGCAGGAAGTAACCCTCCGCGGTGGACCCGCTCGTGACGCCGAGCGTCTCGATGGTGTCGAACAGCAGGGTCTGCAGCTCGCCGTCGGACGTCGTCGAGGTGGCCGCGAAGTCCCCCGCGACCCGCTGGGTCAGTGAGGCGGCCTCCCGGTCGATCGCCCGCAGCCGCTGGTCGTAGATGCCGTCCCGCACGGAGGTGGACAGGTACAGGCCGAGCACGACGATCGCCGCGAGCCCGATGGCCAGCGCCGTGGCGACCACGCGCAGCTGCAGCGAGGAGCGCCACTGCGCGACCGCCCGCCGGGTGGCCCGGACCGTGACCACCCGGACCCGTGCGACCACTCGGCGCGCCCGCGTGGCCAGGCCGGACGGCATCAGCGGGTCGCGCCCGCCTTGTAGCCGACGCCGCGCACCGTGAGGACGATCTCCGGGTTCTCCGGGTCACGCTCGATCTTGGAGCGCAGGCGCTGGACGTGGACGTTGACCAGACGCGTGTCCGCGCTGTGCCGGTAGCCCCAGACGCGTTCCAGCAGCACCTCGCGCGTGAACACCTGCCACGGCTTGCGGGCCAGCGCCACGAGCAGGTCGAACTCCAGCGGGGTGAGCGCGATGCGCTCGCCGGCCCGCGTGACGGTGTGGCCGGTGACGTCGATCTCGACGTCGCCCACCACGAGACGCTCCGGACCCGGGTCCTCGCTGCGGCGCAGGCGGGCCTTGATCCGCGCCACGAGCTCCTTGGGCTTGAACGGCTTGGACACGTAGTCGTCGGCGCCCGACTCGAGCCCCACGACGACGTCGAGCGTGTCGGACTTGGCCGTCAGCATGATGATCGGCACACCGGACTCCGCGCGGATCTCGCGGCACACCTGCACGCCGTCCTTGCCCGGCAGCATGAGGTCGAGCAGCACGAGGTCCGGCTGGTGGGTGCGGAACATGCCCAGCGCGGAGTCGCCGTCGGCGCAGAAGATGGCCTCGATGCCCTCGCCCTTGAGGACGATGCCGATCATCTCCGCCAGTGCGGTGTCGTCGTCGACGACAAGAACTCGTACCTTCATGCCCACCAGTGTGCCAGGCCGGTCCAGCAAAGCCGGTCTCGCGGGTCCGGAGGCCGCCAGGGTTCACCCCGGCGGCCCGCCCCGCGCCACCGGGAGGGGGGACAACCCCCCGGCGGGCCGGGCGGCGCGCACCATGTCGCAGGCACCCCCGTGTGGGCGAACCTGGCACCATGACAACCATGACCGTCGACCGGCCCGGGGCCGGCCCCACGACCCGCCCCGCACGGCGGGACCCCGGCTTCCTCACGGCCCCCTTCGCGAGCCGCACCTGGCGCGAGCAGGCCTACCTCGCGCTGGTGCTGCTCCTGGCGCCGTTCGCCTTCACCTACGCCGTCCTCACCGTGAGCCTCGCGGCGGGCATCGCCGTCACCGTGGTCGGGCTGGTCGTCGCGGGAGCCCTGGTGCTCGGCGGGCGCGGCTGGGGCGCGGTCCACCGGGGGCTGGCCCGCGAGCTGCTCGACGTCGACGTCGACGCACCCGCGCCGTACACCCGGCCGCGGGGCTTCTGGCGCACCGTCGGCTCCCTCATCGGCGACCCGGCCGGCTGGCGCGCGCTGCTGTTCATGATCGTCACGTTCCCGCTCACGGTCCTGTCGTTCGTGGTGAGCATCACGTTCCTCGCCACGGGCCTGGGCCTGATCACGTACGGGATCTGGTTCCGGTTCCTGCCCGAGCAGACGGGGGCCGACGGCGAGCTCCACCGCGGGGCCCAGCTCGGTTCCTCGTACTTCCTGGACACGCCGCCGCGGATCCTGCTCGGCATGCTCGCCGGGGTCGTGCTCCTGTACTGCTGGCCCTGGATCACGCGCACGTTCACGCTGCTGTACCGCGTGCTGACGGCCGCGCTCCTCGGCCCCACGCAGGCCGGCCTGCGCGTGGCCGAGCTGGAGCGGTCCCGCACCGGAGCCGTGGACGACGCCGACGCCCGCCTGCGCAGCATCGAGCGCGACCTGCACGACGGCACGCAGGCCCGCCTGGTCGCCGTCGCGATGCAGCTCGGCGAGGCGCGCGAGCACCTGGCCGAGGGCGGCGACGTGGCCCAGGCCGCCGAGCTGCTCGAGACCGCCCACACGTCCACCAAGGACGCGCTCACCGAGCTGCGCGAGCTCGCGCGGGGGATCCACCCGCCCGCGCTGGACAGCGGCCTGGCCGTCGCGCTCGAGACGCTGGCGGCCCGGTCCGCGCTGCCCGTGACCGTCGACGTGGACCCGGCGGTGGAGGCCGGCGGGCGGCTCGCTCCCGCACAGGAGTCGATCGCGTACTTCACCGTCGCCGAGCTCGTCACCAACGCCGCCAAGCACGCCCGCGCGACCGCCGCGTACGTGCTGGTGGAGGCCCTCGGTGAGACCGTCCGCATCCGCGTACGGGACGACGGCCGGGGCGGGGCGCACGTGGTGCCGCCCGACGGGTCGGGCCTGCGCTCCGGGCTGGCCGGCCTCGTCGAGCGGGTGCGGTCGGTCGACGGCACCTTCGACCTGTCCAGCCCGGTCGGCGGGCCCACGGTGGTGACCGTGACGCTGCCGACCACGCTGCCGGGCACCGGCACAGGCGCGGCGGACCCCGCGTGACGGGCCCCACCGCCCCCGCGAGCCTCCGCGTGCTCCTCGCGGAGGACTCGGCGATCCTGCGCGACGGCCTGGCCGCGCTGCTCACGCGGCGCGGCCACGCCGTGACGGCGGTGGGCGACGGCGCGGCGCTGGAGCGGGAGGTCGCGCGCCTGGTCCGCGAGGACGCGCTGCCCGACGTCGTCGTGGCGGACATCCGGATGCCACCCACCTTCACGGACGAGGGCCTGCGCGCCGTGCTCGCCCTCCGGGCCCGGCACCCGGCCCTGCCGGTGCTGCTCTTCTCGCAGTACGTCGAGACCCGCTACGCGAGCCGGCTGCTCGCGGGCGACGCCCGCGGCGTCGGCTACCTGCTCAAGGACCGGGTCGCGGACGTGCGCGACTTCGTCGACGCGCTCGGCCGCGTGGCGGGCGGCGCGACCGTGCTGGACCCCGAGGTGGTCACGCAGCTCATGGGCTCGGCGGCCGCCGACGACGGGCTCGACCGCCTGTCGGCGCGCGAGCGCGAGGTGCTCGGGCTCATGGCGCAGGGCCGCTCCAACGGAGCGATCGCCGAGCTGCTGCACCTGTCCTACGGGGCCGTGGAGAAGAACGTCGCGGCCATCTTCACCAAGCTCGACCTGCCACAGGACGCCGCCGACCACCGGCGCGTCCTCGCGGTGCTGCGCTACCTGGGCGTGTGACGGCGGCCGGGCGTCACAGCCGGCCCGCGGCCTTGAGAGCGAGGTACTCGTCGGCCAGGCGCGGGGCCAGGTCGTCCGGCAGCGCCTCGACGACGTCCGCGCCGTAGCGCCGCAGCATGGTCGTGACCGCGGTGCGCTCCAGGTCGCCGCGGGCGGCTGCCGCGGCGTCGTAGACCTCGGCCACCGTGTCGCGGCCGGCCCGGAGGCGGGCGACCTCCTCGTCCGCGACCGACGCGACGACCACGGTGTGGTCGCGGGCGAGCTGGTCCACCACGGGCAGCAGGCCGTTCTCGACGGCAGCCGGGTCCAGCGTGGTCAGCAGCACCACGAGCGCACGCTGCGTCATCCGGGTCCGGACCTGCGTGACCACGCCGGCCCAGTCCGTCTCGAGCAGCACGGGCTCCACCGTGGCCAGCGACTCGGCGAGGGCGGGCATGAGCCGGGGCCCGGCGGCGCCCGCCACGCGGGCGCGCACGGTCCGGTCGAACGCCAGGAGCTCCACGCGGTCGCCCGCGTGCCCCGCCAGCGCCGCGAGCAGCAGGGCGGCCTCGATGCTGGCGTCCAGCCGCGGCGCGCCCGTGGAGCCGGCCGCGCCCACCCGGGCGGCGGACGTGCGGCCCGTGTCCAGCACGACGAGCACCCGCCGGTCCCGCTCGGGACGCCAGGTGCGCACCACGACCTCCCGGCGCCGCGCCGTGGCACGCCAGTCGATGGAGCGCACGTCGTCACCCACCACGTACTCCCGCAGCGAGTCGAACTCGGTGCCCTCGCCCCGGATCTGCACCGCCGCGCGGCCGTCCATCTCGCGCAGGCGCGCCAGGCGCGACGGCAGGTGCTTGCGGCTGGCGAACTCGGGGAGCACCCGCAGCCGGCCCGGCACGGGGAGCGTCACCTGGCGGCCCGCCAGCCCGAGCGGCCCCAGGCTGCGGACCGTGACCCCGCCCGCCGCGCGGTCGCCGCGGCGGGTGGGCACGAGGGTCGTGGGCAGCCGGGCCGCCTCACCGTCGGGCAGGTCCACGTGGTGCCGGCCGGGACCGCCCGCCGCGGGGCGCACCCGGTCGCCGCTCCCCCGCCCCGGGCCCGCGCCCGACGACGGGCCCCAGGCGTCCCGCACGACGGCGCGCAGCCGGCGGCCCGACACGTTCCGGACCACGAGCTCGCTGGTGACCTCGGCGCGCAACCGGACCGAGGCGGGAACCCGGCGCTGCACCGCGACCCGCCGCGGCGACGCGGCGAGGAGCACGTCGGCCAGGCACGCCAGCACCACGACCGCCGCCCACACCAGGACCGTCCCGTTCGCGGGCAGGAACAGCACGGGGATCACGCCGAGTCCCATGAGGGCGGCGGCCCGCCACGTCACGACCATGCGGGCCGCCTCAGCGCGGCACGGGCACGGAGGCCAGCACCGTGTCCAGCACGCCCTCGGCGGTGACGCCCTCGAGCTCGGCCTCGGCGCGCAGCTGCACGCGGTGCCGCAGCGTCGGGTGGGCGAGCGCCTTGATGTCGTCCGGCGTCACGAAGGAGCGCCCGGACAGCCAGGCCCAGGCCCGCGCCGTGCGCAGCAGCGCCGTGGCACCACGCGGGGAGACGCCGAGCGACAGCGAGGGCGAGAACCGGGTGGCGCGGCACACGTCCACGGCGTACCCGAGCACCTCGCGCGAGACCTGCACCTGGGCCACCTCGGCGCGGGCGCGCTCCAGGACCGCGGCGTCCGCCACGGGCGTGACGCCGGCGGCCGCCAGGTCGCGGGGGTCGAACCCGGCGGCGTGCCGGGCCAGCACCTCGACCTCCTGGTCGCGCTCGGGCAGCGGCAGCACGAGCTTGAGCAGGAACCGGTCGAGCTGTGCCTCCGGCAGCGGGTAGGTGCCCTCGTACTCGACGGGGTTCTGGGTCGCGATGACCATGAAGGGGTCCGGCAGGCGGCGCGGCACGCCGTCCACCGAGACCTGCCGCTCCTCCATCGCCTCCAGGAGCGAGGCCTGGGTCTTCGGGGGCGTGCGGTTGATCTCGTCCGCGAGCACCAGGTTGGTGAACACCGGGCCCTCGCGGAAGGAGAACTCCGCGGTGCGCGCGTCGTAGACGAGCGAACCCGTGACGTCACCCGGCATGAGGTCCGGCGTGAACTGGACCCGCTTCGTGTCCAGCTCGAGCGCGGCGGCGAGCGTGCGGACGAGCAGCGTCTTGGCCACGCCGGGCACGCCCTCCAGGAGCACGTGGCCCTGGCAGAGCAGCGCGATGAGCAGGCTGGTCACGGCGGCGTCCTGCCCGACGACGGCCTTGCCGACCTCCGTGCGGACGGCCGCGAGGGCCGAGCGCAGCTCCTGCGACGGGGCGGGCGGCTGCTCGGCCGGCTGCTGGGTCTGCTGCTGGGGGACTGCTGGTTCGGTCACGGTCGGTGGACCTCGCTCTCCAGGATGTCGAGTCGGCGCGCGAGCTCGGTGAGCGCGGCGTCGTCGGCGGGGGGTGGGCCGTAGAGCAGGTCTGCCACCTGCTGCTTCGGGCGGTCGGTCGCGGTCACGACGGCGTCGACCACGGTGTTGGCGTCGGACGACCGGGCCAGGCCGAGGCGGGTCGCGATCCGGTCGGCCGCCGCCGCACGCAGGCCTGCCGCGGCGTGGCCGCGCGCACGGGCGGCGCGGTACAGGCGGGCCCGGCCGCGCGTGGCCTCGGCCGACCGGACCAGGACCGGCAGGTCCTCGACGACGAGCGGGCCCATCCGGCGGACGCGCCAGAGCGCGAGCAGCACCCCGGCGAGCACGACGACCAGGGCGACGGGCGCCGACCCGGGCGGCATGAGCGCATCGAGCTGGCCGCGGTCGGAGGGCGTGGGCTCGTCGGCGACGGTGCTCGTGTCCATCGGGTCGGGCACGAGCCAGACCAGGTGCTCGTTCTGCCCCAGCATCCACAGCGCGAGCGCGGCGTTGCCGTCCTCGAGCACCGAGTCGTTCCGGATCACGGTCGGGTCGCCGACCACGGTGACCGACCGGTCGGCCAGGTCCAGCCGGGCATAGGCGTAGGCCCCGTTGCCGTCGGGCCAGCACAGCACCGGGCGCGCCTCGCCCGAACCGTCCGAGGAGTCGTACAGGTTGGGCCGGAGCCTCATCGCGCCCGCCGCGCGCGCTGCCGGATCGTCGCACTGCGGTTCCACCGGCTCGGCGGGCTCGCCGTACGTCGAGTCGACGACGCCGCGGGTCAGGCCCGCGAGCATGCTGTAGTCCGGCTGCACGAGCACCAGGTCGGCGCCCGTGCGGTTCAGCGCCGAGATCTGGTCCTCGGCGAAGAACGACGGGTTGGGCGTGATCAGGAGCGTGTCACCCGGGCCGGCGGCGGCCGTGGCCTCGGCCACGGAGGTCACGTGCGTGACCCGGACGCCCTGGTCCCCCAGCACCTCGGCGACGGCCATCGCCCCGCCCGACTCCGGGTTGTCCGGGGCATACGGCGCGGCGGACGTCGCGGGGCGCACCACCGCGAGGAACAGGACGAGCAGCGCGACGGCGGCGAGCACGGTCAGCGGCCAGCGCAGGCGGCGCCACGTGCGGCCGGCCCGCGACCGGCCCGTCGTGTCGTCGCCGACGACCACCGGCGGCTCGGCAGCGGTCGCCGCAGTCGCGGCCGGCCCGCCGGACGGGGACGCGACCGGCGCCGGGTGGGGCGCCGCGGGCGCGGGCAGCGGCGCCGTCATGCGGGTACCTCCGGCCGGGCCGCGGTCACGGCGTCGTCGAGGGCGCGCAGGGCGGCGTCGTCGTCGGCCGTGGCCGTGCGGTCGCCGTACTCGACACCGTCGAACACGTCGGCGCCCGTGTGCAGGGCCTCGGCCTGGGCGGGCAGCCTGCGGCCGGCATCGGCGGCCGCCTCCTGCGCCGTACGACCGGGTCGCGGCTCGATGACCACGCGGTCCTCGAGCGACCGCACGACGGCCCGGAAGCGCTCCACGACCGCCGTGCGCCAGTCGCCCCGCGCGGCCGCGGCGTCGGCCGCCGTGCGCAGCTGCGCGGCCGTGCGGGTGTCCTCGGAACCGAGGACCTCTGCCGACCCCGCGCGCTCGCGGCCGAGCCGTACCGGCCCGGCCACCAGCCACGCGATCCCCAGGACAGCCGCCACGACGATCACGACGACGATGCCGAGCTGCGGACCGGCCAGGGCCGTGACCGGCCAGTCGATCTCGCTCAGCCGCTCCAGGACCCAGTTGATCGCCCGGGCGAGCAGGGACTCGCGCTCCGCGTACTCGGGCTTGCTGAGCTCGCCGGCGAGCCACTCGCGTGCGGTGTCCCGGTCGGGGACGACGGGCAGGTCGGCCCTCATGTCACTTGTCCGCCACGGCCGCCGCGGCCTGCAGCTGCACGTCCAGCCCCTCGCGTCGCATCCGGGTGTCGATGTAGAGCAGGGCGGTGACGCCGCCGAGGAACAGCACGCTCATGCCGCCGGTGACCGCGTACGAGATGCCGTAGCTCACCGCGATGCCGACGTCGTTGGCCGAGGCGAAGAAGATGCCCAGGACCAGGCCGAACGGGATCGACACGATCTGCCCGATGACACCGAGGATGAGCGAGGTCAGCAGGTAGATGCCGAGCACCCGCCAGAACGTGCCGCGCGTGAGCCGCCAGCCGCGCGCGACCGTGGCCCAGAAGCCGCCGCCCTCGACCGCGAGCGCCGGCGGGACGAGCAGCACGCGGGTGAACAGCCAGAAGCCCCCGACCACACCCGCCGCGAGCGCGACCAGGGAGCCGACCACGCCGAGCGTCATGTCGACGGCGAACAGCCCGATGACCACGGCCACGATCGCGGTGTACGCCACGATCGTCGCGACGAGGCTCAGGAGCGAGAACCCGATGAGGTACCAGGCCCGGCGGCCGACCCGCTTCCAGGCCTCGGACACCGACACCTTGCGGCCGATCACGGAGTCGCTCACGGAGACGGCCATGACGCCCATGGCGAGGGGCGTGGCGAGCACGAGCAGCAGGCTGGTGCCGAGCAGGGACCCATAGGTGACGCCCAGGATGTCCTGCGTGAAGCCCAGCTCCTGGAACGCGGGGTCGCCCTCGAGCTCGGCGAAGACGCTGCCGAACAGGTCGCTGAACCAGGTGGTCAGCGGGATGCTGAGCAGGGTGCCGAGCGCGACGGCCACGACCACGACGATCGCGGTGAGGCCGAGCGTGACGCCCGGGTTGTGCCGGACGGCGCCGAACGCGCCGTCGTACAGCTCGCCCAGGCTGAGCGGGCGCAGCGGCACGATGCCCGGCTTGTCGGCCGGCGGCCGGTAGCCGGGGACCTGGGAGGCGTACGGGGAGTACTGCCCGTACTGGCTCTGCCCGTACTGGCCGGTCGCGGGAGCGCCGGGCGACGTGCCGTACTGCGGGCTCCCGGGCTCCGGGTGGCCGGTCTGCGGGGCCGTCGGGTCGTACCCGGGCGCGTACTGCCCGTACCGCGGCGGCTCGCCCCAGCCCGCGGGCTGGGACCCGCCGGACTGCGGGGGCGTCGGCTGCGCCGGCTGGTCGGGTGCGCTCTCGGGCGTCGTCATGGGGCGTGCTCCGGATGTCGTCTCGGGTCTGTCCTGCGCGGCAACCCTAGTACGCGGGACTGACACGGGGCCGCGAAGAGCGTGCTCGCGGCGCGGCTGTCACCCAGCCGTGACCACGGTGGCGCCGGACTCGTGCTCCGCGAGGTCGCCCGTGGCGCCCGCGCGGACGGCGCGGCGGCCGAGCACGTAGACGTACGCCCAGAACGCGGCGAGGACGAGGGCGCCGATCACGATCTTGAGCCACCAGTAGAGCTCCGAGCCGGTGACGAAGCCCTCCACCAGGCCGGAGACGCCGAGCGCGACGGCCAGCCCGATGACGGTGGTGATGAGCGCGCGGCCCTCTGCGGCCAGGGCGACCGACCGCTTGCGGTGACCCGGGTCGATGATGGTCCAGAACAGCCGCAGGCCCGCGGCGCCGGCGACGAAGATGCAGGTGAGCTCCAGCAGGCCGTGCGGCGTGATGAGCGTGAGGAACAGGTCGAGCTCGTCGTGGGCGGCCATCATGCCGCCGATGGCGCCGACGGACGCGGCGTTCTGGTAGAGCACGAACAGGGTGAAGAAGCCGGTGATGCCGCCGGCCACGGACAGGGCCGCGACGCGTGCGTTGTTGGTCCACACCACACCCGCGAACCCGATGCCCGGGTCGTAGTAGGACGCGAACGCCTCGTTCACGTACTCCTCCTGCTCGGCGGGCGTCATGAGGGCGGCGAGGGCCTCGGGCGACGTGGCGACGTGGACGCCCGCGACCAGCGCCACGAGCAGGCAGGCCGCCGTCACGGCGTGCGACCACCAGCGGATCCGGTAGAAGGCGGCGGGCAGCGACACGGTCGCGAACCGCGTGACCTCGCGCCAGGCCGGCTCGTGGGCGCCGGCGATCCGGGTGCGGGCCCGGTTCAGCACGTCGGACAGGCGGGTCACGAGCGCGGGGTCCGGCGCGGCCGACCGGACGGTGGACAGGTGCGTGGCGACCGACTGGTACAGGCGCACGAGCTCGTCCGACTCGGCGCCGTCCAGGCGGCGCCGGGCGGAGAGCTCCCGCAGCCGGTCCCACTCGGCGGCGTGCACGGCGGTGAAGGCGTCGATGTCCACGACGGTAGTCTGCCGCACAGGAGTCAGGTCCCACCTCGGACGCACAGCACACCGACCGGAGGAACCGTGCAGGACGGCATCGTCATCGGCGAGGGCGTGGTGCTGGACGCGCGCCCGGCGTCGTTCATCACCCGCGCCATGGGCGCCATGCTCGACTTCATCGTGCTCGGCGTGGTCATCGGCATCGCCGCCGGTGTGGGCGGGCTGTGGTTCCTGGAGACCGCGTCGGTGAGCGAGGACGCCGCTCTGATCATCTGGGCGGTGGCGAGCGCCGTCGTCGTGGTGGGCGTGCCCGTCACGGTCGAGACGCTGTCCCGCGGCCGTTCGGTGGGCAAGCTCGCGTGCGGTATCCGCGTGGTGCGGGACGACGGCGGTCCGGTCCGGTTCCGGCACGCCCTGGTGCGCGCCCTGATCGGCATCTTCGAGCTGTGGCTGACGTTCGGCGGCATCGCTGCCGTGGTGTCGTTGGCCAACGCGAAGGGCAAGCGGCTGGGCGACCTCGCCGCGGGCACCTACGCGGTGCGGGTGCGCGGCGGCAGGCCGCCGTCGGCACCGGTCGTGATGCCGCAGTCGCTGGCCGCGTGGGCGCACACCGCCGACATGCGGCGCCTGCCGGACGGCCTGGCACTGGCCGCGCGCCAGCTTCTCGGCCGGGCCGCGCGCCTCGCGCCGGAGTCCCGCGCGCAGCTCGCGGACGACCTCGCGGGCCGCATCGAGCCGTACGTCGCGCCGGGGCCGCCCCCGGGGACGCACCCCGAGGCGTTCCTGCACGCCGTGCTCGCCGAGCGCCGCGAGCGCGAGCTCGAGGCGGGCCGGCGGGACCGGCGGCGCGCGCAGGAGCAGGCCGAGCTGCTGCACCGCCTCCCGTTCGCGGTGGCCGACCCGCCGCGCTGAGCCGCCGGCGCCTCACCCCCGCGGCGACGGGACGAGGCCGCGAGAGCGCAGCACGTCGCCGCACCGTAGCAGCCCGGACTGCACCGCCCGGCGCAGCCGGGCCGACGTCGGACGCTCGACGCCGTAGTGGATCGCGACCGCCAGGACCAGGCTGAGCGCGCCCGCCGCGACGAGCGCCACGGTGCGGGTGGTCTCGTGGGCGAGCACGTCGATCACCGCGTAGCCGAACTGCGTGTGCACCAGGTAGACGGGGTACGTCAGCGCGCCGAAGGTGCCGAGCACGGTCGCGACCCGGCGGGACGGCGCGGACCGGCCCGGCAGCGTCGTGGCCCACACGGCGACGACGCACCCCAGCAGCACCAGTACCGTGATCACGGGGTCGACGGGGACGCCCTGCAGGTCGGACGCGCGCCCCGCGGCGTCGAGCACACGCAGCACGCACAGGATCAGCCCGCCGGCGAGCAGCAGGCTCGTGACCACGTCGAACCCGTCGCGGTAGGCGAGGAACAGCAGCATCCCCACGGCGAAGTAGGGGGCGTAGTCGGGTACGAGCCACTCGGTGAGCCACCGCGCGCCGAGCTCCTGGGCGGCCCAGCCCGCGAGCGGCCAGAGCGTCGCGAACGCGAGCACCCGGGTGCGGGTCAGGGGGCCGAGCGCCAGCACCGCGAGCACCAGCAGGTAGAACTTGAGCTCCACGAGCAGGGTCCAGAACACGACCTGCACGCCCGTGACCTCGAACAGGTCCTGGACCATGGTGAGGTTCACGAGGGTCTCGAACGGCGAGGTCTGCCGTCCGCCGGACCAGAACTGCTGCAGGCCGACCGTGAGCACGATGCACGCCCAGTAGGCGGGGAACAGGCGGCCCACGCGCGAGGCGACGAACCCGGCGACGCCGCGGCCGTCGGCGCTGAGCAGGATGACGAACCCCGAGATCATGAAGAACAGCTCGACCCCGAGCCAGCCGTACCGCGTGACCTCGTTGAGCAGCGGGAACGCGTGCACGGGGCTCGCCCCCCAGTAGCTGCTCACCGTCGACGTGGCCGTGAAGTGGTAGAGCAGCACGGCCGCGGCGGCGGCGAAGCGCAGGCCGTCCATGGCCACGAGCCGGCCGGAACCTTTCCGGCGCGCACCGCTCGTGGCCGGGCTCGTCTCGGGAACGGGTGCGGTCAGGCTCTCGTCAGGACGGGTCATCGCCGCCGACCTTAGATCACGGAACGGTAACGGTCAAAAATCACCCTACCAGAAGAGTGAGCAGAGTCTTGGCCGAGATGTCCCAGTCGTATCCCGCGGCGCGCAGGCGTGCGGCGGCCGACCGCTCGGCCCACGTGGCCGGGTCGTCGAGCGCGCGGACGGCACCCGCGAACCCGTCGACGTCGTCCGGGTCGACGTACGTGCCCGCGGCCCCGCCGACCTCCCGGAACACCGGGATGTCGCTGACCACCAGGGGTGTGCCGAGCGCCATCGCCTCCACGAGGGGCAGCCCGAAGCCCTCGTCGCGGGAGCCGGACACGAGCGCCGTGGCACCGCGCAGCACGTCGCGGTAGACCTCGTCCGAGGCGCCGTCGTGGAAGACGAGGGTCCCCTCCCCCGCGAGCGCCTCGAGGCGGGCCCGCTGCTCGGGCGTGACGGGGCTCATCAGGTGCAGCTCCCAGCCGGGCAGCTGCGCCATGGCGCGCGCGGGCAGCTCGACGTTCTTGTACGGCATGAACGAGCCCATGTAGACGAGCGAGCGGGTCCGCTCCCCGCGCGGCAGGTCGGGCGCGGGGTCGGGCGCGTTGGGCACCACGGTGACCGGGCGCCGGGTGAGCCGGTGGCGGGCGATGAGGTCACGCGTGGTCTCCGAGACGGTCACCACCTCGTCGGCGCGGTTCAGCAGCAGGCGCTGCGGCCACCACGCGAGGTGGAACGCCCGCCACAGCAGGCGCACGGGGGCCGGCAGGTTCCGCGGGGGCGTGGGGTGCCGGTAGTAGATGAGGTCGTGCAGCGTGAGCACCACCCGGTAGTCCCGGCCCCAGGTGCCCATGGTCTGCATCGGGCTGAACACCACGTCGGCGCCGGTGCGGCGCACCTGCCGGGCGACGAACGGCTCGCGCCAGCTCGTCGGGGCGCTGACGTGGTGCCACGGCAGCCCGGCCGGCAGGTGCTCGAGCTGACGCTCGTCGCTGACCAGCACCTCGATCGGGTGCAGCCGGGCCAGCGCCGTCACGATGCCGGCGGTGTAGCGGCTGATCCCGTCGTGCCGGCCGACCCGCAGGTAGCGGCAGTCGACGACGATCTTCATCTGCTGTTCCCTCACTGTTCGTCCTCGTCGCGGGCAGCCTCGTCACGGGCAGCCTCGAGCGCGGCCAGGAATCCGGCCGTCTCGCGGGCCACGACGGCGGGCGCCTCGTAGTGCGCCAGGTGCCCGGTCCGCGGGACCACGGCCAGCCGGGCGTCCGCCAGCGCCGCCGCCAGGACCCGCTGGGAGGGCAGCGGGGCGACGTCGTCGTTCTCGGACGCGACCAGCAGGGTCGGCGCGGTGATGCGCCCCGCGTAGGCGGAGACGTCCGTACCCACCGAGGCGTGGAAGGCCTCCAGCAGGGTGCGCCGGTCGGCGAAGCCGGAGAAGTAGCGGTCGTGCTCCGCGTGGATCCAGCGCCGCAGGTCCCGGTCGTCGGAGGTCACCATCGCGAGGCTCGCCACGCGGGTGAACAGCGGGTGACGCAGCAGCCCGGTCCCCGCCCGCTCGGGGAGCGCGGCGGCCAGCCGGTGCACCCCCACCGTGACGGCGCTCATCGCCCGCCGGGGACCGTCCAGCGCGGCCGTCGCGATCGGGTTGACCAGCACCAGGGCGCGCACCACCCGGTCGGCCGCCGTGGCCGCCGCGACGATCGAGCCGAAGGAGTGGCCCGCCAGGACCACGTCGCCCCCGGGCGCCACGGCGGTCAGCAGCTCGGTGGTCCAGGCGGCGTAGCCGGCGACGTCGTGCACCCCGTGCCCCAGGGGCGCCGAAGCCCCGAACCCGGGCAGGTCGGGAACCCATACCTGCAGGTCAGAGCGCTCGGCGAGCAGGTGCGCGACGATCGGCTCCAGGCCGTGGTGGTCGCCGCGCAGCCCGTGCAGGAACACCATCCGGCGCGGTGCGGCGGGATCGCCGTACACCCGGACGTGGGCGCGCGAGCCACGGATCTCGAGGTCGACGTCCCGCGCGGGTGTGGCCGCGACGATCGCCGCGTACGGTGCCTCCGGTGGGGCGGGACGCGGGTGCGTGTCAGTGTTCATCGCGCCGACCCTAGGCACCACGGCGTCGGTCACGGGAGTGGCGCGAGAAAGATGGGGGGAATCCCCCATCCCATTACGGGGGGAAACCTGGTGGCGGAGAAGGGTGTCCTTACGTCACCGTTGTCCCATGCAAGCCACAGCGGTCGCCCTCGCCGTGCTCGGCGCCGCCCTGTTCGCCGGGGCCGCAGTCCTGCAGCACCGCGAGGTGGCCGACCTCTACGGGGAGCCCCACTCCCGCGAACGCGTCGTGTCGCTCCGCCGGCTCGGCCGGATCGCCCGCCGGCCCGGCTGGCTGACCGGGTTCGGGCTCGCGGCCGGCGGCACCACGGTGCACGCCGTGGCCCTCGCGCTCGCCCCGCTCCGGCTCGTCCAGCCCATCGGCGTGCTGGCGGTACCCGTGGCCGTGCTGCTCTCCGCGCTCCGCCTCCGGCGGGCCCCCGGTGCCAGCGTCCTGCTCGGCGTCACCCTGACCATGACGGGCGTCGCCGTGTTCGTGGCCGCGTCCGTGAGCGCCGCCTCCGGCAGCCCACCGCCCGCCGGATCGACCGTGCCCACCATCCTGATCGTCGGCGGTGCCGTCCTCGCCCTGGGCGCGGCCGGCCTGATGATCGGCGGCTGGCTCCGCTGCGTCGCCTGCGCGACGGCCGGGGCCACCGCGTTCGGCCTGGTCTCCGCGCTGATGCGCGTGATCTTCCAGGAGCTCGGCTCCGGCGCCGCCCGCTGGTACGACCTCCAGGTGCTCGGCACCGCGGCGGCCGCCGTCGCCGCGATGGTGCTCGGCGGCTGGCTCGTCCAGCAGGCCTACCCGGCCGGACCGCCCGAGGTCGTGGTCGCATGCCTCACCGTCGTCGACCCGATCGTCGCCGTGCTGCTCGGCGCGGTGCTCCTCGGGGAGGGGTCCGACACACCCGTCGGCACCTGGTTCCTCCTCGGCGGGGCCGCGCTCGCCGCCGTCGTCGGCGTCGTCGTCCTCGCCCGGCTCCACCCCGACGCCGTCGCGGCCCGCGCGACGCGTCCCGCATCCATCTGACCCCCACGAGACTTCCCGAACCATCGAGAGGTACAGCACAGTGAACCTGCCCGGTACTCCCCGCACGATCCTGATCGGTGCCGACACCTACCCGCCCGCCGTGAACGGGGCCGCCCGGTTCGCCGGCAGCCTGGCCACCGGACTGGCCCGGCGCGGGTACGAGGTGCACGTGGTCGCCCCGTCGCCGGTCGGCCGGCCCGTACGGGAGGAGCTCGACGGCGTCGTGCTGCACGGTCTGCGGTCCCACCGCTACCCGTCGCACGACAACCTGCGCATCTGCGCGCCGTGGGAGACCCGGCGCGGCGTCGCGGAGATCCTCGACGAGGTCCGCCCCGACGTGGTGCACACCAACGGCAGCTTCATCGTCGGCCGCGCCCTGGTCGACGCCGCGCACCGCCTCGACCTCCCCGTCGTCGCCACCAACCACCTCATGCCCGAGAACCTGGTCGGCTACCTCCTCGTACCAGGCACCATGCACCGCACGGTCGGCCGCTGGCTCTGGCAGGACATCGGCCGCGTGTACGCCAAGGCCGACGTCGTCACCGCCCCCACCCCGCGCGCCGTCGACCTCCTGGCGCAGCACGCCGGCCTGAGCCACGCCGTGCCCGTCTCCAACGGCATCGACACCGACCGCTTCACCACGTCGCCGCGCGAGGACCGCGCCGAGCCGACCGTCCTCTTCGTCGGCCGCCTCGACCAGGAGAAGCGGGTCGACGAGCTCATCCGCGCCTTCGCCCTGCTCCCCGACAGCCTGCCGGGCCGGCTCGAGATCGTCGGCACCGGTACCAGGGCCGACGAGTGGTCGGCGCTCGCCGCCTCGTCCGGCGCCGCCGGCCGCGTCCGGTTCCGCGGCTTCGTGCCCGACGACGACCTGCTCACCGCCTACCGGGACGCCGACGTGTTCTGCATGCCGGGCGTCGCGGAGCTGCAGAGCCTCGTCACCCTGGAGGCCATGGCGTCCGGCCTGCCCGTGGTGGCCGCCGACGCGATGGCGCTGCCCCACCTGGTGCGGCCCGGCGTCAACGGCTGGCTGTACACGCCGGGCGACGTCCGCGAGCTCGCCAACCGGCTCGGCGACCTGCTCGGCGACGCCGACCTGCGGCACCGGATGGGCTCCGCGAGCCGGGAGCTCGTCGAGGCGCACGCCGTGGACGGCACGCTGGACGCCTTCGAGGGCATCTACGACAAGGCCCGCGCGATGCACCGGACGCCGGCCCACGCCTGACCCGTCAGGCCCCGCCCCGCGTGCGGGGCGGGGCCCGACCGTCAGCCACCGAAGACCGGGGCCACCGCCTTCACCAGCTCGTTGCCGCCGAGCACCAGGAACATCACGGCCACCAGCACCAGCACCACGTTGACCCACCAGCGGTTGCGCCACTGCCGCGGCACCGCGCGCGAGTTCATCAGGAACAGCAGCGTGAGGGCCAGGAACGGCATGAACAGCGAGCCCAGCGCGCCGTAGACCACGACCAGCAGGATCGGCTTGTCGAGGAACAGCAGCGCCATCGGCGGGAACGTGAGCCACAGGATGTACCAGCGGTAGTACGTGCCGCCCGCGCCCCGGCGCCGGTCGCCGGCCGGCAGGTTGCGCATGGTCGCCACGAAGTCGGCGAACATGAGCGACACACCGTGCCAGACGCCGATCACGGACGAGAACGTGGCCGCGAAGAACCCGACCAGGAACAGCGGCGCCATGAACGCGCCGTACCGCTCGGCCAGCACGTCCGCGACGTCGACCAGGCCCTGCTCGCCGTCGGCCACGGCCAGGCCCGCGGAGTACAGCAGCTCCGCGCCGACGATCAGCATCGAGACGACGAAGATGCCGGACATGACGTAGGCCCAGGCGTTGTCGAGCCGCATCACGCGCATCCAGCGCGGCGTGCTCCAGCCCTTCTCGGCGAGCCAGTACCCGTAGGCCGCCAGCGTGATCGTGCCGCCGACGCCGCCCGCCAGGCCCAGCGTGTTCAGCACCGCGCCGTCGGGGATGACGGGCACGAGGCCGGCCACGACCTGGCCGAGGTTCGGCGTGGTCAGCACCGCCGAGCCCACCACCGTCACGAACATGACGCCGATCAGCACGGCCATGACGTTCTCGAACGGCTTGTACTTGCCGAACCAGACGAGCAGCAGCCCCGCGACGCCCGCGAGCATCGCCCACCAGCGCACGTCCAGCCCCGGGAAGAGGCCGTTCAGCGCCAGACCGACTCCGGACATCGCCGCGGCGCCGTAGCTGAAGCCCCACACGACCACGTAGATGCCGAAGTACACGACGGCCCACAGGCCCAGCGACTTCCAGCCGTCGAAGATGGTGCGGCCGGTCGCGAGTGTCCAGCGGCCCGCGCCCTCGACCAGCGCGATCTTCACGACGACGCCGAGGATCACCGCCCACAGCAGCGCGTACCCGTAGTTGCTGCCCGCCACCATGGTGGCCACCAGGTCGCCGGCGCCGATGCCGGTGGCCGCCACGACGAGACCGGGGCCGATGATCCGCCAGCGGGGCCGCTCGGCGGCGCCGTCGTCGACCGCCTCCGGGGTGCCCTCCGGAGCGCCCCCGTGGCGCAAAGTGACCTCATTGTCCTTTTCCATGGCGTGACTCTACCCAGAGGATTCACCCGGCGGCGCGCGCGTCACCGAGGTTTAACAGGGTCGTGACGCAGTGCATGCGCGCGGCTTCACCGGACGCCGATCGTATGCAATCGTTCCTCCGACGCCCCGATTGTCAGACCACAGACCGGAAGCGAGCCGCATGTCGTCCTTCACCCCGCCCGCCGCCCCCACCACCCGCCCCGACCTGCGCGGCACGTTCGGGATGGTGGGCTCCACCCACTGGCTCGCCACCGCGAGCGCCCAGGCCGTGCTCGAACGGGGCGGCAACGCGTTCGACGCGGCCGTCGCGGGCGCGTTCGTGCTGCACGTCGTGGAGCCGCACCTCAACGGCCCGGGCGGCGACATGACCGGCGTGTTCGTGACGGCGGACGAGCCGGGCCGCCCCCGCGTGCTCATGGGTCAGGGCCCGGCCCCGGCGGGTGCGACCGTCGAGCACTACCGGTCGCAGGGGCTCGACCTGGTGCCGGGCTCGGGTGCGCTGGCGGCCGCGGTGCCGGGCAGCGTGGACGCGTGGCTGCTGCTCCTGCGGGACCACGGCACGTGGGACCTGGGTGACGTGCTGTCGTACGCGATCGGGTACGCGCGCGACGGGCACCCGCTGCTCGGCCGGGTCAGCGGCACGATCTCGATGGTGGCGGACCTGTTCCGCGACCACTGGCCCACGTCCGCGGCCCGCTGGCTGCCCGACGGCGAGGTGCCTGCCCCGGGCGCGGTCGTCACCGACCCGGAGTACGCCGACCTGCTCGACGCCGTCGTCGCGGCAGGGGCCGGTGCCCCCGACCGGGCCACGGCGATCGACCTGGCCCGCGCCGCCTGGCGCGAGCGCGTGGGCGCGGCCGTCGAGGAGTTCGTGGCGACGCCGCACCGGCACTCCGACGGCGGCGACCACGCCGGCGTCATGACGGCGGCCGACGTGGCGGGGTTCGCGGCCTCGGTCGAGGAGGCGACCACGGTGACGTTCCGCGGGTACACGGTCGCCAAGACGGGCGCGTGGGGCCAGGGTCCGGCGCTGCTGGCCGCGCTGAAGATCCTGGAGGGGTGCGACGACGCGGCGCTGGACCCGTCCACGGAGCTCGGCGCCCACACGATCCTGGAGGCGCAGAAGCTGGCGCTGGCCGACCGCGACGTGTGGTTCGGCGACCCGGAGGCCGACGACGTGCCCCTGGAGCACCTGCTGAGCGAGGAGTACGCGGCCGCGCGCCGGGCGCTCATCGGCGAGACGGCGAGCCACGAGGTGCGTCCGGGTGACGTGCCGGGGCGGGCGACGCCGCCGGTGCCGGTGCTGCGCACCGAGTACGCGACGACGGCCCCCGCGGGCTCGCTGCCCGGTGCGCCCACGGGCGGTGCGGCGGCGGGCGTGGGCGAGCCGACGGTGCCGGGACCGGACTCCCCCGAGCACACCGGCGCCACCCGCGGCGACACGTGCCACATCGACGTCGTGGACCGCTGGGGCAACATGGTGTCGGCCACGCCGTCGGGCGGGTGGCTGCAGTCGTCGCCCACGGTGCCGGGTCTGGGGTTCTGCCTCGGCACGCGGCTGCAGATGACGTGGCTGGACGAGGCGTCGCCGTCGGCCCTGACGCCCGGGCGACGCCCGCGCACCACGCTCACCCCCACCCTGGTGCTGCGCGACGGCGAGCCGGTGCTCGCGCTCGGCTCCCCGGGCGGCGACCAGCAGGACCAGTGGCAGCTCCTGTTCCTGCTGCGCGTGCTGGTGGGCGGGTACACCCCGCAGGAGGCGATCGACGCGCCCGCGCTGCACACCACGTCGTTCCCCGGGTCGTTCTGGCCGCGCACGTGGACGCCGGGCGGCGCCGTCGTCGAGGACCGGCTGGGCGACGACGTCATCGCGGGCCTGGAGCGGCGCGGCCACGTCGTCACGCGCGCCGGGGACTGGGCGCTCGGGCGCCTGTCCGCGGTCACGCGGGACCCGGCGACCGGCCTGCTGGGCGCCGCGGCCAACCCGCGAGGGGCGCAGGGCTATGCCGCCGGACGCTGAGCCGCCGCGGCACGGCCCGCTCGAGGAGCGGAGGTTCGTCGCCCGCCCGCTCTCCGTCCAGGACGCGATCCGGCGCGACATCATCGCGGGCGTGCTGACGCCGGGCGCGCGTGTCACCGAGGCCTCGCTGGCCCAGCGGTACGACGTGTCGCGGGTGCCGGTGCGCGAGGCGCTGCGCGGGCTGGCGAGCGAGGGGTTCATCGACTCCCGGCCCCACGTGGGCTCGCGGGTGGCCGCCATCCCGGTGCACGACGCCGACGACCTGTTCGCCGTCCGCGAGGCGCTGGAGGTGGCCACCGCGCGCGGTGCGGCACGCCGGGCCGCCGCGCTCTACTCGGGCGACGAGAGCCCCGCGGACTGGTGGCGCCTGCGCCGCGAGATCGCGGCCCTGCTCGACGCCGGGGACGCCCACGTGGCGGACGGCGACCTGGACCCCCTGGTGGCGATCAACGACCAGATCCACATCGCGATCGCCGAGCTCAGCGGCAGCGCGACCCTGACGCGCCTGCTGCGGCAGCTCTCCTGGAAGATCGAGTGGCTCTACGCCGCCGACGTGCAGTCACGCGGCAAGCGGCTGTGGCCCGAGCACCGCGTGCTGGTGGGCGCCATCGACGCGGGCGACGGCGAGCGCGCCGCCGCGCTCATGGCCGCGCACGTGCGCGAGTCACGCATCGGCTACCTGCTGCGGCACGACGTCACCACCCCGAGCGCCGACCCCGCCGTGGCCGCCGAGGTGGCCCGCCGCCGGTCAGCGGACGGCTGACCGGCCGAGCCGGGGCCGCCCGGCCGCGAGCGGCGCCTGGGGCGCGAGCGACCGCAGGAGCGCGTCGAGCGCGGGACCGTCCCGGTCGGTGTCGAAGAGGTGGTCCGCGTGGAAGTCGGGGCCCTCGGACGGCACGGGGTCGCACCAGAAGTAGTGCAGGTCGCCGCCGTACAGGGCCGCGATGTGGTACTCGTTCGTGGCCCAGTAGCTCTTCGACGCCAGGACCACCCGGGTCGCCGGACCGCTCGAGAACACCGTGTTGATCAGCCCCGAGCCGGCGTAGCCCGCGACCACCGGAACCGTCGAGAACAGGCGCACCTGGTCGGGCAGCGCCAGGTCCTCCGGGTACACCACGGTGAAGCCGGCCGCCACGAACCTGCGCTCCACCTCCTCGGCGTTCAGGCAGCGCCGCCGCGCCGCGGACCGGCGGGACACGAAGACACGCTCCGGCAGCGGCTCGTGCCCCGCCCGCGGCAGCAGGCCCGCCACGACCCGCGCCCAGACCTCCCGCGCCACGGGCGCGAGGAACCGCGGCTGCTGGAACGCCTGTGTCGCCGTGACCAGCCGCTCGACCCGTGCCGGCCCGGTCAGCACGTGCACCCGCTCCCGGCCGATGCCGTACGCCGCCAGCAGCTCGTACGTGTACGCGGGCACCTCGCCGGTCTCGGTGTCCGGGCTGACGAGCACCCGGAGGTCGGGGTACTCGGCCAGCGCCGCGTCCCAGGCCCACAGCTTCGACAGGTCGTGGGTGATGACGTGGCCGTAGTGGCCGGGCACCTGGTTGTCCAGGTGGTAGTAGGTGCCGGGCAGGTGCTCCGGCACGGCGTCGGCGTCGCGCAGCGCTGAGAAGTCGGCGCCGTGGTAGCGCATGCCGAACGTCTTGCGGGCCGCCTGCCACGGCAGGAAGTAGCACGTGGGCAGCAGCATGCGCTCCACCACCGCCACGTGCTGCGGGGCCACGAGGACGTCGTCGTAGGCGGCGCAGGTCAGCTCGCCCACCTCGACGGTCCGCGGCAGGCGTGCCGCGCCGAGCTCCGCGTCGCTCGACCAGAGCGTCGACGCCGAGGTGTGCGACCCGGGCGGGACGCGCGCGATCACGCGGGGTTCGACGCCGCGCGCCGCGAGCGCCGTCCGCGTCCCCTCGACGTCGAGCTTGAGCACGTGCTCGCCGCTCTTGCGCAGCACGACGAACGGGCCGTCGATGCGGACGTCGTCCAGCGCCCCACCCAGGCCGAGCTCCAGCGCCGTGCTCAACCTGCGGCGCTCGGGCGGGCGCAGGCTCCGGCGGCGGGCGAGCTCGCGCACCTCGTCGACCAGGTCGCCGTCCGCGGGGCGCAGGTCCGGCTCCTGGCGGGCGACGTACCGGCCGCCGTCGGCCAGGGCGAGGAAGGCCTGGCGAAAGGTGCCGCGCACCTCCGCGGGCCGGTTCCGGCGCAGGTCGAGCACCAGGTCGGCGGCCGGCAGACCCGCGAGCGCGCGCAGGACGTCGTGGTCGTCGTCGAACCGGAGCAGGCCGAACGTCAGGTCCCGGACGTCGGGTCGCCGGCCCTCCGACAGCACCGTGAGGGCGGCGTCGGGGTAGCGGTCTCGGATGCGCCGGCCCAGGACGACGGGGCGGTCGTCGCAGATCACCACGAGGTGGTGGACGTCGGCCGGGCCGGCGAGCCGGACGAGGAGGTCGAGCTCCCCGCGGGTGACCACGGGTGGTGGGTCGCCCTGCCGGTCCGGGTCGTGCTCCGTGCGTGCTCGAGGGTCGCTCATGCGTGCCTTCGGACTGGAGGAGACCGGGCCCCGGTGGCCCGGCCTCGTCCATGGTGCGCCGGTCGGCGGTACGGCGCACGCCGTACCGTGGTCAGACCAGCAGGTCGCGGTACTGGGGACGCGCCTTCATGGCGTGGATGACCAGGGTCCGAACCCGAGCAGGAGCCAGCGGCGCGGGTCGTCCTCGTCGTCCAGCGCTGCCCGGTACGCCGGCTGCTGGGCAGCGCGCAGGACACCGGCCTCGGTCAGCCGATCTCTCCGGAAGTGCTTGCGGGCCGAGTCGTGCAGCCTCACGCGACGTGCGCCCAGGCGCGGACCGCCGCCCGGATCGCCTCGGACCGCGTCGCAAGCCCCTCAGCCTTCGCCTGCCTGTCCAACGCGGCGAGCGTCGCGGCGTCCAGGCGAGCCGGGACGACCTCTCCCGGACCGTCACCGGCGGTCGGCCGCCCGCGTCGGCGCAGCGCGGGCACGTCGTAGCCGGCCTCGGCTTCGTCAGCCCACGCCTGGATCTGGTCCTCGCTCACCGCCTGCCCGCGAATCTTCTCGTCGCTCATATAATTATCGTATACGTAAATCGACGGCGGCGTCCCCTCAGAACGTCCGGTGGGTCCAGCGGCCCGCGAGCAGGGTGCCCGCGACCGGGATCGTGCGCAGGGCGTCGGCCGTGGCGGCCGCGTCGCTCCGGCCCGGGTCGTCCTGGACCGCGGCGAGCGGGTCGCCGTCGAGGACCACCAGGTCGGCCGGCGCTCCCGGCACCGGGACGAGCCCGCGGCCGTCGGTCGAGGCGGCCAGGGCGGCCGCCGGGGTGATCCGCTGCTCGGGGTGCCACGCGGGGCGCCCGTCGCGTGTGCGGCTGACGGCCGCCGCCGCGGCGATCCACGGGTCCAGGGGCGCGACGGGCGCGTCCGAGCCGAGGGTGAGCACCGCCCCGGCGTCGGCCAGGGTGCCGTACGGGAAGGCGCGGCCGGTGCGCCCGGCCCAGTACCGGTCGGCGACGTCGCGGTCGTCGAGGGCGTGCTCGGGCTGGACCGAGGCGACCACGCCCAGTGCGGCGAAGCGGGCGAGGTCGGCGTCGTCGAGGAGCTGCGCGTGCTCGACCGAGCCGCGCGCCCCCGTGGCGGCGAAGGCGTCGAGCGCGAGCGTGTTGGCGCGGTCGCCGATCGCGTGGATGGCGCAGTGCAGCCCGCCGGCGTGGGCGCGGCCCATGAGCGGGACCAGCTCGTCCGGCGGCACGGAGAGGATGCCGTGGGCGTCCGGCCCGTCCAGCCCCGGGTAGGGGGCGTGGCAGTAGGCGGTGCGGGTGTTGAGCGAGCCGTCGGTGACCACCTTGAACGGCCCCTGCTCCAGGAGCCCGCCGGTGTCCGGCAGCACGTCGCCGGTGCGCAGCCCTTCGGCCAGGACGTCGTCGAGCCAGGGCGTCCAGACGCCTGCGCGCACCCGCAGGCCCGTGAACCCCGCCGCGAACCGGCGGCGCCAGGCCGTGAGGTTGTCCGTGATCTCCAGGTCGACGACGCCCACCACGCCCCGTGCGGCGGCCGCTGCCGCGGCGTCGGCCACCCAGGCGTCGGCCAGGTGGTCGGGCGCGCGGTCGACGGCGGCGGACAGCGGCATCCACTCGGCCTCGCGGAGCATGCCCGAGGGGTGCGCGGTCGCCCCCACGAACCGCAGACCCGCCGTGTTCAGCCAGGCGCAGTGCAGGTCGCCCGAGACGAGCACGACAGGCACCTCACCCGCCGCGGCGTCGAGCAGGGCGGCGGTGGGGGCGTCGGGCCACAGCCCGTCCCGGAAGCCGTAGCCGACCAGCGCGGTGCCGGGCTCCGGCAGGCCCGCGTCGAGCCGGGCGCGCACCAGGGCTGCGGCCTCGGCCGCCGACCGCGCCCCCGACAGGTCGAGCCGGCGCCGCACCAGCGCCCACTGCGTCAGGTGCACGTGCGCGTCCCAGAGCCCAGGCATGACCACGCGCCCGCCGAGGTCGACCTGCTCCGGCGCGACGCCGTCCGCCCCGCGCCCCCGCAGCTCACCGGCGGGCGCGACCCGCACCACGACCCGGTCCCGCACCAGCACGTCCACGACCCCGCCGCCGAGCGCCCCGCCGACTGCAGACTTCCCGACATCCCCGCCGACTGCAGAGTTCCTGACAGGTTCGGAGCCCACCGGCGGAACAAAGTCTGCAGTCGGCGGCTCCGGCGTGAGGAACTCTGCAGTCGGCCGAGGTGCCCCCGTCGCAGCCGGGTGGAGCAGGCGGGCGTTCGTCAGGAGCAGGGGGGCGGTCATGGCGCGTCGGCCGGGCGGCGGGCCAGCTCCGCGCGGACCTCGGCCGCGAGCGCCGGCTGCGCGTAGTGCGGGTCGGACTCCAGGGCCGTGACCACGCGCTCGACGACGGCGCGGGGCTTGTCCTGGCTGAGCTTCGCCTTGCCCTGCCAGCGGACCACCCGCAGGCGGAACCCGGCGGCGCCCTTGGCGATGCGGTGGGCGTACTCCTCGACGTCCGGCAGCCGGACGGGCTCGGGCCTGACCGACTCGTACCGGTCCACGGTGTCGGACAGCACCGCGTAGGTGTCCTCGGGGCCGAGCAGCTCGACCGTGCACCACAGGTGCACCGCGAGGTAGTCCCAGGTGGGCACGGCGGGCGTCATCTCGTACCAGCCGGGCGACACGTACCCGTGCGGACCCTGCACGACGAGCAGCGACTCGCGCCCGCTGTCGAGGGAGTGCAGCACCTCGTCGGGGCGGCCGACATGGGTGAGCAGGCTCATGGGCTCACCCTCCGGAGTGTCCTCCAGGAGCACGGGCAGGTGGGAGGCGACGGGGGCGCCGTCGTCGGCCACGGAGACGAGCGTGGCCCAGCCGTGGGTGCGGACCAGGTCGCGCACGCGGGCCTCGTCCTGGATCTCGTAGTCGGTCGTGTGGATCACAGGGACATCGAACCACCGGCGGGGGGCCGGTCGTGTGTGACCCCGGCGGGCGGGGCCGGGCCGCTGCAGCATCCTGCAACCTCGTCCGGGCGGGCCGAGGCACGCTCGGCCCATGAAGAGACGAGGAATCGTAGGCGTCCTGACGCTGCTGACCATGGTCTTCGCCGCACCGGCACAGGCCGCGACAGTCGAGTACAACGTGGCGGTCGACCACTACGTGTCGTGCTCCGAACGCATCGAGAAGTCCTGGGGCTCGGGCTGCTACAAGCCCACCGGGGACTACTTCTGGGTCACCGACGACAGCAGCGACGGGTACAGCACCGGGGTGATCTGGCGCCACCCGAGCACCGGCCGGGAGGGCATCTGCCGCAACAAGGACGGGTTCCTGGGCGGAGGTGTCCGCACCTGCAACAAGGACTTCCCGGAGAACACGAAGATCCGCTTCCGGATCGCGCGCTGCGACGGCGCCGCCCATTCGTGCAAGAGCATCGGCCACTGGGTGAGCAGCTCGGGGACGCTCGAGGTCACCACCTGACGGAAACCACCCGGGCTCCGGTACCTCGCGACCTGTTCGGCGGGGTACCCGGTGCTCTAGCCTGCTCCGGTGGTCTCCACGACAGGCGCGACCCGCCCCCGCGAACCCGTGCGCGGTGGGCGGGTCGCGGCCGTCGACGGGCTGCGCGGGCTCGCCCTGCTGCTGGTGGTCGTCTTCCACCTGTTCGGCCACGGCCGGGTCTCCGGCGGTGTCGACGTGTTCCTCGTGCTCTCCGGCTACTTCGCCACGAGCACGCTGCTGCGCCGCGCCGAGGACGGCACCCTCCGGCTGACGGTGCACTACGCACGCTCGCTGGCCCGGCTCCTGCCCGCGGCGCTCGTGGTGCTGGGCGCGGTCACCGTCGCGCTGCTGGTCGCGCCCCGCGCGGGCCGGTCGGCGGGGCTGCGTGAGGTCGGGGCCGCCGCCACCTCCTGGGAGAACTGGGAGCTGGTCCGCGGCGCCCTCGCCTACGGCGCCGCCGGACCCGCCGCGAGCCCCCTGCAGCACTTCTGGTCGCTGTCGGTGCTGGGCCAGTTCCTCGCCGTGTGGCCCCTCGTGGTGCTGAGCCTGGTCGCCGTCGCCCGGCGCTCCCGGGTCGGCCGTCGACGCCCGGCCCCCGCCCGGCTGGTCGCCGCCGTGACGCTCGCCGCGACCGTCGCGTCGTTCGCCCACGCGGTCCTGCTCGTGGGCGTGGACCAGCCCGTGGCCTACCTCAGCACGTTCGCGCGGTTCTGGGAGCTCGGGGCCGGCGCACTCCTGGCCCTCGCCCCGGGCCTGCCCGGCCGGCTGCCCGGCCGCCTGCGCACCGCGCTGGGCTGGGCCGGCCTCGCCCTGGTCTGCGGCTCGGGCCTCCTGGTCGACGGCGCCACCGCCTTCCCGGGCCACTGGACCCTCCTGCCGGTCACGGGCGCCCTCCTGACCCTGACGGCCCTCCTGCCCACCCCGCTCCCGTCCCCCGTCCCGGCGGGATCGCCTCCGAGAACGACCTCCGGGGCGCCGGAGGCCCCGGATCGGTCCCTCAGGTCGTTCTCGAACGCGACCTCGCCGCGGCGGCACCCGGACCGGTCCGTCCGGGGCGTGCTCGGCAGCGCACCCCTGCGGTGGGGCGGGCGGGTCTCGTACGCCCTGTACCTCTGGCACTGGCCGGTGCTGGTGCTGTGGCTCCTGGCCACCGGAGCCGACGACGCCGGCCCGCTCGCCGCCGCCGGGGTGCTCCTGGTCTCGACGGCGCTCGCGTGGCTCACCACACGCTGGGTCGCCGAACCCGTGCTCGCCCGTGCCACCGGCCGGCCCGCGCCGTCGGCCCGCAGGTCGCCGCCGGTCGCAGACCCGCCGCCGACCGCAGGGGCACCGCCCGCCACCGCCGCGCCGACCGGCGCCGCACCGCCCGCGCGGTGGGTCTCCGCGGCCCTGGCCGGCGGCGCCCTGCTCCTCCTCGGCTGCACCCAGGCGGCGGCCGCCGCGCACGACGCCGCGGCGCGGCACGACGTCGCCGGCCTGCGCGTGCCGTCGCCCGACCACCCCGGCGCGGCAGCCCTCGGGCCGGACGCCGCGCTCGGGGTCACGCCGTCGGCCCCCTTCCGTCCCGCGACCTGGGCGGCCGCCGACGACCGCCCGCCGGCCGCCTGCCCCCAGGACACCGACCGGTCCGAGCTCCTGGACTGCGCGGTCGTGCGACAGGACCACCCCTCCGCCGTCGTCTACCTGGTGGGGGCCTCGCACGAGCTCCAGTACCAGGAGGCGTTCGCGGCGCTCGCCCGCGAGCACGGCTGGGAGCTGCGCGAGATGCTCACGCAGGGCTGCCGGCTGGCGACGTCCGGCGAGGGCGGCCTGCCCTACCCGCCGTCGTGCGCCGCGTGGAACGAGCGGGCGCTGGACGCGCTCGTAGCGGCGCGGCCCGACGCCGTCGTCGTGGTAGGTACGCACACCTTCGAGGACGGGTCGCCCGAACGCGTCCTGCCCGGCCAGGCCGGGGCGTGGCGCGTGCTGGCCGACGCCGGGGTGCGCGTGGTCACCGTCCGGGACAACCCGCGGTTCGAGTGGTTCGTGCCCGTCTGCCTGGAGAGCGAGAACATCCCCGACGCCTGCGGCCGCCCCCGTGCGGAACAGCTCGCCGCCGTCTCACCCCTGACCACGGCGGACGGCGTACCCGCCTCGGCCGTGCACCTCGACCTGACCGACGCGATCTGTGGTCCGGTGACGTGCTCGGCGGTGGTGGGCAACGTGCTCGTCTATCGCGACGACGATCACCTGACCAGCACCTACGTGCGTACACTCACGCCGGTGATCGGCGTGCAGCTCGAGTCGGTCGCACCGTGGCTGTTCACCGGCTCCGCGGTCTCGTGACATCGCATCCAGCTCTCTCATACCGATTTGGTAGGTTTTCGCGCGTGCCCGCCCAGACTGACTCCTCCGCCGCCCGCCCGCCCCGCACGAAGCGCGCCCGGATGGGCGTGCTCGACGGACTGCGGTTCGTCGCCGCCCTGGCGGTGATGCTGTTCCACTACACGGCGCTGGGCAACCCCTCCTGGGGCGAGCCGCCCGCCCGGGTGTTCCCTGGCCTGTCCGACCTGACGGCCTTCGGCGCCTTCGGCGTCGACCTCTTCTTCGTCATCTCGGGCTTCGTCATCCTGCTCACCGCCTGGGGCCGCGACGTGCGCTCCTACGCGATCTCGCGGATCACGCGCCTGTACCCCGCCTACTGGGTGGCGGTGCTGCTCACCGGGTTCCTCCTGATCGTGCTGTGGCCGGACCGCCGCGACAACGTGGACCTCTCCGTCACGGGCGTGAACCTCACGATGCTGCAGACGGCATTCGGCGTGCCGCACGTCGACGGCGTCTACTGGACGCTCTGGGTCGAGCTGCGGTTCTACGTGCTGGTCGGCATCCTGCTCGTGCTCGGCCTCACCGGTGCGCGGGTGCTCGCGTTCGCCGCCCTGTGGCCCGCCCTGGGCGCCATGGCGCACCAGGCCGAGCTGACGCTGGTGGCCGACCTGCTCGTGTGGGACTACGCCCCGCTGTTCGCCGGAGGCATGGCGCTGTTCCTGCTCACGAAGGACCGGCGCTCGCTGGTCGCCTGGCTGGTGCTGGCCGAGAACGTGATCCTGGGCTCCGCCTGGTCGGGCCGGGAGACCGCGGGCATCATCATCGCCAACACCGAGCGTGCGGTGCCGGACCTGCTGTCGACGGCGGCCGTCGTCGGCTCGTTCGCCCTGGTCGGGCTCGCGACGCTCACGCGGCTGCGGAACGTCTCGGCAGCCTGGCTGACGACGGCGGGCGCGCTCACCTACCCGCTCTACCTCGTGCACGAGTACTGGGGCTGGTGGATCATCCACCTGCTGCACGACGCGCTGCCGCGGTACGTGGTGCTCGGTGTCGCGATCGCCGTGGTCCTGGTCATGGCCTGGCTGATCCAGCGGTTCGTGGAGAAGCCGCTGGCGCCCGTGCTGCGGGACGGGCTGCGGCGCGCGTTCGCGCGGCTCGAGCTGCTCGACCCGCCCCTCGTCCGCGGTGGCGGCGCAGCGGCCGGGACGCCGGCCGTGGCGCCCGAGGCGGCCGCGGCCCCGGCCGCGGGTGCCCCGGAGCCTGCGGCGGCCGGGCGGGAGCCCGCGGCGGCCGGGACGGGTGCGCGCTGACGCGTGTTTCACCCCGGTTAACGAATGCGCGGATGGGCTGGCGATCTGCGCGACAGCGCGTAGGTTGCCCTACGGGTCCCACCCGGGGGCCTGCCTTCATCCAGGAGAGTGATCCATGCGCATCTCCCACACCCGGCGCGCCGTCGCCGTCGCCACGGCGGCGACGCTCGCGCTGACCGCGCTCGGCGGCGTCGCCGGAAACGCCGCGGACGAGCCGGTGTCGACCCCCGTCCCCGTCGTCACGCCGGACGGGGCCCTGTTCTCCTACGTGGTCAACACCGACCGGGCCACCGCACGCGACACGGCCCTCGCGGTCAAGGCGATCACGCGGGCCGACGGCGTCGTCGTGCAGACCTGGCCGCAGATCGGCGTGGTCGTGGTGCACTCCGCCAACGGCTCCTTCCGCGAGGACGTGGTCGCCGCCGACCGGTTCGGCGTGGTGGAGTCGGTCGGCGTCACCCGCACGGTCTCCCCCACCGAGGGCACCCCGGGCACCGACGCCCCCGCGGGCACCCAGCGGGGCAAGGCGGTGGTCGGCCAGGCGAAGAAGGACACCGTGGGCGGCACCGTCGACGGCCCGTCCCTGAGCGCCGCCGCCGACGACCCCGGCGAGGTGACGCAGTGGGACATGCAGATGATCAAGGCCGACCAGGCCATCGACGTGAACGACGGCTCGTCCCGCGTCACCGTGGGCGTGCTGGACTCCGGCATCGAGGCGTCGCACCCTGACCTCGCCGGGCAGGTCGACGCCAAGCAGTCCGTGAACTGCACGGACGGCGGCCGGCCCGACCTGTCGCGGACCGGCTGGCTGCCCACGACGTCCGACCACGGCACGCACGTGGCGGGCACCATCGCCGCCGCGCGGAACGGCACCGGCATCGTGGGCGTCGCGCCGGGTGTCCGGCTGGCCTCGGTCAAGGTCGTGAACGACGACGGGTTCATCTACCCCGAGTACGCCGTCTGCGGGTTCGTCTGGGCCGGCCTGCGGCACATGGACGTCACCAACAACTCGTACTACGTGGACCCGTTCATGTACTGGTGCGAGGACCAGCCCGACCAGCGTGCCGCGAAGGAGGCCGTGCGCCGCGCGGTCGAGTTCTCGACCCGCCGGGGCGTGGTGCACGCCGCCGCCGCGGGCAACGCCGCGACCGACCTGGCGAACAACACCACGGACACGAGCAGCCCGAACGACTCGACGCCGATCCAGCGCGTCATCAACTCGGGCTGCGAGGACATCCCCGCGGAGCTCGACGGCGTGGTCACGGTCTCGTCGCTGACCCAGACCACCGCCCTGAGCTCGTTCTCCAACCGCGGACTCGACGTGATCGACGTGGCGGCGCCGGGCAGCTCCATCCTGTCCACCGAGCTGGACGGCACCTGGGGCCTCAAGAGCGGCACCTCGATGGCGTCCCCGCACGTGGCCGGCGTGCTCGCGCTGCTGAAGTCCGCGCACCCGCGGTGGAGCCCGGCCCGCCTGGAGGCGGCGGTCCGCACCCAGGCCGACGACCACGAGTGCACCACCGCCTCGGGTCCGGCCTGCGTGGGCACCCCGGCGAACAACAGCTACTACGGGGAGGGCATCGCCGACGCCCTGGAGGCGGTCACCCCCTGACCCACACCCGCTGAGTGCGGGATCTTCGCCCTCTGCGCGGCTTCGGGAGGGCGAAGATCCCGCACTCAGCGGGCTCAGGGGTGGGTCTGGAGGGGCGGGGTCTGCGGGGTCTGCGGGCGGTCGCGGAACAGCCAGCCGGCCCGGGCACGCAGCGCGGCGTGCAGCGGTTCGGCGAGGGTCGTCGCGTAGGTGGCGGTCATGTGGTCGTCGTCCCGGTAGACGAGCACGTTGCCGACCACGCCCTTGCACAGCACCGGACCGCAGATGTGCGGCGTCAGGTCGAGGTGCGCCGCCGACCGCGGGGCACCCTCGGCCTGGCGCACCGGATTGACCGGCGAGAAGGCGTCCGCGCGGGGCCGCGTGCAGCCCGTGCCGTCCGGGTGCTCCTCCACACAGGCCGGCATGTCGAACTCGAACCGCGGGTTGTCCCGCAGCGTCACCACCCGGATGCCCGCCCGGTCGAGCCGCTTCCAGGCCCGGGTCTCGGCCGGGTTGACCTTGTCGCCCGGCGCGATGGTCGAGGTGCGGGTGCCGACCACCATCACGGCGTCCGGCCGCAGCTGCCGGAGCAGCTTCATCGCGTTGGCCCGCCAGCTCCAGCACATGTCCGTCAGGTCGGCCTGCTCGCCGGCGGGCGGCACCTGGAGCCGGCAGCCGCGCCGGGCCAGGAGCAGCACCCGCCAGCCCTCGTCCGCGCCGATCTCCGTCATCGCGGGCGCCCACTGGATCGTGTGCGAGTCGCCCACCATGACCACCACGCGCCGCGGGTCCGGCGCGTCGCTCAGCGTGCAGAGCAGCGGGGCGTCGGCCCCCGGCGTCTCGTGGTTGTCCTGGATGCAGCCGTCGTCGTCGACCGCGGGCCGGTCCTGCGCCGCGACGGCGGCCGCGGGCTGCACGGCCACGTCCGGGACCGGGTCGGTGTGCCGCGGGTCCAGGGCCAGGGCGCCCGGGTAGTCGGAGGCGCCGTCGTCGTCGCCGACCGCCTCGGCCACGGCCTCCGCCTCGGCGAGGAGCTGCGCGTCCTGCCGCTCGAGCAGGCGCACGCCCGCCACGGCTCCGCCCGCCACGAGCGACACGCACACGGCGGCGGCCACGAGCGCCCGCACCCCGCCGAACGCCTCCCGGAACCGCTGCGCCGGGTCGGCCACCAGCTTCGTGGTGAGCCACGACAGCAGCACCGACGTGCTCAGGATGGCCGCCGCGCCCACCGCGTCGACCCGCTCGAGACCGGTGTGGTGCAGGTAGGCGATGAGCAGGGGCCAGTGCCACAGGTACAGCGCGTAAGAGATGTCGGCCACGAAGCGCAGCGGGGCCAGCTGGAGCAGGCCGCGCGGACCCCAGCCCGCGCTCCCGCCGGAGCCCAGCAGCACCAGCAGCGCGCCGCCCACCGGCCAGAGGGCCCACGCGCCGGGGAACAGGGCGCCGCCGTCGAGCAGGAAGCCGCTCGAGACCACCAGGCCCAGGCCCGCCCAGCCGAGCAGCGGGCGCACGGCGCCGGGCAGCCGGAACCACGGCAGGGCCAGCGCGAGGAAGCCGCCGATCCCCAGCTCCCAGAACCGCGCCCACGAGTGGAAGTACGCGACCGGCTGGTCGGCGGCGTGCAGCTCCTGGGCGAAGACGAACGACGCGACGCTCGCCCCCGCGACCACCACGAGCAGCAGCCCCCGGCCGCTGACGCGGACCAGGCGCGCGAGGGCGACGACCACCAGGACCACGACCGGCCAGGCGAGGAAGAACTGGCCCTGGACCGACATCGACCAGAAGTGCTGCAGCGGGCTGGTCTGCGGCCCGGCCGCGCCGTACGCGAGCTGGCCCGAGATCATCTCCCAGTTCACGAAGTACAGGGCGGAGGCCAGGATCTCCCGGCCGGTCTGCGCCCAGATGCCGCGGGGCATGACCCACCAGGCCAGGGCCGCCGTCGCCACGAGCACCAGGAGCGCGGGCGGCACGAGCCGCGCGAACGTGCGCCCGTAGTGCTCGCCCAGGCGCAGCTCACGGCGCTCGGCGCGGCGCAGCAGGGAGCCGGTCGCCAGGAACCCGGACAGCACGAGGAAGACGTCGACGCCGCCCGAGACGCGGCCGTTGCCGAAGAGGTGGAACGCCACCACGAGGGCGAGCGCGAGCCCGCGCAGGCCGTGCAGCTCGGGGATGTGCCCCGAGCGCCCGCGCGGCGCGGCGTGCGCGGGCGGGCGGGCGGCGTCGTCCGGAACGGGCCGCGCGTCCTGCGGCGTGCCCGGGGACCCCGGTCCGGGCGCGGACCGGGGCGGGTTGGAGACGACGCTCACCTGGGAAACCTCCGGATGGATCTACGTGCTGGGGCGCCGGAAGGCCGCCGACCGAGGGTCGGCGGCCTTCCGGCGCGGCGGCGCGGCGGTCAGTACTGGTGCGCCGTCCCGCCGATCATGCCCGCGGCGACCGTCTTGTTGGTGGCCTCGTCCACGAGGATGAAGGCGCCGGTCTGCCGGTTGGCCTGGTACGGGTCCACGAACAGCGGCTGGGTGACGCGCAGGCGGATGCGGGCGATCTCGTTGAGCTTGATCTCCGTGGCGTCCTCGTCGCGGTGCAGCGTGTTCACGTCGACGCGGTAGTTGATGTTCTTCACCATCGCGCGCGCCCACCGGGTGGTGTGCTTGATCGCGTACTTCTTGCCCTGCACCAGCGAGGCGGACTCGTCCATCCAGCAGATCTGGGCGTCGACGTCCTGCGTCACCGTCGGGGCGTTGTTCGGGCGGCAGATCATGTCGCCGCGCGAGATGTCGATCTCGTCCGCCAGGCGCACCGTCACGGACATCGGCGGGAAGGCCTCGTCGACCGGGCCGTCCGCCGTGTCGATGGACGCGATGGTGGTCTCCAGGCCCGCGGGCAGGGCCAGCACCCGGTCGCCCGGCTTCATGACCCCGGACGCCACGGTGCCCGCGTAGCCGCGGTAGTCGCGCGCGTCGTTCTGCTGCGGCCGGATCACGTACTGCACCGGGAACCGCACGTCGACCAGGTTGCGGTCGGAGGCCACGTGCAGCCGCTCCAGGTGGCTGAGCAGCGGCGAGCCGTCGAACCACTGCATGTTCTCGGAGCGCGTGACCACGTTGTCGCCCGCCAGGGCGGACACGGGGATGAAGGTCAGGTCGGGCACGCGCAGCCGGCTCGCGAACTCCGTGAACTCCTTGCGGATGTTCTCGAACACGGCCTCGTCGTAGTCGACCAGGTCCATCTTGTTCACGCAGACGACGACGTGGGGCACGCCCAGCAGCGTCGCCAGGAACGTGTGCCGGCGCGACTGCTCGACGACGCCCTTGCGCGCGTCCACGAGGATGAGCGCGACGTCCGCCGTCGAGGCGCCCGTGACCATGTTCCGCGTGTACTGGATGTGGCCCGGGGTGTCCGCGATGATGAACTTGCGCTTGGGCGTCGCGAAGTAGCGGTAGGCCACGTCGATGGTGATGCCCTGCTCCCGCTCGGCGCGCAGGCCGTCCGTCAGGAGCGAGAGGTCCGCGTAGTCGTTGCCGCGGTCCTTGCTGACCTGCTCCACCGACTCGAGCTGGTCGGCGAAGATCGACTTGCTGTCGAACAGCAGGCGGCCGATCAGCGTCGACTTGCCGTCGTCGACCGAGCCCGCCGTGGCGAAGCGCAGCAGGTCGCCGCTGACGACCTCGTGGTGGGTCCCGGCGGCGTCGGGAAGAGTCGTCGTCATCAGAAGTAGCCTTCCTTCTTGCGGTCCTCCATGGCGGCCTCGCTGACCCGGTCGTCGCCGCGCGTGGCACCGCGCTCCGTGAGGCGCACGGCGGCGACCTCCTCGACGACGTCGTGCAGCGTGCTCGCCGTGGACTCGACGCAGGCGGTGAGGTTCGCGTCGCCGACGGTGCGGTAGCGCGTGGAGAGGACCTGCGCGCTCTCGCCGTCCTTGAGCGGGGTGAAGTCGTTGACCTCGTAGAGCATGCCGCCGCGCTCCACGACCTCGCGCTCCTTGGCGAGGTAGAGGTCCGGCAGGTCGATGTCCTCGGCCTCGATGTAGGACCAGATGTCCAGCTCGGTCCAGTTGGACAGCGGGAACACCCGGATGGACTCGCCCTGGTGGACGCGGCCGTTGTAGAGGTTCCAGATCTCCGGACGCTGGTTCTTGGGGGTCCCACTGGCCGAAGTCGTCGCGGAAGGAGAACACGCGCTCCTTGGCGCGGGCCTTCTCCTCGTCACGGCGCCCGCCGCCGAACAGCGCGTCGAAGCCGTGCTTCTCGGCGGCCTCCAGCAGCACCGGGGTCTGGATCCGGTTGCGGGAACCGTTGGGCTCCTCCTGCACGAGGCCGCGGTCGATCCCCTCCTGGACGGAGGCGACGACGAGCTGGACGCCCGTGCGCTCCACCCAGCGGTCCCGGCAGTCGAGCACGGTCCGGAAGTTCAGGCCGGTGTCGACGTGCATGATCGGGAACGGCACGCGCGCGGGCGCGAACGCCTTCACGGCGAGGTGCAGCATCACGATGGAGTCCTTGCCGCCGGAGAACAGCAGGCAGGGCCGCTGCATCTCCGCGACCACCTCGCGCATGATGTGGATGCTCTCGGCCTCCAGGCTGCGCAGCTGGCTCAGGACGTGGCTCTTCACTCCTCAAGCACCTTCCTTGCTATCTGCCCCGACCACGGACGCGACACCGACGGTGCCGAGCAGCTCACGCAGGCGCGGAGCCAGTGCCGGGGGGCATACGAACAGGTCGGGGAGCCAGGGGTTCTCCCGGTTGTACTCGAGCTCCGATCCGTCCAGACGGGTGCAGACGAGCCCGCGGGACCTGGCGACGGCGACAGGGGCCGCGGAGTCCCACTCGTACTGGCCGCCCCCGTGGACGTAGGCATCCACTGTACCGTCGGCCACCGCGAGCACCTTGACGCCCGCCGAGCCCATCGGCACGAGCTCCACGTCGCCGCGCTCGGCCAGCGCGGACACGAACGCCGGCGGACGGCTGCGGCTCGCGGCGATGCGCAGCGGGCGCCGCCCCTCGAGCACGGCCGCACTGTCGTCGTCGGGCACGACGCCGTCCGCGGTGGTCGGGACCTGGCCGCGGGCCGGGAGCGCGACGGCTCCGGCGGTGAGGCCGGCCCCCCGCTCCCAGAGCGCGACGTGGACGGCGAAGTCGTCCCGCCACACCCCGGCCGGGGAGTCCGCCTCCGGGCGCTCCGCGAACTCGCGGGTGCCGTCGAGGGGGTCGATGATCCAGACCCGGGCGGCGTCGAGCCGGCCCCGGTCGTCGGCGGCCTCCTCCGAGAGCACGGCGTCCGCGGGGCGGGCGGCGGCGAGCGCGGCGGCGAGCCAGGCCTGCGCCGCGGCGTCCCCGGCGTCCTTGAGCTCGGGGGCGACGAACGTGCCGCCCGCGGCGTCGACCTCGGCCCGGAGCGCGAGGAGCACCTCGGCGGCTCCGGCAGCGAGCGCGTGGGCGAGGGCGGCGTCGTCGAGCGACGCCGGAGGGAGCGTGGGAGAGGGCGAGTCCATCGGTCTCCAGGTCTGCGGGAACGTCTGCTGAGACGTACGGGAACGTCGAGCGCCCGTGCGGACTGCCCTGGCCCGCGTCGGGTGGCCGGCCCGTCCGGGCGGCAGCCGGGTGGAACCCCGGCGAACGCGCCGAGGCTACCATTCGTGCATGCGATCCACTGCCAGGGAGGCCGTTCAGTGCTGATCGGCAACCTACGCACATCATGGGCCATAAAACCGACCGGAGTAGTCGGGATTGGACCCGGCGACGCCGCGACCGACAGGGACAGCATTCGTGACCATTGACCCCGCCCTGATCCTCGGCGGCCTGGTGGTCGGCTTCATCGTGGGGCTCACCGGCATGGGTGGCGGCGCCCTGATGACGCCGATGCTCATCTTCGTGTTCCGTGTGGACCCGCTCGTCGCGGTCTCCAGCGACGTCGTGGCCAGCCTGTTCATGAAGCCGGCCGGCGCCTTCGTGCACCTGCGCCGCAAGACCGTCAACCTGCGCCTCGTGCTGTGGCTGTGCGTCGGCTCCGTACCCGCCGCCTTCTCGGGCGCGCTGATCATCCAGTACCTGCCCTTCGGGGAGTCGCTCGACGCCGCCCTCAAGACCGTGCTGGGCTGCGCCCTGCTGCTGGCGTCGGCCGGCCTCGTGGTGCGCGCCGTGCTCCAGATGGTCCGCAGCCGCTCCGCGCTCGGCGAGGGACCCGCCCGGCCGTCGGCGCCCGAGCTCGTGGTGCGCCCGGTCCCGACGGCGCTCCTCGGCGCGGCCGCCGGGCTCCTGGTGGGCATGACGTCGGTGGGCGCCGGGTCGATCATCATCGTGGTGCTCCTGCTGCTGTACCCGGCCCTGAAGGCCTCGCAGCTCGTGGGCACCGACCTCGTGCAGGCCGTGCCCCTCGTCGCGGCGGCCTCGCTCGGGCACCTCCTGTACGGCGACTTCTCGCTCGGGCTGACCACGTCTCTCCTGGTCGGCGCGATCCCCGGCGCCTGGTTCGGCGCCCACGTGTCCTCGCGCGCGCCGGGCGGCATCATCCGCCGGGCCCTCGCGATCCTGCTGCTCGCCTCGGCGCTGAAGCTGCTCGGCGCGAGCCTGCCCGTGGTGCTCGGCGCCGCCGGCACCGCGCTCGTGGTCGGCAACCTGGTGTGGTTCTGGGTGCGGCGCCGCTTCTCCGGCGGTACCCAGGCGCCGGGGGCACACTCGAAGCGCGACTCCACCAGCGATCCCGGCCACGACTCCACGACGAGCCAGGCCGACGACCAGGCCCCCGCAGAATCGAGCCCGCACCGATGACCGACACCCCCGCCCGCGTCCTGACCGACGACGAGCTGGACCTCCTCGAGCTCGCCCTCGGCGGCGCGCTGGCCCCCGCGGACCTCGCGGCGGCCCTGCCCGGCGTGCCGCCCGAGGTCGTGCTGACCGACGCCGAGAACACCCCGCTCGCCCGCCTCACGAGCGGCCCGTCGGCCGCGGTCGAGCCGCTCAAGCCGCTCGCCGCGGCGATCGGCCCGCAGTGGGACGACGCCGTCCGCCGCCCGGCCCGGGACGTGCGCACGGACCTCGGCGCCGGGGCGGACGAGGTCGGCCTGCTCGTCACCGAGCCGCCCACCCGCGAGGACGTGGAGACGGCGGCGGCCCTGGCCACCGGGCCGGGTGGTGGCACGGTGCTGCTGCTCGTCCCGGTCGCGCGCCGGGCGCCGGAGCCGGGCGCCGTGGGTGCCGCGGGCCTCGTCCGCGCCGCGCAGGCGCTGGCCGGCGACCTCGCCGACCGCACGGGCGCGCGCGTGGTCACGGTCGCCGTGCCCTGGCCGGGCGCCGACCGGACGGCGGTGTCTCTCGCCGACGTCGCGGGCGCCTACGGCGCACGCCGGGCCGAGCCGCTCGCCGCGCGCCGCTCCCCCGCGACCGCCGACGCCGTCGCGGGCCTGGCCCGCGTGCGCGAGGAGGCGGTGGCGGCCCTGTACCCGCCCGCCTCGGCCGCCGAGGTGAACCGTGCGACCCGCAGCGCCCACCGCCGGGGCGCGGTCGTCTTCTTCACGGGCCTGTCGGGCTCGGGCAAGTCGACGGTGGCCCGGGCACTGGCCGCCGAGCTGGACGACGACGGCCTGCGGACCACGCTGCTCGACGGCGACGCCGTGCGCCACCACCTGTCCAAGGGTCTCGGCTTCGACCGGGCGTCCCGCGAGCTGAACGTCGAGCGCATCGGCTACGTCGCGGCGCTCGTGGCCGAGCACGGCGGTATCGCCGTCGCCGCCCCCATCGCGCCGTTCGCCTCGGGCCGGGCGCGCGTGCGGGAGCTGGCCGAGGCCGCGGGGGCGCACTACCTGCTCGTGCACGTGAGCACGCCCCTGGAGGTGTGCGAGGCGCGCGACCGCAAGGGCCTGTACGCCCGCGCGCGGGCGGGCGAGATCCCCGACTTCACCGGGATCTCGTCACCGTACGAGGAGCCGGCCGACGCCGACGTCGTCGTCGACACGTCGCACGTGCCGGTCGAGGAGGCCGTCCGCACCGTCCGCACCGCCCTGGCGGCGCGGCTCGGCGAGGAGGACCTGGGACGACCAGGACACCCGTGACCAGCACCGAAGCAGCACCGACGCATGTGAGGAAGCAGCAGATGAATGACCAGAGCACGGCCGAGCGGCGGCGCGGGTACGGCGAGGGCAAGGGCATCGGCGCCCGGTTCCGCGGCCAGTTCGGGCCCGTCACCGCCTACCGGACCGGCATCGACGAGCTGCAGACCAAGCTCACCGACCTGCTCGTGTCGAACGCCCGCGGCTCCCGTCCCTCGGTGGAGGCCGTCGAGGAGGTGCGGGGCCTGGCGGTGCGCAACCGCACGCACGACTGGGCGGGCGTGTCGCTCGGCGCCGTCGCGACCCTCTGGAAGGAGTTCGGCGACGAGGCCTCCGGCGCGTGGCTGCCCGTGATGCTCGCGGAGGCGGGCCGGTTCGAGGACGCCGCGGCGATCCCTCGCCGGCGGGTGCGCGGCGGCCCGCCGGCGTTCGCCGAGGCCGTCGTCACCACGGCGCTCTGGGCCCTGGGCCGCGAGGACGAGGCCCGGGAGCGGATGACGTCGCTCGTCGAGGCGTTCCCCGACCTGGAGGAGCGGTTCATCAGCGCCTGGGGCACCGACGCGCGGGCCGACGAGTTCCGGGCCCTGCGCCGCCCGGTGGACCCGGAGGTGCTGCCCGTCTTCTTCCACCTGCCGTTCTCCGGCGGCACCAGCATGATCGTCTCGCTCAAGCGGACCATCCCCTGGGCGCGGATGATCGAGATCAACCGGCGGTTCGGGGAGCTCCAGGTCGAGCGTGCCCTGCAGTACTCCGCCGCGGACCTCGCCCCGTTCCAGATGGTGCACCAGCACCACCCGTTCGGCTTCACGCTGCCGGGCCGGCGCCTGTCCTACTTCACGGTGCTGCGCGACCCGGTGTCGCAGATCCGCTCCGGGTACTTCAAGCGACAGGCGTCGGAGCACATCATCGGCACGCGCGACGACTCGCCGACGTTCGACGAGCACATCGCCTACACGGTGGAGAACGGGCTGACCAACATGCTGTCGCGGCAGCTCGTGACGACGCACCCGGAGATCCGGGCGCGGTACGCCACGAGGTACCGCGGGCCCGGCGCCTACCGGCCGATCGCCACCGAGGAGGACATGTACTGGCTCGAGGCGACGGCAGACCTGAGCGAGCGCGACCTCGAGCGCCTGTGCCGGGAGACCCTCGACGAGCAGTTCCACCTGGTCGGCACGATGAAGCACCTCGCGGCCAGCCACCTCGCGGCCGTGGCGGGCGTGGGCGTGCCCGTCGCGGAGCGCGTCGGGCACCAGGGCAAGTCGGGCCAGCCCACCGAGCGGGTCGAGGAGCCGGCGTCGATCGTCCGGCTGCGCACCGCGAACGCCGTCGACCAGCGCCTGTACGAGGAGTACACGGCCCGCTTCGAGGCCGAGCACGGCTCGCTGATCCAGGCCGTCGAGGGCGTCCAGGCGGTCGAGCCGGCCTGACCGGCCGACGCCCGGCCCGACCGGCGAACGCGCGAGGGCCCGGTGACCGACGTCGGTCACCGGGCCCTCGCGCGTGGCGGTCCCGCTCAGCCCTTGCCGGGGCCCTTCCCGGGACCCTTGCCCGCGGGGCGCTGCGCGCGGACGAACTCCTTGTACTCCTCGGTGACCACGTGCGTGGGGCCGTCCATGACGAGCTGCCCCTGGTGGATCCACAGCACGCGGTTGCACATGGCCTCGATCGTGGAGATCGAGTGGCTCACGAGGAACACGGTGCCCGCGTTCTCGCGCACCTGCTCGATGCGCGCCTTCGACTTGGCCTTGAAGGCCGCGTCGCCGGTGGCCAGCGCCTCGTCGATCATCAGGATGTCCGGCTGCGCCGACGACGAGATGGCGAAGCGCAGACGCGCGCCCATGCCCGACGAGTACGTGCGCATCGGCATGTAGACGAAGTCGCCGATGCCGGCGAACTCCACGACGTCGTCGAACCGCTCCTCGACCTGCTTGGGCGTGAGGCCCAGCGCGAGGCCGCCGATCATGATGTTGCGCTCGCCCGAGAGCTGCGGCATCAGCGCGGCGTTCACGCCCAGCAGCGACGGCTCGCCCGACACGTGCACGCTGCCCGACTTCGCGGGCATGAGGCCCGCGATGGCCCGCAGCAGCGTGCTCTTGCCGGAGCCGTTGACGCCGACGATGCCGACCGACTCGCCGTGCCGCACCGTGAAGGAGATGCCACGCACGGCGTGCACCTCGCTGACGGCGCCGACGTGCTGCCGGCCCGAGCTGATCAGGCGACGGACGAACGACTGCTTCTCGTTCACCTCGGTGATGTGGGCGCCGCCGGCGGCCTTCTTGCCCCGGGCGCCGATCACGCGGTAGACGATGTGCAGGTCGTCGACGACGAGGCACGGGTCGCCGAGCTTGGCCTCGGGCGCCTCCTCGTCCAGGTCCTCGGGCTCCAGCTCGAGGTCGAAGTCCATGTGTGCCTCGGCCTCAGTCACGTCCGTACCTCTCCTCGGCGCGCCAGAAGACGATGAAGCCGATCACGAAGAACAGCACCGCCCAGACGCCGCCCATGATCCACATCGTGCCGTCGGGCTGGATGGTCTCCTCGCTCATCAGCGTGGAGCGCACCAGGTACAGGTACACGGAGACCGGCTGGTAGTCGAAGAGCAGCTCGACGGCGGTCTGCCGCCAGCCGCCCAGGTCGAGGTCCTGGTGGACGTAGTTCGTGACCGGGAAGATGACGCCGGACGCGTACATCACCAGGCGCATCACGAAGCTGATCACGTTGTCGAGGTCCGGCGTGGTGGCCACGAGCCGGGCCATGATGAACGCGACGCCCATGTTGAACAGGCACAGCAGGGCGACCGCGGCGGGCAGCAGGAGCCACCACCACGTGACCCGCTCGGGTGAGTAGTCCGCCATGAACCCGCTGAGCAGCACGATCACGCACATCACCAGGATCGCGGGGATCAGCGTGGCGAGCTGCGAGAGCACCGACGAGATGGGCAGCACGGCGCGCGGGAAGTGCAGGGAGCGCAGCAGCTGCGACTTGCCGCTGATCGACTTGGCGCCGCCCGTGACGGACGCCTCGACGAAGCGGAACATGAACACGCCGATCACGATGAACGCGACGGTGTTCTCGACGCCGCGGCTCACGCCCAGGATGATGCCGAAGATCAGCACGTACACGGCGGCGTTCAGGATGGGGTTGAGGACCGCCCAGAGCTGTCCCAGGTAGTTGTTCTGGTTCTTCGCGTAGGCGGTGGACGACGCCATCACCCGGATGAACGGCCAGCGCCGTGCGACGTCCCGGATGTACTCGCCCAGCGCCGGGCGGACGTTCAGGGGCTTGAGGCCGTACTTCTGGGCGAGCGCGAGCCGCTCCGCCGACGTCGTGCTCGGCACGATCGGCGGCGGGGGCTGCTTCTTGCCACCCTTCGCGGGCGGCGACTTGGGCGCAGCCACGTCGGTAGTCGGATTGCTCACGATGCGCAGGGATTCCTGTCTCTGTGGTGTGGCCGGGAGCGCACGGCCACCTCAAATCCTAGTCGGACCAGGGATCGTATCGGTCCGCGGCGAAACCCTACTGCATGTGTCGGAAAACCCTCCAGCCGCCTTCCCGCAGGTGAGGGGCTCGTTCCGACGGCATGCCGGACCGGGCGGGCCGAAGGCGCGCACATGTTCCGCACGCGTGTCGCACGGCTGTCTCACGCGCCGCACACGGCCCCCGGCACCTGCGCCGGGCACGCGGCGGGCCTCCTCCGCAGCGGGGGTGCGCCGCGCGCGCGGGCGCGTGAGAGACTGCACGGCGTGCTGACCGCCCGCCCCGACCCGGCCGACCTGCCTGTCCGGCCGGCGCGGCCCGCCGGCGCACTGGTGGAGTCCCCGCTCCAGCTCCTGTGCACCGTCGAGGCCCACGCCGCGGGGCTCGGTGGCGCCCCGACCCGGATCCACGTGCGCGACGACGTGCCCGCGCTGGACACCGCCCTGGAGGCCGTACGCGGCTTCGGGCTGCCGGACGACCTGGAGACCGACCTCGCCGGACGCCGCGCCGCACTGTCCGCGCGCGACCCCGTCTGGCTCGTGGGCGACGCCTTCTCCGGGCTCTTCCAGGCCACCGCCCTGCTGCGGTGCGGCGTGGAGCGCGTGGTGCTGGTCGACGACGGGCTCGCCACCCTGGACCTGGCCCGCCGGCTGGCCGCCAGCGAGCCGCTGGTCCGGATGCGCGCCGAGACCGGCGGCCCGCGCCGGCAGCTCGGCGCCGCGGCCGCCCGCCGGCTGCGCCGCCTGGCCGCCGACGGCCGCGTCACGCTCTTCACCGCGCTCCCCCTGGAGCCCGCGATCCGCGCGCAGCTCTCGGCCCAGGGCTTCGCCGTCGTGCGCAACGACTTCGCGTGGCTCGCGGGCGCCCCCGTGGGCGACGCCCCGACCGAGCCCACCGTGGTGATCGGCTCCGCGCTCCCCGCGGACGGGCTCGTGGACGCCGACGCCTACGTGACGTGGGTGGGTGGCCTGGCCGCCCAGGGCCCGCTGCGCTACCTGCCGCACCGCCGCCAGACGCCCCGGCTGCTGGCCCGCCTCGGTGCCCTGCCCGGCGTCACGGTCGACTCGGCGCAGGCGCCGGTGGAGCTACGCTTGCGCGGCATGACGGCCCCGCAACGGGTCGTCAGCCTGCCGTCGACGGCGGCCGTGCTGCTCACCTCGATCCTCAGCCCACGCGGTGTGGCGGTGATCCCGCAGGCCGTCGCGGACGACTGGTGGACGTCCCGCGCCACGCCCGGCCTGCGCGCGCACCTCTCGGGCGTGCTCCGCCTCGCCGCGGACGCGGCCGCGCTGCACCGGTCCGAGCCCACGCCGCACGGCGCCACCCGCCCCGTCACCGACCAGAACAACCCGGAGGACCACGGATGACCATCCGCGTGCTCGCCGTCGCGGACAGCGACTCGTACCTCAAGTGGGCCTGCGCCACGCTCGACCGCATCGGCGCACCCGAGGACGAGGGGCTGGCGCGCTCGGCGGTCCTGGTCCGCACCCCGATCATCCCCACGACGAACCAGATCGCGGCCGCCGTGGCCGGGTCGTCCGTGGTGCGGCCGCCGGTGCTGAGCCTGCGCGAGCTCAAGGAGCACGTCCGCGAGACGCGGCCCGACGTCGTCCTCGTGGCCGCCACGGGGCCCGTGGCCGAGATGGTGGCGCGCATCGTCGTGCGGGCCGACCCCGCGAACCGGCCCGCCCTGGTGACGGGCCTGCCGGGCATGGCCCTGCCCGCCACGCCCCGGGGCACGGCCTGGCGCCGCTGGTGCGACGCGTTCATCGTGCACAGCCGCCGCGAGATCGCGGCCTACCGGGACGCGTTCGCGGCCCAGGAGGCACAGCCGCGCATCGTGCTGGGGCATTTGCCGTTCCTGGAGCGGCTCACCGCCATCCCGTCCCGGCCCACCGAGCGCGTCGTCTTCGCCGCGCAGGCGAAGGTGCCGGAGGGCCGCGACGATCGCGTGCGGCTGCTGGACGGCCTCGCGCGCCTGTCGACCGAGGGCTTCGAGGTGATCGTGAAGCTGCGGGCCCGCAAGGGCGAGCGGCAGACGCACAACGAGCTGCACCCCTACGACGAGCTGTGGGACGCGGAGCACGAGCGCCTGGGCCACCGCAGCGACGCGGTGCGGTTCGTGGACGGCCCGATGGCCGAGTGGCTGCAGCCCGGCACGGCCCTGGTGACCGTCAGCTCGACGGCAGCCCTGGAGTCGCTGGCCCTGCACCTGCCGACGGCCCTCGTCGACGACTTCGGCGTGGACGCCACGCTGCTCAACGAGCCCTTCGCGGGCAGCGGCTGCATGGTCTCCCTGGCGGACACGGGCCGGGCGTTCCGCGAGAACGGACCGGTCCCGGACCCGGAGTGGCTCGACGAGAACTACCTGCACGCCACCGAGTCCGAGCTGCCCGGCATCGTGGCCGAGCTCGCCGCGCTGCGCGCCTCGGGCGACCTGACGCCGCTGCCCGACGTCGAGCCGTGGTCGGCCCGCCGGCACGCGAAGGTCGTGGCGCAGTCGATCCTGCCCGCCTCGGTCTACGGCGCCATCCTGGCGACCGGCCGCCCGGTGAAGCGCGCCCTGGACAAGGTCACGGGCACCCCCACCTGACGTGCCGGGACGTACAGGTCGCGCGCGACCTGTACGTCCCGGCACCCGCTGTCAGGAGCCGTCGTCGACGCGGACGCGCTCCGTGAGGCCGCGCAGGAACCCCGCGCCCCACGCCATGTGCATGACGGCGATCGTGGCCGGGAGGCGGACCGCCGACGCCAGGTCGAGCCGCGGGCGGCGCGTGGCGGCGTGCACCGACGCGGCGCACACCCCGAGCACGTAGCCCACGGGCGCCACCAGGCCGAGGCCGAGCAGCCACGGCAGGCCCGCGATCCCCCCGGCGACGGCGGCGGCCACCGAGACGCCGAGCACCACCACGACGGTCGGCGGCGCGAGGTAGCGCACGCTGGCGGTGTCGGGGTTGTTGCGGATCACCTCGCGGCGCCACATGCCGGTGCGCCAGAACTGCTTGGCCACCTCGCGCAGGGTGCGCCGCGGCTTGTAGTCCACCACCAGCGACGGGTCGAACCACAGCAGGCTGCCGCTCGTGCGCAGGCGGAGGCACAGCTCCCAGTCCTGGGCGCGCACGTAGACGGGCGAGTAGCCGCCCACCCGCTCCAGCGCCTCGCGCCGGAACGTACCGAGGTAGACGGTCTCAGCGGGGCCCGCCTCGCCGCCGGTGTGGAACGACGCCGCGCCCAGGCCGGCGGGGTGGCTCATCGCGCGGGCCACGGCCCGCTGCGTGGGGGTGTCACCGACAGGCAGCATCTGCCCGCCCACGCCGTCCGCCCCGGAGGCCAGCAGGGCCTCCACCGCGCGGCGTACGTACGTGGGCTCCACCACGGTGTGGCCGTCCACGCGGACGAAGATCGAGTGGCCCTCGGGCATGAGGGCCAGGCCGGAGTTCAGGCCGATCGGCTTCGACCCGGTCGGGTTGTCCACGACCGTGACGCGGCCGGTCTCGACCGCGAGCTTGTCGGCGATCTCGCGGGTGCGGTCCTTCGACGGCCCCACGGACAGCACCAGGTGCAGCGGGTGCGGGTAGTCCTGGCCCAGGACCGAACGCACCATGGCCTCGAGGTACGGCTCCTCGTCGCGCACGACGGCGACCACGGTCGCCCGCGGCAGGTGGGACGGCTCGTGCTGCTCGCTCACAGCATTCCTCTCCGTACGGCGAAGGCGGGCACCCGGCGTACGGGTGCCCGCCTTCTGCTCGTGCTACCGGTCAGGCGTCGACGCGACGCAGGCGCGACATCGGCGAGAACTCACCGGGCATGACGCGCTTCTGGCCGTCACCGAGCGCCTTCTCGAGGATGCGGATGTCGCGCACCAGGTTCTCGAGGCCCTTGGGCTCGAGCGAGGAGGCGTGGTCCGAGCCCCACATGGCACGGTCGAGCGTGATGTGCCGCTCGACGGCGACAGCGCCCAGCGCCACGGCCGCGAGGGAGATCTGGAGGCCGGTCTCGTGGCCCGAGTAGCCGACGGGCACGCCGTAGCGCTCCTGCAGCGTCGTGATGGTGCGCAGGTTCGCCTCCTCGGGGGGAAGCGGGTAGGTCGACGTGGCGTGCAGGATCACGAGCTTGCTCGAGTCCAGGATCTCCACGGCGGCGTCGATCTGCTCCAGCGTCGACATACCGGTCGACAGGATGATCGGCTTACCGGTCTCCGCCAGCGCGCGCAGCATCTCGTGGTCGGTCACCGAGGCGGAGGCGACCTTGTGGGTCGGCACGTTCATCTTCTCGAGGAACTCGACCGAGGGGGCGTCCCACGGAGAGGCGAACCACTGGATGCCCTTCTCCTTGGCGTACGCGTCGATCTCCGTGTACTCGGGCTCTTCGAACTCGACCTTGTACTTGTACTCGAGGTACGTCATCTCGCCCCAGGGCGTCTGACGGATCTTGTCGCGCTGGTCCTTCGGCGTGCTGATCTCCGGCGTGCGCTTCTGGAACTTCACGGCCTGGCATCCGGCCTCGACCGCGACGTCGATCAGCTTCTTGGCGATCTCGACGTCACCGTTGTGGTTGATGCCGATCTCACCGATCACGTACACGGGCTGGTCGGCGCCGACCTGCAGGTCGCCGATCGTGACCGGCGCGGGCTGCGCGTTCGTCGCGCTCATAACAGGGTCCTTCCGAAGGGGTCGAGCACAGGGTAGTGCTGTTACGTGTCGCCGGACCTAACCGGTGACGACGGGGGTCTGGGCGGCCGTGCTGTCGGAGGTGACTTCACCCGGACGCGCAGCGAGTATACGGTCACAGATCTCCCGAACCGCGCCGTTCCCGCCCTCGCGGGACAGCACGAGGCGGGCCTGGGCCCTGACCTCCGGGCGCGCGTCGGCGACCGCGACGGGCCAGCCGACCACGGCCATGGCGGCCAGGTCGTTCACGTCGTTGCCGACGTAGGCGACGCGCGCCGGGTCGAGGCCCTGCTCGGTGATCCAGGCCCGCAGCGCGGTCGCCTTGTCGTCGATACCGTGCATGACCTGCACCTTCAGCTTGTCAGCACGCGACGCGACCACCTTGTTGGTCTCGGTCGACAGGATGAGGATGGGCAGGCCCGTGCGGCGCAGCCGGGACACGCCCATGCCGTCGCCGCGGCTCACCCGCACCTGCTCGGTGCCGTCCTGGTCCACGTAGGCGTGGTCGTCGGTGTGCACGCCGTCGAAGTCGGTCACGAGCGCGTCCACGTCCAGCGGGGCGGGTACCGCGTCCGTGACCTGGTCGACGAGCTGGCGGGCCAGCCACAGGTCGCGCGGCTCGTCGATCTCGATGGCCCACTCCGGGGCCACGGGCTGGATGCCGACGTCGCCGAAGAAGCGCGTGCTCCCGGCACGGAACCCGTCCGTCCGCATCACGTAGAAGGCACCGGTCTCCCGGTAGTGCGGCGCCCGCTCCTGGCGGCGCGGCCGGTAGTCCGTGGTGTGTCCCACAGGGCTCGCGACGCCGTCGTCGATGCGCCACTGGAAGTCGTGGGTCTCCGAGACGGCCACCACCACGTCCTTCTCGCCGCCGGCGACCCGGCGGATCGCGGTGTCGAGGTCCTCGGGGTCGATGAACGGAGACGTGCACTGCACGAGCACGGTGACCGCCGGGATCTCCTGCGGGGGCAGACCGCCGTCGCCCGCCTCGACACGGTCGAGCACGTGCAGGAGCGCGGACTCGGACGACGCCGTGCCGCCCGCGATCTCCGCCGGACGTGCGACGACGCGCGCCCCGTGCGACCGGGCCTCCGCCGCGATCTCGTCGTGGTCGGTCGAGACGATGACCTGCGCCACCGAGGGCGCGGCGAGCGCCGCCTGGACCGCGCGCCCGACCAGCGTGATGCCGTCGACCCGGGCGAGGTTCTTCAGCGGCACCCCCTGCGAACCACCGCGGGCTGGGATGATGACGATCGCCGACGGGCCGGCATTGACTGACATGTGCTGCGGATTCCTCGTAGTCTCGGGAGAGCGGGTTTCCGGGACCGCCGTGGTCGCGGGCCCTGCTGCCCTCAGGGTAGTGCACTAGCCTTCACCCCCGGCCCACGCGCGCGGCGTTCCCTGCCGCCGTGGCAGACCGCCGGCCACTCACCCCCGCACGATCAGGATGTCTGTGAACACCACCGCGACCGAGACCCGCCCCGGGCACGCGCCCGCACCCGCGCCCACGGGCCGGGCCCGCACGTTCCTCCCCGAGGTGCAGGCGCTCCGCGCCCTCGCCGTGCTGCTGGTCGTCGCGAACCACCTGCGGCCCGACCTCGTGCCGGGCGGCTACGTCGGCGTCGACGTCTTCTTCGTGATCTCGGGCTTCCTCATCACCGGGCACATGGTCAAGGAGGTGCGGGCCACCGGGCGCCTGCGGCTCGGGCACTTCTGGGCCAACCGGGCCCGCCGCATCCTGCCCGCGAGCCTGCTGGCCATCCTGGCGGTCGTGGTCACCGCCCCGTTCGTGCTGCCGCTGACCGAGCTGCGCGCGCTGGGCCGCCAGGCCCTGGGCTCCATCTTCTACGTGCAGAACTGGATCCTCGCGGCCGACTCCGTCGACTACTCGGCCTCCGACAACGCCGCGACGCCGTTCCAGCACTTCTGGTCCCTGGCCGTGGAGGAGCAGTTCTACCTGCTGTGGCCCCTCGTGGTCACGCTCGCCGCCCTCGTCGCGGCCCGCGTGGCCCGACGGCGCGGCGCCGCGCCCCTGGCCGCGTGCCTCACCGTGGCGTTCGCGCTGGTGATCGTGCCGTCCTTCGTGTGGAGCGTGGTCCTGGTCGGGCAGGGCGACCCGTCCGCATACTTCGTCACCACCACGCGGCTGTGGGAGCTGGGCGTGGGCGGCGTGCTGGCCGTGCTGCTGCGGTACACCGACTCGCTGCGCCTGGCCCGCTCGCTGCTGGCGCTGGCCGGCCTGGCCGCCGTCGGGTGGAGCGCCTTCACGCTCACGGCGGCGTCGCCGTTCCCCGGGGCCAACGCCCTCCTGCCCGTGCTCGGCACGGCCGCCGTGATCGCGGCCGGCCGCACGAGCGGCGTCGGCTCGCTCACCTGGCTCGTGGACCTCCGCCCTGTCCAGTGGGTGGGCAACGTGTCCTACTCCCTCTACCTCTGGCACTTCCCCGTCGCCGTGTACTTCGTCGCGTGGGCCGGGCGGAACGCGAACAAGTTCGAGGTGATCGCGCTTCTCGCCGTGATGTTCGCCCTGTCCTGGGCCTCCTACAACGGGGTCGAGCAGCCGTTCCGCAAGGCCGCCTGGGCCCGGAAGAGCGACGCGCGCGCACTGGTGGCGGCGCTTGTCGCCATGCTGCTGGTGGCGGGGACCGCCTCGGTCTTCTGGATCAAGCCGGCCACGCAGGAGCGCACCTGGGAGCAGGGCGCCGCCGCGGTCGAGCAGGCCCGCGCCGCCGGGGACGAGCGGTTCGGCGCGGGCGCGACCCGCGACGGCAGCTACGCGCCGTTCGTCACCGACGAGCCGGCGATCCTGCCCAACCCGGGCGCCCCGGGCAAGCCCCTGTGGCTCGTCGACGGCAAGCGGTGCGACCAGGACCGGCCCGAGGGCGAGACCGCGATGTGCGAGTACGGCCACCGCGACGGCACCACCGTGATCGCCGTCGTCGGCGACTCGCACGCGCGCATGTACGCCCAGCCGATCATCGAGGCGGCCGAGACGGAGGGCTGGCGCGTGGTCACGTTCCTGCGCAACTCGTGCCCGTTCTCGTTCACGCCGCGCACCATCCCCGGCGCAGGCGAGTGCGTCGCCGCCAACGAGCGCACGCTGGAGAAGATCCAGGCGCTGGGTCCGGACGCCGTCGTCTCCGCGTACTACGAGGGTTCCGAGTTCCAGGCCGACGGCGACGGCCGGCCCGGGACCGCCGGCCTGGCCGCGGGGTACGACGCCCTGGCCGGCACCGGCGCCCGGGTCTTCGCGATGAAGGACGCGCCGCTGCCGCGCGAGGACGTCTTCGCCTGCGTGGGCGAGCACTACTCCGACCCCGGCGTCTGCGCGGTCCCCCGGTCCGAGGCGTTCGCGGGCCGCGGGCTGACCGAGGCTGCCGCGGCGGCCGCCCAGGCCGACGTGACGGTCGTGGACCTCACGGACCGGTTCTGCGACGAGACGACCTGCCCGGCCGTCATCGGCGGCGTCGGCGTGTACGCCGACCTCAACCACATCTCCGACGTCTACGGGCCCACCCTCGCGCCAGACTTCGTCCGGGCGCTCGCGCCCGTGGCCGGTTCCGGGGGAACCGGGACCGCGGCCGGGTGAAGATCCTGCGACGGCATGTGGCGGTGACCGCACGGATGCCGTTTGGCCAGGATCGGGGCCGATCCGTGTGCTTGAATGACTGCCGGACGGCGCTTGCCGGATCGTACTCCGCGCGCGTCTCAGCCCGATTCACCCAGACCGAGGGAACCGGTATATGAGCATCACCACGCGGCCACGCGTGTCCGTCATCGTGCCCGGCAAGGACGCAGGCGAGTACATCGGCGACCTGATGACCAGCCTGACGAAGCAGGTCGACGACCCGCGCGAGATGGAGATCGTCGTCATCAGCGACGGGTCCACCGACGACACGGCGGCGATCGCGCGGACCTTCTCGGACCGCCTGCCGAACCTCGAGGTCGTCGAGAACAAGACCCCGGTGGGCGCGGCCAGCGCCCGCAACCAGGGCATCGCCGCGACGTCGGCCCCGTACGTCGTGTTCGCCGACGCCGACGACTGGATGGCCCCGCGCCGCCTGACGCACCTGGTCGACGCGATGGACGCGCTCAAGGTCGACTTCATCCGGACCGACCACACCGCGGTCCGCGCGCGCCGCCGGGACGTCACCTGGGCGCCCCAGGCGCGGCGCGGCGTCGTCCTGGACCCCCGCGACTCGATCCTGCCGGTCAACTACTCGACCATGGTCGACTACCCGTACAGCTGGGCCGGCATCTTCGACCGGTCCATCAGCGAGGACGGCCTGCTCACGTTCCCCGAGGGCCTGCACACGGCCGAGGACCGGCCCTGGATCTGGGACCTGTTCCTCCGCGGGCGTGCCTACGCGACCATCGACGCGCCGACGCTCTGCTACCGCCGCACCGTGACCACGTCGCTCACCGCGACGTTCGACCGGCGCCAGCTCGACATCCTGCCCGCCCTGCGGCAGACGTTCGACATCGTCGAGGCGGACCGCGACGCGGAGCTGTTCCTCCCCAAGCTGACCCGCACCGCCCTCGCGCTGATCGCGCACCACATGAGCCGGCGGGGCAACATGACGCACGACGTGCGCCGGGACCTCAAGCGCGGGTCGCGCGACCTGTTCGCGAGCCTCCGCCAGGACGTGCTCGCCCAGGAGGCCAGCCAGATGTCACGCAAGCGGGAGCGGCTGCTGCACGGGCTGCTGCCCGCCGACCTTCCCCGGGACAAGACCCTCAAGGCACAGCAGGAGGTGCAGGCATGACCCAGCTCGTCGTCGCCTCGACGCTGTTCGGCGCCGCCACCGCGGCCGCGGCCGCCGACGCGGGACTCCTCGGTGAGCCCGACGGCGAGCGCGTGCTGCTCGTGGTGAACAACGCGTTCGCGCCCGAGCTCACGCCCGCCGCGGACGAGATCGAGGGGTCCGCCCCGGTGCTCGCCCGGTTCGACCGCGTGGTGCACCTGACCGATCTCATCGCGCCGATCCACCCGGCCGACTGGAAGCCCGGCCCGCGCGAGCGCCCGCTGCTGGAGCGGCTGCTGCGCTCCTACTGGGGCCTCGGTGACGGCCCCGTCGACATCGTCGCGGAGTCGGTCTGGGTCAACCCGACGCAGACCCTGGCCCGGATCTTCCACGACGGCAGCATCACGGTCTACGCCGACGGCCTCATGAGCTACGGCCCCACGCGCAACGACCTGCCGCTCGACATCATCCAGCGGCTCGAGGGCCTGCTGCACCTGGACCTCGTGCCGGGTCTGCGGCCCGTCCTGCTGAGCGAGTACGGTGTGACACCGACGGTCATCCCGAGCGAGTCGTTCCGCGGGGTGATCGAGGAGATCGCGGCGAAGCCGGCAGCGGCGTCGGACGAGGCCCAGCCGCCGGCGGCGATCGTCGTCGGGCAGTACCTCGCGGCGCTCGGCCTGGTGACCATGCAGGAAGAGGCGGCCATGCACGCCGGCATGATCCGCGCGGCGGCCGAGGCCGGGGCGCGAGTGGTCCGTTTCAAGCCGCACCCGTCCGCTCCGCCCGGGTTCCTCGCCCCGGTGGAGAAGGCCGCCCAGGACGCCGGCGTCACGCTCGAGGTCGTCACCGACCCGTTGCCGGTCGAGGTCATGCTGGCCTCGTCCGACGTCACGGCGATCGTGGGCTGCTTCTCGACGGCGCTCGTCACGGCCAGGTCGATCTTCGGCGTGCGCTCGATCGCGGTCGAGACGTCGAACCTGCTCAAGCGGCTCAAGCCGTTCGAGAACAGCAACCGCATCCCCGTGACGATCGTCGATGCTTTGCACCGCACGGACTCGACGTTCGACACGGCCGAGCAGCTCCAGCAGCTGGTGGACACGGTGTCGTACTGCATGCAGCCCAAGTCCCTCTCGGACCGGCGCGGTACCGCGGTGGGCTGGCTCGCCCAGGCCTCGACGAAGGACCGGACGCGCTACGTCGCCGGGCAGCGGCTCTCGATGCTCGACCTGCCGGGCGCGCCCAGGCAGAACCCCGTGGTCAAGGCGACCCTCGACACGGCACGTACCGCGCTCGCCCACCCGGCCATGAGCTGGGTGGACGAACGGACGCGCCGGTCCAACCTGCGCAAGAAGGTCGTCAGCAGGATCCGCGGCTGATGCGTGGGCCCGGCCTGCGGGCCGGGCCCACGTCGCACGGTCGGGGCATCAGGGGCGGACGACGCCGATCCCGCTGACGCGCACCTCCTTGCCGCTGTCGAGCGCCCGGAGCACGACGCGCCCCGACCTCGCGCCGCCGAGACCCACCGTGAACACCCGCTGCGTGGTGGGCGAGGACGAGGCCAGGTCGATCACGCCGTACCGGGTGCCGCCCACGGAGACGGCCACGCGGCCCCACCCGCGCCCCGTCGGCGCCATGACCCGCACCTGCGTGATGCCCCGGGCGCCGTAGACCTTGATGTCCTGGCCGCTGGTCGTGGTCCGGTAGGCGTGCCCGTTGTAGTAGCCGGAGCGGGTGACCCGCTGCCACCCGAAGACGTCCCAGTCGCCGTGCAGCACGTCCCGGGTCGTCGTGGTGATGACGCGCACGGGGCTGCGCCGCCCGTTGGCCAGCACGGCGCGCACGCCGTAGACGGTGTTCTGTCCCGGCGGCGTGTACACCGTGGTCACGGTGCCGCGGGTGGAGGCGAACTCGTACCAGTAAGGGTCGTAGGGCCGCACCGACGTGAAGTGCCCGCTGCGGCGGAGCACCTCGTAGCGCACCGCACCGCGCACGGGGTCCCAGGCGAACGCCGTCTCGGGGCGCCACTGGACGGGCGAGCGCAGGCTGCTCACCGCGTGGGCCTTCGGCCGCGCCGGGAGCCGGACCGCCCCGTGCCGCCGGTACTCCGCCAGGACACGCTCCCGGACGTTCGTGCGCAGTGCGGGCAGCCGGGCGTGGAGCCGCGCCCCGGGGCAGGCCGTGTTGTTGGTGTCCCGGTGGCCGAGGATCGTCGGCACGGTCACCACCGTGCCGGGCGGGGCCTTCGCCGTGCTGCTCACGTTCCCCGTGCGGAGCCGCGTGGTGTGGGTGGGGTGCACGCCGTACTCGAAGGACTTCCAGGCCAGCACCCGCTCCAGGCTGCGGATCAGCGCCGCGGGCGGCGTCGCCGTCTGAAAGCTGCCCATTGCGGACACGCCGATGGTGCCCGTGTTGTAGCCGCCTGCCTGCGCACCGATCGGGTTGTGCAGCTGTGCCTCGCGGCGTCCCTCGAAGATCCGCCCGTACCGGTCCACGAGGAACTGATAGCCGATGTCCGGCCAGCCCCGCGAGCGTGTGTGGTACGCGAGGATGCCGCGCACGATCGCCGCAGACTGGCCCGACGTGTACGAGTTCGTGCCGGCCGTGTGGTGCACGTAGATCGCCTTGAGCGTGCCCGACGTCTCGGGCCACGGCGAGCCGAGCGACTCGTCCGCGCCCCACCGGGCGCGGGACACCACGGGCGGTTTGGGCTCCCAACCGGTCGCCGCGTCGGCCGACGCCGCCGGCCCGGCGGCCGCATCGACGTTCCGGTCCGCGGGCGAGGTGCCGGGGTCGATCACGTCCACCCGCATGCCCGACGGCGGCCGTCCGCTGGCCGTCTCCGCGCGGGCCTGGACAGCGTCGGCGCCGGACGTCACGAACGGCTCGGTGCCGGCGCGGGCGTCGGGCACCTCCGACTCCTCGATGCCGACCTCCTGCCAGGCACCCCAGCGGCCGGACTCCCGGACCCGGAGGGCCACGGCGGTGACCGTCTCGCGGGACGTGCCGTCCCAGGTGACGCCCGCGACGAGGAAGTCGCGCGTGTCCGTGCGGGGCGTGAGGGCGGCGAGGCGTCCGTGCCCCGCCTCCTGTCCCTCGGCCCGGTGCTCTGCCTTCGATTCGGGCCGGGCGTCGGCGCCCGTGCCGAGACGGGTCTCGGGGCTCTCGCCGTCCTCCGGGTGTGCGTGGCCCAGGGGCGGGTCGTCCGCGCTCGGATCGTCCGTCGCCGCCCGGTCGACCGTGGTCATCCGCACGCTCCCGAGCTCCGGCGAGACCGGGCTCGCCGCCAGGACCGGGAGCGGCACCACCGGCACCACCAGGCCCCCGAGGGTGAGCCCCAGGGTCAGCGTCGTCGAGGTCACATGCCGTCCGAACGTCCGTCCGTCGCCGCTCATGCACTCGAACGTAGCCCCGGCCGGTCCCGGTCGCGCCCTGGCTTCTCATCGCGAACTTCTCATCGTGAAAGTCCCGCCGCGTCACCCCCGCGCCGGCGGGTCGTCGGGCTCGCGTACGCTGTCGACGTGGCTCTCGACCTCAACAGGATCATCAAGGCGTACGACGTCCGCGGGCTGGTTCCCGAGGAGCTCTCCCCCACGGTGGCCCGCGCCATCGGGGCAGCGTTCGCCCGGACCGTCGTGCTCCCCGAGGCGTCGGGCGAGACCCGCCCGGCCGTCGTCGTCGGGCGGGACATGCGGGACTCCGGCCCCGAGCTCGTGGACGCCTTTGCCGCCGGCCTGACCGCCGAGGGCGTCGACGTGGTCCGGATCGGGCTGTGCTCGACCGACGGGCTCTACCACGCCTCCGGCGTGCTGGGGCTGCCCGGTGCCATGTTCACCGCGAGCCACAACCCCGCCGCGTACAACGGGATCAAGCTCTGCCGCGCGGGCGCGCGGCCGGTGGGCGAGGCCACGGGCCTCGCCGAGCTCCGGGACGTCGCCCAGACCCTGCTGGACGCAGGCGACGGCGACACCGTGGCGCCGGACGGCCCCGGGCAGGTGACCGACCGCGAGATGCTGGGCGAGTACGCCACCTTCCTGCGCGGCCTGGTGGACCTGTCGGGCATCCGGCCCCTCAAGGTCGTGGTCGACGCCGGGAACGGCATGGCGGGCCTGACCGCGCCGGCAGTGCTCGGCACCGCGGCGGGCCTGCCCGAGCTGCCGCTGGAGATCGTGCCCCTGTACTTCGAGCTGGACGGCACCTTCCCGAACCACGAGGCCAACCCGCTGGAGCCCGCCAACCTGCTCGACCTGCAGACGGCGGTCGTGGCGAACCGCGCCGACATCGGGCTGGCGTTCGACGGCGACGCCGACCGCTGCTTCGTCGTCGACGAGAAGGGCGTGCCGGTCTCGCCGTCGGCCGTCACGGCCCTGGTGGGCCTCCGCGAGGTCGAGAAGGAGAAGGCCGCCGGGCGCACGCCCGCCGTCATCCACAACCTGATCACCTCGCGCGCCGTGCCCGACCTGCTGTCGGCCGCAGGGGCGCGGGTGGTCCGCACCCGCGTGGGGCACTCGTTCATCAAGGCGGAGATGGCCGGGAACGAGGCCGTGTTCGGCGGCGAGCACAGCGCGCACTACTACTTCCGGGACTTCTTCTTCGCGGACACCGGCATGCTGGCCGCGCTGCACGTGCTGGCGGCCCTGGGCGCGCAGCAGCACCCACTGTCGGAGCTCGGCGAGATGTACGAACCGTACGTGTCGTCGGGCGAGATCAACTCGCGCGTCGCGGACGCCGCCGAGGCGACCCGCCGCGTGCTGGACGCGTACCGCGCCGCCTACCCGGGCATCGACGTCGACACGCTCGACGGTGTGACGGTCTCGAACTGGGACGGGCACCCGCAGTGGTGGTTCAACCTGCGTGCGTCCAACACCGAGCCCCTGCTGCGGCTCAACGTCGAGGCCGCCGACCACGACATCATGGAGAAGGTCCGCGACGACGTGCTGTCGCTGGTGCGCGCCGAGACCGACGAGCCGGCCCCGGGCGAGGGCCCGGACGAGACGGGAGAGACCGCATGAGCATCGAGCTGGAGCCCTGGGTGCGCGAGATCCTGCGCTGCCCCGTGACGGGGGCGACCCTCGTGGACGGGACCGGACCGTCGGGCGAGCCGGAGCTGCACTCCACCGACCCCGAGCAGCCGCTGGCCTACCCTGTCCGGGACGGTATCCCGGTGCTGCTGGAGTCGGACGCGCGGGCGCTCTGAGTGAGATCGTTCCTGGGCCTGACGCGCCGACGGAGCACGGCCCGGTCCGAGGCGCAGCGGATCGCACGGCTCCACGTCGCCGCACGGCGGCTGACCGGGCGGGCTCCGCGCACCGTGCTCCTGATCACCGACCCAGCACCCGCACGTGATCGCACCGAGGTGGAAGGGCTGTTCCCGGACGCCCGGGTCCTCGTGCTCGAAGCCGGCGACCACGACGATCTGTTCGCCTCGGCCGCGGGACAGCCTCAGGCCGACCTGGTGATCGACGCCCGCACCGACCCGGAGGCACAGAAGTACTGGGCGTTCCGGCGACTGTTCCTGGGGATCCGCGACGGCGGGCACTATCTCGTGCTCGGTGTGTCCCGCGAAGACCCGACGACGGATCCCACCCCGCCCCGGCCCGTCATAGACCCCTACCGACGGCCCGTCGAGACCACGCCGGCCGCCGCAGGTCTGGACGAGTGGCTGGACCGGCTGTGGGACGCGCGGGGGTGGGACGCCCCGCGCCGGCGCACCGAACGCCTCACGCGCTTCGAGGTACAGATGATGTCGTCCATCGCCGACGTCCTGCGAGGCGACGACTTCCGCCTCGTCACGAAGTCGGGCGAGCACATGCTGATGCTGGACCCCGGGGCCACCCGGTCCGCGCTCGCCCGCCGGGGAGTACGGACGACGGACATCGACCGCCGTCCGGCACGGACGATCACCACCCCGGTCCGGCTGGTCTCGAACGCCCCGGAGCACTCGGCGGCCCGCTTCCCGGCGACGGAGGACGTCCCCGAGCTCGTGTGCCGCGCCTACGACGACGTCGTGTGCGCGCCCCGACAGGTGGCCACCGTGGCCGGGCTGATGCTGCCCGACTCGTACGTGCAGCCCTGGCGGCGGCCGCTCGGACAGCTGGTCGGGAACGTCACGGCGAGCGAGTACGGCACGGCTCCCGGTCTGCCGAGCGAACCGCGCCTTCTCGAAGGGACCTACTTCCACCTCGACAACGAGGTCGCGGGCCACTACGGGCACTTCCTCACCCACGACCTGGCACGGCTCTGGGCGTGGGACGCGGCGGCGGCGATGTTCCCGGACCTCCGCCTGCTCGTGGGCGGGACAGACGGTGGAGACACCGTGCCGGGCTTCGTGCTCGAGCTGCTCGCCGCCTACGGTATCGGCGCGGACCGCGTGACGGTGCTCACCGGACCGACGCGCGTCGAGCGGCTCGTGACCGCCACCCAGGCCTTCCAGCAGCCGATGTTCCTGGCGCCGGAGGCGGCGTCCGTCTGGTCCCGGATCCGGGACGTCCTCGTCCGCTCCACCGGCGACCTCCCCGTCCCCGCCCGCGTGTTCGTGGCCCGGTCGGACCAGGGCCGGCGGCTGTGCCGGAACGCCGCCGAGGTCGAACGGCGCTTCGCCGACGCCGGGTTCGAGATCGTCCGGCCCGAGCTGCTGCCGCTCGCCGTGCAGGCGAAGATCTTCGCGCAGGCGGACGTGGTGGCGGGCTACGCGGGCTCCGGGATGATCAACGCGGTGTGGTCGCGGGAGCCTGCCACGCGGATGGTGATCTCCTCACGGTCCTACCCTGCCATCAACGAGTACCACCTGGCCCGGCACTTCGGCTCGGAGATCCACTACCTGTGGTGCGAACCCGACGTGCCGGTACCTCCGAGCGGGATGACGAAGAAGGCCTTCCACTCCGACTTCGCGGTGGACCTGGAGCGCGACGGCGCCCGGCTCGACGAGTTCCTGAGCCGCGCCCAGGTGGCCTGAAGGTAGTCTCGCCCCCATGTCGGGAACACCTTTCGCGGGCGGCGACGTCCTGATCACCCAGGGTCGGCTGCGGGGCATGGGCGGGTCGGAGATGATCTCGCTGGAGATGGCCGAGCACTTCGCCGCCGCAGGCTCGCGGGTCGTGGTGGTGGCCCGGTCGATCGACGAGAAGATCGCGGCGCTCTTCACCGCGGTCCCCGGCGTCGAGGTGCGCGAGACCTCGTGGTCGGGGCTGGACGACCGGCTGACGTCGGCCCCCTTCTCCCTCGTGTGGGTACACCACAACCTCGTGCCGGACGCCGTCCTGCGCGGAGCGGTCGACGCTCCTGTCGTCTTCGCGCACCTCTCGGCCTACGCTCCGGCGGAGTCACCCCTGGTCCCGGGACTCGAGGCCGCCCTGGCCTCCGCCGTGGTCTTCAACTCGCCGGAGACGCACGACGCGCAGGTGGCCAGAGGGCTCTTCGACACCGTCGAGAAGGAGCGGCTCCACGTCTTCCCGAACCCTGCGCCCGACCCGTTCGCGGACCTTCCCGAGCGCACGGTGGGCACCCGACCGAAGCTCCTCGTCGTCTCCAACCACATCCCCACCGACCTGCACCGGGCTCTGCGGCTGGTCACGCCTACCTTCGACGTGACCCTCGTCGGACAGCAGACCGAGCTGGGCGCGGCGCCACAGCGGGTCGACCCGGCCCTCGTGGGCGCTCACGACGCGGTGGTCAGCATCGGGAAGACCGTCCAGTACGCCCTCGTCGCAGGCCGAGCCGTCTTCTGCTACGACAGGTTCGGGGGGCCGGGCTGGCTCGACGCGAACAACGTCGACCACGCGGCGTCGAAGAACTTCTCCGGACGGGGCTTCGACAAGCGGGCACCGGAACAGCTCGCGAAAGAGCTCGTCTCCGGCTGGGAGAGCGGCGGCACGTTCGCGCGTGCCTACCGGGACAGCGCGACCCAGAGGTACCGCTTGTCGGAGGCCCTGCAGGACCTCCAGGCCCGGATCGCGCGTACCGGCCCGCCGTCGGGCACCGTCGGGCGGGACGTGGCGGCCACCTCGTCGCTGCTGGACCAGCTCCTGCGCTCGACGACCGTCACCAAGGACAAGGCCGTCGCCGAGCACCGGACGGCGACCACGCAGGTCGAGAAGCTGACCCGGGAGCGGGACGCGCTGCGGGCCGAGCTCGACGCGCTCCGCTCCGGCCGGGTGTACCGCCTGGCGAAGCGCTACCGCCGAGTCCGGCGCGCAGTCCTCGGCCGTGTGCCACGTCGCTGACCCCCTGCGGACCACCCTGCGGACCACCACGGTGTCAGAGCGTGGGCCGAACTTCGGTACGCTCGCGGGTGATCTGGCCAGGGGCACGCGGCCCCCGGCTTCGTGGGCGCTGAGCCCGCTGTGAGAGGAGCGCCCTCGTGGCACGGACGAAGACGTGTGTCCTACGGCTGCACGACCCCCTGACGCGCTCGAACTGGGGAGGTCGGGCGACGAGCCTCGCGATGGGAGGCATCGTCGAGAACAGCGCCGGCCGGCACATCGCCTCGACGATCAGCGAGTGGATCCTCAAGCCGATGTCGCAGATCGACGAGGCGGTCGAGGGTCGGTCCGGGTTCCACGTCGTCGACGAGCTGGCCAAGGCCATCGCGGAGGCGGAGCCTGCGACCCGCGGGCTCCGCGAGGTACGGGCGGCCCTCACGGCCGCCGACGAGCTCGTCGTCAACGGCGAGGGCGACTTCATCCTGACGGAGCGGCTGACGCTCGTCCGGACGATGGCGATGATGCGCGCGGCGAAGCTGCTGGGCAAGCCCGTCCATCTCCTGAACAGCATCCTTTCCTACGCTCCGGTCCGGCCCGAGCACGAGAAGCTCGTCATCGACGAGGTCGGGGAGACGCTCTCGATGTGCGACTCGATCCGGTACCGGGACCCGTCGAGCCTCGAGCTCCACCGGGAGCTGTACCCGCAGCTCCAGGCCGACTGGACCCCTGACGCGCTGTTCGCCTGGGCCGGCGCCACGAGGACCTCGCTCATCGACCGTGCGGCCTTCTCCCCGGAGACGGAGGGGCTCTCGATCACGGTCCAGCGTCTGCTGCACAGCGACCAGCCGTACGTCGTCCTCTCGGGGACGTCCATCTACGACGTCGACCCCGACGAGTTCCGGGCCACCGCTCTCGCCCTGCGGTCCCGACTGAAGAAGGACGGCGTCGAGACGGTCTTCGCGGCCTCGGACGGCCCCGACGAGAAGTACATCAAGGCGCTCAAGGGCTCCGGCACCCTGGTGGTCCAGCCGAAGGTCCCGCTGACCGCGGCCGCGCGCCTGCTGTGGAACGCCTCGGCGATGGTCTCCGGCCGCTACCACCCCAGCATCCTGGCGACCCTTGGTGGTACGCCGTTCGTGCTGATGCACTCCAACTCGCACAAGACGAGGTCGCTCTACGACGTGGTAGCGTCGGGCACCGCGTCCGACGAGCACCCCTTCTTCACCGGTGGCGAGGAGGGTGGCGAACGGCTCGCGGCAGCGATCCGGCCGGTCATCGGAGACCGGAGGACCCGGGCGCGTGTACGGAAGTCCGCAGCCGCGAACGGCCGTGCCGTGACCCGCACGTTCGCGGAGATACTGTCCTGAACCGCACCGATTCCCGCTGGTCCGGTACCAGTGGCTGTGCCGCGCACCTGCCCGGGCACAGGGACCTCACGAAGGACCAAGGATGAAACAGCCTCTGCGGCGGCTCTCGCAAGGAGCGAAGCGGCGGGTGCGCCAGCGCCTCATCGAGTCGCTCAAGGGTGGGCCGCGCACCCAGCGGACCAACCGTGAGTTCACCGCACTGGTGCGGGACCTGGCCGTCTTCGCGGCGGACCTGTCGGCGAGCGCGACGACCCGCCACGAGCTGGTCGTCCAGACCGTCGTCGCGTTCCAGGCCCGGGTCACGGTCGCGGAGGCGCGGGCCGGAGCGGCGCTCGACATGAGCCTCGACCGCCGGGCCTGGCATACCGACGCCCCGGTCGTGGAGTCGCTCACCGACGTCGCCCGGCAGCTCGTCGGGCTGGACGACCAGCTCGCGCTCCGGGCGGCGAGCTGTGTGCTCGAGGCCCGCCCGGGCGACGAGCGGGCGCGCGCCGTCCAGCGCGACGTCGCAGGCTCGACCCGGCCGACCGCCGGGGAGGAACCGTGGCGGGTCACTGCGCGCAAGCGGTCGCAAGACACCCGCATCGCGAGCGCACTGCGAGACCTCGCCGCCGGGTCGGCCGACGAGCTCTCCACGAACGCCGCTGCGGAGCTCGCTGCCGCCTACCACGGCGACGCGGCGGCGTCGAAGCCCTATCTGGCCGTGCTGCGCGGCACGGTCGCACACTCTGTCGCCGTAGGTTCTCCCGTGGCGGTGCTCCGCGGGGTCCTTGACGCCACCGTCGCCGAGATGGGCGCGGGTGTGTGGGAGAGGGGCACCCGCTGGGCGGGCGAACCCCCCGCCGTCAGTACCGCCAACCTGTCCGGGCTGCGCGAGTACTTCGCAGGCAAGCGGATCTGTCTCGTCGGGAACGCCACCGGGTCCCTGGGCGAGCACGGGGCCGAGATCGACGGTTACGACGTGGTGATCCGCTGTGGGTCGTTCGCCCTGGATGCGGCCCGGACGGGCACGCGGACCGACGTCCACGCCACCAGCCTCCAGGACGACGGCGGCTGGGACGTCCCCGTGGACGTCCGGCTCGCCTTCAGCGGCGCGCCCGCTGCGGAGTGGGTCGGCTCGCTGGTCAAGCGGCTGAGGCCGGAGGCGCAGCGGTGGGTGGGCGACGAGTCGGTCCGCTGGCCCCGCAGCACGGTGATGCCGCACGCCCTCCGCGCCGCCCTGCCCGAGCCCACCACCCATCTCACCATGACCGTGCTCCTGGACTACCTGGACGTGAGCACCACGATCGACCTGTTCGGGCTCGACCTTCGCCCGGACGCCGAGGCCCCCTCCCCCACCGCCGAGCGCGACTGGATACTCTCCCGTGCCGTGTCGACCGGGCCGGGCAAGATCTCACTGCGCTGAGGAGAACTGACGGAATGGCCATCACCGACGGCTCCAGGCGCGCCTATGTGAGCTTCGTGGACCACGACAGCCTCGCAGGGTTTCTCGTCCTGCTGAAGAGTCTGATCCTGAACAACCCCGGCTCGACGGCTGACCTCGTGGTCCTGCACGACGGGCTCCCGGGCGACGACGCCGCGCTGATCCGGACGCTCCGTCCCGGAGTCCGGTTCGTCCGCGTGGACCCCGCGCTCTACGAGCGCTTCCGCAGGCCCGGCGGGTCGAGCGGTGCCCCCGGCACCATGTACGCGATCCTCGACGCGTTCCGCCTCCGCGACTACGACCGCGTGATCACGCTGGGCACCGACATGACGGTGCTGGGAGAGATCGAGGGTCTCTTCGACCTCCCCGAGCCCTTCGCCGCCGTGCCACGGTCGTCCCGCGACGACGACCCGGCGTTCGACGGGGGCCTGCTCGTCTTCGGCCGGGAACACATGAGCGACGAGTTCGTCGCACGGCTGGAACGCGTGGGCAGCGACGGCGCGTACGCGCCGGACGAGCACGGCCAGGGCCTCCTCAACGCCGTGCTGGGTTCGGGGTATCACCGGCTCGACCGCACCTACAACTGGACCAAGGAGGCTTCGCAGCCCGGTCGATCGCAACCGGGCGACGTGCGGGTGCTGCACTTCACCGGCCGGTACAAGCCCTGGACAGGCGGTGAGCACGGCTACGCCGAGCTGGAGGCGACCTGGCGCTCCTACGACCTGACGCACCTGGCGTTCTTCGCCCGGTATCTCGCCCTGTCTGACGGTGGCGCACCGACCGACCCCGTGCTCGAGAGCCACTACCGCGATGTGGTCCGGGATGTGCCCGCGGAGCTTCTCGACCGTCTCGTGGCGCGCGACGTGGACAAGGTCGGGCGGCTGGTCGCCGAGGCGACCGCGCTCTCCCAGCAGGGGCGCTACGCGGCGGCGGTCGCCGTCCGCCAGGCCGTGGCCGGGCAGACCGGCCGGATCAGCGATCCCCTTCGCCTTGCCGGGGACCTGCGTGCCCTGTCCCGGTACGACGAGGCCGCGGCGATCGGCCTGCTCGCGGTCAAGGAACCCGAACCGTGGCTGGCCGAGCAGTTCCTGTCCGAGACCGCCTGGGTCACGGGTGACCTGGCGGCCGCACGGGAGCACCTCGACGCCGCCCTGCACCTGAACCCTGTGCATGCCAAGGCTCGCGCCCTGGACGGGCGCCTCCGGGCGGGCTCGGTCGACGCGGGCGTGCAGGCCACGACCACGCCCGGCGGCCTGCGGCTCACGCACGCGGCGTTCTACATGGACGAGCTCGGCAACTACGGCGACGAGCTGCTGCCGGTCGCGGTCCGGGAGAGCGTCGCCGCCGTGCGTCCGGTCGAGTCGTGGAACGGCGTCCACGTGCACCAGGTGTTCGACGCGGCCGCCGTCGAACGCGCGAACGCCACCGATGCGGTGCTGGTCGGTGGTGGCGGACTGTTCCTGCCCGACACGATGCCGAACGGGAACAGCGGCTGGCAGTGGAACGTGCCCGACGACAGCCTCCGGTCGCTCCGGGTGCCGCTGGGTCTGGTCGCCGTGGGGTACAACCTGTTCGAGGGCCAGGAGATCCACGGGTCACGCTTCGGGGAGTCCCTGCGGCTGACGGTCGAGCGTGCCACGCTCGTGGGCCTGCGCAACCACGGGTCGATCGACCGCGTGCGGGACCTGCTGCCCGCCGAGCTGCAGGATCGGGTGCGCTACATGCCGTGCCCGACCACCTTCCTCGGTCTCCTGCCGCACGGTCCGGGCGCCCGGGTCGAGCGAGCCGTCGAGCCCGGCCGCCGACCCGTGGTCCACCTCAACATCGCGTTCGACCGGACCGCCCTGCGCTTCAAGGGTCGTTACGACGGCTTCCTGGCCGAGCTGGACCGGTTCGTCCGTGCCGCAGGCGAGCTGGCCGACATCCGGATCGCGGCGCACACCGTCGGGGACGAGCGGGTCGCCCAGGACCTGTACGCGACGCACGGCACGCGGGTGCCCGTCGACTGCCTCTTCCGGCTCGGTGTGGACGGCGCCCTCCAGCTCTATGCGGACTCCGACCTGGTGATCGGCATGCGCGGGCACGCGGGCATGATCCCGTTCGGAGTGGGCACCCCGATCGTGTCGCTGGTCTCGCACCCCAAGCTCCGCTACTTCCTCGAGGACGTCGGGCACCCCGAGTGGGGTCTGCCGATCTTCGAGGAGCACCTGGGCGACCGGCTGCTCGAGCTGACCCGCGCCGTGCTCGACGACCCAGGGCAGTACCGGAAGGCCGTGGCCGGCGCCCGGGAGTCGCTGCGTGAACAGTACGACGAGTCCCTCGCGGTGCTTCTGCGCGCGGTCTGACGGCGCTCAGGCGGTCGCGAGCGGGTTGCCGCCCGCGGCCGCCTGCGCCGCGTACAACCGGCCGAGCACGCTGCGCGGACCGGTGTTGTCGGCGCCGGCCTTGTACGAGAGCTTGTGGATCGTCGCGCGGGACAGCGCGCGGTCGAACTCCTCGTCGGTCACGTCCCGGCTCATCCAGTGGCGGAGCCGCAGCGACGGCGCGGTCGACAGCCGGGGCGTCGCGGTCCACAGCTCGCCCGACCGCGGGTCCGTGAGCGCCAGCGCCTCGAAGAGGTGGTGGAACGTGAAGTAGTGGGGCAGCGCGCCGTCCCGCCGCCAGTAGGCGTAGAGCGCCTCCAGCGTCATCGTGACGAGGTGGTGGCGCGGCCGGGCGGTGATGTTCCACGTGCCGATCGTCGTCCGCTCCTTGGCCGGGGCGAAGAAGCCGGACGGCCGGGCGTGGTCGGCCATCTCCGCCCCCGCGTCGCCCCGCAGGTAGCAGGTGGCGTCGAACCACGTACCCCCGTACCGCGCGAGCAGCTCCAGGCGCAGCAGGTCGGACCGTGCGGTCCGGTCGGTGACCATCGTGTCGATGTCGTCCGGCAGGGTCACATACGTGCCCACGTTCTCGTCGGTGAGCTCCACGACCGGGCGGGTGAGGTGCCGGGACATGCTCGCGCGGCACATCCGCACCACGTCCGGCGCCTGCTCGAAGCCCTGCGCCCAGTACACCCACACGGTCTCCGACCGGTCCTGGACGACCTCTCGCGCCGCGGCGGCGGCGCGAAGCTCCGGCAGACGCTCGAGCACGAAGCGGACGGCGTCCCGCCGCGGCACGAACTGCTGCACGCCGCGGTCGAGCAGCACGGCGTCCAGGCCGCGGGGCAGCGGCTCGCGGGCGGTCCAGCGCCGGTAGGCGGCGTCGGCGTCCTCGAGCCGGCCCGCGAGCTCCGAGGCGCGGCCGAGCTCGTAGTACCAGCGGCCCGGCGCGTCCTCGCCACGACCGTCGATCGCCCGCGCCAGCGCGTCGGCCGCTCCGGCGTGGTCGTGGGCCCGGCGACGGGCGGTGGCCAGGCGGTGCAGCCAGGCGGGGTCGGCCTCAGGTCCCGCCGTCGCCCGTGCGAGGGCGCGCTCGGCGCGCCCGGGCCGGCCGAGTCGGCCGTACAGGCGGGAGAGGAGGAAGTTGTAGCGCTCGTTCAGCGTGGCCACGTGGTCTGCCGTTCATCTGGAGGAGTTCACGGCAAATTTAAGCCGCTCGCTCGCTCCTGTCGCGATAAACCCCGGGTGATCCGGAGCGAGCTCAGTTCGACCGCACCCGGTCGATCCAGGAGGACGGGACGTTTCCGCCGCGGGTGTGCTTCCCGACGACCGAACGGATGTGGTCGGCCGAGCCGCGCACCGTGGCTGACTTCCCGGACGGCGACTTCGCGACCAGCACGGCTACCTGACCGCTGCGGTACCGGTCGGCGATCTTGATCGAGGCGACCTCGGACAGCCCGAACAGGCGCTGCGCACCCTTCTGCGTGAGCCGACGGCTCCAGCTCGCATGACCGTTGCCCGGCGCCCGGAGGCTGTACGGGTCGGCCACCGACCGCTCGTAGGGCACCTCGGACGCCCAGACGTCCTCCGAGTGCGCGGTGCGCCCGCCGCTCGACGAGAAGTAGTGGGCCTCGACCGGCCGACCGGACCAGGTCAGCACCCGGGCGCGCGTGAGCGAGGTCCGCGTCGCCTTGACCGCGGCGATCCAGTGTCCAGCGGAGGCCCCGCTCTCGTTCTTGAAGCCGGAGAAGTGCTGGTCGCGCACGTCGTCCACCACGTGGCACCGGCACCGCGCCTTCCACTGCCCGCTGCGCAGCAGCGCGAACGACCGCGCCACGATCGCCTGGGCCTCCAGGGCGGCGCGCCCGCCGTGCGCGCCCCACGACGCGGGCATCTCGGCGAGGCCGAACAGGTAGGCACCGTTCAGGGGCACCCGGTTGACCACGTTGGGCACGCCCGCCGACGCCGAGAGCTGCAGCCTGCCCCACCGGTAGGAGCCGTGGGCGCCCCGCACGTGCGCGACCGACGGCGCCGCGTCGGGCCGGTAGTGCGGCGTGCCGGACCAGAGCAGCCACATCCGGTCGTACCGGTGGGTGCGCCCGTCCGTGCGGACGACGAGGCCGCCCCGCCGCACCGAGAGCTCGACGGGCCCGCTGCCGCGCGCGACCGTGCGGCCCTGAGCCTGCAGCGCCCAGGTGCCGCCCTTGACGTCGATGCGGGTGGGCCCGGAGTCGCCGTACCCGTCGACACCGTACGGGTCCGGCCCGTAGACCTGGACGTCGATGTCGCGTGGGGTCCTCACCGCGCCGTTCCGTGCGCCCTGGTAGTAGTGCCCGAGGATCTGTCCCGGCGAGCGCCCCTCCCGCGCCATCTGGTACGCGCCGTACTGCGCCATCCCGACACCGTGGCCGTAGCCGGAGCCGGAGATCGTGAAGGAGTCCGGCACGTCGGCGGCGGTGGCCGGGGCGGACGGCGCGACGGTCAGCCCGAGAGCCAGTGCGGCGGTGGCGCCGGCGGCCGCCAGCAGGCGGAACGCCCCCCGGCCGGACCTGTGGTGACTGGTGACATCCTGGTTCGACATCTTCGTACCCCCGAGTGCCACTGTGCCCCAACGGGCAGCGTCCGGCATCTGCGGGGGGTCGGCTGCCCGGACGGGCGTCAGCCGATGGCGGTCCAGAACACCGCACCAGGAGCCGGCAGTCCGGAGGTACCTGGCACATACGTCACGCCACCGCCACCGGCGACGAGGAGAGCGACCTCGGGTATCACCAGCAAGACCGCCACGGGCCCGGCCACCAGTGTGACCTGCTCGTCTTCGTCGTCATGAGAACCTTCGATCTGCCACCAGCGCATACCCAGGGGAAGCGACGAGATAGCTGCGGAGCACGACCTCTCCCCGACCCGGGTCGGTGATGATGCGCTCGGTCCATGGCGCAACCCACTCATCGGTGGGCTGCCTTCCGATGAAGAGCTGGTATGTCGCCCTCACCCGGTTGCCCACCACGGCGGGGGGTCGTCCACAGATACTCGACGACGGCTTGGCGTCCCTCGGCCTGAACTCGGCCGACCAAGGTGTCGACGGTCGCGTCCGGCGGCGTGCGGCCAGCTATGTCCTCGTAGGCAGCGATGACGAACGCCCGGTTCGTTCCCCCCACGTGCGCGTAGTAGGCGTCCGACCAGATCAAAGCAGGCCGGATCAGATCGAGACTTCTCCCAGCCGCGACCTCGCCGACGAGACGGTCGAGCTGGGTCTCGTTCGGGTCGCGGTCGAGCGTCGTCCGGAAGGCATCGACGATCCGTCGTTCCCGGTACTCCGTCGACGTCTCGACCCAGGTGGCGAGCGGCCGCCCACCCTCGGACAGCACGACCGGCGCCCAGTCGGCGATCTCGTCGGGAGTGGCCGGCCGGCCGAGCAGATCAGCGACGGCCGCCTGCACCACGTTCCGGGCCGTCAGGTAGTCCCCGATCTGGAGCTGGGCCCAGTCCCTGACGTCGTCCACGCGGCTGGCGACCGCACCCGTCCGCGTCTCGGCGGGGTCACCACCAAAGCATCCGCCCTGCCACGACCTGCTGCTGACCGCCACCAGCTCGGGGCTGCCAGCCGTCGCGCGCAGGACCGGCCCGCCGGTGTCTCCGGCACAGACAGCCGCACCGTCGAGGCCGGTGATCGCGACGGCGCCGCCCTCCACGGAGTCCACGGTGAACGTGCCGGCATGCCGTCGCAGCGGCGCCCATTCCGTGGCGGTGCGACCGAAACCGGAAACCTGCACCTGCTCGCTCGCGGTCGGCGAACTCTCCGCGATGGCCACCGGGACCACCCCCGTCACTGCGCCGTCGAGCTGAGCCAGAACGAGGTCTCGCTCGCCGTGGGGCACCAGGGCGACGACGTCGCGTACGTGTCCAGTGTTCGTGGTCAGGTCCGCTCGGCCGATCGTCGCGGTGGTCGACAGGGTGGGCGGCCCAGCGACCAGGTTCAGGCCCTCGGCGGGGTCCTCGACAAAGCAGCTCGCCGCCGTCAGCACCCACTGTGGTGCGACCAGTGCCCCGCTGCAAGCGCGCTGACCGGAACCGACGTCCAGACGAGTCACGAATCCGTTGGTGGTGTCGTCCGGGGCTGCCCCAACTGCCGACGCGGTGGGAGTGACGAGTGGGGCCACGAGGAGGGCCGCCAGCAGGCCCGAGGACCACGCCCAGCGCGACACCCAGTGCGCACGGATCACCGGCTGACCCTGATCTCGAGCAACGCGAACTGCTGTCCACCCGAACCAGGGTCCGCTTCACCAACCGACTGGATGTCGTTGGGACCCACGTCGAACGACTGAGTATCGCCACTGGAGGCCGCGAGCTCAAGATGCGTGCTCTCGTAATCGTTCGTCCGAACGAGGAACGCTCCGGGAAGTTCGAGCGTCAACCAGCCTTCGTTGCCAGTCGCGCGAAAGCAAACGGTCAAACTTGACTGACCGCGAGCGGAGATACGAATCAAGTTAGAACCGCTGCAGTCGGCGAGCACGATGTGTCCGTCACCCCGCTTGAGCTCGATTCCGCGCTCGACGAGGATCTGCTCTGCACCGGGGTAATTGAAGTCCTCTACTGCATACGGCGGCAAATCGGCATCTAGGTCACCTTGCGAAGCCTCCGCGGAGAACGCGGCCCCTGCGGCCCCGGCGCCCACCATCGCGGCTAACAGCGCAGCACCAACCCCTGCACGAAGCACATTCGTCCCGATCTTCATCGTCCGTTCCTTTCTCATCCCAACCTCTGGATTCGATAATGCCCGAGCGCACAGTGGAAATCACTAGATATCGTCCACACCGCGATTCAGCCCCCGTGCTCCGCGGTCGGGCTTGTACGCGTGCGCCGCACGGCCTGCAACCGCTCGTCGACCTCTTCAGGCGCAACGACCTCGTTGGCGTACCGCACCAGCCGCCCAGTCCTGGAGTCGACATAGTCAACGTCCGGCGGCCCGCTCTTGAGAGTCGTATATCCAGCTTTGGCCTCTCTTGCGACTGCCGCCCTTTCCATCGAGTCAGCCGTTCGCTTGACGGCCAGGGCTAGAACACTGACGATGTAGAACGGAAAGGACCACAAGTCCAATCGTGACGCCCACAGGGGCACAGCGACGACAAGGCTGGCAAGGCAGATACCTAGCGCCCATGACTCCGTACGGGCGAGCGAGTGCGCAGATGCCCCCGGTACGGTAGATCGTGATATCGCGGGATTCCACTCAGCATCCATGACGACCCATTCGTGTTTGGGGATCGGGACCTGCGAACGTTCCCGATAGGGCATTCCTGAGATCAATCGAACAACCCGATCACCCAACTCGTCGCGCTGTAGATGCCCTCACCGGCCACGCGACCAAGCGTCTCCTCGACGACCGTGTCACCCGACGGAAGAATCTTCTTGTGCAGTTTAGTAAACCCACTTCCAATACCACCAAGCGCTATGCCTATGAACTGCGAACCCAACGATTCATGGAATTCGCTGCTCCTCCAGCCGTAACCGAAACCGGTGGCGACAACGCTCGCGATGCCAGTGATGGTGGAGACCCCTGACAAGACTCGGTTCGCCGCCAAGAGGAGCGCACCCGGCACCCCTCCGAGCGCTGTGGCTGCGGGCACGCCGATAGCAGTTACGGTGGCGATGATCCCGGTCCACGCGCTGATCTCGTCGAGAGTGCTGGCCCAGTTCCTAGCTGTCGGGCTTCCCGGATCGATCCACGGGCAGTAAAGGTCAGCTTCTCCGTTGACGTCCGGGTCGTCGTCGGCTGGATTTGTTCCGTCCGCTTGATGACGTTGCGTGGTGTCGGCTGCCGCGCGCGCCTGGGCAACAAGTTCTGCTTGCGCACGTTGAACGGCGATGCGGCGAGCATCGCTGGCTGCATCCGCCGCCACTGCCGCGTCCTGGCCAGCCGCGATTGCTGCAGCACGCGCACTGGTAGCGGATGCCTGAGCCTGCCTGCCAAAAGTGACCGCTTCTCGCGCCGACACCATCGCGCGCTTGGCGGAGTAGTTCGCATGCCGACGGGCAGACCGCGCCACAACCGCGGCCTCGCGTGCACGTACTGCGCTCTGGGCCGCCTGGTGTGCGGCGTGGTCGGCCGCGTCCGCATTGTCACGAGCGTCCCCTGCAGCGCGCTCCGCGTCTGTGGCGTACCCGTCCGCACGACCTGCCCATATCGCCGCTTCATCGGCAGCGTCTCTTGCGCGCGCTGCGGCCGCCGACGCGCGCGCTGCGTCGCGGAGTGCCTCAGCGGCGGTTCGCGCCGCTGCCGCGATGGAAGCGCGTATCGCGCTGACATGCGTCGCATAATCGTGGTCGAGCTGAGCGACGTCATACTGCCTATCGCTCACGAACGAACGCCGCATACTGCTCGTGCCCTCGAGAACGACCCTCGCAGCTGCGCGCGTGTACGGTCCACCACTTGCGAGGAGACGCGCGATCTCCACCTCGTCGTCCTCTTGCGTGGCTTGAGGTAGTCCAACCTTGAAGAACTCATGCGCCGCCTCCGCAGTGCCGAGGTCGAGCGCCGCGACGGCCGCAGCTTCTACAGCCGGGCCAGGTCCGCTGGCTAGGATCCGCGCGATGTTGACGGTGTTGTCCTCGTGCGCTGCTTCGACAACACCCCGTTCGATGAATGTCCGCGCTGCGTCGGTGGCATCGCTCTCGAGGGCTTCGGCGGCAGACCTGGCGACGTTCGCCGTCGCAACTCGCGCAACCAAGAGAATTGTCTCTCGTTCGTCCTGCTGCTGAGCAAGCCGTCGGTCGACCTCAAGCCAGTTGACAACGTCTTGATCGCCACCGGCGAGGGCGAACTCGGCGGCGTCACGGGTCCAGCCTCCCGTGGCTTCCAACAGTTTGGCGGCCGCCTGCCTACCTTCACGGACCGCATGTTCCGTCGCTCCGGCTCCCAGATGTGTCTCAGCCGCAGCAATCAAGTCTTTGATCTCGTCAGACATCAGGGCTTCCTGCGTCTGCGATCGAGCGATCCTGTCGGCCAGCACGGCTTCTGACTGGGCACGCCGTCGTGCTTCTGCGATCGCCGCCTCGGTATCCTCGGCGAGTCGGGCGGCTTCCGCGTCCCGGGCCGCAGCCTCGACGGCCCGCGCTTCCCCGACGGCGTCTGCCGCCGCGTTAGCCGCCTGAAGAGCAGAACGAGCAGCGGCCGTAGAGCGATTGGCGTAATCAATTGCTTCTCCGGCGTGGTCCGCTGCCTCGTCAGCTGCGTCGGCCGCGTTTTCGGCATGGCCGGCAGCACTGTTTGCTGCGTCCCGCGCCACGCGGGCAGCGGCAGCCGCTCTTCCGGCGAGCGCTTGGGCCGTGCCTGCGGCCTGGGTGGCCCTCCTTGCGGCGTCGTCCGCCTCTACGGCGGCCTTTCTTGCAGCGGCAGCCTCGGCCTGCGCAACTCCGGCCGCGTCCGCCGCCGCAGCCGACGCAGCCGCGGCCGCAGCAGCGTTGTTTGCGGCACTCGCCGCCGCTGCGCTGGCACTCCCTGCTTCGCCTGCGGCGGTCGCCGCATGGTCAGCCGCCGCAGCCGCGGTCCTGGCACGCGCCGCTGCGTCGCGGGCTCCTTCGGCTGCCGACCGCGCGGCCGATGCCTTGGACGCGTCGTTCGATGCAGCGATCGAAGCGTTATAGGCCGTCGCGGCAGCGCGGCCGGCCGACGCGGCCGCAGAGCCAGCCGCCTGGGAAGCGGTGGCTGCTCGCTGAGCCGCAGACTGCGCTGTTCTGGACGCCGATACGGCAGTCGACGCCGCTGAGGCAGCGTCCTTCGCCGCTCGCGCGGCGCTCTGAGCGGCCCTGGCAGACCTCTCAACGTCGTCCTGCGCCGCTTCCGCCTCGACCTTCGCTTCTTGTGCGGCAGCCTTCGCGTTCGCGGCTGCTTCCACAGCCTGCGCGGAAAGTGTCACGGCACGTTGTGTCTGGACGTCCGCCCGTCGCCCCTCGGACTCGACGATCGCAACCAGTTGCTCGATTGTGGCCGATTCCTCGTCACGAGCTCGAGCGATGTACTGGCCGGATACCAAGAACTGTCTGATCGCTTCGGGTGAGCCGTCCAGCAGTGCGCGCTCGGCGTACTCGCGAACCTGCGGCGATGCTGTTGCATGAATAGCAGCGACCTGAACCTGGTCGTCCTCCTCTTGCGCTACGAACTGGCCGCCTTCGAGAAAGGTTTGCAACGCCTCGAAGCTTCCGTCGTCGAGAGCGGCCGTTGCCTCACGACGGACGGCTGGACCGCCCTTGCCGAGCAGCGTCGCCACCGCGACGTTCAAGTCTTCGTGCACCGCGACGCCGTACCCGCCTCCAAGAAACGCGTCAACGGCGCCCTCACCGCCCGCGACAGCATCGACAATCCCGTCTCGTGTCGCCCGGCCCGCGTACGGGAGCGCTGCCGCCAGCGCGAACAGATTGTCTTCAGCACGAGCGGCGGGGAGAGTGACGTGGAGGAAAGTGCTGATGTCAGTCGCACTCCCCGCGAGAGCGGTGGCCGCACCGGCACGCACCGCCTTGCCCCCGGTCTTGTAAGCCCAGACCGCCTGCCCACGCTCCGTGTCCGGAAGGCCCGAGTCAGCCGGCACGGTGGCTTCGGCGCCGAACGCTGAGCGGGCGCCCAGAGGCGTACAGGTCGGCAGAGCGCCGAGCGCTGCGACACCCGCGAAGAGGGTGAGCGCTTGACGCCGGTTCAGGACGAACGGTGACTCCGATGACATTGCGCTGTCCTCTCAACGAATGGAAGGCCGGGACCTGGCTAGCGGATCGCCGCGCCGAACAGGGCGCCGGAAGCGCCCGGCTCATAGGTGATCAGCGGCGCCGCAGGGCCGCCGGTGACGGACGACCAGGGCAGCGCCCAGGCCCGCCCCTGAGGGAACTGCCCGCGGGGCAGACCGATGTAGAGATACTCGTCGGTCGCGGCTACGACGCTGCCGAGACCGGTGTTGCCCGCCGCGGTCGACCCGGGAAGCAGAGCACTCGGGAAGTAGACGCTCCGTTGGAAGGCGGCCGGCTCATCCTGCGCCGAGAAGACGGCGATGCTTCCGGATGCCTGGTCACTACCGCCGGCGCCGGTAGGTACCACGTCCCCGGGCACACCCACGGCCAGGACGACCTCCGGAGCCGAGCCTGGGCGCTCCGACAGTGCTTGCAGGGCCACGCTCGTGCCGAACCGCTCGTTGCGAGCCGCGTCGCTGTCCACACCTGGCACGTCCTGGTGGTATTCGTGCAGCTGGTTCCAGTCACCTGCTGCGCCGACGCGCAGTGTGACCACCCGGCCTTCAGCGGCCGGCAGAGCTTGCGACGCAGTTCCCACATCCTTACCGGGTACACCGATCGCCACGATCGAGTCGGCATCCGCCAGGGCACCGGACGGGCTGCTCCGTACGACGTCGACGGCCGCGCCGAACCGATCGTCGTCGAGCGCTTCGCCCGATATGCGGGTCGAGTCCTGCGCGAAGGCGGCGACCTCCGTGAAGCCGCCCCCTACCTGGGCCGGATGGTTCACGATGTGCACGAAGCCGGTGTTCGATGCTCCGGAATTAAGGGACTCCCCGGGTGCCCCGATCACGAGATGCCTCGCGTCGGCCGCGACGGCATACCCGAAGGCGTCGTAAGCCTCGCTCGCTCCGAACACCTCCGGCTGACTCTGGGTGATGACGGTCGAGCTCTCGAACCCTCGCACGTAGTAGACAACTCCGGCGTTGACCCCCGCCTCCGTGGTGCCCACGTTCTTACCCGGCGCGCCGATCGCAAGGTAGGCGGTGCCGTCCTGCATACGGCCGGCGGCGAGGGCCCAGCCCACCTGGTCGCCCGACACGTCGGTGGCCTGCGCAAGGGCGCCGGTTCCTGTGCCCTGCTGGAACGTCGCACCCGCAGGGCCACGCAGCAAGCCTTCCGGCGACCCGTACACCACATGGACGATTCCTCGGCCGGCGTTCTCGTACGGCGTCCCGATCGCAAGGTCGGTGCACCCGTCCGCGTTGCGCTCGAAGGTCGCGAGCGTGTACCCGAACCGGTCGTTGGCCTCCGCGTCGTCACTCACCCCGTCGGAGTTCTGGGTGATCGTGACCGTCTGACCTGTCCCGCCATAGGTGACGCGAACGTGTCCGGCCTCTGCCATCCCGCCGACTGTCGCGCCCGGATCACCGATCGCTACGTCACGTACCCCGTCACAGTCGAAGTCGACCCAGCCATCCCGGTTCGCGGTGCCCACCACCCAGGATCGGATGTCGTCGACGCGTGCGGCGACCGCGTCCGTGCGGTCCTCAGCCGGGTCGGCTCCGAAGCAGCCCCCCTGCCAGGACCGACTTACCACGCCGACGAGCTCGCTGCCCGCAGCACCATCAGCCAACACCGGTCCGCCCGCGTCGCCGGCACAGATCGCCGAACCGTCACCGCCGGTGAGCATGAGGTCGCTGTCACCGACCGTTCCCGTCGTGAAGCGGCCGGCGTGCCGAAGCAAAGGGGACCATTCGTCCGCCGTCCGCCCGTAACCCGGCACCACGACCGACTCCGACGCCGGAGCTGAGGACGCTGCGATCGTAGCGGGGCCGATGTTCTTGACAGGCGTCGCGAGCTTAGCCATCAGCAGGTCGCGGTCGTCGTGCGGCACGACCTCGATCACGGCCCGGACCTGACCTGCCGCGGTCGTCAGGTCCGCGCGTCCCACGATGACCTCTGTCGGCAATGCCGGCGGCCCGGTCGCCGGGAGCTCGGTCGCGGGTTGGTCAGCAAAACAGCTTGCCGCGGTCAGGACCCACTGCGGCGCGACCAGCGCTCCCGAACAGACACGCTGCCCGTCACCGATATCGATACGGGCAGTGAAAGCGTAGGTCTCGTCCGCGGGACCGACGACGGCCGCGCCAGGAAGGACAGTCAGAGTCGCCAAGAACACCACGGCTGCAGAGATCGCCGACGTCCGGCCTTGCCAGGAACTGATCACAGCCGCGAGGTTAAGGACCGATCCCACGCTGCCGACACCATCCCGGGGTTGGTACCAACCTCAGGCCGGCCGGGCCAACCTCAGGCTGGTCGACCAGGGTTTCACCCGGGTGGTTGTCCGTTTCACCCGGGTGTTTTCGTCCAGGCCCTCCTTTTCAAAGGTTTGCCCAACTACGGTCATGTTTGCCGTATCCACGCCTCAGGGGGGTTCATGGACACCACCGCGACACCCGGCTTCACCACACCCAACCTGCGTGCCCTGCACGCCATCGAGCGCACGGGGGGCATTACCGCGGCAGCCGCAGCTCTCGGGATCTCCAGCACCGCGATCGACAAGCACCTCGCCAAGCTGCGGATCGCATTCGCGGACGACCTGATCGTCTTCACAGGGCGGGAGACCGTGGTGACTCCTCTGGGTACCAAGGTGCTCGGACTCGTCGACACCCTCCTCGAGACGTACGCGGAGATTGCCTCCCTCACCCCGTCACGGTCCGTACCGGAACCGGTCGTGGCCAGCGCCCACGGCGCCGCGGCGAGCCGACCAGCCCCATGACCGTCAACGGTCTGCAGCAGCGGCGAAGCAGTACCGGACGAGGCACGCTCACGGATCTCAACGGCCCAGCCGCAGTCGTCTGATGGGCTACGTGCACAGGACATCCGCATGGGCACGGCCGCACGCCGCCGGGGAGCGCCGGACCTTCTGGGGCGTGGTCCCGGCGCTGGCGGCACCTCGACCGAGAGATCTCTCGCGACGGCACGGCGACCAGCCCCCGCACCCGCGGGACGTACCGCTCCCAGCGACGTTCGCGGACTGGTACGCGCAAGCGTCGACCTACCTCGGCCACGCGGAGCGCCTCGACCTCGGCCTCTCCCGGCTCGCCGCCGGTGGAGCGCTGGTTGTGGTTCACCTGGTGGGCGCCCTGCCGGGCGCGGCATACCTCGCCTCTCGGATCGGGCTGCCGGTAGAGGGACCGTCCTCCGGCACCGCGCTCACCGGGACTGTGGTGCTGGCCGTGGGCTGGACCGCCTGGGCCTGGTACCGCCGCCGGTGGACGCGGGCGTGGGACCTTCGGAAGGCCTGGTCACTGGCGATCCACGACGAGGCGGTGCTGGCTCTGCCCGTGGGTGGTGACGTGGGCGAGGAACGCGATCTCGACACGGACCCCGAGTCGGTGCACCCGTACCGCGCCGCCGGTATCTTCGAGGTCGCCGAGCGCCCGTTCGTGGACACGGTGTACGCGCGGTACGGCCACACCGACCGTGTCCGTGGCCAGGAGGCGCTGCGCGGCTGGACGTACAGCTTCCTCCTGCTCGGCCTCCTCGTGCTGGTCGCACTCTCGGTGCGCCTGCAGCGCGCTGGTGGGACGCTGCCGCTGCTGGTGTCGCTCGTGCTGCTGCCGCCCGTTGGGGGCGCGTGGTACCGCTACGTGCGTCGCATGCGCTTCGCCCACCGGATGGCACAGACCGAGACCCGGGACCGCCAGCGGTGGGTGGGGCTGCCGCTGCTGCCCCACGTCGCCGCGGACGCCGCGGACGCCGCGCGCGCTCCCGACGAGGAGCCGCTCGCCGTCAAGGTTCGCGTGCTGCCACCGCAGCCGCCCGTCACAGGCAGCACCGTCCTGCCGCCCGGCCGGTGGACGCTCTCGCTGTCATACGACTCCCGCCTCGTGCGGCTGACGCCGTCCGACCCGTCCGGGAGCCGCCACGACCTCGTCGTCACCGGCCTGATCAGCGGCGCCCACCCGGGGCTCGTCGGCGGACGCACCCGGTGGCACTGGCTCGTGCTCGACGACGGCACCCATGTGCCCGTGTCGTGCCGGCAGCCACTCGCGCTCGCGGCCGCGGCAGACTTCGCGCGCATCCCTGTCGTCAGCTCTAATTCGCTGACGTAGCACGCCACCGCGCCGTCCGCCCAGGTCCTTCACGAAGGCTCTGCAGGCCCGGGCTATCCTTGCGCGGTGCTTGCCGTAGCCCAGTTCCACGCCCCTTTGCCGCTGACCAACACCGTCCAGCGGTACGACTGGGGGTCGGTCGACGCGATCCCGCAGCTGCTCGGCACCACGCCGGACGGGCAGCCGCAGGCGGAGCTGTGGCTCGGGGCGCACACCAGTGCGCCGTCGGTCACGGTGATCGAGGACGACGACGTGGCGCTCGACCGCCTGGTCCGCGAGGCGCCGGTGCAGACGCTCGGGCACCGCGTGGCGGAGCAGTTCGGTCCGCGCCTGCCCTACCTGCTGAAGGTGCTGGCCGCGGGCAAGGCGCTGTCGCTCCAGGTGCACCCGTCGCCGCGCCAGGCCCGTGAGGGTTTCGCGCGCGAGAACAAGGCGGGCATGTCGCTGTCGTCGCCGAAGCGCTCGTTCAAGGACGACCAGCACAAGCCCGAGATGATCGTGGCGCTCTCGCAGTTCGAGGGTCTGGCGGGCTTCCGGACGCCGCGCACCATCCTGGACGTGCTCGACGGCCTGGACGGCGACCTCGTCGCGGGCGTCCGCACGGCCCTGCTGAACGACCGCGGGCACGACGGCATGCGGGACGCGTTCAACCACCTGCTGTCCGCGCGCGCGGACGAGGAGTGCGCCGCCGACATCCAGGCCACCCTCGACTCGGTGCGGGCCCGCCTGGCCGCGGGCTCGCCGTTCGAGCGTGCCGACCGCACCGTCATCGACCTGGCGGACCAGCACCCCGGCGACCCGGGCGCCATCGCCTCGCTCATGCTCAACCGCTTCTCGCTGGAGCCGGGCGAGGCGGCGTTCACGCCCGCGGGCGTGGTGCACGCCTACCTGTCCGGGGTGGGCATCGAGATCATGGCCTCGTCCGACAACGTGCTGCGCGCCGGGTTGACCACCAAGCTCGTGGACGAGGAGAACCTCGTCGCCTGCACCACGTTCGCGCCGCAGCAGCCGTTCGCCCCGGAGGTGTCGACGGCGGGCAGCCGCGGGCAGGTGCACACCTACCGCGTGCCGGTCACGGAGTTCGCGCTGACGACGGCGGACGTCGACCCCGCCGAGGCCGTCGCCCTGCCGGCCACGGGCCCGCGCATCCTGCTGTGCCTCGACGGCGAGCTGACCCTCGACGCGGACCGGGCCGAGGACGGGCCGCAGCGCCTCGCCCAGGGCGACTCGGTCTTCGTGCCGCACGACGCCGGCAACCTCACCCTCACGGGCGCCGGCCACGCGGTCTGCGCCTGGGTCCCGTAACCCGTTGAGTGCTGGATGTTCGCCCTCCCGAACCGGTTCGAGAGGGCGAATGTCCAGCACTCAACGTGAGGGGTCAGGCCGAGCTGTCGTCGTCCGCGCGCAGGACGCGCAGGTGGCCGCGGCGGGCGGTCTCGGTGACCGTCGGCGGCTCCGCGGGACGGCGCACCCGGCCGGCCTCGCGCACGGCGTCGGCCAGGGCGGACAGGTCGTCGGGGCTCGGCCCGGCGTCCTCGAACTCGGGCATGAGGCGCACCACCTCCCACCCCCGCGGCGCGGTCAGCCGCTCGGCGTGCTCCGCGCACAGGTCGTAGCTGTGGGGCTCGGCCAGGTGCGCAAGCGGACCCAGAACCGCTGTCGAGTCCGCGTACACGTACGTGAGCGTCGCCACGGCCGCGTTGGTGCAGGCCGAGCGCGAACACTGTCTCACCGATCTCACGCGCCGAGACTACGCCCTGACCGGGCACGACGCGGCGAACACGCCGGACACCGCCGCCCCCTCGCCCCCTGCCTCTGCCGGCCGCTTCGAGAACTGACGCTCCCGCACCCACCCCGAGCGACATCCGGCACCCCGCGCCACCCACCCCGGGCCAGATCTGGTGCCCCGCAGCCCCCACCCCGGCGCCACACCACCACATCTCGGCGCGGCAGCCGGTCCGCGGGCGGGGCGGTGGTCCACCGGCGGCCCGTTCCGACGTATCGTCGGTACGTGCCTCCGTTCTCTCCTCGCGGCCGCAACCGGCGGTCGGGTCGCGGCTCCTCGTCAGGCTCGTCCGGCAGCACCGCCGGCACCGGCAGCACCGCGAACCCCGCCTCCGGCATCCCCAAGGCCTCGCAGGCGGACCTGCTCCGGCTCGCGGCCACCCGCCCGGGCGATGCGGGCGACCAGGCCGACGCACCCCGCCCGCGGCGCCGCGACCGGCGCGGGCGCGGGCTGCGCGGCCCGATGTTCCCGCCCGGCACGCCCGCGCACCGCACCCGCGCGCAGCGGTTCGACGACCTCGTGCTCGACGTCGTCGAGGACCTCGACCGCACCTGGGCCGCCCACCTGCGGGGCACGGAGTTCGCGGTGGAGGACGTGCCGCCGTCGGATCCCGCGCCGTGGGAGGACGGCGGCGTGCTGCTCGGCCGGTTCTTCCCCGCCGAGGCCGGGCGCCCCGGACGCGTGGTGGTCTACCGCCGGCCCGTCGAGGTGCGTGCCTTCGACACGGAGGACCTCGCCGACCTGGTGCGGGACGTCGTCGTGGAGCAGGTGGCGCACATGCTGGCGCGCACCCCCGAGGAGATCGACCCCAACTTCGGCGAGCGGGGCTGACCCGCCGCGTCTCTCAGCCCGCGGCGTCGACGCGCCGCACCCGCACCTCGTCGCCGGCGGCGAGCGGCGGCGTCGGCGCGAGCACCGAGAAGAGCGACGGGTCGTCCCCGTCCGCCAGGGTCACGGACCAGACCACGCCGGGCCCGCCGCTCGGCTGCTCCGCGACCACCGCGACCACCGCGACGGTCTCGCCGAGCTCGGCCAGGTCTGCCACGTCCAGCCGGACGGTGTGGCCCGCGGGCACGTCGACCTCCTGGGTCCAGACCTCCTCGCCGTCCGGCCCGACGCCGCGCAGCTCCACCTGCGTGCTGCCCGTCGCGTCGTCGACGAGGTCCGGGTCGCGCTCGTCCGGCACCCCGGCGAACGTCAGCTCGTAGGACGCCCCGGGCGGCACGGCGACCGCACCGTCGGCCGCGCCGGACGCAGCCGCCCCGGGCACCGCCTGCCCCGGGAGCCACGCGCGGTCGTACGGGTCCTCGTCGATGACGGCGTCCTGCGCGGCCGCGCCGCGCCGGTCGACGGCGGCGCCGGCCACCACGGGCACGTCGGCGTCGACCACCACGGTGTACGCGCCCTCGGGCAGCCCGCCCAGCGGCAGCGTCGTGACCCGCCCGGCCTCCAGCGTCACCTCCTCGCCGCCGCGGAGCCGCACCGGCCCGTCGGTCCCGAGCACGGCGACCCGTGCGGTGCCGGGCCGGTCGCCGGGCGCCAGCAGGTCCAGGCGCGGCGCGTGCGGGTCGTCGACCGCCTCGCCGGTGCTGACGATCCCCGGCACGGCCGTCGTCGTGGCGGGGGCCGCGCCGCCTGCCACGAGGTCGGCGCCCGCGGGCACGAGCCCGTCGATCCGGTGGTGCTGCACGTACGCGCCCACGCGCCCGCCCTCGGCGGTGACGTGCAGGGCGAGGCGGCTCTGGTCGGGCGCGACAGCCTCCAGCGTGGTCACGACCTGCTCCCCCGCCGGCACGACGACGAGCGACTGCCCGCCCAGCGCGACCGGTCCGGACGCCCCCCAGGCCTCCAGGGCCACCGTGGCCGGCGTGCGACCGGGGTTGAGCAGCACCAGACGCCCGCTGGATCCCACGGCGGTGCCACCGCCCACGAGCCAGTGCTCGACGGCGGGCAGCGCGCACGGCCCGGCGACCATGCCGCGCAGGTCGCCGTCGGTCGTCACGGACGCCACCGTCCCGGCCGCGTACGTCGCGGCACCCGGCGTGACCCGCAGCAGGCGCGCGTCCGGCACCTCGCCCGTGCGCACCGCGGCGGTGCCGCCGACGTCGAGCGGCCCGGCGACGTCGCCCGCACCCGCGCCGCCGAGCGTCGTGAGTGCGGGTTCGGTGTCCTCCGCCCCGGCCAGCACGGCGGCGGCCAGCGACGTGCTGGTCTCCACGGGTGTGGCGCTGAACTCGTCGTCGCCCACGTCCGGCTGCTCCAGCTCGGCCGGCGCCGGGCAGACCAGCCCGGTCCCGGCGGCCGCGACCGGCACGGCGCGCACGTCGTCGGCGGGCGCGCCCGGCCCGGGGCCGACGGTCCCGTCGGTGACGGCGAGCGCCGCGACGCCCATGGCGCACAGCAGGGCGCCCACCGCGGCGGCGGCGCGTCGGGCCGCGGGCGGCACGGTCGTCCTCCTGCGCTTCGAGGCCGTGCGGGTCATCGCGTCCTCCTTCGTCCCACCGGCAGCGCGAGCAGGGCGAACACCACCAGCGTGAACGTGGTCAGTACGAGCCAGGCCGTGCGGTGCTGCGCCTCGTAGCGGACCACGAGGTGCCCGTCGTCCGGCCCGAGCACGAACGCCTGCAGCCCGGCGGTCTGCTCCGGCGCGACGGCGTCGAGGCGCCGACCGTCGAGCGTGGCCCGCCAGCCCGGGTCGGCGGCCTCCGCGAGCACGACGACGCGGTCCGCACTGCCCGCGCCGACGTCGGCCCGTACCTGCGTCCCGGCCGACGGCAGCACCTCGCGGGTGGTCCCGTCCTCCTCGACGCGCGCCCACCCGGGTGCGGGCTGGTCGGCGGGCGAGACCCGCCACACGGACACGGCCTGTCCCTCGGTCACGCGGCTGGTGCCGGGCACCATGTCGAGGGTGGCCACCAGGTCGCCGACGGCGGCGTCCTGCCCGGCGGTACCCCCGTCGCGAACCTGCACCGCGCCGATCCCGAGGGCGGCCAGCCGCTCGGGTACACCGTCGGTGGTGCCCGAGACCAGCTCGGCGACGACGGTGTCGAGCGCGCCGGCGGCCGTCCCGTCCCCGCCGGTGACGCGGGCCGCGACGGCGGCGTCGGCGAGCTGGGACCCGTCGGCGCGCAGGAGCGCGTACCGGACGGTGCCGTCCCCGTCCGCGGAGAACCCGATCTCGAGCACGCGGGCCTGGCGCGGCGGCGCCTGCATCTGCTGCCCGACGGCGGGGACGACCGGGGCGGCGGAGACGTGCAGCAGGTCCGCGCGCCCGGCGGCCGCGACGCTGCCGGAGCCGGCGAGCCAGGCCGCCGCCTGCGCGGCGGGGAGCAGCAGCCCGACCGCGACGAGCACGACCGAGCCGGTGCGGACCGCCGTGCGGGCGAACCCGTGCAGCCGGGCGCCGCGCGCGACCACGGCCGCGGCCCCGGCGAGGGCGGCCGCGCCGAGCCCGAGCAGCAGGAGCGAGAGCCCGGGGCCGGCCCAGCGCCCGTCGTCCTGCGCGAGCACCGCCACGGCGATACCCGCCGCCGCGACCAGCCAGCCCACCACGGTGGTCCCGGTCACGCGACGAGCCGTCGCCCCGGCCCGGCGCCTGCCGATACCGAGCAGCGCCGCGAGCAGGCCGAGCAGCGCCAGGGCGACCACCAGCACGCCGACGGCCCACGGTCCCGCGGCGACGAGGGCGCGGACGGCGGTCGGCACGGGTCCGCCGCCGTCGGGGGCGTCGAACCAGGGTTCGGGGGCCGCCGGCAGGCCGAGCAGGAGCTCGAGGCCGGACGCAGGGCCGCCGGCCCCCACGCCGCTCGCTCCGGCCAGGGGCTCGGCGGTGAGCAGACCGCGGTCGCCGTCGCGCACCGCGGTCCACCACAGCGGGGCGCCGACCACGAGGGCGGGCACGAGCGCGAGCACCAGGTGCACGCGCCGGCGCGGGGCCACGAGCGTCGCCGCGACCAGCACCAGGACGGCCGCGGGCAGCAGGGCGGGCGACCCGGCGACCACGCAGGCCAGCAGGAGCCCGCCCGCACCGGCGGCGCCGAGCGAGGCGGTGGGCCGGGCGGCCCGCGGTCCGGGCGCGTACGCGTCGGCGGGGTCGTCCGGGGGTGTGAGCCGGTCGACGGCCTGCGCTCCCACCGCGCGGACGAGCGCGACGGCGGTCCACGGCAGGAGGGCGTGCGCGAGCACCGCACCGAGGAGCCCGCCGTCGAGGGCACCGAGGAACGGCGGGGCGACCGTCCATAGGAACGCCGCGGCGGCGCGCAGCCACACCGAGCGGGTCACCGTCCCCGCCGCCGCCCACGCGCCGACGGCGGCCAGCGGCAGCGCCAGCAGGAGCACGCCGTTCACGGCGGTCTGCAGGGAGCCGCCCGCCAGGACGGACAGGCCCGAGAGCACGAACAGCAGCGGGTCCGCCGGGGCGGCGGTACCCAGCCCGTCGCGCACCCAGCCGGACGTCGCGGACGACCAGGTGGTCGCCGTCGACCCGCCCGCCGCGAGCAGTGCTCCGCCCACGAGCCGCGCGCCCGCGGCGAGCGCACCGAGCGCAGGCCCGAACAGGGCGGCGGCCAGGCCCACGGCACCGGCGACGACCAGGGCGAGCGTTGCGCGGCGCCGTACCGCGAGGGTCCCCAGCTCGGCGCGCTCCAGGTCGGAGAGCGCGTGCTCGACCCGGTGGGCCCCGCCGCGGGCCAGCCGCCGGTCGCGGCGCTCGGCCGCCACCTCGCGCCAGGTGCCCAGCAGCGGGCGCAGCACGCTCCGGGGCACGGTCGAGGTCCGCGCGACCCGACGCCGGGCGCGCAGCAGCGGGCCGAGCCGGAACACGGCCCACAACGGGGCGAGGAGCTCGTCGCGCGCCCGCTCGGGGCGCTTGAGCGCGAGCCGGTAGCCCGCGGCGAAGGGCGCCCACGCCAGCATCGCCAGCATCGCGAAGGGCAGGATCCACGGCGCGACCGAGGTCAGCCGCAGGTAGAGCTGCGCGCGGCGGCGTGCGCCGGAGGCGCCGGGACCGTGCAGGGAGACCTGGGCGTGGCGCACCACGGCGTCGGGCACGACGACGACCCGGTGTCCCGCGAGCCGCACGCGCAGGCAGAAGTCCGTGGAGTCGCCGAGCTGGCCGTAGGCCGGGTCGGTGCCGCCCACCTGGCGCCACACCGCCGAGCGGACGAGGGCGCCCGCGAGCCCCACGGCGAGCACGTCCTCGCGCGCGTCGTGCTGGCCCTGGTCGATCTCCGTGTCGTCGATGCCGGTCATGCGGCGGCCGAGCGGCGACACGGTGTGCCCCACCTCGAGCAGCACGCCGCGGTCGGACAGGTCGGGGTCGAGCGGCGTGCCGTCCGGGTCCCGTTCCCAGCGGCGCTGCTTGCTCCCGGCCACCGCCACGGCGTTGGAGTGCTCCACGGCACGGGTCAGGGCGGCCAGCGCGCCCGGCGCCGGCGCGGAGTCGTCGTGCAGCAGCCAGAGCCAGCCGTGGTCCGGTGCGCCGGTCGCGGACAGCGCCGTCTCGACCGCCTCGCCGAAGGTCCGGGCACCCGCCCCGGCGACGTAGCGCGCGCCGCCGAGCTGCAGGTCCTGGTGCCCCGACGTGGCGGGGGCGGTGTCCACGTCGACCACCACGACGTCGTCCGGCGTGCGGGACTGCGCGCGCAGGGCCGCGAGCGTGGCGCCGAGGTAGGGGCTGCTGCCGCGCGTGACGACGACGGCCGTGACCGTGACGGCCACCGGCGCGGGTGCGGCGAGCCGGGTCGGGACCTTGGCCCACACCGGGCCGGCCGGGGCCTCGTCGGGACCGCGGTCGGGGCTGGGGGCCGACAGGCTGTCGGTGCGTGGAGCGCTCATCTCGCTTCACATCATGCGGCGCGTCGGCGCCGACACGCCGTAGACGCGCCGAGCGCGGGCGACCTCTGCACGGCGCACGCCGAGCGTGCGTCACCACTCCCGCGAGACGGGCGCGGCGACCGCCCCGCCGGTCCGGACCGGCTCCGGGCTAGACGGCGCGGCGCTTCAGCTTGCGACGCTCCCGCTCCGAGAGACCGCCCCAGATACCGAAGCGTTCGTCGTTCTCCAGCGCGTAGTCGAGGCACTCCGCCCGGACCTCGCAGCCGGAGCAGACCTTCTTCGCCTCGCGGGTGGACCCGCCCTTCTCCGGGAAGAAGGCCTCCGGGTCGGTCTGCGCGCACAGCGCGCGCTCCTGCCAGCCGAGCAGCGACTCGTCCGGCTCCGTCAGCTCGAACAGCTCGCCGAACAGCGGGAGCACCGGGGCCACCGGCGCCGGCTCGTTCTCGGCGTCAGTCGGGAACTCCACGTCCGATTCCAGAATGTTCCACATGACGTGCCCCTCCATGCCGTGTTCCGTGCTCCGGGGCCTCGCCGGACCTGCAGCTTCCAGGCCCCGTTGCGTATGCGCTACGAAAACTGCATACATGGAATTACACGCGTGTCGCCTGGAGTCGTCAAGCGGAATTGTGCTAACGCCCCTGGATTCCACCGGTAATTCACGAGTCCTTCCGCAGGTCGTGGCGTACGTCTCACCACCGGCCCGGTTTTTCACCCGCCGGTGCGCCGGCACGCCGGGCCGGCTCGTAGGGTGACGGCATGCAGATCGCGTCCCGTACCGGGGGCCCCGTGCCCGACGTCGCCTCGCTCCTCGCCCGCCTCGCCGCCGACGGCGGCCGTCCGCGCCTCACCTGGTACGGCGACGACGGCGAACGCGTCGAGCTGTCCGGCGCCGTCCTCGCCAACTGGGCGAGCAAGACCGTCAACCTCCTCGTCGAGGAGTTCGACGCCGCCCCCGGCACCCGCGTCGTCGTGGACCTGCCGGCGCACTGGCGCACCGCCGTGTGGGCGCTGGCCGCCTGGCGCACGGGGGCGACGGTGGAGCTGCCGGAGCCCGGCGCGGACGCCGCCCCGGACGTCGTCGTCACCGCCGAGCCCGGCCGCTGGGCCGACGGCGGGGCCGACCTCGTCGTCGTCTCCCTGCCCGCCCTGGCCCGCCGGTACGACGGCGACCTGCCCGCCGGGGCCGTCGACGCCGCCGCCGCCGTCATGACCTACGGCGACGTGATCGGGTGGGTGCCCGAGGTCGACCCGGGCCAGGACGCCCTGGTGAGCGCCGCGGGCGCGGTCGGCCACCGGGACCTCGTGCCCGCGCCGGGGGACGGGGCGCGCGTGCTCGTGGACGGCCGCGAGACCGTGGCCGACGTGCTGCGCGAGCTGCTCGGCATCTGGGCGGGCGGCGGCTCCGCCGTCCTCACGTCCGCGGCCACCGCGGCCGAGCTGGAACAGGACGAACCACGCCGAACCCGCCTTCTGAGCAGCGAACAGGCACAGTGGCGCCGCGGTTAGGAGGCTTCTCCACGAACCCTCTACGGTCCGCCCCCCGGCGGTGCGCCGGCGTGCAACACCCAGCCTCTAGGATCGGTGGCCGTGACATTTCCTGACTTCAGCGCCCCGGGTGCGACGAATCCCACCAAGGGGCCGTCCCATGCCCGGACGCTGGGCTCGTCGGGCGGTGTGGCCCGCACGGTCGGGATGGTGCTGGTGGGCGTGCTCTCGCTCGGCGTCGCGGGCGCCGCGACGGCCGTCACCCAGCTCACCGGGAACATCGACACCGCGCAGATGGCGGTGCTCGGGCCGGACCGCCCGAAGCAGGTGCTCCCCAAGGACCCGAACGCGGGCACGCCGCTCAACATCGTGGTCATGGGCAGCGACTCGCGCGACGGCGACAACGGCGACCTCGCGGGCGGCGGCGAGATGGGCGCCCGCTCGGACACGACGCTCGTCATGCACATATCGGGCGACCGGTCGCGCGTCGAGATGATCTCGGTGCCGCGCGACTCGACCGTGGACGTGCCCAGCTGCACCACGGGGGACGGCACCACGACCGCCCCGCTGTACGGCACCAAGTTCAACGCCGCCTTCTCCCAGGGCGTGCAGGCCGGCGGGAAGGTGTCCGACGGCGCCCTGTGCACGGTCAAGGCGATCGAACAGCTCACCGGCGTGTTCATCAACGGCTTCATCGTGGTCGACTTCGCCGGGTTCTCGTCGATGGTCGACGCCGTGGGTGGCGTCGAGGTCTGCGTCGAGCAGGAGATCTACTCCGAGAAGGCCAACCACCTGGCGCTCTCGCCCGGGATCCATACCCTCAAGGGTGTGAAGGCGCTCGACTACGCCCGCGCCCGGACCGGGGACGGCCTCGGCGACGGGTCCGACCTCGGCCGCATCGGCAGGCAGCAGGAGGTCATGGCCTCCCTCGCCCGCAAGGTGCTCAGCCAGGAGGTGCTGACCAACCCCTCCAAGACCCTCGGGTTCCTCGGCGCGGTGACGGACTCGCTCACCATGAACCAGGAGCTGGCCAGCATCGACGGACTCGCCGGGCTGGCCTACTCGATGCGGAACGTGCGGCCTGACACGATCACGTTCATGACCGTCCCCAACGAGTACGACCCGAACAACCGGGCGAACGTCGTGTGGACGGACGAGGCCACCACGCTGTGGGACGACGTCAAGAACGACCGGCCGGTCGTCGACGCCCCGGAGGGCACGACGCCCTCGTCGTCCCCCTCCGGCTCCGCCGGCGACGGCGACACGAAGAACGACGACACGAAGAACGACGGCACGACGGACGCCGAGACGACCACGCCCGACCCGTCGCCGTCCTCGACGGTGATCAAGCAGGCGGGCGAAGAGGCGTTCACGAGCGCCGACACCACCAAGGTCTGTGGCTGACCATGTCAGATCCCAGGACGTCGAACCGCTCGGCCCGCGAGGCCGACGACGACGTGACGCGCGTCCGGATACCGCCCAGCTTCACGCCGCAGGGCGTCAGCGGGCGGCCGGGCGCGGACGACGCCATCCCGGTGGGTGACACGGGCGAGCGTCCGCGGACCCTCCCGGGCGCGGCGCCGAGCAGGAGCGGGCCGGCCAACGCGGAGACGCCCGGTGTCGGGGTCCCCGGCGTCGGTGGCGCGCACCGCATCGGCCGCCCGGAGGCCTCCGACGGGGGCCGCAGCGAACCACGTATCCGTAGACAGTCCTCCCGGGAGGTACCGGTGTCCGGCCAGCGCAACACTCCCCCGCCCGTCCCGCCACGGCGGTCGGGGATGCCCGCGCGCAACGAGGCCGGGGCGCCGCCGCGGTCCATCCCCCCGCGGTCGATGCCGCCCGGGGGCGGGCAGCCGCCGCAGTCGATCCCGCCGGGCCGGCCGGTCCGGGCGAGCGCGGGGCCGGTGCGGCCCACCCCGGTGCGCACCGCGCCGCGTCCCCCCGCCGGCGGCGGTGGCCGGGGCGGCGGCTCGCTGCCCCCGACCGCGCGCGGCGGCCACGGTGGTGGCGGCAACATCCGCATCCGCAAGGGCCGCGTGGCCGGCGTCATCGCGGTGCTCGTGCTGGTGGCGGTGCTCGCCTGGCCCATCGGCCTGCTGATCTGGGCCAACGGCAAGATCCAGCACGTCGAGGCGCTGTCCGGCGCCTCGAACACCCCGGGCACCACCTACCTGCTCGCGGGCTCCGACGCGCGCGGCAGCGGCGGCATCAACGACTCCACGTCCGGTGCCCGCACCGACTCGATCATGCTGCTGCACAAGCCGCGGTCGGGTCCGGTGGCGCTCATCTCGATCCCCCGCGACACCTACGCGGAGATCCCCGGCGCGGGCGGCAACAAGATCAACGCGGCGTACTCCATCGGCGGAGCGCCGCTGCTGGTCCAGACCGTGGAGCAGCTCAGCGGCCTGACCGTGGACCACTACGTCGAGGTCGGCTTCGGCGGCGTCTCCGGCGTCGTGGACGCCGTCGGCGGGGTGCGGCTGTGCCTGGACTACGACGTGCACGACCCGAAGTCGAAGCTCGACTGGAAGGCCGGCTGCCACGAGGTGGACGGCAAGACCGCGCTCGCGTTCTCGCGCATGCGGTACGCCGACAAGCAGAAGGGCGACATCGGCCGCACCGAGCGCCAGCAGCAGGTCATCGGGCAGATCGGCAAGAAGGTCGCGGACCCCGCGATCCTGCTCAACCCGGCCTCGCAGGTCGGCCTGGCCGACGCCGGCCTGGCCGCCGTGGTGACCGACACCGACTCGGGGATCATCGACATCGCGCGCCTCGCGCTGGCGTTCCGCTCGGCGAACGGCGACGACGGGGTGACCGGCACGCCGCCGATCGCCACGATCAACTACCGGACGCCGTCGGGCGCCTCGGCCGTCCAGCTCGACCCGAACACGGTGGGCGAGTTCTGGGCCAAGATCCGCGACGGCGAGTACCAGCCGGGCGAGAAGGTCGGCGGCATCCCCGGCCTGTGAGCCCGGTCTCGGACGAGAACGACCTGAGGTACCGGATCCGACGCGGATCGGTACCTCAGGTCGTTCTCGTCCGAGACCGTCCGGCTGGCGCAGCCCCCGGGGGTCAGAGCTGGGCGCGGAGGGCCTCGCCCTTGGCGTGGGCCGCCTTGCCCAGATCCTCCTGGAAGGCCTCCATGCGCTGCCGCAGGGCCGCCGCCCCGTCGCCCGTGCCCGAGGCCAGGATCCGCGCCGCGAGCAGCCCCGCGTTGCGCGCCCCGCCGATCGACACCGTCGCGACCGGCACGCCCGCGGGCATCTGCACGATGGACAGCAGCGAGTCCATGCCGTCGAGGTATTTCAGGGGCACCGGCACGCCGACGACCGGGAGCGGCGTCACCGACGCCAGCATGCCCGGCAGGTGCGCCGCGCCGCCCGCTCCGGCGATGATCACCCGGATCCCCCGGCCCGCCGCCTGGCGCCCGTAGTCGATCATCTCGGTGGGCATGCGGTGCGCGGAGACGACGTCGACCTCGACGGGCACGCCGAACTCCGCCAGCGCCTCGGCCGCGCCCTTCATGACGGGCCAGTCGGAGTCGGACCCCATGACGATGCCGACCTGCGGCGTGGTGCTCATACGTTCGCCCTCTCCTCGATGGTGGTGTCCACGATCACGGGCTCCTCGCCCCGCAGCAGCGCCGCGGCGGCGACGGCCCGGCTGCGCACCTCGTCGAGGTCCGTGCCGCTCACGTTCACGTGGCCCAGCTTGCGGCCGGGGCGCACGCCCTTGCCGTACAGGTTGACGCGCGCCTCGGGGTAGGCGGCGAGCACGCCGGGCAGCGCGTCGGTGAGCTCGTCGAGCTCGGAGCCGAGCACGTTCGCCATGACGGTCCAGGGCGCCGTCGGCTCGGTGGAGCCCAGCGGCAGGTCGAGGACGGCGCGCAGGTGCTGCTCGAACTGGCTGGTCACGGCGCCGTCGATGGTCCAGTGGCCGCTGTTGTGCGGGCGCATGGCGAGCTCGTTGACCAGCACCGTGGGCGTCCCGTCCAGGCCCGGCACCTCGAACATCTCGACGGCCAGCACGCCGGTGACGTCGAGGCCCTCGGCCACGGCCGTCGCGATCTCGCGGGCGCGCACGTCGAGCTCGGCGGACAGCCCGGGCGCCGGGGCGATCACCTCGGAGCAGACGCCGTCGCGCTGGATCGACTCGACCACGGGCCACGCCCGCACCTCGCCCGACGGCCGCCGCGCCACCAGCGCGGCCAGCTCCCGCGTGAAGGGCACCTTCTCCTCGACCAGGAGCTGCGGCCCGCCGGCGTCGACGGCCGCGAACCAGTCGGCGACGTCGTCGGGCGACGAGACCACGCGCACGCCCTTGCCGTCGTAGCCGCCGCGCGAGGTCTTGACCACGGTGCTGCCGCCCACCTCGGCGAGGAAGGCCGCCAGGGCCTCCCGCCCCGCCTGCGGGGACGACGACGGCAGCGGCGCCCACCGCGGGCACGGCACCCCGAGCTCGGTGAGCCGCTGCCGCATGACGATCTTGTCCTGGGCCTGGACGAGCGCGTGCGGGCCGGGGCGTACCGGCGTGCCGTGCTCGATGAGGTCGGTGAGCAGGGCGTTCGGCACGTGCTCGTGCTCGAACGTCAGCACGGACGCCGCCGGCCCGGAGTCGGGCGCGATGAGGGACCGGATCGCCGCCTCGTCGGCGGCGGCCCCCACGGGCGCGTCGGTCACCACCTGGGCGGCCGACGACGCCGGGTCCTCGACCAGCACCCGCAGCCGGATGCCGAGCTCCCCGGCGGCCGGGGCCATCATGCGGGCGAGCTGCCCGCCTCCCACGACGGCCACGACGGGCGGCCCGGACTCACGGATCTGTGGTGCACTCACGTCGGTGAAGCCTACCGGCGCCCGCGGCCCTTCTTCTGGCCGAGGGTCGAGATCTTGGACCCGACCGGCAGCACCTGGTGCGGGTCGAGCGTCTTGGGCACGCCCGAGAGGAACACCGAGAACACCGGCGGCGTGCGCTGCGTGAGCTGCAGGTTCCCGCCGTCGGCCGCGACGAGGTCGCGGGCCAGGGCGAGCCCGAGGCCCGTCCCCGCGCCGGACGTGACGCCGCGCTCGAAGATCTTGCCCGCCATGTCCTCCGGCACGCCGTCGCCCTCGTCCGTGACCTCGATGGCCATGGCGCCGCGCTGCCCCTCGCGGATGCGCAGCGTCGTGGTGCCGTCCCCGTGCTTGAGCGAGTTCTCGAGCAGCGTGGACAGCACCTGGGCCAGCGCACCCGGCGTGGCCAGCACGCGGGCGCCCTCCGAGTCCTCGACGTTCAGGTGCCGGCCGGCGCGCTCGAACGACTCGCGCCACTCCTCCTCCTGCTGGAGGAACAGCACCGCGACGTCGACGGACTCCGTGGTGCCGCCCTGCGCGCGGCGGGAGCGGGCGAGCAGGTCGTCGACCACCCCGACCAGCCGTTCCACCTGCTCCAGGGAGATCCGGGCCTCCTCCTGCACCTCGGGCTCGCTGGAGGTGAGCGTGATCTCCTCCAGGCGCATCGTCAGCGCGGTGAGCGGGGTGCGGAGCTGGTGCGAGGCGTCCGACGTGAACTGCCGCTCCACGGCGAGCCGGGCCGCGAGGCGGTCGGAGCTGCGGGCCAGCTCGGCCGCGACGAGGTCGATCTCCTCCACGCCGGACGGGTCGAGCCGCGGGCGCACCTGTCCCGCGCCGAGCTGTTCGGCCGAGGCGGCGAGGTACACGAACGGCTGGGCGAGGCGGTTGGCCTGCCAGGCGGCGGTGACGGCCCCGGCGGCGAACGCCCCGACGCTGCCGAACACGACGAGCACCACGACGTTGATCGCCTTGATGTACGCCGGCCAGGCCGAGACGGAGATGACCACGCCCATGACGGGCTGCTCCTCGGAGGCGAGCCCCCGGTCGATGGTGGCACCGACCACGGGCTCGCCCGAGACGAGCTGCTCGCCGTTCGGCTGGTTGACCGTCACGTACGCGACGATGTCGTTGCCCTGCGGCTGGACCGCCCGGTCCAGCACGGACTGGTCGACGAAGCCGGCCTCGGCGGCCGAGCGGTTGCGCTCGTAGGAGTTGACGGCGGAGGTCAGCAGGTCCTGGGCACGGGTCTCGACCCGCTGGACCTCCTGGTCGTAGATGTACCGGGCGCCGAAGATCGCGAGCGGGATGCCCAGGAGCAGGACGGCGACCGCCACCGCGGCGATCGTCGCCTGCAGTACGCGGGCGCGCATCTGGCTAGCTCGCCCCGATCTCGAAGCGGAACCCGAGACCGCGCACCGTGGAGACGTAGCGCGGGGCGTTCGCGTCGTCGCCGAGCTTGCGGCGCAGCCACGACACGTGCATGTCGAGAGTCTTGGTGGAGCCGACCGGGTCCGAGCCCCAGACGTCGCGCATCAGGGTGTCGCGGACCACGACGGAGCCGGCGTTCTGCACGAGCACGCGCAGGAGGTCGAACTCCTTGGTGGTCAGGTGCAGCTCGCGGTCGCCCTGGAAGGCGCGGTGCGCGGAGACGTCGACGCGGACGTCCTGCGCGTGCAGCTCCTCCTCCTCGCCGGTCTCCCCGTGCGAGCGGCGCAGCAGCGCCCGCACGCGCGCGAGCAGCTCGGCGAGACGGAAGGGCTTGGTGACGTAGTCGTCGGCGCCGGCGTCGAGGCCGACGACGAGGTCGACCTCGTCGGCGCGGGCGGTCAGCACCAGCACGGGCACGGTGAGGCCGTTGGCCCTGATCTCGCGCGCGACATCGAGGCCGTCCATGTCGGGAAGGCCCAGGTCCAGAACGACGATGTCCGCACCGGTCGAGCTCTCGATCGCACCTTTGCCGGTTCCTTGCACGACGACGTCGTAACCCTCACGGGAGAGCGCTCGTGCCAACGGCTCGGCAATGGCCGGGTCGTCCTCGGCTAGGAGTACGTGAGTCATTTCGCCATCGTAGGGCATAACCGACGCTCCGGCGCCACCCGGGCACGATGAAGATGGCCGCCGCGCGGGCCGCTCACCGAATCCTTTCGGCTGAGGGGGCCACGGCGCAAGTGCTACCACGGTATGACGCGCCCGCGCAACGGTTCCACCTACGCTGACCTGCATGGGGTGGTACGAGCGGTGGGCGCAGTGGTCGGAACGGCACAGGTTCCTCATGGACCTCGGCTGGACGGTGCTCGCGGCGCTCGTGCTGATCCCCGGGATGCTGACGATGTCCAGCACCAGCTTCTCCCCCGGGTACGACCTCAGGGCCGGCGTGATCGCCTCGCTCCTCGTGCTCGCCCCGCTGCCCTGGTGCCGCACCCGGCCCTTCGCGTCCGCCGTCGCCGTGTTCGTCGCGAGCATGGTGCAGCTGTGGGTGCTCGACGTCGACCTGGTCGCCGCCGACCTGCTCGTGCTGGTCTCGATCTACTGCATCACGGTCTACGGCACGCGCCGCGCCTACCTGACCTGCGCGGCTCTCGGTGTCGTCGGCGCCGTGGCGTTCGGCCTGGCCGTCAACCTGTCGGTGCACAGCGTGGTCGTCGTGATCCCGACGCTCGCCCTGCTCGCGGCGTCCTTCGCGTTCGGCCTGGTGCGCCGCTCGCGCCGCGCCATGCTCCTGGCGATGCGCGACCGCACCCTGCGGCTGGAGATCGAGCGCGACCAGCAGGCGCAGATCGCCACGGCCGCCGAGCGCTCGCGCATCGCGCGCGAGATGCACGACATCGTGGCCCACTCGCTGTCCGTGATCATCGCGCAGGCCGACGGCGGCCGGTACGCCGCCACCGCCGACCCCGCCGCCGCGCAGCGCTCGCTGGGCACCATCGCCGAGACCGGCCGCGCCGCCCTGGCCGACATGCGCCGCCTGCTCGGGGTGCTGCGGGACGACCAGCCCGCCCCCACCACACCGCTGGGCCTGGTCGCCCCGGACGACGTCCCGCGCGCCCCGGCCGGTACGCGGCCGCGCGGCGCGGGGTCGGGCGCGGCGGGGTCGGGCGCCGCGCACGTCGGCGTCGTCGCCGCCGGAACCCCGCCGGACGCCGCCGACCACGGCGCGCCACCGGGCGGCGGGACCACGCCCGCGTCGGGAGCGGCCCCGCTGCGTCCCCAGCCCGACGCCGCCGACATCGGGCAGCTCGTCGAGCAGGCGCGCGACAGCGGCATGCGGGTCTCCTGGGCGCGCGTCGGGGTCGAGCGGCGGCTGCCGCCCGGCGTCGGGCTCACGCTCTACCGCGTGTGCCAGGAGGCGCTCACCAACGTGCGCAAGCACGCCGGCCCCCGCCCGGCGGTCACCGTCCTGGTGCGCTGGGGCGAGGAGGAGGTGGAGCTGCGCGTCGAGGACGACGGCCGCGGCCTGGCGGCCGACGGCTCCCCGAGCCCCGACGAGCCCGCCCCCGCCCCGGGCTACGGTCTGCTCGGGATGCGCGAGCGCGCCGAGATGTTCGGTGGCACGCTCACCGCGGGACCCCGCCGCGGCGGCGGGTTCTCGGTCCGGTTCGTGGTGCCGATCCCGCGGGCGGCCGCCCGGGTCCCCGCCGTCACCGAGCCGGTCGCGGTCGATGCCGAACAGGCCGCGGTCGACGCCGGGCAGCCCGCGGCCGATGCCGATGCTGATGCCGCTGCGGCCCAGCCCGCTGCGGTGGAGGCCGAGCCTCCGGCCGACGCGCCCCGGCCGGAGGAGGACGGGCCGGCACCAGCCGCGGCGGACCGATCCGGCGCGCCGGGTCCCGCGAGCGCCGAGCGGACCGAGCACACAGAGCTCACAGAGCACACAGAGCACGACGAAGAACACCCCGACCGGACCGACCTGCACGACACCCGAGGAGCACGATGACCCAGGCCCCCGGCCTCCCCGACGGACCCGTGCGCGTCGCGCTCGTCGACGACCAGCCCCTGGTCCGCGCGGGCCTGCGCATGGTGATCGACTCGCAGCCCGACCTCCAGGTGGTGGTCGAGGCCGACGACGGCCGCGAGGCGCTGCGGCTGCTCGGAGCGACGGCGTCCGACGTCGTGCTCATGGACGTGCGCATGCCCGGCATGGACGGGCTGTCCGCGACGCGGGCGCTCCTGGCCGACGGCGGGCGCGCCGCGGCGGGCGACCCCCGCGTCGTGGTGCTGACGACGTTCGACCTCGACGAGTACGTGCTGGACGCGATCCGCGCCGGCGCCAGCGGCTTCCTGCTCAAGGACGCCCAGCCGGAGGAGCTCCTCACCGCCATCCGCACGGTGCACCAGGGTGACGCGGTGATCGCGCCGTCGTCCACGCGGCGGCTCATGGAACGGCTGGTGACCGCGCTGCCCCCGGAGGAGGCCGCCGGGCCGAAGGAGGCGCTGGCGGGGCTCACGAGCCGCGAGCGCGAGGTGCTGGTGCTCATGGCCCGGGGACGGTCGAACACGGAGATCGCCGCGGACCTGTACGTGGCGGAGGCGACGGTCAAGACCCACGTGGGCCGCATCCTGGCCAAGCTCGACGCCCGCGACCGCGTGCAGGCGGTCGTGACGGCCTACGAGACGGGCCTGGTGCGCCCCGGCTCCTGAGCCGGACCGCGGCTCACCGGGCGGCCAGGGCCGTGACCGGGTGGGTGCGGGTGGCGGCCCGGGCCGGCGCCACGGAGGCGACCAGGCCCGCGAGCAGGGCCACGACGGCGACCACGCCGACCTCGGCCCACGGGACCACCAGCGGCACCTCGCCGAGCGCCGACAGCGCCGTCGTCGCGCCCGCCCAGCCGTAGACCAGGCCGAGCACGATGCCGAGCACAGCGCCCACGCCCGCGATGACCATGCCCTCGATGGCGAGCGTGGCCCGCAGCTGGCCCTTGGACAGGCCGATGGCGCGCAGCACCGCGTTCTCCCGGGTGCGTTCCACGACCGACAGCGACAGCGTGTTGGCCACGCCGATCAGCGCGATCACGACGGCCACCGCGAGCAGGCCGACCACGATCGCCAGGATCACGTCGATCATCTGCTGGTAGGAGGCCCGCTCCACGACGATCCCGGCCACGGACACCGCCTCGCTGGTGCCCGACACCGCACGCTGCGCCGCCGCCACGACCGCGGCGGGGTCGCGGGCGTCGTCCACGGCAGCCCAGAGCTCGTTGGGCGCCAGACCCGGGGCCAGGGCCGCGAGGTCCCGCGGCAGCAGGTACGTCCGCGACGACAGCGTGTCGGTGTGCACGACGTCGAGCGTGACCGTGCCACCCGGCCCCGTCAGGGTGACCCGGTCGGCGCCCGCCAGACCGTACGACGTCGCGGCCCGCTCGGGCACCACGAGCGCGCCGGGCCGCATGCGGGCGGCGTCGGCCGGGGTGTTCAGCACGGTCCGGAGGGCCTCCGGTGCGACGGCGGCGACCGGCACCCGGCGTCCGCCCCCGGCCTGCCGCAGCGACACCGCGGTGACCTCCACCGCCGGACCCAGCCCGTCGACGTCCGCGAGCGCCCCGGCGACCGGTGCGGGCACGGCCGCCAGGGCGCCGCCCGCCGTGGGCGCGACGCTCGAGACCTGCAGGTCGACGGGGAACCGGGAGTCGAGCTGGTGGTCCATGGTGAGACGGGCGCTCGCGGCGCCCGTGGTCATCATGGAGACGAGGGTGACGCCGATGAGCAGCGCGGTGGAGGTCGCGGCGGTGCGGCGCGGGTTGCGCAGCGCGTTGGCTGAGGCCAGCCGGGCCGCGGGGCCCGCGACGTCCACGAGGTGGCCGAGCGTCGCCGCGACCCGCGGCAGCCAGAAGACGGACCCGACGATGACGCCGACCAGGGACACGGAACCGCCGAACACCGCGGCGAACAGTCCCACGTCGATACGGCCGGACATGCCGAGGGCGACCCCGGTGGCCAGCAGCGCGAGCCCGCCTGCGCCGGCGATCCAGGCGAACACCGAGCGGGCGCGGCCCGCGCCCCGCAGGTCGGGCGCGACGGCCGGGCTCAGCGCGGCGACCGGCGCCACGCGCGCGGCGGCCCGGGCCGGTGCCAGTGCGGCCAGGAGCGTGACGAGCACGCCCACGCCGAGCGGGATCAGCAGGACGGGCACGCTCAGGGACACGGTCGGCGGCAGCGCGACGCCGAGGTCGAACAGGGGCGCGAGCAGCAGGCCACCCTGCACGAGGGCGGCCCCCGCGAGGACGCCCGCGGCGGAGGCGACGACGCCGACGGCGGCCGCCTCCAGCAGCACGGTGCGGTAGACCTGGCCGGTACCCGCCCCGATGCAGCGCAGCAGGGCCAGGGTGCGCGACCGCTGGGCCACGAGCACCTGGAAGGTGTTCGCGATGACCAGGCCCGCGACCACGAGGGACACCCCGGCCAGGGCCAGGACGAAGACGAGGAAGATGATGTTCTGGCCGTCCGCCAGCCCGGCGACGACGTCCTCGGCGTACGCCTCGGGGGTGGTGATCCCGGTCGCCCGCGGCACGGCCGCGGCGAGCGCGTCCCGTGCGGCGGCCACGGCCGCGGCGTCGGAGCGGTCCAGGGCGACGACCACGGTGCGCAGGCCGGGCAGGGGGCCCGCGGCTTCCGCCGCGAGCCGCTGCTCCAGGGCGGCGGGGGTGACGACGGCGACGCCCCCGCTGGCGGCGTACGCGTGCAGGGGGTCGTCCACGAGGCCGGACACGGTCAGCCGCTCGGTGCCCGCGCGGCCCCCGTCGCGGTCGACGCCGTTCTCGTCCATGACGGGCTTGGCCCCCGGCAGCCACCGCGTCGAGGAGATCGTGTCGCCGACGTCCACCCCGAGCAGCCGCGCGGCGTCCACGGGCAGCGCGATCTGGCCGGCCCGGTCCGGCCACGTCCCGGAGGCGAGGTCGAGCGGCGAGAGCCGCGGGTCGGACGGCGCCCCGAGCAGCGCCTGGTAGACGGTGCGGCCGTCGCGGTTGAGCTCCGCGTAGGTGCCCCGCAGGCCGTCCGCGGCCGAGACGCCGTCGACGGCCCGGATCGTCGCCACGTCCTGGGACGTCAGCGTGCCCGTGCGGTCGAACACCACGAGGTCGCCGTCCGCGTACTGCGCGGCCACCTGGTCGTACGTGGTGCGGGTGACGATGCCGCCCGCCAGGAGCGTCGCGGCGACGAAGGCGGTACCGATGACGACGGCGGTGGCCGCGGCGGCGAGGCGGCCGGCGCTGCGCCGCATCTGGCCGAGGGTGAGCCGGACGGTCGGGTCGATGGTGGCCACGTGCTCTCCTCGCGACGGTGCGGGCTTGTTCCGGGGTGGGACAGGGCTACGGCGGGACACCAGGGGCCGGTGTCGCCGTCGCAGCCCTGCCTCGGCGGCGGAGGGGCTCTACTCCGCCGCGAGCGCCGCCACGGGGCGGGTCCGGACCGCTGCGCGGGCCGGGACCACCGAGGCGACGAGTCCGGCCACCAGGGCGATGCCGAGCATCACCGCGACCTCGACCCACGGGACCACGAAGGGCACGGTGCCCACGCCGCCGAGGGCCGCGGTGGCGCCCGCCCAGCCGTACACGAGGCCCAGCACGATGCCGAGCACCGCGCCGACGCCGGCGATGAGCATCCCCTCGACGGCGAGCGTGCCGCGCAGCTGCCCCGTGGTGAGGCCGATCGCGCGGAGCATGGCGTTCTCGCGGGTGCGTTCGATGACCGACAGCGACAGCGTGTTGGCCACGCCGATGAGCGCGATGACGACGGCGACGGCGAGCAGCCCGACGACGATCCCGAGGATGACGTCGATGACCTGCTGGTAGCCCTGCCGCTCGACGACGGCGCCGCTGACCTCCACGGCCTCCTCCGTCGTGGAGACGGCGTCCTGCACGTCGGTGACGGTGCCTGCGGGGTCCGCGCCGTCGGCGACCGCGCCCCAGAGGGCGTTCGGTCCGGTCTGCGCCGTGAACGCGACCAGGTCGGACGGCGTCAGGTACGCGTCGGTGGTGCGCAGGTCCGTGCCGACCACGTCGAGCGTCACCTCGCCGGCCGGTCCGGTGAGGGTGAGGGTGTCGCGCCCCTCCAGCCCGTAGGTCTCCGCGACCTCCTTCGGCAGGAGGAGGGTGCCGGGCCCGAAGCCCTCGGCCCCCTCGGGCGTGTTGAGCACGGACGTCAGCGCCTCGGGGGTCACGGCGACCACGGGGAGCACCGCCTCGTCCTCGACCACGTCGGCGACGAGGGTGGTCACGTCGGCCACGGCCCGGAGGCCCTCGACGCCGCGCACGGCGTCGGACACGCTGCCGGGCATGACGGCGGCGTTCCCGTTCTCGTCCTGCGACGTGGTGCCGACCTGGAGGTCGACCGGGTACTGCGCGTCGAGCTCCTGGTCGAGGGTGACCCGGGCGCTGGCGGCGCCCGTCGTCATCATGGAGACGAGCGTGACACCGATCAGGAGTGCGGTGGCGGTCGCCGCCGTGCGGCGCGGGTTGCGCTGCGTGTTGGCGGCGGCCAGGCGGGCGGCGGGTCCCGCCGAGCCGACGAGGCGGCCGAACGCGCCGGCGACGCGCGGCAGCCAGAACACGGCACCCAGGATGACGCCGACGAGCGACAGGGAGCCGCCGAGCACGGCCGCCATGATGCCGATGTCGGCCTGGCCGGCCGTCCCGAGCACCATGCCGCCGACGAGGAGCGCGATGCCGCCGACGGTCATCAGACCCGCCAGGACGGCACGCACCTTGCCCGCGCCGCGCAGGGTCGGCGCGTCCGACGGGCGCAGTGCGGCGAGCGGGGCCACGCGGGACGCGGCCCGGGCCGGGGCGACGGCGGCGGCCAGGGTGACGAGGACGCCGACGGCAAGGGGCACGAAGACGACCGGCGCGCTGAGCGTGACGACGCCGGGCAGCGGCACCGCCAGGTCGAAGGCGGGTGCGACCATGAGGCCGGCCTGCACGAGCAGGGCGCCCAGCGCGACACCGCCCACGGAGGCGATCAGGCCGAGGATCGCGGCCTCGAGCAGCACGCTGCGGTAGAGCTGGCCGGTGTCCGCGCCGATGCAGCGCAGCAGGGCCAGCGTGCGCGACCGCTGGGCCACGAGCACCTGGAAGGTGTTCGCGATGACCAGGCCCGCGACCACGAGGGCCACGCCGGCGAAGGCCAGGACGAACACCAGGAAGACGATGTTCTGCCCCCCGGACAGGCTCGCCACGACGCCCTCGGCGTACTCCTGCGTGGTCTTGACGTCGTCGGCCGCGGGCACGGCGGCGGCGAGCGCCTCCCGCGCCTCCTCGACGGCCGCCGGGTCGCCCGGCTCGTCGAGCGCGACGACCATCGCCTCGGACGTCGGGGGGCTGTCGGGTCCGCTGTCGTCGGCGAGCCACTGCTCCATGGTGGCGGCGGAGACCACGCCCATGCCGCCGTTGAGGGCGTAGGCCTGGTAGGGGTCGGCCACCAGACCGGTGACGGTGAGCTTCTCGGTGATCTCCTGGTTGTCGTACCAGGTGCCGCCCTCGTCGTCGACGGTGGGCTCGTCGTCGACGATCCAGCGTGTGGCCGACACGGTGTCGCCCACGGCGATGCCGAGCCGTTCGGCGACGTCACCCGGCAGCGCGATGTCGGTGGCGCCCTCGGGCCACGCACCCTCGGCGAGCTCGAGCGGCGACAGGCGCGGGTCGGAGGCCTGCGGCACGATCGACTGGTAGACGACCTTGCCGCCGCGGGTGAGCTCGGTGTAGAAGCTCCGCTCCAGGTCGGCGGCCGCGACGCCGTCGACGGCGCGCGCGGCCTCGACGTCGGCGGACGTCAGGTTCCAGTCCGCGCCGGACACGACGAGGTCGGCGTCGGCGTAGCGGGCGGCCACCTGGTCGTAGGTCGTGGTCGTGACGATGTTGCCCACCAGCAGGGTCGCCGCCACGAAGGCGGTGCTGATGAGGATGGCGACGCCTGCGGCGGCGAGGCGTCCGGTGCTGCGGCGCATCTGCCCCAGCGTCAGCCGCGCGGTCGGGAAGCGGGACCCACCCGCGGTGGCGGGTGCGCTGCCGGTGGCCGGTGGTGTGAGGGTCGTGGCGGTCATCACGCACCCGTCCGGGTGCTGGTGCCGGTGGTGACGGCCGGTTCCAGGGTGCGCAGGGCGTCCAGGCCGGCCATGGCCGACTCCGGGGTCGGGTCGCTGATGTCCCCGGCGATCCGACCGTCGGCGATCAGCACCACCCGGTCCGCGTACGCGGCAGCCGAGGGGTCATGGGTCACCATGATGATCGTGCGCCCCAGCTCCCGCACCGAGCGGCGCAGGAAGGACAGCACCTCGGCCCCCGAGCGCGAGTCCAGGTTCCCGGTGGGCTCGTCGGCGAAGACCACCTCCGGCTGAGCGATCAACGCCCGCGCGATCGCCACCCGCTGCTGCTGCCCACCGGACAGCTCCCCGGGACGGTGGGTCAACCGGCCCGACAGGCCCAGCGTCTCCACCAGGGTGGCCAGCCAGGCCTGGTCCACCCGCCCGCCG
>NZ_JAMTCS010000010.1 GCF_024171955.1 Promicromonospora thailandica | reverse complement strand
ACGTCGAAGACCCCGGACACGTCGAGATCCTCTCGATGCTCGCGGACCTGAACGCCACCGACAACACGTTCTTCGTGATCTACCCCGAGGACGAAGACATCGACTGGTCGATCTCGGTCCACACCCGCCCCGGAGCGTTCGGCGGCTACGAGATCGAGCACCGCGACCCCGCCACCGGCGAGCAAGCCACCACCGTCGAAGCCGACCACGCCACCATCGCCACCCACGTCCTGGACTGGCTCAGCCACCGCTGACCACTTCCGAAACACGCCCTAGGGCGGGCCATCACCGATGGTCGGGGGAGGGAACCGCTGGGTTTCCTCTCCCGACTTCTGATCGCTCATTACAAGTTAGGTCACCCCGTCATCTATCCGTGCAGCAGTCCCAGGCATCCGCCGGCAAGCGTGCGACGTGAGGTCAGACGTCAGGTGCCATGAACTCGAGCTGGATGTTGTCCAGGTCCCGGAAGACGACCGTCGAATACGTAGACGGGTCGGTCACCCGCTGGATCCCGGAGTGTGCAACGCCGAGGGTGTCGAGCCAGTCCGCCCATGCCTGGAGATCATCGCGGCCCTCCACCTGCAACCCGATGTGGTCCAGGCCGGTTCGCTTCTCGTCGAACTCCTCGCCCTGGTTGCCCTCGTTGTGGTGCAGCCCGATGGTGATGCCGGTGTGCGGCTCGATCATCAGCAGCGCGTACCCGGTCCGCTCTCGACCGTAGTGCGGGAACGTGCCTTCGACCGGCGTGGTCTGGAACACCTTCTGATACCACGCGATGCTCGCGTCCAGATCTCTGACCGTGAACGCGAAGTGGTGCAGTCCGACAAGGCCCGGCGTGGTCGGCTCGCTCATCTCAGGCTCCTCTCACAGCTCTTGGGTTGGGCGCGTGGTGCGCCCGCGCCATCAACCTAAGAAATGACTCTTGATGCGCAGTGGATGCTCACTTGACCGGACTGTTTCCCCGTCGAGGAGGAGGTCCGGACGAGATGTTCCGCGAAAGGGCGACACGAACTCTCAGGTTCTTCATTAGGGGCTGGTCGCTCTGGATGCTGTAGTCGCTGATGCCGATCAGGACGTTCATCTCCGGCATGTAGCCGGCTGCACTTCCCCTCGGCAGGTCGTAGGCCAGAGCCCGGTAACCGCGCAGCTCACGGACGCTGCCGTCCTTGGCGGTGGCAGTAATGTCCACCAGCGATCCCTGGTCGATCCCGCGGAACGCCATGTCGTCCTTGTTCATCAGGATCAGGGTCCGCAGGTTCTTGACGCCGCGGTAGCGGTCGTTGTCGGAGTAGATCGTGGTGTTCCACTGGTCGTGCGAGCGCATGGTCTGCAGCACGAGCACGTCGCCGGATTCCGGGATGACGTCTGGCAGCGGGACCGAGGCGAATTCGGCGCGCCCAGTGAGCGTGTGGAAAACCAGCTCACGTGCGGGCTGCTCGATTCGAAAACCTCGCGGAAGGCGGACGCGTCTGTTGAAGTCGTCGAAGCCGGCAAGGGCCTGGGCCATCACGTCGCGGATCCGGTCGTAGTCCTCGACGTACCACTCCCAGGGGGTCGCGCTGCCGGGGAGCGTGGCCCTGGCGATCCCGGCGATGATCGCGGGCTCGGACAGCAGGTGGGGCGAGGGCGGCTTCCGGTTGCCCCGGGACAGGTGCACCATGCTCATCGAGTCCTCGACGGAGACGGACTGCAGGCCGCTCCGCTGGGGGTCCCGCTCGGTGCGGCCCAGGCAGGGCAGGATGAGCGCCTTGCGGCCGTGGTCGAGGTGGCTCCGGTTGAGCTTGGTGCTGACGTGGACGGTCAGCTCGCACCGGCTGAGGCCGACCGCCGTGTAAGGCGTGTCCGGCGCGGCACGGACGAAGTTGCCACCCATGCCGACGAAGACCTTGACCGCGCCGCGGTGCATCGCCCGGATGGTGGCCACCGTGTCCAGGCCGTGCTTGCGAGGAGGATCGATCCGGCAGACGGCGGCGAGACGGTCCAGGAACTCCTGAGACGGGCGGTGGTCGATGCCGCAGGTCCGGTTGCCCTGGACGTTGCTGTGCCCGCGGACGGGTGACGGCCCGGTTCCCTCGCGGCCCAGGTTGCCTCGTAGGAGCAGGACGTTGACGATCTCTCGGACGGTGTCCACCCCGTGCTCGTGCTGGGTGACGCCGAGGCACCAGCTCATCAGGGTGCGCTCGGACGCCCGGTAGATCTCCGCGGCCTGGTGCAGCTCGGTTCGGCTGAGGCCGGACTGGGTGACGAGGTCGTCCCAGCTGGTGGCTTCGACCAGTGCGCGGTAGTCGTCCAGTCCGCTGGTGTACCGCTCGAGGAACGTCTCGTCGATGGCCTGGGCATCGGTGCGGTGCTCTTCGAGGAGTGCCTTCGCGATGCCACGCAGCAGCGCGAGGTCTCCACCCGGGCGCACCTGGAGGTTGAGGGTGCTGGTCCGGGTGGCCCGGTTCAGGGCCATGTCGGCGACCTCGTGCGGGATGATCGCCCGTCGTGCGGCCGCCTCGACGAGAGGGTTGACGTGGACGACCTGGGCGCCCCGGGCATAGGCCTTGGTGAGGGCGGTCAGCATCCTGGGTGCGTTCGAGGCGGCGTTGACGCCAAAGATGAACAGTGCGTCGGCGCTCTCCCAGTCCTCGAGGTCGGCCGTGCCCTTGCCCGTTCCCAAGGCTGCCTGGAGTGCGCGCCCAGACGCCTCGTGACACATGTTGGAGCAGTCGGGCAGGTTGTTCGTGCCGTACTCCCTGGCCATCAGCTGGTACAGGAACGTCGCCTCGTTGCTGAGCCGGCCGGAGGTGTAGAACGCGGCCTGGTCGGGGCTGTCCAGTGCCCGGAGCTCCTGGCCGATCATCGCGAACGCGGCCGCCCAGGTGATGGGCACGTACCGGTCGGTGGCAGGGTCGTACACCATGGGTTCGGTCAGGCGTCCCTGCGCCTCCAGGTCGGCGTCACGCCAGGTCTGCAGCTCCGAGACGCTGTGCCGGGCGAAGAAGTGCCTGTCGACACGGCGCGCCGTCATCTCCCAGGCGACGTGCTTGACGCCGTTCTCGCAGAGGTCGAGCTTCAGCCCCTTCAGGTCGTCGGGCCACGCGCACCCCGGGCAGTCGAAGCCGCCGTCCTCGTGGTTCATCCGGAGCATGGCCGCTCCGCCGGGGACCAGCACACGCTCCGTGGCGAGGAAGCTCGCGACCGAGCGCGCCGCTCCCCACCCTGCTGCCGGGTGCTCGTAGTCCGACTGCGACCATGACGCTCCTGCCGCCTCGGGTGTGTCCGAACCGGTCATCTGTGCTCCTTGCGTGAAGTTGTCCGTAGGTCACGCGCGCGCGGGCAGCAGCGGCCTGTCCCGGCCGACAGTGGTGACGTAGAGAAGGAGGCCCGCGGTCGTCAGGACGGCGCCGGCCCAGACGGTCGACAGGGTTCCCCAGCCGGCGTCCAGGGTGATCGCGCCGCCGATCGCGCCGAGGGAGTTGGCGAGGTTGAGCGCGGCGAGGTTGAGGGCGCCCATGAGGGTCGGCGCGTCGGGGGCGAAGCCGGTGAGCCGGACCTGGATGGTGGGGATGGCGAACATCATGGTGGCGCCCGTGCCGAAGAAGCTGAACAGCAGGACGGTGAGGTTGTCACCCGCGAGACCGATCAGGATCAGGAAGACCAGCACGCCCGCGTAACCGTAGATCAGCCCACGATGCGTGTAGCGATCGGCGATCCGCCCGCCCCAGGTGTTGCCGACAGCCATACCGACGCCGAACACGCCCAGGGCGATCGGGATGACGGACGCGTCCTGTCGTGCCGCGTCGGTGATGAAGGGGCCGATGAAGGTGTAGACGGCGAAGATGCTGGAGATGCCGAGCGACGCGACGGCGACCATGAGCCAGACGTTGAGGCGGCGCAGCGCGCCGAGCTCGTTGCGCACGGAACCGCCGCGTAGGTCTGCGGTGCGTGGTAGCCAGGTCACCAGGGCTGCGCCGGCGAGCAGGCCGATGATGACCACGGCCCAGTACATGGCGCGCCAGCCGGCGTTCTGCCCGATGAAGGTGCCGAGCGGTGAGCCGAAGATGGTGGCGACGGTGAGTCCCCCCATCACAGTGGCGAAGGCTTTGCCGCCGCGGCCAGGACCGTAGACGTAGGCGGCGACGACGGCACCTGCGCCGAAGAACGCACCCTGGACGCTGCCGGCGATGAACCGGAACACGACCAGCAGGGCGAGGTTCGGGGCGACCGCGGACAGGCCGTTGCCGATCAGGAACAGCGCGACCAGGCCGAGCAGCAGGGTGCGGCGGTTGACGCGTGCGGCGAGCAGGGTGATCGCGGGGGAGCCGAGCATGACTCCGAAGGCGTAGGCGGTGATGGCGTAGGTGGCGACGGGGATGGTCACGTCGAGATCGGCGGCGAAGAGCTGGATGATGCCGTTGCTGCCGAACTCTCCGGTGCCGATCGCGAAGGTGCCCAGCGCCAGGGCGAACAGGGCCAGTCGCGGGTTGCGGATGGAGGTTGTGGCCTGGTCGTGCCGCTTCTCCTCGGCTGTGCACTGCTTCTCGAAGGCCTGCTGGTGCATGGGCTCTTTCCTTTGGTGGTGACGATCTCTCGCTGTGATGCTCGCCGAGCGCGCTGGACAACCACTGGATCGGTGGCCGCGGGCTGTTCCAGTGCCACTCAAGTACGGACCGGCACCGTGGCCTGACAGAGCAGGTCCAGCACTAGCAAGAGGAGTCCGATCGTGTTCCGAAAGTCCCTGAAGGCATTTGCCGTCGGTTCGGCGGTGGTCGTCGCGGCGAGCATGAGCCTGTTCGCCGTGACAGCAGCGGCCCATCCCGGCGGCCACCACGGCCATCCCGCGAAGAAGCCGACAGTCGTGCTCGTGCACGGGGCGTTCGCCGACAGCAGCGGCTTCGAGGCCGTCAGCCGCCGGCTGCTGGCCGGCGGCTATCCCGTGGTCGCCGCGCCCAACCCGCTGCGCGGAGTCTCGTCCGATGCCGCGCAGGTCAAGGCGCTCCTTGCGAGCATCGAGGGTCCGGTCGTGCTTGTCGGCCACTCCTACGGCGGCGCCGTGATCTCGTCGGCGGCCACCGGGAACGAGAACGTCAAGGCACTGGTCTACGTGGCTGCGTTCGTCCCGGATGAGGGCGAGAGCGTCGAGCAGCTGGTCGGTAAGTTCCCCGGCAGCACCGTCGGGGAGTCGTTGAAGCCCGTCCCCCTGTCCGACGGACTGGTCGACCTGTATATCAACCCCGCCGTGTTCCACGAGCGGTTCGCGGCCGATCTGCCGGCCAAGGACGCCGCGCTCTACGCGATCTCGCAGCGTCCGGCCACCAACGCCGCGCTCGGAGAGCCGGCGGCGGGCACCCAGGCATGGCACTCGATCCCGAGCTACTACCTGATCAGCGGTGCCGACAAGATCATCCCGCCGGCGGCGCAGGAGTTCATGGCAGAGCGGGCCGGATCGACGGTGCAGACGGTACGGGGCGCATCCCACATGGTCTTCGTCTCCCGTCCCGACACGACCGTCTCGCTCATCGACCGGGCAGCCCGCGAGACCGCCCGCTGACCTCACCGAGGACGAGACGAGGCTCGGGTCGGGCGGCACCGGGAGTGCCGCCCGACCCGAGCCTCGTCGTGCGTCTCGGGGCATACCTCGAGACCGCTCGTCAGGCGATCGTCAGGTCGCTGGTGGGCAGGGTCTGGCAGGCGAGGCGCCAGCCGGCCTCGATCTCCTCGGCCGAGAACATGCCCCTGGTGTCGGTCTCGCTGGACCCCGAGAGCACGCGGACGCGACACGTGCCGCAGATGCCCTCGTCGCACGACTGGGGCAGCGGGACCTGAGCCGCGTTGGCGCCGTCCAGGACCGACTGCCCGGGCACACAGGTGAACTGGCGGCCCGCCGCCCTGGCGTCGACGGCGAAGGAGGTGACGCCTGCCTGTTCGGCCGCCAGAGCGATGTCGTGCGCACGCTCGCGGCGGGTGGTCCGGCTCCGGCTCGAGGTGAAGGCCTCGACGTGGATCGCCGAGCGGGGCACACCCGCGGCGGTGAGGTGGCCGATCACGTCCTGCATCATCGGCCCTGGCCCGCACAGGTGCACACGCGAGACGTCGCTCGCGTAGGGCGCGAGCACACTGCGGCCGATCCGCCCCGTGGGTCCCTGCCAGCCTGGTCCCGGTCGAGAGACGAACGTGTTCACCTCCAGGTGAGGCAGACGTGCGCGGAGCGCCTCCAGCTCCGGGCGGAACAGGATCTCCTCCTCGGTCCGGTACCCGGCGAGCAGCACGACCTGTCCGGCGTGCGCGACGTCCGCGGCCGCCTCCAGCACGCTCATCAGCGGCGTGATGCCGACGCCGCCTGCCACGAGCAGCAGCGTCCCGGTGCCCGCGTCGCGCCGGGGGTCGTAGGTGAACTGACCGTACGGCCCGTGGAGCCTGAGGGCTTGTCCCTCCTTGACGTCGTCGTGCAGGAACACCGAGCCAAGGCCCTGAGCCTCGCGCTTGACCGCGATCTCGACGAAGTGCGTGTCGGACGGCCCGCTGCAGACCGAGTAGGACCGTTCGATCGGTTCGACCGCGACCGGCAGGTCGAGCGTGAGGTACTGGCCCGCCGTGAAGGTGAACGGCAGCCGTCCTCCGTCGATCGGTTCCAGGCGGATCCGGTTCACGGTCGGTGTCAGCCGCGTGACCTGGCCGACACGCAGATAGCCCTGCCACTGCCTGGCCGGGGCGGCGCCCCTCGCAGCACGCGACGACCGACGGGCGGCGCGCGACGACGGACGGCCGCCGGACCCCACCGTGCGCCACATGGCGGCTGTCTGGCTGGGCCGCAGGGCTGCCATCGCCGCCATGAGACCACCGGCCAGCGCACCGACGACCCCGGTGCCCCAGGCATCCTGACCTGCCAGGAGCAGGCCCGGCACCGGGGTGTGACAGCCCGCCAGCCGTGTTCGAAGCCGTCCGGGGGTGGTGGGCAGCCCGTAGAAGACGCCGTGCCTGCTGTTCTGGTAGGTCTCGAACGTCAGTGGCGTCGCCAGCTCGGAGAACGTCACGGTCGCGCCGAAGCCTGGCCACTGGCGGTCGAGCCGATCCAGCAGCCGCCTGGTGACCGTCGACTTGAGCTGCGCGTAGTCGGCCGGGCGGTGGTCCTCGGAGGTTCCGCGCCACCGTGCGAACAGGCTGGGCTCGACCAGCTCCAGCACCTCCACGGTGTGCGACCGGGCAGCAGGGTTGTTCAGCGACCCGAACGAGACGTAGAGGGTGCCGTCGCCAGGTTTCTGGTGAAATCCGCCGTCACCGCCGAGGTCCGGCATGAACCAGTGGTTCTCACCCTGAAGCCCGAACTGCGCGGGGGTGCGGTCCAGGCCCAGGAACAGCATGAGCGTGGACGGCCCGTCGGGCAGGTCCGACAGCGCCGACTCGGCGCCAGGGGCTGCCCCCGGCGGGAGCAGCGCGTAGGTGTTCCGGGCGCCCGCCGCCGAGACGACGGTCGACGCCTCGATCCGGTATCGGTGGCCGGTCGCGGCGTCTTCCACGTCCACGCCGCGGGTCCGGCCGCCCTCCACCACGATCCGGTGGACCCGGTGGCGGGTGCGCAGCTCGACCCCGCGCCGGCGGACTGCCGCCAGCGTGAGGCTGCTGATCTCGGCCGGTCCACCCACCGGGTGGGTGGCGCCGTCGGCGAAGTAGGTCAGGGGAACCGAGGCGTGGTAGCCGAAGGCGCTCTCCTCGGGCGGTGGCCCGTACAGGCCCCATCGTGCCGCGACGACCGCCCGTAGCCCGGGGTCCCGGAAGCTGCGCGAGACCTCCTGCCACAGAGTGCGGTAGGCCGACGGGAAGAGGCGCTCGACGACCGGCAGCCCCAGCGCACCGACAGGCGCGGGGAACGAAGCAAGGGTGTTGCGCGCGGTCAGGGCACCCATGGCGCGGGGGACCGATCGGAAGAACCGGTCGATCGCTGCCGACTCGGCGGGAAACTGCTCCTTGAGCCGGTCCCGGAACCGGTCCCGCGAGGACGGGACGGCGAAGTCGAGACCCGGGAAGTGGAGGACGTCGAAGTCGTCCGGAAGCCGGGTGAACTGGGCTCGCCCGTCGGTCATGAAGTCCAGGAACGGCTGCGATGCGGCACTGAGGTAGTGCAGGCCGGTGCCGAAACGGTACGTTCCCTGCCGGGAGAACTCGTGCGTCATCCCGCCGGGCGTGTAGTGCTGCTCGAGGACGAGCACGCGCTGACCGCCGAACTGGGCGAGTGCTCGGGCGGCGGCCAGTCCGCCCATCCCGGACCCGATCACGACCACGTCGAACCGGTCGGTCCCGCTCAACGGCGTCGGATCCGGTCGATCTCACGCTGGACTCGCTCCTCGTCCGGCGTGGACGGCAGGTAGACGGCCCAGGCGTGGAACGCGAGGCCGATGCCCCAGCTGAGCAGGAGATACAGGGGCCAGAAGAAGATCCTCGGGGTCAGGAACCACCACAGGCTCACGCTCACGAGGTTGACGAGCACGAACGACAGGGCGTGGGCCTGAAAGCCGCGCTTCCGGTGCAGCCTGCGGACCGCCTGCGCACGCAAGCTGTCCTGGTCGACTGTCTCGTCGGGTTGGTCCTGGTACGGCCTCATAGCGGGTACTGCTCCGTTCCTCATGCCGCCGGGCGGGTACCGGCAGATCCTGGGGACGGACATTAAGGACGGGTACTGGAGCGGCTCTGGAGCAGGACTTGATCGCGGCTCAGCCTTCCGGCAATGAGGCGAGCAGCTCCTGGGCGCGCCGGGCGAAGAGGTGCGCCTCTCGTTCGGTGGAGAGCGCGCGGGCCCGCTCGACGGTTACGCGAACCTCCCCGAGCGGCTGACCGGTCGCCAGCAGCAGCCGGGCTCGCAGAAGGACGAGGTACCCCTCCGCGTAGCGCTGGTCGTATGCCTCGACCGCCTGCTCGGCGCGGTCGAGCGCACCTGCCGCTTCCGCCGGCCGGCCGGCCGACAGCCACATCTCCGCGAGCAGCCCGTACCAGGTCGCCAGACCCGATCGCGGTGGGTCCAGCAGAGCGGTGGTGATGAGGTGCTCGGCCCGGGTGGCGGCACCGACAGGATCCTGGCCGGTCAGCGCGTGCGCCCAGCACCGGGCCAGCCGCTGGTAGCTGCCGAGGAAGAGGAAGGAGAACTCCGGGTCCACGCGGATCCCGCGCTCTGCCGCTCGCAGGGCCCAGACCGGGTCCCCGGCGAGCGCCGCGACGGTGACGGCGAACGCGGCCCAGACGGTGATCGCGTAAGGGTCCTCGCCCGCAGCGGTCTCCAGGGCGTCGAGCTGCTCCCGGGCGGAGTCCACGTCGCCGTGCAGGGCGGTCATCAGGGCGAGCATCACGGGGGAGAGGAGCTGCAGGTCGTGCCGGAGCTGGTCCTGCTCGCCCGCTGTGTCGTCCAGCATGGTGGTGCGCGACTTGCTCAGGTACCGGAAGGCCTCGCCGACGTTGCCGACGTCCCACTGGTGGATGCCCCAGGCGTGCTGGCCATAGGCGCGTACGACGGCGTTCTCCGACGCCTCTCCGTGGTCGAGGAGCCGCCGGGCCAGCGGCGCGGCGAGGTCGAGGCGGATGCCCTGGGAGTACCCGGCCCACCGGGAGAAGAGGAAGTCGGCGGCTACCACCTCGTGCCCCAGCTGCCGAGCCAGCTGCTCGGCGCGCTCCATCACGTCGATCGCCGACGCGACGTACCCGGAGCGCATCCCGACGACGGCGGTGAGCTGAGCCAGGGCGGTCAGCTCCAGCTCTGCGAGGCCCGCGGCCCGGGCGGTGTGCGCGGCGGCCCGCAGGTGCTGCGCCGCGGTCTCGAAGGCGGACTTCCCGGCCGCACACCGACCCGCCTCGACGAGGGCACCCGCCGTACGTGTGGGTTCTGCGAGCGGGCCGGCGGCCCAGAGATGGTGCGCGAGGCGCTCGGCGATCGGTTCGCTCTCGGCGCTCGTGCGCTCCAGGGCGTCCGCGAGGCGCAGGTGCAGGCGGCCCGCGTGGAGCTGCGAGATGGTTCCCACCACCGACTCCCGCACGAGGTCGTGGGTGAACCGCACGGTGAACGGATCGTCCGGGACGGGCTCGACCAGGCCCTGGGCCTCCAGCGGTTCGAGCCGGTCGTGGCAGGCCGCGACGTCCAGGCCGGCGGCCGCGGCCAGGAGAGTGACCTCGACGTCCCGGCCGACGAGCGCGGCGAGCTGGAGCAGGCTCCGGGCGTCGTCGTCGAGGGTGGCCATCCGGCCGCGCACGACGTCCAGCACCGACGACGGCACCCCCGCCGCAGCGACCGACTCAGTGGTGAGATCACCGATCTCGGCCAGGAGCCGGGACAGCTCCCGGACGAAGAACGCGTTGCCGCCCGTGCGGCCATGGATGGCGAGGGCGACGTCAGGACCCGGCCGTTGACCGGTCTCGCGGTCAACCAGCTCGGCCACGTCCTGCGGACGCAGCGGACCCAGATGAACCCGCCTCTGCCCGGCCGCCCGGCTCACCACGGCGAGCATCCGCGCCAGCTCCGAGTCGGATTCGGGCTGGCTCTCGCGCAGCGCACCGACGACCGCGGTACCGGCCGGTAGCCGTGTCGCCAGATGGGACAGCAGGCGCATCGAGGTGGAGTCCGCCCACTGGAGGTCGTCGATCACGACCACCAGGGGACCGTGCGAGGCGGCCGTCGCGACGACGGACACCACGTGCTCGAACAGGCGGAACTGAGCGTTGCTGTCGGGGATGATGTCCCCGGCCAGCAGATCTCCGTGCGGCTGCATCAGCTGGCCCAGGTCGCCGGCCAGGGACTCCTGGCGTTCGTCCGGCGGCAGGGCGTCGAGGATCGCTCCGAGTGCCTGGGTCCAGGGCCACATCGTGGGCGCCCCCGCGCCGTCCAGGCACTCTCCCCACACGGTGAGGGCGCCGCGTCGTTCGGCTTCGCCCGAGACCTCCGTCAGCAGGCGGGTCTTGCCGACGCCCGGTTCTCCCTCGACGAGCACGAGAGCGGAGCTGCCGGCGAAGACCGGTTCCATGACCTGACGCAGCACGGAGATCTCGCCGGAGCGCCCGACGATGCCATGGGCCGGAGACCTGCCCGGCCGGTCACGGACCGGACCGTGACCGCTTTGCCGCAGCGCCTGGGAAACGTGCTGACGACCCGCGGATGCTCGTCCGTGCAGCAGGCGCTCGTGCACGGTCCGCAACACAGGACCTGGGTCGAGGCCGAGGTCGTCGGCGAGCCGACGTGCCGCCGACTCGTACGCCGAGAAGGCCTCCGCCTGGTGACCGGCAGCCCAGAGGGCGGTGACCAAGCCGGCCTGGACGGGCTCGTGGAGCGGCGCCATGGACGCGGCCAGGCGGAGGCAGGGCAGAACCTGCTCGGCCTGACCGGCCGTGGACACGAGGTCGGCCGCGGCCGAGCAGACCTCCAGGAACTCGGCGTTCAGGCCGGCGAAGACACCCACCGCGGCGGGGTCGGGACTCAGGCCGTCGCAGGCCGGTCCCGTCCAGAGTGCTGCCGCCTCGGCGTAGCGGTCGAAGGCGACCTCGGGCAGACGACTGCCGATGGCCGTCTGCGCGGCCCCCACGAGCTGACGAAAGGCGACGAGATCCAGGGTCTCCGCGCCGGCGGTGCAGACATAGGTGTCGCCTCGCCGTACCAGGTACGAGCTGCTTCCCCGTGCCGCTCGCTCGGGTTCCAGGAGGTGTCGCAGCGTCCCCACGTATTTGTGGATGGTGTTGAGCGCGCTCGGGGGTGGGCCCTCACCCCAGATCCAGTCGATCAGCTCACCGGTGCTGACGGGTTGTCCCGCACGGGCCAGGAGCAGGGCCAGGAGGTATGCCTGCTGGCGCGGACCGGCGTCGAGCTCGACGCCGCCTCGCCAGATCCGGAGCGGACCCAGCACTCGCAACCGCAACGGGCCGCCCGCGGCGGCTCCTGGATCTCTGCTGGGCCCGCCGGGTCCGGTCTCCATCACCACGGGTGTCACCCCCGCTCACTCTTCCGACTGGTCACGCATGGGTCACGGCACCATGCCGGCAAAAGTCTATGACGCGGTGTGCTCGTGGCCTTCGACCGCGACAGGCCGTTCCCGCGGGGTGGCCCCGGCACGAACAGGAAACACCTTCTCGCTAGAGTGGCACTCCAGCTATTACAGTCATGCCATAGCAGGTGGGCACCACGGCGTCAGACGCTGATCCATCTGCCGGTTCGAGTGAGGAACGGATGGACGTGGGCAGTCTTGCACCACCCGCCGCCGCAATGGCCCCCATGGCCTCGGGGCCGACACTGCGCCTGCAGGTCCTGGGACCGCTGCGCATGTGGCGGGACGACCAGGAGGTCGACGCGGGACCGAGGCAGCAGGCCTCTCTGTTCGCGCTGCTTCTCGCCCGGTACGGTTCGCCCGTACGCCGCGCCGACCTGATCGACATGATCTGGGGCGCCGAAGCGCCGACCAGCGCGGTGAACGTAGTCCACAAGTACGTGGGGGCGCTTCGGCGCCTGCTGGAGCCCGACCTGCCGCCACGCGGAGCAAGCTCCTACCTGGTACGCCGCGGCGACGGATATATGTGCGCCACGGGACCCGCAGTGCTCGACCTCGCCCGCTTCCAGACCCTGACGGCTTCGGCACGCACCGCCGTCGGACAAGGTATGCCTGAGGTGGCGCTCGACAGGTACGTGGAAGCCCTCGGGCTATGGCACGGTCCGGCCGGCGACCGACTGGTCCACAGCCCCGGCGCCGCAGCCGTCTTCACCGGCTTGAACGACGAGTTCCTCGACGCGTGCACAGCGAGCACAGAGACTGCCGTCGCGTGCGGCCGCCCCGAGCGTGTGCTGCCCCCGCTCCGGCTGGCATCCTCGATGGCACCCCTGCACGAGCCGGTCCATGCCGCGCTCGTCACGGCGCTCGGAGCCGCTGGTCAGCAGGCGGAGGCGCTCGCGGTGTTCCGCGCCGTCCGGCTGGCACTCAGGAAGGACCTCGGCGTCGATCCGGGTCCGCTGCTCGAGCGCGCCCACCAGCGTGTGCTGCGCCAGGACCTGACTCCTGCGGGCACGCCGTCGCCCGTGGTGCTCACCACACCTGGGACGTCCACGGTGGTGAGTCCTGGCCGAGACCTCGCGCGCGACTCCCTGGTCGGCAGGTCCGGCGAGCTCGCCGTCCTCCGGGCCGGGCTGGACCGTGCCGCGGGCGGCGGCAGCGGGCTGGTCCTCGTCGAGGGCGAGCCGGGTGTCGGCAAGTCCCGGCTGCTGGACGCAGCGGCAGCAGAAGCGGACGACGGCCATCGTCTCGTTGCGCGCGGGCGCTGCACCACCGGGGAGGGTGCTCCGTCGATGTGGCCGTGGATGCAGGTGATCCGTCAGGTCCTCGACGACGTCGACGGCCAGGAGCGCGCCATCTGGCTCGAGACCGGGCTGGGGGCGATCCTGGAACCTCAGGACGAGGTACCGGCCCGACCGGTCCTGTCCACCGGCACAGGTCAGTTCCGCCTGTTCGAGACGGTCGTCGCACTCGTGGCCCACGTCTCGGCGTGCCGGCCGGTCGTCATCGCCGTCGACGACCTCCAGTGGGCGGACAACGCGTCGCTGCAGCTGTTCGGCCACCTGTCGTCCCGCCTGCCGCCCGGCGTCCTCCTGCTCGGTGCCGTCCGGGACCGGGCGCCGGTGCCCTGCGCCGACCTGGCGCGGATCCTCGCCGCGGTGAGCCGCTCGCCGGGTCATCATCGGCTCCGCATCGGTCCGCTGGGAGTGCACGACGTGGCGGAGCTCGTACGCCTCGAGACCGGACAGGTGCCCGATCCGGACGCCGCACGAGCCCTCCACCTGCGTACCGACGGCAACCCGTTCTTCGTCCAGGAGCTCGCTCGCCTGGCGGCCGGTGCCGGCCCGCTCACCCAGGAAGCCGTGGCACGCGCCGGGATCCCCGCGACCGTGCGCGACGTCGTCCGAGACCGGATGGCCGGGCTCGACGGCGACGCCACGCGGCTTCTCGAGATCGCTGCGCTGATCGGCCGGGACGTGAACCTGAACCTGCTGGCCGAGGCGGCCGGTCTGGACGCCGCGACCTGCCTGGCACGGTTGGATCTCGTCCAGGCTCTCGGGCTCGCCACGACGCTGCCGGACGATCCGTACTCCGTGCACTTCGCCCATGACCTGGTCCGGCAGTCCGTCTCCGACGCGACTCCCGCTCGACGGGCCGCTCGCCTGCATCTGAGGATCGCGGACGCGCTGGAGCGGACCCATCTGCAGGGGGAGTCCGCTCCGGAGCGCGTGGCCCATCATCTCTGGGAGGCCGGACCTCTCGCCGATCCGGCGCGTACCGCCGCCGCGCTGGTGCGTTCTGGCCGCCGGGCCGCCGCCAAGTCGGCGCTCGACGTGGCGGAGCAGCAGCTGCGGCTGGCGGCGCAGATCAGCCGGACTGCCCGTCTCGCGACGGCGGAGCTCGGGGCGCTGTCCGAGCTGACCGCGGTCGTCGGCATGCGCTCGATGTTCGCGGGCGCGGAGCTTCAGGTGCTGGAGCGCGCCGAGCACCTGGCCCGGAGTCTCGGGCGCGAGGTCGAGGCCGCAGGCATCCTCTACTCCCGGTGGGCCGCCCATGTGCAGGGCATCGACCTCGACCGGTGCGGTCCGCTGGCGCAGCAGCTACGTGACCAGGGCGAACCGTCGCCTCACCCGATCATCCGGACCTACGGACTGCAGGCGTGGGGCATCCACCAGTACCACCTGGGCAACATCGGCGAAGGCGTGCGGTACCTGAGCGAGGCACAGCACACCCTTCGCACGGACAGCACCGTGCCCCGGGACGATCCTGTCCGGAACGGCCTCCAGCTGCTCCTCACGGGGATGCTGGCCGAGACCACGGCTCTCCACGGTGACCTCGACGGTGCACGCGCCCTGCTCGATCCGCTCGAGTCCGCCGGTGACGACTACACGGCCACGGTGTGGGCCACCTGGAGCGCGCGCATCGCGGCCATGGCGGGCGACCCGGCCTGGGCACTGCATGCCGCCCGACGCGGCATCACGATCGATCCGGAGCTCTCCTACGCCTTCCTGGGTACCTACCAGCGGCTTGCGCTGCTGTGGGGCCGGGCGGCCACCGGTGACGATCCCGCGGCCGCTGCCGACGAGGCCCAACGGGTGATCGAGGAGAACCTGGTCGACCCCGTCCGCTCCTGCGTCTCCACCTGGTACGGGCTCCTGGGGGAGATGCGGCTCCTCGCGGGACAGACGGACCTGGCGGCTGTCGCCCTCGACCATGCCGAGCACCGGTTGGCTGCCCACGGCCAGCGCTACGCCGAGGGCCTGATCCTCCTGCTCCGAGCTCGTCTGCTGCACGCGCAGGGCCGTCCCGTCGACACCGTACGGGCCGCCGCGGAGACAGCACGGCGGCTCGCGGCCGAACGCGAGGCGCACCTGTTCGTCCGTCGCGCCGACAGCTTCCTGGTGTCGCTCCGCGCGCCGGCGCCTCGTCCCGGCGCCGACCACTAAACTGGCGCATGCCATGGCCACCACCAGCTCACCTCGTCTCAGCCGCCGTGATCAGTACGCGGCTCTCACTCGGGAGGCGATGCTCGGCGCCGCGCGGGAGCTGTTCGCGGAGCGAGGCTACGAGGCGACGACGGTCGAGGCGATCGCACGACGAGCCCGCGTGTCTTCCGCGACCGTCTACGCGCAGGCCGGGGGCAAGCGCGGACTCCTGAAGAGCCTCATCCTGGCATGGTCCGTCAACGACACGGTGCGGGACGCACCCGGGCGCTGGGCGCAGGTGCACACCGCAGCCGAGAAGCTCACCCAGCTGGTCGAGGGCACCCTCCGGGTGTACCGCGACTACGGCGACCTGATCGAGATCGGCCGCCGCGCCGCGGCGTCGTCCCCGGTCGCAGCGGAGTTCACCGTCGAGACCAGGACGCGGTTCCGGGACCTGCTCGCCACGTTCGTCGCGCAGGTCCGAGAGACCGGTGAGATCGCAGACGCCCTGACCGACGACGAGGCCGTGGACGTCCTCTACTTCTACCTGCGATTCGAGCAGGTCTCGCTCCTGACGCGGGACTTCGGGTGGAGCCAGAGCCGCGCGGCCGACTGGTTGTGTAGCCGGGTGGCTTCGGGGCTGCTGGCCCGCACCTGAGTCCGACCTGGGTGGGGAGGGGACCGTGGCTACCGAGGGCGACGCCGCATCGCCCACGGGCTGCGGACGGTTTACCACTGGTGGTCCTGACGCTGCCCACGGTCGCTGGCATTCTGGACCGGTAGCGGTTGCAGCGGGGGAATCCCGAACTGCGGCGCGCGAACGTGATTCTCAAGGCGGCGAGCGTGTTTTCTCGAGCGAGGCTCGGCATCGACGCTAGAGCGGCTGGGCGGGCCTGACGACGGGTTGGGTGGTACCGCGAGAGCCATGACCAGGGGTACCAGGCAGGCTCTCCCGGCGAGCCCTATGGCGGGCTTGCAATGGTCGTGGGCCCGACCCTGGGCCCACGACCAAGGAGAAGATCCCGATGCCACTGCCCGCAGCCTCCGCACGCAGCACCACCTCGCCGTTCTCGTCGATGCACGGCCACCACACAGCGATCCGTTACCCCGACTTCGAGGCGGCACGCTCGTTCTGGGTCGACACGATGGACTGGCGGGTCCTGCAGACCTGGCCGTACGGACAGCTCACACTCGCTTACGTGATGCCGCCCGACCAGGACGACTTCCACCTGGAGATCCTGGCCGGGCCTGGTGCCGCCGCTCAGACGATCTACGACGACGTGGACGCGAGCCTGGTCGTGAACGGGTTCAACCACGTCTGCCTGTCCGTCGACAGCGTGGACGAGACGCTCGCCGCGCTCCGTGAGCGTGGGGTCGACGTCGTCAACCCGCCGTTCGAGATCGACGACATCAGCGCGCGGCTCGCGTTCTTCCGCGACCCGTGGGGCAACATGTTCGAGCTCACCGAGCGGATCGGCGGCGACCACGCCCACTGACCCCGGCACGTCACCACATCACATCAGCACGACGACATTCATGAGGAGATCTGCCATGGCAGTCTGGTTCGTCACGGGCGCGTCCCGTGGCCTGGGTGCGGAGATCGCTCGCGCCGCTCTGGCGAGCGGGCACAGCGTGGTCGCCGCTGCCCGCGACCCGCGAACCGTGCGCGCTGCCTTTCCCGATGCGGGAGAACGGCTACTGTCGGTGGCGTTGGACGTCACCGACGAGGCGCAGGTCCAGGCCGCCGTCGAAGCCGGCGTCGAGGCCTTTGGCCGCATCGACGTCCTGGTCAACAACGCCGGGCGTGGGCTGCTGGGCGCGGTCGAAGAGGCGAGCGACGCGGAGGTCCGCGCGGTGTACGACACCAACGTGTTCGGCGTCCTGACCGTGACCCGCGCGGTGCTGCCGGTCCTGCGCGCGCAGCGGTCGGGTCACGTCGTCAACGTGTCCTCGGTCGGCGGCTTCGTGGGCTCCGCTGGGTGGGGTGTCTACGCTTCGACGAAGTTCGCCGTCGAGGGTTTCTCTGAGACGATGGCCCTGGAGCTGGCACCCCTCGGGATCGGCGTCACGCTGGTCGAGCCCGGGTATTTCCGCACCGACTTCCTCGACTCGTCGAGCCTGCACCGGGTGACTACTGCGGTCGAGGACTACGCCGAGGGGCCGGCGGGAGCGATGCGGATGACCGCAGAGCAGGTCAACCACGGTCAGCCTGGTGACCCGGTCAAGGCCGGCCTCGCGATCGTGTCCGCGATCGACTCCGGCCGGGCCCCGCTGCGACTGCAGCTCGGCTCGGACTGTGTGGCCTCGGTCGAGGCAAAGCTCGTGGCCGTGCAGACAGAGCTCGACGCATGGCGCGAGGTCGCCGTCTCCACCGACCACGACGACGTCGCCACGCCGGCACGCTAGCGCGAACGGCCGGGTGGGGTGAGCGAGCGCGCCTCGCTCACCCCACCCGGCGTTGCGTACCGACCGTCACAGCGGAGCAGGTACGGGTTTCTCGGCCGGCGTCCGGCCCGACATGAGGAGCAGCTTCTCCGCCGACGGCGAGCCGCGGTCGGCGCTGTACACGATGACGGTCTGACCGTTGTCGGCCGGTAGTGGTAGCGCCTCGTAGTTGAGCCGCAGGTCACCCACTGCTTCGTTGAAGAAGAGCTTCACGCCGTGCGTGTGCTCGAACAGCTGGTAGTCGGCCCAGAACCGCGCGAAGTCCTGCGACGCCGCGGTGAGGTGGTCGACGAGAGCTGACAGATACTCGTTGGCCCCTGCGGCAGCGGCATTGCGCAGGATCGCCACCATCTGGGGCGCGATGTCCTCCCAGTTCCGGTACACGACCCTGGCCCGCGGGCTGAGAAACATCCAGCGGGCCATGTTCCGCTCGTCGGACGGCATGCCTGCGAAGTCGTCCAGCAGGAGCGTGGCCGCCCGGTTGATCCCGAGCACTTCCAGGTGCGGCCCATGGATCACCGCCGGAGCGGGATCGAGCGCCTCGATCATCGCGATCAGCGCCGGCCGAGCTCGCATCGTGATCGGCGGGATCCGCCGGGTGTGGATGCTGTTGGGGTTGAGGAGCGCACGCAGGTGCAACCGCTCCAGGCGATCGAGGCGCAGTGCGCGCTCGACCGACTCGAGCACCTGCTCGGAGACGTTCCCGACGCGCCCCTGCTCCAGCTTGACGTAGTAGTCCACGCTCACGCCGGCCAGGATCGCGACCTCCTCGCGGCGCAGGCCGCGCACCCGCCGTGCGGAGATCGCCGCAGGCAGCCCGACGTCCTCGGGCTCGAGCGCCGCACGGCGCGACGTCAGGAAGTCCCGTAGGGCGTTGTCGGTCCTCATCCCCCCAGTATCCGCCGGAGAACGGGTGACCGGCGGATGAAGTCGCGCGCAGCGGGCGGGGCATGCTGTGCACGCACCGGCCATGTGACGGGGGACCGATCCATCGCGAGACCTCCGTCAGCGCTGCCTGGCCGGGCGGACGACGGCCTCGTTGACGTCGACATCCGACGGCTGACCGATCGCGTAACCGATGGCGTCGGCGATCGCTGACGCGGGGATCGCCAGCGCCTCCGTGGCGGCCCGTGCCGCCTCTCGCGCCTCTGCGGCGCCCCCGCGTGCGGTCAGCTCGGTGCGCGTGAAGCCCGGGCTGACGACGGTGACGCGGATGTTCTCGCTTTCCTGCCGCAGCCCCTCGGAGAGTGCGGCGACGGCGAACTTCGTGGCGCTGTAGACCGCGGACGTCGGATCGACGCGGTGGCCCGACACCGAGGACACGTTGACGATGTGCCCGCCGCCCTGCTCCCGCAACTGGGGCAGCACGGCCGCGATGCCGTAGAGCACCCCGCGCAGGTTGACGTCGATCATCTGCTCCCAGTCCGCGACACGGAGGTCGGCGAGAGGGGAGAGGGGCATGACGCCGGCGTTGTTGATCAGGACGTCGATGCGGCCGTGCTCGGTGTAGGCGGTTTCGGCGAAGGCTCGGACCGACTCACGTCGGGTCACGTCGAGCTCGACCGGTGTCACGGCTGCTCCTTCCGCGCGAAGGTCGACAGCCAACGCCGCGAGCCGATCGGTGCGCCGGGCACCGATGACGAGGTTGTGGCCGAGTGCGGCCATTCGCCGAGCGGTGGCCTCGCCGATGCCGCTGCTGGCTCCGGTGATCAGGACAGTCTTGGTGCCGGTGGTGCTGTTCATGGTGCTACCTCAGCGGTCGGCGGGCCGGCGAGGAAGGCCGTGCCATCCAGGGTGTGCCACACCGAGCCTCGCGCGCCCAGGTAACCTCGTGGTCATGCCCACCCCTGACAACGAGCTCGCCGCGTTCCTGCGCGCGCATCGGGCACGTCTGAGTCCGGAGGACGTCGGGCTTCCTCATGGGGGCCCCGGGCGTCGGGTCACAGGACTGCGACGTGAGGAGGTCGCGGTGCTCGCCGGGGTGAGCGCCGACTACTACACCCGGCTCGAGCAAGGGCGTGAGCGCAACCCCTCACCGCAGGTGATCGACGCGATCGGCCGGGCGCTGCGCCTCGGCCCGGACGCTCAAGGTCATCTCCATCGCCTGGCCGGCCTTGGCCCCGGCGCTGCGCGCGCGATGGCGGACGGCCTCGTGCATCCGGACCTGCTCGACCTGCTGCACGCGTTTCCACACGCGGCGGCGTACGTGCTCGGTCCGGCGTTCGACGTGCTCGCGACCAACGCGGTCGCGGACATGCTGCTCTCACCGTTCGCTCCCGAGCGGAACATGCCACGCGTCCTGTTCACACACCCGGCCGCGAGGACCGTCTTCGCCGAGTGGCCTGTGGTGACCTCGGCGACGGTGCACGCGCTGCGGCTCAACGCGGGTCTTTATCCAGGCGACCAGGACATCGCCGCTGTCGTCGACGAGCTCGGGGCACGCTCCGCCGAGTTCCGGACGCTGTGGGACGACCACAGAGTCGGTGGCCTCAAGCGCGCGTACAAGGTGTTCGTGCATCCCGACGTGGGCCGGATCGAGCTGACCTACCAGACGTTCGACGCGCACGACGCCCCGGGCCAGCAGCTGCTGGTCGGCACGCCTGCTCGCCGAAGCCGTAGTGAGGAGGCCGTCGCGTACCTCGCCTCCATGACCGCAAATCCCGGCGCCGAACCTGCCAGGGTGCCGCACACCTAGGCTCGCACGGCCTTCCTCGGCCTCGCGCCTCGGCCCACGCTGGAGCTGCCGTCCGCCGAGACGGCACCACTGGAAGGGCGACATGACGGAAGCACTCGAGATCACCACTCTTCGACCGGCACCGGGTCTGACCGCCGCTGACTTCGTGGCGGCCAACGCCGACATAGACGACTACCTGAGGCGGCAGCCAGGTTTCCTGTGGCGGCGGATCGTGCAACGCGACGACGGCACCGTCGTCGACATCGTCGCCTACGACAGCCGCCCCCATGCCGAGCGGGGCGCCTCGGGGATCATGAGAGAGATGGGGAACTCTCCCGTCCACTCGACGATCGATCACAGCACCGTCGACTGGCAGCTGACGACGGTGCTACGGCACGTCCAGTAGCGCTCTCCACCCGGGTCCCAGCAACCGCTCGAGCCGATGCACATCAGGTCTGTCGGCGGTCGCGCTACAAGTTGGTGCAGATCAGGATGAAGCTCAAGCGGCGCACGGCGGTCGACGTCGTGTGCAGGGCCGGTGGGGGCGTCCCGGGCCGACCCGGCCGCCTGCGTCAGCGCTCGGACGGTTCAGCACCGCGCACGATGATCTCGACCTGACGCTGGTGGAGCCGCTCGTCATCGAGGTCAGCGCGGATAGCGGGTGGGACGACTGCGCTGTCCGGCACCTCCTCCGGTTCTCCCGCACTCGTCCGGGTCCAGCGCGGGTGCTAGGGCCTGTCCTGCGGATGCCCTCGTCACAGGGTTGGTAACGTCCAGTGGTCTGCCCGGTCTGGTTGACGCACTCTCCGAGAACCTCTGTGCACTGGTAGATCCGCTCAACTGGACCGGCACGTGCATCGGCGACCAATCCTGTGCTCACACGAGCGCGCGCGGCTACCGCCCGGACGCTGAGGGTCGCCGCCATGTCTTCTGCGATCATGCCGACGGCCGCCTTCAGCGCCCTCTCCCGAGAACTGGTCAACGCCGCTCCAGTCTGTTGGATGCACCGGCCTCAGCCGACTAACACGGCGTGCTAGTGTCCGGCTATCACGCCGTGCTAGTGGCTCCGACACCGTCCTGGGCGGCTTATCGGCCGAATAGGAGACGGTCCATGGTGCAATACCTCATGTACGGCTGGTTGGTCAGACCTGGAGAGTCGCGGTGGGGCTCTTGGTGAACATCATCGGGATCTCCGCTCCGGCCGGTGAAGCGCACTGGTCCCGGCTGGACCTGATCGGCTCGCTCGTCGCCACACTCCTGCTCACACGCCGGCAAGCCGCAGGGGAGGAGTAGGGCGTGCGAGGCATGATCTTCCGTGTGATCGGCGGCTGGGCGTGCAGCAGCCGAACCGGGCTCGTGGCCGGATGCTCGTCTCCAGCATCATCTCCACCGCGGTTCACGGTTCTACCGACTCATACATCAACATCTGGTAATTCGTACTCTGGTCATGGCCGGCGGTGTCGGCGAGCTGAACGAGCGCCCGCGGCACTACCGCGTACCGGTCCAGGCCGCTGGCCGAACCGTCGGCTCGAGAGCCTCTGGGCCGACGTCGTCCGGCTCAGCGCGGAGCCGATCTGCACCGGGCAGCGCGGGCGTCCGCTCTGCAGCGTGCATCACCTCAGTTCCGGAGCTGCTGGCATCGAGAGGATGGACCGCCATGACCGTGCCGATGGTCGGCAGGACCTACAGGTTCGACATGGGATGGCTGAGGGTACGGTTCAGCTTCAGGTCATCGTCGCACGGCAGCTTCGTCGTGGAGGAAGGCGGCGGGCTGACGCCGAACGGCCATGCCGAGACCGTGACGCTCGATCTGAAGGAGATCCGCGACGGCGTCTACCTGAACTCGTGGACCGAGGCGTGCGGCACGACGGTGACCCACGTGGTGGATCTCCTGAACGCGACGGTGTACGCCAACGTGACCGTTGACGGCACCCTGTACAACTTCACCGGGACCATCACCGAGGTGACCGACCTCGCCGGCACCGACCACAGGGCGATCGGGAGTGACCAGTCAGAGCGCAACACCGAGATCGTGCTCACCGCGATGCGAGAGCTCTTCGCCGAGAGAGACCGTGTCGCCGTGGACCGCTCTGGGGCCCAGCTCCATGCAGACCGCGGCGCTCAGGCGCCCGATGGCCTCGGGATGCTCCGCCCCGCTGCGCTCGGCCTGCGCGGATCCTCCTGGGATCTACAGCGCATCGCGGCCCAGGATGATCTTGTCTTCACCCACAGCATCGTCTACGGCTGGGCGTCCGACCCGGTGGTGATCGTCGACATCTTCCGTCTGGAGAGCGGTCGCATCGTCGAGCACTGGGACGTCGTGCAGGACCTCGCCGCGACCGGGTCGACGGCCAGGGGCCCGCGCCACGACGTCACCTCGAGGCAGAGCCCGCCGCCCCGCGCGGAGCACAGCGGCGAATGACCAGAATCAGCAACACCGCGCCTCTGCGGACCCTGTCTGCGAGGCGGCGGGCTGCTCAGCCCGCCCGCGCGGAGTGTGTCGAGGGCAGCCCTGCGGATGCCCTCGACGTACTCCGCGCGACGGCCGCTTCGAACTCACCGCGTGGCTACCGCCTGCGTCTCGTTCCAGCTCGTGTCCAGCACCCGCAACAACTGCTCCACCGGCTGCGCTCCGGAGACGGCGTACTTGCCGGCGAACACGAAGAACGGCACGCCGTTGATCCCGTACTCCCGGGCCTGGCGTAGGTCGGCCTGGACGGCGTCGACAAACTCGCCGCTGTCCAGGGCGGCGAGCGCGGACGCGCGGTCCAGGCCCACCTCTGCGGCGAGGTCCGCCAGCACCTGGTGGTCGGACAGGAGGGCGCCCTCGGTGAAGTACGCCCGGAACAGGCGCCGGATCATCTCGCGCTGCTTGCCCTGCGCAGCGGCGAAGTGGCTGAGCTGGTGCGCCGTGCGCGTGCTCACGCCCTGGGCACGGTCGAGCCGGTATTCCAGGCCGAGCCGTGCCGCGCGCTCCGTGACGCCCTCGAGCACCTTCAGTGCCTGCGCCCGCGACATGCCGTGCTTGGTCGCGATGTGGTCGGCCGGGCTGATCGGGGCATCGCCCTCGGCCATCTCCGGCGCCAGCAGGAAGCTGTGGTATCGCACCGTGACGTGCGAGGAGTGCGGAAACTTCTCCAGCGCCTGGTCAAGGAGGGTCTCGCCCATGTAGCAGAACGGGCACACGACATCGCTCCACACGTCCACGACCAGCTTGCGGGCGGCCGAGCCGAACGACTCGCCCGCCATCAGGAGCACACTCCATCCAGGCTGCAGACACCAAACGTCTGGGCCGTGGGGAAGACCTCGAACCGAGACGACACAACAGGGTCGTCGTCGGCGGCATCCTCGTGAACGCCTGGCTGACCGTGCGCACGGATGAGATCACGCGTGTTGAACTCGGACATCACTACCTCTCTTGCTGGGCATCCGGGCTGTACCCGTGTGCTGAGAACTTCCCCTGCTCCATCGATACTGGGGGACCAGCGTGGTGATATCCATAGCGAACAGTCCGGGATACTTTACGTATCGTCCAGATGACGGCCCGCGCGCGTCCGGCGCAAACAGGGGATCGCGAACTTCGCGAGCATCACGGACGCCACCCCCGACCTCACGGTCGGGGCCTCCCTCCTTGGGCGGCCGGCGCAACGGGCTGCGGCCATGTGCGGCGGTCCGGACCCGGTAGAAGTCGATCCGATGCCCGGCGGATGGCGTCGGTCAGGGCGGGCTCACCGCAGAGCCTGCCGACGCCGGCTCCGGTTTCCGTGCCAGGTTGCGGAACTGCCTGGGCGATGAGCCGACCACGCGGCGGAATGCGGTGCTGAACGCGCTCTCGGACTGGTAGCCCGTGGCCCGTGCGAGCTCCGAGATCGACATCGTGTCGCGGGCCAGGGCGTCCCGCGCGAGGCTCATGCGCCACTGGATCAGGTACTCCAGGGGTGGTACCCCGACGTGCTTCTTGAAGGACTGGGCGAACGCGGAACGCGACATGTGGCTCATCTCGGCGAGCTCGTTGAGCGTCCAGGAGTGTGCCACGTCCGCGTGCACGGCGCGTAGGGCGGTGCCGATCCCGTCGTCGTTCAGGGCGCCCAGCCAGCCGGTGGGGCGGTCGGTCTGGCCGGCGTGCGCACGCAGCATGTGCACGAGCAGGACCTGTGCGAGGTGGTTCTGCACCAGCGGGCCACCCGCGGCGGCCACCCTGACCTCGGCCGCCAGGAGCGCGATCAGCTGCCCGAGCTCCAGGCCCCGAGGGTCAGCCGCACGCACGACCACCAGCGGCGGCAGAAGGTCGGTCAGGAGCGCCGCGTTCTGCTCGTCGAACCCGATGTGCCCGACGCAGAGGTAGAGGTCGTCCTCGGACTCCTGGCCGATCCGCACGAGCCCGTCGTCGGCTCCCGCCCACACCGGCTCCGCAGGGCGCGGGGTCGCGTCGAGCGTGCTGGCCAGCACGTAGGGCGGCGGGTTGCCCAGCATGAAGGTGTCACCCGCATGCAGCAGCACCGGCTCGTGCCCCTCGAGGATCAGCCAGCACGTGCCGCGCACAAGACCACCGATCCGCACGTGCAGGAACGTGTCGAAGCGCAGCGCCCACTCACCCACGGCCCGCAGGTTGGGCCCGATCACCGTGCGGGGCTCGAGCAGGCTGATCGCATCCGCCACTGGGTCCCGAAAGCCGAGCATGGGCAACGCCTCCTGGACGATAGATAAGAATCTAGCGGCACGAGACTATAGATCTTGCTCCGCCGCTGTCGCGATATCGGCATGGTCTGCAATCCGGCGGCACGGACACCTTGCTGAGGCAGTCGTGTGGTGACTACCTCAGCGAGGTCCGTCAGACGGCGAGTGGCGGCTTGGGCGGCTCGACGGCCGTGAGGCCGCCGTCCACCGGGATGATCGCCCCGTTCATGTACGAGGCTCCGGGCCCGGCGAGGAAGGCGATCACCTCGCTGATGTCCTCGGGCCGGGCGACGCGACGCAGCGGGATGAGGGAGATGTACCGGTCGAGATACTCGGCAGGCGCGCTGGTGTAGACGGGGCCGGGTGCGACCACGTTGACGCGCACGCCGGCAGGGCCGTACTCGGCGGCCCAGGCGCGGGTCAGGGAGTTCACCGCCCCCTTGGTGGCAGCGTAGACCGCGTTGTTGAAGTCGCCGACGACGGCAGCCCCGCTGCTGATGTTGATCACGCTCCCGCCACCCCGCGCGGCCATCTTCGAGGCCAGCGCCGCCGTCAGCAGGTAGATGGCCCGCACGTTGCCGTCGAGCATCGCGTCGTACTGCTCCGGGGTGATGCTCGCGCTGGGCCCGAAGCTCGCCGCCGCGGCGCTGTTCACCAGGATGTCCACCTCTCCGGCCTCGCGGATCAGCCGGGTCACGTCTGCCTGGTCGGTCAGGTCGGCCGCGACGAAGCGGGCGGTTCCGCCGTCGGCCTCGATCTGCTTGACCACCTGTGCACCCCGCTGGGCGTCGCGGCCGGTCACCACGACCACGGCACCCCGCGCGGCGAGTGCGTACGCCGTCGCCCGGCCGATGCCGGAGGTGGAACCAGTGACCAAGGCGGTCTTGCCGTACAGCTCGCGCTCGATGACGTCGGACATCACTGCCTTCCTCGCCCGGGATCCGGGCCGCGTTCGTATTCGTCCCCTGCGCCATCGATCTTGCGGGACACCACCGGGGAGATCCATAGCCCAAGGTCCAGGATTCTTTACGCATCGTCCAGCGACGTGCGACGCCGCGTTCCTTCGTGGCATCACCGTGCTACTTTTGTTGGCATGGTCATGCTACGAAACGACAGGCGGCTCTTCCGGCGCGCGCTCGACACCATCCAGGCGAACCGTCGCGCGTATCTCGCCCTGAACGCGGTCCTGTACGGCTCGCTCCTCGTCGGCTTCGGAGTCGGCCTGCTCTTCCCGGGCCTGACGGCCGCGCAGACCGAGTCCCTCGAGAGCGGCGGCACGGCCGACCAGGTGCGGTCCCTGCTCCAGAACCCGTGGCTGTTCGCCCTCGTCATCCTGGCCAACAACGCGCTCCGGGCCGGCCTGCTCAACCTCGTCCTGCCGTCGATGATCGTGCCGTTCGCGGGCATCGTCTGGTACGTCTACACCCTGTTCACGGTCGGCCTGGTGCTCGCTCCGGTCGACCGCGACGGGTGGCTGGTGCTCGTACCGCACTCGCTCACCGTGGTCATGGAGGTCCAGGCCTACGTACTGCTCGCGCTCGGTGTGTATCTCCTGGGCAGGGCGTGGATCCGGCCCCGGGTGGTCGGCGCCGGGAGTCGTCGGCGGGCCTACGTGACCGGGCTGCGTCAGCTCGGCGTGCTGAGCCTGCCGGCGCTCGCGCTGCTCGTGGTCTTCGCGCTCTACGAGGCGTTCTCGGTCGTCTACCTGGTGCCCTTGCTCACCGGGGGCTGAGCCGGGTGCGGCCTGGGTCGGCAGGACGGTCCCCGGTGGCGCCGCGACGGAGGAGCTCCAGCGCGAAGCGCGCGGTGTCGCGCAGCTCCTCCCGGCCGGCCCCCAGCTCGGCGCGTTCCGACAGGCCGTGCCACAGCGTCTGGACGAGCTCCGAGACTGCCGCGGCGTCGGTGGTCGGCGCCATGTCTCCCTCGCGGACGGCCTGCTCGATCCGTGCGCGAAGCCGCGACTCGTCGGAGCGCTGCAGCTCCATGACATAGGTGCGCACGTCGAGGGTCGTGGAGGTGTCGGCCATGACCGCGCTGCTCGTGAGGCAGCCCGGGTGGCCCTGGTCGGTGCGGCTGAACTCGTCGACCGAGTCGAGCAGCACCCGCTCGAGCACGCGCGCGATCGACGTCTCGGCCACGGCCCGTTCGTAGATCGCGCTGTACCGCCGCGCGTAGGTGCGCACGGCTTCGTCGAACAGCTCGGCCTTGCTGCCGAACGCGTTGTACAGGCTCGATGTCGAGATTCCCAGCGTGGTGGCGAGCATCCTAGTCGACGTGCCGGAGAACCCGTGGCGCCAGAACAGGTGCGCGGCGTCACGCAGGGCGGCGTCCCGGTCGAACGAACGCGGCCTGCCTGCGGCGGTCTCGGTCATGTTGACGATTGTAGAGCGTCCGCTCCATAATCCGATTATGGAGCGAACGATTCAGAAACTGGTCCCGGTCGAGGGCAGCAGCGTGAGCATCGACGTCTACGGGGAACCGGACGCGCCCGCGCTCGTCGTCATCCCGGGCGCGATGGCGGACGCCGCAGAATGGGGAGGGGTGGCGCGCGACCTCCGCGGCTGGCCGACCGTCGTGGTCGTCAACCGGCGGGGCCGCCAGCCCTCGGGTCCGCTGACGGACCAGTACTCGCTCGGGGCGGAGATCGAGGACGCCGCGACCGTGCTGCGCGGGTTCAGCGACGTCCGCACGCTCTTCGGATGGAGCTACGGCGGCCTGATCGCGCTCCAGCTGGCCGCCACCCTCCGCGTGCCGCACCTGATCGCCTACGAGCCGGTCATGGCGCCGTTCGGGGCGCCGGCACTGCCCGACCTCCGGCGCGCGCAGGACGCCGGAGACGCGGAGGCGATCGTCGAGACGGTGCTCGGCAGGGTCACCGGCATGGGCGCCGACCGGATCGAGTCACTGCGCTCGCAGGACGAGGTGTGGGCTCAGCTGCTGCGGCTCAGCGCCCCGGCCTACGCGGAGACGCACGCGATCAACGAGGCCGGGCGGCCGGAGTCGTTCGCCGGGGCCGCTGAGCGGGTCGACCTGGTGGTCGGCGAGCGGAACCGTGGCCAGGCGCCGTACGGCACGACGTTCGACGACGTGGCCCGCCGCGTGCCGGGAGCGAGGGTGCACGTGCTGCCCGGGCAGGGCCACCTGGCCCACCTGGAGGCTCCCGAGCGGCTGGCCGCGCTGCTGGACGAGCTCGGGTCGGGCGGGTCCGGCGGGCGACCTGTGCGGGACGCCGCATAGGCTCGCGCGATGGTTCTCCACTTGGTGCGGCACGGACGCCCTGTCGTCGACGTGACAGCGCCCGCCGCGACCTGGGCTCTTGACCCGGAGCACGAGCACCTCGTGGCGGAGCTCGCGGCGCGGGCGCCCTGGCCGGCTGGCGCCGTGTGGTTCACGTCGCCCGAGCCGAAGGCGGCGCGGACGGCGCGGCTGCTGGTGGGCCGGGACGTGCCGGTCGTGGACGACCTCAGGGAACAGGCGCGCGCCCTCGCCGGCAGGGTTCCGGATCTCGCGTCGGTGGTGCGCGCGGCGTTCGCGGACCCCTGGGCGTCGGCCCACCCGGGCTGGGAGCCGCTGGACCGGACACGGACGCGAGTGGTCCGCGCGGTGCGGCGGATCCTCGCCGAGCACCCCGGGCGGGACGTCGTCCTGGTGGGCCACGGCACCGCCTGGACGCTGCTCGCCGCCGAGCTCACCGGGGCCGGTCCTGACCTGGAGCGCTGGGCCGCTCTGGCGATGCCGGACGTGATCACGGTGGAGGCAGCCGGCGGGCTTCGCGGGCCTGCTGGTCGCCGCGGGCGCCGTGCTGCTCGTGCTGCGGCGCCGCGCCGAGCGCGGCTGAGCTCGAGCGGTCACGGCTCCGCCGTCGGGCTCGGCTCCGGCGCTGAGGTGGATCCAGGGGCGGAGGCCGGGGTCGACGGAGCGGGCGACTGGGCCGGTGCGCTCGGGGCGGATGCCGACGGTTCCGGCGACGGCTCGCTCGGCGCCGACGTCGACGGAGAGGGGGTCGGCGTCGGTGCGGGCGTCGGCGGAGCGGGTTCCGTCGGGGCGGGCGTGGGAGTCGGTGTCGGGGTCGGCGTCGGGCTCGGAACGGGCTTCGGTGTCGGCTTCGGCGTCGGCTTGGGGGTCGGCTTCGGGTCCGCCGGCTTCGGATCGCTCGGCGACGGCTTCGGGCTCGGCGCGGGCTTCGGGCCCGGCGTGGTCGGCTTCTGGGCGGGCGGCTCCGTGCGCGGCCGGTCCGCGGGCGTCGTCGCGGGCTGTCCGCCCGCGCCCTCGTCGGGGGCTGACGGCCCTTCCTCCGGTCCCGACGCGCCCACGGCCGCCTCGTCGGCGGGCAGGTCCGACGGGGCGACGGCGCGGTTCGGTACCGGCCCCGCCGCGAAGAACTCGAAGTGCCACGGCTCGGGCTTCGTGCCGCCGAGCCGCGCCCAGGTGGGGTTGTCCCAGCCATGGTCCGGGCCGTGCACGCGGAGCCACGTGTACTCGGCCGACCGGCCGCTCGAGATCGGCGCGCCCAGGTCCACCGCCAGTCCCCAGCCGTGGTTCGACGTGCCCGGGACCGCGGCGAGGTGGGGCTTGGCGCCCGCCACGGCGACCTGCTCCGCGTAGGAGCGGTACGAGTCGGTGATCGGGATCGGACGCCCGAACTCCCGCTCGAACTTCTCGCTCAGCACGGTCAGCCGCTCCGCGGCGTCACAGCGCAGCCGGTGTCCCGGGGCGAAGTCCAGCGGGCACAGCACGTCGGCAGGGATGCGACCGTTGGCATACCCGCTGGTCGAGCCCCCGAACGCGGAGACCGTGTCGAGCAGGCTCTCCCGCAGCGTGCTGTCGCCCTGGTCGCGGGCGTCCGGCGTCCACGTGAACGGCGACCTCGGCTCTACCTCGACCAGGCCTGTGGCCGGGGGCGCGTCGAGCAGCGTGGCCAGCCGAACCGCCGCCAGCACCACCTCGTGATAGCTGACCCGTCGGCTCACTGCGCCCAGGGTGCCGCCGGGCAGGCGCTCGGGCACGGTCGGTGCGGCGGCCTCGGGCGCGTCCGGTTCGTCGGCCGCCCGCGCGTCGGCCGCCGGCTCGCCGGACCTCCCGGGCGTGTGCGACACCGGGATGGCGGTGAGCGGTTCGTCGGGGCTGCTGGGTCTGCCGTCGTCCACGGGGCGCGGGGCGGCCGCTCTCGCGACCGGCGCGTCCTGGACGCGCAGCGCCTCGGTCCGGCGGGCCGTCCCGAGCTGCTGCATCTGGTAGGTCGTGTAGAGCATGCCGAGCTCGGCCGCGGCCTGTGCCATGGCGGGATCCAGGTCCGGCCCCTGCTCCCGCGCCTCGCGGTTGGCCCGCACCAGCACGGCGACGATCTGGGCCGGGGTGACGTCCTGGGGTGTCGTGACGGTGGGTGTCGTGACGGCGGGTGACGGGCCAGAGGGTCCGGTGGCCGACTCTCCCGCCTCGGCGACGAGGCGGCCAGGCGTGCCCGGGACGGCTGCCAACAACAGGCCGGTCGCGGTCACCGCCGCGACAGCGCCGGTCCACACCGTGCGCAGCACTCTGCGCGAGTCCGGACGAGAAGTGGTCGTGACGAGCCCGTTCCCCTGCTCCAGCACGTATCGCTCCTTGCTGTCGGTCGTGTCCCGCACGGCGCGCACCGGGTAAAGAAGATCTTCGCGACAGACAAAGAACTATCACGAGTCGACGGGTCGCACGCGACGAGTCCACCGCCGACGCCCGACAGCGCCGGCCGGTCGCGCTGCGGCGCGGGTCTGGGGGAAGGTGCCGCCATGCCGGAGGGGGCGCGTCACCTCGCCGTATGTTCGCAGGGCTGTGCGGGGGTGAAAAAGTGCAGCGAGTTGATGACACGGTTGGTGATTTTTTGGTTCCCCGCTGGTGATCCGGCGCCGACAGGATGGCATTGAACTCGCCGTTACTGGATACGGGCCGGGTGGCCCGTGAGCGAGGGGAACTGCAGATGCGCGTACGAAGGTCAACGCGGACGACCGGAGGGTGGTCGGTTCGGAACCGGCGTGGCCGTGCTCCGGCGGCCCTGATGGTGCTGAGCCTGATCGGCGCGGGCCTGGTCGCCACGTCGCTCGCGACGCCGCCGCCGAGCGCCGTGGCCGCGCCGGGCAACCCAGGCGTGCCGGGCGAGCCGCAGGTGCTCTTCGTCGAGGACTTCGAGAACCGGACGCCGGGGTCGAACGTGCTCCTGACCGACTACACGGGAGCGAGCGGCACCACCTACACCGCCGACCCGTTCTGGGTGGATCGCAACGGCTGCAACGGCTTCATCATCAACCAGACCAGCACGCGCGTGCCGGGAGACTGCAGCGGGTCGCAGCCGGACTCCTTCGGCGCCGCGATCTTCACGTCGCTGACAGCCCTGCCCTACACGCTCGGCACCATCAACGGGTCCGACCCGGTGAGCAACGCGGCCGCGTCGTCGTACACCTCCGGCAGCGGTACGCCGAACCAGGTCCAGTTCCGTACGGCCGAGCCGCTGACGCTCACGACCGAGGGCCGGTACGTGACCTTCTCCGTGGACGCCGTCGCGCAGAACTGTCAGGCCACGCACCCGCAGCTGCGCTTCTACCTCGTCGACGGCGAAGGGGACGAGATCGCGGTGTCCGACACGGCCATCGACCCGTGCACGGACCCCCGGGGAACGCAGTACACCTCCCCGACCCAGGACGGGACGACGCGCCTCGTCACCGGAGGCCGGTTCCCGGCCGACGGCTCGAGCCTCGTCACAGGCGGCTCGTTCGGCATCGTGCTCCGCAACGAGAACGGGGACGGTACCGGCAACGACGGTGCCTACGACAACATCCGCGTCCTGGACGTGACGCCGCAGCTTGACAAGGAGCTGAGCCCCACGTCGGTGGCCACGGGCGGCGTCTCCACGCTGACGCTGACGATCACCAACACCACCGACCTGGCCGCGAAGGAGGGCTGGTCGTTCACCGACACCCTGCCCGAGGGGCTGGTCGTCGCTGACCCGTCCGCGGCTGCCACCACCTGCCCGGCGGGTGTGGTCACCGCCGAGGCCGGCGCCACGTCGGTGAGCGGTACGGGCAACCTGGACGCCGGGATGGCCTCCTGCACCGTCACGGTGGACGTGACCTCCGACGAGGCCGGTACGTACACCAACGGCCCCGACAACATCTCCGCGATCGGCCTGGACTACCCGGACACGTCGACCGTCACGTTCGGCGACCCGAGCCTGGAGCTCGTCAAGACGGCCGGCGAGCCCGTGGACGTCAACGAGAACGGCGTCACGGACACCGGTGACACCATCGGCTACACCTTCGAGGTGACGAACACCGGCGACGTGGCGATCGACGACCTGGCGATCGACGACCCGAAGGTCGGTGCAATCACCTGCGAGGCGACGTCGATCGAGCCGGGCGACACGGTCACCTGTGCCACGGACGAGCCCTACGTGGTCACGGACGAGGACGTCGAGGCGGGCGCGGTCGAGAACTCGGCGACCGCCACCGGCACGCCGCCCGGCACGGACACGCCCATCGGCTCGCCGCCGTCGGAGACGAGCACGCCGACCGAGGCGCCCGACCCCGACCTGTCCGTGGTGAAGTCCGCCTCGCCGTCCGACCCGGCTTCCTACACGGTGGGCCAGGAGATCGCCTACAGCTTCGAGGTGACCAACACGGGCAACGTGCCGCTGAGCGACGTCACCGTCGACGAGACGGAGTTCTCGGGCACGGGCGAGGCTCCGGTCCCGGCCTGTCCCGCCGACGTGGTTCTGGCGCCCGGGGACTCCCTGACCTGCACGGCCTCCTACGTGCTCACGCAGGACGACGTCGACTCCGGAGAGCTGACCAACACCGCGACGGCCACCGGCACCCCGCCGGGGGACACGCCGCCGCCGACGTCGGACCCGTCGACCGTGGAGATCCCCAGCCTCCCGGAGCCGGGCATCGAGGTCGTCAAGACCTCCGACACCGAGGAGATCAGCGCGGCGGGCCAGGAGGTCACCTACAGCTTCGCGGTGACCAACACCGGCAATGTCACCCTGACGGACATCGAGATCAACGACACGGACTTCTCGGGCACGGGTGAGCTGTCGGCGATCGAGTGCCCCGCGGGGGCGGCGAGCCTCCTGCCGGGTGCGTCGGTCACCTGCACGGCGACCTACGTGGTGACCGAGGCCGACTTCGCGTCGGGTCAGCTGTCCAACACCGCGACGGCCACGGGGACGCCGCCGGGCGACGACACCCCGCCGCCCGAGTCGCCCCCGTCGACCGAAAACATCCCCTCCACGCCCGAACCAGGCATCGAGGTGGTCAAGACCTCGGACACCGACACGATCACCACCGTGGGGCAGAAGGTCACGTACAGCTTCCAGGTGACCAACACCGGGAACGTGGCGCTCGCCGACGTCACGGTGGACGACACGGACTTCTCCGGTACGGGTGAGCTGTCCCCGGTCGACTGCCCGCAGGAGGCTGCCGACCTGGCGCCCGGTGCGTCGGTGACCTGCACGGCGACCTACCGGGTGACGGAGGCGGACCTGGACTCGGGCGAGCTGACCAACACCGCGACGGCCACCGGCACCCCGCCGGGGGACACCCCGCCGCCCACCTCGACGCCGTCGACGGCCGAGGTCACGGTCGACCCCGGTCCGGTCCCCCCGGCGCCGTCAGCCCCTGACCACCGACCGGGTGGTGCGCTGGCCTCGACCGGCGCCGACATCGGCTGGGCCGCGGGCCTCGCGGTGCTGCTCGTGCTGGCAGGTGTGGTGACGCTGGTCGTCGTCCGCCGCCGGACGGCGGGCTGAGCCACCCGGTTCCTCGCCTCGTCGGACGAACCGACGAGGCGAGGAACCGGCGGTTCGTGTAGCGGTTTACAGAATGCCTTACAGTCGGTTCTGGCGACTCATCGGAAAGCACGTATCCATTCCCGCCGAAAGCGCGCAGAAAACGCTTTTGAACGGGATGGATGTCGGGATTGTCCGGCGTCTGGTTCCTTCCGATAAGCGTCTCGACGCCAGGGTAGAAATGGGATGCACCGAATTGTCTGACGACGTTGATCTGGCTGTTCCCGCTGTGCTGAATGCTCTGTCCGCCGGTGATCTGGACGCCCTCGAGGATCTCGCGGACCACTGGTGGTTCGAGCTGCCCGCCCGGTTCGGCCGAGAGCTGCTGGACCTGCTCGAACGGCTGCCCGCCACGGTCGTCGGACGGCGTCCGCGGCTGCTGATGGCGGGCGTGCTCGCCTACCAGCTCGCCGACCCTCGCGGTGACGCCCAGCTCCGGTCCGCGATGCGCCTGTTCGAGCTCCACGGCGCGCGGTTGTCGAAGCGGCTGCGCTCGTTCACGAGGCCCGGCGACGCGGTCGCGGCCGGCGTGCTCGCCATGCACGCGGCACGCGCGCGCGGCCTCTACCGCACTGCGGAGGGGATCGGCGCCTGGGTCGAGGAGCACCTGCTCCAGACCGACGACACGGGCGCGCTGCCGTGGGGCGTCGACCGCCGGGTGGGCCGGCCGGGCGTGATCGCCCTGAACCGGGGCGTGACCGCCATGCTGGCGGGGGAACCGGCCACCGCGGTGCGCCATCTCCGCCGGGCCTACGAGCAGGCCGGCCCGCCGCCGTTCCAGCACTTCGCCGGGGCGTCCGCGTGCGCGAACCTCGCCCTGCTCGCCGCCGTGCGCGGCCACCACGCGCTGGCCGAGACCTGGCTGGAGCGGATCCGGGAGTGCGGACCCGTCCCGGCCTGGCTGGAGCACCACCTGCTGCTGGGCGCCGTCGTCGCGCGCGCGGTGCTCGCGATCGACCGGCGGGACGTCCGGGCGGCAGCGCAGGCCCTGGCCGAGGCGGGCACGACCGAGGAGCAGGGGGACCTGTGGCCGTACCTGGCGGCGGCCCGGGCGGCGTACGCCGTGGCCTTCGGCGAGTCGGCGAGAGGCCTGCTGGGCCTCGACGCGGCCTGCTTCGCCCACGGTATGGCCGCGCGCCCCGGCCCGGGTGCCCACCCGGTGCTGCTGCGCGCCCACGCCGAGCTGCTCGCCGCGACCGGGGAGGGCAACCGGGTGGTCGCCCTGGGCGAGGCCGCGGCGGGCAGCGAGGTGCTCTGGCCGCCCGTGGCCCGGGTGCGGCTCCTGGCCGGCGACGACGAGGGCGCGTCGGCCCTCGCCGGGCGTGCACTGCGCGACGCCGCGGTGACGCCGCGCGACACGGTCGAGCTCCAGCTCGTCCTCGCCCTCGCACAGCTGCGGGCCAGCCGGCTCGACGACGCGCGGGCGCGATTCGCGCAGGCGGCCGAGCTCGGGCGGCAGGGGCTGCTCGCGCCGTTCGCGCTCTTCCCGCGGGAGGAGGTACTCGAGCTGTGCCACGAGACGGGCACCGACCCGCGGGACCTGGGGATGCGGCACACCCTCGACGACACCAGCCACCCCGTCTCCGGGCCGATCGTCGTGCTCACCCGGCGGGAGCGGGCCGTGCTCGCCGGTCTGGCGGCCGGCGCCAGCCCCGTCCGGATCGCCGCGGAGCACGGCGTCTCGGTCAACACGGTGCGCACCCAGGTGCGCAAGGTCTACCGCAAGCTCGACGCGTCCAGCCGGACGAGCGCCCTCGCCCGCGCGGGGCAGCTCGGCCTGCTCTCGCCGGACACGTCGCGCAGCGCCTGACCAGGGCGGCACATCGGCTGGCCCGGCGGGAGTGTCGGTGTCGGGTCCTACAGTGGCGTCCGACGATGCGGAGGGTGACATGACCGAGGACTCCGGCGAGACCGCCGACACCGACGACCTCGAGCCGCGCTATCTGGCCTACCTCGCGGTGCTGAACGAGCGCAGGTTCGACGACCTGGCGCGGCACGTGCACGACGAGCTGACGTACAACGACGAACGCCTCACGCGGCAGCAGTACCGGGACCTGATCGCTGCCGACGTCGCCGCCGCGCCCGACCTGTTCTACGACCCGCGCCTGCTCGTCGTGGCAGGCGACCAGGTGGCCTGCCGGCTCGTCTTCGACACCGCGCCGCAGGGCGATTTCCTCGGGTTCGCGCCACGCGGGACGCGCCTGCGGTTCGCCGAGCACGTGTTCTACCGCTACCACGACGGGCGCATCGCGGAGGTGCGGTCGCTGATCGACCGGGCCGCCGTCGCGGAACAGGTGGAACAGGCCGGGCGCGGGTGAGCGGACGTGCTACCCGTTCGCGATGCTCTCCTGCACCGACCGTCCCCAGGCCACGCCGTCCTCGTGCGTGGCGGCGAAGTCCGGGTCCACGTAGACGTGGACACGCCGGATGAGGTCGCCCTCGAACTCGAACACGTTGCAGAACAGGCCGTAGGTGAAGGCGCCGTCGGGAAAGGTGACCCCGGACGTCGTGGTCCCGTGCTCCACGCCCTCGACCACCACGTGGTCGCCGGACGAGATCACGGTGAATCCCTCGATCTCGTGCTCGAGCTCCGCGATGCCCCGGGCGAGGCCCTGTGCGAACGCCGCGATCTGCGCCTTCCCGCGGGCGAAGCCGAACTTCGGGTAGAACATCACCGCGTCCTGCGTGAAGAGGTCGGTCACGGCGGGGTCGCCCGCGTCCACCCTCCGGAAGTAGTCGACGGCGATCTGCTCGCGGCGTGCCTGGATGTCGCTGGTGGTGTTCATGGGTCCTCCGGAGGTGGCAGGATTCTTGACCGAACAGTCCATAAAGTTAGCCCGCTCGGGCGGGTCGGTCAAGCGGCGCCCGATATGTCTGTCGAAAACCATGTCGACGTGTAGAGTGACTAGATAGTCTACTGAGGCAACCGCGTCTCGACGAAGGAGTATCCGTGCAGCTCGTGCAACTGTCCGACGGCCGCGACCTCGAGTACGAGGTGGAGGGGCCGGACGCCGGTCCCGTGGTCCTGTTCCATCACGGCATGCCCGGTTCGGCGGTCCCGATGGAGACGGTCTCCGGGTCCATGACCGAGCGCGGTTACCGGGTGGTCACGTACTCGCGTGCGGGGTACGGCGCGTCGAGCCCGGCACCCGGGCGCACCGTCGCGGACACAGGGGCCGACGGCGTCGAGCTGCTCCGGCACCTCGGCGTGGCGCGGCACCTCGTCGTCGGGTGGTCGGCCGGCGGGCCGCACGCCCTGGGGAGCGCGGCGGCCGCCCCGGACGACGTCGACGGTGTGCTGCTGGTGGCGCCCTTCGCCCCCTTCGACGCGGCGGGTCTCGACTACGTCGCCGGCATGGGCGCGCAGAACGTGGTCCAGTTCGGCACGGTCGAGCAGGGCGAGGCCGCCATGCGTGCGCTCGTGGGCCAGATGGCGGCCGCGGTGACCGGCGACCAGCCCGTGGGCGAGTCGGCCGAGCTGGCCTCCCTGCTGCCGCCTCCCGACCTCGCCGCCCTGGCCGGCGAGTACGGCGCGCAGAACGCGGCCCACATGGGCTACGCCCTGTCCCGTGACGACGAGGGGTGGTTCGAGGATCTGAACGCGCTGACCAGCCCCTGGGGATTCGACCTCGACGCGGTCACGGCGCCCGTCGAGCTCTGGCACGGCACGGCCGACCAGATGGTGCCGGTGGCCCACGGGCAGTGGCTGGGTGAGCACCTGCCCGCCGCGGTGGTGCACGTGGAGCCCGGGCACGGACACATCTCCGTGGCGATCGGCAGCCTCGGGGAGAAGCTCGATGCCCTCGCCGCGCGGACGCGCGGGGCCCACGCATGACCGCCGTGCTGTGGGCGGTCGGCGTCGTGGTGGCGCTCGCGCTCCTGGTCCTGGTCGCCGTGACGGTCGTGATGCGGACCAAGAGCCCGCGCGGGCTCGCCGTCGTCCGCGGTTTCAACCGCCGGTTCAACAACCCGCGGATGCTGCGCCAGGCCGGCAAGGAGGGATCGCCGCTCGCCGCGGTGCGCCACGTCGGACGGCGTTCGGGCGCGTCGTACTCGACCCCCATCGGCGTGCTGCCCATGGGCGACGACTTCCTCGCGATCCTCTCCTACGGGACCGGCACGGACTGGCTGCGCAACATCGAGGCCGCCGGGTCCGCGGACCTGGTGACCGACGGGCGCACCCACCGGGTCGCCGCCGACCGGGTGGTCGGGCGCCCGGAGGCGATGCCGTACCTCCCGGCCGGTCAGCGCCCGTTCGTCCGCCTCTTCGGGGTGACGGAGTTCCTCGTGCTCCGGCGGGTGGGCGCGGCGCAGGGGTAGCCGCACGCACGCCCGGGCGAATGACGCCCACCCCGCCTACCGTGAGGGCCGAGACCCGCGGAGCGACGGAGGCACAGTGCACACCCATCTTCCTGGACCCGGTCGCCGCACCCCGGTGAGCACCTACCGGCTGCAGCTCGGACCCGACCTGACGTTCGCGGACGCCGAGAAGGCGCTGCCGTACCTCGACACCCTCGGCGTCACGGACGTCTACCTGTCGCCCGTGCTGCAGGCGGCCCCCGGCTCCACGCACGGGTACGACGTCGTGGACCACACCCGGGTCAGCGACGTGCTGGGCGGGCGGGACGGCCTCGAACGGCTCGCGGCGGCGGCGCACGGGCGCGGGATGGGCGTCGTGGTCGACGTCGTACCGAACCACATGGCGGTGCCGACGCCCGCCTGGCACAACCACGCGCTGTGGTCGGTGCTCCGGCACGGGCCGGAGTCGCCGTACGCGACCTGGTTCGACGTCGACCTGGCCGAGGGCGAGGGCCTGCTCATGCCGGTGCTGGGCGCGCGCATCGGCACGGTGCTCGCCGCGGGCGAGCTCGTGCTGGACCGCGCCGTCGTGCCGGGTGACGGCGACGCCGAGCAGCCCGTGCTGCGCTACCACGAGCACGTCTTCCCGGTACGGCCCGAGACCGAGGACCTGCCGCTGGCCGAGCTCGTGGGCCGGCAGCACTACCGGCTCGCGTACTGGCGGGTGGCCGACGAGGAGCTCAACTACCGCCGCTTCTTCGACGTCGGCACGCTCGCCGGCATCCGCGTGGAGGACGCCGGCGTGTTCGACGCCACGCACGCGCTGCTGCTCGACCTCTTCCACGCGGGCGTGGTCGACGCGTTCCGCATCGACCACCCCGACGGCCTGGCCGACCCGCGCGGCTACCTGCGGCGCCTGCACGAGGCGACCGGCGGCGCGTGGGTGGTGGCCGAGAAGATCCTGGAGGAGGACGAGCCCCTGCCCGACGACTGGCCGGTCGCCGGAACCACGGGCTACGACACGGCCTGGCGCCTGCACGCCCTGCAGGTGGACCCGGACGGCGCGGCCCCGCTCGCCGCCGTCCAGCACGAGGTGACGGGCGAGCGCACGAGCCTGGACGACGTCGTCGAGCAGGCCAAGCGGCAGGTCGTCGAGACGTCGCTGTACGCGGAGACGCACCTGCTGGCGACCATGCTCACCGACATCTGCCGGGCCGACGTGCGGCTGCGCGACCACACCTTCCGGTCCCTGCACGACTGCGTCGTCGAGCTCGTGGTCGCGTTCGGCCGGTACCGCGCCTACGTGGTGCCGGGAGAGCCCGCGCCGGCCGAGGCCGAACGGGTCGTGCGCGAGGCGGCCGACGTCGCCCGGTCGCGGCTGGACCCGGACCGGCACGACACGCTCGACCTGGTGGTCGACCTCGTGCTCGGCCGGGAGGCCGGCTCCGCGGGCCGCCGCGACGAGGAGCGGCGGGCCGAGCTCGTCGTCCGGTTCCCGCAGGTGTGCGGCGCGGTCATGGCCAAGGGCGTCGAGGACACGGCGTACTACCGGTGGACCCACCTGGTCAGCCTGTGCGAGGTGGGCGCGGCGCCGGCGCGGTTCGGCGTCGGCCCGGACGAGCTGCACGAGCACGCGCGGCGCACCACCGAGTCCTGGCCCGCCACGATGACCGCGGGCTCGACGCACGACAGCAAGCGCGGCGAGGACGTGCGCGCCCGCATCGGGGCGATCAGCGCGCACGCCGACGACTGGGCCGACCTGGTGCGGCACGTGCGGGCGGCCACGGCGGACCTGCGCCCCGCCGACCTCGACGGACGCACCGAGAACCTGCTCTGGCAGACCCTCGCGGGCACCTGGACCGCCGCCGGCCCGATCGAGGCCGACCGCCTCACCGCCTACCTGGTCAAGGCGTCGCGCGAGCAGAAGGCCTGGACCACCTGGACGGCGCCCGACGCCGCCCGCGAGGACGACCTGGTGCGGTACGCGACCGGCCTGCTGAGCCACCCCGACGTCGTCGCCGCGTTCGGCTCCTGGGTGGAGCGGGTGACGCCCACGGTGCGGCGGTCGGTGCTCGGCACCACGCTGCTCCAGCTCACGGTGCCCGGCGTCGCCGACGTCTACCAGGGCACGGAGGTCACGGGCACGTCGCTCGTGGACCCGGACAACCGGCGCCCCGTCGACCTGGACGGCATCGCCGCGACGCTCGAGGCGCTCGACGCGGGGCGCACGCCGTCCGGCCTGGCGGAGGAGAAGCTCGCGCTCACCGCGGCCGCGCTGCGCGTGCGAAGGACGCACCCGGCGGCGTTCGTCGGCGAACAGGCGGGGTACGAGCCGCTGCCCGTGACCACGGGACGTGCGGTGGGCTTCGTGAGAGGCGGACCCTCGGGGGCCCGGGTGGCCGTGGTCGCGACACGGCTCGCGGACCACCCCGGCACGGCCGAGGCGTCGGTGGTGCTGCCCGACCTCCCCGCCGGCGAGACGTGGCGGTCCGCGCTCACGGGCGCCGCCGTCGCGAGCGGGCCCGTGACCCTCGGCGGCCTGCTCGGCGCGTGGCCGGTGGCGCTGCTCGTCGCGGAGCCGTCCGGCGCCGGACCCGCGGACGGGGCGGACGCGTGACCGCGCCGCTGCGCGTCTGGGCGCCGCGCGCCGCGCGCGTCGACCTCGTCCTGCCGGGGCCTTCTGCACCCGGCAGGGAGCTCATGGTGGCGGATGGCGGCGGCTGGTGGCGCTCGGCCGGCTCCGTGGCGCCCGGCACCGACTACGCGTTCGCGCTCGACGGCGGCCCGCCCCGCCCCGACCCGCGCAGCCCCTGGCAGCCCGCCGGGGTGCACGGCCCCTCGCGCACGTTCGACGTTCTCGCCCATGCCTGGGCCGACGGCGCGTGGGCCGGGCGCGACGTGCGCGGCGCCGTCGTCTACGAGCTGCACGTCGGCACCTTCACGCCCGAGGGCACGCTCGACGCCGCCGTCGGACGGCTCGGCCACCTCCAGGCTCTCGGCGTCGACATGGTCGAGCTCATGCCGCTCGCCGCGTTCGGCGGGCGGCACGGCTGGGGGTACGACGGCGTGGCGCTGTGGGCCGTGCACGACCCGTACGGCGGCCCGGCGGCGCTCCAGCGCTTCGTCGACGCCGCCCACGCGCACGGCATCGCCGTCTGCCTCGACGTCGTCGACAACCACCTCGGCCCGTCCGGCAACTACCTGGGCGAGTTCGGCCCGTACTTCACCGACCGGCACCAGACCCCCTGGGGCGCCGCCGTGAACCTCGACGGCGAGGGGTCGGCCGAGGTGCGGGCGTTCGTCGTCGAGAAGGCGCTGCGCTGGTTCCGCGACTTCCACGTCGACGCGCTGCGCCTCGACGCCGTGCACGCCCTCGTCGACGACTCGCCCCGGCACCTGCTCGCCGAGCTGTCCGACGCCGTCGCCGCCCTGGCCGCCGAGCTCGGCCGGCCGCTGTCGCTCGTCGCCGAGTCCGACGCCAACGACCCGCGCACCGTCACGCCCACCGCGTCGTCGGTCGACGGGCGCCCCGGTCTCGGCATGACCGCGCAGTGGGCCGACGACGTGCACCACGCCCTGCACGCCCTCGTCACCGGCGAGCGCCAGGGCTACTACGTCGACTTCGGCGCCCCGGAGACCCTCGCCACAGCGCTGACCGGCGTCTTCGTGCACGACGGCGGGTGGTCCACCTTCCGCGAGCGCCCCTGGGGCGCGCCGGTGCCGCCGGAGACCGACGGGCGGCGCTTCGTCGTCTGCTCCCAGAACCACGACCAGGTGGGCAACCGGGCGCTCGGCGACCGGCCCTCCCGGGTGCTGGCGCCCGGGGCGCTCGCGGTGAGCGCCGCCGTGGTGCTGCTGGGGCCCTGCACGCCGATGCTGTTCATGGGCGAGGAGTGGGGCGCGACCACGCCGTTCCTGTACTTCTCCGACCACGAGGAGCCGGAGCTGGCGCAGGCGGTCTCGCGCGGGCGCGCGGCGGAGTTCGGCGGGCACGGCTGGGCCGACCTGTACGGGGCGGACGTCGAGGTGCCCGACCCGCAGGCGCCCTCCACCGTCGAGGCGTCGCGGCTGGACTGGTCGGAGGTGGAGTCCGAGGGCGGCCGGCGCATGCTCGAGCTGTATCGGGCGCTGGTGGGGCTGCGGCGCAGCTCGGCGGCCGTGGCCTCGGGCGACCGGACGGCGACGACGGTGCGCGTCGCGGACGGTGCGCTGGTCATGACGCGCGGGGCCGTGGACGCTGGTGGGGCGGTGGACGGTGGTGGGCGCGTCGACGTGGTGCTGGTGCCGGGGGAGGGCACCGTGTCGGTGCCGGTCCCGGCGTCGGCATCCCGGGTCGTCCTGGACTCGGGTGTGGTCCTGGGCGGTGACCCCGCCCGCCTGGACCGGACGGTGTCCGGGGCGATGGTCACCCTCCGCGGCCCGGGTGTGGTGGTCCTGGCCTGAGCGACGGCCCGGGTGCTTGTCCTACCGTCGGGAGCCCGGCACGCTGGGCCGATGCCTGTCGACGACGTGACCCTGACCTGGCGCCGACCCGTGACCGACGCGGAGCTCGTCGAGCTCACCGCGTCGCACGGCGGGAACCCCGAACCGGGCTGGTGGGACCGGGTGCGGCCGCACTCGCTGGGCTGGGTCACGGCCCGCGCGGCGGACGACCTGCTGGTCGGGTTCGTGAACGTGGCCTGGGACGGCGGCGGCCACGCGTTCCTCATCGACACCAAGACGCGCCCGAGCCACCAGCGCCGGGGCATCGGTGCCGCCGTCGTGCGGCGTGCGGTCGAGGGGGCGAGGGCCGCGGGCTGTGAGTGGCTGTTCGTCGACTTCGAGCCGCACCTGGAGGCGTTCTACCTCGAGGCCTGCGGCTTCCGCCCGACGGCGGCGGGCCTGATCCACCTCCCGGACGCCTGACCGCCGCGGCACCTGACGGAGATCGCCTTCGAGACCGAGGTTGCTTCGCTTTGAGGGGGCTCAAAGCGAAGCAACCTCGGTCTCGAAGGTACAGGGGTGAGTGGGGGACGGGCGGGGCGGGCCGGCCTACTTGCCGTGGCGACCCGGGGCCGCGCTGCCCGTGTACTCACCGAGGTCCGAGACGAGCTGGGTGAGCTCGGCGTCGGCGTCGTAGCGACGCTGGTGCAGGGCGGCGATCTTCTGCTCCATCTCGGGGTCGTCGTCGTCCGTGATGTCGAACGAGGCGAACGTGTCGACGAGCGGCAGGCCCACCCGGTCGGTGTGCCGGTGCGACGGGTGGATCAGGTACTCCCAGTAGCCGTCGAGGTCGTCGATCACGAAGGTGGCGCCCCACTCGTACTCGCCGCCGAAGTCGCGGCCGACGACGAACGACCGGACCGACGGGATGCTGCGGCCCTGGTTGCGCAGGCTCTCCAGCGCCTCGTCGAGGGCCTCGGGGGTGGTGCCGGGCTTGAAGGTGAAACGGTTGCCGTGGACGATCATCGTGCTGTCCTCTCGTTGGTGCCGGCCAGGTGGCCGACGGGTCCTGCGGTGCGTCCCGCCGCGTGGCGGGGGCGGGTGACGGCGGCGCCCAGGAGGGCTGCCGCGACGGTGCCGAGTCCTGCCCACACGAACGCGCCGGCGATGCCGACGGCGCCGATGAGCGGGCCTGCGACGACAGGGGAGACGAACTGCCCCAGGAAGATCGCGCTGACGAGGCCGGCGAGCACGCGGCCCCGCTGGTCCGGCCGGGCGAGCTCGCCGAGCCGGAGGTTGAGGTTGGGGACGACGAGGCCCACGCCGACGCCGCCGACCAGCAGCCCGGCGATGACGCCCGCCGTCGACCCGGCCAGGCCGACGAGCAGCCAGCCCGCGCCCAGCACGCCGATGCTCGACGCGGTGAGCAGGCTCGACGGGACGTGCGCCCGCACCCGGCGGAAGGCCAGCGCCCCCAGCAGCCCGGTCAGGGTGCTCGCGGCGACCGCGACGCCGACGACGGCCGGCGGGGCCGCGTAGTCGTCGAGCAGGAACGGCACCTGGGTCGGTGCCATGTAGAACACGGTCGTGGCGGTCAGCGCGACGAGGTAGACGCCCGCGGTCCGCAGGGCCGCGCGCGGTGCCGGGGCGGCGACGGGGGCGTCGTCGTCGGACCGGGCCGCGACCGGGCGGGCCCGGGTGAACCCGAGCACGAGCAGCGCGAGGGGTGCCGCGGCGGCGTAGAGCCAGAACGGTGTGCGCCAGCCCGCGCCCGCCAGGATGCCGGCCAGGGGTAGCAGGACGACGCCGCCGAGGCTCGCGAACGCCTGCTGGTAGCCGAGGTATGCCGCCCGGCGACCGCCCGTGAACCAGGTCGTGAGCAGCGCGGTCACCGCGGTGGTGACGGCGCCGACCGCCAGCCCGAGCACGGCCCGGGTGGCCAGGAGCTGCGGCAGCCCGGTGACGTACAGCCCGGCCGTGCCGGACGCCGCGTACAGCGCCAGCGCGGTGACCAGCACCGACCGGGCCCCGGCCCGGTCGACGACCAGGCCGGCCAGCGGTGCGCCGACGGCGATGGTCAGCGACGTGATGGTCAGCGCGAGCCGGACCGTCGTCTCGCTGTCCGCGCCGAACGACGCCGACATGGCGGGCAGGGCCGGTGCGATGAGGGCGCCGGCCATGAGGGTCAGGCTCGCCGCGCCCAGGACCCCGGCCCGGGCGGGCAGGCCGGGCCCGTCCGTGCCGGGTGCGCGCAGGTGCGCCGTGGTGGGGGGCATGGTCAGTCCCAGAGGCCGAGCATCGTGAGGATGGCCAGGGAGACGGCGCCGAGCACGAGCCACCAGACGCGCTTCTCGGTGGTCCAGCGGTCGGTGTCGGGGATCTGCGTGTTCATGAGGTTTCCTTCCGGGGTCGTCGGGGTCGTCGGGGTCGTCGGGGTCGTCGGGGTCGTCGGGGGAGCAGGGGTCAGGACCACTGCGTGAACATCGCCACGGCGACGAGCACGAGGGGTACGAGGGCGGTCCAGCGCATGACGCGGTCGTTCTTCACGGGTTTCTCCTCTCGTATGGAGTGAACAGTCACTCACTCTGCATGGCAGACGGGGCTCAAGATCGGGTCCCGTCGAGGGCCGCCCCGGTGGGGCGGCCGTGCGGGCTACAGGTGACGCATGCCCGCGGTGAGGAGCCGGGCCCAGGGCCCGGGCACCTCCTGCACGTTCGCGGCGACCAGCAGGTGGCACAGCTGGCCGAAGGCGATGAATCGCTGCACCGCCTCGTCCGTGCCGCGCGATCGATCCTTGGCGTACGTGACGATGCGCTCGAGGCCCGCGCGGAAGGCCGCGCCGATCTCGGGGATCTCGGCCACCGACTGGGCGTGCACCTGCAGCAGCAGCAGCGTGCGGTCGGTGATCAGTGCCGCGTAGGCGTCGGCCATCGCGTCGAGCACCTCGTCGGGAGAGATGCTCGACGCCGTGTCGGCGCCCGCCTCGAGGGCGGCGAGGATCTGGTCGAAGCACGCCTCCAGCGCGGCCGTGAACAGCTTCTCCTTGGTGGGGAAGAGCTTGATCACGTACGCGGGGGAGATCTTGGCCTCCCGGGCCACGTCGGCGATCGTCGTGCCGTGGTAGCCGCCGCGGGCGAAGGCCCGGACGGCTGCCGCGGCCACGGTGGGCCGGCGGAGCTCCGCGGTGGAGAGCGTGCTGCGTGCCATATGAGTGAACGTACACTCACTGGTTCGCGGATGCAACCCCCGCGCGTGAGGCGGCGGTCACACGGCCGGCGCGACGTGCCGCACGACCGTGTCCAGCAGGCGGAGGTTGGCGTCGACGCCCAGCAGGTTGGGGATCGTGAGCAGCAGGGTGTCCGCGGCGCGGACGGCGTCGTCGGCCCGCAGGTCCGCGACGATCCGGTCCGGCTCCCCGACGTAGCTCCTGCCGAACCGCGAGACCGCCCCGCCGAGCACGCCCACCTGCTCGAACGACCCGTGGCGGGACCGGCCGAACAGGGCCTCGTCCTGGTCGGACACGATCGGCAGCACCGTGCGGACGACGGCGACGCGTGGGGTTCCGGGGTGCCCCGCCTGGTCCCAGGCCTCGCGGAACAGCCGGATCTGCTCGGCCTGGAGCTGTGTGAACGGCACGCCCGTGTCCTCGGACAGCAGCGTGCTGCTGAGCAGGTGGTAGCCCTGCTCGCCCGCCCACCGGGCGCTGTCGCGCGTGGCCGACCCCCACCACAGGCGCCGCGCCAGACCCTCGGAGAGCGGTGCGAGGGGGAGTGGTGCCCGGACGCCGGTCTCCTCCGGGTCGCTCACCGCGACAGGCTCGCCCGAGACGGCGGCACGGAACAGGCGCGTGTGCTCCCGCGCCAGGTCGCCGGCGGACTGCCCCTCGGCGGGCCGGTGGCCGAACGCCTCGTACCCGCGCAGGGCGGGCTCCTGCGAACCCCGGCTCAGCCCGAGCTGGAGCCGTCCGCCGCTGATGAGGTCGGCCGCGGCGGCGAGCTCCGCCGCCTGGAGCGGGTTCTCGTAACGCATGTCGATCACCGCGGTGCCGAGCTCGAGGCGCGTGGTCCGCGCGGCCAGCGCGCCGAGCAGCGCCCACGGGCCGGCGAACTGGTCCTGGAAGTGGTGCACGCGGCTCCAGGCGCCGTCGAGGCCGAGTTCCTCCGCGCCCACGGCGATCTCGACGTGCTGCACGAGCGCCTCGCGGGCGGTCCGGGTCCGTGACCCCTGGACGGGCTGGTGGTGGCCGAAGGACAGGTAGCCCCAGTGCCGGGGTCCGGCGTCACCGTCTGACATCGCGTGCCTCCTCAGGTACGAAAATGATGGGACCTAACGAGTAGCAGACCGCTGAGGTACGATGCAACTCGTACCTGAGGCAGGAGGCTGATGTGACCACGAACGAATCGCCGGCGCAGGACCCCCGGCTCGACCTCGGCGCCGTGCTCCGCGCGCTGTCCGACGAGCACCGGCGCGCGGTCATGACCGAGCTGGCGGCGGACCGCTCCGACCCCGAACGCACCTGCAACTCGTTCGACCTGCCGATCAGCAAGCAGACGCAGACCCACCACTTCCGGACGCTGCGTGACGCCGGCCTGATCGAGGAGATCAACTACGGCAACCGCAAGGGGATCAGCCTGCGCCGGGACGCCGTCGACGCCCGGTTCCCCGGCCTCCTCGACCTGCTCGCCGCCGAGCACGAGCGCACCCACCGGCAGCCGGTGGACGCGTCCGCGACCCGGTGAGGCGCCCGTCGTGCTGACCGGGACCCAGGACCCGCGCGCGATCCGCGACACGTTCGCCCGCTTCCCCAGCGGCGTCGCGGCGCTCGCCGCCGTCGTCGACGGCGACCCGACCATCCTGGTCGCCTCGTCGTTCACCGTGGGCGTCTCCCAGGACCCGCCGCTCGTGCTCTTCGCCGTCCAGCGCAGCTCGACCACGTGGCCGGCGCTCGCGACGGCTCCGTCCATCGGGGTCTCCGTGCTCGGCGAGCAGCACGCCGAGAAGGTGCGCCAGCTCGCCTGCCGCGACAAGACCCGGCGGTTCGACGGCGTCCGCACCCGGGTCGAGCGCAGCGGCGCCCTGTTCCTCGAGGGCGCGCCGGTCGCCCTGGAGTGCACCACGCAGGACGTCTACCCCGCGGGCGACCACGACATCGTCGTGCTCCGCGTGCGCGGCGTCGAGACCGACGCCGGCCAGGACGCCCTGGTCTGGTACCGGTCGCGGATCATGACCCTGCCGGGCGAGGTGGCATAGCCCGGGGCGGCTCAGCCCGGGGCGGCCAGGGCGGCCAGGACGCGGGCGCAGCGCGGCGGGTCCAGGGTCAGGCCGTGCTCCAGGCCCCAGACCAGGTAGTCCGTGACCCGCCACAGCGCCCAGGCGCGCGCCAGGTCCGCGTCCAGGGCGGCCGACTCGACGAGCACGTCGAACCAGTACGGGATCTCGCGGTCGGCCATCTCGTCCACCCGGTGCCAGAGCACCTCGACCGCCGTCCGCTCGGCGTCGCCGCGCCGCAGCACCGGGTCGACGACGACCCAGCGCCCGCCGGTGTCGCGCAGCACCTGGTCGAAGTGCAGGTCGGCGTTCACGGCCACCGGGTCGCGCCGGGTGGCGAGGATCGTGGTCGCGGCGTCCTCGGCGGCGTCGAGCACCGCGCCGTCGAAGGGGCGGCCCAGGCGTTCCCACGCCGAGCGCAGGTGCGGCGTCAGCTCGGCCACGTCGTCGGACGTGTGCCGCACGCCGGGGGCGACGTCGTCGCCCGCGGGGACGGACAGCCGCCGCGCCACCTGTCCGATCTCGTGGAACGCGACGTCCAGCGGCTCGCGGAGCAGGGAACGGTCGGCGTCGAGCCGCTCCAGCAGGAGGGCGCCGTCCCCGGTGTCCGCGTCGAGCTCCGCCACCACGCCGTGCCCGCCCCAGAACCGCAGGGCCGCGGAGAGGGACGCGACGTCGTCGCCCGGGGGCGCCAGGCGCAGGGCCGCGGGCACGCCGTCCCGACGCACGGGCACGACCAGCGCGTTCGAGCCGTGCCGGGGCGGGCCGTCGACCGTCAGGCCCCAGCGTGCGCACCAGGCCCCGACCTGCCGGGGCAGGGTGTCGAGCCAGGCCTGCTCGGCGGCTGTGGCCGTCCACCAGCGCGGCATCGCGCGGAACGTCGCCGGGACCTCGATCACGGGGTCACGGTACGCCCGGCGGGGCGTGCCGCCCGCAGCGCCGTCACAGCGAGCGCCGTCAGGAGCAGGGCCAGCGTCCCGACCAGCGCGGCCCGCAGGCCGAGCAGGGCCAGGAGGCCGCTCGCGACGACGACGCCGAGCGACGTCGCCGTGCGGAGCAGCGCGAACAGCTCGGCGCGGCGCTCGGGCGGCGCGAGCCGGTCGAGCGCCAGCGAGTAGAAGGTGCCGAGCGCGGGCAGGAAGAAGCCGATGACGGCGGCACCGGCCAGCGCGACGGCCAGGTGCCCGCCCAGCAGGACCAGGCTGGATCCGGCGGCCGTCGCGGCGAGGTAGGCCACCACCGCCCAGGGGCGGGGTACGCGGTTGCGCACGCTCACGACGACGCCGCCGGTGACCGAGCCGAGGCAGAGCACGAGCGCGAAGAGGAAGGCCCACTGCGCGCCGAGGTCGAACCGGAGGGCGAAGGAGACGGCGCCGATCTCGACCGACGCGACCACCCCGGCGCCGGCCAGCGCGCCCAGCAGCCAGACGTAGGCGGCGCGGGGGTAGGTGCGCCGGGTGGGGCGGGGAGCATCGGTGTCGGTGCTGGTGCCCGGGCCGCGCCGCGCCCCCGGCACGGTGGGCACGAGCAGCAGCGGGGCGGCGCCGAGCGCGGTGACCAGCACCATCGCGCCGACCGGCGACGCGGCGCCGAGCACGGACGCGAGCACGGGCGTCAGGGCGAACGTCGCCTCGTTGAGCGTGGCCGCGACGCCGAGCGCGCGGGGGAGCCCGCGCGGGTCGACGAGGTGGTTGAGCAGCGTGCGCTGGACGCCGTACGCGGCGCCGTTGACGGCCCCGGCCGCCACGACGGCGGCGACCAGCAGCGGGTAGGGAGCCCCCGTGCCGGCCAGGGCGGTGAAGCCGGCGAGCGCGAGCGCCCGGACGGCGACCAGGACCCGCAGGTAGTGCACGCCGTCGAACCGGCGGCCCAGCCGGGCCACGGGGACGGCCGCGATGATCTGGGCCGCGGTCATCGCGGTCACGAGGCCGGCCCCGGACTGGGCCGAACCCGTCACCGGCAGCGTGAGGAGGGTGAACGCGATGGGCGCGGCGGCCGGCGGCACGCCCATCGTGGCGTAGCCCGCCTGCCAGCGGAGCACGGGCCACCGGCCGTGTGCCGCCGGGGGTGGGGTAGGGGTGGTCGAAGCCGGCGTGCTCGCCGGAGTCACTGCCATGAGCGTCGCGCCCCTGTCTCCGTAGGATGCCCGGACGGCCGGCTCCTCGGCCGGCGTCCTCGGTGAGCACTATATTGCTCATGGCGGGGCGGTGTCGACGCGTGATCGGAGGGCGCATGACGGAACGGATCCGACCGGAGGTGGCGGTCGCCGTCGGACGGCGCATCCGCGCCCTGCGGTCCGAGGCGGGACTGAGCGTCGCGCAGCTCGGCGAGGCGAGCGACGTCAGCAGGCGCATGCTCACCCAGATCGAGCTCGGCCAGGCGAACCCCAGCCTCGGCACCGTCGACCGGATCGCGTCGGCGCTCGGCACCACGTTCGCGGCCCTCGTCGGCCTGACCGGCGACGGAACGGCCGGCTCGGTCGGGCCGGTCGGGTCGCCCCACCCACCCGAGGGCTCACCCGAGGGCTCACCCGAGGGCTCGCCCGACGGCGTGCTCGTGTGGTCGACGCCCGCCGGCAGCTGGGGCCGCCTGCTGACGGCCGTCGAGACCGACCGGCACGCGGTCGAGATGTGGCGGTGGCACTTCGTCGCGGGCGACAGCTACCGGACGTCGCCCGACGCCGGGACGCCCGACACCATGGTGCACGTGCTGCGCGGGCGCCTGCGGGTGCGTCCCGTCACCGAGGGCGTCCCGGTCGTGGAGGTCCAGGAGCCGGGGACGACGCGGATCACCGACCGCTCGGCGTACCACCTGGGGGCGGCGTCCGCCGAGGCCGACTGCATGTTCGTGGTGATGGTGCCGCGCGGGGTGTGAGGCGCGGGAATCGGGGAGGTGCGCGGTAGCGTCGCCCGCATGTCGAGATGGGTCGTGCTGCCGGGTGCTGTCGGTGACCAGCGGGAAGCCCTGGTGACGGCGCTGCGCGAGGAGCTCGCGGTCGCGGGTCCGGCCGGGGCGTGGACCGTGCTCCCCGAGGGCGACGTGGTGGGAGATGTGGTGGGGGACCCGGGGGAGGACGAACCCGGCCCGGACGCCGTCGTGCGCCTCGTCGACGCCGTCGTGCTGCGCGAGCTCGGCGCCGAGGCGGCCGCGCACCCCGCCCTGGTGCGGACCGCGGCCCAGTGGCGCGAGGTGATGCGGGCCGGACCGTTCGCCCCTGGCGCCGCGGGTGTGCGGCAGGTGCTCTTCCTGCGGGACGCGCCCGAGCCCCGGCTCCGGCGTGCGCTGGTCGGGCGCGACTGGGGCGGCGACCAGGTGGTGGTCCGCGGTCGCGAGGTGTACCTGCGCTACGCCGGCACCGTCGAGGGGAGCCTCGCCCAGCACGGCACGGTGCTGCGGTATCTCGACGGCGTCGGGACCGCGCGCGACTGGGACACCGTCCGTGCGATCGGCGAGGCGCTCGCCGGGGCCCTCGCCCGGCCCTGAGCCCGAGGCTTCCCTCGCGGTCCGGGACGCGGCAGACTCTGACCCAGGATCAGGGCCCGACGACGGGAGGCTCGACGATGGCGCGCGACGCGTCCGCCGGCACGGTGTCGGCGCTGCCCGGGCGCGGCACGCCGGACGAGCCCGGGCTGCCCGCCGGCGCCTCGCCGGTGCCGCGCGCCATGGAGCTGCTGGCGCTGGTGCGACGCGGCGGCCGGATCGAGGTCAGCGAGGCCGCCCGGACGCTGTCGGTCTCGCAGGAGACGGTGCGCCGGGAGCTGCGCAAGCTGGAGGCCCAAGGGCTGGTGCGGCGCAGCTACGGGCTCGCCTTCCCGGTCGAGACGAGCTCGTTCGAGACGGCGCTCTCCCAGCGGCAGCAGAGCTTCCCCGAGGAGAAGGCCCGCATCGCGGCCGAGGCGGCGCGGCGGCTGGGTGAGGCGCAGACGATCTTCGTGGACGAGGGCTTCCAGCCGCTGCTCGTCGCGCGGGCTCTGCCGCAGGACCGGGCGCTGACGGTCGTCACCTCGTCCCTGCCGGTCGCCACGGAGCTGTCGGCGCGGTCGAACGTGCAGGTCATCATCATCGGCGGGCGGGTACGCGGCAAGACCCTCGGGGTGGTGGACGGTTCCGCCGTCGACATGCTGCGCTCGTTCCGCCTCGACCTGGGGCTGATCGGGGCGAACGGCGTCACGGTGGACGACGGCCTCACCACGCCCGACCCGGCCGTCGCGAGCGTCAAGGCCGCGGCGATCGAGGTGAGCCGGCGGCGCATCTTCATCGGCGCGCACCACAAGTTCGGCGTCACCAGCTTCGTGCGGTTCGCCGGCCTGGACGACTTCGAGGCGATGATCACCGGCACCCAGCTCGGCGCGGCGCGGGCGCGGGCGTTCCACGCGGCCGGCGCGGAGATCGTCCAGGTCTGACCGGTCGCCCCACCGGGCGGAGCAGTTGGTGCCCGGTCCGGGATACGTTTTCCGGTCGGCCGGCGCGGCACAGAACCGGGCAGAACGGGCCCCGTGGCCCGCCTGGCGGCAGACGGTGCGCGGTGCGCGGCCTCGCCGTCGTGCGCCCGCCGGCGGCGTTCCTGTGCGATACCACAGTCCCGGTGACCGTTTGGGTTTCACCCCCGTTGACCCCGGTGGCGACCCGGCCCACGATGTGCGGCACGACGACGCCTCACGACGACGTGACCAGGACCGACGCGACCAAGAGCGCCGGGGACGACGTGACCAGAAGGGTCGAAGCAATGATGCTCACGAAGACTGCGCGCCGGAAGGCCGCGCCCGCCGGAGCCGCCGCGGTGCTGGCCCTGGCGCTGACCGCCTGCGCCGGCGCAGGCGGCGGCGGGAACGACGACTCCGCCGCGGGCGACGGGGGACCGGTCGAGCTGACGCTCGCCACCGTGAACAACCCGCAGATGAAGGACATGGAGGAGCTGAAGTCCGCCTTCGAGGAGGACCACCCCGACATCACGGTCAACTTCATCCAGATGGAGGAGAACGACCTGCGCGACGCCGTCACCAAGGACGTCGCGACCGACGGCGGCCAGTACGACATCGTCACGGTCGGCTCCTACGAGGTGCCGATCTGGGCGGAGAACGGCTGGCTCACCGACCTCACCGGCGACCTGGAGTCGGACGCCGGCTACGACGTCGACGACCTGTTCGGGCCCGTCAAGGACGCGCTCACCGTGGACGGCTCGCTCTACGCCGTCCCGTTCTACGGCGAGTCGTCCATGCTCATGTACAACAAGGAGATCCTCGACGAGGCCGGCATCACGATGCCGGAGCACCCGACCTGGCAGGAGGTCGCGGACATCGCCCGCGAGGTCGACTCCGACGACGTCGACGGCATCTGCCTGCGCGGCAAGCCGGGCTGGGGCGAGGTGTTCGCGCCGCTGACCACCGTGGTGCAGACGTTCGGCGGCACCTGGTTCGACGAGGACTGGAACGCACAGGTCGACTCGCCGGAGTTCACCGAGGCCGTCCAGTTCTACGTGGACCTGGTCGGGGACGCCGGCGAGGCCGACCCGGTCTCGACCGGGTTCACCGAGTGCCTCAACAACGTGAGCCAGGGCCGGTCGGCCATGTGGGTCGACGCGACCGTCGCGGCCGGCCTCCTGGAGGACCCCGAGTCGTCGCAGGTCGCGGGCAAGATGGGCTACGCGCACGCCCCCGTCGTCGAGACCGAGGAGTCCGGCTGGCTGTGGTCGTGGAACCTCGCGATCCCGGAGACCACGCAGAACCGCGACGCGGCCGTCGAGTTCGTGAAGTGGGCCACGAGCAAGGAGTACCACCAGCTCGTGGGCACCGAGCTCGGCTGGAGCCGGGTGCCGCCGGGCGCCCGCACCTCCACCTACGAGATCCCCGAGTACGAGGAGGCCGCCGCGGCCTTCGCGCCGATCACCCGCGACATCATGCTCGCCGTGAACCCGGAGCAGCCGGGCGTGGCGCCCCAGCCGTGGACCGGCATCCAGTACGTGACCATCCCGGAGTTCCAGGACCTCGGCAACCAGGTCTCGCAGGACCTGGCCGACGTCTTCGCCGGACGCAGCGAGCTCGACCCCGTGCTCGACCGCGCCCAGGACCGCGCCCAGCAGGCGGGCGACGCCCAGAAGTAGCCGGACCAGCCGGACCGAGGGCGCGGGGAGCACGGCTCCCCGCGCCCCACCCCGCCGTCGCGCGGGGTCGTGCGAGCCCCAGGAGCCCCCCATGACCACACTCATGTCCCCGCCGACGGTGAGACGGCCCCGCCGTCCCGCAGCCGGGCCGGCCGGACGACGGAGCCGGCTGGCCGTCTCCCGCGCCCTGCTCTGGCCGGCGCTGGCCACGTCGATCGTCCTGACCCAGATCCCCTTCGTGGTGACGATCTACTACTCCCTGCAGCGCTGGAACATGCTGCGCCCGGGCGACCGCGGATTCACCGGGCTCGACAACTACGCGAGCGTGCTGCGCGACGGCTCGTTCCTGTCCTCGCTCGGCTCGACCGTCGCCGTCACGGGCAGCTCCGTCGTCCTCTCGACGCTGCTCGGCCTCCTGTTCGCGGTGCTGCTCGACCGGAGCTTCGTGGGCCGGGGCGTGGCCCGGACCCTCATGATCACGCCGTTCCTCGTCATGCCCGCCGCCGCGGCCCTCGTGTGGAAGTGGTCCATCCTCGACGCGGCCACCGGCATGGCCAACTGGGGGCTCGGCCTGGTGGGTCTGCCGCCCGTCGCCTGGAACACCGAGGTGCCGATCGTCACGATCATCCTCGTGCTCACCTGGCAGTACACGCCGTTCGCCATGCTCATCCTGCTCGCCGGCCTGCAGGCCCAGAACAAGGACGTGCTCGAGGCCGCCGCCGTCGACGGCGCGGGCGCGTTCCGCACCTTCACCGCCATCACGCTGCCCCACCTGCGGCAGTACGTCGAGATCGCGGTGCTGCTCGCCTCCATCATGCTGCTGCAGGTCTTCGACCCCATCGCGATCATGACGCGCGGCACCGGCGGCACCAAGACGCTGTCCTACCTGCTGTACGAGCGGGCCTTCGTCGGCCTGGAGGTCGGCGAGGCCGCCGCCTACGGCGTCATGACCGTGCTCGTCACGATCGTCGTCGCCTCCGTCGCGCTGCGCACGCTCTTCAAGGTCTTCTCGAGGGAAGGGATCGACCGATGACCACCTCACGCCTGCGCGGCGGCCTCGTCACCGCGCTCACCTGGGTGCTCGTGCTCGGGTTCTTCTTCCCGGTCGCCTGGATGGTGTTCACCGCCTTCAAGCCCGAGAGCCAAGCCGCCACCGTGCCGCCGACGTTCGTACCCGACCTCACGCTCGACCGGTTCCAGGCCGTCTTCGACCGCGACATGCTGCCCTACCTGATCAACTCGCTCAGCGCGAGCGTCGGGTCCACGCTCCTGGTGCTCGTGCTCGCCGTCCCCGCGGCCTACGCGCTCAGCATCCGGCCCGTCGGGAACGTCCGCGACGCCCTGTTCTTCTTCATCTCGACGCGCTTCATGCCCGTCGCCGCGTCCATCATCCCCGTGTACCTGCTGCTGCAGTCCGTGGGCGGGCTCGACAACATCACCTGGCTCACCATCCTCTACGTGGGTGTCAACCTGCCGATCGCCGTCTGGATGATGCGGTCCTTCCTCGCCGAGGTGCCGCGCGAGATCATCGAGGCCGCCCAGATCGACGGCGCCCGCCTCGGCACCGAGATCTTCCGCGTCGTGCTGCCGATCGTGCTCCCCGGCGTCGCCGCGGCCGGGCTCATCTGCTTCATCTTCGCCTGGAACGAGTTCTTCCTCGCCAACCTGCTCACCGCGCAGGTGGCACGCACCACCCCGCCGTTCCTCACCAGCTTCGTCGACGGGCGCGGCCAGTTCCTCGCCGTGCTGTCCGCCGCCGCCACCGTCGCGATCGTGCCCGTCGTGCTGGCCGGCTGGATCGCCCAGAAGCAGCTCGTGCGCGGCCTCGCGATGGGAGCCATCAAGTGACGCTCGACCTCGCGACCACACCGGCCGACGACGCGGCCCCGGCGGGAACCGTCGAGCTGCCCCCCTACGACCGGGCCGGCATCCGCACCGGCATCGTGCACCTCGGCGTCGGCGGCTTCCACCGCGCGCACCAGGCGCTCGCGGTGGACGAGCTCCTGCGCCGCGGCGAGGCACGCGAGTGGGGCATCTGCGGCGTCGGTCTCATGTCCGGCGACGCCGCGATGCGCGACGCCCTGCGGCCGCAGGACGGCCTCTACACGCTCGTCACCAAGCACGCCGACGGCGGCCTGGAGGCGCGCGTGGTCGGCAGCATCGTGGACTACCTGTTCGCGCCCGACGACCCGGAGGCCGTGCTGGAGCGCCTCGCCCACCCGGACACCCGCATCGTGTCCCTGACGATCACGGAGGGCGGGTACAACTTCGACCAGGTCACGGGAGAGTTCGACGTGACAGCCCCCGCCGTCGTCGCCGACGCGCGGCCGGGCGCGGTACCCACCACCGTGTTCGGGTACGTGGTCGAGGCCCTGGCCCGACGGCGGGCCCGCGGGGTGCCGCCCTTCACCGTGATGTCCTGCGACAACGTGCAGGGCAACGGCGCGAAGGCGCGCGCCGTGTTCGCGGCCTTCGCGGCGCTGCGCGACCCGGAGCTCGGCGCGTGGGTGCACAACGCCGTCGCGTTCCCCAACTCGATGGTGGACCGGATCACGCCCGTGACGACCGACGCGGACCGGGCGCTGGTCCGGGACCGGTTCGGCGTCGAGGACCGCTGGCCGGTGGTGGCCGAACCGTTCTTCCAGTGGGTGCTGGAGGACGACTTCCCGCAGGGCCGGCCGCCCCTCGAGCACGCCGGGGTGCAGCTCGTGGCGGACGTGGAGCCCTACGAGCTCATGAAGCTGCGCCTGCTCAACGTGAGCCACCAGGCCCTCGCCTACCTGGGGTGGCTGAGCGGCTACCGGTACGCGCACGAGGCCGTCGCCGACCCGCTGCTGGCCCGGTTCGTGCGCGACTACATGGACGAGGCGACGCCGACCCTGCGGCCGGTGCCGGGCGTCGACCTGGGGGAGTACAAGGCGACCCTCGTGGAGCGGTTCGGCAACCCGGAGGTGGCCGACACGCTGGCCCGCCTGTGCGCCGAGACGTCGGACCGCATCCCGAAGTGGCTGGTGCCGCTGGTGCGCGAGCGGCTGCGCGCGGGCGGCGGCGTGACGCGGTCGGCGGCGATCGTCGCGAGCTGGGCCCGCTACGCCGAGGGCACCGACGAGCAGGGTGAGCCGATCGCGGTCGTGGACCGGCTCGCGGACGTGCTGGTCGCCCGCGCCCGGTCTCAGCGCGACGGCGACCCGCTCGCCTTCCTGCGCGACCCGGCCCTGTTCGGCGACCTGGTCGACGAGCCGCGGTTCACCGGTCCGTACCTCGACGCGCTCGGCTCGCTGCACCGGTCCGGGGCGCAGGCGACGCTGAGGACGCTGACGGGGGCGTGACGGAGGGATGCGGGCTCAGGTGACCGGGCTCAGGTGACGAGGCCCGTGCGGTAGGCGTGGACCACCGCCTGCACCCGGTCCCGCAGCCCAAGCTTGGCCAGGAGGCGGGACACGTACGTCTTGACCGTTTCCTGGCTGAGCACGAGCCGCTCGGCGATCTCGCCGTTCGACAGGCCCTCGGCGATCAGCCGCAGCACCTCCAGCTCGCGCGGCGTCAGGCCGGTGTCCACGGGGGCGGCGCGCACCGGCCGGATGCGCTCGGCGTACCGGCCCACGAGCTCGCGCGTCACCTCGGGGGCCAGCAGCGCGGCCCCCGAGGCGACCGTGCGGATGCCCTGCAGGAGCTGCGCGGCCGGGGCGTCCTTGAGCAGGAACCCGCTCGCGCCGGCGCGCAGCGCCTCGTACACGTACTCGTCGAGGTTGAAGGTGGTCACCACCAGGACCTTGACCGGGTGGTCGACCTCGGCGCCGGCGAGCAGGCGGGTCGCCGCGATGCCGTCGAGCACGGGCATGCGCACGTCCATCACCACGACGTCGGGCCGCAGCGCGCCGGCCAGCTCGACGGCGGCCCGCCCGTCGCCGCACTCGCCCACGACCTCCATGTCGGGCTGCGCGTCGATGATCGTCGCGAACCCGGTCCGGATGAGCACCTGGTCGTCGCACACCAGCACCCGGGTCGGGGCGGCGCCCGTCACGACGCGCTCCCGGTCGGGATGTCGGCCCGGACCACGAAGCCGCCGTCGTCGGCCCGGTCGGCGTGGAGCCGCCCGCCCACCGCGCCGACCCGCTCGCGCAGCCCGGACAGGCCCCGCCCGCTCCCGGCCGGCGGGCGGCCCGCGGCCGCTGCGTCCGGTGCGCCCGTCGTCACCGTCACCTGGATCTCCTTCCCGGTGTGCCGCACGTCCACCGCGGTACGGCTTCCGCGGGCGTGCTTGAGGGCGTTGGTCAGGGCCTCCTGCACCACGCGGTAGGCCACGAGCTCCGCGCTGCCCGCGGCCCGGGCCGGTGCGCCGGACTCGGTGAGCTCCACCGGCTGGCCGGCCCGGCGGGTCTGCTCCACCAGCTCCCGCAGGTCACCGGTCGACGGCGCGCGGGCCGGCCCGGGGTGCCCGGGGTCCAGCAGGTCGAGCAGGTGCCGCAGGTCGGTGACGGCGCGGCGGCCGGTGTCGGCCACGGCGTCCAGCGTCCGCTCCAGGCGGTCCGGGGCCGCCGTCAGGTACCGGGCGGCCTCCGTCTGCACCACCATCGCGGTCACGTGGTGCGTCACCACGTCGTGCAGCTCGCGGGCGATCCGGGTGCGCTCGGCGGTCCGGGTGTCCTGCTCGACCCGCGCCCGGCGGTCCGCCTCGGCGGTCCGCGTCGAGCGCACCCACGCCCCGACGCCCCAGGCGAACGCCAGCGCGAGGAAGAACGTCAGGTACTCGTCCGGGCGCTCGGTGCCGCCGCGCAGGTCGAGCGACACGGCCAGCGCCACGTACCCGGCCGCGAGCGCCGCGGCCACGCCGAGGCGGTGCCGGGCGAGGTGGACGCCCGTGCTCACGAGCGTGACCGCGACGGTGTTGCCGGCGAACGACTGGAACGCGAGGTGCTGGGCGAGCACGAAGCCGGCCACGACCAGGGTGAGGCACAGGAGGGGCAGTCGGCGCCGCACCACGAGCGGCAGGCACTGGAGCGCGACGGCCAGCAGGGCCCAGCCGTCCAGGGGGTGGGCCGGCAGGCCGCCGACCTGTGTCCCGTAGTCGCGCAGCGCCGGCACGAAGGCCGACGCCGCGAACCCGAGCGCGAGCGGGAGGTCCCGGACGGTGACGTCGAGCCGGCGCCACCGGTCCAGGGCCGGGGTCAGATCGGTCACCGGGGGAGCCTAGCGGGCGTCTGCCCGGGGACCGCGGCTCGGGCCCGGGCGGCGCGGCGGGCCGGGACGATGGTGCCGCGCCGGTGGGCCACCACCAGGAAGACGACGGCGACCGCGGTGCAGAACGCCACCGAGTAGAGGCTGCCCTCGGGGCCGAACGCGCCGCCCGTGACCAGGGCGGGCCCGGACGTGCCGGCGTCGAGCAGACCCTGCGGCGTGTCGTTGCCGGACACCTCGGTGCTGAAGATCGTGCTGCCGGCGACGTTCCAGCCCAGGTGCAGGCCGATCGGCACCCAGAGCTTGCGGGTGGCCACGTACGCCGCGGTCAGCATGCCGCCGGCCTCGAGCGCGATGGCGAGCGCACCCCACAGGGTGGCGTTCGGGTTGAGCAGGTGCGCCAGGCCGAACAGCAGGCCGGTGATCGCCAGAGCGGTCCAGGTGCCGGTCCAGCTCTCCACGACCCGGAACAGGACGCCGCGCCACAGCAGCTCCTCGGTCACCGCGGCCATGGCCATGAAGCCCAGCAGCCCGAGCGCGCCCGAGGGGGAACCCAGGCCGTGCACGGAGTAGCTGCCGAGGAGGGCGAGGTTGAGGATCACCAGGCCGAACAGCCCGATGCCGAGCAGGGTGCCCCAGGTCACCGAGCGGACGGCGCCGAGCCGGGCCAGCTCGGTCACCTGCCGGCGCTCGGTGCGTCCGACGACCCAGCGGTAGACGGCGAGGCCCGCGACCGCCGTGGCCACGCCGACGAGGAGAGTCAGCCAGGGGTTGTGCTCGACCAGGGCGAGGCCCTGGGCACCGAGGATCGAGACGGCCACCACGGCCACGAGCTGCCACACCACACGCACGATGGACTCCTTCGGGGATGCCGCGGCGGGTGCGCCGCGATCTACCCAGAACGCTATGGATCGGGCGTCGCCGGGTAGTCACCGCAGGGTGGACACTTGCGGGTAGCTCGCACGGGGGACACGGACGGGGTGAGACTGGGCCGGTGCAGACCGCCCTCGACCTGATCCGGGCCGAGATCGCCGCCCACCCCTCCAACGCGTGGGCCCGCGACCTCGGGTACGAACCCCTCTACGCCGCCGCGCCGGGCGCGCGGGTCGCGCTCGTCGGCCAGGCGCCGGGCCGCAAGGCGCAGGAGAGCGGCGTGCCGTGGAACGACGCGAGCGGCGTGCGGCTGCGCGGCTGGCTCGGCGTCGACGACGCGACCTTCTACGACCCGGACCGGATCGCGATCCTGCCCATGGACTTCTACTACCCCGGCAAGGGGGTCTCCGGGGACCTGCCGCCCCGCAAGGACTTCGCGGACCTGTGGCACCGGCGCATCCTCGCCGAGCTGCCGCACGTGCGTCTGATGGTCCTGGTGGGCGGGTACGCCCAGAAGTACTACCTGGGCGTGCGCGCCCGGCCGACCCTGACCGAGACGGTGCGGGCCTGGGCCGAGTACCTGCCCGACGCGATACCGCTGGTGCACCCCTCGCCGCTCAACTTCCGGTGGCAGGCCCGGAACCCGTGGTTCGAGGACGAGGTGGTGCCCGCGCTGCGGTCGCGGGTGGCGCAGGCGCTGGCCGCCGACGCTCGGGCCTGATTCTCAGCTGGTCCGGTCCGGCACCGGCTCCCATGCGAACCCGTCCGGGTCGGTGACGGCGCCGAGGCCGCCGTGCACCACCAGCCGGTGCGAGCCGGTGCCCTCGGGCGGCACGCCGGCGTCCTTGGCCAGCGCGCGCCGCTTGTAGAGGCCGAAGCCGAACCGGCTGGTGGCCATGTCGAGGTCCATGTCGAAGTCCACGTAGGACCCGAAGCTCTTGCCCACCTTCAGGCCGTGGTCCACGTAGAACCGCTTGCTCGCCGCGACGTCCTCGGCGCCGACCAGCAGCACCACCTCGTCGAACCGGCGCTCGGCCGGGCGGGAGTCCTTCTTGGCGGAGGTCGCGACCTTCCAGATGGCGCCGTCGGGCGCCTGGACCACGCCGCCGTGGCCCCAGAGCGACTTGGCCACGGGCTTGAGCACGGCGGCGCCCGCGGCGACCGCCGAGTCGAACAGCGCGTGCACGTCGCCGGGCTGGGCCGAGATGAGGGACACGTGGAACCCGCGGAAACCGCTCGTGGGGGCGTCGGTCTCGCGCAGGTCGAGGAGGTCGCCCAGGCCGAAGGCAGCGTCGTAGAAGGCGCGGGCGGCCGGGAGGTCGGTCACGCCGAGGGTGATCGAGTGGATGTGCGCGTCGTTGTGTGCCATGTCGTCGACGGTAGGCCGGTCGGCCGGGGGAGTGCTTCTCGATTCCTGACCGGTACGGGGTGCGCGGGCGCGAGACCTGTTTGACGAGGTCTTTACAGCGCTGTAAATTCCGACGGTCGCTGCGAGCAACGGAGTTCGAGCATGGGAGATGCAGTGTGAGCCGACAGGTGAACCAGAGCCGGCAGGTGGACCGGCACAGGGGCGGCACGCTCAGCCGCCGCTCGTTCCTGGCGGGGTCGGCCGCGATGGTCGCGCTCGGCGCCGCCGGGTGCGCACCCGCCGCACGGGCCGGCGGCGGGGTGACGCTCCGCTTCTACGAGCAGAAGCAGGAGGTGCTGGCGTACTTCGACGACCTGCTCCGGCGCTTCGAGAAGGAGCGCGGCGGCGTGACCGTGGTGCACGACAGCACCGTGGCCATCGCGCCGCAGTTCGTCCGCAACGAGCCCGCCGACGTCGGCTGCTTCAACGACAACCTGGAGCTCGCCCGGTACATCAAGCGCGGGGTGCTCGGCGACCTGTCCGACCTGCCGTCGGCGCACACCGTCCGCACCGACATCGGCGAGCTGACCGACCAGTACGCCACCTACCCCGGCCGCACCAGCGTGCTGCCCTACTCGCTGGCCGCCGCGGGCGTGATCTACAACAAGAAGATCTTCCGGGACCACGACCTGCCGGTCCCGGAGACGTGGTCGCAGTTCGTCGACGTGTGCGAGGAGCTCAGCCGCGCCGGCGTCACCCCGATCTACGCGACCGACCGGGACACCTGGACGCTCTGGCAGGGCCTGTTCGACTACTCCGTGGGCAGCCTCGTGGCGCCCGGCGAGTTCTTCCGCCGGCTCAAGGAGCTGGGCACCGACGTGGGGCCGGACTCGGAGGTGTCGTTCGAGAAGGACTTCGCCGTGCCGATGGAGCGCGCCAAGACCATCTCGTCCTACTTCAACCCGGACCACGCGGTGCGGGCGTACGCCGACGGCAACCTCGCCTTCGGCAAGGGCGAGGCCGCCATGTACCTGCAGGGCCCGTGGGCGCTCGGGCAGATCGCCCTCGTGGACCCGGACCTGGAGATCGGCACCTTCCCGCTGCCCGTCTCGGAGAACCCGGACGACCGGCAGGCGCGCGTGAACATCGACCTGGGCCTGTGGATCCCGACGGCGTCGCCGCACCAGGACGAGGCGCGCGAGCTCGTCGAGTTCCTCATGCGGCCCGACATCATCAACGCCTACAACAGCGACAACCTCGCGTACTCGACGCTCCAGGACGCCCCGCCGCAGCAGGACGAGCGGCTGGCCGGCCTCCAGGAGTACGTCGACCGGGCGGCCTTCTACCAGGGCGCCGGGACGTTCGTGCCGACGTCGATCCCGCTGGGCAACTACCTGCAGGCCGCGATCCGCAGCGGCAACTTCGAGGGCATGCTGCGCCAGCTCGACGCGGACTGGCGCCGGCTGGCGGGACGGGGAGCCACGGTATGACACACCGTACGAGCGCGACAACGTTGTATCGCAGGAAGTCGTATCGCCGGGGGTCCTATCGCAGGGAGCGGCGCGTCGACCGGGTCTACTACCTCTTCCTGGTCCCGACCCTGCTCGTGTTCACGGCGTTCGTCGTGATCCCCGCCCTGATCGGCATCTTCTACAGCCTCACCGACTACGTCGGCTTCGGGGAGTGGTCGTTCCTGGGCCTGAGCAACTACGCGGCGCTGTTCAGCGACCCGCGCATCCTCGAGGCCTACGGGTTCACGCTCGGGTTCGCGGTGGTCACCGTCGTCGTCGCGCAGGTGATCGCGCTCGCGCTCGCCGTCGCCCTGACCCGGCGCATCCGGTTCGCGACCACGCTGCGCACCGTGTTCGTCATCCCCATGGTGGTCTCCGGGATCGTCGTCGCCTACGTGTTCAACTTCCTGTTCTCGAACTCCCTGCCGGCGATCGCCACGGCCGTGGGCTTCGGGCCGCTGGAGGAGAGCATCCTCGGCAACCCCGACCTGGCCTGGCTGTCCATCGTCATCGTGTCGGCGTGGCAGACCATCCCCGGCGCGCTCCTGGTCTACACCGCAGGGCTCACCTCCATCCCGACCGACCTCTACGAGGCCAGCGCCCTGGACGGCGCCTCCCCGTGGCGGCAGTTCCGGTCGGTCACCGTCCCGCTCATCGCGGGCTTCATCCTGATCAACACGATCCTCGGCGTGAAGGGATACCTCGGCGTGTACGACGTCATCGTCGGCCTCACCGGAGGCGGACCCGGCACCGCGACGAGCAGCGTCGCCATGACCATCTTCGGCGGCTTCACCGGCGGCGACTACGCCTACCAGATGGCCAACGCGACGGTGTTCCTCGTGGTCACGGCGCTGATCTCCGTGGCCCAGATCATCGCCACGCGCGGAAGGGCGGTCCGGCTGTGACCACCACCCAGACCCCGGTCCGCACGCAGCCGCCCGCGGGCCTGCGCGCACCGGGCCGCGTGCACCGCACGAGCTGGCCCCTCACGATCCTGCTGGCGCTCGCCACGCTCACGGTCTTCGTACCGTTGTACGTCACGCTGTCCATGGCGTTCAAGACCAGCGCGCAGTCGGCCGACGGCAACGCCTTCTCGCTGCCCGCCCCGCTCAACCCCGCCAGCTTCGCCGAGGCGTGGACGCTCACCCGGTTCCCCGTCTCGTTCGGGATCTCGGTGGGGGTCGCGGCGCTCGCGGTCGTGCTCACGCTGCTGCTCAGCTCGCTCGCCGCCTACGCGATCGCGCGCAACTGGTCGCGCCGGTTCTTCCGCTGGTCGATGATCTACCTGCTGGTCGCGCTGTTCCTGCCGTTCCCGGTGGTGGCGCTGCCGCAGATCCAGCTCACCGCCCTGACCGGCCTGGACAACCCGCTCGGCGTCGGCATCCTGCACGCGATGTTCCAGCTCTCGTTCAGCGTGCTGCTCTACACCGCGTACCTGCGCTCGATCCCCATCGAGCTGGAGGAGAGCGCACGCATCGACGGCGCGAGCACCTGGCAGATCTTCTGGCGCATCATCCTGCCGCTGCTCGGGCCCATGAACGCCACGGTGGGCATCTTCGCCTTCCTGGCGTCCTGGAACGACTTCATGATGCCGTCGCTCATCATGGCCGACCCCACGCTGCAGACCCTGCCCGTGGTGCAGAACATCTTCCAGAGCCAGTTCGGCACCGACTACAACGTCGCGTTCGCGTCGTACCTCATGGCGATGGCGCCGACCATCGTCGTCTACCTGTTCGCGCAGCGCTGGGTGATCAGCGGCGTGACGCAGGGCGCCGTCAAGCACTGACCCCCGATCCGAGGAGCCTCATGTCCCAGCCCGTCGACCAGGCCGTCGACAGCCTGCCCGTCATCCGGCCGCTGCCGGACGCCGCGCCGCACGCCCGCCCCGAGCAGCAGGTGCTCGGTGCCGGCTGGCGGATCACCGTGCTCACGGACGGCGTGTTCCGCGTCGAGCGGTCGGCGGACGGCGGCTTCGAGGACCGTGCCTCCACGTTCGCGATCCGGCGCGACCTGCCGCCGGCCGAGTTCGCCGTCGAGCGGCGGGGCGACGGCGTCGTGGTCACCACGCGGCGCGCCCGGCTGCGGTACGACGGCGGGGAGTTCTCCGCGAGCGGTCTGGTGGTCGAGGTGCTGGGCCGCGACTCGGGGCGCTGGCGGTACGGCGAACCGACCCGCGACCTGGGCGGCACGGCCCGCACCCTCGACGACGTCGACGGCCGGACCGAGCTCGAGCCCGGGGTCGTCGCGCGCGACGGCATCGGCGTGCTCGACGACTCGGCGTCGTTCCTGTTCGAGGACGACGGCTGGGTCGGTTCGCGGGTCCCGGGGCGGCAGGACCTGTACGTGTTCGTGCACGGCCGCGACTACACCGACGCCGTGGCCGACCTCTACCGCGTGTCCGGCAACCCCATGCGGCTGCCGCGCTGGGCGCTCGGCAACTGGTGGAGCCGGTACCACGCGTACAGCGACGCGTCCTACCTGGAGCTGCTGGACCGCTTCGACGCCGAGGGCGTGCCCTTCTCCGTCGCGGTGATCGACATGGACTGGCACCGCGTGGGCTCTGTGCCGCCTGAGCACGGCAGCAGCTGGACCGGCTACTCCTGGGAGCCCACGCTCTTCCCGGACCCCGAGGCGTTCCTGCGCACCCTGCACGAGCGCGGCCTGCGCACCACGCTCAACCTGCACCCGGCCGACGGCGTCCGCGCCTTCGAGGACGCGTACCCGGCGATGGCCCGCGCCCTGGGCGTGGACCCGGACGGCGGGCAGCCGATCGGCTTCGACCCGACCGACCCGGCGTTCCTGCGGGCCTACTTCGCCCAGCTGCACCACCCGCTGGAGGCGCAGGGCGTCGACTTCTGGTGGATCGACTGGCAGCAGGGCCGCACCTCGGGGATGGCGGGCGTGGACCCGCTGTGGGTGCTGAACCACTTCCACCACCTGGACGCGGCGCGCGACGGCCGGCCGGGCATGACGTTCTCGCGGTACGCCGGCCCGGGCAGCCACCGGTACGCCGTCGGGTTCTCCGGCGACACCGTGGTCTCGTGGGCGTCCCTGAACTTCCAGCCCGAGTTCACCGCCACCGCCGCCAACATCGGCTACTCCTGGTGGAGCCACGACGTGGGCGGCCACACGCGCGGCGTGCGGGACGACGAGCTCGCCACGCGCTGGGTGCAGCTCGGCCTCTTCTCGCCGATCCTGCGGCTGCACTCGGCCAACAACCCGTTCATCCGCAAGGAGCCGTGGCAGTTCCCGCCGGAGCACCGCGCCGCGATGGGCGACGCCCTGCGGTTCCGGCACCGTCTGGTGCCCTACCTGCACACCATGAACCACCGCGCCGCCGCGGGTGTGCCGCTCGTGCGGCCCATGTACCACCTCGAGCCGCGCCGGCACGAGGCCTACGAGGTGCCCCACCAGTTCGCGTTCGGCAGCGAGCTGCTCGTCGCGCCTGTCACCACGCCCCGCGACCCCGCCTCGCTGCGGGGCCGGGTGCGGGTGTGGCTGCCCGCCGGGGTCTGGACCGACGTCTTCACCGGGGCCGTCTACCGGGGCGACCGCACGATCGAGATGCACCGCGGGCTCGGGTCCGTCCCGGCGCTGCTGCGCGCGGGCGGCATCCTGCCGCTCGACGCGGGGCCCGACCTGGACGCCACGCGCAACCCGTCGGCGCTCGAGCTGCTCGTGGCGCCGGGGGCCTCCGGGCGGCTGGTGCTGGCGGAGGACGCGGAGGACGACGCGGTGGCGGGTGCTGCCGCGGTGGACGACGCGGTGGCGGGCGCTGCCGCGCGGACGGACCTCTCCTGGGACCGTGAGCGCGGCGAGCTGGTGATCGGCGCCGCGCAGGGGGCCACCTCGGTGCTGCCGGAGACCCGCGAGTGGACGGTGACGTTCCTGGCCGCGCTGCCCGCCGGGCCGGTCACGGTCAACGACGCGGAGGCCGAGGTCACCGGCGTCGACGGGCGGTGGAGCGTGCACGCCTCCGGGCCCGCCGCTGCCGAGATCGTCGTGCGGGTGTCCGGGGGGCCGCTGCACGTCGGCACCGACCGGCTCGCGGCGGCGCGCGAGATCCTGGAGTCCGCGCAGGCCGGCAACCCGGAGAAGCTGCAGGCGTGGGAGATCGTCAGCAGCGACCGGACCGCGACGGAGAAGATCGCCGAGCTGGCGGCCGTGGCGCTGCCGGAGGCGGTCCGGGCGGCGGTCCTGGAGCAGCTGGCGGCGGTAGGCGCTGTCTGACCTCGAGGCGCCGCGCCGAGGTCGGTCCGTTGTCTCGAGATCGGTCCAGGCCTGTGCCGATCTCGGTGCAACGGACCGACCTCGGCGAGCGGGGCCAGGGCGGTCAGGGAGTGGGGAGGTTCGGGGCGCTCTCGCGGTACGCGATGGTGTGGCCCACCGTGACGTGGCGGCCCGGGCCGGCGTAGCCGTCCAGGCGGTCGAGCAGCAGGTCGAGGGCGCGCTCGGCCAGCTCGCGGGTGTCGGGCGCCACGGAGGTCAGGCTCGGCGCGGTGCTCGCGCCCAGCTCGATGGCGTCCCAGCCGACCACGGCCACGTCGCCCGGCACGTCGAGGCCGTGCCGGCGCAGGGCCCGGAGCGCGCCGATCGCCGCGAGGTCGTCGCGGCACAGCAGCCCGTCGATCTCCAGCCCGGCGGCCAGCGCCACGTCGAGGGCCTCCTCGGCGTCGCGCGCGTCGCCGTCCTGCCGCCGCTGCACGAGCAGCGCCGGGTCCACCACGAGCCCGGCCTCCTCCAGCGCCGTGCGGTAGCCCTCGATGCGCAGCGTCGACGTCCACGACACCCGCTCGGTCTCGTGCCCGAGGAAGCCGATGCGCCGCCGTCCCGAGCGGACCAGGTGGGCCACCGCCTCCCGGGCCGCGGCGACGTTGTCGATCGCGACCTGGTCGGCGTCGTCGGGCTGCGGGTCCTCGCCGAGGAACACGATGGGCATGCCGTGCCGTTCCACGTCCAGCTCCCGGGCGGCCAGCACCTGGGGCTGGAGCACCATGCCGTCCACGATCCCGGCCTCGCGGTCGTGCAGCACCGAGCGTTCGCCGTCCGCCGTCGCGCCGGTCTCGGCGAGCAGCAGGCGGTAGCCGCGCGCCTCCGCGACCCGGGCGAACACGTGGGCGAGCTCGGCGAAGTAGGGCCGCCGCAGGTCGGGGAAGGCGAGGCCGAGCATGCTCGACCGTCCCGTGGCCAGGCTGCGCCCGGTCCGGTTGGGGCGGTAGCCGAGCTCGTCGACCGCGGCCTGCACGCGCTCACGCATCGCCGGGCTGACGTGCCGGTAGCCGCGCACCACGTTGGACACCGTCTTCATCGAGACCCCCGCGCGGTCGGCCACGTCCTGGAGGGTCACGCGTCTCATGACCGCAGGTTACCCGCGGGCCCGCGCGTCAGATCAGGCCGAGCGCGAGGGTCGCGTCCGCGACCCGCGTGAAGCCCGCGATGTTCGCCCCCGCCACGTAGTCCCCGGGCACGCCGTACTCGTCGGCGGTCTCGAGGGCGCGGTCGTGGATGGAGCGCATGATCTCGGCGAGGCGCGCCTCGGTGTGCTCGAAGGTCCACGAGTCGCGCGAGGCGTTCTGCTGCATCTCGAGCGCGCTGGTGGCGACGCCGCCCGCGTTGACCGCCTTGCCCGGCGCGAACCGCACGCCCGCGTCCCGCAGGAACCGGATCGCCTCCGGCATGGTCGGCATGTTGGCGCCCTCGGCGACGATCTGGCAGCCGTTCTCGACCAGGGACTTCGCGTCGGTGCCGTTCAGCTCGTTCTGCGTGGCGCAGGGCAGCGCGATGTCGCACGGCACCTGCCAGATCGACCCGCCCGCGACGTACTGCGCGGTGCCGCGCCGGGCGGCGTAGTCGGCGACGCGGCCGCGTCGCTCGTTCTTGATCTCCTTGAGCAGGTCGAGGTCGATGCCGTCCTCGTCGACGACGTACCCGCCCGAGTCGGAGCACGCCACCACCCGGGCGCCCAGCTCGTGCAGCTTCTCGATCGCGTAGATCGCCACGTTGCCCGAGCCGGAGACGACCACGCGCTTGCCGTCGAACGAGTCGCCGGTGCTCGCCAGCATCTCGCGCACGAAGAAGACCGTGCCGTAGCCCGTGGCCTCGGTGCGCACCTGCGAACCACCCCAGCTCAGGCCCTTGCCGGTGAGCACGCCGGACTCGTACCGGTTGGTGATGCGCTTGTACTGCCCGAACAGGTAGCCCAGCTCGCGCCCGCCCACGCCGATGTCGCCGGCCGGCACGTCGGTGTGCTCACCGAGGTGGCGGTACAGCTCCGTCATGAACGACTGGCAGAACCGCATGACCTCGGCGTCGCTGCGGCCCTTGGGGTCGAAGTCGCTGCCGCCCTTGCCGCCGCCGATCGGCAGGCCGCTCAGCGAGTTCTTGAAGATCTGCTCGAAGCCGAGGAACTTCACGATGCCGAGGTACACCGAGGGGTGGAACCGCAGCCCGCCCTTGTACGGGCCGAGGGCCGAGCTGAACTCGACGCGGAAGCCGCGGTTGAGCTGCACGCGGCCGGCGTCGTCGGTCCACGGCACGCGGAAGATGATCTGCCGCTCCGGCTCGCACAGGCGCCGGATCACCTCGGCGTCGGCGTACTGGGGATGCTTGGCCACGACCGGGCCCAGGCTCTCCAGGACCTCGCGGACGGCCTGGTGGAACTCCGTCTCGCCAGGGTTACGGGTGATGACCTCGTCGAAGACCGGGACGAGGCGCTCGTCGAGCAGGGGCACGCGGTATCTCCTTCAGGTGGTGCAGGCGGCGACACCATAAGCACCCGCCCGGGGCGCCTGCGACGCCGTCCCACGGTTCGGCGCGCCGTCCGGACCCTCCCGAACCCCGTCACCCCGTCGAGTGCGGGCTTCTCGCCCTCTTCGAGCCTCGGAAAGGGCGAGAAGCCCGCACTCAGCGGAGGCTGGTCACTCGACCAGCTTGCCCGCCGTCGAGACCTCCTGGGCGGCGATCAGGGCCGCGATCTCGTCGGGGACGGCGGGGATCTCCTCGCGGACGACGCCGGTCTTCGGCGACCAGACCAGATTGACCTGCAGGTTGGGGTCCACGTCCGGGTAGTCGCTGCGGTTGTGGCAGCCGCGGGTCTCGCGCCGCTCCAGCGCCGCCTCCAGCGTGGCGCGCGCCGCGATGAGGGAAGCCCTGAGGTCGAACGCGTGGGCCAGGTCCTGGAACCCCGCGATGTCGGGGTGGACGCCGACGTGCGTGGCGCGCTCCTCGATCTCGGCCAGCTCCGCCAGGCCGGCGAGCAGCCCCGCCTCGTCCCGCACGACGCCCGCGTGCTCGGTCATGGTGTCGCGGATCGCCCGCTGCAGGGCGCGCACGTTCTCGTGGCCGTCGGCGGCCAGCAGGTCGGTGACCTCGGCGCGGGCACGGTCCTCGGCGTCGTGCGAGCGGCGCTGCGCCTCCAGCCCGGCCGAATAGGCCGCGGCGGCCCGCCCGACGATGCGGCCGAAGACCAGCAGCTCGATGAGCGAGTTGCCGCCCAGGCGGTTGGCGCCGTGCAGGCCGCTGGACGCCTCGCCGATCGCGTACAGGCCGTCGATCTCGGTGCTGTGGTCCTCCGGCCGCACCCACACCCCGCCCATCGAGTAGTGCGCGGTGGGGGCGATCTCGATCGGGTCGGTGGTGATGTCGAGCATCTGCAGCTCGAGCATCGTCTGGTAGACGCGGGGCAGGCGGGTCATGATCGTCTCCCGCGGCAGGTGCGAGACGTCGAGCCACACGCCGCCGTTGGCGGTGCCGCGGCCCTCCTTGATCTCCGTGTACGCCGCCAGGGCCACCCGGTCGCGGGTGGACAGCTCCATCCGCTCGGGGTCGTACTTCGCCATGAACCGCTCACCCACGGCGTTGCGCAGGATGCCGCCCTCGCCGCGCGCCGCCTCGGAGACCAGCGTGCCCGCCGCGTTCTCCGGCTCCAGGATGCCCGACGGGTGGAACTGGACCAGCTCCGGGTCGCGCAGCCGGGCGCCGGCCTCGACGGCCAGGCGGAACGAGTCGCCGGTGTTCTCGTCCCGGCGCGAGGACGTGCGCCGCCAGATCCGGTTGTGCCCGCCCGCGGCGAGGATCACGGCGTCGGCGTGGATGAGGTAGCGCGTGCCGTCGGTGAGGTCGAAGCCGTAGGCGCCGAACACGGCGCCGTCGTGCGTCAGGATCCGGGTCACGTAGACCGAGTCCAGGACCGGGATGTCGAGCTGCGTGGCCCGGTTCACCAGGGAGCGCTGGATCTCCAGGCCCGTGTAGTCGCCCGCGAACGCGGTGCGGCGGTAGGTGTGCGCGCCGAAGAACCGCTGCGAGATGCGCCCGTCCTCCTCGCGGGCGAAGGCCATGCCGTACCGCTCCAGGTCGGCGATGCCCTGGGCGGCGCCCTGCGCCACGATCTGCGCCGTGTGCGGGTTGGCCAGGAAGTAGCTCTCCTTGATGGTGTCGGCGGCGTGCTGCTGCCAGCTGTCCTCGGCGTCCATGGTGCCGAGGGCCGCGTTGATGCCGCCCGCGGCGAGCGAGGTGTGGGCGTCCATCCGGGGGCGCTTGCCGAGCGCGAGGACGTCCACGCCCTGTTCGGCGAGCTCGATGGCGGCCCGCAGGCCGGAACCGCCCGTACCGATGACGAGCGCTGTCGTGGAGATGCGACGTTCGGTGGTGTGCATACTCCATCTGACACCGCAGCCGGCCGGGACGTGACGGTCCGGGCTGTGACAAGACAGACGTGTGACATGTCAGACGTCCGACCTGCGTCGTCAGCAGTGGATGGCAGCCAGTTCCGTGAACACCGCGCGGTTGAGCCGGAACGCCAGGTGCACCTCGTCGAGCGTGGTGGCCACCTCCGCCTCGTCGAGGTCGAGCCGGTCCAGTGCGTCGCGGTAGGCGTCCTTGAAGACCTTGACCTTGGGGATGTCGGGGAACGTGTAGAACGCCACGCCCTCCTCGTCCAGACCGTAGTGCTGCTTCATCATGCGCTTCACGATCTGCCCGCCCGACAGGTCACCCAGGTAGCGCGTGTAGGAGTGTGCGGCGTAGTGCGGCAGGCTGCCGCCGACCTCGCGGACGTGGTCGGCGTACGCCCGCGTGGCGGGCAGGATCCGGATCTCCTCGCGCCACGACGGACCGTAGAGGTAGGCCAGGTCGCGTTCGAGCGCCGGGACGCGGGTGAGCTCGGTGAAGACCAGGCCGGCGCCGCCGCGGTCGTCGTCCCGCCCGTCGCGCAGCGCGGCGCCCTGGCCGTCGCGCAGCGCAGTGCTCGCCTCCTCCAGCGCCGCGTAGACGGGCAGGAGCTGGGCCGAGAGGTCGGCGTGGGCGGCCCGGGTCAGCGCCCCCGACAGCAGCTGCTCGACGAACTGCTCGGAGTTGGCCTCGCCGTGGGCGGCGCGGGTGCCCTCGCGCAGCAGGGTGGACAGGGGGACGGGGGCGTGTTCCTCGACGGGCAGGCTCACGGGGTCTCCTCTGACGACGGCGACGTGCTGACAGGGTGTCATCACGTCGCGATCCTAGTTAGGTGGGCCTTACCTCGTCTACCCAGTGCTCACCCGGTCGTGCCCGGCGCCGGGCTAACGTCGACGGATGCTTGATGTCACTGATCCTGGGCCCGATGCCCTGACAGAGCTGCCCCCGCCCGTCGTCGTCGACCTGCCGGGTGCCGGCGGGCAGGACGGCGTCGGCGTGGCCACCTACGTGCTCGAGCCGGCGGACCGGCCCCCGGTGGGCGACGTCGTGCTCTGCCACGGCACCCCGTGGTCGGCGCGCGTGTGGGCGCCCGTGGCGCGCGCCCTGAGCCGGGACCACCGGGTCTTCCTCTGGGACATGCCCGGGTACGGCGCCTCGGCGAAGGACGCCGCGCACCCCGTCGACCTCGTCGCCCAGCGGCGACGGCTGGCCGCCCTGCTGCGGCACTGGTCGCTGGAGCGGCCGCACCTGGTGGCGCACGACATCGGCGGCGCGGTGGCCCTCGGCGCCCACCTGCTCGAGGGCGTCGACCTCGCGAGCCTGTTCCTCCTGGACGTCGTGACGCTGGAACCCTGGGGCTCGCCGTTCTTCCGTCTCGTGGCCCGCCACGAGGAGGTGTTCGCGGCCGTACCGCGTCCGCTGCACGGCGCCCTCGTGCGCGAGTACGTCGCAGGGGCGGCGAACCACGCCCTCGCGGCCGACGTCGTCGAACGGCTCGCCGAACCCTGGCTCGACGAGACGGGTCAGGCGGCCTTCTACCGGCAGATCGCGCAGCTCTCGCCGGATCACACCCGGCCCCTCGCGGAACGCCTCGGCGACGTGCGCTGCCCGGTCCGGGTGGGCTGGGGCACCGCCGACCCGTGGATCCCGTTCGAGCAGGCGGACCGGCTCCGCGCGCAGCTGCCCGGTGATCCCGAGGTCGTCACCTTCCCGGACCGCGGCCACCTCGTGCCCCTGGAGGACGCGGACGCCGTGTCCGCCGCCCTGCGCCGATGGCTCGGATCCCCGGGGTTCCGCGGCTCCGGAGCCACACCGGTGTAGCTCGCCGGTCCTGGTGGCGAGCCCTGTGGGGCGTGGGTACGTTGCAGGAAGACCGGGCAAATTTCACCCGGTCCGCGCAGGGTGAGTCGTACGGGCAGGGCGGTTCGTACGGGCAGGGCGGCTCGTACGGGCAGGGCGAGGGCGGTCCGGCCGGTGAGGCCTCCGGGCTCGCGGGCGCCGTCGGCGAGTCCGGTGAGCCGGAGGAGTCGTCCGGCACGCAGGAGCAGGCCGGGTACGGCAGCGAGGAGCAGGGTAGCGAGGAGCAGGGCGGGGCGCAGCAGCAGTCCGGCCAGGGCTGGGGCTGACCCTGGCTCGTCCGGCGGGGTCCCGGCCTGCCGCCGGGCCCCGCCGTCGGGTCCGCGGGCGCAAAGAGGTGGCGGGCGCTGCGTCGTCGGACATAGCGTGGGCCGCGGCGAGCGTGAGGCGTGACGACCCTCGGCCCGGGTGACCCGGGCGGACGCCCGGCCCGCGCGTGCGGCGTACCGACGAGAGGCCGGGGTCTCCCGGCAAAGGAGTGGTGGCACCGCGACCTGGCCCCCGCCCGCTCCTCCAGGGCTCTCGCTCTGCAGGAGGAATGATGAGACCACCCTTGCCGTACCCGAGCACCACCCCGCCCAGGACGCTCGCCGCCGACCTTCCCGCCGTGCCGCCGGGTACCGTCGTGCGCCTGCAGGGCTGGGTGCACCGGCGTCGCGAGCTCGCGACCGTCACGTTCCTGGTGCTGCGCGACCGCACCGGACTGGCCCAGGTCGTGGTGCGGGGTGACGACCGGCGGGTGCCGCCCGAGGAGACGACGGTCGCGGTGACCGGCACGGTCACCGCGAACCCGCAGGGTCCGGGCGGGGTGGAGGTCACCGCGTCCGGCGCCGCGGAGCTCGTGATCGAACCCCTGACCGACGCGGCCGAGACGCCGCCCGTCGAGCTCTGGCGCCCGGCGCCGACCGCGTCCCTGCCCACGCTGCTCGACCACGCCGCCGTCGCCTGGCGGCACCCCGTCCGCAAGGCGTACTGGGAGGTCGCGGCGGCGAGCCTGCGCGGCTTCCGGGCGACGCTCGACGCCGCCGGGTTCACCGAGGTCTGCACGCCGAAGCTGGTGGGTTCGGCCACGGAGTCCGGGGCGGACGTGTTCGCCGTGGACTACTTCGGCAGGCCCGCCTACCTGGCGCAGTCGCCGCAGTTCTACAAGCAGCAGATGGTCGGCGTCTTCGAGCGGGTCTACGAGGTGGGTCCCGTCTTCCGGGCCGAGCCGCACGACACCGTGCGGCACCTCGCGGAGTACCGCTCCCTCGACGTCGAGCTCGGGTTCGTCCGGGACCACCGGGACGTGCTCGCCGTGCTGCGCGACGTCCTCGCAGGCATGGCCGACGCCGTCCGCGGGTCGGACGCCGCCGCACGGCTCGGCGTCCGGGTGCCCGAGGTGCCCGAGCAGCTCCCGGTGCTGCACTTCTCCCGGGCGCTGGAGCTGGTGGGGGCGCCGGCGGACGAGCCCGACCTGGCGCCCGAGCACGAGCGCGCCCTGGGGGAGTGGGCGCTCGCGGAGCACGGGTCGGACTTCGTGGCGGTCGAGGGGTACCCCCTGGCGAAGCGGCCCTTCTACACGCACCCGGAGCCCGGCAGCGGCCGGTGGAGCAACAGCTTCGACCTGCTGTTCCGCGGCCTCGAGCTGGTCACCGGAGGGCAGCGGCTGCACCGGCACGGCGACTACGTGGCGGCGATCCGGGCCCGGGGTGAGGACCCGGCGTCGTACGACTCCTACCTGGCCGCGTTCCGGCACGGGATGCCGCCGCACGGAGGGTTCGCGATCGGGCTGGAACGGTGGGTGGCACGCCTCGTGGAGGCGGCCAACGTCCGCGAGGTGACGCCCTTCCCGCGGGACCTGCACCGCCTCACACCGTGACGGCCGGGCGGGCCGGCCGGGCGGTCCCGGTCGGCTCGCCGCGGGCGTGTCAGAGGTCACCACTACCTTGTGGCGCGTGCTGCTGCGAGCAGTGCACTCCTGGGGCGAGCTCTGCCCTGGTGACCGACGACGACGTGATGGGGCGAGATGCTGCAGGAGCTGATGGACCGGGTGCGGGGCGGCGACGAGACGGCGCGGGGCGTGGCGGAGGCGCTGGCGCCGTTGGCGCTGCTCGGCGGGGGTCTTCACGAGGACGCGACGGGCTACGTGCTGCACGGGACGACGCCGGAGGTCCTGACGCGCCTGGCCGCGGCGGGCACCGAGGACGTCGACCGGCTGCTCGGCCAGCCGGGTCGCGTGCAGTACTGGTCGAGCTGGATCTCGCCCGAGCTCGTCAAGCAGGTCGCCGCCGCCCACAAGGGCTGGACCACCGACAAGGGTCTCCACGCCCGCCGCCGGTTCTACGCCGCCGCCCCCGTCGAGCAGGTGGTCCGGCTCTCCCGGCTGCTGGCCCAGGTGAGCGACACCGTCGAGATCCCGGGCGTGCCCGAGTGGCTGTCGCTCCTGCTGCACGACACCGGCCACGTCGGGTCCGGCCGGCGCGGCTCGGGCAACGGCGACGGCGCCGTCCGGGAGCGCTGGACCCCCCAGGAGTACGAGGCGGCCGCGAGCGAGGGCGGCGTCCCGTCCGGCGACGCCCCGCGAACCGTGCTGGTGGGCATCGTGCACCGCGCCACCAGGAGCAGGTCCTGGCACGCCGACGCGCGGGACGGCATCGTGGCCTCGGCCGCGTTCGACGAGTACGTCACGCGGCACGTCGCCGTCGTCGCCGACCTGGCGCCCACGCTGACCGCCCCCGGCAAGGAGGCGCTGCTCGGCCGGATCGGGCGGCGGCTCACGGAGAGCGGCTCCGGACCGGCCGGGTTGGGGGACCTGGCGCGCATCACGGCCGCCCTCGCCGTCGACCCCGCCAAGGGTGTGCGGGCCGCCGCGCTCCAGCACCTCGCGACCCTCCCGGACACGCAGCAGGTGGCCCTGCTGGCACCCTTCCTGACCACGACGCCGTCCGGGCGGCTGGGCGAGGCCGCGACCCGCCTCGCCGCGCTCGACGGCGGCCTGGTCGCGTGCGAGACCGCGCTCGCCGCACTGCGCGACCAGACCGGCAGGGCGGCGGCCGGCCACGGCGCGCGGCTCAAGCTCCTGGAGCAGACCGTGGAACGGGCGCGGGCGCTCGAGTCGCCCCAGGAGGACGTCGTCGTCGACCTGCCCGCCTGGGAGCCGCTGCTCGACCCCGTGCTCGAGGACGACTGGGCCGAGCGGCTGCGGGCCGACGTCGAGCAGGCGACCGTCGAGGCCCGGGCGAACCTCGAGCAGATCAGGAAGAACCGCAGCGGCGGCGGCACGGACTGGCTGCTGAGGTCGGCCGAGAGCAACCTCAGGCAGCTCGAGCAGATCACCACCAAGGACGTCGAGGCGCTGCCGCGCGTGCTGACCGCCGCCGCACCTGCCAGGAAGCTGAAGAGCTCACCCCTCGTCCGCTGGCTCACGGACAGGCGTCGCGACCGGTTCGCCGGGAAGGGCCTGATGCTCGCCATCCGGCTCCACGCCCTGGTGCACACCGGCCGCAGCGACAACAACGCGCTGATGTGGAGCCTGCGCGAGAACCTCGGCGAGCTCACCGACCTGCGTCAGCTGCACGAGGGCCTGGACCGCGCGGGCATCGCCGGTGCCGAGCAGATCGTCGCCGAGCTGGTCCTGGACCGCTGGTGGGGTGCGCAGGAGGTGCCGGCGCGGGTCGCGTGGCCCTGGTTCGCGCAGCGCCCCGAGATCCTGGAACGCCACCTGCGCACGGGCGAGGGCAGCGAGAGCGCCGCGAAGGCGCTCGCGGTGCTGCGCGAGTTCCCCGCCCTGCCGGCCACGCTGCTGCCCCGGCTCACGGCGCTCGCGCTCGGCACGGGCAAGACGCACCGGCTCGCGGCCCAGCAGGTCCTGGAGGCCCACGAGGGGGCGCGGACCCTGGCCGAGCAGGCACTCTCCGACAGCAAGGGCGAGGTCCGGGCGTCGGCCACGGCGTGGCTCGCGCGCATCGGTGACCCCGCCGCCGTGCCGGCCCTGCGCGCGGCCCTGCGCACGGAGCGGCGCGAGGAGGTTCGGGCGGCGCTGCTGACCGCCCTGGAGACGCTCGGCGACGACATCTCCGCCGACCTCGCGCCCGACGTCCTGCAGGCCGAGGCCGCCAAGGGGCTCCGGGGCAGGATGCCTGCGAGCCTCGCCTGGTTCCCGTTCGAGCAGCTGCCCGAGGTGCGCTGGGCGGCGCGCGCCAGGTCCGGTGACGGAGCGCCCGGCGAGGTCGTGCCCGCGGACGTGGTGCGCTGGTGGGTGGTCCTGGCCACGAAGCTCAGGTCGCCCAGCGGGGACGGCCTGATCGCCCGGTACGTCGGGCTGCTGGACCCGGCCTCGCGGGCGGCCCTCGGGTCGTTCGTGCTGCGCGCCTGGGTGGCCCAGGACACCCGCGGTCCCGATGCCGAGCAGTCCCGCGCGCACGCCGACCGCCTGGCCCAGGGCACGTGGGACCGGCTGCAGTCGATGGTCAAGCAGTACCCGGAGTACTACGCCGCCGAGGCTGCCAAGTCCGTCGAGGACATCTGGAAGGGTCTCTACCGGGACCACCAGGCCACCTACCTGGGGTCGGCCACGCAGGAGAAGGGCCTGCTCGCCCTGACCGTCGGGATGCCGGGCGGACAGCTCGCGACGACCGCGCAGCACTACTTCTCCGCGCACAAGGGCCGTCGCGCGCAGGCGGAGTACCTGGTGCGTGCGCTCGCCGCCAACGGGGACCGCGCCGCTGTGCAGCAGCTCCTGGCCGTCTCGCGCCGGTTCAAGCAGCGGACGGTCCAGGACACGGCGACCGCCCTGGCGCAGGACATCGCCGAGCGCAACGGCTGGGACGCCGACCAGCTCGCCGACCGCACGGTGCAGACCGCGGGCTTCGACGACGACGGGATCCTGCGCCTCGACCTGGGCGCACCCGACGGCGACCGGGTCGTGACCGGGCGTATCACCGAGGCGTTCACGCTCGAGCTGCGCAACCCGGCGGGCAAGGTGGTCAAGGCGCTGCCGGCCAAGCGCGCGTCGGACGACGACGAGGCGTACACCGACGCCAAGCGGCAGCTCAAGGAGTCGCGCGCCGAGCTGAAGGCGGTGGTGGCGCTCCAGACCCAGCGGTTCGCCGAGGCGATGGTCACCGGCCGCACGTGGAGCCTCTCCGACTGGACGGAGTTCGTACTGGGCCACCCCCTGATGGCGCGGCTCGCGGCCCGCCTGGTGTGGGCGGCGGAGGTGCCCGGTGCGGACGGGGCCTCCGCGACCGTGACGTTCCGGCCCGGCGACGGTGGGGCGCTGATCGGTGTCGACGACGAGGACGTGACGGTGCCGGACACGGCCGTGGTCTCCCTCGTGCACGCGGCGACCCTCGGGGACGACGCCGCGACCGGTGCGCCGGCGTGGCGCGCGCACCTCGCGGACTACGAGATCACGCCGCTGTTCGACCAGGGACTCGGTGCCGAGGGGAGCGTCGTCCTGCCGGACCTGCCCGCCGACGCGCGGGTGATCGACACGCACGAGGGCTGGCTCAGCGACTCCTACACGATCCGCGGCCGCGCCACGAAGCTCGGCTACACCCGCTCGCAGGCGGAGGACGCCGGCTGGTTCTCCGCCTACCGCAGGGAGTACCCGTCGCTCGGCATCACCGTCGACATCGAGTTCACGGGTGCGTTCCTGCCCGAGGAGAACATCACGGCCGCCGTCCGGCACCTCGTGTTCCGTCGTACCGGAACCTGGAACGACAACGGCCGGATCGCGGTCAAGGACGTGCCCCGGGTGCTGCTCGCGGTGTCCTACCGCGACTACGTGACCGTGGCCGAGGGCGGGGCGTTCGACGCGGACTGGGAGAAGAAGAGCCAGTACTGACCGCTCCTGCGCGTGCAGGAACACTGAGCCCTTGCGCTTACCGTCGGGCGTCAGTAACTTAGCCATATGGCTCAGCATTCGACGCTCGACGGCACGTTCCAGGCGCTCGCCGACCCGACCCGGCGCGCCGTGCTGGGTCGGCTCGGCGCGGGGCCCGCGAGCGTCGGCGAGCTGGCGGCACCGTTCGACATGGCGCTCCCGTCGTTCATGAAGCACATCCGGTACCTCGAGAGCACGGGCTGGATCCGGTCGCACAAGGTCGGCCGGGTCCGGACGTGCACGCTCGAACGGGAGCGGTTCGACGTCGTCGCGGGCTGGCTCGACGAGCAGCGGCGCCTCTGGGAGGGGCGCACGGACCGGCTCGAGCAGTTCGTCACGGCACGCGAGACCACGGCGCGCGAGACCACGGCACGCGAAACCGCCGCACGCGAGGAAGAGGCGCGCTCATGACGACCACGACCCGTGGCGAAGGCGGGCGTCCCGACCTCGACCTCACGGTCTCCCGCGTGATCCGCGCCCCGCGGGCCGCGGTCTGGGACGCGTGGGCCGACCCGGCGAGCCTCGAGCAGTGGTGGGTGCCGGCGCCCCAGGTCTGCCGGGTTCGGGAGCTGGACCTGCGCCCGGGCGGGTCCTTCCGCACGGAGCTGAGCCAGGACGGCGTCGAGTTCGGCCCGCACATCACGGGCTGCTTCCTCGCCGTCGACGAGCTGGAACGCATCGTGTTCACCGACGCGCTCGTCGCCGGCTGGCGTCCCGCGCCGACGTCGTTCGTGACCGCCGTGATCACCATGGAGGACCACCCGGACGGTACGGCGTACCGCGCGACGGCGCTGCACCGTGACGCCGCCGACCGGGACCGGCACGAGGAGCTCGGGTTCCACGACGGGTGGGGCACCGTCACCCGGCAGCTCGCCGCGCTGGTGGAGGTGAGGGCATGAGGCTCGTCCTGATGCAGTTCGTGAGCCTCGACGGTGTCTCGCAGGGGCCCGGGTCACCGCAGGAGGACACGAGCGGCGGGTTCACCCGGGGCGGGTGGCTCGTGCCGCACATGGACGAGGTGTTCGTGCGCCGCACCGTGGAGTGGCTCCGTCTGGCGGACGGGCTGCTGCTGGGCCGGCGCACCTACGACGCCTTCGCCCGCGACTGGCCGCAGATCACCGACCCGGCCGACCCGTTCACCACGCTCATGAACAGCCTGCCCAAGTACGTCGCGTCACAGACCCTCGCCGCCGGCTCGTGGGAACCGACCACGGTGCTGTCCGGTGACGTCGCCGCACAGGTCGCGGAGCTCACGCGGCGTCCGGGCCGGGAGCTGCAGATCCACGGGAGCGCCCGGCTCGCGCAGTCGCTCCTCGCCGCGGGCCTCGTCGACGAGCTGCGGATCGTGGTCGCGCCGGTCGTCGTCGGGCAGGGCAGGCGTCTCTTTCCCGACGGCGGCGCTCCTGCCGGGCTGCGTCTGGTCAGCAGCGAGGCGACGCCGGCCGGGCTGGTCGTCCAGGTCTACACGTGGGCCGGGGCGCCCGCGCAGGCGACGTACGCGGGGGTCGCGGAGCTCGTCTGAGCATGCGCCGGCTGCGGGCGTCTGCCGGGGCGTCTGGTGCCGGCCGCCCGGCCCGGCGGGCGTGTCAGTGACTCCCGCTACCTTGATCGCACGCTGACCTCAGTGGCCCTGACCTGGGCTGTCGTGGTCTCTCCGCATGCGATCACCGAAGGACGCCATGACGACCGACACCACCATCCCCGCGGGCACCGCTGCCGGCTCCGGCGCCGGGCCAGAGATCCGCCCGCCCGCGGAGGTCCGCCACGCGGGGGAGCTCGCGACGCTCGCCGCCTGGGACGCCGAGCGCGGGCACGAGCGCCCGCCGGGCTGGCGGCTCAGCCCGCGGGCGGTGCGGGCGTTCGTCGTCGGCTCCGAGGAGCTCGGCGTCAGCCGCAAGTTCTACGGCGACGACCCGCTGGTCGACCGCGCGGTCGTCTCCCTGATGGGGCGGCAGGGCCTGATGCTCGTGGGTGAGCCGGGCACGGCGAAGTCGATGCTCTCCGAGCTGCTGTCGGCCGCGGTGTCGGGCAGCTCGACCCTGACGGTGCAGGGCACGGCCGGAACCACCGAGGACCACGTGCGGTACTCGTGGAACTACGCGCTCCTGGTGTCCGAGGGGCCGAGCGAGCGGTCGCTCGTGCCCTCCCCGGTCTGCACGGGCATGCGCGAGGGCCGCGTCGTGCGCTTCGAGGAGATCACGCGCTGCGCCCCGGAGATCCAGGACACCCTCGTGTCCATCCTGTCCGAGAAGCAGCTCATGGTGCCCGAGCTCGGCCCCGACGCCCGGGTCGCAGCCCGCCCGGGGTTCACCGTCATCGCGACCGCGAACCTCAAGGACCGCGGCGTGCACGAGATGTCGGCCGCCCTCAAGCGGCGGTTCAGCTTCGAGACCGTGGCACCCGTGCGCGACAGGGACTTCGAGATCGAGCTCGTCCAGCGCCAGCTCGAGGCGGAGCTCGGGCCGCGCGGCGACAGCCCGGAGGTGCCCCGTGAGGTGCTGGAGGTGCTGGTCACCGTGTTCCAGGACCTGCGGACGGGCAGTACCCGCGAGGGCGCACCCGTGAAGCGGCCCGAGACGGTCATGTCCACGGCGGAGGCCGTCAACGTCGCGGTCGCGGCGTCGCTGGAGGCGCGGTACCTGGGCGACGGCACCGTGACCACCGCCGAGGTCGCCCGCCAGATCGCCGGGGTGGCGCTCAAGGGCGAGGAGGAGGACGCGCGGCGGCTGCGGCACTACGTGGACAACGTCGTCCGGGAGCGGGCACGCCACGACGCGGGCTGGAAGGCGTTCTTCGGCGCGGCGGAGTCGCTGTGGCGGTGACGGCCGGGGCCACGGACGCCCTGTGGGAGGCCGCCCCCGGCCGTCTGCGTTCCGCCGCGCGGGCCGTCCGGACGCTGCGGTCCGAACGCGGCGTCTACTTCGCTCCCGTCCGGCACCACAGCCCCGCGTGCGCTGTGGCGGTGCGGGTGGCGATCGAGGAGCTGCGTCCCTCGGTCGTGCTCATCGAGGGGCCCGAGGAGTTCACGCGGCTGGTGCCGGACCTGCTGCACGAGGCCACGCGACCGCCCGTCGCGGTGCTCAGCCTCGATGCCGGGGCGGGCTTCTACCCGCTCGCGTCCTTCTCCCCGGAGTGGGTGGCCTTGCGCGCCGGGCAGGCCGTGGGCGCCGGGCTGGCGTTCATCGACCGGTCCTTCGGGGAGCGGTCGGACGAGGAGCGCGCCGTCTCGGGTCAGGAGGACCCGTTCGCGCGCACCCTCATGTCGGAGCGGTACCTCGCGCACTCCGAGGCGGTCGCGACGCTCGCCCGGCGGCTCGGGTGCCGAGACCACGACGAGGTGTGGGACCACCTGTTCGAGACCCGCCCCAGCAGCGCCCTGGCGGACTGGCGGACGCTCTTCGACGACGTCTTCGCCTGGGCCGCCCTGGCCCGCCTGGACTACGAGCAGAGCGTGCTCGCGGCCGACGGCTCCCTCGACCGCGAGGCACGCATGGCGGCCCGCATCGCGGAGGCGCTGGATCGACGGGATGCCGATACGGGTGCCGGCTCGGGTGCTGCTGGCTCGGGTGCTGGGCCGGCCGGGGATGCGGCGGAGGCGTCCCGGGGGCCGGTCCTGGTCGTGACCGGGGCGTTCCACACGCTCGCCCTGGTCGAGGCCTTGTCGGGCGCGCCGGACGGTGCAGCGGTCCGCGACCGGCAGCCTGAGGCCGGCTACGGCGCACCCGAACCCGACGAGGCCTGGCTGGTGCGGTACGACCACGAACGCCTCGACGGGTTGCGCGGCTACGGCGCGGGCATGCCGTCACCCGGCTACTACGAGCGGCTGCACGCCGCGCACCTGCGGGAGCTCGGGCTGGACGACACCCCGCCGGGGCAGGCCGGCGCGACGGCGGGTTCGGGCGGGCGGTCCGCGGCGCGAAGCTCCGGGGGCCGTGGCGGTGTCGGTCGTGGTGGTGCGGGTGCCGGCTCCGCAGGTCCTGTCGGCCCCGGTGCCCTCGCCGCGGAGGTGCTGGTCGACGTCGCCCGCGGAGCGGCCGACCGTGGCCACGCCGTGAGCCTGCCGCAGGTCACCGCGGCGGCCGAAGCGGCGACCCGGCTCGCCGACCTGCGCGAGCGGGCGTTCCCGGGCCGCACCGACCTGCTGGACGCGATGCGGTCGTGCTACGTGCAGGACGACGGCGGCATCGGCGGACCCGGGGAGCCGGAGCGGCCGCTCGGCCTGGCGATCGCGGAGGTCTTCGGGGGACGCGCCCTGGGCGACCTGCCGCCCGGGAACGCGTCGCCGCCGCTCGTGCGCGACGCCCGCGCGCGCGTGCAGGCCGTGCGGCTCGCCGTCGACGACCCGATGCCGCGCACCGCCCGGCTCGACGCCCGGCGCACGCCCTCGCACCGCGAGCGGCGGCAGGTGCTGGCGCTGCTCGACTTCGTCGGTTCGGGCTTCGGCCAGCTCGTGTCGGGGCCGGACCACGTCGCGGGCCGCGGCCTCCATCTCGTCACCGAGGAGTGGCGGTACTGCTGGACCCCCCTGGTCGAGGCCCGGCTCGTGGAGCTGGTCCACCTCGGCGCGACGCTGGACGCCGTGGCCGTGGCCCGCCTCCACGAGGCGGAGGCGCGGTTGACGGAGTCGGCCAGTGGTAGTGGCGGGGGCGCCTCGGTCGACGCCGCGGCCCGGCTCGTCGCGCAGACCCTCGTGATCGGGATGGGCACGCACCTGCCCCGCATCACCTCCCTGCTGCGGACCACGATGGACACCGACCGCGACCTCGACTCCGTCGTCTCCGGTGCCCGCCGCCTGCTGGGCCTGTGGCACGCACGCGTCGAGCTCGGTGCGCAGGAGCACGCCGACGAGCTCCTGGACCTCGTGGACCAGGCCCTCGCGACGGCGGCGTACCTGGTCGGCGACGTCGGCAAGGTACGAGCCGAGGACGAGGACGCCGCTGTCGGCACCCTGATCGCGCTGCGCTCCCTCCTGCGTGACACCGCGGCGGCACGGGTGCACGGCCCCGGTGCGTCGGCGTCTGCCCGGCGTCGAGCCGCGGAGGCCGGAGCCGGCACGGCGGGGGACCTGGCAGACGCGGTCGACCCCGGCGCGGCCGGACGGCTCGCCGTCGTCCGCGAGATGGGGCGCCTGCGGGACGGCGACACCACCGCCCCCGGTGTCACGGGCGCGCTGCTCGCCCTGGGCTTCACCGACGGGACGGTGCCCGACGACGTGCTCGTCGCCCGGGTCCGCGGCGCCCTGAGTGCCGGGGCCGACCCGGGAATCGCGGTGCGGTTCCTGGGCGGCGTCATGCGCGCCGCCCCCGACCTCATCCTGCACACCCCGGAGATGTTCGACGCCGTCGACGGCGCACTGCGCACCCTCGAGGCCGACGCGTTCCTCGCGGTGCTGCCGGACCTGCGGCGGGCCTTCACCTGGCTGCGTCCCACCGAGACGCACCGCCTGGCGCGACGCGTCGCCGAACGGACCGGCGCACGCGTGGAGCAGGTCGACGTGCGGGTGGCGCTCGCGGAGGAGGACCTGGCCGTCGGCCTGGCCCTGGAGCAGGAGCTGACGGCCGTGCTGGAGAGAGACGGCCTGGCCGGCTGGGGGACCGCCGGACGGGACAGGAGAGGAACAGCGTGAACGTGATCGACCCGGGGGCGGCGCCGTCCGGCCCCACTGCAACGCCCGGCATGACAACCTGCACAGCCGCCGACGACGAGGCGGCCCGGCGCTGGCGCCTGGTGCTGGGCCGGTACGCGGCCGACGAGCTGTCCGTCGGGCAGCAGGACCAGGGCCTGGAGCGGTCCCTGAGCTACCTGTACGACCGCGAGTACACGGCCCGGGGTCACCGGACGGGAGGCGGCGACCGTGCCGGCGGAGGCTCCGGGCGGAGCGCCGGTCTCGGCGGGTCGCAGCCGCACGGCGTGGACGTCACGGCGCTCGGCTGGCTCAGCGAGGCCGGGAGCCTCTTCCCGCGCGAGACCTTCGAGCGCATGCAGGTCGATGCCGTCAGCCGCTACGGTCTCACGGAGCTGCTCCAGGACGACACGGCGATCGAGAGCCTGGAGCCCTCGCGTGAGCTGGCCGTCGCGATGCTGCAGGTGCGCGGGTCCCTGAACGACCGCGCGGCGGCGGGCCTGCGCCGGGTGATCCAGCGGGTCGTCGACGACATCGTGCGGCGACTGCGGCCCCGGTTCGCCACGGCGGTCAACGGCCGTATCGACCGGTCGCGCCGCTCGATGCACCGCGTCGCGCGGAACTTCGACTGGAAGCGCACCCTCCGGGCCAACCTCGGCCGGGTCGACGCCGACGGTCGCATGACCGTGCAGGACGTCCGCTTCTCGGCGCGGGCCAAGCGCACGCTGACCTGGGACGTCATCCTGCTCGTGGACCAGTCCGGGTCCATGGCGCCGTCGCTGCTGTACTCCGCGGTGTGCGCGGGAATCCTCTCCGGCCTGCCCGGGGTGAACGTGCAGCTCTACCTCTTCGACACGTCGGTGGTCGACATGACGCACGTGGCCGACGACCCCGTCACCGTGCTCATGACGGCGCAGCTCGGCGGCGGTACCGACATCGCGCGTGCCGTGCGGTACGCGGAGCAGCAGGTGCGCAACCCGTCGCGGACCGTCGTGGCGCTGGTCAGCGACTTCTACGAGGGCGGATCGGTGTCCAACCTGCTCGCGGGGGTCCGGCGGATGGCGTCGTCGGGCGTGACCATGCTCGGTCTCGCCGCGCTGGACGAGGCCGCAGAGCCCGCCTACGACCACGGCACGGCACGCCTGCTGGCCGAGTGCGGCATGGAGGTCGCCGCGCTCACGCCTGAACGGTTCGCCGAGTGGCTGGGGGAGGTGCTCACGTGACCGACACCATCGTGGAGCCGACGTACGACTGGGCCGCGCCCTACGCCGGCCTCGGCGACGACGCGCTCAAGGCACTCGGCAACGCCGGCCTGCTGCGCAGGGCGCGCAAGGCGCTGGCCGACGACGCCGTCACGGTCACCTCCGCCGACGCCCAGGGTGCGGTCCTGGACGTGGCGGGAGCGACCGTCCAGGTCGACGGCCGCGGACCGGCGGCCGTCTCGTGCGCGTGCCCGACGGCAGGCGTGTGCCAGCACGTCCTGACGGCATGCCTGTGGGCGGCTGGGGTCGCGCCTGCTGGCGGGCCGGACAGCGGTGGCCCGGGTGCCGGCGGGTCGGGGGCCGGTGTCCCGGGAGTCGGCGTCCCGGGGGGCGGCGGATCGGGTGCGGGCGGCGCCGTTGTTGTCGGAGCCGACGATGGCTCCGGTGGCGGGCGGTCGGTCGCCGTCGGGCCGGAGGCCGCTGGGTCTCTCTCCGGTGGCACGGCCGTGCCGGCCCTCACTGCCGGCCCGGCATCGACCGTGGCCGAGGCACGACCGCCGTCCCCGGCGGTGCTGCGCCGCCGACGGGAGGCGCTCGCGGAGGTGCGCGACGTCGTCGCCCGGCTGATGTCGGGCGGGCTCTCGCACCTCGGCCCCGACGACGCGGAGTCGCTGGGCCTGCTCGCCGGACGGGTACGGCTGGCCGGTTTCGACCGCGTGGGCACGGTGCGATTCGACGGGTTGCTGCGCGTCGCGGGCGGGCAGGTCGCGGGTTTAGCGGGCCGCGACGACGCCGTCACCGAGTCCGACCTGCTCGACACGTTCGCTGAGGTCTGGGGCATGTGCGAGGTGCTGCAGCGCACGCTGGACGGTGCGGTCACGGGGACAGACGCCCAGCGAGCACCGGGTGGCAGCCGTGCGGGAGCTGGAGACCGCGCGGGTGCCGGTGGCGGCGCGTCCCGGGAATGGGTCTCCGCGACGGGCAAGGACGCCGACGACGAGATCACCGTCGACCGCTGGGTGCCCCTCGGTGTCCGGTGGTGGACGTCCCAGAGCGGGTCCCGCGGGCTCGCCTACCTGGGCTGGGACGCGGGTGCCGGTCCGGACGCGGCCTCGGACCCGGCCTCCGATCTGGCGTCCGATCTGGCGTCGGACCCGGCCTCTGATCCGGCGTCCGATCTGGCGTCGGACCCGGCCTCCGATCAGGCCTCGGACGCGGTATCGCCCGCGGCCTCGGACGCAGGCATCGGCCCGAGCTCGCGCAACAGGTCGGACGTGGACGCAGGAGCGCGCACCGGTCCGGACGTGGGAACCCGCCCAGGTGTAGGTACCGGCCCGGATGTCGGCGCCGCCCTGGGCGCCCACCAGGACGCGCGATCGACCACGCCCGCGGGCCACGCCGGTGGGCGGGTGCGGCAGGTCGTGACCGGGCGTCCCGCGGGCACCGACCTGCGGTTCCGTCGGAGCTGGACCTCCCCCCTCCTGTGGGATCGGTCCCTGAGCGCGCTCTGCGAGGGGCCGTTCAGCCTCCCCTCGGTCCGGATCACGCCGGACGGCGCCCTGGGCGCGGGCGGACGGCCCGTGCTCCGTCGGCTCGACGGCGACGGGTTCGACCTGGACGAGCTGCGGGCGATCGCCGAACGCACCGGCGCGGGAGTGCGCCCGCGTGACGTCGTCGGGTTCGGGCGCCGCCCGGCCGGAGTCAGGCTGGTCATGGTCCGGGACGTCGGCGACGTCGGGATCGACGACGTGCGCCAGGAGATGACGCTCACGATCGTCGCCTCCGACGGCGAGTCCCGGCTGCTGCGACTGCCGGTGTCGGACGAGTCGGCGGTGGAGACGCTGCTGTCGGTCAGGTCGCGGCTCGTGGCGGTGACGATCGAGCGCCGCGAGGGCCGGGACGAGCCGGTCGGCCTGTTCGTGCGGGACAAGGCGGCGATCCGACTCGTCAGCCCCACGATCACGCCCGCCTGGTCGCTCGAGCGCAGCTACTGGGACTTCTGGCGCCGCCGGATCCGGAAGCTCCGCACCCAAACGGCCGGCGCACGGACGGTCCGGACGCCCGCCGCACCGCCGAGTCCCGTGCGACGGGTGACCGTTCTGCTGAGCGATGTCCTCGTCGCGGTCGCGGCTACCGGCCGCCCGACGCTGACCGCCCGGCAACGGTCCGACGTCGAGCAGGCCCGCAACCTTGCCCGGGACCTGGGACTGGTCACGGTGGAGCGGACCGCCGGGGGACTCCTTGGTACCACTCTGTCGCCCGAGGTGGTACTGCAGGCCGCCTTCGTGGTGGGCCGGGCCAAGGCGGTGGTCGATGTGACCGGCTGACCAGCCGGGCGTGGCCGCGGGCCCCGCGGCACTGCGGCGCGGACGCGTCATCCGGCACCGGCCGGTCACGGCGCCGGTCACCGCGCCGGTCGCTACGCCGGTCGCCCGGCGTGCTTCCGGATGACCGTGCTCCCTGCTCAACCGGCGGGCGCCCGCACGACCGCCCCCGCCGGTCATGCGGACCGCTCCGTCAGGGTCGCTCTGGAGGAACGACCCATCGGCCGGATCTCGCGGCCGTGTCGATCCGTCAACGTCCACCCCGAGTGTCGGGCTCCGTCCGGGTTCCCGGTCCAGCGCATGGCGATCCCGGTGGTGTCGACCAGGTCGTGGTGGTGCCAGCACAGCAGGGCCGAGTTCGACACGCTGGTGCTCCCGCCCTGGGCCCAGTGGCGTTCGGCGTGGTGCACCTCGCAGCGCGCGGGTGGCTGGGTGCAGTCCGGGTAGACGCAATGCCTGTCCCGGGCGATCACGGCGCGACGCATCTGCCCGGTGACGGTCCGTTGCGCCCGTCCGACGTCGAGCACCTGCCCGTCCGCCCCGAAGACGACACGTGTCACCGCCGAGTCGCAGAGCAGCCGCCGCAGCGTGGCGGTGGGTACCAGCGAGCCGGAGATGCCGAAGCGAGGGGGCGCCGCGGTGACGTCGGTCAGCGGTGAACCGGCGCCCGCCGGCCCGGTCGATCGGTCGAACAGCACCGCCTCGCCGACCTTCGAGCCGGTGGTGCTGGTGCCGCCGACGGTCACCGAGCTGCCCGGGGCGAACCGAGTCGTCAGGCGGTTCAGCTCGGTCCACGACACCGTGACGGTGACGTGCGGCCGCACGGAGGCGCCCGATCCCGTGCGGCCGTTGTCGAGCACGGTGCGGGCGAGGTCGGCAAGGGCCTGGGCGCGCCGCTGGGTGGGACTGCGGTCGTCGCCCGGCGTGGGGGCGCCCATCACCGAGTCCATCGCGGCGCGCAGTGCCTCGCCGTGCTCGTCGGTGAGGAACCCGTGGACGTGGTAGCCCCCGAAGGTCTTGGCCACGTCGAGGTGCTCCCGGTCCGAGGCGACCTTGTAGCCGCGCTCGTCGGCGTCGGGGTCGGCCACCTGCGCGAACCGGTCGACGAGCCGCCGGAACATGAGCGGGCCGTGCTGATCGGCCAGGTCGAGGAGCACCTCCTCGCCGGTCGGTCCGGAGGCGCCCGACGGCGAGGCTCCGGCATCCGAGACGTCCCCGGCCGGACCACCGTCGGAGGTGCCGTCGCCCGGAGCGCCGTCGCCCGGAGCGCCGCCGTCCACCGCGTCGCCCTCTCCATCCTCCGCGCCGTCGATGCCGGTGTCGGCACCCGCACCATCAGCGCCCGCCACGTCACCGGTCGGCACTGGATCAGGATCGATGGGCGCCGGGTCGATAGGCGCCGCCAGGGCCCTCCGGCGCTCCTCGGACGTCGGTCCCACGTCGACCATCGCCCGTACCTGGTCCATCCCGATCCGGCCCTCCAGGGCGGCGGTGAGGGTGGCCGGGAGATGCGCGAGCAGCCGCTCGGCGGTGAGCACCTCCCGGCTCGCGGTCCGCAGGGTCACCTTCTCGCGCCGGGCGAGCCAGGTCCGGAAAGTCCGGGAGCCGTCGAGCGCCCACAGTCCGTCGGACTCGATGCGTGGCAGCCAGGTCATACGCAGCACGTCGAGCTGCACGCACAGCGCACGCAGCTCCGGGGAGGCGGCGGCGAGGCGAGGACCGATACCGGACGGGCCGGCGGTCGTCGCCTCGTTCAAAGCCAGCGGTCCGGCTGTGTGGATCAGCTCCTGCGTCAGTATCCGGAGGTCCGCGACGATCTCCTCGAACGGGCGCGTGTCTGACGAGGGCGCACCTGGGTCCCGCAGCACCATCTCGTCACCCCCTCGAACCCCTGCCGCAGCCTGTCCGCGGTTCCTCGACACTATCGAACAGGCGTTCCTGATGGCAGGCGATCTAGATATCTGTGGATAACTTTTCATGCACGGGTCGACCAACGGTCCGCCGACCTCCCGATGTCAGTGGCTCACGGCACACTGGGGTCCATGCACACGGTGGTCTCGCGAGACAGCTCCGGCATCGGCCTACGGGCGGTGTCCGACACCGGCGTGCCCGAGGAGCCTGCGCGGGTCGTGGACGGAACCGCACTGGCCCGGGAGGTCGCCGCGGACGAGACGCGACAGACCCGCTGGACCTGGGACGACACGAACAGCTGGTACCCGGGCCTCCTGGCCGACGGAGTCCGCATCGACCGTGCGCACGACCTCCGACTCGCGCACGCCGTGCTGCGCGCATCCGCTCTCACCGCCCACACGGCGCTCGCCGAGGCGGGGCCCACCGCCTGGGACAGGCTCAGTCCCGTCCCGCCCCCGGGCGGGCCGACCGCGGCGGCGCTCACCCGGCCGGACCGGCACCCCGGGGCCGAACCACTCTTCGAGCTCGGCGAGATCGTCGCCGCACCACGCCCGGCAGCGCGTGGCTCCGCTTTCGGCGCCCGTGCCGCGGCAGGCTATGGCGGCAGGCCCGCAAGGACCGACGGCAGAGACGCGGGCAGGACCGAGGACAGGACTGATCGCAGGACCGACCGCAGAGACACGGGCAGGACCGACGGCAGAGACGCGGGCAGGACCGACAGCAGTGACAACAGGAGTGACACCGGCAGGGACGCCGACCGAGACGACGACGGACCGGGCACCCACCGAGGCCCGGGCACCGGGTCGCGTGCGACGGACGACACCCCCGGGCCGCTCGACCCTGTCGCGGAGCTCGTCGCACAGCTCGCCGCGATCAAGGACAGCACCGATCCGGGGCGTCTGCGGCTGCTGCTCGCGGCCGAGTCGGCGGGGGCGCTCGCCGCGGCCGAGATGCACCACGCCGGGCTGCCGTGGCGGGGTGACGTCCACGACCAGATCCTGACGGACGCGCTGGGCCCGCGGCCTCGGCCGGGCGCCCGGCCGGCCCGGCTGGAGGCCCTGGCCCACCGGATCCGGGAAGCCCTCGACGCGCCGCCCACGCTGAACCCCGACTCCCACCCCGACCTGCTGCGCGCCATGGAGTACGCGGGCGTGGGCGCTCGCAGCCTGCGCAAGTGGGAGCTGGAGAAGCTCGACCACCCCGTGATCGCCCCGCTGCTCGAGTACAAGGGCCTTTACCGCCTGTACACCGCCAACGGCTGGAACTGGCTCGACACCTGGGCGCCGGACGGGCGCTTCCGCATGGAGTACGTGGTGGGCGGGGTCGTCACCGGCCGGTGGGCGAGCACCGGCGGGGGTGCGCTGCAGCTTCCGCACACGGTCCGCCGTGCGGTGGTCGCCGACCCGGGCTGGACGTTCGTCGTGGCCGACGCCGCGCAGCTCGAACCGAGGGTGCTCGCCGCCCTGGCACGCGACGAGCGGATGGCCGCTGCCGGCCGCAGCAAGGACGGTGCGAACACCGACATGTACGCGGGCATCGTCGCGGCGGGCGCGGTCGACACCCGGGAGCACGCGAAGGTCGGCATGCTGGGCGCCATGTACGGGGGCACCACGGGCGTCAGCGCGCAAGTGCTGCCTCGGCTCGCCCGAGCGTTCCCGCAGGCCATCGAGCTGGTCGAGCGGGCTGCCCGGGCGGGGGAGCGGGGCGAGGTGGTCACGACCCGGCTCGGGCGCAGCTCCCCGCCGCCCGGCGACTCGTGGGCGGCCGTGCAGGGCTCCGCGTTCGACGAGGACGCGGGGGCCGACGCGCAGTCCCGAGCCCGCAGCCAGACACGGTCCTGGGGCCGGTTCACCCGCAACTTCGTGGTGCAGGGCACGGCGGCCGAGTGGGCACTGTGCTGGATCGCCTCGATCCGGCGTCGGCTCTGGGCCCTCGGCGAGAGCACGGTCGCGGCGGCGGGTCTGGCCCCCGCGCCGTTCGACCGCCGTCCGCACCTCGTGTTCTTCCTGCACGACGAGGTGGTGGTGCACGCCCCCGCCGACCTCGCCGACGCCGTCGCGCACGAGGTGCGGGAAGCTGCCGACGAGGCCGGCAGGCTCCTGTTCGGCGACTTCCCCGTCGACTTCCCGCTCAGCGTCGCGGTGACCGAGAGCTACGCGGACGCCAAGGGCTGAGCACGGTCAGGAAGACGAGGTCAGCATCCCGATCGCGGCCGTCACCAGGCTCGCGGACCGCTGGGCGGCGTCGTCCACGTGCGTGAGGAACTCGGTGCCGTCCGGTGCGCAGAGGTCCGAGACCGCCCGCACCGACACGAAGTCCGTGCCGAAGCTGTGGCAGAGCTGGGCGAGCGCGACCGACTCCATGTCCACCGCGAGCAGGTCGGGGAAGTCGTCGCGCAGCCGCGCCGCCAGCTCGGCCGTCACGAACTTCTCGCCGGAGCCGATGGTCCCCTCGCGGAGCACGACGTCCTCGGTGCGCGCATGCCGGACGGCGTCGGCGAGCTGCGGGGCGGCGGCGTACGCCTCGGGCATCCCCGGCACCTGGCCGAGCGCATAGCCGAAGGCGCGCGCGTCGGCGTCCGCGTTCACCAGGCGGGTGCCCAGCACGACGTCGCCGACGGCCACGTCCTTCGCGAGGCCGCCGGCGCTGCCCGCGCTGATCAGCGGCACACTCGCGCCGTGGCGGAAGAGCGCGCCCGCCCCGGCGGACGTCGCGTTGACGAAGCCGATCCCGCTGCGGACCAGCACCACGGGCCTGTCCGACAGCGTGATCCGGCGGAACTGGGCGTTGCCGACGGTCTCGGCGTCGGACACCTCGGTCGCGAGCTCGAGGAACGGTGCGGCCTCGTCGTCCATCGCGACGAGCACGACGGCGACGGGTGCGGCGGCGCTCACTGCTCGGTCGTCCTGCCGTCGGCCGGGAGGTCGTTCGGCACGGCCCCGCGCAGGGGGATGCCCTTCTCCGTGGCGTCGCGGACGGCCGCCGCACGCGCCGCGGCGTCCCGTGCGGCCATGTCCGCCGCCGACGCCTCGCCCGGCGCGCCCTCGTCGAACACCTGCGCCCACACGCCGCGCGCCGAGAGGAACACGGACGCGGCCTCCTGCGCCCCGGTCAGCGTGTGGTTGGCGCCCCAGCCGCACTGCACCTCGTTGGCGGCGGGCACCTCGGTGGCGCGGAGGATGTCGCGCAGGGTCGCCTCGATGAGCGACAGCACGTCCTCGTACGCCGGGTCGCCCTGCAGCATGAGGTAGAACCCGGTCTGGCAGCCCATGGGGGAGAAGTCCAGGACGGCGTCCGAGTGGTTTCGGGAGTGCTCCGCGAACAGGTGCTCCAGCGAGTGCACGGTCGGCATCTCGAGGTGGGCGACGTTCGGCTGCGTGAAGCGCACGTCGTACTTCACGATCACGTCGCCCGCCGGGAGCTGCTTGCGGTCCGCGAGCCGCACGTAGGGGGCGGAGACGACGCGGTGGTCCAGGTTGAACGACTCGACGTTCATGCGGGATGCGGTCTCCGCCGGGGCGGACTCTGGGGTGGGGGATGCTGGCTCGGTCACGGTACGAGCCTATGCCTCGCCTCGCGTTCCCCGAAGCAGCGCCTCCCGAACACGTGCGCGCGCGAGCTCGACGGCCTCGTCCGGTCGCACCGCGTGGCGCAGTCCCACCGCACGCAGGAGCTTTCCGTGCTCCGGCTGGACGCCCTTGACCAGCACGGTCATCCCGCGTCGCTCGAGCTCGGCCACCAGGTCGGCCAGGGCTCGGCCGCCGGTCGCGTCCATGACGCGCAGGTGGGACAGCCGCAGCACCACGACGAGCACGTCGTCGCGCACCGACGCCGCCGTGACCTCGCCGAGGATGCGGTCGGCCGCCCCGAAGAACATCGCTCCGTCGATCCGGAAGAGGGCGATGTGCTCGTCGCCCTCACGGGCGGGTCCGGGCAGGGGGTCGCGGTGCACCGACGTCGCCCGGGCCAGCGACCGCAGCGTGAAGAACGCCGCGACCACGAGCCCGATCTGCACGGCGACGATCAGGTCGAACGCGACGGTCACCACGGCAGTGACCACGAACGTCAGGGCGTCCGGGCGGCTGGAGGCGAGCACCGAGCGGATCGTGCGCGCACCGATCATCCGGAAGGACGTCACCATGAGCACGCCCGCCAGAGCGGCCAGCGGGATGCGCCCGACGGGCCCGGTGGCCAGGTAGATCACCGCGAGGATCACCAGCGCGTGCACGACGGCGGACAGGCGGGTGCGAGCGCCCGTCCGCACGTTGACCGCCGTCCGTGCGATGGCGCCCGTCGCGGGGATGCCGCCGAACACGCCGCTCGCGAGCGAGGCCAGCCCCTGTCCGACGAGCTCCCGGTCCGGGTGGTAGGCGTCGGCCGGCGCGTCCGGGTCGGCCTCCGCGGACATTCCGGCCGCGACGCGGGCCGAGAGCAAGGACTCGATCGCGGCCAGCGCCGCGACCGCCAGCGCGGCGCCGGCGAGGTCCCGGACCAGGGCCGGCGTCGCGTCCGGCAGCACCGGCAGGGGCAGCGCGTCGGGCAGCTCGCCGATGCGGGGCACCGGCGCGTGCAGCACCTCGGCGAGCACCGTCACCAGCGCGACCGCGACGAGCGAGGCGGGCAGAGCACGCGCCACGTGCGGCAGCACCAGCATGACGACGGCGACGACCGCCACCACCGTCAGGGTCCAGACCCAGGCGGGTGTGCCGCTGCCGTGCACGACGCCCTCGACCACCGTGCCGTCGACCACCGCACCCGACGGCCACAGCGCCGCCCCCACGGACCGCACCGCGGTGACCAGCGTGTTGTGCCCGGTCTCTGCCGCGACCCCGACGGCGGCCGGAACCTGCTGCAGGAAGATGATCGCCGCGATGCCGAGCGTGAACCCCTCGACCACCGGCCACGGGACGTACGTGACCACACGGCCGAGGCGCAGCACCCCGCAGGCCAGCACGAGCGCGCCGCCCAGCAGGGTAACCAGTGCCACCGAACCGACCCCGTGCTGCGCGACGATCGGCGCGAGCACCACCGCCATGGCGCCGGTCGGCCCGCTGATCTGCAGGTGGGACCCGCCGAACACGGCGGCGACGACGCCGGCCACCACCGCGGTGACCAGCCCGGCCGCAGGCCCGACGCCGGAGCTCACGCCGAACGCGAGCGCCAGCGGCAGGGCGACGACGCCCACCGTCACACCCGCCAGCAGGTCGGACCGCAGCGTGCGGGGACGCAGGTCGTAGTCGGAGCGGGAGGGCAGCAGGTCGCGCACGTCGGCCCGGCGGCGGACGGCGGCGAGCAGCCGCGCGCGTGCCGTCCGAGGCGCATCAACAGGCCCACCAGGTGGCTCGGAACCGGGCATGTCCGGCGCGTCAGATGGTCCGCCGAAGCGGTGTCCGGCGGTGTCCCCCATGAGTGAAGGAACTTAGCAAGATCACGCCCCGTCGTCCTGGTGAAGGGGTGATTTCTCTGCCGTGCCGTCGCCCGGCGCCCGGCCGACCCCGCGTACTACGCTGCCGCGTGTGAGCAGCGGCGACGCCCCCGACCATCAGAGCGGCCACCAGGACGACCACACCGCCGCCCCGCACCCGACCCTGGCCCAGGTCGTCGGCGCCCTCGACCGGCTCTACCCGCCGTCCACCGCGGAGGGCTGGGACGCCGTCGGCCTCGTCGCCGGCGACCCCACCGCCACCGTGCGCACGGTGCTGTTCGCGGTCGACCCGGTGGCCGCCGTCGTCGACCAGGCCCTCGACCAGGGCGCCGACCTGCTCGTCACCCACCACCCCCTGTTCCTGCGCGGCGTCAGCTCCGTGGCCGCCACGACCTTCAAGGGGTCCGTCGTGCACCGCCTCCTCACCGGCGGATGCGCCCTGCACGTGGCCCACACCAACGCCGACGCGGCACCGCGCGGCGTCGCCGACGCCCTCGCCGACGTGGTCGGCATCACCGACCGGCGCCCCCTCGAGGTCGGCACCGCGTCCACCGCCGACGAGGCCACGAGCGGCACGAGCCGCGGCATCGGCCGCGTGGGCCGCCTCGCCGAACCCACCACCCTCGCCGGCTTCGCGCGCCGCGTCGCGGACGCCCTGCCCGCCACCGCGCAGGGCATCCGCTTCGCCGGCGACCCGGACGCCACCGTCACCACCGCCGCCGTGCTCGGCGGATCCGGCGACGGCTACTTCGACGCCGTCCGCGCCGCCGCCGCCGACGTCTACGTCACCTCCGACCTGCGCCACCACCCCGCTTCCGAGCTGCGCGAACGCGCGGAGTTCGAAGCCCGGGCCGCGGGCGGCGCCGGACCCGCAGGCACCCCCTTCCTCGTCGACACCGCCCACTACGCGAGCGAGTGGCCCTGGCTCCGCTACGCCGCCGACGACCTCACGGCGGCGCTCGCGGCGGACGGCCTCGCGATCGAGACCCACGTCAGCGACCTCGTCACCGACCCCTGGACAGGCCAGGTCCCCAGCCGCTGACGCTCGCGCCGTCGCGCGCGGGGTAGCGTTGGACCACCCCAGAGACCGACGGGCCCCCGACCCCACCCGAGAGGACGCCTCCGTGGCTACCGCACCAGCCGAGGACCAGCGCAGGCTGCTCGACGTCCAGGCGCTCGACACCCGCGCGCAGCAGCTCGCCCACCAGCGCAAGAACCTTCCCGCGCTCGCCCGGCTGACCGAGCTCGACGGGCAGATCGCCGACCTGCGGGCCTCGCTCGTCGAGTCCCGCACCCGGGTCGCCGACCTCAAGCGCGAGCTCACCAAGGCGGAGACCGACGTCGAGCAGGTCCGCAACCGAGCCGCGCGCGACCAGCAGCGCCTGGACTCCGGCAGCGTGAGCGCCAAGGACGCCGTCGCCCTCACCGACGAGCTCATCTCCCTGGCCGCGCGGCAGTCGGCGCTGGAGGAGATCGAGCTCGACGTCATGGAGCGGCTCGAGGCGCACGAGGACGCCCTCGCCAAGGTCGAGGCCGCCAACGACGCGCTCGTCGCCGACAAGGCCGAGGTCGAGGCCGAGCGCGACGCCGGCTGGGCGGACCTCGACGCGCAGGCTGCGGCGCTCGCGACCGAGCGGGCCCGCGCCGTCGAGGGGCTCGACGCCGCCCTGGTCGCCCTCTACGAGAAGCTGCGCGCGCAGCTCGGCGGCACGGGCGCCGCGGTGCTCAACGGCAACCGCTGCGAGGGGTGCCGCATCGACCTGCCGCCGGGCGACGTCGCGGCGATCAAGAGCGCGGCGCCCGACGCCGTGGTGCGCTGCGAGGAGTGCGGCCGCATCCTGGTCCGCGTCGCGGGGGCGACGTCGCCGGTCGCCTGACCTTTCCGGTGAGCGGCGGGCGCCCCGTCGCTCACCGCCGGCCGAGCGCTCCCCGCGCGAACGCGGGCGCGAGCGGCACCAGCGCGAGCACCAGGACGGCGGGCAGGGCGAAGCCGAGGCGTAGGTCGTCGGCGCCGACGAACCCGGTGAGTACCGCCCCGAGCAGCGCGCCGACGTAGTTGAACTGGTTGAACCGGGCGATCACGGCGTCGCACCGCGCGCGGACGGCGGCGGTGTCGGCGGGGTCGCCGGCACCGCCGCCGCCCGCAGCCGCCGCGATGCGTCCCGCCGCCGAGAAGCTGAGCGGTGCCACGAGGGCCACCGCCGCGCCGAGCACCGTGAAGCCGGCCACGGCCGCCTGCCACGTCGGCGCGAGCACCACCAGCGCCAGCGAGCCGCACGCGACCACCGCGCCGATCCGCAGCAGCACGACGGCGCCGAACCGGGTCACCAGGGCGCCGCCCGCCAGCCGGACCACGATCGAGGTCACGAGATACGGGAACGTCGCGAGCGCGACGAGGTTGCCGGGCGCGTCGAACGCCCGCGCCAGGTAGACCGGGCCCCAGGCCGACGCGGCGGTGTCGACCATGTAGAACACCACCAGCCCCAGGCCGACCAGCCAGATGGGCCGCCAGGGCACGGCCACGTCCGGCTCGGCGCCGGCCCGCGTACCGCCGTCCGGCACGACGCCGACCAGCGGGAGGAACGGCGCGAACGCCACCGCGAACGGGACCACGGCCACGAGCGCGCCGGTGGCGGGGGAGAGGTGGCCGGTCGCCAGCGCGGCGACGGCCGCGGTGATGCCGCCGGTGGTCCACCAGCCGTGCGACGACGGGAGGATGGGGCGGCCGTAGCGGTCCTCGAGGTCGACGGCCTGCATGTTCGAGGTGGCGTCGACGAGGCCGAGCCCGAGCCCGTAGACGGCCACGCCGCCCACGAAGAAGGCGAGCGCGGGCGCGAGCATCACGGTCGGCACGGCGACCACCATCAGGACGAACGCCACCCGGAGCAGCGCGCCGCTGCCCACGTGCCGCGCGGCGCGCTCGGCGACCAGCGAGCCCACGCCGGCGAGCAGCACCATCATGAGCAGGAGCAGCGACAGGGTCACCTCGTCCAGCCCCCAGCGCTCGAGGAAGCGCGGCAGTCGCGTGGTGAGGCTGATGAAGACGAATCCCTGCGCGAAGAACGCCGCGGCCACAGCGACGCGGGCGCCCGTCAGGCTTGTCATGAGGGCACATCCAACAGGGTGGTTGCCCGCGGCGCCAGAGGGCGGCGGGATTGTCACCCCGCCGACCGGTGCCGGCCGACCTCAGGCCAGCACGAGCTCCAGCGTGCGCGGGCCGCGCGGCCTGCCGTCCAGCAGGTTGGCCTCGATCAGGGTCTGGTCCTTGCCCGAGCCGATCTCGGTGAGCATCACCGACCCCACCAGCTCCTGTGCCGCCTTGAGCACGTCCTCGCTGGTGCGGGCCTCGTCCTGACGGCGCAGCAGGTGCCCGGCCAGCACGCCGCGCGTGTGCTTCGCGTTGTGCGACACCACCGTCCGCTTGCCGTCCGTCTCGCGCAGCACGCGCACCTCGACCCACTCCGCGGCGCCGTCACCCGTGGTCCGGGGCTTCCAGGCCGCCACATAGGTGGCGGACCGGCAGTCCACGACGACGTCGCCCGCGGCCCGCGCGTCGAGCACCTCGCCGAGGGCGGGCTTCCAGAACGAGGCGAGCCGGCCGACGTCGGGCAGGCTCACGCCCATGCCGAGCCGGTAGGCGGGGATGCGGTCGCCCGGGGCGACGACACCCCACAGCCCGGAGAAGGTGAGGACGCTCGCATGGGCGCGCCGGGCGGCGTCGTCGGGTAGGCCGGCCAGACCGGCGGCCGCGTACAGGACGCCCGTGTAGACCTCGGCGGCGGGCGCCGCGGGCGCCTCGAGCAGGGCCGTGTTCCGTGCGACCTCGTCGGCCAGGCCGGCGCCGACGCCGAGCACCGACGGCGCGTCCGGCCGCTCGCTGACCCGCGCCAGGTGGGCCAGCATCTCCTCGCGCCGCGCGTAGAGCTCCGGGTGGGCGAGGGCGGCCAGGTCGAGCGGGGCGGCGCCGTCGGGCGCGGGCGTCTTGCCCTCGGAGGGCGGAAGGAGCAGGAGCACCCGACAAGCCTAGGCGGCCCGCCAGGGTGCGCCGCGCCGCGCCGCCCCGCCGCCGCCGGCGGCACGGCCGTCGAACGTAGGAGTCGTCGGTGTCTGAGGGTGCATGAGCCGACTGTTCCTACGTTCGGCGCGGGCGTGCGGCGGGCGTCGGCTCGGGTACGCTTCCGTCTGCGGACGAGTCGGTCGGACGGTCGCGTCAGGCGCCTTCGGGTGTCTGCCGAGGAACGTCCGGGCTCCACAGGGCAAGGTGGTGGCCAACAGCCACCCGGGGTGACCCGCGGGACAGTGCCACAGAGAACAGACCGCCCTCGGCCCCGGCCGGGGGTAAGGGTGAAACGGTGGTGTAAGAGACCACCAGCGCTGCCGGTGACGGCAGCGGCTCGGTAAACCCCACCTGGAGCAAGGTCAGACAGGCTGTGCTTGAGGGCTGCCCGCCCGATTCTCCTCGCGAGAAGCACAGCCGGGTAGACCGCTCGAGCCCTGCGGCAACGCAGGGCCTAGATGGATGACCGTCGCCCGCGCGGGGGCAACCGCGCGCGGGAACAGAACCCGGCGTACAGACCGGCTCGTCCGCTCTTAAGGCCCTGACCTGCATCGGAGCATCAGCCGGAGGCTTCCAGGCGCGAGATCACGTTCGCATGTGCGCCATGGTCGCCTGGCCTGAAGGCCATGGTCATACCAGTAGGTGTCCACGGTCTCACTCCGCACCTCGCTCGGGCCGACAGGAGTGCTGACGATCGTCTCGGGCGCGCTTTGCGGGGCCAGCACTGGCGCTGGCCCCGCCGCCTTTCGTCGACGAGGAGTCGCTACCTCGCGTTGCCAAGGGTGATCCGGCGCCGCAGGGCCTGGGCCAGCGGTGCTTCCCACACGTCGGTGCCCTCCGTCGGATCGGGGCCGTCGTGCGGAAGCCGGGCCATCGTCTGCTTGGTGACGCGGATGGCCTCCCGGTCGCGCCGGGCGATCCGCCGGGCCAGGCGCTTAGCCTCGGCCCACACGTTCTCGGTCGGGACGACGGATTGCACGAGCCCGCCCTCCAGCGCCTCCTGGGCGTTGATGGCATCGCCGAGCAGCAGCATCGCGCGGGTCCAGCCGGAACCGATCTCGGCGACCAGGCGGTCCAGCACCTCGCTCGGACCCACCGGGATGCTGACGACCGTCTCGGGCGCGCGGAACCGTGCGTCCTCGGCGGCCACGCGCAGGTCGCTCGCGACCGCCAGCCCGAGCCCTGTTCCGGCGACGTTGCCGTGCAGCGCCGCGACCGTCACCGCCGGGCAGGTGCGCCAGGCGCGCAGCACCTCGTCGCTGAGCTCGACGAGCTTCCGGTAGCCGTCGGGGTCGTTGGTGGCGAGCTGGGCGAGCTCGTCCAGGTCGCCACCTATGCAGAAGTGGTGCCCTTCGGCGCGTAGCACGATGGCGGCGATGTCGTCGGGCAGCGTCGTGAGCACGTCGCCCAGGGCGGTCAGCGTCGCTCGGTCGAGCCGGTTGTGGCCGTCCGGCCGCGTGAGGGTCACCACCAGCACGGCGTCCTCGCGGTTGACCACGACGGGTCCGGCGGCGGACGCGCTCTCACCAGCGGCCACCGCCGCACCAGCACCCGCGGTCGCGGCTGGACGGGGTCGCCGCCGTACCGGCACCGAACGTGTTCCGCGGAAGGCGAGGGTCTCGTCGTAGCCCACTGGCCCGGCGAGCTCGAGATCGAACCGCTGCAGCACCTCGGGGAACAGCGTCGTCGCTTCCAGACGGGCCAGCGGTGCACCCAGGCAGTAGTGCATGCCCACACCGAAGGCGAGGTTGCGGCGAGGCGGGCGCGAGAGGTTTAGGTCGTGCGGCGAGTCGTAGGCGTCGGGGTCGTGGTTGGCCGCGGCGACCACGGCGTGCACGATCTGCCCGGCTGCCACCGGGATGCCGCCCGGCAGCTCCGTGTCCTGCGCTGCGTACCGGGTCATGAGCTGTACGGGCGACACGAAGCGGACCAGCTCCTCGACGGCGCCGTGCACGGCTTCCGGGTGCTCGAGCATCCACGTGGCCTGCTCGGGCCGGCGCAGGAGCTGCACCACGCCGTCGGACAGCAGGGACGTCGTCGTCTCGAGGCCCGCCTCGATCATGACGTTGAGCTGCGAGCCGGCCACCGCGCGCACCGCGGGGTCGGTCTCCGTGTCGAGCCACTCTCCCAGCGGGGAGTCCTCCGGGAGCCGGGGCCTGGGCTGGGCCACGAGCTGTTCCCAGTACGCGTTCCACAGCTTGCCCGCGCGGTCGGCCTGCGCCATCCGCGCCTTGCTCGGCGCGAGGTCGTGCACGTTCGAGAGCATGCGGCTCATCTCGCACAGCAGCGGGATGTCCTCGCGCGGCAGCCCGAGAACGATGCAGAGCACCGCCATGGGCAGCCGGTCGCCGACCAGGGCCCCGAAGTCCGCCTCGCCGTCGGCGCGCAGCACCGCATCGAACCGGTCGAGGTACTCGTGGACGGTCTGGACGATCTGCGGTGTGAGGTCAGCGACCGACCGCGGCGAGACGAACGAGCCAAGGCTGCGGCGCAGCCCGGCGTGCCCGGGCGGGTTGGTGCCGAGCGCGGAGTCGTGCAGGAACTTCAGGCCCGGGTGCCGCACCCACGTCGGCTGGCGCGCGGTGCGCCAGGCGGCGTCCACGGTGCGCCAGCCGGATCCGCTGAGCACCTCGTGGTTCGCGTCGTGCGAGGTGACCATCCAGGCTCCCCACGGCATGCGTACCGCCGGGCCCATGGCCCGCAGCTCGTCGTAGACGGCGTGGGGGTCGGCGCGCCCTTCGGGCGTGCTCAGGTGCCGGATCAGCGTGGTGACGCGGCGGCGGAACTCGCGGTCCGAACTGGCCGCGGCGGCGTCTGTCGTCTTCCGGGATCTACCGGTGTGGTCAGGCACTGGGGCTCCTTCTTCAGCCAAGACACCATCTCGTCTGCCGATGGACAACGTTAAACATAACGCGCATACCGGGCAGGACGGGCGGCTCTTGCGGGTCCCCGTGTGACCATTACGTAAACAAGTGACCATGAGGCAGGCATGTGACTATGTAGGTAGTCTTATGCGTCGTTGGCGCGTCCTGGCAGCCTCGGCAACCGCCTTCCAGGCCGACCCCGGTGTCGAGGACCCCTGTCGGTTCGTCACGAACGACACCGTCATTGCCGGCTCGGTCGGCGAAGAGGTGCGACGCCTCGGGAGGCCGCGGTGGACGAGGTCGAGCCCTGGGTGCGCACCGGGACGTTCCGTACGCCGGTGCCCCCGGAGACCCTCGCCATCACGGCCTGAGTCCCCAGCCGCTGGTGCTCGCCCCGAGCACCGCTAGATCGAGTCGCTACCGTCCTCGACGAGGCACGCTGGAACCTCGAGGTCATGCGGCACGATGCAGGTCCCGGCGGCGAACGCCGCACGGGCACGGCGCACGAAGACCTGCGTGAACGGCACGGCGCACGTCGATGCCGTCGGCCGCTCGATGCCGTCCGACGCTCCAGGGGCAGGTCAGACGCGGGCAGGTGTGCGGGCGGTCTGGCGCTCGGGAGTGAACGTCACCGGCAGCGTGGACGGGTAGCGCGACCACGGCGACGGCGCCCACTTCACCACCGGGTCGGTGAGCCTCAGGTCGAGCCGCTCCATGAGGCTCTCCACCGCGATCTTGACCACGAGCCGCCCGGGGCGCTTGGCGGGGCACGCGTGCGGCCCGACGCCGAAGGACAGGTGCGACCGGTTGCCCGCCTCGAAGAGGTCGTCGCTGGTGCGTACCCGCGGGTCGTTGTTCGCGGCGGCCACGCCCATCACTATCGCGTCACCGGCGCGGATCCGGGCGGTGCCGAGAGTGCAGTCGGTCACGGCGTACCGGGCGGGCAGGTTCGCCACGGGCGGCTCGTTCCACAGGGTCTCGTCGAGCGCGTCGTCCAGACCGCGGCGCACGCCGGTGACGCGGCCGGTGTACCGGGGGTCGGTGAGCATGCGGCGCAGCGTCGCGGCGATCCAGGTCACGAGCATCTCGTTCGCGGCGCAGATCGCCACCACCATCGAGTGCACGATCTCGGTGTCGTCCTCGAAGCTCGGGTGCTTGATGAAGCTGCTGGTCAGGTTCGGGCCTGGCTCCGCCCGGGTTGCGATGACGTGGTCCATCACGATCTGGTCCATCCGGACCAGGGCTGACACGGGATCGCCGCCGTGCCCGAAGATCTCGCTCGCGCAGCGCAACAGGTCGACGCCCTGCCGCTCGTCGAAGCCGAACATGCCCGACACCGCCAGGAACGACACCGCCGCCGCATACTCGCCCATCAGGTCCGCACTGCCCCTGGCGGCGAACGAGTCGATGAGCCGGGCGCAGACGACGCGCACGAGCGCTGCCGTCCGGACCTCGTCCATGTTGGCGAACGCCTCGTCCACCGGGAGCCGCAGCCGCCGGTGCTCCGCGCCGTCCGCGAAGTACAGGTTCCGCCGTCCGGTCGGAGACAGGATGGCGTGCAGGGTCGACTGCGGTGGTAGCTGCTCTCTCCAGTGCCGTGGGTTCCGGGCGAAGACGCTCTCCGTGCGCATCACCTCCATGACCTCGGCGTGCCCCAGCACGAGCCAGCCCGGTACGCCTGGCTCCAGGTCCACGGGGGCCACCGGCCCCCACTGGTCCTGCAGCTTGCGCAGTGCCGCAGTCATGTCCTCCGCACCGGTCAGGTCCACCAGCGCGACCCTGCCCCCGCTCCGCTGCGGTTCCAGGTCAGGCATGCCCCTCCACCCGTCGACATCCATCTAGATAATCCATCGAAATCTGGGGCGACCTGCGTAGACGCCCGATCAGGCGTTTCTATCACGGGCAGCAGAGAACACGAAACACGCGGCGTTCTTCCCCGCGGCGGCCAGGTCTGGTCTCACTCTGTGGTGACCTGCTGTCCGCTCCGGTAGAACGATCGCTATGAGCTGGTTGGCGAACGTGATGATCTCGGTCGGCGTGGACGACAACGAGAACGCGGAGGCGCTGAGCGAGTGGCGACGGACAGACGCCCCCGCCGGATCGAGTCCTGAGCGTGGCGGAGCGGGGTACCTGAGGTTGCTCACCAGTGCGGAGGACAGCCAATGGGGAGGGTGGAAGGCTCCCGAGTGCGAGGTGTGGGCGGGTGCCCTGAACCATGCTGATCTCGGTGCTCTCGGGCAGCGCTTCTTCGAGATGCCGTGGCGCGAGCCGAACGCTGCGCAACTGTTCGTGATGGACCAAGAAGAGGGCGCCCTGGCCGCTTGTCAGCGTCGTCCGAACCGGCCACGCCTTCGTCGTCGCCCGTTCGCGTCGAACCGGGTCCATGCGCCGCCTATGTGTGTGCGGGTGGCGTGCTCGCCGGGCTCGAGGTTCAGTACCTTGATCAGGGTGGCGTCGAGTTCGACGACGCGGTGGAGGTGGCCGATCCTTCCGGACGCCTGGTCCTCCGACCGGTGGTTCCGCACGGGTGCGCCGAACCTCCATCCACGCAGCGGTGTTTCCCCACGACGGCGACATCGCCTATGCCTTGACCGCCGTCGAGGCCAAGGTGCATGAGGATCTTCCGTTCATCTGGGCAGAACTCCTGCTCTACGTCGAGGCCGGCCTCCAGTTGCGCGAGGGGCGGCACGATCCTGTTCGAGGAACAGCGCTTCGAGGTCGCCGAGCTAGCTGTTGCCCTGACTCAGTGGGCGGGCGACGGCACCGAGCCGGATCACGACTTCGTGCACGATCCGTCGTCATACGAGGAGACGGGCGTCGTCCGTATCCTCCGGACCGACGACGGCTGGGCGGCCGGCTCGTGCTTCATCACGGGGACCACCGCGCCGCAACCGTGGCCGGCTGTCCGGGAGTCGATCGACACCTTCGTCGCGGACGCACACGAACTCGCGGCTAGATCCCTGCTCGAAGCCGGGTGGTCGATCATCGAGACGACGGCTGCCCTGCGCCGCGGGCTCGGCGCGCCACTGCGAGAAGCCAAACCCCTGGTTGTTCGGGTGAGTGGCCGCGCGCCCGAGGTTTACGCCTTCCAGGACGAGTCCCGGTCCGCCTTGAAGGCCCTCGCGGCGGACGATGACGCACTGGAGTTTCGCGAACAAGCCCCGACTGCCAGACAGCGCCATTCCTTCTCCCACCTGCTCCCACCTGCAGCGCAGGACGCCTTGTTGCCACGACGGCTTGCCTGCTCCCGCGCAGATCGCAGGCCCGTGCCAGTCCGCGGACAGTCCGCAAGAAGTCCGCACGAGCCCGTCGGACCCCAACACGGCCGTTGCTGCTCCCACCACACCGTGCCAGATGTCCGAACTGCGATCCACGAACTACTGCATCCGGGAATCGCCGGAATGGGCCGGCGGGATGACGTCGGCGCCCGCCATGGTGGAGGCCCTGCAAACTGCTTCGAGACCGCGCACCACCGCTGCCGACCTGCGCAGGCTAGTGCACGGCTGGGACAGCCGGATCGTCGGCGATGCCCATCGGGGCACGTCCTGGTGGCGTGATCCGTGGCTCTGGTACCGATGACGAGCGAGAACACAGGTGTTCTTACCGAGCAGGGGAGAAGCGTCTCAGCAGCACTGCATGACGAAGCGGATGTTGGTGAGATCGCCGCGGGCAAGGTCTTCGGGACGGGCGAGCCAGTACAGGGTTCCGGCGTCGCCCCACATGATGTCGTTGTCCGAGTCGACCTGGAACACCAGCACCCATTGGTCGGTCTCTGCGGCGATCGTGTGCTGATCGGGGCGGTGTGGGCCGGTCAGGCCGTTGTCCGCCGAGCGTCGGCGTCGAACCTCGTCGTGAGCGGCTTCGAGTTCGACGGGTCCTTGGACTGCGATGGCCCATCCGCCGACCTGGTGGCGAGGCGAGTCTCCACGCAGCCGCCCCATGGCGTCGATGAAATCTGCGCTGTTGACGGGATGGTCGAGCCACGCCAGGTAGTCCGCGTGGGCGTCCACGCCGAAAGTGCCTGGCAGGATGGGATGGAAGGAGTCCGGCGCGGTAAGCGTGGCCCGCCCGGCCAGTTCCCGCTCTGCATAGGTCTGGGTGCCCGCAGGTGCGGCGACGGGAAGCCCATCGGCGGATAGGTACAGGACGCGGTAGCTGTCCAGGTGGGCGGCGTCGGCGAAGCCGTAGACGCCTGGATCGTCCAGGACGAAGAACGCCAGCCGACCCGCCGCCGGTAGCGCGACACCAGGGTCATGGCCTGTGGCCGAGAGTGCCGCAAGATCAACCTCACCGACGAACGACAGCGGTCCGACACCGTCCCACACCGGCCAGGGCGTCCCAGCCGGCAGTCGCGGTTGCCCACCCAGGCGGGCGACCACGACTTCACCAGGATCAGCCTCGCCCAGCGCGACGGCCGGGCGAACCAGGTCGAGCCACGCCGCTGCGGACCGCGGATCGAGGTGCTCGTTCGCGATGGTGGCAGCTTGGGCCAGAAGTTCGGACATGTTGTACAACGTAACGGGACTCTCTGACGTTGCCGCGGCCCTACGGTGTGACGACTTGCTGACGATCCCGTGGGTACTCGCATCGGCGCCGTGCCAGAGAGAGCAGCCCGTATACATTCCGTACACACGAGCACCGTCTGAGCCCGTCGGGCACCGGAGTCACCAACGTTCTCGCGGTGCCCCACCAACCCGTCGGACACCGCGAGACGTACCGGCACGCCCTCCGGGAGAACCCGGCGTACAGAACGGCTCGTCCGCTCCTCACTCGCTCGACGGACGATCGCCAGGCACAGCGCCAGTCTGTTCGGCCTCCCAGTCGGCCTGTGCGAGCTCTGCAGCGAGCTCGATGCACCGCAGGCGGGCCGGCGAGTAGTCGTAGGGCATCTTTCCGGTGGCCTCGAACGCGCTCATCGCCTTGTGTTCCCCGTCGGAGCTTCGGCCGGCCTCGTCGGCACCCTCATCAGCGGTCACGGGGTGCAAGGCGTCCCAGGAGTCGAAGAGGGCCTCGTCCTCCTGAGCCAGACCAGATTCCTCGATGACGGCGTCGAGCGCCTTCTCGAAGGCGTGCCGTCGGGCAGCCACCTGGGCCACGCGGGGGTCATCGACAGCGACCGTGTCATCGAGCGACTCCTCGGCGGCATCGACCCGGTCGGACTCCTCCCGGAGATCCGGGTGGGTGGCCAGGGCGATGTAACGGGTGGCGTTGACGGCCGCACCGAGCGGACCGAAGATCCGCTCGATCACCAGCAGGTTGTCCAGGTCCGCCTGGCGCAGGGAACCGTCGGGCAGCCTCTTGAGGCGGCTGGTGACGAAGTCGGAGAGCAGGCCCATCCGGCTGCCCTCGGTGCGCATGCGCTGCACGGCGGTCCGCTGCCGCCGCAGCTCCGCTTCCTGGGCGGCGAGAGTGTCCTCCACCTGCTCCAGGATCCCCGCGATGTCACCGCCGCCGTCACCGGAGGCCGTGTCGGCGAAGGCGTCGCGGATGTCGTCCAGGGCGATCCCGGCGTCGGCCATCTTGCGGATCCACAGGAGCCGGATCATGTCGCCGTAGCCGTAGCGGCGCCGGTCGTCGCTTCCCCGCTCGGGCTCGGGCAGGAGGCCGATCTCGTGGTAGTGCCGGATCGCCCGCGGGGTGGTGCCGACGAAGGCCGCCGCGTCGCCGATCTTGACCTGGCGGGGCGGGATGAAGGACGAGTACATGTGCGGAGCCTTCCTCAGCGGGGTGGGTGATGAGTCCACGGGACCACATGCCGTTACGGAAGATGCAAGTCCAGACATCGCCCCACGACTAGCGATGCGCGTTCAGCTCGTCGAGAGCACGGTGGCCACGTTCGACCACCTCTCGGACCGCGTCGAGCCGCCCGTCGCGGACCGGTATCTCGAGCATGTGCAGAATGTGGGACGCGGCGAGCACCGTCGCCTTCTGTCGCCCGACGAGATCGATGATCTTCGCCCACAACTCCCTTCGGACGCCGTCCAGGAGCGGGTCCCGGAACGAGTACCAGACGAGCGCCGTGAGATCGATCGCTCGCGTGCCGCTGCCCGCGTTCCCGATGTCCACGACCGCCACCACCACTCCGTCGCGGACCAGGACGTTGCCGGGAGTCGCGAGGTCGGCATGGACCATGTCGGGCGCTGCTGGTGGTGCGGGGACGTCGGCGCACGCGAGCCGCAGGCGCTCGACCAGGACCGACACCTCGGGTGAGTACTCCGAGAGTCCAGCGATGGATCGCCGCAGCCGCGACTGCTCCGGCGTCTCGTTCGGGTCCTGTCCGGCGGCACCCGGTTCCTGACCGGTGGCGACCCGCCAGGCGTACGACCAGTGGTCGTACGGCTCGGAGGCCTGGCCGGCCTGGAGCTCGACGATCTCCATCAGCTGCCCGACGAGGGACGGCGTCAGCTCCGACGCCGGAGCCGCGTCGACGAAGTCCATCACCTGCCAGACATGGGTGGCAGTAGCCCCCACCCCCAACCACACCGGGGTGGGATAGCCGCGCCCCCGCATGTGCTCGACCACTCTCCGAGCGCGCAGCGTCTCGTCCAGGTGGCGAGGGTGCGCCCGAGGCGCCACCTTGAGCACTGCGTCCGCCCGGCCGGCCAGCTGGACGCGGACGGCACCCCCGTTGATGCCTCCGGGGAGGCGACCGAGGAGGGTGGCCTCTGCCCCGACCGTCCTGGCCACGTCGTCCAGGACGTTGGCCGGCGGTTCATCGGGATGGGTGCCCTGGTTCATCGGCACTCATCGGCACGCGGCAGCGACGGCGGGAGCAGGGCACATGCTCGACACCTTACGGGCGCTCGCGACCGACGGTCTTACGTGTCGCGCGCATCGACCCCGCGCTCCGCCCTCGGGCGGGTCGCGGTCAGACGAGTTCGCTCTAGGGCGATGTAGTCGCGACGCACAGCCGGCGGCAACGCGGCGAGACGGTCGAGCGTCTGCAGGTTGTGCTTGTGGTCGACGTGCTTCCGGACGACGTACGTGACGCACCGGAGGATGGCGACGACGACCGCGCCGATCGCGGCGACGGGCCAGAACTGTGCAACCGTCGTCACGACGGCGAAGCCTTCATCGGTCACGGTGACCTCACCCCTTCTTGCGCGCGCCAGTCCCACCCTCTGGGGCGGTCGCGTCAAGCTGGAGCGAGGTCTTCAGTGGTGTCATGGCACTACTTACCGCATCGCGAGCTCCCGCATGCCTCGAGCCCGAGGTGCCGGGCCCTCACCGCCGCGTCGCGTACCTGTTCAGCACCACCCCGGCGGGAAACGTCCGCGTCTCTACGAGGTCCAGGTTCACCCAGCCGTCGAGTCCTGCGAAGAACGGCGCACCGCCACCCAGCAGCACCGGGTGGGTGACGATCTCGTACTCGTCGACCAGACCGGCGCGCATCGCCGCAGCGGCGAGAGTCGCGCCACCGACCCGCATGGGGCCGCCGTCCTCGGCCTTGAGCCGGGCGATCTCCTCGATGGCGTCGCCGGTGAACAGGCGCGCGTTCCAGTCGACCGTGTCGAGGGTCGACGAGAAGACGACCTTCGGTGTGTCCCGCCAGTTCCGCGCGAAGGCGACCTGCGCCGGGGTGGCGTCCGGCTGCTGGTCGCCGGTCGGCCAGTGGGAGCTCATGGTCTCCCACAACCGACGCCCGTACAGCAGCAGGTCGATCGTCTGCTCTTCGTGGAGCCACCACTCGAACAGCTCGTCGCTCGGCGTGCTCCAGCCGAGGTCGCCACCCGGGGCGGCGACGTAGCCGTCCCGGGAAAGATTCATGCCGTAGACCAGCGTGCGCATGGGCTCCGCACCTCCTTCGATCAGGCCCCGGAAAAGTCAGGCCGTCTGGCGCACCGACCGGTGCGGGGGAGCGAATTCATCGGTCACAGCCACCGCGCGTTCACCAGCGCGTTGACGCCCTCGGGCAGCGCCACGGACTCGCCCGCGAACAGTCGGCCGCCCCAGTCCAGCACCTGGTCCAGCTCGGGCAGCCCCGGTGCGCCCGAGACGCCGCCGCCGTCCGGCGTCCAGGTGCCCCGCCAGCCGTCACCCTGCAGCACGACGAGCCCGTTCAGTACGTCGGCGACGGTGTCGTCGAACGCCTCGACCAGGTTCGCCGAACCGTAGTCGCACGCGTCGCAGCCGCAGTCGGGGACCCGCTCGATCTCTACCTCGGGCCGGTCCACGCTGACGTGGACGGCCGGGACGTCGTCGAAGTCCTGCACCGCGCGCTCCAGGACGAGGAGCGGAAGCGTCCCGGGCGTCCGCGATGTCAGGCGGGTCCCGCCGCTGAACCCGGTGCCGAGCGACGCGCCCACAGCAGGCTCCGCGTTGATCCCGGGCAGCGACCCGAGCACCTCCACCCAGGCCTGCGCACGGAGAGCAACCATGGCGTATCTCTCCGGGTGCGTCATCCGCGAGTACTCCTCCTCGGACGGCTCCCGGTCCGCATGCGGATCCGGCCATGAGGCCGGGTCGGACCGCGCGTACACGGCATCGACGCGCGCGGCCAGGGTCGAGAGGTCCATCTCGAGATGATAGGAGCACGTTCTCGCGGGCACGCCGGCTTTTCCTGGGCCTCTCGGGGCTGCGAGATGGCACCCTTCACCCATGACCAACGAGTCGAGCACCGCCGCACACACCACAGTCGCACAGCGCGAGGCACGTTCCTCGGCGAACCCCCTGGCACTCGGGCTGGGCCTGCTCCTCGGCGGTGCGGCCGCCTTGGTGCTCGGCTCCGTGCTGGTGCCCCACGCCGGGTTCGCGGTGTTCTTCGCGCTCGCGTTCGTCGGGATCGTGATGATGGTCATCGGTGCGGTCCAGCTCGTCGTCGGCGTCCACCGGTTCGCGGACAACGTCGACCGCGTGGCACGGGCGCTGATCGACGCACGGCGTGACTGACCGGCGAGCACCTCACACCCCGATCGCCACGATCCCCACCAGCACCACCACCGCCCCGACGACCCGCCGCGCGAGATCCCCCTCGCCCAAGAACCGCCACGCCAGCAGCGAGCCGATCACGATCGACGCCTCCCGCAGTGGCGCGACGAGGGCCACCGGCGCAGTCTGCAGTGCGGTGAGCACGAGCACGTACGCCAGTGGCGACAGCACTGCGACGACGAGGATCGGTACCCGGTCCAGCCGGACCGCCGCGACCAGCTCGCCCCGCGCTCGCGACAGCCCCCGTCCTCGCGGCAGCGCCCGCACCAGACCCGGCGCCAGGATCAGGCTCTGCGCCAGCAGCGTGCCCGTGTAGTAGCTGATCGGCGCCAGACCGAGGCGCCCGATCGCGTAGGCGTCCCAGAGCGTGTAGGCGGCGATCGTCGCCCCGGTCGCCGCGCCCCAGAGCACGCCGCGCAGCGGGTGCGGGCCGCGGTTCCGGGTGGGGTTCCCGGTGACGACGACGATGCCGGCGACGACGGCGAGCGCCCCCGCGAGCGCGAGCCACGAGGGGCGCTCGGCGAGCACCAGCACCGCCACGACCATCGTCAGCAGGGGGCCGGTGCCGCGCGCGACGGGGTAGACCACGCCGAGCTCCGCGCGGTCGTAGCCGGTCTGGAGGGTGAGCGAGTACGCGGCGTGCAGCACGGCCGAGACGACCGACGCCCCTGCGAGCTGTCCGGTGAGCGGTTGGGCGCCGGTGGCGGTGGCGACGACGGCGAGCGGGAGGCAGAGCAGCGCCGACACGCTGGTGTAGGCGCCGACGAACAGGAGCGTGCTGCCGCGCTTGTACGTCGAGGCCAGGTTCCAGGCGGCGTGGGCGATCGCGGCGACGAGCACGATCGCGACGGTGCCGAGCGGCATCAGGTGATGTCGGGCAGGTCGATGCCCGCGCGCTCGGCTCGGCGCACGCGGTCGGGGTCGCGCAGCGCGAGCGTCGCGGCCAGGACGTCGACGACGACGAGGTGGGCCAGGCGGCTGCCCGCGGCCGCCATCTGCGTGGTCAGGGGAGCGCCGCCGACGACGAGCGCGACGTCGGCGAGCCGGGCCAGCGGGGTGTCGTGCTGGTTGGTGATCGCGACGACCGTCGCGCCGGCGGTCGAGGCGGCGTCGGCCACGGCGAGGGAGGTCGTCGTCCGGCCCGTGGAGCTGACCACCAGCACGGCGTCGCCGTCCCGGAGGAGGCGGGTGGCGATCATGACCGACTCGTGGTCGGGGATGCCCACGGCCGGCACCCCCAGCGCGCGCAGCCGGAACACCGCGTCGGCGGCCACCGTGCCCGACTGCCCGGCGCCGAACGCGATCACCTGCCCCGCCGACCGCAGCACCGCCACGGCTTCCTCGGCGGCTGCCGGGTCGAGGGCGCCGCCGAGCGCCGTGAGCGACTCCGTACCCGTGCGGATCGAGGTCTCCACGACGGCGGCCGCCGGGTCGCCGCCGCTGAGGGTCGGCGGCGGGGCGAAGAACTCCGCCGTGCCGCGGGCGCGGGCGATCTCCAGCTTGAGCTCCGCGAACCCCGCGAACCCGACGGCCCGCGCGGCGCGCACCACGCTCGGCGCGGAGACCCCGGCCCGGGCCGCGACCTGCGCTGTCGTGCTCGTGCCGACGAACAGCGGGTCCGACAGCAGCAGCGCCACCACCTTGGCCTCGCTCGCCGCCAGGCCGGCGGTGCGCGCCTGGACCGTGCCGAGCCAGCGCCGCAGCGGGTCGTCGCCCTCCGGAACGGCATTACCTGTTGAAGAACCCATGTGTAACAGCGTAACGTCACAGCGGTGACATCCGAGAAGCCAGACGTCGCGGTCGTCGGCCCCGGCGCCATCGGCACCACCGTCGCGGCTGCCCTGCACGAGGCCGGCCGCACGCCCCGCCTCTACGGCCGCACACCCCGGGAGCGTGTGGAGCTCCGGGTCGGACCGCCGGGCGCCGACGAGCGCGTCGAGGTCCCCGGCCCCGTGCTGACGGACCCGGACGCCGTCGCGGGCGTCGTCGACCTGGTGTTCCTCGCGGTCAAGGCCACCCAGGTGGACGACGCCGCACCCTGGCTGGCCGCCCTCTGCGGTCCGGGCACCGTGGTCTGCGTGCTGCAGAACGGCGTCGAGCAGGCGGCGACCGTCGGTCCGCACGTGCCGCGCGGCGCCGTCGTCCCCGCGGTCGTCTGGTTCCCCGCCTGGACCCAGGACGACGGCGTCGTGCACGCGCCCGGCGAGGTCCGCCTGACGCTGCCCGACGTACCGGCGGCCGGGCCGGTCGTCGACGCCCTGCGCGGTACCCGGTGCGACGTCGACGTGTCCCCAGACTTCGTCACCGCAGCCTGGCGCAAGCTCCTGCAGAACGCCGTCGCCGGGCTCATGGCCCTCACCGGGCGCCGCTCGGCCGTCTTCACCCGCCCCGACGTCGCGGACCTGGCGCTCGCGTACCTGGGGGAGGGACTGGCCGTCGCGCGCGCCGAGGGGGCGCGGCTGGACGACGACGTCCCCGGGCGGATCCTCGCGCTCTTCCAGCGGCCTCCCGGTGACCAGGGCACGTCCATCCTCACCGACCGGGACGCGGGCCGCCCGCTGGAGTGGGCCGTCCGCAACGGCGTCGTCTCCCGGCGTGGCCGCGCGCACGGCATCCCGACGCCCGTCAGCGACCTGGTCGTCACCCTCCTGGCCGCGACGAGCGACGGCCCCGGCTAACCCACCATCTCGCCGCAGCTCAGCGCCGACCCCGGAACCGCTCCACCGGTCCGCTCCAGGTGGGCCTCACCCCACACGCGCACGCCCTCGACGACGGGCAGCACCGTCTTGCCGTACGGGGTGAGGCGGTAGATCACGGGGGCGGGCACCGGCCCGGTCACCAGCCGCTCGACGAGATGGCCGCGAACGCAGCGGCCATGGGGCAGCCGGGCAGCGGGTTGGTGCGAGAGGGGTTACCTGAAGGTGCCTTCTTGTCCATGGAAGTGCTCCTCTCGACAGTGGGACCTATGACGATCCCAACCCGAGACAGCTGGGAGATCGGGACCTGGCGCTCCAGCGTCCGGGTGCTGGCCGACCCGCTCTCCGACACCCCGGACGAGTGGCTCCGGTTCAGCGGCACCACCACCGTGAAGCCGCTCTCGGAGGGGCGGGCCAACGTCGTCGAGCTCGACGTCTCCGGCGAGGCCGGCACCCTCGAGGCGCTCAACCTGCGGCTGTACGAACCGCAGGCGGACCGGTGGAGCCTCACGTTCGTCAACGTGCGCGACGGGCTGCTGACACCGTCGGTCCACGGCGGCTTCCACGACAGCCTCCACCGCAGGGTCGGCGTGTTCTACGGCGACGACGTGCTCGGCGACCGGCCGATCAAGGTCCGGTTCCTCGTCACCCGCGTCAGCCGCGACGAGGCGCGGTTCGAGCAGGCGTTCTCGGCCGACGGCGGCGCGACGTGGGAGACCAACTGGGTGGTGGTGGACCGCCGGGTCCGGCGCTGAACGGGCACGCGGCCCCCGAGTCCGAGAACCCGGGGGCCGCGTCGCGTCGTCCTGGTCAGATGATCTGCTCGGTGGGCAGGATCGTGATCTCGGTGAGGTTGACGTGCCGGGGCACGGCCGCGAGGAACGCGACCGTCTCGGCGACGTCGGCCGACCGGAGCACGTCGATCTGCGCGATCAGGTCGGCCATGAGCCTGGTGGCCGCGGGGTCGGTCACGTGGTCCGGCAGCTCGGTGTCGACCATGCCGGGCTCGATGGTCGCGACGCGCACCTTCTTCCGGCCGAGCTCGGTGCGCAGCAGCCTGGACAGCTGCGCGACGTAGGCTTTGGTGGCCGAGTACACCTGGAACCCCTCGAGGATCCGCACGGCCGCGATCGAGGACGTGGTGACCAGGTCGGCCGGACGGCCTGCCTCCGCGGCGGCGACGAGAGGTCGGACGAACGCCTGCACGGTGTTCATGACGCCGCCGACGTTCGTGCTCAGCTGCGTGTCCCAGTCGTCCACGGCGAGGTCGGTGATCCCCGCGATGAGCTGCACCCCCGCGTTGGCGAAGACCAGGTCCACCTGGCCCAGCTCCCGCTCGACGCGCTCGGCGGCGGCCAGGACGGCGGACCGGTCGGCCACGTCGGTCGGGACGGCCAGTGCGGTACCGCCGATGTCCCGGATGCGGTCCTCCAGGTCGTCGAGCCGGTCGCCGCGCCGGGCCAGGAGCGCGACGGAGGCACCGAGCTGGGCGAACCGGAACGCCGTCGCCTCCCCGATGCCGCTGGAGGCTCCGGTGACGACCGCGACGCGTCCGGCGAGCGGCGTCCCGGTGAGGAGCTGGGCGGTGGTGGTGTTCTTGTGCATGGTGTCGTGCGTGGTGTTCATGGCTCCCACACTCACCTCGGACCGCGGGGAGAGGGAGGCCGCGGGACGGCCCCCCTCGACGGAACAGCCACCGTGCCACCGCCGTGCCGGCTCCTAGACTCCGAGGTGTGGACGGTCGAGAGCTGGGTGACTTCCTGCGGACCCGCCGGGCGCGGCTGCAACCGCAGGACCTCGGGCTGCCGGCCGGCGACCACCGGCGGGTGCCGGGCCTGCGCCGCGAGGAGGTCGCGACCGACGCCGGCCTGAGCATCGACTTCTACCGGCGTATGGAACAGGGCCGGGAACCCCACCCGTCCGAGCGGGTGCTGGCCGCCCTGACCCGGACCCTCCGGCTCGACGTCCACGAGCAGCGCCACCTCTACGCCCTGGCCGGAGTGGCCTGGCGGCTGCACGACGAGGCGTCTCTCAGCGCCGTACCGGGCGAGCTGCTCACGCTGCTCGACTCGTGGCGCGAGGCGGGAGCCATGGTGCTGGACCCGGTGCTCGACGTGCTCGCGATGAACGAGAAGGCCCAGGAGCTGTTCTCCGGTTTCGCCGAGACGGCCAACCTGCTGGAGATGGTGTTCCTCGACCCGGAGGGCCGGCGTTTCTTCGTCGACTGGGCGGCGTCCGCCGAGGCCACCGTGGCGAACCTGCGGGCCAGCGCGGACTTCGCGACCACGCCGGCCCGCCAGGTGGAGCTGCTCGACCAGCTGCGTGCCGGGAGCCCGGAGTTCCCGGCCCTCTGGGCCAGGCACGACGTGCGCCCCAAGACGCACGAGACCAAGCTGCTGCGCCATCACTCCCGCGGGCTGGTGACCGCGGACTTCCACGCCTTCGACGTGGCGAGCGTCCCGGGCTATCTCCTGTTCGTCTACCACGAGCGACCGGCCGAGCGACCGGCCGAACGGCCGGCCGAGCGACCGGCCGCCTCGTGAGAGCCGGTCCTCAGAGCGCGATGCGCACCGACTTCGACTGGGTGTAGGCGTCGAGCACCTCGAGCCCGCCCTCACGCCCGAGGCCGGACTGCTTGTAGCCGCCGAACGGGAGCTGGCCCGTGCTCATCTCGCCCCAGGTGTTGACCCAGACCGTGCCCGCCTCGATCCGCGCCGAGACGCGGTGCGCCGTGGCGAGGTCCGACGTCCACACGGACGCCGCCAGCCCGTAGTCGGTGTCGTTGGCCTGCGCGACCGCGTCGTCCACGTCGGTGAACGTCGTCAGCACGCCGACCGGCCCGAAGATCTCCTCGCGCACCACGCGCATGCCGGGGGTCACCTGGTCGATCAGGGTGGGGCTGTAGAAGTACCCGCGGTCGCCGTGGCGCTCCCCGCCGGTCAGGATGCGGGCGCCCTCCGCCCGGGCGCTGTCGACGTACCCGCTCACGCGCTCGAGCTGCGCCCGGGTCGACAGAGCGCCGACGACCGTGCCGGGCGCGAACGGGTCGCCCGGTGCGAAGACCTCGGCCATGGCGGAGGTCAGCAGCGCGACGAACTCGTCGCGCACGCTCTCCTCGACCAGGACGCGGGAGGTCGCGACGCACGCCTGGCCGGCGTTGCCGCAGAACCCGGCGGCGACCCCGAACGCGGCCCGTGCGAGGTCGGCGTCGGCGAAGACGAGCGCCGGTGACTTGCCGCCGAGCTCCAGCGTGACGCGCGTGAGCGAGTCGGTGGCGACCTTCTGCACGTGCTTGCCGGTGGCCGTCGACCCGGTGAAGGCGATCTTGGCGACGTCCGGGTGGGCGACGAGCGCCTCGCCGGCCTCCGACCCGAGGCCGGTCACGACGTTGACGACGCCCGCCGGGAGGTCCGTCTCCGCGAGCAGCTCCGCGAGCCGCAGGGTGCTCAGCGACGCCGTCTCGGCCGGCTTGAGCACCACGGCGTTGCCCGCTGCGAGCGCGGGGGCGAGCTTGCCGGGCAGCTGTCCCATGGGGCCGTTCCAGCCCCAGATGATGCCGACGACGCCGAGCGGTTCGCGTCGCGTGTAGCCGAGGCGGTCCTCGCCGAGGGGCACCGTGGTGCCGAAGAGCTTCGTGGGCCAGCCCGCGTAGTAGCGGAAGATCTCGCTCGCCTCGGCCAGCATCTCGCCGGTCAGGCGGCGCGGCGCGCCCATGGTGACCGAGTCGATGGCGGCGAGCTCGTCCGCGTGGGCCTCGATCACGTCGGCGATCTGGTGCAGGACGCGCCCCCGGGCGTCCCCGCTGAGCCCGGCCCAGGCCGGGTCGGTGAACGCGCGGCGTGCGGCGCGCACGGCGGCGTCGACGTCGGGGGCCGCGCCGCGGGGGATGCGGGCCAGGTCGTCGCCGGTGGCGGGGTCGGTGTGGGGCAGCGTCTCGCCGGACAGAGCGGGGACGCGCTTGCCGTCGATGTGCATGAGGTGCAGGTCGGCGCGCACGAAGGCGGGGATCTGCCGGCGGGCCTCGGCGGTGTCGGTGTCGGTCATGACGGTCCTTTCGTCGGGTGGCCTCCGCCGTCCGAACAAGCGGAGAACCTATCCGTAACGCTAATGGATAGGTTCTCCGGTTGCAACACCGAGTGGCCGTGCCGGTCATGTCGGACAATGGCTGGATGATCTCCACAGAGCTCGCCGCCCGGCTCCGGGACGCGGGCCTGGTCTGGACGCCGGTCGACGGCGACCAGTTCCAGGTCCGGGCGCCCGAGCTGGTGAGCGACGTCTTCACCGTCAGCACCATGACCATCGAGCCGCGCGTCTACCCCACCGGAACCATCCTCGGTTTCAACGGCACCACCGAGTGGGCGCTGGACTCCGTGGCGATCGAGGACGCGCTGTGGCTCCCACGTGAGGACCAGCTGCGCGCCCTGCTGCGGTCCACGTTCCGGGCGCTGCGCCGCACCGGCGACACCTACGAGGTCGAGGTCGACCTGCTCGGCGAGACCCAGGTCGTCAGCGACCCGGAGCCCGCCGAGGCCTACGGCCGCGCGCTGCTCGCGCTCATGGAGCTCAGCCGCTGAGGCGGCGGCGCACCGCTATGACACTGCCCGCCGACAGCCACGTGCACAGCGAGTGGTCCTGGGACACCGGCGGCCCGCACTCGCAGGCCGCCGGGCGCATGCGCGCCACGTGCGCCCGCGCGGTGCGGATCGGGCTGCCGGCGCTGTACTTCACCGAGCACCTCGACGTGCCCGGCTGGTGGCGGGCCGCAGCCGACGACCTCATGCCGCACCAGCGGCACCTGGTCGACGACGAGACCGGCCTGGTGGTCCACGACCCGCTGGACGTGACCGGCTACCTCGACGCCGTCGACCGGGTGCGGCACGAGTTCCCCGGGCTGTTCATCGGCACGGGCGTCGAGTTCGGACAGCCCCACCTGCTCGCCGAGCCCACGGCGCGGATCCTCGACCCAGGCCTCTTCGGTGACGAGATCGACCGCGTCCTCGGCTCGCTGCACACCCTCGACCTCGGCGGCGGTCCCGCCGAGCCGGCGACGCTGTACCGGGAGCACGACCCCGCCGTCGTCCTGGAGCGCTACCTCGACGAGGTGCCGGCCATGGTGCGCGGGTCGGACGCGTTCGAGGTGTTCACCCACATCGACTACCCGGTGCGCGCCTGGCCCGCCGAGGAGCACGGACCGTTCGACCCTCGCCGGTTCGAGGAGCCGTTCCGCGTGGCCCTGCGGTCGATCGCCGAGGGTGGGCGGGCCCTGGAGATGAACACGCGCCGCCTCTGGTCCTGGCTCCCGCAGTGGTGGGCGCAGGAGGGCGGCCGGACGGTCAGCATCGGCAGCGACGCGCACACACCCGGTGCGCTCGCGGCGCACTTCCCCGAGGCGGCCGCGATGCTGGAGCACTTCGGCTTCCGCCCGGGACGGGCACCCCAGGACCTCTGGGTGCGCTGAGGTCGAGGCCCGGCGCCGCCAGATCGGTCCCTTCCCCGTCGCCCGCGCGTGGGTTCGGTCGGTCGCCTCGAGATCGGTCGCCCGAACGACCGATCTCGGTGCACACGACCGATCTCGCGGAACCGGTCTGGGTAAAGGACCGAGCTCGCCGCCCGGACGGGCCTGCCGGGGTGCGGTGCACACAGGAGCAGTGCACACAGGAGCAGCGCGCCCTCGTGCCCGGGCGCGCCCGGCGGCAGAGTGGAGCACATGCCCGCACCCGTACCCGCACCGTCCCGGATCACCGTCACCGGCGCCCTGGTGCACCGCACACCCACGCGCACGACGCGCGCCGACCTGGTCACCGAGGGCCCGCTGATCGCCGCCCCGCCGTCCGACGACGGCGCCGGGCCCGGCGAGCGCCTGACGATCGACGGCAGCGGCGCCTCCGTCGTGCCGCTCCTGGTCGAGTCGGTGTTCGCGGCGCCCAGCCCGCCGGCCCGGGACGCCTTCGACCTGACGCCGGGCCGTCCGGCGACGTTCGCGGTCGTCGACGGCACGGTCGGCCCGGACCGCATCACCCGCATGCTCGTGGTCGACCCGGCCGGGCTGCGCGCCGTCGTCGTCGACGGGCGGGTGGTGGTGCGCGACGGCGCGGCCGTCCGGGACCGGGGCGTCGACGACCCGGCCGACCCACGGCTCGGTGCCTGGAGAGACGCGCGGCGGGACATGACCCAGTACCTCACGCCCGACGGCCGCTACAGCGAGACCCGCGGCGGCCGCCGCGACGCCTGGACCGGCAGCTTCTGGCTCGACGGCGACCGGATCACCTACCTCGACGACACGGGGTTCTGGGCGTTCGGCCAGTACCACGACGGCGTCCTGCACCACGCGGGCTTCGTCCTGAGCAGGGGCTGACGCCGCTCAGCCGTGCAGCGTGGGCCGGTAGACCAGCTCCTGGATGTCGTGGTCGAGGGTGCGCCGCTCGAGCAGCTCGAGGTCGAAGTCCTCGGCGCCGCGGAAGATCGGGTCGCCGCCGCTCCTGCCGGTGACCACCGGGAAGAGCGTCACCTGCACGCGGTCCACGAGGCCGGCGGCCAGCAGTGCCCGGTTCAGCGACAGGCTGCCGTGCGAGCGCAGCGGCACCGGCGACTCGTCCTTGAGGCGGCGGACGACGTCCACGCCGTCGCCCCGCGCGACCGTCGCGTTCCGGTCGAGGGGCTCCTCCAGGGTGCTCGACACCACCGTGGCAGGCAGGTCCAGCATCCGCGTGACCCAGGGGTCGCCCACGGCGGGGTCGGTCACCGTGGCCAGCATCTGGCCGAACATGCGGAAGGTGGTGGCGCCGAAGACCATCCGCTGCTCCGGCTCGTACAGTGCGAGGCGGTGCTCGAGCAGCTCCGGGCCCTGCTTGCCCCAGTAGCCGGTCCAGTCGCCGGAGGCGCTGCCGAAGCCGTCGAGGCTCATGAAGACGTCGAACGTGTACGTGGCGGTCATGTCCCACTCCGGGTCGCGTCGGGATGCGGTCGGAGGGGCAGACCTCGGGGGCGCCCGAAACTGATCGGTGCGCCCCCGGGGAGGATCAGGAGATGGCGGTCGGTCAGGCCACGCGGATGAACGTCGGCGAGGACTGCCAGATGCTCGTGTACCGCACGCTCTTGCCGGGGACCGGGGCCTCGATCTGCATGCCGTCGCCCGCATAGATCGCGATGTGGCCCGGCGTCCAGATCAGGTCGCCCGGCAGGGCGTCGGCCCAGGACACCGGCGTCCCGGCGTAGCGCTGCGAGGAGGACGTGCGCGGCAGGTCGATCCCGACCTGCGCGAAGACGTACGAGGTGAACCCGGAGCAGTCGAAGCCGGCGGGCGTCGTGCCGCCCCACACGTAGGGGACGCCGAGGTAGCGCATCGCGACCGAGACCACGGAGGCGCGCCGCTGCGCGGCCTCCTCCTCGGCCCGCTGGGCGGCCTGCTCGGCCTGGAACTCCGCGTTCTCGGCGGCGGAGACCACGGAGACCGCGGTCTTCTCGACCTTCAGCTCCGCGGTCGGCGCGACGGCGACGACGTTCGCCGCGGCGACCGCCTCCCGGGCCTGGGCCGTGAGCGCGTCGAGGTCCGTCGAGTTCAGCGTGCCCTGCATGGCCTTGCCGCTCAGCGCGGTGCCGAGCTCGGTGGCGGGGGCCGCCTGCGCGGGCGGGGCGATGAGGGAGAGCAGCACCCCGGAACCTGCCGCGGCGATCACCGCACCGCGGCTCGCGACGGCCGCGGTCTGGCCGGTGCCGGCCTTGAGGACGGGCAGGGCAGGGCGGCGGGCCGCCCGGTGGCGGCCGCGGGCGCGCACGGCCGTCGACGGGGAGGACTGGGGATCCATGAAGGCGGAGACCTTTCAGATCGGCGGGGGACAACCGGCGGGACGTGTCTGGCTGGGCCACGTCCGGCGCATAGCGCCCAAGAGTAACGGAACGGACACGATGCGGGAACCACCCCCCACGAAGTCGTCGCCGCGTGCGTCGACGGCCCTGCCGGTGGGGCCGTCGGGAAGAATGTCCCGCATGCGACTCCTGCTGCTGCGCCACGGACAGACACCCTCGAACGTGCGCGGTCTCCTCGACACCGCGAGCCCCGGACCCGGCCTGACGGCGCTCGGCGAGCGGCAGGCGGCCGCCGTCCCGGACGCCCTCCGCGACCGCGCGGTCGACGCGATCGCCGTCTCCTCGCTGGTCCGCACCGCGCTGACGGCGGCCCCGCTGGTCCGGGCGCGCGGCATCGAGCCCGTGACGCTGACGGGCCTGCGGGAGATCGAGGCGGGAGACCTCGAGATGGCGGCGACCCACGAGTCGCACGTGCGCTACCTCGAGACCGTGTTCGGGTGGGCCCGGGGCGACGTGGACCGCCCGATGCCGGGCGGCCCCGACGGCCGGGCCTTCCTCGCGCGCTACGACGAGGCCGTGGCGGCGATCGCGGCGAGCGGCGCGGACAGCGCCGTCGTGGTCTCGCACGGCGCCGCGATCCGCACCTGGGTCGCGGCCCGAGCGGACGGCGTGGACATCGACCACGCGGAGCAGACGGCCCTGGCCAACACGGGGCTGGTCGAGGTCGAGGGCGATCCCGCCGGCGGCTGGCGCCTCGTGGACTGGTCCGCCGCGCCCGTCGGCGGCCCGGCCGTGGACGCGCTCCTCGCCGACGACCCCACGGGCGAGCCGGTCGACGACTGACCCGCGACGCGCCCGGCGCTCAGTCCGTCCGGCCCAGCTCCGGCGGCAGATCGCCGTCGTGCCGCACCACCAGGGACGTGACCGCCCGGGTGAGGCACACGTACAGCCGGCGCAGGCCGGTGGCGCGGTCCGGCTCCGCGGCGACGATCCCGGCCGGGTCGTGCAGCACCACGTGGTCGAACTCGAGGCCCTTGGCCAGCGAGGCGGGCACCAGCTCCAGGTGCGCGTCGAACTCGGTGCGCGGCTCCTCGTCCGGCTGGTCGCCCGGCTGATCGTCCGGCTGATCGATCGGCTGGTCGCCCGGCCCGTCCGTCTCGCCGACGACGGCGAACGTCAGCCCCGCCCCCGCGAGCACCGTGCGGACCTCGGCCACGGCGGCGTCGGGCACGATCAGGCCGACGGAGCCCTCGCGGCGCACGACGTCGGGCAGCACGTCCGCCAGCGGCGCCTCGGTGAGCACGAGCTGACCACGGGCGCGCCGCACGGCGGTCGGGGGCTCGAGGCCGGGCGCGATGCGGGGCAGCAGGCGGGCGGCGAGCTCGATCACGTCGGCGGGCACACGGAAGCCGGCGGTGAGCTGCTCCACGTGGCCGTCCGGCTTGGCGAGGTGGCCGAGCACGTCCGCCCAGTCGTCCGCCGCCCACGGCGTCGTCGCCTGCGCGAGGTCGCCCAGCACGGTGAGCGACCCGGTCGCGGCCCGGCGGCCGAGCGCGCGCAGCATCATGGCGGACAGGTCCTGCGCCTCGTCGACGACGATGTGCGCCACCGACTCCGCGCGGTCCAGGAGGTCGGCCACCTCGTCGAGCAGCACCAGGTCCGCCGTCGTCCAGCGCGCGGCGCCGGGGGAGCGGGGCGGGCGGTCCCAGGCCAGCAGGCGCTGCTCGGCGTCGGACAGGACGCCCGCCGCGCACTCCGCGAGGAAGCCGGGTTCCGACAGCAGCCGGAACAGGAGCCGGCGCGGCTCGACCGCCGGCCACACGGCCGCCGCGTAGTCGCGCACCGGCTTGGTGCGGGCCAGCGCGTCCCACGCCGTGTCGTCGAGGGCGTCGCCCGACTCCTCGATCTGCACCAGCACCCGGTGCGCGAGCGCGTGGCGCAGCTGGGCCGCGCCCAGCGCGTAGCGCACGTCGCGGGCCCTGACCTGCTCCACGGCCTCGCGCGCCTCGTAGGCGGGCACGCGCCAGCGGCGCGAGCCGCGCGGCAGCACGAGCGTGTCCTGCGGCATGCGCACGTGCGACCAGACGGCCGCGCGCAGCACCTCGGCCATGCGGCCGTCGCCCTTGAGCGTGGCGACGTCGGCCGGCTCGGTCGCCCGGACCGGCGCGTGCGTGCCGACGACCTCCTCGATCGTGGCCTGCCGGGCGTGGATCTCGCCGAGCGCCGGCAGCACGTCGCGGATGTACCGCAGGAAGCTCTTGTTCGGCCCGACGACGAGCACGCCGCGCCGCGTGAGCTGCTCCCGGTGCGCGTACAGGAGGTAGGCCGCGCGGTGCAGCCCCACGGCCGTCTTGCCCGTGCCCGGCGCACCCTGCACCACGAGGGTGCGCTCGAGCGGCATGCGCACGATGACGTCCTGCTCGGGCTGGATGGTGGCGACGATGTCGCGCATGGGACCCGTGCGGGGGCGCTCGATCTCGGCCTCGAGGATCTCCGAGCGGGCCGGGGCGCCGGGGCCCGCCGCGTCGCCGTCCGCGCTCCCGAGGGGTTCGTCCTCGAACCCCGTGAGGTGCCCGCGCGCGAAGCCGTACCGGCGCCGGGCCGTGATACCCATCGGCTCCTTGGGCGTCGCGCGGTAGAACGGGGTGCTCACCGGGGCACGCCAGTCGACCACCATCGGCTCGCCGTCGGGGTCCGAGACGTGGCGGCGGCCGATGTGGAACGTCTCGGTGCCGTCGCTGCTGCCGCCGCCCTCGGACCTCGCCGTGATGCGCCCGAAGAAGAGCGGGATCTCCGGGTCGTCGGTGAGCTGCTCCATGCGGCGGGCGAGCGTCGCCTCCAGCACGTCCGCGCTCACCCGGTCCCCGGCGTACCGGCCGTCGAGCGCGGCCACCCGCTCGCGCATCCGGCCGAGCTGCGCGCGCGCCTCGGTGAGGAACTCGCGTTCCCGGGTGAGCTCGGGCACGTCGGCAGGCATGGGTGTCCTCCAGGAGGCAGGCGGGGTGGGAGACGCGCGAGTCTAGTGCGCGGCCCGGCCGCCGGTCGCGATGTTTTCCCGTGACCGAGCGGCACCCGCGAGACATATGTCCCCAGAGTCCGTTTCCACTGTCGCGGCCACCGGCCCCACGGTACGGTCGGGGAACCGCCCGGCCAATCGAGGAGCCCCAGTGTCGTCCGACGAGCTGCCCCAGGAGTTCCAGATCGACGTCCCCGACGAGATGGAGACCGGTGTCCCCGCCGACTTCGCCTCGGTGTGGCACACGCCGACCTCGTTCATCCTGGACTTCATCGCCGTGAAGCAGCCCCCGAGCCCGGTGTCGGACCCGGAGTCGGGCGAGGTCACCTCGATCACCGTGCCGGGTCGGGTGGTCTCCCGCGTACGAATTCCTCCGCAGCAGGTGTTCGAGCTCGCGAAGGCCCTCACCATGCAGCTCGACGCATGGGAGAAGGAAAGCGCGCCGACCGTCCGAAATCCCAGAGCCGCGGAGGGTCCTGACGGCCCGAATCGTTCCTCCGGGAATTGAATCCGGTGAATCTTTTTCTTGAACGAATGTCCAACTCGGCGCCTATATGTCCGATGTGCCCGGTGGAATTGTTCCGGTTTGGATGGAGAAACTCCAAGTTATACCAGTCCTGAGGGGGAAATGTAACCCTCCTCGACTGTTCCACTTGCGATCTTCACGGATGTAGGCTTCCCGTGATCGCGACGAAGGCGTTGCAATCTCCCAGAGTTGCCCGGGGGGTCGGGCGACCCGTTCCGGCGGCCGTGTCGGGGAGCAATGAACAGGGGCGATGCAGGTGAGCAACACGGAATTCGATAACAGGGGGCGCACGGGCGGGATCATGTTCGAAGAACAGTCCCGCGCGAGCGTCGTGAGCATGTGGGGAGAGATCGACGTCTCCCTGCGCGGTGAGTCGAGTGCTGCGATCGCCAACGCCATCGAGAGGGCGAAGGCGGTCGTGATCGACACGTCACGTGTCACGTTCATGGACTCGACCGGCGTGGCGTTCCTCATGCAGATGTACACGTACGGCACGCGGGAGGGCCTCACGGTCAGCCTGCCGGAGCCGCCTCCGGTGGTCCGGAGCGTCATCGAGATGCTCGGTGTCGACGTGCTGTTCGCGCAGCAGGCGCACCCGGCAGCGGCACGGGAGGCCTGACCGGGGGCTCAGCGACCCGCGGCCAGCGCTGCCGCGCCCACGATCCCCGCTGCGTTCCGGAGCTGCGCCGGGACGATCGGCGCGCGTAGGTGCAGGCTCGGCAGGTACTTCTCGTGGTGCTTGCTGACCCCGCCGCCCACGACGATGAGGTCGGGGGAGAGCAGGTCCTCGACGACGCCGAAGTAGCGCTGCAGCCGCTCCGCCCAGCGCTCCCACGACAGGCCCTCGCGCTCGCGCGCCGAGTCGGCCGCGCGCGACTCGGCGTCGTGCCCGTCGATCTCCAGGTGTCCCAGCTCGGTGTTCGGCACCAGCACGCCGTCGACCACCAGCGCCGAGCCGATCCCGGTGCCGAGGGTGGCCACCAGCACGACGCCCTCGGCGTTGCGTGCGGCGCCGTAGCGCACCTCACCGATGCCGGCGGCGTCGGCATCGTTGACCGCGACCACGTGGCGGCCGGTCGCGCGGTGCACCAGGGCGGGCAGGTCCACGCCCGTCCACGACTGGTCCAGGTTGGCCATGGAGCGCACCACCCCGTGCTGCATCGGCGCGGGGAACGCGACCCCGATCGGCACGTCGTCGGGCAGGTGGTAGGTGTCGACGAGCTCGGCGAGCACGGCGGCCACCGCCTGGGGGGTGGAGGGCTGCGGGGTGGGGATCCGGGTCCGCTTGTCCGCGTACTCACCCGTCGCCAGGTCGACGGGTGCCCCCTTGATCCCCGAACCACCGATGTCGATGCCGAAGGCCAGGTCGCTCATGTCAGGATCGTCTCATGAGCGACGACGCACAGTACTGGTACAACACCGAGACCGGTCAGGTCGAGGAGGGGCGGCGCTCCTCCTGGACCCACCTGATGGGCCCGTACGGCACCCGGGCCGAGGCGGAGCGGGCGCTGGAGAGCGCCCGGGCCCGCACCGAGTCGTGGGACGGCGAGGACGAGGAGTGGCGCGGCAAGAAGTAGCTACTTGTCGAAGGAGTGCTCCGCGTCCGGGAAGGACGAGTCCTTGACCTCCGCGACGTAGTCCTCGGCCGCGCCCTGCAGCACGGCGCCGAGCTCGGCGTACCGCCGGGCGAACCGCGGCGACCAGGACGTCATGCCCGCCATGTCGGTCCAGACGAGCACCTGGCCGTCGCAGTGCGGCCCGGCACCGATGCCGATGGTCGGGATGCCCACGATCTCGGTGATCCGCGCCGCGACGTCGGTGGGCACCATCTCCAGGACGACGGCGACGGCGCCGGCGTCCTCGACGGCCTGCGCGTCGGTGGCCAGCCGCTCGACGGCGTCGTCGCCCCGGCCCTGCACGCGCGGGCCGCCCAGCAAGTTCTCCGACTGCGGTGTGTACCCCAGGTGCGCGACGACGGGGATGCCCGCGTCGGTCAGCGCCCGGATCTGGGCCGCCGACCGCACGCCGCCCTCGAGCTTCACGCCGTCCGCACCCGTCTCCTTGAAGACGCGCACCGCGGTCTCCAGGGCCTGCTGCGGCCCCACCTCGTACGACCCGAACGGCAGGTCGACCACCACGAAGGCGCGCTTCGTGGCGCGGGCGACCGCGCGCGCCGCCGGGATCATCTCGTCGACCGTGACGGGGATGGTCGAGGCGTGGCCGTGCATCACGTTGCCGATGGAGTCGCCCACCAGCAGCAGGTCCATGCCGGCCGCGTCGAAGATCGCGGCGGTGACGGCGTCGTACGCCGTAAGCATCGCGAGCTTCTCGCCGCGGGCCTTCGCCTCCGCCAGGTGGTGCACACGAACCCTCTTGGGGCCCGGCGTGGGTGACGTGTGGGCGGACATGGTCCTCCTGTGGTGTCTGGTGGCCTCTGTGCCGACCGAAAGCCTACGACCGGTCGTCCACGGGCGGTACACGCGCCTGTAACAGGTTTAGTGCAAGATGGGCCCATGGACAGGCAGCAGGAGTTCGTGCTCCGCACGGTCGAGGAGCGCGACATCCGCTTCATCCGGCTCTGGTTCACCGACGTGCTGGGTGTGCTGAAGTCGGTAGCCGTGGCCCCCGCGGAGCTCGAGTCGGCCTTCAGCGAGGGCATCGGGTTCGACGGCAGCGCCATCGAGGGGCTCACCCGGGTGTTCGAGGCGGACATGGTCGCCAAGCCGGACCCCACGACCTTCCAGGTGCTGCCGTGGCGTGGCGAACGTCACGGCACGGGCCGCATGTTCTGCGACATCCTGACGCCCGACGGCGAGCCGTCGCTCGCGGACTCGCGCAACGTGCTCAAGCGCACCCTGGCCAAGGCCAGCGACCGCGGGTTCACGTTCTACACGCACCCCGAGGTCGAGTTCTACCTGTTCAACCAGCTCACCAAGGCCGACCCGAAGCTCGAGCCGGTGGACCAGGGCGGGTACTTCGACCACCTGGCCCGCGGGTCCACACACGACTTCCGGCGCGCCGCGATCACGATGCTCGAGTCGATGGGCATCTCGGTCGAGTTCTCCCACCACGAGGCGGGCCCCGGGCAGAACGAGATCGACCTGCGCTACGCCGACGCCCTGACCACCGCGGACAACCTCATGACGTTCCGCACCGTGGTCAAGGAGGTCGCGCTCGAGCAGGGCGTGTTCGCCTCCTTCATGCCCAAGCCGCTGGCCGACCAGCCCGGCTCCGGCATGCACACGCACGTCTCGCTGTTCGAGGACGACCGCAACGCGTTCTACGAGCCCGGCGCGCAGTTCGAGCTGTCCAAGACGGCGCGCCAGTTCATCGCCGGCCTGATGGTGCACGCGGGCGAGATCACCGCCGTCACCAACCAGTACGTCAACAGCTACAAGCGGCTCTGGGGCGGGCAGGAGGCCCCGAGCTACGTGAGCTGGGGCCACAACAACCGCTCCGCGCTCGTGCGCGTGCCGATGTACAAGCCCGGCAAGGGCAACTCCGCGCGCATCGAGTACCGCGCGCTGGACTCGGCCGCCAACCCGTACCTCGCGTTCGCCGTGATCCTCGCCGCCGGCCTCAAGGGCATCGAGGAGGGCTACGACCTCCTGGACCACACCGAGGACGACGTCTGGGAGCTCACGCCCGCCGAGCGCCGCGCCCTGGGCATCGCACCGCTGCCCCGCGACCTCGACGAGGCCATCCACTTCATGGAGCGGTCCGAGCTCGTGGCCGAGACCCTCGGCGAGCACGTCTTCGACTACTTCCTGCGCAACAAGCGCGAGGAGTGGGAGGCGTACAGCGCCCAGGTCACGCCCTTCGAGCTCAAGCGGTTCCTCCAGCTCTGACAGGGGTGCTGCACCTCCCGTCCCCGTCGTAGGGTCGGGGGGTGCAGAGCCGCCGCCCCGAGACCCTCACGACCCACCTGATCCGGGCCGGGTTCGCCGACCTCACGCGGTCCGCCACGCTGTGGCAGGACCCCGACCTGGTCGCCGTCCTGGACCGCCGGGACCGCACCGGCGCCGCCCCCGGGGGCGGGCCCGACCGCGGCGCGGTGGCGCTCGACCCCGCCGGCGCGGCCCTGCTCCGCGCGCTCGCCGCGGCCGCCGACCCCGACCTCGCGCTGCTCCAGCTCGTCCGCCTCGCCGCGGCCGCGCCCGACCGGCTCCGCGCCCTGCTCACCGCGCCCGACGACCGGACCGAACCCCGCGACCCCGAGACGGGCGGCGGCCCCGACGAGCCGGCAGGAGTCGGCGCACCCGCCCGCCCCGCCGCACGCGACCGGCTCGTGCGCGTGCTCGGCGCCTCGTCGGCCCTCGGCGACGAGCTCGTGCGGCACCCGGCGCTGCTCGGCGTCCTCGCCGACCCCGCCCCGGGCACCGGGATACCGCCCCGCGACGTGCGCGCCGAGCTGCTGCGCGCCGTCGACGCCGATCCCGACAGCCCCGCGCCCGTGGCCGGGACCCACCCCGGGACCCACCCGGTCGGTGCGGGCGAGGCCGCGGCGGCCGACACCTCGCCGTCGTACACGGACCGCCTGCGGCGCGCCTACCGGGCGCGCCTGCTGCGCATCGCCGCCACCGACGTCACCGCGCCCGACCCCACCGCCGTCCTGCCCGCCGTGGCCGCGGCGCTCGCGGACCTGGCCGCCGCCGCCCTGGAGGGAGCCCTCGCCGTGGCGCGCTCGGAGGAGGAAGACCACGGCGCCGGCGTGCGCCTGGCCGTGCTCGGCATGGGCAAGACCGGCGGCCGGGAGCTCAACTACATCTCCGACGTGGACGTGATCTACGTGGCCGAGCCGGCCACGCTGCCCGACGGCTCGGCCGCCTGCGAGGAGGACGACGCGCTGCGCGTCGCCGCGCGACTGGCGGGCCGGCTCGCGCAGGTCTGCTCGGGCGCGTCCGCGGAACCCGCGCTGTGGCAGGTCGACGCGGCGCTGCGGCCCGAGGGCAAGCAGGGCCCGCTCGTGCGCACGCTCGCCAGCCACCTCGCCTACTACGAGCGGTGGGCGGTGACGTGGGAGTTCCAGGCGCTGCTCAAGGCGCGTCCCGTGGCGGGCGACCTGGAGCTCGGGGAGGCGTACTGCGCCGCCGTCGGCCCGCTCGTGTGGCAGGCCGTGGAACGGCCCAACTTCGTCGAGGACGCGCGCGCGATGCGCAAGCGCGTCGAGGACAACGTCCCCGTGGCCGAGGCCGACCGTCAGATCAAGCTCGGCAAGGGCGGCCTGCGGGACGTCGAGTTCACCGTGCAGCTGCTGCAGCTCGTGCACGGCCGGGCCGACGAGGACATCCGCTCGCGCACGACGCTCGACGCGCTCGCGGCGCTGTCCCGGGGCGGGTACGTGGGCCGGGAGCACGCGCGCCGGATGGAGGAGTGCTACCGGTTCCTCCGGGCGCTGGAGCACCGGATCCAGCTCTTCCGCCTGCGCCGCACCCACCTCATGCCGACGGCGGAGGCCGACCTGCGCCGCCTCGCGCGCGGGCTGGGTCAGGGCGGCGCGGACGACCTGGTCAAGACGTGGCGCACGGTCCGCCGCGAGGTCCGCGACCTGCACGAGGCCGTCTACTACCGCCCGCTGCTGCCCGCCACGGCGCTGCTGTCCACGGGCGAGGCGTCGCTCGCGCCGCGGGCGGCGGTGGCCCGGTTCGCGGCGATCGGCTACCGCGACCCCGAGGGCGCGATGCGCCACGTGCAGGCGCTGACCGACGGCGTCTCGCGGCGCGCCGCCATCCAGCGGCAGCTCCTGCCCGTGCTGCTGGGCTGGTTCGCCGACGGCGCCGACCCGGACGAGGGGCTGCTGGCGTTCCGCAAGCTGTCGGACACGCTCGGGTCCACGCACTGGTACCTGCGCCTGCTGCGGGACTCGGCGGAGGCGGCGTCCCGGCTGGCCCAGGTGCTGTCGTCGTCGCGCTACCTCGCGGACGCGATCGGGCGCTCCCCGGAGTCGGTGCGCTGGCTCGCGCAGACGGAGTCGCTCGCGCCGCGGGGCGTGCGCCGGCTCGCGTCCGAGGCGGACGCGCTGCTCGGGCGCGCCCAGGAAGTGGAGGCCGCGACGGTCGCGCTGCGCGCGCTGCGGCGGCGCGAGCTCGCCCGCACGGGCGTGGCCGAGCTGCTCGGCGAGGTCGGACCGGTCGAGGCGGCGAAGGCCATCTCGGACGCCGCCGACGTGGTGCTGGCGGGCGGCCTGCGGATCGCGGAGCACGAGGCGCGCGCGGCACGGCAGATCGCGCGCGGCGACGAGCCCGCGCGGCTCCTCATCGTGGCGATGGGCCGGCTGGGCGGGCAGGAGCTGGGGTACGGGTCGGACGCCGACGTCATGTTCGTCTACGAGGCGGTCGACGGCGCCCCTGACAAGGAGGCCAACGACTACGCCCTGACCGTGGCGAAGAACCTGCGCCGCATCCTGTCCGCCGTGGGGCCGGAGCCGGGCCTGCCCGTCGACGCCGACCTACGGCCCGAGGGTCGCAACGGGCCGCTCGTGCGCTCCTTCGACTCGTACGTCGAGTACTACGGGCGCTGGTCCTCGCCGTGGGAGGCGCAGGCGCTGCTGCGGGCGCGCGCCCTGTCGGGCACGCTGAGCGTGGTCGCGGCGGGCGGCCCGGAGGAGGGCGCGGTCGCGGCGTCGCTGTCGGACGGCGGGGCACCGTCCGGGTCGCCGGGCCTGCCGGACGGTGCGGGCGAGCTGGACCTCGGGCCCGGCGCCGAGGGCGGCCGGTCGCTGGGTGCACGGTTCACGGCGCTGATCGACCCGCTGCGCTACCCGGACGGCGGGCCCGGCGACGCCGTCCTGCGCGAGGTGCGGCGCATCAAGGCGCGCGTCGAGTCGGAGCGGCTGCCGCGCGGCGCCGACCCCGCACGGCACCTGAAGCTGGGGCGCGGCGGCGTGTCGGACGTCGAGTGGACCGTCCAGCTGCTCCAGCTCCAGCACGCGTTCGAGGTGCCGGCGCTGCGCACCACCGGCACCGTCGCGGCGCTGGAGGCGGCCCGCGACGCGGACCTGCTGTCCGCCGACGACGCCGAGGTGCTGCTGGAGGCCTGGCGGCTGGCGTCGCGGCTGCGGTCGGCGATCGTGCTCTGGTCGGGGCGCACCACGGGCGCCGGCGTCGACATGCTGCCGCACGACAGTCACGCCCTGACCGGCATCGCGCGGCTGCTGGGCGACGTCGGCACCGGGCCGGAGCTGGAGGAGCTGTACCTGCGCGTGGCCCGCCGCGCCCGCACGGTCATGGAGCGGGTCTTCTACGGCGCGTGACCGGCCTTCGCACGGGTCAGACGAGCAGGGCCGTGCGGGTCGCGATCTCGCGGGCGACCTCGTCCGGGGTCAGCGCCGTCGTGTCGATCACCTCGGTACGGCCGGCGAGCCACGACAGGGCCGCGCGGTAGTCCGGCGCGCGGTGCCGGCGCCAGCCCACGCCGCCGTCGTCGGCCTGGATCTGCGTGAGCGTGGCGAGGGTCAGGGTGTCCGTCGCGATGCGGCGCTCGTGCTCCTCGGGGGTGCAGTCGAGCGTGAACGCCCGCACCTCGATGCCGGCCTCCGCCAGGCCTGCGGTGATCTCGTCCCAGTAGCGCTCGACCACCACGGTCTGCGGCGCCACGATCGTGCGGCCCGTGTAGCGGTCGAGCGACACCAGGGACGCCACGACCAGCTCGCGCCAGGGCCGCCAGTCCTGGAAGTCGCGCACGGTCTCGACGGCGGCGAGCGTCGGCGTGATCGACTCGCCCACCTTCTCCGGGTCGAACACGAGCGCCTCCGGCAGGAGGGCGTCGAGCGCGGCCGCCGTGGTGGTCTTGCCGCCGCCGAAGGGTCCGTTCAGCCAGATGATCATGCGGGCACGGTAGCGGCCGGGTGGGTGGGGGACGTGGGGCTGCTCAGCGTGTCCTGTGCGCGTGTACCGGCCGCCGGAGGGCCCGCGCGTCCCCCCCGATCCCCTTCGAGACCGGGGTTTCTTCGCTTTGAGCGGGTCGAGAGCGAAGCAACCTCGGTGTGAAAGGGGAGGGCGGCGGGGCACGCGGAAAAACCCTTGAGCCGGCCGAGCCCTCTGGAGCATCGTGAACGCCACCCGAGAGATTGGAATCCCGATGACAGCTGCCACGCCCCGTGCCCTGACCCACCTGACCACGGACGTGACAGCTCTTGTCGTACCTCAACCTCGGGATCGTCGCCCATGTCGACGCCGGTAAGACCAGCCTGACCGAACGCCTGCTGCACCACGCGGGCGTGATCGACCACCTCGGCTCCGTCGACGGCGGCGACACCCTCACCGACTCGCTCGCGCTGGAGCGCGAGCGCGGGATCACCATCCGCGCGTCTGTGGCGTCCTTCCCCGCAGGAGACGTCACCGTCAACGTGCTGGACACCCCCGGACACCCCGACTTCATCGCGGAGGTGGACCGCAGCCTCGCCGTGCTCGACGGCGCGGTGCTCGTGCTGTCCGCCGTCGAGGGCGTGCAGGCGCAGACCCTCGTGCTGATGCGCGCGCTGCAGCGGTTGCGGCTGCCCGTGGTGGTGTTCGTCAACAAGATCGACCGGCGCGGCGCGCGGCCCCAGGCCGTGGTCGACGCCGTCGCCCGCCGCCTCAGCCCGGACGTGCTGCCCGTGCAGCGGGTGCTCGACGCGGGGACGCCGTCCGCCCGGGTGGAGGCGCTGCCCGACGACGGCGTGCGCGCATGGCTCGCCGCGGAGTCCCGGCACGGGGCGGCGCACCCGGTGCTGTTCGGGTCGGCGGTGACGGGCGTCGGGGTGCCGGAGCTGGCGGCGGCGCTGGGGGAGTTCCTGCCGGTCGGCGCGGGGATGTCGAACGGCTCGCCCGACGCGCCGTCCGGCGTCGTCTTCGCGATCGACCGCGAGGACGGGCGCAAGCGGGCCTTCGTCCGGATGCGGTCGGGCGCGGTGCGGGTCCGCGACCGCATCGACCTCGGGCACGGCCGTGCCGAGCGGGTCACCGGGCTGCGGGTCGCCCACCGGGGCGCGCTCGAGCCGCGGTCGACGGCGCGGCCCGGCCAGATCGCCGTCGTGCAGGGGCTGGCGACGGCGCGGGTCGGTGACGTCGTCGGGACGCCGCTGCCCGGGGACGAGCGGGCGAGCCAGTTCCCACCGCCGTCGTACGAGACGGTGGTCGACTCGGCACCCGGCGAGCGCACCCGGCTGTACGCCGCGCTGTCCGAGCTCGCGGAGCAGGACCCCCTGATCCGGGTGCGGCGGCGCGACGAGGTGATCACCGTGTCGCTCTACGGCGAGGTGCAGCGCGAGGTGCTGGCCGCGATCCTGCAGCGGGAGCACGGCGTCGAGGCCCGGTTCGGCGAGGTGCGGACGGCGCGGACCGAACGGCTGACCGGCGTCGGGCACGCGCTGGAGGTCAAGAAGCAGGGCGACAACGAGTTCCTGGCGACGATCGGCCTGCGGGTCGAGCCCGTGCCGCCGGGGTCTGGTGTGACGTTCGAGCTCGAGTGCGAGCGCGGCTCGATGCCGCCGGCGTTCTTCGACGCGACGGAGGACACGGTGCGCCGCGAGCTGGCCCGCGGACCGCTCCGGTACCCGGTACCGGACGCCCGCGTGGTCATGACCCACTCCGGGTACGCGCCGCGGCAGAGCCACATGCACCAGAAGTTCAACAAGGCGATGTCCAGCACGGGCGCGGACTTCCGCGGCCTCGCGCCGCGCGTGCTCGCCACCGCGCTGCGGCGCGCCGGCACGGTCGTGTGCGAACCCGTGCACCGGTTCGTGATCGAGCTGCCGGACGACGCCGTCGGCACGGTGGCGTCGCTCGTCGGGCGGCTGGGCGGCGTGCCGTCCGGCTCGCGGCTCACGACGTCGGGCATCGCGGTGCTGGACGGCGAGATCCCGGCCGGCACCGTGGCCGCGCTGCAGCGCGAGCTGCCGGGGCTGACCCGGGGCGAGGGGATGTGCCGCACGGAGCACGACCGGTTCGAGCCGGTGCGGGAGGTGGCGCGGGACGCGGCGCGCGCGTGACCGGCGTCGTCCCGCCCCCTCCGCCCTTTTCCCCTTCTCCCCTTCGAGACCGAGGTTGCTTCGCTGTGCGACGCCTCAAAGAGAAGCAACCTCGGGTTGAAAGCGGGATGGACGGACATCATGTGGCGGGGGAGGCGACACGGCCTTCGACCTGATTCGGCGGTGCCACGAGGTCGGCAACCACCCCGTAGTGGTCGCTTGCCCACACACCGTCGACAGGTGCGTCCAGCACCAGGTGGCAGTCTGCCACCCGCAGCGTCGGTCCGTGCAGGCCGCTACGCACCAGGATGTGGTCGATCTGGCGCGAGACAGCCGTTCCCAGCTCCCCGTCCCGTACGAGAGGGTTGGCCAGGTCGAACGTGATGCCGGGAGCTCCGGGGTGGGCGTACTCCCAGGCGTCCTGGTAGCAGACGCTCACGTCCTGGACGACGCTCCGGCCCCGCCAGAACCGCATGCTCGCCGAGTCCGGCGCGGCGTCGAAGTCACCCAGCACGACGGCATGGGCTTCGTCCCGGCCGACGAGGTGATCTTCCAGGAAGCCCGCGACGAGCAGGGCCTGCCGTTCGCGCTCGAGCTCGAACGGAAGCGGCCAGCTCGGCTTGTGGTGCGTGACGACCATCTTCCCCAGCGGGGTGTCCAGCTCGATCAGAAGTGCGGCGCACCAGGGAAGGGTCGACCGGGCACGCTCGGTGAGGCGCAGGTCGAGCTCTGCCACGACGCGGTGTGGCCATCGGGTCGCCACGGTGCCTGCGACACCGTCGTGGGAATGGTGGGAGAAGTGTGCGAAGTGGTACTCCGGACCGGTCAGCTCGGCGAGGACGTCAGGTGCATCCACGGGGACCTCCTGCAGCGCGACGACGTCGGCGTCGAGTTCGCGCAGCGTCCGGCCAAGCAGCCGACGACGCCGTTCCCAGTCGGGATTGCCGGGACCGAACACGTTCATCGTGAGGATGCGGACCGTGGCCGGTTTGTGTTCCATCCGAGCATCGTCGACCGTCCGCAGAGCACTCGCGACCGTGCAGCCACGAAGGATGCGGCCTGGCTTGGATCATCCCTGAAGCAGCAGAGCGGAGCCGGTACTGTCTGCCCATGCCGTCACCACAGGACTGCATCTTCTGCCAGATCGTCGCGGGCGCCGCGCCGAGCACGATCGTCCACGAGGACGATCGGACGCTCGCCTTCATGAACATCGCCCCGGCCGCGCCCGGGCATCTGCTGGTGATCCCGAAGGCACACGCGACGGACCTGCTCGACGTGCCGTCGGACGACCTCGCGGCGTCGGCCCGGACGGCGCAGCGCATGGCGCGGCGCGTCGTGGGGGTGCTCGGCGCCGACGGCGTGAACCTCGTCCACGCCACGCGGCCGGTGGCGGGGCAGACGGTGTTCCACGTGCACCTGCACGTGCTGCCGCGGTACCTGGACGACACGATCCAGGGCATGTGGACGCCGACGCCGGGCGACCCTAATGTGATCCGGTCGGTGGGCAAGCGCCTGCGCGACGCTGTGGAACGAGCGGGCTAGGAGCCGTCGAGCGGCTGGACCCCGAACCCTGAGCAATCGACAGGTGGGGCGCCCATCATCGGTCCTCAGCCTCGCTGCTCACCTTCGAGACCGAGGTTGCTTCGCTTTGCGCGCCCTCAAAGCGAAGCAACCTCGGTCTCGAAAGGGATCGGCGGGGGCCGACGGCGGCGAGCACCTGGCCAGCGTCGACCGCGACCCCCGGGACGACGCGGAACGGCGGCCGACGCCGCACCACGTCGCGAGACGAAAGTGCAGGTCAGCCGCCGTTTCGGCACATCTCAGCAGGCCACGGGGGGACCGGCTGTCAGATGTCGTAGTACATCTCGAACTCGTGCGGGTGCGGCCGCAGGCGGATCGGGTCGATCTCGTTCTCGCGCTTGTACGCGATCCAGGTCTCGATCAGGTCCTCGGTGAACACGTCACCGGCGGTGAGGTACTCGTGGTCGGCCTCGAGGGCGTTGAGCACGCCGTCGAGCGACGTCGGCACCTGGGCGATCTGCGCGTGCTCCTCCGGGGGCAGCTCGTACAGGTCCTTGTCGACCGGGGCCGGCGGCTCGATGCGGTTCTTGATGCCGTCCAGGCCGGCCATCAGCATCGCGGAGAACGCCAGGTACGGGTTCGACGACGGGTCGGGCGCGCGGAACTCGATGCGCTTGGCCTTCGGCGAGGTACCCGTGATCGGGATGCGGATCGACGCCGAGCGGTTACGGGCCGAGTAGACCAGGTTCACGGGGGCCTCGAAGCCCGGCACCAGGCGGTGGTAGGAGTTCACCGACGGGTTCGTGAAGGCCAGCAGCGACGGGGCGTGCTTGAGCAGGCCGCCGATGTACCAGCGGGCGAGGTCGGACAGGCCGCCGTAGCCCTTCTCGTCGTAGAACAGCGGCTCGCCGTTCTTCCAGAGCGACTGGTGCGAGTGCATGCCCGAGCCGTTGTCACCGAAGATCGGCTTCGGCATGAACGTGGCCGACTTGCCGGCCTCGAACGCGACGTTCTTGATGACGTACTTGAACTTCATCAGGTCGTCGGCGGCGTGCAGCAGGGTGTTGAACTTGTAGTTGATCTCCTGCTGGCCGGCGGTGCCCACCTCGTGGTGCGCACGCTCGACGGAGAGGCCGACCTGGCCGAGGATCTTGACCATGTCGTCGCGCAGGTCCGCGAAGCGGTCGCTCGGCGAGGTGGGGAAGTAGCCGCCCTTGTAGCGGGTCTTGTACCCGAGGTTGCCACCCTCCTCCGCGCGGCCGGTGTTCCACGCGGCCTCGACGGAGTCGATGGAGTAGAAGCTCTCGTTCGACGCGGTCTTGAAGCGCACGTCGTCGAAGATGTAGAACTCGGCCTCGGGGCCGAAGAAGACGGTGTCGGCGATGCCGGTCGACCGCAGGTACGCCTCGGCCTTGGCGGCGATGTTGCGCGGGTCGCGAGCGTAGGCGTCACCCGTGAACGGGTCCACGATCGAGAAGTTCACGATCAGGGTCTTCGCCTTGCGGAACGGGTCGATGAACGCCGTCGTGACGTCCGGCACGAGCTTCATGTCGGACTCGTGGATCGCCTGGAAACCGCGGATCGACGAGCCGTCGAACATGAGGCCCTCGCTGAAGGCGTCCTCGTCGAACTGCTCGACCGGGATGTTGAAGTGCTGCGTGACGCCCGGCAGGTCGATAAACCGGACGTCGACGAACTCCACCCCCTCGTTGCGGGTGAAGGCGATCGCCTCCTCGGCGTTCTTGAACATCTGCGCTCCTTGCTCGCTCGATAAGTCCAGGGGGAGTCCGTCGGACCGCGCGCCGGACGAGCCGGGAACGATCGCTCGCGGATCGCCACGAACTTATGGGCAGGTGGTTTCTCTCGGGTTACTGATTGTTGCGGATATGTTTCTCCGGCCTCTCGGCCGTGTAACCGCGGACGGATGTGCAGGTGAAGGCTCCGGCGGCGATCTCAGAGTGCCAGAACTCACAAGGCCCGGCCCGGCGGCGTCCGTCCACCGGACGGCACGCGAGAGGGGCGCCCTCCCGAAGGAGAGCGCCCCTCTCGTCGTGCGGTCGCCGGACGGCGACGCCGCGGGTCAGCGACCGCGCATGCCCTTGCGGTCGGGGCGGGCGCGCGTGGGGTCGATGCCCTTCGGGATCGGCAGCTTCACCCCACCGATGGCCTTGAGGCGCTTGCTGACCTCGGAGACCTCGGCCCGGGTGAGGGTCGACTTGAGGCGGGTGACGGAGCGCGCCACCTTGGTGAGCGGCACCTGCCCCTCGGCGTCGCCGCACTGGATCACGGTCACGGGCACGTTGGACAGGATGCGGGTGACCTTCTTGCGCTCCTGGTCCAGGAGCCGCCCCACGCGGTGCGGCGGGCCCTCGGAGACGAGCACCACGCCGGCCCGGCCCACGCCACGGAAGACGAAGTCCTGGTTGCGGGCGTCGACCGCGACGGGCTCGTCCTCGAAGGTCCAGCCGCCGCGCACCGTGCCGAGGGCCGCGCGTGCGGCCCCCGGCTGCCCGGCGATCTGCGTGTACGCGGCCTTCTCGGCGCTGCGCGACAGGATGAACATCGCCGCGAGCACCGCGAACGGCACACCGATGACCAGCGCGTAGATCCAGGGACCCGTCAGCACGCCGATGAGCAGCGCCACCGCCACGACACCGATGAACGCGGCGAGCATCCACCAGGTGACGAGCGGGTTCTGCTTGCGGGTCATCTGGTAGACGTCCCACAGCTGGTGATACCAGCGGCGCTTCTTGGGCTTCTTCTGCTGGGCGGCGGGCGCGTCGTTGCGCGCGTCGCCGCCGGACGAGGTTCTGGCCATGGTCGTCAATTCTAGTGTGCCGAGACCGCTTCGGTTGCCGGATCAGCGAGCCAGCAGGCTCGCCGCCTCCTGACGGGAGGTCGTGGGCTGGGCGAGGTGCGAGAGCGCCTCCGGGATGGCCCGGCCGTGCTTCGTCATCGCCTGGCCCCACAGCCGGCCCGCGCGGTACGACGAACGCACCAGCGGCCCCGCCATGACGCCGAGGAAGCCGATCTCCTCCGCGGCCTCGGACAGCTCCACGAACTCCTCGGGCCGCACCCAGCGGTCCACCGGGTGGTGGCGCAGGGACGGGCGCAGGTACTGCGTGATCGTGATGATGTCGCAACCGGCGTCGTGCAGGTCCTGCAGCGCCTGCTTGACCTCGTCGATCGTCTCGCCCATGCCGAGGATGAGGTTGGACTTGGTGACGAGGCCGGCGTCGCGCGCCCGGGTGATGACCGAGAGCGACCGCTCGTAGGTGAACGCAGGGCGGATCTGCTTGAAGATGCGCGGCACGGTCTCCACGTTGTGCGCGAGCACCTCGGGGCGCGACTCGTTGACGGCGTCGAGCAGCTCGGGGATCGCGTTGAAGTCCGGGATCAGGAGCTCGACGCCGGTACCGGGGTTCAGCGCGTGGATCTGGCGCACGGTCTCGGCGTAGAGCCAGGCGCCGCCGTCGGCCAGGTCGTCGCGGGCCACGCCCGTGACGGTCGAGTACTTCAGGCCCATGGTCCGCACGGACTCGGCGACGCGGCGCGGCTCGTCCTTGTCGAAGTCGGCCGGCTTGCCCGTGTCGATCTGGCAGAAGTCGCAGCGGCGCGTGCACTGGTCGCCGCCGATGAGGAAGGTGGCCTCGCGGTCCTCCCAGCACTCGAAGATGTTGGGACAGCCGGCCTCCTCGCAGACCGTGTGCAGGCCCTCACCCTTGACGAGCGATTTCATGTCGCGGTACTCGGGGCCCATCACCGCCCGGGTCTTGATCCACTCGGGCTTCTTCTCGATGGGTGTGGCCGCGTTGCGCGCCTCGATGCGCAACATGCGTCGGCCTTCAGGTGCGATGGTCACGCAGATTCCCTTCCCAGGTCAGCGGGTTCGCCCAGCCTATGCCTCGGGTGCCCGACGGCGAACGGTGGTCCTCCGGGCGGGCAGTGGCGTTCGTCACGCGGGGGCGGGGACCGCCTCCGCGGTGCGGGCCAGCAGCGGCGCGAGCCGGTCGGCCAGGGCGGCCTCGAGCAGCGGGCGCACCTCGTCGACGGTCACGCGGCGCCCGAGCTCGGCGGTCAGCGAGGTGACGTCGGCGTCCTCCGCGGGGATGCCGCACGGCACGATCCGGTCGAAGGCGGTGAGGTCGGCGTCGCAGTTCAGGGCCAGCCCGTGCATCGTGACGCCCTTGGCCACCCGCGCCCCGATGGCGCAGACCTTGCGCTCGAGCCGCGGGTCGGGCGCGTCCGCGGGGTCGGCGGCGACCCACACGCCCGAGCGCCCCTCGACGCGCATGGTCTCGAGGCCCAGCGTGGCGCAGACGTCCATGACGGCCTGCTCCAGCGTGCGGACGTACTCGACGACGTCGAACGGCTTGGCCAGCCTGATGATCGGGTAGGCCACGATCTGGCCCGGCCCGTGCCACGTGATCTTGCCGCCGCGGTCCACCTTGACGACCTCGGTGCCGTCGGTGGGGTACTCGGCCCGGTTCGTGCGCGCGCCCGCGGTGTAGACGGACACGTGCTCCAGGAAGAAGACGGTGTCGCCCAGGTTCTCCGTGCGGACCGACTCGTGCGTGCGGCGCTGCAGGTCCCAGCCCGCGTGGTACTCGACGTGCCCGGTGAGGTGTCGCATGTCCATGGCCGCAAGCGTAGACCCGCCCCCCGCCGCGGGCCGGGGAGCGGGTCGCGGGGGCGGGCCGGGGTCAGGACGCCGGGACGGGCTCCGACGGGCAGGTCGCCAGGACGTCGGTCATGGCGTCGCGCTCGGCGGGCGTGACCCACAGCTCGTACTTGACCTTGACCGCGATCTGCCGTGCCACGTACTCGCAGCGGTAGGCCTGGTTGTCGGGCAGCCACTCGGAGGCGTCCTTCGCGCCCTTGCCCATGTTGGCGGGGCCGTCCGAGGCGACGAGGTTGAGCGGGTCGTTGGCGATCTGGACGCGCTTGGCCTTGTCCCAGTCCGCCGCGCCGGTGATCCACGCGTTCTTCAGCGCCACGACGTGGTCGATCTGCACGTCGCCCGAGTTCTCGCCGCGCTCGAACGCGATGGTCTCGCCGGTGTACGGGTCGTCCAGCGTGCCGGACGCGACCTGGCAGGTGTCGCCGGAGGAGAACTCGATGTCCTCCAGGTCACGCTGCAGCATGTCGTTGCGCGTGTCGCACCCGTTCTTGTCGACGTCCTGCCATGCTGTACCGAAGTCGGACTCGCGGTCGTAACCGGCGTCGGTGGCGGCTTCCTGCACGGTCAGCGACTCCAGCGTCGCGAGCGCCGTACCCTCGGCGCCCTCGGCGGGTGCGACGTCCTCGCCCAGGGACTTGACGACGAAGTTCCCGGCGAGCACGAGCGCGGCGACGACGACGAGCACGAGCTGCAGGGTCCTGCGCTTCTGGCTGGGCTTCTTCTTGGCTGTGGCGGACACGAGCCCCTCATTCTGTCGGCCGGTGCGTCCGGACATATGGCCGGACAAAGACTGAGAAAGTATGAAACGCACTGCTTGCGCAAGTGTGCCAGAGTTGTGTTACGCCAGTTCACGCGCTGACCAGTACGCTCGTCTCCCCGCGCCGGTTCGCGACCTCGCGTCCCGGGGCCGCGCGGGGCACCATGGGGCCCATGGCACTTCGGATCGGGATCGTCGGCTACGGAGGTGCGGGCAGGCAGATCCACGCCCGCCTGGTGCGAGCGGCGGGGATGACGGTGACCGCCGTCGTCGCCCGGGACCCGGGGCGACGGGTCCAGGCCGCCGGCGACTGGCCCGGTGCCCGCCTGTTCAACGACCTGCCGGGCATGCTCGGCGAGCCCGGGCTCTACGACCTGGTGGTCGTCGCCAGCCCGTCCGCCCTGCACGCCGAGCACGCCGCCGCGGTCTCCCTGGCGGGCAAGCCCTTCGTGCTGGACAAGCCGATCGGGACCACGGCGGCCGAGGCGCGGCGGGTGGTCGAGGCCGCGTCGGCCGCGGGCACGCCGTTCACGGTGTTCCACAACCGGCGCTGGGACCCGGAGCAGCTCACCCTCTCCGCGCTGCTGCGCCGCGGCGACCTCGGCACCGTCCACACCTTCGAGCGGCACTGGGAGCGGTGGCGGCCCAAGCCGCAGCAGCGCTGGAAGGAGAACGACGTCGTGGGCGGCGGCCTCCTGCTCGACCTCGGCCCGCACCTGGTCGACTCGGCGACGCAGCTCTTCGGCCCGGTCGTGGCGGTCTACGCCGAGACCCGCGCCCTGTCCACGCCCACCGAGGACGACGTCTTCCTCGTGCTGCACCACGCGGCCCCCGGAACCGAGCAGGGCAACCGCCTCGGGGCCGTCCCGGGGCGGGCCACCGGCGCCGACGTCCTGTTCGGCGCCGAGCCGCCCGCCAAGGGAGTGGTGTCGCGGCTCTGGGCTGGCTCCCTCGTGGGTGCCCCCGGCCCGCGCACCCGGGTGCTCGGCGACGGCGGCGCCTACCTCGTGAACTCGTTCGAGGGCGACGCCTCACCCTTCGACGTGCTCGACGCCGACCAGCCCGACGGGACCCACGGCTGGCTCGTCCGCGGGCGGGAGCGCACACCGGTGCCCCGCCCGCGCGGCGGCCACGAGGACTTCTACACCGCGGTCGCGCAGTGGCTGGCGGACGAGGCCGAGGTGCCCGTCGACCCGGCGGACGCCGTCCGCACCGCGGAGGTCCTGGACGCGGCGCGGCTGTCCGCCCGGGAGGGCCGGCTCATCGACGTGTGAGCCGGCCTGTGAGCCGTTCGCATACCGCACGGCCCCGTGCCAGGTCAAGGCATCCGGTCAGTTCACTCACACGGGAGCCGATTCGGCAAATCCTGGGGATAAAGGGCGCGGCCCGGGTCACGGAGTTCTCATGATCCGGTGCACTACATCGAATCAGCGGAACTGGTCCGCGTAGCCGTCCCCACGGACGCCGCGGCGCGCGCCCACCTGGTGCGCCGCCTCGACACCCTCGCGACACTGGACCACCCCCACCTGGTGCCGCTCATCGCCATCTCGCCGAACGGTCCGGACAACCTGGACGTACGCCTCTCGCGCACGGGTGCCGTCGACCTGCCCACCGCGGTCGGCTCGCGGGGTCCCCTGACGCCCGCCGAGGGCGCCGGTGTCACCGTCGCGATCGCCCAGGCGCTGGCCGCCCTGCACGGCGTGGGCCTCGTCCACGGTGGCGTGCGGCCCACCGACGTGCTGCTGCGCTCGGACGGCACGGCGATGCTGCGTCCCCGCGTCACGCTCCCGGAGCACAGCGACGACCCCGTCGACGTGACCTCGCTCGCGACGCTCATCGAGTCGGTGCTCGGCTTCCCCGGTCCGAGCCTGCACTCGAAGGCCGACGAGGCGCTGCGGGCCGTGCTGGCCCGCGCCCGGGCCGAGGACCCGCGCGACCGGCCCGAGCCGGGCACGCTCGCGACGCTCGCGCACGACGCGGTGACACCGGAGCCCGTCCGGCTGCCGGACGGTTCCGCCCTGGTGTCGGCCGCGATCAGCGGGCCGGTGCCGCTCGCGGGCCACGTGCCGCTCGGCGCGCACACGCCGTCGGCCTGGCGCTCCGCGGCCCGCACGCTGACGGGGTCGTTCGCGGCCGTCGACGGCCGGGCGTGGGCGGCCAAGGCACGCCGCCGGGCGACGATGCCGCTGACGGGCCCGGCGGGCGCGCAGGCCGTGGGCAACCGGGCGCAGGCGCGGACGACACCGGTCACCCTCGTCGCCACGGGCATGATCGCGGCGGGTGTCGTCGCGGGCATCACCGCGGGGGTCATGGCCCTGCCCCACATGTTCGGTGCGGACGAGCCGGCCGTCGCGGCCGCGTCGCCCGAGGCCGTCGCGTCGCCCCGCTGGGGCAGCGGCATCAGCCCGGTGGCCAACGCCAAGGACCCGGCGGGTGCCGCGGTCGCGCTCACCGAGCGGCGCCTGGCGCTGCTGGCGGGCGCGGTGTCGGACATCAGGACCGTCAACCTGGAGGGTTCGCCGGCCTACGCGGCCGACCAGAAGATCATCGACGAGCTGAAGCACTCCGGCGCGCAGGTGGTCGGTGCCTCGGCCGAGGTCGTGTCGACCGAGGTCGTGACCGTGGGACCTGGTGCCGCGTCGGCGCTCCAGGACGTCGAGCCCGCGTCGCTGACCCGCACGTCGGAGGACTCCGCGACCCCGGAGGCGTCGGACGGGAAGAAGCAGCCCGTGCAGGCGGTCGTCCGCATCGAGTACACGATCACCTCGCACCTGCAGATCTCGAGCGACGGCGAGACCACGGTCCCGGCGTCCGACGAGGTCGCCGACCTCGTCCTCGTCTGGACCACGGGCGGCTGGCGCGTCAGCGAGGTGCGCTGACACCCTCCACGACCCAGCGAGCCGCGTCCTGGGGCGTCCGGTGCGTCCAGACGAAGCCCGTGCGGGTGAGCGCGGCGGGCAGCACCCGCTGGGAGGCGACGAGGTCGCCGGCGAGCTCGCCGACGGCGACCCGCAGCGCGACCCGGGGCACGGCGAGCCCCGCGGGCCGGTGCAGCGCCTGGGCGAGCGCGCGCGTGACGGCCCGGTTGGTGGTGGGCTCCGGGCCGACGGCGTTCACCGGCCCGCGCAGGTCCGTCCCGATGACGTGACGGATCGCCGCGACCTCGTCGGCGAGCGTGATCCAGCTCCACCACTGGCGGCCGCTGCCGAGCGGCCCGCCGAGGCCCAGGCGCAGGAGGGGCAGCAGCCTTCCGAGGGCTCCGCCCGACGGCGCGAGCACGAGGCCGGTGCGCAGCCAGACCACGCGCGCCCCGGCCTCCGCCGCCGGTGACGTGGCGTTCTCCCACGCCTCGACGAGCCCGGCGAGGAAGTCGTCGCCCCGGCCGGAGGCCTCGGTGAGCACCTCGTCGCCGCGGTCGCCGTACGCCCCGATCGCGGAGCCGTTGACCAGCACGGGCCGGGCGTCCAGCCGGGCGACGGTGCGGGCCAGGAGGCTCGTCGTCGTGGTGCGGGAGCCGACGAGCGTCTGCTTGTAGGCGCGGGTCCACCGGTGGTCGCCGATCCCGGCGCCGGCCAGGTTCACGACGGCGTCGGCACCCTCCAGCGCGGCGGGGTCGAGCTCGCCCGTCCGCGGGTCCCACGCCAGGTCCCGGACGCGGGCGTCGTCGTCGCCCGCGGGCCGTTCCGCGCCGCGGCGCACCAGCCGGCGCACGGTGTCCCCGCGGGCGACGAGGTCCGCGACGAGCGCGGAGCCGATGAGACCGTGCGATCCGGCGACCACGACATCCATGCGGCGAATCTAGCGCGGCGGGCGCGGGTGCGGCGTCGGCGAGAACGACCACGGCCGGCCCCGAACCCGGGACCGGCCGTGGTGGCGTGCTACCTGCTGGTCAGAGACCGACCTCGGCCTCGAACGCGCCCTCCTCGATGCGGTTCTTGATCGCGGTGAGGAAGCGCGCGGCGTCCGCGCCGTCGACCAGGCGGTGGTCGTAGGACAGGAAGATGTACGCCATCGAGCGCACCGCGATGCTCTCGTTGCCGTCCTGGTCCGTCACGACGACCGGTCGCTTGGTGATGGTGCCGGTGCCGAGGATCGCGGCGTGGCCCAGCGGCACGATCGGGGTGTCGATGAGCGACCCGCCCGAGCCCGTGTTCGTGATGTTGAACGTGCCGCCCGACAGCTCGTCCGGCGTGACCTTGTTGGCCCGCGTGCGGGCGCCGAGGTCCTGGATCTGGCGGGCGATGCCCGCCAGGTTGAGGTCGCCGGCGTTCTTGATGACCGGGACCACCAGGCCGCGCTCGGTGTCGACGGCGATACCGACGTTCTCCGAGCCGTGGTAGGTGATCTCGCCCTTCTCGGTGTCGATCGTGGCGTTGATCTTCGGGTACGCCTTGAGCGCCTCGACGGCGGCCTGCGTGAAGAACGGCAGGAACGTCAGCTTGGCGCCCTCGCGCGCGGCGAACGACTCCTTGGCCTTGGCCCGGAGCTTCGCGACACGGGTGACGTCGACCTCCATGACCGTGGTCAGCTGGGCCTGCGACTGCACCGCCTCGAGCATGCGCTCGGCCACGATCTTGCGCAGGCGCGACATCTTCTCGGTGGTGCCGCGCAGCGGCGACACCTCGAGCTTGGTCGGGGCGGCGGGGGCCGACGACGCAGCGGGTGCGGCGGCGGCTGCCGGGGCCGGGGCGGCCTTGGCCTCGGCGGCGGCGAGCACGTCCTCCTTGCGGATGCGGCCACCGACGCCGGTGCCCTTGACCTCGGCGACGTCGACACCCTTCTCCGCGGCGAGCTTGCGCACGAGCGGGGTGAGGTACGAGCCGATGGTGCGGCCGCCGGTCGAGGCGGGCGCCTCCGCGGCGGGGGCGGGGGCAGGGGCCGGGGCAGCGGGCGCGGCGGGGGCCGGTGCCGGGGCGGCGGGCGCGGGAGCCGGCGTCTCGGCGGCCGGAGCCTCCGGTGCGGGAGCGGCGGCCTCCGCGGGCTCGGGGGAGTCCGCGGCAGGGTCCGGAGCGGCGGCGGCCGGCTCGGCGGCAGCAGGCGTGGCGGGGGCCGCGGCGGCCGGCTCCGCGGCAGGGGCCGCAGCACCGGAGCCGACGAGCGCCAGCACCGCGCCGACCTCGACCGTCTCGTCCTCCTGCACCAGGATCTTCTGGAGCGTGCCCGCGACGGGCGACGGGATCTCGGTGTCGACCTTGTCGGTCGAGACCTCGAGCAGCGGCTCGTCGACGGCGACCTCGTCACCGACCTCCTTGAGCCAGCGGGTCACGGTGCCCTCGGTGACCGACTCGCCCAGCGCGGGCAGCGGCACCTCGGTGGCGTCACCACCGGCGTCGCCCCCTGCGGCGGGCGCGGCGGGCTCCTCGGCGGGCGCGGGCGCCTCGGCCGGGGCGGCGGGTGCCTCCTCGGCGGCAGGCTCCTCGGCGGGCTTCTGCTCGGCCGGGGCCTCGGCGGGCTCCTGGCCGGACTCCTGGGCGGGCGCCGCCGGGGCGTCGCCCGAGCCGGAGCCGTCGCCGATGACGGCGAGGGTGGCGCCGACCTCCACGGTGTCGTCCTCCTGGACGAGGATCTGCTCGAGCACGCCGGCGACCGGCGAGGGGATCTCGGTGTCGACCTTGTCGGTCGACACCTCGAGCAGCGGCTCGTCGACGGCGACCTCGTCGCCGACAGCCTTGAGCCAGCGGGTGACAGTGCCCTCGGTGACGGATTCGCCGAGGGCCGGCAGCTGCACGTTCTCAGACATGACCTACAGGGTCTCCTTTGTCGTTATGGTCAGTTGTGGGCGTGCAGAGGCTTGCCGGCCAGTGCCATGTGTGCCTCTCCGAGTGCCTCGTTCTGGGTGGGGTGTGCGTGGACGAGCGAGGCGACGTCCTCGGGGAACGCCTCCCAGCCCACGATGAGCTGGCCCTCGCCGATCAGCTCGCCCACGCGCGAGCCGATCAGGTGCATGCCGACCACGGGACCGTCCTTGCGGCGCACCAGCTTGGCGAAGCCCTGGGTGCCCAGGATCTTGCTCTTGCCGTTGCCCGCGAGGTTGTACTCGACGGTCTCCACCTGGTCGGGGCCGTACAGCTCGGCGGCCCGGGCCTCGGTGACGCCCACGGACGCGACCTCCGGCTCGCAGTACGTGACGCGCGGGATGGCGGCCTCGTCGATCGGCGCGGGGGCCAGGCCCGCGATCTGCTCGGCGACGAAGATGCCCTGCGCGAACCCGCGGTGGGCCAGCTGCAGGCCCGGCACGATGTCGCCGACGGCCCAGACCTGCCCGCCGGCGGGCGTCGTGACGCCCGTGCGCAGCAGCTCGTCGGTCAGCACGAAGCCGCGGTCCAGGCGCACGCCGGCCGCCTCGTACCCGAGGTCGGCGGTGCGCGGGCCGCGTCCGACGGCGACGAGCAGGAGCTCGGCGTCGAACGTGGTGCCCGACTCCAGCTCGACCTTCACGCCGTCGTCGGACTGCTTGACCTGGGCGAACCGGTCGCCCAGAGAGAACTTGACGCCGCGCTTGCGGAACGCGCGCTCCAGCGCCTTCGACAGGGCGACGTCCTCGTTCGGCACGAGGTGGGGCAGCGCCTCGACGATCTGCACGTCGGCGCCGAAGGACTTCCAGACGCTCGCGAACTCCACGCCGATCACGCCGCCGCCCAGGACCACCACCGACGTCGGCACGGTGTCGAGCGTGAGCGCGTCGTCGGACGTGATGACGCGGCCGCCGAGCTCGAGGCCGGGCAGCGAGCGGGCGTAGGAGCCGGTGGCGAGCACCACGTGGGTGCCGGTGAGGCGCGTCGTCGCGCCGTCGTCGCCGGTGACCTCGACGGTGCCCGGCTCCACGAGCGTGCCGTGCCCGTGCGCCACGGTGATCTTCCGGGAGGAGATCAGCCCCTGCAGGCCCTTGTAGAGGCCGGCCACGACCGAGTCCTTGTACGCGAGCACGCCGGGCATGTCGATGCCGTCCAGCGAGGTGCGCACCCCGAACTGGGAGCCGTGCGCGGCGGCGTCGGCGACCTCGGCCGCGTGCAGCAGAGCCTTGGTAGGCACGCAGCCGACGTGCAGGCACGTGCCGCCGAGCTTGTCCTTCTCGACCAGGGCGACGCTCAGCCCCAGCTGAGCGGCGCGCAGCGCGGTGGCGTAGCCACCGCTGCCCCCTCCGAGCACGACGACGTCGAACGTTCCCGGGTTGTCAGGCGTAGGCACTGGGTGGCTCCTCGTTGACGACGGTGGCGGTGCGCTGACCATGTGCAGGATCGTGAGCACCGCATGCCATCTTGACACCTCGGCGGGCGTGGCCCCAATCGTGGACGAGGCCCTGCGGGTGTGACCGTGGCGACATTCTGTGAAGGGATGCGGGCTTTCCCTGGATCTGCGTGTGGATCTGCGTGGACTTGCCTGGGCCGGTGCTGATCTCGCTAGTACTCTCGTTCCATGCCTCGCCAGTCCCGCAGCTCGCTCGCGCGATTCTTCCAGCGGCGCACGTCGTCCGGCAGCGGATCGCGTCCCGGTGGCGGCGGCGACGCGCGCCGTCAGACGATGGCGCACCTCGGTGAGTTCATCGGGTCGCGCGTGGGCGTCGAGGCCTACGTGGAGCCGCCGACCACCGACATCCCCAGCACGATCCTGCTCGTGGCGAGCACGGGGGAGTGGACGCGCCGCCGGGTGCCCGACGAGCGCACCGCGTTCGACCTGGCGAACCAGCTGGGGGTGCCGGTGTACAACGTCCGGTTCACCGGCTACCCCCAGCGGATGCGCGACTGGAACAGCGCGCAGCGGCGCGCGAAGTAGCTACTTCGCGCGACCCTCGAGGAACGTCAGCAGGGTGCGGACGCCCACGCCCGTACCGCCGCCCGGCGTGTAGTCGTGCGCGCCGCCCTCGTTGAACGCCGGGCCCGCGATGTCCAGGTGGGCCCACGGGTGGTCGCCCACGAAGGTCTGCAGGAACAGCCCGGCGTTGAGCATGCCGCCCCAGCGCGGGCCGGAGTTGGCGACGTCGGCCACCTTGGACTTGATGTTGGACTTCAGCTCCTCCGGCAGCGGCATGGGCCAGAACAGCTCGCCGGCGGCGTCGGCCGCGGCCTTGACCTCGTCGCGCACCTCGTCGGTGCCCATGACGGCGGACGTGCGGCTGCCGAGCGCGACCATCTGCGCGCCGGTGAGGGTCGCGATGTCCAGCACCACGTCGTGGCCGTCCTCGACGGCGGACACGAGCCCGTCGGCCATGACGATGCGGCCCTCGGCGTCGGTGTTCAGCACCTCGACGGTCTTGCCGCCGTAGATCGTGATGACGTCCGCGGGGCGCTGCGCGTTGCCGCCCGGCATGTTCTCGGCGAGGCAGAGGTAGCCCGTGACGGCGACCGGCAGGCCCAGCTTCGCGGCGGCGACCACGGTGGACAGCACCGCGGCGGCACCGGCCATGTCGGACTTCATCGCGTCCATGCCGGCGGCGGGCTTGATCGAGATGCCGCCCGAGTCGAACGTGATGCCCTTGCCGACGAGCGCGACCTTCGCGTTCGGCCTTGCCGGCGTGTAGGCGACCTTGACGAGGCGCGGCCCGCGCGACGACCCCTGGCCCACGGCGGTGAGGCCGCCGTAGCCGCCCGAGGCGAGCTGCTTGTCGTCCAGCACGGTCACCTTGACCTGCTTGACGTCCTTGGCCGCGGCCTTGGCGGCGTCCGCGAACGTGGCGGGGTACAGCTCGTTGGGCGCGGTGTTGACCAGGTCGCGGGCCGCGTGCACGGCGGCCGCGAGGATCTCGGCGCGCTCGGCGGCGAGCTTCGCCTTGGCGTTCTTGTGCAGCGGCGTGAGGATCTCGAGCGCGGCGACGGGGTCCTTGCCGTTCTTCCCGTTCCTCGCGCCCTTCGCGGCGTCCTTGGTGTCCTTGGTCCCCGTGGCCGCGCTGCGGTACCGGTTGAACGCGTACGCGCCGAGCAGCGCGCCCTCCGTGACGGCGATGATCTCGTCGTCGTCCGAGGCGGGCAGCGCGATCGCCGCGGACGAGAGGCCCGCCAGCTCACGGGTCGCGGCGCCGGCGGCGCGGCGCAGCGTCTCCGTGGCGAAGGTGCCGTCCTCGGCACGCTCGCCCAGGCCGGTGAGCACCAGCACCTCGGCGGCGAGCTGCGGACCCGCGGGGATCTTGCGCACCTCGTCGCGCGCCCCGGTCACGCCGAGCTGGGGCGCGAGCGTCTCGAGCTGCGTGAGCAGGTCGGTGGGGAGCTGGTCGGACACGACGGCTACGCCGTCCGACGTCTGGGCGGTCGCAACCACGAGCGCTTCGGCCTTCACGGCGGTGGGATTCTTGCTGGAGAGGGTCACGTCGGTCACGAGGCCGATGGTATCCCTCGGCACCGACACGCCCTCGGGCGGCCACGGAGGCGCAGGTCACGTCCCGTCCGATTGCCGGTCCGCCGGGACCGCCCGGTAGTCTGCGGGTCGTGATCCTTGCCCTCCTGCTCCTCGTGATCGCGCTGTGCGTGGTCCTGGCCGGGTGGGCCGGCTGGTTCGTGGCCCGCGACCGCGCGGTGATCCTGAACCAGCTCTGGGGCGGCGCCGTCATCGAGGGCCTCGTCCTGGTGCAGGGCGTCGTGGCGGTCGTGCAGGGCGCCACCGGCGCCGGCGCGGGCGACCCCCTGCTGTTCTGGGGCTACTACGCCACCACCCTGGTGATCCTCCCGGTCGCGGCCGCGTGGGCCTTCGCCGAACGGACCCGGTGGAGCTCGGTGGTGCTGCTGGTGGCGTCGCTGACGGTGGCCTTCCTGGAGTGGCGCATGTGGCAGATCTGGACTGGAGCGTGATGAATCAGACCACCGGACCGGACCGGGCGACCGGCCGCCGGACGGGGCGGGGCTTCGGCCGCGTCCTGGTGACCGTCTACGGCGTCCTGGCGTTCGCCGCGATCGGCCGCTCGTCCTACGAGCTCGTCGTGAAGTTCCACGAGGCGCCGGTCGCGTACTCGCTGTCGACGCTCGCCGCCGTCGTCTACGTCGTGGCGACGTTCGCCCTCGCGATCGGCACCCCGGTGTGGCGCACCGTCGCCTGGGTGACGGTCGGGATCGAGGCGGTCGGCGTGGTGACCGTGGGGGCGCTGTCGCTCGCCGACCCCGGGGTGTTCGGCGAGTCGACCGTGTGGTCCGGGTTCGGCCAGGGCTACGGTTACGTGCCGCTCGTGCTGCCCTTCGTCGGGCTGTGGTGGCTGTGGCGTACGAAGCACAGCACGTCCGCGAGGACGTCCGAGGAGAGGACCGCATGAACCGGCCGTACTCGCTGTTGTTCAACGGCGTCTTCCGCCACATGGACCCGGAGCGGGCGCACGAGCTCGCCTTCTCGCTCATCGAGCGGGTCGGGAAGGTGCCGGTGCTGCGCGACGTGGTGCAGGGCGCCGTCGCCCCCTACCTGGGGCAGCGTGCCGGTGGCCCGGGCAGCGTCCGGGTCTTCGGCCGGGTGGTGCCCGCGCCGTTCGGCCTGGCCGGCGGGTTCGACAAGAACGCCCGCGCGGTGCGCGGCCTGACGATGCTCGGCTTCGGGTTCGTCGAGATCGGCACCGTGACCGCGCACCCGCAGCCCGGCAACGAGAAGCCGCGCATGTGGCGCGAGCTCGACGTGCGCGGCGTGCGCAACCGGATGGGCTTCAACAACGAGGGCGCGGCGGCCGCCGCGGAGCGCCTGCGGGCCCTGCGGAGCACGGCGGCGGGACGCGCGATCGTGGTGGGCGCGAACATCGGCAAGACCAAGGTCACCCCGGCGCAGGACGCCGCGGCCGACTACGCGACGTCGGCCCGCCTCCTGGCGCCCTGGGCGGACTACCTCGTGGTGAACGTGTCCTCCCCGAACACGCCCGGCCTGCGCGACCTGCAGGCGACCGAGTCGCTGCGGCCCATCCTGCAGGCCGTACGGGCCGCGGCCGACGAGGCGACGGGCTCGGGTCCGGACGAGGGGACCGGCGAGCGCCGCGTACCCCTCCTGGTCAAGATCGCCCCCGACCTCGCCGACCAGGACGTCGACGCCGTCGCCGACCTGGTGCTCGAGCTGGGCCTGGACGGCGTGGTCGCCGTCAACACGACCATCGGGCACGACCGCGGACCGGGTGGGCTGTCGGGCCCGCCGCTGCTGGGCCGTGGCCTCGAGGTCGTCGCCCGGCTGCGGGAGCGACTGGGCGAGGGTCCGGTCATCATCGGCGTGGGCGGCATCACCCGGGCCGACGACGTGCGCGCCTACCTGCGCGCGGGCGCCGACCTGACGCAGGGCTACACGTCGTTCGTCTACGAGGGACCCCTCTGGGCGTCGGAGATCAACCGTGCGCTGACCCGGTCGGCGGGTTCGACGGCAAGTGGGAGGTACGAGTGATCCGTCCGCAGTGGGAGTGGGCCCTGGACGACGCCGAGGGGCGTCGCCTGAGCGAGCCCGTCACGCCCGTCTTCACCGCCCAGTACGACGCCGAGCAGTGGCTCGGTGAGCACTGGCGCGAGCTGGCCGCCGCCGGGGCGGTGCGGGCGCGCCTGCTGCACGACGGCACGCAGGCCGCGCCGGCCGTGGAGCTGCGGGTCGCCTGATCCGAGGTGGCCTCGGGCATCATGGGCGGATGGACCACGACGCCGCACCCGGCCGGTACACCCCCGACGAGGCCAGGGCCCTGTTCCGCGGTGGCCTGAGCGTGCCGACGGCGGGCTGGGCCACCGGCTGGGCGCAGGCGAACCTGCTCGCCCTGCCGCGCGCCGACGCGTACGACTTCCTGCTGTTCGCGCAGCGCAACCCCAAGCCGTGCCCGGTGCTGGACGTGACCGAGCCGGGGGCGACGTCGGCGTCCGTCTTCGCGGGCGACCTGCGTACGGACGTGCCCGCCTACCGCGTGTACCGCGACGGCGAGCTGGTCGAGGAGCTCACCGACGTGTCGGAGGTGTGGCGGGACGACCTGGTCGCCTTCCTCGTCGGCTGCAGCTTCACCTTCGAGTCGGCGCTGCTGGACGGCGGCGTGCCGGTGCGGCACCTCGAGGCGGGGTCGAACGCGCCCATGTACCGCACCGACCGGGAGTGCCGCCCGGCGGGCGCCCTGTCCGGCCCGCTCGTGGTCTCCATGCGCCCGGTCCCGGCCGACAAGGTGGCCGACGCCGTCCGCATCACCGCGCGGTACCCCGCCGTGCACGGCGCGCCGGTCCACGTGGGCGACCCGGGCGCGCTGGGGATCACCGACCTCGGCACGCCGGACTTCGGCGACGCGGTGGAGATCCGCCCGGGCGAGGTGCCGGTGTTCTGGGCCTGCGGCGTGACGCCGCAGGCGGCGGTGATGCGGTCCCGGCCCGCGTTCGCGATCAGCCACGCGCCGGGGCACATGGCGATCACGGACGCGCGGGACGCGCAGTACGTGGTGCCCTGAGGTCGCCAGGTCGCGCGCCGCCGCCGTCGGGCCGTCAGCCGGGCGGCAGGACCGCGCGCGCCTCGGCCACTGCGTCGTCGACCGCCGCGGCCACTGCCGGGTCGACCGCCGGGTCGACTGCCGGGCCCCCGGTCCCGGCGAGCGCCGCGAGCCGGGCGAAGGCGTCCCGGGCGGCCTGCTCGTCGCCCGTGCGCACGCACAGCTCGACGAGGTAGGCCAGGGCGCGGGCGAGCTCCGCGACGGGTGTCGGCGCGACCGTCGCGCCGTCCTCGGCGGCGCGGCGGTCCTGGTCGGTGGCACGGCGCAGGGCGCCGGTGAGGGCCTTGCGGGCCTGGGCCGGTTCGCCGTGGGAGTCCGCCTGCACGACGGCGGCGTCGAGCGCCCGGGCCAGGGGGCCGGCGCCCTCCTCGGTGACCCACACGGTGACGTCGCCGTCGGGTGCGACGGGTCCGGCGTCCGGCGGCGGGAGGCGGCTGAACCGCACCCAGTTGCCGGCCGGGTCGATCAGGCTGAAGCCGGTCAGGCCCGCGTTGTTGGCGCGTCGGCGCGGGCGCGTGATGCGCGGTACGCCGTCGACGGGCAGGCGCCCGAAGCGTTCGCGCAGCCCGGCGGCGAACCGCTCGTAGAGCGGGGTGGTGTCGGGCACGCCGACGACGCAGGTCGAGTGCGACGCCTCCGGGTCCCACCGGGGCATGCCGTAGTAGTGGAGCGCGATCCGGCCGAGCTCGAGGGCCACGTAGGGGTTGGGGCGACGCTGCCGGTAGGTGACCGTCAGGCCGAGCCCGGTCCAGAAGTCCGCGATCACGTCGATGTTCCCGCAGGGCAGGAACGGCACCATGACGGCGGCCGCCGCTGTGGCGCGCAGGGCGTCGTCCGCGGGAGGAGGGGTGTCGGTCATGCTCCGAGCCTGCCAGACGCCCCCGGGCGGCCCGACGACACGCGGTGCCAGGCGCGCACGAGCCGGGGCACGGCGTCGGCCAGCTCGGCGGGGGAGCGCGTGAAGGTGAGCCGCACGTGCGAGCCGGCCCCGGCGCCGTCCGGCGTGAACAGGGGGCCGGCGGCAACCCGTGCGCCCTCGGCGGCGGCCGCGGCGGCGAAGGCCTGGGCGACCGGCCGGCCCAGGTCGACCCAGCAGAACAGTCCGCCCGCCGGCACGGGGACCTCCCAGGGGAGCGCGGCACGCAGTCCGTCGACGAGCAGGTCCCGGCGTTCACGCAGCAGTCGCCGCCGGGCCGGGAGCACCTCGGCGCGGCGGGCCAGCAGCTCGGTGACGGCGAGCTGGTCGAGCACGGCCGTGGCGATGTCGGCCGACTGCCGGGCCCGGGCGAGGTGGGCGATGACCTGCGCGTGGGCCCGGATCCAGCCCACGCGCAGGCCGCCCCAGAACACCTTCGAGGCGGAGCCGACCGACACCACGTGCGGCGAGGTGCCGTCCCCGGCGAAGGGGGGCGGCGTGCCGTCGTCCGACAGGCCGAGCTCCACGAGGGTCTCGTCACCCACCACCGTGACGCCGTACCGGTCCGCGATCTCGCGGACCGCGGCCCGCTCGTCGCCGGCGAGCACGGAGCCGGTCGGGTTCTGGTAGTCCGGCACGAGGTAGACGAGCCGCGGCCGGGCGCGGTGCACGGCCGAGGCGAGCTGGTCGACGTCGAGCGGCCCCGTCGGCACGCCCAGGAGCCGCCCGCCGGCCTCCCGCATGGCCTCCATGGCGTGGAAGTACGTGGGCGTCTCCACCACCGCCCGGTCGCCGGGGCGCAGATGGGTGCGGGCGAGCAGCGCGATCGCCTGCTGGGCGCCCGTGGTGACCAGGATCTCGTCGGCCGTGGTGGGCACGCCGCGCTCGCGGTAGCGCGCCGCGACGGCCTCGCGCAGGGGCGTCAGGCCGTAGGGCTCGTACCCGCCCGAGTCGAGGTAGGCGGGCAGGCCCTCCAGCGCGCGGGCGAAGGCGTCGTGCAGCTCGGGCGGCGCGGGCGGGGTCGCCTGCCAGAGGTCCAGGTACCCGCCTCCGGCGTCGACGCCGGTGATGCCGCCGCCGCGCAGCGCGTCGTCGGCCACGGGGGCGTCGCCGCCCGCCGTCGGGGACGGCCCGCGGCCGGCCGACCGCTGCGGCAGGGTCGTGACGGTGCCCGAGCCGACCCGGCTCACCGCGAACCCGAGCTCGCGCAGCCGCGCGTACGCGCCCGACGTCGTGGTCCGGGAGACGTGCAGCGCCGCGGCGAGCTCTCGCTCGCTCGGCAGCCGGGTGTGCGGGGCGAGCGTGCCGGACAGCACGGCCACCCGCAGCGCGTCGGCGAGCGCCACGTAGGCCGGGCCGCCGGCGTGCCAGGCGCCGAGCAGGCGTGCGGTGGACGCGGGGGAGAGCTGGCGCAGCACGGTCGGCGTCGCGGCGGGCATGAGGCCACTCTTGCGCGATTGGACCTGGAAGACAAGGCCAATGAGTCGCACGATGGGGTCCATGACCGTTCCCACGACACCGACCACGACCACCGGCCGTCAGGTTTCGCCCGATGCGCCCCCTCCCGTGCGGATGCACCCCGCGCGCCGCGTCGTCCAGCTCGTCCTGGGCCTCGTCGGCTTCGGCGTCGCGACGGCGCTCATGCTGCACTCGGGGCAGGGCGCCATGCCGTGGGCGGTGCTCGACCAGGGCATCGTGGACCGCACCGGCCTGGCCTACGGCTGGGTGGTGCTCGGCGTGGGCCTGCTGGTCATGCTCGCGTGGATCCCCCTGCGGCAGCGGCCCGGGGTCGGCACCGTCGCGAACATCATCGTGATCAGCATGGTCATCGACCCGGCGCTGTGGCTCCTGGAGCTGGTGCTCCCCGAGCCGGCGCTCGTGGCGGGGGTCGCGCTGGCGCTGGCCGGGATCGTGCTGCTCGGGGTGAGCACGGCGGCCTACGTGGGCGCGCGGCTCGGGCCGGGCCCCCGCGACGGGCTCATGACGGGCCTGGTGCAGCTCACGGGCCGGCCGGTCTGGGCGATCAAGACGGCGATCGAGGTCTCCGTGGTGGTGCTCGGCGTGCTGCTGGGCGGCACGTTCGGCTGGGCCACCGTGGTGTTCGCGTTCGGTGTGGGACCCGTGGTGCAGGTGTCCGCCCGCTGGCTCGCACCGGCGGGGCTGACCGGGCACCGCTGAGGGATGCTCTTGTCCGGAACCGGTCCGTCGGCAGGGTCGATTCGATTCGAACTCTTGTCATAGGGTGCTGACATGGTCAACTACCGGTACCTCGGCAACAGTGGTCTCAAGATCTCGGAGATCACGTACGGCAACTGGCTCACCCACGCGTCCCAGGTGGAGAACGACGTCGCCGCGGCCTGCGTGCGCGCCGCGCTCGACGCCGGCATCAGCACCTTCGACACGGCGGACGCCTACGCGAACACCGCGGCGGAGCAGGTTCTCGGCGACGCCCTCAAGGGCGAGCGCCGCGAGTCGCTCGAGATCTTCACCAAGGTGTACTGGCCCACCGGCCCCAAGGGCCCCAACGACGTGGGCCTGTCGCGCAAGCACGTCATGGAGTCGATCAACGGGTCCCTGAAGCGGCTCGGCACGGACTACGTCGACCTCTACCAGGCGCACCGCTACGACGTGGAGACGCCGCTCGAGGAGACGATGCAGGCCTTCGCCGACATCGTCCGCCAGGGCAAGGCCCTCTACATCGGCGTCTCGGAGTGGACCGCCGACCAGATCCGCGCCGGCGCCGCCCTGGCCAAGGAGCTCGGCTTCCAGCTCATCTCCTCGCAGCCGCAGTACTCGATGCTGTGGCGCGTCATCGAGGACGAGGTCGTGCCGGCGTCCAAGGAGGTGGGCGTCTCGCAGATCGTGTTCTCGCCCATGGCGCAGGGTGTCCTGTCGGGCAAGTACCTGCCGGGGCAGCCGGCGCCCGCCGGGTCGCGTGCGACCGACGAGAAGGGCGGCGCGCAGACCATCAGCCGCTTCATGACCGACGAGACCCTCGCCGCCGTGCAGAACCTGCGGCCCGTCGCCGACGAGCTCGGCCTGTCGATGGCGCAGCTCGCCGTCGCGTGGGTGCTGCAGAACGACAACGTGGCCGCCGCGCTCGTGGGCGCCTCGCGTCCCGAGCAGGTCGCGGAGAACGTGAAGGCGTCGGGCGTGACCATCCCGGACGAGCTGCTGAAGCAGATCGACGAGGCGCTCGCGGGCGTCGTCCAGCGCGACCCGGCCAAGACCCTCGAGGGCATGCCGAAGCAGCGCCCGGCCTGACCCCCATCCCGCCGAAGTAGAACTGCAGCGAAGTAGAACTGCAGCGAGATAGAACTGTGGCGAGGTAGAACTCTGGCAACCGCCAGGGTTCTACTTCGCCACGGTTCTACTTCGCCACGGTTCTATCTCGCTGCAGTTCTATCTCGGCGAGACGGGTTACTCCGGGTAGTTGCCGCGCTTCTTGCTCATCGGCTTGGGCAGGCGCGAGCGGCGCAGCTGGTAGGCGCGCGTGACCGTGTACATGAGCAGGCCGCGCGGCACCTCGCCGAACTTCGCGGTCAGGCGCTTCTTCAGCGACCGCCACAGCAGCCAGACGTCGACGATCGTCAGGAGCAGGAAGCCGTACAGGCCGAGCATCACGACGATGCTGAGCTCCGGGTACCGCTGCGTGAAGAACGTGGCGAACAGGAAGACGAACGCGACGGGCAGGAAGAACTCGCCGAGGTTCCACCGCGCGTCCACGAAGTCGCGCACGTAGCGGCGGACCGGTCCCTTGTCCCTCGGGGGCATGTACCGCTCGTCGCCGGTCTGCATCGCCTGGTAGGTGCGCTCCCGGTCGACGCGCGACTTCTCGCGCTGCGCCTTGCGGGCCGCCCTGCGGTCGTCCGGGACCAGCGGGCGCTTGTTCGCCGCCTGCGCGACGTTGCGCTTGGGCGTCGGACGGCCCTTGCCGGCGGCGGACGGCGCCTGCGTCACCTCGTCCGGGGACTCGCCCACGGGGGTCACGCCGTCGGGTGTCGAGGTCTTGCTGCGGGAGAACACGGTCCTAGCCTATCCGCTCGCGCCGGTGCCCCGCTGCGAGCCCTCCGACCGCCCGGCCGGTGACCGCCCAGCCGTTAACGTGGTCCGGTGACCACAGAGACCACCGCGGCCCTCCGGGCCCGCGTCGCCGAGCTGTTCCCCGCCCTGCAGGCCGACCTCGAGGCGCTCGTGCGCATCCCGAGCGTCTCGGCCGCCGCGTTCGACCAGGCGCACGTCGCCGCCAGCGCCACGGCCACGGCGCAGCTCCTGCGCGACGCCGGCCTGCCCGACGTCCAGATCCTGTCCGCGCCGCGCCCCGACGGCACGGCCGGTGCGCCCGCCGTCGTCGCGCGCCGGCCCGCCCCCGAGGGCGCGCCGACCGTGCTCCTGTACGCCCACCACGACGTGCAGCCCCCGGGCGACTCGGCCACCTGGGACACCGACCCGTTCGAGCCCACCCAGGTCGGCGACCGGCTGTACGGTCGCGGCGCCGCCGACGACAAGGCGGGCATCGCCGCCCACCTGGGTGCCCTGCGCGCGCTCGGCCTGCCCGAGGGCGCGGACCTGCCCGTCGGCGTCACCGTCTTCCTCGAGGGCGAGGAGGAGTCGGGCTCACCGTCGTTCCGGGCCTTCCTGGAGACCTACCGCGACCTGCTCGCGGCCGACGTGATCGTCGTGGCCGACTCCACCAACTGGAAGGTCGGCGTGCCCGCGCTCACGACGTCGCTGCGCGGCCTGGTCGACGGCGAGATCGAGCTGCGCGTCCTGGACCACGCGGTGCACTCGGGCATGTTCGGCGGCGCCGTGCTCGACGCCGTCACCCTGATGTCCCGGCTCGTGGCGACGTTCCACGACGAGGCCGGCGACGTCGCCGTCGAGGGTCTGGTCACCGCGCCCGAGCCCGAGGTCGACTACGCCGAGGCCGAGTTCCGCGCCGACTCGTCGCTGCTCGAGGGCGCTCGGCTGGCCGGGACCGGGACGCTGTCGGGTCGGCTGTGGTCCAAGCCGGCCCTCTCCGTGATCGGGATGGACGTGACCTCGGTGGCCGCGGCGTCCAACACGATCGCGCCCCGCTGCACCGCGAAGATCTCGCTGCGGCTCGCGCCGGGTCAGGACCCGGTGGCCGCCGACGCGGCGCTCGCGGCCCACGTGGAGCGGCACGCGCCGCTGGGCGCCCACGTCACGTGGCGCTCGGGCGAGCAGGGCAAGCCGTTCCTCGCGCCGGGCGACACCGCGGCGATGCGCGCGGCGCGCGCCGCGTTCACCGAGGCGTGGGACACCGCGCCGGTCGACGTCGGCGTGGGCGGGTCCATCCCGTTCATCGCGGACCTGCTGGAGGTCTTCCCCGACGCCGCGATCCTGGTGACCGGCGTCGAGGACCCGGACTCGCGCGCCCACGGCGCGAACGAGTCGGTGCACCTGGGCGAGCTGCAGAAGGTCGTCCTGGCGGAGGCACTGCTGCTGACGAAGGTCGGCGAGGGGCTCTGACACGAGCCGCCCGCGGGGCGTGGTCGCGCGCCCCGCGGGCCGTCGCTCAGGCGACCGGGCGGGGCGACACGTCCACGGCGCGCGCCCAGGCGGCGACGTCCGCGGGCAGCTCGGGGGAGGCCGGCACCTCGCCGGTCGCGTCGCGGATCACGTCGGCCGGAGCGATCCGGTTGCCCTTGCGGTCGAGGAAGCGGCTGGCCACCCAGCCCCGCGCGTACAGCGTGTCACCGCGCGTGAAGACCTGCTCCAGGTAGAAGACGCGCTCGTCCCAGCCGAGGATCCGGGTGGTGATCTCGAACCGGTCGAACGGCTGCAGCGAGCGCCGGTACTTCATGGTCGACGCCGCGACCACCGGAGCCCAGCCCTTCCGCCGGGCGACCGGGAACAGGCCGAGGTCGGCGATCTGGTTGTTCCGGGCCACGTCCATCATCTGCAGGTACGTGCCGTTGTTGACGTGCAGGTAGGAGTCCAGGTCCAGGGGGCCGACGCGCATCCGGGTGACCGAGGGGTCGAGCAGCGTCTGGCCGGGGCGGGCCTTGCGCGGGAGCAGTCCGGACAAGGTGAGCTGGAGCATGCGAGCCATGTGCCGAGGTTATACCGGGAACCGGAAGTATCAGATACCTGCTCACCGGAGCGCCCGGTTCATGCTCACCGCCCCGCCGCGCGGTGGTCAGGTCGCCTGGATCTCGAACCGCACGGCCCGTGCCACGCCGGGCGTCTCGAGGCGCTCGACCAGGTGGAGCGCCATGTCGATCCCCGCGGACACGCCCGCGGAGGTGACCACGTCGCCGTCGTCCACGTACCGCGCCTCGGTGTCCACGAGGATGCTCGGGTCGATGTCGGCGAGCTCGTCGTAGTGGTTGTGGTGCGTGGTCGCGGGCCGGCCCGCGAGCAGGCCTGCGGCCGCCAGGGGCAGGGCGCCCGTGCAGACGCTCGCGATGACGGGGGTCTGCTTGCGGATCTGCCGCAGCCACTCGAGGTGGCCCGGCTCGGCCAGCAGCGGGCGTGTGCCCAGCCCGCCGGGGTAGACCAGCACGTGCAGCGGGCCGACGTCGTCCGCGCCGTGCGCCGGCAGGATCCGCAGCCCCTTCGCGAGCCGCACCCCGGCTCCGTCCCACGAGAACGTGCTCACCGTGGGACGGAGCTGCGAGTGCGAGCCCCACTCGGCGAAGACCTCGAAGGGCCCGACCACGTCGAGCTCCTCCGCCCCGTCGAAGACGAAGATCCCGATGCGCAGCCCGCCGTTGCCGCTCATTGGCCCGTGCGGGTCAGATCCCGGGGAGGGCCAGCATCTGGTCGAGCGCCACGCGCGCCCAGTGCGCGTCGTCGGCGTCCACGACGATCCGGTTCACCATGCGGCCCTCCACGAGCGACTCCATGGCCCACACCAGGTGGGGCAGGTCGATGCGGTTCATGGTCGAGCAGAAGCACACCGTCGAGTCGAGGTAGTGCACCTGCTTGTCCGGGTGGGCCCGGGCCACCCGGCGGACCAGGTTGAGCTCCGTGCCGATGGCCCACGAGGAGCCGGGCTCCGCGGCCTCGAGCTGCTTGATGATGTACTCCGTCGAGCCGACGTGGTCGGCCGCGGTGACGACCTCGTGCCGGCACTCGGGGTGCACCATGACGTTGATGCCGGGGACCGCCGCGCGGATGTCGGTGACGTTCTTCTCGGAGAAGCGGCCGTGCACGGAGCAGTGGCCGCGCCACAGGATCATCCGGGCGTCGCGCAGCTCCTGGTCGGTGAGCCCGCCGTTCGGCTTGCGGGGGTCGAACACCACGCAGTCGTCCAGCGACATCCCGAGCTCCAGGACGGCGGTGTTGCGGCCCAGGTGCTGGTCGGGGAGGAACAGCACCTTGCCGGTGCCGTCCACACCGCCCACCTGGTCGAACGCCCAGCGCAGCGCGACCTCCGCGTTCGAGGACGTGCACACGGTGCCCGCGTGGCGCCCGGTGAACGCCTTGATCGCGGCCGACGAGTTCATGTAGGTCACGGGGATCGTGGAGTCCGCGATGCCGGCGTCCTGCAGCACCGCCCAGGCCTCCTCGACCTGGCCGATCGCCGCCATGTCGGCCATGGAGCAGCCCGCGGCGAGGTCCGGCAGCACGACCTGCTGCTGGTCGGACGTCAGGATGTCCGCGCTCTCGGCCATGAAGTGCACGCCGCAGAACAGGATGAACTCGGCCTCGGGGCGGGCGGCCGCCTCGCGCGCGAGCTTGAAGGAGTCGCCGGTGACGTCGGCGAAGTCGATGACCTCGTCGCGCTGGTAGTGGTGCCCCAGCACGAACGCCCGGTCACCGAGCGCGGCACGCGCGGCGCGGGCCCGTTCGACGAGGTCGGGGTCGCTCGCGGCGGGCAGGTCGCCCGGACACTCCACGCCGCGCTCGGAGGCCAGGTCACGGCCCTGGCCGAGCAGCAGCAGCGGGGACGGGGCGGGCTCGGAGAAGCCGGTGGGATCAGCCAGCAGGGTGCTCACAGTGACCATCATGACACGCGGCGGTGACGCTCAGACAGCGTCGTCCACAGGGCCGGGGCGGGCTTCCGGACGGTCGTCGGGCGCGGGATCCGGGCGCGGTGTCCAGGTGGGGTGGTGGCGCGCGCCGGGCGCGTGCCACGATGCCTGTCGTGCACGTGCTGCTGCTTGCCGAGACCCTGCCCGACGCCGAGCGACTCGCCTCCGCGTGGCACGCCGCCGCGCCGCACGCCGTCGCCGAGGCCCGTGAGGTCGTGGTGCCCGGGGCGCGTGGCACGGCGCCGTCCGTGCCTCCCGCCCTGGGGCACGAGCCCGCGAGCGGCAGCGTGCTGCTGGCGGGGGCGGCGATCCCCGTGGGCCGGCCGGCCGCCGTCGGCGCCACGGACGCGGGACCCGCGCAGCCCGGCCCGAGCGCACCCGGCCCGGCGCCGTCCGTGCTGCCGCCCGCCGACGGGGCGGCGCTCGGGAGAGCCGCCGCGGGGGCCGACGTCGTCGTGGCGTACGTCACGCGGCTGGACGGCGAGGAGCTGCGCCGCGGCGTCGTCGTGGAGGCGGCCGCCGCGGCCGCGCCGCACGCCGTCCCGGTCGTGGTCGTCACCGACCGCAGCGAGGTGACCAGGCGCGAGTGGTCCACCGCGGGCCTCAGCGGGGTGCACGAGGTGACCGACGGCGACGTCGCCCGCGTGGCTCGGACCTGGACCCCCGGCTGGGCCTCCTGAGCCGGCGCCCGGTGGGCGCCGCGCTGTGGACGCATGGTTGCCCCCGGGGTCCTGAGGCGTACGATCGTCGGAGAACAACCGGTAGCGGGAACAGACGGACGATCCAACGGGTTGGAACGGCTGAAAGTACGACTACGGGTATGTCGAACACGATCGGGAGATGACATGACCGACACCACCACGGACATCGCAACCCACGGCGTCAACGTCACCGACGTCGCCGCGGGCAAGGTCCGTAGCCTGCTCGAGCAGGAGGGCCGCGACGACCTGCGCCTGCGCGTCGCGGTGCAGCCGGGTGGCTGCTCCGGGCTGATCTACCAGCTCTACTTCGACGAGCGGCTGCTCGACGGGGACGCGCTGCGGGACTACGACGGCGTCGAGGTCGTCGTGGACAAGATGAGCGTGCCGTACCTCGAGGGCGCCACGATCGACTTCAAGGACACGATCGAGCAGCAGGGCTTCACGATCGACAACCCGAACGCGGGCAGCGCATGCGCCTGCGGCGGGTCGTTCTCCTGATCTGAGCCGCAGCGCCCGAGGCGGGCCGGTCACCACGGGTGACCGGCCCGCCGTCGTCCGCCCGGGTGGATGCAGGAACTCGCCGAGGTCGGTCGCTTGCCTCGAGATCGGTCCATCGATGGACCGATCTCGAGGCAAGCGACCGACCTCAGCGATACGAGCGGACGTGACCGGGGTCAGGCCAGGCGGACCGTGACCGCCCAGCCCGTCCAGGGGTCGTCGTCATCCTCCGCCCGGTGCTCCCGCGTCGCCACGTGCACGTGACCGCGCATGCGGCACCAGGCCGGGACGTCGAGCCGGGCCGCCGGGTCGGTCGACAGCACCGTGAGCTCCGTCCCCGCCGGCAGGTCCTTCGCGGCGGCGGCCAGACGGATCACCGGCAGCGGGCACCGCAACCCGCGCGCGTCCACCAACGTGTCAGACACGCACGCCACTCTAGTGACCTGTGCGTCGGACACGGGCGGCGTCACAGGCCGCCGACGCCGAGCATGTCCCGCACCCGGGCGACCGCGCCGGGCAGCACGGCGCAGAACCGGTCGACGTCGTCCGCCGTCGTCGAGCGGTCCAGGGCGACGCGCACGTTGCCGTGCGTGAGCACGCCCATCGCCGCGAGCACGTGCGAGGGCTCCAGGGTGCTCGCCGTGCACGCGGACCCGGAGCCGACGGCGAACCCCTGGCGGTCGAGCTCCGTCACGAGCGCCTCGCCGTCCACGTAGAGGAACGAGAACGTCGCCACGTGGGGGAGCCGGTCGTCCGGGTCGCCCACCACCTCGACGTCGGGGATCCGGGCCACCTCGGCGCGCAGCCGGTCGACGAGCTCACGCCGCCGGGCCTCCTGCGCCACACGGTCGGACTCGACCGCCTGCAGCGCCACCGCCGCCGCGAACGCGAGCGGCACGCTCACGCCGCCTGGCGCCCACGGCTCCTCGTCCTCCGGCCCCACGGGCGTCGTCCGCACGCGCTGGCGCACCGCGAGGACGCCGAGACCCGCCGGTCCGCCCCAGTCGGCGGGGTCGGCGGCGAGCAGGTCCCAGGCGTCGGCCACCGCCACGTGGCCGAGGCTCGCCCCGGCGTCGACCAGCAGCGGGACGCCGGCCGCCCGCGCCGCCTCGTGCACCGCCCCGACCGGCTGGTGCGTGCCGACCTCGCCGTTGGCGTGCTGCAGGGCGGCCAGCGCGACGCCCGGCCCGCGGACGGCGTCCGCCATCGCCGCCGCGTCGACCCGCCCCAGCCGGTCCACCGGCACCAGGTGCGGTCCGGCCTCCGGGCCCGCGACGTGCTCCGCCGCGTGCAGCACCGCCGCACGCTCGACGGCGCTCGCGACGACGGTCGTGCCCGCCCGCCGCCGGGCCGCGGCGGCGGACGCGACCGCGGTGTGCAGCGACGCCGTGTGGCTGGGTGTGAACCAGACCTCCTGCGTGCGCGCGCCGAGCACGGCCGCGACCGCCTCCCGGGAGGCGTCGAGCAGCCGGGCGGCCCGGCGTCCCTCGGCGTGCAGGCGGCGTGGGTCGGCCCAGCCGTCGGCGAGGGCCTGCTCGAACGCCTGCCGCGCGAGCGGGTGCCACGGGGCGCGGCCACCGTTGTCGAGGTGCACCCGCTGCGGTTGCGTCCGGCGGGCAGGGTCCGGCTGCTCGGGGTCGGCCCGGCCTGGAGTGCCCGGGGTGGCGTGGCTCACACGTCCTCCTGCTCGTGGGGTCCGGCGGGAGCGTCGCGCCCGTGGCCGGGCGGGCGGCTCCGGCGCCGGGGCGGCGTCGGGACGACGGCGGGACGGGTGCCGTTCCCGTGCGGTTCCGGTGCGGTTCCGGCGCGGGAGCGGGTGCGCCGCCGTCGTCGTCCCCCCGATCCTCGCACCCGCGCGCGAGGCCCCGCGCAGCGATCGTTCTGACACGACCCGGGCGCGTGTCCTGAACAGCACCGACACCTGCCCCGGATGCGGAGTGCGTCACGTCTCCGCGGGCCCCTTCCGGGCATCATCAGGCCTCCGGGCGCGCTAGGCTGCATCTCATCGAGGACGAAGGTTCTGCGTGGAGCTCGGGAGGAAACCGGTGCGACGCGCCGGACGAGACGTGAAAGGCCTCCCTTGCACTCGAAGCCACCTACCCGCACCCCGCGGGCCATCCTGCGCGCGTCGGCTCTCGCCGTCGCCGTCGCGGTGCTGGCCACGGGCTGCGCCAGCGACTCCGTACAGCGCGGATACCTGCCCGGCTACAGCGACGGGGAGGTGACAAACCAGACCGCGCGCATCACCGACCTCTGGGTGGGCTCGTGGATCGCTGCCCTCCTGGTGGGCATCGTGACGTGGGGCCTGATGCTGTGGTGCATCGCGGCCTACCGCAAGCGCAAGGACGACCACCAGCTCCCGGTGCAGACGCGCTACCACCTGCCGCTCGAGCTCATGTACACGGCCGTGCCGCTGATCATGGTGCTCGTGCTGTTCTGGTACACCGACCGGGACATGACCGAGATCAACCGGGTCGACGGCACCGCCACCGAGCACATCCAGGTGATCGGCAAGCAGTGGAGCTGGGACTTCAACTACCTCGACGCCGACGTCTACGACTTCGGCGAGCACGAGGCGGACCCGGGCAGCGTCACGGCGGAGGACGAGCTCGACGGTGCCGTCGGCACCTCGAAGTCCTTCCCGACCCTGTACCTGCCGGTGAACGAGACCGTGGAGTTCACGCTCGACTCGCGTGACGTCATCCACTCGTTCTGGATCCCCGCGTTCCTGTACAAGCAGGACATGATCCCCAACCGGACGAACACGTTCCAGGTGACGCCGACCCGTGTGGGCACGTACGCGGGCAAGTGCGCCGAGCTCTGCGGCGAGTTCCACTCCGGCATGCTCTTCAACGTGAAGGTCGTCTCGGCCGAGGAGTACGAGGCCCACATGGACGAGCTCCGGGCCAAGGGCCAGACCGGCTCGCTGGGCATGGACCTCGCCCGCACGGCCGGCCCGGTCGACAGCCGCCCGGGAGAGACAGAAGAAGAGGAGGCTGGGCACTGATGGCCGCAGCAACCACCGAGCTGGTCCCGGGCCTGGCGCCCAGGCGTCAGACGCTCGGCCGGACCGTCGTCAAGTGGATCACCACCACTGACCACAAGACCATCGGGTACCTGTACCTGATCACGTCGTTCATCTTCTTCTGCATCGGCGGCCTCATGGCCCTGCTGATCCGGGCCGAGCTCTTCGAGCCCGGCATCCAGCTCGTGCAGAGCAAGGAGCAGTACAACCAGCTCTTCACGATGCACGGCACCGTGATGCTGCTGCTCTTCGCCACCCCGCTCTTCGCGGGCTTCGCGAACGTGATCATGCCGCTGCAGATCGGTGCGCCCGACGTCGCGTTCCCGCGCCTGAACATGTTCGCCTACTGGCTGTTCCTGTTCGGCGGCCTCATCACGACGGCCGGCTTCCTCACCCCCCAGGGTGCCGCCTCGTTCGGCTGGTTCGCGTACGCGCCGCTGTCGACCACCACCTACAGTCCGGGGTTGGGCGGAGACCTGTGGGTCTTCGGCCTGGCGCTGGCCGGTTTCGGCACGATCCTCGGTGCGGTCAACTTCATCACCACGATCATCACGATGCGTGCGCCGGGCATGACGATGTTCCGGATGCCGATCTTCACCTGGAACACGCTGATCACCAGCCTCCTGGTGCTCATGGCGTTCCCGCCGCTGGCCGCCGCGCTGTTCGCGCTCGGCGCCGACCGCCGCCTCGACGCGCAGATCTTCAACCCGGAGAACGGTGGCGCCATCCTCTGGCAGCACCTGTTCTGGTTCTTCGGCCACCCCGAGGTGTACATCATCGCGCTGCCGTTCTTCGGCATCGTGTCCGAGATCCTGCCGGTCTTCAGCCGCAAGCCGATCTTCGGCTACACGGGCCTCGTGTACGCGACCATCGCCATCGCCGCCCTGTCGGTGACGGTGTGGGCGCACCACATGTACGTGACCGGCGCGGTCATGCTGCCGTTCTTCGCGTTCATGACGATGCTCATCGCGGTGCCGACCGGTGTGAAGTTCTTCAACTGGATCGGCACGATGTGGCGCGGGAAGCTCACCTTCGAGACGCCGATGCTCTGGTCCATCGGCTTCCTGGTCACGTTCCTGTTCGGCGGTCTGACCGGCATCATCCTGTCGAGCCCGGCCCTGGACTTCCAGCTCTCCGACTCGTACTTCGTGGTCGCGCACTTCCACTACGTCGTCTTCGGCACCGTGGTGTTCGCGATGTTCGCGGGCTTCTACTTCTGGTGGCCCAAGTTCACGGGCCGGATGCTGAGCGAGCGCCTCGGCAAGTGGCACTTCTGGCTGCTCTTCGTGGGCTTCCACACGACGTTCCTGATCCAGCACTGGCTGGGCGTCGAGGGCATGCCGCGCCGCTACGCGGACTACATGCCCCAGGAGGGCTTCACCTGGGAGAACCAGGTGTCCACCATCGGTGCGTTCATCCTCGCCGCCTCGACCCTGCCGTTCCTCTGGAACGTCTTCGTCACGGCCCGCAAGGCGCCCAAGGTCACGGTGGACGACCCCTGGGGTTACGGCCGCTCCCTGGAGTGGGCCACGTCCTGCCCGCCGCCGCGGCACAACTTCGCCTCGCTGCCGCGCATCCGTTCCGAGTCGCCCGCCTTCGACCTGCACCACCCCGAGGTCGTCGCGATGGAGCGCCCGGACTACGACGCCGACCGTGGTGTGCTCGAGAACATCTACGGCGAGGCCGACCGTCGCGGTCAGGAGAAGCAGGGTCAGCAGCGCGCCGCGGACGGCGGCGGGCAGCCCGGCGAGAGCACGACCACGATCGTCGACAACCCGGACGAGGGGACCAGCAAGTGAAGATCGAGAGCCGCCTCTTCCTCTGGGGTACTCCGCTGTTCGTCGGCGCGGGGATCGTCTACGGCTTCATGACGGACTGGAGCGAGCCCGTCGGCTTCCTGGGCATGCCGCTGGTCGGCGGCCTGGTGGCCATGATCGGCGCGTACCTGGCCCTCACGGCCCGCCGGATCGATGCCCGCCCGGAGGACGACCCGAACGGCAACATCGAGGATGCCGCGGGCGACCAGGGCGTGTACGCGCCCTGGAGCTGGTGGCCGCTGGCGATCGCGGGTTCCGCCGCGGTCTGCTTCCTCGGCCTGGCCGTGGGCTGGTGGGTGCTCTACATCGGCTTCTGCGTGGCTGTCATCGCGCTGGTGGGCTGGGTGTTCGAGTTCTCGCGAGGCATCCACTCGCACTGACGGTTCCGCCGAGATAGAACCTTGGCGAGATAGAACTGGGGCCGGACCGCTGATCAGCGGTCCGGCCCCAGTTCTATCTCGCCAGCGTTCTATCTCGCCAAGGTTCTATCTCGGCAGGGGGCTAGCGGCTGGCCGCGATCCAGGCGTCCAGCGTGCTCTGGGCCGCGCCCGAGTCGATCGCCTGGGCGGCCAGGTCCAGACCGGCCGTGAGGCGCTCCACGAGCGAGCCGTCGGCCGTGCCCGGCAGGGTGCCGTCGGCCACCAGGCCCGCGGCGGCGTTGAGCACCACGGTCTCGCGGACGGGGCCGCTCTCGCCGGCGAGGACGGCGCGGGCGACGCCCGCGTTGTAGGCCGCGTCCTGCCCACGCAGGTCCTCGACCTTGATGCGCGTGAGGCCCAGGTCGGCGGCGGGGTCGATCCGGTGCTCGGTGACCGTGCCGCCGGACACCTCCCACACCGTGGCGCCCGCCGTGGCGGCGAGCTCGTCGAGCCCCTCGTCACCGCGGAACACCAGCGCCGACTTGCCGCGCTCGGCGAACACACCGGCCATGAGCGGCGCCATCCGCGCGTCGGCGCACCCGACGGCGGCCGCGCGCGGCTGGGCGGGGTTGGTGAGCGGGCCCAGGAAGTTGAACGCCGTCGGCACGCCGAGCTCGCGGCGGGTCACGCCCGCGTGGCGCATCGACGGGTGGAACGCCGCGGCGAAGCAGAACGTGATGCCCGCCTCGAGCGCGATCCGCGCCACGCGCTCCGGCGGGTGGTCGAGCCGGATGCCGAGCTCCTCCAGCACGTCCGCGCTGCCCGACGACGACGACGCCGCCCGGTTGCCGTGCTTCACGACGCGCAGGCCGGCGCCCGCGATGACCACCGAGGCCATCGTGGAGATGTTCACCGTGTGGGCGCGGTCGCCCCCGGTGCCGACGATGTCCACCGACGGTCCCGGCACGTCGATCCGGGTCGCGTGCCGCACCATGGAGTCGGTCAGCCCCGCGAGCTCCTCGACCGTCTCGCCCTTGGCCCGCAGCGCCACCAGGAAGCCGGCGAGCTGCACGGGGGAGACCTCTCCGGTCATGACCCGGTCCATCGCCCAGGACGCCTCGGCCTGGCTCAGGTCGGTCCCCGTCATCAGCCCGGCGAGCAGGCCGGACCAGGTGGGTGCCTCGAGGTTCACGCGGTACCCGCTCGCGGGCCGGAGAGCAGGCGCGCGACGGCCTCCTGGACCTCGATGGCGTCCAGCGGGCGGGACACCACGCCGTCGGCCAGCGACCACGTGGCGAGCCACGCGTCCTGCGGGCGGCCGGTCAGCACGAGCACCGGGGGGCACTCGTAGATCTCGTTCTTGAGCTGGCGGCACAGCCCCATGCCGCCGGTCTGGTCGGCCTCGCCGTCGAGGACGAGCAGGTCCCACGTCTCGTTGTCCGCGCGGTCCACCACGGCGGCGGGCGTCGCTGCCTCGCTCCACTCGATGGCGGGCGCGCCCGCGCGCAGGCGCGGGCCCACCGCGAGGCGCACCTGCTCGCGCACCGTGCGGTCGTCGCTGTACAGGAGGACGCGCGGGCTCGACACCGAGCCGCCGGGCTCCGCGGCGTTCGTCGCCGCGCTGGTCACATCCGTCGTCATGCCAGTCATGCGTCGATCGTGGCACAGTCCCCGCCCGGACGGCAGTTCTGTCCGCGCCCTTTTCATGGCACTCTGCCAGTTCGCGTCAGCAAGAGACGCCGCAGGTAGGGCGTTGAAAGGACTTTGTGAGATTCGACGCGAGCGTCTGTGACGGTTCGGCGTTCGGGACACCCGAACGTCGGCCATAATGGCTGTCGTGTCGACCGCAACGGCTGCAGCCACCCCCACGCACCAGCACGTGACAGTCAATCGTCCGAACCCGGTCTCGGTCGGGACGATCGTCTGGCTCGCGAGCGAGCTCATGTTCTTCGCAGCGCTCTTCGCGATGTACTTCACCGTCCGGCAGACCATGCCGGCCGAGGAGTGGGCACTCCAGGCGGACAAGCTGAACATCACGTTCTCGACGATCAACACGATCGTCCTGGTGCTCTCGTCCTTCACCTGCCAGTGGGCGGTCTTCAAGGCCGAGGAGTTCAAGCCGTCGCGGTCGGGCAACATCTTCCAGTTCTGGAAGTGGGGCATGCACGAGTGGCTGACGCTGACGTACCTCATGGGGGCGTTCTTCATCGGTGGCCAGATCTTCGAGTACACCGAGCTGGTCCACGAGGGGCTGACCATCGCGTCCAGCCCGTACGGCTCGGTCTTCTACATGACCACCGGCTTCCACGGTCTGCACGTCACCGGCGGCCTGATCGCCTTCCTCTTCGTGCTCGGCCGCTCCTTCGCCGCCAAGCGCTTCGGTCACCACGAGGCCACCACGACGATCGTCACGTCCTACTACTGGCACTTCGTCGACGTGGTGTGGATCGCGCTGTTCGCGGTGATCTACCTGCTGCGCTGACCCACACAGGTTCATGACAGAGAAGCTCCATCACCACAGCGAGACGAGGATATTTTCGTGAAGGCACTCGCCGCCCGCAGGCACCACCGGCTGGCGCCGGTCGTGCTCCTGCTGCTGGCGCTGCTGACCACGGGCGGCATCTATGCCGCCCTGGCTCCGAGCACGGCCAATGCCGAGACCGTCAGCACCGCGGACATCGAGACCGGTAAGAAGCTGTTCCAGGCCAACTGCGCGACGTGCCACGGCGCGAACGCGGAGGGCACCGACGGCGTGCCGTCCCTGGTGGGCGTCGGCGCCGCAGCCGTCGACTTCCAGGTGTCGACCGGCCGCATGCCGATGCAGATGAGCGGCCCCCAGGCACAGGCCAAGCCGCGCCAGTTCGGCGACGAGGACACGGCAGCGCTGGCCGCGTACGTCGCCTCGCTGGGCGCCGGGCCGGCCATCCCGACGGACGACCAGGTGGACGCCGCCCAGGGCGACGCCGCCAACGGCATGGCACTGTTCCGCACGAACTGCGCCATGTGCCACAACGCGGTCGGTGCCGGCGGCGCGCTCTCGGAGGGCAAGTTCGCCCCCTCGCTGTGGGAGACCTCGGAGCGCAACATCTACCAGGCGATGCTCACCGGCCCGCAGTCGATGCCGGTGTTCAACGACGCCAACATCACGCCGGACGAGAAGCGCGACATCGTCGCCTTCCTCGTCGAGCAGCGCGAGGGCTCGGCGGGCGGTAACGCCCTGGGCTCCCTCGGCCCGGTGTCCGAGGGCCTGTGGGCCTTCGCGATCGGTCTCGGCCTGCTCATCGGCGCCGCAGTGTGGATCGGAGCGAAGTCCTCGTGAGCGAGAACCAGAACCCCCGGACCGACGCCTCGAACGAGGTGACGGTCGCCCCCGAGGCCGGCAACGCCGTGGTGCACGCCGACCGGTTCCCCGACCCGGGCGTGCCGGAGCACAAGCACCGGCTCACCGACACCGACCCGAAGGCCGCCAAGCGCGCCGAGCGGACGGTCACCCTCCTGTTCGTCCTGTCGATCCTGGGCACCGTCGGCTCGATCGTCGCGTACGTGCTGGTGCCGCCGGACGGCACGACGGCGGGCGTGCGCCTGTCGACCCTGCTGATCGGCCTCGGCCTGGCGCTGTCGCTGCTGGGCATCGGCGTCGCCGGGATCCACTGGGCCAAGACGCTCATGGGCGACCGCGAATTCGTCCAGGAGCGGCACACGCTCGCGACGCAGGGCGAGGCTCGCGAGACCGCCATCCGCGACATGAACGAGGGCCTCGAGGACTCGGGTGTCATCGGCCGCCGCGGCGTGCTCAAGGGCGCGTTCTTCGGCGCGCTCGCCCTGTTCCCGCTCGCCATCGCGGTGCCGCTGATCGGCTCCGTGGGCGGCGACTGGAACATCTCCAAGTTCAAGCACACGATGTGGCAGCGGGGCACGCGCCTCGCGATCGACCCGTCGGGTCGCCCCATCAAGGCCGCCGACGTCACCGTCGGCTCGGTGTTCCACGTGGTCCCCGAGACCACCGAGGAGTTCCGTGAGACGCACGAGTGGATCACGGAGAAGTCCAAGGCCGTCGTGCTGATGGTGCGCCTCAACCCGGAGGACCTCCGGACCGACCAGTCGCCCGAGGGTGAGACCTGGTCCCACGAGGGCATCGTCGCCTACTCCAAGATCTGCACGCACGTGGGCTGCCCGGTGGCGCTCTACGAGCAGCAGACCCACCACCTCCTGTGCCCGTGCCACCAGTCGACGTTCGACATCGCCGACAGCGCGAAGGTCGTCTTCGGCCCGGCCAACCGCCGGCTGCCGCAGCTGCCGATCACGGTCGACGACGAGGGCTACCTCGTGGCGCAGGACGACTTCGCCGAGCCCATCGGCCCGAGCTTCTGGGAGCGCCTGAAGTGAGCACCGCGACCCACGACACCCAGCGCGAGGCACCGGCCAAGCCGACGACGACGGTCGGCAAGGCGGCCGACTACCTGGACCAGCGCACGTCCATCGGCGTGGCCGTCAAGGAGTTCGCGCGCAAGGTCTTCCCGGACCACTGGTCCTTCATGCTCGGCGAGATCGCCCTGTTCTCCTTCGTCGTGCTCATCATCTCGGGCTTCTTCCTGACGATGTTCTTCGAGCCGTCGATGGCGCTCACGCGCTACGAGGGCGAGCACCCCGCGAGCATGCACGGCGAGCTCATGTCGGTGGCCTTCGCCTCGACCCTCGACATGTCGTTCGAGGTGCGCGGCGGCCTGCTCATGCGGCAGATCCACCACTGGTCGGCCCTGATCTTCATGGCCTCGATCGTGGTGCACATGATGCGTGTGTTCTTCACGGGCGCGTTCCGCAAGCCGCGCGAGATCAACTGGATCGTCGGCCTGCTCCTGATGATCCTCGGCCTGGCCGCCGGCTTCACCGGCTACTCGCTGCCCGACGACGTGCTCTCCGGCAACGGCCTGCGCATCACCGACGGCGTCGTGAAGTCGATCCCGCTGGTCGGCTCGTTCATGTCGTACATGATCTTCGGCGGCGAGTTCCCGGGCCACCACATCGTGCCGCGCCTGTTCACGCTGCACATCTTCGTGGTGCCGGGCATCCTGCTGGCCCTGATCGCGCTGCACCTGTTCCTCATGGTGCTGCAGAAGCACACCCAGTACCCGGGCGGCGGCCGCACCGACAAGAACGTGGTCGGTTACCCGGCGCTGCCGGTGTACGTGGCCAAGATGACCGGCAACTTCTTCCTGGTGTTCGGCGTGCTGGCGCTCATGGGTGCCACGATGTCGATCAACAACGTCTGGAACTACGGGCCGTTCGACCCGTCGCCGGTGTCCGCCGGCGCCCAGCCGGACTGGTACATGCTGTTCCTGGAGGGGTCGCTGCGCCTCATGCCGGGCCAGGGCACCGAGTGGGTCATCTTCGGGTACACGCTGCCGCTGAACATCCTGATCCCGGCCGTGGTCGTGCCGGGCATCCTGTTCACGTTCCTGTTCGTGTACCCGTTCGTCGAGGCCAAGGTGACCGGCGACGACCGCGAGCACCACGTGCTGGACCGCCCGCGCAACAAGCCGGCCCGGACCGGCCTGGGCGTGGCGTTCCTGACGGCGTTCATCATCCTGGCGCTGGCCGGGTCGAACGACCTCATCGCGACGCACTTCCACCTGTCCATCAACGCGATCACGTGGGTGTTCCGCATCCTGTTCTTCGTGGGGCCGGTGTTCGCCTACGCCATCACCCGGCGCATCTGCCTGGGGCTGCAGCGCAAGGACCGCGAGCTGGTGCTGCACGGCCACGAGTCGGGCCGCATCGTCCGGTTCGCCAACGGCGAGTACATCGAGGTCCACACCCCGCTGGACGAGCAGGAGCGCTGGCTGCGGGTGAACTACGAGGCGCCGGCACCGCTGGAGATCGCCCCGAAGACGGACGCCCGTGGTGTGAAGCGCAAGGGCTACTCGTCCGACAAGCGCTGGCAGCGCCTGTCCCGGTTCTTCTACGAGGACCGGGTGGAGCCCGTCACGCCCGCCGAGCTGGAGGCCGCGCACTCGCACGGCGAGCACGACCAGCTCGAGGACGGCGAGTCCGGGCACCAGGCCGTCGAGGCCGGTGCGGGCGCCACCTCGCGGGAGCACTGAGCGACCTGCGACACCAAGCGATGGCCTGTGTCTCCCGGTCCGCGTCTGCGGCCGGGGACACGGGCCATTGCCGTCCCGCCGGGCACCACAGCGGCGCACGGCCAGGACGGCGGCATGACCCGCGTGCCGTCCGGCGCGCGGACCGATCCTGGAGGTACCTCAGCAATGGCTGTCTACACGCTCCCTGACCTGACCTACGACTACGCCGCGCTCGAGCCCCACATCTCGGGCAAGATCATGGAGCTGCACCACTCCAAGCACCACGCGACGTACGTCAAGGGCGCGAACACTGCCCTGGAGCAGCTCGAGGAGGCCCGCGAGACGGGCAACCTGGCAGGCGTCAACAAGATCGAGAAGGACCTGGCCTTCAACCTGGGTGGGCACATCAACCACTCGATCTTCTGGACGAACATGGCTCCCGAGGCCGGCGGCGAGCCCACCGGTGACATCGCCGCGGCGATCGACGAGCACTTCGGCTCGTTCGAGAAGTTCAAGGCGCACTTCACCGCCGTGGCCGCCGGTGTGCAGGGTTCCGGCTGGGCCGTCCTGGCCTGGGACTCGGTCGGTCAGAAGCTGGTCGTGGTGCAGCTCTTCGACCAGCAGGGCAACATCCCCTTCGCGCTCACGCCGGTCCTCATGCTGGACTGCTGGGAGCACGCCTACTACATCGACTACCTGAACGTCCGCCCGGACTACATCAAGGCCTGGTGGAACCTGGTGTCGTGGGAGAACGTGTCCGAGCGCCTGGCGCGGGCCAAGACCCAGACGGCGGGCCTGGTCGTCGCCTCGGCGTGACCTCCTGACCTGATCCGGCGGGCCGCCCGGGGACCTCGTCCCCGGGCGGCCCGCCGGAACTGTCGTGTCACGCGCCGGGCGTCGGGTTTCGTCGTCGGGGTGGAAGGCGCGGCCGCCCGGGTGTCTACTGGAGACATCGATGGGCAGGCACGTGTCTCCTACCCCAGGGGTGATGACGTGGCACAGCAGCAGCGTCCGACGACGCGGGTCGGCAAGGCGGCCGACTACCTGGACCAGCGCACCAGCATCGGAGCGCTGGTCAACCAGCTCGCGCGCAAGGTCTTCCCGGACCACTGGTCGTTCATGCTCGGCGAGATCGCGCTGTTCTCGTTCGTCGTCCTGATCGCCTCGGGCTTCTTCCTGACGATGTTCTTCGAGCCGTCGATGGCGCTGGTCCGGTTCGAGGGCGAGCACCCTGCCGCCATGCAGGGGCAGCTCATGTCGGCGGCGTTCCGGTCCACCGTCGAGATGTCCTTCGAGGTGCGCGGCGGTCTGCTCATGCGCCAGATCCACCACTGGGCGGCGCTGATCTTCGTGGGCTCGATCGTGCTGCACATGTTCCGGATCTTCTTCACGGGCGCGTTCCGCAAGCCGCGCGAGGTGAACTGGCTGGTCGGCGCCCTCATGCTGGTGCTGGCCCTGGCCGCGGGCTTCTCGGGCTACTCGCTCCCGGACGACGTGCTGTCGGGCAACGGCCTGCGCATCATCGACGGCGTCGTGAAGTCGATCCCGCTGATCGGCTCGTACCTGTCGTTCCTCGTGTTCGGCGGCGAGTTCCCGGGCGAGCACATCATCCCGCGCCTGTTCACGCTGCACATCTTCGTCATCCCAGGTCTGCTGATCGCGCTCATCGCGCTGCACCTGTTCCTCATGGTGCTGCAGAAGCACACCCAGTACCCGGGCGGCGGCCGCACCGACAGGAACGTCGTCGGGTACCCGGCGCTGCCGGTCTACGTGGCCAAGATGACGGGCAACTTCTTCATCATCGCGGGCGTGCTGACGCTGATGGGCGCCACCATGGCGATCAACAACGTCTGGAACTACGGCCCGTACGACCCGTCCCCGGTCTCCGCGGGCACCCAGCCGGACTGGTACATCCTGTTCGTCGACGGCGCGCTGCGGCTCATGCCGGGGCCGGGCTGGGAGTGGGTGATCGGCGGGTACACGCTGAGCATGAACCTGCTGATCCCGGCCGTCGTGGTGCCGGGCATCCTCTTCACCCTGCTGTTCGCGTGGCCGTTCGTCGAGGCCCGCGTGACGGGAGACCGGGGCGAGCACCACGTGCTGGACCGCCCGCGCAACCGTCCCGTGCGGACCGCCATGGGCGTCGCGCTGTTCGTCGCGTTCATGGTCTGCGCCCTCGCCGCGACCAACGACCTGATCGCCACCCACTTCTCGCTGTCGATCTTCGCGATCACCTGGGTGCTGCGCGTGCTCCTGATCGTCGGCCCGGTGCTCGCGTTCTGGGTGACCAAACGCGTGTGCCTCGGGCTCCAGCGCAAGGACCGCGAGCTGGTGCTGCACGGCCACGAGTCGGGGCGCATCGTGCGGTTCGCCAACGGGGAGTACGTCGAGGTGCACACGCCGTTGGACGAGCAGGAGCGGTGGCTGCGGGTCAGCTACGAGTCGCCCGCCCCGCTGGAGATCGCACCGCTCACGGACTCGCGGGGCGTGCGGCGTGCGGGCTACCGGTCCGAGCGGCGGTGGCAGCGTCTGTCGCGGTTCTTCTACGAGGACCGCGTGGAGCCCGTCACGCCCGCCGAGCTCGAGGCCGCGCACGCCGCGCACGCGCACGGCCGGCACGCCCAGGTCGAGCGCCCCGCGGCGGCCGTCGGCGCTGGGACGGAGCGCCCGCCGCAGGAGCGGGCGTAGGCCTCGGGCGCGACGGCCGTCGCGGAGCTCAGTCGTCGAGCCCCAGGGCGAACGCCTGCTCCAGGTCCGCCTTGGAGTACGCGCGGAACGCGATGAGCGTCTCGGTGTTCTGCACCCCGGCGACCTTGTTCACGCGGTCGGAGACGACGCCCGAGAGCTGCTCGTGCTCGGGCACGCGGACGATCGCGACGAGGTCGGTCTTGCCCGTCACGGAGAAGACCTCGCTCACACCGTCGATGTTCGCGACCTCCTGCGCGACCTCGGGGATGCGGGACGTCTCGGCGTCGATGAGGACGATCGCGGTCAGCATGCCGTCATCGTATCCACGCGCCGCGCGTTCCCGGCACCCGGGAGGGGAGCCGGGGTCGCGGTGTACGGAAGCGCGACGTCCTGCCCGGCCTCCGTCCCGATCTCGGTGCGCACACGGTCCGAGGCCCACGCGAGGTCGGCGTGCGCGCCCGCCGCGCGCACCGGGCACGCCCACTCGTCGCTGACGTGCACGAGCCGCACGCCGGGGGAGTCGAGCCACGCCAGCAGCAGGTCCGTCTCCTCGGGGTGCGCGGCCGGCGCGGGCGCGACGGGCGGCTCCACGTGCTCTGCCGTCGTCCGCAGCGCCGACACCAGGGGGAGCGGGTCGGCACCCGGCGCGGAGACGTCGGTGGCCGCGAGCCGGCCGTGCCGGACGACCACGATCTCCCAGCCGCCCGGCCTGCCCGGGGCGTCGCCGATGCCGGACGGCCGCGCCGCCACGAGCTCGGCGCAGCGGGCGAGCGGGTCCAGCCGCTGCGCGCGGTGCGCGCCCGAGACGAAGGCGCGCAGCCGCCTCGTCACCTCGCCCGCCTCCTCGTACCGCTCCTGGTGGGCGAGCGCCGCGATCCGGTCGGACAGCGCACGCACCACCGGCTCGGGGTCGCCCGTGAGCGCACGGCGGGCGGCGTCGGCCACCTCGGCGTAGGCGGTGTCGGGCGCCTCGGTGGCCACGCACGGCGCCGAGCAGCGGCCCATGCCGGCCAGGGCGCACGGGCTGCCCGGCGTCCTGGAGACGAGCGGGATGCGGGCGGTGCACTGGCGCAGGTTCAGGGCGTCGTGGAGGGCGTGCACCGCCTCCTGCGCGGTCCTGCGGGACCCGAAGGGGCCGATGTGGGCCGCACCGGCCACGACCGCGCCGACGACCGACAGCCGCGGGTACGCCTCGTCGGTGAGGCGCACCCACGAGTGCCGCTCGGGGAACTTGGAGCGCCGGTTGTAGCGCGGCGCGTGCTCGGTGATGAGGCGCAGCTCGCGCACCTGCGCCTCGAGCGGGGTGGCGCACGCGACCGGCGTGACCCGCTCGGCGATGCGCACCATCTCGGTGATCCGCTTCCGCTTCTCGGCCGCGGTGAAGTACGAGCGCACGCGCTTGCGGATGTTGACCGACGTACCCACGTACAGCACCTCGTCGCCCGGACCGCGGAACAGGTAGACGCCGGGTGCGTCCGGCAGGTCGTCGGCGAGGTGCCGCTTGCGGCGCACCTCCGGCGGCACCGGGTCCGCCGCCGTGGCCAGGTCCTCCAGGTGCGTCACGCCCATCGGCGCGAGGCGGTCGAAGAGGGCGTGCAGCACGTCGACCGTCGCGCGGGCGTCCGCGAGGGCGCGGTGGTCGGGGGAGACGGTGGCGTGGAACAGGTTGGCGAGCGTCGACAGCTTGTGGTTCGGCGCCTCGTCCCGCGTGACCAGGCGCCGCGCCAGCGGCACGGTGTCCACGACGGTGAAACCCGGCCACGGGTAGTCCAGCCGGGAGCACATCTCCTTGAGGAAGCCGACGTCGAACGGCGCGTTGTGCGCCACCAGCACCGTGTTGCGCGCGAACTCCAGGAAGCTCGGCAGCACCAGGGCGATGTCGGGGGCGGTGGCTACCATCGCGTTGGTGATGCCCGTCAGGCGCGCCACGAACGCCGGGACCGGCTGCCCCGGGTTCACCAGCGACTGGAACTCGCCCAGCACCTCACCGCCGCGCACCTTGACGGCGCCGATCTCGGTGATGCCGCCCTCCTTGGCGCTCGTGCCCGTCGTCTCCAGGTCGACCACGACGAAGGTGACGTCCCGCAGCGGCGTGCCGAGCTCCTCGAAGGTGGCCTGGTACGCGGATGTGGTGGTGCTCACGGGCAGAGGCTATCCGGAGACACTGACACGCTTGTTCGAGCCGCGCCGCGGCCCGCCCGCCCCGGGGACGGGCGGGCCACCCGGGACGGTCAGACCCAGCGCTCGCCCGTGAGCTGCTCGTAGATCTCCACGTAGCGGGCGCGGGTCTCGGCCACGACGTCGGCCGGGACCTCCGGGCCGGGGTAGGTGCGGTCCCAGTCCGTCAGCGTCGCCGACCAGTCCCGCACGAACTGCTTGTCGTACGACCACTGCGCGCGGCCCGGCTCGTACTCGCTCGCCTTCCAGAACCGCGAGGAGTCGGGCGTGAGCACCTCGTCGGCGAGCGTCAGCACGCCGTCGGCGTCGAGCCCGAACTCGACCTTGGTGTCCGCGATGATCACGCCGCGCTCGCGGGCGATCTCGGCGCCGCGCCCGTAGATCGCCAGCGTGAGGTCCCGCAGGCGGTTCGTCGTCTCCTCGCCGAGGTCGCGCGCGATCTCCTCGACGGAGATGTACTCGTCGTGCCCCTCCTCCGCCTTGGTCGACGGCGTGAAGACGGGCTCGGGCAGGCGGGAGGCCTCCACGAGCCCGGGCGGGAAGGCCACGCCCGAGACCGTGCCCGTGGCCCGGTAGCTCTCCAGCCCGCCGCCCGTGAGGTAGCCGCGCGCGATGCACTCGACCGGCACGATCTCCAGCCGCTTGCAGCGGATGGCGCGGCCCGCCCACTCGGCCGGCACGTCCTCGCTGATCACGTGGTTGGGCACCAGGTCGGCGAACTGCCGGAACCACCACAACGAGAGCTGGGTCAGGATCGCACCCTTGTCGGGTACCGCCGTCGGCAGCACGACGTCGTAGACCGACACGCGGTCGGAGGCCACCAGGATCACATCGTCGCCGTCCGCGTAGACCTCGCGAACCTTGCCCTTCCGGATCAGTTCCACGGGGCCAAGGCTAACCTCCGGCCGGCGCTCCGGGCCGACCCGTCTACGGCGCGGGCGGCGGCACCAGCGACCCGCCCAGGTTCTCCGTGGCGAGGTAGGGGTTGAGCAGCGGGTGCCGGCTGCCCACGGCGACGTCCCGCCAGAGGCGCTGGAGCCGGTTCGAGGTGCGGAACCCGCTCGTCCCGTTCAGGTCGAGCACGAGCTCCAGGGCCGCCCGGCAGTCGCGGGCGGCGTCCGCGAGGGCCAGGCGCTGGTGGTGCCCGTCGGGGCCGTCCAGGGGGTCCGGCCCGGCAGGAGCCGCCGCGGCGTCCGCCCGGGCGGCGACGGCGAGCATCGTGGTCTCGGCGCGGTGCACCAGGTTCGCCGCCTCGGCGAGCCAGTGCCGCGCCTCGGGGGAGTCGCCCATCCGCGTGTACGCGGACATGTACGGCTTGCGGCCCGAGGCGAACATCTCGGTCGTCGCGTCGAGCGCGCCCTGCGCCGCACCCACCACCGGGGCGAGCACCGCGATCGCGTACAGGAGCCGGTCGGCGGGGCCGAACGGCGCCTTTCCGGCGGTGTGGTCGTCGCGCACGAAGAGGTCCTGCGCGACGACGGTGTGGCTGCCGGTGCCGCGCATGCCCGCCATGTGCCAGGTCCGCTCCACCGTCAGGTCGTCGAGCGGTACGACGACGAAGGTCAGCACGCCGTCGACCAGCACGCCCAGGGTGGCCCAGACGGCGTCCTCGCACCCCGAGACGCTCGGCCAGCTCCCGGTGACGCGCACGCCCCCGGGCACCCGCTCGCCGTGGCCGCCCGGGAACCCGGACCCGCAGAACAGCGCGTCCGGGTCGGCGAACACCTCCGCGACCGTGGCCTGCGGGAAGGAGTACGCGGCGATGTTCTTGGCGGTCAGGCAGGTGCCGGCCACCCAGGACGACGTCGGGCACGCCCGCCCCACCTCGGTCAGCCGGCGCGCCACCGTGGTCGCGTCCGCCTCCGCGCCGCCGTGGGCTCGTGGCGTGCGCAGCGCGAGGGTGCCGAGCGCGCGCAGGGCCGCCAGCGTGTCGGGGGTCGGTCGTTCGTCGTGCTCGGTCGTCCCGGCCTGCGCCCGCAGGATGTCGAGGAGCGCGGCCTGGTCGGTCGGGGTGGTGCGGTCGGCGATGTCGTTGCTCACCGCACGAGTCCAGCAACCGGCGGACCCACGGACCATGCGCGAGCCGCGCGGGTCCATACGCGACCGTGCCCCGAGACCCCGGGGTTAGCATCCACGGTATGGACCTGGTGGGTGAGGTGATCCGTTCCGTCCGAGTGGGCCGGCCGGGGGCGCGGCTGGTGCGGCAGACCGGCTCGCGCGGCGTACGGTTCCCCGCCTTCGAGGGCAGCGGCTTCCACGTCGTCCTGGCGGGCACGTGCTGGCTGGTCACCGAGCAGGGCGACCCGGTCGAGCTCCGGCCGGGCGACGTGGTGCTCACGTCGGCGGGTGCCCCGCACGGGCTCTCGTCCGTCCCGGCCAGGCTGCGCGACCTGCCGATGGTGGAGCTCGGCCCGCACCGGCCGGAGCCGGGTCCCGCGAGCTTCGAGTTCCTGTGCGGGTCCTACCACCTCGGCCCCGGCCGTGCCCCGCACTACCTGCGGACGCTGCCCGACCTCGTCGTCGTGTCTCCCGACCCCGAGCGCGGCCCGCGGCTGCGGGCGCTGACCGACCTGCTGCGCGCCGAGGTGTCGGCGAGCCCGGAGGGCGACGACGCGACGGTGCCGGCCCTCCTGGACCTGGTGCTCGTCCACGTGCTGCGGCAGTGGCGCGACGAGCACGAGCCGGGCGCCGGCGCGCTGACCGACGACCCGGCCATCGCGACCGCCCTGCGGCAGATCCACGAGAACCCCGCGGAGCCGTGGACCGTGGAGCGCCTCAGCCGGGTCGCGGGACTGCCGCGCACGTCGTTCGCGCGGCGCTTCGCCGCGCTCGTCGGCCGGCCGCCCATGCGCTACGTCACCCAGTGGCGCCTGGAGCGGGCGGCCGGGCTGCTGCGCGAGACCGACGCGCCGCTCGCGACGATCGCCCGCCAGGTCGGCTACTCGACCGAGTTCGCCTTCTCGGCCGCCTTCCGGCGTGCGCACGGCATGCCGCCGGGCAGCTTCCGCCGGATGCCGCGACCGGCGATGGGTGTCTCGGCGGGCAGCGCCGGCGGCGTCCGCGCGGAGGGCTGACCGGCCCACGCCGTCTGCAGGTCAGCCGGCGGCGGCCAGGTCGAGCACCGCGTACCCGTGCCCGGCCAGGCGGACGACGTCGCTCGTGCCGTCGCCCGTCCCGCCGTCGCCCGGCTCCACGTCCAGACCGCGCGCGAGCACCGTCCGCGCCGCGGCGGCGCCCGCCAGGGGGAGCCGCACCTCCACGCCGCCCGGGTTGAGCACGACGGCGAGCGTGCCGCCCCGCAGGTATGCCAGCGGGTACCCGGTGGCGAGCACCTCGACGGGGGCGCCGACGTCGAGGCGGGAGTCGCCGTGCCGCAGCGCGATCAGGTCCCGGACCAGGTGCAGCAGCGATCCCTCGTCGTCCACCTGGGCCGCGACGGTCGGCCGGTCCGGGTCGGGGTCCTGCGGCAGGTAGGTCGACGTCGCGGGCGTCCCGGGGCCGTACGGGCCGGCGGGCAGGTCGCCCCACTGCATCGGGGTGCGCGACCCGGAGCGGTCGTACGCCGGGCCGAGCCGCGATCCCTCCAGCGTGGGCGTGCCCGGCACGTAGCGCATCCCGATCTCGTCGCCGTAGTACACCGACGGCATGGCGGGCCACGTCATGGTCAGCACGTGGGCCACGCGCGCCTGCTCGGCGTCGCGCGGGCCGGCCACGAGGCGCGTGAAGTCGTGGTTCGAGGTCGGCAGGCCCACCACGCCGCCCCGCCCGTCGGCGGCGATGGCGTCCGCGGCCGCCTGCCAGGCCCGCACGAACGTCAGGGCGTCGCCGCGCGCCTCCGCGGCCGCCCACGCGGGCACGTCGCCCCAGGCCGGGTCCACGACGCCCGCGCCGTTGTTCCACAGCGAGCGCAGCGGCAGGCCGTTGTCGTCCCCGCCGAACTGGAGGAAGAAGTCCGCGTGGAACCCCGCCGGCACCGAGACCCTCGGGTCGCCCCACTCGCTGACGATCACGCGGCCGGGCCACTCGCGGTCCAGCCAGGCGCGCATCTCGCGCCACAGCTTCCCGGTCTCCACGTGGCCGGGGTCGTCCTTGACGAGCGACGACGCCATGTCCACCCGGAACCCGGCCACGCCGAGGCCGAACCAGTGCGCCATGATCTCCCGCAGCGCGGCGCGGTTGGCGAGCGGCCCGGGGGCGTCCACCGGCTGGCGCCACGGCTCGGCGGGGTCCAGGCGGGCGTACCCGTAGTTCAGCGCGGGCTGCACGGGGAAGAAGTTGGGCCTGTAGTACCCGCCCCGCGTGCCGGGACCGGGCTGGAACCCCTCGGCGGGCACGTCGCTCCACACGAACCGGTGGTCCTCCGGGTCGTCGGCGGACGCGCGGAACCACGGGTGCTGGTCGGAGGTGTGCCCGGCCACGAGGTCGAGCAGCACGCTGATGCCGCGCCGGCCGGCCTCCTCCGTCAGCCGTGCCATGTCCTCGTTGGTGCCGTAGCGCGGGGCCACGGTGAGGAAGTCCGCGACGTCGTACCCGGCGTCGGCGAAGGGTGAGACGAAGCACGGGCTGAGCCAGATCGCGTCCACCCCGAGCCACGCGAGGTAGTCGAGGCGCCCGGCGATCCCCGCGAGGTCGCCGATCCCGTCGCCGTTCGCGTCCGCGAACGACTGCGGGTAGATCTGGTAGAGCACGGTGCGTCCCAGGCGGGAGGCGAGATCGACGGTCAACGGACTGCTCCTTCGTCAGGTACGGACGTGTCGGACGCTCAGGTCACCATGGTGGCCTGAGCGTCCGACACGCGCGGGGGGTGGGGGTCAGTCGCGGCCCACCGCGAACTCCTCCATGCGCATCAGCGGGCGCACCTCGCGCTCCAGGGCACCGCGCGAGACGTAGCGGCGGACGGCGTCCCCGGCCAGCTCGTTGCCCAGCGCGGCCATGATCATGCCCTGGTCCAGGGCCAGGTAGCGCTGCGACACCTGGCCGCTGCGCACCGCGACGGCGTCGTAGAAGCCGCCCGGGCCGTAGGCGTCGAAGTCCGCGGCGATGTTCCGCAGGTTCGCCATGGCGTCACCGTGCGCGTAGCGCAGCGCGAGGAACGAGGCGTGCGGCGTCACGACGCCGTCGCCGTACTCCGTGGGCGCGGGCGAGCCCTCGCGGCAGCCCTCGTACGGCTGGTCCACCGTCGTGCGCTCCTGGTCCGAGGTGTAGCCCGGCCCGTCCAGCCCCAGCTGGTCCACGCCGTACTCGCGGTACCCGCCCGCCGGGTCGTTCGACGGCGAGAAGCCCCAGTACCCGTAGCCCGCCTCGTGCAGGCCGTGCTCGATCTGCCCGCGCACGTACAGCGGGTGGTTGCGGCCCCAGGACCGCGGGCCCCACCGTTCCTCGGGCACGAACAGCGGCACCATGAGCGCCTCGAACATGCTGCCGCCCCACGTCGGCACCACGCGCGTGCCGCGGTAGGGCAGGGCGCCCTCGAACACCGGCACGCCCAGGTACTCGGCCCAGTGCCCCGTGGGGCGTGTCTCGGTCCAGTCCCAGTCGCACGAGTCCGGGAACGTGCGGTACGTGCCGAAGTAGTGCTCCGCCGGGATCTGCCCCGCCGCGATGCCCAGGTAGGACGCGATGCGCGGCTCGGTGTTGAACGCCCCGTAGTGGTGACCCGTGTACCAGACGTCGGCACCCATCGCGCAGTAGTCGCCCGGCACGGGCGCCGTCTCCTGCGGGTCCTCGTCCCAGAAGCCGCCCCGGATCTGGTTCTGCGCCGGGTCGTAGAAGCAGCCGAAGTCCATCCGCTCGCGGACGGCGTCCGCCTCGTCGGCCAGCGCCGGGTCCGCGCGGCTCGCCAGCAGCAGGCCCGTGGCCAGCCACCCGTTGTCCACGCTCGACAGGAACGGCTTGACCGGGTCGCCGCTCGTGGGGAACTCCAGGAGCTTGTCGCCCGTGGCCGGGTCGTACCAGTTGTAGAACATGCCGCTGGGCTCGTGGTGCTCCAGCCCCGCCACCGTGCCCAGGGTCGTCGCCAGACGGCGGTGCGCCTCGCGCGCCCCGATCAGGCCCAGGTCACGCGCCACCACGGTGCTCCACAGGTACGCGCCGATGTTGGTCGGCGACGTGTACCCGCCGCGGCTGCCCGGGTCGAGGTCGCCCCCGATGTTGTCGTCGGGCAGACCCGTCTCCTCGACCACCAGGGCGTCGAACGACCGCCACGTGTCCGCGGCCCAGGTGCGCAGCTGCCGCCGGTCCTGGCCCGCGGAGGCCGCTCCCGGGGCCTCCTGCCCGGCTGCCTCCTGTCCGGTGGCGCTCGCGGGCAGCGGCGTCAGCGCCAGCGCGGCGACGGCGGCGGCCGCCACGGCGCTCCGGCGCGCTCTCGGATGTCTTCCCAGGTGTCCCATCGTGCGTCTCCTCTACGTCGTCGTAGCCGGTTTCGTACAGGTCGGTTCGTGCAGGTCGGTTCGTACAGGGGCTCGTGCGGCCTCAGCCGGGCAGCTCGCCCGTGCGGGCGACCGTGCCGAGCCACCCGAGACTCGGCTTGGGGGTGCGCTCGAACGTGGTGCGGTCGACGGCGACCAGCCCGAACGTCGGGGCGAAACCGCTCATCCACTCGTAGTTGTCGAGCAGCGACCAGTGCAGGTAGCCCTCGACGCGGGAGCCGGCGGCCATCGCCCGCGCCATGCCCTCCAGGGCGCCACGCGTGTAGTCGATGCGCCGGCTGTCGTCGGCGGTGGCGATGCCGTTCTCGGTGACGATCATGGGCACGCCGCCGGTGATGCGGTGGGTGTACTCCAGCGCCTCGCCGAGCGCCTGCGGGTAGTACTCCCACCCGGTCAGCGTCTTCTCGACGTCGTCGCCGAAGGGCACGGGCTCGCCGTCCGCCCCGATGATCGTGCGCAGGTAGCTCTGGACGCCGACGAAGTCGTCGCCGCGGGCCACCTCGAGGAAGAAGTCCTCCCGCGGGTAGGCGTAGGCGTCGCGGGCCTCCTGCGCGCCGTGCGCCGCCTGGAACACCTGGTTGGCGATGGTCCAGCCGGCGCGCACGTGCCCCAGCCCGTGCAGGATCTCGACGGCACGCCGGTGCGCCGTCGCCTGGATCTCGGACGCCGCCTCGTCCGGGGCGGCGAGCCCCGCGGCGTCGAGGTTGGTGCGCCGGCTGGCGCCGAGCATCATCGAGGTGATGTTGGGCTCGTTGATGGTGACCACGTGCCGCACGTCGGCCAGGATCGGCGTGACCGCCTCGACGTAGCGCGCGTACGCGTCGATCGCGTCGGGCGCGAACCAGCCGCCGCGCTCCGCGAACCACCGCGGCAGCGTGAAGTGCAGCAGCGTCACCACGGGGGTCACGCCCGCCGCGAGGCAGGCGTCGATCATGCGCCGGTAGTGCGCGAGCTGGGCCCGCGAGATCTCGCCCTCGGCGGGCTCGATGCGTGCCCACTCGACCGAGAAGCGGTAGGCGTTCAGGCCCGCGTCCGCGAGCAGGCGGATGTCCTCGGGGTAGCGGTGGTAGCTGTCGACGGCGTCGCCCGAGCTCTCCGCGCACAGCGACCCCGCCACGTGCTCCTTGGCCCACCAGTCGCTGTTGACGTTGCCGCCCTCGATCTGGTGCGCGGCGGTCGAGGCGCCCCAGAGGAAGCCGGGGGCGGTGGGCAGCGTGGTCTCTTCGGTCACGGACGAGCTCCTTGGAACGGGGACGGCTACTTGAGGCCGGTGGTCGAGATGCCCTGCACGATGTGGCGCTGCAGGACGAGGAAGACGACGAGGATGGGCAGCACGATGACGGTGGCGCCCGCCACCAGCAGGCCGTACTGCACGGTGTTCTGGCCGGTCGAGTACAGGGCCAGGGCCACGGGCAGGGTGTACTTGTCGGCGGACTGCACGGCGACCAGCGGCCACAGGAAGTTGTTCCAGGACCCGAGGAAGGTCAGGATGCCGAGCGTCGCCAGGGCGGGCCGGGCCTGCGGCAGCACGATGCGGAAGAAGGTGCGGAACTCACCGGCACCGTCGACGCGGGCGGCGTCGAGCAGCTCGTCCGGCACGTCGAGCATGAACTGCCGCATGAGGAACACCCCGAACGGGGCCGCGAGGAACGGCAGGATCAGCGCCGCGTACGTGTTGATGAGGTCCAGGTTGGCCACCAGCACGAACAGCGGCACGAACGTGACCATGCCGGGCACCATGAGCGTGCCCATCACGAGCGCGAACAGCGTGCGCTTGCCAGGGAAGTCCAGCTTGGCCAGCGCGTAGCCGACCATCGCGCTGAACAGGACCGACCCGACGGTGACGGCCAGCGCCACGACCACGGAGTTGAGGAAGTACCGCGGGAAGCTCAGCTGCGCGAACAGCTCGGTGTAGTTGGACCACGTGACCTCGTCGGGGATCAGCGTGGGCGGGAACTGCCGGATCTCGCCCTCGGGCTTGACCGAGGACACGACCATCCAGACCAGCGGCCCGACGGAGGCGACGAGGCCGACCAGCAGGGCGACGTTGAGCAGCAGGGCGCGGGGCGCCAGCGGCCGGGACCGGGTAGCGGTGGCCATCACTTCTCCGTCCGGAGCAGGCGGAACTGCAGGTACGACAGGATCACGATCGCGACGAACAGGATGTAGCTCATCGCCGCCGACAGGCCGTAGTTGCCGAAGCCGAACTGGTTGAAGATCTCGTACGCCACCGAGTTGGTGGCGCCCAGGGGCCCGCCCTGCGTCATCACGAACGGCTCCTCGAAGAACTGCAGGTACCCGATGCCGGTGATGACGGCGCAGAACAGCAGCGTCGGCCGCAGCAGCGGGACCGTGACGGACCAGAACTGACGCACGGGACCAGCGCCGTCGATGGCGGACGCCTCGTACACGTCGCGCGGGATGCCCTGGAGGCCCGCCAGCAGGATCACCATCGAGTAGCCGACGTTGCGCCACGTCGCCATGACGATGAGGGACGGCATGGCCCACACCTCGTCGGTGAGCCACCGCGGCCCGTCGATCCCGACCACGCCGAGCGCGGAGTTCACCAGACCGAAGTCGGGCTGCAGCAGGAACCGCCACACGACCGCCACCGCGACGATCGACGTCACCACGGGGGCGTAGAACCCCACGCGGAAGACCGACCGGAACCACGCCAGCCCCGAGTTCAGCAGCACCGCCAGCAGCAGCGCGATCGCGAGGGTGAGCGGCATGGCCACCCCGACGAAGTAGAGCGTGTTGCCGGCGGCCTGCTGGAACTTCGGGTCCGCGAGGGCCTCGGCGAAGTTGTCGAACCCCACGAAGTTGACGGCCCACGGGCTCCGCAGGTCCCGCCCGCGCATGTCGGTGAACGCCATGTACAGGGAGGACGCGACGGGGACCAGCATGAAGACCGCGAACAGCACGGTGAACGGCAGCGCGAAGCCCCAGGCGGCGATGCCGGTGCGGCGGCGGCGTGCGGAGACGGCCACGGTCAGTCCAGACCCGTCCCGATCGAGGTCGCGGCGTCCTGCATCTGCGTGGCCGCGTCCTGCGGGGTCAGGTCGCCGGCGATGACCTGCTCGATGATCAGGTCGAGCTCGTGCTCGATCTCGGCCCAGGTCGGGATCGCCGGGGTGGAGCGTGCGGTGGTCAGCACGTCCTCGTAGACGGCGACGGCGTCGTCGTCGGCCAGGGCGGGGTCCTCCCACGAGGCCTCGACGGCGGGCAGGTCGCTGGAGATCCCGAACCAGTCCACCTGCGTGGCGGGGTCGGTGGCGAACTGGACGAACTTCCACGCGGCGTCCGGGTTCGCGGCGTCCGCGAGCACGGCGAGGTTCGAGCCGCCGATGAACGACGCGGTGGTCTCGTCCGACGGCAGCGGCACGACGCCGAACTTACCGGCGAAGTCGTCACCCGCCGTGGTCAGCAGGTTCGCACGCTCCCAGGGGCCCGAGACGAACGAGCCGAGCCTGCCGTCGACGAAGTTCTGCACCTTCTCGTCCTCGACCAGGACAGGGGGCGCGAGGCCGTCGCGCATGAACGACGAGTAGTACTCCAGGGCCTTGACCTGGGCGTCGTTGTCGAGGGTGAACTCCCCGGCGTCGTCCATGATCTCGCCGCCCGCCTGCCAGTAGAACGGCAGGTACATGAGGGCGGTGGAGTTGCCGCGGGTCTGCAGCGCGATGCCCTCGTCGGCCCCGGCGTCCTGCAGGCCGGCGGCGAACTCGGTGAGGTCGGCCCAGGTCTGCGGCGCCTCGACGCCCGCCTCCTGCGCGAGGTCGGTGCGGTAGTACAGCACGCGCGACTCGACGTACCAGGGCACGCCGTAGGAGGTGCCGTCGACGACGGTGGTGTCCCACGCGCCCGGGAAGAACGCGTCGGGGTCGATGGCCTCGGGGGTGGGAGCGAGCCCATCCAGCCCGACGAAGCCGCTCATCAGGGTGGTGCCGACCTGCATGACGTCGGGCACCTCGCCGGTGGCGATGGCGGTGTTGATCTTCTCGGTGGACGACTCCCACGGCACGGGGGTGACGTTCACGGTCGCCTCGGGGTTGTCGGCCTCGAACTGCTCGGCGAGCTCGGGCAGCAGCTCGCCCTCGGTGCCCATGGCCCAGACCTCGATGGTGCCCGTCGCGGGCCCGTCGGTGATGCCGGTGGATCCTTCGTCCGTGGTGCCGGCCTCGTCGCTGCGGCCGCACCCGGTGAGGGCGAGGGCCAGCGTGAGGGTCGACGCCGTCGCCGCCGCGACGAGGCGAGGTGTCCTGTTCACGATCACTCCTTTGTTGATCCGCTGGTGATCCGCGAGGATCAGTTCCCGAAATTTCGAAGGTGAATCTCGGAAAGACCCCGGGAGGTTAGGCGGGCTCTGCGGCGTTGTCAACGGGCCCGGCGCTCGGCTACGGCCGGTCGCCTCAGGCAATTACGGGGTCGGTCCGTTCGTCGGCTACGATCCGGATTTCGGAAACGCATCGCCGACGACGCCGGAGGACCCATGGCAGCCGACCAGCCCCGCACACCGCTCGCCGTGGTGGCGGCAGAGGCCGGCGTCTCGGTGCCGACGGTCTCGAAGGTCCTCAACACCCGCCCCGACGTGTCGGAACGGACCCGCACCCGCGTGACCGAGGTGCTGGAGCGGCATGGCTACGAGGTGCGGCCGCCGGCCGCCAAGCCCACCGGGATGATCGACGTGCGGATCGTCGACTTCGAGGGCACCTGGTCGGAGGCGGTGGTCCGTGGCGCCGTCGCGGGCGCGCGGCGGCTCGGCCTCGACGTCGTGCTGGCCGTCGAGCCCGACCCCGACGACTGCAGCGCCTGGGTGCGGCACGCGCTCGAGCGCGGCACCGACGGCCTGGTCAGCATCGTCGCGGTGCCCGACGCCGAGGCCAGGCGCGCGCTGGCGACCACCGGCACGCCGCTCGTCGTCGTCGACCCGCGGCAGCGGCCGCCCGAGGGCATGCTCAGTGTGGGTGCCACCAACTTCCAGGGTGGGCTGGAGGCCACGGGGCACCTGCTGTCCCTCGGCCACACCCGCATCGCGACGATCACGGGTGCGCTGGAGCAGGACAACGCCATCGCCCGCCTCGCGGGCTACCGCGCGGCCATGATCCGGGCGGGCCTGACCACCGACGACGACCTCGTCTACGTGGGTTCGTACGGTGTCACGTCGGGGTACGAGGGGGCGCAGCGGCTCATGGCCCTCGACGACCCGCCCACGGCGATCTTCGCGAGCAGCGACGACACCGCGCTCGGGGCGCTGCGCGCGCTGCGCGAGGCGGGCCTGTCCGTGCCGCGCGACGTCTCGCTGGTCGGCTTCGACGACCTGCCGATCGCGCCCTGGATCGACCCCGCGCTCACCACGGTGCGCCAGCCGCTGGCGGAGATGGGCGCCACCGCCGTCGACCTGGTGCACCGCGCCCGCACCGCGAGCGGCCACACCCTGCGCACGGAGCTCGCGACGAGCCTGGTGCAGCGGGCTTCGACGGCGCCGCCGCGGGCGACGTCGGTACCTCGATGAGGTAAACCCCTTCGAGAACGACCTGCGGGACGCTTTCGGCCTCGGGAGCGTCCCGCAGGTCGTTCTCGACGCGGACTCGGTGGCCTCAGCGGCGGGTCGGGCGGCGCGGCTTGTCGACCTCCGGGAGGGGGAGGCCGCCCGGGCCCTCCTCGGCGGTGGGGGGCGGGGCCTCGCCGCGCGCCATCCGCTCCTTGGCGCTGGCCGCGTAGGCGTCGACGTACTCCTGGCCGGAGAGCGCGAGGATCGCGTACTCGATCTCGTCGGCGACGGCGCGCAGCACGAACTTGTCGGTCTCCATGCCCTTGTACCGGCTGAAGTCGAGCGGTTCGCCGATCACGGCGCCGAGCGGCATGAAGGCGGGCAGGCCGCGGCCGGGCGGCTGCGCGACGTCCGTGTCGACCATGGCGACGGGGATCACCGGCGCGCCGGACTCCAGCGCCATCCGGGCCACGCCGGTCTTGGCCTTGTAGAGGCGGCCGTCGGGGCTGCGGGTGCCCTCCGGGTAGATGCCGAACAGCTTGCCCTCGCTCAGCACCCGCAGACCGGTGCGCAGCGCGGCCTCGCTCGCGGCGCCGCCGGAGCGGTCCACGGGGATGACGCCGATCCCGGTCATGAACCAGGCGACGACCCGGCCCTTGAGGCCCTTGCCCGTGAAGTAGTCGGACTTGCCGAGGAACGTCACGCGGCGCGGGACCACGAGCGGCAGGATGAACGAGTCGATCACCGCGAGGTGGTTGCTGGCCATGATCGCGGGGCCTGTGCGCGGCACGTTCCGGGCCCCCACGACCCACGGCTGGTAGGCGAGGCGCAGCCACGGGCCGACCAGCAGGTTCCTCATCACCCAGTAGAACAAGATTCCTCCTCACGACCCGGCCCCGCGGGCCCGCGTCCGACAATAGAGTGTGCGCATGGCCGCATCGAACACCGACGACCGCGACGACGACGTACCCGGCGACACCCCCCGGGAACTGGGCGACGACGACGTGGCCTCGCGCTGGGCAGACATCGTCGCCACGCTCGGCGACCTCGACGGATCCCGGGCCGACGACGCCGGACGCGACGCCTCCCGCACCGGCGGCCCCGAGGGTGCCGACGGCGCGGACGAGGGCGACGGCGATGCCGACGGCCCGGGCAAGACCGCCGAATCCTCTCAGACTTCGCGGCCGGATGACGAGACCGGCGGTGCGGGCGGCGGCGCGGGCGGCCGCCGGGTGGGCGGCTGGTCCGAGGGCGGCTGGGCGGCCGGCGACTGGACGGTCGCGGGTGCCACGTCCGAGCCGGACGCCGCGGCGCGCCCGCGACCGTCGGGCAGCGGTCCGCGCGACTGGCCGCTGTCGCCCGAGGCCGAGGCGCTCGAGGAGGCCGAGAGCCACTTCACCCCGCCGGAGCCGCCCCCGCTGCTGTCCCGCGACCCGCTGCTGACGATGGCGTGGAGCTTCGTCGTGGGCGTGCCCGTGCTCGCGGTGATCGGGATGATCCTGGCGGCGGCGATCCCCGCGCTGGAGATCCCGCCGCTGGTCGGTCAGATCGGCATCGGTCTGTTCGTGGCCGGCCTGGGCGTGCTGATCTGGCGCATGCCGCACCAGCGCGACCCCGACGACGACGGTCCGGGCGCGGTCGTCTGACCTCCTGCGTCCGCTGCCGCACCTGTCAGACGCTCGGCTCACCCGGGTGGGCCGAGCGTCTGACACGTCCGGGGCGAGCGGGTCAGCGCCGGGCCAGGTCCGCCGCGCCCACGATGCCCGCCTCGTTGCCGTGCTCGGCGAGCTCGATCTGGGCGACGGGCCGGTGGCCCATCGCGGAGAGCTGCGCCTCGAAGCCGCGGCGCACGGGGCCGAGCAGCAGGTCGCCCGCCGCCCCCACCCCGCCGCCGATCACGATGAGCTCGGGGTCCAGCAGGGCCGCGACCGACGCGGAGCCCTCGCCGATCCAGCGGCCGAGCGTGGCGAGCAGCTCGACGGCGAGCGGGTCGCCCTCCTGCGCCGCCTCGGTCACCATGCGGCCGCGGATCTCGGCCGCGTCGCCGCCCGCCAGCTCCAGCAGCCGCGCGGCCTGGTCCACGCGCGCGACGGCGGCGTGCTGGGCGTCGCGCTCCAGGGCGCTGCCCGAGGCGTACTGCTCCCAGCAGCCCTCGTGGCCGCACCCGCAGTAGTGCCCCTCCGGCACCACCCGCATGTGCCCGACCTCGGCGGCCATGCCCCACTTGCCGCGCACGAGGTCGCGCTCGGAGATCACCGCGCCGCCCAGGCCCGTGCCGACCGTCAGCATCAGCATGTCGGTGGCGTCCCGGCCCGCGCCGAACCGGAACTCGGCCCAGCCGGCGGCGTTGGCGTCGTTCTCCACGACGATCGGGACGTCGGCGTCGACCAGCGCGCCGACCTTCGCGGCCAGCGGGTACTCACGCCAGGCGATGTTGGGGGCGAAGTTCACGGAGGTGCGGTCCGGGCTGACGAAGCCGGCCGCGGCGAGCCCGATGGCGCTCACCTCGTGCTCCTTGACGAGCTCGTTGCAGGCGTCCGCGATCGCCTCGTCGATGTTCGCGACGTCGTCGGCGTCGGTCTCCCGGCGTACCTGGGCGAGGATGTTGCCCTCCTCGTCGACGACTCCCACAGCGATCTTCGTGCCGCCGATGTCGACCCCGATGGCGTGCATGCGTCCTCACGTTCTCTCGTTGCACGACGGCCCGCGGGCCGTCGGAAAGGGGGTTGCACCTGTCGGGTGCGCACACCCAGGGTAGCGACCGCCGGCGGTGCTCCACGCGGCGTCCGTTTCCCGGTATCTTTGCAGGCACGGTCAGTACTGCCACTGGAGTCAGAATGGACGAGATCAACAGCCCGGTCCTCATCGAGCTGCCCCCCACCTCCAACCTCAACGACGTGCTCGCGGATCGGGTCGGCAAGGGTGCCGACAAGCCGATGATGGAGGTACCCGCCGGCAAGGACGAGCCCTGGCGGGTCGTCACGGCCGGCCAGTTCGACGCCCAGGTGGTCGCTGTGGCGAAGGGCCTGGTGGCCCGCGGGATCGAGCCCGGCGACCGCGTCGGCATCATGTCGCGCACGCGGTACGAGTGGGCGGTGCTGGACTTCGCGGTCTGGGCCGCCGGGGCGGTCCCCGTACCGGTCTACGAGACCTCCTCGGCCGAGCAGGTCGAGTGGATCACCTCGGACGCCGAGGTGAAGCTCCTCTTCGCGGAGACGGCCGCCAACGCCGCCACCGTCGCGGAGGTGCGCGACACCGTGCCGTTGCTCACGGACGTGCTCGTCATCGACGACGGCGCGCTCGACGCGGTCGCGGGCGAGGGGACCGCGGTGACCGACGAGGAGATCGCCCGGCGACGGAGCCTGGCGAACCTCGACGACGTCGCCACGATCATCTACACCTCGGGGACGACGGGGCGCCCGAAGGGCGCCGAGCTGACGCACCGCAACTTCGCGTCGCTCGCCGTGAACGCCGTCGAGGCCGTGCCGGAGGTGTTCTCCAAGCAGGACGGGCGCACCCTCCTGTTCATCCCGATGGCGCACGTGTTCGCGCGGTTCATCCACGTGCTCGGGGTCGCGGGCGGCGTGGTCACGGGCCACTGGGGCGACACGACCACGCTGGTCGACGCGCTGGGCCAGTTCCGCCCCACCTTCATCCTCGCGGTGCCGCGCGTCTTCGAGAAGGTCTACAACACGGCCGAGCAGACGGCGGCGGCCGGCGGCAAGGCGAAGATCTTCCACTGGGCCACGGCCACGGGCATCGCCTGGTCGCGGGCCCTCGACACGCCGTCCGGCCCGGGCCTGGGCCTGCGGCTGCAGCACGCCGTCGCGAGCGCGCTCGTGTTCTCCAAGCTGCGGGCCCGGCTCGGCGGCCGCGCCGACTTCGCGGTCTCCGGCGGCGGCCCGCTGGGCGAGCGCCTCGGCCACTTCTACCGGGGCCTCGGCCTCAAGGTGCTGGAGGGCTACGGTCTCACCGAGTCCACCGCCCCCACGAGCGTGAACCGGCCCGCGTCGACGAGGATCGGCTCCGTCGGCCTGCAGCTGCCGGGCTGCAGCGTCAAGATCGCCGAGGACTCCGAGATCCTGCTCAAGGGCCACCACATCTTCCGGGCGTACCACAAGAACGAGGCCGCCACGGCGGAGGCGTTCACCGAGGACGGCTGGTTCCGCACCGGCGACCTCGGCGTCCTGGACGACGACGGCTTCCTCACGATCACCGGTCGCAAGAAGGAGATCATCGTCACGGCCGGCGGCAAGAACGTGGCGCCGTCCAACCTCGAGGACCGGATCCGGGCCCACGCGCTGGTGAGCCAGTGCGTGGTGGTGGGCGACAACAGGCCGTTCATCGGCGCGCTCATCACGCTCGACGCCGAGGGGCTGCCCGGCTGGCTCAAGATGCACGGCAAGCCCGCGCTCACCGTCGAGGAGGCCCGCAAGGACCCGGACGTGCTCGCCGCGCTCGACCAGGCCGTGCAGCGCGCCAACAAGGCGGTCTCCAAGGCCGAGTCGATCCGCAAGTACACGGTGCTGCCGGGCGACCTGACCATCGAGAACGGCTACCTCACACCGAAGCAGAGCGTGAAGCGTGCGGTCTTCCTCAAGGACTTCGAGGCCGACGTCGAGCGCCTGTACGCGGACAAGAACAAGGAGTCGCTCCACCTGATCGGCTGAGCCCTGCGAGGTCGGTCGGTTGCCCCGAGATCGGTCCATCGATGGACCGATCTCGGGACAACCGACCGACCTCGGGCACTCACGCCGTCGTGAACGAGATCCAGGTGTCCGGGGGCAGGTCCGGGCGGCCCGGGACGGGGCGGTGCTCCTGCGTCCACGCCTGTCCGACGGCCTCCGTGGCCACCGCCCGCCAGAACCGGACCGCCGGCGGGTTGGCGTCCTGGAACGCGATGTCCCAGCGCCCCGGGTAGGCGGTTAGCACGTGGGCCGCGAGCCGCCGTCCGACGCCCGCGCGACGCGCACCGCGCACCACGAAGAACGAGGTCAGCACGCGTGTGGGCTCGTCCAGCCCGCGCACCAGGGCGAACCCCGCCGCCGCGGGCTCGCCGCCGTGCTCCAGGTGCGCGACGACGCCGCCCCACCCCGGGTCGGTGAACGCCGCGTCCAGGCGCTCGCGGCGGAACTGCCCGGACGCGTCCGGCAGGGCGCCGGAGACCTCGGACATGTCGTGGCGGAACAGGAGCCAGAGCCGCTCCAGGAGCGCGCGGTCGGCGGGGGTCGTGGGGCGCAGGACGAGGCGTGTCGTGTCGTCGGTCATGAAAAAAGCCTCCGGACGCTGCGCGTCGGGAGGCTCACCGTCATCTTCCCACACCCTGGCCCGGGCTGCCCAGTCACCGGACGCGCCGGGCGCTGTCACCGCCCGTCAGTAGGATGACGACGAAGGGTGCCGCGCGGGCGAACACCGGCGCGGGCACCCCCAGAAATTTCCCTGATGAGAGGTGCTCCTGGAGATGGCTGTTCGTCGTGTGGCCCTGCTGACCGCCGGCGGCTTCGCGCCCTGCCTGTCGTCCTCGGTCGGCGGTCTGATCGAGCGTTACACCGAGCTCGACCCCGAGATCGAGATCATCGCCTACCTGCACGGCTACCACGGCCTGCTGACCGGCAACAAGATCGAGATCGACGAGGAGGCCCGCAAGCAGGCGCACGTGCTGCACCGGTTCGGCGGCTCGCCGATCGGCAACTCGCGCGTCAAGCTGACCAACGTCAAGGACGCCGTGAAGCGCGGCCTCGTCCAGGAGGGTCAGGACCCGCTGCACGTCGCCGCGGAGCAGCTCAAGGCCGACGGCGTGGACGTGCTGCACACCATCGGCGGTGACGACACCAACACCACGGCCGCCGACCTCGCCGCCTACCTGCACGAGAACGGCTACGAGCTGACCGTGGTCGGTCTGCCGAAGACGATCGACAACGACGTGGTGCCCATCAAGCAGTCGCTCGGCGCGTGGACCGCCGCCGAGGAGGGCGCCAAGTTCGCCGCGAACGTCATCGGCGAGAACCGCGTCGGCCCGCGCATGCTGATCGTGCACGAGGTCATGGGCCGGCACTGCGGGTGGCTGACCGCCGCGACCGCCAAGGCGTACCGCACCTGGCTCGACGAGCAGGAGTGGGCGCCGGCGCTGGGCCTGTCGCGCGAGCGCTGGGACGTGCACGCGGTGTTCCTGCCCGAGCTCGAGATCGACATCGAGGGCGAGGCCAAGCGTCTGCGCGAGATCATGGACACGCAGGGCAACGTCAACATCTTCCTGTCCGAGGGCGCGGGCATGCACGAGATCGTGGCGCAGCTCGAGGCCGCGGGGGAGACCGTCGAGCGGGACCCGTTCGGTCACGTCAAGCTCGACACGATCAACCCGGGCCAGTGGTTCGCGAAGCAGTTCGCGGAGAAGCTGGGCGCCGAGAAGACGATGGTGCAGAAGTCGGGCTACTTCTCGCGCGCGGCCGCGGCCAACAGCGACGACCTGCGCCTCATCAAGTCGATGACCGACTACGCGGTGGAGTGCGCGCTGCGGGGCGAGTCCGGCGTCATCGGCCACGACGAGGAGGACGGCGACCGGCTCAAGGCCATCGCGTTCCCGCGCATCGCCGGCGGCAAGGCGTTCGACGTCTCGCAGGAGTGGTTCGGGCAGATCCTGTCCGAGATCGGCCAGCCGCTGGTGCCGGCAGCTCCCGCGGAGCACTGAGCACCGTGCGGGCACCACGAGGGGCAGCCAGATGAGCGTCGTCACCGATCCGGCCGAGCGGGCCGCGGGCCCGTCGGGCCTGGACCACTTCCGCACGCTCGAGGCGCGCCAGCAGCCCACCTGGCCGGACGCCGCCGCGCTGTCGGCGGCCACCGGCCGCCTGTCCCAGGCCGCGCCCATCGTGGTGCCCGCACAGGCCGACACCCTGACCGAGCGGCTCGCCGCCGCCGGCCGGGGCGAGGCGTTCCTGCTCCAGGGCGGGGACTGCGCGGAGACGTTCGCCGAGGCGAACGCCGACCGCATCCGCAACAAGATCCGCACCATCCTGCAGATGGCGGTGGTGCTCACGCACGGCGCGAGCACGCCCGTCGTGAAGATGGGCCGGATGGCGGGCCAGTACGCGAAGCCGCGCTCCAGCGACACCGAGACGCGCGACGGCGTGACCCTGCCCGCCTACCGCGGCGACATGATCAACGGGTTCCCCTTCACGGAGCAGGCCCGCGTGCCGGACCCCGAGCGGCTGGAGCAGGCCTACCGGATCTCGTCGGCCACGGCGAACGTGGTGCGAGCCTTCACCCAGGGCGGGTTCGCCGACCTGCGCCAGGTGCACGAGTGGAACCGCGGCTTCATGCGCAACCCCGCCTACGCGCGGTACGAGAAGACGGCGGACGAGATCGACCGCGCCATCCGCTTCATGCACGCCTGCGGCGCCGACTTCGACGCGCTGCGCTCCGTCGAGTTCTTCCTGAGCCACGAGGCGCTGGTGCTCGACTACGAGCGGGCGCTGACCCGGACCGACCAGCGCACCGGCAAGGCGTACGACACCAGCGCGCACTTCCTGTGGATCGGCGAGCGCACGCGCCAGCTCGACGGCGCGCACGTGGACTTCATGTCCCGCATCGCCAACCCGATCGGCGTCAAGCTCGGCCCGACGACGACGCCGCGCGACGCCCTGGCGCTCACCGAGCGGCTCAACCCCGACAACGTGCCCGGGCGGCTCACGTTCATCACGCGGATGGGTGCCGGGCAGGTCCGGGACGTGCTGCCGGCGATCGTCGAGGCCGTCACGTGGGCGGGCGCCAACGTCACCTGGGTCACCGACCCGATGCACGGCAACACGATCACGTCGGAGAGCGGGTACAAGACGCGCCGCCTCACGGACGTGCTGGACGAGGTGGCGGGGTTCTTCGAGGTGCACAAGCGGCTCGGTACCGTGCCGGGCGGCCTGCACATGGAGCTCACCGGCGACGACGTCACCGAGGTGCTCGGCGGCAGCGAGGAGATCTCCGACGCCGGGCTCGCGCTGCGCTACGAGACCCTGGTGGACCCGCGGCTGAACCACCAGCAGTCGCTGGAGCTCGCGTTCCAGGTCGCGGAGATGCTGCGGGCCTGAGCGCAGGTCAGGGCAGGGTCAGAGCAGGGTCTGGGCCACCCGGCGCACGGCGGCGCGCTTGCCGTTGATGAGGGCGTCCACCGGTCGCTCGCCGAGCTCGTCGTTCGGCGTGAAGAGCCACTCGAGGATCTCCTCGTCGGTGAACCCGGCGTCGGCCAGGACCATGACCGTTCCCCGGAGCGTCGGGATGGGGCCCGGGCGCCCGTCGACCTCGGGGAGCACGAACCGGGCCGGTACCTGGAAGGTCTTGTTCTCGCCGCGCTTGATGCCCACGACGTACCGGTCGCGGACGAGGCCACGGCACTTGCCCACCTCGACGTCGAGGGTCTCGGCGAGGTCGGGCAGGGTCAGCCATTCGCCCACGAGGGCGTCGAGATCGGTCACGGGAGAAGCCTAGGCGACGAGGGCCGGGTGGTCGTCCGGCAACGATCCGGCAACGGCGCACCGTCCGCTATGGGCGTTTCGTTCAGCCTGGGGGTGGTCCCCCGTACACTCCCACCCGTGGCTCAGGTGACGGCAGACTCGCTCATCGGCCGTCTGGTCGACGGCCGGTACCGGATCGTGGCGCGCGTGGCGCGCGGCGGGATGGCCACGGTCTACCGTGCGCACGACACCCGCCTGAACCGCGAGATCGCCCTCAAGGTGATGCACCCGCACCTCGCCGAGGGCGACCAGGCGGCGAGCTTCCTGCAGCGGTTCGAGCGCGAGGCGCGCTCGGCGGCCGGGCTCCAGCACCACGGCGTCGTCGCGGTGTACGACCAGGGCACCGACGGCACCATGCGTTACCTGACCATGGAGTACGTGCCGGGCACGAACCTGCGGCACCTGATCCGCGAGGGCGAGCTCACGCTGCGCCGCTCCTTCGCGATCCTCGACGTGGTCCTGTCCGCCCTGGCCGCCGCGCACGCCAAGGGGATCGTGCACCGCGACATCAAGCCCGAGAACGTGCTGCTGGAGGAGGGCACGGGCCGGCCCAAGGTGGCTGACTTCGGCCTCGCGCGCGCCGTCTCCGAGGTGTCGAACACGACGACCGGCACCGTCCTGGGCACCGTCGCCTACCTCGCGCCCGAGACCATCTCGACCGGGCACGTGGACACGCGCGCCGACGTGTACGCGGTGGGCATCCTCGCCTTCGAGATGTTCACGGGCCGCCTGCCCCACGAGGGGGAGGGAGCCATCCAGGTCGCCTTCGCGCACGTGAACAACGACGTACCGCCGGTGAGCGCCTTCGCGGGGCACCTGGGCCGCCCGCTGGACCAGCTCGTCCGTGGCCTCACCGCGCGCGACCCGGACCAGCGCCCGGCCGACGCGGTCGTGGCGCTCGACGTGCTGCGCACGACCTTCCGGCAGATCCCGAACGAGGTGCTCGACATCCCCGCGAAGGCCGCGCCGCCGCCGTCGGCGTCCGCGGTCAAGGCCGCGCGGACCGCCGTCGTGGAGCGGCCGCAGGCCGGCCGGTGGGCGGCCCGGCAGACCCGCCCGCCCGCCACCGTGCCCGGCGCTGTGCCCGGCGCTGTGCCCGGCGCTGTGGCTGGCACCATGCCCGCCTCGGCGACCGCGCAGCCGCCCGCCCCCTCCGTGCCACAGCGGTCCCGGCGCGGTGGCAAGATCCTCCTCGTCCTGGCGCTCGTGGCCGTCCTGCTCGGCGCGTGGTGGTACACCGAGCGCGGTCCGGGGGCGTACGGGGTGGTGCCCGGCGGCGTCGTCGGCGCCACCGCGGAGCGCGCCGAGGAGGCGCTGACCGAGGCCGGCTTCACGCCGTCGAGCACCGAGGAGTACGACTCCGACGTGCCCGAGGGTCAGGTGATCTCGGTGCGCCCGGACGAGGGCAGCCGCGCCGAGCGCGACCAGCCGGTACGGCTCGTGGTCTCGCTGGGGGAACAGCTCGCCCAGGTGCCGGCCGGCCTGGTCGGCATGTCCGAGGACGACGCGGTCGCGGCGCTGGACGACGCGGGTCTGGCGGATGTCGAGGTGTCCCGCGAGTACACGGACGACGGGCCGGAGGGCACCGTCATCTGGGCCTCGGTCCGGGACGGCGACGAGGTGCCGACGGACGAGCACGTGCGGCTCACGGTGTCAGACGGCCCGGCGCCGGTCACGGTGCCGGAGGTCGCGGGCACCTCCGCCGACGAGGCCGAGGCCGCCCTGCGCGCCGAGGGTTTCGAGGTCACCCGCGAGGAGCGCTTCGACGAGCAGACCCCGGCCGGGGCGGTCGTCTCGACGCAGCCGGCGGGCGGCAAGGGCGCCGCGCGGGGCAGCACCGTGACGGTCGTCGTCAGCAGAGGGCCGGAGGGTGCGGTGCCGGACGTCGTGGGGATGTCCGTCGAGGAGGCCACCGCGGTGCTCGAGGAGTCCGGGTACACCGTGTCGGTGCGCGGCTTCGGCGAGCTGTTCGGCGAGGGCGTGCAGGAGACCGACCCGGCCGCGGGCGAGCGGCTCGAGCGCGGGGGTCAGGTCACGCTCTGGACGTACTGAGCGGTGCTGGGCGGTACCGAGCGGTGCTGAGCCGTACTGAGCCGTGCGTCCCGGCGTCAGGCCGCGCGGTCGACGGCGGCGTGCGCCAGGTCCGTCAGCACCCCGCGGCCCGGCTCGCTCAGGTCGGCCAGGTCCAGCAGGGCGTGGGCGCGCACGGCCAGGTCGTCGATGAGGTGCTCGACGGCGTCCAGCGCCCCGGACCCGACGATGATGCCGCGTACCCGCTCGACGTCCTCGTCGGTCAGCGCCTGGTCGCCCAGCGCCGCGCCGAGGGCCGTCGCCTCGGCCCCGTGCGGGTCCGGCAGCATCGCGAGGGTCCGGGCCACGATCACCGTGCGCTTGCCCTCGCGCAGGTCGTCCCCGGCGGGCTTGCCGGTCACCGCCGGGTCGCCGAACACGCCGAGCACGTCGTCCCGCAGCTGGAACGCCTCGCCCAGGGGCAGGCCCGCGGCCTCGATCCCGGCCGCCGCCTCGGCACCCCGGCCCGCGAGCAGCGCACCCATCGCGAGCGGCGCCGCCGCGGAGTAGCTGGCCGTCTTGGCGCGCAGCACCCGGCGGGCGCGCTCCTCGTCGGCCGCCGGGTCGTCGCCCCAGGGCTCGGCCTGCACGAGCACGTCGAGGTACTGGCCCACGACGACCTCGCTCTGCATCGCGTCGAAGCGGGCCCGGACCGGCTCGGCGACGTCGGCCGGCAGGGGGGCCAGCGCCGCCGAGAGCTCGCGCTGGGCGGCCAGGAGCACCAGGTCGCCCAGCAGGATGGCGGCGGCGTCCCCGAACCGGTCGGGCTCGCCGGCCCAGCCCGACGCGGCGTGCTCCGCGGCGAACGCGCGGTGCGCGGTGGGGCGCCCGCGACGCGTGTCGGAGTTGTCCATCACGTCGTCGTGCAGGAGCGCAGCCGCCTGGAAGAGCTCCAGCGCCGCGCCGACACGGACCGCCGCCACGCGGGCGGGGTCGTCCGGCGACGCGGAGCCCCCGTGCGCACGGAACGACCAGTAGCAGAACGCCGCGCGCAGGCGCTTGCCGCCCGTCAGCAACCCGGTCGCCTCGTCCACCATCGCCCGGGCGCTCGGGCTGATCGCGCTGACCTCCGCGCCCAGCAGGGCCAGGTGGGCGGACACCGCGGCGTCGACGTCGGCACGCAGGCCCTCGGCGTCGAGCAGCGCGGCAGGGGTCAGGGCGCCGGTACGGGCGGATGAGGCGGACACGCCCCCAGCCTATGGGGTGCCACGGATGGGTTTCGCGGATGAGGTTCCGCGCGGGGTCCAGGCCGCGGGCCTCGGCCGCTACGGGGTGCGGACGGTGCCGCTGATCGAGGCGAGCCGCCGGTCGCCGTCGTCGAGCACCCCCACCACCAACGACTCCTGCACCTCGCCCGCCTTGGTGCGCGAGATGCGCAGGAACGCCGTCTGGGCCGTCAGGCCGCTGGACTCCGGGGCGGAGACCTGCCGGAAGCCCTGCGCGAGCAGGATCTCCCGGGCCTGACCGATCACCTTCTTGGCGGGAAGCTGCGACGACAGGTTGAGCGTGACCTGCGTCATGGGGGTGCCCGAACCCTTGCCGCCGCCCTTGCCGTCGCCTGCGCCGCCGCTCGGCGTGCCGCTGGTCGCCGGACGCGCCGAGGACGCGAGCAGCGTGGCCCCCTCCGGCAGCGGGAAGAGGTCGGGCGGGAACCCCTCCGCGTACGTGGCGACCGCGGACGACGGGTCGAAGGTGGGCAGCTCGGCCGGACCGCCTGAGGCGGCTGCGACCGGCTCCGGCGAGGCGTCCACGGTCGCCGGCTGTCCTGCCGCGGGCTGGCCCGCCGGCTGCCCGGCCTCCGTCCCGCACCCGGCGGTCGCCAGCGCCAGCCCGACGACGGCGGCGAGCGTAGCGGTGCGGCGGACCGGAACGAGGTGAGGCACGTCGGACACGGTAGCCGGAGAGACCCTCGCGACGACAGCGCAAGGCGCGGACCTCCCCCACAGGCGCGGCGTCGTCCACACGTGCCGTCCTGGGCGCGCCGGTGCCCCGCCCGGCGGCTGGGATCGGAGGCATGAACCTCGAACCCTTCGCCGAGCCCTTTCCCGAGCCCCGTCCCGAACCCTTTCGCGAGCCCTCTCCGGAGCCGCCTCCCGACGGCGGCGCCGGACCCGCACCCGTGCCGGGCCGCATGCCCGACTCCGTGCACGACCGGTCCGCGCGGCTGTCGGGTCCGGCCGCCACGGTCGTCCGGGTGGCCGGACCCGAGGACCTGCTCGCCTACATCCCGTACCGGCTCGGCTTCCAGCCCGCCGAGTCCGTCGTCGCCGTGAGCCTGACCGGTCCGCGGCGGCGCGTCGGGCTCGTGGCCCGCGTGGACATCGACGACCTGCGCCTGCGCGGCACAGGCGGACCGGACGGACCGGACGGACCGGACGGCGCCGCCACCGCGCGCTGGCTCACCGAGCACGTGCTGGCCGACGGCGCCGACCGGGCCGTCGTCGTGCTCTACACCGCGACCGACCCGTCCGCGCCGACCGGCCCCGCACGCCGCGCCGTGGAGGTCCTGCGGGCCCGGCTCGAACGACGCCTCCCCGGCGTCGAGGCATGGCTCGTGGCACCCACCGGCTTCCGGGCGCTCGACTGCACCGACCCGCTCTGCTGCCCGCCGCAGGGACGGCCCCTGTCCGCGCTCACGAGCAGCCGGGTCGCCGCACACATGGTGCTGGAGGGCCGCACCGTGGCCGGCACCCGGGAGGAGCGGTACGCCCTGCGCCCGGCGTCCGAGACGGCACGCACCCAGGCGCGCCGGGCGGCCGCACGCTGGAGCGGCACGTACCGCAGGCTCCTCGACGACGTCCGGCCCCCGTCGTCAGCCCGTACCGCCCGGCCCGGGTCCGCCGTCCGGGACCGGGAGGCGCTCGCGGGCTGGGGCGCCGAGAGCCTGCGTCTGTGGCGGTCCGCGGTCCGGCTCGCCGCCACCGCCGCGCCCGGCCGGTCCGTGGAGCTGTCGCCCGTGACGCTCGGCAAGATCGGGGCGGCGCTCGCGGACACGCCGGTCCGGGACGCGGTGCTCCTCAGCCTGGCGCCGGGAACCGAGGACACGGCCCTGCGCACGGCACGCCGCGAGGCGGACGAGGGCACGGACGCCGCGACCGGCGCCGTGATGGCGGGCATCATCGATCCCGTGCGGGGCGTGCCACCCGACACGGACCTCACCGGCCCCGCGCGCGACGTCCTGGAGGCGGTGGTCGCGCACGTGCCGCGGAACCGGCGTGCGCCCGCCTACCTGCTGCTGGCCCTGATCGCGTGGTGGCACGGCGACGGCGGGCTGGCCGCCGAGCGGGTGACCGACGCGCTCGGGGTGGACCCGGGCTACCGGCTGGCGCAGCTGCTGCGCAGCGCGATCGTCGGGGGAGTCCCGCCCGGCTGGGTGCGGCGCGAGCAGGAGCGGCTCCACGGTGGTGAGCCGAGGAGCAGGCGGGGCACGGCGGCCGGCACGGCGCGTGACCGGGGGCGCGGTGCCGGCTCGGCACCGGAGGGGGCGGCATGACCGCGCCCGGTGCGCGCGTCCGGTCCCGTGTGCCGTGCGATGAGCGAGCGGCGGGTGGGGTAGCGTCGGTGGAATGACGATCGTCGTCGGCCACCTCGCCACCCCCGAGGGCCAGGAGGCCCTGCGCACCGCTGTCACCGAGGCCAGGGAGCGCGCGGTCCCGCTGGTGGTCGTCACCAGCGGGAAGCGCCCGCTGGACGAGTGCCGGAGCGAGACCGAGGAGCTGGTCGGCCGGCTCGGGGCGGGCGTCGACCTGCGGGTCGAGGAGGGCACCGGCGACCTGGCCGAGGACCTCATCCGCGCCGCGGCGAGCGTCGGCGCCGGGCTGATCGTGATCGGCCTGCGCCGGCGCAGCCCCGTGGGCAAGCTCATCCTCGGGGCGGGTGCGCAGCGCATCCTCGTCGAGGCTCCGTGCCCGGTGCTCGCGGTCAAGGTGGGCTCGGAGGCCTGACCCCGCCCGGGAATGGTGCGGGGGTCTCGTTCGTTGACTCTGGGCACGCGAAAACAGCACGCAGAATCTCAGACACCCACGGGGCAGCATGCCCGACGTGACTTCGCACCGAGTTTGCGACGAACGCCGCGTTCGTCGCGGCGTACATGGCTGCCGACGGTACAATATATATGTTCGCCGGCGGAAGAAGAAGGTCCAGTGAAGGCCCCGTCGGCGGTACACCGCCCCCTCGAATGCCGAAAGGTCGGTTTGTGGCGCCCACTCCGCTGAAAGCCCCCCAGGACATCACACCTGTCCCCGCACGCGACAACCTGCCCCGCGAGTTCGAGCATCCTGCCCTGCAGGAGCTCCTTGCTCGCGGCACCGCCGAGGGCTCGGTCGACGCCGAGAACTTCAGGCGTGCATGCGAGACCGCGGAGGTCGGTGACGCCAAGCGGCTCAAGGCGGTGCTGCGGGCGCTGGCCAACGCAGGTGTGCAGGTCGGTCTGCCGACCATGACCAAGACCAAGGTGGCCGCCGCTGCGGCCACCCGTTCCACGGCGGTCGCGGCGAAGGCCCCCGCCGACGGCGACGCCGAGACCGACGCCCCGGCGAAGCCCGCCCGGCGTCGCACGACGACCGCGAAGTCGACGGCCGCCAAGAAGACCACGGCCGCCAAGAAGGCTCCGGCGCGCTCCGGCGCGAAGACCGAGGCGCCGGAGGAGATCGACGAGATCGAGGAGGTGGACGACATCGACCTGAGCGAGGTCGACGACCTCGACGAGGAGACCACCAGCACGCGGAAGAAGCCGGCCGGCAAGACCGCTTCCAAGAAGGCCGCGGCGCGGGGCAAGTCGAAGTACGACAACATCGAGCCCGACGGCGTCGCCGTCGAGGACCCCGAGGACGAGACCGAGGCCGGTGCCGAGACCACGACGCGGGCGACCCGCGGCCGTGCCGGCAAGGCGACGAAGGAAGGCGACGAGAGCTCCGGCTTCGTCGTCTCGGAGCTGGATGACGACGACCAGCCGGCCCAGCAGGTCGTCACCGCCGGTGCCACGGCGGACCCGGTCAAGGACTACCTGAAGCAGATCGGCAAGGTCGCGCTGCTGAACGCCGAGCAGGAGGTCGAGCTCGCCAAGCGCATCGAGGCCGGCCTGTTCGCGGAGGAGCGTCTCGCCACCACCGAGTTCGACCGGAACGACAAGGACCAGCGCCGCTTCGAGCGCGACCTCAAGTGGATCGCGCACGACGGCAAGCGCGCGAAGAACCACCTGCTGGAGGCCAACCTCCGCCTCGTGGTCTCGCTGGCCAAGCGCTACACGGGCCGCGGCATGCTGTTCCTGGACCTGATCCAGGAGGGCAACCTCGGTCTGATCCGTGCGGTCGAGAAGTTCGACTACACCAAGGGCTACAAGTTCTCGACCTACGCCACCTGGTGGATCCGGCAGGCGATCACGCGTGCCATGGCCGACCAGGCCCGCACCATCCGCATCCCGGTGCACATGGTCGAGGTCATCAACAAGCTGGCCCGCGTGCAGCGCCAGATGCTCCAGGACCTGGGCCGTGAGCCCACGCCGGAGGAGCTGGCCAAGGAGCTGGACATGACCCCCGAGAAGGTGGTCGAGGTCCAGAAGTACGGTCGCGAGCCCATCTCGCTGAGCACCCCGCTCGGTGAGGACGGCGACAGCGAGTTCGGTGACCTCATCGAGGACTCCGAGGCCGTCGTCCCGGCGGACGCCGTGTCCTTCACGCTGCTGCAGGAGCAGCTGCACCAGGTGCTCGACACGCTCTCCGAGCGCGAGGCCGGCGTGGTCTCCATGCGGTTCGGCCTGCAGGACGGCCAGCCCAAGACGCTCGACGAGATCGGCAAGGTGTACGGCGTGACGCGCGAGCGCATCCGCCAGATCGAGTCCAAGACGATGTCGAAGCTGCGCCACCCCTCGCGGTCGCAGGTGCTGCGCGACTACCTCGACTGACATTCCACCGACGCCGGGCGGGTGAACTTCTGCGGAAGTCACCCGCCCGGCGTCGTCGTGTGGGAATCTGCCCGACATGTCCTCATCGACCGGCGCCGCGCGGCTCGCGCGTGCGGTGTCCTTCCTCGTCGCCCTGCTCGTCGCCCTCGGCCTGTCCGCGGTCCCCGCGGCCGCGGCCGGTGACACGCTGACGGCGTCCGGCACCTCGACCACCACCGCGTCGTCGCCGCGGACGCTGTCGGTCTTGTACCGGCGCGACGGAGCCCCGCGGAAGAACGTCCGGGTCGCGCTGCAGCGGTACAGCGGGGGCTCGTGGGTCCACGTCCGGCACGTGACCACCGGCTCCACCGGGCGGGCGAAGACGACGGTCAACCCGTCCGTCACGACGAGGTACCGGTTCCGGACGACCACGGCGACGAGCGCGACCATGACCGTGACCGTCGTGCCCGGCTCGTGGGCCGTGGCCGGGTCCGGCAGCGGGCACGGCGTCGGCATGTCGCAGTGGGGCGCGTACCAGATGGCCCGGGAGGGCAGGACGACGTCGGACATCCTGCGCTACTACTACCAGGGCGCGACGGTGAGCACCACGAACAACCCGTGGACGTCGATCGACGTGCAGGTGCTGGGGCGCGCGTCCGACCCGGCCACCACCACGCTGTCCCTGACCGCCGGGTCGTGGCGGATCCTCGACGCGAACCGGGCGCGGCTCGCCACGGGCACGCCGGCGCGGACGATCACCATCGCCCGCACCAGCGCGGGGGTGACCGCCAAGGTCGTCGAGAACGGGACGGTGCGGCAGACGATCAGCGCCCGCCGGACGCTCTACCTCGAGTGGACCGGCACCGATTACTGGCCCGGTACGGCGGGCACCGTCAAGGTGGCCGGGGCGCAGGGCACCTACCGGCACGGCCGCCTGCGGATCACCGCTCCCGGCACGCGGCCGAACGTGGTCAACCAGGTGGTCATCAACGACGAGTACCTCTACGGCCTGGACGAGATGCCGTCCCTGTGGGGCACGAGCGGCTACGGCGGCGCCGCGGCGCTCCAGGCGCAGGCGGTCGTCGCGCGCAACTACGCCGTCCTCGCCAAGACCGCGGGCCTCAAGGCCGCGTGCGACTGCCACGTCTACGACGACACCGCGAGCCAGAACTTCACCGGCTGGCGCAAGGAGGGCGGCGAGGCGGGGGCGACGTGGCGGGCCGCCGTCGACGCCACGCGGCAGGACGACGCCTCGACGGTGACCGTGCTGCGCAACGCGTCCGGCGGCATCGCGGAGACGCCGTACTTCGCGTCGTCCGGTCGGGGCGGCAGCTATGCGGGCACCACGAACAACCAGGACGCGTTCGGGACGGCGCCCCAGTCCCACCTCGTGCACGTGAGCGACCCGTACACCCGGCGGTCCTCGGGCAACCCCTCCGTCTCCTGGACCGGCCGGCTCACGCAGGCCAAGGCCCGCAGCATCTTCGGGCTCGGCTGGGTCCGGTCGGTCAAGGTCACCGCGCGGTACTCGAGCGGGCAGATCAAGACCGTGCAGGCGGTCTCGGACAAGGGCGTCACCCGCACCCGCACCAAGACCGCGGAGGGCTGGCGCACCACGCTCGGGTTCCGGGCGTCGTGGGCGCACACCGTGACCGCCCAGAAATAGCGGTGAGCATGTTGCCCGCATTGGAATGAACTAAATAGGGGTCTATGCGGCAACTTCACCTCCGGCTACGGTGAATCCTGGCAAGGATGCCCCGTGCTCGGACCAGGAAGGTGACGTCGATGTCGCTAGCAAGGCCGCACCGCGAAAGATCCTCCAGCCTCTCCGCACCCGGCACGACGCGCAGGCGCGTCGGCGCCGCGTTCGTGGCCCTCGCCACGGGCGCGGTGCTCGCCGTCGTCCCGGGTACGTCGGCGCCGGCGGCGACGACGTCGGCCGACGGGCAGGCCGTCTGGCCGGTCACGGACGCGCACCTGCCGACGCCGTGGACCGAGCAGGTCACACCGGACAACGCCCTGCCCGAGTACCCGCGGCCGCAGCTCGCGCGTGACCGCTGGGAGAACCTCAACGGCCTGTGGGAGTTCGCCGGTGCGGCCGAGGGCGAGGCGCCGCCGTTCGGCGAGACCCTCGCCGAGGAGATCCTCGTGCCGTACCCGACGGAGTCGGAGCTGTCCGGGATCGACCGGCACGAGGACCACATGTGGTACCGCCGCACGGTCGACGTGCCCGCCTCCTGGCGGACGGGCGGGCAGCGCGTGGTGCTCAACTTCGGCGCCGTCGACCACACCGCGACCGTGTGGGTCAACGGGCAGGAGGTCGCGCACCACGAGGGCGGCTTCGGCCGGTTCTCCGCCGACGTCACGGACGCCCTGACGGCGTCCGGCCCGCAGGAGGTGCTGGTCGGGGTGACGGACCGCACCGACGACACGTGGCAGCCGGTCGGGAAGCAGCGCAACGTCCCGGACCGGGGCATCTTCTACGAGGGCGCCTCCGGCATCTGGCAGACGGTCTGGATGGAGCCCGTCGCGGCCGCGCACGCCGTGCGGCTCGACCTGACCACCGACGTCGACACGAGCACCGTGCACGTCACCGTCGAGGGCAGCCGGGCGGCGGCAGGCGGGCGGGTCGACGTCGTCGTCCGCGCGGGCGGGGTGGCGACGGACGAGGCGGCGGACGCCGGCGCGAGCAAGGGCGCAGGCAAGGGCAAGGTCGTCGCGAGGTCGGTCGGCGCGGTCGGTGAGGACCTCGCCGTCCGGGTGCCGCGCGCCCACCTGTGGACGCCCGACGACCCCTACCTGTACGACCTGGAGGTCCGGGTCCGCGACGCCCGCGGGCGTGTGGCCGACACGGTGACCTCCTACGTGGGCCTGCGCGAGGTCGGCATCGCGAAGGGCGAGGACGGCCGCAACCACATCACGCTCAACGGCGAGATTCTGTTCCTGCTGTCCACGCTCGACCAGGGCTACTGGCCCGACGGCATCTACACCGCCCCGACGGACGAGGCGCTCGCGTTCGACCTGGAGCAGCACAAGGTGCTCGGCTTCAACACCGTGCGCAAGCACATCAAGGTCGAGCCGGACCGCTGGTTCTACCACGCCGACCGCCTCGGCCTGCTGGTGTGGCAGGACATGCCGTCGATGAAGCCCGGCCGGCCGCCGGTCGAGGCGCAGGAGCGGTTCGAGGACGAGCTGCACGAGATGGTCGACCAGAACTCGAGCTGGACGTCGGTGATCGGCTGGGTCCCGTTCAACGAGGGCTGGGGGGAGTGGTCGCAGGAGGCCACCGGCCGGATCGCCCGTGAGGTCAAGGCGCAGGACCCGACGCGCCTGGTGAACGCCCACTCGGGCGTGAACTGCTGCGACTCGCTCGGTGACAGCGGGGCGGGCGACGTGCTCGACTGGCACGCCTACGTGGGCCCGGGGCAGCCGGTCCCGGACGCGACGCGTGCCTCCATGGACGGCGAGCACGGCGGCTTCGGCCTGGAGGTCGACGGGCACATGTGGTTCGAGGACGGGCACGCCTACGAGATGACGCCCGACGTCGCCACGCTCACCCGACGCTACGTGGAGAACCAGGAGGACGTGCTCACCGCCGCCCTGCAGTGCGGTATCAGCGGGTCGGTCTACACGCAGATCACCGACGTCGAGCACGAGGTGAACGGCTTCTTCACCTACGACCGGCAGGTCGAGAAGATGGACTTCGGGCAGGTCCGGGACGTCAACGAGGAGATCATCGCGGGCGCGGACGGCAGCGGCGGGGAGCCGCCCGTCGTCGGCCCGGGCACGCCCGGCCTGGCCGGCGTGCACGCCTGGGCCTTCGACGAGGGGTCCGGCAGCGTGGCCACGGACGGCGTCGGCGACGCCGACGCGGCCCTCACCGGGACCACCTGGGCCGACGGCGTGGCGGGCGGCGGCCTGTCGTTCGACGGCGCCGGCGAGGCGGACACGGGACAGGCCCTGGTGCGCACGGACGGCTCCTACAGCGTCTCGGCGTGGGCGCGGCTGGACGTCGCCGACGACGGCTTCCAGACGGTGGTCAGCCAGGACACCGGCAGCAACAGCGCGTTCTTCCTGCAGTACTCGGGTCAGGACCGGCGCTGGGCGATGAGCTTCGTGGGGACGCGCGCGCTGTCACCCACCACGCCCGAGCCGGGGCGCTGGTACCACCTGACGGGCGTGCGCGACGCCGAGGCGGGGACGCTGTCGCTCTACGTCGACGGCGAGAAGGTGGCGAGCCAGGACGTCTGCACGGCGCCGGACACCGAGGGGCCCCTGGTGATCGGCCGGGGGCAGTACGGCGGCAACGAGGTGGACCACCTGCGCGGTGACGTCGACGACGTCCGGCTGTTCGACCGCGCGCTGTCCGACGAGGAGGTCGCCGAGCTCGCGGCGGGCTGACACCCCCGGACATGCCGACGGCGGTGGGTCACCGGGAAGGTGACCCACCGCCGTCGCGTTGGTCTGGTGGGTGTCCGGCCTGGGTTCAGGCCTGGCCGTGCTCCGCGTGGAGCCGGTCGGTCTCGTCCTGGACATGGGTGGCGACGTCCGCGTAGGCGGACGCGTGTGCGCGAGCGTGGTGGCCGCAGAAGAGCAGCTCCCCCACGGGCAGAACGACGCGCACGTAGGCCTGCGCGCCGCAGCGGTCGCAGCGGTCGAGGGCGGTGAGCGGTTCGGTCGTCAAGGTCGTCACATCTCCATCCAACCATTCGCTCGCGCGGTTCATGCCGACCCGGGCGGCCGGTTCGCTGCGAGCATAGCGGCGTCGCTCACAGTCGTGGTGCCATCCGCCCCCAATTGCGCTGAAAGGGTAATTTCCGTCATGGGGTGAATGTTGACGTCACACAGCCGTTCGGACGGCGTCACGGAGTGGCTGTCGGGGGATGTCGGACTCCTCGTCTACGCTGTCGCCGTGACCGCAACGTCCGAGTCCTACACCGCTCGCCACCTGTCCGTCCTCGAGGGTCTCGAGGCGGTGCGCAAGCGTCCCGGAATGTACATCGGGACCACCGACTCCCGTGGCCTCATGCACTGCCTCTGGGAGATCATCGACAACTCCGTCGACGAGGCCCTGGGCGGGCACGCGACGAAGATCGGCATCGTGCTGCACGCCGACACGTCCGTGACGGTGTCGGACGACGGCCGCGGCATCCCGGTGGACATCGAGCCGAAGACCGGCCTGAGCGGCGTCGAGGTGGTCTACACCAAGCTGCACGCCGGCGGTAAGTTCGGCGGCGGCTCCTACCAGGCCTCCGGTGGTCTGCACGGCGTCGGCGCCTCGGTGGTCAACGCGCTGTCCTCGCGCCTGGACGTCGAGGTGGACCGCGGCGGCAAGACGTACCGCATGACGTTCCACCGCGGCGAGCCCGGCACGTACGCGGACCCGGCGTCCGGTCCCGGCCCCGAGTCGCCCTTCCAGCCGTTCGTGGACCACTCCGAGCTGGCCGTGGTCGGCAAGGCGCCCCGTGGCCGCACCGCCACGCGCGTGCGGTACTGGGCGGACCGCCAGATCTTCCCGAAGTCCGCGGTGTTCAGCTACGACGAGCTGGTCACGCGCGTGCGGCAGACGACGTTCCTCGTGCCGGGGCTCGAGATCGTCGTGCGCGACGAGCGCGGTCTGCCCGGCACGCCCGGCGAGAACGGGCCTCACGAGGAGTCGTTCAAGCACACGGGCGGCGCGGCCGACTTCGTCGACTTCCTCGCGCCGGACACGCCCGTCACCGCCACGTGGGTGCTGCAGGGCGCCGGAAGCTTCAAGGAGACCGTCCCGGTGCTGGACGAGCGCGGCCACATGACGCCGCGCGAGGTGCAGCGCGAGTGCGAGGTCGACATCGCGCTGCGCTGGGGCACCGGCTACGACACCGAGGTGCGCTCGTTCGTCAACATCATCTCGACGCCCAAGGGCGGCACGCACCTGACGGGCTTCGAGCAGGGCCTGCTCAAGGTGATCCGCAAGAACGTCGAGGCCAACGCGCGCAAGCTCAAGGTCTCCACGAAGGACGGCGCGGAGCGCATCGAGAAGGACGACGTGCTCGCGGGCCTCACCGCCGTGGTGACGGTGCGGCTGGCCGAGCCCCAGTTCGAGGGCCAGACCAAGGAGGTGCTGGGCACCGGGCCGGTGCGCCAGATCGTCTCCCGCGTGGTCGAGAAGGAGATCCAGGCCCGGCTGAGCTCCACCAAGCGCGACGAGAAGACGCAGGCCTCGCTGCTGCTCGACAAGGTCGTGGCCGAGATGCGGGCGCGCATCACGGCGCGCAAGCAGAAGGAGATCTCGCGGCGCAAGAACGCGCTGGAGACGTCCTCGCTGCCGGCCAAGCTGGCCGACTGCCGCTCCAACGACGTGGACCGCTCCGAGCTGTTCATCGTCGAGGGGGACAGCGCGCTCGGCACCGCCAAGCTGGCCCGTTCCAGCGACTTCCAGGCGCTGCTGCCGATCCGCGGCAAGATCCTGAACGTCCAGAAGGCGTCGATCAGCGACATGCTGCGCAACGCCGAGTGCGCCGCGATCATCCAGGTGCTCGGGGCGGGCTCGGGCCGCTCCTTCGACATCGAGGCCGCGCGCTACGGCAAGATCATCATGATGACCGACGCCGACGTCGACGGCGCGCACATCCGTACGCTGCTGCTGACGCTGTTCTACCGGTACATGAAGCCGATGGTGGAGGCCGGGCGCGTGTTCGCCGCCGTGCCGCCGCTGCACCGCGTCGAGGTGATCGGCAGCGGCCGGCGCAAGAACGAGTACATCTACACCTACTCCGAGGCCGAGCTGGGCGTCACGCTCAAGAAGCTCGACAAGGCGGGCCGGCGCTACAAGCCGGACATCCAGCGCTACAAGGGCCTGGGTGAGATGGACGCGGACCAGCTCGCGGAGACCACGATGGACCCGCGGCACCGCACGCTGCGCCGGGTGACGGCAGAGCACGCCGAGGCGGCGGAGCGAGCGTTCGAGCTGCTGATGGGCACCGACGTGGCGCCGCGCAAGGAGTTCCTCATCGCCGGTGCGGCGGAGCTGGACCGCTCGCGCATCGACGTCTGACCGGGTGCGCCGCAGCCCGGTCCGGCCGGGGTGGCCGAGGACTGGGACGCCGGGGCCGCCAGGCCCCGGCCGACCTAGACTCGCGGGCGTGAACACCACTTCCTTCCGCCCGTTCCGGGCGGCCCGCGTCGCGACCTCCGTGGTCCTGGCGGCGGGGCTGGGTGCGGGCCTGCTCGCCGGGTGCGGCGGCGGCACGTCGGAGCCGACGTCGACCGCTCCTCCGGTGATGAGCGAGCGCTCGGCGTCACCGTCCGGGTCGCCGTCGGACGACGCGTCGCGGAAGCCGGGCGCCGACACGTTCAGCTACCCGGGCCGGACCGGGTCGACCGCCCTGGAGCTGCTGCTGGAGGAGGACCCCTCGGCCGAGCTCACCGGTGAGGGCGAGAACGCGTTCGTCACCGCCATCAACGGCCGGGTCGCGGACGAGGCCGAGAACGAGTTCTGGTCCCTGTCGGTGGACGGCGTGCCCGCCCAGGTGGGCGCCGGGATGCTCGACACGGAGGACGGTCAGGAGATCACGTGGACGATCGAGACGTACTGAGTGACCTGAGCCTGCGGGAGCTGGCGCGCCGCTGGTGGCGTCCGGCCACGGTGGTGCTCGTGCTCGCGGCGGCCGTGGTGTGGCGCCTGGTCGCGCCCGACCTCGGCGCACCGCCCAACCTGGAGCTCGCCACGGGCGCGACCTTCCTCGGCGTGCTGCTGCTGCGCAACCGCTGGGCCGCCGTGGTGCCGTTCGCGGTGGTGGCGGTGAGCGACGCGGTGCTCGGCAACACGCAGATCCTGTGGTTCACCTGGTCGGCGTGGGCGGTGGTCGGGCTGGGCGCGATCCTGGCGCGGCGTCTGCGCGGCCCGGCCCGGTACGTGGCCGCCCTCGGCGTGGGCCTCGGCGGTTCGCTGTGGTTCTTCCTGTGGACCAACTTCGGCGTCTGGCTGATGGACGGCCTCTACCCGCAGACCGCGGACGGCCTGCTGGCCAGCTACGTGGCGGGCCTGCCGTTCCTGCGCACGATGCTGCTGGGCAACCTGGTGCTCGTCCCGCTGGCGGCGGTGGTGGCGAGCCTGGTCGAGCGCGCCGAGCGGGGCCTGGCGCCCGCACCGGCCGCGGCGCTGCCGTCGTCGTCCACCGGCACCCCTCCTCTTTGAGACCGAGGTTGCTTGGCTTTGCGCCCCCGCAAAGCCAACCAACCTCGGTCTCGAAGAGGGTTCGGCGGGGGTAGGCACCAGCCCGGGTTCGGCCGGGCCTGTTGCTGTCCACGTTATTGGGGTTAGAGTCAGTAGCGGCCCGCTCGCGGGCCCGGGCGCACGACGACGTGCGCCCGAGGACCTCGACGAGGAGATCCGATGCCGCACGCCCGACGTTCGCAGGCTTCACCCACCCCACCCGCATCGTCCGAGCAGGCCCCGACCGACTCGGCTCCGGGCGTCCCGCGCAGAGGGAGGGGTCGCCGCGCTCGGGTGCGGTGGGCCGTCGTCGTCGCGGGACTGACGGCGCTCGCCCTGCCCGCCCTGGGCGCGACGCCGGCGGCGGGGGCCGACGTCGTCCGCGCCGGGGCGGACGTGCCCGACGTGCCCGTGGTGCCGCGCCAGTCCGTCGCGACGGACGACTTCTACACACCGCCCTCGCCGCTGCCCGACGGCGCCGACGGCGAGGTGGTCCGGTGGCGCGAGGAAAACCGGCAGCTCAGCGCGCGCAGCTACCTGGTGATGTACCACTCGACCAACGCGACCGGCCAGGACATCGCGGTGACCGGCCGGGTGCTGGTGCCGACCACGCGGTGGCGGGGTGACGGACCACGGCCGATCGTCTCGGTCGCGAGCGGCACGCGCGGGGTCGGCGACACGTGCGCGCCGTCGCGCTGGCTCGACTACGAGCGGCCTTTCATCGAGCCGATGCTGCTCAAGGGCTGGGCGGTGGTGGTCACCGACTACGAGGGGCTCGGGACGCCGGGGCTGCACACCTACGTCGTCGGCCAGTCGGAGGGGCGGGCCGTGATCGACATGGTGCGCGCCGCCACGAACGTTCCGGCCACGGGCCTGGAGGCCGGCGGCAAGGTGGCCTTCTCCGGGTACTCGCAGGGCGGCGGCGGGGCGATGTGGGCGGGCGAGCTGCAGCCGGACTACGCGCCGGAGCTCGACCTGGTGGGCATCGCGGCGGGTGGTGTACCCGCCGACCTCACCGAGGTGGCCGAGGGGCTCGACGGGCAGGTCGGCTTCGGGTTCCTGCTGCTGGCCGCGTACGGGCTGGACGCCGCGTACCCGGAGCTCGACCTGGAGTCGTACCTCAACGAGCGCGGCCGCCGCACGTACGAGGCGGAGCAGGACGCGTGCGTGGACGCGACGCTCGCGCACGCGTTCCAGGACATCGGCATGTTCACGACGACGAACCCGCTCCGGGAGCCCGCGTGGCAGGCGCGCCTGGCGGAGAACCGGCTCGGGTCCAACCCGCCCGACGTGCCCGTCCGCCTGTTCCACGGGACGCTCGACGAGATCGTCGCCCCGGGTCAGGCGCGCACGCTGCGGAACGAGTACTGCGCGGCGGGGGCCGACGTGCAGTGGGAGTGGCACGTCGGGGAGCACGTGTCGACGATGGTCACGGGTGCGCCCGGCGTCGTCGCGTTCCTGGACGGCCGGTTCCGGGAGCGGCCGTTCCTGCTGCACTGCTGAGACCCGCGCGCGGGACGTGACGACGAAGGGTCCGGGGTTTCCCCCGGGCCCTTCGTTGCTCGTTCGCCGGGTGTTCACGCGCGCGTAGCCGCCCGGTTAGTCCGGTTCGTGACGATTGCGGCGCACGGGTTCACGACACACGAGCGAGAGGTTCCGCCATGGCCAACATCAAGGTGACCTTCCAGGAGATGGAAGACGCCGCGCAGCGGATGAAGCAGGAGTCGGACGACATGCAGAGCAAGCTCGACCAGCTCCGCGCGATGGTGGACAACCTGGTGCAGGACGGGTACGTGACGGACAAGTCGTCCAAGCGGTTCGACGAGTCCTACAAGGAGCTCGACAAGGGTGGCAAGCAGGTCATGGAGGGGCTCACCGGCATCGGCGAGTACCTCAAGCAGGCCGCCGAGGCGCTGCGCAAGACCGACGAAGAGCTCGCCAACGCGCTGAACAAGTAGCGCCGTGCCCGACCTGGTCGTCACCTCGATCGCCCTCGACGAGGCCGAGAAGCAGCTTGCGGCGATCGTGGACGAGTTCAAGGGCATGGACAAGCTCTGGGGCGACGGCAGCCTCTGGGGCCACGACACCGTCAAGAGCGCCATGAACGACTTCATCGACGACTGGTGGGTCAAGCGGGAGAAGCTGACCACCAACCTCTCGGACCTGCAGAAGAAGATGAAGCAGGCGGCCGAGCAGTGGAACGACCTCGAGATCGAGCTCGCGAAGTCCTTCGACGAGCAGTAGCACAGGAAGAGGACCGATGAGCGCTGCCCGGGACGGGGACTGGCACCTGCTCGGTTACGACACGGACCCCGTCCCGGCGGAGGCATCCGGCCTGGACGACGTGATCAGGCACTACGAGACCATCACGACGCAGATGGAGACGCAGGCCAAGCTGCTCAAGAAGATCGGCGACGGCGACGAGACCCTCCTCAAGGGGGTGGCCGCCGATGCCATGCGCAAACGGGCCCGGGAGAGCGCCGACGCGCTGAACAACGCGGCGGGACGGTACGCCGACGTCCGCGACGCGCTGCGCACCTACAAGCCCGAGCTGCGGACCGCACGCTCCGAGACCGGCCTCGCGCTGCGGGACGCCCAGGACGCGGCGGCCGCGCAGCGCGCCGCGGAGGGCCTGCCCGACCCCGTGAACGCACAGCGGGACGACGACGCGCCCCCGCTGACCGACGACGACCGGCAGGCGTCGGCGAACCGTTCGGGCAAGATCGACGCCGCGAAGCAGGACCTCGAGTCGGCCCGCGCCCGGGCGGCCGCCGCGATGACCGCGCTGGGTACGGCCGCCGACGCCGCGGCCCGCAAGATCCGTGAGAACTGGGGCAGCGACGGGCTGACGCACAGCGGCTGGGAGGCGTTCCTGCACCGGCTCAACAAGTTCCTCAAGAAGCTCGTGGAGATCCTGATGTACATCGGGATGGCGCTCGCGGTGCTCAGCATCCTCATCCCGGGACTGGGCATCCTGACGCTGCTCAGCGTCGTCGCCACGGTCGTCTCGGTGGCGGCGAGCTTCATCCTCGCCGTCCAGGGCGAGGGCAGCTGGCTGAGCGTCATCATCGGCGTGCTCAGCCTGGGGCTGATCGGCGTGGCCGCGAAGATGGCAGGCTCGCTCAAGCTGGTCCAGGGCGCGCAGCTCGGGTCGAAGGTGCGGTTCACGCCGGGCGCGCTGAAGGAGCTGAACAGCCTGGCCGGCCGGCTGGCCATCTACTCGAGGTCCACGGCGCGGCCCTTCGACCGGTTCATGGCCGGCAGGCTGGGTGCGCAGATCAAGCCCTACACGAGCTGGGGCAGCTTCATCCAGACGACGCGCGTCTCGCCCGGCTGGTGGCAGATCGGCAAGCCCAACGCGTGGGTCAAGGGCGACTTCAGCAGGCTGAACGCCTGGTTCCGCAACGACGTCAGCCGGTTCACCACCGCGGTCAAGGGTGGCCCGTGGCGGTGGGACCGCCTCATCGGCATCAGCGACATCAAGGACGTGCAGAAGATCAACGCCGCCCTGTCCCAGCTGGGCATCACCGGCTTCGCCATCAAGCCCTGGATGTACATCGGGCCGATCTCGTACACGTTCTCCTGGGGCATGCGGCCGTTCAGCCTGCTCAACCCCTCGAACTTCAACCCGGCGGACCCGCGCTGGAGCCTGTACGGCTGGCGGGACGCCGACTACGCCGGCCTCTACTCGGACCAGGTGGGCCTGTGACCGCGCGCAGCGCCGAGGTCCCCGCCGGCGTCGGCGTCGCGGGCTGGACGTGGTGGGTGGACCCGCCGGCCCGCTGGCTCGTGGTCCCGGCGGTGGGCCTGGACGACCCGGCCGACGTCGCCCGCTGGGAGCGGGAGGCGGTCGGCGTCGTGCGCGCCTCTCTGGAGCCCGAGCCGGGGCCGGAGCCCGATCCCGATCCCGGGCCCGAGCCCGATTCCGGCCCTGAGCTCGACGACGCCGCGCGCGCCGGGCTCGACCGGCTCGCGGCCGACGCGGTGGCGAACCTCCGGGCCTTCGCGGACGGCGTGGTGCCCTCCGGCAGCCGCGTGCTGGCCGCGCTCGGCGTGCACGGGAACGGTCCCGTCCCCGTGCTGGTGGCCGTGGGCGTGAGCGATCCCGCCGAGCCCGACGACGGCCTCATGGCCGCGCTCGGGGCGACCGGTGGTGAGCCGGCCGCGCCCCCGAACGTCGAGCACCTGGACCTGCCCGACGGCGACGGCGTGCGCGTGGTCCGCCTCGACATGGACGAGGCCGGCACGGGCTGGATGAGCGTGGCCGTCGGACGGCGGGTCGAGCACCCGGACGCCGTCGTCGACACCGTGCTGGTCTGGCGCACCGTGGACCTGTTCCTCGTCGCCACGATGGCGGAGCTGCTCGACGAGCTGCTGCCCGCCGTGCGGGTCGAGCGGTCCGCGGCCGACCGCGGGGGCGTCTCGTGACCGGTCGGCCGACCGACGGCTGGGTCATGCTGCTCCCGCCCGGCTGGGCGCGGTTCCCGACGGGTCCCGAGCGGACGCGCGAGCTGGACGACGCGATCGAGGAGGTGGTCGCCCGCGCCCTGCCGGACGACCTGCCGCGGGACACCGCCGAGCCGCACCGGCACCTGCTGCGCGACCGGCTCCGCACGACCCTCGAGGGCGCGCGCGACGCGGGCAGCGGCGCGGTGTACCTGCCGACCGAGCCCATGAACGGCACCGTCGTGCCGGCCTCGATCACCGAGCTGGAGTTCACGAGCGACCCCGGCAGCGACCCGGTCGTCGTCGCCACCGGCATCCTCGCCGACGGGTACGAGCAGAGCGAGCTGGTCGAGGTCGACGGCCGGCCCGGCGTCCGGGTCGTGGCGACCTCGCACGAGGTCGAGCGCGAGGGCGACTGGCCCGTGGTGTCCACGCGGCAGGTGCTGTACGCGATCTCCCGTGACGAGGCGGAGGGCGCCTGGCTCGCGATGTCGTTCAGCACGGTCTGGAGCGGCCACGACTCCGAGCGGCTGGCGGAGGCCCTCGTCTACTTCTTCGACGCCGTCATGGGCACCTTCCGCTGGGCCGGGCCCGGCACCGACGTGGTGGGGCTCCCCCCGCAGCGCGTCCCCGGCTCGGCGTGAGCAACGCACCAGTCCCACCGAACAGAACTGAAGACGGAGTCCACGTGCCTCACCCCCTACGCACCGTCCCCGCCGTCGCCGCGGCCGTCGTGGCGGTCTGCGTCGCCGTCGCCCTGGCCACCGCGGGACCGGACGCGGCGCGCGCCGCGTCCGGCGACGCCGAGCGCGTCACGTACTACGTGGTGCAGCCGGGTCCGGAGGGCGAGCAGGAGTACCTGTTCCAGATCGCCCAGCGGCTCCTCGGCGACGGCAACCGGTACGAGGAGATCTTCGCGCTCAACGAGGGGCGCACGCAGCCGGACGGCAACGTGCTCACCGACCCCGCCTCCGTGCTGCCGGGCTGGGTGCTGGTGCTGCCCGACGACGCAAGGGGCGAGGGCGTCCAGGTCGGCGTGCTGCCCCAGGGGTCGACAGGAGCCGATGCAGAGGCGCAGGGGAGTACGGCGAGCGACCCGGCCGCGGTGCCCTACTACGTGATCGGGCGGACGCCGGAGGGCGAGACGGAGTACCTCTACCTCGTCGCGGAACGGTTCCTGGGCGACGGCGAGCGGCACCCCGAGATCTTCGCGCTGAACGAGGGCCGGACCCAGCCGGACGGCGGCGTCCTGACCGACCCGGAGGTGGTCGAGGTGGGCTGGGTGCTGCAGCTTCCCGCGGACGCGGCGGGGGAGGGCCTGCGGTACGGCCCGCTCCCGGGCCCGGGCCCGACCGCCGGGGTGAGCGCCCCGCCGTCGGCCACCGCCGAGGACCCGGCCGCCGCCGCCGAGGGGACCGCCGGCGTCCCGGCCCCGTGGGCGACGGCGGCGCTGGTCGGCGCGGGCGCCGTCCTGCTGGCCGCGGCCGTGGCCGGCGTCCTGCTCCTGGTGCGCCGCCGGCGTGCCGGCCGCGCCGAGCCGTTCGACGACAGCCTGCTGCGCACCGACACGTCGGCGGCGTGGATGGTCGACCGCGCGCTGCGGGTGCTCCTCGCCGCGTGCGAGCGGGACGGTCTGGAACTGCCCGTGGTGACCGGGGTGTTCGTCGAGGGCGCCACGATGCGGCTCCGGCTCGGGAGCCCGGCGTCTCCGGCGCCCGCGCCGTGGGGTGCGAACGAGGACGGGCAGAGCTGGTCGGCGCCGCTGGCCCGGTTGCAGTCGGCCCCGGCCTCGGAGGGGTCGACGGCGCCGTTCGCGCGCCTGGTGACGATCGGCGTGGGTGAGACGGGGCGGGTGCTGGTGGACTTCGCCGCGGCTCGTGGCGTGATCAGCCTGGACGGTCCGACGCGGGCGCGGCACGAGGTGCTGCGCCGGTGGCTGGGGGAGCTGACGGGCAACCCCTGGTCGGACGACCCGCGCGTGGTGATGGTCGGCAACGGGCTGCCGCAGCCCGAGCACGCGGAGCACCTGCCCGCGATCGAGCAGGTGGTCCCGGAGCTGGACGGTGCGCACGGGGGCGTGCTCGTGCTCTCGCACGCGCCCTCCGCGGCGCAGCAGGACCTGCTCGCGGCGCGGTTCGCGGACCCGCGCTTCGGCTGGGTGGTCGTCGTGCTGGGGGAGTACGCGTCGGCGCGCTGGCGCCTCACGGCCACGGAGGACGGCTGGCTGCGCAGCGGGTTCCTGCCCGACGTGCGCTACGCGGAACAGACGGCAGTGCGACGGGGAGGCGAGTGAGGTGCGGGCGCGTGCGGTGCCGGTGCTGCTCACGGTGATGGGCACGGCGGCCGGGCTCGCGGCGGGTCCGGAGGCCCCGGCGGCCGCCCAGGACGACCCGGTGCTGCTCTCGCAGGGCAGGCCCGCCGTGGCGTCGGCGCTGGAACGGCCGGAGCACGCCGCCCGGTTCGCGGTCGACGGCGACGGTCAGACGCGCTGGTCCAGTGCCTTCAGCGACCCGCAGTGGATCTGGGTGGACCTCCAGCAGCGGGCCGAGGTGCGGCGGGTCGAGATCGACTGGGAGGTGGCGCACTCCACGGCGTACTCCGTCGAGATCTCGGACGACGCCGAGAGCTGGCGCGTGCTGTGGTCCACGGGCGCCGGCGACGGCGGCGCGGACAGCATCCCGGTCGACGGGACCGGCCGCTACGTGCGCGTCTACTCGACGGCACGCAACGGCACGGCCGGCAACTCGATCTGGGAGCTGCGCGTGCTCGGTGTGCCCGAACCCGAGCCCGAGCCGCAGGAGCAGGAGCCCGAACCGTCCACGCGGCCGCCGTCGGCGGCTCCGACCCGGCAGCCCGAGCCGACCCGGTCCGCACCGGCGGTGCCCGCCCCCACGCCGTCCCGGCCCGTGCCGGAGCGCACCGGACCACCCGGCTCGGTCGTGTACTACGTCGTGGGCAAGGGCGCCGACGGCAAGCCCGAGAAGCTCAACGACATCGCCGGCCGGTTCCTCGGCGACCGGAACAGGTGGCCCGAGATCGCGGAGCTGACCGAGGGGCACCGGCAGCCCGACGGCCGGTACATGACCGACCCCAGGACGCTGCGGACCGGGTGGGTGCTCAAGCTGCCCAAGGACGCGGCGGGCAAGGGCCTTAGGTTCGGCCCGTTGCCGGGCTTCGAGCCGCCCCGGCCGTCGCCGTCGGCGTCCCCGTCGCCGTCGGCCACCCCGACCGTCGCCGCCGTGGCCGTCGAGCGGGCCGCCGTGCGGCTGCCCGGCGCCCCCGTCTGGTTCGCGGTCGGCGGGGCGCTCGCGGTCGCTGCGCTGGCCTGGCTCGGCACCTGGCTCCTGCGCCGGCGCCGCACGCGCCAGGAGCCGTTCGACGACAGCCTGCTGCGCACCGACACGTCGGCAGCCTGGACCGTCGACCGGTCGCTGCGCGTGCTGATGGCGGCCTGCGAGCGGGACGGCCTGGACGTGCCGGGCGTCACCGGGGTGTTCATCGAGGGCGGCTCCCTGCGCCTGCGGCTGACGGATCCCGCGGCGCCGGCGCCCGAGCCGTGGGCGGTGAGCGACGACGGCCAGAGCTGGGCGGCCGCGCTCGCGAGCCTCCAGTCGGGCACGGCGTCAGAGGGTTCGACGGCGCGGTTCGCGCGCCTGGTCAACCTGGGGATGAGCGAGACCGGCCGCGTGCTGGTGGACTTCGCCGCGGCTCGTGGCGTGATCAGCCTGGACGGTCCGACGCGGGCGCGGCACGAGGTGCTGCGCCGGTGGCTGGGGGAGCTGACGGGCAACCCCTGGTCGGACGACCCGCGCGTGGTGATGGTCGGCAACGGGCTGCCGCAGCCCGAGCAGGCGGAGCACCTGGCGGGTCTCGAGCAGGTGGCGCCCGAGCTGGAGGTGGGCCGGGGCGGCGTGCTCGTGCTCTCGCACGCACCGACCGCGGCGCAGCAGGACCTGCTCGCGACCCGGTTCGCCGCGCCGGAGTTCTCCTGGGTCGTGATCGTGCTGGGCGCGGCGCCGTCGGCCCGGTGGCGCTTCACGGCGGGCGACGACGGCTGGCTGCGCAGCGGGTTCCTGCCCGAGGTGCGCTACGACGAGCAGACCGCCGTGCGCCGGGGAGGCGAGTGACGTGCGGGCCCTGGTGACCGCGCGCCACGGCGCGCGCGAGACGATGCTGAGCCTCGACCTGGACGACCGCACCACGGCGGCCGACCTCGGCGAGCGCCTCGCCGCCGAGGTCGGAGCGCCCGCGGGCAGCACCCTGTTCGTCGACGGCCGCCCGGTGCCGACCCGTCACGGTTCCGGTGACGCCGTCCTCGCCCCGGCCACGGGCGTGCGCGACGGCGCCGTGGTCACCTTCGGGGCCGAACCGCCTGCCGCGTGGGGTCCGGCCGGGAGCGGGCCCGGTGGTGGCCCGGTCGACCTGTGCGTCACGGGCGGCGCCGGGGCCGGGGCGGTGGTGCGCCTCGGCGTCGGGGAGTCCACGGTGCAGGTCGGGCACGACGGCCGGCTCCGCGTCGACGAGCCGCGCGAGGGCGGGGCGGCGACGGTCGCCGTCGTCGTCGCGCTGGACGGCGGGGTGCGGGTGCGGCGCGTCGCGGACCCGCGCTCGGTGAGCCGGGTGGTCGAGCTGGACCGCCTGGAGGGCCCGCTGGGCGAGGACGAGGAACCGTGGCCCACCGGCACGCAGCTGCGCCTGGGCGGCTGCGTGCTGACGGTCCAGCCCGCCACGCGGGCGGACGCCGACCTGCGTCCCGCCGCCGAACCCGGCCATCTCGACTACAACCGGCCCCCGCGGCTGCTGCCGCCGATGCCGGCCACGCACTTCCGGCTGCCCGCCGAGCCCGTCCCGCCGGGTCGCAACCCGCTGCCCTGGCTGGCGATGGCGATGCCCGCCGTGCTGGGTGTGGTCATGGCGATGGTCTTCCGGTCGCCCTACTACCTGATGTTCGCCCTGGCCTCGCCGCTGATGGGCCTGGGCAGCTGGTGGATGTCCAAGCGCAACGGCGTGATCACGCACAAGGAGCGGCTGCGGCAGCACGCGCAGGAGCGTGCGGCGCTGGAGGCGGAGGTGCTGGAGGCGGTGCGGCGCGAGCAGCACCGGCGGAGGGTGTCGAGCCCCGGCGCCGCCGAGCTGCGGCTGATCGCCACCACGCCGACGCGGCGCCTCTGGGAGCGGCGCGCGACCGACGGCGACCACCTGGTGGTCCGGCTCGGGCTCGCCGACGCGACGAGCCGGGTCGAGGTGGAGGACGGCGCGGAGCCCGAGCACCGCCGCAGGAGCCGCGCCACGGTGCGGTCGGTGCCGGTCACGGTGCCGCTGCGGGAGGCCGGGGTGGTGGGCGTGGCGGGTCCGGGGGACTGGCCGCGGCGCCGGGCGCGGTGGATGGTGGGCCAGCTCGGCGTGCTGCAGAGCCCGCGCGACGTCCAGGTCTACGTGCTGACCACCTCCGAGCACGTGCGCGACTGGGCGTGGGCCGCCTGGCTGCCGCACGCGCGCCCGGCCCTGGGCCAGGCGGCCGTCGCCCTGATCGGCACGACGACGGAGACGCTCGCGGCGCGGGTCGCGGAGCTGACGTCGCTGGTCACGCAGCGCCGGGCCGCCATGGAGGTCGCGGGCGGTGCCCTGCCGCCGGGTCCGCAGGTGGTCGTGGTGCTCGACGGCGCCCGGCGCCTGCGCGCGCTGCCCGGCGTCGTGTCGGTGCTGCGCGACGGTCCCGCCGTCGGCGTCAGCGTCGTCTGCCTGGACGGGGACGAGCAGCTGCTCCCGGAGGAGTGCACGGTCGTGGCGCTCGCGCGGGCCGACGGCGGCATGACCCTGCGCCGGCAGGACGCCGACGACCTGCGGTCGGTGCTCGTGGACGAGGTGGCCGACGACTGGTTCGAGCCGGTCGCGCGCGCCGTCGCCGCGGTGCACGACGTGACGGCCACCGAGGGCGAGGGACTGATCCCCGACTCGGCGCGGCTCGTCGAGGTGCTCGGCATCGAGGAGGTGGACGCCGAGCAGATGGCGGCGCGCTGGCGCGGCGTCACGCGGGGGAGCACCGCGGCGGTCGTGGGCGTGTCGCTGGACGGGCCGTTCACGCTCGACCTCGTGCGCGACGGGCCGCACGCCCTCGTGGGCGGCACGACCGGGTCGGGCAAGTCGGAGTTCCTGCAGACCGTCGTGGCCTCCCTCGCGGTGGTCAACACGCCCGAGACCATGAACTTCGTGCTCGTGGACTACAAGGGCGGCGCGGCCTTCAGCCAGTGCGAGCGGCTGCCGCACACGGTGGGGATGGTCACCGACCTCGACTCCCACCTCGTGGAGCGCGCCCTGGACTCGCTGCGCGCGGAGCTCACCTACCGCGAGCACGTGCTCGCGGACGCCGGCGCGAAGGACCTGGAGGACTACCTCGACGCGCAGGCCCGCGGACACGTGGGCCCGACGCTGCCACGGCTGATGATCGTCATCGACGAGTTCGCCTCCATGGCGCGCGAGCTGCCCGACTTCGTCACCGGCCTGGTGAACATCGCCCAGCGCGGCCGCTCGCTCGGCATCCACCTGGTGCTCGCGACCCAGCGGCCCTCCGGCGTCGTCTCCCCGGAGATCCGCGCCAACACGAACCTGCGTGTCGCGCTGCGGATGACGGACGCGGGCGAGTCGAAGGACGTCATCGACGCCCCGGAGGCGGCCCACATCGCCAAGTCGCAGCCCGGCCGTGCCTACGCGCGGCTCGGGCACACGTCGGTGGTGCCGTTCCAGTCGGCACGGGTGGGCGGACGGCGGCTGTCGCCGTCCGACGCCGGGCGGGTGCAGGAGCCGTACGTCGTCCGCGTCCCGGTGGCCGACCTCGGGGCGCTGCCCCCGAGCCGGCCGGCCGCGCGGCGGCGCGAGGACGTCGAGACCGACCTGGCCGCCCTCGTGGCCACCCTGCGCGAGGCCGCGCGCCTGAGCGACCGGCCGACGCCGCGCCGGCCGTGGCTGCCCGCCCTGCCGGAGCTGCTGCCGCTGGCGGCGGTGGAACAGCCGGGGGCCGCCGAGGGCGGCGCGCCGGCGGCGTTCGCGTGGGCGCTGGAGGATGCGCCGGCCGACCAGCGGCAGGGCCCCGCCGTGCTCGACCTGGACGGCTTCGGCCACCGGTACGTGATCGGCGCGCCGGGCAGCGGGCGCTCCACCGCGCTGCGCACCACGGCGTTCGCGGCGGCCGCCGCCCTGCCCGTCGCGGACCTGCACCTGTACGCGATCGACTGCGGCAACGGGGCGCTGGCCGTGCTGGACGAGCTGCCGCACACCGGCGCCGTCGTGCAGCGCGGGCAGAGCGACCGGACCGGCCGCCTGCTGGCCCGGCTGCGGGCGGAGCTCGCCCGGCGCCAGCAGGTGCTCGCCGCGGGGAGCTTCGCGAACGTCACCGAGCAGCGCGAGCACGCCGGGCCCGGCACCGCCCTGCCCCGGGTGCTCGTGCTGATCGACCGCTGGGAGAGCTTCGTGAGCAGCTACGGCGAGGTCGACGGCGGTGCGCTGGTCGACGCGGTGCAGGAGCTGCTGCGGGACGGCGCGAGCGCGGGCATCCACCTGCTGGTCGCGGGCGACCGGAGCCTGCTGTCCAGCCGGATGAGCGTGCTGACCGACGACGCGCTCGTGCTGCGCCTGACCGACCGGTTCGACTACGGCATGGTGGGCATCAACCACAAGAAGCTGCCCGAGGAGATCCCGCCCGGGCGGGCCTTCCGGTCCGGCAGCGGGCTGGAGGTGCAGGTCGCGGTCCTGGGCGACGACCCGGCGGGCCGGGCGCAGACGGCCGCGGCCCGGCGGCTGGCCGCCACGATCCGGGAGCGCGCGGACGTCGCACCCGGGAGCGGGCCGTTCCGCGTGGACGACCTGCCCTCGACCATCACCCTGGACGACGCCTACCGGTACGCCGGCCGGGAGGCCGCGCGCCCCCTGTGGGCCGTGCTCGGCGTGGGCGGCGACGACCTCACGGCGTACGGCATGGACCTGGCGGACGACGCGCCCACGTTCGTCGTCGCCGGCCCCGCCCGCTCCGGTCGGTCCACGATGCTCGCCGTGATGGCACGGTCGCTGCTGCGCGGCGGCACCGAGCTGGTGCTCGTCGCGCCCCGGGCGGGAGCCCTGCGTGACCTCGCCGGCACGCCCGGGGTGCGGGCGCTGGTCACCGACCCGGACGAGGTGACCGAGGAGGTGCTCGCGCCGCACCTGGACCCGGACGGCACGCCCGTGGCGCTCGTCGTGGACGACGCCGAGCTCGTGGCGGACGCCCCGGCGAAGTCCTGGCTCCGTGCCTACCTGCGCGGCGCGACCGCCAACCGGCGCGCGCTCGTGCTGGGCGGCGACGCGTCCGAGGTGGCCGGCGGGTTCTCGGGCTGGCAGGTCGACGCCAAGAAGAACCGGCGCGGGGCCCTGCTCAGCCCCGCGGACCGGTTCGACGGCGACCTGGTCGGGGTGAGCCTGCCCCGCTCGGCGGTCGCGAGCCAGGTCACGCCCGGCCGGGCGCTGGTGCACCTGGGGTCCGGGGAGCTGATGACCCTGCTGGTGCCGACCCTGTGACCGTGCCACCGTAGGACCGTGCCGGCCGAGCGCTCCACGGACCCCGACGAGACGGTCGACGACCTGTACACCAGGCCGCTCGACGAGTTCGTCGCGGCCCGCGACGCCGCCTCCCGCCGGGCCGCCGACGCCGGGGACCGGCTCGGCGCCCAGCGGATCAAACGTCTGCCGAAGCCGTCCGTCGCCGCCTGGGTGGTCAACCACGTGGCGCGCGAGCACCCCGAGGAGGTCGCGGCGCTCGTCTCGCTCGGCGACGAGCTGCGGGCCGCGACGGCCGACCGGGACCGGGGTCGGGTCCGGGCGCTGGACCAGCTGCGGCGGGAGCGCGCCGACGCACTGGTCCGCACCGTGCGCGAGGCCGGCGAGGTGGGCGGGCGGCCGGTGTCCGCGGCCGTGCTGGACCGCCTCGCCGAGACCCTGACCGCCGCCGTGATGGACCCGGACGCCGCCGAGGTGGTCCGGGCCGGGCGGCTCTCGCGGGCGCTGCAGCACGTCGGGTTCGGCATCGTCGACGAGCAGGGCGAGGAGGCCGACCTCGTGGTGCTCCGCCCGGGGGACGGGTCGGCACAGGACGCGTCCGAGGGGCCGGACGAGGAGTCGGGCCGGGAGTCGGGCCGGGAGTCGGGCGAGGAGTCGGGCGAGGAGCCGGACGAGGACGGTCCCGGCGAGGACGCCGCGGACGAGCTGGCGGCGGCCGAGCGCGAGGTGCAGGAGAGCGCCGCGCTCCTCGACCGGCTCGAGGAGCGGCGCGACACGGCCCGTGACCGGCAGCAGGACGCGGAGTCCGCCGTCGAGGACGCGCAGGCCGAGGTGGACCGGATCGAGGAGGAGATCGAGCGGCTCACCGCCGAGCGGGACACCGCCCGCCGGGCGGCCGAGGAGGCGCGGTCCGCGGCCGAGGACGCCCGCGCCGAGCTGGCCGCCGTCGACGACGAGCTCGACGACGCCGAGGAGCGGGCCGCCGAGGCCCGGCGTCGGCGCAGGCGGGCCCGCGGCCGCTGACCGCGAGCCCCGCGCGTCCCGCACGTCACGGAGATCACCGGGTCGTCGTCCGGCGTTGGTGCGGCGTTCATCCGGGTGGAGCAGGGTGCGGCGCGTGCGACACCGTCCCAGCCCCTCGTCCGCTCCCACGCCCACGCCCGTGCCCGCCCGGCGGCGCCTGCCGGTTGCGGCCCGTACGGCGGCCGCGCTCGCGACCGCCGCGGCGCTCCTGCCCGCGCTCGCGCCGCCCGCCACCGCCCACGGGTTCACCTCGACGGTCTACGCCGACGTCACGACGCCGGCGCCCGACGTCGTGCGCACCGAGCTCGGCCTCGAGTACGACCTGCTCGTGGTCTCCGCGGCCGAGCACGAGCACGACCCCGCGTTCTTCGACGAGGGCATGGCCGTCTGGGAGACCGGCGAGGAGCCGACGGCGCTCGCGGCGCACGCCGCGACCGTGCTCGGGTACGTCACCGCGCGCCTCGAGGTCACGGCCGACGGCGCCCCGTGCGTCCCGGAGCCGGTGGGCGACCTCGGGATCACGCAGCGCGACGGCGTGCCGTACGCCGTCGTCGTGCTCGACCACACGTGCCCCGCCCCGGGCGAGGAGCCCGTGGACCACGAGGTGCGCAGCACGCTGTTCAGCGACGACGAGGGGTACGTCACCGGCACCACGACCGTCGTCGACTACGACCTGGCCGGCGTGACGGGGAGCGCGGCGCTCACGCAGCGGACGCCGTCGTTCTCGACGATCGAGCCCTGGTACGAGCGGATGGGCCACTTCTTCGTGCTGGGTGCCGAGCACCTGCTGCTCGGGCCCGACCACCTCCTGTTCCTGCTCGCCCTGATCGTGGGCTCGCGCCGGCTGCGGGACGTGGTCCTGGCCGCGACGTCGTTCACGCTGGCGCACTCGGTGACGTTCCTGCTGGCCGCGCTCGGCGTGGTGAGCGCTCCGGCCGCCGTGGTCGAGCCGGTCATCGCGCTCTCGATCGCCGTGGTCGCGGCCTGGCACGTGTGGACGCTGCGGCGCCAGGGCGCCCTGGGGGCGGGCCGGGTGGCCGACCCCGTGCTCGGTCCGCGCCGGCTCTCGCGCGCCGACTGGTTCCGGCTCGCCGTGGTCTTCGCGTTCGGTCTGGTGCACGGCCTCGGGTTCGCGGGGGCGCTCGGCATCGACGAGCCGTTCTCCTGGACGCTGCTGTGGTCGCTCCTGGTGTTCAACGTGGGGATCGAGGTGGTGCAGCTCGCCGTCGTGGCGGTCGTGTTCCCGCTGCTGGTCCTGCTGCGCCGCCGCGCGCCCCGGGCCGGGCTGTGGACGGGCCTCGTCTGCGCGGCGGGCGTCACGGTGGTCGGGCTGTTCTGGTTCGGGCAGCGGCTGCTCGGCGTCGGCTGAGGTCCCGCGGCGCCCGGCCGGACCGAAGATCACCCGCTGCGCGACCCGTTGTTCACCTGACGCTCATCGCGCCGTCGGACCGGGTTCGTATGGCGGGGCAACTGTCGGGCATGGCGCCGCCTGGCGCCCCGTACCTGGAGGATTCATGCAAGCGAATGCTCATCCGAGCGCTCACCGTCGCGCCCTGCCGCGCGGCTGGGGGCGTCCGGCCGTCGCGGCGCTGGGGCTCGTCTCCGTCGTCGCGAGCGGCCTGACGTACGCCGCGACGTCGGCGGGCGCCGCGGACCTGCCCGAGACCTTCGTGGGCAGCGCGACCCGCTGGACGTACTCGGACACGAACACGGACCCGTCCGCGGGCTCCGCTGACCGCCTCACCTGGACCTACGCCGGTTTCGACGACTCCGCGTGGAAGTCGGGCACCGGCCCGTTCGGTGCCAAGAGCGGCTCGCCCGCCCCCGACCTCGGCGCGGACTTCCCGGTCGCCACGGTGCTCGACCACTACGTGGACCCGGCCGCCGCGACGAAGGTCGCCATCCCGACCTACCACCTGCGCACGACGTTCGACGTCACCGCGGACCAGCTCGACCGGATCACGGCGCTCCGGGGCGACGTGACGTTCGACGACGCGGTGCAGGTCTTCGTCAACGGCACCCAGGTGGCCGGCTTCGCCGACGAGCGCGTCGAGGCGGCCCCCGAGGCGCAGCGGAACCTCACGTACGCCGGTACGAGCGCGGGCGACCCGGTGGACCGCCGGTTCAGCGTGCCGGCCGACGTGCTCCAGGCCGGCGTGAACACGCTGGCGATCGGCCTCTACAACGACCGGCCCGGCAGCTCGGACGTGTACCTCGACGTCGCGTCGCTGGCGCCCGTCGAGGGGTCGGAGCCGGAGCCCACGGCGTCGGTGACCGACCTCGTGCTCGGGATCGGGGCCACCGAGGCCGAGCGCAACCTCGCCTGGTACACGGACGTCGACACGGAGCAGGTGGCCCAGATCGCCCCGGCGGGCGAGGTCACCGGCGGCGTGTTCCCGGCCGACGCCGTCAGCGTGCCGGCGACGGGCGGTCCGTCGTCGAGCGGCGAGCTCTACCGCCACGCGACGTTCACCGGCCTGGAGGAGAACACGGCGTACTCCTACCGCGTGGGTGCCGAGGGCGCCTGGTCCGCGGTGCACACGTTCCGCACGCGGGACTTCGACGGGGCGTTCGACTTCCTCTTCTTCGGCGACCCGCAGCTCGGCTCGTCCGGCAACCTCGCGCGCGACACCGAGGGCTGGGTGGACACGCTCGACGTCGCCACGGCCGCCTACCCGCGCACGGAGATGCTGTTCTCGGCCGGCGACCAGGTCGAGTCGGCGAGCAGCGAGGCCCAGTACGAGGCCTTCCTGTCGACCGACCACCTGCGCCAGATCCCGTTCGTCGCGAACAACGGCAACCACGACGTGGGCAACAAGGCCTACCGCCAGCACTTCAACACGCCGAACCTGGACGAGACGGCCGGTCCCGGCTCCGGCACCAGCTCCGGCGGCGACTACTGGTTCGTCTACAAGGACGTGCTGTTCCTCAACCTCAACTCCAACAGCCGCGACTACGCCTCGCACGAGCGGTTCGTGCGCGACGTGATCGCGGAGCACGGCGACGATGCCCGCTGGAAGGTCGTGTCGTTCCACCACTCGATCTACTCGGTGGGCCCGCACGCCACCGACGGTGACGTGATCGACCGCCGCGGCACGTGGCCCACCCTCTTCTCGGAGGTGGGCGTGGACCTGGTGCTCCAGGGGCACGACCACAGCTACGCCCGCTCGTACCTGATCCGCAACGGTGAGAAGGCCGATCCCGCCGAGGAGGCGGGCGCCGACATCCTCACCCCCGGGCCCGGCGGCGTGCTGTACGTGACGGCCAACTCGGCGTCCGGCTCGAAGTACTACTCCGCGAACGCGGCCGGCTCGTGGTGGCTGTCCGCCTTCAACCAGGAGAACGTGCGCAACTACACGGCCGTCGAGGTGACCGACGACGCGATCTCGGTGCGGACCATCCGCTCCGAGGCCAAGGACGCCGACCGCCCCGTGAACTCGGTCGTGGACCAGGTGACCATCGCGAAGCCGGTGGACCCCGGCACGCAGAAGCTGCAGGTCGTGGTGCCGCAGGGCGCCCCGGGCGAGTTCGTCTGGAGCATCGACGGCGCCAACACGCTCGTCGACCTCGGCACCGCCGAGGCCGCGGGCGACCACTACGCCGCGGACGGCTCGATCAACCCGATCCGGGTCACCGACACGCGCCGCGGCGCCCCGCAGTGGTCGCTGTCCGCCCAGGTGGGCGACTTCACCTCGAACGGCGAGTCGTTCTCCGGCCGCTACCTCGGCTGGGCGCCGGACCTCGCCGAGGCAGGCGGCGACGCCGTCGCCGGGGCGCGGGTCGCCTCCGGGTTCGACGGCGGCGCGGGCCTGTCGCAGTCGTCCCTGCTCGGCCGCGCCGCGACCGGGCACGCGGCCGGCTCGGCCCTCCTCGGCGCGGACCTCGACCTCAGGATCCCGGTCGACGTCACCGACGGCACCTACCGGGCCACGCTGACCCTCACCGCCCTGAGCTAGACCCCTCACCACCGGTCAGGGGCCCGGCGAGCACACGGCTCGCCGGGCCCCTGACCCGACCGCAAGGACCTCTCATGAGCATGAACGTCTCGCGCGTGCTCGCCGTCGTCGGGACGGCGCTCTGCCTGGCGGCCGGGCCGGCCGCGGCAGCCGCCGCCTCGTCCGGCGACGACGCCGACGCCGTCACCTGGGGCGTGCGCACCGCCGCCACCGACCACGGCGCCGACCGCGACAACTTCCGCTACACCCTGGACCCCGGCAGCGAGCTGGCGGACGAGCTCGTGGTGACCAACCACGGCGACGACGTGCTGCGGCTTGACGTCTACGCGGCCGACGGCTACACGACGTCGGCGGGCCAGCTCGACGTGCTCACCCGCGACACCACCTCGACCGGGGTGGGTGCGTGGCTCGTCCCCGGCGTCGAGCAGGTGCGCCTCGCCCCGGGCGAGAGCGCCGACGTGCCCTTCACCCTCCGTGTGCCCGACGACGCCACCCCGGGCGACCACGCCGGCGCGATCCTCACCTCCCGCACGGTGTCGGCCCAGGACTCGGGCCTCGACTACGAGACCCGCTCCGGCATCCGCGTCCACGTGCGCGTCGCGGGGGACCTCGCGCCCCGCCTCACCGTCGCGGATCCCCACGTCGAGTACCACCCCACCCTCGACCCGTTCGGCCTCGGCGACGCGACCGTCACCTACACCGTGCGCAACGAGGGCAACGTACGGCTCGCCGCCCGGCAGGAGGTGGGCGTGGCCGGCCCGTTCGGCTGGTTCCGGGCCGACGGCGTCGCCGCGGACGTCCCCGAGCTGCTGCCCGGAGAGTCCTGGCCCGTGACCGTGCGGGTCGACGGCGTCGTGCCCCTGTTCCACGTCGGCGCCGACGTGCTGCTCCTGGGCGAGCTGCCCGAGGTCGAGGGCGCGACACCCGGCGTGGCACCCGTGACCGCGCACGCGTCGGGCTGGGCCGTCCCGTGGCTCCACCTGACCGTCGTCGTGCTGCTCGCGGCGGGCGTCGTCCTGGCGGTGCGCCGCCGCCGGACCCGCACGCGCCGCGAGGACGCACGCGTGCGCGAGGCCGTGGAGCGGGCGCTCGCGGAGCGGGCGGCGGTCCCCGAGGACGAGGCGGTCGCGCCGTGAGGCGCCGCGCCCTGCCCGCGCTCGCCGGGACGGCGCTCGCGGTCGCGCTGGTGGCTGCGCTCGCGGGCTGCGGCGCCCCGAACCCGGGTGGTCCCGGAGGCGAGGCGGTGAACCATCCGGTGCCCTCCGCGTCGCCGCTGACCGGGTTCGCCGCGCGGTTCGTCGGCTCGGCGGAGCGGCCCGCCCCCGAGGCCACGGTGCGCCCCGCGCCGGGCACCTGGGACGACGTCGCCTTCCCCGCGGGCGGCGCGATCGTGCTCATCGTTCGCGGGGACGACGGCACCACGGCGATGCTGACCGCCGCCGTCCGCCACTACGCCGGCCTGCACGGGGCCGAGCTGACGGTGTTGCGGGCCGCCACGGACGATGACGTCGAGCGACGCCTCGACGAGGCGGTCGCCGCCGCGCCGGACCTCGTGGTCGGCGTGGGGGACGGCGTGGTCGACGTGTTCGCGCTGATCACCGCCCAGTACCTGGAGACCGACTTCCTCCTGGTCGGCGCGCAGCTCCCGGAGCCGACGCACAACGTGACCGCCGTCGTCTGGCCGGGGGCCGAGTTCCGGGGCACGGGCCTGGGCAACCCGAACGCGACGCCCGGGGCCGTGACCGTCGCGCGGGCGCGGGAGGCCGTGAGTGCCGGTGTGGCGAGCGTGCTGCACGACCTGAGCGGCATCGTGATCGAGCTCGGCGAGCCGTGATGTCGGTGGCGGCGGTTATCGTCGGGACATGGCGCACCACAAGCTCTTCGGCATGAGCTTCGCGACGATCTACCCGCTCTACGTGCAGAAAGTGGAGCGCAAGGGCCACACCCGCGCGGAGCTGAACCGGGTCATCTCGTGGCTGACGGGCTACGACGACGCCGGTCTGCGCGCGGCCGTCGACTCGGGGATCGACCTGGAGACGTTCTTCGCGCAGGCACCGGCCATGAACCCGAACGCGTCCGAGATCACGGGCCTCATCTGCGGCTACCGGGTCGAGGACATCGAGGATCCGCTGATGCAGCGGATCCGCTACATGGACAAGCTCGTCGACGAGGTCGCCCGCGGCAAGAAGATGTCCTCCATCCTGCGGGGCAGCGACCGCGTGGCCCGCTGACGCCGGCGCGGCCGGGGGACGTCTACGTACCCGGCGGAGGGCTCACGACGCCGTCGAGCACCGGCGGCTCGTACCCCGGCCCCTTGAGCACCTTGCCGTCGGCCCGGCGCAGCACCTGCCCGTCGTCGCCGATCTTGCTCATGTTGGAGCGGTGCACCTCGACGAAGACGGCCGGCAGGTCGATGCCCAGCGCGTCGGCCGCGCCGTAGGTGACGTAGAGGACGTCGGCGAGCTCCTTGGCCACTGCCCGGTACGCGGTGGTCGGGTCGGCACCGGAGCGCAGCGCGTCCGCGAGGTCGGTCAGCGCCTCGGCGGCCTCGGCCGCTTCTTCGGCCAGCAGCGTCCGGCGGTGCTCCGCACGGTCCGGGTGAGCGGTCCCACCCTCACCGCCGAACGCGGTCCGGAACTCCGCGACGCGTCGCATCGGCTCGTGGTCCATGGGCAGACCCTACGTGCGTCCGGTACCACGCGGCGCACTTTTCTGGCGGTTCACAGGAGCGCTGCGAGGGCGATGAAAAGTTGTCCACAGGTAGGAACTAGGGCGTGCGGTGCGTATGGATGTTCGAGAAATGCATCAGCATGCGCTGGGCCGGTAAGAACACCACCACGACCGGGGCCGAGGTCCTGGTGGAGACCGGGTGGGCCTTCACCGACGCCCACGGGCAACGCATCCGCCTGCCCCACACCATCGACCCCCGCACCGATGACCCCCACGACGACGACCGACCACTACCCGACGCCGCATCAGGAGGAAAGGACCGGGCCGGCCAGGCCGACCGGCCCGGCCAAGCCCTGCCGTCCCGACTGCCCCGGTCACCCGGTCACGCGCCCGGCTGGAACGCGCCGACCTCCAGCAGCTCCTGGTCCGCGCTCGCGCACGCCGTCAGTGTGAGCTCGTCGTTCTGCACGAACAGCGAGCGGGTCTCGCCCGGCGCGTAGACGCGCAGGCCGTCGGCCGGGGTCTGGTGGCAGTCGTCGCCGTAGTTCTCCGCGTGCGCGACCTGGAGGTCGGCGTGCGCGGCGTCGCCCGGCGCGAGGGGCACGGGCTGGTGGGCGCTGGACCGGTCCAGGATCGCCGCGGCACCGAGCTGCGTGCCGTCGCCGTCCCCGACGAACGACACACCGGGCCAGCCCTGCAGCACGCAGTCCTCGTCGCCCGTGTTGGTCAGGACGATCTCGAGCTGGTCGTGCCCGGCCGAACCGCCGCCGGGTGCCGCGGCCAGACTTCCTGCGAGGTCCGGTTCCAGGCACCGCTCCGACTCGGACGCGGCGCCGGCCCCGTCGGTCGCCCCGGAGGCTCCGGAGGCCCCGTCCGAGGCGCCGTCGCCGGAGTCGGCGCCGTCAGTCGTGGCCGAGTCCGCCTCGCCTGACGGGGCATCCGTACCCGTGTCCGACGAGGCGGACGGCGCGGTCGCGGACGGCGTGGTGCCGCCCCCGGTCGTGTCCCCGCCCGTGTCGGCCGTGCACCCCGCGGTGAGGAACAGCAGGGCCGCGAGCGCGGCGCCGGAGGACAAGGACCTGAGCTGTCGAGTGATCACACTTTCACCCTACGCCGAGCGTTGACCGAGGCAACTAAAGTCGCCGGCCGTTGCCACGCCCGCCTCAGCCGTTGCGCTCCGCCAGCGCCCGCTCGTACTCGTCGCGGATCGTGTCGCCGCCGCCCGTCGCCCAGGTCTTGACCGCGGCCGCCCAGTCGCTGACGGGTCGCCGTCCGGCCAGGATGTCCTGCTCCGCGGCGGCGAGGCGTTCGCCGATCTGGCTGCCGCGGCGGCTGGCCGTGTCGCTGAACAGGCCCTGCACCGGGTTGCGCACGGCCTGCGGTACGACGGCGGCCTGGGCGTCGTGCTCGGCCTGGGCCACGTCGGGGTCGCTCGCCTGGAAGTTGACCCACGGGCCCTCGACCACGTACTTGAGCCCGAGCTGGATCTCGGTGCGGCCCTGCTCGGTGAGCACCGGGTCGGTGCCGTCCAGCTCGTGGTGCACACCCTCGAGGCCGTAGGTCCGGAACAGGTGCTCCGCGGACCCGAACGGCGCGGCCAGGTAGTTCAGCACGTCGAGCAGCGCCTCCGCGCGCGCCTCGGACCGGGCGCTGACCGCCGTGATGTTCTGGATCGGCGCGCCCAGGTGGATGCCCGCGGTGCCGCCGCCGTCGGCCAGCGGGGGAGGCGCCACGGACAGCCGGAACTGGTCGTCGATGGGGTAGTTCGAGAAGTCGGGCCAGGCGCTGAACGTGTCGTCGAGCATGCGGATGGTGCCGTTGACCAGCCAGGTCTTGCGCTGCGGCTGGGTGGCGGGCACGCCGTCGGGGTGCACGAAGCCGTCGGCGACGAGGCGCCGGCCCAGCTCCAGCGCCTCCTGCTGGCGGTCGTGCAGGTTCGCGCTGGTGAGCGTGCCGCCGTCCTCCGACCAGCCGTTCGGGATCTCGTACATCTGGCGCAGGTGTCCCAGCGGAACCCGGCCGAGGGCCCACGTGTTGCCGCCCGAGAGGTCCTTGCACAGGTCGTAGAACTCCTCGGCGGAGCCCACCTGCGGGTCGATGCCCTCGGCGTCGAACCAGTCCTGGCGGGCGTAGAAGACGCCGCTCTGCGCCGGGCCGCGCGGCACGGGGACCGCGAAGATCTTGCCGTTGTAGACGCAGGACTGCCAGCTCTCGGTGGGGATGTTCGCCAGGAACGGGTACTTCTTCACCGCGTCGCCGGACAGCAGCGACGTCAGGTCAGTCGCGCGCTCCTCCAGCAGGTTCGGCAGGCCGGGCACGTCCGCGGGGAACATCTCGAAGAGGTCGGGCAGCCGGTCGCCGGCCACCGTCGTCTGGAAGCGGTCGGAGTAGTCGCCGCTCGGCGTGAGCGCGATCGTCAGGGCGAAGCCGAGCCGTTCGTGCAGCTCCTGCCAGTAGGCGTTCTTCTCGACCGACGGTGGTACGGGCGTGTTGGTCAGGCCGAAGATGCCGATGTCCTGACCGTCCCCGGGCGGACCGTCGGTAACCGGCCGCGGGTTGGCGGGGTAGCGCAGCATCGTGTCGGGCACGCCGTCGGCGCCCTTGATGTCCATCGGCACACCGGTGTACGGGACGTAGGTGGGCAGGGCCACGCTGCCGCCCGCGGCCAGCGCCTCGCCGCCGCGCCCCTCGTTGCTGCAGCCCGCCAGGCCGAGCAGCGCGAACGCGCCGAGCACCGTGCCTCCCTTCAGGAGGCTGCGGCGGCTGAGCACGGGATCGGTGAGATGGCTGGTCATGACGACTCCTCGTTGAGTGATGAAGCTCGAGTGATGAAGCTGGCGTGATGAGGTTGGGTGATGAGGTGCGAGCGGTGAGCGCCGAGCGGCGCCGTCAGCCCTTGACGGCGCCCGTGAGCATGCCCTGGGCGAAGTGGCGCTGCAGGAACGGGTAGACCAGCAGCACCGGCACCACGGAGACCACGAGGATCGCCATCTGCAGGGAGGTCTGCGGCGGCAGGGACGCGGCGTCGATGCCGAGGTCCTGCGAACCGAGCTGGGCGCCGTCGACCACGTAGGTGCGCAGCACGAGCTGCAGCGGCCAGCGGCTGGCGTCCGACAGGTACAGCAGCGCGTTGAAGAAGGCGTTCCAGTAGCCGACGCCGTAGAACAGCCCGACGACGGCGAGCACCGGCTTGGACAGCGGCAGGCCGATGCGCCGGAAGAGCTGCCACTCGGAGGCGCCGTCGATGCGCGCGGCGTCGAGGATCTCCGCCGGGAGGCGCACGAAGAACGCCCGCACGACCACCACGTTGAAGGCCGAGACCGACGTCGGGACGATCAGCGCCCACAGGGTGTCGAGCAGGCCCAGCCGCTGCACCACGAGGTAGCTGGGGATGATTCCGGGGTTGAACAGCAGGCTGACCAGCACCACGAGCAGCATCGCGCGGACGCCGAACGCGCCCCGGCGGCTCAGCGCCCAGCCGAGCGTCGTGGTCAGGGCCAGGCTCAGCGCGGTGCCGACGCTCGTCACGACGACGCTGACCCACAGCGCCTGTGTGACCACGCCGCCGGCGAAGATCATGCGGTAGGCGCTCAGGTCGATCCCGGTGGGCAGCAGCACGAAGCCGCCGGCCTCGGTGACCTGCTCCGGCGTGGCCAGGCTGGTGGACACGATGCCGACGAACGGCAGCACGACCAGGGCGCACGCGACGGTCAGCACGACGGCCTTGACGGTGCGTTCGAACGGTCCGGGCAGCGCGACGCCGTCGACGACCGGCCGCCGCCGGCCGCCCGGGGCGGTGCCGCGGGCGCGCGGCGTCCCGCCCCGCCCCGTGGTCTGACGTGTCGTGGTCACGGTGCTCATGCCCGGTACACCCCTTCCTCGCCGAAGGCGTGGGCGGTCTTGTTCGCGACCAGCACCAGCACCAGCCCGATCGCGCCCTTCACGAGGCCGACGGCGGCCGCGACGCCCCAGAACCCGCCCAGCACGCCCTGGTTGTAGACGTAGGTGTCGAGCACGTCGGACACGCCGAGCCCGACCGCCTGCTGCTGGAGGATCAGCTGCTCGAAGCCCACGCTCAGCGAGTCGCCGAGCTTGAGGATGAGCAGCATGACGATGATCGGCCGCATCCCCGGCAGGGTGACGTGCCAGGTCTGGCGCCAGCGGGAGGCACCGTCGACGGCGGAGGCCTCGTAGAGCGACCGGTCGATCCCGGCCAGCACCGCGAGGAACAGGATGGTGGCCCAGCCGGTGTCCTTCCAGATGACCTGGGACGTGATCAGCGCGTAGAACGCGTCGGCGTTGCCGATGACGTCGACGGGCTGCCAGCCGTGCGCCCGCAGGAAGTTGTTGAGCAGGCCCGCGCCACCCAGCACCTGCTGGAACACCGCGACGACGATCACCCACGACAGGAAGTGCGGCAGGTACAGCACGGACTGCACGACCTGCCGCACGCGGTTGGACACCAGGCTGTGCAGCAGGAGTGCCAGGACGATCGGCGCCGGGAAGACGAAGACGGTCTGCAGCAGCGTGATGGCCAGGGTGTTGCGCAGGGCGTTCAGGAACTCGGGGTCGCCGGAGAACAGGATCTGGAAGTTCTCGAAGCCGACCCACAGGCTGCGCTCGATACCGAGGTAGGGCTGGTAGTCCTGGAACGCGATGACGTTGCCGCCCAGGGCCAGGTACTGGAAGACCACGATCACCGCCATGCCCGGCAGGGCCAGGAGCAGCACCGCGCGGTCGCGCGCCAGCCGTCTCCGCCAGGGGAGGGTCCGCTGCCGGGGGACGGCGCGGGGTGCTGCGGGGGATGTCTTCACGGGCTGCTCCGTCGCAGGGTGATCGATCACACTTTCGGGCATACGGTAGGAGGTGATCGATCACATCGCAAGGGTCCCGCGGCTGCGGGCGTCACCCGGGCCGGCCGGACGGGGTGTCGGTGCCGGGTGCCAGAATGATCGCCGGGGGGCGGCAGGCCCGGGAAGGATTGGGCCAGGACGGGGTCGGTATGGGCTCGACAGGGTTCGACAGGTCCGGACAGGGCCGGACAGGCGAGGACGGGGCATGACGGACGAGAGCTCGACGCAGGACGTGGCACGGGACCCGGCACAGAATTCGGCACAGCACCCGGCGGCCACCGGCCGGCGGGCCACTATCTGGGAGGTCGCCAGGGCGGCGGGCGTGTCCCACCAGACGGTCTCGCGCTACCTGCGCAACGACGCCAAGATGCGGCCCGAGACGGTCGCCCGCATCCGCACCGCCGTGCGCGACCTCGACTACCGGCCCAACCTGACCGCCCGGTCCATGCGCACGCGCCGCAGCGGCCGGATCGCCGTCCTGCTGCCTGCCGTGGCCACCTACGGTCCGCCGCAGATCCTCAGCGGGGTCATGGAGGTGGCGCACGAGCACGGGTACACGATCGAGGCGTTCAGCGTCGAGGGCGGGCCCGCCGAGCGGTTCGAGCGGGTCCTGGAGCTCGCCGACTCGGGCCAGGTCGAGGGTGTGCTCGCCCTGGCGCCGCTGCCGCCGGAGTCGGAGCACCGGTTCCCGGACCGTGCCGCCATCGTGGTGTCCGCGGACTACGACGACGAGTTCCGCGGCGTGGGCGAGCTCGCCGACGGGTCGCCCGTGGCGGAGCTCGTCGAGCAGCTCGCGGCGCTGGGCCACCGCAAGTTCCTGCACGTCACGGGCGCGCTCGACTTCGCCTCGGCCCGCGGCCGCCGCGACGTGTTCGTCCAGACGATCGAACGGCTGGGCCTCGGCCCCGCGCTGGTCCACGAGAGCGACTGGTCCGCCGAGGGCGGGCGCGCCGCCGTGCACACCCTGCCCGAGCGCGACCACCCGACCGCGATCATCGCGGCGAGCGACGTCGGCGCCGCCGGCGTGGTGCTGGGCGCCCGCGAGCGCGGCTGGTCCATCCCGGGCGACCTGAGCGTCACCGGCTGGGACAACAACCAGCTCGGTGCCTACCTGCAGCCCACGCTCACCACCGTGCACGTGGACCACCGCAAGCTCGGCCGGGCGGCCATGGCGCGGCTGGTCGCCACGCTCCGGCCTGGCGGTGCCCCCGAGGCGGGGCCCGGCAGCGGCACGACGACGCCCGAGCCGCCGTTGAACACGATCATCTGGCGGGAGTCGACGGGGCCGGTGAGCTGACCGTGCTGCCCTCGCTGACCTGCGCCGACCCCGCCATGCAGGACCTGCTCGCCCCCGCCTGGGCGGGCGCTCTCACGAACCTGCTGCGCACCAACACGGTGCCCTACGACCCGGCCGTCTACGACAGCACGGGGCTGCTGGACCCGCGGGTCGGCACCTTCTTCCGCGCGGGCGGCGGGTACGAGCAGCCGTGGACCCGTGACGCGGCCGTCAACGCGTGGAACGCCGGGAGCCTGCTCGCGCCCGGCGTCGCCCGCAACACCCTGTGGTCGGTGGTGACCCGGCAGCCCGACGGCGCCCTCGTGGTCCAGCAGGACGACCAGTGGTGGGATCAGGTGGTCTGGGTGCCCGCGGCGTGGCACCACTACCTCGTCACCGGGGACAGCGCCTTCCTCGCGGACGCGTACCGGACCGCCGCGACCACCCTGGCGCTCCGGGAGTCGAGCCAGTGGGACGAACGGTACGGGCTGTTCGCGGGCCCGTCGTTCTTCAACGACGGGATCGCCGGCTACCCCGACGCCCTGGCGCTCCTGGACGACGGCGCGAGCAGCTTCGTGCTCGACCACCCGGACGCCGTGACCCAGCTGGCGCTGAGCACCAACGCCCTCTACCACGGGGCGTACCTGAGCCTGGCGGCCATGGCGGACGAGCTCGGCCGGGACGCCACGACGGCACAGGGGTACCGGCGGCGTGCCACCGACCTGGCCGCGGCCGTCGAGCGGCACCTGTGGCAGCCCGGACGCGGACGGTACGGCTACACGATCCCGACCCGCGGGCCGGCGTCGGGCGAGCTGCAGGACTACCAGGAGGGTGCGGGGCTCGCCTTCGCCGTCCTGCTCGGGGTCGCGGACGGCGCCCGCGCCCGGGCCGTGGTCGACGGCGCGCGCGTGTCGCCGCACGGCATCACCGACGTGCACCCGCGGTTCGGCCGGTACGTCGCCGCGGGGCACGCCGGCCGGCACAACGACATCGTGTGGCCCGTGGTCCAGGGCTTCTGGGCCGAGGCCGCCGCCCGCACCGGCCACGCGCCGGCGTTCGCGCGCGAGGTCGAGGCCCTGGCCCGGCTGTTCGCCCGGACCGGGAGCTGGTTCGAGATCTACGACGCCGGCACCGGCACCGTCGACGGCGGGTTCCAGACCGGTCACGTCTGGGAGTCGCAGCCCGACCAGACCTGGTCGGCCACCGCGTTCCTGCGGGCGGTGCACGCCGGGCTGTTCGGCCTGCGTCCCCGGCCGGACGGGCTGGACCTCGCGCCCGTGCTGCCGGCCGGCTGGGGCGAGGTGACGCTGACGGGCCTGCCGTACCGCGCCGCGGAGCTGACGCTGCGGCTGCGCGGCGCGGGCACGCGGGTCGTGTCGCTGACCGTGGACGGCGAACGGGTCGACGACGGCCCGCACCTGCCCGCGGGCCTCACCGGCTCGCACGCGGTCGACGTGCTCCTCGCGGACACCGGCGCGCGCTGACCCCGCCGTCGTCCCCTCGCCCCCGCCGTCCCGAGGTGCGCCGCGCGCCGAACGCGCCGACGATCGAACCATGAGCACAGGCGCGGCGACACCGCCGCCGTCCGGACCCGTACCGCCGCCCTCCGTCGCAGCCGGCGACGACCGCCGGTTCTTCGGGCATCCCCTCGGCCTGATGACGCTCTTCACCACCGAGCTGTGGGAGCGGTTCAGCTACTACGGCATGCGCGCGATCCTGGTCTACTACCTGACCGACACCATCGCGAACGGCGGCCTGGGCCTCGACCAGACGCTGGGCGAGGCGGTCGTGTCGATCTACGGCACGGGCGTGTACCTGCTGTCCGTGGTGGGTGGCTGGCTCGCCGACCGCGTCATCGGCGCGCGGCGCTCCACGCTCTACGGCGGCATGATCATCGCCGCCGGGCACGTGTGCCTCGCCGTGCCGGCCGCCGGGTTCTCCTACCTCGGCATCGTGCTCGTCGCGTTCGGCACCGGCCTGCTCAAGCCCAACGTCTCCGCGATGGTCGGCGCCCTCTACGACCGCGGCGACACCCGGCGCGAGTCCGCCTTCCAGATCTTCTACATGGGCATCAACATCGGCTCCCTGTTCTCGCCGATCATCGTGGGCGCCGTCCGCGCCGTCTGGGGCTACCACGCCGGGTTCTCCGTGGCCGCCGTGGGCATGGCCGTCGCGCTCGTGTTCTTCGTGCTCGGCCGCAAGCACCTGCAGGGCGCGGGCGACGACGTGCCCAACCCCGTCCGGCCCGGGGAACGTCCCGCCGTGGCCCGCATGTTCGCGATCGTCGCGGGCGCCGTCGTCCTCGTGTACCTGGTGGCCCGCCTCGTGTCGGGGGAGTGGGGCGTGCTCGCCCTCATCGACACCCTCAGCTACGTCGCCTTCCTCGCGCCCATCGCGTTCTTCGTGGTCATGTACCGCTCGCCCCGCGTGACCGACGCCGAACGCCCCCGGCTGCTCGCCTACATCCCGCTGTTCGTCGCGGCGATGCTCTTCTTCATGATCTTCGAGCAGGCGGCGACCACCCTGGCCACCTTCGCCGCCGACCGGACGTCGCGCGAGGTGCTCGGGCTCACCGTGAGCCCCGAGTTCTTCCAGTCGGTCAACCCGGCCTCGATCATCATCCTCGCGCCCGTGTTCGCCTGGCTCTGGGTGCGCACCAAGGACCGCCCGCCCACGCCGTACAAGTTCGCGATCGGGCTGGCGCTCGCGGCGACCTCGTTCCTCGTGCTGGCCGCGGCGTCCGCGATGGCGGGCGACGGGCTGACGCCCGGCTGGGTGCTGGCGAGCGTGTACGTGATCCAGACCCTCGGTGAGCTGTGCCTGTCCCCGGTGGGCCTGGCCGCGACCACGCTGCTCGCACCCCGGGCGTACCAGGGGCAGGCGATGGCGCTGTGGTTCCTCGCGCCCGCCGCCGGGCAGGCGATCACGGCGCAGCTGGTCCAGGCGACGGCGGGTGCCTCGGACACGGCGTACTTCGGCGGGATCGGCCTGGTCGCGCTGGCCTTCGCGGGCGTGCTGGCGCTGCTCGGCCCGTGGGTCACGCGGCACGTGCGGCGCGCGGACCAGCTCGAGGGCGTCCGCACGGCGGGCGAGTAGGCCGCCGGCCGTCTCCTCTTCGAGACCGAGGTTGCTTCGCTCTGGGGCGCCCCAAAGCGAAGCAACCTCGGTCTCGAAGGGGAGTGGGGCGGGCGGACGGCGGCGCGGTGCGGACGGTAGCGTCTGCGGCGTGGGCGACGGCGCGGGCGGGATCGGGAGTCCGGACACCTGCCTGGTCGTGGTGCGCGGGCCGTCGGGCGCCGGGAAGTCGACGGTCGCCCGGCGGCTGCGCGAACGGATGGGGCGTGGGACGGCGCTGGTCGAGCAGGACTACCTGCGCCGCGTCCTGATGTGGGAGAAGGACCGGCCCGGCGCGCCGAACATCGGGCTGATCGACACGGTGGTCCGGCACGCGCTCGGCGTCGGGTACTCGGTGGTGCTGGACGGCATCCTCGCCGCCGACCACTACGGACCGATGCTCCGCGAGCTGGTCGCCGACCACGTGGGGACCACGGTCTGCGCCTACCTCGACGTGTCGTGGGAGGAGACGGTGCGTCGGCACGCGGGACGGCCGCAGGCGGCCGAGTTCACGCCCGCGCAGATGGCCGGCTGGTTCGTCCCGGACGACCGGCTCGGCGTGGCCGGCGAGCTCGTCGTGCCCGAGGGGTCGACGGCCGGAGAGACGGTCGGGGCCCTCTGGGCGGCGACCGGCCGCGCCGACCCCGGCGGCGGGGCCGCCGTCGTCCGCCCCGGGTAGCGCGCCCCGGGTGGCCCCCGGCCGTCTCCTCTTCGAGACCGAGGTTGCTTCCTCTTCGAGACCGAGGTTGCTTCGCTCTGGGGCGCCCCAGAGCGAAGCAACCTCGGTCTCGAAGGGGACGAAGGGGAGCACCCCGGCGGGGTGGACGACGGCGGGGCGCGCCGGGCGTGACCTGCACGTGCCCGAGCCCTGCCACCTGGTAGGTTCGCCCACGTATCGAGATCGTTTCACCAAGTAGGCCCACCGCAAGGAGGCGGTCGTGACCGAGATCGAACCCGTCTACGGGGCCGGGACCCTGCTGCTGATCGCCGCCGCGGCGGTCGCGCTGCTCCTGCTCCTGATCATCCGGTTCAAGCTGCACGCCTTCGTCGCGCTCGTGCTGGTCAGCCTGCTCACCGCCGTCGCCGCCGGCATCCCGGTCGCCGACGTGCCCGCCGCCCTGCTGGCGGGTTTCAGCGGGACGCTCGGCTCGGTGGCGCTGCTGGTCGGCTTCGGCGTGATGGTCGGCCGGCTGCTCGAGAGCACCGGTGGCGCGCAGGTGCTGGCCGACACGCTCATCGCCCGCTTCGGGGAGAGGCACGCCCCGCTCGCGCTCGGCGTCGCCGCGCTCATCTTCGGCCTGCCGATCTTCTTCGACGCGGGCCTGGTCGTGTTCCTGCCGATCATCTTCACGGTCGCGCGGCGCTTCGGCGGCGGCATCCTGCGGTACGGCCTGCCGACGGCCGGTGCCTTCGCCGTGATGCACGCCGTCGTGCCGCCGCATCCCGGGCCGGTCGCCGCCGCCGCGAGCATGAACGGCAACATCGGGCTGACCCTCCTGATCGGCCTGCCGATCGCCGTCGTGGCGTGGATCATCGGCGCCTACCTCGTGGCCCGGTTCCTCAGCGGGCGGTACGTGGTCGACATCCCGGACGCCGTCTTCGGCCCCATGAACGGCGGCCGGAACGGGGACGCCGGCGCAGACGCGAACGAGGGCGGCACCGGCGGCGGCACCGCCACCGCGACTGCCACCAAGGCCCCGCCGCGGTTCGCCACGGTGCTGCTCCTGCTGCTGCTCCCGCTCGTGCTCATCTCCCTGAACACCGTGGTGGACACCCTGACCAAGGCGGGCGTCGTCCCGGAGGGCGCCGTCTGGGCCAGCACGCTCCTCCTGCTCGGGCAGACGCCGATCGCCCTGCTCATCACGGTGCTCGTCGCGCTCGCGGTGCTCGCCCCCGGCCGGTTCACCGCCGAGCGTGCGAACGGCATGCTCGACGACGCGCTCGGCCCGATCTGCTCGATCATCCTCATCACGGGTGCGGGCGGCATGTTCGGCGGCGTGCTGCGCGCCAGCGGCATCGGCTCGGCGCTCACCGACTCGCTGTCCGGCATCGGGCTGCCGCTGATCCTCCAGGCGTTCGTCATCGCGACGGTGCTGCGTGTCGCGCAGGGCTCCGCCACGGTCGCCCTGACCACGACCGCCGGGCTGATCTCGGCCCAGGTCGACGCCGAGGGCATCGGCGACGCCCGGATCGCGCTGCTCGTGTTCGCGGTCGCGGCCGGCGCCACGGTGCTGTCGCACGTCAACGACTCCGGGTTCTGGCTCGTGAGCAGGTTCTTCGGCATGGACGTCAAGACCACGCTGAAGACCTGGACCGTGCTGGAGACCACCCTGGGCCTCACGGTGTTCCTGCTCGCCGCGGCGCTCTGGCCGGTGCTCGGATGACCGCGCAGGGAGCGCCCGCGGCGGCGCCCCGCCACGTCGTCGTCATGGGCGTGACGGCCACGGGCAAGACGACGACCGGCCGGGCGCTCGCGGAGGCCCTCGGCGCCGAGTTCGTGGAGGGCGACGCGTTCCACCCGCAGGCCAACATCGACAAGATGTCGGCGGGCATCCCGCTGGACGACGACGACCGCCGCCCTTGGCTCCGTGCCCTCGCCGGCGAGATCGCCCGGCTGGAGTCGGAGGGCCGGACCTCCGTGACCGCGTGCTCGGCGCTGCGCCGCACGTACCGGGACTGGCTGCGCGAGGGGGACCCGGGCCTGTACTTCGTGCACCTGGACGCGACCTACGAGGTGCTGCTGGACCGGATGCGGCGGCGCACCCACTTCATGCCGCCGTCCCTGCTGCAGTCCCAGCTCGACACGCTGGAACCGCTGGAGCCCGACGAGGCGGGCGTCGTCGTGGACGACACGCAGACCGTGGACGCCGTGCTCGCGGACGCCCTGGCCGCGGTGCGCGCGGGCGCCACGCGCTGACCGGGCGCGGGCCTAGCCGCCCCGCCGGTCCCGGTCGGCGCGGCCCGTCCAGTGCCCCACCCAGACGGTGCCGGCCAGCGCCAGCACGCCGATCACGACGGGCGCGACGGCCAGCGGCGCGACGGCGGCGACGGCCGAGACGAGCAGCGGCCCGCCGGTGTTGCCGATGTCGCCGCACAGCCGCCACCCGCCGAGGAACTGCGACCGGCCCTCCTGCGGGGCGACGTCGGCCCCGAGCGTCATCACGATGCCCGACCCGAGCCCGTTGCCGAGTGCGATGACGGCCATGACCAGGCCGACGCCCAGGGCGTCGTCCGTCAGGGGCAGCAGCAGGCAGCCGACGCCCACGGCGAGCACCACCGGGATGGCCACCACCTGGCGGCCCTTGGTGTCGAGCAACCAGCCGCCCGGGAGCGTGAGCAGGATGTCGATGGTGGCCGCGACAGCGAACAGCAGCGAGACCACGGCGGCGGAGATGTGCACGTGGTCGGCCCACAGCGGCAGCAGGCCGGTGCGTACCGAGCGGGACGCGCCGATGATGATGACCGCCACGCCCAGGGTGAGCAGCGTGCGGCGGTGCTCCCACAGCACAGTGCGCACGGGCAGCGGGGTGATGCCGCGCGACACGCGGCCGAAGTCGGGCATGCGGGTCACGATCAGCGCCGAGGCGAGCGACGCGCACGCCGCGAGCACGAACACCGACCGCACCCCGAGCACGTGGATCAGGAGCGCGCCGAGCAGCGGGCCCACCAGGATGCCGAGGCGCATCGACCCGCCGAGCAGCGCCATGCCCCGGGCCCGGTGGCTGACCGGCACGGCGTCGATGAGGAAGCCCTGGCGGGCGAGCAGGAACGCCGTCCAGCTCATGCCGCTGACGAACACGGCCACGCACAGCAGCCACACCGACGGCACCAGGAAGGCGGCGAGCATCGCGGCGGCGTCGACGAGGCCCGCGATCACGAGCGTGCGGCGCTCGCCGAGCCGGGCCACCAGCGCGCCCGACGGCAGCGAGTTGGCGAGCTGGCCGATGCCGAGCAGTGCGACGACGAACGCGGCCAGCGCCGTGCCGGCGCCCAGGTCACCGGCGTGGATGGCCAGGATCGGCATGACGGCGCCGTGGCCGACCGAGCTCACCACGGACGGCAGGTAGGCGACGACGGCGATGTCACGGAAGCGGAACTCGGGGTCTCCTGGTGCGTCCGTCACACCGCCATCGTGCCAGATAGTTACCTACGGCAACGACCTGGTCCGCCCAGTGGGCAGCGGCCGGGCGTGGTCACGCCGTCGCGCGCCGCGTCGCCTCCGCGTACTCCTCGCGCACGGCCGCGGACGGGGCGGGCGTGAGGAGGCTGACGACGACGGCGACGAGTGCCCCCAGCACGAAACCGGGCACGAGCTCGTAGAGGGTGTCGGCCAGCGGGGACCGGCCCCAGGCGAACACGACGACGGCGCCGGTGACCATGCCCGCCAGCGCGCCCCAGGACGTGAGCCGGCGCCAGTACAGGCTCAGGATCACGACGGGGCCGAACGCGGCGCCGAAGCCCGCCCAGGCGAACCCGACCAGGTCGAGGATGGTGTCGGTGCGGTCGAACGCGATGATCCCGGCGACCGTGGCGACGAGCAGCACGCCCGCGCGGCCCAGCAGCACCTCGGTGCGGGCGGACATCTCCCGCCCGGCGATCTTGACGAGGTCCTCGACCAGGGCCGAGGAGGACACGATGAGCTGCGAGGAGATCGTGGACATGATCGCCGCGAGCACCGCGGCCAGCACGAACCCGGCCACCAGCGGGTGGAACAGCACCTGCGACAGGTACAGGAACACCGTCTCGGGGTTGTCCAGCGTCTCGCCGCGCGACCCCACGAACGCCACGCCGATGAGCCCGGTGAGCACGGCACCGAGCGCCGTCGCGACCATCCAGGAGATGCCGATCCGGCGCCCGGCGACGGCGTCGCGCGGGGAACGCATCGCCATGAAACGCACGATGATGTGCGGCTGCCCGAAGTAGCCCAGGCCCCACGCGGCCGCGGAGATGATGGTCGTGGCCGACGCGCCGGCCACGAACGACAGGTGGTTGGCGGCGCCGCTGGTCTCGGCGGCCAGCAGGCCCTCGCGGACCGGTCCCCACCCGCCGACCTCGACGAACGCGACGATCGGCACCACGACGAGGGCCGCGAGCATGAGCAGGCCCTGCGCGACGTCGGTCCACGTGGCACCGAGGAACCCGCCGAACAGGGTGTAGGCCAGCGTCACGCCGCCCACCACCCAGATGCCCGTGGTGTAGTCGAAACCGAACGAGCTCTCGAAGAACGTGCCGCCGGCGACCATGCCGGACGACACGTAGAAGGTGAAGAACACGAGGATGATGGCGCCGGAGGCCACGCGCAGCAGGCGGGACGTGTCGTGCAGCCGGTTCTCGAAGAAGCTCGGGATGGTGATCGAGTTCTTCGCCGTCTCCGTGTAGGCGCGCAGGCGCGGCGCGACGAACTTCCAGTTCAGCCACGCGCCGATCGTGAGGCCGATCGCGATCCACGACTCGACCAGGCCGCTCACGTAGATGGCGCCCGGCAGGCCCATCAGCAGCCAGCCGGACATGTCGGAGGCGCCCGCGCTCAGCGCGGCCACGCCGGGGCTGAGGCGGCGCCCGCCCAGCATGTAGTCGCCGAGGTCGTCGGTGCGGCGGAACGCCGCGTAGCCGATCGCGAGCATGAGGACGAGGTAGACGACGATCGCCGTCGTCTTCCAGGCTTCGGGGGACATCGTTGTGCTCCTGGGGTCCGGTGCAGAGTTGTCTTCGCGGTGGTGGCGCGTGAACCCGGGATTCTGGCACGAACATTCACCCGGGCCCAACGCGGGTCGGCGCGGCCGTCGGTTCTGCGGGCTACGCCAGCACCGCACCCTTCGACGCCGACTGGACGAGCTTGGTGTACTTGGCCAGCACACCGCGCGTGTAGCCGTGGGGGAGCGGCGCCCAGCCCGCCCGGCGGACCTCCAGCTCGGCCGGCTCCACGAGCAGGTCCAGCGTCTTGGCCGCCACGTCGAGGCGGATGCGGTCGCCGTCGCGCACGAACGCGACGGGCCCGCCGTCCACGGCCTCGGGGGCGATGTGCCCCACGCACAGGCCCGTGGTGCCGCCCGAGAACCGCCCGTCGGTCACGAGCAGCACGTCCTTGCCCAGGCCCGCGCCCTTGATCGCGCCCGTGATCGCGAGCATCTCGCGCATGCCCGGCCCGCCCTTGGGCCCCTCGTAGCGGATGACGACGACGTCGCCCGCCTGGATGGTGCCGTCCTCCAGCGCGTCGAGCGCCGCCCGCTCCCGCTCGAACACGCGCGCCGTCCCCTCGAACACGTCGGAGTCGAACCCCGCAGACTTCACGACGGCGCCCTCCGGCGCGAGCGACCCGTGCAGGATCGTGATGCCGCCCGTGCGGTGGATGGGGTCGTCCATCGCGCGCAGGATCTTGCCGTCCGGGTCCGGCGGGTCGATCTCGGCCAGGTTCTCCGCCACCGTGCGCCCGGTGACGGTCAGCGCGTCGCCGTGCAGCAGCCCGGCGTCCAGCAGCGCCTTCATCACGACGGGAACGCCGCCGATGCGGTCGACGTCGTTCATCACGTACCGGCCGAACGGCTTGAGGTCGCCCAGGTGCGGCACGCGGTCGGCGACGCGCGAGAAGTCGTCCAGGGTCAGCTCCACCTCGGCCTCGTACGCGATGGCCAGCAGGTGCAGCACCGCGTTCGTCGACCCGCCGAACGCCATGACCACGGCGATCGCGTTCTCGAACGCCTCCTTGGTCAGGATGTCGCGCGCCGTGATGCCCTGGCGCAGCAGGTTCACCACGGCCTCGCCCGAGCGGTGCGCCCACGCGTCGCGCCGCCGGTCGGCCGACGGCGGGGCCGCCGACCCGGGCAGGGACATGCCCAGCGCCTCGGCCGCCGACGCCATCGTGTTGGCCGTGTACATGCCGCCGCACGCACCCTCGCCGGGACAGATCGCCCGCTCGATGCGGTCCACGTCCTCCCGGCTCATCAGGCCCCGCGCGCACGCCCCGACCGCCTCGAAGGCGTCGATGATCGTGACCTGCTTCTCGGTGCCGTCGCTGAGCTTGACCCAGCCCGGCATGATCGAGCCCGCGTAGAGGAACACGCTCGACAGGTCCAGGCGGGCCGCCGCCATGAGCATGCCGGGCAGCGACTTGTCGCAGCCGGCCAGCAGCACCGAGCCGTCCAGGCGCTCCGCCTGCATCACCGTCTCGACCGAGTCGGCGATGACGTCCCGCGAGACCAGCGAGAAGTGCATGCCCTCGTGACCCATCGAGATGCCGTCCGAGACCGAGATGGTGCCGAACTCCAGCGGATAGCCGCCCGCCGCGTGCACCCCCTCCTTGGACGCCTGGGCCAGCCGGTCCAGCGACAGGTTGCAGGGCGTGATCTCGTTCCACGAGCTCGCCACGCCGACCTGCGGCTTCGCGAAGTCGTCGTCGCCGAGCCCGACGGCGCGCAGCATGCCGCGCGCCGCGGTGGCCTCCAGACCGTCGGTCACCTGGCGGGAGCGGGGCTTGATGTCGACCGGGGGGTTGTCGCTCATCCCAGCATTCTGCCCGCGGGCCCACGCCGCCGCAGGTGGGACAGCCGATCGTCAAACCGGTTGGCGGCATCGTCAAACCGGTTTTACGTTGACCGTACCCGAGCAACCGGAGGGAGGAGAGCGATGCAGCGGCCCACGATCGACGACGTCGCCCGCGCCGCGGGCGTCACCAAGGCCACCGTCTCGCACGCCTACAGCGGCAAGCGGCCCATCTCGGCGACCACCAAGGCACGCGTCTTCGCCGCGGCCAAGCGCCTCGACTGGGTGCCCAGCTCCCGGGCCCGGGCGCTCGCGGCCCGCCGCGCCAACGCCGTCGGCGTCGTGCTCTCGCGCGACCCGGCGATCCTCGCCTCCGACGCGTTCTTCCCCGCCTTCATCTCGGGCGTCGAGTCCGCGCTCGCCGGGCACGAGATCGCCCTCCTGCTCCAGGTCGTCACCGGACGCACCGCGGAGGAGCGGGCCTACCGCGCCATGGCCAGCGGCCGGGCGGACGGCGTGATCGTGCTCGACCTCCACCTGGAGGACTGGCGGGTCGACTACCTGCGGCAGCTCCGGCTGCCCGCCGTCCTGCTGGGTGCCTACGACGCCGAGAGCCCGTTCTCGAGCGTCCGCACGGACGACGCCGCACCGGTGCGCGACCTGGTCGCCCACCTGCGCGGCCAGGGTCACACCCGCATCGCCCACGTGTCGGGTCCGCTCGACTACGTGCACTCGGACGCCCGCGCGCGGGCGTACGTGCAGAGCCTCGGCAGCCGGGAGCTGCTGCGTGAGGGGGACTTCACCGCCGGGAGCGGCCGAGCCCTCACCGCCGAGCTGCTCGACCTGCCCGACCGGCCGACCGCCATCCTCTACGCCAACGACACGATGGCCATCGCCGGCTACTCCTACGCACGCAGCCGGGGCCTCCTGGTCCCGGACGACCTCGCCGTCGCCGGATTCGACGACGACCACCTCTCGGCTCACCTGAGCCCCGCCCTGACCAGCGTCTCCACCGACCCGTTCCGCCGGGGGAGGGTGGCGGCCGAACGGCTGCTGGCCGACCTCGCCGGCGAGCCGCCCGAGTCCGTGACGGTCGACTGCAACCAGCTTCGCCTGCGCGCCAGCACCGCCGGCCCCGCACCCGAGGCACACCACTCCGAACTCGAGGAGGAGTTCTCATGAAGCACCCCCGTATCGCCCCGGCCGCCGCGCTGCTCACCGCGGTGGCACTCACCGCCGCCTGCTCCGGCGGAGGCGGTGGCACCGGCGGCGAGAACGCCTCGGGCACCGGCCCGATCACCGTCTGGCTGTCCAACAACGAGCAGGAGGTCGCCTGGGGCAAGGCCGTCGTCGAGGCCTGGAACGCCGAGCACCCCGACGAGGAGGTGACCGCGCAGGAGATCCCGGCCGGCTCGTCGTCCGAGGAGGCGATCACCGCCGCGATCACCGCCGGGACCGCGCCCTGCCTGGTCTACAACATCTCGAGCGCCGCGGTGCCCGGCTGGGTGCGCCAGGGCGGGCTCGTGAACCTGTCCCAGATCGAGGACGGCGCGAGCTACATCGAGGACCGGGTGGGCGACGGCGCGCAGACCTACCTCACCGACGACGGGTACTACCAGCTGCCGTGGAAGTCGAACCCGGTGATGGTCATGTACAACAAGACCGTCTTCGAGAAGGCGGGCCTCGACCCGGAGAACCCGGACATGGCCACGTACGACGACTTCCTCGCCGGCGCGCGGCAGATCGTGGACTCGGGTGCGGCGGACAGTGCCATCTGGCCGTCGCCGACCAACGAGTTCTTCCAGCCGTGGTTCGACTTCTACCCCCTGTACCTCGCCGAGTCCGGTGGCACGCCCCTGGTCGAGGACGGCAAGGCCACGTTCGACGACGAGAACGGCAAGGCCGTCGCCGACTTCTGGGCCACGGTCTACTCCGACGGCCTCGCGCCGAAGGAGGCGTCGACCGACGACGCCATGTCCGCCGGGACGACGGCGATGCAGCTCGCGGGCCCGTGGGCCATCGCGTCGTACGCGGACAGCGTCGACGTCGGCTTCATGCCCGTGCCGACGTCGGACGGCGAGGCCGACCCCGTGACGTTCGCCGACTCCAAGAACGTCTCGATGTTCACCGCGTGCGAGAACCAGGGCACCGCGTGGGAGTTCCTGAAGTTCTCCACCAGCGAGGAGAACGACGGCGCCCTGCTGGAGGCCACCGGCCAGATGCCGCTGCGCACCGACCTGGGCACGACCTACGCCGACTACTTCGCGGACAACCCGGCCTACGAGGTGTTCGCCGACCAGCGCACGGGCGACGTGCCCAGCATCCCGAACTCGGTCGAGGCGTGGCAGGCGTTCCGCGACGCCTACTCCTCGGCGGTCATCTTCGGCACGACCGGCGTGGACGAGTTCCTGAGCGGCGCCGCGCAGACCATCGACGGACTCGTCCAGGAATGATCTGAATGACCACCCGACCCGGCACGACGACGCGCGAGCCCCGCACCACCCGGCACCACTGGTGGGGCAGGCAGCCGATCGGCTCGCTGTTCGCGCTGCCGTACCTCGTGTTCGTGCTCGCGATCTTCGCCTACCCGCTGGGGTTCGCGGTCTGGATCGCGTTCCACGACTACTTCTTCACCGCGCCCGGCGTCGAGGTGCCCAAGCCCTTCGTGGGCCTGGACAACTTCGTCACCGTGCTGCAGGACCCGCAGGTCCTGGAGTCGTTCCGGAACATCGGGGTGTTCCTCGTCATCAACGTGCCGCTCACCGTGGTGCTGTCGATGGTGCTGGCCAACGCCCTGAACGCGGGCATCCGGTGGGCGGCGGCGTACCGCGTCGCGTTCTACGTGCCCTACCTCACCGCGAGCGTGTCGCTGGTCGGCGTGTGGCTGCTGCTGTTCTCGTCGGGCGGGCTCGTCAACGCCGTCCTCGGGCCGCTCGCGCCGGACCCGTCGTGGCTGGTCAGCTCGTCCCTGGCGATGCCGACGATCGCGCTGTACGTGACCTGGAAGCAGCTCGGCTTCTACATCCTGCTGTACCTCGCGGCGCTGCAGAACGTGCCGCGCGAGCTGCACGAGTCGGCCGAGACGGACGGCGCGAACGCCTGGCAGCGGTTCCTCAACGTGACCGTGCCCGGCGTGCGCTCCACCACCGTGCTGGTGCTGGTCCTGGCGATCATCACGGGGGCCAACCTGTTCACCGAGCCGTACCTGCTCACCAACGGCGGCGGCCCGGACGGCGCCTCCGTGACACCCGTGCTGCTGATCTACCAGCGGGGCATCCAGCAGCAGAACCCGGACACCGCCGCGGCCATCGGCATGCTGCTGGTCATCGTCGTCGGCGTGCTGTCGCTCGCCGCCAACCGCATCAACCGGGAGCGCTGACATGCGAACGACTCGACGACAGCCCGGCACCTGGGTGCGCTACCTGCTGCTCACCCTGGCGGCGGCCGTGTTCGCCTTCCCGTTCTGGTTCATGGTGGTGGGGGCCTTCCAGGAGAGCCCCACCAACACCCCGGGCCAGCTCCTGCCGACGTCCGGCTGGACGCTCGGCAACTTCGCGGCGATCGACTCGCGGATCGACCTGCTCGGCTCGCTGCTCAACTCGCTGGTGTTCACCGCCGGCGTGCTGCTGGGCACCGTGACGTTCGGGCTGCTCGCGGGCTACGCGATGGCGCGGCTGGACTTCCGCGGCCGGGGCGCCACCTGGGTGCTCATGCTGCTGGTCCAGATGGTGCCGTTCCAGCTGCTGATGATCCCGCTGTACGTGCAGATCACCCGGGGTTTCGGCCTCGGTGACACGTACCTCGGGATGATCCTGCCGTTCGCGATCAACACGACCGCGGTGTTCATCTTCACGCAGTTCTTCCGGGCGCTGCCGCAGGAGATGTTCGAGGCGGCGCGGATCGACGGCGCGAGCGAGCTGCGCATCGTGCGCTCGATCGCGGTGCCGCTGGTCCGGCCGGCCCTGACCACGGTCGTGCTGGTCACCTTCATCGGGCCGTGGAACGAGTTCCTCTGGCCGTTCCTCATCACCAAGGACGCCACGCTGCAGCCGCTCGCGGTGTCGCTGGCGAACTACATCTCCAACGTGGCCCAGTCCACCGCCAACCCGAACGGCGCGATCCTGGCGGGCGCCACCACGCTCGCGTTCCCCGTCGTCGTTCTCTTCGTCCTGTTCCAGCGGTACTTCACCGCATCCAACATCGGCTCCGCCGTGAAGGGCTGACCCACACCATGAGCGCCACCAGCATGTTCACGAACGCCACCTTCCCCCTGGGCCCGTTCGTGCCGTACGAGCACAACCCGATCCTGCGCCCCCGCGGCGGCAGCTGGGAGTCGGCGAACCTCTACAACCCGGCCGCCCTGGTGGTCGACGACGAGGTGGTGCTGCTGTACCGCGCGCACGCCGAGGACATCGTGTCCCACATCGGGCTGGCGCGGAGCAGCGACGGCTACCACTTCGAGCGCGAGGCCGAGCCGATCCTCTCGCCGTCCGAGGACTACGAGCGCTACGGGTGCGAGGACCCCCGCATCGCGTACATCGAGGGAACCTACTACCTGACCTACACCGGCTGGGACCGGCACAGCGCGCAGCTGTGCCTCGCCACGTCGACCGACCTGCACACGTGGACCAAGCACGGCCCCCTGTTCGAGTCGTTCGACACCTTCGCGACCGTGGACCCGCGCGGCTTCAACTGGTCCAAGGCCGGCGTGATCGTGCCGGTGCGGATGCAGGGGAAGTGGTGGATGTACTTCGGCGAGGGCGCCATCTACTGGGCCACGAGCGACGACCTGATCCACTGGACGCCCGGCAGCCCGGACACCGAGCCCATGTACTCGCCCACGCCCGGCTCGTTCGACGCCGACCTGGTGGAGATCGGCACCTCGCCCGTGCTCACCGACAACGGGCTGCTCGTCATGCTCACCAACGGGGCCACGCGCACGATCAACCCGGACGGCAGCGTCGACGTCGACTACCGGTGCGGGCAGATCGCCATCGACCCCGACAACCCGACGCGGGTGCTCGCCCGGCTGCAGGAGCCGTGGCTGCGCCCGCAGACGTTCGAGGACAGGAACGGGCTGGTCTCGAACGTGACGTTCGTCGAGGGCCTGGTCCAGTTCCACGGGAAGTGGTTCGCGTACTACGGCCAGTCGGACACGACGCTGGCGGTCGCCGTCCACGACCCGTCCCGCCCGTACGGCACGACCCTGGCCCTCTGACCCCGGCGCACCTTCCGCGACCCAGTCATCGCGCCCGGAATCCACCGTGGTTCCGGGCGCGATGACTGGGTCGCGGCGTGTGGACGGGTGTTGACCCCGTGCTTCACCCCCAGTAGTGTCCCGGTGATCGACACAGAGGTCCCGGTCAGCGGGACAGTCACACGATGGGGTGAGACGTGGAGACGAGTACGTTCACGCGCCGCGCGGTCCTGCGGGCGATCGGCGCGGCCGGCCTCGCCGGCGTCGCGGCGGCGGTCACTGGCTGCGCGCCGACGATCGGGACGGCGGCGCTGCCCCGCATCCCGGCGGCCTACGACGGACCGCCGGTCCGGCTGAAGTTCTGGAACGGGCTCACGGGCGGCGACGGCCCCGTGATGCGGGAGCTCCTGGCGGAGTTCACGCGGGAGCACCCGAACGTCCGCATCGACATGTACGCCCTGCCCTGGCCGGACTTCTACCAGAAGTTCCCCGCCGCGGTGACGAGCGGCCTGGCACCCGACTTCGCGCTCATGCACAACTTCCAGGTGGCCACGAACGCCGCCCGGAAGGTGATCATGCCGGTCGACGAGATCCTGCAGACGGTCGGCCTGCGCGAGGAGGACTACCTGCCGGTGGTCTGGGGCTCCGGCGTCTACCGCGACCAGCGCTGGTCGCTGCCGCTGGACATGTGGCCGGACTCGCTGTTCTACAACCGCCGCGTGCTGGAGCGGGCGGGTCTCGACCCCGACGCCCCGCCGGCCGACCGCGCCGCCTACGAGCACGCGCTCGACGCGCTGGCGTCGTCCGGCGTACGGGGCCACTGGCTGCCCGCCGTCGACCCGCAGGGTGTGGGGCGCGGCTTCGACTCCCTGCTGTGGCAGTTCGGCGGCGAGCACTACTCCGGCGACGGCCGCGCCGCGACGTTCGCCGAGCAGCCCGGCGTCGACGCGCTCGCCTGGCAGCAGTCGCTGATCCGGACCGGCTGGAGCCCGCGGGACGTCAGCGGCTCGGACGCCTCGATGGCGTTCAAGAACGACCAGAACGCGTTCCTGTGGGGTGGTCCCGGCGCCTTCATCAACGACCTCGGCTCGGTCGAGGGGCTGGACTGGGACGTCGCCCCGCTGCCGCGGATCGGCACCGAGCAGGCCGCCTTCTCCGGCTCGCACCAGTTCGTGGTGGCCCGCCAGCCCCGGTTCGACGCCGACCGCCTGGCCGCCGTCGTGACGTTCCTCGGCTGGATCCTGGCGAACTCGACCGGCTGGGCGTCCGCCGGCCCGGTGCCGGCGCGCCTGCCCGTCCTCGACTCGCCCGAGCTCGCTCAGATGACAGCGCAGTCACACGTCGCCGGGGGTGTCGAGCACATCCGGTTCTACCCGCTCGTGCCCGGCATCGCCGAGGTGCAGACCAGCATCCTGTACCCCGCGATCGGCGACGCCCTGCTCTCGCTCGGTGACCCCCGCGCGGCGCTGGAGACCGCGACCACCCAGGCGTCCTTCCTGCTGCAGGAGAACGCCGAGAAGTACGGGAGGGCCTGACCCATGACCGCCATCGCCGCCATCGCCTCTCGGGAGCGCCGCACCGGCGGTGCGCCGGCCCCGCGCGCCGGCCTCTACCCGACGCCCCGCTCGCCGCATCGTCCCCGGCCCTGGACGCCGTACGTCTTCCTCGCGCCGTTCGTGCTGATCTTCGGCACGTTCGTGCTGGTCCCGGCTGTCGCCGGCCTGTGGATGAGCCTGCACAACTGGGACTTCTTCCTGCCGGACCGCCCGTTCGTGGGCCTGCAGAACTACGTGGACCTGTTCACCCCGGACGCGCTCGTGGCGCAGCAGTTCTGGGAGAGCATGCGGGCCACCGGCCTGTTCGTGGTGCTCTCCGTGCCGCTGCTCATGGCGATCCCGCTCGGCCTGGCGCTGCTGCTCAACCAGCGGTTCCGCGGGCGCACGTTCTTCCGGGCGGTCTTCTTCGCGCCCTACGTGCTGGGCGTCAGCGTGGTGGGCCTGCTGTGGCAGTACCTGCTCAACGGCAACACCGGCCTGATCAACGGGTACCTGGCGCAGCTCGGCGTCACCGAGCCGGTCCCGTGGCTGACGGCGACCCCGTGGGTCTGGGTGTCGCTCGTGGGCGTGACCGTCTGGTGGACCATGGGCTTCAACTCAGTGGTCTACCTCGCGGGGCTGCAGAACGTGGACGAGGCGCTCTACGACGCCGCCAAGGTCGACGGCGCGAGCCGCTGGCAGCAGTTCGTGCACGTCACGATCCCGCAGCTGCGGCCCGTCATCCTCTTCGTCCTGACCATGACCGTGCTGGCGTCGGCCAACATGTTCGGCCAGTCCTACCTGCTCACCGGCGGCAACCCGTCGAACGAGACCCGCACGGCCATCATGCTGATCGCCGACGTGGGCCTGGAGCAGTTCCGCATGGGCCTCGCCGCCGCGATGAGCTACCTGCTGGCCCTGCTGCTGATCGTCGTCAGCGCCCTGAACTTCCTGTTCCTGCGACAGAAGGAGAGCTGACGTGGCGACCACCGCCGTTCCCGCGAGCAGCACCACCCGTCCCGTGCCCGCCCCGCGCACCCGGCGTGACCCGGCCACGGGGCGCGGCGTCGTCGGCACGCTGCTGCTGTACGCGGCCCTGCTCATCCTGTCCGTGCTGATCCTGGCCCCGCTGCTGTGGATGCTGTCCACGTCGTTCAAGACGACGGGGGACGCGACGGCCCTGCCGCCGCAGTGGATCCCGCCGACGCCGACCGTCGAGGGCTACGGCCGGCTGTTCGCCGACGCCCAGGCCCCGCTGCTGCGCTGGCTCGGCAACTCGGTGCTCGTGGGCGTGCTGCACACCGTGCTGGTGCTGGCCACGGCCTCGGCGGCCGCCTACCCGCTGGCCCGGATGCGGTTTCCCGGCCGCCGGCTGATCTTCGCGCTGGTCATCGGCACGCTCTTCGTACCCGGCTTCGTCTTCCTCATGCCGAACTACCTCATCGTGGACGGGCTGGGCTGGCTCGACAGCGTCTGGGCGCTCGTGGTGCCCGGCGCGGCCAGCGCGTTCGGCGTGTTCTTCCTGGTGCAGTTCTTCCAGAGCCTCCCGGCCGAGCTCGAGGAGGCTGCCCTGATCGACGGCGCCAACCGGTGGCAGATCTTCGTCCGCGTGGTGCTGCCGCTGTCCCGGGCGCCGCTGGCCACCCTCGGCCTGCTGTCCTTCCTGGGCAGCTGGAACGACTTCCTCTGGCCGCTGTACGTGCTGTTCAACCCGGAGCGGCTCACGCTGCCCGCGGGCCTGGCGACGCTGCGCGGCGCGTACGCGACCGACTTCCCGGCCGTCATGGCCGGCGCGGCGATCGCGAGCGTGCCCGTGCTGATCCTGTTCGCCTTCGTGCAGCGGTTCGTGATCGCCGGTGTGGCCCGGTCCGGTCTCAAGGGATGAGCCGGTGCCGTGCAGAATGGCAGCGTGAACGACACGAGCACCGGCAACCCCGGAACCCTCGCACGCGGCCTGGACATCGTGGAACGCATCGCCGCAGGCCCGGGGGTGACGGTGCAGCGCCTCGCGGCGGACCTCGGTCTGAGCCGCAGCGCGGCGTACCGCATCGTGGGCACGCTGCGCGAGCGGGGCTACGTGGTGGGCGACGCCGAGCTGCGCCTGGGGCCCGTCGTCCTGCGGCTCGGGCTGCAGGCGATGGAGGGCCTCGACATCCACGCCGTCGGGCCCGGGCCGCTGCGCGAGCTGGTGGCCGAGACCGAGGAGACGGCGTTCATCGCCGTCGTCGACGACGACCAGATGTGCTACGTCATGCAGGAGGAGGGGCCGCAGGTGGTCAAGGTGGTGTCCAAGCTCGGCAGCCGCGCCCCGCTGCACGCGTCGGCGCTGGGCAAGGCCTACCTGTCGGCCCTGCCCGCCGCCGACGCCCGGGCCGTGGTCGACCGCCTCCCGCTCACCGGGTACACCGACACCACCCTGACCACGCCGTCCGCGCTGCACGCCGACCTCGACCTGATCCGTGAGCGCGGCTGGGCCCTGGACGACGCCGAGCGCGAGCCCGGCGTCCGCTGCATCGCCGCGCCGGTCCGCGGGACGGGCGGCCCGGTCGCCGCGATCAGCGTGGCCGGCCCGCGCGACCGCATCGTCGCGGCCCAGCCCGCCATCGTGGCGGCGGTGCTCCGCACCGCCGCCCGCCTCTCCGCCGCGCTCGGCGCGGCACCCCCGCCCGAACGCACCTGACCCGCACCCGATTGGATCCCATGCCCTCCGCAGACCCCCGCATCAGCTCCGTCCGGCTCGCCTCGCTGGAGACCCGCTACCCCCGGACCGTCGGCCGCAACGCACGGCTCGGCAGCCACGGCTCCGGACCCGACTCCCACGTGGCGGTGCTGGTCACCGACGACGGCCGCACCGGCTGGGGGCTGTTCGAGGGCCCGCCGGGCGACGTCGCCCGGGTCGAGGGGCGTCGGCTGTCGGAGCTGATCGACCCCGCCGCGGGCATCCGCAACGACGCGGAGCACTGGCTCGACATCGCGCTGCACGACCTGCTCGGCGTGGTGCTCGACGCCCCCGTGCACGCGCTGCTCGGCGGGCACGGCTCGCCCGACGTCGCGGTCTACGACGGCGCCATCTACTTCGACGACCTCGACCCCGACGAGGCGCCGCGCGGGATCGACGTGCTGGTCGAGGAGTGCCGCGCCGACGCCGCCCTGGGCCACCGCGACTTCAAGCTCAAGATCGGCCGGGGCAACAGGTGGCTCCCGCGCGAGGCCGGCGACGCCCGCGACGTCGCGGTGACCCGCGCGGTCCGGGAGGCGTTCCCCGACGCGCGCATCCTGGTGGACGCCAACGACGGCTACGACCGCGACGGGTTCCTGGCCTACCTGGAGGCCGTGGCCGACGTCGGCCTGTTCTGGGTCGAGGAGCCATTCCTGGACGACGCGGACGACCTCAAGGCACTGCGCGCCTGGCTCGACGCGCACTCGCCGGACACCCGGATCGCCGAGGGGGAGACCTCGCCCGACGTCGCCGCGCTGCTGCCGGTCGCGGCGGCCGGGTCGATCGACGTGCTGCTCATGGACGTGCTGTCCTACGGCCTGACGGCGTGGCGGCGGCTGATGCCCCGCCTCGTGGCCGACGGCGTGCACGGCTCCCCGCACGCCTGGGGCCGGCCGCTCAAGACCCGCTACGCGGCGCACCTGGCCGCCGGGCTCGGCAACGTCGAGGTCGTCGAGGGTGTGCCGGGCACCGTGGCCGGCGTCGACCCCGCGCTGCTCGACCCCGTGGACGGCGTGCTGCGCCTGGACGACGCCCCGGGCTTCGGCCTCCCGCTCCCGGCCGCCCAGCACCTGCGCCCGCTGCAGTCCTGACCCCGGCCCGCGCCCCGACCCGCCGAGGCGGTCGGGTGGCGACCACCTCGCCACCCGACCACCTCGGCGGGAGGGGTCACTCGACGCCCAGGGCCGCCACCGGGGACGTACGGACCGCCGTGCGCGCCGGGACCACCGAGGCCAGCAGGCCCGCCACGAGGGCGACGCCCAGCACCACCGCGATGTCCGTCCACGGCACGGCGTAGCGCACGTCGCCCATGAGCGACAGCGCGGTGGCCGCACCGGCCCAGCCGAACACCAGCCCCAGCACGATGCCCAGCACCGCGCCCACCCCCGCGATCAGCATGCCCTCGACCGCGAGCATGCCCCGCAGCTGGTCCTTGCCCAGCCCGATCGCCCGCAGGGTCGCGGACTCCCGGGTGCGCTCGATGACCGACAGGGACAGCGTGTTGGTCACGCCGATCAGGGCGATCACCACGGCGACGGCCAGCAGACCCACGACGATTCCGAGGATCACGTCCACCACCTGGCGGAACTGCGCGGCCTGCGCGGCCGGGCCCAGCACGTACGCGCCGCCGTCGGCCTGCGCCACCGCGTCCTGCACGCTGCCCAGCACCGTCGCCGCGTCCGCCCCGGTGATCGTGCCCCAGACCTCCGTCTGCGTGTCGTCGCCGGTGATCCGGGCGAAGTCGGTGGTCGTCATCACGTGGTCGAGCGCCTGGCCCGAGACGACGAGCACGGTCAGGTCGATGGTGCCGTTCGGTCCCTCGACGGTCGTGACGTCGTTCGTGCCGACGCCGAGCGAACCCGCGCTGTCGGCGTTGAGCAGGATGAACCCCTCCTCCAGCATCCGCGCGTCCTCGGGCACGTTCACCACCGAGGCGAACTCGCCGGGCTGGACCGCCGTCACGGTGGTGCTCGACCCGCCGACGGTCACGGTCGCCCGCGTGACCAGCGTCGTGTCACCGACGCCCTCGGTCTCGCCGACCGCGTCGCGCACGTCCTGGACGTACCGGTCGTCCGACGGCGTCACGCTCACGTCGTACGGGAACGTCTCGTCGAGCAGGGAGTCCGCGGACATCCGGGCGCTCGCGGCCCCGGTCGACATCATCGTCACGAGCGTGACGCCGATGAGCAGCGCGGTGGAGGTGGCCGCCGTCCGCCGCGGGTTGCGCAGCGTGTTGGCGACGGCGAGCCGGGCCGCCGGGCCGGTACGCGCCACGAGGCCACCCAGGCCCGCCGCGACGCGCGGCAGCCAGAGCACGGCGCTCAGCACGACGCCGAAGAACGCGAGCGAGCCGCCGCCCACGGACGCGACCAGGCCGACCTGCGGGCTGCCGGCCATCCCGAGGGCCACGCCGAGGCCCAGGGCCGCGAAGCCGCCGAGCATGCAGAGGATCGAGACGACGAGCCGCGTGCGGCCGGCGCGCGCCCGCAGCGTGGGGGCGTCGGACGGGCGCAGCGCGGCCAGCGGCGCGACCCGCGTCGCCGCCCGGGCAGGGGCCAGGGCCGCGAGCACGGTCACGACGGCGCCGACCGCGAGCGGCAGCACCACCACCTGCCACGTCGGCGAGATGGTCGTGGGCAGCGGCACGCCCAGGTCGAACGACGGCGCCACGACGAGGGCGAGCTGCGCGAGCGCCGCGCCCACCACGATGCCGGCCGCCGAGGCGACGACGCCGAGGATCGCCGCCTCCAGCAGCACGCTGCGGTAGAGCTGGCCGGTGCCCGCCCCGATGCAGCGCAGCAGGGCGAGGGTGCGCGTCCGCTGGGCCACGAGCACCTGGAAGGTGTTGGTGATGACCATGGCGGCGATGAGCAGCGCGATGGCGGCGAACGTCAGCACGAACACGAGGAAGACGAGGTCCTCGCCGCCGGTCTGCCGTGCGGTCTGCTCCGCGGCCACGGCCTCGGTGGTGCGGACGGACACGTCGCGCGCGCCCGTACCTGTGTCCGTACCTGTGTCCGTACCTGTGTCGTCGCCGGTGGCGGTCGCGGCGAGGACCGCCTCGCGCAGGTCGGCGGGTACCTCGTCGCCGCGCAGCGGAGCGTCGAGCGCGACCAGCAGCTCGCTCACCGGGTCGGCGAACGGCTCGCCCGCGCTCCAGGTGTCGAGCGTGGCGGCGGGGACCGCGGCGGCACCGCCGTACGACGTGTAGGCGCCGTAGGGGTCGTCCGCGATGCCGCTCACGGTCAGCTCCTCGGTGATGTCGTCCGGCTCGCCGAGCTCGGCCGCGGGGTCGTCGGACTCGCTCTCGGCCCAGCCGTCGGGGTAGACGGTGCGGTTGAGCGTCACGGTGTCGCCGACGCCGACCTCGAGACGGTCGGCGACGCGTCCGGTCAGGGCCACCTCGTCGGCCGCGGCGGGCCAGGCGCCGTCGGAGAGCTCCAGCGGGGACAGCCTGGGGTCGGCGGGTACGGGTGCGAAGAGCTGGAAGCCGCCCTTGCCGCCGCTGCGCAGGTCGCCGAACCAGGTCTTGACGGGCTGCACGGCAGCGACGCCGTCGACGTCGGCGACTGCGTCGACGTCGGCCGCGCTGAACGTGCCGGGCTCGGTCTCGGGCAGGGACACGACGACGTCGGCCTGGGCGTACCCGGCCGCGATCATGTCGCGTGTGGTGCCGTTGATGACACCGCCGGCCAGCAGTGTCACGGTGACGAAGGCGGTGCTGATGAGGATGGCGGTGCCTGCGGCGGCGAGGCGTCCGGTGCTGCGGCGCATCTGCGCCAGGGTCAGGCGCGCCGTCGGCAGACTGGTGGAGGTCGGTGTCGCCATCACGCACCCGTCCGGGTGCTGGTGCCGGTGGTGACGGCCGGTTCCAGGGTGCGCAGGGCGTCCAGGCCGGCCATGGCCGACTCCGGGGTCGGGTCGCTGATGTCCCCGGCGATCCGACCGTCGGCGATCAGCACCACCCGGTCCGCGTACGCGGCAGCCGAGGGGTCATGGGTCACCATGATGATCGTGCGCCCCAGCTCCCGCACCGAGCGGCGCAGGAAGGACAGCACCTCGGCCCCCGAGCGCGAGTCCAGGTTCCCGGTGGGCTCGTCGGCGAAGACCACCTCCGGCTGAGCGATCAACGCCCGCGCGATCGCCACCCGCTGCTGCTGCCCACCGGACAGCTCCCCGGGACGGTGGGTCAACCGGCCCGACAGGCCCAGCGTCTCCACCAGGGTGGCCAGCCAGGCCTGGTCCACCCGCCCGCCG
>NZ_JAMTCS010000009.1 GCF_024171955.1 Promicromonospora thailandica | reverse complement strand
ATCGAGGACATCCGGGTGGGGGACAAGGTCTGGGCGCATGACCTGGTCACCGGGCGTGATGAGCTGCAGGTGGTGGTCGAGACGTTCGTGCGCTCGACCGGCGAGCTGTTCCACCTGACCATCGGCGGGCAGCGGGTCTCTACCACTGCGGAGCACCCGTTCTGGGTCCAGGGCCGTGGGTGGGTGGACGCGGCGTTCCTGCGCGAGGGTGACCTGCTGGTCACCTCCGCGGGGGCCACCACCCCGGTCCAGGGCATCCAGATCGAGCAGCGTGCCGAGCAGGACGTCGAGACGGTCTACAACTTCCACGTCCAGACCCACTCGAACTACTACGTCTACGCCGGCACCACCCCCGTCCTCGTCCACAACGCCAGCCACGGCCGGGCCATCAACTGGAGCTCCAAGAGCACCCCGACATTCGGGCACACGTTCAGCCGGCACGGCGCCGGGAAGAAGATGACGGACAACCTGACCGGACGCGCCGCGACCGAAGGCAAGCAGCAGGGGCAGTGGATCGACGACGACGCTGCGGCCGACCTGCTGCGTAAAGCTCACGACGACGGCGTCTGGACCGAGATCCCGCATCCCCCCAAGAAAGCCCAGACCCAGCAGGATGCGGTCACCATCGACATCCCGGAAGGGACCGGGCAAGTTATCCTCCCTGGCGGAGAGATCGTGCCCGCCACAAAGGCCGTCGTCGTGCCTCGCTACAACGGGATGATCAAGGACGCCTACCCGATCTTGGAGACACCCTCATGACCTTCCACGTCGCGTATGAGCCGGGTGCTCTGGTGAACGCCGGGCACTCCTTCGACCTGTCCTACGACTACGAGAGCCTGGTGATCGAGATCTCGCAGGTTCTCGCGGAGGCCGAGGGAGCACGGTTCGTACTGGGCGGCTTCGGCCGCGACCCCTGGCCGCTCAGTGTCGACTACGACATGTCCGTGTTTCTCGAGCAGCTCCCGGACCTCCTCGAGAACCTGGAGTCGCGCGACGTGTTCCGGCTCGACATGTACTCCCAGGGCACCGAGGCGAAGCTGGAGTTCCTGCCTGGGGACGACGACGTGACCATCACCTGTACCTCGCGTACTTCCTGGGTCCCGGAACCGAGCACGGAACACATCGACCGCGACACCCTGCTGCGGATGCTGCACGAGCTCGCCGCCGGCTTCGCCCACGCGGCACGGACGGTCGACCCGGCCCTCGCGACCGTCGAGCCGTTCGAGGAGTGGCTCGACAAGTCCTCGCCGGACGAGACGCACTGACACCCCAACCACGGCCGATGCCCAGGAAAGGCGACGATGACCGAAGCAACGCCCCACGAGCATGAGCCCACGCCGGCAGTCGCCCCGCGGTCCGACGCCGGATCCGTCGCCCTCGCACGCGCCCTCGAGGCGGGCGACCGTGGCGCCGTCGGCCAGGCCCTGCGCGACGACGTGGTCGTCGTCCCCGTCCTCGACCGGGAGGACGGGACGCCGCAGGTACAGGTGTTCCCGGCGCCAGAGGGTTCCGCCGAGCCGTACCAGCTCTGCTTGTTCTCGACCACGCAGAGTCTGGCCGCCTTCTTGCAGGACGCGCCCGAACGGTCCTTCAGCATGCGCCGACGCGACTCGATGGCACCGTTCGTGACCCGCCACGGCGCTGCGCTCGCCCACGTGGTGATCGACCCGGCGGGACCGAGCCCCATGACCTTCGGCACCGGCGAGTTCCTCGCCGCCCTCGACCCGCACCCGCCCGCCGACGACCCGACGGGGCTGTTCGACGAGACCGGCAGCGGCATCAGTGGTGAGGCCCTGCACGCGCTCGGTACGGTCGACGACCCGGGCGGCTTCCGCGGCGTCGGTATCGAGCTGAACCTCCCCGAGCACTGGGCGGTCATCGAGCTCGACGAGCCGGAGCGGCGGGAGCGTCAGATCCGGGACATCGTCAAGCAGCAGACCGCGAAGCTCGGCGACCGCTCCGCTCCCCTGCGCCGGGACCTGCGGGAGAAGCTCATCGAGGTCGCGGACAAGGCCGAGGCCGCGGGCGGCAAGGTCATGGCGTACCTGCTGCTGCCCGGCCAGGAGGCGGCCCTCGCGCTGAACCTGACCCTCTACTGGCACGACCTCGGCCCCGAGGCCGGGACGTCGACCCACCTCCAGCGCGTGCAGGACCGCATCGGTGGCGAGCTGGGCCCGGACGACACCCTGACCCGGACCGAGACGCTGTCCGGCCCGTTCCTGCGGCACGTCCGGGTCGGGCGCGGGAACGAGGAGGTCGGTGGTCAGGACCTGCCGCTGCTCCTGGTCGACTACTGGGCCGAGGCGCCCGGACGGCAGTCGGTGGCCCGGCTGTCGTTCTCGACCCCGCACGTGGGCATCCGCGACGAGATGCTGCGCCTGACCGACAAGGTGCTCTTCTCCACCGAGTGGATCCTGGGCAGGCCCAGCGAGGAGGAGGCCGCCGCCCCGGAGGCCGACGCCGCGCCCGACCCGGCCGCCCCGACGACGCCCACCCCGGCCGGCGTCTGACGTCGTCCACCCGGCCGCCCCGCGCAAGGGCGGCCGGGATGTGGGTGGCGCCGCGTACCCTGGCGCCCATGCCCAGGACGATCGCCACCAACACCACCGTGACCCGCGACGAGCTGCTCGACTTCCTCCGCTCGCGCCGCAACGGCATCCTCGTGACCGGCCGCGCCGACGGCACGCCGCAGCTCAGCCCCGTGACCTACGGGGTCGACCCCGAGGGCCGCGTCGTCGTCTCGACCTATCCCGAGCGCGCCAAGGCGCGGAACCTGCGTGCGCGGCCTGCCGCGTCGTTCCTGGCGCTCGGGGACGACTTCGGCGACGCCTGGGTCCAGGTGGACGGCACCGCGGAGGTGCTCGACGTGCCGGAGGCCCTCGACGCGTTCGTGGACTACTTCCGCGCCGCCGCGGGCAAGGAGCACCCCGACTGGGACGAGTACCGCGCCGCCATGGTCGAGCAGGGCAAGGCGCTCGTGCGCCTCACGATCGAGCGCTGGGGTCCGGTGGCGACGGGCGGCTTCCCGGCGCGGCTGGCGGAGGGCTGACCGCGGCCGCACCGCTGGGTCTCAGAACCGGATACCCACCCGCAGCCGGTCGAGGCCGCGCCAGCACAGCCAGGTGAGGACGCCACTGGCTCCACCCACCGCGGCCAGGAGAACCGGCAGACCCCAGGGCTGCGGGCCGACGTCGATCCACGCCACCAGCGTCAGCACCAGCCCACCTGCGCAGACCGCCACGCCGCCGACCGCGACCAGGAGGCCCGGGATCAGCGCCAGCGCCGCGATCAGACGGACGACCTCGACCCGGGACAGGCGCGAGCGCCCGTTCTCCGCGGCACGCCGGGCAGCACGGGACCGACGGCGCTGCTCGATCGCCGCTCGGTCCGGCCGCTCCGGCGCACGCTCACGCGGCACGGGGATCACGAGCTCGCTGCTCACCCGGTCGTCGACGAGCGTCGCGACGTCGCTCACGGTGAGGTCGTCGTGCAGCGTGGGCTCGAACGGGATCTCGGTCCCGTCGAGCCCGACCAGGAGGCGGCCCCCGTCGGGGTAGGCCACGACCGCGGCGGCGTCGGCGAACCGCACCGTCGTTCGCGCGGCGCCCACCCGCAGCGTGGCACCGTCCTGACCGATCACGACCGCGGCGTCGGCGTCGAGCCGGGCGAAGGACCGGCCCTCGACCGGTTCGCCCGCGCCGCGCGGCACGACCGACGTACCTGCCCAGCCCTCTCTGACCGGGGTCACCAGGAGGCCCGTGTCCCACGCCTGCCGGGCCAGCCCGACGACGTCGTCCGCGGTCACCGCCTCGAGCGCGGCGCGGCGCTCGGCCGGCGTAGGGACGGGTCGGCCCAGCACCGTGAGCAGCGCATCCTCTCGGACCCAGACAGCCTCCTGACGGGGCTCGTCGAAGGTCAGCAGGAGGTGTGCCCTGGCGACGGCCAGCTCCTCGTCGGGCACCGCGTGGCGCAGCCGGCCCCACGTATCCAGGAACTCGCCCGTGGCCTGGTCGGCGGTCTCCTGCCGCAGCCCCGCCGAGAGCCGGAACGCGGCGTGCCGGCCGTCCAGCAGGCCGGCCGAGGCGGCGACGTCGTACGTCCAGCCCCGGTCGTGGCGCAGGCTCTGGAACAGCGCGCGCCGCGCCACCTCGGCCAGCACCGGCGCGGCGGGGACGGCGGGTACGACGGCGTCCCAGATCACGCTCGTGCCGCCCGCGTGGGCCTCGGCGGGCAGTGACCAGGCGGCCTCGGGCACTGCGGGCGCGGAACGTGCCGCCGACCCGGCCGGGGCGCCGGGCAGCGGCACCTCCGGCCCGAGCGCCTCCTCGCCCCGGCTCCACACGACCGCGTCCGCCGCGGTGAACCGCTCCCTCGCCCAGGCCCTCAGGTCACCGTCGGTCACGCGGTGCAGCCCGAGGTAGCGGCCCGGACCGAGCCCGTACCCCTGGTGACCGAAGCGCCAGAGCGGCACCGGGACGACCTCGCCTGCCCGCTCGGCCAGCGCGCGGGCCTCGGTGGCGCGGTGGCGGACCGGAAGGTCGCTCAGCGCCAGCGCCACGTCCCGCAGGGTCGTGCGCACGCGGTCGGGGGTCCCGGTCACCCGCACCTCGGTGACCACCGGTCCGACCGACGCCCCGACGTCGAGGCCGGGCCGTTCCGCCGCGCGCAGCGCGAGCGCCACGACCAACGACGTGATCCCGCTCGTGGGCAGCGTCTCGTCGGCGTAGCCGACGCGGAACAGCAGGCCGCCCTCGGTGGTGCCGGGGCGCCGGGCGAACAGCTCGCGGACCTGCACCTGCCCGGTCATCGCTCCCCCCTGCGGTGCCGCTTGTTGATCACGGCGAACGTGGCCCACACGCACGCCAGCAGCGGCAGCAGCCCGAGGTGGAGGTCGAGACCGAGGACCTCGCTCGCCAGCTGCTGGATCCAGCCGACCAGGAGCAGTCCGGCGAGCCAGACGGCCGCGACGAGGCCGACGGTGCCGCCCACCGAGCGCAGCGCGCGGGACGCCGCACCCCGTCCCTTCCGCGAGGAGCGCGTGGCGGGCGCGGGGACGTCGGCCGGGGCGCGCGCCGGAAGCCGGACGACGACCTCCGTCGGGACGTTCGGGTCGACGTGGGCCGCCACCTCCGCCGCCGTGAGGCCGCGGAACAGCGTGGGCTCGATCGTCACCCGGAACCCGTCCGCACCGGTGAGCGCGCGGGCGCCGTCGGGCACAGTCTCCAGGAGCACGCAGTCCGCGAACCGGACCGTGAGGGGACCGTCGGGCGTGACGATCCCGACGCCGTCGGCGGCCAGTACCAGCGAGACGTCGGGCGCGTCGATGCGCGGGAAGGTGCGTCCGTGGACGGCTTCCCTCGACCACTGCGGTGCCGCGGCGACGCCGGCCCAGTCGAGCGGGGCCGGCGCGTACCAGAGCGCACTCGCCCACAGGTCGCGCACCGCCGCACGCACGTCGTCGGCCGTCATTCCTTCGAGCCTCGCGCGCGTGCGCTCGTGGTGCTCCACCCGACGACCCGTGACGAGGCGGTGGGCCGCCGTCGGCAGCAGGTCGGCCGGGGACGCGGCGGTGAGCTCTGCGAGGCGCTCCAGCGCCAGCGCACGGGCCGCGGCAAGGTCGGCGTCGGTCACGTGGAAGCGCAGGGTGCCCAGCGCGTCGACGACGCCGCCCGCCACCGCGTCCTCGCGCCCCTCGACGGCCTGTACCACGACGAGGACCCGTGCGTGCTCCGGGTCCAGGACCTCGTAGCCGACGTCGACGGAGCTCGCGAGGTCGGCGTCGGTGCGCAGCTCGCGGTGCAGCGCCTCCCGCGTGACCAGCGAGGCCACGTAGGCGGCATCCCCGCGCGGCACCACGGCGTCGAGCGCGACGCCGTCCCGCAGGCCGGTCAGGAGGGCGGGCGTGCCGCCGAGCACGTCCGTGACCTCCGGCGCGGGCATGCGGCGACCCTCGGGAAGCCGCAGGTCCAGCCCGTCCGGGACCGCGTCGCCGGTGAACCACGCGACGGCGTTCTGCCGCGTGAACCAGGTGCGTGACCAGGCACGTGCCTCGTCGGCGGTGAGGCGGTCGAGGCCCCGCTCGCCGTTCGCGACCAGACCGTGTCCGCGCGAGCCGTGCCGGTTGAGCCGGAGCCGGCCCGCGAACCCGGGAGACCTCCCGTCGGACTCCGACCGGAGGATGTCCTTCTCGGTGTCGAGCTGATCCAGGGGCAGGTCGCGCAGCGCCGCGCAGACGTCGTTCAGGTAGGCGACGACGTCGGATGCCGAGCCGGTCACGTGGAACACCGTCACGTCCGCGTGCGTGTGACCGTTCAGGTGCGCCTCGCTGAGCACCTGGTCCCGCAGCGCGAGGTGCTCGACGAGGTGGGTGATGCCGGAGGTCGCCAGCGTCTCGTGCGCGGACCCGACCCGGAAGACGATCCCCCCGGTCGTGTTCCCCTCGCGGGGCGCGAGGAGCAGCGGGACGCCGTCCGACTCGGCGAGGGTGATGCCGGGGAAGCCCACCACGTCCGGCACGGTGGCGCTCATGAGCGGCGCCCCCGGCGCCGGGCCACGGCCGCAGCGGCGTTGCGCTGCGCCGCGTCGTAGGCGGAGGCGGGGCGGGCCGCGTAGTAGTTCCACAGGCCTTCGACCGGCGACCTGTCGAGCGCGTCGAAGTGCGGCCAGGCGTCGGCCGGATGCTTGGCGATCGAGAAGAACAGGGCGAAGTTCGTGTGCGCGACCGCGGTGGCGGCGGTCCAGGTGTGCTCCGGGTGCAGCACCGTGGCCGCGGCGGCCGACCGCATGCGGTCGACCGTCGCGGACGGCACCGAACGCTCGCCGTCGAGCCACCGTTCGATCGCGTGGTCGGCGACCAGCGCGGGGCCGAGCGAACCGGGGGCCGCAACGGAGGCGCACTCCTCGACGAACCGGGACGCCTCCTCCCACGAGCCGCCCCACTTCGGCAGGATCTGCTGCAGGAAGACCCGCTGGGCGGCGAAGACCGCCGGCTCGAGCGCGACGAGCCGGTCGTACCGGCGGCGGGCCTCGCCGTGCCCGAGCTGCAGGCCGCGCGCCGTCGTGATGCGGACCTCCCAGGCGGGGGCGAAGCCGGGGTGCTCCGCGCACACGTCGAACAGGACGCGCTCGGCCCGCCGCAGCCAGTCGAAGAACTGCTCGAACTGGGCCGGCGAGACGTGCTCGGCCCGCTGCCGGGTGCGGATCGACCAGCCCACCGTGACGTACCGGACGCCGGTCAGCGTGCGCCCGAGCGGCGTACCGTCGTCGGCCGCCTCGACCGCGAGGGTGTAGCCGGCCCGCTGGTCCGGGTGCAGCCCGTGCTCGGCGATGTTCCACAGCGCGGACGCGACGTCGTCGTGCGCGCTCAGCGCGCGGGTCAGGGACAGCGCGGCGGGGATGTCTCCCGCCTCGCACGCGGCGCGCAGCGCCGGTCCGCCGGGCAGGTGCGCCCAGGGGTCGAAGAAGGCGCGCGGTGCCGCCTGAGATGTGGCCATCGGGTACCTGTCCGGGTGTTCGAGTGCTTGGGGGGCGTCGGTGCCCGACCGGACACTACTGGCGCGCGGCCGCCCTCCAGGCCTGTTCGCCGCCCAGGACAGGGTGAACTTCGCGGATCACCGCAGACCCGGCATCTCACGTCCTCGGTGCGACGCGCACGCACCCGCGCGAACCTGCGACCATGACGGGGTGCGAGAGATCAGGCAGAGCCGCAAGCTGAAGTCCGTCCGGTACGACGTGCGGGGTCCCATCCTCGAGGAGGCGTACCGGCTGGAGGCGGAGGGTCACAAGATCCTCAAGCTGAACATCGGCAACCCGGCGCCCTTCGGCTTCGAGGCGCCCGAGGCGATCCTCGCCGACATGATCCACCACCTGCCCGAGGCGCAGGGCTACAGCGACAGCCGTGGCATCTACTCGGCGCGCACGGCCGTGGCGAACTACTACCAGACGCACGGCCTGGACACCCGCGTCGAGGACGTGTTCATCGGCAACGGCGTCTCCGAGATGATCAGCATGGTGCTGCAGGCGCTCGTCGACGACGGCGACGAGGTGCTGGTGCCCGCCCCCGACTACCCGCTGTGGACCGGTGCGGTGAGCCTGCAGGGCGGCAAGCCCGTGCACTACCGGTGCGACGAGAGCGACGGGTGGAACCCGGACCTGGAGGACATCGCGTCGCGCATCACGCCCGCCACGCGGGCGCTGGTGATCATCAACCCGAACAACCCCACGGGCGCCGTGTACAGCGAGGCGACGGTCAAGGGCCTGGTGGACCTGGCCCGCGAGCACGACCTGGTGCTCCTGAGCGACGAGATCTACGAGAAGATCCTGTTCGACGACGCCACCCACCACCACACCGCCACCTACGCCGGCGACGACGTGCTGTGCCTGACGTTCAGCGGCCTGTCGAAGGCCTACCGGGTCTGCGGCTACCGGTCGGGCTGGGTCATGGTCTCCGGTCCGAAGCACCGGGCCCGGGACTTCCTCGAGGGCCTCACGCTCGTGTCGAACATGCGCATGTGCGCCAACGTGCCCGCGCAGCACGCCATCCAGACCGCACTGGGCGGCTACCAGTCGATCGAGGCGCTCATCGTGCCGGGCGGGCGCTTCTACGAGCAGGCGATGCTCGCGGACAGGCTGCTCAACGAGATCCCCGGCGTCACGTCCGTGCGCCCGCGCGGCGCGCTGTACTGCTTCCCGCGCCTCGATCCGGAGGTCTACCGGATCGAGGACGACGAGGCGTTCGTGCTCGGCCTGCTGCGCGACAAGAAGATCCTCGTGACGCACGGCAGCGGGTTCAACTGGCCCGAGCCGGACCACTTCCGGCTCGTGACGCTGCCCGACGTCGACGTGCTCACCGAGGCGATCGGCCGCATCGCCGAGCACCTGGAGACGCTGCGGACCTGACGGCGCCGTCCGCTCAGGGTGTGGCGTGCAGGTCGCCCGTGGCTGCGATCGCGCGCAGGTGCCGGCGCGCCCGGCGCACCACCGGCGTGGTCACCGTGCGGGCGGCGAGCTCGACGAGGGCGACCAGGTCCGCGGCGCGTGCGGTGTCCGTCGCCGCGTCGGGGTCGGGCCGGGTCCCGGTGGCCCGTCCGACGGGGGTGCACCAGCCGTCCAGCACGCCGTCGACGTAGGCGGGCTCCCGCTCGAAGCGCAGGAGGTTGCCCAGGTCCGTGGCGGGGTGGCCGGCGTGCGCGAACTCCCAGTCGAGCACGCCTGTGACGCTGAGCTCGGCGGGGTCTACCAGCACGTTCTTGGGGTTGAGGTCGCTGTGCACCAGGCACGGCGCGGCGCCCTCCAGCGCCGGGGCCGCCCGGTCGGCGACGGCGCGCAGCGCCGCCGTCTCGGCCGCCGACCACCCGGCCGCCACCAGCCCCGCGGCATGGTCGTCCACCCAGCCGGGCAGCCGGAGCCGGAACGGCTCGATCCGCAGGCTCTCGTCCACGAACAGGCCGGCCTCGGGCATCCGGACGCCGGCGAGCGTGCCGGCGACGCCGCCGAGCGCGCGCCCGAGCGTCCGCAGGCGTCCGTCGTCCCGTCGGCCGGGTCGGACCATCCGCTCCAGGACCAGGTCCCCACGCTCCCCCGGCAACAGCTCGGTGAGGAGCAGCCCGGGCACGGGGCCGTCGTCGTAGGCCCCGTGGACGTCCGGGACCGGCAGCAGGCCGCGCACCTGGCGCAGCAGCGCCGCCTGGATGCTGGCCGCCTGCGGCCCGTGGTGCGCCCCGGCGAGGTACCTCGCAACCAGCGGCTCGCCGCCCCGGGCGGAAGGCAGGGCGAGGAACGTCTCGCCCGACCAGCCTCCGGCCAGCGGTTCGAGCCTGCGACCCCCGAGGCGCCGGTCCTCGTGCGGTGTGTGGCGCATCAGAACAGGGTCTCGCTCCCGACGTCGACACCCAAGGACGCCGCGCCGGTGCCGTCCGCACGTAACCCGGTGAACGCACCGCGCGGGTAGTCGCCCTCGCCGTGCGGCTCGCCCTCGATCCCGTCCCCCGCGCGCGCCCCTGCGGCACGGGTGCGGTGCATGGCGGCGCCGCCCAGGCCGCGCTCCTCGATCAGCGGACGGACCCGTTCCCAGAGCCAGTCGCGGTACCCCTTGTGCGCGTAGGCGCCGCGCGCGTAGATGCGGCCGTAGCCGTCGACGAGGTGCGGACGGGTGCGTTCCAGCCAGCCGAGGTACCACTCGCGGGCGCCCGGGCGCAGGTGCAGGGGCAGCACGGTGACGCCCGTCGCGCCGGCCTCTGCCACGTCGTCGAGCAGCCGTTCGAGGTGCGCGAGCGGGTCGGTCAGCCAGGGCAGCACGGGCGCCACCATGACGCCGCACGGCAGGCCCGCCGCACGGATCGCGCGGATGAGGTCGAGCCGGGCGCGCGGGGTCGGGGTGCCCGGCTCGACGGCGTGCTGGAGCTCCTTGCCCTGCGGCGTGTCGGCGAAGGCCAGCGACACGCCCAGGCCGATGTCGACCCGTTCGGCGGCCTGCTGCAGCAGCGGCAGGTCGCGGCGCAGCAACGTGCCCTTGGTGAGGATCGAGAACGGCGTGCCGGAATCGGCGAGCGCCGAGATGATCCCCGGCATCAGCCGGTAACGTCCCTCCGCGCGCTGGTACGGGTCGGTGTTGGTGCCCAGCGCCACGGCCTCGTGCGTCCAGGTGCGCTTGGCGAGCTCGGCGCGGAGCACCTCGTCGACGTTGACCTTGACGACCACCTGGGAGTCGAAGTCGCGCCCGGAGTCGAGATCCAGATATTCATGGGTATTCCGCGCGAAGCAGTTGTGGCTGATCACGCCGTTGGCGATGAAGTCGCCGGTGCCGGTTGTGATGTCGATCATGTCCGACTCGGTGCCGAGAGCCTCCACAGAGACGATCCGCAACGACACCGAGGTCTTGACCGCCGCGCCGACGATCTTGAGCTTCCGAGTGATCGCGGGACCGGTGAGCGCGAAGAACTTCCTCCGGCTGGCCAGGCCACCGATGACACGGATGTTGGTCACGCCGATCTTGTTGGCCGGCTCCCTCACATGTGCCACACCGAGGGCGTCCATCGCTTCCATGGTCATCGTGAGCATGCGCTCGTCCGAGTTGGATATGCGAAGAACCTGGCCGTCGCAGCTGCCCTCGGCGTCGAAGATGCCTGCCAGGAAACCCGCATACCACGATCTGTCCGGAGCGTCCGGCCATTCGATCATCCGACGGATCGCCGTGACATTCGCCTGCCTGGACGTGAAGATGCCGTCGATGGCCTGCCGCGTCGCCGTGGCCGACGAGAAGGGACGACGGTTGGTTGCCACACCGGCCGTGGCGAGGTAGTCCTGCGAACGAGCCAACGCCTCGTGGTCGACGAGAGCCAGCCGGAACATCGCGATCCGTCCGCTCGTGTACGTCTTCTCGAAGATCATCCCGTCACCGCGGATCATGCCCGTGAGGTAGCCCCTGCGGTACTCGGGTGACTCGGGCGGCGTCGTATAGGCATCGCCCGCCATCCCCAGGCCGAACCCTTGGAGCCGGTTGTTCGTCGTCAGGTAGGGCCGTTGCCCCCCGCCCTTGGCCGGCGGTGCGACGTACTTCCACCCGCGTTCCGTGAGGAAGCGGTGGTCGGCGCTCGCGACGATCTCGGTGCCGTCCTCCAGCGTTACGCGGTAGGCGGCCTTGGTCGTGCCCCAGTGGGCCAGAACCTCTGTCTCGACGAACCTCCGGTAGGAACCGTCGCGCCGTGTGCCGACGATTCGGTCCCCCACCCGCACGTCGCGGATCGGCTTCTGCCGGCCATCGGCCATCAGGACGAGCGTCGACGGCTCCACGCAGTAGGTACAGGCATGACTGCATCCCCGGTAGGGGTTGATGGTCCACCGGAACGGCATCTGGGACGCCGGCGGCACCTTCGACAGGGCGCTCTTGGCGAGCACCTCGTGGAACGCCACCCCGGCGAACTCGGGCGAGCGGACGGTGCGCAGCAGCCCTGCGGTACGCAGCGCGGGCAGCTCCAGCCCGGGCAGTGCGCCGTCGTCGTTCGAGATCGCCTGGCCGTTCCATCGCATGACTCGATTCGAACACTCGTTCGAACGCACGTCAAGTCGTCAGCGCAGGGCCCCCGTGCAGACCGAGACCGCGCCGGCGGACGTCACCACGGCCCGCGCCTGCCAGCGCCCCCGCTCGGTCCCCGGCACGGGGCGTGGCGGCTCCACGACCAGCATGCCCGTGCCCGACGTCTCGGTGCGGACGGACGGGTAGGCGGCGCCGTCGGCGTCGGTGAAGGTCACCACGACCGTCGAGCCGGCGGCAGCCGACACCTCGAGGCGGTCCCGGGGGTCGGGCACGCGCAGGCCGAGGACGTCGCGGTACTGGTCCACCCACGTCACCGTCACCGGCGCCGGGCACACGAGCGCGACGGGTTCGGTCGCGGCCGGCGCCAGGGCGAACGCGGCGGTGCACCCGGCCAGGCCGAGGCCGAGCACCACGGAGGGCACCACGACGGGCGCCGTCAGCCGGCGTCGCACCTGCCGCTGCCCGTGCAGCCGGTTGCTGTCGGGGGCGGGGCGCCGGCATGGCCCCGGGTGCGGGCTCTGCGTCCGCACGGCGGCGTCGCGGCGTCGCACGGCGCCCGTCACCCCGACGAGCGACTGCTCCCAGCGCTCCCCACGTGCCTCGTCGCGGAGACGTCCCGAACCTGTCATCACCCGTTCCCTTGCCCGGACCGGGGGCCGAGATCGGCCGGCGGTGTCGTCGCGGGGCCGAGCCCGGCCCCGTTTCGAGGCTAGCCGATTCAGGCTTCAACTATCCGGGCAATACGGGCAGTTCGCTCCAGTTCACCCGCGCGGGACGACGCGCGGCCAGCGGTCCTCGGCGGGCGGCTCCCAGGCGGCGGCGGCGGCGTCGACCTGGTCGCCGGACCGGATGTCCTTGACCTGGTCCGCGCCGACGGTCCCGTCCTCCCCCACCGAGCCCGGGAACCAGACGAACGGGATGCCGCGCCGGTCGGCGTACTTGATCTGCTTGCCGAACTTCGCCGCGTTCGGCGCCACCTCCACGGGGATGCCGCGGGCACGCAGCGCCGTCGCCACCGCGTCCGACTCGGCCCGCTCCTCCTCCGAGGTGACCGCGACGAGCACCGCCGACGGCACCGACCGCGTGGCCTGCGCGAGCTCCGCCGACAGCAGCCGCGACACGAGGCGCGAGACGCCGATCGACAGACCGACGCCCGGGTAGGTGTTCTTGCCGTCCGAGGCGAGGGTGTCGTAGCGGCCGCCGGAGCAGATCGAGCCGAGCTGCTCGTGCCCCACCAGCACCGTCTCGTACACGGAACCGGTGTAGTAGTCCAGGCCACGGGCGATCTTCAGGTCGGCCACGACCACGCCGGGCGCCCGGCGGGACGCCGCCTCGATCAGGGCCCCGAGCTCGCCGAGGCCGGTCTCCAGCAGCTCGGTCACGGCGTCGTGCGACTCGGCCAGCGCACGCACCTCCGCGATCACGGACGCGTCCGACCCGGAGATCGACGCGAGCGCCAGGCACGCCTTGGCCTGGTCCTCGGTCGCGCCGACCTCGGTCACCAGCAGCTCGGACACCTTCTCCGGGCCGATCTTGTCGAGCTTGTCGATCTGCCGCAGCGCACCCTCGACGTCGTCCAGGCCGATGCCGCGGTAGAAGCCCTCGGCGACCTTGCGGTTGTTGACGAGGATCCGTACGGGCGGCAGGCCGATCTCGCCCAGCGCGCCGAGCGCCTCCGCCATGACCAGCGGCGCCTCGACCTCGAAGTGGTAAGGCAGCTCGCCCGCGCCCACGATGTCGATGTCGGCCTGGACGAACTCGCGGAACCGGCCCTCCTGCGGGCGCTCGCCGCGCCACACCTTCTGGATCTGGTAGCGCCGGAAGGGGAAGGCGATGCGGCCGGAGTTCTCCAGCACGTACCGGGCGAAGGGCACGGTGAGGTCGAAGTGCAGCCCGAGCTGCTTGTCGGAGCCCTGTCCCGGCTCCTCCTGCAGGCGCGACAACAGGTAGACCTCCTTGGAGGTCTCCCCCTTGCGGAGCAGCTGGTCGAGCGGCTCCACGGCCCGCGTCTCGATCCCGGCGAACCCGTGCAGCTCGAACGTGTGCCGCAAGGTGTCGAGCACGTGCTGCTCGACCATGCGACCGTCGGGGAGCCATTCGGGGAAACCGGAGAGAGGGGTGGGCTTTGCCATGCCTCAGATCTTCCCACGACCCGGGCGGTGTCAGCCCGGGTTTTCCACAGCCCGGACGAGGAACGGATTGGTGTCGAGCTCGTCGCCCACGGTGGTGGCCGGGCCGTGCCCCGGCACGACGGCGAGCGCCGGGTCGAGCGCCGCGACGACGTCGCGCAGCGTGCGGACCATGACGGCCTCGGACCCGCCGTGCAGGTCGGTGCGGCCGACCGACCCCGCGAACAGCACGTCCCCGGTCAGGACGGTGCCGTCCAGCCGGTACAGCGTCGAGCCCTCGGTGTGGCCCGGCGCGTGCAGGGCCCGCAGCGTGAGCGCGCCGAGCTCCAGCGTCGTCGAACCGTTCGGTGTGGCGAACGGCTCGACGTCGGTGGGCGCCCGGTAGTCGGCGCGGTGCAGCCCCAGGGCGGACTCCAGCGCAGGGCTGAGGGTGGCGAACGGGTCGGCGAGACGGTAGGCGTCGGCCTCGTGCAGGCGCATGGGGATGCCGTACCGGGCGCAGAGCGCCCCGGCGTCCCACGTGTGGTCGGCGTGGCCGTGCGTGGCGAGGACGGCACGCGGGGTCAGCCCGGCGTCGTCCACCAGGCGGACGACGGCGTCCGCGACGCCCGCGCCGGCGTCGACGACGACGCAGTCACCGCCCTCGGACACGACGCAGCAGTTGGTTCCGAACACGGGCGCGACCACGACGCGAAGCTGCACGGACCCACGCTATCCCGCCGCCGCCACGTGCGTCCGGGCGTGCGCGGACGCGGTGTTCACCCCTCGGTGGGACCGCTCGGACGGTATGAGCTGGCGTCGGATGCCTACACTGTCCCCGCACGGGGTGATTCGCCCCGGATCCAGTGGTGAAACGGTCCAGCCCGACCACGCCCTGGGTCGAGGCGGGCACGAGAGAGCACGGGGAAGGGAACGCGGTGGCCTCCACCAAGCAGCGGCAGCGCGCGCAGCAGGCCAAGCAGGACCGCAAGCGCGAGCAGCGGCAGGCGGCCAGGCGCGCCCGGAGGCAGCGGCTCTGGAGCCTGATCGCCCTGTTCACCGTGCTGGCCCTCGTGGGCGCCTTCGCTGTCGCGGCGCTGATCGACGACAACCGCACGGCCGACGCCGCGGACGCCGCCGCCGGGTCCTGCCCCGCCGGGGTCACCGAGGCCCGCGACTCGTACGAGCTGGCCGAACCGTCGGTCGCCGAGGACCGGACCTGGACCGTGACGCTGCGGGCGTGCTCGGGGGACACGGAGTCCGACATCGTCATGGAGCTCGACGGCTCCGCGGCGCCGCAGGCGGTCGCCAACTTCGTCAGCCTGGCCCAGGAGGGGTACTTCGACGACACCTCCTGCCACCGCCTCACCACGCAGAACATCTACGTGCTCCAGTGCGGCGACCCGACGGCCAGCGGCTCCGGCAGCCCGGGCTACAGCTTCGGCCCGATCGAGAACGACCCGGAGGACGGCGTCTACCCCGCGGGTACCGTTGCCATGGCCCGCGTGGGCGGCGACGGCGAGTCCATGGGCTCCCAGTTCTTCCTCGTCTACGAGGAATCGACCATCCCGTCCGACGACGCCGGCGGGTACACGGTCTTCGGCACGATCACATCCGGCCTGGACTTCGTCCGGGCAGTCGCTGACGAGGGGGCCGCGGCCGGTGTCACCGACGGCGCACCCGCCAACCCCGTCACCATCGAAGGAGTTGAGACCCAGTGAGCGAACCCACTTCACGCTCGTCCGAGCCCGTCCAGCAGGACGTGCCCGCCGAGCCCGTGGCCGAGACTCCGACCGCAGCCGACGCCCCCGCCGAGGCGGTGAGCGCGGCGGACAGCGCCGAGGAGGCTCCGGCAGCGGACGCCGCGCCCGAGGCCGCCGAGTCCGGGACCGCGGTGGACGCGACTCCTGAGGCTGCCGAGGAGGCCCCTGCCGAAGAGGTACCCGCGGAAGAGGCAGCCGCGGAAGAGGCACCTGCCGCGGAGACGGCGGACGCGCCCGCGGAGGTGGCGGCCGAGCCGGAGGCAGAGGCAGCCGCGACCGAGGAGCCCACCGCCACGGAGGCGCCGGCCGAGGAGGCCGCGGCCGCAGAGACCGCGACCGCCACGGAGGCACCGGCCGAGCAGCCGGTCGCCGAGGACGCACCGGGACCGGCAGAGGCGTCCGAGCCCCCGGCGGCGACCGACGACGCGCCCGCGGAAGCACCCGCCGCCGAGACCCCGGCGGCGGAGACCTCCGAGCAGGCCGACGCTCCGGCCGACGCACCCGCGGCCCAGGCCCCGGAACCCACGCCGAAGCCGTCCGCCATCCCGTCGCCCGCCGCACTGGCCCGGCCCCGGCCGCGCAAGCCCGGCACCCCGGCGGCTCCGGCCGCGCAGGCAACCCCGGCCGCCGCACCGGCACCGGTCGTGCCCGCCGCCGCCGACGCCGTCGCGCACGCCGAGGCCGAGAAGTTCGGCCGCGTGGACGACGAGGGTACGGTCTACGTGCGCGAGGCCGCCGGTGAGCGCGTCGTGGGCCAGTTCCCCGGCGTGAGCACCCCGGAGGCGCTCGCGCTGTACGTGCGCCGGTACCTGGACCTGAACGCGAAGGTCGGGCTGTTCGAGGCCCGCCTGGAGAGCGCCGACCTGTCGGTGCGGGAGATCGACCAGACCCTGCAGAAGCTGGGCGAGGAGACCGCGGAGCCGGCCGCCGTCGGCGACCTGGACGGCCTGCGCGCCCGGGTCGAGGCCCTGCGGGGCCGTGCGGCCGAGCGCCGTGCCGCCCTGGAGGCGGCGCGGGCCGCCGCGAAGGCCGAGGCCGTCGCCGCCCGCACCGCGATCGTGGAGGCCGCCGAGAAGATCGCGGCGACCGACCCGAACAAGATGCAGTGGCGCCCCGCCGGCGAGGAGCTGCGCTCCCTGCTGGACCGCTGGAAGGAGGCCCAGCGGTCCGGTCCGCGCATCGACCGCCCCACGGAGGAGTCCCTCTGGAAGCGGTTCAGCCACGCGCGCACGGCGTTCGACCGCGAGCGCCGGCACTTCTTCGCCGACCTGGAGCAGCGCAACAGCGCCGCGAAGATCGAGAAGGAGAAGCTGGTGTCCGAGGCCGAGGCGCTCTCGACCAGCACGGACTGGGGCTACACGGCCGGTGCCTACCGCGACCTCATGGCGCGATGGAAGGCGGCGGGGCGCGCGTCCCGCAAGGACGACGACGCCCTGTGGGCCCGGTTCCGGGCCGCGCAGGACCGGTTCTTCCAGGCCCGGGACGCCGAGAACGCGGTGATCGACGCGGAGTACGGCGAGAACCTCAAGGTCAAGGAGGAGCTGCTCGTCGAGGCGGAGGCGCTGGTCCCGGTCAAGGACCTGAACAAGGCCAAGGCCGCGCTGCGCAACATCCAGGAGCGCTGGGAGGAGGCCGGCAAGGTGCCCCGCGGCGACATCCAGCGTGTCGAGGGTCGGCTGCGTGCGGTCGAGACCGCGATCCGTGACGCCGACCAGGCGCAGTGGCGCCGCACCAACCCGGAGACGCGGGCGCGTGCCGAGGGCGCCGCCGCACAGCTGGAGGCCGCGATCGCCGGTCTCGAGGCCGACCTCGCCGCCGCCCAGGCCAAGGGCGACAAGCGGAAGGTGGCCGAGCTGGAGGCCGCGGTCACGGCGCGCCGCTCCTGGCTGGAGCAGGTCGTCAAGGCCGCCGAGGACTCCCGGGGCTGACGCCCGAGGACGTCGTCCACAGCGGGCCCGGTCGTGCACTGCGCGACCGGGCCCGCTGCGCATAGGTTCAGGGGATGTCGTCGTCGCTCGCCGCGCTCCTGGACGTCCGCCCGGCCCCCGCGCCCCTGCTGGTCACGCCCGCGCACGTGGGTGGCCGGGTCGCGTGGGCGGACCTGCGCCGCTCCGGCGTGCTGGTCGAGCTGTACGACGGCGCGGGGGTCGGCGCGGGCACCGTCGTCGAGCCGCGGCACCGGGCGCCGGCCCTCGCGCGCGTCGTCCCGTCCCGGTGCGTGCTGGCGGCCGCGACGGCCGCGTGGGTGCACACGGGCTGGTACGCCGGCGGGCCGGCCGCCACGTGGCCGCCGGGTGCGCCCGTGGAGGTGGCGTACGCCCCCGGGACGCACTGCCCCACGGCCCGCCCGGGCCTGCTGGTCCGGCGGACGCCGGGTCTGGCGTCCGACACGGTGCGGCTGGCGGGTGTGGCGGTCACGAGCCTGACGCGCACCGCGGTCGACGTCGCCCGCACCGTGGGTGCGGAGGCCGCGGTGCCGCTGCTCGTCGCGCTGGCGGGGCGGGGTGCTGACCTGCGTCGCGCGGCCCGGCTGCTCGACCAGCGTGCCCGCGTGGTCGGCCGGCCCGCGGCGCACCGGGCGCTCGCGGCGGCGAGAGAGCTGCTGGGACGCTAGTTTCGGACCATGGCCGCATCCAAGACCCCCGCCGTGGAGCTCGATGTCGCTGGCCGCACGGTGCGCGTCACGAGCCCTGACCGTGTCGTGTTCCCCCGCGGCATCACCAAGCTGCAGGTGGTCGAGTACTTCGTCGCGGTGGCGGACGGGATCACCGGGGCGCTGCTGCACCGTCCGACGACGTTGGAGCGCTGGCCGAAGGGCTGGCACGAGGGTGCGCACCTGGCGACGCGCACGCCGAAGCCGGACGACCCGAAGGGTGACGGCTTCTACCAGAAGCGCATCCCGCAGGGTGCCCCGCCGTACGTCGAGACGGCGACCATCGCCTTCCCGTCGGGTCGCACGGCCGACGAGGTGTGCCCCACGGAGCCGGCGGTGGTGGCCTGGGCGGCGAACATGGGCACGCTGACGTTCCACCCGTGGCCGGTGCGCCGGGACGACGTCGAGGCGGTGGACCAGCTCCGGATCGACCTGGACCCGCAGCCGGGCACGGACTTCGACGACGCCGCGGCGGTGGCCCCGCACCTGCGGGAGCTGCTGGGCGAGCTGGGTCTGACGGGGTACCCCAAGACGTCGGGCGGGCGGGGCCTGCACGTGTTCGTCCCTCTGGAGCCGCGGTGGTCGTTCACCGAGGCGCGACGCGCCACGATCGCCGTCGGGCGGGAGCTGGAGCGGCGCCTGCCGGGGAAGGTGACCACGCGGTGGTGGAAGGAGGAGCGTGGCGAGGCGATCTTCGTGGACTACAACCAGATGGCGCGCGACCGCACCATCGCGTCGGCGTACTCGATCCGCGCGAACGGGCGCGCGACCGTGTCGATGCCGCTGGACTGGGACGAGGTCGCCGACGTGCACCCGGACGACTTCGACGTGCTGACGGCGCCGGACCGGTTCGCGGAGCGGGGCGACCTGTTCGCCCCGCTCCGCGCGGACCGGGACCCGGCCCTGGACTGCTCCCTGGAGGCGGCGCTGGAGCTCGCGGCCCGCGACGAGGCCGAGGGCCTCGGTGACCTGCCCTATCCGCCGGAGTACCCGAAGATGCCGGGTGAGCCGAAGCGGGTCCAGCCGAGCCGGGCCAAGGACCGGGTCCGGTCGGAGGACTGAGCCGCGCTCAGTGCGAGCGCAGCGCCTTGATCAGCTCGTTCTTGCGCATCGACGAGCGGCCCGGGATGCCGATCTCGGCGGCCCGCTTGCGCAGGTGCTCGACGGTCCAGTCGTCGTAGTCGCCCGCCTTGCCGCCCTTGCGCCCGACGCTCTTGCGGGACGATCCGGCGGCAGCGTTGGCGATGCGCGCGGACTTCTCCTTCGAGCTGCCCTCGTCGCGCAGCTTCTCGTACAGCTCCTTGTCCTTGACGCTCGGACCCGGATCACGCTTCGGCATGGCTGCTCCTCCCGCTCGGGATCACGCTCGGGGTGGTCGTTCCCTGCCACGATGGCGCAGCCCGCCGTGACTCGCACGTGCACGATCGAGGAGTTTTGTCCGGCTCCGTGGTCGGATAGGGCCATGGGAACTCTGCGCTACTGGGCGAACATGTCCGCCGACGGGTACACGGCCGACACCGAGGGGAAGTTCGACTGGGCGATGCCGACGGACGAGGTGCACGCGTTCGTCAACGAGATGGAGGCTGACGTCTCCACGTACGTGCTGGGCCGCGACATGTACCGCACGCAGGTCTTCTGGGAGACCTACGAGGAGCAGTACGGCAACAATCCCGTGCACGCCCGGTTCGCGAGCATCTGGCGCGCCGCCGACAAGTTCGTCGCGTCGTCCACGCTGCCGCAGAAGGCCGTCACCTCGAAGCGCACCCGGATCATCCGTGACCTGCGGCCGGCCGACCTGCGGCGGATCGCGGACGAGCGGCCCGGGGTCACCGCCGTCGGCGGGCCGACGCTGGCCGCCGAGGCCATCCGGCAAGGTCTGATCGACGACTTCCGCTTCATCGTCTTCCCCGAGGTGGTGGGCGGCGGACTCGCGGCGCTGCCGCCCGGGGCCCGTCTCGGCCTGCGCCTCGCGGACATCCGCACGTTCTCCGACGGGAGCGTCTACCTGCGGTACACGCCGCGCTGAGGCAGGCTCGTCCTGTGACCACTCTCCACCTGCCCGTGCAGCCCCCGGTGCGGCCGATGCTCGCCAAGAGCGTGGCGTCGGTACCCGCACAGTCCGTCACCGGCGCCGGACCCGCCTGGGTCTACGAGCCGAAGTGGGACGGTTTCCGCGCGATCGTCTACCGCGACGGAGACGAGGTGCGGATCGACTCCCGCAACGGCAAGCCCATGGACCGCTACTTCCCGGACGTCGTCGCGGCCGTCCGGGAGGCCCTGCCGGAACGCTGCGTCGTGGACGGCGAGATCGTGATCGCGCGGGCGCCCGACGGCGGCGCGGCGCACCTGGACTTCGACCTGCTGTCGCAGCGGATCCACCCGGCGGCGTCCCGGGTGACCATGCTCGCGGAGACCACACCGGCCGCGCTCGTGGTGTTCGACGTGCTGGCCCTGGGCGACGACCCGCTCATGGACCGGCCCCTGTCCGAACGGGTCGCGGCGCTGGACGGTCTGGGGCTCTCCGGCCCGCTGGTCTTCGCGACGCCCCGCACGCAGGACGCGGCGGTGGCGGAGGGGTGGTTCGACTCGTTCGAGGGCGCGGGGCTGGACGGCGTCGTCGCCAAGCCCGCGGACGGCGCGTACGCGCCGAACAAGCGCGCCATGCTGAAGATCAAGCACTCCCGCACGGCCGACGTGGTTCTGGCCGGCTACCGCCTGCACAAGACCTCGACGGAGCAGGCGCCGCTGGTGGGGTCGCTGCTGCTCGGCCTCTGGGACGAGGACGGGCCCGAGCCCCGCCTCCAGTTCGTCGGGGTCGCGGCGTCCTTCTCGGCCGCCCGGCGGGCCGAGCTGGTGGAGGAGCTGGCCCCGCTCGTCGTCGAGCCCGGTACGCCGGCCGCGGAGGAGCATCCCTGGCACGGGTGGACCGACCCTGCGGGCGCCGAGGCCGGGGACAGGCTGCCGGGCGCACAGTCCCGCTGGAGCGCGGGCAAGGACCTGTCGTTCACTCCCCTGCGCGCCGAGCGGGTGCTCGAGGTGGGTTACGACCACATGGAGAACAGCCGGTTCCGGCACACCGCGCAGTTCAAGCGCTGGCGCCCGGACCGTGACCCGGGGTCGTGCACGTACGAGCAGCTCGACGAGCCGGTCGGCTACGACCTCGCCACGCTCCTGCCGGGCGCCCCGACCGCCCGCTGAGTGCGGGATCAGACCGGGAGCTGGGGGCGTTCCACCGGTTTCGTGCCCGTGATGCGGTGGACGTCGAAGACGCCCTCGACCTTGCGGACCGCCGAGAGGACGGTCGCGAGGTGCGCCGGCTCGGCCATCTCGAAGATGAACCGGGAGACGGCGAGCCGGTCGTCCGACGTCGAGACGAACGCCGACAGGATGTTCACGTGGTTCTCGGACAGCACGCGCGTCACGTCCGACAGGAGCCGCGAGCGGTCCAGCGCCTCGACCTGGATCTGCACCAGGAACATCGTGTTGGCGCCCTGGGTCCACTCGACGTCGACCAGGCGTTCCGGCTGCTTGCGCAGGCCGTCCAGGTTCACGCAGTCGGTGCGGTGCACGCTCACGCCCTGGCCGCGCGTCACGAAGCCGACGATGTCGTCGCCCGGCACCGGCGTGCAGCACTTGGCGAGCTTGACCCACACGTCGGAGGAGTCGTTGCCCTTGAGCATGACGCCCGGGTCGCCCGAGCGCACGCGCCGGGCCGTGAGCCCGCCGGGGCGGGCCGCCTCCGCGACGTCCTCCTCCGCGCCGTCCGCCCCGCCGAGGGCCTTGACCAGCTTGTCCACGACGTGCGCCGACGAGATCTGCCCCTCGCCGACCGCCGCGTACAGCGCCGAGACGTCCTGGTAGTTCATCTCGTTCGCAACCCCGACCAGCGCCTCGTGCGACATGAGGCGCTGGATCGGCAGGCCCTGCTTGCGCATCGCCTTGGCGATCGAGTCCTTGCCGGTCTCGACGGCCTCCTCGCGGCGCTCCTTGGTGAACCACTGCCGGATCTTGTTGCGGGCGCGCGGCGACTTCACGAACCCGAGCCAGTCGCGGCTCGGCCCCGCAGTCTCCGACTTGGAGGTCAGGATGTCGACCACGTCGCCGTTCTCGAGCGGCGAGTCCAGCGGCACGAGCCGGCCGTTGACGCGGGCACCCATGGTGCGGTGCCCCACCTCGGTGTGCACGGCGTAGGCGAAGTCGACCGGTGTCGCGCCGCCCGGCAGGGCCATCGCCTGGCCCTTCGGCGTGAACACGTAGACCTCGTCGCCGCCGATCTCGAACCGCAGCGAGTCGAGGAACTCCGCGGGGTCGGCGGTCTCGCGCTGCCAGTCCACGAGCTGGCGCAGCCAGGCCATGTCCTGGTTCTTCGGGTCGGCGCCCCCACCCGGCGGCGTCTTCTCCTTGTACTTCCAGTGCGCGGCCACGCCGTACTCGGCGCGGCGGTGCATGTCGTGCGTGCGGATCTGGATCTCCACGGGCTTCCCGCCCGGGCCGATCACCGTCGTGTGCAGCGACTGGTACATGTTGAACTTCGGCATCGCGATGTAGTCCTTGAACCGGCCGGGGACCGGGTTCCACCGCGCGTGCATGGCGCCGAGCGCCGCGTAGCAGTCGCGCACCGTGTCCACCAGGACGCGGGTGCCGACGAGGTCGTAGATCTCCGCGAAGTCGTGCCCGCGCACGATCATCTTCTGGTAGATCGAGTAGTAGTGCTTCGGCCGGCCCGTCACCGTGGCCTTGATCTTGGCGCTGCGCAGGTCGGACTCGATCTGCCCGCGCACCACGCCGAGGTACTCCTCGCGGGCGGGCGCACGCTCGGCCACCAGGTGCACGATCTCGTCGTACACCTTGGGGTACAGGGTCTGGAAGGACAGGTCCTCCAGCTCCCACTTGATGGTGTTCATGCCCAGCCGGTGGGCCAGCGGCGCGTAGATCTCGACGGTCTCGCGCGCCTTGCGCTCCGCCGACTTCGACGGCACGTACTTCCACGTGCGGGCGTTGTGCAGGCGGTCGGCGAGCTTGATGACCAGCACGCGGATGTCCTTGGCCATGGCCACGACCATCTTGCGCACGGTCTCGGCCTGGGCCGCGTCGCCGTACTTCACCTTGTCGAGCTTCGTGACGCCGTCCACCAGCAGCGCGACGTCGTCCCCGAAGTCGGCGCGCAGGGTGTCCAGCGCGTAGTCGGTGTCCTCCACCGTGTCGTGCAGCAGCGCGGCCGCGATCGTCGTCCCCTCGAAGCCGAGCTCCGCGAGGATCGTCGAGACCGCGACGGGGTGCGTGATGTACGGGTCGCCGCTCTTGCGCATCTGCCCGCGGTGCGCCTTCTCCGCGACCACGTAGGCGCGCTCGATGAGCGCCACGTCAGCCTTGGGGTGGTTGCTGCGGATCGCCTGGAGCAGCGGCTCGATGGCCGCCGGTGTCCCGCCGCCCACGTTGCGGACGCCGAGCCGCGCGAGCCGGTTCCGCATCCGGTTGCCGCCCGGAGGCGTCGGCGCGTTCTTCTCGGGCACCGGAGCGCGTGACACCGTGTTCTCAGCCATGTACGCGCCTCCTTCCCCGGGTCGAACCCGGAGTCGCCAGTCTAGCCCTGGACCTCTATTCCCCGACCCGGCCGGGTCATCCACCGGACGGTGTGCTCACCCGCAGGAGAGTATCGACGTTGCGGCCGGTCAGCCTCTCCCGGCCGTGGAGTGCGTCCAGCTCGAGCAGGAATGCGAGCCCGGCGACCACTCCTCCGCACTGCTCCACCAGCTGTGCCGCCGCCGCGGCGGTGCCGCCGGTGGCCAGGACGTCGTCGATGATGAGAACGCGCGCACCCGGGGTCAGTGTTCCCGAGCGCAGCTCGATGGCCGCCGACCCGTACTCCAGGTCGTAGGACACGCTCTCGGTGGGCGGCGGCAGCTTGCCCGCCTTGCGCAGGGGCAGGAACCCCAGGCCGAGCGCGTGCGCCACGGGGGCGCCGAACAGGAAGCCCCGGGCCTCCATGCCGGCCACCACGTCGACGCCGTCGGCCAGCGCCAGGCGGGTGAACGCCTCCACGACGTCGGCCAGGCCCTCGGCGTCGGCCAGGAGCGGCGTGATGTCCTTGAACAGGATGCCGGGGGACGGGAAGTCAGGGACGTCCGCGATCAGCTCGCGAACGCGCGTCGCCCTCTCCGGCAGCAGGCCGGAGAGGGCGACGTCGGTCATGTCGTCTGCCACGAGGCGGAGCCTACCGGCGCCGCCTGGGCTGGGCGGACTGACCCTGGTGATGCCCCGGGACGAGCTGGGCCGAACCGGACGCGGCGGCGGCCAGGACGGACTCGTCCGCGCCGTCGGCCACGAGGCCGGCCCGCAGGTCCATGACCTTCTTCGTGTGCGCGGCGATCTTGGGCTCGCGCTCCCGCAGCGCCACGTCCAGCGGCGTGGCCAGGAACAGCGACGACAGGGCGCCCGCGGCGATGCCGACAAACAGCGACAGGGAGATGTCCTTCAGCGTGCCGGCCCCCAGCAGGAAGCCGCCGACGAAGAGGATGCCCGCCACCGGGAGCAGCGCGACCACCGAGGTGTTGATGGACCGGACCAGGGTCTGGTTCACCGCGAGGTTGGCCCGCTCGGCGTACGTGCTGCGGGTCTGCTCGAGCACCGTGTCCGTGTTCTCACGGACCTTGTCGAAGACGACCATCTTGTCGTACAGCGAGAAGCCGAGGATCGTCAGGAAGCCGATGATGGTCGACGGCGTGACCTCCCAGCCGATCACCGCGTAGACGCCGGCCGAGATGAGCACGTCCGCGAGCATCGCGACGATCGCGGCCACGGACATGCGCCAGGCCCGGAAGTAGATCGCCATGAAGATCGCGGCGGCCGCGACGAACGCCACGGTGCCCCACAGCGCGCGCAGGCTCACCGACTGGCCCCAGGTGGGGCCGATGAAGTTCGACGTGACCTCGTTGACGTCCACGCCGTACGCGTCGGCCAGCGCCTCTGCGACCTGGTCGGTCTGCTGGTCGTCGAGCTCGGAGACCTGCACGCGGACGGCGTTCGCGCCGACCTGGGTGATGTGCGGCTCCTCGCCGGGTGCCACGGTGGCCACCGCATCGATCGCCAGGTCCTCGTCGGTGCTGGATGCCCCCGAGACGGTGAACTCGGACCCGCCGCGGAAGTCGATACCGAGGTTCAGGCCCTGGAAGACCAGCACCAGGATCGAGGCGGCGGAGAACAGCGCCACGATCGAGAACCAGATGCCGCGCTTCTGGATGATCGGGTACGACCGGCGTCCGGTGTAGAGGTCGTTGCCCCACTGGGCAAAGCCGCGTGCAGCCATCAGCGCTTCTCCTCGTTCTGAGCCGGCTGGGTCGTCTCTGCGGACCCCGCGGCAGCCTTGCGCTCGGCGGCACGCCGCTCCGCGATCGTCATCCTGCGGCCGTCCTCCGTCACCCGGGGCGCCGGGGCCACGGACTGCGCCGTGACGAGCTCGCGCTCGTCCTGCGGTGCGTCGACGGGGGCGTCGGCCGTGGCCGGGCCGGAGAAGCGGCCCGCACCGCGGTACCGCGGTGGCGACTCGATACGGTCGGCCGACAGGCCGGACGCCTTGTGCCCGTCGCGGAAGAACGGCACCTTGGCGAGCAGCTCCATGACCGGGTGGGTGAACCAGATGACCACCATGACGTCGATGATCGTCGTCAGACCCAGCGTGAACGCGAAGCCGCGCACACCGCCGACCGTCATGAAGTACAGGATGACCGCGGAGAGCAGGTTCACGGCCTTCGCGGCGTAGATCGTGCGCCGGGCGCGGGTCCAGCCGCGCTGGACGGCCAGCCGCAGCGAGCGGCCGTCCCGCAGCTCGTCACGGATACGTTCGAAGTACACGATGAACGAGTCCGCGGTGAAGCCGATGGCCACGATCAGACCGGCGACACCCGGCAGGGACAGGCGGTAGCCGATGCCCCAGCTCAGGAGCGCGATCACCACGTAGGTCATGGCGGCGGCCACGACCAGCGAGGCCACGGTCAGCATGCCGAGCGTGCGGTACTGGAAGAGCGAGTACACGACGACCAGCGCGAGGCCGATGAGGCCGGCGAACAGGCCGCGCTGCAGCTGCTCCGAACCCAGGGTGGCCGAGATCTGGTTCTGCCCCTCGACCTCGAAGGTCAGCGGCAGCGAACCGAAGCTGAGCTGGTTGGCCAGCGTCGCGGCCGTGCTCTGCGTGAACGAGCCGGAGATGCTCGCCTGGCCGTTGGTGATCGGCTCGTTGATGCTCGGGGCGGAGACCACCAGGCTGTCGAGCACGATCGCGAACTGGTTGCGGGGCTGCTCGAGCGTGAAGAGCCGCTCCGTGCTCTCCCGGAAGTTCCGGGCACCCTCGGAGTTGAGGTCGAGGCTGACGCCCCAGACGTTCGAGACGGTGCCGTTCGCGTTCGGGATGAGGCCGGACGTCGCCGAGCTGAGGTCGGTGCCGTCCACCTCGACCGGACCGAGCACGTACTTCGCGACGCCCGTCTGGTCGCAGGTGACCAGCGGGAGGTCGGGCCGGTCGCCGCCACCGCCCTGCAGGTTCTCCGGGTTGGTGCAGTCGAGCTCGTCGAAGGCGGCCTGCACCGACGGCGTGATCTGGGCCAGGTCGGAGGCGTCGGTGGCGGCCTCGACGGCCGCCTCCTGCTCGGCGATCTCGTCCGGGGTGAACCCGCCGGGGGCCTCCTCGCCCTCCGCGGCGTCGCCCTCGGTGCCCTCACCCTCGGCACCCTCGCCCTCCGCGCCCGCGTCGTCGGCGGCGTCGCCGGACGCGGACGGGCTGGCCGAGGGCTGCACCGTGGGGGTCGGGTTGCCGATCGTCAGGACCGGGCGGAACTTCATCTGCGCGGCCTTGGAGATCAGCGCGACGGTCTCGTCGTCGACCTCGCCCGGGATCTCGACCACGATCTGCCGTGCGCCCTGGCTGGAGATCTCGGCCTCGGTGACGCCGTTGGCGTCGACACGCTGCCGGATGACCCCGATGGCCTCCTCCATCGCCTCCGGGGTGACCTCGGATCCGTCAGAGGTGACGGCCCTCAGGATGACCTGGGTGCCGCCCTGAAGATCGAGGGCCAGACCGGGGGCCAGGCTCGCGCCGTCCGGATTGTCGCTCGACTTACCGTCGAGCTGCCAACCTGCCAAGAGGGCGCCGAAGGGCAGCAGGATCGTCAGGATCGTGAGGAGCACGATCGTGCGAACCGGCCGCGAGCGCCGGGTGTCAGTCGCCAACGTCTGTCTCTTCTCGTGTGCGCGCCGGGGTACGTCCGACGCGGGTTCGGCGCCGTCCGGGGTCACCGGACGGCGCGGCCGTCACTTGCCGTCCGCGTCGGCGTCCCGTCGCTGCTGCTCCCGGTACTCGCGCTGGGCGGTGTCCAGGCCGGAGAGATCGTCGGGAACGTCGTTCGCGTCCGGGGTGATGGTACTTGCCGTTTCGCTGTTCGATGTGACGTCGGCCTCATCGGCCGCGTCGTCGTCGGCGACGGGCTCGTCGATCTTCTTCGCGATGGCGGCGCGGAGCCAGGTCGTGGGGCTGCCCGGGAAGGACTCGATGGTCACCTGGTCCGTGGACTCGTCGACGTCGACGACGGTGCCGATCATGCCGGAGGCGGTCATGACCTTGGTCCCGATCGTGAGGTTGTTCCGGAACTCGGCCGCCTCGCGCTGCTGCTTGCGGGTGCGGGAGGACATGAAGAACATCACCACGAGGAGGATCGCGATGAGGATGAGGAATGTGGGGTCCACAGTGGATGGTCCTGTTCGATTGCTGGGTCGGGTGTGCCACGCACGCACGTCACGCACAGGTACGACGAGGACCCCACCAGTGTAGTGCTCGGGGCGAATCCTCGGATCGCGGCGGACGGCGCCACTGGGACAACGTCAGAGCTCGGGCAAAGTTCCCTGCGTTCCCTGCTGCGGGGGCGGCGTGAGGCCCAGGTGCTCCCAGGCGGCGAGCGTGGCCACGCGGCCGCGCGGGGTGCGGCCGATCAGCCCCTCGCGCACGAGGTAGGGCTCCGCGACGGTCTCGACGGTCTCGGCCTCCTCCCCCACGGTCATGGCGAGGGTGGACAGGCCCACGGGGCCGCCACCGAACCGGGTGCACAGCGCGGTGAGGACGGCGCGGTCGAGGCGGTCCAGGCCGATGGGGTCCACCTCGTAGACCTCCAGGGCCGACCGGGCGGCGTGCAGGTCGAGCCGGCCGTCGCCGCGCACCTGTGCCCAGTCGCGCACACGGCGCAGCAGCCGGTTGGCGATGCGGGGGGTGCCGCGGGAGCGGCCGGCGATCTCGTGGGCGGCCGCGTGCTCGAGGTGGACTCCGAGCAGCCCGGAGGAGCGCAGGATCACGCGTTCCAGCTCCGCGGCCGAGTAGTAGTCCATGTGGCCGGTGAACCCGAAGCGGTCGCGCAGCGGGGCGGGCAGCAGGCCGGAGCGGGTGGTGGCGCCGACCACGGTGAACCGGGGCAGGGCGAGCGGGATCGCGGAGGCGCCGGCGCCCTTGCCGACCACGACGTCGACCCGGAAGTCCTCCATGGCGACGTACAGGAGCTCCTCGGCGGGCCGGGCGAGCCGGTGGATCTCGTCGATGAACAGCACGTCGCCCTCCTCCAGGGAGGACAGGACGGCGGCGAGGTCGCCGGCGTGCTGGATGGCCGGGCCGCTGGTGAGCCGCAGGTGGGACTCGAGCTCGCCCGCGATGATCATGGCCAGGGTGGTCTTGCCCAGGCCGGGCGGGCCGGACAGGAGCACGTGGTCGGGCGGGTTGCCGCGGGCGAGGGCGGCCTGGAGCACGAGGGAGAGCTGGTCGCGCACGACCTGCTGGCCCACGAAGTCGTCGAGCCGCTTGGGGCGCAGCGCGGCCTCGGCGGCACGCTCGACCTCGTCGGCGCTGGGGGCGACGATGCGCCCCGTACCGTCCGCCTCGGTCGAGACCTCAGCCACGGTGGCCTCCCAGCAGGCGCAGCGCGGCGCGCAGCGTGGACGCCACCTCGTCGGCGGCGACCGTCTCGGCGCCGGTCTCGGCCAGCACCTTCGCGACGGCCTCGTCGGCCTGCTTGGCAGGCCAGCCGAGGCCGGTCAGGGCCTCCACGACCCGCTCGGTGTGGTCGCCGACGACCGGCGCGGCGTCGGGCGTGGGCCCCGCGGTCCCGGTGCCGGTCGCGGGCCCGAGCCGGTCGCCCAGCTCCAGGACGATCCGCTGGGCGCCCTTCTTGCCGATGCCGGGCACGCGGGTGAGGGCGGCGAGGTCCTCCCCCGCGACCGCGCGGCGCAGGGCGTCGGGGGTGTGCACCGCGAGCATCGCGAGCGCGAGGCGCGGGCCGACGCCGGAGACCGTCTGCACCACCTCGAACACGTCCCGCTCGTCGGCGTCGCCGAACCCGTACAGGGTCATCGAGTCCTCGCGGACGACCATGCTGGTGGCGACGGTGGCCGTCTCGCCGTGGCGTAGCGTGGCGAGCGTCGTGGGCGTGGCGTGCACGAGGTAGCCGACGCCGCCGACGTCCACCACCGCGCGGTCCAGGCCCACGTGGGCCACCGTCCCGGTCAGCGAGGCGATCACGGGCTCCCCCTCCTCAGCGTGCTCTCCGGCTGTGCGTGCCGTTCACGGGTCGAACGCCCGTGCGAGAACCCTAACAACCCGGCACGCCGGCGCCGGCCCCCCACGCCGGGTGTCTCCCGCCCGCGGCGGCGCCGCCCGTCGACTGCAGAGTTGATGACGCCTGGCGCCCCCGAGGGCGTCAGGAACTCTGCAGTCGACAGCTCCCGGGCGAGGAAGTCTGCAGTCGGCATGCGGCGGGGCGAGGCAGGCCGTCAGCGTCGGGGGCGCTGCTTGGCGGCCTGTTCTGCGGCGGCCCAGGCCCGCTGGGCGGGCGTGAGCTCGTGCCGGTCGCCGCCCTGCAGGGCCCCGGCGGGACGCCACAGGTGGCAGACGGCGAGCGCGAGGGCGTCGGCGGCGTCGGCCGGCCGGGGCGCCTCCTCGAGGTCGAGGATGCGGGTGATCATGGTCGTCACCTGGGCCTTGTCGGCGCGGCCGGAACCGGTCACCGCGGCCTTCACCTCGGACGGGGTGTGCAGCGCGACGGGCACGTTCCGCCGGGCGGCCGCCACCATGGCCAGGCCCGCCGCCTGGGCGGTGCCCATCACCGTGCCGACGTTGTGCTGCGCGAAGACCCGCTCGACCGCGACCACGTCGGGCACGTGCTCGTCGAGCCACCGGTCCAGGCCCTCGGCGATCCGGAGCAGGCGCAGGTCGGTCGAGAGGTCGGCGTCCGACCGGATCACGCCGACGGCCACCATCCGGGCGCGGCGTCCCGGCAGGGAGTCGACGACTCCGACGCCGCACCTGGTCAGACCGGGGTCAACACCGAGAACGCGCACGGAGGAAACCCTCTCATGCGCGTTCCGCGGTGCTGCGACGACTCGCCTGCGTCACTCCTCGTCGTCGAGTGCCGCCATGACCTCGTCGCTCGCGTCGAAGTTGGCGTAGACGTTCTGCACGTCGTCGCTGTCCTCGAGCGCGTCGATGAGGCGCATGATCTTGCGGGCGCCCTCGACGTCCACCTCGACCTGCATGGAGGGGTGGAAGATCACGTCGGCCGAGTCGTACTCGATGCCGGCCTCCTGGATGGCCGTGCGCACGGACACCAGGTCGGTGGCCTCGGTGAGGACCTCGATGACCTCGCCCTGGTCGGTGACGTCCTCGGCGCCGGCGTCGAGCGCGGCGAGCATGACCTCGTCCTCGCCCACCCCGTCGGCCTTCGGCACCACGATCAGGCCCTTGCGGGAGAACAGGTACGACACCGATCCCGGGTCGGCGAGGTTGCCGCCGTTGCGGGAGAACGCCAGGCGCACCTCGGAGGCGGCGCGGTTCTTGTTGTCGGTGAGGCACTCCACCAGGACGGCGATGCCGTTCGTGCCGTAGCCCTCGTACATGATCGTCTGGTAGTCGACGGCGTCGGCGCCCTCGCCGGAGCCGCGCTTGACCGCACGATCGATGTTGTCGTTGGGGACCGACGACTTCTTCGCCTTCTGGACCGCGTCGAACAGCGTCGGGTTACCGGCGAGGTCGCCCCCGCCCGTCCGCGCCGCGACCTCGATGTTCTTGATCAGCTTCGCGAAGAGCTTGCCGCGCTTGGCGTCGATCGCGGCCTTCTTGTGCTTGGTCGTGGCCCACTTGGAGTGACCTGACATGCCTTTACCTGACTCCTTGCGTTTACGGTGACTCGTGTGCGGTGACTGGTGCAGTGGCGTCGAACGGTACCGGGACGACCGCTCAGCCGCCCGCAACCATGCCGGCGAACAGCCCGTGCACACGCGTGTCCCCCGTGATCTCGGGGTGGAACGCGGTGGCGAGCAGCGGCCCCTGCCGTGCTGCGACAATTCTACCGGCGGCCGCCACCGGACGGCCTTGCGTATCCACAGCCGGGATGCGCGCCAGCACCTCGACGTCCCGGCCGGCCTCCTCGATCCAGGGCGCGCGGATGAACGCGGTGCGCACCGGGCCGCCGTCACCGACGTCGGAGATTCCCGTGAGCTCGAGGTCCGTCTCGAACGAGTCGACCTGGCGGCCGAACGCGTTGCGCCGCACCACGACGTCCATGCCGCCCACCGTCTGCTGGTCGGCCGTGCCGTCCAGGATCCGGTCGGCGAGAAGGATCATCCCCGCGCACGAGCCGTAGACCGGCAGGCCCTCCTTGATGCGCGCCTGCAGCAGGTCGCGCAGGTCGAAGATGCGCAGCAGCTTGTCGATCGTCGTGGACTCGCCGCCGGGCAGGACGAGGCCGTCCACGGCGGTCAGCTCGGCGGGACGTCGCACCGTCACGGCGCGCGCCCCCACGGACTCGAGGGCTACCAGGTGCTCGCGGACGTCGCCCTGCAGGGCGAGGACGCCGATGGTCGGGGTGATCACAACCCACCATTCTACGGCGCGCGCCAGAGCCCGACGGGGGCCTCAGCCGCACAGCGAGACCGCCGCCACGGTGTAGGTGAGCCGGTTCGACGGGACCGACGTCCACGTGGTGCCCGTGAACTGCCGCTGTGCGGTGACCCAGAACGTGCCCTGCCCGATCAGGTCCAGGGCGAGGAAGCTCGTCCCCGTGGTCACCTGCGTACGCGCGCCGTTCGCCCCGTAGTGCACCACGTACCTCGTCGCGCCGGTCACAGAGGTCCAGTCGAACCTCACCGATGCGACGCCGACCGCACCGCACCGTGCGGTCGGCGCGGGCAAGACCGCCGTCGCCACGGCTCCGGACCGCACTGTCCCCTGGTCGGTCCACCAGGCCCACGCCGAAACCGTACCGCCCGCGAGCAGCAGCAGCGCCAGCGCCACCATCACCAGCCGCAACCGTGCACGTCTCATGGCGCCGCCGCCTGCCGTGCGGAGACCGCGAACGCGACCGTGGTGGTCTGGTTCTGCACGCTGCTCGGCGCATCGCTGTCGAGCCCGAGCACCACGCACAGGGTGATCACGGTCTCCGCCGCGGCGAAGGTGCCAGGCAGGAACGTCGACGGCGTCGTACCGACCGGCTGCCTGGTGACGAGGGTGGTTCCGGAGCAGGTCCCGGTTCGCAACCCGTCCACCGTCGTGTTGCTGGGCGCACCGTCCCGGGTCACGGTGACCAGGAGGTCCGGCCCCAGCACGTCGGACTCCGCCGACACCGTGCCCGAGACCGTCAGGTCGGTGGTCCCGCCGGCGCGCAGCACCATCGCCCGCGCGACGCTCTCCCCGGGGAGCGCCGCAGGCAGGGTGAGCACCGGGTAGGACCAAGTGCCGCCCGGACCCACAAGGAACTCCTGACCGGTCGCCGGTCCACCTGTCAGGTCCAGCCGGCCCGATGCCACGGGCGGCGCCTGGGCCGTCCCTGCGACCGACCACCACGCCCATGCGACACCACCGCTCGCGCAGAGCGCCAGGACGAGCAGCGCCACGACGCCTGCCCGGTACCTTCTCTCAGCCATGCCGCCTCCACAGGGCCGTCCCGGCAAGCACCGCGGCCACGGCCAGGAGCAGCAGAACGAGCGGGTTCGCTCCCGTCGGGGCCAGCGGTTCTTGCTCCGGGGCCACCGGCGCACCTGGCTCCTGCCCTGGCGGCACCGCGACGTCCGTCAGCGCGACGCGGATCTCGAGCGCCACGCGCGACCTCTGAGTCTCGTTCATGGCTCCTGACGCGAACGCCACCTCGACGTCCACCGGGACCACGTCACCCGGCGCGAGCACTACCGGAGCCGACCGCACGCCGTGACGCCACGCCGCACCGGCGAGCCGGGTGCGGAAGGACAGCTCGCGTGTCAGCACCTCGGATCCGGGCCCCATCAGCACCTCTGCCTGCCCTGCAACGGGAGCCCGCGAGTCGTTGCGCACGTAGAAGGTCGCACTCGCCACATCGCCCGGGACCCACCGCATCCCCCTGTCGAACAGCGGCGAGACACTGTCCTGGTTCCACGTCCGGCCGTCCAGGCTGAGCCCCACCGATGGTGGTCGGTCCGGCGCACCCGCCTCCGCTCGCGCCGGCGCCCCTGGTGTCCATACCGATCCGGACAACACGACGGCAAGGACCAGTCCCGTGGCCCGGGACCCGCCGGACGACCCCCGTGCAGAGCTCGACCGCCTCGCGGTCGGTCCGGTCCCCGCGGTCTGCGTCACGGCCCGACGCTCCTGGACCGCGGCACGGACCTGCCAGCCCGCGTATCCGATCAGCCCGACCGCGAGCACGGCGGTCAGCGTCTCGCGCTGCTCACCCGTCAGCAACGTGCCGGCCCGGCCGAGGTAGGGCACGAAGTACCAGAGGCGCCCCTGCACCTGGACCGCCCGGACCGGATGTACGTCATCGGCACCGTTCGCATCGCCCCGCGTTCGAAAGGTGCGCTCGCCCGCAGCGGTGGAACCGATCCCGACCACGCGGTGCGTCGCCACGACGGGCTCGCCCGAGCGGACCTGATAGGTGATGACATCGCCGGTCCGGATACCCGCAGGATCCACCGGGCGTACGACGACCAGCGCCCCCGCAGGCAGAGTCGGCGCCATCGATCCACTGAGCACCACGTACGGGGTCGCCCCGGTGAGTCGGGGCACCAGCACGCCGGCGGCCAGGGCCGCCCCACCGAGCACGATCACGACCACTGCGGCGACGCGCCCCAGGAAGAGGAGCACGGTTCGCATGTCAGCCGGCCGCCTCCGCGTGCGCCTGTGTCATGGTCACGGTGACCTCGGCCAGAGCGGCCGTCAGCTCCGCCCCCGTCGGCGACTGGGAGTCGTTGGTGGCGGTCTCACCGTCGAACGTCACGCCAAGAAGGACTCCCACCGTGTCGCCCGTGACGATCGGCGCCGGCAAGGTCGCCTCGCCACCGTTCACCGTGACCACCGGTTCGGCAAGGGTCAGCTCTGCCGTGAAGGCGTTCTCCTCCACCCATTCCGGCGCGCTCACCTCCACGCCGCCCAACGCCAGGTGCTCGCCTTCGGCTTCCATCGTATAGACGCATTCCAGGCTGACCGTCTCTCCTGGCACGATCGCGCCGTCAGCGGGCAGCGGGGTGTCGTCATCAAGGGTCCACGTGTCGTCACACGCCGTCGCGGCCACCGTAAAGCTGCCGGAGACGATGTCGGGGCCGTCCGCCGTTCCCTCGGCCGTCCAGTACGCGATCGTCCCCGCACCGCCGAGCAGCAGCACGGCAGCACCGCCCGTCGCGAGCGCGGCCTTGGTAAGTCGTTCCATGACGTGCGCCTTCCGTAGGAGTCCCCTGCGCGTTTCACGCTAAGCACGGTTGCTCTACGTTGCACGGGCAGAACGGGCGTCACCCGAAATCCTTGAAGAATGGCGCCGGAAATGCACCGGGAACAACCCGTTAGGTCGATTCAACGGTGCCGAGACGACATCTGCTGACCGTCGCGGTGCATTCTGAGAATGTCAGTTCTTACGGACGGTACAAAACCACTCAGTCGTCCAGCTGGACACCCAGGTGGCGCACCTCGCCGTCCCACCCCGACACCAGGTGGTCGACGACGTCGGGCAGCTCCGGCGGGAACACCTCCAGCGGCTGGTCGCGCAGCTGCGCCGGCGTCAGCCAGGCCATCTCGTCCAGCAGCTCCCGCTCGGCCTCGGTCCACCCCGCCGCGGACACCTCGACGGCGTCCGCCACCCGGGCCAGGTAGAACACCTCGTGCTGGCGGCACGTCTCCGCGAAGAACTCGAACACGCCCGTCCGGGTCAGCACCGGACCCACCAGGTCACCGGCGGCCAGCGTCAGCCCGGCCTCCTCGCGCGTCTCACGCAGCGCGGCGTCGACCGGCGTCTCCCCCGCGTCGATGCCGCCGCCCACGGTGAACCACCAGGAGCGCTCCGGCTGGTCCGCGTCGTGCCCGCGCACCACCAGCACCCGGCCGGCGTCGTCCACCAGGATGACGCGGGCCGCGTGGCGCTCGCGGACGCCGTCCGGCGCCGGGACCCAGTCGTCCCCGAGGGAGGTCGTGACGGACATGCGAGCCAGGATAACCGGCGACGACCCGGCTCCGGTCGGGGGCATGATGGGCGCATGACCCAGGGCTGGCCCGTCCCGGACCTCGACCGCGACCGGCTGGTGGGCGTCGCGTACCGCATGCTCGGGACGGTCGCCGACGCCGAGGACGCCGTGCAGGAGGCGTTCGTGCGCTGGTACCGGCTCGACGGCACCGCGCGGGCGGCAGTGGGCAACCCGGTGGGGTGGTTCGTGCGGACCACCAGCCGGATCTGCCTGGACGTGCTCAAGAGCGCGCCCCGGCGGCGCGAACGCTACGTGGGACCGTGGCTGCCCGAACCCGTCCCCGACGGCCGCTACGGCGTGCCGGCACCGCGCGACGACGACCCCGAGCTCCGGGCCGTACGGGCGGAGTCGGTGAGCCTCGCGCTGCTGACCGTCATGGAGTCCATGACCCCGGCCGAGCGGGTGGCTTTCGTGCTGCGTGACGTGTTCGGCTACCCCGTCGCCGAGATCGCAGAGGTCCTCGGCCGGTCGCCGGGCGCGGTGCGGCAGCTCGCGTCGTCGGCCCGCGCGCGCGTCGCCGCAGCGGGACCCGCGGCAGACGGCGGCGCGAGCGCCCGCCTCACCGCGACCTTCCGGCAGGCGGCGAACACGGGCGACGTCACCGCGCTCGTGCGGCTCCTTCACCCGGAGGTGACGCTCCGGTCGGACGGCGGCGGTATCGTCCGCGCCGCCCTCAACCCCGTGCGCGGGGCGGACAAGGTGGCACGGTTCCTGGTCGGCGTGCTCGCGCGGCAGAGCCCGGTCGTGCTGGCGGGCCCCGGCAACGGCAGGGTGCTGACGTTCGAGCACGACGGCGCGGTGACCGGCGTGCTCGAGCTCGTGGTGCGCGACGGCGTCGTCGTCGACGTGCTGGTCCAGTGGAACCCGCACAAGCTCGCGCAGTGGCCCGGCGGCCGGACCTGACAGCGGGCTCCCCTGCCTCGTCCATGTGGTGACAGCTCGTACGCGCGGCGAGACCACAGCACCAGGAGGACCCCGATGAAGGCCATCACCGTCACCGACCCCGACGCCGGGACCGCGGGCATGCGGCTGACCGACCGCCCGGAACCGACCCCGGCGGAGAACGACGTCGTCGTGCGCGTGCACGCCTCCGGCTTCACGCCCGGCGAGCTGACCTGGCCCGCCACCTGGACGGACCGGGCAGGCCGCGACCGCACGCCGAGCATTCCCGGGCACGAGCTCGCCGGTGTCGTCACCGAGCTGGGGTACGGCACGACGGGGCTCGGCGTCGGGCAGCGGGTGTTCGGGCTCGCGGACTGGACCCGAGACGGCACCCTCGCCGAGTACGTGGCGGTCGAGGCCCGCAACCTCGCGCCGCTGCCGGCCGACATCGACGTCGTCACGGCCGCGAGCCTGCCCATCTCGGGCCTGACCGCGTGGCAGGGCCTGTTCGAGCACGGGCGGCTCGAGGCCGGCCAGAGCGTCCTGGTGCACGGCGCCGCGGGCGGCGTCGGCTCCGTCGTGACGCAGCTCGCCCGGGAGGCGGGGGCGCACGTCGTCGGTACCGGCCGGACCGCGGACCGCGCCGCCGCGCTCGACCTCGGCGCGCACGAGTTCGTCGACCTCGGCGCCGACGAGCTCGGTGCCGTGGGGCCGGTGGACCTGGTGCTCGACGTCATCGGCGGGGAGATCGGCGACCGCTCGATCGACCTGGTCCGGCCGGGCGGCACCTTCGTCACGGTCGCCGAGCCGCCGGCGCGGCAGCCGGAGCGCGGACGCGCGGTGTTCTTCGTGGTCGAGGTGAGCCGCCCCCAGCTGACCGAGCTGGCCCGTCGCGTGCGGGAGGGGCGGCTGCGGACCCGCGTCGCGGCCGTGCACCCGCTCACCGAGGCGGTCGAGGCCTTCAACCCGACCGGCCGCGTCGCGGGCAAGACGATCATCAGGGTCACACCCCAGGAGGGGTGACCACCGAGCGCGGCGAGGTCGGTCGGTTGCCTCGAGATCGGTCCTTCGAGGGACCGATCTCGTGACAAGCGACCGACCTCGACGCTCACCGCCGGGGCTTCGCGCGCCCCGTCGCCACGGCTGACAGCGGGTCCTCCGGCCACGGGTGGCGGGGGTAGCGCGCCCGCAGGTCGGCCCGGACCTGCGGGTAGCCCTGCTGCCAGAACGACGCCAGGTCGCTCGTGATCGCGGCCGGGCGCCGGGCGGGAGACAGCAGGTGCAGCACGACCGGCACGCGGCCGTCCGCGACGGTCGGGGTGGCGGTCCAGCCGAACACCTCCTGCAGCTTCACCGCGAGGACCGGCGGCGCGGCGCCGTCGTAGGCGAGGCGCACCGCGGAGCCCGACGGCACCATGATCCGCTCCGGCGCGAGCTCGTCGAACCGGGCCGCGTCGGGCCAGGGCAGGAGCCGCCGAAGACCGGCCGCCACGTCGATGCGGGCGAGGTCACGCGCGCCGCGGACCGCGGCCAGCTCGGTGCCGAGCCAGTCGTCCAGCCCGGCCAGCAGCGCCTCGTCGTCGACAGCGGGCCACGGCACCCCGAGGTGCGCTTGACAGAACGCGAGCCGCTCCCGCAGGGCGAGCGCCGCCTCCGACCAGTGCAGCACGGACAGCCCGCTGCGGCGCAGACCGTCGCGGACCGCCGCCTGCACGAGCAGCGGGTCGGGCCGGGTCAGCGGGGCGTCGTTCAGCACGATCGCGCCGAGCGTCTCGACCCGACGGGTCACCACCCGGTCGTCGTCCCAGCGGATCTGGTCGGTGGTCGCGACGAGGTCGCCCGCGACGTCGCGCGCCGTGGCCTCGTCGATCGGCGCCGCCGAGCGGATCCGGGCGTCGGCGCGGCCGGGCGCCCGGTCCGCGACCGCGACGGCCAGCCAGTCGGTACCCCGCAGCGGCGACCGCGGGTCCAGCGCGGCGCCGGTACCCCCGGACATCTGATAGGTGGCCGAACCGGTCGACCGGACCCTGGCGATCCGGTCCGGGTACGCCAGGCCCACCACGATCCCCGCCGCGAGGTCGTCCGGCACGCGCCGTGCGGGCTCCCCCGGCGCCTCGCGTCCGGCGGGCGCGCCGCGGCCGAGGCGCTTGACCTCCTCGCGCCAGCGGGCGGTGGCCCCGCGGTCCTCGCCCCGGCGCAGGGCCCGCCACCGGGCCGGGAGGTCGTCGCCCGAGCCGCGGCCCGCGTCGTCGGACAGCAGCGCCACGACCTCGCGGGCCCGGTCGGCGCCGACCAGCGGTGCGCCGTCGAGCAGCGCTCGTGCGAGGCGCGGGTGCGCGCCTACCGCCGCGATCCGCCGGCCGCGCCGCGTGATCCGGCCGTCCTCGTCCACGGCCTCGATCCGGCGCAGCAGCTCGGTGGCCGCCGTCATCGCCGCCTCCGGCGGCGCGTCGAGCAGGGCCAGACCCGCCCCGCCGGGCGCGCCCCACGCCGCGAGGTCGAGGGCGAAGGACGCCAGGTCGGCGGTCGCGATCTCGGGCGCCGCGTGGTCGTCGAGACGGGCATGGTCGGTCGCGGACCAGCACCGGTAGACCCGGCCGGGAGCCTCGCGTCCGGCGCGGCCCGCCCGCTGGTCGGCCGACGACCGCGACACCCGCCGGGTGACCAGCGCACCGAGGCCACGGGACTGGTCGGTGCGCGGCTCGCGGGCCAGCCCCGAGTCCACCACCACGCGCACGCCCGGCACGGTCAGCGAGCTCTCCGCGACCGACGTCGTGACCACGGTCCGGCGCGTGCCGGACGGCGTCAGCGCACGGTCCTGCTCGGCCCGGGACTGGCGGCCGAACAGCGGCAGCACGTTCTCGCCGGCCAACCGCCGGGTCACACCGTCGATCTCGGCCTCTCCCGGCACGAACACGAGGACGTCGCCCTCGTTCTCCGCGAGCGCCCGCCGCACGACGGCGGCGACGTGGTCGAGCAGCCGTGGGTCGACCCGCCCGCCGGGCAGCAGGGGTGTCGCGACCGGCGGCGGTGCCCACTCGACGGCCACGTCGTACCGCACGGCCGACGCGGTGATCACGGGTGCGGGTGCGGCGGAGCCGAGGGCGCTCCCCAGGCGCGCCGTGTCCGCGGTGGCCGAGGTCGCGACGAGCGCCAGGTCGTCGCGGAGGTTGGTCCGCACGTCGACGCAGAGGGCGAGCAGCAGGTCCGCGTCGAGGTGCCGTTCGTGGCACTCGTCGATGACGATCGCGGAGACGCCCGGCAGCTCCGGGTCCTGCTGCAGGCGCCGCACGAGCAGGCCGGTGGTGACCACCTCGACACGGAGGTCCGTGCCGCCGCTGCGCTCGCCGCGCATGGCGTGGCCGACGCGCTGCCCGAGCGGTTCACCGATCAGGGTGGCGAGGCGGGCGGCGGCCGCGCGGGTCGCCACGCGGCGCGGTTCGGCGACGACGACCGTGCCGCCGAGCGCGTCGGCCAGGGCGAGCGGCAGCAGCGAGGTCTTGCCGGAGCCGGGCGGTGCGACGAGCACGGCGGTGCCGTGCGACCGCACCGCGTCGACGGTGGCGGGCAGGACCTCCCGGACGGGCAGGTCGGCCCCGGGCACCGACACGTCAGGAAGCAGCACGCCCCGACCGTAACCGACCGCAGGGTGCGCCCGCCGCGGCCTCAGAGCGTGTGAGCGACCTCGAGCGCCTGCTCCGCGGGGCTCAGCATGCGGGGAGTCTCAGCATGCGGAAGTCAAGGGGACCGGCCGCGCCGCGTCAACGTCATTCGTGGACAGCCTGCGAGAATCCGTCCTCGTGAACCATCTGCCGGACCCGTACCACGGGATGGAGCGCGCCCGATGATCCACACCTTCCACCTGGCCGAGCTGCCCGCCGGTGTGACGGCCCGCGCGCTGGTGCGGCCGCCGTCCGCCACCACCGTGCCCGGGCTGGACCATGCGGAGTGTCTGGCTCTCATGCGCCTGGGCGCGCCCACCGTCTCCCTGGACCGGCTGCAGCTGCGCCGGATCGCCGTGTTCGCCCAGTGGCACCATGAGGACGCCGTGGACCGCTTCCTGTCCGACGACACGCTCGGGCGCCACCTGGCGACGGGCTGGCACGTGCGGCTGGAGTACCTGCGCCGCTGGTCGAGGCTGGCGGCCCTGCCCGGGCTGCCGGCCCGGACCGGCTCCTGGGACCAGGACGAACCGGTGGTCGCGGTGACCGTCGCGCGGATGCGGCTGCCCGAGGTGCCCCGGTTCCTGCGGTGGGGCAAGCCGGTCGAGCGCCAGGTGCGCGACCACCCCGGAACCACGCTCGCCCTGGCCGCCTTCCGGCCGCCGCACACGATCGCGACGTTCTCCGTGTGGCGCACGGTGCGCGAGATGGAGTCCGTGGTGCACGGTCGTGCCGCCGGTCCGGTGTCCCCGGACCGGCGGCACGCCGACGCCATGGCCGAACGCAGGCGCCGCGACTTCCACCACGAGTTCGCGACGTTCCGGTTCCGGCCGCTGGCCGAGCACGGGGCCTGGGAAGGACGCGCCGGGATCGTCCCGGTGGGCTGATCCCGGCGTCCGGTCAGGCGGTGGCGATGCGCGGCAGGAGCGTCTCGGTGAACTGCCAGATCAACGACGAGTCGTGCGTGTGGAACGCCGCCCCCGAGTAGAAGGTGCGGTTGCGGCCCTGGAGCGAGCCCAGCCGGCGGTAGAAGCCCGCACGGACGGCCTCGGCCGACACCGTCAGCTCGAACGGCGTGTGGCTGGCGAAGGTGGCGAGCTCGGGGGGTGTGGCGGGCAGGGTGCCGGCCTCGCCCAGGCGGCGCACGCTCGCCCGGATCTCGGCCTGCACCGCCCGCTCCGACAGCGCGACGGGGCTGCCGAACTTGACGTTGTGCAGGCCGGGGATGCCGGTCGGGGCGATGTTGTAGACGCCCGGGAGCTCGGGCAGGTGGTGCGGGGTGTCCAGGCCGATGTACCGCACCTGCAGGCTGTCGGGGATGCCGGAGTCGCGCAGCACGCCGGTGTAGTAGGCGCTGTTGCGGAACTGGCCGAAGAGGTGGCGTTCGAGGCCGTCGAGGTCGAACCCGTCGAGGTTGCCGAGCAGGGGCGGGATCGTCACCAGGACCTTCCGCGCGCGGATCGTGCGCCGGCCGGCGGGCGTGTCGACGCGGACGGTGGCGTGCCGCGCGCCGTCCCGGTCGGTGGACACGACCCGGCTGTTCAGCAGCACGTCGTCGCCCAGCTCGGTGCGCGCCTTCCGGTACAGCTCGCTGTTGTCCCGGCGGGAGGTGCTGACGAAGCCGATCTGGAGGTTGCGCAGGATGTCCGACCCGAAGTTCTTCATCACGTACAGGGTCGGCTGACGCAGCAGGTCGCCCAGGCCCTGGCCGAACTGGAAGACGGTCGGCACCACCGCGTCGAGGTCGTACCTGCGCACGAACTCGCCGAACGGCAGCAGCAGGTCCGTCGGCACCGGGTCGGGCAGCTCGAAGCCGTACTCCAGGTACGGGAACCTGGCGAGGTGCTCGCCGTACAGGGCCAGCGCCGCGGCGGGGTTCGGCGGCGTGTAGTCCGGTACCGCACGGCCCGTGCGGTGGTCGACGTAGAGGGTCTCGCCACCGAACGACGCCTTGCGCAGCGGGATGTCGAAGCGCTCGAACCACTGCCGCACCAGGGGCTGGTCGTGCCAGACGACGACGCCGATGTCGACGGTGCCACCCGTGGCGGGGTCGGTGTACGTCTGCGTGTGCCCGCCGAGCCGCCCGTTGCGCTCGACCACGACGACGCTCTGCCCCAGCTCCCGGAGGCGGATCGCCGCGTACGTCCCGGCCGCGCCGCCACCGATCACCGCGACGTCGCGCACGATGTCGCCCCGGCCGCCCGTTTCCGACCCGGCGGCAGGGCTCGCGGCAGACCCGAGCGCCACGGCGCCGGCTCCCGCCCCGATCAGTCTCAGCATCTCTTTGCGGCTCAGGTTCATGGGGAGTTCCTCTCGAAGAGCAGCGCAGGATCACGGCAGGTGTCGGCTCGTAGGTCTTCGTCACATCGGGACGCCTATTTGTCCCAGATGTCCAGTGCACCCTAGCAACGGGAGCCCGCTCCGCACACGGGCTCCCAGCACGCCGCCCTGGGCGCCGGTTACCCTACGGCGTGCCAACGACAGCGGGGATCGACCCGGACGAGCTCGCCACCACCCTCCGGGTGCTGGGCCGGCTCCATGAGCTGGAACCCACCCATCCCGACGTCCAGACGGTCAAGCAGGCGACCGGCTACATGTGGAAGCTGCTCAAGAAGTCGCGCAAGGCGGCGATCCGCGAGGAGCGGCAGGCCCACGACCGGAGCGTCATCGAGCGGACCGCGACCGGCTCGGCGGCGCGGATCGACGACGAGACCGCCGGCATCCCGCTGGTCTCGACGGCGCCGGGTGCGTTCGCCGGGGAGCTGCGCACCGCCCGCGGCTGCTACATCTGCAAGACGGACTACACGCTGGTCGACTCGTTCTACCACTGGCTGTGCCCGGACTGCGCCGCGGCGAGCCACGTGCGGCGCGAGCAGCGCACCGACCTGACCGGCCGGCGCGCGCTGCTCACCGGCGGCCGGGCGAAGATCGGCATGTACATCGCGCTGCGCCTGCTGCGCGACGGCGCCCACCTGACCATCACCACCCGGTTCCCGAAGGACGCGGTGCGCCGCTTCTCGGCGATGCCCGACGCCGCCGACTGGCTGCACCGGCTCAAGATCGTCGGCATCGACCTGCGCGACCCCACCCAGGTCATCGCACTGGCCGACGACGTCGCCGCCGCCGGCCCGCTCGACATCCTGATCAACAACGCCTGCCAGACGGTCCGCCGCTCGCCGGGCGCCTACTCGCAGCTCGTCGCGGGCGAGTCGGTCCCGGTGCCCCCGCTCCCCCACGGGCTCCAGGCCCCGGAGATGGTCACGTTCGACCACGTCTCGGCGGCGCACCCCGCCGCCATCGCGGGGGCGCTGGCCGCCCTGTCGGTGGCGCACCACGAGGGCGAGTCGCAGGACGACGCCGTGGCGACCCACACCGCGGCGTCCCTCACCGCGCTGGCGCTCCGGGCGGGCTCGGCCTCCCTGGACGCGCACCTGGCGGGCACGGCCGTCGACGCCGGCGGGCTGCTGCCCGACGTGCAGACGAACAACTCGTGGACCCAGGTCGTGGACGAGGTGGACCCGCTGGAGCTCCTGGAGGTCCAGCTCTGCAACGCGATCGCACCGTTCCTGCTCATCTCCCGGCTGCGGCCCGCGATGCGGGCCGCGACGTCGAAGGCGCGGCGCGGCTACGTCGTCAACGTCTCGGCGATGGAGGGCCAGTTTTCCCGCCGCTACAAGGGCGCCGGGCACCCGCACACCAACATGGCCAAGGCCGCCCTCAACATGCTGACCCGGACCTCCGCCGGGGAGATGTTCGAGAAGGACCGGGTGCTGATGACCGCGGTGGACACCGGCTGGATCACGGACGAGCGCCCGCACGAGGAGAAGCTGCGGCTCGCCGCCGAGGGCTGGCACGCGCCCCTCGACCTGGTCGACGGCGCCGCGCGCGTCTACGACCCGATCGTGCGGGGCGAGGCCGGGACCGACCTGTACGGCTGCTTCCTCAAGGACTACGAGCCGTCGCCCTGGTAGGGCCGGGCCGTCAGAGCAGCCCGGCGTCGCGGACCCGCAGTGCGATGGTCACGCGGTTGTCGGTCTCGAGCTTGAGGAAGAGGCGGGTCACCGTCGCCTTGACGGTGGCGACGCTGATGAACAGCCGCGCGGCGATCTCCGCGTTGCTGGCGCCGCGGGAGATCTCCAGGGCGACGTCGAGCTCCCGCGGCGTCGCCAGCTGGTTCGACCTGAACGGCACGACCGTCCCGCTGGCCGACGGCGAGATGAGCGCCGAGGCCGTGGGGCCGCTCCTTGCCTCGACCGGACTGTGGGTCGTGGTGCCGTTCGTTCTCGGTCTTCTGCGCGTGAGCCGGATCGAGCTGCGGTAGCGGTTCGCAAGGACCGCCACGCTGACCGAAGTTGGCACCGGCCCGTCGAGGTTGGGACAGAAGGTCGCCGTTCTGCACCAAGCAAGTCGCTGTTCTGCAACGGTGAAACCCGGTGATTCCGCGAATCTCCGGAGCGCGTGGAGCCTCCGCAGGCACAATGTCGGCGGAGGCTCCCCGTCACGCGCAGGTGCAGGTCGCCACCGACCCCGGTCAGCGGCTCGTGTTCACGAACCACGCCCTCTTTTCCGCACGCGGCCACCCGCGCCCCGCGTTCTACGCCGGACACCTCTCGAGCCGAGCAAGGCTCCCCGCGTTAGCCTGGATCCATCACGATCAGCCCGTTGCCGCAAGGCGCGGGCTGATTTCTTTTTCAGGGAGCGCGACGGCGGAGTACGCGAAGCCGTGGCTGTCCGTCGACGAGCAGATCGACCGGCTGGCGGGGCACGGTCGGGCACGACACTGCGGCACGCCGAGGACATCATCGACTTCGACCGGCGGCTGCGGATGCCGGTCATGGACGGCGTCGAACGCATCGAGGTCGCCGTCCGCATGCGGATCGGCTACGTGCTCGGCAGGAGGTCCCCCTTCTCCTACGAGGACCCGAACTGCTTCACCGAGGCCTTCACCGCCGAGAGCACCGCCGCCCGGAGCACCGAACCGAGCAGGCAGGTGCAGTGGCTCCAGCGCGTCAACGACAGAAAAGCCGGTTCCGACGAGCAGTTCGTCGAGCATTTCCGGGAGAAGTACGACGACCGCATGCCGGTCTGGGCGCTCACCGAGATCCTTGAGCTGGGCCATCTCTCCGTCCTCTACCGCGGCGGAGTGGGCGAAGCAGCTGGCAGCGCTGCTGCGGGAGTTTCCATCTCGCATGCGCTGACGGTCGCATCGGTGGGAGCTCCGCAGGGCTGGGAGTCGCTCGCCCTCTGGCGCAGCTGACCTCACGGTCCGCGAGCCAGTGCTACAAGCGAAGTCTCAGCCGTCACGAAGGCGTCGGCGGGCCCGCTCCCTCTGGGCGCGGGCGTGCTGGACCTGGCGGTAGCAGCTCTCGTAGCGGTCGGCCCACGTGCTGTCGTCCTCGTCGTGCACCACCTGGGCAAGCACGCTCCAGACACTCTCCTGAATGCGGCGCAACAGGACAATGTCCTTGGGACGCCAGGCCAGCAGGTATCGGACGGCGCCGGACCATGCAGGGTCGGTAGCGGGTACACCGGCCAAGGCTGTGAAAACTGCCTGCAGGGGTAACCGCTCGAGCAGGATCGTCGCCACCCCCTCGTGCACCGGGTAACCGGAGTAGCGGCCGGTGCCGCCTGACCGCCAGCGCAGGAGCGCCAGCGCTTGGTCGGGTGCTCCCGGGTGCGCCTCAGCAAGGCTCCCGGCGAGGTCGTCGACCAGTCGCTCGGAAAGCCCAGAAGCGGCCTCCGCGAGTATGCGGGGAACCTCTGCACGAACGGCCTCGGGTGCGGCCGTCGTCCAGGACTTGAGGGCCTGCGCCTGGTCTCGTCGTTGTTGTTCGCGCCGGTCGGCCCGTCCAGCAGCGTGCGTATAGCCGTGATCAGCCATCCAGGCGATGAGCTCCGGACCGTGCGCAAGCTCGACATCGCCTTCAGGCGAGCCCTGCCAACGGAGCGTCGAGCCGTGATGCCAGCCGAGGACATCGATTCCGGTGCCCTCGTGGTCCAGCAGCTCGAACGCGGAGTCGCCGAGGCACATGCAGGACATGCCCGTGAATCGGGAGATCTCCAGCAACCGGGCCAGTTCGTCGAGCTCAGCACGATCGCTGATCGTCAGCACAGGCTCGACGTCGCGCGGTGGGCTCCCCGACGCACCGCGGTCGTACACGCGGATGACCGACGCCGAGCGCACCAGACCGTTCAGCACCTGCGCATCGAGCGCGTGGTCGTCGGACATGCATGCCAGAGTAGCGGCGCGCCCGACAGGGCCGGCCATTTCCAGCCGCGCTCGGCCAGCCGGTGCGGCTCCGGGATCTCGTCGACGTTGATGCCGTGGTCCAGGATTGTCGTGTCAGAGCTCCCACAAGGAGGCGATGGGCAACCCGACGAGGTTCTGGCCGAATCGCACACCCTGGTCCGCTGTACCGAGCACGACTCCACCAAGAAACCTGTCGCCCAGGCGCTCAGCAAGCCGCTGCAGACCACGGAAGTGCTCGGGCTTGTAGGTCTGCTTCGCTTTCACCTCGAGGCCGAGCACACGGCCGTCGTCGAGCTCAAGGAGAACGTCCACCTCGACACCCGATGTCTCGCGGTAGTGGAAGACGGAGAACCGCGTGTCACTCCAGGTCTGCTGCTTGCGCAGCTCGGACACCACGAGACCTTCCAGCAGAGGACCCAGCAGCTCACCACCGCCGACGAGTGCGGAGGCACGGGCAGCCGTGACACCCGAGAGATGCATCGCGAGCGCGGAGTCGGTGATGAGGCCTTTGGCCTTGCCGGTCTGGCGGGTCGTGAGGTTCCCTGTCCACGGCCGAATCCTCTCGACGAGATACAGCGTCTCGACAAGATCGAGGTATGCAGTCATGGTCGTCTCAGGGACATCGGCGTCTCGCGAGAGGCGGGCGCGGACCATCTCACCGGCTTGGTTCGCTGCGACCAGGCGCAGGACCGTCGCCAAGCGGTTGCCGTCAACCAGACGCCGAACATCGCGGGCGTCGCGCTGGACGATGCGGTCTACATACCCATCGAACCAGGCCGCTCGCAGTCTCGGCGAGCGTCGGAAGACCTCCGGATACCCGCCCGCTGCCAGAAGATTCGCGTAGTCCTCACGCGAGACCGTCGAGCGGACGTCGAAGGGATCTACCCCCGCCACGAAACGGGTTACGAAGTCGTCGAGGCGGCCGTTGATCTCCCCCTGGCTCAAGGTCCGCAGCGGCAGCGTGACGGCTCGGCCCGCGAGGGAGTCGGGCGTTCGTTCGAGCCGTAGCAGATCGGCCGACCCGGTGAGGAGGAACCGGCCCGGGGTGCGATGTCGATCGATGGACGCCTTGATCGGCAGCAGCAGTTCGGGGGCACGCTGGATCTCGTCGATGACGAGCATCCCGTCGGGGAGCTGATTCACGAAAGCCTGCGGGTCGTTCTGCGCGGCAGCCCGCTGCACGTCGTCATCCAGGGTGAGGTAGCGCGCCGGCCGTTCCGAGCCCTCGACGAGCATCGTGGCGAGCGTGCTCTTGCCCACCTGTCGCGCACCCTCGATGACGACGGCGGGGAAGGAGCCGACGAGTTCCTTCGCCCACGAGAGGGCATGGCGGGAGAGAATGTCGTTCGAGGTCACAGCACCATGACACCCTGTAAGTCGCTGTTCTGCAAGCACAAACCCGCTGTTCTGCAGAACCCAAGTCGCTGTTCTGCAGTGAGAAATCCGCTGATCCGCACGCTGGGGGTCGCAGTCGAGTCCCACGGCATCCCGCCGAGATCCAACAGCGCGTCGGAAAAGGCGTAGCCCTTCGGCCCCATCCAGAATGAGTACTCGGCGGACAGGCGAACGGGCGCCTCGGCTACGGCCGTCGACTCCGCCGCCTGCTGAGCTGCCTCACGCTGCCAGTCGGCCCGCTCTCGCTCGTTGGCCTCGGTCGCCGGCTCGATCTGCTCGCGGTTGGCCGCACGGCTGTCCAGCCACGTGAGCGCCCCGAAAGGACACCGAGCGCCGTGAGCACGTGACCCGGCGCTCGCAGGACCAGCCCGACCCAGGTTCGCGGGAACCATCCGCACTGATCGACTTACGCACAGCCTGACCCGTGAGGAACCAGCGAACGAACGACCTTAGCGTCTTGACCGCAGACTGCGCCGAGCCTCCTTGGAGGAGACAGCGAGGCCCTGCAGAGGTGAAGTCTGCAGGGCCTCGTCAACCGCCTCAGGGCAGATCAACGCCCTGGGAACAGAGCGTCACCAACCCCGCTCCGCGAGCCGCACCGGCGCCGGCTCCTCCTCGACGTTGATGCCCACCATGGCCTCGCCGAGGCCGCGCGAGACCTTGGCGATCACGTCGGCGTCGTCGAAGAACGTCGTGGCCTGGACGATCGCCTTGGCGCGCTGCTCGGGGTTGCCCGACTTGAAGATGCCGGAGCCCACGAACACGCCCTCGGCGCCGAGCTGCATCATCATCGCGGCGTCGGCCGGGGTGGCGATGCCGCCCGCGGTGAACAGCACGACGGGGAGCTTGCCCGTGGTCGCGATCTCCTTGACCAGCTCGTACGGCGCCTGAAGCTCCTTGGCGGCGACGAACAGCTCGTCCTCCGGCAGCGCCGTGAGGCGGCGGATCTCCTGGCGGATCTTGCGCATGTGCGTGGTCGCGTTCGAGACGTCGCCGGTGCCGGCCTCGCCCTTCGAGCGGATCATCGCGGCGCCCTCGGTGATGCGGCGCAGCGCCTCGCCCAGGTTGGTCGCACCGCACACGAAAGGAACGGTGAAGTTCCACTTGTCGATGTGGTTGGTGTAGTCCGCGGGGGTCAGCACCTCGGACTCGTCGATGTAGTCGACGCCGAGCGACTGCAGCACCTGCGCCTCGACGAAGTGGCCGATGCGGGCCTTCGCCATGACGGGGATGGAGACGGCCTCGATGATGCCGTCGATCATGTCGGGGTCGCTCATACGCGACACGCCGCCCTGGGCACGGATGTCGGCGGGCACCCGCTCCAGCGCCATGACGGCGACCGCGCCCGCGTCCTCGGCGATCTTCGCCTGGTCGGGCGTGACGACGTCCATGATGACGCCGCCCTTGAGCATCTCGGCCATACCGCGCTTGACGCGCGCGGTGCCGACCGTGCCCACGGTGTTCTCGCCGGTCACGGATTCAGTCACGGTTACCTCGCATAGTTCTCGCCGGTCGTTCCGGGCGCTGTCGACGCCGGTCGTCGCGGGCGCTGTCTGCACCCTGTCCCGATCTTATCGTCCGGACCGGCGGCCCCCGGTGTGCGTTCAGCCACCGGTCACCGCTCACCCGCCGTGCGGCTCGAGGCTGTGCGGCAGCACGTCGTCCAGCTCGACGGTGCGCGGCATCGGCGCCCGGCCGGCCAGGTGGAACAGCCGCACGTACCAGAGGCGGCGCACGCGCCGGGTCTGCGCGACGGCCTCGTTGTGGAAGCGCCGGGCCAGCGTCGCCCGGTACCAGGCAGCGCCCAGGGCCGCGACCACCTCGCCCGACGGCCCCGCGAGCAGCTCCTGCGCGGCCTCCGGCGCTTCCAGCGCCTCGCGCAGGGTCGCCGTCAGCCCGGACTCGGCGCGCTCGCGCGCCGGTCCCAGCCCGTCCATCTTGAGGGCGGCGGCGGGTTCGGTGACCGGCCCCGCGTCGGACGCCGCGTACGCGGCGTCGGCCACCAGCACCGAGCTCGCCGGGTCCAGCGCGCCGGACGCCGCCAGCTCCACCGCGGCGGACGCGCGCCGCACGAGCTGCGCGTCGAGCGCGATCCGGGACGCGGCGACCTTGCGGTGCAGCCGGTCGACCCGGGAGGCGCCGCGCCAGGCGAGCAGGAGGGCCACCGCGAGCACGGCGAGGGCGGCGAGCGCCGTCTCGGACCAGCTCATGCGTCACCTCCGACGCGGCGCGGGAACAGCCCCATGACGCGGCCGACGACGTCGCCGCCGATGGCGTGGTCGGCCGCCAGGGTCATGTCGTACACGGCGAGCACCTGCTCGGTGACGCCGGACCAGTCGAACCGCTGGACCCAGTGCTCGGCGTGGGCGCGGTAGGCGTCGCGGCGCGCGGGGTCGGCCAGCAGGGCGAGCACGGTCGCGGCGAGGTCGTCGGGGTCGCCGGTGCGGAACAGGGCGCCGGCGGCGCCGGCGTCGAGCACGCGCTGGAAGGCGCCCAGGTCGCTGGCGACGACGACGGACCCGGCGGCCATGGCCTCGACGAGCACGATGCCGAAGCTCTCGCCGCCGGTCTGCGGCGCGACGTACAGGTCGGCCGACGCGAGCAGGGCGGCCTTGTCGGCGTCGGACACGCCGCCGAGGAACTCGACGGAGGCGGCGAGGTCGCCGAGCGCCTCCCGGGTCTCGCCGACGGCCCCGTTGCCGCGTCCGGCGACCAGGAACCGCGTGCCGGGCGCCTGGGCGAGGATGCCGGGGATCGCGCGGACGAGGACGTCCAGGCCCTTGCGCGGCTCGTCGAGCCGGCCGAGGAACGCGACGGTGGGCGCCTGGGGCGTGCCCGTCCACTCCGGGCGGCGGGGGCTGCTCGCGAACACGTCGGTGTAGACGCCGTTGGGGATGACGACGGCGTCGCCGCCGAGGTGGTCGACCAGGGTGCGGCGGGCGTCCTCGGAGACGGCGATGCGCGCGGCGATCTTCTCCAGGGACTGCCGGACGAGCGGGTAGGCGACCTGCAGCGCGCGCGAGCGGGTCTGGGAGGTGTGGAAGGTGGCGACGACGGGTTCGGCGGCCTGCCAGAGGGCGAGCATGGAGAGCGAGGGCACCATCGGCTCGTGCAGGTGGACGATGTCGAAGGGCCGCCCCCCGATGCCGGCCTCCAGCCAGCGGCGCACCCGCGTGGCGGTGACCGGGCCGAACGTGAGGCGGGCGACGGAGCCGTTGTACGGGACGGGGACGGCGCGCCCGGCGGCGGTGACGACGTCGGGCAGGTCCGTGTCGTCGCTGGACGGGGCGAGCACGGAGACCTCGTGCCCGGCGGCCTGGAGCGCCTCGGCGAGGTCGCGCACGTGGAACTGGACGCCCCCGGGGGCGTCGAAGGAGTACGGGCAGACGATGCCCACCCGCAGGTGGCCCCGGCGCCGCGTGGCTCTCACCCCGTGGCCTGCCCGCCGGAGGCGCGCTGCCGGGCCGGCCCGAGGTCGGCGACGAAGACCCGCTGCAGCATGTGCCAGTCCTGGGTGTGCTCCACGATCGTGCCGGCGAGCTGGTCCACCCAGCCCTGCGTGAGCAGCCGGGCGCGCTCGTCGCGCGGGAGGGCGGCGTCCGGCACGGGCAGGGGCGGGTAGAACCGGATGACGATGCCCCAGGGCGTGCCGGCGGCGCGGCGGCGGGCGCCGTGCAGCCGCTCGTAGGTGATGCCGACGGCGTGCACGGGCACGCCCGCCTCCAGGCCCACCAGGGCGGGCCCCGCGGCCACGCGGGCGCGGTGCCCGGCGAGGTCCACCTCGATGCCCGTCGAGGTGAGGTCACGGTCGCTGAGCAGCGGGATGAGCCGACCGCCCTCCTTGGCGCCACGGACCAGCGCACCCAGCACGTCCCCGCCGCCCAGCGGCAGCACCTCGATGCCGAGGGAGCCGCGGAAGCGCACGAACTCGTCGAACAGCTCGGCGGGCTTGAGCCGCTCGGTGACGGTGAGCACCCCGGCGAGGTTCTGGGAGCCGTAGGCTCCCGCCAGGTCCCAGTTGCCGAGGTGGCCCAGGGCCAGGGAGACGGCGCCGCCGTCGGCGATCACGGGCCGCACGTGCTCGTCGTAGCCCTCGAGCCGCACGCGGGCGCGCAGCCGCTCGGTGCTGACGCCCTGCAGCGTGAACGCCTCCCGGAAGTAGCGCATGTAGCTGCGCATGCCCGCACGCGACAGGCGGCGGACGGCGGCCGCGTCGAGGTCGGGCCGCACGCGGGCGTAGTTGGCCTCCATGCGCCGCACGGCCTTGCCGTGCCGCAGCCAGGTGACGTCGGCGACCACGGTGAACAGCGCGCGGAGCACCGGCTCGGGGATCCTGGTGGCGTTGCGCCACGCGAACGTGTAGGCGGAGGCGACGTTCATGAGGCGTCCTGACCGGCCAGCGGGCCGTCGTGGGGTTCGACGCCGGACGGCGCGAGCTGGGCACGCACCGTCGCGATGCGCTGGAACACGGTCACGAGGCTGGCCAGCGCCAGCAGCGTCAGCACCACCTCGAGCACCACGACGGGCAGCCCGGCCTGGAGGAACGTGAACGGCACGAGGGCCAGCAGGAGCCGGTCCGCGCGTTCGGCGATGCCGACCTGGGCCGTGGCACCCACGCCCTCGGCGCGCGCCCGGGCGTAGGGGACGACGCTGCCGAGCACGAGGCAGGCCAGGGCGGCGACCAGGCCCCACAGGCCGTGGTGCTCGTCGGGGTGCAGCACGAACCACAGGGTGATCCCGGCGAACACCGCGCCGTCGGACAGACGGTCGAGCGTCGAGTCGAGGAACGCGCCCCACGGGCCGCTCCGACCCGCCTGGCGGGCCATGACGCCGTCGAGCGAGTCGAACAGCACGAAGAACCCGACCAGGAGCCCGCCCACGAGGGTGTGCCCCGTGGGGAACAGCGCCAGCGCGGTCGCGGAGACGATCACCGTGCCGGCGATCGTGACGGCGTCGGGCGAGACGTGCAGCGCGAGCAGGAGCCGGGCCAAGGGCGTGAACAGCGTGGTCATGAAGGAGCGCAGGCCCCGCAGCATCAGTTCTCCTCTCCGCCCCCCGCGGTCCCCCACGCCTCGGCGAGCCGGCGACGCGTGTCCGCCAGCAGCTCCGGCAACGCCTTGGTCTGTGCCACGACGGGCAGGAAGTTCGCGTCACCCAGCCACCGCGGCACCACGTGCTGGTGCAGGTGCGCCGCGATGCCCGCGCCTGCCACCTCACCCTGGTTGATACCAAGGTTGAAGCCTGCGGGCGCGTAGACGGCGCGCGACACGCGCATGGCCTGCTGAGTCAGGTGCGCGAGCTCGGCCGTCTCGGCCTCGTCGAGGTCCGTGTAGTCCGAGACGTGGCGGTACGGGAGCACCATGAGGTGCCCGGAGTTGTACGGGTACAGGTTGAGCACCGCGTAGCACCGCTCACCGCGGGCGACGACGAGCCCCTGCTCGTCGTCGCCCTGCGGGATCCGGCAGAACGGGCACTGCCCCGCGCTGGAGTCGGCGGGCTTGTCCTGCCCGCCGATGTAGACCATGCGGTGCGGCGTCCACAGCCGCTGGTACCCGTCGTCCGGCGGCCCGAAGTCCGCCCGGTCCTGGGAGACCGGCTCCATCAGGCCTGCTGCGCGCGCTCGGCCACGGCGGCCACGATGCGCTCGACGGCGTCCGCCACCGGCACACCGTTCTCCTGCGTGCCGTCGCGGAACCGGAACGACACCGCGCCCGCCTCGGCGTCCTCACCGCCCGCGATGAGCGTGAACGGCACCTTCTCCTTGGAGGCGTTGCGGATCTTCTTGGCGAACCGGTCGTCGGACAGGTCCACCTCGACGCGGATGCCGCGCGCGGTCAGCTGCGCCGCGACGTCCTTGACGTAGTCGTCGAACGCCTCGGCGACCGGCACCATCTTGACCTGCACGGGTGCCAGCCACGCCGGGAACGCGCCGGCGTAGTGCTCGATGAGCACGCCCATGAACCGCTCGATCGAGCCGAACTTCGCCGAGTGGATCATGACCGGCTGCTGCCGGGTGCCGTCCGCCGCGGTGTACTCCAGCCCGAAGCCCTTGGGCTGGTTGAAGTCGTACTGCACGGTGCCCATCTGCCACGTGCGGCCGATGGCGTCCTTGGCCTGCACCGAGATCTTGGGACCGTAGAACGCGGCGCCGCCCGGGTCGGCCACGAGCTCCAGGCCGGTCTCCCGGCCCACCTGCTCCAGGATCGCCGTCGCGGCGGCCCAGTCCTCGTCCGAGCCGACGAACTTGTCCGGCTTGGAGTCGTCCCGCGTGGACAGCTCCAGGTAGAAGTCGTCCAGGCCGAAGTCGCGCAGCACGCTGAGCATGAAGTCCAGCAGGTGCTTGACCTCGGCGGGCGCCTGCTCCGGGGTCACGTACGAGTGCGAGTCGTCCTGCGTCAGCCCGCGCACGCGGGTCAGGCCCTGCACCACGCCCGACTTCTCGTACCGGTACACCGACCCGAACTCGAACAGGCGCAGCGGCAGCTCCCGGTAGGAGCGCCCGCGCGAGGCGAAGATCAGGTTGTGCATGGGGCAGTTCATCGCCTTGAGGCGGTACTTCGACCCCTCGAGGTCCATCTCCGGGAACATCGTGTCCGCGTAGTACGGCAGGTGCCCGGACGTGTGGAACAGCCCGTCCTTGGTGATGTGCGGCGTGCCGACGTACGAGAAGCCCTCCTCGATGTGCCGCTGCCGCACGTAGTCCTCCATGACCCGCTTGATCACACCGCCGCGGGGGTGGAACAGCGGCAGGCCGGAACCCACCTCGTCGGAGAAGCTGAACAGGTCCATCTCGGTGCCGATGCGCCGGTGGTCGCGCCGCTCGGCCTCCGCCAGCCGCTCCAGGTACGCCTTGAGCTCGTCCTTGGACGGCCACGCCGTGCCGTAGACGCGCTGCAGCATCGGGTTCTTCTCGCTGCCCCGCCAGTAGGCCGCGGCCGAGCGCATGAGCTGCACGCCGTTGCCGATCAGGCGGGTGCTCGGCAGGTGCGGCCCGCGGCACAGGTCCTTCCAGACCACGGTCTCGCTCTCCCGGCCGGCGCCACGCACGTTGTCGTAGATCGTGAGCTCGGCGCCGCCGACCTCGACGGCCTCACCGTTCTCGTCGTCCGAGCCGCCCTTGAGGCCGATCAGCTCCAGCTTGTACGGCTCGTCCGCGAGCTCGGCCCGCGCCTCGTCCTCGGTGACGACGCGGCGGCGGAAGGTCTGCCCCTCCCGGATGATGCGGCTCATCGCCTTGTCGAGGGCCTTGAGGTCCTCGGGCGTGAACGGCTTCTCGACGTCGAAGTCGTAGTAGAAGCCGTCCGTCACCGGCGGGCCGATGCCGAGCTTGGCGTCGGGGTTGACCTGCTGGACGGCCTGGGCCAGCACGTGGGCGGCGCTGTGCCGCAGCACCGCGAGCCCGTCCGGCTCGGACAGGGTGACCGGCTCCACCTTGTGCCCGGCCGGGATCTCCCGGTCCAGGTCCCACAGCTCGCCGTCCACCCGGACGACGACGACATCGCGGCGCTCGCCGTAGAGCTCGGCGCCGGTGGTCGTCGCCGTGGTCGTCGTCGCCTCCGTGGGGTTCTCAGCCGGGGTGAGATCGGTGGTGCTGGGCGGCGATACGACGTCGGACACGACTGTGCTCCTAGGGAAAGGTCACGAGAAACGGATCGAGGGGCGCCGTCGTCGCCGACGGTGCCCCTCGATCGTACCGACCGCGCGTCGCGGGCGCCGCAAGCGCGGGCGCGACGGCGGCGTGTGCCGCGGACGGCTGCTCAGCGGCCCTCGTGGCCGCGCTGCTCGCCGGCCTGCCCGCCGCCCTGCCCGCCACCCTGCTCGGCGGCGCGGCGCTCGGTCTGCCGGCCCTCCTCCTGCTCGTTGCCGCCCCAGTCCTTGGCGCGGTCGCCGAGCTGGTCGATGACGCCGTCGGCCTGGTCGGGCGCGACGCCCTTGAGCCTGTCGGTGGCCGCGTCGACCCGCTCGTCAGTGAGCTGCTCGCGCGCCTTCTCGACGTTGTCCTTGTCCGTCACGAACTCCTTGGCCTTGTCGAAAAGCCCCATGGTCCGACTCCTCTCGTCAGGCACACCACGGTGCGCCCCCTGCGGCGACGACGGGGTCCCGCCGTCGGTTCGAACCTACGCGCGAGCACCGGGGACCGCACGGCAGGGGCCCCCGGGCACGAGCGCGAAACGTGATACACGTCGCGTACACCGCGAACCGGAGTGGCACGCTCGGCGTCGGCGGCACCGGTCTCGTACCGTCAGCCCGTGGAGAACGTGGAGTACCTGACCATCGCCGTCCTCGCCGCCACCCTCGTCATCGCGGTGACGGCGCTCGCCCCACGGGCCGGCGTAGCCTCCCCGCTGGTGCTGGTGGTGCTGGGCGCGGGCGTGAGCCTGCTGCCGTGGGTGCCGGCCGTCGAGGTGCCGCCCGAGCTGATCCTGGGCGGCGTGCTCCCGCCCCTGCTGTACTCGGCGGCGGTGGGCCTGCCGTCGATGGACTTCCGGCGCGACTTCACCGCCATCGGCGGGTTGTCGGTGATGCTCGTGGTGCTCAGCTCGGTGCTGCTCGGCCTGCTGTTCCGCTGGCTGATCCCCGGGATCGACCTGGCCACCGCCATCGCCCTGGGGGCGATCGTCAGCCCCACCGACGCGGTGGCGACGTCCATCGTCAAGCGGCTCGGGGCCTCACCGCGCAGCGTCACCATGCTCGAGGGGGAGTCCCTGCTCAACGACGCGTCCGCGCTGGTGCTGCTCCGGTCGGCGATCGCGGCCACGGCGGCGTCGGTCAGCCTGTGGGAGGTCGTGGGCGACTTCGCCTACGCGGCCGGCGTGGCCGTCGCGATCGGCGTGCCCGTGGGCTGGATCGGCCTGCGCGTGCGCAAGCGGTTCCGCGACGCCGCCCTGAGCACCGCCGTGTCGTTCGTCGTGCCCTTCGCCGCGTACCTGCCGGCCGAGGAGCTGCACGCGTCCGGCCTGGTCGCCGTGGTCGCGGCGGGCCTGGTCACCGGCAACGGCGCGGCCCGGCACCTGCGGCCGCAGGACCGCATCGCCGAACGGTCCAACTGGCACACGGTCGAGCTGCTGCTGGAGGGCGCTGTCTTCCTCATCATGGGCATCGAGCTGTTCGCCCTCGTCGAGGACGTGCAGGCCGGGGACGGCTCGCTCTGGCGCGCCGCCGTCGTCGCGGGCATGGCGAGCGTGGCCATCCTGGTGGTGCGGACGGCGTTCGTGACGCCGCTCATCGGCATCCAGGCGCGCCGCGCGCGGCGGGGCGAGGCCGTGCGCGAGACGCTCACTGCGTTCCAGGACCGGCTCGACCAGCGGGCGGCGGCGGCACCCACCGCCCCACCGTCCGCCGGCCCGGGCCGCGGCAAGCGGCCCAAGGGCCGGCGCTCCGCGGCGGAGCGGCTGGAGCGCGTGCAGGACGCGCTGCGGCGCCGCCGGGCCGACATCGACTACGACCTGTCCCGGCCGCTCGGCTGGCGCGAGGGCACGCTCCTGGTGTGGGCGGGCATGCGAGGCGTGGTCACGCTCGCCGCCGCGCAGACCCTGCCGCACGACACCCCGAACCGGTCCTTCCTCATCCTGGTCGCGTTCGGCGTCGCGCTCGGCACGCTGCTGGTCCAGGGCAGCACGCTGCCCTGGGTGACCCGCCGCCTCGGCCTCGTGGGGCAGGACACGGCCAGCGACCTGCCCGCCCTGCGCCGCGAGACGGAGGACGCGGCCCGGGCGTTCCTGGAGGACCCGCGCCGGCCGGACGGCACGCCGTACGACGAGAGCGTCGTCGCCCGCGTGCGCAACGACATGGTGCGAGAGCACGAGTCGCAGGACCAGGACGTGGTGCTGACCAAGGAGCGGTTCGCCCAGTACCGCCAGCTGCGCCTGGCCACGATCGCCGCGCAGCGCGAGGAGCTGCTCGCCGCGCGCTCGGCCGGGACGTACGACTCGGCGCAGCTCGGGAACGTGCTGGACCTGCTGGACGCCGAGCAGATCGCCGTCGAGATGCGCAAGGGCAGGGCTCCCCTTCGCGCACAGGACACGGAGCGCTAGCCTCCCGGGCGTGACGGACTACACACCGCTCCACCTCGACTGGCCGGGCTGTCTCAACACGCGTGACCTGGGCGGGCTGCCGCTGACGGGCGGCGGCACCGTCCGCCCGCGCGCCCTCGTGCGCTCCGACAGCCCCAGCTTCCTGACCGACGACGGCGTCGCGGCCGCCACCGCGTACGGGCTGGCGCGGGTCATCGACCTGCGCCGGCCCGACGAGACCGCGCTCTACCCGAACCCGCTGGCCCACCTGCACCTGCCCGTGCAGGGTCCGGGGGACCCGGAGGAGGGCCCCTGGGTGCACCTCTACACCGGGCTGCTGGACCGGAGGCCGGAGCTGTTCGCACGGGCCGTGGCCGCCGTCGCCGACGCCCCGGAGGGGCCCGTGCTGGTGCACTGCGCCGCGGGCAAGGACCGTACGGGCCTCGTGGTGGCGCTCACGCTGAGCCTCGTGGGCGCGGACCTCACGGCCGTGGGCGCCGACTACGAGGCCACCAACGCCCGGCTCGAACCGCGGTACGCGGCGCTGGACCCGGACCGCGCGATCCCGACCGGCCGCGAGATCCCGCCCACGCGGCAGGTCATCCTCGGGGCGCTGGAGCACGTGCGGGCACGGCACGGTTCGGTGGAGGACTACCTGGTGGGCGCGGGCCTGACCCCGGGCCACGTCCGCACCCTCCGCGCCCGCCTGGTGGCCTGAGGGCTGACGACCCACATCGGTCTGTTGCGGCCTCCGGCGCGGCGGATTCGGTCCGTTGCACTGAGATCGGTCCTTCAACTGACCGATCTCGGTGCAACCGACCGAGCTCGGCAGGTCGCGCTGTGCGAGGGACCGATCCCGGGCAGCGCCGTCGGGCGCCGGCAACGACGAAGGCCCCGGACCTGTGGGTCCGGGGCCTCTGCTGTGGGCGATACTGGGATCGAACCAGTGACCTCTTCCGTGTCAGGGAAGCGCGCTACCGCTGCGCCAATCGCCCGAGGTGGGTACGGGATTCGAACCCGTGTGTACGGCTTTGCAGGCCGCTGCCTCGCCTCTCGGCCAACCCACCGTGCTCCCCCACCAAAGCGGGTGTCGAGCGGATGACGGGACTTGAACCCGCGACCCTCACCTTGGCAAGGTGATGCTCTACCACTGAGCTACATCCGCGAAGTACCGACGTCGAACCCTGCGGGCCCGGCGTGGTGACGCTCCGGAAGAGTAGTTCACAAACGGTGCGCCGGTCCAATCGAAAAGGGGCGCGCCACCTGCGGCGAGTCCCCGAGGGCTGCAGAGGGTTATGTTCAGCCGTATGAGCGCCACGGACATCATCCCCGCCCACCTGATCCACCTGCTGGAGAACCCGAACTACGCCTTCCTCGGCACGATCCGCCCGGACGACACCGTCCAGGTCAACCCCATGTGGTTCGACTACGACGGCGAGACCCTGCGCTTCACGCACACGACGTACCGCGCCAAGTACCGCAACCTGCAGCACAACCCGTCGATGAGCCTCGCGATCGGCAACCCCGAGAACCCGTTCAACTACCTGGAGGTGCGCGGCAGGCTGGTCGAGGTGGTGCCCGACCCGACCGGGGAGTTCTACGTCTACCTGGGCAAGCGCTACGGCAACCCGGACCAGAAGCCGCCGGCCGACAGCGCGGACCGCGTGATCCTCGTGATGAGCATCGAGAGCTACACGACGCAGTGAGCCGATGAGTTCCCGCCACGAGGCCGGTCACCCCTCTGAACGCATCCGCGACGAAGGAGAGAACCGTGCCCGACCTCATGGTGGACCTCATCATCTCGCTCGACGGCTACGCGGCCGCCGAGGGCTGGCCGGGGCTCTGGGGCAAGGGTGGTCCGGAGTACCTGGCCTTCCTCGGTGAGGACGCCGAGACCCGGCACACCACGCTCATGGGCGCCACGACGTACCGCGTGATGTCGGGGATGCACGCCGGCTCCCCCGACGACCCGATGGCGCCCCTGCCCAAGATCGTGTTCTCCACGACCCTCAAGGCGCCCCTGGACTGGGCGAACACCGAGCTGGTGAGCGGCGACGCCGTGGCGGCCGTACGGGAGCTCAAGCGCACCTCCGAACGGCCGCTGCGCACGCTCGGCAGCCTGAGCCTGTCCCGGTCGCTGCTCCGGGCGGGCCTGGTCGACACGTTCCGCGTGGTCCTGTTCCCGGTCATCACGGGCGCCTCCGGGAAGGAACGCATCTTCGACGGCTACCCGGACGTCTCGCTCGACCTGGTGTCGCACCGCATCTTCGACGGCAACCTGCAGCTGCTGGAGTACGTGCCGACGGTGCTGGACGCGCCGCCGGGAGCCGAGGGCTGACGGCGTCGCGCCGGAACCGGCGCAGCACAAAGGCCCCGGACCGTGGGTCCGGGGCCTGTCTGTGGGCGATACTGGGATCGAACCAGTGACCTCTTCCGTGTCAGGGAAGCGCGCTACCGCTGCGCCAATCGCCCGTCGCGCCTGCGAGGTGGGTACGGGATTCGAACCCGTGTGTACGGCTTTGCAGGCCGCTGCCTCGCCTCTCGGCCAACCCACCGTGCTCGGGTTCTCTGGGCCGAGAGCCCGAGAGAGCGGTGTTCCGAGCGGATGACGGGACTTGAACCCGCGACCCTCACCTTGGCAAGGTGATGCTCTACCACTGAGCTACATCCGCGAAGCCGGGCATCCTGGGGTTTCCCCCGGTGTTCCGGCGTGATGAACATTAATCGACCGGAGGGCGACCCGTCCAATCGCGCGCGCCGCCCGTACGGTTGACCCGTGGCCCCACGTTCGACCCATCCACCAGCAAACCGCGCGATTCCAGCGGTCATGGCGCGACCCGGCGGCGCGCAGGTCCCCGAGGACGTGACCGGGGCCACGGGCTGGGCGAGCTTCGCCGGCCGCGTCGCCACGGAGGCGGTCGAGTGCGTCGACGTCCGCGCAGAGCCGGGCAGGCTCGCGACCGGCACCTGGTTCGTGGTCGCCGACTTCGAGGGCAGGGCGCGGGCGTGGCGGTTCGCCCGGGTGTCGGACGCCGGGGCCACCGCACCGCCGTCCGGCGACTGGCAGGGGCCCGCCCCGGAGGCCTGGACGACGTCCATGGACCAGGCCACCTACGAGGCCGCCGTCCGCCGGGTGCGCGCGCACGTGCGCGACGGCGACGTCTACCAGGCCAACATCTGCCGGGTGCTGTCGGCGCCGCTGCCCGCCGAGCCCGACGCCCGGGCGCTCGCCGCACGGCTGGCGGCCGGGAACCCGGCCCCCCACGCGGCCGCCGTCCACGTGCCCGCCGCGAGCGGGCTCGACCCCGTGTGGGTGGTCAGCGCCTCCCCCGAGCTGTACCTCTCGGTGCGCAGCGGACCGGACGGCACGGTCGTGGAGTCCGGCCCCATCAAGGGCACGGCCCGCACCCCGGACGGCCTCACCGAGAAGGACCGCGCCGAGAACGTCATGATCACCGACCTGGTGCGCAACGACCTGCAGACCGTCTGCCGGCCCGGCACCGTGGCGGTCAGCTCGCTGCTCGCCGTCGAGGAGCACCCCGGCCTGGTGCACCTGGTCTCCCGCGTGCGCGGCGTGCTGCGCGACGACGTCGCCGGCTCCGAGGAGCTGTGGTGCCTGCTGCTGGCCGGCACGTTCCCGCCCGGCTCGGTCTCGGGCGCCCCCAAGACGAGCGCGCTGCGGATCATCGGCGAGCTGGAGCCCGTCCCGCGCGGCCCCTACTGCGGGGCCGTGGGCTGGGTGGACGACGGCGTCGCGTCCCTCGCGGTCGGCATCCGCACGTTCTGGTGGGCCGACGGCGTGCTCCGCTTCGGCACCGGCGCGGGCATCACCTGGGGGTCGGACCCGACCGCCGAGTGGCACGAGACCGAGCTCAAGGCGGAGCGTCTGGTGGGGCTCGCGTCGGGGCCGGTGTCAGACCCCCCGGCTACCGTGGAGGTGTGACCCACGGCACAGCGCCGGACCTCCCGGCGGCCCTTGCCCCCTATGTCACGGCCGTCGTCCCGTACGACCTCGACATGGGTCCCCCGGGCGTGCACCGGGGCATGCCCGGACCCGGCCTGACGTTCGAGCTGCCCCTCGACGAACCCCTCGACGTCGCGTGGGCAGGGCAGGACGGAAGCCGGCGGCAGGTCTGGTCGTGCGTGTCCGGCCTGCACACCCGCCCCGCCGCGATCCATCACCGCGGGCACCAGCACGGCATCAGCGTGTCCCTCACCCTGCGCGGCGCGCGGGCGCTGCTCGGCATGCCGGCGGGCGAGCTCGCCGGGGAGCTCACCAGCCTGGCCGAGGTCGCACCCCACCTCGCCCACCTGCCGGAGCTGCTCGCAGACTCCCCCACGCCGGCGACCGTCGCGCGGGTGCTCGCCGAGCACCTCGCCAGGGCCGAGGAGCCGGGCCCGCGGGCCGACGTCGGGCGCGCCCTCGCCGTGATCGCACGCGGCGGCCAGGTGCGTGACGCCGCCGCCGAGCAGGGCTGGAGCCGCCGCCACCTGCAGGACCTGGTGCGCGCCGAGTGCGGGCTCACGCCCCGTGACCTGCGCCGCGTGGCGCGCCTGGCCCGCTCGCGCGGTGCGCTCGTCGTGGCCGCACGCTCCGGCCGGGTCACCCTGGCCGACGTCGCCGCGAGCGCCGGGTACGCCGACCACGCCCACATGACCCGGGAATGGGTGGCCCTGGCCGGGTGCACACCGTCGACCTGGCTGCGCGAGGAGCTCCCGTACGTTCAAGACGTCGCCGACCCGGCGCGGCCATCGTGGGAGACACCTGAGCACGCACCCGAGCGAGGAGGACCACGATGACCACCGGCACGAGCACCGGACTGTGGGTGACCCTGAGCTACCGTGACGCCGACGCGGGCATGGCCTGGCTCACGGCGGTCGGCTTCACCGAGCGCGCCGTCTTCCGGGACGACGCCGACCCCGCCGTCGTGCACCACGCCGAGCTGGACTGGCCGCAGGGCGGTGGCGTCATGCTCGGCTCCCACCGGCCGCGACCCGCCTGGCCCGACCAGGTGGGCACGGGTTCGGCCTACGCCGTGACGGACGACGTCGACGGCACCTACGCCGCGGCGCTCGCCGCCGGCGGGACGAGCGTGCGCGAGCCCGCCGACCAGGACTACAGCGGGCGCTCGTGCGTGGTGCGCGACCCGGAGGGCAACCTGTGGAGCTTCGGCAGCTACCGCGGCGAGGGCTGACGGGCACCGATGAGTTCCGGCGGGGGCCGTCGTCGGACAGGCATGGGAATCCTCAGAGCAGACCTTTCCGTATCGCTCGACGGCTACTCCGCCGGGCACGACCAGAGCCGCGAGCACCCGTTCGGCAGCGGCACGGGCGAACGCCTGGACGGGTGGATGGCCGGGTGGATGTTCGAGCACGGCGACGACCACCGGGCCGAGGTGGACGCCGTCATCGGTGCGGGCGCCTACATCATGGGCCGCAACATGTTCACGCCCGGCCGCGGCGAGTGGGACCCGGGCTGGACGGGCTGGTGGGGCGAGAACCCGCCGTACCACGGACCCGTCTTCGTGCTGACCCACCACCCGCGCGAGGCCGTCCCGATGGAGGGCGGCACCACGTTCCACTTCGTCACCGACGGGATCGAGAGCGCGCTCGAGCAGGCACGGGCCGCCGCGGGCGACCGGGACATCTCGATCGCGGGCGGCGCGACCACCCTCAACGAGTACCTCGCCGCGGGCCTCGTGGACGAGCTGCGACTGCACGTCGGGCCGTTCACGCTCGGCCAGGGCACACGGGTGTTCGACGGCGTGCCGCCGCAGGAGTTCCGCACGACCTCCGTGCGGCACACACCGGAGGTCACGCACGTCACCCTGCGCCGGTGACACACTGGGTCGCATGACGGTCATCTGGGCAGAGGGGCGCATGGTCGCGCCCGGCGACCCCGCGCTGAGCGCGGTGGACCACGGCATCACTGTCGGCGACGGCGTCTTCGAGACCTGCGCGGTGCTCGACGGACAGGCGTTCGCCCTGACCAGGCACCTGGCACGCCTGGAGCGGTCCGCGGCGGGCATGGGTATGGCGCCCCTCGACCTGCGCACGGTGCGCGACGGCGTCGACGCCGTGCTGGTCGGGGCGCCCGACGCCGGCCGCCTGCGCATCACGGTGACGGACGGCATCGGCCCGCTGGGCTCCGGACGGTCCGAGGGCCCGCAGACGGTGGTGGTGGCGGCGACGCCCGCCGTCGTCCTGCCGACGGGCCGCGCCGCCCGCTCCCCCTGGACGCGCAACGAGAACAGCGCGGTCGCGGGCCTGAAGACGACGTCGTACGCCGAGAACGTCGTGGCGCTCAACGACGCGATCACCAAGGGCGCCGACGAGTCGGTGTTCGCCAACACCCGCGGCGACCTGTGCGAGGGCACGGGTTCCAACGTGTTCCTCGAGATCGACGGCGAGCTGGTCACTCCCCCGCTGTCGGTGGGCTGCCTCGCCGGCATCACGCGCGAGCTGCTGCTGGAGTGGGGTGCGGAGGCGGGCCTGCCGGTGCGCGAGGCGAAGGACGGCGAGCTGCCGTTCTCCGTGCTCGACCGCGTGGCCGCGGGCGAGGCCCGCATGCTGCTGACCGGCTCGGTGCGCAACGTGCAGCCCACCGTCTGGCTGGACGGTGCGGACCTGGAGATCGGCGAGCTGTCGGCCGCCGCGCGCGACCTGTTCGAGCGGAACATGCGGGAGCGGATCGACCCCTGACGCGACCTGCCGGTTTGGATTTCACATCCGCGCGCGAAGCAGGCTAATATCGTCCACGCACGCCCCACCGGGCGAGCGACACGGGCGATTGGCGCAGTGGTAGCGCGCTTCGTTCACACCGAAGAGGTCACTGGTTCGAACCCAGTATCGCCCACCGTGTCGAAGGCCCTCCGGCCAGCGGAAACGCTGAGCGGGAGGGCCTTTCGCGTTGCCTGGTCACAGCGGCCGGGCGAGCGAAGCGGGCCGATCCCAGGCGCCCGCGGCGACGTCCCGGACGAAATCGCGCATGGCCGCCCCGCACTCCCGGGAGTGCGTCTCCAGCACCATGTGACCGGCGTCGTACACGTGCATCTCCAGCCGGTCGAGCACACCCGCGTAGGCCATGATCTCGGCCAGGTCGAAGTAGGCGTCGTGCCGGCCCCACAGCACCAGGCACGGCGGCTGGTGGACCCGGTGGTACTCGGCCAGCTCCGCGAAGCGAGCCACGTGGTTCGCGTAGTCGCGGAACAGCTCGAACTGTGCGTCCAGGTTGCCCGGGCGCGACATCCGCTCCCAGTCGAGGTGCCACGACTCGGGCGGGTGCAGCACTCGCACCCGGTCGGGCAGCCCGCTCACGTACTCGTCGCGGGTGCCCTCGAAGGTGAGCCACTCCGGCAGCCGGGCGCGGTTGGCGTCCGACGGGTCGGCCCAGAACGCTCGGGCACTGTCCCACTGGCTGCCCAGGCCGGCGTCGTGCGCGTTGCCGTTCTGCACGACGAGCCCGAGGATGCGCTCGGGGTGGCGGGTGGCGAGGTGGTACCCGACGGGCGCGCCGAAGTCGTGCAGGTAGACGAAGAACCTGTCGAGCCCGATCCGCTCGAGGAACGCCTCGACCGTGTCGGCCAGGTGCGAGAACGTGTACTCGTACTCGTCGACCGAAGGCGCTGCCGAGAACCCGAAGCCCGGCAGGTCCGGTGCGACCACCCGGCCCACCTCGGCCAGCGGGGCGAGCACGTCCCGGAACATGTGGGACGAGCTCGGGTAGCCGTGCAGCAGCAGGATTCCGGGGCGGCTCGCCGTACCGGGCACGTCGGCGGCCCCCGCCTCCCGGTAGAAGATCTCGACGCCGTCCACCTCGACGCTGAGGTGACGCGGCTTGTGGACACCCATCTCTCGAGGTTAGCCGGACCGACGCCGTGGGGCGGGCGTGAACTCCCGTGTCGCCACCGTCGTGTTCGGCGTCCGGCCCGCCGACATCTGGTGTTCCCGCCGCCAAGGTCTGGGGTCCTCGCCGAGATCTGGCGGTGCTCGCACCCCGCTGAGATCTGGTGTTCGCGCCGAGATCTGGTCGCGCGCGACCAGATCTCGGCGCGAACACCAGATCTCGAACGGTCAGCCGGCCTCCGGGCCCGGACGCGAGTGGATCCGGGCGACCGTACGGTGTCGAGATGAGCCCGGCAGCCCGAGCAGTCGACCGCGCGATCGCCACCTATCAGCGACGCATCTCGCCGCGGAAGGGCTGGCACTGCGCCCACGGCGTCCTGTACGGCGACGACGGCTGCTCCTCCGCCGCGCGGACCCTGCTCGCCCGGCACGGACTCGTCAGGACCGCCCTGCCCATGGCCGCACGCTTTCTCGCGTGCTACCAGGCGGCGCGGATGCTGGCCCTGGCCGACGTCCAGGGCGTCTGCTGCTGCGGGCCGATCCCGATCCCGTTCGGCTGGCGATCACCCCGCCGCTGACCCGGCACACCCTCGTCCGCGCGGAGGCTCTGACCCGCCGCAATCCGCAGTAGCAAGCCTTTTTTAACCCCTCCCCTACACATGCGGAAGCGCTTCCACGCTCCCGACTGGTGACAATGGCAGGTCTCCTCACTAACATCCGCGTAACTGACAGAGCGGTCAGTACAGGTCGTACCGCCGGATCGAAGGAGCTCCCCCATGGCACGAGCCCGCAGGTTCAGATTCCGCAGTCTGCTGAACGCCGTCGCGGCGTTCGGCGTGCTCGCCCTCACCGCGAGCGCCCTCGTCGTCGGCCCCCAGCCGCAGGCCGCCGAGGCGGTCCCGGCGACGATCCCGCTGACCGTCTACAACAGCTCGGACCGGAACGACCAGGTCTGGGTGTACGTGCTGGGCACGCCGGGTGAGGACCGGCTGGGCTGGTCGGACGCGTCGGGCACGTTCCACCAGTGGCCCACGGTCGGCGGCACGCCGGTCGACGCGCCGGACGCGGCGATCGCGGGCCCGGCGCGGGGCCAGTCGATGACCATCCAGCTGCCCAAGCTGTCGGGTCGCATCTACTTCTCGTACGGCCAGAAGCTGTCGTTCAAGATCGTGAACAACGGCCGCCTGGTGCAGCCGGCGGTGCAGAACCCCAGCGACCCGAACCGCAACAAGCTGTTCAGCTGGACGGAGTTCACGCTGAACGACGACGGGCTGTGGATCAACAGCACGCAGGTCGACTTCCTGTCGGCGCCGTACCAGACGGGTCTGCGCAGGAGTGACGGCACGGTGATCAGCACCGGCATGCTCAAGCCGAACGGGTACGCCAACGTGCGCTCCGCGCTCGACGCGACGCCCGGCTGGAACAACCTGGAGCAGTTCGCGCCCGACGGCTCGCTGCTGCGCATCCTGGCCCCGAGCCACGCGATCGAGACGGGCCAGATGGACCCGAACGCCCTGGCGTCCTACATCGACCGGGTGTGGTCCAAGTACACGAACGAGACGCTGACGGTGGCGCCGTACTCCTACGAGCCGGGCAAGGTGTTCTACGGCCGGGTGCAGAACGGCATCATGCGGTTCACCAACGCCGCGGGCGCCTACGTGACCGAGTTCCGCAAGCCGTCCAGCGACTCGGTGTTCGGCTGCTACCGCGACCTGGAGGCGCCGAACAACGACATCGGCGCCATCGCCCGCACCCTGTGCGCCGGGTTCCACCGCACGACGCTGCACTCGACCACCACGCAGCCGGGCACGAACACCTCGAACTTCTACCAGGAGCCGGTGACCGACCACTACTCGAAGTTCATCCACCAGCAGATGGCCAACGGCAAGGCGTACGGCTTCGCGTTCGACGACGTGCTGGCGCAGGAGTCCCTGGTGCACGACGGCAACCCGACCGCCGCGTACATGCAGCTCGACCCGTTCCAGGGCGCGGCGTCCCCGATCCCCGGCTCGGTGGGCGACGGCGGGGGCGGCGACGGCGGCAACGGTGGTGGCGGTGACGCGCTGCCGCAGGGCACCGGCACGGTGCGCGCCGCGAACGGCATGTGCGTGGACGTGCCGTGGGCCGACTCGTTCGACGGCAACCCGCTGCAGATCGTGAGCTGCAGCGGCAACGCCGCCCAGACGTGGACCCGCTCGGGCTCCACGCTGAGCGCGCTCGGCCGCTGCGTCGACGTGTCGGGCGGCAACACCACGGACGGCACCGCCGTGCAGCTCTGGACCTGCAACGGCACGGGGGCGCAGAGCTGGACCTACCGGTCGGCGAGCCAGGAGCTCGTCAACCCGCAGTCGGGCAAGTGCCTGACGACCGTCGGCGGTACCCCGCAGCACGACGGCCAGCGCCTGGAGATCCGTACCTGCTCGGGTGCGCAGTCCCAGCGCTGGACCTTCTGACACACCCCTCTGACACCCTCTGACGCCCCGGTGAGGTCGGTCGGTTGCCCCGAGATCGGTCCATCGATGGACCGATCTCGGGGCAACCGACCGACCTCACCGGGGCTGGGGCCGAAGCCAGAGGCAGAGGCAGAGGCAGAGGCAGGGTCAGCGCTCCACACCCAGCACGAAGCGGGCCACCACCGCGCGCCAGAGCTCCCGTGCCTCGTCGTTGCGCTCCGGTGTGGCCGCGCCCAGGTGCTGCACGACGAGCGACGCCGCACCGTCCTTCTTCGGCTCGCTGATCACCACGACCGACTCCCCGTCGTGACCCTTCGCCCGCCAGGTGATGCGCTTGTCGGTGCCGCTGACCCGCGGGTCGGCGGAGACCAGCCCGCGGACGTCGTCGTCCGCCGCCGCGAATGCCGTCCAGGCGTCCATGAGAGCCGCCATCGGCAGCGACGTCGCCTTGCTGACGCTCGTCTGGAACGTGCCGTCCGGCCGCTGCCCGGGGATGCGCCGGCCGATGTGCTGCTCGTACGCCACCGCGGCGGACTGCGCCCACCACGCGGGGTTCTCCAGGCCGGTACCGTCCAGCTCCCCGAGCACCGCCGTCGCGATCTCGTGATGGCTCAGGTCGGCCGCGCCGATGCGTCCGAAGAATGCCAGCCACTCCTCCCAGCCGCGCCCGGTCGCGCGCTCGACGGCAGGGATCCGCGAGTTCGTCACCATGCCGGCCATCGTGGCACGCGGTGGCTCAGCGCCGCACCGGATAGCGCAGGTGCACGGCCCGGCGCCCCTGGACCACCTCGGGATCGCCCAGGATCAGCCGCGCGGGCAGGTTCGCGAAGTACGGGATGCCCTCCCCCAGCAGCACGGGCGCCAGGCTGACGCAGGCCTCGTCGACCAGCCCGAGCGCGAGCGCCTGCTGGGCCACGTTCGCGCTCGCGATCGTGACGTCCTTGTCGCCCGCGATCTCCCGGGCCCGCGCGACGGCGTCCGCGACGTCGCCCACGAAGGTGGTGCGCGGCCACCGGTCCGCGTCCGGGGGCGGCCGGTGCGTCACGACGACGACGGGCGCGCCCACCGGGTGGCTGTCGCCCCACCCGTCGGTGATGTCGAACAGCCGCCGGCCCGAGACGAGCGCGCCGGTCCGGCCGATCAGGTCGGACAGCATGCCGGCGCTCGCCTCGTCGACCCGCAGCGAGACGCCCTGGTTGGCGCTGGGCACCTCCACGTCGCCCGCGTCGTACCAGTCGAAGATGTCGTCGATCCCGTCCTGGGGGTCGGCGATGAACCCGTCCAGGGACATGGTCATGTGCGTGAACACGGTACTCATCCGGGTGCTCCTTCCGGTTCGCCTCCCCTGTCGACTGCGGGGAACCGCAGTACTCATCGGTGGGCGCCGCGGATAGCGTGAGCGCCATGGAGCAGACCCGCACGTGGCCACCGGCCGACGGCGTCGTGGAGCTGCCCGACGGGCGGCGCGTGCGCGGCACGGGCCTGCGCAGGCCTCGCGGGGACGCGCCCCCGCCCGACCTCGCGGTCTACCTGCGCGGGCGCGACCCCCGGGTGGCGGGCTGGGAGTACCGGTGGGTGCGGTGGCGCGACTTCGGTCTGCCCGCCTCCACCGACGACGCCCTGGCCGCCCTCCGCGAGGCCCACACCCGGGCGGGGTCCGAACGGGTCGAGATCGCGTGCGGCGGGGGCGTCGGCCGGACGGGGACGGCGCTCGCGCTCCTGGCGGTGCTGAGCGGCGTCGACCCGTCCGGCGCGGTGGCCTGGGTGCGCGCGCACTACCACCCGCGCGCGGTGGAGACCCGGCGCCAGCGGCACTGGGTCGAGGAGGCCGGTGCCGCGCTCAGGAGCGGGCCAGCAGCTCCAGGGTGTCGATGACCCGGTTGGAGAAGCCCCACTCGTTGTCGTACCAGGCCACGACCTTGACGTGCCTGCCCTCGACGCGGACCAGGGCCGCGTCGAAGATGGCGGACGCCGCCTCGCCGGTGATGTCGCTGGAGACCAGCGGCTCGTCGGAGTAGTCGAGGATGCCCTTGAGGGGGCCGTCGGCCGCGGTGCGGTAGGCGGCGAGCACCTCGTCACGGGTGACCTCGCGCTCGACGGTGGTGTTCAGCTCCACGAGGGAGCCGACCGGCACGGGCACGCGGATCGAGTCGCCCGACAGCTTGCCGTCCAGGCCCGGCAGCACCAGGCCGATCGCCTTGGCGGCGCCTGTCGTGGTCGGCGCGATGTTGACCGCCGCGGCGCGCGCCCGGCGCCAGTCGCGGTGAGGGCCGTCCTGCAGGTTCTGCTCCTGCGTGTAGGCGTGCACGGTGGTCATGAAGCCGTGCTCGATGCCGGCCAGGTCGTCGAGCACCGAGGCCAGCGGCGCGAGCGCGTTCGTGGTGCAGGACGCGTTGGACACGATCGTGTGCGCGGCCGGGTCGTAGGCGTCGGTGTTCACGCCGTACGCGAGGGTCACGTCGGCACCGGCGGCGGGGGCGCTGACCAGCACGCGGCGGGCGCCGGCGCCGAGGTGGGCGCGGGCGGCGTCGGCCGAGGTGAAGCGTCCGGTGGACTCCAGCACGATGTCGACGTCGAGCTCGGCCCAGGGCAGCTTGGCGGGCTCGCGCTCGCCGAGCACCCGGATGCGGTGCCCGTCGACGACGAGCTCGTCGCCGTCGACCTCCACGGGCCGGCCGAGGCGGCCGAGCGCGCTGTCGTACTTGAGCAGGTGCGCCAGGGCGTCCGGGGCGGTGAGGTCGTTGATCGCGACGACCTCGAGCGTGCTGTCACGCTCCAGGAGCGCGCGCAGGGAGTTGCGGCCGATGCGGCCGAAGCCGTTGATGGCGATACGGGTCATGGGTTCCGTGTCCTTTCGTCCCCACCATGCTGCGGCGCGGCCGTCGGCGGCGAAAGCGGCTGGAAAGACCGTGGGCGCAAGGATCACGCCAGGTGTTTCGCCATACCTCGCAAGGATCGCGCCACACCTGAGACACCTGAGACACCTGAGCTCGGTCACCTGCGCGCCCCGCTCCCTGAGTTCGGTCGCCTGCCTCGAGGTCGGTCCTTCGAAGGACCGACCTCGAGGCAAGGGACCGAATCCAGTCGGCCGGGCGGTGCAACGGACCGAGCTCACGCCGAGAACGTGTGCCGGTACTCCGTGGGGGACGTGCCGAGGATCCGGTGGAAGTGCAGGCGCAGGTTGGCCGCCGTGCCCAGCCCCACGCGGTGCGCGATCTGCTCCACGCCCAGGTCGCTGCGCTCCAGCAGCTCGCGCGCCAGGTCCACCCGCGCGCGCAGCACCCACTGCATGGGCGTGTAGCCCGTGTCCTCGACGAACCGCCGCGAGAAGGTGCGCGCCGAGACCCGCGCGTTGCGCGCGAGCGCCTCCAGCGTGAGCGGCTCGGCGAGGTGCTCCAGGGCCCAGGCACGCGTGTCGGCGAACAGGTCGCCGAGCGGTTCGGGCACGCTGCGGGGCACGTACTGCGCCTGTCCCCCGCTGCGGTAGGGCGCGGCGACCAGCCGCCGGGCCACGTGGTTGGACAGGCCCACGCCGTGGTCGCGGCGCACCAGGTGCAGGCACAGGTCGATGCCCGAGGCCGCACCGGCCGAGGTCAGCACGGCGCCCTCGTCGACGAACAGCACGTTCTCGTCGACCTGCACCCGCGGGTACCGCTCGCGCAGCGCCCGGGTGTAGTGCCAGTGGGTGGTCGCGCGCCGCCCGTCGAGCAGGCCGGTCGCCGCGAGCGCGAACGCCCCGGTCGAGATCGCGGCCAGCCGCGCCCCGCGCGCGTGCGCGGCCTTGAGCGCGTCGACGACGACGCCCGGCGGGTCGGCGTCGGCCGGTGTCCGGTAGCCGGGCACGAAGACGGTGTCGGCGCGCTCCAGCGCGTCCAGCCCCTCGGCCACGTGGTAGGACAGCCCGTCGCCGCCGGTCACGAGGCCGGGCGCAGCGCCGCAGACGCGCACCTCGTAGGGCATGCTCGGCCGGTTGGAGAACACCTGCGCGGGGATGCCGACGTCGAGCGGCTTGGCGCCCTCGAGCACGAGCACCGCGATCTGATGGTTGCTCCGGTCGGTCGGGCTCACGCCGACGATCCTAGGTGCCGCCGGCCGCGCCCGGCGGCTTCACGCCGCCCGGCTGCGCCGGCCCCGTCGACTCGCGCAGCATGAGCCGGTTCAGCGGCCGGGCCACGGGTGCGGGCGGCTCCTCGCCCCGCACGAGCGCGATCAGCCGGCGCATCGCGTCGGTTCCCTGGCCCTCCCGGTCGACCGCGACGCTCGACAGCGACGGCGTGGCGTACTGGACCAGCTCGGCGTCGTCCCAGCCCACCACGCTCAGGTGCTCCGGCACGCCCCAGCCCCGTTCGAGCGCGGCCCGCACCACACCGGTCGCGGTCGGGTCGTTCGCCGCGATCACGGCCGTGACCGGACTCGTCGCGGGCAGCGCGTGGATCGCGTCGTAGCCCGCGCGGGCCGACCAGTCGCCGTCGACCACGCCGTGCGAGGTGAGGCCGAGCCGGTCGACCACCTCCAGGTAGACGGCGCGCCGGGCCCGCGCGGACGCCCAGGTCTCCGGACCCGCGACATGCAGGAAGTCGCGGTGCCCCAGCCCGGCGAGGTGCTCGATGATCTCGCCCACCATGGAGCCGTCGGCCAGCTCGCCGATACCGCGGAGCTCCTCGTCGTACTCCCCCACGACCACGCACGCCGCACTGGACGGCGTGGAGGGCCGGTCGCTGAGCCCGGGCAGCGAGCTGAGCGAGAGCACGCCCTCGACCTGCCCGGAGGTGATGAGGTCGCGCGCGCGGTCCGTCCGCTCCTGCGGCCCGCCCTCGACCGTGACGATCTCCATGAGGAACCCGGCCTCGTGGGCCGCCGTCGCCGCGGCGCCGAGCAGCCGGGTCGGCAGGGCGGCGACGTTGGCCGGCAGCAGCACCGCCAGCCGGCCGGTGCGCCGCGTGCGCATGGACCGGGCGACCAGGTTGGGTCGGTAGCCGAGCTCCTCGATCGCCGCCTCCACGCGGCGGACGGTCTCGGGCTTGAGCCCGCCGTTGTGCCGCAGGTACCGCGAGACCGTCTGGTGGGAGACCTGGGCCAGGCGCGCCACCTCGACGATCGTCGGTCGCCGCACCGCGTCCTCGGACATGCATGTTCCCTTCCGGTCCCGTCGGCCGACATGACCGTTGACAGCATAGTGAACGTTCACTAGCGTGACGGCGGTCGAAAAGTGAACGTTCACTATCTGCACCGACGCACGCCACAGGATCCGAAGGAGCATCCATGTCCCGATTCCGCCGCACCCTCCCGCACGGCGGCACACCGTGAGCGCGATCGGCGAGCTGCGCACCCTGCGGCGCACCGGCCGAGGCCGCCTCTCGCCCGCGCAGAAGGAGGCCGAGGCCAAGGAGCGACGCCGGGACTCCCGCGCCGCGCTGGTGTTCCTGGCGCCGTGGCTCGTGGGCCTGTTCGGCATCACCGTCGGCCCGGTGCTGGCCTCCCTGTACCTCGCGTTCACCGACTACAACCTGCTGCAGGACCCGAACTTCGTGGGCCTGGAGAACGTCCAGCGCATGCTCGGCGACGAGCGCCTGGGGCGGTCGCTGGCCGCGACGCTCACCTACGTGGTGGTGTCGGTGCCCATCCAGCTCGTCGTCGCCCTCGCGCTGGCGTACCTGCTGGACCGGGGCATCCGGGGGCTCGCGTTCTACCGCTCGGTGCTGTACCTGCCGTCGCTGCTCGGCGCGAGCGTCGCCATCGCGGTGCTGTGGCGCCTCGTCTTCGGCGGCGAGGGCCTGGTCAACGCGTTCCTCGGGCTGTTCGGCATCACCGGACCCGCCTGGGTCGCCGAACCGGAGACGGCCCTGGGCACCCTGATCGTGCTGCACGTCTGGACGTTCGGCGCGCCCATGGTCATCTTCCTCGCGGGCCTGCGGCAGATCCCCCGGCAGTACTACGACGCCGCCGCCACGGACGGCGCCAACCGGTGGCAGCAGCTGCGCTCCATCACGCTGCCCCTGCTCAGCCCCATCATCTTCTTCAACCTGGTGCTCGGCCTGATCGGCACCTTCCAGTCGTTCACGCAGGCCTACATCGTCTCCAACGGCTCCGGCGGGCCCACCGACTCCACGCTCTTCTTCTCGCTGTACCTCTACCAGGAAGGCTTCGCCGGCTTCCGCATGGGGTACGCGTCGGCGCTCGCCTGGCTGCTGCTCCTCATCATCGGCGCGTTCACGGCCCTGAACTTCTGGGCCTCGAAGTACTGGGTGTTCTATGACGACTGAAACTCTCGCGACCCCCGACCCGACCATCGACCCGGCCGCGGAGCCGGGCGACCGCCCCCTCACCGTCACGCAGCGCCGGCGCCGCCCCCGGATCCTGGCCCACGTCGGCCTGATCCTGGTCGCGGTCGTGATGCTCTACCCGCTGCTGTGGATGGTGACGAGCTCGCTGCGCCCGAACGACCAGATCTTCACCCACCCCGGGCTGTTCGTCGACACGTTCGACCTCAGCCACTACCCCGACGGCTGGAACGCGCTGAGCAAGCCGTTCGGCAGCTACCTGCTGAACTCGGTGGTGGTGGTGCTGGGCTCGGTGGTCGGCAACCTGGTGTCCTGCTCGATGGCCGCCTACGCGTTCGCCCGGCTGAAGTTCCGGGCCAAGACCGTGGCGTTCGCGGCGATGCTGCTCACGATCATGCTGCCCGTGCACGTGCTGATCATCCCGCAGTACGTGCTGTTCGCCCAGCTCGGCTGGATCAACACCTACCTGCCGCTCATCGTGCCCAAGCTGCTCGCCACCGACGCGTTCTTCGTGTTCCTCATGGTGCAGTTCGTGCGCGGCATCCCGCGCGAGCTCGACGAGGCGGCGCGGATCGACGGCGCCGGCCACGCGCGCATCTTCCTCCAGGTGATCCTGCCCCTGATGGTGCCCGCCCTGGCCACCACCACGATCTTCACGTTCATCTGGACCTGGAACGACTTCTTCTCCCAGCTCATCTTCGTGACCGACCCGGACCTCTACACCGTCCCGGTGGCGCTGCGGCAGTTCATCGACGCCCAGTCGCAGTCCGACTTCGGCGCGCTGTTCGCGATGAGCGTCGTGTCCCTGGTCCCGGTGTTCCTGGTGTTCCTGTTCGGGCAGCGCTTCCTGCTGCGCGGGATCGCGACCACCGGGGGCAAGTGATGCGGCGACCGGCACCTCCGACCGAAAGAAGGACGACGATGGAACGACCCGCGCGCCGGACCGTGCTGGTGGGCTCCGCGCTGACCCTGGTGCTCGGCCTGGCCGGGTGCGGCATCGCGCCCGACCCGGCCGACGCCGAGCTCAGCGACGGCGAGGTCACCCTCTCGATCACCTGGTGGGGTGCGGACGCCCGCCACCAGGCGACGCTCGACGCCATCGAGCTGTTCGAGAAGGAGCACCCCAGGATCACGGTGGAGCCCACCTACTCGGACTGGTCGGGCTACTGGGACCGGCTGGCGACGACTGCCGCGGCCGCGGACATGCCCGACGTCGTGCAGTTCGACCAGCTCTACCTGTCCTCCTACGCGGGCCGGGGGGCGCTGCTCGACCTCGACGCGGTACCGCAGTTCCTGGACGCGAGCTCGCTGCCCGAGAACGTGCTCGCCTCCGGCACGGTCGACGGCAGGCTGTACGCGGTGCCGATCGGGGTGGCCGGCAACGGCGTGGTGCTCAACACCAGCCTCTTCGAGAAGTACGGCGTGCCGGTCCCGGACACCGACACCTGGACCTGGGACGACTTCGACGCCGCCGCGGAGGCGATCAGCGAGGCGTCCGGCGGGGAGGCGTACGGCGTCAGCCCGTTCGGCTGGGAGTCGTTCTCCCTGGGGATCTTCGCCCGCCAGCGGGGCGACGAGCTGTTCGACGCCGAGGGCGACGTCGCCATCGACCCGGACACGCTCGCCGCCTACTGGCAGCAGGAGCTCGACTGGATCGAGTCCGGCGCGGCGCCGGACGCGGCGCACCTGAGCGAGCAGCAGGGCCTGCCCCTGGACCAGGGAGACACGGTGCTCGGCAGGACCGCGATGTCGTTCCAGCCCGGCGGCCTGTTCACCGCGATCGCCGCCGCCGCGCCGGACTTCGACTACGAGATCGTGGACTGGCCCACCGACCCGGGCACGCCGCCGGGCTTCCAGTACCCGAAGCCGTCGATGTACTGGGCGGCGTCGTCCCAGTCCGAGCACCCGGCCGAGGCCGCGCTGCTCATCGACTTCCTCGTCAACGACCCGGAGGTCGCCCAGGCGTTCGGCACGGAGCGCGGCATCCCCGCCAACGAGCAGTTCCAGGCGGACCTCGAGCCCACCCTGGACGAGGCGGGCCGCAAGGCGCTCACCTTCACCGAGCAGGTCACCGACCGGTCGGGGAACGCCCCGCCCATCACCCCGAACGGCGCCAGCGAGGTGGACACCATGCTCTCGCGCTACAACCAGCGGGTGCAGTTCGGCGACCTCACGCCGGAGCAGGCCGCCGACGCGTTCATCGAGGAGCTCCGGTCCGCCGTCGAGGCGGCCGGCTGACCGGAGCCCGCGGCCCGACGGGTCACGCCTCGGCCGTGCCCGCCCGCACCAGCTCCTCGCTCAGCGCCCAGAGGCGGCGGGCCGAGACCGGGTCGATCGCGTGCGGCACCACGGTGGCCGCGGGGTTCTGCTCGGTGGTGAAGTCCAGCCGCTGGGGCGACTCGTCGAGCGGGGAGACGTCGTTGTCCTTGAGGTAGACGCCGCCGACGTCCGCCAGCAGGGGGCTCGTGGCCGCGAACACGCTCGTGCTCGCCCCCTGCTGGACGGTCTTCTTCTCGTGGTAGGGGTCGATGACGAGCTCGCCCGCCTCGTCGACCAGCCCCATGGCACGCTGCGCGTCGTCGTCCAGCCACGGGGTCCGTTCCTCGCCCTCGGCGAGGAACGGACCCAGGCTGGTGGTCATGACGATGCCGGGGTGCACGGCGTACCCGCGGATGCCGTCGGCGGCCCAGCGCCGGTCCAGCTCAACGGCGAAGAGCACGTTCGCGGTCTTGGACTGGCCGTAGGCCAGCATGCCCAGGTCGTCGTAGCCCGACGTGAAGTGGGGGTCGTCCCACCGGATGTCCGAGAGACGGTGCCCCCCGGAGGTCAGGTTGACCACGCGCGCGCCGTGCGCCGCCCGCAGCGCGGGCAGCAGGCCCAGGGTCAGCTGGAAGTGGCCCAGGTGGTTGGTCGCGAGCTGCGACTCGTAGCCCCGCGCGTCGCGCACCAGGGGGCCCGCCATGATCCCCGCGTTGTTGACCAGCACGTGCAGGGCGCGACCGGAGTCGAGGTAGCGACCCACGAACGCGTCGACCGACGCCGGGTCCATGAGGTCCAGCCGGCTGGTCTCGACGCGTGGGATGCCGGCCAGCCGCTCCGCGGCCCGGTCGGGGTTGCGTGCGGCGACGGTGACGGTGGCGCCCGCGGCCGCCAGGGCCCGGGTGGTCTCGTGCCCGATGCCGTTGTGGCCACCGGTGACGATCACGTTCGTACCGGTCAGGTCGATGCCGCGCAGCACGTCGTCCGCCGTGGACGCCGGGGTGAAGCCGGTTCCGAGGGGGTGCTGGGCGCTGTGGGAGGTTCTCGATGTCATGGCACCAGCCTGACCCGCCCCGACCGGACTATGAATGGTTGTCGGTCCGCATTTCTTCCGCGATAGTACGGAGGTGATCGAGGACCAGCTCTCCGAGGTGTTCGACCTCGTCGAGGTGCGCGGCCTGGTGTCGGGCGGGTTCGCCGTGCGCGGCCCCTGGGTCTCGCACGCCGAGGTCGACGGCATCAAGTTCCTCGCCGTGGTCGGCGGCAGCGCCCGCCTGACCCTCGACGGCGTGGACACGGCCGGGCCGGTCGTCCTGGAGGCCGGCGACGTGGGCGTCCTGAACGGGCGGTTCGGACTGGTCGCCGAGGGCGGCGACGGCGACGGCCCGCCGCGCGAGGTGGAGCCGGACGCCGACTTCGCCTCGTTCCCCCTGGTCGGGGCGGACGGTGACGTCGTGATCGGCGGGCACGTCGACCTCGACCCCGCGGGGCGGTCGCTGCTGGGCCAGGCGCTCCCCGCCCTGGCGCACGTCCGGGGCACCGGCGCGGCGGCGACCAGCCTGCGCGCCACCCTGCACCGCCTGTACGTGGAGGTGACGGAACGCCGCATGGGGTCGGCCTTCGCGGTGCGGCAGCACGGGCAGGTCCTGCTGCTGGAGGTGCTGCGCGCCTACGTGGAGCAGACCGGCGGACGGACCGGGCCGCCGGGCTGGCTGCGGCTGCTCGCGGACGAGCGCCTGCGACCCGCCGTCGGCCTCATGCACGGCGAGCCGGCCAGGGCCTGGGGGCTCGTGGACCTGTCCCGGGCTGCCGCGATGTCCCGGACGTCGTTCGCCGAGCGGTTCCGCGCCGTGTCGGGCGTGCCGCCCATCACCTACCTGAACCGGTGGCGCATGCTGCTGGCCCAGCGCGCGCTGCGCCGCACCGACGTGCGGGTCGGGGCGCTGGCCGCCGAGCTGGGCTACGCCTCCGAGGGCGCGTTCAGCACGGCGTTCAAGCGGGAGGTCGGGGTGTCGCCGCTGCGGTACCGGGCTCGGGCCGGTTCCTGAGCACCGCCGGCCACCGACGAACAGGGCCTGATTCAACGTTGACTCAGATTCACCCGGTCACTAGCGTGAACGCCGAGATCAGAGTCGATCAGAGAGGTGCCCTCCGTGGTCCTACGTCGCGCCGTCCGTCCCGTCCTCGCCGCCCTCGCCCTCGCGGCCCTCGCCGTGCCGGGGGCCGCCGCAGCCACGCCCGCTCCCACGCCCACCGCCGACCCACCGGCGGCGGCCGCCGAGGCACCGCCCGGCGGCGCCCTGAACGGCACCCGCCTCATGGACGGCGTCGCCCTGTACCCGCGCGCGGTCCGGCTGGCGCACTCGGGTGCGGCGAACGGCACGATCGTCGCGAGCGTGGTCACGTTCGACGGCGACGTGGGCCACGGCGCGATCTTCACGAGCACGGACGACGGCCGCACGTTCGAGCGCACCGGCACCGTCTCCGACCCCGGCGCGACGAAGGGCCTGTGCTGCTCGACGCTGTACGAGCTGCCCCGCCAGGTGGGCGACCTCGCGGCGGGCACGCTCCTGTGGTCGGCGTCGGTGGGTCAGCAGGAGGACGAGTCCACGCGCCGCATGACGCTGCCCGTCTGGGCCAGCGCCGACCAGGGCCGCACGTGGGAGCACGTCTCCACCGCGGCCACGGCGCCCGGCGGCAAGGGCCTGTGGGAACCGGAGCTCGCCGTCACGCCGGACGGCCGGCTCGCGCTGTACGTCTCGGACGAGAACCAGCAGCCCGCGCACAGCCAGACGCTCGTGCAGACCACCTCGCCCGACGGCCGCACGTGGGGGCCGCTGGAGAACGTCGTCGCCGCCCAGAACCCGGACCTGCGGCCCGGCATGCCGGTGGTGCGCACCCTGCCGGACGGCACCTACCTGATGAGCTACGAGGTGTGCGGCCCGGTCGAGGACTGCCGGCACTACACCCGCCGCTCCCCCGACGGCACCTCCTGGGGCGACCCCGCCGTCCTCGGCCACCCCGTGACCACGGCGGACGGCGTCCACTTCCGGCACACACCGAACATCTCCTGGTACGACGACGGCACGCCGGACGGGCGGCTGCTCGCCGTCGGCCAGATGCTGTACGGGGCGGACGGGAACGTGCTGCCCGGCAGCGGCGCCACGCTCCTGGCCAACGACGCCGCCCCGGAGTCGCCGTGGGCCGCCGCGCCGGCGCCGGTCGGCATCCTCGACCCCTGGAACGACTACTGCCCCAACTACAGCCCGACCCTCCTGGCCCTGCCGGAGCGGGGTGAGGTGCTCGAGCTGTCGACGGGCTACGAGGCCGAGGGCGGCGCCTGCACCACGTACTTCGCGGTCGCGGACCTGCCGGACTGACGTACCGGGGCCCCGCGGTCGTGGACGACGGCGGGGCCCCGGTACGTCAGCGCACGGGCGCGCCCGGTCCGAGCGGGATGCCGAGCCCCCACCAGGCGAAGAACAGCAGCGTCCAGGCCAGCGTCATGCACACCGCGAGCGGCAGCGTGTACGAGGCGAGGGTGCCGATGCCGGCGTCCTTGCGGTACCGCTGCAGGAACCCGAGCGCCATGATGAAGTACGGGCTCATCGGCGTGACCGCCGTGGACCCGGAGTCCGCGATGCGGAACAGCGCCTGCGTGGTCTCGGCGGGCACCTCCAGCAGCATGAGCATCGGCACCACGATCGGCGCCGCGAGCGCCCACATCGCCGAGCCGCTGGTGACGAGCACGTTGACCACGGACAGCAGCGCGAGGATCGCGAGGAACACGACCCAGATGGGCACGCCGGTCTGCTCGAGGGCCTCGGCGGAGTTCACGGCGATGACGTCGCCGATGTGCGTCCAGTCGAAGTAGGCCAGGAACTGGGCGATGGCGAAGAACAGCACGAGCACGGGCGCCATCTGACGTACGCCCTCGGCCATGAGCCGGGGCACGTCGCCGGCCTTGGTGACGGCGCCGGAGCGCCAGCCGTACACGATGCCGACCAGCGCGAACAGCACGGCCACGAGCGCCGCGATGCCGTCCAGGAACGGGGACTCGGTGAGGCTCCCGCCCTCGCCGCGCAGCGGGGACGACGGCGGCAGCACCACCGCGGCGACCAGCACGATCGCGGTGAGCCCGGTCAGCAGGGCGGCACGCAGGGCCGCGCGGTCCCGCGGCGAGAGCTCGAGGCGCTCGACGTCCTCCAGCCCCTCGCCCTGCAGGGTGTCGGGATCCGCGTCCAGGTCGGGGCGCCTGGCCAGCACCAGGTTGGTGACGAGGGTGATGACGATCGCGAGCAGCAGCGAGGACCCGATGTTGAAGTACCAGTTGCTCACGGGTGACACGTAGGCGGCCGGGTCGATGATGCGCGCGGCCTCCGTGGTGATGCCGGCGAAGATCGCGTCGTTGGGCGTGGGTACGGGGCTCGCGTCGTAGCCGGACGCGATGGACGTGTACGCGACGACGACGCCGAGGATCGGCGACTTGCCGACGGCCCGGAACGCGAGCCCGCCGAGCGGCACCAGGATGATGTACGCGGCGGCGCTGGCCACGTGCGAGACGGTGCCGGCGAACGCGACGGCGAACACCACCCAGGAGACGGGCACCCGGGACACGGAGACCTTCATCGCCGCGGACAGGAAGCCGGTGCGCTCGGCGATCGCGACGCCCATGATGACGGCGACGATGGTGCCCATCGGTCCGAACGTCGCGAAGTTGTCGACCGCGGTGGACACGGCCATGGCCAGCCCGGCGCCGCTGAGCAGGTTCTGCACCACGACGGTCTCGCCGTCGGCCGGGGAGACCACGGACACGCCCGCGGCCGCGAGGCCCGCGCTCGTGACACCGAGGATCGCCGCGAGGATCCAGAACAGCCAGAACGGGTGCGGCAGCGCGTTGCCGACGCGTTCGACGACGGCGAGCGCCCGCAGGACGGCGGGCAGGCGGTCGGCCTCGGCGCCCGTGCGCGGTGTGGACGTGGTGCTCATGACCGGGCCTCCGTGTCGGTGGTGCGCGCGAACCGCAGCGGCAGCCGCTCGTCGCGCAGGAACTCCCACATGACCTCGTGGGCCTCGATGCTGTGCGTGGCGTACCCGCCGCCGGAGTAGCTGTCCTCGCCGGGCCAGGTGTGGCCGCCGCCGAGCACGGCCACGTGCGTGACCTCGGCGCCGGCACGGCACCCGGTCCAGCGGGTGGTGGTCACGTCGTGCGCCGTCTGCTCGACGCGGGGCCGGGGCCGGCAGCCGTCGCGGTCGACCCAGCCGCCCACCCAGTCGCGGACCGCGGGCAGGCCGCGGTCGGCGTCGCCGCCGTACGGGATGGTGGCGTCGGCGGTGCCGTGGAAGTCGATGACGGGTACCGGCCGCTCGGGCGCGCACGTGGGGTGGCCGGTGCCGTACAGCGCGGCGGCGACGGGCGCGATCGCGGCGACCCGGTCCGAGAGCTCGCACGCGAGGATCGCGGTGAACCCTGCGCCGTTCGACTTGCCGGTCGCGTACACGCGCCGGGTGTCGACGCACAGCTCGGCCTCGAGGGTGTCGAGCAGGTCGTTCGTGTAGGCGACGTCGTCGACGCCGGGGGCGGAGTAGGGCGCGCCCTCCCAGGCCTGGCGGTCGCCGTCGCCCGTGCCGACCACGCCGTTGCCGTACGCGACGACGGCGGGCAGCGCGTCCAGGCCGGAGAAGGCTTCAGTGCCTGCGCCGGTGTTGCCGCGCCCGTGGAACACGAGCACCACGGGCCACGCCCGGTCGGCGCGGTAGCCGTCGGGCAGGTGGAGCTGCACGGTGCGCTCGCGCCCGCCGCTGGTCAGGGTGCGCAGCACGCTCGTGCCGGGCTGCTGGCCGGGCGCGGTCCCGCAGCCGGCGGAACGTACGGGACGGCTCGGGCTGCCCTGTGTCGTGCTGCCCGACGGCGTCGTGGCAGCGTCGGGCAGCACGGGTGCGGGGGCCGCGGTGGCGGGGCCGACAGGGCCGGCCAGGCCGGCCAGCCCCGACAGCGCGAGCGCCAGGGCGGCCACGAGGGCGGCGGGGCGCCGCCGTCGGCGGGCCCCGTGCGCGGCGGGGGTGGGTTGCGGTGCTGTCGTCGTTGACATGCGAGTCCTCTCTGGGCAGGGCGTTCCTGGACAGGTGCTTCTCGGGCAGGGCGGAGCCGCACCCGGTGGGGCCGGGCGCCGGTGGGGGTGTCGGGTCGTGGCGGTCGCTAGGCGGCCGGCCACTCCTCGAGGAAGGCCGTGATCCGGGCGACGATCGCCTTCACGATCGCCGCGCCGTCCTCCGCGGTGGCGCGGCGGGGGTCGCCGAGCACGCCGTTCGCGCTGAGCCGGTCGTACGGCAGGGTCAGCGTGGGCTGCGCGTGGTGCCGCGCCGTCCGCGAGACGTCGTCGAGCTCGTCGTGGGTGGTGGTGCCCGGCTCGAGCCGGTCGGTGTGCACCAGGTGCGGTGCGAGGTGGAGCATCTGCGCGGTCTCCGCCTCCCCGGAGTGCCCGTGCACGGGGCTCGGGTCCAGGGCGGCGACGGCGTCGCCCGCGAGCGACGTCAGGGGCGACCACGCGAGCTGGATCCCCGGGTGGGACACCAGCAGGTCCTGGGCCACCGCGGTCAGGGTGGCGTTGTTGCCGCCGTGCCCCGTCACGACGAGGAACCGCGTCCAGCCGTGCCGGTGCAGGCTGGTCACGTACTCGCGCACCACGGCGGCGAACGTCGTCGTGGTCAGGGTGACCGTGCCCGGGAAGGCCATGTGGTGCGGCGAGACCCCCACCGGGATCGACGGGCCGACCACCACGCGCCCGGCCAGGTTCGCGGCCACCCGGGCGACCACGCCCTCGGCCCGCACCAGGTCGGTACCCAGCACCATGCCCGGGCCGTGCTGCTCCAGCGCACCCGCCGGGATCAGCACCACCGTGCCGCGGGCCACGGCGTCGGCGGCCTCCCGCGTGGTCATCTCGGCGAGGCGGTCCGGAGCGGTCACGGTGCCACCTCCCCGAAGTCGGCCGACTCCAGCGACGTCCGGATCGTCGTCAGGTGCTCCCGCGTCAGCCGCTCCGCCGCCGTCGCGTCACCGTCGCGCACCGCCGCCAGGATCTCGACGTGCTCCGCGTGGTCCCGCTGCCGGTCGTCGTACCGGAACCGGATCTCCGTCTGCTCCGAGGCACGCACGTGCAGCAGCGCCTCCACCGTCTCGCGCAGCAGCCCGTTGCCCGACGCCGCCGCCAGCTCCACGTGGAAGTTCAGCGCCGGCCGGTGGCCGTGCACCGGCGGCTGCAACGCCGTCGCCGCAGCCGCCTCCAGCCGCTGCAGCGCGGCGTCGTCGCGGGCGCTCGCGGCCAGCGCCGCGATGCCGGGCTCGATCACGAGACGGGCCTGGACCAGCTCGATCACCGAGGACCGGGTGATGCGGGGCCGGTGCGGGTTGGCCAGCACGGACCGCTCGATGCCCGGGCCGATGTACGTGCCGGAGCCGTGCCGCAGCTCGACCACGCCGGTGGCCTCCAGCCGCCGCAGCGCCTCGCGGACGGTCGGCGTGGTGACGGCGAAGCGCTTGGCCAGGTCGCGGGAGGACTCCAGCACGTCGCCGGGGCCGAGGCTCTCGGAGCGGATCAGCCGCACGATGTCGTCCGCGAGCTGTTCCGAGAAGGAGGCTCTACCTTGAGTCATGAAGTGACTAAATCACTTGATCACGCGCCGGGTCAAGCGCCCGGGGGTCAGGGACGTGGCCAGTACCGCCCCGAGCGCTCCTCGACCGCACGGTTGCACCGGGCGAGGAGCTCGGCGAACCGCGCCCGGTCCTCCTCGGACCAGTCGGTCACGAGCTCGGCGAGCGAGTCCCGGCTGGCCCGCCGCTCCTCGTCCAGCATCCGCCGCCCGTGCTCGGACAGCCGCAGCTTGCGCGCCGGCCCGCCGTCAGGGTCCTCGAACCGCTCCGCGAGCCCCGCCGTGCGCAGCGCGGCCGTCTGGCGGTTGAGCGTCGAGGCGTCCAGCCCGGTGGCGGCGGTGAGCTGCGCGATGGTGGACGGCCCCCCGGCCTCGAGCAGGCTCAGCAGCACGTAGGCGCTCGGGTCGAGCAGGCCGCCCCGGCGGCGCGACCGGCCGGCCGGCAGCGACGTCAGGTGCCTCCCGAACAGCATGCCTTCGTACTCGATCCGATCGATCGAGGACGTCATCGTCCACCCCCGGGCCCGCCGTCACGATATTGAATGTGCATCATGCACATCGTATGGCACGCTGGGTGCGTCCCACCCCATGTGCATGATGCACATCCCACTCTTCAAGGAGCATCGTGACGACCACCTCGTCCCGACCCGCCGACGGCGCGAGCACCGCCGCGGCGATCCACCCGCACCGCATCGTCGCGATCCTCGCCGTCGGCGGCATCGTCGTGGCCATGACCCAGACCCTCGTGGTCCCGATCATCGCGTCGCTGCCGGTCATCTTCGACGCCCCCGCGTCCCAGACCTCCTGGATCATCACCGTGACCCTGCTCGTGGGGGCGGTCTGCACCCCGGTCTCCGGGCGCCTGGGCGACCTGTACGGCAAGAAGCGGATGCTCCTGGTGTCCCTCGCGCCGCTGGCGCTCGGCTCGGCGGTCTGCGCCGTGGCGACCACGGTGCCCGTCATGGTCACGGGGCGCGCGCTGCAGGGGCTGGCCACGGGCTTCATCCCGCTCGGCATCAGCATGCTGCACGACCTGCTGCCCCGGGAGCGCACCGCCGGGGCCATCGCGCTGATGAGCGCCTCGCTCGGCATCGGCGGCGCGCTCGGCCTGCCGTTCGCCGCCGCCGTCGCCGAGCTCGCCAGCTGGCGCATCCTCTTCTGGCTCGTCACGGCGTGCGCGGTCGCCGTCGGCCTCGCCGTCTGGCGGAGCGTTCCCGCACCCGCCGCACCGGCCCGCGTACGGAGCCGGTTCGACCACATCGGCGTGCTCGGCCTCGCCGCCGGCCTGGTGGCCCTGCTGCTCGCCGTCTCGCAGGGCGCCGACTGGGGCTGGGGCAGCCCGCTCGTGCTTGGCCTGTTCGGCGGCTCCGTCGTCGTGCTGCTGGCATGGGGCCGCTGGGAGCTGCGCACCGCCGACCCGCTGGTCGACCTGCGCACGACCGCCCGGCCCGCCGTGCTGCTGACCAACCTGGCGTCGATCCTCGTCGGGTTCGCCATGTACGCGCAGTCCCTGATCCTGCCGCAGCTCATGCAGGCGCCGACGGCGACCGGGTTCGGCCTGGGCCAGTCGATGCTGCAGATGGGACTGTGGATGGCGCCGTCCGGCCTCGCCATGACGCTCATGTCCCCCGTGGGCGCACGGATCACACGCGCCCGCGGCCCCAAGACCACGCTCGTGGTCGGCGGCCTCGTGATGGCGCTGGGCTACGGGCTGTCGACCCTCGCGATGGGCACGCTCCTGGGGCTCGCCACCACGGCCTTCGTCGCCGCGGCGGGCGTCGGCCTCGCGTACGGCGCGATGCCCGCGATCATCCTCGGCTCGGTGCCCGCCACGGAGAAGGCCGCCGCCAACGGCTTCAACGCGCTCATGCGGTCCATCGGCACCTCGGCGTCCGCGGCGGTGGTCGGCGTCGTCCTGGCCCGGATGAGCACCACCGTCGGGGAGCACACCCTGCCCACCGAGAACGGGTTCCGGGTGGCGCTGCTGCTCGGCTGCGGCGTCGCCGTCGTGGCCGCGGCGGTGGCCGCGGCGATCCCCGCACGCGGCCGGCGCGACCAGGCCACCTCGCACTGACGAGGCACTGACGCCGCGCTGCCGCCGCCCCGCGCCCTCCCGGGGCGGCGGCACCCGGCGTACCGTCGAGACATGTGCCGGAACATCACCACGCTGCGGGGCCTCGAACCCGCCGCCACCGACGAGGAGATCACGGCCGCCGCCCTGCAGTTCGTGCGCAAGGTGACGGGTGTGACGAAGGTCAGCGACGCCACGCGTGACCCCGTGGAGCGGGCGACCGCCGAGATCGCCGACATCGTGACGCGCCTGCTCGACGAGCTGCCCGAACGCCGTCAGCCGCCCAAGACGGTGCCGCCGCTGCGCCGCGCGGAGGTCCAGGCGCGCATCGCGCAGCGCATCAAGGACCGCGAGGAGCATGAGCGGATGCACGAGCTGGGCATCGCGCACTCGCACTGAGCGGCCCGCGCCGCTACAGTGGCGACGTGCTCGCACCGCTCTCCTGTTGCTGTCACTGACCACCCTCCCGGTCCGTCAGTCCCCCGCGCGCGCCGTCGCGCGCACAGAACAGGAAGAGAAACAGGTGCAGTACGTCAATTCTGTCGTCGAGCTCGTCGGCAACACCCCCCTGGTCCGGCTCGGCCACGTCACCGAGGGCGTCACCGACGCGACGGTGCTCGTCAAGCTCGAGTACCTCAACCCCGGCGGCTCCTCCAAGGACCGTATCGCGGGCCGCATCATCGACGCGGCCGAGCGTGAGGGCAAGCTCCGGCCCGGCGGCACCATCGTCGAGCCCACCTCGGGCAACACCGGCGTCGGCCTGGCGCTGGTGGCCCAGCAGCGCGGGTACCGCTGTGTCTTCGTGCTGCCGGACAAGGTGGGCGAGGACAAGCGCAACGTGCTGACCGCGTACGGCGCCGAGGTCGTCGTGACGCCGACGGCGGTGGCGCCCGACAGCCCCGAGTCCTACTACTCGGTGAGCGACCGCCTGGTGCGTGAGATCCCGGGTGCCTTCAAGCCCGACCAGTACTCCAACCCCAACGGGCCGCGCTCCCACTACGAGACGACCGGCCCCGAGATCTGGCGCGACACCGAGGGCCGCGTGACGCACTTCGTCGCCGGCGTCGGCACGGGCGGCACCATCACCGGCACCGGCCGCTACCTGCGCGAGGTCTCGGGCGACCGGGTGCGCATCATCGGCGCCGACCCCGAGGGGTCCGTCTACTCCGGTGGCACCGGCCGGCCCTACCTCGTCGAGGGCGTGGGCGAGGACTTCTGGCCCACCGCGTACGACCCGAGCGTGCCGCACGAGATCATCGCGGTGAGCGACGCCGAGTCGTTCGCGATGACGCGCCGGCTCGCCCGGGAGGAGGGCATCCTCGTGGGCGGCTCCAGCGGCATGGCCGTCGTCGCCGCCCTCCGGGCGGCACGCGACCTGACCGCGGACGACGTGGTCGTGGTGCTGCTGCCCGACGGCGGCCGCGGCTACCTGGGCAAGATCTTCAACGACACCTGGATGCGGTCCTACGGGTTCTCTCCCGCGATCGAGGACCACACCGTCGCGGACGTGCTGGCCGCCAAGGCCGACCGCACCCCGCCGGTGCTCTACGTGCACCCCACGGACACGGTGCGCGAGGCGATCGACCGGATGACGCGGTCCGGCGTCTCCCAGCTGCTCGTGCTCACCGCGGAGCCGCCCGTGGTGCTCGGCGAGATCGCCGGAGCCGTGCACGAGGACGAGCTGCTCGACGGCGTGTTCGCCGGCAAGGCGAACCTGTCGGACGAGGTGGGCGGGCTCATCGGCCGCCCCCTGCCGCTCATCGGCGTCAACGAGCCGGTCGGCACGCTGCGGGCGGCCCTGACCGGCGAGACCGCCCTGCTCGTGACCGACGGCGGCAAGGCGCTCGGCGTCGTGTCCCGGTCCGACCTGCTCGACTACCTCGCGGTCTGACGGCCGCCCTCCACCGCACGACCGCGACCCCGAGAAGAGACCACCATGAACGACGCCAGCACGAACGACGCCGGCACGAACGACGTCAGGCCCAGCCGGTTCGACACCCTCGCGATCCACGCGGGGCAGCACCCCGACCCGTCGACCGGGGACGCCATCCCGGCGATCCACGTCACGTCCACCTACGCGCAGGACGGCATCGGCAACCTCCGCGGCGGGTACGAGTACTCGCGCGGCGGCAACCCCACGCGCACCGCCCTGGAGGAGCAGCTCGCGGCGATCGAGGGCGGCGCGCACGGCGTGTCGTTCGCCTCCGGCCTGGCCGCCGAGGACGCGCTGCTGCGGGCCGTCGTCGCGCCCGGGGACCACGTGCTCGTGCCGAACGACGTCTACGGCGGCACGCACCGCCTCGTGCGCACGGTGCACGGCAAGGCCGGCGTGGCGCACACGACCGTCGACACCTCGGACCTCGACGCCGTGCGCGCCGCGGTCCGGCCCGAGACGAAGATCCTGTGGGTGGAGACGCCGTCCAACCCGCTGATGAAGATCAGCGACATCCCCGCGCTGGCCCAGCTCGCGCACGACAACGGGCTGCTCCTGGTGGTGGACAACACGTTCGCCTCCCCCGCGCTGCAGCGCCCGCTCGACCTCGGCGCCGACGTGGTGGTGCACTCCACGACCAAGTACCTGGGCGGGCACTCCGACGTGGTGGGCGGCGCCGTCGTGCTGCGCGACGGCGCCGACGAGCTCGCCGAGCAGGTGCGCTACGTCCAGTTCGCGGCGGGAGCCGTGTCCAGCCCGTTCGACGCGTTCCTGACCACGCGCGGCATCAAGACGCTCGCCGTGCGGATGCAGCGCCACTCGGAGAACGCCCAGACCCTCGCCGAGCGCCTGGTGCACCACCCCGCCGTCGGCCGCGTGCTGTATCCGGGCCTGCCGGACCACCCTGGCCACAAGGTCGCGGCGCACCAGATGTCGCGGTTCGGCGGCATGATCTCGCTCGACCTGGCCGGCGGGGAGGCCGCAGCGCGGACCTTCGCCGAGTCGACCCGGGTGTTCCTCCTGGCCGAGTCGCTCGGCGGCGTGGAGTCGCTGGTCAACTACCCGAGCGAGATGACGCACGCGTCGGTGCGTGGCACGGAGGCGGAGGTGCCGCCGTCGATCGTGCGCCTGTCGGTGGGCCTGGAGGACGTGACGGACCTCCTGGAGGACGTCGAGCAGGCCCTGTCCCGCCTCTGACGGGGGGGACGGCGGGCGCTCCGCCGCCGAGATCTGGTGTCGCGCCGCTGACGCCGGAGGCCGCCGCGCCGAGATCTGGTGTCGCCGCTGCACTGCCGCAGCCGGACCGCCGCTCCGTCGCCGAGATCTGGGGTCGCGCCGCTGAGATCTGGCGCTGACGCTGAGATCTGGTGGCGCACTGCCAGATCTCGGCGCGGACCCCAGATCTCGGCGACGCGACCCCAGATCTCGGCGGGGCGCCAGCAGCATGGCGGGGCACGGCCCCCAGATCTCAGCGCGCACCAGGAGCCGCCAAGGGTCGCTGCACCAGATCTCGCGCGCCGCGCCGGAGCACGGCAGCGACGCGACACCAGGTCTCGGCGGGGCGCCGCCGCGCGCTTAGGGTGGGGGCGTGAGCGAACATGCGCCCGTGAGCGCCGCGATGCACCGGGCCAAGGCCGACGCGCGCGCCTCCCACGTCACCGTCGGCCTGGTGCGGAACCTGCCGGGCGACCGCGAGGAGATCGACTGCTCCTGCGGCATGACGCTGACCAACGGCCCGCAGTGGTCGCTGGACGAGCACATCCGGCTGCACCGCGCCGAGGCGCGCTACCTCGCGCTCAGCGCCGTGGCGCCCGCGGGCATGCCGCGCATCATCCCGGTCGACCCCGCGCGCCTGCCCCGCTGAGCGGGCGGCCGGCAACACACGGCGCCGGCAACACACGGCCCGCCCGGCAGGAGCACCTGGCGCCAGCTACACACCAGGCGAAACACCCGGGGCGCCGCACCGTCGCACGGCACGTCGAAGCGCCTGGCGACCCTCGGCGCCGGTGCGGCGTCGCACCGGGCACCACGTCGCGCCAGGTCCCGCGGGTCCTCGCGGACGCGGCGGGTCAGACCCGTCGGGTCAGAGCTCTTCCGGGTCGTCCCAGGAGACCCCGCTGGAGGCTCCTGAGATCGGGTCGAGCTCGCAGCCCGCGAGGTTGCGGGGCGCCTTGGAGACGTCACCGCCCCCGAGCAGGCCACGACGGGTCGCGGCGCGGCGGACCGCCGGCGGCGCGATGTGGGCGTAGGAAGCGTTGGACTCGTCGATCAGGTCGGTCGGAGCTGACTCGGCGGGTCCTGTGGCGGACTGGGGTTCCCCCGTGATCATGTGACCATCCTCGCAGCAACCTCGGTCCGCTCGCATCCGCATGGCACAGTATTTTGCGATCCCTGCCAAGCCTCCACGTCCACGGCACGCCCACCACGACTTCTCCCCGCGAGCACCGCCGAGGGGTGTCATGATCGTGCGATGCAGACCTGGCCAGGGCGCCCCTACCCGCTCGGCGCGACGTTCGACGGGACCGGCACCAACTTCGCGCTCTACTCCTCCGTCGCCGAGAGGGTCGAGCTGTGCCTCCTGGCCGACGACGACTCCGAGACCCGCATCGAGGTCACCGAGACCGACGCGCACGTGTGGCACGTGTACCTGCCCGGCGTCGGCCCGGGGAGCCGGTACGGGTACCGCGTGCACGGGCCCTACGACCCGGCGTCGGGCCACCGGTGCAACCCGGCCAAGCTGCTCCTGGACCCGTACGCGAAGGCCGTGGACGGCGACCTGGACGGCGACCCGTCGCTGTTCTCCTACGCCTTCGACGACGTCGAGCAGTCCGTCACGGGCACGACGCCGGACGGCGCCGACTCGCTCGGCCACACGATGGTCTCCGTGGTGGTCAACCCGTTCTTCGACTGGGGACACGACCGGCCGCCGGACACGCCGTACCACGAGACGGTGATCTACGAGGCGCACGTCAAGGGCCTCACCATGCGCCACCCCGACGTGCCGGAGGAGCTGCGCGGCACGTACGCGGGCCTGGCCCACCCCGCGGTGATCGACCACCTGAAGAGCCTGGGCGTGACGGCGATCGAGCTCATGCCGGTGCACCAGTTCGTCACCGACCCGTCGCTGGCGGCCAAGGGCCTGACCAACTACTGGGGCTACAACACGATCGGGTTCTTCGCCCCGCACAACGGCTACGCCGGCTACGGCCGCCGCGGCCAGCAGGTCATGGAGTTCAAGGCCATGGTCAAGGCGATGCACGAGGCAGGCATCGAGGTGCTGCTCGACGTGGTCTACAACCACACCGCCGAGGGCAACCAGCTCGGCCCCACCCTGAGCTTCCGCGGCATCGACAACGCCGCCTACTACCGCCTGGTGGACGGCGACGAGGCGCACTACTTCGACACCACCGGCACGGGCAACTCGCTGCTCATGCGCTCCCCCGCCGTGCTGCAGCTCATCATGGACTCGCTGCGGTACTGGGTCGAGGAGATGCACGTCGACGGGTTCCGGTTCGACCTGGCGGCCACGCTGGCCCGCCAGTTCCACGAGGTCGACCGGCTGAGCGCGTTCTTCGACATCGTGCACCAGGACCCGGTGATCTCCCAGGTCAAGCTGATCGCCGAGCCATGGGACCTGGGTGACGGCGGCTACCAGGTGGGCGGGTTCCCGCCCCTGTGGACCGAGTGGAACGGCCGCTACCGGGACACCGTGCGCGACTTCTGGCGGGGCGAGCCGGCCACGCTGCCGGAGTTCGCCTCCCGGCTGACCGGCTCCAGCGACCTGTACGAGCACTCGGGCCGGTTCCCCAGCGCGTCGATCAACTTCGTCACGGCCCACGACGGCTTCACGCTCGCCGACCTGACCGCGTACAACGAGAAGCACAACGAGGCCAACGGCGAGGACAACAACGACGGCGAGAGCTTCAACCGGTCCTGGAACTGCGGCGTCGAGGGCCCCACCGACGACCCGGCGGTGCTGGAGCTGCGCGCCCGCCAGCGCCGCAACCTGCTGGTGACGCTGCTGCTGAGCCAGGGCGTGCCGATGATCGCGCACGGCGACGAGCTCGGCCGCACCCAGCAGGGCAACAACAACGCCTACTGCCAGGACAACGAGCTCACCTGGGTGGACTGGGGCGGCGACAAGGGTCTCGACGAGGAGCGCACGGCCCTGCTGGAGTTCGCCCGCCGTGCGGTCCGGCTGCGCCGGGACCACCCCGTGCTGCACCGCCGCCGCTTCTTCGAGGGCACGGACACGGCGGACGACGACGGCCCCGCCGACATCGAGTGGCTCGACCTGACCGGCGCCCGCATGGACGACACGGACTGGAACCAGTCCTACGCCCGCACCGTGACGGTATTCCTGCGCGGCGACGCGATCACCGAGACGGGCTCCCGGGGCGAGGCGGTGGTCGACGACTCGTTCCTGCTCCTGCTCAACGCCCACTCGGAGGCGCTCGACTTCACCCTGCCGCCCGCCCGCTACGGCGCCGAGTGGACCGTGGTGCTGGACACCGACGGCAACGCGGAGCCCGGCACGGTGCTGACGGCGGGTGCGGGACTGACCGTGACAGACCGGAGCGTCGTGGTACTGACTCGCCCATCCCGGACAGCGGGCTAGGCTGTCGGCCGTGACCGGACCGAGGAGTGGAACCGGAGGGACCACACCACCGCCCCGACCTGGCCCCGACATGCCCGTTCCCGGGCCCAGACCGGTGGTGTGGGCGCCGCGTGCCCGCATCATCGAGGTGCTCGTGCCCTACGACCCCTACGAGGAGCCGGAGCACATGCCGCTGCGCCTCGTGGGCGCCGGTGAGCCCGGGTACTGGGGCGCCGACAGCGTGCTCGGCCACGGCACCGACTACGGCTACTCCGTGGACGGCGGGCCGCTGCTGCCCGACCCGCGCAGCGTCTGGCTGCCGCAGGGCATCCACGGCCCCACCCGGGTGTTCGACCCGGCCTTCGAGTGGACCGACGGCACCTGGTCCCCGCCGGACCTGTCCACGAGCGTGCTCATGCACGTGGACGTCGAGACCTTCACGCCCGAGGGCACGCTCGACGCCGCCGCGCGGCTGCTGCCGACGGTCGCCGAGATGGGCCTGCACGGCGTCGAGCTCGCGCCCGTCGCCGCCTTCGACCCGGCCCTGGGCCCCTCGCGCGGCGTGCGCCTGTACTCGGTGCACGAGCCGTACGGCGGCCCGCGCGCGCTCCAGCGGTTCGTCGACGCCGCGCACGCCGCGGGTCTCGCCGTCGTCCTGGACATCCCCTACCGGTGGGCCGTGGCCGACGAGCTCGGCCTGGAGGCGTACGGGCCGTACCTCATGGGCGGTGGCGGGCGGCCGCGCGCGCCCCGGCCCGACCTCGGCGACGCGGGCGAGCACGCCGTCCAGGCGATGCGGCCGCGCACCGGCCAGGTACCCCTGGACCGCCCGCGCACGGGGCCCATCCAGCTCCGCACCGGCCAGGTGCCGAGCATCGGCACGCGGGCCGGCAAGGTGCCGTCGGCCCCCACGGTCCGCACCGACTACGTGGGCGACCGCATCAACCTCGAGGGCAGCGGCAGCCGCGGCCCGCGCGACTTCCTGGTCGACGACGCCCGGCACTGGCTGCGCGAGTACCACGTGGACGGCCTGGTGCTCGACGTCGACGCGCTCGTGGACCGCTCCCCCAACCCGTTCCTGGGTGAGCTGGCCGACTACGTGGTGGGCCTCGGCGAGCAGCTCGACCGGCGGTTCAGCCTGCTCGTGGACGGTCCCGGCCGCAGCGACCGGCTGACGTCGATCCTGCTGCGCATCCTGTCCGGCCCGGGCCGCACCGAGGACATCCAGGCCCTGCAGATGCTCGCCGACCTGGTGCACCCGTCCGTGCGCCGGGCGACCCGCCAGAACGGCGGACGGCGCAGCCGGGTCCGGGCCGGCGCGAGCGTGGTCGAGGACATCACGCGGCTGCCCGCCACGCAGCTCACCGTGCCGTGGGCGGGCGAGGAGAGCCCGGCCACCGCGCTGCTGGCCGTGGACGACGTCGACATCCGCGCCAGCGTGCTCGCCACCGTCATCCTGGCGGGCAACCCGCTGGTCCTGGACACCGTGCACGCCCCGGTGGTGCCCCGCAACGACAACGAGCGCCGCCTGGTGCGGTGGGCGCGCGACCTGATCGCGATCCGGCACGGCGTGGCCGAGGAGCTGGACCTGCCCCTGGAGATCCGGTCGAGCGCCGACCGCTCGGTGATCGCGGTGCTGCGCGGCACCCTGGCGTTCGTGCTGAACACGGGGCACGGCCTGGCCGCGCTGCGCCTGGGCAGCCTGCTGCGTCCCGCCGAGGGTGCCGTGAAGGCGCCCCTGCCCGGTTCCTACCGCCTGGCCGCGGCCTGGGAGCCGGGGGCGACCCGCCTGGTCGGGGACACGCTCACCGTGCCGCCGCGGATGACCGCCGTGCTGCGCGCCGACGCCTGACCTGGGAGCCTGGAACCGGACCGGCGGCGTCGGCCCCGCGTGAAGGAGGCACCCGATGGCGAAGGCTGCGAAGGGCTCGACGAAGACGTCGAAGAAGTCGAAGAAGAGCAGGAAGGCGGCCGCGCACGACCCCGGCGCCCTCTGGGACGTCCCGCCCGCCGAGGCGCTCCGCTGGGCACGCGGCACCGACCTGAGCGCCGTCGACGCGGCGTCCACGCCCGGCTGGTCCGGCAGACGGCGGGACGCCGAGGCGCTGCTGGCCGCCCGCGCACCCGAGCTCGCCGACCTGCAGGAGCGCCTGTTCGCGCACGGCCGCACGGGCGGCGACCGGTCGGTGCTGCTGGTGCTGCAGGGGCTGGACACGTCCGGCAAGGGCGGCATCGTGCGGCACGTCGTGGGCATGGTGGACCCGCAGGGCGTCATGCACCGCAGCTTCGGCGTGCCGACTCCGGAGGAGAGGGAGCACGGCTACCTGTGGCGCGTCCGCAACGCCCTGCCCCGGCCGGGCTACCTCGGTGTGTTCGACCGCTCGCACCACGAGCAGGTGCTGGTGGTCCGCGTGGACCGTCTGGAGCCCGTCAAGACGTGGCGCACGCACTTCCGCGAGCTGAAGGAGTTCGAGGCGGAGGTGGCGGCGTCGGGCACGGTGCTCGTGAAGGTGGCGCTGCTCGTGTCGCCGGGCGAGCAGAAGGCGCGCCTGGCCGAGCGCCTCGACCGGCCGGACAAGCACTGGAAGTACGACCCCGGCGACATCGACGTGCACCGCAAGTTCCCCGAGTACGTCGCGGCCTACCAGGAGCTGCTGGACCGCACCTCGACGGACGAGGCGCCCTGGTACGCCGTCCCCGCGGACCGGAAGTGGTACGCCCGCCTGGCCGTCACGGAGCTCCTGACGGGCGCGCTGCGCTCCCTGGACCTGGGCTGGCCGCCCGCGGACTTCGACGTCGCGGCGGAAAGGGCCCGCCTCTCCGCCACCTGACCGCCCTTGAGTGCGGGATGTTCGCCCTTTTTCGTGTGCCGGAAGGGCGAACATCCCGCACTCAGCGGGTCAGAGCAGAGCCCGGCCCTCCTCGGCCAGGGCGCCCAGGCGCGACAGGGCCCGGTAGTACTTCTTGCGGTAGCCGCCGGCGAGCATCTCGGGCGTGAACAGGCCGCGCGTGTCGCCGTCGCCGCCCAGGAGCACCGGCACGTCGCGGTCGTAGAGCCGGTCGACGAGGACCACGAGGCGCAGCGCCACGGCCTGCGCCTCCACCGGGTGCACCCCCGTCAGGGCGACGACGGTGACGCCGTCGAGCAGCGCGCCGTAGCGGCTGGGGTGCACGGTGGCGAGGTGGTCGAGCAGGTCGTCGAACGCGTCGAGCGTGGCGCCGGGACGGGCCGCGGCCGCCGCGGTCACCTCGGCCTCGCTCAGCGGCTCGGAGTCGGTGACGACGTCGCGGTGGCGGTAGTCCTCGCCGTCGACCCGCAGGGTCTCGAACCGGTCGGACAGCGCCTTGATCTCGCGCTGGAAGTCCTGGGCCGCGAAGCGCCCCTCGCCGAGCGCGTCGGGCAGCGTGTTCGACGTCGCCGCGAGCGCCACGTCCCGGTCGGCGAGCTCGCGCATGAGGCGCGACATGAGGGTGGTGTCGCCCGCGTCGTCGAGCTCGAACTCGTCGATGCAGACGAGCTTCTTGACCGCGAGGGCCTCGACGGTCCGGTGGAAGCCGAGGGCGCCCACGAGGTTGGTGTACTCGACGAACGTGCCGTAGGCGACGGCGTCGGTACCGTGCGCCTCGCCCACGGCGTGGGCGAGCGAGGTGAGCAGGTGGGTCTTGCCGACGCCGAAGCCGCCGTCGAGGTAGACGGCGGGGGCCGCCTTGCGGCGGGCGAACAGTCCGCGCCGGGGCGCGGTGACCTGCTGGGCGATCTCCTGCAGCCGGGTCAGCGCGCGGCCCTGGCTGGGGTGCGCGGGGTTGGCGCGGTAGGTGGCGAACCGGGCGTCCGCGAAGTGGCGCGGCGGGACGAGGTCGGTGACGAGCCGGTCGACGGGGACCTGCGGCCGGACCGCGCTGAGGGCGGTCGCAACGGACTGGGCGTCGGTCGTGGAGGGGGCTGTCACGAGGCAGAAGATTACCGGCGGGCGGCGGCCCCGGGCGGCTCAGGAGAGCAACGTCACACGTGCACGACGGCGGCTGCGCCGGGCTGGTCCAGCACCTCGCCGAGGGCCCGCACCACCTGTGCGGGGGTCCGGGTCTGGGCCGGGTCCTCGTTGCGGTCGTCGCCCGCGACGGCGTGGTCGATGACGAGCTCGTGGAAGCGCACGCCGTCCGTCTCCCGGCGCAGCACCTGGACGAGCATGGCGAGGCCGGCGCCGGTGACGCTGATCGCGCCGGAGCCGGCCATGGGCTCGCGGGACGCCGCGCCGTTGAGCACGACGTAGGGGTCGCCGGGCCGCAGGAGGGGTGCGAGGGCGCGGGCGGCGTCGAGGTGCGCGGTGAGGTGGGACGCCAGGGTCGCCGTCCACCGCTCGGGGTCGTCGTCGAGCAGGGTGGCGCCCTTGTGCCAGCCGCCGATGGACGCCACGACGGCGCCGGGCAGCGGGAGCCCGGCGTCCGCGCAGGTGGCGCGGACGGCGTCGGGCAGCGTGGGCAGGGTGCCGTACACGACGGGGGTCACGCCAGGTCCGGCGTCCTCGACCGGGTGGCGGGAGGCGGCGAGCACCGGGCGTCCGTCGGCAGCCAGGCCGTGGGCGACCCGGCTGCCGACGTAGCCCCCGCCACCGACGACGAGGACGGGGCGGGGGCTGGTCATGCGGTTCACCCTAGGTCAGGCCACGGCGTCCTGCGCCGTGACCCGGTGCCTGGTCTCAGTCCGCGTCTCAGTCCGCGTCTCAGGCCGCGACGGGCTGGTCGGCGGCCTTGGGGTCCGGACCGTACTGGTTCGGGCCCGGGGTGCCGGCCGTGGCGCCCCAGACGATGATCAGGATGAAGTTGACGACCGGGATCAGGAGCAGGAACGCCAGGGCACCGGGCTTGCCGGTGTCGTGCAGGCGGCGGACGATCACGGCCAGCGTCGGCAGCAGGAGCGCGAGCGCGACCAGCGAGACGACGAGGTAGCCGACCGCCAGCGAGCCGGGCATGGCGGGCACGGCGGCGCTCGGGTCACCGGCCATGGCGTACTCCATCGTGGCCGTCGTGTACGCGGTCAGGCCCGGGACGACGAGCGCGAAGTAGAGCACGCCCTCGACGATGGCCAGGGCGAGGTAGTACCACCAGAACTCGGAACGCCGGGCGCGGCCGCTGAAGACCGCGTACTTCGCCAGCACGGTCCGGATGGACTCGATGAACGACATCAGGGAATTGCCTCTCTCACGTTTTGTGCCGGAAATCTCCGGTAAGTGCGCACATAGTGTCCCGATGCGCCACGGCGCGCACAAGTGCAAAAGAGGGCAGAACTCCCCATGGGTGAGAAAACCACCCGCAACGTGGCAGACGCTCAGGCCGCGGGGGCGACCTGAGCGTCTGACACGTGCGGGACGGGGCGGGTCAGTAGCCCGTCGACGTCGGCTCCGGGTAGTACTGCGCGTACTTGCGGCGGTAGTTCTGCGTGATGCCCTCGACGATGAGCCGGCGCTTGAGGCCCGAGTCGCCGTCGTACTTGAGGGGGTTGACCACGTCGCCGCTCGCCTTGAGCGCCTTGATCCGGGTCTTGAGCTCCGGGTCCAGCACGTACTTCGCCAGCAGGCCGAACGGCACCACCGTGTACAGCACCTCGCGCACGGCGTGCACCGGGCGGATCGGGCGCCGCAGCACCCAGTCCTCCACGAGCACACGGGCCACGTTGGCCCCGCCCGCCGTCACGTAGTAGTTGTTGCGGCCGATGCGCGGGTTCACCTCGAAGTACACGTGCCGGCCCGTGCGCGGGTCCAGCTTGTAGTCGAAGTTCGCGAAGCCCACGTACCCGGTCTCGTCGAGGAACCGGGTCGCGGCGTCCATGGCGTCGTCGTACGGCTCCACCAGGATCGCCGCCGGGATGCCGAGCGTGCCCGGCGTGTGCTCCTCCAGGAGCACCCGGCCCGTGGCCAGCAGCGTCACCGCGCCCGACGTGTCGCGGTACGCGGTCAGGGACCGCATCTGCGTCTCGTCGCCCGGGATGAACTCCTGCACCAGGAAGGTGCCCGGGAAGTTCGCGTCCGCGAGGTGGCCCAGCAGCTCGTCGAGCTCGGCGCGCGAGTCGATGTGGTGGATCTTCGCCTTGCCGGGGAAGTCCACGTAGTACCACTCGGCGCTGTTGGACGGCTTGCCGACCACCGGGAACTGGAGGTCGACCTCCAGGCCCGGGACCGCGGCGCGGCCGCCGTCCGCCACCAGCTTGGCGACGTCGACGGCGACCGTGCGCGGCGTCGGGATGCCGAGCCGGTCGCACACCTCGGCGAAGCCCTCCTTGCTGCTCACCTGCTCCAGCACCGGGAGCGACGGGTACGGCAGCACGTAGCCCGCCGCCTCCAGCCGCTCCCGGTTCAGGATCACGGTGCGCACGTGCCAGTCGGCGTTCGTCAGCAGCACCAGCACCTTGTCGCGGTGCTGCTGGGCGAGGCCCTCCAGGGTCGAGAGGAGCACGTCCACCTCGTCCAGGTTCGGCACGACCACGTTCTCGGCGATCGCCGAGTCCTGCATCGCGCGGGTGGCCACCTTGGACAGCACCACCGCAGGCGTGCGGTACTGCTCGTGGAACGCGCGCACCAGGGCGTACATGCCGACGTCGCCGCCGACGCCCACCACCAGCATCTCCGGGACGGACTGCGCCGCGCCCTGACCCGGCACCTGCTCCGCGGGGATACCGCTCACGCCTCGGCCTCCGTGCGGTCGCCGGACCATTCGGTGTGGAACGTGCCCTCGCGGTCGACTCGCTTGTAGGTGTGCGCGCCGAAGAAGTCGCGCTGTGCCTGCACCAGGGCGGCGGGCAGCCGCTCGGCGCGGACGCCGTCGTAGTACGCGAGCGAGGACGAGAACGCGGGCGTGGGCACGCCGTTCTGGGCCGCCCCGGCCACGACGCGGCGCCACGCGGGCAGACCGCTCGCGACGGCGTCGGTGAAGTACTCGTCGGCGAGCAGCAGCGGCAGGTCCGCGGCACGCTCGTACGCCTCGGTGATGCGGTTCAGGAAGCGGGCGCGGATGATGCAGCCACCGCGCCAGATCCGGGCCATCGCGCCCCGGTCGATGTCCCAGCCGTACTCCGTGGCGGCCGCGGCGATCTGGTCGAAGCCCTGCGAGTAGGCGACCACCTTGGAGGCGTACAGGGCCTGGCGGACGTCCTCGATGAAGGCGTCCCGGTCCTTGACCTCCCACTGCGCGGCGTGGGCCGGCAGGACTGCGCGCGCGGCCTCGCGCTGCGGCACCGAGCCGGACAGCGCACGGGCGAACGTCGCCTCCGCGATGCCCGTGATCGGCACGCCGAGGTCCAGGCCGTTCTGCACGGTCCAGCGGCCGGTGCCCTTCTGCTCGGCCTGGTCGAGGATGATGTCGACGAAGGCCTTGCCGGTGTCGGCGTCGGTGTGCTTGAGCACGTCGGCCGTGATCTCGATGAGGAACGACTCCAGGTCGCCCGTGTTCCACTGCGCGAAGATCTCGCCGATCTCCGCCGCCGAGGCCCCCAGGCCCTGGCGCAGCAGGTCGTACGCCTCGGCGATGAGCTGCATGTCCGCGTACTCGATGCCGTTGTGCACCATCTTCACGAAGTGCCCGGCACCGTCGGAGCCCACGTAGGTGGCGCACGGCACGCCGTCCACCTTCGCGGAGATGTCCTCCAGGATCGGGCCCAGGGACTCGTACGCCTCGCGCGTGCCGCCCGGCATGATGGACGGGCCGTTGAGCGCGCCCTCCTCGCCGCCGGACACACCGGTGCCCACGAAGTGCAGGCCGTGCTCCTTGAGCGCCGCCTCGCGCCGGATGGTGTCCGGGAAGTGCGCGTTGCCGGCGTCGACGACGATGTCGCCCTCCTCCAGCAGGGGCACCAGCTCGTCGATGACGGCGTCGGTGGGACCGCCGGCCTTGACCATGATGACGACCTTGCGCGGCCGCTCGAGCGAGGCGACGAAGTCCGCCATCGACTCGCTGGGCACGAAGGTGCCCTCGTCGCCGTGCTCCTCGACGAGGGACTGCGTGCGGGCGTACGAGCGGTTGTGGACGGCCACGGTGTACCCGTGACGTGCGAAGTTCCGCGCGAGGTTGCGACCCATCACCGCCAGCCCGGTGACGCCGATCTGTGCTGTGCCTGACACGTTCTTGCTCCTTCTGCAGTGGGAACCGGGCCGGCCCACGCACGGCGCGCCGTGACCCTCGTCCAGCCTAGTCGGGCCCGCGAAGCGGCGGCGACGCAGGTCACGATCCGGCGACGGCCGCGCGCCTCCGCCGGGTGACCGCCGGGCGGACGTACGGTGGCAGGGTGACCAGCGGCCCGCCCACCGGCGTCCCCGTCGACTTCGCAGCGGCTCTCGCCGACCTGCGGCACCAGGCCCTGCGCGCCGAGGTGCGCCTGACGGAGATCCCCGCGCCGCGCCGGGTGGCGCCGTTCAGCGCGGCCCTGGCGGGCGACGTGCTCCCGGGGGCGTCCGGTCCGTCGGCGGGGCCCGCGGGCCCCGAGGACCACGACCACGCCGAGGAGCCGCTGGCCACCGGACGGTTCGTCGTGCTGCACGACCCGGCCGGCCAGGAGGCCTGGCACGGCACGTTCCGCGTGGTGACCCTCGTGCGCGCGACGCTCGAGCCGGAGATGGCGGCCGACCCGATGCTCGCCGACGTCGCCTGGTCCTGGGTGGGCGAGTGCCTCCAGTCCGTGGGCCTCGAGCCCGGCGCGGGCACCGTCGCCGAGGGCGGCACCGTGACCCGGGTGCTCTCGCAGAGCTACGGCGCGCTCGACGGCGCCCCGGACGCCGTCGACCTCGAGATCCGCGCGTCGTGGACACCGCTGGACACCCACCTCGGCACCCACCTGCGCGCGTGGGCCGCCCTGCTCGCCATGGCGGCGGGCGTGCCCCCGCTGCCCGACGGCGTCGCGGCTCTCACCAGGCGTTTTTCCGACCGTTCGAGGCAACGCCATACGGTAGGCCCATGACCACCACGGAGCGAGGAGTCCCCGCGGAGACATCGACGCCCGTGCCACCACCCGTCACGCCGCTGACCGAGCCCGCCGACGGGCTGCCCGACGTCGTGGCGACACCGGGTGCGTTCGCGCGCGTCGTCGAGGCGTTCGCCGACGGGTCCGGACCCGTCGCGGGCGACGCCGAGCGCGCGTCCGGGTACCGGTACGGGCAGGCGACCTACCTGGTCCAGCTGCGCCGCGAGGGTGCGGGCACCGCGCTGATCGACCCCGTCGGTGTGCCGGACCTCTCCCCGCTGGGCGAGGCGGTCGGCGACGCCGAGTTCGTGCTGCACGCCGCCTCCCAGGACCTGCCCGGGTTCGCCGCGCACGGTCTGCGCCCCGCGCGGATCTTCGACACCGAGCTCGCCGCGCGACTGCTTGGTATGGAGCGCGTGGGCCTCGCGGCCGTCGTCGCGGAGGTGCTGGGCCTGGGGCTGGCCAAGGAGCACTCCGCGGTCGACTGGTCCACCCGCCCGCTGCCCGAGGACTGGCTGCGGTACGCCGCGCTCGACGTCGAGGTGCTGGTGGAGCTGCGCGACCGGCTCGCCGAGCGGCTCGTGGCCGCGGGCAAGTGGGAGTGGGCCGAGCAGGAGTTCGAGGCCGTGCGCACCGCTCCCCCGCCCGCGCCGCGCGTGGACCCGTGGCGCCGCACGTCCGGCATGCACGTGCTGCGCAACCCGCGCCAGGTGGCCGCCGTCCGCTCCCTGTGGCTCGCGCGCGACGCGAGCGCCCGGGCGCGCGACGTGTCGCCGGGCCGCGTGCTGCCCGACCGCGCCATCGTCGCGGCGGCCAAGGCGATGCCGCGCACCGCGGGCCAGCTCGTGACGCTGCAGGAGTTCGGCGGCAAGGGCACCAAGCGCCGGGCCGCCTACTGGCAACGGGCCATCGACGAGGCGCGCGCCCTGCCCGACTCGGAGCTGCCGACCGTGCGCGGGCCCCGCTCCGACGGACCGCCGCCGCCGCGGACCTGGGGCGACCGCGACCCGGTGGCCGCCCGGCGCCTCGCGTTCGCGCGCGAGCTCGTGACGCGGCTGTCGGACGAGCTCAGCGTGCCCGTGGAGAACCTGCTGCAGCCCGACGCCCTGCGTCGCCTGTGCTGGACGCCGCCCGCGACGGCCGACGCCGCGGGCATCGCCGAGTTCCTGCGCGGCCGCGGCGCGCGCGAGTGGCAGATCGGGCTCGTGGCGGAGGGCCTGGAGCGGGCGTTCGCCGACGCGGCGACCGCGCGGCCTGCTGAGTTACCTGGTGAGTCCCCCGCTGACTCACCTGCCGACCCGGTGTGAAAGCGCACCCCGCACCCCAGTAGAGTCGTCCCCATGCCAGCCCTGTCGGAGCCCATCACGCTCGCCGTCGACGTCGTCACCGAACCCTCGACCTGGGACCGCGAGGTCCTCGCCCTGGGCGGGCACCCGCTCCAGCTCTGGGGGTGGGGTGAGGTCAAGGCGGCCGGCAGCTGGCGCGCGCACCGCCTGCGCGTGACCGAGGACGGCACGACGGTGGGCCTGGCACAGCTCCTCGTGCGGCCCCTGCCCGCGCAGTTCCGCGCACTGTCCTACGTGCCGCGCGGCCCCGTGGTGGCGCACCACGACGGCGAGACGGCGCAGGCCGTGTTCGGCGTGGGCGACACCGCGACGCGCAACGCCGTGACCAACACCGTGGTGCAGTGGGCGCGCGAGAACGTGGGCGGCGTCGGCATCACGCTCGAGCCCGACTGGCCCGCCGGGACGCAGCTCGACCTGGCCGGGCAGCGGGTGGCGCCGAACCACATCATGATCCCGAGCACCCTGATCCTCGACCTCACGCGGTCGAAGGACGAGCTGCTCGCCGACATGCGCAAGTCCACGCGCTACGAGATCCGCAAGGGCACCCGGTCGGGGATGGACATCCGCCGGGTGACCGAGGAGTCCGAGGTGCTGCGCGTGCTCGACGTCTACAAGGAGACCGCCGAGCGCGCCGGGTTCGCGATCCACCACGACAAGTACTACCTCGACATCCACCGCGAGCTCGGCGAGCGTTCGGTGCTGGTGGCCACGTACATCGACGACGCGCCCGCGACGTTCGCCTGGTGCGTCAACTCGGCCAGCACCTCGTTCCTGCTGTACGGCGGCGGCAACGACGCCGGCCGCAAGGCGACGGCCACGGCGCCCACGTACTGGCGCACCATCGAGATCGCCCAGGAGCAGGGCCTGGTGCGGTACGACATGAACGGCCTGCTCAACGACGGCATCAGCGACTTCAAGAAGAGCTTCGCCAAGCACACCGACGAGCTGGCGGGCTCCATCGACGTCGCCTTCTCCCGCTGGTACAACACCTGGAACACGGCGCTGCCGACCGCCAAGAAGGTGGTCCGCAAGCTCCGCCGCGGCTGACCCCTGGGCGGGGCACCGCGCTGACTCCGGTCGCTTGCGTCCCGCCTCGCGCTGACTTGGGTCATGTGGGTGCCCCTCGCGCTGACATCGGTCGCTTGGGTACCTCCCTCGCGCTGACATCGGTCATGTGGGTCCCTTCCTCACGCTGACTTCGGTCACATGGGTACCTCCCTCGCGCTGACTTCGGTCATGTGGGTCCCTTCCTCACGCTGACTTCGGTCACATGGGTCACCCCTCACGCTGACTTCGGTCGCTTGCCTCGAGATCGGTCGTTCAATCGACCGATCTCGAGGCAAGCGACCGAAGTCGTCGGCGCGCGACTGCACGTGACCGAGCTCGCGGATCGACGGGCACCCACCCCCGGAGACTCCGTTTCAGACGCCCCCGAACTGGGTCTCAGATCGTGCGTGCTTTTTACCGATACTCGCGGTAGCGTGTATCTCGAACCAGCGACGTCGCTCATCGGACGTCGCCGTCCCCGAACCAGGAGTTGGAGCTGATGACCGCAGCCCCGGAAACACCGCGTGCCCGTCGTGCGGTACGCGACGTCGTCTTCGTCGACGGCGCCCGCACCCCGTTCGGCAAGGCCAAGCCTGACGGCCTGTACGCACAGACGCGTGCCGACGACCTGATCGTCAAGGTGGTGCGCGAGCTGCTGCGGCGGCACCCCGAGCTCCCGCCGGAGCGCATCGACGAGGTGGCGATCGCCGCCACCACGCAGCAGGGCGACCAGGGGCTCACCCTCGGGCGCACCGTGGGCATGCTCGCCGGCCTCCCCCAGTCCGTGCCGGGCTACGCCATCGACCGCATGTGCGCCGGCGCCATGACGGCCGCCACCACCACCGCCGCGGGCATCGCCATGGGCGCCGCCGACGTCGTGATCGCGGGCGGCGTGGAGCACATGGGCCGCCACCCGATGGGGTTCGACGCCGACGTCAACCCCCGGTTCGTGGCCGAGAAGCTCGTGGACCCCCAGGCCCTCAACATGGGCGTCACCGCGGAGAACCTGCACGACAAGTTCCCGCAGCTCACCAAGGAGCGCGCCGACCGGTTCGCCGTCGAGTCGCAGGCCAAGTACGCCAAGGCGCTGGCCAACGGCGACATCGAACCCGACCTGGTGCCGGTCGCCGTCCGCTCGGCGGAGCTCGGCTGGGGCCTGGCCACGGCCGACGAGCTGCCCCGCCCGGAGACCTCCTTCGAGTCCATCCAGGGTCTCAAGACGCCGTTCCGCCCGGGCGGCCGCGTCACCCCGGCCACGTCGTCCCCGCTGACCGACGGCGCCACCGCCGCCATCCTCGCCTCGGGCGACGCCGCAGCCGAGCTGGGCCTGCCCGCGAAGATGCGCCTGGTCTCCTACGGCTTCGCCGGCGTGCCGCCGGAGATCATGGGCTACGGTCCGGTGCCGTCCACGGACAAGGCGCTCAAGGCGGCCGGCCTGACCATCGACGACATCGGCCTGTTCGAGCTGAACGAGGCCTTCGCGGTGCAGGTGCTGTCCTTCCTGGACCACTACGGCATCGCCGACGACGACCCGCGCGTCAACCCCTACGGCGGCGCCATCGCCATGGGCCACCCCCTCGCGAGCTCCGGCGTGCGCCTCATGACGCAGCTCGCGCGCCAGTTCGAGCAGCACCCCGAGGTGCGCTACGGGCTCACCGCGATGTGCGTGGGCCTGGGCCAGGGCGGCAGCGTCATCTGGGAGAACCCGCACCACGCCGACTACTCCGGCCACACGGACGAGGAGAACTGACCCGTGACCGAGAACACCTTCACCGAGCGCGTCACGCACTCCCTCGTCCGGGACGTGCGGCTCCCCGGCGGCGCGGGCACCCTGGCCCTGGTCACGCTCGACAACGGCCTGGACCACACCAAGCCGAACACGCTCGGCCCGGCCGGGATCGCCGAGCTCAAGGCAGCCCTGGAGGTCGTCCGCGACCGCGCCCGGGCCGGCGAGATCGCCGCCGTCGGCGTGACGGGCAAGCCCTACTTCGTCGCCGCGGGCGCCGACCTCAAGGGCATCACGTCGGTGCACGGCCACGACGAGGCCGTCGAGCTGGGCCGCATGGGCCACGCCGCGTACACGATCCTGGGCGACCTGCGCGCCGAGACCGGGGTGCCGACGTTCGCGTTCGTCAACGGCCTGGCGCTGGGCGGCGGCCTCGAGGTCGCGCTCAACTGCGACTACCGCACCGTCGCGTCCGACGCCGCGGCCCTCGGCCTGCCCGAGACCGGTATCGGCCTCGTGCCCGGCTGGGGCGGCGCCTACCTCGTGCCGCGCCTGGTGGGCGTGGAGAAGGCCGTCGACGTCATCCTGACGCGGCCCGCGGCCAACAAGCCGTTCAAGCCCGCCGAGGCTCTGGAGATCGGCCTGGTCGACGAGCTGTTCGAGGCCGCCGACTTCCTGGAGCGGTCGATCGAGTGGGCCGCCAAGGTGGTCACCGGCGAGATCGAGGTGCCGCGCCGCGAGCTCGACCCGCAGCCCGTGTGGGACGCCGTCGTCGGCGCCGCGAAGGCCCGGCTGGACGCCGTGGTCGGTACGTCGCGCCCCGCCCCGGCCCGCGCGCTCGAGCTGATCGCAGCGGCCCGGAACGCCACCAAGGAGGAGGCGTTCGCGGCCGAGGACCAGGCCCTCGCGGACCTGATCATGACCGACGAGATGCGCGCCAGCATCTACGCGTTCAACCTCGTGGGCGCGGGCAAGAAGCCCGAGGGCGCACCCGACCCGAAGCTTGCCCGGCCGATCACCCGGGTCGGCGTCGTGGGCGCGGGCCTCATGGCCGCGCAGATGGCGTTCCTGTTCGCGCAGCGGCTCGGCGTCCCCGTCGTCATGCGCGACCTGGACCAGGAGCGGGTCGACAAGGGCCTGGGCTTCGTCCGCGAGACGGCCGAGAAGCTGGCCGGGCGCGGGCGTCTGACGCCGGAGGCCGCCACGCGCATCGTCGCCTCGGTGTCCGGCACCACGGACATCACGGAGTTCGCCTCCTGCGACTTCGTGATCGAGGCCGTGACCGAGGTGATGGGGCTCAAGAAGAAGGTGTTCGCCGAGCTCGAGGGCATCATCGCCCCCGAGACGGTCCTCGCGACGAACACCTCCGCGCTCTCCGTCACCGAGATGGCCGCGGACCTGGCCCACCCCGAGCGCGTGGTCGGCATCCACTTCTTCAACCCCGTGGCCCAGATGCCGCTGGTCGAGGTGATCAAGGCCGACAAGACCTCGGACGAGGCGCTCGCCACGGCGTTCGCCGTGACCAAGAAGCTCCGCAAGACGGCGATCGGTTCCGCCGACCGTCCGGGCTTCATCGTCAACCGCCTCCTGCTGCTGGTCATGGGCCAGGTCGTGGACGCGATCGAGGGCGGCACCCCGGTCGAGGTCGCGGACCGCGCGCTCGCGCCGCTCGGATTCCCGATGCCGACGTTCGAGCTCACCGACCTCGTGGGTCCGGCCGTGGCGCTGCACGTGCTCACCTCGCTGCGCGAGAACCTCGGGGACCGCATCCCGGCCTCGCAGGGCCTGGCGAAGATCGTGGAGGACGGCGCCCGCGTGGTGCTGGACGCCCCGGCCAAGGGCCTGCCCAAGCCGGTGAACCCGGCGATCCAGGAGTACTTCGGGCCCGCCCACCCTGGCGAGCCGGGCGTGCTCGACGCCGAGGGCGTGCTCGACTCGGTGCTCACGGCCCTGACCACCGAGATCGGCCTGATGCTGGACGAGGGCGTCGTGCCCGGCCCGCAGCAGATCGACCTGGCGATGATCCTCGGCGCCGGCTGGGGCTTCCACACGGGCGGCATCACGCCGTACCTGGACCGCACGGGCTACAGCGAGAAGGTGCTCGGCCGGCGGTTCCTGCCGGACGGCGTGGCGAACGTTCCCGCCGCCGGCTGACACCGACGGCACCCACGGGACCCTCCGGCATCCGGCGCACCCGCGCCCGGCGTGTCGGAGGGTCCCGCTACGCTCGCGGCCATGACGGATGCCACCCCGGGTACGCGAGCCCACTACGTCGTCGTCGGCGACGGCGCGCTCGCCCTGCGCCTCACGCGCGCGCTCGGCACCCGGTTCCGCGGCACGGTGGCCGTGCTGGTGCCGGACCGTACGTCGCGGTACGCGCAGCAGATGGCGGACCTGCCCGCGGTCGAGGTCCTGGAGGCCGCCCGCGTCGACGAGGGGGCGCTGACGGCCGCCGGCGCCGACCGCGCCCTGTCCGCCGCGCTCGTCGACCAGGACGACGGCGGCAACGTGGCGCTCGCGCTGCTGCTGCGGGAGAAGTGGCCCCGGCTGCACGTGGTGGTCCGGATCTTCGACGAGTCGCTCGGCCGGCACCTGGAGCGCGACCGCTGCACGGTGCTCTCGTCGTCGGCCTTCGCGGCGCCGGAGATCGTCGCCGCGGCCCTGCGCCGGCAGATCCGCCTGCCCGTGCACCATCGCCGGCTCGTCACGGTCACCGACGACGAGGAGGCCCTGCCCGCGCGGATGGTCCTGTTCGCCACCGCCGCCGACGGCGCGGTGGTGACGCTGCCCTCCGACGTCGAGGGGCCGCACCTGACGCCGAAGGTGCTGCTGGCCGACGCCGCCGAGGACGACGTGCTGCCCGAGGTCCGCGCCGACCTCGAACCCGACGAGGACGAGGTGGACCCGCACCGCCACCGCAGGTTGCGCGAGTACCTGCGCTCCCTCACGATCACCTCCGGCCGCAACCTGCTGATCGCGGCGGGTGTGCTGGTCGTGGTGGTGCTGCTCGGCGCGGTGACCATCCGGCTGGCGACGGGGTCGTCCTGGGCGGACGCGCTCTACGAGGCGGTGCTGCCGTCCCTGGCGGGCAGCGATCCCGACCACGAGGCGGTCCCGGTCGTGAAGGCCACCCAGGTGGCGCTGACGGTCGTCAGCGTCGCCGTGATCCCGTGGGTCACGGGTGTGGTGGTCGACGGCGTGGTGCGCACGCGCCGCCTGCTCGACACGGGCGCGCCGCTGCACCGGATGTCCGGGCACGTCGTGGTGGTCGGCATGGGCGACCTCGGCACGCGCATCGTGCGTTCCCTGGACCGGCGCGGCGTCCCGGTGGTCGCGGTCGACGTCGACGAGGCGGCGCGCGGCATCGCCGTCGCCCGGGCCCGCGACGTGCCCGTCGTCATCGGCGACGCGCGCCGCGCGACCACGCTGCGCAGCGCGTACGTCGGCGCGGCCCAGGCGATCGTCGTGGTCACGAGCGGCGGCGCCACGACGATCGGCGTGGGCTTCGCGGCGCGGTCGGTCCCCCGCGCGGTCGACGCCCCGCCGCTGCGGACCGTCCTGCGCGTCTACGACCGCGACCTCTCGCGCCGGATCCGCCGGGAGGTGCCCGACTCGGTGGGCCTCAGCTCGTCCTTCCTGGCGGCGCCCTGGTTCGCCGCGGCGATGATCGGCCAGGAGGTCAAGGCGACGATCCCCTACCGGGACCGGGTGCTCGTGCTGGCCGAGATCGAGGTCGGCGAGCACAGCCGGCTGGTCGGGCGGCACTCCGCCGAGCTCGACGTCCCCGGGGCGGGGCCGGGCATGAAGAGCCGCCTGCTGGCGGTGCGCACGCTCTCGTTCGACAGCGGAGGGGGCGGCCACCTCATCGAGCCGGCGGCCGGGCGCTACCTGCAGCCCGGCGACCGGGTGTACGTGGTCGCGACCACCGCGGGCCTGCAGCACGTGCGCGAGCAGGCGCGGGCGGGCACCGGACCTGGTGCCGTGACCCTGCGGAGTGGACTGGACGATCGGGCCCGGACCGGCCCGTTCAGCGGTCCACCGGAGCCATAGCTTCGGGGCATGCGAAACGGTCTCAGCGTCCCCCAGGGCGCAGCGCTCACCCTCGGTGCCATGCTCGGCACCGGCGTCATCTCGCTCCCGGCTCTCGCCGCCGACCTCGCCGGACCCGCGTCCCTGGTCGCCTGGGCCGGGCTCGTCCTCCTGTCCGTGCCGCTCGCCACGACCTTCGCCGCTCTGGGCGCCCGGCACCCGGACGGCGGCGGTGTGGCCACCTACGCCCGCCTCGCGTTCGGGGAGCGGGCCTCGACCATGGTCGGCTGGGCCTTCTACGCGACCATCCCGGTGGGCGCGCCCGCCGCGGCGGGCTTCGCGGGCGCCTACGTCGCCGACGCCACCGGCGGCGGCGCCGGCGCCGCGCTGGCCACCACGGTCGGCATCATCGCGGTGTGCGCGGTCATGAACTGGTTCGACCTGCGGGTCTCCGGCACGGCGCAGCTCGCCATCGCCGGCTCGGTGGCGCTCCTGCTCGCCGTGGCCGTGGTGGTCGCGCTGCCGCACGCGCAGCCCGCCCACCTGGCGCCGTTCGCCCCGCACGGCTGGGGCGCGGTCGGGCCGGCGGCCGCCCTGCTCGTCTGGGCGTTCGCCGGCTGGGAGATCCTGGGCTCGCTGTCGGCCGAGTACCGCCGGCCGGACCGCGACATCCCCCGCGCGACGGCCATCGCGGTCGCCGCCGTGGGCGTGCTGTACCTGGGCGTCGCGTTCGCGACGGTCGCCGTGCTCGGGCCGAACCCGGGTCCGGCTCCGCTGTCGGACCTGCTGGTGCTCGGCTTCGGCGAGGCCGCCCGGCCCGTCACCACGGTCGTGGCCGTGCTCCTGACGGTCGGCGCCATCAACGTGTACTTCGCGGGCGGCAGCCGGATGGGCGCCGCCCTGGCCCGCGACGGCGCCCTGCCCGCCGTCCTCGCGGCCGCGCCGGGGCGCACACCGCGGCGCTCGCTCGCCCTCATCACCGTCGTCGCCCTCGGCACCACGGCCCTGCTCGCCGTCCTGCACCAGTCCACGGACGCGATCCTGCTCCTGGCGACCGCCACGTTCTCGCTGCTCTACGTCGTGGGCGCGGCCGCGGCGCTGCGCCTGCTGCCCCGGTGGGGCGTCGCGTGGTGGTGCGCGGTGGTCTCGCTGGTCGCCGCGCTCGGCCTGCTGGTGATGTCCGGGGCGCACATGACCGGGACGGTCCTGGCCGCGCTCGGCGGCCTGGCCTGGTCTACATGGCGCCGGCGGCGCGGCCGCGCCGCTACGGCGGCAGGTGCCGGTGCGCCGCCGGTCACGGAGCCAGCAGACGCCCCAGCTCCTGGATCCCTGGCCGGATCGAGCTCGTGACCGCGCCGCCGATCCCGAGCACCAGGCCGTCCCGGTGCAGTCCGGTCGCGAAGGCGCCGAGGGACTCGACCGCGACGGACCGGCGCCGGGCTCGCGCGACCAGCGTCCGTGAGCCGACGGCGGCGTCCGCCGTCAGGTAGGCGGCCACGTGCAGACCCGCGGCGGACGGGACCGGCTCGACGGGCAGGCCGGCCAGGGCGTCCAGCAGGATCTCGTGCCGCTCGGCGTACCGGGCCGACGCCTTGCGGACGTGGCGCGCGAGCAGGCCGTCGTCGATGAGGCGGGCGAGCGCCGCCTGCACGTGCACGGCGCCGTGTCCGTCGGTGAGCTGCCGCGCCGCGAGCAGGGCGTCCCGCAGGGAGGGCGGTGCCACCAGGTACCCGACGCGCAGGCCGGGCAGCAGCGACTTGGAGAAGGTGCCCACGTAGACCACGCGGCCGTCCCGATCGAGGGCCTGGAGCGACTCCAGCGGCCGGCGGGTGCGGCGGAACTCGCTGTCGTAGTCGTCCTCGACCACGGCCGTGCCGTGCCGCGCCGCGTGCGCGAGCAGCGCCCGGCGCCGGGCCAGCGACAGGGGCATCCCGAGCGGGAACTGGTGCGACGGCGTGGTGTAGACCAGACGGGCGCGGGCGGGGATCTCGTCCACGACCAGGCCCTCGGCGTCGACCGGCACGGGCACCACGCGGGCACCGTGCAGCGCGAACAGCTCGCGCGCCTCGGGATAACCCGGGTCTTCGACCGCCACGACGTCGCCGGGCTCCAGCAGCACGCGCGCCACCAGGTCGAGCGCCTGCTGCGCACCCGTGGTGGCGATGACGTCGTCCGCGCCCGCGTGCACGCCGCGCGCCCCCGACACGTAGCGGGCGACGGCGGCGCGGAACCGCGGCAGGCCGGCGGGGCCGCTGTAGCTGCCCGCCGACGCGCCGCCCGCACGCGACTCGGCCGCCAGGATGCGGCGCCACGTGTCGAACGGGAAGAGGCTCGCGTCGGGGATGCCGACGCGGAAGTCGTGGGCGGGCGCGGGTGCGTCGCCGCTGACCGGCCGCGGGCTCCAGCGCCAGCCCTGTCGCGGGCGCAGTGCGCCCGGGCTGCGCCGCCGGGCGGGTGGCACGTCGCCGGCGGCCGCGGTCGCGTACGTGCCCGCCCCCGGGCGGGACTCCAGGAACCCCTCCGCCACGAGGCGTTCGTAGGCCGTGGCCACGCTGGCGCGGGACACCCTGAGGTCGCGCGCCAGGTCACGCGTCGAGGGGAGCCGCTCCCCCGCCGGGACCCGCCCGCTGGTCAGGGCGCCGTGCAGGGCGCGGTAGATCGCGTCGGTGCGCCCGGCGCGGTGGCTGAGGTCGACGACGAGGTCCACCCGCCGATCATCGCGCACCAAGCCGCATATGTCCGATCGGTCATGAGGCGATTACGGTTCGGACTCAGCGGACAAATCACCCGGCCAACCGCTGCTTTTCGAGCTTTTCGCCCCGTTGTTGGACCTAGCATCGCGGCTCATGAGCACCGAGAAGACGTCGCCCGCGCCGGCCGGCCGGCCGGCGGACGACGCACCGGCGAGCGCGCCGGGCACCCCGTCCGAGGCCACGTCCCGCGCCGGGTCGGACACGAGGCCGGACACGAGGCCGGACACCATGCTGGACGCCGTCCTGGGCGCCGTTCCGGACGACAGGCTGGAAGGCCCGGGCGAGGAGTCGGACGAGGTGCCGCCTCACGGCTCGGCGGACGACCAGGGCGATCGGTCCGCACCCCTCCCGGAGGAGACGTCGGCCGGCGTCCCCGCCGATATCCCGGCCGACCTCTCGGGCCACGTCACCGGCGACGCCCCGTCCGGGGCCGCGGGCGGAGCGACCGAGACGACCGTCGAGGCACCCGACAACCCGGCGGGCACCGCCGTCGTCCCCGCGCCTGCCGCCCGGCCGCTCACCGCGGCGCTCCTCAACCTGAGCGGGCTGGGTCTCGGCTACCTGCACCTGCGGGCGTGGGTGCGGCTCGTGGTCGCCCTGGCAGCGACGTCGGGTCTGGTGTGGGTCGCCCTGCCGATCGGCCGCGAGCCGATCGCGGTCTGGTGGGCGCTGGGCTACCTCGGCGCGCTGCTGCTGTTCGCCGTCGACGGCGCCCTCCTGGCCCGGCGTCGCGTCCGGCGGGTCGCGGAGCCCACTCCGCCGCGCACGGTGTGGTCGCCCCGTGCCGCGCGCCGGGTGGCGTGGGCGACGCTCGCCGTCGTCCCGCTGCTGGCCACCGCGTACGTGGTGACGCAGAACGAGGTGCTGGAGCAGTACCTGGCCCACGACCTGGTGCAGGCCCAGGAGGACCTCGACGCGGCAGGCACCGTGTTCCCGCCGTACGAGAAGCTCTACGACAACGCCTACGCCACCTACGTGCGCACCACGACCGAGCACCCGGGCTCACGCGCCGCGGAGCGGGTCCCCGGCCTGGTCGAGGATCTCTACGACCAGGCCAAGGGCACCGGGCCCTGCAACGCCGTCGCCGCGGTACGGCACTTCGCCGAGGACGGCGTCGCGGGACCGCTGCGGGCCACGGCCCAGGACGAGCTGCCGAAGGCTCTGAGCGAGTGCGGTCTGCTCTCGACGAAGCAAGGGGTGTTCGCCACGGCACGGCCCATGCTCGACGAGCTCCTCGCGGAGCACCCCACGAGCGACCCCGCGCAGGAGCTGCCCGGAGAGCTCGCCGCATGGCGGGACGACGTGATCGCGGGCCTCGGGCGGATGGGCGGGTGCACCGACACGAGGCGGGCGGCGGAGTCGACGGCGTACCTCGCGGGGTTCGACTCCGCCGAGGTCAGCGCGTTGGCCGACAAGGCCCGCGCGAAGGTGCCCGCCGGTCTCGTGAAGTGCGCGGTGCGCATGTTCGAGGGCGAGCAGCACACGACGGCCCTGACGAACCTGGACGCGGTCGCCGACTCCTACCCGCGGTCGGACCAGGCCGAGTACGCGGAGCGCCTCGCGATCGCCGTCGGCATCGCGAGCGTCGACCCCGACGCCGGCGTGAAGCTGCCCGCGCGGGACGAACCCGACGGGACCGTGACGATCACGTACTACAACTACAGCCCGGAACCGTTCGAGCTGGTCTACTCCGGGCCTGCCACCGGCAGCGTGCAGATCGATGCCTGCGACGACTGCGAACCGGTCACCCGGGACGGCGACGCGCCCGTGTGCTCGGGCTACTCGCTGACGCACCCGAGCACCACGGTCACGCTGCCCGCCGGGACCTACCTCACCGCCACCCGGCACGACGGCGTCGTGGCCGGCTGGTACGAGGAAGGCGTCACGAAGGAGACCTTCACGGCCAGCGGGTCCTTCTGCACGTGGACCTACGAGCGCTGACCTACGAGCGCTGACCTACGGGCGCTGACCGCCGGGACACGGTTGAATACGACCGACATGACTACGTACTTCACGTCCGACCTGCACCTCGGACACCTCAACATCATCCGGTACACGGGCCGCCCGTTCCCCGACGTCCCGGCGATGAACGACCGGCTGGTCGGGCTCTGGAACGAGACGGTCGGCGACGGCGACACCGTCTGGGTGCTCGGGGACGTCGCCCTCGGCGCCCTGGACGAGTCGCTCGCCTGCGTCGGCCGTCTCGCCGGGCGGAAGCTCCTGGTGCCCGGCAACCACGACCGCTGCTGGGCGGGCGACCGCGCCCTGCGCACGGGCGACCCGGAGACCCGGGAGCGGCGGCGCACGGCCGCGCGGCAGCGCTACCTGGACGCCGGCTTCGCCGAGATCCACGACAGCCCCGCGACGGTCGTCGTCGACGGCCGAGACATGACCCTGTCCCACTTCCCGTACTCGGGTGACTCGCACGGCGAGGACCGGTACGTCGAGTACCGGCCCGCGGACCGCGGCGGCTGGGTGGTGCACGGCCACGTGCACACCACCTGGCGGCAGCGCGGCCGCCAGATCAACGTCGGCGTCGACGCGTGGGGCGGACGGCCCGTCGCCGCCGGGACGGTCGCGACCCTGGTCGCGGACGGCCCGCAGGAGCTCGCGCCGGTGGCCTGGACATGACAAGAGCGCACGTTCTGTTGGTGACGAACGTGCGCTCAGGCGTCGGAGTGCGTGGCATCGCAGGTACGCGAGGCTCCCGCACGGCGTCAGCGGAAGCGCCAGGGCGCCCGCTGCGCGGGGGTCATGCGGATACGAGGGACTCCGCGTCGCGGTGCTCGCGGTCCGTCTTGTAGGAGGCGATCTCCGCGGCGTCGAACCGGAGGTCCGTACCGACCATGTGGTAATCGATCTCGCCCGCTTCCAGCAGGTCGATGACGTGGAGCTTCGACACACCCAGCAGTCGCGCGGCTTCGAGCGTGGTGAGGTCCTGCGTCCTGGCTTCGGCTTCCAATGTGATTTCGTTCACACGGCAAGTCTTGCGCTTCCAGGCGCCCGGAGTCCAGTCGAATCGGTGCGAGTTGCGATATTGAACGATGATTCTTTTCTCCACTCTTGCGGTTAAAGAGGCAATGAAATCTCACCCTCGACAGGTCCGCGAAGAAACGCCCACGTCATCACGCGCTCCACCGTCACGAAACCGTCGTGGCGGTCGCCGTCACCGACGCCGGACGGCTCCGCAGTCATCGGGCCAGGTCCTCCGCCTCCGCACGGGCCGCCTGCGCCTCCCCGAAACGCTCCTGGTCGTGCAGCGCGAGGGCCAGTGCGCGCAGGGCCTCGGCCAGCAGCGCCCGGTGCCGGTCTCTTTCCGGAACGGCGGCATCACCCGCGTCCCGCTCCACCAGCCCGCGCAGCAGCTCCACCGCCTCGGCGGCCGGGGCCACCGCCTCGTCGTCGAGCCGCAGGCCGGAGAAGCTCGTGCTCACCGTGGTCAGCGACCGCGCCAGGCGGGGCACGTAACGACCCGGTTCGACGGCGGCCAGCTCCCGCCACGTCCGGGTCGCCTCGCGCTCCGCGTCCAGGGCCGCCAGCGGCCGGTCCAGGCGGGAGTACGCGGAGCCGACGGCCGACAGCGCGCCGGCCAGCCGCGGCCGGTACCGCCCGGGGTCGTCGGCCACGAGCCGGCGCTGCACCTCGACGGCCTCCCGCTGGAGCGTGACGCCCTCCTGGCCCCGGCCGGCCTCCGACAGCACCTCGCCGAGCGCCTGGAGCGAGTCCGCGAGGTCCGGCAGGTACCGGCCCGGATTCTCCTCGGCGGTGCGCCGGTGCACGTCGAGCGCCTCCTCGAGGTACGCCACCGCGACCTCACCGGCGCTCTGAGCGGCCAGACCCTTGCCCGCCACCCGCAGCGTGTCGCCCAGGCCGGGCAGGTGCCGGTCCGGGTCGCTCCCGGCCAGGCTCCGCCACAGCCGCAGCGCCTCGTCGGCGGGGCCGACCGCCTCCGCCGTGCGCCCGAGCGCCGCCAGGTTCCGCGCGACGTCGGTCAGCGTCCGCGCCAGGCCCGGCGCGGACCGCTCCTCGGCCGCGAGACCACGCCAGAAGTCCGCCGCCTCGCGGCTCGCGGCCAGGGCGGCCGGCACGTCCCCGAGCGCGGCGGACGCCGCGGCCAGGACCGACAGCGCGTCCGCCAGGCCGGCGTCCGCCACGCCCGCGTTCGCGCCGTCGGGCCGGTCCGCGGCCGTGCGGCGGAACAGCTCGACCGCCTCCCGGGCACAGCCCGCCGCCTCAGCGGGACGCCCCTGGTCCGCGTACGACGCGCCGAGTCCCGCGAGCAGAGCGGCCAGGCGCGGGCGGAACCGGCCGGGATCGGCCGCGGCGAGCTCGCGGAGCGCGGCCTCCGCCCGGCGTTCGTGCCGCTCCGCCTCGCGCGGCCGGCCCACGGCGCGCAGGGCGGCGCCCGCATCGCGGGCCGCCTCGGCGAGCCGCTCGCGGTCGTCGGGACCCGCATCTCGCGCGCCGACCGCGGCCAGCGTCCGCAGCGCGAGCTCGGCCCGCAGCTCCCCCAGCGCCAGCGACGGGTGCGGCAGCGCCCCGGACACCCTCCGCAGCACGTCGTGGTCCTCCGGCAGCGCCGCGACCACCGCGCCCAGCCGGTCCACCGCCGGGCCGTGGTCCTCGGTCCGCGCGTCGAGCCGCTCGGCCACAGCGTCGGCCATCCGCAGGGCAGCCCGGAGCGCGGCCGACGGCCCCGAGGACGGGTCCCCGGTGCCCACGGACGCACCGAGCAGGCCGGGCACGTCGGCCAGCTCCGCGAGCAGATGGGGGTCGGTCAGCCGGCCGGGCAGCGACCGCGCAGGGTCCAGGTCGAGGAGCCACCGCGCCACCCGTTCGCCGCCCGGGGAAGGGACCCGGTCCGGCGCCCCCGGCACCGCGCCCGGCAGCACCACGCCGACCCGCCGCACCAGCCCTTCCGCGAGCTCGGGCGTCCGCACGTCCGTCAGCGTCGCCGCGGCCACGAGCGCGTCCATGGCCTCGGGCAGGAAACCCTTCTCCCCCAGCACGCCGGCCTCCTCCGCAGAGCGGAACCAGCTCCAGCGCTCGTGCTCGAGCAGCTCGTCGAGCGCGTCGGCCACGTCTACCGGCACCGGACCGGCCGGCCGGTCCGCCCGGGTCCGCAGGACGGCGCACAGGGCCGCCGCCTGCAGGTCGAGCATGCGGGCACCGTTGCCCGGCACGGACGCGACGACCATCTCCGGCGCCGCCAGCCCGCGGGCCTCGGCGAACGGCCCGGCGAACGCCGCCACCATGCGCGCGTCCACCTGTCCCGGGAGCACCTCCGCCCGCAGCGCCCGGTCGACGCGCGCCGGTCCGAGCAGCGCCTCCGTGCCCGGATCGCCCGTCTCCAGACGGTCGAACCAGACGCCCGCCTCGCGCGCCACCAGCAGGATGCGCAGGGTCCCGGTCCGGCGCCGCGCCGCGGACCGCAGCAGGTCCGTGAGCGCCGGGCCCCGGCCGGCGGCGTCGTCGACGAGGAGGAGCGCGGGGACGCCCTCGGGCACGGTGGCGAGGGCGGTGCGCTCCGCGCCGTCGGGTACGTGGAGGCAGGTCCAGCCCGTGCGTGCCTGCGTGTGCGCGATCTCGCGGGCGAGCCGCGTCTTGCCGACGCCGCGCGGGCCGCTGACCAGGCGTACGGCGACGGGCCGCGGGTCGGCGCACCAGGCGCGGTACGACGCCAGCTCGGCGGCGCGGCCCACGAACGGCACGGTGCGGCGCGCGGGTGCGAGCAGCCGTGCGGGTGAGGTGGCGTGCGTGGGGGTCGTACCGGAGCGTGTCGACGGCAGGGGCACCACGTCAGTGAACCCCATGTCCGCATCCTGCGGTTATCACACCCGTCGTGCCCGGCTGTGTCGTCACACCGGGCTGCCGAGGCGGCGCTGCTCCTCGGCGAGGATGGTGCGTGAGAGCGAGGTCTCGGAGGGCGCGTCGACGTCGACCGCGGAGGGCGACGCGTCGGTGATCTCGGACTGCCGGGCGAACTCCTCGAAGAGCGCGGCCTTGGAGCCGAGAATCTCCATCATGCGCTGGTCCACGGACTGCTCCACGAGGAGCCGGTGCACCTGGACGGTGCGGGTCTGGCCCATGCGGTGGGCGCGGGCGACGGCCTGCGCCTCGATGGTGGGCTTGACCTGGGGCTCGCAGAAGATGACCACGCTGGCGGCCTGCACGTTGAGGCCGACGCCCCCGGCGGTGATCTGACTGACCAGCACGGACGGTCCGCCGGGTGCGGACAGCGCGTCGACCATGGCCTGCCGCTCGGGCACGGGTACGGCTCCGGTCAGCGGGCCGACGGCAAGGTCGCCGAGCAGGTTCATGACCTGGTCCAGCACCGAGAGGAAGTAGGAGAAGACGATGACGCGGCGGCCGCCGTCGACGGCCTCGGTGACGAGCTCGCGCAGGCGCACGAGCTTGGCGGAGTCGGCCGCGTCGGAGACCGCGAACGCGGCCTGGCGCATCGACATGAAGTTCCCGGCGAGCACCGCGTCGCGGTAGGCGGCGCCGTCGACCGGACCGAACTGCTCCCACTCCTCGACCTGCACCATCTCGGGCAGCTCGGTGAGCACGTCCTCCTGGTTGCGGCGCAGGTAGGCGGGCGCGACGATGCGGCGGAACGCCTTGGCGCCCGACAGCCCCGCGTTGGGGTCGAGCTGCGCGGCGACCTCGGGCTGGAGGTAGCCCACCATGTTCTTGAACTCGGCGACCTTGTTCTCCATCGGTGTACCGGACAGGAACAGGACGCGGTCGGAGCGGTCGGCCCAGCGCCGCACCTCGCGGCCGCGCAGGGTCTCGGGGTTCTTCACGTAGTGCGCCTCGTCGACGACCGTGAGCGCGGGCCGCAGGTCGTGGGGCAGGTCGAGCCGGCCGAGCACCTCGAAGGTGGTGACCGCGACGCCGCCGTCGTCGGCCCAGCGGGCCGCCGCCTGCTCCCGGTCGGTTCCGTGCAGCACCACGGCGGTGAGGTCGGAGTGCTGCTCCACCTCCCGCTTCCAGTTGGTGACGACGCTCGCCGGGCAGACCACGAGCACGTGGGTGCCGCCGGTGGCCACCAGGTGCGCGGCGACCGCGATGGACTGCATGGTCTTGCCCAGGCCCATCTCGTCGCCGAGGATCGTGCGGCGCTGCACCAGGGCGTACTTCGCGCCGAACTGCTGGTAGCCACGCAGGCTGGCGCGCAGCAGGCTGCGGTCCAGGGGCTGGGCCTCGACCCGCCGCACGACGTCGGCGGGCAGGCCACCCTCGGCGGCCTCGTGGTCGTCGCCGAGGTCGACCACCTGGGAGAGCAGCCCGTAGTACTCGGCGGACCGGGCCTCGAAGTCGGCCCACACCTGGGCTCCCTCGGGCGGTTGCCCGACGGCGGCGCGCACCGCCCGCGCGTCGTCGGTCAGGCGGGCGGCCGTGACCTGGTCGGCGAGCACCGAGACGGCGGCGTGGGCCGCCGACCGGCGGTCGGCGGGGGTCATGAGGCGTCGCCACAGGCTGGTGGCCGGGAGCGCCGGCTCGAGCCGGGCGGGGACGACGTCGGCCACGCGGCGCGCCTCGTCGAGGTGCCGGTGGCGGGCGTCGGTGGCGAGCCCGAAGGCGTACAGCGCCTGGACCAGCACGGTCGCGTACGGGTCGTCGGGGTCGACGTCTATGCGGAAGCGCAGGTCGGCGTCGACCTCGTCGGCGAGCTCGCGTGCAGCGGACACGGCGAGCCGGGCGGTGCCCGCGCCGATGCCCGCGGCCACGAGCCGCTCGGTGCCGGCCACGAGCACCTGCGTGACCTGCGTGAAGCCGGCCTTCTCCAGGACGGCGACGCGCAGCTTCTTGCGCCGCTCCTCCAGGGCCATGACGGGCACGGTGCGCAGCCCGGCGTGCACGCGCACCTCGCGGGTGGCCGTGTACGCGTCGCGGACGCGCTCGCGCAGGTCGAGGTCCGCGGTCGTGAGCAGCCGGGCGTCCGCGAGCAGGTCCCGGGCCTGGTCCAGGACGCGGCGGGCCGCGCGCGGCTTCCACGTGCGGGGCGGGACGGCGGGGGCGTCCGCGGGGTCGGTGAGGGTGCTCTGCTCGGTCATGGCGCTGCGAGCGTACCCGGATGGTCTGACATGTCCCATCTGCGCCGGTCCTGTACGGCGGGTCTATGTTGGGCGCATGACCCTCGAGCAGAGCAGGTTCGGCGGAACGCCCGTCACGACGGTGGAGGAGCTCCGCGAGATCGTCCCGCCGCCGCTGGGCCCGGCCGCGGGCAAGGTGCGCACCGCGCTGCACGACCTCGACCGTCGGTGGCTCGAGGCCTCGCCCCTGTGCCTTGTCGCGACGTCCGACGCCGACGGGACCGTCGACGTCTCCCCGAAGGGAGACCCCGCGGGCTCGCTCGTGCGCGTGCTGGACGAGCGGACCCTCGCGATCCCGGAGCGCCCCGGCAACCGCCGCACCGACGGGTTCCTCAACGTGCTGGCCAACCCGCACGTGGGACTCATCTTTCTCCTCCCGGGCCGCGGCGACACCCTGCGGGTCAACGGCAGGGCGCGCCTCGTGCGCGACGCGCCCTACCTCGCGGAGCTCCAGGTGCGCCGCAACGTGCCGGTGCTCGCGCTGGAGGTGGACGTCGAGGAGGTGTTCCACCACTGCTCCAAGGCGTTCCTGCGTTCGCGCGCCTGGGACCCGGAGACCTGGGAGCCGGAGGCCGTGCCGGGCCGCGCGGTGATCGCGCACACGCTCGAGCGGCAGGACCAGACGCTCGACGAGGTCGAGGCGTACTACGGCCCGCGGTACGCCGACACGATCTACGGCTGACGGCTATGCGGGCGCGGCCGCCGGCTCGTCCATCCCCAGCATCGCGCGCACCGGGCCCACGCCCTCCAGGGTGATGTCGGGCCGGTGCTCGGCGGGCCGCGCGTCCCACGTCTCGCGCGCCATGCGGAAGCGGTGCTCCGTGGCCACCTCGCCCTCCCGGTCGTGCCGCACCTGCCCGTTCGGCGTGTACCCGAGCGACCGGGACAGGCCGTTCGACTGCGGGTTGTCCGCGAACGCGCCCGTCGTCGCCTCGACGGCGCCGAAGCCCTCGAACAGCAGGTGCAGCATCATCAGGCGCATCCGCCTGCCGATCCCCTGCCCCTGGTACTCCAGCCCCAGCCACGACTCGGTCTCCGCGGTGCGCAGCAGCGGGAACTCGGCGGCGTGGGCGCCCTGCACGCCGATCGGCACGCCGTCGCGGAGCACGACCAGCTCCAGCGCCCAGCTCTCGGCCGACATGGCGGCACGCCGCCTCCAGTGGAACTGCAGCAGGTCGATCCGCACCCGGGCCGGGTCGCCGAGGTTCCACTCGCGCATGAACGGCCGGCTGCCGGGCGCATGCAGCCCCGCAAGCGCGACGTCGGCCAGCGCGAGCAGCTCCCCGTCGTGCGGCATGCGCAGCTCGAGGTCGCCGCTGGTGAGCCGCAGGCCGAAGGGCGGGAAGGCGGTATCCAGATCCATCCGTCCACCCTCGCCGCTCCGGCCCCCGCGCCGCAAGGAATCCCGCCTCCGCACGTCGGAACGGACATTCCGCCGCGGCGACGAGGTTCTTCGTCGAGCGGGTGCCGGGCAGGCCTGATTCCGTTCGCCTGAGCCGCGACGAGTCTTCGTGAGCCGTACTGTTCGGCTCACGAAGACTCGTCGTGGCTGACGTCGACGCGATCTGGCCCAGCCGGCACCCCACCCGCGAGGCGAGGCGCCCCGCGGCGCGCCACAGGGCACTCCCGGGCGCTCCCGGCGCGCCCGGCACTCCCGGCACTACTGGCACTTCCGGCAGGCTCGGCTCTTTCGGCAGTCCCGGCAGGCCCGGCAGGCCCGGCACTCCCGGCGATCCCAGCAGGCCCGGCATTCCCCGACGTGCTCGGCCAGTCCGAGCGTTCCAGGCACGCCTGGCAGTCCGGCTCCCCAGGGCAGTCAGGACAAGCCCGGGGCCGTCAGGACAAGCCCAGGGCCGTTCAGGACGATTCGGTGCCGTTCAGGGGCGGTCCAGGGCGCGCAGACCTCCAGACCTGTGGACGGAGCGGCGCACCCGGGAGGACGGGCGGGCAGGCTGGTGTCATGGCCGCAGCCGACGACACCCCGCGCACCCCGCACCCCTACATCGACCGACCGCTCGACGCCGACCTCGCCCAGGTGCTGGGCATCGACCTCAGCAACCTCGACGACCCGGACGGGCTCGACCCGGACCTCGACGACGCGCTCCAGCCCGTCGTCCGGGAGCGTCGCGCCCCGACGCTCTACACCGACGGCCTCGCCCAGCTGTGCGCCGCCACCATCCGGTTCGAGGCCGCACGGCGCGGCCTCAGCCAGATGCAGATCGCGGCCGAGGTGGGGCTGTCCCGGGCGGCGGTCTCCGCCCGGTTCCGCGGCCGGACGGCGTGGACGCTCGACCAGGTCGGTGTGCTCGCGCTCCTGTTCGGCTGCGACGCCGCCGTGCTGGTGGCGGAACCGCACACCGGGCGGCGGGGCGCCCCCGGCCGGGCGTGGTGAGCGGCGGTCAGGCCAGCGTCGCCTCTGCCGCGCGCCGGGCGACGGCCGCGAGGTCGCCGTCCGACTCCGCGGCCCAGGCACGCTGCCGGGCTGCGCCGCCGCCCGACGCCCACAGGCCGCCGAGCAGCTCGGTGACGGTGTCGAGGTCGCCCTGGTCGACCAGCGCCTCGCGCACGTGGGCCACCAGGGCGCCGACGACGTCGTGCGCCGGGGCCGGCCGCCAGGTGCGCGGGTCCACGAGGTCGTCCTTGAGACCGGACCGCCCGGCCCGCCACAGGGCCGTGCGCAGGATCTCGACGGGCACGTCCGGCGCCGGGGTGTCCCGGGCCCGGGCCGCCGTCTCCACCAGCGCGCGGGCGAGCGCCGCCAGGAGCGTCGCCGTGTCCGCGGACAGGCACACGTCCGCCACGCGGATCTCGACCGTGGGGTAGCGGGCCGACAGCCGGGCGTCGAAGTACACCATGCCCTCGTCGAGGATGGTGCCGGTGGCGACCAGGCTCTTGACGGCGTCGTGGTACGCCTCGGGGCTGCCGAACCGCCGGGTCGGGCCGGCCGTGTGCCACCGGGCCCAGACCTGCGACCGGAAGCTCGCGTACCCCGAGTCGTCGCCCATCCAGTAGGGCGAGTTCGCCGACAGCGCCAGCAGCGGCGCCAGCCACGGGCTGATCCGGTCGAGGACGGCGACACCTTCGGCATCGTCCGCCACCGAGACGTGGACGTGGCAGCCGCTGGTGAGCTGTTCGCGCGCCGTCAGGCCGAACTCGGCCCGCGCCAGGAGGTAGCGCAGCTTGCCGACCGTCGTGCCGGCGAGCGCCAGCGGCGAGGTGGCCAGTGCGGCGATGCGCGCGTCGTGCCGCTCGGCGGCGGCCTGGGCCCCGGCGCGGCCCTCCCGGATCGCGGCGGCGATGTCCTCGAGCGACGAGCGCGGCGGGGTGGCCGTCTCGATCTGCTCCTCCATGAGCTCGTACTCGAGCGGCCCGTCGTCGGGCCGCGCGCTGCCGATCACGTCCTGCGCCCGGGCGATGGGTGCGCCGTCGTGCCCGACCAGCATGAGCTCTTCCTCGACGCCGACGGTGCGGCCGGTTCCCGTCATCCCGGCGCTCACAGGAGGGCCAGCGCCGCGAGGGCGTCCCGGGTCGCGTCCGCGGCGGTCATCCGCTGCGTCCGGACGATGTGGTCACGGCTGGCGTGGTCGAGGAACGCAACGGGCAGGCCGAGGTGCACCTGAGGCGTGGTGATCCCCTGCTCGCCGGCGCGCTGGGCGAGCATGTCGCCCACGCCGCCGTCGACCACGCCGTCCTCCACGGTGACGACGAGGTCGTGCTCGCCGCACAGCTTGACCAGGTTCTCGGGGACCGGCAGCACCCAGGTCGGCGACGCGACCGTCGTCCCGACGCCGTGCGCGGCCAGGGCCTCGCCCGTCTCCAGGGCGCAGCCCGCCATGGAGCCGACGCCCACCACGAGCACGCGCCGCGGGGTGCCCGTGCGGGCGGTCGCGGGCTCGAACCGGCCCACGACGTCCACGCCGTCGAGCGACTCCAGCGCGGGGACGTCGTCGCCGACGGCACCCTTGGGGTAGCGCACCACGGTGGGGGCGTCGTCGACGTCGACGGCGGCGCGCAGCGCCTCCCGGAGCGTGGGCTCGTCGCGCGGCGCGGCCAAACGCAGGCCGGGCACGATGCGCAGCATGGCCATGTCCCACATGCCGTTGTGGCTCGCGCCGTCGTCGCCGGTGACGCCCGCGCGGTCGAGCACGAACGTGACGCCGGCCTTGTGCAGCGCGACGTCCATGAGCACCTGGTCGAACGCCCGGTTGAGGAACGTGGCGTAGACGGCGACCACGGGGTGCAGCCCCGCGTAGGCCATGCCGGCGGCCGAGGTGACGGCGTGCTGCTCCGCGATGCCGACGTCGAACGTGCGCTCGGGGAACTGCTCCTGGAACGGCGCGAGCCCCACGGGGTGCAGCATCGCGGCGGTGATGGCGACGACGTCGGGCCGGCGGCGGCCGATCCGCACGATCTCGTCGGCGAAGACCTTGGTCCAGCCGAACCGGCTCTGCGCCACGGGCAGGCCGGTCTCGGGGTGGATGACGCCGACGGCGTGGAACCGGTCGGCGATGTCCTCCTCCGCGGGCTTGTAGCCGCGGCCCTTCTCGGTGATGGCGTGCACGATCACGGGCCGGCCGTACGCCTTGGCGCGGCCGAGCGCCCGCTCGAGCGCCTCGGTGTCGTGCCCGTCGACGGGGCCGATGTACTTGATGCCCAGGTCCTCGAACATGCCCTGCGGCGCGACGACGTCCTTGAGGCCCTTCTTCAGGCCGTGCAGCCAGCGCCAGGCGAAGCGGCCGGGGGCGCCCGACCGGTGCAGCGCGCGGGTGGCCCAGCCGAGGAACGCCTCGTAGCCGTGCGTGGTGCGCAGCGTGTCGAGGTGGTTGGCCAGGCCGCCGATGGTCGGCGAGTAGGACCGGCCGTTGTCGTTGACGACGATGACGAGCTTCCGGTCACGGCTCTCGGCGATGTTGTTCAGCGCCTCCCAGGCCATGCCGCCGGTCAGGGCGCCGTCGCCGATGACGGCGACGACGTGGTCGTCCTTGCCGCGCACCTGGTTGGCCTTGGCGATGCCGTCGGCCCAGGACAGCGCGGTCGAGGCGTGCGAGTTCTCCACGACGTCGTGCTCGGACTCGGCGCGGCTCGGGTACCCGGAGATGCCGCCGCGCTTGCGCAGGTCGGAGAAGTCCTGGCGGCCCGTGAGCAGCTTGTGCACGTAGGACTGGTGGCCCGTGTCGAACACGATGGCGTCGCGCGGCGAGTCGAACACCCGGTGCAGTGCGATGGTCAGCTCGACCACGCCCAGGTTGGGCCCCAGGTGCCCGCCGGTGCGCGAGACGCTCTCCACGAGGAACCGGCGGATCTCCTCGGCGAGCTCCGGCATCTGGCCGGGCGTGAGCGCCCGGACGTCCTCGGGGAGGCGGATGTCGCTCAGCAGACCCATGCGCGTCCTTTCGTCGTGCCCTCTCGGGCGGATCGGGGCCCCACTCTAAGGGGCGCCGACACCTCCACTGTGCCACCTCGGTGGCCTCTCCCCTGCCTGTTCGGAGGGCATCTGCGATACCTCCACACCGATGTGCTCAGACTCATAGGCACAGGCAGAAGAACTCTTTACTCTTGAGAACCGTGCGCTTCCTCCCGGGGCAGTCCCCCACCACGGACCTCACCTATGGTGACGTGTTCCTCGTTCCCTCGCGCTCGGACGTCACGTCGCGGTTCGACGTGGACCTCTCGTCCGACGACGGCACCGGCACCACGATCCCCGTGGTCGTGGCCAACATGACCGCGGTGGCCGGTCGCCGCATGGCCGAGACGGTCGCCCGGCGCGGCGGCCTGGCGATCCTCCCGCAGGACGTCCCGGCCGACGTCGTCGCGGGCGTCGTGGCGGACGTCAAGGCCAAGGACCCGGTGGTCGAGACGCCGGTGGTCGTCTCCCCGCACGACACCGTGCACAGCGTGCTGACCCTGCTCGGCAAGCGCGCGCACGGCGCCGCCGTGGTCGTCGAGGACGACCGCCCGGTGGGCGTGGTGACCGAGTCGGACTGCGCCGACGTCGACCGGTTCACCCGCGTGTCCGAGGTGATGTCCGCCGAGCCGCTGCTCCTGGACGCCGCGGTGCTGGACGGCCCGCGCGGCCTGGAGGCGGCGTTCGACGTGCTGCACTCCGCACGCCTCGACGTGGCGCCCGTGGTGCGCGACGGCCTGCTGGCCGGGGTGCTGACCCGCAAGGGCGCGTTGCGCTCCTCGATCTACTCGCCCGCGCTCGACCCGAGCGGCAGGCTCCGCGTGGGGGCCGCGGTCGGCATCAACGGCGACGTCGCCGCCAAGGCCAAGGACCTCCTGGCCGCGGGCGTGGACGTGCTCGTGGTGGACACCGCGCACGGCCACCAGACCCGCATGCTCGCCGCGCTGGACGCCGTGCGCTCCGTGGACCCGTCCGTGCCCGTCGTGGCGGGCAACGTGGTCACGGCGGACGGCGTGCGCGACCTCGTCGCCGCCGGCGCCGACATCCTCAAGGTCGGCGTGGGCCCGGGTGCGATGTGCACCACGCGCATGCAGACCGGCGTCGGGCGGCCGCAGTTCTCCGCCGTGCTGGAGTGCGCGGCCGCCGCGCGCGAGCTCGGCAGGCACGTCTGGGCCGACGGCGGCGTGCGGCACCCGCGCGACGTCGCCCTCGCGCTGGCCGCGGGCGCCTCCCAGGTCATGGTGGGCTCGTGGTTCGCGGGCACGTACGAGTCCCCGGGCGACCTCAAGGACGACGGCACCGGCCGGCTCTACAAGGACTCGTTCGGCATGGCGTCGGCGCGTGCCGTCGCCGCGCGCACGGCGGGCAGCGGCACCGCGTTCGACCGGGCCCGCAAGGCCCTGTACGAGGAGGGCATCTCCAGCGGCAAGATGTACCTCGACCCGGCCCGGCCCGGGGTCGAGGACCTGCTCGACGAGATCACCTCGGGGCTGCGCTCCTCGTGCACCTACGCGGGCGCCCGCTCCCTGGCGGAGTTCTCCGAGCGGGCCGTGGTGGGCATCCAGTCCGCCGCCGGCTACCAGGAGGGCATGCCGGTCGCGACGAGCTGGTGAGCGGCGCCGGCCGGGGCCGCGGAGGTCACGCCTCGACGACCACCAGCCGGCGTGTCGGCCGGGTGAGCGCGACGTAGAGGTCACGCTCCCCGCCCGGACGGGCCGCGGTGATGCCCTCGGGGTCGGCCACGACGACGGCGTCGAACTCCAGGCCGCGCACCTGCGAGACCGGCACCACGCGCACCGCGCCTGCCGCGTTGGCGGCGTCGCCGACGGCCCGGGCGAGGGCGGGCACGGCGTCGTCGGCGGCGACGACGGCCACGAGGTCCCCGTGGCCGAGCTCGCGGCCGACCTCCTCCGCCACGGCCGCGGCGAGGTCGTCCGGTGCGGCGCGGTGCCGGGGCGCGTCCCCGTGCCGCACGGCCCGGGCCCGCTCCTGGTCCGGGGCGATCCGCCCGAGCAGCGGCGCGGCCTCGGCCAGCACCTCGGCGGTGGTGCGGTAGCAGACGGTCAGGGTGCGCACGTCGGCCCGCCGCGCCAGGTCGGCGCCCAGCGCGTCCGCCCAGGACGCCGCCCCCGTGGCCGGCCCGGCCTGCGCCAGGTCGCCGACCACGGTCATGGACCGGCCCGGGCAGCGCCGCAGGACCGACCGCCACTGCATCGGCGTCAGCTCCTGCGCCTCGTCCACGACGACGTGCCCGTACGTCCGCGCGGGCGGGCCGTTCAGCAGGTGCTCGGCCTCGTCCAGCAGCGGCAGGTGGGCGACCGACCACGGGGCGCCGGGGGCGCCGTCGTGGGCCGCGAGCTCCGGGCGGGCGTCCAGCAGGTCCAGCACGACGTCCTGGGCCTCCAGCCGGGGCCACGCGGCCTCGACCGCCCGTTCCAGGGCCAGGTCGCCCGTCAGCTCGGCGCGCAGCGCGCCCGGGTCCAGCTCGGCCACGGCCGCGGCGTGCCCGAACGCGCCGCCCTCGTCCGGCGCGAAGCCGAGCCGCGCCAGGTCCGCCGCGGCGGCCTTGTCGACGTTCACGCCGCCGGTGAGCACCTCGATGTCCTCGTCCAGCCTCGCCAGCAGCACCCGCGCCCGGGCCTGCACCTCGTCGGCCACGAAGTCCACGACCAGGTCCTTGAACACCGCGCGGGCCTGGTTGTGCGGCAGCCCGGTGCCGGCCGCGTTCTCCCGCGCCTCGGCCAGGGCGTGCTCGTCGAGCGTCGCCGGGTCGCCGTCGACCAGCACCGTCAGGGTGCCCGAGGGCGCCTGGTAGCCGCGCACGATCTCCGCCAGCTCGTCGGCCAGGCGCACGTCCCCGGCCGCCCGGCGCAGCTCGTACCCGGGCGTGGCCGACGCCGCGTCCGGCAGCACGTCCGACAGGGCGTCGGCGACCAGGCGGTCGGCGGTGCTCAGGGTGACGTCGTTCTCGCCGAGCGACGGCAGCACCTCCGCGATGTAGTCGAGGAACCGGGCGTTGGGACCGAGCACCAGCACGCCGTCGGCCCGCGCGTCCTCGAAGCCCGCCAGGACGTACGCGGCGCGGTGCAGCGCGACCACCGTCTTGCCGGTGCCGGGCCCGCCCTCCACGACGGTGACGCCGCGGTGCGCGGACCGGATGATCGCGTCCTGCTCGGCCTGCAGCGTCGCCACGACCTCGTGCATCCGGCCGGTGCGCCGGGCGCTGATCGCCTCCAGGAGCGGCCCGTCGCCGACGACGTCGTCCGGCCCCGGGTCGGAGCCGTCCAGGATCTCGTCGCTCACGCGGGCGACGCGGCGGCCGTCCAGGCCCAGGTGCCGCCGTCGGCGCAGGCCCATGGGGTGTGCCGCCGTGGCGGCGTAGAACGGGCGGGCGGCTTCGGCGCGCCAGTCCACGAGGAGCTGCTCGTCGCCGTCGCTCAGCCCGGTGCGGCCGAGGTGCAGCGAGCCGCCGTCGGCGTGGTCGATGCGCCCGAAGCAGAGGTGGTGCTCGGCCGCGTCGAGCGCGCGGACCCGGCGGTCCAGCATCGCGACGCGGACCTCCCGCGTGTACGCGTCCTCCGGGTCGCCCTTCTCGCGCAGCGCCGCGCCGAGGTCGGCCCGCACGCGGGCGGTGTCGGCGTCCAGGCGGGCGTACAGGGCGTCCACGTACGCCTGCTCGACGGCCTGCTGGGCGGGCCGCTGCGGGGTCTGCTGCTCGGGGAACTGCTCGGTCGGGCGTGACTGCACCGGGTCTCCTCGTCGTCGGGCCTGGTGTCAACGCGATCGGGCCGCCGAACGTTCCCGGGCCGTTGCCCGGGCCGCCGCTCAGGACTCCCGCGCCCGCTGCCCGAACGTCCCGCCGCTCACCGTCTCCCACGACCGGCGCACGATCTCCTCCAGCACCGTGAGGTCCACGGCGCCGAGGTCCTTGAGGTACAGGCAGCCGACGCCGGTGGTGTGCGGCCCGAGGCGCTCCAGCAGCCCGGCGTGCGCGCCGACGCCGTCCGGCAGGTAGACCGTGGTGGCGGCCCGCCGGGGCGCGAACGACGCGGCGGCCGCGTGCCCCGAGCGTCCGCTCGGGTACTCGTAGCGGTACTCGCCGAAGCCCACGATCGAGCTCCCGAACATGCGCGGCGGCTCGCCCGTGACCCGTTCCATGAGCTCACGGAGCGTCAGCGCGTCCCGTCGCCGCACGGCCGGGGTCACCGCGTCGAGGTACGCGTCGGGGTCGGCGTCGGTCCAGGTGGTGACCATGCCCCCAGTATCCCCGCCCCGGCAGGGCCGCGCCCGGTAGCGTGGGCCGCCCCCGCCCGCCACACACCCCGGAGGACGCCCGTGGTCGCCGCCGACCTCGACGTGACCGTCGACCTCGCCCGGTCGCTGCTCGCCGAGCAGCACCCCGACCTCGCGGACCGCCCGCTGCGGATCGTGGCGAACGGCTGGGACAACGTGATGGTCCGGCTGGGCGACGACCTCGCGCTGCGGCTGCCCCGCCGCGAGCTCGGGGCGCAGCTCATGCGCAACGAGCACAGCGTGCTCCCCCTGCTCGCGCCGCGCCTGCCCGTGCCGGTGCCCGCCCCGGTGCGGGTCGGCACCCCCAGCGCCGCGCTCGGGTACCCGTGGCCGTGGGGCGTGGTGCGCTGGGCGGACGGCGTCCCCGCGGCCGATGTCCCGGTCCCCGAGCGGACGGCGTGGGCCGAGCAGCTGGCGCACGTGTTCGTGGCGCTGCACCGGCCGGCGCCGGAGGACGCACCCGGCAACAGGTTCCGCGGCATCCCGGTCGGCGAGCGCCAGGCGACGTTCGAGGACCGCCTGCCGCTGCTCCCCGAGCGCCTGCACCGGCGCGCCCGTGCCCTGTGGGCCGACGCCGTGTCGGCGCCGGAGTACGACGGCGTGGCGATGTGGCTGCACGGCGACCCGCACCCGGCCAACCTCGTGGCCGACGGCGGCCGCCTGGCGGCCGTCATCGACTTCGGGGACGTGACCAGCGGCGACCCGGCGTCCGACCTCGGCGCGATGTGGCTGACGTTCGACGCGGAGGGCCGGCGCCGGTTCCGCGCCGTGGTGGACGCCCGCGCCCGGGGCGGACGCGGCTGGGACGCGGGGATGTGGCGCCGTGCCCAGGGCTGGGCCCTGCTGTACACGACCATCTGCTTCTCCTACCCCGACACCCACCCGGTGATGGTGGGGGTCGGGGAGCACGCGATGGCGCAGCTCCTCGGCTGAGCACAGTGTCAGTGGGTCCCGCTACCTTCCCAGCATGACCTCAGGCACGGCGTACGACCAGCCCTTCTTCGCGCTGCTGGACGGGACACCCGACGGCACCCCCTACCCCCAGACGGTGCACGCCCTCGGCGTGCTCCACGCACCGTCGGGACGCATCGAGGCGTCCGACCCGTACGTCTCCCTGGGCGAGAGCCTGGTGGTGCGTGTCGAGCCGGGCTCCTACCCCGTGTTCGTCACGGTGGCCGACGTCTCGCAGGAGCGCGACGGCAGCCACCCGCGGGAGGCGTACCTGTCGCTCGTGATCTCGGACGCCGCGCCCGTCGCCGAGGTGCGGGGCGTCACGCCGGAGGGCGCCGAGCCCGCGGACGACGGCGAGCACTACGGGGTCGGCGTCGACGCGGGCACCGTCGGGTTCGCGGACGCCGAGGCGATCACCCGGTGCATGCCGCCGGACTCGACCGACTGGTACGACCTGCTGTTCGACTCGGGCGAGCCCGGCTCGTGGTTCGAGCTCATGGACTCCGCGGACCACTACCGCGAGGGCAGCGCGAACATCACGATGCCGCTGGCCCGGGCCGGTGAGAACGTGGTGCTCACCCACTCGGGCTGGGGCGACGGCTTCTACCCCGTGGTCACCACGCACGCCGCGGACGGGACGCTGCTCGGGGTGCACATCGACCTGCTCGTCGCGGGTCCCGACGACGAGGAGGACGAGGACGAGGACTGAGCCCTCAGAGCTGGACGGCCGTCGTGTTGGCGCCGCAGACGAGCACCGCCACGCGTTCGCCCGGCTCGGGCACGTAGGCGCCGGAGAGCAGCGCCGCGAGCGCCGTCGCGCCGCCCGGCTCGGCCACGACGCGGGCCGCGTCCCAGAGGGCACGCTGCGCGGACACGATGTCGTCGTCGCTCACCAGCACGGACTCGGCGACGTACTGCTGGGCGATGGGGAACATGAGCCGGCCGACCTGCTGGGGTGCGAGCGAGTCGGCGGCGACGCCCTCGGTGGGGGCGTCGACGGGCTCGCCCGCCGCGAGCGCCCGGTGCAGGGTGGGGGCGCCCTCGGGCTCGACGGCCACGACGCGGACGTCGCCGCGGAACCAGGCGGCGATGCCGCCGATGAGCCCGCCACCGCCGACGGCGACCAGGAGGGTGTCGAGGTCGGGCAGGTCCTGCCCGATCTCGAGGCCGAGGGTGCCCTGCCCGACGAGCGTGGCGGGCTGGTCGTAGGCGTGCACGGTCATGGCGCCGGTGCCGGCGACGAACTCCTCGCTGGCCGCGAGCGCGTCGGCGTACCGGTCGCCGCCGACCACGAGGGTGGCTCCGTAGCCGCGGATGCGGTCGGCCTTGGCCGCGGACGTCACGCTGGGCACGAAGATCGTGGCGGGGACGCCCAGGCGTGCGGCGGCGTAGGCGACGGCGGCGCCGTGGTTGCCGCCCGAGGCGGCGACGACCCCGGCTGCGGGCACGTCGCGGGTGAGCAGGCTGGTGAAGGCGCCGCGGGCCTTGAAGGAGCCGGAGTGCTGGAGGCACTCGAGCTTGAGCGCGAGCGGGTGGGCGGGGCCGCCGAGGTCGGCGAGGTCTACGTCGAGCACGGGCGTGTGCCGCACGTGCGGGCGGACGAGGACCGCGGCGGCGCGGATCGCGTCGCGGGTCACCTCCGCGGTTCCCGGGGTGGTCTCTGCGGTCGTCGGGGTCGTCATCAGCTGATCTCCAGCTCTCGGGTGCGGTCCCAGGTCTCGGTCCAGCCGAGCTGGTCGAACATGGCGTCGAGGATGCCGCCGGTGAACCCCCACACGAGGTGGGTCACGTCGCCGTCGTGCACGTGGAAGCCGGGGCCCCGCCAGGTCTGACGACCGCGGCGCATGACGGTGGTGAACCGGTTGGCGGGGTCCAGCAGGTCCGCGACGGGGGCGCGGAAGACGTGGGCCGACTCGGCGACGTCCACCACGCGCACGGGCGTGGGGCGCGCCCACCAGCCGAGCACGGGCGTGACCACGTGGTTGCTCACGGGCATGGGCAGCTCGCCGAACGCGCCGAGCACCTCGACGCCGGCGGGGTCGAGACCCGTCTCCTCCTCGGCCTCGCGCAGGGCCGCCGTGACGGCGTCCTCCCCGTCCTCGGCGCGGCCGCCGGGGAACGCGACCTGGCCGGCGTGGCTGCGCAGGGTCGCGGCCCGGGCCAGGAGCAGGACGTCGAGGTCGGCGGGCACCACGGTGTCGGCGTCCGGGGCACGGTCGGCCGGGAGGTCGTCGAGCACGCCGAACAGCACGAGCACCGACGCGGGGCGGGCGTCGCCCGTGAAGGCGCCGCGGGCGTGCGGCCACGGCTCCTCGAAGCCCCGCTCGGCGAGGGCGACCAGCTGCGTGCGTGCGGACTCTCGTGCGGATGCTCGTGCGGATGCTGTGGAGCTCACCGAACGACCCTAACCCGGCCCAGGAGTGCTGCCGGCCAGGGCGTCGGGGTCGGCGCCGTGCGCCACCAGGAGGGCGCGCGCGGCGGCGAGCGCCCTGTCGTAGACGGCGTCGTCGCCCAGCAGCAGGGACCGGTCGTTGGCGGCGTTGAGTACCGCGCCGACCTCGAAGGCGACCTGCTCGGGGTCGGTGTCGGCGGCGAGCTCGCCGGCGTCGACCGCGAGGCGCGCGTGGTGCACCAGGTAGGACTCCCAGGTGCGCTGTGCCGCGACGACGGCGTCGCGCACGGCGCCCTGCCGCATGTCGAACTCGACCTCGACGGTGCGGAAGAAGCACCCGCCGCGGAACACCCGCGCCCGGGAGTACTCGGTCCAGGCCAGCAGCAGTGCCCACAGCCGGGGCAGGCCGCGCCGGGCGCCGCGGGCCGGGACGATCACGTGCTCGGTGTAGATCTGGCGGGCGCGCTCGACGGTGGCGAGCTGCAGCCCCTCCTTGGACCCGAAGAGGCCTGCGACGGCACTCTTGTTGACGGGGCCGGACGCCGCCAGAGCGCCGAACGACAGCGCGTCCAGGCCGCTCACGGATGCCTCCTGGACGGCGGTGTCGAGCACGACGCGGCGGGTGCGGTCGCCGCGCAGGCGCCGCCCGTCGGTCTCCGGTGCCGGCCGTGCACCCGTCCCGGTGCCCCGTCCCATGGTCATGGTGGAAAGTGTACGACCGTTCGGATACTATCCGTACGGTCGTCCAGACACTTTCGACAGGAGCCCCCATGCCCCGGATCCACCCCGCCGTCCGCGCCGCGTTCCGGACGACGGGCCGCCTGGCGCCATCCCTCGCCGTGACGGCCGCCTACCGGCTGTTCCGCACGATCGGCCCCCGCACCCCGGTGCGCGAGGCGGACCGCGCCACCCACGAGCGGGCGCGACGCGGCGAGCTGCGCGTCGCGGGCGAGCGGGTCGCCACCTACGCGTGGGGCGACCCGGCGGGCAGCCCGGTGCTGCTCGTGCACGGCTGGCAGTCGCGCGCGTCTCGGTTCGCGCGCCTCGTGGACGACCTGGAGCAGGCGGGCCACCACGTGCTCGCCTTCGACGGCGTGGCCCACGGCGACTCCACCGGACGACGCACGACGATCCTGGACCACCTCGCGATCGCCCGCCGGATCGCCGACGACGCCGGACCGTTCGCCGGCGTCGTCGGCCACTCGTTCGGCGGGCTCGCCGCGGGCATCGCCCTTGCGGAGGGCCTGCCGGGCGCCGTGCTCGCGACCGTGGCCGCCGTCCCGTCGTTCAGCGCCCTGAACGCGGGCTTCCTGCGGACCATCGACATGCCGCCCGCGCTGGACGCCCGGCACGCCGCGCTGGTCGCTGCCCGACTGTTCCCCGCGGACCGCGACCCGGTGGACCGGTTCGACCTGTTGCGCCACCCCGCCCCGGCACCCGCGCTCTTCGTGCACGGCACCCGCGACCGCGAGGTGCCGGCCGCCGCGGCCCGGGCGCTGCACGCCGCACACCCCCGCAGCCGGCTGCTCGAGGTGGACGCCGGGCACAACAGCGCGCTCGACGAGGCGGCCGCGCGCGCCGCGGTCGTGGGCCACGTCGCGGCCGGCGGTGGTGAACACCGCGTGAACGTCGCGCGACATCACCAGCGGGATACGCAAAACCTTCCCTGACCTGCGGAAACGATCTAGGCTTCCGCCCGGTTTGTGCCGTTTTTCCGGGTGGAGGGAAGACCATGGAGCACGCGAGCGATCATGCCCTGGCAGCGACGGCGGCGGGGCTCCTGGCCGCCGCCTGGTTCGGCTGGACCGTACGCCACTCAGGCCCCTGGACCCGCGTGCTGCCGGTCGCCGGGGCGGCCGCCGCGGCGGCCCTGGCGACGGCCGGCGCCCTGGCCGCCGTCCGGGCATGGTCCGACGGCACCGTGGTGACGGGCGGCGTGGTGGCCATCTACGCCGCGGCACTGCTGGTCCACGCGGGGCTCACGCGGCTGTGCACCGGCCTCCTCGCCAGCAGGTACCGCCGGGCGGTGGCCGCGGCGAAGGACGACGCCAAGGCCGGGGTCACCGTGGGCAAGTCCCGCGTGCACCTCATCCCGACGGTCGTCGCCGTCTCGACGGGCCTCCAGCTCGTGGTGATCGCGGACACCCTCGACGTGCCGGCCCTGTACCTCGGCGGCGCGGCGGGTGTCGCCGTCGCGCTGCTCGCCTGGCCGCTGGGGTGGGCGCTGCGTCCGCTCACCCGCCCCCGGCTGGCCCGGCCCACGGTGGCCCTGGTGCACCCGCTGACCGGCCTGCTCACGGGCGCGACCCTGGTCGCGACGGGCCTCTGGGTGCTGCTGCCCGCTCTGTGACGCCTCGCGTGGGGGTGGAAGGTGCGCGCGAGCAGCAGTCTCACCACCCCTTTTACCCGTGCGAGCCGATGAAGTCTGGCGATTGTCCGTCATCTTTTGCTTGACACTCGGCAGAAGTCGCCATAGGTTCACAAAGCCACTTTGTGGTGCACACCACGCATGCGAGCCAACCCTCGCCATCCCGGCAAGGCGGCCGCATGGGTCATGAGGGCGTGGCCGTCGCCGCTGACGGCCACGAGCCGACGTCCTGGGAGGGAACGACGATGTGGTCCACCTCGTGACACCGCTGTCAGCTGCCCCCATCCCTCCCGATCCCTGTCTCGCCGGGCCGGCCCGACCGCCCGCCCGGCGGTGTCGAACGGAGACGCATGCCTGAGAACAGCTCTGACACCCGAACCATGCGGGGCGGCGTGTCCCGCCGTACGGTCCTCACCGGGACGCTCGCCGGCCTGATGGCCCCGACGGCAGCCCTCGCGCTCGGCGCCGACAGCGCGGTCGCGGCCGGACCCGGGCCGATCACCACGCTGGGCACCACCCGGCACATCACCATCTACGCGGAGAAGCTGTCCGGCGGGCAGTACGGATACGGCCTGGCCCCGGGCAAGGCCACGATCCCCGGACCGCTGCTGGAGATGTGGGAGGGCGACACCCTCCAGATCGAGCTGGTGAACAACACCGACAAGCGCCTGTCCATCCACCCGCACGGCGTGGACTACTCGACCGACTCCGACGGCAGCCCGTTCAACGCGTCCTTCAACGAGCCCGGCGAGACGCGCACGTACACCTGGCGCAGCCACGTGCAGACCCAGCTCGACGACGGCCACTGGGTGCCGGGCAGCGCCGGCTACTGGCAGTACCACGACCACGCGATGGACGGCGAGCACGGCACGGCGGGCCTGCGCGCGGGCCTGTACGGCGGCCTGATCGTGCGCCGCAAGGGCGACGTGCTGCCGGACCGCACCTACACGGTCGTGTTCAACGACATGACGATCAACAACAGGTCGGCGCCGGACACCCCGATGTTCGAGGCGAACCTGGGCGAGACGGTGGAGTTCCTCGCCATCGGGCACGGGGACCAGTTCCACACGTTCCACCTGCACGCCCACCGCTGGGCCAACAACCGGACCGGGTACCTCACCGGGCCCGACGACCCCAGCCAGGTGATCGACACCCGCGACCTCAACCCCGGCGACTCGTTCGGCTTCCAGGTCAAGGCCGGGCAGCGGGTGGGCGCGGGCGCCTGGATGTACCACTGCCACGTCCAGTTCCACTCGGACGGCGGCATGGCGGGCATCTTCCTGGTGCGCAACGCCGACGGCTCCATGCCCGAGGGCGCGCAGGACGCCATCGACCGGTTCCACGACCACGGGAGCCACGCCGCGGCGTCGGACACGAAGGCGGACACGAAGGCAGGCACGGACGCCGAGGCCTCGGGCCACTCCGGCCACTGACCAGCACGCACTCACGCGCAAGGGAGCAGTGATGGAACGGACATTACGACGCAGGACACGCGGGGCGGCCGCCTCGCGCAGAACGGTACGGGGCGCGTTCGCCGCGCTCGCCGGAGCGGCGCTCGTCGTCAGCATGGCGACGGTGCCCGCCCAGGCGCAGCGCACCGCGGTCGCGGACACCGCCCCGGTGGCGGCCGCGCAGGACGCCGCGGACGTCACGGTGCTGGTGTTCTACGGGGCACCGGCACAGCAGAAGGACCCGGTCACGACCGCCGTCAAGACCTTCCGTGAGCTCGGCGCCCAGAACGGGTTCACCGTGCACACGGCGAGCGACCCGAAGGTCTTCACCGCGAAGAACCTCGCGGACTACCGCGGCGTGGTCTTCCTCTCCGCCGAGGGCGTCGAGCTGAGCACGGCCCAGGAGGACGCGCTCAAGGGGTACGTCCAAGGTGGCGGCGGCTTCCTCGGCGTGCGCGACGCCGCGCGCGCCCAGGACCGTTCGCAGTGGTTCACCGGGCTGATCGGCACCCGGCCGGCCGGCAACCTGCCGGACCCGCTGGAGGTCGCGAGCGTCACCGCGAGCGCCGAGAACCCGCCGAACGAGGACGCCCCGAACCTGATCGACGGCGACACCAACACCAAGTGGCTCGCGTTCGAGCCGACGGCGGTCATCGACCTGGAGCTGGCGGAGCCCGCCGTGGCCACGCGCTACGCGCTGACGTCGGCCAACGACTTCGCCGGCCGCGACCCGCAGGCCTGGACGCTGCAGGGCTCGACCGACGGCGAGACGTGGACCGACCTGGACGCGCAGGAGGGTCAGGAGTTCCCCGACCGGTTCACGCCGATGGACTACCGGTTCGAGAACGAGACGGCCTACCAGCACTACCGGCTCGACATCACGGCGAACGCGGGCGACGACCTGACGCAGCTCGCCGAGATCGAGCTGTTCGACGCGTCCGCCGAGGAGGAGCCCGACCCGGTGGTGCCGGTGCAGGAGGCGACGGTGAACGTCGTCGACCGCGACCACCCCGCCAACGAGGGGCTGCCGCTGAACTGGACCCGCTCGGACCGGTGGCTGAACTGGTCGCCGAACCCGATCGGCGACGTGCACACCGTCGCGCAGGTGCAGGAGTGGGACTACGACCCGGGCAAGGGCGCGAACGGCGCCTTCCACCCGATCTCGTGGTGCCGCGACTACGACGGCGGCCGGTCGTTCTACACGGGCATGGGCGGCACGACGGCGAGCTACGCCGAGGAGGACTTCCGCGCGCACCTGCTGGGCGGTCTGCTGTGGTCCACGGGCATGGTGCGCGGCGACTGCCAGGCGACCATCGCGGCGAACTACGAGGCCGAGCGCCTGACGGCGCAGAACGCCTCGGGCCAGCTGGACCAGATCGGTGAGCCGCACGGCCTGACGGTGGCGCCCGACGGCGGCGTCTTCTACATCGGCAAGGCCGCGTGCCCGTCCGGGCCGGTCGTGCCGTGGGAGGACCCGGACGTGGGCCTGGGCTGCGGCACGGTGCACCGCTGGGACCCGGAGTCGGAGTCGACGACGCTGCTCACCACCCTCGACGTGATGGGCAACCGCGGCAGCGGCAGCGAGCTGGTCAAGAACGAGGAGGGTCTGCTGGGCATCACGCTGGACCCGAACTTCGAGGAGAACCAGTGGGTCTACCTCTACTGGATGCCGCACGAGTCGATCGACGTGGAGCGGCGCGTGGGTCAGCGGACCGTCTCGCGGTTCACGTACGACGCCGAGGCGAACACCATCGACCAGGCCACGCGCGTGGACCTGCTGCACTGGGACACGCAGATCCACAGCTGCTGCCACGCGGGCGGCGGCATGGACTTCGACAACGACGGGAACCTGTACATCGGCTCCGGTGACAGCAACTCGTCGGGCGGCTCGGACGGCTACTCGGGCAACAACTGGACGCAGGAGTTCGCGGGCATCTCGTTCCAGGACGCGCGCCGCACGGCGGGCAACACGAACGACCTGAACGGCAAGATCCTGCGGATCCACCCGGAGCCGGACGGCACGTACACGATCCCGGAGGGCAACCTCTTCCCCGAGGGCGAGTACCCGGCGGACAAGACGCGGCCGGAGATCTACGTCATGGGCGTGCGCAACATCTCGCGCCTGGCCTACGACAAGGAGAACGACTGGCTGACGGCCGCCTGGGTGGGGCCCGACGCGAGCCTGCCGAACCCGGAGCTCGGCCCGGCCAAGTACGAGACCGCCACGATCATCACGTCGGCGGGCAACCAGGGCTGGCCGTACTGCATGGGCGACGGGCAGCCGTACCGTGACCGGAGCAACGAGGACGCGAGCGTCCTGACCGGCTGGTACGACTGCGACAACCTGAAGAACACCTCGCCGCGCAACACCGGCCTGGTGGACCTCCCGCCGGTGCGGGACAACATGATCTGGTACTCGCCCAGCGGCGGCGGCCCGGTCTTCCCGATCGGCGAGGACGGCATCCCGTCGTACGTCGACGAGGAGGCCACGTACACGCAGCCGTACCTGCGGGGCGGCGGCCAGGCCATCATGGACGGCCCGACCTACCACCGGTCGCAGGTCGACACCGACAGCGGTGTGGCGTGGCCGGAGTACTGGGACGACAAGTGGTTCATCGGTGACCAGTCGAACGCGAACAACCGGATCGCCGTCACGGTGAACCCGGACACCGTCGACGAGGCCGGTCCCCCGGTCTTCGCCGAGGACCTGCGCCAGATCGTCCGCGGCGGCAACGGGAACGCCGCCGTCGAGCAGTGGATGGACGCCAAGTTCGGTCCGGACGGGGCGCTCTACCTGCTGGACTACGGCGGGGGCTTCTTCTCCCTGACCAACCGGCAGAAGCTGGTCCGGATCAGCTACACGGGCGGCCCGGCCACGCCGGTCCCGGCCGGGTCCGGCGCCAGCGTGCAGAGCGACCCGCTGACGGTCGCCTTCACGGGCAGCCCGTCTGGCGGCGTCTCCTACGCCTGGGACTTCGGCGACGGCAGCACCTCGACCGAGGCGAACCCGCGGCACACCTACGCCCGCGTGGGCAGCTACGAGGCGACGCTGACGGTGACCTACGCCGACGGCGAGACCACCACGGTCGACGTGCCGGTCACCACCGAGTGCACCATCCCGGACGACCGGGCCACGGTGCACGTCGGCGAGGTGGACAGCACGGTCGCCAACGACGACCTGGGCGGCTGCACCATCAACGACCTGGTCCGGGACGAGGCCGAGTGGGACACCAACGGCCGGTTCGTGAACCACGTGACCGCGGTGGCCGACCAGCTCCTCGCGGACAAGGTCGTGACCAAGAAGGAGCGCAAGGCCCTGGTGGCCGCCGCGCAGGAGTCCGGCATCGGCGGGGAGAACGCCCCCACCGGCTACCGGTGGCTGTTCGACGGCACGGCCGAGTCGCTGGCCGGCTGGCGGCAGGCCCCGGGCGGCAAGTTCGACCTGAAGCCGGACGGCTCCATCCTGGCCACGGGCGGCCTGGGCATGCTCTGGTACCCGGGCGAGGAGCTGGGCGACTTCTCGCTCAAGCTCCAGTTCAAGGACACCGCACCGGAGGGGCGCAGCGCCAACAGCGGCGTGTTCACCCGGTTCCCGGACCCGCGGCTGCCGCGTGACGAGCAGCCCGAGTGCGGGCAGGGCACCGACGACGAGGCCTGGGTGGCGATCTACTGCGGCCACGAGATCCAGATCTACGACGGGGCCACCGGAGAGCCGCAGAAGACGGGCTCGGTGTACAACTTCGACCCGAACACCCTCGACCAGGCCGGGGTGACCCCCAAGGGCGAGTGGAACGACTACGAGATCCAGGTGGTCGGCCAGCAGTACACGATCATCCGCAACGGCGAGGTCATCAACGAGTTCGAGAACTCGCCGGGCAAGGAGTCCTCGCGTGCGGGCGACCCGCCCACGGACCTGCGGCAGTTCCTCGAGGGGTACATCGGCCTGCAGAACCACAGCGACGCGGACGCCATGGAGTTCCGCAACATCCGGGTGCGTGACCTGTGAGCACGCGGGCGGAGACGAACAGGAGAGGTAGGCCCATGAGACAGAAGCTGTCCCGCCTCCTGGCGGGGGTGGCGGTCGGTGCCCTCGTGGCGCTGCCGCTGGCCTCGACCGGAGCCGCGGCCGTGGAGCCCAAGGACGAGGGCGTGACCGCGTGGTCTCCCCCGGCCGGGAGCGCGCCGAAGGCGCCCGAGGCCGCGACGGCGGCCGACGGCGCCGCCGCCGAGGTCGCCGGCCAGGTGCTGACCTGGACGGCGAGCGCCAGCGTGACGCAGTACGCGTCGGCGCCGGCCACCGCGACGGCGGGGCCGACGACGATCGTCTTCGAGAACAGCACGGCGACCGGCAACAACATCGCCATGAGCCACACGCTGACGTTCGACACCAGCACGCCGGGGTACAACCACGACGTCACGCTGGACATCCTCGCCAACCCCCTGGACAGCAACGGGGGCCGCTACGAGGCCGAGGTCGAGCTGACCCCGGGCACGTACCGGTACTTCTGCGCCATCCCGGGGCACGGCACCATGGTGGGCGAGCTCGTGGTCACCGACGGCCCGGGCGAGGACACCACGGCCCCGGTCGTGACGGCGCAGGTCGCCGGGCAGCAGGACGGTGACGGCGCCTACATCGGGTCGGCCACCGTGAGCCTGGCGGCCGAGGACGACGCCTCGGGCGTCGCCTCCGTCGAGTACGCGCTGGACGGCGGCGACTACGTGCCCTACGGCGAGCCGGTCGTGCTCGACGAGCCGGGCACGTACACGCTGACCCACCGGGCCACGGACAACGCGGGGAACGTCTCCGAGCCCGGCTCGGTGGAGGTCACCGTGGTGTCCGCCGACGGCGAGGACACGACGGCGCCCACGGTCACGGCCGAGGTGACCGGCGATCTCGACGAGGACGGCGCCTACGTCGGCACCGCGACCGTCAACCTGTCGGCGCTGGACGCCGGCTCGGGTGTGGCGAGCGTGGAGTACGACCTGGACGGCGCCGGGTACGCGGCCTACACGGACCCCGTGGTGGTCGACGCACCGGGCGAGCACACGGTCACCTACCGGGCCACGGACAACGCCGGCAACGTCTCGCAGGAGGGTTCGGCGACGTTCACCGTGGTGGAGCCCTCGCAGGAGGACACCACTCCCCCGACCGTGACGGCGCACGTCATGGGCGAGCAGGACGGGGACGGCGCGTACGTCGGCTCGGCCACCGTGCACCTGATGGCCGAGGACGAGGCGTCCGAGGTGACGAGCGTCGAGTACGACCTGGACGGCGCGGGCTGGACCGACTACGGCGACCCCGTGCTGGTCGATGTGACCGGCTCGCACACGCTGACGTACCGGGCCACGGACGCGGCGGGCAACACGTCGGAGCCGGGTTCGGTGGACGTCGTGGTCGTGGGCGGGGCGGACCCGCCGGACGTCACGCCGCCGATCGCGTCGGCGCAGGTCGACGGCGACCAGGACGACTACGGGGTCTACCTCGAGGTCGCGACGGTGTCGATCAGCGCGCGGGACGACGAGTCCGGGGTGGCGTTCGTCGAGTACGCGTTCGGCGACACCGCGTTCCGGGAGTACACCGGCCCGTTCGACGTCACCGACCCGGGGGCGCACGCGCTGGCCTACCGGGCCACGGACAACGCCGGGAACGTGACCCGCACCGGGACGCTGCGCTTCTCGGTGTCCCGGTCCACGATCGACGCGTGCCCCGTCTCCGACGAGCGCCCGACGGTCATCATCGGCAACAAGGACAGCAAGGTCGCCAACGTCGACACGGGCAACGGCTGCACCATCGCCGACCTGGTCGACGCGGACGGGGCGTGGATCAGCCACAGCGCCTTCGTCCTGCACGTGACGCAGGTCGCCGACCAGCTCGACGACGTCGACCTCATCACGCCGCAGGAGGCCACGAAGCTGATCCGGGCCGCCCGCCAGTCCGACGTCGGCCGCTGACCCACCCCGCCGAGATAGAACTGCAGCGAGATAGAACGAGAGCTGCCGCCCACCCTTCCGGGGTGGGCGGCAGTTCTATCTCGCTGCAGTTCTACTTCGGGTCAGGCGACCAGGGAGCGGAGCACGTACTGCAGGATGCCGCCGTTGCGGTAGTAGTCCGCCTCGCCCGGGGTGTCGATGCGCACCACGGCGTCGAAGGCGACCTGCGAGCCGTCGGCCTTCGTGGCCGTGACCGCCACCGTCTCGGGCGTGACGCCCTCGTTCAGCGCGGTGACGCCCGCGATGTCGAAGACCTCGGTGCCGTCCAGGCCCAGCGACTCGGCGTTCTGGCCGGCCGGGTACTGCAGCGGCAGCACGCCCATGCCGATGAGGTTCGAGCGGTGGATGCGCTCGAAGCTCTCGGTGATGACGGCCTTGACGCCCAGGAGCGCGGTGCCCTTGGCCGCCCAGTCGCGCGACGAGCCCGAGCCGTACTCCTTGCCGCCGAGCACCACGAGCGGGGTGCCCTGCGCGGCGTAGTCCTGCGCGGCGTCGTAGATCGTGTCCTGCGCGTTCTTGACGAAGTTGAAGGTGAAGCCACCCTCGACGCCCGCTCCGCCGTTCTCCGAGGCGAGGAGCTGGTTGCGCAGGCGGATGTTCGCGAACGTGCCGCGGATCATGACCTCGTGGTTACCACGACGCGAGCCGTAGGAGTTGAAGTCGCGGCGCTCGACGCCGTGCTCGGCGAGGTACTTGCCCGCCGGGCTGTCCGCCTTGATGGAGCCGGCCGGGCTGATGTGGTCGGTGGTGACCGAGTCGCCCAGCTTGGCCAGCACGCGCGCGCCGGTCACGTCGGTGACGGGGTCGGGCGTCATGCCCATGCCGTCGAAGTACGGGGGCTTGCGCACGTAGGTCGACTCCGCGTCCCAGGCGAACGTGTCGCCCTCGGGGGTCTCCAGCGCCGCCCAGCGCTCGTCGCCCTTGAACACGTCGGCGTAGTCGGACTCGAACATCTTGCGGTCGATCGAGGACGCGATGGTGGCCTCGACCTCCTCGGGCGAGGGCCAGATGTCGCGCAGGAACACCGGGTTGCCGGCCTCGTCGCGGCCCAGCGGGTCGTGCTCGAAGTCGAACTCCATGGTGCCGGCCAGGGCGTAGGCGATGACCAGCGGCGGGGAGGCCAGGTAGTTCATCTTGACGTCCGGGTTGATGCGGCCCTCGAAGTTGCGGTTGCCCGAGAGCACCGAGACGACCGACAGGTCGTGGTCGTTGACCGCCTCGGAGACCTTGTCGTCCAGCGGGCCCGAGTTGCCGATGCAGGTGGCGCAGCCGTAGCCGACCAGGTGGAAGCCCAGCTTCTCGAGGTACGGCCAGAGGCCGGCCTTCTCGTAGTAGTTGGTGACGACCTGCGAGCCGGGGGCCATGGAGGTCTTGACCCAGGGCTTGGAGACGAGGCCCTTCTCGACCGCGTTCTTGGCGAGCAGCGCGGCGGCCAGCATGACCGACGGGTTCGAGGTGTTGGTGCAGGACGTGATCGAGGCGATCGCGACCGCGCCGTGGAACAGCTCGAACTCCTTGCCCTCGCTGTTGGTCACGTGCACGTGCTTGCGGCCGTTCGCGGCGGGCGCCGGGGAGTCCGAGGCGGGGAACGACTCGCGGCCGGCCTCGTCCACGTCCGCGAAGTCGGGCGCGTAGTTCGGCAGGTCGTGCAGGAACTGCTGCTTGGCGCTGGTCAGCTCGATGCGGTCCTGCGGGCGCTTCGGCCCGGCGATCGACGGGACGACGGTCGACAGGTCGAGCTCGAGGTACTCCGAGAACACCGGCTCGGGCGAGTCGGCGTCGAGCCAGAGGCCCTGCTCCTTGGCGTAGGCCTCGACGAGGGCGAGCTGCTCCTCGGAGCGGCCGGTCAGGCGCAGGTAGTCGACCGTGACGGAGTCGATCGGGAAGATCGCGGCCGTCGAGCCGAACTCGGGCGACATGTTGCCGATGGTGGCGCGGTTCGCGAGCGGCACCTGGGCCACGCCCTCGCCGTAGAACTCGACGAACTTGCCGACCACGCCGTGCTGGCGCAGCATCTGCGTGATCGTGAGCACCACGTCGGTGGCGGTCACGCCGGCCGGGATCGAGCCGTTCAGCTTGAAGCCCACGACGCGCGGGATGAGCATCGAGACCGGCTGGCCGAGCATCGCGGCCTCGGCCTCGATGCCACCGACGCCCCAGCCCAGCACGCCCAGGCCGTTGACCATCGTGGTGTGCGAGTCGGTGCCGACGCAGGTGTCGGGGTACGCGCGCAGCGCCCCCTCGACCTCGCGGGTCATGACCGTGCGGGCCAGGTACTCGATGTTGACCTGGTGCACGATGCCGGTGCCCGGCGGCACGACCTTGAAGTCGTCGAACGCGGTCTGGCCCCAGCGCAGGAACTGGTAGCGCTCGTGGTTGCGCTGGTACTCGAACTCGACGTTGCGCTGGAACGCGTCGGCGCGGCCGGCGACGTCGATCTGCACGGAGTGGTCGATGACCATCTCGGCGGGGGCCAGCGGGTTGATCCGGGTCGCGTCGCCGCCGAGCGCGGCCACGGCCTCACGCATGGTGGCGAGGTCCACGACGCAGGGCACGCCGGTGAAGTCCTGCATGATCACGCGCGCCGGCGTGAACTGGATCTCGGTGTCGGGCTGCGCGTCCGGGTCCCAGGACGCGAGGGCGCGCACGTGGTCGGCGGTGATGTTCGCGCCGTCCTCGGTGCGCAGCAGGTTCTCGGCGAGGATCTTCAGCGAGTACGGGAGGCGCTCGGTGCCCTCGACCGCGCTGAGCCGGAAGATCTCGTAGGACTTGCCGGAGACCTCCAGCGTTCCCTTTGATCCGAACGTGTCCACGGTGCTCACTCTGGCTCCTTTGCGGGGCTGACGGTGCGTCGGCTCTCACGAGGCGCTGTCGTCGCGCGATGGAGCCGTCGCGGGGGTTCCAGGGGGCTTCACCCAGCCTAGGCCGGGCTGCTCCGCCCAGCATAACGCATTTATCTTGACGTCAAGATATCTGCGTGACGACCCGGCGCGCGATCGCGGCGTAGCCCTCGTCGGTCACGTGGATCCCGTCGGCGTCGAGGTGGTCGCGGCGCACCACGTTCGGGTCGATGAGGGACACGTACGTGGCGCCGTAGCGCTCGGCCGCCGCCCGCACCGCGCTGTCCAGGGCACGGGCCTCCAGCCCCACCGCCCAGGGCGTGGAGGGGCCGACGGCGATAATCCGCGCGTCCGGGAAGCGCCGCGCGGCGAGCGCGTAGGTCTCGTCGACCGCCCTGAACACGGTGCCCGGCTCGGTGCGCAGCTCGTCGAAGTCGTTCTGCCCGCCCGCGATCACCACCACGTCGATGCGCTTCGGGTACTTCACGGACCGCAGCTGCTCGGCGTAGGACAGCAGGCCGCGGCCCGGGTACCGGGTCACGAACCCGGTGCCGCCGTCGGCGACGTTGCGCTCGGTCCAGTGCATGGTGCCGGCCACGAGCGAGCTCCACCGGGCGTCCGGCGTGGAGGCCCGCTGGCCGGCCGTGTAGGAGTCGCCCACGAACAGGGCGATCGCCGGCTTGGCCCCGGTCCGGGGCAGCGGCGCCGTCGGGGTCGGCAGCGGGGTGGGCAGCGCCGTCTCCCCCGTGGCCACCCGGTCGGGCGTGGAGCCGGGCGTGGGCGAGACCGCCGCGGCCGGCATCGCCGTGGGCACCGCCACCGCCGTGTCGCCCGCGACGTAGCTGCCGCCGCCGAGGAACATGCCCACCACCACGGCCAGCACGAACGCCGCCGCCACCCCGACGGCCAGCGCGCCGCCCACCACCCACCGCTTCACGATGCCTGTCCGCACGACCCGCATCCTATGCGCCTCGACGGGGGTGTTTTGTCCATATTGCCCGTCAGCCCCGCCGGTCCAGCACGGCCACGGCCTCGACGTGGTGCGTGTGCGGGAAGAGGTCGAACCCGCGTACGCCGGACAACGTGTACCCGTGCGCCGCGAGGTAGCCCACGTCGCGCGCCAGGGCGGCCGGGTCGCAGGCCACGTACACGATCCGGCGCGGGTCGCGCGCGGCGATCGCGTCGACCACCGCGCGGCCGGCACCCGTGCGCGGCGGGTCCAGCACGACGACGTCGGCCGCGGGGACGTCCCCGGCCAGCACCTGCTCCACGGCGCCCACCTCGAGCCGCACCTGGTCGAACGCGTGCGCGTTGCGGCGCGCGTCCTTCACGGCGCGCTCGTCGCCCTCGACGGCGATCACCCGCCCCTGCGGGCCGACGGCGTCCGCGAGCGGGAGCGTGAACAGCCCCGCTCCGGAGTACAGGTCCAGCACGGTCGCCCCGGCGAGCTCCCCCGCCGTCGCGCCGGTCGCGTCGAGCACGGCGCCCGTCAGCAGGGCCGGCGCGGCGCGGTGCACCTGCCAGAAGCCGTCGGCCGCCACGCGGTAGCGGTGCGTACCCCACGGCCCGGACACGACCTCGGACACCGAGCGGCGGGCGTTGGCCCGCGGGTCCGGACGGCCGCGGCGCCACGGCGCGCCGTCCACCAGCAGCAGCGGGTCGCCCTCGGACGGCGCCACGAGCCGCAGGTGCGCGCCCGGCGTCCAGAGGCGCGTGAACACGTCCTCCGCCACCGCGAACTCCGAGAGCTCGGTCGTGGCGAGCGGCATCTTCTTCAGCGCCACGACCCGGTGGCCGCGGTGCGCGCGCATGCCGGCGTGGCCGTCGGCGTCCGCCACGAGCTCGATGCGGGTGCGGTAGTGCAGCCCGCGGCGCTCGTCGTCGCCCGGCGCCGCCTCCACCGTGACCTCGCGCTCGAGCCACTCGGGGTCGATGCGGGCCAGCCGCTGGAGCTGCTCGATCAGCACGGTGCGCTTCCAGTGCCGCTGGGCGGCCATCGCGACGTGCGACAGCTCGCCGCCGCCCGCACCGTCCGGCCCGGCCGCGGGCCACGCGGGCTCGACGCGGTCGCCGGACGCCTCGAGCACCTCGACGGCGTCGGCCCGCCAGAACGTGGGTCCGCCCTCGGTGACGCGGGCGCGCACCCGCTCGCCCGGCAGGGCGTGGCGGACGAAGACCACCCGGCCGTCCAGGCGCGCGACGCAGTGGCCGCCGTGCGCCACGGGGCCGACCTCCAGCTCGACCTCGCGGCCCACCGCGGGGTCCGGGACGTCGCTCACGCGACGGGCGCGGCCCGGCCGCGGGGAACGCTGCGGACGGCGGCGCGGGCGGCCGCCCGACTCCGGGTCGGCGGGCGCGGTGCGGCGGTCGGGGTTGCGGGGCATGTGCCCAAGTATCTCCCACGGCCCCCTCCCGCACCGACCGCCGGCGCCGTGACGTCCGCCGCCCTACATGCGCCGCCCGCGCAGGAAGGTGTCGCCCTCCAGACCCGTGTGCCCGCGCGACGAGGCGAGCTGCCAGGGCACCGACGCGACCACGACGCCCGGCGTGAACAGCAGGCTGCCCTTGAGCCGCAGCGCCGACTGGTTGTGCAGCAGCTGCTCCCACCAGTGGCCCACCACGTACTCGGGGATGTAGACGATGACCAGGTCGCGCGGCGACTCCCGGTGCAGCGAGCGCACGTACTTGACCACGGGCCGCGTGATCTCGCGGAACGGCGAGTCGAGGATGCGCAGCGGCACGGGCAGGTCCAGGGCGTCCCACTCGGCCACGAGGCCGTCGACGTCCTCGCGGTCCACGCCCACCGTGACCGCCTCCAGCACGTTGGGCCGGGCGGCGCGCGCGTAGGACAGCGCCCGCAGGGTCGGCTTGTGCACCTTGGAGACCAGCACCACGGCGTGCACCCGGCTGGGCAGCGCGCGGGCCGCGGAGACGTCGTCCAGCGCGAGCTCGTCGCGCACCCGGTCGTAGTGCCGGCGGATGGACCGCATGAACACGAACAGCACGCCCATCGCGAGCAGCGTGATCCACGCGCCGTGCGTGAACTTGGTGACCAGCACGATGACCAGGACGGCGCCCGTGAGGCCGAACCCGACGCCGTTGACCAGCCGCGAGCGCCGCATGCGGCTGCGCACCACGGGGTCGTGCTGGGTGCGCAGCTCGCGCGTCCAGTGCCGCAGCATGCCGAGCTGGGACAGCGTGAACGACACGAACACGCCGACGATGTAGAGCTGGATGAGGCGGGTGACCTCGGCGTCGAACAGGACGACGAGCACGATGGCCGCGACGGCCAGGGTGATGATGCCGTTGGAGAAGGCGAGGCGGTCGCCGCGGGTGTGCAGCTGGCGCGGCAGGTAGCCGTCGCGGCCCAGGATCGAGCCGAGCACGGGGAACCCGTTGAAGGCCGTGTTGGCGGCGAGCACGAGGATGAGGCCGGTGACGGCGGAGACCGCGTAGAACGCCGGCGGGAAGCCGGAGAACACGGCCTCCGCGAGCTGGCCGATCACCGGGATCTGGACGTAGTGGTCCGAGACCGGCTGGCCGTCCAGCGTGAGCTGCTCGTGCGGGTCCTCGGCGAACTGCACGCCGGTGGCCTGGGCCAGCAGGAGGATCGAGATGATCATCGTGGACGAGATCGCGCCCAGCAGCAGGAGCGTGGTGGCGGCGTTGCGCGACTTGGGGCGGCGGAAGGCGGGCACGCCGTTGCTGATGGCCTCGACGCCGGTCAGCGCGGCGCAGCCGGACGCGAACGCGCGGGCCAGGAGGAAGGCGCCGGCGAGGCCCACCAGGCCCTGGTCGAACGCCGCCTCGCCGGACAGCTCGAACTCGGCGCTGGTGGCCCGCGGCAGGGTGCCGGAGAAGTAGCGGAACGCGCCGGTGACCACGAGCGCGCCGATGGCGGCCATGTAGCAGTAGGTCGGGATGGCGAAGGCGGTGCCCGACTCCCGCACGCCGCGCAGGTTCACGAGGGTGAGCAGCGCGACGGCGACGACGGCGGCGAGCGTCTCGTGCCCGCGCAGGCCCGGCAGGGCGGCCGACGCGTACTGGGCAGCGGACGAGATCGACACCGCGACGGTGAGCACGTAGTCCACGAGCAGGGCCGAGGCCACGCCGATGCCCGCCGTCGGCCCGAGGTTGGTGGTGGCCACCTCGTAGTCGCCGCCGCCGGAAGGGTAGGCGCGCACGTTCTGGCGGTAGGAGGCGACCACGATGAGCAGCACCACGACCACCACGAGACCGACCCACGGCGAGAACGCGAGCGCGGCGATCCCGGCCAGCGAGAGGGTCAGGAGGATCTCGTCCGGCGCGTAGGCCACGGACGACAGCGCGTCCGAGGCGAACACCGGCAGGGCGATCCGTTTGGGCAGCAGCGTGTGCCCCAGGCTCTCGCTGCGCATGGGGCGGCCGACCAGGAGGCGTTTGGCCGCATCGACGATGTCCGACACGTTGGACGACTCTATGCCCGTCGCGACCCGCCCGCCGCAGTGCCCGCGGGCGCGGTAGCGTTCCGTCCGTGCACTTCGTCATCATGGGCTGCGGCCGCGTGGGCTCCAGCCTCGCCCAGGAGATCGAGGGCCGCGGGCACTCCGTGGCCGTCATCGACCAGAACCCGGACGCGTTCCGGCGCCTGCCCGCGGAGTTCTCCGGCAAGAAGGTGACGGGCGTGGGCTTCGACCGGGACACGCTCGTGCAGGCGGGGATCGAGGACACGTACGCGTTCGCCGCGGTGTCGGACGGCGACAACTCCAACATCCTGTCGGCGCGGGTGGTGCGCGAGACGTACGGCGTGGACAACGTCGTGGCGCGCATCTACGACCCGCACCGCGCCGAGATCTACCAGCGGCTCGGCATCCCCACGGTCGCGACCGTGCGCTGGACGGCCGACCAGGTGCTGCGCCGCATGCTCCCGCTGGGCTCGACCGACGAGTACGTGGACCCCTCCGGCACGGTGCGCCTGGCGCAGATCGACTACCACCGGCGGTGGGTGGGCCGCCCCGTGCTCGCGGTCGAGGCCGCGACGGGCGCCCGGGTCGCGTTCGTGACCCGCTACACCGCGGCGGTGCTCCCGACGCCGGACGTCGTGCTCCAGGAGAACGACGCGCTGCACCTGCTCATGACGGCGGACGCGTCGGCCGACGTCGAGCGCATCCTCACCGCCGCCCCGCCCGCCGAGGAGGACTGATGCGCGTCGTCATCGCGGGTGCGGGCTCGGTGGGCCGGTCCATCGCGCGGGAGCTGCTCAGCCACGACCACGAGGTCACGCTCATCGACAAGAGCGCCGCGGCCATGCGGGTCTCGCAGGTGCCCGAGGCGGAGTGGCTGCTCGCGGACGCGTGCGAGCTGCCCGCCCTGGAGAAGTCCGGGACGGAGCAGGCCGACGTCGTGGTGGGCGCGACCGGCGACGACAAGGTGAACCTGGTGTTCTCCCTGCTGGCCAAGACGGAGTTCGGGGTGCCGCGCACCGTGGCGCGCGTGAACAACCCGAAGAACGAGTGGATGTTCGACCAGTCGTGGGGCGTGGACGTCGCGGTGTCCACGCCGCGCATCATGACGGCCATGGTCGAGGAGGCGGTCGCGGTGGGCGACCTGGTGCGCATCTTCAGCTTCCACCAGTCGCGGGCCGACATCCTGGAGCTCACGCTGCCCGCCGACTCGCGCGTGGCCGGGACGCGCGTGGGCCAGGTGGTGTGGCCCGCCGACGTGACGCTCGCGACCATCGTGCGCGACGGCCGGCCGCTCGCGCCCAGCGGCGACGACACCCTGGAGGCGGGCGACGAGCTGCTGCTCGTGGCCGGCGCCGACGCCGACACCGACGCCCTGCAGCGGCTGCTGGTGCCGAAGGACTAGTCGCCCCGCCCCCAGACGGCGCGCAGCGGGCGCAGGCCGTCCTCGACGTACCCGGCGATGGGGCGCGCGCCGCCGTCGTCGTACCAGGTCTCGAGCGCCGCGAAGTACCCGAACGCGAGCGCCTGGGCCGCGACGCGCGCCTGCGCGGCGTCCAGCCCGGCCGGGCCGTCGGTGAGGTGCGGGGCGATCCGGCGGGCGGCGCGGTCCATGGCCGCGAGAGCGGCCGAGCGCACGGACGGCTCGGTGAAGAAGTACCGCACCCGGCGCCAGGGGCCCTCGCCGGCCGGCTCCTGCGGCGCCTCGTAGCGGCGCACGGCCTCGACCAGGCTGGTCACCGGGTCGGCGGGGTCCACCAGGTCCGCCAGCCCGGCGGGGCTCATGGTGTCGAGCTCGTCGGCAACGAGCAGGCCCTCCTTGGTGCCGAAGTACCGGTACACCGACGACGCCGAGACCTCGGCCGCCGCGGCGATCTCCTCGATGGTGACCGCCCCGAAACCCCGCTCGTCGAACAGGTCGAGCGCGCGCTCCTGGATGGTGCGCATCGCGGTGCGCCGCCACTGCTCACGAAGTCCTGCCATGCGGTGAGCGTAGCGGTTCTGACAGTGACTTCCAGAAACGCCTTGACTTCGCGGTTGTTGGGAGCGACATTCGTACAGACAGTCACTCTCAGAACGACAGACGCAGGAGGCATCATGTCCGAGTCCCTGACCACCACCCGCCCCGCCGACCGGCACCGCGCCGCGCTCGGCGCCCTGGTGGCCGGGCTGGTCCTGACGGTGCTGGCCACGGTCTACCCGTACGTCGACCGGGCCACGACGGGGCTGCTCGCCCGGCACGTCGCGGCGTCCTACCCGGCCTACGGCGGCGCGGAGGTCGACGCCGCGGTGACCGCCTACCTGGCGATCCTGACCACCGTCGGCGTGCTCGGTGTCGCCACGTGGCTCGTGGTCGCCGGCGCCGCGCGCGCCGGGAAGCGGTGGGCACCGTGGGCAGCCGCGCTGGCTCTGGCCGGGGCGGTCTGCTGGAGCGTCGCGGCCCTCACCGTGACCGACACGTCCGGGGACGTCGGCCTCGCGCCCGCGCTGGGCTGGCTCCAGGCGCTGCCCTGCGTCGCGGGGGCCGTGACGGTGGTGCTGCTGTGGCGCCGGCGGTGACCGGGCCGGGCCCGCCGGGCCCTACCGGGCCGCCGGTGCCTTCGGGCGTCGCACGACGTACCAGGTCAGGTACAGCACGAGCGCCCAGAGCGGCACGCCGAGCAGCAGGTGGAACGTGCCCAGCCACGCGATGTCGCCGGCCAGGTAGAGCGGCGTCTTGACCGCCAGGCGCAGGGCGAACAGCCCGACCCAGAGCCAGGTGGCGATCGTGTAGGTGCGCACCAGGCCCGGGTCCTGCCGCCAGGCGGTCAGGGCGGCGAAGGGCGACGGCGCGTCGCTGTCAGGGTCCCGGTTCGCCTCGGCCCGCACCGCGTCCGGCGTGAGGCCGGCCCGCAGCCCCTCGACGACGTAGCCGACGGCGGGGCGCCGGGCGAGGATCGTGCCCAGCAGCACGACGAGGTACGCGGCGTTGAGCAGGAGACCGCCCGCGTAGTAGTTCTCCGCCTCGCCGGACGTCCACGCCCAGACGACGCCGATCGCGATGCCGAGCAGGCCGCCCAGGGCCTGCGTGACGGGCGTGCGCTGCACGAGCCGGGCCGCGACCAGCACCACGGCGGCGACCACCGACGCGATCAGCGGGACCATCAGGTCGTTGACGATCACGAAGGCGACCACGAACACCAGGCCGGGCAGCACCGCCTCGACCAGGCCGCGCACGCCGCCCACGGCCTGCGCCGCCGAGAACTCGTCGCCGGTGAGGGCGCGCACGCCCCGCGCCGGGGCCTGCCCCTGCTGCGGGGACTGCGGCTCTGACTGCGGGGGCACGTCGCCACGTGCGGGTTCGCTCATGGGCCCCATTGTGCCGTGCTCGGCGGGGTGCTGATTCACCCGCACTCCCCCGGCCGGGGCCGGAGCTCGTAGCGCGGGTTGAACATGGTGCGGCGCCCGTCGACCTCGCTCACCATGCCCTCGACGCGGATGCGGCGGCCGGGCTCGATGCCGTCGATCGTCCGGCGGCCGAGCCACACCAGGTTCAGCGCGCCGGACCCGTCGAACAGCTCCGCCTCCAGCGTGCGCACGCCCTCGCGAGGGTGCAGCACCACGCAGCGCAGCACGCCCGCGACCTTGCCGCGGGTGCGCGGGGGCACCGCGGCGACCGGGGCGCAGCCCGCGTTGCGCGAGGCGTCGGCCCGCTCCTCGGTGTCCGACACCTGCTCGTTGGACGCGAGCGTCCGCGCCACCCGCGACGCGAGCGCCGAACGCAGGGACATCAGTACCTCACCTCGGGTCAGCCGATCTGGGTGATCTCAGGACCGCGGCGCAGCGGGTTGAAGTCCGACGCCTGCGGCGCCGCGTTCTCGGGGGCGGCCTGCGCCGGCGGCTGCGCGCCGTCCTTGCGCGCCGACTTGGGCAGCGCCAGGGGCAGCAGGTCGCGCGGCGGCCGGGGGCTCTGGTCGCGCACCACGACGATGTTGGCGAACACGGACTCGAGCGGCTTGGCCGCCTCGGCGTCCAGGGCCGCCCGGCCCGCGAGCACGCCGCGCACGAACCAGCGCGGGCCGTCCACGCCGACGAAGCGCGCCGGGCGCTGCGCCGGCTGCCCGTCCGGGCCGGTCACCGGCATGCGCACCAGCAGTTCGCGCCCGAACACCCCGGGCACGTCGTCGACCACACCGCCCTGGCCGCTCACCGACTGGGCGATCTCGTGCCGGATCTCGTCCCAGATGCCCTCGGTGCGCGGGGCGGCGAACGCCTGGATCTGCAGGTTCGACCCCTCCAGCGCGGCCGTCACCCCCGTCACCTTCTGCGTCTTCTTGTCGATCTCCATGCGCAGCTCGAGGCCCGGCATCACCGGCAGCCAGATGGCACCCAGGTCGACCCGGGGACCCATCTCGTCCACCTGCGACCGGTCGAACGGGCCGTGCGGCCGCTTCTGCTGCTCGGCCTCCACGGAAGCCCACTCGACCGGGGCAGGCTCGCTCGCCGTGCCCCGTCGGCTGAACAGACCCACAGCCACGCTCCTTCGTCGTTCGTTCGTCTCAGTGCGGCGGATCCCACGCCCGGGCCGCTCACCTGCGTGCACGGTCAGCCGCACACGACGGCGCCCCACGCGTTGTTATCCGCTCGTTACCTACAGCCTAGACCCGTCCGGCCCGCGGCCGGTACGGAAGTCAGCGTCCGGCGAAACCGCCGCTCGAGCCGAAGCCGCCGTCGCCGCGGTGCGAGCCCGGCAGCGTCTCGGCCTGCAGGAACCTCGCGCGCTCGACCCGCTGGACCACGAGCTGCGCCACCCGGTCGCCGCGGGCCAGCTTCACGGCCTGTGTGGCGTCGGTGTTGAGCAGCGTGACCTTGATCTCGCCGCGGTACCCCGCGTCCACGGTGCCCGGAGCGTTCACGATCGTCACGCCGTGCTTCGCCGCCAGACCGGACCGGGGGTGCACGAACGCCGCATAGCCGTCGGGCAGCGCTATCGAGACGCCCGTGGGGACCATCACCCGCCCCTGGGGCGGGATCTCGACGTCGATCGTCGTCACCAGGTCGGCCCCGGCGTCGCCGGGGTGCGCGTAGGACGGGACGGGGACGTCGTCGAGGAGCCGGATGAGCACGTCGACCGTGCTGCCGTCAGCGGTGGTCTCGGGGGTGGGCACGCCGGAAGAGTACGCCACCTCGGGGCGCGCCGCCGCGAGAGGTGTCGCGCGAGGTGTCGGGGCGGCCCCCCGGGGCTGGGATGATGTGCACATGACGGCGACCACCCTCACCTTCCACGAGCGTCTCCTGCCCGGTCCCGGCGGCTGGCTCGGCACGGTCGGTCTGGGCGTCATCGTGGCGATCGCGCTGTGGCCCGTGCACGCCGTGGCCGCGGCGGTCACCGGCCTCGTGGTGTGCCTCGGCTCGGCGGCCGCCCTGGCGGCGACCTCGCCGGTGGTCGAGGTGTCCGACGGCGTCCTGCGCGCCGGGAGCGCCCGCATCCCGGTCGCGCTGCTCGGCGCCGCGCAGGCCCTGGACGTGACCGCGATGCGGCACGAGCTCGGACCGGGCCTCGACGCGCGCGCCTACGTGTGCCTGCGGGCGTGGGCCCGCACCGGGGTGCGGGTCGCGCTCGATGACCCCGCGGACCCGACCCCGTACTGGCTGGTCTCCACCCGCCGGCCGGAGCTGCTGGTCCGGGCGCTGGAGGGCTGAGCGGGCACCGGCCCGCCCCCGGGTACGACGAAGGCTGCCACGCTTCGCATGACAGCCCGGTCGTGTCGTCAGTACCCGCCTGTGCTCGACGGGGTACGCCGTTGCCTGGTGGATCAGGCGGCGCACTCCGTGCAGATCATCTGACCGGCCTTCTCGTAGGCCAGCTGGCTGCGGTGGTGCACGAGGAAACAGCTGGAGCACGTGAACTCGTCCGCCTGACGCGGCAGCACACGTACGGCGAGCTCCTCGCCCGACAGGTCGGCACCCGGGAGCTCGAAGCCCTCGGCCGCCTCGGTCTCGTCCTCGTCCACAACGCCCGAGGACTTGTCAGAACGACGTGCCTGCAGCTCCTGGATCGAGTCCTGCTCGACATCCTCATCGGTCTTGCGTGGGGCGTCGTAGTCAGTTGCCATGTGGTGTTCTCCGTCGGTAGGTGGTCGCGCCGGACTTCGGACCATCCGGGGTCGACGCCGCCCCGGCCGGGACTCCGCACAGCGCCGCGGGACGGCGCCCTCAGCGGGTGTACGCGCTGATAATGCATGCGGCCCCGGATTTGTTCCCGAGTCGGCCCACGGATTGTGCACCATTTCTGTCAGGCGCGCTACATGTACCGGTGTAACCCCGGTCACGCACGCTCTGACCTGCATCGACGCCTTTCAGACCGGTATCCGGACGCCGCCCGGGGCGGGCGCACGTCACAGTCCGTGTCAGAAAAAGATCACCCGAATCCGGGCGCCGAAGACCCCTTCGTGCCCCCGTCCGCGCCCCCGTCGGCGTCGGCCTCCTCGAGGATCGGGGTGAGCTCGGCGACGAGGTGCTCGGCGCCCGCGACGAGCATCGCGGTGCCCGCCGGCGCGCCGCGCAGGCCGGCGACCGTCGCGCCCGCCTCGGTCGCCACGACGGCGCCCGCCGCCATGTCCCACGGGTTCAGGCCGCGCTCGTAGTAGAGGTCGAGCGAGCCGTCCGCCAGCAGGCACAGGTCGATCGCCGCGGAGCCGAGCCGGCGGATGTCGCGGATCCGCGGCAGCACCTGGGCCAGCACCTGGGCCTGCTGGGCCCGGCGGCCGGCGTCGTACCCGAAGCCCGTGCCCACGAGGGCGGTGGCCAGCGACGCGGCGGAGCCCACGCGGACCGGCTCGCCGTCGCGCGTGGCCCCCTCGCCAAGCCCCGCCGACCACGTGCGCCCGTCGGTCACGCTGTGCACGCAGCCGGCCAGCACCGTCCAGGAGGCCGGGTCGGGCGGGCCCGCCACCACGGCCACCGACACCGCCCACGACGCCACCCCGTACAGGTAGTTCACCGTGCCGTCGATGGGGTCGAGCACCCAGGTCAGGCCGCTGGTGCCGGGGCGGTCGTCGCCCTCCTCGCCCATGATCGCGTCGTCGGGCCGCTCGGCCGCGAGCATCTCGCGCAGCAGGTCCTCCGAGGCGCGGTCCATGACGGTGACCGGGTCCACGACGCTCGACTTGGTCGCCGCCACGACCACCCGCTCCGGTCTGCCCTCGCGGACCAGGGCGCCCGCCGCCGTCGCGAGGCGGACGGCGAGGTCGCGGAGGGCGGTGACGGTGACGCCGTCGGGCAGAGCGGGCGGTACGGGTGCGATCACCCGTCCATCCTGCCGCACCCCGCCGCGGGCCACTATCCCGCGGCACACCGACGCGCCTGCGCCGCGGGGCGGGCCCGCGGTGGCAGGCTCGGCCCACAGGACTACCCCGGGAGGACTGGCATGGACGAGCTGGAGCTGGTACGGCTGCACGAGGACGGCGAGCGGCTCGTCCTCGTCGCGCGCGACGGCGCCCAGAGCACCCTGCCCATCACCGATGCCCTGCGCGCCGCCGTCCGAGGCGACCGGCCGCGCATGGAGTCGATCCGGGCCCAGGAGGAGTCGGCGCTGCGCCCCCGCGAGATCCAGGCGCGCCTGCGTGCGGGCGAGACCGTCGAGCAGCTCGCGGAGGCCTCCGGCCTGCCCGTCGAGCACGTGCGGCGCTTCGAGTACCCCGTGATCTCGGAGCGCGAGCACTCCGTCTCCCGCGTGCGCGCCAAGGCCGTGCGCACGGACGACGACGCCGCGACCACCCTCGGCGAGGTCGCCGACGAGCGGCTGAGGTCGCGCGGCGTGCGGCCCGACGACGCGGTGTGGACCGCCACCCGCGAGGGCACCCACCCGTGGATCGTGCAGGTCGAGTTCACGGCGGCCGACCGACCGCGGGTGGCGCGCTGGTCGCTCGAGCCGCGCGGCGGGTTCGTCGAGCCGCTCGACGACGAGGCGCGCTGGCTCGGCCTGCCGCAGGACGAGGACCGCCCGGCCCTGGCCGGCGTGTCCGCGCTGCCGCCTCACCGACCGGGGCAGCCGTCGCGCCCGGTACCGCCCGAGCCGGACGACACCGACCTGCTGCTCGACAACCTCTCGGAGCGGCGCGGCCACCGCCCGGCCCGGCGCTCGGACCCCGGCCTCGACCTGCCCGACCTGCTGGAGCCGGACGGCCCCGGCGCGCCCGCGGACGACGAGCCGGCAGAGCAGTCCGCCGCCGTGGTCGACATCGGCGCACGCCGCGGCGGCGCGCGCGCCACGATGCCGCCCGTGCGGGTGCCGGACTCCCCCGCCGACCTGGAGTGGGAGGCGCCGAGCCAGTGGGAGATCCCCGCGCCGGCGGGCGGTGCGCCGTCCGGCGCCCGGACCGGGCGGGCCGACGCGCCGCAGGACGACGCCGTCGGCCCTGACGCCGGGGATGCGCCGAGCTCCGCAGACCGGACGTCGTCCGACCCTGCGGCCGACACCGCTCAGCCGCCCGCGGACGACCCGGCCCCCGCGCCCGAGAAACCGCCGGCCGAGCAGGCGCCGTCCAGACGGCCGGCGCCCAAGCGCGGCCGCAAGTCGCGCGCGCAGGTGCCGAGCTGGGACGAGATCGTCTTCGGGTCGCGTCCCGAGATCTGACCGGAGGGTCCGGCGCTCAGCCCCAGAGCGAGTCCTGCAGCGAGTCCTGCACGGAGCGGCGCCGGGCCGTGAGCGCCGTCATGCGCCGCATGTGGTGCCTGCGGCACAGCACCTCGTAGGCCACCTCGGCGGGCTCGCGCTCGCCCACGTCGCCGATGACGACCTGCTCGCCCTCGGTGACCATGACGCCGTCGACGGTGCGTGCGTTGTGCGTGGCGCGCGCACCGCACCAGCACAGCGACTGCACCTGCAGCACCTCGATGCGGTCGGCCAGCTCGATGAGGCGGGCCGACCCGGGGAACAGCCGCGTGCGGAAGTCGGTGGTGATGCCGAAGGCGAAGATGTCGATCTCCATCTCGTCCACCAGGCGCGCGAGCTGCTCCACCTGCCCGGGCGAGTAGAACTGCGCCTCGTCGCACACCAGGTAGTCCACGGCCTGGCCGGACGCGCGCAGCGCGGCGATCTCGACCCAGAAGTCGGTGTCGTCGGTGACCTCGTGGGCCGCGACGGCCAGCCCGAGGCGGCTGGACACGCGCGCCTCGCCCGCCCGGTCGCCGCGGCTGAAGATCAGCCCCTCCCGGCCGCGGGCCCGGTAGTTGTGGTCGGTCTGCAGGGCGAGGGTGGACTTTCCGGAGTCCATGGTCCCGGAGAAGAAGACGAGCTCGGCCACGGTGGCGCTCCTTGGATGACGGGGTCTACGCGACGGCCACGAGAAGGGGCACGAGCATCTCGTGCGGGGTCAGCGAGCCGTGCACGCCGGGCAGGGCCCGGGCGGCGGGCGAGTGCACGCGCGAGTCGACGACGGTCGCCGCACCGGTCATCGCCACCACGACGTCGCCGACCGCGGGCAGCACGTGCTCGGCCACGGGCCCGAACCATCCGCCGGACACGGCCTGCTCGCGCAGCAGGACGACGGCGTGGTCGCCCAGCCGGCCCGTCCACCGCGCCGCGACGTCGGCCGGGTCGGTGCCGGGCTCGGCGTAGACGTGCAGCGCGCGCGGCTCCCCGCCCACCAGGGCGACCCCGGGCCGCAGCTCCGGGTCGGTGGCGACGTCCCACTGCGTGCCCAGGTCGGCCCGGATCTGGCCGTGGTCCGCCGTGACGACCACGAGCGTGCCGCGGGGCACGCTGCGCAGCAGCCGGCGCAGCTCGCGGTCGGTCGCCTCCAGCGCGTCGCCCCACTGCCACGAGTCCCAGCCGAAGCCGTGGCCCGTCTTGTCGACGTCGCCCTGGTACAGGTAGACGAGGCGGCGCTCCGGGCCGGGCCCGCGCAGCGCGGCGGCCGTCGCGTCGACCCGCTGCTCGAACGTCTCGGCCGCCACGTGCACCGGGCCGCGCAGCGCGGCCTGCGACATCCCGGACCCGGCGAACTTCCGGGGCCCCGGGGCGGAGACCGCCACGCCGGCCGCGGCGAGGGTCTCCAGGACGGTCGGCTCCCGCTGCACGTCGGCCGGGTCGCCGAGGTCCTTCCACTGCACCACGGCGGCCAGCCGCCCGGTCGCCGGGTCGCGCTGGGTGTAGCCGAGCATGCCCGTGCGCCCGGGCGCGGTGCCGGTACCGAGGATGCTCAGGCCGGCGGCGGTGGTGGACGGGAAGCTGGAGGTGAGCGTCGCGGCGTCGGCGTCCCGCTCCCGCAGCAGGCCGCGCAGGAACGGCGCGTGCCCCCCGCGCTCGGCGAGGTTGCGGATGCCGAGGCCGTCCACGAGCACCACGACGGCGCGGTCGGCCTCGGGCAGGCCGAGCGCCGCCCGGCTGCCCGCTGCGGTCAGACCCGTGGCCGTGGCGAGGTCGTGGCCCAGCGCCCCGGCGACGGCGGGCAGCACGGCGGCCAGGCTCGTCGTGTCGTAGGTCGGCGCGACCAGGCCGGCGGGCAGGTGCGGTGCGCTCACGCAGCCCTCACGCCGACGTGGCCCGGGACAGGGCGCGGGCGAAGTCCACGGCGGCGCGGACCGCGGCGTCGCCCTCGGCCTCGCCGGAGACCCGCACCACCACGTCGTCGGGCGTCACCTGGCCGGTCAGGCCGTGGTCGGCGGTGCAGTTCGGGTCCACGCAGGTGGCCGGCTCCAGGTCCACGCGGGACACGGCCCCCCAGCCGACCGCGAGCGTGACCTCGCGGGTGCCGCCCGCGTGCGGGTAGCGCTCCGGGCCCGCGATCACGTGCGTGAGCGCCACGGAGCGGATCTCGCGCAGGGGCACCACCTCGGTCGTGGCGGACGCCGAGCCGGGCGTGGCGGGGTCGGCGCCCGCGTGGTCGTCCACGTGGGCGGTGACCAGGCGGGTCGGCGTGAGCACCAGCACCGTCAGGTGCCGGCGCACCTCGGAGTCGAACGTCGTCTCGGCCTGGACGAGGTGGGACACCACCTGCTCGTCGGCGAGCGCCACGTCGAGCACGTCGGCGACGAGCTCGGGGTAGTAGCCGGCCCGGTGGAGGTGGGCTGTCAGGTCTGCACGGGAATCGGTAGGGGCTTGGGGCACGGGGAGAATCCTCCCATCCGCGCGGAGGTCGGGTCCACATGACGCACAGGTGGACGAGACGCGCGCTGTGGCCCCCACTACAGTTTCAGGAAAAACCCGGCCGTGGAGGCAAATCGGACATGTCGAGTCAGATCCAGGTCATCGAGATGCCGTTGGACGACGGCGACTCCTTCCTCGTCGAGGTCTCCCGGCCGCTGTCCGGGGAGCTCGTGCCCGCGGCCCGGACCGGATCGGTCGTCGGCCGCGCCGGAGCGACCCTCGACGCGGCGCTGGACGACCTGCGGCCGGTGCTGGGGACGCTCGCGGACTGGGCACGGTCGGCCGGGCCGGACACCGCGGAGGTCGAGTTCGGTCTCAAGCTCACCGCGGGCACGTCCGTCGTCGTCTCCAGCGGGTCGGCCGAGGTCAACTTCACCGTCCGGCTCACGTGGTCGGCCGGGGACCGATGAGCGGCCCCGGCTTCGCCCTGGTCGACGTCGGTGACGGGAACAGGCCGGCCGGCGTGGGTTTCGCCGTCGGGCCGCGGACGGTGGTGACCTGCCACCACGTGCTGCGCAGGCTGGGCGAGGCGCGCGGGAACGAGGTGATCGCGGAGGGCTCCCAGGTGGCCCTGACGTTCCGCGCGGACGGCCGCACCCGCGTCGCCCGCGTCGTCGTCGACGACGCCGGCGCGGACGTCGCCGTGCTCCGCGTCCCGCGCACCGCGGCGCCGCCGCGCGACCTCACCGTGCTGCGCCTGGTCGACCCGCGCGTCCAGGCCCAGGTCGACGTCTACGGCTACCCCCCGGACCGTGCCGAAGGGGCGTGGAACCACTCCGTCGTGGCCCACGAGGTCGCGTCCGGCAACCTGCAGATCGACTCCACCGGGGGCGTGCCCCTCCAGCCCGGCTTCAGCGGCAGCCCCCTCATCGAGTCGGGCACGAGCGACGCCATGGGGATGCTCCTGAAGACCACGGACACGGGCGAGCACCGCGACGCCGTCGCTGTGCCCTCCGACACGATCCGTGCCCTGCTCCCGGCCCCCTCGCTGCTGGACCGCGCCGAACCCCGGCTGCGGGCGGTCGGTGCCGCGCTCTCCGGGCTGGTCGGCCGCCGCTGGAAGCCGGTCACGGTGCTCGCCCTCGCGTCGGTGGTCGGCGTGCTGGCCGTCCTGGGGCTGCGGGGCGGGGCACTGCCGTGGCTCGCGGCCCCCGGGGACTGCGTGGTCCTGGACGTCACGGTGTCCACGGAGAAGGACGAGCTCGTCGCCGAGCTGGCCCAGGACTTCGAGGCCGGCCGTGGCGTGGGCCAACGCTGCGTGGACGTGCAGGTCACCGGGCTGACCTCGGGGGTAGCAGCCGCCGCCCTCGCCGCCGGCTGGCGGGGCGTCGATCCCGCGGTCACCGTCGAGAACCGGCCCGACGTCTGGCTGCCGACGTCGAGCATGTCCGTGGACCAGGTGTCCGCCGACCACCCGGAGACGGTGCCGGACAGCGGCCGGCTCGGCCCCGTGACCAGCAGCGTCCTCGCGATCGCCGTCCCGACGGCGGACCGGGCCGAGCTGTTCCCCGAGGGCGCCGAGGACTGGGCACGCCTGCGCGAGCTGTCCACCGACACCGCGTTCGTGCTCGGTCGCGACAACCCGCACAACTCGTCGTCCGGCCTCGCCGCCACCGTCGCCGCCTACTACGCGGCCATGTCGGCGGCAGGGCACGGCGAGGCGCTCGCCGGCGAGCCCGACTGGGCGGAGGTCGACGGCCTCGTGGCCGACCCCGCGGTGGGGCGCTTCGTGCACGGCATCGAGCAGTCGGTCCAGCGCTACGGGCTCGAGGCGACCGGCTTCATGCGGGAGATCTACGACGAGGGGCAGGCGAACGGCGTCGACGGCGAGCGCCCGCTGAACGCCGTCGTGGTCCAGGAGCAGCTCATCCACCTGTACAACTGCAACGCGCCCGAGGGCGGGCAGATCGAGGAGCTGCGCTGCACCGACCCGCCGGACCTCCCCCTGACCGCCGTGTACCCGACGGAGGGGTCCCTCGCGCTGGACCACCCCTTCGTCGTGCTCGGGCAGCCGGACGGCGAGGTAAGGGCGGCCGCCGAGGACTTCTACGCGTACCTGCGCGAGGACGACGCCCAGGAGAAGTTCGTCGAGCTCGGCTTCCGCCACCCCGACGACGCCGCCCACCCCACCGACGTGCTCGAGGGCACGCTCGGTGTGCGGCCCGGCCAGGAGCAGCAGCTGCTGCCCGCGCCGCCCGCCGACGTGCTCGACCGGATGCTGGATGCCTGGGTGGGCATCCAGCGGCGCGCGAGCGTGACGCTGGTGGTCGACGTCTCCGGCTCGATGGGCGACTCCGCGGGGACGGGCGGTGCCAGCAAGCTGGAGCTCGCGCAGGACGCCGCGAACCTCGGGATCGGCATGCTGACCCCGCAGGACCGGCTCGGGATCACGGTGTTCTCCGACGAGGTGCGCGGCGCGCTGCCCGCGACCGACCTGGCCGAGGCCGGCGAGCTGCCCGCCTGCGCGGCGGGACAGACCGACGGGTGCGTCGACCCGGACTGTGCGCAGGTGCCGGCCGCCGAGCTGCGCGGATGCGTGGTCGGCGCGCTGCGGGCGGACGGCGACACCGCGCTGTACGACGCGGTGACCACCGCCTTCGACCAGGCGCACGACCTGCACGAGGCCGACCGGATCAACGCCGTGGTGGTGCTGAGCGACGGCGAGGAGACCAAGGACCCGGGCGGCCTGCGTGACGTGCTGACGCACCTGCGTGATCCCGCGCTGAACAACGACGACCACCGCGTGCAGGTGTACACGGTGGCGTACGGGGCCGACGCGGCCTCGGCCACGGGGGCGCTCGAGGAGATCGCCACGGCCTCGGGCGGCGCGTTCTACGACGCCACGAGCGCGGAGGACATCGGCGAGGTCATGACCGACGTGTTCGCCGCCTTCGGCGGTGACCCGGCGCAGTCCTGACGGTCAGCCCTGGCGTTCAGACCTGACGTTCAGACCTGGAGGGCGCGGCGCGGGGCGTCGGTGCGGCGCTCGGCCGGGCGCAGGCGGATCGTCGCGTGCAGCACGGACGCGCCGTGCTCGGCGACCGCCACCGGGTACAGCTCGAGGGAGGCGAGCTCGGGCAGGTCGTCGGCCATGACGGACACGCGGGCGAGCACGTCCTCCAGCGCCGCGACGTCGGCCGCGGGTGCGCCCTGGTAGCCGAACAGCCGGGGCGCGGCCCGGACCCCGCGCACCATGCGGGCCACGTCCACGTCGGTGAGCGGCGGCACGCCGTGGGTGACGTCGTCGAGCAGGTCGACGGCGTCGCCCGCCAGGCCGAACGACACCACGGGGCCGAAGAGCTCGTCCTCGACCGAGCGCACCACGCACGCCACGCCGGCGGGTGCCATGGCCTGCACCTCCAGCACGGGGTCGGGCGCGGGCAGCAGGGCCGACGCCGCGGCGAGCATGCGCTCGGCGTCCTCGACGAGGTCCTCGGCGTCGGCGATGTCGAGGCGCACGCCGCCCAGGTCGGCCCGATGGCGCAGGGCGGGGGCGGCGATCTTGAGGGCCACCGGCCAGCCGAGCTCGTCGGCGGCGGCCACGGCCTCGGCGGCCGTACGCACGCTGATCGAGCGCCACAGGGTCAGGCCGTAGCAGGCCAGCAGCTCGGCGGCGGCGGTCTGGTCCAGGAGGAGCCCGTCGTCGGGCGGGTCGCCCTCCGGCGTCGCGCCCTCCTCGGCCGTGGGGCGCTGCGCGGCCTCGGTGAGCAGGGACTCGACGAGCGTGCGCGCCTGGGCGCGCGCGGCGCCGTCCGACAGCCCCTCCCGCAGGGGCGGGCGCACGGGGCTGCCGTGGTCCTGCGCGCTCCACTGCGCGTAGCGCACGACCGCGCCCAGGGCCCAGACGGCGTCCTCGGGCGTGGAGAAGGCGGGGACGCGGACGTCGCCGTCGGCGAGCTCGTCGGGCAGCCCGTGCAGGCCGAGCGCGCTCACCACCGTGGTGCGGCCGGTGCGTGCGGCGGCCTGCGTGACCGCGCGGGCGATGGCGTCGGTACGCGGCAGCACCACGGGTACGGAGACGACCACGACGGCGTCGCACACGTCGGGCCCGTAGAGGGCGTCCACGGCGGCCGCGACCTCGGCGTCGGGTGCGCCCGGGGAGAGCGACTCGACGGCGCCGACCGTCAGGCCGGCGGCGGCCACCGCGTCGGTGACTAGGGCCGCGAGCGACGGCGAGCCGGCGAGGATGCCCACCCGGCTGCCGGACGGCAGCGGCTGGTGGGCCAGCACCTGGGCGACGTCCATGAGCTGGTGCGTGTTCCGGGCGCGGATCACGCCGGACTGCCGGAGCACCTCGTCGAGCATCCGACGCGGCGCGCGCGTGGTGCGCACGGTGTGCCCGGGCGGCACCACGCGGCCGTGCTTGCCCGCCACGACCACGGCCACCGGCTTGACCTGGGCCAGCCGCCGCGCGATGCGCGAGAACTTGCGCGGGTTGCCGAGGGTCTCGAGGTAGAGGAGGGCCACGTCCGTGTGCGGGTCGTCCTGCCAGTACTGCATGACGTCGTTGCCGGACACGTCGGCCCGGTGCCCCGCGGAGACGAGCGTGGACAGGCCCAGGCCGCGGCGCTTGACGGTCTCGACGGCCGTGACCGTGGCGGGCGCGCTCTGGCTGAACAGGCCCACCCGCCCCGGTCGCGGGGCGGTGAGGGCGAGGCTCGCGCGCAGGCTCGCCCCCGGCACGGTGGTGAGCAGGCCGTAGCTGGCCGGTCCCACGACCCGCATGCCTGCGCCGTGCGCGGTGCGCAGCAGCTCGCGGCGGCGCGCGACGCCGTCGGGCCCCGCCTCGGCGAAGCCCGCCGAGAGGACGACGACGCCCCGCGCCCCCGTGCCGCGCAGCCGGCCGACGACGTCGATCACCTCGTCCGGCGGGGCGGCGACGACGGCGAGGTCGACGGTGGACGGGGTCTGGGCCTGGTTCTGGTTCTGGGTCTGGTTCTGGGCGCCTGGGTCGGCGCCGGTGAGGTCCGCCCAGGTCAGGTGCTCGCCCAGCACCAGGAGCTCGGTGTCGCCGGGGTCGGCGGCGTGCGCCTCGCGGACGCGCGCGGCCAGCAGCTCGTCGATGCCGCCGCCGGTCGCGGGCCCGACGAGGAGCACCCGCCGGGCCGAGAGCAGCGCCTGCATCGACCGGGCCTCGGTGCGGTGCTCGCGGTCGGCCATGACCTCCCGTGACCGGTCGGTGGGGTCGAGGTCGACGGCGACCGTCACCACGCCGTCGTCCAGGTGCTGCTCGACGGCGTAGCCCGCCTCGCGGAACACGCCCAGCATGGCGCGGTTCTGGGGCAGCACCTCGGCGACGAACCGGTGTACGCCCCGCTCGCGCGCGGCGGCGGCGATGTGCTCCAGCAGTACCGACCCGAGGCCCTGACCCTGGATGGCGTCCGCGATGTTGAAGGCGACCTCCGCGGTCCGCTGCCCGGGGCGGTCGTCGATCACGTCGTAGCGGGCGACGCCGACGATGTCCTCGCCGGCGGCGGCTGTTGCAGCGGGCTCGTCTGTTCGGCCCGCCTCACGGGCCGCGCCCGGGCCCGTGGGCCGGACCGCGACCAGGGCCACGCGCCGCACGTGGTCGACCGTGACGAGCTGGGTGAGCATGCGGTCCGGGATGCGCTGCAGCGCCGCGAAGAACCGGAGATAGGTGGAGCGCTCCGACTGGGCCATCTGGAAGCGCTGGAGCGCGTCCGCGTCCTCGGGCCGGATGGGACGCACGTGGGTGGTGGTCCCGTCGCGCAGCACGACGTCGGCCTCCCACTCGACCGGGTACCCGGTCGGATAGGGCAGGCGCACCGTCCCGACCGCTTCTGGCTGATCCACGGCACCAAGGCTAACGACCGGCACCGACACCGGGCCGGGAGACGACGCCCGGGCACCGGAGCGGCGGGCCCCCGGCTCAGCGCACCAGCACGGTGCCCACGAGCAGCATCACGCCGAAGCCGACCAGCACCAGCCGCTGCCGCCGGCTCGGGCCGGACGCGGTCAGGATGGCGGCCACCGCCGGTCCCACCGCGAGCAGGAGCCAGGCGCCCAGCGCGGGCGCGACGTTGGCCGCGACGGCGGCGACGGCGACCACCACGAGGCCGTGCACGACACCCAGCCCGGCCCGCATCGCGACGACGATGTGCAGCACCGCGGCGAGGATCGCCAGACCGGCCCACATGGTGATGCCCTGCTCCAGGCAGCCCCACTCCTGCTCGGCGCAGGTCCACGACTGCATCCACCACGTGACGAGGGCGCCGACCACGAGCACGGGCACCACGCTCAGCCCCACGACGCCGTAGGCGAGTCCGACCCGGGCCAACCAGCCCGGCACGGTGGCTGACCTGCTGACCAGCGGCGATTCGGGCATGCCCCAATCCTGCCAGGTGAGGGACCCTGCCTGCACCCACGCGACCTGTCGAACACGTCGAGATCTGGTGAGGGTGAATCCACACCCCGGTCACCGCCTGTCACCCGCCCGAAGATCTGGCGGCCACCGCGCCGAGATCTGGTGGCTGCCGGCTGCTGACTGGTGGTGGCTACCCCGCCGAGATCTGGTGGTTCCCCACCGAGATCTGGTGTCCGCGCCGAGATCTGGTGGCGCACTGCCAGATCTCGACGCAGCCACCAGATCTCGCAGCCGGGACGCCAGATCTCGGCGGGTGGCAGGACACCAGATCTCGCTGGTGGTGGGTGTGGGAGCGTCAGCAGCGTCGGTGGCGCGGGGTACCGTTTGCCTGTCCCGTCAGCCCCAGAGTCCAGGAGCCCCACGAACCATGGCGCGCAAGCCGTCGCAGCCGCTCGACGAGAGCGAGATCCACGAGAAGGTCGTGGACATCGACGTCGCCTCGGAGATGGAGACCTCGTTCCTCGAGTACGCCTACTCCGTCATCTACTCGCGGGCCCTCCCCGACGCGCGCGACGGCCTCAAGCCCGTGCAGCGCCGCATCCTCTACATGATGTCGGACATGGGCCTGCGCCCCGACCGCGCGCACGTGAAGTCGTCGCGCGTCGTCGGCGAGGTGATGGGAAAGCTCCACCCGCACGGTGACGCCCCCATCTACGACGCGCTGGTGCGGCTCGCGCAGGACTTCTCGCTGCGCCTGCCCCTCGTGGACGGCCACGGCAACTTCGGCTCGCTCGACGACGGCCCCGCCGCCCCCCGGTACACCGAGGCCCGCCTGGCCGCGCCGTCGATGGCGATGACCACGGGCCTGGACGAGAACGTCGTCGACTTCGTCCCGAACTACGACAACAAGCTCACCCAGCCCGAGGTGCTGCCGTCGGCGATCCCGAACCTGCTGGTCAACGGCGCGTCCGGCATCGCGGTCGGCATGGCCACCAACATGGCGCCGCACAACTTGGTCGAGGTCGTCTCGGCGGCGCAGCACCTCATCAAGAACCCGGACGCCACGCTGGAGGACCTGCAGCGGTTCGTGCCGGGTCCGGACCTGCCCACGGGCGGCAAGATCGTGGGGCTCGACGGCGTGCGCGACGCGTACCGCACGGGCCGCGGCACGTTCCGCACCCGCGCCACGGCCCGGGTCGAGAACGTGACGCCGCGCCGCAAGGGCATCGTCGTCACCGAGCTGCCCTACCTCGTGGGCCCGGAGAAGGTGATCGAGAAGATCGCCGACGGCGTCAAGGCCAAGCGCATCCAGGGCGTCAACAACGTGCAGGACCTCACGGACCGCACCCACGGCCTGCGCCTGGTCATCGAGGTCAAGACCGGGTTCGACCCGGACGCCGTGCTGGAGCAGCTCTACCGGGTGACGCCGCTGGAGGACTCCTTCGGCATCAACAACGTGGCCCTGGTCGACGGCCAGCCGCGCACGCTCGGCCTCGTCGAGATGCTGCGCGTGTGGGTGGACCACCGCATCTCGGTGGTCCGGCGCCGCTCGCAGCACCGCCTGGACAAGCGCCTGGAGCGGCTGCACCTCGTGGACGGCCTGCTGGTCGCGATCGTCGACATCGACGAGGTGATCCAGGTGATCCGCTCGTCCGACGACGCCGCGATCGCCCGCGACCGCCTGCGCGAGATCTTCGACCTGTCCGAGCCGCAGGCCTCCTACATCCTCGACCTGCAGCTGCGCCGCCTGACCAAGTTCTCCCGCATCGAGCTGGAGAAGGAGGCCGAGGAGCTGCGCCGCGAGATCGCGGAGCTGGAGCAGATCCTGGGCGACGAGAAGCTGCTGCGCCGCCTGGTCAGCACCGAGATGGGCGAGGTGGCCAAGACCTACGGCACGCCGCGCCGCACCGTCCTGCTCGACGCCGCGGGCGGTTCCGTCGGGTCGGTGGCCGCGCCCCAGACCGGCGGACGCCGCGCGCCGGCCGACCCGCTGGACCTCCAGATCAAGGACCTGCCCACCCGCGTGGTGCTGTCCGCGACCGGGCTGCTGGCCCGGCTCCCCGACGACTCCCCGGTGCCGCGGGACGGCAACCGCGCGGCGCACGACGCCCTGCGGGGCGACGCCGCCGCGACCACCCGCGGTCACGTGGGCCTCGTGACGTCGGCGGGGCGCATGCTGCGTGTCTCCGTGCTCGACCTGCCCGCGCTGCCGCCCACCGACGGCGCGCCGTCGCTCTCGGGCGGCATCCCGGTCAGCGAGCTGGTCGAGCTGGAGCGCGGCGAGACGGTGCGCACCGTGACCGGGCTCGGCGCCGACGCCCCGACCGTCGCCCTCGGCACGGCACAGGGCGTCGTCAAGCGTGTGGCACCGTCCGACGCCCCGGCCAAGGGCGACGAGTGGCCGGTGATCGCGCTCAAGGACGGCGACACCGTGGTGGGCGCCGCCGTGGTCGCCGATGACGACGAGCTGGTCTTCGTGGCCGACGACTCCTCGCTGCTGCACTTCCCCGCCTCATCCGTGCGGCCCCAGGGCCGCGCCGCGGGCGGCATGGCGGGCATCAAGCTGGCCGAGGGCAAGCAGGTCGTCTTCTTCGGCGCGGTCCCGGCCGGCACCGAGGCGTCCGTGGTGACCATCGCCGGCGCCGGTGACGCCCTGCCCGGTATCGAGCCCGGCGCGGGCAAGGTGACGCCGTTCGCGCTGTACCCGGGCAAGGGCCGGGCGACCGGCGGTGTGCGGTCGCAGCGGCTGCTCAAGGGCGAGGACGGGCTCATCATGGCCTGGGTGGGCCCCACTCCCCCGCGGGCGCTCGGGGCCGGCGGACAGCCCGTCGACCTGCCCGAGGTGGACGAGCGCCGGGACGGCTCCGGCACGCCGATCGCGGTGCCGGTCGCGGTGATCGGCTGACCGGTCTCGTCGAGGTGTCGAATCCGGCGTCGCTCGCACGTCCAAGACGTGTCACCATCCAGCGAAAGAGGAGCTCGACATGACCGACACCTGGATCTTCCTGATCCGTGAGAACGACTGGGACTCGGACCGGTACCTCCCGGAGAACCTGAAGGACGGCGCGCGCGACGACTTCGACGAGGACATGGCGGCGCACCAGCGGTTCGCCGAGGCCGTGGCCGAGCTCGGCGTCAAGATCACCGGCAGCGACGCCCTGCAGAACGCGCGGTACGGCGGCTGGGTGGTCCCGGGCCGGGACGGCGCGGAGCCCGTGTACACGGACGCGCCGTTCACGGACACCAACGAGGTGATCACGGGCTTCTACGAGGTCGAGTGCGACGAGGCCACGGCGCGCAGGATCGCCGCGATGGTCCCGAGCACGAACGTGGTCGAGTGGCGCAAGGTCATGCGCTTCGGCTCCTGACCCGGCCCTCCGGAACCCGGTGTGCCGATCGATCCCGCGGCGTTCCGCACCGCCTGGCCCCAGGTGGTGCGGTCGCTCGCGGTGACCACGCGCAGCCTCGACCACGGCGAGGAGTTCGCCGCCGAGGCGTTCGCGCGCGCCGCGGCCCAGCCGGACGGCGCGATCACCGACCTGGTGGGCTGGTGCGTCCAGGTGGGCCGCCGGTCCTGGCTCGACGCCCTGCGTCATCAGGCGGTGCTCGCCCGCATCCAGCCCCAGCTCGCCCGGCCGGAGGTGGCTCCCGTGGACGTGTCGCCGGAACCCGGCGAGGACCTCGACGACCGGCTCGCCCTGCTCTTCGTCGCGTGCGACGACGCGATCGCGCCGGGCGCCCAGCTCGTCCTCGCGATGCGCGTGGTCTGCGGACTCACGGTCCGGCAGATCGCGGCGCACCTTGGCATCCCTGAGGCGACCGCGGCGGCCCGCCTCACGCGTGCCAAGGCCACGCTCGCCCGCGCCCGCGGCGAGTTCGCGGTGCCCGACGGCGCGGCCCGGGACGCCCGCCTCCCGATCGTGCTCGCGTGCGTGGCCGGTCTGTTCACCGTGGGCCAGCGCGACGAGCTCCAGCCCGCCGACGCCACCCAGGACCCGGCGCGCGATGCGCTGACGCTCGCGGAGGCGCTGGTCGCCCGCTACCCGGCAGACCCGGAGGTGCTCGGCCTGCGGGCGGTGTGCCGCCTCGGCCTCGCACGGCGTCCGGGCCGAGTACGGGACGGTGTGGCGCTGCCCCTGGACGAGGTGGACCGCACCGCGTGGGACCGGCGCCTGCTGGCGGCCGGCCTGGACGACGCCTCCGCCGCGGTCGCCCGCACCCCCGGGCGGCCGGGCCGGTTCACGCTGGAGGCCGCGATCTCCGGCGTGCACGCCTCTGCGGGCTCGGCCGAGCTGACCGACTGGCAGCGCCTCGCCCAGCTCTACGACGCGCTGCTGGCGGTCTGGCCCTCGCCGGCCGTGCGGGTGGCGCGGCTGGTGGTGCTGGGCCGGCTGGCGCTGACCGGCGATCGCGCACCGGACCTCGACCGGATCGAGCGCGACCTGGAGGGCCTGGTGGCCGACGGCCCGCCGTACGCCGCGCGCGACGCGAGCCTCGCCCTGGCCGACCTCGCCCGCCGCACCGGCCGCACCGAGGAGGCCGCCGGCCGCTACCGGGAGCTCCTGGACGTGGTGCCCGAGGGCCCGCTCCGCGAGTTCTGCCGCCGGTACGCCCCGTGACCCTCTCGCCTGAGTGCTTTGCTCCGGCGGTGCGTGTCAGTGTCCGGTGGTTGACTCCCCCCATGACCGACGAGCCGCCGTTCGAGTTCTCCGCCGACCCTGCCCGCATCGACGCCGCCCGCGTGCACGCGCTCATCTCCCGGCACACCTACTGGGCCGAGGGGCGCCCGCGGCACGTGATGGACGCCGCCATCGCCGGTTCCCGGCCCTACGGCGTCTACCGGCGCGCCACGGGCGAGCAGGTGGGCTTCGCGCGCATCGTGACCGACGGCGCGACCTTCGCCTGGCTCGCGGACGTGATCGTCGACCCGGCCGTGCGCGGTCAGGGCGTCGGCAAGCTCCTCGTGGAGGGCGTCGTGGCCGACGTCGAGCCGCTCGGCCTGCGTCGCACGCTCCTGGCGACCGCGGACGCGCACGGCCTCTACGAGCGGTACGGCTGGCGGCCGGTCGACGACGGGTACCGGTGGATGGAGCGCCCGGGCTCGGGCGCGGGTCCGCAGGACCAGGGGTCGGTCGCATGAGCGGCACCCTGACCGTCGAGGTCGGCGATTTGACCCGCATCGCCGCCGACGCCGTCGTCAACGCCGCCAACTCGACGCTGCTGGGCGGCGGCGGGGTCGACGGCGCGCTGCACGCCGCCGCCGGGCCACGCCTGCTGGAGGCCTGCCGCCGGCTGCGGAAGACGACCCACCCGGACGGGCTCGCGGTCGGCGACGCCGTGGCGACGCCGGCGTTCGACCTGCCCGCCTCGTGGGTGATCCACACGGTGGGGCCGAACCTGCACCGCGGGCAGGACGACCCGGCGCTGCTGGGCTCGTGCTTCACGCGGTCGCTCGACGTGGCCGCCCTGCTCGACGTACGGACCATCGCCTTCCCCGCGGTCAGCGCCGGAGCCTACGGCTGGCCCATGCCCGACGTCGCCCGGATCGCGGTCGCCGCGTGCCGGGCGTGGCTCGCCGGGCACCCGGACGGCAGCCCGCGCGAGGTGCGCTTCGTGGTGCTGGACGAGCGCCCCCGCGCGGTGTTCGAGACCGTGCTGAACGACGGGGGCCTCAGCTCGTGAGCAGCTTGCGCAGCTCACCCGGGGTCCGGGCGATCGCGGCGGCGCCGGCCGCCTCCAGCTCTCCCGGCCCGCCGTAGCCCCACGCCACGCCGACGGTCGGAACGCCGTGGTGGGCGGCGGCGTGCACGTCGTGCTCGCGGTCGCCCACCATGACCACCTGCGTGGCGTCCGCGCCGAGCGCGACGGCGCCGGCCAGCGCGCGCTCGACCACCACCTCCTTGCCCTCCACCTCGGTGAAGGCCTCGGGGTTGGCGCCGTACACGCCGTCGAGCCCGCCGGTCAGGTACGTGTCCAGGCCGAAGTGCTCGACGATCTGCCGGGCGTAGTGCTCCGGCTTCGCGGTCGCGACCAGGAGGGTCAGCCCGGCCTGCCGCAGCTCGGTGAGCGCCTCGGGGATGCCGGGGAACACCGAGTTGTCGAACATGCCGCGCGCCTCGAAGTCCCGGCGGTAGGCGGCGATCGCGGCCGCGGCGTCGGCGCCCGTGAGGCCGACGCCCGCCATGCTCGCCCCCAGCGGCGGACCCACGAAGGTGCGCAGCACGTCGTCGGCGGGGACGGCGAACCCCGCGTCGGCGAAGCCGGTGCGCAGGGACGCGACGATGCCGGGCGCGGAGTCGGTGAGGGTGCCGTCGAGGTCGAGCAGGACGTGCGTGGTGCGGGTGGGGAGAGTGAGGGTCACGCGTCGAGCGTGCCACACCTTCAGTGGTGCCCCGCGTGCCCGTCCACGTCCGTGCCCGCCTCCTGACCCGGCTCCACCACCACGAACTGGCCCATCATCCCCTGGTCCTCGTGCCACAGCATGTGGCAGTGGAACATGTAGGGCACGTCGGGGTCGGTGTAGTCCTCGAACCGCATCAGCAGCCGGTAGGTGCGGTTCGGCTCCAGGTAGACGGTGTCCTTGGGTCCCGCCAGCGCCGGGGGCGGCGGGTCGCCGTCGACCGACAGGATGCGGAACTGGACGTCGTGCACGTGGAAGCTGTGCGGCATCGGGACGGTGCTGCGCACCTCCCACACCTCGGTGGTGCCGACGGTGGCGGTCTCGTCGATGCGGCCCATGTCCATGCGCCGCCCGTTGATCTGGCGGTCGTCGAGCTGGAACGTCCGGGTCACGGTGGCGTCGTCCGCGTGGAGGGCGTCGGCGGCGGCGTGGGCCGACGGCGTCCAGGCCGGCTCGGGCGAGGGCGTCAGCCGGTCAGCGGCCCGCAGCTCGAGCACGTCGAACGCGTCGTTGCCGCCCATCGCGAACGGCACGACGACGCCGCCCAGCTCGGCCTCGAACGAGTGCAGCCGCGTGGTCTCGCCGGGCTCCAGGCGTACCACGACCTCGGCGCGCTCCCCCGGGGCGAGCCGCACGTCGTCGACCTCGACCGGCGCCTCCAGCAGCCCGCCGTCGGTGGCCACGAGGTCCATACGGCGGTCCGGGAAGCCGAGCTGGTAGGTGCGTGCCGTCGACCCGTTGAGCAGCCGCAGCCGGACGCGCTCGCTGGTCACGTCGTGGTAGGCGCCCGTGGCGCCGTTGGTGAGCACGACGTCGCCGAGCGTGCCGGGTTCCGCGCCGCTGTCGTCGAGCTCGAGCGTGCCGTCGTCGTCCAGCACCTTGTCCTGCACGATCACGGGTACGTCGTCGACGCCGTAGTCATGCGGCAGGTCGGCCGCGACCGAGGCGTCGTCGTCCAGGAGGAAGAGGCCCGCGAGGCCGCGGTAGACGTGCTTCTCGGTCTGGCCGTGCGGGTGGGGGTGGTACCAGAGGGTGGCGGCGGGCTGGTCGATGCGCCACGTGGGGCGCCAGGTGCCGCCCGGCTCGACCTCCTGGTGCGGGCCGCCGTCCATCGCGGCGGGCAGGTGCATGCCGTGCCAGTGCACGCTGGTGGGCTCGGGCAGGTCGTTGGTCACCTCGACGGCCACGCGCTCGCCGCGCTCGGCCCGCAGGGTGGGGCCGAGGTAGGGGCCGTCGAAGCCCCACGTCGGGGTCTGCACGCCTGGGACGAGCTCGGAGGTGCCCTCCTGCGCGGTGAGCGAGAAGACCCGCGTGCCGTCCACGACCCGGGAGGGTGCGAGCGGTGGCACCGGCAGCTCGTGCGTGAACTCGACCTCGTCGACGGGGCTCACCGAGCCGGGGACCAGGGCGCAGCCCGCGAGCGCCAGCACCGCCAGTCCCGCGGCGACCCGGACGGGCAGGCCGCGCGGCGGACGCGGCACGCCGCTCATCGCCGGCCGCCCAGCCGCTGCACGCCGGCGGCGACGACGCCCGCGAGGGCGCCCCACAGGCCGTCGACGACCAGGGCCGGGACCAGGGTCCAGGCGGGCGCTCCGGCGGCTCCCGGTCCGCCGAAGCCGCTGAGGGCGGGCACGACGGCGGCGATCAGGGCCGCGACCAGGCCGTAGGCCACGCCGGTGAGCGTCAGGGTGAGCACGGGGCGGGGCACGCGGCCGAGGCCGACCACGCCGATCCACACGGCTGCGGTGACGCCGATGATCAGGAAGGCGCGGGGTGCGCCGGTGCCGAACAGGCCGGTGAGCCCGGTGAGCGGCCAGAGCAGGGAGAGTGCGGCGAGGCCGCCGACGACGCCCCACGGGATCGGGGCGGGCGCCGGACGGGCGGGAGGGTGCTGTGCTGTCATGCCTCGACGGTGCCGCCCGGCACCCGCCGGCCACATCGGCCCTGGATCATCTCCTGGTGTCGCTCCGGGGCGACACCACCCTGACTCCCGCGGGCTGATGCCTCGGGGTCGCGGTGTCCGTAGGGTGTCGGTGTGCCCGAGCAGACCGCCCCACCGGACGCCCGACCGACGAGCGGGGTGGACCCGCGCGTGACCGACGTCGTCCTGGCGATCGCGATGGCGCTCGTGGTCGCGGTGGTCATCGCGGCCGATGCCGACGCGGCCCGCCACGCGGGCCCGGGCGCGTACCTGTTCGCGGCGGGGTTCGGGGCGCTGGTGCTGCTGCGTCGCCGGCTGCCGCGCACGATGGTGGTGGTCACGGTGCTGACGGTGTTCGTCTACTACACGTTCCGGTTCGCGCCCATCGGCATGGCGCTGCCCGCCGTCGCGGCGCTGTACTCGGCGGCGGAGGTGCGGCGCACCGGCTGGGCGGTCGGGGGCGGCGTGGTGCTGGTGGCGGTGGCGACCTACTACCGGGTCACGGGTACCGATGCCGAGGAGTACCTGACGCCGTACGACCTGGTCACGAACATCGCTCTGGTCGCGGCGGCGATCGCGCTGGGGGTCGCGGTGCGGCTGTCCCGGGAGGCCCGCGTGCACGAGGCGCGGGCCGCCGAGCAGCGGCTGCAGGCCGAGCGGCTGCGCATCGCCCGCGACCTGCACGACGTGGTGGGCCACAACCTGTCGGTGATCGCCCTGCACTCGGGGGTGGCGGCCGAGGCCGTGGGCCGGGACGACGACGCGGCGCGGGGCGCGCTGGAGCACGTGCGGGAGGCGACGTCGGGCACGCTGCACGAGCTGCGCTCGACGGTGCGGGTGCTGCGCGGCCCGGTGGGCGGCGCGGCCCCCGACGGCACCGGCGGCGCCGTGCGACCACCGGACGGGACCCACCCCACGGGTCTGGCGGGGGTCGCCGCCCTCGCGGAGCCCGCCCGCGCCGCGGGCCTGGCCGTGGACGTGCGTCTCGACGTGCCCGACGGCGCGCTCGACGGCACCATCGACGCGGCCGCCTACCGCATCGTGCAGGAGGCGCTGACCAACGTGCTGCGGCACGCGTCCGCGACCCGCGTCACGGTGGCGGCCCGCGTGACGGACGGCCGCCTCGCGCTCCGGGTGGCCGACGACGGCAGGGGCGCCGGCGCCCTGGTGCCGGGTTCGGGGATCGCGGGGATGCGCGAGCGGGCCGCGCTGCTCGGCGGCGTCCTGACCACGACGGACGAGCCGGGCGGCGGCTTCGCGGTGCGGGCCGACCTGCCCGCCCGGCTGGAGGGGGGAGCACCGTGATCCGCGTCGTGCTGGTGGACGACCAGGAGCTCGTGCGTGCCGGGCTGCGGGCGCTGGCCGAGAGCGACGGCGACATCGCCGTCGTCGGCGAGGCCGCGGACGGCCGGGCGGGCGTGGCCCGGGTGCGCGAGCTGCGGCCCGACGTGGTGCTCATGGACATCCGCATGCCCGTCCTGGACGGCCTGGCCGCGACGCGGGAGATCGTGGCGGACGACGCCCTGGCGGGCACCCGCGTGCTGGTGCTGACCACGTTCGACGAGGACGAGCACGTGGTCGAGGCCGTCCGCTCGGGTGCCGCGGGCTACCTGCTCAAGGACGTGGCGCCCGCCGAGCTGCGGCGCGCCCTGCGGGTGGTGGCCGCGGGCGACGCGCTGCTCGACCCGGCGGTGACCGCGACCGTGCTGCGCGCCGTCGCCGCGGGTCCGGCGCCGCGGACCGGCGCCGACGGCCGCCTCGCGGTGCTCACCGACCGCGAGCGCGAGGTGCTGCGGGAGCTGGGCCGGGGGCTCACGAACGACGAGATCGCCCGCGAGCTGTACCTCAGCCCGGCCACCGCGCGCACCTACGTGAGCCGGCTGCTGGCCAAGCTCGGCGCGCGGGACCGGGCCGCGCTGGTGATCCTCGCCTACGAGACGGGGCTGGTCACGCCCTGAGGCTCACAGCTCCTTGAGGCGCGGCAGCACGTCCTCGCTGAACTGGGTGAGGAACCGCTCCTGGTCGTGCCCCGGCCCGTGCACCACGAGGTGGTTCAGCCCGGCGTCGACGTAGGGCTTGATCATCGCGACGGCCTCCTCGGGGTCGGACGCGACGATCCAGCGCTTGGCGACCTGCTCGATCGGCAGCTCGTCGGCCAGGCGCTCCATCTCGGTGGCGGAGTGGACGCTGTGCTTCTGCTCGGGCGTGAGCGACAGCGGCGCCCAGAAGCGCGTGTTCTCCAGCGCGGCGTCGGCGTCGCGGTCGTAGGAGATCTTGATCTCGATCATCTTGTCGATGCCGGCGGCGTCGCGCTCCGCCTTCTCGGCGCCCTCGGCGACGGCGGGCAGCAGCTTCTCCGTGTACAGGTCCATGCCCTTGCCGGAGGTGCAGATGAAGCCGTCGCCCGCGCGCCCCGCGTACTTCGCCACGAGCGGCCCGCCGGCCGCGACGTAGACGGGCACCGGGTTCTCGGGCCGGTCGTAGATGTTGGCGCCGACCAGCTCGTAGTAGTCGCCCTTGAAGTCCACGGTGTCCTCGGTCCACAGGGCCCGCATGAGCTGCACGGCCTCGCGCAGGCGCGCGAAGCGCTCCTTGAACTCGGGCCACTCGCGGCCGGAGACGGCGGTCTCGTTGAGCGCCTCGCCCGTGCCGACGCCGAGGATGACCCGGTTCTCGGTGAGCAGCGCCAGGGTGGCGAACTGCTGCGCGATCACCGCGGGGTTGTACCGGAAGGTGGGGGTCAGCACGCTCGTGCCGAGCTGGATGCGCGAGGTGCGTTCACCCGCCGCGGCGAGCCAGGCGAGGGCCGACGGCGCGTGACCTCCCTCGTGCCGCCACGGCAGGAAGTGGTCGGAGACCATCGCGCTGTCCAGTCCCACCTCCTCGGCGCGTACTGCGAGCTCAACCAGCTCGCGCGGCCCGAACTGCTCGGCGGACGCCTTGTAACCGATCTTCAGAGTCACAGCTGTGACCCTACGCTCGTTCGCCCGGGCGCGAACCCCGGCGTCGCGCACGTCACATCGGTGCTGCTCAGCTGCTGCTCACAGCGGAATCAGCGCAGCGCCCGGTACGTGCGGCTGGTCAGCTCGTGGTCCAGGTGCGGCTCCAGCCACGCGCTGGTGGCCACCACGGCCGGCAGCGACACCCCGGTGTCGATGCCGAGCCCGTCGAGCATCCACACCAGGTCTTCCGTGGCGAGGTTGCCAGTGGCCGACTCCGCGTACGGGCAGCCGCCGAGCCCGCCCGCCGACGTGTCGAACGTGGTGACCCCGTGCCGCAGCGCGGCCGACACGTTCGCCAGGGCCTGCCCGTAGGTGTCGTGGGCGTGCAGCGCGAGCACGTCGTCGGGCAGGCCCGCCGCGTTGAGCGCGTCCAGGAGTGCGATGACGTGGCCCGGCGTGCCGACGCCGATCGTGTCCCCGAGCGAGAGCTGGTCGGCGCCCAGGTCCATGAGCCGCCGGCCGGCCGCGACGACCTGCTCGACGGGCACGTGCCCCTCCCACGGGTCGCCGAAGCACATGGACACGTACGCGCGCACGCGCATCCCCGCGGCGCGGGCCCGCGCGACGACCGGCTCGAACATCGCGTACTGCTCGTCCAGCGACCGGTTCAGGTTGCGCCGCGCGAACGTCTCCGTGGCGCTGGCGAACACGGCGACGTGACGCAGCCCCAGCTCCTCGGCACGGTCCAGGCCGCGCTCGTTCGGCACCAGCACGGGCAGGTCGCGGGCGCGGTCGCCGAGCCGGTCCACGAGCGCCCCCAGCACCTCGGCGGCGTCGGCGAGCTGCGGCACCCAGCGCGGGTGCACCAGGCTCGTGGCCTCGACGTACGGCAGCCCGGCGTCGAGCAGGCGCTCGACCAGGCCGACCTTGACCGCGGCCGGGACCACGGCGTCCTCGTTCTGCAGCCCGTCGCGCGGGCCCACCTCGTAGACCGTGACGCGGTCCGGCAGTCCCGGCTCGCGCACCACCTGCGGACCCCTCTGCGCACCGGTCGGTTCAGTCATCGGACGCCTCCACCTCGAAGAGCACCTGCCGCGCCGCCACCTGGTCCCCCGCCGCCGCGCGCACGCGCACCACGCCGTCGGAGGGCGCCGCCAGCGCCAGCTCCATCTTCATCGCCTCCAGCACGCCGAGCGGCTGCCCGGCGGTGACGTGGTCGCCGTCGTGCACCTCGACGCGGGTGAGCGAGCCGGGCATCGCAGCGGCCACGACGCCGTCGGACAGGTCGGCGCGCGCGGGGCGCGCCGCGCCCGGGCGCACGAAGCGGACGGTGTGCCCGCGCGTGGTGACGTCCACGGACCACTGCCGCACGTCGAGGTCGAACCACGCCGTGGTGCCGTCGACCTCCAGCAGGCATCCGCCGACGAGGCGGCCCGCGCCGCCGGGGAGCGGCCCGGCCGCCCGGACCCGGACCGGAGGCTCGCCGTCGCGCCGCACCTCGCCGCGGGCGAGGCTGACGCGGAGCACCTCCTCGTCGAGCTCGACCCAGGTGTCGGCGGGCGGGCCGGCCGGCCGCCAGCCGTCGCCCCCCGCGCGGGCCGCCGCGGCGGCCACGCCCCACGCCGCGGCCGCGAGCGCCGTGCCGGGGTCCGGCGGGGTCAGAGGATGCGTGTCGAGCCAGGCGGTGTGCACCTCGCCGTCGCGGAACGCGGCGGAGTCCGCGAGCGCCCGCACGAACCCGGTGTTGGTGACGAGCCCGGCGACCACGGTCGCGTCGAGGGCGTCGACCAGGGCGTGCCGGGCGGTCTCGCGGTCGGGGCCGCGCGTGATGATCTTGCCGACCATGGGGTCGTAGGCGGCGGGGACGACGGTGCCGTCCTCGAGGCCCGCCTCGACGCGGGCGTGCTCGGGCCAGCGCACGCGGCCGGCGGTGCCGGCCTGGGGCAGGAACCCGCCGAAGGCGTCCTCGGCGTAGAGACGGGCCTCGATCGCGTGGCCGACGACGGCGACGTCGTCCTGCGTGAAGCCGAGCTCCAGGCCGGCCGCGACGCGCAGCTGCTGCTCGACGAGGTCGAGGCGCTCGCCGCGCACGGTGACGACCTCCTCGGTGACGGGGTGCTCCACCTGCAGGCGGGTGTTCATCTCGAGGAACCAGGCGCCGACGTCACGGCGGGCTTCGTCGGCCCGCGGCGCCGCGGCGTCCTCGACGAGGAACTCGACGGTGCCGACCCCCGTGTACCCGACCTCGCGGGCCAGGTTCACGGCCCAGGTGTGGAGCCAGCCGCGCAGCGTGGGGTCGAGGTCGGGCGCGGGGGCCTCCTCGAGCACCTTCTGGTGGCGGCGCTGGGCGGAGCAGTCGCGCTCGTGCAGGTGCAGCACGGTGCCGTGCTCGTCGGCGAGCACCTGCACCTCGATGTGCCTGCCGCGCTCGACGAAACGTTCGAGCAGCACGGTGCCGTCCCCGAACGCCGCGGCCGCCTCGCGCTGGGCGGCGGCGACGGCGGGGGCGAGCTCGTCCTCGGTGCGCACCACGCGCATGCCCTTGCCGCCGCCGCCCGCCGCGGCCTTGACCAGCAGCGGGTAGGGCGCGTCCCCGGGCCGGGCGAACCAGCCGTCGCGGACGACACCGATCGAGTCCAGCATCGGGACGCCCGCGCGCTCGGCGACCTCGCGGGCCGCGTCCTTGCGCGCCATCGCGTCCATCGCCGCGGGCGGCGGGCCCACCCACGTGAGCCCGGCGCCGACGACGGCGCGCGCGAAGTCGGCCTGCTCGGACAAGAACCCGTAGCCGGGGTGCACGGCATCGGCGCCGGACTCCTTGGCGGCGGCCAGCAGGGCGGGCACGGACAGGTAGGACTCGGCGGGCGGCGTCGGGCCGAGCCGGACGGCGACGTCGGCGGCCCGGGTGTGCGGCGCGCCGGCGTCGGCGTCGGAGTAGACGGCGACGGTGCGCAGGCCGAGGCGGCGGGCGGTGCGGACGATCCGCAGGGCGATCTCGCCGCGGTTGGCGACCAGGAGGGTTCGGATCACGGGTGCCTCACATCCGGAAGATGCCGTAGGACGGCGCGGCGATCGGGGCGGCGGCGGTCGCGGCCAGGCTGAGCGCGAGCACGCGGCGGGTGTCGGCGGGGTCGATCACGCCGTCGTCCCAGAGCCGGGCGGTGGCGTAGTACGGGTTGCCCTGCGCCTCGTACTGGGCACGGATCGGTGCCTTGAACGCCTCGACGTCCTCGGGTGCGAGGTCCTTGCGCACCGTGGCCAGCACCGAGGCGGCCTGCTCCCCGCCCATGACGGAGATGCGCGCGTTCGGCCACATCCACAGGAACCGCGGGTCGTAGGCACGGCCGCTCATGCCGTAGTTGCCGGCGCCGAACGAGCCGCCCAGCACCACGGTGAACCGGGGCACCGAGGTGCAGGCCACGGCGGTCACGAGCTTGGCGCCGTCCTTGGCGATGCCGCGGTGCTCGTACTCCTTGCCCACCATGAACCCGGCGATGTTCTGCAGGAACACCAGCGGGATGCGGCGCTGGTCGCAGAGCTGCACGAAGTGGGCGCCCTTGAGCGCCGACTCGGAGAACAGGATGCCGTTGTTCGCCACGATGCCCACCTGGTAGCCGTCGATGCGCGCGAACCCGCACACGAGCGTCTCGCCGTACCGGGCCTTGAACTCGGTGAACCTCGACCCGTCGACGATGCGGCCGATCACGTCCCGCACGTCGTAGGGCGTGCGGGTGTCGGCAGGCACGTCGTAGAGCCCGTCGGGGTCCAGCTCGGGCTCCTCGGGCGCCACCCGGTCCAGCACCGGCGTCGGCGCGGGGGTGGTCGCGATGATCTCGCGCACGATGCGCAGGGCGTGCGCGTCGTCGTCGGCCAGGTGGTCCGCGACGCCCGAGGTGGTCGTGTGCACGACGCCGCCGCCCAGCTCCTCCGCCGTGACCACCTCGCCCGTGGCGGCCTGCACCAGGGGCGGGCCGCCGAGGAAGATGGTGCCCTGGTCGCGCACGATGACGGCCTCGTCGCTCATGGCCGGCACGTACGCGCCACCCGCCGTGCACGAGCCCATGACGGCCGCGACCTGCGGGATGCCGCGCGCCGACAGGTTCGCCTGGTTGTAGAAGATGCGGCCGAAGTGCTCGCGGTCGGGGAACACCTCGTCCTGCATGGGCAGGTAGGCGCCGCCGGAGTCCACGAGGTACACGCACGGCAGGTGGTTCTCGGCGGCGACCTGCTGGGCGCGCAGGTGCTTCTTGACCGTCATCGGGTAGTACGTGCCGCCCTTGACCGTGGCGTCGTTGGCGACCACCACGCACTCGCGGCCCGCGATGCGGCCGATCCCCGTGACGATGCCCGCGCTGGGCACGGCCCACTCGTCCCCGTACATGTCGTACGCGGCCAGCGCGCCGATCTCCAGGAAGGGTGAACCGGGGTCCAGCAGCCGGTCCACGCGGTCGCGTGCGAGCAGCTTGCCGCGCGCCGTGTGCTTCTCCCGGGCGGCGGCCGAGCCGCCCTCCCGCACCCGTGCCGTGCGCTCGCGGAGCTGCGCGGTCAGGCCGCGCAGGTCGGCCCGCTGATCCGTTCCCACACCCGTGTCGGTGGCCATGTGCGGCAGCATATCCCTCCCGGTTAACGCTCGTTAACCCGTTGCGTCGACCCCTTGCGTCGACCCACCGCGGCGGACGCCGGGTGGTGGACACGACCGGCCACCCTCCGGCCGACCTCCCTAGACTGCTCCACGTGACCCCGCGCAGGCAGCAGATCCTGGACACGGCCGCCGACCTGTTCGCGGCACGCGGCTTCCACGGCGTGTCCATGGGCGACATCGGTGCGGCCGTCGGCATCTCCGGCCCGGCGCTCTACAAGCACTTCGCGAGCAAGGAGGACATCCTCGGGCAGTGCCTCCTGCACGCCTCGGACCAGCTCCTCGCGGGCGCCCGCGAGCTGCTGTCGGGAGCGGCGTCGCCGCAGGCCGCGCTGCACGCCCTCGTGGCGCGCCACGCCGACTTCGCGCTCGACAACCCCGCGCTCATCGTCGTCCAGGAGCGCGAGTGGGACGCGCTCGGCACCGAGGCGCGCGCCCAGGTGCGCAAGCACCAGCTCGCCTACATCGACGTCTGGACCGACGCGCTGCGCCCCCTGCGCCCGGACCTCGGCGCCACGGAGGCCCGCGCGGCGGTCCAGGCCGCCTTCGGCCTGCTGAACTCGACGCCGCACAGCGCCCGTATCAACCGCGCGACGATGCACGCCCTGCTGACGACGATGGCGAACCAGGCCCTGTCCGCTCCAGCTCGCTGAGTGCGGGATCTTCGCCCTTTTTCGGGCCCCAGGGGGGCGAAGATCCCGCACTCGGCGAGGGGCTACTCCACCGGGAGGCCCAGGCCTCTCGCGATGAGCATGCGCTGCAGCTCCGAGGTGCCCTCGCCGATCTCCAGGACCTTCGCGTCCCGGTAGAAGCGCGCGATCGGGCCGTCCTCCATGACGCCGTAGCCGCCGAAGACCTGCGCCGCGATGCGCGTGGCCGTCACGGCGGACTCGGTCGCGTAGAGCTTGGCCACCGACGACGCGCGCCGGAACTCGTCCAGCGGGGCGCCGGTGTCCTTGAGCATGGCCGCCCGGTAGGTGAGCGCCCGGCTCGCCTGCAGCATGACCTCGAGGTCGGCGATCTGGAACGCGACACCCTGCTTGCGGCCGATCGGCCCGCCGAACGTGGGGCGCACGCCCGCGTGCTCCACGGTGAGCTCGAGCATCGCCTGGATGCAGCCCGTCGCGAGCGCCGCCACGGCCACGCGCCCGGTGTTCAGGCAGGTCATGAGCTGCTTGAACCCGTTGCCGCGCACGCCCAGCAGGTTCGCCTCGGGCACGCGCACGTCCTCGAAGCGCAGCGGGTGGGTGTCGCACGCGCGCCAGCTCATCTTGTCGTGCAGGGGTTCGACGACGTACCCCGGCGTGTCGGTCGGCACGATGATGGCACTGAGCTCCGGGCTGCCGTCCGCCGCGGTACCGGTGCGCGCCGCGACCGTGCAGACGCTGGTGATCGGCGTGCCCGAGTTGGTGATGAACTGCTTGGCGCCGTTGACGACCCACTGGCCGTCGACGAGCTCCGCCGTGGTGGCCATGGCGTTGGCGTCGCTGCCAGCGCCGGGTTCGGTGAGGCCGAACGCGCCGAGCGCGCGGCCCGCCACGAGGTCCGGCAGCCAGGTCTCCTTCTGCTCCTGCGTGCCGTAGGCCAGGAGCGTGCCGACGCCGAGACCCACGCCGGCGGCGAGCGTGATGCCGACGGACTGGTCCACGCGGCCGATCTCCTCGACGGCGATGCTGAGCCCGGTGAGCCCGAGGTCGGACCCGCCGAATTCCTCCGGGGCGGTCAGGCCGAACAGGCCCAGCTCCCCCATCTGGTGCACCACGTCCACGGGCAGGCGGCTCTGCCGGTCCCAGGAGGCGATGTGGGGCGCGATCTCGCGGTCGGCGAAGTCTCGGACCGCGTCCCGGAGCTTGGTGTGCTCCGGGTTCTCTGGTGGATGCATGTTGCGCATGCCACAGAGGTTAACCACCATTAACCCCACGGCGCCATACCCACGCGCGACCTACGCCCGACCGGAGGAATTCTTCCCATGCCCACCCAGACCCTCGTCGCCTACGAGGTCGCCACGGTCACCCCGCCCGACGGCGAGCCGACGCCCTACGCGCGCCTCACGCTCGACGGCCCCCGGCGCAACGCGCTCTCCGGTGCCCTGCTCGACCAGCTCGAGGCCGCCCTGGACCGCGCGGCGCACGACGACGTGCACGCCGTGCTGCTCGCCGCCGCCGGCCCGGCGTTCTGCTCGGGGGCCGACCTCACCGAGGCGCTCGACGTCGGCATGGAGTCGTCCGCCCGGCGCCTGGCCGAGGTGCTGCGCGCGATCCTCGCCACACCTCTGCCCGTCGTCGCGCGCGTGCACGGGCCGGTGCGGGCCGGCGGCATCGGCCTCGTGGCGGCGTGCGACGTCGCGATCAGCGCCGACACCATCGGCTACGCGTTCACCGAGGCCCGGCTCGCGCTCGCGCCCGCGGTCATCTCGCTCGCGGTGCTGCCCCGGATGACACCCCGCGCGGCGTCGCGCACCTTCCTCACCGGGGCGCCGTTCACCGCCGCCGAGGCGGCCGCGCACGGCCTGGTCACGGACGCGGTGCCCCCGGAGACGCTCGACGACGCGGTCGACGCCGTGCTCGCCGACCTCGCCGCGGCGCACCCGCAGGGGCTGGCGGCCACCAAGGCCCTGCTCAACACCGACCTGCTCGACCGCTTCGACGCGCACGTGGACGACGTCGTCGCCGCCTCGGCCGGGCTGTTCGCCTCGGAACCGGCCCGCACGGCGATGCAACGCCTGCTGCGCCGCTGAGCGCGGGCAGGGCGGGGCGGCCGGGCGGCGCGCGGCGGCCCGGCGGGCCCGGATGGTTGGATGGGTCCGTGGCCACCCGGATCTCCCAGCGCAACGCCCGCTTCCAGCAGCTCCAGACCCTGCTCACCAACCGCAACAAGCGGCACCGCGCCGGCGAGTTCCTGGTGCAGGGCGTGCGGCCGGTCACCATGGCGGTGGAGCACGGCTGGGAGGTCCGCGCCCTGCTGTACGACGGCGAGCGCCGGCTCTCGCAGTGGGCCCGGGACCTGCTCGCGGCGCACCCGGACGTGGAGCACGTGCGGATGGCCCCCGACCTGCTGGCCGAGCTCGCCGAGAAGGACGAGGCGGAGCTGCTCGCCGTGGTGGCGATGCGGCCGGACGACCTGGACCGCATCGAGACCGGCCCCGACTTCCTGGGCGTCGTGTTCGACCGGCCCTCCCAGCCCGGCAACATCGGCGCGGTGGTGCGGTCCGCGGACGCGTTCGGCGCGCACGGCGTGATCACCACGGGGCACGCGGCCGACGCCTACGACCCCAAGGCGGTGCGCGCCACGACCGGGTCGTTCTTCGCGACGCCGGTGGTGCGGGCGCCGTCCACGGCCGAGGTCATGGCCTGGGTCGAGCGGCGCCGGGCCGCGGGCGTGCCCGTCGTGGTCGCCGCGACGGACGAGCACGGGGACGCGGAGGTGTCCGCGTTCGACCTCACGCAGCCGGTGCTGCTGCTGGTCGGCAGCGAGACCGCGGGCCTGACCCGGGCGTGGCTGGACGCCGCCGACGTGACCCTGAGCATCCCGATGACCGGCTCGGCCAGCTCGCTCAACGCGGCCAACGCCGCGACGGTGGTGCTGTACGAGGCCCGGCGCCAGCGCCTGGCGCGCTGACCCCGGGCCGGGTGCGGAGCGGACCGGCTACAGCTCGATGGAGAGCATCCGCGAGCTGCTCTGGCGCACGTAGCCCAGGCTCGCGTACAGGCCGTGGGCGCCGCTCGGGTTGGCGGTGTCGACGTCGAGCGCCGCGTACTGCATGCCGTCGGCCGCGAACGCCCGCATGCCCGCGGCGAGCGCCGCCAGCGCGATCTTGCGGCCCCGGTAGGCGCGCCGCGCGCCGAGCACGTCGGTGTACCCGAACGAGTACCCGCGCACCGCGAAGTCGTCGGGGTACCGGCCGGCGAGCTGGTAGCCCACGACGAACGGCTCGCCGGCGCGCAGCGCGGCCGCGGTGTCGTCGTCGGTGTCGGGCGAGGCGAGCAGCGTGTCGACGTCGGGCGCGTCGTCGACCACGACGAACGACCACTCGGGGGCGAAGCCCGCGCGCTGCGCCCACTGCTGCGGGGCCTGGGGCTGGCTGCCCCAGTGGTCGCGGAACGCGTCGTTGTGCGCGAGGCGGGTGGCCTCGTCGAGGTCGGGCGACCAGGGCACCAGGCGCAGCGGGCCGGACAGCTCGACCTCGGGCACGGGTGCGGCGTCGGGGCCGGTCAGCGGGCGGGCGAGGTCGGTGTAGTAGCGCCGCGGTGTCAGGCCGGCGCGCTCGTAGAGGCGCAGGGTGGCCGCGGGCGCGTTGTCCTCGGCGAAGACGGCGATCCGGCCGGGCACGTCCTTGCCCGAGGCCGCGAGCTTCTGCCGCGCCCGCCCGATCGCCCAGGCGAGCAGCTCGCGGCCGATGCCCTCGCCGCGCCGGTCGGGGTGCACGCCGCCCCAGGTGAAGGCCCGCACCTGGGAGACGTCGCCGGGCGGGGCGTCGACGTGCGCCCAGGCGACGAGCGCGCCGTCGTCGGCCGGGGACGTGGAGAAGCCGAGCAGCGAGTCGGCGGACATGTCGCGCCAGTCGGCGTCGAACAGCTCCTCCAGCTCCTCCAGGGTCGCGAGGAACGGCTCGCCGTCGGCGCGGGAGATGTGGTGGCGCAGCAGCAGCCAGGCGGGCACGTCGTCGCGGGCGGCGGGCCGCCAGGACAGGCCGCCCGCCGTGGGCAGGACCAGGGTCGCGGGCGCGGCGGCGCGCTCCGCGATGGGGGCGAGGTGGGTCTCGGCGGTCATGGTGCTCCCTCGTGCGGACCGGTGGGTCAGAGCTCGATCGTGTACAGCGTCGAGCCGTCGTTCTTGGTGTAGCCCAGCCGGGCGTAGAGCCCGGTCGCGCCGGTGGGGTTGGCGGTGTCGACGTCGAGCTCGGCCTTCTGCATGCCGTCGGCGGCGTACACGCGCATGGCGTGCGTGAGCAGGGCGGCCGCGACGCGGCGGCCGCGGTAGGCGCGGCGTACACCCAGCAGGCCCGTGTAGCCGGCGGTGTAGCCCTGGGTCTCCCAGTCGTGCTCGTAGCGCTCGGCCCGGTGCAGGCCGACGACGTAGGGCGTGCCCGGCGGGACCGACTCGTCGCCCGGGAGCTCGGTCGCCGACCCGGGGTAGTCCACCGAGTCGTCGACCACGACGAACGACCACTGCGGGGCGAACATGCTGCGGTACGCGCGCCACGACTCCGGGGTGCGCGGCTGGCTGCCCCAGTGGTCGCGGAACGCGTCGTTGCGGGCCAGGCGGACGGCGTCCTCCAGCGCGTCGGACCACGGCACGATCCGCAGCGGCGGCTCCACGCCGATCGCCGGGATCGGCTCGGCGAGGTCGCGCACGAGGTTGGCGTAGAAGCGGATGGGCGTGAACCCCGCCGCGCGCGCCAGCTCGACACGCTCGGCCGGGTCGGAGTCCTCGAGGTGCAGGGCGATGCGCCCGGGCAGGGCCGCCAGCCGGTCGTCCGTGCCCGACGCCGCGAGCACCTGCCGCGCGCGGCCGACCGCCCACGCGAGCAGCTCGGTCCCGATGCCCTCACCACGCCGCCCGGGGTGCACGCCGCCGCCGAGCTCGGCGCGCAGCGTGTCGACGCCGTCCGTGGCGGACCGCTCGACGTAGGCGTGCGCGACCAGTGCGCCGTCGGCGTCCAGGCCGACGAGCGTGTCGGTGGCGGGGTCGCCGTGCGGGGCGGCGAGCAGCTCGGCCACCTCCTCCGGAGACATGAACCAGTCGCGGCCGTCCGCCTCCTCGACGGTGCGCATGAGCGCGGCGAGGGCCGGGACGTCGTCGCGCGTCCAGGCGCGCCAGGTCAGGCCGCCCGCCGTCGGGACGGGCGGCGCGGCGGGCGCGGCGGCCCGCACCGCGATGGGTGCGGCGGCGGGCGCGGGCTCGGGGACGGCGCGGAGGGTGCTCATGCCGTCCACGCTAGGCTCACGGCCCCGCGGCGGCCACGGGATTTCGGGACCTCACCCGATGCGTTCCCGGCCCGGGGGTGGGGTCAGCGCAGCACGATCACGAGCTGCGTCAGCAGGGGTGCTACGACGAGCGCGGGCAGCAGGTCGCCCACGGGGATCTGCTTGATGCGCAGCAGCCGCAGCGCGATCCCCACCAGCATCAGGCCGCCCGCGGCCGTCAGCGCGGCGATGTGCGCGTCCGGCAGCACGGACCCGAGCACCACGCCGGCCAGCGTCACCAGGCCCTGGACAACGGCGACCGACACCGCCGACAGCAGCACCCCCACGCCGAACGACGACGCGAACGCGAGCGCCGCGAACCCGTCGAGCACGGACTTGAGCAGGAGCTGGTCGATGCCGCGGCCGAGCCCGTCCGACAGCGAGCCGAGGATCGCGAGCGGGCCCACGCAGAACAGCAGCGATGCGGTGAGCCAGCCCTCGATGAACCGCTCGCGGGCGGACGCGTCGTCGGCGTCCGGGACGTCCTGCGCCGGGTCCTTCACTCCGGGCGCCGCCCGGCCGCGGCGGGCGAACCACGCCTGGATGGTGCCGGCGAGCCCTTCGAGGCGGTCCTCGATACGCAGCAGCGAGCCGAGGATGCCGCCGATCAGCAGCGACCCGAGCACGATGAGCACGGGCGCGCCGGAGCCGGTGGCCGCGACGAACGCGGCGTCGGTGACGGACATCGCTGACAGCGCTGCCACCAGGAGCGTCACGAGACCGAGGATGTCCGTGACGACGGCGTGGGTGCGCTGGGGCAGCCGGTGCCCCACGGCCATGCCGAGCAGCGAGCCGACGACGATGGTCCCGACGTTGACGAGAGTTCCCAGGCCGGGGAAGTCGACGTTCACGCCGGGAGCCTACTGCGCCGCCGGCGCTGCCCACGGGGCGTGCCCACGCTTCGGTCGCTCGCGGCATCCCTCCGTCGCAGTTCGGTCGGTTGCCTCGAGATCGGTCCCCCGATGGACCGATCTCGGGGCAACCGACCGACCTGACGGCGCGCGACTGGGCAACCGACCGAACTCACGGTGCGCGACTGGGCAACCGACCGAACTCACGGTGCGCGACTGGGCAACCGACCGAACTCACAGCGCGCCACCGGGCAACCGACCGATCTCAGGGGCGCAGCCCAGCTCGTGGCCGGTCAGTGCACCGAGAAGCCGCCGTCCACGAACAGCGAGTGCCCCGTGACGTACGCCGAGGAGGCGCTCGCCAGGAACACGGCGGCCCCGGCGAAGTCCTCGGGCAGACCGTTGCGGCCCACCGTGGTGCGCGCGGCCAGGGCGGCGACACGCTCGGTGTCGTCCTGGAGGCGCTGGTTCAGCGGGGTGAGCACGAAACCCGGCACGAGGGTGTTGGCGGTGACGCCGCGCGCCGACCACGCCTCGGACTGCGACCGGGCCAGCGACTCGAGGCCGCCCTTGGAGACGCCGTACACGCCGCTGTCGACGAACGACCGGTGCGCCTGCTGCGAGGAGATGTGGATGAGCCGCCCGAACCCCCGCGCGGCCATGCCGGGGGCGAACCGCTGACCCAGCAGGAAGGGGGCCTCCAGGTTCACGGTGAGGGTGAGGTCCCAGGTGGCCTCGTCGACGTCGCCCAGGTGCGGCCGCAGGTTGATGCCGGCGCTGTTGACGAGGATGTCCGGCTCCCCCGCCGCGGCGACGACACCGTCGGCGGCCGCGTGGATGCCTGCGCGGGTGGAGAGGTCGGCGACCACCGTCGAGACGTCACAGCCCTGCTCCCGCAGGCCGGAGGCGACCGACTCCAGCCGGTCGGCGCCGCGGGCCACGAGCACGGTGTGCGCCCCGGCCTGCGCGAGGGCCTCGGCGATGGCGCGGCCGATGCCGGAGCTGCCGCCGGTCACCACGGCGGTGCGGCCCGACAGGGAGAACAGGGAGGCCAGGTAGTCGTACGTCGTCATGCAGGCACGGTAGCGGGCGACGGTCCGCCCGCCGGGCACCCACGGCGTCGTCGTCGGGCCAAGGCTTACGCTGCCCGGGTGAACGCACTCGCCGCGACCCTGCCCGCCCTGGGCGACCGCTCCGCAGCCCTCCTGGACGCCATGCGCACGCGCGTGGTCGTGGCCGACGGCGCCATGGGCACCATGATCCAGGCGGCGAACCCGACGCTGGCGGACTACCAGGACCTGGAGGGGTGCAACGAGATCCTCACGGTCTCGCGCCCCGACCTGATCGCGGGCGTCCACGACGCGTTCCTCGAGGTGGGCGTGGACGCGATCGAGTCGAACACCTTCGGCGCCAACTGGTCCAACCTGTCGGACTACGGCATCGACGACCGCATCCGCGAGCTCGCCCGCGCGGGCGCCGCGCTGGCCCGCGAGCGCGCGGACGCGTACGCGACGCCGCAGAAGCCGCGCTGGGTGCTGGGCTCGATGGGTCCGGGCACCAAGCTGCCGTCGCTGGGCCACACCACGTACGCACACCTGCGGGACACGTTCGCCGAGCAGGCTGCGGGCCTGATCGAGGGCGGCGCGGACGCGCTGCTCGTCGAGACCAGCCAGGACCTGCTGCAGGCCAAGGCCGCGGTGACGGGCTGCCGGCAGGCGATGGCGGAGGTCGGGCGGCGGGTGGCGGTCATCGTGTCGGTGACGGTCGAGACCACGGGCACCATGCTCATGGGCTCGGAGATCGGCGCGGCGCTGGTGGCGCTGCAGGCGCTCGGCGTCGACGCGATCGGCATGAACTGCGCCACCGGCCCGGAGCAGATGAGCGAGCACCTGCGGCACCTGTCGCAGCACGCCGAGGTGCCCGTGGCCTGCATGCCGAACGCGGGCCTGCCGGTGCTGGGGCCGGACGGCGCCACCTACCCGCTCACCCCCGAGGAGCTGGCCGCCGCGCACACGCAGTTCGCGCGCGAGTTCGGGCTCGGCCTGGTGGGCGGCTGCTGCGGCACCACGCCGGAGCACATGCGGCTCGTGGTCGAGGCCGTGGGCGGGCAGCCGGTGGCGCCGCGCGAGCCGGTGCGCGAGAACGCCGTCGCCTCGCTGTACTCGGCCACGGAGCTGCGGCAGGAGACGAGCTTCCTCGCCATCGGCGAGCGCACCAACGCGAACGGGTCGAAGGCGTTCCGGGAGGCGATGCTGGAGGGCCGCTGGGACGACGTCGTCGACATCGCGCGCGCCCAGACGCGCGACGGCGCGCACCTGCTGGACGTCTGCGTGGACTACGTGGGGCGCGACGGCGTCGCTGACGTGCGCGACGTCGTGTCCCGCCTGGCCTCCGCGAGCACGCTGCCGCTCGTGATCGACTCCACCGAGCCCGCCGTGATCCGCGCGGGCCTGGAGCTGCTGGGCGGCCGCGGCGTGGTCAACTCGGTGAACTTCGAGGACGGCGACGGGCCCACCTCGCGCTTCGCCCGGATCATGCCCGCGGTGGTGGAGCACGGCGCCGCCGTCGTCGCCCTGACGATCGACGAGGAGGGGCAGGCCCGCACCGCCGACCACAAGGTCGCGATCGCCTCCCGCCTGATCGACACCCTGGTGGGCGACTGGGGCATGCGGGTGGACGACATCATCGTCGACGCCCTGACCTTCCCCATCGCGACCGGACAGGAGGAGACGCGGCGCGACGCGATCGAGACCATCGAGGCGATCCGGCGCATCACGCAGGCCTATCCGGGCGTGCACACGACGCTCGGCGTGTCGAACGTGTCGTTCGGCCTCAACCCGGCGGCCCGGGCCGTGCTCAACTCGGTGTTCCTGCACGAGGCGGTCGCCGCGGGACTGGACTCGGCGATCGTGCACGCGGCGAAGATCCTGCCGCTGGCCTCCATCCCGGACGAGCAGCGGCAGACGGCCCTCGACCTGGTGTGGGACAAGCGCGAGTGGGACGCCGACGGCAACCTGACCTACGACCCGCTCTCGAAGCTGCTGGACCTGTTCGAGGGCGTGGACGCCGCGGCGATCCGGGACCAGCGGGCCGCGGAGCTCGCGGCGCTGCCGATCGGCGAGCGGCTGGCGCGGCGCATCGTCGACGGCGCCCGCAAGGGCCTGGAGGCCGACGTCGACGAGGCGCTGGGCGCCGGGATGAAGGCGCTGGACATCGTCAACGACCACCTGCTCGAGGGCATGAAGGTGGTGGGCGACCTGTTCGGGCGCGGCGAGATGCAGCTGCCGTTCGTGCTGCAGTCGGCGGAGGTGATGAAGGCCGCCGTCGCGCTGCTGGAACCGCACATGGAGCGGGTCGAGGGCGACTCCGGGTCCAAGGGCACCATCGTGCTGGCCACGGTGCGCGGCGACGTGCACGACATCGGCAAGAACCTCGTGGACATCATCCTCACGAACAACGGCTACCGGGTGGTCAACATCGGCATCAAGCAGCCGGTGAGCGCCATGATCGACGCCGCGATCGAGCACGACGCCGACGTCATCGGCATGTCCGGCCTGCTCGTGAAGTCGACGGTGGTGATGAAGGAGAACCTCGAAGAGCTGGCCTCGCGCGGGTTCGAGAAGCGCTGGCCCGTGCTGCTCGGCGGCGCGGCGCTGACCCGCACGTACGTGGAGGACGACCTCGCCGGTGCGTTCCCCGGCGTCGTCCGCTACGCGAAGGACGCCTTCGAGGGCCTGCGGCTCATGGAGCCGCTCGTGCGCATCGCGCGCGGCGCCGCCCCGGACGACGTCGGGCTGCCGGCGCTGCGCAAGCGGCGGCACTCCGTGGTGACCGTGACGCAGACGCCCGTGGAGGAGCTGCCCGCCCGGTCGGACGTCGCCACGGACAACGAGGTGCCCGACCCGCCGTTCTGGGGCACGCGCATCGTGAAGGGCGTGCAGCTCTCGGAGTACGCGGCGTTCCTCGACGAGCGCGCGACGTTCATGGGCCAGTGGGGGCTCAAGCCGGGGCGGTCCGCCGACGGCGCGTCCTACGAGGAGCTCGTGGAGACCGAGGGCCGGCCGCGCCTGGCCGAGTGGCTGGAGCGGATCCGGACCGACCAGATCATGGACCCCACGGTGGTCTACGGGTACTTCCCCGTGTGGTCGGAGGGCGACTCCGTGGTGGTGGCCCACCACGGCGACCTGGCCGGCATCGGCGCGCCCGACGGTGGCTCCGGCGGTCCCGTGGGGACGGAGCGGCTGCGGTTCACCTTCCCGCGGCAGCGCCGCGACCGGCACCTGTGCCTCGCGGACTTCATCCGGCCGCGGTCGTGGGTCGAGGAGACCGGGCGGTTCGACGTGCTGCCGGTGCAGCTCGTGACGGTCGGGGACTCCGTGTCCGCGCACACCGGTCGGCTGTTCGAGGCCAACAAGTACCGCGAGTACATGGAGCTGCACGGGCTGTCGGTGCAGCTCACCGAGGCACTGGCGGAGTTCTGGCACGCGCGCGTGCGGGCGGAGCTGGGGTTCGCTGCGGAGGAGCCGACGTCGGTGGAGGGTCTGTTCAAGCTCGACTACCGCGGGGCGCGGATGTCGCTCGGGTACCCCGCGTGCCCCGACATGGAGGACCGGCACAAGGTGGTGGAGCTGCTGCGGCCGGAGCGGGTGGGGGTCACGCTGTCGGACGAGCTGCAGCTGCACCCGGAGCAGTCGACGGACGCGTTCGTGTTCCATCACCCAGAAGCGAAGTACTTCTCCGTGTGAGGAGCGGGGCCCGAGGGTGCATGCTGCCGGTATGGACCCGCTGTCATCCTTCGGCGTCACCGCCGGCGCCGGTAGCCTCCGCCCCGCCGACGGCGTCGCCCTCCCCCACACCTGGACGGCCGACGGCATCGTGGCTCACCCGGCGAGCAACGGTGCGCAGATGCTCCACCTCGCCGTCGCGGTCTGCGTGCTCAACGACACCTTCCGCGAGGCACGCGAGCTCGGCATCGACGTGACCGGCGTCGCCGTGACGGCCGACGGCACCTTCGACGACGCGTGGCGTTCCACCGGCATCGTCTACACGCTCACCGTCGACTCCCCGGCACCGGCCGACGACGTCGAACGCCTCGTCGCGCGTGTCGACGACGTCGCCGAGATCCCGCGGGCCCTGCGGGCCGGGACGGACGTCCGGCGCTCGACCCGACGCTGAGCCGTCCCGGCCGCGCACCGCCGGCTGTCGGCTGTTCGAAGCCAACAAGTACCGCGAGCACCGCGAGCACGCGACGCGAACAACTACTTCGACGAAGATGCGGCTGCCGGCGACGTCATGGGGGGCTGTACGAATGCGTGCTCGGACAACGACGCGACGTAGCAGGTACCCCCTGCTTGCCGCACTGTGCGCGGCCCCGCTGCTGCTGACCGCCTGCGGCACCGCGGCGGCACTGCTGGACACCGACGCGCTCCCCCCGGTCCAGGAGACCACCGACGGCGACATGGGAGCACCAGGGGTCGGCTGGTGCGACGCGCTCGGCCACCTGGAGACGTCGAGGCTGTCGAACGCCGCCGACGGGACGACCGGCGAGCAGTACGTGCTCGAGAACGGCGACGTCGTCGGCGCCACCGTGTTCGTCCCCGGGGGCGGGACCTATCCCGATGCCGCGTCGATGCTCGCGGCCGTCGAGGCGGCTGTCGACGAGTGCTCGACCGACGCCGAGAAGGGCAGCTACGGCAAGGCGACCGCGGAGCCGATCGACGGCCTACCCGACGAGGCCGTCGGATTCACCTTCACGAGCATGTCGTCGAACCCCGTCGAGGTCGGCAGCATCGCGTTCGCGGAGGCGGAGGACGGGCGCCTCGTCGGCGTCGGGGTCACACACAGCGGGAGTGGCGAGGCGTCCGTGGATGTGGCTGACCTCCTGTCCACGGCACTCGAGAGAGCTTGACGACTGTGTCGGTGACAGGTACTAGGTTTCGGCACATGACGGTACACACGCTCCTCGAGACCACTCCCGGAAGATACTCGTTGCTGCTGCACGCCGGGACGACGGTGGTCGACGCACTGGTCTGCTCGCCGCAGCCGACGAGGACGGGTTCGATCTCGACGACCAGCGGCCGAGGAGAACGTGGCCGAGTCCGCCCTACGCGGCGCGGCTCAGGAGATGCGTCACGACGAGCACGACACCGGCGACGACGGTGACGGCACTCAGCGCGATCGTGACCCACTGCAGGGCACGGTTCCCGACGCCGGCGCGCAGCCGCACGGTCGCCCAGACGAGGAAGACCGGAGCCAGCGGCCAGAGCAGGACGGCGAGCGCGGCCAGCACCACGTCCGTCGGCTCGACCTTTCCGGCCGGGGCCGCCGGGGCGGCGACCGGGGCGGGCGTCGCCTCGGCGGCGATGTGCTCCACGGGGCCCAGCTCGCCGAGCACCCGGCGGGCCCCGTCGTCGTTGCGGCCGTGCCGGGCCAGCGACTCGACGGCGTGCTCGCGCACCGCCGCCACCGTGTCGGCGCGCTCGCGCGGGTCGGTGCCGGCCAGGGCGCGGTCCAGGTCGGCGAGGTAGGCCTCGACCAGGGGCGGGAGCTCGGGCGTTATGGTCATCAGGACTCCAGGGTCGTGCGGACGTCGGTCGTGAAACGGGACCAGGTCGCGAGGAAGGTCTCCAACGCCGCCCGGCCCTCGTCGGTGATCTCGTAGTACCGGCGCGGCGGGCCCACGGCGGAGGGCACCTGGGTCGTGGTCACCCAGCCCTGCTGCCGCACGCGCGACAGCAGCGGGTACAGCGTCCCCTCGCTGGTCAGCAGGGAGCTGTCGGAGCCGAGACGGTCGGCGAGCTCGAGCCCGTAGGCCGGCCCCGAACGCAGGCAGGCCAGGACGCAGTACTCCACGACCCCTTTGCGCAGCTGCGTCAGGACGATGTCCGGTGTCGGTACCATGCGATACACGATAGCAGGTCCCTTGCATCGCAAGGTAGCTCGGTATCGACCGGGGTCGATACGGACCACTCACGACCGGACGTCGCGACCCCAGGACGCCCTCACTCCTGCCGGTCGGCGGTCGCCGTTCGCCGCGCCGCCACTCCCTCCGGCTCGCCGCCGTCCGGCACCCACCGCAGCACGTCCCCCGGCTGACACTGCAGCACCTCGCAGATCGCGTTCAGCGTCGAGAACCGCACCGCCTTCGCCCGGCCGTTCTTCAGCACCGACACGTTGGCGGGACTCAGGCCGATCGCGTCGGCGAAGTCGCCGACCGACATCTTCCGTCTGGCCAGGAGCACGTCGATCTCGACGACGATCGCCATCAGAGCACGCCGTCCAGCTCGGTCTGCGCATCGGTCGCCCGCCCGATGAGCCGGTGGGTCACGAACACGACCCCGAGGAGCGCCGCGCCGACCAGGCAGCCCAGGCCGCTCGCCATCCACAGCCCGATGTCCCCCATGTCGCCGGGCATCGGGATCCCCACGAACGTCACGTAGAGGAAGAGGCCGCAGGTGAGCAGCGTCGCGACGCCGACCGCGGCGCCGATCGTGACCACCCAGCGCTGCGTGCCGGGCCGGAAGAAGACGCCCGTCTGGGCGCGGAACACGAGGGCCCAGAGGGCCGCGAGCGCCACCTGGGCGCATGCGATGAACGCGATCCCGGCCGCCAGGAGCGGGACCCGGTAGGGCTCGTACGGGGGGAAGTGCCGGACCTCGTCGGCGGCGATCCCCGGCAGGATCACCGCCTGGGCGAACAGCCCGATGGCGATGCCGCCGAGGATCAGCGACGTGAGCATGAAGAAGACGATGCGAGTCATGCAGCGATTATCGACATACATCGCTCGATAATCAATAGATTATTCGCGAGAGTCGATCGAGCGCTCTCGACTGCCGGGGATGAGCGTCGCGCCCGCCTCCACCGCCAGCTCCGGCCCGAGGGCGGCGGTGGGCGTCCAGGCGCCCGGCGCGGCCTCGCCACGAAGAAGGCGTTCCGCCGCCCTCGCGGCGACGGCGGCCGTGAAGTCCATGGCGTCGCCGGCCCGCAGCCAGCCCTCCCGCACGGTGCCGTCGGACCACGTGAGGACCGCGTGCCCCCACGTGTGCTCACGGGGCCGGGGGCGGGCCTCGCCCTCGACCCTGGCGAGCCACGAGACGGCCAGGCGTCGCAGGGCGGGCACGCCGAGCAGCGCGCCGGCGACCGGCAGCAGGGCCCGGACCACGCGCGCGGACGGGACGAGCGTCGAGGCGGCGACGACGTCCGGCGCACCGCTGGCGACCTGCGCGGCGTACAGCTCACCGGACGGGACGCCGACGGTCGTCACGGTCTCGCCGTCGGGCAGCGTGAGGGGGTACGAGTCGGAGCCGAGCCGGCGACGCACCAGCCGGCCACCCACGTAGCGCCGTCCGCCGGTGGTGAGGACGTCGACGATGCTGGCCGCGAGCGCCTCCCCCAGACGGCCGGCCTCGACGGCCACCGAGGGGACGGCGTCGACCCGGACCCGGCTGGGCGCCGGGCGCCCCTCTCCCAGCATCGTCACGACGGCCTGCGTACCCAGCACGCCGAATCCGGCGCCGGTGACCAGCGTGCTGCCCGCGCCCTGCGCCTCCGGGTGCAGCGCGGCCAGCCGCAGCATGGCGGGCACGTCCGCCGCGAGGTCGACGTAGTGACCCCCGGGCAGGCAGGCGCGCGCGATCGGCAGCGCGGTCCGGGCGTAGTCGCCGAGGGTGTTGACCACGACCGCGGGTCGCTGCCTGGAGATCTCGGCCGCGATGGCCTCGGGCGTGCCGGCGACCACCGCCTTCGGCCCGTGGGTGAGGCCGAGCGTGGCGCCGACCCGTTCGAGCCGTCCGCGGTTCCGGCCGACGAGCACGGGAGGCACCCCGTCCGCGGCCAGCCGGGCGGCGACCGCCCGGCCGGTTCGGCCCGTCGCGCCGAGCACCCATACCTCGTCCGTCCGGTTGCCCTGCTCCATCTGAACCCTCCGCTCGCCGTGCCCGGGCCTCCCCGGGCAGTCCGTGATGACACACAGTGTCATCACGGAGGCTAGCACCGATGTCACACAGTGTCGTCGGTGTTAGCCTCGGACGGTGGCGAGATGGGATCCCGGAGCGCAGGAGCGCCTGACCACCGCCGCGCTCGACCTCTACCTCGAGCACGGCTACGAGAACGTGACAGTCGCGGACATCGCCGAGCGCGCCGGCCTCACCCGCCGCTCGTTCTTCCGCTACTTCCCCGACAAGCGCGAGGTGCTGTTCGCCGGTTCGGAGCGGCTGCCCGCCGTCCTGCGGGAGGCGGTGCTCGGCGCGGACCCGGCCGCGCCGCCGCTGGCCGCGGTGCTCGACGCCTGCGACCGGCTGGGCACGCAGCTCACGGAGGCCCTGGGCCACGACCACGTCGCCCGGCGCCGGGCGGTGATCGACAGCAGCGCCGAGCTGCAGGAACGCGAACGCACCAAGTCCGCGGCGGTGAGCGCGGCACTCGACGAGGCCCTGCGGGAGCGCGGCACCGACCCCGCGACGGCGACGCTCGTCGCGCAGGTGGCCTCCGTGGCGATCGGTCAGGCCTTCCGCCGCTGGAGCGAGTCCGCCGACGCGAGCTTCACCGACGGTCTGCACGCCGTGCTCGACACGCTCCGGGCGGCGCTGGCGGACGGCGACGGCCGTCCGCCCCGGGCGTGACACCACCCGCTACGACGCGCGGCCGCTCCCGGCCGGCGCGGCAACGAGGTCCCGGGCCAGCCGCCGCCTGCGGGCCGCACCGCCGAGCCGGAGGACGACCGACCGCACCGCCTCCGCCCACCGGCCCGACGGCACGAACATCTGCTGCTTGAGGCGCGCGACGCGCTGGTGCCGCACGATCGACGGACGCAGCGCCGACTCCCAGGCGGTCAGTGCGGCGCGGACGTCGTCCGGCGCGTCCCGCAGCGCCCTGCCCAGCTCCGCGCCGCCCCGGAGCGCGCTCGTGGCGCCCATGCCCGAGTAGAGGTTCAGGCACCAGGCCGCGTCGCCCACCAGCACCACCCGGCCCGTGCTCCACCGCGGCATCCTGACCTGGTGCACCGAGTCGAACAGGTACTCCGGCGCTCGTTCGACCTCGTCCAGGACGTACCGCACGACCGGGTCGTCCATGCCGGAGTAGACGGAGCGCAGCCGCTCGACCCGGTCCCCCGCGAACTGCTCGGGCACGTTCGCCGTGCGGTAGGTCAGCAGGGCGGTGGGCGCCCGGTCGGCGAAGCCGAACACCCAGGCCGCCCGGCCCGCACGGGCGCTGATGATGCTGTCCTGGTCGCCGTAGCCCGGCACCTGGCCCGGCAGCTGGAAGGCACAGATCATGGCGTCCCAGTCCCGGACGTACCGCGCGTGCGGACCGAAGACCAGGCGGCGCACGTCGGACCGCAGCCCGTCCGCGCCGACGACGAGGTCGTACTCCTCGTGGTGCTCCTGCCCGGTCCGGGTGTCCCGGAGCAGCACCCGGACGCCGCCGTCCTCGTGGCTGATCTCGACGGGCGTCGTGGCGAACCGCACCTCGATCCGCGCACGCCCCTCCTGGCCGAGGCCCTGCCAGAGCGCGGCCTCGATGTCGCCGCGGACCACCGCCGCGGGCCGGCCCGGCTGGTGCAGGAACCCCAGCCCGGGGGCACGGTTGCCGCGTCGGTCCAGCTCCCAGGCCGTCCCACCGCCGGCGGGGTTGCGGGTGTGCAGATGCTCGGCGATGCCGAGATCCACCGCCGCCCGCCTGCCGTCGGGCAGCAGGCCGACGAAGTACCCGCCCTGCCGCCGGTCCGGCGCCCGTTCGACGACCACCGGCGACCACCCGGCCTCCCGCAGCCCGATCGCCGCCGACATGCCCGCGATCCCCAGCCCCACGACCAGTGCTCGTCTCGCCATCACGCTCTCCTCTTCCTCGGATCCTTCGTCGGTTCAGTCCGGGACGACGACGGCGCGGGCGCTCCCCCGGTGCGCCCAGGCGTCCCCCACCCGGCTCAACGGGTACGCGGTGTACGGCATCTGGAGCGTGCCGTCCGCGAAGGCGGCGAGGACTGCGGGGGCCTCCGCGAGCAGCTCCGCCCGGGAGAACGCGCCGATGCCGCTCCCTGTGATCCGGATGCGACGGCTGCGCAGCAGGGCCGCGGGCAGCGCCGCCTCGGAGCCGGCGAGCGAACCGATCTGCACGTAGGCGATCTCCGGCCCGTCGGCGGCCGGGCCGCCGCGGCCCAGGGCGGCGAACGCCGCCTCGGCGACCGGGCCCCACACGAAGTCGAGCACGAGGGCGGGCGGAGCGTCGTCGACGGCGGCGGCGAGCGCGTGCGCCACGGCGCCGGGCTCGTCGTGCCCGAGCGAGACGGGCACCGCACCCAGGCCGCGCAGCCGCTCCAGCGACTCCGGGTCGCGGCCGGCGGCGACCACCCGCTCGGCGCCGAGCGCCTGCGCCGCCCGCACCGCCAGGGTGCCGGACGCCCCCGTGGCCCCGAGCACCAGGACCGTGCCGAGCCGGCCGACCTCCTTGCGCCGGGCAGAGAGGACCATCCAGCCGGACAGGCCCGGGTTCATGCCGGCCGCCACCTCGAGCGGGTCCGCACCCGCGGGCAGCTCGAGCTCGAACGGGGTGACCATCCGCTCGGCCATCGTGCCCCACGGCGCGCGGGCGAATCCGGTGTAGACCAGCCGCCCGTCGCCGGTCCGGGCCACGGCATCGACGCCCGGCACCAGCGGAAAGGTGTGGTCGCTGCCGTAGTGGCGGCCGGCGGCCAGCCCGCGCACGACATGGTGCAGACCCGCCCCGACCAGGTGCAGCGGCTCCTGGCCGGGCCGGGCCACCGGATCGGCGAACTCGGCGCAGACAGGCGGTTCCCCGGCGGTGTTGACGACGGCAGCGCGCATCGGATTCTCCTTAACTAAGTTCAATTCGTGGTGTGCTCAGGCTGCCTGAACTTTGTTAAGGTGTCAACCATGGCCAAGGGCATCACGCGCGAACGGATCGTCGCGGCCGCACTCGAGCTGCTCGACGAGAAGGGCATGGACGGCATCACGGTCCGTGCGCTCGCCGCCCGGCTCGACGTGCGGCCGCCTGCGCTGTACTGGCACCTGCGCGACAAGCAGGAGCTGCTCGACGAGATGAGCACCACCGTGATGCGGCGGGTCAGCACCGCCCTGGCGCAGACCGCGCCCGGGGCCGGCTGGCGTGACGACCTCGCCGCGCACGCCCGCATCCTGCGCGCGGAGTTCCTGCTCCACCGGGACGGCGCCCGCATGTTCAGCGGCACCCGCGTCACCGATCCCGAGGTGGTCCGGGCGCGCGAACCGTGGTTCGCGCGCTGGACCGAGCAGGGCCTGACGCTCACCGAGGCCGACGACGCCACGGACCTGGTCGTCGCCTTCGTGGTCGGCTTCGTCATCGAGGAGCAGGAGCACCGGCAGTCGGCCGAGACCGATCCCGGGCGCTACTCCGTCACCGAACGGGACGCCTGGCTCGGCCCGGACGTGCCGCTGGTCACGGAGGCGGGCCACCTGCGCGACCACGGCGACGCGCGGTTCGAGCGGCACCTCGGGATCCTGCTGGACGGGCTCACGGCCCGGCTGGGCTGAGGAGGTCGGCGGACCAGGCCCGCCGCTCCGCGGCGCGCGGGTCCTCCACCTCGGCCCACTCCGTGTCGATGCGCAGGGTGGCCCGGCGCCGGTCGTCGTACCGGGCCCACCCCGGGTCGCCGGTGCGGGCGAACCGCACCCATGCCTGGTGCACGCGCGCCGCGAGCCCGTCGGGCGCGCCCCGGGACCCGAGCAGCGCGAGCGCACCGGTCAGCTGCGGCAGGTCCGCCGTGTCGAAGACGAAGGGGAGCTCGACCGTGTGCGCGGCGCCGAGCTGTCCGTCGAGCGCCCCGGAGCGCCACGCGAACTCGTAGGCGAACGTGGCCGACGGCCCGTGGCCGGCGTGGGCCTCCGCGAGCGCCCAGGTACCGGCGCCGAACAACGCGTCGCCCATGATCGCGGACCGCAGCTCGCCCTCGGTCGCCCGCGGCCTGGACGCACGGTAGGTCTCGACGAGCCGGAGCGGGTCGGGGTGGGACGCGGCCGCGGCGCGTGCGACGTCCGCCGCCTCGGAGGTCGCGAACGTGCCCACCGGGACCAGGTAGAGGTTGCCCTCCTCCGTGGTGGTCCCGACGAGCAGGTCGACGTCGGCGGCCACTCCCGCGGCGACCGACACGGCGGGCTGCTCGTCGAGGACCAGGCTGAACGGGCTCAGCCCGATCAGCGGGTCGTGGTGGGTCCCGGTCCGCAGGTCGATGCCGCCCAGGCGGGACGCGGCCTCGACGAGCCGCTCGTCCGAGACCTGCGCGAGCTGGTCCACCCGAGGTTCGATCCCGAGGTGCCGCACCGCCGCGTCGGTGACCCGGGCCGCCTGCTCGGGGGTGAACGCGCCGAGCCCGCTGCCGCTCTGGACGATCGCCCGGCGGAAGAGTCCCGCCGCCGCGCGGTGCGCGAGGATGCCACCGACGATCGTCGCCCCGGCCGACTGGCCGAACAGGGTGACGTTGCCCGGGTCGCCCCCGAATGCCGCGATGTTGCGCCGCACCCACCCCAGCGCCGCGACGACGTCGAGCAGGCCGCGGTTGGCGGGGGCCCCCGGGACGTCGAGAAACCCGGCGATACCCAGCCGGTAGGTGACGCTCACCAGCACGACGCCGTCTCGGGCGAACGCGGAGCCGTCGTAGAGGGCGGCGCGCGTCGACCCGGCGACGAAGCCGCCCCCGTGGACGAAGACCATGACCGGGAGGTCGCCGGTCAAGCCTGGCGGCGCCCAGACGTCGACGGTCAGGTAGTCGTCGCCCTTGCTCCAGCCGGTGCCGAAGTAGGGCGACATGTCGATGCTGCCGAGGCGACGCTCGGCCTGGGGCGCGGTGGGGCCGGGCCGGGTGGCGTCGCGGACGCCGTCCCACGGCGCGTGCTCCTGCGGCGGCTCGAACCGCCCCCCGCCGCGGGGTGCGGCGGCGTACGGGACGCCGAGGAACACGGCCGCGGTGTGGCCGCGGGTGCCGCGAACGGCTCCCCGGTCCGTGGTGACGACGACGTCGGTGGCGCTGCTCATCTGTGGCCTCTTCACGGGGTGCTGGTAGGTCGGGGTCGGGTTCGCCGGGGTCGGGTTCGCCGGGGTCACGACTGCTCGGTGAGGTACGGGGAGAACGGCGCCCAGCTCTTCACCGCGAAGGCGCTGCCGTCGCGGGAGAGCTCGGCCGCACCGTGGCCACCGAGGTGGGCCGGCAGGACGAGCGCGTTGTTGTCGGCCGCCCAGCCGAGCACCGAGCGCCGGGTGGCCCGGGCGAGCGCCGGGTCCTCGCAGAAGCAGCTGTTGGCGTCGGGTTCGAGGAACTGCACGGGGCTGTGCAGCATGTCGCCGACGAAGACGGCGCGATCGGTGCCGGAGGTCAGCGTGAGCGTGGACGATCCGGGCGTGTGCCCCGGGGCCGCGTCGAGCCGCAGGTGCGCGTCGACCTGGTGGCCGTGCTCCCAGAGCAGCACCTGGCCGGCCTGGTGCACCGGGGCGACGCTGTCCTCGAAGACGTTCTGGTTGCCGCGCCCGAGAACGGGCTGGTGGCCGTTGGCCGGGTTCCAGAAGTCGAAGTCGGCCTTCGGCATCAGATAGGTGGCGTTCGGGAAGGTGGGGACCCAGGTGCGGCCGTCGAGGTAGGTGTTCCAGCCGACGTGGTCGACGTGGAGGTGCGTGTTGATCACGAGGTCGACGTCCTCGGGCTGCACGCCGGCGCGCGCGAGGTTCTGCAGGAAGTCGGTCTCCAGGTGGCTCCACACCGGGGAATACGGCCGTTCCTTGTGGTTCCCGACGCCGGTGTCGACGAGGATCGTCCGGCCCTCGCTGCGCAGCAGCCAGGTCTGGACCGCCGAGTTCACGACGTCGGTCGTGGGGTCCACGAAGTGGGGCGCCAGCCACGGCGTCTGGTCCCACACCTCCGTGGAGCTGTCCGGGAAGAACGTCCGGGGAGTCATCTCGACGGAGCCGAAGTACTCCCGGACCCGGGTGACGGTGACGTCGCCGAGGGTGATCTGCGTCATGTGTGCCCTTGTCTCTGCGGAGGTCTGCTCCGCGACCCTAGGAAGCGGGCCCGCCAGGCCGGTATCCGTCAGTCGACTGCACCTGCTGGCCGGCCCGCGCCGCTGTCCCCCGGCTCGTAGGATGGCGGGCGGCCCCCGCAATCTCAGGAGGCGCCATGGAGCCGCAGGACGACCGCCGGGACCAGGCCTGGGACCTCGCGCGGCTCAGGAGCTCGCGGAGCGCGCCGTCGGTCAGGGCGGACGGCGTGGCCCGGCTGCTGCAGGCGATCGACGACCCCGGCCGCGCGGGCACCGTCCAGCTGCTCGTGGGCGACGCCGGGATCGGCCGGTCCACCCTGCTGGACGCCCTGGCGCGCGACGCCGACGCCCGCGGGTCCCTGGTGCTGCGCGCCCGGGGAAGCGAGGCCGAGCGGGGGCTCGCGTTCGCCACGCTGCACCAGCTGCTCCGGCCCGTGACGGACCGGATCGACACGCTCCCCGAGCGCCAACGGCCGGCGCTGCGCTCGGCGATGGGTACCGGACCGGGCACCGACGCGGCGGGCCCGGACGTCATGGCCACGGGTGACGCGGTGCTCGGCCTGCTGTCCGACCTGGCTGCCCGGCAGCCGGTCCTGGTGCTCCTGGACGACGCGCACCGCTGCGATCGGTCCTCGCTGGACGCCCTCGCCTTCGCCGCCCGGCGGCTGCGCGGTGAGCACGTCACGCTGCTGCTTGCCGCCGAGACCGGCCACACGGTCGGGGGCTTCGAGCGCGACGTGCCCGTCACGGTCCTCGCGCCCCTCGACGACGCCGAGGCGGCCCACCTGCTCGAGGGCCTGCCGGTCCGGGCCGCGGCGCGCCTCGCCGCCGACGTCCTCGAGCAGGCGGCGGGCAGTCCGCTCGCGCTCGTCGAGCTGTCCCGGGCTGCCGCCCAGGACCCGGCGGGGCACCGCACCGCGGCCGGTCCGCTCCCGGTCGGCGACCAGGTGGCACGTACGTTCGGCGGCTGGGCACACGGGCTGCCGCACGCCACCCGGCAGGCACTGCTGTGCCTCGCGGCGACGGACCCGGTCGACGCCGCGATCGCGCCCGTGCCGGCACGCGCGCCGCACGACGTCTGGGAGCCCGCGGAACGGGCAGGGCTCGTCGTGCGCACGGGCGGACGCGTGCGGTTCCGTCACCCGCTCGTCCGCGCTGCGATCTACCAGACGGCCGCTCCGGACGACCGCCGCGCGGCCCACGAGGCGGTCGCGGAGCTGCTGCACGACGAGCCGGACCGGCGCGCCTGGCACCTCGCCGCGGCCCGCACCGGACAGGACGCCGCGACCGCCGAGCTGCTGGAGCGCACCGCGGAGCAGGCACGACAGCGCGGCGGCCACGCCGCCGCGGCGAAGGCGCTGCACCGCGCGGCGGAGCTCACACCGCACGCCGAGCACGCCGGCCGGCTGCTCGTCGAGGCCGCCCGGAGCGCCGTGCCGACCGGCGACCTCGCCTGGGTTGAGCAGCTGGCGCACGCGGTGCGCACCCGGACCGGCGACGCCTCGCTCACGGCCGCCGCGGCCGTCCACGTGGGCCGGCTGACCGTGCTGACCGCCCGGCACACCACGGCGTTCACCCGGCTGACCCAGTTCGCCGCCCGGTTCGCCACGACACGGCCCGAGAGCGCGCTGCGCATCCTCGCGGACGCCGCCGTCGCCCGGTTCTACTCGGGGCGGGAGGCCGAGCTGCACGCGATCCACGACCTGCTGCGGCGCATCCCCGAGCACGCCGGGCAGGAGGGCCTGCGTGCCTGGGTGCGGATCGTCTGCGACCCGGTGCACGCCGGGCGCGCCGACCTGCGCACGCTGCGCGCGCAGCCGACCGCCGGCGACCGGGACCGGCCGGAGCAGCTGACGTACCTCGGCATCGCGGCGTGGCTCCTGGACCAGACCCCGGAGGCGGTCGACGCGTTCGACCTGGCCTTCGACGTCGTGCCCGCCCGCGACGCGCTGCCGAACGGCCTGGGCGGCGCCGCGGCCTGGGCCTACCTGGAGCGGGGCCGCTGGGACCGGGCCCGCGAGGTCAGCGCGCGCATCGTCGCCTCGGGCACCGCGGCCGGGCTCGACCACGCCGCGGCGTGCGCCACCGCCGTGGACGCCATGGTGCTCGCACTCCGCGGCGACGTCCGCGCCGCCCGGGCCCGGGCCGCGCGGGCCGTCGCCCTCGTCGATCCCCTCGAGAGCCGTTCGGTGTCCGTCTACGCCCGGCGCGCGCTCGCCGCCGCCGCGTCCGCGGAAGGCGATCACGAGACCGCCTACCGCCACCTGCGCACCGTCTTCACCGCCCACGGAGACCCCTTGCACTACCACGCCTCCTACGCCGCCCTCGCCGACTTCGCGGCCGCTGCGGTGCGTATCGGCAGCCGCCAGGAGGCCGCCGGGATCGTCGAGAGCGCGGCGCGGCGGCTGGGCGACGACGCCTCGGCCCGGCTCCGCGCCCTCCTGCACCGGGCTCGCGGGCTGCTGGCGGAACCCGCGAGCGCCGAGCCGCACCTCCGGGCCGCCCTGGCCGAACCGGTCACCGAGCACTGGCCGTTCGAACGCGCACAGGCCCTGCTCGACCTCGCCGAGTGGCTCCGCCGTCGGCGACGCGTGGCGGAGGCGCGGGCACCGCTGGCCGAGGCGCTGGAGACCTTCCGGCGCCTCGGCGCCGAGCCGTGGCTCGAGCGGGCGCTGGCCGAGTCACGGGCCGCCGGCGTCGACGTCGGCACGGCGACGAGCGAGGCGCTCGCCGACCTCTCGCCCCAGCAGCAGGAGATCGTCCGGCTCGCCGCCCGCGGTCTCACCAACCGCGAGATCGGGGAGCGGCTCTTCATCTCCCCCCGCACCGTGGGCTCGCACCTGTACCGGACCTTCCCTCGCCTGGGAGTCACCGCGCGAGCGCAGCTCCGGGCCGTGGTCGACGGCGTGTGACCCCCGCCCGGTTCATTCCCCGGGCAGACGCTCGCGCACCCGCTTCTGCGCGCTCTGGAAGACGATCTGGCTCCGGAAGGTGACCACCTCCCGGGGCCGGCTGAGCCGGTCGATGAGGAACGCGTGCAGGTGGTCGAGGTCCCGGGCGGTCACGTGGGCGAGCAGGTCCTCGTCACCGGCCAGCACGTAGACGGCGATGACCTCGGGCAGCTCGATCAGCGCGGCCTTGAACCTGTCGATCACGTCGCGGTTGAGCGGGCGCAGCCGGATGGAGACGAACGCCTCGACCTTGCGGTTCAGCGCCGCCGGGTCGATCTCGGCGTGGTACCCGCGGATGACGCCGCGGGCCCGCAGGAGCCGCACGCGTTCCAGGCAGGTGGACGGTGCGATGCCGAGCTGGCGGGCGAGGTCCCGGTTGGTCTGCCGCGCATCGCGCTGGAGCGCCTGCACGATCGCCGAATCAAGTTCGTCCATGATCGGGATCCTAGCGACGATGGCGAACAGTGTTCGGCACAGGTCCCGCCACACCGTTCTTCTGCCTACGTTGAGGCCGATCGCTTGGCCATTCGACAGAGGACGGTACATGGAAGAGAACGCTCGCCCGGGCCCGCAGGGTCGCCGAGGGCTCGGCGTCGTGACGGGATCGGTCATGCTGCTCGGCGCCGTCCTCGGGCCAGGAGCACTGACTCTGCCCACGCTGGCCGCCGACGCCGCCGGGCCCGCGTCGCTGCTGGCGTGGGCCCTGCTCCTCCTCGCCGGCGTGCCCGTCGCGGCGACCTTCGCGGCGCTCGGCGGCACCTATCCCGACGGTGGAGGCGTGGCGCACTTCGCGGCGCTCGCCTTCGACGGACGGATCGCCGCGGCGGCGAGCTGGTGGTTCCTGGCGGCCGTGCCGCTCGGCGTCACGGCGGCCGGGCTGATGGGCGGCCACTACGTCGCCGCCGCCCTGGGTGCTGGTCCCGGGTTCGCCACGGGGGTCGGCCTCGGGCTGCTCGCGGCGTCGTTCGCCCTGAACGCTGTCGGCCTCCACGCGACCGGGCGCGTCCAGGTGCTGACCGCCGGCGTCCTGGTGACACTCCTGGTCGTGACCGTCGCGGTCTCGCTCGGCGACGTGCGCCCCGAGTCGTTCACGCCGTTCGCCCCGCACGGGTGGTCGGGCGTCGGCGTCGCGGCCACCGTGCTGTTCTTCGCGTTCGCCGGCTGGGAGGCGGCCACCCACCTCTCGGCGGACTTCGCGGACCCCGGGCGCGGCCTGCGGCTCGCGACCGCACTCGCCCTCGCCGTGGTCACCGTGCTGTACCTGGGGCTGTCGGTCGTCACGCTCGGCGTCCTGGGCCCCACCGCAGGGCACGACCCGGCCCCGCTGCTCACGCTGCTCCAGCGGGCGTTCGGCACCGCCGGGACCGTACCGGCCACCGCCGCGGCCCTGGTGCTGACGTTCGGCGCCATCAACGCCTACCTGGCCGGCGGGGCCCGCCTGGGCGCGGCGCTCGGACGGGACCGGGCGCTGCCACGGTGGCTCGTGGGCCGCACGAGGCCGGGGCGCGAGCCGCGCCGCAGCCTGGCGTTCCTCGCCGCCTGCTGCCTGGTCGTCACGGCCCCGGTCCTCGGCGGTGTCCTCTCGCTCGACGGGCTGGTCCGCGCCACCTCCGCGCTGCTCGCGGCGGTGACGCTCGTCGGCACCCTGGCCGGCGTCCGCCTCCTGCGCGGACGGCAGCGTGGCACCGCCGCCGTCGCGTCGGCGTTTCTCGTCGTGGTGCTGGTGTTCTGCGGTGCGCTGCTCGCTCTCCCCGCGGCTGTCGGCGTCGTCGCGGTGCTTCACTCCAGAGGGAGCTCCAGAGGGAAGGACACGCCCGTGAGCTCTTCGGAGACGGCCCACAGGCGCCGCTGAACGGCCAGGTCGTGGGACTCGGGACTGGAGGCGACCGCCTTCGAATCCGTACCACGATGGTCGTCGAGGCGCAGGCGGCCTTCACCCCGCTGCTGCCCAAGGAGCTGCTGACCGAGTTCTACGCGGACCCTGACGTCCGGCTGTGCGGCGCGGGGAACCCACACGGCCGGGGCCGACGCGTCGCCGGTGACGTACGCGTCTCCGGCCGGTGGCCCTACGCCTCCGGCAGCGGGCTGCAGCGCTTCTGGCATGACCTGCACGTCGGCAGCCGACACGTGCAGCTCACCACGCACCTCGCGGCGGAGCGCCACGGCGACGCGCTGGCGATGCCGGCTCAGGTCCCGACCGGCGCGGAGAACGTGCGGCGGTAGGCGCCGGGCGCCACACCGAGCGTGGCGTGGAAGTGCTTGCGCAGCAGCGTCCCGCTGCCGAACCCGGCGGCCGCGGCGATGTGGTCGACGGTCAGGTCCGACGTCTCGAGCAGGCGTCGCGCGCTGTCCACCCGGCGCTGGATCAGCCACTGCGCCGGGCTCTCCCCTACCTCGGCGCGAAACCGGCGCGAGAAGGTCCGCACGCTCATGTTCGCGTGCCGGGCCAGCTCGAGCAGGCCGATCGGCTCGTCGAGATGGGCGAGCGCCCAGGCGCGTGCCCCCGCGGTCGACGAGTCCGGGTCGACCGGCAGCGGGTGCTCGATGAACTGGGCCTGGCCGCCGTCCCGCCACGGGGCGACGACGCAGCGCCGCGCCGCGCCGTTGGCGACCTCGGCGCCGTGGTCGCGCCGGACCAGGTGCAGGCAGAGGTCGATCCCGGCGGCACCGCCGGCGGAGGTCAGGACCTGGCCGTTGTCGACGAACAGCACGTCGGGATCGACCGACACGTGCGGGAAGAGCTCGCCGAACGCCCCGCTGAGCTTCCAGTGGGTCGTGGCGGTCCGGCCGTCGAGCAGACCGGCCGCCGCGAGCACGAACGCCGACGTGCACAGGCTGACGATCCGCGCGGCGGGCCGGACGAGCCGGAGCGCGGCCAGGACCTCGTCGGGCAGCGTGCCGGTGGCCAGCAGCTCCGGCGTCGGCTCCTGCGTCGCGACCACCACCGTGTCCGCCTGCGCGAGCAGCTGTTCGTCGTGCTCGACGGTGATGGCGAAGTCCTGGCTGGTGCGCACCGGGCGCCCGCCGAGCGAGCACGTGGACACGCTGTAGAGGGCCGCACCGTCCGCGTCGTACGCCTCGCGGAACACGCGCGCGGGGATCCCCAGGTCGAACGGGATCACGCCGTCAAGGGCAAGGACGGCGACGAGGTGCGTCATGGCCAGAATGTTACGCCCGACGTCCTTTCGGCTACTACTCCCGGATTCCGCGCCGCACGATGCTGGCCGCATGCCTCCAGAGAACAGCACGCAGAACAGCACCATGCACGCTGTGGTCCAGCACCGCCTCGGCGGCGGCGAGGTCCTCGCGGTCGAGACGGTCCCCCGGCCCATGCCGCTCCCCACCGAAGTTCTCGTCCGCGTCCACGCCGCCGGGATCAACCCCGTCGACTGGAAGACCCGGGAAGGGCACGGGATGGCCGACGTGCTCGGCGAGCCACCCTTCGTGCTCGGCTGGGACGTGGCCGGCGTCGTCGAGGAGGTCGGGTTCGGGGTCACGACCCTGGCCGTCGGTGACCGGGTCTACGGCATGCCGTGGTTCCCGCGCTCGGCGGGCGCGTACGCCGAGTACGTCACCGCGCCGGCGCGCCAGCTCACCCTCGCACCGACGTCGCTGAGCCACGCCGAGGCCGGGGCCGTGCCGCTCGCGGCCCTCACGGCCTGGCAGGTGCTGGTCGACACCCTGCACCTGCAGCCGGGGCAGCGCGTGCTGATCACCGCGGGGGCCGGCGGGGTGGGGCACTTCGCGGTCCAGTTCGCCCGCCACCTCGGCGCACACGTCGTGGCGACCGCGAGCGCGGCGAACCACGAGTGGTTGCGTGAGCTCGGCGCGGACGAGGTGGTGGACTACCACGACGCCGGGTACGAGACCCGGATCACGGACATGGACGCGATCGTCGAGCTGGTCGGCGGCGACGAGAGCCCGCGGCTGGCCGGCACGCTCCGCCCGGGCGGCATCATCGTTGCCGTGCCCGGCGGCGTGTCCGAGGAGCTCGCCGCAGCGGTCGCGGAGGCCGGCGGTCGTGCGACCGCGTTCCTCGTCGAGCCGGACGCCCCCGCTCTCGCGCGTATCGCCGAGCTGATCGACGCCGGCGAGGTGCGGGTCGAGGTGGCCCGGACCTTCCCCCTCGAGGAGGTCGGCCGCGCGCACGAGCTCGGCGAGACGGGTCGCACCCGCGGCAAGATCGTGCTGACCGTCGACGCCTGAGGGGACCGCGCCGGAACGGCCAGGACCACCTCGGGTCGGCGGCCACACACACGCGCGCTGATCTCTCTCCTGGAGGATCCGGTCCTCCGCGACCCCGTGCGCGACGGCGTGTTAGGTTATAGGTCAATCACTAATAGAAGAGGTCGAGATGTCTGCCGAGCACGAGATCACAACCCGCCGGGCCGCCGCACAGCACGCCGTGGCCGCTCACCTGCGCCTGACGGCCGAGGGACGCACCGAGGAGTGGGTGCGGCTGTTCGCCCCGGACGCGGTGCTCGAGTTCCCGTACGCGCCCACCGGGGTGCCACGGCGCGTGGAGGGCCACGAGGCGCTGCTGGCGCACATGAAGAACTTTCCTGAGACCTTCGACGTGAAGTTCGTCGACCTGGTCTTCCATGACACGGTCGATCCGGGTCTCGTCGTCGCGGAGTTCCGCTCGACGGGCACGGCGCTGCCGACCGGCAAGCCGTACGAGCAGGTCTGCATCTCCGTGGTCCGGACCGACGACGACGGCCTGATCACCCACTACCTGGACTACTGGAACCCACTGGTGGCGATCGAGGCGCTCACACCCGACGAGGAGCCGGCCCACACCAGCCCCGGCGTGAGCTTCGGCCGCTGAGCGCTGCCGTGATTGACTGCTGATCATGCCCGCCGCCGGTACAAGCGCCAAGAGCGACGAACGACGTCGGAACGTCGTGGACGCTGCGATCCGCTGCTTCTCGATCAAGGGCTTCTACGGCACGACGACCCACGAGATCGCCGACGCCGTCGGCATCTCGCAGCCGTACCTCTACCGCCTGTACCCGAACAAGGAAGCGCTGTTCGCGTCGGCGGTCGACCGCGTGTCCGTCGTGATGAACGATGCCCTGGTCCAGCACTCCCCCGCGCCGGGGGCACGCGAGTCGGTCCGGGGCGGCTCGTCCGAGGCGTTGGGCGCCGCCCGCGAGGCCTACGCCGCGCTCGTCGCGGACCGCACCATCCTGCGCTTTCTCATGCACGCCAACTGCGCCGCGGGCGAGCCGCTCGTCGGCGAGGCCGTCCGCCGGTGCTACGCCAAGCAGGTCGAGACGATGCAAGAGCTGCTCGGGGACGACGACGCCGTGCGACTCTGGTTCGGCGCCGGGATGCTCGACAACGTGGCAGCAGTCCTGGGGTTGGCCGACATCGACCAGCCGTGGGCACAGGTTCTCACCGCGCGGTAGACGGTCACCGCAGCACCGGCACGGGGTGTGTGACGCGGGCTCGCCGTCCGACCGGGGACGACGAGCCGCCGCGCGTCACAGCGCACGGTCGCGGAGGCCAACGGCAGCCTGTTCAAGGTGGCCAAGGGCATCGGTTCGACCACGTGGCACTCCCACGACGACCAGGACGAGACGTTCCTGCTCGTCAGCGGCAGCCTCACGGTGCAGCTCCGCGACCGGGACGTCGTGCTGGGGCCGGGCGACCTCTTCGTCGTCCCGCGCGGGGTCGAGCACTGCCCGAAGGCCGAGGGGGAGGCGCGGTTCCTCGTGATCGGCACGACCATCACGTCGACGGCGGCCGGCGGCAAGCCGGCCTGGAGCCACGACGGCGGGCGCCCGCCGTCGTGACGTTGCGCTCGTGGCGGCGGGGATCTAAGGTGCGAAGTAGACGCACTAGTTACCCTACTTAGTCCTTCGCCACCGGGAGTGCAGCCATGTCCGAACCCGCCGACCACCTCGTGGACCTCCTGCGGAGAACCCTCCGCAGCGGCACGGTCGTCACCACCGGCGCCGACTACGACGCCGCCGTCCAGCTCTGGAACGGGGCCGTCACCGCACGACCCGGCGTCGTGGTCCGCGGCGCCATGCCGGACGACGTCGGCCGCGCCGTGCTGGCCGCGCGGGAGGCCGGGGTACCGCTCTCCGTGCGCGGCGGCGGGCACGACTGGGCGGGCCGGGCGCTGCGGCCCGGCGGCCTGACCATCGACCTCTCCACCGAGCGGAACGTGACGGTCTACCCGGCGGCCCGCGTCGCGGAGGTGCAGGCGGGCGCCACGGCCGCCGACGTCGCCGCCGCGGCGGCGCCGTACGGCCTGGCGCCGGTGACCGGCACCGCCGGGTCGGTGGGCCTGGCCGGCCTCACCCTGGGCGGCGGGTACGGCCCCCTCGGCGGCCGGTTCGGGCTGGCCCTGGACAACCTGTACTCGGCGGACGTCGTGCTCGCCGACGGGTCGGTGGTCACGGCCGATCCCGAGCACGAACCGGACCTGTTCTGGGCGCTGCGCGGCGGCGGCGGGAACTTCGGCGTCGTCACGTCGATGCGGGTGCGGCTCCAGGCCGTCCCCACGCTGCTCTCGGGCCTGGTCGTCTTCCCGTGGGCGCAGGCGGGCACGGTGCTGGCCGGGCTGTCGGACCTGCTCGCGGAGCAGCCGGACGAGCTGACCGTCCAGACCGGCGTCCTGGCCGGCCCGGACGGTGCGCCCGTCGTCTTCGCGTCACCCACCTGGAGCGGCGACGACGCGGAAGCGGGCGAGCGCGCCCTGGCGCGGCTCGGCAGCGTGGGTACCCCGCTCGTCTCCCAGGTCGGCCCCACCACGCTCCCCCAGATGCTCGCCGGGATCGACGCGCAGTTCCCCGTCGGGCGGCACGTCGCGATCCGCACCCGGTCGGTGCCGTCGCTCACCGCGGACGTCGGCGAGGCGCTCGTCGCCGCGGGCGAGACCCTGACCTCGCCGCTGTCGGCTGTCTCGGTCCACAGCCTGCACGGGGCCGCGGCCCAGGTCCCGGTGACGGAGACGGCGTTCGGCCTCCGCGACCCGCACCTCATGGTGGAGGTCATCGCCACCTGGGAGCCCGGCGACGTCCGCGCCCCCGAGCACACCGCGTGGGCCGACGACGTCGTCCGCGCCCTCGAACCCGCCGCGCTGCCGGGCGGCTACCCGAACCTGCTCGGCCCGGACGCGACCGACCAGATCGCCCACGCCTACGGCCCGAACGCCGCGCGGCTGCTGGCGGTCAAGGAGCAGCTCGACCCGGACGGCGTCTTCCGCGCCATCCCGCTGCCGGACCGCGCCACAGCCGAGACCTCGACCGGGGTGCGCGGTTGAGCGCGCACCAGGCCGAGGGCCCCTCGGGCGGGCAGGCGGGCCGGCTGATCGACCTCGTGGTCGCACGGCTCCTGGTGACGGACGACGTGGCGGCGGCCAAGTTCGGCGCCGGCTCCCCCGTCGACGACCCGGTCCGCGAGCGCGAGGTGCTCGACCAGGTGCGGGCGCGGGCGCGGGACGCCGGGGTGGACCCGGACGTGGCCGTGGCGTTCTTCCGGGACCAGATCAGCGCCAGCAAGGAGGTGCAGCGCGGGCTGCTCGCGCACTGGGCCGCCCACCCGGCGGAGGCTCCCACCACCCGGCCCGACCTCGGCGCGATCCGCGAGCGCCTCGATGAGCTGACCGCCGGCCTGCTCCACGAGCTCGCCGCGGCCCTCGAGCTGCGCGCCCGCTGCGCCGCCCGCCCGGCGCGGGTGGCGCCGGCCGTCCGAGCCCGGGCGCGCGGGCTGGACGCGCTGCACCGGCGGGCGGTCGACGCGGCCACCCGGTCCGTGACGGCCTGACCGGTCGGCCGGGTGCCTCGGGTCAGCGCCGCAGCAGCACGAACTTGCCGAGCGCGAGCGCCTCTCGCACGTAGTCGACGGGTACCTCGTACCAGGGCGTGCGCGCGTGCAGGTGCGTGGCGTCCACGCCTGCCTCGGCCGCGATCCCTGCAGCCCGGACCACGTGGTACTCGTTCGTGACGAACGCCGCCGTGTACCGGGTGCCGAGGCGCGCGTCGAGCAGCTCCTTCGCGTGCGTGAAGTTCTCGGACGTGCTGGTCGACGTGCCCTCCCGGACGATCCGGTGCTCCGCGACGCCGCGCGCGACGAGGTACCGCTGCATCGCGAGCGCCTCGGTGACGTCCTCGCCGGGCGCGCGCCCGCCGGCGACCACGACGACGGCGGCCGGGTTCGCCGCGGCATACCCGGCCGCCGTGTCCAGCCGGGCGCGCAGGGCGGGCGTCGGCTCGCCGTCCTTCACCAGCGTCCCGAGCACGACGACGGCGTCCTCGTCCCCCGTGGCGGTGTCCCTGCTGCCGACGACCGCGAGCGCGGCGGAGAGCGCGACGAGCAGCGCCGTGCCGGCCGGGACGAGGATCCGCAGCCACCGGACCCGCCGCCGCGAGACGCCGTGGGCCAGGTACAGGAGCCCGAGCGCGAATGCCACGACGATGCCGGTGTGCAGGGTCGTCACGCGGAGCACGACCAGGGCGTCGACCACCAGGACGATGCCGAGGGCCACCCACAGGACGGACGCCACGCGCCGGGGAGGGGCCGTTCGGTCGGGGCGGCTCACGCGGTGAGTCTGCCACCGTAGGTCGGGGCGGCCCAGCCGGCGACCCGCCTACCCGCTGCAGGGGCCCGGCCGACCGCTGGGTGCGGGAGCACGGCAGCTCAGCGGAGCCGGTGCCACATCCCCTCCGACACCACCTCGGCGTGGCCCCCGGGTTTTTCGACGACGATCGCCGTCTCGTCGTCGATCGCGTAGGCGGGCCCGCCGATGCCTGCGGCCCACCGCTCGGCCGCCGGCAGAGTGTTCGACGGCAGGTCCGGGTGGTCCAGGTGCGGGAAGATCGAGAAGTCGACGACGCCGAGCGCGGTGTCGCCGCCGTCGTCCGGCCGCTCCCAGCCGACGAAGTCGTCCCCGACGCGCGGCGTGAGCACCATGCTGCCGGCGCTCATGCCGACCCAGACGGTGCGCTCCAGCGACGGCAGCAGGTCCGCCAGGCCGGACTGCCGCATCCAGTGGGCGAGGTAGAGGGCGTCCCCGCCCGCCACGAGCAGGACGTCCGTCTCCTGCACGAGCGGGACCCAGCGCTCCCGGGGGATGCTCGGCAGGGCGGTCAGCTCGAGGAGGCCGACCGACGTCCAGCCCAGGCCCGTCAGATCGTCCGACCGCCCGGTGACGAAGTCCCGTGCGTTGCGCCCCGGGCCGACCCACGGGTGGCCGTAGAGGGCGGTAGGGACGCACAGGGCGGTGCACTCGGCGACCGGCCGCCCGAGCAGGCGGGTCAGTGCCGCCTCGATGCTCGGGTTCCGGACACCGGCGGACGTGAGCAGCAGCTTCATGGGGTCTCCCGGTCTGAGAACGGACTCCCCCGGGCAGACGGCGGCCACGTCACGAACTCATCGCCCCCCAGGACTACCTCGGTGCTGCGGCGCCTGGCCCCGGACCGTTCGGTGCGCACCACGCGCGCCTCCACCCGCGCAGGTCGGCTGACCCGGCGCGCCCGACCACGGCGCATCCGCCGTGCGACCGGCTGGGCCTGCGACGATGTCCCGGTCCAGCCGCCGCCGAGAGGGAGCATGCGTGACCGGGTACGCCGTCGTGGACGTCGAGACCACCGGGCTGTTCCCCGGCGGGCACGACCGGATCGCGGAGATCGCGATCGTCCGGGTGGACCCTGACGGTCGGGTCGAGGACACCTGGACGACGCTCGTCGACCCGGGGCGCGACCTCGGCCCGCAGCAGATCCACGGCATCAGCGCCGCGGACGTCCGGCACGCCCCGGCGTTCGCCGACGTCGCCGGGCACGTCGCGGACCGGCTCCGCGGACGCACCTTCGTGGCGCACAACGCGCAGTTCGACCGCCGGTTCGTCTGGCACGCGTTCGCCGCCCTCGGGTACGACGTGCCGCTCATCGAACCCACCACGCTGTGCACCATGCGCACGGGTGCGCAGCTCTTCCCCGCCGCGCCCCGGTCCCTGGCGGGCGCCTGCCTGCACCACGGCATCACCCTGGACTCCGCGCACGAGGCCCTGTCCGACGCGCGGGCCGCGGCGGAGCTGCTGCGGGTGTACCTCACCGGCGGCGCACGCCGTGCCGTGGCGGACTGGGACGACGTCGTCGAGCTCGCCGCCACCACGCCCTGGCCGGTGATCCCCGCCGCCGGGGCCGCGCCGGTCCGGCGCGGCGTCGCGGCCGAGCGGGACACGCACTTCCTCGCGCGGCTCACTCCGGCCCGGGACTCGCCGGCCACCACCTCGGCGCAGGAGGTGTACCTCGAGCTCGTCGACCGGGCCCTGCTCGACCGGCACATCTCGGCCCGCGAGCACGACCAGCTCGCCGGCCTGTGCGCGCGGCTCGGCATCGGCCGCACCGAGGCCGACGCACTGCACCGGGAGTACCTCGCCGGCCTCGCGGCGGCGGCCTGGTCCGACGGCGTGCTCGACCCGGCGCGGGTGACCGACTACCGGGCCGTCGCCGCCCTGCTCGAGGTCCCGGCCGCGGATGCCGGCAGCATCCTGGACCGGTCCGCGCCCGCCCTGCCGACCGGCTCCGGTGCGGGCCCCGGGCACCCCGGCCGGTTCGTGCTCCGCCCCGGTGACCTGGTCGTCTTCACCGGGGCGATGGACGAGCCGCGCGACGTCTGGCAGCGCCGGGCGGCCGCGGCCGGGCTCGTCCCGCACCCCGCCGTCACGAAGCGGGTGCGCCTGGTGGTCGCCGCCGACCCCGACTCGATGTCCGGGAAGGCCCGCAAGGCCGACGCCTACGGCATCCCCGTGGTCGGCGAGGCGGGCTTCCGGCGCGCCCTCGACGACCTCGCCCGGACGCCCCCCGCGCCGGCGGTGCCCTGACGGGTGCGTCCCGGCCGACGCCGTCCACCCAGGTCGGCACGTCGTGGCGAGGTCGGCACAGGCCTGTGCCGACCTCGCCACGACGTGCCGACCTCGACGAGTGCCACCCGGAGCCGCCGGGAAATGAGTTGATCCCCCGAGGGCGAGGGCCGAGAGTGACGCCATGCTGATCAGGCAGGAGCGCCCGTCCGACGTCCCGGCGATCCGGGCGGTCACGGCGGCGGCCTTCGCCGGCGTCGCGCACTCGGCTCCCCCGGTCGAGCCGGACGGCGTGCCGGGCGAGGCCACGCTGGTGGGCTGGCTGCGTGAGGACAAGGGCTGGGTGCCGGAGCTGTCCCTGGTGGCGCAGGAGACACCGGTGGACAGCGCGGTCGTCGGGCACGTCGTCGCCACCCGGGGGCGGCTCGCGGACCGGCCGGCGCTCGGCCTCGGACCGCTCAGCGTGCACCCCGCGCACCAGGGGCGCGGCGTCGGCTCGGCCCTGGTGCACGCCGTCCTGGGCGCGGCCGACGCGCTGGGCGAGCCCGTCGTGGTGCTGCTCGGCGACCCGGCGCTCTACTCCCGGTTCGGGTTCGGTCCCGCCCGCGACCTCGGCATCGAGGCGCCCGACCCGGCCTGGGGGGACTACTTCCAGGCCCGCGCCCTGACCGCGTGGGACGCGGCGTACGCGGCCCCGTTCCGGTACGCCGCACCCTTCGACCGGCTCTGACGCCGCGGAGGATCACTCCCCCGCGCGCTCCTTCAGCCGGCGCCGGTACGCCGCGGCCTTGACCCGGTTGCCGCACTCCTCCATGCCGCACCACGTCCTGCGGTGCCCGCGCGAGCGGTCCAGGTAGACGCGGGTGCAGTCCGGACGCCCGCACTCCTTCATCGGGCTCGCCGCGAGGTCGCCGGCCAGCACCTCGATCGCGGCACGGGCCACGGACGACAGTGCCTGAGACGCCGTGCCCGTGGCCCGTTGCCCGGCGCCCGTGAGCACCGGCGTCACCGGCGGCCCGGCGGCGGCCGCGCCACGGAGCTCCTGCACAGGATGGACCAGGCCATGGCCACCTGAGGGGTCGGCGTCGAGGTCGGCACGTCGTGGCGAGGTCGGTCCAGGCCTGTGCCGACCTCGCCACGACGTGCCGACCTCGAGGGGAGGATCACAGCGAGCCCGGGTGGACCTGCCGCCCCGTGGCCGCGGCCTCCTCGATCGCGCACAGGAGGCGCACCGTCTCGACGGCGTCGTCGACGCCGACGGGGACCGGCGCGCCCGCCTCCAGGGCGTCGACGACACGGGTCCACTGGGCCAGGTGCCCGGCGTGGCCGATCGCGAGCGGGTCGGCGGCGCCGCTGGCCCGTGAGCCCGCCGGCGGCGGGGGCACGCCCGGCACGTCCCAGCGGAGCACCTCGCCCTGGCCCAGCTCGACCGACCCCCGCGCGCCGTACAGCGCGATCGTGGCCGGGAAGCCGGGCGGCGTCGCCGTCGTCGTCGTCAGCACGCCGAGCGCCCCGGACGCGAACCGGAGGGTCGCGGCCGTCGTGTCCTCGGCCGCGATGGCGTGCGCGAGCGTGCCGGACTGCGCCGTCACGGACTCGACCGGGCCGCACAGCCAGCGCAGCAGGTCCACGGTGTGCACGCCCTGGTTCATCAGGGACCCGCCGCCCTGGTCGGCGGCCGAGCGCCATCCGGCCGTGCGGTAGTAGGCGTCGTCGCGGTGCCAGTGCAGGTGGGCCGTCACGAGGCGCAGCTCGCCCAGCGCGCCGGCGTCGAGCGCGCGCCGGAGCGCCACGTGCCCGGGTTCCAGGCGCCGCTGGGCGATCATCGAGACGGTGCGGCCCCGGTCGTGCGCGGTGCGGGCGACCCGCAGCGCGTCGCCGGTTCCCAGCGCGAGCGGCTTCTCGACCACCACGTGCCGGCCGGCCTCCAGGGCGGTCAGCGTGAGCGCCGCGTGGGTTCCGCTCGGGGTGCAGACCGCCACGACGTCGACGTCCGGGTGGGTGATCACCTCCTGGGGCGCGAGCCGTACCGCCCCGGGCACGCCCGGCGTCCCGGCGCCGCTGAACGCGACGAGCCGGGCCCGCCCGGCCAGCTCGGCCACCGCCCGGGCGTGCAGGACCCCGATCCCGCCCATCCCCACGATCCCCACCCCGAGCCCGCCCGGGCGGTCATTCGGGGGCATGGCTCGCGCCGAGCAGGTCGCGCAGGCGCTCGGCCGCCGCCGTGAAGCGCGGGTCGGCGAGCGTGGGGCCGTACTCGCGGCGGTCCGGCAGGCCCGGTTCGAGCGTCTCGACGATGCGGCCCGGGCGCGGGCTCATGACGACGATCCGGCTGCCCAGGTACACCGCCTCCGGCACGGAGTGGGTCACGAGCACCACCGTGGTGCCGGTCTCCCGCCAGATGCGGTTCATCTCGATGTTCATCTGCTCGCGGGTGAGCGCGTCGAGCGCGCCGAACGGCTCGTCCATGAGCAGCACGCGCGGCTCGTGCAGCAGGGCGCGACACAGCGCGACGCGCTGCTGCATGCCCCCGGACAGCTCGTGCGGCAGGGCCCTCTCGAACCCGGTCAGGCCGGTGAGCGCGATGAGGTGGTCGGCCCGCTCCTCGGCCCGACGGCGGTCCATCCCCCGCATCTCGGCCTGCAGCAGGATGTTCTTGCGCACGCCCCGCCACTCGAGCAGGGCCGAGCGCTGGAAGGCGAAGCCGATCTCGCGCTGCGGCCCGGTGACCGGCTTCCCGTACAGGCGCACGTCGCCCTCGGTGGCGCGCGTGAGGCCCGCGACGACCTTGAGCAGCGTCGACTTGCCGCAGCCCGAGGGCCCCGCGATCGTCACGAACTCTCCGGGCCGCACGGACAGCGAGACGTCGTCGAGCGCGACGGTCTCCGAGCGCCGGGACGTGAAGCGCCGGGTGAGGTGCGCGATCTCGATGATCGGCTCGGTGCCCGCCGCCCGGGCAGGGATGTCGTGCCCGGTCGTGGCGGTCACAGGTCCTCCCCGAAGGACGGCTCCCAGTAGGCGTCCGGCGTCGGCTCCCCCTCGAACTCGGTGTTCTCGGTCAGGAACGTCAGCGTGTCGGCCCACTGCTGCTCGGTGTTGACGCCGGGCGCCGGCGCCTCCTCGAGGTTGAGCAGGCCGATGGTCGCCTCGAGCTGCGCGGCGAGCACCTCCTCGTCGGGGGCCTGCTCGGCGTCGGCCGCCATCGCGGCGACCGCCGCGTCCGGGTCCTCGGCCGCCGCGAGGAACGCCTTCGACGTCGCCCGCACCATCGCCTGGACCAGCTCCGGGTCGCTGTCGATGGTCGACTCGTGGGCCAGCAGGCCGGTGCCGAGCATGTTCATGCCGAAGTCGGCGAACGGCAGCGCGGAGACCTCCTTGCCCGTCTGGTTCTCGATGGTCGCCGACTGGTCGTGGTAGAACCCCTGGATCGCGTCGACCTTGCCCTCGATCAGCGCGGCGATCTTGCCCGCGGCGTCGACGTTGACCACGGTGACGTCGTCGGGGTCCACGCCGTTGATCTCCAGCCACGCCGGGAACGTGCCGTACATCGCGTCGCCGGGCGTGCCGCCCACGGTCTTGCCGACGAGGTCGGCGGGCTCGGTGATGCCCTGGTCGTCGAAGAACTCGACCGAGCTGGGGCCGGTCTGCAGGAAGACGCCGACGCTGCGCACCGGCATGCCCGAGCTGATGCCGTTCGCCAGGGGCGGCGTGTCCGCCCAGCCGAAGTCCGTGTTGCGCTGCGCGACCTGCTGCACCGTGTTGCCCGAGCCGTTGCCGGGCTGGATCGTCAGGTCGATCCCCTCGTCCTCGAAGATCCCCTCGGCCACGCCCAGGTAGAACGGCGCGTGCTCTCCGTACGGCACCCAGTTCAGGGTCACGGTGACCTCGCTCAGGCCCTCGGCGTTCGTCTCGCCCGGGGCACCACCGGCGGTCTGCCCGCAGGCCGCGACCGTCGCCAGGGCGACGCCCGCCACGGCCAGCGACGCCGTCATCCTGCCGCCACGCCTCTGCTTCGTCGCATCACGCATGGGAGAGCCTTTCTGGTCGGGCCGCCACGGTGACGGCAGGAGGTACGAGTGGGGCGCGAGCCGTCAGACCGTCGCGAGCGCGAGGTTGCCGCGCCGCGACGCGTGCCACGGGATGAGGAGGCGTTCGAGCACCTCGACCAGCACGAACAGGACCACGCCGATGAGCGACATGAGGATCAGGTCGGCGAACAGCAGCGGCGCGTCGAGGTTGCCGCTGGCGAGCAGCAGCACGTACCCGAGGCCGCGGTCGGCCCCGACGAACTCGCCGACGACGGCGCCCACCACGGCGAGCGTGACCGCGACCTTGAGGCCCGACATGAGCTGCGGCAGGGCCCCGGGGAACCGGATCTTGCGGAACGTCTTCCAGCGGGAGGCGCCCATGGTCGCGGACATCTCCAGCAGTTCCGGGTCGACCGACCGCAGCCCGGCCACGGCCGAGACGACGACCGGGAAGAAGGCGATGAGCACGGCCAGGACGATCTTCGGCGTCATGCCGAACCCGAACCAGACCACGAGGATCGGCGCGATGGCGATCTTGGGGATGACCTGGGCGAAGAGGATGAGGGGGTACAGGGACTTCTCGGCCGTGCGGGAGTAGACGAGCAGCACGGCCGCCGCCACCCCGATCACGGCCGCGAGCACGAACCCGACGATCGTCTCCAGCGTGGTCACCCACGTGTGCTCCAGCAGCATCGCCCAGTCCGCCGCCATCGTCTCCGCCACGGCACCGGGTGACGGCACCAGGTAGGCGGGGACCAGCTCGCGCCACGCCACGAACCACCAGAGCGCGAAGAGCGCCAGCAGCACCGCGACAGGCCGCCAGGACTCGGCGAGCAGCGTGAGCGCCCTGCTCCCGGGCGTCCCGGCCGCCCTGGTGGTCCGGGGCCGCGGCCCGCGGGCGGACGGCGGCGTGGGCCGGGCCTCCTGGGTGGTCACCATGGCGGGTTCCTCCATAGCTCGCTCTTTCCGGGTCGTGGTCCGGGTCACCGTGCGTGGGGCAGCGGGTCAGGGCGCGCCGGACGTCGTCGTCCGGGAAGCGCCGGTCGGGAGAGCAGGTCAGCAGCCCCGCCGGTGGGGCTGCGTGTCACGAACGGACACTATGAGCCGCACCGGTGCCCGACAACGAGTTGCCACTTGTTGCCCCGCCGCCGCGCCGGGCCCCGCGAGCCGACGGCGGCACCGGGTTGCCGCGGCGCCCGGTCAGCCGTCGAGCGGGTCGGCGACGGGCTCCAGGTCGACGGCCACCGAGCGGAAGCCCGCCGAGCGGACGGCGCGGAGCACCTCGCCGCGCAGGGGCTCGGCCGCCATGCCTGCCAGGTCGTGGTGGGGCGCCTCGAGGCGCGCCAGGTCGCCGTGGTGGCGCACGCGGATGTCGTCGAGGCCGAGGCGCCGCAGCTCGCTCTCCGCGGCCTCGACCTGGACCGCCTCGTCGGCCGGCGCGTCGAGCGGGTCGGTGGGCGTCGTCATGCAGTCATTCGAGGGTGCCCCTCCTGAGCAGTCAAGGTGTTGCCACCTCTTGCCGGGCAGGCAAAGATCTGCCGCTACCCATGGGGTTCACGGCACATGGTTGCCGCGCACCGGCGCGCGACGTACGCTCGCCGCGCATGGGCGAAACTGGGGAAATCGGGGAAACAGGGACCTCTCACGCCAGACCGACCATCTACGACGTCGCCCGGGTGGCCGGCGTCGCTCCCTCGACCGTCTCGCGGGCGTTCTCCCGCCCCGGGCGGGTCAACGCCGAGACGGCCGAGCGCATCCGCCGGGTCGCGCACGAGCTCGGTTACCGCACCAGCCCGATCGGCCGCGGGCTGCCCGACGGGCGCACCGCGCTGCTGGCGATCGTCGTGGCCGACCTCACCAACCCGTTCTTCTTCGAGATCATCCGCAGCGCCGAGAAGACCGCCATCGACTCGGGCTACACGCTGCTGGTCGTGGACGCGCACGAGTCCGGCGGTGCGGAGCGACGGGCCCTGGAGCGCACGCTGCCGCTGGTCGAGGGCGTCGTGCTCGCCACGTCCCGGCTCTCGGACTCCGCCATCCGCGCCGTGGCCAAGCAGCGTCCGACGGTCGTGATGAACCGCGTGGTCACGGACGTGCCGAGCGTGATCACCGACAACGCCCAGGGCATGCGTCGCGCCGTCGAGCACCTGGCCGGTCTCGGGCACACCCGGCTCACGTATCTCGCCGGACCGGAGGCGTCGTGGGCGGACGGCATGCGCTGGCGCGCGTTCCGCGAGGCGACCCAGGAGCTCGGCCTGCGGGCCCGGCGGCTCGGCCCGTTCGCGCCGACGCTGGCCGGCGGCCTCTCGGCCGCCCAGGCGCTCACCACGCACTCCGCGACGGCGACCGTCGCGTACAACGACCTGGTCGCGATCGGCGCCATGCGAGGGCTGACCCGGCTGGGCGTGGACATCCCCCGCGAGGTGAGCGTGGTCGGCTTCGACAACATCTTCGGCTCCGACTTCTGCACCCCGCCCCTGACGACCGTCGCCGCACCGCTGCGCCACTTCGGCACGTTCGCCGTCCAGCGGCTGCTGAACCAGCTGCGCAACCCGTCCCCGACCCTGTCACCCGCCCTCTCGGTGCCCGCCCTGCTGCCGGCCAAGCTCGTCGAGCGGGGCTCGACCGCGCGGCGCGGCTGAGGGTCCTGCTGGGCGGCGCCTGGGGCTCGCCTGGGCAGGGGCAACAAGTGGCAACTCGTTGTCCGGGGTCTGCGCCCGCCGCATAGTGACGGGCGGCAGGCAAGGTCCTCGACGGAGAGGCAGGCCCATGGACAGCAGACCGGAACGCAGGCCGGAACGCAGATCGCCCCACCGCATGCTCGCCGCGATGCTCGGCGCACTCGCCCTACCGCTCACCGTGCTCCCGGCCCAGGCCGGCACCCTGGGCACAGCGCACGCGGCGACCGACCCGACCCGGCCGCAGGAGCCCGGCGTCACGATGCGCGTCTTCGACGTGCAGGTGCCGCTGGAGGACTACTGCACGCTCAAGCCGGGCCAGACCCCGAACGTCGACCGGCTGATGCCCACGATCGACTGGCGCACGCCCGAGGACTTCGGCCTGACCGACCGGTTCGTCACCGAGGTGACCGGCTACCTGAACGTGCCCGAGGCGGGCGCCCACGAGTTCCGGCTCACGAGCGACGACGGCGGACGACTGCTGCTGGACGACACCCTGGTGGTGGACCACCCGGGCAAGCACGGGGCCACGCCCAAGGACGGGTCGGCCGACCTGGAGGCCGGCTACCACGCCCTGCGCATCGACCACTTCGACGGCGACTTCGACCAGCGGCTCACCCTGGAGTGGCGCCCGCCGGGCGCCGACGAGTTCGCCGTGGTGCCGAGCACGGTGCTGAGCACCGATGCCGACGTCACGCGCGTCACCTCGCCGGGACGCAAGCAGTGCGAGGGCGTCACCGAGTCGCCGGGCGACGGCCTGCCGCTGACCGAGGTGCACCCCGACTACACGCTCACGAACCTGCGCCCGGACGGCTTCGAGCCGCAGGTCACCGGCATGGACTGGCTGCCCGACGGCCGCATGGCCATCGCCACCTGGGGTGGCGACCGCGAGACCGTGCTCGGCGAGGTCTACCTCGTGGAGAACGTGACGGGCGGCGGAGGCGCCGAGGACGTGACGTACACGAAGATCGCCGAGGAGCTCCAGGAACCGATGGGCCTGACGGTGGTCGACGGCCGGATCTACGTCTCCGAGAAGCACGGCCTGACCGAGCTCGTGGACACCGACGGCGACGAGGTCACCGACGAGTACCGCCAGGTGGCGACGTGGCCGTTCGGCGGCAACTACCACGAGTTCGCGTTCGGCCTGCTGTACGAGGACGGCTACTTCTACGTCACCACGGGCATCGCGATGGTGCCCGGCGGTGCCACGCGCGACCCGCAGCTCGTGGAGAACCGCGGCTCGGTGCTCAAGATCGACGAGGACACCGGCGAGGTCGAGTACCTCGCGGGCGGCCTGCGCACCCCGAACGGCCTCGGCTTCGGCGCGGACGGCGGCATGTACGTCACCGACAACCAGGGCATGCACGTGCCGACGTCGAAGCTGGTGCGCGTGCAGGAGGGCGCGTTCTGGAACCACTACACCAACCCGGACGGCCCGTACGACGACCAGCCCGTGACCGAGCCGGTGCTGTGGATGCCGCACGGCGAGATCTCGAACTCGCCGAGCAACCCCGTGATCCTCACCGAGGGCGTGTTCGCCGGGCAGATGGCGATCGGTGACGTCACGTACGGCGGCCTGCAGCGCGTCTACCTGGAGGACGTCGCGGGCCAGGAGCAGGGCGCCGTGTTCCGCATGACGCAGGGCCTGGAGTCGGGCGTGAGCCGCACGAGCGTGGGCCCGGACGGCTCCGTCTACGTGGGCGGCATCGGCTGGTCGGGCAACTGGGGCCAGGCCGGGAAGCTCGGCTACGGCCTGCAGAGGCTCACCTTCGACGAGAGCCGCGCGTTCGACATGCTGGAGATGCGCGCCGTGGACGGCGGGTTCGAGATCGAGTACACCAAGCCGCTGTCGGACGAGACCGCGCAGGACCTGGCGCAGAGGTACGCGGTGGCCCAGTGGCGCTACGTGTCGACACCGCAGTACGGCGGGCCCAAGGTCGACGAGGAGACCCTCGAGGTCACCTCGGCCACCCTGTCGCAGGACCGCCGCACGGTCACGCTCGGGATCGACGGACTGCGCCCCGGCCGCGTGGTCCACGTGCACTCCCCGCACGCCCCGGAGCCGTTCACTGCCGAGGACGGCACGCAGCTGTGGAGCACCGAGGCCTGGTACACGCTCAGCCGGCTGCCGGACGGGTCCACCCCGCCGCCGGTCTACGAGGCCGAGGCCGCGGACCTCTCGGGCGGGGCCGGCTGGAACACCAACCACCCCGGGTACTCGGGCGCCGGGTTCGTCGACCGCAACTGGGAGCCGGGCGCGCGCACCACGTTCGCCGTCCGCACCGACGAGGCGGGGCCGCACGATCTAGCGCTGCGCTACGCGAGCGGCCAGAACTCCGACCCGAGCCCGGTGCCGCGGTCGATGAGCCTGTACGTCAACGGCGTGAAGCAGAAGCAGGTGTGGCTCGACAGCACCGTGAGCTGGTCCACGTGGGCGACCCAGTCGGAGACCGTCGAGCTGAGGGAGGGTGCCAACACGATCGCCTACGCGTACGACGCCGACGACGTGGGACACGTCAACCTCGACAGCCTGACGGTCACTCCCACGCAGCGCGTCCCGCTGTTCGACGGCGGCGACCTCGACGCCTGGGAGAAGGTGGGCGGCGGGCCCGCGACGTGGCCGGTGGCGGACGGCTCCATGGAGTCCTTCGGCGGCGACATCCGCACGAAGGAGACGTTCGGCGACTTCCGGATGCACGCCGAGTGGTACCAGCCGGAGCACGCGGACGACGTCACGGGCCAGGCCCGCGGCAACAGCGGCATCTACATCCAGGAGCGCTACGAGGTGCAGGTGCTGGAGTCCTTCGGCATCGACCCGCCGGCCACGAACGACGCCGGCTCGGTCTACCTGAAGAAGGCCCCGGACGTGAACGCGGCGACCGCCATGGGCACGTGGCAGACGTACGACCTCGTCTTCCGCGCCGCCCGCTTCGCCCCGGACGGCACGAAGTCCGAGGACGCGCGCCTGTCCCTGTGGTGGAACGGGCAGCTCGTGCACGACGACGTGGCGATCGACGGCAAGACCGGCAACGGCCGGGAGGAGGGTCCGGCGCCCGGCCACGTCCGGCTGCAGGACCACGGCGACCCCGGCCTCAACCCGCGGTTCCGCAACGTCTGGATCGAGCGGCTTCCCGAGCAGGAGTCCACCCGGCAGGGCCTGGCGTCGGGCGTCTCCGCACGGCTCGCGCCGCCCGCGGTCGAGGCGGGCCGTGACGCGCACGCCGTGGTGAAGGTGACCGGGGCCAGGGGCCGCCCGGCACCGACGGGCACCGTCCGGGTCACCGTCGGGGACACGTCGGTCACCGCCCCGCTCGGCCGTGGCCCGGCCCGGCTCCGGCTCCCGACCACGGGCCTGGAGCCCGGCGTCCACCCCGTGTCCGTCGAGTACCTCGGCGACACGGCCTACCGGCGGAGCACAACGACGGCCCACCTGACCGTCCGCTGACCCGGCTCCGACCACCCACCTGATCTGGTCCCTCGACGGAGAGGTTCGTCCGATGAAACGCACTACCCGTTCCCCACGCGCGACCCGGCAGTGGCTCGCGGCCGCGCTGGCCGCCGCGCTGTCGCTCCCGCTGCTGGCCCCGTCCGCGACGGCGCAGGCGGACGCCTGCCCCTACGGCTGGACCAGCGCGGCCACGGTCTGGTTCGGCGCCGCGTCCGACTCCGGCGTGCCGAACCGCGACACCGGCGGCGGCTGCACCGTCATGGACCAGATCATGGCCGGGGCGCCGTTCACGACGCACGGCCGGTTCGTCCGGACGGTCGACTCGGTGACCCGGGACCTGGTGCACGACGGGGTCCTGACCCGCGGCGAGCGCCGGGACGTGGTCCGCGCCGCCGCGGGCTCCGCCGTCGGCCGCCCCCACCCGGTCACCGGGCGGCGGTCGGTCGACCTGTCCGCGATCGGCCTGGTGGGGTACACGGTCCGCGCGACCATGCCCACCGACGCCGCCGGGACGCTCGGGGCGCTGGCCGCGTGCGGCTTCCGGAACATCGAGCCCTCGGGCAGCGCCGGCAACTTCTACGGCTACCCGGCGGCCGGGCTGGCGCCGCTCACGCGGGAGGCGGGCCTGACGGTGCCGTCCCTCGGCGTGAGCCTGGCGAACCTGGAGCACGACCTCGACCTGGTGGCCGCCGAGGCGCACGCGATCGGGGCGCGGTACGTGCGCGTGTCCGGCTCGGACGCGTGGGACCTCCAGGACTACTCCCGCACGGCCGCGCTCCTGAACGAGGCGGGCGAGCGGCTGGCGCCCGAGGGCATCCGGGTCGCGTACCACAACCACGGTTTCGAGTTCGAGACGGCCGAGGACGGCGTCACCGGGTACGACGTGCTGGTCCGCGAGACGAACCCCGCGTTCGTGACCATGGAGCTCGACGTGTACTGGGCGGCCAGCACGGACACGCACGCCACGGACCTGTTCGAGCGGTACCCGGGCCGGTTCGAGCTGCTGCACCTCAAGGACATCGCGGAGGACGGCTCCTTCGCCGACGTCGGCGCCGGGACCATCGACTTCGCCGCGATCTTCGCCGCCGCCCCGTCGGCCGGCGTCCGCTACGGGTTCACCGAGCACGACCAGCCGACGCCGGACGGCGTGACGTCCGCGTGCACGAGCCTCGGCTACCTGTCGGCACTGCGCTACTGAGCGCGCGCCCCGCCCCCCACCCCGATCCGACCAGCACGAGGGAGTGTTGATGTCCGCACCACACCGCTGGATACTCCACCGCCGGGCACACCGCCGGGCCCTGGCCGCGACGACCGGCCTGGTCGTCGCGCTCGGCGCCCTGGTCCCCGCCACGACGGCCGCCACGGCGCACGACGCCGACCTCCAGTTCGACAAGGTGCCCCTGGTCACCGAGGGCCTGGCCGACCCGTTCGAGCTCGACGTGGCCGACGACGGCCGCGTCGTCTACATCCAGCGCACGGGCCAGGTGATCGTGCTGGATCAGGACACGCTGCGCCAGACCACGGCCCTGGACCTGGACTACTCCCTGGACCTGCTCACGCAGTCGGACGGCCTGCTGGGCCTGACCCTGGACCCGGACTTCACCGACAACGGGTGGCTGTACCTGCTGTGGAGCGACCCCGACGTCGCGCGGATGAACCTCTCGCGGTTCACGATGGGGCCCGACGACACGATCGACCCGGCGTCGGAAGAGCGCCTGCTCGACTACACCATCTGGCGCGGCGAGGGCCGCGCCAACTCGCACATGGCCGGCTCGCTCGCCATGGGTCCCGACGGCGACCTGTACGTGGCCACCGGCGACAACTCCGACCCGTTCGACCAGCAGGGCTACACCCCGATCGACGAGCGGCCCGGCCGCCGGGGCTGGGACGCGCAGGGCACGTCCGCCAACACGAACGACCTGCGCGGCAAGATCCTGCGGATCACCCCGCAGGACGACGGCACCTACACGGTCCCGGACGGCAACCTGTTCGCGCCGGGCACCGAGGGCACCCGCCCGGAGATCTACGGCATGGGCTTCCGCAACCCGTTCCGGATCACCGTCGACCCCGGCACCGGGGCGGTGCTGGTGGGCGACTACGGGCCGGACGCCCGCGTCGCCGACCCGCTGCGCGGTCCCGACGGCCAGGTCGAGCTCATCCGGATGACCGAACCGGGCAACCACGGCTGGCCGTACTGCCACGCCGACAACCAGGCGTACATCGACTACGACTTCGCCACCGGGGTCTCGGGCGAACCGTTCGACTGCGCCCACCCCGTCAACGACTCCCCCAACAACACGGGGCTGCGCGAGCTGCCGCCGTCGCAGGAGCCGCTGGTCTGGTACGGCTACGGGCCGTCCGAGGAGTTCCCCGAGATGGGCTCCGGCGGAGCGGCCCCGATGGGCGGGCCGGTGTACCGCTACGACCCGGACCTCGACGTGAAGACGAAGTTCCCGGCGGACTTCGACGGCACGTGGTTCGTCTCGGAGTACGCGCGCAACTTCTACCGCACGCTCTCGCTCGACGAGGCCACCGGCGAGCTGCTCTCGATCGACCCGTTCCTGCCCGACGAGACGTTCGTGGCCCCGTTCGAGGCGGAGTTCGGGCCCGACGGCTCGCTCTACGTCATCGACTTCGGCGTCGGCTCGGGCGCCGGGCGCGGCAGCAGCAACACCGACGCCGGCATCTACCGCATCGACTACGCCGCCGACGGCCGCCGGCCGATCTCGCGGTTCACGGCCGACGTCGACTCGGGTCCGGAGCCGCTGACCGTCGCGTTCGACGGCGCGGCCAGCGAGAGCCCCGACGGCCTCGACATCACGTACGCGTGGGACTTCGAGAACGACGGCGTCGTCGACTCCACGCAGGCCGCCCCCACGCACACCTACACGACGCGCGGCCAGTTCAGCGCGCGGCTGACGGTCACGGACGGCGAGGGGTTCACCGGCGTCTCCGTGCAGAAGATCACGGCGGGCAACACCCGGCCCGACGTCTCCTTCGGGGCACCCGTGCACGGCGGCTTCGCCGAGCTCGGTGACACCGTCGAGTACTCGGTCGACGTGTCCGACGCCGAGGACGGGTCCACCGGGGCGGGCACCATCGACTGCGAGCGCGTCACGGTGAGCACCATGCTCGGGCACGACGCGCACGCGCACCCCCTGGACAACTACACGGGCTGCGCCGGGGCGGTGTTCCTCGACCCCGCGGACCACGGCGTGGGCCAGAACGTCTACCCCGTGCTCGGGGCGGGCTACCAGGACCTCGGCGCCGGGGACGTGCCGGAGCTGACCGGGCAGGACACCGCCCGCCTGCAGGTGCGCGACAAGGAGGCGGAGTTCTTCTCCGGCAGCTCGGGCGTCACGGTGGCCGACGGCGCGGACGCCCGCGGCGGCCGGCTCGTCACCGACGTCGACCACGGCGACTGGATCGCGTTCGGCCCCCTCGACCTGCGCGGCATCGACGGTCTCACGGTCGGCGCCGTCCGCGGTGCGGCCGACGCGACGGTCGAGGTGCGGACGGGCAGCCCGACCGGGCGCGTGCTCGGCCGGGTCCGCCTCGACGCGGCGACCGGGACCGGGCAGGTCGTCTCCCCGACGGTCGGGATCCGCGGCGAGCAGGGCGAGACCACCCTGTACCTCGTCGCCACGAGCCGGCACGAGCCCGAGGGCGGCGCCGACCTCGGTCTCGACTGGCTCGTGTTCCACGGCCGCGGCGTCGCCGACGACACGGCGCCGGTCGTCACCGCCGACCCCGTCCGCGGTGTCCGGGCCGGCGTCCCCGTCGACCTGTCCGGGTCCGCCGCGGCGCCGGAGGGCCGGGAGATCGTCTCCTACGCCTGGGATCTCGGCGACGGGACGACGGCGCAGGGTCCGGCCGCGACGCACACCTACGCCGAGCCGGGCACGTACACCGCGCGGCTCGTCGCGACCGACGACGAGGGCACCCGGGACTGGACGACGGTCAAGGTCACCGTGCGCCGGTGACGGGGCCGGGCGCGGGTGGTCCCGCCGGGACCGCCCGCGCCCTGTGGACACCTCGCCCGCACCCGGCTACCGTTCCTGCCATGACGTCGCCCCGCATCTGCCTCGACTGGTGGCCCGCCGACTAGGCGGGTTCGCGACGCATCCACTCACACGTCCACGACCGCCTCGCCCCGGGGCGGTCGTTCTCGTTTCTCTCCGACGAGGACCTTCGGTCCGGGCAGGGCGGCCCGCACCAGGAAGGTCCCCGCATGCACCCCCTCCTCGACCGCGTCCTCGCCTCCGACGGATCGCTCCCCTTCGCGCTCCTGCGCCGCCACGGCGGCACCGACGTCGAGGTGCTGACCGGCGACGTCGTCGACGCCGACCTGCTCGGCGACATCCCGCTCGACGGCGCGCCCGTGCTCGCCGTCGTCCCCTACCGGCAGGCGCGCGAGCGCGGTTTCACCGTGCAGGACGACGGCGCCCCGCTGCGCTGCCTCGTGGTGCGCGAGCGGGAGCGGGTGCCGCTGCCGGACGCCCTCGCCGCGCTGCCGCCCGAGCCCGTGGCCGCCGAGCCGCGGGGCTTCGACATCCCGGACGACGAGTACGCGGGGATCGTGCGCCGCGTGATCGACGACGAGATCGGGCAGGGCGCCGGCGCCAACTTCGTGGTGATGCGCAGCTTCGAGGCCCGGACCGAGGCGGCGCGCGTGCCCGCCCTCACCTCCTGGTTCCGCGCGCTGCTCGTGCACGAGGTCGGCTCGTACTGGACCTTCGCGGTGCACGCCCCGGCACCGGCGCAGGCCACGGGGCCGGCCGCGGCGGCGGTGTCCCTCGCGGGCGCGACGCCGGAGCGGCACCTGACCCTGCACGACGGTGTGGCCCGGATGAACCCGATCAGCGGCACCTACCGCCACCCCGCCACGGGCCCCACCCGCGAGGGCGTGCTGGAGTTCCTGCACGACACCAAGGAGAACGAGGAGCTCTTCATGGTGGTCGACGAGGAGATGAAGATGATGAGCGCGCTCTGCCCTGGCGGCGGGCGCATCCTCGGGCCGTACCTCAAGCAGATGGCGCGCCTGAGCCACACGGAGTACCTCCTGGAGGGGCGCACCAGCGCCGACCCGCGCGAGGCGCTGCGGCTGACCATGTTCGCGCCGACGGTCACGGGCTCGCCGATGGAGAACGCCTGCACGGTGATCGCGCGCCACGAGACCCGCCCGCGCGGCTACTACTCGGGGTTCCTGGCTCTGTTCGAACCGGACGGTACCTCCTACTCGCTCGACGCCCCGATCCTGATCCGCACGGCCTACCTGCACGACGGCGGCCGCGTGTCGGTCCCCGCCGGCGCCACCCTCGTGCGGCACTCGGTGCCCGAGCACGAGGTCGCCGAGACCCGGGCCAAGGCGTCCGGGGTGCTCGCCTCGCTCGGGCTGATCCCGCGCGGCGCCGCCCCGGACACCGTCGTCGACCTCAACGCGCAGGACGGCGTGGCCGAGGCGCTGACGGCCCGCAACCGGCAGCTGGCCGAGTTCTGGGTGCGGCCGCAGGACGACGGGCCCGCCGTCGCCGAGCCCGGCTCGCCGCTCGCGGGGCGCAGCGTGCTCGTGGTCGACCACGAGGACCAGTTCACGACGATGCTCGCCCACCAGCTGCGGCACCTCGGCATGGACGCGCGCGTGGTGCGGTGGGACGCCGTCACCGACGTGCTCGCCGACGACCTGGTCGTCCTCGGGCCCGGCCCGGGCGACCCGCGCGACGGGGCCGACCCGCGCATCGCCGCCGTCGTCCGCCGCATCCACGAGCGGGTGGCCGCGGGCCTGCCGCTGCTCGCGGTCTGCCTCAGCCACCAGGTGCTGGCGGGCCTCGCCGGGTTCCCGGTGCGGCCCCTGCCCGCACCGCGGCAGGGTGTGCGGCTGGAGGCCGACGTGCTCGGCACCCCGGCCGCCGTCGGCTACTACAACACCTTCGGCGCGATGCTCGCCACGGTCGTGGCGGCGGACGCCGACAACCCCGTGGCGCGGCTCGCGCTGGAGCCGTCCGCCGACGCCGACGGCGTGCTCACCGCGTTGCGCGGACCGGGCGTGGCCTCGGTCCAGGGTCACCTGGAGTCGGTGCTGTCCGCGGACGGCCTCACCGTCCTGGACACCCTCGTGCGCCACGTGCTGGGGGTCGCCGGCCGCACGGAGCCGGGCATGGTGCGGGCCGGATGACCACGGCGACCGGCGCGCCGGCCAGTACGCTGGGCGCCGTGGAAGGCCGGGACGAGGTGCGGTGGCTGACGCCCCAGGAGAACGACGCCTGGGTGTCCTTGTCGTGGCTGCTGCTCAAGCTTCCCGGGGCCATCGACGCGCAGCTGCAACGCGACAGCGGGCTGTCCTACTTCGAGTACGTGGTGCTCGCGTCCCTGTCCATGGCACCCGGCCGGCACATGCACATGAGCGACCTGGCCGAGTTCGCCAACGGCTCGCTCTCGCGGCTGTCGAACGTGGCCAAGCGCCTGGAGACGCGCGGCCTCCTGGTCCGCACGCCGTGCCCCGACAACGCGCGCATCACCGTGGCCACGCTGACCGACGCCGGTATGGCACTGGTCGAGCAGGCTGCGCCCGGCCACGTCGGCGCCGTGCGGAGGTACGTCTTCGACGCGCTCGACGCCGACCAGGTCGCCCAGCTCGACCGGATCGGCCGCGCCGTCGCCGACCGGGTCGAGCCGGGCAAGTCCTGGCCCCCGCGCTGACCCACCGCGCACGTGTCAGACCCTCCGGGCACCCCGGGTGGCCGGAGGGTCTGACACGTCTGCGGTGCGGGCTTACTTCACGATTGACTTCAAGCTTGAAGCATTCTTATGATCGACGCACCTTCCAGCCGAAAGAGAGTCTCGTGAAGCTAGGAATCATGCTGCCCGTGTCGGGGCCGCACGCGTCGCCCGCCGCCATCACCACGATCGCCCAGGCCGCCGAGCGGCTCGACTACGACTCGCTGTGGACCTACGAGCGGGTGCTGCGCCCGATCGCCCCGGTCTGGCCCGGCCCCGACGGCACGCTCGGACCCGCCCCCGAGATCTACCGGACCACCTATGAACCGCTGCAGACGCTGAGCCACGTGGCAGCGCTCACCAGCCGGATCACCCTGGGCACGAGCATCATCACCGCACTGCTGCACCCACCCGTGGTGCTGGCGCGCCGGTTCGCCACACTCGACCAGTTCAGCGGCGGCGGCCGCGTGATCGCGGGCTTCGGCCAGGGCTCCATGGCGCAGGAGTACGCGACCGCGAACATCCCCTGGAAGCGCCGCGGCGCCGGCATGGACGACATCGTCGCGGCGATCCGCGCCGCCTGGGGACCCGACCCCGTCGAGTACGAGGGCCGCTTCTACTCGATCGAGCCCTCGGAGATCAATCCGAAGCCCGTGCACGGCGACATCCCGATCGTCATGGGTGCGTTCACGGACGCCGGCATCGACCGGGCGGCCCGCATCGCCGACGGCATCACGCCCGTCTCGCTCTCGCTGGACGACGTCACGCGGATGACGACCCGGTTCCGCACGGAGGCCGAGCGGCTCGGCCGGGACGCCGCCGCCCTGACCGTCACGGCCCAGTCCAACTCCCCCATGGTCGCCACCGCCGACAGCGGCGACCACCCGTACCTGGGCGGCACCCCGAAGCAGATCGCCGCGGACATCGAGCCGCTGCGCGAGCGGGGCGTCGACGCCGTCATGTTCGCGTGGCCGTCACCCGAGCCGCTGGACGTCCAGATCGAGCTGCTCGAGGAGCTCCGCACCCTGGTCCCCCGCGCCTGACCAGCGCCACCCATCCCGGGCGGCGCCGAGATCGGTCGGTTGCCCCGAGATCGGTCCATCGAGCGACCGATCTCGGGGCGACCGACCGATCTCGGCGCCGCCGTCAGGGCGTCGGGCCCAGGTTGTCCAGGACTCGCGTGAGCACGTCGGTGACCACCGCGCGCTCCTCCGGGCGGACGTGGTCGAGGAAGACCCGCCGCACCTCGGCGGCGTGGCCCCGCACGGCGCCGAGGTAGGCCCGGCGCCCCTCCGGCGTGACGGTGATGTCCGTGGCCCGCGCGTCGTCGGCGCAGACCTCGCGGGCGAGCAGCCCGCGCCGCTCCATGCGGCCGACCAGGTGCGAGGCCCGGCTCTTCTCCCAGCCGAGCGCAGCGGCGATCTGGCCGACGCGCAGCCTGCGGCCGGGCGCCTCCAGGATCGACGTCATCGTGGCGTACTCGCCCTGGGCGAGCCCGGAGTCGCGGTGGAGCTGCGCGTCGATGCGCCGCGACACCTGCGCGTGCGAGACGAGGAACGCGCGCCAGAGCGCCCACTCCTCCGGCTCGATCCCGGTCACGTCAGCCACGCGGCGACTCTACCCCGCACGAGGCATTAGGTGAAACTTCACCTGAAGAGTATGGTGAAGATTCACCTATTGTGCGAGAGGAACCGGAGACATGGCTCAGCAGTTCGAGATCGGCATCATGACGCTCGGCGAGATCACCCCCGACCCGGTCACGGGTCGCAGCCCGTCGGCGCAGACCCGGATGCGGGAGACCCTGGAGGCCGCGACGCTCGCGGACCAGGTGGGGCTCGACGTCTTCGGCGTCGGCGAGCACCACCGTTCCGACTTCTTCGTCTCGGCGCCGCCCGTCGTGCTCTCGGCGATCGCCACGCGCACCGAGCGCATCCGCCTGGCCAGCGCGGTCACCGTGCTGAGCTCCGACGACCCGATCCGGGTCTTCCAGGACTTCGCGACGCTCGACCTCATCTCCGGCGGACGCGCGGAGATCATCGCGGGCCGCGGCTCCTACACCGAGTCGTTCCCGCTGTTCGGCTACGACCTCGCCGACTACTCGGACCTGTTCCGCGAGAAGCTCGACGCCCTCCTGGCCATCCGCGCCGGCAACCCTGCCCGGTGGCCGGGCGGCCGGTTCACCCACGCACTGACCGGCCTCGACATCGCGCCCCGGCCCCTGGGCGAGCTGCCCGTCTGGGTGGGGGTCGGCGGCACACCGGCGTCGGCGGTCCGCACCGGGACGCTGGGCCTGCCCCTCGCGCTCGCCCTCCTGCTCGGGCCGGTCGACAGCTTCGTGCGGCCCGTCGAGCTGTACCGGCAGGCCGCCGCCGACGCCGGGCACGACGTCGACGCGCTGCGCATCAGCGTGAGCACGGGCGGCTTCGTCGGCGCGACCAGCCAGGGCGCCCGCGACACCATGTACCCCGCGTTCCGCGTGGGCATGATGGAGAACAACCACCAGCGCGGCGCGGGCTTCGCGCTCCCCCGCCCCGCCTTCGACGCCCAGACCGCGCCGGCCGGCGGCATGCTGGTGGGCAGCCCGCAGGAGGTGATCGACAAGATCATGCGGTTCCACCTCACCTACGGGCTCGACCGGGTGGTGCTCCAGATGGGGTTCGGCGGCGTGCCGCACGCCGAGCACCTCGCCGCGATCGAGCGGCTGGGCACCGAGGTGGCGCCCGTCGTCCGGCGCGAGGTGGAGCGGCGCGCCGGGGCAGCGGCATGAGCCGCCCGCTCGACGTCGTCGTCGTCAACGGCAGCCCCAGCGAGCCCTCAAAGACGGCGGCGCTGGCCGACCTGATCACCGCCCGGCTCGGGGAGCTCGTCCCGATCACGGTGCGCCGCGTCGACGTCTACCGCCTCGGCCCCGGGTTCACCGGCGGCCTGGCGCGCGAAGACTTCCCGCCCGACGTCGAGGCCGCCTACCGCGCGGTGGAGGAGGCGGACGTCGTCGTCGCGGCGACACCCGTCTTCCGGGGCTCCTACTCCGGCCTGTTCAAGCACTTCTTCGACCACGTGGGCCAGTACGCCCTCGCGAACAAGCCGGTCGTGCTCGCCGCGACCGGGGGCAGCGACCGGCACGCGCTCGTCATCGAGCACGCGCTCCGGCCGCTGTTCGGGTTCTTCCAGGCCGCGGTGCTGCCCGTCGGCTTCTACGTGAGCGCCGGCGCCTTCGACGGCACCACCGTGCTCGACCCCGAGGTGTACAGCCGCATCGAGGTGGGGCTCGACGACGTGCTGCCGCACCTGCGGAACCTGACCCTGGACCGCGAGCCGACCTGACCGGGCTCACGCGCGCTCAGCCACGCTGACCTGCACAGATTCTCGCGAGGGAGACAACCTTTCACCCCTGTGCTGCGTCTTTGATGACATGACACCGACACAGAAGAAGGTTCGTTCCGTCGTCCTGACGTCCGCGCTCACCGTCGGCCTGGCGGCCGGTGCGACGTCCGCCGCCGTCGCCGCCCCGTCCGCCGTCGCCTGCTCCGCGACCGCCCAGGTTCCCGCTCATGCCACCGCCGCGGACCTGCCCGGCTGCGACCCGGTCGGGATCCCGGTCGAGCTGGGCGAGCCCACCGAGGGCGCGACCGACACGTGGCAGTCCACCGAGACCGACGGCGTGGGCTACAAGGTCCCGGCCGACTGGGCCGGCGAGGCGATCGTCGGCGACGGCGGCGCGGGCCACGAGTGGACGTCGCCCGAGATCGCCGTGTCCGACCAGTGGGGCGACCTGCACTGGCGGATCCTGGTGCAGTCGCCGTTCTACGACCAGGAGATGCCCGACCCCGAGGTGCTGAACGAGCTCGGCTGGTACGCCTCCTCCATCGACGTCGAGGGCGCCTCGGAGGCCGTGCTCACCGCCGCGCAGACCGGGCACTGGGCCGACCCGTCGGTGGAGACGATCGACTTCCAGGTGTTCGTCCAGTCGGAGACGACCGGCGTCGTCACCCGTTTCATGGGCGAGCTGCCGGCGGGCGAGGAGGGCCAGTTCCTGCTGGACAACTTCGTGCCGACGATCGAGCCCTGATCTCGCACGACGCCTGAGCAGCGGGCCCCGCCGGAGCACCGGCGGGGCCCGCTGTGGTCAGAGGCGGGCAGGGAGCGCCTCATCCCCCGAGCGCGTCCTCCAGACGGTCGACGAGCTCGGCCTGCGCGCGGACGGCGAGCCGCCGGGCGTCGTCGGGCGCGAACCAGGCGACGCGGTCGATCTCGGGCATCTCCAGGCGCCGTCCGGACCGGGGCGGCCACTCGATCTCGATCGTGTTGCTCCGCACCCGGCTCAGGTCAGGCCCGGACTCCGGCCACTCCCGCGCCCAGGCGTGGACCACCTTCCCGGCGCGCTGGCGGATCTCACCGAGCGCGAGGTCCGGGACCGACGCCGGCGGCAGCTCCAGGCCGAGCTCCTCCTCGGCCTCCCGCAGCGCCGCGGCATGAGGGTCCTCGCCGGGTTCGAGCTCGCCCTTGAGCACCGTCCACGCGCCCTCGTCCTTGCGGGCCCAGAACGGCCCGCCCATGTGGCCGAGCAGCACCTCGAACCCGCCGGGCGTGCGCCGGTACAGCAGCAGTCCCGCGCTCGTCGTCGCCATGGGTCCAGTGTCCCCGCCGGGCCGGGCCTCGTCGCCCGGTCAGGAATCGCCGTCGGAGCCGCTCCACCGGGTCGCCGCTGTCGCCCCGGGCCACTATCACGCCGTCACGCATTTCGCGCTTTAACAACTAATATCCCATTCACGTTGCACTGTCCGTCTCGCCTACTTAACGTATGGAACGCGAACACCGTTCGACTCACGGGCAAACGTCCGTGATCCCCATTTCATGAAAAGGAGCTCGCACATGAGCCTCATCGACATCGTCGCCAACCTGGTCTGCAACCTGGGCATCACGGTCTCGCAGGTGCTGTGCCTGCTGGGTCTCTGACCTGGCACGACGCCGAAGATCGCTGGAGTCGTTCCCCCAGCAGAAGGGCTCCCCCACGGTATTCCGTGGGGGAGCCCTTCCCTTTTCTTTCGCTCGTGTGCGCACAGCGCAACACACGGTGCGTCAACGCACTTCTTCGTGTTCCGGTAGACATTCCGGCGCGCTTTCTATAAAGCACCGAGAAGGTATCTGCTCGACCGCCCGCCCCGGTCGCGAGACGATGGGCGCATGCCCGCACCCGCACGCCCCGGCCTCCCCGTCACCCCGGCGCTGACCATCCCCCGGGCGGAGCTCACCGAACGCTTCTCCCGGTCGTCCGGGCCGGGCGGCCAGGGCGTCAACACCACCGACTCGCGCGTCGAGCTGTCCTGGGACCTGCGCGGCTCCGCCGTCCTGGACGAGAGGCAGCGGCAACGCCTCACCGAACGGCTCGCGGGGCGCCTGTCCGACGGCGTGCTCACCGTCGTCGCCTCCGAGCACCGCGAGCAGCGACGCAACCGCTCCGCGGCCGCGACACGCCTGGCCGCGCTCGTCGCCGACGCGCTGGCCCCGGGCCCCCGCGCCCGAAGGGCCACCCGGGCGACCCGCGGCTCGCAGGAGCGGCGGCTGGCCGCCAAGAAGCAGCGCTCCGACACCAAACGGCTGCGCTCGTCGCGACCGGGCCGCGAGGACTGACGGGGATACGATCCGAGACCGATGACCCGCACCGAACTCCCCGCGCTCGTCGCGGCGCTCCAGACCGCCCTGCCCGACGGCACCGTCCTCACGGACGGCCCGGACCTCGACCGGTACGCCCACGACGACGCCGAGTGGGCCGACTGGGCCCCGCCGGCCGCGGTCGTGCTCGCGACCGGCCTGGACGACGTCGTCGCCACCGTCCGCGCCGCCGCCGAGCACGGCGCACCCGTTGTGCCGCGCGGCGCCGGCACGGGCCTGTCCGGCGGGGCGAACGCCGTGGCAGGCGCGGTCGTGCTCTCGCTCGAGCGCATGACCCGCATCCGCGAGGTGAACGTGGACGAGCGCTACGCCGTGGTCGAGGCGGGCGTGCTCAACGACGACCTGCGCCGGCACGTGGCCGCGCACGGCCTCTGGTACCCGCCCGACCCGGCCAGCCAGGCGATCTCCACGATCGGCGGCAACGTCGCCACGAACGCCGGCGGACTGTGCTGCGTCAAGTACGGCGTCACCCGCGACTACGTGCTGGGGATGACCGTGGTGCTCGCGGACGGCTCGGTCGCCCGGCTCGGCCGCACCACCGCCAAGGGCGTGACGGGCTACGACCTCACCGGGCTCATGGTCGGGTCGGAGGGCACGCTCGGCGTCGTCGTGGACGTCACCCTCAAGCTGCGCCCGCTCGCCGGGCGTGAGGACCGGGCGGTCGTGGGCTGGTTCGGTTCGCTGCCCGACGCCGGGAACGCCGTGGCCGCCGTCTCGGCCGCGGGGATCGTGCCCGCCGCGCTGGAGCTCATCGACAGCACCTGCCTGCGCGCCGTCGCCGACTGGCAGGGCTGGACGCTGCCCGAGGGCGCGGCGGCGCTCCTGCTCGCGAAGGTCGACGAGCCCGGCGCGGCCGGCGAGGCCCTGGCGGACCGCGTGGCCGCCCTCTTCGAGGGGGCGGGCGGCACGCACGTCGAGCGCGCCTTCACACCGGACGAGACCGACCGGCTGTTCCTCGCACGACGCCTCGCCTACCCCGCGCTGGAGCGGCTCGGCCCCGTGCTCACGGAGGACGTCTGCGTGCCCCGCGGCGCGGTTCCCGCGATGCTCGGCCGCATCGAGAGCATCGCGCGCGAGGCCGACGTCGTGATCGCGAACATCGCGCACGCGGGCGACGGCAACCTGCACCCGCTGATCATCGCGCCGGAGGGCGACGACGCCGCCAAGGCCCGCGCCAAGGTGGCGTTCGACCGGATCGTCGACGAGTGCCGCGCTCTGGGCGGCACGGTCACGGGCGAGCACGGCGTGGGCCTGCTCAAGCTGCCGGGCGCGGCGGCGGAGCTCAGTCCCGTGGTGCTGGCGATGCACCGCGCGGTCAAGGACGCCCTCGACCCGCACGGCCTCCTCAACCCGGGCAAGGCATTCCCCGGGGCGCCCCTGCCCGGCTGACCGAACGGCGCCGACCACCCGCCCGGCGCGGTCCGCGCGGCCGTCACCCGCCCGACCGCGCGAGCCACCTGGCGCGATCCGCATCGTCGTCACCCGCCCGACCGCACGGCCGCCCGGCGCGATCCGCATCGTCGTCACCCGCCCCACCGCACGGCCGCCCGGCGCGATCCGCATCGTCGTCACCCGCGCCACCGCACGGCCGCCCGGCACGGTCCGCGTCACCGCGCGCGACGTGCACGCGACTCGCGTCTGAACCCGCGCCTTCCGGAGCGAGCCTTCGTGTTCGGCAGGGTGCCGGCTGAGGTGAATCGCGTTCAGCCTGGCACCGCCTTCTCCGGCTGAGCAGCATTGTTCGGCTGAGCCGCATCAGGCGGTGCCAGGCTGAACGCAGTGCACCTGGGCCGGCACCCTGCGAAAAACAAAGTCGCTCCGGAGCTGTCGCGCGACCGGCGAGGCGTCATGTCCGTCCGCACCGCCGGACAGCCGCGGGGCCCCACCACGCGCGCCACGTCCGCTACGTCCGCTACGTCGCCACGCGCACCTCGCCCGCCACGCGCACCACGTCGCCACGCGCACCCCGCCCGCTACGCCGCACGACCCCGAGGCCCCGCCACGCACCTCGTCCGCCCGGCGTGCGCCGGGAGCACCAGTGGGAACCGGGAGCACCGGTCCCTACGGCCGGCCCGGCGCGCGTGGACAGCTAAGCGACGAAGGTGTAGCGGCCGGAGCCCACCCGCACCCGGACGGTACCGTCGGCGACCGCGACGTCGGTGACGCCCTCGGCGTGCGACAGCGGGCGGCCCTGCTCGGTCACCGCGCCGGCGTCGGCGACCGGCAGGAGCACCGTCGCCGTCGAGCCGACCGGGACGGTGACGGTCAGCCGCAGCCGGCCGCCCGTACGCCGCCAGGCGCTGGCCACCGCGCCGTACGGAGTCCGGATCGACGCGCTCGCCCGGTCCAGGTGCTCGGTGACCGCCGGGGCGATCGTGATGTCCCGGTACCCGGTGTCGGGCGAGGCCTGGATGCCGGCGACGTGCTGGTAGAACCAGTCGTCCACGGTGCCCAGGAAGTAGTGCCCGTAGGAGCGCGCCTCCAGCGACCAGTGCTCCCACATGGAGGTTGCGCCGTTCTCGATCATGTAGCCCCAGCTCGGGTAGCCGGTCTGCACGGCGAGCTCGCAGGCGACGTCGGCGCGCCCGTGCCGGGTAAGCACCGGCAGGAGCCACTTGGTACCGAGCACACCGGTGTTGAGCTTCGTGCCCTTGGCGCGGATGTCGGCCACCAGGCTGTCCACCACCCGGCGCGTCGTCTCGGCGTCGGGCGTCAGGCCGAACTCCACGGCGAGCACGTTGTGCGTCTGCCGGTAGCCCCGGTCGCCCTGGCCCCGGTAGTGCCCGGCGGCGCGGTCGAGGAAGGTGTCGTTGAACGCGGCCTTGATCGTGGCGGCGTTGCGGGCGAAGTGCTCGACGTCGGCCGCCCTGCCGAGGTATCCGGCGCTGCGCCGCAGGTACAGCGTCATGGCGTAGAGGAATGCGGTGGCGGAGATGCGCAGGTCCTCGGGCGCGTTTCCGCCAGCCGGGCTCGCCTCGGGGCTGACCCAGTCACCGAGCCGCGCGTCGGGCACGATACCGCCCTGCGACCGGTCGAACTCCAGGTCGACGTACCGCTTCATGCCGTCGTAGCACTCGTTCAGCACGCGGTCGTCGCCGCCGTACTGGTAGAGCCACCAGGGGATCATCACGTACGCCGCGTGCCAGGGCGGGCACACGCCCCACTCGCCCCAGTCGGCGGAGCTGGGCGCGATGACCAGAGGCCGGCCCTGCGCGTCCCGGGTCTCGTGCACGTCGCGCAACCACTTGGCGAACAGCTCGTGCACGTCGAGGTTCATGAGGAACATCTCGGCGCCGAGCGCGGCGTCGCCGGTCCAGCCGTTCTTCTCGAACATCGGGGTGTCGGTCGGGATGCCGTGGATGTTGTTCTTCATGGTGTCCACCACGGCCCGGTGGGTGCGGTTCATGATCTCGCTGGAGCTGTCGAACCGGCCGGTCTCGGCAGCCGCCGTGTGCACCACGCGCGCCGTGAAGGCGGACAGCGGCGGCGGGCCGTCCTGCGGCCAGCCGGTCACCTCGATGTACTGGAATCCCTTGTACGAGAACCGCGGCTCCCAGGTCTCGGGGCCACCCGTGCCCGCCAGCGTGAACCGGTCGGTCTGGAAGCCCGCCTGGAACCCGCCGTTGTTGCTCGTGTTCACGCGCCCCGTGGCCGTCAGCTTCTCGCCGTGGGCGGCCCTGATCGTCGCCCCGGCGGGCCCCGTCGCCGTGTACCGCACCCAGCCCGCGATCACGCGCGGGAACTTCACGACGTAGACGCCCGGCTCGGGCTCGGTGACCTCGACGGCGGGCAGCGACTCGGCCACGGTGATCGGCTGCTGGCGCTGGTTGACGAGCACGCCGCGCGGACCGGGCGCCACGCCCGCCGGAGCCCAGTCGCCGTCGTCGAACCCGGTCGTGTCCCAGCCGGGCAGGGTCCGGCGCGCGTCGTACGCCTCGCCGCCGTAGAGGTCGTCGAAGACCGTGGGCCCGGGGTGGAGCCGCCAGGTGTCGTCCGTGACCACGTGCTCGACGGCGCCCCCGGCGTACTCCAGGCGCAGCACGGCGCGCACCACGGGCTCGTCGTGCCACGGCGGCGACTCCCACCGCCACACGTTGCCGCCGGTCATCCCGTAGAAGCCGCGGCCCAGCTCCAGACCCAGCGTGTTCCGCCCGCGGCCCAGGCGCCGGGTCAGGTCGGTCGCGGTGTACTGCACGGTGTCGTCGTAGTCGGTGAACCCCGGCGCGAGCACCTGGTCGTCGGCGGGACGGCCGTTCAGCGACACGTCCGCGTACCCGCCCGCCGCCAGGTACAGCGTGGCCCGCTCCAGCCCGGGTGCGACGTCGAACTCCTTGCGCAGCAGCGGCGCCGGCAGCGGGTCGCGGGCCGGCAGCCGGACGCCGCTCCCCCACGGGCCCGCGCCGTACGCTGCGATCTCCTGGGCCGGTGACCAGCCCGAGTCGTCGAGGTCCGGGCGCGCGAAGTCGTCGGGGAAGTCCGTCGCGGCCCGCCAGTCGCTCCCGGACGTCAGGGTCGCCGTCGTCCCGTCCGCGTATGTCAGGCGCACGACGGCGAGCACCGCACCCGCGCTGACCGCGTCGTTGGTGCCGCGCACGGCGACCACGGTGGTCGCACCGGAGAGGTCGGCCTCGTGGAAGCGCGAGCCCTGCCAGCCGTTCTCGGCGGGTTCGGTGGCACCCAGCTCGGTGCCGTCCACCCAGAGCGTGTACGAGTCGTCCGCGGTGATCAGCACCTCGGCGCGCGTCGCCGTCGTCCCCTCGGGCGCCGACCGCACGATCCGGAAGGCCCGGTCCTGGCCGGCCAGGTCGCCCTCGGCCGCCCACATCCACGAGGCGTCGTCGAACCGCAGGTCCGTCACCTCGTCCGCGCCACGCTCGTTGCCGATCCACGCGGCGCCGGCCCAGTCGGCGTCGGCGTACAGCCCGGTGCGGAACGACGACGACGTCGTCGCGCTGCCGCGGTTCGTGGTCACGTCGACCTGCCAGGTGTACTCCGTCGCAGCCCGCAGCGCCGGCCCGTCGTACGCGACGTTCGCCGACTCGCGCGAGCGCACCACACCGCTGTCCCACACGGCGCGGGGCCGTCGCCCGCTGGTGCGCAGCCGCAGCCGGTAGGCCGTCTGTTCCACCCCGCGCCCGTCGGACTCGACGGTCCAGGAGAAGCGGGGACGGTCGACGTCGATGCCGAGCGGGCCGGTCTTCTTCTCCACGAGCGGGTCGGTCAGCCGGATGCGGCCGTGCCCCGGCGCGGCGGACGCCGGCGTCGCGGCGGCGGTCGACACGACGGGCAGGGCGGCGGCGGTCGACACGACGCCGGCGGTGGTGAGGAACTGTCTGCGGTCGAGGGTCATGGCGCCTCCAGGCGTGGGCGATGTCGAGAAAGCGAGCTCCATTGCAACGTTTCAAACACGCGCCAGCCAGTGTAGGTGCAGCCCCCTGCCCGGGACCAGGGTCACGTTGGTGGTCCCGGTCGGTCGCGGTTCAACTCGGCGATCTGCGCGGTGCCGGCTCAGCTGAACTGCGTTCGGCTCGGTGACGTGTGGTGCGGCTGACCTGAACAATGCGGCTGAGCCGCATCACACGTGGCTGGGCTGAACCGGATTCACGTCAGCCGGCACCTCACAGAACGCGAAGCCTCTCCCCGAGACCCGACCGAGGGCACTCCTGGCCCAACGGGCGGCCGGCTCAGCCGCGGTCAACCCTGCACGCGGCCGGCTCAGCACCTACCCGGCTCAGCACCAGCCCGGGGTCAGTACTTGCCCGGGTCAGTCCGCAGCGGGCTGGCGCTCCGCCTCGACGAACGACTCCGGCGGATCGAACTGCGACAGCACCAGCTCCGCGCCGAGCGGGTCCCGGATCGTCGCCTCCTTGGTCCACTCGGTGTCCTGGGTGTCGAGGACGACGGCGCCACCCCGTTCGGCGACCGCGGCCGACGCGTCGCGGTCGCCGACGGCGAAGGCGACCGACCAGTGCGCGGGCCCGCCGCCCGGCAGCACGCCCGCGACGACGTCGGCGAACCCCGGCGGCACGTGCTCCTGCCGCTCGTGGATGCCGGCGTCGACCGTGCGGGCCAGGTGGTCGCCGTACCCGGGCACGCGCGCCATGCCCGCGCCCAGCTCGTCGCTGCGCTCCCAGCCGAGCAGGGGACCGTAGAACCGCAGCGCGGCGTCGACGTCCGGCGTGACCAGGTTGCTGAAGTTCCAGGTGCCCGGCGCGTTGACCGCCTGGGCGCCGGGCCGGGTGCCCGCCTGCCACAGGCGCGCGGGTGCCCCCTGCGCGTCGACGAACCGGGCCATCCGCCCCGCTGGCCGGTCCGGCGGACCGACGTCCTGCGGCGGGGAGCTCACCCGGCCGCCGAGGGCCGCGACACGCCCGGCCGCCGCGTCGACGTCGTCCACCGCGAGGTAGGTGTGCCACGCGACCTCGCCCTCGAAGCCCGGGTCGGGCGTGGCGACGGCGGCGACCGCCGTCGCCTCCGTGCCGTCGAGCGACGCGACGACGTACCGCCCCGGGGCGCCCGGCGGCAGCATCTCGGCGAAGCGCCAGCCGAACAGCGCGCCGTAGAAGGCGACCGCACCGTCGACGTCGCGCGTCTCCAGGTCCAGCCAGCTCGGCACGCCGTGCGGGTAGGTGCGAGGTGCGGGTGTGTCTGCCATGACGTCCTCCACGATCTGCGCCGGTCGGTTCCGCTCACCCCCGATCCTGCCTCCCGCCACTGACATCCACCCGGGTAGGGTGCCGGGATGGCAGACCTGGGAAGCGTCACCTGGCCGCCCGCGCCGATCAGGACCGAGCGGCTCCTGGTCCGCGGGCTCGAGGCCCGGGACCGCCCGACGGTCGTCGACCTGAACGCGTCGCCCGAGGTCGGCGCCTACATCGGCGGCGCCCGGCCCCGCGACGAGCTCGAGCGGTCGATCCCCGAGGTGCCGCGGGACCGCCCCGGCCAGTTCGCCGTCGACCTCGACGGGACGGCGATCGGCGTCGTCACGCTCGACGCGCACGACGGGGAGCACGAGGCGTCGCCCGCCGCCGGCCGGGTCGAGCTGGGCTACCTGTTCCTGCCGGAGGTCTGGGGCCGCGGGTACGCCAGGGAGGCGTGCGCGGCCACCCTGGCCTGGTTCGCCGGTGTCCTGCCGCGCGAGCCCGTCGTGCTGACCACCCAGGTCGCCAACGAGCGCTCGGTGCGCCTCGCGCGGCGGCTGGGCTTCGTCGAGGCGATGCGGTTCGATGCCTACGGCGCCGAGCAGTGGTTCGGCATCCGCCCACCCGTGCGGGTGTCCCCGCCGACCCCGGTCACCCGCCGGCAGGTCACCGCGCCGTGAGCTCCAGCGCGAGGCCCGACGCCGGCTGGAGCACCGGGAGCGTCAGACCGGCCCCGGCGAGCACCGCCCCCGGCACGCGGAACCCGTCGGCGCCGCGGGCCCGCGCGAGCCAGCCCGGCTCCTGGCCGTGCACGGCCACCGGCCCGAAGGCGTCCGGCACCCGCACCACGTAGTCCCGGCCGCGGTCGAGCCCGGGGAACGGGACCCGCGCCGCCTGCGGCCCCGCCGAGCTCGCCAGCCGCACCCAGGCGAACAGCGCGTGCGCGCCGTCGTCCGACACCGTGCCGTGCAGCAGGGCCTGGTCGTCGGCCAGGTCGGCGTGCACCCGTACGCCCCCGTGCAGCAACGGGCGCCGCGAGGTCACGAACGCGGCCCAGGACGCGAGCCGCTCCAGCTCCTCGTCGGTGCAGGCACCGAGGTCCCACTCGATGCCCGGCGCCGCGAACGCCGTAGTCAGCAGGCGGAAGGACAGGTCGGTGACGCGGTTCGTGGTGTGCGCCCGCGCCGCGCCCACGTGCGAGCCCAGGAGCTCCGGCGGCACCAGCAGCTCGCTCCAGCGCTGGATCTGCTGGCGCTCCACCGGGTCGTTGCAGTCCGAGGTCCAGACCCGGTCGGTGCGCTCCAGGATGCCGAGGTCCACCCGCCCGCCGCCCGAGGCACAGCTCTCGATCTCCAGCCCGGGGTGACGTTCGCGCAGCTCGTCCAGCAGGGCGTAGAGCGCGAGCGTCTGCCGGCGCACGCCGGGCCGGTCGCCGTCGGCCCCGCCTCGGACCACCGCCTCGTGCAGCTCACGGTTGTGGTCCCACTTGATGTAGTCGATCGCGTACCGCTCCACGAGCTTGGAGATCGACTCGACCAGGTAGGCGTACGCGTCCGGCCGGGCCACGTCGAGCACGTACTGGTTGCGGAAGCTCGCCCCCACGCCCGCCGACGGCGCGAGCAGCCACTCCGGGTGCAGGCGCGCCAGGTCGGAGTCGAGGTTGACCATCTCGGGCTCGAACCACAGCCCGAACTGCATGCCCGCCTCGCGCACCCGCGCGACGAAGGGCTCCAGGCCGTCGGGCCACACGTCGGCCTCGATCTGCCAGTCGCCGAGGCCCGCCGTGTCGTCACGACGCCCGCGGAACCACCCGTCGTCGAGCACGATCCGCTCCACGCCCACGCGGGCCGCGCGGTCCACGATCTCGCCCAGGCGGCCGAGGTCGTGGTCGAAGTAGACGGCCTCCCACGTGTTGAGCACCAGCGGCTGCGGCGCACGCCGCGGACGCCGGGTGCGGGCGCGGCGGTGGAACCGGTCCGCGAGGCCGTCGAGCCCCGTGTCGGACCAGGTGAACAGGACGTCGGGGGCGACGTACGTCTCCCCCGGGCCGAGCCGCACCTCGCCGGGGCGCGGTAGGTCACCACCGCCGATGACGGCGGCGTGCGCCCCGGCCCCCTCGGGCAGCCGCTGGGCGATCCACCGCTGGTCGCCGCTCCACGCCACGTGGGCCGCCCACACCTCACCCGTGCGGTGCGCGAACCCCGGCGTGCCGGCGACGAGCAGGTACGGCGAGTCCAGACCGGGCTTGCCCCGGCGCACCTCGCGCACGTGCGCGCCGTCGACCAGGGGCAGGCGCTGCGGGGCCCGTTCCCGGCTCCATCGGCCGCTGAAGTCGAGCACCTCGGTGGCCCGCGCGGGCACCGGCATGAGGGCCACGAGGTGCCCGAGGTCGTAGGTGCCGGGCGTCCGGGCGCCGGCCGTCACCGACCACCGCACGCGGAGCACGCCGGTGGCCTCCAGCTCGACGTCGGCCGCCAGGGCGAGGTCGGCGACCGGCTCGCGCAGGGCGATCCGCACCGTCCCGCCGGCATCCCCGTCCCCCGGCTCCACCCGCACGCCGACCGTCTCCGGGCGCGGCGTCGTCGCCGTCCCGCCGCGGTGCCCCTCGAGGCCGGGGAGACCGGACCACGAGTCCCGCTCGACGGGCAGCACGGTGAGGACGCGCGGCGTCTCCGGCGAGTTGGCCACGCGCGCGGGCACGCCCGACTCCCGCAGTGCGGCAATATCCTCGGGGCCGAGCTCGCCGAGGTCGGCCCCCCAGTGCAGCACCTGGGGCACGTCGCCCACCAGGTCGAGCACGAGCGACACCCCGGCCGCGCGCAGCACCGCGTATTCCTCACCAGCAGACATCTTCCCCACCCCGGATCGACTTTCTTGCCGACGGCAACTTAGTCGCCGAACGCGGCCACCGGCAAGCGGGGGTCCACGGCTTGCCCGCACGTGTCAGACCCTCAGGTCGCCCGGGCGGCCTGAGGGTCTGGCACGCACGGGGGCTCCTACTGGCCCGTGAACGTGAACGGCGAGCCGGGCTCCTTCTCGATGTCGCCCTCACCCGAGCTGGTGACGGTCACGTCCGACAGGATCGCGTTGCCCCGGGCCCCGGCCATCGCGAGGATGCCGGACCCGTTGTTCGAGCGGTCGATCCGGACGTTCGTGATGCGGACGTCGGGCATGTTCCCCCCGCCGTTCTTGAACTGGATGCCGTCGTACGTGGAGTCGACGACGTCCGTGTCGCGGATGGTCACGCCCACGATGTCGTGCGTCTGCGGGAACAGCGTGATCGCCCCGAACTCCTGGTCCTCGTTCCAGAACGCCCCGCCGGTGCGGTACAGGCCGTTGTTGGCGATGAGCGTGGTCCCCGAGAACGGCAGGGGGTCGTGGTCGGTCGCCAGCATGATGCCCGGGTAGTTCATCGTGTCGTAGACCAGGTTGTTCTCGATGGAGTTGTCGTAGCCGCCGTAGATGGCGATGCCGTTGGCGCGCCACGGGAGCTGGACGGTGTTGTTGCGGAACGCGTTGTCGTGGCCGATGTCGACGTTCCGGTCCTTGACGTACGGGTTGGCCCAGACCGCGAGCGCGTCGTCGCCCGTGTTGCGGAACGACGAGTTGACCACGAGCGAGTTGCGCGTCCCGTTGCTGAAGTTGACGCCGTCCGCGTACGTGTTGCGGATGCGCATGCCGGAGAGCTCGAGGCCGTCGGCCGGCCCCCACAGCTCGGGGATGTTGCTGTAGTCGCGGCCCACCCAGACGGCGACGTTGGCGTGCTCGATCCAGACGTTGCTGATCTTCGTGTCCGTGCCGAAACGTCCGTTGAGCGCGACGCCGCCCTCGGCGTTGCCGTCGCCGCCGCGGATGCGGCCAGACCCGAAGATCGCGATGTCGGAGATCTGGACGTCGTCGTCGATGTCGAACCCGAAGTTGCCCTCGTGCGGGTGGTTGATGCCTCCGGCGTCCTGCGGCTGGATCAGGCTGTAGAGCTGCGAGTGCCACATGCCCGCACCGCGGATCGTGACGTCTCTGATGCCCACCTGGTTGTGGGTGCCCCGGTCCACCGGGTCGTCGGTGAGGATCTTCTTCTCCTGGCGCCACTGTCCCGCGGGGATCCAGACGCAGTCGATGTCACCGTTCTGGTCGGCCGTGACGGCGGCCTGGATGGCGGTCGAGTCGTCCACGCCGTCGTCCGGCACGGCGCCGTACTCGGTGATCGACGTGCACTGCGCGGGCTTGGACGCCGGCGGCGCCACCTGCTCCAGCTCGATCAGGTCGATGACGTAGAACGCCGCGTCGTCGCCGGCGTCGCGCTGCAGCTTGAACACCGTGCCCGCGGGGAAGGACCGGCCGAGCAGGGCGTGCGACTCGTCGAACAGCCGCCGCGCGTCGCCGCCCGGGGTGTTGGTGAGCCCCTCGGGCTGGTCGGTGGTCCCGTACAGCCACGAGTGCCGGGACGACAGCGTCAGCTTCTGCACGAACTGGCCGTCCGCGTACAGGCTGATCGTCTTCTCCTGGCCCCCGCCGCCGGGGGCGTCGGGGATCGAGCTGCGCACGACGATCGAGTTGGTCGGGTTGGTGGACGTGAGCTGCACGTACTGGCCCGTGCTGGTCAGCCGCACCGACTCGCGGCCCGACGACTCGGTGGCGAAGTTGGTGTGCCCGAACGTGCGCAGCGGGTCGGTCTGCAGGAGCGTGCCCGTGTACTGCCCGTCCTCGGCCTCGTACGTGGTGTACGGGACGGCGGCGCCGCGGCCCACGGTCACCGACAGCGTGCCGGTGTTGTTGTCCTCGTTCGTCTCGTCGACGACGTCGGTGGCGTCGGCCGTCGCGGTGACGGTGATGCCGCCGTCGGTCGCCGTCCACGTCGCGGACGGGGTGACGGTGACGGTGCCGCCGGCGGGGACCGCCGGCGTCGTGCCGTTCAGGGTGGTGGACCCCGCCACGACGCGGGTCACCGAGCCGGCTGCGACGGCCTCGTCACCCCGGTTGCGCACCTGCACGGAGAACGACACGGCCGCGCCGACGGCGGGGCTGGCCGGGTTCGAGGAGACCGAGACGACCTCGAGGTCCGGTCCCGGCGCCTCGCGCACCACGAGCCGCGCCGACGCCGTGAACGCGTTGTCGGCCTCGTCCTGCTCGGCCACCGTGTTCCCGGGGTCGACGACGGCGCCCACCGTGTACTCCCCCGCGGCGCGGGTGCCCGCGGCCACCTCGACCTGCGCGGTGGCGCCCGGCTGGAGCGCGGCGACGTCCGCCGAGCCCGCCGTGCCGCCGCCGAGCTTGCCGTCCAGCGTCGTGGCAGCCGAGGCCCGCTCGCCCGTGTTGCGCACGGTCGCCGTGAGCGTCAGGGGCGTGGTCGCCGTCGGCGACGCCGGCGATGCCGTCACGGCGGTGACCGTCAGGTTCGGGTTGGGCGCCGGGGCGCCGTAGACCTCGAGCTCGGCGACCTGGCCGTTGCCCGCGCCGGTGTTCCCGGTGAACCGCAGGCGCACGTCGGTGACGGTGCCGGTCACGGGCACGGTCACGAGGTTGCCGGTCGCGGGGGCGAACGCGTACGCCTCCGAGGCCTTGAGCTCCTGCCACGCGCCCGTGCCGGAGCGCCCCCAGACCGAGAAGGTCTGCGTGCGGGGTCCCCATGCGGCGTCGGGGTTCACCCGCACGCGCAGGCTGCTGACCTGCGTGGGCGCGGCGAGGGCCACGTCGAGCGTCGAGGGGTACTGACCACCTGCGCCCTCCCAGTAGCTGCCGACCTGCCCGTCCACCGCGTTGCCCGCGACGTAGGTCCACTCGGTCGACGACGCGACCGCGGGGCGCCCCTGCGCGTAGTTGGTGTCGGTCGGCCCGGGCGGGTCGGTCGGGTCGGTCGGGTCGGGGTCGCCCGTGGGGGTGCCCCACACCTGCAGCTCGGAGACCTGCCCGCTGCCCGCCCCGGTGTTGGCCGTGAAGTCGAGTCGCACCTCGTCGACCTCGCCGTCGAGCGGGATCTCCACACGGTTCCCGCTCGCCGGGTCGAACGCGTACGCCGCCGACGCCTTGAGCGTCCGGAACGACGACTCGCCGTCGGACCGGCCGAGCACGCTGAACGTCTGGGTGCGCGGCGACCACACGGCGGGCGGCGGCAGCGTGACGACGACGCGCTCGACGTCGGCCTCCTGCCCGAGGTCCACGGTGAGGTGCGCCGGGTACTGCCCGCCCGCACCCTCCCAGTACGACGCCGGGTCGCCGTCGACGGCGTTGCCCGCGACGTAGTTCTGGGTCACGGACGACGCCGTGGCCGACGTGCCGACCGCGAGGTTGGTGGCGTCCGCGGCGTGCGCGACGGCGGCCAGGCCGAGCGGCGCGACCAGCGCCAGCGCGGCGCCCGCCACCACCGTCTGCTTCCAGGAGGTTCTCTTCCGGGGGATTCTCATGAACGTCCTCGTTCTCCCGCCGGGGGCGGGCTCGGTCACCCGTGGGCGGTGCAGCGCCCGTCGAGGGCCGTCACACCGGGGCGAGATTGAAGAGTTGCAGCGTGTGCACTGCTTTGTGCCCATCGCTTGTCAATTTCTTGCAGTCTGCGGTGTGGATCTTACGAGCGCGCGCCAACGGGCGTCAAGGGTCGGCTCAGCCCTGCGGGCGCGCCAGGACCACGCGGCCACCCGGGCCGCGCGCTGGGGGGACGCCGCTACGCCGCGCCGGTCTCCGCGGCCGCGCGCACGCGGCGGAGGCGGTCGCGCATGAACGCCGCCCTGTCGTTGAAGAACGCGCGCGGCATGCGCTCACCGGCGAGCCGCAGCACCCGGCCGGACCGCGGGTCCACGACGTCGAGCTCCACGAGGGCCTCGTCGGCGCGCTCGATGCCGACCTTGGTGGTGTAGCCGGCGGTGGCCTCGGCTCGCAGCCGGTGCGCCTCGATCATGGTGAGGGGTCCCCCGAACCGTGTTCCGACCAGCACCGCGGACACGGCCCATGCCGGGAGCACGACGGCGATGTACGTGGGCGACCCGAGCGCAGGCACGACGCTGAGGAGCGCCGCGAACGTAAGCAGCGCCATCGCGGTGATCGCGGCCCGGTGGACCTGGCCCCAGAACCGCGCCGAGGCCCCTGGCACGAGGTCGCGCCGGAGGTCCGGGTGCCACGGCATCCCATCGCGGACGAGGCTCATGACGGCAGGGTAGTGCGGTCAGGAGGTAGAAACCCGGCAGACCGGCGCGCGCCCCGGGTGAGGTACGTGCCGGTCCAGGGCCTCGACCCCGCCGCGTCAGGAGGCGGACCGCGCCGGGAACAGCCCGTCCGGTACTACGAGGAGCAGGGTCTGCTCACGTCGCAGCGCACGCCGTCCGGCCACCGGCGGTTCGACCCCGAAGGAACGGCGCGCGCTGCGTACCGCGGACCGGGTGATCCTCATCCATCTCGTGCCGCGGGCGGTCGCGCTGACGGCCGCTCCTCTCCGGTTCCTGATCCGAAAAGTTCCCCCGCCTCGAGGGTGGTGCCCCCGGCCAGGCAGGCGGAACGTAGGGGGATGGACCCCAGCGCGTACGGCGCCGCGGCGCCGACCGGCACGAGCATGACGGACGACAGTCCGACGGAGGCACCCTCCGCCGACGCCGTGGCCGAACGCCTCCTCGGCGCCACCCTCGGCGCCGTCGACCTGCTGTCGGTGTTCCTGGGCGACCGCCTCGGCTGGTACCGCTCGCTGGCCGACGACGGCCCCGCCACGGCGCCGCAGCTCGCCGAGCGGACCGGCACCGACGCCCGCTACGCTCGCGAGTGGCTGGAGCAGCAGGCCGTCACCGGCCTCCTGCGGCTCGACACAGCGCTCGACACAGCGCTCGACACGGACGGCGGCCCCGACGCGCGGGTCTTCAGCATCCCGCCGGGCACCGCCGAGGTGCTGACCGACCCGCACAGCCTCAACCTGCTCGCGCCGGTCGCCCGGATGTTCGGCGCGGTCGGCGCCGCCCTGCCCCGCCTGCTCGACGCCTACCGCACCGGCGGTGGCGTGAGCTGGGACGACCTCGGCGACGACGCCCGCGAGGGGCAGTCCGACGCGAACCGGCCGTGGTTCGAGCACCGGCTGGCCGACGCGCTCGCCGGTGTCGCCGACCTCCACGACCGGCTCGCACGGGCCGGTGCCCGGCTCCTCGACGTCGGCTCCGGCGGCGGCTGGTCGAGCATCGCGCTCGGCCGCGCGTACCCCGGCGCGACCGTCCACGGCATCGACGTCGACGCGCCGTCGGTGGCGATGGCCACCGGGAACGCCCGGGCCGCCGGTGTCGCCGACCGGGTCACCTTCTCCCACGGCGACGCGGCCGCGCTCGCGGAGGGCCCGTACGACGCGGCCTTCGCCTTCGAGTGCGTGCACGACATGCCGCGACCGGTCGAGGTGCTCGCCGCCGTCCGCCGGGCGCTGGCGCCGGGCGCCCCGCTCGTCGTGATGGACGAGGCGGTGGCGGAGACGTTCGCGCCCGACGGCGACGACGTCGAGCGGCTGATGTACGGCTACAGCCTGTTCGTCTGCCTGCCCGACGGCCGCTCCACCCGGCCGAGCGCGGCGACGGGCACGGTGCTGCGGCCGTCCCTGCTGCGGGAGTACGGCGCGGCCGCCGGGTTCAGCGAGCTCGAGGTGCTGCCGATCGAGGACTTTGCCTTCTTCCGCTTCTACCGGCTGACGGAGGCGGGTACGACCTAGCCGCCGATCCGGTCCAGCTCGGCGACGTCGTCCGGCCCGAGCACGAGCCCCGCGCCCGCCACGTTCTCGCGCAGGTGCGCCACCGACGACGTCCCCGGGATCGGCAGGATGTTGGGCGAGCGCTGCAGCAGCCAGGCGAGCGCCACGGAGAACGGCGTGGCGCTCAGCCGCGTGGCGACGGCCGAGAGCGCGTCGGACTGCAGCGGGGTGAACCCGCCCAGCGGGAACCACGGCACGTAGGCGACGCCCTGCTCCGCGAGGCGGTCGATCAGCTCGTCGTCGTCGCGGTGGGCCAGGTTGTACAGGTTCTGCACGCTCGCCACGGGCGCGATCCGCTGCGCCTCCTCGACCTGCCCGGCCGTCGCGTTGCTGACGCCGAGGTGCCGGATCACGCCCTGCTCGCGCAGGTCGGCGAGCGTCTCGAACGCCTCGGCGACGGACCCGGGCACACGGCCCTGCGCGTCGCCGAGCCGCAGGTGCACCAGGCCGAGGGTGTCGAGGCCGAGCATCTCGAGGTCGTCCTCGACCTGGCGGCGCAGCTCGTCGGGCCGGCGGGCCACGGGCCAGCCGCCCTGCTCGTCGCGTCGTGCACCGACCTTGGTCGCGACGAGGAGCCCGGCGTACGGGTGCAGCGCCTCGCGGACCAGCTCGTTGACCGTGCGCGGCCCGTAGGCGCCCGCGGTGTCGATGTGGGTGATGCCGAGGTCGGCCGCCTCGCGGAGGACGGCCAGCGCGCCGTCCCGGTCGGCGGGCGGGCCCAGCACCCCGGGGCCGGCGAGCTGCATGGCGCCGTAGCCGAGCCGGGTCACGGTCAGGTCGCCGAACGTCCAGGTGCCGCCGGCCAGGGTGGGAGCTGAGGTGCTCACGGGTGTTCCTCTCGTCAGGTACGGAGCGGGCGGGGACGACCGGTCGTGCCGTCGTCCGCGCCCGGTCCGATCGTCCGTCCGCCCGGGCGCCCGCGTCCAAGACCGGTCGGGTCAGGCCTGATACCGCACCGGTATCAAGGGGCCTCCGGACGTACGCTGCGGGGGTGGACGGACTGGAGACCCGCGAGCTGCGCTACTTCGTCGCCGTGGCCGAGGAGCTGCACTTCGGCCGGGCCGCGGAACGCCTCGCCATCGCGCAGCCACCCCTGTCCCGCGCGATCCAGCAGCTGGAGCGCCGGCTCGGCGTCACGCTCCTGGAGCGCGACCGCCGGGGCGTCGCCCTCACCCCGGCGGGGGCCACGATGCTCGCGGAGGCGCGGCTCGCGCTGGACGCCGTGGACGCCGTCGTGCGCCGCACGCGCCGGGCCGCCGCCCCGACGCCGGGCCTCGTGCTCACCACGAAGGCGGGCGCGTCCCACGAGCTGCTCAAACGGCTGCTCGACGCGTACGCCCAGCGGCCGGACGCCGTGGACGTCGACGTGCTGCTGTGCGAGGTCGGCGGGCAGCGCGGCCTGCTGCGCGACGGCAGCGCGGACGTGGCGCTCGTCCACTCCCCGTACGACGTGCTGACCGGCCTGGAGACGGCCACCCTGCAGACCGAGGGCCAGGTCGCGATCGTGCCCGGGGCCCATCCCCTCGCCCGGCGCACCCGCCTGACCCTCGCGGAGGTGAGCGACGTGCCGGACCTGCCGATCGCCCGCTGGCCCCGGCACGACGGCACCTATCCGCCCGGCCCCGGTCCCGAGGTTCGCACCCAGTCCCAGCTCGCGCAGCTCGTGGCGCTCGGGCGCACGCTCCTGGTCATCCCGGGCTCCAGCCGTGCGTGGCAGTGGCCCGAGCACGTGGCGGTCCCCGTGGTCGACGCCCCGGAGGTCACGACCCTGCTCGCGTGGCCCGCCGGGGTGCGGCCCGCCGCGCTGGAGGGCCTCGTGGACACCGCCACGCACCTGGCCTAGGACGGCCCGTTCAGGCCGCCGACCGGTCCCCGGCGGGACGACGGCGCAGCGTCGCGTCGATCAGTGCCGGGGGCTTGTACTCCTGGTCCAGCCGGGTCACGTCGGTGCCCGGCGGGACGATCTCGTCGATGCGGTCGAGCACGTCGTCGGGCAGCTCGACGTCCGCCCCGGCGAGCAGGTCGTCGAGGTGCTCCATGGTGCGCGGGCCGAGCAGCGCCGCGGTGACGCCAGGGTGGGCGACGGCGAACGCCATGGCCAGGTGGGTCATGGGCAGGCCGGCCTCCGCGGCGAGCGGGACGAGCTGTTCGACGACGTCGATCCGCCGCTCGTCGGAGAGGTGGCGCGAGAACTGGGCGCGCTTGAGGTCGTTGCTCCCGCCCTTGCGGACGCGCCCGGTGAGCAGCCCCTGGCCGAACGGGCCCCACACGAGGACGCCCATGCCGTACTCCTGGGCGGTCGGCAGCACGTCCCGTTCGATGCCGCGGTTCAGGATCGAGTACGGCGGCTGCTCGGTGCGGAACCGCTGCAGCCCGGCACGCTCGGCGACCCACTGGGCCCGGACGATCGTCTCGGCGGGTGTCGTCGAGGAGCCGATCGCACGGACCTTGCCGGCCCGGACGAGGTCGGTCAGGACGGAGAGCGTCTCCTCCAGGTCGGTGTCCGGGTCGGGGCGCTGGAGCTGGTAGATGTCGATGTGGTCGGTGCCGAGCCGGCGCAGGGAGCTCTCGACGGCGGTGGTGATCCAGTGGCGGGAGCCGCCCTGCCGGTTGGGCCCCTCGCCCATGGGCAGGCCGACCTTGGTGGCCAGGACGACCTCGTCGCGGCGGCCCTTGAGTGCCCTGCCGACGATGTCCTCGGAGTCGGCGTAGCGGTCGGCGGTGTCGATGAGGTTGATCCCGGCGTCGATCGCTCTGTGGATGATCCGGACCGACTCGTCCGGATCGTTGCCCATCTGGCTGGCGAACATCAGGGTGCCGAGCGCGTAGGGGCTGACCTCGATCCCGGTCCGTCCGAGCTTGCGGTACTTCATGAGAGCGTGCTCCTTCGGTGCCCGACGACGGGGCGGTCCCGCCGGCCGGTGCCTCCACCTTCCGCGCGTCCTCCGGGGGCAGCCAGTGCCCGCCGCAGCAGGCGGACCGGCAGTACCAGGCTGGGACGGGGGCGGACGCCGATACTGGGCAGATGACCGGAACCACGGATCTCGGCAGGGCCCTGCACGCGTGGCGGGATCGCACACGGCCGGCGGAGGTGGGGCTGCCGGGCGACGGGCCCCGGCGGGCGCCGGGCCTGCGGCGGGAGGAGCTCGCCCAGCTCGCGGGCCTGTCCGTCGACTACGTGGTGCGGCTCGAGCAGGGCCGGGCGACCAACCCGTCCCCGCAGGTGCTGTCCGCGCTGGCGCGGGCGCTGCGGCTGACGACGGCGGAGCGGGACCACCTCTTTGTGCTCGCCGGGCAGGCCGTGCCCGGCGCCGGGCAGGTCTCCGACCACGTGCCCGCCGGGGTCCAGCGCCTGCTGGACCGGCTGACCGGCACGCCGCTGAGCGTGTACGACGCGGCGTGGAACCTCATCACCTGGAACCCGCTGTGGGCGGCGCTGTTCGGCGACCCGCCCACGTCCCGCGGTCTCGCGAGGAACGCGGTGTGGTGGTCCTTCGTGGAGCCACCCGCCGGGTACCCGCAGGCCGTCGGGCGCGAGACGGGTCACCGCGCGGCGTTCGTGTCCGACCTGCGGGCGGCGTCGGCCCGCTACCCGACCGACGCCGGGCTGGCGGCCCTGGTCGCCGCGCTGCGCGACCGGAGCACCGACTTCGTGGCGCTGTGGGACTCCGGCGTGGTCGGTACGCACGAACCCCTGACCAAGACGGTGCGGCACGCGGCCGTCGGCGAGCTGACCCTCGACTGCGACATCCTCGCTGCCCTCGGCGCGGACCTGCGGATCATGGCGTTCAGTGTGCCGGAGGGCAGCGAGACCGCCGAGCGGCTGCGGCTGCTGGAGGTGGTCGGCAACCAGGAGCTGGCGCCTCGGGGCTGACGTCGCCCCCGGTGCACGGTCAGCCGTCCCGGTCCTGGGCGTCCCACCAGGCCAGGACGCGCGCGGCGTGGAAGGTGAGCCACGGGGAGGGCTGCCCGGCGTCGACGTCCACCTCGAACCAGACCCGCCCCGGGTGGCGTCGGCCCTGCAGCCAGGTGCCGTCCGGCTGCCGCTGGGCGCGCACCGCCTCGACGGCCTCCTCGATGCGCGGGTCGGGCGGCGTACCGCGCAGCACCGAGGCGGCACGGAAGTAGTCGGTGGCGCTGAGCACGTCGTAGAACGAGCGGAACGGGTAGGCGAGGCGCAACACCCAGGCGCCGAGCGGCTCGCCGGTCGTCAGCCGCCGGATCAGGTGGCGCTCCAGCAGGTACTCCTCGGCGCGCCGCTGCGCCTCCCGCGTGGCGTCGGTGCCGCCGGTGGCGTCCTCGTGCACCAGCAGGCCCTTGAGCGCGTTGAGCGTCGAGCGGGCGGAGGCACGGGTCGAGCCCTCCACCCACTCGCAGTTCCAGCCGCCCTCGGGCATCTGGTGGGTGACGAACCAGTCCGCGATCCCCTCGACGTCGGCCCCGAGCCACACGCCGTTGGCCAGGGTGGACCCGTTGATGCAGGCGTCCACCTCGCCGCCCCAGTAGGGCAGGTCGTCGTACTCCCAGCGGGTGCTCGCCGCGATCCGTGCGGCGGTGTCCCGCTCCCGCAGCACCGCGGCGTCCAGGCCCCACTCGCGCAGCGCGTTGAGCGACCACGTGGTCGCCGTCCACGGCTGACCGGCGCCAGGCTGGGCCTCGGGTCCGTCGAAGTCGAAGCCCGCGGGGAAGAAGGCGCCGCCCGCCCACGTGCCGGCGTCGTCCTGGAGCGCGAGCAGGCGCGCCCCGAAGCCCTCCGTGGCGACACGCGCCCGCGTGGCCTGCCAGACGGCGTCGGGCGCACCCGCCAGGTCCCGCTCCACCTGCCAGCGCAGGGCGGGGTCGCTGTCGAGCAGCCAGGACAGGACGTCACCGGACACCGCTGAGGCCATGCCCCCACGGTAGCCCTCCTACCTGACACGACCCCGCCCCTGCACCACCCCAGACGCCGAGTGCCTGGGGGCCCACCGACGTGCGACGGGAGTGGGGCGGGCTTAGGTTCGGGGGGCAGCGGGCCGTGGTGGGACCGACTCCGACCGGGGGACACATGAACGTCGCCGAGACCATCGTCGAGATCATCGAGGACGCCGGGGTGGAGCGGGTCTACGGCCTGCCCGGCGACTCGCTGAACGGGTTCACGGACGCCGTGCGCGTCAGCGAGCGGCTCACCTGGCAGCACGTGCGCCACGAGGAGGCGGCCGCGTTCGCCGCGGGTGCCGAGGCCGCGCTCACGGGTGAGCTCACCGTCTGTGCCGGGAGCTGCGGGCCCGGCAACCTGCACCTCGTCAACGGTCTCTACGACGCCCAGCGCAGCCGCGTGCCCGTGCTCGCGATCGCGGCACACATCCCGGCGGTCGAGGTGGGCAGCGGCTACTTCCAGGAGACCCACCCCCAGGAGCTGTTCCGGGAGTGCAGCGTCTACACCGAGCTGGTCAGCGTGCCGGAGCAGCTCCCCCGCGTGCTGGAGATCGCCATGCGGACGGCGGTCGAGCGACGCGGGGTCGCCGTCGTCGTCATCTCCGGTGAGATCTTCCTGACCGAGGGCGCCGACCGCCGGCGGTCCGCCCCGATCCGCGCCGCGCGCAGCGTGGTGCGGCCCGACGGCGACGAGCTGCGCAAGGCCGCCGACATCCTGAACGCGGCGCGGAAGATCACGATCCTCGGCGGCGCCGGGACCCAGGGCGCCCACGACCGGGTGGTCCAGCTCGCGGGCCGGCTCAAGGCCCCGGTGGTGCACGCGCTGCGCGGCAAGGAGTTCCTGGAGTACGACAACCCGTACGACGTGGGCATGACCGGCCTGCTCGGCTTCTCGTCGGGCTACCGCGCGATGGAGGCCTGCGACGTGCTGCTGATGCTCGGCACGGACTTCCCGTACCAGCAGTTCTACCCGTCGAGGGCGAAGATCGTGCAGGTCGACCTCCGGGGTGAGCACCTCGGCCGCCGCACGCCGGTGGACCTGGGGCTGGTGGGCGACGTCGGCGACACCATCGACGCCCTGCTGCCCCTCCTGCAGGACCACCGCGACCACCGCCACCTGGACTCCTCGCTGAAGCACTACGCGAGGGCGCGCAAGGACCTCGACGACCTCGCCGACAACGACCGCAACCGCGAACCCATCCACCCGCAGTACGTCGCACGGCTGGTCAGCGAGCTGGCGGACGACGACGCGGTGTTCCTGCCCGACGTCGGCTCCCCCGTCGTCTGGGCGGCCCGCTACCTGACGATGAACGGCCGGCGCCGGCTGATCGGCTCGTTCACCCACGGCACCATGGCCAACGCGCTGCCGCAGGCCGTGGGCGCGCAGTCCGCGTTCCCGGGGCGCCAGGTGGTGGCCCTCGCGGGGGACGGCGGGCTGGCCATGCTGCTCGGCGAGCTGCTGACCCTGCGCCAGAACCGGCTGCCCGTCAAGATCGTGGTGTTCAACAACTCCTCGCTGAACTTCGTCGAGGTGGAGATGAAGGCGGCCGGGTTCGTGAACTACGGCACCGACCTCGACAACCCCGACTTCTCCGAGGTCGCCCGGGCCGTCGGCATCCACGGCCAGCGCGTCGAGCAGCCGGACCACCTGGAGGGCGCGCTGCGGCGCGCGTTCGAGCATGACGGGCCGGCCCTGGTCGACGTCGTCACCGCCCGCCAGGAGCTCTCGATCCCGCCCGCGATCTCGGCGCAGCAGGTCAAGGGGTTCACGCTGTACGCGATCCGCACGATCATGTCGGGCCGCGGCGACGAGCTCGTGGACCTGGCCGACACCAACGTGTTCCGCCGTCTGTTCTCCTGACGGCTCAGACCCCCGGCTCGGCTCCGCGCTCCGCGGCGTCCGCGAGCACGGTCCACGGGTCGAGGCCGGCGCCCTGCCGACGTCCGGCGTCCACGGCCTCGGCACCCAGGGCGGCCAGCACGGCGGCGTCCACGGCGGCCAGCTCCGCGGCGTCGTCCGGGTCGGGCACCTGGCCCAGGTCGGCGAACGCGCGCCGGGCCAGGCCGGCCAGGCGCGCGGCGCGGGGGTGGTCGCCGTCGGCCACGGCCATGGCGGCGGCGCCGACGAACGCGTACGGGACGAAGTCGCGGTACCCCGCCGCGACGATCCGCGCGCGGCTCGTCGCGAACCTGCCGCGCGCGGCGTCGCTCTCCCCCAGGCCGAGCTCGGTGAACGCGAGGTTGTGCAGCTCGGACGTGACGGTGTCGTCGTTGCCGAGCTCGGTGTTCAGGTCGATGCTGTCCTGGTAGAGCACGCGGGCACGGGCCAGGTCGCCCGCCATGCGCGTCACGCCCGCCAGCACGTGCCGCGGGCGTTCCTCCAGGGAGCGGTCGCCGGTCTCGACCGCGACCGCCAGCGCGTCCGACGCGATGCGCGCCGCGCCGTCCAGGTCGCCGCCCCGGATCGCGAGGCGGGACGACATGTAGAGCGCCTCGACCAGGGCGGGCCGGTCCCCGGCCGCGCGCGCACGCTCGGCCTCGTCGTGCGCCAGCCGGGCGACGGCGTCGTCGTCGCCGCGCCGGAAGGCGGCGCGTGCGGTCTCGCTGAAGCTCATGTGGTCCTCTCCCCAGGGTGCCCGGCCGGGTCGGCCGGGCGCGTCACGCCCGCGAGCGCGCGAGCAGCCACACGAAGTACGGCGCCCCGAGCAGCGCGACGACGAGCCCGGCGGGAAGCTGGGCCGGCGCGATCACGGTGCGTCCGAGCGTATCGGCCAGGCCGAGCAGCACGGCACCGAGCAGCATCGCCACGGGCAGCACCCGGGCGTGCCGGGCCCCCACCAGCGCGCGTGCCGCGTGCGGTGCCACGAGTCCGACGAACCCCACGACGCCGACGGCGGTGACGCTCGTGGCCGCCAGCCCGGCGGCCACGGCGAGCACCAGCAGGCGGCTGCGTTCGAGGCGGACCCCGACGAGGCGCGGCGTGTCGTCGTCGAGCGCGAGCAGGTCGAGCTCGCGGCGCACGACCAGGGCGAGCGGGACGGCGAGCGCCAGGACGGCGGCCACGGGCAGCACCTGCTCGAGGCTGCGGCCGTAGGTGGTGCCGGAGAGCCAGGTGTAGATGCGCGGCGTGTTCCACGGGTCGGAGCGCAGCAGCAGGAAGGTGGTCAGCGCCGTGGTCAGGTAGCCGAGGCCGATGCCGATGAGCACGAGCCGGTCGGCGTGCAGCCCGCCGCGCCAGGCCAGCAGGTAGACGAGGGCGAACGCCAGCAGGCCGCCGGCGACGGCCGCGACCAGCACGGCGCCGTCGCTCGCGGCCACGCCGTTGCCCCAGGCGGTGCCCGCGACGGCGGTGACCACGGCGACTGCACCGAGGCCCGCTCCCCCGGTGATGCCGAGGATGCCGGGCTCCGCGAGCGGGTTGCGCGCCGTGGCCTGCACCATCGTCCCGGCCAGCGCGAGCGCGGCGCCCGCGGCGAGGGCGGCCAGCACGCGGGGCGCGCGCTCGTCGAGCGCGAACCGCACCACGGCGGGGCCCTGGCCCTCCAGCCAGAGCGCGATGTCGCCGGTGCGCAGCCAGGTGGACCCGGCGAGCAGGCCGAGCACGGTCACGCCGACGGCGAGGGCGACGCACACCCCGAGCACCACGGCGAACCGCCGCGTGCTGCGGGGTCCGGCGACGGCGGCGGGCGGTCGGCGGGACGGGCCGGCGTCGCGCAGGCGCCGTGCGAGCACGACCATGACGAGCGCCCCCGCGAGCGTGGTGGCGACGCCGGTGGGCACCGACAGCGCCTCCTCGGCGCCGATCACGGCGCGCACGACGGCGTCGGCGAGCACCACGACGAACGCGCCGAGCAGGCCCGCCGCGGGCAGGAGGATCGCGTGCCGGTGCAGCGCGGGCACCACGCGGGCGAGCAGCCGTGCGACGACGGGCGCGGCGAGGCCCACGAAGCCGAGCGGCCCCGCGAGGGTGACGGCGGCCGCGGTGAGCAGCACGGCCAGCAGCACGCCGACCGCGCGGGTCGAGCGCACGGGGACGCCGAGCGCCCCGGCGGTGTCGTCCCCCAGGCCGAGCACGTCGAGGCGCCGCGAGACGACGAGCCCCCCGAGCGTGGCCAGCAGCACCACGGGCAGCGCGCGCCAGAACGCGGTGAGGTCGAGCTGGCTCAGGGAGCCGCTGCCCCAGGCGAACAGACCGGTGGTCTCGGCCTGGAAGAGGATGAGCAGGGCCGACGCGGCGGCCTGCAGCGCCATCGCGACGGCGGAGCCCGCGAGCACGAGCCGCGTGGACGACGACCCGGCGCCGCCCGCGAGCCCGAGCACGAGGCCCGCCGCGACGATGCCGCCCGCGAACGCGACGGCGCCGGAGGCCCACAGCGGCACGGCGATGCCGAAGGCCGCCACGGCGACCACCGCGACGTACGACCCGGCGGTCACGGCCAGGGTGTCGGGCGAGGCCAGCGCGTTGCGGGCGATCGACTGGAAGAGCGCGCCGGCCACGCCGAGCGCGAACCCGACGGCCACGCCCGCCGCGAGCCGCGGCAGGCGTGAGCCGACGAGGACGGCGCGGACCGCCGCGTCGTCGCCCGTCTCCTGGCCGGTGAGCGCACTGGTCAGGAGGCGGAACAGGTCCGCGGTGCCGACGCCGGACGTGCCCTGCGTCAGGTGCCAGGACCCGACCGCGACCACGGCCAGCGCGAGCACCACCAGGGCCGCGCCGCCCGTGGCCCAGACGGCGGGGCGGGAGGCGGGGGCCTGCGGCAGGGCGGCGGCCGTGGACGGCGACTGCGTGGCGGTCATCGCGTCACGCCGGGTCAGCGCGTGAAGACGTCGACGTACGCGTCGACGATCTTCTCGGCCGAACGGGGCCCGCCGAACGTCCAGACGTGCTCGGGGAACGGCAGGGCCCGGTCCTCGGCGACGGCGGGCAGGCCGGCCCAGACGTCGTTCCTGGTGAGCTCGGCGACCCAGTCGTCCTCGCCCTCCTGCGTGCTCGTGTACAGCAGGGTCGCGTCGCCGACGGCGGTCATGCCCTCGATGTCGGACTGGCCCAGGCCGTAGGCCGGGTCGACCTCGCCGGTCCAGGCGTTGGTCAGGCCGAGCTCCTCGCCCACCTCGCCGATGAGCGAGCCCTGCCCGAACGGCCGGATGGAGACGTTGCCGCCGTCCACCCAGCCGTCGAAGTAGACGAAGTCGGTCTGCTCGGGGGCGGCGGCCGCGATGGCCTCCTTGCCCTCGGCCAGGTGCTGCTCGAACTGGGCGGTGACGGCCTCGGCGCGCTCGGTGCGGCCGGTCGCCTGCGCGATGAGGTCGAACGTGTCGAGCATGTTCGCGATCGGGTCGGCGGCGTCGGCGCCCTTGGTGGCGAGCACCGGCACGTCGTACTCCTCGAGCGTGGCGATGATCTCGTCGTCCGGGGTGTACGCCTCGATGATGACGAGGTCCGGGTCGGCGGCGTACAGGGCGTCGAGGTTGGGCTCGCCGCGCGTGCCGACGTCGGTCACGCCCTCGGGCAGCTTCTCGGCGTCGTTCCAGGTGGTGTAGCCCGCGACGTCGGCCACGGCGACCGGGTTCACGCACAGGCTGAGCACGTCCTCGGTCTGCTGCCACTCCAGGACGGCGACGCGCTCGGCGGGCTGGTCGAGCTCGACCGTACGGTCGAACGAGTCGGTGAGCGTGACCGGGCCGGTCGACGTCGTGACGTCGGCGCAGTCGCCCGAGGCGGCCTCCGACGGCGCGGGGGCGGCCTCGCCAGGGTCGGTCGTGCCGCAGGCCGCGAGCGTCAGCGGCAGCAGCAGGGCGAGGCCCGCGAGGGGCGCGGTGGGCAGGGACGAGCGCGGTGGCGTGCGCAGGAACATGGTTCTCCTGATCTCTGGTGCTGGTTGTCGGGTGTCTTCTCGGGGTGCGCCGTGCGCCCGTGCCGCGCGACGGCCGCGCGACGGTCGCCGCGGCGTCGGGGCGGGGGTCTAGCGGGTCCGGCCGTGGTGGCGGCCGCGCGGGTGCACGCGGACGCGGCCGGTCCCGGGGTCGGTGGTGACGTCGATCGGCAGGCCGTACGCCAGCGAGAGGTGCTCGCCGGTCAGCACCTGCGCGGGCGCCCCGGAGGCGAGTACGCGGCCCTGGTGCAGCAGCACGACGGCGTCGGCCACCGACGCGGCGTGGTCCAGATCGTGCAGCACGATGCCGACGGCGGCGCCGTGCTCCTCGGCGAGGTCGCGCACGAGGTCGAGGGTCTCGACCTGGTAGCGCAGGTCGAGGTGGTTGGTGGGTTCGTCGAGCAGCACGACGCCGGTCTCCTGTGCCAGGCACGTGGCCAGCCAGACGCGCTGCACCTCGCCGCCGGAGAGCTGGTCGACGGCGCGCCGGGCCATGCCGGCCACGCCCGTGATGTCCATCGCGCGGTCGATCGCGGCGTGGTCGGCCTCGGTCAGCGGGGCGAAGCGCCGGCGGTGCGGGTGGCGGCCGAAGGCGACGACGTCGCGCACCTCCAGCCCCGCCGGGTGCGGGCGGGACTGCGCGAGCAGCGTGACGCGGCGGGCGAACTCGCGGGCCGACAGCGGGGCGACGTCGACGGCATCCTCGGGTGTGGCGCCGAGGCTGACGCTGCCGCCCTGCACGGGGTGCAGCCGGGCGAGCGAGCGCAGCACCGTCGACTTGCCGGAGCCGTTGGGGCCCACGAGGGCCGTGACGACGCCCGGCGCGAGACGCACGGCGACGCCGTGCACGACGGTGGCGCGCTGGTAGCCGAGCACCAGGTCGTCGCCGCGGAGAGCAGTGGGGGTCACGCAGGTAAGCCTAACCTTACGTTGGCACGCCTCAGACCGGCGAGGGGGTGAGATCCGCCCGGGAGATCGAGACGTCGTCTTCGGCGGCCGGCCAGCTGAGCGCGACCAGGTACGGCTGGTCGTCGCGCGATCCAGCCCTGCTGAACTGTTCGGCTGGGCCGAACTGGACGTGGCTCAGTGGAACACCGTTCGCCCCGGCCGGCGCCCGCCGAAAGACGTTGCGACTCCCGCCGCCCGGATGAGGCGCTCGAAGGCGCACCGAGGCCGACCAGGCCCCCACGGCCACGCGCGCGGGCGCGCCCCGTCAGTCCAGCGTCGCGCCGGCGCTCCTGAGCTCGTCCAGGGCCGCCAGCGCGTACGGGGCGAAGCCCTCCTCGCGGTCGGCCTCCGACCACCGCGCGTAGGCGCGCTTGAACGCGACCACGCCGAGCTCGGCCGCGAGGTGCGCCGTCACCTCGGGCGTGCCGCGCTCCAGCAGCGCGTCCGTCATGGCGGCGGCGAGGCCGACGCTCTTGAGCGCGTCCCGCTCCTGCAGCTCGGCACTGGCGGCGACGGCGGCCTTGAGGCGCGGGGCGAGCTCGCGGTTCAAGGGCCCGAAGGCGGTGGAGGCCCGCTCGAGCCCCGCGGCGACCGCCGCCAGCGGACCCGCCCCTTCCGGCGCCCCGGCGATGCCCTCGGTCAGCAGGGTGCTCAGCGCCTCCTGTCCCGCCACGAGGAGGTCGCGCTTGTCCGGGAAGTACCGGAAGAACGTGCTCTTGGTGACACCCGCCCGCTCGACGATCTGCGCGACCGTCGTCGCGTCGTACCCCTGCTCCGTGAACAGGTCGACAGCGGCGACGACGAGCCGGTCGCGCGCTCCGGGTGCCCATCTCGCCATGCCGCCATCCTACGTGATGGGACTCTTGTCCCGTCACTCTGGTACGGTGATGAGACAATAGTCCCATCACTGTCTGGAGCAGTCATGCATGTCTTCGTCTCCGGCGGTACCGGTCTGATCGGGTCCGCCGTCGTCGCCGAGCTTCTCGCGGGCGGCCACACCGTCCTCGCGCTCGCCCGCTCCGAGGCCTCCGCGCGGGCCGCCGAGGAGGCCGGAGCCGAGCCGCTGCGCGGCGGCCTCACCGACCTCGACACCCTGCGGGCCGGTGCCGCCCGGACCGACGGGGTGGTCCACCTCGCCTTCGGCAACGACTTCAGCAGCGACGAGGCCCTCGCGCGGTGCGTCGCCGAGGAGAGCGCCGCGGTCGCCGCCCTCGGTGAGCAGCTCGTGGGCAGCGACCGGCCCCTGGTCGTCGTCTCGGGCACGCCGGCCCTGCCGGGCCGCCTCGCCACCGAGGACGACCCGCCCATGACCGACGGACCGGTCGGCGGCCGCGGCCGCACGGTCCTGGCGGCACTCGACCTGGCGTCCCGCGGGGTGCGCAGCTCGGCCGTCCGCCTGCCGCGCACCGTGCACGACCAGGGCGACGGCGGGTTCGCCGGCATGCTCACCCGGTTCGCGCGCGGCTCCGGCGTGTCCGGCTACCCGGGCGACGGCACGCAGCGCTGGCCCGCCGTCCACGCGCGCGACGCCGCCGTGCTGTTCCGCCTGGCCCTGGAGCAGGCACCCGCGGGCACGTCCTGGCACGCCGTGGCCGACGAGGGCGACGCGGTGCGTGACATCGCCGCCGTGATCGGACGCCGGCTCGGGCTGCCCGTCGAGTCGCTGCCGACGGAGTCGTTCGGCGCGCTCGGACCCGTGTTCGCGGCCGACCAGCCCGCCTCGTCCGCGCGCACGCGGGCCGGGCTCGGCTGGACGCCGACCCACCCCGCCCTCCTGGCGGACCTGGAGCGGCTCCGCCCCTGACCGCCCGCCGTCCGGCCCCGTCAGGGGCACGAGTACGACCTGGGTATGACCACGCGGGGCACAGGATCGGACCGGGGCCGGACGCGGGGCGGCGGGGCGCTGCGTAGCGTCGAGGGCATGGACTTCACCGAGAATGCACCGGGAGCCGCCCCCGTCGTGCGGGCCCGTGACCTGACCAAGACGTATGGCCGTGGTGAGGCGGTGGTGCGGGCTCTGGACGGGGTGGACGTGGACTTCGAGCAGGGCCGGTTCACCGCGATCATGGGCCCGTCGGGGTCGGGCAAGTCGACGCTGATGCACCTGCTGGCCGGTCTGGACTCGGCTACCGGGGGTCAGGCGTTCCTGGGCCAGACCGAGATCACCGGGCTGGGCGACAAGGCGTTGACCCGGTTGCGGCGTGACCGGGTCGGGTTCGTGTTCCAGCAGTTCAACCTGCTGCCGATGTTCACCGCCGAGCAGAACATCACCCTGCCGGTGGAGCTGGCCGGCGGGCGGGTGGACCAGGCCTGGCTGGCCACCCTGGTGGAGACGCTGGGCCTGTCGGGCCGGTTGACCCACCGTCCCGGGGAGCTGTCCGGTGGGCAGCAGCAGCGGGTGGCGATCGCGCGGGCGTTGATCGCTCAGCCGGAGGTGGTCTTCGCCGACGAGCCCACCGGGAACCTGGACTCGCGCTCGGGGGCCGAGGTGCTGTCTTTCCTGCGCCGCTCGGTGCGGGAGCTGGGGCGCACGATCATCATGGTGACCCATGACCCCTCGGCTGCCGCGTACGCGGACCGGGTGGTGCTGATCGCCGACGGTCGGATCGCCGGGGACATCAGCGACCCGACCCCGGAGTCGGCCATGGCCGGCCTGGACGCCCTGCGCACCCTGGAACCGGCCGTCACCACCGGCACCAGCACCCGGACGGGTGCGTGATG
>NZ_JAMTCS010000008.1:243455-294441 GCF_024171955.1 Promicromonospora thailandica | reverse complement strand
GTGCTTGCCGGTGGGCAGGAGTACCAGGAGGTGGCGCGTTCGATCGACAACGCTGCAGGGGCGATGAGTCGGTTGGATGTGGCTGGGACGGTGTCCAAGGCGGTGGATGCGTTGATGGGTGCCAAGGAGGACACCATCAGTGATATCCGTAAGGCGCACTCGCGGTATGTGGCTGCGGGTGACGCGTTGGTGGGGTATGCGGGGGCGTTGGAGCGGGTGCAGGGGGAGACTCTGGCGGCGTTGGATCGTGCCCGGGATGCGCAGGATCAGGCCCAGTCGGCGTCGGGGTCGCGCCAGCGGTGGCAGGAGCTGGCTGATTCGGCGAGGGACGAGGCGCAGAAGCAGGAGTATGAGAGCAAGGCGCGTCAGGCCGGTGATGATGCTGATCAGGCGGCGGGTGTGATCGCGGGGGCGAAGTCCACGATCGAGTCTGCGGTGTCGGACCGGGACCGGGCTGCGGGGGCGGCCATGGATCGGATCGAGGAGATTACCTCGTCGGATGATTTGAATGATGGGTGGTGGGATGACTGGGGTTCGAAGCTGGTGGCTGCGATTGCTGATATCGCGGACATGATCTCGACGATCGCGGGGATCTTGGCGATCGTGGTGGCGTTTATCCCGGTGGTGGGTCAGGCGTTGGCGGGTGTGTTGATCGTGATCGCTGCGGTGGCGGCGATCGTGTCGGCGGTTGCGAATATCACTCTTGCTGCGACGGGTGAGCGGTCGTGGGCGGAGGCGGGGATCGCGATCGCGGGTGCGGCGTTGTCTCTGATCGGTCTGGGTGGTGCCGCCAAGGCCGCGATGGGGCTGTCCAAGACGATCGCGAAGGCGGGCGGGTTCCGGCAGGCGTTGGGCAAGGGGTGGTGCAAGTTCGGGTTCGGGAAGTGTTTCGTGGCCGGGACGTTGGTGCATACCCCGGATGGTCCCCGCCGGATCGAGGACATCCGGGTGGGGGACAAGGTCTGGGCGCATGACCTGGTCACCGGGCGTGATGAGCTGCAGGTGGTGGTCGAGACCTTCGTGCGCTCGACCGGCGAGCTGTTCCACCTGACCATCGGCGGGCAGCGGGTCTCTACCACTGCGGAGCACCCGTTCTGGGTCCAGGGCCGTGGGTGGGTGGACGCGGCGTTCCTGCGCGAGGGTGACCTGCTGGTCACCTCCGCGGGGGCCACCACCCCGGTCCAGGGCATCCAGATCGAGCAGCGTGCCGAGCAGGACGTCGAGACGGTCTACAACTTCCACGTCCAGACCCACTCGAACTACTACGTCTACGCCGGCACCACCCCCGTCCTGGTCCACAACGCGGGACACACCGGAGGCATCAAGCTCCCGATCACGCGCAAGGCCGGGGCTCAACGGCCGCGGGGCGACGTGGCCCGCACCGAGGGCAAGGCGACGTACCGGACCGAGAAGGTCGAGTTCGACGGCAAGACGATCGAGCGCCCCTCGGGTGTCAGCACCACTCTCGAGCCGCCCGTCAGCGGCCGCACCGGCGTCCCGGAGCGCATCAAGCCGCTGGGCTACGAGGGTGCGGCGGGCGGCCACAACAAGGGCCACCTGCTCGGGGCGCAGCTCGGCGGTGACACGACGAACAGCATCGACCAGAACTTCGTGACACAGTTCAGGGACTCGAACGACCCCTGGCAGAAGGCGATGGAGAACGAGGTCAAGCGTGTCGTCAACAAGGGAGACCAGACCGTCTCCTACGAGGTGACGCCCGTCTTCGAGGCCGACCCCAAGACGCTGAGCGACGTGGAGATCCCGAAGGAGATCCACGTCAGGGGTGAGGGCAGCGGGGGCTACCAGCTCGACGTCATCCTCAAGAACGAGGCGGACCTCGACCTCTACCGTGATGCCGTGAAGGCCGGGCTGCTGCCCGACGTCAACGGGGTCCGGTTCGGGGAGAGTCCGGTGAACATCCCACGAGGCAGGTGAGCGCGAGAAACATGAACACCGATCTGGAACAGCTGGTCATCCTGGGCAACCTGGAGCCGAGAGACGGCTTCGACTGGGAGCGCGCGCAGCGCGAGCTCGAGATGGTCGTCCCGCAGGACTTCCGCGAGCTGGTGGACGCGGGTGGTGCGGGCGTCTGGTTCGACCACATCGCCCTCTACGCACCCGACCCGCGGTACAAGAACCAGAACCTGCTGCGCTCGCTCGGCAGGTTCGGCGACCTCGAGCAGTTCTGGGAGGACGGGGACGAGATCCCGCCGGAGGACCTCCCGGCGGGGGCACGCCTGATCGCCTGGGCGGACACGCCCGCGGGCGACGTCCTGTACTGGGCGGTCGAGCAGGGCGTGAGTCCGGAGGACTACCCGATCTACGTCGGCCACCCCGACGGCGAGGAATGGCGCCGGTTCGACCTGCGGACCACCGAGCTGCTCGCGGGGATCGCCCGCGGCGAGCTGTCGAACCCGCTGTTCTCGGAGGACGCCTACCTGAAGCGGGACACGCCGTACCAGCCGTACACCTTCGTGTGACGGCGGCGGCGCAGGGCCGGAGGTGTGCGCCTCCGGCCCTGCGCCGTACGTGTCGACGGGCGTCAGCCCGCGGTGTGCTCCGCGACGTCACGCACCCAGGCCGGGCCCTCGGGCCGGAAGCCCACGCCGCGCAGGTATGCCGCGTCGCCGTGCGCGGCGTCGGGCACGACGACGCGCGCGAACCCCTTCGCCGCGAAGATCCCGCTGCGCCGGTACACGAACTCGCCGGGCGTGAGGTCGCGGAACCGCTTGGACACCCAGTCGAGCTCGACCACGGCGGAGCCGTCCCCGCCGTCGCGCACCTCGACGACGCCCACGGTCTCGTCGCCCCGCTGGACCAGGAACGCCGACCGTTCCTCGCCCGGCTCGGGCAGCGCCACGAACCGTGGCGCGAAGGTCGCGATGTCCGCCGCGTGGGTGCGCAGCACGTGCAGCAGGTACGCGTCGTCGGGGGCCACCTCGACCACCTCGTAGACGGCGGCGTCGTGGCGTTCGCGGTTCAGCCGCCACAGCCAGTAGATGTTGATGAGGCTGATCGCGGCGTTCATGGCGACGAAGGGCCAGATGCCGAGGATCGCGTTGTACGTGGTCGCGACGAGCGAGCCGATGAGGTTGAGCCAGCGGAAGCGCAGCACGCGCGCCTGCGTGAGGGACAGCACGACGAGGGCCGAACCGAGCCACCCGCCGATCTCGAGCCAGGGGAACATGCCCCGACCCTAGGCGACCACGGCCGCCGGGGCCGTCAGGGTGGTCCGGGCCGTCACGGGGGAGCAGTCACCAGGACCAGCCGCGCGCGCTGAGCTCCAGCTCCTCCCGGAGCCGTTCGCCCGCGCCGGCGTGCCCACCCGCGCGCAGCGGGGTCGCCTCGGCCGGCAGGTCGGCCAGCCGGCAGGCCTCGCGCAGCAGCGCGTCGTAGGCGCTCTGCACGGCGAGCCAGTGGTGGGCGCGCGCGTACAGGTCGGTGTCCTCCTCGATCCGGCGCAGCTCGGTCGCGAGCTCGCCCAGGCGGATCTGCAGCCGGAGGGTGGCCAGAGGGTCGGGTGCGGGCTTGCGCCGCGCCAGGAAGGGCCAGGTCATGTCATACGCCGCCACGTCGTCGTCGCGGACCCGAGGCCCGGTCCCCGCGTCGAGGCCCTGGTCCCGGAGGCTGTCCCTTCCAGGGTAGGGGCGGGCCCGCCCGGTGGCCACGGGGGCGTGTCAGAGGGTGTCCATAGACTCCCGATATGCACACATTCGAGGGTGAAAGGGCTGGTCAGGACGTCGCCGACGGCGCCATGCCGGGCTGGCCGGACGCGGTACGGGACTGTCTCGCGCCGCTCAAGGTGTCCGAGGTCTACGACGCCGTGGTCGACCACGTGCTGCAGGCTGCCGGACCGGAGGTCCTGGACCTGCTGCGCGATCGGCCTCGCGGCGCGCAGGTGGTGGCTGAGCCGGGCGGTTACCACCCGCCCGACCTGGCGGAGGCCGTCGCCGCAGCGCATCCCGGCTGGACCCGGCGGAGCGCCGACGCCGCCCGGCGGACGGTCTACCGGTCCGCGCCGGCCGACGTGCTCGCCCGGCTCGGCCAGGTGACGCACGCGGCGTCCGGCCGGGCCGCGGACGGCGGCGAGCCGTCCTGGCTGCTGGTGCTCACCGACGACGTCGTGCGGCTGAGCCGCTCCACGGACGCGCCCGGCGCGTCGGACGTGCGGCAGCGGTGGACCGCGGACCTGGTCGAGGAGGTCGCCGTCGCGGGCGGGGTGCCGGCCGGTTCCGCGGCCCGGTTCACGCTGTCGGCCCTGCTGTACGTGGAGCCAGGCCGGTCGATGCGCGGCCGCGACGTGCTGCTGGACGGCGACGCAGGGGCCGCGTTCCTCGCCCGGCACGCCGACGTGCTCGCGGACGTCGTCACGGGGCTGCCGTTCTTCGCCCGGAGGGATGCCGCCGTCCGCTGCGCGCACAGCCCGCAGGCGCACGTGGACCTCCTCGGGCGGCTCGCGGTGGACGTCGACGGAGGCGTGCGGGCGCAGGCGCTGACCGCGCTGTCCGGTCTGGACGGTGCCCGCCAGGTCGAGGTGCTGCGCCCCCACCTGCGGACCGCCCCGGCCGACCGGCTGCCCGACGCCGTCGCCCGGCTGACCGACCTCGACGGCGGCGTCGAGGCGGTCGAGGAGACGCTGACCGGGACGGGGGTGGACGCCGAGGCACCGGACCCGGACCGGGAGCGGCTGCTGCGCCGGGCCGTCGTCCGCGTGCGGGAGCTGCGCCCGGCGGGCGGTGTCGTGGGGCCGACGACCGCGGCGGTGGCCGTGCCCCCGGTCGCGCCGCCCTCGGACCCGGACCTGGCGCGGGAGCTGGACGCCCTGGTGGCGCTGCCGCCGGGCAGCGGACGGGACGCGGACCGCGCCTGGCAGGCGGCCGGGGACCGGCTGTCGGCCCTGCCCGACGTGCGGGCCCTGCGGGACGCGCGCCGCGCCGCCGGAGCGTCGGACGCGGACCGGTGGACGGCCGAGCTGCTGGTCACCCGGATCGGCCACGGGGGCCGGAAGATCGGCGCCCTCCTGACGCCCGCGGACGCCGAACGCTGGTGGCCGCTGTTTGCCGAGCGTCTGGACCTCGCCGACGAGTATCTCGACGGGCCGGACGGGAAGCGGCACCCGGACGAGGACGCCGTGGACGCCACGGCGATGATCCTGATGGTCCTGGAGCGGTTCCCGGCGGCGCCCGAACCCCTCGTCCCGCGTCTGACGGCGCTCGCCCTGGGGGCGAGCCGCCACCGGCTTGCCGCCCGCCGGGTGCTCCGCGACCATCCGGTCGCCCTGACCGCGGCGCGTGCCGCGTGGGCGGGCGAGGACGCGACGGCGCGGTCGTCGGCCGCCGAGTGGCTCGCCGGCCTGGGCGAGCCAGGGGTCGCGGCGCCCGCCCCGGGCTGGGAGTTCGGCGGGGACGCGCTGCCCGCCGCGATCCGGCAGCTGCCCGCCGACGCGCTGGGGGTGCTGGACCGGTTCCGCGAGCAGGCGCTCGACGAGGGCGTCCCGGCCGACGACGTCGACCGCTGGCTCGGGCTCGCGCGACCCGCGCTCCGCACCGCGCCCGGCGGCGACGGCCCGGTCGTCGGCCGGCTCGGCACCCCGCTGCTGCTGCCGCCGGACGCGCCCACCCCCGCCGCGGGGTACGGCCCCGTCCGGTCGGGCGACCAGCAGCTCGTCGTCACGCTCGACCTCGCGACGCTGCCGCCGGGCGCGACCGACCTGCCGCTGCCACCGGACGGTCACCTGCTCCTGTTCGCGAACGTCGAGCTGGAGGACGAGCTGGTGGCCGGCGGCGCCGTGCACGTGCCCGCGGGCACGCCGGTCGAGGAGCGCGTCGTCGCCCCCGACTACGAGCCCTACGGGTACGCCTCCCCGGCGGCGCTCGACGAGGCGCTGCGGCGCAGCGGCGACCTCCGCCTCGTCCCCGCGGTGTCCCTGCCCACGTGCTCGCTCGACCCCGAGGCCGACGACGAGCACCCCTTCGCCGAGACGCTGCAGGAGATCTGGTCCGACCTCACCGAGGACGGCGGCGAGTGGCAGGTCGGCGGCCACGCCGACGACTTCGACGGGTACGGCGACCCCGCCCGCCGCTCCGCCGACCACGGCTCCGGCGAGCACGACACCCGCCCGGAGGACTGGGTGCTCCTGGCGCAGTGGTACGGGGTGCCGATGGGCCTGCTGTACTGGACCATCACCCGCCAGGACCTGCGGGAACGGCGTTTCGACCGGGTCGTCGTGCAGATGTACGCCAATCCCTGACCGACGGCAGCATCCTACTCGAACAGGCGTTCGAGTAGGATGCTGTCATGTCCGCACCCGGCGCCACGATCCTGCACGCCGACCTGGACGCGTTCTACGCGTCGGTCGAGCAGCTGCTGGACCCCGCGCTGCGCGGGCTGCCGGTCGCCGTCGGCGGCGGGCCGCGCGGGGGAGTCGTGCTCGCGGCCTCCTACGAGGCCAAGGCCCGCGGGGTGCAGGGCGGGATGCCGGGCTGGCGCGCGGTGCGGCTCTGCCCCGACCTCGTGTTCGTGCGCGGCCACTTCGGGGAGTACCAGCGGCTGGGCGACGCGGTGATGGGCGTCCTGGCCGACGTCACGCCGGTGGTCGAACGGATCTCGATCGACGAGGCGTTCCTCGACGTGTCCGGGGCGACGCACCTGTTCGGCCCGCCCGCCGCGATCGGGGCGCGGATCCGGGAGCGCGTCCGTGCCGAGGTGGGGCTGCCCATCTCGGTGGGCGCCGCGCGGACCAAGCACCTCGCGAAGATCGCCTCCCAGGTGGCCAAGCCCGACGGCCTGGTCGTCGTCGACCCCGGCGCCGAGCGGGCCTTCCTCGACCCGCTGCCGGTCGGCCTCATCTGGGGTGTGGGGCCCGTGAACGAGCAGCGCCTGGCCGACCTCGGCATCCGCACGATCGGGGAGCTGGCGCGCACGCCCTCGTCCGCGGTCGAGCACATCCTGGGGCACGCCGTCGGGTACAAGCTCAGCGCCATGGCGCAGGACGAGGACCCGCGCCGCGTCGTCACCAGCCGCCGCGCCCGTTCCGTGGGCGCGCAGTCGGCCCTGAGCCGCCGCACCCCCGAGCCCGACGACGTCCGGGCCGTGCTGGCGCACCTGGCCGACCGGGTGTCCCGCCGGCTGCGCGCCAAGGGGCGGGCGGGGCGCACCGTGACGGTCGCGGTCCGGTGCGCGGGCATGCACCGGTCCACACGCTCCCTCACGCTGCCGGTGCCGGTCTCCGCCACCCTGACGCTCACCGAGGTCGCGGTGCGGCTGGCCTGGTCCGCCATCGACGACGCCGCACCGTGCGAGATCACCCTGCTCGGCGTCTCCGTCTCGAACATCGCCGACCAGTCGGCCGTCCAGCTCGAGCTCGACCTCCAGCCGCCCGACCCGTGGCGGCCCGGCTCGGCGCCCGGGGCTGCCCGCAGCGCCGTCGACGAGTCGATGGACGCGATCCGGACGCGGTTCGGCACGGACGCCGTCGGCTACCTCCCCGTGGTGCTGCGCCGCGGCGGCGCCGTCCCCGACGAGTTCCGCGAGCTCGCCGAGCACGACCTGTGAGGTGCGGTCACCCCGTCGCGTGCAGCGCCGCCAGGATCCCCTCGCCGTACCGCTCCAGCTTCGCCTGCCCGACGCCGCTGATCCCGCTCAGCGCGGCCACGTCCGCGGGGCGCTCGGTCGCGACCGCCCGCAGCGTCGCGTCGTGGAACACCACGTAGGCGGGCACACCCTGCTCCTTGGCGGCCGCCGCCCGCCAGGCGCGCAGCCGCTCGAAGACCGCCAGGTCGTCGTCCGACAGCGCCGCCGCCTCGGGACGTGGCCCGGCCGACCGCGCGGGACGGCGCGCGCCGCCCTGCGGACGCGGGTCGTGCCGCATCCGCACCTCCCGCCGCCGGCCCAGCACGTCCCCGCTCGCCTCCGTGAGCAGCAGCGTGCCGTGGTTCGCGTCGACCTCCAGCAGTCCTTGCGCCAGGAGCTGGCGCGCGACCGACCGCCACTCGCCGTCCGACAGGTCCTCGCCCACGCCGAACACCGTCAGCTCGTCGTGCCTCCACTGCGTGATCTTGGGCGTCGCGCGACCCCGCAGGATGTCCACCACGTGCCCGACGCCGAAGCGCTGGTTGCGTTCCCGGTCGAGCCGGTACACCGCGGACAGGAGCTTCTGGGCAGGCACGGTGCCGTCCCAGGCCTGGGGCGGGTTCTGGCACGTGTCGCAGGCGCCGCACGCTCCCTGGTGCTCCTGGCCGAAGTAGCGCAGGAGCTGGGCGCGGCGGCACTCGACGGTCTCGCAGAGCGCGAGCATCGCGTCGAGGTGCGCCGAGAGCCGGCGCCGGTGGGCCAGGTCGCCGTCGGACTCGGCGATCATCTTGCGCTGCTGCACCACGTCGGCCAGCCCGTAGGCGAGCCACGCCGTCGACGGCAGGCCGTCCCGCCCCGCGCGGCCCGTCTCCTGGTAGTAGCCCTCCACGGACTTGGGCAGGTCGAGGTGGGCGACGAACCGGACGTCCGGCTTGTCGATGCCCATGCCGAACGCGATGGTCGCGACCATGACCACGCCCTCCTCGCGCAGGAAGGTCGCCTGGTTCGCGGCGCGCACGGCCGGCGGCAGGCCCGCGTGGTACGGCAGCGCCCGGAACCCCTGCTCCGAGAGCTGCTGCGCGGTCTTCTCGACCGATGCCCGCGACAGGCAGTACACGATGCCCGCGTCGCCCGGGTGCTCCGTGCGCAGCAGGTCCACGAGCTGCCGGAACGGGTTGTCCTTGGGCACCACCCGGTAGGTGATGTTCGGCCGGTCGAAGCTGGCCACGAAGTGCCGGGCCTCGGTCAGGCCCAGGCGCGTGGCGATCTCGTCGTGCGTGTGCCGGGTCGCGGTCGCGGTGAGCGCGATGCGGGGGACGCCCGGCCATCGCTCGGCCAGCTCGCCCAGCCGCAGGTAGTCCGGCCGGAAGTCGTGCCCCCACTGGGACACGCAGTGCGCCTCGTCGATGGCGAACAGCGCGATGGTGCCCTCGTCGAGCAGCCGCGCCGTGGCCGGGACGCCGAGCCGCTCCGGCGCGAGGTAGAGCAGGTCGAGCTCGCCCGACCGGTACGCCCGCTCGACCTCACGCCGCTCGTCCGGGTTCTGCGTGGAGTTGAGGAACCCGGCGCGCACGCCGAGCGCCGCCAGGGCGTCCACCTGGTCCTGCATGAGCGCGATGAGCGGCGAGACGACCACGCCCGTGCCGTGCCGCACGAGCGCCGGGATCTGGTAGCACAGCGACTTGCCGCCGCCCGTCGGCATCAGCACCAGGGCGTCGCCGCCGCGGGCCACGGTCTCGATGATCTCCTGCTGGTCGCCCCGGAACGAGTCGTACCCGAAGACGTCACGGAGCACGTCCAGGGGGGTGGGCGCCACGTCGAGCGCGGCGGCGGCCGGGGTGGTGCCGTCCGGGAGCGTCATGGCGGCCAGTGTGCCAGCAACCACCGACAGTCGCGGCGAGGCCCGGCCGCCGGCCGTGCTGTCAGGGGCTGGCAGTGGCTGGCTGTCAGTGGCTGGCTGTCAGGGGGCGAGCTCCCGCAGGGCCGGCAGCGCCCGCTCCAGCATGTCGCCGGTGGCCGTGAGGCTGATCCGGAAGTGCCCCGGCCGGGCGAACACCGTGCCCGGCAGCACGTGCACCCCGCGCCGGGCGAGCGCGCCCGTGAACGCCGCGGCGTCGCCGCCCGGTGCGGCGCCCCACAGGTAGAACGTGCCCTCGGGCACCGTCAGGTCGTACCCGGCCGCGCCCAGGGCGCCCACCATCAGGTCCCGCCGGCGCGCCAGCTCGGCCACGTCGATCGACACCGTCTCCAGGGCCGGCGCCGAGTACTGCATCACCGCGTCCGGGAACCCCCAGCCCAGGCCCATCTGCAGCGGCAGCAGCGCGGCGCGCAGCTCCGCGCGCTCGGTGTCCGGGACCCGGGGCGACAGGGCGAGGTAGCCCAGCCGCTGGCCCGGCGCCAGCAGCACCTTGCCGTAGCTGTAGTCCACCAGGGTCCACGGGTAGCACTCGGCAGGGCTCGTGAAGCCGATGCCGTCGAACCGGATCCGGCGGTACGGCTCGTCCGACAGCAGCCAGATCCGGCGCCCCGATCGCGCGGAGGCCGCCTCCAGCACCTCGCCGAGCTCGGTGAGGCGGTCGCGGCCGTACACGCGGCCGGTCGGGTTCGCGGGCGAGTTCACGACGACGACGCGGGTGCGCGGCGTGATCGCCCGCGCGACCGCCTCGACGTCCAGGTCGAACGTGTCCTCCGTGAGCGACGCCCGCACGGGCACCAGGTCCGCCGCCCGGAGCATCGGCGCGTAGAACCAGCCGGGCTCCGGCACCACCACCTCGTCACCGGCGTCGGCCACCAGCCGCAGCGCGACGGCGATCGCCCCGAAGGCCCCCTGCGTCATCGCGACGTCCTCCGGCGCGAAGGGCAGCCCCAGCTCGGCGCGCAGGCCCGCCGCCACGGCCTCCTGCGCCGGCGCCAGGCTCGACTTGTAGGCGAACCAGTCCGCGGACCGTGGCTCCACGTTGGTCCGCAGCGCGTCCACCAGCGCGGGCAACGGCATCTCGTGCGGGTCGCCGAACGTCAGGTCGACGACGTCGGGCTGCCCGTCCAGCGCCCGCAGCGACAGGAAGAACGACGTGACGGGCTCGATCGCCTCCTGCGCCGCCTGCGCCCGTCGAGACAGGGACATGCCGTGCTCCTCCCGTGCGATCCGGCCGCCCCCTGCGCTCCTCATGATGCCCCCGGACCGCAGCGCGCGACATCACGGGGCGGCACGATCGCCCGCGGATCAGGCCCGGGGCCGCGGCGGTGTCGGAGGCGCGGAACGGCCCCTGGGTCGAGCGGCCCAGGTCACACGCTTTTCGATTCGGAGCCGACCGCTCTTGCGTGCTATGTTTTTCCACGCACCGGGAGGGCGGAAACGCCCCGAACGGTCCACCTGTCCGGGTGGCGGAATGGCAGACGCGCTAGCTTGAGGTGCTAGTGCCCTTTATCGGGCGTGGGGGTTCAAGTCCCCCTCCGGACACCACCTCTGACCTGCGGAAACGCAAGGTCGGAGCCGCCAGGTACGCACCCCGTGTACGCACGGTCCCCTGGAGGCAGCACACGAAGGCCCCCGCCAGACTAGGCGGGGGCCTTCGTGCGTACTCAGCGGCCGAGGTCTGCCAGGGCGTCGGTGTACTCGCGAGCGCGCGGGTCGTCGGTCATCTTGGCCCGATCGAACTCGCGCGCGAGCTCGTGGGCGACCAGGGTCAGGCTCGGCGCGGAGCGGCGGTCGCCCTCCAGGGCGCGCAGCCCGTAGTCCAACGCGGCGTCGGCGTCGCCGGCGCGGGCTGCCGCCACGGCGAGCGTGATCCGGGCCTCGGCGTTGCGCATCGGGCTGCGCTCGGCGCCGTCGGGCCGTACGCCGGCGCGCAGCACCTCGTCCGCGTACAGCGTGGCCAGGTCGTCGCGGCCCACGTTCCGGTAGACGTCCATCTCGTAGTAGTGCCACTTCGCCGGGTCCACCACGAAGTGGTCGTCGGGGTTGGCCGGCATCGGCAGCGCCTCCAGGACCGCGCGGCCGCGCTCCAGGCTCAGCTCCACCTGCCGGCCGTTGCCCAGACGCGCCCACGCCTTGGCCGCCTGCGCGGCCAGCTGCGCGCTGACGCCGCGAGCGCCGGCGACCTCCAGGCCGTGCTCGGCCGCGGCCACGACGCGGTGCAGGTCGCCGGAGGTGAGGGCGAACCAGGCGGCCATCTCGTGGCCCCACCCGGCGACGTCGTGGTCGTCGACCTCGTGGGCCAGGTCGAGGGCGTAGCGGCGGGTGGACTCCGCGGCGGCGTGCTGGCCGGCGTCGTACTCCACGCAGCCGACCAGGAGCGCCAGGCGGCCGGACAGCGACAGGAGGTCGCGGTGCTGGCGGAACGAGAGCCGCTGGTCCAGCAGGCGGGTGATGCGACCGAGCCAGGTCAGGCCCTCCGCGCGCAGCTCGCTCGTGGCGCGGTACCGGTACTCCGTGCACAGGCGCTCGACGGTGACAGCGACGGCGGTCACGGTGGCGTCGCTGATCGTGGAGCGCTGCAGCCGGGCCACCAGCTCGGCGGTGTCCATCCCGGCCTCGGCGAGCAGTGCGGTGTCGCCCGCCGGGGCGGCGGGCGGGAACAGGTCGTCGGTGACCGTGCCCAGGGACGCGGCGATGTGCGGCGCCCACACGCTCGGGCGGGTGCGGCCGGCCTCCCACTCCTTCCACTGCCGCACCAGCGACTCGGCCGACGGCGGCGCCTTGCCGGTGGTGCGCGCGTAGACCGCCTGCAGGTTCGCCACGGCGCGCGCCTGCGACCAGCCGCGTGCCTCACGCTCGCGCCGCAGCCGGTCCGCCCAGGATGGCCGTTCGCTCATGACCTCATGTTGCCCCAGGGGAGGTACGGGGAGCCAGAGGGGAGGTGAACATCTCCCCACCTCTCACCTGGTGCTCCACCTGGCGGTGAAGAATTCTTCCCTGCATGAGAACTACCGCGCCGGTCCTGATCGCGTCCGACATCGACGGCACCCTGCTGCGCACCGGCCAGTTGCCGAGCGCCGAGGTGCGGGCGGCCGCGAGCGCCGTGCGGGCCGCTGGCCACCACCTGGTGCTGTCCACCGGGCGGTCGCTGGTCGGCGCGCTGCCGGTCGCGCTGGCGCTCGGGCTGGACGACGCGTGGATCGTGGCGAGCAACGGCGCCGTCACCGCTCGGCTGGTCGGGGACCGCTACCAGGTGACCGAGCAGCACGACGTCGACGCCGAGGCCGTCGTGCGCGTCGCCGTGGCGGCCGCGCCCGGGGTCCGGGTCGCGGCCGAGATGGTCGGGGACGGGTACCGGGTCAACACCGCGTTCCCAGAGCACGAGCTGAACGGCGCGCAGCACCGCGTCGTCGGGCTCGAGCAGCTGTGGCAGCACCCCACGCCGCGCGTGGCCCTGCACGGCCCAGAGGCCTACCGCCTCGTGTGGCCTCTGCGTGCCCTCGGGCTGACGGCCATTGCCACCCGCACGGACTGGGTCGACGTCACCGCGCCGGAGATCTCGAAGGCCTCGGCGCTGGAGAAGATCCGCACCGGGCTCGGCGTCGAGCTCGACGGCACCGTGGCGATCGGCGACAGCGAGAACGACGTCGAGATGCTCGGCTGGGCCGCGCACGGCTGGGCCATGGGGCACGCGCCCGCGTTCGTCATCGCCGCGGCCGACCACGTCACCGGCTCGATCGACGACGACGGCGCCGTCGGCGCTCTGCTGTCGGTGCTCGCCTAGTCCCGCCGGCGCACGTCGGAGACGTGCAGCCACACACCGTGCGTCAGCCGGCGGTCGTCGAGCACCTCGACCAGCACCAGGCGCCGCGGGGCCCAGGCGTAGGCGAGCGTGTCGCGGTACTCCTCGCCGTCGATCTCCCACACGATCCGCGCGGTGACCAGCACCCGGCAGTCGCGCTGCAGGCCCCGGCGCGGGATCTCGCGCTCGTTCAGCACCGCCTGCCAGCGCGCGCGGTGCGCGTCCCACCCGTGCAGCGAACCGTCGTGATGCGTCGGGCCGAACTCCATACCCCCAGTGTGCATGACGCATCGAACAGGCGTTCCAGCGAGCATGGTCGAAGCCGGGATGAGACGCTGGTCAGCATGGCTGAGCATCGAAAGTTCATGAGGTTCCTCGTCGACCTCGAAATCGAAGTCACCGACCCGACAGCGGCGGCCGCCTACACGATGGACTTCCGCAGGGACGACGAGGGCAACATCGCCATGGCGCCGTACCCGACCGTGGAGGACCAGATGCAGGGCACGCTGTCTCGCGTTCTCAGCGCCGCCCTGGTCCAGGGCGGCGCGGAGGCGGGCTTCAAGTACCTGAGCGCCAGCGTGCTGCCGCGGTTTCTCGCCGAGGGCGGGGAGAAGTACACGCAGGTCACGCTCCCCGAGATGCCCGCGCGACGCGACGACGGGACGTTCCCCGACATCGACTAGGACGGATGCGAGCCTGGCACCACGAACGGCCCCCCACCGCACGAGGCGGTGGGGGGGCCGTTGCTTCGAACATCCTGGGCGATGTCGGGACCAGGTTACCCGGAGGGTCTGACACTCAGGGCTACGGGCGGTCCTTCACGGTCAGCGGCAGCGAGCCTGCCTTCGCGTCAGGGTAGGTGACCCGCTTCCCGTCACGGGTCACACCCAGCACGACGCCGTAGAAGCCGACGGCGAGCGTCCCGGTGAGGACGTGGGTCACGACGTCGCCCACCGCGGTGCACTCCAGCGCGACCGCGGGGCCGCCCGAGAGCGGAGTCGCGGTCAACTCCAGGTCGGCGCCGTCCAGGTCGACGACGCCCTCGGTCGAGGTGACCCGCCAAGACACCGGGAACTGGTCGCCCTCCCACACGCTCGTCATAGCGCCTCCATCCCTCGTCGTGGTGTCGTGTCGCTCATGCCCCGACCAGGGGTGAGCGGGATCAGCGTCCCGGAGTCAGGCAGCGGCGGCAGGGCGCCGGCCACCGTCACCGCGCCGAACGCGCCCGAGGTCGCGAGCACCATGCCCGCGACGCGACGCCGAGCTGTGACCGCGCCGGCCGCTCCAGCCACTGCCGCGGCCGCCCCGTCCACGCCTCGGCGCGCGGTCACGCTGCCGAGGGCGGCCGACGACGCCGGGACGAGGCCGGAGACCTCGTGGACGGTCCCGGCGTCCGGATCATCGGTCACCAGGATGTCCAGGCCGTAGTGCGCGGCCGTGCGCGTCGTGATGTCCGACCCGATCCGGTAGGCCGCCCGGCCCTGGATGCCCGACTCGGCGAGGTACAGGTCCGCGCCGTCGGACGCCTGGGTGAACCCCGGGTCTGGCGGCTCGCCGAACACGTACCCGCTCACGGCGTCCGCGCTGATCCACGCGACGGTGACCGGCGCCAGCTCGACCGGCGCCCACCGGGCCTCGACCCAGCCCTCCGCGACGTCGGCCACGCCCGAGGCGACGAGCGCCGTGGACAGGTCCACGAGCGTCTCGTACGCCGCCGTGCGCAGGCCCAAGGTCACCTGCTCCGGCAGCGGGGCGCCGGCGGGCACGTACAGGCGCCCGCCGACGACCCACCACGTCGTCGCCGTCGAGTAGAACGCATTCGCCGTGACGATCGGGCCGCCGTTGTCGAACCCTGACAGCGGCCACGGCGGCGGGCTCGACCCGAAGACGCTGTGCTCGGCCATCAGGTCAGCGTCACGGCCAGGGCGCCCACGGCCGCGCGCAGCTGGTCGCCGACCACGACCGCGCGGGGAGCCGCGAGCGCCGTCCAGTCGGTGCGCTGCGTTCCGCCGGAGGACGCGGAGAACACGGCGAAGTGGGTGACCGTGCCGTCGGCCGTCGCCGCGGCGGTCAGCAGCTCGACGCCGTTCGCCTTCACCGACGGGTCGGCCAGTGTCGCGCCCGCCCACCCGGTGGCGCCGACGGCGGTCCGGGCGAGCCCGGCGAACTCCGTCGCGCCGCCCGCGGACCAGGCGATCCAGTCCGCGGCGCCGGAGGTGGGGAACCGGGCGTTCAGGGTGGCCTGGGCCTCGGCCGGTGTCAGCCCGGCCACGTCAGCGGCCCTCGGTGGCGCGCACGTCCTCGATCAGGCGGCGCTCGGCGGGGGTCAGCTGGGTGATGGTGTGGACGCCGTCGCTCGAGACGGGAGCGTAGGTGGGCATCTTGGCCGAGCCGAGGACCAGGCGGGTGAGCCAGTCCGGGATGTACGGCTCCAGCTTGCGCCAGCCGAGGTACCAGGCGGCGAGCACGAGCGTGACGACGCCGGTGGTGAAGGCCGTCGACGTCGGGTCGATGTTCAGGAGTTCGAGCACGTCGAGCACCCACCCGGCGTGCACGGCCAGCCACGCCAGGACGGTCCCGATGACGGCGGACCAGACGGTGGGTACCACGGTGCGGAGCCAGGAAGCGACGAGGTCTGACATGGTTCAGACCCCCAGCTTCTGGGCGATCTTCGGGAGCTGGGCCACGGCCCACTTGAGCGCGGACCGGAAGGTGTACTTCGCGGCCTTGCCCGTCTTCTTGTCGGTCCAGGGCATCTCGACCTGCAGGCCGTGGAACTGGTCGTGCAGGTCGCGGACCTTGTCGAGCAGCTCGTGCTGCTCCTTGTCGGTCAGGTCAGACATGAATCCGTCCTCCTTCTTGGGCGGGGTCGGGTCGAGCTCCTCGCGGACCATCGCGAGGAAGCGGGTCCAGGGGAAGTTGGCCCCTGGGTCGGTGCGGCGGCCGGGGTCGGTCTCGCCGTGGCCGGTGAAGCCCGGCTTCTTGGCGCGGGCGGCGTCGCCGCTGATGTGCGCGATGGGCACGTCGATGCCGAACTCGGTCTTGAAGTCGCGCACGGCGTCGGCGGCCGCGCGGGCCGCGTTGCGCAGCACCTTGGTGACGTAGTCGGCGGGGTACTTCGTCCAGTCCCCGGCCTCGACGGCCATGCTGATCCCGACCGACCACGGGTTGGTCTTCGTGCAGTGCCACGTCTCGTAGCCCAGCGGCGCCATCTTGATGATGCTGTCGGCGTCCACGAGGCGGTGGTAGGCGCCGTAGTCGCCGCGCGTGGTGCAGTACCGGGCTACGCTCTCGGCGCCGAGATCCGCGCCGATCTGGTCGGCGACGTTCTCGGCGGTGTGGATGATGATGGTGCCGGTCGGCTTGTTGCCGCCGCGGCGTACCTTGCCGTACTGCTGCACCCGGTTCGGGTGGTCCAGCAGGTAGAAGCCGGTGGCCATGGGGTCAACCTCCAGTGGTTCGCGCCCGCTGCGGGCGGTCGGGGATGTCGATGCCGCGCACCGCGAGGGCGCGCTCCAGGACGCGGGTGTAGGCCCGCTCGTCGTCCCGGTCGGCCTCGGCCTGGTCGCGCTCGTTCTCGGCGCGGGTGCGTTCGGTGACCAGCCGCTCCCAGAGCTGGTTCTCTGTCTCGCGGCGCACCTTGCGGCCGCCGGCGAAGTAGTTCAGGAGCGCCGTGAGGCCGCTGCCGCCCACCGCGATGGTGGCCAGCGCGGTGAGCAGCGCCTCGGTTGTGGTCATGCAGGACCTCCGTCGTCGAGGCGGTGGAGCAGACGTCGGCGACGAATGTCAGCGAGGATCTGGAGCAGCAGGCGGATCCACTGCCGCACCAGCGCGGCCACGAAGGCGAAGACCATCCACCAGACCACGTTCGCCGGGCCGGCGTCGATGAGGACGAGGGCCATGAGCAGCGCCGAGGCGAGCGGCACGAGCGCGACCGACTCGACTTCCCAGCGGCCGGTGATCGCGCCGAGTACGCACGGGATCGAGGAGGCCAGGATCACCCAGCCCACCAGGCTGATCCCCGGCTCCTCGCGGATGAAGACCGCCAGCAGGCCCATGCAGACGCACGCGGCGTACTGCAGCGCCAGGACGGTCCGGTCGAGCACCTTCGCCCACGGCGGGGTCTCCAGGTAGGGCACGGGCTCACCCCTCCGGGTCGGGGGTGGGTGTGACCTGGCGGACCCAGTCGCCTCGCTCGGACGCCTGCACCGTCCAGCCCAGGGGCACCAGGACGACCTGGAGCTCGTCGAGCGCGGCCTGCGTGGCGGCGAGACGGTCGGCCCGAGTTCCCCCGTCGACCCCGATGGTCCCGGACAGCATCAACCTCTGCCCGGATTCGTGTTCGGGGGCCGCCAGACTGACTACGAAGTCCCCGTTCTCGACTATCTCAGGAACCGTAATTGCCATGTGCGTTCCTTTTCTCAGAATGGTCAGTTAGCCGTTATCCACGTGCCAGTACCGCGAACGACCCCGTTGGTGTCGGTCCCGTACCAGTTCAGGACGAGTTCCCCGGTCGGAAGCGCTCGACCGAATATGCGCACGGGATTTCCAGAGTTCAGGTCCATAGCAATTGGCGCCTCTTGAATGGGGCGGTAAATGCTCGGAAGCATGAAGATCGTGGTATTGGTGGCAACTTCCAGGGGTTTGTTAAACACCATCATTACCCCGGCCATATCTCCCCGACGCCACACCGTGCAGGCGGTCGCGGTCACGCCGCCGATCAGAACCATGGCCTGGCTCGCGTTGCGGGAGTCGGTGACGTTCCCTGCCCCGTCGACCTGGAGAGAGCCCCACCAGCCCGACCCGTCGCCACGCACGTCGAGGATCCGGCGGGTCGCGTCTCCGGGCATCGTCCGCTGAGACAGCAGCCGGGCCGGTGACGCGCCGGGGAAGTTCGAGGTGGTCGGCGGCGCGGTGCCAGAGGTGGTCAGCAGGGTCGAGCGGTCCCGCACGAGCACGTTGTAGGCGCCGGACTCCTGGAGCACGAGGCCGGCGCCGTCCACGCCCGGCGCCGTGCCGGTCTTCCCGTAGAGGCGCCACTGGTTGGGGTCGTCGGTGCCACCCGCGTACGGCACCGGCACCGGCTGGATCCGTACCCACGAGCGCTTCTTCGGGTTGAAGGTTCGGACTGCGCCGATCTTCGTCTCGTGCAGCCCGCCGGTGACCTGCCCGTCGTAGAACGTCTGGGCCAGGTGCCAGGTGTCCAGGCTCGGATCGGTCCACGTCAGCGACGAGTGGCGGTACAGCCGGCCGTCCTGACCGAAGGTGCGCCAGCGCGACGAGGTGGGGTCCCAGAAGCCGCCCGACTTCGAGACCGGTGGTTCCCAGCTGTTCGCCGCTTCATACGCCCCGGTGGAGGAGTACACCCGCATCGATGACGTGCCGAGGTAGCTCACCACGAACTTCGGCACGCCCAGGTCCAGCGTGCCCCGGTAGAACACGTACGGGCTGGCGGATCCGGACGGCGCGCCCGAGGAGACGATCTCCTCGGCCACGGTGACCGGGGTGGTGTTCGTCGTCACGCGACGGAACCGTGGGCCTGCGGCGAACGACTCGGCCACCCAGATGTTGTTGCCGTCCATCGTGAGCATCGGCTCGCGCAGCGTGTTGCCGGGCAGGTACTCGCGCTGGGCCAGCGCCGCTGTGGAGCCGCGGGAGTAGTCCCAGATCCACCACTTGTCGTTCCAGGAGTACATGATCCGGAACTCGCCGTCGGCACCCACCATGACCGAGGTGACGTGCCACGACGCGGGCAGGTCCCACACGAGCGGGTTGCCGCCGCTGGTCACGAGGGTCCCGTTCGGGTTGTAGTACCAGACGCGAGCGCCGCCGCCGGAGACACGCTGGAGCAGGTGGTAGCAGCTCAGCCCGGGGTTCCACGAGGCGTGCACGACGGCGGACGGGTCCAGCGCGAAGGTGCCCAGCGCGCCGGTGACCGGGGTGCGGGTGGTGGCGAACCACTCCCAGAAGCTGGACACGTTCGGTGACGTGATCGGCGCGGCGACCTGCTCGGCCAGCGAGATGACAGAGTCCTTGGCGAACTCGTTGAGCGTGCTGAAGAACTGGGCGCCCTGCCGGACCGTCAGCCCTTCGGCCTCGATCCGGCCACGGAACTCCGGGTCCTGCTCGGGGTCGGTCGGAAGGTTGACCCAGCGGTCCTCGTCTGCGGTGTAGAGCTGGATGCCCTCCTGGCCGATCTCCACGCGCTGGCCGGTCTCGGCGGGGCTGACGATCCGGGAGATGAGCGCGAGGACGCCCGCGAGCTTGTCGCCGGTCACGACGCCCGCCTGGAGGGCATTGGTCGTGACGGACTCGGCTTCCAGGTCGGGGCCGGTGACGCCCTGCACCAGGATCGGGTCCGACGGGTCGGACCAGGCACCCTCGTTCCCGGAGGTATCGACGGCGCGCAATCGGGCAGTGCGCATCTCGCCCAGGGGCTGGTTCTCGACGGGCAGCGACCCGGCCGCCGTCAGCCGGCCGACGACGGTCGTGGGGGTGACCGTGTCGTCGAGGGCCACCTCGACGTGGTGGAAGTCGTCCTCCATCGGGCCCCCGACGTTCGTCAGGCCGTCCCAGGTGACGGTCACCGTGCCCAGCCGGGACGCGATCGTCGGGGTGGACGGTGCCGTCGGGGCCGTCACGTCGCCCGTGATCGGCACGGTCACAGTGCCTGACCACGCCGACGGGTTGACGGTGCGTGCGCCGACGGCGCGCACCCGCACGGTCACGCTGTCGCCCGGCGTCAGGGCTGGGATGTCGGCGGAGAGCTCGGGCGTGACGGTCGTCTGCCAGTCGCCCGGGACGCCGGTGCTGGCGGGCGTGACGCGCCACTGCAGTTCATAGGTCGCGACCGTCAGCGCGCCGTCGTCGGTCGCCGTCGTGACCGCATCCCACGAGGCGGTGACCACGCCGCGAGGGATCCCGGCGTCGAAGTACAGCCCGGCGACGGCGTCCAGGCCTGTGGGCGTGGACGGGACGCGGGAGGCCTCCGGGTCGGTGTTCGCCGGCGGGCCGGACGGGGAGACCTGGCCACCGGTGGTGAGCGCCGCGAGGTTCCGGGCGCGTCGCAGGTCGGCGTCCAGGAGTCGGTCGTTGAGCACCAGCGACCCGGACCACGACCCGTCAGAGGCCATGGTCAGGTTGATGTCCTGCGTGCGCAGCTTCTCCGGCGCGCCGCCGGCGCCCGGTGCCGTGATCCAGGCGCCGGACTCGAAGTCGACCAACGGCCACGGGGTCTCGTCGGTGACGGTGAAGTCGCGGGTGTACTGGCCGCGCGGCCGGCCGGTGTGCTCCAGCTCGGCCTGCCCGACGGTGACCGCCGCGCTCTCGTCGGCCACAGACCCGATCTGAAGGTACCCCTGCCACACGCCCCACGGAGATGGTGTGCTGGGCTCGGTCACCTGGACGCGCCCGCCGGCGTCGGTGGCCACCAGCAGGCGGCCCACCATGCCCTCCAGCGTCTCCTCCTCGGGGGCGTTCACCAGCCACGCCAGGTCGACGTTCACGCCGTCGGGGCCGGACAGGTCCGGGGACAGCACGGGGGAGTCGGCGCCCCAGGCGTACAGACCGCGCGCCTGGGTACGCCAGTCCAGGGCACCGGCCTGCACCAGGGTGTCCAGGACGGTCGCGAGCGTCGTGCCCTCGTCGAACGCGATGTTCTCCAGCACGGGCCACGGGTTACCCGCCGAGTCGTTCACGGCGTCGAAGACCGGCGTCAGCGGCACCCCGTCCAGCACGGCGTTCTCGGCCAGCAGCGTGAGCAGGATGAACCCCGCGGTCTTGCCCTCGAACCCGCGCTTGCCGGCCTGCTTGTGCTCCGGTCCGTAGAACGGTCCGGTCAGGATCCGGGCCACACCGAGGAGCCAGCCGTACGACGGCAGCGTGAGCGTGACCGTCCCGGACTGATCCTTGCGGTCACGGTTGCGCTTGATCGCCAGGAACCGGCACCCGCGCGGCTCCACCCACGCCCCGGACCGGTCCTGCACCTCCAGGGCCACCTCGAGCCCGGAGCCCAGTGCCCGCTCGACCAGCGCGCCGCCCGAGGCCAGCGTGTTGTAGGTGAGCGTCAGCGCGCCCCGGTCGTTGTGCGGGGCAGCGATGGACGCGGCCGCCGGAGTGGGCAGGAAGCCGGCCGCAGCGCCGGCAGGCTCGTAGGCACGCAGGCGAGCAGCGAACACGTGATCTCCCCTCAGAGGTAGGACGGCTGGGCGCGGACAGCGAGCGCCGTGGTGGCGTCGAAGCCGGTCCCGGTGACGGTGAGCTTCACGCGGCGGTCGGCGGGGTCGGCGCCCTCCATGGCTGGCCACGCCTGGAGCGGGCCGGGGCCGGGGTAGTCGAGCTGGCCGGTGACGTTGCTGCCGCCGGAGGCCCAGGCGGTGGCGCTGGTGCTGCGGCGGGCGGTCAGGGTCGCGGCGTGCAGGAAGAGGTAGTCGGTGGCCGCGAGCGCCGGCCCGGCCCAGGACAGGCCGGTCCCGGTGACGACGTCGACCACGTGGACGCTGGTGGCGGCGCCGCGGATGCGTAGCACGGCGTCCGGGACGGGGCCGGTGGACCCGGCGAGGGTGGCCACGGTGACGGTGGCGCCGTCGGTGACGACGACGGGCGCGGAGTCCGCGCTCGCGCCGCGCATGAAGACGCCGGGCACGGCGAGGCTCACGGTGAAGAACGCGCCGACGTCGGGCACGAACTCTCCGGGGCTGAGGGAGACGAACTGGGCGGGCGCGGAGGTGACCAGGCCGCCGGAGTAGCGCCCCAGGGTGAGAGCCGGGTGGGCGAGGATGCCGAGGAGCTCGTTGGCGAGTGCCTCCAGGTCGGCCTGGTTGCCCTCGCACAGCAGCTCCAGGGTGACGGTCGGCTCGTCGAAGACGGGCGGCCGGCCGGTGACGGTCACGCCGTGGCGTCCTGGCAGGGTCAGGACGTCACGGCGGACCGTGACCGGCGGGCGCCACAGCGACCCGCCCTGGATGCGCCACCGGACGGTGTCGATACCGGACAGCGACCAGCCGATGTCGGCCATCACACCCCCAGTGCTGCGGCGTGGTTGAGCGCCTTGTTCGTCGTGACCGAGGACGGCTCGGCCAGCGGGTGGACGTTGGTGACGTTGACGACGACGGTGCGGGTCGGTTGCGTCATCGCGTACTTCGTCTGGCGCGCGGTGAGCATGTACCCGTTGTCACGGGGCATGTGCAGCTCGGGGCCCTCCTCACCGACGAGGTAGGCGCGGCCGGCCGCGGTCGGGCCGCCGACCGCGCGGGCCTTGATCCCGAGGGCCTTGGCGAGCTCGCGGCCGAGCACCTTGCTCCAGTTCTCGATCCGCTTGTCGATCGCCTTGGCCTGCGCCTCGGCGGCCTCGACCGCCTGCTGCGCCTCGTAGAGGCCCTGGCCGCCGCCGACTGAGCGCGCCACGGAGGCGCCCGCCCAGCCGCCAAACTTCTCGATGTCGGCGTACGAGGTGTTCAGGGACTGCAGCGCGGGAAGGTCCGCCAGCAGCGCCTCCGCGATCGGCACGCCCTGCTCGACGCCGTACGCAGCCACCTCCTGCAGGACCGCGGCGGAGGCGCCCTTCTTGCGCAGCTGCTCGATCAGGTCCGCGAAGCGGCGCGCCTTGGACGCGTACGACTTCGCCGAGGCCGCGAGCGCCTTGGCGGTCGGGGTGCCCTGGGCGCCCGACCACGGGTCGACGGCGCCCTCGACGCCGGCCAGGCTGAACCCGCTCGTCACGGTGTTCTGGACCGACTCCTGTACGGCCTTGAGCTTCTCGTACCGCTCGACGGCGCGGGCTGCCTTGAGGTCGATCTTCTCGGCCTGCTTGTACAGGCTGGTCAGTGCCTTCTCTGCGTTGCCCGCGACGGCCCGCAGCCGCTCGCGCCGCCACGCGCCGACGTCACCGGACCCTGCCAGGTCGCGCAGCTGGTCGGTGATGGACAGCGCGCCGGACAGGCCGCCGGTCACGCTGGAGCGGATCTCGCCGCGCCGCAGCTGGGTGGCGACGTCGACCCTCTCCGAGTTGAGCCTCTCGCGTCGGGCCCGGGCGTCCTGCAGGGCCTTCTCGGCCTTGTCGAGGCGCTTCTCGGCAGCGTTGACCAGCCGCTCCGCGTCCCGCTCGGCGCGGGCCGCGACCCGGTCGTCGCGCTCCGTCTCCGTCCGCTGTGCGCGACGCTCCATCGCCGCGGCCGACGCGGCCGCCTGCCGGGCACGCTTCATCTGCGCGCGGGCTCGTTCGAGCTCGCGCGCCGCCGAGGACACCTGACGGGTGGCGGCGCCGACCTCGCCGCCGGCGGCGAGCCCGGCCAGGCCCTGCAGCACCTCGCGGGGGATCGCGCGGGCGTTGATCGCGGACATGAGGCCGTCGCCGTAGTAGTCGGCGGCGCCCTCGTTCACGACCCACTCACGCGAGCGGACCAGCACCCGGGGCATGCCCGAGCCGTCGACCCCGACGAGGTTGTCCTGCATCGTGTTGGCCGGCGGGGTGCCAGGCAGCCGACCACCGGTCGGGAACCCGGTGAGCATCGGCCCGCCGGTCGCGAGCGCCGCCTGCCCGTACTGCTTGATCGCTACGCCGGCCGTGACGACCTTGCCGTCGATCCGGTTCAGCGTGCTGTCGATCGACGACAGGCGCGCGAGCGCGTCGGTCGTGCCGGTCACCGCGACACTGGTGCGGATGTTCTTCGGGATCAGGCCGAGCTGGTCGGCCAGCTCTCGAGCCTCGGTCTTGCTGGCGCCCATCGCCTGCGCGGTCTTGATGAAGCGGTCGCGCGTGGTCTCCATGACCCCGCGCAGCTCCTTCTGCGAGGCGCCGTTGGCCTGCATCGACTCGATGACGTCGAGGCCGGCCGACGCGATCCCGTCCAGGGCGGCCTGGTTCGCGCGGCCCTTGGCCGTGGTGACGTCGAGGGTCGCCCCGTTCTCCTCCAGGGCCTTGCGGGCGTCGTCGTAGGCAGCCTCCATGCCACGCTGCGCGTCGCGCAGGGACAGTGCCTGCCCTGACGCGTCGAGCATCGCCTTGAAGTTCTCCTCCAGGGCCGCGGTCTGCTCCTGCACCGTGGTCGTGGTGTTGGTGAACTCCTCGGCCGCGCCGGCCTGCTCGTTCTCGACCTGGGCGAGCGCCTCCGCGTAGGCGGGCATCAGCTCCTTGAGCTGCTCGACGCTGTAGCCCTGCTCCTCCGCGGCGGCGGCGATGTCGTCGAAGATCTGCGCGGCCTCGGCCGAGCGGCCGGAGTCCACCAGCTGCGCGAGCGCGAGTCCCACGGTCTTGAACTGGTCGGCGGTCTGGGCGACCTGGGAGGACACCCCGGTCCAGCCGAGCGCCGCGTCCGCCGTGCGCTCGATCCAGCTGTCGAACCCGCCGCCGAGCAGGAGGTCAAGCGCCGAGTCGAGGTCGGTGACCGAGCTGGAGATGCCCGAGAACGCCGCGTTGACGTCGGTCCCGTTCAGCGACAACAGCGCGGAGAGGGTCTGCTCGACGCCGAGCGCGGCCGGCTCGGCGCTGGCGGCGATCGAGTCGAGGATCTGCACGGCTGCGGCCGCGGCGGCCAGCGCGCCGGCGCCCTTCGAGATGCCCTGCAGCGCGGGGCCGACCTTCTTGAGCTTGCCCGTGGTGGTGTCGGAGATGACGCCCAGGTCGCGCAGCGAGTTGACCATCTCCACGGCGCGCGGGTACGCGAGGAGGAACCCGCCACCGACGATGCCGACCGTGGCCGCGAGCCCGCCGAGCACACCGACAGCGGTCTGCACCGGGGCCGGCATGGACGCGAACCCGGCGACCAGGTCCGAGACCGAGGTGGCCGTGTCGGACAGGACCGGCAGGAACGTCTCACCGATGCCGATGGCGGCATCGATGATCGTGTTCTTCGCGATCTGGAGTTTCGCCTCGGTGGTGTCGTACCGCTTGTTCGCCTCGTCCAGGAGCGCGGTGTTCTCGTCCCACGCCGTGTTTGCGAGCTCCAGGGAGTTGGTCAGCAGGTCGCCCGCGCCCTTGAGCTGGAGCAGCACCCGCACGTCCTCGGTGCTCTTGAAGCCGAGGTCGGACAGCGTGCTGATCACGTTGCCGCCGGACGCCTCGACGCGGTTCAGGCCGTTGGTCACCAGGCCCAGGGCCGCGATCGGGTCGCGCCCGAAGGCGGCGGCGAAGTCGGCCGCGCTCATGCCCGCGACGGACGCGAACTCCTGCAGCTCGGCGCCGCCGGACTGCACGACGGAGTACAGCTTCGTCAGCACCCGGGAGGCGACACCGCCACCAAGCTCGGCCTCGATGCCCATGGACGCCAGGGAGGACGCGAGCGCCAGCGTGTCAGCGCTGGAAGCCCCGATCAGCGCCGCCGAGCCGGAGATGCGCTGCGCGGTCCGCAGGATCTGCGACTCCGTGGAGGCGCCGTCGTTGCCGAGCGCGACGAGCGTGGCACCGAAGCGCTGCACGCCGTCGCCGCTCTTGAGCATCGCCGGGTCGATCACGGTCGCCATCTGGGCGATGGACGTGGCCGCCTCCTCGGCGGTCAGGTCCGTGGTCTCCCCGAGGTCGACCATCGTCTTCGTGAACGAGGTGACCTGGCCGGCCGAGACGCCCAGCTGACCCGCGGCCTCGGCCACGCCCGCGATCTCGCCGTGCGTGGCCGGAAGAGTGCGCGCCAGACCGCGCAGCCCGCCCTCAACCTGGGCGAGCTGCGCGGGGGTTGCGTCAACGGTCTTGAGGACGCCGGTCCACGCCGACTCCCACGACACGGCGGCCTTTGCCGAGATGGCCAGGCCGGCCGCGATGGCGCCGCCGGAGGCGAGCATGACCGTGCCGGTCATGGTCATGACCTTGTGGGTGCGCTCGATCTGCTCCTGGATCTCGCGCTGGGCCTTCTCGTGCGCCTCGGCCGACGCTCGGGCGGCGGCCTCCTCGCGAGCCTGGTTCTCGCGCAGCGCCGCGGTGTGCGCCAGATAGACCTGACGCTCCTTGCGCTCGTTCTCCGCGAGCGCCTCGGCGTGAGCCTTCTGCAGGGCTCGCCACTTCCGCTCGGCGATCTCCTGCTGACGCAGCATCTGCTTCGTCTGCCAGGTGACCTGCTGGGAGCCCTTCTCGTACTTCGAGGGGTCCATGCCGACGCGGACGTTGACGTCGCGGGGGTTAGCGCTCACGGTCACCCCCTCTTGCGGTTGGCCTTCATCTCGCCGATGCAGCGCTCACAGGTGCCCTTGGAGCCGTGGGCCGCGGCGATGTGCGCGCCGCGGACCTTGGCGTCCTCGGACTCGCGGGTGTGGTCCAGCTGGACGCACGTCGGGCACACGTCCACGTGGAAGTGCTTGGTGCCCTCGTCGGGGTGGGTGCCGCAGCCGGGGCACCGCTGGGCCTCGTGCGCCTGCCAGGTCAGGGCGGCGTCCTGGTCGGCCTCCGGCCAGGACAGGAACTGCGACAGGGGGATCCCCTTGGGCCCGCAGTAGGCCATCCGGGCCGCGAACAGCTCGTCAGCGGTCAGCCTTTTGGGAGTGCCTCCGGCGGCATCGTGACGTTGATGCTCAGGAGCGAGGTCCAGAGGCGGCCGTGCTCGCCGGGCGACCAGGTGCCCGAGGCGAGCTGCTCGGTCCACCACTGCTCGTCGCGCAGCTCCTCGTCCTCGGCGCACAGGGCGGCCAGCGGGCCGCAGGCCGTGGACTCGTCCCAGTTGCCGTCAGCGTCGAGGTGCGCGCCCAGGACGCGTTCCACCTCGGCGGGGGAGGCGGCCAGGAACCGCACCTCCTCGAAGTGTTCGAGGTAGTCGGCACGGGCCTCGTCGCGGGCCTTCTTCGCGTTGGTCAGGCGGCGCTTGAGCGCGGCCCGGTCCTTGCTGCCGTCGTCGTCGCCCGCGTCGACCGTGAGCTGCAGGAGGGTGGCCTGCCGGTCGGCCTGCTCATACACCTCACGTGCCGGTCCAGGATCACTGATCTGGACCGGCACGATGACGGTGCGCCGCTGCTTGGCGGCCAGGCGCTCCTTGAGGCTCACGGGGTCTCCGCCGCCGGGATCGGGAGGTCCTCGCCCGGGATGCCCGTGACCGAGAAGTTGACGGTGAGCTGCCCCGCCTGGTCACCGGTCGAGCGGACCTTGCCCAGGGACGTGACCGTCACCGGGAAGACGTCCATGGGGTCGGCGGGCACGTCGCCGCCGTCCATGAACACGAGGAAGCCGGTCGTGTCGCGGGGGAGCACCTCGCGGGCGTCCACGCCCTTGCGGTCGGCGTACATCGTCAGGGACGACGCCTCGACGGAGGTGCGGCCGCCGATCTGCTTGGTGAAGCGGGAGCCGAGGTCCGGCGTGTCGATCGTGCCCGAGGACACGGTGAACCCGGACAGGTCCGCGATCTCGTTGGTGAGGTCGGTGCCGGCCGTGAGCTCGGCACGGGTCGCGGCCAGGTTCGCCGCGGCGATCGTGGGCAGGAACAGCACCTTGGAGATCTCCGGGGCGAAGAACCGGGTGCTGCTGGGGAGCGGGGTTGCCATGGGTGGCCTCCGTTACTTGCTCTTGGCCGCGGGCGCGGCCTCGGACTTGGTGCGCCCGGGCACCGGCACGGACGCCGGGGTCTCGGTCGCGGTGCTGACCTCGGCGGTCTCCGCCCGGTCCGCCGTCGAGCCGCCGTCGGCGGCGGGCGCGGCCGCCGCCTTCTCGGTGGACCACCCCTGCCGCAGCCAGCCGCGCACCGCCTTGGGCAGCACGCGGGTCTCCAGGTCGGACTTGTGGTGGTAGATCGGCACCAGGCCGTCGTCGCCCACCTCGAGCTCGGGGCGGGCGTCGTCGTTCTTCTGCATGGCAGTTCCTCTCTCAGGACAGCCCGGCTTGGGCGTTGACGTCATCGACGATGCGAGTCAGCTCGGCGACGATCTCTTCGGTCTGCCGCTCCACGGCAGGCAGCAGGTACGGGCGGGCGCGCTCCACGTACCAGTGGTCGCGGTCGCCGAACAGCGGGTGGCGGAAGGTGTCGCCGAGCAGCCCCTCGTACACGCGGGCGTGCGGCGCGGACTTGAGCGATGCGCGGATCGCGATGCCCGGCCGCGAGCCGCCCAGGGATACGCGCAGGGACAGCGAGCCGGGGATCCGGGAGGACCACGAGGCGTCGCCGCGGGCGTCGGAGAACATCTCCTGGCCGGCGGCGCGCATCATGCGGCGCGCGCGCGGATGGAAGGCCTTTGGGATCCGGGCCAGGCGCTGCGCGAGCCCCTCCACCTCGCTGAGGTCGAAGATTTCCTCGGTCACAACAGCGCCTCTCCCGAGACGTCGAACAGGATCGCGAGCGTCGCGCCCGCCGCACCCTGCAGAGGGATCCAGTCCATGTCGCCCAGCAGCGCGGCACGGTCCCAGACACCGTCCACGGTGTGGTCGTCGCGCATCTTGGCGTCGAGCAGGCCGAGCAGGGCTACAGCACGGGCACGGAGAGCCACAAGGTCGTTGGCGCCCGAGTTCAGGGACAGCAGGCAGTGCACCTCCCACGCCTCGTTCAGGCGCGGCCGGCCCATGCCCTGCTGCCGGGTGGCGGTGGTCTTGTAGCCCGGCTTGTTGCCGTCGGGCATGCCGATCAGCAGCACGTCGTCAGCGAGCTCGCCGACCGTCGGGCCGTCGAGCACCTGCAGCCGGTCGGGGTCGAGCGTCAGCGCGATCTCGACGACCTTGGCGATCACGGACCCGATCCGGGTGATCTGGTCGGCCATCACATGCCACCCGGGCGCAGGAACGGCTTGAGGAGCTCGGCAGCGCGAGACGGGATCGCGAAGCCCTTCGGCACCCCGGACGGGTCGCCCACGGGCGTCGCACCGCCCATGAGACCAGCGGTGGCCACGTTCGTCGCACGGCCGCGCTGGGTGTCGAACAGGTGCGAGGCGATGATCTTCACGGCCAGCCGGACAGAGCTGCCATGACTGCGGGCCTGGGCGACCACCGTCCACGTGCCGGTGATGATCCGGCCCCGGGCGGCGACCTCGATCACGCCCGCCAGGCGATTGATCCGCCGTGCGGGCACCTCGACGAGGTTGCCGTCCGGGTCCCGGACCTCGGTCACGGCGACCAGGTGAGTGTCCGGCAGCACCAGCGAGCGCCCCGACGGCCACACCTCGTAGGTGCGGGCGACGTCCTCGAGCGGGCCGACCTTGTCGGTCGTCCACTCCAGGGCGGCGTCCAGGCACTCCTGGAGGGCCCTCTTCTGCTCGTTGGTCAGCTGCCCGGCCCGCATCCACTCGACGAGGGCGTCGAGGGACACGAACGGGGTGGTGACCTCCGGTGCCGGCTCGGACACGTCAGTCCTTGTCGGCGGTCTTCTCGTCGTCGTCGGTCTCACCGATGACGACGTACCCGGGCGTCTGGTCCGCGCTGCCGTCCGCACGCCGGGACACGGCCGCGACGACGTCGCGGGCGTTCTCCGGGGTCTGGACGGCGGCCTTGGCCGCCTCGGGCGTGGTGTCCGGCGCCTTGGCCTTCTCGGGCGTCTCGGCGGCCGGCTTCGTCTTGCTCTCGGTCATGACCCCTCCCAGGGCTCGTCAGTTACTGGTGGACGACTCGCTGGGCGGCGGGGCACGACCGCCGCCCAGCGAGACGGATCAGGGGGTGACGGCCTGGTGCAGGACCGCGATGGCGGACTGGTTCTGGATGGTGCCGTCCATCCGCTGGAAGCCGAGGAACCCGACCTGCAGGTAGTCGGCGTACCGCTCGGCCAGCCGCAGGGTCTGCGCGCCGGCCACCATGCGAACCACGTACGCCTCCCGGAAGTCGCCGAACACGGCCGACTTGCTGCCCGCCGCGAGCGCCGGGAGCGAGTTGTCGACGGTGTAGGGGCGGCCGTTGATGGTGGAGGGCACGCCGCCGGCCATCGCCGGGACCCAGAGGGGCCGGCCCTGGGAGTCCTTGAGCTTGCGGACCGTCTTCACGACGTCGTCGTGCACGAGGTACCGGGCCCGCTCGCGCAGGGCCGGGTCGATCTTGTGCTCCAGGTCGACCAGGTTGTCGTAGGTGATCGCCGTGGTGGCGGCACCCGATGTGAGGATGTTGGTCCCCGTGTTGACGCCCAGCGGCTGGTTGGTCCCCGTGCCGGCAGCGAAGTGCGCGGCACCGGCGCGGCCGATCCGCTCACCGAACTTGCGTGCGACGAACGCGTCCAGGTCGAACGCGGAGTCCTGCAGGAGCTGCAGCGACAGGCGGATGATCTTGGAGGTGTACATGTACGCGCCGAGCTCGACGTTCCCGAAGGTCGTGTCCTGCTCGGTGACCTGCGTGTTCTCCCCGACGATTGCACCGACGTTGCCGGTGTCGTCGTTCGAGGGCCACTGCAGGTCGTTGCCGGTCGCGGTGTTGAGCACCTCGGCCAGGCTCAGGACACCGCCGTAGGCCTTGACGGTCTCGACCATGCGGGCGAGGAACCCCGGAGGCACGGTGTAGCCACCGGCCGACGGCGTACCCGCGGCACCCGCACGGGCTTCGTACCGGGACTGCATGAGGCCGCGGTCCTCGGGGGTGACGGCCTCCATGCCACCGCGCAGGAACGCGGTGAACGCGGTGGCGTACCGGCCCTCGTCGCCGGAGCGGTCCTCGCCCGTGGGGTTGGTGTCGCCCTGGCCGGGGGCCGGGGCGTTCATGACCGCGGACATGCGCTCGGCGCGCTCCTCGGTCTCGATCTCGTTCGAGAGCCGCTCGACGTCGGCCAGCGAGCGCGTGTAGCTCTCGCCGTCCTCCTCGGTCGACTCGTACCCGGCACGCTCACGGCGGGCCTGGATGTCCTGCACGGCGGACCACGCGGTGGCGCGCTCCTCGAGCAGGGTGCGCAGACGTGCGCTGGTCATGGTTGCCTCCCGGCATGACGAAGGCCCGCACAGTGGCGGGCCTGAGGAGTGGGGTTTCGGTGCTGCCGGTCAGAGCCGGAAGCGGGCCTTGAGCGCAGCGGCGCGGGCGTCCGCGTGCTGCCACTCGAAACCCCGGGTGGCGTCTGCCGGCGCGGGGTTCTGCTCGGTCTCGGCGGCAGGGGCCGGCGCGGGGTCGTCGCCCCGGGTGGCCCCCTGCTCGGCGGGCCGGTCCCCGGCGGGCGCCGGGGAAGTCTGGGTGCGGGTCGGGACACCGCGGGCCGCGCGGATCTCGGCGGCCTCGGCGGCGCGGACACCCGCGTCGGTGTCCTCGTAGGCGGGGAACGTCACACCGCTGACCTCCAGGAGGCGGACCTCCTCGATCACACGGACGTCGACCTCGATCTCGACGGTCTCGCCCTTGAGCTCGACCTCGATGGTCTCGGACTTCCACGTGTCGCGGACGACGTAGAACCCGAAGCTCATGCCGGTGATCCGGCGCTTCTCCAGGTTGCGGACGAAGTCGCGCACGTAGGAGAGCTCCTCGTCCAGGTCGGCGTCCACGGCCAGGCCCACCGAGTCGGTGGACAGGCGCAGGTCACCGGCCGACACACGGGCCAGCAGGAGGGAGCTGTTGTGGTCGATCAGGAAGCGGGCGTCGCCCTCGTCCAGGGTCTTGTCGAACGCCGTCGAGGCGATCTCCTCGTACCAGCCCCACCGGAACGGGTCACCGATCGTGGTTCGGCTGTTGAACACCGCGGCGTGCCCGGTGAAGGTGCGGCTCTCGCCGTCGTCGGCGCGCCGCAGCATGCCCGTGGCGTCGGCGAGCGTGCGGGTGCGCTGCTCGACGACCTGGGACGTGCCCGCCGCGCGGACGCCGCTACGCGTCGTCATCGTCCTCGTCATCGTTGCCTCCGGTCGTGCTGGGGTCGGCGGCGCCCTGCGACGCGGCGGACTCGTTGTATGGGCGGTACGGCTCGTTGCCCCACGGCACGGGGGGCAGGTCTTCCAGCTCGCGCGGCTCGTTCGGCACCATCCAGCCGTGCTGGATGCCCGAGGCGTAGAAGGCGGCGCGTGCGGTCGAGTCGCCGCGCAGCAGGCCCTCGATCTTGAACTCGGCCTTCTCGGTCTTCGGGTCGCAGATCTCGCGAGTGACGCGCTGCTCGATGCGGTGGAAGTAGGGCTTGAGGGCCAGGACCACGAAGGAGATGAACTGCTGCTCCATGCCGGTACCCCAGCTGGTGGACTTCTCCTGGTCGTTGATGATCCAGCCGGGCAGGCCGAAGATCCGGGCGATCTCGGAGGTGGAGAACTTCCGCGACTCCAGGAACTGGGCGTCCGACGGCGACAGCGGCAGGCGGTCGAACTTCGCGCCGTTGTCCAGGATCACGATGTCGCCGGCGTTGGAGGCGCCCGTCTTGGCCCGCCACCGGGCCCGCAGGATCTGCGACTGCTCCTCGTTGACGGCCTTGTCGGTGTAGAGGAAGCCGGACTGCATCAGGCCGTCCTCGAACATCCTGGCGGCCACGTCCTCGGCGGTCTGGGCGACCTGGAAGGTGCGGCGCAGGTTCTCGATCTTGGAGATGCCCCGCACGCCGTCCATCGACAGGCCGGGGATGTGCATGATCTCGTGCGTGGTCAGCGCGCTGTCCTGCTTGCCGTCGATCACGAACTTCTTGACCCACGGCATGCCGACCAGCGCGCCGTCGGCGACCTTCACCTCGACGCGGTCCGGGTGGATCGGCACGAGGCTGGTCAGGCGGCCGTCGCGGGTGCGCACCTTCCGGACGAACGCGTTGCCTCGGGTGGCCTGGTGGGCGACGACCGTCTCCCACATCTCGAACGGGGTCGTCACGCCACCGGAGACGTTCTGCTCCAGGGCGTCGATGTGGACCTCGGTGTGGTCGTCGCGCTTCGTTACGTTCAGCGGGCAGCCGGCCACACCGGAGGCCAGGATCTCCACGCACCGCAGGGCTGCTGCGATCCGCATGGGGTCGCCGCTGGTCTGCTCGGAGCCCCACAGGTCTGTGGCCGACGCCGAGGCGCTGCTCCAGCTCACCGGGTTGGCCGGGTTCTCGATCGAGCGGGCCACCATGCCCGCGAGCGCCTGGAGAGCCTTCACGGGGTCGTGCCCTTGCCTCGGGCGGCCGGCGCGCTGCCGGCCTCGGCGAGCACGGCGTACGCGACGAGGAAGATCCCGCCGAGCAGGACGCCCCACCACGGTCCGGCGAGGACGCCGACGGCGACCGTGACCAGCGCGAGGCCGAGCACGAAGCAGACAGCGTTCACAGGGTGTCTCCTCACCAGATGTTGAAGCCCTCGTCGGGCGGGTTGTTCAGCCACCACAGGGCCCGGTCGAGCGTGAAGACCGCGGTGACGGCGCCGTCGATCCGGCGGGGGGAGTCGGGGGTCTCCTTGACGATCCGGGCGAAGCCCTGGGACGTCGGCTTGGGCACTGCGTCGTTCACGTGCCGGGATAGCGCGGGGTCTCCGTCGTGCGTGAGGGCGGCGAGCGTGACGTGTTCGTAGAAGCCCTGGGTGGCCTTGCCCATGCGCTCGGGGGTCTGCGGGTAGGGCTCGATCGGCAGGCCCTCTTCCGTCAGCTCGACGGCGGCGTCCTGCCACAGGTAGTCGTCCCAGGGGTTCTCGCGGACGTTCCAGCGGCGGCTGGCTTCGCGCAGGGCGTTCTTCACCTCGGCACGAGGCACCCGCCAGTTCGGGTCGAACGGGTCGCGCTCCCAGATGCCCAGCACGAAGATGTGGGGCCGGTCCTCGACGGTGACGCCGATCAGCGCGGTGGAGTCGCCGGTCTTCGACCCGTCCAGGCCGATCACGACGTCCATGCCGTCCGGCGGCCCGCCCGGGTACCGGTCGACGGCCTTGCAGGCGTCCCACGCGCCGTGCGGGAGCCAGACCTTGCCGGAGGCCACCCACTGGTTGGTGCGCTTGATCCGGAACTCGTTCTCCTCGGTGCGTCGCACCACGGAGTGGAAGTCGGCCTCGCCGATCAGGTCGCCGTATCCCGGGTTGGACTCGCGCCACGTCTTGGGCTGGTCGTGCGGGGCCTTCACCCCGGCGGCCGGCTCCCACCACGCCATGAAGAACGTGGGGTCGTCGATGATGTTCTGCGCGACCTCGACGCCGTGCTTGTACAGCGCGTAGCAGATCGAGTCGAGGCCGGTGCGGTCGGTGCGGACGCCCGCGGTCGTGATCCCGATGATGAGCGGCTCGGGCCGGGCGCCCTGGGCCAGCTGCATGACGTTCCACAGCTCACGGGTGGGCTGCACGTGGAGCTCGTCGAACAGGACCAGGGACGGGTTCAGGCCCTCCTTGGTGTAGGCCTCGGCCGAGACCGCCTTGTAGACCGTGCCGGTGGACGGCACCTCGAGCACCTTGGCGTAGGTCTTGATGACCCCAGACAGGTGCGGGTCCATCTCCACCATCCGCTTGGCGGTGTTGAAGATGATCGAGGCCTGGTCCCGGTCGCCGGCGCACGAGATGATCTCGCCGCCCTGGGGTCCCAGGAGCATGTTCCCCACGGCGATCCCTGCGCCGAGCTCGGACTTCCCGTTCTTGCGCGGCATGCCGACGAGCTCGGTGCGGTGCTTGAGGTACCCGTCGACCCGGCGGGCGAACATCCGGCGCAGCAGCTGACGTTGCCACATCCGCATCCGCAGCAACTCGCCGACGCCGCCAGCGATCGAGTCCTTCGTGATCCGGCACGTCGTGTCGATGATCTCGGCGTACAGGTCGCCGTCACCACGACGCATATCGGCCTGGGAGACGGGCGTCAGCCACCGAGGGCGCGGCGCGCCCCAGGGGTTACGCCCCACCGGCGCGCGTCCCTCGGTTGGCCGCCGCCTGCAGGATCGCCACCAGCGGGTTGTCCGACTCCGGCTTCACCTCGGCCACGCCCAGCGAGCCGCGCGCCGACGGCGTCAGGCCGATCTCACGCTCCAGCTGGAGCATCTGGGCGGCCGTCGCGCGCATCTGCGACAGCAGCGGGTTCGGCCGGAGCTGCCCCTGGGAGCCCTTGACGTAGAAGCCCTGCTCCGCGAGCGCCCCGGCCATGCCCGAGAGCAGGTCTTCGGCCTCGCACAGGCGGGTGACGACGTCGATGTCGGTGGCCGGCGCGAGCCAGGTGGCCTCGCGCCAGATCCGGACCCAGCGGCGAGCGCCCTGCCCGTCCTCGACGAGCGTGGGCGGCACGTCCGGGATCCGGTCGCCGTCGATGCCTCGCAGCGCAACGACATTGGCCTCGTCCGGGAGCGGGCGGCCGCCGGAGTCGCGCCCGGGGGAGCGGCCCTTGCGACGGCGCTCCTCCAGGGGCGTCTTCGGGGGTCCAGGCACGGTCGACACCCCCGTTTCAGCGCGTCAGCCGACACCAACAAATACGAACCGACCAAAAAAACGGATCCAACTTGAGCGTGTGCGCGTTCAGCTGGGCGCGGGAGGTGGGATTCACCCCCTGGTGGACTTTTGACCACCCCCCGGGGGGTGTCCGCCCTGGTCAGCGGGGCGGCGCCGCGCGGTGACCGCGGTTGCACGGCCAGCACTGCGGGCCGATGTAGACGCTGCGGTCGCGGGGGTCGTGGCCGAGGTCCCAGTCACGGCCGACGAGCTGGTTCGGCGTCGGGCAGGTCACGCAGTAGACGACCTCGCCCGCGTCGATCTGCTCCTGGATCTCGGCACGTCGAGCGCGGTGGTCGGGACCGTAGCCACGCTCGTCGGCGTAGCCGCGGCGCCGCTCACGCCCTGCCTTGCAGTCGTCGCACAGGCGCCGCACTCCAGGCCGGCCGCAGTCGAGGCACGGCATGGAACCTCCGGTTCATCCTGGCCGAGCAGGGCGGCGTCGCCTACCGTGCCAAGCATGAGCGAAGAGACGAAGCCCACCAGCAGCTCGGTGCCTGCCCTCGTGGGCATCGGCGCCATCATCATGATCGCGGGGGTGTTCCTCGGTCTGCTCGGCGGCGCTGGCCCGGTGTTCACGCTCGTGGCCCTCGTGCTCGGCATCCCGTTGCTGTGCACCGGCCTGATCATCAAGGCGATCCGTGACCGGAGGTGACGTTGGTAGCGGTGGCCCGATTCGAACGGGCGTCTCTGACGAATGAGGCCAGCGAGGTGACCGAGCTCCTCCACACCGCGATGAGAACGACGAAGGGCCCGACCATGAGGTCGGGCCCTTCATCCGTTTTCGGGGTCGCTAAGAACCACCAGGCGTGACAGTACCCGATCCGCGCGCCAGTTGCATGTAGCGCTTGGTCGGCGGCGTGTCGAAACACCAGCGTTCGAGGGCCTCCACCTGCCACGGCAGGATGCCGGGCACGCGGCGCAGGATGCGGCGCACCCGGCGACGACGGCGATCACGGCGAGTAGCCAGCCGGTGCGCGGCGGGTGAGCGTCCCATGGTGCTCATGCGACCGAGCCTCCCTTCGTCTCCTCGGGCTGTGCCATGCGGTCGGCGACGTCGCCGAGCCGGTACATCGATTCGCCGCGCACGTCCGCGCTCACCGCGACCACGTGACCGCGCTGGATCCACTTCCGCAGCGTGGCCGGGTGCAGCTGCGGGTAGATGCGGCGGACCTGCTCCCGGGTCACCAGGGTGTCGGGGTCCGTCGCCGGCAGGGCGTGGAGCACCTGCATGTTCGTGTGCAGCAGCCGGGCCTCGTTCGGCCACTCCATCCCGCAGCCGGTGCAGCGCCGCAGGTCGTCGAGGCCGTCCTCCGTCCAGTCCCGCACGATCCGGCCACCGCAGTGCACGCAGGGCACCGGCTCGGCCACCGGGGCGATGCCCAGCAGCCGACGCACCGTGGCGCGCACCTGCCGGGCGTCGTCGATGTAGGTCTCCCACGCCGAGGCCTCCTGGTTCTGGATGGCCCACAGCGTGTGGTCGAGCAGGTACCCGAGAGGGTCGTCGCCCACGACCTCCTGGCGCTCGGCCGCCCACCAGGCCGCCCAGCTGTGCAGCCAGCGCACGGCGTCGTCGGGGTGCTTCGCCGCGGCGATCCGCCGGTCGTCCGGGTCCGTGACGATGGAGTCCAGCCCGAACGGCAGCCGAGCGTCGTCGGCGGCCGCGGGCCGGTCACGGTCGTAGCGCACCGCACGCAGCGACACCAGGTTGACGCCGTAGGTGTGCTCGGTCATCCAGCGCGCGACGTCGCCGACCACGCGCCGTGCCCGGTCCAGGCACGGATCGCACACCAGCAGCGACGTGTCCATCGCCCGCCCACACTCGCAGCAGCCATGGGTGGTTGCTGAGCAGTGGGCGCAGCCGTACGGCGTCGGGCCCTGCCCGGTGTCCTGATCCTTGAGCCACTGCCACTCGTGAACGCACGTCGAGGTCATGCTGCTCCCCCTTCCATCTCCTCCATCACCCAGGCCGGAGGGTCCTCCCTGGGCACTGCTGGACTGTCGTTCCTGCTCTTGCCGCCACGCTTCCCACGACGACGACGGCGCCCCCCTGTAGGGGCACCAGTAGGTGATCCCGACCCATCCCGACCCGACCCGGCAGAACTAGTTCCGTCGACCTGGGATATCGAGTTCGGGGCCGACTTCGGGGAGGCCTCAGGGGGCGGTTCGGCGCCCGCAGGAGGGTCGTCCAGCGCCGGACGGGCTGCCGGGGGCGCTGCGGGTCGCACAGCCTGATCAGGGCGTGCGGTGCCTGCTGCTGCCACAGTGGCGCTCTCGTCGTCGCTACGGACGTTCTCCTGGGTCGGCCAGCCGTTGTCCGTGAGGAACTTCGCCGTCCACTTCCCGTAGTTCGGTCGGGGCGGCTCCGGGCGGATCGTGTGGTTGTCCGCCCAGAGCTCGGCGTTGTCCTTCCTGGCGCTGTTGCAGCCCAGGCACGCCACGACGAGCGTGGCGACGGCGGCCGCCTCCCCGGGCACCAGGTGGTCCAGGGTGGCGGTCCGGTTGGTCTTCTTGCCGCGCCACTGCACCAGGACCCCGCACCACCGGCAGTTGTCGCCGTCACGGCGCCGCACCGGCACGGTGAGCGCGGGGTCCCTGGTGTCGTTGCGCTGCTGACGCTCCCACTCGATCTCCTGGCGGAGCCGGATGTGGATGAACTCCGGGTCCTGGAGCATCGTCCACGCGCGGATGCCGTTGCTCGTCGTCGTCTCGGTCAGCAGTCCGGCCGCGACGCAGAGACGCACGAGCTCATCCGTACGGGCCCCGCCCAGCATGTAGGCGGTGCCCGCGTCGATCACGTAGTCCGTGAGGTGCGCCGCCGACTGGAAGGCGCACCGCATGATCCACCCGAACACCTCGTTCACCGTGCGTTCGTCGGCGCCAGGCGCCCCCTGCAGCTGCATCAGCGCTGGGTATGTTGCGGCGGAGTCGCCAGCACGGGTCCAAGGCACTCGGAAATCTCCTGTCGATCAGTGGGGCATGGTGGTGGTGCGCGGCGGTCCGCGCGCGGGTCTCAGGCCGGCCATCAGCCCTGCCCTCCCCTCGGGTCCGCGAGCGCCGAGCGGTAGGTCTGGAAGTCGGGCATGAGGTAGCCCCGGGCGATCTCCAGCCGCACGGGACGGTCCTGGACCTGGCGCCATCCGGTCCACGGGAAGACGTCGTCGATGCCCTTGTCGAGGGCGATCGAGTACGGGCACTCGCGCAGGTCGCGGCCCGAGTTCCTGCACTCGGCCGAGTGCAGAATGAACACGATCCCGTCGGCCGACACGGCGCGCCCGTAGTGCTCGGTGGGGTGCCGGTTGGCTCCGACGGCGAGCTCGATCTCGTCGGGGTTCACGAGGTCCGTCATGAGAGCACCGCCAGCCAGACGGCGGCGAGCACCGCGAGGACGCCGAGGGCGAACGTGGTCCACCCGACGGCGACGATCCGGCGCTCAGCCCGGTACGTCAGCGACGGCTCAGCGGCGAAGGAGCACACGAGAGCGACGAGGATCAGCACCACGCCCGTCGCGGCGAGGCCCTCGGCGATGGCGCTCACCAGTCGTCCTCACTCTTGATGAGGCCCGCGCGGATCCGGGCATTGCGGTAGTCGTCCTGCAGGTTGTAGGTGAGACCGTCCAGGCGGCTGCGGCCCTTGCCGATGACGCCGCGACCTGAGCCGGGGGCGGCGAGCACGACGTAGCCGAGCTTGACGATCGCCTCCTCGCAGTGCCGCGCGCCGTGGTACGCCTCGACACGGGCCGACGCCGCATCGTCGATCCGCTGGCGGACCGCCTTCAGCTCAGCCTCCAGGCGATCCAGCTCGACGATGTTCTCGTCAAGGACGCGCGCGAGGGTGCGGTTCCCCTCCTCGAACGCGGCGAGCTGCTCGTTCAGCGCGTCGTCCAGCGGCGCGATGTGTGCCGGGCGGCTCACCGGAACTCCACCTTCATGAACTCGAGCACGGTCTTGTCGTCCACCGAGTCGTACGTCGCCACGATGGGCGCGACGACGCCGTGCCGCGGCGAGTGGTAGACCATCGGCTCGGCCTGGCGGACGTCGCCCGGGTATGTCAGGCGGCCCACGAACTCCAGGCTGTCGAGGTCCGGGACCGCGGGGGTCTCCGGGGTCTCGGGGGTTGCGGTGTCAGCCACGGTTGGGCTCCCTCGTGTCGTAGTAGTCGCCGATCGCCAGCGCGTCGAACTGGGCGTTGCTCACGTCGAGCCACGCCTCGGTGCCCTCCTCGTCCCGGACCTTCACGTCCCAGTCCGGCGGGATCCACGTCGTGATCGGGACACAGGTCGTGGTCCGGCCCGCGCTCGTGCACGACTGCGTGACGGAGTAGAAGCCCGGGCTCGACTTCTTCTCCAGGACCGTGCCGTGGTCCGTCGCCGGCCCGGCGCACGCCGCCAGGGCGAGCACGACGGCGACGGCCAGCGCGGGGCCGCGAGCGCCGCGGCGGATCTGGTCAGCCACGGTCGTCGTCCTCCGGGTCGTCGAGCTGCGCGCGGGCCCACGTGAGGTCGGCCTCGGTGACGAGCGCGCGCATCTTGGCCACGCGCTCCGGGTTCTCGACCCGCCACTGCTCCCACGAGTCGTCCACGAGCTGCCAGGCCGTCCAGTGGCCGCTGTCCGGCTTCGGCTTGACCGTGTGGTGGTCGCTGGTCTCGTACCGGTGCTCCTCGCAGAAGAACAGGCCGCAGCCCTCGACCTCGCTCTCGGTGCCGTCGGCGGTGTACTCGACGTGCTCCTCGCACTTCCAGCCGAGGCCGCGGTCGATCTCGGCCTCGCAGCCGGGGTAGTCGCACGGGGCGGGCACCATGTACCCGGCCCAGCGACCGTTCCCGGGCTCCTCGTAGACGCCGTAGCCCATCAGCCCTCCTCGGTTTCGGTGGCGAGCAGCTCGCGGGCCTTGTCCAGGTCGACGACGAGCACCTGACGCGCCTTGTCGCTCTCGTACGGGCCGACGATCCCCGCCGCCTCCAGGCGGTCCATCAGGTGGCCGGCCTTCGCGAAGCCCACGCGGAGCTTGCGCTGCAGCATCGCCACCGACCCGTACTGGGTCGGCACGACGAGCTCGGCCGCCGCCAGCACCAGGGCCGCGTCCTGGTCGACGGCCGCCTCGGCCGCCTTGCCCAGGTCCACGACGTCGACCACGCCCGTCGCCGTGCGCAGGTCGAACGTCTTCTGGCCGTCCTCCTGCGGCGGCGTCGGGTCCTTCACGAACGGCGACCGGCGCGGCTCACCCCAGGAGTTCAGGTCGTGGCCCCAGCGCACGGCCTCGTCCTCCATCTCGCGCAGGGTCTCCTCGTCGAGTCGGGCCGCCGACATCACGCCGACGAACTTCGACCCGATCGCGACCGCCAGGCCCGTGCCGCACGCCTTCACGCGCAGGAAGTCGTCGTACGCCTTCGCGGCCTTGAGGAACGACGAGATCCGCTCCGGGCCGAGCTGCCACGCCGAGCGGACCACGGGCGCGGCGATGAACGTCGCCATGAAGGCGGGCACGTTCGGGTACCGGTCCTCGCCCGTGTGCTCCACGAGCGGGACCTGCAGCACGCTGCCGTCGACCAGCGATCCGACCTCAGACACCGTGAGCTGCTTCGCCAGCGGCGACACGTCGAGGCGGATCTCCTCCGCGTCACGCATCGCCCGCTCGTCCTTCCCGCCCGTGGCGCGGAACACCTGCAGCACGTTGCCGGCGTCGAGCGCAGCCAGGTCGAACACCTCCCGGCCCGCGTCCTCGTGCTCGAACAGCCGGACCTTCGCGTGCGCGGCCGTGAAGCCGTCCGTCGCCCACACGCGCAGCGTCTGCTCGCCCGGCGCGAACCGGAGCGTGCCCCACGGGTGCTCCGTGCCCGCGTGCGGCATGACGGCCGCGAGCGCCGCGGTGAGGTCGCCGCGGGGGACCGTGAACGCGGTCACCGGGTCTCACCCCGCAGCAGGGCCAGGATCGAGCGGGCGTCGGACATGTACTGGCGGCGCGTGATGGGCTCCTCGATGGCCTCCAGGCTCTCGTGGTCGCCGTACTGCTGCGCGAGCGCAGCGGCCAGCTCCTCCAGCGTCGGCAGCAGGCGGGGCACGGCCGCGAGGTCCTGCACCAGGTGCACGACGGCGTCGGCGACGGCCTGCGAGGCGTCGATCCGCGCGCCGACGGCGCCCTCTGTGAACCACGGGGCGAGCGCGCGGTGCGCGGCGTCGGCGATCTCGCCGCGCTGGACGGCGCGGGCGACGGCTGGTGCCAGGCCCATGGCGGCCCGGATGCGGTCGCCGAGCCGCACGCCGAGCCGCGCGAGCTCCTCGTCCAGGTCCCGACGGAACTCCGGGGAGAAGGTCAGGCGCGGGTCCGGCACCCGGATGGTGGCTCCGGGCACGACGCACTCGGTCAGGCTCTGCTCGCTGACGATCCGGGGCGCGTCGGGCTTGACCCAGCCCCCGTTCGCCCGGAGGCCGACGCCGGGGTGGACGTCGCCGTGAGCGCGGATCTTCGCCAGCACCTCGCGGACGTCCTGGTGCATCTCCACGACGGCGCCCATGAGCGCGTGCGTGCTCTGCGCCACCGGGACGTTGTCGATGTCCGGGGCGTCGGCGATCTCCATGGGCACGAGCGGCGACTCGAACGCCGCCTGGCCGCCGCGGAACCGTCCCGCGGCGTCGGTGAGGCGACTGCCGATCGCCTCGATCTGCTCGTCGATCTGCCCGTCGCGCACACGGCGCTGCAGGTCGAACTTCGTGGGGGTGTGCTCGGTCGAAGGCCGCGCGCCGCGCATCGGCGTACCCGGCGCGCGCAGGACGCCCCGAGTGGACGAGGGCTTCTCGCGGATCGCGTCCGCGATGGCGTGGCCGGCCGCCGCGATGGCGTGCAGCGCCTCCGCGTGCTGCTGAGAGATGGACTTGCTCATCGGTCTCGGTTCTCCTCGGTGGGGTAGCTGGTGGAGTAGTGGCGGAGTCGGGCCGTCGCCTGGGCCTGGGCCAGCGCCGTGACGTGGTCGGCGCCGTCCACGATGGACAGCGCGACCCGCAGGGCATCGGTCCAGCCCAGGACGTACAGGGACTCCGGCGTGTCGGTGGGGAACCCGTCAGCCCAGACCTCGCAGTGCTCCAGCGCCGAGAGCACCTCCGCGCGGACCCGCGGGGACGTGGGCATCAGCTCTCCTCGGTCAGGTCGGTGTCGTGGGCCGCGAGCGCCGGGGCGTCGGGCATGTGGTCGGTGGTGGGTCGCTGACGGCAGGGGCGGCACGTGCCCGGGCGGGCGCCGTGGGGGTGGTCGCCCGCGCGGTGGTCGCCCGCGCACGACGTGCACGGGGCGCTCGTGCCGTGGTCGCGGCAGCGGGAGGCGTACTGGCTCATGCCGGGGCGCCCCCGTTCGCGATCTCGAGCAGCACATCCGCGTGGCACGGCTGGTCCAGCGGGCACCAGCACGCGAGGTCGCGTCCGGCGAGCTCGGCGCGGATCTCCTCCCAGGCGTAGGACTTCGGGTTGGTGACCCGGAGCCTGTAGCAGCGGACGGCGTTCGCCAGCGCTTCGCCGCGCGTCTTCCACCGGAGCGCGAGCACGTGCTGGTCGTCCGCCACCACGTGCCAGTGCGGGCCCACGAGTTCGCTGTAACCGTCGTCATGCAGGCGCCGATCGCACCGGACCGGACGGAAGGGGTTGCCCCACTTCGAGGGTCGGGCGACGACGACGGCGCCCTCGGGCTTCCGCCAGCCCTTCGTGCGGCGCAGCTGGATGCGGTCCGGCATGGTCAGGCCACCTCCTTGAAGGTCAGCGTCAGCCGGTAGATCCCCGGGACGGAGGTCTTCGGGCCGCGCTCGAACGAGACGTGGGTCAGGTGCTCGTCGTCGTCATCGGGCAGCACGCCGGCGAGCACGATGCCGTCGATGGCCGCCTTCACGACCGTGGACGCGACGTTGTGCGGGTCTGCGCGGACGGCGGTCGGGTAGTGCACCAGCACGGCGAGCTCGGCCCGCTCCAGCCGGGGCTCGTCCGCCGCCGCCGCGCGGGCGAGGGTCTTGACCGCGTTCTTCTTGCGGCGCACTGCCTGCCAGTGGAGCCGGTCGTTCGCCGACCACCAGGCAGAGCGGGGCAGGTCCAGGACGATCACGCGGCCACGTCCTCTCCGGTGATCGCCGCGGTGACGGTCGCGACCAGGTCCCGAGCGGCGGGCGGCGTGACGGCGTTGCCGGCGAGCTTGACCTGCTCGCGGCGGGTCCCGACCATGACGTACTCCCCGGGGAAGGCCATGGCCTGCTTGATCTCGCCGGGCTCCAGCATTCGGAAGCGCACGTCGTTGACGTCGATCGTCGGCCGGTCGGACTGCAGCACCGACTGGTGGCCGGCCGTCGTGATCGTGCGCACCGGCTCGCTGGCCGGCGTCGTCATCTCCGCGCCGCCGCCGTTGTTCCGGTGGATCAGCGCGTGGCGCTCGACCGTCGTCACGGTGGGCAGGGCGCGGCCGTCAGGCACCGCCTGTCCGTTGCCGTAGTAGGGCACGACGAGCCCGTACGCCTCGCGGGTGTGCAGCGTCCGCACCGGGTCGGACGCCGGGCGGGCGTCCTCGTTCCACGTCCCGCCGGACGGGACCACCAGGGCGTGGTGGTTGCCCGACGCCGTCACGGTGGCGAGCGCCTCGCCCGTCGGCCGGGCCGTCGACCCGCCGCCGCGCAGCTCCGCGATGAACGGCGGGTAGGCGATGCCGGTCTCGGCGCGCGTCGTGATGGCCCGGGACGGGTACATCATCGAGCGCGCGCGGTCCTCGGCGGCCCGGCCCTCGACCGGGATCAGGAGGGGGTGCATCGCGAGCGCCTTGGTGCCGTCCGTGGCGGGGATGGTGCGCACGACGTCGGAGGTCGGCCAGGCCCGGTAGTACGAGCCGGGGTTGCCGTAGCCGGGGTGGCGGGGGTCGGCGGCGTCGTACCCGTTGACCATCTCGACGGTCAGCGGCTGCCAGTACCGCTCGATGCCGACCTCGATGCGGCGCATCGTCTTCGGCGACAGGGGCTTGTCCCGGTCGCCGATGCGCACACCGGGGTTCGACCAGTCGATGATCGAGGACGCCGGGAGCCACGCCGGCTCGACGACCTGGTTGCGGCAGGCCGTGTTCGGGCACCGGTACAGGTACTGCTGCCGGTACCGGCCCGGGCGGCGGCCGTCGCCCTTCTTCCACCACTGCCGGGCCTCCACGACGCGCTCGCACGAGCTGCACCACGCCTGCGGGCGCAGCATCCACTCGAAGTCCGGGGCCCGCTCGCCGCGGCGCCAGAACACGATGTACACGCGGTCACGGGACTGGGGCGCGGGCAGGCCCATCCGCTGGGCGTGCATGCTGTTCAGCGAGATGATGCGGTGGTCGTAGCCCATGTTCCGCATGGCCAGCAGCCACGCGTCGAACAGGCCACCCTTCGCCGTGCCGTCGTCGCCCCAGTCGGCCACCTCGACGACGTTCTCCACGATGATCGCGCGGTACCGGTGCGCCTCGGTGAACCGGACGACGTCCCACATGGTCGCCCGCGAGCGCCGCACGGCGTCCTCGCTGATCGTCTCGCCGAACAGGTCGGGCTGCAGGGCCTGCTTGCGGCCCTTCGCGCGGGAGTGGTTGGTGCACTCTGGGGAGGCCCAGAGCAGGTCGGTGTGGGGGACGTACCGCGGGTCGGTGTTGCTGATGTCGGCCTGGAGGTGGTCGACGTCGGGGTGGTTGGTGTTGTGCGTCTCGATGGCCTTGTCCCAGTGGTTCGCGGCCAGGCGCACGGTCACCCCGGGCACGGAGACGGCGCCCGTGGAGGAGCCGCCGGCGCCGCAGAACAGGTCGGTCATGGTCAGGTTCGTCATGCGGCGTTCCTCCTGCGGTGGTCGATGTCGCGCTCCAGCGCGTCGCGGCGCTTCTTCTGGAGCGAGGGGGTATCGCCGTGGGCGGCGATGACGTAGGGCAGCAGGCGACGGGCCTCGGCCATGGTCATCGCCGTCTCGGCGATCGACAGGGCGTGGTGCCGAGCGCGGTCCTCCCGCGCCCGCCGTGTCGCCTCTAGCGCGTGCGACGCGTACGCGAGCTGCTGCTCCGTCGCGCTCATGCGCCCGGGTCCACGTCGTTCGGCGACGCGTCGCGGGCGTCGCGCTCCTGGTCGGTCAGGGCGTCGAAGCAGGCGTCGCACAGCGCGTTCTCGATGTGGCATGCGGCGCCGCACCGGTCGCACGAACCCGACGTCGCACCCGTCGCGGCGTGCTCGGCGAACATGCGACGTCGCGCGGTGCGACGTCGCGACGCCTCCTTGCGGTGGTTCTCGCTGCAGTACCGGGCGCCGAGCCGGAGACGTTCCTCCGGGATCGTGCCCTCGCACCAGTCGCACAGGGACGGGTCGTTCGCGATCGTTCGTGCGACGTCGCGCAGCGTGTGCACGACGTCGGCGGGGGCGACGCCCAGCTGCGCGGCGACGTCGCGCACCGCGGCGTGCGACGTCGGGTCCGGCGTCACGTCCTGCGACGTCGGCGTCACGGCGTCGCGCGACGGTGTCACGCCTGCGACGTCGCCTGTCACGTTCTCGCGCGACGGCGTCACGCCGTCGGGCGTCTGCGTTGCGCTCACGCGTCCGCTCCGGTCATCGCGCCGAGCAGGACCCCCGGCTCGGCGGAGCCCGTCGCCCAGATCGCAGCCGCGATCTCGGTGGCCGGGTGGTGCATGACGTCGTCCAGCTGCTCGCGCCGCGTCGGCAGGCACGGCGGCAGATCCTGCGGGTGGACGTCTGGCACGTCGTCCATGTCGAGGTGCTGCTCCACGACGTCGAGCGGGTCGAGCAGCGTGAGGTTCACGTCGACCCGCGCGGACGGGGCGGGCGCGGGCGCCGGCGGGGTGGCCGGGACGAGGGCGGCGGGGAACCACGAGTGCTTGATCCACACGCCGTCGCGGTCCGGGTCGATCGTGCGGCCGTGCTCCGGGAACGCGACGGAGAGGAAGTCGGCGGGCGTCGCCGCGAGCGCTGACGGGGCGGGAGTGATCTGGTCCAGGGGGATCATCGGTGCAACCACCTGTTCATGACGTGGACGGTCGCCCAGAGGGCGAGGCCCGTGACGGAGACGGAGAGGATGAGGAAGGCCTCGGGGCTCATGCCGCGATCCCGGTGGTCGGGGCAGGGCCGGGGGCCGGTGCCGGGTCGTGGGCGGGCGGGCCGGCCAGGAGGGCGTAGACGGCGAGGGACACCAGGAGACCGACGACGGCGCCGGCCGTGGCGGCCGCGGCGCGTACGGCGCGGCTCACTGGATGCCTGCCCGGCAGTCGGCCTCGGCCGCGTCGGCGTCCGGGGCGAGGGCGTTGAGCGATGCCAGGAGGTGGTTCACCTCGGCGTCGTGGATCGCGTACGTGTCCTTGTCGAGCGCGTCGCCGCGCAGGCGGACGGCCTCGTTCAGGTCCTTCATGATCACGAAGGCCTGGTCGTTGAGGTTGAACGCGGTCTGGCAGATCTGGGGCGTGCGGGTGACGGGCTCCTCGGCGATGAGCACGCCCGAGACGGTGCCGACGACGATGCCCGCGACGACGGCGAGGCCGGCGAGGTCGGTGCGGATCGTGTGCACGGTCACCACCACCCCATGCCGTGGGCCACGGGGCCGACGACACCGACGGAGAGGTACGTGCCTGTCAGGACGACGAGGTACGCGTTGCGGAACTGCCGCAGCACGCGCCGCACACGGCGACGCCAGTACCGCGGGTAGGTCCGCTCGTAGGCCGCGATCACGCCGAACTCATCGCGGATCGCGTCCCACTGGTCGACCGCCATGCGGTCCTGCAGCTTCATGGTCTCCAGCACGCCGAGCGGCGACGGCCACGGCACCGGGTCGAACTCGACCGGGACACCGACGACCACCGGCCAGGTGCTCCGGGGCTGCCCCGGGCGGCGGGCGTGACGCGCGCGGGCGCTCACTGGGCACCCGCCGCGCGGTAGTCGCGGACGGCGTCGTGCAGGCCGAGCCGCAACTCCTCCCACCGGTCCTGGCCCGCCACGTCGAGGCCGTCCTCGATGCGCTGCAGGTCGAGGCGGACGAACTCCGCGGCAGCCTCGGCCACCGCGTGGGCAGCCTCGTTGCGGTCGAGCTGGACCAGGCTCGGAGTGGTGCCCGCCGGCGGCGCGGGGTTCGGCTTCGTCACCGCGCCGCCGGGGGTGCTGGGGGTGGCCGGGCGCTCCAGGCGCGCTGCAGGCCAGGTCGTGTAGGTGCCGTCATCGTGCGTGACGTGCACCTGCTCGCCGGCGGCGCGCGTGGCGTAGACACTGCGGACCGATCCCTCGACGCCGTCGTACCGGTCGCCGCGGTCGGCCAGCCGGAAGCGGTCACCTGGGCGCCAGGCGCCGGGCAGGTGCGCGCCGAGCTGGGGCCCCTGGTCGATGTCGCCGTTGAGGTAGTCGTCCATCAGTACAGCCCGCCCTTCGAGCCCTCGGCCTCGACGCGGCGAGCGATCCGCTCGTCGCGCAGCTCGATGGCCTCCTCGGCCTCGGCCGGCGTGATGTTGGGGAGGTTCTTGCCGATGACGCGCTGCGGCAGCTCGGGCTGCTCGCCGCGGGCCATCAGAGGTCACCGTCCTTCGGCTCGTCGTCGAAGTACGCGCCGGCGAGGAGGGCCCGCGACTGTGCGGGCGTCGCCCCGGCCCGCTCGGGGTCGTAGGTCGACGGCTTGACCGTCGGCGGCTGCTCCGGCTCGGGGCTGTTGCTCTGGCTCTTCGCCATGGGATGATTCCTTCCGGTAGGGCCCCGCATATGCGTCGTGAGCGCGCGGGGCCTTGCTCTTGCCCGGAGTCCGTCCGGGCAGCGGGGGCTACTACTTGTGCCGGCGCCGGGACCGGGTCGACTGCGACAGCAGCGGGTCCTCGGCCGGTACGGCCGTAGGCGTTGCAGGTGCCGGGCCGTCGGTGACCTCGGTGCGGGTGGTGAAGCTCCGGATGAAGGTCTCGGCCTGGTCGTCGGTGAACCGCATCTCGCGGCCGACCCGGAGGTGCTCGTGCCCGGCTCGGATCACCTTCCGCTCGACCCAGTCGCCCGACTTGTTGATGAGGGCGCCGAGGTCGGCGGCGGAGAGGGTGGTCAGGGTCGTCATGCCGCGTCCTCGAAGAAGCGGCGAGGGTCCATGTCGAGGGCCTTGGCCAGGACGACGGCCTGCTTGAGGCGGATCGGACCCCAGTTCTCCTTACGCCATTCGACGAGCGTCTCGTAGCGGACACCGACGACGGTGGCCAGCTGCTCCCAGGTCAGGGAGCGGCGACGACGCTTGAGGTCGACGTACTCGGCGAGGGTGACGGTCTCACCGCCCACGGTCTGCTGTTCCATGCCCATGACCCTAATCCCACGTTCGTGGGAGACGCAACACAAACGTGGGAGGTGCGGTGAACCTCACCCCCGCGACCTTGGGAATCCGGTCGCTCTGATGGGGTTAGGGCAGGTTTCAGATGCTGAAACGGACAAAACGTAGCCAGATCCCAGGAACGTGGGGCATAATCTGCCGCATGAGCAGCAACCAGAGCGGCGAAACCGACGAGTTCGCGCTGTTGCCCGAGGCCTTCGGGAGCGCGCTACGGGTCGAGGCTGCCCGCAAGGGCATGACCCAACTTGCCCTGGTAGAGCGCACAGGGCTGAGCAAAGGCACCATCGGGAACTACTGGCACGGCCGGCAGACTCCGCGCCTCAAGGAGATGACTGTCCTGTCCCGCGCGCTCGGCGTCGAGGTCGGCGACTTCTACGACCGGATCATGGCCGAGCACGCCCGGATGCAGAGCTGATTACCCGGATTCACCCGCTAAGTGGATGATTGGTTGCCCCGAGCAGGGTTAGCGTGTGATCCCCGTCTCAGATCCATGCATCCACAGGGAGACAACGTGGACCCACTCCCGGCGCAACCCGCCAGCCACGACCACGACATCGACGAGGGCATCCGGCAGACCTGGCTGGAGCTCGTCACGGCGGGGGCGACCGTCCCGCTCACTCCAGGTGATCTCACGTTGCGCCACCTCGCGCAGGCGAGCGCCGACGGGATCGACGTCCGGGGGGCGTTGACCGCTATGCGCCGATCGCCACAGGCTGCGTGACCCCCGCGGCCGCCGCCGGCTGCGCTGCCGCCGCCGCGAGCGCCGCTCGAACCCGCCCAGGCGCACCGGGCATCATGTGCCGGTAGAGCTGATCGGTAGTCGCGAACGACTCGTGCCCGAGGTGGTCCTGCACGTCCGTCGGCGGGACGCCTTGGGCCAGGAGCCACGAGGCGCACGAGTGTCGGCTGTCGTGGATCCGGGGCCGCTTCCCGATCGGCGGGTCGAGGGGCTCGAGGACGTTCCCGTCAGCGTCCCGGCGGCGAGCGACCCGCTTCGCGCCCTTCTTCTGCGCCGGCTCACCGTTGGCCAGGCGCACCGCAGGGAGCCACACGTTGTCGTGGAAGGTCGCGTGCCGCACCGGGGTGCCGCGCTGGTTGAGGAACACCCATGCCTGGCCGACACGCCCCCGGGTCACCCGGGCCAGGACGGCGGCGAGCTCCGGCGACAGCGCGATGGTGCGCCGCGCGCGCTCCGACTTCGGCGGCCCGATCTTGCCGGACTTCTTCCACGCCCGCTCGATGCGCAGCGTGGGCGCCGGGTCGCCCGCCGCGTCGGTCGCCTTGAGGTCGAGGTCACGGACCTGGAGCGCCGTCGCCTCACCCCAGCGTAGGCCGGTCTCGAACAGGGTCTGCACGAGCGGTTGCCAGTACGGCGTGAAGCACTCCCGGAACCGTGCGTACTCGGCCGGCGTGAGGGGCGTCATGGGCTCCTTCACCGTGCGGGGGAGTGTGGTCCCGTGGAACGGGTTGGACGGCACGAGGCCCTTCGCCTCGGCACGCGCGAAGGCCGCGGACATGAACCCGTGCTTGTTCTTGATCGTCTTGCCCGACGTCGGGCGGCCGCGCCACACCTTCTTGGCGAGGTGGTTCACCCAGGCGGTGACGTCGTCGTCGGTGACCGCGGTGATCGGCAGCTCGGCGAGGCTGCCGAGGTCGTTGCGCACGAAGGCCTCGTACTTCGCGATGGTGTCGGCCTGCACCCCGGACAGCGACTCGATGTGCTTCGTGCACCACTGCGCGACCGTCGGCGTGGATTCGGTCGTGTGGGCCTGGCGCGCCTTGAGGATCTCGACGGCGCGCTTCGGGCCGACGTCGGAGAGCAGCTTCACGAAGGCGTTCGCGCCTGCGGCCGAGGTGAAGGTGATGCTGGTCTCGGGGGTGGCGCGGCCGCCGGGGCGGTACCGAACCTTCCACGTCTCGCTGCCGTCCTTGGCCCGGTGATACTGCGGTGTGCGCATGCCGAGAATGGTGCCACGACGTGCGTACTTGGTACGCACCGACTGCCGCGATTCACCCTCTTTGGCCCCGTCCGCCCTTGATTCACCGCTGGGGATCCCAGTGTTTAGGCCGATTCCCAGGCCAGCGCTTCTCGGGGATCGGGTTCAAGTCCCCCTCCGGACACCACCTCTGACCTGCGGAAACGCAAGGTCGGAGCCGCCAGGTACGCACCCCGTGTACGCACGGTCCCCTGGA
>NZ_JAMTCS010000008.1:0-243445 GCF_024171955.1 Promicromonospora thailandica | reverse complement strand
GTCCGCCCTTGATTCACCGCTGGGGATCCCAGTGTTTAGGCCGATTCCCAGGCCAGCGCTTCTCGGGGATCGGGTTCAAGTCCCCCTCCGGACACTCTTATCCTCACGCCCTGGCGTGACCAGGGATGACACGCTGAGAACGACCCTCGACGCCGCTGCGTCGAAGTCGATCTGAACGCCGAGGGCCTCGTAGAGGTCTCGGCGTTCTTTGTCTGTGGCACGGATCAGCACCTTGACGGAGCCGCCTACGATCTCCAGGCCCTTGGCGAGTCGATTGAGATCGACCGCTTCGACCGGGACCTGGGCGTCGGTCAGCCGAACTTCGAGGGCCTTGAGCTCGGGTTAGCGGCAGAGATGTGTGTCTCGGCTCGGGCGTGTCATGAGTGTCCGGCCCAGCCTTTGCGGGCCCAGAGTCCTTCGTCGGCGCTGGTGTGGGTGGGGTCTGCCCCGGGTTTGGTTGACACCTTGACTGTGAGGATCTGGTCCTCGCTGGAAGGATGTCCCCGTGGCAAAGCCCTATCCCAAGGAGTTCCGCGACGACGTGGTGGCCGTGGCCCGTAAGGGCCAGGCGTCGCTGGCGCAGATCGCGAAGGACTTCGGTATCTCCGAGGGCTCGCTGGCGAACTGGATGAAGCAGGCCGATGTCGAGGACGGCCGCCGGCCCGGCCTGAGCGAGGCCGACAAGGCGGAGCTGCGTGAGGCCCGCAAGCGGATCCGGCTGCTGGAGCAGGAGAACGAGGTCCTGCGCAGGGCGGTGGCCTACCTGTCCCAGGCGAACCTGCCGGGAAAATAGTCTTCCCGCTCGTCCGTGAGATGGCCGCGGCCGGCGCCCCGATCAGGGTGCCGGTCGCGGTGGCGTGCCGGGTCCTGGGCCGCTCGACCCAGGGGTACTACAAGTGGCTGAGGGACCCCGTCTCTCGTCGGGACTGGAACGATGCCCACCTGATCGACGTGCTCTACGACCTGCACCAGGACGACAAGACGCTGGGCTACCGGTTCCTGACCGATGAGCTGGCCGACGAACACCAGATCACTGTCGGGGAGAACCGGGTGCACCGGCTGTGCCGCATCGCGGGCATCACCGCCTCGCACCACAAGACGCGCGGCAAGGCTGGATCCACCGGCCCTGCACCGCACGACGACCTGCTCGCCGTGGTCGACGAACACGGCGTGGTGCGCCATCAGTTCACCGCGACCGCCCCGAACAAGGTCTGGCTGTGGGACATCTCCGAGCACCCCACCGCCGAGGGCAAGCTCTACATCTGCGCGATCAAGGACGTCTACTCCGGGCGGATCGTGGGCTGCTCCATCGACTCGCGGATGAAGTCGTCTCTGGCCGTGGCCGCGATGCGCAACGCGATCGCGCTGCGGTCACCGGCCGGGACCATCTGCCACTCCGACCGAGGAGGGCAGTTCCGCGCGAAGAAGGTCCAACGCCTCCTGACCGACAACCATCTGCTCGGCTCGATGGGCCGCTCCTACGGCGCCGGCGACAACGCCAGCAGGGAGAGCTTCTTCTCCTTGCTCCAGAAGAACGTCCTGGACACGCGCCGCTGGACCACCCGGCATGACCTGCGCCTGGCGATGGTGACCTGGCTCGAGACGAAGTACAACCGTCGCCGCCGGCAACGCGCCCTCGGTCGCCTCACCCCGGTCGAGTTTGAGACCATCTACGCGGCCGCAGAAGCGGCCTGACTACCGCACACCCCGATCGTCAACCAGATCGGGGCAGACCCCCGCGACGGAGCCCCCGTGCGCGGGTCCAGGGCTGCTGTCTGAACTGGGCTGCTCGACCTCCCGCCCACCGACCTGCCGACATCAGGATGTCGGCCTGGACAAATGCTCGGCATGCGTTGAGTATCGGCGACCACACGGGTCACCCTCTTCGCGCGAGCTCGCTCACAGGGTCGGGCTTTCCGCGTTCGAAGCGCCGGGTCGGTCGAGCAATGGAGCGGCCCGATCGCTCAACGCCGGAGCGGTGGCGGGCACTACGGGCCAGCGCCGTGCCCAGTCGTTGCCAGCTTGCTGGACTTGCTGGACTTGCTGGACTTGCGGGCGCAGCAGCATCGGCTCCGGCCGTGGCGTAGGTGCAGGACACGGTTGCCCCGTGGTGCGTGCCGGTGCAGGAGATGTCGCCGACGATGCGGTCCTCGCGCGCGAGAGCCTGTCGAGTGGTGGCTTCGATGGCATCGATTAAGGAGCCATGGAGTGCTTCGTAATGCTGGGTCTGGTCGGTGATCGGCGGCATGCCGGGAAACGCGGATTCCCACATCCGGAAGTAGAGGCCGCCGGCAGCCGGTTTGCGCCTAGGCGGGTCCGCCTGCTCCTGTCTGGCAGCGTTCTTGCTCGGGGCGGTCTCGGCCGTCGGCGGAGATCCGCGACCGGTGAGTTGCGCCCTGGCCGCAGCCATTCCACATGGACTGCCCACTCCACAATGTGCCGCGGGGCGCGGCGCCTCATGGCGCACTCCTTGGTCGTGCTCCGCTCCTCGTTCGCGGAGTCGACGCGAAGCAGACCAGGCTCGGCGGGCTGCCGTCGCGGCCTGATCAGTGCTGGGGGCCGGGTCCTGAGGCACGCCGATTCTCTAATCGCGCCTCCCGCTCGGGCGGTCGGCCGCGCCGAGGCACCGCCCGGGGGCGGGTTGCTTCGAGACTTTAAGTATTGTAACTTCGAGTCTCGAAGCAAACTACTTCGTTGGGACAACCTCATGCGCAGTTACACCGCAGTTACCGCACTGATCACCGGCGCTTCCAAGGGAATCGGTGAGGCGTTTGCCCTCGAGCTCGCCGAGCGGGGAGCCGACCTCGTGCTCGTAGCCCGCTCGCTGGAGCCGCTCGAGAAGCTCGCCGGCCGGATCCGGGCCGACCACGGGGTCCGGGTCGACACGATCGCCGCTGATCTCGGTCGACCGGGAGGTGTCGACGAGCTCACGCGGACGGTCGACGAGCGCGGCCTCCGCATCGACCTGCTGGTCAACAACGCGGGGATGGGCACCTTCGGCCCCTTCCTGGGAAGGCCGCTCGGACCCAATACCGTCTCGGTCGATCTGAACGTCACCGCACTCATGGCGCTGGCTCACCACTTCGGGGCCGCCATGCTGGAGCGAAATGCGGGCGGGATCATCAATGTGGCGTCGGCGGCGGCGTTCCAGCCCATGCCGTACCAAGCGAGCTACGGCGCGAGCAAGGCCTTCGTCCTGTCGTTCACCGAGGCGCTGGCGGAGGAACTGCGAGGCACCGGGGTGCGGGTGATGGCGGCACACCCAGGCCCGGTAAGGACAGGGTTCTTCGACGACACGACCGCGACGATGAACCCGAGGGCGGTCTCGCCGCAACGCATCGCGACCAACACCTTGAACGACTTCGCCCGGGCGCGGCCGATGTCCTTCCCGGGAGGCCTGACAGACCGCGCTCTGGCGACGGTATCGCGGTTCCTGCCCCGGTCCACCGTCGCCCGGCTCAGCGGGGAATACAACCGCAGGGCCGGCCACGACCAGGCGCGCGTCGTGCAGCCGTCCCGCTAGCTCCATCTCTCTTACGACATCCCACCTTGAGCACAGGAGTGACAATGGATCTCGATCTTGCTGGTAAGCGCATTCTCGTGACGGGGGCCAGCCGCGGCATCGGGCTGGCGACGACCATGGCGTTCCTCGCGGAGGGCGCATCAGTCGTCGCGGTCGCCCGACGGAGCACCCCCGCACTGGAGGCGACCGGTGCGCAGTTCGTGTCCGCTGATCTGTCCACGCCGGACGGACCAGCGCAGATGGTCGAGTCGGTGCTGGCCACCGACCCTCGACTCGACGTTCTGGTGAACAACGTGGGTGGCGGGGATCTCCCCGACGGCGTCCTGACCGACCCGTTCGGCGGCGACGACGCGGACTGGCTGAGCACAATCAACCTCAATCTGCTGGCGGCCGTGCGCGTCACGCGAGCGGCGGCACCCGCACTGGTGCAGGCCCGCGGAGCGGTCGTGAACGTCAGCTCCGACTCCGCACTGACCCCACACACTGCGCCACTGCCCTACACCACGGCCAAGGCCGCGCTGAACGCCTTCTCACGCGGCCTCGCCGAGCGGCTCGCACCTGCAGGAGTTCGCGTCAACGTCGTCACGCCGGCTTCGACCCGAACAGGCATGATCGAGGCAGAGGGCGGCATTGTGACCGCACTCGCCGCCGCTCACGGTGTCGAGCACGCCGAGTTCCTGGCTGGTTTCCCGCAGTTCGCCGGACTGATCACCGGGCAGCTCGTCGAACCTGACGAGGTCGCGCGGATCATCGTCCTGCTCGCGTCGCCCACCATGCCCAGCGCCGTCGGGTCGAACTGGGCCCTCCACGCGGGAACACTGAAGGCACCGGCCTGATCCCCGCTGCTCCTACCGGAACAGCACGATCGAAGCAGGTTAGGATGTGAGGTATGTCGCGGGCTCTCCTGGAAGTCGCGGTGGTCGCGATGAACTCCGTGGTGGCCCAAACCAACGACCGTCTCGATGAGGTCCTGCGGGCGCACAAGCTGACGGGCGCGACAGCCCAGGCCCTGTGGGCCATCGACCCGGACGAGGCGCCGCCGTCGATGAAGACGATGGCGGCGCGGCTGTTCTGCAACGCGCCGAACCTGACCTTCGTGGTGAATCAGCTGACCGACCGGGGGCTCGTCGAGCGCGCCGTCGACCCTACCGACCGGCGCTCCCGGGTCGTCCTGCTTACCGAGGACGGTCTCCAGGCCCGGAGCGCCATCATCGAGGCGGCATTGTCGAACACCCCGCTGGCCCGGCTCGACGAGGCACAGCTGCAGCAACTCGTCGCCTTGCTGGCTACTGCCGTCCGGCAGGAGCCCGTGGCGGTGGACGCGCCACCCGCTACCCCCAGCAAGTCACGACGCAAGACAGCGGAGCCGGCCAGCAGCTCCACCTGATCGAGGTGGCAGTCGAAGGCGACGTGGCGTGCCGTGTCAGCGTTGATGGCCCGCTGGTGTCGTAGGCGAGCTGTGCGCAGATCTCCTCGGCTGTGCACCGCGGCGTCTGTACGGTCCAGGTCGTCCTCAGTGAGGACCGCTGGTCTTCCTCCCAGCCGAGGCACGCACCCGGCGTGGTTCCCGATGCTGGGAGGGAGTCCTGCGCCCCGGGGGCTTTACTGGGGACAGGGTTTGCGTGTGTCTGGCTGGTCAGCAGGGGCGCGACCGCAACGCCTGGCCGTCACGGCCGTTCATGGCCCCGGCCGAAGTGCGATTCCAGTACTCGGGCCAACTCCGGCGAACGGGGCCGGCGGCACGAGCTCCGGCGTTTTCGCCTGTCGTCAGTCGGTCCCTACGCTTGTCGCCCCGGCAGCGCTCTCACTGCGCCGGGAAGTCTGGTCGCGCGCGACCGTCAGCTCGGTGATGCGCTACTGGATGGGATCGTGCTCGTCGTTCACGAGCCGGCGGATCGCCGTCGTCGACGACGAGAAGATGGCGCTGGACCCCCGGCTTGACGCCGTGTTCTGAGGAGAGGGTCGGAGCCTGAGCAGCGCGAATGCGACCGGCCCGGCAGCGACCCCGTGAGGTCGTCTGCCGGGCCGGTCAGGTGGTTCAGCGTGCCTGGTGGTCGAGCATCACCTTGCCGCGCAGGTGCCCCGCGGCGACCCGGTCGTGGGCCAGGGCGGCGTGCTGGAGCGGGAACCAGTCCTGGACGACGGGGCGCAGCGCGCCGGCGTCGACCAGCTCCGCCACCTCGGCCAGCCGGGGACCGTTGGAGTCCACGATGAAGGAGAACGTCTTGACGCCGAGCTCGGCGGCGAGGCCCTCGTCGGCAGCTCCTGCGGTCGAGACCCAGCGGCCACCGGGGACCACGGCCCGCAGGGCGTCCTGGCCGGCGTCTCCACCGACCGTGTCGAGCACGACGTCGGCGAAGCGACCACGGCTGGCGAGGTCGTCGCCGCGGTAGTCGATGACGTCGTCGGCACCCAGGGAGCGGGCCAGGTCGATCCCGGTGCCGGTCGCCGTCGCGACCACTCGGGCCTTGCTGTGGGCGGCCAGCTGGACGGCGAGCCCGCCGACCCCGCCGGCGCCGCCGATCACCAGAACGGTCTGCCCGGCGTCGAGCTGGCCGAGGTCGAACAGACCCTGCCATGCCGTGAGCACGGCCAGCGGGAGGGCCGCCGCCTGCTCCAGCGGGAGGGACTTTGGCGCGATCGCGAGATGAGCGGCCTTCACCGCGATGTATTCGGCGTACGAACCGTCGCGCGTGAGGTCCGGTCGCCCGTACACCGCGTCGCCCGGGCGCAGGTCGGTCACGGAGGCCCCGACCTGCTCGACCGTGCCGGAGAAGTCCCAGCCGAGCACCATCGGGAACGGGTGGTGCGCGAAGTCGTACATTCCCTGACGGATGGCGACGTCGACCGGGTTGACGGCGCTGGCGCGCACCCGAACGAGGACCTCGTCGTCGGCGATGGACGGGATCGGCAGGGTTCCCTCACGGAGGACGTCGGATCCTCCGAAGCCCTCGATGAGTACGGCGTTCATGTGGTCGGTCATCTGAGTTTCCTGTTCATGACATGCTCGCTGGGCGGCTCCCGGCGAGCGGGGCGGCATCAGGGGACGGTCGTGATCACCTGACGGGTTCTTGAGCCGGACTGCAGGGCCAGAGCGACGCTCGCGGCCAGGGCGACGAACACGCCGTACCCGGCGATCACGGCCGGCAGGCCGAAGGCAGGGACGAGCAGTCCGGCCACGAGGGCGGGCAGTCCGTAGGCGACGTAGCTGACGACGTAGATCGCCGAGATCAGGCCTGCGCGGTCGGTCGCCGGGGCGGTCGCTAGGACGAGCCGGACCGGTGCCTGGAACCCGGCGCCGAAACCGACGCCTGCGATGACGGCGGCCGCGACGACGCCGGGCAGGAAGTGGGTGAGGAAGGACGCGACGGTCAGGGCCGAACCGAGGATCAGCGCTACCAGGCCGACGAGCAGGGCGCGACGGGCATCGGTGCGCTGTAGGAGGAGTGCGGTGAGGCCGCCCGTTGCAGTGACCACGGCGATCAGCACGCCTGCGGTGAAGTGGTTCGAGATGTCGAAGTCTGCGAGGAGGGCGGACGGCACGAGCGAGAGAAACAGGCCACCGATCGCCCAGGCGGCGACGATCGAGCCGGCGCTGTCGCGGAAGATCGTCCGGGACCCGCTAGGCACGAAGACCGCGGGACGGAGCGACCGCAGGGCGCCCGGCCGGCGCACGGCACCATCGGGAACGACGAAGAGTGCCAGCGTCAGCAGCACGAGCAGCGAGCCGAACACGATGTAGACGAGCTGCTGTGGTGCCGGTGCCCACTCGACCAGGGCGCCGCTGGCAAGTGAGCCGGTCGCGAGCGCGAACGCGGGCAGAGCAGCATTGAGCGTGCTGGCGAGCGCAGGATTCTTCACGGGTGCGTTGTCGATCAGCGCGGCACCCAGTGCCCCGAGGGTCACACCGACGGCGAGTCCCTGTTCGAGGCGACCGGTGACCAGTGCACCGAAGCCGTCGGCGGCCGCCAGCAGGACGTGCGAGAGCACGATCCCGAGCGTGCCCACGACGAGCACCGGTCGACGGCCGACATGGTCCGAGAGTCGGCCGGCGACCAGCACGCTGACGAGGATCCCGAGCATGTAGGCCGCGAAGACCACGGTGAGCTCGAACGGCGTCAGCCCCCAGGCCTGCGCATAGATCGGATACAGCGGCGACGGCACCGCGGACGAAGCCACTGCCACGAGGAACAGGGCGGCAAGGATCCAGAATCCTGCCACCGATCTGGCTGACTGCATGACTCGGCCTCCTGTCGACCTAGGCGTCTGACTTTGAAAACTGTAGTGTGGCTTGACATGGAAAATCAAATCCAGCAAGGTTTGGTCATGGCACGACCCGGGATGGCAGACAATGCGTGCGGCATCGCCCGCGGCCTCGACCTGCTCGGCGAGCGCTGGACCGGCCTGGTGCTACGCGACGTCCTGCGCGGCGTCGAGCGGTTCACCGACCTCCAGCGGGAGCTGGGAGCACCGCCGGACGTCCTGTCGGATCGGCTCTCCAAGTTGGTCGCTGCGGGCGTCCTGGTACAGGTGCTGTACCAGGAGCAGGGTCAGCGGCCCCGGCCGAAGTACGTCGCGACAGCCTCAGGGCATCGCCTGGGCGTCGTCCTGGCGGCGCTGAACGACTGGGCTGACGAGTTCAGGCCCTTGCCGTCGGGGGACCCCAGCTCGTCACGCTTCGTGGACCAGCCCACCGGGCAACTAGTGCATGTCGCTCTCGTGGCGAACGACGGCCGCATCGTCGACGATGCTCAGGTCGAGCTCGAGGTCGCGGGCTGAACCGCGAACAGCCGTGCCGTCGCGGTAGTCGTTGATGTGGTGGCAGGCTGCTCAGGGCCGCGGGGCAACGCCAATGCCCAGGTGCTCGGCGACGGCGGAAGCGACCGAGACGCTGCGCGCCGTCCGGCCGATGAAGAACGGTGCCCGGCCCGGACCAGGCACTGTGTGCCCGCCGCCGTGGACTGTCAGCAGGCGGACCGGCGGACGACCGTCCTGGCGGAAGTCGCTCTGCTCGATCCAGGTCCGGTCATGGGTTCGGCGCTGAGCCGGTTCGAGCCTGGTGACCACCGGCTTCGCCGTGATGCCGTTGCGCAGGGCCAGGTAGCGCGCCGTCTCGAATGCGGACAGGGCTAAGCCGTCGACCCGGAATACCCGCCGGGTGAGCATGGGGAACCGGCCGCCGTGATACGGGACGATCGGGTCGTGGGTGCCATGGACTACGAGCGTCGGCACGGGCACAGGAGCCGGGGCGGGCGTCAGCGCGAGAAAGCTCTCTGGCGCGGGCATCGTCGCGGCCACGATCGCAGCCCCCGCGAGCATGCTAGGTGTCTCGTGGAGCAGGCGAAGCACCATCTGGCCACCGTTCGAGTACCTGACGACGTGGACCCGGCCGGCGTCGACGTCGTGCGACGCGACGAGGCCGGCGACGACGCCACGGGCGAAGGCCACGTCGTCGACGTTCGCCATGCGGGCCGGGAACACGCTCTCCAAACGGGCGTCATTCCAGTTGCCGCGATATCCGTCAAGGTAGGCGACAACAGCGCCGCCGGATTCTGCCAGAGAGTCGTACATGTGACCGGTGAACCGGCGGTGGACGGCGCCGGACTGCCGTGAGCCGTGGAAGACAAGTACGAGGGCGCGGCCCGGTGATTGCGGACCTTCGACGACATCGAAGGTCCGGCGACGCCCGTCGACGTCGATGCTGTGGCGTGTGCTGGAGATCATGTCGGGAGGCTAAACTTTCACATCATGTGAAGGTCAACGAGACGGAGATCTCTGATGATCATCAGTGAGCTCAGCGCGCGAAGCGGCGTCAGCCCGCGGCTGCTGCGGTACTACGAGGAACAAGGGCTGATCAACGCGACACGGGCAGCGAACGGGTACCGGCACTACGAGGAGAGCGCGGTGATCAACGCTCGGATCGTGCGGGTCATGTTCCAAATGGGATTCAGCCAGGAGAACGTCCGGGCAGTCCTGGCGTGCGCGGGTGACCAAGCCGCCGAGGCCGACCACGTCGGGGACTGCTGCACGGATAGGTGACAACTGACTTGTGGTGCCGACAGGCACTGCTGGAAGGATGTTCACCGTGCCCAGACCCCACCCCAAAGAGTTCCGCGAGGACGTCGTAGCCGTCGCCCGGCGTGGCGAGGCTCCGGTCCGGCAGATCGCGAAGGACTTCGGGATCAGCGAGTCCTGCCTGCGCAACTGGTTGCATGCCGCCGACGTCGAAGAAGGCACCAAGCCCGGCGTGACCTCGAGCGAGTCGGCCGAGCTGCGTGAGCTGCGGCGGCGTAACCGGCTGCTGGAGCAGGAGAACGAGGTCCTGCGCCGCGCGGCCGCCTACCTCTCACAGGCGCAGCTGCCGGGAAAAGGCTCTACCCGCTCGTGACAGAGCTCGCCGTGGCGGGGATTCCCGTGACGGTGACGTGCCGGGTCCTCAAGCTCGCCAGACAGCCCTACTACCGATGGCTACGCAACCCCGTGATGCAGTCCGAGGTCGCGGGGGCGTATCGCGCGAACGCGTTGTTCGACGCGCACCGCGACGACCCGGAGTTCGGGCACCGTCTGTTGGTCGACGAAGCACGCCAGGCCGGTCAGGACATGGCCGACCGGACTGCGTGGCGGATCTGTACCAGCAACCAGTGGTGGAGCGTGTTCGGCAAGAAACGTGGCAAGAACGGCAAGCGACCCGGCCCGCCCGCGCACGACGACCTCGTCAACCGGGACTTCACCGCGGTCAGGCCTAACGCCTTGTGGCTCTCGGACATCACCGAGCACGCCACGAGCGAGGGCAAGCTCTACCTCTGCGCGATCAAGGACGTCTACTCCAACCGGATCGTGGGCTACTCCATCAGCGACCGCATGAAGTCCTCACTGGCCGTTAACGCCCTGAGCTCCGCGGTCGCCAGACGTCGGATCGAGGGTCCGGACGTGGCCGGCTGCGTGGTCCACACCGACCGCGGATCGCAATTCCGGTCCCGGAAATTCCTGGCCGCGCTACGCCGCCATGACCTGGTCGGATCGATGGGCCAGGTCGCCTCCGCCGGGGACAACGCCGCGATGGAGTCCTTCTTCGCGCTGCTGCAGAAGAACGTCCTGGACCGCAAACGATGGACCACACGGGAAGACCTGCGGATCGCGATCATCACCTGGATCGAACGGACCTACCACCGCCGCCGACGCCAGGCACGCCTCGGACGATTGACCCCGATCGAGTACGAAGCAATCCTGACCACTCAGGTCGCACTCGCCGCCTGAGAAACCCTGTCACCTATCCGTGCAGCAGTCCCGCGACCTCGGTCAGCGACGGTGGTTGGATCCGGTCGACCCCTACCGGGCGGCGCTCTAGCACGTGAGGAGGCAGGCGAGGCGGACACAGGGTCACGCACAACATGACTGCTGCTCGATCGAGCACAGTGAGGGACGCCCGATGGGCCGGGCCCTCGGGCCGGTGGAAAGATCAACGGCATGACGATCACAGAGTTTCTGAGGGCGCGCCTCGACGAAGACGAAGTGATCGCCCGCATGGCGGACAGTGCCGCGTCCATCCCAGGCGCGGGCAACGGAGCCCCGACGAGCGCTGCCTTCCTCGCACAGCAGCAACGCCACATCGTCCGCTGGAGCCCGGCCCGAGTTCTCGTCGACGTCGCGGCCAAGCGGCAGATCGTGGCTGCCTACGACAAGTTCGGCAAGATCTGGGACCAGGCAGCGGGCAGTGGGCACGACGACCAAGCAGAAGTCTCGAGGAACCTCTTCTCCGGGCTGATGATCGCTGTCCGGCTCCTTGCCGGGGTGTACTCCGACCACCCTGACTATCAGCGCGACTGGCGACCAGAAACATGACGCTTGTCGCCTGAGCCGAGTGCGCTTTCTCCCCAGTGCGTAGCCCCGATCCTGCTGCTCCACTCATTCGCGCGGGGAATGGGGCCACCGCACCGCGCGACCTGCCCGGGTGTCAAGGTCGCATGGTTCGGGTGGCCTCGAGGGTGCCGAGAAGTGCGAGGGCGTCTGCGCTGGCGGACCCAGCCGGGGCGGTGGCGACGGTGAGCTGTTGTCCGGGTGCCTCGCGGACGTCGAGGGTTTGATAGGTCAGCGTGATCCGGCCGACGTCGGGGTGGTTGATGACCTTCTCGGTCAGGCTGAGCCCCGCCACGGTCTGGTCGGCCCAGAACGCCGCGAACTCCGATGATCCGGCAAGGAGCCGGGACACCAGCGGCGGGACGGCCGGGTGCGGGCTGGCGAAGCCCGCGGCCAGGCGCAGGGCACTGACCGCAGAGCGCGCGACCTGGTCCCAGTGCTCGAAGTAGCTTCGTGCGGCGGGGTCGACGAAGAGGAAGTCGAACGCGCCGAGGGCGAGCTGTACCGGGCCGAGGAGCGCCTTGGCCGTGGTGTTGGCGGCAAGGATCTGGAACCCCGGGTCGACGACGTAGGCGGCCGCATGGGGGAAGGCGTCCATGAGCTGGAGCAGCTCGGGGCTGACCGGTCCGGCTTCCGGCTGCGCCGCCGAAGCGAGCTTGGCGAGGCGGAAGGTGTGTTCGCGGGCGTCCGGGCTGAGTCGCAGTGCCGTGCACAGGGCGTCGACCACCTGGGCCGACGGGGTCCGCTCCCGGCCCTGTTCGAGCCTGGCGTAGTAGTCGGCGCTGACGCCGGCCAGCACGGCGACTTCCTCGCGCCGTAGCCCGCACACGCGACGTGCGCCGACGTCGGGCAGGCCGACGTCGGCGGGGGTGATGCGGGCGCGCTGCGCGCGCAGGAACTCGCCGAGCGGGCCGGGTGCTGTCGCCATGTGCTTCACGCTAGCCGCGTTCGGCCGACCCGGGCAGGGTGCGGTGCTCCCTGCCGCCTGGCTCGAGGCGCCCGGGTACCAGAGTTCTTGTCCAGGTGCCGCTCATGCGACCGGGTCTCGCAGGATCGTGCGTAGGGCGTCCTGGGGTGTGTCCCGGGTGAAGGCGTCCAGATGGATCTCGTGGTGCGGGCCGCTGCGGTGGACCCCGTGCCTCTTCGCGAAGTCGCCGAGTCGTCCGAGCGTGGCAAACTCCTCGGCGAAGGGACCGTGATGCATGACCTGGACGACGTCCTGCTCAGGGATGACGAAGACGGTGACCTCGTCGGCCGCCGTGTCCGCTGCGCTGACGACCCTGCGGCGTGCGTCCTCGACAGCCTGCTGGGTGGTTCCGGCTGGTACCTGTGCCAGGACCCGGTAGAGCAGGGACGGGACCGGGTTCACGCTGTAGAAGTCGGCGATCTCGACGGGATCGGAACCCTGCGGGTACCAGTACTGGATCTCTTCGGCCGGTGCCGGGCCGCCCTCGTTCAGGGCGCCAGCGATATCGGTGACCAGGCCCTTCTTTCGGTAGAACTCGTCGGTCCCTGGCGCTCCGTCGCCCGGGACGGCGACGTAGGTGACGGCGGGTGCACGGACGTGCTCGGGCTCGTCGGTCGCGTGCAGGTGGTGGGTGGGCTGAGTGGCAGGCATGGATGCTCCTTGCGTTGCTGCGGGATCAGTGACGCGTAGCGTGCTGGTGAGCGACGTCGTCAGCCGGCCTCGGACCCGGTGGGGGCAGTGCGGGCGATGGTGGACTCCAGCCCGGTGCGGATCCGGTCCATGGTCCGGGCGTAGGCCTCGTCGATGTCGATGCCGAGCCTGTCGGCCAGCACGAACGTCCACCACATCGACTCGGCGAGCTTGTGCTCCAGCTCTGCGTGCGGGTCACCCTCGATGTCCCAGGTGCCGTCGTGAGCCAGCAACAGTCGGCCGACGTAGCCGACGTCGTTGGAGAAGCCGATCATCAGCTCGTGCAGCGACCAGGTCTTGCCGTTGAAGCGCTCCTCCAGGACCTCGTAGAGCGAACGGACGGCGAGGGCCTGCTCGCGGGCGGTGTCGAGTGACGCGGTGGTCTCAGTCATGGGTGTTCTCCTTCGAGACGAGGGATTAGGTGGCAGTGGACGGGAAGGCGGACATGGCCCTGTGCGCACTGGCCAGCAGGGACTCCCGCGGGGTCCCGTCGGCGGCACGGATCGCGAACCCGCTGCTGAGCGTGATGAGGAACGTGGCGAGCTCGTCGGGATCCTCGTCCGCGGGCAGATCGCCGACGGCGATCGCGCGCCGGAACCGGTCGGCGAAAAGCTGTTGAACCGTCGCACGGTTCCGGGCCAGCACGGCGTACTCGCCGGAGTCGTCCGGGGTGGCGACTGCTTGCACGGACAGGCATCCCGCCGGCCGGCCGGGCATGGTCACGGCGCGGGCGTTGCCTGTGAGAAAGGCCTGTGCGCACTCTCGTGCCGTCGGCTGTTCCAGGGCATCGGTGACGTACCCCATGTTGCGTTCGACGTAGCGGTGCAGCGCCGACTGGAACAGCTGGGCCTTGTCACCGAACGCCCCGTAGACGCTCGGCTTGTTGATCCCCATGGCGGAGGACAGCTCGGTGAGGCTCGCCCCCGCGAAACCACGGCGCCAGAACACCTCCACGGCGGCGTCCAACGCGGCGTCCGTGTCGAAAGCGCGTGGCCTTCCCGGTCCTGCCATGGTCTCCTCCAGCTTATCGATCCTCGTTTTCTTAACGAGCGGTATAAAAATATCATGCCACGGATCGGAGTCGCATGTCATCGCCGGCGACCGCGCAAAAGGGGGTGCGCTGCTCCCTGGTTGACGCACCCTTCCTGGACGGCGAGTGCCGGCGCAGCCTGAGTGTGTTGAGTCGTCGACCGGCGGCTCGTCCACAATCACGAAGGTGAACAGCGATGCCTCTTGACCACTACCGCACCCTGGGCCGCAGCGGACTGCGGGTCAGCCCGCTCGCGCTCGGCGCCATGAATTTCGACGACGGCAGCTGGGGCACCGCACCCGAGGATGCCTTCCGCATCCTGGACCGCTACTTCGACCTCGGCGGGAACTTCGTCGACACGGCCAACGCCTACAACGGCGGCCAATCGGAGGAGGTGCTCGGCCGGTACTTCGCCGAGCGCCCCGAGCGTCGTCAGCGTGCGGTGCTCGCCACGAAGTTCGGCGGGACCATGCGTCCGGACGACCCGAACGCGGGCGGTACCAGCCGCAAGGCGATCCACGAGGAGATCGACGCATCCCTGCGCCGCCTGCAGATCGACTACGTCGACCTGTACTGGATGCACCAGTGGGACCGGCACACCCCGATGGAGGAGACGCTCTCCACGCTCGACGACCTCGTCCGCGCCGGGAAGGTCCGCGCGATCGGCGTGTCCAACACGCCCGCCTGGTGGGTCTCCCGGGCCGTGACGCTGGCCGAATGGCGCGACCGGGCGCCGATCGCCGCCCTGCAGGACGAGTACTCCCTCCTGGCTCGTACCCCGGAAGGGGAACAGTTCGGCCTGGCGCGGGAGCTCGGCCTCGGCGTCGTGCCATGGAGCCCCCTCGCGAGCGGGGCGCTCTCCGGCAAGTACACGCGAGCCACGCCGACCGCAGGGGACACCCGCCGCGGCGCGCACGTCGCGCCCCACGTAGGCGACGCACTGTTCGACCTGGTCGACGTTCTGGGCGAGATCGCCGGCAACGTGGGTGGCACGGTAGCCGGTGTCGCCCTGGCCTGGGTGCGGCAGCAGGACGCTGTGACGTCCACGCTGATCGGGGCGCGCACCGTCGAACAGCTCGACGCCAACCTCGGCTCGATCGACATCGAGCTCGACGACGAGCAGCTGGCCCGGCTGTCAGCGATGACCACACCGGAGCTCGACTACCCGATGACGGTGATGGAGAGCATCGCGCTGCCCTTCCAGTACGGGCCCACCACCATCAACGGCCTCACCTCCACGGCATTCCAGCGATGAGCGCCGCCGGGCGGAAGACGATCCTCGTCACGGGCGCGAGCAGCGGTATCGGCGAGGCGACGGCACGCCGCCTCGCGCAGGCCGGCCACCGGGTGTTCCTCGGCGCACGCCGGACAGAACGGCTCGCGGCCCTGGCAGCCGAACTACGTGAAGGTGGAGCCGACGTCGCGCACCGCGCACTCGACGTCACCGACCTCGCGTCCGTGCAGGAGTTCGCCTCCGCGGCGCTCGAACGGTTCGGCGGCATCGACGTGCTCGTGAACAACGCGGGGGTGATGCCGCTCTCACCCGTCGCTGACCTTCGAATCGACGAGTGGAACCAGATGATCGACGTCAACCTCCGCGGCGTCCTGCACGGGATCGCTGCAGTGCTGCCGACCATGCGGCGACAGGGCTCGGGTCATGTCGTCAACGTCTCGTCCGTCGCCGGGCACCGCGTCGACCCAACGGCCGCCGTCTACAGCGCCACTAAGTTCGCCGTGCGCGCCATCTCCGAGGGGCTGCGTCAGGAGACCACGGACATCCGTGTGACCGTCGTCAGCCCCGGCTTCACGCACAGCGAGCTCACCTACCGTGGCGGCAACCACGAGGCTCGGCAGGCAGCCCGCTCCGCGGCCGAACATCTCGCGATCCCAGCCTCTGCGATCGCGGAAGCCATCGCGTTTGCCGTCGACCAGCCCTCGACCGTGGACGTCAACGAGCTCGTCGTCCGTCCCACCGCACAGACATGAAGGAACAGCACATGACTAGCAGCGAGCACGACACCGCCATCGACGAGTGGATCGCCGCGACCAACTCCCACGACCCGGCCGCCTACCTCGCGTTCTTCACTCAGGACGCCGTCCTGGACGACCCGTCCGTCGGTGAGGTCTTCGAGGGGCACCCCGGGATCGGCGAGTACTTCCGGTCGTACTTCATCGGCTACGACACACACACGCGGCTCGTCGGCACCGAGCCGCGCGACGGGTACATCCATGTCGAGGTCGAGTTCACCGGCACGTTCCCCGAGCGGAGGATCGGCGGGATCTTCGACGTCACGCTGACCCCGGAGCACAAGATCAGGCATGTGCGGGCCGACCTGCGCCGATAGGCGCAAACGGATCGTCGATGACCTCGCGGAATCCCGCGACTGCGGGGGTCCCGACGACCCGCAGATGGGGGATGGGCCGGCTGTACGTGCCGGGCCAGGCTGGGGCCATGACCACGCGGCACCCGGTAAGGAAGAGAAGATGACACAGAACGCGCAGCAGGTCGACGCCCACGACGAGGCCGAGATCCGTTCCGTGCTCCTCGGCTACGTCGAGGCGCTGGACGGCCGCGACTTCGACCGGCTCGCGGAGGCATTCACCGCGACCGCGGAGCTCGTGAACACCTTCGAGGGATACATCCCTGGCGGTGACGACTTCACCGGCGTCCTGGCCACCGGCGACGACGGGATCGCGAAGGCCGTGGGGGCGCTGATGAGCCCGCTCGACGCGACCCAGCACTTTCTCGGCGCGATCTGGCTCGAGCCGACGGAGGAGGGAGTGCGCACGCGCACGCAGGTGATCGCGCACCACCATCGTGGGACGGGTTTCTACCACACCGGCGGCACGTACACGGACTCCTTCGTCCGCACTGGTGACGGGTGGCGTATCGACCGCCGCGTGCTTCACACCTCGTGGACCACGGGCGACGCCGGCGTGGTCGCCGGCGGCTGAGCCGGCGGCGCCCCGTAGGACAGTGGGACCGGCACCATCTCGGTGCCGGTCCCACTGTCGTTCGTACCGCGCTCAGGTCAGGCGCCGGGCCCGACGCCCGGGCCCCGGCCGAGCTGAGCCGTCAGCTCGGGCCGTGAGCTGATGCCGACCTTGGTGTAGACGGCCTTCACGTGGTCGCGCACGGTGTGCACCGAAAGGTGGAGGTCCGTGGCGATGTCCTTGATGGACCGGCCGGCGACGAGCAGGGCGGCGAGCTCCGTCTCGCGCCGGGTCAGGCCGTGGAGCGCGACCAGGAGCGGCCACATCGTGGGTCCGCTCGCCGGCTCGAGGGCGAGCACCACTGCTTGGTCGACCGCGCCGCGCAGCACGTCTGCCCGCACCGTGACCAGCTCGCCGGTCGTGGTCCGTAGGCGCGAGCTCGCCTGCCTGAGCGGGCGCATGCCGATCCCCATGCCGCCGTCCGACAGGCGCTCGTGAGTGCGTGCCTGGAGCGTGATCCAGCGGAGCGAGGCCGGCAGCCGGTCCGTGGACAGTGCGACACCGAGGCGTTCGAGCCAGCGGCCGCCCTCTGGCGTGTATCCCAGTACCCGGTCGTCACGGTCGACGACGACGGTCCCGGCGTGCGCGCCCGGTGCCTGGTGGGTCCACCCGGTGCCGTCCCGGCGCACGGTCCGCAGCAGGTCGGTGCGCAGCGCCAGGCCGACGTCGCGCGAGACCGCCGAGATGACGGCCACCTCGTCCCGTGTGAAGTCGGGCAGGTCCGCACCGCGATACAGGCAGGCGGCACCCCAGGTCCAGCCACCGTTGCGCGCCAGCACCCGCATCTGGTCGCCGGCCCCGGGCAGCCGGTAGTGGTCGTCGAACCGCGCGGAGCGGGCTCGCTCGCCCGGCATGGTCAGCCCCAGCGTCGAGACGGTGCGGCTCTGCCGGTCGAGGTCGTCGAGCCGGTTGACGTCGTTGGCGGCGACCTCGTACTGCAGGGCCGGGTACTCGAACGGTCGTAGCTCCATCGGGAGCAGGGTCTCCGGGTCGGACGTCCACCAGTCGCCGCCGTCGAACGGGATGACCCTGCGCAGCCGGTGCTCCACCTCGTCCAGGAACTCCCGTGCCGCCGGGGGACGCGCTGCCAGGTCGGCGACCGTCTCACGCAGCGCCACGACACGGTGGTCGTGGAGCGTGATCGAGGAGGTATTCACCCCCTCACGGTACGAGGGGCGCGCCCGCAGCGACATCCCCCAGATGCGGGGGTCCCGACCACACCCGTCTGGGGGATGGGGCCGCCGGCCCAGGCACTCCAGCCTGGAGTTATGACCACAGCCTCCGCATCAGCCGGACCGCCGGACCGCCGGCCCGGCACCACCACCATGGGCCGGCGCACGTCGGACGCCAAACGTCCGATCCGGCCAGGGCTGCTGCTCGCGGTGCTCGCGACCACTCAGCTCACCCTCCAGCTCGACACCACCATCGTGACGGTCGCACTGCCCTCGGTGCAGGCCGCCCTGGGGATCTCCGACGCCGACCGGCACTGGGTGGTGACCGCCTACGCCATCACGTTCGGCGGTCTGCTGCTCCTCGGTGGCCGGGTCGGCGACTACCTGGCGCGCAAACGCGCGTTGGTGTGGTCGCTGGTCGGGTTCGGCATCGCGTCCCTGCTCGGCGGTCTCGCCGGCACCGCCGGCCTGCTGTACGCCGCACGTGCCCTGCAGGGCGCCTCCGGCGCGGTGCTCGCACCGGTGGTCCTTTCGCTGATCACCACCAGCTTCACCGAGCCCGGGCACCGAGCCAAGGCTTTCGCGGTCTGGGGCGGGGTCGGCGGACTCGGCGCGTCGCTCGGGCTCCTTCTGGGTGGCGTGCTGACCGAATACACCTCCTGGCGGTGGACTCTCCTGGTCAACGCACCGCTCGCGGTCGCCATCGCCGTCGCCGCACTGCTCGTCGTGCGCGAGTCGAAGGCCACGGTCCGCGGCCGGCTCGATCTACCCGGAACGGTGACCTCGACGCTCGGGGTGGCAGCGATCGTGTACGGCGCGACGCTCGCCGAGTCGTACGGTTGGGCCTCGGTCCAGGCGCTGGGGCCGATGGTGGGCGGTCTGGTGCTGCTGGCTGCCTTCGTCGGCATCGAGCACCGGGCCACGGACCCGTTGCTCCCGCTGTCCGTGCTCGCGGACCGCGTGCGCGGCAGCTCCTTCGGGGCGACCGCGCTGCTGGCGGGCGCCATCTTCGCCAGCAACGTCCTGATCATCTACTACCTGCAGCAGGTGCGCGGCTACAACGCCTTCGAGTCGGGCCTTGCCTTCCTGCCCAACACTCTCGCCGTCCTGGCGTTCGCCACGGTGGGCGGTCGGCTGGTGCTCAGGGTCGGACCGCGCGTCGTGATCGCGGCCGGCGCGGCCTCGGGCGTGGCCGGGTTCCTGCTGCTCGCCTCGGCCGACGGCGCCACCCCGCTTGCCGTGCTGGTGGCCGCGATGGCCCTGGTCGGGGCCGCCGTCGGCCTGTCCTGGCCGGCGCTGAGCGCCACCGCCCTGACCGGGGTCCCGGACGAGCACGCCGGGGCGGCAGGCGGGACCGTCAACGCGGCCCAGCAGGTCAGTGGTGCGGTCGTGGTCGCCGTCCTCAACACCGTCGCGGCAGGCGTGACGGCCGGCAGCGGGTCGCTCATGGACGGGCTCTCCGTGGCCCTCCTGGTGTGCGCCGGTCTCATGGTCGCCACCGTGCTCGTCTCCCTCAACATCACCGTCCCCCGTGAAAGGACCCAGTCATGACGTTGTCCGAGCTCACCACCGAGGCGCCGCTGAGCGACGGGTACGACGCCGCTACCCGCGACGACCCGGCCTTCCAGAGTGCCTTCCGGCACGGTTTCACCACCATCGACGACCTCCAGATGCACTACGTCGTCGGGGGCGCGGGGCCTACTGCGATCCTGCTGCTGCACGGCTTTCCCGAGACTTGGTACACCTGGCTGCCGATCATGCCCGACCTCCTGCCCGGCCACACCGTGATCGCCGTCGACCTCCCGGGCCTCGGGGACAGCACCGGAACCCTTCCGTCGTACGACAAGGTCACCCTCGCCGGCTACGTGCACCGGCTGCTGGACCTGCTGGGTTTCGGCAGCGGCGTCCAGGTCGTGTCGCACGACGCCGGCAGCGGCATCGCGTTCGCCCTGGTCACCCAGTGGCGTGACCAGTTCGCGGGCTGGCTGATGATGGACTTCCCGGTCGTCGGCGGATCGCTGCGCTACGACGAGGTGCGCACGCTGTCCTACCACTTCGCCTTCCACGAGCAGGAGCCCCTGTTCGAGCAGCTCGTCGCGGGACGCGAGCGGCTCTACCTCGACTACTTCTACCGGGTCCTGACGCCCGGCGGCAGCCTGCCGATGACGCCGGAGGGCGTCGACGAGTACGTGCGCGCCTACTCCCGGCCCGGCGTCCTGCACAACGGGTCCCGGTACTACCAGGCGTGGCCCCAGGACGAGATCGACAACCGGCTGGCGATGGCACAGCCGCTGACGCTGCCGGTGCACGTCCTCGCCGAGGCGCCGTTGCTCGAGACCTTCCTGCGGGCGGTCCGGGACGCCGCGCCGGAGGCCACGGGTGCGGCCCTGGACACCGGTCACTGGATGGTGCACGAGGCGCCCGACGTGGTCCTGGCCGCGATCAAGGAGCAGTTCGGCTACTGACCGCAGTCGCAGGCGTTGGCGGTCTTCCTAGGAGCCCCGCACCCAGGAAGGTGCACCCTTCCTGGGTGCGGAGCGTCGGGGCAGCATCCGAGGCACCCGCACCGTCGCTCTTCAAGGAGCAACATCCTGTGATCCATACCTCGTCGCGCTTGCTGCGGCTGCTGTCGCTGCTGTGGTCCCGACCGAGCTGGAGCGCGGAGGACCTGGCGCGGCGCACGGACGTCACGCAGCGTACGGTCCGACGCGACATCGCCCGGCTGCGTGAGCTCGGCTACGACGTCGTGTCAGAACCCGGACGCGGTGGTGGCTATCGGCTGAGCGAGAGTCGTGGCGGGCCGCCGCTGGTGCTCGACGACGAGGAGGTGCTCGCCGTCAGCGTGGCACTTCGAGAGGCGGCGCAGACCAGGCTGCTCGGTGACGACCAGGCCGTGCTGTCAGCGCTCCTGAAGCTGCGCGAGCTCCTGCCCGCGAGGGTGGCGTCGCGCCTCGGCGCGATGGACGACGTCGTCGAGCACGTTCCACGGGTCTGCGAGGAGACGGTCCCGGCCGATGTGCTCGCCGTGCTCGCCCAGGTCTGCCGGCACAGCGAGCGCATCGTCGTGACCGAGGGGCGGGGGAGTGGCACGGTTCATGAGATCGATCCCTTTCGGCTCGTCTTCACCGGGAGCCGCTGGTATCTCGTGGCCCGAGAGGTCACGACGGGCTCGTGGGGAGCCTTCCGCGCCGACCTGTTGACCGATGTCCGGTCCACCGGCCGTGTGGTGCGCCTGCAGGACCCGCCCGACGCTGCACGTCTCGTCGCCGAGACGATCGAGAACGGAGCCGCCGCCGAGGCGGCGCCCCGGCGGTAGCCGGAGCGCCGCGGGTACCGGTCAGAGATCGATGATGGTCGTGTCGGCGATGGCGGTGGCGAGCTCCGGGCCGTAGGCGGAGCCAGGGCTCTGGAAACCGATGGAGAACTGTCCAGCAAGCACGCGGCGTGCGATCTCGACCGAGCTCAGCTGGGTGTAGGTGTACCCAGTCGGCGTGTCGATCAGCGACCGGGCGACCTGACCGTCGCGGCCGGTCACCTCCGCCATGGCCAGATAGCGACCGTGGGCGCGCTCCTGCTCGCTCGGACCCTGCGCCATGTCGTCGCCATCGGGGAAACCCTGGTCCGTGCCGAGGAAGACCTCGATGTCCGCGATCCCCGTCGACCGCCGGCCGGTGATCAGGTCACCCATCGGCGCCAGAACGCACTCCTCCGGGCCGTTGCCGAAGTCGAACGTCCGGCTCGGCGCCGATGCGAGCCGGGTGAGCTCGCCGCCTCGGCGCACCAATGCTCCCAGATCCTCGATGCCGGCCGAGCTAGCCAGCGAGCCACGGGAGAAGCCGCCCGTCACCCGCAGGGCGATGGTGAGCCTGACGGGATCGGAAACCCGGCGAGCCGTGTGCACGGCGAGGCAGTCGCTCGGCACGACGTCCCACCCGGTACCGGACATGATCATGATTCCGGCGCTCGCAGCCTCGTCGTCCCTGGACTCCGCCAGCGCGAAGGTGTCGAACTCGGCGGTGGTGTCGAGGTAGTGCACGCCGGCCTCGATGCACGCGTCCATGAGCTGGCGTGCGGTGTGCCGGAACGGGCCTGCGACGTTGAGCAGGCAGTCGACGTCCTTCAGCGCCTCCCGCACCGCTGCGGTGTCGTCGACGTCGAAGGCACGGCCCTCGACCCCCAGCGCGTCCGCTAGCTCGCCGACGCGGTCGAGGTTGCGTCCGGCGACCGTCAGGTCGAAGCCGATATCTGTGGCCCGTGCTGCGACGAGCCGGCCGGTATAGCCGGTCGCGCCATAGATCAGAAGTCGTCCGCTCATGACGATGGTCCCCTCGTGTCCGCCGGGTCTTTCCCGGGCTGTCAGCACGCTATGAACAGACCCGGACATCTGCGGTCCGGATATCTCGGCCCAACGTGTGACCTCGGTGACACGCAGCACTCCTGCGTCTCATCGGTGGCTGCCGCCGCCACCCCTTGGCTCGGTGAAAGGTCTGCGCACGCCCGAAGGAAGTACGTAGATTTCACCGACGCAATCTGAGCTTCGATCGCGAGATGTTTCGAGTGGCCGGTTCCACCTGCCCATCAGGTCTGGCCCGAACGTCACTACGGTGGTGACCCGGATGCGGGTACTGCCCCAGGACCTCGACTTCATGAGAGTGGTCAACAGCGGCGCGTACCTGCAGATCATGAACGTCGCGGGATACCGGCACATGGGCCGGGTGGGCGGTCTGCGTCTGGCGGCGCGCCAGTCGTGGCTCGGTCTGGTAGCGGCTTCGACGCTGCGGTACCGCCGGTCCCTGCGGCTGTGGGACCGGTTCGAGGACACCTCGCGCGTACTCGGCTGGGACGACCGGGTGTTCTACATCGAGCACCTGATCACTCGGGGAGGCGACCTTTACACACGCGGTGTGGTGGCGATGCGGTTCATGCACCTGCGGACCAAGGACCGGGTCAGCCCGCGGGACATCGTGGGGCTGCTGGCACGGGAGCAGGGCCACGCCGTCCCGGAGAGCCCCGAGCTGCCGGAAGACGTAGCGCACTGGGCGCGCTCCTGGGCGGCTGCCGAGACACCCGGTGCCCCACCGACCGCCTAGCACGTAGGGCCCCATGACTCCCGATGCTCATCCGAACAAGCAGATCGCTCGCCGGGGTGCCACACGACGGGCACAACTGCGTAGTTCTTGCCGACGCGACGAGGACCCGGCTCACGGGAGCTTTGTCCCATGAAGCGCCGTAGAGCTCAGCGGCGCCGTCGGGTCCGGGCAGTCCCTATCCTCTAGACCCGGTCAACAACCATGATGCATGTGGCGAAGTGGGACAGGTAATCGTGGGGGCCGGTGGGGTCGCTGCGTTTCTACTGCTCTTGTTTTCAATATGCCATTATTGTCGCGATTCTGCAATGCATATCCCGAGGATGTTCCTATAGGCTTACTAGCGGGCAGAAGGCCCCTTTCCCCAGGTGGAACCCAAAGCAGCGTTGGAAGTTCGCGGTGTACAGAATTTACAAGAAGGACGGAAACGTTACCTGGAAATACGGGATCACCGGAGCGCGCCCGTGCGCTAAGCGACCCAGTACGGGGATTAGGATTTGCGAGAGGAAGACCAAGAAAGATTGCAGCTATCACTGGATGGCCTTCGCTAAGGGCTGGTGGGAGGCGCGATGGGTTGAAGCATCACTCATATACGCATACGGGCTCAAGTATGGAAAGTGCCCGCCCGGGCACAACGGCACTAGGTGCACGTAAGTTACGGGCTTGAGCAATGGACGTGTCGTGGTTCAGAAGGGTGAGAAGGCGTGCCGCTTGACAGCGAGGCCCCGATCGGGTTCTGGGATCTTATTGATGAGCTCGAAGGCGAGGTCACGCGGGCAGGGGTGGAGTCCCTGTCGGTGCACCTCGATGCAGTGCCGCAAGAAGTCCAGGCGAACTACGCGGACTACCTGGAGGAGATCCTTGGCGAGCTGTACGAGTTGAGGGTCACTGGATTCTTCGGCGTGCCCTATGTCGGAGACTCTCTCAACGCCGCATTGATGACAATCATCGTCCGGGGTGAGGAGCATGTCCAACAGACGCTGAACTCTGACCGTCGCGTCCGGGCCAAGGGCGACATGGGCGCGGCTCTGGATCTGTACGAGCGCTTGGCTGCGGCCGCGACGCAACCGTCTTCGCCGGCTGGACCTCTACGGGCACGCTTTATCGACCCGTATTTGTTCCCCCCGGTCAAGTCTGATTACGTCAAAGGTCTTGAAAGCGGCGTTGCGGAGGTGGATCAATCATTGCCACTGCGCGCTGCTGTTGCCGATCATCGTAAGATCGAAACTCTTTCCATCATGGTGATCGTCGAGCGCGGTGCGCAAAGCGTGGAGATCACCAAAAGGCAGAATGCTCAGATTGTCATCATCGTCGACACTGAAACGCAGGGCGGCGGTTACTCGCAGGGGAGATCCGACGCATTCACGAAGATCGGAGATGCTCTGCGTAAGTTGGGAATCGTCGTCGACCTGAGCGAGGTAGCCGGTCAGTGACTTGTGCGCGCGGTATGCGGCCCACGCATTGCCAACCTGTTGGTCTGGCGCGTCTGACACGCGCCAGTAACCTCCTCGGGGCTGGAGGGGAGCCGCCGTGCAGCCGCGCGAATATGCACGGCGTCAACTCCGGGTGGTCACTCGGAGTCGTGCAGGCTGATGCGGGTGGTGGGGTCGCTCCAGCTGTTGGCGAGGCGGGTGGCTAATTCGTCGGGGTCCGGGTCCGTGTCCGTCCAGGTGAGCAGGAGCGGTTCTGGTCCTTCGAGCGCGGCGACTAGGGCCTGTCCTGTGAATGGCCTGGTCACAGGGTTGGTAATGTCCGGTTCGTGGGGATCGGGCGTGGTGAGCTGACGGATGCGGCGTGGGCGCGGATCGAGCCGCTGCTGCCTTCAGCGGATGGTCGTCGGGGTGGCAGGTGGCGGGATCACCGGCAGGTGATCAACGGGATCTTGTGGCGGCTGCGGACCGGGGCGCCGTGGCGGGACGTGCCGGAGAAGTACGGGCCGTGGAAGACGCTGCACGAACGACTGCGGATCTGGACCAAGGACGGCACCTGGGAGCAGATCCTTGAGCACGTGATCGTCAAGGATGACTCGATCGGCACCTTGGAATGGACGTTCTCGGTCGACTCCACGAACGTCTGGGCTCACCAGCATGCTGCTGGTGCCCGAAAAAGGGGGGCTGCACGACCGGGTGGGTCAACGAGCTCGCGGTCGTTGATGAGGCGCTCGGCAGGTCGCGGGGAGGCCTGACGTCCAAGATCGACCTTGCGACCGACGGCCGCGGGTTGCCGATGAGCGTGATCCTCACGCGTGGGCGGGGCCGGGGACAACCCGCAGTTGCTGCCGTTGCTGGACCAGGTCAACGTGAAACGTGATGGGGTCGGCCGGCCCAGGAAGCGTCCGGACCGGGTCCTGGCGGACAAGGCCTACTCCAGCCCCGCCACCCGCCGGGCTCTACGGGCCCGCGGGATCGCGTTCACCAGCCCGGAGAAGAAGGACCACGCCCGCCGCCCACCGGCTCCGTGAGGGCCATCGCGGCGGGCGCCCACCGGTGTTCGACGCGGAGGTCTACAAGGGTCGTAACGTCGTGGAGCGGTGCTTCAACCGGCTCAAGCAGTTCCGTGCCCTGGCCACCCGCTACACCAAAACGAGCCGCCTACTACCGCACCGAACTCACCCTCGCCGCGATCGTCCTCTGGCTCCGCGAATCACCGGACACGGCCTAGTTGGATGAACCGGCCCGGGTTTGATGCCGCTGCTGTTTGAGTCCGGAAGGATGAACAGGATGCCGAGGAAGATCGATCCCCAGCTGCGTGCGAGGTGCGTGCGGCTGGTGCGTGAGCATCAGCAGGAGTACCCAACTTTGACCGCGGCGGTGGCAGCGGTGGCCCGTCAGGAAGGTGTCTCGAAGGAGCCGGTGCGGCGCTGGCTGGCTCAGGCTGATGTCGACGACGGTACCCGGCCCGGCGTCACGAGCGAGGAGTCCGCCGAGGTCAGGCGGTTGAAGGCCGAGGTCAAGCGGTTGCGGGAGGACAACGGGATCCTGCGGAAGGCCTCGATCTTCGTCGCGTCGGTGCGGACTCTCGGCGGCGGGGCGCCCTTCCCCGGCCCCCGGATCGGTGCGACGATCACCCCGGAGGTGCATCATGCCGCGACAGATCATCACCACACCGAACGCGCCGAGCTCCGCGCTGTTCAGCCAGGGGGTCAGGGCCGGCTCGCAGATCTTCGTGTCCGGAACCACCGGGGTCGACCCGGGCACCGGCCGGCCGGCGGGTGACACCATCCAGGCCCAGACCCGGCAGGCGCTGGCGAACTGCGAAGCAATCCTTGGTGCCGGGGGCGCGAGCCTCGACGACGTCGTCGAGGTGGGCGTGCTGCTCACCGACCCGCAGGACTTCGCCGGGATGAACGAGGAGTACGCGCGGTGGTTCCCCGCCGACCCGCCCACGCGCTACGCCGCCAGGCTCGGGGCCGAGATACCGGGCCTGCTGGTCTCGATCCGCATGACAGCCTGCCTCGACTGACCTGACCTGGACTGACCTGACCAGGACGGGGTGTCAGGCCGTGTGCTCAGGAGCGCGGCGGTGCTGCCACGCCCGCAGCCTCCGGTACCGCGTGCGGCGCAGGTCGACGACGGCGGCGGCGAGCAGCCCGACGCCCAGCGCTCCGACGCCGGCCGCTCCGACGTCGATGGCCGCCGGCAGCCCGTGCGCCGTCGCCAGGGCGCCGAGGCCGACCGACACGACGGTCTGGAAGAAGTAGCCGGCCAGGTACACCAGGGAGAAGGTGCCCGCGCGATGCGTCGCGGGTGCCTCCCGTCCGACGATGCCCACGCCACCGGCGAAGGTCAGCGAGTAGCCGATGCCGGACACGACGCACCACGCCACGAAGACCCCGAGCGACCCGGCGCGTCCCGTGACGACCATCAGGGCCAGGCCGGCCAGCGAGACGGCCGCGCCGACGGCGACGGAGACCGACGGGTCGACCCGGGCGAGCACGAGCGCGGTGACACCGATGACGGCACTGGACAGCCCGAGCAGCAGACCGATGACCAGCAGGCTCGTCGTGCCGGTCAGCTGTCGTGCCATCTGGGCGCCGAGCGCCATGAACACCGCGCCGACCGAGTACGCGACGACGACGGCCAGCGCCGCGATCACGACGTGCCTGCCCGTCCCGCGGGCGAACCGGGGCAGCCGGGGGCGCAGGTCGCGGGTCGTGCCCCGGCTGTGCGGCGTGAGGAGGACGAGGGCCAGCGTCACGACGGTCGCCACGGCGAGGACCACGTAGGTCAGCACCAGGGGTAGTGGTGCGAGCTGGGCCAGGGTCCCGCCCACCACCATCGCGAGCACGAGACCGCCGGAGGTCGAGGCGGTCGTCACGGTGCCCGCGGAGCGTCGCGCACCGTCCGGGAAGGACTCGACGACGGCCGCGCTCGCGGCGCTCATCGCCAGCCCGACGCCGACACCCTGCAGGGCGCGACCCACGAACAGCAGCCCCACTCCCTGGGCGACGGCGAACGACACGGCGCCGAGCCCGATGAGGGTGAGGCCGGCGAGCATCGCGCGGCGCCGCCCCACGACGTCCGCCAGCCCGCCCGCGAGCACGAGCATCACCAGGAGCGCCAGCGGGTAGGTGGCGAACACGGACGTGACCGTGAGCGGCGTGAGGTCCCACCGCGCGGCATAGGCCGGGTACAGGACGCTCGGTGCCCCGCTGGCCCAGAGGCACACGGCGAGCACCAGGGCAGCGGCGACGAGCGTGCGCCGGGCGGAGCGGCGGGTGGGGTGCATGACATGTCCTTCGAGGTGCGTCGGGGGTGGCTGACGCGTCGAACGTAGGTGCGGCCGGCGCCGTCGGGCATCGGTCAGATGACGTCATCGACGACGGTGGCGTCGCACCGTCGTACCGCACGTCGTTTGACGCATGGCAGGCGGGGCGGGGCCGGGCAGGGTCGAAGACGTCCGATCCAGGACAGAAGATCCACGGCAGAAGGAGAGATCATGTCGACCTACCTCGTGAACCACCTGCGCATCCCCGGTGACGTTCCCGGCGAGCCCGGTCTGCGCTACCTCGAGCAGGTACAGGCCACCGTCGAGGCGTTCGGCGGGACGTGGCTGGCGATGGGAGCGCCCGACCAGGTGGTGGAGGGGGCATGGCCCGGGTCCGTGGTGCTCATCGAGTTCCCCGACCGGGACGCCGCGGTGACCTGGTACGAGTCCCCGGAGTACCAGGCGATCCTGCCGCTGCGCACCGGGCACTCGATCTCGGACCTGGTGCTGATCGACGCCGTCCCTGACGGGTTCACCACCCGAGCGATCGCCGACCAGGTGCGCGGTCTGCAGCAGTAGCACCCGCGGGCGCGGCGGCGATCAGTCGGACGACCGGTCCGGCGGCGTCGCCGGGGCCGCGGCCGGCCCCGCAGCGGCGAGCGCGTCACGCAGGGCGGCACGCGACGTCACGCCGAGCTTGGGGAAGATCCGGTACAGGTGGGTGCCGATGGTCCGCGGGGACAGGTACAGGCGCGCACCGATCTGCTTGTTGGTCAGCCCCGTCGCGGCCAGCTCGGCGATCGTGCGCTCCTGTGCGGTCAGGTGCGCGAGGCCCATGGGCTCGCCCCGCTCGTGCAGGCCGGTGAGCCCGAGCTCGTGGGCGGCGCGGTCCACCCATGTGCGGGTGCCGAGCGTCCGGAACAGGTCCACGGCCTGCGTCAGCAGCGCCCGGGCCTGGCTGTTGGCCCGCTGCCTGCGTGCCCACATGCCGTACGCGAGCAGGACCCGCGCGGTGTCGAACGGGTAGGTGGCCGACGCCGGGGACGCCACGGCGGCGGCGAACAGCTCGCCGGCCGCGTCGGTGGTGTCGGTGACGGCGAGCGCCGCCGTCGAGAGCATCGCCATGCGTGGTGACACCGCGTCGACGGCGTGGGCGCGTGCGGCCAGGGCGTGCCGGCGCGCCTCGGTGTGGTGCCCGGTGGACTCCGCCGCCAGCACATGGTCGAGGAGCGTGCGGTGCGACTCGTGCACGTAGGGGCGGAACGAGCCGGGCTCGGCGAGCGCGACGGCGTCGGTCCACGCCGTGTCGTGGTCGCCCGTGGTCAGGGCGGCCGCGAGTCGCGCCGCCGTGACGTGCTGCGTGAGCAGGCCGACGCCGCGTGGCCGTGCCCAGGCCTCCACGACGGCCCCGAGCTCGTGTGCCTGCTCGGTCAGGCCCCGCTGGGCGAGGGCCCGCGCCAGGAACGCCTTGTAGTGGTAGGTGAAGAGCCGGTAGCCGTGCCGCTCGCTCAGCACGATGCCCCGTTCGGCGGTGGCCGTTGCCTCGGCCCACTGCCCGGTGGCCACCTGGTCGAGCACGGTGAGGTGCAGCACCGTCATGACGTTGGCGACGGCCCCGCCGTCCGCCTCGCGCTCGACGAGCCGGCGCAGGACGGGGCGGTGCTCGACGAGGGCGTCGACGAAGTACGCGGAGACGGCCAGCCGCATGACGTCCCACGGTTCGCCCCCGGTGGTCGCGAACGCGTCCGCGAGGCGGGTGCGTGCGCCGTCCGCATGGCGGAGCACGTCGCCCCATGTGTCGCGGTACAGGAGGATCTCGGGCGGCAGGACGGCGGAGTGGTCGTCGACGATCTGCTCCGTCTCGTGCCACAGGTCGGCGTCGGCCGCGTACATGCCGATCGTCAGCAGAAGGGTGACCGCCCGGTGGAGGGTGGTCGGGTCGACGTCGTCCGGGCGGCGACGGAGCACGTCGGCGAGCATCCGGTGGGCGGACTGCACGGCGCCGTCGCGGTACAGGACCACGTAGGCAGCGGTCAGGACCGAGCGCGGGGCGGAGAGGTCGCCGGCCAGCCGGTCGGCGCGGTTGAGGAGCTCCTCGGCTGCGTCGAGCAGGCCGGCCTGCCCGGCGACGAAGGCCGCGTCGGCCAGGAGCCGGTCGCGGTCGCCGGGCCGCAGGGTGAGGTCGGCGGCACGGGTCAGCAGGTGCACCGCGACCGAGGCACCTCCGCGGCGGGTGGCGTCGGCGGCGGCGGACTCGAGCCGCCCGGCGACGTCGTCGTCGGGGTCGGTCGTCGCCGCGGCCAGGTGGAAGGCGTGCCGGAGCGGGTCGGTGGCGTGCCGTGCGGCGAGGCGGGCGTGCGCCGAGCGCACCTGGTCAGGGGTTGCCGTCTGGATCACGGCGGAGCGCACCAGCGGGTGGCGGAACCGGGCCCGACCGGTGGCCGGCCGGACGTCGACGAGGCCGCTGCTCCGCGCCGCCTCGACCGCCGCGGGCCGGTAGCCGGCGTCCCCGTCGGGTCCCGCCGCGCCGTCGAGCGCAAGGAGCAGGAGCTCCGCCTGCTCGTCGGCGGGCAGTCTCGCGAGCTTGCGCGCGTACACCTGCTCGATGCGGCGGGGCAGGGGGAGGGCGGGGTCGGCGGCCGGATGGAGGGTGGTGCCGACGGTGGTGCCGACGGTGCTGGGCCACGCGGGCAGCTCGGTGATCGCCAGGGGGTTGCCCGCGGCCCGGTCGAGCACGTCGGACTTCTGGTCGGGGGAGAGGTCGGGGTGCAGCGCGCTCAGGAGCTGTTCCGCGCTCGGCGGGTCGAGCGGCGTCAGGTCGAGATGGTCGATGCCGCCGGTGTCGATGCGGGTGGGCTCCCCGGTCCGCGCCCCCAACACCATGGCCACACGTGAGCCGGGGCCCAGCCGCCGCGCGACGAAGACGAGCACCGCGGCGCCGGCGTCGTCCGCCCAGTGCACGTCGTCGACGACGACGAGGCAGTGCGACCGGACGGCCGCGGCGTTCAGCAGGTCGAGCACGGCCGCGCCGAGGGTGGGCACGGCGGCCGGGCCGTCGGCCGCCTCGCGGCCGAGCGCCACGTCGATCGCGTGCCGCTGATGGTCGCTCAACGACCCCACGTGGCCCTCCAGGTGCCGGAGGACCTGGTCGAGGCTGCTGTACGGGTACTGCTGCTCCGCCTCGGCGCACGTGGAGCGCAGCACCTGCCAGCCGCGGCCTGCCGCGTCCGTGGCGAGGTGGGTCAGGAGCTCGGTCTTGCCGACACCCGCCTCCCCGGTGACGACCAGGGAGCGGGTCGTGGCCTGCTCGGCGAGGACGGCCGCGAGCCGCGCGCTCTCCTGCGACCGGCCGATCAGCCCGATGGTGCCTCTCACGACGCGAGTCTAGGACGGCGCCGTACCGGCGCTCGCGGTGGACGGCCCGGCGCACACCCGGGGCGGCCGGAGGTACTCCGGCCGCCCATCGCAGACGTGGTGCTGCGGACCTGGCGCTGCGGATTCGGCGCTGTGCCGACGTCAGCGTTCCGTCGTCGTCTCCACGTCGAGGAACAGGCCGGTGATCTTTCCGCCGGTCGCCTCGATGACGGCGCCGAAGAACGCGCCACCCTCGGGTGCTGCCGTGGCGGCGGACGCCTCCTCGTAGCCGTCGAAGAGCAGGGCGAGCGTGCGGAACGCGGGGGTGGGCGTGCCGTCGTCCTTCGGCCAGACGCGGCTCGACTCCAGGCCGCGCAGCCCGGGGAGGGCACGGGCCTTGTCGAGGATGTCCGGGAGGGCGGTGTCGAACGCCTCGGGGGCGTCGAGGTTGTCGATGATGATCTCGACCTTGGTAGCCATGGTGTGCTTCCTTCTGTGTGACGTCAGGCGGTTCGTCCGATGATGTAGACGTACTAGTAACTCTACATACGCGCGAGGGGTGGGTCAACGGCGGGGCCGTGAGAGTGCGCGGCCCTTGACCGGCCGGCACGCCGTCATCGGGCTGCTGCGCGCCGACCGGCGCCAGGCGGCCGGTGCCTTCGTCGCCTGCGTGGTCCATGCCGTCGCGGCGGTCACGCTCGGGTGGCGGCGGGCGGTCTGCCCGCGCCCTTGACACCGCCTCGGGCGGCCACCAGACTACTTTTGCACGCGTGGCGACAAAAGATGCATGGTCGTCGCCATAAATGACAGAGTCGTCAATCGGAGCCCCCATGCAGATCTCTCACACGCCCCGCGCGCGGCGTCTCGGCGCCGCCCTGACGGGCGGACTGCTCCTCGCGAGCGCGCTCGTCGCCGCACCGGCTGTCGCCGCCCCTTCCACCACCACCGCGGAGTGCGGAGCGGACGACGGGCTGCCGGACTCCAAGATCTCCATCCAGCTCTTCACGCACGTGGGTGAGCTCGGGTGGGGCACGCCGGCCCCCGAGACGATCGACCGCGTGCTCGGCGAGGTGGCCGGTGCGGGCTTCACCACCGTGGAGCCCTTCAGCCAGCCGTACGAGATGCCGGTCGGCGAGTACCAGGAGATCCTCGACCGGCACGGCCTCGAGGTGTCCTCCAGTCACGGGGCGACGGACTGGGACACGTGGCCCGACACCGTTGCCTACGCCGTGGCGCTGGGCCAGGACTACATCGGCACCGGCGGGATGGCGGGCGGCTACGGCACGTACGAGGAGGCCGTGGCGACGGCGGAGCACGTCAACCGGCTCGGGCAGTACGCGCACGAGCGCGGCATCGACAAGATCGCGCTCCACAACCACCAGGACGAGTTCCTCACGCGCTACCCCCACCCGGAGACGGGGGAGATGGTCAGCGCGTGGCAGGTCATCGAGGAGCACACCGACCCGCGCTACGTCACCTTCCAGCTCGACGTCGGCTGGGCCGCCGACGCCGGCATCGACGTCCCGGCGTGGATCGCGGAGTACGGCGACCGCATCGAGCTGCTGCACGTCAAGGACGCCGTGAACGTGAACGCCGACGGCGACATGCGGCAGGTCGCCCTCGGCAGCGGGGAGATGGACCTCCCGGCGATCCTCGCCGCGTCCGAGCCGTACGTGGAGTACTACACGTACGAGTGGGACTACGCGCCGTCGTTCGAGACGTCCGCGGAGTCCTACCGGTACCTGCGGTGCTACCTGGCCGACGGCGGGGGCGCCGACCAGTGCGAGCCCGACGACGGCGAGTCGCTGGCCCTGGGCCGCCCGGTGACCACCTCCAGCATCGACGACCCGGCCCGCACCGGCGAGATGGCGGTGGACGGCAACGCCGGCACCCGGTGGGGCAGCCAGTGGAGCGAGCCGGAGTGGATCGCGGTGGACCTCGGGGCCGAGTACGACCTGAGCCGCGTGGTGATCGACTGGGAGACCGCCTACGCGTCGGGCTACGAGATCCAGACCTCGCCCGACGGCGACACGTGGACCACGGTGCACACCGTCACCGACGGCGACGGGTTCTTCGACGACCTGGAGCTCTCGGGCACCGGTCAGCACGTGCGGCTGTACGCCACCGAGCGCGCGACCCAGTGGGGCTTCTCGGTCTACGAGCTCGAGGTCTACGGCACGCCGGCCGGCACCGCGCCGGCGCCGGGGCCCGAGGCGCGCGGCGCCGGGTACTGGACGTCCGAGTACCGGCAGGTCAGGCACCCGGACCACACGACGGAGGAGCTCGAGTGCTTCCTGTCGGCCACGCGCGCCCAGAGCGACGTCTTCGACGAGACCGTCGGCCTGGCCACGCCGGACGACGCCGTGCAGGTACTGTGGCCGCGCCACCACCACGACCGGCTCGACGCGTTCGACCGCCAGCTGCTCACGCTGTGGCTCAACGTCGCGGCGGGCGCCGTCGACCCGGAGGACCCGTTCCGGCACGGCACCGTCGGCGACCTGCTCGACGCCGCCGAGACCGTCCGCCTCGACGAGGACGCCACTCGGCACGAGCTCACGCGGTACCGGCACGCGCTGGAGGCGGTGAACGCGGGGCACTGACGGGAGGGCCGGGGTCGGCGCACTCTCGTCGGAGCGCACCTGGCACCGGTGCAGAGTGCGAGAGGATGCCTCGTGAGCACCTCATCGGTCCCGGGCTTCGACAGCTTCGCCGCGCAGAGGCTCGAGCCGCAGTACGTTGACGTGGTCTGCCGGGTCCGTCCCGGACGACGAGGTGTGGTCGCAGTTCCTGTGGCTGGACGCGCGGCTGGCGGGACGGTCCGCTGACTCCTCGCGACGGTCACGCGTGTCACGGCTGCCGCCCGCCGCCGAGCAGGTAGGCCGCGAGCACGTCGCCGGGCGCGGTGGTGAGCGCGGCGCGGACGGCGCTGCCGGGCGCGTGCCTGGCGGCGTTCGTCAGCGCTTCGAGTACACCGCCGGGACGCCGAGGCGCTCGCGGAGGCGCAGCCCGGCGACGAACCGGGTGGGGGCGTCCAGCAGGTCGAGGACGGCGGCGATGTCCGCGCGCACGGTCCGGACGCTCACGCCGAGCCGTGCGGCGATCTGCTCGTCCGAGGAGCTGGTGAGCATGAGGGTCACGATGCGGCGCTGCCGCGGGGACAGCTCGACCAGGGCCGCCGTCTCCGCGTCGCACGGGTACCTGGTGGCCGCCACCGCGTCCCAGTAGGCGCGGGCGGCCGCCAGGCACGCGGGGTCGCGGACGTCCATCACGGAGGCCTCGCCCCGCAGACAGGGCCCGTCGAGCAGCACGCTGGTGCCGTCGACGATCTTCATCTGCATGGGCGCGAAGGCAAAGAAGTACACCGAGGGGTCCTCGCCGGACAGCAGGAGGCGGGCCTCCGGGTCGAGGCCCGAGTGGCTCCACAGGCTGACCATCCGCAGGCCGCGCTCCATGAAGTAGTCGTTGTTGGGCAGGCTGGTCATCAGCTGGTCCACGGTGCCCACGTGCCGCACCGACTCGAGGGTCCGCCAGGACCTGGCGGCCTCGGCCATGGTGCGGTTGATGTCGAGCGACCCGCGGCCGAGGATGCGCGCGGGCACCCGCCGGTGCTGCTGGAGCGCGGTCGCGACGCGGCTGCGCTCGATCTGCAGACGGGCCATGGCCTCGAACACCCGCTGGCGGCTCTGCCAGGTGAGCCCGCCGCCGTCGGCGTACGCGGAGAAGTCGGCGTTCGGCAGGGCGCTCCCGCTCGCGCCCGCCCCGGACCCGCTCGCTACAGTCCTGACCTTCATGCGATCACCCCGAAAAGACCCACCAGCACACAGACGCAGACACAAGCACGGACACGGACACCGGCCGGCACCCCCTCGTCGGACCGACGTGGTCCACGGACGCCAGGGCACACCGACCTTAGGCAGACGTCGCGCCCGTGCGCCTCGAAAGTGCGTCCGGAGACAGCAAGACGCCCCCGTCGTGTGGAGCGACGAGGGCGTCTCGATCCGCTGTCTCATTCGGATCCCGCCGCGCTCTCGCGCCGGAAGTCTGGGCACCACGCTACCTGGGAAAGCTACAGCCGTCGTGTTGCTGCTCGTGCCCGAGCTCCTGCGGATGCTGTCGCGGCGCGCCGGGGCGGCCTGGATCCTGCGCAGACGCGACGCCTGACGCCTGGCTGCACGTGCCTGGAGCGCTGCTCGTGGTCGCTATCGTCGTCACATGTTCGCGCAGCTCAGCTCGGCGGTTGCGGCCGGCGCCGCTTTCGGGAACGTCTTGTGACCGGCGTCGCGCCGCGACTCGCCGGCGGAGAACCACGTGACAGCGATGCCTGCCTTGACCTGTGGACCGCCGCCGTGGCCGAGCGTGACGGCCTGGCGCTCGCTGAGCTTCCAGCGGCGGTCCGTGCGCGGGCCGCCCGCAAGCTCACCGTGCCACCGCTGGCGTGGATCGTCGCGCGGGACGCCGTCGACGGCCTGGCCGGCTTCGGCGTCGTGCTTCCACCGGGAACGAGCGGCGACGCCACCGACCCGGCCGACGGCGCCTACCTCGCTCTCCTCGCCGTGGCCCCGTCGGCGCGCGGTAGCGGCCTGGGCGGCCGGCTGCTCGACGCCGTGACGCACGCGGTACGGGCCGCGGGCGTGACATCCGTCTTCCTCAACGTCCTCGGCTCCAACACCCCGGCCCGCCGCCTCTACGAGAGCAGAGGTTGGACCTCGTCGGGACGACCCACGCGCCGCACGGACACGGGACAGCCGGTGCTCCGGTACACGATGACCTTCTGAGGCGCTCACAGGCAGAACTGGCCGGTAGGGCACGGGCCGTCGGGACGTCGAGGCGCTCGGCGGCGTCCGTCGATCTGGGGCACGTCGGTGCCCGCCGCCGCCCGGGACACGTGCGACCGCGCATGGTCGACGGCGCTCTCCAGGGTGTCGAACAGGTGCCGTTCGTCGCGCAGCCGGTCAAGCGCGCCGACCGTCGCCATGAGTCTGTGGTGCTGCGGCTGCACGCCCTTGACCAGCACCGTGATCCCGCGCTGCTCGAGCGTGGTGACGAGCTCGGCGAGGGTACGCGCACCGGTGGCGTCGACCATGCCGAGCTGGGACAGCCGCAGCACGACGACCACGACGTCGTCGCGCACGGAGGCCTCGGTGACCTCGGTGAGGATCCGGTCGGCCGCACCGAAGAACATCGCGCCGTCGAGCCGGAACAGTGCGACGTGCTCGTCGCCCTCGTGCGCGACGCCGGGCAACGGCTCGCGGCGCACGGTGGACGCGCGGGCCACCCGCCGCAGCGCGAAGAACGCCGCGACGACCAGCCCGATCCGGACCGCCTCGACGAGGTCGAGCGCGACGGTGACCACGGCTGTGACGGCGAACGTGACGGCGTCCGACCGGGTGGACAGGAGCACGGCACGGACGGTCCCCGCGCCGATCATGCGGAACGCCGTCACCATGAGCACACCGGCCAGCGCGGCGAGGGGAATGCGTCCCACCGGGCCGGTGGCCAGGTAGATCACGGCGAGGATCACCAGGGCGTGCACCACGGCGGCCATGCGCGTCCGGGCGCCCGAGCGCACGTTCACCGCGGTGCGTGCGATCGCGCCGGTGGCGGGCATCCCACCGAACAGACCCGAGGCGACCGAGGCGAGTCCCTGGCCCACTAGCTCACGGTCCGGGTCGTAGACCGATCCGCCGGGTGCCATGGAGGCCGCGACCCGGGCCGACAGCAGGGACTCGATGGCGGCGAGCGCCGCGATCGCCGCCGCCGCGCCGAGCAGGTCGGTGAGCGCCGCCGTGCCGACGTCGGGCAGGGTCGGCGCGGGCAGGTGGTCCGGCAGGGCGCCGATGCGCGCGACGGGAGCCGCGGTGGCCTCGGCAAGCATGGTGGCGAGCACGACGGCGACGAGCGAGGCGGGGATCGCGGCGTGCAGGCGTGGCAGCACGAGCATGAGGACGACGACCACGCCGGCGACGGCGACCGACCAGGCCATGGCGCCGTCGACGGGTGAGCCGGCTGCGTCCGCCATCGCGCGCGCAGCCGTGACCAGGGTGTTCTCGCCGAAGGACGCCTCCTGGCCGAGAGCTGCGGGCACCTGCTGCAGGAAGATGATCGCGGCGATGCCCAGCGTGAAGCCCTCGACCACGGGCCACGGGATGTAGGTGACCACGCGTCCGAGCCGGAGCAGGCCGGCCGCGAGGACGATCACCCCGGCCATCAGGGTCACCAGGGCGACCGACGTCAGCCCGTGGGCGGCGACGACGGGCGCGAGGACGACGGCCATGGCTCCGGTGGGCCCGGAGACCTGGAACTGGGAACCGCCGGCCACCGCCGCGATCACGCCGGCGACGACGGCGGTCACCAGGCCCGCGGCCGGACCGACGCCCGAGCTGACGCCGAACGCGAGCGCCAGGGGGAGGGCGACGACGCCGACGGTCAGCCCTGCGACCAGGTCGGCGCCGAGGGTCCGCGGGCGCAGGTCGTAGTCGCCGCGGTGGGGGAGCAGGTCACGCACGGCCGTCCTCCTGGGCCACAGGAGCGGTCTCCGCGAGGGCTGCCTCGAGCACGGCCCGGGCGCTGGCACCGGGGAGCGTGGGCAGCCGGCGAGCGGCCGCGAGGCGGTCGTCGTCGCTGCCGGCCAGGCGGCTCAGCAGGAAGGCGCGGGCGACGACGAGGAGGTCGGCCACGAGGGGTTCGGTGAGGCGGTAGAGCACGGCGTTGCCGGAGCGGGTCGAGTCGACGACGCCCGCCCGCTTGAGCACCGCCAGGTGCTGGGACAGGGCGGAGGGTTCGGCTCCGGTCACATCGAGCAGACGGGAGACCGGTGCGGACAGGTCGAGGCCGGCGGCGATCTCCTCCAGCACCCGGATGCGGACAGGATGGGCCAGGGCCTTGAACAGCTCGGCCTTGATCGCGTAGAGGGGCTGTGTGTCCACGGGGCGACTTTAGCGCTTGCTGAATCCGCGGCCGACTCTCTGCCGGGTGAACCCGAGACGACAAGACGCCCCCGTCGTGTGGAGCGACGAGGGCGTCTCGATCCGCTGTCTCATTCGGATCCCGCCGGCGCTCTCGCGCCGGAAGTCTGGGCACCATGCTACCGGGGAAAGCCACCTGGAAAAGCTGCCTGGGAACGCTACCTGGGAACCACGCCGGCCTCAGCCCACGGTCAGCACGACCTTTCCGGGTGCCCGGCGGGACCCGGGGGCGAACGCGTCGGGCAGCTCCTCCCACGGGCGGACGGCGGCGGTCACCGGGTCGAGGCGCCCCTCGTGGATCTCGGTCGCGAGCCACGTCATGTCGGGGCCGAGGCCGGTCTCGGCGCCGAGGAAGAACGTGGTCAGGGTCCGGTCGTGCCGGCCGTCGTCGCCGAACAGGTCCCCGTACCCGAAGTGCTCCTCCTGCCCGGCCGCGTGGCCGAGGGCGACGAGCGTCCCGCCCGGCGCGAGGCGGGCGAAGGCCTGGACCAGGTGGGGCCCGCCGAGCAGGTCGAGCGCCCCGGACACGTCGTGCGTCAGGTCGGCGGGCGAGGCGATCACCTCGTGCGCGCCGAGACGTGCCAGGCGCTCCCGGCTGGTGGCGTCCCGGGTGGTGGCGACGACCTCGGCGCCGGCGCGCGCGGCGAGCTGCACGGCGAAGAGCCCGACCGTGCTTGTGCCCCCCACCACCAGCACGCGGCGGCCGAGGACGGGGCCGAGGCGGCGCAGCCCGCGCAGAGCGCTCGTGGCGGCGACGGGCACGACGCTCAGGGCGGCCGGGTCGGCGTCCGCGGGGCCGGTGCCCACGGACTCGGCGGTGACGAGCCGGCGCTGCGCCCACGCGCCGTGGGTGCCGAGCGACGTCACCACCTGGCCGCAGCGCGGACCGGTCCCGTCGGCGGCCTCGGCCACCACGACGCCCGCGGCGTCCCAGCCGGGCACCGTCCCGTCCGGCAGGGCCGGCAGCATCTCGAGGTCGCCGTGGTTCGGGGCGAAGGCCCGCACCTCGACGACGGCGTCGTGCGGGCCGGGCTCCGGGTCGGGCACCTCCCGCAGGGCGAGGTGGGCGGGTGACGAGTGGTCGACTGTCCAGGCGAGCATGGCGCTACTGTATGCCAAGTGCCAGTGAGTGCCAGTTCGGTAGGATGGTCGCATGACGACCCAGGCCGTGCCCGGCACGCTCCGCAGCCGGCGCATCGCCCGCAGCAGGCAGCGGCTCGTGGAGATCGCGCTACCTGCCTTCGCCGAGCGCGGCTACGACGCGGTGACCGTCGACTGGCTCTGCGAGCAGGCGGAGGTGTCCAGGCGGAGCTTCTTCCGGTACTTCGACGGCAAGGAGGACCTGGCACTGACCCCGCTGAACGACGTCTGGCGCACGCTCATCGGGGAGCTCGACGACGTGCTCGCCGGCAGCGGGCCGCTCCTGACCGTCCTCGGCGAGGCGCTGATCGACGTCGTCGAGCACATGCCGCCCGGCTGGGAGCACCTCGCGGTGCTCAGCGCGCGCCTGAGCGGCCGGTACCCGGGCGTCGACGCCGCGGGCATGCTGACCTGCGAACGCTTCACCGAGCACGTCGTCGGCGCGATCGTGGCCCGGCTGGACGGGGCGCCGGGGGCCGACCTCTCGGCCCGCGTCGTCTGCGCGGTCGCGGTGGCGGGCCACCGGGCCGCCGTCGACACCTGGTGCTCGGCCCCCGACGCCGGGACGACGGCGACCCGGGAGGATCTCGCCGCCCTGCTGCGCGCCACGCTGGCCGCGGTCCCGGGCGCCCTGGAGATCCGGCTCCCGTGACGGAGTTGTCGCGCGAACCGCAGCGCCGCTAACGTCCGCCTGGACAATCCGCCCAAAACAAAATCGGGAGCATGGCGATGACGGCAGACGCGCCGACGGTAGCGCCGACGACTGCGGCCCAGCCGCCCACCCAATCGGCCACGACCCCGCCAGAACCGGCCGAGACAGCCGTCCTCGCCAGCGTGCCCGTCACGTTCGGCACCCCGTGGCTGCGGTCCACGGGGGAGCTGGCCTGGCGGCTCGTCGGCATCCTCGTCGCCGTCGGGGCCGTGTTCTACGTGGTCGGCCTCGTGCAGGTCGTGTTCGTCGCCCTGTTCCTCGCCCTGGTGTTCACCACCGTGCTGCTCCCGCTGGGCGACTTCTACGACCGCGTCATGCCCCGCGGCCTCGCCATGGCGGCCTCGCTGCTCACCGCCGTCCTCGCCGTGGGCGCCCTCGTCACCTACGTCGTCACCTCCGTGACCAACCGGTGGGAGGACCTCGCCACCGAGTTCGGCTCCGGCCTCGCCGACCTCGCCGGCCTGCTCGCCGACGTCCCGGTCCTGGCGGGCCTCGGCAGCCCCGAGCGGTGGCTGGCCGACGGCGGCGCCTGGCTCCAGGCCAACGCCGGCGACTACGCGGGCACCGCCGCCCAGAGCGCCGGCGCCGTCGGCGAGGGCGCCACCGCCGTCGTCCTCGCGATCTTCTGCACCGTGTTCTTCCTGACCCAGGGCCACGCGATGTGGCGCTGGGCGCTGAACTTCGTGCCCGCCGACCGGCACGACCGCTGGGAGGCCGCGGCGCTCGCGGGCTGGAACGCCTTCTCCGGCTTCACACGCGGCATGTTCTTCGTGGCGCTGGCCGACGGCGTCATCGCGGGCGTCTTCCTGTCCGTCGTCGGCGTGCCGCTCGCGCTGCCCCTGTCCGTGGTCGTCTTCCTCGGGGCGTTCGTGCCGATGATCGGCCCGGTCGCCGCCATCGTCGTCAGCGTGCTCGTCGCCCTCGCCGCCAAGGGGCCCGTGCTCGCCCTCGTGGTGCTCATCGGCATGGTCGTCGTGGCGCAGATCGACGCCAACGTGCTGCAGCCGCTCATCACGGGCAAGCAGGTCTCCCTGCACCCCGTCGTGATGGCGCTCGTGGTCGCCGCCGGATCGGTGCTGGGCGGGCTGCTCGGCGCGGTGGTCGCGGTCCCGCTCACCGGGGTGGCGTGGGCGGTGTACAGCACGCTGCGTCAGACGCCGGGCCGGACACAGGGCGGGTCACCCGTGGATGAGGCAGACTGACTCGGTGCCAGACCTCGCGTCACCCGCCGGCGTCGCGCACGGCGCGCCGGCGCAGGACCCCGCCCCACCGCCCTGGCTGCGGACCGCCGCCGGGTGGTCGTGGCGCCTGATCCTCGTCGTCGCCGGGATCGCCCTGGTGTTCTGGGCGGTCACGCAGGTGCTGATCGTCTTCGTCGCGGTGTTCCTGGCGCTCGTGTTCACCGCGGTGCTCAACCCGGTCACCGACTTCTACGCCCGGGTGCTGCCGCGTCCGCTGGCCACCGCGGGCGCCATCCTGTCGGGCATCCTGGTGATCGGCGGGCTGCTGGCCTACGTGGTGGTGTCCGTCGCGGGCCAGTGGGAACGGCTCGCGGGGGAGTTCAACACCGGCATCGACCAGATCGTCGACCTCATCGAGAACAACCCGCTGCCGGTCAACGTCGAGGTCGACACCCGTGACCAGTGGATCGACGACGCCGCGAGCTGGATCCAGGAGAACTCCCAGACCCTCGTGAGCCGGGCCGCCGAGAGCGCCGGCTCGATCGTCGAGGGCGCCGCCGTGCTCGTCCTGGCGATCTTCTGCACCGTCTTCTTCCTCGCCTCGGGCTCGGCGATGTGGCGCTGGTTCGTCGCCCAGGTGCCCGCCCGCACCCGGCAGCGCTGGAACGACGCCGCGGGCGCCGGCTGGTACACGTTCTCCGGCTACACCCGCGGCACCGTGCTGGTGGCGATCAGCAACGGCATCCTGGCCGGAGTCTTCCTGACGATCCTCGGCGTGCCGCTGTCGGCGCCCCTGGCCGTGCTCGTGTTCATCGGCACGTTCATTCCGCTGGTCGGCGCGCCGCTGGCCATGATCATCGCGGCGGTCGTGGCCCTCGCCGCGGACGGCCTGCTCACCGCCCTGATCGTCACGGTCGGCATCGCCGGCATCGGGCAGCTCGAGGGGCACGTGCTGCAGCCGCTCATCATGGGCAAGCAGGTCTCCCTGCACCCCGTGGTCGTCGCCCTCGGGGTCACCTGCGGCACGGTGGTGGGCGGCATCCTCGGCGCCATCGTCGCCGTACCGCTCATCGCGGTGGCGTGGGCCGTGTTCGGCACGCTGCGCACACCGCCGGAGCCCGTGCGGCCCACACCGACGGACCCGCTGCGGGAGGTCTCGGACGGGGGCCCCGAACCCGGCGCCGAGCCCGCCGCGGAGCCGGCCCCGGAGGCCGCCGCGGACCCGGCCCCGGAAGTCGCCCCGGACCGGGGTGTCGGTGGTCGTCCGTAGGCTGAGGGCATGGTGGATCTGTTCGACGCTGCGACGACCGACACGGCGGGTACCCCCGCCGCCCGCGCGTCGTCCCCTCTGGCCGTGCGCATGCGCCCGGCCTCGATCGACGAGATAGCCGGGCAGGAGCACCTCCTGGAGCCCGGATCGCCCCTGCGGCGGCTCATCGAGCCGGGCGGGAGCGGGCGCACCGCGCCGTCGTCCGTGATCCTGTGGGGTCCGCCCGGGACGGGCAAGACCACGCTCGCCTACCTCGTGGCCACCGTCTCCGGGCGCCGCTTCGTGGAGCTCAGCGCCGTGACCGCCGGCGTCAAGGACGTGCGCCAGGTGGTCGAGGACGCCCGTCGCCGCCTGGCCACCGGCGGCGACGAGACCGTGCTGTTCGTCGACGAGGTGCACCGCTTCTCCAAGTCCCAGCAGGACGCGCTGCTGCCCAGCGTCGAGAACCGGTGGGTCACGCTCGTCGCCGCCACCACCGAGAACCCCAGCTTCTCCGTGAACTCGCCGCTGCTGTCACGCTCCCTGCTGCTCACGCTCCGACCGCTGGAGACGGAGCACGTCCGCGAGCTCGTGCGCCGCGCCGTGACCGACGAGCGCGGCCTGGGCGGGTCCGTCGAGCTCGACGACGAGGCCGCCGAGCACCTGCTGCGCCTCGCCGGCGGAGACGCCCGCAAGGCCCTGACCATCCTCGAGGCGGCGGCAGGCGCCGTCCTGTCCGACGACGACCCGCCCACCGGGCAGGACGGCACCACGCCGCTCATCGCCCTGCCCGACGTCGAGCGCGCCGTCGACGTCGCCGCCGTCCGCTACGACCGTGACGGCGACCAGCACTACGACGTGATCTCCGCGTTCATCAAGTCCATCCGCGGGTCCGACGTCGACGCGGCGCTGCACTACCTGGCCCGCATGGTCGCCGCAGGGGAGGACCCGCGGTTCATCGCCCGGCGCCTGGTCATCTCCGCGGCCGAGGACGTCGGCATGGCCGACCCCTCCGCGCTCCAGACCGCCGTCGCCGCCGCCCAGGCCGTCCAGCTCATCGGCATGCCCGAGGGGCGCATCGTGCTCGCCGAGGCCGTGGTGCACCTGGCCACCGCACCCAAGTCGAACGCCGCCTACCTCGGCGTGGACGCGGCGCTCGCGGACGTGCGGGCGGGCAAGGTGGGCTCGGTGCCGCAGCACCTGCGCGACGCGCACTACGCCGGTGCCAAGAAGATGGGTCACGGCGAGGGGTACCGGTACGCGCACGACTGGCCGCACGGCGTCGCCCCCCAGCAGTACCTGCCGGACGTGCTGGCGGGCTCGCGCTACTACGACCCGAGCGACCGCGGGTACGAGCGGCAGGTCTCGGAACGGCTGGAACGCATCCGGGGGATCCTGGGCAGCGAGGACGCGCGCGGCAAGGACGTGGGTGGCAAGGACGTGCGGTAAGATGCTCAGGTTGCCCATGGCAGCCCCTGGGACCTCGGCCCCGTGAACGTGGTGCTCCGCACCCCGGTCCAACGGCTGGTCCCGCACCCGGTGCCGTTCCCCTCGGGGGACACGCGTGCCCGGGTGTGACCTCTTTTCGCACGACAGGACAGGAAGACACAGTGACCTCTGTGACCCGTTCGCGCCGCCAGGTGCGACTGAGCCGCAAGCTGGGCCTCGCGCTCACGCCCAAGGCTGTCAAGCACTTCGAGAAGCGCCCGTACCCGCCCGGTGAGCACGGCCGCGCCCGTCGCCGCACCGAGTCGGACTACGCGGTGCGTCTGCGGGAGAAGCAGCGTCTGCGCGCGCAGTACATGCTCCGCGAGAAGCAGCTCCTCAAGGTGTACGAGAACGCCCGCAAGCAGGCCGGCCTGACCGGTGAGGTCATGGTCGAGGACCTGGAGACGCGTCTCGACTCGCTGGTGCTGCGCGCCGGCTTCGGCCGCACCATCCTCCAGGCCCGCCAGCACGTGACCCACCGTCACATCCTGGTGGACGGCAAGATCGTGGACCGCCCGTCGTTCCGCGTGAAGCCCGGCCAGACCATCCAGGTCAAGCCGAAGAGCCAGACCACGGTGCCGTTCCAGGTCGCCGCCGCGGGCGCGCACCGCGACGTGCTGCCGGCCCTCCCGGGCTACCTGGACGTGCAGCTGGAGAAGCTGTCGGCCACGCTGACCCGCCAGCCGAAGCGCGCCGAGGTCCCCGTGACCTGCGACGTGCAGATGGTCGTCGAGTACTACGCTCGCTGATCTGACGGCTGTCCAGACGGCCCCCTCCGCGCCCGGCGCGGACGGGGCCGTCTGCTGTCCCTGTGCCGGTGGCGCTCGAACGTAGGAATGATCGCCGCACGGCGGGGGTGTGCGCCGACGATCCCTACGTTCGCCGGGCGGCGGACGTAGGCTGCGGGCGGCGCGCCGGGCGTGGTGGGCGCGGGCGGCGGTCACCGGGATAGGGTGACGAACGACCCGCACGGCGGCCGGACGGCGCCGGTGACGAACCTTCCAGGCAGGAGCTTGCGCATGACCCTCGGCGACCTCGGAGACGTGGCGGGACTGATCGCGGCGATCGCGTTCGTGCTCCTCGTGGGCTTCCTCGCCGTCCCGCTGTGGAAGCTGGGCAGGCTGCTGGACGAGGCGCGGCTGAGCGTCCGCGACGTCACGGAGCACTCGGTGCCGATCCTCGACGAGGCCGCGAGCACCGTGGCGTCGGCGAACACCCAGCTCGTCAAGGTCGACACCATCACCACCTCCGCGGCGAACGTGAGCGAGAACGTGTCGGCGCTGACCGGCCTGTACGCGGCCACGCTGGGCAAGCCGCTGGTCAAGGTCGCCGCGTTCTCCTACGGCGTGCGGCAGGCGTTCGGCACCGCGCGGGGCCGCGCGGGCCGGCACACCGACCCGAGCACGACGGAGGCGGGGGCGTGATCCGGCGGCTGTTCTGGGTGGGTGTCGGCGTCGCCGTCACGGTGGTCGTCGTCCGCAAGGGGCGCCAGGTGATCGAGCGCTACACGCCCGCGGCCGTCAGCGAGCGCGCCGCGGCCGCGGTCGACGACGCCGGGGCCCGCCTGAACACCGCGGCCCGCACCTTCCGGGCGGAGTTCGCCGAGGCGCGGGCCGAGCGCGAGGCCGAGCTGATGGCGTCGCTGCGCGGCGAGCTGCCGGGCCAGGGCCGGTAGCGGCCGGTAGCCACGCCGGTAGCAGAGCGCCGTCGTCCACAGGCTCCCGTTTCAGTTTCCGTCCACGGCCCTCGCGGCGGCAGAATGGGCACGCACGCGGGCACAACGGGTGGCCCTCGCGTGTTGTGCTCTGTGCACCCTGTGGGGTGCGCCCCTTGCGCCACCCATCTTTCGCACGACCGAGAAGAAGGATCACTGACCTCATGCGCACCGCCGAGATCCGCAAGCGTTGGCTCGACTACTTCGAAGCTCAGGGTCACGCGGTGGTGCCGTCGGCGTCGTTGATCTCCCCGGACCCGTCGACGCTGTTCACCATCGCGGGCATGGTGCCGTTCATCCCCTACATGACGGCCCAGCAGACCCCGCCGTGGTCGCGTGCCACGAGCGTGCAGAAGTGTGTGCGCACGCTCGACATCGACGACGTCGGCAAGACGACGCGGCACGGCACGTTCTTCCAGATGAACGGCAACTTCTCGTTCGGCGACTACTTCAAGGCCGACGCGATCCGCATGGCCTGGGACTTCCTCACGGGCTCGCTGGAGGACGGCAAGCTGGGCATCGACCCGGACAAGCTGTGGGTCACCGTCTACCACGAGGACGACGAGGCCCGGCAGCTCTGGAAGGACATCGTCGGCCTGCCCGACGAGCGCATCCAGGGCCTCGGCAAGAAGGACAACTACTGGTCGACGGGCCAGCCCGGACCGGCCGGCCCGTGCTCGGAGATCTTCTACGACCGCGGGGCCGCCTACGGTCCCGACGGCGGCCCGCTGGTCGACGAGGGCGGCGACCGGTTCGTCGAGATCTGGAACCTCGTGTTCATGCAGTACGCCATCGACGACGTGAAGTCCAAGGAGGACTTCCGGATCGTCGGCGAGCTCGCCAAGAAGAACATCGACACGGGCATGGGCCTGGAGCGTGTTGCCTTCCTGCTGCAGGGCAAGGACAACATGTACGAGATCGACGAGGTCTTCCCCGTCATCGAGGCCGCCGAGCGCCTGTCCGGCAAGAAGTACGGCGAGAACCACGACGACGACGTGCGCATGCGCGTCGTGGCCGACCACGTCCGGTCCGCCCTGATGATCATCGGTGACGGCGTGCGTCCCTCCAACGAGGGCCGCGGCTACGTGCTGCGCCGCCTGCTGCGCCGGTCCGTCCGCGCCATGCGCCTGCTCGGCGTGGACGGCGTCGCCCTGCCGTCGCTCCTGCCGGTGTCGAAGGACGCCATGGCCCCGTCCTACCCCGAGCTCGACCAGAACTTCGAGCAGATCTCCGCCGTCGCCTACGCCGAGGAGGAGGCCTTCCGGCGCACGCTCGCCTCGGGCACGACGATCCTCGACAGCGCCGTGGCCGGCCTGAAGAAGCAGGGCGGCGACAACCTGGTGCTGCCCGGCGAGGCCGCCTTCCAACTGCACGACACCTACGGGTTCCCGATCGACCTGACGCTCGAGATGGCCGCCGAGCAGGGTGTGCGGGTGGACGAGCAGGCCTTCCGCTCCCTCATGCAGGAGCAGCGCACGCGCGCCCGGGCCGACGCCCTCGCCAAGCGCACCGGCGGCGCCGACGTCGCCGCGTACGAGGCTCTGGAGAAGGAGCTCACCGCTCCCGTGGAGTTCCTCGGCTACACCCAGACCGACGCCACCGTGCGGGTGGTGGGTCTGCTCAGCGGCGGCGTGCCGGCCCCGGCCGTCACCGCCCCGGCCGAGATCGAGGTGGTCCTGGACCGCACGCCGTTCTACGCCGAGGCCGGCGGCCAGCTCGCCGACCACGGCACGATCGTGCTCGACGGCGGCGCCACCATCGAGGTCGACGACGTGCAGCGACCCATCAAGGGCCTGAACGTGCACCGCGGCCGCCTGGTCGAGGGCACCGCCGCGCTGGGCGACCCCGGCACGGCCCAGATCGACACGGCCCGCCGCAAGGCCATCAGCCGTGCCCACTCGGCCACGCACATGATCCACAAGGCCCTGCACGAGCTGGTGGGCCCGGACCGTACGCAGGCCGGCTCGGAGAACGCCCCGAGCCGCATCCGGTTCGACTTCCGTTCGCCGTCGGCCGTGTCGACGTCCGCGCTGTCGGAGATCGAGGAGCGCGTCAACGAGCGCCTCGCCGACAACCTGGAGGTCACCGACCAGCTGATGCCGATCGGTGAGGCCCGTGCCGCGGGCGCCATGGCGCTGTTCGGCGAGAAGTACGGCGACGTCGTGCGCGTGGTCTCGATCGGCGGCGACTGGTCGCGCGAGCTGTGCGCCGGCACGCACGTCAAGCAGACCGGTCAGCTCGGCCGGGTCACGCTGCTCGGCGAGTCGTCCATCGGTTCCGGCGTGCGCCGCGTCGACGCCCTGGTGGGCGACGGCGCGTACGGGTTCCAGGCCAAGGAGCACGCCCTGGTGGGCCAGCTCACCGGCCTGCTCAACACGCGCCCCGAGGACCTGCACGAGCGGGTCGGCTCGCTCGTGACGCGCCTCAAGGAGGCCGAGAAGGAGCTCGCCGCGCTGCGCCAGGGCCAGCTCCTGGCCGCCGCGGGCAAGCTCGCCGCCGAGGCCCCGCGCGTCGGCGACGTCCGGGTCGTCACCTACGACGCCGGTGAGGCGCAGGCCGACGACCTGCGCGCCCTCGTGCTGGACGTGCGCGGCCGGCTCGGCGAGGCCGAGCCCGTCGTCGCCGCCGCGGGCGGTGTCTCCGGCGGTCGTCCCGTCGTGGTGGTCGTGACCAACGCGGCCGCCCGCACGGCCGGCTACAAGGCCGGGGACCTGGTGCGCACGGCCGCCCAGACGCTCGGTGGCGGTGGCGGCGGCAAGCCCGACATGGCCCAGGGCGGCGGCACCGACCCGGCGAAGCTCGGCGAGGCCCTGGCCGGCATCGCCGAGAACGTGCGCCTGGCCGCCGTCGGCGCCTGAGCGTGAACGAGCAGGAAGGCACCGAGCCCGGGCTCCCGCGGGGAGCCCGGCTCGGGGTCGACGTCGGCATGGCCCGCATCGGGCTGGCCGCCAGCGACCCCGACGGTCTGGTCGCCACCCCGGTGGAGACCGTGCCGCGGGTTCTCGCGGGTGGTGGCGGGCGGGGCCAGGCGCCCCGCAGCGCCGAGGGCACCACCGCCGACGTCGCGCGGATCGTGGCGGAGGCGGCCGACCGGTTCGCCGTCGTCGTCTACGTGGGGCTGCCGCGGCACCTGTCCGGCAAGGAGGGTGCCGCGACGGCCGACGCGCGGGCGTTCGCGGGACGCCTGGTCGCAGCACTGGAGGCGGCCGGGGAAGGGGCCCAGGTGCGCCTCGTGGACGAGCGCATGACCACGGTCTCGGCCCACCAGGCGCTCCGCACGGCGGGCCGGAAAACAAAGCAGCACAGGTCCGTGATCGATCAGGCCGCAGCCGTTATCATTCTGCAATCTGCACTCGACGCGGAGCGGGCGAAGGGGGAGCGCGCCGGCGAGGTCGTCGAGGCGCGGACCGTGCACGACACGCACGAGTGACCCCAGCAGCCCCCCGACGAAGGACAGTGAGCCCGAGGTGACGGACCTCTTCACGGCGCCCCCGCCGAGCCAGGCAGACCCCGCGTTCCCTGAACCGCGATCCGCCCGCAGGGCGCAGCGGCGCCGCAAGAAGCGGCGTGGCCGCTCCCTCGCGGTGCTCTTCGTGGCCCTCGTGCTCGTGGGCGGGGCCGGCTACGCGGTGTGGACCAACCTCGACTCCCTCATGGGCCTGACCAGCCCGCTGGAGTCCAAGGACTTCCCCGGACCGGGTGGTGACCAGGTCGAGGTCGAGATCCCGCAGGGCGCCACGGGCCGCGTCATGGGCCAGGAGCTCTACGAGGCCGGTGTGGTCGCGAGCGTGTCGGCCTTCTCGGACGCGTTCGAGGCCAACCCGGACTCGGTGCTGATCCGGCCCGGCACCCGCACCATGCTCGAGGAGATGTCGGCGAAGGACGCCGTGGCCCTGCTGGTCAAGAACCAGCTCGTCGACCTGCAGGTGACCATCCCCGAGGGCTACACCGTGCAGCAGGTCGTGGACCGCGCCGTGCAGGTCACCGGTCTGCCCGCGGAGGACTTCGAGGCGGCGCTGGACGACCCGGCGGCGATCGGCCTGCCGAAGCAGGCCAAGGGCAACGCCGAGGGCTGGCTGTACCCCGACACGTACATGGCCAAGCCGGACGCGACGGCCGAGGGCCTGCTGACCCAGATGATCGACCGCACCGAACGCATGCTGCGCGAGAAGAGCGTGCCGCCGCGCGACTGGCAGAAGGTGCTGACCAAGGCCTCGCTCGTGGAGCGGGAGGGTCTGCACCCCGAGGACAAGCCGAAGATCGCCCGGGCCATCGAGAACCGCCTCCAGGACGACATGGCGCTGCAGATCGACGCCTCCGTGGCCTACGGCGCCGGCAAGCCCGGTACGGAGCTCACCACGGCGGACCTGGCGAACGGCAAGAACCGGTACAACACCTACGAGCACACCGGCCTGCCGCCGGGGCCGATCGCGAGCCCGGGCGTGGTGGCCGTCGACGCCGTGCTGAACCCGGCGACGGGCAGCTGGAAGTTCTGGGTGACGGTCAACCTGAAGACGGGTGAGACCAAGTTCGCCGAGAGCTACGACGAGCACCAGCAGTACGTGGCCGAGCTCCGGGAGTGGGAGAAGGCCAACCAGTGACGTCGCAGGTCCGCCGGGCTGCCGGCGGACCTGCGCCGACCCCGGAGTTGGCCGGGACCGCGTCGCACGGGGTAGCGTTCGCGGCACCCGGGCTGTGATGCGATCGTGACATGCGGCGGCCGTGCGCGCCGTGCGCGTCGCGCGGCGGACCGGGTGGGTGACCAGACCCGGGTCGACGAGTGATCCGGGCACCGCAGAGGACGGAGCGAGCGTGACCGAGGCCCTTCCCGGAGTGAGCTATGAGGGGCCTCCGCGGCACGCCAGCGGCCAGCGCGGGCGGCGCGGTGACCGCGACGTCCGGCCCGGCGGACGGGCCAGCCGGCGCGACCGCCGCTCCAGGCGCTCCCGCCGTCCCCTGGTCATCGCCGTCGTGGCGGTGGTCGTGGTGATCGGCGCCCTGGCGGCCTGGACGGTGAAGGAGGACGGGTACCTCTTCGGCATCCGCACGCCGCTGGCCGCCGCCGACTACGAGGGCACGGGCGGCGAGCCGGTGCAGGTCGACGTGCCCGAGGGCGCCAACGGCTACTCGATCGCGCGGGAGCTCGTCGAGAAGGAGGTCGTGGCCAGCGCCGAGGCGTTCGTCCGGGCGTTCAACGCGAACCCCGACGCCGCGGCGATCCAGCCCGGCACCCACGTGCTGAAGCTGCACATGAGCGCGGAGTCCGCCGTCGCGGCCCTCGCCCAGAACGACGTGAACCGCGGGGGCCTGACCGTCGTCGAGGGGTACACCGTCGACCAGATCCGGCAGACGATGATCGAGGTCGGCTGGCCCGAGCAGGACGTCGCCGCGGCCCTGGGGAACCCCCAGGCGCTCGGGCTGCCCGCCGAGGCCGGCGGGCACCTGGAAGGCTGGCTCGCGGCCAGCACCTACGACGCCAAGCCCGAGACCGTCCCCGCCGCCGACGTGCTCAAGCAGATGGTCGCGCTGACCGTCGAGGAGCTCGAGGAGCTGGACGTGCCGCCCGCGCAGCAGAACGACGTCATCATCAAGGCGTCCCTCGTGGAGCGCGAGGCGCCCGACAAGTACCGCGGCGAGGTCGCCCGGGTGATCGAGAACCGGCTCGAGGCGGGCGAGCCGCTCGGCCTGGACGCCATCGACTCCTACGGCCGCAAGAAGCCGTCGCACCTCATCACCACCGAGGAGTTCCAGGACAGGTCGTTCCCCTACGCGTCGCGCGTCGTCGCCGGCCTGCCGCCCACCGCGATCGGCGCGCCCAGCCGGGCGTCCGTGGAGGCCGTCCTCAACCCGCCCGCCGGGGACTGGCACTGGTACGTGACCGTCAACCTGGACACCCAGGAGACCAAGTTCACGAACAACTACGACGAGTTCCTCGTCTACCGCGAGGAGTACCAGGCGTGGGCCGCGGAGAACGGGTACTGATGCGCGCCGCCGTGCTCGGCCACCCCGTGGCCCACTCGCTCTCCCCGGTGCTGCACACCGCCGCCTACCAGGCCCTCGGCCTCGACGACTGGCGGTACGGGCTGCACGACGTCACCGAGGACACCCTGCCCGGCTTCCTCGCCGGCATCGGCCGCGACTGGGCCGGGCTGAGCCTGACCATGCCGCTGAAGCAGGCCGTCATCCCGCTCGTGGACCACGTGGAGCCGCTGGCCGCCGCCGTCGGCGCCGTGAACACCGTGCTGTTCACGCCCGTGGGCGGCCCGGCAGGCACGATCACGACCACCGGCACGAACACCGACGTGCACGGCATCGTCGCGGCCCTGCGCGAACGGCTCGGCACCCGCCGGGTGGCCGACGCCGTCGTCCTGGGCGGCGGAGCAACGGCGGCGTCAGCCCTCGCCGCGCTGGCCGAGCTCGGCTGCCCCTCCGCGCGCGTCTTCGTGCGCTCCCTGGACCGCATCGGACCGCTGCGCGAGGCCGTGGCCCGCACGGGCGTGAGCCCGTCGTTCGAGGTGTTCGACGACACGGCGACGGCGTCGGCCCTGGCCGGGGCGGACGCCGTCGTCTCCACCACGCCGAAGCACGCGGCCGACGTCTGGGCCGGTCTCGTCGCCGCCCGGGCGGCGACCCCTCGCGGGGTGCTGCTCGACGTCGTCTACGACCCCCGGCCCACCGCCCTCCAGTCGGCCTGGACCGCCCTGGGCGCGGACACCGTCGGGGGCGAGCGCATGCTGCTGCACCAGGCCGCCGAACAGGTGCGCCTCATGACGGGCCGCCCGGCACCGCTGGAGGCCATGGACGAGGCCCTGCGGGCGGCGCTCGCGGTCCCGGCGGCCTGACGACACGCCGGGCCGCCGGACCACGGCGTGTCGCCCCTCGGACCGGGGCGCCGGGTGCGCCGCGCGCGTGAAAGAATCCGGTCATGCTGCGTTGGTTGACATCGGGTGAGTCGCACGGTCCGGCCCTGGTCGGGGTGATGGAGGGGCTGCCCGCGGGCGTCGAGCTGACCACGGCGGACATCCAGGGTGCCCTCGCGCGGCGCCGGCTGGGCTACGGCCGCGGCGCCCGCATGAAGTTCGAGCAGGACCAGGTGCGTGTGCTCGGTGGCCTGCGCCACGGTCTCACGCAGGGCGGACCGCTGACCATCGAGATCGCCAACACCGAGTGGCCGAAGTGGACCGACGTGATGTCGGCCGACCCGGTGCCCGCCGAGGCGCTCCTGGTCGACGCGGGCACGGGCGACGAGCGCGAGGTGGCCCGCAACCGCCCGCTGACCCGGCCCCGTCCCGGGCACGCCGACCTGGTCGGCATGCGCAAGTACGGCTTCGAGGACGCGCGTCCGGTGCTGGAGCGCGCGTCCGCCCGCGAGACCGCGGCGCGCGTCGCGCTCGGCGTCGCCGCCGCGAAGTTCCTCGAGCAGGCCCTCGGGGTCCGCCTGGTCGCGCACGTCGTCGCCATCGGCGAGGTCGAGGTGCCCGACGACGCGGCCCTGCCCACCCCGGACGACGTGGCCGCGCTCGACGCCGACCCGGTGCGCTGCCTCGACGCCGCGTCCTCGAAGCTCATGGTCGAGGAGATCGACCTGGCCAAGAAGGACGGCGACACCCTCGGCGGCGTGGTCGAGGTGCTCGCCTATGGCGTGCCCTCGGGCCTCGGCAGCTACGTGCAGGGCGACCGTCGTCTCGACGCGAGGCTGGCCGCCGCCCTCATGGGCATCCAGGCGATCAAGGGCGTCGAGGTCGGCGACGGCTTCCGCACCGCCCGACGCCGCGGCAGCGCCGCCCACGACGAGATCGTGCGCGGGACCGCGCCCGACGGGTCGCCGGGCATCCAGCGCACCACCAACCGCGCCGGCGGCATCGAGGGCGGCATGTCGAACGGGGAGATCGTGCGCGTCCGCGCCGCGATGAAGCCCATCTCGACCGTGCCGCGCGCGCTGCCGACCGTCGACACCGCCACGGGCGAGCCCGTCACGGCCCACCACCAGCGCTCGGACGTGTGCGCGGTGCCGCCGGCCGCCGTCGTCGCCGAGGCGATGGTCGCGCTCACCCTGGCCGAGGCCGCCGTCGAGAAGTTCGGCGGCGACTCGGTGGCCGAGGTGCGGCGCAACCTCGACTCCTACGTCGCGGCGATCCCGGAGCTGCTGCGGTGACGGCGTCGTCCGGCACCCGGCCCGTCGTCGTCATGATCGGCCCCCCGGGGTCGGGCAAGTCCAAGGTCGGCCGCATCCTGGCCGCCGGGCTCGGCCTGACCGTCCGGGACACCGACGCGGACGTCGAGGCGGGCGCGGGCAAGCCCGTCAGCGAGATCTTCGTGGACGACGGCGAGCCCCGCTTCCGCGAGCTGGAGCGCGAGGCGGTGCTCACCGCGCTCGCGGAGCACGACGGCGTCCTCTCGCTCGGTGGCGGCGCCGTGATGAACCCGGCCACGCAGGCGGCGCTCGAGGCGTACGCGGCGGACGGCGGGCACGTCGTCTTCCTGGACGTGCCCCTCGCCATCGCCGCCCAGCGCGTCGGCATGAACCAGGCCCGGCCCCTGCTGCTGGGCAACCCGCGGGCGCAGTGGCAGAAGCTGATGACCGAGCGACGGCCCACCTACGAGCGGCTCGCGACCCTGACCGTCGTGTCGAGCGAGCGCCCCGGCGAGCACGTGGCACGCGAGATCGTCGAGGCCCTCGGCCTCGAGCTGGTCGCCGCGGAGCTGGCCGACCCGAAGCACGAGAACTGAGGAGAGCACCCAGTGAGCACCGACAGCGCCCCCGTACGGGTCACCGTGCAGGGGGACGCGCCCTACGACGTCGTCATCGGACACCACCTGCTGGGCGAGCTGCCCGGCCTGGTCGGCAAGGCCGCCAAGGTGATGGTGATCCACCCGGCCGCGCTGTCCGCGACGGCCGACGCGATCTCGGAGGACCTGAAGGCGTCCGGCTACGAGGCGTTCGTCGCCGAGGTCCCGGACGCGGAGTCGGCCAAGACGCCGCAGGTGGCGGCGTTCCTGTGGGGTCTGCTGGGGCAGCTCGACTTCACGCGGTCGGACGCGATCGTCGGCGTCGGCGGCGGCGCCACGACCGACCTGGCGGGCTTCGTCGCCGCGACGTGGCTGCGGGGCATCCGCGTGGTGCAGGTGCCGACCACGCTGCTCGCGATGGTCGACGCCGCGGTGGGCGGCAAGACCGGCATCAACACCTCCGAGGGCAAGAACCTGGTGGGCGCCTTCCACCCGCCGGCGGGCGTGCTGTGCGACCTGGCCGCCCTCGGTTCGCTCGACAAGTGGGACCTCGTGGCGGGTCTGGCCGAGGTGGTCAAGACCGGTTTCATCGCCGACCCCGCGATCCTCGACCTCGTCGAGGCGCACGTGGACGAGCTGCGGAGCTGGGCCGGCGCGGACGCCGCCGACGAGACCTGGGCCGTGCTGGCCGAGCTCGTGGAGCGCTCGGTCCGCGTCAAGGCGCGGGTCGTGGGGGAGGACCTCAAGGAGTCCGGCCTGCGCGAGATCCTCAACTACGGCCACACGCTGGGGCATGCCATCGAGCTCGCCGAGCGGTACCAGTGGCGGCACGGCGCGGCCGTCAGCGTGGGCATGGTGTTCGCCGCGGAGCTGGCCCGGATGGCAGGGAAGCTGCCCGACGACGTCGCCGACCGGCACCGCACCCTGCTGTCCTCGCTCGGTCTGCCGGTGCACTACCGGGGCGACCGCTGGGACCAGCTCCTGTCGGCCATGCGCCGCGACAAGAAGGCCCGGGGCGACCTGCTGCGGTTCGTGGTGCTCGACGACGTCGCCAAGCCGGTGCGCCTGGAGGGCCCCGACCCGACGCTGCTGGCCGCCGCGTACGCGGAGGTGGCCAAGGAGCCGCCGACCAAGGGCCCGGGCACCCCGGTCACACTGACCCTGGGCTGACCCGCCCGCCCGGCCCCGCCGTCCTCCCCTTCGAGACCGAGGTTGCTTCGCTGTGAGCCGCCTCAAAGCGAAGCAACCTCGGTCTCGAAGGGGAGTGGCGTGACACCGTTCCGGGCGAACCGGACATTATCCTCGGAGTCGTGAATCTCGACCCCGCCTTCCGAGCCGCGCGCCAGGCCGGCCGGCGCGGCTTCTTCACCCTGGTGTTCCGGCTGGTCGTCATCGGCGTCATGAGCTGGAGCGTGTGGCCCCTCCTGCCCGACGACGCGTCGCCGGTGCGGGTCTTCGTCCTCCTGGTGGTCCTGGGCGGCCTCGTCCTGGTGGGCGTGCAGCTGCGGCGCGTCGTCCGCAACCGCGCCGCCTGGAGCCGTGCGGCGCGCGGCGCCGTCTCCCTCACGCTGCCCGGCGTGGCGGTCGCACAGGAGCGCACGGTCGCGGGCCGGCCGATGCGCACCGTCGTGGTGCGCCACCGCGGCGAGGAGCGCTACCTCCACCTGCTGTTCGCCACGGGCACGTCCACCGACGCCCTGGGGCAGGGATCGGCGTCCGTCGAGCTGTTCGACGGCGAACGGGTCGAAGGACCCGCCCGGATCCTCACCGCGGGCGGGCAGACACTGTGGGCGGTCAGCACCCGCCTGGGCAACCGGGCGGCGCCCGGCGCCGGGGGAAGCACCGGAGGCAGGGCCGGTACGGAGCGCGGCGGGCGTGCGGACGCGCGGCGTCCGGTCCCCGCGACCGACGACGGCGGCGCGCAGGCCGGTGTCGTGGGCGCCGGCCCGGGCAGACCGTACGGCGACACCGGTGTCGTGCCCGACAGCGGCTGGTCCGGCGGCCGGAGCCGGGACGCCTGGTCGGGCGACGACGGGTGGACCGGCGGCGACACCTGGGGCAGCGACCCCACGTGGTCGAGCACGCCAGGCACGGGATCAGGCACGGGGTCAGGCTCGGGGGACGGCGGCGGGCCCAGCGGCTGGGGCGGCGACTCGGGCGGCTGGGGCGGCGGCGACTCCGGTGGCGGCGGTGACTCGGGCGGCGGATCCTGACCGGCGGTACCCGCCCGGTGACGGGGAGTCCGGGTGATCTTGGCCGACTTACCGGGCGTCCGCGCCGGTCACAGGTCTAGCGTTCCCGGGGCAGGGGAGCACACGTCGCGTCCGCACGGGCGCCGACCGAGAGGAGCCCCCATGCGCAAGGTCTACAACCTCCCACCCACCTGGCCCGCTCCGCCGGCGGGATGGACGCCGGACGCGGACTGGCAGCCCAACCCCGAGTGGACCGTGCCCGCCGGCTGGCAGCTCTGGGTCGAGGTGCCCGACACGGCGCTGATCGGCAGCGACGCCGTGGCCGTCGACGTCCCAGGAGAGCCGAGCGCGCGCTCGCGGCGGCGTCCCCTCGTCGTCGCCGCGAGCGCTGTCGGTGCCGTCGTGGTCTTCTGCCTCGGCATCGCGGCGGGCAGCGCCGGACAGACCGGGGACGCGGTGGCCCGCGCGGAGGCGTCGGCGTCCGCGGCCGTGGAGGACGCGGAGGCCGAGGCGGCCGATGCCCGCACCCGGGCCGAGGCGCAGGTCGCCGCGCTCGCCGAGGAGCGGGAGGCCCTGGAGGCGGACCAGGCGGCACTGGCCACCGGGAAGAAGGACCTGGCGGCGCGCGTCTCGGGCGTGAAGGAGAAGGAGACGGTGCTGAAGGAGCGCGAGGCCGCGGTCGAGACCGCTGAGACGCAGGTCGAGACACGGGAGTCCGAGGTCGCGGAACGCGAGGACGCGGTGGAGTCGGCCGAGGCGGCCGCATTCGCGTCGGGCGGCGGCACCGGGACGACGGAGGAGGACTCCGGCGGGTCGGTGTACTACGAGAACTGCGACGCGGCGCGCGCCGCCGGTGCGGCCCCTGTCTACGCGGGCGATCCCGGCTACGCCTCCCACCTGGACCGTGACGGGGACGGCGTCGGCTGCGAGTGAGGTGCGCCCCGGCCTCGCCTCACTCCCACAGCCCGCGCCGGACCAGCACCTCCTTGAGCAGGTCCGCGCGGTCGGTGACCAGCCCGTCCACGCCCTCGTCGATCAGGCGCTCCATCTCGGCGGTGTCGTTGACCGTCCAGACGTGCACCCGCTTGCCGAGCGCGTGGGCCGCGGCGATCGAGGCAGGGTCCACGACCCGCACCCGGTCCTCGCGCACGGGCACCTGGAGCGCGTCCACGTGCTCGAGGGCGATGCGGGACAGGGGGCGCACGCGCAGGCGCACCCCGGCGAGGAAGCGCGCGATCTCCTTGCGGCCCGCCGACGTCGCCACGGGCCGGGAGAGCCGGGCCAGCGTGGCGCGCCGTCGGGCCGGGTCGAAGGAGGTGACGCACACGCGGTCCCAGGACGCCGTCCGCTCGACGGCCCGGGCGACCGGGCCGACGCCGGAGGTGTGCTTGACGTCGATGTTGACCCGCAGGTCGGGCCAGCCGGCCAGCACGTCCTCCAGCAGGGGCACGGGTTCGACGCCGCCGATCCGCGCCTCGGACACCTCGGACCACGGCAGCTCGGCCACCAGGCCGGTGCCGTCGGTGGTGCGGTCCAGGGACTCGTCGTGCAGGGCCACCGCGACGCCGTCGACCGTGCCGTGCGCGTCGGTCTCCACGTACCGGTAGCCCAGGTCGACGGCGGCGCCGAAGGCCGCGAGCGAGTTCTCCAGGCCCTCGGTGCCCGCCGAGGCGTGCGCGAAGCCGCGGTGGGCGAGGGCCTGGAACGGCCCCTCGAAATAGGTCACTTGCTGCACCTCACGTGTCGGTCAGTCGGCTGTCCGCCCATTGGAGCATGCCGTGCAGGTAGGCTTCGCGCGGACCGCGTGCCGAGAGCGTGAGGTCGTGCACGCCGCCGGGCACGACCAGCTCGGTGACGTCAGCGCCGAGGCAGGGGACGAGGGCGGCCATCTGCTCGACGTCGAGCACCGTGTCCTGCGCGTCGAGCAGCGGGTTGTCGAGCGTGTCGGGCCCCGACGTGTCGGACCGGGCCAGCAGCACCGGGCACGCGATCTCCAGGCCCGCGGCGACGCGCGCCTGCCCGCGGCGCACGGCGACGAACCAGCCGACCCGGCTGGGCACTCCCTCGGGGCGCTTGAGGGTCGTGTCGAACTGCCAGCGTCCGCCGTTCGCGGCCAGCAGGTGCTCGGCGTACCGGGACGGGCCGTCGTTGACGATCGCGGTCGCCGCGAGGTGTCCCACCGTGTCCAGGAACCGGGTGCCGACGGTGCGCTTCCACTGCGGGGCGCGCAGGTCCAGGAACGGGGAGTCGAGCACCAGCAGGTCGGGCCCGGCGTCGGCTCCCGCGGCGTTGCGGTGCGCGTGCGCCCACAGCGCGGCGGTCAGCCCGCCCGTGGAGTGCGCGTGCACGACGAGCGGCAGCCCCGGCTCCAGGCCCCGCACGGTGCGCGACGCCGCGGCGATGTCGGTGGCCTGCTCGCGCAGGTCCATCACGAAGTGCGGCAGCTGGCCGGGCCGCAGCGACCGCCCCGCGGCGCGCAGGTCGACGGCGTAGAACGCGTACCCGGCGGCGGCGAACGCGCGGGCCAGGTGCTCCTGGAAGAAGTAGTCGTTGTAGCCGTGCACGTGGACGACGGCGACGCGCGGGGCGGGCGCGTCGGGCGGGTGCGGGTAGCGGACCAGCGTGGCCGGCCCGAGCGGGGCCTCCTGGAACGGTGCGCCGAGCAGATGGTCGGTACGCCAGTCGAGCGCGACGTCGGGGGAACCAGGCACCTGCGGATCGTATGCCGACCTGCGGCGCAGCCGCTCCCACGGCCGACGTGCGCGTGTCGCGGTCCCGGCCGTACGCGTACGCGGCGACGGTGCCTGCCGGCTCCCGCCCGGTGTTCCTCGCCGGGGCGTGCCCGATCGACCAGGACGGGGACGTCAGCCTGCCGGGCGACGTCCCCGGCCAGGCCGCGCACGCCATGTCGAACCTGACGGTCGCGCTCGACGCGGCCGGCGCCCGGCTCGTGGACGTGCTCAACATCCGGGTCCTGGTCGCCACGACCGACCGCGAGGAGCTGGTCGCCGCCTGGGACGTGGTGCACGAGGCGTTCTCCGGCCACGAGCCGCCCGGCACGCTGCTGGGCGTCACGGTGCTCGGGTACCCCGGCCAGCTCGTGGAGGTGGAGGCGGTCGCCGCGGTCCGCGACGAGCTGCACTGATCCGGACCGCCCCGGACCGTCCCGGACCGGCACAGCCGGCCGGCTACGGACGGGCCGGCGCGGCCGTGGAGCCGCGGACCACGAGCTGGGTCGACAGCTGCACGTGGTGGGAGTCAGCCCGTTCGCCGCGCGCCTGCTGCAGCAGGGTGCGCAGCGCGACCCGGCCCATGTCGCTGATGGGCTGGCGCACGGTGGTCAGCGGGGGAGCGCTGGACACCGCCATGGCGGTGTCGTCGAATCCGACGACGGACAGGTCCTGCGGCACGCGCAGGCCGCGCTGGCGGGCCGCCTCGATCACACCGAGCGCCGAGGCGTCGCACCCGGCGAAGATCGCGGTGGGCGGGTGGGGCCCGTCGAGGAGCACGCCCGCCATCTCGAGGCCCGCGGGGACGGTGAACTCGCCGGCGAGCACGAGCGCCGGGTCGACCGGCGCCGAGGCCGACGACATCGCGCTGAGGTAGCCCTGCAGGCGCTCGTGCGAGGCGACGGAGCCGGGCGGGCCGCCCGCGTACGCGATGCGGCGATGACCCAGGTCCAGGAGGTGCCGGGTGGCCTGCAGGCCCCCGGTGAAGTTCGTCGCCCCCACCGAGACCACCTCGTCGTCGAGCGGGTTGAGAGGGTCGATCAGGACGACGCTGAGCCCGAGCGCGCTGATCTGGTCCCGCTGCTCGGCGGTGAGCTCCGCCGTCACGGCGATGACGCCCACGTGCTCCTGCGCTGCCATGCGGCGGCTCCAGGCCGGCGAGAGCGGCCCGTCCTCCTGGGCCGGGTCGGTCCGGTCGACGAGCACCTCGACGTGCTGCGCGTGCGCCGCCGCGACGATCCCCTCCAGCACGTGCATCGAGTAGAGGTTGGCGAGCGTGCTGAAGACGACGTTGACCTTGCGCAGCCGGTCGCGCTCGCGCGGTCCGGTGGTCGGGACGTAGCCGAGCTCGTCGATCGCCTGCTCCACCCGTCGGCGGGTCTGCTCCGAGATGTGCGGGCGGTGGTTGAGCACCTTGGACGCCGTGGCCTTCGAGACGCCGGCGGCCCGGGCCACCTGTTCGAGCGTGGGTCGCGCTGCCGTCCCGCTGCGGTCCATGGCACCTCCTCGTGGTGGACGTCCCCACTCTATGGTCCGGAAAAAGTTTCGTCGACTTGTCGCGTGTGTAGGCCCCTGAGTCATTGACAGGGTGAAAGGCCTCTCCCTACGGTCGAAGGCGCTCCAGGAAACTCGTTGAAACTATTTCAGAGCGGTCGACGACGACGTCGGCCGGAGAGGACTCGGACGATGAGGCTCGGGAACACGCTGGGAAACGGACGACGGGCGGCCGCCGTGGTCGCCGCGGTGACGGTGGCGACGGCGCTGGCCGCGTGCGGCGGCGGCAGGCAGCCCGGACAGGCCCCCGAGGGGCAGGCGAGCGCGTGGGCGCTGACCGGGGAGAGCGGTGACGTGCTCGGTGCGCAGTTCGACGCGTGGAACGAGGCCCACCCGGACGAGCAGTTCGCCGTCGAGTACTTCGCGAACGACGCGTACAAGGAGAAGATCCGCACCGCGGTCGGTGCGGGCAACGCGCCGACCCTCATCTACTCGTGGGCGGGCGGCACGCTCGAGGACTACGTGGCGAACGGGCGGGTCGTGGACCTCGGCGACAGTGCGGCCGCCCTTCAGGAGCGGCTGATCCCCTCGGTCGCCGACAACGGCACGGTCGACGGGACGACGTACGCCGTGCCGACCACGCACAGCCAGCCGGTGGTCCTGTACTACAACCAGGAGGTCCTGGACGCCGCGGGCGTCGAGGTCCCCACCACGTACGACGAGCTGCTCGACGCCGTGGGCGCCCTCGGCGACGAGGGTGTCATCCCGATCGCGCTGGCCGGACAGAGCGTCTGGCCGGAGCTGATGTGGATCCAGTACCTGACCGACCGGATCGGCGGCCCGGAGGTCTTCCAGGCCGTGCTCGACGGCAAGGAGGGTGCCTGGTCCGACCCGGCGATCATCGAGGCCACGACGAAGATCACGGAGCTGGTCGACGCGGGAGCGTTCGGAGACACCTTCGGGTCGGTCAACGCCGACCAGAACGGCGACACCGCCCTGGTGCAGACGGGCAAGGCGGGCTTCCTGCTGCAGGGCAGCTGGGTGTACCCGGACCTGGTGGCGGGTGCGCCCGAGCTCGTGGAGTCCGGCGGGCTGGGCTACACCTCGTTCCCGGAGGTCGACGGCGGGGCCGGCGACCCGGCCAACATCGTCGGCAACCCGTCCAACTTCTGGTCGGTCTCCGCGGACGCCTCACCCGAGGCCCAGGCCACGGCCCAGGAGTTCATCGGGACCGAGGTGCTCGACGACGACGCCGTCGACGACCTGCTCGCCATCGGCACGGTGCCGCCGGTCGTCGGCCTCGAGGACAAGATCGCCGAGCAGGACGACGCCGACTACCTGTCGTTCGTCTACGGGCTCGTCAGCGACGCCCCGCACTTCCAGCTCTCCTGGGACCAGGCCCTGCCGCCCGCCCAGGCGCAGGAGCTGCTGGACAACCTGAGCGGGCTGTTCCTCGGGCAGCTCGACCCGCAGCAGTTCTCCGACGCGATGGACGCGACGCTGTGACGGTGGCGCCCCCTGCGCCGGCGCAGGGGCCGTCGCTGTGGATGGCCGCGCCGGCGCTCGCGCTGTTCGGGCTGTTCGCCGTCGTGCCGCTCGGCGGCGTGCTCGTGCTGTCGTTCATGAGCTGGGACGGGCTGGGCGACCCGGTGTGGGCGGGCGCGGACAACTGGGGGCGCACCCTCACCGATCCGGTGACGCTGAACGCGATGCGGCTGACGGTGATCGTCACCGTCGTCTCCTGGCTGTTCCAGGCGCCGGTGTCCCTGCTCCTGGGTGTCTTCATGGCCGGCCGGCAGCGCTACCGGGCCGTGCTGTCCGTGCTGTACTTCCTGCCGCTGCTGTTCTCCGCGGCGGCCGTGGCGATCGCCTTCCGCGCCCTGCTCGACCCGAACTTCGGCCTGGGCCCCGCGCTCGGCGTGCCGCTGCTCGCCCAGGACTGGATCGGCAACCCCGACCTCGCGCTGTGGGTGGTGCTGTTCGTCATCGGCTGGTGCTTCGTCCCGTTCCACTCGCTGCTCTACCAGGGCGGGGTGCGCCAGATCCCGGCGTCCCTGTACGAGGCGGCGCTGCTCGACGGCGCCGGCCGGGTGCAGCAGTTCTTCCACATCACCCTGCCGCAGCTGAAGTACACGATCATCACGTCCTCGACCCTGATGATCGTCGGCTCGCTGACCTACTTCGACCTCATCTTCGTCCTGACCGGCGGCGGCCCGGGCAACGCGACCCGCATCCTGCCCCTGGACATGTACCTGACCGGCTTCCGCAGCTACGACATGGGCCGGGCGAGCGTCATCGCGGTGATCCTCGTCGTCGTCGGCCTCGGGGTCTCGCTGGCGCTGAACCGGCTCTCGGGAGCCAACCGCATGGAGTCCCAGATGGAGGGCGTCTGATGCCCGCACGCGCCGCACGAGCGGCCCGCACCGCACCCAACGTCGTCGGCGGCCTGGCCGGCTGGGTCTGGCTGGCCGTCATCATCCTGCCGATCTACTACATCGTCGTCACGAGCCTGCGCCCCACCGACGACTACTACGCCGAGAACACGCTGTCGTGGCCCTCGCGCCCCACGCTCGACGCCTACGGGGCGGTGCTGGCCAACGACTTCCCGCGCTACTTCGGCAACTCGGTGGTCGTCACCGCCGTCTCCGTCGTCGCGATCCTGGCCGTCTCGCTCATGGCGGCCTACGTGGTGGTGCGCTCCCGGCGCCGCAGCGCCTCGCGCCTGTTCCAGGTCTTCCTGCTGGGCATCGCGATCCCGATCCAGGCCACGATCGTGCCCGTCTACTACCTGATCATCCAGCTCGGCCTCTACGACACCCTCTGGGCGCTGATCCTGCCCTCCATCGCGTTCGCGATCCCGCTGTCCGTGCTCATCCTGACCAACTTCCTGCGGGACGTGCCCGGCGAGCTCTTCGAGTCGATGAAGGTGGACGGGGCGGGGGAGTGGCGCACCCTGTGGAGCCTCGCGCTGCCGCTCACCCGCCCGGCCGTGGTCACCGTCGGGGTCTACAACGCGCTGCAGGTCTGGAACGGGTTCCTGTTCCCCCTGGTGCTCACGCAGAGCGCCGAGACCCGGGTGCTGCCGCTGTCCCTGTGGGCGTTCCAGGGCGAGTTCTCGCTCGACGTGCCGGCCGTGCTCGCCGCTGTCGTGCTGTCCGTGCTGCCCATCCTGGCCGCGTACGTCATCGGCCGGCGGCAGCTCGTGTCCGGCCTGACCGCGGGGTTCGGCAGGTAGCGCCGGTGAGCACGCCGGGCGCGTGGCAGGATGTCCGGCATGCGCAATATCGGCCGGGCAGTGCAGTCCGCGATCTACCGCGACGGCGTCTACGGGCGCCGCCCCCTGGTCCCCACCCGGCCCGACGCGCTCGCCGCCGCCGCCCGCCGCCGCATGACCCGCACCGGCTGGGCCTACGTGTCCGGCGGCGCCGGCGCGCAGCGCACCCTCGCGGTCAACCGCGAGGCGTTCGGCCGGTACCGCATCGTCCCGCGCCAGATGGTCGACGTCGGCGAACGCTCCCTGACCACCACCCTGCTCGGCCGCGAGCTGCCCGCGCCCGTGCTCTACGGCCCGGTCGGCGCCCTGGAGCTCGCCGTCCAGCACCGGCGCGGCCGCGCCGCCGCACCCCGCGCCGCCGAACCCGAGCTCGCCGCCGCGGCCCGCGGCCTCGGGCTGCCCGTCGTCATCTCCTCCCAGGCCTCCACCCCCATGGAGGACACCGCCGCCGCCCTCGGCGACAGCCCCCGCTGGTTCCAGCTCTACTGGTCCTCCGACGACACCGTCGCCGAGTCCTTCGTCGCCCGCGCCGAGGCCAGCGGCTGCGAGGCCATCGTCGTCACCCTCGACACCCACGTGCTCGGCTGGCGCACCCTCGACCTCGACCTCGGCTACCTGCCCTTCGCCCGCGCCGAGGGCATCGCCCAGTACCTCAGCGACCCCGCCTTCCAGGCCCTCGTCGAGGCCCGCGTCCGCGGCACGGCCGCGCCCGCACCTTCGCCGGACGACGACGGCGCGGCGCCCGGCCGGCCCACGCCCGCCGCCGTCCGCTCCCTGCTGTCCATGGCCCGCCACCACCCCGGCCCCACCTGGCGCAACCTCACCCAGCCCTCCGCGCGGGCCGCCGTCGAGACCTTCCTCGACGTCTTCTCCCGCTCCACCCTCACCTGGAAAGACCTCGCCTGGCTGCGCGAGCGCACCACCCTGCCCCTCCTCGTCAAGGGCATCCAGCACCCCGACGACGCCCGCACCGCCCTCGACCACGGCGCCGACGGCATCATCGTGTCCAACCACGGCGGACGACAGGTCGACAACGCCGTCGCCTCCCTCGACACCCTCGCCCCCGTCGTCGACGCCGTCCGCGCCCGCCCCGACGGAGCAGACGTCCCCGTCCTGTTCGACTCCGGCATCCGCACCGGCGCCGACGTCTTCACCGCCCTCGCCCTCGGCGCCGACGCCGTCCTGCTCGGCCGCCCCTGGGTCTACGGCCTGGCGCTCGCGGGATCCCACGGCGTCCGCGCCGTCACCGAGCACGTCCTCGCCGAGCTCGACCTCACCATGGCGCTCGCGGGCGTGTCCCGCACCGACCAGATCGGGCGCCACAACCTGGCGCAGTGACCGTCTCGCGGACGACGCCCGGCGCGCCGTCGGTATGAGATCGTGACCGGCACGGCCCCCGCCGTCCGCCCGATCCGGGCAGACTGCCGCCATGACCGACGCCCGCCAGCGACCTGACGACCCGGCCTCCGGCCCGACCGCACCGACCCCGACGACGGGGCTGGAGCTGCGGGAGGACGCACGGATCCCGCGACGCCAGGTCATCTCCTGGGCGCTGTGGGACTGGGGGACCCAGCCGTTCAACACGGTGATCCTCACGTTCGTCTTCACGGCGCTGTACCTGACCACCGAGGCGTTCCTGGAACCCGGAGTCGCGGCCCTGGGCAAGGCCGACCCCGCCTACCAGCGCGGGCTCGCCGACCTGTCCAGCGGTGTAGGCCTGTGGAACACCCTCGCGGGCCTGCTCATCCTGGTGCTCGCGCCCGTGCTCGGGCAGCGCGCCGACGCCAGCGGCCGGCGCAAGGCGTGGCTCGCCGGCGGTACGGGCGGCATGGTCCTGTGCATGCTCGCGCTCTGGTTCGTCGAGGCCGACCCCGCCTACTTCGTGCTCGGCGCCGCCCTGATCGGCCTGGGCAGTGTGCTCAACGAGATCGCGGGCGTGAACTACAACGCCATGATGGTGTCCGTCGCCACGCCCAGGACCGTCGGCAGGGTGTCCGGCCTCGGCTGGGGCCTCGGCTACGTCGGCGGCATCCTCGCGCTGGTGTTCGTCGTCGTCGCCAACGCGTCGGACTGGTGGGGGATGCCCACGGACAACGGCCTCGCGTTCCGCGTGATCGCCGTGGGCTGCGCCCTGTGGGCGCTCGCGTTCGCCTGGCCTGTCCTGGCGTTCGTGCCGGAGCTGCCGGCCACCAAGGGCCGCACGCCGGTCGGGTTCTTCACCAGCTATGTGGTCCTGTTCCACGACATCAAGGCCCTGTGGCACACCTCGCGCCGCACGTTCTGGTTCCTCCTGGCCAGCGCCGTGTTCCGGGACGGGCTGAGCGGCGTCTTCGCGTTCGGCGCGATCATCGGCGGCGTCAGCTTCGGTTTCTCCTCCGACCAGGTGATCGTCTTCGGGATCGCCGCCAACCTGGTCGCCGGGGTCAGCACCGTCCTGGTCGGTCGCGCCGACGACCGCTTCGGCCCTCGTTCCGTCATCCTGACCACGCTCGCCGTCATCGTCGTGGCCGGGCTCGGCGTCGTGTTCCTGCGTGACCTCGGGCCCGTCGTCTACTGGGTGGGCGGGCTCATCCTGTCCGCCTGCGTCGGCCCGGCGCAGGCGGCGTCGCGGTCCTACCTCGCGCGGGTGACCCCGGCGGGCAAGGAGTCGGAGATCTTCGGCCTCTACGCCACGACCGGCCGCGCCTCGTCCTGGATGTCGAGCGCGCTGTGGACCATCATCATCGCCGCCACGGGCGCGACGATCTGGGGCACCCTGGGCATCATCGCCGTCGTGCTCGTGGGTCTCGTGCTCATGTGGTTCGTGCGCGAGGCGCCGGTCGGGTCCGGCTCCGGGAGCTCGTCAGCCACTCCCGCATCCGGGACAGGTCGGCCAGCGGACCCAGGTGCCGCAGCTTCTCGGGGTTGAGCACACCGCGGATCGCGACGAGCCGGACGTCGGAGCCGGGCTCGGCCGCCTCGGTGACCTCGAACGACCAGGTGCCGATCAGGCCGCCGCCCACGGCGTCGTCCGCCATGATGAGCAGGCCCGGCGCGCCGCCCACGAGCGCGCGCTCGAAGTGCAGCGGCGCGCCGCGCTTCATGAAGCCGGCCAGCAGGCGGGCGACGGCGACGCGGCCCGCGACCGGCTTCGTGACGGACATGCCTGGTGGCACGTTGCCGCCGCTGTCGCCCGTGAGCACCACGTCCTGCGCGAGCAGCTCCAGGAACGCCTCCACGGCGCCGTCCTCGCAGGCCGCGAGGAACCGGGTGACGAGCTCCTCGGCGCGGGGGGTCGTGGTGCCCGCGGGCCGGGCCGGTCCCGCGGGCGCGGTGCGCCGTTCGGCGATCCTGCGGCGGGCACGTGAGGCGAGCTGCCGTGCGGCGACCTCGGTCGTGCCGATGACGTCGGCGGCCTCGCGGTGCGGGAAGCCGAGCACGTCGTGCAGGAGGAATGCCGCCCGCTCGGTGGGCGTCAGCGTCTCCAGCAGCACGAGGAACGCCGTCGAGAGGTCGTCGGCGAGCTCGGCGTGGCCGGCGGCGTCGGGCGGCGGTGCGGCCATCGCGACGGGCAGGTGGACGGGGCCGACGAGCGGCTCCGGCAGCCACTCGCCCACGTACGACTCGCGCCGCACCCGGGCCGAGCGCAGCACGTCGATGGCGAGGCGGGTGGTCACGGTGGTCACGAACGCGTCCGGGTTGCGCACGTCCTCGGCCTGCGCGACGCGCGTCAGCGCCTCCTGCACCACGTCCTCCGCCTCGGCGACGCTGCCGAGCATGCGGTAGGCCACCGAGAACGCCAGGGGGCGGAGGCGGTCGAGTGCCGCGTCGTCGAGGGCGGGGCTGGTCATGCGGACATGCTCTCGCGTCATACCTCTATGACGGGACAGGGCGGCCGGATGTGACAGCGCGTGCGTGCCGTGACCACGTTCACCGGGTGCGCATCGCGTCGATCTCGTCCCGGCGGAACAGGACGAGGCGGTCGAGGACGTCGTCCGGCAGCGGGTGCTCGGGCGAGAACCGGACCGTGCCCTTCGACGTCGAGAAGCCGACCAGGTCCGCGGCGAGCGCATCGATCGCGGGCGGGCTGAACGGGTAGACGCCGACATGGGTCCGGGTGGCGCGGGCCGAGATCCGAGCCGGTGCGAGGTGCATCACGCGGTCACGTACTGGGCCGGTAAGAACACCACCACGACCGGGGTCGAGGCCCTGGTGGAGACCGGGTGGGCCTTCACCGACGCCCACGGGCAACGCATCCGCCTGCCCCACACCATCGACGCCCGCACCGATGACCCCCACGTCGCCGACCGGCCACTACCCGACGCCGCATGAGGAGCTCGGCGCCGGCCGGAATGTGGCTCGGCCGAACTCAGGCCTCGTCGGGCGGGAGCTGCCGGTCGCGGAGCTCCTGCCAGATCTGGATCCGCGCCCGCGCGGTGGGCTCGGGCGCGGGGACCGCCGTCGGCGGCGTGTGAACCTGAAAGGCTTCCAGCCCTGGAGGCGGCGCGGTGGCGGAGGAGGAGCGCGTCGGCGCGCGCTCGAGCGCGACGGGCGTCGGCTCGGTGTGCTCCTCGGGCCAGGCCTGGACGAGGTACCGCTCAACTGGTTCGGTCACCACGGCGTCGTAGGCGATCCGGCGACCGGCGGCGTGCACCCGGAGGCGGTACGTGCCCGGTCCGGTGGTGTCGAGGCGCGCCCCAGGACCGAGGCTGTCCTCGCCGCCGACCACGAGCAGAGGGACCTCGGTGGCCTCGACGCTGATCTCGGCGATCTCCTCCCACGTCCCCGGGTCGGTGGTCGGTTCGGGCCGCTGGTCGAGAACGCGGACCTCGACGTCGACCGGACCCATGTTGATGCCGGTCCTGATGTACGGGTGCCCGAGGTGGTCGTCGCTGACCAGCCTGGCGACGGCATCCGGATCCAGCGGTGGCCGCCAGGTGGCGCCGCGCAGCTCTAGGTAGCCCTCGACGACGCGTGTCGTGTATCGCATGGCGGCACCCTCTCACCGGGGCGCGCCGTCGGGCACGACCTCGGCCACGGTCCGTCGCGCCAGGACGACGACAATCGCTGGGAGCGCACCCGTCGCCCCGAGCACCACGGCGTAGGCGGGCAGACCCGCGAGGTCGTACAGCGCCCACAGGAGCGTGCCCGTGACGGATGACGCGATCGCCGCCGCGACGGCGTCCGCCACCTGCAGGGCGGACGAGGCGGAGCCCTGCTCACCCGGCTCGGCGAGCTCGAGCGTCAGGACCGACAGCGTGGGGTAGACCAGACCCATGCCGCTGCCGGACAGCACCCAGAACGCCATCCCGACCCCGGCCGGGACGCCCGGCAGCACGAGGAGGGCGACGCCCACCGTCCCCAGCGCGAGCAGTCCGCCGCCGAGGCGTACGTAACCGGCATGGCTCAGGTGCAACAGGTCGCGCCCGCGCACCCACGACGCGGTGGACCAGCCCAGGGCACCCACGGTCAGCACGAGGCCCGCCGCGGCCGGGCTCAGGTGCCGTTCGTGCACGAGGAGCAGCGGGAGCAGCACCTCAGCGCCCGTGAACGCGGCCGAGACGAGCGCGCGCACCGATACGACGGCGGGCAGACCGCGTCGGACACGCAGCACGGACCAGGCCAGGCGCAGTGCCGCCGCCACGGGGCGGTCGACGTCGGGCGCGCGCAGCGGAGCGGCGTCGGCGGCGGTGCGCGCGTCAGCGGCGGCCGCAGAGTGGGCCACAGAGTCGGTCCTGGAGTCGGCTCCGGAGTCCGCCCCAGGGTCAGCTCCTGTGTCGGCAGCCTCCGAACCCGTCTCCGCACCGCCGCCCTGGGCCGCCGTCAGGCCGGGCCGCATCAGGACGGCCGCCGGAACCGTGAGCACCGCGGCGCCGAGGAAGACCCAGCGCCAGCCGAGGTGGTCCACGACGAGCCCCGCCAGGCCCGGTCCGACGATCGCGGGGACCACCCAGGCCGCCGCGAACGCGGAGAAGACGGCGGGACGTCGCTCGGCTGCGAACACGCGCGCCACCAGCACGTACAGCGCGACGCCGAAGAGTCCGCTGCCGACGCCCTGGACCGCGCGGCCGGCGACGAGGACGCCCATCCCGGTCGCGGTGCCGGCCACGCCGAGGCCGACCACGAACAGGCCCACGCCGGTCCACATCGCGGGGGCGGGGCCGGAACGGTCGCACCAGCGCCCCGCCACGAGCATCCCGACCACGCTGGTCGCGAAGACCACCGCGAAAGCGAGCGTGTAGTGCCGCAGGCCGTCGAGGTCCACGGCGATGGCCGGCATCGCCGTGGCCACGGCGAGCGCCTCGAAGGCGCCGAGGGAGCACAGTGCGACCATCCCGACCAGGACGAGGCGCTGTGCCCCGGGGCTCAGCGTGCCGGGCCGCGGGACGGCGCGTGCCGATGTCACGGGGGCGCTCACACCAGCACCACCTTGCCGGTCGTGCGGCGCTCCTCGAGCTCACGGTGCGCCCGCGCGGCCTCGGCCAGCGGCACGCGGTGCGTGACCACACGCCAGCGGCCCGACGCCGCGTGTGCGAGCGCCCGCTCCTGGTACGGGCGCTGGTCGCCCATCGCGGGGGCGTCCGGTCCGACGGCGTAGCGGACCTCGACCGGCGACGGGATCCGGTCGTCCCCGGCCCAGGCGGTGTATTGGTTGGCCGTTCCGGACGCCCACCCGTACGCGACCAGCCGCCCCGCCCCGACGGCGGCCGATGCTTCGGCGGCCCGTCCCTCCGCGCGGCGGTCCGCACGATCTTGCGCGCCGCTGTCCCCGGGGCCGACCGTGCCCCTCGCAGCGCCGTCGACAGCGTGGTCCGCACCGGCCAGGAGCGCCGTCGCCCCCGTGCCGGGCTCACCGCCCACGCCGTCGAGCACGAGCGTCGCGGGGGAGCCGCCCAGCGCGGCGCGCGCGGCGTCCGCCCACCCCGGGGTGGAGTAGTCGACGAGCGCGAGGCGCCCGGGGTCCGCGGCCAGGCGGGCCAGGACCGCGAGCTTGGCCGGACCGCCCGCGAGCGCTACCACGGACGCCCCGAGGTAGAGCGCCTCCTGGACGAGCAGCGTGCCGAGCCCGCCGGCCGCACCGGTGACCACGACGACGTCGTCCGGGGTGATCGCCGCCAGGTCGAGGGTGTAGACGGCCATGCGGCCCGTGCCGATCATGGCGATGGCGTCGGCGGGGTCGAGCGGCGCGCCGTCCGGCCCGTCGGGGAGGGCGTGGAGCCGGTTCGCGCCGACGACCACGCGGCGGGCGTACCCGCCGCCGTCGGGCACCGGGCCCAGGTGGGCGGCCACGGGCCGCCCCCGCCAGGAGGGGTCGACACCAGGGCCGACGGCGGACACCGTGCCGGCCACCTCCCGGCCGGGGATCGACGGGAGCCCGGGCAGGGGCAGCGGCGCCCCGGCCTCTCCGCGGCGGAGGCTGGTGTCGAGCAGGTGCACGCCGTGGGCCACGGCGTCGACGAGCACCTCGCCCGGGCCGGGCGCAGGGTCGGGTACCTGCTCGAGAACGAGCACCTCGGGCGGACCGAACGAGTGATGTCTGATGGCGTCCATGCCGCGATCCTCTAACCTGAACCTTTGTTGAGGTCAACCGCGCGCTGTGCCGACCTCACCGACCCCGCTGACGACCAGGAGGCCACCGATGGAAGCATCCCACCCCGCCGTACCGTGGGACCGCGACGAGCTCACCGTGGGCGACCTCGCGGCGCGCAGCGGCGTCGCCGTCTCCGCCCTGCACTTCTACGAGCGCAAGGGGCTGATCTCGAGCCGCCGCACGTCGGGCAACCAGCGGCGCTACCGGCGCGAGACGCTGCGGCGCGTCGCGTTCATCCGGGTGTCGCAGCGCGTCGGGATACCGCTCGCGGACATCGGGGCGGCGCTCGCGACCCTGCCCGGCGACCGCACGCCGACGGCGAAGGACTGGCGGCGCATCTCCCAGGCCTGGCACGACGACCTCGACGCGAGGATCGAGCAGCTGTCCCGCCTGCGCGACCACCTCACCGACTGCATCGGGTGCGGGTGCCTCTCGCTGCGCCGGTGCGCGCTCACCAACCCGCACGACGAGCTCGCCGAGGCCGGACCCGGACCCCGCACGCTCCTCGTCGAGGGACTGGAGCCGGACGGGTCCGACCGTCCGGCGTGAGTGTCGGTGGTCGCCGCTAGCGTGGGCGGACGACGGCAGGAGCCGGCGTGGTGTGAGGCGAGGGTGAGGAGAACCGTGGGCACGTACTACCAGTGGGTCGCCGACCTGGACGCGACCGACGAGGAGGCCGGCGCCCTGGGGCAGCGCGTCGTCGACGATCTGGTCCGCCGGGGAGTGGTGCTGCCGGGACTGTCGTCCGAGGCGGCCCTGGGCGGCCAGGGGCACCCGGTCGGGCCGGCGTGGCCCGAGACCGTCGAGCACCCGGTGCCGGGCGGCGTGTCGGGTGAACCGCCGTGGGGCCTCGAGGTCCGGTTGGGGCGGGAGGTGCACGACGGCGCGCAGTACTCGGTCGAGGCGGTGACCTGCCCGCGGTGCTCGGTCCGGAGACCCTTCTACGGGCCGCCGGACGAGCTCGGGCCCACGGGCACGGACGAGGCCGGCCTGCGCGCGTTCTACGAGGCGGCCGCGACCTGGCGGGACGGCGGTGAGGCCGACCTCGCGTGCGCGGCGTGCGGAACCACCGCCCCGGTCACGCGATGGCAGGCCGAGGGTGCGGCGCTCGCGAGCCTGGTGTTCGTCTTCTGGGAGTGGGACGAGCTCCGGCCCGAGGTGCTGCGCTGGATCGCGGACGCGACGGGCGGGCACCGGATCGTGGACGGCCCCGGGAAGGTGTGACCGACACTCGTCCCGCGGACCCGACGGCGGTGCGCGGCGGCGGCCGTTAGGCTCGCGGCCATGGTCTCCGCACTGCCCCGTGTCCTGGTGCTCAACGGTCCGAATCTCGGCCGGCTCGGTGTTCGCGAGCCCGAGATCTACGGTCACCTGTCGATGTCCGACCTGAAGGTCTCGGCCGCGACGTGGGGCGCGGAGCTCGGCCTCGACGTGGAGGTGCGGCAGACGGACGGCGAGTCGGAGATCGTGGGCTGGCTCCACGAGGCGGTCGACGCCGAGGCGCACGTGGTGCTGAACCCCGCCGCGTTCACGCACTACTCCTACGCGCTGCGTGACGCCGCTGCCCAGGTGACGACGGCGGGTCTGCTCCTGGTCGAGGTGCATCTGTCCAACCCGGCCGCGCGGGAGTCGTTCCGGCACTACTCGGTGGTGGCCGGCATCGCGACGGGCACCGTCGCGGGCTTCGGGTTCGACTCCTACCGACTGGCGCTCTCGGCGATCGCGGCGAGATTGGCGGCGTAGCGTTTCTGATACTCAGGATCGATACCCTGGCACCGTGATTGTATTGACGGTCGATCAGCGTGGCTCGACTTATGCAGAGGACCGTGTACCCGTGGTGCTCGAGCAACTGGCCAAGTGGACCTCCGGCCGGGCCGGAATCGTGCTGCCGTTTGAGCGGACGATCGGTGACGAGGTTCAGGGGGTGCTCAGTGGACACAGTCCAGGGGCCCAACTCGCAGTCGATCTTACGCTGGACCTACTTCGCGATCGAGGGTGGAGCGTCGGAATTGGCGTGGGGCCGGTCGAAACACCACTGCCAGCCGTGTCCCGAGACGCACGCGGACCGGCGTTCTACCGCGCCCGAGATGCCGTGAACCGGGCTAAGACGCGGGTGTCTGGCAAATCCGTAGCGGTGGAGGGCCCCACGGCCGCGAGCGGGGAGAGGCGAGCGCACGAGGTTGAATCGCTCTTGCAGCTTCTTGGTGCGGTCCGCGCTCGCCGCACGCCTCATGGTTGGGAAGCGGTGGACGTGCTCTCCGGGCTGGCCGACAAGCCGGGGAGACAGAAGGCTGCGGCTCAATTGTTAGGGGTCAGCGAACAAGCGGTCAGCCAGCGTGTCCGGGCAGCAATGTGGTCGGAGGAGTGCGCCGTGCTGCCGGTGATTGTGCGTCGCCTCGAAGAACTGAGCGGCCCGACGTAGTCGGGGGGCAAATCGGTACTTGGTAAAGCACACCGTTGCAAACTCACGGTGTGCGCATCGCCTGGCACCGCGGGACGCGAAATTCGCTCGAGCGAAAGTGGTGTGGCTCGAAGCTCGAGGTGAACCGCTGAAACGGTGTCCGCCCGTAAGTCGAGCGGTGCGTGGCGCCAGCCCCGTGGCGGCTTCGCGTTCGACTCCTACCAGCTGGCGCTGGCGAAATCGTAGGGTAGTCACCGGTTAAGTCTTGAGCTTAATGCTTAGTAAGTTAAGTTCCTGCCTTACGAAGACACCAACATCGCGAGGCCGAGGCCTGCAAGGGCGATGAGCCAACTAGCGAAGCTGCCGATGAGGAAGTATTCCGTCACAGGGTTGGGGCCCTGGTGAAGAGGAGGGGTAGGAGGTGGGTCCACCTCCACCTCCGTGCCGGAGGCGTTCTTCGCGGAGGTCTGGATGATGATTGGCGAAGCGGCGGCGCGCACGTTCGACTCACTCGCGGCGAGTTCGGGGAATCGAAGCAGGCCCTTGGCTCCCACGACAACTGCGGCGGCGGTGAGGTTTCCTGCGAGGCCGAGCCCCAGGATGAAAAGACGTTCCATCGGGCCGAGAACGCGTCCGCTGCGAAGGCGGTCCGAGCCTTCCTTGGTGGGGACGTTGACGGCTTCGAGGATGAGTCGGACCAGGACGTTAGCGGTCGTGACCTGGGCGATGGCGATCCCACCGACAAGGATCAGCTGTGATGGCGCGAACGTAGACAAGGGTCCGGGTATCCACCCTGGCCAGGTGCTGGGGCCGTCGTCCGCGAAGAGCAAGGCGACAACGGTTCCGGTGGCTATCGCGAGGAACGCTGCACTGCGAGCCGTCGTCTTGCTGGTGACTGATGCGATGATGTCGATGAGGGTCCATACGGCGAGCAGTAGAGCCAGTGCCGTCCCGAGGCCGATCATCGTGAGCGGAGGCGTCCCGCTTGCTGCGAGGAGCGCCGCAAGCGTCAGGAGGCCTGCGGCGAGCGCAGCAGAGCGGCGCGCGCTCGAGATGCCCGCGGTGTTCGTGTCCCGGAAGGCGTCAGCCACCCCCAGCGCTGCGAGGAACGCTCCAAGAGCTGCCATCCGTGCATCACACCTTTCCGAAGAGGAACTGTGCGTCCCGAACGGCGCTCACGCCCCTCGCGAACGCCTGGCTCACGGCCGACTCCGAGATGGTTTCCAGCTCTGCGATGGCCTTCTGGGAATGACCGTGCAGCGCCCGGAGCAGCATCCGCCGTTGGCGGTGGTTGAGTGTATCGACGAGGCCGTCGCGCGCAACGAGGAAGGCGTTGACTGCTGCGGGTGTCGGCCAGCTGGTGTCCTCAGGCCCGACATATCGTGCACCGGCTTTCTTCCCGAGGGAGTCGATGGCGTCACGAGCGGTGTGCCAACCTGGTCCGTCCTGCCGTATCGGCTGAGAGTCGATCTCGAACACACGCACCTCGCCCTGGCCGATCCCGAACCGCATGACGACAAGGTCGGGGGTTCGGCCTTCCTCCGGGTCGGCGGTCGGCGGCGGGTGAGCGAGCCAGTTCAGCTCCAGCCGGATCAACAGGGTTGCGAGGGTCGCATCCGCGATGGTCGGGAACCCGCCTTGCACCTCGTCGCCGAACGTCGGTTCGAGGCGTTGCGCGAGGGTGAGCGACTCGCTGACTCTCCCGAGCGTGGCGACGATCGCTCGCTGAGCCCGTGCGCGGTCCTTGAGCGCTCGGGAGCCGACGATGTCGCCGATCATTGTGAACATGCATTCAGCATATGACTTAATTGCTGAGAACATAAGTGTTGAGCTTCATCTGCTGTGCTGTCGGAGCTGTTGGTCCTCGGGTGTGGCTGAGTAGGCTCACCTGGCGACGTCGGTCGGGCCGGAGGGGCGAATGAGCTGGTGGGGAACGGGGCGCGTGCAGCGCGACGCGCGGCGCCTGGACGGGATGCCCGATCGCGAGGGGAGTGCTGCGGACGCCCAGTTCGTCCAGTCGATGCTTCAGCTCACGATCACCAATGCCGATGTGAAAACGAGCGTCCTCGTGGCAGCGATCGCGCTCACCTTCGGTGTCGGGACCCCCGCCATCCCTCTGTACCAGGCCCTCGAGCCCGGAGCGTGGTTGGCTCAGGCCGGGGCGCTGCTCGGTGCGATCGCTGTCATCTACTGCGGTATCGCCGGAATGCATTTGGTGCTGTCGCTGCGGCCGAGGATGAAGCAGCGAGGCTTCTCGAGATACTCGTTGCCGGACATCGTCGACGCGTCGGTCGACGAGCTCGTCGCGACCACGAAGCAGGACGACAGGCGCGAGGCCTGGATCCAGGTCAAGAACCTTGCCGAGATCTCTGCTCAGAAGCACGACCATATCCGGCGGGCGCTCACCTACTACCCCATATCGGTGGCCCTGATGATCGTCGCGGGGGCGATCGGCATCGTCGTGCGCAGCGGACCGGTGTAGGCGGAGTCGATCGACGCTGTCCGGTAGACTTGACCGCTGCTGCTTGACACCCTTGATCGCACGGCCGGGGCACCCCGGCCCGATCACCCCCAGCCGCCGGCCCCCGTCGGCATGCCCTGGGTAAACCTTCACCCGACACAGGAAGACGAACGTGGCTACCTCCAACGACATCAAGAACGGCACCGTGCTCCGCATCGACGGCAACCTGTGGTCGGTCATCGAGTTCCAGCATGTCAAGCCGGGCAAGGGTGGCGCGTTCGTCCGCACCAAGATGAAGAACGTGCTCTCCGGCAAGGTCGTCGACAAGACGTTCAACGCGGGCATCAAGGTCGAGACGGCCAACGTGGACCGCCGCGACTTCCAGTACCTGTACATGGACGGCGAGGACTTCGTGTTCATGGACAACGACACCTACGACCAGATCACGGTGCCCGCCGCGACGGTCGGCGACGCCAAGGACTACATGCTCGAGGGCATGAGCGTCATGCTCGCCTCGAACGACGGCACGCCGCTCTACATCGAGCTGCCGGCGTCCGTGGTCCTGGAGATCACCTACACCGAGCCGGGCCTGCAGGGCGACCGGTCGACCGGTGGCACCAAGCCCGCCACCCTCGAGACCGGCGCGGAGATCCAGGTGCCGCTGTTCCTCGAGCAGGGCGTCAAGGTCAAGGTCGACACCCGCACGGGTGACTACCTCGGCCGCGTCACCGACTGACGTGGGCGCACGTACCAAGGCGCGCAAGCGCGCCGCCGACATCCTCTTCGAGGCGGAGCAGCGGGGCATCGACCCGCTCAAGCTCCTCGCCGACCGCGTGGCCGTGCCGCACACCGAGGCGTCCGTGCCGCAGTACACGGTCGAGATCGTCGAGGGCGTCGTGGCGCACCGCGACCGCATCGACGAGGTGCTGGAGACCTACTCGCAGGGCTGGACGCTGGCACGCATGCCCGCCGTCGACCGCGCGCTCCTGCGGATCGGCACGTGGGAGGTCCTCTTCAACGACGACGTGCCCGACGCCGTCGCCCTCGACGAGGCGGTCGACCTCGCGGGCGACCTGTCCACGGACGACTCGCCGGCCTTCGTGAACGGCCTGCTGGGCCGCGTCAAGGACCTGAAGCCGACCCTGCTGGCATGACTGACCCTGCTGGCACGACCGGCCGGCACGCATGACCGGTCCGCACGACGGCGGTCGCGCGACCGCCGTCAGGACCCCGCACCGCGCATGAGCACCGGTCCCGGCGCCGCACGGTTCGACGAGCGACGACTGCTCGTCGCGCTGTTCGGCGCCGGGACCGCTGCGTTCGCGCAGCTCTACGCCCCGCAGTCCGTGCTGCCGGACGCCGCGCGCGAGCTCGCGACGTCGGCGTCGGCGACCGCGCTGCTCGTGTCTGCCGCGACGCTCGGGCTGGCCGTGGGGGTGCTGCCCTGGGCGTGGGTCGCGGACCGCGTCGGGCGGGTGCGCGCCATGACCGTCGCGATGCTCGGCGCGACGACGGTCGGGCTCGCCGTGCCCTTCGCGCCGTCGTTCGGCCTGATCGTCGCGGGGCGGGCCGTCGAGGGGCTGCTGGTCGCGGGCGTCCCGGCGGTGGCCATGGCCTACCTGACCGAGATGCTTCCCGCGGCGGTGGTGCCCCGGGCCGCCGGTACGTACGTCGCGGGCACGTCGATGGGCGGGCTGCTGGGGCGGCTGGTCTCGGGCGGCGTCGCCGAGCTGCTCGACTGGCGTGCCGGGGTCGCCGCCGTCGCGCTGGCCTGCCTGGTCGCGACGGGCCTCTTCGTCTGGCTCGCGCCCCGCGACCGCGGCCCGCGGGCTCGCACCGCCACCCCCGACCCGGCCGCGCACCGGGCCGGCCGGTTCCGTGCCCTGCTCAGCCCGCGGCTGCTCGTCCTGGACGCGCAGGGGCTGCTGCTCATGGGTGGGTTCGTCGCCGTCTACAACTACCTCGGCTTCCGGCTGGCCGCCGAGCCGTTCGGCCTGTCGCCCGGCGTGGTCAGCCTCGTGTTCCTCGCCTACCTGGCGGGGACGTGGTCCTCGGCGCGGACCGGGCGGCTCGTGGTCCGGTACGGGCGCCGGCGGGTGCTGGTGGCGGCGACCGGCGTGATGGCGCTCGGCGTGGTGGCCACGCTGTCGGGGCGGCTGCCCGTGGTGCTGGCGGGCCTGGTCGTGCTCACCGCCGGGTTCTTCGGCGCGCACGCGGTGGCCAGCGGGTGGACCCCGGTCGCCGCACCGCGGGCGCGGACCCAGGCGGCGGCCGTCTACAACCTCGCGTACTACGCGGGGTCGAGCCTGTTCGGCTGGCTCGGCGGCGTCGGCTTCGCGCTGGCGGGCTGGCCCGGGACCGTGGGCATGGTGCTCGCGCTGGTGGCCCTGGCGGCGAGCCTGGCGGTTGCGGTGCTGCACGACTGACCTGCGGATCCCACGATGGGCAACCTGCAGGTTGCGCATTGTGGCGATCTGCGCCATGGTTGATGTGCAACCAATTCATTGCACGTCCGGCTACGGAGGACCTCATGACCACCACTCAGCCCCGCGCGACCATCGACCTCGACGCACGCTCCGTGACCCGGGCCGTCCGGATCGCGGCCGGTCCCGACGCCGTCTGGCGTGCCGTCTCGGAGCCCCAGCACGTCGCCGGCTGGTTCGGGGACGGCTGCGAGACCGAGGACGGCGGACCCCTCGCCGCCGGGACCCGCGGCAGGCTGCACTTCGAGGGGTACGGCTGGTTCGCGTTCGAGGTCACGCGCTGCGAGCCCGCCCGCGTCCTGGCGTTCCGCTGGGGGCAGTCGGCCGAGGAGCCCGAGCGCATGACCGAGGCCACCTTCACCCTGGAGGCCGACGGCGACGGCACCCGCCTCACCGTGCACGAGACCGGCTTCAGCGGCGACACCGACGACGCCGTCCGCGCGGCCCTCGACGGCAACCGCGAGGGCTGGGACGGCGAGCTGGACGAGCTCGTCGAGTACGTCGAGTCGCGCACGTGGTGACCGGTTCGCCGTCGCCGGTCGCGATGTTCGCCGCCCTCGCCGACGACACCCGCTGGGCCGTCCTCGAGACGCTCGCGCAGGGTGACGGCGCGGCCGGGCGGACGGCGTCGTCCCTTGCCGAGGCGCTGCCCGTCACGCGGCAGGCCGTCGCCAAGCACCTGGCCGTGCTGGAGGCCGCCGGGCTCGTCGAGTCGTGGACGGCGGGCCGCGAGCGCCGGTACCGCGCGCTCGGCGCCGAGCTGACGGCGCTGGGACGCCGGCTGGAGCGCATCGGGGACGCGTGGGAGGCGCGGCTGGGTCGCCTCGCGGACATCGCGGAGCGTCTGGAGGGCTGAGCCGCCGGCGCCGGGTGCCGTCCGCCCGGGGTGTGAGCAACGCCCCTCCCGGCGGGCGGCGCCCCGGCGTCCGGCGCCTGCCCGGCGGGTTAGGGTGGTGGCTGTCAGACTCCCTTTAAACCCGTCCCGTGAGGCGGAGAAGGAGGTCGCCAGATGAGTCCTGGCAGCCGCATGCCCGCATCCAGCGCCGCCGACGCGCGCACCGTCCTCGGCGAGGACGACATCGCCCGCGCGCTGACCCGCATCGCCCACGAGATCGTCGAGCGGAACAAGGGCGCCGTCGACGTGGTGCTCCTCGGCATCCCGACGCGCGGCGTGCAGCTCGCGCGCCGGCTGGCCGAGCGCCTGGCGCAGATCGAGCCGTCGTTCGACGGCGAGTTCGGCACCCTGGACGTCACCATGTACCGCGACGACCTGCGCCGACAGCCCACGCGCGCCGTCGGGCAGACGGTGCTGCCGGGCAGCCTCGACGGCACGATCGACGACAAGGTCGTGGTGCTGGTGGACGACGTCCTCTTCTCCGGGCGCACCATCCGCGCCGCGCTGGACGCCCTGAACGACCTGGGCCGGCCGCGCGTCGTCCAGCTCGCCGCCCTCGTGGACCGCGGGCACCGCGAGCTCCCGATCCGCGCCGACTACGTGGGCAAGAACCTGCCCACCTCGCGCAGCGAGCGGGTGCGGGTGCGCCTGTCCGACGTCGACGGCGTGCCGGACTCGGTGGTCATCAGCGATGCCGCCCCGGCGCAGGACGGAGGCGCCCGGTGAAGCACCTGCTGACCACCCAGGGTCTGGCCAAGGACGACGCGATCCTGCTGCTGGACACCGCCGCGCAGATGGCGGCGACCCAGTCCCGCGAGAACAAGAAGCTGCCGACGCTGCGCGGCCGCACCGTGGTGAACCTGTTCTACGAGGACTCCACGCGCACCCGGATCTCGTTCGAGACGGCGGCCAAGCGACTGTCGGCCGACGTCATCAACTTCTCGGCCAAGGGGTCGAGCGTGTCCAAGGGCGAGTCGCTCAAGGACACCGCCCTGACGCTGCACGCCATGGGCGCCGACGCCGTCGTGGTGCGGCACTCGGCGTCGGGCGCCGCGCACCAGCTCGCGCACGGGGGCTGGCTCGACGCGGGCGTGCTCAACGCGGGCGACGGCATGCACCAGCACCCCACGCAGGCGCTGCTGGACGCGTTCACGATCCGCCGCCACCTGGTGGGCGGCGTGGGCCACGACGGCCGGGGCACCGACACCTCGGCGGGGGCGGACCTGGCCGGGCTGCGTGTCGCCGTCGTGGGCGACGTGCTGCACTCCCGGGTCGCGCGCTCGAACGTGTACCTGCTGCACACCCTGGGCGCCGAGGTGACGCTGGTCGCCCCGCCGACGCTCGTGCCGGTGGGCGTGGAGACCTGGCCGTGCCGGGTGTCCTACCACCTGGACGAGACGCTCGAGCAGTGGCAGCCGGATGCCGTCATGATGCTGCGGGTGCAGCGCGAGCGGATGTCCGGCGGGTCGGGGGCGTTCTTCCCGAGCCCGATGGAGTACAGCCGCAAGTTCGGGTTCGACGCCCGCCGCCTGGCCGTGCTGCCGGACCACGCGATCGTGCTGCACCCCGGGCCGATGAACCGCGGCCTGGAGATCTCGGCGGCGGCCGCCGACCACGAACGCTCCGTGATCGTGGAGCAGGTGGCCAACGGCGTCGCCGTCCGGATGGCGGCGCTGTACCTGCTGCTGTCGGGTGAGACAGGTCAGACCACCGACGAGAGGAACGCCCAGTGAGCACCGCGAGTCCGCAGGCCTACGTCCTGCGAGGGGCCCGCCCCTACGGCACGGACCCGGTCGACGTCGTGCTGGCGGACGGCGTGATCGCCGCCCTGGGCGCGCCCGGGACGGTCGCCGTGCCCGACGGCGCGCACGAGGTGGACGCCACCGGCCACGTGCTGCTGCCCGGCCTGGTCGACCTGCACACCCACCTGCGCGAGCCCGGCCGCGAGGACGCGGAGACGGTGTTCTCCGGCACCCGCGCCGCGGCGGCGGGCGGCTTCACCGCGGTGCACGCCATGGCCAACACGACGCCCACGCAGGACACGGCGGGCGTCGTCGAGCAGGTGTACCGCCTGGGCCAGGAGGCCGGCTGGGTCGACGTGCACCCCGTGGGCGCCGTCACGGTGGGCCTGGGCGGCGAGAAGCTCGCCGAGCTGGGCGCCATGGCCGACTCCGCGGCCCGCGTGCGCGTGTTCTCCGACGACGGCAAGTGCGTGCACGACCCGGTGCTCATGCGGCGCGCGCTGGAGTACGTCAAGGCGTTCGACGGCGTCGTGGCCCAGCACGCGCAGGAGCCGCGCCTCACGGAGGGCGCACAGATGAACGAGGGCGTCGTCTCCGCGCAGATCGGCCTGACGGGCTGGCCCGCCGTGGCCGAGGAGTCGATCATCGCCCGCGACGTGCTGCTGGCCGAGCACGTCGGCTCGCGCCTGCACGTGTGCCACCTGTCCACGGCCGGCTCGGTGGAGATCGTCCGCTGGGCCAAGGGCCGCGGCATCGACGTCACCGCCGAGGTGACGCCGCACCACCTGGTCCTCACCGACGAGCTGGCCCGCGACTACGACCCGGTGTTCAAGGTGAACCCGCCGCTGCGCACCGCCGCCGACGTCGAGGCCGTGCGCGAGGGCCTGGCCGACGGCACCATCGACATCGTCGCCACCGACCACGCGCCGCACCCGGTCGAGGACAAGGACTGCGAGTGGTCGGCCGCCGCGTTCGGCATGACCGGCCTGGAGACGGCGCTGTCGGTGGTGCAGCAGACCATGGTCGACACCGGCCGCATGACGTGGGCCGACGTGGCCCGCGTGCTGTCGGAGAGCCCCGCCCGCATCGGGCGGATCGACACCGCGCAGGGCCGGCCGATCGCCCTCGGCGAGCCCGCGAACCTCACCCTCGTCGACCCGGGCGCCACGCGCGCGATCGACGGCCGCACCCAGGTCACGGCGAGCGCCAACACCCCGTTCGGGGGTATGGAGCTGCCGGGCCGCGTGGTCGCGACGTTCCTGCGGGGCCGCGCGACGGTCCTCGACGGCGCGGTCGCCGACCAGATGGAAGGAGCCACCCGATGAGAGTCCTGGCCGTAGCCCTGCTGGTCGCGCTGGCGATCTTCCTCGTGCTGTACGTGACGCTGATCGGCCGGCGCCGGCTCGCGCAGCGCACCACCGCCGTCGTCCCCGTGCCGCCCGTCGTGCCCGAGGGGGCGCTCGGCGCACTCCGGTTCGGCCCCCTGGACGCCGTGTACGTGTCGACGACGCTGCACGGCGACTGGCTGGCGCGCGTGGGCGCGCACGGCCTGGGGGACCGGTCGAACGCCCAGGTCTCCGTGCACGACGGCGGCCTCGTGATCGAGCGTGAGGGCGCCCAGGACCTGTGGCTGCCCGTGGGCACGATCCGCAACGCGAGCCTGGCGCCCGGCATGGCCGGCAAGTACGTCGGTACGGACGGCCTCGTCGTGGTGACGTGGGCCGTCCCGGAGGCGGACGGCGTCGCACCGGCGCTGGTCGACACCGGCCTGCGCCCGCGCCGCGCCACCGACCGCGGCGGCCTCGTGGACGCCGTGCGCCACCTGCTCGCCGAGCAGCCGCACGGCCAGCAGGCACAGCAGCAGGCACAGCAGCACCAGACACAGCAGCACCACCCGTACGAGCAGGAGGCCCGGTGACCACCCCGACGACACCCGCAGCACAGCCCGCAGCCGCACCGGCAGCGCTGGTCCTCGAGGACGGCACGACCTACCGCGGCCGCGCCTACGGCGCCACGGGCACCACGTTCGGCGAGATCGTGTTCTCCACCGGCATGACCGGGTACCAGGAGACGCTGACCGACCCGTCCTACCACCGGCAGATCGTCGTCATGACGGCCCCCCACGTCGGGAACACGGGCGTCAACGACGAGGACCCCGAGTCGGGCAGGATCTGGGTCTCCGGCTACGTGGTCCGCGACCCCGCGCGCCGCGTGTCGAGCTGGCGCGCGCGGAGCTCGCTGGGCGAGGAGCTCGCGGCGCAGGACGTCGTCGGCATCTCCGACGTCGACACGCGTGCCCTGACCCGCCGCCTGCGCGAGGAGGGCGTCATGCGCGCCGGGATCTTCTCGGGCGACGACCTCGTCCGCGACGGCTACCCGCGCCCCGTCGAGGATCTCGTGGCGCAGGTGCAGGCCGCCCCGCAGATGGCGGGCGCCGACCTGGCCCGCGAGGTCTCCACCACGCAGGCGTACACCGTGGAGCCGCGCGGCGAGCACGCGGGGCGCACCCCCGTGGCCACCGTGGTGGCCGTGGACCTCGGCATCAAGTCCATGACGCCGGTGCGCCTGGCCGAGCGCGGCGTGCGCGTCGTCGTCGTGCCGCAGGCCTCCACGATCGCCGACGTCGAGGCCGCCCTGCCGCAGGACGGCTCGCCCTGCGGCGTGTTCTTCTCCAACGGCCCGGGCGACCCCGGCGCCGCGAGCCACGAGGTCGAGCTGCTGCGCGCCGTCCTGGACCGCCGCATCCCGTTCTTCGGCATCTGCTTCGGCAACCAGATCCTCGGGCGCGCCCTGGGCTACGGCACCTACAAGCTCGGGTACGGGCACCGCGGCATCAACCAGCCGGTCCTGGACCGCACCACCGGCAAGGTCGAGGTCACGGCGCACAACCACGGCTTCGCCGTCGACGCCCCGGTGTTCGCCGACGGCGGCTCGCCGGCCGTCTCCGACGCGCCCCACGACGGCGGCCGCTACGGCCGCGTCGTCGTCTCCCACGTCGGCCTCAACGACCAGGTGGTCGAGGGGCTGACCTGCCTCGACCTGCCCGCCTTCTCCGTGCAGTACCACCCCGAGGCCGCGGCCGGCCCGCACGACGCCGCCTACCTGTTCGACCGGTTCCTCGGCCTCATGACCGACACCGCGTCGTGGCCGCCCGCCCTCAGGACCGCACCCGCCACCCCGCACGACACCGAGGAGAACCACTGATGCCTCGCCGTACCGACATCTCCTCGGTCCTGGTGATCGGCTCCGGCCCGATCGTCATCGGCCAGGCCTGCGAGTTCGACTACTCCGGCACCCAGGCGTGCCGCGTCCTGAAGGAGGAGGGCCTGCGGGTCATCCTCGTCAACTCCAACCCGGCCACGATCATGACCGACCCGGAGTTCGCCGACGCGACCTACGTGGAGCCCATCACCACCGAGGTGCTCACCACGATCATCGCCAAGGAGCGCCCCGACGCGCTCCTGCCCACCCTCGGCGGGCAGACGGCGCTCAACGCCGCCATCGCCCTGGACGAGGCCGGCGTGCTGGCCAAGTACGACGTCGAGCTCATCGGCGCGAACATCCCCGCCATCCAGAAGGGCGAGGACCGCCAGCAGTTCAAGGACGTCGTCGAGAAGTGCGGCGGTGAGTCCGCCCGCTCGGAGATCGTGCACACCGTCGACGAGGCCCTGCGGGCCGCCGACGTGCTCGGCTACCCCATGGTCGTGCGCCCGTCCTTCACCATGGGCGGCCTCGGCTCCGGCCTCGCCTACGACGAGGACGACCTGCGCCGGATCGTCGGCCAGGGCCTGCACTACTCGCCGACCACCGAGGTGCTCCTGGAGGAGTCCATCCTCGGCTGGAAGGAGTACGAGCTCGAGCTCATGCGCGACAAGGACGACAACGTCGTGGTCGTGTGCTCCATCGAGAACGTCGACCCCGTCGGCGTGCACACCGGCGACTCCGTCACCGTGGCCCCCGCCATGACGCTCACCGACCGCGAGTACCAGAAGCTGCGCGACATCGGCATCGCCGTCATCCGCGAGGTCGGCGTCGACACGGGCGGCTGCAACATCCAGTTCGCCGTCGACCCCACCAACGGGCGCGTCATCGTCATCGAGATGAACCCGCGCGTCTCCCGCTCCTCGGCGCTGGCCTCCAAGGCCACCGGCTTCCCGATCGCGAAGATCGCCGCCAAGCTCGCCGTCGGCTACACCCTCGACGAGATCCCGAACGACATCACCAAGGTGACCCCGGCCAGCTTCGAGCCCACGCTCGACTACGTCGTGGTCAAGGTGCCCCGGTTCGCGTTCGAGAAGTTCCCCGCCGCCGACGACACCCTGACCACCACCATGAAGTCGGTGGGCGAGGCCATGGCGCTGGGCCGCAACTTCACCGAGGCGCTGGGCAAGGCGCTGCGCTCCATCGACAAGGGCGGCGTGCAGTTCCACTGGGACGGCGACGCACCCTCCGGCGACGAGCTCGCCCGCCTCCTGCAGGAGATCCAGCGGCCCACCGAGCAGCGCCTCGTCCAGGTCCAGCAGGTGCTGCGCTCCGTCGGGCAGCCCGGCGGAGCCACCCTCGAGCAGGTCTTCGACGCCACCAAGATCGACCCGTGGTTCCTGGACCAGATCCAGCTCGCCAACGAGGTCGCCGCCGACGTCGCCGCCTCCCCGACGCTCACCGAGGACGTGCTGCGCCACGCCAAGCGCCACGGCCTGTCCGACGCCCAGGTCGCCCGCCTGCGCGGCATGGGCCCGACCGGCGAGGTCACCGTCCGCGAGATCCGCCACGCCCTCGGCGTCCGGCCCGTCTACAAGACGGTCGACACCTGCGCCGCCGAGTTCGCGGCCAAGACCCCCTACCACTACTCGAGCTACGACGACGAGACCGAGGTCGCCCCCCGCGAGCGCGAGGCCGTCATCATCCTCGGCTCCGGCCCCAACCGCATCGGCCAGGGCATCGAGTTCGACTACTCCTGCGTGCACGCCACCCTGGCTCTCGCGGAGCGGTACGAGACCGTCATGGTCAACTGCAACCCGGAGACGGTCTCCACGGACTACGACACGTCCGACCGGCTGTACTTCGAGCCGCTGACCTTCGAGGACGTGCTGGAGGTCTACCAGGCCGAGCTCGCCGCAGGCCCCGTCAAGGGGATCGTCGTGCAGCTCGGCGGGCAGACGCCGCTGGGCCTGGCCCGGCGGCTGGCCGAGGCCGGCCTGCCCGTGCTGGGCACGAGCCCGGAGGCCATCGACGCCGCCGAGGACCGGGGGCTGTTCGGCCAGGTCCTGGTCGACGCGGGCCTGCCCGCCCCGGCGTTCGGCACCGCCCGCTCGCTCGGGCAGGCGCGCGACGTCGCCGAGCGCATCGGCTACCCCGTGCTCGTGCGCCCGTCCTACGTGCTGGGTGGCCGCGGCATGGAGATCGTGTACAGCGAGGAGCAGCTCACCGGGTACGTGGAGCGGGCCCTGGAGGCCGCGGCCGCGTCGCACGCCGACTCCGGCGCGCAGGGCACCCTCGCGGCGCCCCTGCTGATCGACCGGTTCCTGGACGACGCCATGGAGATCGACGTCGACGCCCTGTTCGACGGCGAGGAGCTGTTCCTCGGCGGCGTCATGGAGCACATCGAGGAGGCCGGCATCCACTCGGGCGACTCGGCCTGCGTGCTGCCGCCCGTGTCGCTGAGCGAGACCGAGATCGCGCGCATCCGCCGCTCGACCGAGGCCATCGCGCGCGGCGTCGGGGTGCGGGGCCTGCTCAACGTCCAGTACGCGCTGGTCAGCGACGTGCTGTACGTGCTGGAGGCCAACCCCCGCGCGTCGCGCACCGTGCCGTTCGTCTCCAAGGCGACGGGCACGCCGCTGGCGAAGGCCGCCGCGCGCGTCATGGTCGGCGACTCGATCGCGGACCTGCGCGCCGAGGGCCTGCTCCCCGAGCGCGACGGCGCCACGCTCGACCTGGGTGCGCCGCTCGCGGTCAAGGAGGCCGTGCTGCCGTTCAAGCGGTTCCGCACGCGCGAGGGCCTGGTGGTGGACTCGGTGCTCGGCCCGGAGATGCGGTCCACGGGCGAGGTCATGGGCTTCGACAAGGACTTCCCGCACGCGTTCGCCAAGTCGCAGGCCGCGGCGTTCGGCGGGCTGCCGACGTCGGGCACCGTGTTCGTGTCGGTGGCCGACAGCGACAAGCGGCACGTCGTCTTCCCGGTCAAGCGCCTGGTCGAGCTCGGCTTCACGGTCCTGGCGACCGAGGGCACGGCCACGGTGCTGCGCCGCAACGGCATCGAGGCCACGGTGGTGCGCAAGCACACCGAGGGCCGCGGTCCGGACGGCGAGCTCACCGTGGTGGGTCTCATCACCGAGGGGCAGATCGACCTCGTGGTGAACTCGCCCTCGGGTCAGGGCGCCCGCGCGGACGGCTACGAGATCCGCGCCGCGACGACCGCGGCCGACAAGCCCATCGCGACCACGGTGGACCAGCTCGCCGCGGCGGTCCAGGGCATCGAGGCGGTGCTCGCGGGCCCGTTCGAGGTCGCGAGCCTGCAGGAGCACACCGCGTCGACGGCGGCGCGGCTCGCGGCCGGGCCCGAGCCCGTGGCGGTGGGCGCATGACGGCGCCCGGCGTGACCGGCGCGCCCGTGCCGTTCGGCGCGCGCCTCGCAGCCGCGATGGACGAGCACGGCCCGCTGTGCGTCGGCATCGACCCGCACGCGTCGCTGCTGCGCGCCTGGGACCTGACGGACGACGCCGACGGCCTGCGCGAGTTCTCCCTGCGAGTCATGGACGCCCTGGGCGGGCAGGTCGCGGCGTTCAAGCCGCAGGCCGCGTTCTTCGAGCGACACGGTTCCCGGGGGCTGGCGGTGCTCGAGGAGGTGATCGCCGCCGCGCGGGCGGCGGGCACGCTGACGATCGTCGACGCCAAGCGCGGTGACATCGGCTCGACCATGGGCGCCTACGCCGACGCGTTCCTCGCGGACGGCTCGCCCCTGGCGGGCGACGCCCTGACGGTGTCGCCCTACCTGGGGTTCGGCTCGCTCGACCCGGCGGTCGAGCTGGCCGCCGCGACCGGGCGCGGCCTGTTCGTGCTGTGCCTGACCTCCAACAAGGAGGGTTTCGAGGTGCAGCACGCGCGCACCACGGCGGGCCCGGCGGACGCCGGGGACGCCGCGGGCGCCACGGTCGCGGCCCTGATGGCGGCGCGGGCGGCCGTGCTCAACGCGGGCGCCGAGCCGCTCGGCTCGGTGGGCCTCGTGGTGGGCGCCACGATCGGCGACGCCGTCGCGGCCACGGGCACCGACCTCGTGGCCGTCAACGGCCCGCTGCTGGCGCCCGGCGTCGGCGCGCAGGGCGCGGGGGAGCGGGAGCTCGCCACGACGTTCGGTTCCGCGCGCCGGAACGTGCTCGCGTCGTCGTCGCGCGCGGTGCTGGCCGCGGGGCCCGCGCCGGACGCGCTCCTGACCGCCGCCGCGGCGGCGGCACGCGAGGCGCGGGGCGCGCTGCGGGGCTGACCCGAGCCCGCCGGGCCGGCGAGCGTGACCGACGCCGGCCGGGACACACCGTCCCGGCCGGCGTCGTCGTGTCAGGTCACGGCGCCGCCTGCTCCAGGGTGACGGCGAAGACCTTGAGCCGGGGCTCGTCCGGCAGGGTCAGCGTCGCTGTCGTCCGGGCCGGGTCCAGGTCGTGCTCGCGCGCGAACACGTTCACGGGCGGGGTGTCCCGGCCCGCGCCCGCGCGCAGCCGGTACGGCGCCGCGACGGCCACCCGCTCCCCGGCCTGGGGCGACTGGGCCCAGTCGCTGACCGTGAGCGGCACGGTCTGCGTGCTGCCGTCGGCATAGGTGACGGTGGCCGTCCGGTCCACGGAGCCGTTGGCCGCCGCGGCGAGCACGTGCAGCGTGCCGGACCGGAGCGCGGGCAGCTCGACGGTCTGGCCGCGCGCCTCGACGGTGTTGTCCACGCCGTCCGCGCCGCTGCCGAACGCGTACACCGTCCCCGCGAGCGCGACCGGACCGGCCGGGGGCAGCGTCTCGGCCGCGTAGCTCCAGCCCTGCCCGTCGAAGTCGCCGTCGGCGTCGTGCGCGTCGCTCGCGATCGAGTCGTGGTCGTAGGGCAGGTCCACGGGGCAGGCGTCGTCGTCCTGCGCGCACCCGACCGCGACCACGTCGAGGCGGGCCTGCGCGACGGCGCGGCCCGCGCCGGGCACGGCCACCTCGAACCGGACCGTGCGGGGCCCTGGGGCGGCGTCCGCGGGGACTCGGACCGTCGGGCTGAGGTCCACCTGGGTCTTCCGGCCCGCGCTGGTCACCTCGAACGGCGTGACCGTGCGCACCCCGTCCAGGACCGTGGTCAGGGTGCCCACCGCCCCGCCCGGCTTCTGGACGACCGTGCGGACGCGGAAGCCGATCTCGCTCGCGCGGCCCGCCACGGCGACGGCCGACTCCGGAGCGGCGGCCACGACCACCGAGCGCTCGACGGGCGAGGGCCGGCCGGGCCGTACCGTGCCGGGCCGGCCGAGCATCGACAGGTCGACGGCCCCGGCCATCGCGGCCAGGCCCGCCTCACCCGGGTGCAGGTGGTCGCCGCTGTCGTAGACGGGCAGCATCCGCCGGGGGTCCTCGGGGTCGCGGATCGCGGCGTCGAGGTCGGCCACGGCGTCGAGCTCGCCCGTGGTGCGGATCCAGTCGTTCACGGCCTGGCGGGTCGCCTCCTGCTCGGGGCTGTAGCTGCGCCAGCCCTTGAACGGCGTGATGGTGCCACCGATCACGGTGAGGCCCGCGGCCCGCGAGTCGCGCGCGATCCGGGTCAGGCCCTCGACGATCTTCGTGGGGTCGAGCTGGTGCGGGTCCTGCTGGATGTCGTTGATGCCGAGCAGCACGATGACGGTGCTCGCGCCGGCCCGCCGCAGCACGTCGCGCTCGACGCGCTCGGTGGCGCGCACGCCCGCGCCGTCGAGCAGCACCCGGTTGCCGCTGATGCCCGCGTTGAGGACGCCGATCCGGGCGCGGCTGCCGCCCGCGTCGCGCAGGCGCTGCGCGAGCACGTCGGGGTAGCGACGGTTCAGGTCGCGTCCCGAGCCGACGCCGTCCGTGATCGAGTCGCCGAGGGTGACCACGGCGCCCGGGCTCGCGCCGGGCTCGACGTCGACCTCGGTGACGTAGTGCCACGACGTGGTGGTGCGGGTCAGCGCGCCGCCGTCGGTGCTCGCGGCGTGGTCGGTGCCGTCCGTGGCGTAGTACGACGTGCTCAGACCCTCGGCGTGGTAGGTGGCCGGGCCGGACGGCTCGGGCGTGAACGTGGTGACGAAGAGGTCGGTGGCCGCGCCGAGGCGCAGCTCGACCGGGTCGCTCCACACCTCCGCGCCGGCCGGGATCGTGACGGCCGCGGCGCCGTCGAAGGTCACGTCGCGCAGGGTGCCGTCGGCGATCGCCGCCGACCCCGGCAGCCGCTGGACGCCCACGGTCGTGTGCGCCATGCGGACCGGCTCGGTGCCGAACGCGTTGGACAGCTTCACGCGGACCCGGTCGCCACCGACGGAGGTGTGCACGAGGTTGCGGATGGTGTACCCCGGGAACCCGTCCGTGGTGGTGCCGCCGTTGGCCGCGGCGGACCACGTGCCCACCCAGGTCGACCGCGCTGCGGCCGGCGGCGGCTGCGGCTGGGCGTGTGCCGCGGGCGGCCCGACGGGACCCGCCGCGAGGGCGGCCACGGTGAGGACGGCTGTGGCGGCTGCTGTGACGGCTGGTGCGAGAGGGCTTCGGGGCACTGTGCACTCCTGGGGCCGGGACATCGATGACATCGTTGTCAGTGTCGAGGGACGGTACGGCCGCGCGGGTCCCGCCGTCAACGGATGCCCTGGTGGCGGGCGCGTGTGGCGGTCCTTTCCGGGCTCTGGGCCGGGCGCTGGGCGCCGAACCTGCTGTGGGACAAAACGACCTCACACCCTGTCAACGGAGGGCGCTTTAGTGTGGAATGTACTAATTGCCTTAAAGACAGGGTGCATGAGTTTTCACGAAGTGGCGTTCTGCGATTGCCGACCGTTGAGGCGGTGGCTACTTTCGATGCAGCAGTTCACACCAGACCGGTTGCGGACCAGGTCACGGACTTGGGCCTCCGGCCCGAGCGAGGACCGGCCGTCCGAGCCAGGAGACCGGTCGAGACACGAGTAGGTGACTTGCGTGGCACTACCTCCCCTCACACCCGAGCAGCGTGCGGCAGCACTCGAGAAGGCCGCCGAGGCGCGACGCGCCCGGGCCGAGATCAAGAACAAGCTCAAGTACTCGCAGGGCTCCCTCAAGGAGGTCATCGAGCAGGGCCGGCAGGACGACGTCGTGGGCAAGCTCAAGGTCGTCTCGCTGCTCGAGTCGCTCCCCGGGGTCGGTAAGGTTAAGGCCAGGGCGATCATGGAAGAGATCGGGATCGCCGAGACCCGCCGCGTCCGAGGCCTCGGACCCCACCAGACGGCGGCGCTCATCGAGAGGTTTGGCTGAGATCAGTACGACACAACCCGCACGGCTGACCGTGCTCGCAGGCCCCACCGCCGTGGGCAAGGGCACGGTCTCCGCCGACGTGCGGGACCGTTATCCGCAGGTCTGGCTCTCCGTGTCGGCGACCACCCGGTCGCCGCGCCCGGGCGAGGTGGACGGAGTGCACTACCTGTTCGTGTCGCCGGAGGAGTTCGACCGCATGGTCGAGGCCGGCGAGATGCTCGAGTGGGCCGTGGTGCACGGCCGTAACCGGTACGGGACGCCACGCAGGCCCGTCGAGCAGAAGCTCGCGGCCGGTGTCCCCGTGCTCCTGGAGATCGACCTCCAGGGTGCGCGCCAGGTGCGCGACGCGGTGACGGCCTCGGGCCTGGAGGCCCGGTTCGTCTTCCTCGCCCCGCCGAGCTTCGACGAGCTCGTGCGCCGCCTGGTGGGCCGCGGCACCGAGGACTCGGAGGAGCGCGAGCGCAGGCTGGCCACCGCCCGGGTCGAGCTCGCCGCCGAGAAGGAGTTCGACGTCACGATCGTCAACGACGACGTGCACCGCGCCACGGACGCGCTCGTGTCCGTCATGGGCGTGGGCTCCACCACACCGGTCGGCTGACGCGGCCCCTGAGCGGCGCCTTCGTCCGACGGAGCGGGTAGACTCATTCCTCGGACTTTCTGTCACCGCTCTGCTGACCGCAGAGCCCCACCTCAGACTTCTGGAGCTTCATCATGGCCGGAACCGTCGCCGCCCCCGAGGGCATCACCGACCCGCCGATCGACGAGCTGCTCGAGCGCATCGACTCGAAGTACGGCCTCGTGCTGTACGCGTCCATGCGCGCCCGCCAGATCAACGCGTACTACTCGCAGCTCAACGAGGGCCTGCTGGAGAACGTGGGTCCGCTCGTCGAGACCCGCAACCAGGAGAAGCCGCTCTCCATCGCGATGCGCGAGATCAACCAGGGCCTTCTCACGATCGAGGAGGTCGACCCGGCCGAGGTCCAGGCACAGGCCGACGCGGCCGCGGCCGCCCAGGCCGAGCAGTCCCTGCCCGAGTTCCCGGCCTGACCGGCCGCTCATGAGGATCCTGCTCGGCGTCAGTGGCGGGATCGCCGCGTACAAGGCGGTGCTCCTGCTGCGTCTGCTGCGTGAGCAGGGGCACGCCGTGCGCGTGATCCCCACGCGTGCGGCCCTGGAGTTCGTGGGTGCGCCCACCTTCGAGGCGCTGTCGGGCGAGCCCGTCAGCACCGAGGTGTTCGACGACGTGCCGGGCGTGCAGCACGTGGCGCTGGGCAAGGGCGCCGACCTGGTGATCGTGGCGCCGGCGACCGCCGACTTCCTGGCGCGCGCCGCCACGGGCCGGGCCGACGACCTGCTGACCACGACGCTGCTCGCCGCGAGCTGCCCTGTGGTGCTCGCCCCCGCGATGCACACCGAGATGTGGGAGCACCCCGCCACGCGCGCGAACGTCGCCACGCTCCGCGAGCGCGGTGTGCACGTCATCGAGCCCGCGTCGGGCCGCCTGACCGGTGTGGACACCGGACCCGGCCGGCTGCCCGAGCCCGAGGACATCGCGCGCGAGGCCCTGTCGGTCGCGGGCGCGGGCGGTGCGCAGGGCTCGGTGCAGGATCTCGCCGGGCGCACCGTCGTCGTCTCCGCGGGCGGTACCCGGGAACCCATCGACCCCGTGCGCTTCATCGGCAACCGGTCCAGCGGCCGGCAGGGGGTCGCACTCGCGCAGGCCGCCCTGGCACGCGGTGCGACCGTGACGCTGGTGGCCGCGAACCTGGCGCAGGACGTGACCGACCAGGTGGAGGCCGGCCCCGGCCGGGCGGCGTGCACCGTGGTGCGGGTGGAGTCGACCGCGGAGCTGCGCGAGGCCGTGCGGACCGCGGGAGCGGACGCCGACGTCGTCGTGATGGCCGCGGCGGTGGCCGACTTCCGGCCGGCCGCGACGCCCGACGCGAAGATCAAGAAGGTGCCGGGCCAGGGCCCCGCGCCGATCGAGCTCGTGGAGAACCCCGACATCCTGGCGGAGATCGCCCACGAGCGGCTCCGTCCCGGGCAGGTGGTCGTCGGGTTCGCGGCCGAGACCGGAGACGCCTCGGGCAGCGTGCTGGACCACGGTCGCACCAAGGCGCGGCGCAAGGGCGCGGACCTGATCGCGGTGAACGCGGTGGGTTCGGGGCGGGGTTTCGGCACCGACGCGAACGACGTGACGGTGCTGGACGGCGCGGGCGACGTCGTCGGCCAGGCCGCCGGCTCGAAGCGCGAGGTGGCGGACGCCCTGTGGGACGCGGTCGTCAAGCGTCTTCCGTGAGCGCCGTCTCACCCCTCAGAATCGACTGTTCGCTGTGCGAGACCGTAGGCTGATACCCATGAGCGAGCTGCGTCTTTTCACGTCCGAGTCCGTGACCGAGGGGCACCCGGACAAGGTCTGTGATCAGATCAGCGACGCGATCCTCGACGCCCTGCTGGAGCAGGACCCGACGTCGCGCGTCGCCGTGGAGACCATGGTCACCACGGGGCTGGTGCACGTCGCGGGCGAGGTCACCACCGAGGCGTACGTCGAGATCCCGCAGATCGTGCGGGACGTGGTGCGGGGGATCGGCTACACGTCGTCCGCCATCGGCTTCGACGGCGACTCGTGCGGCGTGTCCGTCTCGATCGGCCAGCAGTCGCCCGACATCGCCCAGGGCGTCGACAAGGCGCTCGAGATGCGCGACGACACGAGCGACCTCGACCCCCTGGACGCGCAGGGCGCGGGCGACCAGGGCCTCATGTTCGGGTACGCGTCGGACGAGACGCCGTCGCTCATGCCCGTGGCCGGCTGGCTGGCGCACCGGCTGTCCGAGCGGCTGGCCGCCGTCCGCAAGTCGGGCGAGCTGCTCGGCCTGCGCCCGGACGGCAAGACGCAGGTCACGGTCGGGTACGACGGCGACCGGCCGGTGGCCGTCGACACCGTGGTGCTCTCGACGCAGCACGAGCCCGACGTCGAGCAGCAGAAGCTGCACGTCGCGGTGTCGGAGGTCGTGATCGCGCCGGTGCTGGAGGCGGCGGGGCTGGAGTGGTCGGGCGCGAAGCAGTTCGTGAACCCGACCGGCAAGTTCGTGATCGGCGGCCCGCAGGGCGACGCCGGCCTGACGGGCCGCAAGATCATCGTCGACACCTACGGCGGCATGGCGCGGCACGGCGGCGGCGCGTTCTCCGGCAAGGACCCCTCGAAGGTGGACCGCTCGGCCGCGTACGCGATGCGCTGGGTGGCCAAGAACGTGGTGGCCGCCGGTCTCGCGCGACGGTGCGAGGCGCAGGTGGCGTACGCGATCGGCAAGGCGCACCCCGTGGGCCTGTACGTCGAGACGTTCGGCACCGAGACGGTACCCGTCGAGCGGATCACGGCGGCCATCCGCGAGGTGTTCGACCTGCGCCCGGCGGCCATCGTGCGCGACCTGGACCTGCTGCGCCCCATCTACCGGGCGACGTCGACGTACGGGCACTTCGGCCGGGACCTGCCGGACTTCACCTGGGAGCGCACCGACCGCGTGGACGACCTGCTGAGCCTGTTCTGACGCTCCCTGCCACGCCCCGCTGACGTCGTGCTGGGCATACCTGTGCCCACCTGTGCCCGCACCTGGGGGCGGAGTGTCGGTGGCGCGTGGTGGGATAGGGGCGTGAACGGGGGAGCGAGCCGGGCCGGGGAGGCGGGAGCGGTGCAGGACGAGGAGGCGCTGCTCGGGCTGGACGAGGTCGGCGGCACGACCTCGCGTGCCGCCCGGGACCCCCTGGGCAACGCGGAGACCAACGGCATCCCCATCGCCGAGTCGCTGCCGGTGGCGCGCGTGGTGCTCGACCTGCAGCCCACGCACCTGGACCAGCCCTACGACTACCTGGTGCCCGCGACGATGGACCAGGACGCGCAGCCCGGGGTCCGGATCAAGGCCCGGTTCGGCCGGCAGGAGGTCTCGGGGTACGTCGTGGCGCGCCTGGCGACGTCCGACCACGACGGGCGGCTGGTGCCGCTGCGCAAGGTCGTCTCCGGCGAGCAGGTGCTGACGCCGCAGGTGCTCGCGCTGTGCCGGGCCGTCGCCGACCGGTACGCGGGCACGCTCGCCGACGTGCTGCGCCTGGCGGTGCCGCCGCGGCACGCCCGGGTCGAGAAGGAGTCGGGCAACGAGTCGGGCAAGGAGTCGGGCAGGCCGGCCGGTGAACCGGCGGAAGAGTTGGCGCAGGTGCCGGCGCAGGTGCCGGAGCAGCGACCGGCCGCGGGCTCGGCGCAGCGGTCCGGGGCGGCCGCCCAGCACGCCGCCCAGCACGCCGCCCGGCCGGGCACGGCCTCGGAGCCCGGCGGGCCGGGCGACCCCGCCGGTGGCCGGCCGTCGGCGTGGGCCGCGTACCGCGGGGGTGAGGCGTACCTGCGGCGGATCCTGGCGGGGGAGGCGCCTCGCGCGGTGTGGTCGGCCCTGCCGGGTGTGGGTACCGACACCACGGACGACGGCACGCCGCACTGGGCCACGGCCGTCGCCCAGGCGGTGCGCGCGTGCACGGCCGGGGGGCGCGGGGCGCTGGTGGTGGTCCCGGACGCGCGCGACGCCGCCCGCGTCACCACAGCCCTGGAGGGGGCGGGCCTGGCCGCGGACGAGGTGGTGCGGCTCCTGGCGGACGACGGTCCCGCACCCCGGTACCGCGCGTTCCTGCGGGCGTTGCGCGGCGCCGCCCGGGTCGTGGTGGGTACGCGGGCCACGATGTTCGCGCCGGTGGCGGACCTGGGCCTCGTGGTGCTGTGGGGGGACGGCGAGGAGACCCTCGCGGAACCGCATGCCCCCTACCCGCACGCGCGCGACGTGCTGGCGCTGCGGGCCGAGCAGGAGGGCGCGGCGTTCCTGCTGGGCTCGCCCGGCCGTACCGTGCAGGCGCAGGCGCTGCTGGCGTCCGGCTGGGCGCGGGAGCTGGCCGCCACCCGGGACGTGGTGCGGGCGCGTGCCCCCCGGGTCCGGGCACTGACGTCGGTCGAGCTGGCCCGCGACGGGGCGGCCGCCGCCGCCCGGCTGCCGTCGGTCGCGTGGCGGGCCGCCCGCGACGCGCTGGAGCACGGCCCCGTGCTGGTCCAGGTGCCGCGGGCGGGCTACCTGCCGGTCGTGGCGTGCTCCCGGTGCCGGGTGGCGGCGCGCTGCGCGCACTGCCACGGGCCGCTGGGCCTGCCGCACGCCGACGGCGCCCCCCAGTGCACGTGGTGCGGTCGCCTGGCGGGCGGCTGGCGGTGCGAGGAGTGCGGGTGGACGGGGCTGCGGTCGGTGCGGGTCGGCTCGGCCCGCACCGCGGAGGAGCTCGGCCGCGCGTTCACGGGTGTGCCGGTGCGCCTGTCGTCGGCGTCGGCGCCCGCCGGCGTGCTGGACTCCGTCCCGGCGACGCCGGCCCTCGTGGTCGCCACGCCGGGCGCCGAACCGGTCGCCGCGCGCGGGTACGCCGCCGCGCTGCTGCTCGACGCCGCGGTGATGACCGGGGGCACCGGCCTGGCCGCGGGCACCGAGGCACTGCACCGCTGGTTGGCCGCCGCCTCGCTGGTACGGCCGGGCCCGCACGGGCAGGTGCTCCTCGTCGGCGACGGCGCCCCTGGCCCCACCCAGGCCCTGGTGCGGTGGGACCCCGCGGGGTTCGCCGCCCGGGAGCTCGACGAACGGGCCGAGCTGCACCTGCCGCCGGCGGTGCGGGTCGCCGCGGTGACGGGTGACCGGGCGGCCGTGGACGCCGTCGTCGGGCGGGTGGGGCTGCGGGAGGACACCGGCTCCGGGTCCGGGGTGCTCGGCCCGGTGGAGGTCGACCCGGACGGCGGCCGTCCCGGGGTCGGCCGGACCGGCGGGGGTCGCGAGGGCGCAGTCCAGGCCCTCGACCTGCCGGTACGTGCCGTGCTGCGGGTGCCGCTCGCCCAGGGCGACGAGCTGGCCCGTAGGCTCAGGACCAGCCTCGCCGTGCGCTCGGCACGCCGCGAGGGCGGCACCGCCCGCGTCCAGCTCGACCCGAAGGAGATGCTTTGAGCACCACCCCCGCGCCCGACGCCCGGATCGACACCCGGATAGACACAGTCGTCTACGACTTCGGCAACGTGCTGATCGGCTGGGACCCCTTCGGACCGTACGCGGGCCGCCCCCGGGCGGAGGTCGAGGCGTTCTTCGACGCGGTGGACTTCGGGTCGATCAACCACGCGGCGGACGCCGGCACGTCGTACGCGGTGCTGCTGGAGCGGGTGGGGCGCACGCACCCCGACCTGGTCGACGACCTGCGCCACTACGTGGACCACTACGAGCAGTCCCTGACGGGTCCCGTGGCGGGCTCCGCGGAGCTGGTCGCGGAGCTCAAGGGTCTCGGCCTGCGGCTCTACGGGCTGACCAACTGGCAGGCCGAGACGTTCCACAGCGCCGAGCCCGCCGCGCCGGCGATCGGTCTGATGGACGACGTCATCGTGTCCGGCCGGGAGGGCATGGCCAAGCCCGACCGGCGCATGTTCGAGCTCGTGGCCGAACGGTTCGGTGTGGACCCGGCGCGCGCCGTGTTCGTCGACGACAAGCCCGTCAACGTGGACGCGGCGCGCGGCGTCGGCTTCCACGGCATCGTGTTCACGCACACCGCCGCGCTGCGCCAGGAGCTGCGCGCCCTGGGAGTGCCCGTCGCGGCGTGACGACGGTCAGCCCGACACGTCCACGACCAGGCTCGAGGGCGCCGCCGCGCGCAGCTCGTCCAGCGTCGACACGTCCAGCCGGGGCCGGGCGTCCCCCGGGCCGGCCGCCGCGACGGCGTCCACGACGGGCCAGGTCACCGAGCCGTCGTCGTGCACGTCCCCGAGGAACATGTCGTCGAACACGACGACCCACTCCGGCGGAGGCCACGGCTCGGGCCCCACGTGGGTGAGGAACAGCACGACGTCGCCCAGCGCGACGAGCTCGTCGGCGACCCGCTCCACGTCGGCCGCGCCGTCCACGCCCACGTGCACCGTGACGGACCGGCCCTCCAGCGGCGGGTCGCCCAGCGCGTCGACCACCTCGTCGACCGCGAACGTCAGGTCGATCATCGCCTGACCGACCTCGTCCGGCTCACTCGCGACCCAGTCCGTGAACCGCCCGACGGCGGTCAGCTCGCAGGCGTGCGCCTCGCCCGCCTCCACGTACCGCACCGACGGCAGCGCCGCGGTGACCGACTCCGGGTACCAGGCGTGGTCGGCGGTCGCGGCCGGCAGCGCCAGCACCTCGGCGAACCCGGCGTCACGGAGTCGCGCACCGTCAGATCCCGCACCGTCAGATCCCGCACAGCCGGCCAGTGCCACCGAGCACAGCGCGGCCACCACCCGCAGACCGTTCCTCGTCCCGCGCATCCTCGTCCTCCGACAGTCGGCGTCCGGCACACCCGCGCCGGTACACCCACCCTGTGTGCCCAGCGGCACCGTCCTTGCGTGCGGCCCCGCACGACCCGCCCACCTAGACTGACCAGGTGCGTCTTCTCTTCGCCGGAACCCCCGAACCCGCAGTCGCCTCGCTCGACGCCCTGATCGGCTCACGCCACGAGGTCGCCGCCGTGCTGACCCGCGCCGACGCGCCGTCCGGCCGCGGCCGCAAGCTCACCCCGAGCCCCGTCCGCACCCGGGCCGAGGAAGCCGGCATCCCCGTCCTGACCGACACCCCCCGCGGCGACGAGTTCGTCACCCGCCTGCGCGACCTGGAGATCGACGCCGCCCCCGTGGTCGCCTACGGCCACATCCTGCGTCCCGCCGTCCTCGCCGTACCCCGGCTCGGCTGGATCAACCTCCACTTCTCCGTGCTGCCCGCCTGGCGCGGCGCCGCGCCCGTGCAGCGCGCCGTGATCGCCGGCGACGAGGTCACCGGAGCCACCACCTTCCTCCTCGACGAGGGCATGGACACCGGCCCCGTGCTCGGCACCACCACCGAGACCATCCGGCCCACCGACACCTCCGGCGACCTCCTGCGCCGGCTCGCCACCTCCGGCGCCCAGCTCTTGGTCGCCACCCTCGACGCCCTCGAGGACGGCACCCTCCAGCCCCTGCCGCAGCCCGCCGACGGCGTCAGTGTCGCCCCCAAGCTCACCACCGACGACGCCCGCGTCACCTGGACCGACCCGGCGCTCGCGGTCGACCGGCTGGTGCGGGGCTGCACGCCCGCGCCGGGTGCGTGGACCGTGCTGCCGGACGGTTCCCGTCTCGGGATCGGCCCGGTCGCGCCGCGCCCCGACGTCGTCGACCTGCGCCCCGGCGAGGTGCGCGCGCTCAAGCGCGAGGTGCTCGTGGGCACCTCGACGCACGCCGTCGCGCTCGGAGAGGTGCGGCCCGTGGGGAAGAAGGCGATGCCGGCGCCCGACTGGGCGCGCGGCGGCGGGCGGGCGCTCGTGGAGGCCGGCCTGGTGCTCGGCGCGGCGGAGGTGTCGGCATGAGCGGGTACGACGGCGGCCGCGGGCGGGACGACGACCGCCGGAGCTCGTCCGGGCGGCAGCGCTCCGCCGCGCGGTTCCGCGGCGACCGGTCGCGCACGTCGCAGGCCCCCGCCCAGCGGCGCAAGCGCACCGACCCGGCCCGGACGGCCGCCTTCGACGTGCTGCGCGAGGTCGACGAGTCCGACGCGTACGCCAACCTCGTGCTGCCGCCGCTGCTGCGCGAGCGGCGTATCCGCGGCCGCGACGCGGGCTTCGCCACGGAGCTGACCTACGGGACCCTGCGGCTGCGCGGACGGTACGACGCGATCCTGGCGACCTGCGTGGACCGGCCCCTGTCCGGCCTGGACCCGGCCCTGCTGGACGCGCTGCGGCTCGGCACGCACCAGCTGCTCGGCATGCGGGTGCCGGTGCACGCGGCGGTGTCCGAGACGGTCGGGCTCGCCCGCGACCGCGTGGGCGCCGGTCCCGCGCAGATGGTCAACGCGGTGCTGCGGCGGGTCTCGGAGCGGTCGCTGGAGGAATGGCTGGACGTCCTGGAGAAGGAGGCGCCGGACCCCCTCACGGGGCTCGCCGTCGCCGAGTCGCACCCGCTGTGGATCGCGCGCGCCCTGCGCGAGGCCCTGGCCGGCAACGAGCGACCGGTCGACGAGATCGGCGCCCTGCTCGCCGCGGACAACGCCGCCCCGCGCGTCACCCTCGTGGCGCGCCCCGGCCTGGTGGACGTGTCCGACGACGACGCGTGGGGCGACGCGGACCTCGTCGCCGGTCCCTGGGCGCCTACCGCGCTGCGGCTGGAAGGCTCGGACCCGTCGGGCATCCCGGCGGTCCGCGAGGGGCTGGCGGGCGTGCAGGACGAGGGCTCGCAGCTCGTCGCCCTGGCGCTGGCCGGGGCGCCCCTGGACGGCCCCGACGAACGCTGGCTCGACCTGTGCGCCGGACCTGGCGGCAAGGCGGCGCTGCTCGCCGCGCTCGCCGCCCAGCGTGGCGCCCGGCTGGTGGCCAACGAGGTGGCCCCACACCGCGCCCGGCTGGTCGCGGGGGCCCTGGCGGCGCTGCCCGACGGCGCGGTCGAGGAGGTGCGCACGGGCGACGGCCGCGAGGTCGGCGCCGACGAACCGGGCGCCTACGACCGCGTCCTGGTGGATGCGCCGTGCACCGGCCTGGGCGCGCTCCGGCGTCGGCCCGAGAGCCGGTGGCGGCGGACGCCGTCCGACCTCGCCGCGCTGACCGGCCTGCAGCGGGAGCTGCTGACGAGTGCGCTGGACGCCGTCCGGCCCGGGGGAGTGGTGGCGTACGTGACGTGCTCGCCGCACCTGGCCGAGACGCAGCTCGTCGTCTCGGACGTGCTCAGGAAGCGCACGGACGTCGAGCGGCTGGACGCGCCCGCCGCCGTCCGCTCCGTGGTGCGCGACGGCGCGGACATCCCGCTGGCCGACCGCGACGACGTGCAGCTCTGGCCGCACGTGCACGGCACGGACGCGATGCACCTGACGCTGCTGCGCCGGACGGCGTAGCGGACGCCGTCACGCGTCCGCGTCCGTGGGGCCGGGACGGTGCGGCCCCCGGCGCACCCGCGTGACGGCGGCAGGGATGCCTGCGGTGGCGAACGCGCCGGAGGCGACCAGCACAGCCGTGGCCGCCCACTCGTCCCAGCCCCACGGGAGCGCGCCCGCCTCGATCAGGTTGTCCGGGTCCGCCGGGTCGTAGACGATCTCGACCCGGTCGAGCTCGAAGTGCGGCGCCACGAGGTGCCGGATCGTCGTCTGGGTCAGGCTCGCCCGGGTCGCTCCTGTCCCGGAACGTGCCTGGAAGGTGACGTCCACGTACCCCGCCCAGTCGGAACGAAGGTTGGTGTCGACCACGAGGGCGGTGGTCGCGGCACCCCGGTCGTACAGCGCGGCGGCCTGCGCCGCCGAGACCGCCACGAACGTGCCGGAGGCCGCGACGGCAAGGACGGGCAGCAGCACGAACACGGTGACGGCCAGAGGGGCGGGCTGGGTCGCGGCCGTCTCCCGCAGGTGGCGTGCGGCGGCGGCGTGCCCCCGCGGCAGGGCGTGGCGCAGCGCCCACCACGTGCCGCGCCACAGGGCGACCGACGGCCTGCGGGGCGATCCGTCCGCGCGCCGCAGCAGCCGCCCGGCGGCGACGAAGGCCCGTGCCCGCCCGGTGAGCTCGGCGCCGACCGGGACGAGCACGACGCTGATCGGCAGCAGCACCGCGGCGAAGACGCCGAACGCGAGCGAGCCGGCGTCGATCCAGGGCGTGCCCTCGGCCAGCATGCGGGAAGGGCGCTGCGGGTCGTAGGTGAGGTCGAACCGCTCGCCGGGCTGGAGGTCGCGGGGCCAGTGGTGCAGCGTCGCCGAGAAGTACGGGGGTTCGATCGTGCGCACGTCCAGCGTGTCGGACCCTCTGCCGTAGCGGCGGTGCTCGGCCTCGGCGAGCACCGTGACCCCGCGTGCGTCGAGGACCAGGGGCCGCGCGATGTACCCGGCGCTCACCCACACGAGCGGTGTGCACACCAGGAGCACGACCGCGACGCCCAGGAACAGCTGTCTGGTCGTGCGGGTGCGCTGGTGCTCCCGCAGCCGGCGCCACCACGACGGCTGGGCAACCGGGCGGGGTCGGAGGCTCGCCGCGATCGCGTGCTCCCTGGCGCGGCGCGCTTCCTTCTGCCGGCGGGTCATCGGCGCACCGGGCGCAGGTCCGGACGCTCCGGGTCGCGGCGGATCGGGGTGTCTGGCCGGGTACGCCGCTGGGTCACGCCCCGGAGACTAGCGGCGCGAGGGTCGTCGTCGGCGGGTGAACTTGCTGGGCGGCGGCTCGGTCAGACGCCCGCGGGCGGCCAGACCCCGATGATCACGGCCATCACCAGCACCGTGACGAGCTCGTGCGCCAGGTTGAGCGTGGTGAGCCCGGAGGGGCGGCCCTCGAAGGCGTCGTGCGTGATCATGCGGGCCGCCGTGAAGCCGATCCAGAGGAGCACGCCCGTGACGACGGCCGCCGTGAAGAAGCTGCCCGCGTAGAACTGCCACGCGATGTAGACGGCGCCGGCCAGCACCCACGCGGTCAGGAAGCTGACGAGCACCGTCGTGACGATGGGCCAGATGCCCCGCGCCTCCGCGGCCTCGCGGTCCACCTTGGCCAGGCGCATCCAGCGGTCGCCGAACGTCTTCGGCGTGTACCAGAGGGAGCCCACCACCAGGGTGGACAGCGTGGCCACGAGCACGGCCCAGTAGTTCACGTCGGGGATCATCGTCTCTCCCGGTCGGTCGAGTCGCTCTACGCTGGCATCATGGCAGCACTCATCGCCCCCAGCATCCTGTCCGCCGACTTCGCGAACCTGGAGCGCGACCTCGGCCGGATCGCCGACGCCGACTACGCGCACGTCGACGTCATGGACAACCACTTCGTGCCCAACCTGACGCTGGGGCTGCCGGTGTTCGAGCGACTCGCCAAGGTGTCGCCGGTACCGCTCGACGCGCACCTCATGATCGAGAACCCGGACCGGTGGGCGCCGGCGTTCGCGGAGGCGGGCGCGGCGTCGGTCACCTTCCACGCGGAGGCGGCGCAGGCACCCGTCCGGCTGGCGCGGGAGCTGCGGCGCCTGGGGTCGCGCGCGGGCGTGGCACTGCGTCCGGCGACCCCGGTGGAGCCGTTCCTCGACCTGCTGGCCGAGATCGACATGATCCTGGTGATGACCGTGGAGCCCGGCTTCGGCGGGCAGTCGTTCATCGAGGGCACGCTGCCCAAGATCCGCCGGGCGCGCGAGGCCGTGAGCGAGTCGGGCCTCGACGTCTGGATCCAGGTGGACGGGGGAGTGTCCCGCGACACGATCGAGCGGGCGGCCGAGGCCGGCGCCAACGTGTTCGTGGCGGGATCTGCGGTCTACGGGGCCGAGGACATCCCGGCGGAGATCGCCGCCCTGCGCGACCTGGCGAGCGCACACCTCCACTGACGGCTGCCCGGGCCCGCTCCGCGGGCGCCCGAAGGCCCGCCTCCAGCAGGCGATCCGGCATGCGTCCGCGCCGAGAACCATGCCCGATCGCCTGCTCACGGCGGACATCTGGGGTGCCGTACCGTGTGCGGAAATAGTGTGCCAAGCGGCAGTGTGTCGCCGGCGGCAACACGGCGCGGACGGCGCGGCCCTGGCCGGGGAGGCGGGTGGGGCGTGTGACGTAGACCATGGCCGGGTGGGGGGTCGGGTGTGGCATGCTGACAGCAGCAGTACGCACACACGTGCTCCGGGGTCGGTGTAATTCCGAGCCGGCGGTGACAGTCCGCGACCCGCGTCCCTCCGCGAGGAGGGCCGGTTGACCTGGTGGAACTCCAGGACCGACGGTGAAAGTCCGGATGGGAGGAAGCACGTGCGGCGTTGCCCGTCCTGGGGACGGGTGGCGCCGTGACGTCGTACGCGCGGGCAGGACGCCGTGTCGTCCTGGTCCGTGCGCCCGTCGTCCGACCCCGGAGCGCCGACGCCCGGGGAGGACGGCATGGACCACACGGAGACCGGCCGGCGCAGCGACGCGCGCACGGTCGGCGTGCAGGCGGTCGAGGACGCCATGCGTCGCGCGCTCGAGCTGGCCGCCGAAGGTCCCGCGCACGGCCCGAACCCCCGGGTGGGGTGCGTGCTCCTCGATCCCGCCGGCCGCACCGTGGCCGAGGGCTTCCACCGCGGCGCCGGCACCCCGCACGCCGAGGCGGCCGCCCTGGCCGCCGCCCGCGCGGCCGGTGCGGACCCCCGCGGCACGACGGCGGTGGTCACGCTCGAACCCTGCGCCCACCACGGCCGCACCGGCCCGTGCGCGGACGCGCTGATCGAGGCCGGCGTCGCCGCCGTGCACGTCGCGGTCGCGGACCCCAACCCGGTCGCGACGGGCGGCGCCGACCGCCTGCGCGCGGCCGGGATCGAGGTCACCACGGGCACGCTCGCCGAGGAGGGCGAGGAACTGCTGCGGCCCTGGCTGCACGCGGTCCGCACCGGCCGTCCCTGGGTCACCCTCAAGCTCGCCACGAGCCTCGACGGCCGCGTGGCCGCACCCGACGGCACGAGCCGGTGGATCACCGGCTCCGCGGCCCGGGCCCACGCCCACCGGGTACGCGCGCAGGTCGACGCGATCGCAGTCGGCTCGGGGACCGTCCTGACCGACGACCCGTCCCTGACCGCCCGCACCCTCGACGGCGGGCTGTTCGAGCACCAGCCGCTCCGTGTCGTGGTCGGCACACGTGCCGTGCCGGACGGCGCCCGCCTGCGCGGCCCCGGCGGCCCGCTCCTGCACCTGCCCACCCACGACCTCGACGAGGTGCTGCGGACCCTCGGCGAGCGCGAGGTGCGCCACCTGCTCGTGGAGGGCGGTCCCACGCTCGCGACCGCTCTGCTGGCCGCGTACGCCGTCGACGAGCTGCACGCCTACGTGGCACCCGTGCTGCTGGGTGCGGGGGCGTCCGCCGTGGCGCCGTTCGGCGTGACCACGATCGGTGAGGCCGCACGCCTCGCGACACGGAGCGTGACCCGGCTGGGCGACGACGTGCTGCTGGTCGCCCGGCGCGCACCCACACAGAACGGCCGGCCCGCCCGGCCCACCAAGGAGGAGATCTGATGTTCACCGGAATCGTCGAGGAGCTCGGTTCGGTCGTCTCGCTGGAGCGTCCCGGCGGCGACGTGGGCACGGCGCCGGACGCCGTGCTCACCGTGCGCGGCCCGCTCGCGACGTCGGACGCCCGGCCGGGCGACTCGATCGCCGTCGACGGCGTGTGCCTCACGGTGACGTCCGTGGCGGACGGCGCGTTCGTCGCCGAGGTCATGCCGGAGACGCTGCGCCGCACCTCGCTCGGTGGTCTGGTCGCCGGTGACGCCGTGAACCTGGAGCGCGCGCTCCCGGCGGGTGGACGGCTCGGCGGGCACGTGGTCCAGGGGCACGTCGACGGCGTGGCCACGCTCGTGCGGCGCACGCCCGGCCCGCGCTGGGACGACCTCGCGTTCGAGGCCCCCGCGACCCTGACCCGGTACGTGGCGGAGAAGGGGTCGGTCGCGCTGTCGGGCGTCTCGCTCACCGTGACGTGGGTGGCGGACGACGGGTTCGGCGTGTCGCTCATCCCGACCACGCTCGCGGCGACGACGCTCGGCCGGCTGGTGCCGGGCGACGTCGTGAACGTCGAGGTGGACGTGCTGGCCAAGTACGTGGAACGTCTGCTGTCGACGGGCGCGGTGGCCCCCGGCGACCCCGTCGAGGTGGCGCGATGAGCGCGGGTACCGAGCTGGGCACCGCAGCGGCCACCGTCGAGCGTGCGCTCGCCGAGCTCGCCGCCGGGCGGCCCGTGCTGGTGGCGGACGACGCCGGCCGGGAGAACGAGGTCGACGTGGTGCTGGCGGCCCGGACGGCCACCGCCGAGTGGGTGGCGTGGGCGGTGCGGCACTCGTCGGGCTACCTGTGCGCGCCGATGCCCGCGCACCGCGCGGACGCGCTGGAGCTGCCGCCGATGGTGGAGTTCGGCGAGGACCCGCGCGGGACGGCGTACACCGTGGCGGTGGACGCGGCCGCCGGTGTGACGACGGGCATCTCCGCGACGGACCGGGCGCGGACGCTGCGGGTGCTGGGCGACCCGACGTCGGGCCCGCGCGACCTGATCCGCCCCGGGCACGTGCTGCCGCTGCGCGCCCGGCCGGGCGGTGTGCTGGAGCGTGCGGGGCACACGGAGGCCGCCGTGGACCTGGTGCGCCTCGCGGGGAGGCTGAGCACGGGTCACGGCACAGGGCAGGGTGCGGACCTGGGCGACGTCGGCGCCATCGCCGAGCTGGTCCGGGACGACGGCGAGGTCATGCGTCTGCCCGAGGCGGAGGAGCTGGCGGCCCGGACGGGGCTCGTGGTGCTGACCGTCGCCGAGCTCGTCGCGTGGCGCCGCGCGCACGACCCCGCACCGCTGTACGCCGTGCCGGGCGACCGGGTGCGCCGCGTCGCCGAGGCGTCCCTGCCGATCCGGCACGGAGAGTTCCGTGTGGTGGCGTACCGGGACCTGCGCACGGGGGCCGAGCACCTGGCGCTGACCCCGGCCGGTGGTCCGCGCGCCGGTGACGGGCGCCTCGTCCGCGTGCACTCCGAGTGCCTCACGGGCGACGCCCTGGGGTCGCTGCGGTGCGACTGCGGCCCCCAGCTGGACGCCTCGCTGGCGGCGGTGGCCGCCGAGGGCGGTGCCGTCGTGTACCTGCGGGGGCACGAGGGCCGGGGGATCGGCCTGGCTGCGAAGATCGCGGCCTACGCGCTGCAGGACGGCGGGCGCGACACGGTCGAGGCGAACGTGGACCTCGGGCTGCCGGTCGACGCCCGGGAGTACGGGGCCGCGTCCGCGATCCTCGCGGACCTGGGGCTCGACGGCGTGACCCTGCTGACGAACAACCCCGCGAAGGTGACCGGTCTGCGGGAGTCGGGTACGGACGTCGTCGGACGCCGTGGGCTGGTGGTGGGGCGTGGGGTGCACAATCACCGCTACCTGGAGACCAAGCGGGTGGTGCTGGGGCACCGCATCGACCTGGTGGAACCGGTGGTCCAGGACGGCACGGACAACGGCACCACGGACAACGACACAGAGAACAGCACAGAGCACGAGACACAGCACGAGACAGAGGGAGTGTGCGCATGAGCGGCGCTGGAGCACCGGCACTGACCGTGGACGGGACGGGCCTGCGGGTCGTCGTCGTGGCGGCGAGCTGGCACGAGCAGGTGATGGACGGGCTCCTGGAGGGTGCCCGCAGGGCGCTGCGGGAGTCCGGGGCGGACTGGACCGAGGTGCGGGTGCCGGGCTCGTTCGAGCTGCCGGTCGCGGCGGCGCGGGCGGCGGCCGGGGGAGCGGACGCCGTCGTCGCGCTCGGCGTGGTGATCCGCGGCGGCACGCCGCACTTCGAGTACGTGTGCTCGGCGGCGACGACCGGCCTGACGGACGTGAGCGTACGCACCGGGGTGCCGGTCGGGTTCGGCGTGCTGACGTGCGACGACGAGGCGCAGGCGCTGGACCGCGCGGGCCTGGAGGGGTCGAGCGAGGACAAGGGCGCGGAGGCGGCGCAGGCGGCGGTCGGCACGGCGGTGACGCTGCGGGGGCTGGCGCAGGTGGCTCTCTGAGCTCCCGTGTCCGCCCTGGCAAAATAGTGTGCCAAGCGTAGAACATGCCCCACACGGCCGAGCGGACACCGCACCACATGGCAAGAACCGCCGGGGCCGGGACATGAGCGGGGTATGACACGTACTCCGGCCCGGCGGGCCGCCCGGATGGTCCTGTTGCTGCTCGTGGGGGTGCTGCCCGCCGGCGTGACCGGCTGCGCCGCCCTGGGCCCGGCGGGGGAGGCGTGCGTCGACTGGGTCACCTTCGAGACGCCGGCCGACGCCGCGGCGGACGCGAGCGCGGTGCTGCTCGGCACGGTCGTGGAGCGGGACGGTACCGAGCGCCTGTACGGCGTCGACGCGCACCGCTGGCTCGTCGACGTCGAGCGAGTCCTTGAGCCCCGGGACGGCACTGGCGGCACTGGCGGCTCCGGCGAGATCTGGTCCTCGCGCCGAGATCTGGACGTGCACCACCAGATCTCGGCGCAGACACCAGATCTCGCCGGGGCAGTGGGAGCAGTCGGGGCAGCGGCGGCGAAGGCGGCCGTCGCGCCCGGGCCCCTGATCACTGCGGGCGAGCGGGTCGCGGTCCTGTCCACGCCGGAGACCTGTACGGGCGGCGGGGCCTACCCGTCCGGGGACCCGCTGGACCCTGCCTCGGGTCTGGCGGGGCCGGACGGCACGGTGGTCCTGCTCGTGACCACGGCGACGGACGTGACGGACGGCGGTGGCTCGCTCTCCCTCCTGACCCCGTACCAGGGCGTGCTCACCCCCGCCGCGGACGGCTCGCTGCCCGCCGAGTGGCCCGCGACGTGGCCCTCGCCATAGTGCCGACATGGCCAGAACGTGGGACGACGGCCGGTGGCGCACCCGTGCCGCGACTAGGCTGAGCCTGTGAAGACCTTCGAGACCCTGTTCGCCGAGCTGACCGAGAAGGCCCTGACCCGCCCCGCGGGTTCCGGGACCGTGGCCCAGCTGGACGCGGGCGTCCATGCGATCGGCAAGAAGGTCGTGGAGGAGGCCGCCGAGGTCTGGATGGCCGCGGAGTACCAGTCGGACACCGAGACCGCGGAGGAGATCTCGCAGCTCCTGTACCACCTGCAGGTCCTGATGGTCGCCAAGGGACTGACCCTCGAGGACGTGTACACGCATCTGTGACCCGGCCCTGGCGCCGTTCGACCCCCATCGGTCGGACCGGCGCCGGGAGAGCCGGGTCGTCAGGTCCGACGTACACCCAGAGAGGAACCAACCAGATGCTGCGCATCGCCGTACCCAACAAGGGCTCCCTGTCGGGGCCCGCCTCCGAGATGCTGCGCGAGGCGGGCTACCGCCAGCGCCGCGACACGCGCGAGCTCGTGCTCGCGGACCCCGAGAACGACGTCGAGTTCTTCTTCCTGCGCCCGCGCGACGTCGCGGTCTACGTGGGCACGGGCACGGTCGACGTCGGCATCACGGGACGTGACCTGATGCTCGACTCGGGCGCCGACGCCGTGGAGCACCTCGGGCTCGGCTTCGCCCGCTCGACGTTCCGCTACGCGGCTCCGGTCGGCACGGACGAGCCGGTGACCGAGATCGCCGACATCGCCGGGCGGCGCGTGGCGTCGTCGTACACGACGCTCGTGGCCCAGCACCTGGCCAAGCAGGGGGTCGAGCCGGCCGCGATCGTGCACCTGGACGGCGCCGTGGAGTCGAGCGTGCGCCTCGGCGTCGCGGACGTCATCGCGGACGTCGTCGAGACCGGCACCACCCTGCGGGCGGCGGGCCTGGAGGTGTTCGGGGAGCCGATCCTGCGGTCGGAGGCCGTGCTGATCCGGCGGTCCGACGCCGAGGCCCCCGCCGGGCTCGAGGTGCTGACCCGCCGCCTGGAGGGCGTGATCACGGCACGCGAGTACGTGCTGATGGACTACGTGGTGCCGGCGGCCCGGCTCGAGGACGCCGTGGCGATCACGCCGGGCAAGGAGTCGCCGACCGTCTCGGCCCAGCACCACAGCGACGCGTACGCCGTCCGCGTGATGGTGCCGCGCCGCGAGACGAACCGGATCATGGACGCGCTGTACGACGTCGGTGCGCGCGCCATCATCGTGACCTCGATCCACGCCTCCCGGTTGTAGCAGTGGCCGCGGGATCCAGCGCCGCCGGCCCTGACCGGGCCGCGCACCGGTTCCGGACCTTCCGGGGCCGGTTCGGCACGCCGGTGGCGTACGGTCTCGCACTGCTCTCGGCCGGCGGCTGCACGTTCGTGGCCCTGGCGGCGACCGGGCAGGGCGCGGACACCGCGAACCGGGTGGCGATCATCGTGTTCGGGCTGCTGGGCGCCGTGATCGCGTGGCGGTTCGGGGCGGTGCGCGCCATACCGGACCCCGAGGGGCTCACGGTCGTGAACTACGCGTCCAGCCGCCGGCTGGCGTGGCCGGAGATCGTGACGGTCCGGTTCGGTCCCAACGACCCGTGGGTGCACCTCGACCTGGCCGACGGCGATGTGCTCGCCGTCATGGGCATCCAGCGGGCCGACGGCGAGCACGGCATGGCGGAGGCGCGCCGGCTGGTGGCGCTCGTCGCGGAGCTGGGCGAGGCCCCGGACCGGACCTAGACACGCCGGCCGGGGCAGCGGAGCCGATGCGGGTGGAGATGTCGCGGGCAGACATGACAGCGGCCCCGTCCCTCACCGAGGGTCGGGGCCGCTGTCATACGCGGGTCAGCGGGAGCTGCGTGCCTCCCACTGCGGGGTGCGGCCGCGGGGGCCGCGGTCGCCGTCGGGACGACGGTGGTCGCCGCCGCCGCGCGGGCCGCGCTCTCCGCCGCGCGGGGCGCCACGGTCGAGCGTGATGCGCAGCGGCTTGCCGGCCACGCGGGCCCGGGCCAGGCGGTCCAGGGCCTCGTTGTCGAGCGGGGCGGTGATGTCCACCAGCGAGAAGCTGCCGAAGATGTCGATCTTGCCGACGTCGGCGCCGGTGATGCCGCCCTCGCCCGTCAGCGCGCCGACGATCCCGCCCGGCTGCACGCCGTGCGTGTGCCCGACGGCGATGCGGTACCGGGTGCCGCGGGCCGGACGGCGGATGCCGCGCTCACCCTCGGACCGGCCGCGCGAGAACCCCGAGGACCGGTCGTGGCGGTCGCCGTCCCGGCTCGTGCGCCGGGCCGCCGCGGCCTTGGCCTCGGCCCGCTCGCGCTCGTACTCCTCCTGCTCCGCCCGGGCCCGCGGACCGTCGTCACCGACCGCGAGCGCCGCGATGGCTGCGGCGACGTCGAGGGGGTCGATGTCGTTGTCCTGGGTGTAGGTGCGGATGAGGTCGGTGTACATCTCGAGGCGTCCGGCTTCGCGGCGTGCGGCGACCTTGTCGAGGGTGCGCTTGACGCGGTGGGCGGAGACGTCCTTGGGGGAGGGGATGTCGACTTCTTCGAGCTGTGCGCGGATGGTGCGCTCGATGGAGCGGAGCTTGCCGCGTTCGTGGGGGGTGACGAAGGTGAGGGCTTCGCCGGTGCGTCCGGCGCGGCCGGTGCGGCCGATGCGGTGGACGTAGGCCTCGGGTTCGCCGGGGACGTCGAAGTTGACGACGAGTCCGATGCGGTCGACGTCGAGGCCGCGGGCGGCGACGTCGGTGGCGACGAGGACGTCGAGGGCTCCGGTGCGGAGGCGTTCGACGATCTTCTCGCGTTCCTTCTGGGCGACGTCGCCGGAGATGGTGGCGGCGGAGATGCCCTTCTCGACGAGGGCGGAGCCGACGTCTTCTGCTGCGCCGCGGGTGCGGGTGAAGACGATGGCGGCGTCGGCGTCGGAGGTGGCGAGGACGCGGGCGAGGGAGCCGACCTTGTGGCGGAAGGGGACGACGGCGTAGGTCTGGCGGACGGCGGTGACGGTGGAGGACTGCCGGGCGACGGCGATCTGGACCGGGTCGGTGAGGTGCTGGTCGGCGACCTTGCGGATGGCGGGGGGCATGGTCGCGGAGAAGAGGGCGACCTGGCGCTTGGCGGGGGCCTGGCCGAAGATCTCCTCGACGTCTTCGGCGAAGCCCATGCGGAGCATCTCGTCTGCTTCGTCGAGGACGAGGAAGCGGATGTCGTCGAGGTTGAGGGCGCCGCGTTCGAGGTGGTCCTTGATGCGGCCGGGGGTGCCGACGACGACGTGGACGCCGTCGCGGAGGGCGCGCTGCTGGGGGACGTAGGGTGCGCCGCCGTAGACGGGCAGGACGCGGACGTCGTCCATCTTGCTGGCGAAGGACTCGATGGCGTCGGCGACCTGCATGGCGAGCTCGCGGGTGGGGGTCAGGACGAGGGCCTGGACCTTGCGCAGGGCGGGGTCGACGGCGGCGAGGAGGGGGAGGCCGAAGGCGGCGGTCTTGCCGGTTCCGGTCTGGGCGACGCCGGTGATGTCGCGGCCTGCGAGGAGCTCGGGGATGGCGCGCGCCTGGATGGCGGAGGGGGTGACGAAGCCGAGCTGGTCGACGGCTGCCATGAGGGGTGCGGGCAGGTCGAGGCTGGCGAAGGTGGGGCCGGTGGGCTGGGGGGCCTGGTCGGTCGTGGCTTCGGGGGCTTCGGTGGTGGTGTGCCCGGTGGGGGCGGTGGCCTGGTCGGTGTCCGGGGTAGGCGTGATCAGGTCAGGGGTGTCGAGAGACATGCAGTGGTGCACCGTTCGTCGTCGGGTGGGGGAGTCGGGGCCGAGGTGAGGGCCCTCGCGTCGCTCGCTCCCGAAACACCTTCCCCGCAGCGGGCTGCGGGCCTTGTCTCGCACGGTGTGTGCGCACATGGGAAGACGACGAACTCCAAGGGGATGTGTCCCTACCCTATCGGGTGCGGGGTGCTCAGGCACAGGGGTGGTGGGCGTGACGTGCGGCACGACGGCGTGCCAGTGCGTATACGCAAGGGCTGCACCGTAGGATGGCGGCCGAGACGAACCGGCGTGAGCAAGGGCGGTGTGCGTGTCCACTGGGGCGGAGATGAGCTCCCGGGTGCTGACCGTGCCCAACGTGATCAGCCTGGTGCGGCTGGCGCTCGTGCCGGTCTTCGCTTGGCTGATCGTGGTGGGCGCGGACGGCTGGGCGTTGCTGGTGCTCGCGGTGTCGGGGGTGTCGGACTGGCTCGACGGTGTGCTGGCCCGACGGCTGAACCAGGTGACGCGGCTGGGGCAGATGCTGGACCCGCTGGCGGACCGGTTGTTCATCTTCGTGACGTTGATCGGCCTGGCGTGGCGCGAGGTGGTGCCGCTGTGGCTGGTGGTGGCGATCGTGGCGCGGGACGTGCTGCTGGCGCTGACGGTGCCGGTGCTGGCCCGGCTGGGGTACGGGACGCTGAACGTGAGCATGGTGGGCAAGGTGGCGACGTTCGCCCTGCTGTACGCGTTCCCGTTGCTGCTGCTGGCGGAGGTGCCGGGCTGGCTGGGGGCCGTGGCGCACGTGGTGGGCTGGGCGTTCACCTGGTGGGGTGTGGGCCTGTACTGGCTGGCGGGTCTGCAGTACGTGGCGCAGGTGCGCCGGCTGGTGGCGGGGTCGTGACGGCTCCCGGTGGGCCGGTGCGGTCCGTGGGACGGCGTCCGGACGAGTCGATGACGCTCCTGCGGGAGGTCACCGAGGCCCCCTTGGACCCGGGGTACGCGCTCATGGCGGAGCGTCGCGCGCGGGCGGCCGCGGCGGCCGACGGCACGACGGGCGTGGCCCCGGCACGACGGCGTCTGCCGGGGGTGCTGACGATGCTGCTGGTCGCGGCGGTCCTCGGGGCGGCGACGACGGTGGCGGTCCTGGACCTGCGAGCGCCGCAGCCGGAGGTGTCGCGGGGTCGTGCGCTGCTGATCGAGCAGATCAGGGAGCGTGGCGGGCAGGTGGAGGCGTTGTCGGGTCGTGCGGCGGCCCTGAGCGCGGAGGTGGACGGGTTGCAGGGCGCGGGGGTGCTGCCGTCGGCGCTGCTGGAGATCAGTGCGCTGGACCGGTGGGTGAACGGTGCGGTCGCGGTGCGGGGTCCGGGTCTGGTGGTGCGGCTGACGGACGGGTCGGGTGGTGGGCTGGTGGAGCCGGGGGACGCGCCGGCGGAGTCGCGGGTGCGGGACGCGGACGTGCAGTTCGTGGTGAACGAGCTGTGGGCGGCGGGCGCGGAGGCCGTGGCGGTGAACGACCAGCGGCTGACGTCGCTGTCGGCGATCCGGAACGCGGGGGACGCGATCCTGGTGGACCTGCAGCCGTTGAACGGTCCGACGTACACGATCGAGGCGGTCGGTGACCCGGAGGACATGCAGGTGGAGTTCGCGCGGTCGGCGGGGCTGGGTTTCCTGCAGCTGTTGAGCGCGGAGTACGACATCAAGAACGAGGTGACCACGAGCGAGGAGATGTTCCTGCCGGGTGCGGGCTCTCCGACGCTGCGGTACGCGCACGTGCCCCGGCCGGGTGCGGGACCCGAGGAGGAGGACGGATGATCGCGATCGTCGGGCTGGTGATCGGGGTGGTCGCGGGGCTGGTGCTGCAGCCGACGGTGCCGCTGGTGCTGCAGCCGTACCTGCCCATCGCGGTGGTGGCGGCGCTGGACGCGTTGTTCGGCGGGTTCCGGGCGATGCTGGACGGCCTGTTCGACGACAAGGTGTTCCTGGTGTCGTTCCTGTCGAACGTGGTGGTGGCGGCGTTCATCGTGTTCCTGGGGGACCAGCTCGGTGTGGGCGGGCAGCTGTCGACGGCGGTCGTGGTGGTGCTGGGTATCCGCATCTTCTCGAACGCGGCCTCGATCCGCCGGCACATCTTCAAGGCGTGAGCGTGGACGACGAGACACCCGAGACACCCGAGACGCCCGAGGCGCCGGAGCGGCAGGTGTCGGGGTGGCGGCGCCTGGCGCGGCTGCTGCGCCCCCGGGGCACGCGCTCGGAGCTGCTGACGGGGCTGCTGTGCCTGCTGCTGGGGTTCGCGCTGGCGGTGCAGGTGGGGCAGTCGACCGGTGACCAGCTCAGCGGGCTGCGGCAGGACGAGCTGGTGCGGCTCCTGGACGAGGTGACGCAGCGGGCCGACCAGCTCGACGCGGAGGTCTCGGACCTGGAGGAGATCCGGGACGACCTGCGCTCGGCCGACGGCCGGGACCAGGCGGCGCGGGACCTGGCGCGGCAGCGCGCCGAGCAGGAGGGGATCCTGTCGGGCCGCCTGCCCGCGCAGGGTCCGGGCGTGCAGATCCATGTGGCCGACGGCGCCAGGCCGCTGGAGGCGCAGGTGCTGTTCAACCTGCTGGAGGAGCTGCGCAACGCGGGTGCGGAGGCGATCGAGATGAACGGGGTGCGGCTGGTGACCACGAGCTACTTCGTGGACTCGGGCGGCGGTGTCGTGCTCGACGGCGCCGCGGTCGCCTCCCCGTACGAGTGGACGGTGATCGGCGACCCGCAGACCATCGACCGCGCCCTGGAGATCCCCGGCGGTGCGCTGCCCCGCGTCCGGGACGAGGGCGGGGAGGCCGTCACCACGGTGTCCGACCAGGTCACGGTGGATGCGGTCCGGATTCCGGGCGAGCCGGAGCACGCCGAGCCCGAGGACGGGTGAGCCGGCATGCGCAACCGCTCTGACGTGGGTAGTTTTATCCGGGTTGGTTCCCCGGCCCCGGTTCCCGCTCCGAACCTGATCAAGGTAGGTTGAGTGGAACCCGGCAGGCGCCCCAGGCGTTGACCGGACAGCAGTACCCGCAAGCATCCCACCCCCGCACCCGAGGAGACCTGATGACGGACCCCAGCGCCCATCCGGTCGGGCCCGATACTACGGCCAACCTGGGTCGCATCGCGTTCCCGACCTCCGACGAGCAGGCGCCCCGCACGGCGCTCAGCCCGGAAGAAGCCGCAGCCGTCGCCGCCCTGCCGCGGCACTCCGCCCTGCTGATCGTGCAGCGCGGCCCGGGGTTCGGCGCCCGCTTCCTCCTGGACACCGGCCGTGCGGTCGCGGGGCGCAGCGAGCAGGCCGACATCTTCCTGGACGATGTCACCGTGTCCCGCAAGCACGCCGAGTTCGTGCGTGAGGGCGACTCGTTCGTCGTACGCGACATCGGCTCCCTGAACGGCACCTACGTCAACCGCGGGCGCATCGACGCCGCGACGCTCGTCACGGGCGACGAGGTGCAGATCGGCAAGTTCCGGCTCACGTTCCACGCCAGCCCCCAGGCACCGGCGCAGTGGGCCGCGGGGACGCCCGCCCCGTGACCGCGGGCGCCGCACGCGCCGGCCGCGACCCCGAGCGGGGTCGCGGCGCCGACGACGCCGCCACGCCCTGGCCCCGGGGCATCTCCCGGCAGGCCACGATGCGCATCAGCGACGTCCTGCGCGCCCTGGGCCAGGAGTTCGCGAACGTGTCGCACTCCAAGCTCCGCTTCCTGGAGGAGCAGGGCCTGATCGAACCCGTGCGCACCCCCTCGGGCTACCGGCAGTACAGCCAGGCCGACGTCGAGCGGCTGCGCTTCGTGCTGACCGAGCAGCGCGACAGCTACATGCCGCTGAAGGCCATCAAGGAACGCCTGGCCGCGATGGACGCCGACCCCGACTCGGCGGAGCACCCCGCACCACGCCTGGCCACCACCGGCGCCCCCGCACGCCGCCGGTGGACCGCGCGGTCGGTCGCCGAGGCCGCGGGCGTCACCGAGGAGTTCGTCGACGACCTCGCCCGCGCCGGGCTCCTGCCCGCCACGGGCGGCACCTTCGGGTCCGCGGCCGTCGACGTCGCCCGCATCGCCGGCGCCCTGTCCCAGTACGGCATCGAACCACGGCACCTGCGCTCCTTCCGCACCGCCGCCGACCGGCAGGTCACCCTCGTCGACCAGGTCGTCGCCCCCCTGCGCAGCCAGCAGGCCTCCGCCGCCCGCGGCCGCGCCGCCAGCATGGCCGGCGAGATGGGCGAGCTGTTCACCCGCCTGCACGCCGCGTGGATCCGGCAGGGCATCGACGACCTCGCCTGAGCGCCCCACCCGACCCCTGGCCGCCGGGATTCACCCGCGCCCGCCCAGGATCTCGCCGCGCGCGGACCACGACGTGACCAAAAACTTGTCCCGAGCGCGCGACGAGCGACCGCCCGACGCCGTACGGTGAAAGAGTGAGGCCGGACGACGTACCGATGGTCCCCGTCGAGATCCTCGGAGTCAGACAGCAGCAGCGCGATCAGGAGATCGTGGTGCTGCTGCTGGACAGCGCCGCCGACCTGGCCGTCCCCATCGTCATCGGCGCCCGCGAGGCCAGCGCCATCGCCATGGCCCAGGCCGGCCTGGCCACCCCCCGCCCCATGACGCACGACCTGCTGCGGGACGTCCTCGGCGCCGTCGGCGTCACCCTCGAACGTGTCGAGATCGTCGCCCTGGAGGGCGGCATCTACTTCGCCGAGCTCGTGCTGAGCAACGGCGTGCACCTCGACTCGCGCGCCTCGGACGCCATCGCGCTGGCCGTCCGCACCGGCAGCCCCGTCCTGTGCTCCGCCGAGATCGTCGCCCTGGCCGGCGTCGAGATCGTCGACGTCGACCAGCAGGCCGAGGTCGAACGCTTCCGCGACTTCCTCGACCACGTCACCCCCGAGGACTTCCTCGGACCCCCGGGCGGAGGGAGCCCCGGCGGCGGACGCAACGGCTGACGCCAGACCCGCCTCAGCCGGGCATCTCGCGACACGCCGGGACGTTTCACGGCGCGCATCTTTGAAATCACCTTCGACGCGCCATAGCGTGGCCACGACACCCCAGGAGGCACAGTGAACACCAGCGGTGAGAGAGCCACACGCGCTACGGTCCCGCACGGCGCGCAGGGTCTCCTCTTCGGTGAGGACCTGACGGAGCAGGACGCCACGACCGGCTACCGAGGCACCACGGCATGCCACATCGCCGGGATCACCTACCGTCAGCTCGACTACTGGGCCCGCACCGGCCTGGTGGAGCCCAGCATCAAGCCCGCCACCGGTTCCGGCACGCACCGGCTCTACAGCTTCCGCGACATCCTCGTGCTCAAGGTCGTCAAGCGGCTCCTGGACACCGGCGTGTCCCTGCAGCAGATCCGCACCGCCGTCACCGCCCTGCGCGAACGCGGCGTGGAGGACCTCGCCCAGATCACCCTCATGTCCGACGGCGCCAGCGTCTACGAGTGCACCTCGCCCGACGAGGTCGTCGACCTCGTCGCCGGCGGACAGGGCGTGTTCGGCATCGCCGTCGGCAGGGTCTGGCGCGAGATCGAGGGCACCCTGTCCCAGATGCCCACCGAGACCATCGACCAGGGCGACCAGGACCCGCAGGACGGCGAGCACGTCCCCGCCGTCGCGGGCGACGAGCTCGCCCGACGCCGCGCCGCCCGCTCCGCCGTCTGACCCGCCACCCACCCACCCAGGCCGGCACGCGCGGCTCGCAGGCGTAGCCTGCGAGCATGCAGCTCACCTTCCACGGTCACGCCTGCGTCGGCATCACCCTGCCCGACGGCGCACGCCTGACCCTCGACCCCGGATCCCTCAGCGACGACACCGCCCTCACCGACGCGACCGCCGTGCTCGTCACGCACGACCACATCGACCACCTGGACCCCGCCCCCGTCGTCGAGCACCTGCGCACCCGCACCGACGCGCGCCTGTGGGCGCCGCCGAGCGCCGTCGAGGCGCTGGTCGCCGCCGGTGCGCCCGCCGAACGGGTGCAGGCGGTGTCCCCGGGGGACGTGCTGGAGATCGGCGAGGCGCGGGTCCGGGTCGGCGGGGGCGTGCACGCGCAGATCCACCCCGACACGCCGCCGCTGCCCGTGAACGTGACCTACCTGACAGAGGTGGGCGGGCAGAGCCTGTACCACCCGGGCGACTCGTTCGAGGAGCCGGGACAGGTGTCGGGCGGGCGGCTGGACGTGCTGCTGCTGCCCGTGTCGGGCCCGTGGATGAAGCTGCGCGAGGCGATCGACATGGCGCGGGCGGTGCCCGCGGGCACCGTGGTGCCGATCCACGACGGTCTGCTGTCCCCGACGGGCCTCGGGCTGGTGGGCCGGTGGCTGGACACCGCCCGCCTGGGCGGGGACTACACGTACGCACGGCTGGCGCCCGGGCAGTCGCTGACGGTGTGACACCACCCCACCACCCTGCCCGGTTCGGGGTTTTTGCACGGACCGGGCAGGGTGGGCGAGGGTGGTCACGTGGCTGACGAGGAGATCGAGCAGGCGACCAACCTCGCCGTGACGCTGGGCTGGGCGGTCCTGGCCGGCAGCGTCGCGTTCGTGGCGGTCGTGGTGCTGTCCAGGGTGGTGCGGGCGGTAGGCCGCCGGCACGCGACGTTGCGGGTGGCGGCCCTACGGTTGCGCAGGCCCGCCCACGCCACGTTCGTGGTGCTGGCGATGTGGATCGCGGTGTGGTCGACCGCCAACCGGCGCGACCCGTGGTTCCCCGTGCTGGAGCACGTCGTGGTCGTGTCGCTGATCCTGAGCTCGGCGTGGATGGTCGGCACGGTCGCCGTCGTGGCCGAGGACCGGGCGCTGCGGCGGGTGACCGACCGGCTGAACGGGCTGAACGCGCGGCGGCTGCGGACGCAGATCGTGGTGGTGCGGCGGCTCACCGTCGGCCTGGTCTCGGTGCTCGCGGGCGCCGCGGTGCTGTTCACGTTCCCGGAGGCGCGGGCCGCGAGCGCCAGCCTGCTGGCGTCGGCGGGTGTGCTGTCGGTGGTGGCGGCGCTGGCGGCGCAGTCGTCGCTGGGGAACGTGTTCGCGGGGTTGCAGATCGCGTTCGGTGACGCGTTGCGGGTGGGTGACGTGGTGGTCGTCGAGGGGGAGTGGGGGCGGGTCGAGGACATCACGTTGGCGTACGTGGTGGTGGGGATCTGGGACGAGCGCAAGCTGATCCTGCCGTGCACGTACTTCACGACGACGCCGTACGAGAACTGGACGCGGCGGTCGTCGGACGTGCTGGGCACGGTGGAGGTCGACGTGGACTTCCGGGTGCCGGTGGGGGCGATGCGGGCGGAGCTGGAGCGTCTGGTGCGGGCGTCGCGGTTGTGGGACGGGCGGACGGTGGGTCTGCAGGTGACGGCGGCGGTGTCGGGGGTGGTGCGGGCGCGGGCGCTGGTCAGTGCGGCGGACAGCTCGGCGTTGTGGGACCTGCGGTGCCTGGTGCGCGAGGGTCTGGTGACGTGGTTGCAGCGGGAGGCGCCGGACGCGTTGCCGCGGACCCGGTGGGAGGGGGCGCCCGCTCCGGTGACGGCAGCTCAGGTCGCGGCAGATCAGGTCACAGCAGGGGGCGCAGCGGGATGAGCAGGTACTCGCCGATCTTGGCGAGCGCCCCGCGGGCCTCCCACTGGGCCAGGGTGAGCTCGGTGGCGTTGGACAGGTCCATCGCGAACACGTCCTCCATGCGGCCTGCCAGGCCCGGGTCGACGATCTCGAGGTTGACCTCGTAGTTGCCGGTCAGGCTCAGCCGGTCGATGTTCGCGGTGCCGATGGTGGTCCAGCGGCGGTCGATCGTGGCGGTCTTGGCGTGCACCATCGCGCCCTGGTACAGGAAGATGCGCACCCCGCCGCGCAGCAGCGACGCGTAGTGGCCGCGGGCCAGCCAGTCCGCCACGACGTGGTTGGAGCGGTGCGGTACCAGCACGCGGACGTCGACGCCGCGCGCGGCGGCGGCCAGCAGCGCGGCGTGGATGTCGTGGTCCGGGATGAAGTAGGCCTGCGTGATGTAGACGTGGCTGGTGGCCCGGTCGATCGCGTCCAGGTAGATGCCGCGGATGGGGAAGACCAGCTCGGAGGGTGCGTTGCGGGCTGCCTTCAGGTGCGGCATCCACGTGTTGGAGCCGATGTCGGTCAGCACGGGGTGGCGGGGCTTGCGGTGCCGGTTCCAGAAGTCGACGAACGCGTTGCGCAGCTCCCACACCGAGGGGCCCTCCAGGCGCACGTGCGTGTCGCGCCACCGCGTCGCGTACAGGGAGCCGATGTTGTAGCCGCCGACGAAGCCGATCTCGTCGTCGACCACGAGGATCTTGCGGTGGTCGCGCCCCGAGGTGCGGACGTTGAGGTAGGCCATACCGCGGCGCAGCACGGGGAAGCGCAGCACGTGCACGCTCGGCGGGAAGCGGAAGAACGAGTACGGCACCACGAGGTTGGCGAACCCGTCCACGATCACGTACACGTCGACGCCGCGGGCCGCCGCGTCGATCACCGCCTGCTTGAACTCGCGGCCGGTCTCGTCGTCCTTCCAGATGTACGACTCGAGCATGACCGACCGGCGGGCGCCGCGGATGGCCTCCAGCATGGCGTCGTACAGGTCGGCGCCGTAGGTGTAGACGGTCGTGGTGGTCTCGTCGATGTGCTCGGTGAGCGGCTTCTCCGTGGGGAACTTCGTCGTGAGCGGGTGCACGCGCCGGCGCACCAGGTCGGTCACGGTCAGCGCGACGGCCGCCGTGACCGGCACGGCGGCGGCGACCACGGCGGCGCGGGTCGCGAAGGTGCGCACCTGGCGGACGAATCCCGGGGGCAGGTCGAGCGTGAGCCGGGGAAGGTTACGAGGGATGTTGCGGGAGGCCACGCCCTCACGGTACCTGCTCCCACCTCGGCGGACCCGGAAATACGGGCCACCACGGCGCTCGGTGGCGCCCGGTGGCGCCCGGTGGCGCTCAGTGGAACGTGGTGGCGTAGTACGACTGCCGGTCCACCGTCTCCACCGTGACGTCGCGGGTGCGCTCGAGGTGGCGGCGCAGGTTGTCGGCGAACCGCAGGGAGTCGTCGTTGAACCGGGACACGTCGTAGGCGCACACCACCCGGTGGCGGGCCAGGTGCTCCACGAGGGCGTCGATCATGTCCATGAAGGTGCGCGTGGAGCGCCGCCCGGGGTGCGCCAGCGTGAAGCCGATGTACCACACGGCACCGCGCGCGGCGTGCTCCGGGTAGCGGGCGGCGAAGAACTCCGGGCTCACCCACGGCACCGCGGCCAGGTCGGTGGCGAGGGTCGTCAGCCCGACGGGCGTGCCCTGCTCGTCGCGTGCCAGCAGCTTGGTCACGCGCGGGTCGGCCAGCTCGTCGTCGAACTCCTCGCGGTGCAGCACGTGCCGGGCCGCCGCGCGCGTGCGCAACGGTTCGAACGCCTCCCGGTACAGGTCCCAGAACAGCTCGGCGACCGCACCGGTCACCACGGTCTCGAACGCGACGTCAGCGGCCACGAGACGCCCCGCCCTGCTCCCCGGCTGCTCGGTCCCGGCTCTGTTCCCAGCCCTGTTCCCAGCCGCGTTCCCAGCCCATCCGGCGGAACGTCGCCACGACCACGGCGCAGACCGGCAGGGTGACGCACGTGATGCCGGTGACCTGGCGGCCCTCCGGGCGGTACCGGTCGCCGCGCGTGGCCGACAGGTCCTGCAGGCTGTGGGTCAGGTCGGCGTTGACCTGCTCGTGCGAGGGGCCCTCGTGCTCCACGAACAGGCCCGCGCCGCTGCCGTCCTCGTGCCGCGACCACGCCACCCCGGCCCAGGCCTCGTGCCCGGGCAGGGAGGTGTGGGCCCGCGCGTACACGCAGAGCAGCACGTCCCCGTGGCCGCCGCGCAGCTGGTCGGTCCCCTCGACGGTCAGCACCTGGCTGCCGGGCGGGACGATGGAGCTCAGCCGCACCAGGTTGAAGTCGCTGACGCCGGCGGAGGCCAGCGCGGCGTCGAACGCGGCCAGGGGTGTGCGTCCGGTGCCGGTGCCGGTGCTCACACGGATGGTCAGGGGCTGCGTCATCGGTTCCTCGTCCTCGGTCGGGGGTCGGGTGGGTGCCGGTCCGGCTCCGGCGGGTCGGCGGGCCCGTGCGGCGCGGCCCGGTCCTCGGTGTCCCCGATGTCTTCGGAGTCCTCGGTGCCGCGCCCGGTCGCGGCGTCCAGCAGGTCGAGCACGCTGCGCAGCACGGCGTCGGGTGCCGCGCGGCCCTTGGTCAGGAACACGGTGCTGCCCAGGCGCAGGTCGTCCCGTTCCCCGGTGCTGACCTCGGTGCCCGTGTAGACGACCAGCGGCACCCGGCGCAGGCGGCCGTCGCGCCGCAGGTCGGCCACCAGGTCGCGGCCGTCGCCGTCGGGCAGCGTCAGGTCGAGCACCACGACGTCCGGGTCGGCGCCGTGCGCCAGGGCGGCCCGCGCGTCGCGCACGGTGCTCACGGTCGTGACGACCAGACCCGCGTTGCGCAGCACCGTGGCCACGACCGTGCGCAGGTCCTGGTGGTCCTCCACGACCAGGACGCGGCCGTGGTGCGGCTGGCGGCGGATGACGTCCCGCACCGTCTCGGCGATGCGGTCCGGGTCCACGGGCTTGACCAGCCAGTCGTCCGCGAGCGCCGCGGTCTCGAGGGCGTCGTGGGGGCGGGTGGCGGACAGGATGACGACGGGGACGTCGGCGGTGGCGGCGGACTGGCGCAGGTCGCTGAGGACCTCGGTGCCGGTGGTGCCGGGCATGGCGAGGTCGAGGACGACGGCGGCGGGCGGGTGGTGCCGGACGGTGGTGAGGGCGGCCTGGCCGTCGGTGTGGCCGACGACGTCGTAGCCGCGTTGCTCGAGGACGCTGCGCAGCACGTCGACGACGTAGGGGTCGTCGTCGACGACGATGACCTGGTCGGCCCGGCCGGGGCGGCCGGCGGTGTCGTGGGGTGGGGTCGTGGGTTCGGGGTGGGTCGCGGCGCGGTGGAGGGTGAAGCGGAAGCTGGAGCCGGTGCCCTCGCCGTCGCTGACAGCCCAGAGGCGGCCGCCGTGGCCCTCGACGATGCTGCGGGCGATGGTGAGGCCGAGTCCGGAGCCGCCGCGTTCGCGGGTGTCGGAGGCGTCGACCTGTTCGAAGCGGCGGAAGATGGTCTCGAGCTTGTCGGGCGGGATGCCGCGGCCCTGGTCGTCGACGCGGATCTCGACGAGGTCGCCGACGGGGGTGGCGGTGACGTGGACGGTGCTGCCGGCGGGGGAGAAGCGGACGGCGTTGCCCAGGAGGTTGGTCAGGGTCTGGACGATGCGTTCGGCGTCGGCGCGGACGGTCTCGGGGCAACGGGCGGCGTGGAGGGTGATGCCGGCGTCGTCGGCGAGCACGGAGACCTGGTCGACGGCGGCGGTGACGAGGGTGTCCAGGGGGTGGTCGGTGAGGTGGAGCTGGGTGGTGCCGGCTTCGAGGCGTTCGGTGTCGAGGATGTCGTCGACGAGGCGGCTGAGGCGTTCGCTGCTGGTCAGGGCGATGTGGATCATGCGGGTGCTCTGCTCGGGGGAGTCGGCGAGGGCGTCGCTGTCCAGGAGGGTGAGGGCGCCGCGGATGGCGGTCAGCGGGGTGCGCAGCTCGTGGCTGACGACGGAGACGAACTCGTCCTTGATGCGTTCGACCTCGCGGCGTTCGGTGACGTCGCGGAAGACGACGACGGCGCCGCGGATGGTGTCGTCGTCGCGCAGGGGGCTGGCGGTGACCTCGACGGGGACCTCTTTGCCGTCGGGGCGCACGTAGAGGTCCTGCTCGGCGGTGACGGTGATGCCGTCGCGGAGGGCTTCGGTGATGTAGCAGCCTTCGGGGGGCAGGGGGGTGCCGTCGGGTCCGGGGGCGTGGAAGGTGGCGTGGGCGTCGTGCCCGACGAGGTCGGTGGCGGTGACGCCGAGGGTGTAGGCGGCCGCGGCGTTGACGAAGGTGACGCGGCCGGTGGTGTCGACGCCGTAGATGCCGTCGGCGACGGACTCGAGGGTGCGTTCGCGTTCGCTGGCCAGGGAGCGCAGCTGGGCGGTGCGGTCCTGGACGCGGCGTTCGAGGCCGTGGCGGAGGGACTCGTTGTCGACGACGACGAGGATCTGCCGGGTGACGACGGCGACCAGGACGGCGACCCAGAGGGTGTTGGCGATCCAGGGCAGGGTCTGGTCGCTGGCCTGGACGACACGGACCAGGGCGGCGGCGAAGAACAGCAGGAAGGTGACGACGGTGCCGAGCACGGGGGTGCCGGGGCCGGGGCGGTCGACGACGGGGCTGCCGGAGGCGGCGGGGTGGCGTGCGGCGACGGCGATGGCGACGTAGCCGCCGGCCCAGCCGGCGTCGACGGGGCTGCCGAAGGTGAAGTCGCCCTGGGCGGACAGCAGGGCGAACGCGACGTCGGCGACGGCGTAGAGCACGAACCCGCTGCCGGCCAGCACGAGGGGGACGCGTTCGGCGGTGCCGGAGCGCGTCATGAGCTGGACGGCGAGGGTGGCCAGGAGGGCGTCGACGACGGGCAGCGTGTAGGCGGTGAGGGTGGGTTGTCCCTGGGGGGTGCCGGCCTGCTGCGCGAGGGCGAACAGCGCGATGTACAGCACGGAGCCGCCGACGACGGTGCTGTCGAGCAGCATGCGGACCAGCTCGCGGCCGCGGGGGCGCACGGCGGGGAACAGGGACAGTCCGACGACGCCGAGCAGGAGGGCGGCGATGTAGGCGACGTCGCCGGTCTCGGGGTTGCCGGCCAGGGTGGCCCAGACGTTGCCGGCCAGGCCGACGAGCCCGCCGAGGGCGAGGGCTCCCCAGGCGCGGCGGCGCCGGCCGGTGGACCGGGCGGCGCGGTGCCAGCAGCTGAAGGCGGCGACGATGCCCGCCGCGGCGATGGCCGTGGTGGCGACCTGTTCGCGCACGGCCTGGGTCAGGGGGCTGGACAGGACGACGACGAGCAGGAGCAGCGCGGTGCCGGAGATCCAGCACCACAGTGTGAAACTGCTGCGTGACTGCGCAGCGTCGCGCCGCGGCCCCATGAGGCCGAGCGTAGGTCACAGGTGCGGGACCCGCAGGTCAGCCGTCCTGGGGCGGGCTCGACGGCGGGTCCGGCGGCCAGCCGAGCAGGGTCGCGATCTGGGCGGGCAGGGTGAGCGGGTCGAACGGCTTGGCGAGCACGCCGGCGGCGCCGAGGTCCTCGTACTGGCGTCGTTCGGCGGGTTGCACCTTCGCGGTCAGGAAGATGACGGGCACGTCGCGGGTGCGGGCGTCGTCCTGCAGGCGGGCGTAGGTGGTGGGGCCGTCCATGGTGGGCATCATCACGTCCAGCAGGACGGCGTCGGGCGGGTCGGCGGCGCACAGCCGCAGGGCCTCGGCGCCGTGGGTGGCGAGCTGGACCCGCCACCCGGCGATGACCTCCAGGCCGGTGCGCACGACGTCGCGGATCGCGTCGTCGTCGTCGACCACCAGGATCCGCCGGGTCATGGGCGTGCCGGTCCGGTCGCTGTCCGGTCGCATGTCGTGCGCACGTGTCGTTCGCCTCCTCGGGGTCTTCCATCGTCCACCTCCCGGCCGGTGCGCGCCCGCCGTGTGCGCACCGGCGGTTTCCTGCTTACCGTCGGAGGTGCAGGCCGGGTAGGGCACGACCAAGGGGGGCGGGTTGCTCCCTGCGTGGAGGAGGACGCATGACCGACGACGGGGCCGGCGGGTCGTCCCACTCCTGGTCCGCGCTGGTGGTGGAGGACGACCCGGACGCGGGCGAGTTCACGCGCACGGTCCTGGCCCAGCACGCGGGGGTCGACGTCGTCCTGGCCACGGACGCGGACAGCGCCCTGGCGGCCCTGCAGAACGCGAAGTTCGACCTCGTGGTCATCGACGTGGAGCTGCCCGGCCGGTCGGGCCTGCAGATCCTGCCCGAGGTGCACCGCCTGGCCGTGGGCGTGCCCGTCATCATCCTGACCGCGCACAACCGGGTGGACTACGCCGTGGGCGCCCTGCGCGGCGACGTCGACGACTTCCTGGTCAAGCCCGTCGACGTCGACCTGCTGGTCGAGCGGGCCACCACGCTCCTGCGCCGCGGCCGCGACCGCCGGGCCGCGGCGCGCAGCCGGACGGTGCTGGCGGTCGGTGCCCACCCGGACGACGTCGAGATCGGCGTGGGCGGGACGCTTGCGGCGCACGCCGCCAGCGGGGACCGGCTGGTGATCCTGACGATGTCGGGCGGCGCGGTGGGTGGTGACGCGGTGGCGCGGCAGCGGGAGTCGCAGGAGGCGGCGCAGATCGTGGGGGCGCAGCTGATCCACCTGGGGTTCCAGGACACGCACCTGGACCCGGCGTCGGGGCCGATCACCGCGGTGGAGGAGGTGATCCGGGAGTACCGGCCGGACCAGGTGTACACGCACAGCAACAACGACCGGCACCAGGACCACCGGGCGGTGCACCAGGCGGTGCAGGTCGCGTCGCGGGCGGTCGCGGACCTGGCGTGCTTCCAGAGCCCGTCGGCGACGATCGCCTACCAGCCGAACCGGTTCGTGGACATCGACGAGCACCTGGAGACGAAGCTGCGGATGCTGCGCGCTTTCGTGTCGCAGGCGCACCGGGACTACATGGACGAGGACATCGTGCGGGCCACGGCACGGTACTGGTCGCGGTTCACGCAGGGGCGGTACGCGGAGCCGCTGGAGACGGTGCGGTCCACGATGCGGCTGACGCCTGTCCCCCCGGCGGTGGCCCGCGGGCACGCGGGCCACGCCGTCGAGGAGAGGCACGCGTGAGCGGCGGCGACGATCTCGGTGTGGTCGGTCACGAGCTGCGCTCGCCGCTGAGCGCCGTCATCGGGTACGCGCAGCTGCTGCGGGTAAGCGACCTGAGCGAGGAGCAGCGGCGGCACGTGGAGGTGATCGAGCGCAACGGGCGGCGGATGCTGCGCCTGGTGGAGGAGCTGCTGGTCAGTGCGCGGCTGGCCGCCGGCACGTTCGAGCCGGACCGTGCCGACACCGACCTGGCGGCGCTGGCGAGCGGCTGCGTGACCGACCTGACCCCGGCGGCCCGCACCGCCGGGGTGGCGCTGGTGCCCCTGATACCCGACCAGGTGCGGCTGTCCGGGGACCCGGAGGTGCTGGCGCTCGCGATCGACAGCCTCCTGGGTGCCGCGGTGCGCCGCACACCGCGCGGGGGCACCGTGACGTTGCGGGTCGAGCCGCCGGCGGACGGTGTGCGCGACGGCTCCGACCACCGGTGGGTCGTGGTCGAGGTGACCGACACAGGCCCGCCCGTGCCGGCCGGCCAGCTCGGCGGTACGGGACCGGTCCGCGGGGTGGCGCTCGGCCTGCCGGTCGTGGCGGCCACCGTGGCCGCGCACGGCGGCAGCGTGGCCGTGGACCACCCGCCCGGTGCGGGCACCCGGGTCACGATCACCCTGCCGGTCCAGAGCCCGACGGAGAGCCCGACGGAGTGACCGAGGACGGGCTCGTCGGCGGCAGCCGCGTCCACACCCGCTCCAGGGCGGCCCAGTGCTCCGGGCTCATGAGCGTGAACGGCGTGACGTTGACCGCCGTGATCCCGTGGGTGCTCGCGGCGCGCACGCCGTCGGCCATCAGCTCGGGCGAGATCGCTCCGGACGGCGCCCCGTGGTCCCACACCCCCACCGACACCATGAACCGGTCCATCGGCACGTCGGTGGCCGCCCGGGCCAGCGCCGCGGTCACCTGCTCGAGCTCCTGCGGGGAGTGGTCCCCGATGCCGAGATACCCCCACAGCACCACACGGTCCGCCGACCGGGCCAGCAGCGGGTAGCTCAGGCCCGCGGCCGGCACCCCCGCCGCCGGGTCCGCCCAGTTGATCAGCGCGTCCATCCCCAGCGCGGTGCGCTTGCCGGTCTCCTCGGCCACGTCGTCCAGCACCGCGGACGTCCGGTCCAGGAAGTCGGCCAGCACCTGCGAGCGCCACTGCCCGATCTCGGGGGCGTCGTGGTCGATGCTGCCGTCGGCCTCCCGCGGCCAGTCCGTGGCACCGGTCATCCGCCGGTACAGGGCCGCGTCGTCGTCGCCGAAGGTCTCGTCGTCGAACTTGAGCTCGGTGAACGTGATCTGGTCGGGCTCGTACCGGCGGGCGAGCTCCTCGACGAGCTCCACGTACCGGTCGCCCACGGGCCCGTCGTGGATCGCGGTGGCCGACGGCGCGTACCTCGACCGGGAACCGTCCTCCCCGACACCACCGACCGACGGGTCCTCCTCGATCCACCGGGGCACGAGCGCGTCGATCAGCAGGTCCACCCGCCGCAGCTCACCGTCCGGGCCCTGGGCGAGCTGGTCGATCGCGTCGGCCAGGTGGTCGCCGCCGGACTCGGCCACCGCGTCCGGGTGCGCCTGCCAGTCGAACGCGACGAACTCGACCCGCCCGGCCGCGAGGCTGACCATGTTGACGTGCGCGGCGTCGAGGCGCTCGCGGACCGCGTCCCAGTCCTGCTCGGTGTCGATCACGTCCTCGATGCCGAGACTCACCGACTGCACGTGGTCGGCGCGCACCACGGGGCGGTCCACGGTGGGTGGTACGGGGTCGCCGGTGCAGCCGGACAGGGCTGCCAGCACGGACAGGGTGGCTGCCGTGCGGCGCGTGGGGCGGCTCACGGTCGCCGCCGGGTGGGCGGTGCGGCGGTGGTATCCACGGAGATGGTGCCGGTGCGGTCGAGCTTGTTCCAGCGGTTGTCGGCGCGGCGCAGCTCGAGCCAGATCGCGCGGAGCATGACCAGGCTCATCATCGCGGAGTAGAACGGCCACAGCGGCAGGGTCCACACGTGCCGCAGGTCGCCCGGTGACCGGTCCAGCAGCACGGCGACCAGCAGCAGCACCACCGACAGGGCCAGGCCGGTGAACAGGACCACCTCCCAGAGGGTGCCGGGCAGGGTGGCGGTGTCGCCGAGGGCCGCCAGGACGGCCAGCACCACGAACGCGGCGACCTGGACCACGGGCAGGAGCACCTGGGTGGCCACGGTCAGGGCCAGGTAGGGGCCGAAGATGCCGTAGCGAGGGTTGCCCACCATGTCCCGGTGGTGGCCCACGGTCTGCAGCAGTCCGCGCGCCCACCGCACCCGCTGCTTCCACAGGCCGCGCAGGGTGGAGGGCGACTCGGCGTGCACCAGGGCGCGGGGCGCGAACGCGACCCGGTACCCGGCGCGGTAGACCCGCCACGTGAGCTCCAGGTCCTCACCCACGGTGTCCTCACGCAGGGGACCGGTGCGCTCCAGCACGTCACGCCGGAACGCGCCCGTGTTCCCCGAGACGATGGGCAGGCAGCGCAGCACGTCCAGGGCGCGACGCACCAGCCCCGTACCGACGTGGCTGACCAGCGCCAGGTAACGCGTCTGGACCCGGTCGAGGTTCACGGTCCGGTCGTCGCCGCACACCGCGCCCACGCGGGGGTCGCCGAAGGCCCGCACCATCTCGCGCAGCGTGTCCGGGCGGAACACGCCGTCGGCGTCGACCAGCACGAGGAGCTCGCCGCGCGCGTGCCGCACGCCCCGGTTCAGGGCGGCCCCCTTGCCCGCGTTGGGCTGTGTCAGGGCTCGTACCCGGGGCAGCTCGTCCGCGAGCGCCCGCAGCTGGGCGTAGGTGTCGTCGGTGGAGCCGTCGTCGACGCAGACGATCTCGAAGTCGGGGTAGTCGCTGCGGGCGATGGACCGCACGCACGCGTCGAGCACGACGCCCTCGTTGTAGGCGGGCACGATCACGGAGATCGACGGCGGCGCGGCCGGCGGCGGGTCGAAGATCGTGCCGGCGTGCGGCGGGGTCCCGGCCGGGAGGCGCCGGTGGCGGGCCTCGAACCACAGGGCGCACGGCACGATCAGCAACCGTCCGACGCCGACCAGCAGGATGGTCACGCCGAACACGACCGTCACCGCGGTCAGGACGTCGTTCATGTGCGGTCCAGCACCGCGGCGAGCAGCTCGGGCGCGCGGGCGCTGTTCGCACCGAACCGCCCGTTGACCTCGAGCACCACGGGCGCGCCGGTGGCGTCGCGGCGCACGTCCAGGTCGGTGGGCCCCGTCAGCCCGAGCGCGGCGACAGCGGCCCGTGCCACCTCCTCGACGTCGGGCAGCGTGCCCTCCCGCGGGCGGACGACGGCCGCCGCGTTGCCGACCCGCCCCTGCTTCAGCACCGTCTTCTCCAGCACCACGGCGAGGGCCCCGCCCGAGCGCCTGCGGTACACCTGCGGGCAGTACTCCGTACCCGGAGCGAACGTCTGTACGATCCACGACGCGTCCAGGTCCGTCCACGCGTCCGGCCCGGGCAGGTCGTCCGCCGACTCCACCAGCCGCACCCCGCGACCGCCACGCGACACCCGCGGCTTGACCACCACAGGCCCCCGCGCCCACGCCAGCGCCTCGGCGACACCGGCGAAGTCCGTCGGCAGCGCGAACCGGGGGACCGGGACCCCCGCCCCCTCCAGCGCCAGCATCGTCAGCAGCTTGTCCGCCGCGAGCGCCGCAGGCCCCGGGTCCGCCGTCAGCACCCCGCCCACGGCCTCCGGGAACACCCGCCCGCGCGCGCCCCCGTCCAGCGCCTGCGCCAGGACCGCGACCTGCGCCAGCTCGTCCTGCACCGTCGGGATCACCAGGTCCGGGCCATACCTCACCACCAGGTCCCGCATCCCGGTCGCGTACTCCCACGCATCAGCTCGCGGTGCGCGGTCCGTCACCGGGTAGGACGCATCCACCACCGGCACGATGTCCACCCCCACCCACTCCACCCGACCCTCACCGGCGCTCGCGGCCGCCCGGGCGGCGAGCTGCGCGCCCAGAGCCCGGCCCGCGGGGCCACCGGCGCCCGTCACCAGGACGGTGGTCGTCGGCCCCGTCATCGATCGGTCCCCATCGGCCGCCTCCTCGTTCGGGTACACCGAGTCTCGCAACCCCGGGGTGGGGATGCACTCGGAACCCGCTGCACCACCGCCGCTGCTCCGCCGTTACTCCATGGCCGCCCCCAGCGGGTGGGACCGGATCGCGGCCGCCAGCTCACCCTCGATCCGGTCCAGGTAGACCCCCGTGGTCGCGATCGACGCGTGACCCAGCAGCTCCGCCACGACCTTCACGTCCCACCCGTCGGCGACCAGCAGCGTCGCCGTCGTGTGCCGCAGCGCGTGCGGCGTCGCCTCCCGCTGGTACGGCGCGGGCATCCGCGCCACCGCACGCGCCAGCAGCGCCCGGATCGCCTGCGTGTCGATCCGCCGGCCCCGCCACGACAGCAGCAGCGCCCGCTGCGCGTCCTCGTCCTGCGGTCGCCGGGCCGCCAACGTGGGACGCAGCACCGCCAGGTAGTCGTCCAGCGCCCGCGACAACGGCGGCGACAACGTCACCGTCCGCGTACTGCCACCCTTGCCCCGGATACGCCACGACGCATGCCCCGGCTCCCGCGTCACGTCCGCCACGTCCGCCCGCGCCAGCTCCGACACCCGCGGACCCAGCACCAGCAGCAGAGCCACCACCAACCGGTCCCGCGCCGCCAGGTCCTGGTCCGTGCGCGCCGGAGCCTGCGCCGGGGCAGTGGCCAGCAGGCTCCGCGCCGCACCCGCCGACAACGCCGTCCGCGCCGTCCGCAACGAACCCCGCACCTTCGCCGGCGGAGCCGCCCACTGCATCGGGTCCGCCTGCACCCAGCACTCCCGCGCCGCATACCCGAAGAACCGCGTGACCGACTGCCGGAACCGGTTCACCGTCGCCGTGCTGCGCCCCGGACCAGCCTTGCGCCCCGGATCCGCGTACCGCGCGTCCGGCGCCGACTGGTACCGCACCAGCACACTGTCCACGTCCGCACCCGTCACGTCGTCCAGCACCCGGTCACGACCCGCCAACCGCCCGAACTCCGCCACGTCACGCGAATAGCTGCGCGCCGTGGCAGGAGACAGGACACCACGGATCGTCTCGACCTCGACCGCCGCCAGATAACGACGGACGGCTTCTGCGACAGTGATGCGCTCAAGGCGCGGGGGAGCGACCATGACCGTCACCCTAGGCGCCGCCACTGACACTCCCGATATGCCGGAATGCACCCCTGACCTGCGACGAGACCACCCCCGCCACCCACCCGCCCGCACCGTGGTTGAATCCGCACGTGCGCGCCATCCAGTTCGACCAGTTCCACGGACCCGTCCACGTCCGCGACGTCCCCGACCCCACCGCACCCGACGACGGCGTCGTCGTCCAGGTCCACGCCACCGGCCTGTGCCTCAGCGACTGGCACGCCTGGTCCGGCCACGACACCGACATCACCACCCTGCCCCACGTCCCCGGACACGAGCTCGCCGGCACCATCACCCAGGTCGGCCCCGACGTCACCCGCTGGCACGTCGGCGACCGCGTCACCGTCCCCTTCGTCAGCGGCTGCGGCACCTGCCACTGGTGCCGCACCGGCCAGGCCCAGGTCTGCCCCCACCAGACCCAGCCCGGCTTCACCCACTGGGGCTCCTACGCCGAGCTCGTCGCCCTGCACGCCGCCGACGCCAACCTCGTCGCCGTCCCCGACGACCTCACCCTCCAGACCGCCGCCAGCCTCGGCTGCCGCTTCGCCACCGCCTACCGCGCCCTCGCCGGACGCGCCCAGGTCACCGCAGGGGAGTGGGTCGTCGTCCTCGGCGCCGGCGGCGTCGGACTCAGCACCGTCATGATCGCCGTCGCCCGCGGCGCCCACGTCATCGCCGTCGACCGCAACCCCACCGCCCTCCAGGCCGCCCACCACGCCGGCGCCGAGCACACCCTCCTCACCGACCCCACGGCGCTCGCGGCCGGGCTCGACGTCCCCGCCGCCGTGCACGAGCTGACCGGCGGCGGCGCGCACGTCGCGGTCGACGCCGTCGGCAACGAGCAGGCGTGCGCCGACGCGATCCTCAGCCTGCGCCGACGCGGCCGGCACGTGCAGGTGGGCCTGTTCCCGCCCGTGGACGGCGGCCCGCGGGTGCCGATGGGGCGCGTCATCGCCTGGGAGCTCGACCTGCTCGGCAGCCACGGCATGGCCGCCGCCGACTACCCGGAGATGCTCGACCTGGTCGCTTCCGGGGCGCTGCGCCCCCAGGACCTGCTGGACCGCGTGGTCGGCCTGGCCGAGGCCGCGCGGCTGCTGCCCACCATGGACACCGCACCGCGGGCCGGCATGGTCGTCCTGGACCCCCGCCGCCCCTGACCCCCCGCCCCTGACCGGCGCCGGACCTGACATCCGCGGCCCTGGGCGTCAGGTCCGGCGGCTGAACCGCGCGCGACCCTCGTCGATCGGCTTCGAGACCGAAGCTGCTTCGCTTTGAAGGCGCTCAGAGCGAAGTAGCCTCGGTCTCGAAGGGGAGCGGCGGCGGTGGTTCGTCGCGCAGCGCCCAGCGCAGGACGCCGTCGAGCGGCTCCGGGACGCGGCCCTGCGGGATCGCCTCCGTGAAGAGCCTGGCGTACCGCTCCTTGCGCCCGCTGCCGCTGCCCAGGAACCGGTGCAGCACCTGCGGCACGGTCCAGCCCTGCTGGGCGGGCTGGCGCCGCAGCCGCTCGAAGCTGCGCAACGCACCCTGCGCCGCGATGACCTCCAGGCAGCCGTCGACGCCGAGCGCACGCACGAGCTCGTCCTCCAGATCACGCTCGCACCCGAAGAACCCGAGCGCCGACAGGGGAGTGGTATCGCCGGGAACACGCCTGCCCGCCCGCTCCAGGGCCTTGAGCACGACGCGTTCCTCCGCGGAGTCGTACAGGCCGCCGACCCGGACCGGGACCGGGTGCGCCGCCAGGGCGGTGAGGTGGTGGCCCACGTTGGTCACGCCACCCATCGGCACGACCTGCACGGCGTGCGCACCCAGGGGGAGGGCCCACCGGGACGCGAGGGCCTCGATCGCGGCACGATCGCTCTCGCCCTCCACGAGGAGCACCGTGCGGGCGGTCAGGTCGAAGACGCCGGAGAGGTTCATCGTCCTCGGAGCGTAGGACGCCGGGGCGGTCGTGGGCGCCCGAATTACCCGCTGGTAGCGTGGTGCTCTTCGCTGAGCGTTGCAGAGGGTTGTGTTGCGCTATACACAATGCTTTAGAGCAGCAGGGTGGGCGTCGGTCTGGGGGGTGGGATCGGTCGGTTGCACTCGCACCACACCTGACTTCGGTCGGTTGCACCCATGCCACACCTGACTTCGGTCGGTTGCGCCGAGATCGGTCCATCGAGCGACCGATCTCGGCGCAACCGACCGAAGTCGCCAGGCAGCCCGTTGCGAAGGACCGAATCCAGGAACCGACGCCAGGAACCGACGCCAGGAACCCAGGCCACGGATCCAGGCCAGGGACCCAGGCCAGATGGCGAGTTGTGTGCCCGTCGACCATGTGCGTCACAGGGCGACCGCAGAGGCGCTCGACGCGCAAGCTTGTCCAAGGACACGCAGGCGCGCCCAGAGGGGACCGTCTGAGCTGCCTCCCAGCGCCGTTCCTCGCGCCGAAATGACATAATGTGCATTATCGGATCGCCAGAACGCACGCCCAGAGCTCAGCCTCCTGGCGCGATCGGCCACTCCTCGAACGACGTGCAGCGGCCGTCGGCGTCGAGCTCCAGGATCCAGAGGTCTCGCCACCGGTCACCGGACGGCTCGTACCGGACGTCGACGCGCACCACCGCCGTCCCGCCGTCCACCGCGACGACGTGTGCGCCCAGCGTGAACTGCTCGTCCGGCCCGTCGCGCTCGGCCTCCCAGAGCTCCGCGAGCGCCGGCAGGCCGACGACGGGTTCGGCCCACGGTGAGGTGCGGTAGGTGGCGTCGTCGGTGAAGATCTCGCCGAGGGCGTCGGTGCCCGGTGTGCGCCAGAGGCGTTCGTAGTCGCTTACCCAGGCCTCGGCGGTGGCGTGGTCGGTCATGTCACGAGGCTAGCGAGCCGTCCGGCGGTGTGCCGGGCGGTGGTCCGGGCCGGTCGACCTGTGCGGCCAGGCCGCGCGGTGCCTGGACGCAGTACGAGTCGGTGAGCAGCTCGGCGAGCTCGTCCCAGTCGGTGTGCTCGTCGAGCACGAGGCCGACGACGTCGGTGCCCCAGTCGGCCTTGAAGTACGGGCCGCCGAGGTGGGCGAACGCCTCGACCTCGCCGGGTTCGGCGCGGAACGTGACGCGGACCTTGCCGTCCTCTCCCCCGAACAGGTGTGCGACGGTGGCGTGCCGTACCTGCCAGGCGACGCCGGTCCAGGCGTCGCGTTCGGTGCACTCGGGCAGGCGGTCGAGGACGGCGGCGATCCGCTGGACGGTGTCGGTGGGGACGGGTGCGCGCTGGCTCACGGCAGGAGTCTCGCACCCGCCACCGACACTCCCCCGGTACCCGGACCAGCCTGCCGTCAGACCAGGCCGAGCTCCCGGGCCCGGGCGCCCGCCTGGAACCGGGATCCGGCACCGAGCGCCTCCATCAGCTCCGCGACCCTGCGGCGGTAGGTGCGCACGCCGAGCCCGAGCATGCGGGCGGCGGTCTCGTCCTTGACGCCCTGGCCGAGCAGGTCCAGCACCTGGGGTGCGATGCGGCGGATGTCAGCGATGCGGGCGTCGTAGACGGCCAGGTCGGTGGCGGAGCGCCATGCGGCCTCGAACAGGGAGATGACGCCCTGGACGGTCTCGGGCTGGGTGATCACGCTGTAGCTGCGCTGCCCGGCGGTGAGGTCTCCGGCGAGGATGACCAGCCGGCGGTCGAGGATGATCGTCTCGTTGATCTCCGCGGTGGAGATGCGGATCTGCGCGCCGTGCCGGTCGTGGTCGCGTGCCAGCCCGCGGGACGCGAGCGGGTCGAGCAGCAGGGCGGAGCGGTAGACCTTGCGGATCGTCGCGTCCCCGGGCCGGCGCCGGCGAATCACGCGGGCGAGCTCGTCCGAGGTCTGTGCGGCGGCCCAGGTGGCGAGGTCGTTGGCGGTGCAGGCGACGTCGGTGGCCGTCGCGAACAGGTGGGTCGTGCGCTCCATGAGCTCCTGCTCCCCGCGCACGATGGTGACGGCCTGGCCGGTCTGCATGACCACGATCCTGCCTCCCACCACTCCCCCGCGCCAAGGTCGGCAACAACCTGCCATCGTGCGGGGGCGAGCGGGGTGCGGCGTGAGGCTGGAGGCATGACGACAGCAGCAAGCACCTGGCAGCTCGGCGACCGGACAGTCCAGCGCGTCGGACTCGGCGCGATGCGGCTCATGGGCATGCCCTGGGACCCGCCGCGTCCGCGGGAGGACGCGATCGCCGTCCTGCGCCGCGCGGTCGAGCTCGGTGTGAACCACATCGACACCGCGGCGTTCTACTTCACCGCGACACGGTCGGCCAACGAGCTGATCAGCACGGCCCTGCAGCCCTACGGGGACGACCTGGTGATCACCACGAAGGTCGGCCCGGCCCGGTCCCGGGACGGCGGGTTCGAGCCGATGGCGCGGCCCGAGGACCTGCGCGGCCAGGTCGAGGAGAACCTGCGGCAGCTCGGCCGCGACCACCTCGACGTCGTGAACCTGCGCTGGGGCACCGCGCACGAGCAGGACCGGGGGTCGGTGGCCGAGCACCTCGGCGCCCTGGCGGAGCTGCGTGACGCCGGCCTGATCCGGCACCTGGGCGTCTCCAACGTGCTGCCGGAGCAGCTCACCGAGGCGCTGACCGTGGCGCCCGTGGTGTGCGTGCAGAACCAGTACGGTCTGACCAACCGGTCCGCCGACGCGCTGCTCGCGCTGTGCCGCGAGCACGGCATCGCGTTCGTGCCGTTCTTCGCGGTGGCGGGTGCGGCACCGACCCCGCCCGGGTCGACCCGGACCGGCCAGACCACGGAGGAGACCACCGAGCAGGCTCCGGCCGGTGAGGCGGAGCTGACCGCGGTGGCCGAGGCGCACGGCGTCACGCCCGCGCAGGTGCGCCTGGCCTGGACGCTGCACCGGGGCCCGCACGTGCTGGCGATCCCCGGCACGGGCAGCGTGGCGCACCTGGAGCAGAACGTCGCCGCCGGGGACCTCCGGCTCACGCCCGACGAGGTCGCCCTGCTCGACGGCGTCGCGCCCGCCTCCTGATACCGCACAGCAGCGAGCGGCGGCGTGCCCGGGAGGACCCCGGGCACGCCGCCGCTCGCACCACCCGGGCGACTACCGGTACTGCGCCGCGATCGGGCAGTCCATCGGGTCCGCGTACCCGAGACCCACGCGGTTCAGGTACTCGACGATGATCTGGTACGACTCCATCAGCCCCGTCTCGGTGTACGGGATGTTCTTCTCGGCGCAGAACGCCTGCACGATGGGGCGGGCGTGACGGAGGTTCACGCTGGGCATCCGCGGGAAGACGTGGTGCTCGACCTGGTAGTTCAGGCCGCCCATCGCGTACTCCACGAACCGGCCGCCGCGGATGTTGCGCGAGGTGAGCACCTGCCGGCGCAGGAAGTCGACCGTGTTGTCCTTGGGCAGCAGCGGCATGCCCTTGTGGTTCGGGGCGAACGTCGCACCCATGTACACCCCGAAGACGACCAGCTGCACGGCCAGGAACGACAGGCCCAGCGCGGGACCGAGCGTCAGCACCACGAGCACCGGGAACCCGATCAGCCGCACCCCCAGCAGGACGCTCTCCCAGACGCGGTGCTTGATGCCGGGGACGGTCGCGAGGGTCTGCACCGAGTTGGCGTGCAGCACCGGGCCGAACAGTGCCAGCATGGGGAAGAACAGCCAGCCCTGGCGGCGCGTCACCCAGCCCAGGAAGCCGGTGCGGCCCACCTCCTCGCCGGGCACGAACACCAGCGCGCCGGTGTCGATGTCGCCGTCCTTGCCGATCACGTTCGGGTGGCCGTGGTGCCGGTTGTGCTTGCGGTTCCACCAGCCGATGCTCAGCCCGACCACCAGGTTGCCGATGATCCGCGAGAACCACTCGTTGCGCCGGCCGTTCGCGAAGACCTGCATGTGCCCGCCGTCGTGGGCCAGGAAGGCGGCCTGCGTGAACACGACGCCGAAGAACGCGGCGACCGCGAGCTGCCACCAGGTCTGCCCCAGCGTCAGCAGCAGCACGAACGCGAGCGCCAGGGCGCCGGCGACGACGGCGGTGCGGCCGACGTACCAGCCGGCGCGGCGGCCCATGAGGCCCGCGGCGTTGGCGCGCTCGACGAGGTCGAAGTAGTCGTTGGTCTGCGCGTTGCGGGCCGTGCGTCGTTGCCGGGCCGGCCGCGGGGGTGCTTCGGTCGTCGTCATGCCGTCAACCTAGGAACGTGGTCTCGGGCGGCGCGTCCCCCGCGGGAGCCATTCGGACCCCCTACGTGAGTAGCCCCTCCGCGGGTCTACGGGAGCGGGAGGTCGTCCTCGGTGACGGGCAGGACGGTGGTGAGCTGGAAGCCGCCGTCGGGGGTGGGGCCGGTGGTGACGGTGCCGCCGAGGGCGGCGGCGCGTTCGCGGACGCCGGCCAGGCCGAGGCGGGCCCCGGGGGTGGGTTCGTCGTCGCGGGCGGGGGCGGTGTTGGTGATGCGGACGACGAGGTCGTGGCCGTCGTCGGTGAGGGTGAGGTCGACGGTCGCGGTGGAGCCGGGGGCGTGGCGCAGGGCGTTGGAGAGGGCTTCCTGGACGGCGCGGAAGGCGGTGAGGCCGACGGCCTCGGGGACGACGGCGGTGGTGCCGGTGTAGGTGATCTCGATGCCGGAGGCGCGGGTGGACTCGACGAGCTCGGGGATGTCGGACAGGCCGGGCAGGGGTGCGGTGGGGGCGGTGTCGTGGCCGCGCAGGATGCCGAGCAGGCCGCGCATCTCGGCCAGGGCGCGGCGGGAGGAGGTGGCGATCTCCTCGAACTCCTGCTGGACGCCGGGTTCGAGGCCGGGCTGGCGGTAGCGGGCGGTGGTGGCCTGGACGGTGATGACGGACATGCTGTGGGCGACGACGTCGTGCAGCTCGCGGGCGATGCGGTTGCGTTCCTCGAGCTCGCGGCGGCGGCCGGTCTCGGCGGCGCTGAGGCGTTCGGCCTGTTCCATGCGGACGATGCTGAGGATCCACAGGCGCATGAGGACGCCGACCAGCGCGATCCCGCCGCTGAGGGAGACGAGGACGACGCCGTTGGCGACGCCGCCCTGGGTGAGGTGGTGGGACAGGGCGGCAGGGGTCAGGACGGTGAGCATGGCGCCGGCGAGCCAGAGGGAGGCGGCCCAGTACCAGGGGTGGCGCAGGGCGAGCACGAGCACGGTGAGGCAGTGCGTCAGGAGCACGGTGACGGGCCAGGGCCACGGCCAGACGGGGTCGGCGTGGGAGGTGACGACCATGAGCGGGAGGGCTGCCGCGACGGAGGCGCCGAGGCCGGCCCAGGGCCAGCGGACGGCGAGGATCGCGGCGGAGCAGTGCAGCAGGGTGAGGCTCATGGCCGCGGCGGGGTGCGTGTCGTAGCCGGTGGCGGTCACGGGCCAGCCGACGGCGGCGAGGGTCACGGCGGCGACGATGACGACGGTCCAGAGCCAGACCACCTCGCGGCGGGCGATCGAGGACGCGGTCAGGTCGAGCCGGGCCAGGGAGCGCAGCGAGCGCAGCCGGCGGCGTCGGGTGGGGTGTGGGTGGTCCATCACGGGCAGGTTATGCCGTGGGGTGGGTGCGGCGCGTCACCCGTGAGAGGTACGTGCGTGTCGCACCCGGCTGGGTCGGTTAGGTTGTGGGGGTGCCACAGTCCGACGCCGACGCGATCCGCGTGCTGGTCGTCGACGACCAGTCGATGATCCGTGCCGGTTTCGCGGCGCTCCTGGAGGCCCACGAGGGCATCACCGTGGTGGGGACTGCCGACGACGGGGTCGGGATCGTCGAGGTGGTGCGCCGGACCCGCCCGGACGTGGTGCTCATGGACATCCGGATGCCGAAGGTCAACGGGCTGGACGCGACGCGCGCCGTCCTGGGCATGCCGGGCGTGGTGCCGAAGGTGATCATCCTGACGACGTTCGACGCGGACGAGTACGTGTTCTCGGCGCTGCGGGCGGGGGCGAGCGGGTTCCTGCTGAAGGACTCCCCGCCCGAGGAGCTCACGCACGCGGTGCGCGTGGTCGCGGAGGGTGAGGCGCTGCTGTCGCCGAAGATCACGCGGGCGCTGATCGCGGACTACGCGGCACGCCCGACGCGCCCGCAGGTGCCGGACGCGTCCGTGCGGTCGCTGACCGACCGGGAGCTGGACGTGATGAAGCTGGTCGCCGCGGGCCGGTCGAACGCCGAGATCGCGACGGACCTGTTCCTGGCGGAGCAGACCGTCAAGACGCACGTGTCGCGCATCCTGAACAAGCTCGACCTGCGTGACCGCACCCAGATGGTCGTGCGGGCCTACGAGTCGGGCCTGGTGCGCGCGGGCACCTGATCCCCCGCTCCCCCGGCCCGCGGGTAGCCTGTCGGCCGTGAGGATCGCCGTCACCGGTTCGACCGGCACGCTGGGCAGCCAGGTCGTGCGCCTGCTGGCCGCCGAGGACACGCACCAGGTGGTCGCGCTCGCCCGCCGCCCCGAAGCGGTGGCCACTGCCGTACCCACTGCCGTACCCACTGCCGCGAGCGCCGTGGTGGTCCGGTATGCCGACTACGAGGACCCGGGCTCGTTGCGGGCGGCGCTGGCGGGGGTCGAGGTGCTGGTGTTCGTGTCCAGCGACGGTGAGGCCGCGCGGATGATGGTGCACCACCAGAACGTGGTGCGGGCCGTGGTGGACGCCGGCGTGGGGCACGTGGTGTATCTCAGCGGGGTGGACGCCGACGTGTCGTCGCCGTTCTGCTATGCCTTCACCAACGGGTGGACGGAGCGGCTGCTCGAGGACAGCGGGTGCGGGTTCTCGTTCGCGCGTGCCGGTCTGTTCGCGGAGTTCTTCGGGGCGTTCCTGCGGCCTGCGCTGGGTTCGGGCGAGCTGCGGGTGCCGGCCGGGCGGGGGCGGGTGTCGCTGGTGTCCCGGGCCGACGTGGGGCGGTGCCTGGCGGCGCTCGCGGTCGCGGGGCCCAGCGGGACGCATCACGACCTGACCGGTCCGGTGGCGCTGGACCTGGACGCGGTGGCCGCCGTCCTGGCGGAGGTCGCGGGGCGGCCGGTGCGGTACACGGACGTGCCGCCGCCCGCCCTGGCGCGGGAGCTGGCCGGGGCGGGCGAGGACCCGTGGTGGACCTATGCGTACGCGAGCATGTTCGCGTCGGTGCGCGAGGACCGCTGGGGTGTGGTGTCGGGTGAGGTGCTGCGGCTGACGGGCCGGGAGCCGCGCACGCTGGGCGACGTCCTGCGGCAGGACGTCGCCTGACGTGCCTCAGCGGGACGCGCGCTCGGGCACCCTGTCGATGCCGCGGTCGGCGACGTAGTCGGCGAGGTGCTCCCCCGTGACGGTGGACCGCCGGGCCACGAGGTCGGCGGGTGTGCCCTCGAAGACGACGCGGCCGCCGTCGTGCCCGGCCCCGGGCCCGAGGTCGACGATCCAGTCGGCGTGCGCCATGACGGCCTGGTGGTGCTCGATGACGACGACGGACTTGCCGGCGTCCACGAGACGGTCCAGCAGGGCGAGCAGGTTGTCGACGTCGGCCAGGTGCAGGCCTGCGGTGGGTTCGTCGAGCACGTAGACGCCGCCCGGTTCCCCGAGGTGGGTGGCGAGCTTGAGGCGCTGGCGCTCGCCGCCGGACAGGGTGGTCAGCGGCTGGCCGATGGTGAGGTACCCGAGGCCGACGTCGGACAGGCGCCGCAGGATGGTGTGGGCCGCCGGGGTGCGGGCCGGGCCGCTGCCGAAGAACTCCTCGGCGCGGGCGACCGACATGCCCAGGACCTGGGCGATGTCCTGGTCCCCGAGGCGGTACTCGAGCACGGCGGCCTGGAAGCGTCGGCCCTCGCACTCCTCGCAGGTGGTGGCGACGGTGTCCATGAAGCCGAGCTGGGTGTAGACGACGCCGGCGCCGTTGCAGGTGGGGCAGGCGCCCTCGGAGTTGGGGCTGAACAGGGCGGGCTTGACGCCGTTGGCCTTGGCGAACGCCTTGCGGACGGGGTCGAGCAGGCCCGTGTAGGTGGCCGGGTTGGAGCGCCGGGACCCCTTGATCGCGGACTGGTCCACGACGACGACGTCGTCGCGCCCGGCGAGGCTGCCGTGGATCAGGGAGCTCTTGCCGGAGCCGGCGACACCGGTGACCACGCACAGCACGCCCAGGGGGATGTCGACGTCGACGTCGCGCAGGTTGTGGGTGCTCGCCCCACGGATCTCGAGGGCGCCGGTGCGGGTGCGGGGGGTCTCCTTGAGGTGGGCGCGGTCGCCGAGGTGGCGGCCGGTGAGGGTGTCGCTGCGGCGCAGGTCCTCGACCGTGCCCTCGAAGCAGATGGTGCCGCCCGCGCTGCCGGCGCCGGGGCCGAGGTCGACGACGTGGTCGGCGATGGCGATGGTCTCGGGCTTGTGCTCGACGACGAGCACCGTGTTGCCCTTGTCGCGCAGCTGCAGCAGCAGGTCGTTCATGCGCCGCACGTCGTGCGGGTGCAGGCCGATGGTCGGCTCGTCGAACACGTAGGTGACGTCGGTCAGCGCGGAGCCGAGGTGGCTGATCAGCTTGGTGCGCTGCGCCTCTCCCCCGGACAGCGTGCCCGAGGGGCGGTCCAGGGACAGGTAGCCGAGGCCGATCTCGACGAACTTGTCCAGCAGGGTGCCCAGGCTGCGTACCAGCGGCGCCACCGACGGCTCGTCCAGGTCCCGCACCCAGGCGGCCAGGTCGCTGATCTGCAGGGCGCACGCGTCGGCGATGCTCAGGCCGCGGACCTTCGAGGCGCGCGCCGCCTCGGCCAACCGGGTGCCGGCGCAGTCCGGGCAGGTGACGAACGTGACGGCACGGTCCACGAACGCGCGCAGGTGCGGCTGCAGCGCGTCCCGGTCCTTGCTGAGCACGGACCGGCGCACCTGCGGCACCAGGCCCTCGTAGGTGAGGTTGGCGCCGCCGATCTTGCGCTTGGTCGCGTCCCGGTACAGCAGGTCGTGCCGCTCGGTCTCGGTGTAGTCCCGCACCGGCTTGTCGCCGTCCAGGTACCCCGACTCGGTGAAGAACCGCACCGACCAGCCGCCCGCCTTGTACCCGGGCACGGTGATGGCGCCCTCGTTGAGCGACTTGTCCTCGTCGATCAGCTCGCTCAGGTCGATGTCGGAGACGGTGCCCCGGCCCTCGCACCGCGGGCACATGCCGCCGTGGTACACCGCCTCGCGCACGATCTGCTTCTCGCCTGTGGACGACGTCATCACGCCGCTGGCGGTGCGTGCCGGGACGTTGAACGAGTACGCCACCGCGGGGCCGGCCGACGGCGTGCCCAGCCGGCTGAACAGCAGGCGCAGCAGCGCGTTGGTGTCGGTCACGGTGCCCAGCGTGGAGCGCGGGTTGGCGCCCAGCCGCTCCTGGCCCACGACGATCGCCGTGGTCAGCCCCTCGAGCTCGTCCACGTCCGGCCGCGCCAGCGACGGCATCATGCCCTGCACGAACGCGCTGTAGGTCTCGTTGATCATGCGCTGCGACTCCGCGGCGATCGTCGCGAACACCAGCGAGCTCTTGCCGGAGCCGGACACCCCGGTGAACACCGTCAGCCGCCGCTTGGGGATCTCCAGGCTCACGTCGTGCAGGTTGTTCTCCCGGGCGCCACGCACCCGGATCATGTCGTGCTCGTCGGCCGGGTGCGTCACAGCTGCTTGATCCTCACGGTGTTGCCCGCCGGGTCACGGAACGCGCAGTCCCGGAACCCGTACGGCTGGTCGATCGGCTCCTGCATGACCTCGGCGCCGGCGGCCTGCACCCGCTCGAACGTGGCGTCCACGTCCGAGCTGCCCAGGATCACGGCGGCGTAGGTGCCCTTGGCCATCATCTCGGCCACGGTCCTGCGCTCCTCGTCGGTGACGCCCGGGTCGGCACCCGGCGGCGTCAGGACGATCGAGGTGTCCCCGCCCTCCGGGCCGACCGTGATCCAGCGCATGCTGCCCTGCCCCACGTCCAGCAGCACCTCGAAGCCCAGCGCGTCCCGGTAGAACGCGAGCGAGGCCTCCGGGTCGCTGTGCGGCAGGAACGTCTGATGGACGGTGACCGTCGGAGAACTGGTCTGGTCTGTGCTCATGACGCTCACGCTAGATCCGGTGCCCCGGTGCGCGCTTCTCGATTCCTGACCGACTCACGCACCGGCTCACGCACCGGCCGTGTCACCTGCTTGGCGATGCAGGCCGGCAACCCGGCCGTGTCGAGCACCTGGCCCTCCAGCGTCGGATCCGCCCGGTACACGCTCGGCGGCACCCCGACCAGCTCGGCGAACCGGGTGCTGAACGTGCCCAGCGACGAGCAGCCCACCGCGAAGCAGACCTCCGTGACGCTCAGGTCGCCCCGGCGCAGCAGCATCATGGCGCGCTCGATGCGCCGCGTCATCAGGTAGCTGTACGGCGACTCACCGTAGGCGGCCTTGAACAGGCGCGACAGGTGACCGGCCGACATGTGCACCCCCGCCGCGAGCGCCGCGACGTCCAGGGGCTGGGTGTAGTCGCGGTCCATGCGGTCCCGGACGCGGCGCAGCAGGGTGAGGTCGCGCAGGCGAGCGTCCTGAGCGGTGCTCGCCGGGGCACTGGCCGGGGTGGTGCTCACGGGGCAGATGGTGCCACGGCGGGGCGGCTTTGTCCCAGGTTCGGGTCGCTGAGCGGGAACAATGCGACCGTTTCGCGCGTTCCACAGAGCGGAATGAGCATTTGTCCGAAGTTTTCAGACCAGGGTCGTTCTCCCCTACCCGCTCTGTCCTCGGCCTTCGTGCCGGACCCTTGGTCGGCTTCCGGTCGGTGACCCGCCCAGCGCCCGCACAGGGCGTTCCCGGTGATCCTGGACCGGCTCGCGCGATGCTGCTCACCCGGCCCACCTATGCGAGGAGGACCACGTGACGACACCCGCCCTACGTCCCTACGCGCCGAGCGCCGTGCCCGCTGCCGAGCGCGGCGCCCGTCTGCGGGCGGTCTCCCCTGACCTACCTGATGAACCGGGTGCCGAGGAGGCCGGCACCCCGCACCCCGTCGCCCCGAGGGCGGTCGGACCACGGATGATCGTGGTCGGCGGCGTCCCCGGGGCGGGCAAGAGCACCCTGCTGGACCAGGTCGGGCGCGACGTGCCGCGCAGCGTCGTGCTGGACCCGGACCGTCACCGGCGGCGGATCGCCTGCCGGCTGCCCTCGTGGGTGCCGTACGGCGCCTACCGGTGGGCCGTCCACGGCCTGCACGCCGTGGAGACGGTGGCGCGGGTGGTGCGCGGTCCGCGCACGTCGGTGCCTCTGCTGGTGCACGACACGGCCACGCGGCCGGTGCGGCGGCGTGCCCTGGGTCTGCTGGCGCGGGCGCGGGGCTGGGAGCCGGTGCTGGTCGCGGTCGACGTCTCCCTGACCGACGCCCTGGACGGGCAGCTCGACCGGGGCCGCGTGGTGCGGCCCCAGCAGTTCGTGCGGCACTGGGAGCGGTGGACGGTGCAGCGTCCGCGGCTGACGGCGGTCGCTGACGGCGCCCGCGGGCCGTGGTCGGACGTGCACGTGCTGTCGCGTGCGCGGGCCCTGGACCAGGTCCGGGAGCTGGCACGGCGGGCGCCGGCCGTGGTGCCGGCGGGTGTGGGTGCCGGGGCGGCGACGTCGATGGCGCCTGCCCGGCCCGGCACGCCCTGCGCCGCGTGAGGGTCCCGCTCAGTCGTCGTGGGCGCCGCGCACGATGAAGTCGGCCGTCGCGGACAGGGACCCACCGTCCCTGTCCGCACGCTCGACGAGCGTGGTGTAGGCGGTCTCGGTGCTGACGCCGTCCTGGAAGGCGAGCACGCCCTTGGCCTGCTCGATGATCACGCGCCCGGCCAGGGCCGTGGCGACCCGGTCGGCGAGGGTGGTCTCGTCGAGGTGCTCGGGCTGGACCAGCACGAGGGCTGCCATGTCGGCGAGGGTCCGTGCGGTGGCCGACTGCTCGTCGGTGTGCAGGTGCTCGTCGCGGCAGAAGAGGTTCAGCCCGCCCAGCACCGTGCCTCGCCAGGTCAGCGGGTAGGCGTGCACCGAACGGAAGCCGGCCGCGACCGCGAGGCGGCCCACGGTGGGCCACCGCTCGAGCAGGGTGTCGGCTCCGGCCACCTCGATGGGCGCGCCGGTGGCCAGCACGTCGACGCAGGGGCCTTCCTCCACCTGTGACTGGTGCAGCTCCAGCTCGGCGGCGGCGTGCGACGTCGCGCTCAGGAGCTCCGGCCCCCCGGACGGTCCCCGCACGAGCAGCCCGGCCGCGTCGGACCCGGTGAGGCGCGTCGCGTCCCGGACGACGCGGTACAGCAGCCCGGTCACGTCGTGGTCGCGCAGGAGCACGGACATCGTCGTCGCCAGCGTGTCGGCGGGATCGCGGGGTGTCATGGCTCCTCAGTTCGTGGGTCCTGGTCGGTGACGATACCTCCCGTGCCAGGGTCGGTCCCGTCATGGGAGAACGTCAGCGTACGGTCCAGGATGTCGTCGACGACCGATTCCAGGGACGACGCGCGGCCGAAGGCGTGAGCCCGCAGGACCGCCAGGGCGTCGGCGGGCGGGATCCCGAGCTGCGCGGTGACGACACCCGTCGCCTGGTGCACCCGGGCGCGCTGCGGCCACCAGGGCTGGGTGCCGACGTCGAACGTGTCGGGATCCCCCAGCAGGGCGGCTCCTGCCGCGTCGGCCAGGAACTCCGCCTCCTCGAGCGAACGGGCCAGGCGTCCCCCGCGGACGTCGCCCCGCAGGTAGAGGGTCAGCACACCGATCACCCGGCCCAGGGGCCGCATCGGGACCGCGTACACGCTGACGGCGCCTTCGATCGCCGCGGCCATCGCCGTGAACATCGGAAACGCGGACGCGTCGGCCTGGCGCGACCCGGACCGGCCCGCGCCGTCGGCCGCCACGTCGGCGGTCAGCTCTGTCGACAGGTCCGCCGTCGCGCCGAGGTGCGTCACCACGGTGCGCCCCTCGGCGAACGCGAGGAGCGCGGGCCCCTCGCCGAGCACGGCCTGGAGGTCCTCGATCTGCGCGAAGGCGGGTTCGGCGATGCGCATCGTCAGGCGTTCGCTCGCCGACGACAGGCTCATCATCCCTGCCTGCGCGCCGAGGATCTCCGTGCAGGCGTCGCACAGGCGTGCAGCGAGTGGTTGCTCTGGTTGGTGCCCGGTCTGCCCCCGCGCCAGAGTCTGCGCGAGAAGCGCCAGGATCTCGGCATTGTCCATGACGTCGTGATGCCCTCCTCGCCGCTATTGTCGCATCGCGCGAGTCACTCGCAGGGCGCCGCCGTGAATCAGGACTCCTCGCTGGCCAGGGTCCGCAGGATCGTCTCGGCGACCTCGCGACGGCTCACACCCCGGGTCGCCGCGGCGCTGTCGAGGATGCGGGCGGCTTCCTGGGCCGAGCAGTCGTTCGTCGCCATGATGGTGCCCACGGCTCGCTGGATCGCGACCTCGTCGGACATGGTGCGGTACAGGCCCGTGGCCCGGTCCTCCAGCTCCGCGACCTCCAGGTGCAGGCGCACCGCGGCAGCGACCAGCTGCGTGTACGACTCGGCGGCCGCGAGCGCCCGGGCGTCCCAGGGTGAGGCGTCGCGCGAGTACAGGTTCAGCGCGATCACTGCACTCCCCCCGACCTCGCCGGGCACCGCGATCGCTGTGGCGAAACCTTCGTCGACCGCCTGCGTCCGCCAGGCGTGCCAGCTCTGTTCCGCGGCCACGTCGGTCACGACCCGGACACGCAGCTCGTCCATCGCGTCGATGCATGGACCGTCGCCCGCGAGCGCCTCGACCCGGTCGCAGCGAGCAGCGGCGGGAGTGCTGCTCGCTGCGCTGATGTCAGCGCCGTACTGGCGCAGCAGGATGCTCGCCTCGACGTCGATGCCCAGGACGCTCGGGGCGTGGGTGGCGTAGTCGTGCAGCGAGCTCGGCCTGGCCATCAATTACTCCGTTCTGGTGGATCGTTGGCTACCGTACACGCGCGAAGGCGCCGGTGGGCCCGGCCGTGGGTCAGCGCCAGCCGAGGGCGGGTGCCACGTGGGTCAGGACGTTCTCGACGACGTGGGCGTTGTAGTCGACGCCGAGCTGGTTGGGCACGGTGAGCAGGAGGGTGTCGGCGGCCTGGATCGCCTCGTCGCCGCGCAGGTCCTCCACGAGGGCGTCGGGCTCGCCGGCGTAGGTCTTGCCGAACCGGGCGCGGCCGGTGTCGAGGTGGCCCACCTGGTCCTCGCTGTACACCTCGGTGCCGAAGTAGCGGCGGTCGCGCTCGTCGGTGATCGGGAAGATGCTGCGGCTGACCGAGACCCGCGGGGTGTGCTCGTGGCCCGCGGCGGCCCAGGCGTCGCGGAACCGCTGGATCTGCTCGGCCTGCAGCCGGTGGAACGGGATGCCGGTGTCCTCGGTCAGGAGCGTGGAGGACATGAGGTTCATGCCCCGGGTGGCGGTCCACTCCGCGGTCGCGCGGGACCCGGCGCCCCACCAGATGCGGCGGCGTAGCCCCTCGGAGTGCGGTTCGACGCGCAGGAGCCCGGGCGGGTTGGGGAACATGGGGCGGGGGCTGGGCTGGGCGAACCCCTCGCCGTCGAGCACCTCCAGGAAGCGGGCGGTGTGCTCGCGGGCCATGGTGGCGCCGCCGTCGTCGGTGGGGGCGGGCTCGTGCCCGAAGTACCGGTAGCCCTCCACGACCTGCTCGGGTGACCCGCGGCTGATGCCGAGCTGCAGGCGGCCGCCCGAGATGAGGTCGGCGGCGCCGGCGTCCTCGGCCATGTACAGGGGGTTCTCGTAGCGCATGTCGATCACGCCGGTGCCGATCTCGATGCGGCTGGTGCGGGCGCCGATCGCGGCCAGCAGCGGGAACGGGGAGGCGAGCTGGCGGGCGAAGTGGTGCACACGGAAGTAGGCGCCGTCCGCGCCCAGCTCCTCGGCCGCCACGGCCAGGTCGATCGACTGCAGCAGGGCGTCCGACGCCGAGCGGGTCGCCGAGGTGGGGTGCGGCGTCCAGTGACCGAAGGACAGGAAACCGATGTGCTTCACGCTGACCTCAACTCTCCGCGGTGGTGCCGCCGTCCCGCCGGGCGTGACCGTTCCCGAAACGTTATCCCGTACCGGCATCGTTTTCGCCGTCCCGGACGTCTATGAGGGTGTGAGAAACAGTGTGAGCACGAACGACCCCTTTCTCGACCGCGCCGACAACGGTCCGGTCTTCACCACGGCGACCGAGCCCGTGCGCTGGTGGATCCCCCTGGTGGCCTCTACCGGCGCCCTGCTCGTGATGGTCCTCGGTGCCGCCGCTCTGGTCAGCGGCGCCGTGAACGCCACGCTCGACGGGATGCTGGGCTGATCCCGCCCGCCGACGCCGCCCCGGTCGCCTACGCCTGAGCGCGTACCGCGTCCGCGACGGCGTCGGCGACCCGGTGGTCGAACACGCCCGGGACGATGTACGCGCTGTTGAGCTCCTCCGGCGCCACGACGTCCGCGATCGCGAGCGCCGCGACCCGCAGCAGCTCGGTGGTGATGTCCCGGGCTCCGGTGTCCAGCAGCCCCCGGAACAGGCCGGGGAAGGCCAGCACGTTGTTGATCTGGTTGGGGTGGTCGCTGCGCCCCGTGGCCACCACGGCGGCCGTCTGCGCTGCCTCCAGCGGGTCGACCTCCGGCGTCGGGTTGGCCAGCGCGAACACGATCGCGTCCTTCGCCATCTGGGCCACGTCCGCGCCCGTCAGGATGCCGCCCGCGGAGACCCCGATGAACACGTCGGCGCCCTTGAGGCCCTCCTGCAGCGTGCCGGAGAAGCCGTCGGTGTTGGTGTTGTCGACGAGCCAGCGGCGGTGCGGGTCGTCGGTCGCCACGCCCGGGTGCAGGGCGCCGTCGCGGCCGAACGCGACGACGTGCCGTGCACCCTGGGCCTTGAGCAGCCGGATGATCGCGTTGCCGGCCGCGCCCACGCCCGACACGACGATCCGCACCTCCGCGAGGTCCTTGCCGACCACCTTCAGGGCGTTGACCAGGGCCGCCAGCACCACGATCGCGGTGCCGTGCTGGTCGTCGTGGAACACGGGGATGTCGAGCTCGGCCCGCAGGCGCGTCTCGATCTCGAAGCAGCGCGGCGCCGCGATGTCCTCCAGGTTGACGCCCCCGTAGACGGGCGCGATCGCCTTCACGATCCGCACGATCTCGTCGGTGTCGGTGGTGTCCAGGCACACCGGCCAGGCGTCCACGCCGCCGAACTCCTTGAACAGGGCCGCCTTGCCCTCCATCACGGGCAGCGCCGCCGCCGGGCCGATGTCGCCCAGGCCCAGCACCGCCGTCCCGTCGGTGACCACGGCCACCGTGTTGCGCTTGATGGTCAGCCGGCGGGCGTCCGCGGGGTTGTCCGCGATGGCCAGGCACACGCGCGCCACACCGGGCGTGTACGCACGCGACAGGTCCCGGCGCGTCCGCAGCGGCACCTTGTTCGTCACCTCGATCTTGCCGCCCAGGTGCATCAGGAACGTCGAGTCGCTCGACTTGAGCACCTCGGTGCCCTCGAGGGCGTTCACCGCCGCCACGACCCGCTCACCGTGCTCCGCGTCGACCGTGTCGCACGTGACGTCCACGACCAGCCCGTGCGACGTCGAGTGGGCGATGTCCACGCCCATGACCGCCGCCCCGGCGTCCGCCACGGCCGCTACCACCGAGCTCGTGGCACGCTGCGAGGCGGCCACCTCCACGCGCAGGGTGATCGTGTAGCTGGGGCTGGGCAACGACATCGTGGTTCTCCTCGGTCCGCCGGCCGCACCGGGCCGGTCCGCCGCGGACCCGGCGTCCGCGCACGAGGAGATTCCTACCGTCGGGACGTGACGCGCGCCACACGGGGCACCCGTCCGGGACGCGATCGTGACCGGGCGGGCACGATGGTGCCGTGCGCATCGCCCTCGACACCCCCGCCCGCGACGACGTCCGCCGCCTCCTGGACGAGCACCTCACCGACATGTACGCCACCTCCCCCGCCGAGAGCGTGCACGCCCTGGACCACACGGCCCTGCTCGCGGCCACCGTCACCTTCTGGACGGCCCGCGACGACGACGGCGTCCTGCTGGGCTGCGGCGCGCTCAGCGAGCTCAGCGGGGCCGGCGACGTGCCGCACGGCGAGATCAAGTCCATGCGCACCGCCACCACCGCCCGCGGCCGGGGCGTCGCCTCCGCCGTGCTGACCACGATCCTCGCCGAGGCCCGCCGCCGCGCCTACCACCGGGTCAGCCTCGAGACCGGCACCCAGGACTACTTCGCGCCCGCCCGCCGCCTGTACGCCCGGCACGGGTTCACCGAGTGCGGCCCGTTCGGCGCCTACGTCCCCGACCCGCACAGCACCTTCATGACCCTGCGGCTGGTGCCCGCACCGCTCAGCGCAGACGCTCCCGCAGCCCCCTGATCCGCCCCTCGTCCAGGCCCGCGTACCGCAGGTACGCCACCGGGTCCAGGTCGGCCAGCCACTCCAGCAGCGCGGCCCGGCGCTCGCGGACGCGCGCGTCCATCTGCTGCGGCGTCCACGTCTCGCCCGGGTGCTGCACCCAGGCGCCCCGCTCGACGTCGTAGGCCACGCCGCCCCCGCGGTGGCTGGTGCCCCGGAACGCGCCCTCGTAGTCCGCGGCGATGGCCTGGTGCTCGACGCCCGCGAGCACCAGCAGCATCGCAGCGACCATGCCGGTGCGGTCGCGGCCCGCCGAGCAGTGCACCAGCACCGGCCCCTCGGCGTCCGCGACCGCGCGCAACGCCCGCCCAACCAGGTGCGGGTACATCGCGGTCGTGGGCGCGTAGGACCGCGGGTGGTCCAGCCACGGCCCGCAGGCGGCCAGGAAGTGCGGGTCGCCCATGTCTTCCGTCGGCGTGCTGCGCACGACGACCGCGGCAGGCATCGCCGAGGGCATCAGGTCGCGGGCCTGCTTGATCTCGGCGGGGTTGCGCAGGTCGACCACGGTGGTGAGCCCGTCCGCGACGGCTCGTGCCCAGCCCGCTGCCGTGATCGGCTCGGGCGCCCCGGACCGCCAGACGCGACCGTGCGCGGTGACGCCGCCGTCCTCCAGCGGCAGGCCGCCGAGGTCGCGCAGGTTCACGGCGCCGTCCCAGGCCGTGCGGTTCGCCGGGTTGCTCATGACGGGAATCGTCGTGGGGGTCCCGGGGCAGGTCAACGGGGAGAACTGCCCACCCGGGACCGCCGGCCACCACCGTGAACCCGCCCGGTGCTCACCGGCGGCGCGGCAGCGGGACGCGGTCGAGGTCGGCAGCGACCGTGAGCTCGTCGTCGAACACCGTCCGCGCCTCGCGCTCGAACTCCGACGGGTCCGGGTAGCGCTGCGAGAAGTGGGTCAGCACCAGGCTGCGCACCCCGCTCTGCGCGGCCACGGTCGCGGCCTGCAGCGCGGTCAGGTGCCCGTGGTCGCGTGCGAGGCCCTGGTCCCGGTCCAGGAACGTCGACTCGATCACCAGCATGTCCACGCCCTCGGCCAGCGACCACACCGCGTCGCACAGCCGCGTGTCCATCACGAACGCGAAGGACTGACCGGGCCGAGGGTCGCTGACGTCCTCGACGCGCACCGTGCCGCCAGCTGTCCGCAGTTCGCCCTCCCGGACCAGGCGGCCGACGTCGGGCCCGGCGACGCCGGCCGCCGCCAGCCGGGCCGGGTCCATGCGCCGCCCGTCGGGCTCGTCCAGCCGGTACCCGTAGGCCTCCAGCGAGTGGTCCAGGCGGGCCGTGCTCAACACCGTGGGCCCGTGCAGCTCACCGGGCACCCGGGGCACGACGCCGTCCCGGGTTAGCCCCTGCAGCACCAGCCGCTCCTGGTGGTAGTACGCCGTCGCGTCGCACAGGGCCTCCACCCACCGCCTGCCGGACTCCGGGAACGTCACCGGCACGGTCTGCGGCACCGCGTCGAGACTGATCCGCTGGACCACGCCCGCCAGCCCGAGGCTGTGGTCCCCGTGCAGGTGGGTCAGGGCGATCCGGGTCAGGGCGCTCGCGGAGACCCCCGCGTACAGCATCTGCCGCTGGGTGCCCTCGCCGGGGTCGAACAGGATCACGTCGTCGTCCCAGAACAGGGCGTACCCGTTGTGGTTGCGCGTGCGGGTGGGCACCTGGCTGGCCGTCCCGAGGGTGACCAGCTCACGGCTCGCGGTCCGGTGGCCGGCGGTGCGTCGTGCCACGCCGCCGGCGTCGTCGTGCAGCATGTCCGCATTCTTCCGGACGCGCCGGAATGCATGCAGGTGCAAACTTTCCAAAGATCACCCGCAGCCGGGCAAGAGGTTCAGCGGGTCGCATCCGTACCGCGCCTGGGCCAGCACCAGCACCGCCCAGGCGAAGCCTCCGAGCAGCGCCGCGCCGACCAGGATGTTGAGCACCGGATAGCTGCCGCCCTGCAGCGCCGGGGCCAGCGCCAGGGCCGCTCCGGCCAGCAGACAGCCCAGTGTCACGATGGTGATCGGGCTGGTCAGCGCCTCCGAGGCGGGCGCCTGGAGCCACCCGAACCGGTCCCCCAGCACCACCAGCGCGACGTACGGAAGAGCGAATCCGAGCGCGGCTATCGCCCGCCAGTCCATGACCGAGATCTTCGACAGCACCATGACCTCCCCTTTTGACCCGCTCCAGACGGTGGCCAAACACCCATGACAAGTGTTAATAATCGGGGGGCGGTCCGCTATCTTTGGTAGTGATTTTCACAGAATCCGACATATTCGTACGATCTCCACTTTCAGGACTCTCGCACTGATGGCACCCTGTGGCGCGTCGTCGCGCCACCCGCCGCACGGCTGTCGAGGAAGGACGCGCATGGCGAGGGATGGACGCGTAGGCAAGCCGGCGTACGCAGCGGTGTCGACACGGGTCACCGGCATCGAGGTGGCCCGCTCGCGGCTGCGCGAGATCGCCGTCGTGCGCGTCGACGAGCAGGGCGTGGTCGTCGACGAGTGGTCGGCGGTGCTGCACCCGGACGGCGCGTGGATCGCGCTGGCCGACGTCGCCGCCACCCTGCGCGAGCGCCTGTCGCAGCTGGCGATCGTCACGCACAACGGCCGCCTCGGCGTGGAGGTGCTGCGGGCCGAGCTGGCCCACCTGGGGTGGGACCTGCCGCCGTTCGCCCAGCTCTCGATGATCGACGCCAGCTACCACTACCTGCCGGGCCTGAAGCACCGCCGGCTCTCGGACTGCTGCACCGCGGCCGGGGTCGCGATGGTGGGCGGCGGGATCCCGCCCAACTCCACCCCGGTCAACGAGGCCCGCGCCGTGGCGGGCCTGCTCGGCCGGTTCGTGCAGAGCGCGAGCGGTGTGCCCGACCTGCCGGAGCTGCTCCAGGTCACGCTGCGGGCCTGGGTGTACCCGTGGCCGGAGGGGCCCGGGCGGGCCGCGGGACCCGCCCGCCCGTGGCCGGGACGCCGCGGCCCGGGCATCCTGACGACGCTCGCCGGGCAGCCGCTGGCCGACGCCATCGCCGTGGTCGCCGACGTGCACACCCACGGGTACCTGGCCCTGATCGCCGAGATGCTGCACGACGGCCGCCTGACGCCCGAGACGTCGGCGCACCTGGCCGACATCGCGCCGCTGTACCGGCTGACGCCGGAGGCGGCCTCCGACGTGCGGCACCGGTTCTTCGACACGCTCGTGCACCAGGCGATCGAGGCGGACCGGTACCACCTGGAGGCCCGGCAGGAGCTGTGGCGCGTGGCGGACACGCTGGGCTGCCCCCGCGACGCCGTCATCGAGCCGATCGTGGAGGCGACCCCGGTCGAGTTCCCCAAGCTGGTCGACGAGTCCGGGGCCAAGAAGCCGACGGACGGGCGCAACCGCGCCACCCCCGCGCAGATGCGGGCGTGGGCCATCGCCAACGGGTTCGACGTCGAGGGCTACATCCGGCTGCCGTGGTCGATCGTGCGGGCCTTCGAGGAGGCGCACGCCGCCCCCGTGGACCGCACGCCCCGGCAGGGCCCGCCCGAGGAGCTGCCGGAGGGACCGCCGTCCGGTTCGGCGGCCACCCCGGCCCGCGCCCGGCACCGGGCCGGCGAGGCGGACGTGCCCCAGCTCGACTTCGACCGGCTGGAGACACCCCCGATCGGCAACCCCGTCGTCTGACCCGCGGGCCCCGCCGACCCCGGCGGTCAGGCGTCCGGGAAGCCCTGCGGGTTCCTCGACTGCCACCGCCAGGTGTCGGCGCACATGTCGTCGATGGTCTTGGTCGCGCGCCAGCCGAGCTCCGTGTGCGCCCGCGTGGGGTCGGCCCAGAACGCCGGCAGGTCGCCCGAGCGGCGCGGCCCGATCTCATAGGGCAGCTCACGGCCCACCGCACGCTCGAACGCCTTGAGCAGCTGCAGCACCGACGTACCCGTGCCGGTACCCAGGTTGAACGCCCGCGCCGGCTCCGCCATGTCGTCCAGGTGCTCCAGGGCCGCCACGTGCCCCGCCGCCAGGTCGGTGACGTGCAGGTAGTCGCGCTCGGCCGTGCCGTCCGCGGTCGGGTAGTCGCCGCCGAACACCGTCAGCTTCTCCCGCCGGCCGACCGCGACCTGCGCGATGAACGGCATCAGGTTGTTCGGCACACCCTGCGGGTCCTCACCGATGTCACCGCTCTCGTGCGCCCCGACCGGGTTGAAGTAGCGCAGCAGCGCCACCTTCCAGCCCTCGGAGATGTGCGCGACGTCCGACAGCACGCGCTCGATCATCACCTTCGTCTGCCCGTACGGCGACGAGGACGACAGGTGCTCGTAGTCCTCCTGGTAGGGCACGGGCGCCTTCTCGCCGTACACGGTGGCCGACGACGAGAACACCAGCCGCGTCACCCCGTGCTTCGCCATCGCCGCCGCGAGCGCGAACGTCGAGTCCAGGTTGTTGCGGTAGTACTCCAGGGGCTTGGTGACCGACTCCCCCACCGCCTTGAACCCGGCGAAGTGGACGACCGCGTCGATCTGCTCGTGCGCGAACAGCCGCTCGGTCTTGTCGACGTCGGTCAGGTCGAACGCGTGGAAGGGGATCGCACGTCCCGCGATCGCCTCCAGGCGGCCCTGGACCGTGGGCTTGGAGTTGGAGAAGTCGTCGACCACCAGGACGTCGTGACCGGCCGCTACCAGGGCAAGGACGGTGTGCGAGCCGATGTAGCCGGCCCCACCGGAGACGAGAACGCGCATGGGGCCCACGATAGCCGGGGAGGGGTCCCGGCCCGGCCGCCCTACCGTCGCCGGCATGACCCACGACTCGGCACAGAGCAGCCCCCGCCGTCCGCGCGCCCTGACCGCCGCCCTCGTCATCCTCTGGTTCCAGGTGGTCACCAACCTGGGCGGGGGTGTCCTCTTCGCCGTGCTCGCCGCCGACGAGGCGGAGCACGGCCGCGACGCGACCCTCGTCGCCGTGGCCGCCGCGCTCTCGCTCGTGGCCGCGCCCGTCCTCGCGGCCGGCGCGATCGGCCTCGCCCGACGCCGCACCTGGGCCCGCACGCCCGTGCTCGTCGTCGAGATCGTCGTCGTGCTCAACGGCATCGTCACCGTCGTCGTCGCCCTCCTGGACGGGCTGCCACCCACCGGGGCCGTCGGCATCGTCCTGGCCTTCCTCGTGATCGCCGGCACCTACTCCGCCGACACCCGGGCCTGGCTCACCGGACACGCCCCCCGGCCGCGCCCGACCGCCTGACGGACACGCCGCCCACTACGCTGCCCCCGTGGCCTACACCGAGCAGCGCACCGACTCCGCAGGCCGCACCGGGTACGTGGGCCGCTACCGCGTCGACGGACGCCTGCGCAGCACCCGCCGCTTCACCGTCCGCCGCGAGGCGCTCGCGGAGGCGCGCCGCCAGGAGGAGGCGGGCAAGCACGCCGAGTGGGTGGACCCGGCGGCGGGGCGGCTCACGGTCGCCGAGTGGTTCGCCACGTGGCAGGAGACGCGCGCGGACCGCGCCGCGCGCACCCTGGAGGCCGAGCGGGAGCGGTTCCGCTCCCTGGTGGCGCCCGCGTTCGGTGACCGGCCGCTGCGGCAGGTCACCCACGAGGACGTCGCCCGGTGGGCCGCGACCATGACCTCGCCGACCACCGGCGCCACGGCGTCCGCCGCGCGCCGCCGGGACGCGACCCGCCTCCTGGTCGCGCTGCTGGACGCCGCCGTGGACGCCCGCCGCCTGCGCACCAACCCGGCCCGGACGCCGTCGGGCAAGGTGCCCGCCCTGCCCCGGGCGCCCAAGACCAAGCCGCACCGCTACCTGTCGCACGAGCAGCTGCGGCGGGTCGCCGACGCGACCGCGTCCCCGCAGGCGCGCACGCTCGTGCTCCTCACCGCGCTCACCGGCCTGCGGTGGGGCGAGGTCAGCGCCCTCACGGTGGCGGACGTCGACCCGCTGCGGCGGCGCGTCCGGGTCACCAAGGCGTACACGCGCCTCGACGACGGCACGCTGCTGCTCGGCGACACCAAGACCCACGCGCGCCGCGAAGTGCCCCTGCCCGCCACCCTCGTGGGCGCGGTCACCGACCGGGCCGCCGGGCGCGCCCCGGCCGACCTGCTGTTCACCGGCGCGCGCGGCGGGCCGCTGCGGCGCGAGAGCTTCGACCGCTCGGCGTTCCGCCCCGCCGTCACCGCGGCCGGGACCGCGGTGGGCACGCTGCGGCAGGCCCTCGGCCTGCTCCCCTCCCCGCTGTTCGACGACGGCGTGACCGCCGCCGTGCGCCGGCTGCAGGCGGACGGCGGCCTGGAGCCCACCGGCGTCGTCGACCCCGCCACCTGGGCCCTGGTGGCCGAGGCCGACCGCACCCGCCGGGACGGGCTGACCCGCGGCGAGAAGGCGAGCCGCACCCGGCTGCTGACCGCGCTGTCCCGCACCACCCTGGCCCCCGGCGCGGAGGACTTCGACACGCTCACGCTGCACGACCTGCGCCACACCGCGGCGTCCCTCGCGATCTCCGGCGGCGCCACCGTGAAGGCCGTGCAGCGGATGCTCGGCCACGAGTCTCCGGTGCTGACCCTGTCGACCTACGCGGGCCTGTTCGAGGACGACCTCGACCAGCTCGGCGACGCGATGAGCGCGGCGTTCCAGGCGTCCGCCGTCGCGCCGGACCGTGGCGACGAGGGAACCGGCATCGCCCCGGTCCGGGCGCTGCGCAGCCGCGCCGGCTGACCGGCCCGGCCCGACCGGAAAGAAGATCCGGTCGTCATGTCGAGGACAGGACGACGGCTCCGTCCTAGGGTCGAGGGCGCGGGGAGACGCGTCCACGACACCGGGGTCCGGACGGCCCCCCGACCGAGGAGTGAACGACCATGGCGAAGTACCTTCTGCTCAAGCACTACCGGCGCAACAGCGGCCCCGCGTGGCTGCCCGGCACCGACGTGCCGATGGACCGGTGGACGCCCGAGGAGATCACCGAGCACATCGACTACATGCGCCGGTTCGCCGAGAAGCTCACCGAGTCCGGCGAGTTCGTCGGCGAGGGAGCGCTCGCGCCGGAGGGCACCTTCGTCCGGTACGACGGCGAGGGCCGCCCACCGGTCACCGACGGCCCCTTCGCGGAGACCAAGGACCTCATCGCGGGCTGGATGATCATCGACGTCGAGTCCCAGGAGCGGGCCTACGCGGCCGCCGCCGAGCTGTCCGCGGCACCCGGCCCCGGCGGGCGCCCGATCCACGAGTGGCTCGAGGTGCGGCCGTTCCTCGGCGAGGACCTGACGATCTCGGAGTGAGTGGTGGACGAGCTGATCCGTACGCTCGCCCCGCAGGTGCTGGGCGCCCTCGTCCGTCGCGGAGCAGACTTCGCGACGGCCGAGGACGCCGTGCAGGAGGCGCTGGTCGAGGCCGTCCGGCGCTGGCCCGACGGCGCCCCCGACGACCCCAAGGCGTGGCTGCTGCGCGTGGCCGGCCGCAAGCTCATCGACGTCCAGCGGTCCGAGGCGGCCCGCAGACGCCGCGAGGAGCGGGTGCACGACGAGCCGCCACCGGGCCCCACCGAGCAGTCCGACGACACGCTGCTGCTGCTCAGCCGCTGCTGCCACCCGGCGCTCAGCCCCGCGTCGGCGGTCGCGCTCACGCTGCGGGCCGTGGGCGGGCTGACCACCGCACAGATCGCGCGGGCGTTCCTGGTCCCCGAGGCCACGATGGCCCAGCGGATCTCGCGGGCCAAGCGCACCCTCGCCGGCGAACGGTTCGGCACGCCCGGTGACGTGCGGGCCGTGCTGCACGTGCTGTACCTGATCTTCAACGAAGGGTTCACCGGCGAGATCTCGCTGGCCGGCGAGGCGATCCGCCTGACCCGGCAGCTCGCGGCCGCCGAACCCGGCGACCCGGAGATCGCAGGGCTGCTGGCCCTCATGCTGCTGCACCACGCCCGCCGCGACGCCCGGTACACCGCGGACGGGCAGCTCGTCCCGCTCGACGAGCAGGACCGCACCCGGTGGGACACGGCGATGATCACCGAGGGCGTCGACGTGCTCCAGACGGCGCTGTCCCGCGACCGCTTCGGCGAGTACCAGGCGCAGGCCGCCATCGCGGCCCTGCACGACGACGCACCCGTCGCCGCCGAGACCGACTGGCCCCAGATCCTCGAGTGGTACGACGAGCTCGCCCGCCTCACCGACAACCCTGTCGTGGCACTCAACCGGGCCGTCGCGGTCGGACAGGTCGACGGACCCCGCGCCGGGCTCGCGGCGCTCGCCGACGTCGACCCGCGCCTTGCCCGCTGGGACGCCGTCGCGGCGCACCTGCACGAGCGGGCCGGGGACACCGAGCGGGCGATCCGGCACTACACGGTCGCGGCCGACCGTGCGACGAGCTCGGCCGAGCGCACGCACCTGATCATGCAGGCGGCGCGGCTGCGTACCGGCTGAGATACGCGTCCAGGGCCGCGGCCCCCGACAGCAGGGCCCGGCCCCGGGCCGTCAGCCGGGCGTGCCACTCGTCGAGCGCAGCCGCCAGCGGCTCGACCCCGCCCGCGGTCCGCACCTGCTCGACCAGGGGCGCGATCTGCTCCAGCAGGTAGCCGCCCCGCCGCAGCTGGTGGGTCAGCTCGGCGTCCCGGACGGCGGCGGCGTCGTAGACCCGGTATCCCGTCGCGGGGTCGCGACGCGGGCGCACCAGGCCCACGCGCTCCCACTGGCGCAGCGTCACCGGCCGGATCCGCAGCCGGGCGGCGAGCGGCCCGATGAACGTCTCGCCGCGCTGCGGGCTCGTCCGGCCGGCGTCGGCGCCCAGGCCGTCCAGCGTGTCCTCGACCGCCCGCAGCGTGCGGCGGTCGGCCAGGAGCTGGGCGTGCGTCTCGTCCACCAGGCGCAGGGCCGAGGCCTCGTCGCCGTCGTGCACGCACCGGAGGATCGCCGCCGCGGTGGCGTGACCGTGCCCGGGCACCAGGGCGAGGAAGGCGCGCAGCGCCTGGGCGTGCCGCGGCGTGTACACGCGGTACCCGGCCGCGGTGCGTTCGGCCCGCGGGAGGATGCCGGCGTCCTCGTAGTTGCGCACCGCCTGCGTGGACAGGCCGTGCTCCCGCGCGAGGTCGACGGGTCGCAGCCGCACCGCGGTTTGAAGGTTTCCCACGCTTGCTCGCCGTCCTCCCGGCCCAGGTCTCCACCGGAACCTCAACGGTACCGTGGAGGGAATGACCCACGGACTCGCAGACCTGCTCCGCCCCGCCGACGCCGGCTCCCTCCTCGACCTGTTCCCTGACCGGCCCCGCGTGCTCGCCCTCGGTGAGCCCACGCACCGCTCCCCCGAGCTGCTCGCGCTGCGCAACGACGTGTTCCGGGAGCTGGTCGAGCACCACGGGTACCGCACGATCGCCCTGGAGACCGACTGCCTGCGCGGCCTCCTGGTCGACGAGCACGTCACCACCGGCGCCGGTGCTCTCGAGGACGTCGTGGCCGCCGGGCTCAGCCACGACTGGGGCTCCCTGTCCGGCAACCGCGACCTGGTGGCCTGGATGCGCGCCTTCAACGCGGACCGGCCCGCGCACGACCAGGTGCGCTTCGCCGGGTTCGACGGCCCGCTCGAGATCGAGGCCGCCGCGAGCCCGCGTGCCGCCCTGGCCGGGCTGCACGCCTACCTCGCCGCGCACGTCGACGCGGCCCTGCTGCCCTGCACCGCGGACGCGCTCGACCGCCTCGTGGGGCCCGACGAGCGCTGGACCGAGCCCGCCGCGATGTTCGACCCGGCCCGCTCCGTGGGGCGCTCCGCGCAGGCGCGTGAGCTGCGTCTGGTGGCGGACGACCTGGCGGCGCTCCTGGACGCGCAGGGCCCGGGACTCGTCCGGGCCACGGGCCGCGAGGCGTGGGAGACGGCCGGCCTGCGGGCACGCACCGCCACGGGACTGCTGCGTTACCACTTCTGGACGGCGGAACCGTCGGAGGCCCGCATGCCCTGGCTGCTGCGCGTGCGCGACACGATGATGGCGCAGAACCTGCTCGCCCTGGCCGAGCGTGCACCGGTGCTGGTGAACGCCCACACCAGCCACCTGCGCCGCGGCGCGAGCCACCTGACGATGTGGGGGCACGACCGCCTGGAGTGGTGGGGTGCGGGTGCCCAGGTGAGCGCCCGCCTGGGCACCGGGTATGGCACCAGGTATGGCACCGGGTACGGGTACGCGGCCGCGGCCGTCGGCACCGTCGCGGACCAGGGGGTCCAGGCCCCGCCCGCGGACACGGTCGAGGGGGCGCTGTACACGCTGCCCTCGTCGGACCGGAGCGTCGTCGACGCCCGGCGCCTGGCGGACGCCCTCGGGGGCGTCGTGCCCCGGGAGTCGTCCTGGTTCGGCTACGCCCCGCTGGACGCCGGTCACCTGGCCGAGGCGGACGGCATCGTGTTCGTCCGGGACGTCACCGCCGGGTGAGCCTCGCGAGCCGGCCGCCGACGCGCCGGCGCAGTCGCTGCTCACCATGTGCTCACCGCGGCGGATAACTCGCGCCGCTGAGCGGCTCACATCCCCGGCGTACCAACGATTCTCGCTATTGTGCGCACCCGCTTCAGGAAAGCGGGTGCGTAGTTAGCGGGATGCAGAGTCGTAGTAGTATTGCGCTACTACGCGTACTACTACGCGAGCCGAGAACTGGGACGACGGGGGAACGAAGGTGCGGGACAAGGAACGGGTCTTCCAGGCGGCCGACGAGCTGACCGCCGAGGGTGCACCGGTGACGGTGACGAGCGTCCGGGAGCGCGCGGGCTGCTCCAACGCGGCAGCGACCAGGTACCTGCGGGAGTGGCGCGACGACAGGGTGGCGCAGGACGAGGCGCGCAACGCGCTCCCGGAGCTGCCCGCAGCGGTGGGCACGCTCGTCGGCCGCGGTACCGAGGCCCTGTGGCGCGCAGCGGTCGAGGCCGCACGGGCCGAGCACGAGGCGGCGGTGGCGGCGGCCGACGACGCGCTGACCGCCGTCGTCGGCGAGGCGGACGCGCTGGCCGCGCGGGTGGACGAGGCGGACGCCGAGCTGGCCCAGTTCCGCGCCGTGCTGGAGTCCGCGCGCGAGTCCGCCCGGGCCGCGCAGGAGGAGCGGTCGGCGACGGAGCGTGAGCGGGCCGAGGCGGTGGCGACGAACGCCCGGCTGGAGACCGAGCTCGCCGACGCGCGTGCAGCGCTCGCTCAGGCCCGGGACGAGCTCGCCGAGGAACGTGCCGCGGTGGTGGCCGCCGAACGGGCCCGGGCGGACGCCGAGGCGGCGCGGGCGCAGGCGGAGGGCGCCGCCGTCGGCCTGCGGGAGTCGCTCACCGATGTGCGCGCCGCACTCCAGGCGGCACGGGACGAGGGCACCCGGGCGCAGCACGACCGCGCGTCCGCCGAGGCGGCCCGGGCGGCGGCGGACGCGTCGGTGGCCCGCCTGGAGGGCGAGCTCTCCGCGGCGAAGGAGGCGCTCGCGGCGGCGCGGGCACAGGCCGCCGACGCCGAGCAGGCCCGGATCGCGGCCGTCGCCGGCCAGGCACAGGCCGAGGGCACCGCCGCGGGGCTCCGGGAGGCGTTGGAGGCCCTCCCCTCCCCCGTGCCCGCGGGGTCGCCGAGCGGGGCCTGACGGCGTCGGCGGTGCCGGTGTCGGTGTCAGTGGCGGATGGTGTGATGGCTCCATGAGCCTCAGAGGATTCGCGACCATCAACTACTGGGCCGACGACATCGCCGCGGCCGCCGACTGGTACACCGAGGTGCTCGGGGTGAAGCCGTACTTCCAGCGTCCGGGACCGGACGGCGCCCTCGCGTACGCCGAGTTCCGGATCGGTGACAACGAGGCGGAGCTGGGCCTGGTCAGCCGGTCGTTCGCGCCGCCGGGACTGTCCGCGCAGCCGGGCGGCGCCGTCATGTACTGGCACGTCGACGACCTGGAGGCCGTGGTCGCCCGGCTGCTGGAGCTGGGCGCCACCGAGCTCGAGCCTGTCACGCCGCGCGGTGACCTCGGCTTCGTGACGGCGTCCGTGGTGGACCCGTTCGGCAACGTGGTCGGGGTGATGTACAACCCGCACTACGTGGAGCAGGTCGGTTCGTCGCGGTAGCCGGGTGGGTGCGGGTCCGGCGCGTGGTGGCCGCGTCAGGCGCCGAGGCGCGCCACCCCGCCGGTCTCCAGCGCGGCCCAGACTGCCCCGTCGGGGCCCACGGTGATGCCGTGCGGTTCGGACGACGGCGTCGGCAGGTCGTGCTCGACGATCTCCCCGTCCGCGCTGATGTGGGCGATGCGGTTGGCGCCCCACTCGGTGAACCAGCACCCGCCGGCGCCGTCCGCGACGATCGCGTGCGGCTTGGCGGTCCGGTCCGGGAGGGAGAACTCCTTGATCTCGCCGTCCAGCGCGAGCCGGCCGATCTGACCCGCCGCGATCTCGGTGAACCACAGGGCCGAGTCGTCACCCGTGATCCCCACGGGCCCCGCGGCCGGCGTGGGCAGCGGGTGCACGGTGACGTCGCCGCGCACGGAGATGCGGCCGACGGCGTTCGCCTGGTTGAGCGTGAACCACAGCGCGCTGTCCGCGCCGATGGTGATCGCCGAGGGCATGCCGCCGGTGACCGGGACCTCGAACTCCGTGACCTGGCCCGTGGCGCTGACCCGCCCGACCCGGTCCGCGTTGAGCTCCGTGAACCACATGGCGCCGTCCGGCCCGGGCGCGATGCCGTACGGTCCGCAGCCGGCGGTCGGCAGGGCGAAGGACCGCACCGCGCCGTCGGGCGTGATGCGGCCGATCCGGTGGTCCGCGGTGCGGGCGAACCAGAGCGCGCCGTCGGTACCCGGGGCGATGACGGTGGGCTGGCACCCGGGGGCGTCGAGCGGGAACTCGGTGACCTCGCCGTCAAGGGTCAGGCGCGCGATGCGGCCGTTCTGCGCGAGGGTGAGCCAGAGGGCACCGTCCGGACCCGCGGTGATGCCGTACGGTCCGGCTGTCGCGTCCGTCACGGGGATCTCCGTGACGGACAGGTCCTCGGGACGGTGCACGCTTGCTCCTCGGCGAGACGGGTCGGCCGCGGCGGCGACCTGCGGGGTTCGGTCACCGCACCCTGCCTGCCCGACGGCGGTGGCGCAACCGCTTCGGGGTGTGGCTCGGCGATAGCCTCAGGGGGTGACCCGCGAGGAGCGCCGTCTGCGCCTGTCGATCGACGACCAGATCGAGCACCGGTACCTCGAGGTGCCGTTCGAGCTGCCGCGGGGCGCGACGGCGCTCGAGGTGTCCCTCGCGTACGACCGTGACGCCGCGGTGATCGACCTCGGCTGCCGCGACCCGGAGCGCTGGCGCGGATGGTCGGGCGGGGCCCGGTCCCGGTTCGTGATCGCACCGCACGCCGCCACCCCCGGGTACGAGCCGGGTGAGCTCGTCGCCGGGACGTGGGCGGTGGTGCTGGGCCTGCACGTGCTGCCCGCGGACCCGGTGGACGTGACCGTCACGGTGGCCACGGGCGTGGACGCAGGCGGCGTGGCGGACGAGGCGGACGCTCCCCCGCCGTCGTCGGGCCGGGCCGGTGCGACCAGGACCGGCCGCGACCTGCCCGCCCCTGCGGGCCTCACCTGGTACGCGGGCGACCTGCACGCGCACACCACGCACTCGGACGGGACACTGACCGTCGCCCAGCTCACCGCCGCGGCGGCCGGCCGGGGCCTGGACTTCCTCGCGGTGACCGACCACAACACCGTCTCCCACCACCCGCACCTGCCGGGCGTCGGCGCGGCGTACGACACGTGCCTGCTGCCAGGCCAGGAGGTGACCACGCACGCGGGCCACGCGAACGCGTTCGGCGACATCGGCTGGGTCGACTTCCGCCGTCCCGCGGCGCGGTGGCGTGCCGACGTCGAGGAACGGGGCGGGCTGCTGTCCGTGAACCACCCGGTCCAGGACGACTGCGGCTGGCAGCATCCCGTGCGGACGCGGTACCTGGAGCTGTGGCACATCTCGTGGTTCCTGGACCTGACGGCGACGGGCGCGTGGGCCTACCTGCGCACCCTCGGCACCCGGGCGGCGGACCTGCCCGTGCTGCTGGGCGGCAGCGACTTCCACACACCCGACCAGGGCTACCCGCCCGGCACCCCCACCACGTGGGTCGCCGCCGAGGACCGGTCGCCCGAGGCGGTCCTCGACGGGGTGCGGCAGGGCCGCACCGCGATCAGCCGGTTCCCCGGACCCGGCGAGCCCGCGCTCGTGCGGGTCGGCGACGACCTCGTGGCGCTCGACGCGGACGGCACCGTCCTGGTCGGGGCGCCGGTCGCCGACGACCCCGACGGCCCGCCCGGCGGCACGGGCCGTCGGCAGCGCGTGCGGGGCGACCGCGTCGTCGTGCACGCGCCGCGCGAGCGCGGCCCCTACCGGCTGGAGGCGCCGGACCGGATGCTGCTGGCGGTCAGTGCGTGAGAGTCGGTGCGTGAGGCTCAGTGCGTGAGGCTCAGCGCATGACGGGCGACGCGTCCTCGGGCGCGGCCGGGAGGCGGATGAACCGCGAGACCACCGTGCCGACCAGGAGCAGCGCGAACGGGTACAGCGAGAGGTAGACGCGGAAGGCTCCCGCGGGGTCGGGTCCGGGGTCGTCGCCCGAGTGGTAGCCGAAGAACACCGCGAGCGACAGCACCGCGCCCGCCGTGACCAGTGCGTTGAGGCGGCCCAGCACGCCGAACGCCGCCAGGAACAGCCCGCTGCGGTGCACGCCGTGGCGGGCGGCGTCGGCGTCGAGCACGCGTGCGATCACCAGGTCGTTCGTCGCGAGCACGCCCGAGTAGCCCACCGCCACGGCCAGGCCGCCGAGGATGCCGGTCAGCAGGTCGGTGGCGAAGTACATCGGCACGAACCCCGCGGCCGCGACGGGCAGCGCGAGCCGCCACGTCCACGCCGCGCCCTTGCGCCGCACCACCGCGGCCCACACGCTCAGCATGCCGATCGCCGCGGCGATGACCACGAGCTGCAGGATGCTGGCGTCCAACGCCGAACCCTCCAGCGTGTACTGCACGTAGAGCTGCAGGCCGCCGAGCACCAGCGCCATCGCCGCGCCGTAGCAGGCGTTGACCACGCCCACCGTCCAGAACTGCGGGGTGGAGAGCACCTCGCGCACCGAGCGGAAGAACCTCGGCCGCGGCTCGGCGTCCAGCGCGCGGTCCTCCCGCACGCCGAACGCGGTCCACAGGATGACGACGGCGGCCACGACACCGAAGATCACCGCCAGCCGGCCGTACCCCACGGCCGACCCCTCGGTGCCCAGCACCGAGCGCGCCAGCACCGGGGTCAGGGCCAGCGCGACGACCAGCGCCACGAGCTGCGCGCCCTGCCGCACCGCGTTGGCGGTGGCCCGGCGTCGCTCCTGGGTGAACAGCTCGGGCAGCAGCGCGCCGTAGCTGGCGTTGATCAGCGAGTCCGCCATCTCGGTGGTGATCGCGAAGAGCGCGAACCACACCGTGAGCCCGACCGCGGACTCGGCCACGGGCCCCGGCACGGTGAACAGCGCGACCGTGGTGCAGGCCAGCACCAGGGCACCCACCACCAGGTAGGGCCGACGCCGCCCCCAGCGCGAGCGGGTGCGGTCCGACAGGTACCCGAACACCGGGTTGTCCAGCGCGTCCAGCACGCCGTACACCGCGTACACGGTCGCGTAGACCGCGGCGTCCAGGCCCAGCAGGTCCACGTACACGAAGAACATCGAGCCCTTGACGAGGTTGATCGGCAGCGACGTGCCGAACATCCCCAGGCCGTACCGCACCGGCGACGTGCCCCCGTGCTGCGCGCCGTCGTCGGCCTCCACGCCCGCGAGCCCGCTCACCACGCACCCACCAGGTCGATGCCCTGACGGTCGATCTCGCGGGCGAGCACGGGGTCGCCCAGCAGGCGCAGCTCCCACGTGCGCTTGCGCCACCAGTCCGGGGCCGCCGCCCGCAGGCGTGCCGTGTCCGGCGCCGGGTGCAGGAAGATCTCGCTCGTGCCCTCCGGCAGCCGGGCCAGCAGACGCAGGTAGTGGTCCCGCAGCGACGGGTAGTCCCGGGCCTCCGCGTCGCCCCCGCGGTGGGTGGCGATCACGCGGGGCAGCCGCACGCCCGCGGCGTCGGCGGCCGCCACGGCGTCCGCGTGCCGCTCCCGGATGTCGGGGCGGGCGAGCAGCGGGTCTCCGTCGCCGTACAGCTCCAGCCCGCGGGGCAGGCGGAACGCCAGGCCGCGGGCGGCGCACACGCCGAGCGCCTCGCCCAGGTAGGAGCGGCCCGCGAGCCCGTAGAGCGTGCCGCGGTGGGAGTCCAGGCGGTCGGGCGCCGGCAGCCCGGCGGCGGCCGCGGCCCGCGCGACGACGTCGGCCTGCGCGGTGATCCGGTCGACGACGTCGCCGAACCCGCCCGGTGGCTCGGGCGTGGGCAGCACCACGTGCACGCCGGGTGCGACCCGGGCCCCGGACCGGGCCAGCAGCTCCACGAGGTGCTGGACGCCGGGGGCCGCACCCGGGCCCGACTCGTCGTCGGGGCTGCCGGCGGCGATGACGCCGACGGCGGTCAGCGGCGAGCCGGCCAGCAGGGCGGCGATCTCACGGTCGGCGTCGGGGTCGGTGCCGGCGTCGTCGGCGGTCAGGACGAGGCTGCGCGTCATGCGCCCAGTCTGGACCGGGCCGACCCGCCGGCGGCGGAGGACAGGCGGGTGCAGGGCTGGGTCAGGCGGTACCGATGACACTGGTGCCCAGGACCTCGCCGACCTCGCCGAGCTGCACCTCGAGGTCCCACGGCGTGGTCACGTGCGGGATGGCCGCGGGCACGCACGCCGCCATCGCGGTGTGGAGCGTCAGGCTGGCGCCGAGCGTGTCGGCGCGCCAGACGCCGGGGCCCACGACCTCGAACTCCCCCGGCCCGGTGCGGTGCAGCACCACGACGTACTCCTGCCCCTTGCGCAGCACGTCGGGCAGGCCCGACCCGGGCGGCTGCGACAGCGAACCGACCTGCGTGACCGTCATGGTCGCGTCGCCGGCGGCCGCACCCAGCAGCACCTTGCGCAGCCGCACCTCGGTCCGGGTGTAGGGCACTCGTTCCACCGTGTCGACGTGCGCGCCGTCGGCCTGCACCAGGGCGACGACGTCCGCGTCGGCGACCAGCTGCTCGACCGTGCCGTAGTCCTCGGGGGCCGTGAACTCGACGGCGCGTGCGTCGGTGACGCACGAACCGAGCAGGAGGCATGCGGTCACCGCGCCGACCAGTGCACCCGCCTGCCGTCGCATCGCTCGTGTGTTCCTCTCGTCCGGCGGGCGCCGCGTGATGCGGGCCCGTCGTGCAACGAATGCTCCTCCGTTGCACGAGCGCAGGACAAGGGTTCATGGGCGTCAACAGACCCCCGGGAGGGCGCGAGTTTGCCACGATGTGAAATCACGTGGCCACCTCGCCGCGTGGCCACCCGGGCACGCGGTGCCGGGCGGGTCAGCTGGCGCGGGTCAGGCGGCGTGGGTCTCGGCGATGGCCCGCACGAGCCCCGAGGTGGAGATGGAGCCGCTGCGGTAGCGCTCCACGGCGCGGACGAGCGCGTCGCTCACGTCACGCGGTACCCGGCTCGAACGGGTGGCCGGGTACCAGATCTCCCGCTCGAACACAGCGGTGCGGCGGGCGGGACCGCGGAACAGGCGTCCCGCGAGGGGCGGCGGCGCCGGGACGGGCGGCAGGGGCGCCGGGGGCATCGGCACGGGCGGAACCTGCCCCGCCGGACCGGGAGCCGGAGGCGGCGGCACCGGCGGCACGGAGCCGACGGTCGTCGCCCCGGGCGGCGGGGGTACCGCGGGAGCGTGAACCGCGGGAGCCGGGGGCGGCGGAACCTGCGCAGCGGGCCGGTCCGCGAGCCGCGAGGCCCGGTACCGGGCGCCCGGGTTCCAGCGCAGGGTGGGCGCCTCCGGCGTCACACGCCGGACGCCGGTGCTCGCCCGGCGTGGCGCCTCGGCCTCGGGAGCCTCCGCGTCCTGGACGACGGCTGCCCCGGTCGCCGCCTCGATCGCCGTCTCGGTGCCCGCCTCCGCAGGCGCCGGGTCGGGTGCCGCGACGCGGGCCGCCGCGGCCTGGTCGGCGTGCGCCTTGCGCAACGCGGCCACGATCCGCGCGATCCGGTCGGTGTCGGCGGCCACGTAGGGGGCGCTCGCGGTGGTGGTTTCCGCCGTGGTCTCGGCGACCGGCTCTCCGGACCCGTCCGGGACAGGCTGCTGCGTACCGTCCACCATGACCACGCTCCCTCGCCCTCGTGCCACGACCCCTCGTGGCCGATGTCCCTTATGTTCCCTGCCGGGGCGGGGGCGTGCAAGCCCTGGTCAGTCGCCTCCGAGCAGGTCGAGGAAGCTGGGCGTCGTCGCGAACGGGTCGGGGGGTCCGGTGCGTTGGCGGCGGTCGGCCACTACGGCGGCCAGGGTCCGGCCGGCGCGGTCGATGCGTTCGGGTAGCGCGGTGCCGCCGTCGTGCTCGTGGCCGCCGGCTTGTGCCCAGTCGTCGGTGGCTGCGAACACCGAGGTGGTCACGACGTCGGCGCGCAGGTAGGTGAACAGGGGGCGCATGGAGTATTCCAGGGCCAGGGAGTGGCGTGGTGTGCCGCCGGTCGCGCCGAGCAGCACGGGCATGCCGGTCAGGGCGTCCTTGTCGAGGATGTCGAGGAACGACTTGAACAGCCCGGAGTAGGTGGTGGTGAACAAGGGGCTGACGGCGATGACGGCGTCGGCCCGGGTGATGGTCTGGATGTCGCGTGCCAGGTCACCGGTGGGGAACCCGGTGAGCATGGCGTCGATGACGGCGTGGGCGTGGTCGCGCAGCTCGATCGTCTCGACGGTCGCGGGCTGGCCCAGGGCGGCGAGCTCGCGGACGGTGGCCTCGGCCAGGCGGTCGGCCAGCAGGCGGGTTGAGGAGGGCTGGCCGAGCCCGGCGTGCACGACCGCGATCGTGCGACCGGGCTGGTCCTGTCCGGGGGTGCCGGGCTGGGGGGTGCCGGGGGCTGCGGTCACGAGAGGACCTCTTCGGCGCGCCGGCCGGTGTACTGGTCCCCGCCCTCGCCCACGTGGGTGGCGGCGGTCTCGCCCTTGGCGCGGGCGGCGGCCACGCGCTCGGCGTGCGTGGGCGGGTTGGCCGGCACGTCGGCGGGCAGCTTGGCGTCGGCGATCTTGCGCAGCTCGGGCACGACGTCGGAGGCCAGGATGTCGATCTGCTCCAGCACGGTCTTCAGGGGCAGGCCGGCGTGGTCGATCAGGAACAGCTGGCGCTGGTAGTAGCCGACCTCGTCGATGAACGACCCGTAGCGGTCGATGACCTGCTGCGGGGAGCCGACGGTCAGGGGCGTGTCGCGCGTGAAGTCCTCCATGGACGGGCCGTGCCCGTAGACGGGCGCGTTGTCGAAGTAGGGGCGGAACTCGGTCCAGGCGTCCTGGCTGTTCTTGCGGATGAAGGCCTGCCCGCCCAGGCCCACGATCGCCTGGTCGGCCCGGCCGTGGCCGTAGTGCTCGAACCGCTGACGGTAGAACTGGATCATCTGCTTGGTGTGGCTGATGGGCCAGAAGATGTTGTTGTGCAGGAACCCGTCGCCGTAGTAGGCGGCCTGCTCGGCGATCTCGGGGCTGCGGATCGAGCCGTGCCACACGAACGGCGGCACGCCGTCCAGGGGCCGGGGGGTGGCGGTGAAGCCCTGCAGCGGGGTGCGGAACTTGCCCTCCCAGTCCACGACGTCCTCGGTCCACAGGCGGCGCACCAGGGCGTAGTTCTCGATCGCCAGCGGGATGCCCTGGCGGATGTCCTGGCCGAACCACGGGTAGACGGGGCCGGTGTTGCCGCGGCCCATCATGAGGTCCATGCGGCCCTCGGAGATCACCTGGAGCATCGCGTACTCCTCGGCGATCCGCACCGGGTCGTTGGTCGTGATCAGGGTGGTGGCCGTGGACAGTGTGATGTCCTTGGTCACCCCCGCCAGGTAGCCGAGCATCGTGGTCGGGCTGGAGGCCACGAACGGCGGGTTGTGGTGCTCACCGGTGGCGAACACGTCCAGACCTGCCTGGTCGGCGTGCTTCGCGATCGTGAGCATCGCCCGGACCCGCTCGGTGTCGTCCGGCGTGCGGCCCGTGGTCGGGTCCGTCGTCACGTCACTGACACTGAAGATCCCGAACTGCATGATGGAGCGCTCCCCTCAGGTTGTTTCATGCATCTGCATGAACATCCGGCTCAACCGGGTGGTGGACTCGATTGTTCCCCGGCGGCCACCCGTACCCGCCCGGACGCACGTGAGATCGCGCACATCAGCGCCCAGTTTGCCCGGAGTGCGCTTGCGAGCGCACCTGCGACGCGTAGCCTGATCAGGCGGCTGGAACATCACCGAGGGTCCCTGCGTTGGCACTACGGACCTTTTTCCACCACCCATCCCGACAACCCTCTGGAGGACATCGTGCCCGACCGGTCCCTGCGCGGTATGAGCATCGGTAGTAAGAGCATGGAGTCCGACGAGGGCGTGGACTTCGCCCCTCGGTTCCAGGCCTACTACGACTGCCCCAACGGCCACACCATCATCCTGCCCTTCGCCACCGACGCGGACGTCCCCCCGATCTGGGAGTGCCGCTGCGGCGAGGAGGCGCTGCTCCGCGACGCCGAGAAGCCCGAGCCCAAGGCCACCAAGCCTCAGCGCACCCACTGGGACATGCTGCTGGAGCGCCGCACCGTCAAGGAGCTCGAGGACCTGCTCGACGAGCGCCTGGAGCTCCTGCGCGCCGGCAAGCTGCGCCGCTCGGCCTGACGCCCACGGCGTCGCCGCGACAGCCGACGAGGACCGCCGCCCGGACCACACGGTCCGGGCGGCGGTCTTCTGTCATGCCTGCGCCGTGCGCGGGCGGCCCGCGATGCCCGTCACCAGACCCGTGACGACCAGCAGCACCGCCAGGCCGCCCACCACCCACCCCGGCCAGTACCCCGCCGCCACCGCCGGCGTGACCGACGACCGCAACGGCAGGTGAGCGACGAACTCGTCCGCCGTGAACAGCCCCGTGCTGCGCACCACCGTGCCGTCCGGCGTGATCACCCCCGAGACCCCCACCGTCGAGATCTGCACCGTCGCCCGGCCCGTCGTGATCGCCTGCACCCGCGACATCGCCAGCTGCTGCGTCGACTCCGCCGTGAACCCGAACGACGCGTTGTTCGTCGGCACCACCAGCACCTGCGCGCCCTGGAGCACCGCGTCCCGCACGATCTCGTCGTACGCCACCTCGAAGCAGATCACCGTACCCAGGCGGTGGTCCCCCTGCCCCAGCCGGCTCGGCACGTCCACGAACGGCGGGTTCACCCCCGCGATCATGTCCGTCGTGACCCGGTCCACCTGGTCCGAGAACACCCGCAGCACCGACCGCAGCGGGATGTACTCACCGAACGGCGCCGGATGCTGCTTCGCGTACCGCCCGATCACCCCGGTGCCCGCCTGCCACAGCAGCGACACGTTGTACCGCCCACCCGTCTCCGGGAACTCCTGCGCACCCACCAGGATCGGCGCCCCCACCGCCGTCGCCGCCGCGTCCAGGCCCCGCGCCACGTCGGGCGCCTCCTGCGGGTCCAGGTCGCTGCCGTTCTCCGGCCACAGCACCACGTCCAGCTCCCCCGCGAAGCTCTCCGCGAGCGTGTACGTGCCCTGCAGGTGGTTGTTCAGCACCTCGGCCCGGTTCGCGAACGCACCCAGGCCCGGCTCCCCCACGTCGCCCTGCACCGCACCCGCCCAGAGCGTGCCCCGCTCCGCCAGGTCGCTGCCCGCGTCGTACACCTCCTGCCCGTCCGGCGTCGCCACCGGCCCGGCGCTCGCGGAGGCGGGCAGCGGCAGCACCAGCGGCCCGACGGCGACCGCGGCACCCAGCAGCAGGGCCCCGACGGCGCGGCCCGCCCGGGCCCGCAGCGCGGCCGCGACGGCGAGGGCGAGCAGCGCGCCGGCGAACGCGACCAGGAGGCCGACGGCGACGGTGCCGCCGAGCCACGCGGCCCGACCCGTGGGGGCGCCGGCCATGGCCCAGGCCAGCCGGCCCCAGGGGAAGCCACCGAACGGGAGCTCGGCGCGCCACTGCTCCACGGCCACGTACAGCACGGCGAACGCGGCGGCGAGCCGCCAGCCGCGGCGGCGCAGGAACCGTGCCCGGCGTGCCCAGGTCCACAGGGCGCCGAACGCGGCCAGGAACAGGGCCTCCACGGTCGACACGGCGATCCAGGGCGCGGTCTCGGTGGACTCGTGCGCCCACCACAGGTGCGGCAGGAAGAACGCGAGGCCGAACAGCAGGCCGACCAGGGCGTTCCAGGCGGCGTGGTCGCGGCCGAGGGACCAGTAGAGGACAGCGACCGCGACGAACGCGGCGGGCCAGACCCCGGCGTCGGGGAACGCGGCCCAGAGGACCAGGCCCCCGGTCACCGCGAGGAACAGGGACAGCAGCCGGGACGGCTCGGGCGCGCGCACGAGCGCAGCCTACCCGCGGCGCCGACGGCGTCGGCCGGGTCAGAACGTGTCGTGGATGACGACGCCGTCGCGCAGGGTGTGCAGGCACTCGGGGGTGGGGGCGTCGGGCGACAGGTCGGGCAGCAGGGGTGTGCCGGCGCGGGCCTCCTCGCTCCAGGACGCCAGGCGGCCGGGTGCGGCCTGCACGCCGAGCTGCTCGGCACGCCACACGGCCAGGTGGGCGGGGGCGCCGACGCGCAGCTGTCCGGCGCCGGTGTGGTCGAGGCCGGCCAGGCGCCACCCGCCGCGGGTGTGGGCGCGGAAGGCGGCCCCGGCGGAGATGCGCTGGTCGGGGTCCTCGTGGCCGGTCGCGGCGCGCACGCCCTGCCAGGGGTCCACGGGGGTGACGGGGGTGTCCGAGCCGAACGCGAGCGGCACACCGGCCTGCGCGAGGTCGGCGAACGGCATGAGCGACCCGGCGCGCGCGGCGCCCAGCCGGGTCACGTACACGCCCTGGCCGCCGCCGGCCCGGGTGTTGAACGCTGTGTCGAACGCGGGCTGCACCGACAGGCCCACGCCCCGCACGAGCAGCGCGGCCAGCGTGGTCGCGTCGACGAACAGGGCGTGCTCGATGCGGTGGTGGCCGGCGCGCACGGCGCTGTCGCCGGTGATCTGCGCGGCGACCTGCAGGCCGAGCACCATCTCGTCCATGGCGCGGTCGCCGATGACGTGGAACGCGCCCTGCACGCCTGCCTCCTGGACGGCGGCCAGGTGGTGGGCGATCTGGTCGGCGTTCAGGTACAGGTTCCCGGTCCAGGGCGTGCCGTCGGGGTTGGTCAGGGTGCCGGTGAACGACGCCGAGGACGGGTCGGCGGGCAGGTCGGAGTAGGGGCTGCGCAGCGCGGCGGTGCGGGACCCGATGGACCCGTCGACGTTGAGGTCGCCGCCGATGCCGGACAGGAACGGCAGCTCGGCCAGCAGCGCGCGGGCGTCGTCGGCGGTGCGGCACAGCTCGCCACGGTAGGCGGCCAGGTGCGGCAGGCCGCCGGCCGGGTCGCTGGTCAGGGCGTGCAGCTCGGCCAGCCCGGCGCGGGTGTCGAGGTGCTCGCCGCTCATCTCGTGCACGGACACGATGCCGCGGGCGGCCCACGCGGCGAGGGTGTCGCGGTACAGGCGGGTGCGGTGCTCGGCGGTCAGGGTGTGCGCCACGGCGCGCACGGTGTGGTGCAGGTCCGCGGTGACCAGGCCGGTCTGGGCGGGGGCGTCCGACCACCCGGAGCCGGACAGGCCGGTGCCGGTCCAGGCGGGGTCGTGCTCGATGCCGGCGCGGGCGGCCATCGCGCTGGACACGACCGCGGAGTGCACGTCGACGCGGGCCGCGTACACGGCGCGCCCGCCGCACGCGGCGTCCAGCTCCGAGCGGGTGAACGCCCGCCGTTCGGGCCAGGCCTGCTCGTCCCACCCGAACGCGAGGAGCACCCGCTCGCCCGACGGGTCGGACACCTCCAGGCGGCGTGACCGGCCGTGCAGCACGGCCAGCGCCTCACCGAGGGACCGCACTCCCCCGCCGACGCTCAGGTCCACCGAGTCGGCGGCCAGGCCGCTCTCCAGGACGTGCGCGTGCGCGTCGACGAACCCCGGGGTGACCAGGGCTCCGTCCAGGTCGACGACGCGGTCGGCGCGCGCGGCCAGCCCGGCGGCGGTGTCGTCGGCACCGAGCCAGGCCACCACGCCGTCGTCCACGAGGATCGCCTCGGCGAACGGGTCGGCGGCGGAATGGACCACACCGTTGCGGTACAGGATGGATCGGACAGGCTGGCTCACGCTCGGAACTGTATGCGATCGGCAGCATCCGGGCGCGACCGCGCAGGCAGGACCACCCGCGGTTCACCTCACAGGCTGGAGTAGGCCACCACCCCGCGCAGCACGGCGTCCTGCGCCTTGCGGGCCGTGGTGCGCAGCCTCTCGGACGGCGCGGCGCCGCCGAGCTGGTCGAGCACGTCGACCACCTGCTTGCACCAGCGCACGAAGTCGCCGGCCGCGAGGTCGGAGCCGCGCAGCACGCTGTCCAGGCCCTTGCCGGACGCCCACCGGTGCATCGCCCCGACCAGGCCCAGGTCGAGCGGCCCGGTCGCGTCGATGCCGTGCGCCTCCTCCAGGTCGTCCACCTCGGACCACACCCGCTGGGTGTCGTCCAGGACGGCGGCCAGGCGCCCGGTCGGCCCGCCGGGGATGTACGGGTCGGGGGCGTCGTCCCGCCGCCCCTGGTAGACGACCGTGGACACGACGGCGGCGAGGCCCGCCGGGTCGAGGCCGTCCCACACGCCGCGGCGCAGGCACTCGGCCAGCAGCAGGTCGTTCTCCGCGTACAGGCGGCGCAGCCACCGCCCGTCGTCGGTCACCCGCACCCGCTTCTCGGTGCGCTGCAGGTACCCGAGGGTGAGCAGCACGTCCAGGGTGCGGTCGAAGGTGCGCGCGATGGACCCGGTGCGGCCCTCGACGCGGCGCACGAGCTGGTCGTGCTCCCGCTTGAGCTTGTTCCACCGCTCGGCCCAGCGGGCGTGGTCGTCCCGGTCCGGGCAGGCGTGGCAGGGGTGGTTCTTCAGTGCCGTGCGCAGGCGGGCGAGCTCGGTGTCGGTGGCGGCGTCGGCACGGCGGCGCGGGTTGCCGCCGCGGGCGGCCCGGCCCGCACCGACCGGGCTGCTGGACGTGTGCGCGGAGGGCACGTCGTCCGCCATGGCGCCGAGCGCGTTGCGCATCGTGGAGACCAGGTCGCGGCGCGCGTCGGGCTTGCGCGGGTTGAACGACTTGGGGATCTTCACGGTGGTGACGGTCACCAGGCCGTCCGGCGCGTCGGCCAGGGTGAGCTTCTTGACCTGCCGCTCCTGGGTGAGCACGGTGGGGCGGGGCCCGTCGAACCCGCCCGGCTCGCCCGGGTCGAGCACGAGCACGTACCCGCGCCGGCGCCCGGACGGCACCTCCACGACGTCACCGCGGCGCAGCTTCTCCAGGGACGCGACGACCTCGGCCCGCCGCGCGCCGGTGGCCGCGCGGGACAGCTCGCGCTCGCGGTCCTTGATGGCGCGCCGCAGGTCCATGTACTGGGCGAAGTCGCCGACGTCGCAGGTCATGGCCTTCGCGTACCCGTCGAGGGCCTCGGCGTGCGCCTGGGCCTGCTTGGCCAGGCCGACGACGCCGCGGTCGGCCTGGAACTGCGCGAAGGAGGTCTCCAGGACCTCGCGGGCGCGGTCGCGGCCGACCTGGGCGACGAGGTTGACGGCCATGTTGTAGGTGGGCCGGAAGCTGGACCGCAGCGGGTACAGGCGCTTGGACGCGAGACCGGCCAGCGCGACGGGGTCCAGGGCGGGGTGGTCGACGACGACGGCGTGCCCCTCGATGTCGATGCCGCGGCGTCCGGCGCGCCCGGTGAGCTGCGTGAACTCGCCGGGGGTGACGGGTACGTGGCTGGTGCCGTCCCACTTGACGAGCTTGTCCAGCACGACGGACCGGGCGGGCATGTTGATGCCCAGGGCGAGGGTCTCGGTGGCGAACACGACCTTGACCAGGCCGCGGGAGAAGAGGTCCTCGACGGTCTCCTTGAACACGGGCAGCATGCCGGCGTGGTGGGCGGCGACGCCGCGCGCCAGGGCCTGCGACCAGGACCAGTAGCCGAGCACGTCGAGGTCCTCGGGCGGGATGGCGGCGGTGCGTTCCTCCACGACGGCGCGGATCGTGGCCTCCTCCTGCGGGGTGGTCAGCCGCAGGCCGGCCTTGAGGCACTGGTCGACGGCGGCCTCGCACCCGGCGCGGGAGAACACGAAGTAGATGGCGGGCAGCAGCCCGTCGGCGTCCAGGGCGTCGATGACGACGAACCGTGGCGGGGTGCGGCGGGCCGGCCCCATGTCGCTGCCGTGGCCGCCGGTGCGGCGCCCGCCGGGCCCGCGGTAGCCGCGGTCGCCCCTGCCCCGGTAGCCGCGACCGCGTCCGCCGTGGTCGCCGGGGCGGGTGCCGCCCCGCCCGGAGCGGAACGCGGCGGACAGGTCGGGGTTGATGGGCGGGCTGGTGCCGGGGTCGGTCGGGTCGACGTGCCCGGCGTACAGGTCCAGCAGGCGCGGCTTGCCGCGCGGCTCCGGGGAGGACATGAGCACGTGCTGCCACAGGGGCACGGGGCGTCGTTCGGAGACGACGACGGCGGTGTCGCCGCGCACCATCTCGAGCCAGTCGCCGAACTCCTCCGCGTTGGACACGGTGGCCGACAGGGACACGAGCTGCACGTCGTCGGAGAGGTGGATGATGACCTCTTCCCACACGGGGCCGCGGAACCGGTCGGCGAGGTAGTGCACCTCGTCCATGACGACGTAGGCCAGGCCGTCCAGGGTGGTGGACCCGGCGTACAGCATGTTGCGCAGCACCTCGGTGGTCATGACGACCACGGGCGCGTCACCGTTGATGGTGGTGTCGCCGGTGAGCAGGCCGACGTTGTCCGCGCCGTGGCGGCGCACCAGGTCGGCGTACTTCTGGTTGGACAGCGCCTTGATGGGCGTGGTGTAGAACGCCTTGCGTCCGGAGGCGAGGGCCAGGTGCACGGCGAACTCGCCCACGACGGTCTTGCCCGCCCCGGTGGGCGCGGCGACCAGGACGCCGCGGCCCTGCTCGAGGGCCTCGCACGCGGTGACCTGGAAGTCGTCGAGGTCGAACCCGACGACCTCCCGGAACCGTGCCAGCTCGGGGTGCTGAGCCGCGGAACGACTCCGGGTCCGAAAAGCCGTGTACCGCTCCGAAGGGCTCAGGTCGTTCATGAGGGACAGCCTACGGGCCGTGTGTGACACGGACCGGTACCGACCCTCGGGTCCTCACAGCTCGGCGGCCTCCAGGCGCCGCTCGATCCGCCGGTCGTGCAGCAGCGACACGCCCACGGCCCCGAAGTAGAGCACGCAGATCGGCAGCGCCACCAGGATCATCGTCAGCGCGTCGGGGGTGGGGGTGATGATCGCGGCGAACGTGAACGCCACGAGCACCGCCCACCGCCACCCGCCGAGCATGCCCCGGCCGGTCATCAGGCCGGCGAAGTTCAGGCCCACGAGCAGCACCGGGGACAGGAACGCCAGCCCGAACGCGATGAGCAGCCGCATCACCAGCGACAGGTACTCCTGGGCGTTGGTGAACGCCGTCGCGTCGTCGGGCAGGAACCCGGACAGGATCTGGATGGCGTGCGGGAACACGAGCCACGCCATGTAGGCGCCGCCCAGGAACAGCGGGAACGCGGCCCCGACGAACCCGTACGCGTACCGGCGCTCGTTCTTGTTCAGGCCGGGCGTGATGAACGCCCACACCTGGTACAGCCACCACGGGCACGTCAGGAACACGGCCAGGAACAGCGACGACTTGATCTTCAGGTCCAGGGCCGCCATCGGCCCGGCGAAGTTCAGCGTCATCTCGTTGCCGCGCATCTGCTCCGCGACCACGAGGGGCCGCTGGAGCAGCTGCAGCAGCGGGTCGTACAGCAACCAGCCCACCACGGCCCCCACCACGAGGCCGACCGCGATCAGGACGAACCTCTTGCGCAGCTCGAGCAGGTGCTCCAGCAGGGGCATCCGGCCGTCGGACGCCCGCTTCGTTCGTGCCACCGGTCAGGCCTTGGGGATGTCGCGGTCCCTGTTCTCGACGATCCCGGGTACCGAGCCGGAGCCCGTCCCGGTGCTCGTCCCCGTGCTGGTCCCGGTCGTGTTCTGCGTCGAGGTGCCGGGTGCGGCGGCGTCGCCGTCCCTGCCCTTGTCGTCGTCGCGCAGGTCCTTCATCTCCTTGCGGAAGATCTTCATCGACTGCCCCACGCTCTTGGCCAGGCCCGGCAGCCGGGTGGACCCGAACAGGAGCAGGACGACGACGAGCAGGACGATCCAGTGCCACGGCTGCATGGCGCCCATGGTGACTCCTTATGGTGCGGTACGGACAGGTCCGATCCTACGCGAACCGGAAGGGCCTCCCGGTAGCCCCCAGGTGGACCGGAGATGACTGGACCCCGCAGACCCACCCGGGCCCGGCACAGGACCGGCACAGGACCGGCACAGGACCGGCACGGCGTCAGTCGTTGAAGTGCTTCCACTTCTGCCACGTCGACACGTGCCGCGCCCGCCGCGCCTCCCTGCGCTCCGTGCGTGCCGCCCGCTGGGCGTCGACCCGCTGGTAGTGGATCGTCACGTCGTCGAACAGGCTCGGACCCGCATGCTGCGTGCTCGCCGCCTCCCGCGCCTGGTCCGCCGCCTCCTGCAACCGGTCGGCCGACTCCGCGAACCGCTGCGACGCCCGCCCGAGCTCCTCCAGCAGTCCTCTCGCCGACCGCCACAGAGAACGGGCCAGGAAGAACGCTCCGACGAGGCTGCCCACGATCAGCAGGGCCCACACCCAGAACCACATGGTCGACCAGCCTAGTGCCGATCCGGCGATACGGCTGCCTCGCCCGCTGCGTCGCCCGTCACCCCGTACACGGCGAGCGCTTCCCGCGCGGCACCCGCCACGTCCTGCGCCGCCTCCGGCGGCGACACCGACCGCACGTACGGGCCCAGCTGGATCAGGGTGCTGCGCAGCCACCCCGGGTTCGTGACCCGCAACGTGACCTCGAAGTCCCCGTCGGGCAGGTTCCGCACCGACTCCACGGGCACCTCCTCGGCGAACCAGCGCGCCCGCGGCGCGAACCGGATCGTGGCCAGCGGCGCCGACCCGCCCGCGAACAGCGCCCCGAAGTCGATCTCCGCGAGCTGCCCCGCATGGTCCTGCACCGGCACGTCCGTCTCGACCGCCTCCAGGATCCGGTCCACCCGGAACGTGCGCGGCGCACCCGCCCGGTAGCACCACGCCGCCAGGTAGGCGAACTCGTCCTGCGTGTGCAGCCGCACCGGGTCCACCTCCCGCTCGCTGACCACGTCCGACGAGCTCACGTACCGGATCCGCAACCGGTGCCGCGCCGCCAGCGCCCCCGAGATCACCGACACCACCTGCCGGTCACCGTCGGGCGCCAGCCGCACGTCCACGGCGCTCGCGGCCTCGCCCGTGGCGTCGGTGAGCTTGCCCAGCGCGGACTCGACGACGGCGGAGCGGGCGGGGTCGGCCTGGACGGCGCCGGTGGCCTTCATGGCGCGCAGCGCCGCCACCAGGGCGACTGCCTCCCGGGTGCCGAGGCGCAGCGGCCGGGTCATGCCGCGCGCCTCGGTCAGGTGCACCACGCCGCGGTCGATGGACGCGGCGTCGAAGTCGATCAGGTCGTCGGGCCAGTACCCCGGGGTGCCGGACACCCACAGGGCGTCGACGTCCTTCTGGATCTGCGCCGGCGTGGTGCCGAAGCGCCGGGCGAGGTCCTCGACGGGTACGGGCCCGGCGCCGTCGAGGTAGGCCACGATGCCCAGCAGCCGCAGCAGCCGGTCGTCCGCGCGCTCAGCCACGGGACACCCCCGCGGTGGCGGGCGCGAGCGCGGCGGCGGCGCGCAGGCGACGCACGGTCTCCTCGCGCACGGCCTCCGGGTCCAGGACCACCAGTGCCGCGCCGTACCCGGCGGCCTCCGACGCCATCCCGGTCAGGGACCGGAACGGGACCTCCAGCACGTCCCACCCGGGTCCGCTCGCGTCCGAGCCGGTGCCGGCACCGGGCAGCCGGTCCAGCCAGGCCTGCCGCTCGCCGTCGGGCACGGCCTTGGCGCGGGCGCGCAGCGCGCTCGCCCGCTCGGGGCGGACGGCGACCACGGCCTGCCGCACCTCGCCGTGCGTCTTGCCGAGCATGACGTCGGTCTCGAACTCGGGGATCTGGTAGGCGCCGGACGCGCCCACGATCCTCACCCGGGACTCGATGCGGGACATGCGGAACACGCGCGGCGCCTGCCGGTCCCGGTCGAACGCCATGAGGTACCAGCCGCCGTCGCGGGCCGCGATGCGCCACGGCTCCACGTGCCGGGTCAGCACCGCCCCGTTGTACGCGGCGCGGTAGGCGAACGTGACCGCCCGGCGCGCCTCGATGGCCTCCATGAGGGGCCCGTACGCGTCACCGACCGCCCGCACGGACGGCGCCAGGCCCGCCAGCGCGTCCGCCGACGGGTCGCCCGCCCCCGCCGCGCGCAGCTTCACCATGGCGCGGGTGATGTCGGTCTGCAGCGTCTTGTCCTGCCAGAACTGCGCCGCCAGGGACAGCACACCCAGCTCCGCCGGGGTCAGGTCGATCGACGGCAGCGCGTACGCGTCCTGGTCGATGCGGTACCCCAGCTCGTCGGTGTGCCCGCCCGTGCCGACCGTCACGACCGGCACCCCCAGCGCCCGCAGCATGTCCTTGTCCCGCTCGAACATCCGCTCGAACGCCTCGGCGCTGGGCGCGTCCGCGTACCCGGCCACGGCGGCACGCACCTGCTGCTTCGTCATCGCCGCGTTCGTGTTCACGAGCGCGATGACGAGGTTCAGGAGGCGTTCGGCAGGATTCAGGGCCGGACCGGCGGCGGGACCGGGGCCGGCTGCGGAGGACAGGTCGCTGGACATCAGGACAACGGTAGCCTCCAACCTGTGATGACGTGGCGGATCGGCACAGTGATTTCCACAGGCAAGGCGTGGCGCGGGGCACGCGAGCTCGAGGTGACCCTCGACCGGCCCCTGCCGGGCCACCCCGAGGACGACCCCGAGGACGGCGGAGCACCCGCCACCGTGCGGGCCCTGGCCTACACCGACCTCGTCGGCGACCCCGCACCGGGCGACGCCCTGCTGCTCAACGTCTCCGCCCTCGCCCGCGGCCTCGGCACCGGCGGGTACGCCCTCGTCGTCGGCCCCGCCTCCCCCGGCACCACCCTGCCGCCCGACCCCGCCCCCGGACCCGGCCACCTCGTCAAGGCCCGCTACACCCCCCTGCAGACCATGGTCCTCGGCGTCGACGAACAGGAATCACCCCACCACGCCACCCTCGCCGACGCCGACGACCTGCACGGCATGCCCGTCGTCGTCGCCGACCTGCACTCCGCGCTGCCCGCCGTCGTCGCCGGACTGCGCCACGCCCCCGGCGGCGACACCCTCAAGATCGCCTACGTCATGACCGACGGCGGCGCCCTGCCCGCCGCGTTCTCCCGCACCGTCGCCGCCCTGCGCGACGCCGGCTGGCTGCACACCTGCGTCACCGTCGGCCAGGCCTACGGCGGCGACCTCGAGGCCGTCACCGTCCACACCGGCCTCCTCGCCGCCCGTCACGTCGCCGGCTGCGACGTCGCCGTCGTCGCCCAAGGACCCGGCAACCTCGGCACCGGCACCCGCTGGGGCTACTCCGGCGTCGCCGCCGGCGAAGCCGTCAACGCCGCCGCCACCCTCCACGGCCGCCCCGTCGCCTCCCTGCGCGTCTCCGGCGCCGACCCCCGCGACCGCCACCTCGGCATCTCCCACCACTCCCTGACCGCCTACACCCGCGTCGCCCTCGCACCCGCCGACATCCCCGTGCCCGCCCCCACCCCCGACGTCGAGAACCTCCCCGCCTGGGGACCCACCCTCACCACCCGCCTGCACCAGCAGACCACCGCCCTGGCCACCGCCGGCCACACCCTCGTCGACGTCCCCGCCGACCCCACCCTCCTCGACACCCTCCGCACCAGCCCCGCCGGCCTGCGCACCATGGGCCGCGGCCTCGACGCCGACCCCGCCTCCTTCGTCACCGCCGCCGTCGCCGGCCTGCACGCCCACCACCTCACCACCCAGCCCACCACCCCCACCGCATGAGACCCGCCACCCGCCTCACCGCGACCCTCACCCTCATCACCCTCGCCGTGCTCGGCGCCGCCACCGCCACCCCCTGGACCTTCCACCCACCCCACCTCGACACCCCCGTGCTCGAACCCCCCACCCCCGCCCAGCCCGCCGTCACCGCCACCCCCACCACCCCACCCCGACCCGTGCCCGACCCGGTCACCGACACCACCTGGCTCGCCGTCACCGCTGCGATCGTCATCGCCCTGCTCCTCCTCGCCGGCGGCACCCGCCTCGTCCGCCACCTCCTGACCATCTACCGCGAACGCCGCGACACCCACCCCGACACCCTCCGCGGCGGCACCACCACCGACGCCCTCGGCGACGACGTCGACCTCCCCGAGATCCAGGACGCCGTCACCCGCGCCCTCGCCCACCTCGACCGCCACACCCGCCCCCGCGACGCCGTCGTCGCCGCCTGGGTCGCCCTCGAGGAAGCCGCCGACCGCGCAGGCACCCACCGCGACCCCGCCCAGACCGCCACCGAGTTCGCCGGCACCGTCCTGGCCGCCACCCCCGCACCCCCCACCGCCGTCACCCACCTGCGCACCCTCTACCAACGCGCCCGCTTCACCGACCGCCCCATCGACCACCGCGCCGTCACCCAGGCCCGCGAGGCGCTCGCGGACATCGCGCGCAGCCTCGACGTGCGCGACGTCGAACCCGCCGCCGACCCCTCGGACGACGGCCGGAGCGGCGCATGAACGTCCGCCGCGTCGTCACCGTCACCGTCCTGACCGGCCTCGCCGCCGCGTGCCTCGTCTGGTGGAACGTCGTCGACCCCTGGCACGCCGCCGCGGCCACCGCCCTGGCCTGCGCCCTCACGATGCTGTGGGCCGCGACCGAGAACACCGTGGCCGACCCCGAGTGGCCGCGCACCGCCGTGGAGACCCGTCCCGGCGGCCGGCACGACGTGTCCGACCTGGGCTGGTCCGTGTTCGGCCGCGACGGCCTGGTCACCGACCGCGTCGTGCGCCGCGTCCGGGCGCTGGCCGTGGACCGGCTGCGCGCGCACGGCGTCGACACCGACGACCCCGCCGCGCAGGCCGACGCCGAGCGGCTGCTCGGTGCCACGGTGGTGCGGCAGCTGTCCTCCGGGGTGCCGCCCCGGGCCCGTACCGTGCAGGACTGGCTCGACGCCGTCGAACGCCTCGGGGCGGCACCCAGCAGCAGTACCGACCCCAGTACCGAACCCGGTACCGACGTGAAGGAGCACCGTGCCTGACCTGCCTGACCTCACGACCCCCGCCCCCGCGCCGCTGCCCGTCGCCGACGTCGCCGCGCTCGGCGAGCAGGTCCTGGCGGAGGTCGGCACCGCCGTCGTCGGTATGCACGACGCGCTGCGCACCGCCCTGGCGACGATCCTGGCCGGCGGGCACGTGCTGTTCGAGGACGTGCCCGGGCTGGGCAAGACCCTCGCCGCCCGGTCCCTGGCGTCCGCGCTGGGCCTCGACTTCGCGCGCCTGCAGTGCACGCCGGACCTGCTGCCGGCCGACATCACCGGGTCCTCGGTGTTCGACCCGGCGACCCGCACGTTCGAGTTCCGCCCCGGACCTGTCTTCACCGGCCTGTTCCTCGCCGACGAGATCAACCGCACCGCGCCCAAGACCCAGTCCGCGCTCCTGGAGGCCATGGCCGAGCGGCAGGTGTCCATCGAGGGCACCAGCCGCCCCCTGCCGCGCCCGTTCCACGTCCTGGCCACGTCCAACCCCGTCGAGTACGAGGGCACCTACCCGCTGCCCGAGGCGCAGCTCGACCGGTTCATGGTCCGGCTCGCCGTCGGCTACCCCGACCCCGCCCAGGAGGCCGAGGTCCTCACCCGGCGCCTCGCCCGCCGGCAGGAGGCCGCGACCGTACGCCGCGTCGTCGACCCCGCCACGGTCCTGGCCATGCAGGCGGGCACCGAGGCCGTCGACGTCGACCCCGACGTCGTGCGCTACTGCGTCGACCTGACCACCGCCACGCGTGACCACCACGCCCTCGAGGTCGGTGCCTCGCCCCGCGGCTCCCAGAACCTCGTGCTGCTCGCCCGCGCCGTCGCCGTCCTGGACGGCCGCGACTACGTGCTGCCCGAGGACGTCAAGCGCGTCGCCGTGCCCGTCCTGGCGCACCGCATCACCCTGACCCCCACCGCGTGGGCCTCGGCCACCCGCCCCGAGACCGTCGTCAGCGACCTCCTGCAGACCGTGCCCACCCCCGCCACGGTGCGCACCCGATGACGGTCGGCGGCATCATCGTCGAACGCGGCCGCACCAGCCGCGGCACCCGCGCCGACGGCGCACGCGGCTGGCGCACCACCAGCGCACGCACCGCCGCCGTCGTCACCGGCGTGCTCCTGCTCGCGCTGGGCGTGCTCGCCGGACGCGCCGACCTCGCCCTCGTCGGCGTGCCCGGGCTCCTCGCCACCGCCTGGGCCACCGCACACCGGCCCGCCGCACCGCTGCGCGCCACCCTCCGCCAGCCCACCGAGCCGAGCACGCCTGGAGAGCTCGCCGCCACCCTGGAGCTCACCCCCGGAAGCCGGCACGGCGCCGATGTCGTCCACCTCCGCATCAGCGCCGCCGGGCACCGCAGCACCCACCTCGCGCTCGCCGCCCGCACGCGCGGCAGCGCACCCGACGGGACCCGGCAGGTACCGCTGCGCCTGTCCTCCGTACGCACCGGACCCCAGGACACGTTCACCGTCGACGTCCGCGGCTCCTCCCGGCACACCTGGGAGGAAGAACCCACCACCGTCGGCGGAGCCCGCCGCCTCGTCGTACCCGGCGCCGCCCCGCTCGGCCGCCTCCCCCTGCCCCGCCGCCTGCGCGGACTGACCGGCCCCCACCCCGCCCGCCGCCTCGGCGACGGCTCCGAGCTGCGCGACATCCACCCCTTCACCCCCGGCGACCGCCTGCGCCGCATCGACTGGCGCACCACCGCCCGCCGCTCCCCCGAGCTCGACACCCTCTACGTGCGCCGCACCTACGCCCAGGCCGAGGCCAGCGCCGTCCTCGTCGTCGACTCCCGCGACGACGTCGGCCCCGACATCCGCACCTGGCGCGGCTACGGCACCCTCCGCGTCGACGAACCCACCTCCCTCGACCTGGCCCGCCACGCCGCCGCCTCCGTCGCCCAGGCCGTCGTCGACACCGGCGACCGCGTCGGCCTCGAGGACCTCGCCCGACGCCGCCGCCCCCTGCCACCCGCCTCCGGGCGCCGCCACCTGCGCCGCGTCATCCACGGCCTCGCCCTCGCCCACCCCACCGACCGCGCCACCGGGCACCGCGTCCGCCCACCCCAGGTACCCGCCGACGCCGTCGTCTACCTCTTCACCACCCTCCTCGACGACGAACCCCTCCGCCTCGTCCGCACCTGGCGCGCCGCCGGCCACCCCGTCGTCGTCGTCGACACCCTGCCCGACCTGCACCCCGTCATCGGCAACCACCTCCGCATCGCCTGGCGCATCACCCGCCTCGAACGCGAGGACCGCCTCGCCGCCCTCGACGGCGAAGGCGTCCCCGTCATCCGCTGGGCCGGCAGCGAACGCCACCGCGCCGCCACCCGCTTCGAGACCCTCGCCCGCACCGCCCAGCGCACCCCCGGACGACACCCATGACCCCCACCCGGCTCAGCCGGCTGGCCCAGCGCACCCGCAACCGCCTCACCGACCCCGCCCACCGGCCACTGCCCCGGATCACCACCCGCACCGGCCCCACCCTGCCCGGCTGGACACTCCGCCTCGCCCTGGCCGCCCTCACCCCCGTCCTGCTCCTGGCCGCCGCCTCCCGCACCCCCGGACTCAGCCCCGGACTCGTGCTCACCGTCACCGCCCTCGCCACCACCCTCCTCGCCCTGCGCCCCACCCCCGCCGCCGCAGGCGCCGTCACCGTCCTCGCCGCCGTGCTCCTGTGGGGCTTCCAGACCGAACCCCTCGACCCCTGGACCCTGCCGATCACCGCCCTCGCCTACCTCCTGACCCGCCTCACCTGGTGGGCCGCCCACCTCCCACCCCGCGGACACGCCGAGATCACCGCCCTCCTGGCCGGCTGGCGCCGCGACCTGGCCGTCCTGACCGCCACCACCGCCCTCGGCGCCCTCGCCCTCCTCACCACCGGCACCACCCACCCCCTCGCCGTCCTGCTCGCGGCGCTCGCCGTGGCGGGCACCGCCGTCCTCGCGCTGGCGACCGGACGCGCTCCGCGTGACGATGGGCCCACCGGACCGGACGCCTGACCGCCGGAAGCCCCACCGGAAAGAGGAGGACCTGACATGGCCCCGAAGCTGCCCCGCTACACCGTCCCGTCGCTCACGCCCGAGCAAGGGGCACAGGTCGCCGAGATCCTGCAGCAGCGGCTGCACGCGCTCAACGACCTGCACCTCACGCTCAAGCACGTGCACTGGAACGTCGTGGGACCGCACTTCATCGGCGTGCACGAGATGCTCGACCCGCAGGTCGACGCGGTACGGGCGATGGTCGACGAGATCGCCGAGCGCATCGCGACCCTCGGCGTCGTACCCGTCGGCACACCCGGCGCGCTCGTCGAGGCCCGCACGTGGGACGACTACAAGCTCGGACGCGCACCCGCGATCGAGCACCTGGGGGCGCTGGACGGCGTGTACGAGGCGGTCATCAAGGACCACCGCACCGCCGCCGAGGAGACCGAGAGCCTGGACGACGTGACCAACGACCTGCTCATCGGGCACCTGCACCAGCTCGAGCAGTTCCACTGGTTCGTGCGAGCCCACCTGGAGTCGGCCTCGGGCTCTATCCCGCAGTCCTGAACCACCGACCCTGAACCACGAACCCTCAGCCGGCACGACGACGCCCGGGTCGCACGATGCGACCCGGGCGCCTTTCTGTCCAGACCCTGTGTCCGGTCAGCCCACCGGGGAGAAGTCCCGCGCCCCGAGGAACTCCGGCCGCGGCCTCGGCGCCGCGAACGGCTCCACCGCCGTGTTCTCCACGCTGTTGTACACGAGGAAGATGTTCGACCGCGCGTACGGCGAGATGTTGCCGTTCGAGCCGTGCATGCAGTTGCAGTCGAACATCACGGCGCTCCCGGCCGTGCCCGCCAGGACGTCGATGCCGTGCTCGTCGGCCATCCGGGTCAGGATGTCCTCGTCGGGCGTGCCGGCGTTCTGCATCACGAGCGAGGACCGGTAGTTGTCGTTCGGGGTGCGGCCGGTGCACGACACGTACGTCTTGTGGGTGCCGGGCATGATCATGAGCGGCCCGTTGAACGAGTAGTTGTCCGTCAGCGAGATGGAGATGCTGACGGTCCGCATCCGCGGCAGCCCGTCCTCGGCGTGCCAGGTCTCGAAGTCGGAGTGCCACGCGAAGTCGCCGCCGCCGAAACCGGGCTTGAGGTTGACCCGGCTCTGGTGGAGGTAGACGTCCGAGCCGAGCACCTGCCGCGCCCGCCCCACGACCCGCGGGTCACGGGCGATCCGCGCGAAGACCTCGCTGGTGCGGTGCACCTCGAAGATGGTGCGCACCTGCTGCGACGAGGACTCCACGACGGTGCGCTCGTCGGCGCGCACCGCGGGGTCGGCGGACAGGCGGCGCAGCTCGGCGCGGAACTCCTCGACCTCCTCCGGGGTCACCAGGTCCTCCAGCAGGAGGTACCCGTCGCGGTCGAAGCCGTCCAGGAGGCCCTGGTCGAGCGGGCCGTCGGCGGCGGTGCCCCAGACGACGGGGTCCTGCCGCGCGATCTCGGACGCGTCGCCCTCGACACGGGTGGGATACAGATCGTCCAGCGGGTCCGTCATACGGCAGCCTCCTCGGTGCTCTTCGCGGTGCTCTCCTCGATGATCAGCGGGTACACCCCGTCCGCGTCGTGCGTCTCCCGCCCGGTCACGGGCGGGTTGAACGTGCAGATCAGCCGCAGGTCGGTGGTGGGGCGCACCGTGTGCTTCTCGTTGCCGTCCAGCAGATACATGGTGCCGTCCGAGATCTGGTGCACCTCGCCGGTCTCCCGGTTCTCGAGCTCGCCCATACCACCCACGCAGTAGACCGCCTCGATGTGGTTCGCGTACCACATCTCGGTCTCGGTACCCGCGTACATGACGGTCTCGTGGAACGAGAACCCCACGCCCTCCTTGGCGAGCACGAAGCGGCGGCTGCGCCACGTCTCGGACCGCACGTCACGGTCGGTGCCTTCCAGGTCGCTCAGTCGCGTCACGATCACGTGTCGTCGTCCTCTCCTCGGGGCTCGGTTCGCTGGGGTCCGGGTGTGTCGGCGGGTGCGCTGGGCACGCCGAGCACCTCCTGCGTCGCGGCGGCGATGATCTCGATGCCGGACCGCAGCTCGTCGGGACTGATGGTCAGGGCGGGCATGGTCTTGAGCACCTCGTCCTCGGGCCCGGAGGTCTCGACCAGCAGACCGCGCCGGTAGGCGGCCGCGGCGACCTTCGTGGCGGCCGAGTCGTCGGGGAACTTGATGCCGGTGAGCAGCCCCCGGCCCTTCACGACCGCGCCGTCGTACCCCGCCGCGATCGCCGCGAGGCCGTCGTGCAGCTCGGCGGAGCGCTGCTTGACCCGGGTCGAGAACGCGTCGTCGGACCAGAAGCGCTCCAGGGCGACCGTGCCGGTCACGAACGCGGGGTTGTGCCCGCGGAAGGTGCCGTTGTGCTCGCCGGGTTCCCACTGGTCCAGCTCGGGACGGATCAGGGTCAGCGCGAGCGGCAGGCCGTAACCGGAGAGCGACTTCGACAGGCAGATGATGTCGGGGACGATCCCGGCCTCCTCGAAGCTGAAGAAGTCGCCGGTGCGCCCGCACCCCGCCTGCACGTCGTCGACGATGAGCAGGATCCCGTGCGCGCGGCACAACTCGGACAGGGCGCGTAGCCACTCCGGCCGGGCCGCGCTCAGGCCGCCCTCGCCCTGCACGGACTCCACGATGATCGCGGCCGGCTTGTCGACGCCGGACCCGCTGTCGCCCAGCACCCGCTCGAGCCACAGGAAGTCCTCGATCGCGCCCGAGAAGTAGTCGTCGTACGGGATCTTGGAGCTGTTCGTCAGCGGCAGGCCCGCGCCGTTGCGCTTCATCGAGTTGCCGGTCACCGACAGCGAGCCCAGCGTCATGCCGTGGAACGCGTTCGTGAACGACAGGATGTGCTGCCGGCCGGTCACCTTGCGGGCCAGCTTGAGGGCGCTCTCCACGGAGTTGGTCCCCGTGGGCCCCGGGAACATGACCTTGTGGTCCAGGTTGCGCGGCGCCAGGATGCGCTCGCGGAACGCCGTCAGGAAGTCGCGCTTGGCGGTGGTGTGCATGTCGAGGGAGTGCACGATGCCGCCGCTGCGCAGGTAGTCGACCAGCGCCTCCAGGAGCGCCGGGTGGTTGTGCCCGTAGTTCAGGGCGCCGGCACCGGAGAAGAAGTCGAGGTAGCTCCTGCCGTCCTCGGCCTGCAGGGTGCTCCCCTGCGCGGTGGTGAACACGGCCGGCCAGTTGCGGCAGTAGCTGCGGACCTGGGACTCGAGCTCGTCGAAGATGCTGTTCGTGCTGGTGCTGCTGGTCGTCGGGACGGTGGGCATGGTTGTGCTCGGGCGCATGGCTCCTTCCACGGTCCGGCCCCTGTGACCGGACGCGCGTGTTCCTTGTGTGTTCGGGTGGGTGTGTTCGGGTGGGGTGGGTGGCCTCAGGACAGCGGGCCGATGCGGAACACCAGCTCCGCGTCGTGACCGTCCGGGAACGCCTCGGCCGGGAACACCGTCCGCACGTCGACGGGCGCACCCTGGGCCGACGCGAAGGACATGAACAGGGCGATCGACGCCGTGTTGTCCGAGGTGATGGTGGTCTCCACGTGCGTGCACCCGGGATGCTGCCCCGCGAGGTGCGCGAGCATCCGGGACGCCAGCCGCTGCCCGCGGTAGGCGTGGTCGACGGCGACCTGCCAGATCATCAACGTGGTCGGCTCGTCGGGCCGCACGTACCCCGTGACGAAGCCGGCAGGCTCGCCGTCGACGGTGACGATCACGGACGTCCGGGCGAAGTCACGGGCCCAGAGGAGATACGCGTAGGACGAGTTGAGGTCCAGCGTCTTGCTGTCGCGCGCGAGGCGCCACATCGCTGCTCCGTCATCGACGGTGGGCTCCCTCAACGCCACCGTGGTCTCGGTCGGATGGATGTGCTTGAGTTCCTCTTCGAGGTTCTGCATGACATAACGACCGTAACGAAAATGGGCGACAAAGTCACATGACGATTCCGTGACCTTGGCGTTACCCGCACGAGCATGCGGCAAACTCGGGGTCTCGCCGCTACCCTGACCCGGGTGACCGAGCCCTTCATCCGCCCGTACCGCACCACCGACCGCGACGACGTCGCCGACATCTGCGTCCGCACCGCCGCGGCCGGCGGCGACGCGACAGGCATCTACTCCGACGACCTCCTCATGCCCGAGGTCTACGCCCTGCCCTACCTCGAGCACTCCCCCGACCTCGCCTGGGTCGTCGAGCACGAGGGCCGCGCCACCGGATACATCCTCGGCGTCGCCGACACCGCCGCCTTCGCCGACTGGTGGGCCCGCGAGTGGACCCCCGGCTTCGTCACCCGCCACCCCGCACCCGGACCCTCCACCGGCGCCGACCCCGGCTACACCGAGGCCCAGCTCCTGCGCGACGGCGCCGACCCCCAGCGCATGGTCCGCGGCCTGCGCCACGGCGAGCTCACCACCCACCCCGCCCACCTGCACATCGACCTGCTCCCCGTGCTGCAGCGCCGCGGCCTCGGCTCCCGCCTCATCGACACGCTCCGCACGGCGCTCGCCGACCGCGGTGTGCCGGGCGTGCACCTCGGCTACGCCGCCGAGAACACCGCCGCGCGGGCGTTCTACGACCGCTACGGCTTCGAGGAGCTCCCCTCCTCGACCCCGACGTCCCCCCTCCTGGGCATCACGACGCGCTGAGTGCTGGGCCTTCGCCCTTCTGGCACACCAAGAAGGGCGAAGGCCCAGCACTCACGGGGTCTCCTCGAGCCAGGCGCGACGGACCTGCTCGAACCGCGTGGGCAGCGGCGGGCGCAGGGCCCCGTACCGGGCGTTGGTGCGGTGCACGAACCGGCGCCAGGACAGCACCAGGCCCTGCCGCGTGATCGGCAGACCCGACGCGACGGTGGTCCCGTTGTCGTGCGTGTGGTGCACGGTGAGCAGCAGCGCACGCGGCACGGAACCCTCCAGCTCCACCGCGAGCTCCTCCCGCACCACCATCCAGTGCCGCAGCAGCACCACGAGCTCCGCCGGCAGCAGGTGGCGGTGCGGCGCCCGGTGCTTGCCGTGCCGCACCAGCACGCTGCCCTCCGTGGTCCGGGCCCGCGCCGGGCCGAGGTCGAGGTCCTCGACCCGCACCCGCAGCAGGTCGCCGTACCGGGCGCCGGTCGCACGGACCAGACCCGTGATCACCGCGAGCCGTACCGTCTCCGGCTTGGCACCCGACCGCATCGCCTCGGTCGACAGCTCGCGCCACACCCACTCGGCCTCCTCCAGGCTCACGGGCGGCCGCGGGTACCGGCCGGGCTCCGCGGCCCCTGCTCGTGGTGACGTCGCACCGGTGCTGGTCATGGTGAGAGAATACGCTTGGCACACTATTTATGGAAGGAGGCACACCGTAGGCTCGTGCGGTGGACCTCCCCAGCACCATCGCCCGGCCCGTCGACCACGAGACGGTCGTCAAGAAGTCCCGCTTCCTGACCCACCTCGCCCCGGTCGGCAGCACGGCGGAGGCCGACGCCGTCATCGCGCGCCTGCGCAAGGAGCTGTGGGACGCGCGCCACCACTGCGTCGCGATGGTGCTCGGCACCCACGCGGACCAGGCCCGCTCCTCCGACGACGGCGAGCCCGGCGGCACCGCGGGCGTCCCCATGCTGGAGGTGCTCCGGCACCGCCGCGTCACCGACGTGGTCGCCGTCGTGACGCGCTACTTCGGGGGCGTGAAGCTCGGCGCGGGCGGCCTGGTCCGGGCCTACTCGGGCGCGGTGTCCGGCGCTCTGGACGTCGCCGCCGCCTCCGGCGCCGTGCTGCGCCGCGAGCTGTTGCACGAGGTCACCGTCGACGTGCCGCACGCCGACGCCGGCCGCCTCGACAACCTGCTGCGCGACTGGGCCACGGCGCACGGCGCCGTCACCGAGCCGCCCGTGTACGACGCCGTCGCGCACCTGCGCCTGCTCGTCCCCGCCGCCGCGCTGGACGCGCTGGCCGCCGACGTCGCAGCCGCCTCCTCGGGGGCCCTCTCCCCCGTCACCGGCGACGCCCGGGTGGTCGACGTCCCCGCCTGAGCCGGGCCCGTCAGCGCGTCGTCCTTGACTGTGCCGGCCGGCGGGTGAATTCTCTGGGGCACCCCGAGGCCGCACACCGAGGAGAGCCCATGCACCGCCGCACCCGCTCGTCCGCCGTCGTCGTCGCCCTGCTCGCCGCCCTGCCGACCGCCCTCCTGGCCGCGTGCGGGGCGCCGTCGCAGGAGGAGGAGACCGGCACCCTCACGTTCTGGACGCCGCAGACCACGCCCGAGCGGGTGGCCGCGCAGGAGGCGGTGGCCGCACGGTTCACCGAGCAGACCGGCATCGACGTCGACGTCGTGCCCCTGGCCGCCGCCGACCAGGACCAGGCGCTGGTCACCGGGGCCGCCTCGGGCGAGGTGCCCGACGTCATCCTCGCGGGCGCCTCCCAGGTGACGTCCTGGCAGGCGCAGGGCCTGCTCGACACCGACACCGCGCAGGCCGCCGTCGACACGCTGGACCCCGCGACGTTCAACGAGAACGCGCTCGGCGCCGTCACGGCGCAGGACCCCGACACCGGGGAGAGCACGCTCGCCGCGGTGCCGAGCGACGGGTGGGTGCACCTCATCGCCTACCGCACCGACCTGCTCGACGAGGCAGGCGTGGAGGTGCCCACCACCGTCGAGGAGCTGGCCGACGCCGCGACGACGGTCAAGGACGAGCTCGGCGTCACCGGCATCGCCCTGGGCACCCAGCCCGGCACGGCGTCCGGCACGGAGGGCATCGAGTCGGTCTTCCAGTCCGCGGGGTGCCGGCTCGTGTCCGACGGCGCGGTCACGCTCGACTCGCCCGAGTGCGCCGAGGCGGCCGGGTACTTCAAGGAGCTGCGCGACTCGTCCGTCGCGGGCGACTACGACGTCGAGTCCGCACGCGCCGCCTACCTCGCCGGGGACGCCGCGATGCTCCTGTTCTCGACCCACATCCTCGACGAGCTCGCGAACCTCGACGAGGCCGTGCCGCCCACGTGCGCGCAGTGCGCCGACGACCCGGAGTTCCTCGCCAAGAGCTCCGGCTTCATCACGGTCCTGGAACCGGCCGACGGCGGCGAGCCCGCCCAGTTCGGCGCGACGCTCGCCTACGCCGTCCCCGCGCACGCGCACGCGCAGGAGGCGCGGCAGTACATCGAGTTCGTGCTGAGCGAGGGCTACGCGGACACGCTGGCGGTCGCCACGGAGGGCCGCCTGCCCCTGCGCACCGGCACCCCGGAGAACCCGACCGAGTTCCTCGACGCGTGGGGCGGCCTGGGCTTCGGGCCGAAGGTCCAGTCGTCGGTGGCCGAGGTGTACGGCGACGACCTCGTGACCGCCATGGGCGAGGGCATGACCGCCGTGGCCCGCTGGGGCCAGGGCACGCCCGACGCGACGCTCGCCGGGCTCGTGGCCACGCAGGGCACGCTCGCCCAGCAGCTCGAGCCGTTGTACCGGGGCACCGACCCGGCCGAGGTGACCCGGCAGATGGCGGCCGAGGTGACGGCTCTGCAGCAGGACCAGTGACGAGCGCCCGCACGCGGGAGAACCGGTCCGGGTGGCTGCTCGTCTCGCCGTCGCTGACGGTGGTCGCCCTGGTGGTGCTGCTCCCGTTCGCCCTCGTCGTGGTGTTCGGCTTCTCCGAGGTGCGCCTGGTCGACATCCCGTTCCTCGGCACGGAGCCGATCGAGTGGTCGCTCGACAACTTCCGGCGGGCCGCGGCGTCGCGCGCGTTCTGGGGCGCGCTGTGGACCACGGTGCTGTACGCGGGGCTCACCTCGGCCGGGTCGCTCGCCGTCGGCCTCGTGCTGGCACTGGCGCTCCGCCGCCCCTTCCGGGGGCGCGGCCTGGTGCGCGCGCTGCTGCTGGTGCCCTACGTGCTGCCCGTGGTGGCCGCCGCGACCATCTGGAAGACGCTGCTCAACCCCCAGTACGGCCTCGTCAACGCCTTCGGGCGGGCATACCTGGGCTGGGACACCCCGGTGGGCTTCCTCAGCACCACGTCGGCCGACGTCTGGGGTGTCCCCGTGCCCGTGGCCCTGCTGGTGGTGGTGCTGTTCGACGTCTGGAAGTCGGCGCCGCTCGCGTTCCTGTTCCTCACCGCTCGCCTGCAGTCCGTGCCCGGCGAGATCGAGGAGGCCGCGGCGCTCGACGGCGCGAACCGCCGGCAGATCCTGCGCTTCGTGCTGCTGCCCCAGCTCCGGGCGGTGGCGCTGCTGCTCCTGCTGCTGCGGTTCATCTGGTCGTTCCAGACCTTCGACGACGTCTACCTGCTGACCGAGGGCGCCGGCAGCACGCAGGTCATGGCCATCCAGGTGTACACCGAGCTCGTCACCAAGGCCGACATCGGCAGCGCCGCCGCGTTCGGCCTGCTGATGAGCCTGATCCTGGGCGTGCTCCTGGTGGGGTACGTGCTGTTGTCCCGGAGGGCGGGAGAGTCATGAGCGGTGTCCGACCCACCCGTGCCGCGCGCGCCGGCCGCGCCGTCGTCGTCGCCGTCGCGCTCCTGTGGTCCCTGGGGCCCGTGGCGTACGGCGTGGTCCTGGCCGTACGGCCGTTCGGGGAGGTGACGCGCGACCCGCTCGGCCTCCCGTCGACCCTCGACCTGTCCGCGTTCGCCACGGCCATGCGGGACGAGGCCGACGGCGGGTTCGGGCTCGGCCGGTTCGTGCTCAACTCGCTGGGCGTGGCCCTGGGGACCGTGGTGCTGAGCGTCGCCGTGTGCGTGCTGGGCGCCTACGCCGCCGCCCGCCTCCGCTACCGGGGCAGGGCGCTGACGAACGGCATCATCCTCGCGGTCTACCTGTTTCCCGGGATCGTGCTCGCGGTGCCGAAGTTCGTGATCCTGTCCCGGCTGGGCCTGACCGGCTCGCTGGCGGGGCTGCTCGTCGTGTACGTCGCGGCCACCGTGCCCGTGGCGCTCTACATGATGCGCAACTTCTTCCTGGCGCTGCCGGCCAGCGTGGAGGAGGCCGCGCTCATGGACGGGTGCACCCTCGGGCAGCTGCTGGTGCGGGTGGTGCTGCCGATCGCCGTGCCGGGCGTGGTCGCCACCGCGATCTACGTGTTCATGATCGCCTGGAACGAGTACTTCTACGCCCTGCTGTTCCTGGTGCAGCACCGCGACCTGTGGACCGCCCCGCTCGGCATCGCGCAGCTCGGCGACTTCCAGGTGCCGGTCACGGTGCTGCTGGCGGGCTCGATCGCCGTGACCGTGCCCGTCGTGATCATCTTCTTCCTCGCCCAGCGGTACATCGTGTCGGGCCTGGTGCAGGGAGCCGAACGATGACCTCACCCCTGCGTCTCGCCGTGCTCGGCGCGGGCGGCCGCGGCGCGGACGCCTACGGCCGCTGGGTGCGGGCGCACCCGGACCGGGCCCGCGTCGTCGCCGTCGCCGACCCGCTGCCCGCCCGCCTGGACGCCCTCGCGGGCACGACGGCGGCCCGCTACGCCGACTGGCGGGGTCTGGTGGCCGACGCGCCCCGGCTGCGGCCCGACGCCGTGCTCGTCGCCCTGCCGGACGCCCTGCACGTCGAGGCGGCCACGGCCGTCGCGGAGGCGGGCCTGCCGATGCTGCTGGAGAAGCCCGCCGCGCCGACGCTGCCCGCCCTCACGGGGCTCGCCGCCGTGGTGCGCCGCACCGGCGCCCGGGTCGCCGTCGGCCACGTGCTGCGGTTCGCGCCGTTCTGGCGTGCCGTGCGCGCGGTCGTCGCGTCGGGCGCCCTGGGCGACCTCGCCACCATCGAGGTGCGGGAGAACATCGGGTTCTGGCACTTTGCGCACTCGTACGTGCGGGGCAGCTGGCGCAGCACCGCCGAGTCGAGCCCGATGGTGCTCGCCAAGACGTGCCACGACCTCGACCTGGTCCGGTGGCTCGCCGGTGCGCCACCGGACCAGGTCTCCAGCCAGGGCTCGCTGCTGCACTTCCGCGCCGAGAACGCGCCCGAGGGTGCTCCGGGCCGCTGCACCGACGGCTGCCCCGCCGCGGACCGCTGCCCCTTCTACGCGCCGCGGTACTACGTGGACGCCCTGCGGGACGTCACCGGCCACCCCGTGACGATGCTGGGCGACGATCTCTCCCCCGCCGGCCGCCTCGCCGCCCTGCGCCGGGGCCCGTACGGACGGTGCGTGTACCGGTGCGACAACGACGTGGCGGACCACCAGCAGACCCTGATGACGTTCGCCTCCGGCCTCACCGCGACGCTCACGGCGAGCGCGTTCACCGCGGAGAACACCCGGCACGTCGCGATCACCGGCACGCGCGGGCAGCTGCACGGGCACATGGGGTCGGGCGAGATCGGGGTGGACCTGTACTCGCCCGCGGCGCGGCTGCCCGGCGAGCTCGCGCGGGTGCCGGGTGTCGAGCTCACGGGCTCGGGCGTGGACGGACCCCTGCGGCACCCCTCGTACACGCTCGTCGCCCGGGGCGACACGGTCGCCGCGGACCACCGCGGGCACGCCGGGGGCGACGACGCGCTCATGGACGCGTTCTGCCGCGCCGTGGCCGAGGGCACGGTCGGCACCGGAGAGCTGTCGTTCGCGACGGCGCTGGACAGCCACCTCATGGCGTTCGCCGCCGAGGAGTCACGCACCGGGGCGGGCGTGGTGGACTTCGCCGCGTGGGCGCGCACGGCGCTGGGGGCGGTGTGACGGCGTCCGCACCCGCCGAGGCGCCGTGGGCCGACGCCGTCCGCGGCGTGGCCGCCCGGGCGGGCCTGGACGCCACACGTCTCACGCTCGAGGAGGTCCCGGCCGGCCCCGCTGACCGGGCCCGTGCCGAACTCTGTGCCGGGCACGGCCGCCTCACCGTCCGGGCCACCGACCCGGTCGCGGCGTCCGTCGCGCTCGGCCGGTACACGCGGTCGGCCCTGGGCACCCGGCTGACGTGGCTGCGGCCGCGGGTGGACGCACGGCCCGGACCGCTGCCCGACGCGCCCCGCACGGTCGTCTCCTCGCCGCACGCCGTTCGGTACCACCTCAACGTCGTGACCTTCGGCTACACGACGCCGTTCTGGGACTGGGACCGCTGGGAGCGGGAGATCGACTGGATGGCGCTGCACGGCGTCACGCACCCCCTCGTGCTCGTGGCGCACGAGGCCGTGCTCGCCGAGACCTTCCGGCGGGCGGGCCTGCCCGCCGCCGAGGCGGCCGTCTGGATCGGCGGCGCGGCCCACTTCCCGTGGACCTTCATGGGCGGCATGCACTCCTTCGGCGGCCCGCTGCCCGCGCGCTGGGCACAGCGGCGTACCGCGCTCGCGCGGCGGATCCTGGCGCGGCTGCGGGAGCTCGGCATGACCGCCGTGCTGCCGGGGTTCGGCGGGCACGTGCCGCCGTCCCTCGCGGGTCCCGGGCCCGTCGACGAGATCGAGTGGCAGGGCTGGCGCATCCCCCTGCTGCGCCCCGGGTCCGGGCGTGCGCGCGAGCTGCAGTCGATCTTCGGGCGGGTGCAGCGCGAGCTGCTGGGGCCGGGCACGGGGTACTACGCCGTGGACCCGTACATCGAGTCGGTGCCGCCGTCGGGCGACCCGGCGTACCTGCGGGACGCGGGCCGGGGCACCTACGAGGCGCTGGCCGCCGCGGCCCGGGCGGCGGACGAGCCCGACCCCGTGTGGGTGCTGCAGGGCTGGCCCTTCCACTACCAGGGCGCCTTCTGGACGCCGGACCGGGTCGCCGCCTACCTCGCGGACGTGCCCGCCGACCGCACGCTCGTGCTGGACCTCTGGGGCGAGCACGTACCGCTGCACGCGGCGCTGCTCGCCGACGGCGCCCCGCTCGCCGGCCGCCCCTGGGTCTGGTGCGCGCTGCACAACTTCGGCGGGCGCCCGGCCCTGTTCGGCGACCTGGCGGGTCTCGTCCGGGACGTGCGCGCGCTGCCCGACGGCGTGCCGCACCTGCGCGGCGTCGGCCTGGCCCCCGAGGCCGTCGAGAACAACGAGGTCTTCTACGAGCTCGCCACGGACCTCGCGTGGGACGACGGTCCGCACTCCCCCGCCGACCTCGACGCCTGGCTCCGGGACTTCGTGCTCACCCGCTACGGGCTGTCCGGTGACGCGTCCTCGGGACCGGCGCAGGTGGCGCTGTGCGCTTGGCACACTATTTCTTCGACGCTCTACGGTGCCGGACGCACCCGTTCCGTGCCCACGCCCGTCATCGCCCGGCCGTGGGCGGCGGGCCTGCCCTTCCCGGCCCAGCGCAGCGCCGGCGAGGCCGTAGGACCCCAGCCGCCCACGCCGTCGTCGAACGTGGACGCCGAGAACGACCCCGCCGTCGCCGCGGCCCTCCCCCGCCTCGCGGAGGCGGCGCGCGCGCTCGGGTCGCTCCGGGACCACGTGGCCGGGGGCGCCGCCGACGTCCTGGACGCCGACCTCGCCGAGCTCACGGGGCACGTGCTGGCGCAGGGCACCCGCACGCACGTGCGCGGCATCCTGGCGGCGGCCCGCGCGGGCGACCCGGACGGCGTCCGCGCGCACATGACCCGGCTGCGCACCGACCTGCTCACGCTCGACACGCTGGCCGCCGAGCGGCCCGCGACCCGGGTGGAGACGTGGATCGACGCCGCCCGGTCCTGGGGCGGGACGCCGGACGAGCGGGACGCCCTGGAACGCGAGGCGCGCAGCCTGGTCAGCGTGTGGGGCGGCCAGCACAACGGCCTGCACGACTACGCCGGACGCCACTGGCACGGCCTGGTGCGCGACCTCTACCTGCCGCGCTGGCAGGCGTGGGCCGACTGGCTGGCCGACGCCGCGGCCGCCGGGCCGGTGCCGCCCGACACCGACCCGACGGCGCTGCGCGAGCGGATCGTCGCGATCGAGGAGGCGTGGCGGGGCGCCACGCGGGTCGAGCCCTGACCCGTCAGAAGCCCTCGGCGCCGATCGTCGCGCCGTCCGGCACCGTGCCGCCCTCGCCGCTCAGCGTTGCCTTGCCCTCGGCACGCACGCCCGACCCGAACGTCCAGTCGCCCCGGACGGTGAGCGAGTCGGCGTCCCGCAGGGAGGGCGCACCGGCCGCGAAGCGGCGCGTGAAGCCGTCGATCAGCTTGTAGTGGTCCTTGTCGAGGTCGACGAGCGGCGCGGGCGCCTGCGCCTCGAGCCGGTAGTCGGCCGTGAGGTCGTAGACGTCGGAGCGCAGCACGAGCAGGTCGTTCGTGGTCTTGACCGGCAGGAACCGGGACCGCTCCACCTCGATCGCGGTGGCACCCTCGAAGACGGCGACGGCGGCGCCCATCGCGGACTCGATCTGGACCACGGCGGGCGAGGCCGGGTCGGCGGGGTCGACCGTCTTGTCGTTGCGGATCAGCGGCAGCTCCAGCACGCCGCCGGTGCGCTCGAGCTCGGCCGCGAGCGCCTCGAGGTCGAACCAGAGGTTGTTGGTGTGGAAGAAGGGGTGGCGGGTGGCGTCGAGGGACGCGGCGACGTCGTCGGGGTGGGTCTGGGCGGTCTCGCGCTGCACGATGCGGCCGTCGGCCTTGCGGACCACGAGCTGGCCGCCCTTGACGTCCGCGGGGGTCTTGCGGCAGAGCTCGGCGGCGTAGGGGGCGCCGGACGCGGCGAACCAGCCGGCGATGGTCGCGTCCGGGGTGGCGCCGAGGTTGTCGGAGTTGGAGACGCACATGTAGCGGAAGCCTGCCTCCAGGAGGGCCACGACGACGCCGGACGAGTGCAGCGCCGGGTAGAGGTCGCCGTGCCCGGGCGGGCACCACTCGAGGTCCGGGTCCTGCTCCCAGGTGACGGGGGTGAGGTCGTCGGCCAGGAGCTTGGGCTCGCGGTTCTGGAGGAAGTCGACCGGCAGGCCGTCCACGGCGATGTCGGGGTAGCGCTCCAGCGCCGCGAGCGAGTCGTCACGGGTGCGGAAGGAGTTCATGAACAGCAGCGGGAGGCGGGCGCCGGTGGCCTGCCGCGCGGCGCGCACCTGGCCCACGATGATGTCGAGGAAGGTGAGCACCTCGGTGCCGTCGGGCGCCTCGCGCACCGGGAGGAGGGACTTGGCCTGGTCCATGCCCATGGAGGTGCCGAGACCGCCGTTGAGCTTGAGCATCGCGGTGCGGCCCAGGGCGTCGGCCGCGTCGGCGTCGCTGATCCTCAGGTCAGCCCGGTTCGGGATGTCGACGAGGGGGTCGACGTCGTCCTCGCGGATCAGGCCGGTCTCGCCCGCCTGGAGCAGGTGGTAGAACCGCGTGAACGTCTCGACGGCGGCGGGTGCCACGCCTGCCTCGGTCATCTTGGTGCGGGCCTGCTCGAGCCCGGTGGGGTCGGTCGTGGGTGAGGGCATGCGGCTAGGTTATTCGAAGCGGGCCGGGTCGCCCGCCCCGACGCGGACCACCTGTGGATAACCGTCCGACCAGTCGACGACGGTCGTGGCCTCGGTGCCGGCGTCGCCGCCGTCGACCACGGCGTCGAGCACGTGGTCGAGCTCCTCCTTGATGGTCCACCCGTCCGTCATGGGCTCGGTCGCGCCGGGCAAGATGAGCGTGGAGGACAGGAGCGGCTCGCCGAGCTCGCGCAGCAGCGCCTGGGCCACGGCGGAGTCCGGGATGCGCACGCCGACCGTCTTCTTCTTGGGGTGCGCGAGGCGGCGGGGCACCTCGGAGGTGGCCGGGAGGATGAACGTGTAGGCGCCCGGCGTGGCCGCCTTGATGGCCCGGAACGCGGAGTTGTCCAGCTTCACGAGCTGGCCGAGCTGCGCGAAGTCGGAGCAGACCAGCGTGAAGTGGTGCTTGTCGTCGAGCCGCCGGATGCCGCGGATGCGGTCGGCGCCGTCGTGGTACTCCATGCGGCAGCCGAGCGCGTACGAGGAGTCCGTCGGGTAGGCGATGAGCGCGTCGTCGCGCAGCATGGCGACCACCTGGCCGACCGTGCGGGGCTGGGGGTCCACGGGATGGACGTCGAAGTAGCGGGCCATGCGGACGAGCCTAGCCGGGGGTCCCGGCCGGCGCGTGCCGGTCAGCGGGTGCTGGTCAGGTGCCGGTCAGGGCGTCGCGCAGCTCCGCGGCGCCCGCGTTGCCGCCGGTGCAGACGACGCCGACGCGCCGCCCCGCGAACCGGTCGGGGTCGGCGAGGACGGCGGCGAGGGCGGCCGCGCCCGCGCCCTCGGCGACCGTGCGGGCGCCGGTGAGGTAGAGGCGCTGGGCGGCGGCGATCTGCTCGTCGGTGACGAGCACGAAGTCGGCGAGGTGGGCGCGCATGATCTCCTGCGTGACCTCGAACCCGGTGCCGACGGCGAGGCCCTCGGCCCGGGTCCGGTTCGGTCGTTCGACGAGGTGGCCGGTGTGCCACGAGTCGTGGGCGGCCGGCGAGCCGGCGGACTGCACCCCGATCACCTCGGTGCCGGGCGCGACGGCCGCGGCCACGAGGCCGGCCGCCGCGGCGCCGGACCCGCCGCCGACCGGGACGACGAGCACGTCGAGGCCCGGTGCCTGCTGGAACAGCTCGAGGTACAGGGTGCCGACGCCCGCGATGATGTCGGGCTCGTTCGCGGCGCCCACGAGGCGCGCCCCCGACTCCCCCGCGAGCGCCGTCGCGCGGGTGCGGGCGTCGTCGAACGTGGCGCCGTGGAGCATGACGTCGGCGCCCAGGTCGAGCACGGCGCGCAGCTTGAGCGGGTTGGGGTCGTCGGGCATCACGATGGTGCAGGCGGTGCCGGTGAGGCGGGCGGCGTAGGCGATGCCCTGGGCGTGGTTGCCGGTGGAGTAGGCGACGACGCCGCGGGCGCGCTCGGCGGGGGTCATCGACAGCAGGAGGTTGGTGGCGCCGCGGGCCTTGAACGCGCCGGTGCGCTGCTGGTTCTCGTGCTTGACGACGACGGTGGTTCCGGTGGCGCGCGCGAGCTCGGCGTACTCCCCCACGGGCGTGCGGACGACCGTGCCGTCGAGGCGGGCCTGTGCGGCGAGGACGTCGGCGATGGTGGGGAGGGCGGGGGCGAACGCCGGAGCAGTCGGGTTCATGGTTCCAGCGTGACCCGCACATGACCCATAGGTCCAATACGCGTTACGAAGACTTTCTATCGATGCTGCCTATCTTTCTGGGCTAGCCTGGGTCCATGACCGCAGAGCTCGACCTCACCCGGCTGCGGGTCCTGGCGGCGGTGGCCCGCACCGGTTCCGTCACGGCCGCGGCGAAGGAGCTGCACTACGCGCAGCCGTCGGTGAGCCATCACCTGTCCCGCCTGGAGGCCGACGCCGGGATCCCGCTGCTCCAGCGGCACGGCCGCGGCGTCCGCCTCACGGAGGCCGGACGGCTGCTGGCGAACCGCGCCGAGGAGATCCTGGGCCGCGTGGAGGGTGCGCGGCGCGAGCTGGACGCGCTCGCGGGGCTGCGCGCGGGCCGGGCGCGGCTCGCGGCCTTCCCGTCCGCGCTGGCCACGCTCGTGCCGGACGCCGTGGCCCGCCTGGTGCAGGAGCACCCCGGGCTGTCGGTGGGGCTCGTGGAGCACGAGCCGCCGGACGCCGTGGCCGCGCTGCAGTCGGGCGCGGTCGACGTGGCGCTCGTGTTCGAGCACATGGACGTGCGCCACGCGCGCACCATGGACGACCTGTCGCGGTTCGAGTCGACCACGATCCTCGACGACCCCGTGAACCTGGTGACGGCGGCCGACCTGGACGCCGCCCCGGGCCCCGGGTTCGTGCCGGACCTGCGGGCGCTCGACGACGAGGAGTGGATCGCGGGCTGCGAGCGCTGCCGGGCCGATCTCGTCGCACGCTGCGCCGCAGTCGGCTTCGCCCCGCGCATCGCGTTCGAGACGGACGACTACGTGGCGGTCCAGGCGCTGGTCGCCGCCGGTGCGGGCGTGAGCCTGCTGCCCGGCCTGACGCTGCGCGCGCACCGGCACCCGGGTATCGCGACCGCGCCCCTGCCCGGTGCGCTGCGCCGGGTCATGGCGCTCACGGTGGGGCCCCCGGCGCCGCCGGCCGAGGCGCTGATCCGGCAGCTGGTCGCCGCGGGCGCCGACGTGGCCGCCTGACGCCGTCTCGTGCTCCTGGTCTCGACGTTCCTCTACTCCGCTGCCGCGGCGGTCGCGGCGTTCCTCGCGCTCGAGGGGTACCTGGCGATCGCCGCGGCGGACGGGACGTATCCCAGCGCGGTCCTGGCCGCCGTGGCCGCCGTCGGCCAGGTGCTGGGCAAGCTGGTCTGGTACTGGGCCGGCGCGGGGACCACGCGCCTGCCCTGGCTGCGCCGCAAGCTCGACTCGCCCCGCGTCGACGCCGCGATGGCCCGCTGGCGCGACCGCACCGACGGCCGCCCGGTCTACACGGGCGCGGTGCTGCTGGCGAGCGCGTTCGCGGGCGTGCCGCCGTTCATGGTGATGTCGGTGGTGGCCGGCGTGCTGCGGGTGCGGATGTGGCTGTTCCTGGGCACGGGCCTCGTGGGGCGGTTCCTGCGGTTCTGGCTGGTGCTGGAGGCCGCCGGGTACGCGTGGTTCCTGCTCTGAGGCCGGTGCCTACAGGTCGGTCGCGCCGTCGAGCGCCTCGCGCAGCAGGTCGGCGTGGCCCGCGTGGCGCGAGTACTCCTCGACCATGTGCACCAGGATCCAGCGCAGGGAGATCGGCCCCTGACGGCCGGGACGGGCCGTGAGCCGGTCCAGGGCGTCCTCCTGCCGGTCCGCGGACTGGGCCAGCACCTCGTCGAGGATGCGCTCGGAGGCGGCCACCGCGGCGTCGAACCGGGCCGTCAGCTCCTGCGGCGTCTCGGTGAGCGCGCTGTTCCAGTCCCAGTCCACGTCGGCGTCCCAGTCCACCGTGTCCCACGGCGGTGCGGGCTCGTTGCCGAGCAGGCGCACCGAGAACCAGACGTCCTCGACGTACGCGAGGTGCTTGAGCAGGCCGGCGAGCGTCATGGTCGAGGGCGGGTGCGGCGTGCGCAGCTGGTGCGCCGTCAGCCCCTCGCACTGGCGCAGGATCGTGGCCCGGTAGTGGTTGACGAAGGTGCGCAGCATCGTCACCTCGTCGGCGACGAGCGGCGGGTCGGCCCGGGGGACGCGGCTGGTCTCGGGTGTGGTCATGGCGTGACCGTACCGTCGGTGTCCTCCGGGACCGCGCTGTCGCGGACCGTCCCCAGGGCCAGGACGTGCTGGCTCATGTCGGTCACACCCGGGGTGGTCGACAGGGCCCGGGCGATCGTCAGCGCGGCCTCGGCGAGCTCGGGCGCGCGCGGGTCGTCGCCCGGCACGCGCTCCAGCGCGCCACCCGCCGGACCCTCGACGCCGTGCACGACGACGTCGGCCAGGCCCGCGTCGGTTGCCTCCTGGGCGAGCTCGGACGCGTCGTGGAAGTGCCCGCTCGGGAACCGCATCTCCGGCGGCACCCCCTGGGTGAGCATCGCGTACCACGCCGACGGCGGGAACAGCTCGTAACCACGCCCGACCAGACCGCCCAGCCGCGTGATCGCCGCCGCGGCGACCGTGCCGCCGGGACGGGTCACGCGCACCGCCTCACGCAGCGCGCGCAGCCGGTCCTCCCGCCGGGCGAGGTGGTACAGCGGCCCGAGCAGGAGCACCGCGTCGAACGAGTCGTCGGCCAGGCCCAGTGCCGCCAGGTCGCGGGCGTCCCCGACCCGGGCCTCGAACGTGCCGTGCTCGGCCGCGCGCGCCACCTGGCTCGGCACGGGGTCGACCAGCAGCACGTCGTAGCCGTCCTCGGCCAGCGGCGCGGCGTGCACGCCGGTGGCGCCGCCGACGTCGAGCACCCGGGCCCCCGGCGCGAGCCGCGCACGCACGAGCTCCTGCGTGCGGGTGTGCTCGACGCGGCCCTGCGCCCAGAGCGTCGTCAGCCGGGCGTGCTCGTCCCAGCCGGTGCGGCCCGAGTAGTACTCCTGGACGCGCTCGTCCAGCCGCTCCTGGTCCGGCTCCGCGACGCGTTCGTGCTGATCCATGGCGCGACCGTAACGACGCCGCCGGGCGGGCGGCCACCTGTTTCCGGAGCGCCCGCTCGCGTCCGGCATGCTGCCCGTCGTGTTACAGGGAGGAAAACCTTTCCCTTTTTCACCCGAGCCGAATCGTTACGTGCCCGGTACGCCTCTTTTGCTCCGAGTGTGACCATGGCAACATTCGCAGGGTGCACCTGATCCGAGAATTCACGCCCGACGCCTACGAGTTCGCGCTGTCGTCCTGGTCGTGGATAGGGATCGGGGACAAGACCCCGCGCTTCGCCTCCTGCTTCGGCGACATGTTCCTCGAGTCGATCGACGGCTGGTGGTTCCTCGACACCGTCGAGGGCACGCTCGAACGCCGCTGGAACACGCTCGACGCCATGTTCTCCGAGCTCGAGGAGCCGGACGGGCGCGCCGAGTACCTGCTCGAGGAGACGCTGAGCACCGCCCTGGCCCAGGGCCTGCGGCTCGGCGACGACGAGGTCTTCGCCTTCCTCCCGCCACCCGCCGTGACGGGCACCATGTCCGTGGACTCCCTGGCGCCGCTGCGGTTCGCCATCGCGGCCAACCTGGCCGGCCGGATCCACGGGGAGCTCAACGGTGTGCAGCCGGACGCGGGCGCCTCGGCGCTCTTCGCGGCCCAGAACGCCGCCGTGCACGCCGCCGCGTCGTTCGACACGCCCAACCCGCCCACCGACCGGTGGCAGCCGGCCGCGCAGCACGTGAGCACCGGGGCGTACCCGGCCTACCGGCCGGAGCCCGGATACGCGGCGGCGCACGCGGCGGCTCACCACGCGGCGCCCGCGGCCGACGGGTACGCGCAGACCGGGTACGGATCGGCCGGGTACGCGGCGGGTCACGACTACGTGGACAGCTCCCACCTCGACTCCGGCCAGTTCAGCCAGTACATCGCCGACCAGTACAACACCGGCCAGGTGGCCGCCGTCGACCGGGCGCCCGCCCCGCTGCCGCAGCAGCCGCAGCAGGGCGGGCGCTGGTCGTTCGCCTGAGCTACGCGCCGGGCTCGTCGAGCCCGGCCACCGCGGTGAGGATCAGCACCGAGCCGATCACGCCCGCGAGACCCAGCCGCTCCCCGAGCACCACGGCGGCCGCGACCGCAGCGGTGACCGGTTCCAGCAGCGTCGCCACCACCGCCGCGCCGCTGCGCGTGGTACGCAGGCCCGTGTAGAACAGCCCGTAGGCCAGGGCCATCGTGAACAGGCCGAGGTAGCCGAGCGTCCCGAGCGCGACGGGGTCGCTCGTCACGAACGGTCCGCCGCCCACGAGCGCGACGGGCACCAGGCCGACGGCGCCGGCCGTGGTGGCCACGGTGGTCAGGGCCAGCGGGTCGGCGTCGGCCGACGTGAGCACGGTGCTGCCGAGCGCCGTCGTCGCCGCGTAGACGCAGCCGCAGGCGACGGCGAGCAGCAGGCCGACGACGGGTCGCGTGCCGACGGCTGCGCCGGAGCCCGAGGCCGCGCTCACGAGCACGAGGCCGGACAGCGCCGCACCGAGCACCAGCGCCAGGCGGAGCGTGCCGCGGGTGACCGTCCGGTGCCGTGCGCGGACCAGGTCGACGACAGCGAGCAGCACGGGGGCCAGGCCCAGGCTGACGACGGTCGCGACGGTGACCCCCGCCGTCGTGACCGATCCGAAGTAGAGCGCCTGGTAGGCGGCCGTGCCGAGCCCGACGGCGACCGAGCGCCCCGGGTACGCGCGCACCAGCGCGAGGAGCCGCGGACCTCGGCGCAGCACCACGGACGCCACCAGCAGGGCGAGGGCCGCGACGAGCATGCGGTAGGCGCTGACCATGAGGACGGACAGCGGCGAGTGGTCGCGCAAGATCTCCAGCGCGAGGCCGCCGGTGCCCCACAGGACTCCGGCGAGGCAGACGAGCAGCAGCCCGGTTCGGGTGGATGACATGTGTGCTCCTGGCCAGGCCGTGGCCTGGCGTGTTCCGAGTTCTCCCGGGTTCTCCGGGACGGTCGTGGTCACGGAGCACGCCTGGACGCCGGCCCACCGGGGCCGGTCGTGGTACCGCTCCGGTCAGGCGGCCGGAGGGGGAAGGACGGAACGGTGCGGAGTCACGGACGGGATGCTAGCAGCGGGCTCCGACAGACCCGGCGGGGTTGTCCACAGATTCGGATTCCGGGCTGCAGAGGTGACTGATCGAACGTATATTCGAGGGTGTCAGGGTTGTTGAGCGACATGGGTGCAAGGAGGGGTCGGATGGGTGCGAGTATGGAGATCGGCAGGATGTGCAGCCTCGTCGAGGACACCCTCGGGGACGGAACCCGGGCGACCGGGGGCGCGTCGCTGACGACGCTGCTGAGCTGGGGCATCTGCCGCGACCGGCGCGAGGGTGCTCTGCCGACCGCGGTGTTGACCTGGACCGGCGGTCACACCCGACCCGAGGCGACTGGCACCGCCGGGCCGGAAGCCGACACGCCGGACGCCGACGGCTCGGACGCCGGGCCGGGTCTGGACGCCGCGGCGGGCTTGGACGGGCACCCGGTCGGGGCGGGTCTGGTGCGCCTTCTCGAGGCCTTGCCGATCGCCGACCTGGACGACGCGGTCCTGCTGGACGCCGCCGCCCGCTGGCAGGAAGTGATCTCCTGGGCCACCGCGATGCAGTCAGCCGCGACCGCACAGATCGCCCGACGCCGGTCCTGGACCCGCGAGCACAACGCCGCCACCAGCGAGATCAGCGCCCGCCTCCGCATCCCCCAGACCGAGGCCACCAAGCTTCTGGCCCGCGGCACCGCCCTGACCACCCACCCGCAGGTCCTGCACGCACTGCACCACGCCCACATCGACACCGCCAAGGCCGACATCCTCCTGCACGCCGGCAACCCCCCCACCGTCTCCGAACGCGACCAGGCCATCACCCGCTACCTGCCCCAGGCCCCCGACCACACCCGCCGCTGGCTACGCGAGAAGATGAACGCCCACGCCACCGCCCTGCACGGCACCACCGCCGTGGTCAAGCACGCCCACACCCGCCGCGCGGTCTACCACGACCCCGCCGCCAACCACATGACCTGGATCAGCGCCCACCTTCCCGCCACCGACGCCGCCGCCCTGTGGGACACCATCGACCAGGCCGCCCACACCCTGACCCGCACCCCCGGCACCACCCGCACCCTGGCCCAGGCCCGCGCCGACGCCCTGGTCGCCATCACCACCGGCCGCCTCATCGTCCCGCCCCACCCCCAGTGCACCCCCGACAACGCAGACACCCCAGGCAGCACGGGCAGCACCAGCAGCACGGGCGCCAGCGTGGGTGAGCGACTTCCGCGCACGACCGTGCCGGCGACCGGGTGCACCTGCGGCGGCTGCACCTGCGGAGCCACCACCGTCCACGTCATCCCCGCCCGGCCCCAGATCCGCATCACCCTGCCCGCCACCACCCTGCTCGGCCTGGACGACACCCCGGCCCACCTGGACCACCACGGACCCATCCCCGCCGACACAGCCACCCGCATCGCCACCGACGCCACCTGGCAACGCCTGCTCACCGACCCCACCACCGGCATCCTGACCGACTACTCGACCCACACCTACCAACCCGGTACCACCCTGCGCCGAGCCGTCACCGCCCGCGACGCCACTTGCACCTTTCCCCAGTGCGAGCGCCCCGCCCGCTGGGCCGACCTGGACCACATCGACCCCTACGACCACCACCACGACCCCGACGCCACACCCGCGGCGCCCGGGCAGACCCGCGCCACCAACCTGCAAGCCCTGTGTCGAACGCACCACCTGGCCAAGACGCACGGCGGCTGGGACGTCCACCGCGACTCCGACACCGGGATCACCACCTGGACCGCACCCACCGGCCACACCTACACCCGGCCACCCCACCGACCCGACCACACCGACACCGTCCCCGACACCGTCCCCGACACCGACGAGCACGGCACCGACGACACCAGCGCCGGCATCGCCATGGGCGCTGGCAGCGGCATGGGCGCCGGCAGCGGCATGGGCGCCGGCAGCGGCAGCATCCCGACGCACGACCCCGCCGCACGCCGTGCGACCAGCCCCGCGCCACACCCCAGCGACGACATCACCAGCCTCGCCGACGACATCCGGCACCAGCTCGGCCGGACCGGCCCCCGCCAAGCCCGGCCCCGCGACCCCGCACGCCGGCCCGCCCCCTCACCCATCCCCGGCATGCCCCGCGCCTCCGACGAACCACCCTTCTGATCACGAAGCCCTTGCCCCCCACGCCGGACGCACAGCTCTCGGCCACGCCATCACCGCACCGCAGCAGTCCCGGCCGGGAGTCGTGAGACGGGGATCCCGTACGGGCCGACGCCGAGAACCTGCACGCCGCGCTCGACGCCTCCCTCGCCACCTGGCTCGACCTGCTGCGGGCCCGCGCCCGAGGCCGGCGCCTAACCCGCCTCAGGGGTGGACGTGGACATGGACGCCGGCAGACCGAGCTGCGCCGCGCGCCGCAGCACCGCCGGGGACACCGGTTCGGCCACGTAGTCCTCCGTCAGGGGCGCGGACGCGACCCGGCGCAGCGGGATGACGCCGGCCCAGCCGGCCAGCTCGAGGTCGCCCGGCTCGAGGGTCGCTCCCCCGGTGCGCTGCTTCATCGACGCCTCGGCGAGCGGCAGCGCCACCACGACCGTGGCCGCGAGCTCCTTGCGCGTCGCGGCCGGGAGGTCCGCGGACCGGCCCGGCACCATGTGGTCGACGATCAGGTCCAGCGCCCGGCGTCGCTCCTCGGGCTCCGTGACGCGGCGCGGCCGACCGATCACCACCGCGGAACGGTAGTTCATCGAGTGGTGGAAGCCCGTGCGCGCCAGCACGAGGCCGTCGAGCTCGGTGACGGTCACGCAGACGTCCTGCTCCAGGGCCGGGGCGAGCCAGCCCGCCGCCACCGACCCGTGCAGGTACAGGGTGCCGCCGGCGTCCGGGCCGTCGGGGTCCACGCCGAAGGCCGTCGGCAGCACCACGGGATGGGCACCGGCGACGACGCCCAGGTGCGCCACGAGGGCGTCCGACAGCAGCGCCATGAGGCGCGCCCGGTCGTCGACCTGGCGCGTCCTGCCACGCGTCGGGGTGGTACGGGCAGTGGGCGAGAGCGGTGCGGTGCGCGACAGCGGTGCAGTGGTCATGAACGCTAGCCTGGCCCCGATGTGGCCCCCCGGCACGGGCCATTTCCGGCCCGTCCGAACAGGCCACTCGCGACACGCACCAGCACACAGCACGGAGACCGCATGCTCCCCGTCCGCCTCGACCGGACCCGCCCCGAACCCCTCCCGGCCCAGCTCGCCGCCGCCGTGCGCGGCCTGGTCACCGACGGCACGCTCTCCACCGGCGACCGCCTGCCCTCCAGCCGCGCCCTGGCGGCCGACCTGCACGTGGCGCGCGCCGTCGTCGAGCAGGCGTACGACCAGCTCCTGGCCGAGGCCTGGGTGGAGACGCGGCGCGGCTCGGGCACGTTCGTCGCCTCGGGCGAGGTGCTGCCCGTGGCGCCCGCCGCGCCTCGGCCCGCGACACGCACGCAGCGCTACGTGCGGCTCGACGCCGGCACCCCGTGGATCGACCCGCGCCACCTGCCGGGCTGGCGGCGGGCGTGGCGCGAGGTGTCCGTGGCGCGGGCGCCGCGCGGCTACCCGGACGCGCTCGGCCTGCCCGAGCTGCGCGAGGCGCTGGCCGAGCGCCTCGCCCGCACCCGGGGCCTGTCCGTCGAGCCCGACGAGATCCTGGTGACGGCGGGCACCACGGACGGGCTGCGTCAGCTCCTGGGCGTGCTCGGCACCGGTGACGTGCTGGTCGAGGACCCGGGGTACCGCGCAGCCGTCGAGACGGTCCGGGCGGTGGGCCGCGGCGTCGTCGACCACCCCGCCGTCGCGCCGGTCACGGACCTGACCGGGTGCGTGGCCGCGTACGTCACGCCCGCCCACCAGCACCCGCTGGGCCGGGTCATGCCGGCGGCCGACCGGCTGTCGCTGCTGGGCGCGGCGCGCGCGGCGGACGCCGTCGTGCTGGAGGACGACTACGACTCGGAGTTCCGCTACGACGTGGCCCCCGTGCCCGCGCTGGCGGCCCTCGACCGGTCCCGCGTGGCCTACCTCGGCACGGCGGCCAAGTCGGTGGGCCCGGGCCTGCGCCTCGGCTGGCTGGTCGCACCGCCGGAGCTCCACGACCGCCTCCTGCGGCGGCGCGTCGTCACGCACGACACGCCGCCGTGGCCCACGCAGCGCGCGCTGCTCACGCTGCTGCGGGACGGCTGGGTCGACAGGGTGGTCCGCACGGCCCGCCGGGTCTACGCGTCCCGGGCGCCGCGCGTCGCCGCCGCGCTCGGACCGCACGCGGAGCTCGCCGGCCCTCTGGCCGGGATGTACTCGACCTGGCTCACGCGGCCGGACGCCGCCCGCGCGGCGCGGGACGCCGCTCGCGCCGCGGGGTTCGACCTGCCCGTCCTGGCCGACTACTGCCGGACGGCGCGGCTGTCCGGCCTGGTCGTGGGGTTCGGCGGCGTGACCGACGCCGAGCTCGACCACGCGCTGAGCGTGCTCGCGGGCTCGCTCGGAAGGCACCTCGGCGGGCGCTGAGCGCGGCTCACACCAGCGAGTCCCGCCACGCCGCGTGCAGCCGCGCGTACCGCCCCTCGCCCGCGACGAGCTCCTCGGGCGTGCCGTCCTCGACGACGCGCCCGTGCTCCATGACGAGCACCCGGTCGGCGATCGCCACGGTCGAGAGCCGGTGCGCGATGATGATCGCGGTCCGGTCGGCGAGCAGGGTCTGCAGGCCGCGCTGCACGAGCCGCTCCCCCGGCATGTCGAGCGACGACGTGGCCTCGTCGAGCACGAGCACCGCCGGGTCGGCGAGGAACGCGCGCGCGAACGACAGCAGCTGCCGCTGCCCCGCGGACACGCGCCCGCCGCGCTTGTTCACATCGGTGTCGTACCCGTCGGGCATCTCCAGGACGAACTCGTGCGCGCCCACGGCACGCGCGGCCGCCTCGATCTCGGCCTGCGTCGCGTCCGGGCGGCCGAGCGCGATGTTCTCGCGCACCGACCCGCTGAACAGGTAGGCCTCCTGCGTGACCATGACGACGGCGCGGCGCAGGTCCGCCGACGCCAGGTCGCGCACGTCGACGCCGTCCAGCCGCACCGCGCCGGCCGACGCGTCGTAGAACCGCGTGACCAGCTTGGCCACCGTCGACTTGCCCGCGCCCGTGGTGCCGACCACGGCGACGGTCTGGCCCGCGGGGATCGTGAGGTCCAGGTCGGGCAGCACCACCGGGCCGTCGCCGTACTGGAACCGCACGTGGTCGAGCCGCAGCTCGCCCCGGGCCCGGCCGCCCGGCAGCGGCAGCGGCCGGGCGGGTTCGACGACGGTGGGCTCCTCCGCGAGCAGGCCGGAGACCTTCTCCAGCGCGGCGGTGGCCGACTGGAACGCGTTGTAGAACATGCCGAGCTGCTGCACGGGCTGGAAGAACCGCTTGCAGTACAGCAGCACGGCCGCGAGCACGCCCACCTCGAGCGCGCCGTCGAGCACCCGCCAGCCGCCGACGGCGAGCGCCGCGACGACCGTGAGGTTGCCGATGAGGATGAGGCCGGGCTGGAAGCGGCCGTTGACGCCGAAGATCTGCAGGTTGGCGTCGCGGTAGTCCTCGCCGAGCCGCCCGTACTCGGCCTCGGTGGTGGGCTGGCGGCGGAACGCCTGGACGGCGCGCATGCCGGTCATGGTCTCGACGAACTTGACGATGAGCCGGGCCGACGCGGTGCGCTGCTCGCGGTAGTACCGCTGGGACATGCGCTGGAACCAGCGGGTGAGCAGCCAGGCGGGGACGAAGGCGACGGCGAGCACGACGCCGGAGCGCCAGTCGAGCAGGGCGAGGCCGGCGAAGGTGAACACCATGAGCAGCAGCGAGGAGACGACGCCGGTGAGGCCGCCGTCGAGCAGCTCGCGCAGGGCCTCCAGGTCGGAGGTCTGCCGGGAGATGATGCGGCCCGAGGTGTAGGACTCGTGGAACTCGAGGGAGAGCCGCTGGGTCTGGCGGAAGACGCGGCGGCGCAGGTCGAGCAGCACGGCCTGGGCGATGCGGGCGGCGGCGCGCACGTAGGCGCCCGCGGCGACGCCCCCGAGCACGGCGGCGGCGAGGTAGCCGGCGCCGGTGAGCGCGAGCGGGGTGCCGGACCCGTCGGCCAGGGCCGGGACCGCGCGGTCGATGGCGACGGCGACGAGCCACGGCCCGGCGACCTGGCCGAGCGTGGAGGCGACCACGAGCAGCGCGGCCCAGGCCAGGGCCTTCGTGTGGGGGCGCAGGAGGTCGCCGAGCAGGCGCATCGAGCGGCGACGGACGGCGCGGGAGGCCTCCTTGCCGAGCAGGGTGGCGTCGTCCGTGGCCGCGTCGGTGGGCCGGTGGCGGGTGGGCTGGTCGGTGGTGGCCGTCATGACAGCGCCTCCTGTGAGGTGGGGCTGGGGGTGGGCTCGGAGGTGAGGCTGGAGATGATGTGGCGGTAGTGCGGGTCGCTCGCGAGGAGCTCCTGGTGCGTGCCGACGGCGGTGACGCGGCCGTCCTGGAGCACGGCGACGCGGTCGGCCAGAGCCACGGTGGAGGGCCGGTGGGCGATGACCAGGGTGGTGGTGGCCGCCAGGACGTCGCGCAGGCGTGCGGTGACGGCCTCCTCGGTGGTGACGTCGAGCGCGGACAGGGGGTCGTCGAGCACCAGCACGCGGGGGCGGGCGGCGATGGCGCGGGCGAGGGCGAGGCGCTGCCGCTGCCCGCCGGACAGCGACATGCCCTCCTCGCCGATGCGGGTGTCGGCGCCGTCCGGGAGGTCGGCGACGAAGTGCGCCTGGGCGATCTCGAGGGACTCGGCGAGCAGGGTCTCGCGCTCGGCGTCCGGCAGGTCGTCGGACACCCCGAGCAGCACGTTGTCCCGCACGGAGGCGGAGAACAGCGTGGGGTCCTCGAAGGCGACGGCGACGCGTTCGCGCACCTGCGTGCGGGTCAGGTCGCGCACGTCGACGCCGTCGACCTCGACGCGCCCCACGGTGACGTCGAACAGGCGGGGCGCGAGCATCGCGAGGGTCGACTTGCCGGAGCCGGTGAGGCCGACGAGGGCCGTGGTGGTACCGGGCGGGAGCTCGAGGTCGACGTGCCGGAGCACGGGGCGCGCGGCGTCGTCGTACCGGAAGGTGACGTCGCGGAAGGCGACGTGCCCGCCCGTGGCGCCGCCCCGGCCGGGGGTCACGGGTTCGGGGCGGGCGGGCCGCTCCGGGTCGGTGAGGGGGTTGACGGTGTCCATGACCTCGAAGAACCGGTCGACGGCGGTGCGCGCGTTGAGCGTCATCGACAGGGTCATGCCGAGGTCCACCACGGGGCCGTTGATGACGGCGGTGGTGGTGAAGAAGGCCACCAGGGCGCCGAGCGTCATGTCGCCCTGGGCGACGAGGTAGGCGCCCACGACGAGCGCGACGGCCTGGGTGACCTCGGGGATGACGCGCAGCGCGGTGGTGAGGCCCGCGTCGGTGGTGGCCTTGCGGATCTCGGTCTCGCGCAGCTCGGCGGCCTGCTCGGTGAACTGGTCGAGCGCGTCGGGGCCGCGGCCGAAGGCCTTGAGCACGCGGATGCCGTGCACGGACTCCTCGACGGTGGTGGCGAGGTCGCCGGACTGGTCCTGGGACAGGCGCGAGATCTTGCGGTACCGGCGGGAGAACCGGAAGGCCAGCACGGTCACCGGGATCGCGCCGCACAGGAAGATGATCCCGAGCCAGCCGCCGGTGGCCACGAGCAGGCCGACGCCGACGACGATGGTCACGATGCTGACCACGAGCTGGATGATGCCGAAGACGAGCCAGCGGCGCAGCAGGCCGAGGTCGCCCATGATGCGGGACAGGAGCTGCCCGCCGGGCCAGCGGTCGTGGAAGGAGACCGGCAGGTCCTGCAGGTGGCGGAACAGGGACATGCGCATCGCGGCCTCGACGCGCGTTCCCGGGAACATCACGAGGGTGCGGCGCAGCAGGATCAGGCCGGCCTCCCCCGCGCCGAGCACGGCGACGAGGGCGACCGACCAGGCCAGGCCGGACCAGTCGTGGTCCCGCGCCCCTGCGGTGAGGGGGCCGTCGGTGACCCACTGCAGCACGCGCGGGATGGCGAGCGCCATGAGGCTGGCGCCCAGCGAGGCCGCCAGCCCGGCCGCGAGCCGCGGCAGCGCGGTGCGGACGTAGGGATGCAGGCGGCGGACGGAGGCGAAGGTGGAGAGTTCGCTCCGGGGCTCAGAGGAAGGTTCGGATCGATTCGAGCGTTCGTCTGTGGGAGGCATCACTCCCATTATCCGCGTGGGCGCAAGATGTTAGTTTCGGTAAGCACCTACCGGTGCGGTGACCTGCGTCACACGCCCGCGCCGTAGGCCTCCTCGCGCGTGAGGTACGCCAGGCGCGCCACCTTGGGTCCCTGCGCCGACTCGAACGAGACCTCCCCGCCCACCGTGAAGCCGAGCGCGGCCATGCGGCGCACCGCCCGCTCGTTGCGGGCGTCGGGCTCCGCGACGAGCCGCCGCGTGCCCGGCCCGGCGAACAGGAAGTCGCGCAGGGCCGGCCCGAGCACCGTCCACGCGTCCCGCGGCGCGCCGTGCCGCGCCGTCGGGCCGCGCCCGCCGAGGAAGAGGTGCATGCCCAGGTCGCCGGGCGCCACGTCGTAGGCGGCGGCCACGGGGTCGTGCTCGGGGTGGTAGGCCTGCACGAGCAGCACGGGCTCGTCGTCCCAGCGCAGCAGGTAGGCGTGGTGCGTGGGCAGCGACTCGACGTAGGCGTACGTGTCGCGCACCTCGTCGCGCGTGTGCTCGCCCATGCCCCAGAAGGCCGCCCGCGGCTGCGTGAACCACCCGTGCAGCAGGCCGGCGTCGGCGTCCGGGTCGAGCACGTGGGCGGTCACGGCACCGTGCGCGCCGAAGTCGCCGCGCCACACCTGGGCACCCCGGATCCCGTTGAGCAGGCGCCGGGTCGTGTCCTGCGGGTACAGGCGCGCCGGATCGTCCAGGTCGGTCACCACGGGCACCGTGCCGGCGGCGGCCCACGTGGCGTGCTGGTCGTCGAAGTGGGGGCCGCCGGGGCGTCCGCCGGACCCGAACGGCACACCCCACCGGCTGCGCGACCGGTCGGACAGGTCCCACACGTACCGGGCCACCGACCCGCGGTAGACCGTGGTCGCCAGGCCGGGCGAGCCGCCCGTGCAGCGCACCGACTCGTTGTTGCCCGAGACCGGGGCCGGACGCACCGCCGCGGCGTACGGGGCCGCGAGCGCGGGCACCGGGGCCGTCGGCGCGACGACGTGGAGGTCGCCCCAGACCGGCCGGTCGTCCGGCACACCGGCCAGCGCCCCGGCAGCCTCGGTCGCGCCGTCGATCCCGAGCCAGTCGGCGGCGAGGAGGCCGGCCAGGCCCGCGCCGACCGCCGTCGGCACGTCGAACACGCTGCCGAGCAGGGGCTCCAGCGCCGGGTCCAGCCCGTGCGGGGCGTGCAGCGGCGCGAGGGCCGGGTGGGCGGCGAGCCGCTGCGTCAGGGCGTGCCGCCAGCGCATGTACAGGGCGGCGTCGGCGGAGGCCGCGTCGACGTGCGCGCCCGCCGCCACCCAGGCGCGCAGGCGGACGGCGGCCGCGGACGGGTCGCCCCCCAGGTGCGCGACGAGGCCGGCCGCGCCGAGGTCGCGCGTGTCGCCGTGGATGCGGGCCTGCGTGGCGGGCGACTCCGGTGCGGTGGCGGCGGCCAGGAGCTGCCGGATCCGCTCGGCCCGGTGCGGCACGTAGGACCAGCCGAGGTCGTGCGCCTCCCGGTCCGGCCGCAGGTCGCGCGGACCGGCGCCGGGCCGCCCGTCCTGCCCGGCGGGCGCCTGGGTCGTGGGCCGCTCGTTCGCGTCGACGGCGGCCTGCGTCACCCGCACGGGGTCCGGGAGGCGGACCCAGCCGTCGGCGGGCCGGGCCGCGGGCAGCGCGCGGTCGGCCGCGGCGGGCACCCGGCCCGCGGTCAGGCTGAGCACCTCCCCCGTGTCGTCCGCGGTCAGCACCCGGTTGACCGGGTCGACCCAGCCGGCGAAGGCGTCGGCCACGTCGCGCGCGGTGCGGGCGTGCAGCAGGGTGCGCCAGGCGGCCACGCCGACGTCGGACAGCTCGCGCGCCGGCCAGCTCAGACGCCAGGCGCCCGGGTCGGCGGCGTCCGCGCCGTCCGCGACCACCTCCACGTGGTGCGCGGCGGCGTTGGTGATACCCCAGGCGACCGACCCGGCCGGCGAGACGGCGTGCGCGAAGTGCGGCACGCCGGGCACGCCAGGGAAGGCCAGGCCGGCCACGTCGAACGACCCGGCCGGGTCGGTGCACACGAGCCGCACCTGCTGGTACGGCCCCGGCAGCTCCAGCGTGCGGTGCGGGTCGCCCGCCACGAGCGGGCTGCCCGAGACCGTGCGGTCGCCGTGCACGGCCCACGCGTTGGAGCCGGACCCGGCCTCGGCGTCGAACAGGTGCAGCACCCGCTCCGGCGGCACGCCGGGCACACGCAGGTGCCGGGCCACGTGCGCCCGCCACAGCACCTGGGGGAACCCGTTGAACAGCACGTGCACGGCCAGGAACACGCCGACCGGCGTCCAGGGCTCCCACGGCCGGTGGGGCACGTCCGCCAGCTCGGGCACGTCCCGGCCGCCGGCGAGCAGGCCGGCGTTCACGCCGTCGGCGTAGGCGGCCAGCCAGGCACGCTCGGCCGGGCCGGCGGCGTCGTGGATCGCGCGGGCCGTCGCGGCGAGGCGCTCGCGCGCCGCGAACCGGTCCCAGGCGGCCCCGGTCTCGCCGGCCAGCTCCGCGAACCGCTCCTCGGACCGCATCCGGTCGGCCTCGACCTGCAGCCCCCGGTCCTGCGCGGTCACCCAGCCCTGGCCGTAGGCCACCGCGGCCTCCGACGCCGCCCGCACGTGCGGGATGCCGAGCTCGTCACGGAACAGGTCGAAGTCCACGGGCGACATCATCCCCTGATCGAGACCCTGCGCACGGGGTTGTCCATCTCCCCGGCGTAGATCAGCGACTCCGACTGGTTGGTCAGGTCCACCATCTGCAGCGTGTTGCGCAGCTGGAGCCGGTTCAGGCACGAGTGCGCGAAGCGCTCCGCCCGCAGGTCGATCCGGGTGCGCAGGTCCGGGTGCTCGGCCGCGTGCCGGTCGATCGTGCCGGCCACCAGCGCCCAGAACCGGTCCTCGGCCAGCACGCCGTCGGCCGCCAGGATGCCCGACAGGTGGCGCAGCACGCCGTCGAACACGTCGGTGAAGATCGCGAGCGCCTTCTCGTCGTCGTCCACGACCGCGCGGATGCGCTCGACCGTCTGCGGCAGGGTGCGGTGGCCGAGCACGGCCACCTCCTCGCCGATGTCCTTCATGAGGGCGCGCACCACGACGCCGTCGCGCAGCACGAGGATGAGGTTCTCGCCGTGCGGCATGAAGGCGAGCTCGTGGCTGAGCAGGCAGTGGACCAGGGGGTAGAGGTAGGCGTCGAGGTAGGCCGTCAGCCACTGCTCGGGCGGGAGGCCCGAGGCGCGGACGAGGGCGGTGGCGAAGGCCGCGCCGCCCGCGTCGCGGTGCAGCAGGCTCGCCATCGTGACGAGCCGCTCGCCGGGCGCCAGCCGGGGCAGGGGCGACTCGCGCCACAGGGCCGCGAGCATCTTGCGGTGGGGGTTGGGCCGGGGCGTGCGGTGGTAGACGTCGCCGGTGTAGCCCACGGAGGCGACCTCGCGCAGCACGCCGAAGCCGGCGCGGCGCAGCGTGTCGTCGCCCGCGACGAGGTCGGCCACCCAGTCGTTGATCGCGGGGGTGGCGCGCATGTAGGCGGGCGAGAGCCCGCGCAGGAAGCCCATGTTCTGGATGGCGAGCGCCGTCTTGACGTAGTGCCGCTCGGGCCGGGTGCGGTTGAACATGGTGCGGATGGACTGCTGCGGCTGGTACTCGTCGGCCCCGGGCCCGACCGGCACGAGGTCGCCGCGCGCGACGTCGGCGGCGAAGGTGACGGCCACGCGGTGGTCCCACTGCCACGGGTGCACGGGCAGGTAGAGGTAGTCGGCGGGGTCGTGGCCGCGGGCGGCCAGGCGGTCGGCGAAGGCGGTGCGCTCGGCGTCGGACAGCTCGGTGCCGTAGTGGGTGGCCTCGGTGCCGTCGGCGGCCAGGGCCAGGTGGGTGTGCTCGCGGCGGGCCGCGAGCCAGTGCAGGCGCAGGCGCTGCCCGCGCTCGGGGGCGTAGGCACGGTAGTCGCTCAGGGAGAAGCCGATGCGGCCGTTGTTGGCCACGAAGCTCGGGTGGCCCTCGGACATGGCGGCCTCGACCTGCTGGAACGAGGCGGCGACCGACCCGGCGTCGGACGCGGTGCGCATCGCGTCCAGCAGACCCCGGACGGAGGCGGTGGTGCCGTCGAGCTCGCGCTCACGCTTGGCGGCGGCGCTGGCCAGGGTCGAGGAGAGCTCCTCGAGGTAGACGGCCAGCAGGTCGTCGGGCACCTGCAGGAGGGGCCCCAGCTCGGCGACGAGCTCGAGCGCGTCGACGGGCAGCTCGACCTGCCGCCCGACGCCGCCGCGCGCGCCGGCGCTCGCGGTGCGGCGCACGGAGGCCGGGTCGACCACCCAGTGCTCCAGGGCGTGGCGCGTGGCGGTGAACCGGTAGGTGACGCCGTCCAGGTCGAGCCGGTGGGCGCCGTCGGGGCCGTCGGGCACCGGGGCGAAGAGCCGCTCGTGGGTGAGCTCGGCGAGCGTCTTGGCGACCAGGTGCCGGTGCGCGTGCTCCATGAGTCCGGGTGCGAGGTGCGGGGCGGGGTCGACGCCGGCACCGAGCGGGGAGGCCGTGAAGTCGGCGCGGGTGGCCACGCTGAGGGCCGCGCGCTTGGCGTGGGCGCCGCGGCCGAGGTCGACCTCGCGCAGCACCCGGAACCCCGCGGCGGCGTTCTTGGCGGCGATCCTGCGGTTGCCGACGTCGGGTTCGACGACGACGCGGGCGGCGCCCCGACCGCCGTCGCCCTCGGTGAGGCAGAACCGCATGACAGCGGTCATGACGGCGTCGGTGAGCCCGTGCCGCGGCGTGTCGGGCGGGGCGACGAGCAGGTGCATGCCGAGGTCGCCGGGCTGCGCGTCGTGCACCGGGGTGAGCAGCACGTGCGCCGGGTCGTAGGTCTCGGTGAGGAAGACCGGTTCGCCGTCGAGGCGCCCGAGCCAGGCGTCCTGGTGCGGGTGGTCCTGCACGGCGGCCAGGTACTCGCGCACCTCCTCGACCGTCAGCCCGCCCATCTGCCAGTAGGACGCCGACGGGTGGGCGAGCCAGGCCTGGACCAGGCCGGCGTCGCGCGCCGGGACGACGGGCTCGACGGTGACCTCCCCGAGGCGCGTGGTGGTGCGGTACGTCGCGCTCATCGGGCCGCCTCCGTCGCGACGCGGGCCCCGGGCAGGCCGAACTGCTGGAACGCGATGCGCCGCTCGACCGGGTACGGCTCGCGGCCGGTGACCGCCGCGAGGATCACCGAGCTGCGCCAGGCGCCGAAGCCGAGGTCGGGCGCCGTGACGCCGTGCGTGTGCTCCTCGCCGTTCATGACGTGCACGCGCCGGTCGGCGTCCACGGTGTAGTCGCGGGCCACGACGTAGCGGCCCCGCTCGTCGAGGTCCACGAGCCCGGGGGCGAGGAACTCGGGCACGGACGCCGCGTAGCCGGTGGCGGCGACGACCGCGCGGGTGCGGTGCTCCGCGGTGGTGCCGAGCTGGCCGTGCCGCAGGGTCAGCACGTACTCCCCTGTGCCGTCGGTGCCGTCGGCGTCGTACCGGGCGGCGACCACCTCGGTGTCGGACAGGAGCGTGGTGGGCAGCTCCCGCCCGAGGGCGGAGCGGCGGTACAGCGTGTCGTAGATGTCGTCGACCAGGTCGCCGCTGATGCCCTTGTAGAGGTTGCGCTGCTCGCGGCCGAGCGTGTCGCGCAGCGCGGCGGGCAGGGACACGTAGTGGTCGGTGTACTCCGGGGAGGTCATCTCGAGGGTCAGCTTGGTGTACTCCATCGGGAAGAACCGGGGCGAGCGCGTGACCCAGTCCAGGCGGTGCTCCCCCGGCCCGGTGCCGCAGCCGTCCAGCAGGTCGCGGTACACCTCGGCCGCGCTCTGCCCGCTGCCCACGACCGTCACGGAGCCCGACGCCGCGAGCGCCTCCCGGTGCGTCAGGTAGTCGCCGGTGTGCACGACGGGACCCGCGCCCCGCAGTCCCCGCAGAACCGCGGGCAGGCGCGGCTGGGTGCCGGTGCCGAGCACGAGGTGCTTGGCACAGTATTTCTCCGACCCGTGCGGGGTCTCGGCGGTGACCTCGAACAGGTACCCGTCCGGCGTGGCGACGCGGACGACCGAGGTGACCCGCCGCCCCCAGCGCAGCGTGGTGAGCTGCCCGGCCACCCAGCGGCAGTACTCGTCGTACTCGGCGCGCAGCGGGTAGAAGGACTCGCGGATGTAGAAGGGGTACAGCCGCCCGGTCGCCTTGAGCCAGGCGAGGAACGAGTAGGGCGAGGTGGGGTCGGCCATCGTCACCAGGTCGGCCAGGAACGGCACCTGGAGCGTGGTGCCCTCGATGAGCATGCCGGGGTGCCAGGAGAAGCCGTCGCGCTGGTCCAGGAACACGGCGTCGACGTCGTCGAGCGGGTCGGCCAGCGCGGCCAGGCCCAGGCCGAAGGGGCCGAGGCCGACGCAGACCAGATCGTGGACGGGCAGGTCGTGGACGTGCGTGCCGGCCATCAGCCCTCCCCCTCGGTCCGGGCCAGGCGAGGGTGCACCGTCCGGCACGGCGGCTCGTCGGTGTCGGTGAGGGCCTCCCCCGCGAGCAGCCCGTGGGCGGCGGAGCGGACCAGCTCGAGCACGCCGCGTACGTCGGCGAGGGTGGCGTCGGGGTTGAGCAGGGTGAGCTTGAGGCAGGGCCGGCCGTCGACGACGGTCTTGGCGACCAGGGCGCGGCCGGAGTCGAACAGCACGCGGCGCACCTGGGGCACGAGGGCGTCGGCGCGCTCGGGGTCGAGGCCGTCGGGCTCGTAGCGGAACAGCACGGTGGACAGGTCGGTGGTGCCGACGACGCGGAGGTCGCGGTCGGTGGCGAGGTCGGCGTGGACGGCGGCGGCCAGGTCGCAGACGGCGTCGACGAGCGCACCGACGCCGTCCGGGCCGAGGGCCCGCAGCGTGACCCAGAGCTTGAGGGCGTCGAACCGGCGGGTGGTCTGCAGGGACTTGTCGACCTGGTTGAGGTCGGGGTTGGGCTCGCCGTCCTCCTCCCGCGGGTTGAGGTAGTCGGCGTGCCAGGCGACGGGCGCCAGGTCGGCACGCTCGCGCACGATCAGCGCGCTGGAGGACACGGGCTGGAAGAACGCCTTGTGGAAGTCGACGGTGACGCTGCGGGCTCGCTCGATGCCGGCCAGCAGGTGGCGGCGCGTGGGGCTGACCAGGAGGCCGCAGCCGTAGGCGGCGTCGACGTGCAGCCACGTGCCGACGGCGTCGCACAGGTCGGCCACGGGGCCGAGCGGGTCGATGCAGCCGCGGTCGGTGGTGCCGGCGGTCGCGACGACGGCGATCACGACGTCGCCGGTGCGCTCGACGTCGACCAGGGTGCGGGCCAGGGCGTCGGGGCTCATGCGGCCGTCGGCGTCGGTGCCGACGGTGACCACGGCGTCGTCGGGCAGGCCGAGCAGCAGGGCGGACTTGGCGATGCTGAAGTGGCTCACGCCGGTGGTCAGGATCCGCATGGACTCCAGGCGCGTGCCCGCCCGGCGGGCCTTCTCGCGCGCCAGGAACAGGGCCTGGAAGTTCGACTGGGTGCCGCCCGAGGTGAAGACGCCGTCGGCGCCACCGGCGGGGAAGCCGATCCGGCCCGCCGTCCACTCCACGAGGCGCCGTTCCATGAGCGTGGCGACCGTGGACTGGTCGTAGGTGTCGACCGAGGTGTTGATGGCGGCGAGCATCGTCTCGGCGCCCACCGCGGGCAGCGCCACGGGGCAGTTCAGGTGCGCGGCGTAGGCGGGCACGTGGAACCAGATCGCGTGCTGCGCGTACAGCTCGCCTGCCTCGCGCAGCGCCTCGGCCGTGCCGGACGCCGGCCCGTCGAGGTCGACGGCGTCGACAAGGTCCTGCAGCTCGGCGCGGCCGGCGCCCGAGAAGGGCTGGGTGACGGCCGAGAGCCGGGCCGCGACGTCGCGCGCGACGTCGCGGACCGTGTCCGCGTAGGCGTCGGCCGTGGCCCCGCGCAGCAGCGCGGTCGTGTCGTGGTGCACGGCGCTGGGCACGGGCGGCGCTGCGGGCAGGCGTGAGGGCATGCGAAAGTCTCCTCGGGAGGGATCGCGGGGAAGGGGGGCGAAACCGGAACTTAGGTTTGCCTGACCTAACTTAATGCCTCCCGAGGGCCCGTCAAGCCGTGCGACCGACCGAAAAAGTGGCGCCCGTCACTCTCCGGGGACCGGCCCAGCCGCGTGCACCGCCCACGCCGCCATGCCGCCCGCGACCGACCGCGCGTCGATCCCCGCCTCCCGCAGCAAGCCCGCCACGCGCGCCGACCGGGCGCCCGCCTGGCACAGCACGTGCACCGGCCGGCCGGCGGCCCATGCCGCGACGTCCTCCGCCGCCCGCTCGGACGTGCCCGCGCCGGTGAACCGGCCCGAGGGCACCACGCGCGCGCCCGGGAACGGGGCGGCCTCGACCTCCCACGGCTCGCGGACGTCGAGCACGAGCGGGGCGGACCCGTCGGCGCGGAGGGCGGCGAGCTCACCGACGGCGGTCTCCGCCGCCCCGGCCGGCACCGGACCGAGGCCGCAGAACACCGCGTACGGGTCGGCGCCGCCCGATCCCGTCAGGAGCGCCGTGACGGGATCGCGCGCGGGGTCCGGCGCCACGGCGAGCTGGCGCCACGTCAGCGCCAGCGCGTCGTAGACCGCCAGCCGCCCCAGCAGCGACTCCCCCGCCCCGGTGACCAGCTTGATCGCCTCGGTCGCCATCACCGACCCGACCGTGCCGCACATCGCGCCCAGCACCCCGCCGGTGGCGCAGTCGGGCGAGGCTCCCGGGGGCGGCGGCACGGGGAACACGTCCCGGTACGTCACGCCCGGCACGCCCGCCGGGGGTGCGCCCCAGAAGGTGGACACCTGGCCCGTGAACCGGTAGATCGCACCCCAGACGCACGGGATACCGAGGATCTCCGCGGCGTCCGAGACGAGGTAGCGGGTCGCGAAGGAGTCGGTCCCGTCCAGCACCAGGTCGTACCCGGACAGCACGTCGAGCACGGTCGACGGCGTCAGCCGCTCCGGGTGCTCCACCACTGTCACGTGCGGGTTCACCTCGGCGACGGCGTCCCGCGCCGAGGCCGTCTTGCGGCGCCCGACGTCGGAGACGCCGTGCACCACCTGGCGCTGCAGGTTCGACACCTCGACCACGTCGTCGTCCACCACGCCCAGCGTGCCCACGCCCGCCGCCGCGAGGTAGAGCAGGGCCGGGCTGCCCAGCCCGCCCGCCCCGACCACGAGCACGCGCGCGTTCGCCAGCCGGCGCTGCCCCAGCGGCCCCACGCCGGGCAGCGCCAGGTGGCGCGCGTACCGGGCGAGCTCCGCGGTGCCGAGCTCGGCGCCGGGCGCCACCAGGGGCGCGAGCGCCGTCACAGCGCGAGGTCCAGGTTGCCGGGCAGGGTGCCGGGCAGGTCGTCGGGCCCCGCCCCGACGGCCACCCGGCCGTCCACCGGGGACGACGCCAGGGCGCGCTCGCGCCGGGGCGGGCGGCCGGCCCGCGCGGCGTCGTACCCCGCCTCGACGGCCAGCCGCATGGCGCGGGCCATGCGCACCGGGTCCGCGGCCCGGGTCACGGCGGTGGCGAGCAGCACGCCGTCGCAGCCCAGCTCCATGGCCAGCGCGGCGTCCGACGCCGTGCCGATGCCCGCGTCCAGGATCACCGGCACGGAGGCCGCCGCGGCGATCGCCTCGATGTTGCGCGGGTTCGCGATGCCGAGCCCCGAGCCGATCGGCGAACCCAGCGGCATGACGGCCGCGCAGCCCACGTCCTGCAGCCGGCGCGCGGTCACGGGGTCGTCGTTGGTGTAGGGCAGCACGGTGAACCCGTCGTCGACCAGGGTCTTGGCCGCCTCGACCAGGCCGACCGGGTCGGGCAGCAGCGTCACGTCGTCGGCGATCACCTCGAGCTTGACCCAGTCGGTCTGGCACGCCTCGCGCGCGAGCCGCGCGGTCAGCACCGCCTCGCGCACCGAGAAGCAGCCCGCCGTGTTGGGCAGGGCCCGGATGCCGAGGCGGGCGAGCAGCCCCCAGACCGACGGGTCGCCCGCGCGGGCCGGGTCGTCCGCCGCGCGCGGGCGGGTCACGCGCCGCATCGCCACGGTGGTCAGCTCGGTGCCCGACGCGACCAGCGCGTCCTCCAGCGCGAGCAGGCTCGCCGCGCCGCCCGTGCCCATCACCAGGCGGGAGGACAGCGCGGTGCCCGCGATCGTCAGCGGCGTGTCCGTCACGGCGCTCACCCGCCCTGCACCGCGGTGACGACCTCGACCCGGTCCCCCGGGCGCACGGTCGTGGTGGCCCACGCGCCGCGCGGCACGACGGCGTCGTCCAGCGCCACCGCGACCCCCTGCGGGGCGCCGTCCACGACGAGGCCGGGCAGCAGGCGGGCGACGAGGTCGGTCACCGGCACCGGCCCGTCGAGCGGGTACGGCTCGCCGTTGACGAGGGCGGTGCCCGTTCCGGGCGGGGCTGGGGTCATGCTGTGCCTCCTTGATCGAGCTGGGCGAAGCGGTGCGGGTCGGCGTACCGGGCGGCGGCCGCGACGGCGGCCGCGGCGTCCGGGCCCGGTGGCGCGACGCCGAGGGCGTGGTCGACGGCGGCCGCCGTGAGCGGCGTGAGCAGGATGCCGTTGCGGTGGTGGCCCGCGGCCAGGTACAGGCCGTCTGCGGCCCAGCCCAGGTACGGCGCGTTGTCGGGGGTGCCCGGCCGGGCGCGCGTCGTGGTCTCCAGCAGCACCGCGTCGTCCAGCCCGGGCAGCAGGGCGCGCGCGTCCCGCAGCAGGGCGAAGACGTCGCCCGCGCGGGTCAGCCGGTCGTCGTCCCGCTCGTCGGACGTCGCCCCGACCACCACCTCGCGCGACCCGTCGACGCGCGGCGCACGCGGCACCGCGTAGACCGGGCGCCCCTGCACCGTGCCGCGCACCACCACACCGGGGGCGTGGTCCGCGTCGGCCCGGAGGCGCAGCGTCGTGCCGGGCACCGGACGGGTCGCGGCGCCCGGGAAGAGGTCGCCGCCCGCGTGCCCGGTGGCCAGCACCACCGTCCCGGCCCGGTACGCGGTGCCCGCGTCGTCCACCACGCCCACGACCGCGCCGCCCGACCACGTGAGAGCGGCGGCCCTGCGGCCCACGAGCGTGCCGCGCACCGCGACCACGGTGGTCAGCGCGGCGTGCACGGCCCGCGGGTCGGCCTGGTGGTCGCCCGGCACCCAGGCCGCCCCGGTCACCCGCGGGCCGACGCCGGGCTCGCGGCGCCGCGCCTCGTCGGCCGGGATCTCCGCGGAGCCGAGGCCGAGCTGCCGGTGCAGCACCAGCAGGCGGCGCAGACCGGCGAGGTCGTCGCCGTCGTAGGCGACCGCGAGCGTGCCCGTGGTGTCCAGGCCGACGGCGCCGGGCGGGAGCCCGGCGGCCCGCTCGACGCGGGCTGCGAAGCCGGGCCACAGGGCGAGCGAGGCGGTGCCCAGCCGGGCCTGCCCCGCCTCACCGAACCCGGCCTCCAGGACGGGGGCGAGCATGCCCGCGGCGGCACGCGTGGCGCCGTCGCCGGGCGCCGGGTCCAGGACGGTGACGCTCGCGCCGGCCTCCAGCGCCCGCCAGGCCGCGGTCAGCCCGATGATGCCCGCGCCGACGACGACCACGTCGCAGACGTGCCCGCTCATGATGCTGCTCCCTTCGCTGGCATGACCCAGATCAGGTTCGACGGTCGGCGCCCTGCGCCCTCTCAGCCCCGTCCGGGGCTCCCGTGCACGCGACCACCCTAACCCCCGCCTACACTCGCGGCGTGAACCCCGGCACCGAGACCAGCACAGATCCCCGCGCCCGCCTCGCCGACGCCCGCCTGTACCTGTGCACCGACGCCCGGCAGGACACGGGCGACCTGGAGCCGTTCCTGCACGCGGTGCTGGAGGGCGGGGTCGACGTGGTCCAGCTCCGGGACAAGTCGCTGGACGTGGCCCGGGAGCTCGAGCTGCAGGCGCTGGTCGCGCGCGTCGCTCAGGAGCACGGCGCGCTGTGGGCGGTCAACGACCGGGCCGACGTCGCGCGGCTGACCGGTGCGCCGGCCGTGCACATGGGTCAGGGCGACCTGCCGCCCGACGCGGTGCGCACCCTGCTGGGCGACGGCCCGGTGCTGGGCCGGTCCACGCACGACCTCGGCCAGGCGCTGGCCGCCGACGCCGACCCGCGTGTCGACTACTTCTGCGTGGGCCCCCTGTGGGCCACCCCGACCAAGCCCGGCCGGGCGGCCGTGGGCCTCGGGCTGCTGCGCGCCGTCGCGGACCGCGCGCCCGCCACGCCGTACTTCGCGATCGGCGGGATCGACGCCGGCAACCTCGACCAGGTGCTCGACGCCGGGGCGCGGCGCATCGTCGTCGTCCGGGCGATCACGCGCGCCGCGGACCCCCGGGCCGCGGCCGCCGCGCTGCGCCGGCGGGTCGAGGGCGCCTGACCCCGACCCGTCAGCCCGCGAGCGCGTTGAGCTGCTCGTCGCGCTCCCGGATCGCCTCCGCCGTGGGCGGCATGAGCAGCGCCCCGCCCGGGGCGGCGGTCGCCTGGGCGTGCGTGACGTAGGGCCGCTGCCGCCGCTCGTAGGCGGCGAACGCGGCGGGCAGGTCGCCCGGGTGGGCGGCCAGCGCCCCGGCGAGGAAGTCGGCGCCGGTCAGCGCGAGGGACGTGCCGCGGCCGGACAGCCCCGAGGCGCACGACGCGGCGTCGCCGACCAGCACCACCCGGCCCCGGTGCCAGGCGTCCATGTGCACCTGGGCGACGATGTCGAAGTACAGGTCCTGGTCGTCGAGCAGGGCGGCGAGGATCTCGGGCACGCGCCACTCGTCGTGCCCGGCGAACGCGCGCGCGAGGGCGCGGCGCCCCGAGCCGGGGTCACGGTGGTCGTGCTCGGCGCCGTCGGACCGGTAGCTCGCCACGGCGACGACCTTGTCGTGGTACTGCGCCACGCCGATCAGGTGCCCCGGGAAGTTGTAGAACGAGTTCACGCGGGTCGTGGGGTCGGCCCTGCCGGGCATGGCGCCGAACGCGACGTGGTAGCCGAGCGGCCGGACGACGTCCTCCTCGGGCCCGAAGACGAGCCGCCGGGTGCGGGAGTGGATGCCGTCGGCGCCGACGACGAGGTCGAACCGTGCTGCGGCCCCGTGCGCGAAGGTGACGTCGACGCCGTCCGCGTCCTGGGCCAGGGCCGTGACGTGGTCGCCGAGGACGAGCCGCACGTGCGCGGGCAGCGCGTCGCGCAGGATGCGGATCAGGTCCTCGCGAGCGATCTCGACGTCGTCGGGCGAGTCGCCGACGGCGTCCTGGGACAGCGTGGCCCGCACCTGCCCGGCCGCGTCGACGAAGGTGACGGTCTCGGTCATCGTGACGCGCGCGTCGCGCACGGCGCCGAGGATGCCGAGGCGGTCGGCGACGGCGAGGGCGTCGCCGCGCAGGTCGATGGGTGACCCGCCGGTGCGCAGCCGGTCGGCGCGCTCGACGATCGTGACGTCGTGGTCCGCCGACAGGGTGAGGCCCGCCGACAGCCCCGCGAGGCCGGCGCCGGTGACAAGGATCCGCATGGTGTGCTCCGTTTGTGGGAAGGTTTAGATACACAGTGACTCTTACCGACGCTGGTACCGTAGCACGCGGAGGAGACACCGTGACTCTTGCGACAGAACGACGGCGCCGCGGGCCCGAGCTGGAGAACGCGCTGCTGGACGCGGCATGGACCGAGCTCGCCGAGCGCGGGTACGACGACCTGACCTACGACGCCGTCGCGCGCCGCGCGCGCACCGGCCGCGCCGTGCTGTACCGGCGCTGGCCCGCCAAGGCCGAGCTCGTGCGCGCGGCGGTGCTGCACGCGTTCGGGGACAGCCCGGAGGCGCCCGACACCGGCAGCCTGCGGGGCGACCTGATCGCGGCGCTCCGGCAGGCCAACAGCACCCGGGCCGTCATGGCGGTGCAGCTGCTGACCCGCGTGGGCGACTACTACCGCGCCACCGGTGTCTCCCTCGGCGACCTCGTCGACCAGGCCACCGGCGGTCGCAACCCGGTGCTGCAGACCATCTACGAGCGCGCGGCCGCGCGCGGTGAGCTCGACCCGGGCGCCGTGCCCGCGCGGGTGCTGCAGGTGCCGGTCGACCTGTTCCGGCTGGAGTTCCTGCTCACCTACGAGCCGGTGCCCGACGAGACGATCCGGCAGATCGTCGACGACGTGTTCCTGCCCCTGGTGGCCGCCCGGACGGGCCGTGCCTGACGCCGGGCGCGCTCACGCCGCGCGCGGCGGCCCGACGACGATCTCCGAGGTGCGGGCCCGGGACACGCAGGCCATGACGTGCCCGACGCGCTCCGGACCGGTCAGCACCGCGTCCCGGTGGTCGGCCACGCCGTCGAGCAGCGTCAGGCGGCACGTGCCGCAGACGCCCGCCTCGCACGAGGCGTCGACCCGCACCCCGTCGCGGCGCAGGGCCGTGAGCAGCGAGACGTCCGCGGGTACCTGGACGCGTCGCCCGTCGGGCGCCCAGACCGCGGTGAACGGCACGGACGCGCCCTCCGTCCCGCCCGCGAACCGTTCGGTGTGCACGCGGCTGGGCCGCCAGTGCGCCGTCGCCGCCCGCACGGCCCGCAGCAGCGCCGGCGGTCCGCAGCAGTAGAGGCGCAGGTCGTCGGCGGGTTCGGCGAGGTAGGGCCACAGGTCGAGCCGCCCTCCCCCGGCGCTGTGGTGCACGGTGTCGCCCGGCCCGCCGAGCTCGTCCCGGAAGGGCGTCTCGGCGGGCGAGCGCGTGAGGTACACCAGCCGCACGTCGGCGCCCGGCCGGGCCCGCAGCCACCGCACCATCGCCCGCACCGGGGTGATGCCGATGCCGCCGGCGACGAACAGGTAGCGGGCCGCGGGCCGGAGCGCGAACGTGTTGGCCGGTGCGGTGACGACGAGGTCGGTGCCGACCGTGACGTCGTCGTGCATGCTCCGCGAGCCGCCGCGGCCGCGGTCGTCGCGGCGCACGCACACGACGTACTCCCGGGGCGCAGGCCCCCCGGGATCGACGAGGCTGTAGCCCCGCAGGTGCCCGGCAGGTGTGGTGACCACGACGTGCGCGCCCGGCTCGTAGCCCGGCAGGGGACGCCCGGCCGGGTCCCGCAGGACGAACCGGCGCACCGTCGGGGTGAGGTCGCTCGTCGCGGCCACGCGCAGCACGAGGTGGCGCGTTCCGGGGCGCTCAGGCGGCGAGCTCATCGTCCTGCTCCACGGTCCCGGCCGCGAGAACCTCGAGGTAGACGCCCATGAGCTGGTGCCCGTACGCCTGGTCGAGCAGGCGCACGACGGGCAGGTCGCGGACGCCGGTGGCCGGGTCCACCTCGGTCGCGGCGCAGCGCCGCGTGCGGCGCACGACCCGCACCCGCGCCCCGCCGAGCCGCAGCCCCTGGCCCGTCTCGCTGTCCACGAGGTCCAGCTCGGACCACGGAGGCAGGCCGTCGACGAGCACGTTGGCGCGGAACCGGCCCGGGTCGACCGTCGTGCCGGTGCGGGCGCCGAGGTCACGGACCGAGGCCAGGTTGACCAGCGAGAGCCAGCCCATCGGGCCGTCGCCGGCCGCGGCGGCGTCGGTGAACCGCCGGCCGGGCTCGTGCGCGATCTCCGGTCCGGCCCCCTCGGGCAGGTCCAGCACGCGCGCGAAGAAGCGTCGCGCGTCGCGCCGGCCGCCCTCGGTGCGCAGGTCGGCCCGCAGCACCTCGTGCCTGGTGGTGTCCATGGCGACCCGGACGGTGAGCACGTCGGCCGCGTCGAGGTGGGTGTCGAGACCGGCCAGCCGGTGGTCGGAGACCAGGGCGTGGAACTCCTGCTTGGGCAGCCCCTCGCGCAGGCCGGGCCGGTACCGGCCGTCCGCCCGGGCGAGGGCGTACCGGCGGTCCCCCGGCACACCCTCGCCCGGGCGGAGCACGACGCGCTCCAGCGGCTGGGCGCTCAGGCCCTTGACCGGATAGACGTGCAGCGCGCGCACGCGGCCGAGCGGCGGCACGCCCGCCGTCGCGCCCGGCATCAGTCCGCCACCGGGTCCGGCACGGCGGCGCCCCGGCGCCGGCGCAGGGCCCGCACCCCCTCGATGCCGCCGGTCACCACGAGCGCGAGGCCGATGCCGACCGTGATCGCCAGCAGCGTGTTGTCCTGGAACATCACCCCGCCGAGGTAGCCGGTCAGCGCCGTGTACGCGCTCCAGGCCGCCGTGGCGAACCCGACGAACAACGCGTACCGGCCCAGGGGGTAGCGCACCAGACCAGTGGCGAACGTGGCCACGTACCGGCCGAAGGGGATGAAGCGGGTGGTCACGAGGACGAAGCCGCCGCGAACGTCGAGCTCGCGGACGAACCAGTCGTGCGCGGCGCGCCGCTTGGTGCCCGGAGCGGGCCGCCCGGCGGACCGCGACCCGACGAACCGGCCGACGGCGTACGGCACGAGGTCGCCCAGGAAGGCGCCGAGCGCCGTGGCGGCGACGACGAGCCCGATGTGGGTGTCCCCCGTGGCCGCGTAGACGCCCGCGACGATGACGACCGGCTCGCTCGGGATCAGCGGCAGGAAGGAGTCCAGGCAGGAGACCGCGATCAGCACCGCGTACAGCCACGGCGAGGTGATCATCGACTCGGCCAGCGCGAGCCAGTCGATCATGACGCCACCTCCGCGGGGTGCGGCACGGGCACGGCCAGCGGGAGGGCCACGGCCCCCGGGAACCGCGGCGACTCCGCCTCGTCGAGCATGGCGGCGGCGACGGTCTCGCGGCTGACCCGCGCACCGAGGTCGAACGGTGGCCCCGCCTCGAGCCCGACCGTGGCGCGGTCCGGGCTCACGGGCCCGTCGGACAGCACCCCGGCGTGGAACACGGTGCCCCCGGCCGTCAGGACGGCGGCGTCGGCCGCGACCTTGTCCGCCAGGCGGTCGCCCAGCACGGACTCGAGGACGGCCGCGCCGGGCCCCGCGACGCCGGCGGAGACGCCGGTCCCGTAGGCGCCGAGCCAGATGATCCGCCGGGGTCCGGCCGCCACCACCACCTCGGCACCGGTGGTCAGGACGCCGGCGCGCTCGGTGCCCAGGGCCGACAGGACGACCGAGTCGGCGTCGACCACCGCGGCGATGCTCGCCGGGTCCTCCACGTCGCCCGCCACGACACGCAGGCGGCCCCGGTCGGGCAGGACGACCCGCCCGGGGTCCCGGGCGATGGCGATGACGGTGTGCCCGCGCTCGAGCGCCTGCCGGGTGAGCGCGAGTCCGGTCCGGCCCGAGGCCGCGAGGATGGTGAGGTTCATGCCGAGGACGCTAGCCAGCGCGGACAGTTGCCGACAATGCCAGGTTCAGCAACCGATCATGACGCTCAGCGCAATCGGCAAATCACCCCTGCTCGACCGAGGCCGTCATGATGCGGCGCGTGCGCTCACGCAGCAGGCGGTGGGTGCGGTCCTGGTGGTTGCGCGGGTGCCAGGCCATGCCGATCGTCAGCGGTGGCAGCGGCACCGGGATGGGGAACGTGCGCAGGCCGAGCGTCTCGAGCATCCGCCGCGCCAGCCCCGCCGGGGCGATGCTCACGACGTCGGTCTCCCGGGCCAGGTGCAGCGCCGCGGACAGCGTCGGGACCACGGCGGCCACCCGGCGGTTGAGGCCGAGGTCGGCCAGCCGGTCGTCGATCGGGCCGTGCACCCGCCCGCGCCGCGACATGACGATGTGGTCGGCCGCGGCGAACCGGCGCGGGGTGACCGTCTGGTCGGCGAGCGGGTGCCCGGCGCGCACCACGCCCACGAGCGTCTCGGTCACCAGCGTCTCGGAGCGGATCTCGGGCTCACCGGTGCGGACGATCCCGATCTCCAGGTCCACCAGCCCCTCGCGCAGCGCGGGCATCTCCTCGACGCTGTCCGGCCGCAGGCGCAGCGAGACGCCGGGGGCCTGGACGCGCAGGTCGTCGATGAGGGACGGGATGAACGTGGTGGCCAGCATGTCGGCCACGTGGAGGTCGAACATGCGCACCGCGGTGCTCGGGTCGGCGCTGCCCGACGGCGCGAAGAGCGCCCGCGCCCGGGTGGCCAGGGCGTGCGCCTCGCCGCGCAGCTCCAGGGCGCGGGGCGTGGGCACGAGGTCCCGGCCCGCACGCACCAGCAGCGGGTCCCCGAGGGCGCGGCGCAGCCGGGCCAGGGTGCGGCTCATGGCCGGCGCCGAGGTGTTCAGCCGCTCCGCGGCCTTGGTCACGCTGTTCTCGGTGAGCAGCGCGTCGAGCGCCTCGATCAGGTTCAGGTCGACATGCTCCATCCCTGGATTATCACACACGCAACTATCGCCTATCAACGTTGCACTGGTGCTAATCCGCTTTCGCTCCCTACGGTCGTCCCGATCAGTTCATCCACCGAAGGAGCAGGAACATGAGGGCAGTGGTGACGGGCGGCGGCATCGTCGGTCTGACGACCGGGATCGCGCTGCGCAGGGCCGGGTTCGACGTCGTGGTCCACGAGCGGGCACCGGAGATCCGCGCCGCGGGAGCGGGGCTGGGGCTGTGGGCCAACGCCCTGGCGGTGCTGGACGACCTCGGCGTGGGCGACCAGGTGCGCGCCATCGGCAAGCCCAGCGAGATGCGGTTCCACGACCCGTCGGGGACGCTGCTGGAGACCCCCGGGTACGACGACCGCGACCACCGGTACCTGCTGGTGCACCGCGCGCGCCTGCTGGACGTCCTCGCGGACGCCGTCGGGCGGGACAGCATCCGCCTGGACAGCGGCTTCGAGGCGTACGAGGAGCACGACGACCACGTGACCGCGCGGTTCACCGGCGGCACGACCGAGCGGGCGGACGTGCTCGTGGGCGCGGACGGCGCCTACTCCTCGGTGCGCGCCCAGCTCGTGCCGGGTGCCGACGTCCGCGAGCACGACGGCCACCACGCGTGGCGCGCCGTCATCCCGGCGACCGGCCTCACCGTGCCGGAGGACCGGCTCGTCGTGGGCGACCGCCGCTCCCGCGGCGGTTACGTGCGCACCTACGACGGGCACGTGTACTGGCTGCTCAACCAGTTCGGTTCCGCCCCGCCCACCGGCTCCCGCAAGCAGGAGGCCCTGGACCGCGTCGTCCACCTGCAGGGAGACGGTCCCGGCTCGCTCCTGGCCGACCTCATCTCGGCGACGCCCGAGGAGCAGATCCTGCACAACCAGATCATGCTCGTGCCGCCGCTGCCGTACTGGGTGTCGTCGCGGGTGGCGCTGGCCGGCGACTCGGCCCACGCCATGTCGCCGCACATCACCGCCGGCGCCACGCTGGGCATCGAGGACGCCGCGCTGCTCGGCGACCTGCTGACGCCCGGCGGCGACGTCCCCGCCGCGCTGGCCGCGTACGAGGCGGACCGGATGCCGCGCTACGCCCAGGTCGCGCGGCTGTCCGCCGAGGTCGAGCACGCGCCGACGCCGCAGGAGTTCGCCCGGGCCTATGTCGCGTTCAGCCACTGGATGATGGCCGAGCGGGTGACGGCATGACGTTCGTCGTGGAGGTGGACGTCCCCGTGCCCATGCGGGACGGCGTCACGCTCGCCACCAACGTGTGGCGGCCGCAGAGCCCCGGCCCGTTCCCCGCGCTGCTGGTGCGCACGCCGTACGGCAAGGACGACGCCGGGACGTTCGGCAACCCCAAGCTGCCGGACGTGTTCGCCCTGGTGGCGGCCGGTTACGCCGTCGTGGCCCAGGACGTGCGCGGCACCTCGCGCTCCCCCGGGGTGTTCGTGCCCGGCGTCCACGAGGGTGACGACGGCGTCGACACCCTCGCCTGGCTGGCCGACCAGCCGTGGTGCGACGGCGCGGTCGGCATGTGGGGCGGCTCCTACATGGGGTTCGCCCAGTGGGAGGCCGCCGCGCACACGCCCGCGGCGCTGCGGGCGATCGCGCCCGTCATGACGTCGGCCGACCAGTACGGGGCGCCCTGGTACTCCGGCGGCGGCGCGCTGTCGCAGGACGCCGTGCTGACCTGGGCCACGCTCGCCGCGCTGCGCAACCTGCGGCGTGACCTCACCGCCGGCCAGGGCGACCCGGCGGACGCCGAGCTGCTGCTGGCCGGGCTGGCCGACCCGCGGCTGCTGCACGAGCCGTTCCCGATCGCGGAGCAGGGCGCGGCGTCCCGGTACCTGCCCTGGGTGAGCGACGTGCTCGCCCACCCGGAGCGGGACGCCTTCTGGCAGCGGACGGCGGCGATCGACCACGCGGCCCGCATCACCACGCCCGCACTGCACGTGGGCGGCTGGTACGACGTGTTCGCGGGCGAGACCCTGCGCTCCTACACCACGATGCGCCGGCACGGCGGCAGCGCCGCGGCCCGCGACGGGCAGCGGCTGGTCATGGGTCCCTGGAGCCACGCCGACGGCACCGACCTGGGCACCTACCCGGACCGGTCGTTCGGGCCGGCGGGCAGCATCAAGGCCGCCGGGGTCACCGAGGCGCACCTGCGGTTCTTCGACCGCTGGGTGCGCGGCCGGGACGAGGACGCGGCGTCCGACCCGCGGGACGAGGCGCACCGGGTCCGGATCTTCGTGATGGGGATCGACGAGTGGCGCGACGAGGTGGACTGGCCGCTGCCCGGCACGCGGTACACCGACTACTTCCTCGGCGGCGCCGGGCGGGCCAACACCCGCACCGGCGACGGCACGCTGACCCGCGCGGTCTCCGGCACCGAGGCCACGGACACGTACCTGTACGACCCGCGCCGCCCGGTCCCGACCGTCGGCGGGGCCGTGCTCGCGGCGGTGCCCGGCACCTACCCCGGCCCCGCCGACCAGGCGGAGGTCGAGACCCGCGACGACGTGCTGTGCTACACCGGCGCGCCGCTGGACCGGCCCGTCGAGGTGACCGGCCACGTCACGCTGGTGCTGCACGTCTCCTCGTCGGCCACGGACACCGACTTCACGGGCAAGCTCGTGGACGTGCACCCGGACGGCCGCGCCATCCTGCTGTGCGAGGGTGTGCGGCGCGCCCGCTACCGTGCCTCGCTCACCGAGCCCGCGCTCCTGACACCGGGCGACGTCTACGCGCTGACGATCGACCTGGGCGCGACGTCGAACGTCTTCCTGCCCGGGCACCGCATCCGGCTGGAGGTGTCCAGCAGCAACTTCCCGCGCTACGACCGCAACACCAACACCGGCGGGGTGATCGCGTCCGACGGGGAGGACGACGTCGTCGTCGCGGTGAACCGGGTGCACCACGGCCCGTCCCGGCTGAGCCGGCTGGTGCTGCCGGTCGTGGACCGGCCGGCGGAGCAGTCGGCGGTGGCGGCATGACCGGGCCGCAGGAGGCACCGCTGGGCGTCGCCGACCGGCTCGCGGTCGCCGACGTCGTCGCGGCGCTCGCCCACGCGCAGGACGACCAGGACTGGGCCGCCCTGCGCCGGCTGCTGGACGACGAGGTGGTGCTGGACCTGTCGACGCACCAGGCCGGCAGCCCGCCGACGCCGATGGCGGCCGACGACCTGGTCGCGCTCGCCCGCCGCACCCTGGCGGGCTTCGACGTGACCCACCACAGCACCTCGAACGTCAGCACGTCCGGCCTCGTGGTGCGCGAGCAGGTCGGCGAGGTCCGCTGCCGCGCGCACGTCGTGGCGTATCACCACGTGCCCGCCGATCTCCCCAGTGACCGGGGACTCGTCGACCACTGCACGATGCGCGGCTACTGGGAGCTGGTGCTCCGCCGCCGGGACGACCGCTGGGTCATCGCCCGGTGGACCGTGCTGCGCACCGCGCCGTGGGAGGGGTCGCCCGACGTGTACACCCGCGCCGCCGCCCGCGCGGCGCGGTCCTGACCCACCCGGGACCCGACCGGACCCGACCGACCCGAGGAGACAGATGTTCTACGAGATCCGCACCGAGCACCCCCGCACCGGCCGAGGAGCGGACCTGGTCCACTACATGGACGAGATCGTGGTGCCGCTGCACCGCGCGATGGGCATGGACGTGCTCGGCACGTTCACCGCGGCCGGCGACGACGAGGCGTTCGTCTGGATCAGACGCTTCGAGGACGACACGGAGCGCACGCGCGTCCTGGACGCCGTGCATCAGCACCCGCGGTTCGCGGGCGTCGCGGCGACCGTCAGCACGCTCGTGGCCCGGTCGGGCTCCACGGTGCGGCTGGACCCGGCGCCGGGCTCGCGGCTGCGCTGAGCGGCCGCGCGGCGGTACCGGCTCGGGGGCGTCCCGGTCACGCGGGTGAACGCGTGGCTGAAGGAGCTCTCGGACGCATAGCCGAGCCGGGCCCCCAGCGCGGCGACCGTCACGTCGGTGTCGCGCAGGGCCCGCTCGGCCAGCAGCACCCGCCAGTGCGACAGGTAGGTGAGCGGCGGAACGCCGGACACCTCTCGGAAACGCTGGGCGAAGTGGCTGCGTGACATGCCCGCCGCGGAGGCGAGCCCGGCCAGGGACCAGGCCCGGGCCGGGTCGCCGTGCAGCAGGCGCACCGCCGGCCGCAGCCGCGGGTCGGCGAGCAGGCGGAGCCACCCCGGCCGCCGCAGGGCCGCCCGCCCCAGCTCCTCCTGCCCGAGGCCCACGCGCAGGGCCTCGAGCAGGAGGAGCTGCGCGTGCTGGTCGGTGGCGAAGGCGGCGCCCGGCCGGTCGGCCCCCGCCTCCCGCGTGATCCGGTCCAGCGACCGCCTCATCTCCGCCGCCTCGGCGGTCCCCGCCCCGGCCCGCAGCACCGGGGGCAGAGCCGTCGTGAACAGGCTGCCGGCCACGGGGTCGAGGTCGACGTGGCCGCCGACGACCACCACGTCCTCGCCGTCGCCGTACCGCGTCGTCTCGCCGGCTGCCTCGGGGGCCCGCCCGGTCGCGTCGACGGGCCGCAGCGCCGGGTCGCTGCACAGCACCATGGTGCGCGCGCCGTTGAGCACCACCGCGTCGCCGGCGGTCAGACGCAGCGGCTCGCCGTCGTCGGCGATCAGCCAGCAGGCGCCGCGCGCGACGGCGTCCAGCTTGACCACGGCGTCCGTCCGGAACCGGACGGACCACCGGCCGCCCGCGCGCAGCTCGCCGCTGATCACGCAGCGCGCGCCCGCCAGCGTCAGGATCTCGGACAGCGGGTCGACGGCGCTCATCGGACGTCGGGACAAGAAGGGGCGACGCTCACGCATTCAGAGTACGCCCGCGTGGCGCAAGACTGATGCTCTCAGCCACGAGAGAGACGAAGTGATGACCAACCAGATGACAGATCAGACGACAGAACGAGTCACGTTCGGCAACGGCGCGACCGAGCTGGTGGGCGACCTCCACCTGCCGGCGGGTTTCGACGAGAGCCGGCGGTACGCCGCGATCGTGACCGTGCACCCCGGCAGCAGCGTCAAGGAGCAGACGTCGGGACTCTACGCGCGGCGGATGGCCGAGCTGGGCTACGTCGCCCTCGCGTTCGACGCCTCGTACCAGGGCGAGAGCGCGGGTGAGCCGCGGCACCTGGAGGATCCGGCCGCGCGCGTCTCGGACGTGTGGTCGGCGGTCGACCTCCTGACCACGCTCGGCTACGTCGACGAGGAGCGCATCGGCGTCCTGGGGGTGTGCGCGGGCGGCGGCTACGCCGTCAACGCCGCGCTGACCGACCACCGGATCTCGGCGGTCGGGGTGGTCTCCGTGATCAACATCGGCCGGGCGTACCGGGAGACCGGCGGACCGGAGGGCGACGTCCTGCGGACCCTGGCCACCGCGGCCCGGCAGCGGACCGCCGAGGCCCGCGGGGCGGAGCCCACGATCGTGCCGTGGACGCCGGAGAGCCGCGAGGCCGCCGTGAGGGCCGGGCTCACCGACGCCGACCTGCTGGAGGCCGTCGACTACTACCGCACCCTGCGCGGGGCGCATCCCCGGTCGGCCAACCGGCTCCTGGCCCGCAGCGCGGCACCCCTGCTCGGGTTCGACGCCTTCCACCTCGTGGAGGAGCTGCTCACGCAGCCCCTCCAGGTCGTGGTCGGCGACCGGGTGGGTTCGTTCGGCTCGTACCGGGACGGGCACGAGCTGTTCCGCCGCGCGCGGGGGCCGAAGGACCTGCTGGTCGTGGACGGGGCCGGACACTACGACCTGTACGACCGGCCCGAGCACGTGGACCAGGCGGTCGCACGGCTCGGGGCCTTCTACGCGGAGGCGCTCAGGTCCTGAGCCCGGTCCCGGCCCGAGGACACCAGGGCGATCACGTCGGCGGCCGTGCTGCCCGCGGTGCAGGCGGTCGCGACCACCCGCTGCGCGAGCTCCCGCACGGCGACGTTCGTGTCGTTGGACGTGGCCCGCAGACGAGCGAACGCGGCGTCCGGGTCGACGTCCAGCACGAACGCCAGCACGCCCTTGGCCTGCTCGATGACCGCCCGTGAGGCGGCCGCCGCGCGGATCGAGGCGGTGGCGGCCTCGCTGGCCTGCACCTCGATGCCCGCGGTGATGTCGACGAAGAAGCCCACGAGCTCGGACACGCGCTGCGTGGCCGGGTCCCGGCGCCCCTCGCCGACGACGGTGAGCGTCCGCTCGCGCCCGCGGGCGTCCATGATGCGGTGCACGCTGCTGAACGGGTCGCCGGTGAGGGCGGCGTGCGCCAGCACCCGCGAGACGCGGGCCCGGTCGCCGGGGTGCTTGTGCGCGAGCACGAGCGAGGTGGTGGGGACGATGTCACCGGGTTCGAAGCCGTGGATGCGGTAGGTCTCGTCCGACCACCACCAGACCTGCCTGGCGATGTCGTACCGGTACCGTCCGACGACGTGGTTGGTGCCGAGCGTGAGTGCGCGCTCGATCTCCATGGGTTCGGTCATGTCTGCAGCCTCCGTGCGCATGTGCGCCATCGAGCCGCGTTTTGACTCCCGGCTGACTGTACCGCATGGGGTGCCGGTGGTGGAAAGCTTGACGATGCCAGTTTCAGGCGGCCGGGCGGCTGGTCAGGTGAGGTGGTCGAAGTCCCCGCGGGCCCAGGCCGCGTGCCGCTCGGCGGAGCGCCGCACCGCGGCGCGCGCGCCGACCGCGACGGTGCCCCGGAAGTTGTTGTAGAGGCGGTCGAACTCGAACCGGGAGACGTGGTCGGCGATGCGCTGGACCACTGTTCCGGACAGGGGGATGCGGTTGGGGTAGGAGCGCATGAAGGAGACCGAGGTGCGGTCGGGGTTGGCGAAGATGGTGTCGCCCGAGAGCAGGACGCCGCGGCCTTGGGCGCCGGCGGCCCAGTGGGCCACGGTGGAGCCGGGGAAGTGTCCGCCGGGCTGGGTCAGGGTGATGCCGGGCAGGATCTGGAGGTCGGTCTTCCAGGTCTGGACGGCGGGGTCGGTGCGGGCCAGCCAGTCGGCGTCGTCCTGGGCGACCAGGATCGGCACGCCGCCCAGGCG
>NZ_JAMTCS010000007.1 GCF_024171955.1 Promicromonospora thailandica | reverse complement strand
AGACGGACGGCGTACCGCCCGGCCAGGCCACGGACGACGGCACAGCACCGGGCCGGGCCGCCGGCGACTCACCGGCCACCGGGTCCGGGAACAGCGCGAACCCGCCCGGCGGCGACCAGGTGCCGCCCGGCCTCGCGAAGTCCGACGGCGTGCCCCCCGGCCTGGCGAAGAAGGACGGCGTACCGCCGGGCCAGGCGAAGAAGGGCACGCCCCCGCCCGGCCAGGCGAAGAAGGACACCCCGCCCGGCCAGGCGAAGAAGGACACCCCGCCCGGCCAGGCGAAGAAGGACACCCCGCCCGGCCAGGCGAAGAAGGGCTCCTCGGGCACGGGCGCGGAAACCGGCGCGGACGGCACGCCTCCCGGACTGGCGAAGCAGGACGGGGTGCCGCCGGGCCAGGCCCGGAAGCAGGCCGGCCGGACTGCCTGGCCGCCGGACGAGGGGTACGCCCCGCCGGGGTATCCCGACGGCTCGGAGCGGGCGAACGGTCGGCGCCCCGACGACGGGCGCCCGAGCGACCGGTCCGACAGGTACGAGCACGACCGGCGCGCCGGCGACCGGCGGCACGGCCGGGACGGTCAGGACCGCTGGAGGAGCACGAGCACCTCGTAGTGCGAGGTCTGCGGGAACATGTCGAGGAGCCGTGCCCGCACCGGACGCAGGGACGGCATGGCGGCAAGATCCTTGGCGAGCGTGGTCGCGTTGCAGCTCGAGTACAGGACGTGGTCGATCCCCGAGGTCTCGAGCCACCGCGCCAGGTCGGCGCCGATACCGCGGCGCGGCGGGTTCACGATCACCATCTCCGGCAGTCCGGGAGCGTCCGGCCCGACGGCGAACGCCGTGGCATCCCCCGCCGCGAACGAGACGTCGCGGAACCGCTCACCGGCCGGTCCCGCGCTCAGCCGGGCCGCCGTGCCCGACGCCGCCGCGACCGCCTCGGCACTGATCTCGATGCCGGTGACCGCGCGCCCTGGTGCGGCACAGTGCAGGGCGAACCCGCCGACGCCGCAGTAGAGATCCCAGAGGCTCGTCGGCCCCACCTCGTCGACCCAGGTCCGCGCCTGCCGGTACAGCTCGGTGGCCACCGGTGTGTTGGTCTGGAAGAAGCTCTGCGGGCGCAGGTCGAGCGTGATGTCGTCGATCCGCATCGGGAGCGTGGTCCGCTCGGTGAGGGGGATCTCCAGGTCACCCTCCAGGATCGCGGCGTGCGCGGGCTGGATGTTCGCCGACGCCACGGCCAGGGCCGGCAGCTCCGCCTGGAGCGCGGGAAGGTGCTTGCGGATCCGCGCGATCGACTCCTGGGACCGCAGCACGAACCGGACCATGAGCTCGGCGTCGGGCGAGAGGGTCACCAGGAGGTACTTGAGCTCGCCGCGCTGCTGGGCGCGCTTGCCCCTGCCGGAGACCTCGTAGGGCTCCAGGTTCGCGCGGGTCACGAAGGCGGCGAGCGGCCCGAACGACGCCTGCAGGGCCACGGGGTAGAGGCCGCAGTCCGTGAGATCGACGCCCCGCCCCGCACCGTCCAGGATGCCCAGCACGGGCGCCCCGACGGTGCCGCTGACCACCATCTTCGCCTTGTTCCGGAAGCCCGACTCCTGGCCGGTGACGGCCGGCAGCCAGGTCAGGTCGGCGGACACGGGTTCGAGGAGGGCGGCGACGTGCCCCTCCTTGTCGAGCACCTGCGTCGGGTAGTCGATCTCCAGGAGGGTGCAGGAGTGGCAGCGGCCGGCGTCGTAGTGAGGGCACTGCACGTACCCATTATCCCGCGCGCCGGCCCTGCCTTCGACCGCCCGGCCCGCGACGGGCCCGGACGCTCAGCCCACGTACTCGAAGTGCCACGGTTCCTCGCGCCCGCCGCCGGCACGCGCCCACCCCGGGTGCACCCAGCCGGAGTTCGGACCGTGCGCGGCGAGCCACTCGTACTCGGGCTGCCCGAACCGGAACCCGTCGTCCACCGGCACGTCGACCGCCAGGGCCCAGCCGTGGTTCGAGGTTCCGGGGGCGGCCACCTGGCCGCTGCCGAACTCGTCGAGCGCCTGGAGCTGCCAGTCGTAGGGGCGGTAGCCGTACTCGACGCGCAGCGGCTTGCCGAACGTGGCCTCGAACGCCAGGCCCAGCTTCTTCCACGCCTGGGCGGCGTCGCACCGCAGGTACTGGTCCTGTCCCTCCGGCCCGACGCCCACCTTGCACAGCGTGTCCAGCGCTAGGCGCCCGTTGGTCCCGTCGGCGACGGTGGCCCGCGCGTCCCACGCCGCCTTCTCGATGGCGGCCCGTGCCGCCTCCCGGCGCTCCGTCAGCTTCGTCACGGAGGCCGGGTCCTGCATGTCGGCCCCGGTCCCGAGCGCCGCCTGCCCCTCGGCCCGCTGCTCGCTCAGCGTCGTGCGGACGTCGGCCGGCGCCCCGACGCTCGCCGTCCAGTCGAGCGTGTACCGGGCGTCCCGTACCGAGATCTTGAGCTGGTCGCTGACCGCGGTGAGCCGCGCCGTCGCCGTCTTCAGGTCGGCTGCCTTCCGGGCCGCTCGTTCAGCCTCCGCCTTCGCCTTCTCCTGGGCCGCCTTGCGCTGCTGCTGCCACTCCTTGGTGGCCGCGAGCACGTCCTCGGTGGCCGCGACGAGCGTCGAGGACGTGGTGCGCATGGTCGTGGCCCACTCGGTCGCCTGCGCCTCCAGGGCGTCGACGTCCTCCGGAGCCTCCAGCCCGGCGGCGCCGGCCGCCGGAACCGTGGGCGGCGCGGCCGTGCCGAGCTCCTTGGCGGCCGCGACGTGCTTCGCCAGCTCGGCCCGGACCGCGTCGTCCGGCACCTTCCCCTTCGTCGCGGCCAGGGCCTGCTCCGCGGCGGCGATCTGCTCGGCGAGCCCGTCCTGCGCCGTACGGCCCTTGTCCACCGCGGCCACGACCTCGGCGCGCGCGGCCGTCAGCTCCTCCAGCTCGCGGCCGTTCCCGGCCTGGACCAGCGCGAAGACGATGCTCCCGACCAGCGCCACGGCCGCCGCGACGAGAAAGACGAACAGCGGCCGCATGGACCCGCCGTCGGCGTAGGCCCGGCGTGCGCCGGGTACGGGGACGACCGGGACGACGAACTCGTCCGGCGCTCCGACCTGCGGCGATGCACCCGAGTCAGGCGACGGGTCACTCCCGGCGGACGGTGCGGCGGGTGCGGTCGGGTCCGGCTCGAAGGGCATGGCCGAAGTGTGGCGAATCCGGGACGTGAGCGCTAGTTGCCCGCCCGCTCGGCCAGGCCCTTGAGCTTCTCGACGTAGGCCGCGGAGCCGCCCTCGCCCAGGTCGGGGATGTTGGTGTTGTCGACGTGGAGCCCCACGGAGTCGTCGGTCAGCTCGCGGAGGATGTCGGCGTGGCCTGCGTGCCGCGCGATCTCGTCGGTCACGTGCACCATGAGGCGGAACAGCGTGACGTCCCCGGACCGCCACCACGGCACGTGCCCGACGGCGGACAGCGGCAGCGAGTCGATGGTCTCGTCGCAGAACACCCAGGCCCGGCGGTACAGGTCCACGACCGACTCGACCGACTCGTCGGCGGTCGCGTACCAGTCGGCCTGCGGGTCCGCCTCGTAGTCGGCGTCGGAGACGATCTCCTCCGGGTTCGGCCACTCACGGCCGAAGCACGACCCGAAGTAACCGATCTCGATGTTGGCGCAGTGCTTCACGATGCCGAGCAGGTTGTTGCCGGACGACACCAGGGGCCAGCGCGCCTGCTTCTCCGTGAGGCCCTCGAGCTTCCACAGGAGGGCCTCACGGGTCTCCTGGAGGTACTTCTTCAGGATCTGCTTCTGTTCGAGGTCGGCGGTGGACGCCGGGTCACTCGTCGTCTGAGTCATGCGGACAGTGTGACCCCTGCCACTGACATCGTCACCGACTGCGGGGTGCCCGGGCCGGTCGGCGCCCCCGCTGGAGCCACCACTCGGCGAACATGAGGTTGACCACCCACGACACCCAGGCGGACGCGATGGCCGCACCCTCGATCTCCGGCGCGCCGAACGCGAGGTCCGGGTCGCTCAGCGCCCCCGGCACGTAGACGGCGATGAGCACAGGGCCCCAGAACCGGTTGGTCACGATCGAGAAGGCGAGGGCGGTGCTGCGCACCATCCACGCCCGGTGGTCGCCGAAGCGCCGCTGCCGCACCGCACGGAACCCGAGCAGCGTGCAGACGAGCAGCAGCACGGCCAGGAAGGTGTTCGCCACCTGCTGACCCGCGCCGGCGCTGGGGAACTGCGCCGTGACCAGCGCGGCGGCTCCCGTCACGAGCGCGGCCGCCACGTAGGTGCGGCCGCTCCACCGGTGCACCCGGGGGTGGTGGGCGCGCAGCCACGGCCAGAGCTGCAGCACCGCGGCGGTGAGCATGACCGAACCCGCGAAGATGTGCGTCACGAGCGCGGGGTAGAACGCGGGGCCACGATCCGTGGGCACCAGGGAGAGCGTCGGGTCCAGCCCGACGTACCGCGGCAGCGCGGTCACCAGGAACACACCCGTGACGACCGTGAGCGGCGCGATCCAGGGGCGGCGCCACCAGCGGACCGGCGGCGAGGCGGGCGGGCGGGCGGGCGCGGGCGTCGTCGTCGCCATCTCGTACCTGCTTTCGTCGTGCCGGGCCGCGGCCCGGCGGAGGAGAGGGGAAGGGTCAGCGGCGGGCGCGGAACGCGAGCCCGGCCGCCACCATGGAGACCAGCCCGAGACCCAGGCACCAGGCGACCGCGAGGGCGGCCTCCCCGCCCGGTCCGGCGCTGCCAGAGAGCAGCGCCCGCACGGTCTCGATCACCGGTGTCACCGGCTGGTGCTCGGCGAAGCCGCGCAACCAGGTGGGCAGCGTCTCGACCGGCACGAACGCGCTGGACACATAGGGCAGGAACATCACGCCGAAGGTGAACCCGCCCGCGGCGTCGGGCGACCGGACGAGCACGCCCACGAGGGCCGCGAGCCACGTGATCCAGGCGACGAACAGCAGGATCACGCCCACGGCCGCCAGCCATTCCCACGGCGTGGCCTCGGGCCGGAAGCCCATGAGGATCGACACGCCGAACACGATCGCGGTGGACGCGAGGTTCTTCACCAGGCTCGCGACCACGTGCCCGGTCAGCACCGTCCAGGCGGCGACGGGCATGGAGCGCAGCCGCTCCACCATGCCGCTCGACATGTCGCGTTCCACCGCCAGGGCGGTGTTGGCGGCACCGAACCCGGCGGCCAGCAGGATGACGCCGGGCGTCACGTAGGTGATGTAGCCCGTCCCGATGTCGACGGCGCCGCCGAACACCAGGACGAACAGCAGCAGGATGATCACGGGGAGCACCACCGCGGTGATCATCGCGTCGAGGTCGCGCGTGACCAGGCGCAGGCCGCGCACCGACATCGTCGTCACGTCCCGGAGCAGGTACCTCATGCCGCCACCCCCGCGGGCCGCGCCGCGCGCTCCTGGCCGGCGTGCCCGGTCAGGGCGAGGAAGACGTCGTCCAGGGTCGGCGCGCGCACCTCCCAGTGCTCGGGTACGACGCCGGTGGCCTCCACCGCCGAGAGCACCGCCCGCACGTGGGCGACGGATCCGTCGGTGGGGACCCGCACGCGGGCGCCCTCGGGCGTCGGCACCGCGAGCGCCGGGGCGACCAGGGCGGCGTCGGCCGGCGAGGCGAGCACGAGCTCGACCCCGGCCTCGCCCACCTCACGCTTGAGCTGTGCGGGCGTGCCCTCGGCGACGACGCGGCCGCCGTCCACGAGGGCCACGCGCCGCGCGAGGCGGTCCGCCTCCTCGAGGTACTGGGTGGTGAGGAACACGCTCGTCCCGTCGGCCACGACGCCCCGGACGACGTCCCACAGGGCCTGCCGGGAGCGCGGGTCGAGGCCGGTGGTGGGCTCGTCGAGGAACATGACGCGGGGCCGGGTGAGCAGACCGGCGGCCAGGTCGAGCCGACGGCGCATGCCGCCCGACCAGGTGGCCACACGGCGGCCCGCCGCGTCGGCCAGGTCGAAGGCCGTGAGCAGCGCGTCGACGCGGTCGCGGACCGCCCGGCGGGGCAGGTGGGCGAGGTGGCCCATCATCGTGAGGTTCTCGGCGCCGGAGAGCTTGTCGTCGACGGCGACCTGCTGCCCGGTGAGGCTGATGAGCTCGCGCACCCGGGAGGCGTCGCGGACGACGTCGTGACCGGCGACGGTCGCGCGCCCGGCGTCGGGTCGCAGCAGCGTGGTGAGGATGCGAACGGTGGTGGTCTTGCCGGCGCCGTTCGGCCCGAGCAGCGCGAGCACAGCGCCCTCCTCCAGCTCCAGGTCGAGCCCGTCGAGCACGGGTGGGCTCGCGGGGTCGCGCCGGGCGAAGGACTTGCGCAGTCCTTCCGCCGTGACGATCGCGGTCATGGGGGGTCCCCTTCCGAGACTTTCTGTATATGGCCTACGCGGAATAGTGTGCGGCGTAAACAGTATGGGGTCAAGAGAGTTTCGGCGGGCGACGCGAGATCGGGGGAGGATGGGGGCGATGAGCACCGACACGACGCCCGAGCAGCCCGAGCCGGAGGAGACCGCGGCGGACCCGCTGCCCGCGGCCGTGCGCCGCCTGTGGGGCGCGGCCGCGCCCCGGCGGCGCGGGCCCAAGCCCGCCCTGTCCACCGCGCGCATCGTGCGGGCCGCCATGGGCCTGGCCGACGCCGAGGGCCTGGCCGCCGTCTCGATGGCGCGCGTGGCCGAGGCGCTCGGGTACACGCCCATGGCCCTCTACCGCCACGTCGCCAACAAGGAGGAGCTGCTGCTCCTCATGGTCGACGCCGTGGCGGAGCAGGCGCCGGAGATCCCGGACGACGCCGGCTGGCGCGCGGGGCTGGAGCTGTGGACGCGAGCCCAGATCGAGCTCGGTGTCCGACGGCCGTGGATGCTGGAGCTGCCGCTGTCCTCCGCACTGCCCGGACCCAACCGGGTGCGGTGGATGGACCAGGCGTTCAAGGTCATGCGGACGCTGGACCTGCCCGCGGACGAGAAGCTCGCCGTCATCGGCCTCCTCGCGCAGCACGTGCTCGGCCAGGCCCGGGTGGAGGTCGAGTCGCGGCGTGCGGCCGTCCAGATCGTCCTGCGGGAGTCCGGGCTGCCGGCCACCACGCCGGAGCCGGAGCTCGACCCCGCCGCGGTGGCCGCGGCGAACCCGTGGGCCGACCTCGAGGCGATGCTCGTCCGCCACGCCGAGCCCACGGCCTACCCGCACCTGTTCGAGTCGTTCGCGACGTGGCAGCCGCCCGAGGGCGAGCCCGCCGACGAGGTCGGCTTCGGCATGGGCATCCTGCTCGACGGCATCGAGGCGTACCTGCGCCGCCGGGGGGCGCTGCCCGACGCGGAGTGAGCGCCGCCGCCCCGGCCCACGACACGACAACGGCCCGAGCGTGACCACAGGTGGCGGTTTCCGGACGTCGTGCACAGGCACACGGTCCGGCGGCGCGGCATGTCAGTGGTGTGCGTCAGAGTGGTGCCGTGACGAGCGAACCCCTGACCGACCTGACGCCGCGACCGGGCGTGGCCGCACGCTGCTTCGGCGACGGCGACCCGCTCTACGAGACCTACCACGACACGGAGTGGGGCGTGCCCGTGCACGGGGAGTCCGCCCTGCTGGAACGGCTCGCGCTGGAGGGTTTCCAGTCGGGCCTCTCCTGGATCACCGTGCTGCGCAAGCGGCCCGCGTTCCGGGAGGTCTTCGAGGACTTCGAGCCCGAGCGCGTGGCGGGCTTCGGCCCGGACGACGTCGAGCGGCTGCTCACGGACAGCCGCATCATCCGCAACCGCATGAAGATCGAGGCCACGATCGACAACGCGCGGGCCGTCCTCGCCCTGCACGATGCCGGGCGCACGCTCGACGAGCTGATCTGGTCGTTCGCACCCGACCCCGCGGATCGGGTGCGCGCGGCCACGTTCGCCGAGGTACCGGCCACCACCGACGAGTCGAAGGCCCTGAGCAAGGCGCTCAAGAAGGAGGGCTTCCGGTTCGTCGGGCCCACCACCGCCTACGCGGCGATGCAGGCGTGCGGCCTCGTCGACGACCACCTGGCCGGCTGCCCGGTCGTACTGGGCCGCGCGGCGGCCGGCGGCACCCTCGACGTCACCGCCGGCGGACCGGCGGCCTGACGGTCACAGCTCGGCGCACGGCTCCACCACCGGCAGCACGGCGTCGCGCACCCACTCGGCGAGCGACGTCGCCGGCGGCCGCAGGATCACGGTGTCGACGCCGTTGCCCGCGAACCCGCGCATCTCCTCGACGAAGGCGGCGGTGTCCCCCGGGCCGATCGGTGTGCCCCGGTGCAGCATCGTGATCCGGATGTCGGCGACGTCCCGGCCCACGTCGTCGCAGTGCCGGCGCAGCACGTCGAGCAGGTGACGCAGACGCTCCGGCGTCTCGGCGAACAGGTTGCACGCGTCCGCGTACTGCGCCACCAGCCGGAGCGTGCGCTTCTCCCCCGAGCCGCCGATCATGATCTCGGGCTTCGAGAGCGGCTGCGGCGAGCACAGCGTCTCGGCCAACCGGAAGTGCTTGCCCTCGAAGGGTCCGTTGTCGTCGGGGTCGTACATCTGCCGCGCGATCCGGACCGTCTCCTCCAGCATCTCGAAGCGGTCCCGGAGCTCCGGGAAGGGCACCCCGAGCGCCGCGTGCTCCCGGTCGTACCAGGCGGCTCCGATGCCGTAGGTGGCCCGGCCGCCCGAGACCACGTCGAGCGAGGCGACGATCTTCGCCAGCAGCCCCGGGTAGCGGTAGGTCACGCCCGTGACCAGGGAACCCAGCTGCACCTTCTCGGTCACGCCGGCCAGATAGCCCAGGGTCGTGTACGCCTCCAGCATGGGGTCCGACGCCGGGAAGCCCTGGTGCACCATCTGGAAGTAGTGGTCCATCACGGAGATCCACGAGACGCCGCCCTCGTCGGCGTACCGGGCAGCGTCCGCCAGCTCGGTACGCATCCCGGCCGGATCCATCGAGTCGAAACGCATGAAGTGGGTACCGATTCGCATGCGTCGATCCTCCTCCGCCGCCGGGCGGCGTCAAGCGCAGCGGGCCGTCAGGCGTCGGAGCGGACCGGGCTGCGCAGCAGCCGCGCCACGATCCAGGTGATCTCGCCCGCCGTCTCGCCCGGCGTGGCCGAGGGCTGCATGGCGTGGCTCAGCACGGCCCGCACCACCAGGTCGATGACCGCCGTGATGCGCTCCGGCTCCAGGTCGATCTCGTACCGGTCCACACGGTCCTGCACCACCACCTTCACGGTGCCGAGCAGCGCCTCCGAGTGGGTCGTGAGCAGCGGGAGCAGCTCGGTGTCGGCGCCGTGCGTCGCGGACACCACGGCCCGCAGCAGCTCGTTGCCCCGCGCGAGCACGAGGGTCCGCTCCACTGCGGCGCGGATCGCGGACAGCAGGTCACCGGGGTGCTCGTCGAAGGCCTCGGCGATCTGGAAGACGAAACCGGCGCACTCCGACAGCACCATCGCCTCGGCCAGGTCCTCCCGGCTGCCCACGGCGTTGTAGACGGTCTGCCGGCTGACCCCCGCCTCGGCCGCGAGACGGGCCATCGTCACCCTGGACCACCCGTCGGCACACGTCAGCCGCGCCGCGGCCGCGATGATCCGGCTGCGGCTCGAGATGGGGTCCTCGTGCCCCGCGGTCGCCTCGGCCATGCCCTGATCCTAGGGAGCGGACCCGTTCCCGGCCGGGCGAAACGGGGTGGGGGGAGAACGTTTCACCCGCTCGGGTTTTCGGTATGCGGAGCGTCACCTCGGGCAGCCCACGCGTGCCGCTCGACCAGCCCGGGCAGGGAAACCCCATAGAGTGGCAGGCATGGACCTCGAGGAACGCCTGGCAGTCTTCATCGACTACGAGAACCTGGCGCTCGGCGCCCGGGAGCACCTGGGGGGCATGCAGTTCGACTTCGGCCCGATCGCCGACGCGCTCGCCGTCCGCGGACGCGTCGTGGCACGCCGGGCCTACGCGGACTGGTCGTACTTCGACGAGGACCGCCGCATGCTGACACGGCACCAGGTCGAGCTCATCGAGATGACGCAGCGGATGGGTGCCTCCCGCAAGAACGCCGCCGACATCAAGATGGTGGTCGACGCCATCGAGATGGCCTTCGAGCGCGACTACATCTCCACGTTCGTCATGTGCACGGGGGACAGCGACTTCTCCCCGCTCGTCCACAAGCTGCGCGAGCTCAACAAGCGCGTGATCGGTGTGGGTGTCGAGAAGTCGACGTCGCGCCTGCTGCCCGCCGCGTGCGACGAGTTCCTCTTCTACGACCGCCTCGAAGGCGTCGAGGTGCCCGAGGAGGACCAGGGTGCGCCGGCCCCGAAGCGCGGCTCCCGCACCCGCAAGGCCGGTACGACGCAGAAGGCGCCCGCCACGTCGCGGCGCACCAAGGCCGCCGAGGCCGTCGCCGAGGCGGTGGCGGAGGCTGCCGCCGAGACGGTCGAGGCGACCGTCGAGGCAGGGGCCGCCGCCGAGCCGAAGCCCGCCACCCGCCGACGCCGCAAGGCGGAGCCCGCCCCGGCCCCGGCCGACGTCATGCCCGAGACGGAGGCCGAGACCGAGGCGGACGTCGCCGACCAGGACGACGCCGTGTCGGACGACGTACCCATGGAGGTACGCGTCGCCCAGACCCTCGCCGACCTGCAGTCGTCCACGAGCGGCGCCGTGACGGCGTCCGCGCTCAAGCGCACCCTGCTGCGCAAGGACCCGACCTTCAGCGAGTCCGACTACGGCTTCCGTACGTTCGGCGAGTTCCTGCGGTTCCTCGCGGACCGCGGGTTCGTCGAGCTCGCCGCGGGCCCGTCGGCGGGCGACCCGGAGGTGTCCCTGCCGGAGCAGGGCGACACCGACGCCGCGTTCGCGCTGCTGCGCTCCGTGGTGCAGGAGGCGAACGGCTCCGCCGCCCTGTCCGGCCTCAAGAACGCGGTGCGCAAGCGCCGTCCCGACTTCTCGGAGAAGGCCCTCGGCTTCCGGGGCTTCCTGCAGTTCGCCAAGGCCGCGGAGGCGGCCGGCGCGGTAGCGCTGGCCTGGGACGACGACGCCGACGACTACCTGGTCACCGCCTAGTCACCTCCTCGGGTCCTACCCGGCGGCCCGGAGCACGCCCGGCACCTCCGCGAGCCGGCGGGCGAGCTCGGTGCCGTCGCGTCCGGTGACGGTGGGCACCGGCGCCTCGCCCTCGGCCGAGGCGCCGTTGCCCGGCGCGTTCCCGGCGAGCACCTGCTGCCCGCCGGTCAGCTCCCGGATGGCGACGGCCCGCACCCGGCCCGGGCTGCGGCGTGCGGCCCGGTCGTAGATGTCGGGGTCGTGCTGCCCGTCGTCGCCCACGAGCAGCCAGCGCACGTGGGGGAACCACGACATCAGCAGGTCGAGGCTGGCGTCCTTGTGGGCGGGACCGCTCCGGAACCAGCCCGTCAGGGTGGGTCCCCAGTCGGTGAGCAGCAGCGGGCCGGCCGGGTACCCGTGCTGGGCGAGGAACGCGCGCAGCGTCCCCGCCGTGTTCCACGCGCCGGTGGACAGGTAGAAGAACGGGGCCTCCGGGTGCGCCTCGCGGACGGTCCGGTAGAGGTCGGCCATGCCCGGCACGGGCCGTCGCGCGCTCGAGTGCCGCACGAACGTGTTCCAGGCCGCGAGCAGGGGGCGGGGCACCGCCGTGACCATGGTCGTGTCGTCCATGTCGCTGACCACGCCGAACCGGGTGTCCTGCCCGAGCACCAGCACGGTCGCCTCACCGGTCACCGGTTCGGGCACGTCGAGGCACGTCAGGGTGACCGCATGGGTGCCTGTGGACAGCGGCGCGGTGGTCGGCAGCTCGACGTCGACGTACCCGGCCCGGTCGCTCACGACGTCCGACGCCGTCTCGCCCACCCGGACGCCGACGCGCTGGTGCGGCGCCGGGACGGTGAGGAAGTGCCGGAAGCCGCGCCGCCCGGCGCGCAGCTGGTCCCGCTCCGGGCCGGTGTGCCCGCGGGGGGCGAGCAGCACGCGCGCGAGCACCCGCACCCGGTCGGGTGTGCCGTATCCGGTGTAGACCTCCAGCCGAGGTCGCCAGCCGAGCCGGGACAGCAGCCACCCCGCCGCGGCGTAGAGGTGGTCCTCCACCACCGCGGCGAGGTGCGGGCGCTGTGAGGGATGCGGGGTCGGGGTAGCCATCCCTCGATTCTGACGGACTACTGCCCACCCATGCCTGTCGTCGCGACACCCTGCACGATGCGCCGCTGGAACAGCATGAACACGACGAGCAGCGGCAGGGCCGCGATCATGGCCGAGGCCATGTTCTGGGCGTACTGCACGCCGTAGGCGTCCTTCACGGTGGACAGGCCCACCGGCAGCGTCATGAACTGCGGGTCCGTCGTGATGATGAACGGCCAGAGGAAGTTGTTCCACGCACCGATGAACACGAAGATCGCGACGGCGACGAGGATCGACCGCGACAGCGGCAGCACGATGGTCCAGAACAGGCGCCACGGCCCGGCGCCGTCGATGCGGGCCGCGTCGAGCAGCTCGCTGGGGATCGCGTCGAAGAAGCGCTTGAGGATGAACACCATGACGGGCGCCACCACCTGCGGGAGCACGATGCCGGCGAACGTGTCGACGAGCCCGAGGAGCTGCATCTCGCGGAACAGCGGGACGATGAGGATCTGGCCCGGCATCATGATCGCGGCGAGGGTCAGCCACTGCATGAAGGCGCGGCCCCGGAACAGCGTCTGCGAGAACGCGAACGCCGCCATCGCGGAGATGAGCACGGTCAGCGCCGTGACCAGCACGGCGACCACCAGGCTGTTCCACATCCACAACGGGAGGTCGCTGGCGCCGAGCACCTTCTGGTAGGCCTCGACCGTCCAGCCCGTCGCGGGCATCAGCTGGGCGGGCAGCGCCGCCTCCGACTCGTGCTTGAAGCTCGTGATCGCACCCCAGACGATCGGCACGAGCCACGCGACGGCGATCACGGCGAGCGCGATCAGCGCACCCGCCCGGGCCCACGGCGACGGTCCGATCGTGAGCCTGGTGAGCGTGCGGTTCTCGGCACGCTCCTGCAGGGCCTTCGTCCGGCGGACGGCGGCGATGTCGGCGACGGCCATGTCAGGCCTCCTTCCGGGCCGGCAGCAGGCGCACCAGCGTGAACACGAGGATCAGGGCGAAGAACACGTACGAGATCGCCGACGCGTAGCCGAGGCGGTAGTTCGTGAAGCCCGTGTCGTAGATGTACTCCAGGATCGGCCGCGTGCTGCCGTTCGGGCCGCCGGCCGTGAGCATGTAGATCTGGTCGAACACCTTGAGCGAGGCCAGGAGCTGGAGCACCAGGATGACGCCGGTGATAGTGCGCAGCTGCGGCAGCGTGATGGAGAACAGGCGCCGCCAGCCGCCCGCGCCGTCGATGGTCGCCGCCTCGTACTGCTGCTGCGGTATCCCCTGCAGCGCGGCCAGGTAGAGCAGGAAGTTGAAGCCGACCGTCCACCACACGGTGACGCCGGCGATCGAGAACATCGCCACGTTCTCGTCCGTGAGCCAGCCGATGGGTTCGAGCCCGATGGCGGCGACCCACGCGTCCAGCAGGCCGATGTCCGGCTGGAACATCCAGTTGCTGAGGTGCCAGACGACGGCACTGGTCAGCAGGTACGGCGCGAAGAACGACATGCGCCAGACCCACTGCCCGGGCAGGCCCGTGTGCACGAGCAGGGCCATGATCAGCGCGACCAGCACGAGGGGGACGGTGCTGAGGACGGTGAACCACACCGTGTGCCACAGCGTCTCCCACACCTGGGGGTCGCGGAAGGCCTCCACGTAGTTGTCGAACCCGATGAACTCGCTGCCCGCACCGGTCAGGCTCTGGTTCGTGAAGCTCATCCAGAGGCCGTAGAGGGTCGGGACCACGAGGAAGAGTCCGGTGGCGACCGCGAACGGCGCCACGAACAGGTAGCCGGACCGGTCCTGCGCGCGCAGGGACGTGCCGGAGGTGCGGGTGCCCGTGCCGGGCGAGGCCGCAGGTGTCCGCCGGCGGGACGTCGCCCCACCGGGGACGGTGGTGACGTCGGCGTTCGAGACAGTCATCGTCGTCCTCTCGATCAGGCGGGGTTGGGCAGGGCGAGGAAGCGGTCCATCTCGGCGAGCATCCGGGTCACGGCCGTGCGGCCGGGGGCCTTGCCCGCGAGGGTGTCCGTCATGGCGTCGGCCATGCGGGTCTGGAAGTCGCTGCCGCCGCCGGTGAACCAGGCGTCGGGGTCGAAGACCGCGACCTCGGCGGCCGGTGCGTAGTCGCGCTGCGGCGTGAGCTCCTGGTACTCGGGCTCCTGCACGATGGGCTGGTACGCCGGGATGTGTCCGGCCGACGCCCAGGTCAGGCCCTGCTTGAGCAGCCCGGCCAGCACCCGGTAGGTCGCCTCGCGCGCCGCCGGGTCCGGGCTGCCCTGCTTGGGGAGCACGAACGCGTGGGAGTCGGCGTAGTTGGCAGGGGTGTCGAAGACCGCGGGGAACTGCGTGGCGCCGACGTCGGGGTTGGCGTCCCGGAACATCGGCAGGTCCCACTCGCCCGCGAACATGAGCCCGGTGCGGTTCGACATGAAGCGCGCGGCTGCGGCGTTCCCGTCCTGGTTCCTGGCGGCCACCGTGCCGTCGATCATCTCCTGGAGGAACTCGAACACCTCGGCCGCGGCCTCCTCGTCGAGGGCGGCGGGGCGGCCCGGCGTCAGCTCGTACTCGCCGCCGTTCTGCGAGTAGAGACCCCAGAACATGCGCCAGCAGCCGGCAGGGTCTCGCTGGTAGCCCCAGCCGACGCCGGTCTCACCGGTGACCTCTGCCATGGCCCGGCCGGCGGCCAGGAAGCCGTCGGTGCCGGAGACGGCGTCCAGGTCGAGCTTCCCGTCCGGTCCGGCCAGGCCGGCGTCCTGGACGATCGTGGGGTTGTGGAAGGCGATGTACGGGTGCGTGTCCAGCGGCAGGGCGTAGAGCTGACCGTCGTACTGGGCCTTCTGCCAGACCGCCGGGGCGAAGTCTGCCTCGGTGATGCCGAGGTCGGCGAGGGCGTCGAGGTCGAACGGCTCCAGCAGCCCGCCCGGCGCGTACCCGGCGAGCCGGGACATGTGCATGACGGCGGCCTCGGGCGGGCGTCCGCCGGACGACGCCATCGCGAGCTTCGTGTAGTACGGCGGTCCCCACGCCAGGGTGGTCGACTGCACGGCGATGTCCGGGTTCGCCGCGGCCACTGTGCCCACCATCTCCTGCATCAGCGCACCGTCACCCCCGGAGAAGAGGTCCCAGATCATGACGGACGTGCGTCCGGCGCCCGCTGCGCTGGGTGTCGCGCACCCGGCGAGGGCACCGCCCAGCGCCACGCCACCGGCACCGACGAGGGCCGCCTTGAGCACGTCGCGCCGGCTCAGCCCTCCCGAACTGCCCGCGCGCATGCGGGCTCTCGACCCGGACGCAAGGCTTCCTTGCCCTGCGACACCGCGTCCTCGAAACACGGTCATCTTCGACCTCCTATGGTGCAACGTTGCGCTCCAACGTTGGATCACGATGGACTAGGCTGCGCGTCTCGTCAAGGGGCGAAGGGGCGGAAGGAAGTGAAGGGTTGTCTGAACGAGCGAGCCGTCGAGTAGGCATCAAGGAGGTCGCCGCGGCGGCGGGGGTCTCCTGGAAGACCGTCTCCAACGTGGTGAACGGAACGGGCCGCGTCGGCGCCGCCACGCGGGAGCGCGTCGAGGCGGTCATCGCGGAGCTCGACTACCGGCCGAACCTCGCCGGCCGGCAGCTCCGCCGCGGTCGCACGAACACACTCGCCCTCGCCGTGCCGTGGGTGCACGCGCCCTACTTCTCGGTGCTGGCGCACGAGCTGATCGAGGTGGCGGGCACGCGCGGGTACCGCGTGCTCATCGAGGAGACGCGGTCCTCCCGCGACATCGAGCTCGAGGTGGCCCGCGGCTTCGACGTGCAGGCGATCGACGGCATCATCTTCTCGCCGCTGGAGCTCACACCGGCCCAGATCGACGAGGCCCGCGGCTCCCTGCCGCTGGTGCTCCTCGGCGAGCGCGCCGACCAGGACCCGGCGCGGGAACGTCGCACGGACCACGTGAGCATCGACAACGTGGCCGCGGCGGCGCAGGTCACGACGCACCTGCTGGAGGGCGGCCGGCGTCGGCTCGGCTTCCTCGGCGCGGAACCGCGCGGTGCGGGCCGCACGGGCGCGCAACGCGTCCAGGGCTTCCTGGACGCCCATGCCGCCGCCGAGGTGGACGTCGACGAGCGGTGGGTGCTCCAGGTGGACCAGTTCTCCCGCCCGGCGGGCGCCTCGACCATCGAGGCGGCCCTGCCCCGGATCGACCAGATCGACGGCCTCGTCTGCGCCAACGACGAGCTCGCCCTCGGAGCCCTGTACGCGCTGCGCCGCAACGGTGTCCGCGTGCCGGAGGACCTCGCCGTGACGGGGTGGGACAACACCGAGGACGGCCGGTACGCGAACCCCTCGCTCACCACGGTCGCGCCCGACCTGCGCGCCATCGCGGAGACCGCCGTGGACCGGGTGCTCACGCAGCTCGAGAAGCCGTCGGTCGAGCCCGTCGACGCGGTGGTGCCGCACCGCCTGCTGGTCCGGGAGAGCAGCCGGACCTGACCGCGCGGGCGCCGACACCGGCCCTCCGCCGGGGGCGACCCGGTGATACAACGTTGCATTCTTTGCCGAACCCGTGTTGAATCTCCGCGCACCTGTCGTAGACGCAACGGAGCAGCTGATGACCTTCCTCGACCGCTTCTCGCCCGCCGGCGCACCCACGGCCACGGCCGTGCCGCGCCCCGAGTACCCCCGCCCGCAGATGGCCCGCGACCGCTGGCTGAACCTGAACGGCACCTGGCAGTTCGAGATCGACTCGGGCGACTCCGGTCTCGAGCGCGGCCTGGTCGAGCGGCCGCTCCAGGGCGAGATCACCGTGCCCTTCGCCCCGGAGTCCCAGCTCTCCGGCATCGAGAACACCGACTTCCTCGAGGCGGTCTGGTACCGCCGCGAGGTGACCGTCCCGGCGGAGTGGTCCGACGTCGGCGAGGACCCGCACGTGCTGCTGCACTTCGGCGCGGTCGACCACGACACGACCGTGTGGGTCGACGGCACGGAGGTGGTGCGGCACCGCGGCGGCTTCACGCCGTTCACGGCAGACCTGCACGGGGTGGCGGGCCCGGGCGACACGGTCACCGTCGTCGTGCGGGCGCGGGACACGCGGCACGGGCCGCAGGCCCGCGGCAAGCAGAGCAACCGCTACGCCAACTTCGAGTGCAACTACACGCGCACCACGGGCATCTGGCAGACCGTGTGGCTCGAGCCGGTGCCCGCCGCGCACCTGCGCCGGCCGCGCATCACGCCGGACCTGTCGAGCTCGGCGTTCGACGTCGTGGTGCCACTGTCGGCGAACCGGCGCGGGCACACCGTCACCGTCACGGTGACCGACGAGGACGGCGAGGTGGGCAGCGCCACCGCGCGCGCCGACCTCGACCTGGCGCCGGCGCTGCGCGTCGTCGTCCCCGCCGACCGCGTGCGCACCTGGGGTCCCGAGGACCCGCACCTGTACGGCATCGACGTCGAGCTGCGGGACGCCGCGGGCGCCGTCGTCGACTCGGTGCGCTCGTACGGCGGGCTGCGGTCGGTGTCCATCGACGGCACGGCGATCAAGATCAACGGCGAGCACGTGTTCCAGCGGCTCGTGCTGGACCAGGGCTACTGGCCCGAGTCGCTCATGACGGCGCCCTCGGACGAGGCCCTCGCGCGCGACATCGAGCTGGGCCTCGCGGCGGGCTTCAACGGCGCTCGCCTGCACCAGAAGGTCTTCGAGGAGCGCTACCTGTTCCACGCGGACCGGCTGGGCTACCTGGTCTGGGGCGAGTTCGGCGACTGGGGCGTGAGCGGCTACGGAACGCCGGCGGACGGCCAGCGGCCGACGACGTCCTTCGTGGCCGAGTGGCTCGAGGCCCTGCACCGGGACTACTCGCACCCGTCGATCATCGGCTGGTGCCCGCTCAACGAGACGCACCAGGACCTGCACGACCGCATCACGCAGCTGGACGACGTGACCCGCGGCATGTGGCTGGCCACCAAGGTCGCCGACCCGACGCGGCCGGTGCTCGACGCCAGCGGCTACGCGCACCGCGTGCCGGAGACCGACGTCTGGGACTCGCACAACTACGAGCAGGACCCGGCGACGTTCGCGGAGCAGGTCGGCGGGCTCGCGGCGGGCACGCCGTTCGCGAACCGGCGCGACGACGGCACGCCGATCTCGCAGCCGTACAACGGGCAGCCGTACTTCGTCAGCGAGTACGGCGGCATCTGGTGGAACCCGGAGACCGCGGCGAGCGCCTCGGGCAGCTCCCCCGACTCTTGGGGCTACGGCCAGCGCGTGGCGGACGAGGACGAGTTCCACGCCCGGTTCGCGGGCCTGACGGACGCGCTGCTCGACGACCCGCTGATGTTCGGCTACTGCTACACGCAGCTCACCGACGTGTTCCAGGAGGAGAACGGCGTCTACCGGTTCGACCGGAGCGTCAAGCTCGACGTCGACCGCGTGCGGGCCGTGCAGGTGCGCCCCGCGGCGTTCGAGAAGCCCACGGACTGACTCCACCGCCCCGTGTCAGGCGTGCAGGTCACCGGGGTGACCTGCACGCCGGACACGGGGTCTTGTCGTTCTCTTTAGCCTTTTGTCCCGCATCACACCTCGTCCACAAGGCTGCTTGGGGGGTGCACAATAGGCCGGTGACGTACCGGTTCCTCAAGCTCATCCTCTCGCTCCTCGTGCTTGTGCTCCTGCGCCCGCGCGTCACAGGCCTGGACAACATCCCGAAGCAGGGTGCGGTGATCCTGGCGAGCAACCACCTGTCGTTCATCGACTCGCTGCTCATCCCGATCATGGCGCCGCGGCACGTGGCGTTCCTGGCCAAGGCTGAGTACTGGACCGGCAAGGGCATCAAGGGCCGGTTCTCCCGCTGGTTCTTCACCAAGATGGGCGACATCCCGGTGCAGCGCGACGACCCGCGGGCCGGGCAGCGCTCCCTGGAGGACGCGCTGGCGGTGCTGCAGCGCGGCGGCGCGTTCGGCATCTACCCGGAGGGCACGCGCTCGCGCGACGGCAAGCTGCACAAGGGCCACACGGGCGTCGCCTGGCTGGCGCTGACCGGCAAGGCCCCGGTGGTGCCGGTCGCGCTGCTGGGCACGGACAAGGTCAAGCCCATCGGCAAGATGCCGCGGCTCGCCCGCGTCGAGGTGCACTTCGGGGCGCCGATCGACCCGTCCCGGCAGATCGCCGCGGGGACCAAGCCCGCACAGGCCCGGCGCGAGCTCACGGAGCAGGTCATGCAGTCCATCCAGGCGATGAGCGGCCAGGAGCGCGCGGACACCTGACGGCCCGGCATCCCGTGCGGGGTATGCCCCGGATGTGATGTACCGGTGGGCTCGGCGGGCGGCCGATACTACGGATGAGATCGGCACGTATCCGTACCGAACCGTGGAGGCCCCTCGTGCACGAACACGTCCCCAGCTCCACCGACCACGACCACGACCACACCTCGTTCGGCCGGCGCGACCTGCTGCGCGGTGCCGTCGTCCTCGGCATCGGCGCCGCGGGCGCGACGATCGCGGCAGCCTCACCGGCCGCCGCGGCGCCCGGTGAGCCGCCGTCGCTCGCACCCGACCCCGACGCACCCGCCGACGCCCCGCCGGGTGCGCTGGCCGGCGTGGAGATCGCGGCGCCGACCATCGCGAGCTGCGCGACGTGGGGCGCGGCAGCCGCCCGGGGCACGATCGACACGGTCTCGACCAACCCGAACAAGATCCTGATCCACCACACGGCCTCGGCGAACGTCACCGACTACTCCCGAGCCGCCGGCTACCAGATCGCCCGCGACATCCAGCAGTGGCACTTCGCCAACGGCTGGGTGGACACCGGCCAGCACCTCACGGTGAGCCGCGGCGGCTACGTCATGGAGGGCCGGCACGGTTCGCTCTCCCGGCTGCAGAACGGCAGCGGCACGGTGGTGGGTGCGCACGCGCCCGGCCAGAACAGCCAGGCGATCGGCATCGAGAACCAGGGCACGTACACGAGCGCGACGCCGCCCGCCCAGCTCTGGAGCCGCCTGGTGGAGCTGTGCGCCTACATCTGCGACCAGTACGGCATCGCGCCCACGCAGATCTACGGCCACCGGGACTACACGGCCACGGCGTGCCCGGGGGACGTCCTGTACGCGATGCTGCCGCAGCTGCGGTCGGAGGTCGCGGCGGCCCTGGCGGGCACGAGCTGGTCCGTGGTCGTGGACAACACGTCGGCGGGCTTCTCGGCCGGCTCGTCGTGGCTCACGTCGTCCTTCTCGGGCGAGCGGTACGGCGCCGACTACCGCTACGCGACGCCGGCCGAGGTGAGCGACCTGGCCACGTACTCGGCCACGATCCCCTCCAGCGGCTCCTACCGGGTGGAGGCCTGGTTCCCCGGGATCGCGGGCTACAACACGTCCACGCCGTTCATCGTGCACACCGGCACGGGCTCGTCCACCGTCCGGGTGGACCAGTCCACGGGCGGCGGCACCTGGCTCTCGCTCGGCACGTACGCGATGACGGCGGGCACCCGCACGGTGGTCGCCGTCAGCCGCTGGACCCAGGGCACCGCCTACGTCGTGGCGGACGCGATCCGCATCACCCGGCTCTGAACCGCCCTCAGGCGGCCGCCCGGCCCGACAGGCCCGTCCGGGCCAGCAGGTCCAGGGCCGGGCGGTGCTTGTTGAACGTGTACACGTGCAGCCCGGGCGCGCCGGCGTCGAGCACCTCGCGGGCCAGCGCCGCGGAGTACTCGATGCCGTGCGCGTGCTGGGCCTCGGTGTCCACGGCACCGTCGGGTGCCACGAGCCGGTCGAGCTCCCGGAGCAGGGCGGCGGGCGCGGCCACGCCCGTGAGCTCCTCGACGCGGCGCAGCCGGCGGGCCTCCGTCGTCGGCAGGATGCCGGCGAGGATCGGGATGGTCACGCCAGCGGCGCGGGCCGCCTCGACGAAGCCGGTGTAGGACTCGGCCCGGTAGAAGAACTGGGTGATCGCGAAGCTCGCGCCCGCCTCCTGCTTCTCCAGGAGCCGGTGCACCTCCTGCTCGCGCGTGGTGCCGGCGCCGGCGTTCCCGTCCGGGAACGTCGCGACGGCGATGGCCAGCGGGTGGGCCGCGGAGCGCAGCGCGGCGCTGGCGTCGGCGGCACACCGGCGCTCGTCCACCTGGCGCAGCAGCCGGACGAGGTCGACGCTGGACCGCACACCGTCCTCGGGCGGCGTCCAGTGCGGCTCGTCGCGCGGCGGGTCGCCCCGCAGGGCCAGGAACGATCGCACGCCCGCCTCGAGGAACTCGTCGATCACCTCGGACACGTCCTCGCGGGACGCGCCCACGCAGGTCAGGTGTGCCACCGGCAGCACGGGCGTGCCGCGCAGCAGCGTGGCGAGCACCTCGCGCGACGTCGCCCGGTCGCCCCCGCCCGCGCCGTACGTGACGGAGACGAAGTCCGGCCGGGCCGCCACGAGCTGCTCCGCGGTCTCCCAGAAGCGGGGCGCGACGTCGGGCCGGCGCGGCGGCATCAGCTCGAACGAGACCGTCGGGCGGTGCGGGTGTACCTCGGCGACCATGGCTGCTCCATCGAACCTGGCGTGAGCACCTTGCCTCGTCGTGCCGCACATGCGGCAGCAGCAGGCAGGTTGCTGCGGTGTCAGGGAGCCAGGACTCTCGACCGCTCTGGATGGGGTTCGCCCCCATCGTAGGCGACCGTCCAGCACTGGGACAGATTTCGTCCGGCGGTCGAGACGGCCCGGTCCACGCCGTGCGGACCGGGCCGCCGCGTCACTTCACCGACCCCGCCACCAGGCCGCCGACCAGCCGCTTCTCGATGGCCATGAACAGGATCACGACGGGCACGATGGCCACGATCGACACCCCGAACACGTAGTGCCAGGACGTCTCGTACTGGCCCACGAACTTCGTCAGCGCCACCGAAAGGGGCTGGTTGCCCGCCGTCGTGAGCAGCACGAGCGAGGCCGCGAACTCGTTCCAGGACGCGACGAACGTGAACACGACCGCCGTCACGATGCCCGGCCAGACCAGCGGGAGGTTGATCTTGGTGAGCACGGCGAACGTGCCCGCGCCGTCGAGCTGCGCCGCCTCGTCCACCTCCTTCGGGATGCCCGCGAAGAAGCTGTGCATGATCCAGACCGCGAACGACAGGTTGAACGCCGCGTTGACCAGGATCATCGCGAGCCACGTGTCGAGGATGCCCACGGCGATGAACTCGCGGAACAGACCCGAGGTCAGCACCGCGGGCTGCACCATCTGCGTCACGATCACGAGGAACAGGAAGACCAGCCGCCCCCGGAACCGGAAACGCGCCGTGTAGTAGGCGGCCGGCAGCGCGACGGCGAGCACGAGGAGCGTCGCGCACAGCGAGATCACCAGGGTGGAGATCAGGTTCTGCAGCAGCGGCGTCTCGGGCGTCGACCACATCGTGACGTAGTTGTCCCAGTGCCACTCCCGCGGGAAGTAGGTGGGATCGACCGACCTGATCTCGGCCTTGGTCTTCACCGAGCCGAAGAACATGATCAGGTACGGCAGCAGGAACACCACCAGCACCACGAGCCCGGCCAGCAGCCGCAGCAGCAGGGAGCCGAGCGGTACCTGGTCAGCGGTGTACCTCCGCACCCGCCGCCCGTCGTCCGACGGCGGACGGGTCGCCTTGCGCGGCGGCGTCGCCGTCTGCGTGATCGCGGCCATCAGACCTCCTCCAGCGGGCGGACCATCCGGACGTAGACCGCCACGATGACGACGACCACGAGGAACGCGATGACGGACAGCGCGCTCGCCAGGTCGATCTGCCGCTGGTTCTGCATGTACTTGAAGATCATGGTCATCACGGTGTCGGCGTCGTACCCCGGGATGGACCCGGTCATGACGCGCAGGATCGGCAGCGAGTTGAACACGTTGATGATGTTGATCAGCACCGCCACCGAGATGGCTCCACGGAGCTGGGGCAGCACCACGCTGAAGTACGTGCGCACACCGTTCGCCCCGTCGATCCGCGCCGCCTCGACGGTCTCGCCGGGCACCGTCTGCAGGCCCGCCAGGATCGTGTAGGTGGTGAACGGCAGCGACACGAACACCGCGACCACCATGGCCCACGCGAAGGCGGTGCCCGCGTGCCGGGTCCAGCCGTAGCCCTCGGGCGTGTCGATCAGGCCGACGTCCACGAGGAACGAGTTGATGATGCCGAAGTACGGCTCCAGCCCGTAGTGCACCACCAGGGTGGTCATCACGACGCTGGAGGCCCACGGCACGATGACGGCCATGCGCACCAGGCGCCGGCCGGGGAACGCCTTGTTCAGCAGCGCCGCCAGGGCGAGCGACCCCAGCAGGGTGCACGCGACCACGACGACCACCCACACCACGGTGCGTCCGAGGATCGGCCAGAAGGCCTCGAACCCCAGCACGGTGGCGAAGTTGTCGAGCCCGACGCCGCCCTTGTCCACGCCGCTCTGGCTGATGTCACGGGTCGAGTTGTAGAACATCAGGCCCACCGGGAACAGGACCACGGTCGCGATGAGCGCGACCGCGGGCCCGATCCACGGCAGGGCCTTGAGCAGGTCCTTCACGACAGTCGTCCGATCAGCCCTGGTCGACCCGGTCCTGGATCTCCGCCAGGACGTCCGCAGCGGACTTCTTGCTGTCGAGCTGGCCGAAGAGCGCCTTGAACGCGGAGTCCGTGGCGGCCCAGTCCGGGTTGGTGGTCGGGTAGAACTGCGCGTCGGGCAGCACCTCGAGGAACGGCGCGAGCGACTCCTCGCCGGCCAGCTCCTCCGAACCGGACAGCGTGGTGGGCAGGAAGCCCTCGGCCTGGACCCACGGCACGTAGACGTCGGCGGTGTAGAAGTAGTCGAAGAAGGCGGTGATGGCCTCCTGCTTGTCGCCGTCGTTCTGGAACGCCATGAGGTGGTCCGCCACGCCCAGCGTGAACGGCGAGCCGTCCTCGGTGGGGATCGGGTGGATCGAGTACTCCAGGTCGGGGTTGTCCGACTCGATCTGGCCGACGCTCGGCGGCAGGCCGACCTGCATGCCGACCTTGCCCTGGACGAAGATGTCGAACAGCGGGCTGCGGTCCGTCGCACCCGCGTCGGCCTGGGTGGCGCCCTCGTCGATCATCGTCTTGATGAACTCGGCGCCGGCCAGGTTCTCCGGGGTGTCGACCGTGATGGCGTCGGCGTCACCGAACGAACCACCGCCGCCCCACAGCCACACGGCCGCCTCGGCCTGGGCCTCCTCGGAACCGAGCGGCATGCCGTAGCCGGCCACGCCGCCGCCGAGCTCCGAGACCTTCTTCGCGGACTCGAGCAGCTCGTCCCACGTCGCGGGAACCTCGGCGCCCGCCTCCTCCAGCAGCGCGTCGTTCACGAACAGCGCGCGGGCCGACGCGATGAATGGCAGACCGTAGGTGGTGCCGCCCACCTGGGCGTTCTCCAGGAACGTGGGCTGGAAGTCGGCGTAGGTCTCCTCAGAGGTGACCTCCTCGACCGGGTAGAGCAGCTCGTCCTCGGCGAAGCCCGCGAACGGACCGCCGTTGTAGATGTCGGGTGCGTCGCCGCCCTGGATCTTGGTCGCGATGACCGACTCGAGGTTGTCCCACGACTCGACCTGGAGGTTCACCGTGATGTCAGGGTTCTCCTCCTCGAACCCGGCGATCACGTCGTTCCACAGGCCCTGGGTGGCGTCGGAGTAGCTGGGGACGAGCAGGTCGATCGTGGTCGCGCCACCGCCCTCCTCCCCCGATGACGACCCGCCGAACCCGCAGGCTGTGAGTCCCGTTGCCGTGGCCAGCGTGATCGCCATGATCCCGCCGAACCTCTTGTACTGGGCCATGACCGTCCCTCTCCTTCGTGGTGGTGCTGGTCACGTTTTCACTAGGCCGCGTAATCTGTCAATGGTTCTAACAAACCTGTGACCTCCGGGTGACACGGCGGTCACAGGGGCGGTCCGGGGCCGGCTCAGGGCAGCGAAAAAGGGCCGCAGCGCACGGCTGCGGCCCTCTTCGGAAGGGTGTGGGAAGCGCGCCCGGGGTCAGCGCTCGGGGTCAGCGCTCGGTGGCGCCGATCATGGGCAGGCCGAACGAGAGGCCGACCGTCAGGATCCCGCCCACGAACAGGAAGGGCGACGACGCCCCGGTGTCGGACGAACCGATCCCGATCAGGACGAGCCCGGCCAGGAACAGCGCGAAGCACACGATCACGCGGACCAGCAGGGTCGCCGTGGGCTCCTGCTTCTGCCTACGGGCCACCTCGAAGTTGCTCATGGGCCAAATCTACCGTCCGGCGCGTGTCCACGAGACGGAGGGACGGCGACCGCGCCGGGGGTGACTTCTGCGGCGTTCTCGACGTGCGAGTCCGCTCCAGGTGCGCTAGTAGCGGCGGCGCCTCGGAGAGCTCAGCGAGCGCGCCCACCAGCCGTGTCGGGGCGGGCACCGCCGGTCCGGTCTCGGCACCAGGATCGGTTCGCCTCGCACCCAGACCAGCATCGCTGCAGGTCAGAGGGACGCCCGGTAACGCGGGCCACGCCCAGGGCGGCCGCCTGGACCAGCCGCACAGGCCCGTCCGAGGTCGTCGGGCCACGTCCGGTGGTCGGCACCCACTGGACGGGCCCCCGCCGACCGAGGTGTGAAAAGTACCCGAACCGCAACCGTTGTTCGCTGAGCGCGAACAAGGGGCGCGTCCGGGTGACACTACGATGCGGACGTGGCAAACACGTCCCCTGCCTTCGACCAGCGTCCCGCCCGTGTACGCACGGACTGGGGCATCTCCGGCGCACTCGCCCTCACCGCCACGGATGCGCGCGCGTCGCTCGTGGTCGTCGTGGACGTGCTCTCCTTCTCGACCACCGTCACCGTCGCCTGTGAACAGGGAGCGGGGGTCTACCCGTTCCCGTACCACGATCCCGCCGGCGCGGCCCGGCTGGCCCGCACCATGCGCGCCGCGCTGGCGGGTCCGCGGTGGGAGGACGGCATCAGCATCTCGCCCGCGTCGCTGCAGGACCTCGACGCCGAGCGCCTGGTGCTCCCGTCGCCGGGCGCCGCACAGATCTGCCACACGATCGCGAACCGCGGCGCCCTCATCGTCACGGGTAGCCTCCGCAACGCGAAGGCCGTGGCCGGTCTGGCGGCCGCGCACCTCGACGCGTCCGAGCGGCACGACGTCGTGCTGGTCCCCGTGGGCGAGCGGTGGCCGGACGACACGCTGCGGCCCGCGCTCGAGGACCACCTCGCCGTGGGGGCCATCGCGGCGCGCCTCACGTCGATGCTGCCCGGCGTCAGCATCTCCCCCGAGACGGCCGCTACCGCGACGCTCTGGAAGGGCACCAAGGACGTGGTCGACTTCGTGGGCGGCTCCGCGAGCGGCCGCGAGCTGCTCGACTCCGGGTTTGCCGACGACGTCACGATCGCCACCGACCTGGACGCCACCGACGTGGTGCCCGTGCTCATGGACGGCGCGTTCGTGCCGCTGGGCCACCGGGCTGCCGCGGCCCGCAACCGGGTGCAGGCCGCGGCCCGTTAGGACCGCTGGAACGAGCGGGACAGCGCGGCGACGATCTCCACGTCGCCGTCCAGCCACGGCACGTCGTCCAGCTCGCCGGCACCGAGCCAGCGCAGCTCGTCATGGTCCTCCAGCGGGGTCGGGTCGCCCTCCCGCAGGGTGGCGAACCAGACCCGCATGCGGTGGACGGGCGTGATCGGCCAGCCCTCGCCGTCCGACGCCGGGAGCTCCGCGCCCAGCGTCACCGTCACGCCGAGCTCCTCCGCGAGTTCGCGGTGCAGCGCGGCGAGCCGGTCCTCGCCCGGCTCCACCTTGCCGCCCGGCAGCTCCCAGCGGCCGGCGAGAGCCGGCGGCGCCGAACGGCGTGCGGCGAGCAGCCGGGTGGGGTGGTCGAGGTCGTCCACGATCGCCGCGGCGACCACGTCGATGCGCGTCTCCTGCATGCCGAGCAGTCTCCCACCCGGCCCTCCTGCCCGACCCCGGACACAGGACGACGACGGCACCTCTGGGGAGGGCGCCGTCGTCGTGGACCTGCGTCGTCTGAGCTGCGGCTCTGCTCGGCTCAGTCGGCGAGCTGGTACTCGTGAGCCTTCGCGATGGCCTCGGCGCGCGAGGACACGCCGAGCTTGCGGTAGACACTGCGCACCTGCGTCTTCACCGTGTTGCGGGTGACGTACAGGCGCCGAGCGATCTGCTCGAGCGTGGCGTCCTCGCTGAGGTTCGCCAGGATTACCCGCTCACGGCGGGTGAGGCTGGGCACACGGTGTTCTAGGGTCATCGCGGTCATGATTATTTTTCCTCCACACAGCGGCCGGCTCTGGGGTTCCGGCCTACGGATGCTGCTATGGGGAAGAACGCACCTGCATGGACTTCATGACGCGGTTCTCGGAGGAAAACGTAACCGTTACCGTTTCGAGACACAGATCACCCGGAGAGCGCGAGCGAGTGACCGCTGACGGCGTTATTTTTCGCGCCTGCGGCCCCCCGGCGGTCTGTGTGCCGCGCCCGCCGGGGGCCGCCGTCGGGGTCAGTTCCCGGTGTGCGCGGCGTACTCCGCGGCGCTGAGCAGCTCGCCCGTGCCGGTCACCTCGACCTTGAACAGCCAGCCCTTGCCGTACGGGTCCTCGTTCACGATCTCGGGGTTGTCGACGGCCTCGGTGTTCACCTCGGCGACCGTGCCGCTGACCGGGGAGTACAGCTCGGACACGGACTTGGTGGACTCGATCTCGCCCACCACGGCACCGGCCTCGACCTGGGCGCCCACCTCGGGCAGCTCCAGGTAGACCACGTCACCCAGCGCCTCGGCCGCGACGTCGGTCACGCCGATGACGGCGGGGGTGGACCCGTCCAGCCACTCGTGCTCGGTGGTGTACTTCAGGTTCTCGGGGAAGTCGGCCATGACAGCTCCTTGCGGTTCCGGGAGGGGTGGGTCAGTTCTGGGGACGACGGTAGAACGGCACGGGCACCACCACGAACGGTTCGGCCCTGCCACGCACGTCGACCGCGAGCTCCGTGCCCTCGGCGGAGACCTCGGGGGTCACGTAGGCCAGGGCGATCGGGTACCCGAGGGTGGGCGACGGCGCACCCGAGGTGACCGTGCCGACGGTCGCGCCGGGCTCGGAGCCCTCGCCGCGCAGCACGACCGGGTAGTCCGCGCGGGCCGGGCGCCGGCCCTCGCCGCGCAGGCCCACGAGCACGCGCGCCGGCGGCGACGCCTTGCGCGCCGCCAGGGCGTCGCGGCCCACGAAGGGGATCGGCGCGCCGTCGTCGGACACCTTGTCGAGGCGCACGACGCGCCCCAGCCCCGCCTCGAACGGCGTGGTCGTCGTGTCGAGCTCGTGCCCGTAGAGCGGCATGCCCGCCTCCAGGCGGAGCGAGTCGCGGGCCGACAGGCCTGCCGGCACCAGGTCGAACGGCTCACCCGCGGCGAGCAGCGCGCGCCACAGGGACACGGCGCGTTCGGCCGGGACCCAGATCTCGAACCCGTCCTCGCCCGTGTACCCGGTGCGGCCGACGAGCACCTGCTCACCCTCGAACCGCATGCCCATGCAGGCGTAGTACCTGAGGTCGGCGAAGGCGGTGCCGCCCGAGATCTCGGCGTCCTCCTCGAGGCACGCGGTCGCGCGGAGGATCTCCGCGGCCCGCGGCCCCTGCACCGCGATCAGGGCCTGACCCGGCTGGACGTCCTTGAGCACCACGTCGAACCCGGCGGCGCGCTGCTCCAGCTCGCCCAGCACGAGCGTCGCGTTGGCGGCGTTGGCGACCACCGAGTACACCCCGGGAGCCTTGTGGTAGACGATCAGGTCGTCCAGCACGCTGCCGTCCTCGGCGCAGATCATCGAATAGCGCGCACCCATCTCACGCACCTTCGAGATCCAGCCCACGAGGGCGTGGTCGAGGAACGCGGCGGCGTCCGGCCCCGTCACCTCGATGTTGCCCATGTGCGAGAGGTCGAACAGGCCGGCGGTCCCGCGCACCGCGCGGTGCTCCGCCAGGTCGGAGGTGTACCGCAGCGGCATCAGCCAGCCGCCGAACGGCGTCATCGAGGCGCCCAGCGCCACGTGCTCGTCGTGGAGCGGGGTCGTCTTGTCGGTCACGGCAGGTCCCATCACTCGGTGAAGGCTTCGATCGGCGGGCACGCGCACACGAGGTTGCGGTCACCCTTGGCCCCGTCGATGCGGCGCACCGGGGGCCAGTACTTGGTGGCGCGCAGGCTCGCCACGGGGAACGCGGCCAGCTCGCGGGAGTAGGGCTTGTCCCACTCGTCGCCCAGCAGCGACGCGGCCGTGTGCGGCGCGTTGTGCAGCGGGTTGTCGTCACGCGGCCAGGTGCCCGCGCCGACGGCGTCGATCTCGCCGCGGATGGCGATCATCGCGTCGATGAACCGGTCGAGCTCTGCCAGGTCCTCCGACTCCGTGGGCTCCACCATCAGCGTGCCGGGCACGGGGAAGGCGAGCGTGGGGGCGTGGAAGCCGTAGTCCATGAGGCGCTTGGACACGTCCTCCGCGGTCACGCCGGTCTCGGCGGTGATCTGGCGCAGGTCGAGGATGCACTCGTGCGCCACCAGCCCGTTCGGGCCGGTGTACAGCACGGGGAAGTGCGGGTCGAGGCGGCTGGCCACGTAGTTCGCGGTGAGGACGGCGGCCTTGGTCGCCTCGGTCAGCCCGTCCGGGCCCATGAGGGCCACGTAGGCGTACGAGATGGGGAGGATGCCTGCCGAGCCGTACCGGGTCGCGGACACCGGGACGCCCGCCGCGGCGGCCTCACCCGTGAGCGCGCCGGGGGTCGGGTCGCCCGGGAGGAACGGCACGAGGTGCTCGGCCACCGCGACCGGGCCGACGCCGGGGCCACCGCCGCCGTGCGGGATGCAGAACGTCTTGTGCAGGTTGAGGTGCGACACGTCGCCGCCGAACTCGCCCGGCCGGGCCAGGCCCACCAGGGCGTTCAGGTTGGCGCCGTCGATGTAGACCTGGCCGCCCGCCTCGTGCACCAGGTCGCAGACCTCGCGCACGTGCTCCTCGTACACGCCGTGCGTGGACGGGTAGGTGATCATGATCCCCGCGACCTGGGGGCCGTGCTGCTCCAGCTTGGCGCGCAGGTCGTCGAGCAGGATCTCGCCGTCGTCGGCCGTGGCGACCACCACGACGCGCAGGCCCGCGAGCGCCGCCGACGCCGCGTTGGTGCCGTGCGCGGAGGCGGGGATGAGCACGATGTCGCGGTGCTGCTCGCCGCGGGAGGCGTGGTAGCCCTTGATCGCGAGCAGGCCGGCGAACTCGCCCTGGCTGCCGGCGTTGGGCTGCACGGACACGGCGGCGTACCCGGTGATCTCGGCGAGCTGAGCCTCGAGCGCGGTGACGAGCTCGGTGTAGCCCTGGGTCTGGTCGGCCGGCGCGTAGGGGTGGATGTCCGCGAAGCCGGGCCAGGAGATGGCCTCCATCTCGGCGGTCGCGTTGAGCTTCATGGTGCAGGAGCCCAGCGGGATCATGGTGCGGTCGAGCGCCAGGTCCTTGTCCGAGAGCTTGCGCAGGTAGCGCAGCATGCTCGTCTCGGAGCGGTGGCTGTGGAAGATGGGGTGCTGCAGGTAGTCGGTGGTCCGGACCATCTCCGCCGGCAGGGCCGGGTCGAGGACCGGACCGGACACGTCGAAGGGCTCGTCCGAGAATACTGCGAGCACGTTCGCAACATCCTGCGCCGTAGTGGTCTCGTCCGTGCTGATCTGCACGTGGTCGGCGTCCGGAACGAAGAGGTTGTACCCGGCGTCGGCCGCGGCGCGGGCGAGCTCCTGGGCCCGGCCCGGCACCTCGATACGGACGGTGTCGAAGAAGACGTCGTGCTCGATCCTGAACCCTGAGGCGTGAATGCCCTCGGCGAGAGACAACGCGTACCCGTGCACACGGGTCGCGATCGCCTTCAGGCCCTCCGGACCGTGGTAGACCGCGTACATGCTGGCCACGATGGCCAGCAGCGCCTGGGCGGTGCAGATGTTGCTCGTGGCCTTCTCGCGGCGGATGTGCTGCTCGCGGGTGGCCAGCGCGAGGCGGTAGCCGGCGGCGCCGTCGACGTCGATCGAGACCCCGACCAGGCGGCCCGGGAGCTGCCGCTCCAGACCCTTCTTCACCGCCATGTACGCGGCGTGCGGGCCGCCGTAGAACAGCGGGACGCCGAAGCGCTGGGCGGAGCCCACGGAGATGTCGGCGCCGAGCTCACCGGGGCTGACCAGGAGCGTCAGGGCGAGCAGGTCGGTCGCGACCGTGACGAGCGCGCCGGCCGCCTTGGCCTCGGCGACCACGGCGCGCGCGTCGAGCACCCGGCCGGAGGCGCCGGCCTGCTGGATCACGACGCCGACGAGCTGGCCGGCGGGCAGCTCGGTGCCGGCGGCGTCGAGCCCTGCCTGGAGACCGTCGCTGAGGTCGGCGACCACGACGGGCAGGCCGATGGCCTCGGCGCGACCGCGCGCGACGGCGAGCGACTGGCCGAACAGGTCGGCGTCGAGGACGACGTAACCCTCCTTGGCCCGCGACGCCCGCCACATGAGGGCGACGGCCTCCGCGACCGCGCTGGCCTCGTCGAGCAGCGACGCGTTCGCGATCTCGAGGCCCGTGAGGTCCTCGACCGCGGTCTGGAAGTTGAGCAGGGCCTCCAGCCGGCCCTGGCTGATCTCCGGCTGGTACGGCGTGTAGGCCGTGTACCAGGCGGGCGACTCGAGCACGTTGCGGCGGATGACGGCGGGCGTGTGCGTGCCGTAGAAGCCCTGGCCGATCATCTGGGTCTTGACCTGGTTCTTCGCCGCGAGGTCGCGCAGGTGGGCGAGCACCTCGGCCTCGGTGCGCGCGGCGGGCAGGTTCAGCGGCGCCTGGGTGCGGATCGCCTTGGGGACCGCCCGGTCCACCAGGGTGTCCATCGTGTCGATGCCGAGCTGGTCCAGCATGGTGCGGACCTCGCGGCCGCGCGGACCGAGGTGCCGGTCGGCGAAGACGTCGGGGTTGTGGGGCGTGCTCACGGCGGGCTCCTGGCTGTCCGAGGGCGTGGGGACGACTGCGGTCCCTCCCCGCTCTGTCATCGGACGCCGGGCGTCGACCTGAGAGTTTTGCCGGTCCGCCTTCCCTCGCGGGACGGGGCGCGCCGGCTTGCACCGTCGGTGGAGCCGCCCTGCCCGACGGCGGGGTGGCTCGCTTTCCAGAGTTGCCTCGCCGTGGCGGTACTGGGGCCTGAGAGATTCCCGGGGAGGGTTTGCTCCTTCGGCGCCGGCTCCGACGTCGTCCGAGGACGGCGCTGCGGACCGGACTCTCCCGTCGCGGCTGATGGCGGCGTGTTCGGTTGTGGGGCCCAGCCTACTGTGACGCGGGGTGCACCCGGGCCGCGGCCGTCAGCCCAGGTCGATCTCACGGGCCGCGGCGACCATCTCGTCGACGACGGCGCGCACGATGGGTCCGGGTTCGTGCCGGTTCTGACGGTGCCGCATCACGAGCCGCCGCGAGCCGAGACCGGCGAGGGCGACCACCGCGACGCCGTCGGGCACCTCCTGCTGGAGCGCGAGGGCGGGCAGCATGGCGATGCCCTGACCGGCGGCGACGAGCGAGATGGCGGTGTCGAAGTCGTTGTAGGCGTGCCGCATCTCGAAGGTCGTGCCGAGCTGGGCGGCCAGGCGGCTGGCCGCACGCTCGGCCGCGGACCCGGCCTGCGGCCCCACCCAGGTGAGGGCGGCGAGGTCGTCGAGGCGCTCGGGCTCGGGCAGGCTGGTCGGGACCACGATGCGCCACGGCTCGTCGAGCAGGGGCACGTCGTGCGCACCGCGGGGAGCCGGAGCGTCCACCTCGACGTCGCGCTCCAGCACCACCGCGTCCAGGTCACCGGCCCGCAGCCGGCGCACCGAGTCCACCGGGTCGTACTCCTGGACGTCCACCTCGATGTGCGGGTGCCGCTCGGCGAGCGAGACGAGCACGGGGGCCACGACCGTCCGGATCGCGGTCTGGATGGAGCCGACCGACACCCGTCCTGTGAGCTCACCCTCCAGCGCGGCGACGGCCTGCCGGGCCTGCACCAGCTCGGCCTCGATGCGCTCGGCGGCGTCCGCCAGGACGCGGCCGGCGGGCGTGAGGGTGACGCCGCGGGGGCCGCGGTCCAGCACGTCGATGCCCTCCTCGGCCTCCAGCCGGGCGATCTGCTGGGAGACGGCGGACGGCGTCACGTGCAGCAGGTCGGCCGCCGCGAGCACGCCGCCCGCCCGGTGCACGGCAAGGAGGAAAGCGAGTCGTCGTGGATCGGTTGCCATGTAGCGATGCTACATCCCGGAGTCACAAACATTCGATTGTGCTGAACCTGGGTTTGCCTCATGATTGAGGCTGTCGGTGGTCGGACCCAGATCCGTACCGGCACCCACCCCACCCTTCACGGATGATCCCGGCTCTCGACCTCCGGAGCATCCTCGAATCGTTTCGATACTACGTTCCCCAGGAGTCTTCTCATGTCCCTCATGATGGTCGTCACCGCTCTCGGCTGGTTCGGCGCGCTCGCCGGGCTCGTGGCGTATGCCATGGTCAGCCGCGGGCGCTGGAGCGCCGACTCACTCGCGTTCCAGAGCACCAACGTGCTGGCGGCCGGGACCCTGCTGACCGTGGCCGCGGTGAACGGCATCTGGCCGTCCGCGGCGTCGAACGTCGCCGCCATCGTGATCGGTGCCAACGCGCTGTTCACCGTGTTCCGCGCCAAGCGGCGCGCAGCGGGCGAGGCCGCGGCGCTGTCCGTGGTCGAGGCCGCGGCGGAGCCCCTGCCGGCCGAGACCGCAGAGCGGCCCGCCGTCCCGCAGCGGGTGTACGCCGAGGCCGCCTGAGCCGCACGGCGCCTTGCGGGTGACGCCGGATGTGCTGCGCTGGAGCCATGACTCCTCGCCTCCGGTCCGTCGTGCTGGACACCACGGATGCCCGCGCCCTCGCCGAGTTCTACCGGCAGCTCCTCGACCTGGAGTACCGCCCGGGGGACGCCCCGCCGTCCGACGGCCAACCCGACCCCCGCGGCGCCGACTGGCTCGTGCTCCGGAACGACGACGGCGTCGACCTCGCGTTCCAGCAGGTCGAGGACCTGCCCCGGTCGACGTGGCCGGGAACCGACGTGCCGCAGCAGCTGCACCTCGACACCTCGGTGCCGGACGCGGCCGCGCTCACCGCGGCCCGCGACCGCGCCCTCGAGCTGGGGGCGACCCAGCTGTTCGACCGGTTCGACGACCCGGACGAGCCGCTGTACGTCCTCGCGGACCCGGCGGGCCACCCGTTCTGCATCTTCGTCGGCTGACCCCGGCGTTCGATCATCTTCGAGACCGAGGTTGCTTCTCTGTGGAGCCGCTCAAAGAGGAGCAACCTCGGTCTCGAAGGTGATCGTGGCGCGACGCCGCGCCCCTCAGCCCGCTCCTCTGCCCGCTCTTCAGGCCGCCGTGAGGTCCGCGACGAGGGCCCGGTGGTCCGAGACCCCCGTGTCCACCGCCCGGCCACCGACCGGCCGGAACGCTCCGTCCGACGCCGGGTCCGCAGGGTCCCCCGGGTCGAGCAGGATGTGGTCGATCTGGAACCGGGGGTCGTGCCGCGGGTAGGTGTCGTCCGTGGCGAGCGGGCGCCAGCCGGTGCGGTCCGCCGGCACCGGCGCCCGGAGGTTCAGGTCGCCCAGCAGCACGACCGGCCGGTGCGCCCTGGTGAGCTGCTGCCGGAGATGGTCGAGCTGCCACTCGGCATACCGCTCGTCGGGCACTCCCCTGCGGTATCCGGCCGCACGTCGCACGAACCCGCCGGCCCAGCTCACGGCAGGGAACCGGTAGACGCTCAGGTGCGTGCCCACGACGGTCAGCGGACCGGCCACCGTCTCGACCACCGCCGCGAGCGCCACCCGGGGCTCGTCCGTGCCGAGCTGTACCCGCCCCCAGACCCACGGCGTGGCGCCTGGCAGGAGCACCACGCGCCAGGTCCGCACGGGAAGCCGGGACAGCAGGGCGATGCCGTATCCCGGGGTGGTGGGCAGCTCGGTGGCGCGCGCCCGCCGTCGTACGCCGGGGTAGCGGAAGGGCCCGGCGAGGGCGGGCAGGAAGCGGTGGTCCACGGCCTTCATCGCTCGCGCGCACAGCAGCGCCTGGTCCACTCCCCCGGACCGGGACTGACGCCGGTCCACCTCCTGCAGCGCGACCACGTCGGCGTCGAGCCCCGCGACGGCGTCCGCCAGGCGGTGGTTGTCGACGCGGCCGTCCGGACCGAGGCCGTGCTGGATGTTGAAGGTGGCGACGCGCAGCGCGCGGCTCATCCGTCCTCCGCGATCTTCCGCGTCTGGCGGTCGATCTCGGCCGGGTCGACGCCCCGCTCCCGCAGGAGGGCGTCGACCTTGGCCTCGAGGCGCTGGTCGCCCTCGCGGGACTGCGACGAGCCCCAGAAGTAGAACAGCCCGAGTCCTGCAGCCTGCCAGATGAGCTGCAGGAACTCGGACTGCCAGTTCTCGAACGTCGAAGCGAGGAAGTCCGGCCAGTAGTCGATCCACGAGAACGAGGTCCCGTGGTCGCTCGCCTCGTTGCCGAAGCGGATCGCCTGGAAGACGAACTGCCCGACCCAGGACAGCAGGAAGAACGCCCCGGTGACCAACCCGAACGAGTACGCCTTCCAGAACACCGGCCGGGATCGGGTCTCGTCGGTCTTCGCGTCGCTCATCACGCCTCCTGGCAGTTGCCGATCGGCGCCCCTGACCTGGGACGTCTGCCCACCAAGGTAGGCCGGTGGGTCAGTCGTCGCCCGGCGGGACCGGGTTGCGCAGGAACTCGTCGATCGCCTCCCGGGTCGGGAACACGGTCACGCCCGGTCCGGAGAAGAGGTGCACCAGCGTCTGGGCGATGTCGCGCACGGCGACGTTCGCGAGGTTGGAGGCCTCCCGCAGCAGCTCGAACGCGGCAGTCTCCCCCACGCCGTACACGACCATCAGCACGCCCTTGGCCTGCTCGATGACCGCGCGCTTCTCGGCCGAGGCCTGGATCGAGGCGGTCGCCTCGCGGGCCGCGGCCTCCTTGTGCGACTCGGTCACGTCGATGAAGTACCCGAAGAGCTCCACCACCTGGCCCGTCACGGGGTCGCGGCGGCCCTGGCCCGTCACGGCCAGGGTGCGCGTCCGGCCGTACGCGTCCCGGATGCGGTGCACGGAGCTGAACGGCCGGCCGGTCTCCGCGGCGAGCCGCAGCACCCCGTCCACGCGGGCGCGGTCCTCCGGGTGCTTGTGCGACAGCATCAACGGCGTCGTCGGCACGATCTGCCCGGGCTCGAAGCCGTGCATCACGTACACCTCGTCCGACCACGCCCACGTACCCGTCGCCAGGTCGAGGCGGTACCTGCCGACCGGCGGCCGGCTTCCCCCGGCGAAAACTTGCTCGATTGCGCCGTCGAACGTTCGCTCGACGGGTGACTGTCCCGTGTTCACGGAGGCGCCTCCTGGGGCAGGGTCGTTGCTGATGGTTCGAACAGTACGGGACGTGCGACCGTTCGGCGCCGACGCTAGCGTGAGGAGGAGGGTCGAGAACTGGCCGGCACGTCGATCCGACATGTGTGCACGACGACGGAGGACGCCATGAGCCAGGACCAGCCTTTCCCACCGCAGCAGCAGGAGCCGCCCGGTACGACGGATCGGATGATACCGGCCCCGGACCACGGCGAGGAGAGCTATGTCGGCAGCGAGAAGCTGGCCGGCTGCCGGGCTCTCGTGACCGGCGGGGACTCGGGGATCGGGCGGGCCGTCGCGATCGCGTTCGCCCGCGAGGGTGCCGATGTCGCCATCTCGTTCCTCCCCGAGGAGGAACGAGACGCGCGGACGACGGCGGAGTGGGTCGAGCGGGCCGGACGGCGCTGCGCGCTGCTGCCCGGAGACCTGCGGGACGAGGCGACCGCGCGCGGCGTGGCGCACCGGGCAGCGGGCGAGCTCGGCGGCCTGGACGTGCTGGTGAACAACGCGGGGTACCAGATGGCGCGGCGCGACTCGGTGGACGACCTGACCACCGAGGAGCTGGACCGCGTGCTCAAGACCAACCTGTACGCGCTGTTCTGGGTGACGCAGTCGGCGCTGGGACACCTCGGCGAGGGCGGCGCGATCATCAACAACTCGTCGATCCAGGCGTACCAGCCGTCCACGTCCCTGCTCGACTACGCCGCCACGAAGGCGGCCATCAACAACGTCACGGTGAACCTCGCGGCCGAGCTCGGCCCGCGAGGGATCCGCGTGAACGCCGTGGCGCCGGGTCCGATCTGGACGCCGCTGCAGCCGGCCACGCAGCCGGAGGAGAAGATCGCGTCGTTCGGCAGCGACACGCCGCTGGGCCGGGCGGGTCAGCCGGCGGAGGTCGCGCCGGCCTTCGTCTTCCTGGCCTCCCCGGTGACGGCGTCGTACGTCTCGGGCACGGTGCTGGGCGTCACGGGTGGCAAGCCGGTCTTCTGACGCCCGGCAGGACAAGAAGGTCCGCCTCGACCAGGCGGTTCGGCCTGCTCCCAGCGGCTGGGAGCATGCCGAACCACCTGGTCGAGGCGGACCTTTGTCGTGCGGAAAGACCCAGGTCAGCCGACCGTGACGTTCACCGACGCCTGCGACGGCGCCTGCAGGCTCGTGCCCGGGTACTTCGCGATCCAGGCGCCCGTGGCGGACGCGGAGACCGACGTCGAGTAGTTGCCGTTCGAGCCCGTGGTCACCGTCTTCTTGAGCACCGGTGCGGCCGAGCCCGCCGGGTCGAAGTAGATCTCGACCTTCGTGTTCGGCGCCGGCCGCTCCTGCGCGCCGCCGCCGCTGACGAGCTGCACCTTGCGGACGCCACCGCTCAGCGTCACCGAGCCGGGGGCGGGCAGCGACGTCCGCGACGCCGTGACCGTGGTGCTGCTGGCGCGCTTGACCACGAGGGTCGTGACCGTCGGGTCCTCGACGAGCACGTCATGGGTGCAGTTGCTGGTGCCGCCGTCGAGGCCGTCCCAGTCGGGTGCGGCGCAAGCCTTCATGGCGTCGCGGATGCCGATGTCGTACACGCCCGCCGGGAGGGTCGGGTTGAACGTCAGCGTCACGTGGCTGGTGCCGATGCCCGCGTGCACCAGCTCGCGCTGCATGCGGTACCCGTCGGGGTAGCTGCCCTCGCCACGGCGGCTCTCCGCGCTGACGAATCCGGACATGCCGCCCATCGAGAAGTTGAGGCTGCCGACGTCGACGCGGCGGCTCACGGGCGCCAGGCCCACGACGACGTCGTGCGTCATCAGGTGGTCACCCGCGGTGTAGCCGCCCTGCGTGACCCTGACCTGGCCCTGCCGCAGGGTGGTCGACCGGGTGCGCTCGGCGGACGTGATGGTCCAGACCGTGCGCGCGCCCGTGTCGGTCTGCGCCATCTCGGCGCGCCACTTCCCGGAGGCCCCCGGCTTCTGCCGGCTCGTGAAGTAGCCGCGCGAGTCCGTGGTGAGCGTGGCCCGGAGCGTCTCCGGAGCCGACCCCTCCGGGTCGAAGTAGAGCTTGACCTCCTGGCCGGTCGCGGGCTCGTACTCGCCCGTGCCCAGGCTGCGGACGTTCGCGGCGCCGTGCACCGAGATGGTCGAGCCCGCCGGAGCGCTCGACGGCGAGGTCCAGATCAGCGGGATGTTCCGCAGTGCACGGAACGGCACCGAGATGGGCGTCTGCGTGCGGATCGGCACCTCGGTCACACCCTCGTCCGTGGTGATCGCGACCCGGGCGTCGAGGCTGACCTGGTAGACACCGGGAGCGGCGTCCGCCGGCAGCGGCACCGTGGACGTCCAGGTGTCGGCGGCGCCACCGGCCACGAACGACTCGCCCAGGAGCTCGCGGTTGTCCGGGTCGACCATGGTGATGCGTCCGGACTTCATGGACGACGACGTCCCGTCGTGCGTGATGGTCAGCGTGCCGGTGATGGAACCGTTCACCGAGGAGCCCGCCGGCAGCGAGATCTTCGCGGTGACGCTGACGTCGGCGGCTCGCGCCGTCACGCTCGCCGTGCTCGACGGCCCGGGTGAGGCCGCGGCGTCCGGTGACGCGGCGGCCGCCGTCGGCGCCGTGGAAACCCCTGGCGCCACGGCGCCGGCCACCAGCAGTGCTGCCCCGAGTGCCACGCCCAGCGACACCCGCATCCTTGATCTCATCACGTGTACGCCCCTTGTCCGCGGGACGCGGACGCGTCCCCCCTCAGGCGCATGTTCACCCGCTGGACCCGCCCCGGCCACGGGAGACGGTGATGTGAGCGGGTGAAAAAATTCGCCCGATCGGACCTACCAGACAGTTGAGACAATGGGACGGTGCACACCGACGACCGCGGCGAATCTCCGGCCCAACGGGCCGACCGGAACTGGAACGAGCTCCTCCAGGAGCTGCGGGTCATGCAGACCGGCGTGCAGATCCTCACGGGGTTCCTGCTGACGCTGCCCTTCCAGTCCCGGTTCGCCGACCTGGACCACTACCAGCGCACCGTCTACCTCGTGCTGGTGGTGACCGCCGTCATCGCGACGGCCCTCATCGTGGCGCCGGTCAGCGTGCACCGGTCGCTGTTCCGCCAGCAGATGAAGCGCGTCATCGTGACCCAGGCCGACCGGCTCGCGCGCGTGGCGCTCGGCGTGCTCGCCCTCGTCATGACCGGGGCCACCCTGCTGGTGTTCGACGTCGTGGTCGGGCGCACGGAGGGCATCGTGGCCGGCGCGACCGTGCTGGTCGTGCTGGCGCTCGTGTGGGTCGTGCTGCCGGAGGTGCTGCGCCGGCGCAAGTGATGGCCGGTCAGAGGGTCTTGTGCCAGGCCACGATCCGGTCCACCGCACGCGTCACCGTGTCGAGCGACGAGGCGAACGACAGGCGCACCCAGTCCCGCCCGCGCACGCCGTCGAAGTCCGTGCCCGGCGTGATCGCGACGTCGGCCTCCGCGAGCAGCCGCGCGCAGTACGTGACGGAGTCGAGGCCGAAGGCCGAGATGTTCCCGTACAGGTAGAAGGCACCGTCGGCGGGTGCGACCGGGCGCCAGCCCAGCTCACCGAGCCGGTCCAGGAGCAGGGTGCGCGACGCCGCGTAGCGCGCGACGTTCTCGGCGGCCGCGGCGTAGCCCTCGGGTGTGAAGGCCGCGATGCCCGCCTGCTGCGCGAGCGCCGGCGGGGACAGTGCGACGTTCCCGGCCAGCGCGTCGACGGGCGCGACCAGCTCGTCGGGCAGCACGAGCCAGCCGAGCCGCCAGCCCGTCATGGCCCAGTACTTCGAGAACGAGTTCACGACCACGGCGCCCTGGCCGGTGTACGACGCGGCGGTCGCCTGCGCCACCTCGTCCGAGTACGCGATGCCGTGGTAGATCTCGTCGCTGATCAGCCGGACGTCGTGGTCGGCGCACCACGCGGCGATCGCGGCCAGCTCGGCCGGGGTGATCATCGTGCCGGTGGGGTTGGCGGGCGAGGCGACCATGACGCCGTCGAGCCCGCCGCCGTAGTACGCCTCATTGAGCTGCGACACCGTGGGCTGGTAGCGGGTCTCGGGTCCGCAGTCGAGCTCGACCACCTCGCAGCCCAGCGCCGACAGGATGTTCTTGTAGGCGGGGTAGCCCGGGCGCGCGAGCGCCACCCGGTCGCCGACGTCGAAGGCCGCGAGGAACGCCAGCACGAATCCGCCGCTGGAGCCGGTGGTGACGGCGATGCGCGCGGGGTCGACGTCGACGTCGTACCAGCGCCGGTAGTGCCCCGCGATCTGGTCGCGCAGGGCGGGCACGCCCATCGCCTCGGTGTAGCCGAGGTTCCCGTCGCGCAGCAGGGCGATCGCCCGCTCCCGCACGACGTCGGACGCCCCGGTGGACGGCTCCCCCGCGCACAGGTTGAGCACGTCGGCCCCGGTGGCGCGGCGCGCGTTGGCGGCGGCGAGCACCTCCATGACGGCGAACGGGGGCACGTGGGACCGGCGAGAGACCTTCATGCTGCCCATCATGGCCCACGTGCCGTGTGTGCGGGCCGTGCCGGGGTCACCAGCGCAGGCGGCCGACCGTCAAGGAACCGCCCGCGTCGTCGAGCGCGGTCCAGGCGACGCGGTCGCCGTCCACCCCCACCGTGACCATGTCGCCCGGCAGGGTGAACAGGCTGAGTGCGTCGTCCTCGCCGGTGAGGACGCGTGCGGGCCCGCCGGGTGACGACCAGGCGACCGTCCCCGCGGACACGTCGATCGCGTCCACCTCGCCCACGCCGCGCACCTGGTAGCCGGTGCCCTCCTCGACGTCGACCACGTAGAGGAGACCGCCTGAGGCGAAGGCCAGCCGCCCGGCGTCGTAGCCGACGGCGGTCACGGGCTGGAGGTCGAGCAGTCCGCTGTCCACGCTGAGCAGGGGGCGCGCATCGTCCATCGCAGGCCCGGCGAGGAGCAGGAAGACCGTGCCTTCACCCTGTCCGGATGCCGGGCCCTCGCCCGCCGCGCTCGCGACCACCACACCGTCGGGGGACGAACCGATCGCGCAGACGCGCCTCGCCTGGTCGGGGTGCGGTGTCGTGAGGTCCGGGCGCATCGCGACGTGCAGGACACCGCCACACACCGGGCCGGCGACGGACGAGGTCGTGGTCCACCAGACCGCGTCGTCCGAGAGCGCCGGCTCCCCGGCCTCCGCCGAGACGAGGGTCGTGGAGTCGCTCACCGTGACGACGCTCCCGTCGTCGTCCAGCGTCCGGAGCGCCCACGGGAGCGTCCCGGTGACCTGGGTGTTCGGCGTCGCGAACCAGGCGGCGCGGTCGCCCTGCCGCACGAGGCCGAACGCCTGGGGCCAGCGCCCGGCGACCTGGCGGGTGGTGGCGACGTCGGCGGTCCGCAGGCGGCCCCCGTCGGGCGCGAGGGCGCGCAGCGTGAGCGGCCCGGTGAGCCGGTCGCCGTCGAACAGCCTGAAGGAGTCGGACCAGCCGACGACACTTCCGCGCGCGCCCAGCGTCGCGGCGTCGGCGACCACCCGGTCGCCGGTCCGCACGACGTGGTCGACAGCCACGTCGGCGCAGGGTGCGACCACGTGCGCGTCCGTGACGCGCACCACCGTGGTGATCGTGATGTCGCCCCAGCTCGCCGACACGTCGTCGACCGGCACGGCACGCGCAGCCGGGTCCAGGGGCCCGCCGCACACCGCGTCGTCGGCCGGCTCGGGGAACGGCAGGTCCGACAGGCCGTGCCTCCCGTCGATCCCGAGCACGTGGCGCAGCCACTCGCTGCCCGGGAGTACCACCGGCCCGACGCCGGGGACGTGGACCGGGCCGACGAGCAGCAGGCCGAGCACCACGGCGAGCACGCCGGCGACGGCGCCCCGTGCCACGCGCCGACGGCGGACGGCGGCGCGGGCCGTGAGCAGCACGTCGTGCGCGTCGGCGCGGTACGCGGGAACGGCGTCGACGGCGGACGCGCTCAGCAGCGAGCGCAGCCGGGCCAGGCCACGGGCGTTGGTGGACTTCACCGTGCCCACCGAGATGCCGAGCTCCTCGGCGACCTGTGCCTCGGGCAGGTCGAGCAGGTGGCGCATGACCACGACCCTGCGCTGACCGGGCGGGAGCGCGCGCAGGGCCCGGCCGAGCTCGTCGCGGACGGCGACGCCCTCGGCGTGGTCGGGCACGGGGGTGAGCGGCACGACGCCGTCGTCCGTGACGCCGGAGCGCCGGTCCTTGCGCCAGCCGTCGATCCGGAGGTTCATCAGGATGCGGCGCGCGTAGGCACGGGGCTCTCCGGTGCGCGCCCGGGCCCACGCGCGGTAGGTGCGCTCGAAGGTGGCCTGGACCAGCTCCTCGGCCTGGTGCGGGTCACCCGTCAGCAGGTAGGCCGTGCGGTGCAGGTACGGCCCCGCGGACGCCACGAAGTCCACGAACTCCGCGTCGCGGTCGGGTGCCACCAGCACCCGGGCGCGCGCCGGGTCGACGACGGGCTGCTCGGCTGTCTCCGTGTTCATACCGCCCACCACGGGCGGACGAGCGCCGAGGTTGCCTCGCGGTGGACGTTCGCGGCGCGGTGCATGGCGTCATCATCGCGCCCGGCCGCCCTTCACCGGTGCTTGTGAAAGTTGTAACATGGATGTATGGCGCCGGGACCGCGCGACGAAGCCGACAACGACCCCCTCCGCCGGGCCGCGCAGTACCGCGTGGACCGGGAGACGGTCGCGGAGCGAGAGGCGAGCGAGGGTGCCGGGTCGGCGACCACCGACGACGCCTCGGAGGAGGCTCAGCGCCCTGGCAGCATGACCACCGAGGAGCGGGCGCGCTACGTCGACGTCGTGGTCGACCAGGCGATGCGGCGCGGCGAGTTCGACAACCTGCCGCTGCACGGCAAGCCGATCCCCGGCCTGTCCGGCACCTACGACCCCGACTGGTGGGTCAAGGGCCTCATCGAGCGCGAGAACATCACCGGCGTGCTGCCGTCGGCACAGCTCCGGAAGGACTCCGCCGAGCTGGAGGGCAGGCTCGACCTCGAGGCCATGGAGGGGCGCGTCCGCGAGATCGTCGAGGACTTCAACGCCCGGGTGATCGACGCGCGCCGCCAGCTCCAGGGCGGGCCTCCGGTCGTCACGCCCACGCGCGACGTCGACGCGGAGGTCAGGAGGTGGGCGGAACGGCGGGCGGCGCGCCGGGCGTCGTCGGCCACCCCGGCGGCACCGCCCCGCCGGGCGCCGGGCGGACGGCCCTGGTGGAAGTTCTGGTGAGGCCCGGGACCGGGCTCAGAACCCGTACGTCGTCACGATGACCACGGCCGTGGCGAGCCAGTAGGGCACGGAGCCCGCCACGAAGCCGAGCCCCGCCGCGACCGCCATCCGGCCCCAGCGGGCGCCGAACCGGCCGGACACGGCACCCGCGGCCATCGCGAGGCAGCCCGTGATGGTCACACCCTCGGCGGCGCCCTGCGAGATCAGCATGCCGAGGACGGCCGCCACGATGCCGACGAGCAGCTCGCCGCGCACGAGATACGGACCGTGCCGGCGGGCGCGGTGATGGGTCTCCTGGTGCGTTGTCATGGCGCATCGCCCCTCGTGCCCGGCGTCGGTGCGGGCACCTCCGTTCCAGGATCGCACCGGCACCCGCCACCCGCCAGGGGCACGGCCGCCCGGTCGCCGTCAGCCGCGCACGTAGCCGTCGAACCAGCGCCGCGTCTGGCGCCACACCTGTTCCCGTACGGGCGCCGCGGACAGGGTCACGTCGTGCAGGCCGCCCGCGATGCGCACCAGCGTCACCAGCGAGCCGACGTCGGGCACCCGGCGGGCGATGCCGACCACGTCGAGCACGGAGTCGGTGCTCCGCATGTCCTCGCTCCACCGCGTCGGGATGGTGCTCCGGGCGCTGAGCAGCACCAGCACAGGGATGTCGAGGCCGAGCCCGCGGGCCACCTGGTCCTGCCCGCGGAAGATCGCGGCGAGCCAGGCGGGCGTGGCGCGCCACCCGGCGTCGGGGCGCCAGGCCACGTCGTAGTCCCACTCCCCGTCGAACCGGGCCGAGATCGACCGGGCGTACAGGCCGCGGTCCAGGTTGACGAGCTGGCTGCGGGGCACGAGCGCCGACTGGACCCGGATGCCGGGCTCCATGAGCTTGCGCACCGTCTCGCGCGGCTGGAACTCGAGCCAGGGGGAGTTGAGCACGAGCCCCGCGACCCGCTCCTGGTTGCGGGCCGTCCACAGGCTGACCGTCAGGCCGCCCGTCGAGTGGCCCATGAGCACCAGCCTGCGCTCCGGCCGGTCGGCCCGGCCGTGTCCCATGACGTCGAGCGCCGCCTCGATGTCCTCGTCGTAGGTGGTCAGGCTGCGCACGTAGCCCGGCGTCTGGTCCGGGCGCAGGCTGCGCCCGTACCGCCGCAGGTCGAGAGCGTGGAACCGCACGCCGAGCGACTCCCAGAACTCCGCGAGGTGCACCTGGAAGAAGTAGTCGAGCCAGCCGTGCACGTACAGGAGGTCGACGCCGGCGTCGGGCACCGGCTCGGCCGCCTCCGGCTGCCCGGTGGCCTCGGGGTGACGCACGGTGCCGGGCAGGCGCAGCCGCCGGCCGAGCTCGGCGAGCTCCTCCCACAGGCGCGCGACCTGCGGGTTGCCGGCACCCACGGGGTGACCGCGGCGCGGCTCCGTCGCCTCGGGGACGGCGGGCCGGAACCGCCGCACGAGGGTCGCCACCACCTCCGCCTCGTCCTCGTCGGCGGTCAGGGGGAGGGTGCGGCGCTCGAACCCCGGCAGCACGTCGGGCTCCCAGTCCTGACCGACCGCGGGTCCCGCCTCGGCCGCCGTCCTGCTGTCAGGGTCGGGAGCAGGGTCGGGGTCCGGGGAGTGGCTCGTCATCTGACCGACGGTAACCGCAGGTGCGCCCACTCCGCCGGGTAGTCGTCGAGCCAGTCGGCGAGGGACCGGGCGGGCCGGCCCGCCAGCTGCCCGACGTCGGGGCTCACGCCCGCCAGCACCCCCGCCTCGACGGCCTGGCACTGCGTGATCCAGTCCTCGACCTCGCCCGTGGTGGACCGGGAGAAGAGGGCCCGCGCCTGCTCCGCGGTCTGCGGCACGTACCGGATGGTGCGCCCCACGGCAGCCGAGAGCGTCTCGGCGACCTCGTCGAGGCTCAGTGACTCCGGCCCGGTGAGGTGGTACGTCCGCCCGTCGTGCCGCCGGGGGTCCTCGTCGAGCAGGACGGCGGTGGCCACGTCGGCCACGTCGTCGTGCGAGACGGAGGCGACCCGGCCGTCGCCCGCGGGGGCGCGGAGCACGGTGCCGGGCGCCGAGCCGTACGACTCGTCGTGCACCGCGAACGTCAGGGTGCGGTGGAACATCGAGGTCCGCAGCAGCGTCCAGCGCAGGTCGGTGCCGCGCAGGTACTCCTCCGTGAGCCAGTCGTCGCGGGCCACCGTGGCGACGGCGTCCGGCGCCGCGCCCACGGACGACACGTAGACCACGTGCGGCACCCCGGCGAGCACCGCGGCGTCGACGGCGGCGCGGTGCCGCGCGACCCGGCGCCGGCCCGCCTGACCGGGTACGAGGAACACGGCGTGCGCGCCCTCGAACACACCCGTCAGCACCCGCGACGCGGTCTCGGGCGAGCTGTCGAACGACAGCTCGGACGGGAGGGCGACGACCTCGGTCTCCGGCAGCGGGGCCCCGTCGGGCAGGCGGGGGACCTGGCCCCGTCCGGTGACCAGCAGGCGCTGCCGACCACCCGCCGCGGCGATGCGGAAGGCGAGCCTGGAACCGAGGCGGCCGTCGGCCCCGGTGAGGACGACGAGCCGGTCGGGAGACGCGGGCGTCATCCCCTCACGGTAGTCGGCCCGCGGTCGCCCGGCCGCGCGTGCCGGGGTGAAAGCCGACCTCGGCTCAGGCCTCCGACGGCACGCCCAGCCGGCCGCGCACGAAGGCCACGACGCCGTCCGCCGCCGCCTCGACCTGGGCGAGGCACTCCTCGAAGTCCTCCGGGCCGCCGTACCAGGGGTCGGCGATGTCGAGCCGGTCGTCGGGCAGGCCCGCCGCAGCGGGGTCGAACGACCGGTACATCCGCACGTCCGCGTCCGGTGCCAGGGCGCGCAGGGCGCGCGCGTGGCGCGTGGTCATGGCGAGCAGCAGGTCGCGCGCGCCGGCGTCGGCGGCCGTCACCTGCCGGGCGCGGTGCCCGTCACCCGCGGGGTAGCCGTGCTCGGCCAGGACCGCGCGGGCCCGCGGGTCCACGGGGTTGCCGTGCTCCTCGTCGCTCACGCCGGAGGAGTCCAGCACGACGGCGTCGCCGAGGCCCGCGGCCTCGAAGCGGTCCCGTAGCACGATCTCGGCCATGGGGGAGCGGCAGATGTTTCCCGTGCAGACGGTCATCACGCGATAGGCGGTCACCCGGGCATTCTCCCCGAGACCGGACCAGCTGGTCGCCTTCCGGCCCGGGCCGCCTCCGGGCACGGGAAAGCCCGCGGGGCGACTGTCGTCAGCCGTGCTGGACGAGGGCACGGCACCCGCGGGCTCCGGTGGTCGCGAGGATCTCGCCACCATGTCCCGTTGCGCCTCTGCCGGTCAGGAAGGCCCCGTGCTGAGCCCCCGGTCCGGTGTCGGCGCGAAACGCTTGCGCGTCACGCGACTAGCGCGCGACCACCTCATGGGTCCGATGTGAATTCACTACTCGGATCACCTCCCTTCTCATGTGCCCACGAACCTACGCTTCCCGGAGCCCCGCGCACAGAGTTTTTTCTCGCGGCGAAACGAGGGCACCGCGAGATGGAGCGACGACTTTGGGCCCGCCGCGCCGTCTGCCCCTCCATGACGACCCTCACCGCCGACGCCTTCACGACGTCGGCCGACGGCACCCGGATCGCCTACGACCTGACCGGGCCCGTACCCGGCCTGGCGCCGGCGGTCGTGGTGGTCGACGGCGTGCTCGCCCACCGGCTGGCCGTGACGCGGGCCGTGGCGGCCGAGCTGGACCGGAGGGTCACCACGCTGCGCTACGACCGGCGGGGCCGGGGCGCGAGCGGGGACACGCCCCCGTACAGCGTGGACCGCGAGGTCGACGACATCGCCGCGCTGCTGGAGGTGACGGGTCCGGCCGCGCTGGTGGGCATCTCCACGGGCGTGTTCCTCGCGCTGCGCGCGGCGGCCGACCTCGGGGCCGCCGTCACCGCGGTGCTCTGCTACGAACCCACCTACGACGTGGCGAGCGGGGAGCCGCCCGTGGACCCGCGGATGATCGCCGGCGTGGAGGCGTGCCTGGAGGCCGGCGACCCGGGCAGCGCCGTCGAGGTCTTCCTCGACGTGATGGGCATGCCGTGCGGGCTGGTCCCACGCATGCGGGCGTCGCCGTCGTGGGCGGACCTGGAGGCGATCGCGCCGACCATCGCCTATGACGGCCGGGTGCTCGCCGGCGTCGCGCTGGGCCACCGGGCCCTCATGTGCCGCTGGGAGCAGATCACGCAGTCCGTGCTCGTGGTGGACGGCACCGCGAGCGCCGCGGCCGTGACGGCGGCGGCGGACTCGCTCGCCGCCGCGCTGCCGGAGGCACTCCGGGTGACCCTTCCGGGCCACGGGACGGACGTGCCCCCGGCGGCGCTGGCGGAGGCGGTGACGGGTCTGCTCAGAAGGGCCGGCGTGCCGTGACGAGGATGCGTGGCGCCTCGTCGACGAGCACGTTGCCCGTGGCGAAGTGCATGTGCAGCGCGCGCAGCCCGGCCTCGTGCCGGGCAATCGCGGCCGGGGTGAGCTCGGCGAGCCCGGGCACCTGCCAGGCCGCCGTGCGCAGGTACCAGAGCACGGACGACAGGTCCGTGAACGTGCGCGTGCCCACGTGCTCCGTGGCCTCGACGATCTCCAGGCCGGCGGCGACGAGCCCGTCGGAGACGACGTCGACGGTGACGGCGTCCGGGTCCCACCCGAGCGGCACGCCGAGCGCCTTGTTGAGGACGATGCCGTCGCGGGTGTCGACCTGTTCGGTGAGGAACGTGCCGCCGGGCTCGAGCACGCGGCCCACCTCGGCGGCGTCGATGGTGCTGAACCGGCTGAGCACCACGCTGTACCGGCCGTCGAAGAAGGGGAGCAGCACGTCGCCCGTCCAGGAGGGCTCGGCGCGGCGCACGTCCACGCCGAGGGGCTCCAGCCGGCGGCGCGCCGTGAGGAAGGCCGGGCCGGTCTCCGTGGCGGCCGAGCCGGTGGGCAGCGGGCCGAGGCCCGCGAAGAAGTCACCGTTGCCGGTGCCGATGTCCAGCACCGCGCCTCGGGAGCGCCGCACGAGCTCCTGGGCGAGGGCGGGGTAGTCCCAGCCGGGGGTGTCGACCGTGAGACGGTCGTCGACGGGGGTCTCGTCGAGACCACCGGTGAACAGCGCCGCGGGGGTCGACGGGGTCGCGGGAGCGTTGCGCGCCCATTCGATGTGATCCTCGAACGGCGCGTCCGGCGCCGGAGCTGGGGCGATCGAGACGTCAAGCATGGGGGAGATTGTGGCGCAAAGTAGGAGCAACGGGCTAACAGTGACGTAAACCCGACCGGAGGAGTCGATCTGATGGTGCAACCGTGGCGTAGATCCCGCGTCTCACCTGCGAAGGGACCGGATTCGCTGTGCGTGGTGGGCCTCATGTCGGGCACCTCGCACGACGCCGTCGACGCCGCGGCCTGCGATCTCCGGCTCGACGGCGGGACCCTCCTGCTCACCCCGCGTGGTCACGTCTCCGTGCCGTACCCGGCGGCGCTGCGGTCCGAGCTGGTGGCCGCTCTGCCCCCGGCGCGCACCACGATCGAGCAGGTGTGCCGCCTCGACACGGGGATCGGGCAGGCGTTCGCGGACGTCGCGCGGCGCGCCGTGGCCGAGCTGTGCGACGGCCGCGCCGACCTGGTGGTCTCCCACGGGCAGACCGTCTACCACTGGGTCGACGACGGCGCCGTGCGTGGCACCCTGCAGATCGGCGAGGCGGCGTGGATCGCCGAGGCGACGGGGCTGCCCGTCGTCTCCGGCCTACGCACCCGCGACGTCGCCGCCGGCGGGCAGGGTGCGCCCCTGGTCGGTCTGTTCGACGCGCTGTGGCTCGCGGGACGGCCCGGTGCCGCCGTCGCCCTGAACCTGGGCGGCATCGCGAACGTGACGGTACCGACGGGGGACGGGGGAGCGCTCGCGTTCGACACGGGCCCCGCGTGCGCGCTGCTCGACGCCGCCACCCGGCACGTCACCGGTGACCGCCTCACCTTCGACGCCGACGGCGCGCTCGCCGCCCGCGGCCGGGTGGCGCCCGAGCTGCTGGCGCGGCTGCTCGACGACCCGTACTACGCCCGGCCGGCGCCGAAGTCGACCGGCAAGGAGCTGTTCCACCTCGGCTACGTGCTCGACCGGCTGGGGCCGACGCCGCCGTCGGCCGAGGACCTGCTCGCCACGCTGGTCGCGCTGACCGCCCGCACGGTGGCCGACGCGATCCGGGACGGCGTCACGGAGGTCGTCGCGTCGGGCGGCGGCACGCGCAACCCCGTGCTCATGGCGGCGCTGCGGGAGGAGCTGCCCGGGGTGGCGGTCCGGACCTCGGACGAGCTGGGTGTGCCCAGCCAAGCCAAAGAGGCGCTGGCGTTCGCCGTGCTGGGCTGGCACACGTGGCACGGCTTGCCGGGCGTGCTGCCGGGGGCGACGGGCGCACGGCACGTGAGCGTGCTGGGGTCGGTGACGCCGGGCGCGGGCGGGGTGTTCCCGCCGGGCGCGGCCGCCGGGGCGGACCGCCCGGGACGGCTGGAGGTGGTGCGCTGCTGACGTCGCCGCCGCGCCCCGGACATGACGAAGGCCCCGACTCTGTGAGCCGGGGCCTTCGTGCAACGTGCGCGAGGGGGGAGTTGAACCCCCACGCCCTTTCGGGCACACGGACCTGAACCGTGCGCGTCTGCCTATTCCGCCACTCGCGCGCTGCTGATGAGGAGGCTAGCACGGCTCAGACCCCACTTCCGAATCCAATAGCCGTGAGGTGGTTCACGTGCTGCCGCAGGTCTAGTAGCGTGCGGATCCGCCCACGCCTCTCCTCATCGCGCCACCTGAGGGAAGATCGGAGAAGATCCGCAGGACATCCACAGTATTGGAGTCTGCGAGCACCTACCGGTCTATACGATCTAGGTAGTCTGCCCGGCGCAGACCCTGGAAGGAGGTGGCATGGGCGCCCTGGACCGCTTCGAGAAGAGCGTGGAGCGCATGATGAACAACGCGTTCGCCAAGGTGGGACGTGGCGAGGTGAAGCCTGTCGAACTGGCGAGCAGGCTGCGGCGTGAGCTGGACGACCGTGCCGCGGTCGTCGGACGCGACCGTACCGTCGCACCGAACGAGTTCACCATCGAGCTGGCCCCTGACGACTTCGCGCAGATCGAGGCGTGGGGTGCACAGACCCTCGCCGACGAGCTCGCGTCCAACATCACGGCGTACGCCGCGACGCAGCACTACGCGTTCGTCGGCCCCGTGAGCGTGACGTTCGACGAGCAGTACGAGCTGGTGCCCGGCCGCTTCACCGTGCGGTCGCGCAGCGTGCAGGGGAGCGTCGCCCCGGCGACCTCCGGCGCGCCGACCGGCCGGCACCCGCTGATCGACATCGACGGACAGCGGTACCTGCTGACGGGTCCCGTGACCGTCATCGGGCGCGACGCCGAGGCGGACATCGTCGTGGACGACCCGGGCGTGTCCCGGCGCCACCTCGAGATCCGCGTGACGCCGGACGGCGTCGTCGCGACCGACATGGGCTCCACGAACGGGCTGTACGTGGAGGGCCACCAGGTCCCGGCCGCGACGCTGCTCGACGGCAACACGATGACCATCGGCCGTACCCGGATCATGTTCTGGACCGGCAGCGCGTCCGGTGCGGACAACGAGGACTGGTGACTGACCCGACATGAGCGAGCTGACGTTCACCCTGCTCCGGCTGGGCTACCTGGTGCTGCTGTGGGTGTTCGTGCTCTCGGCCGTGGCCGTGCTGCGGCGCGACCTCGCAGGGCCACGCACCGCGAGCACCCGGCGGCGCCGGCCCGAGCCGGCGGGGCCGGCCCCGACGCCGACCCCCGGCGGTGGAGCCCCCCGCGCACCCCAGCGCGGCGGGCCGTCGCGGCTCGTCGTGGTGGCCGGCCCGCTCACGGGCACCACCATCCCGCTCACCTCGTCGGGCGTGCTGATCGGGCGGGCGCCCAGCTGCACCCTCGTGCTCGACGACGACTACTCGTCGTCGCGGCACGCGCGGATCTTCCCCCAGGGCGGTCAGTGGTTCGTGGAGGACCTCGGTTCCACGAACGGCACGTACATCGGCGAGGAGCGGGTCCAGGGCATCGTCCCGCTCGCCCCGGGTGTGGGCGTGCAGATCGGACAGTCCGTCGTCGAGCTCCAGGGATGACCACCACGTGACCGTGACCTTGCGGTATGCCGCGCGTTCCGACGTCGGCCTCGTCCGCTCCAACAACCAGGACTCCGCCTACGCGGGGCCCAACCTCCTCGTCGTGGCCGACGGCATGGGCGGGCACGCCGGTGGCGACGTCGCGTCCGCGCTGACCATCGCCGCGCTGGTGGGCCTGGACCGGCCCGACCACAGCTCCGACCAGTCGATGTCCGAGCTGGAGCGCACGATCGACCGCGCCCGGCAGGACCTCGTCGACGCCACCACGGCAGACCCGGACCTGGCGGGCATGGGCACCACGGTGACCGCGCTGCTCAAGTCCGGCAACACCCTGGCCATGGCCCACCTGGGCGACTCGCGCGCCTACCTCCTGCGCGACGGCGTCCTGGCCCAGGTCACGGTGGATCACACCTTCGTGCAGCACCTGGTCGACACGGGCCGCATCACGCCGGACGAGGCGGAGACACACCCGCAGCGCAACGTCGTCATGCGGGTGCTCGGCGACTTCGACCTCGACCTGACGCCCGACCTCTCCATCCGCGAGGCCGTGCCCGGCGACCGCTGGATGCTGTGCTCCGACGGCCTGTCCGGGTTCGTCCCCGAGGACGAGATCGCCGAGGTGCTCGCCGCGGTGGCCACCCCGCAGGACGCCGTCGAGCGGCTCATCTCGATGTCCATGCGCGCGGGCAGCACCGACAACATCACCGTCGTGGTCGCCGACGTCCTGGACGAGGCCGCGGCCGCCGGCACCGTCGCCACCGTGGTCCCCGAGATCGTCGGCTCGGCCGCTCTCGCCGGGGTCACCGCCGCGGGCAACGACCCGCAGGCCCCCACCAACCTGCCCGCGTCCGGCTCCGGGGTCGACGGCGACACCGTGACCGGCTTCGTCCGCGCCCCCGCCCCCACGGGCGAGCAGGCCGCGGCGCCGGGCGCCGTCAGCGTGCTGTCCGAGGCCGTGGTCCAGGACGGCCTCGCCGACACCCTCGAGCAGGCCGTGATCGCGAGCGGCTCCGAGGACGAGCAGTACCGGCCCGACGTCCAGCCGGACGACGACGAGGACGACGAGACCGACACGGAGGCGACGCCGAAGAAGCGTGCCTGGCTGACCGTGGCCGGTGTGCTCCTGCTGATCGTCGGCCTGGGGCTGGCGGGCTGGGGCGGCTACCGCTGGACGCAGACCCAGTACTACGTGGGCGAGTCGGACGGGCAGGTCGCCGTCTTCCGCGGCATCCCCGCCACGGCCGGTCCGCTGACCTTCTCGACCCCGGTCGAGCTCACCGGCACCCGGGTCGACGAGCTGCCCGACTTCGTGGCCTCCCGCGTGCACGAGACCATCCGTGCCACCTCGCTGGAGGACGCCCGCGGGCGCGCGGACCGCCTCATCGCCGACGCCGCTGCCGAGACCGACCCCACGCCGTCGGCGAGCCCCTCCTCGACCCCCACCCCGACGTCCACGCCCACGCCGACCCCGACGCCCACGTCGAGCGACCGGGCCGGCAACGAGACGAAGACCCAGAAGGACTCCACGCAGGGGGCGAACGGATGACCGCCCTCCGACCCGAGGAAGGCGCCCCGACCCGCATCGCCGAGGCGATCCTGCTGGTCGTCGCGCTCGCGCTCGGCATGGGCGGCATGTGGATGGTGGGCCACTCCCTGGAGGGCGGCCTGCCCGAGGGGTTCTGGACCTACACCATCGTGCTCGCCGCGCTCGCCTTCACCGCGCACATCGTGCTGCGGCTGCGCGCGCCGTACGCCGACCAGGTGATCCTCCCGGCCGTGGTGCTGCTCAACAGCGTCAGCATGGCGACGGTCCTGCGCCAGGACATCGTGCCCTACCCCTCCCTCCAGGGTGCCAACGCGCCGCGCCACATCATGTGGTCGGCGATCGGGATCGTCCTGGCCTGCATCGTCATCGTCGTCATCCGCGACCACCGCAGCCTGCGCCGCCTCACCTACACGGCGATGGTCGTCGGCATCGTGCTGGTGATCCTGCCGCTGATCCCCGGCCTGGGCAGGGAGATCAACGGCGCGAAGATCTGGATCTACATCGGACCGTTCTCGCTGCAGCCGGCCGAGTTCGCGAAGATCGCGTTCGCCGTGTTCTTCGCGGGCTACCTGGTCGCCAACCGCGACACGCTCGCCCTGGCGGGCAAGAAGTTCCTCGGGCTGCAGCTCCCGCGCCTGCGCGACCTCGGCCCGATCCTGATCGTCTGGGCCGTGTCGCTCGCGGTCCTCATCGGCGAGAAGGACCTCGGCACCTCGCTCCTGTTCTTCGGCCTGTTCGTCGGCATGCTCTACCTCGCCACGGACCGCGTGGGCTGGATCGCCATCGGCCTCGTGATGTTCGCGGCCGGGGCCGTGGTCGCGTGGTCGATCTTCAGCCACGTGCAGCTCCGGGTGAACATCTGGCTCGACGCGCTCAACCCCGACCTCATCAACGGACCGTCCTTCCAGCTCGTGCAGGGTCTGTTCGCGATGGCGTACGGCGGCATGTTCGGTGCCGGCTGGGGCGAGGGGTACCCGCAGTACGTGCCGTTCGCGTTCTCCGACTTCATCTACGCGGCCATCGGCGAGGAGCTCGGGCTCACGGGCCTGCTCGCGATCCTGCTGGTCTACCTGGTGATCATCCAGCGCGGCCTGCGCCACGCGATCGGCGTGCGCGACGGCTTCGGCAAGCTGCTCGCCGGCGGTCTCGCGTTCGTGATGGCGCTGCAGCTCTTCGTCGTCGTCGGCGGCATCACCCGGGTCATCCCGCTCACCGGCCTGACCCTGCCGTTCATGGCGCAGGGTGGGTCGTCCCTGCTCGCGAACTGGATCGTCATCGCCCTCATGCTGCGTATCTCCGACGCCGCCCGGCGGCCGTCCGCCCTGCCGACCCGCGGCGCCCTGGCCGACCCGGTGCCGGCCGTCGTCGGTGGCGGCGCCATCGAGGTCGGCGGCGGCACGCCGGTGCAGGCCGAGACCGAGGCCGGTGCCGGCCGCAGCGGTACGCCCGACGACGCGACCCAGATCGTCCGGGGGGTGGACCGGTGAACGCGACCCTGCGCCGCCTGTCGGCCGTCGTGATGGTCATGTTCCTGACCCTCATGATCTCGACCACGTGGATCCAGTTCGTCGCGGCGGGCGAGCTGAACGACCACCCGCGCAACGTCCGCGGCATCTACAGCGCCCTCGCCCGCGACCGCGGCCCGATCGTGATCAAGGGCGGCGAGGCGATCGTGACCTCCGAACCGGTGGACGACAACTTCAAGTACCAGCGCACCTACTCCGGCGGCGACGCCGGACCCGCGTCCCTGTACGCGCCGGTGACCGGCTACTTCTCGGTCAACGGCACCGTCACCGGGATGGAGCGGTACGCCAACAGCTACCTGGCGGGCGAGGACGACTCGCTGTGGCTGGACCGCCTGCAGAACCTCATCACGGGTGAGGAGGCGCAGGGCTCCTCGGTGGAGCTCACCATCGACCCCAAGATCCAGCAGGCGGCCTGGGACGCCCTGGGCGACCGCAACGGTGCCGCCGTCGTGCTCGACCCGAAGACCGGGGCGATCCTCGCGATGGTCTCCAAGCCGTCCTACGACCCGAACACGCTCGCGGTCCACGACGCCGAGGAGGCCACGGCGACCTCGGAACGGCTGATCAACGAGAAGCCGGTGGTCGGCAGTGTCGAGGGCGAGGAGCGGCGGAGCGTCTACGGGCCGACCATCAACCGCACGATCAACGCGACGTTCCCGCCCGGGTCCACGTTCAAGGTGCTGACCTCGGCCGCGGCGATCGAGTACAACGGCCTCACGCCGACCACCCAGATCGACGCCCCGAACTCCTACACCCTTCCGGGCACCTCGACGTCTGTGGGCAACTTCGGTGGCTTCCCGTGCTCGCCGACCGAGCGGATGACGCTGCTGGAGGCGCTCCAGGACTCCTGCAACACCGCCTACCTCAAGGTCGCCACCGACGTGGGGCGGGACGGCATGCAGCGGATGTTCGAGGACTTCGGCTTCACCGAGTCGCTCGAGGTCCCGATGACGACGTCGATCGGTGCCTACCCGGGCCTCATCGGCGGCGAGGGCGACGACGACTCCGACGCCCGCATCGCGCTGTCCGGCATCGGCCAGGGCAGCGTCCGCATGACGCCGCTCCAGGTCGCCATGATCTCGGCCGCCGTGGCGAACGACGGCGACCTCATGAAGCCGTACCTCATCCAGAGCGTGCGGGACAGCGACCTCGAGCTGGTGAGCCAGACCAAGCCGAGCCGCTACAAGAGCCCGTTCTCGTCGTCCACGGCCGACGCGCTCACCGACATGATGCTCGCGGTGGTCAACAACGGCTCGGGTACCGCGGCGCAGGTGTCCGGCGTCCAGGTCGCCGGCAAGACGGGTACCGCCCAGGACGACCCGCGGTCGCCCACGCTGTGGTTCACCGGGTTCGCCCCGGCCGACGACCCGCAGGTGGCGATCGCGATCGTGCTGGAGAACGAGGGCGAGTCGACCCTCGAGTCCTCGGCCGGCTCCCTCGCCGCCCCGATCGCCGGACAGATCTTCAAGGCGGCGGTCGGCCAATGAGACCGGTCGAGGGTCTGACGCTCGGTGAGCGCTACACGCTGGTGCGGCGCATCGCCATGGGCGGCATGGGCGAGGTCTGGGTCGCGCGCGACGAGAAGCTCGCGCGCGAGATCGCCGTGAAGGTGCTCCGCGAGGAGTACACGGGCAACGAGGACTTCCTCCGTCGCCTGCGCACGGAGGCCCGGAACTCGTCGACCCTCGTCCACCCCAACATCGCGCAGATGTTCGACTACGGCGAGGAGCGGGGCGCCGGCTACCTCGTCATGGAGCTGGTGCTGGGCGAGCCCCTGGCCGACCTGCTCGAGCGGGAGCCGGTGCTGCAGCCGGCACGGCTGCTGCCGATCCTGGCCCAGACGGCCCGCGGACTGCACGCCGCCCACCTGGCCGGCGTGGTCCACCGGGACGTCAAGCCCGGCAACATCCTGCTGGAGCACTCCGGCACGGTGAAGATCACCGACTTCGGCGTCTCGGTGGCGCAGAACCAGGTGCCCATGACCGCGACGGGCATGGTCATGGGCACGGCCCAGTACCTCTCGCCCGAGCAGGCCGTGGGCCAGTCCGCCACGGGGGCCTCCGACATCTACGCGCTCGGCGTGGTCGCCTACGAGGCCACGGCCGGACGCCGCCCGTTCACGGGCCGGACGCCGGTCGACATCGCGATCGCGCACGTCAACGCGCCGGTCCCGCTGCTGCCGACGTCGGTGCACCCGGGCCTGGCCGAGACCATCACCAAGATGCTGGAGAAGGACCCGGCGCAGCGCATCTCGTCCGCGGACCAGCTCGCACGCCACCTCGACATGCTCGCCGCGGAGATCGCGGAGGACCCCTTCGGCAGCTCGCGCTACGCGCGCCGGTCGCGCCGCGAGAGCCGCGACGGGCAGGCGGCGACGCGCTCGGGCAACGGCCGCAACGGCGCGGTCCAGCCCGGTCCGTCGCACGCTCGTCGGCAGACCCCGTTCGGCGGCGGCCGCCACACCACGGTGGCCAACGCGCAGTCGGCGCCCCCCGGCCCGCAGCGCGGCACGCCGTCCGGGGGCTACGGCTCCGGGACGCCCGCGGGCGGGTACGGCAGCGGCGGCGCGAACGGCTTCGCCGACTCCGCGGGGTTCGGCACGACCTCCGGCACCTACGGGACGGACGCCTACGGGCGGCCGCACTCGCCCGCGCCGGGCAGCCCCGGCGCGAACCCGTTCAGCCCGACCTCTGCCGGGTACGGGACGGACTCGGCCGGCTACGGCACCGACTCCGCCGGGTACGGGACGGACTCCGCCGGGTACGGCACGACGTCGGGCGCGCACGGCGCCGACGCCTACGGGCAGGCGCGCGGCGCGGGCTACGTCCCGCCGCCGACGGCGGGCGGGGCGAACGGCGCCCGGGCCTACCCGTCCCGCCGCGACCTGCACTCGACACGCCAGGACGGACGGCGGGTCCCCCAGCAAGGCCGCTCGGGAGGGCACCCTGGGAAAGGGCGAAGTCTGTCGTCCGACATCCAACGCTGGGTGGGCGGGCTCGAGGACCGGTTCGGTGTCCGCGTGTCCTGGCCGCTCGTCGCGCTCGTCGCGCTGCTGCTCGTGGTCCTCATCATCACGCTCGTCACCGGGGGCGGAGACGACAGCGCTCTGAAGGAGCCGTGGGGTTCCTCCGAAATCTATGCCGAAACGCTGAATTCCCCGGCAGCGGCCACACCCGCCACTTCTGGGATGATGCTCCTCAACGAGCCGTATGCCCCGGGGCAGGCGGCCATGACATCAAAGGACGTATGAGTGGTGGAGAACACGCCCCGCGTACTCGCCGGCCGCTACGAGGTCGGTGAGCTGGTCGGCCGCGGCGGTATGGCCGAGGTGCACATCGGCCACGACACCCGCCTGGGTCGCACGGTCGCGATCAAGGTGCTGCGTTCCGACCTCGCCCGCGACCCGTCCTTCCTGACCCGCTTCCGGCGCGAGGCGCAGTCCGCCGCCGCCCTGAACCACCCCGCCGTCGTCGCCGTCTACGACACGGGCGAGGACGTGCACCAGAACGCCGCCGGCGAGGACGTGCACGTCCCGTTCATCGTCATGGAGTACGTCGAGGGGCACACGGTCCGCGACATCCTGACCGACGGCGCCGCGGTGCCGATCGAGGAGGCCGTCGAGATCACGGTCGGCGTGCTGAGCGCGCTGGAGTACTCCCACCACGCCGGCATCGTGCACCGCGACATCAAGCCCGCGAACGTGATGATCACGCCCACCGGCGCGGTCAAGGTGATGGACTTCGGCATCGCCCGCGCCATGGCCGACTCTGCCGCGACGATGACGCAGACGCACGCCGTCATCGGCACCGCCCAGTACCTCTCCCCGGAGCAGGCGCGCGGCGAGCAGGTGGACACCCGCTCCGACCTGTACTCGACGGGCTGCATGCTGTTCGAGCTGCTCACCGGGCGTCCGCCGTTCCAGGGCGACTCGCCGGTGGCCGTCGCGTACCAGCACGTGGGCCAGGAGCCGCAGCGGCCGTCCGAGGTCGCCACCGACGTGCCCGACGTGCTGGACCGCATCACCCTCAAGGCCCTGACCAAGGACCGCGACCAGCGGTACAGCACGGCCGCCGAGTTCCGGCGCGACCTGGAGGCCGCGATGCGCGGCGGCCAGGTCAGCGCGCCGATGGTCGGCGCGGGCGCCATGATGGGCGCCACGCAGGTCGCGGGTCAGCCCGCGTACGGCGCCACGCAGGTCATGTCGCCGACCCAGCCCGGCTGGGGCCCGGCGACGGCGCAGCAGAGCCCGGTCACGCCGGGCGGCGGCTACCCCGGCCAGCCCACGCGCGCCGACCAGCGCCCGCCCGAGAAGAAGAGCCGGGCACTGATGTGGTGGCTGCTCGGGATCGCCCTCGCGGCGGTCGCGGCCATCGTCATCGCCATGATCGTCAACGGGCAGGAGAGGGCGCCGGAGACCGTGCCCGTGCCCACCATCCAGGAGGGCATCAGCGCCGACGAGGCGCGGGCGCAGATCGAGGCCGCCGGGCTGACGTTCCAGCAGGCCATCGACAAGGACTCCGACCTCACCGAGGGCGTGACCACCGGCACGACCGATCCGGCTGCCGGGGAGGAGGTCGAGCCGAGCTCGACCGTCACCGTGTTCGTCGCGGGCGCTCCGGGCCAGGTCACGCTGCCGGACCTGGAGGGCAAGAGCGAGGACGAGGCGCGGGCGGCCCTGGAGGAGCTCAACCTCGCGATCGGCGAGAACCAGACCGAGAACAGCCCGGACGTCCCGAAGGGCATGGTCACCAAGACGGAGCCGGGCAGCGGTCAGACGGTGCAGGAGGGATCCGACGTCGTCCTGTACCTCTCGACCGGCAACACCACGCTCCCGAACGTCGTCGGACAGTCCCGCGAGGGCGCCGAGCCGCAGCTCGCGAACCTCGGCCTGGGCACGATCCAGTGGGACGAGGTGGAGACCGACGAGGTCCCGCCGGGCACGATCGCCAGCACCGACCCCGGCGCGGGCGACGTGCCGCAGGGCACCACCGTGACGGTCTTCATCGCGAAGGAACCGGCGAAGCAGGAGACCACGGTGCCGTCCGACCTGTACGGCAAGACGCTGGAAGAGGCGTACGTGCTGTGCACCGGTGCCCAGGTCACCTGTGAGCAGGCGTCGGAGGAGCCGTCCGCCTCCTTCCCGGCCGGCACGGTCATCAACTCCAACCCGGCTCCCGGATCGACCGTCGAGGTCGGCGCCCGGATCGCGCTCGTGATGTCCTCCGGTCCCGAAGGCGGCGAGGGCGAGGGCGAGGGCGACGGCGAGGGCGTCTTCCCGTAGCACACGACAGCGCGGGCCGGGATCGCCCGGCCCGCGCTGCGTACGTCTGAGATGGCGTCGCGGGTCACGAGGTGACCAGCGGCGCCATTCCCTTCGCCCGCTCGACGGCCCCGTCCAGGCCGCACACCTCGAGCCAGTTGGCCAGCAGCCGGTGCCCGCCCTCGGTGAGCACCGACTCGGGGTGGAACTGGACGCCGTGCAGCGGCAGCTCCCGGTGCTGCAGGCCCATCACGATGCCCGAGGCGGTCGCGCAGGTCACCGTCAGCTCGGCCGGCACGCTCTCGGGCGTGACGGCCAGCGAGTGGTAGCGGGTGGCGGTGAACGGCGCCGGCAGGCCGGCGAGCACACCCTCGCCCCGGTGCTCCACGAGGCTGGTCTTGCCGTGCATGAGCTCGGGCGCGTGCGTCACCGTACCGCCGTACACCTCGGCGAGCGCCTGGTGTCCCAGGCAGACGCCGAGCATCGGCGTGCGGGACCGCGCGCAGGCACGAATGACGTCCTCGGAGGCCCCGGCCTCGGCGGGCGTGCCGGGTCCGGGGGACACCAGGACGCCGTCGTAGGGCATCCGGGTGCCGGCGCCGTCGTCGTACCAGAAGCGGCCCTCGGGGTCCGGCTCGGGTACGGCGTCGTTGCGGACCACCACGGTCCGCGCGCCGATCTGGTCGAGGTAGCCGACGATCGTCCACACGAACGAGTCGTAGTTGTCGACGACGAGGATGCGCGTCATGCAGGCATGCTACGCGCCGACCGTCGTGTCGTTGAACGGCATGTACTCGCTGAGCCACGGGAAGAACGTGGTGAAGCACACGGCGACGAGGCCGAACACGAGCACGAGGCAGACGAGGAGCTTGAACCAGCCCGGGCCGGGGATGGCCCGCCACAGCAGCGCGTACATCAGCTCACCAGCTCCTTCGGCATACCCTCGCCCACCGGCGCCCAGTAGTCGAGCTCGCCGTGCACGATGTACCGCTCGGTCGCGGAGAACATCGGGTGGCAGGAGGTCAGCGTGATGAACCGCTGGGTCAGCTCGGGCATCTCCTGGTCGGAGGTCACGCCGGGCACCGGCGCGATCACCTCGACGTTCTGCGGGTAGACGATCTTGGACTCGGTCACCTTGTAGACGTACCAGGTGTCCTCGGTGCGGACCACGATGGCGTCGTCCGTCTGGAGGTCGGCGATCTTGTTGAACGGCTTGCCGTACGTGGTGCGGTGCGCGGCGAGGGCGAAGTTGCCGAGGTCGCCCGGCATCGCCGTGCCGACGTAGTGGCCGATGCCGATGGTGTCGAGCACCGTGGCCTTCTCGGTGCCCTCGGCGACCGGCTTGACGTAGTCCTCGCCGAACCGGGGGACGTACATCTGCGCGAACAGGGTGCCCTCGCTGGGTTCCTCCGGAACCGGCGGCGCGTCGCGGTGCTCGGTGACGGTCTCCGGACCGGAGGGGGCGCTCTCCCAGTCCATCTCGGCGATGATCGCGTTCTGTGCCCGCGCGCCCTCGACGTCGGTCCACCACAGCTGCCAGACCACGAAGAGCCCGAGCACGATGCCTGCCGTCACCAGCAGCTCGCCCAGCACGCCGATCAGCCACGCGACGGGACGCATGGGCGCCGACGAACCCTGTGGCCTGCGGGCGTTCCGTGGTCCCATCCCGGACGGCCCCCGCTGGTAGGCGATGGGGAACACCTCCTGGGGCAGGGGCACGTTGTGGCCGGCCTGCGCGTGGGTCATCCAAAGACCTCCGTACCCTCGGGAACCGTCGCGTACTGCAGACCGCCGCCGCCGTCGTGCGCGGGAAGGTCCAGGTGCTCGCTGCGTCGCACGTCCCAGCCCAGGTGCACCCAGTCGACGTACTCCAGGTACGTCTGCACACCCTCGGACCGGTCGAGCGACGCCTCCATCTTCGCCGGGTCCCCGACGGCCGTCACCTCGTAGGGGGGTGAAAAGACCTTTCCATGGAGCAGGAGGATGTTCCCGGAGCACCGGAACGCCGACGTCGACGTGACCCGCTCGCCCTGGAGCGTCATGGCCTCGGCGCCACCGCTCCACAGCGCGTTGATCACGTGCTGGAGGTCCTGCTGGTGCACCACCAGGTCGTCGGGCTGCGGCTCGACGCCGCCCGGGCCGGCGCCGACGGCCGTGGACGGCGCGTCGTCGAGCGTCACGGTGAGGCCGGGACCGCTCACCGGCCGGGATCCGGAGAGCACGCCCTCGCGCCGTGCCTGCTCGGCGGGCGGGGTCGGCACCGCCGTGCCCGCGTGCGCGGACAGGACCTCGATCTCGCGGTCGAGCTCGCTCGTGCGTTCCGTCAGGTCGGCGACGCGCGCCGTCTCGACGTCGACCAGCTGGGCGAGGTCCTGCGGATCGCGGGAGCTCGCACCCCCGCCGTCGGACAGGCGCGCGCTCGCGCTGAACATGAGGCCCGCCAGGACGGCGACGCCACCCACGCTGACCCACGACCGCCAGCCCGCTGTCAAGGACGCGCGGAAGAAGTGCCGCGCACCGCGCACCGACGGCGCGGGCGTCGGTTCGGCTCCGGTCACGCGCCCCTCCTGCAACGATCGTCAAACCCGCGGACACGTCCGGTCACGCACAAGGCCTGTGGACCACTACGCTAGTCCACGAGAAAGCAGACGTCGGCCCGGCACACCCGGCGGGGCCATCACCCAGGACAGGAGCGCGTCTCGTGCCCGAGTCGAAGTCCCGCAACAAGAAGAAGGCCGCGCCCCGGGCGGAGAAGTCCGAGGCCAAGGTCGCGCTGCCCGGCGAGGCGGTCAACCCGCGCTGGTTGGCCCCCGTGATGCTCGGCCTCATGATCCTGGGCCTCGCCTGGATCGTGACGTTCTACCTCACGAGCGCGGACCTCGGTCTGCCGATCCCGCAGATCGGCCAGTGGAACCTGGCGGTCGGCTTCGGCCTGATCATCGTGGGCTTCGGCCTCACGACCCGCTGGAAGTAGCGGCTCCGCGGCCGCGTCGAGGCGGCCGCGGAGCTGTATCCCCATTTATCCACAGCTGTGGGTAAAGCTGGGGAAAAGAGGATGTCGCTACATCCCCAGGACCCCGGCGGTCGTGTAGCGCCAGACGGCCAGGCCCACCAGGACCACGATGCCGACGGCCGGGACGAGCCAGGCGACGAGCGCCCTGCGCTCCCGCGGGGCGTACGCGTACGCCGCGGCCACGAGCGCCCCCGTGACCAGTCCGCCCAGGTGCGCCTCCCACGAGATCCTCGGTACGAAGAACCCGATCGCACCGTTGATCGCCAGCAGCACCAGCACCTGGCCCAGGCTCCGCCCGAGCCGGCGCAGCACCGGCAGCATCGCCCCGAACAGGCCGAACACCATGCCGGACGCACCGACCACAGGCGTGATCCAGGCGGTGGACGTGAGCGGGTCGCCGGCGAGCAGCAGCACGGCGACCTGTCCACCGACGGCCGCGAGCAGGCAGAGCACCGTGAACCGGAGCCGCCCGAGCAGCGGCTCGAGGAACTGGCCGGTTATCCACAGGGCGTACATGTTGAACAGGATGTGCAGCGGCGACGTCGAGTGCAGGAACGAGGCCGTCAGGAAGCGCCACGGCTCGACGACCCCGCCCCACGGCCAGAACCACAGCAGCTCCGTCCAGCGCCCACCTGTCGCGAGCTGCAGCACCCAGCTGGCGACACAGATCCCGATGATGGTGAACGTGACGACAGGCCGCCCACCCGCCGTCGTCTCGCGTGCCTCGCCACCGAACACGGTCCGTGCGCGGGGCGCGGTGCGCCGCGCCTCGCGGACGCAGTCCACGCACTGCACACCGACGGCGGCCGGGCGCTGGCACTCGGGGCAGGCCGGGCGACCGCAGCGCTGACAGCGCACGTAGGCCACGCGGTCGGGGTGGCGTGGGCAGACGGGAGCCGCGGCCTCGGTCGGCTCCTCGGCGGCCGGGTCGTTCGTCGCGATACGTCCTCAGTCCCCTCGGTCCTCAGGTGCCCTGGTGATCAGGGACGTGCTCAGGGCTCGATGGTCACCGACGTGATCGTGATGTCCTCGACCGGGCGGTCGCCAGGACGCGTGCGCGTCTTGCCGATCGTGTCGACGACCTCGCGCGACGCGTCGTCGGCCACCTTGCCGAAGATGGTGTGCTTGCCGTTCAGCCACGGAGTCTCCGCCGTGGTGAGGAAGAACTGCGAGCCATTGGTGCCCTCGATCTCGCCCGTCACCGGGTTGCGGCGCTTGCCGGCGTTGGCCATCGCGAGGAGGTACTTCTCGGTGAACTGGAGCTCCGGGTGGATCTCGTCGTTGAACGTGTAGCCGGGGCCGCCGGTTCCCGTCCCGAGCGGGCAGCCGCCCTGGATCATGAAGTCGTCGATGACGCGGTGGAAGATGAGGCCGTCGTAGAACGGGTCCTTGCGCTCCTCACCCGTCCGCGGGTCCGTCCAGGCCTTCTCACCCGTCGCGAGGCCGACGAAGTTCTCGACAGTCTTGGGCGCGTGGTTCGGGAAGAGCTCGATGCGGATGTCACCGGAGGTGGTGTGCAGGATTGCGAACATGTATCAATCCTCCCACGGAGCGGCCCGCTGGTGCTGCACCCACGGCGCCCGCCCTCGCAAGCACGGCGGGTCGGTGGCAGAGTGGCACCTTGAGCAGTATCTGAACAGTTCGGGGGAAGCTTCATGACCCGTAAGAAGGTGACCGACTACGTGGACACGACCAAGATCGACACCGAGAAGGTCAAGGAGAAGGCCGCGGAGGCCTCGGCCCTGCTCTCCGACGTCAGCTCCAGGGCCGCTACGCAGGCCGGAACGCTCGCCGCACAGGCCAGGGGCCGGGCGGTGCACGCACGTGACTGGGCACAGCCTCGCGTGAACGACTTCATCGCCTGGCTCACACCACGCGCCGAGAGGGCATGGCAGGACAGTCTCCAGGCGGCGGCGCCCCAGGTCGAGAAGGCAGCGACCAAGGCCGCACCGCTGATCGACACGGCACACGACAAGCTCGTGGACGACCTGCTGCCCAAGATGGTCTCCGCGTTCAACTCCGCCGCGGCCAACGCCGCGACGGCACAGAGCAGGACCGCACTGGCCGCCGCTGCCGCCGCCGAGGCGGCGGAGAAGGCGGACCGGAAGGGTTCGCGCAAGGGTTGGGTCGTCGCGCTGGTCGCGGGCGGCGCCGCCGTCGCGGGCTACGTGTTCTGGAAGCGTGCGCAGCCGCAGACCGACCCCTGGGCCGAGCCCTGGGAGCAGGGTGCGGGAGCCGACTACTCGGACGGCGCCCGCCGCTCGTCCGGCGTCGGCGCGGCGGCGGGTTCCGCCGTCACCAAGGGCCGGGAGGCCGGCGCCAAGGCCGCTCAGACGGCGAAGGACCTGGGCGCGCGGGCGTACTCGGCCGCCACCCCGGCGTTCGAGGCCGCCAAGGAGAAGGCCGGTCCGGTGCTGGAGAAGGCCGCGCCGGTGCTCGACGCGGCCAAGGAGAAGGCGGCGCCGGTGCTCGACGCGGCCAAGGCTCGCGCGCAGAAGGCGGGCACGGACACCGGCCAGAAGGGTCGGCACGGCAGCGACAGCGCTCCGGCGTCCGGCGCCGTGACCGAGCCGGTCACCGATCCGGTGACCGGGATCACCGCCGAGCCGGCACCGGTGGCCGAGCCGACCGAGCCGGGCCTCCCGGTGGAGCCCGGCGAGCCCACGGAGCAGCCTCTTGTGGACGAGGTGCCACCGGCCGAGGCCGAGAAGTCCGAGACCTCTGGGAAGAGCAAGAAGCAGGGCTGAGGCCGGACGACGAGCAGCGCCTGCCCGGCGTCGCGGAGCCTGTGCTCGTGCGACGCCGGGCAGGCGCTCTCGCGTTCTCAGCTCCTCGCGGGGCCCGCGGTCAGCCGCCGATCGGCGAGGCCGACCCGGTGAACGGGTCGAGCTGGATGAACGCCTCGGTGGGGTCGCCGTCGTGCACGAGCGACTCCTGGTTGACGACGTCGTCGAAGGCGAACGCGTACGCCTTGCCGTCCGCCATCTGCTCGTGGATGTACTTGGCGTAGTAGTTCGTCACCGAGTCCTGGTAGAAGCCTGCCGGGTCCTGGGTGGGCTGGGTGGTGCTGTCGAGCAGCGACGACCGGTTGAAGCCTGCGCACAGCGTGCGTGCGATGGCACCGATGTCGTCGTTGGGGGCCGCGAGGTCACCGGCGCACCCGAAGATCGACTCGCCCGACGGCTTCGGGAACGTCGTGACGACGGCGCCCGACGTGTCGGTGAACGTCATCGTGTCGCCCGAGACCGTGCCGAGGAACTTCTTCTCCGGCTGGTCGCCGTAGGGCACCACGGTCAGGGTCTCGGAGGAGTACTTGCTCCACACCCGGTCGACGTAGTCCGACAGCACGTTCGCGTCGATCTGTCCCGTGCCGACGCCGTGGCCGGGGGAGAGGACGCGCAGTACCGAGCCGTCGGGCCCGGTCTGCGCGAGCTTGTCCCAGCCGGGCTGCTGCGACAGGGCGGAGACGACGTTGTTCCAGCCGTCGGGCTTCAGCATGCCGGTGTGCATCAGCTCGCCGCTGGAGGACCGCAGCCCGGTCTGGTACGGCGCCGAGAAGAAGTCGACCTGGGTGCTGTTGATCCACAGCCCGGAGTCGTTGAGCGTGTACTCCGTCCAGTTGAACAGGATGTCGCGGTTGGGGTCGCTCGGGTTCTGCACGGCGGGCTGCACGAGCTGACCGTCGTTGACGATCTTGAAGTCGAGCTTGCTGCCGTACGAGAAGTAGACGCGTCCGGACAGCTTGGGCATCTGGATCGTGACGTCCTGGCCCACGGCGGGGCCGGCGATCGACGCGTCCGGGGCCGGCTCCGGCACGCTCCCGGCGTCGGGCCAGGGGTGGAACGTGCCGGCGGCGTCGGCGTAGCCGAGCTCGCCGCCCGTCTCACCGAGCACGTAGATGAACACCTCGTCGCTCCGGCCCGAGTCGTTCGAGATCGTGAGCGGGATGGTGTCGGGCACTGCGGCGGCGGACGGGGTGACGACCACGGCGGCCGATACGGCTGCGGTCAGTACGGCGGCGCTGCCGATGAGTTTCCTGGTCAGGGACACTCGGTCCTCCTCGTGATGACGAGGGGCCGGTCAGTGTGGTGGTGCTTGCCCCTCGCTCTCGACGATATGGAAGGGGTCTTTCCTTGTCAGTCTCCGACCCTCGATCGGGGGTGAAAACGGCCTCGAACGGGCAAAGATACGTGGTCACCACTATCCGGGCATACGTAGTCTCCCGGTCCTTCCACACGGCTCCGCGTGGGAACGCTCCCAGGCGGGCGCCGTCCGGGCACGAAAAAGCCCACCTGCACCGATGGGTATCAGTGCAGGTGGGTCGATGTGGAGCCAGCGGGACTCGAACCCGCAACCCCCTGCTTGCAAACGGCTCTCGACCCTTGGGATACAGCCGTTTTCCCGGGATGCTCTGTCCGTGGACGTCCGGGCTTGTCCGTGCTGGGGCACCCAATCTGGCACCCAGATTGGCACCGGAGCCCTGCGGGTTTGTGACTCAATATTCTCCCGGCTCGGGGTCCCTGGTCCTCCGTCATCCGTTGGCGCGGGGCACGTCTCGGACATCGGTTCTGCCGGCAGGGCAACCCGTCCCGCTCATCGCGTGTCGGTGCGTGGTGCTCGTCGTCGGCGGGACGGGTTGCCCTGCCGGCGGGTTCGGTGTCAGGGTCCCGGTGAAGCCAATGGATGACGGAGGACCAGGGGCACCGCGGTTCCCTCGATCCTCTTGATTCCGGCAGGTGCCCCCGGAGGGCATGAGCTGTAACAGAGAGACGGTCTCGACTGCTGAAGTCGGGACCGTCTTTGTCATGTCTGGGCCGCGAGGCGGTGGGGTGCGACGGGGTGCGGCCGCAGGCGCCGCCAGGCGCCGGAGGTCGCGGGGCCCTGTCGCGGGGCCCCGCCGACGCGCGGCCCTGCGCGCCAGCGGCGCGCCTTGAGACAGTAAGGAAATTCATCACGGAGCCGCACTGTCGTCGCTGAGGCCAGTCTGACCTGGAAAGGAGAGACCGTCCCACACATCACGAGGTTGCGGTGGCTCCGGAAGGCCGACTTGCTCCCGGATTGCGGGATCGTCGCGCTCGGGGTCGTAACTGCCCAAGCTCGGGTTGTAGCGGCTCATGTTCCTGCGCACCATCGTGCGGGCAGCGAAGGCGATGTGCTCTGTCTGATAGCGCTTGTGGTACACGGCACGCATGTTCTGGAACTCAAGGCTGGTCACCAGCGCGAAGATGATAAACACGATGGTCGCCTGGACCCCGTCGCCCTCTTCACGCTCAGGGCTGTGGTAGAGGTGTGCCGTGTGTCCGTCGAGCTCGTTGCCGATCGCGAGTAGTTCTGCCTCGTCGAAATCGGCATCGAGTTGGTGCGCCAGGCGGTTTCGCAGCTTGTTCAGAGTACGAAGGGCTCGAAGGTCGGCACTGGTGAACGCTCCCAGCGCGTCACAGAGACTCACTTTCGCCGAGAACGTCATCCTGTCGACGCGGAGCGCATCCGGGTTCGCAAGATGTGCCTCCATGGCGTTATTTACACAGGATTCGAGCCAGAGATGTCCCTTCAGGAAGCATTCCAGTGGGTTGCCTATGTTCATGTGCCGCGCGAACAGCTCATAGTCCAATCCCACTGGACTCCCCAATCACCTATGCGTCGAAGTCGTAGCGGAGAACATAGGCCCCGGCGTCCATGACCATGACGTTGACCTCGACCGGATCGCCTGCCTCGGTGACAGCCGTTCGCGTGAGCACAAACACCGGAGTCCCTGCAGGGATCGCGAGTTCCTCGGTCTCGGCCTTGGTCGGCATGCGACTGAGGATGTCCTCGCGGAAGTGCGCCGGTGCCTGCCCAAGATCAGCGAGGCGCGCGTAGATGCCGCCAGGGCCGGTGTCCTCTTCCAGGATCCGGGTCCCTGCGACGAGGCTCGCAGGGAGGTAGGACGTAGCGACGATGACGGGCTTGTCGTCCAGCAGGTAGCGCCGTCGCCGTGTTGCGACCTCCTCCGTGCTGTCGAAGATCGCCGCGACGTCCCCCGGTGCTTCGGCCTCCGGGACTATCTCGATGTGGTCGACAGTCGGACGCCGCCCACGGGTCTCGTCGTCCCAAACGCTGCGTCCGGCCTTCCACTTCCGCGCGCTGACACGGCTGATGCCGTTTCGCACGATCGGGTCGAAGGAGCGCACGAAGACCCCGACGCCGCGTCTAGTGGTCGTCAGCCCTTCGGCCTGGAGCATGCCGAGTGCGCTGCGCACAGTGAGGCGCGCAGCGCCGTACTCCTTGATGAGCGCGTTCTCTCCTGGCAGTTGGTCGCCCGGCCCGTACTCCCCGCGCTCGATGGCGTCGCGAAGGTCGGCGGCGATGGCCTCCGCCACTCCGTGCTTCGCCTCTTTAGACATGCCTCAACCCTATGCGTCTCCCGTGGGGCACTCGCAACCCGCCTGGACTCCTCCAGTCTACTTCTTTGCAGATGTCGTTGACATCCTTAAAGAGGTGACTCACAGTGGTGTCAGCCACTTCTTTAAAGATGTGTCCATCGGTGCTCACGACAAGGGGATCGGCCATGACAGTTCTGACGGAGCAAGGCGCGATGCGTCCGGGACAGACCTACGTCGAGTCCAAGCGTTCGTACGAGGCGGTGGAACTGGCTCTGCGTGATGTTCTGGCGGCGGAGGCGCTGCTGCGTCGCGCAGAGTCCCGCCTGGAGGAAGTGACCACGCCCGGCTGCTACTGCGGCGGAGAGGCACTGTTCGCGCTCGACAAGGTGTGGACGCTGCGCGACGAACTGAACAGCCACATCCGCATCGCCCAGGACGAAGGCGGCATCCGATGACCGCCGTCACGAGTGCTGACACGCGGCTCGGGGAGGAACTAACCGTCCTCGCTGCTCGGGTCTTGGAGCTGCGGTGGGCGCTCGGCCCGATCGTGACGCGCCTGACCGATCCGGGCATGCCCGCTTTCCTCGGAGCCGAGACGGCCGGTGCGGCGATGTCGAGCCTGGAGGAACTGGCCGAAGAGATTCGGTTCGAGGCTCGGGCCGCGTCAGAGGGCAGGCTTTGACCGGCCCCGTGGTGGCCGACCCGCTGCAACACCCGCTCGTCTCCTCGTACGTGTCGGCGGTGTGGCCCGGGTCCGGTGCCCTGCCCGCCGTCGACCCCACCACCCTTCCGGCCGACGCCCGTACCGCGCTGTCCGCGCGCCTGTCGGATGCGTCCTTCGACGCCTGGAACACCCAGGCCGCGAAGGTCGGCTACTGCTCGCACCCCGTGCGCCTGGTCGGGTCCTCGATGCGGATCGACTCCGGCACCGGTGAGGTCCTGGACGACTTCGCCACCTGGCGCGACACCAGGGCCGGTGTCCTCATGGTCCCGTGCGGGAACCGGCGCGCCGACAAGTGCCCTGCCTGCTCCCGCGTCTACGCCCGGGACATGTTCGAGGTCATCCGCGCTGGCCTGGTCGGCGGCAAGACCGTGCCCGCCTCGGTGAAGTCCGCGCCGGTCGTGTTCGCGACCCTGACCGCCCCGTCGTTCGGTCACGTCCACGGCACCCGGAGGAAGAAGGACGGCACCCCCGCACGCTGCCGCCCTCGCGACTCCGCGCAACGCTGCGCCCACGGTCGCCCCATCGGCTGCAACCGCACCCACCACGCCGGAGACGCGATGCTCGGCGTCCCGCTCTGCTCGGACTGCTACGACTGGGACACCGCCATCGTGTGGCAGTACCACGCCCCGGAACTGTGGCGCCGCTTCCAGATCGCGATGAAGCGCGCCCTCGCCGCCCGGCTCGGCGTCGACGAACGAGACCTCAAGACTCGCGCCTCGGTGCAGTTCGCCCGCGTCGCGGAGTACCAAGCCCGTGGGGCGATCCACTTCCACGCCCTGGTCCGCCTCGACGGCCCCGACGGCCCCGGCTCGCCCGCACCGCTGGACGCTGACACCCTCGCATCCCTGGTCGCTGAGGCCGGTCACACCGTGCGGTTCACCGCGCCTCCGGTCGACGCCGACGACACCGAACGGACCCTGCGGTTCGGGTCGCAGCTCGACGCGCATCCCGTGCTGACCAGCCGCCTGACGGACGCCGGCCAAACCGAGACGCTGACCGCTGAGCAGGTCGCTGGGTACCTCGCAAAGTACGCCACCAAAAGCGCTGGCACCGATACCCACGACGGCAAGGCCCTGCCGCACCTCGAGCACCTCCAGGCCGTGTGCGAGTCGCTGTCCTCCCGCTGGTGGGCTTCCGGTCGCCCGGACCTCGACGACGGGGAACGCGGAATCTATGACCGGCTCGGAGCCTGCGCTCCCATGCTCGGGTTCCGTGGCCACTTCTCCACCAGGTCGCGGGCCTACTCGGTGACGCTGACGCGGCTCCGGAAAGCTCGTGCGAAGTTCGCTCGCCTCCAGGCCGACGCCCAACGCTCCGGGCAACCGCTCGATGTGGCCGACCTGGAAGCCCGGCTCTTGGCCGACGACGACGACAGCACGCTCGTCGTCGGGAACTGGATGTTCGACGGCCAGGGCTGGGAGACCAGCCACGATGCCGCCCTCGCCAACGCTGCGGCCGACCGTGCCCGCCAATACGACCAACACCGCGCCGATGTCCGGCGCAGCGACGCTGCGTGACCACGAATCTGAGAGGGGAAGATCATGGCCAGGAAGAACACGGCGCTTGCCGTCGTCGCTGAGGTGGTCCCGGTGCTCTACCGGGTGGAAGAGGCAGCCCATGCGCTGCGGCTGTCGCGGTCGGTCACCTATGAGCTGATCCGCTCGGGACGGCTGCGCACGGTCAAGGTGGGTGCTCGGCGGCTGGTACCTGTTGCGGCGCTGACCGAGTACGTCAACGCGCTGGAGGCTGCGGCATGAGCGAGCAGCAGGAGGACAAGACGCGGCGGGCCAAGGGTGATCACACGGTCTACTTCGACAAGAGTCGCGGCGTCTGGATCGCCCAGGCTGACCTGGGGTTCACCGCGAAGGGCACTCGACTTCGCCCGAAGGCGTCGGGCAAGGATGAGGAGGCTGCACTTCGTGCGCTGCGGAAGCGGATCCGCGAGCATGAGGCGGGCCTTGTCCACGGCTGGGAGCGGGTCACCGTCTCGCAGGTCGTTGAGCAGTGGCTCGAACTCGGGCGGTCGAACGTGGGGGAGAAGACTAGGGAGGGGAACGAGGACGACTACCGCCTGTACATCAAGCCGTACCTCGGCCGACGCCGAGTTAAGGACCTGCGGCCTGACGAGGTGGACCGGTGGCTGTTGAGCCTGACGCCGAAACTCGCCACGTCGAGTCTGAAGCAGGTGCGCTCGGTGCTCCGGAGGTCGATCGAGCGTGCGGTGAAGCACGGCCTCGCTGAGAGGAACGTGGTCGACCTGTGCCCGCCACCGAAGGGCAGGACAGGCAGACCGTCGAAGTCGCTGACGCTGGAGCAAGCCTCTGATCTGCTCGACAAGACACGCGACCACCACATGCACGCCTACATCGTGTTGTCGCTGCTGCTCGGCGTTCGACCGGAGGAAGCGCGCGCTCTCCGGTGGGACCGTGTTCACCTCGAACCGGCGAACGGTCTTGCCCCGCACGTCGAGGTCTGGCGCTCGGTCCGGTTCGGTGGCGACACGAAGTCCCCGAAGTCGCGTCGCACGCTGGCGATCTCGGGGTACGTCGGCGCTGTGCTGCGGGATCACCAGAAGGCCCAGGAAGAAATGCGGCGGAAGGCGGGCGACCGCTGGCAAGAGAATGGGCTCGTGTTCCCGTCGCGCGTCGGCACGCTCCAGGACGCGCACAACGTCCTTCGGATGTTCCGCGACGCGCTGCGCCTGGTGCCGGGGATCGACCCGGACGACTGGATCACCTACGAGCTGCGGCACTCGTTCGTGTCGATCCTCTCGCAGAACGGGATGCCGGTGGAGGAGATCTCGCGCCTGATGGGGCACTCGGGAACGGCGGTCACCGAACTGGTCTACCGGCACGAACTCCGCCCGGTACTCCAGTCCGGAGCGGCGATCATGGACGCCGTGTTTCCGGTGCTCAACGCATCGAAGGAGGACGACGATGACGCCGCATAGGCTCCCGAATAGGCACTTTCCGGCTCGGGCACGAAAAAACCCACCTGCACCGATGGGTATCAGTGCAGGTGGGGCGGGGTGGAGCCAGCGGGACTCGAACCCGCAACCCCCTGCTTGCAAAGCAGGTGCGCTACCAATTGCGCCATGGCCCCGCAGCGGGGCGTTCAGTCGATCGAGTCGGTGACCTCGGACCAGAGATCACGGCCCGATGCGTCCTCGTTGAGCTTGCGCCAGAGGACATACCCGGCACCAGCGGCGAGCAGCACGATCAGCAGCTTCTTCACGAGATCCTCCTGGGGAGCCTCGGCGGGTCCGGGGAGTGGGGCTAGGAGGACTTGAACCTCCGACCTCTTCCTTATCAGGGAAGCGCTCTAACCGTCTGAGCTATAGCCCCGTGCGAGCGTTCTGCACGCTGTCGCGACACTGGAGATTACCCCAGGTCGGGACGATGTCCCAAACCGAAATGGCGGTCCGCGGTGTGACGTGCGTCGAGCCGTGCGCTGCAGCGCACGGGAACGCTCGAGGTAGTGCTGGTCAGTCGTCGGTCAGCGTGAGGTGGACGCCGCCCACCAGCGCTGCCGTGATGTTGTACAGGAACGCCATGATCGTCGCGATCGCAGTGAGCAGCACGATGTTGCAGATGCTGATCAGCGTCGCGAGCGAGATGACGCGGGGGAACTCCACGAACTGCGTGAGGTTCACGTTGCTCTGCGGGCCGACGGCGTCCTCCACGAAGCTCTGCACCGTGGTGAACACGCCGAAGCCGTCCAGCACGGACCAGAACACCGCGGTGGCCACGACGGTCATGATCGCGATCGCGACGGCCAGCAGGAACGCCAGCTTCATGACCGACCACGGGTCCACGCGGGAGATCGCGAGCCGCACCCGGCGCGGGCCGGCGGGTGCCGGACGCGACACCTCTGGCGTGGGCACCGACGCCGGGCGGGGCCCGCCCGTCGCGCCGGCAGGCGCCGGTGTGGCGGTGCCACGCACGCCCGCTGCCGTGTAGTGCATCTCGGGGCGGGCGTTGGCGGTGCTGGGCGCCGCGGAAGTCCGCTCCTCCTCGTCCGACCCGATCGACGAGACCTTCTTGGCAGCGCTGCGGGCAGCGTCGAGAGCGGCCTGAGCGGCCTTCATCGCACCCGCGCGAACGCCCTCCGAGCCGTCGGCCGGCGCCGGGGGAGCCGGAGGCACGTCCGGGGCGGTGACGCGGTTCCACGACTTCGCCTCGGTGCTCGCGTCACGCGGGGCGGCCTGCGAGGTCGCGGACTCCTCCGCGGGCTCCTGGTCCTTGTCCGAGCGGCCCGCCTCATAGGCGGAGCGCCAGATCCCGCCGGTCGTCGGGACAGCTGAACCGGACTGCTTCGGCGCCGACGCGGCGGCCGGCGCCGCGCCCGGGGCGGGCTTGGCCTCGGCCGGCGTGGCCGGGCTCGGCGTGGCCTGGTCCGACGTCGCCGCCCCCGCGGGCTTGGCCGGCCGGGCGCCGGTCGGGGCCGGGGGCGCCGGCGGCGTCACGACCGCGACCGGTTCCGGCGCGGCACCGTCCTTCGAGCTGCCGCCCGACGCCGCCTCGGTGTCGGATGTCTCGGGTGCGTCCGAGCCCGCCCCTGCCTGCTTCGTCTCCGAGGTCTCGGCCGGGGTCGGCTCCCGGTTCACGTCCTTGCGGACCCTGGTGTCGTCCAGGTCCTCGTCGAGCTCGGGCGACGCCGTGCGCACGGGCCCGCTCTTGTCACTCGTCATCAGCTGTCCTCGCGTCCGGTGCTGTCCTCAGGGGTGCTCGGAACTTCGTCAGGGGTCGGGATCTCTTCCACGGTAACCCGCTCGGCCGACTCGCCGTCGGAGATCTCGTCCACGGCGCCCGTCCCATCGCCCGCGTCCTCACGCTCCGCGTTCCGCGCGACGGCGATGATCCTGTCGCCCTTGTCCGGCTTTGCGAAGGTTACCCCCTGCGTGTTCCGCCCGGTGAGGTTGACCTCGGCCACCGCGGACCGCACGATCTTGCCGCGCTCCATGATCACCAGCACTTCGTCGTCCGCGTGCGTCACAAGAGCACCCACAAGATCACCCCGTGCCTCCACGAGGTTGGCCACCTTGATGCCCAGGCCGCCACGGCCCTGGATGCGGTACTCGGAGATGCGCGTGCGCTTGGCGAACCCGCCCTCGGTGACCACGAAGAGGTCCGCGCCCTCCACGACGACATCCGCGGCGAGCAGCTCGTCGTCCTCGCGGAACTTCATGCCGGTGACGCCGGACGTGGCACGTCCCAGCGGGCGGATGGACTCGTCGTCCGCGTGGAAGCGGATGGACTGACCCTTGCGCGACACGAGGATGAGGTCGTCGTCCGCGTTCACCAGACGGGCCGAGACCAGCTCGTCGGCGGCGCCGTCGGCGTCCTCGCGCAGGTTGATCGCGATGAGGCCGCCCGACCGCGGGGAGTTGTACTCACCGAGCCGCGTCTTCTTCACGAGGCCCCGGCGCGTGGCCAGGACCAGGTAGTCCGCGGCCTCGTAGTCCGGGATGTCGAGCACCTGGGCGATCCGCTCGCCCGGCTGGAAGGCCAGGAGGTTCGCGACGTGCTGTCCCTTGGCGTCGCGGCCGCCCTCCGGCAGCTCGTACCCCTTCGCCCGGTAGACGCGGCCGAGGTTGGTGAAGAACAGCATCCAGTGGTGGGTCGTCGTCGTGAAGAAGTGGTCCACGATGTCGTCCTCGCGCAGCTGCGCGCCGCGCACACCCTTGCCGCCCCGCTTCTGGGAGCGGTAGTTGTCGGTCCGCGTCCGCTTCGCGTAGCCACCGCGCGTGATGGTGACGACCACGTCCTCCTCGGGGATGAGGTCCTCCATCGACATGTCGCCGTCGTACGGGAGGATCGTGGTGCGCCGCTCGTCGCCCCAGCGGTCGGTGACCTCGTCGAGCTCCTCGCCCACGATGGCCCGCTGCCGCTCCGGCTTCGCCAGGATGTCCTGGTAGTCGTCGATCTCGGCCTGCAGCTTGGCGTGGTCGTCGAGGATCCGCTGGCGCTCGAGGGCCGCGAGGCGGCGCAGCTGCAGCGCCAGGATCGCGTTCGCCTGCTGCTCGTCGATCGCCAGCAGGTCCATCAGACCGCTCCGCGCCTGGTCGGCGTCAGGGGAGCGGCGGATCAGCGCGATGACCTCGTCCAGCGCGTCGAGGGCCTTCAGGTAGCCCTCGTAGATGTGGATCTGGTCCTGCGCCTCCTTGAGGAGGTACTCGGTACGCCGGCGCACGACCTCGATCTGGTGCGTGGTCCAGTGCCGCACGAAGGCGTCGATGCTGAGGGTACGAGGCACCTCGTCCACCAGCGCGAGCATGTTCGCGCTGAAGTTCTCCTGCAGCTGGGTGTGCTTGTAGAGGTTGTTCAGCACGACCTTCGCGACGGCGTCGCGCTTGAGCACGATCACCAGACGCTGACCGGTGCGGCCCGACGTCTCGTCGCGGATGTCCGCGATGCCCTGGATCCTGTTGTCGTTCACCAGGTCGGCGATCTTCGACGCCAGGTTGTCCGGGTTGACCATGTACGGCAGCTCGGTGACGACCAGGCAGATCCGGTTCTGGATCTCCTCGACGTTCACGACGGCACGCATCGTGATGGAGCCGCGGCCCGTGCGGTACGCGTCCTCGATGCCCTTGTGGCCCAGGATCTGCGCGCCCGTGGGGAAGTCGGGGCCCTTGATGCGCTGCATGAGCGCCTCGAGCAGCTCCTCGCGCGTGGCCTCGGGGTGGGCGAGGTGCCAGCGGACGCCGTCCGCCACCTCCCGCAGGTTGTGCGGCGGGATGTTCGTGGCCATACCGACGGCGATGCCTGCCGAGCCGTTGACCAGGAGGTTCGGGATGCGCGCGGGGAGGACGACGGGCTCCTGCGTGCGGCCGTCGTAGTTCGGCCGGAAGTCGACCGTGCCCTTCTCGATGTCGCGCACCATCTCCATCGCGAGGGGCGCCATCTTGCACTCGGTGTACCGCGGGGCAGCCGCAGGGTCGTTGCCCGGCGAGCCGAAGTTGCCCTGGCCCGCGACGAGCGGGTATCGCAGCACCCAGTCCTGCACCAGGCGCACGAGGGTGTCGTAGATCGCGGTGTCGCCGTGCGGGTGGTACTTGCCCATGACGTCGCCCACGACGCGCGAGCACTTGGAGAACGCCCGGTCGGGCCGGTAGCCGCCGTCGTACATCGCGTAGATGACCCGGCGGTGCACCGGCTTGAGCCCGTCTCGCACGTCGGGCAGCGCCCGGCCGACGATCACGCTCATCGCGTAGTCGAGGTACGACCGCTGCATCTCGAGCTGCAGGTCCACCTGCTCGACGCGGCCGTGATGCACCGCGACGCGCGCGTCCTCTGTGGGCATTCCGTCGTCGGAGTTCTCCACGCCGGGGGTCTCGTCCGTCACCGTCTGTACTTCCTTTCCACGCCGGTGGGCGTGTCACTTCGTCTCACGTCGACATCGTCCGGGGCCGTCCGCCCCGCGCCGTGTCGCGTCAGATGTCTGGGCTCACGTTGACATCCTGCGGGGCTCGCAAGCTCACTCCTCAGATATCAAGGAACCGCACGTCCTTGGCGTTGCGCTGGATGAAGGTGCGCCGGGACTCCACGTCCTCGCCCATCAGGATCGAGAAGATCTCGTCGGCGGCGGCCGCGTCGTCCATGGTCACCTGGAGCAGGGTCCGGTGGTCCGGGTCCATGGTGGTGTCCCAGAGCTCGGAGTAGTCCATCTCGCCCAGGCCCTTGTAGCGCTGGATGCCGTTGTCCTTGGGGATGCGCTTGCCCTGCGCCGCGCCGGCCTCGAGGAACGCGTCGCGCTCCCGGTCGGAGTACACGTAGTCGTGCGGGGCGTTGCTCCACTTGATGCGGTACAGCGGCGGCTGCGCGAGGTACACGTGTCCGTGCTCGATGAGCGGGCGCATGTACCGGAACAGCAGGGTGAGCAGCAGCGTGCAGATGTGCTGGCCGTCGACGTCTGCGTCGGCCATGAGCACGATCTTGTGGTACCGGAGCTTCGAGATGTCGAAGTCCTCGCCGATGCCCGTGCCGAAGGCGGTGATGAGCGCCTGGACCTCGGCGTTGGACAGCGCCTTGTCCAGCCGCGCCCGCTCCACGTTCAGGATCTTGCCGCGCAGGGGCAGGATCGCCTGGTTGTGCGGGTTGCGGCCGCGGACGGCGGAGCCGCCGGCCGAGTCACCCTCCACGACGTAGATCTCGCACTCGTCCGGGAACCGCGACTGGCAGTCCTTGAGCTTGCCCGGCATGGCGGCGCCGTTGAGCACCCCCTTGCGGCGGGTCGCCTCACGCGCCTTGCGGGCGGCGATGCGGGCCTGCGAGGCCTGGATTGCCTTACGGATGACGTCACGCGCCTCGTTCGGGTGGGCGTCGAACCAGTCGGTGAGCTGCTCGCGCACCACGCGCTGCACGAAGGTCTTCGCCTCCGTGTTGCCGAGCTTGGTCTTGGTCTGACCCTCGAACTGCGGCTCGCCGAGCTTCACGGAGATGACGGCGGTGAGGCCTTCGCGGATGTCGTCACCCGTGAGGTTCTCGTCCTTCTCCTTGATGATGCCCTTGTCGCGTGCGTAGCTGTTGACCAGCGTGGTCATCGCCGCACGGAAACCCTCCTCGTGCGTACCACCTTCCGTGGTCGAGATCGTGTTCGCGAAGGTGTGCACCGACTCGCTGTACGCGCTCGTCCACTGCAGTGCGATCTCGACCGCGATCTTGCGCTCGGTGTCCTCGCTCTCGAACGAGATGACGTCGGGGTGGATGAGCTCGACGCGCTTCGCCGAGTTGAGATGGTGCACGTAGTCCATGAGGCCGTCGTCGTACTTGTACGTGACGGTGCGCGCCGCGTCCTGCGACTGCCCGTCGGCGTCGGCGACCTCCTCGACGCCGTCGGCCGCCACCTCGGGCTCGGCCCCGGTGACCTCGTCCGTGGCGGACGAGTGCCCGGCACGCTCGTCGGTCAGCGTGATCTTGAGGCCCTTGTTCAGGAAGGCGTACTGCTGGAACCGCGCGCGGAGGGTCTCGAAGTCGTACTCCGTGGTCTCGAAGATCGAGCCGTCCGCCCAGAACGTCTGGGTGGTGCCGGTGTGCTCGTCGTCGGCCAGCGGCTCCAGGCGCTCGACGCCCGTGATCGGGTTGCCGCCCTCGGTGTACTCCTGGCGCCAGTGGTACCCGTCGCGCCGCACCTCGGAGACGAACCGGGTGCTCAGTGCGTTCACCACGGACATGCCCACGCCGTGCAGGCCGCCGGAGACGGCGTACCCGCCGCCACCGAACTTGCCGCCGGCGTGCAGGATCGTCATGACGACCTCGAGGGTGGGCTTGCCCTCGGTCGGGTGCATCGCGACCGGGATGCCTCGACCGTCGTCGGTGACACGCACGCCGCCGTCGGGCAGAAGGCGCACGTCGATCTCCGTGGCGTGGCCCGCGAGGGCTTCGTCCACAGCGTTATCCACAATCTCGTACACAAGGTGGTGGAGCCCGCGTTCACCGGTCGATCCGATATACATGCCCGGTCGCTTACGAACGGCCTCGAGACCTTCCAGGACGGTGATGTTCCCGGCGTCGTAGCCGCCGTCGATTCGCTCTGTCACGGGCGGGGTTGCTCCTCGTCTTTCAGGCACACGATGCGCACCACGACGGACGTACCAGCGGCTGCACGAGCAGCACGGACCCCTGAGGTCCATGCCGTGCTCGGGTGCTGGGGGCTGTCCGACGGCTCGTCGGTGCTCAGCGTTCCGGGCTCTCAGGACGATCCTGGGAACCCGGCGCGGTTGACCCCTCCATACTACCTTCTGAACGGCGAAAACCCGGGATCCTGGGGTGTTTGGAGGCACTCCTCCACAACCTTTCTCCACAGGGTGATTTCTGGGGTCCTGGCCGGGTTCCAGCAGGCTCCCACGGCCCCTGTACGACCCGTCTCCGACGACTCCGTCAAGGCCCACGGAGGTTCTGGTCGGGGTTACCAGAACGCACGTTCGAAGTACCGCGCTTGTCACCCGGGATCGTCAGGGGACGGCCATGTCGGCGTCTGCCGAAGGTCAGACAATATGCACGCAGAAGGAGACATTTCGTTGATTTGTCGTTTTCTGCTCTAATAGCGCCGACCGGTCATCAGCGCGACTCGCGCTGCCGTCTCTCTCTTCGAAGGGCAACAGAGTGAAGAAGCTTCTCGCCGGCGGCACTCTCGCCGCACTGGCTCTGGGCGGAATGGTCGCCATGGCCGCCCCTGCGTCCGCGCACACCCCGAGCGTCTCCGCTGACTGCGGGTTCGTGAACGTGGACCTCAAGTACTACTCGGGTGCCAACGTCACCGTCGTCATCGACGGTGAGACCCGTGAGGACACGGAGTTCTCGAACGGCTTCCAGGGCCGCTACGACAACCTGGCGCTCGACGCCGCGCACGACTGGACCGTCACCGTCGACGCGTACGACAACGACAAGTACGACTGGACGCAGTCCGGCTCGATCCCCGCGTGCCAGACCCCGCCGCCCGCCGAGTTCGTCTCGCCGGTCATCCCGGAGGCCGTGGCGGGCTGCGCCGCCAGCCTCGACGACGTCGTGCTCCCGGAGAGCACCGAGGCGATCACGTACAGCAAGTCCGAGGCGGGCATCGTCGCCACGCTGACCTCCGACGCCTACGCGTTCCCCGAGGACCTGGGCGCCTACGTGCTCCAGCCCGACGGCACGGCACTCCTGCCGACCGAGCTCGTCGTCCTCGAGGAGGACTGCGCCGAGCCCACCCCGTCGCCCGAGCCCAGCGAGGAGCCGGTCGTCGAGCCGTCGGAGGAGGCCTCCGTGCCCGCCGCCGAGCCGTCCGCGTCCCCCAGCCCCGCCGCTGAGGAGCCCCCGGTGCTCGCCGCGACCGGTGCGACCGTCGGTGGCGCCGTGGCGTTCGCCGCGCTGCTCGCCGCCGGTGGCGTCGCCCTGGTCTGGGCCCGCAAGCGGATGCAGCAGAACGCCTGACATCTCTGGCTGACGCTCCTGCGCAGCTGAGCTGAGAAGGGCTCCCCGGCTTCGGCCGGGGAGCCCTTCGTCGTTCCCGGGGTCAGCCCCAGGTGTCCCGGGGTCCGGGGCCGCGCACCGACCGTGGTCCTCTGCGGAACCCAGGCCCGGCCGGGCCGAGCACGGTCACCTCCTCGACCACGCCCTCACCGATCTCCTCGGCCATCCGCCGCAGGAGGGTCGGCACCAGGAGCCGCAGCTGCGTGGCCCAGGCCGTTGAGTCGGCACGGACGACAAGCACCTTGTCCTCGAACGTCTCGGGTGCGCAGTGGTCGGCGATCTCGCCGCCGACGACCTCGCGCCACCGACCCATGACGCCGCCGACCGAGACCTCCTCGGTCCAGCCCTTCTCCCGCAGGAAGCGGCCGACCACGGAGCCGAGCAGCTGGGGATCGCGCGCCCCCGGGCCGGGACCGCTCGTCCTGGGCTCCGCCAGCGGGGACCGGCGCGCCGGCGAACCAGGCCGCAGCCCGCGAGCGCGCGCAGCCGCCTTCGCACGGTTGAGTGCGGCCCGCGCCACCTCCGACGCGGGGGTCAGCTCAGGTCCCGAGTTATCCACAGGGGGTTGTGGAGAGTCGTCAGTCACGTGTCACCGTCCCGGGTTCCACGTGAAACCGTACTCCGTCGAGAACCACGGGCACGTCCTCCGGGACGGCCGCTGTGACGAGCACCTGCCGGGCCGGGAGGACGAGGTCGGCGAGCCGCTCCCGACGACGGACGTCGAGCTCCGCGAACACGTCGTCGAGAATGAGCACGGGGTCGGCGTCGGTCCCGAGATCGGGGTCCCAGAAGGCGGGTGAATCCGCCGAATTCTGCGGATCTCCCCCCAGAAGCCGGAACGACGCGAGCCGCAGCGCGAGCGCGAAGGACCACGACTCGCCGTGGCTCGCGTAGCCCTTGGCCGGCAGACCGCCGAGGGTCAGCACGAGGTCGTCCCGGTGCGGGCCGACGAGGCTCACGCCGCGCTCCAGCTCCTGTGGCCGGGCTTCGGTGAGCGCCTCCAGCAGCAGGTCACGGAGCTGTCCGACCTGGGTGGAGTTATCCCCAGAGCCTGTGGACAACTCCGGTGGATGACCGGTCTCGAGCGCAGGCAGTGACGCACGATAGGCGATCTCCGCGTCCCCGTCGGCATCGCTCACCTGCTCGTAGGCGGCCGCCACCGCGGGGCGCAGCGCGGCGACGAGCTGGAGGCGCAGCGAGAGGATCTCGGCGCCGAGCTCGGCGAGCCGCGCGTCCCAGACGTCGAGCGTCGCGAGCTCCGCGGCGGCACTCTCCGACCGGGCCGAGCCGCCGGACCTGCGGGACGCACGTGCCGACTTCAGCAGCGCCGAGCGTTGACGCAGCACCCGCTCGTAGTCGGACAGCACCGCGGAGACCCGCGGCATCATCAGCACCAGCAGCTGGTCCATGAACCGCCGGCGACCGTCGGGGTCGCCCTTGACGAGGGCGAGATCCTCCGGGGCGAAGAGCACCGTGCGCAGGATCCCCAGCACGTCGCGAGCCCGGACCTGCTGGCCGCGGTTGATCCGCGCCCGGTTCGCCTTGCCCTGCGTGATCTCCAGCTCGATCGTGCTGGCCCGGTCCCCGCGCACGATGCGCGTCCGGACGACGGCGCGTTCGGCGCCCGAGCGGATCAGCGGGGCGTCTGTGGCCACCCGGTGCGACCCGAGGGTGGCCACGTACCCGATGGCCTCCACGAGGTTGGTCTTGCCGCGCCCGTTCCGCCCGACGAACGCGTTGACGCCGGGCTCCAGCTCGAGGTCGGCGGACGCGTAGGACCGGAAGTCCAGCAGGGAGAGGTGGGAGACGTACATCAACAGGTGATGGTACGTGTCCCTGTGGCTAGTCCGCCTTCTTCACCGCGTGCCCGCCGAACTGCTGGCGCAGCGCGGCGACCGCCTTCATCGCGGGCGACTGCTCCTGGCGCGACGCGAACCGGGCGAACAGCGCGGCGGAGATCACCGGGAGCGGGACCGCCAGGTCGATGCCCTCGTCGACGGTCCAGCGCCCCTCGCCGGAGTCGTCGACCCAGTCGTCCAGGAGAGCGAGCTTCGGGTCCTCCTCGAGCGCCTTGACCATGAGGTCGAGCAGCCACGACCGCACGACGGTGCCTCGGCTCCATGCCCGCACCGTGCCGTGCACGTCGTCGATCAGGTCCGACTTGGCCGCGAGCAGCTCGTAACCCTCGGCGTAGGCCTGCATGAGGCCGTACTCGATGCCGTTGTGCACCATCTTCGCGTAGTGGCCCGCGCCGACGCCGCCGGCGTGCACGAACCCCTCCTCGCGGGGCCCTTCGGGGCGCAGGGCGTCGAACACCGGCATGACGCTCTCGACGTCGGCCGCTGAGCCGCCGACCATGAGGCCGTAGCCGTTCTCAAGGCCCCACACGCCACCGCTCACACCGACGTCGAGGTAACCGATGCCCTTTGCCGCGAGCTCGGCCGCACGCTCCTGGTCCTCCACGTAGTGCGAGTTCCCGCCCTCGATCACGATGTCGCCCTCGCCGAGGATGTCGCCCAGCTGGTCGAGCACGCTGCGCGTCGCCTCACCCGCGGGAACCATCACCCAGACGACGCGCTTCTCCGCGGGGAGCGCCGCGGCAAGGTCGGCCAGGGTCGGGACGTCCGACACCTCGGGCCGCGGGTCGAAGCCCGTGACCTCGATACCGCCCTTGCGCAGGCGGGACCGCATGTTGTTGCCCATCTTCCCCAGGCCGACCAGGCCGATGTGGGTGACCATGTGCGTTTGCTCCTCAAGGGTCGATCGGACGACATCGCTTGTGGCGGCCGTCCTTGGTGCAGGCTGATAATCCCGTGCAACCCGGGGCTGAGCCCCGGCATTCCAGGGCTCGCAGCCGGTCGAACGAGGGCCGTCAGCCGGTGAAGCGGATGGGGACCAGCAGGTAGCGGTAGGACGAGTCGTCCTCGCCGTCCAGGCTGCCCTGACCGGTGAACTCGACCGGCTTGTTGGGGTGGGTGAAGGAGAGCCGCACGAAGTCGGTGCCCAGGGCACCGAGCCCGTCCAGCAGGAACTGCGGGTTGAAGGCCACGGCGATGTCCTCGCCGACCAGGACCGCCTCCAGCGCCTCCGAGGCCTGCGCGTCGTCCCCGTGCCCGGCGTCGAGGACTACCTGGCCCTCGCTGAACGAGAGCCGGATGGGGGTGTTGCGCTCGGCGACCAGGCTGACGCGCTTCGCGGCCTCGATGAGCGGCGCAGTGGCGACGACGGCATGGATCGGGGTGCTGTCCGGGAACAGCCGGCGCACCGCCGGGTAGTCACCCTCGACGAGCTGCGACGTGGTCTGGCGGCCGCCGGCCTCGAATCCGACCAGGTCCAGGCCTTGGCCTGTGGACAGGCCGACGTTCACGAGACCGCCGCCCGAGCCGAGCGACTTGGCGACATCGTTGAGAGTGCGGGCCCGGACCAGCGCGGCCGCGGAGAACCCCGGAGTGGCGGGGGTCCAGGTGAGCTCACGCAGCGCAAGGCGGTAGCGGTCCGTGGACAGGAGCGTGATGCGCTCGCCCTCGATCTCCACCCGGACGCCGGTGAGCAACGGCAGGGTGTCGTCACGGCTCGCGGCAACGGTCACCTGGGCGACGGCGTGGGTGAACGCGTCGCCGGAGACGGTGCCGCTCACCTCAGGCAGCCCGGGAAGTGCGGGGTACTCGTCCACAGGCATGGTGAGGAGCGTGAACCGGCTCGCGCCACAGGTGACGACGACCTTGCTGCCCTCGAGCGCGACGTCCACAGGCTTGTTGGGCAGCGCCCGGGAGATCTCGGCCAGCAGGCGGCCCGAGACGAGCACCGTGCCGGGCTCGGCTACCTCAGCGGGGATCTCGGACCGCGCCGAGGTCTCGTAGTCGAAGCTCGCGAGGTTGATCACGCCCTGTGCGTCCGCCTCGATGCGGACGCCCGCGAGGACAGGAGCCGGTGGCCGTGTGGGGAGCGTGCGAGCGGTCCATGTCACGGCATCAGCGAGGACGTCGCGCTCGACCCTGAACTTCATGCCGTTGCATCTCCTCTTGTTCCTGGGCTGTCGAAGGAAACCCTACGCGAGTTGAGGACCTGGTGGCACTCGAGAGGAGGTGGCTGTGGATGGACTTCTCCGGGGCTCTCGTACTAATGTTCGAAGGGGTGGAACGAGCGCTCGCTCGGCCTGATGAAGGCGTGCGGATTCCCTCTGAGAGATATCTGTCGTAGTCGTAGTAGGTGTTGTGGAAACTGGGGATATCCGGTCTTGTCGCAGGTCAGAGCCCATTTTCTCCTGTGGAGGAGCTGTGGGTGCAACTGTGCAAGAACTAGTGGCCCCTGTGGAGAGCGAATTTCTACCCACAGGCTGTCCACCGATCAGGGGGTCTCTGCCCACAGAAATCGAGCCTTCGTCCACACCCGTCCACAGGTCTGTCCCCAGGTGTGAATCGGTGGTTGGCGTCTTGGCACCAGTTTCTGCACAGGCACTGTCCACATGCCTGGGGACAGGGTGGGGAGAACTGCGTGGATCCGCGGTTCAGGGTGTGGAAAGTCCTGTGGAGGTGCGTATACGCAACACCCCTGCGCACGAGCGAGGCTGTGCACAGGGGTGGGGATTCGCCAGAAAACCGGGGTTCTGCCCGATCAGTCAGGGCGGAAGAGCGGGGCGGAGGTCAGCCGCGCTGCTGCTGCTTGATCCGGCTCGTGAGCTCGGTGACCTGGTTGTAGGTCGAGCGCCGCTCCGCCATCTGGCCCGCGATCTTCTTGTTCGCGTGCATGACGGTGGTGTGGTCGCGACCGCCGAACTGCTGACCGATCTTGGGGAGCGACAGGTCGGTGAGCTCCCGGCAGAGGTACATGGCGATCTGGCGCGCGGTGACCAGCACCCGCGACCGTGACGAGCCGCACAGGTCGTCTATGGTCAGCCCGAAGTACGCGGCGGTCTGCGCGATGACGACGGCCGGTGTGATCTCGGCGGTGTCGTCGTCATCGGTGATGAGGTCCTTGAGCACTATCTCGGCCAGCGCCAGGTCTACCTGCTGCCGGTTGAGGTTCGCGAACGCGGTGACGCGGATGAGCGCGCCCTCCAGCTCGCGGATGTTCGTCGAGATCCGCGAACCGATGTAGGAGAGGACGTCGGCCGGGACGTCGAGGTGCTCGCTCGCCGCCTTCTTGCGCATGATGGCGATGCGGGTCTCGAGGTCGGGCGGCTGGACGTCGGTGATGAGGCCCCACTCGAAGCGGGACCGCAGCCGGTCCTCGAACCCGTTGAGCTGCTTGGGCGGGACGTCCGACGTGATGACGACCTGCTTGTTGGCGTTGTGCAGTGCGTTGAAGGTGTGGAAGAACTCCTCCATCGTCTGTTCCTTGCCCTGCAGGAACTGGATGTCGTCGATGAGGAGCACGTCCACGTCGCGGTAGCGGCGCTGGAACGCGCCGGCCTTGCCTTCACCGATGCTGTTGATGAAGTCGTTGGTGAACTCCTCGGAGTTCACGTACCGCACCCGGATGTGTGGATAGAGGTTGTGGACGTAGTGCCCGATGGCGTGCAGCAGGTGGGTCTTGCCCAGCCCCGAGTCGCCGTAGATGAAGAGCGGGTTGTACGCCTTGGCCGGCGCCTCGGCGACCGCGACGGCGGCCGCGTGCGCGAAGCGGTTGGACGAGCCGATGACGAACGTCTCGAAGATGTACTTCGGGTTCAGCCGGGTGGGCTCGGCGGAAGGCTTGGGTGCCGGCAGCGGCGCGATGGGCATCTGCGCCTGCTCGGGCTCGGGTGGCTCCTGCTCGAGGGACAGCGTGGCAGGACCGGAGATCTGCGACGGGCCGGCCAACGTGCTGCTGCTGAGCTCAGGGTCTACCGTGATGCCGAAACGGACGTCGCGGCCGAGCACGGAGGACATGGCGGAGACCAGGTCGTCGCGTACCGCCGTCTCGAGATAGGTGCGGGTCTGCTCGTGCGGCACCGCGATGAAGACCATGTCGTCCAGGACGGCCATCGGCTTGGCGAGACGGATGAAGGCGAGCTGCCGGGGGCTCATGTCGGGCCGGGCCTCGAGCGCCGTCAGGGTCTGTGCCCAGACGTCGCCGATGTTCTCGTCCGGGTTGGCCACTGGCTTTCCTTCGTCTCGTGCGTGGGTGGAGCGCGCGCTGGGGGTGTCTTGGAGTCTGCCATGATGAGGCACCGTCCACACAGTTGTCCACAGGTTGTGGATTGCGCGGATCACCCCGGAAACAGTGGTACACAGGCAGGTCGCCCGGGGCCGTCGGTCGACCTTCTGGAGCGCGCGGTGTGGCGCGCGCGACACGCATGATCCCGCCGTTCTGGTTTGACCCGGAGGGGCTCTGCGGCGTAACGTCAGACAGCCGTTCCAGGTACTTCTGCGCGCCCATGCAGGGATGCGGGCCACGTTCAACGACGTCGGCCGCGACCAGTGGGCCGGGCCCCGGGTCGGCGAGGCCGATCGTCATGCCGAGCGGCCACCTTTCACTGCATCGTCGAGGACAGACGGTGTGCCTCCCCCGACGTTCTTGGAGTACCTCGTGAGCAAGCGGACCTTCCAGCCGAACAACCGGCGTCGCGCCAAGACCCACGGCTTCCGGCTGCGTATGCGCACCCGTGCCGGTCGCGCCATCCTCGCGGCCCGCCGTCGCAAGGGTCGCGCCGAGCTCTCTGCCTGAGCCATGTTGCCTGCGGCGCACCGTCTGCGCCGTTCCGTCGACTTCGAGCGGACGGTGCGCCGCGGCACGCGTGCAGGTCGATCGACCGTGGTGGTTCACCTCCTGGTACCGGACGAGAACGTCCCGGATGCAGGCGCGGGAACTCCACAGGTCGGTTTTGTCGTTTCCAAGGCTGTGGGTAACTCCGTGCAGCGCAACCTCGTGAAGCGCCGGCTCCGTGCCGCCGCCGCGGGGCACCTCTCCGTGCTGCCGTCGGCGGCTCGCGCCGTCGTCCGGGCACTTCCGCCGTCGGCGGGCGCCACGTACGCGGACCTGGACCGCGACCTCGACTCGTGCCTGCGGCGTGCCGTGGCACGTGCGACGGGAGACGGGAAGAGATGACCACCATCCCCGCGCCCGAGGGTGAGGCACCGCCGCGCGAGCCCTCCCTGATCGGTCGGCTCCCGGTGACCCTCCTGGTGGGGATGGTCCGGTTCTACCAGGCGTTCATCAGCCCGATGAGCCCCCCGAGCTGTAAGTACTACCCGTCCTGCTCGCAGTACGCCCTGATCGCGCTCCGGCGCCACGGCGCGCTGCGCGGGCTGGGTCTCGCGCTGTGGCGCCTGCTGCGGTGCAACCCGTGGAGTCTCGGCGGCGTCGACGACGTGCCGCCCGCGCGCGGCGCGCACACCCACGCCGAGGGCTGACCTGCCCCGGCGCCGGCCGCCGGCACGACACCCGCACCCGCAGACTTCGCGTCACCGACTCTGGAGCTTCTTGACCGATGGACTTCTTCGCATTCCTCTGGCCGATCGAATGGGTGGTCGCCTGGATCATCTACGGATCGCACTGGCTGTTCACCAACCTGGGCATGGCCTCGGGCCCCGGAACCGCCTGGGTCCTGTCGATCGTCGCCCTGGTGATCGTGATCCGGATCGCCCTGATCCCGCTCTTCTTCAAGCAGATCAAGGCCTCGCGCGGGATGCAGATGATCCAGCCCGAGCTGCAGGCCATCCAGAAGAAGTACAAGGGCAAGACCGATCCGGCCTCCCGCGAGAACATGACACGGGAGACCATGGAGCTCTACCGGAAGCACGGCACGAACCCGTTCGCGTCCTGCATGCCGATCCTGCTCCAGTCGCCGATCTTCTTCGCGCTGTTCCGTGTGCTGAACAGCCTCAAGCAGATCTCCGAGGGCACCGCTGACCCGATCGGCCCCATCACCCGCGATGTCGCGGGTGACATCGAGTCGTCCACCCTGTTCGGTGCGCAGCTCAGCGACGTCTTCCTGCAGACCGACTCGATGGTCTCCCGCATCGTGGTCATCGCGCTGATCGTCGCGATGAGCGTCACGACCTTCACCACGCAGCGGCAGCTCACCATGAAGAACATGCCGCCGTCGGCCCTGGAGGGTCCGATGGCGCAGACGCAGAAGCTGATGCTCTACATGCTGCCGATCGTCTTCGCGATCTCCGGCGTCAACTTCCCGGTGGGCGTGCTGATCTACTGGACCGTGACCAACATCTGGTCCATGGGCCAGCAGTACTACACGATCAAGCGGATGCCGACGCCGGGCTCCCTCGCCGAGAAGCAGCTGAAGGAGCGCCAGGCCGCCAAGGCCGCGAAGCGCGCCGCCAAGCGAGGCGAGATCATCGAGGACGCGACCCCTGTGGTCGAGCAGCCGAAGGCCGGCCAGCGCGTGCAGCCGAAGCGGAAGAACCGGCAGAAGGGTGGGGCCGCGCCGACGCGGCCTGCGATCGCGCAGTCTGCGCCGCAGGACGCACCCGAGACCGCACCGGAGGCCGGGTCGGGTACTTCGGTGGCGAGCAAGCCGGGGGCGAAGCCGAAGTCCTCCGGCACGACGCCCGGCAAGCAGCCTGGCTCCAAGCCCAAGCCGTCCGGTACGACGTCGGGCTCGACCCCGACGTCGTCGGGCAAGAGCAAGCAGAAGAAGTAGAGGAGGACGCGATGAACGCGAGCACAGGTACGGCAGCGCCGGATCCCGCGGCCCCCGTGGCTGACTCGGAGGACCGGATCAAGCGCCTCGAGGAGGAGGGCGAGATCGCGGCCGACTACCTCGAGGAGTTCCTCGACATCGCCGACCTCGACGGCGACATCGACCTCGACATCAAGCACGACCGCGCCGCGGTCGAGGTAGTGGCCGACGACGCCGAATCGCTCGCTCAGCTGATCGGCCGCGACGGCGAGGTGCTCGACGCGATGCAGGAGCTGACCCGCCTCGCCGTGCAGACCCGCACGGGGGAGCGCAGCAGGCTGATGCTCGACATCGGCGGCTTCCGAGCCGCACGCCGGGTCGAGCTGACGCGGCTCGCGACCGAGGCCGTCGAGCGGGTGCGGGCGTCGGGTGACGAGGTCGAGCTCGAGCCGCTGAACGCGTTCGAGCGCAAGGTCGTGCACGACGCCGTGGCGGCCGCGGGGCTGGTCAGCGACTCGCGGGGGGTGGAGCCCGAGAGGTACGTCGTGGTGCAGCCGGCGCCCGCGGCGGTGGCCGCGGACTGATTTCATCGGCCACGGCCTGGGGCCGGTGCACGTCCGAGGACGTGTGCCGGCCCTTCGTACGCATGGCTTTTCTACCGACAGCGAGTGGAGGACCCGACGTGAGCGGATCGGACGTGGCGGGGCAGGGGGAGTTCGGCGCCGAGGCCGAGGTGTTCGACAGCGAGACCCTGGGCAGCAGCGAAGCGGTCCGAAATTTCTTCGGCGCCGCCTACGACGGTGTGACGCGTTACGCGGAACTGCTCCGGGACCAGGGCGAGCTCCGTGGGCTGATCGGACCGCGTGAGGTTCCGCGCATCTGGGAGCGGCACATCCTGAACTCGGCGGCGGTGGCGCAGTATCTACCAGCGACGGGAGCCGTGGCGGACATCGGCTCAGGTGCGGGGCTGCCGGGGATCGTGATCGCGGTCATGAGGCCCGACCTCGAGGTACTTCTCGTCGAGCCGATGGAGCGGCGCACGACGTGGCTGTCCGAGGTCGCAGGAGAGCTGGGGCTCACCAACGTGCAGGTGAAGCGGGGCAGGGCGGAGGAGTATCATGACGCGTTCGAGGTCGACGCCGTCACGTCGCGCGCTGTCGCTCCGCTGTCGAAGCTGGCCCGGATGAGCCTTCCCCTGGTACGTGTGGGTGGTGAGCTGGTCATCCTCAAGGGCCGGAACGTGGCGCAGGAGATCGAGCCGGCTCGAAAGGTGCTCAGGAAGTACGGCGCGGCCGAGCCCGAGATCCTTGAGGGGCTGACCGTCGAGGGCGTGGAGTCGACGACGATCCTGCGCGCGCGTCGGTCGAAGTAGTGCTGAGGATGTTTCACGTGGAACGGAGCGGTCACCGAGGGGGTAATCGCCCCGCTCGACGCCCTTCAGGGCCGAGCGACGCTCGTCAGCAGCCGCCGCAGTTGTAGTAGAGGATGTCCCAGTGGTTGCCCTCGTCGGTGTACAGGTTGCCGGAGCCGGAGCGGTACTGGTGGCCCCAGCCGGAGATGTAGCCGACGTACGTGAACGTGCTGGTGATGTAGCTGTCGACGCAGGCGGAGTGTCGGATATCGAGCTTGTAGCCGTTCCAGTGACTGTAGGTGCCGCTGGAGTGGCCGGTCTCGGTGCCGCCCGTGATCGTGATGGCGCATCCGGTCGCTGACCTCAACGTTCGGATGCCGTCGATGGTGGTCTGGCGAACCTGGTCGAACGAGGTGCAGGTCGCGACGTTGCGGTCGCTGCACCCGCCGCTCGACGTCCACGAGATGCTAGCGGCACTGAGCTGACTGGCAGCCTGGGCGTGGGTGAGGAACGTGGCAGCGGTCGCGGGCGGCGCGACGGCGAGGACGAGAATTCCTGTCAGTGCTGCGATGAGGGATGTCGCTCGGGTAGCAAGTCTGGGCAAGGTGCCTCCTCCGTGGACCGGTTGGCCTGACCCCTTGAGGCTAGGAGGCGCCCTGGCGCTCGAGGGCATACCAGATGCGACATACCGTGCCGAGGCCATGGTCGTTTCACGTGAAACGAGACCCCGAGTCGAAGCAGGCCGATGGCGTGGCCCGAGATCTGCTTCACGTGAAACCGATTCGGCCGTGAGGCAAACCGCCTCGTCGGATCGGTGTCGTGTCGCGTCCCGCGACTCCAGGGAGACGTGGTGCAGACTCGGCCCAACTTGATCGCTGCAGGGTCGGCGTTTCGGCACCCCGGAGAAGGTCCGCGACCGTAGCGTTGCTCGCGTGTGCTTCTTCAGACGAAAGTCCAAGCGAAAGGCGGCGGCCGCAGCCGCGGCGGTGCCGGCTGCCCCGGTAACTGTGCCCGACTCGTCCGCTTCGGGCCCGCCCGCCTCCGCAGGTGAGGCAACGAACGAGACCGAGGCAACGTCGGCAGCGCCTGTGGCTCTGCCCCAGGACGGCGTCGCCGGACCGTCGGCAACGGAACTAGGCACCTCGGCGCGCACTGACGACGGCGCAAGGGCAGCCGTCGAGATCGGGTCGACCGGGGACCCCGGGCCTGCGGCTGGAGGGCCAGCCCATGAGGGAGGGACGAGGGCGGCCGCGGACGCTCCGGCCATCGACGGCGCACGGGGACAACGTGAGGCGAAGGAGGGCGGCCTCGACCTCCCCGCCGTCCGTTCCGGCGGAGCCACCAGCGTCTCGACCCTGGAGGTGCCGGTCGAGACCGAGAGCGGGAGCGTCGAGGACTTGGCCGAGGACGGCGCGGCGGAGAACGAGCACAACGGCGCGCAGGGGAACGGCGCCCAGCACAACGGTGTGACGGACTCGGGCGCCGCCGCTCCCGTCAGCGACGCAGCTGCCGGCGACACCGATGCTGCTCAGGATACGAGCGAGCCGGCTTCGGACCAGGAACCCGACCACGGGCCGCGCACGAGCTCGAACGGCGCCGCCCAGTCGGTGCCGTCATCGGTGGACATGGCGCCACCCCGGCCGGAGCCCGCGCCGGGCGTGCCGAGGGACGAGGTGTGGGGTCAGGATGGTGCAGACACGAGGAGCGCAGCGGTGTTGAGTCAGTTGATCGAGTCCGTGACGATGCCCGCCGCAGAGGAGCCCGACAGCGCGGGCGAAGATGCCTCGACGAGCAGTGCACCGCTTCTCCCTGGCGACGGCACCGGTGCAGGGTTGCCCGGGGACGAGCCAGGAGGCTCTGCCGCAGAGGACCGTGCCGAGGCCGACGAGGTCGAGCCTGAGGCGGGTCCGGCCGCTGAGCTCTCTGGCGGTGCCTCGGCTCAGCTCGCACAGGAGCACGATCCCGATCTGATGGACGAGCTGCCGACAGATCGGCCCGTGCCAGCGGACGCGATCAAGCGAGCCAGCGAGGCACTCGACGCGGCCGTCAATGCGGCGCCGGCTGTGATCGGGCACGCAGTCGTCGACGACGACGAGGAGGTGGCGTACGTGGATGCGGAATTCACACATTCCGACCGAGAAACCGCGTCGGAGGCCGAGCCAGATGCGGTGGCCAGCGATTACAGTGGCGGCGTGACGGATCCGATTCCTGTGCAGAGCCTCTCCGCTCCCGGCGTTTCACGTGAAACGTCCGGGGCAGCGGAGACGGCCCACGGCACGCAGCAGCCCACAGGCGGCCCGCACGGTAGCGATGACGAGCGTCGTTCAGCCCTCATCGCCACCGTCCCTGCCGTTGACGACACGACTCCTGTCGCCGCCGAGCTCGCCATGGACGCTCGTCGACGCATCGAACTTCAGGGGCGCCGCTTCCCGCGCCCGCCGAAGACTCGCATCATCACGGTGGCGAACCAGAAGGGCGGCGTCGGCAAGACGACCACCACGGTGAACATCGCCGCCGGCCTGGCTCAGTCCGGACTCAATGTCCTGGTGATCGACAACGACCCCCAGGGGAACGCGTCCACCGCGCTCGGTATCGAGCACCGGGCGGGGACGCCGTCGGTCTACGAGATCCTCGTCGAAGGGGAGTCCCTCGCGAGCACGGTCCAAGAGTGCCCTGACATCCCGAACCTGTGGGGCGTGCCGGCGACCATCGATCTCTCGGGTTCCGAGATCGAGCTCGTCTCGCTCGTTTCACGTGAAACACGGCTCCGCAAGGCGATCGACAAGTATCTCGCTGACCGCCTGGCGGCGGGCGAGGAGCGGATCGACTATGTGCTCATCGACTGCCCGCCCAGCCTGGGCCTGCTCACGGTGAACGCGTTCGTGGCCGGCCGGGAGGTCTTCATCCCGATCCAGTGCGAGTACTACGCACTCGAGGGCCTCAGCCAGCTGCTCAAGACGATCGACCTGATCCGTTCCCACCTGAATCCGGAACTGCGGGTCTCGTCGATCCTGCTCACCATGTACGACGGACGCACGAACCTGGCGCAGCAGGTGGCGGGGGAGGTGCGGTCACACTTCCCGGCGGAGACGTTCAAGACGACGATCCCGCGATCGGTCCGCATCTCCGAGGCCCCGAGCTACGGGCAGACCGTGATGACCTACGATGCGACGTCGACCGGTGCGCTGGCATACCTTCAGGCGTCCCGCGAGCTCGCTGAGCGCGGCCAGGGGGGTTCGAGCCCTCGCCGTGCGATGAAGCCGGAAGCGGTGGGTGCGCAGGACTGATGGTCCGCGATGACGAACGGCTCGTGCAGCGCGCCGTGCCGATGGAGACACAACCTGTCCGTGCTCGACGCCGGACCGGAACCGACGAGGAGACACGATGAGTGCGAAGCGACGCGGGCTCGGGCGGGGCCTGGGCGCCCTGATCCCCACCGGTCCTGAGCTGGACGAACGGGCGCCCGGCGCAGGACTTGGCGAGTCCGACGACGCGAGCAGCGGGCCGGGGGGCACGGTCGCGACCGTCGTGGCGGAGCGCCCGTCCGCGCCCGACGTGACGGTCGAGCCTGAGGCCGGCGTACCGCCCGTCGAGGCGACGCCGACCGAGGCACCGCAGGAGCGCAAGCCGGCCAAGAGCTCGGGCCCGCGGCCCAGCACGGTGAAGTGGGACTCCGCGATCGCGAGCGGCCGCTTGTCGGTCGCGAACGAGGCTGCCGAGGGTGGCAGCGCGTCGGCTCTCGACAACACCTTCTTCGGCCGGGAGCAGAGCGAGCCCGGTGTCGTTTCACGTGAAACGGCGGACCTGGTTCCTGTCCCGGGGGCTCGGTTCGCCGAGCTACCGGTCACCGCCATCCGACCCAACACGTGGCAGCCACGGACGGTCTTCGACGAGGGTGACCTCGACGAGCTGGTTGACTCCATCAAGGAGATCGGCGTGCTCCAGCCGATCGTCGTCCGCCCGGTCAAGGATGCTCCGGGCGAGTACGAGCTGATCATGGGCGAGCGTCGCTGGCGTGCGACGCAGGCCGCCGAGCTGGACACGATCCCCGCGATCGTCCGCGACACCGAGGACGGTGACATGCTCCGGGACGCACTCCTGGAGAACCTGCACCGCTCCGACCTGAACCCGCTCGAAGAGGCCGCCGCCTACCGGCAGCTGCTCGACGACTTCGGCTGTACCCACGAGGAGCTCGCCACCCGCATCGCCCGCAGCCGCCCGCAGATCTCGAACACCCTGCGGCTGCTGCGCCTGCCGCCACTCGTGCAGCGCAGGGTCGCGGCGGGCGTGCTGTCGGCCGGCCACGCTCGCGCGCTGCTCGGTCTCAGCGACGGCGCCGAGATCGAGCGGCTCGCGCAGCGCATCGTCTCGGAGGGACTCTCGGTGCGTGCGACCGAGGAGATCGTGATGCTCACCGAGTCCGAGGGTGGCGCCGGCAAGACGCGGAAGGCGCCTCGGGCCGGGACGCGGAGCGAGGCGGTGGACGAGCTCGCGACGCGGCTCTCCGACCGCTTCGAGACGCGGGTGAAGGTCGCGCTCGGCAAGACGAAGGGCCGCATGACCGTCGAGTTCGCCTCGGTGGAGGACCTCAACCGGATTCTGCAGGTCATGGCGCCGGAAGAACGCGGTCTGCTGAAGCCGCCGTCGGAGGACTGAGGCGGCGCACGGACAGGAAAAGGGCCGGCACCCCGTCAGGGTGCCGGCCCTTTTCGCACGACGAACGGGCTACCGCGCCGGGAGCAGCGCTCTGTCGACGATCGATCGGTAGAGCTCCGCGAGGTCGCGCCCGCTGGCAGTGGCGGCCTGCGGCAGCAACGACATCTCGGTCATGCCGGGTGCCACGTTCACCTCGAGGACGTGTGCGGTACCGGAGCCGTCGAGGATCAGGTCGGTGCGTGACAGGTGTCGCAGCCGAAGAGCACGGTGCGCACGCACGGCGACGTCGGCGACGTGCGTCGCCTGCTCCCGGGTGAGGCGAGCAGGGGCGAAGAACTCCGTCTCGCCGGCGACGTACCGGGCGGCGTAGTCGTACCCGTCCTCGGCCACGATCTCGACCGCGGGCAGCGCCTCGGCGCCGTCCGGGCCGTCGATCACGCTGACGGCGAGCTCGACCCCGTCGATCGCGCGCTCGATGAGCGCGGTCTCCCCGTAGGCGAAGCACTCGACCATGGCGCGCGGCAGGTCCTCGGCCCGGGACACGATGCTCACGCCGAGTGCGGATCCGCCCTCCGTCGGCTTGACCACCAGCGGCAGCCCGACGTGTCGCACGATCGTGTCGAGCACCGGCTGCGCCCCGAGATCCCGGAAGAGGCTCTGGGGGAGCGTCACGTAGTCCGGGGTGGCAAGCCCGGCCTCGAGCAGCGCGGCCTTGGCGATGGGCTTGTTCCAGACGACCCGGCTGGCACGGGGACCCGTGCCGACGTACGGCACGCGCGCCATCTCGAGCACGTCCCGCACCGAGCCGTCCTCGCCCGAGGCGCCGTGCAGCAGCGGCCAGACGACGTCCGGTCGCGTGTCGCGCAGGAAAGGCAGCAGGTCCGCGTCGACGTCGTGCACCACGACATCGAGCCCGGTGGAGCGCAGCGACTCGGCGACCCGGCGGCCCGAGCGGATCGACACGTCGCGCTCGTGCGACAGGCCGCCGGCGAGGACGACGACCAGGGGACTGCGGTCGGCGTCGTCGGGCGCGGCAGGGGCGGGGGCGGACGACGCCGACGCGTCGGCGGCTGAGGCGGGACTGGTCATCGAGGGCTCACTCGGTCGGGACGGATCATCGGTTCGGCAGCCATCGTGTCAGACGCGCACGTCACCCTGGTGACCTGCACGTCTGACGCGAGGAGAGTCAGGCCAGGTCGGGTGCGGGGCCTTCGACGTCCTCGGCGTCGGGGTCCGGCTGGGCGGACGTGCCGAAGATCTGCACCAGCTCGGACTCGGCGTTCACGACACCGGCCAGGCGGCGCACGCCCTCGCGGATGCGCTCCGGCGTCGGGAAGCAGAACGAGAGGCGCATGTGGTCGGAACCGCTGCCGTCGTAGTAGAAGGCCGTGCCGGGCACGTAGGCGACGCGCGCCGTGACGGCGCGCGGCAGCATCGCCCGCGCGTCGAGGCCCTCGGGGAGGCGCACCCACACGAAGAATCCACCGCGCGGCACGTTCCACGACGCGGTCGGGAGGTACTCGCCGAGCGCGCCGACCAGCGCGTCGCGACGGTCGCGGTACATCTCCCGGTAGTCCTTGATCTGGGCCTTCCAGTCGCAGGTCTCGAGGTATGTCGCGACCGCGAGCTGCGACGCGTTCGACGGCGACAGCACGGCGGACTCGCTCGCCAGCACGAGCTTGTCGCGCACGGCGTGCGGCGCGATCACGAAGCCCACCCGGTATCCGGGGGCGAAGGTCTTCGAGAACGACCCCAGGTACAGCACCCCGTCGGTGTCGTAGGAACGCAGCGCCGGCAGCGGCTCGTCGTCGAACCCGAGCAGACCGTACGGGTTGTCCTCCACGACGAGAACGCCGTGGCGGCGGCAGATCTCGAGGATCTGAGGCCTCCGGGCGGCGGACAGCGTGACCCCGGCCGGGTTCTGGAAGTTCGGCACGGTGTACAGGAACTTCACGCGCCGGCCCTCGGTCGCGAGCCGGGCGAGCGCGGCGTCGAGCTCCTCGGGCACGAGACCGTCGGCGTCGAGGGGCACCTGGACGACGTCGGCCTGGTAGGAACGGAAGACGCCGAGCGCGCCGACGTACGACGGCGCCTCGGTGACGACCACGTCGCCCGGGTCCACGAAGATGCGTGTGACCAGGTCGAGGGCCGACTGCGAGCCGGTGGTGACGACGACGTCGTCCGGGTGGGCCGAGACCCCTTCGAGGGCGACCACCTGCGTGATGTGCTCGCGCAGCGACTCCTCGCCCTGCCCGGACCCGTACTGCAGCGCCGTGGTGCCCTTGGTGGCGATGAGTCGCTGCATCGTGTCGGCGATGACGTCGAGCGGAAGGCCCTCGAGGTACGGCATGCCGCCCGCGAGCGAGACCACCTCAGGGCGGTTCGCCACCGCGAAGAGCGCCCGGATCTCCGACGCGCGCATGCCGTGCGCTCGCGCCGCGTACGAACCGAACCACGGGTCGAGGCGGTTACCGGCAGTCTCGGGAAGCTCGTTCACGCCCGCCAGTCTCGCACGCGGCCGGGTCCAGGCACAGGGCCGTTCGTGGCGAAACGGTGAGGTTACGGGGGGCGCGGAGCAGCCACGACGCAGAGGAGCGCGCGCCCGGTCCAGGGACCGGGCACGCGCTCCAGGTGCGGCGGCGGGCGGTCAGCCCGCGAGGACCTCGTCGATCTCCTGGGTCAGCGCACGCTTCGGCCGCGCCCCGATGATCGACTTCACGACCTCGCCGCCCTTGTAGACGTTGAGCGTCGGGATCGACACGATGCCGTAGTCCATGGCGGTCTGACGGTTCTCGTCGGTGTCGATCTTCACGATCTTGATCTTGCCCTCGTACTCCTCGGACAGCTCCTCGAGGATCGGTGCCACCATGCGACACGGACCACACCAGGTGGCCCAGAAGTCGACGAAGACAGGAATGTCGGAGTCGAGGACCTCGGTCTTGAAGGTGTCGTCGGTGACCTTGATGGTGCTCATCCGTAATCTCCTTGATCAGTCGTTCAGCGAGTCCAGGTACGCCTGGGCGTCGAGCGCCGCGGCGCAGCCGGACCCGGCCGCCGTGATCGCCTGGCGGTAGGTGTGATCCACGGCGTCGCCGCAGGCGAGGACGCCGGGGAGGTTGGTGCGCGTGCTGCGCCCCTCGACGAGGATGTAGCCGTTCTCGTCGAGGTCGACCTGGCCCTTGACCAGGTCGGTGCGGGGCTCGTGGCCGATCGCGACGAACAGGCCGGTCGCGTCCAGCTCGCGGATCTCACCGGTCACGGTGTCGCGCAGGCTCACGCCCGCGACCTTGTCCTCACCGTTGATACCCGCGACCTCGCTGTTCCAGGCGAACTCGATCTTCGGGTCCGCGACGGCGCGCTCCGCCATGATCTTCGAGGCGCGCAGGTCGTCGCGGCGGTGCACGACGGTGACCTTGGAGGCGAACCGCGTGAGGAACGTGGCCTCCTCCATCGCGGAGTCGCCGCCGCCGACCACGGCGATCTCCTGGTCGCGGAAGAAGAAGCCGTCGCACGTGGCGCACCACGACACGCCGCGGCCCGAGAGTCGCTTCTCGTCCGCCAGGCCCAGCTCGCGGTAGGCGGAGCCGGTCGACAGGATCACCGCGCGGGCGCGGTAGGTCTCGCCGCCACCGGTCACGATCGTCTTGATGTCACCGGTCAGCTCGACCTGCTCGGCGTCGTCCCACACCACCTGGGCACCGAACTTCTCCGCCTGCTCGCGCATGGCCTCCATGAGGTCGGGACCCTGGATGCCGGCGGGGAACCCGGGAAAGTTCTCCACCTCGGTGGTGTTCATCAGGGCGCCGCCCGCGGTGACCGAACCGGCGATGACCACGGGCGCGAAGCCGGCACGCGCCGCGTAGATCGCTGCGGTGTATCCCGCGGGGCCGGACCCCACGATGACGACGTCGAGCACGGGCGTCTCGGTCCCGGCTGCCGGTGCGGTGGTCTGTTCGGTCAAGGTTGTCTCCTCGAGTTCCATGGGCACACGCATCAACACGCGGGCGTGTCCCAGTGTTCCAGCCGACGTCGTCCTCGGCGCGGTCGTGGACGTGAGTCGTGCCACACGATATCGACGAATTTCGATGGATAGAAGGGGCCACTCCGTGGTGAGACGGAGAACGGCCCCGGACAGTCTCTCCCGGTGGGGAGATGTCTGCCCGGGGCCGCACCGTGCGCGCCGGTACGCTGCCGGCGACGCCGGACGTCAGCTCAGCACGACCTCGTTGAGCTCCAGCCGGAAGCCGTCGGAGACCTGCGGCAGCTCGGTGATCCAGATGGTGAACGAGTCGCTCACGACCGGTTCGGTGAGCTCGAAGGTCGTGGTGTTCGCGAAAGCACCCTCCGCGACCACCTCGCCGCCCTCGCCGCCACGGAGGATCTGCACCTTGCCACCGGGGGTGTTGGTCAGCAGCTCGATCTTGGTGACCGAGGCGGGCTCGCGCAGCTTGAGCTCCATGCCCAGGTACTTCTTGAAGTTGCCGAACTCGGGGCGTGCATAGGTGGTCGTGTAGTAGAACGACTGCGGATCGGCGTCGTAGGCCCGCTCGACCGCCTCGGGGTGGTCGATGGTCTGGCCCTCCCACTCCAGCTCGCCCAGCAGGGCCGCCGAGTCGATCACCGGACGGGCCTCGGTCTCCGGGGGAGCGGAGGGTTCGGCACTGTTCTCACCCTCCTGCGTGGCCCCGCCGCCTGCCGACGCGGAGACGGAAGGGGACGGGGAGGCATCCGCGATGACGTCGGACGGCGGGATGAGCACCGCGTTGATCGCCCAGATGAGGCCGGCCACGACCGCCACGCCCACGAGGCCGAGCACGATCGGCGTGGGGTTCACGCCGCCGCGCCTGGGTGCGGGCTGGGTCGCGAAACCGCCGTCCGGCTGCTCCTGGTAGCCACCACCGTCCGGGGGGTAACCGCCGGGCGCGAACTGGGGCGGATACTGCTGCGGCGCGCCGGGCGCGTACTGGGCCTGGTCGTACCCCGGCTGTCCTACGGCGACCGGCTGGCCGAACTGGTCGAACGCCTGCGTCGCGCCGTCCGGCGGAGGCGGCGGCACCGGTGCGTGCTGCTGGCCGTAGGCCTGCGGCTCGTAGGTGTAGTCGCTCTGCGGCTCGGGGTAGCCGGCGGGCACGGCACCCGCCCCCGCGGCCAGCGTCTCGTCGGAGCGTGCGATCCGGCCGGACACCGGGCGTCGTACGGGCGGGGCACCCTCACCGCTGAAAGCGTCGGCGATGGACTGGCGTCGCGGACCCTCCGGCTCAGGCTGAACGAATCCAGGCAGCGATGCCACTACGGAAACCTCTCCCCACGGCGCGAGGGCCGTGGTCACGTCGTCGGGGTTCATCGGGCCGCCGGAGCCGCCGGACGCGTCGAACGTCCGGGACACCAGGGCGTCGATGTCGGCGTCCACGTGGGGGACCAGCGTGGACAGGGGCGCCACGGCGCCGGAAGCGTCGAGCTGCGCGGGCAGCGGGATCAGGGTGTCCTTCGCGATCCAGTCGGCCTCGAGGTCGGGGCCGGGCCAGCGAGCCGTCATCGCGTAGTAGAGGAGGGCGACCAGACCTTGTGCGTCGAGCTGCGCGGGCCGGCCGTTGAGCGTGTCACCGGAGGCGAGGCCGCCGTCGAGGCCCAGGCCCGTGACCTTGACCTGGTGGCCGTCGACACGGACCGCCTCGGGCCGCAGCGCGGTGTGATGGACCCCGCGCGCGTGCGCCACGGCGAGCGCGGAGGCCGCCTCGCCCACGATGGCGCGCGCCTGCTGCTCGTCCACCAGCCCGCTCGAGACGATCTCCGTCAGCGTGGTGCCGGTGTGGGGTTCGGTCACCACGTACCGGCGGTCCTGGGCGTCCGCACCGGCGTCGAGCACCCGGACCAGGCGGGGGTCGGTGACGAGCGCGGCCCGCCGCGCGGAGTCGAGGGCGTCGCCCGCGTAGGGCCCGGTCACGAGCGTCACCCGCACCTCGCGGTCCAGGATCAGGTCACGAGCCTCCCAGGCGGTGGTCGCGGCGAGGTCGGTCGAGACCTGCTGGTCGAGCCTGTACCTCTCGACCAGCACGGTGCCTGGTTCGACGGTGCTCACGCGGACCTCCTCGCTCGCTCGGGGGACACTAACAGGTGCGCGACCTCGGCGATCACGCACCGTCGCCATGCTACGCGGAACCGCTGACGGCCCGCGGAAATGTCGCCCGAATGCAACGAAAGCGCAGATCAGCGATCTGCGCTTCCGTGTGCTCCCGGTCGCCGGTCAGCGCCGGAAGCGCGCCAGCACCGGGGCGAGCAGCCCGTCCAGCTCCTTGACCCGCAGCAGCCGGAGCAGCACCACGTAGACGACCACCATCACCAGGCCGCCGAGCGCGCTCACCCAGAGGCCGCTGAGCATCGTGAGCACCCAGCCCCGGCCGAACGAGAGCACGTCGAACCCGCCCACGAGCTGGTAGACGCCCCAGCCGGCCGCGCCGGACACGACGGCGGCCAGCAGCGCCTTCGCGTGCAGGGTCAGGATGCGGCCGCCGTCGAGGCGCCCGTTCAACTTCGTCTTGAGCCCGCGGGTGCGCAGCAGCACGGTGACCCAGTTCGCCAGCGCGTAGCTCGCACCGGCCGCGATCACCCATGTCTCGATCGGCAGCCAGATCTGCGCGGCGACCAGCCCGAGCACGAGCATCGACGTGGACGGCACCGTGATCCAGAAGACCGAGCGGCCGTCCTCGTAGGCGTAGTAGACCCACTTCATGAGGGCCATACCGCCGAGCGGCACCAGACCGAACGACAACGCGACCAGCACGGGGGCGATGAGCGCGGTGCCCTCGCGTCCCGCCGTCGGCACGATGAAGGCCGTGGCGGGAGCCGCCAGGACGGTGAACACGGCCGTGGCGAACACGGTGAAGACGCCGATGGTGCGCAGCCCCAGCGAGAGGTCGCTGCGCACGCGGTCGGTGTCGCCGTCCTGCGCGGCCTTGCTGATACCGGTGAACAGCGCGGTCGCGATGGACACCGTGACGAGCGAGTGGGGGAGCAGGTAGATCAGGAGCGCCTGCGTGTACGAGCCGTTGCCCGCGACGGCCTGGGCGTCCGTGCTGGCCGCACCGGCCGCGGACGCCACCCGGGTCAGGTAGAGGATGCCGGCCTGCTCCAGCACCACGGCGGCGAGCGACCAGACCGCCACCGAGCCCGCGGAGCGCAGCCCGATGCCGCGCAGGCCGAGCCGCAGGTGCCAGCGGAAGCCGGACCGCAGCAGGGGCACGAGCAGCACAAGGGCCTGCGCCACGATGCCGAGCGTCGCCGTGCCGGCCAGCAGCACAGTGCGGGGCGTGGTCCAGGAGTCCAGGTCGTTGATGCCGAGGTCCGGCGCGCCGCCGAACACGAGCAGGAACACGCCGAAACCGATGACCGACACCACGTTGTTGGCCACGGGCGCCCACATGAACGGGCCGAACTGCTCGCGGGCGTTGAGCACCTGGCCGAGCAGCGTGTACAGGCCGTAGAACAAGAGCTGGGGGATGCACCAGTAGGCGAACACGGTGCCAAGCGCCAGCTCCTCCGCGCTGAGGCCGTCGGTGTAGATCATGACCACCCACGCGGACGCGGCGGTGAGCAGCGACGTGATCACGAGGATGCCCAGTGCCGACACCGTGAGCAGCTTGTCGATGCGCTCCTGCGCGTTGTGCGCGCGGAACGCCTTGACGATCTGCGGCACCAGCACGGCGTTGAGCGCACCGCCCGCGAGGATCGCGAACAGCACGTTCGGCAGCTTGTTGGCCACGTCGAACGTGATGGCGACGCTGCCCACCGAACCGATCGCGGCGACCAGCATCATGTTCCGCACCAGGCCGCCCAGGCGGGACGCCGCGGTGCCGGCCGCCATGACGATCGAGTTGCGGCCCAGCCCGCGGGACGGCGGTGCCGCGGCAGGCGTGCCCGCGCCGGGATCGGGTTCCGACGCGGGGTCGGCTGCTGCGGTCACGGTGTTCTCCTGGGTCAAGCGACTACTCCCGTGGTCTGGGCCCTGCCCGGTGGCTGTGCCGACGTGTGCGGCGGCCGAAACACTACTCCCCGCCGAGGCACGCGACGGCCCGTCACGGGGCGCCGGTGGTGGCCGGCGTGCTCTCCTGCGCCTCGACGCCGGAGACGATGGCCTCCTCGACGTCCTCGCGGGTGGCCCGGTTGGGTGAGCGGCCGCGCCGCACGGTGCGCCAGATGCCGGCCAGGAACAGCAGGCCGACCAGGCCCGCCGCGATCCAGGTGCCGACCTCCTCCCAGCCCGCGCGGACGCGCACCTGGAACGTCGAGTCGTCGTTGATCTTCGCGCCCTTGGGTGTCAGCACCTGCGCCGTCACCTCGACGTCGCCCGAGCCGATGGCGCGCACCGGCACCTGGACGTCCAGCTCCTGGCCGGCCGGGACCGTCTCCGTGGTGCGCTCGTCGACCGTGAGCCGCGGGTGGTCCGGGCGCAGCACCACGGTGACCGTCGCGTCGACGTCGAGCGTGTTGCGCACGCGGACGGGGATGTTGCCGACGTCGGTGATGAAGTTGATCTCCCGGCGCGGCACCACCGTGACAGAGCTCCGCGTGATCTCGTTCGTCTCCTGCAGCACCTGCTGCACCACCTGCTCGCGCAGGCCCGGGTCGGTGCGCTGCACGACCGACAGCGGGGCGGCCAGACGCCGCACGCCCGGTCGCCAGATGACCGGGTGCTCCTCGCCCGCCACGGCCGAGAACGTCACGATCGCGTCCCGTGCGTGCTCGAGCGCCTTCACGTCGGCCGCGGGCAGCTCCGCCTTCGCGCGCGCCTGCTTCGGCAGGGCGGTCCGCGGCACGTCCGGCGCGTCCTGGAGGAACAGCGTGTCCAGCGTGGTGGTGGAGACCCAGTCCGCGGCCTCGAGCGTCTCGAGGATCGTCGTCGCGGCGCTCGCGTCGGGCGTCCAGCTCCGGGGGGCGACGATCGACAGCGACGGCGGGTCGAACGGCGCCTGGCTCACGACGGCGGCCGTCTCGGCGAGCAGCCGCTGCGCCCCCTCGACGGCGGTGGACGCCGTCGTCACCGAGGTGGCGCCGGCCGTCTCCTGGGCGGACGCCGCGGACTCCGCGGCCGACAGGTCGGTGGCGGCCAGGAAGGCCTGCGTGAGGGCCTCGTCGGTGACGACCGCGTGCGCGGGGCCCGACGGCGTCCGGACCTCCGCCCGGCCGGTCACCGTGCCCTCGCCCTCGTGGGCGAGCCCGCCGGAACCGACCACCACGTCCGGACGCCCGGCGGCCACCGCGAGGTTGAGCGTCTCGATGTCGGGGACCACACCCTCGGCCGGCAAGGCCAGATCGGTGTGCCACGTGGCCGGGACCTCCCAGACGCCGGCGCGCGGCCCGCGGAGGAAGCTGCGCGGTCCGGTGGACAGCACGCCGGCGTGCGCCAGCGCGGCGATGTCCGGGTCGTGGTCCGGGAGCGTGAAGGTCGCCGTCTTGCCGGCGGCCGCCAGCATCCGCGAGTACCACCCGCGCAGCTCAGGGTCCTCCGACGCCTCTGCCATGCCCATCAGGTTGGGGTCGACGGCGAGCGACACCGCACTCTTCTCCGCGACCTCCAGGACGCCGTCGAGCCGCTGGCCGGACGCCGTCTGCTGGGCCAGCTCGAGCTCGGCTGCGTCGGGGTCCGCGGGGTCGGTCGCCGGACTGGTCACGGCGGCGAGCACGCTGAGCTTGAGCGGCACCCGCTCGGCGCCGTCGGCGTCGTACATGAGGAAGGAACGGGCGATGCCCAGCCGGCCCGTGGCGTCGCCGACGGCGACCGCGAGCCGTCGGGCGCCGAAGCCCTGCGGGGCGTCGATGCCCGGGTCGTACGTGAAGGTGACCGTGGTGGAGTCGCCCGGCTCCAGCCGCGGGACCGGCCGTACGGTCTCCCTGTTGCCGTACACCTGGTCCTGCGGCCCGGCATCGGCCCAGGCGGCGATCTGCGCGCGGGACGTGAGCGCGAGGTGGTCGACCGTGAGCCGGGCCTGGGCACCGTCGAGGACGCGCGTGGTGGTGTTCGTGACCTCGGCGCGGACCGTCACGGTGTCGCCCGGCACGGCGATGGGGTGGGAGATGCCGGTGACGGACACGCCCACCCCGCCGTCGGCTGCTGTCCGGGTCTGGGCGGTGGACGGAAGGTCCGGGCCGGCCGCGGAGGCCGGCAGGATCGCGGACCCGACGAACGCCACGACCGCCAGGAGCGCGGCGCTGACGATGCCGGCACGGCGGGCCGCCCGGCGGTGGGCGGGACTGCTGGGGAAGTCGGGGTGCTGCGTCATGGCAGGTCGGGGCGCTCCGTGGGGAAGGTGTCGGCGCGCAGCGCGTCCCGGAGCTGCCTCGAGGACTCGAGGAGGCCCCGGGCGGCCGCGGCCAGCCGCTGCTCGTTCGGGTACGACAGGCGCTCGGCGAGCTCGTCGATCCTGACCCAGAGGGCGTCCTCGGCTTCGCCGTCCGGATCGTCCTCCACGGTCAGGCGACCGCCCTCCGCGCGCAAGAGGTAATGGTGCACCACCTTGTGCACCCGCCGGTCCTCGCCGGTGAACCAGTAGTCGATGACGCCCAGCTCGGCCTGGATGGAGCCGCGGATGCCGGTCTCCTCGTGGATCTCGCGGATCGCCGCCTCCTGCGGCGTCTCGCGACCCTCGAGGTGCCCCTTCGGCAGGCACCACTCCAGGCGGCCCGTGCGGTTGCGGCGCAGCAGGACGGCCGCGCTGAACTCTCCGTCGCTGCCGGGCTCGGCCCGCAGCACGAGTCCGCCGGCCGAGGTCTCGTCCACGATGGGCAGGTGAGCCGGGGCGGTGGCCGCGGCCCGCCGGGCAGGATTCACCCGCAGCGGCGCCCCGCCGGGCGGCGTGGGCACCTCCGGACGACCGCCGGGACGGCCGCTCGCCGGAACAGGGGTGGACATGCCCCAACACTACCGACTGAGCACCGTTGCTCTGGTCAGGAGACCTTCGTTTCGCGCGGTGAGTGGCGTGGCCCCGGGTCTGGGAGAATCTTGGGCTGTGTCTACCCCTGAGCAGGACCTGTTGCGGCGCGCGCTGGGCGTGCTGACCGAGATGGCGCCCGCCGCGCTCGAGCTGGGCGAGCAGTTCCGCACCGCGGGCCACGAGCTCTCGCTCGTGGGCGGCCCGGTCCGGGACGCCTTCCTCGGCCGCGCCAGCAACGACCTCGACTTCGCCACGTCGGCGACGCCGGACCAGACGCAGCGGCTCCTCGCGCGCTGGGGCGACGCCCACTGGGACATCGGCAAGGAGTTCGGCACGATCGGGGCGCGCCGGGGCGACGTCGTCGTCGAGGTGACGACGTACCGGACGGACAGGTACGACCCCGCGTCCCGCAAGCCGCTCGTGGAGTTCGGCGACACGCTCGACGGCGACCTGTCCCGTCGCGACTTCACCGTGAACGCGATGGCGGTGCGTCTGCCGGACCTGACGTTCGTGGACCCGTTCGACGGGCTGAGCGACCTCGCGGCCGGCGTGCTGCGCACACCGATCGCCCCCGAGCGGTCGTTCGACGACGACCCGCTGCGCATGATGCGGGCCGCGCGGTTCGCCGCGCAGCTCTCGTTTCACGTGGAACCGGGAACGCTCGCCGCGCTCGTCGCGATGGCGGACCGCATCGAGATCGTGTCGGCCGAGCGGGTCCAGGCGGAGCTCACCAAGCTGCTCCTGAGCGACAACCCGCGGGCCGGGCTGGAGGTGCTCGTGGACACCGGTCTCGCGGAGCAGGTGCTGCCCGAGCTGCCCGCCCTGCAGCTCGAGATCGACGAGCACCACCGGCACAAGGACGTCTACCAGCACTCGCTGACCGTGCTGGAGCAGGCCATCGCGCAGGAGACGGGACCCGACGGCGCGGTGCCGGCGCCGGACCTGGTGCTGCGCCTCGCGTCGCTGCTGCACGACATCGGCAAGCCGGCCACCCGCCGCTTCGAGGACGGCGGGGGAGTGAGCTTCCACCACCACGAGGTGGTCGGGGCCAAGCTCGCCGCCAAGCGCCTGCGCGCGCTCAAGTACGAGAAGCAGGTGGTCAAGGACGTCGCGCGGCTCGTCGAGCTGCACCTGCGCTTCCACGGGTACGGCGACGGCGCGTGGACGGACTCGGCCGTGCGGCGGTACGTGACCGACGCCGGCCCCCTGCTCGAGCGCCTGCACCGGCTGACGCGCGCCGACTCGACCACCCGCAACAAGCGCAAGGCCAAGCGCCTGTCCGACGCGTACACCGACCTCGAGAACCGCATCGCCGCGCTGCGCGAGCAGGAGGAGATCGACGCGATCCGGCCCGACCTCGACGGGACGCAGATCATGGCGATCCTCGGGATCGGTCCGTCGCGCGAGGTGGGGGCCGCCTACAAGCACCTGCTGGGTCTGCGGATGGAACGCGGCCCGCTGGGCGAGGAGGCCGCGACCGAGGAGCTGCGGACGTGGTGGGCGGAGCGGCAGGGCTGAGCCATCAGCTCAGACGCTCAGACGTGAGTCGGGTCGAACAGAGCGCTCACCGACTCACCGCTGTGGATGCGCCGCACCGCCTCGGCGAACGCCGGGGCGACGCTGATCACCGTCAGCTTGTCGTGCGAGAGCAGCCCGGCCGTCGGCACCGTGTCGGTGGTGACGATCTCGACCACGTCGGGGTCGGCGGCGATCCGGTGCACGGCGTCGTTCGCGAAGATCCCGTGCGTGCACGCGATCCGCACGCTGCGTGCGCCGTGCTCGCGCAGCAGGTCGAGGACGGCGATGATCGTCGACCCGTTGGCGATCTCGTCGTCCAGAACGATGATGTCGCGGCCGGTGACGTCGCCGATGAGTGACGTGATCTCGACGCGGTCGCCGTCGAAGCGCTCCTTCGCGGCCGCCGCGACGGGCACGCCGAGCATCTTGGCGAACGCCGAGGCGCTCTTCGCGTTGCCGAGGTCGGGGGAGACCACCGTCGCCTTCGACAGGTCGCCGGGCAGGAAGTAGGCCGCGAGCTCGCGCAGCGCGTTGAGCTGGTCGGTCGGCACCCGGAAGAACGCGTGCACCTGCGGCGCGTGCAACGTCATGGTGAGGATGCGGTCGACGCCGGCCGTCTGGAGCAGGTCCGCGACCAGGCGGCCGCCGAGCGAGATGCGCGGCGCGTCCTTCTTGTCCGACCGGGCGTACGCGAAGTGCGGCATGACGGCGGTGATGCGTGCCGCCGAGGCGCCCTTGGCCGCGTCGATCATGAGCAGGAGCTCCATCAGGCTCTCCTGCGCGGGCCGCACCACCGACTGCACCAGGTAGACGTCGCGCTCGCGGCAGTTCTCCAGGAGCTGGACCTGCAGGCAGTCGTTCGCGAACCGCTGGATCGTGATCGGGCTCAACGGGACGTCGAGATCAGCGCACATCGCACGAGCGAAGCGCTGACCTCCGGTACCCGCGAAGACCCGGACCTCGGCCATGGCGCGATTCTACGGAACGCCGGGGCGGCCCGCCTAGGCTGGAGGCGGCATCATGTGGGCCATGACCGTCACCGACTGGCAGACCTGGGCCCCCTTCGCCGACGCGCTGCGCCGGTCGGCGCCGCCCGGAACCCGGACGAGCGAGTTCGTCGGCACCGTGGGCGGGGGCGCGTGGCAGGGCACGTACCTGGACGACGGCGACGCCGCCGCGCGACGCGAGCACCACCGCGCGCTGGCGCTCGAGGCCGCCCGGTCCGGCGGGCCCGGGCCGCGGGCCGAGCTCGAGGACGCGCTGCGGACCGTCGCGGCAGGGCTGCCCGACACGGAGCAGCTCGTCCGCGTGACGGCGACCGCGGACGGCGCGGGCGACGCCGTCGAGCTGATCACCCTCCCGTCCGCCGTCGTGTCCGGTCCGGTCTCGCCGGTGCTGGAGGTGGTGCTGGAGCCGGGCGCGCTCCCGGCGCAGCACCGGGCGACGCTCGCGCCGCGCGCCGACGCCGAGCCCGCACCGTCGTCGGACCCGGAGGCCGTGGCGCGCGTGGTGCGCGAGCGGATGCCGGACGCGGTGGGCGCCACGCCCGACGAGATCGAGGCGGCCCGGGCGCTGCTGCCCGGCGGCGCGAGACTGCCCGACGAGGTGCGCGCCCTCTACTCCGTCGCCGCCTCGGGCGCGCTGAAGCTCGGGGACGACGACCGCTTCGCCGGCTTCGAGATCGTCCCGCTGAGCGGGAGCTCGCTGCGCGAGTCGTTCCTGCCGGCCGCCCGGTTCGGCACCTGGTCGGCGGACGCCGACGTCGTCGCGCCCGAGGACCCGGACGCACGGGTCCAGCAGGCCGTCGGTTCGCCGCTGTGGTTCCCGGTCGGGACCGACGGCGCCGGGAACGTCTACGCCGTGGACCTGGCGCCGGGACCCGCCGGGCACCTGGGGCAGGTCGTCTTCCTCGACCACGAGGAGCGGGCCGGTGCGCGGTACCGGGCGGACAGCCTGGCGGCGCTGCTCGTCGAACGGGTTCCGGCGGGGGCCCCCGCTCGCGCGGCGGAGGCCTCGAGCGCCGCGGACATTGCCGGCCCCACCGGAGACGCGGTCGAGTTCCTCGCCCTCGACCCTGCGGACTGGACGGCGCGTCTCGAGGCCGGCACCGTCCCGGAATCGCTCAAGGCCGCAGGCCTCGTGCCCGACCGGGAGCGTCCGCCGGCGCTGACCGAGGCGATCCGCGCGGCGAACGGGCTGCTGGCGCTCCGCGGCCTGCCGACCATCGAGGTCACCCGCCTGACCCGCCCGGCGGGCGAGGGCCGGCGCGGCGCGCGGCGCAGAGGCATGCTGGCCCGCCTCCTGGGCCGCTAACCGGCGCCCGCCGCTAGCCGGCGCCGTGGAACGACTTCGGTCCCCTGCCCCGAGATCGGTCGTCCGAAGGACCGATCTCGCGACAAGGGACCGAAGTCAGCGGGGCGCGCTGCCCGCGTGCGCCACCAGGTCAGTGGCCGCCGTGGAAGTCACCGTCCGTCTCCGGGCGGCGGATGAGCATCGCCAGGCCGATGGTCAGCGCCATCACGCCCGCCCCGACGCCGAAGGCCAGGCCGGCTCCGCTCGTCATGGCGTCCGCGGCGGACACGCCCGTCTCGACCAGGGCGTCCGAGCGGAGCGTCATGATCGCGATGAACAGTGCGGTGCCCGCCGCGCCGGCGACCTGCTGCACCGTGTTGATCGTGGCCGACCCGTGCGAGTACTGGTGCGGCTTGAGCACGCCGAGCGCCGAGCTGAACAGCGGCGTGAAGACCGCCGAGAGGCCCAGGCTCAGCAGGACGTGCGCACCCAGTACGTAGAACACCGAGGTGCCCGGGTGGAGGAACGCGAGCATGCCGATGCCGACGGTGACCAGCACGGTGCCGGGCACCAGGAGCGGGCGCGGCCCGACCCGGTCGTACCAGCGGCCGACGACCGGGCCCAGCAGACCCATCGCGAGCCCGCCCGGCAGCACGGTCAGCCCGGACTGGAGCGGCGTGAAGCCCATGGCGTCCTGCAGCACCAGCGGCAGCACGATCAGGGTGCCGAACATGGCCAGCATCGAGACGGTCATGATGCCGATGGCCACGCGGAAGTTGCGCTCGAGGAAGGTCCGCAGGTCGAGCAGCGCGGAGTTGGTGCGCTGCCGGGCGATCTGCCGCCAGATGAACAGGCCGAGGAACACCAGCCCCGCGCCCAGCGGCACGAACGGGTTCACGGCGGAGGCACCGGCGTGCGCGCCCTCGCCCAGACCCGAGAGGCCCCACACGAGCCCGCCGAAGGCGACGACCGTGAGCAGCAGCGACAGCGGGTCGAGGTGGTGCGCGTCCTTGTCGGAGACGTCGCGGATCCACAGCACGCCCGCGACCAGCGCGAGCACCGAGATCGGCAGCACGACGCCGAAGACCCCGCGCCAGCCGAGCGGCTCCAGGACGGCGCCCGACAGGGTGGGTCCGAGCGCCGGCGCCGCGGCGATGACCAGGCCCACGTTGCCCATGACCCGGCCGCGCATGTGGGCCGGGACGATCGTCATGATCGTCGTCATGAGCAGCGGCATCATGATCGCCGTGCCGGTGGCCTGCACCACGCGGCCGGTCACGAGGACGCCGAAGCCCGGGGCGATCATGGCGAGCGCCGTGCCCGCGGTGAACAGGGACATCGCCAGCAGGTAGGCACCGCGTGTGCCGAGCCGGTTGATGAGGAACCCCGTGGCGGGGATGACCACGGCCATGGTGAGCATGAAGGCGGTGGTGAGCCACTGCCCGGTGGTCGGGGTGATGCCGAGCTCGTCCATGATGGGCGGCAGGGCCACCGACATGGTGGTCTCGTTGAGGATGACCGTGAACGCGCTCGCCATGAGCAGCGCGATGGCCCGGAAGGCTCCGGGCGGCAGCTTGCCGGCGCGGGGGCGCTCGGCGACCTGCTCCTGCGGAGCGTCGTCGGGGGTGCCCGCGGCCGGGACGGTCGGTGGGTCGCTCAGGTGGTCGGACGTGTCTATGGTGTCGGTGCTCATGGGGTGAATGCCCTCTCGGTACGGTGCGCGCGGGCCGAGATCGAGAGCGACGTTGCACGCGACCTACGTCTGAACGACGCCTGACCATCGTGCGATATTCCCGAGGACGACCGCGAACTGTTTTCTTCGACGTCCGAGGGACGCGGAAATCATCGGTCGCGGTCGGTCAGCGCCCTGCGGCGTCCGCAGGGCCGGCCGGCTCCTCGGCGTCGTCCGGGGCCACCGACTCGGTGACCGGTGCGGCCACGCCGAGCGTCACGCCCTGCTGGGCCATGAACGGTTCCGGGTCCACGGCCTGCCCGTTCATCCGCACCTCGTAGTGCAGGTGGCAGCCCGACGACGTGCCTGCGCCCGCCGGGTCGATGCGGGAGTCACCGCCCATCGAGGCGATCTGCTGCCCGGCCTGCACCACGTCGCCGACCCGGACCAGGTTGGTGCCCGTGAGCAGGTGCCCGTAGGTCGAGTCGAGACCCAGGCCGTGCTCGATGCGGATCGTGTTGCCGGTGCCCCAGCCCGTGGCGCCGGAGATCACGACCCGCCCGGCCGCGGCCGCGAACACCTGGGTGCCGCACGACGCGGCGATGTCCTGGCCCAGGTGGTAGGTCGACGCCCCGGCGATCCCGGTGTTCCGGGGCCCGAACCCGGACGCCTTGGTGCCGACGGCGGGGTTCGCCCAGCCGCCCGCGCTCACGGCGGCCTGGCTGATCGAGCCGGTCATGCACGGTGCCCCGGCCGCGGCGCCCTGGATGGACCGGGACAGCGCCTCGAGGTCCTGCTCGTCGGCGCCGCTGACGAGCTGCATCACCCGCAGCGCCTGGTCCCAGTACTTCTGGTAGTGGTACGGGTCGGCGTTGCGCTGTGCCTTGTGGGCGGCGATGGTCGGTTCCAGCGTCTCCCAGCCCGTGACCGCGAGCAGCCGGTCGTAGAACCGGCCGGACGACTGCACCGGGTCGAGCCGCTCCTCGACCGTGCCGTACCACTTCTGCTCCTGGAACATGCCGATCGACGACGTGAGCGTGCCGTCCGGGTTGCGCACACCGAACCGGTCGTCGCCGTAGGAGAGGTTCCGCAGGCCCGACTCGCCCAGCGCCGTCATGACGGCGATCGCCTGGGCCCGGCCCGGCACGCCACGCTCCTGGCCCACCTGCAGGATCACCGAGGCGTTCCCCAGCTGCTCCGCGGTGAATCCGCCGGCGGACGTGGCCTGGCCCCCGGCCGGCACGACCGACGCCGACATGCTGCAGTCGTTGCCGGAACGGCTCTCGCTCACGGCACCACCCACGAGCACGACCATCGCGACCACCGCCGCCGGCACCGCCAGCACGGCCGCCATCAGCACGGCGAGCACGATCACGGCCCGTCGTGTCGTGGTGTCCCGCCCGGGCCGACCGTCGCGCCGACCACGCCGGGACCCGGCCGCCGTCCGCGCGGCACGCGCCGCCAGCCCCACGGCATCCCGCGTGCTCACGACCCCTCCGGGGGCCTGATCTGCTCGGCGAGCCACGGCGCCGCGCCGTCGGCCCGCGTCAGGAGCACCGTGTACGGGCCGATGTCCGTGGGTACCGCGACCTCAGCCAGCAGCGTCGACGTCTCGTCCGTGACCTCCGGGTCGCCCGTCACCTGCGTGACGGGCACGAGCCGCGGGTCGACGTCCTGGTAGACCGGTCGCGCCTGGGGCGTGAGCAGCGGCTCCAGACCGTCCCACCAGGCGTCCGCGTCCTGGTCGGTGGCCGCGAACGCCGTCATCGTCGCCCGCGCGGCGTCGAGGGCCGCCGTCCGCACCGTGTCGTCCCACGTGGCCTCGACCGGCGTGCTCGGGGCCGTCTCGTCGAACTCCGGCTCGGCCGTGACCTCGACCGCCGGGTCGCCCGCCGCGGGCTCGCCGTCCACCGGCTCGTCCACCGGCCCGGTGACCTGCCCACCCGCGGCGGGCGTGTCGTCCGCCGACGCGTCCGGGCCGCCGAACTCGTCCTGGCCACCCGGCGCGGCCACACCGGCGTCGGGCGCGGAGGGGTCGACCGGACCGCCCTCGCGCGGCCAGCCGATCCAGGTCCCGATCGCGAGCACGACCACGGTGAGCACGACGACGACTGCACGTCTCATGAGCGGCCCAGCCCCCGCATCTGCCGGCGGCCCGGGTTGTGCACGATCGCCGACGGCTGCGGACCGGTCTGCGGCGCGCCACCGGGCTGCCGGGCCGCGTTCAGCGAGGCGGCCAGGCGGGCCGCGCTCTGCGACCGCTCACCCCGCTGCCCGAGGCCACGCACCGCGGCGAGCACCTGCTTGGCCTGACCGGTCCTGCGCACCACCGACAACGCCCGTGACGCACCGACGGCCGCGGCCGACGTACCGCCGCTCGCCACCATCGCGCCCGCCTGGAGCGCCACCGACGTGCCGGCGCGGCCCGCGCTGCCCAACCGGTCGGTGAGGCGCTCACCGGCCGTGGGCGGCAGGTGCGGCGCCGGCTCGTTCGACGGCTTCTCGCCCACGTTCGCGCCCTCGACCGGCTGGTCGGCCCCGCCGGCGGCACGACCGCCGCCGGGCCCGTCCTGCACCGAGCGGGCGGCGGCGGTCCACGCGTTGCCCGGCGCAGCAGCGCCGTCCCGCCCGGTGCCCCCGTCGACCGGGATGGGCTGGGTCGCGTTGTCGTTGCCGGCGCTCGCGGCCTGGCCGGCCGCCGCACCGGCGACCCCGCCCGCGACCGCGCCGCCCGCGACCGACCCGCCGGGCGGTGTCCCGTCCATGGCGGCGGGTCCCGAGTCGACCCGGTCGGTGTCGACGACGCTCTCGTGCGGCTTGACCGGAGCCGGGCCGAGGCCCACGCCGGCCCACTCCTTGGCCTTGGTGTACCGCTCGCGCCACTTCGCCGAGCCGTCCCACGGCATCGCGGCGGGCTCGCCCACCTGCGACGGGACGCCCGCGGCGGCGAGCTTGTCGGCCAGGCCGCGCAGGCCCGCCCGCACGCTCGCGCCCATGAGCACGTAGAACACGGCGCCCGCGATGACCAGCGTGTTGAAGAGGTACAGCCGCACGAGGAACGGCAGGCCGCTCGTGGCGTCGTAGAAGCCGAGCAGCATCTTCATCCACGCGACCAGGAACATCGTCGCCATCGCGACGAGGATGCACCCGAAGCCCACGCTCGCGAACGTGCGGAACAGCTGCGCCCGCGTACCGCTCGAGATGACGCCGACCGGGAGCTGCCACAGCAGCTTGATCGCCGACCACCCCAGCAGCAGGACGGCGAAGATGGTGCCGCCGACAATCACCACGGACAGCAGCAGGAACACGAACCCCGTGGTGAGCAGGCTGAGCGTGGAGACGACGGTGCCGGCGTCGACCGTCGAGGCCGCCTCCTGGTAGGCGTCGTCGCAGCCGCCGATCGCGTCGACCGCGTTCTCGCGGCCCACGGACTCCGTGTAGGTGTCCTCGCAGCCCGTGCCGTCGATGACGGAGCCGTAGTTGATGATCTGGTGGGGTGCGCGCAGCAGGGTGTTCACGAGCTGGCCCTTGAGGCCGTCGCGGATCACCGTGGAGTCGCGCTGGAACGACGCGCCCTCGGTCGCGAATCCGGTGGCGATGTCCATGCCGGCGTTGCGTGACTGCATGATCACGCCCTGGTCGCCGCCGATGGTCGCCATCGGGTTGGCGAGGAAGGTGGTGGCGAGGGCCGCGATCACGCAGCCGATGAGCAGCTCCATGAAACCGCCCGCGTACCGGCCCTTGAGCAGCCAGAACCCCACGACGAACGCCAGGATGATGAGCATCAGGTTGAGCAGGCCGATCTGCGCGATCATGCCCTGGATGATGATGCTCAGACCGGCCAGGGGAGCCAGGATGTAGCCCAGCCAGTCCATGCCGAGCACCCAGTCGAGCACCCAGATCTGGACCGCGACCATGTCCCGGTACCAGACCCAGAACATGCCGGCGAGGGTGGAGAAGATCTCCGAGTCGACGTTCAGCGGGTTCCACGGCGAGCCCGTGTCCCACTGGAGCATGAACCGGTCCACGGCCACGCCGTGCGTGTCCTCCAGGTTCAGCCCGCCCTGCGGATCGGCGGCCTGGAGGGGCGTCAGCCCGATCATGCCCCGATCACCGCGCCCGTGGAGCTCGTCGGCGTCGTCTTGACGGTGACCGCACGCTTCTCGACGAGCGGCGCCATGACCTTGGCCCGGCCGTACCGGGCCTGGAAGTCCCGGATCAGGCACTCGCCGCGTCGCTCCTCGGGCACACCGGACGCGTCGAGCACCGGCGCCGTGCCCTCGGTGACCAGCTTGACCAGGCCCTCGTCGACCGGTGCGTCGACGGGCAGGCCGTGCAGCCAGCGCAGGCCGCGGCGCGCCAGGTTGGCGTCGCGGTGGCGCAGCAGCACCCGGAACGGGATGAGACCGCGCACCACCTCGTTGCCGAAGTCCTCCTCGGCGTCGTGGCTGCCGAGCAGGAGTGCGGCCTTGTGCTTGCGGCCGTCCCGGATGAACGTGCCGATCTCCTCGGCAGCCTCGGGCGACGACATCGTCTTCGACGCCTCGTCGGCGGCAAAGATGTCGAGCCGGGAGCGGTCCGCGAAGCAGCGGTACCGGGCGAGCGCGGCGATGAGCGCGAACGTGGCCCGGCCGAACACCTTCTCGGCCTTGAGCTCGGCGAACAGGTGCCCGTGCTCCATGTCGGCCTTGGAGGGCAGCTGCATCTTGTGCGTGTGCAGCACGATCGCCGGCGAGGTCAGGTCGAGCGGCGGCAGCGAGTCGTCGAACAGCGCCCGGCCGAAGTCGAGCTCGGAGAAGATCCGCATCTCGTCGGCCAGCATCCGGGCGCCCGGGTACTCGCAGTCCTGCTCGAGGTGGCGCGCGAGGGAGCCGAGCGACGTGATCTCGTGCCGCCACATGTACTCCGTCTGGAGCACCTTGGACAGCAGCACGTTCTGCTCCGACTTGGTCTGCACGGAGAGCAGCACGGTGAGGAAGGCGCGGGCCACGCGCGGGGCCTGCGCCGGGGGCAGGATCCGCAGCGGGTCGATCGACACCCGGGCGTCCTCGGAGATCTCGACCACCTGCGATCCCGGGATCTCGGACACGGCGATACCCCACTCACCCATCTCGGTGTGGTCCACCGCCATGAGCGTGGCGCCCATGTCGACGTTGTCCATCGCCACGGTCTTCATGCTGACCGACTTGCCGGAGCCGAGCTCGCCCACGAACCCCATGGCGAGCGCGACGTCGAGCTTGTCGGTGGCTCCCGCGAGGTTCACGAACACGGGGTTGGGCCGGGCCGCCCCGTTCGAGATCTCCAGCGCGAACAGCGAGCCCGACGTGTCGCCCAGCTCGGTGGTCGCGAACGGCACCGCCGCGGAGAACGCCCGTGCCGTCGTGATCTGCGAGTACTCGCGCACGGCACGCGGGGTCGGCATGCCGGGCAGCGTGGCCTCGAAGAGCGTCGGCTGGATCGTGGGGTCGGTGCGCAGCGCGAACTGCATCGCGGCGAAGTACTTGGTCAGGTCGCGGGCGTCGTCCAGCGCCTGCTCCGGGGTGTGGCCCGAGACCGTGAACATCGTGGTGGCGTCGACCTCCACCTCGAGCTCGTCGGCGTCCATGACCGCCTGGTACTCGCCCAGCGCCCGCGCCGTGGTGTCCAGGGACGAGCCGGCGCGCTCCTCCTCTGAGCGCTGGTCGAACTGGTCGTTCAGGGTGCGCACGGCCCGGCGGTTGCGGTTGGTCACCTCGTCGCGGGAGCGCACGGTCATGCGGATCGCCCAGTCGCAGGGCACACCCGACTCGTCGACGCGGCCGATCCACTCGCAGCCCGGGTACACGATGCCGCCCGACGGCGTGTCGCTCACCACGAGCGTCGTCTGGTACGACGCGAGCTCGGGGTTCGCCGGGTCGAGCACCTTCACGTACGGCCGCTTCAGGATCTGCAGCGGGCCCAGCTTCTTCTCCGAGTCGGTCTGCCCGGCGGGGTCCACCAGGGAGGACGGCAGCACCGACGGGCCGGACAGGTGCATCTCGGCGTCGAGCGACCCGTCCACCGGCACGGCGGTGTCGATGCCCAGGCCGCGCTGCATCGCGTGGCCGAACATCCAGGCCATCTCCGCCACGGTCGCCGGCCGCGGGTCGAACGCGCTCGGCATCTCCTTGCGCAGTGCCTCCGCCTGTGCGGCCCGCTCGCCCACGGCGTGCCGGCCCGGCACCGAGCGCGGCATCATCAGCGTGTCCTGCAGCGAGGTCCAGCTCGCGCGCAGCGGCTCCAGGAACGCCTTGGCGCCCGGGTTGGCCAGCGGCGCCGCGATCCAGTGCACGCGCCGGCCGATCGGGATCTGCTCCAGGAAGTCGAGGGTGGCCTCGCACTCCGCGGCCCACGCCTCGCGCTCCGCCAGGTCGACACCCTCGATCATGGCCAGCACCACGGACGCCGGGTCGGTGGCCGCCGTGAGGCCGAGGTGCAGCGACTCGCCGCGCAGCGCGCGGTAGAGCGCGGTGTGGTGCCGCCGGGCGGCGTGCTTCTTGTCGTCCGGCTGGAACGCGTACGGCACGGGGGACACGCGCCAGACCGCCCACACGGTCCCGGTGCGGGTCCACATGAGGCCGTCGGTCAGGGCCGAGATGTGGCTCAGCATGAGGGCTCAGTCCTCTCGCGGGGTCGGCTGGTCGGTGCGGTCGTCGTGCGCGGTGTCCCCGGCGCGGCCGGCGAGGAGCTCGCCCACGCCGGTGAGCTCGGTCCGGCGGCGTTCCGCCGCGGCAGCGGCGGCTGCCGCGGCCCAGTCGGCGGGTGACCGCTGTCCGGGACGCGGGGCGGGTCGGGCCGTCGGCTGCGGGTCGGTTCGGGGGTCGAGCCGCCGGCCCTCGACGGTGGCGTCGGCCGGACCGCGCGCGGTCAGCTCGGGCAGGAGCTCGGTGGGTACGGGAGCGAGAGGGGCCGCGACGGGTGCCGGGGCGGGGCGGACGACGGGCTCGGCGTACCGCGCGGGAGCCGCCCCGGACGTCGGGACGACGACCATGACCCGGTGGGTCATCAGCCGCGGCTTCGGGAGAGCGACCTGCCCACCCACGAGGCGGCCCGGGCTGGAGGTCAGGTTCATGGCGTCCATGACGAACGCGACGGGGTTGCGGCCGGAGCTCGGCAGCTTGCCGGTGGCCCAGACGGTGCCCACCACCAGCCCCACCGCGACCACGATGTTCATGAAACCGCCCAGCCGGGCCCACAGCGGTGCGGTCTGCCACAGGGTGAACGCCACCACGGCGCCCGCCCCCACCTGGGTGATGGTGTACGGCCCACCCCAGATGCGCCCGCCGCTGGGCAGCTTCCCCACCAGCATGGGGATGCGACGGGCCTTCGTGTAGAACTTCGCGGTCTCGGTCACCGGACACCCTCCTCACCACGTGCCGGGCACGCGAACGCGCCCGGCCGAACCCTGTGCCTTGCCCCCAGCGCCATGCCCATGTGTCTGACTGCGTGCTCGTCCGTGCGCCCCCTGGGTCAGAGGACCGTCTGCGTGTTCACGATCGCCGGGGCGGAGTCGAACTCGTCGCGCGCCAGCTCCGAGGTGACGTTGATGCCACCGTTCACGAGCCAGAGGACGATGCCGCCGACGATCGCGGACATGAGGATCGCCGCGATCGACATCTTGGTCTTCACGGCGGTGATGACGACCATGAGGATGACGACCACGAAGGTCACCGACTCGATGGCGCTCTTCACCTCCTCGGACTTGACGGTGATGAGGTCGAGGAAGCCGTCGGCCATAACGATCTCGTTGATCATGGTGCTCTCCTTCGCTTCGTTACTCCCCGGCGGTGCCGGAGCCGTTCGTGCCGGATGGTGTCGTGTCGATACGGACGGCCGGCTCGACGCCGGCAACCTCCCAGCGCCCGTCGCGGGCGACGAGCGTGAGGACGTACTGGGAGGTGGTCTTCTGGCCGTCGAGCCGGGTGAGCTCGACGGTGGTCAGGGCGTGCGTGCCCTCGTTGTCGGCAGGGTCCTCGGCGACCTCGTGCGAACCCTTGATGCCGGTCACGGCCACGGCCGCGTACGGGGCGGGGGTGATCGCCGAGACGGCCGTGCCGGGGCGCAGGTAGCGCGTGATCTCGCCGTCGCCCGCGACCATGGCCGCGAGGAACCCGGCCACGGACTGGCCGGCGGCCGACGTCGGCGAGATGGTCTCGGAGTAGTCCAGGTCCGGCGGCTCGGCGGCCGCGGGCCCCGGGACGGGGGAGGGGAGGGCCAGGGCGGCCACGGCCAGGTCCGGGCCGGAGTACCGGGTCTCGGTGCTCTGGACCAGCACGGGCACCTGGAAGTAGCGGCGCACCCAGACGAGCGGCACCTCCGCCTGCTCGCCCTGGGCCTGATCCGCGGGCGGCGGTGTCGAGCCGGGTGCGGGCTCCGCGACGTCGACCCCGACCGTCACCGACCAGACGTCGTCCTCGGCGGCCTCGCTCTGCGCGACCGACGAGTCGCGGATGGTCAGGCCCTCCTGGGGGAGAGTGCCGACCGGTGCGCTGGTCAGGGAGGCGAGCAGCTGCTGGTCGTCCTTGTCGGCCCGCAGCCAGGTCTCCACGAGCTCGACGGCACGCTCGTTCGCGGCCGCCTGAGCGGCGGTGTCGGCGGGTCCGGCGCTCGCCGCGACGGGCGCCGGCTCGGGGCGCAGCAGGGTCCACGCGAGGGCGGCGGGCCCGGCCAGCAGGGCGAGGGCGAGCAGCGCGCCCCAGGCCTTGGTCACCAGCGCGGGGCCGTTGGACCACTCCACGACCTGAGGGGGAGCGTCGCCGTGGTCCGCCCCGCCGGCCGACGACGAGGGGGGCGTCGCGGGCCGGCCGGATCCGGCGGTGCGGGCCCCGCCCACGCCGGAGGTGCCGTCCGCCGGGGCGGGCAGCTCTGCCGGTGCGGCGGCCTTCTTGCCGCGCCGACGGACGAGGAGCGAGCTCATCGGGTCCGCACCTCGTTCTGCAGGTCCGCCTGGATGCGTGCCCGGGCCTCGCGCGCGCTGCGCACACGGGGGCTCTCGAGCGCCTCGGTGAGGCGGGTCGTCGTGTCCTCGTCGCCGAGCGGGTCCGCGGTGAGGGTCGCGATGATGTCGGCCACCACGGGGGCCAGCTCACCGCGGGCGGCGTGCACCTCCGCGGTGTCCCGCAGGAGGGACCACGTGTGGTCGAAGTCCGGATCAGGGTCCGCACTGCGGACGCCCGCGCTGCCGAGGTCGGTGCTGCCGAGTCCGGCGCCGGGCGCCTGGTCGAGCTCTTCCTTGCTCATCTCGCCTCTCCCGTTTCTCCGTCTCTTGCGTCTGCCGATCACAAATGGCAGGTGACGAGTTCGTGTGACATCGGTGATGGCCGGGTTTTCAAGCACTGTGACGCAGGTCACATACATGCAAAGTCAGCGGGCAACAGTGGCGGGCAACACCCCGGGGATGGACTCGGGGCTGAACGGAGGGGGGAACCGCCATGCCTGCACGCATGCCCGCACCGGCGTCCGGGACGCTGATGCGAGAGCTCGACCACGACTGGGCCGACCTGGTCCGCACGCGGTCGTTCGCCACGGAGATCGAGCGGCTCGTCGCGCGGTTCCCGCAGCTGGCGGGCCTGCGCAGCGGCGACACCGTGCGGCTCGCCCCCGCAGACGCCGACGAGGTGCTCTATGCCCTCATCGTCGAGCACGCGCGCGGCAGCTTCGCGGCGGGGCGGGCGGTGCTGCAGTGCATGCTGCCGGCGGTGCGCGCCATCGTCCGCCGGTCACGCCGGCACTACCCGGACGTGCAGGACCTCGAGCAGGAGGCCGCCGCCGCCATGTGGGACGCGATCACCCACTACGACCTCGAGCGCAGCAGCCGGGTGGCGATGCGGCTGCAGGGGCACACGCTGACGCGCGTCGTCGGCGACCGTGCGCCGCACGCGCAGGGCGGCCGGGTGAGCCGCGGGCCGCGCGTCGCGGAGATCCCCACCGACACGACCACGCTGACCGTCCTGGAGCAGCCGACCCCACCCGAGCCGCGGCCCGATGCCGTCTACTCGCTCGCGAGCTTCTCGCTCGGTACCACGGGCGAGGTGCTCGACGTCATCGCGTGGGGTCTCGACCAGGGCGCACTGACGCCGGAGGAGTCCGCGCTCCTGGCGCGGCTGTACGCGCCGGACCCCGATCTCCCCGAGTACGCCGAGCTGGGCTCGGGTCGCGGGAACTATCAGCGGCGGGTGGCCCAGGAGCTGGGCCTCTCGCACGCAGCCTTGCGCCAGCGGGCGAGTCGCGCAGTGCGACGGCTGGCGGAAGCCGTTCAGTCCGGTGGTCTGTCTGGGGGACAGCCGGGCGAACGGGACGGTGAGGGACGAGGGCGGCCGACGGGCTGAGCACTGGGGGGTGCGTGACGCCCTGAAGCCGACCGAAGTCCGACTCATCGCGAGAGGGCCCCACCGCCAGCGGGGCCCTCTCGTTCTGTACGGGCCGGTCCGCAGGGCGAACGCCGAGGTCAGACGAGTGATTTGTCCGTGAGGCCCGCCGTGCGGGAGGCTTTTCTCACGGCCTGACCTGCGAAGTCAACACCACAGCTGTGGTATCGGCTCGTCAGCGGAAGATCGTTGGAGAGTCACTCAATATTCAAGCCATCTCCACAACTTTGAAGTCTCCTTGACCTGGCGTACGAACCTGACGCTGATTAGCGTTCAACCTGCCGGGTCGGCCTGCGTGGTCGAGGATTACCTGCGGTGTCACATGCGTGGCGCCCGCAGGAGACCCTCGGTCGGCACGGGCAGGAGCACGGTGGAGACAGGCGCACGCAAGGGAACCGCGACGGGACCCGCACCGGGGTCACCCGACGCGGACTCCGCCGACGGGTTCGGAGGAGACGGCACGGTGAGCAGTGGCACGAAGGTCGCGAACCAGGACCAGCAGGCGCGGTCCGCGACGAGACCCCAGCGACCCGCACCCCCCGGGCCGCTCAAGCCCACGCGTGCCCGCCGCCGCCCCGCCCTGATCGCGCTCGGCCTCGCCCTCGTCGCCCTCAGCGTGCTCGCCGCCGTGTACCTGGTCAGCACGCTGGGCCAGACCTACGAGGCGCTCGCGGTCACGAACGACGTCTCCCGCGGCTCCGTGATCACGCCCTCCGACCTGGGCGTCGTCGAGCTGCCCATCACGCCGTCCTCGCTCGAACCGGTCCGCGCCGACCAGATGGACGAGTACGTGGGCAAGGTCGCGACGGCCGACCTCAAGAAGGGTCAGCTCCTGACCAGGTCGGGTACCGCCGACGAGCTCGAGCCACCGGCCGGCCAGTCGGTCGTCGGCATCGCTCTCACGCCGAGCCAGATGCCGCTGCAGGCCCTGCGCGCCGGGGACTCCGTCCGCATCGTCGAGACGCCGGCCGCCGGCGGCGAACCTCCCGCCCAGGCGCCGTTCACCATCGCGGCCACGGTGGTCTCGCCACCCACGGACACGGCCGTCGGCGACCAGAAGGTGGTCGACGTGCGCGTCGCGTCGTCGAACGCCGCGGCGCTCGCGGCCCGTGCCGCGACGGGTCGCGTCGCCCTCGTGCTCGACTCCACCGGGCAGGGCTGAGTCATGGCTCTCGTCGCCCTCGCCAACGCGAAGGGCTCCCCCGGGACGACCACGGCCGCCCTCGTGCTCGCGCTCCAGTGGCCCCGGCCCGTGCTGCTCGTGGAGGCGGACCTCGCCGGGGCGTCGATCCTGGCCGGGTACTTCCGCGGCCAGCTGCCCCACGACCGGGGCCTGCAGCAGCTCGCCATCGCGCACTCGCACGGAGACCTCGAGTCCGCCTTCTGGGAGCAGACCCTGCCCCTGGTGCGTGACGACGCCGACAAGAAGCTGCTGCCCGGGATCGTCAGCCCGCACACCGCTCCGGCGGTCGCGAACCTCTGGGGCCCGCTCGCCAACCAGCTCGTCGCGCTCGAGCGCGGCGGCATCGACGTGCTGGTCGACCTCGGCCGGCTCGGCACGGGCGGCGTCGTCCGGGAGGACCGTGAGCCGATCGTGCGGCTCGCGGACCAGGTGCTCGTCACCACCGGCTCGCGGCTGCCCGACATCGCGGTCACCCGGGAGCTCGTCAAGTCCCGTACCTCGGTGATCGACGCCGCCGCGCGCGACCTCACCAACCTCGCCGTCCTGACCATCGGGCCGGGCCGCCCGTACGACGCCAACGAGATCGCCCGCACGCTCGGGCTCGGCACCGTCGGCTCGCTGGCCTGGGACCCCGTCAACGCGGAGGTGCTGTCGGTGGGCTCGCCGGCCGGCCGCCGGTACCCGGCGTCGCCGCTGGTGCGGTCCGCCGGTCCCGTGATCTCGCGGATCCAGGACCGCATCGAGAAGCGGCGGGCCCGCTTCTCGACCGGCCCGCGCGACGGCGTGGGCCCACGCACCGGGTCCACCGCGGTGCAGGCCGGTCCCTGGCGGGGCAACGGGGGGCGGGACGCATGAGCACACCGGAGTTCCCTGACCTGTCCTCGCTGCCGATCTTCCACGACCCCGAGCAGCCGCCCGTCCTGCCCCGGCGCACGCCGGGCACCGGCGGTGGTGCGGGGCCGGACCGGCGCCCGGCGGCGCCGCAGAACACCTGGACCGCGACGACGGAGCAGGCCGCTGTCCCGCGCCAGGCTCCTCCCGGGGGTGGCCAGGCTCCGCCCGCGGGGCCCGGTGCACCCGGGCGAGGCGGGACGCCGTCTGGCAACGGGGCCTCGCCCTGGGTCGGGGCCGTGGCCCGGGCGGGGCGTGACTATCACGGCCAGCCCGGCAACCCCCGGCTGCGGGACGCCGAGTTCTGGCGTCAGGTCAACAGCCTGCGCGGCGAGGTCTCGTCGCGGCTCACCACGGCACTCTCGACGCGCGAGCTGGACGAGGAGCAGCGGGAGGCGCTGGGTCAGGAGCTGATCCAGCAGGTGGTCCGCGACCACAACGACGCCCTGCTCTCGGGCGGCCAGCGCAACTGGACCACCGAGTACCAGGTCGAGGTCACGCGTGCGCTGTTCGACGCGCTGTTCCGCCTGGGCCGGCTGCAGCCGCTCATCGACACGCCCGACGTGGAGAACATCGAGATCACCGGCACGGCGCCCGTACTGCTGCTGATGGGCGACGGCCGGCGCACGTACGCGGAACCGATCGCGGACTCCGACGCGGAGCTCATCGACTTCCTGCAGTTCCTCGCTGCGCGCGACCCGGCCAACGAGCGGTCGTTCACCCGCGCCAACCCGTTCCTCAACCTCGACCTGCCCGGCCGGGTCCGGCTGGCCGCTGTGGGCTGGGTGGTGCCGTGGCCGCGCGTCACGATCCGCCTCCAGCGCCTGCAGTCGGTGGACCTGGAGCTGCTGCGGCGCAACGACACGGTCGACACGGTGCTGGCCGAGTTCCTCACCGCGGCGGTCCGGGCCCGCAAGTCGATCGTCGTCTCGGGCCAGGGTCAGGGCAGCGGCAAGACGACGCTGCTCCGCGCGCTCTGCGCCGGCCTGGACCCGTGGGAGTCCATCGCCACGATCGAGACCGACTACGAGCTCTACCTGCACCTCGAGCCCGAGAAGCACAAGCGCGTCGTGGCGCTGCGCACGCGCGAGGGCTCGGGCGAGATGAACACGTCCGGGCGTCGCGTGGGCGAGATCAACACCAACGTCAACGTGTACGAGTCGCTGCGGCACAACATCTCCCGCGTCATCGTGGGCGAGGTGCGTGGCCCCGAGATCGTGTCCATGTTCCAGGCGATGCAGATGGGCAACGGCTCGCTGTCGACGGTGCACGCCGACGGCGCGCGCGACGTCGTCGAACGCCTGGTCGGCATGGCCGTGCAGGACTCGACGCTCTCGGAGACCTACGCCTACCGGCAGGTGGCGCAGTCGATCGACCTCATCGTCTTCCTGCGGGTCGACGTGGGGCCGGACGGCCGGCGCACGCGGTACGTCTCCGAGGTGATCGAGGTGACGCGCGGCGAGGCGGGCAACCCGGTGGCGATCACCGACGTGTTCGAGCCCGGGCCGGACGGCCGCGCGGTGCCGAAGGTGACACCGTCGTTCCTGGCGGACCTGGAGGCGGAGGGCTTCGACGCGAGCCTGCTGAACTATCGCGACGGGCTGTGGGAGCACGCATGACCACGCTCATCGCCGTCCTCACCGGGCTCGCGCTGGGCCTGGGCGTGTGGTTCGTCGTGGTGGGCGCGCAGAAGTTCGAGCCGCCGCCGCGACCGGTGCGCACCACGCCACCGTTCCACGGCCTGCTCCGGCTGCTCGGGCTCACGCCGGGTGGACCGCTCCACGCCCAGCGCCAGCTCCTGGCGATCGGCGCGGCCGCCGGGCTCGTGGTCGCCGTCGTGACCGGCTGGTGGTCGCTCGTGCTCATCGTCCCGGTGCTGCTCGTGGGCCTGCCCGCGCTGTTCCGCACCACCACGCAGTCGGACGAGGTGGAGAAGCTCACGGACCTGACCGCGTGGGTGCGGTCGCTCATCGGTGTGCTGTCCGGCGGAGCCGTCGGGTTGGAGCAAGGTATTGCGGCAACCCTGCACAGCGCGGCGCCCTCGGTACGGCCGTCGCTCGCCCGGCTCGTGGCGCGCCTGGAGGCCCGCCAGCCGATCAAGCCCGCGCTGTACCGCTGGGCCGAGGAGATGAACGACTACTCCGCGGACATGATCGCGTCGGCCATGATCCTCGAGTCGGACAACCGCACCGGCGCCGTGGCGCCCGCGCTGCGGCAGCTCGCCGAGTCGCTGTCCGCGCAGGCCAAGGCGCGGCGCGAGATCGAGACGGAGCGCTCCACCGGCCGTGCGACCGTGCGCTGGGTGACCATCGTGACGCTCGTGGTGCTCGTGGGGACGGCGCTGACCGGCTACCTCAACGGCTACGACTCGCCCCTGGGCCAGGTCGTGGCCGTCGTCCTGTTTTCCGCGTACGTGGCGTGCCTGCTGTGGATGCGCAAGATCAGCCTCGGCCGCCCGATCCCGCGGTTCCTGCCCGACGAGCGGGAGGTGTGACATGTGGCCCTGGGCAGTGGCGACCGGCGTGGTCGCCGGACTCGGTCTGTTCCTCGTGGTGCGCGAGCTGCTCCCGTCGACCCCGCGGCTGCAGGCCGCGCTGGACCGGCTGAGCGGCGAGGACCGGATCGAGCCCGTCACCGTGTCGGACACGGGCGACGAGCTCACCGCGACGCAGCGGTACACCCAGATCTTCGGGGCGTGGGCGCAGCGCAGGCTGCCCGCCACGCTGCTCGGACGCTGGGGGCCCACGCGCGCGGACCTCGACCTGATCGGCAAGACCGCCACCGACCACTACGGGGAGAAGGCGCTCGGCACGGTGATCGTGCTGGTGGCCGTCCCGTTCCTCGGCCTGTGCGTCAGCCTGCTCGACCTGGGGCTGCCGCTCGGGCTGCCGTTCGGGGTCTCGCTGCTGTTCGCCCTCGGGGCGTGGTTCCTGCCCGACCTCGACGCGCGGTCCAAGGCGAAGCGGGCCCGGCAGGAGTTCGCGCGCGCGGTCTCCACCTACCTGGAGCTGCTGGCGATCGAGCGCATCTCCGGCGCCGGCGCGACCCAGGCCACCTTCGCGGCCGCGCAGGTGGCCGGGTCGTGGCCGTTCCGGCGGATCGCCGCGGCCCTCGAACGGAGCCGCTGGGAGGGACAGGCGCCCTGGGTCGCGCTGCGCGAGCTGGGCGAGGAGGTCGAGGTGGACGCGCTCGGCGAGGTCGCCGCGATCGTGGAGCTCGCGGGCACGCAGGGCTCGGCGATCCACGACCAGCTGCAGTCCAAGGCGGCGGCCATGCGGGACGCGCAGCTCGACGTCGAGCAGCAGCTCGCGCACGACGCGACGGTGCGGATGACGGTGCCCGGAACCATGACCGTCTTTGTGTACTTTTTGATGCTCATCTTCCCAATCGGCGTCACTATGTTTCAGACTGCACCCTGAGCCGTGTCACACGAGGCGGTTCTTACCCATTTGTTGAAGTCGACAACACCCCAGGAGTCACCATGAACCAGCACCTGAGCCAGGGCCGGTCGGCGGCGTCGCGCGCTGTCGCGCGCGCAGCGCTGCGTGCCGCCGCGGCGCGCGGTCACGTCGACGACCTCAACGCCCGCTTCACGGAGCGCTCGGCCGAGCTCCGCAGGCGGCTCGACGCCGACCGGGCGGGCGAGGACGAGGCGGGCCTCGAGTCCATAGAGGTGGTGGTGCTGTCCGTGGTGGGACTCGGTATCGCCATCGCCCTCGGCGCCGCGATCAAGGGACTCGTCGACCGCTACATGGCGCAGCTCGGCGGCGGGGGGTAGGGATGGACGAGCGGGGCGCCACCTCGATCCAGACCGTCCTCACCTACCCGATCGTGCTGATGCTCATCTTCGGGATGGTGCAGGGCGTGCTGTGGTTCCACGCGCAGAACACGGCCCAGTCCGTGGCGAACGGCGCCGTGCAGGCCGCGCGGGTCGAGGGCGGCACCGTGGACGCCGGGTACGCCGAGGCGACGGCGCGGCTCGCGCGCGGGGGTGACGCATTCGCCTCGGTGACCGTGTCGGTGGTGCGCGGGCAGGAGACGGCGACCGCTCGTGTGGTGGGGCTGGCCCCGTCGATCGTGCCCGGCTTCCGCGGGTTCCGCGTCGAGCAGTCGGCCACCGGCCCCGTGGAGCGGTTCACGTCGGCGGTGGCCCCGTGAGCGCCGGCCGGCATACGGACGGCCGCTCCGCCGGCCGCACCGCCGATCCGGAGCGCGGGAACGTGGCGATCAACACCGCCGTCGTCTTCCCGATGCTCCTGCTCATCGCGCTGCTCCTGGTGATGGCCGGGCGGATCGTGCTCGCCGAGGGCGTGGTGCAGTCGGCAGCGAACGAGGCGGCGCGCGCGGCCTCCATCAGCCGGACGGCGGACGTCGCCGGCGTGCAGGCGACGTCGACCGCCACCTCCACGCTGACGAACTCGGGCGTGCGGTGCGCGCAGACGTCGGTACGACCGACGACCGACGCGTTCGCGCTCCCGCTGGGGACGGTCGGAACCATCACGGTGCGCGTGGAGTGCGTCGTACCGCTGAGCGACCTCGGCCTGCCGGGTGCGCCCGGCACACGGACCATCAGCGCGACGGGCACGTCGGTGCTCGATGCCTACCGGGGGCGGTCATGACCAGGGGGGCCGGGCGGGAGCGGGGCCGACGCGAGCGCGGCGAGATCAACATCCTCGCCGCGGGCATGGTGCCCGCCCTGATCATCGCCATCGGCCTGGTGGTCGACGGCGGTGGTCGGCTGCACGCCGAGGACGAGGCCGAGTACGCGGCCGACCAGGCGGCGCGTGCCGCCGCACAGCAGATCCGGATCGACCGCGCCCAGCTCGGCCTGCCCCCCGAGGTGGATCCGGGCCGCGCGGCGCAGGCCGCCGCGGAGACGCTCGGCGCGCTGGGCGTGCAGGGCGGCGTGACCGGGGTCAACGGTGCCACCGTCACCGTCGGCACCCAGGTCACCTACAAGACCACCTTCCTCACGTTGATCGGAATCAGCTCGCTCACCGTCTCGGCGGACGCCGAGGCGCGGGCGGTCCGCGGGATAGGACAGGAGGAACCCTGATGAGCACCTCGACAGTCCAGGGCCGTGCGGTGACCGGCGAGCCCGGCGGACCGCAGGGAGGCGCGGGCGCACGCGTGGCCAGAGGGCTCGGTGCGGCGTTGCTGCTGCTCGTGCTCGTCGTCGGGATCCCGGTCGGGCTGTGGACGTTCGGCGGACCGGTGTGGACGGGACCCGTCTCGCTCGACCGGGTGGTCTCGCTGCTCACCACCCCGGACGTGACGGGCTCGGTGCTCATCGGCCTGGTGAAGGTCGTCGGGTGGGTGGCGTGGCTGACGTTCGCGGTCGCCGTCGTCATCGAGGTCGTGGCGGCGCTGCGCGGACGCGGGTCCCCGCACGTCCGAGGGCTCGGGGCGCAGCAGCGCGCCGCGGCCGCCCTCGTCGGCGCGGTGATCACGATGCTCGTCGCGGCACCGGCGGTCGCGCCCGCGATGGCGGCGACGACCCCCCTGGAGGCCGGACGGACCGCCACGGTGGCGACCGCGCCGGTGGCGTCCGGCGCCGTCGGGCAGACGGCCGACGCGACCGCCCGGCCCGCCACGGAGGCCACGGCCGAGACCCCGCCCGCCACCTACACGGTGCAGCCGGGCGACTCCCTGTGGCGCATCGCCGAGCAGACCCTGGGCGACGGGGCGAAGTTCAAGCAGATCGCCGACCTCAACTACGGCGTGGTGCAGGCCGACGGCGGCGCCCTCGACGCCGGGAACTGGATCGAGCCCGGCTGGGTGCTCCGGCTGCCGGCCGAGGCGGCGGTGATGCTGACGTCGGCAGGCGGGGACGAGCCCGTCGGGATCGCGCCGTCCAAGAGCACGGAGGCCGCGGGTGCCGCGACCGAGGACGGCGGCGACCCGGAGGGCACGGTCGACGTGCGCAACGAGGCCGGGTCCGAGGACGCCCAGGTCGTGGTCGAGCCCGGCGACACCCTGTGGGGCATCGCCGAGGAGGAGCTCGGTGACGGGACCCGCTACCCGGACGTCTTCGAGGCGTCGCAAGCGACCGAGCAGCCGGACGGGCGACGCCTGACCGACCCCGACCTCATCTACCCGGGCTGGACCGTGACGGTTCCCGGCGCGGGAGAGGCCGCGCACGAGGACGGCGGGGTGGGTGCCGCTCCGGAGGACGAGGCAGCGCCGGAGACCGGTGAGTCCGGGGACGCGGCAGCATCCGACGCGGCGCCGGGATCCGATCCTGAGGCCGGGGCCGAGCCGGGTTCCGAGGTCGACCCGGGTTCCGCGGCAGGCCCGAGCGACGAGGCAGGCCCGAGCGACGAGGCGGAGCAGGGCGGCGCCGAGGCGGCACCCGGTGGGGACGCAGAGCCGTCGGCCGACGGGCCCACGGAGACCGAGAGGTCGGCGCAGGCGTCGGGCCTCGGCAGGTTCTTCGCCGGACCGGACGCGGGCAAGCCGAGCGCCGTCGAGTCGGCGGCCGGCGCGGCCGGCGGCCGTGGTGGCTCCGAGGAGCCGGCGACCGAGGGACGACAGACGGAACCCGAGCAGGCGGAGCCGTCCACCGGGGTGACCCCGGAGGGCGCCGTCGAGGTCGAGCCGGACGACATCGCCGAACCGGGGGGCGCCGGCAACGACGTGGTCGAGCCGGGCGCACCGACGGACGAGCAGCCGGCGGGTGAGCGGCCCGCGGGCGAGGCGCCCACCGAGCAGCCGAACCGTGCGGGGCAGAACGCCGGGGAGCGTGCGCCGCGCGAGGACCCGCCGCAGGACGTCGAGGAACGTCGCGCACCCGACCCGGCCGACGTCGGCACCGGGGGTGCGCGCCTCGACCGACCCGAGCGGGACGAGCCCGCCCCCGAGCAGACGGCGGACGGCAACCTCGTCCCGCAGGCGCCGTCCGCGCCGCGGGAGCCGGAGAAGCCGCAGTACGAGACGGTCACCCCGGAGGACCTCGAGAACGAGCCCGACCTCGGGACCGACCAGTCGTCCCGCCAGGGCGGCGCCGAGGGATCGATCCCCTGGGAGGGGCTCATCGCCGACGACCTCCTGCCGCAGGGACAGCCGGAGGAGCCGGCCCGGGAGACGGCGTCGGGCAACGGCACGACCTGGGGCGGCGGGACCGCCTCGGACGACATCACCGGGAACGGCCCGGCGGGGGACGGCGGCCCCGGTACCGAGAGCCTGACCGAGCTGCCCGCGCCGCTCGTGCCGGAGTCCGCGACGTCGGGCGGGGCGGCCGAGCGGGTGCTGCCGAGCGAGACGACCGGCGACGATCCCGTGGCGGAGGACCACGTCCCGGAGATCGTGGTCGAGTCGGCGGCGCCCGCAGAGAGCGCGCTTGCACCGGACGCCGGCTCCCGTGACGACCTCGAACCGGTCGACGTGGCCGGTGCGACCACGGCCGCGGCCCCCGCGACCGCCGAGGGCGGGGCGTCCCTGCTCGACTCCGCGGCCGGCGTCGTCAGCGACACGGTCGACGACCTCGACGAGGCCGTCGGCGTCCGCACGGCGGCCGGCGTGGGCGGGCTCCTCGCGGCGGGGCTGCTCGCGCTCGTCGCCGTCAAGCGCCGTCGTGCACGCAAGAGCCGGGTGCCCGGCGAGACCGTCGTCGTCCCGGGGCCCGAGACCGCCGCGGGTGCGCTCGAGCTCGAGCTGCGCGGCGTCGAGGACCCCTTCGGTCGGAGCCAGGTGGACCGGGCCCTGCGCGGTCTGGCGCGATGGCACCGCGAGCGCGGGCTGCCGCTTCCGGGCGTGCGCGTCGCGCGGCTCAAGAGCGGCGAGTTCGTCGAGCTCTACCTCGACCGCGCCGCCGACCTGCCGGCGCCCTGGGCGAGCACGACCGACCGGCTCGTCTGGCAGCTCGCCGCGGGCGACGCCACCGAGGCCGTCCAGGTCTCGCCCGCGGAGGCCGGGCCCGAGGCCCAGGCCGGCGAGGCGCCGTACCCGGCGCTCGTGACCGTCGGGCACGACGACGAGGACGCCCACCTCATGGTCGACCTCGAGAACCTCGCGTGCCTCGACATCCGTGGCACGGACGCCGCCGCGCAGGCCACGCTCGCGGCGCTCGCGATCGAGCTCGCGACCAGCCTCTGGGCGGACGACCTGCAGGTGACCGTGGTGGGTGCGCTGGGTGAGCTGCCCGGCGTGGTGGACACGGGCCGGGTGCGGCACGTGCCGAGCCTGGCAGGGATCATCCGGGAGCTCGAGGCGCGCGCCGCCGACGTCGACCGCACGCTCGAGCAGGTCGGAGCGGCGTCCGTCGCGGACGCCCGCGGCCGCGGGCTGGCCACGGATGCGTGGACGCCCGAGATCCTGCTGGTGGGGGAGCGGCTCGGCCTCGTGGAGCGCGCCACGCTCGAGCGCCTGGTCGAGCGAGTGCCCGGGGTCGGGATCGCGGCCGTCACGTCCAGCGCGGAGGTCGGGGAGTGGGCGCTCGACCTCACCGGCGAGCTCACCAACGGCGACACGACGCGCGGCATCCTCGTGCCGGCCTACATCGCAGTGCGGCCCCAGCAGCTCGACGCGGCCACGTACGCGCAGGCCCTGGCTCTGCTGGCCGACCCCCAGACCGCGCCGGGTCCCACGTGGAGCCGGTCGGTCGATCGCACGGAACCCACGCTGGAGGAGATCCCCATGGAGGTTGTCCGCGGCGGTGCGGCGGACTCGGACGTCACGGTCGGTCAGCCGGCAGGACTGACGCCGTCCGCGGGCTACGTGACGGGTCCGGTCAGCGGCGGGGCGACGGCGACGGCGCCCGGCGGCGTCCCGGCGAGGTTCTCGCCGTGGGCCACCGCCGCCGTGAGCGTGGCCACGCCGCCGCTGGGCACGCCGGTGGTCCCGGGAGCGGCGGCCGTGCCCGGTGCGTCGGGACCGGGCACCGGGGCGTCAGGCGCTTCTGCTCCGGTCGATCCTGCCGAGGAGGCCGGACCCCCGATCGTGCGGGTGCTGGGCCGTGTGGAGCTCGCGGGGACCACCGGGGTCGAGCTGCCGACCACGCACCAGCGTCAGGCCACCGAGCTGATCGCCTTCCTGGCGTTCAACCCGGGGTCGCGCGGGTCGGACATCTCGAAGGCCCTGTGGCCCACGCGCGAGCCGAACCTGGCCACCCGGCGCTCGGCCGTCTCTCGCGCGCGCCGCTGGCTGGGCGTGGACGGCGAGGGGTACGAGTACCTGCCCCGCTACTGGTCCGCGGACGACGGCGGCCAGGCCGACCTCGAGTCCGCCGGCTACCGGCTGCGCGGGGTCACGACGGACTGGCACCGGTTCTGCGACCTCGTGGGCCCCGACCTGGCCCAGACGCCGACCGCGGACCTGCTCGCCGCGCTCGACCTCGTGCGGGGACGTCCGTTCGAGGGGGTGCCGCTGCGCAAGTACGCGTGGGCGGAACAGCTCATGCACACGATCTCGTCGGGCGTCGTGGACGTGTCCCACGAGGTCGCTCGGCGTGCCCTCCTGGCCGGCGACGTGGCCATGGCCCGGCACGCCTCCCAGGTGGGCCGGCTGGCCGACCCGGTGGACGAGCGCTCGTGGCGCAACGCGATCCGCGCGGAGCTGGCCTCCGGGCGCCGGGACGCGGTGGGCCGCCTCGTCGACCGGCTGCGCGACCATCTGGAGCAGCTCGCCATGGAGCCCGAGCCCGACACCGAGGAGCTGCTGGCCCAGGTGGACGAGCAGGAACGGCGCCGGGAGGCGGACGCGGGGCGCTGAGACCGGGTTCGGCAGGGCGACGACGGGCAGCAGACGAGGTCTGCTGCCCGTCGGCGTGTCCGGGGTGGTGTGTCGAGTGACGGCTATGGCGGCTGTCGCTGGTCAGTCGAAGCCGCCTGGTCCGGGGACCGGGGCCAGGTCGAACGTGATGCTGTCGGCATCCTCACCGGTGAGCGGCGCGAGCAGGGCGCGGAGACCAGCCTCTGCGTCATCGAGGAACGGGCCGTGCGCGACCGCACCGGGCACACCGACCGCACGCAGCGTCCACTGCTGCTCGCTGCGGTAGGCGATCACGGTGTACGTCGTCATGATGACAAGCCTGTAGAGCAGATGCAGTATCTGTCACCTTGTTAGATCAAGCGCTGCCCCGCAGCAGAGTTGTCCACAGGCACCACCCCGACCACTTTCGGGATCGCCGGGGCATGGTTAGCGTCGTTCCTGGTCGTTGCGGATACGCAACGGCGGGGCCTGAGGGCAGGGGGCGTCGATGCGTGGTGCGTGGAGCAGGTCTGTGGTGGTCGGGCTGATGCTGTCCGTGGCGGCTTTGTCCGGGTGCACGGGGCCAGACGAGGGGCCGACCACGGCTCCGTCGGTGGTCGAGAGCCCGATTGCTTCTCCGTCTCCGTCTCCGGCGGCCTCGGCGCCCGTGAAGCCGGAGCGGCCGGCGGCGATGGAGCGCGACGACGCGGAGGGGGCTGCGGCGGCGGCGAAGTACTTCATCGAGCTCTACCCGTACGTGATGGCTACGGGGGATACCGAGGAGTTCGAGGCGATGTCGCACCGGGCTTGCGGGTTCTGCGAGGACGCATTGGAGCAGGCGGAGCGGGTCGAGACAAACGACTACACGTATGTAGGCGGCGGATCACGACTCGACGTGAAGCAGGCGTACGCTCGCGACCCGGTCACGGGGATTTTCCCGCTTGACGCTGTCATTGCGCAGGATGGATCTCAGATCCTCGGACGTGACGGGGCAGTAGTGTTCACCGCCGAGCACAAGCGGTTTGACCGACGAATAGAAATCGGTCGGCGAGCCGGGGCCTGGGTCGTGGTAACTGTCGCTCCCATACCGGGGGCCGAAAAGTGATCGAGATGGTTGCGATTGTGCTTGCCACCAGTGCCGCACTCGGTGATGGCGGCGGATTCAGTGATATGGAGGGCCAAAGCAGAGCAGACACTGTCCGAGTTAGCGCGGAGCTTGAGCACCATGCGCCAGCGGTAACACGCGCAGCGGACGACGGGCGTAGTGGTTCGCTCCCACAGTCGGTACGGCAGTGGCGGACTACGCCTGCTCTCTGTTTTCTTCGGGATCTGACCGGAGCTACCGTGCTTGCCGAGTCCTGTGACGAGGGGCATCGACTCGCCTATACCGGGATCGAGTGCGAGGACGACGAGCGGGCGGTCGGAGCTCTCTTCGAGCAGCGACGCGAGGCCGGTGGCTGGTCGCGTGCCGCACTCGTCGAGGATGAGTCCTGCCTGGCTGAGCGACGCGAGCAGATCGACATTCCGGCGGCTGCTGCTCGTGCGTTTCAGGAGATGCAGATCGAGCCCTCGCGCCTGAGCGTTCAGCCGCCCGACGGATGGACCTTGGTCAACGTGGACACGATCGCGTACACCGAAGCGGAACACCGAACAGTCAGTACCGAACTGTTCGGCATCCCCGTCGACATCCGAGCCGTTCCCAGCAGTTACTCGTGGGACTTCGGTGACCAGTCGGCGCCACTGCGGACGTCCGACCCAGGGGCGCCGTATCCCGCCCACAGCATCTCGCACGCCTACACGAAGGCGGGGTCGGCCACCATCTCTCTCACCACCACCTGGCACGGTCAGTTCCGTGTCGCAGGAGACCCCACCTGGCGTGACGTGCCGGGAGAGGCAACTACGGCGTCGTCGTCAGGCAGCCTGGACATCCTGGAGGCGCGAGCCCGGCTGGTCGAGGACCTCTACGGCGGCTGACAGGCTCATGAGGGCTGGTCATCCATGCCTGCTTTGCCGATGCAACGAGCGACCAAGGTGGTGAGCTCAAGGCCCGACGGCAGCTCGGACCGTTGCGCGGGATCGACGTCATCGTAGAGAGTGACGACGACGGGCCCAGGAGCCTGGTCGGCCGCGGCGTCAGTGCACAGGAGGATGCCTACGGTTGGAGCGTGTGCCTCGGGGACCCGTAGCAGGTCGTCGACCAGGCGCAGCGTCCGCCGGGATCGCGTGACGAGGGCGGGATCGAACCGCCCTGCTTGCACCTGGACCGTGACGTACCGCATCTGTGTCACGTGGAAGAGCAGCAGGTCGACTGTGTAGTCGCGTTCGTCCTCTGCGATGGGCAGATGGCGATCCACCAGGCACAGGTGCCGCTCCGGGACCGCGAGCACATCCTCCAGGTAGTCGACGACGACGCCGGTGAACGATCGACGTATCGCGTCGACCAGCTCGCCGACCACGTCCTCGAATCCTTCGGGCTGGTAGTCCTCGGTGCGTTGAAAGAGCGTCATGGAGCAATGGTCTAGAGATATCTGCTCATCCGCCACCCGGGGCAGTCGTCTGCGGCGAAGTTGGTGCCCACGCCGAGCTCCGTGAGGAGTTCATGACGGAAACCTGGCTGATCGTTGTGCCTGGTTGGCGGGATGTTGTGAATTATCACGGAAGCACCTTGCCGAGAAGACGAACATGCCGCACCCTTGTTGCGGCCGTGTTCGCTGAGTTCTGCCCGAAGTCGAGGGAGTTGCCTAGATGGTCTCGTCCGCCATCACGCCCACGCGCACTATCGCCGTCCTCATCGGGATTGCGGTCCTTGCGATCGGTGGGTTCGCGGTGGTCCGATCGGGCGTGCTCGACCCGGAGACGGTGCAGGGTGCGATCCCCGGGCCCGGGTCGTCAGCGTCGGAGTCGGCAACGGCGCCGGCCTCGGGGAGCCCCTCGGCACCGCGGTCCCCGTCGGCGTCACCGTCGCCGACGACGCCGGAGCAGATCAAGGCCAAGAATATCGCGGACGCCAAGGCGCGACTCGTGGAGTACTACGAGACCACAGCCCAAGTTGCAAATAACGGGTACAAGGACTGGGAGAAGCGCCTCTCCAAGTTCTGGGGACATCCGGATATTGCTTCCTCCCTCGGATCCGTATACGAAGACAACGCGAATTCTGGTCAGTACACGACTGGCGCCGCACATGTTGAACAGAGTCAGGTCGTCAGGTATGAGCCGGATGACGATAGTTTTGAGCGGGTGACGCTCGACGTGTGCATCAACTTCTCGGACGTGAAGACGTACGAAGCGAGTGGATCGCAGGTCCCGCGAAGCGCGGGAGCACCGACCCGCTACATGTTCACTTATGTGATGCTTCACCAGGGCTTTGATGGTGTGTGGACTGTCAACGGCGAAGAGCGACATGCGGGGCGAGCATGCTAAAAAATCTCGGTACAGCGCGAAGTATCTTCCTCGTTGCGGGGTTTGCTCTGGTTATGGGGTTGCTCGGACCGATGCCCGCAGGTGCCGATGAAAACTGCCGGGAAGTTAGCCTGCCTGACGGGTCAGTCAAGATCATCTGTCAGGATGATGGCGGAGACGAAGGATCCGGTGGGCCTGGTGGTGGCGGTTCCGGCGGCGGCGAGCGGACGTGCGAGTTCAACGAATCCGAGATCGCGTGTTCTAGTGAGTTCGGGGTCTGGGATGGGCGGTGCTACGCACGTGTTGCGTCACCGCAGCCACCGAAGTCAACGCCGGTTTGGGAAGGCAACGATGACGGGGTAATTCTCGAGTGCAATCCTCCGGGTTGCGTCGGAGGACCCGCTCCCTGTCCGGATAGGAGTTTTTACTGGTCTCCGACGGCGCCCGCGGCACCAGGTCCCTCCGCTGAGGAGCTCGCTCAGCGTGCCGTTGCCGCGATGAATCTCACGATGGGCGAGATCGGGTCGACACCGCCCGCATCGACCAGCGACCCCAACGCTGTGGGAACGATCGGGCTACCGATCTGGCTGTGGATCGCGGATCGAGCCGAAAATACCGTCGGCCCCATCACTCGCGAGGAGAGCGACGGCGGCTTGACGGTGGCCGCAACTGGAACGCTCGAACGTACGGAGTGGACGCTGACCTCGGCGAGCGGTGCAACTGTTGGCGCGATCACTTGCGACGGCCCCAATGCCGCGGGGACACCGTACGACGGCCGGAACAGCGCGGAGCCCTCTCCGACCTGCGGTTTCGGCGCCGACCTGAATAGCAGTCCCGGAAGTCTGACGCTTACTGGTACCGCGCACTGGGTTGTGGAGTGGCAGGGCGGTGGGCAGAGCGGTCAGATCACTGTGCCGCCGCAGAGCAACAGCACCCAGGTCCGGATCGGCGAGCTGCAGGCGTTGCTGAGGAACTGATGACGACGCGGGGCCCCGCCGTCACGCCCCGGTCGTGATCAGTCCGAGCTGGCTCACATACTCCACCAGATCGAACGTCGACCGTGTCACCAGGGTCACGCCGGCGGCGCGTGCGTCGTCGGCGTAGGGGCCCGTGTTGCCGTAGAGCACGAACGGCGTGACGGGGTCGAAGGTCCGCACCTGGGTCAGCAGGCGCAGGCCGGCGTCGGGCACCACAGCGCCCGACTCGACCCGGCCCAGATCGGAGATGATCAGGGCGTAGGAGCGCTCGCCGAGCAGGCGCAGGGCGTCGTCGGTCGACAGTGCCGTGTCCACCGGGACGCCGTCGCGCCGCCAGGTCTCCGCGAGCATCGCGTTGTTCTCCGGATGGTCGTCGACCCACAGGATCGAGTGCGACGGCGTGGCGGGCGAGACGCGACGGGCGGGCGGCGGCGCCTGCCAGTCTCCGGATCCCCACGGGGTGTCGTCCGGACCCGGGTCAGGAGTCGCCAGCTCCGCGGCGGGCGTCACCGGCTCCGTGACGGGCGGTGCGGTCGCGTCGAGCCGGCGCTTCAGCGAGGCCACCTCGAGCTGCAGGTCCGAGATCATGTCCGCCTGCTGGTCCGCTGCCTGCCTGATGCTCAGCCGCTGACCGCCGATCTCCAGCGTGACGTCGTCGGAGTGCCGCAGCTTCGCGAGCAGCTGGCCCCCGAAGACGAGCAGCACGACGATCACGAGCAAGGGCCACAGGAGGCTGGCGACGGCCCCGATCAGGGCAGCGATGGCAGACACGGGCCAAACCTACAGAACCTCAGTCGGCCAACAAGCCCCGGATGTCGTCCGCGCCGAGGGAGCCCGCGAACGCTCCGGCGTCGTCGCTGAGCACCGCGTCGAACAACCTCGCCTTGCGCTCCTTGAGCGCCATGACCTTGTCCTCGATGGTGTTCTCCGAGACCATCCGGAACACCATCACGTTCTGCGTCTGCCCGATCCGGTGCGTCCGGTCGATCGCCTGCGCCTCCGTGGCGGGGTTCCACCAGGGATCGAGCAGGTAGACGTAGTCCGCCTCGGTGAGGTTGAGCCCGAACCCGCCGGCCTTGAGGCTGATCAGGAAGACCGGCGCCGTGCCGTCCTTGAACCGGTTGATCACCGCAGCGCGGTGTCGCGTCGACCCGTCGAGGTACTCGTACGGGATGCCGAGCGAGGTGCAGACCTCGGCCGCCTTGGACAGGAACGACGTGAACTGGGAGAAGACCAGGGCGCGATGCCCCTCCGCCGCTACCTCGGAGAGCTGTTCGGCGAGCAGGTCCAGCTTCGCGGACGGCACGCCCTCGTACTCCGGGTCAACCAGGGAGGCGTCCAGGGCCAGCCGCCGCAGGGTCGTCAGGGCGCGGAACACGGCGACCCGGTTCTCGTCGAACGAGTCGAGCAGACCCAGCAGCCGCGACCGTTCGCGCTGCAGGTGCGTGTCGTAGATGCGGCGGTGCTCCGGATCCAGGGGGACGCGCAGCACCTGCTCCTGACGCTCGGGCAGCTCGGGCGCCACCTGCTCCTTGGTGCGCCGGAGCATCAGCGGCCGGATCCGCCGTCGCAGCCGGGCGAGGAGAGGCGCGGAGTCGCCCTCGCCGGCGACCGGCTTGACGTAGTCCTCGCGGAACTTGGTCGCCGAGCCGTAGAGCCCCGGCGCCACGATCGCCAGCATCGCCCACAGCTCCATGAGGTTGTTCTCGAGCGGGGTGCCGGTGATGGCGAGCTTGAACGGGGCCCGCAGCCGCCGGGCCGCCTCGTTGGCGCGCGTCTGGTGGTTCTTCGCGAACTGGGCCTCGTCCAGGATGAGGCCGCTCCACCCCACGTCGGCGAACGCGTCGTGGTCCAGCCGGAAGATCGCGTACGAGGTGACGACGACGTCGGCGCCCGCCGCGAGGTCCGCCACCGAGACGCCGGCCTTGCGGGCTGTCGTGGGCAGCGCGACGACTCGCAGGTCCGGCGTGAAGCGCGCCGCCTCTGCGACCCAGTTGCTCACCACGGATGCGGGGGCGACCACCAGGAACGGTGGCCGGTCGTCGTCGGACGCCGTCTCCTGCCGGGCCTGCGCGACGAAGGCGAGCGTCTGGACGGTCTTGCCGAGCCCCATGTCGTCGGCGAGGATGCCGCCCAGCCCGTGCCGCCAGAGGAACGTCAGCCACTCGTACCCCCGCTGCTGGTACGGCCGGAGCTCGGCCTTCAGGCCGACCGGCGGGGGCAACGGGTCGGGTCCCTCGACGCCCTCGTTCGTCAGCGTGACCAGGTCGCTCACGGACCGCCGCCACCGGTCGGACTGCTCGACGACGTCGGCGACCTCCTCGAGGTCCGCCCACAGGCCCGCGTTGAACCGGCTGATCCGGAGCGTGCCGGGCTGGTCGGACAGCCGCTGCGCCTCCTCGATCAGCGCCTTCAGCCGGGCGAACACCGGCAGGTCGGTGCGCAGCCAGGTGCCGTCGGTGAGCATGAACCGCTTCTTGTTCCGGGCCAGGGCGTCGAACACCGGACCGAACGGGATCTCCCGGCCCTCGACAGTGACCATCACGCCCAGGTCGAACCAGTCCAGGTCACCGCTGTCCGACGCCCGCATGCTCACCACGGGGGTCGCCTCGAGCCCGGCGTACTCCGGCAGCGGCCCGCCCTCGACACGGACGTCCGGCAGCTCGCGGAGCACCGGCAGCACCAGGGTCGCGAAGTCCATCGCGCGCAGGTCGCGGAAGACCTCGGGCGCCACCCGGAAATGGTCGAAGCCCGCGGTGTCCCGCACCGCGGCGACGACGCGACCCAGGGTCGCTGCCTCCGCCTCCAGGTCGCGCAGCTCCGAACCGGGCTCCAGCGCCGTGGTCAGCGGGTACTCCTTGTCCGACGGCGGGTAGGCCCACCGCCAGGTGACGCCGATCTGAGCCGGTGAGACCGCCTCGACCGTCGCCACGAGCTGGGGCCGGGGCAGCTCGGGCAGCTCGACGCCGGCCTCCGCCCGGACCTTCACTTCCCGGCGCAGGAGCGGCAGGTAGTCCGCGAGGAACTCGTCGACGGCGTCGGCCGGGACGGCGACGTCGGCCAGGTGGACCGCCGCGTGCTCCTGGTCGGTGAGCGGCGCCGCCGTCGGCCCGAGCACGATGGTGCGGCCCGACGGCGACTCCTCCACCGCGAACAGGCCGTGCCGGCCGAGCGTGCCGACCGACGTCGCTGCCGTGGCCGCCCCGTCGAAGGTGACCGTCCGCTCGAGCCGCGCCCCGCCGTCGGGCAGCGAGAGATCCAGGGCGACCGCGGCCTCGCCGACCACGCGGACCGCGTCGCGCCGGGACTTGCCGACGAGCTCGATGCCGAGACCCGCGGCGTCGGCGAGATGGCGCCAGAACGGGCGGGGCAGCACGTCGTCCAGGCCGAGCCAGTCGCCCGCGCTGACGTAGCCGTAGCCGCGCGGGCTCGTGGCGCGCAGGGAGTCGAGCGTCGTGAACCACTCCCGGACCTCGGGGTCCACTCCGCGGAGGAACCCGTTGCGGATGTAGTTCCACGACGCGGAACCGCCGACCCACGCACCACGGCGGTTGCGCTCGACCGGTCGTACCGAGAGCGACAGGTTGTCGGCCGACGCCGCGCCGTCGACGCGGAACTGCAGCGCGAGCTGCGGCGCCGTCTCGTCCCCGGTGAGGCTCGCCGGGGGCGCCGCCGGGACGAGGCGCTCCACCGCCGCCTTCCACTCGGGCACCTGCGGCGTCCGCGCCAGCGACGACGCCGTGCGGACCAGCGAGGCCAGTCCGTCCGTACCCGCCTCGAGGAGCGTGGCTGCGACATGCTTGCAGTCGGAGCGGACCGGACAGGTGCAGTCCGTGCCGACGACGACGGCCGAGCCGGCGCCGTCCGCACGGAACTGGATCGAGCACGAGTAGGCGCTGCGCCCGCTGCCCCGGACCCACGAGACGATCAGGAGCTCGGCAGGGAGCCACTCCCACGAGATGACCCGGCCCTGCTGCTGGTAGTCCTCGCCACGCAGGTACGCGCCGCTGCCCACCAGGAGCTTGATCGCCGCCGGGTGGATGCGCGGGACGGGCAGGGGCGTGGACACACCACCATGGTTCCACGCACCACTGACAGCCCATGCGGTTGTCCACAGCGTGCCGCGTTCCGGGCGTTCACCCGTGCTTCGGCCCCCGCGTTGTCAGCGAGGTCTGGGAGAGTGTCCGCATGAAGAGTCTGCCCGACGCCGGACGGCGCCCCGCCGCCCTGAGTGTCCTGCTCCTCGCCGTGGCCGTGTGGATGTCGGTGCCCCTGCGCCTGCTGGCCCCGGGGAGAGAGGTTGATCTCGGCTTCAGCACCACCAACGCCGTCTACGTGATCGAGAACGCGGCGATGGCGGGAACCATCGTGCTCGCGGTCGGGGCCACGGTGCTCCGCGCCCGGCGGGTCCTCACCGCGGTGATCGTCGTGGTGGGTGTGCACCTGCTGGTCCAGGTCGGCACCGCCGTCGTCCAGCTGGTGGAGGGCGCGATGCCCGAGTTCCTGCTCGGCACGCTGCTGGCGATGCTCGAGCTGGTGCTCGTGCTGGCCGGTGCGCTGCTCGCCCGGCTGCTGCACGAGCCGACGTCGGCCCGCCGGACCGGGTTCTGGGTCGTGCTCTCCGGCGCGCTGCTCTACATCCTGTGGGCGAGCGTGCTGCAGCCGGTCATCGTGATGATGCCGTACGGCGGACCGCTGCCCGGGATGGTGGGGTCGTACCTGCTGATCCTGCTGCTCAACCTGCTCGCGGTCGCCGCGGCGGTGCTGTGCGGCTGGGCCTCGCCCCTGACCCGGCGGATCGGTGCGGTCCTGGCCGGCGTCGTCGGCGTGCTCGGGATCGCGGGGGTGGCGGGGATGACCGGCGTCTACAGCGACGCCTACGTCGCCGTGCAGATCGCGCAGGGCGCGCTGCTGCTCGCGGTGGTGCCGTTCGCCGTGGTCGCCGCCCGCCGCGTCGCGGCGTCTCGACGGGCGGCTCGCCTCACCTCGTAGTGCTCGCGCGGATCTCCTCGAGCGCGACGACCTCGAGGATCTGCTTCACGATGACCGGGCCGACCGACTCCCAGGAGAGCATCTCGGCGATGACCATGTAGGAGAGGTCGTCGCCCGTGAAGCAACCGCCCCGGTGCAGGGCGTTGAGCAGGCGGTGCTTGGGCCAGGTGAGCTCGTCGAGCCGCTCCACCCGCCGCACTGCGGGGAAGAGCCGGCCGACCGGAAGCGACTTGAGGCGGGTCACGGCGGCGTCGGCGAGGCGGGCGATGCCGATGTCGGTCTTGCTGTCGACCTGACCGACGTACCAGGCGTCGTCCTCGGCCATGACCTCGCGGAACCATGGGAACACCTCACCCCAGGTGGGCGTGGGGGTGACGGCGGGTGCGTCGGACATGTACAGATGCCTCCAGTCCCTGTGTAGGTAAGTGCATCAATCCTTGCACCGTTCTGCTGGCAAAACAGGCATCTCAGCCTCTAGAGACCGGACCTCATCCACAAATTCACCCGCTTGTCGGTTGCCGCACCAGAGCCGCTGTGCGAGAGCCACGGAGGCCGAACAGGACGGCCGTCGCGACGTATCCGACGGACAGCGCGACGAAGAGTCCGGGTGACCATCCCGCGTCGGGTACGAGGAAGGCGGCGAGGGCCGCGGCGCCGACGAACGCGGCGTTGTAGAGCACGTCGTAGAAGGCGAAGGCGCGGCCCCGGTAGGCGTCCTCGGAGTCGCGCTGGACGATCGTGTCGACGGCGATCTTGGCGCCCTGGGCCGCCAGCCCGAGGAGGGCGGCGGCGGTGACCACGGTGACGAAACCGGGTTCCGGCACGAGGACCAGCTGCGAGACGCCGGCCAGCAGGAGCATCGCGGCGATCCAGGTCTGCGGGGCCATGCGCCGGGCCAGCACCGCCGTCAGCAGGATCGCGAGCCCGCCGCCCACGCCCGTCGCGCCGATCACCGTCGCGAACGTGGCCAGGCCCGCGCTGCGGTCCCCGGGCTCGACCAGCAGGTTGCGCGACATCAGGATCGACGCGATGAACACCACGCCGTAGAGGAACCGGTGCAGCGCCATGACCAGCAGCGCCTGACCCGGGGTGCGCCGGGCGGCCAGGTAGCGGGCGCCGTCGGCCAGACCGCGGGCCACCGCGACGAGCTCGTTGCGGATCGAGCCGACGGCGGGCCGTACCGGCCCCAGCAGCGTGCGGGACATGCGCAGCCCGAGCAGCGAGGCGCAGCCCATGACGACGCACGCGCAGGCCAGCGCGGTCGCGTCCTGGATGCGCCCCGCGGGCATCAGGAGGCCGAGCACGAAGCCGACGCCGCCCCCGAGGAACGCTGCCCCGGCGCCGAGCGTCGGGGTGAGGGCGTTGGCCGTGAGCAGCAGGTCGCCCTGGACCACGCGGGGCAGACCGGCCGAGAGGCCCGCCAGCAGGAACCGGTTGACGCTCAGCGCAGCGAGGCCGAGCACGTAGATCGCCGGGGTGACGCCCTGGGTGAGCATGAGGACGGCCATCGTTCCCGTGATGAGCACGCGGACCGCGTTGCCGAGCACCAGCACCTGGCGTCGCTGCCAGCGGTCCAGGAACACACCCGCGAAGGGGCCCACCACGGTGAACGGGGCCAGCATGATGGCGAACGCGCCGGCGATGGCGGCCGCCGAACCCTGCGACTCCGGGCTGAAGAACAGCAGGTTCGCGAGGCCCACCTGGAACATCCCGTCGCCGGCCTGGGAGACCAGCCGCACCGCGAAGAGCTTGCGGAACCCGGGTAGGCCCAGGAGGGCGCGCAGCTCAGCGAGGATGGTCACCCGCTCACAGTAGTTGGACGGGGTCGCCGGATGGGGAGCGCTATCCATCGCCATGACCATGGGGATTGACTATCGTCCCAGGTCAGGTAGTCACTGTCCGGTCTGCGAAGGGGTGCGCTGATGTCGAGGCCGTCGGATTGGTCGCCGGTGGGTTTGGATGCTGATCCGACGCCGGGTGATCCGGTGCTGGTGCTTGCCGGTGGGCAGGAGTACCGGGAGGTGGCGCGTTCGATCGACAACGCTGCGGGGGCGATGAGTCGGTTGGATGTGGCTGGGACGGTGTCCAAGGCGGTGGATGCGTTGATGGGTGCCAAGGAGGACACCATCAGTGATATCCGTAAGGCGCATTCGCGGTATGTGGCTGCGGGGGACGCGTTGGTGGGGTATGCGGGGGCGTTGGAGCGGGTGCAGGGGGAGACTCTGGCGGCGTTGGATCGTGCGCGGGATGCGCAGGATCAGGCTCATTCGGCGTCGGGGTCGCGGGAGCGGTGGCAGGAGCTGGCTGATTCGGCGAGGGACGAGGCGCAGAAGCAGGAGTATGAGAGCAAGGCGCGTCAGGCTGGTGATGATGCTGATCAGGCGGCGGGTGTGATCGCGGGGGCGAGGTCCACGATCGAGTCTGCGGTGTCGGATCGGGATCGGGCTGCGGGGGCGGCCATGGATCGGATCGAGGAGATTACCTCGTCGGATGATTTGAATGATGGGTGGTGGGATGACTGGGGTTCGAAGCTGGTGGCTGCGATTGCTGATATCGCGGACATGATCTCGACGATCGCGGGGATCTTGGCGATCGTGGTGGCGTTTATCCCGGTGGTGGGGCAGGCGTTGGCGGGTGTGTTGATCGTGATTGCTGCGGTGGCGGCGATCGTGTCGGCGGTTGCGAATATCACTCTTGCTGCGACGGGTGAGCGGTCGTGGGCGGAGGCGGGGATCGCGATCGCGGGTGCGGCGTTGTCTCTGATCGGTCTGGGTGGTGCCGCCAAGGCCGCGATGGGGCTGTCCAAGTCGATCGCGAAGGGCACGTTCAAGCAGGGCATGAAGAAGGGGTGGTGCAAGCTCGGGTTCGGGGCGTGCTTCGTGGCCGGGACCCCGGTGCTGACCGTGGACGGCCCCAGGGCGATCCAGGACATCCGGGTGGGGGACAAGGTCTGGACCCGCAACCTGGTCACCGGCCTGGACGAGCTGCAGCTGGTGGCGGAGACGTTCGCGCACCAGACCCTGGCCCTGTACCACCTGAGCATCGGTGGTCAGGCGGTGAGCACCACGGCCGAGCACCCGTTCATGACGCCGGATCGTGGTTGGCAGATGGCGGGCAACCTGCGTGTCGGGGACGTGCTGGTCACCTCGGAGGGCACCACGACCGTGCAGGCCGTCGAGGTCGAGGAACGCGACCTGGCCGATATCGAGCAGGTCTACAACTTCCACGTCGAGAACACCCACACCTACTACGTCCTGGCCGGCGACATTCCCGTCCTGGTCCACAACAACCACGGCAGCGCCGCCGACGACGCCGTGCGCGGGCAGGTCAACAAGCACATCGATGACTATGTTGAGGGTGCGGTCGACAGCACCGCCCCGGGCGCTCGGATGACGAACGTCAGGACGCCGAGCACCCATGACGACTACATCCGGAAGCTTTCTGACGACGGATGGAGCAGTCGCACGACCGGACGAGACGGGGAGATCACCCTTCTGGAGAAGGACGGGCACAAGGCTGCCGTCCGGGAGAAGGCCGGCAGCTGGGACGGGTGGACATCCGAATACACGACCCCCGGGAACAAGAAGGCAGATCTCAAGATTCGATTTGGGGCGTCCGAGTGACATACACCTTTGCGCATGACCGAGCCGAGTACGACGAGCGTCGGGCCGCCATGGCGCGGCTCGTCGATCCAGGTGCGCGACTGCCCGCCTGGCCTTTTCGTTCGACGGAGGGCCAGGTAGACATCTGCGAGTACAACGAGTTCTCCGACGACGAATTCGCGAGCGCTCTGAAGGTCCTGGCACACGCCCACGGCGACGAACGCATCTCGCTGGTCGTGGTGGACCCGGATCCCGAGGAGTACCACATCCGGGATCACGGGCACTTCCCATGTTTCACCGTGCCGACTGCGGAGATCGAGGCCTCCTACTGGGACGCGGTGTCCTTCGAGCCGAACGACGATCCGGGGGCCGCGATCCTGTACGCGGATGCGTTCGCGATCTTCGGCGACTCCGGCCGCTGGTCCGTCTGGGGCCAGCGGGACTGGGAGGTCGTGGTCGTCCACGCGGACGGCCTGACACGGCCGTGGACGGAGGGCGCGGACCTCTTCGTCTCCCCGGAGGACGCGGTCGCCCGGTTCGTCCAGCCTGCTCTGGCGGGCTCGCGCTGGTCACAGGAGGACGCCGACCGTTTCGTCGCGCGGATGAGCGACCCGCAGGCGCGGTAGCCCAGAACGGAGGTGTTGCTCTGGGTAGACACGGTCTACCCAGCGCAACACCTCCCCGCGAGGGAGTCGTTCCCCGGGCGGGTCAGTCGCGCGCGCCCACGTGGATCGCGAGGGCCCCGTACGCCGGCACCGAGGCGGTGAACCAGCCGTCGCCGTTGACCGTCCGCCTCACCGAGCAGTCCGCGGCCGCGACGACGTCGCAGTACGTGCCCGCCGGGAGCGACGTCTGGAACGAGCGCTGCACGGCCGAGCCCGTGTTGTTCAGCACCACGTACCCGCGCGAGCCACGGCCGTAGGCGACGAGGTTGCCGCCGTCGTCCCACCAGTTCGTGACCTCGGTGCCTGCGACGGTGTTGTGGAAGCCGACCATGCCGCGCACCTCGGTCCACCGCTGGGTGCAGGTCCACCGGCCGGCACCGCAGGTCGCGTCGGGCACGCTCGTCGTCGTCGCGCCGGGCGCCCCGGCGTCGGTGTTCGAGAACTCGTAGCCGGAGTACACCGTGGGCGATCCGTAGGGCCACGACAGCAGGAACGTGTTCGCCAGGACGTACTTGGCGCCCCACTTGTAGTTCATCGACTCGCCGTTGCGCTCGGTGTCGTGGTTGTCGACGAACACCCCGGCGCGGTCCCAGGGCAGCTTGCCGTCACCGATGTACCGCAGGTTCTTGATCTGGCCGTCGAAGTCGTGCTTGAGCTGGCGCGCGTAGTCGAACTCGTGGGAGTCGCCGCTGCCGAGGTACTCCGACGGACGGATCGGCTCGCCCGCGGCGCCGATCACCTCGTGCACCCAGAACACGTTCGGGTTGCGCATCCGCGCCTTGACGGCCTCCAGATCGGACGCCGGGATGTGCTTCGCGGCGTCGATCCGGAAGCCGTCGACACCGAGGGAGACCAGGTCGTCGAAGTACGCCGCGAGCCGGCCACGCACGTAGTCGGAGCCCGTGCGCAGGTCCTGGAGCGAGACCAGGCGGCAGTTCTGCACCTGGTAGCGGTCGGTGTAGTCGCTGATGTCCGTGCGGCAGTCGTTGAAGTCCGGCGCGCTGTAGGTGCCGGCGAAGCTGTCGTCGGAGAACTGCGTGCCCGCGACGCCCGTGCCGGACTGCCCGGCGCCTGCCATGTGGTTGACGACGGCGTCCGCGATCACGCCCACACCGGCGGCGTCACATGCCGCGACCATGGCGGCGAACTCCGCGCGCGTGCCCAGCTTGGACTCGATCTTGTAGCTCACGGGCTGGTAGGAGGTCCACCACTGCGTCCCGCGGATGTGTTCCATGGGCGGGGAGACCTGGACGTAGCCGAAACCGGCGGGTCCGATCACGTCCCGGCACTCGGTGGCGACGGAGTCCCAGGTCCACTGGAAGAGGTTGAGGATGACGTCTCCGTCACCGTGCCGGGGCGTGGCGGCCTCGGCACGCTCGGCGGCCGGGGAGGCGGCGACCAGGCCCAGGGTGAGGGCGGTCGCGAGCGTCGTCAGGGTGGTGAGCAGACGTCGGGGCACGGTCGGATGGCGCGTCATGGCGGCTCCTTGCGGCATGGTCCCGGCCGAGGCGCGTGCGGCGTTGCACGGCCGTTTCCGGATCTTGCTGCAAGCGTTGCAGAACGGCGCGGCGACACGCCAGCCCTGCGGGTGAACTTCCTCGATCTGGTCCGAGGCGGCCGTCGGCGTCTCCTAGTCTTGGGCCGCTCGTTCGATGACCGGAGGCGCTGGTGGTTGCTGTTTCGTCTGTCCTTGTCCCGCTCCGGACAGTGACCGTCCGGGCCACGGGCCTGGTCGCTGTCGGTGCGCTCGCCCTGGCGTCCCTCGTCGCTCCCGCCGCGCCGGCGGCGGCGCAGCCAGTCGGGCATGTCACCCCCATCGCGTCGTCCCAGGCTGCCGACGACGTGTTCGTCGGCGGCTCGGTCACCGTGCGGCCGGTGTGGTCGGAGGGGACGAACAACGACCCGAGCTACTACAGCTACTACCACGCGGCGGTGGAGGGATTCAGGCCGGAACCGGCATCGTACGCGTACCAGTGGCTGCGCGACGGCGCCGCCGTCGCGGGCGCCACGGACGCGTGGTACCTGAGCTCGCCGGCCGACGTGGGTCGCCAGGTGTCCGTCCGGGTCACGGCGTCGCGATCCGGCATCGTGCCCGGCACGGTCACCTCCAGGGCGTTCACGGTCCGGCCGCGCGACACCATCCACGTGGACTACGGCCTGAGCTACGTGGGATCCCGGTGGGAGTCGAACTTCTGCTACTGCGTCTCCTCCGACGGGCAGACCGCCGGCCGGCCGGGAAGCGGCCGGGCTGCGCAGGCGCTGATCGTGCGCCCGATGTCGCAGTCCTATGTGACCGCCCCGGTGCCGAGCCCGGGTGATGAGTTCCCCGCCTCCTTCTGGTTCGAGACGACGGGGTACGTCACCGGGCGCGGCTGGCAGACCATGACGTCCAGATCGGACGTCTACTACGTCGGCAGCATCGGCGAGAACCGCAGGCTGGAGGCGTTCCGGATCAAGCCCGGCGGCCCGGACAAGGCCTTCTACGACGTCTGGTACCGCGCCTACGTGCCGAAGTTCGGCTGGCTCGGCTGGGCGAGGAACGGCGAGACGTCGGCCACCACCTCGATGGGTCAGCGGATCGAGGCGGTGCAGGTCAAGGTGCTGCCGAAGGGCACCAAGGTCTCGGCGTCGGGCACGGGGAACGCGCCGTCGTACGACCGGGGCACCCAGGCGCAGGTGAGCGTGCGCCCGTACTACCGGCCGACCGGCTGGAAGGCTGCCGTCCCGGGCGGGAGCACCGCGGGGGTCACCAGCACGAAGCAGCGGCTGAACGCCCTGCGGGTGCGCGTGGACGGCAAGTACGCGGGCGGCGTGCAGGTGTCGGCGAAGGTGCAGGGCTCCTGGCGCCCGTACGTGGGCAACAACCAGGTGGCCGGCACCTACCACCAGGCGAAGGGCACGTCGGCCTACAAGATCCGCCTGACCGGCGAGATGGCGAAGCGCTACGACGTCTACTACCGGGTGAACGTGGCGGGCAAGGGCTGGCTCGGCTGGGCGCGGAACGGCGCGGCCGCGGGAGCGGCGTCGTACAAGGCCCGGAACACCGCCGTGCAGGTGGTGCTCGTGAAGAAGGGCGAGCGCGCCCTGATGAGCGCGGGCGGCAAGGCCGCGTACGCGTACTGACGGTCAGGCGGTCTGGCGCTCGTTGGGGATGACGGCCCAGGCGATCAGGTAGGCCAGCACCTGCGGGCCCGGGATGAAGATGGAGGCGACGGTGACCACGCGGACCACCGTCGTGCTCCAGCCGAAGCGTCGGGCGATGGCGGCGCAGACGCCGCCGATCATGCGGTCGTCACGGGGGCGGGAGAGTGTTGGTGTGCTCATGCCTCGACGGTAGGCGTCGCGGGGGCTCGGCCACCATCGGGTGATCCCCCGGTCTGTCCCTGATCACGTCCAGCCTCGACTCAGGGGTCATCGCGAAACCGCGCAGGGTGAACTCCCGCCCGATGCGTTGTGGGGGTGACGGGCCGTCCCTAGCCTTGGTCCGCTCGCACGACGACAGGGGTTGCTGTGGTGTCTGTTCCGTTCTCGCGCTCACGACCGCATGCCCGGCGAGCGCGCGCCGCCGCGGTGCTCGTCGGCGCTGCCCTCGTCGCGACCACGCTGGTCCCCGTGCCGGCGGCCGCGGCAGGAGCGGAGCTGCCGCCACCCACCGGGATCGCGCTGAACGGTCAGGCGTGCGGCGCGGAGCCGGTGACGATCATCCTCGACGGTGCGAGGCGCCTCACCGTGCGAGCGACGTTCGACGACCCGGCGGTCACGCGTGCGCGGGTCGAGCTCATGGACGCAGCGGGTGGGCTGGAGGCCGCAGGGGACGTCTCGGTCGTCGACGGCGCCCTCGACATCGAGGCCTCGGTCTACGGCCTGACCGACAACGACGTCAACAGCGTGGTCGTCCGGGCACGGAGCGCGGACGGCGCCCAGACCGGGCCGGCGCTGGGCTGCGCCTTCCTCCTCCGGTACCCCGCGCACCGCGGACCCTCCGTGCTCCCGGTCATCGGGGCGGATGCCGTCTACGCCGCGCCGGACGTCCCACGCGGGGGCCTCGGTGTCCGGGGTGCCTTCCTGATCACGGGACCGGTGAGCGCCGACGCGAAGTCGTTCGCCTACGGCGTCACCACGAGTGCCAGGGGTGAGCCCGCCAGCTGGACGACCGTGCCGGCCGGCGAGAACGTCGTCGTCCCCGTCCTGCCGACGTCCACCGGGGTGCAGCACCTGCAGGTGGTCGAGATCGACGAGACCGGCCTCCGGAGCCCGATGGCCACGCGCAGCTTCGACGTGGCGGCGTCCGGCGGCGCGCAGGCGGCACCGCCTGCCGTGTCGGTCGCGGAGCCCCAGGACCCGCAGCCGGGTGACGGTCTGGTGCCGCTCGACCTCACGCTCACGGCGGACCTGCCGGACTCGTCCTTGTCCTCGGTCCGCGACGAGGTCACGCTGTACGCCGGCACCACCGAGGTCGCGCGCACCCGCTTCGACACGCGCACGAAGTCCGTGCTCGTGAGCTCGAGCCTGCTCGGCACGGGGTTCCGCGACCTCCGGGTCGAGTACACGCAGTACCCCGGTGCGACGCCGGTCTCCCGGACCGCGCGGATCTGCGCGTCGGCGTGCTCGTACTCGGGCGGCACCGCGACGGTGGTCTCGCGGATGTGGAGCGGCGACCGCTCGCACCCGAGCTACAACGCGTACTACGAGGCGCGGGGTTCGCGCTTCTCGCCGACGGCGGCGTCCTACACCTACCAGTGGCTCCGGGACGGCGTGGCGATCAAGGGCGCCACGCGCAAGGAGTACCTGAGCCCGCCCGCCGACGTCGGACGGCGCGTCGCCGTGCGGGTCACGGCGCACGGCCCGCGGATGAAGACCAGGTCGGTGACGTCGACGCCGTTCACGGTGCGCTCGCGCGACGGGATGCACGTCGAGTACGGGGCGCTCGCCGTGGGCGGCCGGTGGGAGAACCGCTTCTGCTACTGCACGACCGAGGACGGTGACGTCCTGGGCAGGCCGGGTAGCGGCCGGGCCATCCAGGCGCTGATGGCCCGTCCCGGGTCGCGCACCTACATCACGTCGGTGCTGCCGCCTGCGGCTGACGGGTCCAGCTCGGACGTGGCCCTGTGGTTCGAGATGAAGGGGTACGTGCAGGGGCGGGGCTGGGAGGGGCTGAAGCGCAAGGACACGGTGCGCTACGTCGGCAGCGTCGGCGAGAACCGCCGGCTGGAGGCCTTCCGGATCGCTCCCGCGGGACCGCTCGCCGCCTCCTACGACGTCTGGTACCGCGCCTACGTGCCGCGATTCGGCTGGCTGGGCTGGGCGAAGAACGGCGAGAGCGCGGGCGCCACGCGGTTCGGCTACCGCATCGAGGCGGTCCAGATCCGGGTGCTGCCCCGGGGCACCCGCGTCACTGCGTCCGGTTCGGGGAACGCGCCGTACTACGACAAGGGGACGCAGAACCAGGTGAGCGTGCGCCCGTACTTCCGGCAGTCCGGGTGGAAGCCCGGTGTCGTGGGCGGGCTGACCTCGGGATACCCGAGCACCACGCAGCGGCTCAACGCCCTGCGGGTGCGCGTCGACGGTACGTACGCCGGCGGCGTGCAGGTGTCCGCCAAGGTGCAGGGGAGCTGGCGGCCGTACGTGGGCAACAACCAGGTGGCCGGCACCTATCACCAGGCCAAGGGCACGTCGGCGTACAAGATGCGGCTCACCGGCGAGATGGCGAAGCGGTACGACCTCTACTACCGGGTGCACGTCGCCGGCGTCGGGTGGCTCGGCTGGGCGCGGAACGGTGCCGCCGCAGGTTCGACGTCGTCGAAACCGCGTGCTACAGCCGTCCAGGTGGTGCTCGTGAAGAAGGGCGGGCGCACGCTCATGAGCGCCGGTGGCCGGGCGGCCTACCGGTACTGACCGCGGAGGCCGGGCGGGCCGGCGTCACCACCCGCCCGGCGTCAGCACCTTCCGGATCCGCTTCTCGCTGACCGGCCCGTCCGTGCCGAGCTGCTGCGCGAACAGCGAGACGCGCAGCTCCTCCAGCATCCAGCGCACGTCGGCGAGCTCGGCCGCGCGGGCGGCGTCCGGCGTCCCGGCCGCGTACGTCGCCTGCGCCTTCTCGTACGCCGCGGACACGTCGCCGATCCGCCAGGCGAGGTCGGCGTCGCGCGCCGGGTTCTCCGCGGCCTTGGTCAGGCGGTGCGAGTCCGCGCGCAGGTACCGGGCGAGGTGCGGGAGCCGCCGTGGGGGCGTCTGCGCGACGAACCCGTCGTGGACCAGGGACGCGCGGTGCTCGCGCAGGTCCTGCAGCGTGTTCAGCAGGGCCAGGCTGCCCGACGCGCGGACCTCCGCCTCGAGCGTCCGGCTCGCCGACAGCGTGGCCACCACGTGCCCGACCACGCGATGCACCTCGTCCTCCAGGTGCCGGCGGACGAACGCGAGCGCGTCGGCGTAGGCCGACGCCGACCGCACCTGCGCCGCGTCGGGTCCGCCCGGCGGTGTGTCGTACCGGGTCTGGTCGGCACCCGAGGTCAGCGACGTGACGGCCGCGAGCTGCAGGTCCGCGACGAGCGCGTCCGTGCTGGGGTACGGCGAGGCCGCCATGGTCAGCGACTGCGTGCCCGTCCAGCGCGACGTGATGCGGCCGGTGCCCAGCGCGGCCTCGGAGAGCAGCAGCCGCCGCACCCCCGCGGCGTGCGCAGCGGCCTGGGCGTGCTCGTCGGCCAGGATCCGGAGCGCCACGCCGACCGTCCGGGCCTGGCCCTTGACCTTGGGTGCCACCTCCTCCACGAGCGCCGGGAAGCCGCGGACCACCATGCCGGCGCCCACGTCGGTGGACACCGAGCCGGGCAGCGACCCGCCGTCGGGCAGACCGGAGGGCCAGGTGGTCAGCCCGGCCTGCTCGCCGACGACGACGCCGTCGGCCGCGGGAGAGCCCGCGCGCTGCTGCGCCACCGCGGAGGGCGTCGCCGTCGCGGGGGCGGCGCCGGCACCCTCGGCCCGGGACCCGGGTGCCGGAGCGGTGGCCCCGGCGGCCGCCCGGGCCTCGGCCAGCGCCGCACCGACGGCGCCGCGCACCGCGGACCGCACAGCGGCCTCGGCGCGCGAGGCCAACGTGCGCTGGAGCAGCAGCAGGTCCTTCGACTCGTCCAGGACCACGGACGTCGCCGACCGCCCCGTGCCGCGCTCCTCGACCACGCGGAACGTGACCCGCAGGTGCGGCGGCATCCGCTCGAGCCGGGCATCGTCCCAGACCTCGGGCGGCACCACCACGTGCCGCACCGCACGCACGGCCCGGGCGAACGCCGCCGTGTACGGCTCCGCCATGTCACCGGCGCGCACGACGTCCTCCCAGGCGGGGGTCTCGGCGCGGATCCAGGCCACGACCTCGCGCGCCACGTCCGGGGCGGGCACCAGCTCGCGCCGCACCGTCTTCGGCAGCGACTTGATGGTGGCGACCGTGAGCTCCTCCAGGAGCCCCGGCACCATCCAGTCGAACCCGTCGGGCACCACGCGCGCGAGCACGGCGACGGGCACGTGCACGGTCACGCCGTCGGCGTCCGAACCCGGCTGGAACTGGTAGGTGAGGGGCAGGGAGAGCTCGCCCTGCGGCCACGCCTCGGGGAACTGTGCGGTGTCGACCGTGGCGTCGCCGACCAGCTGCTCCATGGTGAAGGTGAGCAGGTCCGGTGTCTCCCGCCGGGCCCGCGACCACCAGCGGTCGAAGTGCGCGGCCGACACCACGGAGTCCGGCACCCGCTCGTCGTAGAAGGCGAACAGGTCGTCCTCGTCGGCCACCAGACCACGCTGCCGCGAGCGCGCCTCCAGCTCGCCCGCCTCCTCCAGCAGCGCACGGTTGTCGTGGAAGAAACGGTGGTGGGTGGTCCACTCGCCCTGCACCAGCGCATGGCGCACGAACATCTCGCGTGCCGCCTCCGCATCCACCTTCGCGTACAGCACGCGCCGGTCCGACACGATGGGCACGCCGTACAGCAGCACCTTCTCGGTGCACATCGCGGCACCCTGCTTGCTCGACCAGTGCGGCTCGGAGTAGGTGCGCCTCGCGAGGGGCCCGGCGAGCTCCTCCGCCCACTCCGGCTGGATGCGGGCCACGTCGCGCGCCCACAGGCGGCTGGTCTCCACGAGCTCGCCCGCCATGATCCATCCCGGCGGCTTCTTGGACAGCGGCGATCCGGGGAAGATCGCGAACCGCGCGCCGCGGGCGCCCACGTACTCGTTGCGCGCCTGCTTCTTCGCGCGCTTCAGCGCACGTTCGCGGGCCTCGCCCCGCAGGTGCGCGACGGCGGACGCCTTCACCTCGCCGGTGTCCTGCATCCCGATCTGCGAGAGCAGCCCGGCCAGCAGCGACCGGTGGATCGTGTCCTCGTCCCACCCGTGCCGGTAGGAGACCTGCTGCGGCTCCTGCCCCGGCACGTCCGCCGCAGCGCCGACGGCGCCCACCACCAGCGGCGGCGCCGGTCGCGGCGACATGTCCATGCCGAGCGGCCGCGCCATGTCCCGCAGCTGCGCCACCACGTCCTGCCACTCCCGGATGCGCAGGAAGTTCAGGTACTCCGCCTTGCACAGGCGGCGGAACGCCGAACCCGACAGCAGGCGCTGCTGCTCACGCACGTACTCCCACAGGTTGAGGTAGCTGAGGAAGTCGGAGCGCGGGTCCGCGAACCGGGCGTGGAGCTGGTCGGCCTGCGCGCGCTGCTCGGCGGGGCGCTCGCGGGGGTCCTGGATCGACAGCGCGGCGGCGACGACGGCGACGTCCCGCGCCACCCCGTGCCGCGAACCCTCGATGACCATGCGGGCCAGCCGCGGGTCCATGGGGAGCTGCGCGAGGGTGCGGCCGGTCTCGGTGAGCCGCGTGACGCCGTCCGCCTCCTCGAGCGCGCCGAGCTCGGTGAGGAGCTGGACGCCGTCGCGGATCGCACGGGTGTCGGGCGCCTCGACGAACGGGAAGCGCGCGACGTCGTCGGGCGTGCCGACCACGCCGACCGAGATCATCTGCAGCAGCACCGACGCGAGCGAGGTGCGCAGGATCTCGGGCTCGGTGAACTCGGGCCGCCCCTCGAAGTCCTCCTGCGAGTACAGGCGGATCGCGATGCCGTCGGCGACACGGCCGGAGCGGCCGCTGCGCTGGTTTGCCGACGCCTGCGACACCGGCTCGATCGGCAGCCGCTGCACCTTGGTCTGCTTGGAGTACCGGCTGATGCGCGCCGTACCGGGGTCGACGACGTAGTGGATGCCGGGCACCGTCAGCGACGTCTCGGCGACGTTCGTGGCCAGCACGATGCGCCGCGACGCGTGCTGCTGGAAGACCCGGTGCTGCTCGGCGCTCGACAGCCGCGCGTACAGCGGCATGACCTCGATGTGCTGTGGGTGCTTCGGGTCGCGCACGCGCTCCTTGTAGTGGCCGGCCAGGCCGTCGGCGGTGTCGTGGATCTCGCGCTCGCCGGACAGGAACACGAGGATGTCGCCGTCGCCCTCGAGCAGCAGCTCGTCGCAGGCCTCGATGATGCCGGTGACGAGGTCCTTCTCCTCGGCGCCCCGCGCCCTGCCCTTCTTCCGGGCGGACGGCGCCGCCTCGGTCCCGTCCTCGTTCTCGTCCGGCGACAGCGGCCGGTAGCGGATCTCGACCGGGTACGTGCGCCCCGAGACCTCGACGACGGGCGCCTGGTCGGGCAGCACGTCGGTCACGTACTCGGGGGCACCGCCCCGCTGCGCCAGGGCGGCGGGGGAGAAGTGGGCGGCGAACCGCTCGGAGTCGATGGTGGCCGACGTGATGACGAGCTTGAGGTCGGGCCGCTGCGGCAGCAGCCGCGACAGGTAGCCGAGCAGGAAGTCGATGTTGAGGGACCGCTCGTGCGCCTCGTCGATGATGATCGTGTCGTAGGCCAGCAGCTGCGGGTCGCGCTGGATCTGCGCGAGCAGGATGCCGTCGGTCATCACCTTGACCAGCGTGCGCTCGCTGGACTGGTCGGTGAACCGCACCTGGTAGCCGACGACGTCGCCCAGCTGGGTGCCGAGCTCCTCGGCGATGCGCTCGGCCACGGTGCGGGCCGCGAGCCGGCGGGGCTGGGTGTGCCCGATCTGCCCCTGCCGGCCGCGGCCGAGCTCCAGGGCGATCTTCGGGATCTGGGTGGTCTTGCCGGACCCCGTCTCGCCCGCGACGATCACGACCTGGTGGTCGCGGATCGCCGCCGCGATGTCCTCGCGCCGCGCGGACACGGGAAGCTGCGCGGGGTAGGTGATCGGTGGGACGTCGACGGCGCCGCGGCGCGCGGCGGCGGCCTCGAGCTGGGCCGTGGTCACCCGCTGCGGGCCGCTCCGCTGCTGCCGGCGGCCCTGCGGGCCGGACTGCTCGCCCGTCCGCCGCCGTGACCCGCGCCTGCGGTTCCGGCCCCCGCCCGGGCGGCCGGGGTCGCCGTCGGACACCGGGGTGGAAGAAGGCTCGCTACTCACAACCCCCTATTCTCCCAGGCCCGGCAAGACCATTTGCCCCGGCCCTCGATTTCCCCCTGTTCGCGTGTCAGACGCACAGGTCACCGGGGTGGCCTGTGCGTCTGACACGTCGCCGTGCGGTCAGCTCGCCTCGGCCGCGTTGAACAGGTCGAGCGCGCCGTGCTGGCACCCGTGCCCCGTGGCCGGGCGCACGAGCGGCCCTGCCCAGTGCGGGCCGTACATGCTCAGCGAGTCGCGGGCGTTCGCGTACGCCGCGTCGGACTGCCGGTCGAGGTACGCGCTGTACGGGCGGTCGCCGAGCGCCGCGTTGAGCCTGCCCAGGCCGCGCACGTAGGCGCCCTTGAACGAGGCACCGTCGCTGCTGCAGTCGTCGCCCTCGTTCACCTCGCGCAGGATCCCGCCCGGGTTGAGATAGCCGGACGTGGTCGACGCGTCGGCGAGCCGCCGCGCGGCGTCGAGCACCGCGCCGTCCCCGGTGGCGCGGTGCAGCTCGGCCAGGGCACCCAGGATGACGCCCTGGTTGTAGGTCCAGGTGGGCTGACCGTTGTTCGCGCACGAGTCGTCGAGCCCGTCGTTCACCAGGTTGCCCGAGTTGATCATGCCGCTGCCCCGGAACCAGTCCCAGCCCTCCCGGGCCCGCTGCAGGTAGGTGGTGTCGCCGGGGATGCGGTTGTGCAGCGCCGCGTTGAGCTGGATGTACAGCTCGTTGGTGATGGCGTTCTTGTACGCGATGCCGGTGTTCCACTGCACGCCGCCGCCGCACGTGCCCGTCCAGTACCGGCGCATGTGGTCCGCGTCGGCGCGGGCGGTGCTCAGGTACCGGCTGTCGCCGGTCAGGTCGTAGGCCGCGATCCACGCCAGGCCCCACCAGCCGGTGTCGTCCAGGTACTCGTTGCGGAACTGGCCGTCCCGAGCGTTCACGTTCTTGTCGTACGTGCCCGCGATCGCGTACCGGTAGCTCCCCATGCCGGTGATCCGGGCGTTGTCGACGACGGCGGTGAGCGCGTTGGCCCCCGTCCACCAGCCGTTGGTCTCGAACAGGCCGGTGTTCCGGTCCCACAGCATCATCAGCGAGGTGGCGGCCGCCGTCGACCGGCTCCAGGCGTTGCGGTCGTTGCGCGCCCAGCCGGTGCAGGCGATCTCCGGGTGGTCCACCGCCTTGCTGCACGCTCGCAGGGCGCCGACACCCGCGTTCGCCCAGTCGTCCACGTTGTACATCTGGGTGCGCCAGCCGGTGGCGCCCGTCGGCACGCTCGTGAGGCCGAGCCGGCTGCCCGACGCCCACGTCCGGCCGCCGTCGAACGACCGGTCGAGCCAGACCTCGTCGCCGGCCCGGCCCCCGTCCACGGAGCCCCAGCCCATGACGTCCGGGTCGGAGACGTGCAGGCGCAGCGTGCGGCCGTGCAGCGTCGCGCTCACCGGGACGCGGTCGCCCTGGGCGCTCGCGGGGTCGCGGGCGTCGCAGTAGATGTCGCAGATCTCGGCGGCTGCGGCCGCCGTGGTGGCCGGGCCGGTCGCGGGGGGTGCGTCGTCGGGCTCGGCGACGGCGGCCGAAGGCGCGGCGAGCAGGCAGGCGAGGGCGGCCGCCACAGCGGGGACGACGGCGCGGCCCGCGCGGCGCCGGGTTCGTCCGCGGGTGGCGCGGGTCGGGGTGGTGCCGAGCTCTGACAGCGGTGTCATCGGATCTCCCTGTGCTCGTCCTGGCTGCCGCGGAACGTCCGCGGGCGTACGGGTCGGTAGAGCGGTGGAGCGGTGGGCGCGGCGACGGTGCCGCGGCCCGGACCAGATTCACCCGGAACGGGTGGCGCGTCAAGGGCCGGGCCGGCATGGGTATCGCTCCCCATGTCGTGGCGGCTCGCCCGCGCCTAGGCTGCCGGGAGCCCGGTGGGGTGCACCGCGACGAGGGGGGAACGGGATGGCTGGCAGCACGACGGGTGCCGACGGGCCGACATGACGTACAGCGCTCTCGTCGCCCTGTGCGAGAACCGGATCGACGGGCTGAGCCGCGCCCGCCTGGACCTCGAGCAGACCGTCGACCCGGATCGGGTCGCCCGCCTGGTCCAGGACCTGCGCGCGGCGGCGGCCGGCTGGGACGCCCCGGTCTTCCGCGTGCCGGACGGCGACCCGATCGAGCTCCGTGTCGGCGCCCGCGGCGTCCGGGACGGCGCGCCGGGCTTCGCCGCGGTAGCCGACGTGCTGGACACCTACGCCGCGGCCCTCGAGGAGGGGCAGGCCGTGCACGCTGCCGGGACGGCATACCTCCGGGCGGCCCAGCGGTCCGCCGCGGACCTCCCCGATGCGGGCGTCGTCCCGCCCGCGGCGGTGGAGGTGGTCACCGGCGCCGCGGTCGCGGTGCTCGACGTCGCGTGCGCCGGGTATGCGGCCTGCCAGGACGCCTACCTCGCCGTGCGCGACGCGGAACGCGAGCTCTACGCCGCCCTGCAGCACGTCCGTGTCAGGCCCTCAGGGCGCCGGAACGACTTGAGGGTCTGACACGTCAGTAGGAGCAGGTGTCGAGGAGGGGCTGCAGTGCCGACTTCTCCGCGGCGTCGACCGTGAGGTCCCAGCGGGCCTTGGTGTGGATCCACATCTTCGCGTAGGCGCACCGCTTGCTCGCGAGCGGCGGGACCCACTCCGCGGGGTCCTTGTCGCTCTTGGAGCTGTTCACCTCGGCGGTGACCGCGATGAGCTGCGGGCCGGTCAGGTCGTTGGCGAAGTCCTGCCGCCGGGCCGTCGTCCAGCCGTCGGCCCCCGAGTGCCAGGCCTCGGCCAGCGCCACCACGTGGTCGATCGAGATGTCGGCGGGCGCGGTGCGGGTCTCGCCGTCGTACTCGCTGTACCAGCTGCCCGACGTCGGGTAGCAGTCGCTGCCGACCTCGACGTCGTCCCCGTCCCGCTGGAGCACGGTCTCGCGGGTGGTGCACCCGTCGACGGTGATCCAGTGCGGGAACAGGTCCCGGTCGTAGGGCGCCGAGGCGCCTTCGGCCTGCACGGTGAGCCCGTCGAGCTCGGTCTGGGCGGCGGCCTTGGAAGGCAGGTCCGGGGGGTAGGCGCCGGCGGGATCGGCGGGTACCAGCAGGAGGAGTGCGACGAGCGCGGGCGCCAGGGCGGCCGCGATGACGTGCCGGGTACGCACACCGCGCCGGGCGGCCGGCTGGAGCTGCGACATGGGACAGACCTTCCTCGAGACCGACCGGGCGTGAAACATGGTGGTCTCGGGCGATGGCTCCTGTATGACCACTATGTGACGATAACCGAAATTTCACCCGTTGGGTCCGTTCCACCCCCGCCCCGGCCACGCACGAAGGTCCCCTTCGAGACGATCGGTTCGACACGTGCTCCGTGAGGGAGCCGTGCCGGACCGATGGCCTCGAAGGGGACCTTCGGGCCGGCGTGCGTTCGGGCGTGGTCAGGCGCTCGCCGTGGCGAAGCCCAGCCAGTAGCCGAGGGCCACGAGGGCGAGGGCGCCCACGGTCTCGAGGATGGCGAGCGCGAGACCCCAACGAGCCAGCCACAGGTCGAAGCCCTCCTTGCCCGCACGGGCGACGGCGATCGCGTTCAGCACGACGCCGATGACCGGCAGCGCGGCGAGGAAGAACGTGACGAGGCTGAAGACCGTGGTCTGCGGGTCCTCTTCCTCGTCCTCGGCCGCGAGGGAGGCGACCGCGGTCTCCGTGGCGACGGCGGTGGCGACGGCGGTCCCTGCGGGCGCCTCGGCGGCAGGTGCGGGCGTCGTGGCGGTCTCGGTCGCGAGGGACTGGGTGTCCGCCTGCGCCTCCGACGTCACCTCCGCCGCGGCGGGCTCCACGGTCTCGGCGCCTGCCGTGGTCGTGCTCTCGTCGAGCGGGGCCTCGGAGGGCGGGGTCGCCGGGGTCGTGGTGTCGGGCGTGGTCATGACGGTAGAGCTCCCCTGGTTGCAGGATTGATGGATATGTCACGGCATATTCTGGAGTATCCGAATGGTCCTGGATAGCCCGGTATTAAGCCGTGAACCAGCAGGGGCCGCCGCTCCCGCAGGAGCAGCGGCCCGTCGCCGACGCGGAAGCCGGGCGCGTCAGGCGGTCATGTCAGGCGGTCACGTCAGGCGGTCATCGAGAGCGTCGCCCAGATGCCCAGGCCCACCAGCACCAGGTAGCCCACCGTGATCACGATCGAGATGGTGAGGCCCCACTTGGCGAGCTTGCTGTCGAGGCCGGCCTTGCCCGCCTTCGAGACGGCGATCGCCGAGACGATGATCCCGATCGGTGAGACGAGGAACGCGAGCACGAAGCCCACGATCGCCAGGGTGTTCGCCTGCGGGTCCTGGACCGCGCCCGGGGCGGCGGGTGCGGAGGGAGTCTCGGACATGGTGGGACTTCCTTTCACGGCCACTGTTCCGGCCGTTCGACGGCGGACGCGAGCGCGCCCGTACGGACCGGGACAGTGTGGTGCATCCCGGGTTGTGCTGGAAGAGACCATTGCGCGGTACGCCCGAATCGTTACCCTAGACACCCGAAGGGCGTCACCGGCGACGGCGGCGCGCGTCTTCTCCTCGGGGGCGTGGTTCATCGGGCGGCTGAAAATTACGCCACCTGAGTTCACCTGAACGTGATAGTCCTGTAGCAGTATCCGAACGGCACGTACCGCGCACCGCAGGGTCGCGCGCCGACCGAGGGGATGACGTGTGAGCGACGAGGCGAAGAAGGCCGGTCCGGGCTTCCTCCGTACCTTCTCGCACGCCGTTCCCGGGAGCTACCGCCTCGTCGCCTCGCGCGGCGGGCTCCGTGGTCTGCTCCGCACCGTCGGTACCGGGGCCGTGGCGGCGGGGATCGCCGCCGCAGTGCTGTTCACCGCGTCCGCGAGCGTGCCGGGGTCCGGGCAGCCGGGTGACGGCGGCGCACCGCCGATCCGGCTCTACGGCCTGGTCGAGAACGTCAGCGTGGGGGAGACGGTCACCGCACCGGACGGCGTCACCCTGAGCCAGATCGTCGCCGTCCTGGAGCGGGCCGAGCAGATGGCGCAGGAGCAGGGCGCCGCGTTCAGCCCCGCCGTGGCACAGGCCGCCGCGGAGCTCGGCATGCTCTACACGACGTACCAGATGCAGCAGCTCGCGTTCGGCGAGAACAACGAGGGCCTGCGCATCGAGGACGCGCCCGTCGCGCGCGGTTCCGTGGCGGACGACGACGCGGACACACCTGCGGGCAAGGACGCTGACAAGCACCCGGACACGGACGCCGACAAGGCCCCGGACAAGGATGCTGACAGGGACGCGGACAACGACACGGACGAGGAGTCCGGCGCGAACGACCCGGCCCCCGAGGACTCCGCGCCCGCCGTCGAGGTCTCCCACGAGCTGACGTCGGTGATCGACCCGCACGATGCCGACCCGACCGCCGGCTATGTGACCTACGACCAGGTGGTGATCGCGGCCGTGCGGCTCGCGAACATGCTGGACCCGTCGGTGCCGAACGCGCTCGTGGAGGTCGAGGGCACCGAGCGCGAGGGGTTCTCGCTGCGGGAGAGCCTGCTCGACGTCGTGGACATCTTCGGCGGCTCCACCCTGGGCTACGCGAACGGCCGGATCCCGACCGACGTGCTGTGCCCCCTGGAGTTCGCGCCCGGGCACATGCTGCGCTGCGACGCCGCGGAGCGGCTGACGGCCCTGAGCGCGGAGTTCGAGAAGGAGTTCGGCTACCCGATCCCGATGACCGACTCCTACCGGTCCTACGAGATGCAGGTGACGCTCGCGGGCATCAAGCCGCACCTCGCGGCGGTGCCGGGCACGTCCAACCACGGCTGGGGTCTCGCGGTCGACCTGGGCAACCCGATCGCGGGCGGTCACTCCGCCGAGTACGTGTGGATGCGGCTGCACGGACCGGACTACGGCTGGGACAACCCGTCCTGGGCGCGCCTGGACGGCGCCAAGCCCGAGCCGTGGCACTTCGAGTTCTTCGCGGCCGGGTCCATCCCGAACCGCGCCATCGACCCGTCCGACGTCGGCACCTGGACGCCCGGCGATCCGGACGACTCCGCGACGCCGCACTACAAGCCGCCGGTCAAGCCGAAGCCGGGCGACGGCGGCTCGAAGGACAAGCCGGACACGAAGCCCTCGGACCGGCCGGGCGACAACCCGCCCTCGCAGAAGCCCACCAAGCCCACGCCGAAGCCGACGCCCGACCCGTCGCCGACCAAGCCGGGTGACCCGACCAAGCCGGACGACCCGTCCAAGCCGCCGACGCCGACTCCTACCCCGACGCCGACCCCGTCCGAGCCGTCGCCGAGCCCGTCGCCCAGCGAACCGGAGCCGAGCCCGTCGCCGAGCAACCCGGGCACCGGCACACCGCCCGAGTGCGAGGACGAGGACCCGGACGCCACCGAGAAGACGGCCACGGAGACGGCCACCGACGAGAAGACGGCCACCGACGAGGACGCGTCGGAGGGCGACACCGGGGCGGGCGACGGTTCCGGCGGCGAGGAGACCGACGACCCCTGTACGGATGATTCCGACGAGGATGGGGCAGGGGACGGCGGCGGCACCAGCACGACGTCGACCCCGGCCGCCAAGCAGCCCGACGACGAGGAGCTCGACGTCGTGGACGACGGGACCGCAGGGTGACGGCAGAACCCGCGTCGGCCGAGAAGTCTGCCGGCGACCCACGACGGTTCCTGCGCTCGGGCCTGCTGGACTCGATGCCCCGGCGGTGGCGGGACAAGCTCGCGGTGACGCGCTACCTGGCCGCCCGGGCGATGCCGGTGCTGCTGGAGCCCATGACCGAGCGTGAGCTCACCGACCGGCTCCGGGAGCTGGCGAGGGACCCCGTGGGGCTGCGTCGTGCGATGGTGGACCAGGGCCTGGTCCAGCGCACGCGGGACGGTGCCGAGTACTGGCGTACGGAGCGGACCGAGTACGACGAGTCGTGACCATCGAACCTTGACCATATGGTGAGACATCGCAGACTCGCGATTTCGGGATAGGAAACTGGTATGAGCGAAGAACGAGCGGTGGCCGCACTCGAGGCCGCGGGCATCCCGTTCGAGATCACGCGGCACGGTCAGGTGGGCAGTCTCGCGGAGGCGGCGGCGCTCCGCGGCGTCGACCCGTCGAAGCTGATCAAGACGATCGTCGTGCGCCGCGCGGACGACGACTTCCTGTTCGTCCTCGTGCCCGGGGACCGGCAGATCTCCTGGCCCAGGCTGCGTGCGCTCCTGGGGGTCTCGCGCCTCTCGATGCCGGACAAGGACGTCGCGTTCGAGGTCACGGGCTACGTGCGGGGAACGATCACGCCCTTCGGGGCGTTGCACAGGTGGCCCGTCGTCGCGGACTCCCGGCTCAGCGAGCCGGGGCCCGTGTCGATCGGCGGAGGCGCTCACGGTGTGGGCGTCACGGTCGATGCCGTCGACCTCACGTCGGCGCTCGACGCCACGGTCGCGGACGTGACCGACCCCCTCTGAGCCCGGCTCGGGCGGGGTGCCGGACGGGTTCGCGACGCCGCGGAGGGCGCGAGTTCTCCGCGGTGCAACGTGACCGTAACGCCGGGGGGCTGGACGGAAGCCCAGTGCCGGGTGAACACTCGTCTTAGGCAATTCTTGCCCTTCTGCACCAAGGAGGGGTCAGAGAGAATCAAGAAGTGTCCAAGTGAGCGCCCCCCAAGCAAGTGAGTGCCAGTCAGTGTCCAATTGAAGCCGAGGCCCGACCAATGCAGGACGGAGCGAATGACCCCATGGACCCTCTCCCGTCAGACTCAGCGCAGGACATGGCTCCCGGCCGCGCGGGATCCGGTATCTCCTGCCGCACGACCTACGAGGGCACGGTGCTGACCCTCTGGGGCGACATCGACGCGCTGCTGCGCGAGAACGCGAGCTCGGCCATGGCCACGCTCGCCGCACGACCTGATCCCGATCCCGTCATCGTCGACGCCCGGGACGTCACGTTCATCGACTCGTCCGGCGTCGCCTTCATCCTCCAGGTGTTCGTGCTCGGCGAGGAGACGGGCTCGCCCGTGCTCCTGCGCGAGCCGTCGGCCGTGGTGATGGAGGTCCTGGACATGGTCGGTATCAGTCAGCGGATCCCCGTGGTCCGCAGCGCCGCGGCCAGCGCCTGACGAGGCCTGGCCCGGCGCCGAGGAGTGGCACCCTGGTCCGGTGAAGAACTGGGCCGCGAACCTCACCTACTCCTCCGCACGCGTCGAGCACCCCCGGACGCTCGCGGAGCTCGCCGGCATCGTCGCCGGCGAGCCCCGCGTCCGGGCGCTCGGCTCGCGCCACTCGTTCAACGACGTCGCCGACACGACGGGCGTGCACGTCCAGCTCGACCTGCTCGACGACGGCCGCCCGCCGCTCGATGTCGACCCGGCCACCGGTGTCGCGTCCGTGCGGGCCGGGCTCCGGTACGGCGAGGTCGCCCCCGCGCTCCACGCGCAGGGCCGGGCGCTGACCGCCATGGCGTCGCTCCCGCACATCTCGGTGGCGGGCGCCGTCGCCACCGGTACCCACGGCTCGGGTGACGGCACGCGCTCGCTCGCGGGCGACGTCGTCGGCGTGGAGCTGCTGACCGCCACGGGCGAGGTGCTCACCCTGCGCCGCGGCGACGCCGACTTCCCGGGTTCCGTGGTGGCCCTCGGCGCCCTCGGCGTCGTCACCCGGGTCGAGCTCGCCACCGTGCCCGCCTTCGAGGTGCGGCAGGACGTGTTCACCGGCCTGTCGTGGGACGCGCTGACCGAGAACCTCGACGCCGTGATGGGCAGCGCCTACTCGGTCAGCGTGTTCACGAGCTGGTTCGAGCCGGACGTCCGCATGGTCTGGTGCAAGTCGCGTGTCGACGACGGCGTGGGCGCCGCACCGACCCTGCCCACCGGTCTCGGGGCCGTCCCGGCGACCCGGGCCATGCACCCGCTCCCCGACGTCGCGGCGGTGGCGTGCACCGAGCAGGGCGGTGTCCCCGGTCCGTGGTTCGAGCGGCTCCCGCACTTCCGGCTCGACTTCACGCCGTCGCTCGGCGAGGAGCTGCAGTCGGAGTACCTCCTGCCGCGCTCCGCCGGGCCCGACGCCGTCCGCGCGGTGCGGGCGCTCGGGGAGCGGGTGGGTCCGCTGCTGCTGACGTCGGAGATCCGCACGGTGGCCGGCGACGACCAGTGGCTCAGCACCACGGGGGAGGACAGCCTGGCGCTGCACTTCACCTGGCGGCAGGACTGGGCGGCCGTCCGCGAGGTGCTGCCGGAGCTGGAGGCGGCGCTGCTGCCGCTGGGCGCGCGGCCGCACTGGGGCAAGCTGTTCACCGTCCCGGTGGGCGAGCTGCGGGGCCGGTACCCGCGGTTCGCCGACTTCGCCGACCTGGCCGCCCGGCTTGACCCGGCGGGGGTGTTCCGGGGCGGTTACGTGGGGCAGCTGCTGGCGGGATGAGCCCGGACAGTGGTACGGGCTCGCGTTTTGGGCGGATTTCCCTCAGGATCAGGGCATGAGCGACGCGCGAAGGACGACCGCGGAGCCCGCGAAGCGTGAGGAGTTCAGCGGGCAGCTGGGCTTCATCCTGTCCGCGGTGGGTTCTGCCGTCGGGCTGGGCAACATCTGGCGCTTCCCGGGAGTGGCCTACGAGAACGGCGGGGGCGCGTTCATCGTGCCCTACCTCGTGGCGCTGCTGACGGCGGGCATCCCCATCCTGTTCCTCGACTACGCGGTCGGGCACCGGTTCCGCGGCTCGGCTCCGCTGGCGCTGCGCCGCGTCAAGCGGTGGCTGGAGGGCCTCGGCTGGTTCCAGGTGGCGATCTGCTTCGCCATCGCCGTGTACTACGCGGTGATCATCGCGTGGGCCCTGAGCTACTTCGTGTACTCGTTCGGGCTGCAGTGGGGCGACGACACGGCAGGGTTCTTCACCGGCACCTACCTGCAGCTCGCCGACGTCGGCGGCGCCGACCCGTGGTTCACGCTGGACTTCGTGCCGGCCGTGCTGATCCCGCTGGTGCTCGTGTGGGCGGCCACGATCGTGGTGCTGGCCGCCGGGGTGGCGAAGGGCCTGGAGAAGGTCAACGTCATCTTCATGCCGCTGCTCCTGCTGGCCTTCGGCACGCTCGTGGTCCGGGCGCTGTTCCTGCCGGGCGCTGTCGACGGCCTCGACGCCCTGTTCACGCCCGACTGGGGCGCGATGCTCGACCCCAACGTCTGGATCGCGGCGTACAGCCAGATCTTCTTCTCGCTGTCCATCGCCTTCGGCATCATGATCACGTACGCGTCGTACCGGAAGCGTCGCGCCAACCTGACGTCGCCGGGCTTCGTCGTGGCGTTCGCCAACTCCGGCTTCGAGGTGTTCGCGGGGCTCGGCGTCTTCGCGGCGCTCGGCTTCCTGGCCCACGAGCAGGGGGTCGCCGTCGGGGAGCTCGAGGGCCTCACCGGCCCGATCCTCGCGTTCGTCACGTTCCCGGCGATCGTCTCGCAGATGCCGATCGGCTGGCTGTTCGGCGCACTGTTCTTCGGGTCGCTGGTGATGGCCGGGTACACCTCGCTGCTGTCGATCCTGCAGGTGGTCTCGGCGTCGTTCCAGGAGAAGTTCGGCTGGACGCGCCGGCAGGCCGCGCTCCGCATCGGCGTCGTGGCGGGCATCCTGTCGGTGACGGCGTTCTCCACGACGACGGGCCTCATCGCGCTCGACACCGTGGACCAGTGGGCCAACAACATCGGCATCGTGGCGTCCGCCGTGATCACCACGGTGGTCATCGGCTGGGTGCTGCGGCGCACCGAGGAGATGCGGTTCCACCTGAACGGCGTGTCCACGATCCAGGTGGGCCGCTGGTGGTCCTTCTGCATCGTGGTGCTCGGCCCGGTGGTGCTCACCGCCATGCTGGTCTCGCGCATCGTCACGCTGATCACCGAGGGCTACGAGGGCTACGCGTCCTGGTACCTCAACCTCATGGGCTGGGGCACCGTCGCCCTGTTCGTCGTCGCGGCGCTGGTGCTCAGCCTGATGCGGTGGCGCGTCGTCCCGGACGACTTCGTCGCCTGGCCCACCTACGGAGGTAAGTCATGACCGGAGCGGCCGTCGCCCTCCTGATCGTCTCGCTCGTCGTCGTCTGGGGCGGGCTCGCGGTGAGCATCGTGGCCATCGTCCGGCGGCCCGAGCGCACCAGCTACCCGCACGGCTGGGAGCACGAGGGCGGGCCCGAGGACCGGCCCGACGAGCCGGTCGAGCACGACACCTGATCCGACCCTCGATGGCGTACGGCCGGTGCCCGGCGGGCACCGGCCGTACATCGTCCCAGGTCAGGCTGGGATCGAGGGGGCGAAAACTACGAGAAACATGCCCTTCATCACAATGTGACATAGGTCTCGAAACTGCGGGTTTACGCAAGGGGCCCGTCACGGTTGGGTGAGACTCGAATCGAGGCGCCGTGTGCGCCGTCGGGTCCTCTGCTCCCCTGACGACAGAGATCTGCCGGGTCTGAGGGGCCTCGTGAGACGTTCAGCACCCGACCAGGAGACCCCTGATGCGTAGGCTTCCCGCCCTGACCGCCACGGCAGCACTCGCCGCGGCCACCCTCGTCCTCACCGCGTGCACCGACGCGTCGCAGCAGCCGTCGGGCGGCTCGACCGGCGCCTCGGACGACGCGAGCGCGTCCGCGCCGCGGTTCGACCCGTCGACCGTCGAGGTCGACGAGGACATCGCGGCCCTGCTGCCCGAGGAGATCGCCGAGCAGGGCACGCTGGTGGTCGGCTCGAACACCGAGTACGCGCCCGCCGAGTTCATCGACGCCGACGGCAAGACGCCGGTCGGCTTCGACATCGACACGATCCACGCCGTCGCCGCCGTGCTCGGCCTCGAGGCCGAGATCGAGTCGGCCCAGTTCGACGGGATCATCCCCGCCATCGGCAGCAAGTACGACGTCGGCATCTCGTCCTTCACGATCACGGACGAGCGCACGGCCGAGGCCAACATGATCAGCTATGCCGTGGCCGGCTCGCAGTACGGCGTCGCCGCGGGCAACCCCGAGGACTTCGACCCCGAGAACCTGTGCGGCGCCACGATCGGCGTGCAGACCTCGACCATCCAGGACGAGGAACTCACCGAGGCCACCGAGGAGTGCGAGGCGGACGGCGAGGAGGCCATCGACGTCGTGCGCTACGACTCGCAGGCCGACGTCACGACCAACCTCGTGGGCGGCAAGCTCCAGGCCATGTACGCGGACTCGCCGATCACGGCCTACGCCTCGGAGCAGACCGACGGCGCGGTCGAGAGCGTCGGCGAGATCGTCGACGCGGCGCCCTACGGCATCGTGGTCGCGCAGGACGACGACGAGCTGACCGAGGCCGTGCAGGCCGCCGTCCAGAAGCTGATCGACGACGGCACGCTGGCGGACGTCTTCGCGGCCTGGGGCAGCGCCGACCCGGTCGTCGAGGAGGCGGAGCTCAACCCGGCCGAGTGACCCGGCCCGCCGAGTGCACGGCACCCGTGGTCCGCACGACGTGCGACTACGGGTACCGTGCACTCATCTTTTCGGGTGACACGTTGAGGGACCTTCGAGGAAAGGAATGGGTGACGTGACGACGCAGACGTCGCCGTCGGGCGGCGATCCCGTACCCAACCGCATCCACGCGCGGCCCGTGCCGCGCCCGGGCCGCCTCGTCGCGGCCGCCGTGGTGCTGGTGCTGGCCGCCATGGCGGCCAACGCCCTGGTGACCAACGACAACTTCCGCTGGGACGTGGTCTGGCTCTACCTGCGCGACGTCGTGGTGGTGCGCGGCGTCATGTGGACGCTGATCCTCACCTTCGGCTCCATGGCCATCGCCGTGGTGCTGGCCATCACGCTCGCGATCATGCGCCGCTCGGACAACCCGGTCATGCGCTGGGTGAGCTGGGCGTGGATCTGGTTCTTCCGCGGCACGCCGATCTACACGCAGCTCATCTTCTGGGGCCTGCTGGCGGTGCTGTACCCGCGGCTCTCGCTGGGCATCCCCTTCGGTCCGGAGTTCTTCTCGTTCCGCACCGACGACGTGCTGACGGCGTTCTGGCTGGCGCTGTTCGGCCTGGCGTTCAACGAGTCGGCCTACCTCGCGGAGATCATGCGCGCGGGCCTCACGTCGGTGGACCCCGGCCAGGCCGAGGCAGCCAAGGCGCTCGGCATGAAGGACGGCAAGATCCTGCGCCGCGTGATCCTGCCACAGGCGATGCGCGTGATCGTGCCGCCCACCGGCAACGAGACCATCTCCATGCTCAAGACCACGTCCCTGGTGGTCGCGGTGCCGCTCACGTTCGAGCTGACCTACGCGACGTCCGCCATGGGCAACCGGCAGTTCCTGCCCATCCCGTTCCTGGTCATCGCGGCGCTCTGGTACCTGCTCATCACCTCGATCCTCATGGTGGGGCAGCACTACCTCGAGCAGTACTACGGCCGCGGGTTCGGCACCACCACGGGCCGCAAGGGCCGGGGCAAGGGCCCGGGCGGCCGGCAGGCGGCCATCGCCGCCGCGGGCACCGTGCAGGTCGATCTCGCCAAGGAGGTGACGCCATGAGCGTCGCGGACACCGCACCGGCCGACGCCGGGACCATGGTCTCGGTGCGTGCCGTGCACAAGGTCTTCGGGCACGGCCACGAGGCCGTGCACGTGCTCAAGGGGGTGGACCTCGACGTCGCGCGCGGGTCGGTCACCGTGATCCTCGGGCCCTCCGGGTCGGGCAAGTCGACGCTGCTGCGCTGCGTCAACGAGCTGGAGGAGATCACGGGTGGCTCGGTCGTCGTCGACGGCGAGCGCATGGGGTACCGCGAGGACGCCAAGGGCGTGCTGCACCGGCTGCACCCCAAGGTCGTCGCGCGCCAGCGTTCACGCATCGGCATGGTGTTCCAGCGCTTCCACCTCTTCCCGCACATGACGGCGCTGGAGAACGTCATGGAGGCGCCCGTGCAGGTGAAGGGGCTGTCGAAGCGGGAGGCCCGGCAGCGGGCGGCGGGGCTCCTCGAGCGCGTGGGGCTGTCGGACCGGACCGACCACTACCCCTCGCAGCTCTCCGGCGGCCAGCAGCAGCGCGTGGCGATCGCGCGGGCCCTGGCGATGGACCCGGAGCTCATGCTGTTCGACGAGCCGACGTCGGCCCTGGACCCCGAGCTCGTGGGCGAGGTGCTGGCGGTGATGCGGGACCTCGCGGAGTCCGGCATGACCATGATCGTGGTGACGCACGAGATCGGGTTCGCCCGTGAGGTGGCCGACCACGTCGTGTTCATGGACGACGGCGTCATCGTCGAGTCGGGTCCGCCGGGGGAGGTCCTGGACGACCCGCAGCACGAGCGCACCAAGAACTTCCTCTCGCACGTGCTCTGACGCGCCGGCGCCGGCCGGGCTCAGGTCGGCAGGGTGAGCGTGAAGCGGCACCCGGCGGCGGTGTTGCGCACCGTGGCCGTGCCGCCGTGCGCCTCCGCCACGCCGCGGACGATCGACAGGCCCAGGCCGGCACCGCTGCTGGCCGGGGCCTCGTCGCGTTCCGGCGTGCGCGCGCCCGTGCCGCGCCAGCCGGCCTCGAACACCCGGTCCAGGTCGGCCTCCGGGATGCCGCCGCACTGGTCCTCGACGGCGATGGCCACCGCGTCGTCGGCGCGCGAGACCGTGACGCGTACCGTGCCGCCGGGCCCCGTGTGCCGGATCGCGTTGACCAGCAGGTTCTCGACGGCCCGGCCGACGTCGCGGGCGTCGAGCGCCGTCACCACGGGTTCGGCGACGTCCCACGCGAGGGTGACCGCACCGGCGTCGGCCAGGGGCTGGGCCGCGGCGACGGCGTCGGAGGCGAGGTCGGCCACGGCCACCGGCTCGCGGTGCGGGGCCGTCGTGGGGGACTGGAGGCGGGACAGGGCGAGCAGGTCGTCGACCATCGCGGCCATGCGCCGGTTCTCCGCGAGGATCCGGGGCACGTGCTCGTCGGCCGGGCCGACGCCGTCCTCGAGCGCCTCCGCGAGGGCCCGCACCGCGGCCAGGGGCGTGCGCAGGTCGTGCGACACCCAGGCCACCAGCTCCCGGCGGCGCAGCTCGACCTCGCGGTCCCGCTCGTGGGCGGCCCGCTCCGCGGCGACGGCGGTCGTGACCGAGCGGATCCGGGCCATGACCACGAGGCCGACCGCGAGCGCGACCGGCACCGTGGCGAGGAGCAGCAGCAGGACGATCGTCGAGTCGGTGGCGGACAGGAACATGGCGCGCGCGCTCACGTAGACGCCCGTGGCCACGGCGCCGACCACCACCAGCGGGGCGAGGGTGGCCGCCAGGGCCACCCGGCGCCGGGCCAGGGCGAACAGGGCGACGGCGCCGAGGGCCCCCACCACCGCGGCCACGAGGGCGGACAGGACGATGCCCGCGACGTCGTTCACCGCGCCGCGTCCCAGCGGTAGCCGACGCCGAACACGGTGACCAGGCGGGTCGGGCGGGACGGGTCGGCCTCGACCTTCTCGCGCAGCCGGCGCACGTGCACCGTCACCGTGGACCGGTCGCCGTGCTCCCAGCCCCACACGCCACGCAGCAGGGCCTCCCGGTCGTACACCTCGCCGGGGTGGGCGAGGAACCAGCGCAGCAGGTCGAACTCGCGCGCGGTGAGCTGGAGCTCGGCGCCCGCGCGCGTGACCCGGTGGGCGAGAGGGTCGAGCCGGAGGTCGCCGTCCTCCAGCACGCCGGGCGCCACCGCACGCGCGCGCCGCAGCAGCGACTGCACGCGCAGCACGAGCTCCCGCGGGCTGAACGGCTTGACCACGTAGTCGTCGGCCCCTGTCCGCAGGCCGAGCACGCGGTCCTCCTCCTCGCCGCGCGCGGTCAGCATCAGCACGGGCAGGTCGGGGCGGTCGGCCCGCAGCCGCCGGCAGACCTCGAGGCCGTCCACGCCGGGCAGCATGAGGTCGAGGACGACGACGTCGGGCGGGCGCGCGGCGGCGGCCGCCAGCGCGGCGGGACCGTCTCCGGCGTGCTCCGCGGCCACGCCGGCGCGCTCCAGGTACGCGACGACCACCTGCGCGACGGTGGCGTCGTCGTCGATCACGAGGGCTCGGGCCACGCCTCAGCGTACGGCCGGACGCGCCGTGGACCCCGTGGCGCGCGCGGCCGTCAGCGGTTCGTAAGAAACAGTTCGCGCACGGGCGGAACCCCGCGGGCCCCGTGCTGCGTCTATGGTGCATGACGCAGAGGATGCGGCGCGCGGTGCGCCGCCAGCCGGCGCCGGGGCGGGGTACCGGCCACGGACGAGGGCGGTACCCCGGATGAGCGAGGTCGCGGTGGGTCCCCAGGTACAACCACGGAGCGGGGAGATCGCCGTCATCCGCAGCGGCGTGGACCCGGTGGCCGACTTCACGGCGTTCGCGCAGGCCAGCACCCCCGCCCTGTACCGGATCGCCTACCTGCTGTGCGGCGATCCGCACCGCGCGCAGGACCTGGTGCAGCTCGCCCTGGAGCGCACGTTCAAGGCCTGGCGCAAGGTGGGCGACGGCGACCCGTTCGCGTACGCGCGCCGGGTCCTGGCGACCGCCCGGATCGACACCTGGCGGCGCACGCGCCGCGAGGTGCTGACGGACGACCCGGGCACCGCCCTCGGCGACCGGAGCACGCCCGCGTCGGACGCCGAGGTGGCCGAACGGGACCGGCTGGTCCGGGCACTCATGGCGCTGTCGGTCAAGCAGCGGCGGGTCGTCGTGCTGCGCTACCTCCTGGACCGGTCCGAGTCCGACACCGCCGCCGAGCTCGGCATCTCGGCGGGTACCGTCAAGTCCACGGCCTCGCGAGCCCTCGCGCGCCTCCGCGCGCTGGTGGCCGACGGCGAAGGGAGCCGGTCATGAGCGTCCACGACATCAACGCGAAGAAGGACGCGGCCATGCTCGCCGACCTGCGTGCCGCGAGCACGACCATCGAGCCGCCGCACTCGCTCGACCCGACCACCATGGCGGTGCGGGCGGTGCGGAATGTCCGGCGCCGCCGCGTCGTGGTCGCGGTGACGGCAGGAGCCGCGGCGCTCGCCCTCCTGGGTGCGGGCATCGGCGCCACGGCGACCGTCCTCGGCGAGCGGCAGCCGCTGCCGGGCGACGACCGGTCGGCCGTCCAGTCCGCCCCGGCCGAGTCGCCGTCCGCGGTGCCCAGCCGGTCCGAGGCGCCGTCGGCGGCGCCGTCGTCCGACCGGAGCAAGGAGCCGCGCCGGTACCTGCGCACGGGGGACGGGGAGCTGCCCGTGCTGCCGGACGTCGAGCGCGGCGTCGTCGAGAACGGGGCGCACGCGCCGTACATCCTCGGCGGCCTCTGGTACGAGGTCCCGGCGGGCGGCTGGATCGCGGTCGGCGACGTCAACGCGGGCGGGGTGGCCGGCTGGCTCGACCCGGACCACCCGCGGGCCGGCGGTCTCGGCGAGGACGGGACCATCGACGACATGGACGCCACGATCGAGCTGCGCAACGTCTTCGACGTGGCCGGCTGGACGGTGCCGGCGCGGGACTCGGGTGCCACGACCCTCGACATCGAGGGTGCGGACCTCGTGGTCATCGAGCAGCACGAGCGCGAGGGCGGCGTGCGCCCGGCGACCATCCGGATCCGCAGCGGCGAGGAGGGCTGGGTCATCGACACCCGGTTCCCGGCCGGCGCGACGGGCGAGACGATGCTGCGCGACTTCGTCGGCAACCTCTGGCTCAAGGAGGCGGGCGAACCCGACTGGTACCAGCCCCAGTTCTCGACGCCGGTGCTCGACGCGATCGAGCACGGCGTGCCGGCCGGCTGGGTCGAGACCGAGCACAACGGACTGCGGTTCGCGGTCCCGCCGGGCTGGACGAGCGAGCCGACCGAGGGCGAGTTCTCCCCGGGCGTCGAGTGGACGGGCCCCACGGTCACGCACGTGGAGCCGGGCGTCGACGCCGAGGCGCTGGCGCGGTGGACGGACGCCACTCCCGAGGAGAAGGAGCGTGCCGCCCAGGACGTCGAGTCGCCCGAGCGGGTGTACGTGCAGGGCGGGAAGCCCGGTGGGCTCTGGTGGACCCGCACCATGGACGCGCCCCGGTCCCAGATGATCGACGTGCCCGGTGCCGACTACGCAGAGGTGATCCCCACCGTCTACAACGCGGACGGCGAGCCCGACTACTACTGGGTGGACATCTACATCCACCAGGAGGACCGCGGCGAGAACCTGTTCCTCGTGGTCGAGTTCGACGGCACCGAGCAGGGCCTGCGGGACCTGCACTCCTTCCTGGGGACGCTCGACTTCCGGCGCTGACCCCGGACCCGGTACGCCGCGGCCCGGCCGGGGCGAGGGAGACATCCGAAAATTGGATGGAACCTTCGCCCTGGCCGGGCCGTGTTCCGTTCGTGACAGTCACGAGTCCGCGCCCACTGGCGCCAGAACCACGGGCCCACCGGCCCGTGGTGCTGCGCGTCGTGCGCGCCGACTCCAGCTCTGCGGACGACCTGGAGACCGTGACCACCGAGCAGAACACCCCAGACTCCTCATCCACCACGACTTCCACCCCCACCACCACCGACGTCCCGTCCGCGCCCGCCACCAGGCCACTCACCGTGGTTCGGGGTGGGGCGGACGGCGCCGATGACGTAGCCTCGCTGCCCGTGCGGACAGATCGGCCTCGGGCCACTCACGCGCGCAGGAACGCCACGACCTCGAAGAACGAAGAGTTCACCGCGTTCATGCGAGAGGCCAAGGACCCCCTCCACCGGATGGCCTTCCTCCTCAGCGGTGACGCGCACCGCGCCGAGGAGCTCACCCAGCAGACCTTCGAGCGCTGCTACCGCCACTGGCACAAGGCGCGCGAGGGCGACCCGCTGGTGTACGCCCGGCGCGTGCTGGCCAACCTGCGCATCGACACCTGGCGCCGCACCCGGCGCGAGATCCTGACCGGGCCGGACGAGCTGCCGCAGGACGACGTCGCCGAGCCCCGAGCCGCCCGGACGCCCACCCGCACGGTCGACGACCGCGACGCCGTGGTGCGTGCCCTCCTGCGGCTGCCGCTCAAGCAGCGGCGCGTCGTCGTGCTCCGCCACCTCCTGGACCTGTCGGAGTCGGAGGTCTCCAGCGAGCTCGGCATCCCGCTCGGCACCGTGAAGTCCACGGCCTCGCGCGGCCTCGCCCACCTGCGCGCGATCCTCGACGTCGACGCCCTGGGCGGGATCCGATGACCATGAACCACCACTCCGACGACGACTTCGTCGCCCGGCTGCGCGACTCGGCGCACGCGGCGGTACCCGCGTCGACGCTGGACCTGGACGACGTCCTGCGCACCAGCCGGCGCAAGCACACCGCCCGGCGGGCCTCCGTCACGCTGGCGTCCACGCTGGCGCTCGCGACGGCGGGGGCAGGTGCGGCGGGCGCGCTCCCGGGGATCCCGGGACTGTGGAGCAGCGCACCCGTGGAGGTGTCGCCGAGCGCCGAGCCGCCGTCGATCCTCGAGGAGGGCGTCGACGTCGAGCCGCCCGCACCCTCGCCCACGGACCTGCCCTCGGCGGCGCCGGAGGCGGAGGCCGTCTACCTCGTGCCCGGCGTGCAGTCGGTGGTGCGGCCGGCGACGTACCGCGTCGACGCCGACACCGTGGTGCTGGATCTCGGCCTGCCCGCCGGGGGCGGCACGCGCTACCTGGCGGTCGTGACGCTCGCGAAGATCGACGGTCGCCACAGCGCGACCGACCTGGAGCTGCTCGCGGGCGGCGACACCGCCCTGCAGAACCTGCGCCAGGGCAACCTCGGCGGGACGCTGCTCTGGCGCGGCGTGACGTCCGACGCGATGGTCCTGCCCGCCGACGGCGGGCCGGCCCTCGTGTTCGGCTTCTCCTCCGCAGCGACGGAGGGGGTGCAGCACCTGGTCTTCGACGACCCGCAGGCCGATGGTGCCGCGGGCGCGCAGGGGGCGCCCGCGTCACCGGACGCCGGCGCGGCCCGGCCCGGCTCGTCGCTGCCGGTCACGCCGTTCGACGTGCTCGGCGACGGCAGCGTGTGGATGCGGGTGCTGCAGGTGGACCGCGAGACCGCCGAGCCGCGCGGTTTCGTGTACGCCAAGGAGGGCACCTGGAGCGCCTCCTGGTGCCGTAGCACGTCGCCGGAGTGCGCGGTCATCCACGACGTCGCCGCGCACGAGGTGAGCACACCGAAGCCCGCGAAGCCCGCCCCGATGGTGGCGGAGCTCGCCCCGATGCTGGTCGAGAACGCGGAGGCGAACGAGGTCGCCGCGATGGAGGCCTGCGTCGCGCGGCGCACCGGCACGGGCTGGACGGCGCCGCCGCAGCTCGCCGGGACGTCGTTCTGGCGCGCGCCCGAGGGCGTCGACGCCGCCGTGTGGCGGCTGTGCCTCATCGACCTGAGCGAGGCGCTGCAGCTCGCGTCGACCGGCGAGGTCCAGCCCGACGGCGAGGTCTCGCCGAGGCCGGCGGACCCGACCCCGACGCAGAGCACGTCGCCCGACGAGGACGACAGCGACCCGCTGGGGCTCGGCGCACTCCTGGAGGGTCTCTTCGGGGGATAAGACTTCCCGGCCCACGTCTCGTCTGGGGAGATGGCGTGGGCCGGGAACACCCGAGCGGGCCGAGGCAGAGTCTGGGGATCTGCCTCGGCCCGCTCCTTTTCTTGTGCGGGGCTCGGGTGGCCTACTCGCCGTCCTCGCAGGCCACGCCGTTGTTGTTGCGGTCGAGGTGCGGCAGGTAGCCCGGCTGACCGGCGGCCAGGGGGGCGGCGCCCGCCGCGCGGACCGCGTCGCAGTTCCAGTAGAAGACGGTGCCGGGGTTGTTGCCGCCCCCGTTGCCGCCGTCGTCCCAGTCGTTCTCCTGCTGCTGTTGCTGCTGCTCCTCGAGCTGCTGCTCCTGCTGCTCGAGCGACTTCTCGCGCTCCTCGAGCTGAGCCTCCCGCTCGCCCAGGGCCTGCTCGCGGGCCGCCACCTCGTCGCGCTGCTTCTTGACCTGCGTGGCCTGCGCCTCGATGTCGGCGGCCTGCTCGTCGAAGCCGGCCTGGGCGCTCTGCGCGTCGGCGATCGCCTGGTTCGCGTCGGCCTGCTGGCCCGCGGTGACCACGACGCCGATGATGACGCCCAGCGCCAGTCCGGCCACGGCGATGGCGACCATGAGGCCGGCCCCCGGGCCGCGCGAACCGTTCTTGCGCCCGCCCGCGCCCCGTTCGCCCGGGGGCACGGCCGCGACGGGCACCGGCCCGCGCGGGGCGTGCTGGTTCGCGTCGTCGATGCCGAGCGGGATGCTCAGGGGGCCCGGGCCGGCGGCCGCAGGCGCCGTCGCCGGGTTCTTGCCGCCGAGGTTCTTGAGGGCGGCGAGCACTCCGGACGTCGGGTTCTTGCGGGGCTCCGCCGCGGGCGGAGGCGGCGGTGCCGAACCTGGCTGCGGCGGGTACACCGGCTGCGGCCCGGAGCCCGGCCGGGGCGGACCGGGCGGCGCGCTGACGGGGGCCATCGTGATGGTCGAGCCCATCGCCTCGGCGGGGGGCAGAGCGGCCGGGGGTGGTGCGGCGGCCGGACGGGCGGGCGGCGCGTCGATCACCTGGATCGCCACGGTGCGGGTGTCCGCCCCGGCCTCGGTGCCGGTCAGCGGACCGGCCGCCGGGTCGGCGGCCGCGGGGGGTGCGGGCGGTGCGGGGGGCGCCGCCGCGCGGGGGACGTCGGTCTGGGGAGTGTCGACCCAGTAGTTCCAGCCGGGCGGTGCCGGCGGCCACGAGGGGTCGGGCGCCCAGGCGGAGTCGGGTCGGAATCCCGGGGGCACCTGCCAACCCGGGGGCGGGTTGAAGCGCACGGGCATGGTTGCTCCTTCGATACGGTCGGCCCCACTATCGGCCATCCAGGCGGTTCGGCGCCAGAACGCGAGGTCGAACCGGACATATCTACTGCCTGCGGAGCACGACAGTAGCGTGCTCGTGTCAGAGGTCACTGGTAGACCTGGGGACATGTTCCTCCTGGAGCGTGACGACGCGGGCACCCTGGTGCACTCGGCGAGCGATCTCGTGACCGCCGGCGAGTGCGAGTTCCGCCTGCTCCGGCGCCTCGACGAGCTGCTCGGCCGCAGCCCCCGCCGGCCGCGCGAGGAGGACGCGATGCTCGCGCGCACGGCGGCCCTCGGTGAGGACCACGAACGGCGCGTGCTCGCGGCGCACGTGCGCGCCCACGGTCGAGCCGAGCCGGGCCGGGCCGGCGGTGTGCTCGAGGTGGCACCGGCGCGCCGCATGTCCTGGGCGGACCTGACGGACGCGCACTCCCGCACGCTGGCCGCCCTGGAACAGGGGGCCGACGTCGTCTACCAGGCGTCCTTCTTCGACGGTCGGTTCCACGGCCGGGCCGACTTCCTCGTGCGGGACCCGCTCGCCGGACCGCTCCGGTACGCGGTCCACGACTCGAAGCTGGCGCGCCGCACCAAGGTGCGGGCCCTGCTCCAGCTCGCCGCCTACGCCGACCAGCTGACCGCGGCCCGGGTGGACCCGACCGACCAGGTGCACCTGGTGCTCGGCACCGGGGAGACGACGTCGCACCGCCTCGCCGACCTGATGCCGGTGTTCCGCCGTCGGCGCGCCCGGCTGCTCGACGTGCTCGAGAGCCACGTGGCCGACGACGCCCCGGTGCGCTGGGACGACGAGCGCTACCTCGCGTGCGGCAGGCTCCGCGACTGCCCGGACTGCGCCGAGGCGGCCGCGGCACAGCGGGACGTGCTGCTCGTCGGCGGCGTCTACGGCAGGCAGCGTCTCCGGCTGGCCGCGGCCGGCATCACCACGATCGACGCGCTCGCGACGGCCGACGAGCCGCCCGACGGCATGGCGGCCGGACGCTTCGCCGACCTCCGCGCCCAGGCTCGCCTCCAGCTCGGGCTGGACGACGGCGACGGGTCGGTCGCGCTCGACGGCCTGCCCGACGGCACCGACCCGGACGGGCCCGACGCCCGGCTGCGCTGGCAGCTGATCGGCACGGAGGCGATCGACCGCCTGCCGGCCCCCAGCCCGGGCGACGTCTTCTTCGACTTCGAGGGCGACCCGCTCTGGGAGGCGGGACGGCTGCCCGGGGACGACCAAGCGCCCGCCATGGGTCTCGACTACCTCTTCGGCTGGGTCGAGCGGCCGGGTCCCGGCGACGTCCGCCCGCCGTTCCACGGACTCTGGGCCGACGACCTGGCGGGCGAGCGCGACGCCCTGGTCCGGTTCGTCGACTACCTGACGGAACGCCGGGCGACCTACCCCGACCTGCACGTCTACCACTACGCGGCCTACGAGAAGACGCACCTGCTCTCCATCGCCGCACGGCACGGGGTGTACGAGGACGAGGTGGACCAGCTGCTGCGCGACGGTGTGCTCGTGGACCTCTACGCGGTGGTGCGCTCCTGCCTGCGCATCTCGAACCGGTCGAAGTCGATCAAGAGGCTGGAACCCCTCTACATGCAGGACGATCCCGCACGCGAGGGGGTCACGAGCGCCACGGCGTCGGTCACGGAGTACGCCGAGTACGCGAAGCTGGCGGCCGAGGGGGACGAGCGCGCGGCGGGCCTGCGGCAGCGCATCCTCGACTACAACGAGTACGACTGCCGCTCGACGCTCCGGCTGCTGGAGTGGCTGCGGACCGCCCGGGCGCAGGCGGGGCCCGGGACGGAGGCGCGCGCGTACGCGCTCCCGGACCAGGCTCCGGCTGCGGCGGCGGGAGCCGAACCGGGCGGCCCGGCCGCTGCGCAGTCGCCCGATGACGCCGCGGCCGCGCGGGCCGCGGCACGGCGCGAGAGCCGCGACCGACGGCTCGCGCTGGGCGCGGAGATCGCCGCACGGGTGGGGGAGAACCGGGGGGAGCGGTCGCTCGAGGTGCAGGCGCTGGCCCTGCTGGGTGCCGCGGTCGGCTACTACCAGCGCGAGATGAAGCCGTTCTGGCAGGAGCACTACGCCCGGCTGGAGCTGCCCCTGGACGAGTGGCCCGGCCGCCGGTCGACGTTCCACGTGGAACGAACGACCGTGCTGCGGGACTGGGACGTGGTGGGCCGGGACCGCCGACCGACGCGGGATCTCGAGCTCGTGGGCCGCATGCTGGACGGGTCGCGGGTCGACGGGTCCGACCTCGGCGCGGGCGACGGCGTGCATGTGCTGTACGACCAGCCGGTGCCGCCCGTGGCGCTGCCCCGCGGTGCGGACGAGCTGACCGCGCGCGCCGTGCGCGGGGAGCACCCCGGTGGCCTGATCGTGGAGGTGCGCGACCTGGACGAGGGTGACCAGGACGGCCTGACACGGGGCTTCGACGTGGTGGTGCTGCGGGAGCGGCTGTCCGGCAGCGCAGATCCGCACGACCAGCCCCCGGTGGCGCTCGCGCCGCAGGCAGGGCCGGGGCACGACGCCCAGGAGCAGGCGGCCGAGGACGCGGCTCGCGCGGCCCTCGCCACCTGGGACGCGGACCGCACCCTGCCCGACGGCGCGGCGGTCGACCTCCTGCGTCGTCGCCCGCCGCGGCTCGTCGACGGCGGGCCCCTGCCGGAGCCGGGGGAGGGCGACGGGTTCGACCTGGAGGGTGCGGTGCACGCCGCGGTCGAGCGGCTCGACCGGTCCTACCTGGCGGTGCAGGGCCCGCCGGGGACCGGGAAGACGCACGTCGGCTCGCAGGTGGTGGCCCGCCTGGTGGCCGCCGGCTGGCGCGTGGGCGTCGTGGCCCAGTCGCACGCGGCGGTCGAGAACATGCTGACCGCCCTCGTCCGGAAGGCGGGCGTGCCGGCCGACCGGGTGGCCAAGAAGCGGCGGTCCGCGGCGACCGGAGACGAGGCGCCGCAGCCCTGGCAGGAGCTGGGCGGCGAGAAGCTCGCCGAGTTCGTCGCCCAGAGCACCGGCGGCTGCGTGGCCGGTGGCACCGCCTGGGACTTCGCGCACGCGCGCTGGCCCGCTGAGGGGCTGGACCTGCTGGTCGTCGACGAGGCAGGCCAGTTCTCCCTGGCGGACACGGTCGCCGTGGCCCGGGCCGCGCGGCGGCTGCTCCTGCTCGGCGACCCGCAGCAGCTGCCGCAGGTCAGCCAGGGCAGGCACCCGGAGCCGGTCGACGAGTCCGCGCTCGCGTGGCTCGCCGGGGGCAGCGCGGTGCTGCCTGACGGGCTGGGCTACCTGCTGCCCGAGTCGTGGCGGATGCACCCGGAGGTCTGCGCGGCGGTGTCCCGCCTGGCGTACGCCGACCGCCTCTCGGCCCACCCGGTGACCACCACCCGGTCGCTGGACGGGGTGGCGCCGGGCGTCGTGCACGTGCCCGTGACCCATGAGGGACGGTCGACGTCGTCTCCCGAGGAGGCGGCCGAGGTGGTGCGCCAGGTGCAGCACGTGCTGGGGCGGGCCTGGGTGCCGGGCGCGGACCGCGCGCCGCGTCCGCTCGGCCCGGACGACGTCGTGGTGGTCGCGGCCTACAACGCCCAGGTGCACCTCGTGCGCCAGGCGCTGCGCACGGCCGGGCTCGGGGGCGTTCCCGTGGGCACGGTCGACATGTTCCAGGGCCGGGAGGCGCCGGTGGCGATCCTGACGCTGGCCGCCTCGGCGCCCGAGAACGTCTCCCGGGGGATGGGGTTCCTGCTGTCGCGCAACCGGATCAACGTGGCGGTGTCCCGGGCGCAGTGGCGAGCCGTGGTGATCTCGTCACCACGGCTCACCGACTACCTGCCGGGGGACCTGGACGCGGACGGTGTGCGCCGGCTCCTGGAGCTGGGCGGGTTCCTCCGCCTCATCGGGGGCTGACGCGCCGCCGTCGGGTCAGAACTCCCCGCCGAAGTCGCCCCCGCCGAAGTCGCCGCCCCCGAAGTCCCCGCCGCCGAACATGTCACCGAAGAACCCGCCGCCGGCGTCGCCACCCGCGTCGCCGCCCTCGGCACCCGCGGCCTCGACCGGCTCTGCGCCCGCGTCGCCGGCCTCCGCGCCCGGGTCGCCGCCCTCGGCCCCGGCCTCCTCGGCGCCGCCGGCCTCGCCGCCCTCCTCGCCACCGGCGAAGTCCTGGCTCGGGTCGCCGAACGAGCTGCCGAACATCATGTCGGCCACGGCCGAGCCGATCACCATGCCGCCGATGGTGCCGAGCATGCTCGCGCCGAGCATCGACCCGAAGCCCGGGCCGCGGCTCTGCCCGAAGTTGCGCTCCAGGGTGCCGGGGTTGCGCATCTCGGCGCGGGTCGCCATGCGGGCCAGGTCGCGCGGGTCGTCGGACGTCGCGCGCTCGCCCGGCGGGACGGTCTCGCTGAGCTGGGCCAGCACCTGGCTGCGCTGCTCGGGCGTGAGCTGCGCGAACGCCTCGGCGTGCGCCTCCTCGACCCGGTCCGGCGGGGCGGTGCGGAGCAGGTAGCGGTACCGCTCGATCGCCACCTCGTCCTCGCTGCGTCCGGTGCTCGCGGCGGAGCCGGAGGCCGGGGCGGTGCCGTAGGCGGGCGTCTGCGCCGGCGGGTACTGCTGGCGCGGCGCTCCGCCGCCCTGGTACATGCCGGGGATCTGGTCGCGCGGCTCGCGGCCGAGCAGTCGGTCGAGGAAGCCCATGATCTCGTCCTTCGTAGGAGTGACGCGTGGATGACGGTCCAGACAGGGGAACGCCCAGCGCCGTCCCGTGGTTCCGGGTCGACAGGCCGGAACCCGGACGTGCGAAGGCCCGGCCACCTCAGGGAGGTGGCCGGGCCGTCAGCGTGCGACCGGCGCCGGCTCGGAGAGCTCAGCGCGCTGGCCGCGAAGATTCTGAAGGGATCAGATCGGGCGGATGTTCTCCGCCTGCAGGCCCTTGGGGCCCTGCTTCACGTCGAACTCGACGCGCTGGTTCTCCTCGAGCGAGCGGTAGCCGCTCGACTGGATGGCGCTGAAGTGGGCGAACACGTCCTGCCCACCGTCCTCGGGCGCGATGAACCCGAAGCCCTTCTCGGCGTTGAACCACTTGACGGTTCCGAATGCCATGTACTGCTCCTTGCAAGATGCGACGACCCCGACCGTCGGGATCGCTGTAATCACGGTGTCGTCGTCATCTCTTGGAAGAACGATCGAGGCACTGCAACGCAGACAACTCTACCTGCCCGTCGCGCAAATCGCCCGCGTCGAGTGCGTCACCATTCGCTGTACGCATTCCAGCCCTGCATTTGCGCCGTTTTGGCCGCGCCTCGCGCCCGAATTCACCCGGATTCATGGGCGCTGCATGCCCGGGTAACATCCTCGTAACGATCGAGGTGGTGTGACGGACTAGACACACCAGCGTCACACAAGGTGACTACGTTCATCGCCACGACGAGGCAAGTTGCCGCGTCAGGTTCACTCCCGCTCGAAGGGGACCAGCAGAAATGATTCGACGTTCCACGGCGGCTCGCGGGCTCGCGGTCGCGGCAGTCCTCAGCGTGGGCCTCTCGGCCTGCGCCACCACGTCCGGAGGCGGCGAAGCAGAGGGCGACGCCGATCCGCTGAAGATCGGCACCCTGCTCCCGCTCACCGGAAACCTGGCCTACCTGGGCCCGCCCGAGGTCGCGGGTGTCGGTATGGCCGTCGCCGACATCAACGAGGCCGGTGGCGTGCTCGGCAACGACGTCGAGATCGCCAGCGCCGACTCCGGTGACGGCGACAACCTCGCGGTGTCGACCAACTCGGTCACCGACCTGCTCGGTCAGGACGTCAACGCCATCATCGGCGCGGCGTCGTCGACCGTGACCCTGAACGTCGTCGACTCGGTCACCGAGGCCGGCGTGCTGCAGGTGTCGCCCGCCAACACGTCGACGACCCTGTCCGGGTACTCGCCGCTGTTCGCGCGGACGGCCCCGCCGGACACGGTCCAGGGTTCGGCGCTCGGCTCGCTCATGCTCGAGGACGGCCACCAGAAGGTCGCCTTCCTGACCATGCAGGACGACTACGCGACCGGTCTGCGCGACAACGTGCAGAAGGCCGTCGAGGCCGGCGGCGGTGAGGTCGTCTACGGCGGCACCGGTGACGGCACCGAGTTCGCGCAGGCGGAGACCAACTTCGCCAACGTGGTCTCGGACGCTCTGGCGGCCAAGCCGGACGCCATCGCCATCTTCGCGTTCGAGGAGACCAAGGCGGCCATCGCCGAGCTGGTCACCCAGAACTGGGAGTTCGCGGGCAAGACGTACCTGTGCGACGGCAACACCGCCGACTACTCGAAGGACTTCGACCCGGGCACGCTCGAGGGCGTCAAGGGCACCATCCCCGGCGCCGACGCCCCGGACGACTTCAAGGAGCGGCTGAACGCCTGGTACGAGGAGGACGCCGGCGAGGAGCTGACGGACTACGCGTACGCGGCTGAGTCCTACGACGCCGCCATCCTCGTCGCGCTCGCCGCTGTCCGTGGTGAGGGCACCGACGGCCAGACCCTCGCGGACAACATCCGTGCGGTCTCCGGCTCGGAGGAGGGTGCCACCGAGGTCTCGACGTTCGAGGAGGGCGTCGAGGCGCTCGAGGCGGGCGACGAGATCGCATACAAGGGACAGTCGGGCATCGGCGCGCTGAACGAGGACAACGACCCGTCGTCCGCGTTCATCGGTGTCTACGAGTACGACGACAAGAACGGGATCGTCTGGACCAAGGCGGTCGAGGGCTCGGTCGAGGGCTGACGACCAGCCCTGGAGCACCGCACGACGACCAGGCCCGGCCGCCCTCTGGGGCGGCCGGGCCTGATCGTTGTCGAACCGCGACCATCGCGGGGAGCGAACCGGACACGGGGCCCGCCACCTGGTGTCCGACAGGCGTGCGCCGCCGGATCCGCAACGACGCGGATCGATCCGACGCCTCCCTGTACAGCCTCGGAAACCGTGTGTCACACGACACGTGTAATCCGTGACACATGGTGCGGCTACACTTCCGGCACGCTGATGCCATCAGTTTGATGCAGGCCTGGTTAAGCCGGGCTAAATCGAGGTGGCGTCGTGCGGCACCGAGACCTCGGGGCACCACACACCAGAACCGACGGAGGACCCGGCAGATGACAGCCGACCGACCGAACCTCGCGACGGCCGCGGGCAGGCTCGTGGCCACGCTCGCGGCAGCGGCCTTCCCGGCCCTGCTCGCCGCGGCGCCCGCCATGGCAGCCACGGCGCCCGTCGCGACGGACTGCACATCCGACAGCACCACGGCCTGCGTCGCGGCCGTCGTCATGGACGAGAACCGCGACTTCGTCCCGGACGTCACCGTGACCATCACGGGCAGCGACTTCGAGGCCGAGGTGGTCACCACCGCCGACGGTCCCGTGTCCGTGGCGGTGCCCACGGTCGGCGGCTACACGATCGCGGTCGACGAGGCGTCCGTGCCGGACGGGCTGTTCCCGGACCCGCCCGAGATCGCCGTGACCGCGCAGACCGGGGCCACCGCGCGCGGCGCGATCATCCTCGGCGACCAGCCGGCGGCCGGGCCGTCGTCCGAACCGGACGAGACCGCGACCTCGGGCGGCGGCGCCGAGACGCCCGCCGCGGGTGAGGAGCAGGAGGCGACCTCGGGCGGCTTCTCCTTCGCGAACGCCTGGCAGAAGTTCGGGCTGGGCATCCGCCTCGGCCTGCTGCTCGCGCTGGCCTCGGTGGGTATCAGCCTGATCTACGGCACCACCGGCCTGTCGACCTTCGCGCACGGCGAGCAGTTCACCCTCGGTGCGGTGTTCGCGTTCATCGCGATCAACATGTGGGGCCTGCCCTTCTGGCCGGCCGCGCTCCTCGCGGTGGCCATCTGCACGGCCACCGGCTTCGTGCAGGACGTCGTCCTGTGGAAGCCGCTCCGCCGCCGCGGCACCCCGCTGACGCAGCTCATGATCATCACGATCGGCCTCTCGCTGACCCTGCAGTACACGATCCAGCTCATGATCGGCAACGGCTCGGAGCGCATCCTGAGCACCAACCCGACCTCGATGACGATCGCGGGTATCACGCTCTCGACGTGGTCCTGGGCCTCGATGGGGGTCGCGGTCGTGGCCATCCTGTTCATCGGCTGGTTCCTCACGCGGACCCGGATCGGCCGGGCCACGCGCGCCGTGTCCGACAACCCCGCGCTCGCGTCCGCCACCGGCATCAACCCGGACAAGATCATCCGCATCGTCTGGACCATGTCCACCGGCTTCGCCGGCCTGGCGGGCCTCATGTACGGCCTGTCCGTCGGCACGTTCGGCTGGAACACCGGCATGCAGATGCTGCTGCTGATGTTCGCCGCCGTGACGCTGGGTGGCCTCGGCACCGCCTACGGCGCGCTGGCCGGCTCCATGGTCATCGGCATCGTCGTCGAGATGTCGCCGCTCATCCCCGGCATGCCGAACGACCTCCGCTACGCCACGGCGCTCGCGATCCTGATCCTCGTCCTGCTGCTGCGGCCCCAGGGCCTCCTCGGCCGGCGCGAGCGGATCGGCTGAAAGGACAACTCCCATGGAAGAACTGAGCCGAATCCTCACGCAAGCGGCCGGCGAGCTGATCGCGCCGACCACCGCCGCCTACGTCCTGGCCGCCATCGGCCTCAACCTGCACTTCGGGTACACCGGGCTGCTCAACATGGGCCAGGCGGGCTTCATGCTGCTCGGCGCCTACGGGTTCGCCATCTCGACGATCGCCGGCTCGCCGCTGTGGCTCGCCGTCCTCGTCGCGCTGGTCGCCAGCATCCTGTTCGCGCTGATCCTGGGTATGCCCACGCTGAAGCTGCGCGGTGACTACCTGGCCATCGTCACGATCGCCGCCGCCGAGATCATCCGCATGCTCGGCCGCTCCAGCGGCCTCGCCGAGTGGACCGGCGGCCAGGCCGGCCTGCGCGGCAACGAGTTCAAGGACACGTTCGCCGCGCTGTCGCCCCTGCCGGACGGGCGCACCGCGATCGGACCGTTCGAGTACCTCAACAACGGGTCGGACTCCTGGTGGGTCCGCATCGTCGGCTGGTCGCTGGTCGCACTGGCCCTGCTCGTCGTCTGGCTGCTCACCCGCAGCCCGTGGGGCCGCCTCCTCAAGGGCGTCCGCGAGGACGAGGACGCCGTGCGCGCCCTCGGCAAGAACGTCTACGCCGTCAAGATGCAGGCCCTGGTGCTGGGCGGTGTGCTCGGCTCGCTGGGCGGCATCATCTACGTGCTGCCCCGTGCGGTGCAGCCCGACGGCATGGCCCGCTCGATGACGTTCTTCGTCTGGACCGTGCTGCTGCTCGGCGGCGCCGCCACGCTGTTCGGGCCCGTGCTGGGCGCGATGCTCTTCTGGGCCGTCTTCATGCTGCTGCGCGCCGGCATGCGCGAGGGCATGGCCGGGACGCTCGCACCCGACCAGGTCGAGAACATCGGTGGCCTCGTGGTCGGCCTCGCGCTGATGCTGCTGGTGATCTTCCGGCCGCAAGGAATATTGGGGAACAAGAAGGAGCTCGCCTTCGATGCCCGATGAGACGCTCCCCGAGACGCCCCCTGAGACGCTCCCTGAGACGACGGAGAACGACGTGACTGAGGTGACAGAGCCGGAGAGCACCGTGGAGGCGCTCGAGTCCGTCGAGCGCAGCGACTCCGCGGCCGCCAAGGCGGCGGAGCACGTGCTCGCCACGGTCGAGCCCACGGTCGGCGTCAGCAAGCCGGACACGATCCTGGTCGCCGACGGCGTGCAGCGGCGGTTCGGCGGCATGACGGCCGTCGACGTCGACCACCTCGAGGTCCAGCGGGGTGTCATCACCGCCCTGATCGGCCCCAACGGTGCCGGCAAGACGACCTTCTTCAACCTGCTCACCGGCTTCGACAAGCCCAACCAGGGCTCGTGGTCCTTCGAGGGGAAGTCCCTGGCCGGGATCAGCGCGGCGAAGGTCGCCCGCAACGGCATGGTGCGCACGTTCCAGCTCACCAAGGCGCTGTCCCGGCTGACGGTGCTGCAGAACATGCAGCTCGCCGCGATGGACAACCCGGGCGAGAACCTTTTCGCCTCCCTCGTGAAGCCGCTGTGGTCCGGCACGGAGAAGAGGAACGCCGAGAAGGCGCTCGAGATCCTCTCCCGGTTCAAGCTCGACGCCAAGAAGGACGACTTCGCGGGGTCGCTCTCCGGCGGCCAGCGCAAGCTGCTGGAGATGGCGCGGGCCCTCATGACGGACCCGACCATGATCATGCTCGACGAGCCCATGGCCGGCGTGAACCCGGCCCTGGTCCAGTCGCTGCTGGGGCACATCCAGGCGCTGCGCGACGACGGCATGACCGTGCTGTTCGTCGAGCATGACATGCACGCCGTGCGGCACATCTCGGACTGGGTGGTGGTGATGGCCGAGGGCCGGATCGTCGCCGAGGGTCCGCCCGCCGCCGTCATGCAGGACCAGGCGGTCGTGGACGCCTACCTGGGTGCCCACCACGACACCGACCTCGGGGACGACTCGCTGCTCGACCCCGCGGTGCTGGCCCGGCTCGAGGCCGAGGAGGAGAAGCGATGACCGAGACAGCCGCGCCCGCCGCCGCACCCACCGCCGAGAAGCGCGAGGTGCTGCTGAAGGCCACCGACATCGTGGCCGGGTACCTGCCCGGCGTGAACATCCTGAACGGGTGCAACCTCGAGGTCGCCAAGGGTGAGCTCGTCGGCATCATCGGACCGAACGGCGCCGGCAAGTCGACGCTGCTGAAGTCCCTGTTCGGCCTCGTCACCGTGCGGTCCGGGTCCGTCACGCTCGGCGGCGTGGACATCACGAACCAGAAGGCCAACACCCTCGTGTCGCAGGGCGTCGGGTTCGTGCCGCAGAACAACAACGTGTTCCCCTCGCTCACCGTCGAGGAGAACCTCCGCATGGGCGTCTACCTGCGGCCGCAGGCGTTCGCGGAGCGGTTCGAGTTCATCACCGACCTGTTCCCCACCCTGGGCGAGCGGCGCTCGCAGCGGGCGGGCGCCATGTCCGGCGGTGAGCGGCAGATGGTCGCCATGGCCCGCGCGCTCATGATGAACCCGTCGGTGCTGCTGCTCGACGAGCCGTCGGCCGGCCTGTCGCCGGTGCGGCAGGACGAGACGTTCCTGCGCACCCGGATGATCAACAAGGCAGGCGTGTCCGTGGTCATGGTGGAGCAGAACGCACGGCGCTGCCTGCAGATCTGCGACCGCGGCTACGTGCTCGACCAGGGCAAGGACGCGCACACCGGGACCGGCCGCGAGCTCCAGGCCGACCCGAAGGTGATCTCCCTGTACCTGGGCACCCTGGCGGAGGACGTCGACAAGGCCTCCTGACCCACTCCGCAACGTCTCAGACCCTCAGGTCACCCCGGTGACCTGAGGGTCTGACACGTCGTGGAGAGGAGGAGAATCGGAGGGTGCTGCAGCTCGCCTCCGACAACTACGCCCCCGTCCACCCCGAAGTCATGGCCGCCGTCGTCGCGGCCAACGACGGCGCCGCCGTCTCCTACGGCGACGACCCTGTGTCCGCCCGTCTCCAGGTGCGCGCCGCCGAGGTCTTCGGCGACCGTGCCCGCATCTTCCCCGTGCTCAACGGCACCGGGGCGAACGTCGTGAGCCTCATGGCCGTGACGCCGCGCTGGGGCGGTGTGGTCGCGAGCGACGTCGCGCACGTCCACACCGACGAGAACGGCGCACCCGAGCGGGTGGGCGGCCTCAAGCTCCTCACCGTCCCGGGCACGCACGGCCGCATCGGGCCCGACGCCGTCGACCGCTGGGCCGGCGACCTCGGCGACGTGCACCGCGCCCAGCCCGCCGTGCTCAGCCTCACCCAGGTCACGGAGCTCGGCACGGTCTACTCCGTGGCGGACCTCAAGCTCCTCGCCGACGCCGCCCACGCCGCCGGCCTGCGCGTGCACATGGACGGGTCGCGCCTGGCCAACGCGGCGGCCACGCTCGGCGTCGGCCTCCGGGAGATCACCACCGACGTCGGCGTGGACATCCTGTCCCTCGGCGCGGCCAAGAACGGCGGCATGCTCGGCGAGGCGGTGGTGGCCCTGTCGGACGACGACGGCGCCACCGGGCCGGCCGCCGCCGTCCCGTACCTGCGCAAGGCCACGATGCAGCTGGCGTCGAAGACCCGGTTCGTGTCGGCGCAGCTCCTGGCGCTGCTCGGTGAGCCCGGCACGCCGACGTCGGGCGCCGGGCCGGAGGCGCCGCTGTGGCTGCGCAACGCCGAGCACTCCAACGCGATGGCGGCCCGGCTGCGTGCGGGCCTCGGGTCGGCGGGCCTGACCTCGGCCGAGAGCGCCGTCCGGGTCACGCGGCCCACCGAGGCGAACGTGGTGTTCGCGACGCTCCCGCGGGCCGCGGCCGACCGGGTGCGCGCCGACGTGCGGTTCTACGACTGGGCCCCGGGCGAGACCGCCGACCGCGTCGAGGTGCGCTGGATGTGCGCGTGGGACACGACGGAGGCCGACGTCGACGGCTTCGTGGCGCGCGTCGCGGCGTCGCTCTGACCCCGCCCGTCCGCTGATCCCCTTCGAGACCGAGGTTTCTTCGCTCTGAGCCGCCTCAAAGCGAAGAAACCTCGGTCTCGAAGGGGATGGAGCGGAGCGTCGTCGCGCCGGATTGCACATCCCAGGCCCCGCGGGTCGACACTGGGTGTCATGACTCGTCTTCGCCCGCTCGGCCTCGCCGCCGCAGCGGTCCTCGCGGTGGCGGCCCTGACCGCCGGCTGCGCCGGCCCCGGCACGGAACCCGACCCGACGGCGCTGCCCGGGCCCGCCCAGTCCAGCGGCCAGTCGAGTGCCCGGCCCAGCGGCGGCTCGCCGTCGCCGTCCGACCCGGCGCCGCCGTCACCGTCACCGTCCGCCTCGCCGTCCGTGCGGCCCCCCGAACCCGGTCCGACCACGGAGCCCGGGCCCACGGAGCAGCCCGCCGCGCCGGGCGACCCCGACCTCTCGCTGGTGGCCGGCTGGACCCTGGAGGAGAAGGTCGGGCAGGTGGTCATGGTCGGCCTGCCGGTCAAGGGCCCGTTCCAGCCCACGTTCGACATGATCCGCGACGACCACATCGGCGGCGTCTTCCTGCACGGCCGTACCCAGGCGGGGCGGCAGCCGGTGAAGAACCTGGTCGACGCCGCCGTCGACGCCGCGGCGCAGGAGCGGCAGCCGCTGTTCGTCGCGACCGACCAGGAGGGTGGCGCGGTGCAGGTGCTGCGCGGCCAGGGCTTCAGCGACATCCCGAGCGCGGTCGAGCAGGCCGGGCTCGACCCGGCCGACCTGCGTGCCCGGTCCCGCACCTGGGGGCAGGAGCTCGCCGCCGCGGGGGTGAACCTCAACCTCGCGCCGGTGATGGACCTCGTGCCCCAGGCATCGGCGCAGGCCAACCCGCCCATCGGCGTCTTCGGGCGGAACTACGGCTTCACCGCCGAGTCGGTGGTCGCGCACGGCAACGCGTTCGCCATGGGCCAGCGGGACGCCGGGGTGCAGACCTCGATCAAGCACTTCCCCGGGCTGGGCCGCGTCACCGCCAACACCGACACGACCGCGGGGGTGACGGACACGGTGACCGGTCCGGACGCGCCGTCGGTGGACGTGTTCGACGCCGGCATCGCGGCGGGCTCCGGCCTGGTGATGATGTCGTCGGCGGTCTACACGCGGATCGATCCCGACGCGCCCGCGGTGTTCAGCCCCCGGGCCGTGGGCCTGGTGCGGGACCTCGGGTTCGACGGCGTCATCATCTCCGACGACCTGTCCGCGGCGGTCCAGGTCACGGGCGTGCCGGCCGGGCAGCGTGCGGTCCGCGCCGTGGACGCCGGGGTGGACCTGGTGCTCGCCTCGGCGAAGCCGTCGGTGGCACCCGCCATGGTGGACGCGCTCCTGGCGGCGGCCCGCGAGGACCCGGCGTTCGCCGCGAAGGTGGACGCGGCGGCGGCCCGGGTCGTCGCGGCGAAGGCCGGGCTCTGACGCATGCGTGGGCGGGCGGGCCCGCCCACGCGGTGTGTCAGCGGTCGGCGAGCCCCAGCACGTCCAGCACCCAGGCATGCTCGAACGCGATCTGCTCCCAGGCGGAGTAGCGCCCCGAGACGCCGCCGTGCCCGGCGGACATCTCGATCTTGAGCATCGCGGGCGCGCCGGCGGCCTGCAGCCGGGCGATCCACTTGGCCGGCTCCACGTACAGCACGCGGGTGTCGTTGAAGCTGGTGGTGGCGAGCACGCGGGGGTAGTGCGCGGCGTCGTCGGCCACGTTCTCGTACGGCGTGTACGAGCGCATGTAGGCGTACACCTCGGGGTCGTGCAGCGGATCGCCCCACTCGTCCCACTCGGTCACGGTCAGGGGCAGGGACGGGTCGAGCATCGAGGTCAGCGCGTCCACGAACGGCACGCCCGCCAGCACCCCGGTGAACAGCTCCGGCGCCAGGTTCGTGACGGCGCCCACCAGCAGGCCGCCCGCGCTGCCGCCGTCGGCCACCAGCCGGTCGGACGCCGTCCAGCCCGATCCGACGAGGTGCCGCCCGCAGGCCACGAAGTCCGTGAAGGTGTTCCGCTTGGCGCCGAGCTTCCCGTCGTCGTACCAGGCGCGGCCCATCTCGCCGCCGCCGCGCACGTGCGCGACCGCGAAGACGACGCCCCGGTCCAGCAGGCTCAGCCGGGCCACCGAGAAGTACGGGTCGATCGAGTACTCGTACGCGCCGTACCCGTACAGGAGCAGGGGCGCGGGTTCGGCGGGCGCGTCCGCCCCCTCCGCGAAGCGCACCGCGTCCCGGCGCCAGACCAGCGAGATCGGTACCCGCGTACCGTCCTCGGCCACCGCCCACTCGCGGCGCTGGTCGTAGTCGCCCGGGTCGTAGCCGCCGAGCACCGGCTGCTGCTTGAGCAGCGTGCGCTCGCCGGACGCCACGTCGTAGAGGTAGAGCGACTGGGGCGTGACGAACGAGGTGTAGCCCACCTTGAGGTTGGGCTGCTCCCACACGCCCACGCCCGCGCCGACGGACTCCAGCGGCTGGCCGAACGAGATCTCCTGGAGGTCCCAGGTGACGGGACCGCTCGCGGGGAGCTGCAGCACGGCCGACCGCGAGATGGCCTCGCGGCGGTAGTAGAGCACCAGGTAGCGCTCGCTCGCGCTCACGCCCTCCAGGCGCACCGCGGGGTCGTGCGGCACGACGACGGTGGCCTCCTCCGGCGTGACCTTCCCGCCCGGTGCGGGCACCGGCGAGCTGACGAGCTCGAAGTTCAGCGCGTCCTGGTTGTGCAGGATCAACAGGGTGTCCTCGGGGCCGGCCGCGGTGGGCAGCACCGCGTGCTCCACCGAGTACTCGACGCCCTCGCGGCGCGGCCAGACCACCCGGAACTCGCCGGTCGGGTCGTCCGACTCCAGCAGCCACGACTCGCTCGTCACCTTGGACCCGAGCTCGATCTGCAGGTACTTCTTCGACCGGGACAGGCCGACGCCCACCCAGTAGCGCTCGTCCGGCTCCTCGAACACCACGACGTCGTCCGACCCCGGCGTGCCGAGCCGGTGCCGCCACACGCGCCACGGCCGCCAGGCCTCGTCGACGGTGAGGTAGAAGACGTGCTCGCCGTCGGGCGCGAACAGCGCACCGGGCGCGGTCTCCGTGATCTCGTCCGTCAGGTCCTCGCCCGTGGCGAGGTCGCGGACGCGCAGCGTGTAGCGCTCGTCGCCGCTCGTGTCGGTGGCGTAGAGCAGGCGCGTGCCGTCCTCGGACACGTCGAGCGAGCCCAGCGCGAAGAAGTCGTGGCCGTCCGCCTCGGCGTTCTGGTCGAGCAGCACCTGCTCGCCCGGGACGGGCTCACCCGGCTCGAGCACGCGCGGCGTCCAGTCGTCCGGTCCGGCCGCGGGGTAGCGCGCGTGGATCGGGTACTGCTGGCCCTCGACCGTCCGCGCGTAGTACCACCAGTCGCCGTCCCGCGACGGGACCGAGAGGTCGGTCTCCAGGGTGCGGCCCTTGATCTCGTCGAACACGGCCTGGCGCAGCGGTGCGAGGTGCTCCTGACGCTCCAGGGTCCAGGCGTTCTGCGCCTCCAGGTGGGCGACCACCTCGGGGTCGTCCTTGGCGCGCAGCCACTCGTAGTCGTCGACGAAGGTGTCACCGTGGAAGGTGCGTTCGGCAGGGCGGCGCGGCGTGACGGGCGGCGCGCCGGCCGAGGACTCGGTCCCGAAGGATGTCAGTGCATCAGACACCGCGTCAGCCTATCCGCGCGGCTCTCGCCGGGTGCGGGATTCTCGCCCTGTTCGCGGTGCGCAGAGGGCGAAGATCCCGCACCCAGCGGGTCAGAGGGTGACGTCCGTCCAGGTGAGGCGGTGGTCGCTGCTCGGGAACGGGAAGACGCCGGTGAGGCGGGACAGCGGGTCGGCCGCGACCGGCCAGAACACCCCGGCGCCGCGGACGCGCAGGTCGCGCGAGGGCAGCACGTAGTCGACGCGGAGGTTGCCCGGGGTCGTGTCGGCGAAGTCGGCGGTGTCGAGCGCGGCGTCGCCCCGGTGGGTGAGGTTGGCGCCCGCCTGCAGCGCCGCGGCCTCGGCCGCGCCCGCCGAGGTCGCGCCGGGGTCGGTGATCCGGGGGTGGTCGAGCAGCTGGCCGATCGCGGCGTCCACGGAGTCGCCGTCGAGCGGGTCGGCGTTGTAGTCGCCGGCGACCACGAAGGAGGAGCCCGGGCGCAGCCCGCCGCGCCGGCCAGCGTCGTCGTACAGGTAGCGGGCCTGCCGCCCGCCGCGCACGTAGTCGGCCCAGAACCGGATCTCGTCGTGGTTGCGCAGCCCGTTGCGGTCCTCCGCGCCGTCGAACGACGGCGGGGTGGGGTGGGCGGCCAGCACGTGCACCGTCTCGCGGCCCACGCGGACGGGCACGTCCCAGTGCGACTTGCTCGACAGCGGCAGCACCGCGAGCTCCTCGGCCGAGTACCAGTCGGCCGGAGCGGGGGTTGCCGGGTCGTCCGGCAGCAGCGCGCCCGGCATGTCCTGCCACCGGAAGTGCTGGAAGGTACGCACCGCACGGTGCTGGATCGGGTACTTCGACAGCACGAGCATCCCGTACTGACCGGGGAACAGGCCGAAGCCGAGCGCGTCGTCGCCCCCGCCCACGGTGCCGTCGTTGTTCAGGTCGAACCCGCTGGGTACGCCGGTGTTCACCGGGGCCACGAACGCGTACGGGTACTCGACGGGCTCGCCGGTGCCCTGGGGCACCTCGAGGTAGTTCTGGCGGAACAGGTCGGCGGCGGCGTAGGGGTCGGCGCCGGCGGAGTAGTCGAACTCGTTGAGGAGCACGACGTCAGGGTCCGCGTGCTGGATCACCTCGGCGACCGTGGCGGCCTGGGCGTCGTCGCCCGTGGACAGGTCGGCGACGAGCTCGCCGGCCGTGGCCCGGTTCAGCGACAGGTTGTACGTGGCCACGCGCAGGGCCCGGTGGCGGGGCGCGGGGTGGGCCCGGTGGGCGGACGCCGACGTCAGGCGGACGCCGTCCGCCGCACCGGAGGGGACGCCGGACGCGCTGGCCGGGACCGCGGTGCCGAGGGCGGCGCCGGCCAGCAGGGCCGCCGCCGCGGCGGCGCCGGTCAGGCGCCCGGGGGTACTGCCTCGCATGACTGCTCCTTCGTCGGGGTGTCGTGCCGCGGACGTCGTGCTCCGCGTGAGCCACCGTAGATCCCGGCGGGCCCGCCGGGGTGAACGCCACGTGAACACCCTGGTCGGCGCGGTCGTGATCGAATCGTTGCGCCCTGGGGGCCGGCGTGTCGGTGGCTGGCGGTACCTTCACGGGGCGGCCGCTGGTGCCGCCCCGGTGCCCGCCGCCGGGCCCGTCCTGAGGAAGAGTCGATGAACCGTACCGCCCGACCCGCCCGCCTGCTGGCGGCCGCGGCTGCCGCCGCCGTATCGCTGACCCTGCTGAGCGGCTGCGGCGTGCTCGACGAGATCATGTCGGGCGGCGAAGCGCCGCGCGACGAGCCCGGCGGCGAGATCACCGCCTCGGCCGAGGCGAACGCCTTCCAGATCCTGAAGGGCGACTGCATCGACCTGGAGGCGCTCGACGGGTACGGCGAGGCCACGGAGGGTGAGGAGTACGAGGTCGAGACGGTCCCCGTGGTGCCGTGCTCCGACCCGCACACCGGCGAGGTGTTCGCCGAGCTGGTCATGGACACCGACGAGTACCCGGGCGACGAGGGCATGGCGAAGAAGTTCGACGAGTGGTGCTACGAGCAGTTCGGCACGTTCGTCGGCGTCTCCTACGACGAGTCGCAGTACGGCTACACCGGCTTCTACCCGACCCGGGACACGTGGGAGCAGCGGGACGACCGCACCCTGCAGTGCGTCATCAGCTCCGAGGAGCCCGTGACCGGCACCCTCAAGGGCGCCGCGAAGTAGTCCTCCGCGCCGCGGTGCGCGTCGTCGTCCACAGGTCGGTGACGAGCACCGCGAGCGCGGCCAGCACGAACGCCGCGCCCACCAGCGGCACGGTGCCGATGCCCGTCGTGGCGACCACGAGCGCCCCGAGCGCAGCCCCGCCGCCGATCCCGATGTTGAACACGGAGCTCGATATCGCGGTCGCCGACTCGGTGGCGCCCGGGGCCACGCGGAGCGACAGGAACGACAGCGCCGGCGGCACGGCGCTGAACGCCAGCCCGAACAGGGCGAGGCCCGCCAGGGCGACGGCCGGGACGTGGCCGAGCGTGCCCAGCAGCACGAGCGCTCCGGTGAGGGCGGCGAGCGCGACGACGATGGTGTGCCACGGCCGCTTGTCGAGCACCTGGCCGATAAGCAGCGTGCCCGCCAGGCCGGCGGACCCCTGCACCAGGAGCAGCGCGCTGAGGTAGCGGTCGGCGAAGCCCGCCGTCTCCAGCAGGAACTGCGTGACGAACGTGATCATCGTGAAGCCGCCGGTCACGAGCAGCACGGTGACGACGAGGAGCAGCACGAACCGGCGCAGGTTCGGGTGGGTGCCGCGCGCGGTGCCGCTCTGCTCGGCGTCGACGTGCGGCATGGCGACCGCCATCGTGACGCACGCCAGCAGGCTGACCACGGAGAACAGCAGGAACGCCGTGCGCCAGCCCGTCTGCTGGCCCACCCAGGTGCCGAGCGGCACGCCGAGCAGCGGCGCCAGCGAGTTGCCCACGGCGAGCCGGGCGATCATCCGGCCCCGGACGGCCGGGGCGAACAGGCTGGCCGCGGCGGGCGTGACGATGGACCAGAACAGCGCCTGCCCCAGTGCGGTGAGCATGCGGGCGGCCATGAGGTCCGCGTAGCCGACGGCGAGGGCCGACCAGAGCGAGCCGACGGCGCAGACCGCGGTGGTCGCGGCCAGCACCCAGCGGCGGGGGAAGCGGCGCGTGAGCCGGGTGAGCGGCAGGGAGGCCACCACGACGACGACGGCGTACGCCGTGACCAGCAGCCCGATCTCGGAGGTGCTGCGCCCCAGGTCCGGGGCGATGAGCGTGAGCAGGCCGCCCGGCAGGTTCTCGGCCGTGACGAAGGTGAAGGCGCTCACCGAGAGCGCGACGAGCGCGACCAGCGCACGGCGCTGGTCCACCGGGGCCGCGGCGAACTCCGTCGCCGCGGTGGGCCGGTTCGAGGTCATGCACTCTCCAGATGTCCGGGATCGGGGGCCGGGCGAAGACGGCCGGTCGCGCTCACGCGCGGCACGGCCACGGTACGTCGGATCGAACCGATTCGGTGCACACATTTCCGGACACCGCGGGTGACCCCATCTGTGTCCTAGGCAACATTGTCGTAATATTTCCCTGGTTTCCTCCTGCGTGGACAAAGGTGTCCAGCAGGTCCGGCGACCCGTACACGCATCACCTCCTCGTCCCGGACGCGGCTCTCTCCACGGAGGAAGAAATGAACCCACGCATCTGTGCAGTCGGCGCGGGAGCAGCCCTGTTGCTCTCCGCCGCCGTCGTACCGATCACCGCTTCCGCAGCACCGCCCGCCGAGGAGGTGCCGCAGCAGGCAGCGCCGGCCAAGGAGGACAACCGGCCGGACGCCCTGGCCGAGAAGCAGAACGAGAAGCGGCAGCGGGCCGTGAACATGGTCGCCACCGGTGAGGCCAAGGTCGAGACCCGTGGCAAGGGCAAGCACAAGTCCAAGGTCGTGAAGATCTCGCCGCGCGAGTACGTCGAGTACGGCGTCGAGGAGACGGCACAGCTGTTCAGCATCCTCGTGGACTTCGGTGACGAGGTCGACGAGCGCTACCCGGACGCCTCCGCGGGCCCCGTGCACAACCAGATCCCGGAGCCGCCGCGCAGCGACAACTCCACCTACTGGGAGCCGGACTTCTCGCGCGAGCACTTCCAGGAGATGTTCTTCACCGGCCTGGAGGACCAGGACGGCGAGTCGTTCGCCGGCATCTACGACGAGATGTCGTCCGGCCGGTTCGACCTGCAGGGCGACGTGTCCGACTGGGTCACCGTGCCGTACAACACGGCGTCCTACGGCACCACGGAGTCCGGCGAGGACATGACGCGGTTCATCCAGGACACCGCGAACGCCTGGTACGAGCAGCAGGTCGCGGCGGGCAAGACCGCCGAGGAGATCGACGCCTACCTGCAGTCGTTCGACGTCTGGGACCGCTACGACATGGACGGCGACGGCATCACGGCCGAGCCCGACGGCTACATCGACCACTTCCAGGCGATCCACGCCGGCGAGGGCGAGGAGGCCGGCGCGCCGGAGGAGGCCATCTGGTCGCACCGCTGGGCGGTGAACCAGGGCGGCCTGGGCTCGGACGGCCCGGCCGACTTCGAGAAGCTCGGCGGCATCAAGATCGGTGACTCCGACATCTGGATCCGCGACTACACCACCGAGCCGGAGAACGGCGGCCTCGGCGTCTTCGCGCACGAGTTCGGCCACGACCTCGGTCTGCCGGACTACTACGACACCGCGGGCGGCGAGAACGGCACCGGCTTCTGGAACCTCATGAGCTCCGGCTCGTGGATGGGCCACGGCACGGGCACCATCGGCACCACGCCGAACCACATGGGCGCCACGGAGAAGCTCTTCCTGGGCTGGCTCGACTACGAGGCCGTGGCGCCGGGCGAGCGGGACCGCATCAAGCTCGGCCCGTCGTTCCACGCCACCACGCGCGCGCAGGCCGCGATCGTGGACCTGCCGGACGGTGTGACGCAGGTCGACATCGGCGAGGAGTACGGCGTCGAGCCCCTCGACGGCGAGTTCGTGTACTCGGGCACGGGCAACAACCTGAACACGACGATCACGTCGCCGTCGTTCACGGTGCCGGACGGCGCCTCGCTGACCGCGAAGGTGCAGTACGCCATCGAGGACGACTTCGACTACGCGTTCGCCGAGATCTCGACGGACGGCGGCTCCACCTGGACCGCGCTGCCGAACAACCTGTCGACCGACGAGGACCCGAACGGCACCAACCCGGGCGGCGGCATCACCGGTGACTCGGCGGGCGCCTGGGTCGACCTGACGGCCGACCTCGGTGACTACGCCGGCCAGACGGCCTCGGTCCGCTTCCGCTACGCGAGCGACGGCGGCGCCAACGAGACCGGCATCGCGGTCGACGACGTCACGGTCGGCGACGCGCTGTCCGAGGACTTCACGGACTCCGACTGGACGGCCGACGGCTTCGTGACGGTCGGTGCCGACGGCACCTACGAGGTCACCTACCAGCACTACTACGTGGCCGAGAACCGCGTGTACGGCGGCTACGACCAGACGCTGCGCACCGGCCCGTACAACTTCGGCTGGACCTTCTCCAACAGCAACAAGGTGGAGCACTACCCGTACCAGGACGGCCTGCTGGTCTGGTACGTGAACAGCCTGTACGGCGACAACAACACCTCGCAGCACCCCGGTGGCGGCCAGGCACTGCCGGTCGACGCTCGCGCGAAGGCCCTGAAGTGGTCGGGCGGCACCATCGCCCGCAACCGCATCCAGTCCTTCGACGCGACGTTCGGCCTGCAGAAGACGGACCCGATCTCGCTGCACCGTGAGGTGGCCGCGAACTCGCTCACCACGCTGAAGCTGGGCAAGCAGAAGGCCGTGTCGACGTTCGACGACACGAACCCGAACGCCTACTACGACCCGGCCAACCCCGGCCACTCGGTCAAGGTCGGCGGCACCGGCACCACGATCAAGGTGCTCACGGAGGACACCAAGAAGGGCCACATGACCATCCAGGTCAACTGACCCACCTCATCCCGCCGAAGTAGAACTGTGGCGAGATAGAACCGTGGCGAAGTAGAACCTCAGCGCGAAGCTGCCGTTCTACTTCGCCACCGTTCTATCTCGCCACGGTTCTACTTCGGCGGGGCACTACGCTCGAACGCATGACACACCTGCGTTGGGGCATCCTCGCGGCCGGCGGGATCGCCGCCAGCTTCACCTCTGATCTGAACGACAACGGCTTCACCGTGCAGGCCGTCGGCTCCCGGTCCCTCCAGAAGGCGCGCGCCTTCGCCGACCGGTTCGGCATCCCGACCGCCCACGGCTCGTACGAGAACCTGGTGAACGACCCCGAGGTCGACATCGTCTACGTCGCGACGCCGCACCCCATGCACGCCGAGGCCGCGAAGCTGGTGCTGGAGGCCGGCAAGCACGTGCTGGTCGAGAAGCCGTTCACGCTCAACGCCGCCGAGGCGCGCGAGATCACGGAGCTCGCCGAGGCCAAGGGGCTCGTGGCGCTCGAGGCCATGTGGACCCGGTTCCTGCCCCACATGGCGCGCGTGCGCGAGATCATCGCCTCGGGCGTGCTCGGCGAGGTGCGGACCCTCCTGGTGGACCACACCCAGGACCTGCCCGACGACCCCGCCCACCGCATCAACGACCTCGCCCTGGGCGGCGGCTCGCTGCTCGACCTCGGCATCTACCCGGTCTCGTTCGCCTGGGACCTGTTCGGCGAGCCGCTCACCATCCAGTCGCACGCGACGTTCAAGGAGACGGGTGCGGACGCGACCGTCGCCACGATCTTCGGGTACGACGGCGCCCGGGTCGCCACGACCGTGTCGGCGTCCGACACCCGGGGGCCCAACCGGGCCTCGATCCTCGGGACCGAGGGGCGCATCGAGATCGACGCGACCTGGTACAACCCGTCGACGGTGCACGTCTACGACGCGTCGGGCACCGAGACCGAGACGTTCACGGCCGAGGTGACGGGCCGGGGCATGCACTTCCAGGCCGCGGAGGCCGAGCGGCTGGTCGCGGCCGGTGAGCTCGACAGCCCGCTGCTCCCGCGCGCGGAGACGGTGGCGATCATGGCCACGCTGGACGAGATCCGGAACCAGATCGACCTGAAGTACCCGGGGGAGTAGGCCACCCCGTCCCCGCCGAGATCTGCACCAGATCTCGGCGCGGACGGCGCGGCTACTTCTCGCGCAGGACCGCCTCGATGAGGCCCGGGAACTTCTCGTCCAGCTCGTCGCGCCGCAGCTGGATGTCGTGTGTGCGGCCGTGCACGATCGTGCGGGTGAGCCCGGACTCGCGCAGCGTGCGGAAGTGGTACGACGCCGTCGACTTCGTCAGGTCGAGCCCCATCGTGCAGTCGCCCTTGGGGTAGGGCTTGCCGTCGGCCAGCATGCCGACGATCTGCAGGCGCACGGGGTCGGCGAGGGCCCGCAGCACGTCGACGAGCTCGACCTGCGCCATGTCGGCGGACGGGAACTCGGTCACGACCCATCTCCTGACGCAATAGTTCGACAACCGTCGAACCATTCGGTTACGCTCAACGGTATGACGTTCATCGAACAATCATACTCGCTGCGCGGTGCCTACCTCCGGATCGCCCTGATCGCCGCAGCGCTGTTCGTGGTCGGTACGAACGCCTTCGTCATCGCCGGCGTGCTCCCGCAGATCGCGGTGGACATCGGCGCCTCGCCCAGCGCGGTCAGCTACTCCATCTCCTGGTACGCCGTCGTGGTCGCGGTGCTCGCCCCCGCGGTGTCGGTCCTGTTCGCCCGTGCCTCGCGCGCCGCCCTCATGGGCACCGGCCTGTGGATCATCGCCGCGGGCATCGCACTCTCGGCCCTGGCGGGCGACCTCGCGCTCTTCACCGCGGGGCGTGTGCTGGCCGCGCTCGGCGGCGCCGCGCTCATGCCGGCCGCCATGGCGGCGGCGCCCACGCTCGTCCCCCCGGAGCAGCGCGGGCGGGCGCTCGGCGTCGTCGGGTTCGGCTTCATCCTCGCCACCGCCGTCGGCTCGCCCCTGGGCACGGCGCTCGCGGCCCTCGGCGGCTGGCGGCTCGCGCTCGGCGTCCTCGCCGGGCTGGCCGCGGGGCTCGCCGTCGCCGTCGGCCTCGCCACGCGCGCCGTGCCCACCGGTGCCGTGCCCGGCCTCCTGGCCCGGTTCGCCGTGCTGCGCGACGTCCGGATCGGCCTCGCCCTCATGACGACGCTGCTGTTCACGGCCGCGTTCAACCTGGTCTACATCTTCAGCTCCGCCGTGACCGAGAGCGTGACGGGCGGCAGCGGCCTTGCGCTCGCGTCGCTCCTGCTGGTCTTCGGCCTCGCGGGCATCGTCGGCAACTGGCTGGGCGGGTCCTTCACCGACCGGTTCGGGGCCCGGCCGACGGCGCTCGCCGCGCTCGCCGCCGTCGTCGTCTCGCTCGCCGCGCTGTACACGGCCGGCGGCTCGTACGCGGGGACCGCCGTCCTGTTCGGGGTCTGGGGGCTGGGCACCGCCGCGGCCCTGGTGCCCATCCAGCACCGGCTGGTGGACGTCGACCCCGCCGTCGCCGGCGTGTCCCTGTCCTGGTACTCGACGGCCATGTACCTGGGGATCGCCCTCGCGCCCGTGGTCGGGGCCTCGGTGCTGCCCTACGGCGCGGCCTGGATCGACCTGCTCGGGGCGGGCGCGGCCGCCGCCGCACTGGGCGTGTTCGCCCTGGGCTACGCGGTGCGCCGCCGAGCAGCCCTGGCCTGACCCGGGTCAGACGTACAGGTCACCGGGGTGACCTGTACGTCTGACACGTCAGTCGAGGGGGTGGAGGATCCGGTCGAGGAACCGGCGGGTGCGCTCCTCGGCCGGGGCGGTGAAGATCTGCTCCGGCGTGCCGTGCTCGACCACCACGCCACCGTCCAGGAACAGCACCTGGTTGGCCACCTGCCGGGCGAAGGACAGCTCATGGGTCACCACGACCATGGTCCAGCCCTCGTCGGCGAGCTCCTTCATGACGGTCAGCACCTCGCCGACCAGCTCGGGGTCGAGGGCCGACGTCGGCTCGTCGAACAGCAGCAGGTCCGGCTGCAGCGCGAGCGCCCGCACGATGCCGACGCGCTGCTGCTGCCCGCCCGACAGCTGGTGGGGGTACGCGTCCCGCTTCTCCGTGAGCCCGACGCGCGCCAGCAGCTCCTCGGCACGGCCGGTCGCCGTCGCGCGCGGCACCCCCTGGACCTGGCACGGCCCCTCGATCACGTTCTCCAGCACCGTGCGGTGCGGGAACAGGTTGTGGTGCTGGAACACCATGGCGGACCGGTCGCGCAGTGCGGCCCGGTTCGCCTTGGCGGCGGCGCGCGCGGTGCGGTTGCCGAACCAGCCGGGGCCGGCCGCCGCCGCCTGGGCACCGAAGTCGACGACGGGGCCGCCGGCGAGCTCCAGCACGCCTGCGTCCGGGGTCTCCAGGCCGTTGAGCGAGCGCAGCACCGTCGTCTTGCCGCTGCCGGACGCACCGATCAGCGCGACGACGTCGCCCCTCCGCACGTCCAGGTCGACGCCCCGCAGCACGTGGTTGGCGCCGAAGGACTTCTCGATGCCGCGGGCGGTCAGCAGCGGTGTGCGGTCAGTGGGCGACATAGCGGTCCAGCCTCTTCTCGAGGACGTTCTGGCCGGTGGAGAGCACGGTGCAGAACATCCAGTAGATCAGCGCCGCCTCGGTGTAGATGAGCAGGAACTCGTTCGAGAACGCGGCGATCTGCTGCGCGATGCGGAACATCTCCGTGACCAGGATGAGCGTGGCCAGCGACGTGTCCTTCACGAGCGAGATGAACGTGTTGGACAGCGGCGGCACCGAGACGCGTGCCGCCTGCGGCAGGATGATCCGGCCCAGGGTGCGCGCCGGAGACATGCCCACGGTCCAGCCCGCCTCCCACTGGCCCTTGGGCACGGACAGGATCGCGGCCCGGACCACCTCGGCCGCATAGCCGCCCACGTTCATCGAGAACGCGATGATCGCGCTGGGCCACGGGTCGATCCGGATACCCAGCTGCGGCAGGCCGTAGAAGATGATGAACAGCTGCACCAGGAGCGGCGTGCCGCGGATCAGCGAGATGTAGGCGCGGCCCACCCACGACAGCACCGGGTTCGGCGAGAGCCGCAGCAGGGCCACCAGGAGGGCGACCACCAGCCCGATCGCGAACGACGCGAGCGCGAGCGGCATGGTGCCGATGAGTCCGCCCCGCAGGAGCGGCCAGAAGGATTCGGCGACGAGCTGCCAGTCCATGGACTACTCGGAGACGTCCTCGCCGAAGTACTTCTCGCCCAGCTCGGCGAGCGTACCGTCGGCGCGCAGGTCGTCCAGGGCACCGTCGATCGCCTGGGCGAGGGCCTCGCGCTCAGGGGTGACGACGAAGGCGGCCTCCGACTGCTCCTCGGTCTCCGCGGCCACCTTGATGCCGGAGGCGTCCTCGGTGTTGGCGTAGTCGAGATAGGTCAGGCTGTCGTTGATCGTGGCGTCGACACGGCCCTGCTCCAGGAGCGCGACGGCCTGCGCCCAGCCCTCGACGGCCTCCACGGTGGCACCGCTCTCGGTCGCCAGGTCGTTCCAGTTGCTCGTGAGCGACTGGGCGCTGGTCTTGCCGTCGAGGTCGGCGAAGCTGCGGATGTCCTCGTTGTCCGCGGCCACCACGAGCACACCCGTCGAGACGGTGTACGGCGCCGAGAACACGTAGTCGGCCTCACGCTCCGGCGTGATCGTCACCTGGTTCGCGATGGTGTCGAAGCGACCCGCGTCCAGGCCCGCGAAGATCGCGTCCCACTGGGTCTCCTGGAACTCGATCTCCAGACCCAGGTTCTCCGCGACGGCCTCGGCGATCTCGACGTCGTACCCGACGAGCTCACCCGACTCGTCGTGGAAGCTGAACGGGCGGTAGGTGCCCTCGGTGGCCACGACCAGCGTGTCACCCGAGAGGCCGAGGTCGTCGCCCGCGTCACCGGACTCGCCGGAGCTGCCGCAGCCGGTCAGGGCCAGGAGGGCAGCGGAGGCTGCGGCGGCCGAGAGGAGGGCGCGGTTGCGAGACATGAGTGCTCCGTTCGATGGTCGTGACATATCGGTCGTGCCGATGCGTGCCCCAAAAGTAGCCGATGACAGGGGTCAACTCACCCCTGCCCCCTCAGGTTCTCTCACTCCGGCGCCAACGGTCGGGTGTGATGCCGTAGCGATCCTTGAAACGCCGGACCAGGTACGTCGCGTCCCGCAGCCCCGTCCGCGCCGCCACGACGCCGAGCGGCAGGTCCGTGTCGCGCAGCAGCCTGCGCACCTCGGTCATCCGGCGCTCGGTGATCCAGTCCAGGAGCGTGCGGCCGGTGCGCTCGCGGACCACCGTGGTCAGGTGACCCGCGGTGTAGCCCAGCGCGCGGGCGACGTCGGCCGCCGAGACCGGTTCGTGGAACGTCGCCTCGATCTCCTCGAAGACGCGCGTGACCAGCGGGTCCAGCGGCACGGGGGCGGACGGCGCGAGCCGTGCCGCACCCACGAGCAACCGTGTCAGCACCGCCGACGCCGCCTCGCGTGCCCCGACCCGGTCCGGCTCGGCCACCTCGTCGGCCAGCTCGCCCAGCCACGCCGACCAGAGCGGCCGTCCGGCCTCCGGCACCGTGGCGCTCGGACCGCCCGGGACCGGCTCCACCGCGAAGAGGGCGAGCAGCGGGTGGTGCGCCCAGGCCAGCGGTGACACGGACGCGAGGGTCGGCACGGCGTCGGGCGTGAACGACACGCTCCAGGATCGGCCACGGTCGAGCGACTCGGGGCCGACGTCGATCGTGCGGCCGGGCGGGACGGCGTGCACGTCGCCGGCGCGCAACGGCGTGGGCGTGCCACCCATGCCCACCGAGCCGCCACCGCGCTCCACGTAGACCAGCACGAGGAAGTCGTGCGCGTGCGGGTGTCCCGGCGGCTGGTGCGGCAGGTCCGCCTCGTGGTCGCTCCGGGTGACGCAGACCGGCGGCCGACCCGGGCCGGCGGCGTGCCGGTAGACCGGTGTGCCGTCCGGGCGGACGGTGCGCAGACGGGTGCGGAACCCGGTGGGGGCCGGCGTCTGCGTGGTCATCGCGTGTCTCCCGCGTCGGTGGGTGCGGCCGGGGTGAGCACGGCGCGCCCCGTTCCTCTCGCGGTACGACGCTACCGCCGCCACCCGGCACCCGCCCGGTGCGTGCCGGTGACGAGCCGAGGATCGTCTGATCCGCACCGACTTCTGTGCTGTCGAGGGACCGAAGGATGTCCGATGCTGGAACCGAGGCGCCCCGGCGCACCACCACCGGAAAGGGACCCCCGATGGACCACGACATCCTCGACCAGCGCACGTCCGAGGAGCGCGACCGCGACTTCCTGCCCGGCATGGGCAGGCCCTGGCTGCTGCCGCTCTACGACGTGTTCTCCCGCCTCTCCGGCGTGCGCCCCGTGCACGAGCGCGCGGCGGCGCTCGCGGACGTCGCCCCCGGCGAGTCCGTGCTCGACGTCGGCTGCGGCACCGCCAACCTGTCCCTCGCCGTGCTCCGGGCGCAGCCCGCCGCGCGTGTCACGGGCCTGGACCCCGACGGCGCCGCGCTGCGCGTCGCGTCCCGCAAGGCGGGCCGCCGCAGGCTCGCGCTCACGCTCGTCCAGGGGTTCGCCGACCGGCTGCCGGGGGCGGACGGGTCGTTCGACCACGTGGTGTCCGCGCTGGCCCTGCACCACGTGCCCGACGGTGCGCGGGAGCAGTTCGGGCGCGAGGCGCTCCGCGTCCTGCGCCCGGGCGGCCGGGTCACGATCGCCGACTTCGGCAGCACCGGCGGCGACCACGGGCACGGCGACCACGGGCACGGGCACGGGCAGCGGCGCGGCCGGTCCGCCGTCGCCGCCAACCCGCACACCGCGCGCAACCTGGAGGGCGGCCTGCTGCGCCTCCTCGCGGACGCCGGCTTCACCGACGCCCGCGAGGTGGCGCACCTCGACCACCGCTACGGGCCACTCACCTTCGTGCAGGCGACGCGCTCCTGACGGCGGTCACGCGCGCCGTCGGACGCGCGGCGCGGGCAGCGCCGGGGGCGTGGCGGCGGGGCGCTCGCCGAGCCGGCGGAACGCCTCGGCGATCCCCGCGTCGAGCTGCGGGTCGACGTCCGAGAAGTAGTCGGCCGGGGTGTGCCGCACCTCGATGTCGGGGTCCACGCCGTGGTTCTCCACGCCGAAGCCCTTGCCGTCGAGCCAGAACGAGTAGCGGGGCTGGGTGATGCCCGTGCCGTCCACGAGGCTGAACCGGCCGTCGATGCCGATCACACCGCCCCAGGTGCGCACCCCGACCACCGGCCCGACGCCGAGCGCCTGCGCCGCGGCGTTCACGATGTCGCCGTCCGACCCCGCGTACTCGTTGGTGACCAGCACGACCGGCCCCCGAGGCGCCTGGTTCGGGTAGGTCGCCGGACGGTCGTAGTACCGGTTCAGCTCCCAGCCGGCCACCCGCGCCGCCAGGCGGGCGATCACGAGCTGTGAGGTGTGCCCGCCGCCGTTGAAGCGCACGTCCACCACGACGCCCTCGCGGTCCGTGGCGAGCCGCAGGTCGCGGTGGAGCTGCGCCCAGCCCGTGCTGACCATGTCGGGCACGTGCACGTACCCGAGCCGGCCGCCGGACTTCTCGGCGACGTACTCCCGGCGCGACCGCACCCAGTCCTGGTAGCGCAGCGCGGACTCGTCGGCGAGCGGTACGACGACGACCCGGCGGTCGGCGCTCGTCCCGTCCTCCGCGGCGTCCGGACGGCGCAGGGTGAGCTCGACCGGCGTCTCGGCCGCGCCGACCAGGCTCGCCGCCGGCCCGGCCACCGGGTCGACGGGCCGCCCGTCGACGGCCACGACCAGGTCTCCCGGCCGCGCGTCGACGCCCGCCGCGCGCAGCGGGGACCGGGCGCCGGGGTCGGACGACTCGCTCGGCAGCACCCGGTCGATGCGCCAGCCGTCGGCCGTGCGGGACAGGTCGGCGCCGAGCAGGCCGAGCCTGCGCGACGCGTCGCCCCGCTCGCCCGGGCCGTGCACGTACGCGTGCGACGTGTTGAGCTCGGCCACCGTCTCCCAGAGCACGTCCTCGAGGTCGTCGTGCGTCGCCACCCGGTCCACGAGCGGCCGCCAGCGCTCCGTCACGGCCTCCCAGTCCACCCCGTCCATGTCGGCGCGCCAGTAGTGGTCGCGCATGATCCGGGCGTTCTCGTCGAACATCTGGTGCCACTGCGCGCGCGGGTCCACCTCGTAGCGCACGCGGGACAGGTCGATGTCGAAGGCACCCGGGTCGTCGTCGCCGGGCTTGCTCGTGGCCGGCTGCGTGGCGAGACCTGAGCCCGACCGGACGACGATGCGCTCGCCGTCGCCCGAGACGGCGTACCCGTTCACCTTCTCGGCCACGTCCGTGGCCTTGCGGGCATCGAACGACCAGAACTGGAGCACGTTCGGCGCCGGGTCCTCGTCCGTCCCGGCGTGCCGTGCGCCGAGCACCCCGGCGTCGTCGGTCTCGCGCACCCAGAGCACGCCGCCCTTGGCGGCGAGCAGGTCGCGGTACCGGCCGGACGTCACGGGGAACGGCACGAGGCGCTCCTCGGCGCCGTCGAAGTCGATGTCGGGGGACGGGTCGGGGGAGCTGTCCGCGGGTGCGGTGTCGTCGTCCGGCTTCGCCTCGGGAGCGTCGTCGTCCTTGGCGGCCTGAGGCTTCCCGTCCGGCTTGGCCAGGCGCCAGCCGTCGGCGCTCGGGCCGAAGGGCGCGGGCTCGGTGGCCGAGAGCGGGATGAGCCACGGCCGTGTGGCCGCGCTGAACGACAGCGCGAACTCGTGCGAGTCGTAGGACGGGTCGAACGTGCGGTCCGAGAGGAGCACCAGGTACTTGCCGTCGTCGCTGAACGACGGCGAGAAGTCGTGAAACCGGCCCGAGGTCAGCGGCGTGGCCGTGGGCTGGTCGGCGTGCAGGTCGGCCACCAGGATCTGGTGGTGGTCGGCCAGGGTGCCCGTAGGGCTCGACCAGGCGAGGTACCGCCCGTCGGGCGAGAACGTGAGCGACTCCGCCTCGCCGTTCGCCGACCGGTCGATCGTGGTGACCGTGCCGGGTGCGGGGCCGTCACCGGGGTCACCGTCGGGCACCGCGACGACGCTGATCCGGCCGTCGTGCGAGATGGCGGCGACCCGGTCGCCCGCAGGGCTCGCGGCCAGGTGGAGCACACGGCCGAGCTCGCCGGCCGCGAGGGTCTGCGGCGGCGTGCCGGGCACACCGGCGGACTCGCCGGGCAGGGCGTGGACCTCGAGCGCGTCCTCGCGGCTCACCCCGTCCGGGGTGGTGCGCGGGGCGTCCGTCACGACGACGGCGCGCCGGGTGTCGCCGAGGAGCACCGGCTCGCGGACGCGGACGGACGGGTCGGCGACCAGGGCGCGGGCCGGGCCGGCGCGGTGGGTCACCCAGTACGCGGTGCCGAACCAGCCGATGACGCTCGCGTCGCCCGTGCCGTCCACGGCCACGCCGTCGATCGGCACCGGACCCGAGGCCGGATCGGTCGAGTACGGCTGCGGCAGGGCTCCCGTGAGCGTGATGTCGAGCCGGCGCGGCGTGCCGTCCAGCGCGTCGAGCAGCCAGAGGTCGCCGCGGCTGTGCCACACGATCCGCGAGCCGTCGGACGCCGCGTCGCGGACGTAGCCCTCGGCCTCGGTCTGGAAGGTGAGCTGCCGCGGTTCGGGCGTGCCGCCCGCGGTCGCCAGACCGTCCAGGACCCAGAGGTTGGCCTGCTCGTCGGCGTGGTCCGGGAACGTCGCGGCGCGGTCGGACGTGAACACCAGCGAGTCGCCGATCCAGGTCGGGTCGTAGACGCCGGCCTCCTCGTCCGGCAGGGGGCGCTGCCAGTCGCCGGTGCCGCGGTCGAGCCACAGGACCGACGCCGTGCCGCCCCGGTACCGCTTCCAGAGGGCGGGCGTGCGGTAGCCGGCGGAGACCAGCGCCGTCGTCCGGGCGCCGTCCGCCCCGACGTGCTCGGCGACGCCCCAGGCCGGGCCGTACCGCGGCGTCTCGACGGCGCCGTCGAGCCCGACCGCGCGCACCACGGTGAGCGAGCGCTCGTGGGTGCCGGCGTTGGACGAGACGAGCACGCGGCCCGCGTCGTCCCAGCCGAGCACCGTCATGGCGTTGCCGCCGAACCAGGTGAGGCGCCGTGTGGCGCCGTCGGACAGGTCGACCACGTACGCCTCGGGGTGGCCGTCCCTGTGGGAGACGTACGCGACCCGGGTGCCGTCGGGCGCGAACCGCGGCGTCGCGGCAGGGGCGTGGTCGGTGGTCAGACGCCAGGCACGGCCGCCCGAGACCGGGGCGAGCCAGACGTCGTCGTCGGCGACGAAGGCGACCTGGTCGCCGTGGACGTGGGGGTACCGGAGATAGGGCTGGGTCACCGGATCAACGTACTTGCGGGGTCTGACACGCGTCATGGAAAGTGCCGTGCGCTGCGGGTGGACTTCGTCCACATCGTGGTCTCACATCATGGAACGTCCTGGTGCGGCCAACCCATAGTCCGGTTCTATGACGTCCATCGACAGTGCCTGACAACGAACGTCTGCCGCACGGACCGACCGCGAGGGATGACATCGATGGTTCTGCCCACGGCACCGCCCACGACACCCGCGACCCCCGCCGCCCCGGCCGACGGCGCCACCGCCCTCCCCGTACGGCTCGCCGGCGTCGGGCGGGCGTTCACGGCCGCAGGCGCCCGGACCGCGTCGCGCACGGTGCTCCGCGGTGTCGACCTGGAGGTCGCGCCCGGCGAGATCGTCGCCGTCCTGGGGCCGTCGGGCTGCGGCAAGTCGACCCTGCTGCGTCAGGTCAGCGGCCTGGACGCGCCGACGTCCGGCACCGTGACGATCGACGGCGCGCCCGTCGCCGGGGCCGACCCGCGCACCGCCGTCGCCTTCCAGGAACCACGCCTGCTGCCGTGGCGCACCCTCACGCAGAACGTCGCGCTGGGCCTGCCGCCGGGGACGGCGAAGGGCGCGGGGCGCGACCAGGTCGCGCGGCTCCTCGACCTGGTCGGGCTGGCGGCGTCGGCCGGGCTGCGGCCGCGGCAGGTGTCGGGCGGCATGGCGCAGCGTGCGTCCCTCGCCCGGGCCCTGGCGCGCGACCCCGGCGTGCTGCTGCTCGACGAGCCGTTCGGCGCGCTCGACGCGCTGACCCGGCTGCGCATGCAGGACCTGCTGCTCGACGTGCACGCGGCACGCCCGGCCACGGTCCTCCTGGTCACCCACGACGTCGAGGAGGCGCTCTACCTCGCCGACCGCGTGGTGCTGCTGCGCACGCTGCCGGACGGGACCCCGTCCGAGCCGGCGGACGCCGCGCGCAGCATCGCCCGCGTCGTCGACGTGCCCGGCGACCGCCCGCGTGACCGCGCGGCCCGCGACCTCGCCGAGCTCCGTGCCGAGCTGCTCGACGGCCTCGGCGTACCGACCCACCACCCGCGCGCAGCCCGCGGCGCCTGACCCCCGGGCCGCACCGCACGACAGACCCAGCCCGGCGACCGCCGCCGGGCAGCGAGAGGAAGAACCATGAGCGACCACCGTAGGTACACCGTCCCGGCGACCGGCCTGGCCCTCGCCGCGGCGATGACGCTGAGCGGCTGCGTGGCGGGCGAGGGCTCGGCCGCCACGGACGGCGGCGACTCCGGGTGGAGCACCGACGCGGTCGCCGTCGACTTCGCGACGTACAACCCGCTCAGCCTGGTGATCCGCGAGCAGGGCTGGCTGGAGGAGGAGCTCGACGGCGTCGAGGTGACCTGGGTGCAGTCCGACGGGTCCAACACCGCGAACGAGAACCTGCGGGCCGAGGCGATCGACTTCGGCTCGACGGCGGGCTCGGCCGCGCTCCTCGCTCGCGCGAACGGCTCGCCGATCCGCACCGTCGACATCTACAGCCAGCCCGAGTGGTCGGCGATCGTCGTGGCCGGCGACTCGGAGATCACGGACGTCGCGGACCTCGAGGGCGCATCGATCGCCGCCACGAAGGGCACCGACCCGTACTTCTTCCTGTTGCAGACGCTGGACGAGGCGGGCATCGCGCTGGACGACGTCGAGGTGCAGAACCTCCAGCACGCCGACGGCCGCGCCGCGCTCGACAACGGGTCGGTGGACGCCTGGGCGGGCCTGGACCCGATCATGGCCGCCGCGGAGGCCGAGTCCGGCGACACGCTGATCTACCGCAACATCGACTTCAACACCTACGGCTTCCTCAACGCCCGCGAGGAGTTCGTGGACGAGCACCCCGACGTGACCCAGGTGGTGGTCGACGCGTACGAGCGGGCCCGCGCCTGGGCGCTGGAGCACCCCGAGGAGCTGTCGGCCCTGCTGGCCGACGTCGCCGCGATCGACCCGGAGGTCGCCGCCACCGTGATCGAGGAGCGCACCGTGCTCGACCTGGACCCCGTGCCCGGTGCCGAGCAGCGCGCGGTGCTGGAGGTCGTGGGCCCGATCTTCGTGGACTCGAACGACGTGGCCTCGCAGGACGCCGTCGACATCGCGCTGGACGAGCTGTTCGCGCCCGAGTTCGCGCAGGAGGCGGTGGCCTCGGATGAGTGACGCCGCCACGGCGCGGCAGGACGCCCGCCCGGCGGCCCCCGCCCGCGGCCGGGGCGGCCGGGTCGTGCTCGGCCTCCTCCTGCCGGCCGTCCTCCTCGCGGCCTGGTGGGGTACGACGGCGGCCGGGCTGGTGCCGCCGTACCAGCTGCCCGGACCCGTGGCCGTGTGGGACGCCGCGGTGAACCTCGTCGAGCGCGGCCAGCTCGGGCACCACGTGGCCATCTCGACGCAGCGCGTGCTCATCGGGTTCGCCGCCGGCGCCGCGGCCGGCCTCGCGGTCGGCTCCCTGGTGGGGCTGTCGAAGCTCGGCGACCTGGTGCTCGCGCCCACGCTCGGCGCGATCCGCGCCGTGCCGTCGCTGGCCTGGGTACCGCTGCTGATCCTGTGGCTCAAGATCGGCGAGGAGTCCAAGATCACCCTCATCGCGATCGGCGCCTTCTTCCCCGTGTACACGACCGTCGCGGCGGCCCTGCGGCACGTGGACCCCCACCTGGTCGAGGCCGGGCGCGCCTTCGGGCTGCGCGGCCTGCGCCTGCTGTCGGCGGTGCAGCTGCCCGCCGTGCTGCCGTCCCTCGTGGCAGGCCTGCGGCTCGCGCTCGCGCAGTCGTGGCTGTTCCTCGTCGCGGCCGAGCTCATCGCGTCGTCGATGGGCCTCGGGTTCCTGCTCAACGACTCGCAGCAGAACGGCCGGGTGGACCGCATCCTCCTGGCGATCGTGCTGCTCGCGGTGCTGGGCAAGCTGACCGACGCGCTCATCGGCCTGGCGGAGCGGCGCCTGCTGCGCAGGTGGGCATGATGACCCTCGCACCCGTCGACCGGAAGAGAGCAGGACGATGACCGAGCACACCTTCGGGTTCCGCACCCGGGCCCTCCACGCCGGGGGCATCCCCGACGCGGCGACGGGTGCCCGGGCGGTGCCGATCTACCAGACCACGTCGTTCGTCTTCCAGGACACCGACGACGCCGCGAACCTCTTCGCGCTGCAGAAGTACGGCAACATCTACTCGCGCATCGGCAACCCCACCGTGGCCGCGCTCGAGGAGCGCATCGCATCGCTGGAGGGCGGCATCGGGGCGGTGGCGACGGCGTCCGGCATGTCGGCGGAGTTCATCACCTTCGCCGCGCTGGTCGGCGCGGGCGACCACGTGGTCGCCTCCGCGCAGCTCTACGGCGGCACCGTGACGCAGCTCGACGTGACGCTCCGGCGGTTCGGCGTCGAGACCACGTTCGTGCCGGGCACCGACCCGGCCGACTACGCGGCGGCGATCACCCCCGCGACCAAGGTGCTCTACACCGAGGTGGTGGCGAACCCGTCGGGCGAGGTCGCCGATCTCGAGGCGCTCGCCGAGGTCGCCCACGCGGCCGGCATCCCGCTGGTCGTCGACGCGACCCTCGCGACGCCGTACCTCGTGCGACCCATCGAGCACGGTGCCGACATCGTGATCCACTCCGCGACCAAGTTCCTCGGCGGGCACGGCACCACGCTGGGCGGCATCGTCGTGGAGTCCGGGCGGTTCGACTGGGGCAACGGCAAGTTCCCCCAGATGACCGAGCCGGTCGCCTCCTACGGCGGGGTGAGCTGGTGGGCGAACTTCGGCGAGTACGGGTTCCTCACCAAGCTGCGTTCGGAGCAGCTGCGCGACATCGGTCCCGCCCTCTCGCCGCAGTCGGCCTTCCAGCTGCTGCAGGGCGTCGAGACCCTCCCGCACCGCCTGGACGCGCACCTGGCCAACGCGCGTGCGGTGGCCGAGTGGCTCGACGCCGACCCGCGCGTGTCCTACGTGCTCTGGGCCGGGCTGCCGTCCCACCCGCACCACGACCGGGCGCAGAAGTACCTGCCGCTCGGGCCGGGATCGGTCTTCGCGTTCGGTCTCCAGGTCACGTCGGCCGCCGACGTGCCCGACGGCCGCGAGGCCGGCCGGCTGTTCATCGAGTCGCTGCAGCTCGCCTCGCACCTCGCGAACGTCGGCGACGCGCGCACGCTGGTGATCCACCCGGCGTCCACGACGCACCAGCAGCTGTCCGCGGAACAGCTCGAGGCGGCGGGCGTCCCCGAGGACCTCGTCCGCATCTCCGTGGGCCTGGAGGACGTCGAGGACATCCTCTGGGACCTCGACCAGGCCCTGACCACGGCGACGGGGGTGGCCCGATGAGCACGGAGGCGACGGCACGGACCTGGCAGGGGCCGAGCGCCCAGGACCGGCTGCGGATCCTGCGCACCACCCGGACGGTGGCGATCGTCGGGGCGTCGACCAACCCGGCGCGGGCGAGCTACTTCGTGGCCACCTACCTGCTGTCGTCCTCGCCGTACGACGTGTACTTCGTGAACCCGCGGGCCACCGAGATCCTGGGGCACCCCGTGTACCCGAGCCTGGCCGACCTGCCCGTGGTGCCCGACCTCGTGGACGTCTTCCGGCGGCACGAGGACCTGCCGAGCGTGCTCGACGACACGCTGGCGGTCGGTGCCCGGACGCTCTGGCTGCAGCTCGGGTCGTGGCACGAGGACGTGGCCCGGACAGCGCAGGCGGCGGGCCTCGACGTCGTGATGGACCGCTGCCTCAAGATCGAGCACGCACGCTTCCACGGCGGCCTGCACCTGGCCGGCTTCGACACGGGCGTCATCAGCTCGCGGCGGGCCGACCGCTAGGGGCGGGTACCGCGGCGACATAGAGTCGTTCCTCGATGAGCAAACGGGTGGAACCGATCAGCGCCGCGCTCCTCGTCGAGCGGGTGGTGGGCCTCGTCCTCGACCACGCGGCCGGCCGGGGCGGCGGACCAGCGACGTCCGGCGCCCCGGTGCGGCTCCTCGTCGACGGTCACGCGTCCGCCGACCCGGCCGGGCTCGCCGACACGCTGGTCGCGCCGCTCGAGGCGGCGGGGCGACCGGTGGTGCGCGTCAGCGTGCGCGACTTCCTGCGCCCGCGGTCGCTCCGGCTCGAGCGCGGCCGCGAGGACCCGGACGGCCTGCTCGACGACCGGATCGACGTCGGCGCCCTGAACCGCGAGGTGCTGACCCGCGTGGCCGACCGCCGGGAGTACCTGCCCAGCCTGCGCGACCCCGACACCGACCGCGCCACGCGCGCGGCCTACGCCGACGCCGCGCCGGGCACCGTCGTCGTGCTCGACGGCGAGCTCGCCGCCGGGCGTGGCCTCGACGTCGACCTCACCGTGCACCTGGCGCTCAAGCCCGCCACGCTGCGCCGCCGCACCCCGCCCGAGGAGGCGTGGGCGCTCGCCGCCTGGGACCGCTACGCCCAGGAGATCGACGGCCTGCCGGACCTCGTGGTCCGGTTCGACCACCCGGACCACCCGGCGCTCGTGCACCCCTGAGCGTCAGCGCGCAGCCGGGCCTCAGCGCCCCCGGTCTCAGCGCCCCCGGTCTCAGTGCACCCGGTCTCAGTGCACCCGGTTTCAGCGCACCAGGCAGAACGGGTGCCCCGCCGGGTCCGCGAACACCCGGAAGCCGCTGCCCTCGCCCGGCAGCCGGGTGGCGCCCAGGGCGAGCACCGCGGCCTCGCCGGCGTCGAGGTCCGGCACCTCGATGTCGAGGTGGAGCTGCTGCGGGTACGCAGGATCGGGCCAGCGGGGGGCGTTGTACCCCTCGACCGACTGGAACAGCAGCGGCCGGGACCCGCCGAGCATCGCCACGCCGTCGGCGTCGTAGGTGACGGGCACCCCCAGCACCTGCGCCCAGAACCCGGCCAGGCCCGACGCGTCCGGGCAGTCGAACGTGGCCCCCATGACGGTGACGCCCTCGGTGCCCTCCTTGAGGCACACGTCGAACGGATGCCCCGCCGGGTCGGCGAGCGTGACCCACTGCTCGTTCTCCCGCAGGACCGACGCCCCCAGCTCGACCGCGCGGGCGCTCGCGGCGGCCAGGTCGGGCACGTAGAGGTCGAGGTGGACCTGCTGCGGATGCTCCTGCCCCGGCCACTGCGGGGCCACGAGGTCGGGCGCGAGCTGGAAGCCGATACCCCACCGGTCGGGGGTCACGACGGTGATCCAGTCGTCGGACTCCGACGACACGGTGCCGCTCGTCAGGGCCTTCCAGAAGTCCGCCTCGGCCGTGAGGTCGGGGACGTCCAGCACCACGGTGTCGAGGGTGCCCACGCCACCCGTCGGGGGCTGTTCCGCCGAGGGCTCGGCGGAGGTCGGTTCGGTCATGGCTCAGTCCTCCCGGAGGTCGTCGCACGAAGATCTCTTCGCACCACCACCATGCACCGAGCCACTGACACTCCCCACCCGGACGGAGTTGTCCACAGGCTTTGTCCACAGCCCTGTGAATACTCTCGCCGGGCCGGCAGGGCTGCCCGGCTACCGCGCCTTCCGCTGACCGGAGGCGTCGCAGGTGGTGCGGGGGCCGGCCCAGGGGCGACGGGTCAGCCGAGCCAGCCAGCCGGGCCGGGCCCACAGCGGGAGCACGGCCGGGCCGGCGTCCGGAGCCGCATCCGGCGGGACGCCGACCGACCCGTCCGCGGTGTCGATCTCCGCCAGCAGCGCCCGCACGCGGTCGGTGATGTCGTCGACCATCCGCTCCACCTCCTCGAGCGGGCGGCCCGCGGGGTCGGCGAGCGGCCAGTCGAGGTAGCGCCGCCCCGGGAACACCGGGCAGGCGTCGCCGCAGCCCATGGTCACGATGATGCCGGACGCGCGGACCACGTCGTCCGTCAGCAGCCGGGGGAACTCCACGAGCCCGTCGAGCCCACGGCGGGCCAGCACGGTCTCGGTCATCGCGTCCTCCCGGGCCGCCGGCCGGATGCCTGCGGTGCGCACCCGGACCCGGTCGCCCGCGAGGCGCCGGGTCACGGCGGCCGCGATCTGGGACCGGCCCGTGTTGTCCACGCAGACGAAGAGCACGTCGCGGGGCGACCCGTAGGTCACCTCCGCCATCGCGGCGAGCCGGTCGGTCGCGAGCCACGCGGTGAGGGCGGGGAGCTGTCCGCGTGACCCGATCTGCCCGCCCAGCGACGTGTAGCACTCCCGCACCAGGCGCTCCACGGTGCCGGCGCCCGCCGTCGCGGCGAAGTCGGCGGAGAGGGTGTCGGTCAGGCGGGCGAGCAGGGCCTCGTGGTCGTGCTCGTCGAGCGTCGCGTCACCAGGCCGGCGCGGCGCCGCGAGCGCCGCCGAACCGAACCGGGCGATGCCGCGGGACGACACCCGGTACAGCGACGTGTCCGGGGCATCGGGCGCCGCGGGCTGACCGACGACGGCGACGAGGCCCACCGAGACGAGCGCCGCGAGATCGTCCCGCACGTCGGCCACGCGACTCCCCGGGGAAGGGACGAGGTCCGCGGCCGACGACCGGCCGGCGGGGTGCGTGAGCATGCGGGCCAGCAGGTGCAGCCGCTCGGGGTTCGCCATGGCCAGGTCCTGCGCGGTGCGCAGCTCGTCCGGGGTCATCGTCGTCCGCTGCCTAGCCCTTTCGGGCCGGGGCCTTGGGCGGGCGCACCGTGGGCACGTCGCCCACGATCGGTACGGGGCGCCGGTGGAACGGGAAGCCGTACCGCGTGACCAGGCCCGCGAGGGTCGTCACCCGGTTGCGGGGACCCACCAGCGACATGATGTGGACGAACAGCCAGACCAGCCACGCCATACCCTTGGTGAGCCGGATCGCCCGGCCGCCCGGCAGGTTGATCTCCGCGACGGCGGCGCGGCGGCCGATCACCGCCATCGTGCCCTTGTCGACGTAGCGCAGGTTCTGCAGGGGCTGCCCGTCGACCAGCGCCCGGATGTTGCGGCCCACGATCGTGCCGCCCTGGATCGCGGGCTGCGCGAGCTGGGGCAGGTCGGCGGGCGAGACGGCGATGTCGCCCGCGGCGAAGACCCCCGGCAGGCCCTCGACCTGCATGTCCTCGCCGACCTTGATGCGGCCGTAGTCGTCCTGCGGCAGGTGCCAGCCCGCGACCTCCTCGTGCGGGTGCACCCCGGCGGACCAGACGGTGAGGTCGGCGTGGATGCGGGTGCCGTCGGTCAGTACGACGGCGTCGCGCTCGACCGCGGCCACCCCCGCGCCCAGGTGCAGGGAGACACCGCGCCGGGCCAGCTCCTGGGTGGCGTACCTCCGCAGCTTCGGCGCGAACGACTTGAGGATCTCGCCGCCCCGCTGCACCACCTTGACCTCGAACGCGTCGCCGTGGATCTCGGGGTAGGCGGGTGCCAGTCCGGCGGTGCGCAGCTCCGCGAGCGCCCCCGCGACCTCCACCCCGGTGGCGCCACCGCCCACGACGACGACGCGCAGGCCGTCGTCGGCCCGCTTGGACTTGGCCGCGCGCTCCAGGCGGATGAAGAGGTTGTCGCGGATCCGCATCGCCTGGGAGCGCGAGTACATGGGGAACGCGAACTCCTTGGCTCCCGGCGTGCCGAAGAAGTTGGTGGTCACACCTGCGGTGACCACCAGGTAGTCGTAGCTGATCCAGTGGTCGTTGAGGAGGCGGATCTTCTTCGCCTCGTGGTCGGCCTCCACCAGGTGCTCGTGCACCACGTGCACGTTCTTCTGCTTCAGCCGCATACCGCGCAGGAAGTAGGTGACGTCGCCCGGGTTCAGGCCTCCGGTCGCCACCTGGTAGAGCAGCGGCTGGAACGTGTTGTAGACCCGGCGGTCGATCAGCGTGATCCGCACGGGCGCGTCCCGCAGCGCCTTCACGGCCGCCATCCCGGCGAAACCTCCACCCACCACGACCACGTGCGGCAGGGGCTCGGGGTGCCCGGCCAGGGGCGTCTCGAGCCCGTAGTCGGGCTCCTGGTCGAGGTCGGCATGCGCGGGATCGGTCACCTTCGCAGTCTCTCACCGGACGGGAGCGACTCACATCCGCTGCGGGGTCCATGGCGCTCCCGGGTTACCGTGGTCGGTCGTGAGCACCTCTGACGACACCCGGCAGCAGCTGGCGCACGGCCTGCGCACCCGCCACCTGACCATGATGGGCCTGGGCTCGGCGATCGGCGCCGGGCTGTTCCTGGGCTCGGGACTGGGGGTGGCGGCCGCCGGGCCGGCCGTGCTGCTCAGCTACGCCATCGCCGGCGCCATCGTGGTGCTCGTCATGCGGATGCTCGCCGAGATGGCCTCCGCGCTCCCGTCCAGCGGCTCGTTCTCCGTCTACGCCGAGGCGGCGCTCGGACGGTGGGCCGGGTTCCTCCTGGGCTGGCTCTACTGGTTCACCATCGTCATGGTGCTCGGCGTCGAGGTGACCGGTGTGGCCGGCATCGTGCACGGCTGGTGGCCCGCCGTACCGCAATGGGTGGTCGCCGCCGTCGTCGTCGCGGTGTTCGGCGCGATCAACCTGGTCGGCGTGCGGCAGTTCGGCGAGGCCGAGTTCTGGTTCGCGACCGTGAAGGTCGCGGCCATCGTGGGCTTCCTGGTGCTGGGCGTGCTCATCGTGACCGGGGTCGTGCCGGTGACGGGCAGCGTGCTGGGGGACTGGGCGGCGAACGGCGGTTTCGCGCCCGCCGGGCTGCCCGGCATCGCGGCGGGCCTGCTCACCGTCGTGTTCGCGTTCGGCGGCATCGAGATCGTCACCATCGCGGCGGCCGAGGCCCGTGACCCGCAGACCGCGGTCGCCGGCGCCACGCGCACCATCCTGTGGCGCATCCTCTTCTTCTACGTGGGCTCCGTGGCGGTCATGGTCGCGCTCATCCCGTGGACCGACGCCGCCCGCCTCGAGTCGCCGTTCGTGTCCGTGCTGGAGATGGCCGGGTTCGACGGCGCCGCGCGGCTCATGGAGGTCGTCGTCGTGCTCGCGCTGCTGAGCGCCTTCAACGCCAACGTCTACGCGACGTCGCGCATGCTGTTCTCGCTGGGCGGCCGCGGTGACGCCCCGGCGCTCGCGACCAGAGTGTCCCGCCGGGACGTGCCGTGGGTGGCGGTGCTGGTCTCGGTGTTCTTCGGCGTGGTCGCGGTGCTCCTGAACTACCTGCTGCCGGAGTCGCTGCTCGGCGTGCTCCTCAACGCCGTCGGCTCGGCGCTCCTGGTGGTGTGGCTCCTGGTGGTCGTGTCCCAGCTGCGGCTGCGACCGCGCCTGGAGGCCGAGGCGGCGGAACGCGGCGAGGCCTTGCGTCTGCGCGCCTGGGGCTACCCGTGGCTCTCGTGGGCCACGCTCGTGGCCCTCGTGGCGGTGGTCGCGCTCATGCTGTCGGACGACGGCGCCCGGCCGCAGATCGCCGCGACCACCGGCCTGGTCGTGGTGATCCTGCTGGTCTACGTCGTCGCACGCGCCGTGCGGCGGAACCGCGTCCAGCGGTGACGCCCGGGCCGGCGAGGCGTTCAGCAGACCGTCACCCAGGGTCCACCTGGCGGTAGGCCGTACGCCCGCGGGGACCCCGATCGTCGTCCCTATGAGCGAGAACAGCCTGGACGCGTCGATCCCGGACGGCGTCGACCGCCGCACCTTCCTGTCCCTGAGCGGCCTCGGTGCGGCGGGCGTCGCGACCGCGGGCGCCGGCCCCGCCACGCTCGACCGGCACCCGCGGCGCGGCCTGCGGTTCGGCCGGGACGGGCGGTTCCGCATCGTCCAGTTCAACGACACGCAGGACGACGAGAAGATCGACCGCCGCACGCTCGAGCTGATGCGCGCGGTGCTCGACGACGAGCGCCCCGACCTGGTGGTCCTCAACGGCGACAACATCACCGGCGGCTGCGACACCCCGCTGGAGATGCGCCAGGCGATGAACAACGTGGTGCAGCCCATGGAGGAGCGCGGCGTGCCGTGGGCGGTCACCTTCGGCAACCACGACGAGGACTCGACGCCGGACAGCGGGGTGGACGAGGCCGACATGCTCGCCTTCTACCGGTCCTACCGCCACAACGTGAACGGGCCGACGGCGCCCGGCATCACCGGGCAGGGCAACTCCCACCTGCTGATCGACGGCCGCGGTGGAAAGCCCGCGTTCAACGTGTGGCTGCTCGACTCCGGGCGGTACGCCCCCGAGACGCTGGGCGGCCAGGACTTCGAGGGCTACCCGACGTGGGACTGGCTGCGGATGGACCAGGTGAAGTGGTATCACGACACGTCCGTGGCGCTCGAGCGCCGGTACGGGCGGCCGATCCCGTCCCTCATGTTCATCCACATCCCGCTGTGGGAGTACCGGTTCATGTGGTTCGGCTCGGTGGACGGCCGCACCGACGCCGACCACGAGCGCGGCCGCGTGCGGCACCGCATCGAGGGGGAGCGCAACGAGGACGAGTGCCCCGGACCGTTCAACTCCGGGATGTTCTCGGCGATCCGGCACCGCGGTGACGTCCGCGGCGTGTTCTGCGGGCACGACCACGTGAACACCTACTCGGGCGACTACTACGGCGTGCTCCTCGGCTACGCCGGCAACACCGGCTTCGGCACCTACGGCCTGTCGGGGCCGGAGCGGAACCGGCTGCGCGGCGCCCGCGTCTACGACCTCGACGAGTCGGTGGACGGGGTGCTGGCCGGCACGCGCATGCGCTTCGCGTCGGAGTTCGGCATCGACCTGACCGCGAACGACCAGTGGATGGAGCCGCTGCCGCTGCCGCGCGGGAAGTGAGCTCGCGGGGTGCGGGGCGGGGAAGAGGCTGTGCCGGGAATGAGAGGATCGGCGCATGGCTGAGCTCCTCGCGGTCTGCCGCGTCCACGTCCTGCTCCCCGACGCCGGCGCCGTAGGGATCACGGCCATCGACAAGCGCCCGGTCGAGGGGCGCGTCAAGGTGCGGCCCCTCGGCCTGTACGCGGACCTGCAGGCCAACCGCGCCGACCACGGCGGCGTGGACCAGGCGGTCTACGCCTACGCGCAGGAGGACGCCGACCACTGGGCCGCCGAGCTCGGTCGTGAGATCACGCCCGGTCTCTTCGGGGAGAACCTGCGCACCCGCGGCATCGACGTCAACCGTGCGGTGATCGGCGAGCGGTGGCAGGTCGGCACGGCGCTGCTGGAGGTCACGCAGCCGCGGACGCCCTGCCAGACCTTTGCCCGCCGGCTCGGCGAGGAACGCTGGGTACGGCGGTTCGCGGAGGCCAACCGCTCGGGCGCCTACCTGCGGGTGATCGAGAACGGCGACCTCGGCGCGGGCGACACCGTCGACGTCGTGCAGCGCCCCGAGCACGGCGTGACGATCGCCGACTGGTTCGGCGTCCGGTACGGCCAGACCTCCGACGGCGCGGCGGTCGCGGCTCGGCTGCTGGCGGCGCACGCCGCCGACGAGGTCCGGCTCGCCGACGACCTGCTGCGCCGCGCGGAACAGACGGCCTCCCGGACGCTGACCAGCTGACCCGGGGCCGGCCGGACCCTGGCCGGGTGCCCGGGCGGCCGCCGAGATCTGACGCCTCCCCGGCTGGTGGGCGGCTGTCGGCCCCGAGATCTGGTGCCTCCCCGGCGAGATCTGGTGTCAGCGCCGAGATCTGGCAGTGCGCCACCAGATTTCGGCGCTGACACCAGATATCAGGGTTGGGCCACCAGATCTCGGCCGCGTCCAGCACCGGCCGGCCCGTGGCGGGTGCGGCTCGTGGCGACAGGTCACCGCACCACCAGATCTCGGCCGCGCCAGAGCCCCGGGTGTCAGCCGCGCCGGCGCTCCGCGCGGGCGCGGGCGGCCTCGTGGGCCTCGCGCAGGAGCCGCAGCACCGTGTCGGACGTCGCCGCCCCCGGGTTGATCACACAGACCCAGCCGGCCGAGCCGTACACCGGGTGGGGGAGCACCACGTCGACGGCCGCCGGGTCCGCCGGGGCGGTGTCGGCCCCCGTCAGCTCGCGCAGGGCCGTCCGGCCCACATGGATGTTCACGCGCCAGCGGCCGGGCTCGTCGAGGTCGGAGGTCGTGTCCTCCGGGTAGTTCTTCGTGACGACGGTGCCGTACGGCTGCACGTTCCGCGGCATCTGGCCGTCGGGCGCGTAGTAGAAGAAGGCGTCACCCCAGGCCAGCTCCGGGAACACCGGGTCGCCGGCCGCCGGTGCCACCACGAGCGCCCCGTCGAGGCCGCGCACCGTCTCGATGATCCGCCCGATGGTCGTGCCGGTACTTTGCGAAAGGTCCATGCTTCAAGCATCACCTTCACGTGCTTCTGTGGAGTTCGGCGCATGACACGATCGACAGCCGGTGCCGGCGGCGGGCTCCGCACGGCCGACGTCGTCCGCGAGACCGGGTACTCCGCGCAGCAGGTGCGCGACCTGGAACGGCTCGGTGTCGTGCCGCCCGCCGTGCGCGAGCCGAACGGGTACCGGGTCTACACCGCGGTGCACGTGCGGGCGCTCCGGGCCTACCGGGGCGTGGCAGCCGCCGCCGGCCCGGTCGAGGCGCGCCGTCTGCTCACGGACCTGTTCGCCGCGCCCGACCCCACCGCCGCCGTGGCCGCGGTGAACGCCGTGCACGCGCGCCTCGCGCACGAGCGCGACGAGGTGCTCCGGGCCCTGGCGGCGCTCGACGCCGTCCGGGACGAGCCGCCCGGCGTCGACGCCCCCGTGCCCGACGTCCTGACGATCACCGAGCTCGCCGGCGCCCTCGGCGTACGGACGTCGACGCTGCGGTTCTGGGAGCAGGAGGGTCTGGTGCACCCGGACCGGGTGACGAGCCTGCGTGCGCGGCAGTACGGCGCGGCGGCGATCAGGGAGGCGCGCGTCGTCGGCGCCCTGCGGACCGGCGGGTACGGGATCCCGGCGGTGCGGGAGGTGATCCGCTCGCTCGACACCCGCGCAGGCGTGGCGGCGTCCCGCGAGATCCTGGGCCGCCGGCTCGACCAGATCGCCGCCCGCACCCTGGCCCTGCTGCGCGCGGGTGCCGACCTCGCGGCGGTCCTCGACCCGCTGTGACGGACGAGACCGAGGTTGCTCGGCTCTGGGGGGCCCGGAGCGAAGCAACCTCGGTCTCGAAGGGGGTGGGCGCGGGACGACGCCCCGCACTCAGTCGTCGCTGAGCTGCTTGCCCTGCCGCACCAGGTCCTGCAGGGTCCGCTGCACGTGCTCGACGTTCGGCACGTCGTCCAGGACCATGCCCGGCTGGTCCGTGCCGTCCGAGATCACGAGCGTGCCGCAGCCGAAGAACCGGTCGCTGAGCTGCTTCTCGAAGGTGACGTTGTTGATCCGGTACAGCGGGATGTCGCGGCCGGTCTGCGTGACGATGCCGGTGCGCAGCGCCACGCGCTGGTTCGTGACGATGTACCGCGTGGTGCGCCAGCGCAGGAACGGCCCCGCCGCCGCGACCAGGCCGAGCAGCACGAGCACGGCCGTCGCGAACCACAGCACGATCTGGTCCACCGGCAGCGGCACCGCCCAGAGCGCCACCAGCACCACGACCAGCACCACGAGCAGCAGGACCGGCTTGACGATCTTCTTGGGGTGGGTGCGGAGCTGCAGAACGATGGTCTCGCCTTCGGCGAGGTGCTCTTCCCTCATGCCGCGAATACTGCCCTACTGCGTCACGCGGATCTACTACGTCATCGGGATCTACTGCGCCGCCAGGTTCCAGCCCTCCACGGTCCGCAGGCTGTGCCCGTAGCCCAGCAGGCAGACGGCGGCGGTGCCCAGCTCGAACCGTGCGCCGAGCCGCGGGTCCACGCCGAGCCAGACCGTGGCCAGCACCCGGAGCAGGTGGCCGTGCGCCACGAGCAGCACGTCCCCGCCGTCGGTGAGGGTCTCCTCCGCCCGCGCGACCACGCGAGCGGCCCGCGCGGCGACGTCCTCCAGCGTCTCGCCGGGCCGCCCGTCACCGTGCTCGGCCGACGGCGGCAGCACCCGTACGCCGTCGTCGAAGATCTGGAACTCGCGCCCGAGCTCCGCAGACACGTCGCGCGACGTGCGCCCGTCCACCGGCCCGTAGTCCCACTCGGCGAGGTCGTCGTCGACGACGGCGTCGGGGTACCCGGCCAGCTCCGCCGTACGCCGCGCCCGGGTCAGCGGCGAGGTGCGCACGGCCGCGAACTCGTACCGGGCGAGCGTGGCCCCGGCGAACCGGGCCTGTTCCTCGCCGGCCGCCGTGAGCGGGAGGTCGGTGCGGCCGGTGTGCTGCCCGCTCCTGCTCCACTCGGTCTCGCCGTGCCGCAGCAGCACGAGCTGCGGGTCGCGCGGGGGCGTCAGGGGCTGGGGCTCGTGGGACATGGCACGAGCATCCCGGTTCCGACGGCGGAACGCACCCCTACCGGCCCACCGTTGGCCGATTGAGGCAAATTACTGGTTTGCCCTTTTCTGTGACGGGGTCCCACGCCATCCTGGGCTCATGCCTGAGTTCGACGACGGTCAGACCACGACCGCACTGCCCAGCTCCCCCGCCCGCAGCACCGGGACCGGCACACCGGCCTCCGACGTCGTCGTCGAGACGGGCGTCCTGGTGGTCGGCTCGGGACCGGCGGGCGCGTCCGCCGCCCTGTTCCTGGCGAGCCTGGGGATCGACACGATCATGATCACCAAGTACCGCTGGACGGCCAACACGCCCCGAGCGCACATCACCAACCAGCGCACCATGGAGATCTTCCGCGACCTGGGCATCGAGGACCAGGTGCTCGCGGACGCGACCCCGCACGAGCTCGTCGGCGACACGGTCTTCTGCACGGCGATCGACGGCGAGGAGATCGGCCGCATCCTGACCTGGGAGACCCACCCCGCCCGCGAGGCGGACGCGCGCCTCGCCTCCCCGTCGCTCACGGTCGACATCCCGCAGACCTACCTCGAGCCGATCCTCGTCAAGAACGCCTCCCGGCGCGGCGCCCAGTCGCGGTTCTCCACCGAGTACCTCGGCCATACCCAGGACGACGGCGGCGTCAGCACCCGCGTGCTCGACCGCGTCACCGGGACCGAGTACACGATCCGCTCGAAGTACCTGATCGGTGGCGACGGTGCCCGCTCGCAGGTGGCCGCCGACCTCGGCCTGCCCATGGAGGGCGCGATGGACATCGCGGGCTCCATGAACATCACCTTCAAGGCAGACCTCAGCCACCTCGTGGGCCACCGCCCGTCGGTCCTGTACTGGGTGCTGCAGCCCGGCTCCGACGTCGGCGGCATCGGTGCCGGCCTGGTCCGCATGGTCCGGCCGTGGAACGAGTGGCTCGTCGTCTGGGGCTACGACATCTCGGGCGAGCCGCCGCAGCTCGACGACGACGCCGCGACCGAGATCGTGCGCCAGCTCGTCGGCGTCGAGGACCTCGACGTCGAGATCACGGGCTACTCGCTGTGGGGCAACAACCAGATGTACGCGACCCACCTCCAGCAGGGCCGCGTCTTCTGTGCCGGCGACGCCGTGCACCGCCACCCGCCGAGCAACGGCCTCGGCTCCAACACCTCGGTCCAGGACTCCTACAACCTCGCCTGGAAGATCGCCGCCGTGCTCCGGGGCTACGCCGCGCCCTCGCTCCTGGAGACCTACTCGGCCGAACGGGCACCGGTCGCCGAGCAGATCGTGCTGCGCGCCAACAAGTCGGGCGGCGAGTTCCGGTTCCTGGAGGTGCTCGGGGTGCTCGACGCCGGCACGCCCGAGGAGATGCAGGCCGCGATCGACGAGCGCAAGGCCAACACCCCGGCCGGCGCCGCCAAGCGGGCCGCCCTCGTGGACGCGATGGACCTCAAGCACTACGAGTTCAACGCGCACGGCGTGGAGATGGGCCAGTTCTACGAGTCGGCCGCCGTCGTCCCGGACGGGTCGCCGAAGCCGGAGGACGAGCGCGACCCCGAGCTCTACTACAAGCAGTCCACCGTGCCGGGCGCGCGGTTCCCGCACGTGTGGGTGGCCGACGTCGACGGGCACAAGCGCTCGACCCACGACCTGGTCCCGTACGGGAGGTTCACGCTGGTCACCGGCATCGCGGGCGAGGCGTGGGCCGACGCCGCCGGCAAGGTCGCCGCCGGGCTCGGCGTGCCGCTGGAGGCCGTGGTCATCGGACCGGGGCGTGACGTCATCGACACCTACTACGACTGGGCCCGGATGCGCGGCGTCGAGGAGTCGGGCGCGATCCTGGTGCGGCCCGACACGCACGTGGCGTGGCGCGCGCAGACCCTCGCGGACGACCCGGAGCGGGCGCTCGCCGACGCCCTGCTCGCGGTGCTCGGCCGGAGCGAGCGGGATGCCTGAGGCGCCCGGTCCGGCGGACGCCGTCACGCCCGAGCAGGCCGCCCGTGAGCAGGAGCTGGTCGAGCGGGTCGTCGCCTCGTTCGAGGGCGCGCAGGACGCGCGGCTGCGGACCGTGCTCCAGTCGCTGACCCGGCACCTGCACGCCTTCCTGCGCGAGGTGCGGCTCACGGAGGACGAGTGGAACCGGGCCATCGGGTTCCTCACCGCGACCGGGCACCTGACCGACGACAAGCGGCAGGAGTTCATCCTGCTGTCCGACGTGCTGGGCGCCTCGATGCAGACCATCGCCATGAACAACGTCGCCTCGGGGAACGCGACGGAGGCCACCGTGTTCGGCCCGTTCTTCGTGGACGACGCGCCACGCATCGAGAACGGCGGCGACATCGCGGGCGGGGCGACGGGGCAGCCGTGCTGGGTCGAGGGCACCGTCACCGACACGTCGGGCAGGCCGGTCCCGGGCGCGCGCATCGAGGTGTGGGAGGCGGACGAGGACGGTTTCTACGACGTCCAGTACGGCGACGACCGCACCGCGGGCCGCGCCCACCTCTTCACGGACGACGACGGCGGCTACCGCTTCTGGGCCGTCACGCCCACGCCGTACCCGATCCCCCACGACGGGCCGGTCGGGGCCCTGCTGGCGGCGTCCGGGCGGTCGCCGATGCGCGCGGCGCACCTGCACTTCATGGTGTCCGCGCCAGGCCTGCGCACCCTGGTGACCCACATCTTCGTGCGGGGCGACGAGCTGCTCGCGTCCGACTCGGTGTTCGGGGTCAAGGACTCGCTCGTCATGGACTTCGAGGAGCAGGCGGCGGGCACGCCGACGCCGGACGGGCGCGCGGTCGCCGGCACGTGGTCGCGCACCCGGTTCGACGTCGTGCTGGCGCCGGGCACTGTCCGGTGAGGCGAGTGCGGTGAGGCCGAGATCACAGCTCCTTCGGTCGACGGGGGAATCGGTTACCACGGAAGATGGTTGATCCGCACACCAGCGGTGAACCACGTGCAGTGCCACCGCACACCTGCACCGGAGGAGGACCATGACGGACGCCGACGACGCCCAGTACCACTCCATCGCCAACCCGCGCCGGACCACGCTCCTGCATCGGAGCGCGCTCGACGCCTTCGCGCCGCACCGCGACGAACGCGACGCCCAGGAGGAGCCGAACGCGGCCTGACCGCGGGCGCAGCACCGACCACGGCCGGTGGGCCGGGACCTGTCGATCGACCGATCGACGGGCCCCGGGCCACCGGCCGCTGTTGTCCGGCATACGAGACGATCGGACGCGCCGGGCAAGTTCACCCGCTTCGGGGCGGACCGTCCGCGCCGCGCACGAACGGCCAGGTGACGGCCCCTGCGAGACCTCGGCGGGTGTGACGGGCGTCACCTCTGTTACATTCCGGAAACATTTCCGCTAGGCTTGATGCCGCTTCATCTTCCACAATTCGGTACGAGGCATCGCCGGGACGCACGGAGACGCGCCCGGCGGCGAAAACTGAGCGGGGAACCCAGGGATGATCAACGAATCGATTCGACACTTCACGGACGGACGCGTTCCCGATGCCGGGATCGCGCACCTCTTCAGCGTCGAGAACCGATTCCAGGCACGCCTCGACGTCGAGGCGGCGCTCGCACTGGCCGAGGCCGAGGTCGGCCTGATCCCCGAGCCGGCGGGCGAGGCGATCGCGCAGCACGCCCAGGTCGACAAGCTGGACCTGGACCGCGTGGCCGCCGAGACGGCGTCCGCGAGCCACCCCCTGATGCCGCTCATCGAGGAGTTCGCCCGCGTGGTCGGCCGCGAGCACGGCGGCTGGGTGCACTGGGGCGCGACCACGCAGAACATCACGCAGACCGCCGACGTCCTGGTGCTGCGCGACGCGCACCGGGCGCTCAAGGACCTCACCGCCAAGGTGCTGCGCGGCATGTCCAAGCAGGCGGAGGCGTCGGCGGCCGTGCCGATGGCCGGCCGCACCCACAGCCAGCACGCCGTTCCCGTCACGTTCGGCTTCAAGGTCGCCGTCTGGATCGACGAGCTGACCGCGCACACCGACCGGCTGGAACGCCTGGAGGACCGGCTGTTCCGGGTGCTCATGGGCGGCGCCGTCGGTACGTTCGCGTCGTTCGGCCCGGCCGGGCGCGAGGTCGAGCGCCGCGTCGCGAACCACCTGGGGCTGGGCACCATGCCGGTCCCGTCGCGCGCGATCAACGACGGCATCGTCGAGTTCGTGCTGACGCTCGCCCAGGTCGCGGGCACCGCCGGCAAGATCGGCAAGGACATCTACTCGATGATGCAGCCGGAGTTCGGCGAGGCGTTCGAGCCCATCCCGGACGGCACGGTCGGCAGCTCGACCATGCCGCACAAGCGCAACCCCCAGCTCGCGCTCGACCTGCTGTCGATGAGCGCGCAGCTGCGCGCGCTCGCCGCACCCGCGCTGGAGTCCATGCAGCACGACCACGAGGCGAACGGCGGCATGACCGACCTCCTGGAAGAGACGGTCGCCCGGGCCACGGTGCTCGCGGGCGACATCCTGACCCGCCTCGACGTGATCCTCGACGGCCTCGAGCTGGACGAGCAGCGCATGCGCGCCAACCTGGCGCTGAGCGAGGGTCTGATCGGCTCGGAGTCGCTCATGATGGAGCTCGGCGAGCGGATCGGCCGGCAGAAGGCGCACGAGGTCGTGTACGAGGTGGCGCAGGAGTCGGCGGTCGGCGACACGCCGTTCCTGGACCTGCTGGTGCGGAACGCCACCGTCAGCGCGTACTTCGGCCGCGACGAGATCTGCCGCCTCATCGACCCGCGCGCCTACCTGGGCGAGAGCATCACGATCGCGCACGAGATGGCGCAGCACGCGCGCGCCGTCGCGGACCGGCTGGAGTTCAGCGCCCGCACGGCCAAGCCCGTGCCGCTCTTCGTGCGGGAGCCGGCCGCCGAGGAGCCTGTCGTGACCGAGCCGGACCGGGTGCTGGTCGGCCTCTAGGCCGCACCGCTCATCGTCCGTGCGACCAGGGCCAGGTCGGCACCCGGGTCAGAAGAGTGTGACCGACTCCCAGGTGCGGCCCACGGGTGCGGGTGCCGGCGTCGCGGGCACCTCGGCCGGCTCGGCGGGCAGCGTGGCGCCGCGCAGCTCGGCGTCGGGGATCATGCCGCCGTCGGGCACGAGCATCTCGCCGACGCCGCCCCGTCCCGCTGCCCACTCCTCGGCGGCGAAGCCGGCGAGCTGGTCGACGCGCTCGTTGTACGGGTTACCGACGTGACCCCGCACCCAGTGGAACCGGACGGGTCCGGTGCGCTCCGTGACGGCACGGTCGATCTCCCGCACGAGCTCGAGGTTGGGCACCGGGTCGCCGGACGGGGAGCGCCAGTCGTTGCGCTTCCACCCCTCGGACCACTCGGACACCGATCGGATGGCGTACTGCGAGCTCGATTCGACGAGCAGCGGCTCGTCGCCGGGGTGCGCCTCGATCGCGCGCAGCAGGGCCGAGAGCGCCGCGACCTGGTCGTTGCCCCGGGCAGCGCCGCCCGAGTCGAACTGACCACCCGCGTGGTTGATCCAGGCCCACCCGATCGCGCCGCTGGGCGCGGCCGATCCGTGCGTGCTGACGATGATCACGGCGTCCATTGTGCCTCCTTCCGCCCGGAACCCGTACGGCCGCCCAGGGCGTGGCGGCGCCGGGCGTCCCCGCACGAGAGTTCGGCCGGGCGAACCCCGTGCCCAGGGGCCACGAAACCCACTGCCGCGCTTTCCTGGGCATGATGACGAGGTGCCCCATCTCTCGTCCGAACCGTCCCGCCGCCCGCCCGGCGGCTCGCCCACGCCCGCCCAGCGGGCGCAGGAGCAGCACCCGTCCCGACGTCGGACTGCCGCCGACGTCCGGCGCTGGCGCCGTCTGCTCGCGGACGAGCGGGCCGAGGCCGCGGTCTACCGGGACCTCGCCGGCCGCCGTACCGGCGAGGAGCGGGAGATCCTGCTCGCGCTCGCACGCGCGGAGAAGCGGCACGAGACGCACTGGCTCGACCTGCTGGGGCCCGACGTCGGCGCACCCGTGCGCGGCGACCTGCGCACGCGCGCGCTCGGCTTCCTGGCCCGCCGGTTCGGCGGCGTCTTCGTGCTGGCGCTCGCGCAGCGGGCCGAGGCCCGGTCGTCCTACGCGCACGACGCCGACGCGACCGTGACGATGGCCGCCGACGAGCAGATCCACGAGGAGGTCGTGCGGGCCCTGGCCACGCGCGGCCGCAACCGGCTGTCGGGCACGTTCCGCGCCGCGGTGTTCGGCGCCAACGACGGTCTGGTCTCCAACCTCGCCCTCGTGCTCGGTATCGGCGCGTCCGGGGTGGCGACGAACACCGTGCTGCTCTCGGGCCTCGCCGGCCTGCTGGCGGGTGCCCTGTCGATGGGTGCGGGCGAGTTCGTGTCGGTGCGGTCGCAGCGGGAGCTGCTGGAGGCGTCGTCGCCCTCGCCCGACGCCGCCGCCGCGCTGCCCCACCTCGACGTCGACGCCAACGAGCTCGCGCTCGTCTACCGGGCCCGGGGGATGACCGTGGAGGACGCGACGGCGCACGCCGACGCCGTCCTGGCGCGGCTCACGGCCGCGCCCGCGGAGCACCCGCTGGCGCACCCGGGTGGCGTCGCCGAGCCGTCGGCGGACGAGGGCGACGACCTGGAGACGCACGGCACGGCGTGGGGAGCAGCGCTGTCCTCCTTCTGCTTCTTCGCGTCCGGTGCCGTGGTGCCGGTGCTGCCGTACCTGTTCGGGCTCGACGGCCTCGCGGCCGTGGTGGTCGCCGCTGGTCTGGTCGGGCTGGCGCTCCTCGTGACGGGAGCCGTCGTCGGTCTGCTCTCGGGGACGTCGCCGCTCACGCGGGCGCTGCGGCAGCTCGCCATCGGCCTCGGCGCCGCGGGCGTCACCTACGTGCTGGGGCTGATCTTCGGGGCGACCGTCGGCTGACCTGACCGCGGATCCGGACAAGATCACCCCTACCTCGTGCAGCGGGCCGGAGATACGGCGTAATGGCCGGAGATGCCCGAGATTCCGCGCCTCTCCTGACATGTCGCAGTTCCTAAGCACATAATCGCTGATGCGCAAACCGCAGGCATGCGGTTGCCGAACTCGCGGTCTGCCAGCAGATTGAATGCAGATACATATCTGCGGGCAGCCCGGCAGGGCTGGAGAGCGGGAGACCGGATGTCGAGGGACGCGCTGACGGGCACGGGGGAGCACCTCCGCCGCCTCGTCGCGCGCGCCGCCGGGACCGTCGCGCTCGGCGCCGCGGGCGTCGCGCTCGGTGTCGCCCTCGCGGCACCGTCGATGGCGGCCGACGACGGACCCGTCGCCCCGGCGGTCCAGGCGTCCGCCGACCCTGCCGCCCGGGGCTCGGCGCTCGGCGACACGCTGGACGCCACCGCGCGACTCGTCACGGCCACCACCGACCTGCTGGGCCTCACCTCGACGGGCAAGGCCGCACAGACGCCGCCGCCCGCACAGACGCCGCCGGCCGCGCCCGAGGCTCCGGTCGCGCCCGAGGCGCCCTCCGGGGCGGACGCGCCCGTGGTCCCGGCGCCGCCGGCCGCTCCCGAGCCCGTGGTTCCCGAGCCCGTGGTTCCCGAGCCCGTCGTTCCCGACACCGTGGACGCGCCGCCCGTGCCCGAGCCGGCACCCGGCGCCGTCGACGAGGGCCCTGGGGGCGCCTCGCCCGAGCCGGGCGCACCGCGGGACCCGGTCGAGCAGCCCGCGTCCGAGGAGCCCGTCGAGGCCGGGACGCCCGCCGCGCCCCGGCCCGCCGACGCCGTCACCGAGACGGTCACCGCGATCACCGACGGCCTGCTGAAGCCGGTCACGGAGCCGGTGCGCGCCGTCGTGACCGAGCCGCTGGGCACGGTCGTCTCGACGGTCACCGAGAAGCCCGTCACGCACACGGCGGACCTCGTCGAGCACGTCACGACCCCGGTGCTGGAGCCCGTCACGGAGCAGGTCGGTGCGATCCTGACCCCGGTGACCGAGCCCCTCGGCGAGCAGCTCGCCCCGGTGACCGGCGCCGTCGGCCAGATCCTCTCGCCGCTGGCGCCCGTGCTCGGTGCGGTCACCGCGCCGCTCGCGCCGGTCACGGGCAGCCTGCTGACGCCCGTGGTCGAGCTCGTCTCCCCCGTGACCGACGTCGTCTCCGGTATCACCTCCCCGCTCCTGCAGGCGCTGAACCCCGTCACCGCACCGCTCACCGGCGCCCTCTCGCCGGTGCTGGCCCCGGTCGGTCAGGTCGTCGCCCCGGTGGGGGCGGTGCTCCAGCCCGTCCTCGAGCCCCTGAGCCCGGTCGTGACACCGCTGGTGCCGGTCACCGAGGTGCTGCTGCCGGGTGTGCTCGTGCCGGGCGTCCTGCTGCCCGAGGCCCCGGTGACAGAGCTTCCCGCCCCGCCGACGGCGCCGGGCGGGCCCGTCGTCCTGGTCCCCGGCGTGCAGCCCGTGGACCGTACGAAGCCGGCGTACCCGGGGACGCTGCAGGCCTCCGGTGACGCTGCGGGCGTCGTGACCTGGACCTCGAACGGGGTCCGGCACGCGATGCTCGACCTGGTGCGGGCGAGCACGCCGGGCGCGGCCCCCGCGGTGGACACCGCGGACGGGCTGGGCCTCGCCGCCGCCGGCGTCATCGACGCCAGCGGTCCCGGCACCCTCGGCGCGGGCTTCCCGCTCGCCGCCGGGGGTGCCGGGGCGGCCGTCGTCGGTTCCGCGGGCGGTCTCACGAACGGCGGCGCGCCGCAGGTGAAGCTGCTGGGCGGCGAGCCCCTGGCAGTGCTCTCCGCCCTCCTGGGCTTCCGCGCGCGGGCCTGGCGAACCGCGGCCGACGAGTCGCGCGCCAAGCTGTCGAGCAGCTACACGGACATCCCCGTCTCTCCTGCCTGACCTGGGTGGACCGCGCTCCCACGCGCGGTACCAGCCGGTGGCGACTCCGCCGCCGGTCCCCCCAGGCCCAGGTAGGAGAGACCTTTGGACAGATACATCCGACGCGCCCTGTGCACGGTGCTCGTCGCGGGCGGCCTCGCCGTCGCGGGCGCTTCCGCGGCGTACGCCGCGGACCCGGCGGTCACCGGCACCGCGACGACGGCGGTCGCCCCCGGCGTGGGAGCCGCCGCGCAGGACGCCGACGCCGGCCCGTCCGGTCGACACGTCGGCCGCGAGGTGCTCGGAGCCCTTGCCGACGGCGACGTCGCCGCGGTGGTCGCGGCGGCACTGGGCGAGGACGGCCTGGTCGCCGACCTGCTGCCGGACGCCCCGCCGGAGTCGCCGGAGTCGCCGGAGTCGCCGGGCGTGGACGAGCCTGACACGGACCTGCCCGGCTCGGACGAGCCCGGCGTGGACGAGCCCGGTACTGATGAGCCCGGTACTGATGAGCCCGGTACTGATGAGCCCGGTACTGATGAGCCTGGAGTGGACGAGCCGGGCACGGACCTGCCCGGTACGGATGAGCCGGGTACGGATGAGCCGGGTACGGACCTGCCCGGTACGGACCAGCCCGGCACGGACCAGCCCGGCACGGACCAGCCCGGTACCGACCAGCCCGGCACCGACCAGCCCGGTACCGACCAGCCCGGTACCGACCACCCTGGGATCGACCTCCCGGGAACCGACCAGCCGGGTAATGACGCCCCCGGCGTCGGCCGGCCCGGCAAGGGTGACGGCGAGGATGCTCCCGGCACCGGGACGGCACCGCCCGTGGACGACGTCGAGACGCCCCGTCCCGCGGCGGAGAACCCTGGCGAGGTGGAGCTCACCGCCGGCCCCGGTCATGACCTGACCAGCCCGAGCGCCCCGGTGATCTCCCATGAGCTCCTGGCGGGCACCGAGGATCTCGCCACCCCGCCGGCCGTCGAGCCGGAGCTGCCGGAAGGCGGCGTCGACCTGCGCTGGCGGGACCGGAAGCCCGGGCCCGAACCGCTGACCTACGAGGGGACCAGCATCCTGCCGGGGGGTCTGACCAACGGCTACCTGGGCACGGCCGTCGAGCCGGTGCCCGAGCCGGAACCCGAGGACGAGACGGGGCCGGGCCGCGCGCCCGGCGACCAGACGGTCCGCACGGGACACATGTTCACGGGGCAGCTCTCGCTGATCTCGGTCCTGCTGGGACTGGGGATCGCGGTGCTCCGCACTCGTCGCCGGTAGCGCGTGGCCTGACCACGCCGAACGGGCGACAGCGATCCGGGCCACGGTGTTCGGTCGCGAGGCACCACGGTGACTCGTGATCGAGGACCGATCCGCACCCGGGTCGGCAGGTTCGCGGATCGGGGCGCCGCTGGGGGGCGCCCCGGTCCGCGGACCGGGAACTGAACGGAGCGGGGGCTCCAGGTCATCGGGGGGTGGCCGGGGGCTCCCGCTCTGCTGTGCGAGGGCGACGCGCCCGGCGCGGAGGCGAGGTGCACGTCACACGGACGCCGCCGTCCGGCCGTCGGACCGAGGCCTACGATCGAAAACTATGCGCCAGCTGCTCGCCGACACCACGCCGCTGAAGGTGTCGCCGGACTACCGGCGCCTCTGGGTGGGCCTGTCGATCTCGAACATCGGCACGCAGGTGACCATCGTCGCGGTGGGCCTGCAGATCTACGCGTTGACCGATTCCACCCTGGCCGTCGGCGTGCTGGGGTTGTTCTCCCTGGTCCCGCTCGTGGCGCTCGGGCTGTACGGCGGCGCTCTCGTCGACCACTACGACCGCCGCAAGGTGTCTCTCCTGTCCTCGCTCGTGCTCTGGGTGGTGGTCGCGGCCATCGCGGCCCAGGCCTGGCTCCGGCTGGAGTCGGTGCACCTGCTGTACGGGCTGGTCGCGGTGCAGAGCGCGGCCTTCGCGATCAACAACCCGGCCCGGTCCGCGATCATCCCGCGCCTGCTGCCCAAGGAGCTCATGCCGGCCGCGAACGCGCTGGCGACCCTCTCCATGAACGTCGCGCTCACCGGCGGCCCGCTGATCGGCGCCGTGCTGGTGGCCAGGCTCGGCTACGCCTGGGCGTACACCCTGGACATGGTGCTGTTCCTCGCGGCCCTCTGGGCGGTGTTCCGGCTCCCGCCTGTGCTTCCGGAACGCGCGGGGGACGGCGCCGGACGGACGCGGGTGGGCACGGTCGGCCTGCGCTCCGTGCTGGACGGCCTGCGCTACCTCGCCACCCAGCCCAACGTGCGCACCACGTTCCTCGTCGACATCTGTGCCATGGTGCTCGCCTTCCCGCGGGTGCTGTGGCCGGCGGCGGGCGTCATCTACCTGGGCGGGGGCGAGGCGACGACGGGCGTGCTCGCCGCGGCGTTCGCCGTCGGCGGGGTGCTCGCGAGCGTCTTCTCCGGCGGGCTCACGCGCATGCGCAGGCAGGGCCAGGTGATCGTCTGGGCGATCACCGCATGGGGCTTCTCGATCGCGGCGTTCGGTCTGGTCCTGGTCCTCGTCGGCCGCGGCTCACCGGACGGCGCGGTGGTCTGGGCGGTGGTCGCGGCGGGCGTCGCCCTCGCGTTCGCGGGCGGCTCGGACAGCATCTCGGCGGTGTTCCGGCAGAGCATCCTGCAGACCGCCACGCCCGACCACATGCGCGGTCGGCTCCAGGGCGTGTTCATCGTGGTGGTGGCCGGCGGACCACGCCTCGGGGAGATGGTGCTCGGCGCCGAGGCGACGTGGTTCGGCGAGGGCTGGGCGGCCGTCGTCGGCGGGCTGACGTGCGTGGTGCTGCTCTGGGTGATCGTGCGCCTCACGCCGCGCTTCTGGCACTACGACGCCCGGCACCCGGAGCCCTGAGCGCGGACGCGCGAACGCCCAGGCCGTCGGAGCGGCCTGGGCGTTCGCGCGTCGGTCAGCGAGCGGGCGTGCCGTTCTCCTCCGGCTTGCCGGCCAGCGTCGAGATGAGCTGGTTGATGTCCACGCCCGTGAGCTGCTTGATGACACCCTGTCCCTCACCCAGCACCGACGTGACGTTCTTCGTGACGGCCGACGCGCCGTCGGTCGAGATCACGGTCATGCCCTGGATCGAGGCGATCGGCTCGGCGGCGGCACGCACGATGTCGGGCAGGCGCTCGATCAGCTCCTGCACCAGCGCCGCCTCGCCGTACTTGCGCAGCGCCTCGGCCTTGGCGTCGGTCGCGGCGGCCTCGGCCAGACCCTCGGCCTCGACGGCGGCGGCGCGAGCACGGCCCTCGGCCTCGACACCGGCGGCCAGGGCGACCTGCCGGTCGCGCTCGGCCTCACCGGCGCGGCGCACGGCCTCGGCGGCAGCCTCGGCGTCCTGCAGGGCCGCGGTCTTGTTCGCCTGGGCGATGGTGGTGCGCTTGAAGGCCTCCGCCTCGGTGGCCGCGTTGTTGGCGTCACGACGGGCGTTGGCGCTCTGCACCTCGGCGTAGGCCTGGGCCTCGGCGGGCTTGCGCACCTCGATGTCGAGCCGCTCCTGCTCGACGCGGGCCTTCTCGGCCATCGCCTCGCGCTCCTCCTGGGCCACGAGGCGGTCCTGGGCGGCGCGGGCGAGCTGGCCGGCGGCCTCCGCCTCGGCGTTCGCGCGGTCCGTCTCGGCCTTGATGGCGGCCCGCTTGAGGTCGAGGGCCTTCTGCCGCTCGGCGATCTGCTCGGCGGCGTCGATCACGGCGAACTCCGAGGCCCGCTTCGCCTCCGCCTCGGACACCTCGGCGAGCTGCCGGGCGTTGGCGGCCTCCGCGCGGCCGAGGTTCGCGAGGTAGTCCGAGCCCGGCGTCGAGATGTCGGAGATGTTGAGCAGGTCGACCTGCAGGCCCTGCTCCGAGAGGTCCGTCTTGGTGGACTGCACCACGCGGTCCGACAGGCCCTTGCGGTCGGAGATGATCTGCTCGATCGTCATGTCGCCCACGATCGAGCGCAGCGAGCCCTCGAGGGACTCCTTGATGATCTCCGTCAGCAGGTGCTGCTGGGACAGGAAGCGCTGCGCGGCGCGCCGCACGCCCTCCTCGTCACCGCGGACCTTGAAGTTGATGGACGCCTTGATCGCGATCTTGATGCGGTTCTTGTCCACACCCTCGACGGTGATGCCGATCTGGCGCTGCTCCAGCGAGATCGCGAAGCCCTGCTGCAGCACGGGCCACACGAACGCCCGGCCGCCGACGACGACGCGCTGGCTCGCGGTCTGCGCCTCGGACTTGCCGGCGCCGCGACCGACGACGATGAGCGCCTCGTTCGGCGGGACGCGCCGGATGCGGCTCGCGACGAACGCGAGGACGAGGAAGATCGCGAGGACGCCCGCCGCGACGGCGATGACTCCGATGAGTTGACCTGGCATGTCGGCTCCTGGGGTGGGGTGGACCGGCCAGACCGACGAAGCGCTCCCGACCGATGGTGGACAGAGGTGAGGGGCCGCGCCGTGCGACGCGGTGGGGTACGGCGGGGGATCAGCGCGGTACGGGCTCGACCTTGACGCGCGCGCCGTGCTGCTCGACCACGACGACGCGGGTGCCCTGTGGGATGGGCTCGTCGGCGAACGCGAGGCGGGTCTCCAGCTCGGTCGCGGCGTCCAGGGAGACCTCGCCGTGCGCGGTGTCGACGTCGGACGTCACGCTGCCCTGCGCCCCGACCAGGGAGACGGGCCCGCCGTCCTCGCCGGCCTTGAGCCGGCTGATCAGCACGTTCACCAGCACGATGACGAGGACGGCGACCACGGCGCCCGCCGGGTACGCGACCCAGAGATCGAGCCCTGAGGACAGGACCACCGTGCCGGTCGCCCCGAACAACAGCGCGCCCGCGCCGAGCGACGTGCCGGAGACGGCTCCGTCGGCCAGCTCGAAGAAGTCGCCGAGGAGCAGCGACGTGACGGCGAGGGCGAGCCCGAGGAGGCCGATGACGATGAAGACGAGCATGGGCGTCCGTTCGACGAGTCTGGAAGTGTTCTGAAAGTTATCAGGAACGGGTGTGTCGCTGCTGGTGAACCCGGGTGAACTTCCGGTCCCGACGGGCCCGACGATCCGCTATTCCGGTGCGGCGGCCTGCCGACGCAGGGTTCCGCTCGCGACCAGCGTGAGCAGCGCGGCGAACCAGGCCGCCGCGACAGGCACCAGGAAGCCCGCGTCCGCCCCGGCCTGGTCCACGCGCAGCCCGGCCAGCGAGGCCCCGAGCGAGGCGCCGATGCCGATGGACGTGCCCACCCAGGTGAGGGCCTCGGTGAGCTGGTGTCTGGCGACCATGTCCTGGACCAGCCCGTTACCCGTGATGACGGTGGGGGCGATGGCGAGCCCGGCCACGAACATCACGCCGGCCAGCGTCCAGAGCGAGTGCGCCAGGAGGAAGAGGGACACGCCGGGTGCGAGGGCCACCATGCCGATCACGAACCGCCGTACCGCCGGGCTGGTGAAGTGCCGGGCCCCGTAGACCAGGCCGGCGACCATCGAGCCCAGCGCGAACACCGCGAGCACGAGGCCCGAGGCCCCCTTGTCACCCAGCTCCTCGGCGAACGCCACGGTGACGACCTCCATGGAGCCGAAGATGACGCCCATCGCCACGAAGACCAGCACCAGCACCGGCATGCCGGGCACGAGCACGACGGGCCGGCGCCGCACCTCCGTGTCGGGCACCACCACGTCAGGTTCGGTGGCGCGCTGCACGACGAACAGCAGCCCGCCCGCGACGGCCGCGACCCCGGCGACCACGAGGGCTGACGGCGCCGCGACCGCGGTGGCGAGCGTCGTGGCCAGCACCGGACCGACGATGTAGACCAGCTCGTCGATCGACGACTCCAGCGAGTACGCGGTGTGCAGGCGGCGCGCGTCGTCCAGCGCGTTGTTCCAGCGGGCCCGCACCATGGAGCCGTAGGAGCCCTGGCTGCCGCCGGCGACCGCCGCGAAGGGCCAGAGCACCCACTCCGGCGCGCCGAGCACCGCGGCCGTCACGAGGCCCCCGAGGCCGACGGCGGTGACCAGCAGCGCCGGCAGGAGGACCCTGCGCTGGCCGTGCCGGTCCACCCAGCGGGCGATCTGCGGGGCGAGGAAGGCCTGCGCCAAGCCGAGCACGGCCGCCACGCGGCCCGCCATGGCATAGCTGTCGTAGAGGCCCTGCACCATGAGGACGGCGCCGATCCCGACCATCGACATCGGGAGGCGGGCGAGAGCGCCGGCGGCGGAGAACTTGAGCGCGCCAGGGGTGCGGAGCAGCTCCACGTAGGGGTTGGAGCGGGGCGGGACGTGGGTCGCTGGCACGGATCGAGTCTCGCACCCGCCACTGACATCGCCTCCGTGCTCCGAGGCGTCCGGCCCGCTGGCCCGACGTGCCCTCGAGGCCGCACGATGGTCCGCATGACCGACGAACCACAGGTGACCGTGACCGACAACCCTCAGGAGTCGCGCTTCGAGGTGACCGTCGACGGCACGCTGGCCGGCTTTGCCGTCTACGAGACGGAGCCCGGCACCGTCATCTTCCTGCACACCGAGGTGTTCGAGGCGTACGAGGGCCGCGGCCTGGCCGGGCAGCTCGCGAAGGCGGCGCTCGGCGCCGTGCGCGAGGCGGGCAGCAAGATCGTCCCGCTCTGTCCGTATATCCGTGCCTACGTCCTCAAGCACGCCCCGGAGTACGACGACCTCCTCCGGGCGCCGCTCTCGTCCTGATCGCGGCTCTCACCAGGGGGTTCACTCTCGCCCTCGCCAGAGCGTGAAAATTGGTTCCACAACTTGAATTGCTCTGCAACTTCACATCCGGAGCGGGATGTGCGAGAGTTTCCCCACGGCGTCGCCCGGTGGCATTGTTCGTCACCTCAATCTGCCGATCGACGCCGGCCAACTTGCACCGTCGGCCCGCGCCCCTACGGGCGCGGGCCGACGGCATCCCGACGACGACAGCACCACGGCACCAACCCCCAGCAGCCAGTACCGGAGGTCGAGCACGTGAGGCACCCCGCCCGCCCTGAGGCGACACCGATGCCCGCCTGGGCACGCACGAGGTCGCTCTCGCCGGACCGGACCGGAGGTGGGGTGCGGGGAGCGATGGCCGGGCTCGGCCGCCGGGAGTTCCTCACGATGGCGGCGGCCGGCACGGCTGCCGCGGCGATCAGCGTCACGATCGCCGCGCTCGACCCGGCCACGGCGCTCGGGGCGACGGCGATGACGGGCAACGCGTCGCCGCGGCCGTCGTCGGACCTGAACCTCAAGCGCGAGCTGCGCGCCATGTGGATCGCCTCGGTCGCCAACATCGACTGGCCGTCGGCCAGCGGCCTGGACGCGGAGGCGCAGAAGGCCGAGTTCGTGCGGCACCTGGAGGTGGCGCGCGAGAACGGGCTCAACGCCGTCTTCGTCCAGGTGCGTCCGACCGCCGACGCGTTCTGGGACAGCCCGTACGAGCCGTGGTCGCAGTACCTGACCGGCACGCAGGGGCAGGATCCCGGCTACGACCCGCTGGCCTTCATGGTCGCCGAGGCGCACGCGCGCAACATCGAGCTGCACGCGTGGTTCAACCCGTACCGCGTCTCGATGCAGCCCGACCCAGCCCTGCTCGTGGCCGACCACCCGGCGCGACAGCACCCCGACTGGGTGTGGGCGTACGGTGGCCGCCTCTACTTCGACCCGGGCATCCCCGAGGCACGGGAGCACATCCAGCGGGCGATCCTGCACGCGGTCGAGAGCTACGACATCGACGGTGTGCACTTCGACGACTACTTCTACCCGTACCCCGTGCCGGGCGAGACGGTCCCCGACACCGCGACCTACGAGCGGTACGGGGCGGGGTTCGACGCGATCGAGGACTGGCGCCGCGACAACGTGGACCGCTTCGTCGAGACGATGAGCTCCCGCATCAAGGCGGTCAAGCCCTGGGTCAAGTTCGGGATCAGCCCGTTCGGCATCTGGCGCAACTCCTCGACGGACCCCCTGGGCTCGGACACCGCCGGCTCCCAGTCGTACGACGACCAGTACGCCGACACCCGCAAGTGGGTGCTGGAGGGCTGGCTCGACTACGTCAACCCGCAGATCTACTGGCAGATCGGCCTCGCCGTGGCCGACTACGCGGCGCTCGTGCCGTGGTGGGCCGAGGTCGCGGCGCAGTCGGGCACCCAGCTCTACGTGGGGGAGGCCCTCTACAAGATGACGAGCGGGGTCTTCACCGACCCCGAGGAGCTCACGAACCACGTGGACCTGTGCCGGGAGGTCAGCCGCGACGTCGGCCCCGTGCACGGCAACGTCTACTACTCGGCGGTGCACGTGCCCGCCGACCCGCAGGGCGGCATGTCGCGGGTCGTCGCGGACCACTACCGGCACCCCGCCCTGATCCCGCCTATGCCGCACCTGCCGGCCGATCCCGTCGCCGCCCCGGTGCTCGCGAACGCCCGGCGGGTCGACGACGGGGTCCGGCTGCACGTCACCGACATCGGGTCCCGGATCGCGCGGGCGACGTCGTTCGCGGTCTACCGCGTGCGGGGCGCCGTCGACGCCGTGGACATCGACGACCCGGCGAACCTCGTCGGCACGTTCCGCTCGGCGAGCGGGCGCGTCCACTCGTGGCTGGACACGACGGCGGCGCCAGGCGTGCGGTACACCTACGTGGTCACCGCGCTGGACCGGGTGTGGAACGAGTCCGGTCCGAGCCGCCCGCGCGTCGCCCGGTAACCGTCAGCGCACGACCTCAGCGCTCGACCGGCAGGCCCGCGCCCGCCCAGGCGACGATGCCGCCGTCGATGTTGGTCGCCTCGAGACCGACCGCCTCGTTGAGCCACTGCGTAGCCCGCGCGGAGCGTCCGCCGGAGTGGCACAGGACCAGGACCGGGGACTCCGCGTCGAGCTCACCGAACCGGGCGGGCAGGTCGCCCAGCGGGATGTGCACGGCCCCGGGTGCGTGGCCGGCGTCCCACTCGTCCTGCTCGCGGACGTCGAGCAGGGTCGTCCCGTCCGGGACGGGCGAGGCGGGGTCGAGCTCGCTGGGGTGGACCGTGGGGACCTCGGGCTGCATCGGCGGGAACATACGGTCAGCCTACGACGGCGCCGCGCGTGGCGGAGGTGAGACCGGCGACGTCCGTGGCCGGTACCTGGCAGTATCGACCGCATGGATGCGCGCGCCGGAACTCCTGCCCAGCCCAGTGACCTGATCGACGTCGACCGGGTGGTCGGCGCCTACTACGACCTCGTGCCCGACCCGGACGACCCGGGGCAGCAGGTCGTCTTCGGCACCTCGGGCCATCGTGGTTCGAGCCTCGACCACGCCTTCAACGAGGCGCACATCGTGGCGATCACCGCGGCGATCGTGGAGTACCGGCGCGGCCAGGGCACCGACGGCCCCCTGTTCATCGGACGCGACACGCACGCCCTCTCCCAGCCGGCCTGGCAGACGGCGCTGGAGGTGCTGGCCGCCGCCGAGGTCGACGTCATGGTCGACGCGCGCGACTCCTGGACGCCGACTCCCGCCGTCAGCCAGTCGATCCTGCTGCACAACCAGACGCGGTTCGCGGAGGGGACGCCGGGCCTCGCCGCGCCCGGGTCGGGCCTGGCGGACGGGATCGTCGTGACGCCGTCGCACAACCCGCCGCGCGACGGCGGCTTCAAGTACAACCCGCCGCACGGCGGGCCCGCCGACTCCGACGCGACGGGCTGGATCGCGGACCGCGCGAACGAGATCCTGCGCACCGGGGTCGGCCAGGTGAGGCGGGTGTCGCTGGACGACGCGCTCGCGTCGGACCGGACCCACCGGCACGACTACCTCTCGACCTACGTGGACGACCTGGCGAACGTGCTCGACCTCGAGGCGATCCGGACGTCCGGTGTGCGGATCGGCGCCGACCCCCTGGGCGGGGCGTCCGTCGAGTACTGGGGCGCGATCGCCGAGCGGTACGACCTCGACCTGACCGTCGTGAACCCTCAGGTCGACCCGCGCTGGGCGTTCATGACGCTCGACTGGGACGGCAAGATCCGCATGGACTGCAGCTCGCCCTACGCCATGGCCTCGCTGGTCGAGAAGATGACGGGACCAGACGGCGGCGCGCCGTTCGACGTCGCGACCGGCAACGATGCCGACTCCGACCGGCACGGCATCGTCACGGCCGACGGTCTGATGAACCCGAACCACTTCCTCGCGGTGGCCGTCGAGTACCTGTTCGGCGGGGCGCGCCCCAGCTGGCCGACGGGGGCGGCGATCGGCAAGACGCTCGTGTCGTCCGCCCTGATCGACCGCGTGGCCGCGGGCCTGGACCGGCGCCTGGTCGAGGTGCCGGTCGGGTTCAAGTGGTTCGTGCCGGGCCTGCTCTCGGGCGAGGTCGGGTTCGGCGGCGAGGAGTCGGCGGGGGCCTCGTTCCTGCGCAAGGACGGCCGCGTCTGGTCCACCGACAAGGACGGGATCCTGCTCGCGCTGCTCGCCTCGGAGATCCTGGCGACCACGGGACGGTCGCCGTCCGAGCACCACACGGCGCAGGTCGAGCGCCACGGGCAGAGCTGGTACGCCCGCGTCGACGCCGCCGCCACCCGTGAGCAGAAGGCGCGCCTGGCCGCGCTGTCGCCGTCCGACGTCACGTCCACCACGCTCGCGGGTCAGGACATCACGGCCACGCTCACCGAGGCGCCGGGCAACGGCGCCGCGATCGGCGGTCTCAAGGTCAGCACCGCGGACGCGTGGTTCGCCGCGCGCCCGAGCGGCACGGAGGACGTCTACAAGATCTACGCGGAGTCGTTCGTCTCCGCGGACCACCTCGCCGAGGTGCAGGACGCGGCGCGGACCCTGGTCGACGAGGCGCTGGCCTGAGCCCCACCGGCTGAGCCGGTGGGGCCGGCTCAGTCCGCTGTCGTGACCAGGAGGTTGACGAGCTGGCTCAGGACGGCGGTGCCGGGCACGGCATCGCCGTCCTCCTCCTGGACCTGGCTCGCCGTGACCGCGACCCGCGCCGAGGACTCGTAGGCGCCGAGCAGCAGGTCGACCGCGGTGCGCTGGTCGATGGTGAAGCGCAGGCCGAAGTCGTCGAGGATCCCCTCGATCGCTGACCCGAGCTCGGTGCGGATCATCTGCTCCTGCGCGAGGAACGGGCGCCCGACCTCGGGGTCCCGCATCGCGAGCAGCTCGAGCTCGGCGCGCATCAGCGTCCACTGCCGGGCGTCCCCGGCGTCCGGGGTCATCACCGACAGGATCGTGCTGATCGCGTCCGGATTGACGGCGCCGCAGCGCACGACCTCGGGCTCGAGGTTCTTCGTGATGGACTCCAGCGCGACGAGCTGCCGGCGCATCGCCCGCTCGGCGAGGGCGAGGAAGAGCTCCTCCTTGCTGCTGAAGTTCGAGTAGAAGGCCCCGCGCGTGAACCCGGCGGCCTCGCACACGGCCTCGATGGACGCGCCGCGGATGCCGTGCTGTGCGAAGACCGTGTATGCGGCGTCGAGCAGGCGCTCGCGCGTCCGTTCGCGCCGGGGGGTCAGGGCCGTGGCGAACGCGCGCTCGACGGACGACCCCGAGCCGACGTCACTGGCGGGTCCGGTGGTCACAGCAGCTCCTCAGGTATCGGGGTGACCAGTCTACCAATACACCCGTGTATCCGATGCACTCGTGCATCGGATACAGTGGTGCATCGAAAGCCTTCCCCTCGGTCCCCGCCTCGTCCCAGGAGTGTGCGTGTCCTCCGTCCTCTACTCGCTCGGCCGCTGGGCCGTACACGCCCGGAGGCTCGTCGTAGCCCTCTGGGTCGTGGCGCTCGTCCTCGTGGGCGGCGCGGCCGGCCTGCTGCAGCAAGGCCTCGACAACCAGGTGTCCATCCCCGGCACGGAGTCACAGGCGGCCCTCGACCGCCTCGCGGCGACGTTCCCGCAGGTCAGCGGCGCCTCCGCGCAGGTGATCGTCGTCGCACCCGAGGGCGGGACGATCAACGACGGTGCCATGCGCTCCGCGATCGAGGACGGCGTCGAGAACCTCGGCGACGTCTCCCAGGTCGAGGTCGTCACGTCGCCGTTCGACGACCAGATGCCGGCCTCGGTGTCCGACGACGAGCGTGCGACGCTCCTCACGATCCAGCTCGACGGCGACCAGGGCTCCATCACGGACGAGACCAAGGACGCGCTGGGCGTCGAGGCGGACGCGCTCGCGCAGGCCCTGCCCGACGGCGCCGAGGCGCACCTGGGCGGCCAGCTCTTCTCCTCGAAGTTCCCCGAGATGACCCTGACGGAGGGCATCGGCCTGCTGGTCGCGCTCGTGGTGCTCGTGCTGACGCTCGGGTCGCTCGTCGCCGCCGGCCTGCCGCTGCTCAACGCGCTGCTGGGCGTCGGGGCGTCGATGGGCCTGCTGTTCGCGGCCACGGTCCTCGGGCCCATCAACTCGACCACACCGATGTTGGCGGTGATGCTCGGTCTCGCCGTCGGCATCGACTACGCCCTGTTCATCGTGTCGCGGCACCGGGAGCAGCTCGGGACCGGGCTGCCGGTGCAGGAGTCGATCGCCCGGGCGACCGCCACGGCCGGCTCGGCCGTCGTGTTCGCGGGTCTCACCGTGATGATCGCGCTGGTCGGGCTCGGCGTGGCCGGCATCCCCTTCCTGACGATCATGGGTGTCGCGGCCGCGGTGACGGTCGGCATCACGGTGCTCGTGTCGCTGACCCTGCTGCCCGCCCTCCTCGGGTTCGCGGGCGAGCGACTGCGGCCCCGGCCGTCCCGTAGGGCGCGGCGTGCCGCGGCACGGGAGGCCGCGGCCGAGGCGGCCGAGTCCGACGCCGAGGTGGACACCGAGGTGACCCGGCGCCGCGCCCAGGCCGTGCCCGCGGCCGCGGAGGCCCGGCCGAACCGGTTCTTCAGCGGCTGGGTGCGTGCCGTGACCAAGATCCCGGCGCTGACGGTCGTGCTGGTGATCGCGGCGATGGGTGCGCTCAGCTACCCCGCGCTGGACCTGCGGCTGGCCCTGCCGGACGCGGGCGTCATGGAGGAGGACGACCCGGCCCGCGTCACGTACGACCTCGTCTCGGAGCACTTCGGCGACGGCTTCAACGGCCCGCTGATCGTCACCGGCTCGATCGTGACCAGCACGGACCCCCTGGCCCTCATGGACCAGATCGCCGGCGAGATCGAGGACCTGCCGGGCGTGGCCGACGTGCCGCTCGCGACCCCGAACATGACGGCCGACACCGGCATCATCCAGGTGGTTCCCGAGGGGGGGCCGACGTCGGCCGAGACGGAGGACCTGGTCCGCGAGATCCGCGGCCTGCACGACCGCTTCCTCGACGAGTACGGCGTGGACCTGGCCGTCACCGGCTTCACGGCCGTCGGCATCGACGTGTCGGACAAGCTCGGCGACGCGCTGCTGCCGTTCGCCCTCGTCGTGGTCGGCCTGTCGCTGATCCTGCTGACCATGGTGTTCCGCTCGATCGCCGTGCCGATCAAGGCGACGGTCGGCTACCTGTTCTCCGTGGGCGCGGCGTTCGGCGTGGTCTCGCTCGTGTTCGAGCACGGCGTCTTCGCCGAGGCGCTCAACGTGACGCGCACCGGACCGGTCATCAGCTTCATGCCGATCGTCCTCATGGGCATCCTGTTCGGCCTGGCCATGGACTACGAGGTGTTCCTCGTCTCCCGCATGCGCGAGGACTACGTGCACGGCGGCAGCGCGCGGCACGCGGTCACGACCGGGTTCCAGGGCTCGGCCAAGGTCGTCACGGCCGCGGCGGTCATCATGATCGCGGTCTTCGTCGCGTTCGTGCCGCACGGCGACATGAACCTCAAGCCGATCGCGCTCGGCCTCGCGGTGGGCGTGGCCGTGGACGCCTTCGTGGTGCGCATGGTCTTCGTGCCCGCGGTGCTGGCGCTGCTCGGTGAGAAGGCCTGGTACATGCCCCGGTGGCTCGACCATGCGCTGCCGTCGTTCGACGTCGAGGGGGAGGGCCTGGCGCGCGAGCTGTCGCTCGCCGACTGGCCCGAGCCGGGCGCGGACGACGCCGTGGCGGCCCAGGACCTGGAGGTGGGCGGCCGCTCTGGCCGGGTCGTCGGCCCCGTCAGCGTGCGGGTGCCCGACGGCGGCGCGCTGCTGGTCCGCGGCGACGCCACCGCCCCCGTGAGCGCGTTCCTGCTGGCCGTGTCCGGCCGGCTCGCCCTCACCGGCGGCGTGGCCAAGACGGCCGGGCTGGTGCTGCCCGAACGGGCGTCCTCGGTGCGGCGCCGGGCGGCGGTCGTCGACTCCGCCGCTGAGGGCGGGCACCCCGCCGAGGCGGTCCGCCGCGCGCTGCGCGACAAGCCCGCGGTGCTCGTCGTGGACGGTACCGAGACGGTCGGCGACCTCGCGGCACGCGCGGAGCTGGCCCAGGCGCTCGCGGGGGCGCAGCGCGACGGCGTCGCGGTGCTGCTCGGCTCGACGGGCGTCGCGGCCACCGACCTCGCACCGGCAGGCACCCCGATGCTGGACGTCAGTCCCGGTGCCGATACCCCGACAGAACGTGACCAGGAGTCCGCCGTGACGGAGCAGGAGGTGCGGGCATGAGCACCGCGACGAGATGGCTGCGGCCCGAGCCCTTCCGCAACCCCTGGCGGGCGGTGGCCGTGGCGCTCCTCCCGCTGATGATCCTGGGGCTGCTGATCTCTGCCCTGTGGAACCCGCAGGAGCGCCTCGACACGGTCAAGGCGGCGATCGTGAACCTCGACGAGCCCGTCGAGGTGGACGGTCAGACGGTGCCGCTCGGGCGGCAGCTCGCCGCGGGACTGGTGAGCGGAGGCGAGACGGCGGACGTCGAGGCCGGCGAGGCCGCGGCGGTGCCCGCCTCCGACGCCAGCTACGACTGGGAGATCACCGACGAGCAGGGCGCGGCCGACGGCCTGGCCGACGGCACGTACGCCGCCGTCGTGACCATCCCGGAGGACTTCTCCGCCGCGGCGACCTCCTTCGGCAGCGACGACCCGTCCGACGCTCGCCAGGCGACCATCGACGTCGCGACGCCGACCAACGGCCGCGTGCTCGACGACGCCCTCGCGCAGGTGGTGGCCCAGACCGCCACCGGCGTGCTCGGCAGCACCCTCACCGAGACGTACGTGGACAACGTGCTCGTCGGGTTCTCCACGCTGTCGGAGGAGCTCGGCAAAGCCGCGGACGGCGCCGGGCAGCTCGCCGACGGCGCGACCGAGGCGGGCGAGGGCGCGCAGCAGCTCGCCGACGGAGCCCGCCAGACCTCCGAGGGCGTCGCCGGCCTGGGCGACGGCGTGTCCGGCCTGGCCGGCGGCGCCGGCCAGTGGGCCACGGGCGCGAACCAGTGGGCGGCGGGCGCCGACCAGGCTGCGGCGGGCGTGAGCCAGCTGGCCACGGGCGCCGGGCAGTCCGCGGACGGCGCCGCAGAGCTCACCGCCGGCGCCAACGAGCTGGCGGCGGGTGCTGGCCTGACCGCCGAAGGGGCGAAGCGGCTGGCCGGCGGCCTGTCGGCGACGGCGGCGAAGCTGCAGGGCACCGCGGACCAGCCAGGACCGGCGGACGCCGCAGCACAGCTCGCGGTGGGCGCGGACGACGTGTCGGACGGCGTCGCCGGACTGGTCGACGGGATCGCGGAGGCGTGCGACAACCCGCTCGCGGCTCCGTTCTACGCGGACTTCTGCGCAAAGCTTCCCCAGCTCGAAGGGCTCAAGGCGGGTGCTGCCCAGGTTGCCGGCGGTGTGAGTGGTCTCGCAGGCACACCTGGCAAGGAGCCGACCGGTCTCTACGAGCTCCAGGCAGGCATCAGCGGCCTCGCGCAGGGTGCGAACGAGCTCGCAGGCGGGACCGAGCAGGTCGCGGGCGGGGCGTCGGCCCTTGCCGACGGCGCACACCAGCTCTCGGGTGGGCTCGCCGAGCTGGCTTCCGGCGCCGACCAGGCCGCTGGCGGCGTGGGTGCGCTCGCCTCCGGCGCCCGCGAGCTCTCCGGCGGCGCGGGCGGCATCGCCTCGGGGGCCACGCAGCTCGCCGACGGGGTGGGCCAGCTCGAGACGGGCACCAGCCAGCTCGCGACCGGCGTCGGCGGTCTCGCGGACGGTGTCGGCGAGCTGGCCGGCGGCGCGCAGGACCTCTCCGACGGCCTGGACCAGGCCACCGAGGAGATCCCTTCGTACACCGAGAACGAGCGCAGGTCGCTCGCGTCCGTCGTGGCCGACCCGGTGGCCACGGACGGTGAGGTCACCGACCTCGACACGGGGGCGACCGGCCCGATGTTCGCGGTCCTGGCGCTCTGGCTGGGTGCTCTGGCGCTCATGGTCGTGTTCACGCCGGTGCCGCTGCACGCTCGCGGTTCGACGCGCGGCGCCCTGCGGCTCGCCCTGGAGACCCTGGCCGTCCCGGCGGTCGTCGGCCTGGTCACCGGCCTGGCGACAGGAGCGGTGCTCGCGGGCATCGAGAGCCTCGACGTCGGCGGCTGGATCGCGACGATGGGCTTCGGCGCGCTCGTCTCGGTCGCCTTCGTCGCGGCCAACCAGGCGCTCGCGGCCGCGCTCGGTCACGTGGGACGCGGCGTGAGCCTGCTCGTCGCGGTCCTGGTCATCGCGACCGGCGTCGTGTCGACGGTTCCCGCCGTCCTGGAGGGGCTCACGGCGTTCCTGCCGGTCGGCCCCGCGACCGTCGGGCTCGGCCGGCTCGTGGAGCCGGGCACGGGCGGGGTCGGGATGGTGATCGCGTCGGTGGTGCTGTGGACCGCGGCGTCCCTGGCGGTGACGACCCTGATGGTCGCCCGCCGCCGCACGGTGCGTATCGGCGACCTCCGCACCGCCTGACCGGCCGTACCGAGTGCGGGATCCTCGCCCCTGACGACCGTCAGGAAGGGCGGGGATCCCGCACTCAGTCGCCGGCGGGGCGCAGCCGGCGTGAGACGTCCGGCCAGGCGACGTGGACCGCTTCCGAGCGGACCAGGGCCTTGGACAGGAGGGCGTCACGCAGCACGATCCCGTCCGGCGACAGCTCGCTGATCGCCAGCTCGGGACCCTCGCCGTCGACCTGCCAGTGCTGCGCGAGCTCACGCAGACCCCGGTCCAGCACGAGCTCCTCGGCCGCGTGGTAGTCGCCCGCAGCGCCGACGGCGTGACCGAGCCGGTTGCGCGGGATCACGTCGGAGTAGTCGGCGGTCAGGGGTTCGAGATAGCCGACGGTCTCGCCGTCCTCGCGGGTGACGGCCAGCCAGGTGTCGACGGGAGCGGTCTCGGGCGTGGTCATGACCCCGACCCTAGGCGAGCGGGTCAGTCCAGATAGTCCTTGACCAGCTGCTCCGCCAGGCCCGTGTACGTGGCCGGGGTGAGGTCGGTCAGGCGCGCCGTGACGTCGTCGGGCAGACCGAGCCCGGCCACGAACTCGCGCATGCGCGCACCGTCCACGCGCTGGCCGCGGGTCAGGTCCTTGAGACGCTCGTACGGGTTCTCCATGCCGGGCACGCCCGCGACCGAGGCCGCGCGCATCGCGGACTGGACGGGCTCGCCCAGCACCTCCCAGTTGGCGTCGAGGTCCTCACGCAGCAGCGTCTCGTTCACGGCGAGCCGGTCCAGACCGCGCGACACGTTGTCGATGGCCAGGAGGCTGTGCCCGAACGCAGGCCCGATGTTGCGCTGGGTCGTGGAGTCGGTGAGGTCGCGCTGCAGACGGCTCGTCACCAGCGTCGCCGAGAGGGTGTCCAGCAGGGAGCACGAGATCTCGAGGTTGGCCTCGGCGTTCTCGAACCGGATCGGGTTCACCTTGTGCGGCATCGTGGACGAGCCGGTGGCCCCGGCGACCGGGATCTGCGTGAAGAACCCCAGCGAGATGTAGGTCCACACGTCCGTCGCGAGGTTGTGCAGAATCCGGTTGAACCGCGCGACGTCGGCGTACACCTCGGCCTGCCAGTCGTGTGACTCGATCTGGGTGGTCAGCGGGTTCCAGTCCAGGCCGAGACCCTCGACGAACGCCTTGGACACCGCGGGCCAGTCGGCCCCGGGCACGGCGACGGTGTGCGCGCCGTAGGTGCCGGTCGCGCCGTTCAGCTTGCCCAGGAACTCGGCGCCCTCGACGCGGCGGAGCTGCCGCCGCAGGCGGTGCGCCAGGACGGCCAGCTCCTTGCCCAGGGTGGACGGCGTGGCGGGCTGGCCGTGCGTCCGCGACAGCAGGGGAGCGGCGGCGTGCTCGCGCGCCATGCCCGCGAGCTGGTCGACGACGGCGGTCGCCGCCGGCAGCCACACCTGCCGGACCGCGCCCCGGACCATCAGCGCGTACGACAGGTTGTTGATGTCCTCGCTGGTGCACGCGAAGTGCACCAGCTCGCTCGCTGCCGGCAGGCTGGTCTCGCCGAGCACCTCGGGCGCCGCGGCGATCCGGCGCTTGATGAAGTACTCGACCGCCTTGACGTCGTGCACCGTCTCGCGCTCGATCTCGGCCAGCTCGGCGATCTCGTCCGCGCCGAACGTCGCCGGGATCGCGCGCAGGTAGTCGATCTCCTGCGACGTCAGCGTGGGCGCCCCGGGCACCACCGGCGCCGCGGAGCCGGGAGTGCCGTTGCACAGCGTGATCAGCCACTCCACCTCGACGTGGAGGCGCTCGCGGTTCAGCGCGGCCTCGCTCAGGTGGTCCACGAGCGGGGCGACAGCCTTGCGGTACCGGCCGTCCAGCGGGCCGAGCGCGATGGCCGGGCTCACCTCCGCGAGGGTGACGCGGGCGGGCTGGGCGGTCTGCGGCGAGGTGTCGTTCACGGCGCCCATTCTCCCATGCGACCTAGCCGACGCCGGGCGGCGGTGTCCGGCGCACGTGCCACGCGTCGAGGTCCGGGGCCACCCACCCGCCGGCGTCCCGCCCCACCGGGAGCACCGCGGGCACCGTGACGCCATCCATCTGCAGCGTGCCCTCGATGCGTGGCGCCGCGGAGCCGTCCGGTCCCGCGCCGGCCTCCCAGCGCACCGTGATGCCCTGGTCGGCGAGGGCGGCCTCGTCGATCACGGCGAGCACGAGGGGTTCGGACGCGTCGCCGTAGACCTCGCGCAGCACCGCCGGCAGACCCTCCGCGGTGGTGGCATGGAGGTACCCGGTGTCATCGAACAGCGTGCTGCGCGTCGCGACGTCGTACTCCCCGAAGCGCTCGCAGGCCTCCCAGTCGTCGCTGAAGGCCACGTGCAGCAGTCGTTCCCCGGCCATCGGTCCTCCTCCGATCAATGAAACGACAACGTATCATTACGAGTGTGGAGCACGAGAGCAGAGAGACCGACGCCACAGGCGGACGGCGGCGTGGTCCGGGTCGCCCGCGCCGCGAGGACGTCGATGCCCGGCGGGAGGAGATCCTGGCGGCCGCTGTGCGCCTGTTCGCCGAGCGCGGGTTCACCGGCACGACGATCGAGGCGGTGGCGCTGGCGGTGGGGGCGACCAAGCGCACCGTCTACCGGCACTTCACCGACAAGACCGGCCTCTTCTTCGCCGCCGTGGAGCGACTGCACGTCCACGAGCGGCCGGTGGTCCACGACGGCGCGGACCTGGAGGAGCTCGCCACGCGGATGGTGCACATCCTGCACGGGGACGACGCCGTCACGCTCCACCGCCTGGTCGTCGCCGAGTCTCGCCAGCTGCCGCGGCTCGCGGCGACGTTCTACGAACGCGGACCGGCCCGCTCGATCGAGGTGCTCGCCGCAAGCCTCGGCCCCGACCACGGATCGGCAGAGCCGCTCTACACGCTGCTGCTCGGCGAGGCGCACCGACGGCGCCTGCTCGGGCTCACGCCCGCACCGACGCGGGACGAGGCGCGGGCTCACGCCCGCCACGCCCTGCGGCTCGTGCTCGGGCCCAGGGTCTGAGGGACTTCGGCGCGCGGCCCGACGGTCCCTCCCGACGCCGTGCCGCGGCACGTGGCTCGACCACATCCCGCCTCGTCCACCCCTTGTGCACAGGCTCCCTCGGAGACGGAGGCCACCGTCCGGCCCGGCGCCTACTGTCGTGCGGGACGAGGACGGGACGGCAGACGACGTCAGGGGGATGCCGGTGGACGGAACGACACGACCGGACGGAACGACACGACCGGGTGGAACGACACGACCGGGTGGAACGACACGGTGAGCGAGGGCGCACCGGGCCACGACACGGTCTCGGCGCTGGCGGAGGCAGGCCGGATGACCGAGCTGGCCATCGACGGTCTGCGGGCCGCCCGCGAGGTGGAGTGGGCGGCCCGCGCCGCGGACCTCTTCCGCGGCGGGATCGACGAGGTGCTCCACGGGCTCGTCGGGGACCGGCTGCTCCTGGACGACGCCACGCGGCGGGCGGCCGCCGTCCAGGCGGCGACAGCGGCCGGCCGGCCGTGGTGAGCTCGCCGAGCGGTCCGCTCGCTCCCGCCGACACCGTCACCGTGTACGGCGGTTCCGGCACCTCGGCCGTCGAGTCGGACTCGGTACGCCGCGCGGCCGCGCGGCTGCACGGCGCCGCCGCAGACCTGCGGACCGCGGTCACCTGCTGCGCGGTGGCCACGGGGGACGTGCTCCGCCCCGGTGCGGGGACCCGTGTGACCGGTGCGGAGCCCGTTGCGCTCGCCGCGCAGACGCTCGCGCTGGACGCGGCGGTCCGGGAGGCGGCGCGGAGCATCATGGTCCGCGCCGAGCTGTGCGAGCTGCTCGCCTGGCGCCTGCTGCGGGCCGCGGGGCTGTACGAGGAGGCCGAGTCGACCGCGGAACGCCTGCTGGGCGCGCTGGTCACGGCGGGCGCCTTCGGCGCCGGTGCCGCGCTCGGCACGCTGGGCGGACCGGGCGTGGCAGGGCTGGCCGCGCTGGGCGGAGCAGGGCTCGCCGGCCTGCGTGGCGGCGACGTGCTCACGGGCGGCGCGTCCACGACGGTCGTCGGCTGGGCGGGCGTCGCCGCAGCACGCGCCGGGGCCCCGTACACGGACGAGGCGTTCGCGGGCGCGGGCGCGGGCGTCGCGCTCTCGCAGCCCGCCCTGGCCCAGGGCCGGCCCGGCGTCGCGGGCGGCGCGGGCGTGCTGGCGCACCTCTCCCGGGAGGCACCACTGATCGGGAAGACCGCGGGCGGCGTCGACGTGGTCCGGCTGGGCGCGGGCGACTTCGCGAGCGGGACGTTCCCCGGCTGGGCCACCACCCGGGCGGCGTCGGTCCAGGAGGCGCTCGCCCGCGTCGACGACCTCTACCCGGGCACGGGCGGGGCACCCGACGCGACGATCGCGGTCCAGCGTGCCGCAGGGGCCGACGGCGCCGTGTCGTGGACGGTGCTGGTCCCCGGCACCCAGTCGGCGCTGCCGGCCGACCACCCCTGGGACGGGCGGACCGACCTGGAGCTCATGGCCGGACAGCCCGACGGCGCGACGGCCGCGATCGAGCAGGCGCTCGCGGACTCCGGTGTCGGGGCGGACGAGCCCGTCACGTTCGTCGGGCACAGCCTGGGCGGTCTGGCGGCCGCGGCGCTGGTGTCCCGCCCGGGGTTCACGGACCGCTACCGCGTCGGTGGCCTGGTCACCGCAGGTGCACCGACCGGTCTGCTGACGCCGCCGCCGGGCGTCCCGGTGCTGCACCTCGAGACCCCGGAGGAGCTGGTCTCGAACACCGACGGCCGGTCCGGCGCGGAGAACCCGCGCACCCCGGACCGGGTCACCGTGGTCCGGTCGCTGCGGGACTCGACGGGCCCGGCCGACCGGGCGGCGTCGGGCAGCGTGCCCGCGGCGCACGCGGTCGCCACGCACGTCCGCACCCTGGACCTGGCCCTCGGGACGGGTGACCCGCGCGTGGCCGGGGTGACCGAGCGGATCGTCCCAGGAGCAGGAGCAGGAGCAGGAGCAGGAGCAGGAGCAGGAGCAGGAGCAGGAGCAGGAGCAGCGGGCACCACCGTGACCACGTCGTACTACCGCGTCGAACGGACGGTTCGATGACCGCCGCTCGACGCGGCCGGCTCAGTCCGTGACCCGGTTGGGCAGCACGGCCAGCAGGATCGTCTGCACCACCGAGATCACGAGCGCGGCCAGCACGTACCACCAGAACCCGCCGTTGACCTCCAGCCCCCAGTTGGGCTGGTCCGAGAACCACGACTGGTTGGTGATGAGCGTCGTGATCCACAGCATGAGCGTGTTCACCAGCAGCGACACCAGGCCGAGCGTCAGGATGTAGAGGGGCAGCGAGATGAGCTGGACGATCGGCTTCACGATCATGTGGACCAGGCCGTAGACCACGGCCACCACCACGAGGGCGAGGATCGTGCCGAGCGTGGTGCCGTCGCTCACCACGTCCATGTGCGAGCCGAGGATCAGGGCGGACAGCCCGATCGCGAGTGCGGTGATGAGAATGCGCGCCACGAGCTTCATCCGGCCATCGTGGCATGCTGACCTCCGTGGAAGAAGCATCCGTACCGCTCCGCGCCGCCGTGTCGGCCCTGCCCGCCTACGTGCCCGGTGCCCGCGTCGCCGCCGGGTCCCGGGCCTGGAAGCTCTCGTCGAACGAGAACCCGTACCCGCCGCTGCCCTCCGTGCTGGACGCGATCGCCCGCGGCGCGACGGAGGTGAACCGGTACCCGGACATGTACGCCGGCGAGCTCGTCGAGGCGCTCGCGGCACACACGGGCGTGGCACCGGAGAACGTCGTGGTCGGCAACGGCTCGGTCGCGGTGCTCGCCCACGTGCTGCAGGCGGTCGTCGAGCACGGCGACGAGGTCGTGTTCCCCTGGCGGTCGTTCGAGGCGTACCCCATCGCGGTGGCCGTCGCGGGCGGTCGGGCCGTCATGGTCCCGGTGCAGGAGGGCACGGGCCGGCTGGACCTGCCCGCCATGGCGGCCGCCGTCACGCCCGCCACGCGGGTGGTGCTGGTCTGCACGCCCAACAACCCGACGGGCCCCGCGGTGCACTCCGACGAGCTGGAGACGTTCCTGGCCGCGGTGCCCCGGAACGTGCTCGTCGTCGTCGACGAGGCCTACCTCGAGTTCGTCCGTGATCCCCAGGTGCCCGACGGCGTGGACCTGCTGCGCCGGCACCCCAACGTCGTGCTGCTGCGCACGCTGTCCAAGGCGTACGGCCTGGCGGGTCTGCGGGTCGGCTACGCCGTCGCCGCGCCTGGCCTCGCCGCGGGCATCCGGGCGGTGTCGACGCCCTTCGGCGTCTCGCACCTGGCCCAGGTCGCGGCGCTCGCGTCGCTCGCGCCCGAGGCGCAGGGTGAGCTGATGCAGCGCGTCGACGCCCTCGTCGCGGAGCGCACCCGGGTCACGGACGCCCTGCGCGACCAGGGGTGGGACCTGCCCGAGACGCAGGCGAACTTCGTCTGGTTCGGGCTGGGTGAGCGGACCGTCGAACGCGCGGGCCAGGCCCGCGAGTCCGGCGTGCTCGTGCGCCCGTTCGCGGGCGATGGCCTCCGCGTCACGATCGGCGAGCCCGAGGCCAACGACGCGTTCCTGTCGATCGCGTCCACCTGGCTCTGAGGGAGGCCCGCACCACGGGCCGCGGCGACGCCGTCAGCCGGTGAGGGCCTCCACCACCCCGTCGCGCGCGGTCCAGGCCGGTGCCGCGCCGACGAGGGAGTCGAGCTGCTCCAGGCGACGGGCCGACGCGGCGTCGGCGGGCAGCAGCACGACGATGCGCTCGCCGCGACCCCGGTCGAGCCAGAGGCTCTGGAGGATGACGTCGACCCGCCCCACCCGGGGCGAGCGGTAGCGGCGCAGCTGTCCCGGACGGTCGCCCCGCACCTCGTGCTCGGCCCAGTAGCGCACGAACTCGGGCGACTGCTCCCGCAGGCTGTCGAGCAGCCCGCCCCACCGCGGGTTGCCGCGGAACTCGGCCTCCCGGGCGCGGAGCCGCCCGGCGAGGTCGCGCAGCACCACCTCGGGCTCCACGAGGCCGGCGCGCCACGTGTCGTCGGTGAACAGGAGCCACGCACAGTTCCGGTCGGCCGGGTCGACGGCGTCGAGGTCACCGAAGAGATAGCGGTAGCTGCGGTTGGTCGCGACGAGGTCGTACGCGGCGGTCTGGATCGCCGCGGGGTACGGGAGCATCCGCTCCAGGAGCATCACGTGCTCCGGCAGCACCCGCATGAGCGGGTCGGGTGCGCCCGACCCCGTGTCGGCAGCGCGGCCCGCGAGGATCATCAGGTACCGCCGCTCCTCGTGGCACAGCCGCAGAGCGCGCGCGACCGCGCCGAGCACCTGGTCGGACGGGTTGGCCGCACGCCCCTGCTCGAGCCACGTGTACCAGGTGACGCCGACCCCGGCGAGCTGCGCCACCTCCTCGCGACGGAGCCCCGGGGTACGCCTCCGGCCGACCTCCGGCAGCCCGACGTCGGCAGGATCGACCCGGCCCCGGCGCTCGCGGAGGAAGGCGCCGAGCGCCTTCGGGTCGGGCGCGGTCGTGGTCACCGAACCAGTGTCACCCCCGGGCCACCGGTTAACCAGGTGGTGGCAGTACCGGTATGAACACGCATCTGGTACCGGGATGCGGGGCGGGCCACCGTGGAACCATGACGACATCCCCCTCGCTGACCGCCGCGGCGGCGCCGGCCCAGGACGTGCGCGTCCCGGCGCGTGCGCTGACCACGGCGGGCCTGGCCGTGCTGCTGCTCGGCTTCCTCCCGGTCAACTTCACGTTCGGAGCCGTGAACCTCCTGGTCCCGGCCATCGCCGCGGACCTGGGCACGAGCACGGCGTCCGGCGGGCTCGTGCTGTCCGCCTACACGACGACGTTCGCGGCCGGCCTGGTCGTCTCCGGCCGGCTCGGCGACCGGTACGGCCGGCGCCGGCTCCTCGCGACGGGGCTCACGTCCTTCGCCGTGCTCGCGGTGCTCACCGCCCTGGCCCAGGGCCTGACCGACCTCGTCGTGCTGCGTGCGGCACTCGGCCTGGCGGCAGGGCTGTTCACGCCGCAGGTGCTCTCCACCATCCAGGTCACGGCGCCGGAGAACCTGCGCACCAGGGGGATCATCCTGTTCACCGCGGCCGGGGCCGTCGCCACCATCGGCGGCCAGGTCGTGGCGGGCGCGGTCGCCGTCCTGCTGCCCGGGCACCTCGGCTGGCGTGCCGTCCAGCTCGTCACCGCCGCGATCGCGGTCGGCGCGGTGGCCGGGCTGCGCAAGGTTCCCGAGTCCCGGTCGGAGGCCCCGCTCGCGCTCGACCTGCCGGGAGCGGTGCTGCTGGGCGGCGGCCTGGTGGCGCTCGTCGTGCCGCTGACGACCGGCCCGGGCGCGGGCTGGCCGGTCTGGTCGCTGGTGCTCCTGGCCGTCTCGGCCGTGTTCCTCACCGTGTTCGTGGTGGCCCAGCTGCGGGCCGAGCGCCGCGGGCTGCTGCCCGTCGTGCCGCCGAGCGTGCTGCGCGTCCCGGCCGTCCGGCTCGGCCTGCTGATGACGATGCTCTTCTTCGTCACCTACGGCGCCTTCCTCTACGAGATCTCGGAGTACTCGCAGACCGTGTGGGGTGCCGACGTCTGGGACGCCGCGGTGCACCTGCTCGGGTTCGGGTTCGGTTTCCTCGTCACGGCGCTGCTGCTGCCCCGGATCCTGCGCCGGGTCGGGCCGCGGGTCATGGCGTACGCCGCCCTGGGGCAGGCCGGCACGCTGCTCGGGATCGCCCTGGTCGTGGGGCTCGACGACGGCGGGTCCGCACCCGTGGCGCTGCAGCCGCTCCTGGTCGTGCTCGGCGCGGCCCAGGCGATGATGTACGGGCCCGTGCTGCAGACGGTGCTCTCGCGCACGCCGACGTGGGCCGCGGGCACCGCGGGCGGACTGTTCACCACGCTGCAGCAGCTCGGTCTGGGCCTGGGCGTGGCGCTCCTCGGCGGGCTCTTCCACGCGGTGGCGAGCGCGGCGGACGGCACGGCCTCGGCGGAGGCCACGGGGTCCGACGCCGGTCTCGCCGTCGGCCTGGTGGTGGCGCTGGCCGTGCAGGCGGGGTGCGCCGTCGTCTTCGCGGTGCTGGCCGTGCACGCCACGAAGCGACCGTGACCTGCCCCCGCCCGGGTATCGCCGGGCGGGCGGCGAGACGCAGGAGCCCTGTCGGGCGCCGCACCGAGACTGCGTCGCGGCAGTTGGCGGAAGTCCACAAACGCCTCCCCGAGAGATTGGGCGACATCGCGGCAGACCGACCTACGGAGCCGTAGCCTACGCTTGCGTAGGCTACGAGAGCGTAGGTTGCGGATCGGCCATATTTCCGGCTGGACCCGTGCCAGGATGGAAAGGTCCCCGGAACGGGCCGGGCGTCTCCGCAACTGCGGGCGCTCGCGTCCGCAGTCGAAGGAGGAAGTGTGACTACGACCAACGGCTCCAACGAGGCGATCCCGACGTTGCAGCTACTCGACCCCGAAGGTCGCCGCGTCACCACGCGCGGCACCAAGGGGTACCGCGACCGCGCAGCGGACCTGACCCCGGAGAACCTCCGTGGCATGTACCGCGACATGGTCCTGACCCGCCGATTCGACGAAGAGGCGACGTCGCTCCAGCGGCAGGGCGAGCTCGCCCTGTACGCACCCTCTCGTGGCCAGGAGGCCGCGCAGGTCGGCAGCGCCTACGCACTGCGGCCGCAGGACTTCGTGTTCCCGTCCTACCGGGAGCACGGCGTGCTGCAGGTCCGTGGCGTGGACACCGTCGACCGGCTGCGGTTCTTCCGCGGGTCCGACCACGGTGGCTGGGACCCGAACGAGCACAACGCGCACGTCTACACGGTGGTCATCGGTGCGCACGCGCTGCACGCCACCGGCTACGCCATGGGCGTCCAGCGCGACGGCACCCCGCTCGACAAGCACGACGGCACGGCCGTGATCACCTACTTCGGCGACGGCGCCACCTCGCAGGGCGACGTCAACGAGGCCATGGTGTACGCCACGGTGAACCAGGCGCCCGTCGTGTTCTTCCTGCAGAACAACCAGTGGGCCATCTCCGAGCCGACCAGCCGCCAGACCCGCACCCCGCTCTACCGGCGCGGCGAGGCGTTCGGCATGCCGAGCCTGCGGGTCGACGGCAACGACGTGCTCGCCGTCTACGCGGCGACGCAGGAGGCCCTCGAGCGGGCCCGCCTGGGCCAGGGCCCCAGCTTCATCGAGGCGTTCACGTACCGCATGGGCGCCCACACGACGTCGGACGACCCGACGCGGTACCGCACCACCGACCAGGAGGAGGTGTGGCGGCGTCGCGACCCGATCGACCGCCTCGCCGCGCTCCTGCGGGCCGAGGGCGAGCTCGACGACGAGTTCGTGGCCCAGGTCCAGGCGTCCGCCGACGAGCTCGGCGTGGGGCTCCGTTCCGGCGTCCGCGCCCTCGACGGCGGAGCACCCGTCTCGACGTTCGACGACGTCTACGCCACTCCGCACGGCATCGTCGCCTCGGAGCGGGCCTGGTACGAGGCATACGAGGCCGGCGACCCGCCGGCCGAGCAGTACGCGATCGCGGAGACGGCCCAGGGAGGCGCACGATGACAACCATGGCGGAACGCACGCAGACCACGTCCGGCGCCCGCGCCGAGGGCACGAAGACCCTGACGCTCGGCAAGGCCGTCAACGAGGGCCTGCGCGCCGCGATGCGGCGCGACGACAAGGTGCTGCTCATGGGCGAGGACATCGGCCCGCTGGGCGGCGTCTTCCGGGTCACCGACGGCCTGCAGGCGGAGTTCGGCGAGGAGCGCGTGGTGGACACGCCGCTGGCGGAGTCCGGCATCGTCGGCACCGCCATCGGCCTCGCCATGCGCGGCTACCGGCCGGTCTGCGAGATCCAGTTCGACGGGTTCGTCTTCCCGGCGTTCAACCAGATCACCACGCAGCTCGCCAAGATCCACAACCGCACGCGCGGCGCGATCGACATGCCCGTGGTCATCCGCATCCCCTACGGCGGTGGCATCGGCGCCGTCGAGCACCACAGCGAGAGCCCGGAGGCGCTGTTCGCGCACACCGCCGGTCTGCGCGTGGTCTCCCCGAGCAGCCCGCAGGACGCGTACACGATGATCCAGGAGGCCATCGCCTCGCCGGATCCCGTCGTGTTCTTCGAGCCCAAGGGCCGCTACTGGGCCAAGGGCGAGGTGGATCTCGACGTGCCGGTCGGGTCGGCGACCCTCAACGCCGCCCAGGTGGTCCGGACCGGCACCGACGTGACCCTGGTGGCCTACGGGCCGTCGGTCGAGACGGCGCTCAAGACCGCCGCCGCGCTCGCGGAGGAGGGGCGCTCGGCCGAGGTCGTCGACCTGCGCGCGATCTCGCCGCTCGACACCGGAGCCGTCGTGGCCAGCGTGCGCAAGACGGGGCGGTGCGTCGTGATCCACGAGGCGCCCGTGTTCTTCGGGGCGGGCGCGGAGATCGCGGCCCGCGTCACGGAGGAGTGCTTCTACGCGCTGGAGTCGCCGGTGCTCCGGGTGGGTGGATTCCACACGCCGTACCCCGTGGCCAAGCACGAGCACGAGTACCTGCCGAGCGTGGACCGTGTGCTCGACGCCGTCGACCGTGCCTTCGCGCACTGAGCAAGGAGCCAGCAGCCAGTGAGCTCGAACAACCAGAGGTTCCCGCTCCCCGACGTCGGTGAGGGTCTCACCGAGGCGGAGATCGTCGAGTGGCGGGTCGCCGTGGGCGACACCGTCGAGGTGAACCAGACGATCGTCGAGATCGAGACGGCGAAGTCGCTCGTCGACCTGCCGTCGCCCTGGGCCGGGACCGTCTCCGCCCTGCTCGTCGAGCCGGGCACCACCGTGGACGTCGGCACCGCGATCATCGAGATCGCGGTGTCCGGCGGCGGTGCGCCCGCGGGGCCGTCGTCGAACGGTGCCGCGACGTCGGCCCCGGCCGAGGGCGCCCAGGACGAGGGGTCCGGGTCGGTGCTGGTGGGGTACGGGACCGCCGAGGCGAAGGCCAGCGGCCGCCGCCGCCGGTTCCAGTCGACGGCGGCGCCGGCACCGGCCGCCGCGGTCGCCGTCGCGCCGGCACCGGCTCCCGCACCGGCACCCGTCCCTGCGCCAGCGGCACCGCCCGCGCCCAGGCCGGCCACCCCGCCGTCCGACAACGGGACCACCACGGCCGCGCGCGCCCGCGTGCTCGCCAAGCCGCCGGTCCGCAAGCTCGCCAAGGACCTGGGGGTGGACCTGGCGGGGGTGCACGCGTCGGGTCCGGGGGGCATCGTCACGCGCGAGGACGTGGTCGCCCACGCCGAGCGCTCCTCGGTGCGGACCCTGACGCACTACCCGGACGACGAGCCGTGGCTCGCCTCCGGCGTGGTGTCCCCGGACGGGCGGCAGACGCGCGTCCCGGTGCGGTCGGTGCGCAAGCGCACGGCCGAGGCGATGGTCGCGAGCGCCTTCACGGCACCGCACGTGACCGTGCTGCACACCGTGGACGTCACCAGGACGATGAAGCTCGTGGCCGCCCTCAAGGAGGACCGCGACTTCGCCGAGGTCAAGGTGACGCCGCTGCTGGTGGCCGCGAAGGCGGTGCTGCTGGCCGTCAAGCGGCACCCGCAGATCAACGCATCCTGGGACGACGCGGCCCAGGAGATCGTTTACAAGCACTACGTGAACCTGGGCATCGCCGCGGCGACGCCCCGGGGTCTCGTGGTGCCGAACATCAAGGACGCCCACACGCTCGACCTGCTCGGCATCGCGAAGGCGCTGGCCGGGCTGACCGCGACGGCGCGGGCCGGGCGTACCTCGGTGACCGACATGTCCGACGGCACCATCACCATCACCAACCTCGGCGTCTTCGGTATCGACACCGGTACGCCGATCCTGAACCCGGGGGAGTCGGGGATACTGGCTTTCGGTGCGATCCGGCAGCAGCCCTGGGTGCACAAGGGCAAGGTGAAGCCGCGCTGGGTGACGACGCTCAGCTTCAGCTTCGACCACCGGCTGGCCGACGGCGAGCTCGGTGCCCGGTTCCTGTCCGACGTCGCGCGCGTCCTGGAGGACCCGGCCCGCGGCCTCGTCTGGGGCTGACCCCGAACGCGTCAGACCCTCAGGTCACCCTGGTGACCTGAGGGTCTGACGTGTCACGGCGGCTGGGCTCGGCCGCCGTGCCCCGGGCAGGTTCCGGTGTCGGACGGCGCGAAGCCGTCCGGACCGCGTGGCCTCACGCCACGCGCATGCCGCCGATCGACCGCGGCCGGCCGCGGCGGCGCTTGCGGCTCCGCACGGTGCCGTCGACGACGATCTCGCCGCCCCAGACACCCCACGGCTCGCGGCGGGCCAGCGCACCCGCGAGGCACTGGGCCTTCAGCGGGCAGTCGCCGCACGCACGCTTCGCCGCCTCGAGGTCAGCCGGATGCTCCGCGAACCAGAGCTCAGGCTGGTCCGAGCACGGCACGGAGTCGTCGGTCTCGGTGATGATGTTCGCGAGGTCCACACTGGTCACAACGCAGAAGAGGGCTAAAGGGTTGGGTTTGGTGCATAATCCAGCCGAACTTTTCCTGGACTTCGTCGGAATGTCCGGTTCGCCCTGGCTCACGGCGTGGTCAACCGGACACCCGGGGACGGTCAGAGCAGGGGCCCGGCACGCCTAGGCTGGACCGCGTGACCCCGACCGACGCCCGGAACAGGACCGGTAGACCAGCACGGACCGCCGCAGCGAGCGGCCCGGCGAGCCCGTCGTGGCTCGTCGCCGCGCTGCCTGCCGCCGTCCTCGTCGCGTTCGCGGCCCTGGTCGCGGCCGGCGCCTTCTCCGGGGCCTTCACCGCGTTCGCCAGCTTCACCGACCCGGGCGCCGTCGTGCGCTGGGGCGCTCCCGTGGCGACGGTGGTCACCGAGCTGTCGGTCGCCGTCACCGTGGGCGCGCTCGCGCTGGCCGCGTTCGTGCTGCCGCAGGGCCCGCTGGTCGACCGGGCGCTCGGGGTCGCGGGTGTGGCCGCGGGTCTGTGGACGCTCGCCGCGCTGGTCCAGCTCGTCCTGCGCTTCTCGTGGTCCACGTACCTGCCCCTGGACGCGGAGGGGTTCGGGCCCACGCTCATGGAGTACGTCTCGACCATCACGGTCGGGCGCACGTACCTGGGCATCGTCGTCGTCGCCGCGGTGACGGCTGCCCTCGCCCTGCTCGTGCGCGGACCCGTGGGCGCCCTGACCACGCTGGCGCTGCCCCTCGTCGCGCTCGGCATGCAGTCCTCGACCGGGCACGCCGCGGGGGCGGCCAGCCACGACCTCGCCGTCTCGGCCCTGTTCCTGCACCTCGGCGGCGCGGCCCTCTGGATCGGTGGCCTGGCGGTCATCGCCCTGATCGGCGTGCGGCACGCGGCGACGCCGGACGTCATCAGCCGCTACTCCGGGATCGCCCTCTGGTGCTTCCTCGCCGTTGCGGTCTCCGGGCTGGTCAGCGCCTGGGTCCGGATCGGATCGCTCGACAAGCTGAACACCGACTACGGGGTCCTGCTCATCGTGAAGGTCGCGCTCCTGGTGGTGCTGGGCGGGCTGGGCTGGCTGCACCGGACCACCGTCGTCGCCCGGCTGGCGTCCCCCACGACCACCCGCAACGCGGCGATCGGCCTGTTCTGGCGGCTCGCGGCCGTCGAGGTCGGGGTGATGGGTGCCGTGTCCGGCGTCGCGGTGGCCCTCGGCTCGACCGCCCCGCCCGTGTCCGAGGAGGTCGCCGACAGCACCCCCGCCGAGATCGTCACGGGTCACCCCCTGCCGCCCGAGCCCACGCTCGCGCGCTGGTTCACCGAGTTCCAGTGGGACGTCATCCTCGCGTTCGCGTGCGCCGCCGCACTCGTCGTGTACGTGGGCTGGACGGTGCGCCTGCGGCGACGCGGCGACGCGTGGCCCGTGGGGCGCACCATCGCGTGGTGCCTGGGCATCGTGGTCCTGTTCTGGGCCACGAACGGCGGTGCCGCCACCTACGGGCACGTGCTGTTCAGCGCCCACATGGTGCAGCACATGGTCCTGGCGATGGTGGTGCCCCTCTTCCTCGTGCTCGCCGCACCCGTGACGCTGCTGGTCCGAGCGGTCCCGGCCCGCAAGGACGGCTCGCGGGGACCCCGGGAGTGGGTGCTCACGCTCGTGCACTCGGCCTGGGGCCGGTTCATGGCGCACCCCGTGGTCGCGGCCGTCCTGTTCGCGGGCGGGATGATCGTCTTCTACTTCACGCCCCTGTTCGAGCTCGCCCTGGACACCTACGCCGGCCACCTGTGGATGGTCGCCCACTTCACGCTCGTCGGGTACCTCTTCGCGAACGCGCTCATCGGCGTCGACCCCGGCCCCTCGCGGCCCGGGTACCCGCTGCGCCTCGTGCTCCTGTTCGCCACCATGGCGTTCCACGCGTTCTTCGGCGTGGCGCTCACGTCCGGCACCGCGCTGCTCGTCCCCGAGTGGTTCGGCCTCCTCGGCCGGCCGTGGGGACCCAGCGCCATCGAGGACCAGCAGAAGGGCGGCGCCGTGGCCTGGGGCATCGGTGAACTGCCGACCCTGCTCCTCGCCGTCGGCGTCGCGATCTCGTGGACCCGGTCCGACGCGCGCGAGGCCCGGCGCACCGACCGCAAGGCGGAACGCGACGGCGACGCCGAGCTCGAGGCGTACAACGCCATGCTGGCCGAGAAGGCGGAGCAGACCCGGCGCACCGAGGGGTAGCACGGTAATTCACGACCACCCGGCGTCCCGTGCGTGGTAGACGTGGGCGGTGAGCGAAACCGCGCAGACCCCGTTCCACGACCTCGACCACTACGTCGCCGTCCCCCGCCTCACCGGTCTCACGGCCGGTCCGGACGGCTCCCGGCTCGTCGTCACCGTCCAGACGCTCGACGGCGAGCGCACCGCCTACCGCACGGCCCTGTGGGAGGTGGACCCCGCCGGCGAGGCGCCCGCCCGGCGCCTGACCCGCTCGGCCAAGGGAGAGTCCTCGGCCACCTTCACGCGGTCGGGCGACCTCCTGTTCACGTCGGCCCGCCCCGACCCGGACGGCAAGGACGGCGACGACCCCGTGCCCGCCCTCTGGCTCCTGCCCGCCCGGGGCGGCGAGGCCCACGTCGTCGCCACGGCGCCCGGTGGCGTCTCCGGCCCGCTCGCCGCGCGTGCCGCCGACGTGGTGAGCGTCGCGGCGCAGGTCCTGCCCTCCGCCAAGGACCTGACGCAGGACGCCACGCTGCGCACGGCCCGCAAGGACCAGAAGGTGTCCGCCGTCCTGCACGCCGGCTACCCCGTCCGGTACTGGGACCAGGACCTGGGCCCGGACCAGGTGCGGCGCCTCACCGGAGACCTCACGGCGCTCGCCGACCAGCCGGCGTCGCCGCTGCCGGCCCCTGCGGACGGGGAGCGGCCCGGCGCGACGCCCGATCCCCGGCTCCTGGACCTGCGCGACCTCACGGGCCCGGGACGCCAGCTCGACGAGCACACCGCGGACCTGTCCGCCGACGGCGCCACGCTCGTGACGACCTGGGCCGTGCCCGACGCTGGAGCGGCCCGCCGCGGCACCGTCGTCGCCGTCGACACCGCCACGGGCGACCGCCGGATCCTCGTCGACGACCCGGACGCCGACGCCGGGGCGCCCCGCATCTCGCCCGACGGCGCCTGGGTCGCGTACCTGACCGAGTCGATCTCCACGCCCGAGCAGGCGCCGGTGACCCGCCTCGGGCTCGTGCCCACCGACGGGTCCGCCGACCCGGTCGTGCTCGCCGACGACTGGGACCGCTGGCCCGGCCGCCCCACCTGGCTCCCGGACGGCAGCGGCCTGCTGGTCCAGGCCGACGACGACGGGCGCGGCCCGGTCTTCCTGCTCACGTTCGCCGGGGAGCTGCCGGGCAGCGACGTGGTCGTGGAGCGGGTGACCTCCGACGACGCCGTCTTCTCCGACCTGTCCGTCACGCCGGACGGCGCCACCGTCTTCGCGCTGCGCTCGTCCTACGCCGCCCCGGCCGAGCCCGTGCGGATCGACCTGGGCGCCTTCGTCGCCTCGGGTGCGGCCGGGGAGCGGACGCCGGTCGCCGCGACCCTGCTCCGCTCGCCGGTGCCCGCGCCCGCCCTGCCGGGCACCCTCACCGAGGTCGAGACCACCGCCGCCGACGGCGCGCGGGTGCGCGCCTGGCTCGCGCTGCCCCCGGACGCCGGCCCGGACGCCCCGGCCCCGCTCCTGCTGTGGATCCACGGCGGCCCGCTGGGCTCCTGGAACGCGTGGAGCTGGCGCTGGAACCCGTGGCTGATGGTGGCGCAGGGGTACGCGGTGCTGCTGCCGGACCCGGCGCTGTCGACGGGTTACGGCCAGGAGTTCGTCCAGCGGGGCTGGGGTGCCTGGGGCAGGGCGCCGTTCACCGACCTCATGGCCATCACGGACGCGGCGGAGGCGCTGCCCGAGATCGACGGGACCCGCACGGCGGCCATGGGCGGCTCGTTCGGCGGCTACATGGCGAACTGGGTGGCGGGCCACACCGACCGCTTCCAGGCGGTCGTGACCCACGCGAGCCTGTGGGCGCTGGACCAGTTCGGCCCGACCACCGACGCGGGCTACTACTGGGCCCGCGAGATGACGCCCGAGAGGGCGCTGGAGAACAGCCCGCACCTGTCCGTGGGCGAGATCCGCACGCCGATGCTCGTGATCCACGGCGACAAGGACTACCGCGTCCCGGTCGGGGAGGGGCTGCGCCTCTGGTTCGAGCTGCTGACGAAGTCGGGCCTGCCCGCGTCCGACGACGGCGAGACGGCGCACCGGTTCCTGTACTTCCCGGACGAGAACCACTGGGTGCTCTCGCCGCAGAACGCCAAGGTCTGGTACCAGGTGGTCTCGGCGTTCCTCGCGGAGCGGGTGCTGGGCGAGACGCCAGAGCTGCCGGCCACGCTGGGCTGACCTGCGTACGCCGAGGTGGAGCGCGTGCGCCTCACCTCGGCGGCGGGCGTCAGCCCGCCCGGACGGCCCCGACGACGCGCACGCGCACCGCCACGTCGTCGATCTCCTCCGGGATCTTGTCCACCAGACGCGGGTCGGTCACGTTGACCTGCAGCACCCAGCTTCCGCCGGGCCCGGTCACCTGCTCCACCGAGACCTCCTCGGCGAGCACCTCGACCTGTGAGCCGCGGGAGCCACCGGGTTCCCCCTGCGCCCGGGCGCGGTACTCGCGCGGGGGCTGCTCGAGGGAGGTCGTGAACTCAGGGGCGACGCCGACGCCGATCACACCGTCCAGCCCGGCCACGGTGTCGCGCAGTGCGGCCTTGGCGGAACGGGCCTCGTCGAGTGTTGCCATCCCGATCACCTCCTGGTCATCCATTGTGTCCCCCGTGTCTACCCCCTTCCACCGGGCGTGGAAGGGCTCCCAGGGCTCGTCGCGGCGGTCGGGCGGCGCCGCAGGTCAGCGGGACTCTCGACCGCGACGCGCCGCGCGGACACGCCCGGCGCCGACAGAGCCCCGCGCGACACGCCCGAGGGGTGAAACGCTGGTGCGCACACCGAACATCCCGGGCCCGCCCTCATCCGAACGGGTGCGGTGCCTCCCGCGCCAGCTCCACGCCGAGGATCTCCAGCACGCGGTCGATCGGGTTGGCGTAGGTCAGCCCCTTGCCGCTGCGCCCGCCCGACTCGGACCCGGCGAACAGCAGCCCCAGCGCCACGCCGTCCTCCCGGTAGACCAGCGCCCCCGAGTCGCCGCCGCGCGAGAACGGGCCGTCGTGGAGGCTCTCGATCTCGATCTGGTCGTCGAACCCGAGCGCGCCGAGGTCCTCGTAGCCCACGATGACGTCGTCCAGCTCGATGGCGGTCACCCGCCCGCGCGTGACCGCCGTCGTCCGGCCCACCTTGCCGACGATCTCCCCGCCGAGGGCGCGCGCGGTCTTCACCACGCGGCCCACCGGGTACTCGAAGTCGACCGGGACCCGGTCCAGGCGCGCGATGGCGGCGTCCGTGACCGCGGGCTCGAGCGGGTCCAGGTCCACCACCTGGGCCAGCTCGCCGATCCGGTCGCCCGGCGCCAGGCCGCCGTCCGCCGGGCCCGGCTGCAGCACGATGTCGCCGGGCCGCGCGTCCGGCGACCCGGCCAGCACGTGGTAGTTCGACAGGGCGTACAGCGCGCCGTCGTCGTCCCCGCCCGGACGGGTCACGAACGCCCCCAGGGTGCCGGCCGTGACGCCCACGTGGCCGATCGAGACGCCGGGCCGCAGCGGACGACGGCGGTCCGTGTCGCCGTCCGCCAGCGACGTCGGCGCGGGCGGGCGTGGCCCCAGCTCGCTCACCGGGCGGATGCGGCCCGTGCGCCGCACGTCGACCTCGGGTCCCACCTCCGCCAAGACCTTGCGCACGATCGACCGGGCACGCGGTACGCCCAGGCGGTAGCGGACGGCGATGCCGAAGCCGCCCTCTCCCTGCGGCACCAGCCCGAGCGCGAGAGTCGGGGCGCGTACGACGTCGGCCGCCTCCGACACCCGCTCCTGCGCCGACTGCGCCCCCAGCGACCGCGGTGTGGCCACCACCCCCTGGCGCTCGGCGAGGTCCCGGGCGAACGCCGCAAGCTGCTCCTTCAACTTCCTGGCCTGGTCGCGGTCCATGACCCTGATCCTCTCCTCACCCACTGACACGACACGCACACGCCGTCACGACACGCCGTTCTGACCCACGAAGTCATCCGAAAGGTGGATATCGCCGCGCCGGGTTTGCGCGATACGTTCCTCTGCTACACCCAACCATGGCCGGGTGAAAGCCAGGAAGGCCAGGGATGTCACAAACCTCCCCGGAACTGCCTCCTGAAACGTTGGCGGCGCCCGACCTGGGCGCCGGCGAACTACGGAACGGCGAGAATGATCGGGACGATGGACGAGACGCGGAGCACGCGGGTGACCCGCGCGGACGTGCGCGCCGCCCTCATGTGGGCGCTCGAGCGAGACCGGGACGCCCTGCTCGCGCACCGGGCGGCCGTGCACGCCGGCAAGAGCGACCTCACCCGTCGCCGCGCCGACAAGGCGCTGGTCGAGCAGTGGCGTGCCCGCAGGCCGGACACCGACCAGGACACCACGCCGACCGAGTGACAATGGGCGGGTGAGCACTGGAGTCCTTCCCCGCGTCCGCGCCTCGGAGCTCGTCGGGCGCGGCTGGCTGAACACCGGCGGCCGCGACGTCACCCTCGCCGACCTGCGCGGCAAGGTGGTCGTCCTCGACTTCTGGACCTTCTGCTGCATCAACTGCCTGCACGTGCTCGACGAGCTGCGCGAGGTCGAGGAGCAGCACCGCGACGAGCTCGTCATCATCGGCGTGCACTCGCCCAAGTTCGAGCACGAGGCCGACCCAGCCGCGCTCGCGGCCGCGGTCGAGCGGTACGAGGTGCGGCACGCCGTGCTCGACGACCCCGAGCTGGTCACCTGGGGCGCGTACACCGCGCGGGCGTGGCCCACGCTGGTCGTGATCGACCCCGAGGGCTACGTCGTGGCGCAGATGGCGGGGGAGGGGCACGGCACCGCCATCGCGGCCCTGGTCACCGAGCTGATCGCGGAGCACTCGGCGAAGGGCACGCTGCACCGCGGCGACGGCCCGTACGTGCCGCCCGCACCGGCGTCCGGCACCCTGCGGTTCCCCGCCAAGGCGATCGCGCTGCCCGGCGGCAACCTCCTGGTCGCCGACGCGGGGCACCACTCGCTCGCCGAGCTCGCTCCCGACGGCGAGACCCTCGTGCGGCGCATCGGCTCCGGCGAGCGCGGGCTGGCCGACGGCAGGCCCGGCGAGGCGCGCTTCTCCGAGCCGAACGGGCTGTGCCTGGTGCCGGAGGAGCTGCGCGCCGGGCTCGGCTACGACGTCGTGGTCGCCGACACGGTGAACCACGCCCTGCGCGGCGTGCGGCTGTCCGACGGGCGCGTCACCACCGTGGCGGGCACGGGCGAGCAGTTCATGGTCGGCGGGCAGGAGAACGTCGGCGGCCGCGCCGGGGAGCCGGCGCAGCCGTACGAGCCGGGGACCTCCGTGGCGCCGCTCGACGTGCGGCTCAGCTCGCCGTGGGACGTCGCGTGGTCGCCCGTGCGCGCCGCGTTCGTCGTGGCCATGGCCGGCAACCACACCCTCTGGGAGGTCGACCTCGTGCAGGGTTCGGCGGGCCTGCTCGCGGGGACCATGAACGAGGGGCTCGAGGACGGTCCCGGCGACGGGGCCTGGTTCGCGCAGACCTCCGGCGTGGTGCCGTCCGTCGACGCCTCCGGCCGGCCCGACGGCCACCTGTGGATCGCGGACTCCGAGACCTCGTCGCTGCGCCGCGTCGAGCTGTCGGACGGCGCCGACGGCGTCCCGGCCGCGACCGTCACCACCGCCGTGGGCCAGGGGCTGTTCGACTTCGGTCACCGCGACGGTGCCGCCGACCAGGCGCTGCTGCAGCACCCGCTCGGTGTCGCGGTGCTGCCGGACGGCAGCGTCGTCGTCGCCGACACCTACAACGGCGCGCTGCGCCGGTACGACCCCGCCTCCGGAGAGGTGACGACCCTGGCACGCGACCTCGCGGAGCCGTCGGGCGTGCTCGTCGAGGTGGCCGACGACGCGGTGCACCTGCTGGTCGTCGAGTCGGCCGCCCACCGTGTCACGCGTGTCGCGCTGCCCGCCACGCTCGCGGGCGAGGTGCTCGACGGCGGTGCCCACCGCGTCGCTCGGCCCGCGACCGACGTCGCCGCCGGAACGCTGCGCCTGGACGTCCCGTTCGCTCCCGCGCCGGGCCAGAAGCTCGACGACCGCTGGGGACCGTCGACGTCGCTCCAGGTCAGCGCGACGCCGCCCGAGCTGCTGCTCTCGGGTGCGGGCACGGGGACCGACCTGTTCCGCGACCTGGTGATCAACCCCGAGGTGCCCGAGGGCGTGCTGCACGTGACCGCGAAGGCGGCGTCGTGCGACGAGGTGCCGCTGCTGCCGGACGGCGAGCCCGACCCGGACGTGTTCCCCGCATGCCACCTGGCGCAGCAGGACTGGGGCGTGCCGGTGCGCGTGGTGCCGACCGGCGACCCGGTGCTGACGCTCCCGCTCCGCGGCTGACACGTCCGCGGGCGTCCGGCAGTCAGCGCGCCAGCACCGCGGGCAGCTCGGTCAGCGAGTCGATCACCGTGGTGCGCGCCGCCTCCGGGCGTTCCGCGTGCAGGTACCCCCACGGGCCACGCCGCAGCAGGACGGGCCGCATGCCGGCGTCGGCGGCGGGGAGCACGTCGTTGTCCAGCCGGTCGCCCACGTACGCGATGTCCTCGGGCGCGACGCCCGACAGCTCCGCGACCTTCGCGAAGAACCCCGGCTCGGGCTTCTGCACGCCCCACTCGTCCGAGGTGCGCACGGCGCTCACCGGCAGGTCCATCGCCTCGAGCGCGGCCCGCGCCTCGGGCGGCTGGTTCCCCGCGACGACGACGTCGAACCCCGCCCCACGCAGCGCGTCCAGCGCCGGGCGCACGTCGGGGTACAGGTCGTCGGCGTCGAAGCCGTTGCGCAGGCCGGCGGGCTCGTCCTGCGCCCAGCGCGCGATCTCCGCGTCGATGTCCACGCCGGGCCGCACCAGCTCGAACGCGTCCCGGTGCGGCCGGTCGAGCGCGGCGCAGCCGCCGAGCACGCCGAGGAACGTCAGCGCGGGCACCCCGAGCCGTTCAGCCCATCGCAGCCAGATCCGGGACTCGTCGATCAGCGTCTCCCCGACGTCGAACACCACGCAACGCACCATGCCCCGACCCTAGGTGCTGTCAGACGCACAGGTCGCCCGAGACCACGTGCGTCAGGGGAGGCGGAACAGGGGGTCTCCCGCGCTCACGACGGCTCCCGGCCGGGCCGGCTCCTCCAGGCCGCCCGGCCCCAGGTCCAGCGCGACGACTGGCACCAGGGGCGAGCGGCCGCCGTCCGCCACCGCCGACGGCGACCACCGCACGAGCTCCTGACCCGCCTCCACCGCGTCGCCCTCGGCGACCAGCAGCGTGAAGCCCTCGCCCTGCAGCTGCACGGTGTCGATGCCCAGGTGCACCAGGACCCCGCGGCCGGCGGCGGGCTCGGAGGCTCCGGCGGCCGGCGGTGCCAGCAGCACGAACGCGTGGGCGTGCAGCTTGACCACGGTCCCGGCGCACGGCGCCACCACGCGCCCGCCCGGCTCCGTGCCCGGAGTGGCACCCGGGCCCGTGTCCGGATCGACCGCGAGCCCCGGTCCGACGATGCTCTGGGCGAAGACGGGGTCCGGCACGTCGTGCATCGCGACCACCCGTCCCGCGACGGGCGACCCGACGATCAGAGCCTCGGCCATCGAGCCGTCCTGCATGGTGTATGCCTGCCTGGTGCCTGCCTGCCTGGAGCCTGCATGGAGCCATCCTGTCAGAGACCCGGCCGCCGGGCGGGGTGATCCCCGGCGCGATCCGGGGCCCTCGGAGACCGCCCGGAGTCTCGCTCGTGGCGGCGCTCGCGTGTAACGTTCCGAGCGCACTCGACGACGAGCCGGTGGGGAGCGTACGGATGACGAGCGAGAGGCTCACGGGGGTCCCGGCGAGCCCGGGGCGCGCCGCGGGAGTCGTGGTGCGGATGCCGGCCCGCGTGCCGGAACCGCGGACCAGCCGCCTGACCGGGGAGGCCGACGCCGCCGTCCGCGCGGTCGAGGAGGCCGCCGCGCAGGTGGAGGCCGACCTGGCCGAGCGCGCCCGGCGGGCGTCCGGGACGGCCGCCGACGTGCTCGCGGTGACGGCCGCCATGGCCGCCGACCCGACGCTCGCCGCCGGCGCCGCCCGCCGGGTGCGGGAGGACCGCCTCACGCCGGAACGCGCCGTCTGGGACGCCGCCGGCTCCGTCGCCTCCCAGCTCGAGTCCCTCGGACCGCCGATGTCGGAGCGCGCCCGCGACGTGCGCGACGTGCGCGACCGCATCGTCGCGGCGCTCACGGGCGCCGCGCCGCCCGGGGTGCCCGATCCTGGCCACCCGTTCGTCCTCGTGGCGAGCGACCTCGCCCCGGCGGACACCGCCATGCTCGATCCGGCCGTGGTCACCGCGATCGTGACGGCGCGCGGCGGCCCGACGTCGCACATGGCGATCCTGGCGCGCGCCCTCGGCATCCCCGCCGTGGTGGCCCTGCCGGAGGCGAACGACCTCGTCGACGGCGAGGAGATCGTCGTGGACGGCACGGTGGGCACGGTGCTGCGCGCGCCGTCCGCCGCGGACGTGGAGCAGGCGCGCCGCCGCGTCGTCGCCGCCACCTTCGACGGCCGGGGCGTCACGCGCGACGGGTCGGAGGTCGAGCTCGTGGCGAACGTCGCCGACCCCGCGGAGGCCCGGGCCGCAGCCGCTGCCGGAGCGCGCGGGGTGGGGCTGTTCCGCACCGAGTTCTGCTTCCTGGGCCGGGGCGAGGAGCCCAGCGTCGAGGAGCAGGTGACCGCCTACCGGGCCGTGCTGTCCCAGTTCCCGGGCCGCCGCGTGGTGGTCCGCACGCTCGACGCCGGAGCGGACAAGCCGCTGCGGTTCCTCACGCCGGACCACGAGGACAACCCGGCGCTCGGCGTACGGGGGCTGCGCACCGCCGTCGCGCACCCGGACGTGCTGGACCGCCAGCTCGACGCGATCGCCCGGGCCGCCGCGGCCGAGACGGCTGAGGTGTGGGTGATGGCTCCGATGGTCGCGACGGTGGACGAGGCCCGCGACTTCGCGGCCGCGTGCGCCGCCCACGGCCTGGAGCGGCCCGGCGTCATGATCGAGACGCCCGCGGCGGCCCTGCAGGCCCGGCACGTGCTGGCCGAGGTGGCGTTCGCGAGCCTCGGCACCAACGACCTCACGCAGTACACGATGGCGGCGGACCGCGACCTCGCGGGCGTCGCGGCCCTCTCCACCCCCTGGCAGCCCGCCGTCCTGGAGCTGGTCCGGGTGGCGTGCGAGGGTGGTGCGGTGCATGGTGCCCCGGTGGGCGTGTGCGGTGAGGCGGCGGCCGACCCGCTCCTCGCCCCCGTCCTGGTGGGACTCGGCGTATCGTCGCTGTCCATGACCCCCCGTGCGCTGGCCGAGGTCGCGGACACCCTCGCCCGGGTGTCGCGCGACGAGTGCGTGGAGCTGGCGCGGGTGGTCCTCGACCGTCCGACGGCGCAGGCCGCACGCGACGCCGTACGGGAGAGCCTTCTTCCCTGAACGTCATCTGAACCCACCGGTCACATCCCAGTCACGTCCGCGCCCTAAGGTGGCCCGCATGCCCGAATCGTTCCGGACCGAACCGCAGGAACCCGCAGCTCCCGAGGTGCGGGTCACGCTGTCGACGGCGTCGGTCTTCCCGCGCCGAGTGCCGCTCGCCTTCGAGTCGGCGGCCGAGCTCGGCTACGACGGCGTGGAGGTCATGGTCTGGTCCGAGGAGGTCACCCAGAACCCGCGCTCGCTCGCGAAGCTGTCCGCCGACACCGGCATGCCGGTGTGCTCGGTGCACGCGCCGACGCTGCTGGTCAGCCAGCGCGTCTGGGGCCGGTCGCCGGACGCGAAGCTGGAGCGGACGGCGGACATGGCGCTCGAGCTCGGCGCCGACACCGTCGTGGTGCACCCGCCCTTCCGCTGGCAGTACAAGTACGCGCGGCAGTTCCAGGACCAGGTGCGGACGCTGAGCGAGTCCACGGGCATCACCATCGCGGTCGAGAACATGTACCCGTGGCGCGGCGGCAAGCGGGAGTTCCAGGCCTACCTGCCCGGCTGGGACCCCGCCGAGCACGACTACGACGCGGTCACCCTCGACCTGTCGCACGCCAGCGTGGCGCAGCAGGACGCGCTGGTGCTGCTGCACACGTTCGGCGACCGGCTGCGGCACGTGCACCTGGCCGACGGCAACCACGGCGCGCGGGACGAGCACCTCGTGCCCGGACGCGGCAGCATGCAGGCCGAGAAGGTGCTCCAGGAGCTGGTGGCCCGGCGCTGGAGCGGCGACGTCTGCGTCGAGATCTCGACACGCGCGGCGCGCACGGCCGCCGAGCGGCACGACGACCTGGCGGCCTCGCTGGAGTTCGCGAGGGCGTACCTGTCCTCGGCCCCGCACGACTTCCGCCCGCCGCCGGGCGTCCACCACCGGCCGCACGACGCGTGGTGAGCACGGACCGGGCGGGCGCCCGGCGACCGGTGTGATCCTGGTCTCGAACTGTTTCGACCGGCCCGGGTCACGGGTCTAGACTGGGTGCCGTCGAGACACGGCCGCGGCGACCCGCCGCACGGACGAAGGAGGTGGCGCGCATGACCCGCAGCGAGCCTCCGAGTAGTCCGAACCGCAGCTGAGCTGACGGTTCCCCACCCCGCGGTCCCGCGGGTTCTCGCGCACCGGTGCGCTCCGCCCCTCTCGTGGGCGTGACCTCCACCGGTCGGTCGGCCGTCCCTGCTGCGGTGTCCGTTCGCAGTCCTTTCCCTGCGCTCGACCCCAGGAGCTCCACATGGCTACCTTTCTTCCCGCGCGCCCGGCGCGCCCCGCTCGTCCGCTGCTCGGCGCCCTGCGCCCGCGTCGCACCCCTGGCACGCCGCCCGACACCGCCCCGCGTCCCGCCGCCCCCGAGCCGCGCTCGGCGGTGGTCGCCGCCGCGATCTACGACGACGGCGTGCGCACCGCCCGCTACGACAACCTCGCGGAGACGTTCAGCGCGCTCCGGTCCCGGCCCGGCGGCATGGCGTGGATCGGCCTGGAGCGCCCCGAGGAGGCGGAGCTGACGTCGCTCGCCCGCGAGTTCGACCTGCACCCCCTGGCGATCGAGGACGCGATCCAGGCGCACCAGCGCCCCAAGATCGAACGGTACGGCGACACCCTGTTCGTGGTGCTGCGCGCCGCGCGCTACCTGGACGCGACCGAGGAGGTCGAGTTCGGCGAGCTGCACGTGTTCGTCGGCCCCGACTTCGTGGTCACGGTGCGGCACGGCGCCTCGCCCGACCTGGCCGCCGTGCGCGCGCGCCTGGAGGCCGACCGCGCGATGCTCGCTCGCGGCCCGGAGGCCGTCCTGTACGCGATCCTGGACAGCGTGGTGGACGGGTACGCGCCCGTCGTGGCCGGCCTGGACCACGACATCGACGAGATCGAGTCGGACGTCTGGGGTGGCGCGCCCGACGTGTCGCGCCGCATCTACGAGCTGTCCCGTGAGGTCATCGACTTCCAGCGGGCGGTGCGGCCGGAGCAGAAGGTCTGTGCCTCGCTCGCCAAGGGCGCGGACAAGTACGACGTGGACCCGGAGCTGCAGGCCTACCTGCGCGACGTGGCCGACCACCTCACCGAGGTCGCCGACCGCATCGAGGTCTTCCGCGCCGCGCTGCGCGACATCCTGACCGTGGCGGCGACGCTCGTCGCGCAGCGGCAGAACGAGGAGATGAAGCACCTGTCGGAGGTCAGCATCCGGCAGGGCGAGGAGGTCAAGAAGATCTCGGGCTGGGCGGCGATCCTGTTCGCCCCGACGCTCGTCGGCACGGTCTACGGCATGAACTTCGACGTCATGCCGGAGCTCGGCTGGGCCTACGGCTACCCGGCGGCGCTGGTCGGCATGCTCGCCGTCAGCGTCGGGCTGTTCGGCGTCTTCCGCTGGAAGCGCTGGATCTGACCCGGCCGGCTCAGGCGGGCCTGCCGGCCTCGGGGTCGAGCTCCTCGGGATCCGGCAGTCCGGCGACGTACCGGTGGCCGACGACGGCGACGGCGAGGCCCGCCGTCGCGCCGACGAGGAGCGGCGTGCTGTAGCCGGCCCGCGCGAGCAGGCCGCCCGCCAGGGAGCCCAGCGGCATGGCGCCCCACAGCGCGGTGCGCCAGGTGCCGTGCACGCGGCCGAGCAGCTCGTTCGGCACCGCGGCCTGGCGCAGCGACATGACCAGCACGTTCCAGGTCGTCGTGCAGCCGAACGACACGAAGATCGCCACCGCGCCCACCCCGGCCAGGGGGAACGCTCCGGCGAGGAACCACGCCCCCAGGCCGACGGCGTTCACGGCCGCCATCACGGGACCCGTCCGGAACCGGGCCCGGAGGCGGTTCGTGACGGCGGCGGCCGTGAGCGCACCCGCGGCACCCGCCAGCATGAAGGTGCCGTACCAGGCCTCGGGCACGTCGAGCCGCTCCAGGACGAACAGCACCAGCGTGGACGTGATGGCGGCGTGGCAGATGCCGATGAGCACGCTCACGATCCACAGCGGCCGGAGCATCGCGTCGGCCCAGATGAAGCGGAAGCCGGCGGCGAGCTCGGCGCGCCGGCCCGGCCGCGGGTGCGCGTCACGCACGGGCTGCGCCGGCCCGCCCCGCCGTCGGGCCGCGACCCCCGAGGCGACGGCGGGCAGGGCCAGCGCGAGGCCGCCCGCCACGGCGTAGGCCGCCGCGTTCAGCCCGAGCGCCCAGGCCGCGGAGAAGGCGAGCAGCCAGGAGGTCACCGGCTGCGAGAGGAACTGCTGCACCACGATCTCGGCGGCCTCGATGCGCGAGTTCGCCCGCGGCAGGTCGCCCTTGGCGACGACGGACGGGACCACCGCGCGGACGGCGCCGTCGTACACCGTCTCCAGCATCCCGTACAGGAGCACGACCAGCAGGAGCCACCAGATCGTCAGCGCCCCCGTGAGGTGGAGCGCGAGGAGGCCGGCCGCGACGAGGGCGCGGACCCCGCCCGCCAGCCCGAGCGCGAGACGGCGGTCGACCCGGTCGACCAGCACGCCGGCCGGGATGGCGAACAGGAGCCAGGGCAGCAGCGCGGCGACCGCGACGAGCGAGACGAGCAGCGGGTCGTCGGTGAGCTGCACGGCGAGCAGCGGTGCCGCCACGCGCGCGATGCCGTCGCCGAGGCTCGAGCTGAGGTTGGCGGAGACCACCCGGGCGAACGCACCCCCGAGCGGCGCGGGTCGCGCCGCGGGGGCGGGGCCCGGGCTCACGGAGGTGGAGGACACGTGCCCGAGGCTATCGTCCGCGGGCGGCGCCCCTACGCCGGCACCGGCACCCGGGCGCCGACCGCGCGCAGGACGAACGCCTCCGCCGCGCGGATCGTGCGTTCGCGGGCGACCGGCTCGTCCGGGATGAGGCGGCCGGACAGGCACGCGTTGACCAGGTGCACGGTCGGGTCGATGTCCTGGGGCGGGAAGGTGCCCGCCTCGATCCCTGCCGCCAGGATGCGACGCAGGATCGCCTCGACGATGTCGGCGTGCTCCCGCAGCCGCTGCTGCGTGGCGCGGGAGAGGACCGTGCGCAGGTCGGGGCCGGGGGCGAGGTGGAAGACGCGCGTGAGCTGGGCCTGCTGCCGGATGTAGGTACGCAGCTGTTCCACGGGGTCCTGCACGCCGTCGAGCGCCCGCTCCAACGTGTGGGCGTACTGCTCCGTCTCGTGGGTGATGAAGCCCAGGAGCAGCGCCTCCTTGTCGTGGAAGTGGTTGTAGACGGCGGTGCGGCCGACGTTCGCCGCCGCGGCGATGTCGGCCAGGGTGATGGTGTCGAACCCGCGCTCCGCCATGAGGGTGGACAGGGCGGTGAACAGCTTGTGCCTCGTCATCTGGCGGTGCTCGTGCAGGCTCTTGCCGATGATCTTGGGCATGCTGACATCATAGGCATGCGTCGTCAGGTAACTGGAACGCGGGATCGGCCGCCGGTGAGACGCGGTCGCGGCGTGATCCGCAGTGAATATCCGAAGTCATGCATTTGTGCGGCACAAGAAAAAGGCGCCAAGAACGTGTGCGCGCTCTGTCACCTGCGTGTTTCCTCTCTGTAACATGCTCGCATCATCGTGGAAAGTGCCTGGCAGTAAAGTTTCCGCATGACTTTTCTGGCAGGCGTGATCCCCGCGGAACACGCCTCGGGTCACATTCTTGTCCTGCCCAGCACCCATGGTCCGGTGGCCGTCAGCGAGCTCGCCGCGGCCTGGTTCTCCGAGGTGGAGTGGCTCCGGGAGCCGTCGCGCACGGTCGGGAGCCGCAGGATGGCGGGGGCCCGGTTCCGGGGCATGGCACAGCCGGACGCGCTGGTGCCCGGCGTGCTGCGTCTGGGGGAGGGCTACGTCGCCACGGGCCCGTTCGAGGTGGGCGAGGCGTCCCTCGCCGAGCTGGAGATCCGCGCCACCGCGGCGGAGGCGTACTCGGTGGCACGCGGGGACGGCCTGCGTGACGTGCGGGGCGCGGCCCCGACGTCCTACGACGACCGTGACGGCATCGCCCGGGCGTTCCCGCACGCGCTCCCGCAGGGCGAGGAGCTGCGTCTCGTGCAGTGGATGGTCGCCGCGGCCCGCAAGACCGGCGGCGGCGTGCTCGCCGACGGCAGGCAGCCCCTGGTCCCGGACCCCGCCGGGTCGGTCGACCTGGGCCTCTACTCCGCGCACCCGCTCCAGCCCGCGGACGTGCTGCCCATGCTGCGCTCGCTCATCGCGACCGCCGACGTCACGGTCGACCGGCCCACGCCCGACGGCTCCCCGCACTACCAGCTCGTGGGCAGCACCGCCTACGACGGCTCGATCGTGGTCGACGTCGAGCGGGTCGACCGGGTGCCGCGGGCGCTCGGGTCGCTCGACTGGCGCAGCTACGGCCCCTTCGCCTACCGCATGAGCTGGATGCCGGCGGACCCGTACGAGCTCGAGCTGGAGCACCCGTCCGGGCTGCACGTCATCGCCCGGGCGCGCATGCGCGCCTCGCTCGCCCGTCTCGCGGTGAGCCTGCAGAGCCGCATCGCAGGCATCCTCGTGGACGACGGCGGGTTCATCGCCGACGCGCAGGAGCTGGAGGGGCGCAACGACCCGACGACGGGCAGCGCACCCGGCGCCCGCGCCTGGGTCTGATCCCCGGTGTTATCCACAGATTTTGTCCACAGACCTGTGTATGACGCGGGAATCTGGCCGCTCTTCCTGTGGACAGAACTGTGGGCAAGAAGAGGGTGAAAATTACAACGGTGGAGCGGTTGCCGCGGGTACGACACGCGGATAGAAACGTGGCAATGGTTCGACGATCCGGGACGACGCGGTGCGCTGCAGCAGTACCGACCGGCCCGGGTATCGGACACATATGGTCGACCGGAGAACGACAGGACGTCCCGTACCGCGGTGCGGGCTGTGGATGACGCCACAGGTGCCTGTACGGGGCCGGAAGACCGCCCGCGTCCGAAGTGCTCACCCAGAAGCAGGCCCGGCGGCCCGGGTCTGACGGGCACCTCGGGGTCGTGACGTCGACACGACGCCCGTCGCTCGCTCCGGCGGACCACGGGTGCGCGGTGATACCAGGGCCCCCGGCCTGCCCCGGGGGCCCTGGCCCGTGTCGGGAGCCGTTCTCCGGCGCGGGCGGTCGGCCTAGGCTCAGCCCATGAGCAACCTCGAGACCCGACCGGCCGAGCAGGTCTGCACCGCCGGCGCGCAGGGTGACGGCATCGAGCTCCTCACGCCGCGCGACGTGCCCCTCGGCGGGCCCCGTGCGATGAACGTGCGGCGCACCATCCCGCAGCGCGCGCGATCTCTGGTGGGCGCCTGGTGCTTCAGCGACCACTACGGCCCCGACGAGGTCTCCGGCACCGAGGGCATGCAGGTGCCGCCGCACCCGCACACCGGCCTGCAGACCGTGAGCTGGCTCTTCGAGGGCGAGATCCTGCACCGCGACTCGGTCGGTTCGCTCCAGACCGTCCGGCCCGGCGAGCTCAACCTCATGACGGCCGGGGTCGGCATCTCGCACTCCGAGGAGTCGCCGGCCGACGACCGCCCGCCCCGCCTGCACGGCGTGCAGCTCTGGACGGCGCTGCCCGGCTCCGCCCTCGGCATCGACCCCCACTTCGAGCACCACGCCGACCTACCGGTCGCCCGGTACGACGGCGCCGTCGTGCAGGTGTTCGTCGGGCGCCTCGCCGTGGCCGGCCAGGACCTCGCGTCACCCGCCACCACGTACACGCCCCTCGTCGGTGCGCAGGTCGACCTCGAGCCGGGCGCCGATGTGCACCTCGACGTCGACCCCGGGCACGAGCACGCCCTGCTCGTCGACACGGGCGAGGTCACCTTCGAGGGCAGCGCGGTGCCGCCGTCCGCCCTCGGCTACGTGGCCCCCGGCCGCGGCCGGCTCGCGGTGCGGGCCGGGGGCACGGGTGCCCGCGCCGTGCTGATCGGCGGCCTGCCCTTCGCCGAGGACGTCATCATGTGGTGGAACTTCATGGGCCGCACGCACGAGGACGTCGCGCGGGCGCGGGACGACTGGATGGCGCTGGTCGCCGAGCTCGACGGCGGGACGACCGGCTACGTCGACGACGCCGCCGGTCGCCGGTTCGGCCAGGTGCACGGCTACGCGGGCGGCCCGTTGCGGGCCCCGGTGCTCCCGGACCTGCGGCTCACGCCGCGTACGCGGCCGGGCCAGGGCTGACGCCGGCCCCGGCCGGCACCTCAGTCGATGTCGTAGCGGAGCATGAACTCGCCCGCGTCCAGCACCACGTAGCTGACCTCGACGGGTGTGTCGTCCTGGGTGTACGCGGTCCGCGTGACGGACAGCACCGGTGTGCCGGGCTCGATCCGCAGCTCCTCGATCTCCTCGATGGAGGGCATGCGGGCCACCACGTCCTCACGGAAGCGGACCGGCGCGTGCCCGGCCTCGGCCAGGCGCGCGTGGGTGCCGCCAGGCCCGACCTCCTCGTCCGCGATGGGCGTGCCCGCGGCGATCGCGGACGGCACGTAGGAGGTGGCGAACAGGACCGGCTTCCGCTCGCGCAGGTGCAGGCGCTCCCGGACGGTCACCGAGGCGCCGTCGGAGAGCCCCAGGGCGGTGCGGACCTTCTCGGAGGGCTCGGCCTCCGCGGTGACGCCGAGCGTGCGGACGGTGAGGCCCGCCCCCGTCTCGTCGATCTCCGCCGTGACGGTGGACGCGTCGACCGGGCCGCCCGTGGTGTCCCGGACGATGGGCTCGAAGGCGCGCACGAAGACGCCGGAGCCGTGCCGGGTGACGGTGAGGCCCTCGTCCTTGAGCATCGACAGCCCGTGGCGCGCCGTCATGCGCGCCACTCCGTAGGTCGACATGAGCGCAGCCTCGCTCGGCAGGCGATCACCTGGACCGTAGGTCCCGGAGCGGATCGCGGCACGAAGATCCTTGGCGATGCTTGCGGCAGTCACACGTCCCTCTCTAGGCACGGAACCCACCTAACCCGCAGCCAGTGCGTATACGCAACTTTTCGGCCTCCCGGTTGCGGCCCTGCCCCGACGACCCGCAGGCTGTCTATGCAACTAGAGGTGGCCGTCGAGGTCACCGCGAGAGCGGTACGGAGAGGTGGGACAGATGGGGGCGATGACACTCTGCCTGGCGACGTCGGCGGCGGGCATGAGCGAGCTGCTGGCGCAGATCGGGGACGAACGGGTCAAGTGGGTGGAGGTCTTCCGCGACCGCCTGGTGGTGCACCCGGAACGGATGAGCGACGGGGCGGACATCGCCGCGCAGCTGGGGATCACCACCGCGACGGACTACCCGGCCACGCGGCCCGGCTTCACGGTCTGGACCGGGCGCTGGCAGGAGCTGGACATGTTCGTCTACTCCGAGCTCCGCGGGGCGGCCCGCACGGTCCGGGCGTGGCCCTCGTGACCGCGGGACAGGGCGCGCACCTCGCCGAGCTGGTGGGGGTGACGGCGCTGATCGCGCACGTCTTCGACATCCGCACGCTGGACGTCAGGGCGGGGGTGGACCACCTCGACCTGGAGGACGTCATGCTGGGCGTGCTGACGGTCGACGTCGTGGCCGCGCAGGTGCCCGACGCCGCACGGCTCGCCGGGCTGCTCCACCTGACCGAACGCCTGGGCCACCACGACGACGACCGGTCTGCGTGGCGCTGCTGGAGCGGCTGGGTCGCCGCGGCGGACCGCGGCCTCCCGGTCTCCCTTCACGTGACGGCGCGGCAGCCGGCCTGACGAGATCGGTCTGTCGTCTGGCCGGCTCCGTGCTGTTCGGTCCGATGTCACGAGATCGGTCGTCCGTCGGGCCGATCTCGTGACATCGGACCGAACACAGCCCGTGGTGCCCGACACGGGACCGAACAGGGGAACGACAACGCCCCAGGTCCGGATCTGCATCCTGACCTGGGGCGGAGCCTGTGGAGCGGGTGACGGGAATCGAACCCGCGCTGTCAGCTTGGGAAGCTGAAGTTCTACCATTGAACTACACCCGCATCGTCCGGTTCTGCCCGGGTATGTGCTGCTCGCGGATCCCGCTAGGGTTCCCCAGCAGCGCCCGTCGAACCTGGCGCGCGACCTGATCATACCCAACCTCGCCCGGATGCCCGAACCGGGTTCCGGGCGAGTGTCGCCGAGCAGCCGGAGCAGCAGTGAGCGAGCATCCCAGCGAGAAGCCGACCGAGCCGATCTACCAGGAGACCAAGCCGCTTCCCCCGCGGCCGCAGGATCCCCCGAAGCCGCCCGCACCGCCGGCCCGCGAGACGCGGGCCCTGCGGACGCCCAAGGTTCCGGCCAACTACCAGCAGCAGTACGACTACGACCGGCCCACGCCGCCCGTGGAGCACGTCCCCGGGCGCAAGTCGCGCCTGACGGCGGGCCTCCTCGGGATCCTGCTCGGCGTGGTCGGCGCGCACCGGTTCTACCTCGGCTACAAGGGCCTGGGCTGGGTCATGCTGCTGATCACCGCCGTGTCCCTGGGCAACGCGTGGTTCGTCCCGGCGATCTGGGGCGCGGTCGAGGGCGTGCTCTACCTGGTGATGCGCAAGGGGTACTGGTCGGTCGACGCCAAGCTCCGCCCGCTGCAGTGGTGACGGCGTCCCGCTGACGGCCGCCGGCGCCGCCCCCGGGACGGGGCGGGCGCCGGCCCGCGGCGCCCAGTACCGTAGCCGCGTGCTCCTCTCCGACCGCGACATCCGTGCCGAGCTCGAGGCCGGCCGCGTCGTCCTCGACCCGTACGAGACGTCCATGCTGCAGCCGTCGAGCATAGACGTGCGCCTCGACAAGTTCTTCCGGCTGTTCGACAACCACAAGTACCCGTTCATCGACCCGGCCGCGGACCAGCCCGAGCTGACCCGCCTCGTGGAGGCGGACAACGGCGAGGCGTTCGTGCTGCACCCGGGCGAGTTCGTGCTCGGCAGCACGTACGAGACCGTCACGCTGCCCGACGACGTCGCCGCCCGCCTCGAGGGCAAGTCCTCGCTGGGCCGCCTCGGCCTCCTCACGCACTCCACCGCGGGGTTCATCGACCCCGGCTTCAGCGGGCACGTGACGCTCGAGCTGAGCAACGTGGCGACCCTGCCGATCAAGCTCTGGCCCGGTATGAAGATCGGCCAGCTCTGCTTCTTCAGGCTCTCGTCCGCCTCGGAGCACCCCTACGGTTCCGACCTGTACGGGTCCCGCTACCAGGGCCAGCGCGGCCCGACGGCGTCCCGCTCCGCGCAGAACTTCCACCGCACCCCGGTGTGACGGCCGGGGGCCGGGCGGCGCGTCCCGGGGCGGTCGGCGGGCGGTAGGCTCCGGGTGCCCGGGGCGGACCGGGCGATCCGGACGTCAGAAAGGACCCCGATGGCCTCTCCCCAGCTCCCGCTCCTGCCTCGCACGGCCGCGCAGGCACACCAGGCCCGGCACATCCTCACCGTGCCGGGCGACGTGGAGCTGGACGAGATCGAGGTCCTCGCGCTCTCCCGGTTCTCCGCCACCCGCTGGGACGTGGTGCCCGCCGGGATCCTCCCGGGCAACGTGGCCGGTGCCCCGCAGGGCCGCCGCGCGCAGGGCAAGGAGGTCGGCGTGCTGCGCATCTCGCGGCACGCGGTGATCAACGGCCCGTACCAGCCCGCGGGCGACGGCTTCGACCTGGGCGTCCCGCCGGGCGCGGCGATGGCCTTCGACATCGTCTGCCACCGGGAGCGCGGCGAGGTGCCGTTCCCGGGCGGCGGCGACCGGGACGGCATCGGCCGGGCCTTTGCCGGGGGCATGCCCGAACGTGAGGAGCGCCGCCTCGTCGAGTGGCTCGTCGCGGTCGCCCGGCGGCTGGGCGGATCCCTCCGGCTCGACGTCGGCGGGCTGTGGGACCCCTCGGGTCCGACGGCGCCGCCCGGCGCCGGCGTGGTCCTCACCCCGGACGCCGGCGCCGCCATCGACATGACCGTGTACTCGGACGTCTGGCTGGACCCGCAGGCCGCCTACACGATCCTGCACCAGGTGCACCCGCGCACCCGTCTCCACATGGAGGGCAAGGAGTGGGGTGGCCCGCCGAAGGGCATCGCCGACAAGCCGCTCTACCCGGGCGACCCGCTGGACCCCGACCTGCGCAAGCGCATCCACGCCGCCGCCGACGACTACGACATCAAGGCCCTGACCGGTCCGCGCGTGCTCGACGGCTACGGCCTCGTGGTCGAGCTCGACGTCGACGGCATCGTCTCGATCGAGATCAGCGGCGAGGAGAAGCTGCCGCGCCTGCTGCGCGGGTTGCCGTGGGCGGAGCAGGGCGCCGTGCGCTACTGGGTGCACTGGGCACCGCACGACCTGGCGGAGTCGCAGCAGGAGTTCCCCGCCATGGAGCTGCGTGTCGCACGCAAGCGCGCGGCCGAGCTCGTGACGCGCCTCGCCGGTGCCATCCACGGCGCGGCCGGCGGAGAGATCGCCGACGAGGACGGCTTCCTGGTCGATCCGACCGACCTCTGACCTCCGCCGCCCGGGCGGACACCGTCGTCCGCCCGGGCCGGTGCAGGTCAGAGGTACTGGCCCGGGGTCCTGCGCTCGCCGCCCTCGTCCGGGCCGCCCGGCATGGTGGGGCCGCCCGGCCCACCCGGGCCCGCCGGGCCGAAGCCGGCGCTGCCCGGCGGCAGCGCCCGCCGCATCTGCGAGAGCTGCGCCTGGGCAGCCATCTGCTGGGCCACGAGCGCCGTCTGGATGCCGTGGAACAGCCCCTCCAGCCAGCCCACGAGCTGCGCCTGGGCCACCCGGAGCTCGGCGTCCGAGGGGGCGGAGTCGTCGGTGAACGGCAGCGTGATGCGGTGCAGCTCGTCGACCAGGTCGGGGGAGAGGCCGTCCTCGAGCTCGTGGATCGAGCGCTCGTGGATCTCTGCCAGGCGGGAGCGGGCCGCCTCGTCCAGCGGGGCGTCGCGCACCTCGTCGAGCAGCCGCTTGATCATGCCGCCGATGCGCATGACCTTGGCCGGCTCCTCGACCTGGCCCACCACGGCCTCGGCCTCGTCCACCTTCTCCTCCTCGCCCTCCTCGGGTTCGCGCTCCGGTGGGACGGCCGCGCCGTCGGGGGTCACGACCTGGGGGTGGACAGTGGGCTGCCCGGCGCCCGGACGGTCGGGTCGCTCGTCGGGCCGGGGGTTCGCTCGCTCGTCGCTCATGAACCCAGTCTTGCCCCAATCGGCTGACGCCCGCACGGCTTTCCGGGCCCCGGAACGAAATTACCGGCCATGCCTATATATAGGCACGCGTTGATCACGGGACCAGGAGCACTTTGCCGAACGCCTCGCCCGACTCCAGCAGGTCGTGCGCGCTCTGCGCCTCGTCGAACGGGATGCGTGCGTGCACGACCGGGCGCACGCGACCGGCGGCGACCAGCGGCCACACGTGCTGCTCGGTGTCCGCGACGATGCGCGCCTTCTCGTCCGCCGGACGGGACCGCAGCAGCGTGCCCGTGACGGTGCCGCGCCGCGCGAGCAGCGCGCCCAGGTCGAGCTCCCCGCGCCGGCCCTGCTGCATCCCGATCACGACGAGGCGGCCGCCGCGGGCCAGCGCACGGACGTTGTCGTTCAGCGCCCGCCCGCCGAGCAGGTCGAGCACGACGTCGACCCCGCGGCCGTCCGTCGCCCGCAGCACCTCGTCGGCGAAGTCCTGCGTCCGGTGGTCGACCACGACCTCCGCACCGAGCCCGGCGCAGCGCGCCGTGCGCTCCGCGCCGCCCGCCGTGGCGACCACGTGCGCGCCCAGCGCCCTGGCCACCTGGATCGCGAGCGTGCCGATGCCGCCGGAGCCGCCGTGGACGAGCACCCACTCGCCGGCACGGAGCCGGCCCACGTCCACGAGGTTGTTCCAGACGGTGCAGGCCGCCTCGGGCAGCGCCGCGGCGTCGACCAGGTCGACCCCGTCCGGGACGGGGAGAACCTGGGTCTCGCGGACCACGGCCTGCTCCGCGTAACCGCCGCCTTCGAGCAGGGCGACCACCCGGTCACCGGCCCGCCAGCGCGACACGCCGGGTCCGACACGCTTGACTGTTCCGGATATCTCCAGCCCTGGCCAGTCCGGGGCACCCGGTGGAGGGGGGTAGTATCCGGCCCGTTGAAGCAGGTCAGCGCGGTTCACTCCGGCGGCTGCGACGTCGATCAGAACGTCGCTTTGGCCAGCATTCGGGTGATTCAGGGTTGAAAGGGAGAGTTTCCCTGAGGGGCCCGGTCCGGATATCGTGACGGCTCGCACATCGATGAAGCCTACTTCCGTGTGGCCTCACGAGGGTCGTCAGCGGGAACCGGGTGCCGGTAACTTGTACGCAGCACCGAGGGATGCGCGCGGGCACCACGCACGCCACACCCTTCCGGATCAGTGATGGAGAGAGGTACGCATGTTCCGCAGGTTGGGAGTGCGCGGGAAAGTTCTTGCGACTCTGGTCACGCCTGCCGTCGTCCTGGTCATCGCAGCGGCGTACATCATCGGCCTCTCGGTGGCCGACGCGATGCGCGCGCAGCAGACAGCTGATCTCGTCGCCGCGCTCGAGTACCAGGACCAGGCAGGCACCGCATTCGCGCAGGAGCGGGCGTACAACATCGTCGCGATGATCGACGACTCGGAGTCCGGGACGGGCGCCCGGCTGGCCCTGCTGCAGGGCACGCCGGAGCTCGACGAGAACGGCCAGCCGGTCACGAAGGACGGCCAGCCCGTGTGGGCGGCCCCCGCGGCCCAGGCACAGACCATCACGGCTCTCGACGCCCGCGACGAAGAGCTGCTGAACATCGACATCTCGATGCTGGACCAGCGCGTCAAGGACGCCGTCGCGCAGACCATCGAGGACCGTGCCGCCATCACGGACGTGCAGAAGAAGGTCTCCGAGGGGCGCCTCACCGAACGGGTCGCGACCGACGCGTACGGCACCTACATCGACGGCGCGCTCGAGGTGATGGACGCCATCGCGGACACCTCCGAGGACCGCGACCTGGGTACCCGCCTCGAGGCGTACTTCGCCATCGACCAGCTCATGCTGACCAACACCTACGAGCGTCCGGTCGTCGGCCTGGCCCTGGGCATCTTCAACGGCTACCCGGCGGAGATCAGGGAGGCCGCCTCGCGGTCCCTCGCGCTGCGCGGTGCCGACCTGGTGAACCTCGGTGACCGCCAGTGGGACAGCACGCAGGACCTGTTCGACCGCATCCCCGGTGACTACCAGGTGCCGGGCATGGACGGCGTCTACGGCACGGTGCGCGGCTACGTGGCCCGCGGCGACCTCGCCGCCATCCAGCCCGCCCAGGTCGACGCCTTCCAGGGCGAGTCCGCCAAGTGGGTCGAGGAGAGCCGCATCGTCCGCGACGCCGTCCGCGAGGACACCGCCGCGTTCGCCCAGGAGCGCGCCGACGTCGCGGCCAACCGCGCCTACCTCACCGGTGGCGTCGCGATCGCGGCCCTCGGCTTCTCGGTCATCATGGCCCTCGTCATCGCCCGTCGCCTGGTCTCCCCGCTGCGCCGCCTCACGCAGGCCGCCGGCGTGGTCCGCGACCGCCTCCCCACCCTGGTGGAGCAGGTGTCGGTGCCGGGCCAGGGCCCGAGCATCGACCTCGACCCGATCAGCATCGAGTCGTCCGACGAGATCGGACAGCTCGCCGCGGCGTTCAACGACGTCAACCGCACGACCATCGACGTGGCCCGCGAGCAGGCGGCCCTCCGCGGGTCCATCGCCGAGATGTTCGTCAACGTGGCCCGCCGCGACCAGGTGCTCCTCAACCGGCAGCTCGCGTTCCTCGACGACCTCGAGCGTTCCGAGGAAGACCCGTCGACCCTGTCGAACCTCTTCCGCCTGGACCACCTCGCGACCCGTATGCGCCGCAACGCGGAGTCCCTCCTCGTTCTCGCGGGCATCGACTCCGGACGTCGCGTGCGCCAGCCCATGCCGGTCTCCGACGTGATCCGTACGGCGTCGTCCGAGATCGAGCTGTACGACCGGGTGCGCCTGAACCTCGTCGTCGACCCGATGATGCTGGGCCACAACGCGCTGAACGCGGCGCACCTGCTGGCCGAGCTCCTCGAGAACGCGACGATGTTCTCCGAGCCGCACACGCCGGTGGAGGTCACCACGGCACGCGACGAGCAGTTCGTGACTGTCGTGGTCCGCGACCACGGCCTTGGCATGAACCCCGAGGAGATCGCCGAGGCGAACCGCAAGGTGCACAGCCACGCGGCGTCCGACGCCGTCGGTGCGCAGCGCCTCGGCCTCTACGTGGTCGGCCGCCTGTCCGACCGGCTCGGCGCCCAGGTGGCGTTCGGCGTCGGCGAGGGCGGCACCGGTACCGAGGTGACGGTCCGCTTCCCGGCGGTGCTGTTCATGCCGGACAACGCGATGCCGCTGCCGATGCCGACGGACCCGCTGGAGGCCAACACCCAGCAGGCCGCGTCGCAGTTCAACGGTGGCGTGGCCACCGGCCCCGGCACCGGTGCGATGCGCGGTGCGGCCGCCAACGCCTTCGGCTCGTCCGGCGTGACGGCGGCCTCGCCCGCCACGACGTCGGTGCCGCAGCAGGGCGGCATGCCGGTCCCGACCGGCACGTCGCAGATCGCGGCCGCCGCCTTCGCGGCACAGCCCGCCCCGGTCGCCCAGCCGGTGGACATCGAGTCCCTCACGGACGGCACGACGGCGCTCGGCCTGGCCCGGCGTCGCAGCTCGACGGCCGCCCAGCCGACCGCCGAGACCACGCCGACCGGCTCGATCGTGCTCCCCGAGATCCAGACGCCGTCGCTCCCGCAGGAGTACCAGGGCGACGACAACGCCTGGGCCCCGCCGTCGAACGTGTCCGAGGGCAGCTCGCTCCCGAGCCGGCAGCGGGCGCCGCAGCCGGCGGAGCCGGTCACCCCGGTCTTCGAGGACACCACGCCCGCCGCGGTGGACGTGGACCAGCGCAGCGCGCTCTTCTCGAGCTTCCGCTCGCTGAGCACCATCGACCCGGCGGACGCCGGTGGCACCCAGTCGCTGCAGCTCGACCCCGTGACCCAGGACCCGGCCGCGCTGCCGGGGATGTCGGACACGGACGTCATGCGGTTCCCGGCCGCGGGCGGCGGGCAGAGCCCGGCTCCGGCCCAGAGCTTCGGCCGGTCGTACCCGGGCGACGGCGGCCAGTCGCAGGGCTTCGGAGCGGAGGCCCCCGAGGGGCCCGACTCGTCCTTCGAGGCGCTGCCCGCGTTCGAGGAGCTCATGGCGGACCTCCCGAGCCGCCGCTCGACGCCGTCCCAGCAGGGTGCCAAGCCGGCCCCGAAGCGGGGTCTCTTCGGTCGCCGTCCGGGCCAGCCCGCCACGGGCGAGCTGCGTGCCTACCAGCCGCAGGAGCGTCCGGCGTCGCGTCCGATCCAGACGGTGAGCGGTCCCGTCTCGGGGGTGCCGAGCTACGGCGCACCGGTCGTGCCCGCGCCGAGCGTCGAGACGCAGAGCTTCCAGGCGGCGGCGAGCCAGCCGCAGGACTTCTACGTGCCGAACCAGCCGCAGAACTTCGAGGCGCTGAGCCGGCCGCAGGCTGTCCGTACCCCCGCTGCTCCGCCCACCGGCGCGTTCCCGGCCCAGGCCCCGGCGGCTCCTGCCCCGGCGCCCTCGGTCGAGGACCCGACCTACCAGCGGGGCTACCAGGAGGGGTACCAGCGGGCGGTCCAGGAGGCCATGACCTCCGCGGTGTCGACCGTGCCCAGCGCGCCTGCCGGTGGCACCGTGCCGGTGCCCGCGCAGTCGGCGCCCCCGGCGCAGGCCTCCAACCCGTTCGTGGACGCCGCGCCCCGCGCGGCCGCCCCGGCGCCGGCGCCCGCTCCGCAGCGGCAGGCGCCCACCTCGTTCGCGTCGGCCCCGGCCACCCAGGCCGTGCCGATGGCGACCGCGCAGCAGTCGGCCCCGGCTCCGGCCCGCGAGTTCAGCGAGCCGTACCCGACCGGCGCTGTGTACGACCCGACGTACGGCTCGCCTGCGCCGCTGGCCAAGCGTGCCGCCGGTACCGACGGCGACGGCAAGGACCCACTGGACCCGGAGTACGTGCGGGACTCGGTGGAGGCTCGGTCGGAGTGGACGGCCTCGGCGGTTCTCTACGAGGAGATGACGAGCCTGCTTCGGCGGGGGGCATTCCAGGAAGATGATGTGAAGGAGGACGACTCGTACCGCCCGGCATCCGTCAGCACCGAGGGCGTCAGCGGCGGACTGACCCGCCGCACGCGTGGTGCCTCCGGCACCGGTGCGGACCCCACTGTCGAGCGCCTCTCAGCTCGCATCGATCGTGACCCCGAGCAGCTTCGCTCGCGTCTCTCGGCGTTCCAGTCGGCCACCGCGCGTGGCCGGTCGGAGTCGATCGACGAGGGCAAGTCGGAGCACGAGAACGGCAAGAAGGGCGATGGGGACTCGACGTGGGCACCCTCGACCGTGAATCATGTCCCTGACTCAGCGCCGCAGTCGCGGTGACCAAAACGCGTCTGTGGATTCTGACTAGGAGGAACAGAGAGTGACCCTCAGCACCGAAGCAACGAATTTCGGGTGGCTGCTCGACAACTTCGTGCGTACCGTTCCCGGCAGCCGGCACACGCTCGTCGTATCGGCAGACGGCCTGCTCATGGCGATGTCCGACCAGCTCGACCGCACCAGCGGCGACCAGCTGGCGGCGATCGTCTCGGGTATGTCAAGTCTTACGCGTGGAGCCTCTCGGCAGCTCAACGGCGGTAATGTCCGTCAGGCGATCATCGAGATGGACAACGGGTTCCTTTTCCTGATGAACGTCTCGAACGGGTCCGTGCTCGGCGTGGTCGCGGAGGCCACCTGCGACATCGGCCTGATCGGCTACGAGATGGCCCTCCTGGTGTCCCGCACCGAGGCCACGCTCACGCCGCAGCTGATCTCGGAGATGCGGGGCAGCCTCCCGGTCGATGGGCAGACCCGAGCCGCCAGCGTGGGATGAGGACTCGACCATGACGTACGCACCTTTCGGTTCCCAGGGGCAGGGGGACGTCCGCGAGACGTCCACCGTGCGCCCCTACGCGGTCACCGGAGGCCGGGTGCGGTCGGAGCTGTCCGACCTGCCGCTCGAGGCCCTCGTGGAGGTTCTTCCCGGCGCGGTCAGCAGCTACGGCCTGCCGCCCGAGAAGCGCGCGATCCTCCAGCACGCCGCGCACACGTACGTGTCGATCGCCGAGCTCTCGGCCCTCTTGCGGCTGCCCCTGGGTGTCGTCCGGATCCTTGTGGCGGACATGCAGGAGGAAGGGCACGTCACCGTGCACACCTCGACACCGGTTAACGTCCACACAGGCCACGGCAGCTCGAACTCGGGCCTGTCGCTGAGCGTCTTGGAGAGTGTTCTGAATGGCATTTCCGCCCTCTGACGGCGGGGCCCGCAGCGGCCCCAACTGGGCCCCGGTCTCGGGTAACGCCGGCACCGCGACGGCCTCCTCGAACGCGCCTGCGCGCCAGAGCGTGCTCGGTGGTGGCGGTGGCGCTCCTGCGCCCACCGCGCAGGCGTCCCGGCCGGCGCAGACCCAGCCCGCGCCGCCGGTGATGCAGCAGGCGCCCACCGGCAACGCCGGTGCACAGGCCGCTCCGGGCGCGCAGCCCGCCTCCGAGCGCACCGCGCCCACGGTCGTCAAGATCGTCGTCGCGGGTGGCTTCGCCGTCGGCAAGACGACGTTCATCGGCTCGATCTCCGACGTCGAGCCGCTGAACACCGAGGCGGCCATGACCGAGCACTCGGTCGGCGTGGACGACGCCGGTGGCGTCACCGACCGCAAGACCACCACCACGGTGGCCATGGACTTCGGCCGTGTCGAGCTGCCGGGCAACCTGTGGCTGTACCTGTTCGGCACGCCCGGCCAGGACCGCTTCCTCTTCATGTGGGACGACCTGGTGCGCGGCGCGATCGGCGCCGTCGTCCTGGTCGACACGGACCGCTTGGAGCAGTGCTTCCCGGCGATCGACTACTTCGAGTCCCGCAACATCCCGTTCGTCGTGGGCGTGAACTGCTTCGACGGTGTGGCCAAGCACCGGCTCGAGGACGTTCGCGAGGCGCTGCAGATCCCGTCCCACGTGCCGATGCTCTACACGGACGCACGGTCCCGCGCGGCGACCAAGCAGACCCTCATCGCGCTGGTCCAGCTCGCGATGCGCCAGCTCCGGTCGGGCGCACAGGCGCAGGGCTGAGTCACTCTCCAGCACTTCGCGGACGGCGGGCCACCTCGAGGGCGGCCCGCCGTCGCTGTATGAGCCGGGGCTAGACTGTATGGCCGCGCCGTCCTGCCGCACCCGGCGGGTGCCCGGCGCGAGGAGGGCTGACAGAGCGGCCTAATGTGACGGTCTTGAAAACCGTTGTGCGGCAACGCACCGGGGGTTCGAATCCCTCGCCCTCCGCACGTCCGACGACGCGGGACATCCACGATGTCCCGCGTCGTCGTCGTTCCCGGCCAGGTCCCCCGGGTCAGGGGGTGGCCGGCCGGGTGGCCTCGGGGAACCGCGTACCCGTCAGGCGCTCCGAGAGGGCCCACAGCTGCGCGGCGACCGCGGCGTCGTCGGCGAGGGGCGCGGCGTCGGCCACCGTGGCCGGGCCGCGCACGCCGAAGCGGCTCGGGCCGGCGAGGCTGCCGCCCGGGACGTCGCCCACCGCGGCGAGCAGGGTGGGCAGCGAGCCACCCTCCGGGCCGTGTGCGACCAGCGGCGCGCTCACCGCCATGAACCGGTCGAAGAGCCGGTTCCCGCTGGTGATCCGGAACCCTGTCGCGGCCCAGCCCGGGTGCGCGGCGGTCGCCAGCACGGACGAACCCGCCGCCGACAGCCTGCGTTGCAGCTCCACGGTGAACAGCAGGTTGGCCAGCTTGGACTGCCCGTACGCGGGGAACGGGCGGTAGGGTCGCCGCTCCCAGTGCGGGTCGTCGACGTCGAGGTACGTCGACCGGTACGCGGTGGACGTCACCGTCACGACCCGGCCCACGACGCGGTCCAGGAGCAGGTTCGTCAGCGCGAAGTGCCCGAGGTGGTTCGTCCCGAGCTGGAGCTCGAAGCCGTCCTCGGTGTGCCGGAGCGTGCCGCTCATGATCCCGGCGTTGTTGACGAGGAGGTCCACCGGGCCGTCCAGGTCCCGGGCGAACGCACGGACCGAGGAGAGCGAGGCGAGATCCAGCGGACGCACCTCGACCCGGCCGGCCATGCCGGCGGCGGCGGCACGGCCCTTGTCCTGGTCGCGGACGGCGAGGACGACGCGCGCCCCCTTGGCCGCGAGGGCGGCGGCCGTGGCCCGGCCGATGCCGCTGCCGCCACCGGTGACGATCGCGGTCCGGCCGGTCTGGTCAGGGATGTGCGCGGGGGAGGGGAGGACAGCCATGCCAGGCAATGTATCCAGTGACAACTATGTTGTCAACGGATACTTCCGTATGCTGACGGGATGACGTCGGCGCGCCCCTATCACCACGGCAACCTGCGCCAGGCCGTGCTGGACCGGGCCGCCGAGGTGCTGCGCGAGCGCGGTGCGGCGAGCCTCTCGCTCCGGGAGGTCACGGCCGACATCGGTGTCTCCCACGCCGCGCCCCGCCGCTACTTCGCCGACCGGCAGGCGCTGCTCGACGCTCTCGCCGCCGACGGGTTCGCCCGTCTCGGCCTGCGCCTGCGGGAGGCCGTGGAGTCGGCGCCGACGTTCGGCGACCAGGTACGCGCCATCGCCGACGTGTACGTCGCCTTCGCCGTCAGCGAGGCGAACCTGCTGGAGCTGATGTACGCGCACGGGCGAGGCGGCGACGGACCGCTCGTCGAGGCGCGCGCCACCGAGGCCTTCACGCCCCTGCTGGACGTCTTCCGGCGCGACCAGGCCCGGGCACGGCGCGCGCCGGGGGAGGCAGAACGCACCGGAACGCTCTTCCTCGCGACGCTGCAGGGCATCGCGGGCCTGGCCAGCTGCGGCGTGGTCGCCGCCGACCAGCTCGACGGCCTGGTCGACGAGGCCGTGGCCCGCTACGGGACCGGGTCCGCCGCCGCTAGCTGATCCCGACGATGGGCAGGCGGAGTGCGGCCGGCGCCGCCTCGGGCACCACGGGCGCGACGGGGCGCACCGGCCGGACCGGCGCGTAGCCGCCGCCGAGCGCCGGACGGGCGTCGGGCTCGCCGGCGTTGGGCCACAGCGCGCACGCGCGCTCCGCCTGCGCGGTGATGGTGAGCGACGGGTTCACGCCGAGGTTCGCCGTCACGGCCGATCCGTCCATGACGTGCAGGCCCTCGTGGCCGAACACGCGCAGGTAGGCGTCGACGACACCGTCCTGAGCGTCCGACCCGATCGCGCAGCCCCCGAGGATGTGCGCCGTGAGCGGGATGTTGAACGGGTCGCCGATGGTCCCGCCGGGGATGCCCTCGACGCCGTCGTCCCCGAGCTTGTCGGCCATGCGGCGCACCGCCTCGTGGCCCTCGGGGATCCAGCTCGGGTTGGGCGATCCGGTCCCTTGCCGAGAGGTCATGTAGCGGCCGAACGGCGAGCGGCGGGTCAGCGTGACGAGCGAGTTGTCCTGGGCCTGCATGACCAGCGCGATGACGGTTCGCTCGGACCAGCGCCGCCAGTCCATCAGCACGGGCAGCCACCGTACGTTCCTGCCCATCTCGCCGAACCACCGCAGGAACCGGAACGGCCCGCCGTCGACCAGGATGTGCTGGAGGGCGGCCATGACGTTGGAGCCGTGCCCGTAGCGCACCGGCTCGATGTGGGTGCTCTCGTTCGGGTAGAACGACGACGTGATGGCCACCCCGCGGGAGTAGTCGGTCGACCCGACCCGCCGTGTCATCGCGCCCAGCAACGCCTCCGAGTTGGTGCGGGTGAGGTGCCCGAGCCGCGCGGACAGCCGCGGCAGCGTCCCGGAGTCCTTCATCGCGTGCAGCAGCCGCTGCGTCCCGAGCGTGCCGGCGCCGAACACGACCTGCCGCGCGGTGAAGGTGCGCCGGCCCGACCATCTGCGGCCCGTGCGGTGCGCGCGGACCTCGTACCCGCCGTCCGGCAGCGGCCGCACGACGTCGGCGGTGGTCAGCGGGTGCACCGCGGCGCCTGCGCGCTCCGCGAGGTAGAGGTAGTTCTTGACCAGGGTGTTCTTGGCCCCGTGGCGGCAGCCCGTCATGCACTCGCCGCACTCGGTGCACCCGGAGCGCTCGGGGCCGACCCCGCCGAAGAAGGGGTCCGCCGACCGGCAGCCCGGGGACGGTGACTCCGCGCCGCCCGGACCGAACCAGACGCCGACGCGGGTGGGCCGGAACGTGTCGCCCACGCCCATGTCCTCCGCGACCTCCCGGACGACTTCGTCGGCCGGCGAGCGGCCGTGGTACCGGACCACGCCGAGCATGCGCTCCGCCTGGTCGTAGTACGGCGCGAGCTCGGTCTTCCAGTCGGTGATGTGCGCCCACGCCGGGTCCGCGTAGAACGGGTCCAGGGGGCGGTACAGGGTGTTCGCGTAGACCAGCGACCCGCCGCCGACCCCTGCGCCGGTGAGGCACAGGACGTTGCGCAGCAGACGCACCCGCTGGATCCCGTAGCAGCCGAGCGCGGGGGCCCACAGGAACTGGCGGAGGTGCCAGGAGTTCTTCGCGAACTCGTGGTCCTCGAACCTGCGGCCTGCCTCGAGCACACCGACGCGGTAGCCCTTCTCGGTGAGGCGCAGGGCGGCGACGCTGCCGCCGAAGCCGGAGCCGATGACCAAGACGTCGTAGTCCATGGCGCGAATGTACCCGCTATTGACGCCAGGTGAAATATCGCGGCCGAACCGCAGGATGGCGGGGATCCTGACCGGGCCGGACGGGCGATCGACCTTCCGCTTTGCTCAGTCCGGCGTGGGGCAGGTAGCCTGGGCCGCGCGGCACCGCCCTGCCTGGGTCAGGACGCCGCGAGGAGACGTCGCATAGTCAGGTCTAGTGCGCCACCCTGCTAAGGTGGTAACGGGGCAACCCGTTCGAGGGTTCAAATCCCTCCGTCTCCGCCAGGAAGGTCCCGGCCGCGCGTGACGCCCGGGGCCTTTTCTGTCGGAGCAGCACGTCGGAGCCGGTGGCTGTGACGGAGTTCTCCCCGGGAAGCGCGGTTTTGAGTTTGGGTCCGCGCCGAACAAGCGGTAGTGTTCTCGTCGGTCGCCCGCACGAACGGCGGCACGGAAGTTCGCAGTACAGCACGCGCCCGTAGCTCAACGGATAGAGCATCTGACTACGGATCAGAAGGTTGGGGGTTCGAATCCCTCCGGGCGCACAGTGGCTCCTCATCAGGCGAAAAGCCGGGTGAGGAGCCTTTCTGCTTCCCGGGGTAGAAAGGCCGTTCCCCGTCAGGTTCCCCGTCACAGTAGCCATCACGCCCGCCCCGAGTAGGCACTCAGCGCAGCAGCAGCCAGGCTCAGCGCGTCATCGTGGGCCCGTGCGTAGAGGTTGGTGACCTTGATGTCCTCGTGCCCGAGGATGTCCCGCACGACGTGCGGAGGAACCCCAGCGCTCAGGTAGTTCGTCGCCGCCGTCGCCCGCAGATCGTGCACCCGCATCCCGTCGAAGCCCAGGCTTGCCACGAACGGCCCCCAGCCGTGCACCATCTTCGCGCCCTCCGTGGTCATCGTCTCCGTAGCCATCTTGGTCTTGAGCACGTTGCCCCGGATGACGTACCCGGTGCGCTCAGACCGGAAAACCTGAGCCGTACGGCGCTGACCCAGTGTCAGGTCACGCAGTGGCTCTACGAGGTGCTTGGGGACCGGCACGACTCGGTTCTTGCCGCCCTTGGGCGGACCCCACACCAGGTTGCCCTCACGCCAGTACCCCGGCGCCAGGTCGCCCGCGTCGTCCTTGGTCATCTCCGAGACGCTGCGCTGCACCGTCATCACACCCCGGGCCAGATCGAGGTCACCCACCTGGAGTGCAGCCGCCTCCCCATACCGGAGACCGGCCGAACCCATCAGATCGACCATGACCGCGTACCGGCCACCCTGCGGCAGGTCCCGGATGGCGTCGACCAGCGTCGAGAGCTGCGCCGGGGTGAGCGTCATTCCAACCTTGCGCTCCTGCCGCTTACGCTTCTCCGCCTTGGACGACTCCGCCGACCGAGCAGGGTTCGCCGGGAGCAGGCCATCCCGGACCGCGATCCGCAGCACCGCCGACAAGGCGTAGCGAGCCTGCCGAGCCACATGCACGCTGCCTGTCCGTGCCCACTCAGCCTGTGCCCGCTCGACGTCGCCCACGGAGATAGCGCCCACCTTCATGTTGCCGAAGGTCTTGAGCACCCGGTCGTTCCAGCCCTCGCGGTAGTAGCCGAACGTGCGCGGAGCCAGCCGACGACGCAGGACCGGCTCAGCCCGCTCCCACAGACCCGAAGCCGCAAGGGTCGTGCGCTCCAGGTCGACGTTCCGCCCGCGAGCCTTGGCGCGCTGTTCCCCCTCCCACTTCTTGGCCTCCTTCCAGGTCGTGAACTCATCCTCGATCTCCCTACGCGGACCGTGGGGCGGGTACGTCCAGACCCGAGCCCGCCAGACCTCACGGGTTCGCATCACGCCGTCCTTGTCGGTGTACTCATAGACACGCTTCGTGACGCTCATGCCGCCACCTGCTGACCGCGCGAGGCAATGAAGGCGTCCACGTCGGAGGCGAGCCAGCGCCAGGCACGACCGACCTTCCATGCCTTCGGGATCGATCGGTGCCCACGCCGGGCGAGGTCTTGCAGGGTGCTCTCCGGCACACGGAGAATCGCGGCCACCTCGGCCTGCGTCAGGATCTTGTCGTTCTGGCTCATCAGTGCTTCCCCTTCCACATCCACCAAGTTGTTGTCAGGCCGCGCGGGCCGGATTCTTCTGTCCTGCCTTCCACTGCGCGTACTCACGGGCACGAGCTGCAGCAGCCTCAGCAAGCTCCTTCTCGCCGTTGCTGGCCCACCCGGTCCCCGAGTAGGTCCAGGAGCCCTCGACGACGAGCGTGGTTTCCTCGTCGTCGGCCAGGAGCCGGCGTTCCAGGTCGGCCACGTCCAGCGGCTCCCCAGCCCGCTCCGCCTCAGCAGCCAGCCGCGCGAACCGAGCACGAGCAGTGCGCAGGCGGCCGAGAGTGACGGAGTAGCGGCGGGACTTGGACGAGAAGTGGCCCCGGAAGCCGAGCATGTGCGCCCACTTCGCCAGCAGCCGGTACGGCGAGTTGATGCACTCCCCACACACGCACCCGTCCTCGTCCTCCTCCGGCTCGTACCCGGGCAGGCGGCAGGCGGTGGCGGCGCGGTCGGCCAGGCGACGGCACTGCCGGATCAGGCGCGAGAGGTGAGCTCGAGGTGCGGCCGGGTCCACGTCGGTGGACTTGGTCGCGTACTTCGCCAGATACCCCGCGACCTGCTCAGGGCTCAGGGTGTCGGTGGAGTGTGCTTCGTCGGCGACGCTGCCCGGCAGGCCAGTGCTCACGGTCCGCGTATCAACCTGGACCCCGAAGGCCAGTTTGCGCGGCACGTCGGCACCATCGACCGGAACAGCTACGTACTCCACCCCGAGGGCGGCGGACTCGATCAGGCCTTTCAGGGTGTCCCCGTCCACGGGAGCCATCGACCCCGGACCGTCGGGACCGTCCAGGCGGATCAGGGCGTGGAAGTGGACGGACCCGCGCGCCTGGTACTCCGCGACCTTGGCGTACTGCACGGAGAGCGCGTGCTTGAGTTCGGTGTCCTTGAGGCCCAGGTGCACGGCCAGAGCGCGGCGCAGAGCGATGGTGAACCGGCGCCAGAGCTCCGGGGCGTGCCACTGCCAGACGATGGCGGTGTCCCAGTCGTAGCAGTCCCAGCACAGCGGAGCCCCAACGATGGGTTCGTTTTCGGTGTGGACGCGCATGCAGGACTTGGACCGGCCGTGCTCGCAGACCTTGGCCCGGTCGAAGGGGCGGCAGGTCCCGCCGGTCTTGTGTCCATCCCTCTTGCGGATGCCGTGCACGTGCCCGAACGAGGGAGCGGTCAGGGTCGCGAACACGAGCGGGGCGTCTGCCACGGTCTCGGGGACGGTCTTGCCGCCGAGGAGGCCGGATCGGATCATCGCGAAGGTGTCGCGGGCGTAGACGCGCGAGCAGGCCGGGCAGATGTCGGCACGCCGGTTGCCGCATGGCCGGTAGAGCTGCCCCATGGGGGCGTCGGCCGAGTGGTACTCGCTGACGACTTCACCGGTCGTGGTGTCCACGGTCATGGAGGACCCGTTGAGGCGGATCGGGTGGGAGCAGTAGCCGACAGCCGCGGCGGTGTCCGCGAACGCGTCCAGGGCCGAGCGGAAGGTGCGGCCACGGGCGGACTGGGTAGCGAACCCCAGAGCGCCCGGGCCGACCTCCAACGGTGCGTGCTCCCCGAAGCCGGAGAACGTCAGTGCGCTGTTCATGCGGCGTTCCGGACCTTGGCCAGCAGGCCACCCACGCGGGTCGTGCCGTCGAGCTCGGGGTACTCCCGGGGGTCGACCAGGACCCACCCGTCACCGAGGTCCGCGACCTCACCGGCAGGTACCTCGCGGCGACCCTTCTCGCCCAGGTCGAGGTCCAGGACGCCCTGGACGGGGTAGTCGCGGGCGGTGTGGTCCTGCCCGGCCCAGAACCCGGCCGTGGTGGGCGTCGTAGCGGCCTCAGCGGCGCAGGTAGCCAGGACGGGGCAGGAGGCGCAGACACGGGCCATGGCGGCACGCTGGGCGGGCGAGGTGGTCTCACTGATCCACGGCAGGCCGCGGTACTCGTCACGGGCGCAGAGCGCGTCGCGGATCTGGTCGGCGGTGGCGATCATGCTTCGGCCCTCGCCATGTTCAGGCCGGGCAGGTCCAGGGCATCCTGAGTGATCGGACGGACCCGCCCCAGACGAGGACGACGGGCAGCCGGCGCAGGAGCAGCCGCCGGGGTGGGCGATTCGGCCGGCGCAGGCTCAGGGACCGGCGCGGGCTCCGGCTCGACGACGGGAGCAGGCTCGATCACGGCCACCGGCTCCGGGGCGACCTCGGCCACCTCAGGGACCGGCGCGGGCTCGGGCTTTGTCTCGGCGGCGGGCCGGTCTGCGACCACGAGGGAGGCGAGCGCGTGGGTCGAGGTGAGCACGGACAGGGGTGCGAGGGCGACCAGGACGACGCCGACGATGGTGCGCAGTTCGGGGCCGACGTCGTAGGCGTGGGCGGCGTTGGCGCCGATGGACACGACGGTGAATCCGAACATCAGGGTCCAGGCCCACGCGCTGGAGCGTCCGCGAGCACGGAGCACCAGGGCCACGAGGCCGTAGACGAGCACCGAGGCATCGATGACGACGGGCACGAGGAACGCGAGGGCCTCGGGCACCCGGCCCCACAATGCAGCGTCCCGCAGCGAGGCGAAGGACAGCGCGAACGAGGCGAGGGCGACGGCGAGGGTTAGGACGACGGTGAAGACGAGCACGGGCCGGGAGTCGGCCGCGATCCGGGCCACAGGCCCAGCGGTGCGGGTGGTGCGGTTCATGATCAGACCTCCTCAGAGTCAGCAGCCGCAGGAGCGGCCGGGCGGGGCGCACGAGGTGCGCGGGGCTTGCGCGGTGCGCGGGGCTTGCGGGTGCGAGGCGCGGGGGCGTCCTCGTTGGTGGGCTTGCCCGCGTTGTCGTTCGTGGTGCGTCGAGCCGCAGCAGCCCAGGCATTGGCGGCGTCGGCACCATCCCGAGGCTCCGGGGCGGAGTGGGAGGCCGGCGCGGCGTACCGGATGGCGACCTCTCGGATGAGTTCGTCGGGCCAGTACGCGAACCGGACCATCACCGGTGCGCCGTCCTCCCGAACCAGGTACCCGGTGCCCGGGTCCGAGCGGGAGATCTCGTGGGCCGGAGCCTGGAGTGCGGCCGGGCCCAGCACCATGTCTGACTCCACATCGGAGTCGAGGCGGAGGGCGATCTTCTGGGGGTAGAGGTTGCGCTGCCCGACAGCCTCCTGCCTGGGGTTTTGTACGCAGGCCACGACCACGACACCGAGGGCGCGACCCTGGGTCAGGATCTTGGACATCAGCCGATCAGCCTCGCGGCGTACGTCGAACTCGCTGTAGGCCATCAGGTCGGCCAGTTCGTCGATCATCAGGACGTGCAGCGGATCCGCCGACGTCGGCACGTGCAGACGGGAGACGCCGCGCATGGACTCCTTGCGCCGGTCGATCACCCGCATCAGGGCCCGCAGGACCTCGATGGCGTCGTCGGCGGTGTAGGCGACGCGGCCGAACAGGGCGCGGCCCATCTCCAGCTCGACGCCGCCCTTGAGGTCCAGACCCCACGCAGACACGGTGCCGTCGTGGATCGCGGGGGCGAGACCACCGATGACCGACCACAACACCGACCCCTTACCCGCCCCCGTGGCACCCACGACGAGGGTGTGACGGCCGCGCACGACCATCTCCGCGACATGACCCGTCCGAGCCAGGCCCACCGGCAGGGCGTCCGGGTTGGCACCCTCCGGCACCGGCATCCGGGCCATCACGGGGGCGATGCGGTACGTCGTGAACAGGGCCAGGTCCAGGACACCGGGCTTGACCGGCATGACTTCGAACCCGTGCGCCCGGTACGCCGACGCGACGGCGGGGGCGGCGCGGTGCAGGGTGTCCGGGGTCTGGCCGGGGAACGTCTCGACCCGCAGCACGACCGCGCCGGGCTGGTGCGAGACGTGCCGCAGCCGGGACACGGTCACGGTGCCGTCCGGCTCGGTGCGGTAGAGGGAGCAGGAGCGGGCGACCTCGGGCCAGTACGCGGCCATCTTGTGCGCGTGGACCCGACGCCGGTACCGGGCCGGGGCGATCATCGCGAACAGGGCGACCGCCAGGCCCGGAGACCAGAACACCAGCAGCGCCAACAGCGGCCAGGTGATCCGGTCCCCGGGGACCTCGGCCAGGGTGAGAACACCCCACCAGCCGACCGAGACGACGACGCCGAGCACGGTCGGCACCCAGTGCCGGGCAGCCCACACGGTCAGGGCCCGGGTGAACATCCAGTCCCGGTAGGCGATCTGGGCGGCGACCCGCCATGCCTTACCGGACCACCCAGGACGCCCCACGGTGGAGGCGCGGACCGTGGCGCGGGCCGAGGCGACTCGGGCGTCCAGGCGGGCACGCAGGCTGGTGTTCGGCGCCGTCGTGGCGTTCATCGGTCCCGTCCCTCCTTCTCGATCTCGTCGCTGACCCGGCGCCAGGCGTGATGGGCGGCGTCGTGCGCGTCCTTGACCGCCGCAGCGGCACTACCGAGGGCCTGAGCGAGGTCCTGATCCAGACCGGTATCGGTGACCCAGTCCTGCATCCGCGTGACCATGACCTGGGTGTGCTCCAGGTCGTTACCCATCTCGTTGAGAAGGTCGGGGTAGTCCTTCTTCGTGATCCGTCGGTTGAACATCACTGGTCCTCGCTCTCAGCAGTCAGGCGACGCGACACGTCCTCACGCGCGGCACCGATCCGGGCAGACACGGCCCGCAGCTCTTCCAGGGCCGCGTCATGGGCGTTGGTGTACCGGCTCAGGTCCTGCAGCGGCTGGACCGCCCCGAGGACGTTGAAGTTCGCCTCGTTCAGGCGGTACTCGGCTTCCTCGAGCGCATCGACCGCGCGCTTGTTGACCTGCCGTGTGGTCTCGTCCAGTGGCATCAGTTCTTTCCCTTCCCGTAGGGGCCGACGAAGCGGCCGGACTCGTCGTAGAACTCGGGGCGCTCGGCCCGGTGCGCGGCCCAGGCCGCGGAACTGATTTCCTGGGACAGGGCCTCGACCGGTCGCTGCACGGACCGGACCACGTCGACCGCGTCGTCCAGGTCCAGGCGGGCCAACGTCACGACAGCACCCGCCAGGGCAGCCGCGGCCTCCGAGAGGTAGACCGCCGCAGCGGCCATCGACTCCGCCCGGGTCATCACGCGGCCCTTCGCGCAGCCGGCGGAGCCTCGGCCCAGTCGTTCGAGTGGCGGTGCGGCAGCCCGCCCAGGGCCAGCGGTGCGGACAGGAAGACCGGCACGTTGCCGGACGTGCCCGACCACGACGAGAAGCCCTCCCGGGAGATGCGACTGCCGTTCGCATGCGGCTCCAGGTCGTGCCGCTGGCCGAGGCCGAGCAGGTGCGCGACCGTTTCACCGTGCGTGGTGTCGGTGACCGTCACGTACAGCTCCTTGCGCGACGGCCGCACCGAGTCAGTGATCCAGTTGACCGCCACGATCCGGTCATCCCCGACCAGTTCCGCGACGTACGCCGCGAACCGCAAAGCCTCCCCCGTCGAGGGGGCGGAAACCGAAGCCCCCGCCACCCCCGAAGACACGTTGTTGGTGCTCATGGGTCAGGCCGCCTTGCCGGCGTCGGGGCGGGCCGAGGTCGGCACGTCGGCCTTGCCGGGCTCGCACACGTCGTCGGCCTTGTACGACCACGCCAGGCGCGGCCGGGTGCCGTTGTCGTCCACGTACGGCAGGGCCGTCAGGCCCACGAACTCGATCGGCGTCCAGGGGAACGGCGTCTTGTTCTCCGGCGGGACCGGCTGGTGCGGGGCCGCGATCTTCACCGTGACGGCGGTGTCCTTCTTGCCCGCCTCCTCGTCCGCGTCCAGGACCACCACCTGCCACAGCAGAAGGCCGGTGTCCTTGTCCCGCTGCTGAGGCCGCGACCCGTCCGGGCGCTTGTCGGCCTGGAAGTCCTGCACCGCCTCGACCTCGCCCTTCAGGAACGCGCCCTTGGGGAACACGTCCTCGTGAGCCACTGCAAACCGTCGCTGCATCGCCATGGTTGTCTCCTGGTGTTGAGGGGCCTAAACAACGACCCGTCGCGTGAACCCGTCGAAGTTGAGGGGCCTAAACATGAAGATAGGCCTCGCGGACCCTCCCGTCAAGGGGTCTAAACTTGGGAACCATGAACGTCGACGAGTTCGAGCAGACCAGGGCGGAGAAAGACCCTCTCCGTCAGGCGCAGCGCGCCACCGAACTCATCGACGTCTACAAGAACCGGAGCGCCGAGCTCGCTCGCCTCCGCAAGGCCGCCATCGACCGCGCGTACGCTGAGGGTCGCTCATACACAGATATCGCGAAGGCGAGCGGGATCACCAAGGGCCGGATCACACAGATCCGAAAGAGCGCCCCTCCGGTCGCCCGAGCGTTCTTCGGCGTCGGCCCGGTCACGGTGGCAATTCCTCGGCGTGCACTCGATGAACGGCCGCTCGGCGTCATCGCCGCCGAAGACCAGGCAGCAGCGGATGCAATGGCAGAACTGCTTGTGCTCCTCGGACACCAGCCGCGCTCCTTTGAGATCCCGCCCAGCGGCGAATGGGAGCCGCCCGCCGATGCGGTGGCGATCTGCGGCCCGAAGTCTTCTCACGTCACGGCCGAGGCGATCCAGTCCGATCCTTATCTGTCGTTCGAGCCGAACAGCGAGGGCCGATGGGTCATCACCGATCGGCAGACCGGTGAAGTGTTCGTCTCGCCGTGGGATGACATCGGTGACAAGACGCGGGACATCGCCTACGTGGCGCGCCTTACCCGCAACAACCGGCAGGTGCTCGTCGTTGCAGGCGTACACGCGCTCGGGTCGATCGGTGCCGTGGAGTACCTCCGACGCAACCTCGATGACCTGTTCGACGCCGTGAACGAACGGCCGTTCTCGCTCGTCGTTGCGAGCACCTTCGACGACCTGACTGTGACCGAAACCGAAGCGCTATGGGGGCCGAAGGTTCACTCGTGAAGACACTCGCCGCAACACTTGCCGGTGCATCCCGCAACCAAGACCGCTACGTCATTGGAGAGAGGTTCGCCGCAGTGCTCGACGGGGCGACCTCCGTAGCCGGAGACCGGTCCCACGACCCAGGTTGGTACGCGGAACAGCTCGCGGACGCCATCGAGAAGACGGTGCCGCAAGGCGGCTCCCTCGCGGGTGCCGTGGAGGAGGCGATACGCGCAGTCCGCGACGCCCACGGGCTAACCGCCGAGACCACACCCACCAGCACGGTCGCTCTGGCCCGCTGGTCGAACGACACGGTCGAGACGTACATGCTGGGCGACAGCTACGGCGTCATCTTCTACGCGGACGGCACCGAGGCCGTTCACACCGATGACCGCCTGGACGCCGTCGCCGTCAACGAGCGGGCCGCCTATAGAAAGCGCCTGGCCGAGGGGCACGGATACGACAAAGGTCACCGTGCCCTAATGCTCGACCTACAAGCCGAGCAGGCCCGACGATGCAACCGGCCCGAAGGCTACTGGATCGCCGGAGCCCACCCGGAAGCCGCACGCCACGGGATAACGAGCGTCGAGGGCCGAGCTGGAGTTTCAGCGCTCGTGCTCGCAAGCGACGGCGTCGACCCTGCACGCCACCCCGAAGCTACGACTTGGCATGACCTCTACGACGAGGCCCGCCAGCACGGCCCTGCCCACGTTCTCCAGCGCATCCACGAAGCCGAGTCCACCGACCCCGGCGGGCAACGCTGGCCCCGTGCGAAGCTCCACGACGACAAGACCCTCGTGTGCGTCCCGCTCGCGTGACCCATGCACACCTCTCCTCCACCGACTTCGACGCTGAACAAGGACGGGGCATGGCCAAGTTCTACTGCGTGTGTGGCTACATCATCCGAACGAGCGGCGAGATTCCACACCCGTATCAATGGAGCATGGTTTCCGACGGGGACTTCGACCGGCTCTTCGATAGCGCAGACGCGGACGAGGTTTACCAGGTGTCTCCGTTGATGTTCCGCTGTCCTGAGAGCGGGCACCTCTGGGTCTACTGGAACGGCATGGACCAGAGTCCGTCTCTGTACTCGCCCACGGCGCCCGATGTCGCAGCCTCGTGAGGACTTTCTTTACTGGCTCAAGGCGCCGCTGCGCGGCGCTGGGCCGTCCGGCCGGCGGGGGCCCGCGATGGGGCCCCGCGCTCCGGGCGCTTCGCGCCCTGCGCGCACCCCACCGCACCCCGACGGCCTACCGGCCCGGAACATGACGAAGACGGTCCCGACTCCAGTAGTCGAGACCGTCTATCGGCCACGGATGTGGGACCGTGTGCCAATGGACGCGCGCTTCCCGCAACGCGAGGACGGACAGGTGGACATCGATCTCGGCCCGGAGTGGACGCTTTTCACCGAGGCCCTGAACGACTGCGTCTCGTCCCGGCCACCCCGGGGCGCCGTGGGAAACGGTCCGTCGACCTACTGGGTCGACGTCGCGCTGGGAACGCTGGACTCCGCCCTCGCGTCGGGCAGCGATCGCCCTTTCACCTGGGGCAATGCCACCCTGATGCGTCTGAAGGCTGGTCGAGTCGAGGCGCGCAACGAGTATGACGGCGATGACATCGAAGGGCAGTTCCTCGAAGTTGAGACCCTCCGAGACCTCCTTGCTCGGTGGCGTCGCGAGATCGTCCGGTCTGCCGCCGGGGCGACCTCCGCTCTTTCTGAGACCTATCGACGCAACCCAATGCCTGACTACAAGGTGTGACGCCACCGCCGCCGCGCACGCTTTGCAGCTCTTCCGAAGTGCCTCCGGCGGGCACCCGGGAATCAAGAGGATCAGGGGAGCCGCGGTGCCCCTGTCCCTCCGTCATCCATTGGCTTGACCGGGACCCTGACACCGAACCCGCCGCCAGCGCAACAGGTCCCGCCGACCCCCAGCACCAACGCACCGGACCTGATGAGCGGGACCTGTTGCGCTACCGGCAGAACCGACGTCCGAGACGTGCCCCGCGCCAACGGATGACGGAGGAACAGGGACCCCGAAGCAGGAGCATGTTGGGTCACAGACCCGCCCGGCCGAGTGACCGAGTCCCCGTCAGGTTCCCCGCCAAATTCCGCCGAACCCTCGCGCGAGCACCAATTTCCCGGGCGTTCCGGGTCAACGGACCCGCAGAAGCATGCGGATCGCACCTCCTGCGAGTCCCTACGGATCAGAAGGTTGGGGGTTCGAATCCCTTCGGGCGCACAGCAGCCCCTCACCAGGCAGACGCCAGGTGAGGGGCTTTCTTGTTGCCCGGGTTCGGGCAGCCGGCCCCCAGCGACCGGTGCGGTCACCAGTCGGAGACCAGCCGCCCGACGGCGCGGACGAGCCATACGAGGCCGCGGACGATCCTGACGACGAGCCCGATGAGGTCCAGGACCTCCAGCACGTGCCCGATGCCGCGCCCGAGGGCGCGGAACGGTCTGCCCACCTGATACCAGAAGCCCCGTCGCGGGCTGTCGGTCGTCCTCACCGCCGCACGGTCGCACCCCACGCTCTCCGGGCGCAACGGTGACACGGGTGATCGAGTGTGCCGGCGCGGCCCTCGGCGCACGCCCACCCGACGCGCCGGCGGCCCGGGGGCGCAGCCGGCCGGGCGCCGGACCCGCGACGCCGCCGCCGCACGACCCACGACGTCGGTTGGCGAAATCTGAATCAAAGATTACGAAGACATGCCCCCGCGGGAGAGTTCTTGGTCTGTATGCGGCCAACCGGCCGCCTGCTGACCGTTCACGCGCTGCCGAGAAGGCCTCGGGACCTCCCCGACCTGATGCCTCCTTGGAAAAACTGCTGGTGAACAGGCCCTCTGTGGCCGCCGTCACGGCTCCCGGCTTTGACGCACCCCGTCGCCTGACGTAATGTTCTGGATGTCAGCCCGACGGGCCGACGGACACGAGGGGCCGGAAACGGACCGAGTGGCCGCGCCGGGGCTGGATCCCATCTCTGATGCAGAGCGATTGACCTTGCTCTGCGGGAATCGGATGAGGATCCCTCGCAGCACCTTGTTCATCACGAACAGCGAGTTTGCGGGACGGATTCGAGTCTGGTAAGTTGAAGAGGTTGCCCCGGATGGGGTCAGCATCCAGAGGATGATGACTGCAACGGTGTGCGTCGGTTGTTTGAGAACTCAACAGTGTGCTTGATAGTCAATGCCAAATTTTATGGCTCTCGTTGGCTTCGTGGCGTGCCCGGTCGGGTGCGTGCGGGTTGGACGGGGGTCTTGTTTTTGGATCGGATCATGCCAGTTTGGTTGTGGTCTGGCCAGTATCATTGTTCGCACGCATGTTGTGTGTGTGGATGTTTCTCTTTTACGGAGAGTTTGATCCTGGCTCAGGACGAACGCTGGCGGCGTGCTTAACACATGCAAGTCGAACGGTGAAGCCCAGCTTGCTGGGTGGATCAGTGGCGAACGGGTGAGTAACACGTGAGCAACCTGCCCCTCACTT
>NZ_JAMTCS010000006.1 GCF_024171955.1 Promicromonospora thailandica | reverse complement strand
GAACGACACCCTGCCGTCCTGGCTCACCCCACGGCCTGCCTGCTACGCCGACACCGAGGACGGCGGCTACGTCGAAGACCCCGGACACGTCGAGATCCTCTCGATGCTCGCGGACCTGAACGCCACCGACAACACGTTCTTCGTGATCTACCCCGAGGACGAAGACATCGACTGGTCGATCTCGGTCCACACCCGCCCCGGAGCGTTCGGCGGCTACGAGATCGAGCACCGCGACCCCGCCACCGGCGAGCAAGCCACCACCGTCGAAGCCGACCACGCCACCATCGCCACCCACGTCCTGGACTGGCTCAGCCACCGCTGACCACTTCCGAAACACGCCCTAGTGCAACACCTGGCGAGCATGACGAACCGAAATCCTGGGCCGGATCGGTACGGACCAGACGACAGCACCGTCACCGTTCTGGTGTCCGCGCTGTCCTGTCCGGTGACCAGAGCGCGATGACGCCCTACTACACCGACGACGCCGTCACGCTCTACCACGGGGACGCGGCGGCGACCCTCGCGCACCTCGAGCCCGGGTCGGTCAGTTGCATCGTCACGTCGCCGCCCTATTTCGGGCTGCGGGACTACGGCGTGGATGGCCAGCTCGGGGCCGAACACTCACCGTCCGCGTATGTGGAAGCGCTTCTCGCGGTGTTCCAACAGGCGCGTCGAGTGCTCACTGAGGACGGCACGCTGTGGCTCAACCTGGGTGACGCGTACTCCAGCGGAACTAGCGGACAGTCAAACCTGACGGAGCTCACCGGCGGTGGCCAAAAGGCCGACTCGTCGAAGACCTCTCGAGCGCGCGTCGATTCTCTCCCGTCCAAGAACCTCCTGGGCCTGCCATGGCGCCTGGCGTTCGCGCTTCAGGACGACGGGTGGGTTCTGCGCAACGACGTTATCTGGTCAAAGCCCAACGCGATGCCGACCTCGGTCACCGATCGCCTGGGCAACCGCCACGAGCATCTCTTCTTGCTCTCGAAGGCCCAGCGCTACTGGTTCGACCTCGACGCGATCCGTCAGCCGTACGACGGCGACCGGGCGCCTTCTCGGCGCGCCCGCAGCGGACATGCGAACAAGCCGAACACGATCGCCCGCCCCTGGGGCGGGATCAAGCAGCCGCAGCCGAACATGGAAGCCACCGGCACCGCCCACACCGCAGCACACGAGCGTGGCCGCAACCCTGGTGACGTGTGGACCATCGCCACTCAACCGTTCCCCGGCGCTCACTTCGCGACCATGCCACCCGCTCTTGCTCGGCGCTGCGTGCTAGCCGGGTGCAAGCCCGGTGGAACTGTCTTGGATCCGTTCTCCGAACCGCACAGGTTCGCGCGAACGTATGCGAGTTGAGGTTCGACTTTCCCAGGTGTCGGCGAGGGACCAGGGACTCTTCGACCATGGTGGCGCTGTGTCTACGCGCGCAAGCGCGCTAGACGACTGGTCTACTCGGCATGGTACGGTTCTTCCATGCCCGCCACCCCGATGGATACCCGCCAGAACATCCTGGACACCGCGCGGCAGATCGTTGCACACAAGGGCTTCTCAGCCGTCGGCCTCAACGAGGTGCTCAGCGAGGCCGGCGTGCCCAAGGGCTCGTTCTACCACTACTTCCGCTCCAAGAACGTCTTCGGCGAAGCGATGCTCGCAAGCTACTTCGAGGACTACCTGGCCACCATGGACCGGATCTTCGGCGAAGCGGACAGGAACTCCGCGGAGCGGCTGATGAGGTACTGGGAGCACTTCTACGCCGTCCAGAGCGCCGACGATTTCCAAGGTGGCTGCCTGGTCGTCAAGCTCGCAGCGGATGTGTCCGACCTCTCGGAGATGATGAGGACCTCGCTGAAGGATGGCACCGACGCGATCGTCGACCGGATAGAGCAGACGATCATCAGCGGCCTCGCCGACGGCTCGCTGTCCGTCGGCACCGACCCCCGAGCGACGGCCGAGTCCCTCTACCAGGCATGGCTTGGGGCCAGCCTCCTGGCCAAGGTCCAGCGCAGCCCCGGTCCGCTCGATCGCGTCATGACGTCAACCCGCCGGCTGCTTCACCTGCCCTGACACCCGCCGCCCCGCCCCCGAGGCAGCCATACCCTGCTAGCCGACTGGTCTACTGGAGATCCCATGACTTCCGAACTCATCCATGCCGATGCAACGGAGCTCGCCGCACTCATCCGCACCCGTGAGGTGTCGCCCGTGGAGGTCGTGCGGGCGCACCTCGACCGCATCGCGGCGACCAATTCCAAGGTCAACGCGATCGTCACACTGGCGGACGGTGCGCTGCAGGCCGCGAAGGCGGCGGAAGAGGCACTCTCCGCAGGAGCCCCGGTCGGCCCGCTGCACGGTGTGCCCTTCACGGTGAAGGACTCGTTCGACACCGCCGGGGTGCTCACCCAGCGCGGCTCGCCGATCTTCAAGGGCCGGGTCCCGGACACGGACGCGACCAGCGTGGCGCGCATCAAGAACGCCGGTGGCATCCTGCTCGCCAAGACCAACCTGCCGGAGTTCTCGTACTCGACCGAGACCGACAACCTCCTGACGGGGCGCGCGAACAACCCGTGGAACCTTGAGCGCACTCCCGGCGGATCGAGCGGCGGTGACTCCGCGGCGATCGCGGCAGGCATGACACCGTTCGGTCTTGGCAGCGACCTCGCCATCTCGGTGCGCGGACCGGCAGCGCACACGGGCATCGTCGCGCTCAAGGCCACACACGGCCGCATCCCGACGACGGGCACGTGGCCCAGGGCACCGCGCCGCGACTGGCACGTCGGACCCATGGCACGCACCGTCCGCGACATCGCACTGACCTACTCACTGCTGACAGGACCAGACGGCGCCGACGGGTTCGCCACGACACCCCGCGAGCTCGACGCGGGAGTGGGCCCTTCGCCGGACTGGCCTTTGCGGGTGGGGTGGCTGGTCGACTCCGGACTCGGGCCGGTCGACGCGGAGGTCGCCGCGACCGTCGAGCAGGCCTCCGAAGCTCTTCGTGGCCTCGGCGTCGTGGTCGACGAGGTGCACATTCCGGCACTCGAGCATGACAACCCCCTCGACCTGTTCAACCAGCAGCACGTGATGGAGGTCAAGCCGGCCTTCCGGGATGCCACTGCTGGCCACGAAGCAGAGATGTTCAAGATCTCCAGGTCCATGCTCGCTGGTCCCGAGACGTCGGTGGAGGACTACGTCCGTGCAGAACAGGGAATCGAGCGGCTCAGAGACGGCTTCGCCGAGTTCTTCCAGCGGTATGACGCGCTGCTGCTGCCGGTGTTGCCCATACCCGCCCACGCGCACGGGCTGTCAGAGTTCGTCATCAACGGCCAGACGGTGCCCGCAACGCACATCCAGACCGCCACGGTCCCGTTCAACGTGACCGGGCTACCGGCGCTGTCGATGCGCTTCGGCACCAGCAGTGACGGACTTCCCATCGGCGTGCAGCTGGCGGCCACATGGCTTGCCGAGTCGACAGTGCTGCATCTGGCCTCCCTGCTGGAAACAGTCAGCCCCGTCCGTGGCCTCCACCCTGAGCTCTGACCCGACAGGACGCCAGCGGCACATGGCCGTCGCTGGCGTCCTGTCAGAAGACAGGGCGACGTCCGTCTGTCGTAAGCAGAGGGTACCGTTGAACCGATCTGCAAGGTGGCGTCGGCAATACGAATGGGATACGAGGGGCCTCCGGCAACGTGGGTCTAGTCCATCGATTGCTCGGCCCATGCGATCCGGCCCGAGGCTCGACCGGTCCGAACGAAATCGGCGGCTATTTCGCGTGCTTGGGTAGGTGTAACCCTCGTGTACTGCGGCTCTGCGGTAAAAGTGCCGCCGGGACGCTCGTAGCGTACATCTGAGCCGTCGGTCAGCACCTCATTGGCGGCGTAGAGCGCGAGACCGTCCTGGTGGACGAGCACGCGGGAATGGGTGGGATGCCCGACAAGGAACTGCACCATGAGAGGACGATCAGTCGGGAGATCTATGTCCCACAGATCGATCTCGAAAACACTGCCCGCAATGTCGGCATCGGCCTCTGCGAGGTCGTACGCGCGTCGAAACTCGTCGACGCCGTTGACGGGCATTCTGATCGCGCCGTGATCGAGCGTTCCCCAGGACATGATGTACAAGCGTGTAGTTCTCACGGCCTGTGTGTCGAAGCGGTGGTTCATCGGGCAGTCGGTCCGCAGGAACTGAGACGGGTTCCCGAGAGCTGTGTGCGCTGAAGGCTGGAGTACTCCGAGGCCAAGACGTTGCCGAGAATCGCCGCCCAAGCGCTGGTCGATTTCCAGGTGCTCCATCGCCAGCGGCGGGCTCCTCGGGACGTGGCTGCAGTTGGCATAGGATCCTTCGGGCTGTCGGTCCGACGTTCTTGGTTCTGTACGGTCTGCTGGTGCGGCAGCTCGTCGTGCATAGGCCCAGCGCGTTCGGCCGGCCACGTGGCGCTAGAGGAGGTCGTCCGTCCCGCTGGCGCTCGGTGACGTTCCGCAGCCTCGGGGCGGAGGACGCGACCGCGGTCGCCGAGGCCCTGGCCGGGAGCCGCTCTCACGTGGACCAGGCCAGTGGCAGTCCCGCTCGGATCCAGCTCGGGTTAGCCCAGCGTGCAGCCGTTCTCCGCTTGGAGCGCCTGGCCGGGGGGGTGAGCGCGCCAGGGGTCCATGGTGGGCGCACCATGCAGGCGATAGGTCGGCATGGTGCGCTCGCCCACGGTCACCAGCGCACGGGGCTGCCCTCGGTATCGACAGGCTCCACGTAGAAGCGGGCCGACTCGATGACGCCTTGGCTGATCACCGTGATGGCCACCCCGCGGAACCAGAACTGCCCGTGCTCGCCGACGTCGCTGGTGTACTCCCACTCGGCCCAGATCTCGTCGCCGCTGTGGACCCTGGACTCCGCCCTCGCGTACACGGTGGGATGGGCAGCAAGGATTCCCTCCCAGTTGCGCCGCACGTTCTCGCGACCGGTGAAGGACCGGGCGGGATGCGCCGGCGTGGTCACCGAGTATCCGGGCGCGAAACAAGTCTCGATCGCGTCAAGGTCATGGGCGTTGATCGCCTCGACGAGGCGATCGATCACAGTGGTCGTCGAAGTCATGTCCAGTCCTTTGCGGTGGCACCGGCCGCGTCGTCCGCGCGGACTGGGGCGGTCGGGTTCTTTGGTTCTGGCGTTCTGAGCGCCTGCACAGCTGTGGTTTCGAGGTCGGCGCCGTCAGGCAGGAGACATCCGCGTCGCGACATGATCGTCGGGCCAGCGTCGTCAGCGCCGATCATGGAATCGGATCGCCGTGCGAGCCGACTCAGCGTGGGCCTGTTGATGCCGCGCCGACGAGTGCCGCGATCTGGGGTGCCGCCTCGATGTCCGGGACAGAGAGGAAGTCGGGGCTCTGATAGGCGGGGCTCGGGTACTCGTAGTACCCCTTGCCGGACAGCAGCCCGAGGTCTCCCTTGTCGACGAAGCGCTCCTTGATGTACTTGGCGTTGGCGAGCATCTGGGCGTCGCCGTTCTTCTCGCCCCAGTAGGCCAGCACGTTGTGTGCCGTCGTCATCCCGATCACGTCATACCAGCCCATCGGGCCGAGCTTCGCACCGCCCAGCAGGTAGGTCCGGTCGATGTCCTCGGGTGTCGCGATCCCGTTGGTCACGAGGGTCTGCGCGGCGTTGAGCAGCGGGACGAGCCAAGAGTTGAGAACGTAGCCGTTCTGCTCCTTGCGAAGCGGGATCGGCACCATGCCGATCTCGATTGCGAACTCGACCGCCTGCGCGATGGTGTCACGCGAGGTCCCGTCGTGAACCATGATCTCGGTCAGGTTCATCTTCCAGATCTGGTTGGCGAAGTGCAACGTCAGAAACTTCTCCGGTCGACCGGTGTCAGCGGCGAAGTCGCTGGGCAGCAGCGTCGAGGTGTTGGTGGCGATGATCGTGCGCTCCGGCAGCAACGGCGCCAAGCTGGTGTACAGCGCCAACTTGATCGACGGGGCCTCCGGGACTGCCTCGATCACGAGGTCCGCCTCAGCGACCGCTGATGCGAGATCTGTGGTGTAGGTCAGCCGCTGATGGGTTGCGTCGATGTCGGCGACGGTGGCACCCAGATCCGCCCTGTAGATCTCGGCGTAACTGTCGATCGCGAGCTTGCTGCGCTCGAGCGGTTCCTCGGCGATGTCATAGACCACCACCGTCTTGCCCTTGAAGGCGCTGTGCCAGGCGATCTGACCGCCGAGCACTCCGGACCCGAGAACCGTCAGCTGGTTGAGAGTGGACATGAGCTGCTTCTTCCTTCTTATCGTGGGGTCGATCGGTCTGCTTGTGGCTGACGGATCGAGAGGGTCAAGGGGTGAGCCGCCGCTCTGGTGGGTCGCCTGTGGGCGGCTCACCCCTCGATGGTTTCTAGCTGCGCGCGAGCGTCGGGTAGTCGGTGTAGCCGGTGTCGTCGCCGCCGTAGATCGTGGTCTGGTCCACCTCGTTCAGCGGGGCGCCGGTGCGGAGCCGCTCGACGATGTCCGGGTTCGCGAGCGCGAACTGCCCCAGCGGGGCGATGTCGGCGAACCCGGCCTCGATGTCGTCGGCGATCTGCTCACGGCCGCGTCCGTAGCGCACGACGAGGACCGAGTTAGGCCACAGGCCGCGCAGGGAACCCAGCAGCTCGTCGTCACCGACGTGGAAGACGTGCAGGTAGACGAGGTCGAGCTTGGCGAGCTCTCCGACCAGGTGCGTGTACTGGGCGCGCACCTCGGCCGGTTCGCCCTCATGGAGCCCGCCGAGGGGAATCGCCGGTGAGATCCGGATGCCGGTGCGGTCGGCTCCGATCTCGTCCGCGACAGCACGCGCCACCTCGATCGCGAACCGTGCACGGTTCTCCACGGAGCCGCCGTACTCGTCGGTGCGCTGGTTCGCGTTCGGTGCCAGGAACTGGTGCGGCAGGAAGCCGTTGCCGGCGTGGATCTCCACGCCGTCGGCGCCGGCCGCGATGGCGGAGGCCGCCGCGTGGCGGAACTCGCCGATCAGGTCCTGGATCTCCGAGACGCTCAGTTCCCGCGGCACCGGGGTCTGCTGGGGTCCGGCCGGGGTGTACACGTCCTGTTCCGCCGAGATCGCGGAGGGTGCCAGCGGCTGACGGTGATGCGGCGTGTTGTCCGGGTGCGCCATGCGCCCCGCGTGTGCCAGCTGGATGAAGAAGTGTCCGCCCGCCGCGTGCACCGCGTCGGTCACGGCCTTCCAGCCCTCGACATGCTCGGGCGTGTAGATCCCCGGCGTGCTCATGTTGCCCTGCCCGTCGTCCGACGGCTGGGTGCTCTCGGAGATCAGCAGGCCGAGCGACGCCCGCTGGGCGTAGTACTCGGCGGCGAACTTGCCGGGGGTCCCGTCGGGGTTCGCGCGGCTGCGGGTCATCGGCGACAGGGCGAGGCGGTGGCTGAGGTCGAGCCGACCGAGTGTGTAGGGCTGCCAGAGAGAGGAAGAGCTCATTGCTTGTGTCGGTCCTTTGCAGTGAACGGGTCGCCATCACCCTCGGCGCGGTACCAGGTCGCATCCGCGCCGCCCAGACGTGCCGGGACAAGGACCGGTCCGCCTGTACGATGATGACTGCACTCATAACTGAGGCCAGTCATTTTGTATTCCCGGCTACTGCGGCCTCGGTGACATCGCCGACGACAGAGGGGTAGTCATGGGCAGATCGACGTACGAACCACCGGCAGGGCGGACTTTCCTGGAGCGGCCCGGGTGGCCGGAGGTGTTGGCGGGCGCCGCCGCATATGGCGCCTCCTTGCTGCTGGTCGCAGTGCTGTTGCCGCTCGTGACAGACCCTGTCGTCCACGGCAACGTGGGACTCGTGGTCTCAGGGGCCATGGGGCTTGTTGCGCTATCTGTCGCGGTCTTGATCCGCATCCGCGGACTGGCGGCCTTTGGCTTCCGGCGGGCTCGGCCGCGACATCTCCTCGTCGGTGCCCTGTTGGGTCTTTTCGCCTACGTGCTGGGCACCATCGCTGCAATCGTCTACATGGTGGCGACCGGGGGTGTGCAGAACGTTCAGGAGAGTTATCAGGCGGCAGCTGCGGGCGGCGGCTTGTCGCTCGCCTTTGCGCTCGTCGCGGGCGCGGTGATCACACCGCTGGGTGAGGAAGGGTTCTTCCGCGGCGTGGTGGCGAACGCCTTGCTAGCCCGGTATGGGGCCTGGGTCGGTGTGCTGGCGAGCGCGGGAGTCTTCGCCGTCGCCCACGGGATCAACCCGATCATGCCGGCGGCGTTCGTCGTGGGTGTACTGACCGCGATCCTCTTCCGGTGGTCGGGTTCGGTCTGGCCGGGCGTGGTGCTGCACGGCGTGAACAACGCGACGGCGCTACTGATCCCGCTCATCGTCGAGCTCGTCGCGGCATGACGAGATTCGCCAGGCCGTCGGCCGACTCTCAACTGACAGCCGGAAGCACGGTCACGATCTGCCGGCGGATGGCTTCCATCACCTCGGCCAGGGTGAAGGCAGGGTCGGCATGCGAAGCCATGGTCAGGAACAGGATCGCTGAGATCACCTGGGCCCGGACGGCCGCGTCGTCCCCGTCTCGGCCGGTGTGCTCGGCGATAAGGTCCGCGACCGCCTGCTGGGTCTGCCCGACGATGGACAGTGCGGTGGCCCGGTTGGGCTCGGCGGGGTCGCCGAACATCATCTCTCGCAGATAGGTATGCCCGTTCTCGATCGGAGCCCGGTTGCACTCCACGATCGGAGTGGCGAGCGCGATCACGGCATCCACGGCGTTCGTGGCTTCCTGAGCGGCGGCAAGGCCCCGTTCGAAGGCGGCGGAATAGCGCGCGTTCTGCACGAGGAGCAGCAGGTCACCCTTGGACTTCACGTAGAGGAACAAGGTGCCAGCGCCGATGTCGGCCTTGTCGGCGATCTCCTGAGTGGTGACGTCGTCCACACTCCGCTGGCTGAACAGCTCGGTGGCAGCCGAGACGATCCGATCGAGCTTGGCCTGCTTGTTCCGCTCCCGCCGGCCGGGCGCGTATGGCTCTCGAGGCATAACCTTCCTTCCTGGAACAAAAGGTGACCCGACTCAGTTCTGACCACAGTCAGCGACGGGCGAGTTCTGTTCCGGGCGCGCTCATTGTCCCATCCGGCCGTGGCATGGCCTGGTGGCCTGGTGGCGTCCCGTGGGCGACATCGGCACGGCAACCGTCACCCACCTTCCACATGTCTACAGAACAGGTCGGGGTAAATGAGTCAGGATCGTATTCGGGTCGGCATTATCGGGGTCCATCCAGAGCGGGGCTGGGCTACGACAGCCCACATACCCGCCTTGCAACAGCTGGCGGAGTTCGAACTCACAGCGGTAAGCCATCACGACCACGAGACCGCCGCCGCTGCCGCGCGCAAGTACAACGTCCCTCATGCGCTCAGCACTGCCAGCGACCTGATCAACCACCCCGACGTCGACCTCGTCGTCGTCGCCGTCAAGGTCACACGACACGAAGAACTCGTCACCAGCGCTATCGAGGCAGGCAAAGCCGTCTTCTGTGAGTGGCCACTGGGCGTCCACCTTGACCAAGCCGTCAGGATGCGCGACCTCGCTCGCGCCCGGGGCATTACCACGGCGATCGGACTCCAGGCTCGGGCGACACCGCCATTCGCGTACATGCGTGATCTCGTCCGGGACGGGTACGTGGGTGAGGTGCTGTCCAGCACGATGATCGGCGCTGGCGTCATCCTCGGTGAGTCGATGAGCCGGGTCCAGGAGTACACGCTCAATCCGGAGAACGGGATCGGGCTACAGCATGTGATGTTCGCCCACTCCATAGATGCCCTGCTCCATGTGCTTGACGGCCGATTCGCCGACGTGAACGCGTTCTTCGCCACGCGACGCTCGACGGTCAGGATCGAGGAGACGGGCGAGGTCCTTCCCATGTCCGTCCCCGATCAGCTCGTGGTCAACGGCACGCTGGAAAATGGCCCCGTCGTCGCCGCCCACTTCCGCGGTGGTCTCTCGCGAGGAACGAACTTCCACTTCGAGATCAACGGCACGAAAGGTGACCTTCTCCTCACCAGTCCGGTCGGCTACACCGGGACAGGCGGCTTCACGCTGAGAGGAGCCACCGGCACCGAGACCCCACATGCCCTGGTCATCCCTGGACCGTACGGCGCCGACCGCTTCGTCAACGATCCGGCACAGGGCGTCGCCAGCGCCTACGCGCAGCTTGCCTCGGATCTCAAGTCCGGAACCCACCTCAGCCCCACTTTCGACGATGGGGTCGAGCTGCACGAGTTGATAGACAGGATCGAGCGCAGCGGTGGCCTTGAACGGCACCGCCCAGACTGAGACCGCCGCGGCGGCCGTCGGGAATGGATCGGGAAGTGGTCGGGGCCGTGCCGATTCCATTCGTCGGCTTCACCCGTACTCCGATTTCGCCGAGATCGATCCGCGCACCGGAAGGCGAATTGACCCATCCGGCCCTGGACCATGCCCCGACCAGCCAGATCGCGCAGAACTTCGGCTCAGTGAGTCCTGCTTTCTGCAGCAGTTGAGGACTGATCTCTCGCCTCACCAGCCCGAATACTGCTGTCACATCTGACACGTGGTAAATGCCGTCGAGGGCCTGGTGCGCGGCTGGACCAAGGCCAGGCCCGGTCAGGCGTACTTCGTCACCGACCGGCATCGGGTGGTCCTGCGCGAGTTTCTCGAGGAGCAGTTCACGGACTACGGCCTGTACGCGCCGATCCCCGACGTGGACGCCGAGACCGCGGCCGAGCAGATCCGTCCCGGCCCGCTGGTTCCTCGGCCAGCCGTGCCTCCTGCACACCGACAAGCCCGCTGCCGAGCTCGGCTACGCGCCAGTCGTCACCCAGGCCGCCAGCCTCGCCGCGCTCCGCACGTCGTTACTGGTCATGTACGCAAGCCTACTGGGGGAAGGGGCTACGGGTTCAATGCTTTGAGTTCCGCCACCAGTGCCGATGTATCGCCAGGCCCGTGAATGACGTCCTAAACCTCCCGGGTCTCGCGGAAGGCGATGTCCTCGCGGTGGACGGCCCCGACGACGTAGTGGAGGGCTGCCTCGGGGGTGATACCCAGCGCTTCAGCGACTACGCGTGGGTCGAGTCGTTGAGTGAGCCATGAAACCGTCAGCGACGGTGGTCCTGCCGACTCCTGTGTCGCTCGCCGGCCTGACCGACCACTGCACGTCGGCTCAAGCCCGTCGGCTGCGACAGGTGGTGCTGCGCACCGTCGTCTCCTCGACCGGCCCGCTGGTCCTGGTCATGCTTGTGCTGGTCGTGGCCATGTTCGTTTACCAGTACGGCTGGCCGACCGCGATCGTCGCGGGAGCCGTGTACAGCACGGTGGTAGTCGTCATGGTCGGACGGATCATTCAGACGGCTGTCCCCGTCCGACGCCAACGTCACCACCCGCGACACGCGACGTACGTGCTGCAGGGCGGGGCAGCAGTGATCGAAGCCCGGATCACCGACCCGGTCCGAGGCGCCGCGGAATTGGCCAACCATGCCAAGGTTCCCGGGACACCCCCGGTCGTCGTCCGGGCGATGCGACAAACCCTGATCACCGCGATCCTGCGCACCAACCCGCAAGCGACTCTGCGGATCACGACCCGCGTCCCCGCGCTCGCACGCCTATACGCAGAAGACTTCGACGCCGCCGCCGAGACGCTCGGCCTGACCCACCGGAGCGTCACGCTCCCGGTGCGGCTGTCACAACGGGTGACCGGGCTGCGGGACCTGGTACTGCTTTCGCCCGGACAGCGAGCTGATGCAACGGAACCACGCCGATAGGCGGCCGATCTCGGCGCCGGCCGCACACCTGTCAGTGTCACGTTCCCGCATAGCCCAGGAGCCGGTCATGCTGACTTACAACCAGCCGCAGCACACGGCAGAAGATGCCGCCGAGGCCATGCGGAACCTGGTGTTTGCGACCCGCACCTTCGCCGACCCGTGCGACACCTACTGGGTGGTATCCGACCTGGCAGCCACGGCCCGTCGCATGGGACAGGTCGCGACCCAGGTCGCCGCCGCCCACAGACAGAACCTGCACCTGGCCCACGACCACACCGGATCCACCGCGCTCGGCGGAGTCAAAGCCCTAACCGCAGCGGCGCACCTGCGCCGGGTCGCCGATCTGCTGCGGCAGGCACACACGAGCCTGGACCTAGCCGCGAAGCATTCCGGTGCGATCGCCTGGTATGGCACGGTGCCAGCACCCACTGGCAAGAAGCAATTCCCGGCTTGCCAGGATCGACGGTCGGAGGCCACCGGCAGGCAGCGGGGCTAGTGCGGCGGGCGCGACGAGGGGGCGGCATCGAATGAGCCGCCCCCTCGACGCGCACTGCTCGGATCTACGTTTCCTTCGGTGCCAGTTCCTCCAGGATCTCGGCGGTCCGGTCGCTCACGTTCTCGTCCTTTTCGATGTAGTGCAGCTTCGTGATGTCGGACGAGGTGTGCCCCAGCAGCTTGGCCGCAAGGTCCGCACCTGCAGATCGCTCGATCGTCGTAGCTACGGTCCGGCGGAAGGAGTGCGGCGTCACCCAGCCCAGTCCGGTGTTCTTCAAGATCTCGCGAAGACGTCGTCGCACATTGTTCGTTGTGAGAGGAGTCCCGTTGCGGGTCTCGAAGATCAGCCCGTCGGGCCGAGCTCCAGCAACATCGACAAGGCGCTTTCGCAGCGCCTCGGCGGTGTACGACGGAACCGCAAGGCGGCGGACCGACGCGCGCGACTTCGGGTGTGGCTGACGGTAGGTCGGCTTCCCCTTGAGCGAGACGATCGTTCCGCTGATCCGGATGGTCGCCGGCGTGGAGGTCACGTCCACGTCGCACTTGCGCAGTGCCAGAACCTCCCCGATCCGCGCCGAGGATCCGATCATCACTTCGATGATCGCTTCCAGCTGACCATCAGGTTTCGGGCCCGAGAGACCCTCCTGGCGACGCCAGCCTTTGGCCGCTGTGCGGACCACTTCGAGTTCTGCATGTGTCAGGGCTCTGGCCTCGGTGTGCGAGCGCTTGAGCCGCTTCACGCCAGCCACGGGGTTACGCTCGATCGCTTCGTACCGCACTGCCAGCCCAAGAGCGAGGCTCAGGACGGTCTTGGCCTGCTTGGCCATGCTGTGGCTCCGATTCTTGGCGAGCGACCGCAGGAACCGGTCGACGCGAGCGACCGTGATCTCGCGAAGGGTGTACCCCTCGAACGCCGGACGGACGAGCTTGTCCATGTTGCGCTCGTAGAGAGCGCGCGTGTTGGGTGCGAGCTCACCGTCCAGGTCGAGGTCCTCCAGCCAGACGTCGACAAGGTCTCCGAATTTGCTGCTGGGTCCCAGGTCCCCGACTCGCGAGGACACTCTGCCGCGCTGTGCGAGCTTCACCTTGAGCTTCGTCTCTGCGGCTTTCGCAGTCTCGGCACTGGCCTCGACCAATCGAAGGTGCCCGTCGACGTCACGGAACTTCGTGCGTGCGCGATAGTTACCGCTCTGGAGCTTGGCGGTGTAGATGTCCCCGAAGGTGCCGATCGGGATGCGCTGCCTAGCCACGACTCATCACCGACTCTCCGACAACTGGCCGGGCTGCGACTCGCGCTGCTCGGACAGCCAGGTCCGCACGTCGCTGACTGTGTATCGCAGGTGCTTGCCGACCCACACGCCACACGGACCCTTCCCCGCAGAGCGCCAGTCGCGCACCGTCGAGACGGGGATACCGAGGTAGGTAGCGAGGTCGTCCGCGGTCAGGAGCGGTTCCAGACCGCTCCCCGGGAGGGCAGTGGGAGTTATGTTCGTGTCCATGTTCGTCAGGGGCAGCAGCGCATCCGACGAAACCTGGGGCAACCCGCGCGAACTCTGGACGGGTACGACGCAACCTCACGGCGAGCACCCTGGGGAGCTCAAAGAGGTGCCAATGGGATGGGAGGGTCAAGTCTCCAGAAACCTTTCAGGCCCGGGATTCCGCAGAATCCCGGGCCTGATTTCGTAGCGGGGGCAGGATTTGAACCTGCGACCTCTGGGTTATGAGCCCAGCGAGCTACCGAGCTGCTCCACCCCGCGTCGGTGATCCCTACTTTACGCACCCCGACGACCGATACGCAAACCGGGACGGGCGGTCGAGACGCAGGTCACAGAGCATCGAACCGATCCGGACGTGGAACCATCGTCCCCATGACGACGGAGCTGAGCGAGACCATCCCGACCGCCGACCGCATCGTCCACCTCACCGACCAGCTCTCCGCCCTGCCCCATCTGCGACCCGACCCGCGCACGAACGCCCTGTTCGGCGATCTGGTGCACACCGTCCTCTCGGCCCCCGAACGGCACGCCCGCGACATCCTGGCGCACGAGGAGGTCCGCCGGCGCACGGCCGCCGTCCGTGACCTGTCCGCACGGGGCGAGACCGCCCTCGAGCACGACTGGGCCGAGCGGATCATCGCCGCCTCCGACCCGCACGCCGCGCTCGCCGCGTTCCCCTACCTCGACAACTACGTGCGGCTCACCGCCCTCGAGGTCCGGCTGCTGCGGGCGGCAGCCGGCACACCCTCCGCCGTCGCCGTCGTGGGGTGCGGGCCCCTGCCGCTCACCGCGTTCGGGTACGCCGACGCCCTCGGCTGCCCCGTCGTGGGCCTGGACCGGGCCGAGGACGCGGTGGCGCGGGCCCGGCGAGTCTCCGCGCGCCTCGGCTCCCCGGTCCGGTTCGAGCGGGCCGACGCCGCCGACGCCGACCTGGCCGGGTACGACGCCGTCGTGCTCGCGGCGCTGGTCGGCGAGACGCCGTCCGACAAGGCTGCCGTGCTCGCCCGGATGGCCGCCGCGATGCGGCCCGGCGCCCACCTGCTGGCGCGCAGCGCGCACGGGCTCCGCACGCTCCTGTACCCGCCCGTGGACCTGCGCGCGATGCCCGGCTTCGAGGTGCTGGAGGTGGTGCATCCCACCGACGACATCATCAACTCGGTGGTCGTGGCCCGCCGCCCCGAACGATGAGGATCTACTACGCTCGAGCTCCGGCTGCCGAAGGACCACCATGACGATCGCTCCTGCTGTCTCCCGCGGTGCCGAGGCCCGGCGCCGGCTACCCCGCCGAGCCCTCGCGTCGCTGCACCTGGCCGCGGACCGGGACCCCGTCGGCATCCTGCAGCACCAGCACACCACACGGCTGCAGGAGCTCGTCCCGGTGCGGGTGGGCCGGATGCTGGAGTCCCCGTTCGCGTTCTTCCGCGGCAGCGCGGCTGTCATGGCCGCCGACCTGTCCGCCGGGCCCACCACCGGGCTGGAGGTCGTGGCCTGCGGTGACGCCCACATCTCCAACTTCGGCTTCTACGCCTCGCCGGAGCGGGAGCTGGTCTTCGACCTCAACGACTTCGACGAGGGCGGGATCGCTCCCTGGGAGTGGGACGTCCGGCGGCTGGTCGCGAGCATCTACATCGCCGCCCGGGCGAACGGCTACTCGGAGGCGGCGTGCCGGGCCGCCTCGCGGGAAGCGGCCCGCAGCTATCAGAGCACGTTGCGCGCGTTCTGCACCCGATCGGCGAGGGACCGCTACTTCGCCCGCGTGGACACCTCCCAGGCCGCGGCGCACTTCGGGGCCACGGGCCGGAACGCCGTCGCGAAGGCCTCGGCGAAAGCCCGCCGACGCACCTCCGAGCAGGTGCTGCGCAAGCTGACGACGCGGACCGACGACGGCGCCGTACGCATCATCGACCAGCCGCCGCTGGTCCAGCACGTCGACCACGCGACCTTCGACGAGATCGAGGACCTCCTCGCCCAGTACCGGTCGACGGTGCGCGAAGACGTCGCCTACCTGCTGTCCCAGTACCGGCTCGTCGACTTCGTCCTCCGTGTCGTGGGCGTGGGCAGCGTCGGCACCCGCTGCTACCTCCTCGCCCTGCAGGGGCCCACCGGAGACGTGCTCTTCCTGCAGGCGAAGGAGGCCCGGCCGACCGTGCTCAGCACGCACGGCGGCCGGCCGGCGGCCGTCCCGGGCGGCGGGGCGGACGCGCACCCCACCGAGGGGCAGCGTGTCGTCGCGGCGCAGCGCATCCTGCAGGCCAGCTCCGACCCGTTCCTCGGGTGGATCACCGGGTGGGCCGGCGAGAGCACGGACAGGCACCGGGTGGACTACTACTGGCGGCAGTTCCGGGACATGAAGGGCTCGGTGGAGCCCCGCGACCTGAGCCGCAAGGAGTTCGTCGCCTACGGCTCGCTGTGCGCCTCGGTGCTCGCCCGGGCGCACGGCCAGTCCCCGAACGCCGACGCGATCGCCGCCTACCTCGGGCGCGGCGACAAGGCCGTGGACGCGCTGGCCGAGTGGGGCGGCGCGTACGCCGACCTGGCCGAGAGCGACTTCGCCGCGTTGCAGGACGCCGTGCGCACCGGCCGGGTGCCCGCACCCGCCGGGGAGTGAACGGGTCCCACGAGGCAGGATCGCGGCCGGTGGTGCTGTCCCGCGCCCCCGACGAGTCAGACCTGCAGGTCACCGGGGTGACCTGCAGGCCTGACGAGGGAGGGAGCGGGGATCAGCCCTGCTGGGCCTCCTCCGCGGCGATCGCGTCCTCCAGCGCCTGCTGGAGGCGGTCCTGTGCCTCGCCGTACGCGGCCCAGTCGCCCGCACGCTGTGCGGCGTTCGCGTCCTCCATGGCGTCCGCGGCCTCCCGCAGGGCGGCGTCGAGCTCGCTCGTCGGGGCACCGGCACCCGGCTCCTCGCCGGTGTCGCCGCTGGGCTCCGTGGAGGGCTCGGTCGACGGCTCCGTGGTCGGCTCGGTACCCGGCTCCGCGTCGTCCGGCGGTGCCGTCGGCGCCTCGTCCTCGGCGGTCCCGGCGTCGCCGGCCTGGGCACCCGAGTCACCGCCGAACACCTGGTCCAGCGCCTCGTCGAGCGTGTCGGCGAACCCGATGTCGTCACCGAAGGACACGAGCACCTTGCGCAGCAGCGGGAACTGCGTGCCACCGGTCGACTGGATGTACACGGGCTGCACGTACAGCAGACCGCCGCCGACCGGCAGGGTGAGCTGGTTGCCGCGCCGCACCGTGGAGGCCCCGATCTGCAGGATGTTCAGCTGCTCGGAGATCGTCGGGTTGGAGTCGAAGTTGTTCTGCACCTGACCGGGGCCCGGCACCGTCGTGTCGCGGGGCAGCTCCAGGAGCCGTAGCTTGCCGTAGTCCTCGGACTTGACGCCGTCCTCGCTGCCCGCGTCGGCGTCCACCGCGAGGAACCCGGTGAGCACCTCACGGTCGGTGTTACCGCCGGGGATGAACGTCGAGGTGAGCGAGAACGTCGACTCCTCCTGGCCCGGCATCTGCAGCGTCAGGTAGTACGGCGGCTGCAGCGGCGCGGGCGTCGTGTCCGACGTCGGGTCGGCCGGGTTGTTCCAGAAGTCCTGGCCCGAGAAGAACTCCGCCGAGTCGGTCACGTGGTACTGGCTGAGCAGCGTGCGCTGCACCTTGAACATGTCCTCCGGGTACCGCAGGTGGCTCATCAGGTCGCCCGAGATCTCCTCCATCGGCTTGACCGCGGCCGGGAAGACGTTGGTCCAGGCCTTGAGGATCGGGTCCTGGTCGTCCCACGCGTACAGGTCCACCGAGCCGTCGTAGGCGTCCACGGTGGCCTTCACCGAGTTGCGGATGTAGTTGACCTCCTCGGGCAGCAGGACGGCGCCGCCCTGCTGCTGCGTGAGGGTGTCCGCCACGGCCTCGTCGAGCGGCGTCGACGTCGAGTACGGCACCGCGTCGCTGGTGGTGTACGCGTCGACGATCCACTTCACGCGGCCGTCCACGACCGCCGGGTACACGCGGTTGTCCAGGGTGAGCCACGGCGCGACCTTGCTCACGCGCGCCTGCGGGTCACGGTCGTAGAGGATCTGCGACTCGCTCGTGACCCGGTCGGAGAACAGGATCTGCTCCTCGCCGAACTTCAGCGCGTACAGCAGCTTGCTGCCGAAGGCACCGACGTCGGGCCCGGCGTCGCCCGTGAAGGTGGTGTTCACCTGGCCGCCGTCGTCCGCGTCGTCGGCCTGGTAGTCGAGCTCCCACGGGTCGCGCGGGTCGGACTCCGGCTTGCCCACGATCGAGTACGTGTCCGTGCTCGGGCTGAAGTAGATGCGCGGCTCGTACTCGCCCTCGAGGTCGGTGATCGCACCCTGCGACGGGATGCCGCCCTCGAAGAACGCCGGGCGGCCGTCAGGACCGGGCTGGTTGCCGTAGGCGGCGACGACGCCGTAGCCGTGCGTGTACACGGTGTGGTCGTTGACCCAGTTGCGCTGGTCCTGGCCGAGGCCCGCGAGGTTCAGCTCGCGCACCGCGATGACGGTGTCCCGCGACTCGCCGTCGATCTGGTACTTGTCCACCGACAGGGAGTCGTTGAAGTTGTAGTACTGCTTGTTCTGCTGGAGCTGGCGGAACGACGGCGACACGATCTGCGGGTCGAGCAGGCGGATCGAGGCGGCGGTGTCGGCGTCCGACCGCAGGGCGCCCTCCTCCGCCTCGGTCGTGGCGTCGTACTGCTCCTTCTCGACGTCGTCGATGCCGAACGCCGAGAGCGTCGCGTCGATGTTGCGCTGGATGTACTCGCTCTCCAGCTCCTGCGCGTTCGGGTTCACCTGGAAGCGCTGCACGACGGCGGGGTAGATGCCGCCGATCGCGATGGCGGAGACGACCATGAGGCCGACGCCGATGGCCGGCAGGCGCCAGTCGCCGCGGAACGCGGTGACCACGAAGAGCAGCGCCACGAAGACGGCGACCACCGTGAGGATGCCCTTGGCGGGGATCACGGCGTGCACGTCGGCGTACGAGGCGCCGTCGAAGCGGTCGCCCGCGTTCGTCAGGATCGAGTAGCGGTCCAGCCAGTAGTTGGCGGCCACCAGCAGCAGGAGCACCGCACCGATGACGGCGAGGTGCACGCGCGCGGCGGTCGTGGTGCGCGGGCCGCCGGCGGCGGCCGGGCCCACGCGGAGCCCGCCGTACAGGTAGTGCGTGATGACGCCGGCGATGCCCGCGATGACCACGACGGAGATGAGGAACCCGACGCCGAACCGCAGCGCGGGCAGCGTGAAGACGAAGAACCCGAGGTCGATGTCGAACTCCGGGTCCGTCCGGCCGAACGGCTCGCTGTTGAACGCGAGGAGCACCGTGCGCCACTGCGCCGACGCCGCGACGCCCGCGAAGAAGCCGACCAGGACCGGCGCGGCGATCATGACGACCCGGCGCAGCGGCTCGACGGCCTCGCGGTACTGGTCGAGCGTGGCCTGCTCGGGGGTGCTCGGTGCGTAGATCGGCCGGGACCGGTAGGCCGCGGTGAACGACCAGAACACCGCCCCGCCCATGATCAGGAAGCCCGCGGCGAACAGCGCCGCGCGCATGCCCCACTCGGTCCAGATCACCCGGGAGAACCCGAGCTGGTCGAACCACATCACCTCGGTCCAGAACTGGGCGAGGAGGAGCAGGGCGGCGATCACGACCGCTACCGCGACAACCGCCACCCCCAGCGGACTGCGTCGTCGGGCTCGAGGGGCGCCGCCGGAGGGGCGGCGAGGTGCTGCGGCGAAGGACACGACTGCGTTACCTCACGTCATCAATGGTTGGGCCGTACCCAGGTGGAACGGCCGGGCGGTGCTCAAGGTTCCCGCACAAGGTTCCCACATCCTCGAGATGTGCAACACACGGTCAACGGGTCCACATGCGGGGGCTCGGGGATCACGAGCAGGTGGGCAGGTCCGCGCCGTGGCCGCGGCCGATCTGCTCGACGGCGGCGCGCGCCTCGGCGAGGGTCGACACCCGCGCCACGTGCAGCCCGTCCGGGACGTTGCCGACCACCTGGTCGCAGTTGTCCGCCGGGGCCAGGAACCACGTGGCGCCGTCCCGCACCGCGCCGTAGAGCTTCTGCTCGATGCCGCCGATCGGGCCCACGGTGCCCTCGGGGCTCATGGTCCCGGTGCCGGCGATCACCTGGCCGTTCGCCTCGTCCTCGGCCGTCAGCTTGTCGATGATGCCGAGCGCGAACATGGTGCCGGCGCTCGGCCCGCCGATGTTCTCGATCTCGATCGAGACGTCCACGGGGAAGTCGTAGCGCGGGTCGATGAAGACGCCCAGCACGGCCCGCTCGCCGTTGCCCGTCGTCGTGATGTCGACGTCGAGCGTGCGGTCCCCGCGCCGCACGCCGAGCGTCACCGTGTCGCCCGGCTCGGTGGCCGCGAGCCCGTCGATCAGGTCCGCGTACGTCCCCACCGGCTCGCCCTGGAACTCCGTGATGACGTCGCCCTCCTCCAGCAGGCCGGCGGCACCCGAACCCTCCTCGGTCCCGGCGACGTCCAGCACGGCGGGCACGTCGTAGTTCAGCTCGGTCAGGGCCGCCGCCGTCGCCGACTCCTGCGAGGAGACCATCTCCGCCTGGCTGACCTCCTGCTGCTCCTCCTGCGTGGTCGTCTCGGGGAAGATCGCCTCGACGGGCAGCACCGAGCGCCGCGGGTCCAGCCAGCCCTGGATCACCTGGCCCGCCGTCATGGGGTAGCCCGGACCGCCCAGCACCGAGACGGTGGTCAGGCGCAGCTCCCCTGTCGACTCGTAGGTGCGGGCGCCCTCGATCTGGATGAGGTCCTGCGCCAGCGTGTCCTCGGTCGGACCGGGCGAGCGCATCGCGTACGGCGTGGGCACCACGAGGGCCAGGGCGGCCAGGATCGCCGTGACCAGCATCGACACGCCAAGGGTCATGGTGCGACGCGTGATCGGCGCGGCCTCGGGCGGCAGGTCCTCGAAGGGCGCCGGCTCGGGCTGCGGGGTGCTCTGGCGGTCACGCATGTCGGTCACCGGCCCATCATTCCGTACTTCGCTGGAGGTTCCATGAACCCGGTCCGACGGCGACCCGCGCACCCGTTCACCTGACGCAACCACTACGCCGTCGTGCAAAGAATTTCCACTCGAACGGTGTGTTCTATCCCACGGGACGCCGATAACACGCTACGGTCGTTCCGTGGCCCACGACGCCCTGACGTCCGTGGAGGTGCGCCGGAGCCGCCGTCGCACCGCCACGGTGAGCGCATATCGCGACGGTGGACGGACCATCGTCGCGATTCCCGCGCGCTTCTCTCGGGCGCAGGAACGGGAGTGGGTGGCCAAGATGGTGGCTCGGCTGGAGGACAAGGAACGACGTCGCCGCCCGTCCGACCAGGAGCTCATGGACCGGGCCTGCGAGCTGTCCGCCAAGTACCTCGACGGCCGGGCCCGCCCCTCGAGCGTGCGCTGGTCGTCCAACCAGGGACGGCGCTGGGGGTCGTGCACCCTGCTCGACGGCTCCATCCGGATCTCCACCCGGGTCCAGGGCATGCCGTCCTGGGTGCTCGACTACGTGCTGCTGCACGAGCTGGCGCACCTGCTGCACGCCGGCCACGGTCCCGAGTTCTGGAAGATCCTGGAGGTCTACCCCCGGACCGACCGGGCGCGCGGCTTCCTGGAGGGCGCGTCCCACGCGCAGGACGACCCGGGACAGCCCACCGCCGACGACGGCGACTGAGCCCGGGTCAGCGCTCCGGGGCGTCGGGGCTGTCCGCTGCGCCGGACTCGTCGGTCCCGGTCTCCGCTGTGCCGCTCTCCCCTGCGCCGGACCCGTCGGTGCCCGCGGCCTCACCGAAGATCTCCTTGAGCGCCGCGTCGACGTCGGCGTGCTCGTTCTCCGCCGCCTCGCGGCGCACCAGGTAGCCCGACGGGTCGTCCAGGTCCTGCGTACCGGGCAGCAGGTCGGGGTGGTCCCAGACCGCGTCCCGTCCCGCCGTGCCCTGCGCGCGGGCCACGATCGCGAACAACGTCGCGGCGTCGCGCGAACGGCGGGGCCGCAGCTCCAGACCGACGAGGGTCGAGAACGTCTGCTCGGCCGGTCCTCCGGCCGCGCGCCGGCGGCGGATCATCTCGCGCAGCGGGACGGCGTGCGGCAGGTGTGGCAGCGTGGCCACGGCCGTGACCTCGTCGACCCAGCCCTCCACCAGCGCGAGCGTGGTCTCCAGGTTGAGCAGCACGGCCTTCTGCTCGTCCGTGTTCTGCAGCCCGAACACGCCGCCCGAGAGCGCGCTGCGCAGCGCGTCGGAGTCGGCCAGGTCGATGTCCCGCACCTGGGCCTCGAGCGCGTCGAGGTCGATCGTGATGCCGCGCGCGTAGCGCTCCACGATCGACAGCAGGTGCGACCGCAGCCAGGGGACGTGCGTGAACAGCCGGGCGTGCGCGGCCTCGCGGACCGCCAGGAACTGCCGGACCTCCTCCAGCGGCGCGTCCAGCCCGTCGGCGAAGGCCGCCACGTTGGTGGGCAGCAGCACCGTGTCGGGGCTGTCGAGCAGCGGCAGGCCGACGTCGGTGGCGCCGAACACCTCGCGCGACAGGGTGCCCGCGGCCTGGCCGACCTGCATGCCGAACACCGCGGAGCCGAGCCGGCGCATCATCTGGGTGGGGTCGATCGTGCCGCCGAGGCCGTGCAGCACGCCTGCGGGCATGCCCGGCACGGCCTCGCCGTCGTCGACGCCCTCGGGAAGCTGGTCGCGGAGCACCGTCGCCAGGGCCTCGGAGACCGACGACGCCACGGGCGCGGCCAGCTCGTTCCAGACCGGCAGCGTGGCCTCGACCCACTCCGACCGGTTCCACGCACGGCGGGTGCCGCCCGCGGGCGGCAGGTCGGTCACGGCATCGAGCCAGAGCTCGGCCACCGCCAGCGCGTCGGTCGCGTCCTTGGCCTGCTTGCCCGTCAGCGACGGGTCGCCCTCGCTCACCGCGACCTGGCGCGCGACGTCGTGGGCGACGTCGGCGTTGACCGGGCCGGTGCCCTCCGCCGAGAGCATCTTCTGCACCTGGGCGAGGGCGTACTGCATCATCACGGGGTCGGGCGGGCCGCCGAGCGCCGTCGGGTCGATGCCCCGCGCCCTCATCTCCGCCATCACGTCGTCTGCGCCGTCGCCGAGCATGGAGCGCAGCATGTCCTCCCACGACTGGGGGGTATCGCCGGGCTGGTGCTGGTCGCTCATAAGGTCACCGTAACCGGGTGGGCAAGGGGCGTGCCGTGCTTTCGGCTCTGGGCGCACACGGGAACTCCGGGGCCGCCCGGCGCATTGGGGCATCTTCGGCACCGGCCGCCCCGGGCACCTCTGGAACTGTGGACGACGGCCGGGCGCGGGCTTCGCCGTCGGGCATCGTTGTCGGCATGACGCGCGCTCCCCTCCTGCGGCTCCGGCCCGGCACGCCCGTGCTCAGCCGGGGCGGCGGGCAGGTGCAGTGCGGATCCGACCCGCGCTGGTCGTTCGTGCTGTCCGGGCTCACGGCGGCCGAGGAGACCTGGCTGGGCGAGGTGGCCGAACGGCGCCACGTGACGGTCGAGCAGGCGGCCGCGCGCTGCGGCGTCCCGGCCGAGCGACGGGACGAGATCATGACCGCGCTGTTCCGCGCGGGCGTTCTGGTACCGGTGCCCAGGTCGGTGGGCGCGGTGACGGCCCCGGCGGACGGCGCGGCCGACGCGACGGTGCTCGGCATGCTGCGGCCCGACGGCGCCGGCCTGGCCACCCTGGCGGATCGGGCACGGCGGACGGTGGGCGTCGTCGGCCTCGGACGGGTCGGGACCGGCATCGCGCAGCAGCTCGCGACGGCGGGCGTCGGCCGGCTGGTGCTGCACGACCCCCTGCCGGCGCAGGTCACCGACCTGGCGGCGGGCGGGCTGCGGTCCGGGGACGTGGGCCGGGCGCGCCACGACGCGGTGCGGTCGCTCCTGGCGGAGCGCGCCCCGCGCATGACGGTCCGGGTGGACGACGACGTCGCGGGCCCCGACCCGGCGGAGCTCGACGTCGTGGTCGTCACCGAACCGCACGCCGCGCACCCGGCGCGCTACCGGCGCCTGCTCGGACTGGGCGTGCCGCACCTGCCGGTGGTCGTGCGCGAGGCCGACATGGTGGTGGGGCCGTTCGTCCGGCCCGGCCTGTCGGCGTGCGTCACGTGCGTGGACCTCGCACGCGCCGACGCCGACCGCGAGTGGCCCGCACTGGCCACGCAGCTGCGCACGGCGGCCGAGCCGACGCACGAGGCGACGCTCGCCGCCGTGGCAGCGGCGACGGCCGCCGGCCAGGTGCTCGCCCAGCTGGACGGGCACCGGCCTGCGGCCGTCGGTGCGTGCCTGGAGATCGCTCTCCCGGCGGGGCTCCCCCGAGCTCGCCCGGCGGACCCGCACCCGCGCTGCGGGTGCGTGGTCCTGCCTGCGGACGGCGCAGGCACGGGCATCACCTGATGCGTCAGGCGGCGGCGACGTTCTCCGACTTGCGCGGCCGGCCACGGCCCCGCTTGCGGGCCACGACGACACCGTCGACGAAGACCTCGCCACCCCAGACACCCCAGGGCTCGTTCCGCTCGAGGGCGCCGGCGAGGCAGCCCTCGATGAGGGGGCAGGTGCGGCAGAGCGCCTTGGCCTGCTCCACCTGCGCGCTGTGCTCGGCGAACCACAGCTCCGGGTCGTTGGTACGGCACGGCAGCAGTGTGTCCATGAGCCGGTCGAACTCCGCCGAGTCCGAACCGGTCCCGCTCGTGGCGGGCTGTTGAGGCGGGTCCCAGGGGCCCGAGCCGCCCTGGGGAAGAGTGTCGAGGAGCGCAGTGAGGCGCACGGTTGTCTCCTGTGTCCTGTGTGATGAACGTCGTCGGTGAACGTCGGGTGGAACAGGACCCCGGGCTAGGTCTTCGCCGGGCCGGCCGAGGGGCCGGGTCTCCGGGCAAAAACTAAGGCCGCGGGTCCTAGGTGGACTCCGCGGCCTGGAACTCTTCGGTCCTAGTGGACCGACAAGTCTCCTGGAGATGCGGAGTCGGGTGCGAGAGCGGACGGCTTGAAGCCTCCACGGTGAGTGCGCGCGCGGACGGGCAGAGCTGCGCCGTTGACCGGGGCCGGCTCGCTGCCGAGCACATAGCCACGCACGTGCAGATCCGCCTGCGAAATCATGTTCATCTCCAAGACACCCACCTCCTCACTCGAATCCGGGTAAGACCTTTCGGTCTCGCCCACTGCTGTCAGGGACATCTGAACACTATGCCGGGCCGCCGGGACGGGCCAACTCTTTTTCCGAACTTTCTTGAGAAGTTTTTCGCGGGCCGGTGGACGACCCGCGAGACACCCCTCAGGAGCGCGCCGCACCCGACACGATCGCGAGGATCGCGGCGCCGTACCGGTCGATCTTGGCCGGTCCGATGCCGTTCACGCGAGCGAGTTCGGCCGTGCCCGAAGGTCGCATCTCGGCGATGGCCGCCAGGGTGGCGTCGGTGAGCACGGTGTAGGCCGGCTTGTCCGTCTCGCGGGCCACCTCGAGCCGCCAGTCGCGCAGCGCGTCGAACAGCTCGGCGTCGTGCTCGCCCGTGAGCAGCGCGCGGGCCTGGTCCCGGGGCGCGGTGCGCGCACGCGGGGCGCGCGACTCGTCCGGCCACAACCCGTCGAGGAACCGCGTGCGCTTGCGCGTCGCACGCCCGCCCGGGTTCCGCGAGCGCCCGAACGAGACCTCGAGGTGCACGCGGGCCCGCGTGATCCCGACGTACAGCAGCCGCCGTTCCTCGTGCACGGCCTCGTCGGTCTCCGCGAGCGAGATGGGCATGAGTCCCTCGCTCATGCCGGCCAGGAAGACGGCGTCCCACTCCAGCCCCTTGGCGGCGTGCAGGGACGCGAGGGTGACGCCCTCGACGGTGGGGGCGTGCTGCGCGGACGCCCGCTCGTCCAGCTCCGCGACGAGCGTCGCGACCGTCGCGGGGTTCTCGCGGGTCGCGGCCGCGGCCAGGTCGTCGGCGAGCCTGACGAGCGCCTGCATGGCGTCCCAGCGCTCGCGGGCGGCGCCGCGCGCCGAGGGGGCCTGGTCGGCCCAGCCGGCCGTGGCGAGGATGTCGCGCACCTGGTCCGGCATGGGCAGCTCCGGGTCGGCGGACCGGGCGGCGCCCCGCAGCAGCACCAGCGCGTCGCGGACCTCCTTGCGCTGGAAGAACCGTTCGCCGCCGCGCACGAGGTACCCCACGCCGGCGTCGGCGAACGCTGCCTCGAAGGCCTCGGACTGGGCGTTGGTGCGGTAGAGCACCGCGATCTCGCTGGGGCGCACGCGACCGGACTCGATGAGCCGGGCGGCGCGGGTGGCGATGCCCTTGGCCTCGGCCTCGTCGTCGTCGTAGGCCTGGAAGGTGACGGGCGGGCCGGGATCACGCTGTGCGACGAGCTCCAGGGCCTGGTGCGCGCCGCCCGCACGCCCCGCGCGCCTGAGCACCTCGTTGGCGAGGTGCACCACCTGGGGCGTGGACCGGTAGTCGCGGACCAGCCGGATCTCCTGGGCATCCGGGTAGGTGCGGCGGAACTCGAGCAGGTGGCGCGGGGTGGCGCCGGTGAAGGAGTAGATGGTCTGGGAGGGGTCGCCGACGACGCACAGCTCCGTGCGGCCGCCGAGCCACTGCTCCAGCAGGAACTGCTGGAGGGGCGAGACGTCCTGGTACTCGTCGACCACGAAGTGCCGGTACTGCGAGCGGACCTCGTCGGCCACGATCTTGTGGCTGTTCAGCATGTCCGCGAGCATGAGGAGCACGTCCTCGAAGTCGATGACGCCGCGCTCGGTCTTGACGTCCTCGTACGCGGTGATGAGGCGGGAGACCGTCTGGGTGTCGTAGCCCGAGGGCGCCAGGCGGCCGGTCGCGGTCGCGGCCTTCTCGTAGTCGTCGGCCGTGACGAGCGAGACCTTGGCCCACTCGACCTCGCTGCTGAGGTCTCGGACGGCCACGCGGTCCACGGACAGCCCGAGCCGCCGGGCCGCCTCCGCGACGAGCTGCGCCTTGTACTCCTGCAGGCGCGGGGGCGCCCCGCCGACGACGCGCGGCCAGAAGTAGCTGAGCTGCCGCAGCGCGGCGGCGTGGAAGGTGCGGGCCTGCACGCCCTGGACGCCGAGCTGGCGCAGCCGGGTGCGCATCTCCCCCGCGGCACGCGCCGTGAACGTCACGGCCAGCATGCTCGTCGGCTTGTACGCGCCGATGCGGACGCCGTACGCGATGCGGTGCGTGATGGCGCGGGTCTTGCCCGTGCCGGCCCCGGCGAGCACCACGACCGGACCGTTGAGCGCGAGCGCCACCTCGCGCTGCTCGGGGTCGAGCGCGGAGAGGATCGCGTCGGGGCTCAGGGGTCCAGGATGATTCGGACCGGCGGCGGAGTTGGTCTGGGTGAGCATCGTCTGCGATTCTCGCAGCAACCACTGACACGCCCCGCACGACCCTGCCAAGGAGGCCCGATGTCCGAGGCGACCTCGCCCGTTCCCGAGACCGGCACCGTCCTGATGTACTCGACGACCTGGTGCGGCTACTGCCGCCGGCTGCGCACGCAGCTCGACTCGGAGGGCATCGGCTACACGGTCGTGGACATCGAGGAGCACCCGGAGGCGGCGGCGTTCGTGGAGCAGGTCAACGGCGGCAACCAGACCGTGCCGACGGTGGTCTACCCGGACGGCTCGGCGGCGACCAACCCGTCGCTGGCCGACGTGCGGCGGGCGCTGGCCGCCTGACGCCGCCCTCGGCTCAGCCCTGGTCCTGGGTCGCCTCGTCCAGGTCCTCCAGCATGGACGTGGCGTCCTCGATGACCTCGGGCAGCCGGTGCCGCACGCCGTGCAGGAGCCACCGGGCGAGAGCGAGCTCGCCGACGAGCATCGCACGCTCGGCCAGGCGCGGGTCGCTCAGCTCCGTGCGGCGCAGCTGGTAGGCCTCCATGATGGAGTCGACGGCCTCGATCGGGGCCGCCGCGATGAGCCAGGCGAGGTCGTCGGCAGGGTCCGCGACCCGCGCCTCCGACCAGCCGGAGACCGCCACCACCCGCTGCCGGTCCACGAGCAGCTGGTCGGGCGCCAGGTCGCCGTGCGCCACGACGGGCCGGAACTTCCACAGCGACACGTCCTCCAGCGCGGTCTCCCACCGCCGCAGCAGCGTCGGAGGCACGCGGCCGGTCCTGGCCGCCTCGTCGACCTCGGTGAGGCGCCGCTCCCGGTACTCGGAGGCGGTGTAGCTGGGCAGGCCGCAGGTCTCCACGACCGAGGTGGGCAGCTCGTGGATCGCGGCGATCGCCCGCCCGAGGTCGGCGGCCAGGCCGGGGCCGGGCTCCAGCGCCTCGACGTCGAGGGTGGTGCCGATGATCCGCCGGTGCACCACGGCCCGGCCGCCCTCCGGCAGCAGCGCGTGGCCCGCGACCTGCGGCACCACGAACGGCAGCACGCCCGTGTCGATGTAGAGCCGCAGCGCGTCGAGCAGCTCGATCTCGGCCTCCAGCGCTGCGCCGGCCACGGTGGTGCGCGGCGCGCGCACCACCCATTCCTGGCCGTCCTGACCGGTGACGACGGCGACGTCGTAGTCGCCCGCGAGGTCTCCGACACGGACGGACTGGGCGTCGAGGCCGGGTACGGCGGCGGTCGAGAGGGCGGCGAGGGCGAGGGGCGTGCGGGACACGTGCACACCGTATTGCAGCGTCGGCGGTGCCACGGACCAGGCCGGGGGTGTGTCCGGCCCTGGTCCGTGGCACCGCCGTGCGGCACCGCCGCGGCTACGCGCGGCCGGTCCGTCGCAGGTTCGCGTGGGCGAGGGCGTGGGACAGGCCGACGGTGAGGAACAGCCCGCCGGCCCACCAGAGGAGGAGGAACAGCATCCCGAGGTCGAGCGTGCCCCAGACGAGCACGCCCGCCCCGAACGCCGCCACGACGACGCCCGGCCAGCTCCGGCCCACGAGGAGCAGCAGGCCCAGGCCCACCGGGACGGCGGTGTAGATCATGGCTTCCGCGTCCATGCCCCAGCTCCCCGCGAGCGCGCCGCTGAGCAGCTGGGCGCTGGGCAGCATCAGCAGGACGCCGCCGGCGATGCGCCAGGCGGGCGCGGGCCGGCCGTGCCGAGCGATGACCGGCACGATCAGTGCCGCCCAGGCGAGCATCGCCGTCGGGACGAACGTCATCTGCGCCGCGAGGGCGAGGGCGGTGAGCGCGGCGAGCACCACGACCGTGGTGGCCGTGCGCGCACGGGCGGGGACGACGAGCGGCAACGCGGCCACCAGCGCCGGGACGAGGCTCCACAGGACGACGGCGAAACCGTCCCCCTGGATCGGGAGGAAGAGGCCGAAGGTCATGCCGTCCGGCCAGAGGAACGTCTCGAACATCGCGGTGAACACCGCCATGGCGACCGCCGTCCACTGCAGGACTCGGCGGATCCGCCCGGCGCGGTCGGCGTCGTGCCCCAGCTCCGCCTGCACGCGCCGGGTGAACGTCGCGGGGTCGCCGAGCCCCTCGACCGCCTGCTCGGGGGTGCGGCCGGCCTCGGCGGCGTCCGCGAAGTGGGCCCGCACGTCGTCGAGCACGGCGGAGCGCTGGGCGGGGGTGAGCGCCCGCAGACGCTTGGCGACGTCCCGCAGGTACGTGTCTTCGGTGTCGGCGTTCATCGTGGTGCCTTCCGTCGTGGTGGCCCGTCTCATCGTGATCCCTCCAGGAGTGCGTCGACCTGCGCGCCGAGCGACACCCAGACCCGGGTGAACGTGGCGAGCTGTTCGGAGCCGTGCTGGGTGATCGCGTAGTAGCGGCGGGGACGGCCGGTGCCGGACGTGTCCCACCGGGGCTCGACGAGCCCGTTCTCGCGCATGCGGGCAAGTAGCGGGTAGAGGCTGCCCTCGCTCGCGATGAGCTCCCGCGCGGTGAGGTCGCCCGCCAGCTCGAGGCCGTACTTCTCGCCGTGGGAGAGCAGCGCGAGCACGCAGTACTCGAGCACTCCCTTCCGGAGGTTGGTGGCGATCCGCTCTTCGCTCATGCCCGCGAGCCTAACCTTGTATAGCAAGACTTGCAATACAAGTCTTGCTAGGCAAGGGCATGTCGTCGGCGCGGCTGCGGCCGGGCGGCTACCGTCGTGCGGTGCACCCTCTCGACCTCCTTTTCCTCCGGGCCGCCCACGACCGCGCCGCGCACCGGCGCGCGGAGCCGCGTCTCGTCGACGACCTCCTCAAGGAGCCCGGCACCCGGATCCTGGTGCTGCAGGGCGACCAGGTGGCCACGGCCGGCCCGCGCGTGGCGTTCCTCGCGCCCGACGACGTCGCCCACCTCGCCGTCGGCGCCCACCTCTTCCTCGGGGAGGCCGACGGCGTGCCGTACCTCGCGGCGGTGCTCGCCCGGACCGCCCCCGAGCCCGCCCTCGGCTCCGTCCCCGAGCCGGGCACGGGCTGGGCCGGGCTGCGCACGCTCGACGTGCCCGACCTGGACCAGGGCCTCGCCGTCGAGGCGATCGCCCTGGCCCGCTGGCACGAGACGCACACGCACTGCCCCCGGTGCGGCACCCCGACCGAGGTGGCCCAGGCCGGCTGGGTGCGCATCTGCCCGGAGGACGGGTCGCACCACTTCCCGCGCACCGACCCCGCGGTGATCATGGCGATCACCGACGCCGACGACCGCCTGCTGCTGGCGCGCGGACCGGCGTGGGGCACGGACCGCCGCTCGGTGCTGGCGGGTTTCGTCGAACCCGGCGAGAGCCTGGAGCAGGCGGTGGTGCGCGAGACGGCGGAGGAGGTCGGCGTCGTCGTGGACCCGGCGACCGTCGAGTACCGCGGCAGCCAGCCGTGGCCGTTCCCGGCCTCCCTCATGCTCGGCTTCCGGGCCCGGGCGACCACGACGGCCCTCGTGCGCCAGGAGGACGAGATCGCCGAGGCCGACTGGTTCACGCGGGCCGAGCTCGGCGCGGCAATCGCGGAGGGCCGGCTGAGCCCGCCCGGCCGCTCCTCGATCGCGCGCGCCCTGATCGAGGAATGGCACGGCGGTCGGGTCGGCGACTGACCGGCGGCTCCCTCACGCGCCCCGGATCAGCGCCTCCAGCTCGGCCTCGTCGAGCAGGCGCTCCGGCCGCACCGTGGCGTCCGACCCGACGTAGTAGAACGCGGCGCTGACCTGGTCCAGCGGCAGACCCGTCCACCGGGACCACGCCAGCCGGTACACCGCGAGCTGCACCTCGCGCGCCTCACGTGCCGACGCGTCGAGCGGTTCGCGACCGGTCTTCCAGTCCACGACGACCACGGCGTCCGGGCCCGCGGCCGGGTCCCGGAAGACGGCATCCATCCGGCACCGGAGCATGACACCGGCCACCGGCGTCTCGACGTCCACCTCGACCGCCACGGGCGTGCGGGCCGCCCACTCCGACCCCAGGAACGTGTCCCGCAGCTTGTCGAGATCGGTGTCCTCGGGCAGGTCGTCGTCCTCGGCGCTGGGCAGGTCGTCGACGTCGAGCAGCGTCGCCGAGGTGAAGAACTGCTCCACCCACTCGTGGAACCGGGTGCCGCGCCGGGCGTGCACCGTGGGCTGCACCGGCACCGGCCGGCGGAGCTGGAGGGCGAACGCGTCCCGGTCCGCCGCCAGCCGGACCAGCCCGGACGCCGACACATGGGCGGGGAAGGCGACCTCCCGGTCGGCGGCCCGGTCCCGGTCGGCGAGCAGCATCCGGGCCAGGTCGACCAGGTCGTGGCCGGCCGCATCCGCCAGCCGGCCACGCGGCGCCGTGAGGGTGTCCGCGGGCAGCCCCGCGGCCGCGAGCGCCGCCAGGCGGCGCTCCGCGGCTTCGTCCACGCGGTCTGCCGTGGCACGCAGCACGTCGCGGGCGGTGGCCCCCCGCCCCGGACCCTGCTCGGCGCTCGGATCGGAGGTGGGCCAGAGCGCCGTGGTCTCCTCGGTGTTGCGAGGGTTCTCGGCGTCCGGCTCGGGCGCGGGCGCCCAGAGGTCGGTGGCGACGAGCCCGGCGTCGGCCAGCTCGGCGAGGAACGGCGAGACGTCCCGCGGCCGGCTCGCCGTGCCCCACCACGAGGACGTCAGGAAGAGCTCGCTCCGGGCGCGCGTGAACGCGACGTAGGCCAGCCGGCGTTCCTCGGCCAGCCGGTGCTCGCCGCAGTCGAGCTTGAACTCGTCCCGGAGCGCCACCAGGTCCTTCGTGTCCGAGGCGTGCTCCCAGTCGAAGCGCGGCAGGTCGTCCGCGTCGCCGCGCAGGTGGTAGGGCAGCTCGCCGAGGTCGGAGAGCCAGCCCGACGAGGTCTCCCCGGACCGCGCGCCCCGGTCCCACGTGGGGAACGCCCCGTCGGCCAGGCCCGCCACGGCCACCGCGTCCCACTCCAGGCCCTTGGCGGCGTGCGCGGTGATCACCTGGACGGCGTCGGGGTCCGGTTCGTGGACCGGCATGTCGAGCCCGCGCTCGCGCTCGCCCGCGACGCCGAGCCAGGCGAGGAACGCACCGAGCGTCGCCGTGTCCGACGACTGCGCGAACGACGCCGCGACGTCCCGGAACGCGTCGAGGTGCTCCCGGCCGCGGTCGCTCACGGCGCCGCCGACCCCGGCGCCCGCGAGGGCCAGCGCGGTGGCCGCCTCGACGTCCAGGCCGAGGGCGCGCTCGGCCTGGACCACCAGCTCGGGCAGCGAGAGGTAGGTGAGGCCGCGCAGGTCGCGCAGCAGCCGGGCGAGGGCGGTCAGCCGCCGGTGGGCGTCCGCGGACAGGACCCGGCCGTCCCGGGCCGGGGTGCCGAGCGGCGGGAGGTCGTCGAGCGCGTCGACGATCGAGCGGTGGTCGGTGACGTCGCCCTCGACGACGCGGGTGCCGTCGTCGGGGTCGGCGGCCGTCCCGTCGGGCGCCGCGCCTGCGCCCGGGGTGTCGGCGCGGGCCGCTCCGGCTGCACGGCGCGGGTCGTCGAGCCGTGCCAGGTCCGCTGCCCAGGAGCCCAGGGCGTGCAGGTCGGCCGCACCGAGGTTGAGCCGCGGCCCGGTGAGCAGGCGCAGCAACGAGTCGCCGCGCGACGGGTCGTGCGCGGCCTGGAGCAGCGCGACGACGTCGACCACCTCGGGCGTGGAGAGCAGCCCGCCCAGGCCCACGACCTCGACCGGGAGGCCGCGTCGGCGCAGGGCCACCTCGAGGGCCGGGAACTGGGCCCGTGCCCGGCAGAGCACGGCGGCCGTGGCCCGCCCGTCGGGGTGCGCACCGGAGCGCCAGCGCTGCGCCACCCACTCGGCGACCGCGTCGGCCTCCTCCTCCGGGGTCGCGGCGACGTGGGCGGAGACCACCCCGTCGCCCGCGCCGGGACGCAGGTCCAGGGGCGGGACCTCGACGGAGCCCCCGGCGCCCGTGCGCGAGCGCAGGGGCGCCGACACGACGTTCGCCGCGGACAGGATCGCGGCATCGTTGCGCCACGACGTCGAGAGGTAGTGCACGGCGGCCGGGGCGCCGTCCCGGTGCCGGAACCGGTCCGGGAACCGGGCGAGGCCGCCCGCCGAGGCGCCGCGCCAGCCGTAGATGGACTGGTGCGGGTCGCCGACGGCCGTCACCGGGTGCCCGCCGCCGAACAGCCCGGTCAGCAGCTCGACCTGGGCGTAGGACGTGTCCTGGTACTCGTCGAGCAGCACGACCTCGAACCGCGCCCGCTCGGCGGCGCCGACCAGCGGCACCTCGCGCGCGAGCTGCGCGGCGAAGGCGACCTGGTCCCCGAAGTCGAGCGTCTCGGCGATCCGCTTGCGGTGCCGGTACTCCACCACGAGGTCCACGAACCGGGCCCGCTCGGCCACGGAGCCGATGAGCTTCTCGACCTCCTTGGTGCGCTTCTTCTGCCGGGGACCGAGCGGGAGCGACTCCAGGTGCTCGGCCATCTCGGTCAGCCGGTCGCGGGCCTCCGCCGGGTCCACGAGGTGCTCCCCCAGTGCCCCCGACAGCGCGACCACCGCGCCGGTGACGGTGCTGACCGCCTTGTCGGTGCCCAGGTCCTCGTCCCAGGACTCCACGACCTGGGACGCGAGCTGCCACTGCTCGGCCTGACCCAGCAGCCGCGCGCTCGGCTCGACGCCGAGCCGCAGGCCGTGGTCGGCCACGAGCGAGGCGGCGTAGGCGTTGTACGTGGCGACCGTGGGCCGGTCGAGGTCGAGACCGGCCAGCGCTTCGCCCGACTCCTCGCCGAGCGCGCGGTTCAGCTGGGCCAGCCGGGTCTGCACGCGCTGCGTGAGCTCCCCCGCCGCCTTGCGCGTGAACGTCAGACCGAGCACCTGTTCGGGGTGCACCAGCTTGTTGGCGATGAGCCAGACCACCCGTGCGGCCATGGTCTCCGTCTTGCCCGACCCGGCACCCGCGACGACGAGCGCGGGCTCCAGCGGCGACTCGATGACACGCACCTGCTCGTCGGTGGGCTCGTGCCGGCCGAGCAGGCGCGCGATCGCGCGGGCGGACAGGCGGATCTCGGGCCCGGTCACTCGACTACCTTCCGTCCCTCGGGCTGCAGCGGGCAGGAACGCCGGACGGCGCACACCTCGCACAGGTCATTGACGCGCGCCGCGAAGCGCGCGGCGGCCATCGTGTCGGCGGCGCCCTCCACCGTGTCACGGGCCCAGCTCCCACCGTCCTCGTCCGGCGCCAGCGCGGGCTGGTTCCGGATGCTCGCCGCGACCGTCTCCGTGCCCACGTAGACGAGGCTCGCGCCCTTGCTGACCGTGCCCTCGGGAAGGTCGAGCGCACCCTCCTCGACCGCCAGCTGGTACGCGCCGAGCTGCGGGTTCTCCGCCGCCTTCGCCTTGCCCGCCGCGGTCTTGCCCGTCTTGAGGTCGGCCACCGTCACGGCACCGTCGCCCGCGTCCTCCACGCGGTCGACCTGGCCGCGCAGCCGGGCCCGCCCCACCCGCAGGTCGAAGTCGGCCTCGACCAGCAGGGGCTCGCCCGAGTCCGCGAGGTATCCCGCCAACCGCTCCACCATGCGCTCGGCCCGCTTGCGCAGCTGGAGCGACGGCCAGCCGTCCGGCAGGGCGAGCTCGGGCCAACGCCGGTCCAGCTCCGTGCGGAGGTCGGCGAGCGAGCCCTTCGGGTGCGTCTGGGCGATAGAGTGCAGCAGCGTGCCGAGGGTCTGGTGGGTCGCGTCCGGTCGCGTGCCGCCCGCCGACTCGAAGGCCCAGCGCAGGGCGCACGTCGTCACCGTCTCGACCTTCGACGGGGACACCGTCACCGTCTCCTGCTCACCCCACAGCGGCACCTCGCTCGACACCCCGGCCACGCCGTACCAGGTGCTCGGGTCCGCCTCGGCGACGCCCGCCGCGGCGAGGTCGGCCAGGAGCGCGGCACCGGGGTGCACACGTGGTGCGTCCCGCGTGGGGTCGTCGGCCGAGCCCTCCGCCGTGTGCTCCGCTTCGTTCGTCGCTCCGTCCGTGCCCGGGTCCGCCCCCCGGTGCACTACCGGGTCCGCCACCGCCGGGACGGGCGCCGCCGCCCGGACGAGCTCCGAGCGGGCCGCGGCCACCACGCCGCGCAGGTCGAGCGGCGGGCCGACCGGCACCCGGCGCGGGTCCGGCCCCTCGCCGCCGTCGTTGCGCGGTGCCACGAGGTCGCAGAACACGCTGGGCGCCTCCTCCGTGTCCTCCACCGCGGTGACCAGCAGCCGACGCCGGGCACGCGAGACCGCGACCGCGAACGCCCGCAGCTCGTCGGTCAGCACCTGCCTCCGGGCCTCCGAGCCGACGACTCGGCCGTCCTGCGACCGGCCCGCCACCAGCTCGACCAGCGCCTGGGAACCGAGCAGCGAGTCCCGCAGCCGCAGGTCGGGCCACACCCCGTCCTGGACCCCGGCCACGACCACCACGTCCCACTCCCGGCCCGCCGCCCCCGCGGGCGTGAGCGCCTCCACCGCGCCGGCGCCCTGGGCCGAGGCCGCCAGGGAGTCCGCCGGCAGGTCCTGCGACGCCAGGTAGTCCACGAACGCGGCGACCGGCGCGCCCGGCATCCGGTCCACGAACGTCTCGGCGGCGCGGAACAGGGCGAGCACCGCGTCCAGGTCGCGGTCCGCGCGCAGGCCGGCCGGGCCGCCCGTGAGCGCGGCGGCGCTCCACCGCTCGGCCAGACCGGTCGCGGCCCAGACCGCCCAGAGCACCGTCTGTGCCGTCGCCCCCGCCTCCCCGGCGGCCTCGCGCCCGGCGGCCAGCACGCGTGCCACGGCGAGCGGCCCCCGGCGCACCTGCGTGGGCAGGAGTGCCGCCCGCGCCGGGTCGGCGAGCACCTCGACGAGCAGCGCGTCCGACGTGCGGCCGCCGCCCGCGGACAGCTCCTCCGACCGCAGCGCGCGGCGCAGCCGGCGCAGGGCCACCGCGTCGAGGCCCCCGATCGGCGAGACGAGCAGCAGCGCGGCCGTCTCCGCGTCCAGCACCTGCTGGTCGCCGTCCAGCTCGTCGGCGATCAGCGCCTCCAGGCTCCCCCGCGGTGCGCCGGCACAGGTCCGGACGGCCGCGAGCAGCGGTGCCACCGCGGGCTCGTCGCGCAGCGGGAGATCCGACCCGAGCAGCGCCACCGGCACGGAGGCCGACACGAGCTCGCGACGGAGCGCACCCAGCCGCGTGCCGCTGCGGGCGATCACCGCCATCCGCTCCCACGGCGTGCCGCGCAGCAGGTGCTCCGCGCGCAGCTCGCGCGCGATCCACGCGGCCTCCTGGGCCGCCCCCGAGAGCACGGCCACCTGCACGGCGGCGGCGTCGGCCCCCTCGTCCGCCGGGCGCGCCGTCGCGCGCCGGTGCAGCGCGCTCGCGGACACCGGGATCCGGTCGGTCACCGCACGCGTCACGGCCCGCAGCTCGGGCTCCTGGCGCCAGACGGTGCCCAGGACCGCCGTCTCGGCGTCGAACGCCCCGAAGGCGCGGCCCCGGCCGGCCGGCGCGGCCGCGCGGCCCGTCAGGCCCGGGGCGGCGCCGCGGAACGTCTGCACCGCGGAGTCCGGGTCGGAGAGCAGCACGAGGCGTGCGCCGGCGCCCGGTCCACCGGGTGCACGGCGGTCCTGCGGGCCGTCCGGCTCGTGCAGCACGCGCAGGAGGCGGACGGTCGCCGCAGTGGCCTCCTGGTAGTCGTCCACGACCACGAGGTCCCACTCCGGCCGCGGCACACCCGGCACCTCGTCCGTCCAGGACCGCAGCGCCTGGGCCGCCTCGTCGATCACGACGGCCGGGTCGTACCGCGGCCCGGCGTCCGGCGTGGCGAGCCGCAGCGTCATGGTGTCCAGGTACTCCTCGTAGAGCTGGGCGGCCATCACCCACTCGGGGCGGTCGTTGGCCCGCCCCAGCTCGTCGAGCTCCACCGGCCCCAGACCGCGCTCGGCGGCGCGCATCAGCAGGTCACGCAGCTCCTGACGCAGCCCACGCAGGCCGAGCGAGTCCTCCGGCAGACCGGCCGGGAGCGTCAGCGGCCGCCCCTCGCCCGCCACGTGCCCCGCCAGCAGCTCGGCCAGCACCAGGTCCTGCTCGGGACCCGAGACGAGCGTGGGGGCGGGAAGCTCCAGGGCGGCGGCCCGCCGGTGCAGCACCGCGAACGCCGCCGACGACGCCGTGCGGACCATGGGCGCGCCGACCGTACGCCCGGCCCGCGCGGCCACCTCGTCCCGCAGGCGGGCCGCGGCGCGCCGCGACGACGCGAGCACGAGCACGCGCTCAGGGCTCGCGCCCGCTGCCAGCGCCCGTACGGCGACCTCGCAGGCCACGGTGGTCTTGCCCGACCCGGGGGCGCCCAGCACCAGCGTCGCGCGGCGAGCGAGCGCGGCCTCGACGGCGACCGCCTGGCTGTCGTCGAGGCGCACGGGAGCGGCGCCGCCGGACGAGGGTGCCGGGGGCGCCAGGCGAGGTGCGAGGGCGAGGGTCGGTGTCACGCGGACGATCGAACCACGACCCACTGACACTCCCGCCGGCCCCGCGCGGGACCGTCACAAATGCCCGGTTTGCCCACCCCGGTGGCGCTCAGCCGGCGTGCGGCGCGGGCCAGGGCTCGGGGATGCAGCCGCTCGTCGTGGTGGTCTGCTGCACCATGACGGTCGCGTGCTCGCCCTCCCCCGCGCACAGGTCGTGCCGGTGCCCGATGACGTGCCCCACCTCATGGTTGACCAGGTACTGCCGGTAGCGGTCGATGTCGTCCCAGGCCCGCGAGCCCGTGGCCCAGCGCCGGAAGTTGAGCACCGCCGTCCCCTCGATGCCGCACGACAGCTCGCTGATCGTGTCGAGCGGGAGGCAGAGCTGGTCGGTGGTGCCGGGGCTCGCCAGCACGACGCGCGCGTCGTAGTCCTCGGTGTCGGTCCAGGCGAAGGTGGAGCCGTCGGCCGCGTTCCAGCCGCGCGGGTCGTTCAGGGTGGCCAGCACCGCCTCCGCGAAGACCTGCCGGTCCACCGGCAGGCCCTTCTCGACCGCGATCTGCACCCGCCAGACCTTGCCCTCGGCGGGCGCCGCACGCGACCCGCGGGCCACGAGGAGCGTGCCGGAGAGCTTCTCCTCGACCACGGTCCGCGTCCCGGTCAGGCCGGATCCCGGGTCGGGCTCCGGCCCGGTGCTGCGGCTCGGGCTCGGCACGGGAGCGGGCGACGGGGGCGCGGACTTCGCGGTCGCGGGCTCGCCCGCCGCGGGCGGGGCCGTCTCCGGGCCGGACGACGGCGCACCGGCACCGGGGTCCGCGCCTGCGGCGGCGGCGTCCACCGCGGCGCCGCCGCCCGGCTCCGGCGTCGCTACCGGGTCCGGCGGCGACGTGCGGTCGCCCGACCGCGCTGCCTCGTAGGCGTCCCGGACCACGTCGGCCGCACCGGCGCCGAGGTTGTCCTCGACCACGCCCGCCACGGCGGACGCCGACGCGTCCGGCTCCGTGGCCATCGTCACCACCACGCCCGCCCCGAGCCCCAGGGCGAGGCACAGGCCGAGCGTGAGGATCGCGCGCCGGGGGGAGGCTGGTCCGCTCACGCCCACCATGGTGCCACGCACCGGCCCGCCGGCCCATGCTCCGGTCCACGGTGCTCCGCGGCCCGTCGTCCACAGGCCTATCGGCTCACGGCGAAACCGGGGGCCGCCGGGCGCAGGGCGTGACTAGGATCGTCTGGCCGGGTTCCCGGACCACCGGCCCCCGGCGCAATCCCCGACCGAACTGGAGTAAACGTGGACGTCACCATCGGTGTGCAGAACCTCACGCGCGAGGTCACGGTCGAGACGGAGCAGACCGCGGCCGACGTCGCGGCCGCGGTCAAGAAGGCCCTGGCCGGCGGCCCGCTCGAGCTCACCGACTCCCGTGGCCGCCAGGTGATCATCCCTGGCAGCGCCATCGGCTACGTCGAGATCGGCTCCGAGGAGCAGCGCAAGGTCGGCTTCGGCGCCGTCTGACGCCATCGGCACGTGGCGGACTGCGCACGAATGCGCCGTCCGCCACGTGGCGTTCGTTACTCCCGGGGTGATCGGACGGGTTTCGCTAACCACGCGGAAACATCGTGCGCGTACCATGACTGGCGTACATCGGTTGCCCGGTCGTCACGTTCCGACCCCCGAGCCTGTGCGCTCAGGTCTCATCCGAGACCGCAGCGCCAGGACGCGCAGCCGGGGCCCCGGTCCTGGCGCGCGATGATTTCCACGATCGGCTGCCGCACGAAGGCGCGATCGCCGGGCCATGAGGGCCCGCCGCGCCGCGAGAGATGAAGGCGCCAGTGACTACCACAGACACCCCGGCCGCGAGCGCGGCCACCGTCAACCCCGAGCCCACCGTCGGATCGGGTCCCGACTACTCCAGCCCGTCCGCCATCCAGGCGCAGAACGTGACCTTCGCGGACTTCGGCGTCCGCCCCGAGATCGTCGAGGCGCTCAAGGACTCGGGCATCACCCACCCGTTCCCCATCCAGGCCATGACGCTGCCGGTCGCGATGAGCGGGCACGACATCATCGGCCAGGCCAAGACCGGTACCGGCAAGACGCTCGGCTTCGGCGTGCCGCTGCTGCACCGCGTCGTCGCCCCCGGCGAGCCCGGCTACGACCAGCTCGTGGCACCCGGCAAGCCGCAGGCCGTCGTCGTCGTGCCCACGCGTGAGCTGGCCGTCCAGGTCGCGAACGACCTGGCCACCGCCTCCGCCAAGCGCAACGTCCGCATCGTCCAGGTCTACGGCGGCCGCGCCTACGAACCGCAGATCGAGGCCATGAAGGCCGGCGTCGACGTGGTCGTGGGCACGCCCGGGCGCATGATCGACCTGCTCAACCAGGGCCACCTCACCCTGCTGCGCGCGGCGACCGTGGTGCTGGACGAGGCCGACGAGATGCTCGACCTGGGCTTCCTGCCCGACGTCGAGAAGATCCTCGCCCGCACCCCCGCGCAGCGGCACACCATGCTGTTCAGCGCCACCATGCCGGGCGCCGTCGTCTCGATGGCCCGGCGCTACATGAAGCAGCCCACGCACATCCGCGCCGCCGAGCCGGACGACGAGGGTGCCACCGTCAAGAACATCAAGCAGGTCGTCTACCGGGCGCACGCCCTGGACAAGGTCGAGGTGCTGGCGCGGCTGCTCCAGGCCGAGGGCCGCGGCCGCACCATCGTGTTCGCGCGGACCAAGCGCACCGCCGCGAAGGTCGCCGAGGAGCTGCAGTCGCGTGGCTTCGCGGCCGGAGCGATCCACGGCGACCTCGGCCAGGGTGCCCGCGAGCAGGCGCTGCGCGCCTTCCGCAACAGCAAGATCGACGTGCTCGTCGCCACCGACGTCGCCGCCCGCGGCATCGACGTCGAGGACGTGACGCACGTGGTCAACTACCAGTGCCCCGAGGACGAGCGCACCTACCTGCACCGCGTGGGCCGCACCGGCCGCGCGGGCAACACCGGTACCGCGGTCACGTTCGTGGACTGGGACGACGTGCCGCGCTGGTCGCTCATCGACAAGGCGCTCGAGGTCGGCTTCCCCGAGCCGGTCGAGACCTACTCGACGTCGCCGCACCTGTTCTCCGACCTGGGCATCCCGGAGGGCACCAAGGGCCGTCTGCCGCGCTCCGCGCAGCACCTGGCCGGGCTCGACGCGGAGGAGCTCGAGGACCTCGGCGAGACCGGCAAGCGCAACAGCGGTTCCCGTTCGGGCGGGCCGCGTGGCGGTGGCCGCCAGGGCGGCCAGCGCTCCGGTGGCCGGCAGGGCGGCGGCACCCGCACGGCGCCGCGGTCTGACGCCGAGGCCGGGCCCACGTCGGACGGCGGGGCACCGGCCGAGCGTCCGGCGTCGGGCGGCGAGGACGACGGCCAGCGCCGGCGTCGCAACCGCACCCGGCGCCGCACCCGCGGCGGCCGCCCCACGTCGGACTCCTGACCCGAACCCCCGACGCTGTCAGACCCCAGGTCGCTCCGGCGGCCTGCGGGTCTGACAGTGTCGGGGGTTTCTGAGAGGCTCAGGGGGTGCAGATCGAGTTCACCGCACCCCTGTGGCAGTGGCAGGCCCGGACCGACTCCTGGTGGTTCGTGACCGTGCCGCCCGAGCATTCCGACGAGCTGGCCGACCTGCCCCTGCCGCCGCGCGGGTTCGGTTCGGTCCGCGTGCGCGTCACCGTGGGGAGCACCACCTGGACCACGTCCGTGTTCCCCAGCGACAGCGCCGACGGCTACGTGCTGCCGATGAAGAAGAAGGTGCGCCAGGCCGAGGGCCTCGAACCGGACGAGCCGGTGTCCGTGACCCTGGAGACGCTCGACGTCTGACGAACGCCCCGGGCGCGTCAGACGGTGCGGACGAACTCGATGACGCCGTTCGCGATCATCTGCGTGGCGATCGCCGCGAGCAGCACGCCCGCGATGCGGGTCACGAGCGTGACTCCGGAGTCCTTGAGCACCCGGTGCACCACGCCCGCGAACCGCATGGCCGCCCAGGTGCAGATGCACACCGCGACGATGCCGATGCCGATCGACGCGTAGTGCCCGATCGGCGACTCCCCCGCGCTCACGCCGCGCTGGACGAAGACCATGGTGGCGACGATCGTCCCCGGCCCCGCGAGCAGCGGCGTGGCGAGCGGCACGAGGGCCACGTTGCGGGCGGACCCGCCGGAGTCGGTCTCGCCCGCGTCCATCTTGCCCATGAGGAGCTCCAGGGCGACCAGGAGCAGCAGCAGGCCGCCCGACGCCTGGAGCGCCGCGAGCGAGATGCCCATGTGCTCCAGCAGGAGCTGGCCGAACAGCGCGAACACCACGATCACACCGAACGCGACGAAGATCGCCGTCCGGGCCGCGCGGCGGCGGTCCGCCGCCGTCATCCGCGACGTCAGCGCCAGGAAGACCGGGACGGTGCCGGGCGGGTCCATGATCACGAACAGCGTCACGAACACCTCGGTGAACAGGGCGACGTCGAACCAGCTCACCGGAGCACCTCGAGCAGACCCTGCTCGGCGATCGCGTCGAGCACCTCGGGCGCCGTCGTGTTCTCGCCGATCCGGTTCTGCTTGCCCGCGCCGTGGAAGTCGCTCGACCCGGTGACCAGCAGGTCCAGGGACTCGGCCAGGTCGCGCAGCCGTCGGCGGGTGTCCGGGGTGTGGTCGCGGTGGTCGACCTCCAGGCCCGCGAGGCCCGCGTCGGCCAGCTCCTCGATCATCGAGTCGGGCACCACCCGCCCGCGCGCGTCCGCGCCCGGGTGCGCGAGGACGGGCACGCCCCCGGCGGCCCGGACCGCACGGACGGCGGCGACGGCGTCGGGCGCGTAGTGGCCCACGTAGTACCGGGTGCCGGGGCGCAGGATGGTGGCGAAGGCCTCGTCCCTGTCGCGGACGGCGCCCGCCGCCACCAGCGCGTCCGCGATGTGCGGGCGGCCGAGGGTGGTGCCGGGCTGGGTCTGGGCGAGCAGGTCCGCCCATGTGATCGGGTAGTCCTCGCTGAGCAGGTCGACCATGCGCCGGGCGCGCGACTCGCGGTCGTCGCGCGTGCGCTCGGTCTCGGCCAGCAGACCAGGGTGCGCCGGGTCGTGCAGGTAGGCGAGCAGGTGCACACCGGTGCCCCAGCCCCGCGTGGCGGCGATCGCCGAGATCTCGGCGCCGCGCACGAGACCGACCCCGTGGCGCGCCGCGGCGTCGGCGGCCTCGGCCCAGCCGGACGTGGTGTCGTGGTCCGTGAGGGCCAGCGTCGCGATGCCCGCCAGCGCGGCGACCTCGACCAGGCGCGCTGGCGAGTCGGTGCCGTCGGACGCCGTGGAGTGCGTATGGAGGTCGATCACCCCACCAGGGTAGAGATGCATCGGCCACCTGAGCGCCCTGAGCGGGGTGAGGTGCGGCACCCCGCGGCCCGCCGCGGGGCGCATCAAGCCCACACAGCACGTTCACGCGGTGTTCCGTCGTCGTCCGCCGGGCGCCCCGAACGTCGGCGCATCATCGAAGGGATGAACAGCAGCCACCGCACGCCCCCGAGCCCGCCCACGAGCGTCGTCTTCGTGCACGGCATGCGCAGCTCCGGCGCGATCTGGGAGAACCAGGTCGAGCACCTGCGCGACGCCGGGCACGAGGCCGTCGCCGTCGACCTGCCCGCGCACGGCGTGCGCCGGGCCGACCGGTTCAGCATGGACGGCGCCTTCGCGGCGCTGGACGACGCCGTGTCGTCGCTGCCGGGCCGTGTCGCCCTCGTCGGCCTGTCGCTCGGCGGGTACACGTCGCTCGCCTGGGCCGCCCGCCCGCAGGCCACCGACCGCCTGGTGGGCGTGCTCGCGGCCGGGTGCACCTCCGACCCGAAGGGCAAGCCGGTGCGGCTCTACCGGGACGTCGCGCGGACGGTGGCCGGCGCCGTGTACCTGGGCAGGCGCCTGACCGGCCGCGTCGTGCACCCGAGCGTGCACCGGGCGCGCCTGTCGGTGCCCACCCTGCGGGCTCCGTTCCGCGCACCGCGCAGCGCGCCGGGCGGCGCCGACCTGCGGCAGGTCGAGATCGCGCCCCGCCAGACGGCCGAGATGTACCGCCCCACCTGGGACGTCGTCACCGACTCCCTCACGCACCTGGCCGGGCGCTCGTCCGTCGCGAACGTACGCGCCGCACGCGTTCCGGTGTGGTTCGTCAACGGCGCCCGTGACGCCATGCGCATCGGCGAGCAGCGGCACCTCGCGGCGGCGCGGGACGGCGCGCTGGTCGTGATCCCCGGGGCGGGCCACGACGTCAACACCGAGGCCCCCGCCGCCTTCAACCGGGTGCTCACCCGGGCGCTCTCCGACTTCGCCCGGCACGCGTGAAACACTGGGCTCATGAGCGAGCCCACCACTGCATCGCAGCCTGAAGAGCAACCGGCCGCCGACCGCGGCTCCAACCGTTCGCACCGTCCCGCCTCGACCGCGTTCAAGAACTTCGTGATGTCGCAGTGGGCCCCCCGCGCCGAGCTCGGTCTGACACCGTCCGCCGCCGCGCCGTACACCGTGGCCCGGCGCGCCGCGCTCTCGGAGCGACTGCCCGGTCTGCGCCTGGTGATCCCGGCGGGCTCGCTCAAGCCGCGGTCCAACGACACCGACTACCGGTTCCGGCCGCACTCCGCCTTCGCCCACCTCACCGGTCTGGGCACCGACCAGGAGCCGGACGCGGTGCTCGTGCTGCACCCGGTCGAGGACGGCGCGGGCGACGGCGGTTCGAACCACCACGCCGTGCTCTACGTGCGCCCGCTCGCCCCGCGCGACAACGAGGAGTTCTATGCCGACGCGCGCTACGGCGAGTTCTGGGTGGGCGCCCGCCCGTCGCTGGCCGACGTCGAGGCCCTGACCGGCATCGAGGCCCGCCACATCGACGAGCTGGGCGACGCGCTGGCCAAGGACGTCGGCGACGGCGGCGTGCGGCTGCTCGTGGTCTCGGGAGCCGACGACGCCATCGAGGCCCTCGTCGAGGAGCTGCGCCTGGAGGCCGGCGAGGACGAGGACGCCCTGACCGACGAAGCCCTCGTGGAGGCCACCTCCGAGCTGCGCCTGGTCAAGGACGAGTACGAGATCGAGCAGATGCGCGAGGCCGTGGCCCGCACCATCGAGGGCTTCGAGGCCGTGGTGCGTGCCCTGCCGCGCGCGCTGGAGCACCGGCGCGGCGAGCGCGTCGTGGAGACCACCTTCGACGGGCACGCGCGCCTCGAGGGCAACGCCGTGGGCTACGAGACGATCGCCGCCTCGGGCGAGCACGCCACCACGCTGCACTGGATCCGGAACGACGGCGAGGTGCGCTCGGGCGACGTGCTGCTGCTCGACGGCGGCGTCGAGGTGGACTCGCTCTACACGGCCGACATCACGCGGTCCCTGCCGGTCGACGGCGAGTACACCGAGGTGCAGCGGAAGATCTACCAGGCGGTGCTCGATGCGGCCGACGCGGCGTTCGCCGTCGCGAAGCCGGGCGTGAAGTTCCGGGACGTGCACGCGGCGGCCATGGAGGTCATCGCGGCACGCCTGGAGGAGTGGGGCTTCCTGCCCGACGGCGTCACGGCGGACGAGGCCCTGTCCGACGACGGCCAGCAGCACCGCCGCTGGATGGTGCACGGCACGTCGCACCACCTCGGTCTCGACGTCCACGACTGCGCGCAGGCCCGCCGCGAGCTCTACCTCGACGGCGTGCTGGAGCCGGGCATGGTGTTCACCATCGAGCCGGGCCTGTACTTCAAGGCGGACGACCTCGCCGTGCCGGAGGAGTTCCGAGGCATCGGCGTGCGCATCGAGGACGACGTGCTGATCACCGCCGACGGCAACGAGAACCTGTCGGCGGCGCTCCCCCGCCGCCCGGAGGACGTCGAGGCCTGGATGGCGTCCCTCCGCTGACGTCGACGGCGCGCGTCCGTCGACTTCGGTCGGTTGCTCCGAGACCGGTCGTTCGAGCGACCGGTCTCGGGGCGAGCGACCGACGTCGGCGATCACGGTGGGAGCAACGGGTCGGGGCGAGCAGCCGTCGCCAGGTCGTGCGGCAGGTGGCGGACGATCCGGTCGATCATCGCCGCGACGTCCCGGCGGTCCGCTGAGCTGACGTTCTCGATCGTGATGCCCGCCTGTCTGATCGCGGCGGCCCGGGCCTTCTCGTCCAGGTACTCCTGGGCAGGGTCGTGCCCTGGACGCACCCCGTCGGGCCGGTACTTCACCCGACCGTCGAACTCGATGCCGAGAGCCCATCCGGTGTACCCGAGGTCGGTGTGGAAGACGCCGACGGCGGTGTGCACGGGCATCTGCGTCACGGGACGGGGCAGGCCGCGCCGCAGGATCTCGTACCGGACCCAGGTCTCCCAGGCCGACTGCGCCCCTCCGTCCGCCAGCTCGATCACCCGCCGTGCCCGGCGGCTGCCACGCCGGGCGGGCAGAAGGGCAAGAACCTCGAGCAGGGTCTCCCGCGTGATCCCCATGGCCAGCGCGGAGTCGGCGATCACCAGGCCGTCGAGGGGGTGCAGCGTCCGTGCGCAGTCGACGACCGTGCGCGCCAGCGAGGTCACGGGCATGCCCGCGGCAGCGGTGACGTCCCCCGCGGAGATCGTCCACGCGTGCCGACGTACGTCGGAAGCGGCATGCCCTGAGGCGCGGTAGCGCTGGTAGATATGCGTCGCCGGCGGCGCCGTCCACAGCCGGCACCCGTGCAGAAGCGCGGCCGACGCGTATCCGAAGACATGATCGGCGCTGAGCTGGGAGTGCAGGGCCCGCACCCGGGCGAGCGCCGTCCGCCGGGCCTCCCTCGGTGTACTGCCCGGTCCCTCGACCCGGATCTGGTCAGGTGCGCAGTACGCCCCGCGCCGTACCCGGATGATCTCCCCGGCCCGCGCAGCGGCCGCCAGCGTGTTGCGGTTGCCCTCCGAGGCAAGCCGGACTGTCGGAATGATGTTCGTCATCCCACGACGGTCCGTCATCGCGGCCTGCCGACGGGCTCGACCAGGCGCGACCTGTGCACAGACCCGGCGGAGCACCGGCGGTGGTGACCGTCCTAGTGTTGGGACCTGGTGGCGAGGGTCGGTCGGCTCCGGCGGCTGACCTTGCCCGCCCTGTCATCCCGTGTGGCGCTTCGGTCGGACGCACACCGCCCAGACACGACATCGGTCGGTTGCCCCGACATCGGTCCATTGCAGGACCGATCTCAAGGCAACCGACCGAAGTCGCCGCCAGACAGATGCAAAGGACCGACGCCACCGCCAGACAAGCGCACAGGACCGACACCGGGGCAGGCGGACCACTCGTGCACCGGTGCAGCTAGCGGGTGCAGGGCCTGCCCCTGGTTCACTTCGGTCAGAAGCACACCGCCCAGACACGACATCGGTCGGTTGCCCCGACATCGGTCCATTGCAGGACCGATCTCAAGGCAACCGACCGAAGTCGCCGCCAGACAGATGCAAAGGACCGACGCCACCGCCAGACAAGCGCACAGGAACGACACCGGGGCAGGTGGACCACTCGTGCAGCGGCGCAGCTAGCGGGTACAGGGCCCGCCCCTGGTTCACTTCGGTCAGAAGCACACCGCCCAGACACGACATCGGTCGGTTGCCTTGAGATCGGTCCATTGAAGGACCGATCTCGAGGCAACCGACCGAAGTCGCCGCCAGACAGATGCAAGGGACCGAAGTCGGGACCAGTGGGTCAGTCGTCCGTCGGTGGGGCGTAAGGGTTGGTGCGGGATGTCGGGGTGTCATCCTCGGGGCGGGGGCCCGGGGAGGTCGGCGGGGTCTCGGGAGACTCGGTGGAGCCCGCCGGGGCAGCGTCGGAGGGACCATCGCCCGCCGTCGTGCCAGGAGCGCCCGGACCCGCCGCGCCCGGAGCCGCCGCACCAGCCCCAGACGCACCCGAGGAACCAGCACCAGAGGAACCAGCACCTGAGCCACCAGCACCAGAGCCACCAGCACCAGAGCCACCAGCCCCGGACGCACCAGCGCCCGTGTCCGAGCCCGGGCGCATCGCGCCGTACCGGGGCTCACCCGAGGGCGTGACCCAGCGCGGGTCGGTCGGCCGCGCCGGCGGTGCGGCGGGGGCCGGCGGAGCACCGGGGGTCGGCGGCGCGGCAGCGGCGGGAGCCTGCGTGCCGTAGACGGGCGGCGAGCCGACGGTGGCGCCACCCCGCGACTTGCCCAGCCCGCCCGGCGACTGCACCAGGAGCGCCCTGGCGTCCGAGGCCAGGTCGTGCCCGCACAGGATCGCGTAGGTGGCGGCGACGATCTGCGACGAGGAGGTGAAGTCGCGGCGTCCGCCCGTGAAGGAGTACGACAGGATCGAGAACAGCAGGCCGAAGCCGGCACCGAGCGCGATGCCCGCGAACATCACCTGGAAGCCGGACGACCCGCCCGCGAAGAGCGTGAGCAGCAGGCCGACGAAGAAGCCGAACCACGCGCCGGAGAGGGCGCCCGCGAGCGCCACCCGGCCGTAGGTCAGGCGCCCCGTGACGCGCTCCACCATGCGCAGGTCGGTGCCCACGATGGTGACGTTCTCGACGGGAAACTTGTTGTCGGACAGGTAGTCGACCGCTTTCTGCGCCTCCAGGTAGGTGGAGTACGCGGCAACCTCGTCACCGGCCGGCAGGGTCGGGACCTTCGGGACGGCACCCGGGCGAGACATGCTCATATCCCATAGTGTCCCCCACCTGGGCAGAAGTGGCGAGGAGCGAGGGCTGGGGGCGGGTCGTAGGCTGACCAGCGTGAGCGCCGGTACCAGGGTTTTCGTCGCACGTCTGGCAGGCACCGTGGTCTTCGACCCGATCGGGGACCAGGTGGGCCGGGTCCGTGACGTGGTCGTGCTGGTGCGGGCGAAGGGGGCGCCGCGCGCCGTCGGCCTGGTGGTCGAGGTGCCGGGCCGGCGCCGGGTCTTCCTGCCTCTGACGCGGGTCACGAGCATCGACTCGGGGCAGGTGATCAGCACGGGCCTGGTGAACCTGCGGCGGTTCGAGCAGCGGGCGATGGAGTCGGTGGTGCTGGGTGAGCTCCTGGACCGCCGGGTGCAGCTCAAGGACGGCTCGGGCGAGGTGACCATCGAGGACGTCTCGATCGCGCAGCAGCGCACGGGCGACTGGCTCGTGGACCAGCTGTTCGTGCGCCGCCGTTCGTCGCGCGGGTCCGCGCCGTTCCGCCGCGGCTCGACGCTGACCGTCCCGGTGGACGCGGTGCAGGACCTCACGGCCCGCTCCGCCGAGCAGGGTGCGGCCCGCCTGCTGGAGGCGTACGAGGACATGCGCGCGGCGGACCTCGCCGACGTGATCCGGGACCTGGGCGCGGGACGGCGGCTCGAGATCGCCACGGCGCTGAACGACGAGCGGCTCGCGGACGTGCTGGAGGAGCTGCCGGAGGACGCGCAGGTGTCGATCCTGTCCGGGCTGGACGTGGACCGTGCGGCCGACGTGCTGGAGGTCATGGAGCCGGACGACGCCGCCGACCTGCTGAACGAGCTGCCGGACGAGCAGGCGGCCCAGCTGCTCAACCTGATGGAGCCGGAGGAGGCGGCGGACGTCCGGCGGCTGCTGGAGTACGCGGAGGACACCGCGGGCGGCCTGATGACCACGGAGCCGGTGATCCTCGGCGCGGACGACACCATAGCGACGGCGCTGGCCTCGATCCGGCGCTCGGAGCTGCCGCCGGCGCTGGCCTCGATGGTCTTCGTGGTGCGGCCGCCGCTGGAGACACCGACGGGCCGGTTCCTCGGCGTCGCGCACTTCCAGCGGCTGCTGCGCGAGCCGCCGCACGCGGCGGTGGCGTCCGTGCTCGACGCCGAGACGGAGTGGCTCACCCACGACGCGTCGGTGGGTCAGGTGACGCGGCTGCTCGCGGCGTACGACCTGCTCGCCCTGCCCGTGCTGGACGCGCAGCGCCGGCTGCTCGGGGTGGTCACCGTCGACGACGTGCTGGACCACATCCTCCCGGACGACTGGCGCGACAGCGACGACGAGGACGAGGTCGCCGCGCAGGCCGCCCCGGCGGCGGCACCTGGGGCGCGACGGGAGGTGCGACGTGGCTGACCGCCTGGACACCCCGCTCGCCCAGCGCCGCGCCCTGGTCCCCCGCCTGCGGATGGACCAGGACGCCGTCGGCCGGGTTACCGAGGGGATCGCCCGGTTCCTGGGTACCCCGCGATTCCTCGTGTATCTCACGGTGTTCTGCGCGGTGTGGCTGGCGTGGAACGCGTGGGGCCCGGAGAACCTGCGGTTCGACAGTGCCGCCAACGGGTTCACCGCGCTCACGCTGATGCTGTCGCTCCAGGCCAGCTACGCCGCCCCGCTCATCCTGCTGGCGCAGAACCGGCAGGACGACCGCGACCGCGTCATGGCGGAGCAGGACCGGCAGCGCGGGGAGCGCAACCTCGCCGACACCGAGTACCTGGCGCGCGAGATGGCGGCGCTGCGGATCGCGCTCAACGAGGTGGCCACGCGTGACTTCGTGCGCTCGGAGATCCGCAACCTCCTGGAGGAGCTGGACGAGAAGGACCGCGAGAAGGACCGGACCCGGGAGCGGGAGCCCGACCAGCAGGGGTGAGGATCACGGCTCCACGTCGTCGTGGAGCACCACGCGGGACAGCTCGAACGCGCCGCCCGGCAGCCGCCAGTAGTGCAGACGGCGGGCCGACGGCGAGTTGACCTGCAGCGCGACCCGCCAGCACTGCGCGCCGTCGTCGCGCTGCCGGGCCGGGTCGTCGCCTCCGGAGCCGGTCCGCAGGCGGTGCACCTGGAGCCCGTTCATCTCGGGGGCCAGGCCGGTCAGCACCATGACCACCGTCCACACCACCCGCTCCCGGCTGACGCCCTCGACGTCGGCCAGGGCCGCGAGGAACCGCGGGCCGAGCCGGTACGGGGCCAGCGGCCGCGTCGCCTTGTCGGCGGCGGGGATGGTCCGGGCCCACTCGGTGAGCACCTCGAACCGGAGCTGCTCCTCGTCGTCGAGGAAGTGGCGCTCCTCGGGCGGCTCGTCGCCCGCGTCGCCCAGCCGGCGGCGCAGCCGCGCGGCCTCCTGCCGCGCCTTGCGCAGCGCGGTCGCCTGCTGCTCGGCGCGCCGTTCCGCACGCTCCAGCCGCTCGGTCAGCTCGCCGACGCGCCCCAGCAGCCGGTCGACCTCCAGCTCGACCTGGTGCCGCTTGACCTTGTCGTCCAGCAGCTCCTTGGCCAGGGCCGCGGCCTTCGCCCTGGCCGCGTCGAGCGACAGGCTCAGGTCCCGGGCCGCCTTGCCCGGCGGCTCCGCCGGGGAGTCGCTCGCCAGGGCGGGCACGGTGGACGACGGCGGAGGCGACGGCAGCGTGTCCTGCCCGCCGGCGTGCCACGCGGCGACGTCGCCGGGGGTCGGCGCCCGCGGGCCACCCGCTTCCGGGGCCGGCGGGCCGGGTGGCGCGCCGCCCCGGCCGGGTCCGGGCGCCGGGCCGAACAGGTCGGCGGGCGTGGGCGGACCGTCGCGGTCCGTCGCGGCCCCGGCGAACCCGTCCGGCGCCGGATCCACGACGGGCGCGGGCAGCACCGCGAGCGGCTCGTCGTCCCGCGCAGGAGGGTCGGGTTCCAACCAGGGCGGGCCGCCCTCCAGCAGGGCGATCGCGGTGACGGGCTTGTCCTCGGACTCGTCGACGTCGTCGAGCCGCAGTGCCAGGCCGTCCAGCGGCGCGGGCACCCTGCGGGCGACCACCACCTCGCCCGGCGTGAACAGGTCGCCGAGCAGGTCCAGGTCGTTGCCGGTGATCTCCGCGCGGCGCACGCGGACCAGCACGCCGGGGGCGAGCGCGATGCGGACGGCGTGGTCCTCGACCGTCTCGACCCGGCCGAGCACCACCTGGCCCACGCGGTAGGCGGCGTGCACCGCCCGGCGCAGCGCGGCGGCGTCGGGCAGCATGCCGCGGACGTCGAGGAGCCGGCGGACCGGGTCGAGCACCCCCGCGACCCGCATCCCGGGCGCGAGCACGCGGGACAGGGGCACGTCGGGCAGCACGAGCTCCTCGGCGATGCTGGCCTGGCCGCCGCCGTCGGTGCTGACCAGGGCGCGCGATCCGAGCAGGCCGAGCACCGTGCCCTCGACGGGGGTCGCGTCCGGGGCGGAGCGGGCCGAGCCCACGATCCCCGCGCGCACCGCGAACCGCATGACGTCGCCGACGAGGCGGTCGTGCACGCGGGCGTCCTCGTCCGGGGAGTAGGCGAAGTGCAGCGGCGAGCGGCGCGGCTGGTGCACCCACTCCAGGTCGGTGCCGTAGACGCGGGAGGCACCGCCGTAGACCTGCGTGTCCGGCGGCATGCCCGACGAGAACGCCCAGGACACGTCGCCCGTGGGGATGACGACCACCTCGGCGAGCCCGTCGACGTCGTCGAGCACGCGCTGCGGGTCCACGAAGGGGGTGTCGTGCCCGGCGGGCGTCGAGATGACCACGACCGGCCGGTCGCGGCCCGGCCGCTGGAGGGCTGCGGCGAGCTCGCGCGCCTGGTCCTCGGAGGAGACGCGCCGAACTCGCGCGGGGACGCGTGCCTCCGTCATCGGCCCTCCTCACCTGTGGTGGTGACGCAGCGTACCGTTCCCACTGATCTTCATTGCAAAAGCATGGACCACGCTTCCGGCGTACCGGTGCCGGACGCGCTGGACCGTCGTCCTAGGATCGAGCCATGACCCTCGTCGACTCCCCCGACCTCGAGGCCCGCGTGCGTGACGCGCTGACCGGTGTGCTCGACCCAGAGATCCGGCGCCCCATCACCGACCTCGGCATGGTCCGGTCGGTGGCGGTGGCCGACGACGGGCACGTCGCCGTCGGCGTGGACCTCACCGTCGCGGGCTGTCCGATGAAGTCGACGCTGGTCAAGGACGTGACCGCGGCGGCGACGGCGGTGGACGGCGTGTCCGGTGTCGACGTCGAGCTGGGCGTGATGACGCCCGAGCAGCGCTCGTCGCTGCGGTCCATGCTGCGCGGCGGCGCGGGCGACCCGGTCATCCCGTTCTCGCAGCCGGGGTCGCTGACCAAGGTGTTCGCGGTGGCGTCCGGCAAGGGCGGCGTGGGCAAGTCGTCCGTGACGGCGAACCTGGCGGTGGCCCTGGCGGCGGACGGGCTGTCGGTCGGCGTGATCGACGCCGACATCTACGGCTTCTCCATCCCCCGCATGCTCGGCGTGGACCGTCAGCCGACCCGGGTGGACAACATGCTGCTGCCGCCCGTCGCGCACGGCGTCAAGGTGGTCTCGATCGGCATGTTCGTACCGGCGGGGCAGCCCGTGGTGTGGCGCGGCCCGATGCTGCACCGCGCGCTCGAGCAGTTCCTCGCGGACGTCTACTGGGGCGACCTCGACGTGCTGCTGCTCGACCTGCCGCCCGGCACCGGGGACATCGCGATCTCCGTGGCGCAGCTCCTCCCGTCGTCCGAGATCCTGGTGGTGACGACGCCGCAGGCGGCGGCCGCGGAGGTGGCCGAGCGCGCCGGGTCGGTGGCCACCCAGACGTCCCAGGGCGTGGTGGGCGTGGTCGAGAACATGTCGTGGCTCGAGCAGCCGGACGGCACCCGGCTGGAGGTCTTCGGCAGCGGCGGGGGCGAGCAGGTCTCGGCCCGGCTCACCGAGCTGGTGGGCACGGACGTGCCGCTGCTCGGCCAGGTGCCGCTCGACGTCGCGGTGCGCGAGGGTGGCGACAGCGGCACGCCCGTGGTGCTGACCGCGCCGGACTCGCCCGGGGCGGCGGTGCTGCGCGAGGTCGCGACGAGCCTGGCGCGGCGGCGGCGCGGCCTGGCCGGACGCAACCTGGGGCTCGCACCGGTCTGAGCGTCGGGCGGGCGCCCTGGGGCGAGTGGACGAAATTCCGGGTAGATGTACGGTAAAGCAGTCCGTGCCCCCGACGAAGGAACCCATGAGCATCCCGGCGACGACCGAGAGCCCGACCACCTCCGAGGACAACGACGCACCACCGAAGCACCATGCGGGGATCAACCCACCCGTGTTCTACGGGTCGGCAGCGCTGATCCTCGCGGTCGCCCTCGCGGCAATCGTCCGGCCCGCGGCCACCGAGCGGTACATCGGCGTGGTGGTCGCCTGGATCGCCGACTGGTTCGGCGCCTACTACGTCGTCGTGGCGGCGGCCTTCCTGGTCTTCGTCATCGGCGTCGCACTGTCCCGCACCGGGCGGATCAAGCTCGGCCCGGAGCAGGCCAAGCCCCAGTTCGGGCTGCTGACCTGGTCGGCGATGCTGTTCGCCGCCGGCATCGGCACCGACCTCATGTTCTTCTCCGTGGCGGAGCCCGCCACCCAGTACCTCGCGCCGCCCGTCGGCGAGGGCGGCACCGTCGAGGCCGCCCGGATGGCCATCGTCTGGACCCTCTTCCACTACGGCCTCATCGGCTGGGGCATGTACGCCCTCATGGGCATGGCCATCGCGTACTTCGCCTACCGCCGGAACATGCCGCTGAGCATCCGCTCGGCGCTGCACCCGCTGTTCGGTGACCGTGTGTGGGGCCGGCTGGGCGACGTCGTCGACGTCGCCGCCGTGATCGGCACGATCTTCGGGCTGGCGACCACGCTCGGCATCGGCGTCGAGATGCTCAACCGCGGCCTGGCCGAGCTGCTGGGCGCGCCCATCGGCGTCGGGGTGCAGGCCGCCCTGCTCGGCCTGGCCGTGGTGATGGCCACGCTGTCGGTCGTGTCCGGCGTGGCGCGCGGCGTGCGGCGGCTGTCCGAGCTCAACGTGGTGCTCGCCCTGCTGCTCGTGCTGTTCCTCGTGGTGACCGGCAGCACCACGTTCCTGTTCGACGCGCTGGTGATGAACCTCGGCGACTACCTGTCCCGGCTGCCCGGCATGACGCTGGACACGTTCGCGTTCGAGGCCCCGACCGACTGGCTGAACGCCTGGACGCTGTTCTTCTGGGCGTGGTGGGTCGCGTGGGCGCCGTTCGTGGGCCTGTTCCTCGCCCGCATCTCGCGCGGGCGCACCATCCGCCAGTTCGTGGTCGGCGTGCTGACCGTGCCGTTCGTGTTCATCCTGCTGTGGGTGTCCGTGTTCGGGAACAGCGCGCTGCAGTTCATCCGCGACGGCGGGGCGGAGGGCGCCGCGTTCGGCGACGCCGCGATGAACGACCCGGCGTCGGGCATCTTCGCGCTGCTCGAACGCTTCCCGGCCGCGCCGCTGACCATCGGCCTCGCGATCTTCGTGGGCCTGCTGTTCTACGTGACGTCCGCGGACTCCGGCGCCCTCGTGCTCTCCACGCTGACGTCGAAGCTGCACCGGGCGGGCGACGACGGGCCGGTCTGGCTGCGCGTCTTCTGGGCGGCCGCGACCGGCCTGCTCACCCTCGGCATGCTGATCGCGGGCGGCATCGCCACGCTCCAGTCCGGCACCATCATCATGGGCCTGCCGTTCTCGCTGGTCATGTTCGGCGTGATGTTCGCCCTGCACAAGGCGCTGCGCAGCGAGGGCCGCAAGCTCGACACGCTGCGGGTCGCGCTGCCGAACAGCCTCTCCGGACGCATCCAGCAGGGCGGCCCGCCGGGCGCGGGCTGGCGGCAACGGGTCGCGCGGCTCGTCTCGTTCCCCGGCAGACGCCAGACGCTGCGGTTCCTCGACCAGACGGTGCGCCCCGCCCTGGCCGAGGTCTCCGCCGAGCTCGCGGAACAGGGCATCACGACCGCGTGCAGCGAGACGCTCGCGGGCGACAGCGGCCTGCCCGCCCTCACGCTCACGGTCGAGCACGGCGACGAGGCCCCGTTCACCTACACGCTGTGGCCGCAGGCCCACCCCACGCCGACCTTCCGGATGAACACCTCCGACCAGGACGACACCTACTTCCGGGTCGAGGTGCTGCTCGCCGAGGGCACGCAGGGGTACGACGTCACCGGGTACGCCAAGGAGCAGCTCATCGCCGACGTGCTCGACCAGTACGAGCGGCACCTGCTCTTCCTCCACGCGAGCACCACGCCCGCCCACGAGACCGAGCAGATCGAGGCCTGAGCATGACCGCACCGAAGACCCTCTACATCGACGGCACCTGGACGGCGGCCGCCGCGGGCGGGACCCGCGAGATCCGCTGCCCCGCGGACGGTTCGCTGGTCGCGGAGGTCTCCGAGGCCGCCCCGGACGACACCGAGCGGGCGATCGCGGCGGCTCGGCGCGCGTTCGACTCCGGCCCGTGGCGTGACACCACCGGCCCGGACCGCGGCGAGCTGCTGCACCGGGTGGCCGACCTGCTCACCGAGCGCAAGGAGGACTTCGCGCTCGCCGAGTCCCGCGACACGGGCAAGCGGCTGGTCGAGAGCCGCATCGACATGGACGACTGCATCGCGTGCTTCCGCTGGTTCGCGAAGCTCGCGGGCGTGGACGCCGGACGCGTGGTCGACGCCGGGAGCGCCGACGTGCTCAGCCGCGTGGTGCACGAGCCGGTCGGGGTCTGCGCGCTCATCGCGCCGTGGAACTACCCGCTGCTGCAGGCGGTGTGGAAGGTGGCGCCCTGCCTGGCCGCGGGCAACACGTTCGTGCTCAAGCCGAGCGAGCTCACCCCGCACACCGCGATGCTGCTCATGGAGGTGCTCACGGACGCGGGTGTCCCCGCGGGCACGGCCAACCTCGTGCTCGGCGCGGGCCCGGAGGCGGGCGGCCCGCTCTCGACCCACCCGGACGTCGACCTGGTGTCGTTCACCGGCGGGCTCGTCACCGGGCGGGTCATCGCGGCCAACGCCGCGGCGACCGTGAAGAAGGTGGCCCTCGAGCTGGGCGGCAAGAACCCGAACGTCGTCTTCGCGGACGCCGACTTCGACGCCGCCGTCGACAACGCGCTCAACGCCGCGTTCGTCCACTCGGGTCAGGTGTGCTCCGCCGGGGCGCGCCTGCTCGTCGAGGAGTCGGTCCACGACCGCTTCGTCGACGAGCTCGTGCGGCGCGCCGAGCGGATCCGGCTCGGCGGCCCGTTCGACGAGGCGGCCGAGACCGGCCCGCTCATCTCCGCGGCCCACCGGGACAAGGTCACGGCGTACGTCGAGCAGGCGGTGGCCGACGGCGCCGTCGTCCGCTGCGGCGGGCGCTGGGGCGACGGCGAGCTGGAGGCCGGGTTCTACTACCTGCCCACCGTGCTCGACGGCGTCCGGCGGGGCACCCCGGCGGTCACCGACGAGGCCTTCGGACCGGTCGTCACCGTGGAGACGTTCCGGGGCGAGGACGAGGCCGTCGAGATCGCCAACGACACCATCTACGGCCTGGCCGGAGCGGTCTGGACGCAGGACGCCGGCAGGGCGCAGCGCGTGGCGAACCGGCTGCGGCACGGCACCATCTGGATCAACGACTACCACCCCTACCTGCCGCAGGCGGAGTGGGGCGGCTACGGCCAGTCGGGCTTCGGCCGGGAGCTCGGGCTGGCCGGGCTGGCCGAGTACCAGGAGTCCAAGCACGTCTACCAGAACCTGCGGCCCGCCGTGACCGGCTGGTTCGGGGGGTCCGACCACCTCGGAGGCACCGATGACTGAGCAGCCCGCGGCCCAGCCCGCCACCCCCACCGCCGACGCCACCTTCGACTACGTGGTGGTCGGCGGCGGGTCCGCCGGCGCCGCCGTCGCGGCACGGCTCAGCGAGGACCCGCAGGTCACGGTGGCCCTGATCGAGGCGGGCCCGTCCGACGTCGGCGACGACGCGATCCTGCGGCTCGACCGCTGGATGGGGCTCCTGGAGTCCGGCTACGACTGGGACTACCTCATCGAGCCGCAGGAGAAGGGCAACTCGTTCATGCGCCAGGCCCGCGCCAAGGTGCTGGGCGGGTGCTCGTCGCACAACTCGTGCATCGCGTTCTGGGCGCCGGCGGAGGACCTGGACCACTGGGCGGAGCTCGGCGCGGCCGGCTGGGGCGCCGCCGACTGCGTGCCGTACTACACCCGGCTGGAGAACAACGACCAGCCCGGCGAGCACCACGGCCACGACGGGCCTGTCCGCATCCGGCAGGTGCCGCCGTCCGACCCGTGCGGCGTGGCGGTGCTCGACGCGTGCGAGCAGGCGGGCATCCCGCGCGTCCGGTTCAACGACGGGTCCACCGTGGTCACCGGCGCGGGCTTCTTCCAGATCAACGCGCGGGAGGACGGCGTCCGCTCGTCGTCGTCCGTGAGCTACCTGCACCCCGTGCTGGACCGGCCCAACCTCACGATCCTCACCGAGCACCGCGCCAAGCGGCTCACGTTCGACGGCACGCGGTGCACCGGCGTCGAGGTGCTCGGCCCGGACCTCATCCACCACCGCACGTTCACCGCTCGTCACGAGGTGGTGCTATCGGCCGGAGCCATCGACTCCCCGAAGCTGCTCATGCTGTCGGGCATCGGGCCCGCCGGGCACCTCGCCGAGGTAGGGATCGAGGTGCTGGTGGACGCGCCCGGCGTCGGCTCCCACATGCAGGACCACCCCGAGGGCGTGATCCAGTGGGAGGCGAGGCAGCCCATGACCACCACGTCGACGCAATGGTGGGAGATCGGCATCTTCGCGGCGACGGAGCCCGGCCTGGACCGACCGGACCTGATGATGCACTACGGCTCGGTGCCGTTCGACATGCACACGGCCCGCCAGGGGTACCCGACCACAGAGAACGGGTTCTGCCTCACGCCGAACGTGACCCACGCGCGCTCGCGCGGCACGGTGCGGCTGCGGTCGCGCGACTTCCGGGACAAGCCCCGGGTGGACCCGCGCTACTTCACCGACCCGTACGACATGCAGGTGATGGTCAAGGGCATCCGGCTGGCGCGCGAGATCGTGGCCCAGCCCGCGATGCGCGAGTGGGCGGGCGCCGAGCTGTACCCGGGGCCCGACGTGCAGACCGACGACGAGATCGCCGACTACATCACCCGCACGCACAACACGGTCTACCACCCGACCGGCTCGGTCCGGATGGGTGCGCCCGACGACGGCGCCTCGCCGCTGGATCCCCGGCTGCGGGTCAAGGGGGTCACGGGGCTGCGTGTGGCCGACGCGTCGGTGATGCCGGAGATCACCTCGGTGAACCCGAACATCACCGTGATGATGATCGGCGAACGGTGCGCGGACTTCCTGAAGGAGGACCGGGCGGGGCTGGGCAGCTGATGCTCCAGCCTAGGAAACCGGGTTGCCGGACAGAAGGTTCTGCGTGAAGGCGCGTATCGCCTCGCGAAGCTTCGGGTCTGCTCGTCGGTCTGGCTCCTCGGTCTCGACAGCGATCAGGATCGCTTCGAGAGTCTCCCGCACGACCGTCTCGGGGTCGGGAACACCCCAGGCGCCGCCTTCCGCCGCGACATCCTCGGCAGTGATCGTCGCGTGCACATACTTCTTGTTCACAGCGAGCGCCAGCCGGCCATCGGTCGGGTGCTGCCGCAACGGCACGACGTCATAAGCAGGCGCGAGCGTCGTGGTCTGGTCCGGCCTGTGGATCAGAGAGATGTTCTTCGCGTGCATGTCGAGATTACCGATGGCGACGGCGAACGTCGTCATCCGGAGCAAGCGCGCCTGCGAGTCGTCGTCCGTCACCCGTGCGAGTACCTCTGCGACACGAGCCAGGCTCACTTTTCCGCCGTACTCTTGGTACTTCTGGTTCCCGACCGCACCGAGGGCCTGATTCATGTCCTCCTGATGGATCCGCATCTGCGGTGCGTCCGGCGACCGGTCATAGCGCTCGATCACCAGGCCGGGCCGTCCCGGGAAGTCCTCGACCCACGAGGCATGACTGGTCAATCCGGTTGCACGGGCAACACGCGTCCCGTACTCCTCGTCGTAGATCAGCGACGAGTGCTCGCGGGTCTCTGGCTTGACGATATGCGTGGACGGATAACCGTCGTGGACACGATGCCATTCGCCATCGACGCGCGCCAGCACGATCTTCTCTTGCACACCTGCGAGCGAGGATTTCCCGGACACGGGCGAGTTACCCAGCGGAGCGGAGCGAGTGTCCTGCAGCATCGCCCCGACCTCGTCGTGGGTCACGGCTGTGGCTCGCGGGGTCCGCGGCTCTCCGGGGAGGTCCGGGTCCCAGATCTGGACGGCGCCGGCGACGTCGCGACCGTAGTGAGCGAGGAATCCGACGACATCATGCTCGGCCACGCCCGCTCTGAGAGCCATGTCGGCGAGCATGTTCCCCTCAGGCAGCAGCTCCGTGAAGAAGACCCGGCGACGCCCTGCCTTGCCTCTGCTGTCCACCACGCTCAACGGTACGGACACCGAGAGCGCCGTCGATCCCAGGCGGAAGTGCTCGAAGGCCGCGGGGTCGGTGCGGAAGTCGAAGGCTCGATCACCCGATGAGTAGAGGTGTCCGACGAGGTGCCCGTACAGCTCCACGCGCAGCTCAGCCATCGACGCCATCCTTCGAGATGCCCTCCGGCAGCGGCAGGTCCGCATACAGTCGGACACCTGTAGCCTTGAGCATGGCGAACATTCGTGTCGTCAGAAGGCCAGGCTTCCCGCCTTCCATCTCCCAGACCCATTTCTGGCCGACACCGAGTTGTGCCGCCAGCTCGCGCTGGCTCAACCCCTTCACCAGCCGGCCCTGTTGCAGCGCGAACCCCAGCATCTCGGGGCTGTCGATCTCGGTGCGGATACTACGCACGACGCTCCTCCTGACATCGATATCGACTTCACTCTACGTGACTTCGATTTTGGCATCAAGGAATCCGACGTCAAGATCGAAGTCAAGGGTTCGGCATGACCACCCAGCACGTGACGCCGACAGCCTCAGCCCCGCACTGCCGCCAGCACCTCCTGCTCCTCCTCGCGCGTCAGACCCGTGACCGTCGCGTCCGGCGTGGCGCGCAGCCACGCGAGGGTGTCCCGGGTGGTCTCGGCGAACGGCCGGATCGTCAGCCCCGCGGCCAGCGACGACGTGACGTCGTGGGTCATGAAGCCGGCGTCGGCCAGGTCCGCCGCCCAGAGCGGGACCGACCGCGGACCCGACCACGGGCGCACGTCGTACTCCGCGAGCGCCTCCGGGGCGACGGGAACCAGCTCGGGGTCCGCCGCGGCGCCGTCGGCCACCTGCGCGAGCAGCTCCGACCGAGGCAGAGGCGGGCAGACGGCGTCGAAGTCGCCGGTGGTGCCCCGCTGGGCCGCCGTGACGATCCACTCCGCGAGGTCGCGGACGTCGACGAGCTGGACCGGGCCGTTCACCGGCTCCGGGACGAGGACGGGGAGGCCGTCCGTGGCGGCCTGCACGAACCGGGCGGGCCAGTAGGCGAACCGGCCGCTGGGGTCGCCGGGGCCGACGATGAGGCCGGGCCGGATCACGAGCGCCGCCGCGGCACCCGCTCGCACCAGGTTCTCGCACGCCACCTTCATGGCGCCGTAGGTCTCGGGGCCGGACGCCGGGTCCTCGTCGGTCTCGACGGGGTCGAGCAGGGGCAGCGTCGCGGGGGTGCCGCCCTGCACGGCGGAGTCCGCGTAGACGTTGACCGTGGACACGAACGTCCAGTGCGCGTCCGGGAAGGCACCCACGGCGCGGCGCACGTGCGACGGGATGCGGGAGACGTCGACGACGGCGTCGAACTCGGCGTCCGCCAGCTCCGGGGGTACCTGCTCCGCGCGGTCCCAGTGCACGAGCGTCGCGCCGTCGGGCACGGTGCCGCTCAGGCCGCGGGCCGCGCACGTGACATCGTGCCCATGGGCGACGGCGGCAGCGGCGACCGCCCGGGAGAGGAAGACCGTTCCACCGAGAACCAGGATGCGCATGAGCCCACCGAACCGCATCACGGGCGGCGGGGCACGCGAATCTGCTCCTGGCGAAGGGGCGGTGGGGCGTCGGGTGTTCGGTCGGGCGATTGGCATCGTTGAGTTCGGTCGGTTGCGCGATCGGCGCGCCTGAGTTCGGTCGCTCGCGCGATCGGCGCCGCTGAGCTCGGTCCGTTGCGCGATGGGCACCGCTGAGTTCGGTCGCTGGCGCGATCGGCGCCGCTGAGCTCGGTCAGTTGCGCGATCGGCACCGCCGACTTCGGTCGCTCGTGCGATCGGCGCCGCTGAGCTCGGTCCGTTGCGCGATCGGCATCGCCGACTTCGGTCGGTTGCCTCGAGATCGGTCGTTCGATGGACCGATCTCGAGGCAAGTGACCGAACTCAGCAACTGGGCGAGGCAAGTGACCGAACTCAGCGACTGAGCGAGGCAAGTGACCGAACTCAGCGACTGAGCGAGGCAAGTGACCGAGCTCAGGGGCCCAGGACGACCAAGCGACCAAACCCAGCGACCAGGCAAGTGACCGAGCTCTGCCACGGGGCCAGCCACGCGACCGAACCCCGCGACAGGACCACCAGCCCCCCACCGTGGGGAAGCGCATTCCCACACGCGCACAAACGACCTAGGGTGGTCGTCTACCCCGTGAAAGGACTCTCCATGCCCAAGACCTCGACCTTCGTGCCCGGACCGCGGTTCGACGGGTGGCTGCCCGGTGTCGACCGGATCGCCTACGGCGGCGACTACAACCCGGAGCAGTGGCCCGAGGAGGTCTGGGCCGAGGACGTCCGGCTGATGAACGAGGCGGGCGTGAACCTGGTCAGCCTCGGCATCTTCAGCTGGGCGCTGCTGGAGCCGCGCGAGGGCGAGTTCGACTTCGGCTGGCTCGACCGCGTGATCGGTCTGCTGCACGAGGGCGGCATCCGGATCCTGCTCGCGACGCCGACGGCGGCGCCGCCCGCCTGGCTGTACGCGAAGCACCCCGACGCCCGGGTGGTCGACCGGGACGGCACGTCGATGGGGCCGGGCGGCCGAGGGCTGCTGGCGCCCACCGCGCCCGCCTACCGGGAGGCGGCCCTGCGCATCACGCGGGCCCTCGCCGAGCGGTACGGCGACCACCCGGCGCTGGCCGGGTGGCACGTGCACAACGAGTACGGGGCGCCGGTCATGTTCGACTACTCGGTGCACGCCCAGCGCGCGTTCCGCGTCTGGCTCCGCGCGCGGTACGGCACGCTCGACGCCCTGAACGCCGCCTGGGGCACCGCCTTCTGGGGCCAGCACTACGCGGACTGGGAGCACGTCCAGGTCCCCGCCGCCACGACGACGCCCGCGAACCCCGCGCAGCAGCTCGACTTCGCGCGGTTCTCCGACGCCGCGCTGCGCGAGTGCTTCGTGGCCGAGCGCGACGCCGTCCGCGAGCACTCCTCCGTGCCGGTCACCACCAACTTCATGGCCACCATCTGCCCGTGGACCGACCTGTTCGCGTGGGCGAAGGAGGTCGACGTCGTCGCCAACGACCACTACCTGTGGGCCGCCGACCCGCGTGGCTACGTCGGGCTGTCGATGGCGGCCGACCTGACGCGCTCGGTCGCCGGCGGCAAGCCCTGGATCCTGATGGAGCACTCGACCTCCGCCGTGAACTGGCAGGAGCGCAACGTCGCCAAGGGTCCCGGCGAGATGGCGCGCAACTCGCTCGCGCACCTGGCCCGCGGCGCGGACGGGATCATGTTCTTCCAGTGGCGCGCCTCCCGGTCCGGCGCGGAGAAGTTCCACTCCGCGATGCTGCCGCACGCCGGCACGGGGTCCCGGGTATGGCGCGAGGTCACGGAGCTCGGCGCGAACCTGGGCCGGCTCACCGAGCTGCGCGGCTCGCGCGTGCACGCGGACGTGGCCCTCGTGTGGGACGACGAGTCGTTCTGGGCGCAGGGCCTCGAGTACCGGCCGAGCGCGGACGCGCAGCCCCGGGAGCGGGTCGACGCCTTCTACGACCGGCTCTGGCGCGACGGCCACACCGTCGACCTGGTCAAGCCCGGGCAGGACCTGTCCGGCTACAAGCTGGTCGTCGCCCCGGCCTCGTACCTGCTCTCCACCGCCGACGCCGCCAACCTCACCGCGTACGTCGAGGCGGGCGGCACGCTGCTGGTCAGCTACTTCAGCGGCATCGTCGACGAGCACGACGCCGTGCACCCGGGTGGCTTCATGGCCCCGCTGCGCGACGCCCTCGGTGTGTGGGTCGAGGAGTTCCTGCCGCTGCGCGCGCAGGAGTCGCTCACGGTCGCGTACCGTGCGGGCGCCGCGGGGGCGGGCGCAGCGAGCACGGACACGGTCGACCTGACGGGCACGGTGTGGGCGGACGACCTGGTCCTGGCCGGTGCCGAGCCCGTCGGCACCTACACGGACGGCCCCAAGCCGGGCGGCGCCGCGATCACCCGGCACCGGCACGGCGCCGGCACCGGCTGGTACGTCTCCACCAACCTCGACGTCGAGACGCTGGCCACGGTCATGGCCGACGTGTACGCCGGGGCGGGGCTGGCGCCGTCGCGCACCGTGGAGGGGCTCGAGGTGGTGCGCCGCACGAGCGACGACGCCGTGCAGTACACCGTGGCGATCAACCACACGGACGACGACGCGACTCTGCCGCTGGAGGGTGCCACCACCGACCTGCTCACCGGCGCCGCGCTCACGGGCGACGTCCCGGTCCCCGCCGGGGGCGTCCGCGTGCTGCGCAGCCGTCCGTAGCGTGGAGCGGCGCGAACCCGCCCCGCCGGGCGAGAGACAATGTCCCCCATGACTGAACCGCAGTGGCTGGAGGCCTGGAGCGCCGAGGAGGGCGCCCGCCGGGTCGACGAGCTCTTCACCCGATCGTTCGACGGCTCGCCCGAGGGCGTCTGGTCCGCCCCCGGCCGGGTCAACCTCATCGGCGAGCACACGGACTACAACGCCGGCCTCTGCCTGCCGACGGCGCTGCCGCACCGCACGTACATCGCGCTGCGGCCGCGCGAGGACGACCGGGTGCGCCTGGTGTCGGCGCAGGCCGAGGGCGTGTGGGAGGCGAACCTGTCCGACGTCGCCCCCGGCACGGTGACCGACTGGGGCGCCTACGTCGCGGGCGTCGCCTGGGCCCTGGGACAGGCCGGCTACAAGGTGGGCGGGTTCGACGCCGCGGTCGACTCGTGCGTGCCCTTCGGGGCGGGGCTGAGCTCGTCGGCGGCGCTCGAGGCCTCGGTCGCCGTCGCGCTCGACGCGGTGGCCGGCCTCGGCCTCGCTGCGTCGGACGCCGGCCGCGCCGAGCTGGTCGACGCCAGCCGGCTGGCCGAGAACGAGATCGCCGGCGCGCCGACGGGCGGGCTGGACCAGTCGGCGTCGCTGCGGTGCCGCGAGGGCCACGCGCTGCTCCTCGACTTCCGGCCGGGGCTCAAGCCCCTGGAGTCGGGCGTGCCGGTGCCGTTCGACCTGGCCACGGCGGGGCTCACGCTCCTCGTGGTCGACACCCGGGCCGAGCACTCCCACGTCTCCGGCGAGTACGGGGCGCGGCGCGAGGCCTGCGAACGGGCGGCGGCGCTGCTCGGGCTGGAGTCCCTGCGCGAGATCGCCCCGACGCTCGGTGGCGTCGGCCTCGACCGCGCGCTCGCCGAGCTGGAGCCGCACGACCCCGACGGCGTGCTGCGCCGACGGGTGCGCCACGTCGTCTCCGAGATCGACCGCACCGCGCGGTTCGCCGACCTGGTGCGCGAGGGCCGCGCGGCCGACGTCGGCCCGTTCATGCTCGCCTCGCACGCCTCGCTGCGCGACGACTACGAGGTCTCGTGCCGCGAGCTCGACCTCGTCGTGGACACCGCCGTGGCGGCGGGTGCGCTCGGCGCGCGCATGACCGGCGGCGGCTTCGGCGGCAGCGCGATCGCCCTGGTCCGCCTCTCCGACGTCGACGCCGTCGCCCGGGCCGTCGCGAACGCCTTCGCCGACGCCGACCTCACGGCGCCCGCGTTCCTGCTGGCCCCGCCGTCGGCGCCGGCGGCCTGACCACGGAGCGTCCCAGGACCCCGGTGCGGCACGACCTCGCCGGGGTCCCGGCGCGCTACAGCTCGTACGTGGCCACCACCGGGGCGTGGTCGCTCCAGCGCTCCGCGTAGGTGGGCGCGCGGTCGACCTCGATCTTGCGGCAGGCGGCGGCGAGGGCCTGGTTGGCGAGCTGGTAGTCGATGCGCCACCCGGAGTCGTTGTCGAACGCCTTGCCGCGCCACGACCACCACGTGTACGGGCCGGGCCCGTCACCCGCATGGACCCGGCCGAGGTCGGCCCAGCCGTGCTCGTCGAGCCAGCGCGTCACGTAGGCACGCTCCTCGGGCAGGAAGCCGGCGCTCTTGAGGTTGCCCTTCCAGTTCTTGATGTCGGCGTTCTGGTGCGCGATGTTGAGGTCGCCCGCCACCACGCTCGGCGTCGGCGAGAGGGCGAGCTCGGCCAGGCGGGCCGTCACCTTCTCCAGGTAGGCGTACTTGGCCACCATCGTGTGCTCCTCGCCCGGGTTGGTGGACCCCGAGTGCAGGTACGTCGACACGACCGTCAGCGCGCCGCCGTCCGGCAGCGTGAGGTCGGCCTCGATCCACCGGCCGGTGTCGGTGGCGGGCTCGGCGCCGGCTGCCGGGGCGTAGGCCGCGAGGCCGGTCCGGACCTCGCCGAGCGGCAGCCGCGACGCGACGAGCACGCCCGCGCGCCCCTTGTTCTCGCTCTCCGCGTGGGCCACGTGCCAGCCGTCGAGCAGCTCGCGAGCGACCTTGTCGGGCGCGCGGACCTCCTGCAGCAGCAGGATGTCGGGCGTGCGGGTCTCGATCCAGGCGTGCATACCGCGGCGGACGGCCGCGCGGATCCCGTTGACGTTGGCGGTGGCGACGATCAGAGGCACCCCGGAAGACTACGTGCCGCCTCTGACACGCGATGCGCGAGCCGCCCCCGGCGGGTGATCCACGACCGTGCTCTTGCTCACACGTGCGGCATGCAATATATTGCATGCACGATGCGTTACGCGGGGGGAACGACGAAGACACCAGGTCTTCCGAGCAGGAAACCGATCCGAGGAGAGAGCATCATGAACACCACCGCCACCAAGCAGACCATCGTCCTGGTCCACGGCGCGTACGCCGACTCGTCGAGCTGGAACGGCTCGATCTCGGCCCTCCGCCAGGCCGGTCACCGCGTGATCGCCGTCGCCAACCCGCTCCGCGACCTGGAGCAGGACGCCCAGTACCTGCGCGACGTGCTGAAGACCATCGACGGCCCGGTCGTCCTCGCCGGCCACTCCTACGGCGGGCACGTGATGAGCCACGCCGCCGAGGGCAACCCGAACGTGACCGCCCTGGTCTACGTCGCGAGCTTCCTCGCGGAGCCGGGCGAGAGCCTGGTCGACCTGGTCGAGAAGTTCCCGGGCGCCAAGCTCGGTGGTGCCGCGCAGCCCTTCCCGTACACGACGCCCGACGGCGAGACCGCCACCGAGCTGTACATCGACCCGGAGCAGTTCCACGAGCTGTTCGCGGGCGACGTCGACGCCACGACGGCGGAGCACATGGCGGCCACGCAGCGGCCCCTCGGGCTCGTGGCCTTCGAGGCGCAGGCCAGCACCGCCGCCTGGAAGTCCATCCCGTCGTGGGTGCTCTCGGCGACCCAGGACCTCGCGATCCCGGCCGAGCTCTCCCGCTTCATGGCCGAGCGCGCGGGCGCCACGCTCGTCGAGGTCGACGCCTCGCACGCCGTGACCGTGTCCCGGCCCGAGGCCGTCACGAACGTGATCCTCGAGGCCGCACGCTCCACCGCCCGCTGACCCGGTCCGCCGGTCCCGGCGCACCCCGCGGTGCGTGACGGGACCGGCGGCGGCCGTTCCGGCGGCTCTGCGAGAGAAGATCCGATGGACACGATCATCCCCTTCGGCATCCCGCTGTGGGCCGAGCTCGCGGCGGTCGCCCTGGGCGCGCTGCAGGGCGCGCTCTTCGCCGGTGCGCTCACCGGCCGTCGCATCGACGTGCTGGGCGCTGTGCTCGTCGGCATCGGCGTGGCGCTCGGCGGGAGCCTGTTGCGCGACGTGCTGCTCGGCGAACCGCCCGTGGTCATCTACGGCCCGTGGTACGTGCTCGTCGCGGCGGTCTCGGCCCTGGCCGGGCTGTCCCTGCAGCGGCTGTTCGCCCGCCTCGACCCCGTCATCCTCCCGTTGGACGCCCTCGTCATCGGCCTCTTCGGCGCGATCGGCACGTCGAAGGCCCTCGCGCTCGGGGTACCGCCCGTCCCGGCGGTGTTCGTCGGCGCGGCGGCGGCCGTCGGCGGCTCGGTGCTGCGCGACGTGACCCTCAACCTCCCCGTCGCCCTGCTGCACGTCGGGTCGCTCTACGCGGTCGCGGCGGCCGGCGGGGCGGCCCTGCTCGTGGCCCTGGTCGCGCTCGGCGTGCCCGTGCTGGGCGCCGCCGTCGCCGCGGTGGTGGTCACCACCGTGGTGCGGCTGCTCGCCGTCCGCTACGGGTGGCAGTTCCCGGACCAGCAGGCGCTCGTCGTGCGGCGCCGCCCGCGCTGAGCGTGACCCCGTCCGGCCTACGCGGCGCCGTCGTGGGCGGCCTGCAGGGCGGCGACGTCAATCTTGCCCATCGTCAGCATCGCCTGCATGGTGGCCACCTCGGCCGGGGTGGAGTACGAGCCGAGAAGCTGCTCCATCTCCTTCGGGATCACCTGCCAGGACACCCCGAACCTGTCCTTGCACCAGCCGCACGGTCCGGGCGCGCCGCCGTCCGCGGTCAGCAGGTCCCAGTAGTGGTCCACCTGCTCCTGGCCCTCGACCAGGAGGTAGAACGAGAAGGCGTCGTCGAGCATGAGGGACGGCCCGGCGCTCAGCCCGACCACCGGCTGGCCCGCCACCGTGAACTCGACCACGAAGTCGACGCCGGGTTCGACGCCCGGCACCCCCTCCGGAGCCTGCACCGCGCGCTCGACGGACGAGTTCGGGATGTGCTCGGCGTAGAACGCCGCGGCCTCGGCGGCCTTGTTGTTCCCGAACCAGAGATGCGGTCGTACGGTCACCATGACGTCCTCCACGGAAGAGATCTGCACTGACCCCGGGTAGACGCCGCTCCCCCGCCGAACTCATCGGCGCACGGAGAAAAGGTCGCACCCCCGGTACCGAGAGAGCGACCTTTCCTCCGTGGGACGGCCGTACTACGCCAGCGCGCGCTCCGCCGACTCGACCACGTTGGCCAGCAGCATCGCCCGCGTCATCGGGCCGACGCCACCGGGGTTGGGCGACACCCAGCCCGCGACCTCGGCGGCCTCCGGCGACACGTCGCCGACCACGCGCGACTTCCCCGTCTCCGGGTCGGTCTCGCGGGAGACGCCGACGTCGATCAGCACGGCGCCCGGCTTGACCATGTCGCCGGTCACGATGCCCTTGACCCCGGCCGCCGCCACGACGACGTCGGCCCGCCGCACCAGGGACGCGAGGTCCTGCGTGCCCGTGTGCGTCAGGGTGACCGTCGCGTTGACGGCGCGGCGCGTGAGCAGCAGGCCGATCGGACGGCCCACGGTGACGCCGCGGCCCAGCACGACGATCTCCTTGCCCGCGAGCTTGATGCCGTGCCGCTCCACCAGCTCGATGATGCCGCGCGGGGTGCAGGGCAGCGAGGACGTGATGTCCTCGTTGACCCGCAGCACCAGGCGCCCGAGGTTGGTGGGGTGCAGGCCGTCGGCGTCCTTGTCGGGGTCGACGAGCTCCAGCACACGGTTGGTGTCGATGCCCTTCGGCAGGGGGAGCTGCACGATGTACCCGGTGCAGGCCGGGTCCTCGTTGAGGCGGCGGACCGCCGCCTCGATGTCCTCCTGCGTGGCGTCGCCCGGGAGGTCCTCCCGGATCGACGCGATGCCCACCTCGGCGCAGTCGCGGTGCTTGCCCGCGACGTACCACTGCGAGCCCGGGTCGTCACCGACGAGCAGGGTGCCGAGGCCCGGCACGACGCCGCGCTCGCGCAGCGCCGTGACCCGGTCCTTCAGCTCCGTCTTGATCGCGGCGGCGGTGGCCTTCCCGTCCAGGATCTGTGCGGTCATCGGTTCAGAGCCCCGGGTAGAGCGGGAACTGCTCGGTCAGCTTCGCGACCCGCGCCGACAGGGCGTCGAGGTCCGTCGAGGCGCCGTCGCGCAGAGCCGTCGCGATGATGTCGGCGACCTCGGCGAACTCCGTGTCACCGAACCCGCGCGTGGCCAGCGCGGGCGTACCGATGCGCAGGCCCGACGTGACGCGCGGCGGGCGTGGGTCGAACGGGACGGCGTTGCGGTTCACGGTGATCCCGGCGTCGTGCAGGAGGTCCTCCGCCTGCTGACCGTCGAGCTGCGAGCTGCGCAGGTCCACGAGCACCAGGTGCACGTCCGTGCCGCCGGTGAGCACCGAGACGCCCGCCTGGGCGACGTCCGGCTGCGACAGGCGGTCGGCGATGATCGACGCGCCCCGGAGCGTGCGCTCCTGGCGGTCGCGGAACGACTCCGACGCGGCGACCTTGAAGGAGACGGCCTTCGCGGCGATCACGTGCATGAGCGGGCCGCCCTGCTGGCCCGGGAACACGGCGGAGTCGATCTTCTTGGCGTGCTCCGCCGTGGAGAGGATGAACCCGGAGCGCGGCCCGCCGATCGTCTTGTGCACCGTGGAGGAGACGACGTCGGCGTGCGGCACCGGCGACGGGTGCAGGCCAGCGGCCACCAGGCCGGCGAAGTGCGCCATGTCCACCCAGAGCTTGGCGCCGACCTCGTCCGCGACCTCGCGGAACGCTGCGAAGTCGAGGTGGCGCGGGTAGGCGGACCAGCCCGCGATGATGACGTCGGGGCGGTGCTCCAGCGCCTTCTTGCGCACCTCGTCCATCTCGATGCGGTAGGACTGCGGGTCGACGCCGTACGCGCCGACGTCGTACAGCTTGCCGCTGAAGTTGATCCGCATGCCGTGCGTGAGGTGACCGCCGTGGGCCAGCTCCAGGCCGAGGATCTTGTCGCCCGCGTTGATGAGGGCGTGCAGCACCGCGGCGTTCGCCTGGGCGCCGGAGTGCGGCTGGACGTTGGCGTGCTCGGCGCCGAACAGGTCCTTGGCGCGGGCGATCGCGAGGTTCTCCGCGATGTCCACCTGCTCGCAGCCGCCGTAGTAGCGGCGGCCCGGGTAGCCCTCCGCGTACTTGTTGGTCAGCACCGAGCCCTGCGCCTCCAGGACGGCGCGCGGCACGAAGTTCTCGGACGCGATCATCTCGAGCGTGTCGCGCTGGCGGGTCAGCTCACCGTCCAGGACGGCGGCGATCTCGGGGTCGAGCTCGGCGAGCGGGGTCGCGAGCGGGTCGGGAGTCGATGCGCTCATAGCTCCTCGATTCATGCGGGACGGGGATGTGTCGGACGGCGGTGGAGGGCACACGCGCCGCGACACGACTGCCCGGGCGCGCACCTCTACAGGGTGACCCGGGGCCCAGGCGAACGACCCGTCGTCGGCATGACTCGTCGCTCCCCGGTGGTGACCCACCTGACGCCAGTTGCGACCCGACGATCGTAGCAGCGGCGGAACTCACCCGTGCGCGACGGCCGATAACTTTCGACGGGGCCGCCGGAGGCGCAAGATCTCGCCGAAAGTACCTGAGACCCTTTTGCGATTCACCCCGACGTCGCTAATGTGCCGACATGCCCTCCCCCGTGTCACCGGACGCAGGCGTTCCGGAACACCAGCCAGACCAGCGTCGCCAGCAGGGCCGCCCCCGGACCGGCGGACTCCACCGGCAGGAACCGAACGGCCCGCCGCCCGGCCGGCCGCAGTCGGGGCAGTACCCGTCGGCCCAGTTCCCGTCCGGGCAGTTCCCGTCCGGGCAGTTCCCCGCGGGCAGCCGGCAGTCCGGCCAGTTCCCGTCCGTGCAGCCTCCGGGCCAGCCGCAGTCCGGGCCGTTCGCCACCGGGCAGCCACAGTCCGGGCCGTTCCCCGCGCCACCCGGCGGTGCGCCGCCGTCCGACCCTCGTCCCTCGCCCGGGCGCGGCGACGGCCGCGGCAGGCGGGCGACCCCGCGCGACTGGGTCTGGTCCGTGGTGGCGTTCGTGGTCGCGGCGGTCGTGATCGGCGCCGTCGGCTTCCAGTTCTTCGGCCCCGACGGCGCTGAGGAGGCCCCCGGCGCGGTCTGGGCGGTCGACTCGTGCGCCGGCCCCGACCCGACGGCACAGGACACCGGCGCCGCCACGGACACCTACCGGCCGCTCACCTGCGACGACCAGGAGGCCACCGTCACGGTGCTCGACATCCAGGACGCCGTCTCCGTGGCCCAGGTGCACTGCCCCGCCGGCACCGACGTCGTCTTCCAGAAGGACGGCCAGGCCGGCGGCGACACCCAGGCCGTGTGCGCGCGCAACCTGTCCGACGAGCACCCCGGCGACCCGGGCAGGGGCGGCGGGCAGCTCGTGGTGCACGACTGCGTCGACGGCGACGGCGCGGAGGTCGCGTGCTCGGCGGACGGCGCACGCAAGGTCACCGGCCTGATGGTCGGCGGCGTGCAGTGCCCCGAGGGCACCGCCGACAAGCTCGAGCTCGGCTTCGACGCCTTCCGCAGCTACGAGACGATCTGCCTCGCCGGGTAGCCGGACGGCAGGGCCGGCCCGCCCGGCGGGTCAGCCCTGCCGGGGCGCGGGCTGCGCGCCGGCCGCGCCGAGCACGCGCCGCAGGTAGGTGTAGGTCAGGTCACCCGCGGCCTTGTCGTACTGCTCCTCGTACCCGTGCTTCGTGTACATGGCGAGGTTCTGCTTCGAGTCCTTGCCGGTGAAGACCCAGATCTCGGTGGTCTGCTCGGGCAGGAACGGCAGCACCGCGAAGAGCATCTCCGTGCCGATGCCCCGGCCCTGCTTGTCCGGGGCCACGGCGAGCCGGCCGAGCGTGGCCTTCTCGCCCTCGATCTCGACGCGCACCGAACCGATCATCCGGTGGCCCTCCCAGGCACCGATCGTCACGACGTCGTCCCGCGCCAGGTCCTCCCGCAGCTCGGCGAGGGTCTGGGTCAGCGGCGGGATGTTCGGGTCGTCGTACAGCTGGGCCTCGGTCACGAACGCGGCGCGCCGCAGCGTGAGGAGCTCGCCCGCGTGGTCGTCCTCGACCAGCGCGATCGTCGTCGTGGAGTTGCTCATGGAGCCCATCCTTCCAGAGGTGACGCGCCCAGGTCGACGAAGACCGCGCCCCGGGTGCGGACTCGATGTCAGTGGTCCGGCGTAGGTTCGGCTTATGAGCGGCACGAGGCCTCGGTGGCCGGACGGATCGGACGTACAGGTCGACGTGCGCCCCGCCGTCGGCCGGTACGACGACTTCTACGAGGTGGTGGGCGTCAAGAAACCGGGCGGCGGGGGCTGCTGGTGCATGTCCTACCGGGACAGCCGGGTCACCAACGAGGACCGGCCGGGCTACATGCGGGCCCTGTGCGCCACCGAGCCGGGACCGGGTGTGCTGGCCTACGTGGACGACGTCGTGGCGGGCTGGTGCTCGATCGCGCCCCGGTCGACCTACCGACGCCTCATGCACTCGCGCACCATCCCGTTCGTGGACGAGCGGGACGCGTGGGTGGCCGTGTGCTTCGTGGTCCGCGCGGGCTTCCGGAAGCACGGCCTCATGCACCACCTCCTGGCCGGTGCCGTGGAGCACGCGCGGGCGCACGGGGCCGAGGTCGTCGAGGGTTACCCGGCCGACACGGGACCGGACCGCGTCGACGTGATCAGCGGCTACGTGGGCACCGTGCGGATGTTCGAGCAGGCCGGCTTCGAGCGCGCGGCCGAGACGGCGGGCGTGAGCGGCGGACGACGGCGCTGGGTCATGCGCAAGGAGCTCGGCCAGCAGCACGGACAGGGCCGAGCCGGACCCGCCGGGCCGGGTTAGCCTGACCGCGTGAACGACGCCCCGCGCCCCGCCACCCACTGGATCCTGACCCTGTCCTGCCCGGACCAGCCGGGAATCGTGCACGCGGTGGCCGGCATGCTCGCGGAGCACGGCGGCAACATCACCGAGTCGCAGCAGTTCGGCGACCCGGCGTCGGGCCTGTTCTTCATGCGCGTCCAGGCCGAGTCGACGGCGTCGCGCGAAGAGCTCACGGGCGCCATGGACCAGGTGGCCGGGCGGTTCGGCATGACGTGGACGCTCGACGTCGTCGGCCGCCGCATCCCGACGCTGATCATGGTGTCCAAGGCCGCGCACTGCCTCGTCGACCTGCTCTACCGCGAGCGGTCGCAGCGCATGCCCGTCGACGTGGTGGGCGTGGTGGGCAACCACCGCGACCTGGAGGACATCGCCACCTTCTACGGCAAGCCGTTCCACCACGTACCCGTCACCCGGGACACCAAGGCGGAGGCGGAGGCGACGCTCCGCGGGCTGGTCGAGGAGTCCGGCGCGGAGCTCGTGGTGCTGGCCCGCTACATGCAGATCCTGTCCGACGAGCTGTGCCGCGACCTCAGCGGGCAGATCATCAACATCCACCACTCGTTCCTGCCGTCGTTCAAGGGCGCGGGGCCCTACCGGCAGGCGCACGACCGCGGCGTGAAGATCATCGGCGCCACGTCGCACTACGTCACGGGCGACCTCGACGAGGGCCCGATCATCGAGCAGGACGTCGAGCGCGTGGACCACTCCCGCACCGTGGAGGACCTGGTGGGCATCGGGGAGGACGTCGAGCGGCGCACCCTGGCCCGCGCCGTCCGCTGGCACGCGGAGCGCCGCGTCCTCCTGGACGGCCGCCGCACGGTCGTCTTCCGCTGACCCCGCGCCGGCCCCCGCCCCGCGCGCCCGCGCCGACGTCCGCGCCGACCCAGCGATTGTGCCCAGATCCGGGGGTGGATCTGGGCACAATCGCTGGGTGGGCGCGGACGCGGGGCGGGGCTAGCCGGGCGGAACCAGCCCGGGGTGTCAGCCCTTGACCGCGCCCGCCAGGGCGAACGCCGAGCCGCTGATGCGGTTGACCAGCACGTACAGGCCGAGCACCGGCGCGGCGTAGAGCAGCGAGTACGCCGCGAGCTGCCCGTAGGCCACCGAGCCGTACTGCCCGAAGAACGCGAAGATGCTCACGGCCGCCGGCTGCTTCTCCGGCGAGAGCAGCAGCACGAACGGGACGAAGAAGTTCCCCCAGGCCTGCACGAACACGAAGATGAACACCACCGCGATGCCCGGCCGCATGAGCGGCAGGACGATGCGCCGCAGGGCCTGCATGGCCGAGGCGCCCTCGGTCCACGCCGCCTCCTCGAGGGAGATCGGCACGGAGTCCATGAAGTTCTTCGTCATCCAGATGGCCATCGGCAACGACGTCGCCGCCATGAAGAAGATGGTTCCCGGCAGCGAGTCCAGCAGGTTGAGCTGCACGAACAGCGCGTACACCGGCACCATGATCGCCGTGATCGGCAGGCAGGTGCCGAACAGCACCGAGTACAGGAAGTACTTGCCGAACCGCATCCGGTACCGCGACAGCGGGTAGGCCGCCAGCACCGAGACGACGACGGTGATCGCCGCCGACCCCGCCGACAGCACGAACGCGTTCCACAGCGGCAGCCAGGTCAGCTCCGGCGTCATGATCGCCGAGAAGTTGTCGACGGTCACGGCGTCGGGCAGGCCGAAGGAGAGGGTCGCCTCCGCGTCCAGGGACGCGACGACGATCCACGCCATCGGCAGCAGGAAGCTCACGGCGATCACGAGGAGCACCAGGTTCGCCGCCACCTTGGTGGCCGTGATGCGCGGGCCGGCCAGGGGGCCGACCGCCCCGCGACGGGTCCCCTCGACCGGGGCGGCAGTCATCGTGTCCGTCATCAGTCCACCTCCGGTCGGAGCGCGCGGATGTAGATCACGGAGAAGATCCCGCCCACGACGATCATCACCGTCGCGATGGCCGTGCCGTAGCCGACCTGCGCGAACTTGAACGCTTCCTGGTAGGCGAGGATGGGCAGCGTCGAGCTGTCCGTCCCCGGCCCGCCACCGGTCATCACGTAGATCAGCGTGAACACCGACAGGGTCTGCAGCGTGGTGAGCATCAGGTTGGTCGAGATGCTCCGCCGGATCACCGGCAACGTCACCCACGTGAGCCGCTGCAGCCCGTTCGCGCCGTCGAGCTGCGCCGCCTCCGTCAGCTCGGGCGGCACCTCCGCGAGCGCGGCGGAGTAGACCATCATCGAGAAGGCGGTGCCGCGCCAGATGTTGGCGAGGATCACCGCGAGCATCGGTGTGGAGTAGAGCCAGTCGGGCCCGGTGACGCCGATGCCGGCGAGCAGCGTGTTGAGCGTGCCCTCGGAGTGGAAGAACGCGTACGCCGCGAAGGCCGCGACGATCTCGGGCAGCACCCAGGCGGCCACCACCACGGTCGAGGCGATGGACCGCACCGGCTTGACCGCCGAGCGCAGCAGCCCGGCCAGCGCGATGCCCATCACGTTCTGGCCCACCACGGCGGAGAGGAACACGAACACGACGGTGAGCCACAGCGACTTCGGGAAGTCGGGGTCGCCGACGAGCGCGACGTAGTTGTCGAACCCGATCCACTCGGGGTTCAGGGCGGCGGGCCCGGTGAGGGCCGCGTTCGTGAACGAGCCGTAGAAGGACCAGACCACCGGTCCGAGCATGAAGAGCGCGAGCAGGACGACCGCGGGCGCGAGCGGGACCACCCGCGCCACGCGGCGGGACGTGACAGCCATCGTGTCAGCCCTGGACGGTGTTCTCTTCGCCGACGATGCCGACGACCGCCTCGTCGTAGGCCGCGGCCGCCTCCTCCGGCGTCTGCTGCCCCGTCATCACGGCCTCCATCGCGACCATGATCTCGTTGGAGACCTTCGGGTAGTCCGAGGTCGCCGGCCGGAAGTTGGTCACGTCGACCAGGCCGGTGAAGAACTCGGTGGTCGGGTTGGTCGCCGTGTACTCCGGGTCCTCGGCGACGTCGGTGCGCACCGCGATCTGGCTGTTGGCGACGTCGAACCAGAGGGAGTTCTCCCGGTTCAGGGCCATCGAGATGAACTCGAACGCGGCGTCCGGGTTCTTGGAGCCGGAGCCCATGGCGAGGGTCCAGCCGCCCGACATGCTCACCGCGCCCGGGTCCTGCCCGTCCTGCGTGGGCATGGGTGCCGTGCCCATCTTCTCGGACCACTCGGGCCACGGAGCGACGCCGGACTCGAGCCAGTTGCCCGCCACCCAGGAGCCGTCGAGCGCGATGCCGACCTTGCCCTCGGGCAGCCACTCGGCCTGCACGGTGTTGCCGATGTTGGTGTCGAGCGCCTGCTGCGGGGTGGGCGCGAGGCCCTCGGTGAACACGGTCTGGACGAACCCGAGGGCGTCGACGAAGCCCTGCGAGCCGGTCACCCACTTGCCGTCCTCGTAGAGCGTGTCGCCCGTGCCGTACAGGAGCATCTCGAAGCCCTGCATGACGGCGGCCTCACCCTGGGGCTTGCCGGAGTACATGTTGAAGGGCACGACGTCGGGGTCGGACTCCTTGATGGTCCGGGCCGCCTCGAGCAGGTCGTCCCACGAGGTCGGAGCCCAGTCCTCGGGCAGGCCCGCCTTGGCGAGCACGTCCTTGTTGAACCAGAGACCGCGCGTGTCGGTGCCCATGGAGACGCCGTAGGTCTTGCCGTCGTCGCCCGCGCCGGCCTCCTTGGCGCTGTCCACGAACTGGTCCCACTCGTCCCACTCGGCGAGGTAGTCGTCCAGGGGAGCCAGGTAGCCGGCCTCGACGTCGGACTTGATCATGTACGTGTCCTCGTACATGACGTCCGGCGCGGTGCTGGGCGAGCGGTTCATGAGGGCGAGCTTGGTGAAGTAGTCGTTCTGCTGCGCCTCGATGGGCACCAGCTCGACGGTGATGCCGGGGTTGGCCTCCTCGAAGTCGGCCTTGACGTCCTTGAACAGCTCGTCGGCCTGCGTGAAGTTGCCGAACTTCTGGTAGGCGACCTTGATGGTCGAGTCGTCCGAACCGCCCCCGCCGGAGCCGCAGGCACCGAGCGAGAGGGCGACCGCCGCTGCCGTGACGGGTGCGATGAGGAATCGTGCCGTGCGCATGAAGCTCCCTTGCGTCGTGCGAGCCCGGCTACACCGCCGAGCCAACTGACGCACACGATTCACCCCAGACGGGCCGTAGTCAAGAGACTCTCCGCACCGATTGTCAGCGCTGTCACACCGACCCCCTGATCTGCCTGGCCCGACGGGCGATTCGCGGGACGCGAACAGGGTCACCGCCGGAGCGTCTCCAGCGGTGACCCTGTCTGCGCCGACGTGCCGAACGGCGCCCCGCGTCAGCCCCGCGGGTCCAGGAGGACGGCGACCGTGCGGGCCGGGACCGTCACCGTGCCCGTCGACCGCTGCCACGTGGTGCCGCGGACCACCGGGTCCACGCCGCGGGCCTGCACGCGGGACAGCGCGTAGTCACGGCCGGCCAGCTCGGGCACCTCGACGGCGGCCGCCTCGGGTGACGCGTTGAGCACCACGAGCACGCCGTCGAGCCGGCGGTCGACGTCGCGCCGCCCCGCCCGGTCGTCGATCGACATGGTGATCACGCCGGGCGCGGCGTCCGGCCCCGAACCGGGGAAGGTGACCTTCTGCTCGATGAGCTCGGCCGAGCCCAGCCGGAACAGGTCGGTCGAGTGCCGCAGCTCCAGCAGCTCCTGGGCCTGCGCGGACGCGAACGCGATGTCCTCCGGCGCCGGCTTGAGCGCCGGATCGGCCAGCAGGGGCCTCTGGTACGGCCACTTCTCCTCGTTGTCCGCCGCCATCGGCAGGCCGCGGCCGAACCCGTTGTCCCGGCCCGACCAGTCGATCGCGTTGAACCAGTCGCCCGAGTCGTAGGAGTTGCGGTCCAGCGACTTGGAGCGCAGCAGGTCGGTCCCCGCGTGCCAGAACGACGGCGACTGCGACAGCGCCGCGGTGGCCAGCGACACCGTGTTCATCCGCACGCGGTCGGACATCGGGGTGTCGGCGGGCAGCTTGAGCGCCAGCAGGTCGAAGAGGGTCTCGTTGTCGTGCGCGTCGACGTACGTGACCACCTCCTCCGGCGAGTCCGCGTAGCCGGCCGGCGAGCCGCGGTAGTCGAGCTCGTCGCCCCGCACCCGCTCGCCCGACGACGTCGTGAGCTCGTAGGCGCGCAGGTTGCCCGCCAGGCCGAGCTTCACCAGGTCAGTCTGGTGGCCCAGGTCGGCCGCCTCGTCCGCGCCGCCGTCGTTGACCGACGCCGGGTCACCGAGCCGGGCGTCACGCCCGTTCGGGTCGGTGAACAGGCCTGTGCCGAAGCCCTGCGTGAACAGGGACGACCCGTCGACCGGGGAGCCGCCGTGCACGGCGTCGCGCAGCCGGTCGCTGAACGTGCCGATGCCGGTACCGCCGAGCTGGCCCTGCGTGGCCTGCTCGAACCGCGCGTTGCCCGCCACCTCGCCGAAGTCCCAGCCCTCGCCGTACAGGTACACGCTCCGGCCGTCCACGCCGTCCCGGCGCAGCGTGAGCGCGTCGAGACCGGCCCGGACCGCCTCCATGTTCTCCCGCGAGTGGTGGCCCATGAGGTCGAAGCGGAAGCCGTCCACGTGGTAGTCCCGGGCCCAGGTGACCACCGCGTCGACCATGAGCTTCTCGGCCATGGCGTGCTCGGTGGCGACGTTCTGGCAGCAGGTGCTGGTCTCGACGGCCCCGGAGGTCGGGTTCAGCCGGTGGTAGTAGCCCGGCACCACGCGGTCGAGCACCGACCGCGGGTCCTGCCCCGACGCCGCGGTGTGGTTGAACACCTGGTCGAGCACCACCTGGAGCCCGGCACCGTGCAGGTTGCCGACCATCGACCGGAACTCGGCGACGCGCTCGCCGCCGTCGGCCCGCACCGCGTAGGAGCCCTCGGGCGCCATGAAGTGGTACGGGTCGTAGCCCCAGTTGAAGCCGTCCTGGCCCTGGATCTCGGCGACCGCGGCCTGCTGCTCGGTGCCGTCGGGCGCGAAGCCGGACAGGTCACCCGTGGTGGCCTGGTCGGCACGGTCCTCGGCGATCGTCGCGATGTCGAACGTGGGCAGCAGGTGCACGGTCGTGAGCCCGGCGTCGGCCAGGGAGCGCAGGTGCCGCATGCCGTCGGAGCCCTTGACCCCGAAGGCGCCGTAGGTGCCGCGCAGCCGCTCCGGGACCGTCTGGTCGGCGATCGAGAAGTCGCGGACGTGCAGCTCGTAGATGGTCTGGTCCACCGGCCGCTCCACCACAGGGGCCTTCGTGGTGCGCCAGACCTTGGGCTGCCAGGTGGTGGCGTCGAGGTCGACGGCGACCGAGTGGGTCGAGTCGAGCGTGAGGCCCACCGAGTACGGGTCGGTCACCACGTTGGTCTCGACCTGGCCCGTGCCCGGCACGTACACCTCGACGGCGTACCGGTAGCGCGCACCCTGCCAGTCCTTGATCCCGCCCGGCCTGCCGTGGCCGCCGTGCTTCGCGGCCGCGTACGTCCAGGCGCCGTCCTTCTGCCGGGTCATGGGGAACGTGCGCGGCTCCTTGTCCAGGCGCGTGCCCGCGGGCCAGACCTGCAGCGTCACCGACCGGGCGGTCGGGGCCCACAGCGCGAACGACGCCCGCTCGCCCTGCCAGGTCACGCCGAGCGCGCGGTCGGTGGCGAACAGGTCGTCCAGCACACCGGGCACCTGCACGCCCGTCGCCGCGGTCAGGGTCTCGCCGTCGTGCCGCGTGACCTGCAGCGGGCCGCGCAGGGCCGCCGCCGCCCGGTCCCGGCTCAGGCCCTCGGCCGCGAGGGCGAGGTACCCGGCCAGGTGCGGGAAGTCGGCGGCCACGTCGCCGGACAGCGCCGTCGGCGTGAGGGGGTACGACGCCGCCTCCGTCTCCAGCGCCCACGTGTCGCCCGCGCCGAACTGCGCGGCCGGCACGAGCACCAGGCCCTGCCGCACCCAGTGGGCGGCCTGCTGCCCCTCGCCCGGGGTGCCGGGCGTGCCCACCTGGACGGAGGGCACCTTGGTCTCGGGGTCCCACGTGAACGTCACGGGCCCGCCGCCGGTCGAGTAGGCGATGTTGGCGCCGTCGCGCACACCGTCCGCGCCGTAGTTCTCCGCCCAGGAGCCGTTCAGGGCCACCTTGAACTCGTAGGAGCCGGCGGGGAGCTCGAAGGTGCCGGTCCAGGTGCCGTCGTCGGCCTGCGTGAGACGCGCGGCCTCGCAGTCCGGGGTCCAGTCGCCGGCGCAGCCCATCTCGCTGTTGTGGGAGCCGGGCACCGTCACGAGGTCGAGGTCCGGGTCGGTCGGGTCGTCCACCACGCCGCTCACGTCGACGCCCACCGAGGCGTAGGAGCTGGCCGCGGTGCGGTCGCCGTCGGCGTCCCGGACCACGGCGCGGTACTCGACGAGCGTGCCCTCGGGCAGGTCGGCGCCGTCCGGCGAGACGTCGTGGAAGACGCGCGGCGACGTGTCCTCGGCCGTGCCGAGGTGGTGCCACTCGTCGGTGCCCACGGCGCGCCAGGCGAAGGACGTCTCGGCCCAGGCGTCGTCGATGCCCGCGGCCACGGGCGCCACCCCGGTCAGCGCGGCACCCGGCCGGGCGCTCGCCCCGGGGACGACGGCGGCCACGCCCGCCGAGCCGGCGCCCACGGTGCGGTCGGCCACGAGCACGACGGCGGACCGCGCCGGGACGGTGAGCGTGACGGCGCCGTCGGCGTCCGCGGTCACGGCCGTCTGGGTGCCGTACAGCGGGTCGAAGGTCGCGCCCGGCGTGAGCGCGTCGAACGTCACCGTGCGCTCCTGGGCCGCGTTGTTGGCGGCGACCAGGTGCTCGACCTGCTCCTCGCGGTCGACGCGCGAGAAGGCGTACACGCCCGCGCCGTCCTCGGCGTACCGCTCGACCTGCGCGCCCGTGGCCAGCGCCGGGTGCTGCTCGCGCAGGGCCGCGAGCGCCGCGACGTGCTCGTAGAGCGGGGCGTCGGTGGCGTACCGGTCGACGCTGCCGGCCTGCTCGCCGGTCACCAGCGGCTGGTCGGCGTACTCGTCGACCTGGGTCGCGAACAGGGTCTGGCGGGCGTCCTTGTCGCCGCCCGTGCCGGCGAAGCCCTGCTCGTCGCCGTAGTAGACGACGGGCTGGCCGCGCGTCAGGTACATGAGCTCGTGCGCGAGCTGGTCGCGGGCGAGCGGGTCGTCGCTGCCCGCGAGCATGAAGCCGACGCGGCCCATGTCGTGGTTGCCGAGGAACGTCGGCAGTGCGGCGGCGCTGCTGTGCGGCGTCGTGTACAGGTCGTCGGACGCGTACAGGTCGGCGAGGCGCTGTGCGCTGTTGCCGCTGGCGTAGCTGGTGGCGGCGGCCTGGAAGGAGAAGTCGAGCACGGAGCTCATGTCGGTGCGGCGCACGTACGGGGAGGTCTTGGCGGCGTCGGCGTCGTACACCTCGCCGAAGGTGAAGAACTCGTCCTTGCCCTGCTCGCGCGCGTAGTCCTGGATCTCGGTGGACCACTCCTCCCAGAACTCGAAGTTGACGTGCTTGACCGTGTCGATGCGGAAGCCGTCGATGCCGAGGTCGATCCAGGCCTTGTAGATCTCCTCGAAGCCGTCGACGACGGTGGGGTGCTCGGTCATGAGGTCGTCGAGGCCGCTGAAGTCGCCGTAGGTGACTGACTCGCCCGTCCAGGTCGAGTTGCCGCGGTTGTGGTACAGCGTGGGGTCGTTGAGCCAGGCCGGGACCTTGACGTCGGCGTCGGCCGGGTCGACGACGGGCGTGTACGGGAAGCTGGTCGCGGCGTCGAGCTCGGGGAAGCTGCCGGTGCCCGCGTGGTCGGCCGGGTCGAACGGGTTGCCGGCGGCGTCCCGGTACGGGGCGGTGGCCTGGGCCACGTAGTCGTAGGTGCCCTCGGCGTAGTCGACGACGTCGGCCGTGTGGTTGGTGATGATGTCGAAGTAGACCTTGAGGCCGCGCGCGTGCGCGTCGTCGATTAGGGCCTCCAGCTCGGCGTTGGTGCCCAGGTGCGGGTCGATCCGCGTGAAGTCGGTGATCCAGTAGCCGTGGTACCCGGCGCTGACGTCATCACCCGTGCCCTGCACCGGGCGGTTGAGGAAGCTGGGGGTGAGCCAGATCGCCGTGGTGCCCAGGTTCTCGATGTAGTCGAGGTTCTGCCGCAGGCCGGCGAGGTCGCCGCCCTGGTAGAAGCCCTTGTCGGTGGGGTCGAAGCCGGTGGTGAGGCGGTCGCCGTCGAGGCCGCCCTCGTCGTTGGACTCGTCACCGTTGGCGAACCGGTCGGTCATCACGAAGTAGAACCGCTCGTCGCTGCCGGGCTGGCGCACGGGGTCGTGGACCAGGGCGCCGTCGGCGTCGGTGTACTCCCCCGCCAGCGTGAGGGGTGTGAGGGCGGTGCGGTGGGTCGTGTCGTCGTAGGTGACGCGGACGGTCGCGGGCCCGGCCAGGTGCAGCGGGGCGTTGTCGGGGCCGCCGTCGCGCCCGTAGGACTCGTCCCAGGTGTCGTCGAGGGCGACCTTGTACTCGTAGGTGCCCGCGGGGATCTCGAAGTCGGCGGTGAAGGTGCCGTCGCCCTGGGCGACGAGCTCCGTGGCGGCGCAGGCCGGGTCCCAGTCGGCGGCGCAGCCGAGCTCGTCCTGCAGGCTGCCCACGAGGGCGGCGGTGCGGTCCTCGGCCGCCGTCGCCGCGGGGGCGAGGGCCGTGCCCGCCGCCGCGGCGAGGCCGGCCGAGGAGGTCAGGGCCAGGGCGAGAGCCGAGGCCCCGAGGCGGAGGGCGCGCGGGCGCGCGGTGCGAGACATGGAAGACCCCTTCGTCGTCCGGAACACCAGTGTGGACCGACCGCGACTGTAACGCTTGCAAGACTTTGCAGCAAGGGTTTCCCGGGGCACTCGCTCTGTCAGAGCGGGAGCTTGAAGCCCTCGTGCGACTGCTCGTAGCCCAGGCCGCGGTAGAAGCGGTGGGCGTCCGGCCGCTGCTTGTCCGAGGTGAGCTGCGCCAGGGCGCAGCCACGGGCCCGGCCGCGATCGTGCGCGTGCTCCATGAGGCGGCGCCCGACGCCCTGGCCACGCAGCTCCTTGCTCACCCGCACGGCCTCGACGAGCAGCCGTGACGCGCCGTTGCGCGAGATCCCGGGGATGAACGTCAGCTGCATGACACCGACCACCGCGCCGTCGGCCTCGGCGACGACGAGCTCGTTGTCCGGGCTGGCCGCGATCGCCGCGAAGGCCCGCACGTGCGCCTCCCCGTAGGTGCCGGTGCGGCGGGCGGCGACCGCGTCGTCCGCGATCAGCTCGACGATGCGCTCCAGGTCGTCGCGGCGTGCCTCACGAAAAGTCAGTTCCATGGCGCCACCCTAGGCACGGCTCCCGGCCCTCGGATCACCCGGTCGGTGCCGCAGCCGCCACGTACGATCCTGTGGTGACGTCAGATCCTCCCGCGGCCGCCGCGCCGACCGCCTCGACCGCGCCGGGCGGTGCGCCGCGCTCCTCCTGGGTCGCGCTCGCCGTGCTCATCCTCGGCGTCTCCATGGCGCTCCTCGACACGACGATCGTGAACGTCGCGCTGCCGACCATCCGCACGTCGCTGGACGCCTCCGAGGGCACGCTGTCCTGGATCATCTCCGGATACGCGCTCGCCTACGGCCTCGCCCTCATCCCGTCCGGTCGCGTGGGCGACCGCGTCGGCCACAAGTGGGTCTTCGTCGTGGGCCTCGCCGGGTTCACGCTCGCCAGCCTCTGGTGCGGCCTGGCCTCCGGGTCGATGGAGCTCATCGTCGCGCGCGTGGTCCAGGGGCTGTGCGGCGGCATCTTCTTCCCTGCCGTGACGGCCCTGATCCAGCTCATGTTCTCGGGCCGCACGCGCGGCAAGGCGTTCGCGGTGATGGGCGCGGCCATCGGCTTCTCGACGGCGCTCGGCCCGATCGTCGGCGGACTGCTCATCGAGGCGTTCGGCGAGGACGAGGGCTGGCGCTCGATCTTCTTCGTCAACCTGCCGTTCGGCGTGATCGCGGTGGCCGCCGCGATCGTGCTCCTGCCACGCATCGTCGTCGGGGGCGTCGCCCGCGGCGTGGACGGGTTCGGCCTGCTGCTGGTCTCGGTGTCGCTGGTCGCGATCCTCGTGCCGCTCATCGAGGGCGAGGACGCCGGCTGGCCCTGGTGGACCTGGGCGTCGCTCGTGGGCGGTCTGCTGCTGCTCGTCGCCTTCGCGTTCTGGGAGCGGCGGGTCGTGGCCCGCGACGGCAGCCCGCTCGTACCGCCCCGCCTGTTCGCGCACGCGGCCTTCACGGGCGGCGTGATCCTCGCGCTGGTCTACTTCGCCGCCTTCACGAGCATCTTCTTCACCATCTCGATCTTCTGGCAGTCGGGCCTCGGGCACTCCGCGCTGGCGTCCGGCCTCGTGTCGGTGCCGTTCGCCGTCGGGTCGATCGTGGGCGCCTCCCAGAGCGAGCGCCTGACCCACCGGCTCGGGCGCCGGGTGCTCGTGATCGGTACCGGCATGGTGGCGGTGGGCCTCGTGTCGGTGTGGCTCGTGCTGTGGCTGGTGCCGACCGGCGACCTGAACCACTGGCACCTCGCGGCACCGCTCCTGGTCGGGGGTGTGGGCAGCGGCCTGTTCATCGCGCCGAACGCCCAGTTCATCGTCGCCACCGTGGACCGCGAGGAGGCCGGCGCGGCGTCCGGGGTGATCGGCACGATGCAGCGCGTCGGGTCGGCTGCGGGCATCGCCGTCGTCGGCTCGGTGCTGTTCGGGTCGCTGGCCTTCCCGCCCGGCCGCCCGACGCCGGAGGTGGTCGCCGACGCCTTCGCGCACGCCGCGACCATGGCGATGGGCACCAGCGCCGCACTGTCGGTGGTCGCGTTCGCGCTGGTCTTCGCGTTGCCGCGGCAGGTACAGCCGACGCGGTGACGCCGGCCGCGGTCCGCCCCCACGACGTGGCCGACAGCGGCTTCACCGGCCGTTCCCACAGGGCTGGCGGGTCGCACGGTGCGGCCGGTACGGTCCCGCCATGACGACGGTTCCCGCAAGCGCGGGCGTTCCGGCCGCACGGGCCGGCGAGGCCCGGCCGGCCGTGGCGTGGGGTCCGGTCGGCGCCGCTGTGCTCGTGCTCGCCGTGCTGCTCACCGCGACCAGCACCCGGTACGGCTACCACCGTGACGAGCTGTACTTCCGCATGCTCGACCCCGCCTGGGGGTACGTGGACCAGCCACCGCTCACGCCGTGGATCGCGCGCACCGGCACCGACCTGTTCGGCGACACGCTGCTGGTCATGCGCGTCCCGGCGACGCTCGCCCACGTCGCCGCCGTCGTCGTGGTCGCGCTCGTGGCGCGCGAGCTGGGCGGACGCGCGGGGGCCCAGGCCCTGGCCGCCTGGGGGTACGGGACGGCGGCGATCCCGTTGGCCTTCGGGCACACCTTTCTCACCGCGAGCCTCGACCTCGTCGTGTGGCCGGCGGTGCTGCTCTGCGCGATCCGGGGCGTGCGGCGCGACCCGCGCTGGTGGCTCGTGGCGGGTCTGGTCACCGGCGTGGCCCTGTACAACAAGCTGCTCGTCGTGGCGCTGCTCGGCGGGATCCTGGTGGGGCTGCTGGTGGCGTGGCCGCGGCGGGCGGCGCAGGACCGGACGCGGTGGCCGCTCGCGACGCCGTGGCCGTGGGCGGGCGCGGCGGTCGCGCTGCTCGTCGGCCTGCCGAACCTCGTCCACCAGGCCACGCACGGCTGGCCCCAGCTCGCGATGGGCGCGGCGCTCGGCGAGAACAACGCCGCCGAGGTGCGCTCGGAGCTGTGGCTCTTCCAGCTGCTGACGCTCGGGCCGCCGCTCGTCGTCGTGTGGCTCGTCGGCATCGTCTGGCTGTGGCGGCGTCTGCCGACGCTCCGCTTCCTCGTGGTCGCCTACCCCGTGCTGCTGGCGTTCACCTACGCGGCCGGTTCACAGGTGTACTACGCGACCGGGCTGCTCGCGGTGCTGTTCGCGGCAGGGTGCGTGCCGGTGGCCGGCTGGGCCCGGACGGCCTGGCGGCGCGCGACCGTGACGGCGCTGGTGGTCCTGAACGGCGCGTCCTGCGTGCTGATCAGCCTCCCGGTCGTACCGGTCGGCGAGCTCGCCGAGACCCCCGTCGCCGACATCAACTCGTCCGCGCAGGACGCCGTCGGCTGGCCCGAGTACGTGCGCCAGGTCGCCGCGGTGCACGCGGCGCTGCCGCCGGCCGACCGGGAGCGGGCCGTGGTGCTCACGCAGAACTACGGCGAGGCGGGTGCCGTCGACCGGTTCGGGCCGGAGCTGGGGCTGCCGCCGGCGTACTCGGGGCACAACGAGCTCTGGGAGTACGGTCCCCCGCCGCGGACGGCGACCGTGGCGCTCGTGCTCACGGAGGCGCCCGGCGCGTGGGGCACCCGGTTTGATTCGTGCACCCAGCGGGCACGGCTCGACAACGGCGTGGGCGTCGACAACGAGGAGCAGGGCGTGGCCGTGCTCGTGTGCCGCGACCCCGTCGGCGGGTGGGACGCGGTGTGGCCGGGGCTGCGGCACCTGGACTGACCGGATCGGAGCGCGTGGCCCCGAGCCGGTCAGAGCGTCAGCCCGCCAGGTGGCTCCACCGGGGGGCGAGACCAGCCCACGGCCCGACGTCCGCCACCGCGCCGTCGACCAGCACCACGACGCGGTCGGCGCGGGCGAGCGCAGCCCGCTTGGACGTGGCCCCGACCACCGTGGTGCCCCGCTCGCGCAAGGCGGCCCACAGCTCGATCTCGGTCGACGCGTCCAGGGCGCTGGACACGTCGTCCGCGAGCAGCAGCTCCGTGTCGGCGGCGAGCGCCCGGGCGAGGGCGAGCCGCTGCACCTGGCCGCCGGAGAGTCGCACGCCGCGGTGCCCGACGAGGGCGTGGGGGCCGCCCGCGTCCCGCATGTCCTGCTCGAGCCGTGCGCCCCGGACCGGGCCGTCGATGTCGCGGGCGTGGTCGAGCTGCACGTTGTCCGAGAACGACCCGGACAGCACGCGCGGCACCTGGGCCACGTGCGCCACCTGGCCCGGGCGCAGGAAGGCCTGCGCGTCGGTGACCTCGGTGCCGTTCCACCGCACCTCGCCGGTGTGCTCCATGAGCCCGGCGAGCGCCGACAGCAGGGACGACTTGCCCGAGCCGACCTGACCGAGCAGCAGCACCAGCTCGCCCCGGCGGATCTCGAGGTCGACGCCGGAGACGCCGATCGTGCCGTCGTCGTGCACCGCGGTCAGGTCGCGCAGCTGCAGCCGATCCAGCGGCTCGCGCGGGGCGGGCTCCGGAGCGGGGGCCGTGCCCGCGACCAGGTCGACCTGGTGCTGCCGCGAGACCAGGTCGGCGCCGTCGGCGAAGCGGGCCGTGGCCACCTGCCACGCCCGGGTGCCGGGCGCCTCGGTGACGACGGCCCCCGCGACCACGCCGAACCACGCGAAGCCGGTCACGGCGTTCGCGACCAGCAGCGTCGTGGCCAGGTCCCAGCGGCCGGTGAGCAGGAACGCCCAGGCCGCGACGACGCCCACGTACAGCGTCACGTGCGGCACCGCGTCGAGCACGGCCTGCACCCGGTGCTCGAAGATGGCGGCCTTGACGCGGCCGGAGTCCACCTCGCCGAGGTGCCTGCGCACGTCGGGCGTGCGCGCGGCGAGCTTCACCGTGCGGGCCGAGTCCAGCGCCGAGACGAGGGCGCGGCCGAACCGGGCGCGCGCCGCGGAGGAGCCGGCGGCCGAGCGGCCCGCGATGGGGCGGCCGATGGCCGAGGCGCCCGCCGAGATCACCATGACGGCGAGCAGCACGGCACCCGCGGTCCACGTCCCGCTGATCACGGCGGTCGCCACGACGATCAGCAGGCCGTTGACGAAGTCGACCCAGCGGTCGGCGTACCGGACGAACCGGTCCGCGTCCATCGAGCGGGCCACGACCTCGCCCGGCGGCGTGGCGGGCAGCCGGTACTGGCGGGTCTGGCCGTGCATGACCGTCATGCGGATGCGCAGCAGCACCTCGACCCACCAGCGCGGGTAGACGCCGAGCGCGCGGGAGATGAACAGCGGCTGCAGGAGCAGCAGGACGGCGAGCGCGACGAGGACGCCGACGGGCAGCACGCCCTGCTGCAGCTCCTCGACGGTGCGGCCCCACAGGAAGCCGCTGACCGCGCCCTGCGCCGCCACCAGGCTCGACAGCAGGAACAGGAGCGCGCCGAACGCTCCCCAGCGCGGCCGCACGAACAGGGCGTGCAGCACGCCACGCGCCAGGCTCGGGCCGGTGCCCGGCTCGGGCAGGTCCGGCGGGGTGCCGAGGCGCCGGCGCCCGCCGACGGCGTCGGTCTCGGGCGCTGCGGCGTCTGCGGCGTCGTCTGGCGCTGCGGCGTCGTCTGGCGCTGCGGCGTCGTCGGACGCCTCGGCGTCCGACGACACGGCCGTGTTGCCCCCTGTCCCTGCCGCGCGGGCGTCGCTGGTGTGCCCGCTCTCGTCCAGCGCACCGTCGCTCGCGCCTGCCTCCAGGAGGGTGCGGAACGGCCCGGGGGTGCGGGCGAGCGTCGTCCGCCGCCCCTGCTGCACCACGCGGCCGTGGTCGAGCACCGCCACGAGGCCGGCCCGCTCGATCGTGCCCAGGCGGTGCGCGATCAGCACGCCGGTGCGCCCGGAGAGCAGACGGTCGGACGCGGCCACGACACGGGCCTCGGTGAGCGGGTCCATCCGCGCGGTCGCCTCGTCGAGCACGACGAGCTGCACGTCGCGGACCAGGAGCCGGGCGAACGCGACGAGCTGCTCCTCACCCGCCGACAGCGTGGTGCCGCCGGGGCCGAGCAGCGTGTCGAGCCCCTCGGGCATCCCGGCGACCCACTCGGTCAGGCCGAGCTCGCGCACGGCGCCCTCGACGTCGGCCCGGGGCACGTCGGCGAACAGTGCGATGTTCTCCGCGAGCGTGCCCGCGATGATCTCGGTGCGCTGCGTGACGACGCCCACGGCGGCGCGCAGCTTCTGCAGGTCCAGGTCGCGCACGTCCGCACCGCCGAGGAACACCGTTCCGGGGGCGGGCTCCACCGCCCGGGACAGCAGCGCGGCCAACGTCGACTTGCCGGAACCGGTGCGGCCCACGAGCGCCACGGTCTCCCCCGCCGGGACCATGAGGTCCACGTCGGTCAGGGCGAACGTGCCCTCCGCGTAGGCGAAGCTCAGGTCCCGCAGCTCTAGTGAGAGCGGGCCGGGCGGCACGTCGTCGCCGCCCTCGGGCTCGGGCTCCACCGCCAGCATCTGGCGGATGCGCAGCACCGCGCCGAGGCCCTCCTGGATGTCCGGCAGGTGGTGCACCAGGTTGTCCATCTGGCCCACGAACATCGCGGTCACCAGGAACAGCGTGACGAGCTGCTGGACCGACAGGCCGCCACCGGAGGCGAGCACGGCGCAGACCACCGCGGTGCCCGCCAGCAGCGCGTACATCACCAGGCCGGCCCGGCGCAGCAGCCGTTCCTCGACCCGGACCACGGCGCGGAACTTCTCGTGCACGGCGGCCGAGAGCTGGGCCAGCCGGCGCACGGCGAACGCCTGGCCCAGGCTGGTGCGCAGGTCGTTGCGAGCGGCGACGGCCTCCTCGAAGGCCGCGGCGTGGTCGGTCCACGCGGCCTCCTCGACCACCTTGCGCCGCGCGATCTCACCGAGCAGAGGCCGGGTGAGCACGGCGACGAGCCCGCCCAGCACCGGGAAGATCACCCAGGCGGGCCACCACGTGACGCCCGCGACGATCCACATCGGCACGGTGCCCACGACGGTGCGCCCGGCGCTCCAGAGCTGACGTCGCACCAGCGTGCCCACGGCGTGGGTGTCGTCGTCGACCCGGTCGAGCACCTCGCCCACGGCCTGCTCGGAGAGCGTGGCGAGCGGCTGACGCAGCGCGGCGCTGAGCAGGTCGCTGCGGAGCCTGCCCTCGGCGCGGTCCACGACACCGGCCCAGACCACCTGGCCCACGCCGTCGAACAGCGCGCCGCCCACCACGCACAGGGCCAGCAGCGCCAGCCCCAGCGCCGTGGCGTGCTCCGCCAGCGCACCGGCCGCCGCCGTGCCGAGGGCCTGACCCACGGCACCGGCGGTGAGGGCGAGCAGGGCGACGACCGCGGCGGGCCCGCGCAGCCGCCGCCAGTCGAGCCGGCGCGCCGGGTCGGCCGGCATCACGGGCGCAGGGCGGGGCGACGCCCCGGGAAGGGGCGTGGTCTCGGGGGTGTGCGGTGCGTCGATCATCGTTTCCTGAGGCTACGACGGGACACCGACACTCCCGGCCTCTTTTTCCACGGGAGCGACCAAGGTCACCTCGTCCCGCCGAGATAGAACCCTGGCGAGGTAGAACCGCAGCGGTCGCTGTGGTTCTACCTCGCCAGAGTTCTATCTCGCCCCAGTTCTACTTCGCCCCAGTTCTACTTCGCCAGGGTTCTCCTTTGTCAGAGGGAGGCCAGGGCCTCGTTGAACGTCGCGCTCGGGCGCATCACCGCGGTCGCCTTGGCGGCGTCCGGGCGGTAGTACCCGCCGATGTCGGCGGGCTTGCCCTGGACGGCGAGCAGCTCGTCGACGATCTGCTGCTCCGACGCGGCGAGCGCCTCCGCGAGCGGCTTGAACGTCGTGGCGAGCTCGGCGTCCTCCGACTGGCCCGCGAGCTCCCGGGCCCAGTACAGGGCGAGGTAGAAGTGCGAGCCGCGGTTGTCGATCGTGCCGAGCTTGCGCCCCGGCGACCGGTCCTCGTTGAGGAAGGTGCCCGTGGCACGGTCGAGGGTGTCCGCCAGCACCTGCGCGCGGGCGTTGCCCTCGTTCACCGCGAGGTGCTCGAAGGACGCGGCCAGCGCGAAGAACTCACCGAGCGAGTCCCAGCGCAGGTAGTCCTCCTCGACGAGCTGCTGCACGTGCTTCGGCGCGGAGCCGCCGGCGCCGGTCTCGAACAGCCCGCCGCCGTTCATCAGCGGCACGATCGAGAGCATCTTCGCCGACGTGCCGACCTCGAGGATCGGGAACAGGTCGGTGTTGTAGTCGCGCAGCACGTTGCCGGTCACGGAGATGGTGTCCAGCCCCTGGCGGATGCGGGCCAGCGAGAACGCCGTCGCCTCCGCCGGGTCCATGACGTGGATCTCCAGGCCGTCGGTGTCGTGCTCCGGCAGGTACTGCTCCAGCTTGGTGATGAGGTTCGCGTCGTGCGCGCGGCGCGAGTTCAGCCAGAACACGGCGGGCGTGTCCGAGAGCCGGGCCCGGGTCACGGCGAGCTTGACCCAGTCGCGGATCGGGGCGTCCTTGGTCTGGCAGGCGCGCCAGACGTCACCGGCGTGCACGGAGTGCTCCATGAGCACGTCGCCCGCGCCGTTGACGACGCGGACCGTGCCGTCCGCGGCGATCTCGAACGTCTTGTCGTGCGAGCCGTACTCCTCGGCGGCCTGCGCCATGAGGCCGACGTTCGGCACCGAGCCCATGGTGGCCGGGTCGAGGGCGCCGTTGGCGCGGCAGTCGTCGATCACCGTCTGGTAGATCCCGGCGTACGACGAGTCGGGGATCACCGCGAGGGTGTCCGCCTCCTCGCCGTCGGGGCCCCACATGTGACCGCCGATGCGGATCATCGCGGGCATCGAGGCGTCGACGATGACGTCGGACGGCACGTGCAGGTTCGTGATGCCCTTGTCGGAGTTGACCATGGCCATCTTCGGGCCCTCGGCCAGCGCGGCGTCGAACGCGGCGCGGATCTCGGCGCCGTTCGGCAGTGCGTCCAGACCGGCGAAGATGCCGCCCAGGCCGTCGTTGGCCGAGAGGCCGGCAGCGGCCAGGTCGGCTCCGTACTTCTCGAAGACCGGCTTGAAGAAGGCCTTCACCACGTGGCCGAAGATGATGGGGTCGGAGACCTTCATCATCGTGGCCTTGAGGTGCACCGAGAACAGCACGCCCTCGGCCTTGGCCCGCTCGATCGACTCGGCGAGGAACGCGTCCAGCGCGGCGGCGTCGAGGAACGTACCGTCCACGACCTCGCCCGCCAGCACCTTCAGCCCGTCCTTGAGCACGGTCACCGTGCCGTCGGCGGCGACGTGCTCGATGCGCAGCGTGTCGTCGGCCGGGATGATCACGGACTTCTCGTTGGAGAAGAAGTCGTCGTGCCCCATCGTCGCGACGTTGGTCTTCGAGTCGGCCGTCCACGCACCCATGCGGTGCGGGTGCGCCTTCGCGTAGTTCTTGACCGACGCCGGAGCCCGGCGGTCGGAGTTGCCCTGGCGCAGCACGGGGTTCACCGCGGAGCCCATGACGCGGCCGTACCGCTCGCGCGCGTCCTTCTGCTCGTCGGTCTCGACGCTCTCGGGGAAGTCCGGCAGGTCGTACCCGAGGGCCTGCAGCTCGGCGATGGCCGCCTTCAGCTGCGGCACCGACGCCGAGATGTTGGGCAGCTTGATGATGTTGGCCGACGGGTCGTGGGCCAGCTCACCGAGCTCGGCCAGCGCGTCCGCCTGGCGCTGCTCGTCCGTGAGGCGCTCCGGGAACTGCGCGATGATCCGGCCGGCGAGCGAGATGTCGCGGGTCTCGACGTCCACACCGGCCTTGGCCGCGTAGGCCGAGACGATCGGCAGGAACGAGTACGTCGCCAGGAGCGGGGCCTCGTCCGTGTGGGTATAGATGATCTTCGACATGGGTGTGGCTGACTCCCCGGGGTTAGTGGAATGGGCCGATCTCTCGATATCAAGATACCTGAGGCGGCCCGCCTGCCCGGAATCACGAGACGCACCTCACGCGCCACGAGCTGTCGGACGCTCAGGTCACCCGGGCGACCCGAGCGTCCGACACGTCGGGGCGGCCGTCAGACGAGGCCCAGGGAGCGGACCGCCTCGCGCTCCTCCGCGAGCTCCGCGACGCTGGCGTCGATGCGCGCACGCGAGAACTCGTCGATCTCCAGGCCCTCGACGATCTTCCACTCGCCGCTGCCGTCGGAGGTCACCGGGAACGAGGAGACCAGGCCCTCCGGGACGCCGTACTCGCCCGAGGACCACACGCCCGCCGACGTCCAGTCGCCCTCGGGCGTGCCGTGCGCCCAGTCGCGCACGTGCGCGATCGCGGCGTTCGCAGCCGACGCCGCCGACGACGCCCCGCGCGCCTGGATGATCGCCGCGCCCCGCTTGGCCACCGTCGGGATGAAGTCGTCGGTGAGCCAGGCCGTGTCGGCCGCGACCTCGGCGCCCGGGCGGCCGCCGACCTCTGCGTGGAACAGGTCGGGGTACTGCGAGGCGGAGTGGTTGCCCCAGATGGTGAGCCTCCTGATGTCCGCGACCGGGGTGCCGGTGCGGGCCGAGACCTGCGAGAGCGCGCGGTTGTGGTCCAGCCGGGTCATGGCCGTGAACCGCGTGGCGGGCACGTCGGGCGCGTTCGAGGCCGCGATCAGCGCGTTCGTGTTGGCGGGGTTGCCCACGACGAGCACGCGGACGTCGGAGGCGGCGCCGTCGTTGATCGCCCGGCCCTGGGGACCGAAGATGCCGCCGTTGGCCTCGAGCAGGTCGGCGCGCTCCATGCCGGCACCGCGCGGGCGCGCGCCGACCAGGAGGGCGACGTTCACGTCGTCGAAGGCCTTGACCGGGTCGTCGAAGATGTCGACGCCGGCCAGGGTCGGGAACGCGCAGTCGTCGAGCTCCATGGCGGTGCCCTCCGCGGCGGCGACCGCCTGCGGGATCTCGAGGAGGCGGAGCCGCACCGGCGTGTCCGCGCCGAGCATCTCGCCCGCGGCTATGCGGAAGAGCAGCGCGTACCCGATCTGGCCAGCGGCTCCGGTGACGGTGACATTCACGGGTTCAGTCATGACCCCACTCTTGCATCGACAGGCCCGCCTCGCCCAGCCCTTCCGCACGATGAAGAATATGCCTGCGGCCGTTCAGGTTTTGTTCAGCCCGGTAATGGCAGGATGTGCGCGACATCGCACGCACGCCGCCATGACGCGCACCGGAGGGTGCGCCACTGAAAGGAACTGACTTCATGTCCCAGGACCTCGCCGCGACCAGCGGCGTCACCGAGGTCGAGGAGCGGTCGCACGGACTGCTCTCCCGGCTGCTCGCCGAGACCTTCGGCACGTTCCTGCTGGTGCTCGTGAGCGTGGGCCTGCTCGTCTACAGCCAGCTGAACAGCACCGGCCTGATGGGCGTGGCGCTCGGTGCGGGCTTCGCCTACCTCGCTGCCGCCGCGGCCGTGTACCGGGTCTCCGGCGCGCACTTCAACCCGGCGATCTCGCTGGGTGCCTGGCTGGGCGGGCGGATCTCCGCCGGCACCGCCTTCAGCTACTGGGGCGCGCAGCTCGTCGGCGCGGTCATCGCCGCGGCCGTGCTCTTCGCGACCTACCCGCGCGACCTCGTCACGCTGCTCCAGAACCAGAACCCCGACATGACGGGCGTCTCCGACGCCTTCGGCGGCGCCGTCAACGGCTTCGGCGAGGGCTCCCCGCTCTACCTGCTGACGCAGGGCGGGGCCCAGTTCGGCTGGCTCGCCGCCCTGCTGGTCGAGGTCATCATCTCCGCCGTGCTGGTGGGCGTGTACCTCGGCGCCAACAACCCGCTGCGCCGCGTCTCCTACGGCCCCGTCGCGGTGGGCGCCGCCATCACCGCGCTGACCCTGATCTCGAGCTTCGTGACCAACACGGGCATGAACCCGGCCCGCTCCACGGCCGCCGCCCTGTTCGCCAACGACTGGGGCTCCGGCGGCGCGGGTCGCCAGCTCTGGCTCTTCTGGCTCGCGCCCCTCGTCGGCGCCGCCCTGGCCGCGCTGTTCTACCGCGCGTTCGCCACGGTGGACCCGGAGGAGGAGCTCGAGCTGGTGGAGGACGACGAGGACGACGACGAGCCGGCCGAGGTCGTCGAGACCGAGACGGTCACGGAGGTCGAGACCACCGAGGCCGAGGCCACCGATCCGGGGACTGCCGAGCCGGAGACTGCTGAGCCGGAGGAGAAGAAGGCCGGCGACAAGGCCTGAGCTGCGGTACGACGGCGGGGCCGCACCTCTCGTACGGGAGGTGCGGCCCCGTCGTCGTACCGGGAGCGAGGACGCACCGGGTGAAGTCGCCTCACGATCTGGTCACGTGGCCCCGGAAACAACGAAGTACCTGGTAGACATCCCGCCGTGACCGCTCCCCCGACCCCCGCCGGACCGTTGCGGGTGCCCCTGCACCGCGGCTGGGTCGTCGCCTCGATGATCCTCTTCTGGCCGCTCGCGATCGCCGCGGTGCTCGCCGCCAACCGTGCGGCCGCGGCGCTGGGCGCGGGCGACACCCCGACGGCGGAGCGCGAGGCACGCGCCGCACGCGGTCACGCCCGGCTCGGCGTGCTGATCGGCGGCGTGTGGACGGGCCTCGCCCTGACGTTCGACATCGCGCTCGTCGTGCTGGGCGTGCAGCACGGGCCCGCCGTGCTCGAGTGGCTCGGCCGGCCGACGCCCCCGGCCCAGTCGGCCGAGACGTCCACCGCGGCACCGGCGTACCGGAGCGCCGCGGCCCCCGAGCGCGACCCCATCGCCGTCGACCCGCTGCGGCTGCAGGTGGGCGACTGCTTCATGGTGCCGAGCGGCGACGGGTTCGTCGGGGATGTCGACGTGATCCCCTGCAGCAGGCCGCACGACGGCCTGGTGGTCAGCGTGACCGAGCACGCCTACGACGAGTTCCCGGGCACCGCAGCGCTCGACGACGGCGTCTGGTACGACTGCGAGTCCCGGTACCGGGCCTACACCGGGCGGCCGCTGGGTGAGGTCGCGCCCCTCTGGGTGCTGCACCCCGACGCCGAGGACTGGCGCACCGGCGAGCGGTCGAGCGTCTGCTATATCGAGGCGCTCTACCCCGAGGAGGGCGAGTTCTCCGAGCACCCGCAGGTCCTGCTCCCGAGGCCCACGTCATGACCGACCCGTACGCTCCCGTCCCGGACGCCTACCGTCCCGCGCCCGGTCCCGCTCCCGTGCCCCGCCCGCCCGCCCCGCCGTCCACCGGCGCCGGCTGGACGGTGGTCGCCCTGCTCTCCCTGTGGCCGTTCGGCCTCCTCGCCTACCCGCACACGCAGCGGGCGACGGCGGCGCTCGCCGCGGGTGACCTCGAGCAGGCCGCCGCCGAGGGCGCGCGGGCGCGCCGGGCCGGGATCGCCGGCCTCGTCGTCGCGATCGTGCTCACCTGTGTCCTGACGGTCGCGCTCACCGCCGGCACGGTCGGGCTCGCCGTGTGGCTCGAGCGGCAGCTGGGCCCCGCGGCGGACCGGCCGCAGTCGGCGACCAGCTACCCGGCGGACGACGTCCCCGGGTCGGGCCCCGCCGAGGGCACCAGCGTGTGGGAGCTGCACGAGGGCGACTGCTACCTCACCGACGGCCTGACCGACGTGGTGCGCACCGTCGCCGTCGTGCCCTGCGACCAGCCGCACGGCGGCGAGCTGTTCGACATCACCTACGTGGCCGCGTCCGCGCTCGAGCCGGCCGACGACGCCGGTGACCCGGAGTACCCCGGTGACCCGTGGATGGCGCGGTACGCGGCGCAGGTGTGCCGGGACTCGTTCGAGGAGCACACCGGTTCACCGGCCGACGACGCCGGGCTGCACCTCTGGCACACGGCCCCGGACGCGTGGGACTGGCGCGCGGAGGGCCGGCGGATCGCGTGCCTGGCCGAGTCCGACACCGCGCTGACCGGGCAGGTCGGGGACCGGTAGCCCGGTCTTCCGTGGTGAAACCTCGCACCGCTACGATCGCGCATCATGGCCGACACCACGCAGACCGCTCGCGATGCCGACGGCCCCGAGGAGGTCGAGCCGACGCCGGGCGAGAGCCCGGACAGCCCGGAGACCGGCGGGTCGGAGACCGCGACGGCGGAGGCAGGGCCCGAGCCGGCCCCGGAGTCCGACGGCCCGGAACCCGAGACCGCCGACGACGACACCCCCACAGGGCCCTCCCCCACGCGGATCGGCTGGGTGGTGGCCGCGTTCCTGTTCTTCTGGCCGCTGGCGATCCCCGCGCTCGTGCTCTCGATGCGCACGGCCGAGGCCAACGCCACGGGCAGCTTCCGCCGGGCCAGGAAGTCGTCGGTACACACCCTCGACTTCGCGCTGGGCGGCGTGACGGTCGGCGTGGTCGCACTCGTCGCGCTCGTGCTCGGTGTCGTGGCCGCGCCGACGTACGCGTCGTCGCTCCCGCCCGGCCTCGTCTCCGCCGCCCGGGAGCTCGTGCCGCCGGCCCTGGCGGGCCCGCTCGGCCTCTCGTCCGACGACGGTGCCGACCTCGCCGCGCCGTCGCCGACCGCCGCGCCGTCCGACGACCCGTTCGAGACCGACCCGTACGAGACCGATCCCTACGCCGACGACCCGTACGCGCAGGATCCCTACGCCGAGGACCCGTACGCCGAGGACCCCTACGCCGAGGCCGGTGACCTCGACGACGGCTCGGAGGCGACGTCCGACGAGCCGACCCCCGGCGGGGACACGACCGCGACGACCGGCGCCGAGATCCCCGACCTCGAGGTGGGCGACTGCTTCGACACCGCGGCCACGGCGGGCCGGTCCACGCTGTACCGGATCCCGGTGGTGCCCTGCACCACCGCGCACGGCGGCGAGATCTACGCGGAGACCACGGCTCCGGACGACCTGGCGAAGAAGGGGCAGGCCCCCACGCAGCAGGCCCTGTGGGATGCCGCCGACGCCTACTGCTACCCGCAGTTCGCCACGTTCGTGGGCCTGCGGTGGGCCCGGTCGGAGCTGCAGTACTGGCCGATCGCGCCGTCCGAGGAGAGCTGGGCCAAGGGCGACCGGCGCATCCTGTGCGTCGTCGAGTCGGAGACCCCGGTCACGGGCACGCTGCGCGACGCGGAGCGCTGAGCCCGGTAGGCCCGGGCGTCAGATGCTCGGCGTCGCGACCGCGAGGACGCCGATGACCACGGCGGTCGCGCCGTACAGCACGATGTCGATGGTCCGCGTGCGGATCACCAGGCCCACGGGGTTGTCGAGCACCGCGCGGAAGATCGCGCAGACCACGAGCACCACGCCGATGCCGATCGCCCCGGCGCGCGCCCCGGCGACCAGGCCGAGCAGCACCGACAGGACGATGCCGACGAGCACCATCCAGATCGCGAGGTTGCTGCGCTGCAGCTCCGGGAGCGTCATGTCGGAGGCCTCACCGCTCGCTGACTCACTGCGATCGGGCTCCCGGGTGATCGTGGTGGGCCCGGTCAGGGCTGCCTGCTCGACGCGTTCGAGCGTAGCGGTTCCGGCGGGGCCTGGCTCGAGGAGCGTCGTGGCGCCACCCGACGCGCCGGGGGCGGTCCGCATCACACTGAGATCCACGCCACGAGACTACAGCCGAAACGTCACGATCCAGGAGATCCGTGACCTCCTTGCAACCTGAATGCCAGCGCGTTCCCAGGTTGGCGGCCCGCGGGCTACCGTGAGGTCCATGCCCTCACCCTCAGCACAGGTTCCCAGCAGCGTCGTGGTCGTGGGTGCGGGCCTGGCGGGCGCGCAGACCGCGGCCGCCCTGCGGACGCACGGCTTCACCGGCCGGCTGACGGTGCTCGGCGCGGAGGGCGTGCCACCGTACGACCGCCCACCGCTGTCCAAGGAGCTGCTCAAGCGCACCGAGCCGGTCTGGCTCGCCGACGACCTCGGCGTGGACCTCACGGCCCTCGCGGACGACGTGCGGCTCACCGACCCGGCGGTCCGGCTGCAGGTGGACCGGGAGCGCGTGGTGGTGCGGACGGCGTCGGGCGACGAGGTGGTGGCCGACGCCGTCGTGCTCGCCTGCGGCAGCGTGCCCGTACGCCCGGACGGCTGGGACGCCGCCGTGACCCTGCACACCGCCGAGGACGCCGAGCGGCTCCGCGCCGCGCTGGTGCCGGGCGCGCGGCTCGTCGTGGTGGGCGCGGGCTGGATCGGGGCCGAGGTCGCCGGGGTCGCGGCCGGGGCGGGCGCCCGCGTCACGGTCGTCGAGGCGGGCCCGGTGCCCCTGGAGCGCCAGCTCGGCCGCCGCGTCGGCGGCCTGCTCGCCCCCTGGTACGACGACGCCGGGGTCACCCTGGTCACGGGCGTCGCCGTGGACCAGGTGACCGAGCCCGGCGACGGCGCGGACGACGGCACGCGCGTGGTCCTCGCCGACGGCCGCGTGCTGGAGGCCGACCTGGTGCTGGCCGCCGTGGGGGCGCGCCCCGCGACTCGGTGGCTGGCCGGCTCGCTGCCGATGGAGTCGAACGGCGCGCTGCGGGTCAACCGCGCGGGCCGGTTCATGGGCCTGCACGCCCCCACCGACCCGGCGGGGCACCTGCACCTCGACGCCCTGCGGCGGGTGTGGGCGGTGGGCGACGTCGCCACGCGTGAGCACCCGGTGTTCGGCCCGGTGCCGGGCGGGCACTGGTCGGCCGCGCTGCACGACCCGGAGCCGACCGTCCGCGCCCTGCTCGGCCTCGACGAGCGGGCCGCCGAGCCGGAGCACGTGCGCGAGCGCCTCGGGCTGGCGCCCGTGCCGGCGCACGCGCCCTACGTCTTCTCGCAGCAGCTCGGCCACGACCTGGCGCTGTTCGGGCTGCCCTCCCCGTTCGACGAGGTGGTGCTGCGGGGAACCCCGGGCGGGACGGGCGGCTGGGCGGCGCTCTACCTGGAGCGGGCGCTCGACCGGCACCCGCGACGCACCGCCGAGGGCCACCGCGTGGCCACCGTCCGGGCCGTGCTGCTGGTCGACTCCCCGCGGGAGGTCGGACAGGTGCGCAAGCTCATGAACCGCGGCGTCCCGCTGGAGGTCGACCTGGACCGCGCCCTGGACCCGGCGGTCCGCCTGCGGGACGCCGTCGTCTGACCGGCCCCGGCCCCGGCGCCGGCGTCCGCCCGGACCCCGCCGCCCCTCCTCTTCGAGACCGAGGTTGCTTCGCTTTCAGCGGCTCCAGAGCGAAGCAACCTCGGTCTCGAAGAGGAGGGAGAGGGTGCGGGGCGGGTCAGTGCGCGAAGTGGCGCGTGCCCGTGAGGTACATCGTGATCCCGGCGGCCTCGGCCGCCTTGACGACCTCCTCGTCCCGGATCGAGCCGCCCGGCTGCACGACGGCGGTGACCCCGGCGTCGAGCAGCACCTGGAGGCCGTCGGCGAACGGGAAGAACGCGTCCGACGCCGCGACGGCCCCCCGCGCACGCTCGACCGGACCGGACTCACCCTCGGCCAGCGTGTTGGCGCGCTCCACCGACAGGCGGCACGAGTCCACGCGGTTCACCTGGCCCATGCCGATGCCGACCGCGGCCCCGTCGCGCGCCAGCAGGATCGCGTTCGACTTGGCGGCGCGCACGGCCTTCCACGCGAACGTGAGGTCGGCGAGCACCTCGGGCGACGCGGCCTCGCCGGTGGCCAGCGTCCAGCTCGCGGGGTCGTCGCCGTCGGCCTGGAAGCGGTCGGTCGCCTGCAGCAGGAGGCCGCCGGAGATCGGCCGGGACTCGACCTGCGTCGCGGGCGCCGAGGGCACGACCAGCAGGCGCAGGTTCTTCTTGGCCTGGAGGATCTCCAGGGCCTCGGGCTCGAAGCCCGGCGCCACGACGACCTCGGTGAACACCGGCGCGATCTGCCGCGCCGCCTCGGCCGTGACGGTGCGGTTGGCCGCGATCACGCCGCCGTACGCGCTGACGGGGTCGGTCGCGTGCGCCTTGGCGTGGGCGGCGGCGATGTCGGAGCCGACGGCGATGCCGCACGGGTTGGCGTGCTTGATGATCGCCACGGCCGGGCCCTCGTGGTCCCAGGCGGCACGCCAGGCGGCGTCGGCGTCCACGTAGTTGTTGTAGCTCATGGCCTTGCCGTGCAGCTGCTCCGCCTGCGCGAGGCCGGTCACGCCGTCGCCGCGCGTGTAGAGGGCCGCGCGCTGGTGCGGGTTCTCGCCGTAGCGCAGCACGTCGGCGCGCTCCCAGGTGCCGCCGACCCAGGCGGGGAAGCCGGTGGCGACGGGGCCGTCGGCGGCCTCCACGACGTCCGTGGGCGACACGACGGAGCCCATCCAGGACGCGACGGCGACGTCGTACGTCGCGGTGTGCACGAACGCCGCGGCCGCGAGCGCCTTGCGCTGGGCGTAGGTGAACCCGCCCGCCCGCACGGCGGCCACGACGTCGTCGTACCGCGCCGGGTCGACGACGACGGCGACCGACGGGTGGTTCTTCGCCGCGGCGCGGACCATGGAGGGTCCGCCGATGTCGATCTGCTCGACCACGGCGTCCGGCCCGGCGCCCGACGCGACGGTCGCGGCGAACGGGTAGAGGTTGACGACGACCAGCTCGAACGGCGCGATGTCGAGCTGCGCGAGCTGGTCGAGGTGGTCCTGCTTGCGGGTGTCGGCGAGGATGCCGGCGTGCACGCGGGGGTGCAGCGTCTTGACGCGGCCCTCGAGGCACTCGGGGAAGCCCGTGAGCTCCTCGACCGGGGTGACGGGGATGCCCGCGTCGGCGATCTTCGACGCGGTGGAGCCGGTGGAGACGAGCTCCACGCCGGCCTCGTGCAGCGCGGTGGCGAGCTCGATCAGGCCGGTCTTGTCGTAGACGCTGAGCAGCGCGCGCCGCACGGGGCGCTGCGAGTCGTCGGTGAGCTGGACGTCAGGGGTGGACGGGGCGCCGGACATGGCGGTTCTCCTCGGAGGTAGCTTCGCGGAAAACCCTGGCACCCAGGCGGGCGGCGCGCATCACGGGTCGCTCGGCCGCTCCCCGGTGGTGACCCACCCTCGCCAGTCACGGCCGGTCGCAGTCTACCGGGCGGCCGGTCGAGGCCGCCGGGCCGTCCCGCCCGGCGGCCTCGGGGGTCACGCCGCCGACAGGTCGGAGAGGTCCAGCACGAACCGGTAGCGCACGTCGTTCGCGGCCAGCCGGCGCAGCGCGGTCGCGACCTGCGCCGAGGGGAGCACCTCGACGTCGGCGGTGATGCCGCGCTCGCCGCAGAAGTCGAGCAGCTCCTGCGTGCGCGGGCGCCCGCCGCTGCCCGCTGAGGCGAGGCTCTTGCGCCCGATGAGCAGGTCCGGGGTCTCCAGCGAGACCGGCCCGAGCCAGCCGAGCGAGACGAGGGTGCCGTCCAGCGCGACGAGCCGCAGCAGCGGGCCGAGGTCGTGCCGCGCCGAGATGGTGTCGATCAGCAGGTCGATCGTGCCGGCGGCGCGGGCGAGGTCCGTGTCGTCGGTGGTGACCACGACGTCGTCGGCCCCGAGGGCGCGGGCGTCGTCCGCCTTTCCGGGCGTGCGGGTGAGCACGACGACGCGCGCACCCAGCGCCGCGGCGAGCCGCACCGCGAGGTGCCCGAGCCCCCCGAGCCCGGCCACGCCGACGGTCATGCCCGGGCCCGCCGCCCACCGGCGCAGCGGCTCCCACACGGTGACCCCGGCGCAGAGCAGCGGGGCCACGGCTGCCGGGTCGAGGTGGGCGGGCCGGTGGTAGACGAAGTTTTCGCGGACCACGTACTCGCCGGAGTACCCGCCGAGCGTGGTCGAACCGTCGTGCCGGTCGCGGCCCCCGTAGGTCAGCGTCGGGAACTCGGCGCAGAAGTTCTCCTGCCCCGCCCGGCACATCGCGCACGTGCCGCACGAGTCGACGATGTTGCCGACGGCGACCTGGTCGCCGACGGCGAACCGCGTCACGGCGTCGCCGACGGCGACGACCTCGCCGACGAACTCGTGCCCCGGGACCAGCAGTCCGTCGCCGTCGGCCGCGTGGGCGTGCAGCGCGGACAGGTCGGAGTGGCAGACGCCGCAGTAGGTGACGCGGACCGCGACGTCGTCCAGGCGGGGGTCCCGGCGCTCGATGGTGCGGAGCGTGAGCTCCTTCTCGGAACCCTGTGCCCCGTAGGCGCGGGTGGTGCGCATGACAGCTCCTCAAATAAACAGACTGTTCGGTCTGGTTTGAGGCTACGGCAGCCACGCCCCGTCCGGCAAGCGGCCGCCGGGTATCCTCGCCACGTGCCCGACAGGAAGCCCCCGACCGCTCGCGGCGCGGCGACGTGGCACCGCATCCTCGACGCCGCGTACGCCGAGTTCGCCCAGTTCGGGTTCGCCGGCGCCCGGATCGAGCGGATCACGAGCGCCGCCCGCACGAACAAGGCGCAGCTCTACGGCTACTTCGGGACCAAGGACGCCCTCTTCGACGCCGTGCTCGCCGAGTCGTTCCGGCAGATCATCGACCTCGCCACCATCGACGCGGGCGACCTGCCCGGTTGGGCGGTGCGCCTCTACGACGAGTACCTCGAGCACCCGGACATCGTGCGGCTGGCGACCTGGACCCGGCTCGAGCGGCGCCCCCAGGGCTACCTCGTCGACGAGTCCGACCGGCAGGACGCCGAGAAGCTGGCCGCCATCGCCGCCGCCCAGGAGGCCGGCGTCGTGCGCCAGGGCGACCCCTTCGACATCATGACCCTGGTGATCGCGATGTCGATGGCCTGGTCGCCGGTGAGCACCGTGTACGCGGCGCACCCCGGCGAGGACCCGGCGGACCACGACCGACGGCGGGAGCTCCTGCGGGAGGCGGTGCGCCGGGCACTGGCACCGTCCTGACGGCTCATGCCGCCGCGGTCCACTCGACCACGTCGTGCTCCCACGTGTCCGGCAGGCCGATGCGCCACAGGGGTCGCACCAGGAACAGGGCCACGAACAGGCAGGCCCACACGCCGGCGAGCACACCCAGCGCGGGCCCGATGCCGAGGTGGGCGAGCAGCAGGCTGCCCACCAGGGGCGCCGCCGGGCCCGCCACGAGGCTGGTGAGGCCCATCGTCGCCGACATCCGGCCCTGCAGGTGGCCCGGGGTGATCGCCGTGACGTACGCGAGCATCCCCGCGTTGAGCGCGGGGGCGAACAGCATCGCGCCGGTCAGCGCTCCGACGAAGCCCCAGAAGGTCGGCAGCACCGCCATCACCGCGAGCGCCAGGCCGAACATCCCGATCGTCAGCGCCGTCAGCGCACCCACGCGGACCCGCTTGACCAGGACGCCCGCGAGGACCGCACCGGCGAGCACCCCGATGCCGACCGCCGTGCTGACCAGACCCACGAGCGCGGGCGCCGTCCCGATCTGGACGAGGTGCAGCGTGATCGCTGTCATGGCACCGTTCAGAACCACGTTGACCAGCATGAACACCCAGATCATGGTGCGCAGCAGGGGTACGCCGAAGACGTACCGCAGCCCGTCGCCGAGCGCGGCCAGGGGGCGCTCCGTCCGGGCGTCGCGGAGGTCGCCGTTGAGGGGCTCGCGCACCAGCGCCGCCGTCGCCACCGAGACCAGCCGGCCTGCGGCCGAGACCGCGAACGGCAGCACCGCGCTCATCCCGTAGAGCAGCCCACCGATCGGCCCCTGGAGCAGGGTCGCGGCGGCGTCGCGCCCCTGCGCCACCGACATGGCCTCGCCGAGCTGCTCCGTGGGCACCACCGCGTGCAGGGCGGCGGTCCCCGCGGGGTCCAGGAGCGAGCCCACCACCGACGACACGAACAGGGCGCCGGCCAGGTGCGGCGCGGTGATCGCGAGGCCGTCGGCGAGCCCCGCCACGACCACGCTGATCCAGGCGAGCGCCGCGACGGCACCGCCGACCATCAGGAGCCGACGGCGGTCCACCCGGTCCACGACCACCCCCGCGGGCAGCGTCATGAGCACGGACCCGAGCTGGCCGACGAACGCGATCACACCGGCCTCGACCACCGACCCCGTGACCGCGTAGGCCGCCAGCGGGACGGCGAACGCCCCGACGGCCGCGCCGACGTCCTCGGCCGTGGCGCCGGTGAGCAGCAGCCGGTAGGAGCGGTTTCTCCAGAGCGTCGTCATGGCCACCACCGTAGATGCGCAACTGCAGTTGCGCAATGAGGATTGCGCAACTGGTGGTGCGGAACTTTGTTAACCTGGTCCGATGGCGACGAAGGAGCCCTTCCGCATCACGGATCCGGAGACCATGCGGGCCCTGGCCCACCCGCTGCGGCAGCGGATCATGGTCGAGCTCAACGTCCGTGAGCACGCCCGCGCGGCCGACCTCGCCAGGACGCTCGGGGAGCCGGCCAACGCGATCAGCTTTCACCTGCGGGTGCTCGCGAAGCACAGGTTCATCGAGGAGGCGCCCGAGCTCGCACGCGACAAGCGCGACCGGGTGTGGCGCCCGCTCGTGGAACGCTTCCTCCTCGACGGGAAGGTCGGCGACGAGGACCAGATGCTCGACCCGATCCTGCGGTGGACGCGGGAGATGTTCCTGCGCGACCGCGACGCCCCCGGCTCCCGGGACGACTTCCACCAGGGCACGGCCAGCGGCGCCTTCTTCACCCGCGAGGAGGCGGAGCAGATGATGGAGGAGGTCTTCGCCGTCATGGAGAAGTGGTGGGACCGGACGGCGGCGGCCAAGCGTGCCGACCCCGACGACCCCGAGCGGAAGTACTACCAGATTCTCCTGGCCGTCGGCCCGCGGGACCTGGCGGCCGAGCCGGATGCCTGAGCCCCTGTCCCCTGTGCCAGCGCGTCGGCCGCCCAGGTGTCCGGCGTCCCGATGCGCATCAGCGGCCGGGTGAGCGCGAGCGCCACGAGCAGCACCACCATCGCACCCACCATCACCCACAGGGTGGCGCCGATGCCCCAGCCCTCCAGGAGCGCGCTGCCCAGGACCGGAGCCGCGGGCGCGGCGACCAGGCCGGTCAGGCCGAGCAGCGACGTGGCGCGCCCCATCATGCGGTCGGGCACGATCACCGTGAGGTAGCCGGTGAACCCCGCGTTGAGCGCCGGGTAGAGGAACACGCCCAGGGCGAGCATCGCGACGAACACCCAGTAGGTCGGCGCGAGCGCCATCACCGCGAGCGCCCCGGCGAGCACCCCGACGGTCAGCACCCCGAACCGGCCCACGCGGGTGTGCCGCACGATCGGGCCCGCGACGATCGCGCCCGCGAGCATGCTGATCCCCGCACAGGCGTCGACGAGCCCGATCAGCCGCGGGTCGGTGCCGGTGCGCACCAGCTCCAGGTTGATCGCCACGACCAGCGCGATCGACGTCAGGTTGAGCAGCGTGATCAGCACGAGCACGGCGCGGAACAGCGGCACGCGCCCGACGAACCGCAGGCCCTCGCGCAGGTCGTCCAGCGGGTGGGTGGGTTCGGTGCGGACCTCGTTGAGCGGACGGCGCACGAACGCCACCGCCACCAGCTCGACCGCGTGCCCGACCACCGAGCCGACGAACGGCAGCACGTGGGCCATGCCGTACAGGAACCCGCCGACCGGCCCCGCGAACAGGGCCACCGCAGCCATCCGCCCCTGGTTGACGGCCATCGCGTTCGGCATCTGGGCCGCGGGGACGACGGCGCGCAGCGCCCCGCCGGACGCCGGGTTCACGAACGCGCTCACCGCCGACGACCCGAACAGGACCGCCGCCAGGTGCCACGCGCTCAGGCCGCCCGCGAGCCCCGCCGCGACGACCGTCGCCCACAGCGCCGTGCCCGTGGCGGCGGCGACCAGCAGGAGCGCGCGCCGGTTCACGCGGTCCGCGACGACGCCGGCCGGCAGGGTCGCCAGGAGGGCGCCCACCTGCCCGAGACCGCTGATCAGCCCGGCCTGCCCGACCGACCCGGTCACCTCGAACGCGAGCAGCGGGATCGCGAAGGTGCCGACTCCGGCCCCGATCGCCTGGGCGAACCGCCCGGTGGTGAGGAGCACGTAGGCACTGTTCCTCCGCAGCGGCGGCGCGGGCGGCGTCTCGACGGTCACGGCGCACAACATATCGGGCACCAGGGTGAAATCCGCCCTCGCTCCCCGCCCCTCCCCTTGGTCTCACAGGAGAGTTCCTACTGCGCCGAGAGTCGCGGGGCGGCCGTCGTCGTCGTACCTGCCCGGCATCCAGCCCGCCGCTCGCAGCACTGCCGACAGGGTCTCGACCATCGCCCCCCGCACGTCCGTGGCGGTGAACCGCAGCAGCCGCGACCCGCCGACCGCGACGAGTGCGTTCTGCCGCCGCCTGTCCCGGAACACGGCCTCAGGGGTGTCGTGGACCTCGGCCCCGTCGACCTCGGCCAGCAGCCAGGTGCCGTCGGGCAGGTGCCACGCGAGGTCGACGCGGCCGAGGAAGACGCCGTCCCCGTCCACCGCCTCCAGCTGCAGGGTGTCCGGCGGGATCCCGGCATCGACGCACGCCAACCGTGCCCGGGACTCGAGCGGCGACTCCGAGCGACCGTCCGCCAGCTGCCACCAGGGATGCGTGGTCTCCACGTGCCGGTGACCTCGGGCCAGGTCGTGCGCCGTCACCAGGTCGTCGACGGTGGCGGTCCGCGTGTGCAGCAGGTCGTCCATCGCGGCCACGGCGTCGTCCCGGCGCATCTGGCCGACGCCGAGGGCGAGCGCGTCCGTGATGCTCGCGATGCGGAACTCCCCGGCGAACCTGGCTGTCACCATGTCACCCGCCGCGCGGAACACGATCCCGTCCCGCGCGGGCCGCCATCCCCCGCCGGGTACCACCACCTCGGGACGGATCGTGCGCGGCAGACCCTTGACCGTGTACAGCGCGAGGGCGCACAGGCCGACGGCGGTCGACCCCGGGCCGCCCGCGAGCAGGCCGATCCACGCCGCACGGCGTCGGAGATGGTCGAGCACTCCAGGATGTGTCCGCAGGTGGGGCGGTACGACGTACGTGTCGAACACGCCCCGGGCGACCCGGATCAGCCGGCACTGCCGCACCAGCCGGTGCCGCCAGGACGCATCGACCCCGATCTCCTCGAGCTGCGCCCCGGAGATCAACCCCTCCTGCCGGGAGGCGATGACTTCCAGCTGCACGGGGAGAGGCTTGAGCGGTCGCATGAGACCTATCGGACCATGCAAGACCCGCTAACTCACATCAACAACCATCATTTGTGGATAACTCCGTGGCCCGACTCGCCGGAGGCCATCCGCCCGATCCTCTTCGAGACCGAGGTTGCTTCGCTTTGAGGCGGCTCAAAGCGAAGCAACCTCGGTCTCGAAGAGGATCCGGCGGGACGGCAGGGGGACGGCGGCCCGGCCCGGCCCGGCCCGTCAGCGGCCTATCGTGGCTCGGCGGCCCGTGACGTAGAGGCCCTCGCGGGCGATGCGGCCCACCGTCTCGACCAGCAGGGCGCGCTCGGCGACCTTGATCCGGTCGGTGAGGGTCGGCTCGTCGTCGCCGTCCTGCACGGGGACGGCGGCCTGGGCGAGGATCGGGCCGGTGTCGACGCCGTCGTCGACCAGGTGCACCGTGCAGCCGGTGACCTTGACGCCGTGGGCGAGCGCGTCGCGGACGCCGTGCGCGCCCGGGAAGCTCGGCAGCAGCGCGGGGTGGGTGTTGACCATGCGGCCCTCGAACCGCCGCACCACCTCCGGCGCCAGGATGCGCATGAACCCGGCGAGGACCACGTAGTCCGGCTGGAACACCGAGATCGCCTCGAGCACGCCGGCGTTCCAGGCGGTGCGGTCCTCGAAGTCCTTCATCGCGACGACGGCGGAGGCCACACCGGCGTCCCGGGCCAGGTCGAGCGCGCCCGCGCCGGGTCGGTCCGAGACGACGCCGACGACGCGCGCCCCGTAGGCCGGGTCGCCGTGCGCCGCGAGGAGCGCCCCGAGGTTGGAGCCGCCGCCCGAGGCGAGGACCACGAGGCGCTTGGCGGAGCTGGACTCGACGGGGTGACCGGAGGGCGTCTGCACGGCGAACAGCCTACGTCGTCGAACCCCGTGGTATCCGGCCGCCACGGAAGACCCTCTAGGGTCTGTGGCATGGAGCACCTGTCCGCCGCCCAGGCCCGGGAGCACGCCGCGCTGGTGGCGGACCTGCACACCCTGACCGCCGAGCAGTGGCGTTCGCCGTCGCTGTGCGGCGAGTGGACGGTGGAGGAGGTCGTCGCGCACCTCGGTGCCGCGTCGCTGCTGGGCCCGGTGCGCTGGCTGCGGAGCATGGCCGAGGCGCGGTTCGACCCGGACGTGCACAACCAGCGGCGCCTGGAGGAGTTCCTCGGGGCCACGCCGCGCGGGACCCTGGACCGGTTCGCCGAGGCAGGACCCATCCGGCTGCCGTTCCGGGAGAGCCCGGGCGGGCTGGGCGAGCTGATCGTCCACGCGGAGGACATCCGCCGGCCGCTCGGCCTGGTGCACGCCCCCGACCCCGGGGCACTCGCGGCGGTGGCCCGCTTCTTCGCGACCAAGGACTTCGCGGTGAACAGCCGGACCGTGGTCAAGGGCCTGCGCCTGGAGGCGTCCGACGCCGGCTTCCGCACGGGCCGGGGCCCGGAGGTCGTGGGACCGCTGCTCTCCCTCGTCATGGTGATGGCGGGGCGGCCGGCGTTCCTGCCCGACCTCGACGGCGACGGCATGCCGGAGCTGCGCCGGCGGCTCGGTCAGGCGTCGGCGGGCACCTGACCGTCGGCGGAGGACTCGTCCCGCCCGGCCTCGCCCTCGTCCGCATCCGGCACGCGGTCCGGCGCCCGGTCCGGCACGTGGTCCGGCGCCGCTCCGCCCACGTCGTCACCCGTGGCGAAGATCGCCCCGACGCCCGCGCCGAGGCGCGTGTCCTGCGCGTTCTCCCGCACCCGGGCCAGCATGCCCGAGGCGTCCGCCGTGGCGCCGACCAGCACCGCCGCGGCCCCCGCGACCACCTCGCCGGCGATCAGTCCCGCGGACGCCAGCGGGTTCGCGCCGACCTCCGACAGCCGCCCCGGCCCGCCCGCACCCGCGGCGACCCACTGGCCGGCCAGCATGAGCACCCCCGGCGTGAGGAGCACACCGGCGAGCACCCAGGCGACGTCGGTCCAGCGCACCAGCTCCGGCTCGAGCCGTCGCCAGGCGAACAGCCCGGCCACGACGCCGCACGCGATCACGAGCACCGGCGCCCAGGCGCTGACCGCGTTGGCCCAGTCCTCGCCGGGCAGCGCGCCGAGCAGCGGGATCGCGGGCAGCGGCCCGGAGATCGTGCCGAAGGGCGTGAAGCTCGTGCCCTCCCCGACGGCGAAACCCGCACCGGCGAGCCAAGAAGCCGCCCAGAGCACGAGGTTGGGCAGCAGCGCGAGCTGGGCCACGGCGAACACGATGCCGCCGGTCCAGCCGGGTTCGAGGGCGGTGATGATGTCGGACGACGTCGCCCGGCCCGCCACCGCCCACGCGACCACCAGCAGCGCTGACGCACCCACGAGCAGCGCCGTCGCCACCGTGCCCGCGCGCAGGCCGAGCCGGAGCGTCGCGGGCACGAGGTCGCGGCCGGTACGGCGCAGGGCGAAGACCTCCGCGCGTTCGCCCAGGGCTGCGGGTCCGGGCGCGTCAGGACGGGCAAGGAGCCCCAGGCCGGTGCCGAGCCCGCCCATGACCAGGCCGCCCACGGCCGCGAGCGCGAGCGACCAGCCCGGTGCGCTGCCGGCGAGCAGGGCGACGCCCGTGGCGCCCAGCGCGTACGCGACCGTGCCGGCGGCCCAGCAGCGCACGGTGGTCACGGCGAACCGCTTGGCCGACGCGTAGACGGCGAACAGCGCGAGCACCGCGATGCCGAGCGGGGCGAGGGAGACGGTGACGTCGTCCGCGGTGAGCGGCACGCCGTGCCCGAGGAGCCACAGGCCCGCCGCGATCTCGACCGCGGAGCGCACCTGGACGGCGTCGGCGGCGCCGTCGGCCGGGGCGGCCTGGGCCGCCGTCCCGACGAGGTAGGCGACGACGGCGGGCAGGACCACGACCGCGAGGGACAGCACCAGCGCCTGCGCCGACGCGACGGCGCCGGCGACGAGCTGGGCGAGGGTCGACGGCCCGGCGGGCTGCGCGGGCTCGTCGACCAGCCGGCTCCGCCGGGCGGCCGGCCTGCTCGCCGGACGGCTCGTCCGGGCGCCCGGGGCGCGAGGGGCGGTGGTCGGGCGGGGTGGTGCGCTCACGCCCTCATCTTCACCCGCCCCCCGGTGTCACACGGGGGACATCCTTCGGCGCGCCCGGGTGAACCTGCCCGGATATCACGGCCGGACATGGATCTGACGGAGTGGTCTGGGGTAAAAGCCCGGTTCGCCACGCGACGAGGCCCCTCGCCCGGCGCGGCCGGGGCGAGGGGCCTCGTGGTCAGCGAGTCGTCAGAGCGACTGCAGGATCTCGCGCATGAGGTCGGCGGTCTCGGACGGCGTCTTGCCGACCTTGACGCCGACGGCCTCGAGGGCCTCCTTCTTGGCGGCGGCGGTGCCGGACGAGCCGGACACGATCGCGCCCGCGTGGCCCATCGTCTTGCCCTCGGGGGCGGTGAAGCCCGCGACGTAGCCGACGACCGGCTTGGTGACGTGCTCCTTGATGTACGCGGCGGCCCGCTCCTCGGCGTCGCCGCCGATCTCGCCGATCATCACGATCGCCTTGGTCTCCGGGTCGTTCTCGAAGGCCTCGAGCGCGTCGATGTGCGTGGTGCCGACGATCGGGTCGCCGCCGATGCCGATGGCGGTCGAGAAGCCGAAGTCCTTCAGCTCGTACATCATCTGGTAGGTCAGCGTGCCCGACTTGGACACGAGGCCGATCGGGCCCTTGCCCGTGATGGTGTGCGGGGTGATGCCGGCGAGCGACTCGCCCGGCGTGATGATGCCCGGGCAGTTCGGCCCGATCATCCGGGTCTCCTTGCCCTGCAGGTACGACCACACCTCGGCGGTGTCCTGCACCGGCACGCCCTCGGTGATGACCACGAGCAGGCCGATGCCCGCGTCGATGGCCTCGATGGCGGCGTCCTTGGTGAAGGCCGGCGGCACGAAGACGACGGAGACGTCCGCGCCGGTCTCGGCCATGGCCTCCTTGACCGTGCCGTACACCGGCAGGGTCACGTCGTTGCCGGCCTGGTCCTTGTGGGTCACCGTGGTGCCGGCCTTGCGGGCGTTCACGCCGCCGACGATCTGCGCGCCCGAGTCGAGCATCAGGGCGGTGTGCTTGGCACCCATGCCGCCCGTGATGCCCTGGACGATGATCTTCGAGTCCTTGTTCAGGTAGATCGACATTGTTGTGGAGTCTCTGCTTTCGAAGTCTTCAGCGGGCGATCAGGCGGCGGCAGCCTTGGCGGCGGCGAGGTCGGCGCCACCGTCCATGGTGTCGGCGAGGGTGACGAGCGGGTGGTTGCGCTCGTTCAGGATCTGGCGGCCGAGCTCGACGTTGTTGCCGTCGAGACGGACGACCAGCGGCTTGGAGGCCTCGTCGCCGAGGATGTCGAGCGCGCCCACGATGCCGTTCGCGACCTCGTCGCACGCGGTGATGCCGCCGAACACGTTCACGAACACCGACTTGACCTGCTCGTCGTTCAGGATCACGTCGAGACCGTTCGCCATGACCTGCGCGTTGGCGCCGCCACCGATGTCGAGGAAGTTGGCGGGCTTGACGCCGCCGTGCTTCTCGCCGGCGTACGCGACGACGTCGAGCGTGGACATGACCAGGCCCGCGCCGTTGCCGATGATGCCGACCTCGCCGTCGAGCTTGACGTAGTTGAGGTCGTTCTCCTTGGCCTTCGCCTCCAGCGGGTCGGCCGCGGCGGAGTCCTCGAGCTCGGCGTGGTCCGCGTGGCGGAAGCCCGCGTTCTCGTCGAGGGTGACCTTGCCGTCGAGGGCGACGATCTCGCCGTCCTCGGTGCGGACCAGCGGGTTCACCTCGACCAGCGTGGCGTCCTCGGCCTCGAAGACCGTCCAGAGCTGCTGGATGACGGCGGCGACCTTGCCCTTGATGTCGTCCGCGAAGCCCGCGGCGTCCACGATCTCGGCGGCCTTGGCCTCGTCGATGCCGACGGCCGGGTCGACGGCGATGCGGGCGAGGGCCTCGGGACGCTCGACGGCGAGCTGCTCGATCTCCATGCCGCCCTCGACCGAGCACATCGCGAGGTAGTTGCGGTTGGACCGGTCCAGGAGCACCGAGAAGTAGAACTCCTCGGCGATCTTGGCGCCCTGGGCGATCATCACGCGGTGCACGGTGTGGCCCTTGATGTCCATGCCGAGGATCTCGGCGGCCTTCTCGGCGGCCTCCGCGGGCGAGTGGGCCAGCTTGACGCCGCCCGCCTTGCCGCGACCACCGGTCTTGACCTGGGCCTTCACGACGACAGTACCGCCGCCCAGCTTCTCGGCGCCTTCGCGAGCTTCCTCGGGGGTCGTCGCGACAACCCCACCCAGCACGGGCACGCCGTGCTTCTCGAAGATGTCGCGCGCCTGGTATTCGAACAGGTCCACCCTGCTGCGTCCTTCCATCGGGATGCGGCCCTCAGACGTCGTAGTCGCCCGGAGCCCGGCTGAAGCGATGTCTCGACGTCAAGACATCCCGGTACAGGGTAGCCCCGTATTGCTTGTGGTTCCGAACGAAGCGGCGGTATTCCGCGGCTCTCTACGTGGCGGTCACCACAGCCTGCGTCAGGGCAATGTGTCAACCAGGGTTGACACGCTCCGTTGCGTCAACCAAGGTTGACACATGACCCAGCAAGCACTCGCCGCATCCGCCGCCGGGGACGACCCGGCCGAGGGGCTGCGCGCCGTCCGGGCCCTGCGCGAGCTGGCCGACCGCCTCGAGGCGCTCCAGGTGGAGCGCGCCCGGCGGCTCGGCTGGTCCTGGCAGGACATCGCCGGCGCACTCGGGGTCTCCCGGCAGGCGGTCCACAAGAAGTACAACCGGAGGATCTGATGTTCGAGAAGTTCACGAAGGACGCCCGCGCCACCGTCGTCGAGGCCCAGGTCGTGGCGCGTGACGCCCACAACGACCAGATCGACGGCCGCCACCTCCTCGTCGCGCTCGCGTCGCGGCCCGGTCCGGCCCGCGAGGCCCTGGCCGCCGCGGGGGTCGACGTCGCCGAGCTCCTCGGACGGGCGCGGAACGGCCTCACGGCCGGCGACGCGCTCGACCCGGCAGCGCTCGCCGCCGTCGGCATCGACCTGGACGAGGTGACGCGCCGCACCGAGGCCACGTTCGGCGAGGGCGCGCTGGCCCGGGCGGGCCGGGCGCTGCGCGGGCGCCGCGGGCACATCCCGTTCACGCCGGACGCCAAGAAGTCGCTGGAGCTCGCGCTGCGCGAGGCGATCCGGCTGGGCTCGCGCGAGATCACCGGCGGGCACCTGCTGCTCGGGCTCACCCGCGCCGACTCCCCCGCCCGCCGTCTCCTGGCCGACGGCGGCGCCGACCTCGACCGCGTCCGGCACCTCGCGGAGGGCTCGGCCGAGGCGGCCTGACGCCGTCCGGAACCTGCCATCTGACTGGTATCGGCCAGGTTTCCGGCCTGCTGTTACACGCGCGAAACCCAGTGGTCCGACCCCCGGCACTAGGAAAAGGGCACGTTCTCTCGAAAGGGACTTCTGTGCTCACCATCTCCACCCCCGTCAGGGGGCTCGTCGCCGCAGGCGTGACGGCCGCCCTGGCGGTCGGTGCCGCGACGGCTTCCGTCGCGGCACCCGCGAGCCCCGGCGGCCCCGCCGCACCGGGCGGCACGACGGCGGCGCTCCCGCCGTCGTCGCCCGGCTCGCGCAGCGTCACCCTGATCACCGGCGACACCGTCACCCTCGCGACCGCGGCGGACGGCTCGACCGTCACCACGGTCACGGGACCCGGCGGCGTCGCCTCGTCCTACCACCGCACCGAGCGGGACGGCAGCACGTACGTCTACCCGGACGCCGTGCTGCCCTACGTCACCGCCGGCACCCTCGACGACCGCCTGTTCAACGTGACGCAGCTCCTGGCGACGGGTACGACGACGCTCGCACCGACGCGCTGCCGCTGATCGTGCGGTATACCGAGGCGGCGGCGCGGTCGCGCGCCACGACCCCGCTCGACGGCTCCGACGTCGTGCGCGCGCTGCCCAGTGTCGACGGCGCCGCCGTCGCGCAGGACCGCGACGACGCGGCCGCGTTCTGGACCGCGCTGACCGGCACTCCGGGCGCCACGTCGGGCGCCGAGACCGCCCGGGGCGCGGACGGCACGCCCGCCTTCGCCCACGGCATCGAGAAGGTCTGGCTCGACGGCCCGGTCACCACTGACCTCGCCGAGTCGACCGCCCAGATCGGCGCGCCCGAGGTGTGGTCCGGCGGCAACACCGGCGAAGGGGTCGACGTCGCCGTCCTGGACACCGGCATCGACCCGACCCACCCGGACCTCGCGGACCAGGTGGCCGCGGCCGAGTCGTTCGTCGAGGGCGAGAGCTTCATCGAGGACTACGCGGGGCACGGCACCCACGTGGCCTCGACGATCGTCGGTACCGGCGCCGCCTCCGACGGCGTCGAGCGGGGTGTCGCACCCGGCGCACGCCTGCACGTCGGCAAGGTGCTGGACAGCGACGGCCGGGGCTACGAGTCCTGGATCATCGCCGGCATGGAGTGGGCCGCCCGCGACCAGGACGCCCGCGTGGTCAGCATGAGCCTCGGCGGCGCGCCCGCGGGCACCGACGACCCGATGGCCGCCGCGGTCGACGAGCTCAGTGCCGAGACCGGCGCGCTGTTCGTGGTGGCGTCGGGCAACTCCGGCCCGCGCTCGGTCGGCACCCCGGCGATGGCGACGTCGGCCCTCGCGGTCGGCGCCGTCGACGCGTCGGACGCCCTGGCCGAGTTCTCCAGCACCGGACCTGCGCTCGACGGCGGCATGAAGCCGGAGGTCAGCGCCCCCGGCGTCGACATCCTGGCCGCCCGCTCGCAGCTCACCCGCGGCTCGGGGCTGTACACGACCATGAGCGGCACCTCGATGGCGACCCCGCACGTGGCGGGCACCGCGGCGCTCGTCGCGGCGGCGCACCCGGACTGGACGGCGGAGCAGATCAAGGAGGCGATCGTCAGCACGGCCGTCGCCACCCCGGACCACACCGCCTTCGAGACCGGCAGCGGCCGGGTCGACGCGGTCGCGGCCGTGGACGCGACCGTGTTCGGCACCGCGAGCGCCGGCTTCGGCTTCCACGTCTGGGGCGAGGAGCCCGACGAGCCGGCGTCGAAGCCGATCACGTACACCAACCTCGGGGACGAGGCGGTCGACCTGGACCTGGCGGTCGAGGGCGCGGTGCCGGACGGTTTCCTGGCCCTGTCGGCGGACTCGGTCACGGTGCCGGCGCACGGCACGGCGTCGGTGACGCTCACGGCCGACCTCTCGCTGCTGCCCGCGGACGCCGACCTCTCCGCGCGCGTGGTGGCGACGGACGGCTCGGGCGCGGTGCGCGCCCGCACCCTGACGGGCGCGACCCGGGAGGGGCAGCGTCAGGACCTCACCATCACGGTGAAGGACGGCGCGGGGCGCCCGGCGGGCGGCAAGGTGATCGTCACGTCGGACGACATCTTCGCGGGTGCCGACCTGGACGAGGACGGCACCGCCGTGCTGCGCCTGCCGGTGGACAGCTACAGCGGCTGGCTGAGCGTCGACGTCGAGGGCGCGAACGGGCCGGGCTCGCAGGGTGCGGCGCTGCTGAGCTTCACCGACGTGGACCTGAGCCAGGACCGCGCCGTCGTGCTGGACGCCCGCAAGGTGGTCCAGGTGCAGGCCGTGGTGCCGCAGGAGACCGATCCCGCGGTGATGCGCCTGGACGTGCTGCGCTCGTACCCGAACGGCGGCCTCACGGCCAGCTCCATGTTCCCGGGGCCGGAGTACGACAGCCTGTGGGCGCTGCCGACGGACCGGAAGGTGACGGACGGGCTGTTCGAGTTCGGCACGCAGCTCCGCCTGGAGCAGCCTGCCCTCACGATCGACCAGGGCCGGGCCGAGCTGGGTGACCTGCGCGTCAGGCGCGGGTCCACGCCGCTGCCGGCCGGGCGGCGCACGCTGCCGGTGGTCGAGGTCGAGGGGGTGGCCGACCTGGCTCGGGCGGCGGCCTCACCCGGGGCCGGTGGGCCCGGGCACGGCCCGAAGCCGCCCGCGGTGAAGGGCAGCGCCGTCGTGGCGCACGCGAGCACGGTCGAGGAGATCGCGCCGCTGGCCGACGCGGCCGCCGACGCCGGGGCGCGCCTGCTGCTCGTCGTGCACGAGGGCACCGGACGCCTGGCCCCGTGGGACGAGGCGCCGTGGACCCCCGGTGCGCCGGCACCCCTGACCGTGGCGACGCTGACGTCCGGCCAGGGCGACCGGCTGCTGCGGTCGCTGGACGGCCGGCGGCCGGAGGTCACGGTCACCTCCAGCCCCACCACCGAGTACGCCTACGACGTGGTGCACCACTGGACCGGCGCCGTGCCGGCCCGGCCCACATGGACCACGACCAAGCGGGACCTCGCCCGGGTCGACGTCTCGTTCCTGCACGAGCGTCCGGGCCCGGCCCTGGAGTCCCGGTTCGACCTGTGGCACGGCTGGACCGCGGGCAACCAGCTCGCCGCCCCGGCGCAGGGTGAGCGCACGGACTGGGTGGACGCGGACACGTCGTGGACGCAGAGCGCCCACCTGCCGGGCGAGATGGGGCAGTCGTCCCTCGAGGTGCTGCGGTACGCGGCCCGCTCGACCAGCGAGGTGACGTTCTTCGGGCCGATCCTGCGCCCGCGCATGGGCGAGCTGGACCTGCAGCCGGTCCGGTACCTGGACCAGATGTACGTGCGGGTGCCGGGCTGGGGCGACTCCGGCAGCGGGCACCTGGGGTCCACCGGCGGCGGCAACTTCGCCGTCCGCAACTGGGCGGCGCTCTACCAGGGCGACACCGAGCTGCAGTGGAGCAACGCGGAGTTCCTGCCGGTCACGGGCCTGCCGGACGAGCGGCTGCCCTACCGCGTCGTGGTCGACAACGACCGGGCCGGCTGGACGGGGACGTACTCGACGCACACGCGCACGGAGTGGACGTTCACGTCGGGCGCGACGGGGCCCGACGCGGCCGAGCCGCTGCCGCTGGTCCAGCTCGACTACGGCATCGACACCGACTCCGCCGGACGGGCCGCGCGCACCGCCCGGCTGTCGGTGACGCCGTCGCACCTGACCGGCATCACCGCGACGGTGGGCCGCCCGACGGTCGAGGTCTCGTACGACGACGGCGCCACGTGGCGGCGGCTCGACCTCACGCGTGACCGTGGCTCCTGGTCGGGGCGGCTGTCGGCGCCGAAGGGGGCCGCGTTCGCCACGCTGCGGACGTCGGTCACCGACAGCGAGGGCAACGGGGTGACGCAGACGCTGACGCGGGCCTTCGGCCTCCGCTGACACGCGGCACCCCGGCAATCACCTTCGAGGCCGAGGTTGCTTCGCTTTGAGGCCGCTCAAAGCGAAGCGACCTCGGCCTCGAAGCGGATCGGGGCGGACGACGGCGGGGCCGCCGCCGCAGTCACGTCGACATCGTGGACTTTCGCCCGGAACGTCCTGTGTGCCCCGCTACGATCGGGCGCCATGAAGCACGCCCGCAGCGACGGACCCGACCTCGCGTTCCGGATCGGCCGCCGGGTGGTCGCGGCCGTCGCCGATGACATGTCGACCGCGCAGCGCGTCGGTGTCGGCGTCGTCGGGGCGCTCGTCGCCCTCACACCGTTCGGGGCGTGGAGCCCGGCCCAGGCGCAGACCGCCCCGCTGGTGACCGGCACCGCCGTCGAGGTCGGGCCGTTCGAGGTGACCGTCGAGAAGGCCGCCGTCGCCGACGACCTGGGCCTGCTGGTGCCGGAGCCGGGCAACCAGATGCTCGCCGTCGTCGCGAGCGTGACCAACACCGGCGAGGTGCCCGAGTACAGCGTCACGCTGGGCGACACCATGCCCGCCCCGCGCGGCGTCGGCATCGTTCCCGAGGAGCCGTTCGGCGAGCCGGCGGCAGAGACGGGCGGCGAGGCCGACCTGCCCTCCCCCACGATCGTGAACATCGCGGACGGGACGAGCCGCAGCATCCTGAACCCCGGGGTGACCTACCGCCTCGCGTTCATCTGGGAGCAGAGCGGCGACTTCGCGGGCGAGACCGTGCCGCTGGAGCTGATCGACCTCGGCTGGGTCGAGGAGGACCTGGCGGGCCTGGACGACGGCCACTGGTACGTCGGCGAGGCGGCCTTCTCGGGCGACGTCCCGGTCGGGCAGGCGGGGCCCGGCACAGAGGCAGGGCAGCAGTGAGGCACGGACGCCGCCGCATCACCTGGTCGGGCACCGCGCTCGTGCTCGGCGCCGTGACCGCGGGGTGCGCGCTGGTCACCTACCTGCCGCAGGACCAGGGCCTGGACACGCCCGTCGTCGTCGAGGGCGTCCCGGGCGAGACCCTCGACCTCACGTACGCGGAGCTCACCGTGACCGACGTGCGCGTCGCCGACACGCTGGAGGGCACGACGGAGACGGCGGTGGCCGGCGGCACGTTCCTCGTCGTCGACGTGACGTGGCGGGCCACGCGGACGCAGACGACCTTCGCGGGGGCCGAGGTCACCGACAGCCAGGGCCGTCGGTTCTGGCCGTCCGCCCTGGGCGACTGCGCGGCGTCCGCCACGTCCCAGCCGGGTTACGCCTGGCGTGCCACGTACTGCTTCGACGTGCCGGAGGACGCCCTGGCGGGCGCGACCGTACGGCTCGCCCGCGGCAGCCAGTCCGAGGAGCACGCGGAGCAGCGGCGCGACGCCGTCGCCGTCGTCGACCTCGGGATCACCGCGGGCGCGGCGCGCACCCTGTGGGACGCGGCCGAGACCGTGCGGCCCGAGCCGCAGGGGTTCGCCGTGCCGGGCGCGGGAGACGCGGCTACGGGAGACGCGAGCACAGGAGACGCGAGCACAGGAGACGCTGGAGGGGACGCATGACCACGCTGGTGACCCCGGCCGTACCGGGGCCGGGCGGGGAGCAGGACGAGCGCCCGGCGCCGAGCCTGCCGCCGGGCATGCTGCCCGGCACGATCCCGCCGAGCCCGCCGCCGCAGGCCGCGCGGGCGGGCTGGTGGCGGCGCAACGTGGTCTGGCTCGTGCTGCTGCCGGTGGCGGTCGTGGTGGCGGCGGGGGCGTCGTCGTTCCGGGTGTGGGCCTTCTGGTGGCCGACGGGGCTGCACCACGAGGTGGACCGCGTCACGCAGGGCGGCGTGGCGCACTACGCGGGTGAGTACTACGACCTCGGCCTCAGCCTGCCCGAGCGGGCGAACACCGACGTGCTGCGCGAGGTCGACATGACGGTGACGAACGTCGAGCAGGTGGCGACCCTGCCGGCGCCCCAGTTCGGCGACCCGGTGGAGGTCCCCGACGGGTCGGTCGCGTACCAGGTGCAGCTGCAGCTCGCGGCGGAGCCGCAGACGGACCTGTCGGGCTGCCAGATCGTCCTCGTGGCCGACGACGGCACGCGGTACGGGGAGGACACGTCGGACCTGCTGCTCGGCTCGGTCTACCGCTGCCTGCCGCCCGACGCCGAGGACTCGCTCAGCGTGCAGCCGTCGTGGGACGTGACGTCGTACGTGCTGGTGGACGCCGACGCGACGATCACCCAGGTCTGGCTCGCGTTCGGGGGCCCGGAGTACGTCAGGACCGACCTGCCGCCGCGGTGACCGGGCCGGCGGCGCGCTCCTCCGCCTCCTCCGCGCGGACCGCGAGGCCGTGCTCGACCAGCCGTGCGACGGTCGCCGCCACGAGCGCCGCCGCGAGCGCCAGCGAGATCGCGAGCCCGGCCGCAGCCTCCATGGGGCTGAAGGCGAGCCAGGTGTCGCTGTCCACGGGGCCGGTGACGGCACGCACCAGCCAGCCGACGGCGTACGGCGCCCGCATGACCACGAGGTAGCCGAGGCAGAAGACGAGCATGGGGCCGAGGCCGCCGTGCACGATCATCTTCAGCCCGTCCCACAGGGCGGAGAGCCGGGCGCGCAGGTCCTCGGTGAGCGACTCCAGCAGCGAGCGCAGGCCGGACGGGATCCAGGTCATGCGGTCGAGCCAGCGGTGCTCGGTGGACGGCGGCTCCATGAGGCGGTGGCCCAGCACCACGGCGCCGATCGCGAGCCAGGCCAGGGGCGCGACCAGGACCACGTCGAGCGACTCCAGGACGGTGACCGCGTTGTCGGCGGCGACGGACGCGGTCTCGTTCGCGGTCTCCCCCAGCGCCTCGCGCGCCGAGCCGATCGAGCCGGTCGCCGCCGCGACGAGCTGCCGGTCCTCCGCGACACCCCAGAGACGCTGCTGCACGGTCTCGATCTGGCCGGCCACCTGACCGGTCCAGTAGATCTCCAGGACCGCGCCGAGCACCGCGATGCCGAGGAACCCCACCCGCCCCTCGAGCCGGCCCAGCAGCCAGCGGAGCAGGAACGCGACGGCGACGATGGCGCACAGCGTCCAGCCGGACCAGACCCCGAGCCGGGCCGTGAAGTCCACGCCCTGCGTGGTGAACGTGTCGTTGAACAGCTCGTCGGCGGCGGCCTCGTTGAGGAACCGGGCGCGGTCGGCGTCCATGAGGCCCTCGACCTCGTACACCACGAGGAAGGGCACCAGCACGGAGAGGGCGACGTCGACGAGGCGCCGCTCGCGCTTCTCGGACGGCATCATCGGTGCGCCCGAGCCGGGCAGCAGGCCGGGGACCCCGCCGCGCGCGGGGGCCGGGTCCGGGCGCAGGACCGGGAGCGAGCCGCGGCACACCCAGAGCATCCCGACCACGGGCAGGAGGTAGCCCAGCGGGCTGACGATCAGCAGGAGCTGGGCCACGAACGAGTTCCAGTCGCTCAGCTCGACGGCGCCCCACATCGCGCCGTTGCGCACGGCGACGCCCAGCAGCCCGAGCGTCAGGAGCGCGGGCCAGTGCGCCACGAACAGGCGGCCGGCCGAGAGCAGGATCCTCATGGCGACACATAGTGGCCCATACCGGGCACCGGGCGCCAAGCCTGCCCGCGGGACGGGGCGGGCCGTGGTCCCCTCCCTTTCGAGACCGAGGTTGCTTCGCTTTGGAGGCCTCGAAAGCGAAGCAACCTCGGTCTCGAAGAAAAGGAGGGGACGACGGCGGACCTCAGGCCGCGTCAGCGACGCCCGTGGCGACCGGCCCAGCTGGGCCGGCCCGGCTGGGCCGGGGGTCGCTCAGAGCTTCGTGATCGCCGTGTACTTCAGCGCGATGCGCTTGGTGCCGTTGGTGCCGAAGTCGATCTTGACGACGGCGTTCGCCTCGACGTCCACGACGGTGCCGAGACCGTACGAGTCGTGGGTGACGCGGTCACCGATCTCCAGGCTGGGGACGTTCTTCTGGACGTCGATGCCGCCGAACCCGCCCTTCGCGCCCGCCTTGCGCTGCGGCGAGAACGCGTTGGTCTGACCACCGCCCGAGGCGCCCGAGCCGGACGCGCCGGACCCGCGCGACCCGCCCGTCCGGCCGCCCGACCAGGACGAGCCGGACCCGGACCCGGACCCGCGCGGGCCCCGCCCGGAGCCGTAGCCGCCCGAGCCGTACCCGCCGCCCCAGCCGCCGCGGCCCGCGCGGATGGCCGCTGTGGACGACTCCCGGCGCCGCCAGTCCCACAGGTCCTCGGGGATCTCCTGGAGGAACCGGCTCTCGGGGAACTCGTTGGACATGCCGAAGGCCGCCCGGGTCGAGGACCGCGTGATGTAGAGCCGCTCGCGCGCCCGGGTGATGCCTACATACGCCAGCCGGCGCTCCTCGGCGAGCTCCGTGTCGTCGTGCAGCGAGCGCATGTGGGGGAACGTGCCGTCCTCCATGCCCGTGAGGAACACGACCGGGAACTCCAGCCCCTTGGCCGTGTGCAGGGTCATGAGCGTGACGACGCCCTGGTTCTCGCGGGGGGCCTCCTCCGCGGCGCCGTCGGCCACGTCCTCGTCGGGGATCTGGTCGCTGTCCGCGACCAGCGACACCCGCTCGAGGAAGTCCGCGAGCGAGCCCTCGGGGTCGGTCTCCCCGAAGTCGACGGCGACCGCGTGCAGCTCGGCGAGGTTCTCCACGCGGCCCTCGTCCTGCGGGTCCTCGCTCGCGCGCAGCTCCGCGAGGTACCCGGTGCGGTCGAGCACGGCGCCGAGCACGACGGCGGGCGCCGCGCCGTCGTCGACCAGGCCGCGCAGCTCCCGCATGAGGTCGCGGAACGCGAGCAGCGGCTTGAGCGACCGGGTGGTCATGCCCGGGATCTCGTCGGCACGCTCCAGGGCGGCACCGAACGAGATGCGCTCCCGGTCGGCGAACGTCGCCACGAGCGACTCCGCACGGTCGCCCAGGCCACGCTTGGGCACGTTGAGGATGCGGCGCAGGTTCACGTCGTCGTCCTCGTTGGCCAGCGCGCGCAGGTAGGCGACCGCGTCCTTCACCTCGCGGCGCTCGTAGAAGCGCGTGCCGCCGACCACCTTGTACGGCAGCCCGACGCGCACCAGCACCTCCTCCAGCGCCCGCGACTGGGCGTTGGTGCGGTAGAAGATCGCGACGTCGCCCGGGCGCACGCCCTCGGCGTCCCCGAGCTTGTCGATCTCGTCGGCGACGAACCGGGCCTCCTGGTGCTCGTCGTCCGCCACGTAGCCGACGATCTTGGCCCCGGCCCCGGAGTCGGTCCACAGGCGCTTGGGCGTGCGGCCCGCGTTGCGCGAGATCACCGCGTTGGCCGCGGTCAGGATGTTCTGCGTGGAGCGGTAGTTCTGCTCCAGCAGGATGGTGGTGGCGGCCGGGTAGTCCTTCTCGAACTCCAGGATGTTGCGGATCGTGGCGCCGCGGAAGGCGTAGATGGACTGGTCCGAGTCGCCCACGACGGTGAGCTCGGCCGGGTCCAGGCCCGTCTCGTCGGACACGCCCACGCCCGCCAGCTCCCGCACCAGCGTGTACTGCGCGTGGTTGGTGTCCTGGTACTCGTCGACCATGATGTGCCGGAACCGGCGGCGGTAGTGCTCGGCGACGTTCGGGAACGCCTGGAGCAGGTTCACCGTGGTCATGATGATGTCGTCGAAGTCCAGCGCGTTCGCCTGCGCCAGGCGCGCCTGGTAGCGCGTGTAGACGTCGGCCAGCACCTGGTCGAACTTCGGCGTCGCCGCGTTGCGCTCGTCCGCCGACTGCCCGCCCCAGGGCCTGCGGATGCCGCCCGCCGGCTCGGCCTGCGCCTCCTGCTCGGCGTGGGCGCTCGCCTGGCGCGCGTAGGTCTCCGGGTCGACCAGCTCGTTCTTCAGGTCGCTGATCTTGTTGGACAGCCCGCGCGCCGGGTACTTCTTGGGGTCGAGGTTGAGCTCGCGCGTGACCAGCGTGATGAGGCGCTGGCTGTCCGCCGCGTCGTAGATGCTGAAGCTCGACCGCAGACCCAGGTTCGTCGCCTCCCGGCGCAGGATGCGCACGCACGCGGAGTGGAACGTGGACACCCACATGCGGTTCGCCGCGGGCCCGACCAGGCCCTCGACACGCTCGCGCATCTCGGCGGCGGCCTTGTTCGTGAACGTGATCGCGAGGATCTCCCCCGCCCGCGCCCGCCCGGTGGCCAGCAGGTAGGCGATGCGGTGCGTCAGCACGCGCGTCTTGCCCGACCCGGCGCCCGCGACGATGAGCAGCTGCCCGCCCTCGTGCACGACGGCGGCCCGCTGCTGCGGGTTGAGCCCGTCCAGGAGCTCCTCCGGGTCGAGGTGCGCGTAGGCGCCCCGGGCGCGCGGCGCCTCGGACTCGTGGGGCAGGCCCGCCAGCCACTCGGGCTCCGCGGGCAGCGCCGACTCGCCCGGGTCGCCGTCCGGCGCGTCGTCGTCCCAGCGCGGTGCCGTGCTGGGCAGGCGCGCCTCGTCGCCCGGCGCGGCGGGTTCGAGGCCGGGCAGGGACAGGCTGTCGAAGAGGGAAGTCATCGCCCCTAAGCCTAGGCGGGCTCACCGACACTGCCGACGGGCCACGCGCACTGCCGACGGGCCACGCGGCCCGGCCGACCGGCCGCCGCACCGCCCGCTATCACCGCTGCGATATCACGACGCCATTTCTGTGCTTCACCACCGCCCTGCCATACCACCCCGGAAAATGCCACCCCTGAACCCGGGTGATCTGTGGATGAACAATGCCGGGTGAAACGCTGGTTCACCCCCTCCCGCGCTTTCTGCCCCCGCCGGGCCGGGCAAGAATTTCGCACATGCCTCCCGCCGCCCCGCACGTGCTGGTGATCATCCAGAACCTGCCTTTCCGGATCGACCGCAGGGTCCGTTCCGAGTGCCGCGCGCTGACGGACGCGGGCTACCGCGTGAGCGTCGTCTGCCCGCAGGAGACCCCCGACGAGCCGGCCCGGTTCCAGGTGGACGAGGTCACCGTGCACTCGTACGCCCCGCCGCCCCCGTCCCGGGGCGCCGTGGGGTACGTGCGGGAGTTCGCCGTCTGCTGGTGGCGCACCGCGCGCGCCGCGGCGCGCGTGCACCGCACCGCCCCGTTCGACGTGATCCAGGCCTGCAACCCGCCGGACACCTTCTGGCTCCTGGCCCTGCTGTGGCGGCTGCGCCGCGGCGTGCGGTTCGTGTACGACCAGCACGACCTGTGCCCCGAGGTGTACCTGGCCAAGTTCGGCCGCCGCGACCTGCTCTACCGGGCCCTGCTGCTCCTGGAGCGCGCGACCTACCGGACGGCCGACCACGTCATCTCGACCAACGGCTCCTACCAGGAGATCGCGCAGCGCCGCGGCCGGGTCGACCCCGCGCGCAGCTCGGTGGTGCTGAGCACGCCGGACGCCGACCTCATGCGCCGCGGCGACACCGAGCCCGGGGCTCGTGACCAGGCCAAGCACCTCGTCGCGTACGTGGGCATCATGGGCGCGCAGGACGGCGTGGACCGCCTCCTGGCCGCCGCCGACCACGTGGTGCACGAGCGCGGGCGCACCGACGTGCGGTTCGCGCTGCTGGGGTTCGGTGACGCCCTCGACGACCTGCGGGCCGACTGCACGCGCCGCGGCCTGGACCCGTTCGTGACCTTCACCGGCAAGGTCGACCACGCCGCGATCGGCCGCTGGCTGTCCAGCGCCGACCTGGGCGTCACCCCCGACCCGCCGAGCGAGTTCAACGACCGCTCCACCATGAACAAGACGCTCGAGTACATGGCCCACGAGCTGCCCGTCGTCGCCTCGGACCTGACCGAGACGCGGCGCAGCGCGGGCGAGGCGGCGCGGTACGTGCCGGGTACCGACCCGGCCGCCCTCGGCGACGCGATCCTCGAGGTGCTCGACGACCCGGAGCGCGCCCGCGCGATGGGTGCCGTAGGCCGCGCCCGGATCGAGGGCGAGCTGTCCTGGCGCCGGCAGGCGGCCACCTACGTGGGGGTCTTCGACCGCCTCACCGGACGCACCGGCGAGCGCACGACGGCGGACGCCGCACCGCTCGGGTGAATACCCGGGCACGACATTCTTTATCACCCCGTGCGCCATTTCTGAGTTCACCCGGCAAAAAGCAGTCTCCGGGTGAATGTGCGGCACCGCGGGGTGATATCGAAACGCACCGGCAGTAGCGCCACGGGGCCGGGACGTACATTTGACCGAAGCCCGGGGCGGGGGACGAAAAACACCCGCCGGGCCGATCCGAGCTGATACCGGAAGAAGGCAGCATGGACCACGACATCTTGCGCGCGGCAGTGGTGGGCGCCGGGTACTGGGGACCCAACCTGGCGCGCAACTTCGCGGCGTCGGACCGCTGGGAGCTGGCCGCCGTGTGCGACCTCGACGCGGACCGCGCCGCGCGCGTCGCCGCGGCGAACGGCGGGGCCGACGTCGAGACGTCGCTCGCCGCCCTGCTCGAGCGCGACGACATCGACGCGGTGGCGGTGGCCACCCCCGCGGGCACGCACCACGCCATCGCCCTGGCCGCGCTGCGCGCCGGCAAGCACGTGGTGGTCGAGAAGCCCATCGCGGACCGGGCCGGCTCGGCGGCCGAGATGGTCGCGGAGGCGGACGCCCGGGGCCTGGTGCTGATGACCGACCACACCTACTGCTACACGCCCGCGGCCCGCAAGATCCGCCAGCTCGTGGCGGACGGCGAGCTCGGCGACATCCTCTACATCGACTCGGTGCGCATCAACCTGGGCCTCGTGCAGCCCGACGTCGACGTGTTCTGGGACCTCGCGCCCCACGACCTGTCGATCATCGACTTCGTGCTGCCGGGCGGGCTGCGCCCCCGCTCGGTCGCCGCGCACGGCGCCGACCCCATCGGCGCGGGCCGGTCCTGCGTGGGCTACCTCGTGCTGCCGCTCGACGGCGGCGCCGTGGCCAGCGTGCACGTCAACTGGCTCAGCCCCACCAAGATCCGCCGCATGACGATCGGCGGCTCGCGCCGCACGCTCGTCTGGGACGACCTGAACCCGCAGCAGCGCATCAGCGTCTACGACCGCGGCGTGGACCTGGAGACCCAGGCGCTCGACAGCCTCGAGCGCCGGGCCGCGACCATCTCCTACCGGCTGGGCGACACCTGGTCCCCCGCCCTGGAGGAGCGCGAGGCCCTCGGCACCATGGTGGCCGAGCTCGCCGACGCCATCCAGGAGGGGCGCCCCGCCCTGACCGACGGGGCCGCGGGCCTGCGCGTGCTCGACGTGCTGGAGGCGGCCGACCGCAGCCTCGCGGCCGGCGGCGGCGTCTCCCCCCTCGGGTCCGAGGCCCTCGAGCTCGCCGGAGGTGCCGCATGACCGCCCTGCAGGACGCGCGCGTGCTGGTCACCGGCGGCGCCGGGTTCATCGGCAGCCACCTCGTGGACGAGCTGCTGCGCCGCGACGCCGCCTCGGTCACCGTCGTCGACAACCTCGTCAACGGGCGGCGCGAGAACGTGGCGGACGACGCCCGCGTGCGGCTCGTGGCCGAGGACGTCCGCAGCGCCGCCGCGCTCGCCCTGGTCGACGACGCGGACGTCGTGTTCCACCTCGCCTGCCTCGGCGTGCGGCACAGCCTGCACGACCCGCGCGAGAACCACGAGGTCAACGCGACCGCGACGCTCGAGCTGCTCGAGCGGGCCCGGGCCGCCGGCGTCGGCCGGTTCGTGCACGTCAGCTCCAGCGAGGTGTTCGGCACCGCGCAGTACGCCCCCATGGACGAGAAGCACCCCACCTGGCCCGAGACGGTCTACGGCGGCTCCAAGCTCGCGGGCGAGGCGTACGCCCGGGCCGCGTACCGCACCCACGGCATGCCCGTCGTGGTGGTGCGCCCGTTCAACACCTTCGGCCCGCGCAGCCACTTCGAGGGCGACAGCGGCGAGGTGCTGCCCCGCACGATCGTGCGCGCGCTGTGCGGCCTGCCCGCCTTCGTGTACGGCGACGGCGAGCAGACGCGCGACTTCCTGCACGTCACCGACACCGCCCGGGCGCTGGCCGACATCGCGGGGTGCGACGCCGCCGTCGGCCGCACCGTCAACGTGGGCTCCGGCGCCGAGGTGACCATCAACGACCTGGTCTCCACGGTCGCCCGCCTCGCCGGCCGGCCCGACCTCGAGCCCGAGCGCCTGGAGGCCCGCCCGGGCGACGTGCGCCGCCTGCTCGTGGACAACACGCTGGTGCGGGAGCTGACCGGCTTCGAGCCGCGCACCAGCTTCGAGCAGGGCGTGGCCGACCTGGTGGAGTGGTTCCGCGGCCGCCCGGAGAGCCCGCAGGAGATGCTGGGCCGCATCGAGGACCGCAACTGGGTCGCGGCGGGCGCGGGGGTGACCGCATGACCGCCGTCGAGACGGGCCTGCCGCGCGTCGACGTCATGCGGCCGTGGCTCGGCCCCGAGGAGATCGCCGCGGTGGCCGAGGTGATCGAGTCGGGCTGGGTGGCGCAGGGACCGCGCGTCGCGGCCTTCGAGGCCGCGTTCGCGAGCGCCATGGACGCCCGCGCCGCCGTGGCGACGTCGAGCTGCACGACGGCGCTGCACCTCGCCCTCGTCGTGGCCGGCATCGGCCCGGGCGACGACGTCGTGGTGCCGTCGTTCTCGTTCGTCGCCACCGCCAACGCCCCCACCTACGTGGGCGCCCGCCCCGTCTTCGCCGACGTCGACGCCGCCACCGGCAACGTCACGGCCGAGACGGTCGCCGCCGCCCTCACGCCCGCCACGCGCGCCGTGATCGCCGTCGACCAGGGCGGCGTACCCGTGGACCTCGACCCGATCCGCGCCCTGTGCGACCCGCTCGGGATCGTCGTGGTCGAGGACGCCGCGTGCGGCGCCGGGTCGACGTACCGCGGCCGCCCCGTCGGCGCGGGCGCGGAGATCGCCGCCTGGTCGTTCCACCCCCGCAAGATCCTGACCACGGGCGAGGGCGGCATGCTCACCACGAGCCGCCCGGAGTGGGCCGACCGCGCCCGGCGGCTGCGCGAGCACGCGATGAGCGTCTCGGCGGCCGACCGCCACGCGTCGCTCGTCTCGCCGCCCGAGGAGTACGGCGAGATCGGGTTCAACTTCCGGATGACCGACCTGCAGGCCGCCGTCGGGCTCGTGCAGCTCGGCCGGCTCCCCGAGATCGTGGCGCGGCGGCGCGAGATCGCCGCCCGCTACCGGGACCGCCTCGCTGACGTGCCCGGGCTACGCCTCGTCGAGGACCCCGCCTGGGGCGCCGGCAACGTGCAGTCGCTGTGGGCGGAGGTGCGGCCCCCGTACCCCGTCGACCGCGAGGGGCTGCTGCGCTCGCTCGCCGCCGCGGGCATCTCCGCGCGGCGCGGCATCATGGCCGCGCACCTGCAGCCGGCGCACGCCGGCCGGGACCACGTGCCGCTGCCCGTCACCGAGCGCCTCACGGGCGCCACCCTGATCCTGCCCCTGTTCCACCAGATGACGGACGCCGAGCTGGACCGCGTGGTCGAGGCGGTCCGCGCACCCGGGGAGCGGTGACCATGGGAGCGGCGTGGGGCGGGCCGCTGCTGCTGGTCGGTGCGAGCGGGCTCGCGCGCGAGGCGCTGGCCGTGGCGCGGGAGGCGGGGCGGCCCGTGCTGGGCGTGCTCGACGACCGGCACGCCGACCTGCCGCCGTCGGTGGGCGGCGTGCCCGTGCTGGGCCCCGTCTCCGAGGCGGCCGCCCACCCGGACGCCGAGCTCGTGCTGTGCGTCGGACCCAGCCGCACCCGCGCCGCCGTGCACGAGCGGCTGACCCACGGCCCGCGCTTCGGGAGCGTCGTCGACCCGTCGGTGCGCAACCCCGGCACGTGCCCCGTGGGCGAGGGCGCGGTGCTGCTGGCCGGCGTGACGATCACGGCCGACGCGCGGCTGGGCGCGCACGTGGTCGCGATGCCCGGGGTGACCGTGACCCACGACTGCGTGGTGGAGGACTTCGCGACGTTCGCGGCCGGGGTGTCCCTCGGCGGCGGCGTGCGGGTGGGCCGCGCGGCCTACCTCGGCATGAACGCCTCCGTGCGCCCCGGCGTCCGGATCGGCGCGGGCGCCGTCGTGGGCATGGGCGCCGTCGTCCTGGCCGACGTGCCGGACGGCGAGACCTGGGCCGGCGTGCCCGCGCGTGCCCTGACCCCCCGCGCGACCCCGCGCACCGCCGTGGGAGGCCGGCGATGAGGGTCGTCGTGTACGTGCACCACATGGAGATCGGCGGCAGCCAGCTCAACGCGCTGGAGCTGGCCCGCGAGACCGCCGCGCGGGGGCACGACGTCGTGGTGCTCGCCCCGCCCGGCGGCGCGCTGTGGGACGTCGCCCGCGGGTTCGGCCTGGAGCTGGAGACGCTGCCGACGCACCTGACCTGGCCGTCGCCCCGGAACATGGCGCACGCCGTCTCGGCGGTGCGCCGGCTGCGCGCCGACGTCGTGCACGCCTACGAGTGGGGCCCCGCGATCGACGTCGCGCTCGGGCCGCACCTGCTGCTCGGCACGCCCGCGGTGGTGACCACGCTGTCGATGTACGTGTCGGGCTACATCCCCCGGCACGTGCCGCTCATCGTGGGCACGCGTCTGCTCGCGCAGGAGGCGGCCGCCCGGCATCGCGACGTGCGGCTCATGGAGCCGCCCATCGACACGACGGCGAACGCGCCCGGCACCGGCGGAGGCGCCGCGGCGCGGGACCGCTGGGGGTTCGGCCCCCAGGACGTGGTGCTGTCGGTGGTCTGCCGGCTGTCCGACGACCTCGACAAGACCGCGGGCGTGCTCGAGGCGATGGAGCTCGTGGGCCGCGGCGGGTGGACCGGTGCGCTGTGCCTGCTGGTGGCGGGCGAGGGCCCACGCTCGGCCGACGTCGCCGCGCGCGCCGCCGAGATCAACGCCGCCGCGGGACGGCGCGCCGTCGTCGTCGCCGGGGCGCTGGACGACCCCCGCCCCGCGTACGAGGCCGCGGACGTGGTGCTCGGCATGGGCAGCTCGGTGCTCAAGGGCATGGCCTTCGGCAAGCCCGTGGTGGTCCAGGGCGAGCGCGGTTTCTGGCGCCGCCTCGACGAGCAGAGCCTGCCCGTGTTCCTGGAGCAGGGCTGGTACGGGTCGGGTGGGGACGGCGTCGCGGCGCTGGCCGACGCGCTCGAGCCGCTCGTGCGCCGCCCGCTGCTGCGCGCGACCCTCGGCACCTTCGGCCAGCGGGTCGTCACCGACCGGTTCTCGCTCGCGTCGTCGGCGCAGCACCTGGAGCAGATCTACCGCGAGGCCCCCGCGGCCGGCCGCCGCTCGGCGCGCGCCCTCGCCCGCACGGCCGCCCTCGTCGCCCGCGACACCGCCCGCGGGCGCCTGCGCGAGAGGCCGGCGCATGGCTGAGGAGCTGAGCGGGCGCGTCGCCCGTGCCCTGCGCTGGAGCACCACCGGCACGCTGGTGGTGCGGCTCGGCAACCTCGGGCTCGGCATCGTCATCGCCCGCATCGTGTCGCCCGAGGAGTTCGGCCTGTACGCGATCGCACTCACGGTGCAGAGCGTGGTCATGGCCCTGGCCGACCTCGGGCTGAGCGCCGACCTGGTGCGCAGCCCGGACTTCGAGCGCCGCACCGGGCCGGTCGCGGTGCTCGGCCTGGCCACGGGCAGCACCCTCGCCGTCGGCACCGCGCTCGCCGCGCCCGCGCTCGCGACCGCGATGGGCGGGCCGGGCGCGGCCGGACCGATCGCGATCCTCGCGGGCACGTTCCTGCTCGCCGGCCTCGGCGTGGTCCCGTTCGCCGCGCTGCAGCGGCGGCTGGACCAGCGCGGCCTGTTCCGCTCGACCGCCGTCGACTTCGGCGTCGGCGCCGTGGTCACGCTCGTGCTCGCGGCCCTCGGGCACGGGCTGATCGGCCTGGCCGTGGGGCGCGTGGCCGGGCAGGCGTGCGGCGTCGCGCTGCAGTTCTGGATCGCGCGCACGGGCCTGCGCCTCTCGTGGGACCCCACCGTGGCGCGGTCCGTGCTGGCCTTCGGGCTGCCGGTCGCGGCGGCGAACCTGCTCTCCTGGGTGCTGCTGTCGGTCGACCGCGTGGTGCTGGGGAACGCCGCGGGCGCCGTGGAGCTCGGCTACTACGTGCTCGCCGCGAACATCTCGACCTGGCCCATGACCCTGGTGGGCTCGGCGTTGCGCTCGGTGACCCTGCCCGCGTTCTCCCAGGTCCGGGAGCGGGCGCGCGCCACCCTCGTACCGCTGCTCGGGCCGGTCTGGTGGGCCGTCGTCGCGGCCGCGGCGATGCTCGCGGCCCTGGCCCACCCCGTGGTCGTGCTGGTCTACGGCGCCCGGTGGGAGCCGGCCGCCGGGATCCTCGTGCCCCTGGCCGCCGCCGGGGCGGTCCGCGTGCTGGCCGACGTCGTGGCCGGCTACCTCTACGCGCTGGGCCGCTCGCGCGGCGTGCTCGTGGTGCAGGTCGTGTGGCTCGCCGCTTTGGTGCCCGCCGTGCTGGCGGGTGCGCGGCTCGGCGGCAGCCTCGGCGTGGGCGTGGCGCAGGCCGCCGTCGGCGTCGGGGTGCTGGTCCCCGCCTACCTGGTGCTGCTGCGCCGCTCGCGCGACGAGGTGGGCGCGCTCGCCCTCGCGCTCGCGGTGCCCGCCCTCGCCGGGGCGGGCGCGGTCGCCCTGGGCATCCTCGTCGCGGGCCGCGCCGGGGACCCGCTGCTCGGCGGGCTCCTCGGCGGCGTGGTCACCCTCGTCGTCTACCTCGCCACCACGCTCGCCTGGGCCGTGCCGCGCTGGCGCGCCGCCCGCGCGGCGCTCGACGGCCCGGGGCCCGCGGACGACGACCCCGCCGTCCAGGACCCCGCCGTCCAGGACCCCGCCGCACGCACGACGGACGACGACCCCGGCGCCGGTGCGGCGCCGGTCCCGGAACCGGCACACGCCGCCGGGCCCGCCGCCCCGGCCACCCGACCGAGAGGAACGACCCGATGACCGAGACCACGACGAACGCGGCGCCCGCCCAGCCCGCGGCCGCAGACCAGCCCGTGCCCTTCCTCGACCTCCAGGCGCAGACCGACGAGGTCGCGCCCGAGGTCCGCGAGCGCTGGGACGAGATCCTGCGCACGTCCGCGTTCGTGCTGGGCCCGGCGGTGGACCGGTTCGAGCGGGAGCTCGCCGAGCACACGGGCGCGCGGCACGCCGTCGGCGTCGGCAACGGCACGGACGCGCTGGAGATCGCGCTGCAGGCGGCCGGGATCGGCCCGGGCGACGAGGTGATCGTCCCGGCCAACACGTTCTTCGCGACGGCGGAGGCGGTGCTGCGCTGCGGCGCGACGCTCGTGCCCGTCGACGTCGACGACGACTACCTGATCGACCCGCAGGACGTGGCCGCGCACCTGACGCCGCGCACCCGCGCCGTGGTGGCCGTGCACCTGTACGGGCAGATGGCGCCGGTGGCGCGGCTGCGCGAGGTGGTCGGTCCCGACGTGCTGCTGGTCGAGGACGCCGCCCAGTCGCAGGGCGCGAGCCGTGACGGCCTGCGCTCGGGCGGCGCGGGCGACGTGGCCGCCACGAGCTTCTACCCGGGCAAGAACCTGGGCGCGTTCGGCGACGGCGGCGCGGTCCTCACGTCGCGGGACGACGTCGCCCTGCGTGCCCGGCGCCTGCGCAACCACGGCGGCGTCGGCCGGTACGAGCACCTGGAGGTCGGGACGAACTCGCGCCTCGACGCGCTGCAGGCCGCGGCGCTGTCGGTGAAGCTGACCCGCCTGGACGGCTGGAACGCCCTCCGGTCGGCGGCCGCCGGCCGGTACGCCGCGCTGCTGGCCGAGGCGTTCGCGGACGTGCCCGAGGTCGTGGTGCCCCGCGAGGTACCCGGGGCGGTGCACGTGTGGCACCTGTACGTGGTGCGCGTGCCGGGGCGGGCCGCGGTGTCGGAGGCCCTGTCCGCCGCGGGTATCGGCCACGGCATCCACTACCCCGCACCCGTGCACCTGCTGCCCGCCACCGCGCACCTGGGCCTCGGCCCGGGCACGGCGCCCCGGGCCGAGGCGCACGCGGGCGAGATCCTGTCGCTGCCGATGTTCCCCGGCATCACGGCGGCGCAGCAGGAGCGGGTCGTCGGCGCGCTGCACGCGGCGGTCCGCACGGCCCGGGCCGGGGCGCCGGGCGGGCGCGACCGCGCCGTGGTCGGATGAGCGCCCCCGCGGCCCCGGCCGCTCACCCGGGGACGCTCGACCGCGCGGTGACCGCGTGGCGCGCCTGGGTGGACCGGAACGCGACCGGCGCCCCGGGCCCGGACCGCGGCGCCACCGGCGGCCTGGTGCGGGTGCTCGGCTCGTGGGTGCGGTCGCCGCTGCGGCCGCGCGAGGTGCGGCGCGCCGCGCCCGCGGCGCCGCACCACCGCCCGACGGTCTCCGTGGTGGTGCCCTGCTACAACTACGGCCACTTCCTGCCGGAGACGGTCGGCAGCCTGGTGACGCAGGAGGGCGTGGAGGTCGAGGTGATCGTGGTCGACGACGCCTCGACGGACGACAGCCTCGCCGTCGCGCACGGCCTGGCCGGGCGGTACCCGCAGGTGCGCGTGGTCGCCAACGAGCACAACGCCGGGCAGGTCGAGTCGTTCAACCGCGGCTGGGCGCAGAGCACGGGCGAGCTCGTGGTGCGGCTCGACGCCGACGACCTGCTGCCGCCGGGCGCGCTCGCGCGGGCGGCGGCGGTCCTGGAGCAGCACCCCGAGGTGGGCCTGGTCTACGGCCACCCGCAGCACTTCGACGACGGCACCGACCCGCGGCCCGCCCTCGGCGGGCTCACCTGGACGGTCTGGGACGGGCACGCCTGGCTCGCCGAGCGGTGCCGTACCGGCGTCAGCTGCATCACCTCCCCCGAGGTGGTCATGCGGTCCGCGCTGCTGCACGACGTGGGGCCGCTGGACCCGGAGCTGAGCTTCACGATGGACGTCGAGATGTGGCTGCGGCTCGCCGCCGTCAGCGACGTCGCGTACGTGGGCGGCGCCGACCAGGCGCTGCACCGCGAGCACGCCGGGAGCCTGAGCGTGAACGAGGGGTCCGGCGCGCTGCTCGACCTGCGCGCCCGCGCCGACGCCTACGACCGGCTGTTCGCCAACGTGGGCGACCGGCTCCCGGACGCCCGCGACCTGCACGACCGGGCGCGCGCCGCGCTGGCCCGCGACGCCCTGCGGTACGCCGCCGCGGCCGCCGACCGCGGCGAGTCGCCGGCGCAGTACCTGGACCTGGCGGCCGAGTCGTGGCCGAAGTCGGCCGCCTGGTTCGCGACCGCGCGCATCGCGGGGCGCGCGCAGCGGGCGGCGCGGACCGGTCGGCACCCGCGCGGCGCCGCCGTGCGCCGGGTCGTGCGCCGTGCACGGACCGAGCTGACCTACCTGCGCTGGGCGACGTCCGGCCTGTGACGACACGGACCACGACGCCGCGGACCACCACGCTGCGGACCACCACGAGCGAGGAGACCTACCGATGAACCGGCTGACCAGGGCCACCGCGACGATCCGCCGCCTGCGGCAGGTGGGGCCGCGCGGGCTGGCCCAGCGCGTCGCCGCCCGCGCCTACCGCGCGACCGACGCGCGCGACCTCACCTTCCACCTCGACGTCGCCGACGTCGCCCGCGCGGTCCCGGCCACGCTCGCGACGCCGGAGCCCGTGCCCGGCAACCGCCCGCTCACGGTCGGCTGGGTCACGTCGCCGCCCGCGGCGGGGTCGGGCGGCCACACCACGCTGTTCCGCATGGTCGAGGGCCTGGAGGCGCGCGGGCACAGGTGCGTGGTGCTGCTGTACGACCGGCACGGGCTCGACGTCGCGCAGCGCACGGCCGAGCTCCGCGCGGGCTGGCCCGGGGTGCGCGCGGAGGTCCGCGACGCGCGCGAGGGCTTCGCCGGGCTGGACGCCGTGGTGGCGTCGTCCTGGGAGTCGGCCCACGTCATGCTCGCCTACGACGACACGCCCACGCACCGGCTGTACTTCATCCAGGACTACGAGCCGTACTTCTACCCGCGGGGCTCGGAGTACGAGCTGGCGGCCATGACGTACCGGTTCCCGTTCCGGCGCATCGCCCTCGGGGACATGGTCGCGGGCTGCCTGCGGTCGGAGCTGGGCCAGGACAGCGACCTGGTCCCGTTCGGCTGCGACACGGCCACGTACCGGCTGCCCGAGCCCGCCGTGCCGCGGTCCGGCGTGGTGCTGTACGCGAAGCCCGACGTCGGACGCCGCGGCTACCTGCTCGCCGTCCTGGCCCTCGAGCGCTTCCACCGGGAGCACCCGGACCAGCCGATCCACGTCTACGGCTCCCGGCCGACGGACCTGCCGTTCCCGGTGACCTACCACGGGCGCCTCACGCCGGACGGGCTCAACGCCCTGTACGGGACGGCCGTGGCGGGTCTGGCCATGTCGTTCACGAACATCTCGCTCGTCGCGGAGGAGATGCTCGCCGCCGGCGTGGTCCCCGTGGTCAACGACTCGCCCCTGGCCCGGGCCGACCTGCCGAACCCGTACGTCGCGTGGGCGGAGCCGACGGCCGAGGGCATCGCCGCCCGGCTCTCGTCCGCCGTGACGCACGCCGACGTGGCCGGGCAGGCGGAGAAGGCCGCGGCGAGCGTGACCGGGCGGTCGTGGGAGCTCACGCAGCGGCAGGTCGCCCGGATCGTGGAGGACGAGGTCCGTGGCCGGTCGCAGGGCTGAGGGGGGTCACGGCGCCGGCGCGCCCGAGGCCGAGACGGGCGCGCGTCTCCAGCACGACGATCAGCGACAGCGTCACCGCGACGCCCAGCACGCCTGCCATGCCAGCTGCCCGGGCCCGCGAACCCTTGACCTGGTGCACGACCGTCGACTCGGGGGCGACCGTCACCGTGATGTCGTTGACGGGCTCCACGCGGGCGTCCCGCTGGAGCGCGTCGAGCTCGTGGGCGATCTGCGCGATGATCGCGTGCTGCCGCTCCTCGACCTCCTCGGCGGTCGCGGCGACCACCTCGACGTACAGCACCTGCTCGGCGAAGTGGGTGGCCCACTGGCCGCCCGTGTCGGGCAGCCGCACGGACCAGCCGTCCCGCACGCCCTCGCCCACGAGCGTCGCGTCCGGCGAGGCGTACTTCGTGACGGCGTCCGGGCCGGACACCGCCTTGGCGACCACGCCCGCGGTGATGATGAGGTCCTCGGACGTGGTGCGCAGGGCGTTGGGGTAGGCGGTGCTCGGCGGCGCGAGGAAGACCACCTGCGTGCGGCTCCAGTACACGCCCTCGTCCAGCGTGGTGGCGTAGACCCCGCCCAGGGTCACGACGGCGCCCACCACGAGCACGGGCCAGCGCCGCAGCGCAGCACGCACCAGGTCCCACAGCGTCATCGGTTCTCCGCCATTTGTCGAGTGCGGGCGAAATTCGGGCCGGGCGGGCGAAATTCGCGCGGATATCGCACTGCCCTCTCCATTCCCGGCCCTTGGCACGATACCTTTGTCGAGCGTGGCGTGAAACGCCCGGAAAGGGTGAACACATGTCATTCCTCGACGTGATCGCAGCCGTGGGGCGCCAGTGGATCGTGGCCGTGGTGGGCGTCCTGGCGACCGCCGCGCTCGGCTGGGGCGCCACCACGATGGAGCCCCCCGTGTACACCGCCCGGGCGCTGGTGCTGCTGGTGCCCTCCGAGCAGGCCGTGGGCGTGGGCGGCAACCCGTTCCTCGCGCTCGGCGGCCTCGACCTGCCCGCGCGCGTGGTGGTCGCCTACTACGAGAGCGACGTCGCCAAGGCACGGTTCACCGGTGGCTCGGCCGACACCGAGTACGTCGTCGCCATCGAGGAGTCGACCCGCGGCCCGGTGATCGCCGTCGACGTCACGGACGCGACGCCCGGGCGCGCGCTCGAGACCCTGAACCTCATCACGTCGTCCGTGCCCGACGAGCTGCGCCGGCTCCAGGAGGAGGTCGACGCGCCGCCGGACACCATCGTGTCGACGCTGGTCCTGGCCAAGGACGAGCAGGCGGAGACCGACATGAGCGGCACCGTGCGCATGCTGATCGCCGCCGTGGGCGTCGGGCTCGTGGTCACCGTGGTCGGCGCCGTGGCGATCGACGGCGTGCAGCGCAGCCGGGCCCGCGGGCGCCGTCCGGTCACCGGGCCGCCCGTGGTCGGCCCGCCGTCGATCGAGCCCCAGGGTGCCCCGAAGGGCGGGGCCACGCCGTCGGGCAAGCCGGTGGTGGGCAAGCCGCCGGTCGGCAACCCGGCGTCGGGCAAGCCGCCGACCGTCCGCCTGCCCAGCGTGGCGCCCGCGTGGCACAACCCCGCACCCGACCCTCGTGACCGGCGGAGGGACGACGCGGCCGCCCGGGCCTCCACCGCGGAGCCCCGGTGACGCAGACGCGGCCGCCGGCCACCCAGCGGCACGCGGCGCCGCCCCCGCCGATGTTCCGGCGCCGGCTGCCGTTCGACGTCGTCACGTGGCTCTCGGTCTACCTCGTGCTGCTGTTCGCCGTGCCGTCGAAGCTGGTCCTCGGGCCGCTCGGCAGCGCGGGGGCGCCGTCGATGGTGGCCGGGCTGGCCGCCCTGCTGCTGTGGGTGCTCATCGGTGTCGGCAAGGCCCGGCCCGGCCTCGGCGGTGCCCGGCTCGTGCGGGTGGCGCTCGGGCTGTTCCTGCTCAGCGTCGGCCTCTCGTACGTGATCGCCATGTCGCGGCCGATCGTGTCGAGCGAGGTCAGCCCCGCCGACGTCGCCCTCCTGTCGGTGCTGTCCTGGTCGGGCACGCTGCTGCTGGCGCACGACGGGATCGTCTCGGCCGACCGGCGCGACCTGCTCGTGTGGCGGCTCGCGCTGGCCGGCGGCGCGATGGCCGTGCTGGGCATCGCCCAGTTCGTGCTGGGTGAGCTGTTCGTGGACCGGCTCAACGTGCCCGGCCTGACCCTGACCTCGCCGTACGAGCTGGGCGAGCGCAACGGCCGGATCCGCCCGCAGGGCACGGCGACGCACCCGATCGAGTTCGGCGTGCTGGTCACGATGCTGCTGCCGCTCGGTCTCCACGTCGGCTTCGAGCACACGCACCGGCCGGCGCTGCTGCGGTGGGCGCCCGCCGCGGCGTCGCTGATGCTGCTGCCGCTGACGGGCTCGCGGTCCGCCTACGTGGGCGCAGCCCTGGGCCTGGTGATCCTGCTGATCGGCTGGAAGGGGCCGCGCCGGCGCCGGATGCTGGGCGTCACCGCGGCGGGCGGCGTGACCGGGATCGTGGTCGCGCCCGGGATGCTGAACTCGATCCTCGGGCTGTTCTCGGGGGCCTCGGAGGATCCGAGCGTCGCCTCCCGCACGGGGTCGTTCTCGCTGGCGGGCGAGTTCATCGTGCGCGACCCGCTCTTCGGGCGAGGGCTCGGCACGTTCCTGCCGACCTACCGGATCTTCGACAACCAGTACCTGCTCCTGGCCGTCACGGTCGGCGTGGTGGGCACCGTCCTGTTCGCGGGCATCGGGGTCGCGGCGGTCCGGGTGCTGCTGCGTGCCCGCGCGCGCACGGCCCTCACCGACCAGCGGACGCACGACCTCGCGCTCGCCCTGATCGCCTCGGTGGTGGTGGGTTTCGTCAGCCTCTCCTTCTTCGACGCCTTCGCCTTTCCGATGACCATGGGCGCCCTCTTTCTGGTGACCGGTCTGGCCGGCGCGCTACGGGATCCCGAATGACCCGGGAATCACCCCGATATTCACCCGCTCCCGCATTCCGTGCGCGTACCTCTTCCCTCACGATGAACGAATGATCAATCTCTGCTTTCACGGCATCGGCGCGCCCCCGCACGGCGTGCCGACGGCGGAGGCCGCGTACTGGATCGGCGCCGACACGTTCCGCCGCGTGCTCGACCTGGTCGGCGAGCGTCCGGACGTCCGGCTCTCGTTCGACGACGGCAACTCCTCCGACGTCGACGTGGCGCTGCCCGAGCTCGCCGACCGCGGCCGGACGGCGGAGTTCTTCGTCATCGCGGGCCGCCTCGGCGAGCCCGGTTCGCTCTCGGCGGACGACGTGCGCGGGCTCCGCGCGGCCGGCATGGGTGTCGGGTCGCACGGCATGCACCACCGCGTCTGGCGCCGGCTGAGCCGTGCCGAGCAGCACGAGGAGCTCGTGGTGGCCCGCGACCTGCTGCAGGACGTGCTCGGCGAGCCCGTGCGGACGGCGGCCTGCCCGCTGGGCCGGTACGACCGCGGCACGCTGACCGCGCTGCGCCGCCTGCGCTACGACCGCGTGTACACGAGCGACCGCGCGCTCGCCCGCCCGGGCACGTGGCGGCAGGCGCGGTTCAGCCTGCGCGCGCACGACACCGCCGACGACGTCGCCACGTGGCTCCGGCACGGCGACCGGTACACCACGCGGCTCGCGGACTCGGCCCGGACCTTCGTGAAGGGGCTGCGCTGATGGGCGCCGAGGTGGCAGCGGTGGTCGTGACCTACAACAGCGAGCGGCACGTCGGCGCCCTGCTGGACAGCCTGCCCGCGGCGTTCGGCGACGTCCCCTACGTCACGGTCGTGGTGGACAACGGGTCCACGGACGGCACCCTGGCGCTGCTGCGCGGCCGCGGCGACTGCACGGTGGTGGAGAGCGTCAACGACGGCTACGGCGCGGGCATGAACCGGGCGGTGCGGCACGCGCCCGAGACGTCCGCCGTGCTGGTGCTCAACCCGGACGTGGAGCTCGACGCCGAGGCCGTGCCGCGGATGCTGAAGGTGCTGCGCCGCCCGGGCGTCGGCGTCGTGGTGCCGCGCACGCGCGAGGAGGACGGCAGCCTGTCGCCGACGCTGCGCCGCACCCCGACCGTGGCCCGCGCCGGCGGGCTGAGCTTCACGGGCCTGCCGATGCTCGCGGAGCGGATCGACGACCCGCGCGAGTACCGGACCGAGCGGACCGTGGACTGGGCGGTGGGCGCCATCTGGCTCGTGGACCGCGCGTGCTACGACGAGCTGGGCGGCTTCGACGAGTCGTACTTCCTCTACTCCGAGGAGACGGACTTCGCGCTCCGCGCCTGGGACCGCGGGTGGGCCTCGGTCTACACCCCGGAGGCGGGCGGCATGCACGTGGGGGGTGCCTCGGGCACGAGCCACGCGACGCACACGATGCAGATGCTGAACCGGGTGCGGCTGATCCGGCGGCGGCGCGGCACCGGTGCGGCCTGGCTGTACTACGGCGCGACCCTCCTCGTGGAGCTGCGCCGGGGCCTGCTGGGCCACAGGGCGTCCTGGCCGACGCTGCGGGCGCTCCTGCGCCCGAGCCTGCGCCCGCCGGTGCTCGGCGCGAGCGACGCGGTGCTGCCCCGATGACCGGCCGGGTGCCCGTGGCGTCCGTGGTGATCCCCGCGCACGACGAGGAGCGGACGATCGGGCGCCTCCTGGAGGCGCTGTGCGCCGATCCGGGGCTGCTGGAGATCGTCGTGGCCTGCAACGGGTGCACCGACGGCACGGCGCGCGTGGCCGGGCTGTACCCGGTGCGGGTGCTCGACCTGCCGGAGCCGTCCAAGGCGGCGGCCCTGCGCGCCGGGGACCTCGCGGCGCGCACGTACCCGCGGGTGTACCTGGACGCCGACGTCGAGATCACGGCGCAGGGCGTGGCGCGCCTGGCCGAGGTGGTCGCCGGCGGTGAGCCGGGCGGGGTCGCCGTCGCCGCGCCGTCGCGGACGCTGCCCCGGACGGGGGTCACGCTCCTCGCCCGCTGGTACTACGACGTCTGGGAGGCGCTGCCCGCCGTGCGGACCGGGCTGTTCGGGCGCGGGGTGCTCGCGGTGTCCCGGGAGGGCGTGCGCCGCGTGGCCGCGCTCCCCCAGGTGATGGCCGACGACCTGGTGCTGTCCGAGGCATTCGCCCCCGCCGAGCGCGTCGTGGTGCAGGACGTCGCCGTCGTGGTGCACCCGGCGCGCACCCTGGGGGACCTCGTCCGCCGCCGCGCCCGCGTGACCACGGGCAACGTGCAGGCCGACCGTGCCGGGCTGCGCGGTGCCGAGGCCCGGACGGGGCTGGGCGACCTCTGGCAGGTGGTCCGCGAGCGCCCGCTCCTGGCGCCGCGCGTCCCGGTGTTCCTCGCGGTGGTGCTCGCCGGCCGGCTGCGCGCCCGGCGGGCGGTCCGCGCGGCCGACTTCACGACCTGGGAGCGCGACACGAGCTCCCGCGCCTGACGGCGCCGGGGCCGCCGCCGTCCGGCCCCGGATTCTCTTCGAGACCGAGGTTGCTTCGCTTTGGAGGGCCTCAAAGCGAAGCAACCTCGGTCTCGAAGAGGAGTTCCGTGGCATCAGCCACCAGCCGGGCTCGGCCCGGGTAGGCGCAGCGTCAGTTGCCGACGCCCGTGCAGCGGATCTCCTCCGCCGGGGTCGTGCGGCCGGTCGAGCTGCTGACCGTGACCACGTGGGCCTGCCAGTGGCTCAGGGCGGAGCAGGCGACGTCGACGGGGCCGTAGCCCCAGCTGTCCCGGACCACCTGCAGGTTGCGCACGGTGCCCGGCGTGCCGGCGCGGAAGGCGTAGCCGCCGCCCTCGACGAGCAGACCGTCGACGGTCAGCGCGGTGTTGCCCTGGCCGCTCGGGTAGAAGAAGGGCGCGGTGCCGTAGCAGTCCGCGGTCTCGCGCATGATGATCCGGGTGTGCCGCACGGTCACGGTGCCGCCGCCGTAGCCCTGGACGCCGTCGCCGTGCCAGTCGTCGCAGACGTCGGGCGGCACGATGCGGACGAACGAGCTCTCCACCACCACGTCGCCGCACTGCTTGGCGCCCACCCGGATGCCCTCGGGCACGCCGTCGATGACGACGTCGCGCACGGTGAGGCCGCCGTCGCCGACCACGGGGACGTCGGTGTCCCGCGTCTGGCCCGATCCGGCGACGAACGTGGACGACTCGATGAGCAGCCCGGTGCCGCACGCGTCACCGCCGGCGTTGACCACCTGCGACCCGACGGCGTGCACCCGGCGCAGCGTGACGTTCTTCGCGGCGACGTGGATGACGCCGTTCGTGATCCGCAGGTCCTGCACCACGGTCCCGTTCTTGCGGATCCACAAATCGCCGGTGCGGGTCTGCTTCGGCGTCCACCCCGCGGGCAGCCCCGCCGACTTCGAGGTGGGGAAGGTGATCGGCGTGCCGCTCGTGCGGACCGGCTCCTCCGACGGCCGCCCGGACGGGTCGTCGGAGGGCTCCGGGGAGGGCCGCACGGAGGGTCCGGCGGACGGCGTCCCGGACGGCTCTCCCGAGGCGGCGGGCGACGGCGACGGCGACATCGACGCCGAGGGCGACGCAGTCGGCCGGCCCGTGGTGAACAGCCCGGACACGAAGGGGTCGGGCGGCGTGCTCGGGCCGGGCGCCCCGGACACGAACCCGCTCGGCGCCGGCTCGGGAAGTACCGGCGCGAGCGTCGCGAGCACCGTCGCGGCCAGCGCGCCGACTGCCCATCGGAGCACCCTCCGCGGGGACGGAGTCCTCATGCGCTCCATCGTGGCACCGGACCCGCCGTCGCTCATCCGCTGGCCGGTCCCGCCCGCGGGATTCACCCGCTGCGCCGTGCCGCGCGCATGCCGTCCCCGCGGGCCCTTGTGCCGCGCCCCGCCGGCTGCACCACGCTGTGCCCCGCCTCGTGCCCCGCCTCGTGCCGCGCTCATCCGGCGGCCCGCGTCCGGGTCCGCGCGCGCTCCGCGGCGACCTGCTCGTAGAGGTCGGCCATCCGGTCGACCCGGCGGGACCAGAGGTGGTGGGCGGCCACGTGCTCGCGAGCCGCGGCCCCCATCCGGAGCCGCAGCCCGGGGTCGGCGACGAGGCGCCGCACCGCACCGGCGGCGTCGTCCGCGAGCTGGTCCGGGGACCGGACGGGCAGCCGGACGGCGCACGCGTCGGACACGTTGGCGCCCGGTCCGCCCCGGTCGCACACGACGAGCGGCAGGCCGTACGCCATGGCCTCCAGGACCACCGCCCCGCCGGGTTCGCGGTAGCTCGGGAAGAGGAAGACGTCGGCGCGCTCGTAGAACCGGTCGACGTCGGCCCGGGGTACCGCGCCGTGCAGCGTCACCCGGTCGTCCAGCCCGAGGTCGTGGACCAGCTCCGCGCAGGCCGCGCGGTCGTTGCCGTCGCCCACCACGTCGAGGTGCACCGGCAGGTCGCGCAGCCGGGACAGGGCGCGGATCGCTTCCCGGGCCCCCTTGGTGCGTACGAGGCGTCCGACGAACAGCAGCCGGACGGGGTCCCGGCGGCCGGACCGGTCGACGGCGGGGCGCACCTCCTGGACCGCCACGTCACCCAGTGCCTCGAACCGCCGCAGCGTGAGGTCGCCGAGGATCTCGCGCACGTAGGGCGCGACGCCGACCACGCAGTCGGCGGTCTCGAACGTGGCCCGCAGCAGCGGGTCGTGCCGGAACCGGCTCCGGTCCAGGCGGCGCAGCCGCTGGTACCAGGGGGTGCCGCCCTCCTCGCGGGCGAACGCGGGCGGGGACTCCAGGCTGCCGCCCACCGGCCCGACCACGACCGGCAGGCCCAGGCCGACGAGCGGCGACGGGTACCGCAGGGCCACGGGCGTCACCTGGTGGGCGACGTCGAACCGCTCCCCCGCCGTCAGCCGGTGCCGGACGTACCGCCGCGCGCGCACGTAGAAGGGTGCGTACGCGGGCTGGAGCAGGCTGTTGAGCCGTTCGGCCCGGTGCACCACCGGCGGCTCGGCCCACTCGACCACCCGGGTGCGGGGCAGCTGGCGCGACGGCGGCACGTGACCGCGCTTGTAGGTGGACAGGAGCGTCACGTGGAACCGCTCGGAGAGCCGGGCGGCCCACTGGTGCGCCAGCCAGGACTCGCCGACGTCGTGCCCGTCGCAGGCCGGCGCCACGAGGAGCACGTGCGCCACGCGGGCCGGTCGACCGTGCTCGTTGTGGGCCATCACCCGATAGTGACCGGCACCGACCGGCCGGGGCAGCAAATACACGGGGTGAACGCAGGGTGAGAAATGCATCCGGCACCATGTGACAGGAAAGCACCGGATGAAAAGGCCCCGGTGCGCCCCTTTCACCCGCGACGAGGCGTTCCGAGGACATTTCATGGGGACCATACTCGCCCTCGTGAACGATTCCCCCCGGGTGCGCCTGGCACCGATCACCACCGACGATCTGCCGCGGGCGGGCGAATTCCTCAGCGTGCATCTCGACGGCACGCTGACCCCCGCGCAGTGGGCGCGGTCCCTGCGCCCCACGTGGAGCACGACCCACCCCGACCACGGGTTCCTCCTGGAGGCCGACGGGCTCGTGGTGGGGGTGTACGCCGCGCTCTACTCCGAGACGGGCGGGCCCGGCCGGGACCGGCCCGTGTGCAACCTCGCCGCGTGGTGCGTGCTCGAGGAGTACCGCGGCCACTCGCTGCGCCTCGTGCGCGCCATGCTCGCGCAGCGCGACCGCGAGCTCACCGACCTGTCGCCGAGCGGCACCGTGGTACCCCTCAACGAGCGGCTCGGCTTCCGCCGGCTGGACACCTCGGGCGCCCTCGCCGTCAACCTGCCGCTGCCCGCGCGGCGCGGAACGCGCCTGGTCACGGGGCACGCGAACATCGAGGCACTGCTCACGGGAGCCGACCTCGCCGCCTACCGCGACCACGCCGGCTCCCCGGCGGCGCACCACCTCGTCGCCGTGGTGGACGGGCGGCCGTGCTGGGTGGTGTTCCGCACCGTGCGGCGCAAGGGGCTGCGGCTGTTCGCGTCGGTGCTCCACGTGAGCGACCCCGACGTGTTCCGCGCCGCGGCGCCGGCGGTGTACCGGCACGTGCTGCTCGCCCACGGGCTGCCGTTCACCCTGCTGCAGACCCGGGTCTCCGGCCCTCGTCCCTGGCACTCCGTGCCGCTGCGCACGCAGCGCCCGGCCATGTACCTGAGCCGCACCAGCCAGCCGCCGGAGGCCGTCTCCTACCTCTACAGCGAGCTCACGCAGGTGCCGTGGTGAAAAGCACCGGCAAGGTGAAAGAAGCGATGTGACGCGCAATTCACTATGCATTTCACCTCCGGCGGCGGATGACGTTCCGCACTGGCACGGACATTCACCTCGTGCACATCACCACGGGGATTGACAGAACGACCCCGACAGGGCAGGTCGGCGGCATTTTTCGCCACGTCCGTGGTTCACCCTCTTCAGGGCCTTATTCACCCGTCATCGGCCTGCCGAAAAGGCTTGTGCGCGCTTTACCGTGATCCTCGTGACCGCCATCCAGCAGCTTGTGGAGCACCAGGCGCGCCTCCGGCCCGACGCCCCGGCGCTGTCCGCCCGGAACACGACCCTGTCGTACGCGCAGCTGTGGCGCGCCGTGCGCCGGGCCGCGGACCACCTGGCCGCGCACGGCGTCGGCCGGCACGACCGGGTGGCCGTGTACCTGGAGAAGCGGTTCGAGACCGTGGCCGCCCTGTGGGGCGCGGCCGCGGCAGGCGGCGTCTTCGTGCCCGTGAACCCGTTGCTCAAGGGCCGGCAGGTGGCCCACGTCGTGCGCGACTCGGGGGCCCGCGTGCTGGTCACCTCGGCCGGCCGGCTCGCCGCCGTCCGCGACCGGCTCGACGACGCCGGCCTCACCACCGTGCTGCTCGTCGACCTGCCGGACGACCCCGCCTCCGTCGACGTCCCCGCGGGCGTGACGGTCGCGGCCTGGCCGGCTGCGACGGACGAGGCGGACGACGGGGTCGACGTGGCCCTCGCGCGCCCCGGCCCCGACACCGACATCGCCGCGATCCTGTACACCTCGGGCAGCACGGGCGCGCCCAAGGGCGTCGTCCTCTCCCACCGCAACCTCGTGGTGGGCGCCACCAGCGTGTCGACCTACCTGGGCAACACCGCCGACGACGTGCTCCTCGCGGTGCTGCCCCTGAGCTTCGACGCGGGCCTGAGCCAGCTCACCACGGCGTTCGCCGTCGGCGCGCACGCCGTGCTGCTCGACTACCTGCTGCCGCGCGACGTCGCGGCCGTGTGCGAGCGCTACGGCGTCACGGGCATCACGGGCGTACCACCGCTGTGGACGCAGCTCGCCACCGCCGACTGGCCGCAGCGCGCGCGGCGCACGCTGCGCTACTTCGCGAACACGGGCGGGCGCATGCCGCGCACCCTGCTCAGCGAGCTGCGCGACCTGTTCCCGACGGCCGCCCCGTACCTGATGTACGGGCTCACCGAGTCGTTCCGGTCCACCTACCTGGACCCGGCGCAGGTCGACGAGCGGCCCGACTCGATCGGCCGCGCGATCCCCAACGCCGAGGTGCTGGTGCTGCGCCCGGACGGCACGCCGTGCGCGCCCGACGAGCCCGGCGAGCTGGTGCACCGCGGCAGCCTCGTCGCGCTCGGCTACTGGAACGACCCGGAGCGGACGGCGGCCCGGTTCCGTCCCGTACCCGGCTACGACGAGCCGTGGCGCGCGGTGCCGGAGCCTGCCGTCTGGTCGGGCGACACCGTGGTGCGCGACGCCGAGGGCTACCTGTACTTCGTGGGCCGCACGGACGAGATGATCAAGACGTCCGGGTACCGCGTGAGCCCCACGGAGGTCGAGGAGGCCGCGCTGGGCACGGGCCTGGTGCGCGAGGCGGTCGCCGTCGGCGTGCCCGACGACCGGCTGGGCCAGCGCATCGTGCTCGTCGCGGCCGCGCCCGACGACGTCGACACCGACCGGCTGCTCAAGGAGATGCGGCAGAGCCTGCCCACGTTCATGCTGCCCGCCGAGGTACGCCTGACCGGCACGCTGCCGCGCAACCCCAACGGCAAGCTGGACCGCCCGGCCATCCGGGCGCAGGTCACGGCGGAGGTGCCGGCATGACCACCGACGCCCCCGCGCCCCCGGCCGCCCCGCAGATCCCCTCCCACCCCGGCGTCCCCGACCTCCCCGTGGCCGACGGCCAGCTCCTGGTCGGCGGCGTGCCGCTGCGCCGGCTCGCGGAGCGGGTCGGCTCCACACCGTTCTTCGCGTACGACCGCCGCCGCATCACCGACCGCGTCGCCGAGGTCCGCGCCGCCCTGGGCGACGTGCGGCTCGGCTACGCGGTCAAGGCCAACCCGATGCCCGCCGTGGTGCAGCACCTCTCCGGGCTGGTCGACGCGCTCGACGTCGCCTCGGCGCACGAGATGCACACCGCGCTGGACACGGGCACCGACCCGGACCGGATCAGCTTCGCCGGCCCGGGCAAGACGCCGCAGGAGATCCGCTCGGCGGTCGCGGCGGGCGTGCTGATCGAGCTCGAGTCCGAGACGGAGGCGCGCCGCGTGGTCGCTGCGGGCGAGGACCTCGGTGTCACCCCTCGCGTGGCGGTGCGCGTGAACCCGGACTTCGCCGTGCGCGGCTCGGGCATGCGCATGTCCGGCGGGCCGCAGCAGTTCGGGGTCGACGCCGAGCAGGTGCCCGACCTGCTGGCCTGGCTGGGCGCCACGGGAGCCGACGTGACGGGCTTCCACGTCTTCGCCGGGTCGCAGAACCTCGACGCGGAGCTGATCGCGCACGCCCAGCGCGCCACCGCCGACCTCGTGGTCGCGCTGGCCGAGCACGCGCCCGGCCCCGTGCGGTACGTGAACCTGGGCGGCGGCCTCGGCATCCCCTACTTCCCCAAGGACCGCCCCGTCGACCTGGCCCGCGTGGGCGAGAGCCTCGCGTCCGTGGTGGCCGACCGCCTCGCGCCGGCCCTGCCGGACGCCGACGTGCACCTCGAGCTCGGCCGCTACCTCGTGGGCGAGGCCGGCTACTACGTGACCCGCGTGATCGACCGCAAGGTCTCGCGCGGCCGCACCTACCTCGTGGTCGACGGCGGCATGCACCACCAGCTCGCCGCGTCCGGGAACCTCGGACAGGTGATCCGGCGCAACTACCCGGTGCTGCTCGGCGACCGGATGACACCGGGCGGCGTGGACGGCGGCCCGGCCGACGGCGCCCAGCCCGCGACCGTCGTCGGCTGCCTGTGCACGCCGCTGGACCTGCTCGCGGACGACGTGCCGCTGCCGGCCGACGCCGAGCCGGGCGACCTCGTCGTCGTCCTGCAGGCCGGTGCCTACGGCCTGACCGCGAGCCCGACGGCGTTCCTCGGCCACCCCGCGCCCGCGGAGGTGCTCGTGTGAGCGCCGCCACCGAACCGAACCACCCGCGCACCACCCGTACATCAGACCGCACATCAGACAGGGGAGAAGGATGAGCAGCGACACCACCACCGGACCGGCCACCACCACCGAGGCGTCCGCGGAGGCGGGCGTGACGCTCGCCGACGTGCTGGACGTGCTCGGCACGACGCTCGGCATCGAGGACCGCGTCGGCACGTTCGACGCCGCCACCCCGCTGTTCGGCACGCTGCCGGAGCTGGACTCGCTCGCCGTGCTGGAGCTCGTGACCGCGGTCGAGGACCGGTTCGGCATCACGGTCGACGAGGAGGACCTCGGCGGCGGCCTGCTGGAGACGGCGGGCAGCCTGCACGACTACGTCCGCGACCGGGTGCGCTGAGCCGTGGGCACCCCCGTGACCGCGCCCCACGTCGAGCCGACCGCCGACGTCGACCCGCGCTCCACCGTGGGCCCCGGCACCACCGTCTGGCACCTCGCCCAGGTACGGGAGGACGCCGTCGTGGGCGCCGGCTGCATCGTCGGCCGCGGCGCGTACGTCGGGCCCGGCGTCCGCGTGGGCGACGGGTGCAAGCTGCAGAACTACGCGCTGGTCTACGAGCCGGCCGTGCTGGAGGACGGCGTGTTCGTCGGCCCCGCCGCGGTGCTCACCAACGACCTCTACCCCCGCGCGGTGACCCCGGACGGCGCCGTCAAGACCGCCGACGACTGGCACGCCGTCGGCGTCACGGTGCGCACGGGAGCCGCGATCGGCGCCCGTGCGGTCTGCGTGGCGCCGGTGACGATCGGCCGGTGGGCCACCGTGGCGGCCGGTGCGGTCGTGACGGCGGACGTACCCGACTTCGCGCTCGTGGCCGGCGTGCCCGCCAAGCGGATCCGCTGGGTGGGGCGCGCGGGCGTGCCCCTGGAGAGCACGGGTCCGGGCACGTGGCGATGTCCGGCCACGGGCGCCGAGTACGCGGAGCACGACGGCACCCTGACGGAGTCCGCCGGCTGAGTCCGTCCAGCAGGTCACGGCACGCCGCCACCGACCCGGTGGCGGCCGTGCCGATCTGCTGACGCGCGCTCGTCCCAGCCCCTTCCCCGGCTTTTATTTTCCGCGCGAGATAAGGGCCAGAAGAATGCGACCGAGGCTTTTTTCGCCCCTTTCCTGGAGACGGGTGAACACTCGGGTGAAAGGGACGACCCAGAACGACAGAATGTATCAGCGCTCCTAGTATTGACCTCAGAGAAAGACGAGAGCAAAGCGGCGCCAGGAGCGCCCCACAACCCCCCTGACCAGGCCCGGTGCGAGCACCACGGCCTCATCCGGCGCGCCGTCGTGCCGTTTTCGAAAACGAACTGGTGCTGCCCTTGACACAGAGGGAAGAAAGGATTCGACGTGGCTAGCCAGACGCTGGACGGCGAATTCGAGATTCATCCGCCACAAAGCCGGGTCCGGGTGAATGAACGCCCCGCACGCGGATTTCACGATCTTCGGACCACGCTCGGCCGCAGCCGGTGGCAGGCGCGCTACCAGGCGCGGCTGCGCATCACCGACGCCGTGGTCGTGGCCACCTCCGCGGTGGTCGCCTACGTGCTCGACTCCACGCTGCTGTTCGGCGCGCCGGGCTCCCCGAGCGCCGTGCGCTCGCTCCTGGTGCCGGCCGTGGTCGCCACGGTCTGGCTCGCGGCCCTGGCCGCCGACAAGGCGTACGACCTGCGGGTGATCGGCCGCGACGTCGCCGAGTACAAGCGCGTGCTGGACGCCACGTGGACCGCCGCGAGCCTGCTCGCCGTGATCGCGTGGCTCACCGACGTCGTCGAGCTGCGGGACGTGCTCGCGCAGGCGGTCGCCGTGCCGCTCGGCGTCGTAGGGCTGCTGACCGGGCGGTACGCGTGGCGGCAGCGCGTGATGCGGGCCCGGCGCCGGGGCACCGGCGGCCTCACCGCCGTCCTGGTGGTCGGGGAGCGCGCGCAGGCCGAGCGGGTGGTCAGCCGGCTCAACGGCGCGCCCGAGCAGGGTTTCGTCGCGGTGGGCGCGTGCCTGCCGCCGTCGGACGACGCGACGCCGGCCGACGACGACCTCGGCCTCCCCCGCGACAAGGTGGGCGCCGACGTCGCGGGCGTGCCCGTGCTCGGCGGCCTCGACCGCGTCGGCGAGGTCGCGGCCCTGGTGCGCGCGAGCGCCGTCGCGGTGAGCACGTCCGACACGATCACGGCTGACGAGGTCCGGCGCCTCGCGTGGCAGCTCGAGCGGGTGGGCGTGGACCTCATGCTCACCACGGAGCTGGCCGACGTCGACGTCGAGCGCGTCACCGTGACCCCGGCGTCGGGTCTCTCGCTGCTGCACGTGGCCTCGCCCCGCTTCGACGGACGCAAGTTCCGCGTGAAACAAGCCATGGACTGGTCGCTGGCCGCGCTGCTGACCGTGCTCGTCTCGCCGGTGCTCGTCGCCGTGGGGGCCGCTGTCGCGCTGACCAGCCGGGGCGGGCTGTTCTACCTCTCGGAGCGCGTGGGCCGGGGCGGCAAGATCTTCCGGATGATCAAGTTCCGCACCATGCGCACGGGCGCCGACCGGGAGGTGGCCGCGCTGACCACGGCGAACGACGCGGAGGGTCCGCTGTTCAAGATGCGCTCCGACCCGCGCGTCACCCGGGTGGGCGGGTTCCTGCGGCGGTACTCGCTCGACGAGCTGCCCCAGCTCGTCAACGTGCTCCTGGGTCACATGAGCCTGGTGGGGCCGCGCCCGGCCCTGCCGCACGAGGTGGCCGCGTACGGCGAGCGCATGCGGCGGCGCCTCCTGGTCAAGCCGGGCATGACGGGGATGTGGCAGGTCTCCGGGCGGTCCGACCTGCCGTGGGACGAGACCGTACGGCTCGACGTGTACTACGCCGAGAACTGGACGCCTTTCCTGGACGTGCTCATCCTGGCGCGCACCGCCCGCGCCGTCGTCTCGGGCCGGGGCGCCTACTGACGGCGACGCCTAGGCCTTCTCCCACACCGAGACGTGCTGCACGGAGTCCGCGTCGAACGGTGCGCGGTCCCAGTCCGACCAGCGGTGCCGCAGGCGCAGGCCGGCGATACGCGCCATGAGGTCCATCTCGGCCGGCCAGGCGTACCGGAACGGCACGGTCCAGAACCGGCCCGTGCCGTCCGGCGCCACCGTCACGTGGTTGGAGGTGAACAGCTGGGTGGCGACGTCGTACCGGTCGAAGCCCACGTAGCCGCCACCCTGCCCGTCGGGCGTCACGGCGTAGGGGACGGTGTCCTGGCCGGGCGGGAGCCGCCGCAGGTCCGGCACGCCGACCTCGATCAGGAACAGGCCGCCGGGCCGCAGGTGTGCCGCGGCGTTGCGGAACACGTCGACCTGACCGTTCTGCGTGGTCACGTTGCTGATCGTGTTGAAGACCAGGTAGGCCAGGGCGAAGTCGCCCGGCGCCACGTCGTCGAACGCGTCGAAGCGCGTGGTGGTCATGTCGCCGAGGGTCACCCCCACGGCGGCGCCGCCCGGCTTGTCGGCGACGCGGCGGGCCATCGCCCGGCTGAGCTCGATGCCGCCCACCCGGAGGCCCCGGGCCGCCAGCGGCGCCGCAATGCGTCCCGTGCCTACGGCGAGCTCCAGCACGGGGCCGCCGTCGGCCAGCTCGGCCAGCAGGTCCACCACCGGCCCTACGACCTCGGCGGCGTTGGCGCCGCCCGGTCCGTCGTACCCGGCGGCGACGCTCTCGGGGAACGCGCCGTCGGCAGGGTCGTCCGGCAACGGGTCGGTGGTGTTCGCGTCATCGGTCACGCGGCCGACGCTATGCCCGCCCACCCAACCGGGTCCTGTCATTTTTCAACCGCCACCACCTGACGGCCCGGGCAGCCGAGATCGGTCAGTTGCCCCGAGATCGGTCGATCGATGGACCGATCTCGAGGCAACTGACCGATCTCGCGGGGCCTACGGCATCACATCGCCCGGCGGAGGCGCATCGGGGTGTGCGGGATGCCGTCCTCCAGGAACTCGGCGCCGTCCGGCTCGAACCCGTGCTTGCCGTACCAGCGCGTCAGGGGCGACTGGGCGTCCAGCACCACGTCGCGCCGGTCGCCGGAGTCCTCCACGTACTTCAGCGCCGCGCGCATCACCTCGTCGGACAGCCCGCGCCCCCGCGCGCCCTTGACCAGCGCGACGCGGCCGATGCGCCACACGTCGCCGTCGTCCAGCACGCGAGCGGTGCCGAGCACACGCGTCCCGCCGTCGGACACGGAGTCGGGTGCCGCCTCGCCGAGCATCACCACCTGCATGGTCGTGGGCTCGAGGTCACGCCCGTCGAGGTCCTCGTAGGGACAGTCCTGCTCGACCACGAAGACGTCCTGGCGCAGCTTCCAGACCCCGTAGGCGATCACGACGTCGAGCTGGGTGAGGGGCGTGATGATGATGCGCACGGCAACGATGCTCTCATCCGACCGGCAGGTACCGCTGCCACCAGTCGAGGATGATCTCGAACCGCTGCTTGCGGTGCCGCGGCCGGCCCGCGCGGGACAGCTCATGGTTTTCGCCCGGGAAGACCACGAGCTCGGTCTCGACGCCGTGCCGCTTCAGCGCCGAGTAGTAGCGCTCCGCCTGGGACAGCGGGCAGCGCAGGTCGAGCTCGGAGTGCAGCACGAGCGTCGGCGTCGTCACCTGGCCGACGACGGCCTGCGGCGACTGCGCCGCCACCTGCTCGGGCGTCTCCCCCACGTACTCCAGCCCGAAGAACGAGCCGATGTCGCTGGTGCCGAAGAAGGTCTCCGGGTCGAGGAACCCGCGCTCCACGACCGCCCCGGCGAACCGGTGGTCGTGCGCGATGGTCCACGCCGTGAGGTACCCGCCGTACGAGCCGCCGAGCACGCCCACGCGGCCGGCATCCAGGCGCCCGTCGGCGGCGATCGCGCCGTCGAGGAAGTCGAGCACGTCGTGCAGGTCCACCGTGCCCATCGCCTGCCGGATCGCGCGGCCGTGCGCCTGCCCGTAGCCCGACGACCCGCGGGGGTTGCAGTAGACGACGGCGTACCCCGCGTCGACCAGCACCTGCGTCTCGTCGAACAGGGCGGTGGTGTAGGACGCGTAGGGGCCGCCGTGGATCATGAGCAGCGTGGGGTGGGTGCCGGTTCCCTCGGGCACGGCCACCCAGCCGTGCACCGGGTAGCCGTCGCGACCGGTCACGGTCAGCTCCTTCGGGGTGACGATCCCGGTGGCGCGCAGCGGGGCGGAGAAGTCGGTGACGCGGCGCAGGCCGCCGTCGGTCACGACGCCCACGTCGCCGTACGTGCCCGGGTCCCCGTAGACGACGACGAAGGTCCCGCCCGCGGTCCCGTACCCCGACACGACGACGTCTCCGCTGGTCAGCTGGGTTGTGGACCCGTCGTCGTCCACCCGGACGAGCTGCTGCGTGCCGCGCGTCTCGAGGGTGAGCAGCACGCCGCCGTCCGGCAGCGGGACGGGCTGGCCGCCCACCGTCTGCGTCTCCGGGTCGGTGAGGCGGCGCGGCTCCGGGTCGGCCCAGGCGGACAGCACGTACAGCGCGTCGTTGCGGGCCACGAAGTCCTTGCCCGCGGGGCCGAGGTCCTGCCCGACGACGTACAGCTCGCCGCCCGGACCGAACGCGATCGCGTGCGGGTTCAACGTGCCGAGGTCGACGTCGGCCGCGCCGCCGCCCGACCCGTTGAGCGGCAGCACGCGCACGACGCCGCGGAACGCCTGCCCCTGACCCTGCTCGCGCTCCGCGACGACGCCCAGCGCCGCCCCGTCGGGCGTGAAGGCGAGGTCGCTGTGGTCGACGTCGTGGGTGGTCACCCGGCGCGCCTCGGGGACGGCGGGGCGGGGCTCGGCCGGGCCCTCCGGCGTGGCGACCGGCTGCACCACGGGCTCGGCGGCGACGTCGGGCACGTCGACCACGTAGGCGTGCTGCGGGCGGTCGGCGTGATAGCCCAGGCCGTTGCGGGTCCAGCTCCAGCCCGTGATGCGCCGCGGGCCCTCCGCGGCGGGCGCGATGCCCTCGACCGAGCCGTACCGGCCGGCCTCCGGCTCGCGGCTCAGGAACGCGAGCCGCGCGCCGTCGGGCGACCAGCGGAAGTCGCCGACGCCGAGCGTGCGGTCCGTGACGCGCACGGCCTCGCCGCCGTCGACCGGCAGCACCCAGAGCTGCGGTGCCGCCTGGGGCTCCGCGCGCAGGAAGGCGACCAGGGCGCCGTCGGGCGAGAAGCGGGGCTCGGTGTCGCGGAAGCCGCGGGTGAGGCGGCGGGGCTCGCCGTCGCCGGTGAGCGGTACGCGCCAGAGCTGGCCCACCGTGGCGTCGGCGTCCAGGTCCGGTCGCGTGACCGACACGGCGGCCCAGGTGCCGTCGGGGTGCACGGCGGGGCGGGAGACGCTGCGGACGAGGGGGAGGTCGGCTGCCTGCATGTCCCGGACATTACCCTTGCGAACATGTCCGACACACAGCAGACCTCCGCACCGGCCACCCCCGGGCCGGACGACGCACCCGAGTCCTGGGGCGAGCCGCGCACCCGCGAGCTGACCTGGTACGACCCCCTGCAGATCGCCGCGCAGGCCCCCACCATGGCCGGCGTCGAGTTCCTGCGCAGGCTGCGCGACGGCGTCATCCCGCCGCCGCCCATCACCACGCACTTCGGCCTGGACATCGACGAGGTCGAGGAGGGGCGGGTCACGTTCACGTGCACGCCCGACGAGTCGGGGTTCAACCCGATCGGCACCATCCACGGCGGCGTGCTGTGCACGCTGCTGGACACGGTGTGCGGCTGCGCCATCCAGTCGGTGCTGCCGGCGGGCAAGGGCTACACGTCGGTGGAGATCAAGGTCAACTACCTCAAGGCCGTACGCGGGGCCGGTGCGGCGCTCACCGCGGAGGGCACCGTGGTCAAGGCGGGCTCGCGCGTCGGCTTCACGGAGGCCGTGGTGCGGGACGCGACCGGCGCGGTGGTGGCGACGGCGACGAGCACGCTGCTGATCTTCGACATCCCGCAGCCCTGACCGGGACGCGCGGGGGCGTGGCCCGGACCCCAAACGAGGGTGCGCCGCTACCCAGCGATTGCGCCCGAAACCCGTGCTGGATCTGGGCACAATCGCTGGGTAGCGGCGCACCCTCGCGTGTGGCGCGGTCGCCCGCCCGCGTCAGGTCACGTGAAGAAGAGGCCGATCACCCAGGCGGCCGCGGCGATCAGGGAGCCGATGAGCTGCACGCCGATGGTGATCAGCGTGGCCTGGACCGCCGCCTTGGTGGAGGCCCAGGCCGCGGGCACCTCCTTGTGGCGCGCCCACTCCAGCAGGAAGATCGCGCCCACGAAGAAGAGGAACAGGCCGACCACCGGCACCACGAAGAACCCGATGATGCCCGCGATGCCGCCGACCGCGAGCGTCACCCACGGCAGGTTCGCCTTGCGCAGGTGCTTCCCGGCGAGCAGCCACTGCGCCACCTCGGCCACCGCGATCGCGGCGGCGGCGATGCCGAAGACCACCCAGGCCTCGACACCTCCCGTGAAGATGGCCCACACGAGGATGCCGCCCAGCACCAGCACGGCGCCCGGCAGCACCTGGACCACGATGCCGATCAGCCCCACGAAGATGGCGACACCGACAAGAACTTCTCCCCAAACGTCCACGCCCGAACCCTAGCGGGTTATCGATGCGACCCGGGCCGGGCCTGGTCTACGCTCGCTGGCCATGAACGCAGGTCAGGAGACGGGCGTGACGGCCTACCTCGCCAGGCTGGGTCTGGACGAACGACCCCCGGCGACGGTCGAGACGCTGACAGCGATCCACCAACGGCACATCGAGCAGATCCCCTACGAGAACCTGGGCGCGGTGCTGGGCGCCGCCCCGGACATCGACGCGGCGACGACGCTGGCTCGGGTCGCGGCCGGCGGCAACGCCGGCTACTGCTTCCACCACAACGGCCTGCTGACCCTGGTGCTCCGCGAGCTCGGATTCAACGTTGTGCCAGCCTGGGGCTACCCCTGGGGCTCGGAGGAAGGACGGCGGGACCGGCGCGTCGAGCACCTCGCGCTCACCGTCCGCGGCCTGCCCACCGACGAGAACCCGGGCGGCATCTGGTACCCCGACGTCGGCTGCGGCGACGGCATCCACGCGCCGCTCCCCCTGGTCACCGGCGAGTACCGACAGGGCCCGTTCACCTACCGCCTGGAAGTGCGCGACGGCGAGTGGACGTTCTTCCACGACCCCAAGGGCAGCTACACCGGCGCGGAGATCATCGACGAGGAGCTCGCACCCGGCCAGGCGGAGGCGTCGCACCACCGCCTGACCGACCCGGACGGCGGCCCGTACACGAGCCACCTCATCGCGCAGCACCGTCTGCCCGACGCCGTGGAGGCGCTCCGGGGCTGCGTGTTCACGCGCAAGGCCGACACGATCGACCGCACCGAGGTCACACGCTACGACGACTGGCGCGACGCCCTGCACACGGTGGGCGTCTCGTTCCAGGACGTCGACGCCGACGCGCTGCGCGGCCTGTTCGACCGGAGCCTCGCCGCCCACCGTGAGCTGCAGGAGGCCGGTTAGTTCCAGAAGACGGCGACGAGGATGTTCACCAGGGTCAGGCCGAGCACCGCACCCTTGAGACCCTGCGAGACGTTCTCGCCCTTGCGGACGGCGATCACCGCGGTCACGGCCACGGCCAGCGCGATGACCAGCTTGACGCCGATCTTCGCCATCGACGGGCCGCCGTCGTCCCACAGGCCGCCCATCTCGGCGATGCCGACCATGATGACGCCCGCGACGACGGCGCCCATGGCACCGTGCGAGACGCCCTTGTAGAGGGCCTTCGTCCGCAGCGACGCGATGGAGCCGCCGAAGACGAGAGCCCAGCTCGCGAAGTGCAGGAACACGAAGAGGTTGTAAAGGAACTCCATGGTGGGCAGCCTAGCCGGGGCGAGGGCTGCAGAGGCCCGGAAACGGGCTGGTGGGGTGGGCCGTGACATGTTCACGAGCCCGACAGCTGCCAGACCGCAGGTGGTGTCGCCTGCAGGGATCTCCCCGTGACGTGTCGCCCCCGCGGAACGCCGGCGAGACGGCCCACGAGCAGGTGCTTGACGCCCGTCGTTGCTGGGCAGAGTCAAGATTGGGCAGGTATCGCAACGGCCCCTGTGTCCGGTTTGATCGTGGTTGTCGAGACCTGATCGAACCGAGAACGAGGGGCCGTTGCGCTACCACCTACTGTCGGGCTGAACCCTGCCCAGACCTGCGAACTGATCGTCCGCGCGTGGCAGGTGCACGACGGTCAGCCGCCTGCCGAACGAGCGAACGTCACAATGCCCTTCGGACGGGCGGTCGTGATGGTGCCAATTATGGCGCGGCATAATCTGCGCAGCAGATGGACCACCGACCTGTACGAGAGCTCTCAGCCCACGGTCTCGCGGATCTGGCGGTACCTGATCGCTCTGCTCGGGCAGGTCACCGCCTCGGACCGCAAGCACCTCGCTGAGGCCCTGAAGATCGGGCTCGTGCTGATCGACGGCACGCCGATCCCGACCGGAAACCATGCGGGCACGGGCACGGGCACGACGAACTTCAGCGGCAAGCACCGCAAGCATGCCCTGAACATCCAGGCCGCCGCCCGACTGGGCGGCGACCTGGTCGCCGTCTCCGTGCCGGTGCGCGGCTCACGGCACGACTCTGGGCGTTGGAAAGAGTTGGCTGGGCCGACCAGATCACCACCACCCGGGCCGGCAATGAGCTGCTGACCGTGTTCGCCGACTCCGCCTACGACAAGCACACCAGGCTCGCACCGCGACCGAAGAAGAAGGACGTGACGCGCACCGAGGCCGACAGAGAGTGGAACCGCAAGATCGCCCGCATGCGCGCCGCGGTCGAACGAACGATCGCGCGCCTCAAGCCATAGAAGATCCTGTCCACCGGCTACCGCGGCCGGCCGAGCGAACTACCAAGCGTGATCCACGCGAGCACCAACCTCGAGCCTTACCGCCAGAACCCGTGAATAACGCTCCTATTCATGCGGATACTCTCGACGCACGCAGACGCATACGAGACGTCCAGCGGCACCGCCGTCGACCTGGTCGATGCACCCGATCGTCAAGAAGAGCACGCGCAGCGACGCGGCGGAGATCGCACATCAGATGGCGCTCCGGAGAGCGGCCGAAGCCGCCGCCAAGACCCGCAGTGCAGCAACCTAGAGGCGCGAACAAAAGAACAGTTGGCTCACTTCGGTTTACGATTCTTTTGTCGAGAACAAGAGCGCGATCGGCACGGTACTGGGTGCTGTGAGTACAGCCACCGGTATCGCAGCTCTAGTCCTGGCCGCAACAGGCGTCAGTGCTCCACTGATGGCTTTTCTGGGCGTCGTTTCCGTAGGAACGGTGTTTGCGTCGGCGGCGATCGGCCGCTCTGACGGTGTTGATCTTAGTTAGGTAAGTGCTACGGGCGCCGTACTTGGCGGCGCTGGCGTTGCAGTGAAGGCAACTCGTATAATCAGGCCAGTTGATGACGTTCTGCAACTTTCTGACGACTCGGTGCGGAACACAGACATGGTATCGGGTGGTCTCAGAACCTTTACGGCGGGGTTGGCTTGGCCGGCACAGCGATCGACAATCGAAGGGAGGTCACGGATGGTAAAGGAGTGGGAGCCTGGCCTGGAGAGGGATCTGCTGCGTGGGCCTCGCGCCGGGAAATTGGCGGTCTTGGTTGCTGGCGGCGCTGTGATCTTTGTCGTTTACACAATTTCGTTGTTTGCCGGAATGGCCGTTGCCGGTGTTGGATACCGTGTTTCTCCTGTCCTCACTGTAGTCTTTGTAATTTGGGGCAGTCTCGGATGTGTAGTAGTAGGGCTAAATCTCTACATGCACATCAGGGTAATTCCACGCGAGGTGCGCGCGGGATATACAACGGGCTACAGGATTCACAAGGAAGTTGACTATGTCGATCCCGATACCGGACACGTTCTGAGGGTCGCGGGCGAAGAGTTCCTCAAGACCGACGAGCGTCGTAGACGCGAAGCTCTCGTTGCCGAGGCGGTTGACAAGCGGCGTGCAGCAGGAGATGGGCGCAGTTGAGTGCTATGCGCGACTGCGAGTCAGTTCGCGCGGCGCACGGACGACGGACCTACCGGTTCACTGATCCGGGACTACCCCAGGGATGGTTGACATCTTGGCCTGCCCTACGGGTTGGTTTCCAGCCTGCAGGAATACACCCGCGCTCATGTCATCGTCTCGCGCCACCACCATGGTGTCCAAGCCCGTCTCATCCGACATCATTCTGGTCGAGCTTCTGGTCGGCCTGCCCGACCCGCGCGCCCGGCGCGGACGTCGTCACCCAGTCCGGGCGCTGGTGGCCGTGGCGCTGTGCGCGGTCCTGACCGGCGCGAGGAGCTTCACCGCGATCGCTGAATGGGCCCGCGACGCAGGCAGGACCCGGCTACGGCGGCTGGGAATGATGCGGCGGGCCGCGGACGTGGCCACGTTCCGCCGGGTCCTGACCCGGCTGGACCCGGCCGCCCTTCAGGAGGCCTTCGGCGTCTGGTCACTCACCCGTGCCCGATGCTCGGGCGGGCGGCGCGTCTACGCGATCGACGGGAAGTCGCTGCGTGGCGCGCGGAAGAAGGGCGCCGCTCGCGCGTTCCTCGTCGCGGCCCTCGACCATGCCACGGGGACCGTTGCCGCGCAGACCGCTGTGGATACCAAGGGCTCGGAGATCACTGCCGCCCGGGTTCTGATCGGTCTGCTCGACCTGACCGGCGCCGTCCTGACTCTGGACGCCCTGCACACGAACAACGCCACCGCCTCCCAGATCCTGGCCGCGGGCGCGCACTACGTCTTGACCGTGAAGGGCAACTCTCGGCTGCTGTTCCGCATGCTCAAGGCGCTGCCCTGGGTCCAGATCCCTGCGAACACGACCACCGAGACCGGCCACGGGCGGCGAGCGACGCGCACGATCAAGGTCCTGGACGCGCCCGCGTGGATCGAGTTCACCGGCGCCGCCCAGGTTGCCCAGCTGCGCCGCACGGTCACCCGCAAGGGCAAGAAGACCGTCGAGGTCGTCTACCTCGTACCTCCGCCGACGCCCGCACGGCGAGTTCCGAGACCCTGGCGACCTGGGCACACACGCTTTGGTCGATCGAGAACCGGCTCCACTGGGTGCGCGACGTGACGTTCGACGAAGACCGCTGCCAGATCCATACCGGCCACGCACCACAGAACATGGCCGCCCTGCGGAACACCGCTATCGCGATCCTGCGCCACGCCGGCTGGGACAACATCGCCCAAGCCCTACGTCACCACGCCAGAGACGTCGACCAGCCCATCCACGCACTCCTACAGTCATGACTTTGCCGGGGCCCTGCCCGGTGACCGCATCGGCCCGCGCTTGGCCACCTCTGTCTCCCACCTCGACGGTCGTCCCACAAACCCTCCTGACCGACCACCGGTTGAGCCCAGGCAATATGTCGCCATCCGCTACACCCAGCGTCTCGCCGAGGCCCGGGCCGTCGCCTCGGTCGGATCCACCGGCGACTCCTACGACAACGCCCTGGCCGAGGCGTTCAACTCGCTGTTCAAGGCCGAGCTCGTGCGCAACCTCGGACCCTGGCGCGACATCGACGACCTCAAGATCGCGACTGCGGAGTACCTCGACTGGTTCAACCACCGACGCCTGCACGGCGAGATCGGGTCGTCCCACCGGCCGAATCCGAGGACCACTACCCCCGTCACAACCCCGCGCCGACTACCGTCGACGCGTCAGTTCCGAGTCTCCACTGAACTCGTCACGAGACAGGCCAGCGATCAAGGCCCTGCCCGAGTGAGCGTGGGCCCCGTATCTCGACCACGACGGCACCACCCTCACGGCTCTGCCCGCCGTGACCTGACCAGCCCGACGACTTTCCGACGAGCCCGGAACGGAGCGACCGCACGACCCAGGCCGGAACCGGCGCGCGCAGCGACACGCGACAGTGAAACCCTGCCAAACGCAGCCAAGCCACACACCAGACGAAACCCTCAGGCCGCTCTACCACCAGGTGAAGAATCGAGGCTAGCGTGCATCCTCACCACCAGTCGCTCTTATTCTCGCCATCCGAGTTTCATATATGTCCTTTGTCAGAAACTTCTCTCCGGCAGAACGCACGACCCGGCTTGAATCCGGGTCTACTTGATCCACCGAGATATGCGCTCGCATTATTGTCGTGTAACCCGCATGAAACTCGCGTGCTTCCTTGATCTTGCCGGCGCTATGAACGACCACCGTTGCGACAATCAGCAAGAAAATGACCGCCAGGATGAATCCAAATAGGGGTCGCTCGCCAAAGCCGCTCCCCAAGATCACCGCCAATACGGCCGTAGCTATCACTGAAGCGCCAACAAGCAACGCCATCCGCGCGGACAACATCGTCATGGATGCCGCAGACTTTCCCTTGAGCATCTGCACATACTCGCCCACTGCTCGCGGATTCGGTTCATCCATTTACCATCTTCTCCAATACTCCGGCGACATCCAAGGTCTTACTCCAAACATTACCGATTACTTCAAACCCTTCGACGGTGACGGGATCTAGCCGCCCTGCAGTCCGCGCCGCAAATCCCAGCGAACCTGCAGCGATAGCTGCACCACCGATTACGCAACCGGCCGATCTCAGGGATGATGCACAATCAATTGCGGTCGCAGCAGCACCGGCAACGGCGGAGATTCCCCCCAGGACGCCAGCCACTGCAGCAGTGACGGGGTGGGCGGCGCACCATTTAGTCAGGAAACACGTTCCAGCCGTCCCCCAGCCGATGATCACGCTCGCGTCGCCGAGAACCCCGCTCACCTTCTGGCCACTCCAACCACCGTATCCACGCTCGGCACTTGCCCAGCCAGTCACCGTCTGCCACAGATTCTTTTGCTCACGCTTCTGGGTTTCTGTTTCCCGTGTCTCAGATACCGCAGCTTCTGCAGCCTTGCGTAGGGCGAGCTGGTGGGCGGCGGCTGCCGCACCGCTACGGATCTCCTTAACCCCACCACCCAATGCGCCGGTCTGATTGACAAGGTCGACGGCGTTGCCACTGGACGTCTCGTACGCGTCTGCGTGCGTCGAAAAGTATCCGCAGGCATAAGCCGTATAGCACTCACGAACCTTGACCGGCGCACCCCCAGAGCCATTCGACGTCTTGATACAGCTTGTCGCACCGGCACACGGGTCACCACCATTCGGCTGCGTCCTGGGGTCATACCCCAGATGCCCCGCACCGATCGGCTTCAACCCAGTCGGGTCTGACCATGTCACCGGGTTGTTGTTCGCGTACGCATACGCGTTCCACTGCTGCGGATCAGACAGGTCCATCACCGGATCCACACCGATGAACGACCCCAGCACCGGGTCGTACAACCGTGCCCCCACCGCCGTCAGACCCGTGGCATCAGCCGGCTTGTCCAAGAACCCATGATCACCAGCCCACGCCGAGGCCCCGCTCGCAGTGTCGTCCGGAAGACCTGCCGCGCTGTCCCGCTCAGCACCGAACGGGTCCGTGTACCGGCGCACCACCTGGTTGGTCGTGTTCCCGATCTGGATCGTGCCAGTGCCCTGGTGATCCGAGAACACCGACGTCGTCGCATAGGACTGCGACACATCCCGCACCGCCACCGTCCGCCCGGCGAACGCGTAGTACCGGTTCGCCGTCACCTGTCCGGTCTCACCATCCAACGTGACCTCCTGCCCCGGCAGGTACAACGTCGTGTCCCCACCCTGCGCACGGACCAACCGACTCCCGTCGGCCGAGTACACATAGCCATCAGCCTGGCCCGCCTCGTCCTCGGAGACCGAGCCATCGTCGTCGGTGTCCTGCGCGACGGACTCCAGCTCACCCTCCACATCCCACGACAGCTCCTGCACGGCCTCGCCGGCCACCTCGCGACCAGTCATGTTCCCGGCCTGGTCGTACGTGAACGCGCTCGTCCCGAGCATGGCCCCGCCACCGGACGCCGACACACCCGTCACCGCGTGCGGCCGCGTCGAGGAGGCGCCCGAGTCCGGCTGCGTGTAGGTCGAGGTGACGTTCCCACCATCAGACACTGCCCTGTGCAGCGTGCTCGTCTCACGGTTCCCGATCGCGTCATACGTGTACGACTTCTGGTACGGGTCCGCACCGCCCAGACCCGCCACCGTCGGAGTCGTAGCGCAGTCGCCGGTCTCAGGCGTCCACGCGCCGGTCAGCCTTCGTGCCCAGTCGTACGTGAAGCACTGCTGATCGGACGGCTGGTTGCCCAGCACCGGGTCCGGGGTGTCCTTCACGGACAGGACGTTACCGGCGTCGTCGTACGTGTAGGACGCATGCCGCAGGTCCGTCAGCTGTTCGTCAGTGCTCCCTGTCTGCTGGGTCGTCGTCACGCCCCCCAGTCGCCTCGTGCCCCGGTCGTAGTACAGGCTTTCCTGGTAGGCATAGGTGTTGCCGGTGCGCATGTAGGACAGCTCACCGGTGGGCAGGTAGTCCGCCCGCACGACGTACGAACCCCAGCCGAACCCACCCGTCAGACCGTCCACGGCGTTCGTGTCCGAGTAGAACGTCGTGAGGCCTTCCTGCGCGATCGGCCCCGCGCCTGGCACGAGCTGAGTCCGGAGGCGACCGTCCTCGGTGTAGGTGTATTCGTAGGTGTAGTCGCCCGCGAGACCTTCGGGCGTCGTGGACGTCTCCGGGACCGAGACCGTGGTGGCAGTCGGCAGGTACCGGTCCGTGAACCCGTCGATCGTCGTCGTGTACTGCGCGCCGCCCTGGTGACGGGTCGATGCCGTTTGCTGTCCCTTCACGACCGTCCCGTCGTCGAGCCGGTCGTACGTCCAGGACGCCCGCACTGTGCCCGAGGTACCGCCGGCGCGCATCGTCGTCTTGCGGCCCAGCGCGTCATAGGTGTACCCGAGGGTCTCGCCCCGGGCGTCCGTCGTGGTCAGCACCCGTCCCGCGGCGTCGTAGGTCATCGAGCTGTCGCCCTTGTCCGGGTCCGACGCACTGGTCTGGCGGCCACGCAGGTCGTACTCGTACGACCACCGGTTCCCCGCTGGGTCCGACACTCCGATCAGCCTGTCCGCGCCGTCGTACTGGTAGGACGTCACGTGGTGGGTTCCCGACGGGGAGGCACCCTCGTACTGCCACAACTCGTCCGTGCGGCCACGCGCGTCGATGATCGTGGTCGTCGGTGTCCCGCCCACCGGCGGGTTCACGCTGACCCGGTCACCGCCGTAGGACGTCGTCGTGGTCCAGGTGTCGAGGTACGACCCGTCGTCCGCTTCGTCGCCCTCGCCGGCCTGGAAGGTCTCCCGCACAGGACGGCCCGCACCGTCGAACATGGTCACGACTCGAGAGTCGACCGCCTTCTGCGACACCACCAGGGAGGCCGAAGGCACACCGGTCGTCGGCCATCCGTCGCGTGTGACCCAAGTGAGACCACGCGAGTCGTACAGGGTGTCGGAGATGACCCGGCCGACCACCGTGGCCGAGGCAGAGGGCGCCTGGGACTGCCGTTCCCGCAGCAACCCGTCATAGATCACCGACGAAGCCACGTAGCCCGACGCATCCCAGTTGAGCGTCTCGGTCCGCACCGAATTCAGGCCGGACGTGCTTACCTGATAGGTGAACTTCGTCGTGGGGTCGTCCTGGTCCGGCACCCGCCCAGGTTCCCACACCTGGGTGAGGCGGCCCAGGGCGTCGTACCGTCCCGTGGTGACCTTGCCGTTCGGGTCGGTCGCACGCAGCGGGACGCCCCACAACGGGTCGACCGCGGTCGTCGTCACGTGGGCCTGGAGGGCACCGGTCCCGTCCGGGTCCGGTGACGTCACCGTCGACGAGCGCAGCAGCCCGCCCGCGTTGTCGTAGCTCGTCGTCGTGGTCTTGCCCAGAGCGTCGGTGGAGCTCGTCAGCTGCCCGTAGCTGTTGTAACCCGCGCGTGCCGCGTCCACGTAGACCGGGTTGCCCGCCTCGTACCGGTCGACCTCCTGGGTCAGCGTGACCCGTCCGCGGATCGGAGCAGCGCTGACAGTGCCGGAGTCGTACGCGTAACGAAGGTCCGACACGACATCGACAGGTCGCGCCGCAGTCTGGTCGCATCGCACGTCAACAGTCTCGACCCGCCCAGCGGTATTCAGGATGTTCTTGGTCGTGTTGCGGTTGTACGTCGTTCGGGTACACAGCTCGTCCCCGGTCGTAGCGGTATCGCCGCTCTCCGAGACGCTCGTCGGCATGCCGTACGGGTCGAACGTGGTCTCGGTCCGTGTCGTTCGTGAGCCGCCCGCCGCCAGCGGCGTCACTGTCTCGGTAGCGGAGACACCCGTGTGGAAGGCCTTGCGCGAGGTGTTGTCGGGATCCGTCGCCGTCACCGCTGATCGCCACGGGGTACTGATCACCTGTTCGACGATGTCGTTGCCGTCGTAGGTGATCTCCTCGCGGACCATCCCCGCGTACTGGTCCAGGTCCTCGATGCCGTCCACCTTGACGGTCGTGGTCCCACCGGCTCCGTCCCTGTCACCATGCATTCCGCGGAAGTACCGGGTCGCTGTGTGCAGCCTCGGGGACCCTTCCTCACCTGATGCACCGGTGTAGACGTCGACCCGTTCGTAGCCCCGCAGTTCGCCCCACGTCCGGTACTTCGGCTCGATGAGCTCGTTGTCTGTGTAGTGCCACCCGGGTCCGCCCGAGTACTCGTACGTCGTGTCGACAGGGACCGTTCCGGAGATGCGCCCGTCCTGCGTCACCGAGGTCACGCGGTAGTGGTGGAAGTACTCCATCACCTGCTCGTCAGCGCCCTCTGGCGTCCAGAACACCGGCTGGCACCGCATCGAGTTGTTCTGCGGCGACGACGGTAGGTTGGATGTGGAGCATTCCTTGCCGGAGTAGGCGATGGTCGTCACGCCGCCGGACTCTGAGGTGATCTTGTCCAGGCGATATCTCGTCATCGCTGGACCCACGTCACCCGTCGTGTCGACCCGGTTGTCCTTCTGCGCGCCATGGAAGACAACCGACGGCAGCGCGATGTCTGCGGCTGACCCGCCCCTGCCTGTGTGCTTGATCGACTCCAGCCAAAGGGCCGGGTCTTCACCGTCACCAGCGTCGGGAAAGCTCTGCGCGAATGTCCACGTGTCCACCGGCACGAGCGCGCCGGCATCACGGATGTTGGTCGTCATCCCGGTCAACCGCATGCGGTCGTAGAACGCGGGCGCAGTCTGGGTGCAGGACGATGTGGAGGTACAGATCAAATCTTGCGGGACATCTGGCCAGTGCGCGCTGTTGGCCGCGTTCAGCTTCTCCGGGGCGCAGTCGAAGTCGGCCGTCGGGATGCATCGTTCGGCGTAGGTGAGCGAGAGACGAGCCGGAGCCTCCGTGGTGCCCTCAGCGCCCGCGCGCGTGCCGTACTCCATGTACCAGAGCCGACCTCCCGAGACGTACTGGGAGCTTCCTGAGTTGTTGTTGTGCCCGTAACGGTTGTACTCGCGGGTGTACCGATAAGTCATGGAGTTGCCCGACACGTCCTCGACGTAATCCAGCATCCATCGCCACACCTGGTCACACTTCGATCCGGCGAAGTCACCAGCCTGGTAGCACGGTTCACCGGGATGATTCCCATACACAGGGACATGCCAGGACGAGTTCAACCCCAGCCCGTCTGACCGCTGTCCCTGCCCGAAGCGGTACTTGGTCCCGTCGTCCGTCGTCACCACCCAGGACTCGCCGTTGTTGTCTGAGTTGGCGCTGCCCGTCACGTGGGACACGACCGTGTTGTCGTCGTTCTCGGGCCGCCACGTACTTGTCGCCCCGTCCCGGACAAGCTCCGTCGCTGACCCGTTGAACACCAGCGTCGCGTTGTTGGATTTCCAGCACAGGTCTCCCGTGGCGCGCGAGGCGTTGTTCGGCGCCTGCCCGCCCACAGCTCCCTGGTCCTGCGAGCACGGGACGTACTTGCGCTCGACGTAGCCCGAAAGGTTAGCCTCCCACCCGTCGCCCACCTGCGAAGACTGGCTGTTGGCGGAAACGACCTTGCCGTCCATGCTCGCAGAGGAGTACGAGAGCGACAGGTCGGGGGCGAGGCCGCCCGGCACGGGCGGCGTACGCATCGGGTACGACCAGGTGAACGCACCGGTCTGCGCCGACACGTTCCACGACGCCGACGGCGCGAGCGAGGTGGCACCCCAGTCGCCCGCAGATCCAGAGGTTTCCGCCATCACCGCCAGAACGAGGGTGTCGGACGCCCTGGAAGCGACCCGCTCGACAGCATCCGGCGACCGCAGCCCGGCCGAGGAACTATCAGCCTGGTCACTGACGGCGGGAAGCTCGACCGTGCCGCTCAGAGTGAGCAAGTCGGGGTCCAGCTTGCTGTCCGCCACCGGTGCCGGTTCACCGCAGACGGTTGACGACGCGGGTGCCGAACTCACCGCGCACGCAGGCAACTGGACGAGGCGCAGCCGATGAATCAGGCCGCCACCTGCACCAGCCAGGTAGGACACATCAAGGTCCACGACCGCACGTCGATCGGAGGCCTCCGCGGACGGTGTCTTCGCCATTGGACTGTCGACGGGGGCGGCCGGCGTGAGCGTCACGACCGGGCCGGCCGCGCCAAGCCGATCAGCGGCGGCGGAGCCCAGATAGGACACAGTGACTGGGCGAGCTGTCTTCATAGCGTCCGGGTCGATCGGATGCAGGCCCACCTGCAGACCACCCGCGCGGCCTCGTCGCCCGTCGCTCTTCGCACTCGCCGCCTTTGCGTCATTGCCCGTAGTCGAAGGATCGAGCGTGATCGACCCCGGCTCAGGAAGTGTCACCGTCTGGGGCCGTACGGCCTCCATGGGTTCCAGGCCCGCTTCAGTGACCGCGAGCTCCTCTGCGGTCATCTCGGTGGCCTCGACCAGGTCGACCTCTGGGTTCTCGAACCCGAGCTTGTCGGTGTACTCGCGCGCTTCCTCGAGGGTCATCTCCTGCCGAGCAGTTGCGTCGAAGCCAGCCGCCACCGCCGTTGCCACGGCGGGTGTCGCCAGGAGCAGAACCATGGCCCCGGCCACGGCAGCAGCACCGCGGGCATGCAGTCTCTCTGATGCTCGCATCGTCGTACGCCGCAAGTTCCCCATCACTCGGCTCCCTCGTCGCCTCGCCCGTACCTACTGCCCATGTGCAACTGACTGATTTCGGTACAGGTCATGGGACGCTGGCCCCCTCGCAGATGAGCTGCAGCGTGTCCTCGTCATAGATATGACCGGCAGCCACTCGGACCTCGTCCACAGCACCGTGGAACGGCCAGACCGTGCTGCCGTTCTTCATCCCCGACCCAAGACGCAAGCGGCCCGCGACGTTCCACGGGTTCCAGGGCTCCTCGCTGTCGTCCTCGAACCTTCCGACGCCGCCGGCCTCGGGACGCTGGGCGGGGAACGCGAACATCGGGCATGCCCATGCCTGCAGCGACTTCTCCGCTGCGTTGTAGACACCGACCACGTGGGTCCACTGTCCGGGCACCGCCTCGACCGGCGTCCTGGAGGCCACGTTGATGGAGTTGGGCTTGTTGTCTCGCACGCTCCAGAACGCCCAGCAGGGTGCAACTGAGCCCTCGTTGCCGGGGTCAGCATCGGTCGGGCATGCCTGACTGGTCGAGACCCCCAGGTGGAAGGATGAGCGGTAGTCGCCGTCCACCGTCTCTGACGCGTCGGGGACCTGGGTGACGGCTGCTCCCGTTTCACTGGTGTCATCCGCACGCAGGAAGGCCGAGACCGTGAAGGACTCCGTACCGTTCACCACCGGACGCTGGCTGACGGCGATGTCGTCCTGAGTACCCGGATCGGGATTGAACAGCCACGCCCCGTCCGCGACCCGATCAGGGATCTGCCCGTTCGGATCCGGGGGCCACAGGCCTTGCGGACTCGCACCATCAGTCCAGGTGACACCACCTGCGGCGGTCAGGCCGCCGGCGGTCGACGTGCTCTCCCCGTTCACGGCCGAACCTGCGGCTGCCCCGTCGACCCAGCCGGTGTCGTTCATATGCCAGTGAGCCGTTGTGAAGGCGAAGCCCACGTAGAACTCATAGATGGTGGGATCCGACACGAGGTGGGCGTCATCCTCGGAGTACACCGCGATGTAGTTCAGCCCAGCACGGGTGATCGGGATCGAGAACGCGGGGACCGCACCCCCGAGTGACGACGGCGTCCTACGCTCGGAGTACGTCTGGGAGTTCAGCGAGTACCAGTAGTGGGCCACGTCGGCCGAACCGTTGGCAGAGAACACCACCGAGATCGGTGTGCCGACACCACCAGCCACGCGCCCCTCTGGGTAGTTGGAACTCGTCACCTTCGGCGGGGCCGGCTTGGATGTGTCCACCGTAAAGAAGCACAGCGGCGAGTCCAGGAACGACGTCCTCTCGATATGGCCCGACACCGGATCGGTCGACGCCACCTGAACCCGCCATCTATAGGTCTTGCCAGACTGCAACCCGACCTTGCCCGGCACCGTCGCTGCGCGCCAGGTGCTCGCTGCAGACGGCTCGGACCAGTCCGACCACCAGATCGGTTCCAGCGTGTCCTGCGACTCGACACGGAATCGGATCGTGACCTGCGTTGTCCCGTCCGGTTCGCTCCCACCTCTGGCGCGCAGCTGCGGTGTGCTGTCGCGCACCTGGCGCCGCCCGTCCCACGTGTCCGGGCAGTCGATGGGCTCTCCACCAGCCTCCGGCACGATCTCCGTCTGGTCCGCGGTGGGCGGCAGCGGCGGCCGGTCGAACAGGATCGACAGCGTTCCGGACGAACCGTTGTACCGCTTCCACCAGTTCATCGAGCCCTCTTCGGCAGCTCGCATGGCGAGCGAGATCCACGACAGACCGCTGTTGGCCGCAGCCCTGACCTGTCCGGTGACGTTGAACTCCGCGCGCGTGGTCCGCCCCGCACATCCGTCGCGATGCGTGCCGGTCCATCGGCCCAGCCACGCACCCCAGTCCACGTCACTCCAGACCGTGGACGAGGTCAGGTACGTCGAGACGCCGTACATCTCCACGGAGCGCGGATTGCAGTCGAAACTATGAGTTCCCGAGACCGCGAACTCGGCTCGGAGAATCTCGGAGCCCTTGAGGCTGCCCAGCCACACACCGTCCGAACCCTGCCGCAAGCCGCTGAACCGCCACAGGAGCCGCTGCAAGTTTCGCTGCGTGCACTCGGTGTGCGCCGCCGGGTCGCAGAGACCGACGCCTTCGGAGCCTGAGAAGTTCCAGCTCGGCGTGTCGGTCCACGCCGGGTACGTCTGCACCATGGCCCATCCCGCCGGGTCCGGTGCACCGATCTTGGGGTCCAGGAGGAGCGGCATGGCAACGTCAGGATCCGCGAGCATCTCAGCATCCGGGGTGACGGTCACGGTGCCGCCGACCGACGTCGCCTGCACTGCGACGTCCATGATCGCGACGGAATCGCCGGCCAGCGGGTTCTCCAGGCGAACATCGGCGACGCTGGCGTCGGCGCCCTCAGAGCTGTCCGCGCCGAGCCCGGCCTCCCGCACGGAGACAGTGCTGTCGAGCCCGACCTCGTCCCAGTTCGTCGGCCCCGCGGAGTCCCACATCAGCGGCGGGCCAGACTCCCAGGCGATCTCGCCGTCCGAGCCGACGACCTCGAATCCCTCCCCGGACGACGCGGCACGCACCTGCATCCCCACGGCGGCCTCCAGCGGGAAGTCCAACGCCAGGTCCGGCGAACCGCCCAGGATGTCCTCGGCGAGGTAAGTAAGCGCCTGCTGCGATGCGACGCGCACGACCGGGATCGCTGTGGTCCCGGCCTCGTTGATCGACACGACCAGGTCCACGCCCTCGCCGAACGAGTAGGTCACGCGCCGGCCGCCGTCGTCGACCACCGCGGCCGAAGCCCCCGATGGAGGCACCGACGCGGAGAACATGCGCACCCGCTCCTCGGGCGCACCCAGCACGACCAACGGGAGCCCGGCCCCGGTGGCACCGCCGGGATTCACCCACAGCGGTTCGACGCCTCCCGTGACGGGAAGCATCCCGGCCAGCTCACCACTCGCCACCGGATCCGACCCGACCTGGACATCCACGGGAGCCCAGGTGCCGTCACCATCACCGTCCTGGCGGACGGCGGACGTCGAGTAGTCCATCCGGACGTCGCCGGTCGCCGTGGCCTACCCCGTCGCGAACTCCGACAGCGTCTCTCCGACCCGGGTCTCGGCACCGCACGCGACGGCGGCCGCGACCGCGTCGTCGACGGACTCGACCTGTTCCGGGCACTCCGCCACGGTCGAGACCGGGCCCAGTTCCACCGGGGCGGCGTCCGCCACGACGGGTAGACCCGCCGTTCCCACAGCCAGTAGAAGTGCCAGCGGCAGTGACACCGCAGACCGAGAACGCATGGTGAACCGCATCAACGACCCCTCACCCGACAGTCAAGAACTGTGCCGATGAGGGCATCACACAAGCACTGTGCACTATTTTGCACCATCTTGCCCGCCTCAGCGCCGCTGACTCTCGCACTTCAGCAAAGGCCACGTCAATGCTTCACAGAGCAGCCTTCGCCTGCGACTGCGGAGCCGGTCAGCCTAAAGTTCACCCTCTCGCGCTTCCTCGATGAGATGCGATCCCCGCAATCTCGGCGCATTGCCGTCGAAAATTCACCCACCACACTCATCTCTTTCTCGGTGCTTCCTACTTCATAAATCACCCGGCCGGCCGGTGGCACACCAGACATTCCCGACCAGTCCAGTCGGGAAATCCATAGGAAACATCGATGCCCCCAATAGACATCCACTATGTGGACGTGGTCTTCCGCCCGCTCGACCCCCCGATTACCGTCGTCGCCATGACCAAGGCAGCAGCGCGCACAGCTCTCGTGACACCCCGTCACGAGATGCGAATGCCCGCCATGCCGACCTGTGCCTGCGACCGCTGTCGCAGCTGTCTGCACTGACGCGCCCCTCGCCCCTCGCAAGGTCAGCGCGCGCCGCCGGCCCGCAGCGCTGAGTCCCTGGTCATCCCCCGGGAAACGGCCTCCTGCCCGTAACGACGCGCACCACTCCCCCAGCCAGCTCCATGCCCGCGCGCCCCGCACGAACAGGACCCTGCCCATGGTGAACACCGCCCCGCCCGCCCAGCCCCGCACCAGCAAGCGCCCCGCCCGGCCCAATGGCCAGTGGAAGGTCGACGGCACCGCCCCGCTGAACCACAACGAGGAGTTCAAGGCGGAGTCCGACCCGCTGGAGGTCCGCGACCGGATCGAGAAGATCTACGCCAAGGAGGGCTTCGACTCCATCCCCGGCGACGACCTGCACGGCCGGTTCCGCTGGTGGGGCCTCTACACGCAGCGCAAGCCCGGGATCGACGGCGGCAAGACGGCCACCCTGGAGCCGCACGAGCTCGAGGACAAGTACTTCATGCTGCGCGTCCGGATCGACGGCGGCGCCCTGACCACCGAGCAGCTGCGCACCATCGCGGGCATCAGCACCGAGTTCGGCCGCGGCAGCGCGGACATCACCGACCGGCAGAACATCCAGCTCCACTGGGTCGAGGTCGAGTCGGTCCCCGAGATCTGGCGCCGCCTGGAGGCCGTCGGGCTCAGCACCACGGAGGCCTGCGGCGACGTGCCGCGCGTGATCCTCGGCAGCCCCGTGGCGGGCGTGGCCAAGGACGAGCTCATCGATCCCACGCCGGTGATCGAGGAGATCCAGGAGCGGTTCATCGGCGACCCTGCGCTGGCGAACCTGCCGCGCAAGTTCAAGTCGGCGATCACCGGCCACCCCAGCCTCGACGTGGTGCACGAGATCAACGACATCTCGTTCGTCGCCGTCGACCACCCCGAGCACGGCGTCGGGTACGACGTCTGGGTGGGCGGCGCGCTGTCCACGGCGCCGCGCCTCGCGGAGCGGCTGAACGCCTTCGTCTCCACGGAGGAGGCGCCCGACGTCTGGCACGGCGTGGTCCGCATCTTCCGCGACTACGGGTATCGCCGGCTGCGCAACAAGGCCCGCCTGAAGTTCCTGCTCGCCGACTGGGGCGTCGAGAAGTTCCGGCAGGTCCTGGAGGACGAGTACCTGGGCTACCGGCTCCGCGACAGCATCGAACCGCCGTCGCCCGCCTCGCTCGGGCTCGACGAGCGCGGCGACCACGTGGGCGTGCACGAGCAGCACGACGGCCGCTTCTACGTCGGCGCCGCCCCCACCGTGGGGCGTGTCTCGGGCGAGACGCTCGCGCGGCTCGCCGACCTCGCCGAGGCGCACGGCAGCAGCCGCGTGCGCCTGACGCCGCAGCAGAAGCTGCTCGTGCTCGATGTCGCGGAGGACGAGGTCGAGCCGCTGATCACCGGCCTGGCCGGGCTCGGCCTCCAGGCCCGGCCCAGCCCGTTCCGCCGCAGCACCATCGCGTGCACGGGCATCGAGTACTGCAAGCTCGCCATCGTCGAGACCAAGGCGACGTCGGCTGCCGCGATCACCCAGCTTGAGGAACGGCTCGGCGACCTCACGGACCTCAAGCCCCTGACCCTGCACGTCAACGGCTGCCCCAACTCGTGCGCGCGCATCCAGACGGCCGACATCGGCCTCAAGGGCCAGCTCGTGCTCGACGACGACGGCAACCAGGTGCCCGGCTTTCAGGTGCACCTCGGCGGCGGCCTCACGTCGCTGGACCGGGACGACGCCGGGCTCGGGCGCACCGTGCGCGGCCTCAAGGTGACCGCCGACGGCATCGGTGACTACGTCGAGCGGGTCGTGCGCCGGTACGACGCCGACCACGACGGCGACGAGACGTTCGCGCAGTGGGCGCACCGCGCCGACGAGGAGGCCCTGCGATGACCACGACGGAGCCTGCGTCCGCGCTGACCCTGACGGCGCCCGCCCACGGGTCCGGCGTGAACCCCCGCCTCGCCCGGGTGCGGGCCCGGGCCGCCGCCCGGGAGAGCATCCGCGCCGCGCGGCCGATCGCCCGGACGCGCCGCCGTCGTCGGACCACCGAGGAGCTGCGGGCCGTGGTGGAGCGCGGCCAGGCGCAGCTGCACGCGTCGTCCGGCAACCCGGAGGCGGACGCCCACGCCGTGATCGCGTGGGCCGTGCGCGAGTTCGGCCCGTTCATGGCCGTCGCGTCGTCCATGCAGGACACCGTGCTGTCCCACCTGGTCGCGGAGCAGTTCCCCTTCGTGGACGTGCTGTTCGGCGACACGGGCTACCACTTCGCCGAGACGCTGGGCACGCGCGGCGCCGTCGAGATCGAGCTGGACGTCAACGTCATCGACGTGCGGCCCGACCTGAGCGTCGCCGAGCAGGACGCGCGGTACGGACCCCGGCTGCACGACCGCGACCCCGAGGCGTGCTGCGCCATGCGCAAGGTCGCGCCGATGACCAAGGCCCTCGCGGGCTACGAGGCCTGGGCCACGGGTGTGCGGCGCAGCGAGACGGCGGCGCGCGCCAACGCGCCGCTGGTGAGCTGGGACGAGCGCAACGGCGTGGTCAAGATCAACCCGATCGCCGCCTGGACCGACGACCAGGTGGCCGAGTACGCGGACCGCCACGGCCTCGTGGTCAACCCGCTGCTCGCCGACGGCTACCCGTCGGTGGGCTGCGAGCCGTGCACCGCGCGGCCGCTACCCGGTCAGGACGCACGCTCCGGCCGCTGGGCCGGGCGCGACAAGGACGAGTGCGGTCTCCATGTCTGACGCCGGCCAGATCTATCCCCTGGGGCTCCGGGTCGCCGGGCGGCTCGTCGTCGTGGTCGGCGGCGGCCCCGTGGCCGCGCGGCGCGTGGGCGCGCTGGTCGGGGCGGGTGCGCGGGTGCGCGTCGTCGCGCCGCACACAGTGCTGGACGAGGTGCTGGACGAGCAGGGCGTCGTCGCCTCCGAGACGCTCGAACCCGCGGGCGAGCCGCCGGCTGGCGGCGTCGAGTGGGTGCGCCGCGACTACCGCACGGGCGACCTCGACGGGGCCTGGCTCGTGCACACCGCGACCGGTTCGCCGGCCGTGGACCAGCAGGTGGCCGACGACGCCGAACGCGCCCGGGTCTTCTGCGTCACCGCGGGCGACGCGTCCGCGGGCAGCGCCTGGGTGCCCGCCGTCGCTCGCACCGAGCTGACCGACGGCGCCGAGGTGACCGTCGCCGTCACCGCCGGGCGCGACCCCCGCCGCTCGCGCGCGATCCGCGACGCGGTGGCGGCGGCCCTGCAGTCGGGCGTGCTCCCGCTGCGCCGCCACCGCGCGCGGCCCGCGGGATCCGGACCGGGCCGCGTGTGGCTCGTCGGCGGCGGGCCGGGCGACACCGGTCTCGTCACCGCCCGCGGCCGCGCCGTCCTGGCGCAGGCCGACGTCGTGGTCGTCGACCGGCTCGGCCCGCGCGCCCTGTTGCGCGACCTCTCCCCCGAGGTCGAGGTGATCGACGTCGGCAAGACCAGCGGCAACCACCCCGTGCCGCAGCACGAGATCAACGCCCTGCTCATCCAGCACGCCCTGGCCGGACGCGACGTGGTGCGGCTCAAGGGCGGCGACCCCTACGTGCTGGGCCGCGGCGGCGAGGAGCTCGTGGCCTGCCGCACGGCGGGGATCGAGGTCGAGGTGGTGCCGGGCGTCACGTCGGCGGTGTCGGTGCCGGCCGCGGCCGGCATCCCGGTGACCCACCGCGGCGTCGCACGCGGGTTCAGCGTGCTGACGGGGCACGACGGCGCGGCCTCCGTGCCCGGCGGCCCCGACCACACCCTCGTGCTGCTCATGGGCGTGACCCGGCTGGCCGAGACGGCGGAGGCGCTGGTGACGCACGAGCGCCCCGCGGACACGCCGGTCGCGATCGTCGAGGACGGCTACGGCCCGCGGCAGCGGGTCACGGTGGGCACGCTGGCCACTATCGCCGACCGGGCCGCGGCCGCCGACGTCCGGCCGCCCGCGGTGATCGTGGTCGGCACGGTGGTGCGCCTCTCCCCGGCCTGGACCGCACAAGCTCGTTGAGTGCTGGATCTTCGCCCGCGCGAAGGCCATCAACCGGGCGAAGATCCAGCACTCAACGGAAGTCAGCCGAGCGGGGCGGCCCGGAGCAGCACGTAGCGGAGCGCCTCGACGTGCTCCGTGCGGACGGCGACGCTCCACGCGCCCGAGCCGGACGCCCCCTCGACCTGCGTGTACGCCGACCGGTCGAACAGCCCGCGCGTCGGCTCCTGCGTGCTGAACACCCGGTGCGGTGCGGCGCCGAGCACCTCGGCCAGCCCCTCGAGCGACTCGGAGTCCAGCCCGACCCGCAGCGTGACCCGCCGCACCTTGCGCTCCATGAGGTAGGCGACGACATCGAGCGTGCCGCCGTTCACGACGACGGAGAGGTTCTCGCCCGGTGCCCCGTGCGTGCGCCGCAGCCGGGACAGCCCCGGCCGGCCGGACGTCCGCGGTCGGCGGGGCGGGCGGGGGTCGCTCCGGCGCCGGGGCCGGCGCGGTGGTGCGGTCCGAGGGCCGGCCTCGGAGGGCGGCTCCGGCGGCATGGCAGACGGCGGCATGGCAGACGGCGGCAGGCCGGGCGCCGGCAACCCGGGTACGGGCGACGGGTCAGGCGGCCGTGATGCCGGTCCCGGACGCGGTTGCGGGTCCGGCGGCGTGCCGCGCTCCCGCGGCGGCACCTGCCCGGGCGGTGGCACCTGCTCCCGCCAGGCCGCGGGCTCGGAACGCTCCGGCTGCGGGTCCGCCGGCGCCTCGGCCGACGTCGCGACGGCCTCGTCGTGCGTCGCGTCCCGGCCGCGCAGGTCGCGGACGGTGAGCACGAGCCACTCGGCGGCCGCGGCGACCGTGACCACCCCGGCGGCGACCCGCAGCACGAAGTTCAGCGGGTTCCACGTGTTCGAGAAGTTCGCGAGCGTGCTCAGCACCCAGATGATGCCCGCGACCAACGCGACCATGAGACTGACGAGACGGCGTGTGCGCACTGGACCTGGCTTCATCTCCGACGGACGTGCGGCGGGGAGCCGCCGAAACTGTGCACGATGCCCGCGCGGGAGGCATCCCCGCGGGGCGCCGCCCCACCCGGGCACCGCAGCGTACCAACGCGCCCGACCAGTGTGAACGCACAGTTGTGTACTTCATCCCCTGCCACGACCATCGCCCGTGGCGGCCCCCTGAGTTCGGTCCCTCGCCTCGAGATCGGTCCATCGAACGACCGATCTCGAGGCAACGGACCGAACTCAATGCCGTGCCTGGTGCGGAGGCTCAGAGCAGGCGGCGGGCCACGGCCCAGCGGGTCAGCTCGTACCGGGACGAGAGCTGGAGCTTGCGCAGCACCGCGCTCACGTGGGTCTCCACCGTCTTGATCGAGATGAACAGCTCGCCCGCGACCTCCCGGTAGGAGTACCCGCGCGCGATGAGCCGCATGACCTCCTGCTCGCGCTTGGAGAGGCGGTCGAGCTCGTCGTCGGCCACGGCGATGTCGTTGGCGGAGGCGCCGAACGCGTCCAGCACGAAGCCGGCCAGACGCGGCGAGAAGACGGCGTCACCGCCGGCCACCTGCACCACCGCCGACGACAGGTCGGCGGGCGCGATGTTCTTGGTGACGTATCCCCGGGCACCGGCCCGGATGACGGAGACGACGTCCTCCGCCGCGTCCGACACGGACAGCGCGAGGAACCGGACGCCCTCCGCCAGCAGGCCGGCGCACCGCTGCACCACCTCGGCGCCGCCGCCGCCGTTGCCGCCGGGCAGGTGCACGTCGAGCAGCACCACGGGCGGCCGGTGCTGGTGCACCTGCGCCACCGCGGAGTCGACGTCGAACGCCTCGCCCACCACGGTCACCCGGTCGTCGAGCGAGGCCCGCACGCCGGTGCGGAACAGGTGGTGGTCGTCCACGAGCACCACGGGCACCGGGATCGTCACGGAGCTCTGCGTGCTGCCCGACGGCGTCGCGGGGGTTGTCATCTCGTCGCACCTTCCACAGTGGCGGGCACGGCACCGGGGGCCGACGCCGCCCGTGCCCTGCCGTTCTTCTCGGTCTTCTTGTCGCCTGTCCGGTCCAGCGGCATGCGCAGGCGCACCTCGGTACCCCATCCTGGCCTGCTCACGACCTCGGCGCTGCCGTCGCGGCGGCGCACGCGCCCGAGGATCGACTCCCGGACGCCGAACCGGTCCTGGGCGATCTCGTCGAGGTCGAACCCCTCGCCGCGGTCGCGCACGAACACCTCCGCCACCTCGTCGGTGACCTCCAGGTACACGGACACGGGCGGCGCGCCGTGCTTGAACGCGTTGAGCAGCGCCTCGCGGGTGGCCTGGAGCATCGCGGACGTCGACTCCGTGGGCGGGCAGTCGCCCACGACCACGGTCTCCACGGTGAGCGGCGCCACGGCGTCCTCGATCTCGGCCACGAGCTCCTTGAGCTCCGCCGCCACCGACGTGCCGGGCTCGCGGCGGTCGTCGTAGAGCCAGCCACGCAGCTCGCGCTCCTGGGCGCGGGCCATGCGGGACACGGCCTCGGGGTCCTTGGCCTGAGACCGGATCAGGGCGAGGGTCTGCAGCACGGAGTCGTGCAGGTGGGCGGCGATGTCGGCCCGCTCTGCCTCGCGGGCGCGGGCCGCGCGCTCGTCACCGAGCTGCCGCACGAGCCGGATCCACCACGGCACGGAGACCAGCACCAGGCCGGCGACCATCGCCACCGACGCGACGGTGGCCTGCATCAGCACGCTGACCGGCGTGTCCTGCCCCACCAGCATGAGCACGCCGAGCATGGTCAGCACCACGCCGCCGGCCAGGCGCAGCAGCGCCGTCCGCGAGCGCAGGAGCGACCCGGAGCCGCCCACCCACTTGTCCCGCTCGGTGGCGTCGATCTGGCTCCAGGCGAGGGCCACGCCGCCGAGCCCGATGAGCGCGGGCAGCACCCAGGATGCGACGGGGTCCCATCCGGCGCGGTAGGCGACGAGCAGCGCGGCGCTGGACAGCAGCACGACGCCGACCCAGATGTCGCGCACCGCGAGCCGCGACACGGGCCCGGACAGGCGCACCCGCTCGGCGAGCGACGCCGTGGTGCGCTCCTGCGCGGCAGCGTCGGCGGAGGCGTCGGTGGTCAGGCGCGGGGCGAGCCGGGCGCGTTCGGTGGGCACGGTGTCGTCGGGCCGCGTGGGCACGCCGGTGGGCACGGTCACCCACCAGAAGATGTAGGCGACGGCGCCCGCGCCCGCGAACCCCGTCAGCACGATGAAGCCGAGGCGGACCAGCCACACGGGCAGGCCGGTGTGCGCGGCGAGGCCGGCGGCCACACCGGCCAGCCAGCGGCCGCTGTACCCCGGCCCGGCCTTGCCCGGCCTGCGGAGGGTGAGTCGTTGCGTCACCCCCCGATCGTCACACGGGCGCGGTCCCCCTGAACATGGCTGAGCCTGGATCTCAGGGTGCCGCGCCGGGGGAACCAGGGTTGGTTCAGGGCCGGTCCCCGATGCCCCGGGGGCGGCGGATGAACCAGCATGGGCACCATGAGCACCGATGAGACGCGTCCCCAGGACGCCACGAGCGGGCCGGGTGGCCCGGCCGACGCGGGGTCGGCCGAGCAGGGCGCACGGTACTCCGGCCCGGCAGTCGACCCCGCCGAACCGGCGTCCGAGCCTCAGCCCGACGCCGCACCCGACGCCGCACCCGCGAGCGCCGGACAGCAGCCCTATCCGGAGTCCGGCTTCTTCGCCTCCATCCGCCGCGGCCTGTTCCCCCGTTCCGACCAGCGCTGGGTGGGCGGTGTGGCCGGGGGTGTCGCCGAGCGGATCGGCTGGGACCCGCTGCTGGTGCGCGGCCTGCTGATCATCAGCTTCTTCCTCGGCGGCCTCGGCCTGGTGCTGTACGGCATCGCCTGGGCGCTCCTGCCCGAGCGCGACGGACGCATCCACCTGCAGGAGGCGGCGCGCGGCAACTTCGACGTCGCGATGCTCGGCTCCGTGGCCGTGTTCCTCATCGGCTTCGCGTGGGGCGGCCCCATCGGCTGGTGGGACAACGGCGGCTGGGAGTGGCTCGGCGCCCTGTTCTGGCTGGCGGTCCTGGGCGTGACGGCGTACCTGATCGTCCAGGGCGTGCAGCGGCACCGCGAGTCGCGCCGGGCGGGCTACGGGCCTGCGACGCCCGGAGCGGTCCCGACGCCGACCGTGCCCACCCCGGGTGCTCCTGCCGCCACGCCCGGCGCTCCGGGCAGCCAGACCTCGTTCGCACCCGCACCGCCGGTCGACTACCGGCGGCCCGACGGGCTGGTCCACGCGACCGGCGCGGGCCCCGCACCGCACCGGCAGCCGCAGTACCGGGCGGCCCCGCCGCCCACGCCGCCGCTCGTCCGGACGGCGCCACCCCCGGTGCGCGTGCGCCGCGGCCCTGGCAGCGCCGCGGTCGGCATCACGTTCGGCCTGATCCTGCTGGGCGGCGCCTTGCTCCTGGCCGCCGAGCGGGTGGGCGCCACGAGCTTCGCCACCGACGGCTTCGGCCTGGGGATGGTCTGGGTCGGCGCGTCCACGGTGGTGGTCGGCATCGCGATCGTCGTGTCCGCGCTGCGGGGCCGCACCAGCGGCGTGCTCGGCTTCCTCGGCATCCTCGCGCTGCTGTTCGGCCTGACCTACATCACCTTCTTCGGCAGCTCGGCCAGCTACCTGACCGACGAGGCCGTGGTCACCGGCCGGCAGATCGAGGACATCATGAGCGAGCCGGAGAACCCGGACGCGGCCACCCTCACCGAGGGCACCGTGACCGTGCAGACCATCCGCGAGGCGGAGAACGGCTTCTACGTGCGGTGGGGCGACCCGGTGATCGACCTGTCCGAGCTGGACCTGTCCGACGTGGAGCCCGGCGAATCCGTGCTGGTGCCCATCGAGCTCGGCGCGGGCCAGGCCGTCGTCGTCGTACCGGCCGACGTGCCGGTCGACGCCAACGCCTACATCGGCGCCGGCAACGTGCGCTGGACCCTCGACGAGCAGGACCGCGCCACCAGCGGCGTCGGCTCGTCGGCCTACTTCGCGAGCGACGAGGTGGGTGACGACGGCGCCGTGCTCAGCCTGGACATCCGGGCCGGCGCCGGCGAAGTGATCGTCAGCGAGATCGAGAGGGGGAGCACGCGATGAGCGGGCAGACCGACGACGACCGCACCGAGCCCTCGACCGAGAGCCCGGACGACACCCAGGGCCGTACCGAGTCCCCGCCCGGGACATCCGGCGGGCCCGAGAGCCAGGACGTGAGCGAGGCCATGAACACTTCTGAGAACACCGAGAACACCGAGAAGAACCCTGCGGCCGAGTCCGCCGAGACCACCCAGGTGCTGCCCCCCGCGGCGGTCCTGACGGAGGCCACGACGCAGCTGACGCCCGCGGCGACCCCGCCCACGCAGGAGATCGCCCAGGCGACCTCGCGGATCCCCGACGGCGCGGCCCCCGAGGGAGAGGTGCACCCGGCCTACGGCGCCGCCGCGGCCCGGGTCCAGGCGGAGGAGGCGGCGGCCGCCGTCCACGACGCCCCTGCGCACGACGACGACCCGCTCGCCCCGCTGCGCGACTCCGCGCCGCAGGCGGCGGCCGGCGCCACCACGGGCACCGGCTCCGCTCCGGCGGGCGCGTCCCAGGACACGCCCGCGGCCACGACGGCGCAGGCCGATCAGCACGCGGACCAGGCTCCGGTGCGCCGCCCGCGCGTCGGGACGGCGGTCTGGGGGCTCATCGTGATCGCCGTCGGCCTCGGGATCCTCGCTGTCGCGGCGGGCGTGATGTTCGACCTCGGGGTCGCGCTGATCGTGCTGCTGGGCGTGGCGGGCGTGATCCTCGTCGTCGGTTCGGTGGTCTCCAGCCTCCGGCGGCGCTAGACCGCCGGGGGCAGGGGCGCGCGGCCCAGGCGCCGCAGCGCCCCGCCCACCACCCACAGGACGATCCCGAGCCCGATCACCAGGGCGCAGATCCCAAACGAGACCACCGACGTGAAGAGCGACGCCCGCAGGAAGGACGCGTTCATCATGGTGTCTCGGACGGGATCGTCCTGCTCCAGCTCGGCATAGGTGGCCCCGCCCGAGGCCTCCAGCGCGTGGTGGTTGATGATGTCGGCCTGGGCGTAGGCCGTCAGGGGTCCCTGGACCTGCTGGCCGGCGAGGGCTCCAGCCAGGAACGTGGAGTCGTCGGAGACCGTGATGTTCTCCGCGGCGAGCTGCGTCGCCACGAGGATCCAGACTGCGATCCCGGCCAGGATCATGATCACCCCGGCCAGGACCGTGAACGCGCCGGCGCCTCGGACGCCTTTCACAGGAACGTTCGTGTACTCGGTCATGCCGTCCACGGTAGGTTCGCCCCGGCCGCAGCGCGCGGCGTGCCCCTGAGGAACCGGGCTCCCGGTGCGAGGATGACGGGCGTGCGCATCACCCACGTGTCGGACACGTACCTCCCCCTCCTCGGTGGCATCGAGGCCCAGGTGAGCCGGCTGGCCGAGCAGCAGGCGGCGGCCGGGCACGAGGTCGAGGTCGTCACGACCACCCCCGCCCGCCGCGGGGCGCACGGGGTGACCACCGCCGTCGAGCGTGGCGTCACCGTGCACCGCGTCGCCGCCCGGGTGCCGGGCGGCTGGCCCGTCCACCCGCGCTCCACCGCCCACGTGACCCGCCGCCTGCGGGACGCGATCGCCCGGGGCGAGCGACCCGACGTCGTGCACCTGCACATGGGGGTGCTCGCCCCCACGGCGCAGGCCGCGCTGCGTCCCGTGACCCGGCTGGGGCTGCCCGCGGTGCTGACCGTGCACAGCGTGTGGGGCGCGGCCGCACCGGCGCTCGCCGCGCTGGACAGGATGACCGGCTGGTCAGGTTGGCCGGTCCGGTGGACCGCCGTCAGCGAGCTCACCGCGGCTCCGCTCCACCGGATCGTGGCCCGTCGGGGCGCCGACGTCGCGATCCTGCCCAACGGCCTGGACCTGGCGTCCTGGCGGGTGCCGCGCACCGAGCGCGACCGGCGGCCCGAGGGTCCCGCGGTGCACGTCGTGTCCGCCGCGCGGTTCGCGTCGCGCAAACGGATGCTGCCGCTGCTCGCCGCCGTCGCCGACGCCGCGGCCCGGCTCCCCGGCGACGCCCTTTTCGTGACCCTCGCCGGCGACGGCCCCGAACGCCCCGCCGCCCTCCGGTTCGTCGCCGAGCACGGCCTGCGCGACGTGGTCGCCCTGCCCGGCCGGCTCACCGCGACCGAGCTCAAGCGGCTCTACGCGCGGGCCGACGTGTTCGTGGCGCCCGCCGTCGCGGAGGCCTTCGGCCTCGCCGCCCTGGAGGCGCAGGCCGCGGGGCTCACGGTGGTCACGCGGGCGGGTTCGGGGGTGGCAGAGCGGGTCGTGGACGGCACCTCGGGCCTCGTGGTGCCCGACGACGGCGCACTGGCGGACGCCCTCGTGCGCCTCTCGACCGAGCCCGGCCTTCTCGACCGGCTGCTGGCGGCGGCCGCCGAACCGCCGTCGGCCATGGACTGGCCGGAGGTCCTGGCGACCACGGAGCGGACGTACGCGGAGGCGATCGCGCTGACCCGCCCCTCTCCCCTTTGAGACCGAGGTTGCTTCGCTTTGAGCGGCCTCAAAGCGAAGCAACCTCGGTCTCGAAAAGGAGGGCCGCCGGTCCGACGGCGACCCCGGTCCGCCGTCGCGCTGCGGCACGCCCTGAGCGCCGATAGCCTCCCCGGGTGAGCCCCAGCGAACCGGCCCCGACGAGCCCCGCGGAGCCCTTCGCGGTGCGCCACTACCGGCGCGCGCGGGCCGAGGTGGCTCCGTTCGCGCGGGGCATCGGCATCGCCGTCGTGCCGGCCGTGGCCTGGGCCGTCTGGGCGAGCGGACCCGGTTGGCTCACCCCCGCCTACGTGGTGCTCGCGGTGGTGGGCGCCGCGCTCGGCGTCATCGACGCGCGCACCCACCGGCTCCCGAACGCGCTCGTGCTCCCGCTCGGCTGGACGACGGCGGCACTGCTCGCAGTCGCCGCGCTCGGCACCGGCCAGTGGGGCTCGCTGGGCCGGGCAGCGCTGGGCGCGCTGGCGTACTTCGCCCTGTACCGGGTGCTCTACCAGGTGTCGCGGCGCGGCGGCATCGGGTACGGCGACGTCCGGCTCTCCGTGAGCCTGGGGGCCGCACTGGCCTGGCACTCGTGGGGCACCCTCCTGGCCGGTGTCTTCGCGGCGCACGTGCTCGCGGCCGCCGTGGCCACCGTGCTGCTGCTGGGCCGCCGGGCTGGGTGGCGCACGGGCATCGCGTTCGGCCCGTACATGCTGCTGGGCACCGCCGTCGGGCTGACGTGGGCTCGGCTGAGCGGCTGGTAGGCGGACCGGCAGAGACGACCGCGGCCCCGCACCCGGACGGGTGCGGGGCCGCGGGACGTCACTCCCACTCGATGGTGCCCGGCGGCTTGCTCGTCACGTCGAGCACCACGCGGTTGACCTCTCGCACCTCGTTGGTGATCCGGGTCGAGATGACGGACAGCACGTCGTACGGCAGGCGCGTCCAGTCCGCCGTCATCGCGTCCTCGGACGAGACGGGGCGCAGCACGATCGGGTGCCCGTAGGTGCGGCCGTCGCCCTGGACGCCGACGCTACGCACGTCGGCGAGCAGCACCACGGGGCACTGCCAGATTTCGTTGTCCAGGCCGGCCTTCGTCAGCTCCTCGCGGGCGATCGCGTCGGCGCGGCGCAGGATCTCCAGGCGCTCGGCCGTGATCTCGCCGACGATGCGGATGCCCAGGCCGGGGCCGGGGAACGGCTGGCGCGAGACGATCTCCTCCGGCACGCCGAGCTCGCGGCCCACCGCGCGGACCTCGTCCTTGAACAGCGTGCGCAGCGGCTCGACGAGCTCGAAGTTCAGGTCGTCGGGCAGGCCGCCCACGTTGTGGTGGCTCTTGATGTTGGCCGCGCCCTCGCCGCCACCGGACTCGACGACGTCCGGGTACAGCGTGCCCTGCACGAGGAACCTGACTTCTTCCCCCGCCTCGCCTGCTTCTTCGATGATGTCCCGCTGCGCGTCCTCGAACACGCGGATGAACTCGCGGCCGATGATCTTGCGCTTGGTCTCGGGGTCGCTGACGCCGGCGAGCGCCCTCAGGAACCGCTCCTTCTCGTCGCGGATCACGAGGTTGACACCGGTCGAGGCGACGAAGTCGTTCTCGATCTGCTCGACCTCGCCGGCGCGCATGAGGCCGTGGTCCACGTGCACGCAGGTGAGCTGGTCGCCCACGGCGCGCTGCACGAGCGCGGCGGCGACGGCGGAGTCGACGCCGCCGGACAGCGCGCAGATGACGCGGGCGTCACCGATCTGCGCCTTGATCGCGGCCACCTGGTCGGCGATGACGTTGCCGGGCGTCCAGTCGGGCTTCAGCCCGGCGCCCTCGTAGAGGAAGTGCTCCAGCACGGTCTGGCCGTGCGCGGAGTGCCGTACCTCGGGGTGCCACTGGACGCCGTAGAGGCGGCGGCGCGTGTCCTCGAACGCGGCGACGGGCGAACCCACCGACGTCGCGAGCACCTCGAACCCGACGGGAGCCTTGTGGACGGCGTCGCCGTGGCTCATCCAGGCGGTCTGGTGCTCGGGGGTGTCGGCGAGCAGCACGCCCGCGGAGCACACCTCGACCTCGGTGCCGCCGAACTCGCTCAGCCCGGTCTGCGCCACCTCGCCGCCGAGCGCCTGCGCCATGGCCTGGAAGCCGTAGCAGATGCCCATGACCGGCACGCCGGCCTCGAACAGCTTGGGGTCCACGAACGGGGCGCCCGCCGCGTACACGGAGGACGGGCCGCCCGACAGGATGATGGCCGCCGGGTCCTTGGCGAGCATCTGCTCGACCGTGAACGTGTGGGGCACGATCTCCGAGTACACCTTGGCCTCGCGCACGCGGCGCGCGATGAGCTGGGCGTACTGCGCGCCGAAGTCGACGACGATGACCGGTCGGGGGGTCTGGGGCTGAGCCTCGGGGGTGGTGGCGGGTGACGTCACCCGCCCAGTCTATGGCCCGCCCGGCGGTCGGGCGCCCCGCGGCCGTGTAACCTCCCGCACCCTGGGCGCGGAGTCGGCGCTCACCACTCGGCGAACGACCCGTCGGCGTGCCGCCACACGGGGTTGCGCCACCGGTGCCCCTCGGCGGCGCGCTCGCGCACGTACTCCTCGTCGACCTCGATCCCGAGGCCGGGGCCGCGCGGGATGGCGACCGACCCGTCGACGTAGTCGAAGACCGACGGGTCGACGAGATAGTCGAGCAGGTCGTTCGAGGTGTTGTAGTGGATGCCGAGGCTCTGCTCCTGGATCACCGCGTTGTAGGCGACGGCGTCGAGCTGGAGGCACGCGGCGAGCGCGATCGGGCCGAGCGGGCAGTGCGGCGCGACGGCGATGTCGTAGGCCTCGGCCATCGCGGCGATCTTGCGCACCTCGGTGATGCCGCCCGCGTGGGAGAGGTCCGGCTGCACCACGTCGACGACGCCGGACGTGATGACGTCCTTGAAGTCCCAGCGGGAGAACAGCCGCTCGCCCAGCGCGATCGGCGTCGCCGAGCCGCGCAGCACGTCCGCGATGCCGTCGACGTGCTCCGACAGCACGGGCTCCTCGACGAACATGAGGTGGAACGGCGCCAGCGCCTCGAGCAGCACGCGGGCCATGGGGCGGTGCACGCGGCCGTGGAAGTCGACGCCGATGCTGACGTCCGGGCCGACCGCCTCGCGCACCGCCGACACGTTGGCGACCACCGTCTCGACCTTGGCGCGCGTGTCGAGGTACTGCAGCTCCTCGGGGCCGTTCATCTTGACCGCGGAGAACCCGCGGTCGACGGCGGCCCGCGCCTGGGCGGCTGTCTCGGCCGGCCGGTCGCCGCCGATCCACGAGTAGACCTTGATCCGGTCGCGCACGCGGCCGCCGAGCAGCTCGTGCACGGGCGCGCCGAGCGCCTTGCCGGTGATGTCCCAGAGCGCCTGGTCGATGCCGGCCAGCGCGCTCATGTGCAGCCCGCCGCCGCGGTAGAACCCGGACCGGTACAGCACCGTCCAGTGCTCCTCGATGCGACGCGGGTCCCGGCCGACCAGGTAGTCGCTGAGCTCCTCGACGAGCGCGGCGACGGTCGCCGCCCGGCCCTCGAGCGTGGCCTCGCCCCAGCCGACGACGCCGGTGTCGGTCTCGATCCGCACGAACAGCCACCGGGGCGGCACGGCGAACGTCGTCACGGAGGTGATCTTCACGGGGGTCCTTCCGAGGTGGGGTGGGGTGGGGGCCGCCGAGGGCGGGTGCGTTACAGGGCGGCACGGGCCGTGTGCCAGGCGGCGACGAGGGCGGCGGCCCGGCCGGCCACCGTCGACGCGGTGTCGCCCGGGCGGTACAGCGACGTGCCGATCCCGGCCCCGGCAGCGCCCGCCCGTGCCCAGTCGGCGAGGTTGCCCGCGTCGACGCCACCCACCGGCACGAGGCCCGTGCCGCCGGGGAGCACGCTCGCCCACGCCCGCATGCCGTCGACGCCGACCGCCGTGCTCGGGAACAGCTTGACCGCGCGCGCCCCGGCGTCCAGCGCGACGAAGGCCTCGGTCGGCGTCGCGGCCCCGGGGTAGCTCTCCAGGCCGAGGCGCACGGTCTCGGCGACCACGTCGGCCCGCGTGTTCGGCGACACGATCAGCGAGGCGCCGGCGTCGGCGGCCCGGCGGACGTCGTCGGGCGTGAGCACGGTGCCCGCCCCGACCCGGCTCGCGGCGGGGACCGCGGCGCGGATGCGGCGGATCGACTCCAGCGGGTCGGGCGAGTTGTAGGGCACCTCGACGGCGTCGAAACCCGCGTCGAGCACCGCGGCGGCGATCTCGACGGCCTCGTCCGGGGTCACGCCGCGGAGGATCGCGACGAGGCCGGTGTCGGGGTAGGTCATGCGGCCTCCTGTGGGTCGGCGGGGTCCGGCACCAGGCCTGCGTCGCGTGCGACGCGCCACAGCCCGACCACGGCGGCGTCCGGACCGACGACACGCACGCGCGCACCGTGACGCTCGAGCGCGTGGCGGTACCGGCCGGCGGTCGATTCCGGCCCGCACAGCGCGACGACGTCGCCCGCCGCGCGCAGCCCGTGCCGCACCTCGGCGCCGACGAGCAGGCCGGACACGTAGTCGGCCACCTCCGTGGGGTCGAGCCGGCCCGCGAGCACGAGCGTGCGCGCGGTGAACAGCAGGGCGGGCAGGCCCCGGTCGTCGCCGTGGTCGCGCTCGGTGTCCAGCCCTCGCACGAACGCGCTCGTGACGTCCGGCGCCGGGTCGCCGTCCGCGAGCCGCGCGAGGATGCTGTCCCGCAGCAGCAGGCCGTACAGCTCGCCGGTCATGGCGGTGGTGAACCCGGTGACGCGCGCCCCGTCCAGGCGTACCCACTTCGAGTGCGTACCGGGCAGCACCACGGTCGACGGCGGGTCGTCCGCCAGCGCGAGCACACCGGCGAGCTGGACCTCCTCGCCCCGCATGACGTCAGGGTCGGCGCCCGCGACCCGCAGTCCGGGCACGAGGTGCACCGTGACGCCGTGGGCGGGCACGGCGGTGAGCCGGTCGGCCAGGGAGTCGAGGGTCGCGGGGACGTCGACGTAGCCGGCCTCGGCCCACCCGTGGTTCGACCCGGCCATGCCGGCGCAGAGCACAGGCAGGCCGGGGTACGCGGCGAGCCACGGTCCGCACCTCTGCTCGAACACCGACTCGAACGCCCGCGCGCGGTTCGCGGCAGGGACCCCGTCGGCCGAGACCGCGAGCGCCCCGTCGTCGGAACGGACCGTGTCGAGCACCCCGCCTGCGCCGTCGAGCAGCCAGGCACGGAACGTGGTGCTGCCCCAGTCGAGGGCGACGAGCGCGGCGTCGGGCATGTGCGGGACGGTAGGCCGCCGGTCCCGGTCCTGGGAACCGCGTCCCCATAATCGGGACGGTACGGTGCGACTGTGGCCACCTCCCCCGCACCGCCGCCCGGCACGCAGACGCTCGCGCGCGGGATCGCCGTGGTCGACGCCGTGGCCCGCGGCCGCACCCGGCTGCGCGACATCGCGGAGCAGACCGGCGTGGGCCGCAGCACCACGCACCGCCTGCTCCAGCTCCTACGCACCACCGGGTATCTCCGCCGGCTCGACGACGGTGCGTACGCCCTGGGTCCCGCCCTGATCCAGCTCGGCTACCAGGCGCTGCAGGAGAACCCGGTGACGGCCGTCGCCGCGCCGGTGCTGCGCGCGCTCGCCGAGCGGGTGCGCGACACCGTGCACCTCGCGATCGAGGACCGGGGTCAGGTGCTCTACCTCGAGAAGATCCCGGGGACGCGCGGCGCCGTGATGCGCTCGCAGATCGGGCACCGCATGCCGCTGACCCGCACGGGCATCGGCAAGGCGCTCCTGCTGGACAGCCCGGACCGCTGGCGGGACCAGTTCCTCGCCGAGCGACCTGCCGCGGCCGACGACGGCCTGGACCGGGACGTGCTCACCACCGACGCGTTCGTCGAGGTCATGCGCGCCTCGGCGGCCCGCGGGGTGGCGTTCGACCTCGAGGAGAACGAGCCGGGGATCCTCTGTGTCGCCGCGCCGGTCCGTGACGCCTCGGGCGGCATCGTCGCGGCGGTAAGCGTCACCGCGACGCGTCCGTTCATGCCGCCCGAGCGGCTCGAGGCGCTGGTGCCCGTGGTGCGCGAGGCGGCGGGTCGGGTGTCGGCGGGCCTGGGCGCCCCGACGGGCACGTAGCGGCCCGGCGCGGCGGGCCGGGCCTACTCGTGCTGCCAGCTGTGCCAGAGGCTCGCGTACTCGCCGTTCGCCGCCACGAGCTCGTCGTGCGCGCCGATCTCCGTGATGCGCCCTCCGTCGAGCACCGCCACACGGTCGGCGTCGTGCGCCGTGTGCAGGCGGTGCGCGATCGCCACGACGGTGCGCCCCTCGAGCACCGCGTTGAGCGACCGCTCCAGGTGCCGCGCCGCCCGCGGGTCGAGCAGGGACGTGGCCTCGTCGAGCACGAGCGTGTGCGGGTCCAGCAGCACCAGCCGCGCCAGGGCGACCTGCTGCGCCTGGGCCGGCGTGAGCTTGTGTCCGCCCGAGCCGACCTCGGTCGCGAGCCCCTCGTCGAGCGCCTCCACCCAGCCGTGCGCGTCGACCGCGCGCAGGGCGGCCAGGAGCTCCGCGTCGTCGGCGTCGATCTTGGCCAGCCGCAGGTTGTCCGCCAGCGAGCCCACGAAGACGTGGTGCTCCTGGGTCACGAGCGCCACGTGCTTGCGCAGGTCCTCCAGGGGGAGGTCCACCAGCGGCACCCCGCCCACCCGCACCGTGCCGCCCGTGGGCGGGTGGATGCCGGCGAGCATGCGGCCCAGCGTCGACTTGCCGGAGCCCGACGGGCCCACGATCGCCAGCCGCTCCCCCACCCGCAGGTCGAGGTCGATGCCGTGCAGCACGTCGGTGCCCTCGCGGTAGGCGTAACGCACCCCCTCGCCCCGGACGTGCTCGTCGGTGGGCACGGCGGTGCCGGCGACCCGGTCGGTGGGCACCAGCCGGACACCGATGATCCGCGACAGGGACGTCGCGGCCACCTGGATCTCGTCGAGCCAGAAGATGAGCTCCCAGACGGGGCCCTGCAGCTGGTAGGTGTACATGACGATGCTCGCGACGCCGCCGATCGTCACCGTGCCCTCGGAGGCGAGGTAGCAGCCCCACACGAGCACGGAGATCGGCGCGATCATGAACGCGAAGTCCACGCCGGGGAACAGCACCGTGCGCAGGAAGAGGGTCCCGCGCTCGGCCTGGAAGGCCTCGTGCAGGTCGTCGTCGCCGCGCGCGGTGCGCCGCCGGCCGATCTTCAGGGCGTCGACCGTGCGGGCGCCCTCGACCGACTCGGTGACCGTGCCGTCGAGCTGCGCGTACGCCGCCGACTCCCGCTGGTAGGCGGGTGTGGCCCGCTTGAGGTACCAGCGGGCCACGGCGACCAGCACCGGCACGCCGACGAGGATGGCGACGGCCACGAGGGGCGCCAGGACGAAGCTCACCGCGATGGTGAGCACCAGCGTGACCACCGCGACCACGAGTCGCGGCACACCGAAGCGCACGGCGTTCTGGATGCGGCTGACGTCCCGGGTCGTGCGGGCGATGAGGTCGCCCGTGCCCGCGGTCTCCACCGTCGACAGCGGCAGGGACGTGACGGTCTCGACGAACTCCTCACGCATGTCGGCGAACACCGTCTCGCCGAAGACCATCGCCCGGCGCTGCGCGAACCGCGTGATCAGCGACTGCAGCACGATCGCGCCCACGGCGAGCAGCACCAGGTCGCGCGCGGCCTCGAGCGTGATGCCCTCGGTCACGCCGTCGACGAGCCGGCCGAGCACGAACGGCCCGGCCAGGCCCGCCACGGCGGCCACCGTGTTCGCCACCGTGATGACGACCAGGGGCGCCCGGTGCCGCCCCAGCAGCCGACGTGTGTACGCCCAGGTCTGGGCGGCGTCGGCGATCGGCAGGATCTTTCCCGTGCTCATGCCGTGCCTCCTTCCTGTGCGTTCGCGCCCAGCAGGGCGTCGAGCTCCTGGTCCAGCCCCGCGGCCTCGTCGTCCTCCGCGAGGGAGCGGCCGACCACGCGCCGGTAGCGCGCGGCCGCCTGGCCGCCCGGGGCGTCCGGGGCCAGGTCGAGCAGCTCGCGGTGCGTGCCGCGGGCCGCGACGGTGCCGTCGTCGAGGAACAGCACCTCGTCCACGTGGTCGAGCACGAGCGGGCTGGCCGTGACGATCAGCGTGGTGCGGCCGCGGCGCCACTCGGTGAGCCGCTGCGCGATCCGCGCCTCGGTGTGCGCGTCGACCGCCGACGTGGGCTCCACCAGCACGAGCACCTCCGGGTCGGTGACCAGCGCCCGCGCGAGCGCGACCCGCTGCCGCTGGCCGCCCGACAGCGAGCGCCCCTTCTCCGGGATCTCGCCCTCGATGCCGTCCGGCAGCGACTCCAGCACGTCGTGCGCGTCGGCCACGTGCAGGGCGCGCAGCAGCGCCTCGCGGTTCGCGGCGTCGCGCACGTCGAGCTCGCCCGCGAGCCGCCCGGAGAACAGGGCGGGCGTCGCGTCGGCGACCACGACCCGGTCGCGCAGGGCCTCCTTGTCGAGGTCGGCGAGCCGCACGCCCCCGAGGGTGACCGGCGTCGCCGTCTCCGCCTCGTCGTCGAACCGGCCCATCCGGATCGCGACCTGCGCCGACTCGTCCGGGTCTGCGCTGACGAGCGCGAGGACGCGGCCGGGCTCGAGCGTCACGCCCGTGGTCTCGTCGACCAGCGCCACGTCGGGCGGCGGCATGGTCGCCGACGAGCCGGTCGCTCCGGTGGCGGGCACCACCTGCAGCACCTTGACCACCTTGCCCGCGGCGACGTGCGCCTTGGTCACGACGTTGACCGACTGCACGAGCAGGTGCACCGGCCAGGACAGGAACGACGCGTACCCGTAGAACGCGACGAGCTGCCCGGTGCTGATGCGCCCCGCGATGGCCTCGGCCGCGCCGAGGTAGACGACCAGCGCGATGAACAGCCCGGGCAGCAGCACCTGCAGGGCGTCGAGCACCGACTGCGTGCCCGCGACGTCGACCCCCGCCTGCCGCACCTTCTGCGACTGGTCGCGGTAGCGGCCGGTGAAGACCTTCTCGCCGCCGATGCCGCGCAGGATGCGCAGGCCGGAGACGGTGTCCGCGCCGAGCGTGGTCAGCCGGCCCTGCGCGTCGCGCTGCTTCTTCTGGTGCTTCTGCAGCGGCTTGACGAGCAGGGCCAGGACAGCGGCGACGACAGGCAGGCCCAGGGCGATCACCAGGCCGAGCGTGAGCGACTGGCGCAGCATGAGCACCACGACGATCGTGTATGTGGCGACGCTGCCGAGCGTCTGCCCCAGGACGGCGAAGACCTCGCCGATCCGCATGGTGTCGTTGGCGACCGACGAGACGACCTCGCCCGTCGGGAGCTCCTTGGTGATGTTGTGGCCCGAGCGCGCGACGGTGCGGGTCACGAGCTGCGAGGTGCGGAAGGCCGCGTGCATCCACGCCGTGATGTCCCACCGGTGGCCGATCGCGTTCGAGGCGATCCACACGACCCCGACGCCGCCCATGACGGCCACCCAGCTCCACGTGGTGCGGCTCAGCCCCGACCCCGTGGCGCTGTCGATGACGTGGCCCAGCAGGTAGGGCTGGAACGCGCTGCACGTGAAGGAGAGCACTCCGAAGAACATGGCCACGAGCAGCACGTGGGCCTGCTTGCGGGCGAGCCACAGCAGGAGGGTGAGCGGACCGCGCAGCGGCGGTGTGCCGGGATCGGCGAAGGGGAGGGAGCGCACGACGAACACCGTACGGACGACCACTGACATCGATCCACGCTTTATCCACAGGCCTGAGCGGTGCGGTCCGGGACGCTCGGGAAAAGGCATATCCTCGATTGCTGTGAGTACCCCGCAGACCGCTCCCGAGATCTCCGCCGAGGCGGCCGCCACGGCCATCCGCAAGGCCCGTGGCGCCATGGCGCGCTACCGCTTCATGGCGCTCGTCACCGGTGTCATGCTGCTGGTCCTGTGCGTCGAGCTGGGCATCAAGTACGGCGTGGGCGCGGTCACCGACGTCGACGGCGTCCTGCCGTTCATCGCGTGGGTGCCGTTCGCGCACGGCTGGATCTACGTCGTGTACCTGGTCACGGTCGCCGACCTGTGGTCGAAGATGCGCTGGGGCTTCGGCCGCCTGGTCACGATGGTGATCGCCGGCGTGGTCCCGGTCATGTCGTTCGTGCTGGAGAAGAAGATCCACGCCGAGGCCGACGCCAAGCTGGCCACGCTCGAGGCGCGCTACCTCTCCTGACCCGCGGGGCCCGTTCACGGACCGGGCGCCTGCGCGGACCGTCCCGGCGGCCTGTTTCAATGCGCGGGTGAATGCTCACGCCTTCGACGCCATCACCGCCGACGACCTCCGCAGGGCCGGCAGCCTCAAGTGGACGGCCTATCCCGACGCCCTCGGTGCCTGGGTCGCGGAGGCGGACTTCCCCGTCGCACCGCCGATCGCCGCCGCGCTGCACGACGCCGTCGACCGCGGCCTGCTCGGCTACCTCCCGCCCGATCTGGTGCGGGGCACCAGCGAGGCCTACGCCTCGTTCGCCGCCGACCGGTACGGCTGGACCGTCGACCCCGCGCGCGTCCGCCCCGCCTCCGACGTGCTCACCGTGCTGGAGCACACCATCCGGCACTTCTCGCGGCCGGGTTCGCCGGTGATCGTGCCGACGCCGTCGTACATGCCGTTCCACACCCTGCCGGGCGAGCTGGGCCGCGAGGTGCTTCAGGTGCCGATGGTGCGCGACGAGGCGGGCCGCTACACCTACGACCTGGACGCCCTCGACGCGGCGTTCGCCGCGGGCGGCCACCTCATGATCGTCTGCAACCCGCACAACCCGATCGGCCGCGTGCTGGAGCCCGCGGAGATGCTGGCCGTCGCCGAGGTCGTGGACCGGCACGGCGGGCGCGTCTTCTCCGACGAGATCCACGCCCCGCTGGTGCACCCCGGCCGCAGGCACGTGCCGTACGCGTCGCTCAGCGAGACGACGGCGGGCCACACCCTCACGGCCACGTCCGCGTCGAAGGCGTGGAACCTGCCGGGCCTCAAGTGCGCCCAGGTGGTGCTGTCGAACGACGCCGACGTGAAGCTCTGGGACGAGGTGGGCGAGCGTGTCGAGGAGGGCGCGTCCACGCTGGGCATCCTGGCGGGCGGGGTCGCCTATGCCGAGGGACGCGAGTGGCTCGACGACGTCCTCCCGTACGTGCAGGGCAACGCGGCCCGGCTGGGCGAGCTGCTCGCCGGGTCGCCGATCGGCTACCGGGCCCCCGAGGGCACGTACCTGGCCTGGCTGGACTGCCGGGGTCTGGACCTCCCGGGCGACGCGGCGACGTACTTCCGCGAGCGCGCGGGCGTCGTCCTGGTCGACGGCGCGGACTGCGGTGACGCCGGCCGCGGCTTCGTGCGGTTCAACCTCGGGCTGCCGCGTCCGCTCCTGGAGCAGGCGGTCGGCCAGATGCTGGAGAGCCTCCCGGCCTGACCTCCTCTTCGAGACCGAGGTTGCTTCGCTTTGAGGCCGCTCAAAGCGAAGCAACCTCGGTCTCGAAGAGGTGAGAGGCTCACGCAGCCGGCAGGCCCGCGATGCCCGTGTCCGCGTCGGTAGGCGGGCCACCGCGGCGTCCGCCCGCCATCTCGTCACGGACCAGGCGCACCCAGAGCAGAACCGCGAACCCGCCGAAGACCCACCACTGCAGCGCGTAGAAGATGTTCTGCAGGTTGGCGCCGGTGCCGCCGTCGATCGTGGGCCGCGGCAGCGCCACCACTCCCCCGTCCACGGGCGAGCCCGGGCCGTCGGTCGCCACGAGGTAACCCGTGTAGATGGGCCCGCCCCACTCGTTGACCAGCGCGCTCAGGGCGATCTGCTCGGTGCGGTCGCCCTCGACGGCAGCCCTGCCCGACGTCGACTCACCCACCTGGAGCCAGCCCGTCAAGGTCACCTCGCCCTCGGGTCGCACCAGGACCTCGGCGTCCGCGGGGCGCTGCACCCAGCCCTGCACCACGGCCAGCACGGGCGGGCCCGACAGGTCGGCCCAGGAGGCGCCGCCGGTGCCGTCGTCGGACACACGGAACGGCGTGAGCACCAGGTAGCCCGTGTGCCCCTCGAGGGCTCGGCCGGGGACCAGGAGCGCGCCGTCCGGCTCGAACCGGCCGGTCACCTGCACCTCCCGGCCCACGAGCTCGCCCGGGAAGCTCTCCTGCGGTGCCAGCACGTCGCCCAGCCAGGACGGTCCCGCCGCCGCGGCCTCCGCCGCCTCCTGCTGCGCCGCGAGCGCCGCCCGCTCGTACGCGCGGTCGAGCTGCCAGGCACCCAGCCGGCCGCACACGAGCGCGGCCAGCAGGAACACGAGGAGCAGCCCGATCATGCGGGGCTGCCGGGCCACCTGGAGGAAGCCGCGACGCTCCGGCAGGGCGTCGCCGGCCGACCCCGTCGAGGCGGGTGTGCTGGGGGCACTGACAGGCATGCCTCAACCGTAACCGCCCCGGTGACCTCGGACGCACCGACCGGACGAGTCGCACGTCACCCGGCACAGCCCTCGCGTGCACGGCGGTTCTGCGTTCGAATGATCACGCAGCCACACGTACCCCCGCACGTAGGAGCGTGAGCGATGACGACGACGACAGTCCCCGACTCCCCGGCCACCGGATGGCGCGCCACCGGGGTCGCCCAGCTCGAGCCCGCGGAGCTGGAGCGGATCGACGCGTGGTGGCGGGCGGCCAACTACCTCTCGGTCGGCCAGATCTACCTGCTCGACAACCCGCTCCTGCGCGAGAAGCTGACGCCCGACCACGTCAAGCCGCGCCTGCTCGGCCACTGGGGCACCACGCCGGGCCTCAACTTCCTGTACGCGCACCTGAACCGCGCCGTCGCGCAGCGGCAGCAGCCGACCATGTACCTCACGGGCCCCGGCCACGGCGGGCCGGGTCTGGTCGCGTCCGCCTACCTGGACGGCACGTACTCGGAGGTCTACAGCGACATCACGCAGGACACCGAGGGTGTGCGCCGGCTGTTCCGGCAGTTCTCGTTCCCCGGCGGCATCCCGAGCCACGTGGCGCCCGAGACGCCCGGCTCGATCCACGAGGGAGGTGAGCTCGGGTACGCCCTGAGCCACGCGTACGGCGCGGCGTTCGACAACCCGGACCTGCTGGTCGCGGCCGTGGTCGGCGACGGCGAGGCCGAGACCGGCCCGCTGGCGACGTCCTGGCACTCGAACAAGTTCCTCAACCCCGCCCAGGACGGCGTCGTGCTGCCGATCCTGCACCTCAACGGCTACAAGATCGCGAACCCGACCGTCCTGGCCCGCATCCCGCAGGACGAGCTGCGCGACCTGATGGTCGGCTACGGGTACACACCGCACTTCTTCGAGGGCGGCTACGACGAGGACGAGTCGCCGCTCGACGTGCACCGCCGGTTCGCGACGCTGCTCGACGAGGTGCTCGACGAGATCGCGGCCATCAAGGAGCGTGCGGCGGACGGCGACCTGAGCCGCCCCGCCTGGCCCATGATCGTGTTCCGCACGCCCAAGGGCTGGAGCGGTCCGGCGGAGATCGACGGCAAGAAGACCACCGGATCGTGGCGCGCGCACCAGGTGCCGCTCGCCAACGCCCGGGACACGCCGGAGCACCTGGCGGTGCTGGAGACGTGGCTGAGGTCGTACCGGCCCGAGGAGCTGTTCGACGACGAGGGTCGCGTGCTGCCGGAGATCACCGCGCTGGCGCCGCAGGGTGCGCTGCGGATGAGCGCCACCCCGCACGCGAACGGTGGCCTGCTGCTCAAGGACCTGCGCCTGCCGGACTTCCGCGACTACGCCGTGGACGTGCCGGTACCCGGCGGGTCGACGTCGGAGGCGCCGCGCGTGCTGGGCCAGTGGCTCACCGACGTGATCCGGCTGAACCCGGACAACTTCCGCATCTTCGGCCCGGACGAGGTCGCCTCCAACCGCCTGCAGGCCGTGTACGACACGACGGACAAGCAGTGGAACGCCGAGTTCATCGGGCCGGAGGTGGACGAGCACATGGCCCGGGCCGGCCGGGTCATGGAGATGCTCAGCGAGCACCAGGTGCAGGGCTGGCTGGAGGGCTACCTCCTGACCGGCCGGCACGGCCTGCTGACCAGCTACGAGGCGTTCATCCACATCATCGACTCGATGTTCAACCAGCACGCCAAGTGGCTCAAGGTCACGAACGACATCTCGTGGCGGCGGCCGGTCGCCTCGCTGAACTACCTGCTGTCCAGCCACGTGTGGCGGCAGGACCACAACGGTTTCAGCCACCAGGACCCCGGGTTCATCGACCACGTGGTGAACAAGAAGGCCGAGATCGTGCGGGTGTACCTGCCGCCGGACGCCAACACGCTGCTGTCCACCTACGACCACTGCCTGCGCAGCCGGCAGTACGTCAACGTGGTCGTGGCCGGCAAGCAGCCCGCGCCGAACTTCCTCGACATGGAGGCGGCGATCGAGCACTGCACGCGCGGCCTGGGCATCTGGGAGTGGGCGGGCACGGAGACGGCGGGCGAGAAGCCGGACGTGGTGCTCGGCTGCGCGGGCGACGTGCCGACCATGGAGGTGCTCGCCGCCGCCGACATCCTGCGCCGCGAGCTGCCGGACCTCAAGGTGCGCGTCGTCAACGTCGTCGACCTCATGCGGCTGCAGGACGCGACCGAGCACCCGCACGGTCTGACCGACCGCGAGTTCGACGGCCTGTTCACACCCGACCGGCCCGTCGTCTTCGCCTACCACGGCTACCCGTGGCTCATCCACCGCCTCACCTACCGGCGCACCGGCCACGAGCACTGGCACGTGCGCGGGTACAAGGAGGAGGGCACGACGACGACGCCGTTCGACATGGTCATGCTCAACGACCTCGACCGGTACCACCTGGTGATCGACGTCATCGACCGGGTGCCCTCGCTCGGCAGCACCCAGGCCGGGCTGCGCCAGCGCATGCAGGACGCCCGGATCCGGGCCCGCGCCTGGACCCGCGAGCACGGGGACGACATCCCCGAGGTGCGCGACTGGGTGTGGCCCGACGCCCAGGACCAGGCCGACTCCGGGCAGGTGGGCGCTACGCTCGGCACCGGTGGAGACAACGAGTAGCAGCAATTCCCACGAAGTGAACACGGAGCGGCATGTGACCGGTACGACCCGCAGCATCGTCATCGCAAGCCCGGAGGGCGAGAGCGGGAAGTCGACGGTCGCGCTCGGTGTCCTCGACCTGCTGGTCCGCAAGGGCCGGCGGGTCGGGGTGTTCCGGCCGGTCTCGCGCGCCACCGAGTCCGAGGGTGCGGGCGGTGAGCGCGACCACGTGCTGGAGCTGCTCCTGGAGCACGACGGCGTCGACATCGCGTACGACGACGCCGTGGGCGTGACCTACGCCGACGTGCACGACGACCCGGAGGACGCGCTGGCGCGGATCGTGTCCCGGTTCCACGACCTGGCGGAACGCTGCGACGCGGTGGTGGTCCTCGGCACGGACTACACCGACGTGGCCGGGCCCACCGAGCTCTCGTTCAACGCGCGCGTCGCGGCGAACCTGGGCGCGCCGGTGCTGCTGGTGGTGTCGGGCCGCGAGCGCACCCCGGACGGCGTGCGGGCGCTGGCCGACGTGAGCCTCGCCGAGCTGGCGGCGCACCACGCGCAGGCGATCGGCCTGGTGGTCAACCGCGCGGAGCCGGACGACGCCGCGCAGATCCGCGCGGTGCTGGAGCGGGCCCAGCCCGACGTGCCCGTGTGGACCATCCCCGAGGAGCCGTTCCTGCAGGCCCCGACGGTCGCGCAGCTCCTGGACGCCGTGGACGGCACGCTCGTGCTGGGCGACCCCGAGCTGCTGAGCCGAGAGGCGCTGGACCTGCAGGTGGGGGCGATGAGCTTCGAGCACCTGCTGGAGCGGCTGACCGACGGCGCGGTGGTCATCACGCCCGGCGACCGCATCGACCAGCTCATCGGGCTGCTCGCCACCCACCTCACGCCGTCGTTCCCGTCGCTGTCCGGGATCATCCTCAACGGCGGGTTCTATCCCCAGGGCCGGCCCGCGGAGCTGCTGGAGGCGATGCGGCCCCGGCTGCCGATCATCACGACGCCGCTCGGCACCTACCCCACGGCGCGCGCCGCGGCGACCACGCGGGGCCGCGTGGACAAGGACTCCGTGCGCAAGGTCGAGGTCGCCCGCTCCCTGTTCGAGCAGCACGTCGACGCCGCTGCCCTGGCCGCGCGGCTCGACCTGCCGCGGCCGCAGGTGGTCACGCCGCTGATGTTCGCCTACCAGCTCATCGAACGGGCCCGGGCCGACCGCCGGCACATCGTGCTGCCCGAGGGGTCCGACGACCGCATCCTGCGAGCCGCCTCCACGGTGCTGGCGCGGCAGATCGCGGACCTCACGATCCTCGGCGACGAGGAGCCGATCCGGGCCCGCGCCGCCGAGCTGGGCCTCGACATCGCGGCCGCCCGCGTGCTGTCTCCGCACGACCCGGAGCACGTCGAGAAGTTCGCCGCCGAGTACGCCCGGCTGCGCGCCCACAAGGGCATGACGGTCGAGCGCGCGCGGGAGATCGTCACCGACGTCTCCTACTTCGGCACGATGATGGTGCACCTCGGGCTCGCCGACGGCATGGTCTCCGGCGCCGCGCACTCGACCGCGCACACCATCCGGCCGTCGTTCGAGATCATCAAGACGAAGCCGGGCACGTCGTCGGTGTCGTCGGTGTTCTTCATGTGCCTGGAGGACAGGGTGCTCGTGTACGGCGACTGCGCCGTCATCCCCGACCCGACATCCGACGAGCTCGCCGACATCGCCGTCTCGTCGGCCGCCACGGCGCGGCAGTTCGGCGTCGAGCCGCGCATCGCCATGCTGTCCTACTCGACGGGCGAGTCCGGCACGGGCGCCGACGTCGACAAGGTGCGCACCGCCACGGGTCTGGTCCGTGAGCGCGCCTCCGAGCTCCACGTCGAGGGCCCCATCCAGTACGACGCCGCCGTGGACGCGTCGGTCGCGGCGTCCAAGCTGCCGGGGTCCGACGTCGCGGGGCGGGCGACCGTGTTCGTGTTCCCCGACCTCAACACGGGCAACAACACGTACAAGGCGGTGCAGCGCTCGGCGGGCGCCGTCGCCGTCGGCCCGGTGCTGCAAGGACTGAACAAGCCGGTCAACGACCTGTCCCGCGGGGCACTGGTGGAGGACATCGTGAACACCGTGGCGATCACGGCCATCCAGGCACAGGGCAAGGGGGTCGTCGCGTGAGCACGGTGCTGGTACTGAACTCCGGGTCGTCGTCGCTGAAGTACCAGCTGCTCGACCCCGCGTCGGGCGACGTGAAGATCACGGGCATCGTCGAGCGCATCGGCCAGGCCAAGGGGTCGGTCACGCAGAAGGCGAACGGGGAGACGATCGAGCGGAACCTGCCGGTCCCGGACTACCGGGAGGCGCTGGCCATCCTCGGCCGGCTGTTCGAGGAGGTCGGCCTGCCCATCGCGGAGGCGGGCATCACCGCCGTGGGTCACCGGGTGGTGCACGGCGGCGACGTGTTCACCGAGCCCACCCTCGTGGACGACGACGTCGTGGCCGCCATCCGCGATCTGATCCCGCTGGCACCGCTGCACAACCCGGCCAACCTCACGGGCATCGAGGTGGGTCGCGAGTTCCTCGACGTGCCGCACGTGGCCGTCTTCGACACAGCGTTCTTCGCCGACCTGCCGGAGGTCGCCTCGACGTACGCGATCGACCGGGAGGTCGCGGCCGAGCACCGCGTGCGGCGGTACGGGTTCCACGGCACGTCGCACGAGTACGTCTCGTCCGTGGCCGCGGCGCACCCCGCGGTCCAGGAGAAGCTCGCGGCCGAGGGGCGGACGCCGGACTCGCTGCGGCAGGTGGTGCTGCACCTGGGCAACGGGGCGTCGGCGTCGGCGATCCTGGGTGGCCGGCCGATGGACACGTCGATGGGGCTGACGCCGCTCGAGGGCCTGGTCATGGGTACCCGCTCGGGCGACATCGACCCCGGTGTGGTGTTCCACCTCATGCGTGAGGGGATGTCGGGCGAGGACGTCGACACGCTGCTGAACAAGAAGTCCGGCCTGCTCGGGCTCGCCGGCGAGAGCGACATGCGTGAGCTGCGCGCCCTGGCCGACTCCGGCGACGCCGCCGCCCGGCTGGCGCTGGAGGTCTACCTGCACCGGCTGCGCAAGTACGTCGGCGCGTACGCGGCGGTGCTGGGCGGGATCGACGTGCTGACGTTCACCGCCGGGGTCGGGGAGAACGCGCACCCGATCCGCTCCGGCGTGGTGCGCGGGCTGAAGTTCCTCGGGCTGACGATCGACCCTGCGGCGAACGAGGCGCGGTCCGACGAGGCGCGGGTCGTGTCGGTGCGGGGTGGTGCCGAGGCGCCGCTGGTGATGGTGGTGCCGACCAACGAGGAGCTGGCAATCGCGCGGCAGGCGGTGGAGGTGGCGGGGGGCTGAGCTTGGGCGTGTGACCGGGCGGCTCGCCGTAACAACGAAACATATGCATCGGACAGAGAACTGAATCCCGATACTGCCGGGACGCGATCGGTGGCCCTGAACGGTAGCGCGCTCAATTCATCGTGTGCGAGCCGGGTCGAATTCATCGGACTACAGATACCAGTCGACGCCACCGGAGCTCAATGCTCGGTCCAGGAAATCTCCCAGGTCGTTTGCAACCCACCGCCGACTGTCGTCTTCGTGCTCCCACACGAAAATATCGGAACGCTCAGCCCTGTCCACGAAAGCGAATTGATCGCCACCTCCATTATCGCCGAAGAATCGCAGCCCATCGAACGGAAGATATAGGGTCTCAAATTCGGCTGAACCGTTGAACTGGTTGTTTATTTCAAGAATTCTCCCGGTCGGCCACACATACTCCGCAGACCACGCAGTCAAACCATTGCACTCCAATAGAAAGGACCGCAGCTCCGCAGGAACTTGCCAGCCCAGAGCCCCCTCAAGGCGATCGATCTGTTCGCTGGCCACTGGGGCGCCCAACTCAACTTCGCCAGTCACGGCAAGCACACGTTCCCGCCACATTCCACACTCCCTATCTGATGCGAAGAACCATTCGGCTGCCGAAGAGGCCGTCGACAAACTCGGCGGCCCATCGAGGCGCAGAACGTCGGGCGACGAGATGTCCGACACCACACTTCGGTCACCGCGCCCGAGCAGGAGCGCCCCGGCGCCGATGGTGGTGCCGGCCAACGAGAAGCTGGCTATCGCGCGACCGGCGGTCGGGACGGCCGGCACTGAGATCATCTGTTCAAAACGGTCGAACTCGGCGCTGCTCGCGGCGGTCCAGGATCATGTTCGGGCTTGAGTACCACCCGGTGCCAACCGGGGGAACTCGTCAAGATCTGTCAATCGGCGTGTCAGGCAGCGCGACCGTCTCGTCACGATTCGTCATAAACACCACGTCCGCACGGTCATCCTGCGCACCCGGTTCCAGCGATCGCCACGCGGCGCCGGGAAGCATGGCGCGCATCCACGCGGGGTCCGTCTCAGCGCCTGCCAAGAAGTGCCGACAGGCGTCGTGCACTGCTCCCAGCAGCAGCGAGTAGAGGTGTGCCGCTGGCCACGGAGGTAGGTCCCCTGCATCGGAGAGCACCCGCAGCCGGGCGAAGATCGGCTCCTGGAGCCTGGCTTTGGCCTCAAGGAGGTCGCGATGCTGCGGCCCGCTCAGCTCCAGTGCCATCGCCTGGTACATGAACCGGGCCTCATCGGGGTGTGCGAGGGCCCACTCGAGGAATGAATCGACCAGAGTGCGCACCGTTTCCTCGGCCGTGCCGGCGCGAGCGAGCCGCGACTGCATGTGTGCGGTGACCCGCTCGAAGGTCCTCAGCAAGACCGCGGTGGTCAGGTCTCCGATATCGCGGAAGTGGTGGTAGACGCTCGAAGGACTCGCGCCCGCGCGCCTGCGGATCTGCTCTATGCCCACGCCGAGCAGCCCGTCCTCGGCGAAAGAATCCAGAGCTGCGTCGAGGAGCGACTCACGTCGCCGCCGTCCGTCTGCACGTTGAGGCGTGGGCATAGTTGGAATCTTACTCCAGTTCTTGTGCTAGGTTGTGAACTGGAAGAATCATCCAAGTAGGAGGCGTGAGGATGTACGACGACAAGACCCTCGCCCTGGTCACCGGGGGCGGGCGCGGAATCGGGCTGGAGGTCGTCAGCGACCTCGCCGACCAGGGGATGCGAGTACTGCTCGGGGCCCGCAACCCGAAGCATGTCGAGGAGACCATCAGCTCCCTGCGTGCTCGGGGTGGCGATGTCGTGCCCGTCGAGATCGACGTCAGCGACACCGCCTCGATCACCAGAGCCGCCGAGTGGGTCGATCACCGGTACGGACGCCTGGACGTCCTGGTGAACAACGCCGGCATCGCCGGTGACCAGGCCGCCCAGGTCGCCGGCCACGTCGACCTGGACGTGGTCCGCCAGGTGTTCGCGACCAACGTGTTCGGCGTCATCGCGGTGACCGAGGCGATGATCCCGCTCCTTCGGCGCTCGCGACGCGGGCGCATCGTGAACGTGTCCTCCAGTGTCGGATCACTGACTCGGATGAGCGACCCCGGCCACTACTTCGCCGACATGCCCGGGCTCCTGGCCTACCCGGCCTCCAAGACCGCCCTGAACCAGGTGACCCTGCAGTACGCGAAGGCACTCCGAGCCGATGGAATCCTCGTCAACGCCGCCGATCCGGGCCCGTGCCGAACCGACTTCACCGTGGGGATTCCCGGGGTCGAGCGGACCGCGGCCGACGGCGCCCGGGTCATCTGCGACCTGGCCACCCTCGGCCACGGTGACGAGACGGGCTCCTACCGTCGCGACGACGGACCGGTCCCGTGGTGACCCCACCCGCCGCGCTAGCCTCACCCCGTGACCGTCTTCATCGACCCACCCGCGTGGCCCGCGCACGGGACCCTGTTCTCCCACCTGGTCTCGGACGGGTCTCTGCGTGAGCTCCGGCTCTTCGCCCGGGCGGCCGAGGTGCCCGACCGGGCGCTCGACCTCGACCACTACGACGTGCCGGCGTCCCGGTACGACGACCTGGTCGCCGCGGGCGCCGTGCCGGTCGACGGCGGTGACCTGGCGCGACGGCTTGCCGGGTCCGCCCTGCGCGTCTCGGGCGCCGAGCGCAAGAGGGCGAAGCGGGCCGCGCTCCTGACCCGGTGGGATGCCCTGTGGGCGGACCCGAGCCTGGCCCGCAAGGCCGGTGAGGACCTCGTCGACCGCTGGCGCGAGCCGCACCGCGTCTACCACTCGCCGCTGCACCTGGCCGTCGCCCTCGACGCGCTCGACACCCTGGCGGCCGAGAGCGGGGTCGCCGAGCGCACGGCCTGGCAGGCACGGCTCGCCCTCTGGTTCCACGACGCGGTGCACGACGGCGTCGCCGGGCAGGACGAGGAGCGGTCCGCCGGCCTCGTCGCCGAGCTGCTCGGCCCGCTCGCCGGTGCGGGGGTGTCGGCGGCCGACGTCGACGAGGTCGCCCGCCTCGTCCTCGTCACCACGGACCACACCCCCGCGCCCGACGACGTCGTGGGCGGCCTGGTCAGCGACGCCGACCTGGCGGTGCTCGGCGGCACCCCCGCTGTCTACACGCGGTACACGCACCAGGTGCGGGCCGAGTACTGCGATGTCCCCGAACCCCTGTTCCGCGCCGCCCGCGCCGACGTGCTCCGCGGCCTGCTGGCCCGCGGACCGCTCTTCCGCACCGCGCCGGGCGCGGCCCGCTGGCAGGACGCCGCGGAGGCGAACCTGCGCGCCGAGCTGACCCTGCTCGCGGCGTGAACCGCGTGGAACGCACTGTGATCAGGCACGACCCCGCCGGCGCGGTACCGTTCCGCACGTGACTCCGCTCAAGGCCGCCGCGATCGTCGCGGGCGCGCTCGCCGTCGCGTTCGTCGTCCCCGTCGCCGCCGTCCAGGCCACCGGCCACCCGCGGGTGCGTCGGCACCCCGACGACATCGAGAAGGCCGACGCCGTCATCGTGCTGGGCTGCGGACTGAACACCGACGGCACACCGTCGACCTACCTGCGCCGCCGTGTCGAGGGCGGCGCCGAGCTGTTCCGCGCGGGCCTGGCCCCCACGGTGATCCTGAGCGGCGACGCGCACGACCGTCCCGACGGCACCCGGTACGACGAGCCCGGCTCGATGCGCGCCTGGCTGCTCGACAACGACCTCGGCGTCCCGGACCACGCCATCGTGCTCGACCGTGAGGGCTTCAACACCACCGCCACGTGCCGCCGCGCCTACGACCTGTACGGGGTGCGCTCCGCCGTCGTCGTCACGCAGGACTACCACCTGCGGCGCACGCTCTTCTCGTGCGTCGAGGCGGGGCTGGACGCGGTGGGTTTCGGCGTGAGCTCCGCGAGCGTCCGGCCGGTGCGCAAGGCGTGGTGGCAGGTGCGCGAGCTGCTGGCGAGCTGGAAGGCCGCCGTCCGCTCGCTCCGCCGCCGCCCCCGCTGACAGCTCAGCGCTTCGTGGGGGTGACCCAGAGATGGATGGTGCCCTCGACCACCACGGTGCCGTCGGCCAGCACGCCGCGCACGCGGACGGGCAGGTCCTTGTCGTCGCCGTCCCACTGGGCCTGGTCGGTCTCGGCGATGCAGGTCACGTCGCCCGTCGACTTCGCGAGGTAGGCGACCTCCATGCCCTTGGGCAGCCAGCGCTTGTCGGCCGGCACGGTGGCCTCCGCGAGCGACCCCATCGCCATCTCCAGCCCGTTGCAGACGGCGATCGCGTGCACCGTGCCGATGTGGTTGCGGTTGCGCCACCGGTTCGGGACCACGACCTCGCCGTAGTTCGGTCGCATGTCCGCCACGCGCGGCGCGATCGTGCCGAAGTACGGGGCCTTGAGGCTGAAGGCCACGGAGAAGATGCGCCTGCCGAGCAGACCGCCGACGAGTGGCAGGGAGTTCGCGGTCTTCCAGAAGGCGTGGAGCTGCGTCGTCATGCGGGTGAGCGTACCGGTGAAGGCCGTTCACTCAAGACATGCGCAGCCTGCGCATCACCGACAGGGCGGTGGTCAGCACCCGGCTCGGGGTGTCGCCGCCCAGGCCGTACAGGCTGTCGAGCGTGGCGCCGAAGCGCGCGCCCCGGGACGTCACGACGGTCTGCCGGCGCGTGAGCCCGTCGATCGACGCCGAACCGTGCCTGCCACCCAGCCCGGAGGCCTTCCAGCCGCCGAGCGGCGCCGCCACGGAACCCCAGGTCAGCGTGTACCCGTCGTTGATCGCGACGGACCCGCACTCGACACGCTCGGCCACGCGGCGGGCCCGCCCGACGTCGCGCGACCACACGGCCGCGTGCAGCCCGTACTCGGTGTCGTTCATGACCGTGACCGCATCCTCGTCGCAGTCCACGCGGGTGATCGTCACGACCGGGCCGAAGGTCTCCTCGCGCGCGACGGTCGCCTGCGCGGGCACGTCGTCGAGCACGGTGGGGGCGTAGAAGTACGGGCCGACGTCGGCGCGGTGCACCCCACCGGCGAGCACCCGGGCGCCGCGGGCCAGTGCGTCGTCCACGTGGGCCGTCACCTTGTCGAGCTGCGCGGCCGAGGTCAGCGACCCGACGTCGGCGGTGTAGTCGAGGGCCGGGCCGAGCCGGAGGTTCCGCACCGCGCGCACGAACTTCGCGACGAACTCGTCGGCGATCGCCTCGTGCACCACCAGACGTTCGACGGAGACGCACAGCTGACCGGCGTTCGAGAAGCAGGCCCGGACAATGCCCGGCACCGCAGCGTCGACGTCGACGTCGTCGGCCACGTAGAGGGCGTTCTTGCCGCCGAGCTCCAGGGTGGCGCCGATCAGCCGTTCGCCCGCGCGGGCCGCGACCTTGCGGCCCGTGGCGGTGGACCCCGTGAACGCCACGTGGTCCACGTGCTCGACCAGCTCCTCGCCGACCTCCGGGCCACCCGCGACCACCTGGAACAGCCCGGCCGGCAGACCGGCATCGTCCAGCGCCTCCGCCGCCCACAGGGCGGTGAGCGTGGTCTGGGGGTCCGGCTTGAGCACCACCGCGTTCCCGGCGAGCAGCGCGGGCAGCGCCTCGGCGAGCGCGAGCACCAGCGGGTAGTTCCACGGCGCGATCGCGCCGACGACGCCGACCGGCCTGCGGTGCACCTGAACCCCGGTGAGCAGGGGAATCATGCCCGAGAGCCGCCGCGAGGACAGGTACCGCTCGCCGCGCACGGCGTAGTGCCGGGCGACCTGCGCGATGTCCGCGACCTCCTCGAAGGCCGCCCGGCGGGCCTTGCCCGTCTCGAGCTGGACCAGGTCGAGCGCCTCGGACTGTCGCTCCAGCACGATGCGACCGAGCCGCTGCAGCACCTCCGCACGCTCCCGGACGGGGCGGCGCGCCCACGCGCGCTGGGCCACCCGCGCCCGGACGACGCACGCGGCGACGTCCTCGGCCGAGGAGACCGGGAAGGTCACCAGCGGCGCACCCGTGAACGGGCACATGGACCGGTGCGTCCCAGATCCCTCGGAGGTGGCGATCCGAGCCACGAGAGGTGCCATCACCCCGGGCTCGAGGACGAACGTCCCTTGCGGGTGCTCGGGGTCGAGCACGCCGCCGACCGCACCACTAGCCGCTGCTTCGGCTGCTGCGTCGTCGATCATGGCGGCCACCATACGCGCAAAACCCTGCACCACGTATTGATAGGTGTGTGAAACTGACTTTCAGCGCGGTTGATCGCGGTACTGCGCGGCGCGTCGTTCCACCCTGCGAAATCAGCTGGATTCGACCCAGCGACCCAGCACCGTGCAGTCCTGGTCGGAGTAGCCCAGACGGGCGTAGAAACCGAGTACGTCGGTGTTCGTCGTGCGCACCATGAGCTGGATCTTGCGCGCTCCGCGCGCCACGAGCCAGGCCTCCGCGGCGACGACGGCAGCCCGGCCCAGACCCGAACCCTGGAGGTCCGGCGCCACGGCCACGTAGTACAGCCACCCGCGGTGGCCGTCGTGACCCGCCATCGCCGTGGCGACGACCCGGCCGCCGGACCGGGCCACGAGCACGGTCGACGTGTCACCGGCACGGGCGTCCGCGAGATCGACGTGAGGGTCGTTCCACGGCCGGGTCAGGCCGCAGTCGCGCCACAGCCCGACCACCTGCTCCACGTCGGCGTCGGTGATCTCGACGAACTCGCCGTCGGCCGCGGGGGCCGCGGCCAGGACAGGGGCGAGCCGCTCGTCGCCCGGCACGGCGCTCACCGCGGCTGGTAGGGCGACACGACGACCTCGACCCGCTGGAACTCCTTGAGGTCGGAGTAGCCGGTCGTGGCCATGGCGCGGCGCAGGGCGCCGACCAGGTTCAGCGTGCCGTCGGCCTGCTTGCCCGGCCCGAAGAGGATCTCCTCCAGCGTGCCGACCGTGCCGACCTCGACGCGCTCGCCGCGCGGGAGCTGCGGGTGGTGCGCCTCGGGCCCCCAGTGGAAGCCCTTGCCGGGTGCCTCCGCGGCCCGCGCGAGCGCGGCACCGAGCATGACGGCGTCCGCGCCGCACGCCACGGCCTTGACGATGTCGCCCGAGTGCCCCACGCCGCCGTCCGCGATGACGTGCACGTAGCGGCCGCCCGACTCGTCGAGGTAGTCGCGGCGCGCCGCGGCGACGTCGGCCACCGAGGTGGCCATGGGCGCGTGGATGCCGAGGCTGACGCGTGTCGTGTGGGCGGCACCGCCGCCGAAGCCGACCAGCACGCCCGCCGCACCCGTACGCATCAGGTGCAGAGCCGCGGTGTACGTCGACGCGCCGCCGACGACGACGGGCACGTCCAGCTCGTAGATGAACCGCTTGAGGTTGAGCGGCTCGGCGTTGCCCGACACGTGCTCGGCCGAGACCGTGGTGCCGCGGATGACGAACAGGTCCACACCCGCGTCGACCACCGTCTTGTAGAACTCCTGCGTGCGCTGCGGGGTCAGCGCGCCGGCCACGGTGACGCCGGCCGACCGGATCTCCTTGAGACGCTGCGTGATGAGCTCCGGCTTGATGGGCTCCGCGTAGATCTCCTGCATGCGGTGCGTCGCCTCGCCCGCCGGCAGCTCCGCGATCTCGGCCAGCAGCGGCTCGGGGGACTCGTACCGGGTCCACAGGCCCTCGAGGTCGAGCACGCCGAGGCCGCCGAACCGGCCGAGCGCGACGGCGCTCTCCGGCGTCATCACGGAGTCCATCGGCGCCGCGACGATCGGCAGCTCGAAGTGGTAGGCGTCGATCTGCCAGCCGACCGAGACGTCCTTCGGGTCGCGCGTGCGCCGGGACGGCACCACCGCGATGTCGTCGAAGGAATAGGCGCGCCGCCCACGCTTGCCGCGTCCGATCTCGATCTCGTTGCTCACCCGCCAAGCCTACCCATCGCCGCCGACACGGCGCGCCGGGGTCCGTGATGTGCGCGGGTGGCGTGGACCGCAGTGTCAGTGACCGGTGGCAAGGTTCTCCGTGAACGCACCGGGGGGCAGGGCGCCGCACCGCACGAGGACCGCGAAACCCCGGACGAGCAGGGAGGACACCATGAACGAGACCTGGATCGACAGGCCGCTGCTGGGTTTCGACACCGAGACCACCGGGGTGGACGTCGCGGGCGACCGCATCGTCACGGCGGCGCTCGTGCTGCGCACGCCAGGGGTGGGTACACAGGTCGACACGTGGCTGATCGACCCGGGTGTCGAGATCCCCCAGGAGGCCGCCGCGATCCACGGCATCTCCACCGAGCACGCGCGGGCCTACGGCGTCCGGCCCCTCGAGGCGCTCGAGGAGATCGCCGGCCGTCTCGCCGAGCACCTGGCCGACGGCGTGCCCGTGGTCGCCTACAACGCGGCGTTCGACCTCTCCCTGCTCGACGCCGAGCTGGTGCGCCACGGGCTCAAGACCCTGCCCCAGCGGCTGGGCCGCCCCGTGGAGCCGGTGATCGACCCGCTCGTGATCGACCGCTGGCTGGACCGGTACCGCCCGGGCAAGCGGCGCCTCGGCGACCTGTCGCAGTGGTACGGCATCGTCTCCGAGGGCGACCTGCACACCGCCGAGGTGGACGTGCTGGCCACGCTCGACCTGCTGGAAGCGCTGGCCCGGCGGTTCCCGCAGCTCGCGCGCATGCCGCTGACCGATCTCCACCAGCAGCAGATCGGTGCCCACCGGCAGTGGGCGGTGAGCTTCAACGACTGGCGCCGTGAGCAGGGGCTGGAGGGTCCCGGCGCGTCCGGGACGTGGCCGGTGCAGCACGCGGCAGGGCCGCTGTGAGGGATCGGCCGGTGCCGCAGAAACAGCATGGTTACCAGGAGCAACTGGAATGAAACGGTACAGAATCTCCACGGTGACCTTCCCTCCCTAGCGTCCTGTACGGCGCTGACGGTGGCTCCCGGTGGCCTATCGGGTCCGCAGTGCGTCAGCCCTGTCGACACGAGAGGTAGGGACCCGTGGTCATCGAGCAGAGCACTTCCGGAGTCACCCGTCGCAACTTCCTGCAGGCCGTCGGCGCGGGGTCCAGCGCGGGCGTCCTGTTCGCCACCATGGGCGCCCTCGGGCTCGCGCCCACGGCGTCCGCCCAGCCCCGGCCCGAGTCGTGGGTCCCGCCCCGCACCGGCGACTTCACGCTGACGGGCCGCTCGGCCAGGAAGGTCGTCGTCGTGGGCGCGGGCCCGGCGGGCCTCGCCACCGCCTACGAGCTGCAGAAGGCGGGCTACCGCGTGACGGTTCTCGAGGCCCGGCACCGGGTGGGCGGGCGCACGCTGACGATCCGAGGCGGGGACTCGGAGACGGACCTCGATGGAGTCACCCAGACCGCGCGGTTCGCCGACGGCGTGTACCTCAACGCCGGGGCGGGCCGCATCGCGCAGTGGATGGTCACCATGGACTACCTCCGGGAGCTGGGCGTGCCCTACGAGGTGTTCACCAACGCGAACGCCGACGCCTACCTCTACAACGAGCGGTCGGGCGCGACCCCGGGCAACCCGGTGCGCTACCGCACGGCCAAGGCGGACGTCTTCGGCTACACGTCGGAGCTGCTGTACCAGGCCGCCGACCAGGGCGCGCTCGACCAGCGCCTCACCGACCAGGACAAGGACAACCTCCGGTCCTTCCTGCGCAGCTGGGGGTCGCTGCGGTCGGACGGCACCTACGCCGGCGGCAGCAACCGCGGCTACTCGGTCTACCCGTCCGCGTGGAACGAGCACGGCACGCCGCTGCCCGGTCCGGGCACGGTCTCGGAGGTGCTCGCCTCGAAGGTGGGGCAGTACTTCCCCTTCGAGATCAACTGGGAGCAGTCCATGCTCATGTTCCAGCCGAAGGGCGGCATGGACACCACCTACCGGTACCTGGTGCGGGCCATCGGCGCGCAGAACGTGCACCTGAGCTCACCGGTCACGGCGGTCGAGAACACGAGCCGCGGGGTCCGGGTCACGTACACGCCGCGCGGTGGCAGGCCCCGGCAGCTCGACGCCGACTTCGCCGTCGTCACAGCGCCGGCCGGTCTCATGCGCCGGTGGGACACCAACTGGGGTGCGGAGGTCGACACGGCGCTGGGCGAGTTCGCCGTCGGCTCGCCCGCCGGCAAGATCGGGCTGCAGTACCGGTCCCGGTTCTGGGAGGACGACCACCGGATCTACGGCGGCATCACCGAGACGGACATGGACCTCGCTCACGTCTGGTACCCGTCCTACGGGTACGGGGAGCGCCGGGGCCTGGTCGTCGGGTACTACAACACCGGTGCGAACGCCCGCACGTACGCGGACCTGGCCCCGCGGGAGCGCGAGGCGCGCGCGGTGGCGCAGGGCGTGAAGATCCACGGCGAGAAGTACCGCACCGAGCTGGAGAGCTCCTTCTCCGTGGCCTGGCACAAGGTGCCCTACATCGAGGGCGCGTGGGCCTACCCGGACACCTCGTCGGCCGGGTTCCGGCTGCTGCAGCAGGGTGTGGGGCAGGTCTACTTCGCCGGGGACTGGATGTCAGAGGTGTCCGCCTGGCAGCACGGCGCGTTCTGGTCGGCCCGCTACGCGGTCCAGGCCCTGCACGCCCGCGTCATGGCGAACTGACCAGCGCGGTCCGCCGAGATAGAACCGTGGCGAGATAGAACTGGGGCCGGGGCGCTGATCAGCGCCCCGGCCCCAGTTCTATCTCGCCACGGTTCTATCTCGCCACGGTTCTATCTCGCCACGGTTCTATCTCGCCACGGTTCTATCTCGCGGAGGGGCGGGGATCAGAAGCCGCTGTAGTTCGGGGCCTCGACCGTCATCTGCACGTCGTGCGGGTGGCTCTCCTTGAGCGAGGCCGACGTGATCCGGACGAAGCGGCCGTTGGCCTGCAGCTCCGGGACCGTCCGCGCGCCGGTGTAGAACATCGTCTGGTGCAGGCCGCCGATGAGCTGGTGCGCCACGGTGGCCAGCGGGCCCTTGTAGGCGACCTGGCCCTCGATGCCCTCGGGGACGATCTTGTCGTCGCTGGTGACCTCTGCCTGGAAGTACCGGTCCTTCGAGTACGACTTCTTGCCGCGCGACGACATGGCGCCCATCGAGCCCATGCCGCGGTAGGTCTTGAACTGCTTGCCGTTGACCAGCACGAGGTCGCCCGGGGTCTCCTCGCAGCCCGCGAACAGGGAGCCCAGCATCACGCTGTCGGCGCCGGCCACGAGCGCCTTGCCGATCTCGCCGGAGTGCTTGAGGCCGCCGTCGGCGATCACGGGGACGCCCGCCGGCTTGCACGCGAGCGACGCCTCGTAGACCGCGGTGATCTGCGGCACGCCCACGCCGGTGACGACGCGCGTGGTGCAGATCGAGCCCGGGCCCACGCCCACCTTCACGGCGTCGGCACCGGCGTCGACGAACGCCTGCGCGCCCTGGCGGGTGGCGACGTTGCCGCCGATCACCTGCACGTCCTTGGTGGCCGGGTCGGTCTTGAGGCGCTTGACCATGTCGATCAGCATGCGGACGTTGCCGTGCGCGGTGTCGGCCACGAGCACGTCCACGCCCGCCTCGATCAGGGCGGTGGCGCGCTGCCAGGCGTCGCCGAAGTAGCCGATCGCGGCGCCCACCATGAGGCGGCCCTGGCCGTCCTTGGACGAGTTCGGGAACTGCTCGGACTTGACGAAGTCCTTCACGGTGATGAGCCCGGTGATGCGGCCGTCCGGGTCGATCAGCGGGAGCCGCTCCAGCTTGTGCTTGCGCAGCAGCAGCGTGGCGTCGTCGCGCGAGATGCCCGCCGGGCCCGTGATCAGGGGCTGCGGCGTCATGACCTCGTCCACCTTGGTGGTGGCCCACTCCGCGACCGGCGTGAAGCGCAGGTCGCGGTTGGTGACCATGCCGATGAGCTTGTTGTCGGAGTCCACGACCGGGAACCCGGAGATCCGGAACTGGCCCGCGAGGGTGTCGAGCTCCTCGAGCGTGGCGTCCGGGCCGATGGTGACCGGGTTGGTGATGATGCCGGTCTGCGTGCGCTTCACGAGGTCGACCTGCGTGGCCTGGTCCTCGATCGAGAGGTTGCGGTGCAGCACGCCCAGGCCGCCCTGGCGCGCCATGGCGATCGCCATGGCCGACTCGGTGACCGTGTCCATCGCCGCTGAGATCAGCGGGATCTTGAGCGAGATCTCGCGCGTCAGGCGAGACGTCGTGTCGATGTCCGACGGCGCCAGGTCGGAGTAACCCGGCAGCAGCAGGACGTCGTCATAGGTGAGCCCGAGGAACCCGAACGGGTCGGCCGGCGCGGTCTGGTCCGTCATGCAGCAAGTCTACGACCGGCGCGGCGGGTGATCCCGGCAGGGTGGTGATGCCCACGCGAGGCGTGCGTCACCTCGCCTTGATGACCGCCAGCACCTCGTGCAGCAGGCCGGTGAACGAGCGCACGCGCTGCACCGTGGGGCCGAACGGCAGGTCCGTCGCGGCCGCGTCGGCCCGCAGGCCCACGAAGATCGGCAGCTCCGGGTAGCTCTCGTTCACGGCGTGGACGACGTCGAGGTCCGGCTTGTTCTGCGTGGTGGCCAGCACCACCGCCGTCGGGCGCACCATGGTGACCAGCTCGACCGACCGGTGCGTGCTGGCCGGGCCCGTGACGATGCGCGCCATCGAACCCTGCGCGGCCAGCGCCGCGGCGAGCGCGTGGGCCGACAGCGGGACCACCTCGTCGGGGGCCGCGAACACCAGGACGATCTTGCGCATGCGGCTGGGGTGGTTGGCCGGCGGGCCACCCGCCTCGACCATCGCCCGCTCGAACTCCTCGGTGTAGTGCCGCAGCGCGCGCAGGGCGGCCGTCGCGAGCACCACCTCGGGCATCTCACCGGGACCGGCGAGGACCGTGCGCTCGGACAGCCGTAGCCAGGCGGGCTCCACGAGCTCGGTCCACCAGGTGGCGGGGTCCCCGTCGGGCCCGAGCACCAGCAGGTTGTCGCAGGCCGTGCGGCTGTAGGCCAGGGCCGCGTCGACGAGGGCGGACACCCGGCCGGACGTCGGCGTCGCGCCCGCGGCCGGCCGCGGTCCGTGACCACCCGGAGCACCGGCGGGGGCGCTGCCCCCGGTCGCCCCGCCCGGCAGGGCGCGCAGGCGCGCCCGTCCGCGCGGCTCCTCGGCGGGTGGCACGGCGGCCGGCCCGGCGGCCACGGGGCCTGAGTCCTCGTCGGCGGCCTCGGCGTCCGAACCCGGCGCCTCGACGGTGCCCAGGAACTGCTCGGCGAACTCGTCGGACCCGTCCTCCGGCTCCTCCCCCTCGTCGCCCGGGTGCTCGTCCGCGCCCTGCCCCGGGACCTGAACCGTGGGCAGCGCCGGGGCCGTGCGCGCGGCGGTCTCGAGCTCTGCGTCACCGGCCTCGACGGCGGCCCGCGCGGCGTCGACGGGCGCGACACCCTCCAGGGTGAGCCGGCGCATGACCAGCAGCCGGGCGACGTCGTCCGGCGTGTAGCGACGGTGGGATCCGGCGGTGCGTCCCGACGGGCCGAGGCCGTACCGGCGGTCCCAGGTGCGCAGGGTCGCGGGAGCGACCCCGAGGCGCCTGGCCACAGCCGCGACGGCCAACCCGGGGCTGGACGTACGTGACCCGCCCGAGTTCTGGGCGGGTCGCGAAGGAGTCATGGGTTCGATTCTGCCGACCCGGACCTCTCCGCGCCACTGCGAAATCCGGCGTGCCGCCGATCTCGGCGGAATTCGGTTCACATCCGAACAAATCCGGTCAGCACTGACCGGCTTGCCTCCGGCGCGATCCGGCACACATCTGGAGCGAATTGCCCCTTGAACAACTTCTGCACAACTTGTAGGTTGTTCGCCATGACGGAGATCTCGAGGCTTCCCGGTCCGGTGATGGAGCTGTGGGAATGGCAGTACCAGGGGGCGTGCCGCGACGCGGACGACACCCTGTTCTTCCACCCCGAGGGCGAGCGGGGGTCGACGCGCCGCCGGCGCGCTGAGGCCGCCAAGGCGATCTGCCGCTCGTGCCCCGTGATGATGCAGTGCCGCGAGCAGTCGCTCCGCGTGCGCGAGCCGTACGGGGTGTGGGGCGGCCTGAGCGAGGACGAGCGGTCCGCCATCCTCGCCGGCAAGTCCGTCTCGGCCTGACGCGATTCGCCCGCTCGACGAACTTGTCCACCCTGGTCTCCGCCTGACCATCGGCAACGGCCGCACGCGCCCGTGACGGAGCGGCGCACGGCAGAGGGCCCCGCACCGAACGGTGCGGGGCCCTCTGCGCGAACCTGGGTCCGGGGGCTGGATCAGCCCACGACCACGGCGAGGACGTCACGGGCCGAGAGGACCAGGTAGTCCTCACCCGCGTACTTGACCTCGGTGCCGCCGTACTTGGAGTAGATCACCTTGTCACCGACGGCGACGTCCAGCGGCACACGGTTGCCGTTGTCGTCGATGCGGCCCTGGCCCACGGCCAGGACCTCGCCCTCCTGGGGCTTCTCCTTCGCGGTGTCCGGGATGACCAGGCCGGAAGCGGTCGTGGTCTCGGCTTCGAGAGCCTTGACGACGATCCGGTCCTCGAGCGGCTTGATGGGGACCGACACGTCGGACCTCCTCTTTCATGAGCGGATCGAGAGATCTGCTTCGGGATGGACTGAGTGGCTCGAACGTTCGACGGTCCGCCGTCGTCGCGGGTGCCGGCGGGCACGAACGTCTGGATCCTCCGTCGCGGGCCCGGCGACCGGGCGCCACAGCGGTGGACAACCCCAAATCTAGGTCGGCGCTAGCACTCGGTCAAGGCGAGTGCCAACGGCGTGAACCTGGTCACGCCGCAGCCGCTCCCGGGCCGCCCGATACCCCGGGATCTCACCATCTCCACGAAAAGGTCGTCCCCGCTTGCTCGCCACGACCAGGACAAACGTGGAAAGATCTTCCCATGGATGCGGCGATTCTGAGCAAACTCCTCAGCCCCGAGGGTTGGGCCCTGCTTGGCGCCCTGCCGCCGTACGACGAGCGTCAGGCGATGAAGACGGTCACGACACTGCGCGCCCAGGGCGTGGCCCCGGACCTCGCCGCTGCGGTCGTGACGCAGTCCCGGCTGCGGGCCCGCGCCCGGGCCAAGTTCGGCGACTTCGCGGACGGCATGCTGTTCACCTCCGACGGCCTGGAGCAGGCCACCCGGCTCCTGGTCGCCGCGCTGCACGCCCGACGCTACCTGGAGGCCGGCACCACCGCGCTCGCCGACCTGACCTCCGGCATCGGCGCCGACTCGCTCGCCTTCGCCGGCACCGGCCTGCGCGTGGTGGCGACCGACCTGGACGAGTGCACCGCCGCCATCGCGCGGTGGAACCTGCGCCACTTCCCCGAGGCCGACGTGCGGCACGCGGACGGGCTCTCGCTCGACCTGCGGGCCGAGGGGATCGACGGCGTCTTCGCCGACCCGGCGCGCCGCACCGCAGGCGGCTCGGGCGGCCGCAGCCGGCGGGTCTTCGACCCGCGCGCCTACGCACCCCCGCTCGACAGCGTCTGGGCGCTGCGCGGGACGGTGCCCGCCGTGGGCATCAAGGTCGGCCCCGGCATCGCGCACGAGGGCCTGCCGGACGACGCCGAGACCCAGTGGGTCTCCGTCGACGGCGACGTGGTCGAGGCCGGCCTCTGGTTCGGCCCCCTCGCACCCGACGGCCCCGGCCGGTCCGCCCTCGTGCTGCGCACGTTCACCGACGACGACGGCAAGGAGCACACGCTCAGCCGCACCGTGCGGGGCGACGACGACGCGCCCGACGTCGGCGCCGTCGGCCAGTACCTCTACGAGCCCGACGGCGCTGTCATCCGCGCCGGGCTGGTGGCCCAGGCGGCCGCCGAGCTGGGCGGGCGCCTCGTCGACCCGACCATCGCCTACGTGACCACCGACTCCCCCGCCGACCTGCCGCCGGCCCGCCCCGCCGAACCGGCCGGGGCTCCCGCCCCGATCGCGACCGGCTACCGGGTGCTCGACACCATGCCGTTCGGCCTCAAGCGGCTCAAGTCGTACCTGCGCGACCGCGGCGTCGGGCGCGTCACCATCAAGAAGCGGGGCACCGCCGTGGTGCCTGAACAACTTCGCAAGCAGCTCGTGCTCACCGGGACCGAGGAGGCGACGATCGTGCTCACACGTGTGGCAGGGACCCAACAGGTGCTCGTCGTCGAACCGCTGGGACGCGTATGAGCTCGCCGGCCCGGCTCGGCTTCGGCGCATCCCCGCGCTCCACCGTGGGCATCGAGTGGGAGATCGGGCTCGTCGAGTCCGGCAGCGCCGATCTCGCCCAGTCCGCCCCGCAGGTGCTGGAGGCACTCGCGCGGGACGACGCCGGACGCTCCGCGGACGCCGCCGGCGGCCCCGCCCCGCAGGTCACCGGCGAGTTCATGAAGAACACGATCGAGCTGGTCAGCGGGGTCTGCCGGACCGTCGGCCAGGCCGGGGCCGACCTGGAGCGCCTGCTGGGACGCGTGCGTGCGGTCACCGACCCCCTCGGCCTGGAGCTCATGGGCGGCGGCACGCACCCGTTCGCGCGCGGGGCCGACCAGCAGGTCGGCGACACGGAGCGCTACGCGCGGATCATGGACCGCACCGGGATCTGGGGCGCGCAGCTGATCATCTGGGGCCTGCACGTGCACGTCGGTGTCGAGCACCGGGACAAGGCGCTGCCGCTGATGCGGGCGATGCTCACCTACTTCCCGCACCTGCAGGCGCTCTCGGCGGGGTCCCCCTACTGGGCGGGCGAGCACACCGGGTACGCCTCGAACCGGTCGCTGCTGTTCCAGCAGATCCCGAGCTCGGGCCTGCCGGTCGCGTTCGAGACGTGGCAGGAGCTCGAGACCTACGCGGCCGACCTGCAGCACGTCGGCGCGGTCGAGGGGTTCAACGAGGTGCACTGGGACGTGCGGCCGTCGCCCGCCCTCGGCACGCTCGAGGTGCGCGTCTGCGACGGCCCCACCAACCTGACCGAGGCGCTCCGGCTGGCCGCCCTGGTGCACTGCCTGGTGGAGCACCTGTCCACCCTCCTGGACCAGGGCCGCGACCTGCCCGTGCTGCCGCCGTGGTTCGTGCAGGAGAACAAGTTCCGCTCGGCGCGGTACGGGCTCGACGCCACGGTGATCCTGGACGCCGAGGGCAACCAGGGGCCCGTCACGGACGCGATAGCGAAGCTCCTCGTCGAGCTGGAGCCCGTCGCGCAGCGGATCGGCTGCGCGACGGAGCTGGCCGGGATCCGGGACATCGTCCGCACCGGCGCCTCCTACCAGCGCCAGCAGGCGGTGGCTGCGGCGCACGACGGCGACCTGACCGCCGTCGTGCGCGCGATGCTGCGGGAGATGCGCGAGGGCCGCCCGCTGCCGTCCGCGTAGTGCGGTCGGAGCGGACGGCCCGTCGGAGGAGCCGGACGGTCAGACGATCCGGGCCGCGTCCTCGAAGCTCAGGCGAGGCGCGCGGGGGCGGGTCGTGTCCGCACCCTCGGCCACGCTGACGTTGATGACCAGGAAGCTCTTCCAGGCGGTGTCGCCGAGGAACTCGGCGTCGATCTCGCCGTAGTTGCCGTGCATCGGGCCGGCCGCGAGGCCGGCGGCGCGCAGGCCGACGATGAAGTAGCCGGCCTGGATCTGCGCGCTGGTGCGCGCGTCCTCGGCCCGCGCGCCGGCGTCGCCCGCGAACATGTCGCGCGCGCCGGGCATGTGCGGCACGAGGACGTCGAGCCGCTCGTGGAAGTCGGTGTCGTAGGCGAGCACGACGGTGACGGGCGCCTTGGCCACGCGCTCCTGGTTGCCCTCGGGCACGCGCTCCACGAGGCGCCGGCGGGCCTCGGGGTCGCGGACGACGAGCATCCGCAGCGGGCTGGTGTTCATCATCGTCGGACCCCACTTGACGAGGTCGTACACGGCGGCGAGCTGCTCGTCCGTCACCTCGGTGTCAGCGAAGGTCGTCACGGTGCGCGCCGTGCGGAACAGGCGGTCCGCCGTCGCGTCGTCGATGGCGAGGCCGGTGGCCTCAAGAGTCTCGGTCATGCGGACGACAACAACGGCGCCCCGGGCGATAGTTCCATGTTCAACTATGAGGCGCGCCACAGAGCGAGCCCCACACCATCCATCAGACGGCAACCAACTAGGCTGGGCCCCATGGCAGATCCCCTGGTCCTCGGCATCGAGACCTCCTGCGACGAGACCGGCGTGGCGCTGGTCCGTGGCGACGAGCTGCTGGTCGACGCCGTCGCCAGCTCGATGGAGGAGCACGCGCGCTACGGCGGCATCATCCCCGAGGTCGCCAGCCGGGCCCATCTCGAGGCCATGGTCCCCACCATCCAGAAGGCGCTCGGCGACGCCGACGTCGACCTGTCCGAGGTGGACGCCATCGCCGTGACCGCCGGACCCGGCCTGGTCGGGCCGCTGACCATCGGCGCCTCGGCCGCCAAGGCCCTCTCGATCGGCCTGAACAAGCCGCTGTACGGCGTGAACCACGTGATCGGGCACGCGTGCGTGGACCAGCTCGTCGACGGGCCGCTGCCCGAGCGGGCGATGGCCCTCGTGGTGAGCGGCGGCCACAGCTCGCTGCTCCTCGTCGACGACATCGCCACCGACGTCACCGAGCTGGGTTCCACGCTCGACGACGCGGCCGGCGAGGCGTTCGACAAGGTCGGCCGGCTGCTCGGCCTGCCGTACCCGGGCGGCCCGCACATCGACCGGCTCGCCCGCGAGGGGGACCCCACCGCCATCCGCTTCCCGCGCGGTCTCACCGCAGCGAAGGACCAGGCCAAGCACGCCTACGACTTCTCGTTCTCCGGCCTCAAGACGGCGGTGGCCCGCTGGGTCGAGGCCCGCACCGACGCGGGTCAGGAGATCCCGGTGAACGACGTCGCGGCGTCCTTCGCCGAGGCCGTCGCCGATGTGCTCACCGCCAAGACCATCGCGGCGTGCCACCGCCACGGCGTCGACACCCTCGTCATCGGCGGCGGGTTCTCGGCCAACAGCCAGCTGCGCGACATGGCCGCCAAGCGCTGCGCCGAGGCGGGCATCGACCTGCGTATCCCGCCCATCCGCTACTGCACCGACAACGGTGCGATGATCGCGGCGCTGGGTTCCGCCGTCGTGCGTGCCGGGGTGGCCCCGAGCACCCTCGACATCCCCGTCGACTCGTCGATGCCGCTCACGACGATCACCGTCTGAGCACCCGGATTCACCGGCCGGGGTGCGCGCCGGTGACGGCACGCACCCCGGCCGACACACTCAGCGCGCGGCCGCCGTCCTCCGCCGGTACCGGCTGAACAGGATCGCTCCGGTGCCCACGACCAGCAGCACGAGGGCCGCTCCGACCAGCAGCAGCACGTCGGCGCCCGTGGTCGCGAGCCCGTCGGGGCCCTGCGGGCCCGGTTCCCCGCCGTCCGCGGGACCGGCCTGGTCGCCCTTGCCGGGTCCGGGGATCTCGGAGGGCTGCGGGTCGGGCGTGGCACCGTTCCCGGGCCCCGAGGGTTCCGGGCTCGGCTCGGTCGACGGGTCCGGGCTGGGCTCGGTCGACGGTTCCGGGCTGGGCTCGGTCGACGGGTCCGGGCTCGGCTCGGTCGACGGGTCCGGGGTGGGCTCCGGCGTCGGGTCCGGCCCGCCCGGCTCCTCGGGCCGCAGCTCGTCCACGGTCACCGCGCTGGTCTCGATCCAGGCCATGCCCTGGTAGTGGATGACCGGCGTCTGCGCCTCGTACGTCGCGACCGCCCACGCCGGGGTGGCCTCGGGGACCGACAGCGCCCGCGTGACCACGGGACCCTGCTCCGTGACGACGTCCGTCGGGATGCCCTCGCTGTGGAACGGGTCCTGCGCGTACCGCTGCGCACCCTCACCCACGTCGAGGTGGAACCCGGGCGAGTACGCGGCGTGGCGGAAGCTCACCTCGTACGCGACGGGCCGCGCGGCGTCCTGCGGGTGTTCCGGGGCCGACAGGTGGACCCACAGGTCCTGCGCCACCTCGGGCGACCCGTCCGCGCACCGGCTGGGTCCGTCCGTGTTCTCGTACGTCCCGACCGCCTCGCCGTCCGCGAAGATCTCGATACGCGTGACGCCGGTGAGGTCGTACATCTCGGTGCCGGCCCCCTCCCGGGCGTAGGCCGCCGCCTCGATGCGGCCCCCGTCGCACAGGGTGTAGCGCACCAGGGGGTACAGGTCGGTCCCGGAGCGGTTGTCGACCGTCACGTCGAGACGGTCGGGATCACCGGACCGCGGTGCGAACGTCACCGCGCTGGGCTCGATCGCGTCGGGCGTGAACTCCGTGCTCACGCTCGGTCCGGCCGAGCCGTCCGAGAGCAGCACGGTCACGGTGCCGACGAGCGGCTCCGCCGCCGCTGGCACCCGTGCGGTCTGGTACGTCAGCACGGGGAGGCCGGGGACGCTGCCCAGCCGGTCCACCGTCTCGAGGTAGGTCTCGCCGCTGCGCGCGGACACGATCGTGGCGCGCACGGACCCCGAACCCGAGTAGGTGGCGTCGAGCTCGGCCCGGGGGGTGCCGTCCCAGGCCCCGACCGAGTACCCCCAGAGAGAGCTCACCGTCAGCGGCGACACCCGGAACGGCGCCGACACCTCGGTGCCCGCACCCCGGAGCGTGAGCGTGTGCTCCCCCTCGGCGAGGTCGCCGGGGAGGGCCACGTACCAGTCCAGCCGGCCCGACGCCGCGGACCGCCCGGACCGGACAGGCGTCGTGGAGCCGTCCACGACCACCTCGTGCACGGCACCGCCCGCCAGGCCCGACGCGGTCACCCGGACGTCCCCGCCCGCGCGCGCCCACTCCGGGCCCACGGTCAGCTCCGGCTCGGCCGGGTCCTGCGGCGCCGCCGCCCCCGCGTCGACGGTCACCAGCGTGCGCAGCCCGGTGTCCCCGAAGGTCACGGCGCCGAGGTAGGCGCCAGGTGCGAGGTCGTGCCAGGAGGCGGTCACCACCGCCCGCTCGCCCAGCGTGCCCTCGAGCGTCCCGGGGTCGGTGGTGAAGCCGCCCTCCCCTGCGCCCGTGCCGAGCACGTACGACGTGAACGTGTAGCCGAGCTCGGTCGGCTGCTCGGTCCCGCCGGAGTAGAAGTCGACCTCGACGAGGTACGCGCCGGGCTCCGGCAGCGTCACGTCGACCTGCTCGTCGGCCGATCCGGTGGCCGACTGCCCCACCCGCAGGAACCCGCCGGTGTCGCTCTCGCGGTACAGGAACAGGTCGAGGTCCGCGCTGTCGTCGGCCGCGTCGAGGGCGAACCGGGCGAACGCGGCGCCGTCCGGGACGTCGACCGCGTAGCGATGCGTGGACCCGCCCACCGTCCCGGTGCCGTCGACGGACTCGCCACGGGCGAGGCCGTCCGCGGTCAGCGGGATGTCCGCCGTCTCCCCCACGTTCGCCGCGATCTCGACGCTCCCCGTCGTGCCGGAACCATCCACCGCGGGCGGCACGTCGAGGGCCACCGGGCGTACGGCGAGGGCACTGCGCACGGCGGGCACCCCGTCGCCGGACCAGGTGAGGTACCCGGTCACCTGGTCGCCCAGGGCCGCGTCGCGCCGGGCGATCGTCAGGGTCACGTCCTGCTGCTCGCCCGCGGACCCGAACACGAGGGACGACGGCTCCACGGCGACGTCCACGCCGGCCAGCCCGGAGACCTCGGCCGTCCAGGTGCCGGCCTGCGCGGCGGTCACCGTCCGGGTCACGGACTGCGTGCCGGCCAGGCCGCCGATGCCGACCGACGGCAGGTTGAGGTCGGACGGGTCGACCGGGGTCACGCCCAGGTCGCCCGCTCCCGAACCCTGCACGTAGGCCTTCCAGTCGTCGAGCCCGGCGAGGTAGAGCAGGCCGGGACGCAGGTAGGACGCCGGGACCACCTGCCCGTTGCCCTGCGCCGCGGGGTCGGGTTGCGGCGCGCCGTCGGGACCCACGGTGTCGACGGCAGAGGTCATCAGGGCCGACTTCACCTCCGCGACCGAGGCCGTGGGTCGTTCCCCGAGGTACAGCGCTGCCAGGCCCGCGACGTGCGGCGACGCCATCGACGTGCCGGACATGAAGACGTGCGCTCCCGGCGCGCCCGCCGGGTTGGCGCCGGCGGCCAGCACGTTGACGCCGGGTGCGGCGACGTCGGGCTTGACGAGGTCGCCGCCGTCCACGGTGACGGGACCCCGCGACGAGAACCCGGCCACCTGGGGCACGGGGGTGGTCTCCTGACCGGTGGTGTTGCCGTCCTCCAGGGTCACCGTGGCGTCCCCGGTGGCCGCGTACTCGCTGAGCGCCGCGAGGGCCGAGCTGTCCACGTGGACCGTCGGCACGCTGTGGGCGTCCAGGTCGAGCGAGCTCGGCTCGGGGTTGACGAGCACCATGCCGATGCCGCCCGCCCGCGCGACCTCGGCCGACTTGGCGACGCGGTCGACCGTGCCGCGCCGGCACAGGACGACGGCTCCCGCGGTGCGCCGCGGGTCGAGCGTGCCCGGACCGCAGAGCTCCGGCTCGTCGGCACCGGCCAGGGCGACGTCGGCGGCGTCGACGAGAGGCCCGGTGACACCGCCCTCGGGGACGGTCACCGAGGCGCCGACGAACGCGTCGCCGCTGCCGGTCCGCACCGTGGCCTCGGACGACGGGTACGTGGTCGCGGCGACCGTCGTGATCCACGGGGCGAGGTTGTCGACCGTCGACTCGTCGGGTCCGGAGTTGCCCCCGGCCGCGGCGACGAAGACGCCGGCCGCCGACGCGGCGAGGAACGCCTGGTCGGTCAGCGAGAAGGTGCTGCCCGGCGCGCCGCCGATCGAGTAGTTGAGGACGTCGACGCCGTCGGCCACCGCGTCGTCGATCGCGGCGAGCAGGTCGGCCGTCGCGCAGCCGTCGTCGTCGGTGGACGCCGGGTCCGGGCCGGACCAGCACGCCTTGTAGACGGCGATCCGGGCGGCCGGTGCCACACCTGAGACGACGGCGGGGACGGGCGAGGTCACCTCGACCCCCGCGTTGCCCGCAGCGGTGCTCGCGGTGTGCGACCCGTGTCCGGCGCCGTCCCGCGGCGACAGGTACTCCGCCACGGACTCGTCACCGATGAAGTCGGCGCCGAAGCCGTCGACGTAGTACCGGGCGCCGATCACCTTGGTCGAGCACGCGTCGGCGTCGAACTGGGCTCCGGTGGTGCACCGCCCGGTGAACGTGCCGCCGTCGGACCGCTCGTACGTGACGGTGTCGCCGTCGAGGTAGGGCTCGTCCCCCGGGTCCGTGCCCAGCGGCTCGCCCGCGAACGACGGGTTCTCGGGCGCGATGCCGGTGTCGACGACGCCGACCACGGTGCCGGCGCCGGCCTCGTCGGGGCCGCCGACGGAGGCCCACACGCCGTCGTCCCCGGACAGGCCGAGGTAGTCGGTCGAGGTCGCCATGCCGGACGCGCCGGCGGCGCCCGCTGCCTCGTCCGCGACGTGCAGGATCTCGTTGGGCACGACGTCGGCCACCCGCGGGTCGGTCAGCAGCGCCGCGGCCTGCTCTCCCGTGAGCTCGGCCGCGAAGCCGTTGGTGGTCGTGGTGTACGACGCGAACGCCTCGACGCCCAGGTCGCGCGCCACGTCCTCCTGACGGCCCGTGAGGTAGCGGTCGTAGGCCTGCACGTCGGGGCTGCTCGCCCGCAGCCGGGCGCCCTCGGGCACCGCGGTCGCGCGCAGCCCGGCGATGCCGCCGTCGTAGGTCGCGGCGGCCGGGTCGCGCAGGACCACCACGTACCGTCCGTCGCCGAGGTCGGGGTCCTGGTCGCCTGCGGCCCCGGCGGCGGACGTGCCCACGGCGTCGTGGGGCGGCTCGGCGTCGTCGTCGAGGCCCGCGGCCGGCACCGCGGCGCCGCTCAGGACCAGCGCGGCGGGCAGCACGGCGGCCGCCAGACGGGTGAGGAGGTGCCGGGAGGGGGGTGGTGGTACGCGCACGCGGAGTCGTCCTTCGCAGGGGGGTGCGGACGGCGGTGCTCGCCGTCGCTCGACTCGTTGGTACAGATCGCGACACTGCGGGCGCAATGCCCCGGCGTGTCCGGTACCCGACGCTGGCAGGGATCGGCCACGCGCGAAACACTGTCGTCACCGCGGGGAAACCGGCCGCGGCGGACCGGCGGCCGGGCTAGATCCAGCCGCGCCGGGCCGCCTCCGCCCCGGCACGGAACCGGCTCGTGGCCCCGAGGGCGTCCATCAGGTCGCGCAGCCGGCGCCCGAGCGTCCGCACCGAGATCCCCAGCTCGCGGGCGATCACGTCGTCCTTGACCTCGGCCGTCAGCAGGGCGAGCAGCTCCCGCTCCTCGGCCGTGGGGGCACGGCCGTCGCGGGCGCGGCCGGTACCGGGCCGAGGTTCGTGCGCGACGTCGGACCGCCACTGCCGCAGCGGCTGCGCCCGCTCCCAGTAGCTCTCGAACATCAGGCACAGCGCCTCCACCAGGGGCGGCGACTCGGTCAGGAGCGCCTCGGGCGCCTCCTCCGACAGGTTGAGCGACACGAGCGCGAGGCGCCGGTCGATGATGGCGAGCTTGACCGGCACCGCCGCGGTCACGCGGGCACGCTCCCCCATCGCGACGTCCCGGCGCACCCGGTCCAGCCGGCCCGGCAGGTCGAACGACGCCGCGCCGTAGACCGAGCGCCACACCACGCCGCGCGAGATCGCGAGCTCTTCCAGCGCGTCGGTGGGGGTGACCACGTACGGTGGCCGGTCGAACCCGAGGAACTCCTGCTCGACCTCGTGCCCGAGCCGGCCGTACCAGTCCGCGATGTCGCTGTGCCCCGCCAGCAGCCGCGTCAGCGTCGGGGCGTCCGAACCCCGGCGGGCGTCCTCGAACACCGACGCGAGCTCCGGGATGTGCTCGCGCAGCCGGTTGAGGTCCATGGTGTGGCTGTCGGTGAGCGAGCGGAGCGCGCTGCGCGGATCGACGGACGCGAAGCAGGTGGTGCCGTCGACGGGCAGGATCAGCCCCAGGTCCTGGAGGCGCTCCAGCCAGGCCGCCGCCACCGGCTCGGCCACCTCCATCGCCGCGGCGAGCTGGGTGACGGTGACGGAACCGACGGACAGGACGTGCCGGTAGGCGAGCTCCTGCGTCGGGTCGAGGCCGAGGACGCCGAACAGGCCGGAGGTCGTGCTCAGCCGGCGTGCCATCGTTCGCTCCTGTCCGCGGCCACGTTCCCGTGCGCCCGCGGGCGTCGACTCTATCAATGTGCATACAGTTCTCGGAGCCGCCGAATCTGTTTTCACCCCACCCCGGCCCGCCCGGCCCCGGGCGAGACCTGGCATCCCGCAGCCGCGTGCCCCCGCAGGCTCTACGCTGCCTGTCGTGTCGGACAGAGCGCTGGAGAAGCTGGAACCGGTCCCCGTCATCGAGACCGCGCGGCGCCTGTGCGACCGCATCGGCGCGCGGTTCCCCGACCGGGGGATCCACCGGGTCGCCCAGGAGCTGGCCGCACTCACCGAGCAGGTGGCGGACACGTCCGCCGAGTCGCGCCGGCGCAGCCGCCTGGTCCGGGCCGGGTCGCACGGGCTGATCACCCTCGTGGTGCTCGTCGCGCTGGTCGCGTTCGGCTTCGCCGTCGACTCGGCCTTCACCGAGGCCCCGGACAACGGCCTGGACTGGCTCCCGCTCATCGAGAGCGCCGTGAACGACCTCGTGTTCGTCGCGATCGCCGTCGTGGTGCTGCACTCCATGCCCCAGCGCGTCCAGCGGTCCGACCTGCTCACCAAGCTGCACCGCCTGCGCTCCCTGGCGCACATCATCGACATGCACCAGCTCACCAAGGAACCTGAGAGCCTCCGGGACGCCTACGCGGGCAGCCTGGACGAGCACGACGTCGACCTCACGCCCGAGCAGATCGAGTACTACCTGGAGTACTGCACCGAGCTGCTGTCCATCGTGGGCAAGGCGGCCGCGCTGTGCGCCGAGGAGTCGCAGGACGACATCGTGCTGAACACGGTGTCCACCATCGAGACGCTCACCATGAGCATGTCCCGCAAGGTGTGGCAGAAGATCTCCGTGCTCAACGACGAGCGCACCGAGCCCTGACCGGCTCGGGGCCGGCCGGGCGCCCGTCAGGCGCCCGTCGCGACCTCGCGGACCGGGTCGTTCGACCACTGCGACCAGGATCCCGGGTACAGCGCGGCGGGCACGCCGGCGACCGCGAGCGCAGCCACCTCGTGCGACGCGGTCACGCCCGAGCCGCAGTACACGCCGACGGACGCGCCGCCCTCGTCGCCGCCGCTGACCCCGAGGTCCGCGAAGCGGCGCCGCAGGTCGGCCGTCGAGAGGAACCGCCCGTCCGGGCGCAGGTTCTCGGTGGTGGGCGCGCTGACCGCGCCGGGCACGTGCCCGGCCTGCGGGTCGACGGGCTCCACCTCGCCGCGGTACCGCTCGCCGGCGCGCGCGTCCAGCAGCACGCCCTCGCCGTCGGCCAGGGCGGCCGCCTCGTCGGCGTCCAGCACGGGCATCCCACCGGGGCGCACGACGACGTCGCCCGGCTCCGGCGTCACGTCGCCCGGCTCGAGGGCGAGCCCCTGCGCGGTCCATGCGGCGAGCCCGCCGTCGAGGATCCGCACGTCGGCGACGCCGAAGTAGCGCAGCAGCCACCAGGCGCGCGCCGCGGACGTGCCGCCGACGGAGTCGTAGACGACGACACGCGAGCCCGCCGACACACCCCAGCGCCGCGCGGACTCCTGGAACGCGGCCGACGACGGCAGCGGGTGCCGGCCCTGCGCGGGTGACGCGTGTGCGGCGAGCTCGGTCTCGAGGTCGACGTAGACCGCGCCGGGGAGGTGCCCCGCGCGGTACCGGTCGTGGCCGTCGGTCATGCCGAGCGCCCAGCGCACGTCGAGCACGACGGGGCGCCCCTCGGCGGGGTCCGCACCGGCGCCGACCTGCAGGTCGGCGGCCAGCGCCGCGACGTCGACCAGAACTCGTTCCCTCACGCCGCGTCCCCTGCCCGGTCGTCCGGTCCGTCCGCCGTCGTGTCCGGGGCGGCCGAGAGGTCCAGGCGCATCGTGTAGGCGTCCTTGTCCTCCGGCTGGTAGTAGCGCTTGCGCACGCCGAGGACCTCGAACCCGAAGTCGCGGTACATCTCGATGGCGGGCTGGTTGTCCACGCGCACCTCGAGCAGCACCGCACCCGCCTTGAGCGTGCGGGACCGCTCGATCAGGGCGGTCATGAGCTGCCGGCCCACGCCGTGCCGCTGGACCGCCGGGTCCACGCCGATGGTCATGATCTGCGTGACGTCGCCGTCGAACCAGAGCCCGGCGTAGCCGACCACGGGCTGGTCGCCCGCACGGTCGAGCCGCTCGGGCTCCGCCACGACGTACCAGCGGCCGAGGCCGGCGAGCTCGTCGGCGAGCATGCCGTAGGTCCAGGCGCCCGCTCCGAAGATCTGCCGCTCGAGCTCCAGCACCCGGTCGAAGTCGGCGCTGCGCAGGGGGCGCAGGCGCACCTCGGTGATCACGCTGCGCCTCCCGCCGCGGGCGGCACCGGGGTCGCGCGAGCCGGCTCGTGCACGTCGGGGCGGCGCAGGTAGAGCGGTTCGGACGGCTGGTCCTCGCCCGCGGCCCGGCGCACGAGCGCCAGCCGGGCCAGGACGGTCGCGTCGGGGACCACGGGGGCGTCGTCCGCCGCGGAGAGGAACTCGGGGTAGAGCATGGCCCCCTCGCCGACGACGACGGGCTGCTCCCCCGTCTCGGTGCCGGCCCCGGAGAGCTGGGCCTGGGCGACGAAGCCCGCACGGTCGACGCCGGGGCCCGCGAGCCGCTCCACGACCGGGACGCCGTGCGGGCCCTCGTGCGCGACCACGCGGTACCGGGCCCAGTAGACCTCCTTGCGGCGTGCGTCCGAGGTCGCGAGGACCTCCGTGCCGGGCCGCAGGCCCAGGTCGCTGACCGCCTGCGCGGCGAGCGCGTCCAGGCTGGGCACGCCCAGCACCGGGATGCCCAGCGACAGCGCGAGCGTCCGGGCGGTCACGAGCCCGACCCGCAGGCCCGTGTAGGGCGCGGGCCCGGTGCCCGCGACGACCGCCGTCAGGTCGGTCCGCTCGGTCCCCGCCTCGGCGAGGACCTCGGTGATCAGGGGCGCGAGCGACTCGGCGTGCCGGCGGCGCTCGTCCGACGAACGGGACGCGAGGCGCGCGCCGTCCTCGTCGACGAGCGACACGGCGACGGCTGCTGAGGTGTCGAGAGCGAGTACGGCCACGTCACCAGGGTATTACGGCGCCGGGTCGACCCGGCCCGTCACGCACCGAGCGTGCGCAGGTCCACACCGGCCCAGCGGGGGCCGACCGCGCGCAGCGTCGCGGTCCGCGTCCCTGCCTCGGGGTCGTCCGCCGGGTCGTCGCCGTCGACGGCGCCCCCGCGGGGACGCTCCAGGTCGATCTCCAGGCGGTCCTCCGCCAGCGCCTCGGCCAGGCCCCGGCCCCACTCGACGACGGTCACGGAGTCCGCGAGCGACGAGTCGAGGTCGAGCGCGTCGAGCTCGCCGAGTCCGCCCAGCCGGTAGGCGTCCACGTGCACGAGGCCTGGGCCGCGGGTGCCGTCGGCGTGCGGCAGGGGCGGGTGCTCGCGCGCCACGATGAACGTGGGCGAGGCCACCTGGCCGCGCACGTTCAGCGCCGCGCCGATGCCCTGGGTCAGGGTGGTCTTGCCGGCGCCGAGGTCGCCCGTGAGGATCACGAGGTCTCCGGCGCGCAGCAGCCCTGCGATCGCGGTGCCGAGCGCGCGGGTGGCGTCGGCGTCCGGCAACCGGAGCGTGATGTCGGTGCTCGTGGTGGTGCTGACCGGTTCAGTCACCGGTGGTCTCCCTTCCTGCCGTGCCCGCGTAGACGCGGGGCACGCGCGCCCCGAGGCGCGTCACGATCTCGTAGCTGATGGTCCCCGCGGCCTGCGCCCAGTCCTCGGCGTTGGGCGCCCCGGCCCGGGTGAGCCCGTCCGAGGCCCCGAACAGGGTGACCACGTCACCGGCCTGCTCCGGAGCGTACGGGCCCAGGTCGAGCACGATCTGGTCCATGCACACGCGCCCGGCGATGCGCAGCACGCGGGCGGTGCCGAGCCCGGCGTCGGGTGCGGCGACGTCGCCCACGCCGCCGCCGACGAGGACCGGCCCGCCCGGGCCGAGCGTGCCGCCGGAGGCGTGCCGGGGGATCCCGTCGCCGTAGCCGAGCGGGATCACACCGAGCACGGTCTCCTGCGCGGTCGTGTAGAAGTGGCCGTACGAGACGCCGTGGCCCGCCGGCACCCGCTTCACGGTGGCGAGGCGGGCCTCCAGCGTCATGGCCGGGCGCAGGCCGTAGTCCCCCGGGGCGCCGAGCTGCGGCACGGGCGAGAGCCCGTAGACGGCGATGCCGGGGCGCACCAGGTCGTGGTGCGTCGCGGGGTTGGTCAGGGTGGCCGCGGAGTTGGCGATGTGCCGCACCTCCACCGGCAGGCCGGCGGCCTCGACGGCGCGGATCGCCTCGTCGAAGGCGTGCGACTGCATCTTGACGGACGGGTCGTCCGGCTCGTCCGCGAGCGCGAAGTGGGACATGACGCCGACGACGCTGACCGAGCCCTCGGCCTGCAGCGCGGCCGCCCGGTCGAGCACGCCGGGCAGGTCGCCGGGCATGATGCCGTTGCGGCCCAGGCCGGTGTCCACCTTGAGGTGCACGCGCGCGCCGCGGCCCGCGGCGCGGGCGCCGTCGGCCACCTCGTCGAGGGCCCAGGCGGCGGCGACGGCGATGTCGACGTCCGCGCGGACCAGGTCCTCGAAGGGCGCGCCGGGTGCGTAGAGCCAGGTCAGCACCCGTGGTCCGGGTCCGACGGCGGCGCGTGCCGCGAGCGCCTCCCGGGTCTGCGCGGCGCCCAGCCAGGTCGCGCCGCCCGCGAGGGCCGCCCGGGCGGCGGGCGCGAGCCCGTGCCCGTACGCGTCGGCCTTGACGACGGCCATGACCTGCGCGGTCGGCGCGATCGTCCGCAGGGCGCGCACGTTGTCGCGGATCGCGTCGAGGTCGACGACCGCGCGGGCGGGGTAGACGGGGGTGGTGCTCATCCGTTCGATTCTCGCACCAGACCCGCCCACTCGGAGAGCGTGCGGCGGGACTCGAAGCGCCGGGGCCGTCCGGACAGCGGGTCGGTGAGCTCGAGGGAGCGGGCCAGGAGCTGCAGGGGCCGGTCGTGGTCGTCGGGGTCGGTGGCGCGCAGCTCGGGCCAGAACGGGTCGTGCAGGATCGGCAGCCCCAGGGACGCCATGTGCAGCCGGAGCTGGTGGGTCTTCCCGGTGCGGGGTTCGAGGCGGTACAGGCCCAGGCCGCGGGCCTGGTCGGCGGCGGCGAGGGTGACCACCGACTCGGCGTTGGGCTGGCCGGGCTCCTCCTCGGCGCGGGTCACTCCGCGGTGCTTGACGATGCGGCTGCGCACGGTCAGCGGTTCGCCCGGGGCGACCGGGACGCCGTCGGGCAGCGAGCCGCCTGCCGAGACGAGGGGGGCGACCGCCTCGTAGACCTTGCGGACCTGCCGGCGGGCGAACGCCTCCTGGTAGGCGCCGCGCACCTCGCGGCGCACGGTGAGCACGAGCACGCCCGCCGTGCCGCGGTCGAGGCGGTGGGCCGGGGAGAGCTCGGGCAGGTCGAGGGCGGTGCGCAGGCGCACCAGGACGGTCTCGCGGACCCAGCGGCCGCGCGGCGTCGTGGCGAGGAAGTGCGGCTTGTCCACGACCAGCAGGTCGTCGTCGCGGTGCAGCACCTCGGGCTCGAACGGGATCCGCTCCTCGTGGGCGGGCGGGTCCCGGTAGAGGTAGAGGAAGCCGCGCGGCTCGTACGGGGTGGTGGGGCCGACGGGCTCCCCGTGGCCGGTGACGACCTCGCCCTGGGCGAGCTTCTCGCGCAGGCGCACCTCGTCGGCGGCGAACCGGTGCAGGAGGTAGTCGAGCGCGAACGGGAACCGGGCGACGGTGCCCGGGTCGTGCGGCAGCACGATCCGCGTGGGGTTGAGGCCGTCGCGCACCGGGAGCGGGGGCCGGTGGGGGGCGGGGCCGCGACGGGAGACGGTCACCGGGCCACGGTAACCCGCGCGGTGGCACAGGGTTCCGCAGGCCTGTCGTCGGGTGGAGGATGGGCGGGTGACCCTCTACGACATCCCGTTCAAGACCATGGACGGCACCGAGATCTCACTGGCCGAGCACAAGGACGACGTCGTGCTCGTGGTCAACGTGGCCTCGCGGTGCGGTCTGGCACCGCAGTACGCGACCCTGGAGGAGCTGCAGAAGAAGTACCAGGACCGCGGGTTCACGGTGCTGGGCTTCCCGAGCAACCAGTTCCTGCAGGAGCTGAGCTCGAACGAGAAGATCGCCGAGTTCTGCTCCATGACGTACGGCGTCACGTTCCCGGTGCTCGACCGGATCCGCCTCAACGGCCGGCACACGCACCCGCTGTACGCCGAGCTCAAGAAGACGGCGGACGACACGGGGCACTCGGGCAAGATCCGCTGGAACTTCGAGAAGTTCCTCGTGCTGCCGGGCGGCGAGGTGCGGCGGTACGCGCCCAAGACCCTGCCGGACGACCCGGCGATCATCGGCGAGATCGAGACGCACCTGCCGCGCTGACACGGCACGTACCCGGCACCCCGAGACCGGGCGCGGCTGAGCGCGGGCGCCGCGCTCAGCCGTCACCCGCCGCCACCGTGAGCCGCATGGTGACCGGGGCGACGTCGGACGCCTCGCCGAGCCACCCCGTCCACACCCGGGTCAGGCCCAGCTCCCGGCCCGGCTGAGGGTCCTGCTCGACCAGCCGGTGCCGCCGAACCAGCTCCGCGGCCGTGAGCTCCGAGATGGTCAGGACGTCGATGACCAGCACGTCGACCCGGTCGAGGCCGAACGCGAGCCAGTCCTGGCTCACCCGCAGGGAGAGCGTGTCGAGTGCCGACAGGCGGGACATCACCGCGCCGAATGCTGTATCCGTCATGCACCCTTGACGCACGAACCGCGCCGAGGTCACAGCACTTCGCGAGAATGTTGCACATCACTTCGCATGGACCGTGCGGGCGGCCGTGCCGTGCCGTGCCGTGGGCCTGCCCGTAGGCTGAGAGCATGGACCCCGACCGGTTCCGGCAGGCCACTCCCGAGGACGCCCCCGCGCTCCTCGACGTCGAGCGTGCCGCCGGGATCGCGGCGCTCGGCCACATCTTCCCGCCCGGTCTGTACCCGTTCCCGGCGGACGAGGTCCTGGCCAAGTGGCAGACGGCGCTCGCCGAGCCGGACGTCCGGGTGCTGGTCCTGGACGACGACGACACCGGGCGGCTGGCCTGCTTCGTGGCCCACGACCGGCGGCTGCTGCGGCACCTGGCCGTGCACCCGTCCCGCTGGGGCTCCGGCCTGGCCCGCGCCGCGATGGACGCGGCGGTCGCCGGGATGGAGGACCCCCGGCTGTGGTGCCTCGCCGACAACGACCAGGCCATCGGCTTCTACGAGCACCTCGGATGGCAGCGCACGGGCCGCAGGCAGGCGGCGGAGTACCCGCCGTTCCCCGACGAGGTCGAGATGGTCCTGCCCCGCGGCTAGAGCTCGACCAGACCCGCCCGGTACCCGAGCACCACGGCCTGGGTACGGTCCCGGGCCCCGAGCTTGGCGAGCACGGACGCCACGTGCGTGCGCACCGTCTCGACCCCGACCACGAGCTCGGCCGCGATCTCCGCGTTCGTCATCCCCTCGGCCACCAGGCCCAGCACCTCCCGTTCGCGCGGGGTCAGCGCGGGCGCGCCGGCCGCGGCCCGCGGCCGCGTCCGGACCAGCTCGCGCAGCGCCTGCGGGTACAACAGGCTCTGCCCGACGGCGACCGTGCGCACCGCCTGCACCATCTCGTCGGCGCCGGCGCGCTTGAGCAGGAACCCCGACGCCCCCGCGGTCAGCGCGTCGAGCACGTAGCCGTCGTGCTCGAACGTGGTGACCACCAGCACGCGCGGCGGGTCGGGCAAGCGCAGCACGAGCTCCGTGGCCCGCAGCCCGTCCACGCCCGGCATGCGCACGTCCATGCAGACGACGTCGGGCCGCAGGGCGCGGGTCAGCTCCACCGCCCGCGCACCGTCCCCGGCCTCACCGACCACCTCCAGGTCGGGCTCGGCGTCCAGGATGAGGCGCAGGCCGCTGCGGACGAGGGGTTCGTCGTCGGCGACGAGCACCCGGACCGGCGCGTCAGGCATCGGGGTCCTTTCTCACGGGGGCCGGTCTCACGGGCGCGGGGGCAGGCAGCGTGGCCCGCAGCACCCAGCGGTCGCCGTCGGGACCTGCGGTGACCGTACCGCCGAAGAGCGCGACCCGTTCGCGGACGCCGGCCAGGCCCCGTCCGCCGGACGGACGGCCGCCGCCGCGCGCCGCGAGCGGGTTCGCCACCTCGACCCGCACCTGGTCGCCGTGCCGGTCCACCTCGAGCGTGACGGGACCCGGCCCGCCGTGCCGGTGGGCGTTGGTGAGCGCCTCGGTGACGATCCGCCGCACGGTCCGGCCAAGCAGGGCCGGCAGCCCGGGCGGCAGGTCGACGCGGTCGCGCACGTCGAGCCCGGCCCGCCGGTGCGCCTCCACGACGTCGCCCAGGGCGGGGCCGAGGCGCATCGGCGCGTCGTCGGCGGCGTCGTCCCGCAGCACCGCCAGGAGCTGGTCGAGCTCGGCGAGCGCCGTCCGGGCGGTGTCCTCGATCGCGGCCAGGGCGCCGGCCGCCGCGTCGGGGTCGGCCGCCACGACGCGCCGTCCGGCGGCCGCCTGCACGCTGACGACGGTGAGCGCATGCCCGATGCCGTCGTGCAGCTCGCGGGCCAGGCGCGTGTGCTCCGCCTCGCGGCGCGCGCGGGCCAGGGCGGTCTCCATCCGGTCGTGCGCCGTGGGGCCGAGCACCCGCCGGGCGAGCGTTCGGGCCGCCACGCCGAGGGGCCACGTGGCACCCGCGGCGAGGAGGCCGCCCGCGACGCACAGGGCGAGCCGCGCGACGACCTCGCCCGCACCCGACGGCAGCGGCAGCCCGGAGCCCAGGGACCGGCCGGCGACGGCCTCCAGGCCGATCAGCACGGCGGCCGGCACCAGGCCGAACAGGCCGAACGCCACCACGAGGCCGGTGACCAGGTGCAGCACCACCCAGGCGGCGGTCCGGGCCCGGTGCGCGAGGCGGGGCTCGTCCGGCGCCACGAGCTCCGCGTCCACGTCCAGCAGGGCACGCGCCGCCGTGACCTCCAGCTCCCGCGCGCCCGGTACCAGGCCGAGCGCGACGGCCGCCGCCACGGCGACGGCCGCCACCACCCACTCCGGGACCCCGCCGGTCGCCGTGCTCAGCAGGCCGTGGACGAGCAGCACCAGAGCCAGCCCGATCGCCGCGCCCAGCATGTGCCAGGCGAACCTCCGGGCGAGGGCTCGCACCAGCCGCCGCGTCGTCGCCATGACGTCATCCTCTCCGCTCGCCGGGGGCGCCCGCCAGGGCGGGGTCCTGCGTCCGACCCACGGCCCGCTCGGCCCGCACGCGGTGCGCCACGTACCCCCAGACGGCGAGCGCCAGGGCCGGACCCCAGTACCAGCAGGGGAACACCAGGGCGCCGACCACCGCCTGGGTGGGCGTCTGGCTGCCGAACAGCACGAGCATGGGCACGATCGAGAAGATCAGGGTCACGGCGATCAGGCCGCCGGGCACGGCAGCCGCCGCGACCGGCACGCGGCGGCCGGCCAGGCCCGGCATCCACCGCGGGAAAACCTCGCCCCAGGGCCGGATCAGGCCGAGCGTGAGGATCGCGCCGAGCCAGGCACCGCTGGACAGGGTCAGTCCCCAGATGCGGGTCGACAGGTCCAGGTCGAAGCCGAGCTGGGGCCACGGCGTGAACCAGGTGAGGCGGACCAGCGCGTACGGGAGCGGCCCGGTGGCGGCCACGACCGTGAGGGCGGTGCGGTGCCGCAGCACCCAGCCGGTGGCACGTGCGGCGGCGGACGTCCCGGCGAGCGCCTGCACCCCGACGGCCGCCCACAGGGTGCCGGTCACCAGCACGAGGAGCGAGAGGAGCAGGCCGGCGCGGTGCTCGGCGAGCCCGGCGCCGAGCATCCGGACGATCCCGGCGAGGGCGTCCCGGGCCACGAACCCGCCCACGAGCAGCAGGGCCAGGCCCGGGACGCCGATGGTCCAGCGCGCCACGCGGTAGCGGCGTACCACCTGCACGAGCAGCACCACCACGGCGGCGGGCATCGCCATGGCGACCAGGTAGCCCATGGTGGACAGCGGCCCGGTGCCCTGCAGCACGAGGCCGAGCACGACGAGCTGGAGCACGGCCGTCGCCGCGCGGCCCCGCGCGCCGAGCGCCCCCGCGAGGGCGGCGATACCGGCGGCGACACCGGTCAGCGTGGTCACGACGTGCACCACGGTGGCGACGTCGGGACCGGCCAGCTGGGCGAGGAGCGCGGCCCCCGTGACGGCATAGGCGTTGGGCCCGAGCCCGAGCAGCCAGGCCAGGCCGAGCAGCGCGGTGGCGCCGCTCGCGACGGTGGCGCCGACGAGCGTGGCGCGGGTGAGGTGTGACATGACGATCCCTCTCGGTCGGTCGTGCGGTGTGCCTCCACACTTCCGCCGGCCGCCCGCGCGCCCCTCCCCCGGCCGGGGGATATCGGCTGGCACCCGGGGGATCCCGGTGGTTAGCGTCGCCGCATGACGATCGACGCCACCGGGTTCGAGGCTGCCGGGTTCGACGCTGCCGGGTTCGAGGCTGCCGGGTTCGAGGAACAGCTCGCCGAGGGCGCGGCCGTACCCACCGACGGCTGGGACTTCTCGTGGTTCGCGGGCCGGGCCACCGAGGAGCGCCCCGGCTGGGGCTACGTGGGCCTGTGCGGCGAGCGGCTCGGCCGGGCAGGAGCGGCGCTCGACGTCGACACCGGCGGCGGCGAGGTCTTCGCGGAGGCGCTGGGGCGCGCCGGGCGGGTGCCCGCCGTCGTGCGGGCCACCGAGGGCTGGGCGCCCAACCACCGGCTGGCCGCCGCGGCGCTCGCGCCGTTCGGCGGCGAGGTGGCCCTGGTCGACACCGCCGGTCCGCGCCTCCCGTTCGACGACGGCACGTTCGACCTGGTCACGAGCCGCCACCCGGTCTCGTTCCCCTACCGCGAGGCGGCCCGGGTGCTGGCCCCGGGCGGCACGCTCCTGGTGCAGGAGGTGGGCGCCGGCTCCAACCGCGCTCTGTACGAGTTCCTCATGGGGCCGCAGGAGAACCACGACGCCGGCTACGTCGACGCCCTCCGCGCGCGGGTGACCGGGGCCGGCCTGGACGTGGTGCGGGTCGAGGACGCGCTGACCCGGGTGGAGTTCTTCGCCCTGGCCGCCGTCGTGCACTTCCTGCGCAAGGTCCTGTGGACGGTGCCGGACTTCTCGGTGGACCGCTACCGGGAGCGCCTCCGCGCGCTCCACGACCACATCGAGGAGCACGGCTCCTTCGTGTGCCACAGCCGCCGCACGCTGCTGGAGGCCCGCGCAGCCGGATCCGGCGGGGCGTGAGTCAGCGGGGCGGCGACGGCCGGCCGTTGACGTCCTGGCGAGCCGGCGGCGGGTCGGCGCGCTGCGCGGTCAGGTCGCGCGGCGTCAGGGTGAAGCCCTGCCAGTGCATCTCCATGGGGCTCTGGTCCTCGTCGCGCGCCACGTGGTGGAAGCCGACGGCGACCCAGGTGACGACGTCGGACAGCGCGGCCCCGTCCTGCGCGAAGTCGAGCACGCCCGCCCCGCAGGTGCCCTCCTTGTTGGACGTGGCGAACAGCTGGCAGTCGTCGGCCTCGGTGAACGCGACGGCGTAGCCGGCGGCGTCGTCGCTGCCGCCGTCGGTGTGGTGGTGGTCCTGCGTGAGCTGGAACGGCGTGGTCGCACCCAGGTCCACCTGGTACGAGATCGGGTGCCCGTCCTCGTTGAGCACGTCCGGGTTGACGACGCGCCACCAGCGGCGGTCGGCCGCGCGCGCCGTGCCCTCGTGCGAGATGCGGGTCAGGCCGCCCTCGACGAGGGGCGCGCGCGGCCCCTGCTCACCGGTCGGCGCGGCGTCGTACTGCTCGACCACCTGGCCGCCCGGCCCGCCGAGCGCCCAGTGCACCCGCCACACCGCGTTGTGCGAGTGGCTGGTGGCGTAGTCCGACTCGCCGGGGCCGACCGGCCAGCCGTGCGCCGGGTCGTCCGCGTAGTCCTCGGGCGAGAGGTCGCCCGTCGCGCCCAGGTCGGACCGGACGGTGCCGTCGCTGCCGAACGAGTACTGGCTCACGTACTCGTACCAGCCCACCTTCGAGACGGTCGCGAGCCGCAGCTCCGTGCGCCGGGCCACCTCGGTGGCGGCACCCGTGCCGTCGTCGCTGCGGTAGGCGATGCCGCCGTCGACCTCCTCCTGGCAGAGCACGGGCCGCCGCTCGCCCCCGCCGCCCACCGAGCCGTCGCCGATCTTCGGCACGTACGTCTCCAGGCGGTCGCCCAGGCACTCGGTCTCGCTCAGCGACATCATGTGGCTGCCGCCGAACCCCTGCGTGGTAATGTCCTCGGTGTTGCGCAGGCCGGTGTCGTACGGCACCTCGAGCTGCCCGATCGACAGCTCGGCCAGCACCTGCACGGGCCGGGCGCCTGGAGGCGTGAAGTGCACGTCCTCGAGCACGAGCCCGCGTGCCGCGTCGACCCGCCAGCACATGGTCCACGTGGCACCGTTCCCCAGCTCCTGCGCCACCGGGTCGTTCTCGGCGCAGTCCACGTCGGCGGCACCCGAGGCCGCCGGGTCCTGCACGCGGGGCGCCGGCGCCGCGGGTATCGCGCGCTCCACGATCAGCACGGCGGTCACGACGAGCGCGAGGATCGCCGCGGCCGCGACCACCGTCGGCAGCATCCTGCGCCTCGGCGAGAGCTCTGGCACGTCCCTCTCCCCCTTCGGTCTGGTCCCCTACGGAAACCGGCCCGGTGCGACGAGGTCGCACCGGGCCGGCCTTGCTGTGCCGGGTTCACCGGGTCAGCGACCCGGTGAACCCGACGGGATCACGCGGAGCGCGAGTCGGTGAAGCGACCCATCGCCGTGGCGAACGCCTGGCTGATCTCCCGGCGACGCTTGATCATGACCGCACCGGCACCGAGGAGCAGGACCGTGGCGGCGATGAGGGCCGTCACGTTGGCGCCCGTGCTGGCGAGCGGGCCGTCGCCGGCCCCCGCGCCGTCACCGTCGCCGTCGCCGTCACCGACGCCCGCGGCAGCGGCGACCACGTCGAACGTGGCCATCGCCGAGTCGCCGGCGACCGTGCTGACCGCGAGGCCCTGGTGGCGACCGACGTCGAGCCGCTCGTCGACCGTGAAGGTCCACTGGACGTTGCCGTCCTCGTCAGCGGCCTGCGCCTGCAGCGCGAAGGACGTCGAGTTGATGAGACCCACGACCTCCTCGCCCGGCTCGAAGCCCGACGCGTAGAACGTCTGCTCCTCGCCCTGCGTGACGGTCGGCTTCTCGAAGCGCGCCGTCAGGTCGCGGCCGTCGCCGCCACCGGTGTTCTCGGTGACCACGATCGGGGTCTGCGCGCCCTCGCTGCCGTCCTCGGGCTCCGCGTCGACGATGATGACGCCGGGCTCGGTGCCCTCGGGGACGGTGATCGGGGTGGTGAAGCCGCAGTCCTCGTCCACCTTCACGGTGACCGGCTCGCCGATCTTGTTGCCCTCGGTGTCGAAGAGCTGCACGACCACGTTCACGCCGGCCGGGAAGCCGGTGCCCGTGACCTGGACCTCGTCGCCCGCCTGGACGACGGTCGGCTCGGCCGTGATGGTCGGGTCGGTGCACTCACCCGGGTTGTTGGTGTTCGGGTCGAGCACCTCGAGCGGCGCCTCGGCACCCTCGCTGCCGTCCTCCGGCTCGGCCTCCACCGTGTGGTCGCCGGGCTCGGCGTCCTCGGGGATGGTCAGGTCGGTGATGAAGCCGCAGGCCTCGTCCGGGGTGACCGTGATCGGGTCGCCGACCGGGTTGCCCTCGGCGTCGCGCAGCTGGACCGTGACCGGCACGCCGGCCGGGAAGCCCTGGCCCACGACGGAGACGGTGTCGCCCGGGTAGCCCGCGCTCGGCTCGACCGTGAGGGTCGGGTCCATGGCGCAGATGTCCGAGCCGGCGACGACGGCCAGCGGAGCCTCGGCGGCCTCGCCCGTCGTGTCGTCGGTGCCGACCACGGTGTAGTCACCGAGCTCGGCGTCCGCCGGGACCGTCACCGGGGTGCTGAAGCCGCCCTCGGAGTCCGTCTCGACCGGGATGGGGTCGCCCACGGGGTTGCCCTCGGGGTCGACGAGCTGGACGGTCGCGGTCGAGTCGGGCGTGTAGCCCTCACCGGTCGCCACGGTCGACTGGCCGGGGGCCACCGAGTCGGGGTTCACGGACAGGGTCGGGTCGATCTCGCCCGGGCCGCTGCCGTCGCCACCGATGCGCACGGCGGCGTTGCCCAGGTTGATCCGGGCGACCTCGTTGGCGGGCAGCAGCGCGATGCTCAGCGCCGACAGCTCGAACGACGTCTCCGCGGCCGCGGCGGCGGTGGAGGTCTGGGTCACGCCCTCGGAGGTGACCTGACGGTTGATCGTGATCGAGAGGACCTGGGCCAGCACGTCGAAGACCGGCGAGAGCAGCTCGCGGATCGGGGCGGTGACGGAGTCCGTCTTCAGGTCGTTGATCAGCAGCTCGAAGATGTTGTCACCCTCGTCGCTGATCACCAGGTCGTACACCGGGCCCAGGATCGGCGCGAGGGCCGGGCCGAGCGTGTTGATGGTGTTGACCAGGACCGTGGCGACCGGCGCCATGGTGCCCGTGCTGTTGTCGACGACCTCGGGGAAGTTGCCGTTCACGGCGTCCGCCAGGGGCAGCGACCACGACACGTCGAGGGTGCCGAGCGGGCCCTCCTCGTAGAACGCGATGTTGACCGTCACCGAGTTGAGGGAGTCCTCGATCGCACCGATGAGGATGCGGGTGACCTCCTGCATGAGCTCGTGCACGGTCTCCGCGATCAGCGGGTAGGTCGTGTCGTCGATGAGCTCGAAGTTCGGGGGCAGCTCGTTGAGGCCGCCCTCGGTCTCGTCCGGGTTGTCCACCAGCTTGTCGAGGTGGATCTCCAGCTGACCGGTCGACAGGTCGATCGTGATGAGCTGGTTGGCCGAGGTGATCGGCTCACCCACGACGGACTGGAAGAGGTTCTCCTGCATGTTGCTGTCGACGGTGATCGACGGCGTCGGGACGCCGGGGACCGCGTCGAACAGGCCCGTCAGGGCGCTGTCGTCGAGGTTCTCGTTGATGAGGTTCTCGACGGCGGTGTCGATGCTGCCGCCGATGTCGTAGATGGAGGACGCGGCGTCCTCGATCACCGGGGAGTGCAGGAAGAGGTCCAGGTCGGCCACGCGGTACTGGCCGAGGCCACCCACGCCGTCCTGGTCCAGGATCACGCCGTTCTCGGCCTTGACCTCGGCCGCACCGGCGCCCGCCTCCAGCAGGAGCTGGTCGACGATCTGGTCCGTGAGGCCGTCGACGCCCAGCAGGCGCGCGACCGACAGGACGTCCACGGACGCCTTGCCGAAGTCCTCGGTCTCGCCGTCCAGGGTCACGCCGCCGTCGGCGCCGGCGAGGCCGGACACCGCGTACGCGTCGAGCGAGGACGACGCCTCGCTCTTGCTGGCGAGCGCGCCGAGCTGACCGAAGTCGAGGATCTCGTCGAGGGGGACCTCGACGTCACCGAGACGGATGAGCTCCGAGCCGAGCAGCTCGACGTTGAGGTTGCCCTCGTTGGGGCCGGGGTTCGACTCCGAGCCGGCGTCCGAGTAGGCCGCTGCGAGCAGGGCCTTCTGGAAGAGCGTCGAGTCCAGCACGCTGGCGGCGGCCTCGGCCGGCTCCTCCGGGTAGTTGTCCACAGCAGCGACCGCGGGAAGTCCGGTGGCCGTGACCACGACTGCCGATGCCGCGGCCGTCGCCAGGGTACGGCGCCACGGGACGCTTCCCCTCCGGCGCCGGGACGGTACTTGCGTTCGGTTCAAAAGAACTCACTCCTCCATATTCACGCTTCAAGAAAAGCGTCCGGATCGGTACGTGATCACGTCCGGATCGGTCGGGGCGGTGGCACGTGCACACCGAAGGCCCGGGGTTCAGGGAACAGTGGTTCACAGGGACCTGCCAGGCAGGGCGGTAATCGTGCGTTGACGCAACACAACGCACATCCGGGTGCGTTCAGGACATACCGAGGCGTGACAAAGACATTGATCGGTGCGAGTGCGCAAGAAGTGAGTCTCGTCCGGAATGCCGGGTGAAATCCGGACCTGGCCGCGGGTGAAAAATCTGCGTTGCGGCGGCGGTCAACTACCGGCGAGCCACGCCGGCGGACGTGTCTCGGCGAGCCGCACGAGGTCCCGGCGGTCCCGGATCCCCAGCGTCGCGTAGGCCCGGCGCAGCCGGTTCACCACGGTCCGCTCCGAGACGAACGTCGCCTGGGCGATCTGCGAGTTGGTCGCGCCGTGCACCGCGAGCCGCACCATCTCCCGTTCGTGCCCGCCGAGCACCTCCCACTCGGGGCCGGCTCCGCCGTTCGCCTCGGTCTCGGCGAGGAACGTGTCGATGCCCTTGATCCACCCGGTCATGCCGGCCAGGCGCACCAGGGTGCGGGCCTCGTCGAGCATGGCGACACCTGCGGTGCGACCGCCGCGCGTCACGGCGTACCGGCCGTACGCGACGAGCATGCGCACACGCTGCCACGGCGACATCGGCGCCGGAGGCGTGTGCAGCGCGGCCTCGAACGCGGTCGAGCGCGCGCCCTCGTCGGCGAGCAGCGCGCAGAGCCGGGACCAGGCGGCGGCCACGTCCGGCGCGGCGCGCTCCTCGGGGGCGACGGGCGGGTCGATGAGCCGCTGGGCCCGCGGGCCCACCTGTCCGGGCGGCGTCGAGGTCAGGACGGCCTCGACGAGGTCGCAGCGCACCTGCACCCGGCCGCGGTACGGCCAGGCGCAGTGCTCGAGCGCGATGGTCAGCAGCGCCACGGCGCCCTCGGCCTGCCCGACGACGAGGTGCGCCGCGCCGAGGTCCGCCGCGTACTCACCAAGGGCGCGCGCCGACCAGCTGCCCGCCTGCGCCGGCATCGTGCTCACGGGCACGGTCCCGTCGACGACGGCGTCCGCCGCCGCGCGCATGCCGCGCGCGGGCAGCCACCCGTCGACCGACGGACGCAGCTCGGCCGCGTGCGCGAGGTGCGCACGGACGTCGGCCGCCCGGCCGTCGAACGCGGCCACGCGGGCCGCCGCGAGGTCACGGGCGACGATCTCGGCGACCGTCCGGTCCGCGGCCGGGCCGGAGTGGTCGGCGAGCAGCGCACGGGCGCCCACGACGTCCCCGAGCAGGAGCAGCGCGCGCACCTGGGTCTCGACGCCCACCCAGTCCTGACCCGGCGTCGGTCCGATCAGCCGCAGGTCGGCCCGCAGCGCGGCGGGGTCGGCCAGCGAGCCGGACTCCTCCAGCCGCAGCAGCGCCGCCGCGGCTCGCGCGCCCGCGGCGCGCACCGGCTCGGCGATGCCGTCGGGATCCCGCCACCAGAGGTGGTCGGTCCACTCGGGGCCGACGCCGGACGGCACCAGCGGGCCGGCGGCGTGGTCGGTCCACGCGCGGCCGGTCAGCAGGGACACCCCGACGGCACGCGCGGCCACGCGCGGGCGGCGCGACGCCGCCACCACGGCCCAGGTGCGCGCGGGCAGCTCGTCGAGGTGCAGGCCGTCGAGCGCGTCCTGGGCCACGCGGGGCCGGCCGGCCACCGCGACGGGGGTCTCCGCCTCGCGTGCGCCGAGGCTGTCCGCCTCCCGGGCCTCCCGGCAGAGCAGCGCCAGCAGCGGGTGCCGCACCGCCCGCTCGTCCCGGTGGGCGGACGTCGGGCTCAGCGGGGCCGCCGCCAGGGCCGCCGTCGTGGCCGGGTCGAGCCCGGCCAGCAGCGCCCGGTAGGCACGGCGCGCTGCCGAGCCCACGCCGTCGGGACCGGCCCAGGCGGCGTCCCCGCGCAGCTCGGCGGGGCTCAGCGACCCGGCGAGCTCGAGCGCGAGCCGCGGGTTGCCGGCGCTCCACCAGCGCAGGTGCTCGACGACGTCGGCGGCCACCGGGGTGCTGAGCTCCAGGTCGAGCACCCGGCGCAGGGAGACCCGGTCCAGGGGGCCGAGCTCGAGCACCTCCACGTCGTCCGAGAGCGGCTCGGCGGCGATGCTCCGCACGGCGGCGATCACGCGCCAGTCGAGGCTGTACGCCTCGTCGGCGAGGTGCTGGAGCCAGCGCGCGCGGTCGGCGGTGAGCACCCCGACGTCGTCGACGAAGAGCACGCGCGGGCCGGAGGTGCCGTCCGTGGCCCCGGCCGAGACGGCGCGCAGGAAGCCCGCCGCGTCGAAGTCGGCGTCGTGCTCCAGGTGGTCCGGCACGGACCACGCGGACAGGTCGATGCGGCGGTTGTTGTCGAGGTCGTGGGCCGAGGGCCGGGTCGAGCACGGCCGGACGACCCGCACCGCCGACGACCCGGCGCCGACCTGCCTCAGCGCCTGCAGCACCGTCGCGGTCTTGCCGATCCCGCTCAGCCCGCGCACGACCAGGACCGTCGGGTCCAGGTCGGTCGCGAAGTGCCCGATGACCCGCAGCTCTCGATCACGCCCGTGGACCACGTGGTCCCTCCCCCTGCTTCCTCCCTGGACCGCGACGTTCTCCGGCAATGCCGGGGGCACGGCCACGGAAGGCCCGTAGCTTGATGGCACGCAAACCCCAATTCGCGACTTCCATGAATATTGATGAGCAGCGCGTCAGGAGTCTATGGCAGGAGATGAATCGTGCAGATTGTGACTGTGGTACGGAAGTAATTCCGGAATGCCCTTTTCATTACATCAAACGAGCGGGCCCGGCATCTTCAACCGGGGCCCGCTCGTGTCTCGCCTGATCAGTCCGGTCAGGCGGGGTCCGCTCCGGCCAGCAGCTCCGCGACGACCGCGGGCACCGCCCGGGCGATCTCCAGGGCGGCCACCGGGCCGCCGGCGGACGCGCGGGCGGCGGCCCGCCCGTGCACCAGCACGGCGGCGGCCGCGAGGCGCGCGGCCAGCGTCTCGTCCTCGACCACGGCCCGCGACCGGCCGGCGAGCAGCGTCCCGAGGATGCCCGCGAGCACGTCGCCCGCACCCGCAGTGGCGGTCCACGCGGGCGCGTCGGCCTGCGCGTACACGTCACCCGGTCCGGCGACGACGGTCACGGCACCCTTGAGCAGGATCGTGCCGCCCGTCGCCTGGTGGGCCGTGCGCGCCCAGTGCAGGGGCCGGGCCTCCACCGCGGTTCGGTCCACCTCGTGCCCCAGCCCGCGCAGCAGCTCGGCCAGCTCGCCGGCGTGCGGGGTCAGCACCACCGAGGGCGGGAGCCGGTGCTCCAGCATCGTGAGCGCCCCCGCGTCGACGACGGCGGGCATCCTCCCGCCCGTCACGTCCTCGGACAGCACGCCGGTCACAGCCGCGAGCGCCCCGAAGATCCGGCGGGCCTGGCCGTCGTCGTCCGGGCCCTCGTCGTCCGGGTCGAGCGCGGGGACGCCGGGCCCGAGCACCCAGGACTGGACCCGGCCGCCGGCCACGACCACCTCGGGCCGGGCCAGGAGCACGCGCGTGCCGACCACCTCGGGCCCGAGGTAGCGCACCATGCCGGCGCCGGACAGGACGGCGCCCGAGGCGGCCAGCACCGCCGCGCCGGGGTAGGTGCTCGTGCCGGCGACCACGCCGACCGCGCCCCGCGTGTACTTGTGGTCGCGCGCGCCGGGCGCGGGCCACAGCGCGGCCACGTCGGCGGGCTCCAGGCGCAGCACGCGGCCCGCCGCCGGGTCCGTCGTGCCCCAGGCGTGGCGGGCCACACCGTTGCGCCGCGCCGCGCCGGAGGCCGGGGAGGCGGGGAAGCCGACGTCGACCAGCTCGACCTCGCCTGCCGTCTGCGCGGCGGGCGGCAGGAGCAGGCCGGGCTTGAGCGCGCCGAACGTCACGGTCCGGTCGGCGCGCAGCACGGGGCCGGGCACCGCGCCGTCGTCCACGCCGATGCCGCTGGGGATGTCCACCGCGACGGTGTACGGCCACCGGTCGGCGGCGGCGTCCCGGGCGTCGGCGAGCGCCCGGACCAGGCCGCCCGCGGGTGGCCGGAGGGCGCCGCGCGCGCCGACCCCGACGAGGCCGTCCAGGATCACGTCGGCGCCGAGCGCGAGCTCCACTACGGCGGGCACCCGCACGTCGGCGAGGCTCGCCGCCCGTCCGCCGGCCGCGCGGAAGGCGGCGAGGCCCGCCTCGTGCGCACGCGCCGAGGCGAGCACGGCGGTCACCGTCATGCCGCGCCGGACGAGGTGCGCGCCGGCGAACAGGGTGTCGCCGCCGTTGTTCCCGGGCCCGACGAGCAGCACGGCGTGCGCCCCGCGGACGTCACCCCGGCCTCCGGGCGCGCCAGCGTCCGCGGTGCGGCGGCCGACCACCCGGCCCGGCCGCACCCGGGCCTGCCCGGGCAGCCCGTCCGAACCGAGGCTGCCCCGCAGCCTGGCCCGGCCCTGCCGCGCACCGTCGGCCGTACCGGCCCTGCCCTCCGCACGCCGGAGCGCCACCTCCCGCAGCACCACCTGGGCCAGCCCGTACGCCGCCCGTGCCATGAGCGGCTCGCCGGCAGCGATCAGCGGCTCCTCCGCCTTGCGTATCTCGTCCGAGCTCCACGCGTCCTTCACGGTCCTATAGTGCCGCCTCCACCTCTGTCGCCGGTACAGAACCGGGTAACGATGCGACACCGGGCACCGCCGGCCCGACTGCCGGGATGGACCGTCCTGCCCCGCACGGGCAGGTCGGCATAGGGTCGGACCAGGCGATTCGGACTCTTCATCCCGCAGGGCTGGCGCCACGACCTCGTCGGCGTCGCGCCCGCCGACCAGTGGGCCACCATGCTGTCCCTCGTCCACCGCGCCGAGAACCAGGCCGCGGGCGAGGCCGTCCCGGGCGGCGAGTTCGCCTGGGAGTCGGCCTGGGTGTACGACCACTTCCACACCACACCCGTGCCGTCGACCGAGGCCACGCACGAGGCCTGGTCGCTCATGGCGGCGTTCGCGGCCGCGACGCAGCGCATCCGGCTGGGCCAGATGTGCACCTGCATGGCGTACCGCGAGCCGACGTACCTGGCCAAGGTCGCCTCCACGATCGACACGATCTCGGGCGGCCGCATCGAGATGGGCATCGGTGCGGGCTGGTACGAGCACGAGTGGCGGGCGTACGGGTACGGCTTCCCGAGCGCGGGCGAGCGCCTGCGCGCGCTCGACGAGGGCGTGCAGATCATGGCGAACATGTGGCGCACCGGATCCTCGGGCACGTTCGAGGGCACGCGCTACCAGGTCGACGGCGCGCTGTGCTACCCGCAGCCGCTGCAGCAGCTGCCGGTCGGCGACGGCGGCGCCGAGGTGCCCTCGATCCCGCTGTGGATCGCCGGCGGCGGCGAGCAGAAGACGCTGCGCATCGCCGCGCGGCACGCCCAGTACACCAACTTCGTCGGGACGCCGGAGGGCTTCGCCCACAAGTCGGGCGTGCTGGAGGGGCACTGCAAGGACCTGGGGCGCGACTTCGGCGAGATCACCCGCTCGGCCAACTACAACGTGGTGATCGGCGAGACCGAGGCCGACGTCGCCGAGCGGATGGCGTGGGTCGAGGCACACCTGCGCGCGACGACGCCCGACCAGGCCGAGCGGGAGATCGCCACCTGGCGCGGCGGTCTCCTCGTCGGCACGCCCGAGCAGCTCGTCGAGCGGCTGCAGGGCATGCGCGACCTGGGCCTGGGGTACGCGATCACGTACTTCCTCGAGGCGGCCTACGACCAGAGCGGCATCGAGCTGTTCGAGAAGCAGGTCATCCCGCACCTGCAGTGACGGCGCCGCCGGGCGGGACCGTGCGCTCCCGCCCGGCGCGCTCGCTGCCCCGCGATCACCCCTGCGCGATCACCCCTCCGCGATCACCATCGCCGACGCGATGCCCGCGTCGTGCGAGATCGTGATGTGCCAGGTGCGCACGCCGAGCTCGGCGGCGCGGGCGGCGACGGTGCCGGTGGCGTCGATCCGGGGCGGGCCCCCCACGGTGCGGTGCACCGTGACGTCGTGCCAGCGCAGGTTCCCCGGCGCGCCGAGCGACTTGGCGATGGCCTCCTTGGCGGCGAACCGCGCGGCCAGCGACGCGGCCGGCAGCTCCCGCTCGACCTCGGTGAACAGCTTCTCGCGCAGCCGGGGCGTGCGGTCGAGGGTCTCCATGAACCGGTTCACGTCGACCACATCGATGCCCGTCCCGATGATCATGGGCCCAGCCTAGGCCGGGCGCACCACAGCGACGGCCTTGCGTGACATGACCGTTTTGCGGCACCATATGCGCGTAATGCAGAGGTAAAGGTGGCGCCTGCACTGCGCAGCGCGCCACTTTTCATGCCGAGATTCCTGTTCACGCCGCGGAGGTTGCCATGCCGGAGGACGACGACAAGCTCCCCTTCCCCGTGGTCATGGTCGTCGTCTTCGGCGTCGTGATCGCCGCGATCATCACCCTCCTGGTCTTCGTCGCGACGGCGAGCTGAGGGCGACGCACCTGCGCCGTCACTCCGCGAGCGCCCCCTCGACGCGGTCCAGCCACTCCTCGACCAGGGCCCCGAAGAGGTCTGGCTGCTCGAGGTGCAGGGCGTGACCGGCACGGTCCAGCACGGCGTAGGTGGCGTGCGGGTAGTGCTCCAGGAGGCCCCAGGCGTCGCGGTACCCCGTCACGGAGTCCTGCCGGCCGACCAGCACCAACGCCGGGTTCTCGAACGGCTGCGCCTCGACCGCGAACGTGCCCGCGTAGTCCGCCGCGATCCGGGCGACGGCCTCCGGGTCGGCCGCGGCCTCCCCCGGATGGACCTCCTGGCGGGTCCGCTCCCAGGTGGTGCCCGTCTGCACCACGAGCACGTCCTCCGCGTCGAGCACGGCCGTCCCCACCTGTTCGGTGAGGGCGGGCTCCCGCACCAGCACGCGGTGCGCCGGGACGTCCCGGCGCTCGTGCACCGGGTCGACGACCGTCACGAGCACGGCCAGGCCCGCGACCCGGCCGGGGTCGGCCGCGGCCAGCCCGCGCGCCAGGTACCCGCCGTAGGACTGCCCGACCACCGCGTACGGCCCCTCGGGTACCAGCTCGCGGACCGCGCCGCGCAGCACCCGGAACACGTCGTCCGTCCCCGCGACGTCACCCGCCGCGGTGCGCCCCATGCCGGGCAGGTCCACGTAGACCCGGCGCCAGCCGGTCGCGCGGGCGCCGAACACCGGCTCGAACGCTCCCACCATCAGACGGTGGTCCACCGGGAACCCATGGACCAGCACCGCCGTCGGCACGCCGGCGCCCCGCGGCGGGCCCTCCTCCACGTAGTGCACCGTGACCCCGTCGACCTCCACGTACGGCATACCGCCCCTCTCGTCGGACCCGAGACTAGACGGAGCCACCGACATCCCGGATCCCCGCGGTGTCCTCCGGCCGTACGAGGTGCCGCCAGCGGAACCACTTGCGCTCCAGCTCCTCGCCGAGGTCCACGTCGAACCGCCGGGCCACGAGCAGCAGCTGCGCCAGGGCGTCCGCGACCTCACCGCGGAAGGCCGTGCGCATCTCGTCCTCGGTGAGCCCCCGGTCCCGCGAGCGCCCGGACAGGGTCAGGAACGCCTGCGTCAGCTCGCCGATCTCCTCCTGGAGCTTCAGCACGAGCCAGTCGTCGGTGCGTTCGACGCCGTGCACGCGCGCGTAGACCCGGCTGATGACCTCGACCTCGTCGGAGAGCTGCTCAAGTTCCACGCCGACGAGGGTGCCACAGCCAGGCCGACGGGCTCACTCGACGGTGACGGACTTCGCGAGGTTGCGCGGCTGGTCCACGTCCAGACCCTTCGCGGTGGCGAGCGCCATCGCGAAGATCTGCAGCGGCACCACGGCCAGCAGCGGCTGGAGCAGCGTGGGCGCCTGCGGGATCCAGAAGATCTCGTCGGCGTACTTCCGCACCTCGTCGTCGCCGTCCTCGGCGATGACCAGGGTGCGCGCCCCGCGCGCCCGGATCTCCTGGATGTTGGAGACCACCTTCGAGTGCAGCGAGTCCCGTCCGCGCGGGGAGGGCACCACGACGAACACCGGCTGGCCCTCGTCGATCAGCGCGATCGGGCCGTGCTTGAGCTCGCCGGCCGCGAAGCCCTCGGCGTGGATGTACGCGAGCTCCTTGAGCTTGAGCGCACCCTCCAGCGCCACGGGGAACCCGACGTGCCGGCCGAGGAACAGCACCTTGTCGGACTTCTCCATCGACCGCGCCGTCGCGCGCACGTACTCCCCGCGCTCGATGACCGTCTGGATCTTGCGCGGCATGGCCCGCAGCTCGTCGAGCAGCGCGCCGATCTCGTCGGGGAACTTGTTGCCGCGCAGCTGCGCCAGGTAGAGGCCGAGCACGTAGGCGGCGGTGATCTGCGCCAGGAAGGCCTTGGTCGAGGCGACGGCGATCTCGGGGCCCGCGTGCGTGTACAGCACGGCGTCGGACTCGCGCGGGATGGTGGAGCCGTGGGTGTTGACGATCGAGATGACCTTGGCGCCCTGCTCGCGCGCGTGCCGCACGGCCATCAGGGTGTCCATGGTCTCGCCGGACTGCGTCACGGCCACCACGAGCGTGCGCTCGTCGACGATCGGGTCGCGGTAGCGGAACTCGTGCGCCAGCTCGACCTCGACGGGGATGCGGCACCAGTGCTCGATCGCGTACTTCGCCACGTGCCCGGAGTAGGCAGCGGTGCCGCACGCGACCACGATGATCTTGTTCACGGCGCGCAGCACGGACTCGTCGATGCGCAGGTCGTCCAGCACCAGCGCGCCCGCGGCGTCCGTGCGGCCCAGCAGCGTGTCGGCGACGGCCTGCGGCTGGTCGTGGATCTCCTTGTCCATGAAGGAGTCGAAGCCGCCCTTCTCGGCGGCCGCGGCGTCCCAGTCCACGGTGTAGCGCTTGGCCTCGGCGGGCCTGCCGTCGAAGTCGGTCACGGTCACCGACGCGGGCGTGATGGTCACCACCTGGTCCTGGCCGAGCTCCAGCGCCTCCTTGGTGTGCGCGATGAACGCGGCCACGTCGGAGCCCAGGAAGTTCTCGCCCTCGCCCAGCCCCACCACGAGCGGGGAGTCGTGCCGGGCCCCGACCACCGTGTCGGGCGCGTCGGCGTGCACGGCCAGCAGCGTGAAGGTGCCCTCCAGGCGGCGGGCCGCGGCGGTCATGGCGGCCGTGAGGTCCTTGGTCTCGCGGTAGGCCTTGGCCACGAGATGGGCGGCCACCTCGGTGTCGGTCTCGGAGCGGAACACGACGCCGTCGGCCAGCAACTCGGCGCGCAGTCCGCTGAAGTTCTCGATGATGCCGTTGTGGATCACGGCGAGGCGGTCGCCGTCGGCCAGGTGCGGGTGGGCGTTCGCGTCGGTGGGTCCACCGTGCGTGGCCCAGCGGGTGTGCCCGATCGCCGCCGTCGCGGCGGGCAACGGGTCCTGGTCGAGCACCTCGATCAGGTTGGCGAGCTTGCCCGACTTCTTGGCCCAGGCGACGCCGTCCAGGCCGGGCGCGACGAGCGCCACACCGGCCGAGTCGTAGCCGCGGTACTCGAGGCGCCGCAGGCCCTCGATCGCGACGTCGAGAGGCGTGCCCGACGGCGCGAGGGCGCCGCCTGCCGCGGCGGCTGCTGTTCCGGTGTAACCGACGATCCCACACATGAGCGCGAGTCTATCGACCGCCCGGCACCGCCCCCATGACCGCGCTCACAGGCCGGCGACCCGTGGCCCGTGGCGATCCCCGCGCCGGCGTGCGGCACAATGCTGCAGGTGGTTTCCCAGTTCTCGTCGACGGACCTCAGCGAGCACCTGCTCGCCCTCGCTCCGTCCTCACCCTACGTGGACCTCGACCGGGCGGCGTGGAGCCGCCTGTCGGCGTCCACCCCGCTGCCGCTGACCGACGACGACGTCGAGCGCCTGCGCGGGCTCGGTGACCCGATCGACCTCGCCGAGGTCGACGCGATCTACCGCCCCCTGTCGCGCCTGCTCAACCTGTACGTGCAGGCCACCGGGGGCCTGCACGACGCGACGTCGACCTTCCTGCACGAGGAGCCGCCCCGCACGCCGTACGTCATCGGGGTGGCGGGCTCGGTGGCCGTCGGCAAGTCGACGACGGCGCGCGTGCTGCGCGAGATGCTCGCCCGCTGGCCCGAGACCCCGCGCGTCGAGCTCATCACGACCGACGGCTTCCTCTACCCGAACGCGGAGCTGGCCCGCCGCGGCCTCATGGAGCGCAAGGGCTTCCCGGAGTCGTACGACCGGCGGGCCCTGATCCGCTTCCTGTCGCGCATCAAGGCGGGCCAGGACGAGGTCCGTGCCCCGGTGTACTCGCACACCATCTACGACATCGTCCCGGGCGAGGAGGTCGTGGTGCGCAAGCCGGACGTGCTGATCGTCGAGGGCCTCAACGTGCTCCAGCCGGCGCGGCCCAGCGCCGTGGACGAGTCCACCGTGGCGGTGAGCGACTTCTTCGACTTCTCGATCTACGTCGACGCCCGCACCCGGAACATCCGGCAGTGGTACGTGGACCGGTTCCTGGAGCTGCGGCGCACGGCGTTCACCAAGCCGGACTCCTACTTCCGGCGGTACGCCTCGCTGTCCGACCAGGAGGCCACCGCCAAGGCGCTGTCGATCTGGGAGTCGATCAACGCGCCGAACCTCGAGAAGAACATCCTGCCCACGCGGGGCCGCGCCACGCTCGTGCTCACCAAGGGCTCCGACCACGCGGTGCAGCGGGTCCGGCTCCGCAAGCTCTGAGACCGCCTGTACGTACCCGTGAGGCTCAGGCGGCGGACGGCGGTACGGGCACCTTCACCGGGTCCGCCTCAGTAGGGTCCGGCGCGGCGGAGTCCGGGTCGACGGGTCCCGGGCCCGTGGGCTCCGGGTCGACGGGACCCGGGTCGAGGGGACCCGGTCCGGCCGCGCCGGGCTCCAGCACGACCTCCCGGTGCGAGAACCAACCGACCACCTTGTCGACCAGGAAGCCCATCGCGACGCCGAGCACCACGCCGATGACGATGGCGAGCAGCGGCTCGTGACCCAGCCACTGCGCCGCGACCAGTCCGATCCCCGCGGAGTACAGCGCCCACATGACCGCGGCGATCGCGGCGATCACCATGAACCGCCGCCGCGGATAGCCGAGGGCGCCCGCCGTCATGTTCACGGCCACCCGGCCGATCGGCACGTAGCGCGCCGCCAGGATGAACGAGGCACCGCGACGGGTCAGGGCCCGCTCCGCCCAGGCCACGGCGCGCCGTCCGCGCGGGCCGCGCAGGAAGGGCACCCGGTCGGTGCCGATCATGAGGCCGATCTGGTAGGCGATCTGGTCACCCACCCAGGCGCCCGCGGCCGCCGTCAGGAGCACCAGCCACATCCACGGCGTCCCTGTCGTGTGCGCCGAGACCGTCAGCGTGATCACCACGGACTCGCTGGGCAGCGGCGGGAAGAAGCCGTCGATGGTCGCGAACGCGAACATGGCCGGGTAGATCCACGGCGAGGCCGCCATCGCGAGGATCCATGCCTCGGTGGCGCTCAGGATCGTTGAGATGAGTTCGAGCACGGGACCTCTGAAGTCTCGGCCGGGCACTACCCGGGTGCGGGACGGCACCTCTTAGTGCCTGCGGCCAGCCTACGCACGGGGGACCCCTGAACGGCATCAGGGGTCCCCCTGGAAGAACCCCGCTTCCCAAGGTTTCACGCGGTGTTCACGGCTGGGCCTAGAGAGCCAGCCGCTCCCGCACCACGGCGGCCAGGTCCTCGGCCACCTTGTCCGCCTCGTCCTGCGACGGCGCCTCGACCATGACCCGCACCAGTGGCTCCGTGCCGGACTGCCGCAGCAGCACCCGGCCCGTGTCGCCCAGCAGCGCCGTCGCGCCGGCCACGGCCTCCTGCACGCCCTCGTCGGTACCGGCCCGCGACTTGTCCACGCCGCGCACGTTGACGAGCGTCTGCGGCAGCCGCTCGATCTCACCCGCGAGGTCGGCCAGGCGCTTGCCCGAGGCCTTGACCCGCGCGGCGAGGTGCAGCGCGGAGAGCACGCCGTCGCCCGTCGTCGCGTGGTCGGCCAGGATGATGTGCCCCGACTGCTCGCCGCCCAGGCTGTACCCCTGGGCTCGCATCTCCTCGAGCACGTACCGGTCGCCCACGGCGGTCTGCACCGTGGTGATCCCCCGCTCCCGCATGGCGAGGATCAGGCCGAGGTTGCTCATCACGGTGACCACCAGGGTGTCACCGGGCAGGCGACCCTCCTCCTTGAGCGCGGTGGCCAGGATCCCGAGGATCTGGTCGCCGTCGACGATGGCTCCCGTGTGGTCGACGGCGAGGCACCGGTCGGCGTCGCCGTCGAACGCGACGCCGAAGTCCGCCTCGGACGCCACGACGACGGCCTGGAGCTGCTCCGGGTGGGTGGAGCCGCACTTCTCGTTGATGTTCCGGCCGTCGGGGCTGGCGTTCATCACCACGACGTCGGCGCCCGCCGCGCGCAGCGCCTCGGGGCCCACCTCGCTGGCCGCGCCGTTGGCGCAGTCCAGCGCGATGCGCAGCCCTTCGAGCGGACGGCGGTCCGGGGTGGTGCCGACGCTGTCGGTGAGGTGCCGTACGTAGCGCTCCGCGGCGGCCTGGCCGTCGGTGCGGATCCGCCCGACGTCGGCGCCCGTGGGCCGCTCCCACTCCTCGCCGAGCGTGGCCTGGATCGCGTCCTCGACCGCGTCGTCGAGCTTGAGCCCGCCGCGCGCGAAGAACTTGATGCCGTTGTCGGGCATCGGGTTGTGCGAGGCGGAGACCATGACCCCGAGGTCGGCCTCCAGCTCCGTCACGAGGTAGGCCAGCGCGGGCGTGGGCAGCACGTTGAGCATCACCACGTCCACACCCGCCGACGCCAGCCCCGCCGCGACGGCGCCCGCGAGGAACTCGCCCGACGCCCGGGTGTCCCGCCCGACGACGGCCCGGGGCCGCGGGCCCAGCAGCTCGCCCTGCGCGGTCAGCACCCGCGCTGCGGCGACGCCCAGCTCCAGCGCCAGCTCCGCCGTGATGTCCTTGTTGGCGAGACCCCGAACCCCGTCGGTGCCGAACAGCCTGCCCATACCGCTTCTCCTCAGATCGTCCGCGTCCCACCGTAGTGGGCGTTCAGTGCGTGCAGAAATGCGGATGGCCCCGGGGAAACAGTGTCGACACTGTTCCCCGGGGCCGTCCGAGCAGGCGCTGCGATCAGCGCTTGCTGTACTGCGGAGCCTTGCGGGCCTTCTTGAGACCGGCCTTCTTGCGCTCGACCTTGCGGTCGTCGCGGCGCAGGAAGCCGGCCTTCTTGAGCTCGGGGCGGTTGGCCTCGGCGTCGATGGCGTTCAGCGCGCGGGCGATGCCCAGGCGCAGGGCGCCGGCCTGGCCCGACGTGCCACCACCCGTGATGCGGGCGATGACGTCGAAGCGGCCCTCGACCTCGACCAGCGTCAGCGGGGAGTTGACCAGCTGCTGGTGCACCTTGTTCGGGAAGTAGTCCTCGAGGGTGCGGCCGTTGATCTTCCAGGTGCCGGTGCCGGGGACCAGGCGCACGCGCGCCACGGCCTCCTTGCGGCGCCCGAGGGCCTGGGCCGGGGCGGTGATGGACGAGCCGCGCGTTGCGGGCGCAGCCGTCTCGGTGGTGTAGGTGCTGGGCGTCTCGGCGCCCTGCTCGATGTCGACGGTGGTCTCAGCCACTGTGGTGTCCTCGCGTCCTTCGCGTTGCGATCCGGCAGCGGCCTCAGGCCTGCTGCGAAACCTGGGTGATCTCGAACGGCTTGGCCTGCTGCGCCGTGTGCGGGTGCTCAGGGCCTGCGTAGACCTTCAGGTGGGTCAGCTGAGTCCGACCGAGCGAGGTCTTGGGGATCATGCCGCGCACTGCCTTCTCGATGGCGCGCTCCGGCTTGGTGTCCAGCAGCTCGCCGTACGGGGTGGCCGTGAGGCCACCCGGGTAGCCCGAGTGGCGGTACGCCAGCTTGGTCTGACGCTTGTTGCCGCTCAGCGCGACCTTCTCCGCGTTGATGACGATGACGAAGTCACCGCCGTCGACGTGCGGGGCGAAGGTCGGCTTGTGCTTCCCGCGCAGCAGATTGGCGACCTGGCTGGCCAGGCGGCCCAGGACGACGTCGGTCGCGTCGACGACGTACCAGTCGCGCTGGACGTCGCCGGGCTTGGGGGTGTACGTACGCACGGTTCGTAACCTTTTCGTTTGCGGTGTCGTCGGGCGAGAAGCGGCGCCCGATGAGTCAGGTCGTTGTGCGCGGGAGTCAGGTTGGCGTCCGGGCCGGACGTCGGCACGCGAGTGGGCGCGGTGCAGACGCAGGAACACCGTGACAGAGCACAACGACTCAATAGGATACCCAGCGCTCTCCCCGGGGGTCAAAGCGAGAGGGCCCGCGCACGCGCCAGGGGACCATGACGTTCACCACGTCGCCACCGGGACGGCGGCACTGTGGCGTCCGCGGGGAACTGGTGCCACCGTAGGACCATGACCGAGGAAACCCCAGCCACCATGCCGGAGCCGGGCGGGATCGCCGAGGGCGACACCGACCAGCTCCCGGCCGAGGACACCCTGTACAGCCGCGGTCCGAAGGACCACCTCGACGAGGGCTACTCCCCGCCGGACCGGCCCCGCTCGAACCACTGGGGCGAGACCTCGTGGGAGGAGCGCAACCGCGAGCCCATGGACCAGCGCCTCAGCGAGGAGGAGCCGGACGTCTGGCAGGCCGACCCGCTCGAGCGCACCGACACGTCCCGCGCGGGCCGCCTGATCTCCGACCCCGACGCCGACCCGGGCAGCTACGCGGCCGAGGACGGCACCCGCGAGAACGACCTGTACGGCACGGACGCCGGCATCGACGGCGCGGGTGCGAGCGCCGAGGAGGCCGCGGTCCACTGGGTCGAGGAACCATAACCCTCCCGCCGAAGTAGAACTGCAGCGAGATAGAACTCTGGCGTACCCCCTGGTCAGGGGGTACGCCAGAGTTCTATCTCGCTGCAGTTCTACTTCGGCGGGGCCGGCGCGGCTCGTCCCAGACCTCCTCGTCCATGCGCTTGGCCCGCACGGCGTCGGCCCGGGCGGCGAGCTCGGCGTCGGGCGGGAACGTGATCTCCTCCAGGCACAGCCCCTCGGGCGGCACGACGAAGACCCCGGCGTCCCGCCGTCTGCTCGCGAGGAGCTCGGCGGGCCAGCCCGCGGGGCGCCGCCCCTCCCCTACTGCGATCGACGCACCGACCAGCGCCCGCACCATGTTGTGGCAGAACGCGTCGGCCACCACGTGCGCGACCGCCAGCCCGGCGTCGGGCCCGTCGGCCGGGCGTTCCCAGGCGATGCGCTGCAGCTCGCGGATGGTCGTCGCCCCCGGGCGCGGCTTGCAGTAGGCCGCGAAGTCCCGCAGCCCGACCAGGGGGCGCACCGCCGCGTCCATCGCGGCGACGTCGAGCGCCTTGCGGGTCCACAGCACGTGGTCGCGGCGCAGCGGGTCGCGCAGCCCGGGCGCGTCGGCGATGCGGTACGTGTAGCGCCGGCGCAGCGCGGAGAACCGCGCGTCGAACCCCTCGGGCGCGGGCGCCGCCCGGCGCACGACGAGGTCCCCGGGCAGCACGCCACCGAGCCGCGTCACGAGGGACTCCCCGGGCGAGCGGTCGGACCGGCCGGGCAGCGCGGCCCAGCCCTCGGGGTCGACGTCGACGTGCGCCACCTGGCCCCGTGCGTGCACGCCGGAGTCGGTGCGCCCCGCGACGGTCAGCCGAGGCGCGGGCAGACCGCGCTGCTCGCTACGCAGCACCTGGGCCAGGCCGGCCTCCAGCGTGCCCTGCACGGTGCGCAGGTCCGGCTGGCGGGCCCAGCCCGCGAAGCGGGTGCCGTCGTAGGCCAGGTCGAGGCGCACCCTGATGAGCTCGTTCACGGCCCCATCCTCCCCGATTCCCGCGGCGACCTCCGCGCGGCGCGGGGTGCCGGGGCTCGTACAGTGACGTCATGGCAGACACCCTCACGCTCGCCGTGGACTGCGGAGGCGGCGGGATCAAGGCAGCGGTCCTGGACGCGTCGGGCACCGCGCACGCGACGCCGGTCCGCGTGCCGACGCCCTATCCCCTCCCGCCGGAGCTCCTCGTCGACACGATCGCGAAGATCGCCACGGACCTGCCCGAGGCCGCCCGCGTGACGGTCGGCATGCCGGGCATGATCCGCAGCGGCGTCGTCGTGCACACGCCGCACTACATCACCCGGTCCGGACCGCGGTCGCGCGTCGTGCCGGCGTTGGCGGAGGCGTGGCACAACTTCGACATGCGTGCCGCCGTGGCCCGGCGGCTGGGGCTGCCCGCGCTCGTGCTGAACGACGCCGAGGTGCACGGCGCGGGCGTCGTCGCCGCGTCGGGCCTGGAGCTGGTGATCACGCTCGGGACGGGCCTGGGGACCGCCATGTTCCACGGCGGCCGCATCGCCCCGCACCTGGAGTGGTCGCACGCCCCGGTGCGCCGGAGCCTCACCTACGACCAGTACATCGGCGAGCCCGAGCGTCGCAGGCTCGGTGACGGGCTCTGGTCACGACGGGTCGTCACCGTCGTCGACGGCCTGCGGCCGGTGTTCCACTGGGACCGGCTCTACATCGGGGGTGGCAACTCGCGGTGCATCACGCCGTCCGCGCTGGCCCGCCTGGGCGACGACGTCGTCATCGTGCCCAACTCGGCGGCCCTGGTCGGCGGAGCGCGTGCCTGGGACCTCCCCCCGTCCTGACCCCGCGCCCACCCCCGCCCACCCAGCCATCGTGCCCAGATTCACGGGCTGGGGTGGGCACAATGACTGGGTCGGCGGGGACCACCGCGCCCCTCCCACGCACGACGACGCCGGGCCGCACCCTCCGTACGGAAGGTGCGGCCCGGCGTGGTGCAGGGAACCCGCAGGAGGCGGGAGGCTCAGGCCTCCTTCTTCTCCTCAGCGGTGTCCTCGGTGGCGGCGTCCTCGGCCGGGGCGTCGGTGGCGTCCTCGGCGGGGGTCTCCTCGACCGGGGCGTCCTCGACCTTGGCGTCCTCGACCGGCGCGGCCTTCTCGGTGGCCTTGGTGGCCTCCTTGACGACGGCCTGCTTGGGGCTCACGGGCTCGGTGATGAGCTCGATGACCGCCATCGGAGCGTTGTCGCCCTTGCGGGTGCCGATCTTGGTGATGCGCGTGTAGCCACCGTTGCGCTCGGCCATGGCCGGGGCGATCTCGGTGAAGAGCGTGTGCACCACGCCCTTGTCGCGCACGACGGTGAGGACACGGCGGCGGGCGGACAGGTCGCCCTTCTTCGCGAACGTGATCAGGCGCTCGGCCAGCGGACGCAGGCGCTTGGCCTTGGTCTCGGTGGTCGTGATGCGGCCGTGCTCGAAGAGCGAGGTCGACAGGTTCGCGAGGATCAGACGCTCGTGAGCGGGGCTACCGCCGAGCCGCGCGCCCTTGGTAGGGGTAGGCATTGCTTTTCTCCTTGGAAGTGGTTCCGCGCGCCTGGCCCGAGGGCCGGGCGCGGGACGTCAGTACGACTGCTCGTCGCCGCTGTAGGCAGCCGCGTCGCCGGCCTCGAAGTAGGAGGCGCCGGCCGGGTCGAAGTCCAGCGGCGAGTCCTTGAGGCTGAGGCCGAGCTCCGCCAGCTTCTCCTTGACCTCGGTGATCGACTTCGCACCGAAGTTGCGGATGTCGAGCAGGTCCGCCTCGCTGCGGGCCACGAGCTCGCCCACCTGGTGGATGCCCTCGCGCTTGAGGCAGTTGTACGAACGGATGGTGAGGTTGAGCTCCTCGATCGGCAGCGCCAGGTCCGCGGCCAGCGCGGTGTCCGTCGGCGACGGGCCGATCTCGATGCCCTCGGCCTCGACGTTCAGCTCACGTGCCAGGCCGAACAGCTCGACCAGGGTCTTGCCTGCCGAGGCGAGCGCGTCGCGAGGCGTGATCGCCTGCTTGGTCTCGACGTCGACGATGAGCTTGTCGAAGTCGGTGCGCTGCTCGACTCGGGTGGCCTCGACCTTGTACGTGACCTTGAGGACCGGCGAGTAGATCGAGTCGACCGGGATGCGCCCGATCTCCGCGTCGAACTGCTTGTTCTGCGCGGCGGACACGTACCCACGACCCCGCTCGACGGTCAGCTCGATCTCGAGCTTGCCCTTGTCGTTGAGGGTGGCGATGTGCAGGTCGGGGTTGTGCACCTCGACCCCCGCCGGCGGAACGATGTCCGCGGCGGTCACGGCACCAGCACCCTGCTTGCGCAGGTACATCACGACGGGCTCGTCGTTCTCCGAGGAGACCACGAGGTTCTTGATGTTGAGGATGATCTCGGTGACGTCTTCCTTCACGCCCGGCACGGTGCTGAACTCGTGCAGCACACCGTCGATGCGGATGGACGTGACGGCTGCGCCCGGGATGGACGACAGCAGGGTGCGACGCATCGAGTTGCCGAGCGTGTAGCCGAAGCCCGGCTCGAGCGGCTCGATGGAGAAGCGGGAACGGCTCTCCGAGATGACCTCTTCGGTCAGCGTGGGGCGCTGTGCGATGAGCACTGTGGGTGTCCTTTCAGTGTGCGTCCGCTATATGACGCATCACGGCCTGCGATCTCTCGCGGCCCGGACGGATCTCTGTCACCGTCCGGGCGGTGCTCACCTCGCGAGGTGAGCGGATGCCGCGATCCGGTCCCGGTCGCGGCCCCAGGGCCGCGACCGTGACCGGCCGCAACAGATATCAGACGCGGCGACGCTTCGGCGGACGGCAGCCGTTGTGCGCCTGCGGCGTCACGTCCTGGATCGAGCCGACCTCGAGGCCGGTGGCCTGGAGCGAGCGGATGGCGGTCTCGCGACCGGAACCCGGGCCCTTCACGAAGACGTCGACCTTCTTCACGCCGTGCTCCTGCGCGCGACGGGCAGCCGACTCGGCGGCCATCTGCGCGGCGTACGGCGTGGACTTGCGGGAGCCCTTGAAGCCGACGTGGCCGGCAGAGGCCCACGACACCACGGCACCGGACGGGTCGGTGATCGAGATGATCGTGTTGTTGAAGGTGGACTTGATGTGCGCCTGGCCGAGCGGGACGTTCTTCTTGTCCTTGCGGCGCGGCTTGCGGCCGGCGGCGGCGCGAGTCTTGGGAGGCATCTGTTCTGTAATCTCCTGGTCTGATCGGACCGGGGCGGTCTAGCTCAGCGAGCGACCGCTCCACGGACTGCTGTCAGCGGGCCTTCTTCTTGCCCGCAACGGTGCGCTTGGGACCCTTGCGGGTGCGCGCGTTGGTCTTGGTGCGCTGACCACGCACCGGCAGGCCGCGACGGTGGCGCAGGCCCTGGTAGGTGCCGATCTCGACCTTGCGGCGGATGTCGGCCGCGACCTCACGGCGGAGGTCACCCTCGAGCTTGTAGTTGCCCTCGAGGTAGTCGCGGAGCGCAACGAGCTCGGCGTCGCCGAGGTCCTTCACGCGGACGTCCGGGCTGATGCCCGTGGCGGCCAGGGTCTCCTTCGCGCGGGTACGACCCACACCGAAGATGTACGTGAGCGCAACCTCAAGCCGCTTGTCGCGGGGGAGGTCGACGCCGATAAGACGTGCCATGTGCCTTCCGGCTCCTGTACTGCTCGTCGGAGGTCTGCCGCACCGCCATCCCGTGGTTCTCACGGGCCCCGGCCTCCGGACCGAGGGTTCCCCGCCCCGCGTCACGCGGAGTGGTTCGAGGTGGTGCGCTGGTGGTGGCCTCAGCCACCGGCCCGGGCGGGTGCCCGGAGGATGATCAGCCCTGGCGCTGCTTGTGGCGCAGGTTGTCGCAGATCACCATGACGCGACCGTGCCGGCGGATCACCTTGCACTTGTCGCAGATCTTCTTGACGCTCGGCTTGACCTTCATCGGATTTTCCTCCGCCACGTCCGTCCGGTGTCCCGGCGCGGGCGTAACAGTGTCGTGGGTGGTCGATCGTGCGGCGACGTCACCTCTGGCCAGGCCGTGAGTGACATAGCCCCAGACCGGGGACTGACTACTTGTAGCGGTAGACGATCCGGCCGCGGGACAGGTCGTACGGGCTGAGCTCCACCACCACGCGGTCCTCGGGAAGGATCCGGATGTAGTGCTGACGCATCTTTCCCGAGATGTGCGCGAGAACCTTGTGACCGTTCGACAACTCCACGCGGAACATCGCGTTCGGCAGAGCCTCGATCACGCTGCCCTCGATCTCGATGACACCGTCCTTCTTTGCCATATCCTCCGCTAACTCTCGTCGTGACTGCTTCCACGCCCACGCCGTCGCAGAGATGAACTGCGCGACCGGCGGTCGGGTGTGGATGTCGTGTGCGTCCGCGTGCCGCCTACCACGGCGCCCGGCCTGCGCCCCGCTCGCGCGGGGACCGGCAGGCACTGCTGGCGCCTTGTCAGGAACTGGAGGCGTTGAACGGACTACACCCAACGGTCAAGCCTACGCCACTTCGGAAAGCATTCAAAGCGCAGGCACCCGTCCACGGCCCCGGCAGGCGGTGAGACTCGCCACGTGCCACCGGGTCGCAGCGGTCAGAGGTCGTACTCGACGCCGGGCGGGCCGATCATCGTGTGCGGCAGGCTGGCGACGAAGAAGAACAACATCGGGAGCCAGCCGAGCACGACGCCGAGGCCCAGCGCGACCAGCACGGTGCTGCCCCGTGCCGCCCAGAGCCAGACCCCGGCCAGCCAGAGCAGGATCCCGAGCACGAGCACCGATTCCCAGACCAGCAGCGACGTGCCGAAACCGAGCACGATGCCCACCCACAGGAACGGGCTGGTCACCAGGCGACGGGCCCACGCACCGGCCCAGCGCCCGAGGCGCCGCAGCCCACGGCCGACGGCTGACGCCGCCCGGCGGTACCACGGGGCGCGCGGCTCGGCACCCGCCGCGTGCGCAGGCGCCGCGTACGTCGTGTCACCACTGCCCCGCGACGCAGGCGTGACGGGGCCGGAGGCGGGCGTGTGCGCATCGTCGGTCACCCGGCCGATCGTAGCCAACTGACTCCGAGTTAAATAGACCCGCGGGTGACGTTCTTCAGGCCGGCTCGACCGGGGTCACCCCGAAGACACCGAGGCGCTCGGCTCCCCCGTCGGCCGCGGTGAGCACCACGATGCCGTCCTCGGTGATCGCGGTCGAGTGCTCCCAGTGCGCCGCGCGGGACCCGTCGGTGGTGACGACGGTCCAGCCGTCCTCCAGCACCTGAGTCTCCGCTCCGCCCCGCGTGATCATCGGCTCGATCGCCAGGCACATGCCGGACCGGAGGCGCGGACCCGACCCCGACGTCCGGTAGTTGTGGACGTCCGGCGGCTGGTGCATGGCACTGCCGATGCCGTGCCCCACATACTCCTCGACGATGCCGTACTCGACGCCGACGAACTCACCGGCCATCTCGACGGCCGCCTCGACCGCCTCGCCCACGGCGTTCAGCCGCTTCGCGGAGGCCAGCGCGGCGATACCCGCCCACATGGCGGCCTCGGTGGCCCGGACGAGCGCGATGTCGGCGAGGTCCGCGCCGGCGGCGACCAGGTCGTCGTCGGGCAGCCTGTGGTCGAGGGCGCCCTCGGCGCCCAGGACGAACGAGACCGCCGAGTCACCGTGCCAGCCCTCGACGACGGCACCGCAGTCGATGGAGACGAGGTCCCCGGCAGCGAGGACCCGGCTGCCCGGGATCCCGTGGATGACCTCCTCGTTGACCGAGGTACAGATGACTCCGGGGAAGCCGTGGTAGCCGAGGAACGACGGGGCGGCACCGGCGTCCTCGATGGACCGGGCGGCCACCGCGTCGAGCTCAGCCGTGGTGAGACCGGGCCGGGCGGCCGCGCGGACCGCGGCGAGCGTGTCCGCGACGACCAGACCGGCGCGCCGCATGAGGCGCACCTGGTCCGGCGTCTTGTACTCGATCCGCTCCCGGCCGAAGACCACGCCTCAGCCCAGCTGCGTCGCGAGCGAGGCGACGATGCGGTCGGTGACGTCCGAGATCTCGCCCAGGCCGTCGACCCGCACCAGCAGGTTCCGCTCGCCGTAGGCCGCGGTCAGCGGAGCGGTCTGCTCCGCGTAGATGTCGAGGCGCCGCGCGATGGCCTCCTCGGTGTCGTCCTCGCGACCCTCCTGCTCCGCGCGCCTGGCGATGCGGGCCAGGAGCTCGTCGCGGTCGGCCGTCAGCTCGATGACACCGTCCAGCTCCCAGCCGAGGTCGGCCAGGATCTGGTCCAGCTCGGTCACCTGGGCCGCGTTGCGCGGGTACCCGTCCAGGATGAAGCCGTTCTTGACGTCGGCCTGCCCGAGGCGGTCGCGGACCATGGCGTTGGTGACCTCGTCCGGGACCAGCTCGCCCTTGTTCGTGTACTCCTGTGCGGTCTGGCCCAGCTCGGTCTTCCCCGCGATGTTCGCGCGGAAGATGTCACCCGTGGAGATCGGGACGATCCCGAAGACCTCGGCGAGGCGGGCCGCCTGCGTACCCTTGCCCGCGCCCTGCGGGCCCATGATGACCAGGCGCGTGACCTGGCCCTCCTGGTCCGGACGAGCGTGCAGCTCGCGGCGAGAGGTGGTGGTGGGAGTCTGGCTCAACGGAGGAATCCTTCGTAGTGGCGCTGCTGCAGCTGGGAGTCGATCTGCTTGACCGTCTCCAGCCCGACGCCGACCACGATGAGGATCGAGCTGCCTCCGAAGGGCAGGTTGGTGGTGACGCCCAGGAAGACGAGCACCAGCGTCGGGATCAGCGCGATCAGCGCGAGGTACAGGGAACCGGCGGAGGTGATGCGGGTGATCACGAAGTCCAGGTACTCCGCCGTGGGGCGGCCGGCCCGGATGCCGGGGATGAAGCCGCCGTACTTCTTCATGTTGTCCGCGACCTCGTCCGGGTTGAACGTGATCGACGTGTAGAAGAAGCAGAAGAAGATGATCATCAGCGTGTAGATCGCGATGTAGAGCGGCGACGACTGCTGGACCAGGTTGTTGGAGATCCAGATGACCCACTCCTCCGTCTGGTCGCCGAACTGGGCGATCAGGCCGGGGATGGCGAGGATCGACGCCGCGAAGATCACGGGGATCACGCCGGACATGTTGATCTTGATCGGGATGTAGGTGCTGGTGCCGCCGTACATGCGGCGACCCACCATGCGCTTCGCGTACTGCACCGGGATGCGGCGCTGCGACTGCTCGACGAAGACCACGAGGCCGATCACCAGGATGATGACCAGGATCATGATCGTGAAGTTCAGGACGCCGTTCGCGCCACCGGCGATCGACCACAGGGAGGTCGGGAAGCTCGCGGCGATCGACGTGAAGATGAGCAGCGACATGCCGTTGCCGACGCCGCGCTCGGTGATCAGCTCGCCGAGCCACATGACCAGGCCCGTACCCGCGGTCATGGTGATGACCATGAAGACCGAGGTGAGGATGCTGTCGCTCGCGATGACGTCGAGGTCGCAGCCCGTGAACAGCAGACCCTGGCGCGCCGTCGTGATGACGGTCGTCGACTGCAGGATCGCGAGCGCGATCGTGAGGTAGCGCGTGTACTGGGTCAGCTTGGCCTGGCCCGACTGGCCCTCCTTGTGGAGCGCCTCGAAGCGAGGGATGACCACGCGGAGCAGCTGCACGATGATGCTCGCGGTGATGTACGGCATGATGCCGAGCGCGAAGATCGACAGCTGCAGCAGCGCACCGCCGCTGAAGACGTTGATCAGGCCGAGCAGCGTGTTGTCACCCGCCAGGGCGATACATTGCTGCACGTTCGCATAGTCCACACCGGGGGTCGGGATGAACGACCCGAGCCGGAAGATCGCCATGATCGCGATCGTGAACAGCAGCTTGCGCCGCAGGTCTGGCGTCCGGAAAGCCCGGCCGAAAGCGCTGAGCACCCTATCCTCCTGGCCCGCCGTTGCGGGATCTAGTGTCGCCGGCAGGACGCCGGCGAGGTGTGTCGAACGTGGGCCAGACCACAACGGTGCAGCCAGACCGTGTCGGATTCTACGTTGCTCACGCCGGTCCGTGGACCACGTTCGCTCCGGGAAATACTCAAGAGAGCACACAGGGCCGGCCGCGCTCACGCGCCGCCGGCCCTGTCAGCTGTCTCAGGCCTCCGAGACCGTACCGCCGGCCGCCAGGATCTTCTCCTTGGCGGACGCCGAGACGCGGTCCACCGCGACCTCGAGCTTGACGTCGATCTCACCGTTGCCGAGCACCTTGACGGGCTGGCCCTTGCGGACGGCCCCCTTGGCGACGAGGTCCTCGACGGTGACGGTGCCACCCTCGGGGAACAGCGCCGAGAGCTTGTCCAGGTTCACGACCTGGAACTCGACGCGGAACGGGTTCTTGAACCCACGCAGCTTCGGGAGGCGCATGTGCAGAGGCATCTGCCCACCCTCGAAGCCCGCGGGGACCTGGTAACGAGCCTTCGTACCCTTGGTACCACGACCCGCCGTCTTACCCTTCGACCCCTCACCGCGACCCACACGGGTCTTCGCGGTCTTGGCGCCGGGAGCCGGACGGAGGTGGTGGACCTTCAGCGGCTTGTTCTCCGCCATGATCACTCGACCTCCTCGACGGCGACGAGGTGCGCCACCGTCTTGACCATGCCACGGATCTCCGCGCGGTCCTCCTTCACGGCGGTGTCGCCGATCCGCTTGAGGCCGAGCGTCCGCAGCGTGTCACGCTGGTTCTGCTTGCCGCCGATGGCGGACTTGGTCTGGGTCACCTTCAGACGAGCCATCACGCACCAGCCTTCGCTGCCGACTCGGCACGACCGGCGGCCTGGGCGCGCAGGAGCGCGGCCGGGGCCACGTCCTCCAGCGGGAGCCCACGGCGAGCGGCCACAGCGGCCGGCTCCTCGAGGCCCTTGAGGGCCTCGACCGTGGCGTGCACGATGTTGATCGCGTTGGACGAGCCGAGCGACTTGCTCAGGACGTCGTGGATGCCCGCGCACTCCAGCACGGCGCGCACCGGACCACCGGCGATCACACCGGTACCCGGCGACGCCGGACGCAGGAACACGACACCGGCGGCGGCCTCACCCTGGATGGGGTGCGGGATGGTGCCCTGGATACGAGGGACGCGGAAGAAGTTCTTCTTCGCCTCCTCGACACCCTTGGCGATCGCCGCGGGCACCTCCTTGGCCTTGCCGTAGCCGACGCCGACGGTGCCGTCGCCGTCGCCCACCACGACCAGCGCGGTGAAGCTGAAGCGGCGGCCGCCCTTGACGACCTTGGCGACGCGGTTGATGGTGACGACCTTCTCGAGGAAGGCGCTCTTCTCCTCGCGCCCGCCGCGACGGTCGTCCCGACGACCGCCACCACGACGGTCGTTACGGTCCTTGTTCTCGGTGGCGGCACCCTGGGGGGCGCCGCTGCGCTGCCCTGCAGCCATCAGAGAGTCCTCTTCTTCCGTGCGTAGGTCATCACAGGGCCAGACCACCCTCGCGGGCGCCGTCGGCCACTGCAGCGACACGACCGTGGTACTTGTTGCCGCCGCGGTCGAACACGACGGTGTCGACGCCGACAGCCTTGGCACGCTCGGCGACGAGCTCGCCGACCTTGCGGGCCTTGGCCGTCTTGTCGCCGTCGAACGCACGCAGGTCGGCCTCGAGGGTCGACGCGGAGGCGACGGTCTTGCCCACGGTGTCGTCCACGACCTGCGCCACCATGTGGCGCGAGGAGCGGGTGACGACCAGACGCGGACGGACGGCGGTGCCGGTGATCTTCTTGCGCAGGCGCGAGTGGCGACGCTGGCGAGCGACGGACTTGCCCTTGCCCAGGATCTTGATAGCCATCGTCACTTACCAGCCTTTCCGACCTTGCGGCGGACGTTCTCGCCGGCGTAGCGCACGCCCTTGCCCTTGTAGGGCTCGGGCTTGCGGATCTTGCGAATGTTCGCTGCGACCTCGCCGACCTGCTGCTTGTCGATGCCGGAGACCGAGAACTTGGTGGGGCTCTCGACCGCGAACGTGACGCCCGCAGGGGGCTCGACGACAACGGGGTGGCTGAAGCCGAGCGCGAACTCGAGGCTCGAGCCCTTCGCCACGACGCGGTAACCAGTACCGACGATCTCGAGCTTCTTCTCGTAGCCCTCGGTCACACCGGTGATCATGTTGGCGATCAGGGTGCGGGTCAGGCCGTGCAGCGCACGGGAGTTCCGCTCGTCGTCCGGACGGGACACCACGAGCTGGGCGTCCTCCTGGGCGACATTGATGGGTGCGGGCACGGTGTGCTCGAGAGAACCCTTGGGGCCCTTCACGGTCACCAGCGCGCCGCTGACGGTGATGTCCACGCCGGCCGGGACCGGAACGGGAAGCTTGCCGATTCGAGACATTGGCGTTTTCTCCTTTCCGGATTACCAGACGTAGGCGAGGACTTCGCCGCCCACGCCCTTGGCCTGTGCCTGCCGGTCGGTCAGGAGGCCGGAGGACGTGGACAGGATCGCCACGCCCAGGCCGCCGAGGACCTTGGGCAGATCGGTGGACTTGCGGTAGACGCGCAGGCCGGGCTTCGAGATGCGGCGAACGCCCGCGAGGGCGCGCTCCCGGTTCTGGCCGTACTTCAGCTCGATCGTGAGGGACTTGCCCACCTGGGCGTCCTCCACGGACCAGCCGGCGATGTAGCCCTCGGCCTGCAGGATCTCAGCAATGTGCGTCTTCAGCTTCGACGACGGCATGGTGACCGTGTCGTGGTGCGCCGAGTTCGCGTTCCGCAGACGGGTCAGCATGTCTGCGATCGGGTCGGTCATAGTCATGTCGGGCTCGTGCCCTTCCTCGCCGGGGTATCCGGGCGGCCAGGTGGCCGGACGGACCTACGGCGTAGTTGTGTTACCAGCTGCTCTTGGTGACGCCGGGAAGCTCGCCGCGGTGGGCCATCTCCCGCACGCAGATGCGGCACAGGCCGAACTTGCGGTAGACGGAGTGCGGGCGACCGCACTTCTGGCACCGGGTGTAGGCGCGGACCGCGAACTTCGGCTTGCCGGCCGCCTTGTTGATCAGGGCCTTCTTCGCCATGTCAGTTCTCCTTGAAGGGGAAGCCGAGACGGCGCAGCAGGGAGCGGCCCTCGTCGTCGGTCGTCGCCGTCGTCACGACCGTGATGTCCATACCGCGGACCCGGTCGATCTTGTCCTGGTCGATCTCGTGGAACATCGACTGCTCCGTGAGACCGAAGGTGTAGTTGCCGTGCCCGTCGAACTGCTTGGGCGACAGGCCGCGGAAGTCGCGGATACGCGGCAGCGCGATCGCCAGCAGGCGGTCGAGGAACTCCCACATCCGGTCGCCGCGGAGCGTCACGTGCGCGCCGATCGGCATGCCCTCGCGCAGCTTGAACTGCGCGATCGACTTGCGAGCCTTGGTGACCTGCGGCTTCTGACCGGTGATCGCCGAGAGGTCGCGGATGGCGCCCTCGATGAGCTTCGAGTCCTTGGCCGCGTCGCCCACACCCATGTTCACGACGATCTTGGTCAGACCGCCGGCCTGGTGCAGGTTGGAGTGGCCGAACTCCTCGATCAGCGCCGGGAGGATCTCCTCGCGGTACTTCTGCTTGAGGCGCGGCTGGGCCGGGGCCTCGATGGTCGTCTCGGTCATCAGATGTCCTTCCCGGAGCGCTTCGCGACGCGGATCCGGACGGTCTTGGTACGACCGTCACGCTCCACCTGCTCGAGGCGGTACCCGACGCGGGTGCCCTTCTTGGTCTCCGGGTCGACGATCATCACGTTGCTCACGTGGATCGGCGCCTCGACCGTCTCGATGCCACCGGTGCGGGTGCCGCGCTGCGACTGGCCCACCTTGGTGTGCTTCGTGACGCGCTGCACGCCCTCGACCACGACACGGTCGGAGTCCTTGAGGACCTCCAGCACGCGGCCGGTCTTGCCCTTGTCGCGACCCGAGATCACGATGACCTGGTCGCCCTTCTTGATCTTCGCCATGGTCAGAGCACCTCCGGAGCCAGCGAGATGATCTTCATGAACCGCTTGTCGCGCAGCTCACGGCCGACCGGGCCGAAGATGCGGGTGCCGCGAGGCTCGCCGTCGTTCTTCAGGATGACGGCGGCGTTCTCGTCGAACTTGATGTAGGAACCGTCCGGACGACGGCGCTCCTTGGCGGTCCGGACGACGACAGCCTTGATGACGTCGCCCTTCTTCACGTTGCCGCCCGGGATCGCGTCCTTGACGGTGGCGACGATGGTGTCGCCGATACCGGCGTAGCGACGGCCGGAGCCACCGAGAACGCGGATGCAGAGGATCTCCTTGGCACCCGTGTTGTCGGCGACCCGAAGTCGCGACTCCTGCTGGATCATTTGAATGAACTCCTGACGTCGAACTGGTTCTCGCGCGGACTGCTTCCGGCGAGCCTGGTCGAACGGATAGTTGCTGTGCCGGGGGCGCCACGCGTACGTGTGTCACGCACCGCCCCCAGCGGGATGAGAAGTCTTACTTGGCCTTCTCGGCGATCTCCACCAGGCGCCACCGCTTGGTCGCGGACAGCGGGCGGGTCTCCATGATGACGACCAGGTCGCCGATGCCGGCGGTGTTCTGCTCGTCGTGCGCCTTGACCTTGTTGGTGCGACGGATGACCTTGCCGTAGAGCGGGTGCTTCACCCGGTCCTCGACCTCGACCACGATGGTCTTGTCCATCTTGTCGCTGACCACGTAGCCACGGCGCACCTTGCGCGTCGTGCGCTGGGCCTGCGCGGCCTCAGCAGTCGTGTTCTCGCTCATTGCCTCACTCACTCACGCTCGGAGCCGTACGGATACCGAGCTCGCGCTCGCGCAGGATCGTGTAGATCCGGGCGATGTCACGACGCACGGCCTTCAGTCGGCCGTGGCTCTCGAGCTGGCCGGTCGCCGACTGGAAACGGAGGTTGAACAGCTCCTCCTTGGCTTCCTTCAGCTTGGCGACGAGAGTCTCGTCGTCCATGCCATCCAGATCGATCGGGGCGAGCCCCTGCGTACCGATAGCCATCAGACACCACCCTCGCGCACCACGAAACGGCACTTCATCGGGAGCTTGTGCATCGCGCGGCGCATGGCCTCGCGAGCAAGGGACTCGTCAACACCGGCCAGCTCGAAGACGACGCGGCCCGGCTTGACGTTGGCGACCCACCACTCCGGCGAACCCTTACCGGAACCCATGCGGGTCTCGGCAGGCTTCTTGGTCAGCGGACGGTCCGGGTAGATGTTGATCCACACCTTGCCGCCACGCTTGATGTGGCGAGTCATTGCGATACGCGCCGCCTCGATCTGGCGGTTGGTGACGTACGCCGGCTCCAGAGCCTGGATGCCGAAGTCGCCGAACGCGATCTGGGTGCCACCCTTGGCCGCGCCGGAGCGCGACGGGTGGTGCTGCTTGCGGTGCTTGACCCTGCGCGGGATCAGCATGGTCAGGCCTCCGTTCCGGTCTCAGCGGCCGGAGCAGCAGCCTCCGCCGCGGGGGCGGCGGTCTCGGCGCTGCGCTCGGCCGGACGCTCGTTGCGACGGCCGCCACGACGCTCGCCGCCACGCTCACCGCGGTCACCACGGCCACGACCCTGACGGGGAGCGGCGGTGGCCTGCTGAGCGGCGAACTCCTTCTCGGTGACCTCGCCCTTGTAGATCCACACCTTGACGCCGATACGGCCGAAGGTGGTGCGGGCCTCGTAGAAGCCGAAGTCGATGTACGCACGGAGCGTGTGCAGGGGCACGCGGCCCTCGCGGTAGAACTCCGAGCGGCTCATCTCGGCGCCACCGAGGCGGCCCGAGACCTGGACGCGGATACCCTTCGCGCCGGCGCGCTGGGCGGACTGCATGCCCTTGCGCATCGCACGACGGAACGAGACACGGCTCGCGAGCTGCTCGGCGATGCCCTGAGCAACCAGCTGCGCGTCGATCTCCGCGTTCTTGACCTCGAGGATGTTGAGCTGGACCTGCTTGCCCGTGAGCTTCTCGAGCTCGCCGCGGATGCGGTCGGCCTCGGCACCCCGGCGGCCGATCACGATGCCCGGACGCGCCGTGTGGATGTCCACGCGGACGCGGTCACGGGTGCGCTCGATCTCGACCTTGGAGATGCCGGCCCGCTCGAGGCCGGTGCCCATGAGCTTGCGGATCTGCACGTCCTCGCGGACGTAGTCGCGGTACCGCTGACCAGGCTTGGTGCTGTCGGCGAACCAGCGCGACCGGTGGTCGGTGGTGATACCGAGGCGGTACCCGTGCGGGTGAACCTTCTGTCCCACTATCGGGCCCCTTCCTTGACGGTCTGCTTGTCGGCGAGCACCACCGTGATGTGGCTGGTGCGCTTGAGGATGCGCGTAGCACGTCCCTGAGCCCGCGGGCGGAACCGCTTGAGGGTCGGGCCCTCGTCCACGAACGCGGCGGAGACGACCAGGTCGCCCTCGTCGAAGCGCTCGCTCGCGCGGTCGGCCTTCACCCGTGCGTTGGCGATCGCGCTCTCCACGACCTTGCGGATCGGCTCACTGGCGGCCTGCGGTGCGAACTTCAGCACCGCGACGGCCTCAGAGGCCTGCTTGCCACGGATGAGGTCCACGACGCGCCGGGCCTTCTGGGGCGTGACACGGACGAACCGCGCCTGCGCCTTGGCTTCCATTGCTGTCCTGCTTCCTTTTCTCAGACAGTCCGGGTCATCACTGCTTCAGCGAGGGGAAACCCCACGCCTCAGCGGCGACGGCCCTTCCTGTCGTCCTTCACGTGGCCGCGGAAGGTCCGCGTGGGAGCGAACTCGCCGAGCTTGTGGCCGACCATCGACTCGGTCACGAAGACCGGGACGTGCTTGCGACCGTCGTGCACGGCAAAGGTGTGACCGAGGAAGTCGGGCGTGACGACCGACCGACGGGACCAGGTCTTGATGACGTTCTTGGTCCCCTTCTCGTTCTGCGCGTCCACCTTCTTCTGGAGGTGGTCGTCGACGAAGGGGCCCTTCTTCAGGCTACGAGGCATGTTTCAGGCTCCTATCAGCGCTTCTTGCCGGTACGACGGCGACGGACGATCATCCGGTCGCTCGACTTGTTCGGACGGCGGGTACGACCCTCCGGCTGGCCCCAGGGGCTCACCGGGTGACGACCACCGGACGTCTTGCCCTCACCACCACCGTGCGGGTGGTCGACCGGGTTCATGGCGACACCGCGCACGGTCGGGCGCTTGCCCTTCCAGCGCATGCGGCCGGCCTTGCCCCAGTTGATGTTCGACTGCTCGGCGTTGCCCACCTCGCCGACCGTCGCGCGGCAGCGCAGGTCGACGTTGCGGATCTCACCGGACGGCATGCGCAGCTGCGCGTACGGGCCGTCCTTGGCGACGAGCTGCACGGACGCACCGGCCGAGCGGGCGATCTTCGCGCCGCCACCGGGCCGGAGCTCGATGGCGTGGATGACCGTACCGGTCGGGATGTTGCGCAGCGGCAGGTTGTTGCCGGGCTTGATGTCGGCACCCGCACCGGCCTCGATGCGGTCGCCCTGCGACAGCTTGTTCGGCGCGATGATGTAGCGCTTCTCGCCGTCCGCGTAGTGCAGGAGCGCGATGCGCGCCGTGCGGTTGGGGTCGTACTCGATGTGAGCGACCTTCGCGGGCACGCCGTCCTTGTCGTGACGACGGAAGTCGATGACGCGGTAGGCACGCTTGTGCCCGCCGCCCTTGTGACGCGTCGTGATGCGGCCGGTGTTGTTGCGGCCACCGGTCTTGCTCAGCGGGCGGACCAGCGACTTCTCCGGCTGCGAGCGCGTGACCTCGACGAAGTCGGCGACGCTGGAGCCACGACGGCCGGGCGTCGTCGGCTTGTACTTACGGATTCCCATGGAAACCTGTCCTCAATCGTCTCTAGTCAGCTCAGCCGACCGGACCGCCGAAGATGTCGATCGTGCCCTCGCGGAGGGTGACGATCGCACGCTTCGTGTCCTTGCGCTTGCCGAGGCCGAAACGCGTACGACGCGTCTTGCCCTTGCGGTTGATCGTGTTCACCGAGGCGACCTTCACGCTGAAGACCTTCTCGATCGCGATCTTGATCTCGGTCTTGTTCGCGCTCGGGTCCACGATGAAGGTGTACTTGCCCTCGTCGAGAAGGTTGTAGCTCTTCTCGGAGACGACCGGCGCGATCAGGATGTCGCGCGGGTCCTTCACGGTGACGCTCACTTTGCGGTCTCCTCGGTGATAGCAGCCTCGGACCCGATCTCCGACTCGGCGGCGACAGCCTTCGCGCCCTTGGCCGGGCCCTCGAGGAACGCTGCGAGCGCACCCTCGGTGAAGATGACGTCGTCGGAGACGAGCACGTCGTAGGTGTTCAGCTGGTCGGCGACCAGGAGGTGCACCTCGGGGACGTTGCGCAGCGACTTGATCGTGATCTCGTCGTCACGCTGCGTCACGACGAGCACGTGCTCGCGCGTGGTCAGCTTGGCGATCGTGCCGAGGGCCGTCTTGGTCGAGGGCGTGCCGTCCAGGCCGAAGCCCGTGACGACGTGCACACGACCGGCGCGGGCGCGGTCCGAGAGGGCGCCACGCAGGGCGGCGGCCTTCATCTTCTTCGGGGTGCGCTGGTCGTACTTGCGCGGCTGCGGGCCGTGGACGGTGCCACCGCCGGCGAACTGCGGGGCGCGCGTCGAACCCTGGCGGGCGCGGCCGGTGCCCTTCTGCTTGTACGGCTTCTTGCCACCACCGCGGACGTCGCCGCGGGTCTTGGTGGCGTGCGTCCCCTGGCGGGCGGCGGCGCGCTGGGCGACGACGACCTGGTGGATCAGCGGGACGTTCACGGCGACGTCGAACACCTCAGCGGGGAGCTCGGCCGTGCCGGACTTCTTGCCCTGGGCGTCGACGACGTCCACGGACAGCGCGGTCTGCGTGGTCATGGCTGCGGTCACGCTCCCTTCGCGGCGTTACGCACGAGGACGACGCCACCCTTGGGGCCGGGAACCGCGCCCTTGACGAGCAGCAGACCCTTCTCGACGTCGACCGCGTGAACGGTCAGGTTCTGGGTGGTCTGACGGGCGTTACCCATCCGACCAGCCATCCGCAGGCCCTTGAAGACTCGCGACGGCGTCGATGCGCCACCGATCGAGCCCGGCTTGCGGTGGTTGCGGTGCGCACCGTGGGAGGCGCTCACGCCGGCGAAGCCGTGACGCTTCATGACACCGGCGGTGCCCTTGCCCTTGGTCGTGCCGACCACGTCGACCACGGCACCGGCCTCGAACACCTCGGCGGTGATCTCCTGGCCGAGCGTGAACTCGGACGCGTTCTCGGTGCGGATCTCGGCGACGTGACGACGCGGCGTCACACCGGCCTTCTCGAAGTGGCCCTTGAGGGGCTTGGTGACCTTGCGCGGGTCCACCCGGCCGGCCGCGAGCTGCACAGCCGCGTAGCCGTCGGTGTCGACCGTGCGGATCTGGGTCACCACGTTCGTGCCCACGGAGACCACGGTCACCGGCACGAGGCGCCCGGCCTCGTCCCAGAGCTGGGTCATGCCGAGCTTGGTCCCGAGCAACGCGGTCACGTTCTTCTGCTGGTTGGTCATGATGTCCTCCAGCCTCAGAGCTTGATCTCGATGTTCACGTCCGCCGGCAGGTCGAGTCGCATGAGCGAGTCGACGGCCTTGGGCGTGGGATCGATGATGTCGATGAGCCGCTTGTGCGTGCGCATCTCGAAGTGCTCGCGGCTGTCCTTGTACTTGTGAGGCGACCGGATCACGACGAAGACGTTCTTCTCCGTCGGCAGCGGCACCGGACCCACGACCGTCGCACCAGCGCGAGTCACCGTGTCGACGATCTTGCGCGCCGAGCTGTCGATGACCTCGTGGTCGTAGGACTTGAGCCGGATGCGGATCTTCTGTCCCGCCATGGCGTCGTCTGACTCTCTCTCTCGAACCGCTACTGACCGACCCACGCGCTCGGGCGTGTCGCATGAAGCGGCACAGCCGGGCGCAGAGCACCATTCCTGGTGCCGGGGCCGTTGGGAAGTGATCTGCCCTGGTGTGAACCGGGACCGACCACGACGTTTGCCGAGCCTGCTCGGAACAGTGCCTCCGGAAGACCGGAGAACGTGTGCTCCGCGGGGCGCCCTGTACAGATCGAAACAGGCGACAAACCCCACGACCCCTCACCCGGAACTCTCCCCGGGAGGGTGACCGCTCCAGCCTCTGTCGGCCCGACTGACCGGACCGAGGACTGCGGTTCTGCACACTGTTCGACACTTGAAAGAGCGCGCCTGTTACAGGCAACTATGCAATCTTGCCACACGTCCTGGCATCGGCCAAACGGAGGACGTGTGACGCCTGCTACGTACGCGAGGGGGCCCGGACGCCGAAGCGCCCGGGCCCCCTCGTGTCAGCTGACTTCCGTCAGATGAGCCCGTGCTCCAAGATCACTTGAGGATCTTGGTGACACGGCCGGAACCGACCGTGCGGCCACCCTCGCGGATGGCGAAGCCGAGGCCCTCCTCCATGGCGATCGGCTGGATCAGCTCGACCGTCATCTCGGTGTTGTCGCCGGGCATGACCATCTCGGTGCCCTCGGGCAGCGTGATGACGCCGGTGACGTCCGTGGTACGGAAGTAGAACTGCGGGCGGTAGTTCGAGTAGAACGGGTTGTGACGGCCACCCTCGTCCTTGCCCAGGATGTAGACCTGAGCCTCGAAGTTCGTGTGCGGGGTGATCGAACCCGGCTTCACGACGACCTGACCGCGCTCGACGTCCTCGCGCTTGATGCCACGCAGGAGCAGGCCGGTGTTGTCGCCGGCCTGAGCCTGGTCCATCTGCTTGTGGAACGTCTCGATACCGGTGACCGTGGTCTTCTGCGGCTCGCGGATACCGACGATCTCGACGTCGGAGTTGATGTCCAGCGTGCCACGCTCGACCTTACCGGTGACGACGGTGCCACGACCGGTGATCGTGAAGACGTCCTCGATCGGCATGAGGAACGGCTTGTCGAGGTCGCGCTGCGGCTCCGGGACGTTCTCGTCCACGGCCTCCATCAGCTCGATGACCTTCTCGACCCACTCCGGGTCGCCCTCGAGAGCCTTCAGGCCCGAGACGCGGACGACAGGAGCGTTGTCGCCGTCGAACTCCTGCGACGACAGCAGCTCACGGACCTCCATCTCGACGAGCTCGAGGATCTCCTCGTCGTCGACCATGTCGGACTTGTTGAGCGCCACGAGCAGGTAGGGCACGCCGACCTGGCGGGCGAGCAGCACGTGCTCACGCGTCTGGGCCATCGGACCGTCGGTGGCGGCGACCACCAGGATCGCGCCGTCCATCTGGGCGGCACCGGTGATCATGTTCTTGATGTAGTCGGCGTGACCCGGCGCGTCAACGTGCGCGTAGTGACGCTTCGGCGTCTCGTACTCGATGTGCGCGATGTTGATCGTGATACCGCGCTGCTTCTCCTCCGGCGCGGCGTCGATCTCGTCGAAGTTGCGCTGGACGTTCGCCGGCAGGTCCGGGTACTTGTCCGCGAGGGTCTTCGAGATCGCCGCGGTCAGCGTCGTCTTGCCGTGGTCGACGTGACCGATCGTGCCGATGTTGACGTGCGGCTTGGTCCGCTCGAACTTGGCCTTAGCCACTGGGGTCCTCCTGGGACTTGGGTAGATGTTCCGAACGTTGCAGATGCTCGGCCAAGAAGCCTACAACTGCGGGGCGTTGCGGTTTTTCCTACAGGTTGGTTGTGCGGGTCGACCTGTGGGGACTCACTCGCCCCGGGTCTTCTTGATGATCTCTTCGGCAACTGCCTTGGGAACCTCGGCGTAGCTGTCGAACTGCATCGAGTACACCGCGCGACCCTGGGTCTTCGACCGCAGGTCACCGATGTAGCCGAACATCTCGCTCAGCGGCACCTGGGCGCGAACGACCTTGACACCGGTCGCGTCCTCCATGGACTGGATCATGCCACGTCGGGAGTTGAGGTCGCCGATCACGTCGCCCATGTACTCCTCGGGCGTACGCACCTCGACGGCCATGACCGGCTCGAGCAGGACCGGGTCGGCGCGCTTGACGCCTTCCTTGAAGACCATCGAACCGGCGATCTTGAACGCCATCTCCGAGGAGTCGACGTCGTGGTAGGCACCGTCGATCAGCGTCGCCTTCACGCCGACCACGGGGAAGCCCGCCAGCACACCCTGCTGCATGGCCGCCTGGATACCGGCGTCCACGGACGGGATGTACTCGCGCGGGATACGACCACCGGTGACGGCGTTCTCGAACTCGTAGAGCTCGCCCTCCGTCGTCTCCAGCGGCGCGAAGGTCACCTGGACCTTGGCGAACTGGCCGGAACCACCGGTCTGCTTCTTGTGCGTGTAGTCGATCTTCTCCGCCGTGCGGCGGATCGTCTCGCGGTACGCGACCTGCGGCTTGCCGACGTTCGCCTCGACCTTGAACTCGCGACGCATGCGGTCGACGAGGATGTCGAGGTGGAGCTCACCCATACCGCCGATGACGGTCTGGCCGGTCTCCTCGTCCAGCTTCACACGGAAGGTCGGGTCCTCCTCGGCGAGCTTCTGGATGGCGGTCGACAGCTTCTCCTGGTCGGCCTTCGTCTTCGGCTCGATGGCCACGTCGATGACCGGCTCCGGGAAGGTCATCGACTCCAGGATGACCGGGTTCGCCGGGTCGCTCAGGGTGTCACCCGTGGTGACGTCCTTCAGCCCGATGAACGCGTAGATGTGGCCCGCCTGGGCTTCCTCGACCGGGTTCTCCTTGTTGGAGTGCATCTGGAAGAGCTTCCCGATGCGCTCCTTCTTGCCCTTGGTCGAGTTCTGCACCTGGGCGCCCTGGGCGACCTTGCCGGAGTAGACCCGGACGTAGGTGAGCTTGCCGAAGAACGGGTGCGAGGCGACCTTGAACGCCAGGGCCGAGAACGGCTCGGTGGCGTCGGCGTGGCGCTCGACCGTCTTCTCGGCGTCCTTCGCGTCGTGACCCTCGATGGAGGGCACGTCGAGGGGCGACGGCAGGTAGTCGATGACGGCGTCGAGCATGGGCTGCACGCCCTTGTTCTTGAACGCCGAACCGCACAGGACCGGGAAGGCCTGCGAGCTGATGACGAGCTTACGGATGCCGGCCTTGATCTCGGCGACCGTGAGCTCCTCACCGCCGAGGAACTTCTCGAGCAGCTCGTCGTCCGCCTCGGCGACGGCCTCCACGAGCTCGTTGCGGTACTGCTCCGCCTTCTCCTGGAGGTCGGCCGGGATCTCCTCGACCTCGTACTCCTCGCCCATCTTGGTGTCGCCGCGCCACGTGAGCGCCTTCATCTCGACCAGGTCGACGACGCCCTCGAAGTCGTTCTCAGCGCCGATGGGCAGCTGGATGACGAGGGGCTTCGCCTTCAGGCGGTTGATGATGGTGTCGACGGTGAAGTAGAAGTCCGCACCGAGCTTGTCCATCTTGTTGACGAAGCAGATGCGCGGGACGTCGTACTTGTCCGCCTGGCGCCAGACGGTCTCGGACTGGGGCTCGACACCCTCCTTGCCGTCGAACACGGCAACGGCACCGTCGAGCACGCGGAGCGAACGCTCCACCTCGACCGTGAAGTCGACGTGACCCGGCGTGTCGATGATGTTGATCTGGTTGTTCTTCCAGTAGCAGGTCGTCGCGGCGGACGTGATCGTGATGCCGCGCTCCTGCTCCTGCTCCATCCAGTCCATCGTCGACGCACCGTCGTGCGTCTCACCGATCTTGTAGTTCACACCCGTGTAGAACAGGATGCGCTCGGTCGTCGTGGTCTTGCCGGCATCGATGTGGGCCATGATGCCGATGTTGCGGACCTTGTTCAGGTCGGTCAGCACGTCGAGTGCCACGGTGTCTTACCCCTTGGTCTGAAGGTGGGTGGGGAGCCGGCTGTTAGGCATCCACCGACGGCCCCGGGGGTCACCCGGGGCCGCTCGGAAGCTACTACCAGCGGTAGTGCGCGAAGGCCTTGTTGGAGTCGGCCATCTTGTGCATGTCCTCGCGGCGCTTGACCGCGGCACCGAGACCGTTCGACGCGTCGAGGATCTCGTTCATGAGGCGCTCGGTCATCGTCTTCTCGCGGCGGGCGCGCGAGAAGTCGGTGAGCCAGCGGAGCGCGAGCGTCGTGGCACGGGCGGGACGCACGTCGACCGGCACCTGGTACGTGGCACCACCGACACGGCGCGAGCGCACCTCGAGCGCGGGACGGACGTTGTCCAGCGCGCGCTTGAGCACGACGACCGGGTCACCGTCGGTCTTGGCACGGACGCCCTCGAGGGCGCCGTAGACGATCGCCTCGGCGGTCGACTTCTTGCCGTCGAGCAGGACCTTGTTGATCAGCTGCGTGACGACCGGGGACCCGTACACCGGGTCGACGATGAGCGGCCGCTTCGGGGCCGGACCCTTGCGGGGCATCAGCTCTTCTCCTTCTTGGCGCCGTAACGGGACCGAGCCTGCTTGCGGCCCTTCACGCCCTGCGTGTCGAGCGCGCCGCGGACGATCTTGTACCGGACACCGGGGAGGTCCTTCACGCGGCCGCCGCGCACGAGCACGATCGAGTGCTCCTGGAGGTTGTGGCCGACACCGGGGATGTACGCGGTGACCTCGACCTGCGAGGAGAGCTTCACACGGGCGACCTTGCGGAGGGCCGAGTTCGGCTTCTTGGGGGTGGTGGTGTACACACGGGTGCACACGCCGCGCCGCTGGGGGGAGCCCTTGAGTGCCGGGGTCTTCGACTTCCCGGCCTTCGAGGTCCGCCCCTTGCGGACGAGCTGCTGGATCGTAGGCACTACGTCTCCGTCGTCTTCTTGAGCTTCGGCGACGCCCTGCCGGCGTCCCCGTCGATGGTTCTGGCTTGTGCGTGCCGATCGCATGCGGCACCCACAGCCCCCACGGGGACTGCTACGCCACTTACCACCGGCTCGATGGCCCGGCTCCGCCGTCGGGGCACGCCGTGCCCCGGGAGGTTCTTGCCGGGGTGCCCACGCACTCACATCGGCCGCTTCCGAAGCCGCTTCGCAGCGGCTCTCAGGGGGTGCGGCCAGACGGCGCAGGCACAGACTCCTAGGCTACCCGTGTGTTCACGGGGGGTCAAAGCGAATCGGGTGTGAGGTACACCCGACCACCCGCCGAAGTAGAACCGTGGCGAGATAGAACTGGGGCTGAGGTGCTGATCAGCACCTCAGCCCCAGTTCTATCTCGCCACGGTTCTACTTCGGCGAGGGGGAACTAGCTCAGCGGAAGTCGCCGAGGTCCAGGTCCTCCAGCGGGATCGCCTCGCCCGAGCCCATGCCGAGCGTCGGGAAGTCGATCTCGTCGTAGCCGAAGCTCGGGTAGAGCTCGGCCTTGGCCTGCTCGGTGGGCTCGACCTCGACGTTGCGGTAGCGGGGCAGACCCGTACCGGCCGGGATGAGCTTACCGATGATGACGTTCTCCTTGAGGCCGAGCAGCGGGTCACGACGACCGCTCATCGACGCCTCGGTGAGCACGCGGGTGGTCTCCTGGAAGGAGGCCGCCGAGAGCCACGAGTCGGTCGCGAGCGAGGCCTTCGTGATACCCATCAGCTCGGGACGGCCGGCGGCCGGCTGGCCACCCTCCGCCACGGCCTTGCGGTTGGCGTCCTCGAAGCGCATGCGCTCCGCGAGCTCGCCCGGCAGCAGCTGCGAGTCACCCGAGTCGAGCACGGTCACGCGCCGCAGCATCTGCCGCACGATGACCTCGATGTGCTTGTCGTGGATGTCCACACCCTGGCTGCGGTAGGTCTCCTGGACCTGGTCCACCAGGTGCGTCTGCGTGGCACGCGGGCCGAGGATGCGCAGCACCTTCTTCGGGTCGACAGCACCCTGCACGAGCTGGGTGCCCACGGTGACGTGGTCGCCGTCCGCGATCTTGAGGCGCGCGCGCTTCGTGACCGGGTACTTGATCTCCTCGCCACCGTCGTCCGGCGTCAGCACGAGGTGACGCGTCCGCTCGGTGTCCTCGATCGTCACGCGACCCGTGTACTCCGCGATCGGCGCCTCACCCTTGGGGGTGCGGGCCTCGAAGAGCTCCGTGACACGCGGCAGACCCTGCGTGATGTCCTCGGCGGCCGCCACACCACCGGTGTGGAAGGTACGCATCGTCAGCTGCGTGCCCGGCTCACCGATGGACTGCGCCGCGATGATGCCGACGGCCTCGCCGATGTCCACGAGCAGACCCGTGGCCAGGGAGCGGCCGTAGCACTTGGCGCAGGTGCCGACGCGCGACTCGCACGTCAGGACCGAACGGACCTTGACGTTCTCGATGCCCGCGGCGATCACCTTGTCGATGATGACGTCGCCGGCGTCGGACCCCGCGGTGGCGATGACGTTGCCGTCGGCGTCCACCACGTCGGTCGCGAACGTGCGCGAGTAGATGCTGGTCTCGACCCGGTCGTGCGGGACGAGCGAGCCGTCGGGGAGCTTCTCCGCCACGGGCAGCGTGAGGCCACGCTCCGTGCCGCAGTCGTCCTCACGGATGATCACGTCCTGCGAGACGTCCACCAGACGACGGGTCAGGTAACCCGAGTCCGCCGTACGGAGGGCCGTGTCGGCCAGACCCTTACGGGCACCGTGCGTCGCGATGAAGTACTCCAGGACGGACAGGCCCTCGCGGTAGTTGGACTTGATCGGACGAGGGATGATCTCGCCCTTCGGGTTCGCCACGAGACCGCGCATACCGGCGATCTGACGGACCTGCATCCAGTTACCGCGGGCGCCCGAGCCCACCATGCGCATCACGGTGTTGCGCTGGTCGCTCTCGAGGTTGACCCGCATGGCCGACGCGACCTTGTCGGTCGCCTGGGTCCAGATCTCGATGAGCTCCTGACGGCGCTCGTCGTCGGTGATCAGACCCTTGTCGAACTGCTGCTGGACCTTGAGGGCCCGGGCCTCGTGCTCGTCGAGGATCTCGCCCTTGACCGTCGGAGCGGCGACGTCGGAGATGGCGATCGTGACGCCGGAACGCGTGGCCCACTTGTAGCCGGCGTCCTTCAGCGCGTCCAGCGCCGCGGCCACCTCCACCTTCGGGTAGCGCTCGGCGAGGTCGTTGACGATCGTCGACAGACGCTTCTTGTCGGCCACACCGTTCTCGTACGGGTAGTCGACGGGCAGCGCCTCGTTGAACAGGTACCGGCCGAGGGTGGTCTCGAACAGCAGCTGCTGCCCCTGCTCCCAGCCCTCGGGCGCCTCGAAGTCCTTCAGCGGCGGCACGAGGTCCGACATCCGCAGCTTGATCTTGGCGTTGATGTCCAGCTCACCCCGGTCGAAGGCCATGATGGCCTCGGCCACGGAACCGAACGCACGGCCCTCGCCCACGGCGCCCGGACGGTCGCTCGTGAGGTGGTGCAGACCGATGATCATGTCCTGCGAGGGCATGGTCACCGGACGGCCGTCCGACGGCTTGAGGATGTTGTTGCTCGAGAGCATGAGGATGCGGGCCTCGGCCTGCGCCTCGGCGCTCAGGGGCAGGTGCACGGCCATCTGGTCACCGTCGAAGTCGGCGTTGAACGCGCCGCACACGAGCGGGTGCAGGTGGATGGCCTTGCCCTCGACGAGCTGCGGCTCGAAGGCCTGGATACCCAGGCGGTGCAGCGTCGGCGCACGGTTCAGGAGCACGGGGTGCTCCGTGATGACCTCTTCGAGCACGTCCCACACGACCGGGCGCGTGCGCTCGACCATGCGCTTGGCGCTCTTGATGTTCTGCGCGTGGTTCAGCTCCACGAGCCGCTTCATGACGAACGGCTTGAACAGCTCGAGCGCCATCTGCTTGGGCAGACCGCACTGGTGCAGCTTGAGCTGCGGGCCGACGACGATGACCGAACGGCCCGAGTAGTCGACGCGCTTGCCGAGCAGGTTCTGGCGGAACCGGCCCTGCTTGCCCTTGAGCATGTCGGAGATCGACTTCAGCGGACGGTTGCCCGGGCCCGTGACAGGCCGGCCACGACGGCCGTTGTCGAACAGCGAGTCCACGGCCTCCTGGAGCATCCGCTTCTCGTTGTTGACGATGATCTCCGGCGCGCCCAGGTCGAGCAGCCGCTTGAGGCGGTTGTTGCGGTTGATCACGCGCCGGTACAGGTCGTTCAGGTCCGACGTCGCGAACCGGCCACCGTCGAGCTGCACCATCGGGCGCAGGTCCGGCGGGATGACCGGGACGGCGTCGAGCACCATCGCGGTCGGCGAGTTCGTCGTCGTCAGGAACGCGTTGACGACCTTGAGGCGCTTGAGGGCGCGGGTCTTGCGCTGGCCCTTGCCGGTACGGATGGTCTCGCGCAGGGACTCGGCCTCGGCCTCCAGGTCGAAGTTCTGCAGGCGCTGCTGGATCGCGTTCGCGCCCATCGCACCCTCGAAGTACGTGCCGTAGCGGTCCTGGAGCTGGCGGTACAGCATCTCGTCGCCCTCGAGGTCGGCGACCTTGAGGTTCTTGAACCGGTCCCAGACCTGCTCGAGGCGGTCGAGCTCCTGGTCCGCACGCTTGCGGATCTGAGCCATCTCGCGCTCGGCGGAGTCACGCACCTTGCGGCGCGCGTCGGCCTTGGCACCCTCGGCCTCGAGCTCGGCCAGGTCGGCCTCGAGCTTCTGGGCGCGGGTGTTGATGTCGTTGTCCCGGCGGTCGGAGATCTCCTTCTTCTCGAGGTCGATCTCGTTCTGCAGGTTGGGCAGGTCCTCCTGGCGGGCCTCCTCGTCGACCGAGGTGATCATGTAGGCCGCGAAGTAGATGACCTTCTCCAGGTCCTTCGGCGCAAGGTCGAGCAGGTAGCCCAGACGCGACGGCACACCCTTGAAGAACCAGATGTGCGTGACGGGGGCGGCCAGCTCGATGTGGCCCATGCGCTCACGGCGCACCTTGGAGCGCGTGACCTCGACACCGCAGCGCTCGCAGATGATGCCCTTGAAGCGCACGCGCTTGTACTTGCCGCAGTAGCACTCCCAGTCCCGGGTCGGACCGAAGATCTTCTCGCAGAAGAGCCCGTCCTTCTCCGGCTTGAGGGTGCGGTAGTTGATGGTCTCGGGCTTCTTCACCTCACCGTGCGACCAGGCACGGATGTCCTCGGCCGTGGCCAGGCCGATACGCAGCTCGTCGAAGACGTTGACGTCGAGCAAGATGTCCTACTTCCTGAAGTTCTCGAAAATCCTTGGTGTCCAGGACTGCGCCTGGTGTCCAGGTCCGCGCCCGGTGCCCCCGGGCGCGGACCGGTGTCAGATCTCGTCGACGCTGGAGGCGGCGTTCGGCCGCCGCGAGAGGTCGATGCCGAGCTCCTCAGCGGCGCGGTACACCTCGTCGTCCGACTCCTTCATCTCGATGGAGACACCGTCGCTCGAGAGCACCTCGACGTTCAGGCACAGCGACTGCATCTCCTTGAGGAGCACCTTGAAGGACTCCGGGATGCCCGAGTCGGGGATGTTCTCGCCCTTGACGATCGCCTCGTAGACCTTCACGCGGCCCGGGACGTCGTCGGACTTGATGGTGAGCAGCTCCTGGAGCGTGTACGCGGCGCCGTACGCCTCGAGCGCCCACACCTCCATCTCACCGAAGCGCTGACCACCGAACTGCGCCTTACCACCCAGCGGCTGCTGCGTGATCATCGAGTACGGGCCGGTCGAGCGGGCGTGGATCTTGTCGTCGACCAGGTGGTGCAGCTTCAGGATGTACATGTAGCCGGTCGAGACGGGCTCGGGGAACGGCTCGCCGGAGCGGCCGTCGAAGAGCTTCGCCTTGCCGTCCTGGTTCACCATGCGCTGACCGTCACGGTTCGGCAGGGTCGCCCCGAACAGACCGCGGAGCGCCTCCTCCTCCAGGCCGTCGAACACCGGCGTGGCGACAGGGCGGCCCGGCTCGCTCGTGTGAGCGACCTCGGGGAGGCTCTCCAGCCACTCCCCGCCCTTGTCCTCGGCCAGCGATACGTCCCAGCCCTGCTTGGCGATCCACCCGAGGTGGGTCTCCAGCACCTGGCCCACGTTCATGCGGCCCGGCACACCCAGCGGGTTGAGGATGACGTCGACCGGGGTCCCGTCCTCGAGGAACGGCATGTCCTCCTGCGGCAGGATCTTCGAGATGACGCCCTTGTTGCCGTGGCGGCCGGCCAGCTTGTCACCGACCGTGATCTTGCGGCGCTGCGCGATGTAGACGCGCACCAGCTGGTTCACGCCGGCGGGCAGCTCGTCGCCGTCCTCCCGGTTGAACTCGCGCACCGCGATGACCGTGCCCTGCTCGCCGTGGGGCACCTTGAGCGAGGTGTCGCGCACCTCGCGGGCCTTCTCGCCGAAGATGGCGCGCAGCAGGCGCTCCTCCGGGGTCAGCTCGGTCTCACCCTTGGGGGTGACCTTGCCGACCAGGATGTCGCCCGCGCCGACCTCGGCACCGATGCGGATCACGCCGCGCTCGTCGAGGTCCGCGAGGACCTCCTCCGAGACGTTGGGGATGTCCCGCGTGATCTCCTCGGGGCCCAGCTTGGTGTCGCGCGCGTCGACCTCGTGCTCCTCGATGTGGATCGAGGAGAGGACGTCGTCCTCCACGAGGCGCTGCGACAGGATGATCGCGTCCTCGTAGTTGTGGCCCTCCCACGACATGAACGCGACCAGCAGGTTGCGGCCGAGCGCGAGCTCGCCCTCGTCCGTCGCCGGGCCGTCCGCGAGCACGGAGCCGACCTCGACCCGCGCACCCTCGTCGACCAGCACGCGCTGGTTGTAGCTCGTGCCCTGGTTGGAGCGCACGAACTTGTGCACGCGGTACGAGCCCGTCGTGCCGTCGTCGTTCGCCACGAGCACCAGGTCGGCCGAGACCTCGGTGACCACACCGGGCTTGGTCGCCACGATGACGTCGCCGGCGTCGACCGCCGCACGGCGCTCCATGCCGGTACCGACCACGGGCGCCTCCGAGCGGACCAGCGGCACCGCCTGGCGCTGCATGTTGGCACCCATGAGGGCGCGGTTCGCGTCGTCGTGCTCGAGGAACGGGATCAGGGCCGTCGCGACCGACACCATCTGGCGCGGCGAGATGTCCATGTAGTCGACCTCGGCACCCGGGATGTCGTTGGTCTCGCCACCCTTCGTGCGGACCAGGACGCGGTCGAGGACGAACGTGCCGTCCTCGAGCAGCGGCGTGTTGGCCTGCGCGATGATGTAACGGTCCTCGTCGTCGGCCGTGAGGTAGTCGATCTGGTCGGTGACCTTGCCGTCGACGACCTTCCGGTACGGCGTCTCGATGAAGCCGAACGGGTTGATGCGACCGAACGACGCGAGCGAGCCGATCAGACCGATGTTCGGACCCTCAGGGGTCTCGATCGGGCACATGCGGCCGTAGTGCGACGGGTGGACGTCACGGACCTCCATGCCGGCGCGGTCACGGGACAGACCACCCGGGCCCAGCGCGTTCAGACGACGCTTGTGCGTCAGACCGGCCAGCGGGTTGTTCTGGTCCATGAACTGCGACAGCTGCGAGGTGCCGAAGAACTCACGGATCGACGCGACGACCGGACGGATGTTGATCAGCGTCTGCGGCGTGATGGCCTCGACGTCCTGCGTGGTCATGCGCTCGCGAACGACACGCTCCATGCGGGACAGACCCGTGCGCACCTGGTTCTGGATGAGCTCGCCCACGGCGCGGATGCGGCGGTTGCCGAAGTGGTCGATGTCGTCGACCTCGACCCGCACCTCGACCGGCTGGCCGTTGCGGACGCCGTCCATCGTCGTCTTGTCCGCGTGCAGCGCGGCCAGGTACTTGATGGTGGCGACCACGTCGGTCAGCGACAGCGTGGACTCGGCCAGCTCCGCGTCGACGCCCAGCTTCTTGTTCGCCTTGTAGCGGCCGACCTTCGCGAGGTCGTAGCGCTTCGGGTTGAAGTAGAAGTTCTCGAGCAGTGCGCGGCCGGCCTCGACCGTCGGCGGCTCACCCGGGCGGATCTTGCGGTACAGGTCGACCAGGGCCTCGTCCTCGGTGTGGACGTGGTCCTTCTCCAGCGTGTCGAGCACCGACGGGAACTCGGCGAACTCCTCGCGGATCTGCGCCTCGGTCATGCCGAGGGCCTTGAGCAGCACGGTGACGGACTGCTTGCGCTTGCGGTCGACGCGCACGCCGACGGCGTCGCGCTTGTCGATCTCGAACTCGAGCCACGCGCCGCGCGACGGGATGATCTTCGCGGAGAAGACGTCCTTGTCGCTGGTCTTGTCCGGGGTGCGCTCGAAGTACACGCCCGGCGAACGCACCAGCTGCGAGACGACGACGCGCTCGGTGCCGTTGATGATGAAGGTGCCGCGCGCCGTCATGAGCGGGAAGTCGCCCATGAAGACCGTCTGGCTCTTGATCTCACCGGTGGTGTAGTTGACGAACTCCGCGGTGACGAACAGCGGGGCCGCGTAGGTGAAGTCCTTCTCCTTGCACTCGTCCGCCGTGTACTTCGGCGGCTCGAAGCGGTGGTTCGAGAAGGAGAGGGACATCGAGGAGCCGAAGTCCTCGATGGGGGAGATCTCCTCGAAGATCTCCTCGAGACCCGAGGTTTCCGGGACGTCGTTACGGCCAGCCGCCTTGGCAGTTTCTACCCGGGCCTGCCAGGCTGGGTTACCGAGGAGCCAGTCGAAGCTCTCGGTCTGAAGGCCAAGCAGGTCGGGGACCTCGAGTGGCTCATAGATCTTTGCGAAGGAAACACGACGGGAAGCGGTACGGTTCGCAATGGCTTCGGCGGACGGAGCTGAAGGGGTGCGCGAGGCAGCCAAGAGGGGTCCTTCCCTGCAGTTCGGGTGAACGCTGTACGCTCTGCGGTGCTGCAGGAAGCTCTGCCGGCTTCACCGGTCACCGGAGGCCATCCCCCAGGCGGGGATGGGACCAGGACTTTCGGGAAGCAGAGGGAGGCGTCGAGGGCACACGCGGGCGCAAAGCGCTAGCATACCTATCTCCCGTAAGTATGTCCAGTACCCCCAGGGCGTGCACGCCGAGACTGTGGTAAACCTCGAATCGTTGCGCATACGCACTGGTCCGGCGCCGTTGCCGCACCCACGTCAACCCTGGTGAGCTGCTCACCGATCCTCGCACCCACGAGCCCGCTCACGCAAGAGGCCCGCACCCCTCGACGGGGTGCGGGCCTCTGCTGGTGGCGGACGACGCCCGGGCCGGGCCCGGGACGCCGTCACACCTGCCCGAAGGCGGTACTGCCAGAGGTCACTTGAGCGTGACGGTGGCGCCGGCGCCCTCGAGGGCAGCCTTGGCCTTGTCGGCGGCGTCCTTGTCGACACCCTCCAGGACGGGCTTGGGGGCGCCGTCCACGAGGTCCTTGGCCTCCTTCAGACCGAGGGAGGTCAGGCCGCGCACCTCCTTGATGACAGCGATCTTCTTGTCGCCGGCGGCCTCGAGGATGACGTCGAACTCCGTCTTCTCCTCGGCGGCAGCGGCGCCCGCGTCGCCACCGGCGGGGGCGGCGGCAACCGCGGCGACCGGAGCGGCGGCGGTGACGTCGAACTTCTCCTCGAAGGCCTTCACGAAGTCGGAGAGCTCGATGAGCGTGAGCTCCTCGAAGGCGGACAGGAGCTCGTCGGTGCTGAGCTTCGCCATGATGGCGTTCCTTTCAGTTGGCGCTTCGCGGGCCGGTGCGGGCCCGCCAGAAGCAGGGGGTTGTGAACTGGCACTGCCACCTGGTCAGGCGGCAGCACCCTCCGATTCCTGCTTCTGACGCAGGGCATCGATGGCACGGGCGACCTGGGCGGGCTTGGCGGTGAAGGCGTAAGCGGCACGCGTGAGCGTGGCCTTCAGACCGCCGGCCACCTTGGCCAGCAGAACCTCGCGGGACTCGAGGTCCGCGAGCTTCGTGATCTCCGCGCTGGACATCGGGCGGCCGTCGAGCACGCCGCCCTTGATGACCAGTGCGGGGTTCGCCTTGGCGAAGTCACGCAGACCCTTCGCAGCCTCGACCGGGTCCCCGGTCACGAATGCGATGGCGGAGGGGCCCTTCAGGTCGGCGTCGAGACCATCGACACCGGCCTCCTTGGCCGCGATCCCCGTCAGCGTGTTCTTCACCACGGCGTAGGTTGCGTTGCCGCTGAGCGACCGACGCAGCTCCTTGAGCTGCGCGACGGTGAGCCCGCGGTACTCGGTCAGCACGGCCGCGCTGGAGTCGCGGAACTTGTCCGCGAGCTCTGCGACAGCGGCTGCCTTGTCCGGCCTCGCCATGGCAATCCTTCCGGTGGTGGTACCACCGTCCCCTGGGGCGACGTGCCCCGGGCGGGCCCCGGAACGAGAAAAGAGCCCCGGCGCAGGCGCACGGGGCTCGGTCTGCACGGCAGGGCCGCACTCGAGTTCGTCACCTGCGCAGGCCCCCGCTCTCACGGGACTTCGGTCTTCTGCCACCCTGATGCTCCGAGGAGCGGGCAGCGTCGGACGACCGGCGGTCTTGGGTTACCCGAGAAGATTACACGATCGGACGCGCGGTCGTGACATCGAGGCGGGTTGCCTGCGCCACACGCGCGCAAGGTCAGCGTTCCAGGCCCTCCAACGACCCGAAGCACACGAGCGGTACGGGTTCCGGCTCGTCCGCGAGCGCCGCCGCCAGGGCGGCCTCCGGGTCGTCGGTGACCCGCAGGTGCTCGTGGAGGCGCGGCATGACGCGCGCGGCCGCGGCGTCGGAGAGCGGGGCGACGGCGGCGACGACGGCGCGGGCGCCGAGCCGTAGCAGGACGGACGTCAGGCCGAGCACCTCGCCGCCCACGACCTGCGAGGAGCCGCCGACCTCGCACGCGGACAGGATCACGACGGAGCCGGGCAGTCGCGTGCTGTCGAGCTCGTGGGCGAACAGCGGGCCGTCGGCGAGGTCGATGCTCGCGAAGAGCGGGTTGTCGGCGTCGTGCCTGCCGTGCGTCGCGAGGTGGACGACGTCGTGCGTGGCGAGCGCGGTGCGGACGGCGTCCGCGGTCGCGGTGGCGCCGGTGAGGACGGTCGCTCCGGGCCAGGTGCGCCCGACTGCGAGGACCTCGCTCGCGCCGAGCGTCACGCCGGGGCCGTGGGCGGCGAGCAGGCGGTGGCGCGCGCCGGGGCGGGCGGGCGTCCGGCCGTGGGCCACGTAGGTGCGCAGGGTGGTGCGCCGGCCGCGACGGGACGGGAGCGCGGTCCAGGGCACGCCGATGACGGGGTCGCGGCCCGCGACGTACAGCGAGCCGCCGGCCTGGAGGGGTACGGCGAGCAGGGTGTCGAGCACGGCGAGGTTGCGGTCGAGGGAACGGCGGGCGGCGGCGCGCAGGGCGGGCGGTACCAGGTCGTTGACGCACACGCCGAGGTCGGCGCGGGTGCGGGCGACCCGTTCGGTGACGTCGGACAGGGGGCCGAGCTCGAGCAGCCGTGCGCCGTGCGCGTCGATGCGGACACAGCGCAGCACGCCGTCGACGACGAGGAAGTTGGCCAGCACCGCGCCGTCGTCGCGGGCCGCGAGGAGCGCGCGGACCTCCTCGGCCCGGGCGGGGCGTTCCTTGACGACGCCCTCCTCCGCGCCGGTGCGGTGCCAGGCGCGTTCGCGGGCGACGGCGAGGAGCCGGCGGGACCGGTCGAAGAGCTGGGCCCGCTCGACGGCCGCGTCCTTGGCACCGAGCGTGCGGGCCCGGGCGACGAGGCCGCGTGCCTCGGTGACGAGCGCGCCGACGGCGGGCTCGTCGGGGGCCGCGGTGCCGCCCATGCCCGCGAAGGTGGCGCGGCCGCGTTCCACGGCCTCGAAGATCCAGTCGGGACGCCCGGAGGCGAGGGCGGCACGGACGTCGGTCCACTGCAGGTCGACGCCGTGCACGGCGGCCGCCGTCACCGACTCGAGCGACCCGAGGCCCATGCGGTGGTCGGCGAGCAGCCGCAGGCCGGCGGTCACCGCCTCGATGCCGGCGTCGCGGTCGCCCGAGGCGAACGCGATCTGGGCGAGGACCGTCTGCCGCTGGATCCGCGTGGAGAGCGGCGCCTCGTCGATCCTGGCGGGGAGGTCGTCGAGCACGGCGCGGGCCGCCGCGACGTCGTCGGCGAGGAGGTACCACTGCGCGGCGACGAACCGGCCGGTCAGGCCGGGTCGCTGGCCGAGCAGCGGGTCCACCTCGTCCCCGGCCTCCGCCGCCCCCACGGCCTGCTCGGCGTGCCGGCGTGCGTCCTCGGGCACGGGCACCTCGCCGCGACGGACGGGCAGGAGGATCGCCTCGAGCTCGGCCACGCGGGCGATGGCGGCCCGCTGCGGGTGCCCGACGCCCGCGTAGTACCGCCGCGCGAACGCCGCGCCGGTGCGTGCCTCGTCCCACCGGTGCAGCGCGAGCAGGCAGCGAGCCCGGAAGTACTCGGCCTCGGCGCGGTGGTGGGCGCGGCCCGGCACGACCATGCGGGAGATGGCCTGGGTGAGCACCTGCTCGGCCTCCTCGAGCAGGCCGGCCTCGTAGAGCACGGCGCCACGACCGATGTCGAGCACGCCGTCGGCCCGCTCGGGGTCGACGGCGCGGGCGGCGGCCATGGCCCGGAGCGCGCCGGGGAGGTCGCCGAGCGCGTACCGGACGAAGCCGGTGTTGTGCAGGGCGAGCGAGGCGATCCCCGCGAGGTCGGCGCCCATGGCCTGCTCGTGGCAGGCGTCGAAGTCGGCGAGCGCCCGATCGAGCCGGCCGAGCTCGATCGCGGCGGCGCCCCGGTTGAGCAGAGCGCTCGTCCGGTCACGCACCGGGAGGCGGTCCGCGACGGCGAGCACGCGGTCGAAGGCGGCGGTGGCCTCGTGCAGGCGGCCGGCGCGCTGGAGCAGGAGCCCGCGCGTCCCGTCGACGACGGCGGCGAGCACCCGGCGCACCCGCGCCGGCGCGGAGTCGGCGCGGGCGTCGGCGTCCTCGAGCAGGGCGAGCGGCTTGTCGAGGGTGTCCTCGATGGCGTGGACGGCGACGGCCTCCCCCACCAGGCCGCGGACCATGCCCTCGGACCAGCGTTCGCGGTCGGCGGGGTCGAGGTCCGCGAGGTCGACGGTGCGGAGCCGGTCGAGCACGGCGCGAAACCGGGGCAGGGCGTCGCCGGGCCGCGACCGGGAGTTGAGCTCGCGGGCGGCCGCCAGCTCGTCCGCGAGTTCCGGCCACATGCGCGTCCCCTGTCTCCTGGTGCCCCCTCGGGGTATCGGGCGGGAACGATAGCGGGACGTGGGGCGCCGTGTCACCGGTGAGTGCAACCGCGCAGGTCAGTGCTGTATATGCAGACGGATCAGTCGGCGCTGAGACCTTCCACCGAGCTGAAGCAGACGAGGGGAACGGGCTCCGCGACGTCGGCCAGCGCCGCCGCGAGCGCCGCCTCCGGGTCGTCCGTCTCGCGCAGGTGAGCGTGCAGGCGCGGCATGACACGGGCGGCCAGCTCGTCGGAGAGCTTGGCGACCGACGCGATGACGGCGCGGGCGCCGAGGCGCAGGAGGACCGACGTGAGGCCGAGGAGCTCGCCGCCGAGCACCTGCGTGGATCCGCCGACCTCGCAGGACGACAGGATCACCACGGAGCCGGGCAGCGGGGTGCCGTCGAGCTCGTGGGCGAACAGCGGGCCGTCGGCAAGGTCGATGCTCGCGAAGAGCGGGTTGTCGGCGTCGTGCTGGCCGTGCGTCGCGAGGTGCACGACGTCGTGCGTGGCGAGCGCCGTGCGGACGCGCTCGGTGACGGCGTCCTCGCCGGTCAGCACGGTTGCACCCGGCCACTGCTCCCCCACGGCGCGCGCCTCGGCGGTGCCGTGCTCGACGCCGGGGCCGGCGGCGGCGAGGAGGCGGCGCTTGCCGGAGGGGCGGGCGTGCGCCCTACCCCTGGCGACGTGTGAGTTCACGGCCGTGCGGAGGCCGCTGCGGGACGGCAGCGAGGACCAGGGGACGCTGAGCAGCGGTTCGCGGGCGACGATGTAGAGGTCACCCTGGGCTGCCAGCGGGACGAGGAGCAGGTCGTCGATCGTCTTGAGGTTGCGCTCCAGGGACGCACGCGCCGCGGCGCGCAGCGGGGGCGGGATGAGGTGGTTGGCCGCCATGGCGAAGTCGGCACCCAGTCGGCGGACGCTCTCCGTGATCGTCTTCTCCGGCGCGACGTCGTAGGAGGTGACGCCCTGGGCGTCGACCCTGACGCAGCGCAGCATGCCGTCCATGACCAGGTAGTTCGCGACGACCGTCGTGTCGTCGGACCGCCGGTCCAGGACGGCGCGCAGCTCCTTCGAGGTGACCGGGCGCTGTACCGCTCCCGCGTTGCCCGCGTGCCGCCAGGAACGTTCCCGCACCTCGTCCTGGATGCGTGCCGCACGGCGCGTCAGGCGCTCACGCTCCCTCGGGTTGGCGGCCCCGATCTCCCGGGCCTTGGCCAGCAGGCCGCGCGCCTCGGTCAGGAGCGCCGCAGCCTCCGGATCCTCCGGAGGCGTGACCCGGCCCGTGCCGGCGAAGGTCGCGCGACCGCGTTCGAGGGCATCGAAGAGCGCGGCAGGACGGCGGCTCCGCGCTGCGGCCTCGACGTCGAGACGCGTGAGGTCCACGCCGTGCGCGGCCGCCGCCGTGACCGACTCGACCGAACCGAGCCTGCTGCGATGGTCGGCGAGCAGTGACAGGCCGGAACGCACGGCGCGCACGCCCTTGGCGCGGTCCCCGGTCGCGAACGCCAGCTCGGCCTGCGCGGTGTAGTGCTGGATACGCAGCGACAACGGTGCCGTCGTCAGACGGCGCGGCAGCTGCGCAAGCGCTGTCTGGGCAGCATCGACGTCTCCGGCCCGGAGGAACCACTGCACCGCGACGAGACGAGCGGCGTGCCCCGGGTCGAGTCCCAGCACCGGACCGGCAGTGTCTCCCTCCTGCGCAACGACGAGTGCCGACGTCGCGCGGCGACGTGCCGTGCGGGCGAGTGTCGGGCTCCGCCGCGCTGGTTCGAGCATCGCCTCGAGCTCCAGAACTCTGGCGAGGACCGCACGCGCCTCGTGCCCCACCCGCTCGTAGTGGCGACGCGCGGTTGCCGCCAGACGCGCCGCTTCCTCGAAGCGATTCAGGATCAACAGGCACTTGGCGCGGTAGTACTCCGCCTCGGCTCGCTCCGGCCGTAGTCTCGCCGCTGCGAGATCCGGGATGGTCGTCGTGAGCAGCTCCTCCGCAGCGGCGACGAGACCACCCTCGAAGAGGACCTCGGCCCGCCCCAGACGGTCGATGGCAGTGCTCTCGTCCGGCAGCGCCGCGAGTGCGTCCTCCATGGCCATCAGCGCTCCGGGAAGATCGCCCATGAGGTGCCGTACGTAGCCGAGGTTGTGGAGTGCGAACGACTGGGTCCTGGCATTGCGGTCTTCCTCCGCCAGCCGACGGGCCCATTCCAGGTCCTCGAGGGCTTCGCCCAGGCGTCCGATCTGGATCAGGGCGACGCCCCGGTTCAGATGATCGATCGCACGGCTGCGCAGGTCGTCCTCGTCGTGCGCGGCCAGCGACGCCGAGATCGCCGGCAGGCTGGCGCCGAACTGTCCGCTGCGCATGAGGATGACCCCGCGCTGACCCGAGACCAGGCCGACGAGCCCCCTGCGGATCGACTCCGGGGCCGCTTCGGCCTCGTCTGCCGCCCTGTCCAGCATCGACGTCGTCATCTCGAGATCGACGGTGTTCTCGTACGTGGCCAGGGCGAGGCCGAGACGCGAGCGCACCAGAAGGCGCGACCGCGTCTCGTTCTCGTACAGAGAATGGGCGGTGGTGTCAGCCAGCTCCGCGACGAGAGACCGGAACGCTGACAATGCCTCGACAGCCTGGTACTGGTCGTTCAGTGTGCGAGCGCCTGCGTAACGCCGCTCGAGGTCGTCCCAGTCCACGGGGTTCACGCGGCACCACACTACCTACCAGCGGTCAGTCGGTCACCGGAGGCTCCGCATAGAGATCCCCCACCTCCACGACGGCGCGCCACGCAGCGGACACGCGCCCGTCGAAATCGGTCGGCGCGACCTGTGCCTCTTCACGTTCCCGCAGGAGCGCTGCTGCCAGCTCACCCGCCAGCACCGGCGCTGCGAACGAGGTACCACTCCACAGGCCGAACCCGCTGGCGAAGTTGTCAGGGTCCACGGTCCGGCGCAGGCCGTCTCCGCTCTGCAACGGAACCTCGGCACCGTCAAAGGTGGTCGGCATCGCGCTCAGCACGTTCGATCCGGGACGGACCGCGACGACCCACGGCCCGTCGTTGCTGAAGTCCGACAGAGTGCCGTCGGGGTTCTGCCCCGTCACCGGAAGCAGGGGCGTGTAGTGCGCAGAGACCTCGCCGCTACCCACCTGGACGGCGCCGTTCGGCGTCCGCCGGACACGGGGCGCCCATGCAGCAGGGAAGATCGGACGGGTGGAACCGTCGTTCCCCGCGGACACGACGACGAGCACACCGGCCCGCCGGAGGTCCCTGAGCCGGCCACGGAGCACACCGTCGTAGTCCTCGTCGTCCTCCGGTCGCTCGGCATAGAATCCACCGCTCAGCACGACGACATCGACCGGCCAGCAGCCGTCGACACCTGCGACGCCGCGGCGGTGGAACTCGAGGAGCTTTTCCAGCGTGTGCGCGATGTCCCACTCCCGGACCCGGCCGTCGCCACCGAAGATGCGCACGGGCATGATCGCGGCATCGGGACTGACCTGGTGGACGACGCCGGCGATGAAGGTGCCGTGTCCCGCATAGGTGTCCAGGTAGGCAGCGTCGTCGCGCCGGCGACCGCGCACCTCCGAGTCGTACAACGGCTCGTCCTCTGCCGCTGTCCCGATCGGCTCTCCGTCCAGGTTCGCGCCTCGGAGGACCACGGCGGTCGGCTCGTCGAACCAGGGGTGAGCGCCGATGCCCGAGTCGAGGACCGCGACGACCGGCCGGGCAGTGCCGTCCGCCGTAGTGAGCGGGGAGTCGCCGTCGGACCGCGTCCGCCGCGGCGCAGGGCCGAGGAAGACGGCAGGTTCGCGCCCGATCGGGCGCCCGTGACCCTGCCACTTCGTATGTCCCGTGAGCACATGGTCCAGGGACACCCGCCGGCGGTCCTCGTCGCCGACCGAGTCCGCCACTTCGTCGAGCAGATCCCACACGTCGGTGCGAGATGCGCCCTCCTCCGTCGCGGCAACCCGGAAGGCAACGCCCGGCCGCGGGCCGAACGGGCCGGACCCGTCGCCCCGCCACGCCGCCTCGGCGAACGCCGTCTCCTCCAGCTCGAGGCCGTGCGCGGCCGCACGCTCCCGGATCGCCCCCATGACCACGTCGTTCTCAAGGTCCTCGCCGACGCGGACGATCAGCCGGTCCGCCACATATCTCGTGGGCATCAGCCGACCTGTACGCCGGGACGAAGCCCGCACGGGGTCGAGATCCCGCACGCGACACCACGTCCCCGCATGATCCCGAACCCGCAGCTCACCCTCAGGCATCGACTCACTCACAACTCTATACCTCTCTGTCGATAGGCATGCTCAACAGACCCCACCGCCCTGTGCGGCCAGGCCTGGCGTGCTCTCGTGCGTTCTTGATGCGCCCCGGGGCCGGTGGCTCAGAGCTCGATGACCGGCGTGCTCACAGCCCCGCCCCCGCCGTCGATCCGGCGGACCACCAGGCTCGCCCGCCCGCGTTCGACCGCCTCGAAGGCGAACCGCCCGTCCTCGTCGGAGGCTGTCGTGACGACGTCGACCCCCGGACGGTGCAGCTCCACCGACAGGCCTGCGGCCGGAGCGGCCCAGCCGTCGATGCGCACCTTGCCGCCGGCGGCCGGCGACAGGCTGATCATCACGGTCAGCGAGTCGTGCGTGAAGGTGATGGTCTTCGCCTCGGCGGGCGCGGTGTCGTCGGCGCGTGCTGCTGCGGCGGCCCCCCGGACGCCCGCGAGCGGCGCGTCGAGGTAGACCGCCTCCATCATCTCGGCCTCGAGGCCCGCCAGGGTGATCGCGAAGAGCGAGCGCTCCACGAGGTCGTCCGGCACCGGGTCGGCCGCCTCCACCAGGTGGGCGAGGCGGGTCAGCACGGCTCCGTCCCCGGCGTCGAGGACGCCCTTCGGGTCGAACGACAGGTCCCCCACGGCCTCGTCGTCCTTGTTCGGTTCCGGCGTCAGGTCCACGAGAAGTCCCCCTGCTCGTCGAGGATGGTGCGCAGCTTCGCCAAGCAGCGGCCACGGGTCGAGCCGATGGAGCCCATCGGCATTCCGATCGCCGCCGAGATGTACCGGTAGTCCGGCCGGTCGGCGAGCGAGACCAGACGCAGCAGCTCTTGGCAGCGTCCGGGAAGTTTCTGGAGCGACGTCCACAGGATGCGGTCGCGCTCGTCGCGCAGCACCTGCGCGTCGGGCAGCGGGTCCTTGGCGGGCAACGACGTCGGGTGCTCCGGACTGTCGTCCGGGAGCTCGGTACGCCGCTTCTCGTCGTCGCGGTGCTTGCGCACGGCCTCCCAGGCGGCGCGCTTCGCCGTGACCAGGAGCCACTTCAGCACGGCCTTCGGCTCGGCGATGGTGTCCGCATGTCGTACGAGGGCCACCCACGTGCTCTGGACCACGTCCTCGGCGGTGTCCTGCTCGACCCCCTGCGCCCGCACCGTGTGCCAGAGCAGCGGTGTGGCCTCACGGACCAGCTCACCGAGCGCCTGGTGGTTGCCGTTGCGGTACTCGGTCAGCGCGATCGCAGCGCGATCGCCGAGCGTGAGACCGGACCCGTCGACGTCGGGCAGGGCCTCCCTTGATCCTGTCATTGCACCACGGGATTCTCTGCTGGCGGATGTTTCCACATCCGGCACAGGATGTGGAGTACGTGGACCAGCCGAGTCTACGACCGCTGCTGTGGATCCGGGGAGGAAAAAGACGGTGCCCACCAGGCACTCCTCTCTCCTCGACGCGTGTCGGCGGGTTGCCGCACATCAGACAAGAGGGACGGGCGCACCGTTAGATACATCGAACTGAGGACCAATCAAAAAGGCCCGCATCCCCGGGTGGGGATGCGGGCCTTCCTGTGCCCGGAGGCCTCGGCTCAGGCCGAGAGCTCCTCGAGGAGCTTGGTGGTCTTGCTCTGGTCCAGCGGGATGCCCGGGCCCATCGTCGTGGTCATGGTCGCCTTGCTGATGTAGCGACCCTTCGACGACGACGGCTTGAGGCGCAGGACCTCGTCGAGCGCGGCGGCGTAGTTCTCCAGCAGCTGCGCCTCCGAGAAGGAGGACTTGCCGATGATGAAGTGCAGGTTCGCGTGCTTGTCCACGCGGAACTCGATCTTGCCGCCCTTGATGTCGGACACGGCCTTGGTGACGTCCATGGTCACGGTGCCGGTCTTCGGGTTCGGCATGAGGCCGCGGGGGCCCAGCACCTTACCGAGGCGACCGACCTTGCCCATGAGGTCCGGCGTGGCCACGGCCGCGTCGAAGTCGGTGTAGCCGGCGGCCACCTTCTCGATCAGCTCGTCGCCACCGACCTCGTCGGCGCCGGCCGCGCGGGCCTCCTCCGCCTTGGCGGCGTTGGCGAACACGATGACCTTGGCGGTCTTGCCCGTGCCGTTCGGCAGGTTGACCGTGCCACGGACCATCTGGTCCGCCTTGCGCGGGTCCACGCTCAGCCGGAACGCGACCTCGACGGTGGCGTCGTACTTGACCGTCGCGGTCTCCTTGGCGAGGCGGATGGCCTCGAGCGGCGAGTACAGCGTGGTGCTGTCGATCTTCTCCGCGGCGGCGAGGTACGCCTTGCTGCGCTTTGCCATGTTTCTCTCCTTGTGGTCGTAGCGGGCCGGACGGCCCTGCCACTGTGCTGGTTCGGTCCGGGGCGAGAGCCCCGGGGATCACTCCGAGACGGTGATGCCCATCGAGCGGGCGGTGCCCGCGATGATCAGCGACGCGGCCTCGAGGTCGTTCGCGTTGAGGTCCGGCATCTTGGTCGTGGCGATCTCGCGGACCTGGTCCTTGGTGATCGAGGCGACCTTGACCGTGTGCGGCGTCGCGGAGCCCTTGGCCACACCGGCGGCCTTCTTGATGAGCTCGGCGGCCGGCGGCGTCTTCGTGATGAAGGTGAACGAGCGGTCCTCGTACACCGTGATCTCGACGGGGATGACGTTGCCGCGCTGCGACTCGGTCGCCGCGTTGTAGGCCTTGCAGAACTCCATGATGTTCACGCCGTGCTGACCCAGCGCGGGGCCGATCGGCGGGGCCGGCGTCGCCGCGCCGGCCTGGATCTGGAGCTTGATGAGGCCGGCGACCTTCTTCTTCGGGGGCATGCTTGTCTACCTTCTTGTTGTGATGGGCCGACGCCGTGGGCGATGACCCGGTTGCACTGCCGGGGGACGGACGTCAGATCTTGGCGACCTGGTTGAACCCCAGCTCGACCGGGGTCTCCCGGCCGAAGATGGACACGAGGACCTTGAGCTTCTGGGCCTCGACGTTGATCTCGGAGATCGAGGCGGGCAGCGTGTCGAACGGGCCGTCCGTGACGGTCACCGACTCGCCGACCTCGAAGTCCACGTGGACCGGAGCCTTGCCCGCCGTCGACGCCGCCGCGGCGCCCGCGGCCGGCTGACCGGACTGCGCCTGCTGGGACAGCATCGAGGGCGCGAGCATCGAGTAGATCTCGTCGAAGCTCAGCGGCACCGGCTGGTGCGTGTGCCCGACGAAGCCCGTGACGCCCGGCGTGTGCCGCACGGCGCCCCACGACTCGTCGGTCAGGTCCATGCGCACGAGGACGTAGCCCGGGATGCGCACCCGGCTCACGATCTTCTTCTGCGCGTTCTTGATCTCGGCGACCTCTTCCATCGGAACCTCGACCTGGAAGATGTAGTCCTCCATGTTCAGGCTCTGGATGCGGTTCTCGAGGTTGGTCTTCACGCGCTTCTCGTAGCCCGCGTACGAGTGGATGACGTACCAGTCGCCCAGCTGGCTGCGGAGGGTTCGCTTGAACTCCTCGACCTCGTCGACGATCACGTCACCGTCGGCATCGACGGGGCGCTCCTCGTCGGTCTCGTCGGGAGTCTCGGCGTCCGCAGGCACGTCAGCGTTCTCGGCGTCCAGGGGCGCGTCGACGGCCGCCTCGTCGCCCTCGGGCGTCGAGACGTTCTCCGTCTGGTCCAGAGAGTCCTGGGACACGAACGAACCTGCTTTCTCTTCGTGCGCCGGGTCTGCGCCCGGCACGGGTGTGCGTACCTCTACGAGCTGTATCCGTTCATTGTCGCGCGAAAACACCGCGGAGGAACAATCGGCGACAGGCGAGAACGATCACAGCGAGGTACTGCGCAGCGTGCCCCATGGCTCTGTCCGGCGCACCCCGACCGGGTCGGGGCCGCGGCCACGAGGGCCGTCCACGGCCACGTCAGCGGCCGTGCCAGGTGCTCGCGATCAGGCGAAGACCCAGCCTGCGAGCATACCGAAGGCGTAGTCCAGGAGGACGACGAAGACCATCACCACGACGAGGAAGACCAGCACCACCGTCGTGTACGTCACGAGCTCCGAGCGCGTCGGCGCGACGACCTTCTTGAGCTCCGCCACCACCTGGCGCACGAAGAGCGCGATGCGGGCGAAGATGTTGCCGCCGCCCTTGCTAGGACGCTCCGCGGCGCTCTGGATCACCTCGGTGTCGCTCACTGCTACCCCACTCCTGTGGCCCGGCGCGCCCGGGCGGCGCGGACTGCCTTTCGAGGTCCACTCACGTGGGCCCGCTGCGCGCGGCCCCGCTGGGGTTCACGCTGGCAGGGTAGACAGGACTCGAACCTGCAACCTGCGGTTTTGGAGACCGCTGCGCTACCAATTGCGCCACTACCCTTTGTGTTCGATGCGCCGCGACGCACCCCGGAGAGGCGCACCACATGAGGTGAGCATCGATCACCGAGGCACAACTGTACGGTACCCACGGCCGTAGGTCGAACCCGTTCTCCGCGCCCCGTCCACCGAACGGGGGACACCAGGTGCAGCCGAACGGGCGTCCCGCCGCGAGCGCCGCCGGAGCATGATCGCAGCATGCAGAACTTCGACCCCGTGGCCGTGCGGGTACGCGGCCTCCGCAAGCGGTACGGCAACCCCCGCGCGGGGTACAAGGACGCCGTGGCCGGGCTAGACCTCGACGTGGCGCGCGGCGAGATCGTCGCCGTCCTGGGTCCGAACGGCGCGGGCAAGACGACCACGGTCGAGATCCTCGAGGGTTTCCGGGACCGGGACGGGGGCGAGGTCGAGGTGCTCGGCGAGGACCCGCGGCGCGCCGGCCGGGCGTGGCGGGCCCGGATCGGCGTCGTCATGCAGGACTCCCGCGACATGAGCGAGCTGACGGTGCTCGAGAAGGTGCGGGCGACCGCGGCGGCCTACCCGGACCCGCGCGACGCGGCGGAGGTCGTGGCCGCCGTCGGGCTGGAGCAGAAGGCCCGGGCCCGGGCGCGCGGGCTGTCGGGCGGTCAGCGGCGCCGGCTCGACGTGGCGCTCGGGATCGTGGGCCGCCCGGAGCTGCTGTTCCTCGACGAGCCGACCACCGGGTTCGACCCGCAGGCCCGGCGTTCCTTCTGGGACCTGGTGACGAGCCTGCGGGACAGCGGGACGACGATCCTGCTGACCACCCACTACCTGGACGAGGCGGCGCAGCTCGCCGACCGCGTGGTCGTGGTGCGCGACGGCGTCGTGGTCGCCGAGGGCACGCCGGACACCCTGGGCGGCGCCGAGGCGCGCACGCCGGTGGTGGCCTGGGAGCAGGACGGCGTGCGGCGCACGGAGCGGACCGACCGGCCCACCGCCGTCGTCGGCCGGCTGATCGAGGCGGCCGGACCGGGGGCCGAGGTGCCCGGCCTGTCGGTGACGCGCCCGACCCTGGAGGACGTGTACCTGGCGCTGATCGGCGAGTCCCCCACCGACGAGGCCGCGGCCGCCGCGCCCGGCGACGGCACGAGCACGGAGGCGGCGTGATGAGCACGACGACGGAGACCACCGGTACGACGACCCGCACCGCCCCCGGCGCACGCCGGCTGCCCGGCACGCTGTGGCTCGGCCTGGTCCGGGGCGGTGTGGAGCTGCGGGAGTACGTGCGCGAGCGGGACTCGATCATCTTCGGCTTCGCCTACCCGATCGTGATGCTCGCGATCTTCGCGACGGTGTTCGGCGACGACGAGCCGATCACCGTGGACGGCACCACGGTCAGCTTCGCGCAGTACTTCCTGCCCGGCATGGTCGCGACCGGGATCATGCTCTCGACCTACCAGACGCTGGCCATCTCGATCGCGGTCGAGCGCGACGACGGCAGCCTCAAGCGCCTGCGCGCCACGCCCCTGCCCCCGACGTCGTACTTCCTAGGCAAGGTGTTCCTGTCGCTGACCACCGTGCTGGTGCAGACCGCCCTGCTGCTCGCGGTCGCGGCGCTCGTCTTCGACGTGCCGCTGCCGGACGAGCCGGACCGCTGGGTCACGTTCGCCTGGGTCTTCGTGCTCGGGACGGCCGCCGGTGCGCTGTGCGGCGTCGCGTACTCCTCGGTGCCCCGTTCGGGGCGCTCGGCGAGCGCCGTCGTGGTGACGCCGCTGCTGGTGCTGCAGTTCACGTCGGGGGTGTTCTTCTCGGTCAGCCAGCTGCCCGAGTGGATGATCAACCTGTCGTCGCTGTTCCCGCTCAAGTGGGTGGCGCAGGGCATGCGGTCGGTGTTCCTGCCGGACGAGTTCGCGCTCGCCGAGCCCGCGGAGGCCTGGCAGCACGGTGCGACGGCTGCTGTACTGGCGGCATGGCTGGTCGTGGCGCTCGTGGTGGGTACCCGGACGTTCCGGTGGCGACGCCACGATGACGGCTGAGGAGGCCGCGGCCGAGGAGGTTCCCGCCGTCGAGCGGCTGTACTCCGGCTGGGGGCAGCAGGTGCGGTGGTGGGACGCGGCGTTCGGCGTGATCGTCGGCCTGACCGCGGTCGCGCTGGTGCTGGAGGGGACGCGCGGGGTGCGGCTGACGGTCGCGTTCGCGGCCATGGGGGCGATCGTGGTCGCCTACGTGCTGTGGGGGGCGCGGGCGGCGCGGACCCGCGACCAGCGGTCGGCCCTGGCGTACCTGGTGGTGCTGGTGCTCGGTACGGCGGTGACGGTGTCCCAGGGCGGTCTGGCGTCGCTCCTGCTGTTCATCGCGTTCGCGCAGGTGTGGATGCTCCTGGAGTCGGTGCGGCTGGGCGTGGTCGGCTGCGCGGTGCTGGCGGCGGCGGTCTCGATCGGCATCTCGGGCCGGTACGGCTTCGACGTCGCGGTGCTGGCCGAGGTGGTGCCGCAGATGCTGGTGACGCTCGTGTTCGCGATCGGGCTGGGGCTGTGGTTCCACGTGGCGATGCAGCGGGCCGAGGAGCATGCGCGGCTGCTCGACGAGCTGCGGGCGGCGCAGGCCGAGCTCGCGCGCACCAACCACGAGGCGGGCGTGCTCGCCGAGCGGCAGCGCCTGGCCCGGGAGATCCACGACACGCTGGCCCAGGGCTTCACGAGCGTGGTCATGCAGGCGCAGGCGGCCACGGCCGCGCTCGACCTGGGGGACGGCGGCGCGGTGCGCGACCGCCTGCACGTGATGGAGGAGACGGCACGGGAGAACCTGGCGGAGGCCCGGGGGCTGGTGGCCGCGTTCGCGCCGGTGCCGCTGCAGGACGCGTCACTGCCCCAGGCGCTCGGCCGGCTCACGGACCTGTTCGCCCAGGACACCGGCCTCGAGGCCGACTTCCGCACCGTGGGTGACGGGCCGTTGCCGCCCGCCATCGAGGTGGTGCTGCTGCGGGCCGCCCAGGAGGCCCTGGCGAACGTGCGCCGGCACGCCCGGGCCCGCACGGTCGCGGTGTGCCTCGAGCGGACGGCGGACGAGGTGGTGCTCGTGGTGACCGACGACGGGCAGGGCATCCCTCCGGGCACGGCCGACGGGTTCGGGCTGGCGGGCATGCGCGACCGCGTGCGTTCGGTGGGCGGGGCGCTGGAGGTGGCGCCCGGCGCCGACGGCGGCGGCACCCGCCTCTGCGCGCGGGTACCGGTCGAGGCCCGGCCCGGGGTGCCCGACGAGGGGGACGCAGCCGGTGGGCCGGCACAGGACGAGACGCAGGAACAGGGGGTGGCCCGATGATCCGGGTGCTGGTGGTGGACGACCATCCGGTCGTGCGGTCGGGGCTGGCGGGCATGCTCAGCGTCGAGGAGGACCTGGACGTGGTGGGCGAGGCCGCCGACGGGGAGCAGGCGGTGGGTCTCGCGGCCGAGCTGCGGCCCGACGTGGTGCTCATGGACCTGCGCATGCCGGTGCTGGACGGCGTCGCCGCGACCGTGCGGATCGTCGGGACCGGTCCGCGCGTGGTGGTGCTGACGACGTACGACACCGACGCGGACATCCTGCGCGCGGTGGAGGCCGGCGCGACCGGCTACCTGCTCAAGGACACCCCGCGCGCCGAGCTGGTCGCGGGGGTCCGCGCGGCGGCCCGCGGCGAGACCGTGCTGGCCCCCAGCGTGGCCACCCGCCTGGTCAGCTCGGTCCGCACGGCCGCGGAACGACCGTCGGCGCGCGAGGCCGAGGTGCTCGCCCTCGTCGCGCGCGGCCGCTCCAACGCCGAGGTGGGCCGTGCGCTGTCCATCACGGAGGCGACCGTGAAGACCCACCTGATCAGGGCGTTCGCCAAGCTCGGCGTCACCGACCGCACGGCGGCGGTCACGGTCGCCCGCGAGCGCGGCTGGATCTCCTGAGCCCGCGGGCTCAGGAGCTCGTCGTGCCGGACCCGCCGCCGGTGTCGCCGCCCGCCTGACCGCCGCCGGTCGGGTTGGTCGAGGGTTCGACGGGTGCGCTCGGTTCGTTGGACGGTTCGCCGGTGGGCTCGCCCGTGGGCTCGGTCGACGGCTCGTTCGTCGGCTCGCCCGTGGGGCCGCCCGTCGGGGTGGGCGTCGGCGTGGGGGTCGGCGTCGGGGTCGGGGTCGGCGTGGGCGTGGGGGTCGGCGTCGGGGTCGGCGTCGGCCTCGGGGTCCACGTGTCCTGCGGCAGCGGCTCGAGCTCGTCCGTCTCGGTGGCGCTCGGCGACGGCGTGGCCGACGGCGTGCGCGACGGTTCCCGCGTCGAGGGGCTGTTGGTCGGGTTGACCGCGGGGGTGCCGCCGTCGTCCAGCATGCTCGCGATGACGAGGCCCGCCCCGCCGAACACGAGCAGCGCGAACACGATGATCGTGGCCACGCGGCCGCGGCCGGTGGTCATCTTCTCCCAGAAGGACTTCTCCTCCGCGGGCGGGTCCAGGGGCGCGGGAGCGGGCACGGGCGGCGGCACCGACGCCGCGGCCTCCGGCGCGCCGAGGGCCCCTGCGGCAGCACCCGCGCCGACCGCGCCCGCACCGACCGCGCCGATCGTCGTCGTGCGGTCGGCCCCCTCGGTCACCTGCCCGAGCTTCATCGTGCCCGAGCCGGCCGCGCCCGTGACCGGGTCGATCACCTCGGTGCCGCCGGCACCGACCCCGAGCTGCATCGTCTCGCCGCTGGTCCCCATCCGGCCGGCGGGACCGCCGAGCAGGATGGTCACGGTCTCGCGCATCGACTCCGCGGTCGGGAACCGCCGGTTCGGGTCCTTCGCCATGGCACGCGAGACCAGCCGGTCCACGGACGCCGGGACCGCGGCGCGGCGGGCCGACGCCGCGGGCACCGGTGCGTTGACGTGCGCCCGCAGGACGTCCTCCGGCTGGGCGCGCTCGTACGGCGCGTGGCCCGTCAGGGCGTAGTACGCGAGCGCGCCGACGGCGTAGATGTCGCTGCGCGCGTCGAGCGGCTTGCCGCGGGCCTGCTCCGGCGACATGCCGATGACCGACCCGGCCACCGTCTCGCCGTCGCCCTCGCCGCCCGCGGGGCGGGTGAGGCCGAGGTCGATCAGGCCCACGCCGTACGTGCCGTCGGGGCGCCTGTCGACCATGACGTTGCGCGGTGCGACGTCGCGGTGCACCAGGCCCGCCTCGTGCACGGCGGACAGGGCCTCGAGCAGGCCGTCGATGATGACGAGCGCGTCGCGCCAGGGCAGGCCGTCGTCACCCGCCAGGTCGGACAGGGACACGCCGGGCATGCGGTTCATGACGGTCCAGGGGACGTTCGCGCCGGCGACGTCCTCCTCGCCGGAGTCCAGGACCTTCACGACACCCGGGTGGTCCACCTGGGCCGAGGCCTCGATCTCGCGGCGCAGGGACGCGCGCGCGTTCTCGTCGTCGACCAGGTGGGGGTGCAGCACCTTGACCACGAGCGGCTGGTCGAACGGGTCCTCGGCGTCGTCCTGCTCGTCCGGGCCGGGCAGCTCCTGGGTCGCGGCGGCGTCCGCCGTCGCACCGGACCCGGTCTCCTCCGCGCCTTCCGGAGCCTCGCCGCCCTCGGACGCATCGGTCTCCGGGGTCGCCGCGGCGTCCTCCCCGGCGCGCTCCGTGTCGCCGGCCGCCTCGCCCGCGGCGGGCGCCTCCGCAGTCGTGTCCGCGCCGTCGTCCGAGTCGTCCTCGGCAGCGTCGGCCGCGTCCCGCTCGCCGTCCTCGGCCTCGGCCGCCGGGGGCTCGGGAGGCTCGGGAGGAGCCGGGGGTGCCACTCGCTGCGCGTCGTAGACGGTGAACGTCGCCCCGGTGCCGAGCACGTCGACCAGCTCGTACTTCTCGCCGAGCACGACGTGCACGGGGAGGTCTGCCGCGTTCTCCTCGCCCGTGTTCTCTTGGTTCACTGGTTCACCGGTGTCTGTGGTCGCGCAACGTGCGAAGCGGTCTTTTCGGCTATCTGGGGCATGTCCTTCTCAGGATACGTAGCGGGGCGCGAGCGCACCAAAGATACGCGGGATGTGTGAGTAGTGCGGAGTATCACGATCGCGGCTGCCACCGGTCCTCCGCTTTGCCAGACTACGCAGATGCGCGACCTCGCACGTCTTCCCAAGGCGCACCTCCACCTGCACTTCACCGGATCCATGCGGGTGCCGACCCTCGTGGACATGGCCGCCGCCTACAACGTCCGGCTGCCCGAGGCCCTCGTCGACAACGACCCCTTGCGCCTGCCCGCCACGGAGCGCGGCTGGTTCCGCTTCCAGCGCCTGTACGACGCCGCCCGCGCGTGCGTGCGGTCCGAGGCGGACATGCGCCGCCTGGTCGACGAGGCGGCCGCCGACGACGCCGCCGAGGGTTCCCGCCGCCTGGAGATCCAGGTGGATCCCACGTCGTACGCCCCGTTCGTGGGCGGCATCACCCCCGCCGTCGAGATCGTCATCGACGCCGCGCGGGTCGCGAGCGCCGCCCACGGGATCGAGGTGGGCGTGATCGTCGCGGCGTCGCGCATGAAGCATCCGCTGGACGCGCGCACGCTCGCCCGGCTGGCGGCGCGCCACGCGGGGGACGGTGTGGGCGACGTGGTGGGCTTCGGCCTGTCGAACGACGAGCGGCGCGGGGACACGTCGCAGTTCGGGCCCGCGTTCGACATCGCACGGCGGGCCGGGCTGGCCGCCGTGCCGCACGGGGGTGAGCTGCTCGGCCCCGACCACATCGGCGAGGTGATGCGGGAGCTCGTGCCCGACCGCATCGGGCACGGCGTGCGCGCGGCCGAGGACGAGCGGGTGCTCGCCGCCATCGTGGAGCGCGGGGTCGCGCTGGAGGTCAACCCTGGTTCGAACATCGGGCTGGGGGTGTACGCGGAGGCGTCCGAGGTGCCGTTGCGCACCCTGGTGGACGCGGGCGCCCTGGTGGCGCTCGGCGCGGACGACCCGCTCCTGTTCGGGTCGCGCCTCGTGGACCAGTACGAGATCGCGCGCACGGCGCACGGGTTCACGGACACCGAGCTCGCGGCGCTGGCGGCGTCGTCCATCCGGGCGAGCCGGGCGTCGGAGAGCACCAGGACGCGGCTCCTGGCCGAGGTCGACGCGTGGCTGCTGGCCCCCGACCCGGCCGACGCGGTCGACACGCACCCGGCCCGGGGCACTGTCACGATTGGGTGACGAAAGGTCTGCCCAACCATCCTGAGCGCCCGCGCGTCAGTTAGAGATACAGGACACTCGCGAGGGGACGACGTCGTCTCGTGGGTGTGGTGCCGCACCGCCCCAGAAGGTGCGGCCGAGGAGGAGTCACGATGCGGGTAATGCACGCAAGGCCGGCCCGTGGTGCGGGCCGGGTCGTCGGTACGAGGGTGATGGGCACGCTCGGCGCGGTCGCGCTGACGGCGGGCCTGCTGTCGGCCTGCGGCCAGGAGGAGCCGCCGACCGACGCGGCGTCGAGCAGCTCGCCGGCGCCCACCGGGAGCAGCTCGCCTGCGCCGAGCACGCCGAGCGCCGAGCCGGGGACCGAGGAGCCGGGTACGGACGAGCCGGGCACGGACCAACCCGGGACCGACGAGCCGACCCCGGACGAGAGCGCGGGCGACGGTACGGACGAGGGCGGCGACGGCACCGGCCAGGAGCCGGGCGACGAGGCGAGCGAGGACCCCGGCGAGGACGAGAAGCCGGAGGACGGCGGAACGGGCCAGGACGAGGGCGACAGCACGAGCGACGACAACGGCGACGACAAGGGCGACGACGAGCCCGAGAAGCCCGACCACCTGCAGCTCGGTTCGTCGGGCGAGCGCGTGGGCGACCTGCAGCAGCGGCTGCAGGACCTCGGCTACTTCGTGACCTCGGTCGACGGCGAGTTCGGCAGCGAGACGCAGCAGGCCGTCTTCGCGCTGCAGAAGGCCGGCGGGCTGTACCGCGACGGTGTGGTGGGTGACGTGACGCTCGACGCCGCGGACCGGGGCGTGGTGCCGCGGGCGCAGACGTCGTCGGGCAAGGTGCTCGAGATCGACATCGACCGGCAGCTCGTGCTCGCCGTCGAGGACGGCCGGGTCGTGCGCGTCATCAACGCGTCGTCCGGCAACGGGGAGACGTACGAGGCGCAGGGTGCGACCTACACGGCGTACACGCCGCGCGGTTCGTTCGCGGTGTACCGCGAGGTGAACCGGATGCACTCCTCGACGCTCGAGCTCGGTGACATGTGGCGGCCGAAGTTCTTCACGGGCGGCATCGCCGTGCACGGCTCGGCGTCGGTGCCCGCGTTCCCGGCGTCGCACGGGTGCGTGCGGGTGTCGAACAGTGCGATGAACTGGATCTGGGACACCTGGGGCGCGCCCTCGGGCACCCCGGTCGTCGTCTACTGACCTCCCGACGTGTCAGACGCTCAGGTCACCCGGGTGGCCTGAGCGTCCGACACGTGCGCGGGGTGTCAGAGCGAGACGCCCACCAGGACGGTCTCCGGCACCAGGGTGACGCCGAACCGGTCGCGGACCCCGTCGCGGACCGCGCGCGCGAGGGCGACGACGTCCTCGGCCCGGGCACCGCCCCGGTTGGTCATGGCGAGCGTGTGCTTGGTCGACAGCCGCGCGGGGCTCTGCTCCCCCGCCAGGCCGAAGCCCTTGGCGAAGCCGGCGCGCTCGATGAGCCATGCCGCGCTGGTCTTGACGAACGCCGGGTCGACGGCGCCCAGGCTCGGGCCGGTCGACGTCTCGGGCGTCGAGGAGCGGACGGGGTAGCGCGGGGCGTCCTCGGGCAGGTGCTCCAGGTGCTCCACGGGGATGACCGGGTTGGTGAAGAACGACCCGGAGTTCCAGCGGTCGTGGTCGGGCTCCGCGCCGAACTCGGGATCGTCGAGCAGCATGCCCTTGCCGCCGCGCAGGCCGAGCACGGTCTCGCGGACGTCCGTCATCGGGGCCCGCTGGCCCACCTCGACCCCGAGGCGCCGGGCCAGCTCGCCGTAGCCCACGGGCGCGGACAGCGTGCCGAGCCGGAACTGGAGCTGCACGCTGAGCACCACGTACCGCGGCGACGGGTACCAGGGGGCGAGCGGGTCGCTCTCGCGCCCCTCGCTGTGCATCGAACGCTTGAGCAGCGAGGTGCGGTACCCGAAGCCCAGCTCCCCCACCGCGAACGTGCGTACCCGGCGCTCCGCCCGGTCCCAGGTGCGCACCAGCGACACCACGCCCGACAGCTCCTGGCCGTACGCGCCGATGTTCTGCACCGGGGCGGCGCCGACCGTGCCCGGGATGCCCGACAGCGACTCCACGCCGACCCAGCCCTCGTGGACGGCGCGCGCCACGAGCTCGTCCCAGTTCTGCCCGGCCGAGGCGCTCACCACGGCGCCGCCGCAGGTGTCGACCGACTCGACGGTGATCCCCGAGCGAGCGTCGCGCACGACCACGCCGTCGAAGCCCTCGTCCGCCACCAGCAGGTTCGACCCGCCGCCCACGACCAGCAGCGGCACGCCGGCGTCGTCGGCGGCGCTCACGGCGTCGATCAGGGCTGCTTCCTCCTCCGCCTCGACGAACGAGGCGGCCGGGCCACCCACTCGGAGCGTGGTGAGGTCGGCGAGGCTGGGGGCCACCGCTTGCGCCTGGACGGTGTCTGCCGGGTATGGGCTCACCGTGCAAGCCTATCTACCTGACGCGTTGGATTTGTGCACATCTTCGACATGGCGTGGGTGATGTCTGTCAGATCTGGAACCTTCCGGGGGCGGCAGACGTGTTCAATGCTCGCGCTGACGGGCCTGGCCTGCGCCGAGGCCGGCGCCCGTCCCTGCACTACCTCTTCACACCCACCGCTTCACACCCGCCGCTGCACACCCGCCGCCGACGGCAGCGGCCGCACCGAGCGGGCCACGGCCAGACCGAGCACCATCGGGACGAGGAGCACGAGCACCGCGAGGCGGTAGCCGGTGCTGTGCGCGACGAACCCGATCAGCGGCGGCCCCACGAAGAACGCCGTGTACGCGATGGTCGAGACCGCGGCCACGCGCATGGCGGCGCGCCTCGGGTCGTCGGACGCCGCGCTCATGCCCATCGGGAAGCCCATCGCGGCGCCCAGCCCCCACAGCGCGACGCCCACCAGCGCGAGCCACAGGAACGGCACCAGCGCGAACGTCAGCACGCCCACGAACGCCAGCAGCGCGGAGAGCACCAGCACCGGCACCCGTCCGAACCGGTCGATCGCCCGGGTGCCGGCCAGCCGCGCCGTCGTCATGGCGGTGAGGAAGACCGCGAGGCCGACGGCGCCCGTGCCGTCGGAGGTGCCGAACCCGTCCACGACCGCGAGGCTCACCCAGTCGTTCGCGACGCCCTCGGTGAGCGCGGACGCGAGCACCACGAGACCGATCGCCAGGGTCCGCGGCTCCCGCCAGGCCGCGAGCAGGCCCGCGACGCCGGACGGCGGTGGCGTCACCGCGGCCGGGTCGGCGCCGTCCGTGCCCACGGCCGCACCGTCGGGCACCGCTGCCGCGACCACCGTCGGCGAGAAGTAGCGGATGGCGACCAGGACGGAGCCGAGCGCGAGGACCCCCGCTGCGACGACGTGCCAGAGCACGGGGACGCCGAGCGTGGCCACGAGGGCCCCGATGCCCGCACCGAGCACCGTGCCGAACGAGAACCCGGCGTGGAAGACGGGCATCACGGCGCGGCCGAGCCGCTGCTCGACCGCCGCGCCCTCGAGGTTCATCGCCGCGTCCCACACCCCGGCCCCGACGCCGAACAGGACGAGGCCGAGCCGCACGGCGAGGTGCTCCCCCAGCGCGACGCCGAACCCGGCGACGGTCAGACCGACCACGAGCACACCGGCGAAGGAGAGCACGGTCCGCGCCGTGCCGATCCGCTCGGCGACCAGCCCCGACAACGGGATCGCGGCGACCGACCCGATGGACCCGGTGAGCAGCAGCAGGCCCATGTCCTGCTCCGAGAACGAGAGGCCGTCGCGTACCGCCGGGAGGCGGGAGGCCCAGCTCGCGAACGCGAAGCCGCTGGCGGCGAAGACGACGAAGACGGCACGGGCGGCGGCGTGTGCAGTAGGCACGGAACTCCTTGGTGCGATTGAATCTCCCGACCGTAAGCCACAACCTGGGATGGTCCCAGCAGATTCCGTGAGGCGAGAGAAGGAACCACGATGACCCGCCAGAACGTACGACCGACCCTCGCGCGGGTCGCCGAGCTGGCAGGCGTGTCCGTCTCCACCGCATCGCTCGCCTTCTCCGGCGCCGGCCCCATCACGCCGGAGACGCGGGAGAAGGTGCTGGCCGCGGCGCGCGAGCTGGACTACTCCGGGCCGAACCCGCTGGGCCGCCAGCTCCGGTCGGGCCGCTCCGGGATCGTCGGCGTCGTGATCGGCGACCAGCTCGGCCGGTCGTTCCGGGACCCGGTGTCGACGCAGGTGCTGCACGGCCTGGTGTCCGCCATCGGTGAGCAGGGGCTCGGCGTGCTGCTCATCCCGGGCATGCCGCAGGGCTCGACCGCGCAGTCGGTGGGGCTCGCGGCCGGTGCGGGCCTGCCCGCCGCCGTCGACCCGCTGGTCGAGGCCGCGGCCATGGACGTGGCCGTGCTCGTGTGGGGCACGCTGCCCGACGACCCGAACCTCGCGGCGCTGCAGCGCCGCGGCGTGCCCGTCGTGATCGGCGAGGGTCAGGACGTGCCCGGCGTGCCCGTGGTCGGCGTCGAGGACCGCCACGGGGCGGCCGAGGCGGTGCGCCACCTGGTCGAGCTCGGGCACACCCGCATCGCCGAGATCACGCTGCCGTTCGGCCGCGACGAGCGGTCCGGGCTGGTCGACGCCGACCGTCTCGCCGCCGTCGAGCGCACCCCGACCCGCAACCGGCTGGCGGGCGTGCGCGACGTCGTGGAGCCGGTCATGTCGTGGGAGACGCCCGCCTCGCTGGTGGAGCACGGCCGCGACGCCGCGACCGAGATCCTGTCCGAGTGGGCGCCGGCGCGCGACCGCCCCACGGCGATCGTCGCGCACTCCGACCTGCTGGCCGCCGGCGCCGTGATCGCCGCCCGGGAGCTCGGCCTGCGCGTGCCCGAGGACGTGTCGGTGGCCGGGTTCGACGGGCTCGACCTGCCGTGGCTCTCCCCCGACGTGCTCACCAGCGTGCACCAGCCGCTGGTCGAGAAGGGCCGGGCGCTGGGCCTGGCGGTGGTCGCCCTGCTCGCGGGCGAGGAGCCGGAGTCGGTGACCCTCCCGGTGAGCCTGGTCGAGGGCACGACGACGGGCCCGGTCCCGGACCTCACCGACCCCGCCCGCTGAGTGCGGGATCTTCGCCCTCCTGGCACACGAAAGAGGGCGAAGATCCCGCACTCAGCGAGGGGTTACGGGCGGGAGGTCGGGGTCGGGAGGTAGACCTCGCCGCCCGACGCCCGGAACTCCTGCGACTTCGTCGCCATGCCCGCCAGCGCCGCCTGGGCCTGCGCGCCCCCGAACTCGTCGCGGATGTCCTGCGAGATGCGCATGGAGCAGAACTTGGGGCCGCACATCGAGCAGAAGTGCGCCGTCTTGGCGGCCTCGGCCGGGAGCGTCTCGTCGTGGTACGACTCGGCGAGCTCGGGGTCGAGCGAGAGGTTGAACTGGTCGCGCCAGCGGAACTCGAAGCGGGCCTTGGACAGGGCGTCGTCGCGGTCGCGGGCGCCGGGGTGCCCCTTGGCGACGTCGGCGGCGTGCGCGGCGATCTTGTAGGTCACCACGCCGGTGCGCACGTCGTCGCGGTCCGGCAGGCCGAGGTGCTCCTTGGGCGTGACGTAGCAGAGCATCGCGGTGCCGTAGCGGGCGATCTCGGTGGCGCCGATGGCCGAGGTGATGTGGTCGTAGCCGGGGGCGACGTCCGTGACGAGCGGCCCGAGCGTGTAGAACGGGGCGCCGTCGCAGAGCTCCTGCTGCCGCTCGACGTTCTCGCGCACCAGGTGGAACGGCACGTGGCCGGGGCCCTCGACCATGACCTGCACGTCGTGGCGCCACGCCCGGCGGGTGAGCTCGGCGAGGGTGTCGAGCTCGGCGAACTGGGCGGCGTCGTTGGCGTCGGCGAGGGAGCCGGGGCGCAGGCCGTCGCCCAGGGAGAAGGCGACGTCGTAGGCCGCGAAGATCTCGCAGAGCTCGTCGAAGTGCGTGTAGAGGAAGTTCTCCTGGTGGTGCGCGAGGCACCAGCCGGCCATGATCGAGCCGCCGCGGCTCACGATGCCGGTCACCCGGTCCGCGGTGAGGGGCACGTAGCGCAGCAGCACCCCGGCGTGCACGGTCATGTAGTCCACGCCCTGCTCGCACTGCTCGATCACGGTGTCGCGGTAGACCTCCCAGGTCAGCGCGCTCGCGTCACCGTTGACCTTCTCCAGCGCCTGGTAGATCGGCACGGTGCCGATCGGCACGGGCGAGTTGCGCAGCAGCCACTCGCGGGTGGTGTGGATGTCGTCGCCCGTGGACAGGTCCATGACGGTGTCGGCGCCCCACTTCGTGGCCCACTCGAGCTTCTCCACCTCCTCGGCGATGGAGCTGTGCACGGCGGAGTTGCCGATGTTCGCGTTGACCTTCACGAGGAACGCCTTGCCGATGATCATCGGCTCGGACTCGGGGTGGTTCACGTTGTTGGGGATGATCGCGCGCCCGGCGGCGACCTCGCTGCGGACCAGCTCGACGTCGCAGCCCTCGCGCACCGCGACGAACCGCATCTCGGGGGTGATCACGCCCTGGCGCGCGTAGTGCATCTGGGTGACGGTGCGGCCGGGCCGGGCGCGCCGCGGGCGGCGTCGTTCGCCCTGCCACTCCTGGGTCGCAGCGCCACGGCGCAGGGCGCCGCGCCCGTCGTCGGCGAGGTCACGACGGCGGCCGTCGTACTCCTCGGTGTCGCCCCGTGCCACGACCCAGGGCTCGCGCGCCGGGGCGAGGCCACGGACCGGGTCGGAGCCCGGTCCCTGTGTGCGGTAGACCCGGACCGGGTCGTTGGGCGTGCCGTCGGGCGACGGCGCCAGGCTGATCTCGGTGACCGGCACCCGCAGGCCGGTGTCGTGCGTGTCGGACTTGTACGCGAGCGTGCGGGACGGGGTGTGCTCCATCATCAGACTCCTGCTTCCTACGCCGGTGTTAACCGGACAGGTTCAACGGTCCCGGGCCGTCCAGCCCGATCTCAGCCCCTGCGCGGGGCACCCGTGGGATCGCCGACGACGGTAGCACCGCCGACCGGCGTACGTCTCGGCCCGTTTCAGGTGGGGGCACAACACTTCTGCCGGGGCCGTCCCTCTGGTAAAGAAGGTCAACGGCTGGTTCACACCGACGTGGGCCGGGGACACGGAGGCAGGCATGTCGACAAGGGGAAGGCTGCGGACCACGGTGTTCGCGCTGATGACGACGGGGGCGCTCGTGATACAGGCAGGGGTTGCGGCGGGTGCCGCACCGGCGTCGGACAACCGGATCACGCTCACCGCGTGGGACGGGGTGCGGGAGCTGCGCGCGGGCACGACCACCAACCTCCGGCCGGGTGCGCACGGCGGCCTGGTGCTGCGCGGCGGCGGCGAGGTCGTCGAGTACACCGACCCGTTCGGCGACGGGTCCCCGGTGCGCTACGAGACGGGCCGGTGGACGTCGCCCGTGGTCGAGGCCGGGTACGCGATCGACGAGTCCGTGACCTCCTGGAACGCCGACACGCCCACGGGCACGTGGGTCGAGGTCGAGTTCCGCGGCCGGAAGGCCGACGGCGTCTGGACGAAGTGGTTCGTGATGGGCCGCTGGGCGTCGGGCGACGACTACACGCCCGAGCGGGGCGTTGGCGACATCCACCGCACCTCGGTGAACGGGCAGACCGACGAGGACGCGTACCTGTTCACCGACACGTACGTCGCGAAGTCCGGGCACGAGCCGGACGCGTTCCAGACGCGGGTCACGCTGTACCGCCCGGAAGACGGCCGGAAGTCCCCGCGCCTCGACGCGGTGCGCACCATGACCAACGAGTACCTGCCGGACACGCACTACCCGGGCACGAGCGACTTCACGCTACGCCGGGAGACCGTGCTCGACGTACCGCAGCTCAGCCAGAACATCCACCGCGGCGAGTACCCCGAGTTCGGGGGCGGCGGCCAGGTGTGGTGCTCGCCGACGTCGTCCACCATGGTGATCTACTCCTACGGGCGCGAGGTGCCGCCTGCCGAGCTGGAGGGCATCGAGGCCCCGAACGGCGACCCGCAGGTCGACTACGCGGCCATGAACACGTGGGACCACACGTACGAGGGCGCGGGCAACTGGCCGTTCAACGCGGCCTACGCGAGCCGGTTCGGGCTGGAGACGTTCGTGACGCGGCTACGCTCCCTCGCGGAGGCGGAGAGGTTCGTGGCGGCCGGCATCCCGCTGGTCTTCTCCATCAACTTCGAGGAGGAGGAGATGCCGGAGGCCGGGTACGGGACCAACGGCCACCTGGTGGTGCTGCGCGGGTTCACGGCTGACGGCGACCCGGTCATCAACGACCCGAACAAGCCGAGCAACGAGGCGGTGCGGGTCGTCTACACGCGGGAGAACTTCGAGCGGGTGTGGCAGACGTCGACCGACGGGCTGACGTACGTCTTCCACCCGAAGAACGTCGCACTCCCCCGCCACCTCCCCGGGGTCACCCCGAACTGGTGACCGCTGAGTGCGGGATCTTCGCCCTTCCGGCCCACGAAGAAGGGCGAAGATCCCGCACTCAACGGGTGGTCAGCGGACTCGGAGCGGGGGCGAGACGTGGGTGGCCGGGGTGTGGGCCGGGGCCGACACCGTGACCTCGACCTGGAGGTCGGCACCGCGGTCGCGGCCCGTCACCAGGTAGCGGCGGCCGGTCGCGTGGCGCACCGGCTCGCCGTCGCGCAGCCAGCGGTAGGTCACGTCGACGTCGCCCGGCAGGTAGGTGCCAGGATGCGCCGTCAGGACGCGGCCCGGCCGGGCCTCACCGGTGACCGACGGACCCGTCACGTCCGCCACGACCGGGTCGTGCAGCTCGACGTCGGCCGCCCGGACGTACACGTACCGGTGCGCGAGCCAGAGCTGGTAGTAGACGTCCTCGCCACGGACCACCGTGCGGTCGCCCGGGCCCGACCCGTCGAACGTGGCGGCCCGGTAGTAGTCGGAGGGGACGTGGTCGTCCGCCACGGCGTAGGCCTGGCCCGCACCGACCGTGTACTCGATGGGCGTGACCTCCTGCACCGGCACGTCCGGGTGGGCCGCATAGGCGGCGGTCTCCGGGTACGCGCGGCCGTAGACCGGGGCGGGGCCGTCGCCCGCCACGGTGACGGTCTTCGCCGTGGCCGGCACCACGACCGGGCGCCCGGCCGGGTTGTGCAGCCAGGCCAGCGAACCGGCCCACCACACGCCCAGCCAGTCACCCTCGACCTGGTCGACGACGAGCTTGTGCCCCGACTGCACGCGTGCGCTCACGTCGCTCGCGTACGTGGTGCCGGCGGAGCCGTCCGGCTTCCAGCCCGGGTCCTTGGCCAGCGGCGCGTCGGCGGACGGCTCCTGGTAGAGGTACCGGAAGTTGGTGCCCGCGCCCTCGACGCAGTCGCCCGAGCCCGGCGAGGCCTCCTCGCAGCCCGTCACCACGTTCGGGTTGTCGGCGTAGCCCGTGCGCACCTCGACGACGTCACCCGGCGCGACGTCCGTCGTCGCCTCCAGCCCGCCGCCGATGGGCGCGCCCAGCAGCTCGAAGTAGTGGTCCCAGTCCCAGTACGGGCCCGGGTCCCAGTGCACGTTCTTCGTGTAGCCGGGCAGGATGCCCGGGACCTGGTCGTGGCCGATGACGTGCGCCCGGTCGAGCGGGATGTCGTGCTTCGCCGCGAGGTACCGCACCAGCGCCGCCGACGACCGGTACATCGCCTCGGTGAACCAGGTGCCCGTGCCCGCCCAGCCCTCGTGCTCCAGGCCGATCGAGTGCATGTTGAGGTACCAGTTGCCGGCGTGCCAGCCGACGTCGGCCGGGTCCAGGTGGTTCGCCACGTGCCCGTCGGCCGACCGCAGCGTGTAGTTCCAGGCCAGGTAGGTCGGGTCCTGCACCAGGTTCACGCTGGGCTGGTAGGCCGTCTCGGTGTCGTGGATCAGGATGTAGTCGAGGCTCGGGCCGCCCTCGCCCGTGCGGTCGGCCTGGTCGTGGTTGCCGTAGTCGCCGGTGCCGTCCGGGAGGTCCGGCGAGCCCTTCTGGTACGGGGCGGGCAGCCACTCGCACCCGAGCTCGGCCGGGCAGTCGGCCGCCGGGTCGCTCGTCCTACCATCCTGCGGCACGACGACGTCGTGGTTGCCCGCCAGGATCACCGCGCCGTCGGCGGGCGTGGTGGCACCCGCGCCGTCACGCAGCGTCCGGTAGACGCCGGCCGCGAAACCCTCGATGTCGCTCATGCGGGAGACGGCGTCCTTCCAGGCGGTGAGGTCCGCGGTGCCGGCAGCGGCGCCGTCGCGCACCGCCTGGTCCTGGTAGGCCGCGAGCAGGGCCGCGCCACCGCACACGTTCGCCTGCGCGTCGGTGGTGAGGGCGTGCTCGCTCAGGCCGGTCAGGGCCGCCGCGCGAGCCAGCTCGGAGGTGCCCTCGCGGGCCGGGCCGTCCTTGTCGGTCACCGCGGACAGCGGCAGGCCGTGGCCGTGCGCGTGCCCCGGCTCGGCGCCACCCGCGAGGTTGAACACCCCGTAGCCACCGTCGGCACTGGCCTGGCCGGCGTGCTGGTCCCAGCGGGACTCCAGGTAGGAGACGGCCTTGAGCAGGTCCGCCGGAACCCCGGTGGCCTCGGCCGCCGCGGCGAACGACTCGTCGAGCGACCCGGCGGCCAGCACCGGGGCACAGGCGACGGTCTCGTCACCGGCGGCCGCCCCGGACGACGCGGCCGGGGGCGCGGCCGCGGCCGACAGGGGGATGAGCGGAAGGAGCACCCCGGCCATCGTGGCCAGGGCTGTGACACGTCGTCGTGACGTCACGAAAAGATCCTCTCGTCGTGCCGGGCGAAAAACCGGACGAGAGCATCACACCCGATCAGGCACGCCGTGAGAAGACCCCGGGGTGAATTGCTCCGGACGCGTCAGGTCGGCGCGGACGTCAGAGCCGCACCTGGGCCTGGGCGCGGCCCAGCACCTTGGCGCCGTCCACCGTGACGGCGAGGTCCACGCGGGCGGTGCCCGCCTCGGCGTCGACGGCACCGATCGTGGCCGTCACGTCGATGGTCGCGACCCCCGGGTTCGGCACCTCGACGGGCTTGGTGAACCGCGTCTGGTAGTCGACGACGGCGCCCGGGTCGCCCGCCCACTCGGTGACCAGGCCGACGACGGTGCCCATGGTGAGCATCCCGTGCGCGATGACGCCCGGCAGGCCCGCCTCCTGGGCGAACCGGTCGTTCCAGTGGATCGGGTTGAGGTCGCCGCTGGCGCCGGCGTAGCGAACCAGGGCGGCGCGGTCGAAGGTGACGGTGCGCTGGCCGATCACGTCGCCGACGGACAGGGCCGCGAGGTCGGGGCGGGTCATGCGTCCTCACCTCGGATCGCGAGCGTGGACGTGACGGTGGCGACGTGCTCGCCGGGGGTCTCCGCCTCGGGCGACGGCACCTCGACGTGCTGCGGCATCGCGTAGATCTCGCAGCGCGTGGTCACCATGCTGATGGCCCCGCGGGAGACGATGCGGTCCACGTGCAGCACCGTCGTGAGCTCGTCGCCGGCGACGATCGGGCGGTGGTGCGTGAAGCGCTCGTCCGCGTGGACCACGCGGGAGAAGTCGATCGCGGCCTCGGGGTCGCGGACGTACTGCGCCTCGGTGCGCTGCGCGACGACGACGGCGAACGTCGGCGGTGCGACAAGGTCCGGATAGCCCAGACCCCGCGCCGCCACGAGATCGTGGTGCGCGGGGTGGGTGGCACCGACGGCGACGGCGAACTCGCGGATCTTCTCGCGGCCTACGGAGTAGGGGGCGTCGGCCGGGTAGACCCGGCCCTCGAAGTCAGCGTTCGCCACGTCGGTGTGAGCTCGCTACGAGACTCAGCGGGTCTCGCGGTGCGACGTGTGCTTGCCGCAGCGCGGGCAGAACTTCGCCAGCTCGAGACGGTCGGGGTCGTTGCGGCGGTTCTTCTTGGTGATGTAGTTCCGCTCCTTGCAGTCCACGCATGCCAGCGTGATCTTCGGGCGGACGTCCGCGCTCTTGCTTGCCATGGCTCTCACCTCCGCGCCTCGAGAGGGAGGCGCCATGTGTCTTCTCGTCGTCCGGCACGGAACGCCGGACGGGTGTACTTGCTTGGTAGCGAGGGCGGGGCTCGAACCCGCGACCTCACGATTATGAGTCGTGCGCTCTGACCAGCTGAGCTACCCCGCCGCGCGTGACTCAACGCGAGGCCGCCCGAAGGACGACCCCGCGTCGATCACAGAGCCCCGAAAGGGAATCGAACCCTTGACCTTCTCCTTACCATGGAGATGCTCTGCCGACTGAGCTATCGGGGCGCGAGGAAGACTCTACATGCCCTCCGGCCTGGCGTGAAATCGAATCGGGTGTGAGGTGCGCCGCGCGCCCTCCGGACCCGGTCCCGGGCCCTTTCGGAGGCCCCGGCACGGCCCGCTCGCGGGCCCGACGGGCCGACGACGAAGGGCCCGTCCGGTGCTGCCGGACGGGCCCTTCGGTGCTTCACGTGGCTGGTGAGGGATTCGAACCCCCGAAGGCTGAGCCGTCTGATTTACAGTCAGATCCCTTTGGCCGCTCGGGCAACCAGCCGTGAACGGTGCCAACCATATCCCCCCGACGGCGCCTGCGAGAAATCGAAAAGCACCCCCGCCAGGTGACGAGCCCCACAGCGCCCGCGGGGCCCGCGGGAGCGCGCGCGACCTATCGTGACGCAGTGACACAACAACAGGATCGCTGGGGCCTCCCCCTGGGCGTCGGCGCCTACGTGCTCTGGGGCGCCATGCCCCTGTTCTTCCCCCTGCTGGAGCCGGCGGGCCCGCTGGAGATCGTGGCGCACCGCATCGTGTGGAGCCTCGTCTTCTGCCTGATCGCCCTCGTCGCGCTGCGTCAGCTCGGCGACTTCGTGACCGCGCTGCGCACCCCCCGGATCCTGGGCACGTTCTGCGTCGCCGCCGCCCTCATCATCGTGAACTGGGTGGTGTACGTGTACGCCGTCCTGTCCGACCGCGTGCTCGACGCCGCCCTCGGCTACTTCATCAACCCCATCGTGACGGTGCTGCTCGGCGTGCTCGTGCTGCGCGAGCGGCTGAGCCCCGTGCAGTGGCTGGCCATCGGGTTCGGTGGCGCCGCCGTCGTCGTGCTGTCCACCGGGCTGGGCGGGCTGCCGTGGATCTCGCTGTGCCTCGCGCTGTCGTTCGGCCTCTACGGGCTCGTGAAGAACCGCGTGGGCCGCACGGTCACCGCACTGCCCGGTCTCGCGGTCGAGACGGCGGTCGCCACGCCCGTCGCCGTCGCCTACCTGGCGTTCCTGGGCAGCGCGGGCACGTTCACGGGGCACGGCACCGGGCACGTGCTGCTGCTCATGTCGGCGGGCGTCGTCACCGCGCTGCCCCTCCTCCTGTTCGGCGCCGCCGCGCGGCGGCTGCCCCTGTCCGTCGTGGGGATGCTGCAGTACCTGGCGCCCGCCCTGCAGTTCGTCGTGGGGCTGGTGGTCTTCCACGAGCACATGCCGCCGGCCCGGTGGGCCGGGTTCGTGCTCGTGTGGGTCGCGCTCGTGCTGCTCACGGTGGACGGCGTGCGGCGGGCCCGCAGGGCGCCGCGCCCCGGCCTGGCCTGAGCACGGCGCCCCCGGGTCAGCAGCCCGTGAACCGGGCGTCGGCGGCCCAGCCGGCGTCGGTCCACTCCGCCGGGTCTGCGGGCGTGAACCCGGGGTACCGCCGGGCCAGCTCGTCCACGAGCCAGGCGGCGAACCGGGCCGCACCCTGCGGGCAGGTGTGGATGCCGTCGCTGCTGCGGTCCGGCAGCCCGTCCCGCACGCGCCGGTACGTGTCGCCCCAGACCGGGGCGCTGTCGAGGTACAAGGCGCGGCCGGCCGAGGCGGCGGCCACCTCGCGGGCGACGCGCTCGGCACGGTCGAGCTCGCCCAGGTGCGGCGCGTAGAAGTCGTCGGGCCGGATCGGCGGGGACGGGACGAGCACGAGGTCGGCCCCGGCACCCGACGCCGTGCGCACCAGACGCTCGTAGCCCGCTCGCTGCTCCTGCTCCGTACCCCAGTCGTAGGTCGTGAGCTGGTAGACGATCACGTCCGGCCCTGCCGCGGCGACGGCCCCCGGCAGGTCGGCCCACGTCGCCTCGGCCAGCGGCCCGACGACGCCCCCGCCGCCGTCCGCCGCCCGCGACTCCAGGGTCACGCCCGCGGCCGCCAGGGCGGCGTCGAGCGGCAGCGCCTCGCCCGCCGCGACGGAGTCGCCCAGGAGCAGCACGTCCGACAGCGGGGAGGGACCGGCCGCGGACGGCGGCGCGTCCGACCCCAGCGCACCCGCGTCGACGTCCGCCGCCGGGGGCCGGGGTGCCGCCACCCAGAACAGGGCCACGGCCAGCGTCACCGCGACCGTCGCGAGGAGGCCGGACCGGCCCCGTGCCCAGCGCGCGCGGTACCGCACCGGGTTCTCGACGAGGTACGTGGACAGGGCCGCGAGCGCCACCGAGACCGTGACCAGGACGGCGGTGCGGGGCCAGCCGGACAGGCCGAGCCGGTCCTCGGTCAGCAGCAGGTAGACGGGCCAGTGCCACAGGTAGAGGCTGTAGGACACCAGGCCCAGTGCGCGCAGCGGCCGCGCGGCGAGCCCGCGGACGACGAGGCCGCCGGGGGCGCGGACGCCGTGCACGGCCACCGCCGCGACGAGCAGCGCCGCGCCCAGGGAGTGGGCGAACAGGCCGCCCTGGAACAGCCACGGGGTCGACTCGCCGTCGGCGGCCCACCAGAGTGCCGCGAGGGCGGCGGCGAGCCCGGTCAGGACCCCGCCCGCCTGCCGGGCGGGGAGCCGGTCCAGCGCCCGGTCCATGGCCTGCCGGACCGGGGCCGTGGCGACGAGCGCGCCGAGCACGAGGGAGAACGCGCGGGTGTCGGTGCCGGTGTAGACGCGGGTGGTGTCGGCGGGGTCGGTGAGCAGCACCATGAGGGCGAGCGAGACGAGGGACACGAGCCCCGCGACCCCGGCGACCCAGGCCTCGGCCGAGGGGGTCCCGGCGCGGTGCGCCCGCCGCACGAGGAGGAGCACGACCAGCGGCCAGACGAGGTAGAACTGCTCCTCGACGGCGATGCTCCACAGGTGCCCGAACGGCCGCTCGGCGCCGTGACCGGCCCAGTAGCCTGCGTTCTCGCCGAGCAGGTGCCAGTTGACCAGGTTGGCCTGGGCCCAGGGTCCGTCCGACAGCGCCGACCGCCACAGGTCGTCGTCGCCGGAGGCCGCGGCGAGCAGCGTTCCACCGACGAGCAGGACGGCGAGCGCGGGCAGCAGGCGGCGGACCCGCCGGCCCCAGAACGCGGTGAGCGACACGGTGCCGGTGCCCCGGGCCTCGCGGAGCAGCAGGTCGGTGATCAGGTAGCCGGACAGGGCGAAGAACAGGTCGACGCCGAGGAACCCGCCGCCGAGGTGCCCGGCGTGGAACAGCAGCACCCCGAGGATCGCCAGGCCACGCAGGCCGTCGAGCGCGGGCAGCCGGGTGGTTTCCCGGGTGGTTTCCCGGGTGGTTTCCCGGGCGGTGTCCACGGTCAGCATCCCGGGACCACGTCGAAGGTGTAGCCCCGCGCCGCGAGACGCGGCAGGGCCTCGCGGAGGGCGTCGACCGTCTGCGTGCGGTCGCCGCCGCCGTCGTGCAGCAGGACGACGGCGCCGGAGGGTGCGTCGAGCAGCCGGGCGGCGACGGCCCGGGCGCCCGGCCGGGACCAGTCGGCGGGGTCGACGGTCCAGAGCACCTGCTGCTCCCCGCGCGCGTCGAGCTGCGCGGCCAGGACGTCGTCGGTGGCGCCGTACGGCGGCCGGACGCAGGGGCTCTCGGAGCCGAGCCGGCGCAGCAGCGCGGCCGTGGGGTCGAGCTGTTGCGCACGGTCGTCGTCGTCCAGGCCGGTGAGGTCGGCGTGCCCCCACGTGTGGTTGGCCAGGGCGTGCCCCTCGGCCACGATCCGGCGGCCGAGGTCGGTGTGCCGGGCCAGGTTCTGGCCGAGTGCGAAGAAGACGGCCTTGGCGTCGTGCTCGCGCAGCAGGTCCAGGATCTCGACGGTCTCGTCCCCGGGGCCGTCGTCGAACGTCAGGTACAGGACCTTGCGCTCGGCGGCCGCCGCGGCAGGGCCGAGGGCGCCGTCCGCCGCGCAGCCCGCCGCGCCGAGGGAGACGGCCAGGAGCAGGGTGGCGGCGGTCAGGAGTCGTCGTGTGCGGTTCATGCGCCCCACGCTCGGGCGCGCACGTCCCGGACCGGTCGCCGGGATGTCGCAACCGTGTCGCAACGCCGCGGGGAGCGGTGGACGGCGTGGGCGGCTCCTCGATACTGGAGCCATGTCGCGCATCCTGCTGATCGAGGACGACCATGCCGTCCGGGTCGGCCTGGGCACGGCGCTCGGCAGGTACGGGCACGACGTCGCGGCCGCCGCCAGCGGCGAGGAGGGTCTCCGGCTGCACCGGGAGCACGCGGCGGAGCTCGTGCTGCTCGACCTGATGCTGCCGGGCATGGACGGCTTCGAGGTCTGCCGCCGGATCCGCGGCGCCGGGACGGTTCCCATCGTGATGCTCACCGCGCGCGGTGACGACGTCGACGTCGTGAGCGGGCTGGAGGCGGGCGCGGACGACTACGTGGTCAAGCCGGTGGAGCCGCGCGTCGTGGACGCGCGCATCCGGGCCGTGCTGCGGCGCGCGGCACCCGCGGCGTCCGCGGCCGCGGGGCGGACGACGGCGTGGGGCGACCTGGTGCTCGACCGCGCCGCCATGACGGTGACCCGCGCGGGTCGCCCCGTGGCGATGACGCCCACGGAGCTGCGGCTGCTGCTGGAGCTCTCGGCCTCGCCGGGCCAGGTGCTGAGCCGGCAGCAGCTGCTGGAGTCGGTGTGGGAGCACAGCTACCTCGGCGACTCGCGCCTGGTGGACAACGGCGTGCAACGGCTGCGCGCGAAGATCGAGCCCGACCCGGCGCGCCCGGTGCTCATCCAGACCGTGCGGGGCTTCGGCTACCGGTTCGGGCCGGTGTAGGGCGGCGTGCGCGGGACGAGGACGGGCCGGCGCCCCGGACGTCGGTGGCCGGGGAGCCTGCGGGCGCGGATGGTCCTGGCGTTCGTGGCGGTGGCGATGGTGACCGCCACGGCGGCGTCGGCCGCCGGGTACGCCGCCGCGCGGGCGTCGCTGGTCGAGGAGACCCAGCGGCGCGCCGTCGAGACCGTCCGCGACCAGGTCACGCGCCTCGCACCGGAGACCGCCTACCCGCCCGACCAGCAGGCGCTGGACCGGCTGCGCACCTCGCTCGGCCCGGACGCGATGGTCACCTTCGAGGGCCTGACGTCGGCGTCCGGGAGCACGCTCGGCCTGATCACGGACGACCTGCGCGCCCGGGTGGCGCGCGACGACGGGTTCGCCGTGCAGCGGGTCGCGGACGACGCGGGGCCCCGGCTCGTGCTGGGCACACCCGTGCTGCTCACGGACGTGGACGGCAGCCGCCGGGACTCCGGCGTCGACGTCTACGTGGTGCACGACCTGGCCGGTACCGAGGCCCAGCTCGACCGGTGGACGCGCGTGGTGGTGCTGACCATCGCCGGGGCCCTGCCGCTGGCGGTCGCCCTCGCGCTCGTGGTGTCCCGCAGCGTGCTGCGCCCGGTCCAGCGGCTCGCGCACAGCGCCACGGAGCTCGCGGAGGGCAACCTCGGCGTGCGGCTGACGCCGTCGGGGCGCGACGAGCTCGCGGACCTGGTGGCCACGTTCAACGACACGGCGGCCGCCCTGGAACGGTCGGTCGGCGAGCTGCGCCGGCGCGAGGCGGAGGCCCGCCGGTTCGTCGCGGACGTGTCCCACGAGCTGCGCACGCCGATCATGGCCCTGACCTCGATCATAGAGGTGCTCCGGGCCGACGCCGCCGGGCGGTCGGACCAGGACCTGGAGCTCGCGACCATGGCCGTGGACCGTACCCGGCGGCTGGCGCGACTGGCCGAGGACCTGCTGGAGCTGTCCCGCCTCGACGCGGGCGTCGGGGACCTCCGGCCGGAGCACGTCGACGTCGTGCACGTCGTGACCGGCACCGTCCGCACCCGGGGCTGGGCGGACGTCGCCGTGGCGGCGGCGGGCCCGGTGCCCGCGCGGGTCGACGTGCGGCGTGTCGACCTGGTGGTCGCCAACCTGGTGGGCAACGCGCTGCGCCACGGCGCCCCGCCCGTGGTGGTGGAGGTGCGGGCCGAACCTGACCACGTGGTCGTCGGGGTGACCGACCACGGGCCGGGCCTGCCCGCGGGGACCGACCCGGAGCTGCTCTTCGGGCGCTTCGCCAAGGGCGACCCGTCCCGTACGTCGTCCGACGGGAGCGGCCTCGGTCTGGCCATCGCGCGCGTGAACGCCCGGCTGCACGGCGGCGACGTGACCGCGCACGACGACCCCGGCGGGGGCGCGCGCTTCGAGCTCCGCCTGCCCCGGCGGCCCGAGGTCTCGGCCGACAGGGAGGACGACAGGGAGGACGACGATGCACCCGCGTAGGAGAGCCCTGACCCTCGCCGTGGTCGTCGCCGCCCTGGCCGGCTGCGGCGTCGGCACCGGCGGCGTCGAGGACGGCGGCGACCCGCCCACCGGCCTCGCGCCCGGACCCACCCTCTACCTCGTCGACGACGCCGGCCGGCTCCGGCCCGACCAGCGCGACACGGGCCGACTGGGCACGGTGCTCGGCGCGGTGCAGCTGCTCCTCGCCGACGCCGACCCCGCCGACCCGGCCCTGCACAACGAGGTGCCGGAGACCGCCACGCGCGCGGTCGTCGAGGACACCGGCGACGACGTCACGATCTACCTGCCGCTGCGCGGCGCCGACCTCAGCGCCGTCGCCGTCGATCAGGTCATCTGCACCGCGGCGGGAGTCGTCGCGGCGTCCGGCCGGGACGCCGGCGCGGTCACGATCACGGTGCACCCGACGCACGGCGGCCCGGTCACGCGAGCGTGTCCGGTGCTCGGCTGAGACCGGACGGGACCGGGCGCCGGGCGTCCGCGCTCACCAGGTGCCGGGCACCTGGCGGGTCGCCACGTTGAGGCGGTTGTAGAGGTTGGTCGTCCCGATGTACAGCACCAGCGCCGCGAGCGCCTGCTCGTCGTAGTGCCGCGCGGCGCGCTCCCAGACGGCGTCGGGCACGCCGTCGGCGCTGTCGGCGAGGCGGGTCATGGACTCGGCGAGCTCGATGGCGGCGCACTCGGCGTCGGACAGGTAGGGCGACTCGCGCCACGCCGGCACGGACGCGAGCCGGTCCTCCGACTCGCCCGCCTTGCGGGCCTGCCGCAGGCCGAACTCGATGCACCAGCCGCAGCCGTTGATCTGGCTGACCCGCAGGTGCACCAGCTCGAGCGTCGCCTCGGGGACACCCTGCCCCTGGACCAGGGCGCCCAGCCCCATCAGGGCCTGCAGGGCGCCCGGCACGAGCGTCGCCGGGTTCTTCATGCGCGGCGTCAGCGTCCGCAGGTGCGGGGTGGTGGTCTCCGTCGTCATCGTGGTCCTCTCTGCACGGCCGGCGGTCCGGCCCGTCCCGGCGGCGCCCTGCGCGCCGTCCGCCCTCCGACGAGGTGGCGGGCCGGGACGTGACGGCGGGGCGGAGAGGATCCGGGGCTCAGCGCACCGCGGCGAGCGCGGTGGCGAGGTGCTCGGCGACGCCGTCCTCGTCGTGGTGGCCGACGACGGCGTCGGCGCACGCGAGCACCTCCGCGTGCGCGTTGGCGACCGCGATGCCGCGGCCCGCCCAGGTCAGCATCGGCAGGTCGTTGGGCATGTCGCCGAAGGCCCAGACGTCCGCGGCGTCGACGCCGAGCCGGGCGCACCACCGGGCCAGCGCGGCAGCCTTGTCCACACCGGGCGGCATGAGCTCGGCCAGGCCGACGGCGCCCGAGTACGCCAGGTGCGCGTGCTCCCCGACCGCACCCCGCACCGCGGTGAAGAACGACTCCTGCGCCAGCCGGATCTCCTCCGGCGGGTCGACGAAGACGCCCGGCGGCGGCACGTGCGCGGGGTCGAGCGCCAGGATCTTGGAGACGGGTCCGCGCACCGCGGCCGTGCCGAGCGTGTCCTCGACGGGGACGGCCCACAGCTCGGGGTCCAGCGCGGGCTCACGCTTCGGGTAGTGGGGGTCGAACGCGACGCCGTCGGGGCGCTCGACCGCCAGCGCGGCGTGCGGCAGCGCGGCCCGGATGCCGCTGACGACGGCGCGCACCGCGTCGTCGCCGAACCCGCAGGTGTCGAGGGTCTCGCCCGAGGCGAGGTCGAGCACGCACGCCCCGCCGATGCAGATGACCCGGCCGTGGCCGCCGACGGTGTCGGCGAGGTGGGTGAGCCAGCGGGGCGGGCGGGCGGTCACGAAGACCACCTCGACGCCGGCCGCGTCGAGGTCGGCGAGCACCTGGCGGGTGCGGTCGGAGACCTTGCCGTCGCTGCGCAGGAGGGTGCCGTCCAGGTCGGTGGCGACCACCCGCGGCAGGCGGGCTGGGCTGACGTCCATGCTGACCCCCTGTCCGGTTCGCCCCTACGCTACCGCGAGCGAGCGGGCTCCCCCGCACCCGGTCCGCCGGCTCAGGTGGTGGGGCGCACGCCCGCCGCGGGCAGGACGACGTGGTCGATGGCCCAGAGCAGGAACTCCGGCTCCACCGGCTTGCCCAGCATGAGCACGCGGTAGGCCATCAGCGCCGGGGCGACCAGGGAGAGCTTCTCGACGTCGGCGTCCGGCGGGATCTCGCCGCGGTCGATCGCGCGCCGGAGGAAGATCCGGTTGACCGCCGCCCGTGGCTCCACGACCGCCTCGTGGGCGGCCGCGGCGAGCTCGGGGCTGCGGGCGATCATCGACACGATGCCCGCCATGACCTTGAGCTTGCGCTCGCTCTCGCGGAGGTTGGGCGCCTTGATCATGGCGACGAGGTCGCCGCGCAGGGTGCCCGTGTCCGGCAGCGTGGCGTGGTCCAGGTCGCGGCTCTTCAGCCAGCCGACGGCGTCGAGGACGAGCTCCGACTTGGACGACCACCGGCGGTAGAGCGTGGCCTTCCCGGCTCGGGCCCGCGTGGCGACCATGTCGATGGTCATCCCCTCGTAGCCGGTCTCCGCCAGGACGTCGAGCGCCGCGTCCAGGATCTCGGGGTCCCGGGTGTGGTCCCGCTTCCGGCCCGGCCGGGGCTTCGCCTCTGCCTGCTCGACACGCATCATCGCCGTCGGCCTCCTCTCCGCATCCCACGACCCTACCCGGACCAATTACTGAACCCACCGTATCCGGAACTGGTCAGTTCCGTATATGCTCCGACGCATGGACCGGACACCAGCCCCCGCGACGGACCGCCGTCGCTGGATCACGCTCGTCGTGGTCGCGCTCGCCCAGCTCATGGTCGTGCTCGACGCCACCGTGGTGAACATCGCGCTCCCCTCCGCCCAGGCCGACCTCGGTTTCACGGACGGCCGTCGGCAGTGGGTCATCACGGCGTACTCGCTCGCCTTCGCGAGCCTCCTCCTGCTCGGCGGTCGGCTCTCCGACCTTCTGGGCCGCAAGCGCACCTTCGTCATCGGGCTCGTCGGCTTCGCCGGCGCCTCGGCGCTGGGCGGCGCGGCACCGTCGTTCGAGCTGCTCGTCGCCGCGCGCGCCCTGCAGGGCGTGTTCGGCGCACTTCTCGCGCCCACCGCGCTCGCCGTGCTGACCACCACGTTCACCGTGCCGCGCGAGCGCGCCCGCGCCTTCGGCGTGTTCGGCGCGATCGCCGGGGCGGGCGGCGCCGTCGGGCTGCTCCTCGGGGGCGTGCTCACCGAGACGCTCGACTGGCGCTGGAACCTCTACATCAACGTGCTGATCGCCGCTGTGGCCCTGGTGGGCGCCCTGGCGTTCATCCCGCGCCTGGCGCGCAGCGGTCCGCGGCCGAGGCTGGACGTCCCGGGCACCCTGCTCGTCTCGGCCGCGCTGTTCAGCCTCGTGCTCGGCTTCTCGAACGCGGAGACCGGCGGCTGGGACGCACCCCTGACCTGGGCCCCGCTCGCGGCGTCGGGCGTGCTGCTGACCGCGTTCGCCGGGTGGCAGAGGCGTGCCGCCCACCCGCTGCTGCCGCTGTCCGTGGTGCTCGACCGCAACCGCGGAGCGGCCTACCTGTCGGTGCTCATCGCCGGGGCCGGCCTGTTCGGCATCTTCCTCTTCGTGACGTACTACCTGCAGCTCACGCTCGGGTTCTCGCCCATCCGGACGGGCCTGGCCTTCCTGCCCATGATCGGGATGCTCGTGCTCGCCGCGCAGCTCGGCACCAACCTGCTCGTCCCCCGGTTCGGCCCCAAGGTGCTCGTACCGATCGGGATGACGCTGGGCGCCGCCGGGATGGTCGACCTCACCTTCCTGGACGCCTCGAGCAGCTACGCCACGGGCGTGCTGCCGGGCCTGATGATGATCGGCTTCGCGATGGGCACGATCATGCCCGCGTCGATGCAGACGGCGACCCTCGGCGTGGACCGGGAGTTCGCGGGGGTGGCGTCGGCGACGGTGAACACGAGCCAGCAGGTGGGCGGCTCCATCGGCACCGCGCTGCTCAACACCCTGGCCGCGACGGCCACCGTCGACTACCTGGTGGCGCACGCCCCGGCCTCGGCGGCCGTCGCCGAGCAGGCGGCGCTGACCGGCTACTCGACCGCGGACTGGTGGAGCGCGGGGTTCTTCGCGGCGGGAGCCGTGCTCTCCGCACTGCTCTTCCGGCGCCGGGGCCAGGGGCTGTCGCTCACCGACCGGGCACCGGTCACGGGCGACGCGGCCGCACGGCCCACCGATCCGGTAGGTGCTGGGCCGGTGAGCACCGAGCCGGTGGGCGTCGGGTGAGCCCGGGGCGGGGCGCCGGGACCCGGCGCCCCGCCCGCGTCCGGAGCGTCAGCGGTAGTTGACGAACTGGAGGGCGAAGTCCAAGTCCGAGCCCTTGAGCAGCGCCTGGACCTCCTGGAGCTGGTCGCGGGACTTGCTGGTCACGCGGACCTCGTCGCCCGTGATCTGGGTCTTCACGCCCTTCGGGCCCTCGTCGCGGATGATCTTGGTGACCTTCTTCGCGGACTCGCCCGCGAGGCCCTCCTTGAGCGTCGCCACGAGGCGGTACTCCTTGCCGGACGCCTTCGGCTCCCGGTCGCCGAGCTCCAGCGCCTTGAGCGAGATGCCCCGCTTGACCAGCTTGGTCTCGAAGACGTCGAGCGCCGCGAGCACGCGCTCCGACGAGTTGGCGACGATCACGATGCTCTCGCCGCTCCAGGAGATCGACGCGCCGACGTTCTTGAAGTCGTACCGCTGCGAGATCTCCTTCGCGGCCTGGTTCAGCGCGTTGTCGACCTCCTGGCGGTCGACCTTGCTGACGATGTCGAACGACGAGTCGGCCATGTGTGGTGCTCCTTCTGCGTGACACCCGGACGCCCCTGCACGTCCGGTCGGGATCTGCTCACCGTATCCGGCCCCGGAGGCCGGGACGACCGCTTCGCGGGTGACGTCGGGACGGCGTCGGAACGGGTCAGAGCATGCCGGGCGGGGTGCCCCACGGCGGCGCGTCAGGGCCCGAGCCGAGGCCGTAACCGCCCGACGGGCCGCCGGCCATCGCCTCGAGCCGGCGGATCCGGTCCGGCATCGGCGGGTGGGTGGCGAACAGACGGCCGATCCCGGCCCCGCGGAACGGGTTGGCGATCATGAGGTGCGAGACGTTCGTGAGGTCGCGGTCCTGCGGCAGCGGGGCGCGCTGGGTGCCCTGCTCCAGCTTGCGCAGCGCCGAGGCCAGGGCCAGCGGGTCGCCGGTCAGCCGGGCGCCGTCCTCGTCGGCGTCGTACTCGCGGGTGCGCGAGATCGCCATCTGGATCAGCATCGCCGCGACCGGGGCGAGGAACGCCATGGCCAGCGCGGCGAGCGGGTTGCCGCCCTCGCGGCGGTCGCCGCCGCCGAAGAACAGGAGGAACTGCGCCAGGGCCGTGATCACGCCGGCCAGCGCGGAGGCGACCGAGGACGTGAGGATGTCGCGGTTGTAGACGTGCATCAGCTCGTGGCCCAGCACCCCGCGCAGCTCGCGCTCGTCGAGCAGCTGCAGAATGCCCTCGGTGCAGCAGACGGCGGCGTTCTGCGGGTTGCGGCCCGTGGCGAACGCGTTCGGCGCCTTGGTGGGCGAGATGTAGAGCCGAGGCATCGGCTGGCGCGCCGCGGTGGACAGCTCGCGCACGATGCGGTGCATCTCCGGCGCCTGGAGCTCCGTGACGGGGTAGGCGTGCATCGCGCGGATCGCCAGCTTGTCGGAGTTCCAGTAGCCGTAGGCCGTGGTCACCAGACCGATGAGCACAAAGATCCACAACATGCCGCTGCTCCGGCCGAACAGAGCCCAGAGCCCGAGGATCACGGCCCACATCCCGCCGAACAGGGCGGCGGTCTTCAGCCCGTTGTAGTGCTTGTGCATCGCACTCCTTTCCACCCCCAGAACGCGCCAGCCAGGTCCGGGGTTCCCCGGCGGTGCCGAAGTAGAACTGTGGCGAGATAGAACTGGGGCGGGACGAACCAGGTGGTTCGTCCCGCCCCAGTTCTATCTCGCCACAGTTCTACTTCGGCGAGCGGCTGATCGTCACCATCTCGTCGCGCGGGACGACCTTGATCCGCTCGCGGCCGGCGGCCTCGCCCAGCGCGCGCTCGTGCGCGTCCAGGAGCTCCCAGCCGGACCACTCGATGTAGTCCACGCCCTTGCCGGCGAGGAACTCGGTGACCGCCTGCGGGTCGCCCTGCGGCGCGGTGCGGCCGCCGTCGAGGTCTCCCGGGGCCTCGCCGTCCGCCACGCCGGTGACGTCCTCGACGAGGTGCCGGATGGTCTCCGACGCGTCCGACTTGGTGTGGCCGATGAGGCCCACCGGGCCACGCTTGATCCAGCCGGTGGCGTACACGCCGGGCACCTGGTTGCCGTCGATGTCGACGACGCGGCCCTCGCGGTTGGTGATGACGCCCTTGACGTCGTCGTACGGGATCTCCGGCAGCGCGGAGCCGAAGTACCCGACGGCGCGGTAGACCGCCTGCACGGGCCAGTCGTGGAACTCGCCGGTGCCCTTGACGGTGCCGTCGCCCTGCAGCGCGGTGCGCTCGGTGCGGAACCCGACGACCTTGCCGTCCTCGCCCAGCACCTCGGCGGGCGCGTGCAGGAAGTGCAGGTGCAGCCGCCGCGACGCGGTGTTCTGGGCCGGGTCCTTGAGCGTCCAGTCGACCAGGGTCTTGACGACCTGCTTGGTCTGGTTGGACGAGTTGATCGCAGCCTCGGAGCCCTCGTCGAACTCGAAGTCCTCCGGGTACACGACGATGTCGACGTCCGGCACGTGGCCCAGCTCGCGCAGCTCCAGCGGCGAGAACTTGACCTGCGCCGGGCCGCGGCGCGCGAACACGTGCACGTCGGTGACCGGGGAGGACTTGAGGATCTCGTGCACGTTGGCCGGGATCTCGGTCGGCAGCAGGTCGTCCGCGTGCTTGGCCAGGATGCGGGCCACGTCGAGCGCGACGTTGCCGGCGCCGATCACGGCCACCTGCTGGGCCTCCAGCGGCCAGGTGCGCGGCACGTCCGGGTGGCCGTCGTACCAGGACACGAAGTCGGCGGCGCCGTAGGAGCCGTCGAGGTCGATGCCGGGGATGTCGAGGTCGGCGTCCTTGATGGAGCCGGTGGAGAAGATGACGGCGTCGTAGAACTGGCGCAGGTCCTCGAGCTTCACGTCCACGCCGTAGTCCACGTTGGCCAGCAGGCGGATGTCCCCGCGGCTGAGCACCTTGTGGAGCGCGACGATGATCTGCTTGATGCGCGGGTGGTCCGGGGCCACGCCGTACCGCACCAGGCCGAACGGCGCCGGGAGGCGCTCGAACAGGTCGATGCTGACGTCGAGGTCGGTCTTGGACAGGATGTCGCTCGCGTAGATGCCGGCGGGGCCGGCGCCGACGACGGCGACGCGCAGGGGTCGGGTGGTGCTCACGAAGGGGCGCCTTCCGGTCGAGAGGTCAGGAGGAAGCGAAGGCCGCCGTCGATTCTACCGACCGGTAAGGATCGCCTCACCGCGCTCTCGCGACGTGGACGTGCGGGGGTTGTGGAGAACCGCCCGCCGAAAGCCCCCGGAGATGCAGGAGTGCCCTCCCCCGCCGTCGGGGAAGGGCACTCGCACGCCGCGGTGCGCGGCGCGGGTCTCAGATGCCCGAGGCCAGCTGCGAGTCCGCGTCCTGCAGCGTCGTGGCAGCCTGCTCCAGGAACGACGCCATGCCCTCGATACCCTCGATGG
>NZ_JAMTCS010000005.1 GCF_024171955.1 Promicromonospora thailandica | reverse complement strand
ATCGTGAGGGCCTCGGTCTGGTCGTGGGTCACGTAGACCGTGGTCACGCCCAGGCGGCGCTGCAGGGAGGCGATCTGGGTGCGGGTCTGCACGCGCAGCTTGGCGTCCAGGTTGGACAGGGGCTCGTCCATGAGGAAGACCTGGGGCTGGCGCACGATGGCGCGGCCCATGGCCACGCGCTGGCGCTGGCCACCGGAGAGGGCCTTGGGCTTGCGGTCCAGGTACTCGGTCAGGTCGAGGATCTTGGCGGCTTCCTCGACACGCTGGCGGATCTCGGCCTTGGGGGTGCCGGCGATCTTCAGGGCGAAGCCCATGTTGTCCGCGACCGACATGTGCGGGTACAGGGCGTAGTTCTGGAACACCATCGCGATGTCGCGGTCCTTGGGCTGCACGTCGGTGACGTCGCGGTCACCGATGAAGATGTGCCCGCCGTTGACGTCCTCCAGACCCGCCAGCATCCGCAGAGAGGTGGACTTGCCGCAGCCGGACGGGCCGACGAGGACGAGGAACTCGCCGTCCTCGATCTCCAGGTTCAGCTGGTCGACGGCCGGGCGCTCCGTGCCCGGGTAGACGCGCGTCGCGTGGTCAAAGGTGACCGTAGCCATGAGAAAACATCCCTCCACCGGCAGGTACGTGCCGGACGATCCGTTGTGGTCGGGTGTCGTTGCTTCCACTTGCGTGTCTGCGGTGACACTGTTGCAGCGCGATCGTACCCCGCATCGTCAAGATCCTGGTATCGGCCAGGTCACGGCGGGGTCAGGCCGCGTCTCAGTCCTCTCCCCGCAGCGTCCGCGCCAGGTCGGCGAGCACGGCGGCGAGCGCGTCCGGGTCGGGCACCCGGTGCGAGGCGAGCGTGTCGCCCGTGCCGACCTTGATCGTCAGGTCGCCCGACTCGAGCGCACCGAAGGCGTTCTCGTCGGTCGTGTCGTCGCCCGCGTACAGCACGCGCACCTTCTCGACGCCGAGCTCGGCCGCGACCGTGCCGCGCAGGCGGCGCAGCGCCTCGCCCTTGCTCGTGGTCACCACCGACACCTCGACGACGTCCTTGCCGTGCATCGCCGGCAGGCCCAGGTTGGCGGCCACCTCGTCGGCGGCCACGGTGATGGCGGCGGCGTCGTCCACGCTCGCCAGCCGCGTGTGCACGACGGCGGCGGCGGGCTTGACCTGCACCCACGCGCCCTCCCGGCCCGAGACCGCGGACTCGAAGCCCGCGACCAGCGCGTCGAGCTGGCCGGACTGCGTGGTGCTGAGGTGGAACGGGACCTGCTCCACTCCGGTGCTCGTGGCGCGCCCGGCCTCGGCCCCGTGGCTGCCCACGAGGAACGTGCCGTCCGGGGCGACGGTGCGTTCCGCCAGGTCGGACAGGTCCCGGCCCGAGACGAACGCGAGCCGCACGGGCCCCTCCTGCGTGAGCGCGTGCACCTGCTCGACGGCGGCGCGTGCGGCGGGGGTCATGGCGGACGCCTTGGGGTCGTCGACCAGCGGCGCCAGGGTCCCGTCGAAGTCGCACGCGAGCAGCCAGCCCGTGGCGGGCTTCCGGCGTCGGCCGTTGCCGTTGTTCATGCGCGCGGCGAGGCGGCCGCCCCGCGCGGGGGCACCCTCGGGCACCGTCGTGAAGGCGGTCAGGGCGTCCTGGAGGTTGTGGTGGCGCGGCTCGGCGGCGCGCGGGTCCACGGTGAGGGGCCGGGCGGGCACGGCGGTGAGCACGCCGAGGAAGGACTCCGACCACTTGGCGACGTCGTCGGCCAGGACCTTGCGGCGCAGGCGGCGCATGCGCCGCCGCTGCTCCTTGGGGTCCATCGTGGCGGCGGCCACGATGATGTCCTTCATGCCGTCGATGTCGTGCGGGTTGACCAGCAGCGGTCCGGGGGACAGCTCGTCTGCGGCGCCGGTGAACTCGCTCAGCACCAGCGCGCCGCGGTCGTCGGAGCGGGCCGCGATGTACTCCTTCGCGACGAGGTTCATGCCGTCGCGCAGGGACGTCACCAGCAGCACGTCCGCCGCCAGGTAGAGGGCCGCCATCTCCTCGGGCGGGTAGGAGTGGTGCAGGTAGTGGATGGCCGAGTGGCCCAGCTCGCCGTACTCGCCGTTGATGCGGCCCACCAGGACCTCGACGTGCTCGCGCAGCTCCTGGTAGGCGCCCACGTTCTCGCGGCTCGGGCTGGCCACCTGCACGAGCGTGTGGTGCTCGACGTCGAGGCGGCCGTCGTCGAGCAGCTCGCCGTACGCCTTGATGCGGTGCCGGATGCCCTTGGTGTAGTCGAGGCGGTCGACACCGAGCATGAGGATGTCGGGGTTGCCGAGGTCGGCCTTGATCTCCTTGGCGCGGGCCTGGACCTCGGGGGTGCGCGCCAGGGTGTCGAACCGGCGGGAGTCGATGGAGATGGGGAACGACGACGCGCGCACGTGCCGGCCGGGCCGCCCGTCGGCGTCCGGGATGGTGATGACGGGGCCGCGCGTGGTGTACCCGGTGAGACGGCGCGCCGACCGCACGAAGTTCGCGGCGTCGCCGTTGCGCTGGAAGCCCACGAGGTCGGCGCCCAGCAGGCCGTCGATGATCTGCCGCCGCCACGGGAGCTGCGCGAACAGCTCGACCGGGGGGAACGGGATGTGGTCGAAGAACCCGATGCGCAGGTCGGGGCGCAGGTCGCGCAGCATGCGGGGGACCAGCTGGAGCTGGTAGTCGTGCACCCAGACCACGCCGCCCTCGGCGGCCTGCTCGGCGGCGGCGTCGGCGAAGCGCTGGTTCACGCGGCGGTACGCGTCCCACCACTGGCGGTGGTAGGCGGGCGGCGCGATGACGTCGTGGTAGAGCGGCCAGAGGGTGTCGTTGGAGAAGCCCTCGTAGTAGCGCTCGATCTCCGTGGCGCTGAGCGTCACGGGCACCAGCAGCATCCCGTCGGCCGTGAACGGCTCGTGCGCCAGGTCGGGGGCGCCGGACCAGCCCACCCAGGCGCCGTCGGCGTCCCGCATCACGGGCTCCAGGGCGGTGACGAGGCCGCCCGGTGACCGCTGCCAGGTGAGGTCGCCGTCCGGGCCGACCGAGAAGTCGACCGGGAGCCGGTTCGCGACGACGACCAGATCGTACCCGTCTTTACCCGGCAATGTACTGCTCCTTGGCTGTAGAAGAGTCACGCTGTCCTGCGTCAAGACTACCGAGGTCTTGTACCTGGTCAGGGTAACGAGATCTGTTTCACTCGCGTCCCGGGCCCGTCCCGGTGCTGGTCAACGCACCGAGCCTGGCGGGCACCGCCTGTGCGCGGCCGATACCGTGTGCCTCATGGAGGAGGCGGAGACCTCGGTCGTGGGCGTACCTGCCGCCGGCGCACAGCTCGGCGGGTACACGGTCGTGCGCGAGATCGGGTCGGGCGCCATGGGCGCCGTGTACCGGGCGGTCGACGGCGGCGGCAGCGCCGTCGCGCTCAAGATGCTGCACCGCCACCTCGACGACCCGGCCGCCCGCGAACGCCTGCGCCGCGAGGCCGCCGCGCTGCAGGGCCTGCGCCACCCCGCCGTCGCGCGGGTGCTGGACGCCGAGCTGGAGGGGCCGGACGCGTTCATCGTCACCGAGCTCGTCGAGGGTCCCACGCTCGAGGAGGAGATCGACGAGCGCGGCCCTCTCGACCCCCGCGACCTGTTCGAGCTCGCCGACCAGCTCGCCGACGCGCTGGAGGCCGTGCACGGCACCGGCGTGGTGCACCGGGACCTCACGCCGTCGAACGTGCTCATCGCGCGGACCGGGCCCGTGCTCATCGACTTCGGGCTCGCTCAGGGTCCGAACGACCCCCGCGCCACGCGCACCGGCTTCGTCATGGGCACGCCCGGTTACCTCGCGCCCGAGCTGCTCGACGGCGCCGAGCCCGGCCCGGACACCGACTGGTGGTCGTGGGCCGCCGTGCTCGCGTTCGGCGGCACCGGGCGCGCGCCGTTCGGTGTCCGCCCCACCGAGCTGGTGCTGCGCCGGTCACGGCAGGGCGACGCCGACCTCGACGGGCTGCCGCCGCGCGCCGAGCGGGCCCTGCGCGCCGCCCTGCGGGCCGTGCCCGCCGAACGCTGGGGACCGGACGAGGTGGCCCGGGCACTCAAGGCCGAGTCGGAGGCGTTCGTCGCCCGGACGGAGGACGCCGACGGCCCCCAGACGGTCGTGCTCGGCGGGTCGGCGGCCACGGCCGAGACCACGGCCGACGTCGGTTCCACGCGGGTCATGCCCGACGGCGTCCCGGTCGGACGCCCGCCCGTCTCCGCCGCCGCGGGCGGCACGGGGGTAGGCGTCGCGGCCGGCGCAGCGGCCCGCCGCCGCGGCGCCGTCGGCGGGGTCACCGACCTCGCCGCCACGCCCGCCGGCCAGGTCCGCGGACGCTCGGTCACCGGACGCGCGGTCGGAGCGCCGCGGCCCGCGCCGCCGTCGGTCGCACCCCCGTCCCTCGACCCCGTAGCGGTGAGCCCCGCGCGCGTCCGCGGTTTCGCGGGCGTTCTCCTCACCGCCGGGCTGGCCCTGGTGGCGCTCGCCGCGACCGCGCCCGGCATCGCCGTCGTGACGCTCGTCGCCGCCCTGGTCGTGGCCCGCCTCGCGGGCATCGCGGTCGACGAGTTCCGCAGCCGGCGTGCGCGCCGCGGGCCCACGCGGTCCGACGCGCTGGTCGCGACGCTGCTCTCGCCCTGGCACCTCGTGCGCGCCGTGTTCGGCGTGCTGCCCGCCGCGGCCGTCGGCGTCTGCGCGGGCGTCATCGTCGTGCTGATCGGCCTGGCCGTGTTCGGCCCGGGCAACGTGATCATCGCGCCCGAGCCCTCCATCGAGGCGCGGTCGCTGGGCGGGGTGAACCGGCAGATCGTGGACAGTCTCGTGCTCGCGGTGGCCATGCTCGTCACGGTGCTGGTCACCTGGTGGGGCCCGGCGTCGTACGGGACGCGGATGGGCGCCGGACCGCTCCTGCGCCGGATCGCGCCCTCGTGGCGCGTCAAGGCGGTGCTCGTGGTGGTGCTGCTGGCGCTCGCCGTGCTGGCCGCGGCCCCGCTGTTCGACGGCGCCGTCGACGTGCTCTGGTGGCCCCTGGGCGCCCGGCCCGAGGTCACCTGGTAGCGGGTCCGGATCGTAACGAAACGTCCAGGGCTCTCCCAGCGAGCGCTAGTAGTCTTACCTGAGGCGCGTGTCGCGCCTCGCCCCATTGGCCCGCATCTCGAAGGACCCCGATGTCGACGAATCAGACCAAGGCGCAGCGCCGCGACGCGGCCCGTGCCGAGGCCCTCGCTCTCCAGAAGAAGCAGCAGTCCCGCGAGAAGCGCAACCGGATCCTCGTGCTCGGCGGGCTCGCGCTCGCCGTCATCGCGCTCGGTGTCGCGATCTGGCTGATCGTCGCGGAGGGTCAGAAGACCCCCATGGAGAAGGTCGAGAACATCCCCGCAGGTGTCGTCGAGCAGACGGGGATCCCCGTGGGGGCCGACGGCGCCGCCGGCACCGAGAACGAGGGCGCCAAGACGCTCGACGTGTACGTCGACTACATGTGCCCGATCTGCGGTCAGTTCGAGTCGCTGAACGGCGCGAGCATCACGGAGATGCGCGAGGCCGGTGACGTCACGCTGGTGGTGCACCCGATCTCGATCCTGGACCGCACCTCGAAGGGCACCGAGTACTCCACGCGGGCCGCCGCCTCGGCCGCCTGGGTGGCCGACCGGGCGCCCGAGCAGTTCAACGCGTACCACGAGGCGCTGTTCGCCAACCAGCCGGAGGAGCAGACCGCGGGTCTGACGGACGAGCAGCTCGGCCAGATCGCAGGGGACGCCGGCGTGCCGGTCGACGTCGCCTCGGGCATCTCGAGCGGCGACGCCATGGACACCTACGAGGAGTGGGTCACGGCCGCCACGCAGGTCGCGAGCGACGACCCCGCCGTCATCAACCCGGAGACCGGCGGCCTGGGTACGCCCACCGTGCTGATCGACGGCGAGCGCTTCAACGGCTGGCAGGCCGTCGGCGCCCTGACCGAGGCGATCACGGGCGAGGCGCCGCCGTCGGACGCGCCGTCGACGGAGCCCTCCACCGAGCCGTCCGAGTGACGACACTGCGGTAACGGCGGGGTCCCGGGCCGAGGCCCGGGGCCCCGCCCTTCCCTCCCGGGCCGGAACCGTTAGGCTGTTCCCCGCCCGCCGCCTTAGCTCAGCTGGTAGAGCTCCCGCCTTGTAAGCGGAAGGTCGTCGGTTCGAACCCGACAGGCGGCTCCACGCAGCACAGCAGGCCGGTACCTTTCGGTGCCGGCCTGCTGTCGTACCCGGGGCCGGAGAGCGGGCCGTGCCTGACGAAATGCCTGACTACGCATCGGACCATCCGTGTCTCCGCGACGCTGAGCAGGGACACCCATCGGTGTCCATCTCTCCGATGTCGAGGTGTCGCGAAGCGGCGCTCTGCGTGCATCGGCTACGCCACGACTCGGCGCCGTAGCTCGAGCGTTCGGCCGGAGCGGACGTGGTCACGGAGCCCGGTCGGTTTCAGCAGGCGAAACGCCTCACCCGCCACTAACCCCTTCTTTTGCGGCACCGCATTCACCACCAGGAATAGCGTCGAGCGCACACGAAGACGTGTGAGCCGAAAGACCATAGGAGGTCACGCCATGCCGAACTACTGCGTGAACAAGAATGCTCAGTCCAACGGGGACTACGAGGTGCACGACCTGGCATCCACCAGGAGGTGCCTCCCGTCTCCAAGCAACCGGCTCAACCTTGGCTACTTCGCGTCGTGCAGCGGCGCAGTAGCCGAGGCCAAGCGGCGGGGCTACAGGATGGCCAACGGATGCGCCCACTGCGTGCCCGCCTGTCACACGCGCTGAGCATCGGGCGGGCCGGAGTACCTGCGTTTGCCGTTCATGTCGAGTACTACCAGCCCATGTCCCGAGCGACCTCCTGGCGAGCCACGTCGATCTCTCCCCGCGACGCCGAGATGACGTCGGTGTCTTGCTCGAACCGCGACAGCAGATCCACCAGCGCCTGCTTCTCTGCAGGGTGCGAAATGGGTACGGCATTCAGATCGACGGTCATGAGCCAGTCAAAGAGAACGACGGCGTCAGCTCGCCAGAGGTTGAGGCGAACTGTTGGCAGCTCGGGGTCCATGGCTTGATGATCGCAGGCCCACCGGTGGGCGTTAGCTCTCGCGCCTCAGGTGGGCGCCTGCCGGAATCAAGAGCCCGAGGGATGCGGCGCGGCTCCTATGCCGGGAGCATGGCTGGGCACTTGCCCGCGTTCTTGCATGACAGGTAGGCAAAGACTCCGATCGAAGCCGCAGGAGGCCTGGACGCTCGCGCGATGGCCGGTACCTTTCGGTGCCGGCCTGCTGTCGTACCCGGGGCCGTCGTCCGACACCCGCAGGAGGCCCCGTGTCGCGCCCCGTCGCTCCTGAGCACGCCCGGACCGTGGTCCTCGTGGGCCCGCTCGCCGCCGGCAAGTCGACGCTCGGCGGGCTCGTCGCCGCACGTCTCGGTCGGCCGTTCGTCGACGTCGACGAGGTGTCCTGGACGTACGGGCAGGAGGTGGGCTGGACCCTGGAGCGGCTGCTCGCGCGGGACGAGGCCGTCGGCTGGCTCGCGGCCGAGGCCGAGTGGGAGCCGGCCCGCGCGCACGCCGTGGAGCGGGTGCTGGGCGACCATCCGGGTGCCGTCGTCGCGCTGGGGGCCGGGTACACGAGCTTCACCGACGCCGCGCACGGCGAGCGGGTGCGGGCGGCCCTGGGGCGGGCGGGGCACGTCGTGCACGTACGTCCCAGCCCCGACCCGGCCCGCTGCGTGGCGGTGCTGCGGGAGCGTGCGCGCCGGACCCGCGGCCGGGACTGGCTCATCGAGGGCCACGACTTCATCGCCGGGTGGGTGGCCGACCCGCTGCCGGCCGAGGTCGCCACGGCGACTGTGTACACGGACGGCGTGGACCCGGAGGAGTCGGCGGAGGCGGTCGTCCGCCTGCTCGCTGAGCCAGACCTCGCCGACGTCGGTCAGCTGCCCTGAGATCGGTCGCTCGAACGACCGATCTCAGGGCAGGCGACCGAACTGGCTGCAGGAGCCTCAGTGGCTCGATCCGTAGGCCGACGACTCCGAGCCCGGACCGTACCGGCGCAGCAGCACCGTGGTGAGCACCGAGCCCACAGCCAGTACGCCCGCGCAGACGATCATGACCACCTCGTAGCTGTTCCCGAACGCCTGGAACGCGGCGTCGAGCACCTCCGGGCCGGTGCCCTCGGCGGTGAGGGCGTCCGTCATGGAGCGGGCGGCCTCCGGGGGCGCGCCCTCGGGCAGGCGGACGGTCAGGGTGTAGACCGTGGTCAGCAGCGAGCCGAGCAGCGCGACGGCGGCCAGGCTGCCGAACTCGTAGGACACCTCCTCGACCGACGACGCCATGCCCGCCCGGCGAGCCGGCGCGTTGCCGATGATCGCGGTCGAGGCCACCGACATCGCGGCGCCGAGGCCGAGCCCCGTCACGAGCAGCCCGCCGAGCAGCCAGAACAACCCGTGCTCCACGCCCACGAGCGTCCAGCCGACGCCGATGGCGCCCACGCCCAGACCGCCGCCGATCAGCACCCGCAGGCCCACGACGTGCAGGAACATGCCACCGAGGAGCGACGACGGCAGCGAGCCCGCCGCGACGGCCGCCACCAGCAGGCCCGACTCCAGGGGCGAGAAACCCGTCACGAGCTGGAACCGCTGCGTGGTGGCCAGCTGCAGGCCGCCCATGGCGAACATGGCGATGGTGGCCGCCAGCACGCCGGAGGCGAAGGCGGCGTTGCGGAAGATCGACAGGTCCAGCAGCGGGAAGGGCAGACGGCGCTGCCGGCGCACGAACACCCACCACGCGACGACCGTGGTGAGCGCCGCGGCGAGGAGCACGGTGCCGTCCCGCTCCGTCCGCGCGACCTCCTTGATGAGCACGGTCAGCCCGACCAGCGTCACCAGCGCCTCCACCGACGAGATGAAGTCCCAGCGGACGTCGGGGTGCGGGTCGTCGGCGGGCGCGACGGCGACCCCCACCACCGCCGCCACGACCACGACCGGCACGTTCACCAGGAAGATCGAGCCCCACGCGAAGTGCTCGAGCAGGGCGCCCCCCACGATCGGCCCGAGCGCGCCGCCCACCACCGAGAGGCTGCCCCACACGCTGATCGCGATGTTGCGCTCGCGTTCGTCCGGGAAGGACACCCGGATCAGCGCCAGCGTGGCGGGCATCATCGCCGCGGCACCCACCGCCAGCAGGCCGCGCGCCGCGATCAGCACCTCCGGGGTGGGCGCCGTCGCCGCCATGAAGGACGCCAGCCCGAACACGATGAGCCCGGACAGGAACATGCGCCGGTGCCCCAGCCGGTCGCCCAGCGTGCCCGTGCCGAGCAGGAGCCCCGTCATCACGAGCGGGTAGGCGTTGATGATCCACAGGCTCTCCGACCAGGTCGCGTCGAGCTCGCGGGTCAGGGTGGGCAGCGCCGTGTAGAGGATCGAGTTGTCGAGGGTGATCAGCAGCAGGCCCGTGCCCACGGTCACCAGGAGCGTCCAGCGGCGCCGGCGGCCGAGGTGCGGCGTGCCCTCGGTGAGCGGGGTGCTCGTGGTCATGATCGTCTCTACCATCCACCGGTCCTCGGGCGCAGCACGGGCGGGCGCCCGTATATGACGACGGAGGCTCCCCGGCGTACCGGGAAGCCTCCGAGATTCACCCTGGGAAGTGTACGGTGACGTGCGGCGTCATGCGCGCGGCCACGACTGCGGCGTCGGCCACTTCGCGGACCGGCCGTCACCGCTGGAGGTGCCCGTCAGGCGGCGCTTGACCCACGGCCCCACGTGCTCGCGCATCCACGCGGCGTTGGCCCGCGCCGAGTCGCGGAACGCCACGGGCGGGGCGGCGTCCAGGGGGGTGTCGTAGGCGGCGTCCTCGGGCTCCAGGCCGAGCGCGACCAGCGCCGCGTTCGCCACCCGCTGGTGGCCCTCCGGAGTGAGGTGGATGCGGTCGGCGGACCAGAGGCGCAGGTCGCCCAGCGCCCGCATGCCCCACAGGTCCAGCACGTGCGCGCCGTGCCGGCGCGCGATGGACCAGACGTTGGCGTTGAAGACGCCCACCCGGCCGTTGGTCCAGCTCAGGGACCCGCCCGCCTTGAACCCGGTGCCCATCAGGACGTCGGCCCCGGTCGCCCGGAGCGCGACGACGGCGTCCTCCAGTGCTGCCGAGATCGCGTCGACGTCCGCCGCGGGCCGCAGGATGTCGTTGCCGCCGCCCACCAGCGAGACGAGATCCGGGCGCGCGTCGACCGTGATGTCGAGCTGCTCGGCGACGATCGGGCGCAGCTTGCGCCCGCGGATCGCGAGGTTCGCGTACTCCAGCGGGGCCTCACCGGCGGCGATGCGCCGTGCGGACAGCAGCGCCGCCAGATTGTCCGCCCAACCGCGCTGCACGTCCGGGGCGTCGGGGTACGGGTCCCACAGGCCCTCCGTGAAGGAGTCGCCCATGGCGACGTACCGCGCCCAGCGGACGGGGGACGTGGGGACGTCGGTCGAGGGGCCTTCCGGGTCTGGGGTCGTCGATGCGCTCACGGCGTTCATTGTCGCGCCGGGGCCCCGCCGTGTACCTGCTACTCGGTCGGACAGGCGTGTGACGGCTGGCACAGGCTGTCCGTGTCGGTGGCTCCCGGTAGCCTCCTGGACGTGGAGACCACCGTGAACCCGACACCCCCTGCAGAGGCCGCCGAGGCGCCGACCCCGTCGCCGTTGTCGCAGGTCATCGCCCCGGACTGGGCCGAGGCGCTCGCCGACGTGGAGCCGCGCATCCATGCCATGGGCGACTTCCTGCGCGCCGAGGTCGCGGCAGGGCGCACCTACGTGCCCGCGGGGGAGAACGTGCTGGCGGCGTTCAAGCGGCCGCTCGCGGACGTGCGGGTGCTCATCGTCGGCCAGGACCCGTACCCGACGCCGGGTCACGCCATGGGCCTGTCGTTCTCGGTCCAGCCGGACGTGCGGCCCGTGCCGCGGTCGCTGGCCAACATCTACCAGGAGCTGCAGGCCGACCTCGGTGTGCCGCTCCCGTCCAACGGCGACCTGCGCCCGTGGGCCGACCAGGGCGTCATGCTGCTGAACAGGACGCTCACCTGCCGGCCCGGCTCCTCCGACTCGCACGCCGGCAAGGGCTGGGAGGCCGTCACGGAGGCGGCGATCCGCGCGCTCGTGGCCCGGGGCGGGCCGCTCGTGGCGATCCTGTGGGGAGCGAAGGCCCGCAACCTGAAGCCGTGGCTGGGTGACGTGCCCGTCGTCGAGAGCGCGCACCCGTCCCCCCTGTCGGCGCGCAGCGGCTTCTTCGGGTCCCGTCCGTTCTCCCGGGCGAACGCGCTCCTGGAGCAGCAGGGCGCCCAGCCGGTCGACTGGCGCCTTCCGTGAGGGACTCCCTGCTGCACGTCGCCGACGTCCCGGTCACCGAGGAGGCGCCGTCGGGTGCCTCCGAGGCGGTCCGGGACGTCGAGCCCGCCGCGCCCCGGACCGAGCTCTCGGACCGCGACCGCGAGATCCTCGCGTTCGAGCGGAGATGGTGGAAGTACGCGGGCGCGAAGGAGGAGGCGGCACGCGAGCTGTTCGGGATGACGGCCACCCGGTATTACCAGGTGTTGAATGCGCTGATCGACTCCCCGGCCGCCCTCGAGCACGACCCGATGCTGGTCACACGGCTGCGCAGGCTCCGCGCGACCCGGCAGCGGAGCCGTTCCGGGCGCCGTTTGGCCGACGAGAACCACTGAGACGGCACCGATCCGTCACAACGACCCGCTACTCTCTCTGCCGTGACGAAGAGTGGCTACCCCTACCCGCCCGACGAGTTCGACGTCGCCGTCCCCGGGGGCGCACCTGTGGGTGTGCACCGCGCGCCGCGCAGCGGTTGGAGCTCGGCCTGGCCGTTCCTGCTCGTCGCCGTCGTGTGCGCCGCCGTGGCGTGGGGCGGCATCACACTGCTGTCGGGAGGTGACGACCCGGCAGAGGCGTCGGGTGGCGCGTCGCCCTCGACGTCGGCCTCGGCGCCGCCGAGCAGTTCCCCCAGCCCTTCGCCGTCGACCTCCCAGTCCGCACCCGCGGCCCAGTACCCCGGTGACCCCGCCAAGGCGAACAAGTCCGCCGAGACGATCATCGGTGTGTACAACAACGGCGGCGAGGGTATGGACGGCATGGCGACCGTTGCCCAGACCAACCTCCAGGCGGCCGGGTTCGAGGGCCAGATCGAGCCGAAGAACACCGGGGTCGAGGGTGGCCCGGCCGCCGGCTCGGTCACCGCGAACACGGTGCTCTACGGCGGCGACCGCGCGGACACGGCGACCGCGATCGCACAGACGCTCGGCATCGACGCCGCCAACGTGAAGCCGTCCGAGGACGTCTCCGCGCACCCGACCGAGGGTGTGTGGGTGATCCTGGTGACTCCGCTGGCGGGCTGACAGGCTGGCGGATGTTGTCGCCAACTTGTACCACTACCTTGATATTCGCTTACCGGAGTCGCCGCGCGGCGCTCTGACCTGCGCGTTCGCCCTGCGCTTAATGCCTCATACCGGACATAGAGGGTTCCCTGGTGTGAGCCGGACCACTAGGCTCGAACCACCACGGGTCGACCGAGTGTCCCGTGCAGAGGTACAAGGAGAACTACGCATGGCCCAGGGCACCGTCAAGTGGTTCAACGCCGAGAAGGGGTACGGGTTCATCACCCCGGACGCCGGCGGCCAGGACCTTTTCGTTCACTACAGCGCGATCCAGACCGACGGTTACCGGTCCCTCGATGAGGGTCAGAACGTCGAGTACGAGGTGGGGCAGGGGCAGAAGGGTCCGCAGGCAGAGCAGGTTCGTCCGCTCTGATATCGATGGGACGACGGGCGGGAAGGGCCCGCCCGTCGCCCGCCGAACTCCCCCCACAGGACTGCCGGGACCCAGACCCCGGCGTCCGACCCCCGGCGGCCGACGACGACCGCCCTCGTACTTCACCGGACGACGATGCCCGGCCCACGAGCAGCCGCCCCGTACCGCGGCTGCTCGTTCCGTTGCGCGGGACCCCCGCCCGCGCCGCCGCCGTCGTCCCGCACTGCTGCCCGCGCCCCGCCGCCCCGTCCCGCCGCCCCGCCCCGACGCCGGCCGCACAACTTCTCTTCGAGACCGAGGTTGCTTCGCTTTGACGCGCCTCAAAGCGAAGCAACCTCGGTCTCGAAGGGGAGGGGCGGCGGGCGGGCGACGCGCCGTGCGACCGATGTCACCGACCACATCCCGGGCTCCTCGTGATTCGATGGAGCGATGACCCTGCTCGACGCGGTTGTGGTGGGCTCCGGGCCCAACGGCCTGGCGGCCGCGGTGACGCTCGCCCGCGCCGGGATGGGGGTGCGGGTGCTCGAGGCGCAGCCGACGGTCGGCGGCGGCTCACGCACCGTCCGGGTCCCGGAGCTCGCCGACGACCTGCTCTTCGACCTCTGCTCCGCCGTGCACCCCATGGCCTGGGCGTCACCGTTCCTGCGCGCCTTCGACCTCGGCGCGCGCGGCGTCGAGCTGGTCGCCCCGGAGGTCGCCTACGCACAGCCCATCGACGGGGGCCGGGCCGGGCTGGCGTTCCGCGACCTCGACCGGACCGCCGAGCGCCTCGGGCCCGACGGCGACGCCTGGCGCGACCTGCTCGGCCCGCTCGCCGAGCAGTGGAGGCAGGTCACGGCCCTCGCCCTCGGTGACAAGCGGACGGTCCGCGGCATGCTGGCCGGGGTGAGCGGGCCTGCGGCCCTCGCCTCGATGGTGGGGCCCGGGCTACGGTTCGGCTCGGCCGTGCTCGAGCAGGGTGGCCCGCGCTGGGACCGGCGGTTCCTCACCGAGGAGGCGAAAGCCCTGCTCACCGGGGTTGCGGCGCACAACATCACGCCCCTGCCGTCGCTCGGCGGCGCGGGCACGGCGCTGCTCCTGGCGGCGCTCGCGCACGCGGACAGCGGGTGGGCGATCCCTGTCGGCGGGTCGCAGGTGATCATCGACGCGCTGGTCCGCGACCTGGAGGCGCACGGTGGCACGGTCGAGACCGGGCGCCGGGTCGCGAGCTGGTCGGACCTGCCGCCGGCCCGCGCCGTCCTGTTCGACACGACGCCGGCCACCGCGCTGGCCGTGGCCGGCGACCGGATCGGCCGCGCGCGCCGGGCGGCCCTGCGGCGGTTCCGGTACGGCAACGCCGCGGCCAAGGTCGACTTCGTCCTGTCGGGTCCCGTGCCGTGGCGCGTGCCCGACGTCGGCCGGGCCGCGACCGTGCACGTGGGCGGGACCCGGGCCGAGATGGTGATCGCCGAGGACACCGTGGCCAACGGGCTGCACGCCGACCGGCCGACCGTGCTGGTGAGCGACCCGTCGGTGGCCGACCCGGGCCGGGTCCGCGGTGGCGTCCGGCCGCTGTGGGCCTACGCGCACGTGCCGGCGGGGTCGCCGCAGGACGTCACGGACGAGGTCGTCCGGCAGATCGAGCGGTTCGCGCCGGGGTTCCGCGACGTCGTCGTCGGCTCGCGGTGCATCCCTGCCGCGGAGATGGAGCGGCACAACGAGAACTACCCGGGGGGTGACATCTCCGCCGGCGCCGCCACGATGTGGCAGATGATCGCCCGGCCGACGTCCGCGCCCGACCCGTACCTGCTGGCCGAGGGGGTGTACCTCTGCTCGGCGTCGACCCCGCCCGGGCCAGGTGTGCACGGGATGGGTGGCTGGCACGCGGCCCGGCGGGCGCTGCGCCGCGAGTTCGACGTGCGCTCCGAGCCCTCCTTGCGGCCGTGAGCGAACGGGCGGGCCGCGTCTTGCACTCTCCAGGCCAGAGTGCCAATAATGTCTTAGCACTCTCCGTTGGAGAGTGACAGCAGGGTCGAACGGTGAGGCTTCTGCCGCGGCGAGACGTGATCGTCGGGGTGGTTGTCGTCCGTCGCGGGCACCGGCCGGCCTGGACAAGCCACCAGCGGAGGATTCATCCCCATGGCCAAGATCATCGCTTTCGACGAGGAAGCTCGTCGGAGCATGGAGCGCGGGCTCAACCAGCTCGCCGACACCGTGAAGGTCACGCTCGGCCCCAAGGGCCGCAACGTCGTTCTGGACAAGAAGTGGGGCGCCCCCACGATCACGAACGACGGTGTCTCCATCGCCAAGGAGATCGAGCTCGACGACCCGTACGAGAAGATCGGTGCGGAGCTCGTCAAGGAGGTCGCCAAGAAGACGGACGACGTCGCGGGTGACGGCACCACCACCGCCACCGTGCTCGCCCAGGCGCTCGTCAAGGAGGGCCTGCGTGTCGTCGCCGCCGGCGCCAACCCGATCGCCGTCAAGCGCGGCATCGAGAAGGCCGTCGAGGCTGTCACCGAGCAGCTCCTGAACGCCGCCAAGGAGATCGAGACCAAGGACGAGATCGCCGCCACGGCCGCGATCTCGGCCGGCGACCCGGCGATCGGCGAGCTCATCGCCGAGGCCCTCGACAAGGTGGGCAAGGAAGGCGTCATCACCGTCGAGGAGTCGAACACCTTCGGCCTGGAGCTCGAGCTCACCGAGGGCATGCGCTTCGACAAGGGCTTCCTCGCCCGCTACTTCGAGACGGACCCCGAGCGCCAGGAGGCCGTGCTCGAGGACCCGTACGTCCTGATCGTCGAGTCGAAGATCTCGAACGTCAAGGACATGCTGCCGCTGCTCGACCAGGTCATGAAGTCGGGCAAGTCGCTCCTCATCATCGCCGAGGACGTCGAGGGCGAGGCCCTGGCGACCCTGGTGCTGAACAAGATCCGTGGCACCTTCAAGTCCGTCGCCGTCAAGGCCCCGGGCTTCGGCGACCGCCGCAAGGCCATGCTGCAGGACATCGCGATCCTGACCGGCGGCCAGGTCATCACCGAGACGGTGGGCCTCAAGCTGGAGAACGCCACGCTCGAGGAGCTCGGCCAGGCGCGCAAGGTCGTCGTCACCAAGGACGAGACCACGATCGTCGAGGGTGCCGGCGACGCCGACCTCATCGCCGGTCGCGTGAACCAGATCCGCAGCGAGATCGACAAGTCGGACTCCGACTACGACCGCGAGAAGCTGCAGGAGCGCCTCGCCAAGCTGGCCGGCGGCGTGGCCGTCATCAAGGCCGGTGCGGCCACCGAGGTGGAGCTCAAGGAGCGCAAGCACCGCATCGAGGACGCCGTCCGCAACGCGAAGGCCGCCGTCGAGGAGGGCATCGTCGCCGGTGGTGGCGTGGCCCTCATCCAGGCCGGTGCCGTCGCGTTCTCGAAGCTGGAGCTCGAGGGTGACGAGGCGACGGGTGCCTCGATCGTGCGTGCCGCGATCGACGCCCCGCTGAAGCAGATCGCCGTGAACGCCGGCCTCGAGGGCGGCGTCGTGGCGGAGAAGGTGCGCAACCTCCCCTCCGGTCAGGGCCTGAACGCCGCGACCGGTGACTACGAGGACCTGCTGGCCGCGGGCGTCAACGATCCGGTCAAGGTGACGCGCTCCGCGCTGCAGAACGCCGCGTCGATCGCCGCGCTGTTCCTCACCACCGAGGCTGTCGTCGCCGACAAGCCGGAGCCCGTCTCGGCCCCGGCCGGCGACCCGTCCGGTGGCATGGGCGGCATGGACTTCTGAGTCCGGCCTGACCCCTCGGGCCTCGGCCCGGGAACCCGTCCGACGCCGGTCGGTCACCCCCTCACGCGGAGGGTGACCGGCCGGCGTCGGCCGTTTCGGCGCCGACCCTCAGGAGAACATCCGGGTCGCCGCGGCCTCCGCCTCCGCATAGGTGCGCGCCGCCGTCGCGAGAGCGGTCTGGATCGCGTCCAGGGCCGCCTCCACCTGCGCCTGCGCGCCGCGCCACTGGCCCACCGTGCCGCCGAAGGCGGCGGCCGCGGGGCCCTGCCAGGTGGCCTGCAGCGCGTCGAGGTTGCGCACCAGCGCCCCTACCTCCGTGCGCACCGCCGCCACCGACCCCGCGACCGCCGCGCTCGCCTGCGCCACCTGCTCGCTGTCCACCTGGAACCGCATGGTCCTCACCTCCCGTGCGCCGGCCCGTCCGGCGTCTTCCCGACCGTAGGCAGGGCTGGCCGGACGCCGGGGCTCCGCCGGGCGGGTCTGTGCACAGGCGAGGGAAGACCGAGGGTGTGGTCCCGCTCGGACCGCTGTGCGGCCGTGCCAGGGGCCGGTCAGGGCGCGGTGAGCTGCGCCTGTTCCTTGCGCAGCCGGTGCAGCTCCATGTCGAGGTTCTGCCGCGCGGGCTCCTCCCACGCGGCGCCCATCGGGCTGAGGAACAGCGACTTGCGCGCGAGCAGCCGCTCGATGACGCGGATCCGCGCGCGGAGGTAGTCCTCGGGCGGGATGTGCGCGTACTCGGCGCGGACCGCGGACTTGTACTCCTTGTAGCGCTGGGGCTCGGCGGCCAGCATCGCCAGGTCGGCGTCGTTGAGCACCGCGGCGTCGAAGTCCGCCGGGTCCGGCGCGTGCCGCACGATGGCGTTGACCAGCTCCGCGACCCGGTCCGCCGCCCGCGCCGGCACGCCCAGGGTGGTCAGCTCGTCGTGCGCCAGCACCGCTGACTCCGTGGACTGCTCACCGCCCTGCGAGGCGTCGGCGACCTTGCGCTCGGCGCTGAACACCGCGCCGTGGTACCACGCGGCGAGGCGCACCAGGTCCGGCTCGTGGGTCTCCTCGGCGAGCTCGTCCACGCGGTGCAGCACCGAGGCCAGGTGACGCAGGTTGTGGAAGTGCCGGTGCTCGTCGGACCACCGGTCGAGGAGCGCCTGGCCGACCTCCTCGATCGCGTCGGTGTCCGCCGTGGCGCCCGCGCCCGCAGCACTGCGGACGAAGGACTTGAGGAACCACTGCGGCGCGTCGGCCCCCAGCACGCCCATGTGATGTCCGCCTCACGGTCGAGATCGATGACTTGCGTTCTCAGCCTATTACCGGACGGGTCAGCCGCGGCTACCACCGTCTTGAACTCTGGTCAGCGTGTCACAGGGGGAGCGTGACCCGGACCGTCAGGCCGCCGCCGGCGGTGTCGGCCACCTCGACGTGACCGCCGTGCGTGCCGACGATCGCCGCGACGATCGCCATGCCCAGCCCCGAGCCGCCGGACTCGCGGGTGCGCGACGAGTCCGCCCGGTAGAACCGCTCGAAGATGCGCCGCCCCTGCTCCTCCGTGAGGCCGGCCCCGTGGTCGCGCACCTCGAGCACGGCGACGCCGTCGTCCGGCCGTGCGCCGAGCGCGATCTCGGCCGGCGTCCCTGCGGGCGTGTGCCGTGAGACGTTGCCGATGAGGTTGGTGACCACCTGCCGCAGGCGGTCGCGGTCGCCCTCCACGACGAGTGTGTCTGGCACGTCGTCGCCGTCGTCGAGCGCCGTCACGGTCACCTCGCGGGTCGGGTCGAGGGCGTGCAGGTCCTGGGCGGAGTCGTGCGCGAGGGCGACCAGGTCGACGTCCTCCCGGGCGATGGGGCGCCCCTCGTCGAGGCGTGCGAGCACCAGCAGGTCGTTGACGAGCGTGCCCATGCGGCGGGCGGCGTCCTCGATGCGGGTCATCGTGTCGTCGACCTTGTCGGGGCTGTCCAGGGCGCCCATGCGATAGAGCTCGCCGTAGCCGCGGATGGTCGCGACCGGGGTGCGCAGCTCGTGCGACGCGTCGGAGACGAACTGCCGCATCCGGGCCTCGGACGCCTCCTGTGCCGCGAACGCGCGCTCGATCTGGGCGAGCATCGCGTTGAGCGACGCCGCCAGCGACCCCATCTCGGTGCCCGGCGCGGCGGCCGGGACGCGCAGCGTGAGGTCGCCGGCCGCGATCTGCGCGGCCGTGGACTCCACGGACCGCAGCGAGCGGAGCGACCGCTCCACGAGCAGCCACGCCGTGAGCCCGCCGAGCAGCACGATGCCCAGGCCCGACATGATCAGGGTGCGGGTGACGATCGAGACGGTGTTGTTCATGCCCACCAGCGGCAGAGCGATGTAGACGACCGCCCGCTCGCCGGTCGGGTAGACGGCGGGCACGGTGACCACGCGCCAGGTGTCGGCGCCGGACCCGCTGCTCGTACCGCGGGTGGTGAACGGCTTGGGGTGGGCCGCCACCGCCTCGACGGCCTCGGCGTACGTGGTCTCGGGGAGCTGCGGGGCGCCGAACTGGGCGACGGCCCAGTACCCGAGGGTCTCGGGCTCGTTCCGCTCGCGCACGATCCGCACGTAGTAGTCGCTGGGCAGGCCCTGCTGCTGGGTGCTCGGCTGGAGGGAGTCCAGGGTGGAGGACAGGTTCAGCGCCGCGGACTCCAGGTCCTCGTCGACCTGGCCGACGAGGAAGGTGGAGACCACGGTCGTCGTCGTGATGCCCGCGATGCCCAGACCCGCTGCCAGGAGCAGCGAGATGATCGCGACGAGCCTGGCGCGCAGGGGTATACCGGCGAGTCGCTCCCTAAGCACGGGCAGGCTGCGGGGCGCGCAGCAGGTACCCCACGCCGCGCTTGGTGTGGATCAGGGGCGGCAGGGTCTCGCCGTCGACCTCGAGCGTGTCGATCTTGCGCCGCAGGTAGGAGATGTAGGACTCGACGATGTTGGCGTCGCCGCCCCAGTCGTACTGCCAGACATGGTCCAGGATCTGCGCCTTGGACAGCACGCGGCCGGAGTTGAGCATGAGGTAGCGCAGCAGCTTGAACTCGGTGGGCGACAGGTCCACCTCGACGCCGGCCCGCCGCACCTCGTGCGAGTCCTCGTCCATCTCGAGGTCGCCGACGTGCAGCACGGCCTCCTCCTCGGGGGCGGGCACGCCCGTGCGGCGCAGCACCGCGCGGATCCGCGCCACGACCTCCTCGAGGCTGAACGGCTTGGTCACGTAGTCGTCGCCGCCCACGGTCAGGCCCTGCACCTTGTCCTGGGTGTCGTCCTTCGCGGTCAGGAAGACGACGGGCGTGTGCCGGCCGGTGGCCCGCATCCGGCGCGTGACGGTGAACCCATCCATGTCGGGCAGCATCACGTCGAGCACCACGAGGTCCGGCTCCACGTCGCGGACGAGCTGGAGGGCGCCGTTGCCGTCCGCGGCCGCATGCACCTCGAAGCCCGCGAACCGCAGCGACGTGGACAGGAGCTCACGGATGTTCGGTTCGTCGTCGACGACGACGAGACGCGCCTCTGCAGTAGCCATGCATCCAGTGTGCTTCCGGTTCCTGGACGATGCCTGAGTTTCGCCCGGGAAATCGCCCGGGACGAACGGGCCGCCGGGACGTCCGGCCCGGAACCCCGTGCAGGGCTACGCTGTGTCGCATGTCAGCACCGTTCTCCCAGGACCCTGGGGCCACGCCCCGGCGCACGTATCTCATCGTCGACGGTGAGAACATCGACGCCACGCTCGGTATGAACGTGCTGAACCGCCGTCCGGCCCCCGAGGAGCGGCCGCGCTGGGACCGCATCTCCGGCTTCGCGCAGAAGGTCTGGTCGCAGGACGTCGTCCCGCTGTTCTTCCTCAACGCCACCTCGGGCCAGATGCCGATGCCGTTCGTGCAGGCGCTGCTCGCCATGGGCTACAAGCCGATCCCGCTGGCCGCGCAGGGTACGGAGAAGGTGGTCGACGTCGGTATCCAGCGCACGCTCGACGCGCTCCTGGACCGCCCCGGCGACGTGCTGCTCGCGAGCCACGACGGCGACTTCCTGCCGCAGATCGAGGCTCTGCTGGCCGACGACGACCGCCGGGTGGGCCTGCTCGGCTTCCGCGAGTTCGTCAACGCCCGGTTCACGGAGCTGGAGCAGCGTGGCCTGGTCATGTACGACCTGGAGGGCGACGCCGACGCCTTCACGACGATGCTGCCTCGCGTCCGGATCATCCCGATCGAGGAGTTCGACCCGCTTCGCTACCTTTAGGTCGGTCCGAGCGCATAATTCATCCCATGACGAAGCGTGCGCTGCCCGCCCTCCTGATCCTCCCCCTGCTCGCGTCCTGCGCGACCGGTCCCACGAACGGCGGCGACGCACCCCCGGCGGACACCGCCGAGGTGCACTGGACGTACGACGGCGACACCGGCCAGGACGCGTGGGGCGGCCTGTCGGACGACTTCGCGGCGTGCTCGTCCGGGAACGCCCAGTCCCCGATCGACCTGCCCGCGCATGCGGCCGAGACCACGCCGGAGCACCTGCGCGTCACGGCGGAGCCCACCGAGGCGGAGTCGGTGGACACCGGCCACACGGTCCAGCTCGTCCCCGAGGGGGCCGGCTCGGCCGTGGAGTGGGAGGGCCTCGACCACGACCTGGCGCAGGTGCACTTCCACGCTCCCTCCGAGCACACGGTGGACGGCGAGGCCCTGGCGGCCGAGTTCCACCTGGTGCACACCACGGCGGCCGGGGACACTCTCGTCGTCGGCGTGCTCGCACAGGAGGGGCCGGAGCAGAACGCCGCGTGGCAGCCGTTCGTCGAGGGTGCGGAGGCGCCCGGCACGGACGGCCTGGCGCTCGACGTCGAGGCGATGCTGCCGGCGGACCCGACCTTCGAGACCTACCTGGGCAGCCTCACGACGCCGCCGTGCACGGAGGGCGTCCGCTGGGTCGTGTACACGACGCCCGTCGAGCTGTCTGCCGACCAGCTCGCCGTGCTCGAGGAGGCCTCGCACGGGCACAACGCCCGCACGACGCAGCCGGAGGGCGACCGGCACCCCGCCGGGGGCACGGTGGTCCTGGCCCACTGAGGAGGGCGGACCGTCAGCGCCGGACCCTGAGCGACCCCAGCCGGCGCAGCGTGATCGGACGCCCGCCGCCGAACCCGCCCCCGCCGAACCCGCCGCCGATGCGCGCCGTGCTTGCGCGCCGGCGGGAGCGGACGAGGTTCGGGTCGAGCAGGATGCCGCCCAGCATCATGCCGCCCGTGATCGGGCCGTTCGCGTCGGCCACCGCGGCGCCGTCGTCCGGTTCCCCGGCTGCTGCGGCGGCAGCGGCAGCCGCGACGGCGGCGTCGGCGTCCGCCCGGGCGAGCCGCGCCGCCTCGAGCACCAGGGTGCTCGCGCGCTGGGCCTCGCCGAGCGCTCCCGCCGGGTCGGCGGGCTGGAGCGCGTGGGCGGCCTCGGACAGGCGGACGGCCTCGGCCAGCCGCGTCCGGGCCGTCGCGCCGACGGCGCCGCGGCGCGTCGCGACGAAGTCGGCGGTCTGCCGGAGCTGCTCGTCGACCCGGCCCAGCGTGTCGCGCAGCAGCGCAGACGCCCGGGCCTTGACCTCCGTGGTGTCGCGGGTGGACGCCAGGGCGGCGTCCAGGGAGCCCTCCGCCGCGGCGATGCGCTGCAGGCCGGCGAGCGGGTCGCCGCCCTGGCGCGTCACCTCGACGTGCTTGAGCGCGGCCTGCGCCGCGGTGCGTGCGAGGGTGACCCGGAAGTCGCCCTCGACGGACCGCGCCGACGTCACGTCCTGGGTGAGCGAGGCGACGGCCTTGTCCAGGCGGCTCGTGGCCAGCTCCAGGTGGGCGGCGGTCGCGTCGACGGCGTCGAGCAGCATGATCGCCTGGCCGAGCGCGTTCTGCGCCCCGCGGGCGTGCGAGACGGCGACGGCCTTCTGACCGGCCTCCAGCGCCGAGCGTCCCGCGGCCACCGCCTCCGTGGCGTTGGCGAGGAGCAGCTCGGCCTGCTCGGGGTTGCCCGAGACGAGCGCCAGCGTGCCGGACGGGTACGTCTGCGCGAGCTCCTCGAGCACCGACCGCGTGACGCCTACCCGGCCGGCGACCTCGGGTGCGCGGGCGACGACGTCGTCCAGCAGCTCGGGGGCGCGCTGCTGCAGGCGGCGCAGGTCGTCGAAGGCGCGGGTGCGCGCGTCGAGCGTGTCCGCGGCGCGTTCGCACAGCGCCAGGAGGTGGGCCAGCCGCTCCCGCCGGGCGGGGTCCTCGGGCTCGGTCTGCGGCGGCTCGGGCGACTCGCCCTCCGCCTCGTCGGCCCGCGCGGCCGCGATCGTGTCCAGCTCCTGCCGGATCGCGAAGGCCTCCCGCACGTCGGCCGTGGCGCGGGCGAGGATGAGCTCGAAGTCACGCGTCGCGTCGGCGCCCAGCTCCGCCCGGGCGAGGCCCAGCTCCTGCTCGCACGTCTTCAGGGCGTCGTCGATGCCGACCAGCGCGGCGGCCGCGCGCGCGTCCAGCTCGGCAGGGGTGAGGTGGGCCAGCTCGTCCGGCGTCGGGCCGGTGACGACGGGGGTGCGTCGCGCGAGGCGGGGCCGCAACCGCGGGACGCCGAAGCGCCACACGGCCCAGGCGAGCGCGGCGAGCAGCAGCACCGCGGCTGCCACGACGCCGGCCACGAGGAGCGGGGCCGGCCCGCCCGCGCCGGTCGCGCGGACGGCGTCGGCGGCGTCCGTCGCGGCGTCGGCCCAGCGCTCCGCCCCGACGGCGGCGGCGACCGCGTCGTCGATGCCGGCGAGCTGCGCGTCGGTGAGCGGCACGTTGGTGTCCGCGGACAGCCCGAACTCCTGGTCGGCCGTCGCGACGGCCAGCAGCAGGTCCTGCGTGCCGAAACCGGACTGGTTCGCGCTCGCGTTGGCCCAGTCCACGGGCTGCGTACCGTCGAAGCTCTCGATGTAGACCACGAACAGCCGCAGGTCGGACTCGTCGGCGAGGCGGTCCAGCGCGTCCTGCACGCCCTCGCGCTCGGCGTCGGTCAGCGCGTCCACGCCGTCCGTCACGGGGTCGGTGAGCCGGATCGGCGGCGAGGCCGGCAGCACGTCGGACATCATCTCGGCCTGCATCGCCGCCGTGAGGCTCGGCGACACGGACGGCCGCGGCTCGGCGGGCGCCGTGACGGTCGCGTTCGCGACCTGGGAGCCGGCTGCCAGCACGACGCCGGCCGCGCCCGCGAACGCGGCCAGCGTCCAGCCCCGGGAGGGCCGGGAACCGCCTTCGCGCGCGTGCTCGTGTGTTGCGGGGGACTCGGTCACGTCCCTGATCGTCACCCCGGGTTCAAGACATCGCAATCGGAAGCCGGTGCATTGCGCATATGCAATGAATCCCCAGGTAAACGCGGTACGTGAAGGGGTTTTTCACGGGGTCGGGGTGGTCAGGTCCTCGGCGTCGACGATGCGGTACGCGTAGCCCTGCTCGGCCAGGAACCGCTGCCGGTGGGCGGCGAAGTCCTGGTCCACCGTGTCGCGTGCGACGACGGCGTAGAAGTGCGCCGTCCGCCCGTCCGCCTTGGGCCGCATGATGCGCCCGAGCCGCTGCGCCTCCTCCTGCCGCGAGCCGAACGAGCCCGACACCTGGATCGCCACCGACGCCTCGGGCAGGTCCACCGAGTAGTTGGCGACCTTGCTCACCACGAGCCGCGAGATCTCGCCCTCGCGGAACGCACCGAACAGCCGCTGCCGCTCCTTGTTCGTGGTGGCCCCCGTGATGATCGGCGCGCCGAGGTGCTCGGCCAGCTCCTCGAGCTGGTCGATGTACTGGCCGATGACGAGCACCTGGTCGTCCGGGTGCTGCGCGACGATCTGCTCGACGACCTTCTTCTTGCCCGACGCCGACGCGGCCAGCCGGTACTTGTCCTCCATCTCGGCCGTCGCGTACGTCATGCGCTCGCTCTCCGGGAGCGTGAGCCGCACCTCGACGCAGTCGGCGGGCGCGATGTAGCCCTGCGCCTCGATGTCCTTCCACGGCGCGTCGAACCGCTTGGGGCCGATGAGGCTGAACACCTCGTCCTCGCGGCCGTCCTCGCGCACGAGCGTCGCGGTCAGGCCGAGACGGCGGCGCGCCTGCAGGTCCGCCGTCATGCGGAAGACGGGCGCGGGCAGCAGGTGCACCTCGTCGTAGAGGATGAGGCCCCAGTCGCGGGCGTCGAGCAGCTCGAGGTGCGTGTAGACGCCCTTCCGCTTGGTCGTCAGCACCTGGTAGGTGGCGATCGTGACCGGCTTGATCTCCTTCTTGGTGCCGGAGTACTCGCCGATCTCGTCCTCCGTCAGCGTGGTGCGTCGCACCAGCTCGTCACGCCACTGGCGGGCGCTGACGGTGTTGGTCACCAGGATCAGCGTGGTCGTCCCCGACTTCGCCATGGCGCCCGCGCCGACGATGGTCTTGCCGGCGCCGCAGGGCAGCACCACGACGCCCGACCCGCCGTGCCAGAACCCGTCCACGGCCTGCGCCTGGTAGGGACGCATCTCCCACGGGGCGGGCTGCTCGTGCGGGGTGCGCGGGTGGGTCGTGGGGCTCAGGCCGATCGGGTGCTTCTCGCCGTCGACGTACCCCGCGAGGTCCTCGGCCGGCCAGCCGAGCTTGACCAGCACCTGCTTGAGGTGGCCACGCTCGGACGGGTGCACCACGACGGTCGACTCGTCCAGCCGCTCGCCCACGAGGCCGGACGTGCGCTTCGACTTGAGCACCTCCGCCAGCACGGCCCGGTCGGTCGTGCGCAGCACGAGGCCGTGGGCCGGGTCCTGCACGAGCTGCAGGCGCCCGTAGCGGGCCATCGTCTCGGCGACGTCGACCAGCAGGGCGTGCGGCACCGGGTACCGGCTGTACTCGATGAGCGTGTTGACCACCTGCTCGGCGTCGTGCCCGGCCGCGCGCGCGTTCCACAGGCCCAGCGCCGTCAGGCGGTAGGTGTGCACGTGCTCGGGCGCGCGCTCCAGCTCGGCGAACGGCGCGATGGAGCGCCGCGCCTGCTCGGCGCTCGGGTGGTCGACCTCCAGCAGGAGGGTCTTGTCGCTCTGGACGATCAGGGGGCCGTCGGGCATGAAGTCTCCCTCGGTGGTACTGCCTCGGTGGAAGTGCGGGGCTACGGCGCGGACGACGTCGGCAGGACCGACGCGATGCGGTGGACGGCGATGGTCAGCTCGGCCTCTCGGTCCGGGTCGAGCGCGCGGAGCCGGCCGCCGTCGAGCTTCAGGGGCTTGAGCTCGCGCCGCTCCAGCCGGCCGGTGTGCCCGGCCATCTCGATGATCACCGTGGACCCGGTGCGCAGCGCGTCGCGCACCAGTGCCAACCCGTCAGCGGGGTGCTGTGTTCCCGGCTCGTCGTCGGGAGGGTCGACGACGAGCCGCGCGGAGCTCTCGCCGGCGTCGGGAGGCGGTCCGTCGGTACCGGTCCTCGCGGGACGCGGGATCCCGGCGTCGGCCACCGACCGCGCGACCGCCGCGGCCTCCGCACGCGCCCGCGCCCCGGCCCGGGCCGCCTCCTCGACCGCACGCAGCTCCGCGACCAGCTCGTCCGGGTCGGGCGTGCGGGAGGCGACGTCACCGCCCGAACCCATGCGGATCGCCGCGGCCGAGCGCGGCGCCGGCATCGCCCGGCCCGTCACGCCGCGGCGCGCCACCAGCACGCGCCCGTCCGGCCCCTCCAGGGCCGAGACCAGGCCGCGTTCCCGCAGCGCCTCGTGCAGGGCCGCGGCCGGCACCGACGCCGCGAGCACCGTGGGTGCGAGCCGCACGAGGCCGAGACCGGCCAGCGTCGGGTCGTGCTCCAGCCCGGCCAGCACCGTCGCGTCCGCCGCGCGCAGGTATGCCGACGCCGACCCCACGCGCACCGCCCCGTGCCGCCGCGCCGTGTCACGCACCAGGTAGTCCAGCGGCTGCGGCACCGGCACGGGGGAGCGACGGGCCAGCTCGTCGAGCAGCGTGTCGGCGGTCTCGCCCTGGTCCAGCGCCCGGGTGACGGACGCCGGGCTGAACCGGACGGTCGTCGCGGCGCCGCGCGACTCGACGTCCGTGGTCCGTTCGAGCAGGCGCGCCAGGTCGCGCGACGGCCGGCCGGGCACGATGCCCGTGAGGTCGCCCTGCAGCAGGATCTCGTCGACCTCGTGCGGCAGGACGGCGCGCAGGGCGCCCGCGGGGTCGTCGTCCGCGAGCAGGGCGCGGCCCGGCGCGGACAGGGCGCCCGCACCCGTCACACCCAGCCACCCCGCCTCGGCGAGCAGCCCCTCGACCGCGGACGCCGGCGGCACCGACCGCGGGGTGTGCCACGTCAGCACCTCGACGACCGCCCGCGGCTCGGGGGCGAGCAGCAGTCCCTCGCCCGGCCTCGCGTCCGCCAGCACCCCCAGCACGCCGTCGCGCAGGCGCGGCACCCACGGACGCCGCAGGTCCGGCGACAGCGCTGCGCGCAGCGCGCCCTTGTCGTCCCGGGAACCGACCAGCCACGGGGCCCGCCGGGAGGACAGCCAGGCCTGGGCGAGCCGCGCCCAGCGGGCGGCGTCGTCCAGGTCGTCCCAGTCCGTGACGGTCGGGACGTACGACGGCGGCGCGTCGCCGTCGTCCCGTACCAGGCCCGCCTGTCCAGCCACCTCGACCACGAACGCGGCCCCCGGCTCGTCCGTCTCCAGCACGGCCGCCAGCCGGCGCAGGTCACGGACGCCCAGGCCACCGGCCCGCAGCACCGACGGCGGCTCCTCGTCCCAGGTGCGGCGCAGCAGCCGCACCCGCCGCACGAGCTCGAGCGCGGCGCTCGCGGCCTCGGCGTCGGCGGTCGCGGCAGGCACGTCGCGCCCGGACGGCTCGGGCGGCGCCGTCCGCGGCTCGCGGTGCGTGCGCCCGTCCCGGAGCGCCAGGCCGGCCAGGCGCGGCAGCACCACGTGACGGGCGTCCGACCGCACGAGCAGGTGCTGGGTGACGAGCCAGTTCACGGCGTCCCGCGGCCTCGTGCCCGCCGCGGGGACGAGGCCTACCGGCGGACCCCAGGCCAGGGCGTCGAGGATCGTCCGGGATCCCGGGGGTGCCTCGGCCAGCAGGGCGTCGAGCGCGGCACCCGGGGCGGGCCCGCCCGGGCCGAGCGCGCGGCCGACCGCCTCGGTCAGCCCGTCCGGGGCGGGGGTCAGGTGTGGACCGAGGCCCGCGGGGTAGGGGCCGAGCAGCTCGTCGAGCCCGGGTACGGCGCGCAGGTCCGCGGGGTCCGAGGGGACCTCACGGGCGTCCCACAGCAGGGCGTGCTCGACGGCCCGCGTGATCACCGCCTCGACGCGCGGGAGCTCGGTCGGTGAGGCGCCGAGGACCCGGGCGACGACGTCGGCGTCCAGCGGCGCGGACGGGTCCACCAGCGGTTCGAGCGCCAGCACGGCCTCCAGGACCTGGAGGGTCAGGGCGTCGGTGCGCGCGAGGGCGCGTTCGAGCGACGTCCGGCTGGAGGCGCGTGCCGCGAGCGAACGAAGGGTCGAGGGAGACGGTGTGGCGAGGTCGGGGCGGGCGCGCAGGAGCGCGGCGAGCGCGGTGTCCGAGCGCTGCCGGAGGTCGTCGGCGAAGTGCCGCGTGGCCGCCGCCGGCGCTGCGGGGAGCGAGGAGGCCATCCTGACGATGTTACGCGCGTCCGCCCGGCCCGGGGCCCGGCGTGTCACGGCCCGGCCGGGCTCCCGGGCCGTTCGTGGCGCGCCACGCGCACGACGAGCGTCGAATGCATGCGACGTGTCACGCTTCCGCCCGGTAACCTTGTACTTCGGTCAGAGGTGGCGCGCCCGTTCGCAGCAGCCCCGACCGCCATGAGCAGTTTCGCGAGCAGTATCGACAAGCACAGAAGAAGGTCGCAGTGCCTACCGGCAAGGTCAAGTGGTTCGACACCGACAAGGGTTTCGGTTTCATCGCCAGCGAGGACGGCGGCGAGGTGTTCCTGCACGCCTCCGCGCTGCCCGCGGGCGTCGTGCCCAAGCCCGGCGCGCGCGTGGACTTCGGGGTGGCCGACGGCCGCCGCGGACCCCAGGCGCTCGCCGTCAAGGTGCTGGACGCCGCCCCGTCGGTCGCGAAGGCCAAGCGCAAGGACCCCGTGGACATGGCAGTGATCGTCGGGGACCTCACGCAGATGCTGGACCGGGTGGCGAACGACCTGCGCAAGGGGCGGTATCCGAAGAACACGGAGACGCTCGCCAAGATGCTGCGCAAGGTCGCAGACGACTTCGACGCCTGAAACCCCACGAGGTCCCGAGGAACATGGTCACGACCATCGCGCCCGCCGCACGTACGTCCACCCGGCGGGTCACCGCACGCACCAGCCGCGACGCGGTGCTGAACGGCGCCGCCGAGCTCGCGCGTGCCGCCGCCCAGGAGGTGGCCGAGCGACCGGAGGACGTCGGCGAGCACCTCGGCACCGTCTTCGAGGACGAGCGGGTGGCCTCCCACCGGTTCGCGGCCACGATGCGGGGCTACCGGGGCTGGCACTGGACGGTCACCGTCGCGCGCGTGCCGCGCGGCCGGACCGCCACGATCAGCGAGGTCGAGCTGCTGCCCGGCGACGAGGCGATCCTCGCCCCGGCCTGGCTGCCGTGGGCCGAGCGGCTGCGCCCGGGCGACGTCGGCCCGGGTGACGTGCTGCCCTTCCGCGCCGACGACCCCCGGCTCGAGCCGGGGTACACGCCGACGGGCGACCCCGAGGTGGACGAGGTCGCCATCGACGAGCTCGCGCTCGCCCGGGCCCGTGTGCTGTCCCCGCAGGGTCGCGCCGAGGCGGCCGAGCGCTGGTACCGCGGTTCGCGCGGGCCCACGACGGCGGGCGCCGTCGCCGCGGCCGCGGAGTGCATGACCTGCGCCTTCCTCATCCCGCTGTCCGGCTCGATGGGTCAGCTCTTCGGCGTCTGCGCCAACGAGTGGTCGCCGGACGACGGCAAGGTGGTCTCGCTCGACCACGGCTGCGGGGCGCACTCCGAGACCGACGTCGAGGAGCACCCGACCGACTGGCCGGCCCCGGCGCCGCTCATCGACGAGAACGAGGTGGAGCCGGTCGCCACGGACGACGCCGGCCGCGAGGGCGAACCCACCGCGTGACCCGCGACCCGTGGTGACCCACGACCCGTTCGGCACCGGCGCGCTGCGGCGCGCGGTGCTCGACGCGTGGCTCGCGTCCCCGACCCGGTTCCGCGAGGACGCGAACGCGGAGGAGGACCACGCGCGGGGCTACTACCGCGACCGGGTGGTCGTGGAGCTCGCGCAGAACGCCGCCGACGCCGCGGCGCGGGCCGGTGTTCCCGGGCGGCTGGAGCTGCGGCTCGAGGCGGCCGACGGCGGCTGGCGGCTCGTCGCCGGCAACACCGGTGCCCCGCTGGACGCCGAGGGTGTCGCGTCGCTGGCGTCGCTCCGGGCCTCCGCGAAGTCCGGTGCCGCCCCGGGCGTCGTGGGCCGGTTCGGGGTGGGCTTCGCCGCGGTGCGGTCGGTGTCCGACGAGGTGGTGGTGCGCTCCCGCACGGGCGGCGTCCGCTTCTCCCTGCAGCAGGTGCGCGAGGACCTGGGCCGGTCCCTGCCGACCGGCCCCGAGATCGGTCGGTTGCCTCGAGATCGGTCCGTCGATGGACCGATCTCGAGCCAACCGACCGAAGCCGGAGGCGGGGGCGAGCATCTCGCGCGCGAGGCCGGGCGACGGGGTGACTCGCTGCCCGTGCTGCGGCTGCCGTATCCCGTCGACGGGGTGGCCGACGGCGGGGTGGACACCTCGGTCGAGCTGGCGCTGCGGGACGCCTCCGCCACGGCCGCCGTCAGCGCGCAGCTCGCCGCGCTCGACGACGCCCTCCTGCTCGCGCTCCCTGCCCTCGACGAGGTGCTGATCCACGACGACTTCGCAGGTCAGCAGGGTTCTGGACCGGTGGCGCGGGTGCTGCGCGACGCGGCGTCGCGCTGGCGGGTGCACCGTGCGTCCGGCACGCTGCCCGCCGACGACACGCTGCCGACGGAGGAGCGCCGCCCGGACTGGTCGGTGCTCTGGGCACTGCCCACCGAGACGCCCACGGGGCAGCCGGCGGGCACGGCGGCCGCCGTCCTGCACGCCCCGACGCCCACCGACGTGCGCCTCTCGTTCCCGGCGCTGCTCGTCGCGTCGTTCCCGGTGGACCCCGGCCGGCGTGGCGTGCTCCCCGGCGCGACGGCGGACCGGGTCGCCGCCGAGGCCGGGCGGGCGTACGCCGACTTCCTGGGCGAGCTCGCCGCGGAGCGGGACGTGCTCGGGCTCGTGCCGACCGGGCTCCCCGCGAGCGACGTCGACGCCGCCGTGCGCGCGGCCGCCGACGCCGCGCTGCGCGCCACCGCACTGCTGCCGCTGCCCGCCGACGACCTGTCCGGCGCCCTGCGCACCGCCCCGGAGGACGCCACCTATCTGCCCGGCCCGCTGGGTGAGGACGCGGCCCTCGCCCGGGCGCTTGCCGCGGGGTCGCCCGCGGTCTCGGTCACGGTGCCGGTGCGGTACCAGGCCCTGGTGCGGTCGCTCGGCGGGCGTCCGGCGGACCTCGCCGAGCTGGTCGAGGCGCTGCCGCCCGACCCCGGCACCGTCCGCGCGGCCCTCGACGCCCTGGCGGAGCATGCCGGCGACCGTCTGGTGCTCGAGGCCGTGGCGGGCGTCCCGCTGCCGCTCGCCGACGGCCGCGTGGCCCGCGGCGCGCGCGGGACGGTGCTGCTCGACGCCCCGCACCTCGCCGGGATCACCCGTGCGCTGGGTGTGCGGGTGGTGCACCCCGACGTCGCCCACCCGCTCCTGGAGCGCGTCGGCGCCACACCCACGTCGCCGGAGCGGCTGCTGGCCGACGCCGCCGTCCGCACCGCCGCGCTCGCCGCCGCCGAGGAGGTGCTGGACGACGGCGACCCTGGCGGTCTCGCACGGGTACTGTCCGCGGGCGTCGGCCTCGACCCGGCGGACGACGTCGCGCCGACTCCGGAGGAGACCGTGCGGGCGGTGCTCGAGCTCGCCCGGCTCGCCGTCGGGGAGGGCGAGGGGCGGACGGTGTCCGCGGACGACCCACGCGGCCTGCCGTTCTGGCTGGGCGAGCTCCCCGTGGTGGCCGACGACGACGTCGTGCCGCTGCGCGAGGCCGCCCTGCCCGGGACGTGGGCCGCCGGGAACCTGGATCTCGCCCTGGTGCGCGGCGACGTCGTCGGCCGCTGGGGGCGCGAGGTGCTCGCGGCCGCGGGGGCGCGAGCCGACCTGGGCGTGTACCGCGTCACCGACGTCCTCACGCCCGACGGGTCCGACGACCCCGACCACGGCCCCGACGACCCCGCGGGCTGGCTCTCGTCCTGGGACGAGTACGTGGAGCACCTGGCCGACGAGCTCGGCCCGGGGGCGTGGGTGGGCGACGTCGAGGCGGTCCCCGACCTGGACGTGCTGCGGGACGGCACAGGAGCGGAGCCCGCGCCGCTGGCCGCCGCGCTCGGCCGGATCGCCGCTGACCCGGTCCTGCGCCGCGCGCTGCTGACCCCCGTGCGTTCGCCGGACGCTCCGAGCCGGGAGGCGGTGTCCTACACGGCCTGGTTCCTGCGGCGGCTGCTCGGCGCCCCGTTCGCGGTCGGGGACACACCGCTGCTCCCGCCCGCGCCCCCGGAGACGGCGGGGCTCGACGCCGCCACGCTCGTGGCGCTCGGCGGCCTGCGCGACCTGGCCGACCTGCCCGGACGGGACTGGTCGGCGATCCTGGAGCGGCTGCCCGCGCGGCAGGGCGCGGAGCCGGTGCGCCTGCCCGCCGCCGTGGCGCGGGCGGTGTGGTCGGGCCTGGCCGCGCTCGCGCGTGCCGCCGACCCGCGCCCCGTCACCGCCGCGCGGCTCCCCGCGCTCGGGCCGGAGGGGGTCACGGTCGAGAGCGCCGACGACCTCGCGGTCGCGGGATCACCCCGGTGGGCCCAGCTCGGTCCGGTGGTACCCGCCCCGGCGGACGTCGCCGAGGACCTCGCCGACCTGCTGGACCTGCCGTACGACGGCGACCCCGGCGTCGCCCCCGACGGACCGGGAGAGCCCGTGGAGCTGGACCCGCGGGTGCGCGCGCTGGTACCCGGCGCCCCGGCGACCTGGCGCCGCCACGACCGGCTGACCGTCGAGGGCACGCCTGTGACGTGGTGGGTCGCGGAGGCCGGCGGCGCGGTGGTGCCGCACGCGTCCTCGGCCGCAGGGCTCGCCTGCGCCCTGGCGGAGATCACGGGCACCGACGCGCTGCTGCTGGAGGCGGCGCTGCGCGATCCTGACCGGGCGGAGCGGCTGGTCGCGGAGCGGGCCTGGCCCTGAGCCGTGGCGGGGGTCAGCGGCGGTGGCGCGCCCAGAGCAGCCCGAGGCCGCCGAGCACCATGCCCGCACCGCAGATCGCCGTCGTCTCCGTGCTGCCGCTCCCGGTGAGCAGGAGGATCAGCGACACCACCAGGCCGACCGCGAACATGCCGACACCCGCGCCGAAGACCCGGAAGAGATCGGCGCGCGGGGCCGGGGGGCTGGGCCTGCGCTCCTCCGGGTGAGCCAGCAGGGAGCGGATGGTTGGCACCGTGCCAGTGTACGGACAAGGGGTTGTCAAGCCCGGTGGCCGCGCCGCGGGGCCCGGGTGATATCGACCGTGCGGATGCGCCCCACGAGCGGCCCGAATAGGGTTTCCGTGACCTGTTCCTGGGGTGTGCCACGCGGTCGCGGCTCGGAGAACTCGCTGGGTGTCGGGGGGCGTGGTGCGTACGACGAGTGCCGGAACCCGGCCCAGCGGGCGGATCAGGGTGCTCCACGCACTCCCGGGACCTGACGGCACCACGCAGTACGTGGACCACCTGATCGGCGGCGCGCCGCCCGAGATCGAGACGCTCACGTTCTCCTGGCCGCGCGCGATCTTCGGCGCCTACGACGTGCTGCACCTGCACCGGCCAAGACTCCTGGTGCGGCAGGCCCGTGGGGGACGGCTCGCCGGGCAGCTGCTCACCGCCGTGCTGCTCCTGCGGCTGGAGCTCACCGAGACGCCGGTGGTGCGCACCGTGCACGATCGCGTGCCGCACGCGGCCGGCGACCGCCTGGAACGACGGCTGCTCGACGCCCTCGACCGCCGGACGGCCCTGTGGATCCGGCTCGACCCCACCACGGCGCTGCCACCCGACGTACGGACCGCGACGATCCCGCACGGCCACTACCGGTCGGCGTTCCCGCCCCGCCCGGGCACCACCCCGGAGCCGGGCCGGCTCGCCCAGATCGGTCCGATCCGCCGGGACGTGGGCACCGACCGGCTGCTCGAGGTGTTCGGAGCCATCGACGACCCGTCGCTGCGGCTCACCGTCGCGGGCAGACCCCAGGACGACGCGCTCGCGGGTCAGGTGGCCGCGGCAGCGGCGGCGGACGTCCGGGTGACCCTCCGCCTGGACCACCTCGCCGACGACGAGCTCGCGCGCGAGGTGCGGCATGCCGAGCTCGTGGTGCTGCCCTGCGCCCCGGTGCACGACGCCGGAGCGGCGCTGATCGCCCTGTCGCTGGACCGGCCGGTCCTGGTGCCCCGCGGCGCTGCCACCGACGCCCTCGCCCGCGAGGTCGGTGAGGGCTGGGTGCTCATGTTCGACGGCGCCCTCCAGCGCGGCGACCTGCTGCGGGCCCTCGCCGCCGCACGGCTGACCCGGGAGCGCGGGGTCCCGCCCCGGCTCGACGACCGCGACTGGGAGCTGGTGGGCCGACGGCACGCCGACGTGTACCGGCGGGTGGCTCCCGACGCCGCCGGCCGGCGGTGAGCAGCGTTCCCCGCGCCGTGGACCGGCCTAGGCGCGCATCGCCGCCATCACCGCGGTCAGCGCGCTGATCATCTGCTCGTACGACGTCCGGTAGACGGCCATGGTCCGACCCCACGGATCCACGACGTCCTCGGTCCTGGCCCCCACGTGGCGCGGGCGCTCGCCCAGCGCGGCGGTCACGAGCGTGGCGAGGCGCGAGGCGTCGTCGGGCCCGGAGACGGCGCCCGGTGGCACCGTGCTCGAGAGGCGGCCCAGCTCGGTGAGGGTGAGCGTGCGTCGTACCGCCGCCGGGACCTCCTCGACCACGCGCGTGCGGTGCGCCCGGGTCAGGGCCAGCACGAGATCGGCGTCCCGCACCAGGTCCGGCGTGAGCTGCCGCGCGGCGAAACCGTCCGGCGGGAACCCGTTCGCCGTGAGGAGATCGGCCATCGGCCGGGCCACCGGGTGCCCGACCACGGCGCTGGTGCCGGCGCTCGCGACGGTGACGGACGCGTCGAGCACACCGCGCAGGAGCGTCTCGACGGCGGGGGAGCGGCAGACGTTGCCGGTGCATACGGCGAGCACTGTGAAAGGCACAGGAGCCTCCGGGCGGGTGAACGGGGACATGATCAGCAAATATGCAAAGTGAATATATTCATTTTCATGCCGTTGCGGCCTCTCGCATGCACACGCATATGAATTCTCCGGACCGCGTTCAGCGTTTTCGGCGGGGCGAAAGAACATGCGAATTCATCCGGCCTATTCGGCGCGCTCGTCGGACACGTCACAGGTAACGTAACGCGTACTTCGCAGGCATAACCATCGGGAGGCTCGGTGACGCATCCTGGCTGGGGTGACAAATGGTCAGGGGCTCCCGAGCGATCGGGAACCCGATTGTCGGAAGATGCGCGTGGCGACACCGGGGTCGCGGGGGTCAGGAATGTCGTACCCCTGCGCAGGCCCACGCCGTCCGGTGCCGCGGAGGCGGAGACCGAGGCACCGGTGGCTGCCCCGCCGTGGCCGGTGCAGCCGCCCCGCGGCACGACCGCACGCGTCCAGGGGCGCCGGAGCCCGAGGACGCGCCGCCGGCTGCGGGTTGTGGCGTGGCTCGTCGCCGCGGCGCTCCTGGTGCTGGCGGTACTGGTCGCGTGGGTGGTGGTCGACGCCGTCCGCGCCCGGGGGCAGCTCGAGCGGGCCGCGCACGACGTGGCCGCGCTGCAGGCCGGCGTGCTCGCGGGAGACCCCGAGGAACTGAGCCGGACCGTTGCTGACCTGCAACGACACGCCTCTGGCGCGCGCACGGCCACCGAGGGGCCCCACTGGTCGGTCGTCGGACGCCTGCCCGTGATCGGACCGACGGTGGTGGCCGTCGCGGACATGTCGGCGGTGGTCGACGGCCTGGCCCGCGGGCCGTTGCCGCAGCTCGCGGACGTGGTGACGGTGGCCGATCCGGCCACGCTGATGCCGAGTGGCGGCCGCGTCGACCTGGCGCCCCTGGAGGAGGTGGCGCCCGACGTCGAACGCGCCGACCGGTCGGTCGGGTACGCGCAGGAGCGGGTCGCGGGCATCGGTGGTTCGCCCATGCTCCCGCAGGTGTCCGACGCCGTCGGCGCGCTGCGCGAGCAGCTCGCCGACCTGCGGATGTCCACCGCGACCGCCTCCCGTGCGGCGCAGCTCCTGCCCCCGATGCTGGGCGCCGACGGTGCGCGCGACTACCTGGTGCTGGTGCAGAACAACGCCGAGCCCCGGGCTCTGGGCGGCATCACCGGCACCGTGCTGCTGCTGCACGCCGACCAGGGCAGGATCACGTTGACGGACCAGCGGCCGGGGTCGCAGGTGGGCTCGTTCGACCAGCCCGTGCTCGAGCTGACCGAGGACGAGCGGCGGGTCCTGGGCGGCGCTGACCTGGGCCGATGGATGCAGAACGCGACGGCGACGCCGGACTTCCCCCGGGCGGCCCAGGTGGCCCGCGAGATGTGGCGGCGCGAGACCGGCCAGACCGTCGACGGGGTGCTGGCCGCCGATCCGGTGCTCCTCGCGGGCCTGCTGGACGAGGTCGACACGGGTCCCGGCGGGGTGCTGCAGGGCGACGCGCTCGTGGCCTACCTGCTGAACGGCGTCTACCTGACGCAGAGCCCCGAGGAGCAGAACGAGATCTTCGCGCAGACCGCCGAGGCGGCGTTCGCGGACCTGTCGTCGGGGGTGGGGCAGCCGGCGCGGATGATCGACGCCCTGGCCGGCGCCGCGCGCGAGGGCCGGCTGCTGGTGTGGTCGAGCGTGGCGGCCGAGGCCGAGCTGCTGGAGGGTACGGTGCTCGACGGCGCCCTGCGCGGCGTGAACGACGGGCACCCGGTGGTGGGAGTCTTCACCCAGTCGATCCAGATGGCCAAGATCGGGTGGTACGTCGACACCCAGGTGCATGTGACGGAGCGGGAGGCGCGGCCCGACGGCTCGCGGGAGCTGTCCGTCACCGTCACCTACACCTCACACGTCGACGCAGGTGAGGCGCCACACCTCCCGGAGTACGTCGTGGGCAGCGGGGAGGCGGAGCCGGGCGCGGTGCGCCTGCGGAGCCTCGTCTACGCACCCGCGGGAGGCCGAATACTGTCGGCGTCGGAGAATTCACAAAAAATCGGGCTATCCCCGCAGAAGCATGACGGGTTGTGGCTTTCATTTCATGATTTGGAACTCATGCCAGGCGCGACATCTTCCATGACCTATGCAATCATCACCGGGAAACATCAGGACCGAAACGTAATTCTCCGGACGACGCCGGGCCCAAGGCCCGTAGAGGTGTCGATCAACGAGTAGTTTCCGAACGAAAACCGACTGATGGTCCGCGCACCCGGGCGGGATATCCGGGATGCGCCACCCGGTGCACGAGCACTGCATGAAAGTGGATCTACATCTCCCCGAACACCAGAGGACTGAGAAATGCTTCGACGCCTCATCAGCGCTATCGCCCTCAGCGCCGTCGCCGTGCTGGGCTCGACATCGGTCGCGTCTGCCGACGACGAGTACGGGCCCACCGAGTTCCCGTGCACGATCACCTTCGACAGCCTGACCGTGGCCGCGGGCGAACCCCTCGACCTGACCATCCAGTGCACCGACCTGGCCGGGGCCACGATCACCGAGCAGGTCTCCTTCGCGGGCCAGGCCGCGGCGGAGGACGGCGCGGTCGACGTGGCCGGCACGTCGTCGACCGAGCTCACGCTCGACGAGGACGGCACGGCGACCGACACGCTGACGCTGTCCGCGCCAGGGGACTACACCGTCCAGGTGCTCGACAGCAACGGCGAGCCGCTCTCCGAGGTCTACACGATCTCCGTCACCGCGGCGGGCGGGGACGACGACGACGCGGACGGCGGCGGGGGCGGTGGCCTGGCGGCGACCGGCTCGACGAGCCTGCCCTACCTCGCGATCGCCGGCGGCCTGCTGGTCGTCGGAGCCCTCGCGCTGGTGGCGTCCCGGATCCGGGCACGCCGCGGCTGATCCTGCTCCGGCCGCCCCCGGGCGGCCTCCCGGCCGGCCCGCGCACCGCACCCGCACGACCACGGGGAGCATGCGGTGCGCGGGCCGCGACCCCCAGACGGACAGGCCCGACGCGATACCCGGACGCGATACCCAGGAGCGGTCTTGACCATCGACAGCAGAGCTCCCTCCGACCTCGAGGACGTCCACGCCGACCTGGGCGAGCCGGCCGCCGGACCTCGGCGACGCACCGGCCCCGCGGCACGCTGGCAGGACGTGCTCGTGCTGCGGGCGGTCGTCATGGACCTCGGCGCCGTCATGGTGGCGGTGGCCCTCGGCTACGTGCTCCGGTTCGACCGGAGCACCGAGGTACAGCTCTTCGAACCGCGCGGTGGGCAGTACGTGCTCATCTCCGTGGTCCTGGCCGAGGCGTGGGTGCTGGCCATCGGCCTCTCCGGCGGGCGCAGCCCCCGGGTGCTCGGCTCCGGCCGGGAGGAGTACCTCCGGGTGGTCCGGGCGACCGTCGGGCTCTTCGGGCTCACCGCGATCGTCTGCTACCTGATCAAGTTCGACCTCGCCCGGTCCTACGTCGCGGTGACACTCCCGATCGGGATCGCCCTCGTCGTCGGCGGCCGGTGGCTGCTGACCACGCTGCTGCACCGCGAACGGGCCCGCGGAGAGTTCCACCGGCGCACCCTCGTCGTCGGCGCCCGGGGCGCCGTCGTCGACCTGTGCCGCCGCGTGGACCGCAACCACCAGGCCGGGTTCCGGGTGGTCGGCGTGTGCCTGCCGGGCGGCCGGACGCTGCCGTCCCCGGTCGACGGCGTCCCCGTGCTCGGCGACATCGAGCACGCGGCGGAGGCCGCCCACGCGCACGACGTGGACGCGGTCGCGGTCACGGCGTGGGACGGCGCGACGCCGCAGGTGCTCAAACGCCTCGCCTGGGACCTGGAGCGGACCGGGGCGGAGCTCATGGTGGTTCCCGGCCTCGCCGACGTCGCGAGCCCCCGGCTGATGATCACCCCCGTCGACGGGGTGCCGGTGGTCCAGGTCTCGCCCCCGGGTCACACGGGCATCCAGCACGTCCTGAAGCGGACCTTCGACGTGGTGGTGGGTGGCCTGTTCCTGCTGGTCGCCGTGCTCCCCGTCCTCACCCTCGCCGGACTGATTCGGCTGACCAGCCCCGGACCGGCGCTGTTCACGCAGCAGCGGATCGGCCAGTACGGCCGGCCCTTCACCCTCTACAAGCTGCGCACCATGCGGCAGGACGCCGAGGCGCAGCTCGCCGACGTGCTCGACGGCGCCGTCGGCGTCTACTACAAGCCGAAGGCCGACCCCCGGGTGACCCGCCTCGGCCGGTTCCTGCGCAAGTACTCGCTCGACGAGCTGCCGCAGCTGCTCAACGTCGTCAAGGGCGACATGAGCCTGGTCGGGCCGCGCCCGCAGGTGGCGCTCGAGGTGGCGCAGTACGACGACGCGCTGCGGCGGCGGCTGTTCGTCAAGCCGGGCCTGACCGGCCTGTGGCAGGTGAGCGGCCGCAACGACCTGACCATCGACCAGGGCACGCGGCTGGACCTCTACTACGTGGAGAACTGGAGCCTGCTCGGCGACATCGCGATCATGCTGCGGACGGCGCGCGAGGTGCTCGCCCCCAGCGGGTCCTACTGAGCTGGGAGCACCTGTGACAACCGAGGTCAGCCTGATCACCGTCACGTACAACAGCGCGCCCACCCTCGAACGTTTCTGGGCAGGTCGGCCGTTCGGGCCCTATGCGTGGACGGTCGTGGACAACTCCTCGTCGGACGGCTCCGCACAGGTCGGCCGCCGGCTCGGCGCGCAGGTCATCGAGCTCGAGACCAACCGCGGGTTCTCGACCGCGAACAACGTGGGCGCCGCCGCCACAGAATCGGAAGTACTGATCTTCTGCAACCCGGACGTCACCGTGACCCCCGACGGGATCGCGGCGCTCGCCGCACAGGTACGGCGGCACGGGGGGATCGTGGCGCCCCAGCTCGTGAACGCGGACGGGACGCTTCAGGAGAACGGGCGGGGGATCCCGTACCTGCACCGGAAGGTGGGCCACCTGCTGGGGTACGACAGTCCCAGGTACGTGAAGCGAGCCGAGGCGTCGGAGGTGATCGACGTCGCCTGGGTCATGGGCGCGGCGCTCGCGATGACAAGAGCCGACTTCCGCCGCGTCGGCGGATGGGACCCCGCGTACTTCCTCTACTACGAGGACCACGACCTGGGCCTGCGCAGCCGCGCGCTCGGGCTGCCGGTCCGGGTTGACGGCGGTGTCCGCTGGGTGCACGGCTGGCGCAGGGAGACCCGGCGGAACGTCACCGTCAGGGCTTGGCGCAACGAGCTGCGTTCCGCCGCGCGGTTCTACGGCACGCACCCGTACTGCCTGCTGCCGCTCCCGGACCGGAGCACGCGGCGCCTACGTCGGCTGGGTGTCGCGTGAGGTCCGGACGCCGTCGGCGCGAGCGCTGATCACGGAGCCCATGTGGTGGGCGGTCCGCCGGACCTCGGCGGCCGCGTCGCGCACGGCGGTGGCCGTCCGGCGGCTCAGCGCGTTCACCGTCGCGGCGTCGAGCGTGTCGAGCCGTGCGGCCGACCCGTCCGCGCCGGGACCGGCCCACTCCGCCCCCACGACCGCGAAGTGGCTCGCGATCTTCTCGGTGGCCTGCTCGCACCAGCCCAGCGGCACGGCGCCCTCGGTCGCGGCGAGCACCAGCACGTGCAGGCGGTCGGAGACGACCACGTGCGCGCGTCGGTAGACGTCCCGGAGCGCACGTTCCTGCACCGCGTGGTCGGCGGAGCTCCAGCCGACCACCGTGGCACCCAGCAGTCGCCCCACGTGCCGGGCGCGAGCGTCGTCGCGCTCCACCTGCGCCACCACGACCACTTCGGCGCTCAGGCGCCTTGCCAGTCGTCCGACGGACGCGATCCATCCGGGTGACGGCATCGGCCGGTCGGAACGCAGCGAGACGACCACGCAGTCACGGTCCCCGCTACCCCGGCGCTCCTCCAGGAGCCCACCTGGTGGCAGCGCGAACGCCCAGTCCGGCATCGCGGGTGCCGCCCGCAGGAGCGCCCCGGACCGGTCGTCGCGCCAGACCAGCACGTCGGCCAGACGCGCCAGGGCTCCGAACGGCCACATCAGGCCCCTTCTACGACGGCGGACCCCGGCTCCCACCCAGATGACGCTGCCGCCACGGAGCCTGATCAGAGGCAGGAGCGGCAGGAGCGCGACGACACCGACGAGGTAGGCCTTCGTGACGTCGAACTCGCCCGCGTTGAACGCGAGAACCGTCGGCCGTCGCAGGCCCGACGCCACGAGCGCGGTCCACCATCGCAGGAGACTGCGTGACACCGTGACGTCGGGCGGCAGGGCCAGACCTCTCTGGTATCCCGTCCCGGGCCCGCCGCACCAGGCCGTGACCGGTCCCGCGTCGGCCAGGGCGCGGGCGTAGGGCCTGCGCAGGGCGGAGTCGCCGACGTTGTCCTCCTGTCCGGTGAGCCAGAGGAAGATCTGGGGTGCGGGACCGCTCACGGTTCTCCTCGACGGACAGGGATCGCTGATCCGCGCGACAACGGTGGTCGGCTGAACGCGGCTGCGATCAGTACGGTCCACGAGACGAGGTGGTGCACCTCGTTGTGGCTGGAGTAGAAGAGGCACGCGACCGCGAGCGGTGCGGCGTAGAGCCACAGCACGGCCTCGCGGCGCTGGACCAGACGAACGAACGTGACCACCGAGACTGTCAGGAACAGCAGCGCCACCCACAACGGGAACTCGAGCGCGACGGACCCCACCGCGGAGTGCATCGGGGCGTCGCCGAGCACGAACTTCTCGAAGGCGGCCGGGTCGGTCACGGCGAGCTCGCTGACGTCGATGCCGCTGCGGTACGTCACCTCGGAGAAGCCGCCGGGCGTCACACCGAGCAGCAGGTTCGCGACGCTGTCGATCTTCAGCTCCGCTGCGTACTGCAGGAGCAGCAGGTGGGCATCCGTCGACCGTCCGGTGACGTCGTCGCTCTCCACCAGGCGCCGGAACGAGTCGAAGTAGTCCCCGGCCCGCACCGCGATCACGACGGGTGCCGCGACGGCGGCGAGGAGCAGGAGGTGCGCGCCGTACACCTGCCAGGCGTGGGCGGCACGCGCTCGGATGTTCCGGTATTCGAGGACGAAGGCGAGGAGGTACGTCGGCGCGAACAGGTACGGCAGCCGCGAGATGGTCAGCAGGCTCACGACGAAGAACACCAGGGACGTGATGATCCGCAGCGGTGACCTGCTGAACCGCAGGGTGGCGAAGGCGAGGAAGCAGAGCGCGACGGAGGCGTGCGACTTGTCGTCGAAACCGAGCCGCCGGCGTGCCGTGCCGGACGCCAGGTCGAGTGCCAGCAGCACGAGGATCAGGACGAGCGCCACCGGGATCGCCCTGCGGAGACCCTCGGCCACCGCCGGGCCGTTCCCCCGGTCGCGGCACACCCGGTACATGGCCACCAGGTGCAGCGCGACGAGGGCGAAGAACAGCGTGTGCTCCAGACGGATCACGTAGCCGTACTGGGCCGAGACCGAGTACGCAGCGGCGGCGACCGAGCCGAGACCGAGGAGGAGGAGGCCGACGTCCTTGGGGTGCAGCAGACGGGGGTGCGCCATGAACAGCAGGACGAGCGCCACGACCTGGGCCACGTTCGAGACGGCGAAGCGGCCGGTCAGCTTGAAGCTGACCAGCATCCCGAGCACGAGGACGACGGTCGCGGCGGTCGTCAGTCGGGCTGCGCGTGTCGGTGCCCCGCCGGAGGCGTCGGCCGCGAGGCCGTCCTCCGTGTCCGTGCTCTCCGGTGCGTGCACCGGTCCGGCGACGCTCACGACCGGGGCCCTGGCGCCACGGGGACGGGACCTGTACGCGGCCTCGGGCGCGGTGGATCGAGGCCGACGAGGCCGCGCAGGAACGGACGCCCCCAGGCGCGCAGGACGATTCGCGCGAGCGCGACCGGGTCGCGCAGGAACTGGCGGCGGTGCTTGCGGAAGACGGTGCGGAGCGCCTGGTCCCGCACGGCGGCCGAGCCCTCCGAGATGCTGTCGGCCTCCCGCCGCACGTCCGCGACGACACGAGGTACGTGGACGACCCGGGCACCGGGGACCGCCAGCACGGCGAGGCAGAGGTCCCAGTCCTGGAAGCGCCGCAGTGCGGTGTCGAAGCCGATCCGGGCCAGCAAACCGGCGTCGGCGACGATCGTCTGCGTGGACGCTATGTTGCGTCGCCGAAGCACCCGCACCGGGTCGGTGACCATGCCCCGGGGGACCACGTGCGAGCTGCCGTCGCGCGAGTGCAGCACGTGGGAGCCGAAGACGAGCCGGTCCGGGCCGAGGTGGGGAAGCAGCGTCTCCAGGAACGTGAGCCGCCAGAGGTCGTCGCTGTCCTGGAAAGCGATCACGTCGCCGGATGCCTCGGCGATGCCACGGTTGCGGGCAGCCGACGCGCCGCTGTTCGGCTGATGGAGGTAGCGGACGCGCGGGTCATGTCCGGCGATCCGGTCCACGACGGCCGCGGTGCCGTCCGTCGACCCGTCGTCGACCACCAGGAGCTCGTGCACGGGGACGGTCTGGTCCAGGACGGTCGCGATCGCGGTCGGCAGGACCGCCTCGCGGTTGTACGTCGGCAGCACCACGGAGACCCGGGGGGCTGCGTACGGTGCACGAGCCATTCAGATCCTCCAGAGTTCTCATCCATGAATTCCAGTGCGTTTTTCGCCGCGCACGAGGGGCGCAAATACATGCAGAAGGAAGTAGTGAGTTATCGCGGGCGCAATCGAGTGAAAACCACCATAGTGATAGCGGTGAGACTGCGCGCGCTCGGGGCGCATCGGCGAGATCTGGCCGCTCGTGACGCGTAGGTCGGCGGCCCGCAATCTCGGTTCTGCCCATATTGACTCGAATGCCAGGGGAGCGTCATGGGATTATCCGAATACATCGGAATTCTTCGAAAGCGTTGGCTGTCGATCACCGCGACAGCGGCAGTCGGTGTGTGCGCCGCGCTTCTCGTCACGATGCTCACCACTTCCGTCTACCAGGCGACGTCCCAGGTGTACGTCTCGGTCCGTGGCGGCGCGTCCGTCAACGAGCTCGCGCAGGGCAGTGCCTACACGGGCCGCCAGGTCGAGTCGTACGCGGCGCTCGCGACGAGCCCGCGGGTACTGGAACCGGTGATCGAGGAGCTCGGGCTGGACAGCACGCCGTACGAGCTCGCGTCCAGCGTGTCCGCCGAGCAGCCCGCCAAGACGGTGCTGATCGACATCACGGTGCGGGACGAGTCTCCCGACCTGGTCGCGAGGATCGCCAACGGCGTCGCCGAGAGCCTGGCCACCGTGGTGCAGGAGCTCGAGCAGGCGACCGGCTCGGAGGAGGACTCGCCTGTCCAGATCAGCACGGTACGTGAGGCGGCCATCCCGACGGATCCGGTCGCACCGCGGGCCGGACTCAACCTGGCGCTCGGCATCGCCCTCGGGCTGCTGCTCGGAGTGGGGCTGGCCGTGCTCCGAGACCTGCTCGACACCCGCATCCGTTCGGCAGCGCACGTCGCGGCGGTCACCGACGCCTCGGTGATCGGGGCCATCGCCTACGAAGAGGACGCGGCCGACCATCCGCTGATCATCCAGGGGAGCCCGCACAGCCCCCGGGCCGAGGCGTTCCGAAGCCTGCGCACCAACCTGCAGTTCCTGGAGGCCGGGGGCGGGCCGCGGACGTTCGTCATCTCCTCGGCGCTACCCGGCGAAGGGAAGTCGACCACCAGCGTCAATCTCGCCATCACGCTCGCCGACGCAGGTTCCCGGGTCCTCGTGGTCGACGCCGATCTGCGCCGTCCCTCTGTCTCGAACTACCTGGGGCTGGAGGGTGCGGTCGGTCTGACGACGGTGCTCATCGGGCGGGCGTCGCTCGATGACGCGATCCAGCCCTGGGGACACCGCAACCTGCACGTGCTCGCGTCGGGGCAGATCCCGCCGAACCCGAGCGAGCTGCTCGGGTCGGCCGCGATGACCTCCCTGATGGACGAGCTCGGAGAACGCTACGACGTGGTCATCGTCGACACGGCCCCGTTGCTCCCGGTGACCGACGGCGCCGTGCTGGCCAAGCTGATCGGTGGGGCGGTGATCGTGATCGGGGCGGGTCTCACCCACCGGCAGCAGCTCGCCGGCGCACTCGACTCCCTGGCCAAGGTGGGCGCGAAGGTGCACGGGATCGTCATCAACCGGCTCGCCCTCGAGGAGCAGGGCGGCTACCACTACGGCGACTACGGGTACGCGCCACTCCACGAGGCCGGCAACCGCCCCGAGGACGAGCTCCCGGTCGAGGACGGAGCTCCTCGGCACGTGCGCCCCCACCGGTGGTTCGCCGGTGGGGAGGCGCGACCCGTGTCTGCTGAGGTGCCCGCCGGCCTGCCCGAAGCGCAGCCGTTCGTGCTGGTCGACCGCGAGAGCGTAGGGCCCAGGGACGTGCGGGCCGACCTGAAGGACGACGGGTGACCGCAGCCCATCCGACGGACGGGATCCGGGTGCTCCATTCACTCCGCCCCCCGGACGGCACGACCAGGTACGTCGACCAGATGATCGCAACTGCGCCGCCCGAGGTCTCGGTCCGCACCTTCTCCTGGCCGCGCGCGCTGGTCGGGTCGTACGACGTCTTCCAGCTGCACTGGCCGGAGTCGCTCGTCCGCCACCCGACCCGGCTCGGCTCGGCCGTGAAACGGTTCCTGACCCGGATGCTGCTGCTCCGACTGTGGGCCACCCGGACCCCGCTGGTCCGGACCGCCCACAACCTCGCGCCGCACGAAGCAGGCGACCCGGGGGAGCGGCGGCTGCTCGCTGCCCTGGACCGGCGCACGGCGCACTGGATCGCCCTCAACCCCACGACGGAGCTGCCGCCGGGCGCGGCCTCGTCGGTGATCCTGCACGGCCACTACCGCGACCGGTTCGGCCGCCACGACGGGCCACCGGTGCCCGGCCGCGTCCTGCAGTTCGGCATGATCCGGCCGTACAAGGGCGTGGACCGGCTGATCGACACCTTCACCGCGCTGGACCGTCCCGACCTGTCGTTGCGGATCGTCGGCAAGCCGATCGACGACGCCATGCGCCGGGAGGTCGAGACGCGCGCCGCCCGGGACGCCCGGGTCACCCTGTCCCTGTCCTTCGTGCCGGACGACACGCTGGCGCGCGAGGTGTGCGCCGCCGAGCTCGTGGTGCTGCCCTACCGCGAGCTGCACAACTCGGGGGTCGCCCTCGTGGCCCTGTCGCTCGACCGGCCGGTGCTCATGCCCCGCACCCCGTCGTCCGAGGCTCTGCGCGGCGAGGCGGGCACCGAGTGGGTGCTGCTGTTCGACGGCGACCTGACGGCCCAGGCGCTCGAGGCTGCGGTCGACCGGGCGGCGGCGACCGTCAGGTCCGGAGGCAGCCCCGACCTCAGGGGCCGCGACTGGGACACGGTGGGCAGGCGCCACGCCGACGTCTACCGGCGGGTGCTGAGCCGGACCCGGTCGTGAGGGAGCGCACCGGATGAGCGCGCCGCAGACCCGGCCTCGCGTCGAGGCACTCGGGCGCAGCGCGGCCCGTGGAGGGGTCGTCACGCTGGCGGGTCAGGGAATCCGCGCGCTGCTCCAGGCGGCGTCGATCATCGTCCTGGCGCGGCTGCTCGGCCCCACCGACTACGGCTACGTCGCCATGATCGGTGCGGTGGTCGGGGCCGCGACCATCCTCCAGGACTTCGGGCTGTCGCGGGCCGCCGTCCAGGCGCCGTCCATCACCCGTGGCCAGCGCGACAACCTGTTCTGGCTGAATCTGGCGTGCGGTGCGGCGGCAGCCGCTGTCGTCGTGGCGGGCGCGCCCGCCCTGGCAGCGTTCTACGGGGAACCGGTTCTGGTGGACATCACCCGGTGGCTGGCGGTCCCGTTCCTGCTGGGCGGCCTGGCGGCACAGTTCCGGGCATCGCTCATGCGGGACCTGCGGTTCACGTCGATCGTGGTGATCGACGTGGCCGCATCAGCCGTGGGGCTGGTCGTCGCGGTCGGGGTGGCGGTCCTCGACGGTTCGTACTGGGCGCTCGTCGCACAGCAGCTCGTCACGGCCGGGGTCCTCGCGGTCGGCTCGGTCGTCGCCGCCCGCTGGCTGCCCGGCCTGCCCCGACGGCAGGAGTCCGTCAGGTCGTTCATCTCCTACGGCCTGCACCAGCTCGGCGCCCAGCTGCTCACCTACGCGAGCATGAACGCCGACACCGTCGTGGTCGGGGCCCGGTTCGGCACGGTGTCAGCAGGCATCTATGACCGGGCCTTCCGGATGATGATGCTCCCGGTCCGGCAGCTGCAGTACCCCGTCACGCGCGTGGCCATGCCCGTCCTGTCCCGCCTGCAGGACGACGCCGCAGCCTTCGGCGCGTTCGTGGTCCGCGGCCAGGTGATCCTCCTGAACCTGCTCGCGCCGGCGATGATGCTGACGGCGGCCGTGGCCGAGCCCGTCGTCGAGGTCGTCCTGGGGCAGCGCTGGCTCGACGTGGCACCGCTCTTCGCCGTCCTCGCGCTGGGCGGCGTGTTCCAGGCGGCGACGTTCACCTCGGGCTGGGTCTTCATGGCGACCGGGAGGATGCGGTCGCAGTTCCGCTTCGCCCTCTGGTCGCGCCCGCTGGTCGTGCTCGCCGTGGTCCTCGGCAGCCTGTGGGGCGTCATGGGCGTGGCGGTCGCCTACGGGACGACGTCCGCGCTGCTGTGGCCCGTGTCGCTGTGGTGGGCTGGACGGGCGGCGGGCCTGCCGGCGCGGCAGTGGCTGCTGAGCGGGTGCCGCACCCTCGCCGCGCACGGCGTCGCTGCTCTGTGCGCGGCGGGCGTCGTCCGCCTGGTCGGCCCGGAGGCGCCGTGGGCCGCCATCGGGCTGGCGCTCGCGACGGCGGTCGCGGCCCTGGCGCTCGAGGCGCTGGTCTGGCCCGCTTTCCGCCGGGACCTGCGCGACGTCGCCCGAACGCGTTCCCTCCTGCGCAGGGAGCGGGTCGCCGCGGGTTGAGGTCTCAGGACGCCGGTTTCCACAGGTCGCGGGGGAACGCCGCCAGGAGCGGTCCCGGGTCCCACGACGGCAGCGGCTCGCCACCCCAGTCGACGGCTGTGTCGACATCGGGTGCGGGCCGGAAGTCCGGCCGCCCGGTGCCACGGTAGTAGTCCTCATACTTGAAGGGCGGTTCGACCGACGAGCTGACCAGACGGGCGGGCACGCCGAAACTCTCGGCCACGACTATCGCGTGCAACGAGCTGCCGACCACCAGGTCGCTGGCCGCGATGGCGGCGAGCGTCTTCCACAGCTCGGTGGTCGGGGCGACGGCGTCCGAGCGGTTCCGGGCGTGGTGCAGGTCGTGCAGGTTCGGGATGACGGTGACCGCACGGGGGCGGGTCCCTCGCGCGACGTCCTCCCGCGGCCACAGGCGGCCTACCAGCAGCCCCGGATCGCCGTAGACCGCGGGTACGTCGTAGCCCTTCTGCCTGAGGAACTCCCTGGTGAGCGGCCCGCGGACGGCGCGGACGTCGAGCTCGCGGTACGGCGCCGTCTGGTCGAGCGTCTTGCCGTTCGCGCCGATGCCCCACAGGACGTCGCCGGCCCGCGCGAGGTTCAGGATCGACCCGACGGCGAGCAGCCGGCGGGGGCTGTCGGACTCCACGAGCTCGTTGTCGGCCACGAGCCGCGCGACGATCAGCGGCCCCAGGAGGTCCCCGAAGTTGTTGACCGCCCGCCGCCACGGCACGACCCGGCCGAGCGTGCCGCGCAGCACCGGCCGGCGGGGGTTCCAGTGAACAACGGTGACGGGCACGGGACTCCTCGATGCTGCGGCTACCTCGGCGGGCCGGCTTCCAGGAGACCACGCCGGTTGCTGCGCGGCGACTGGTCCCGCCCCTCCGCTGTCAGACACTCAGGCCGCTCGGGTGGCCTGAGGGGCTGACACGTCGATGGGTGGGTGATGAGCGACCTCAGCCCGCCGCCTCCGTCAACAGCGCCCCCAGCCGGTTCAGCGCCCCCGGCACCACCGAGTAGTACGCCCACTTCCCCCGCTGCTCCCGCGCCAGCAGGCCGGCGTCGACGAGCAGCTTGAGGTGGTGGCTCACCGTCGGCTGGGACAGGCCGACGGGTTCGGTGAGGTCGCAGACGCACGCCTCGCCGCCGTCGTGCGCCGCGACGATGGACAGCAGCCGCACCCGGGTGGGGTCACCCAGGGCCTTGAACACGCGCGCCAGGTCGGCGGCGGTCTGCGGGTCCGCGGCCTCGCGCACCAGGGGCGCGCAGCACGCGCCGGACTCCGGTGCGGGGCGTGAGACGTCCGTCAGCGTGAGCGTGGTGGCCATGACACACATCTTGCCACGTATCGAAGTGTGTGGATATGTTGTGCGGGAACATATCGAAGAAGTTCGATCTGAGGAGTCGGCCATGCCCCCAGCACCCAACGAGAACCTGCCCGTCGTCGTCATCGGGGCCGGGCCGGTAGGCCTCGCCGCCGCAGCACACCTGCTGGAACGCGGCCTGGAGCCGCTCGTGCTGGAGGCCGGTCCCGGCCCCGCCGCGGCCGTCGCCTCCTGGGGGCACGTGCGCCTGTTCTCGCCGTGGCGGTACGACGTCGACGCCGCCGCCCGCCGCCTGCTCGCGCGCACCGGCTGGACCCACCCTGACCCCGACGCGCTGCCCACCGGCGCCGACCTGGTCGAGAAGTACCTGGCGCCCCTGTCCGACGTGCTCGGCGAGCGTGTCCGCTACGGAACGCGCGTCGTGGCAGTGGCCCGCGACGGGGCCGACCGGACCCGGTCACGGGACCGGGAGCAGCGCCCGTACCTGGTGCGCCACACGACCGGCACGGAGGTCCACGAGGTCCGGGCGCGCGCCGTCATCGACGCCTCCGGCACGCTCGGCACGCCGAACCCGCTCGGCCCCTCGGGCCTGCCGGCGATCGGGGAGGAGCGCGCGGCCGGGCACCTGGCCGGAGCCCTGCCCGACGTGCTCGGTGCCGACCGGGAGCGGTTCTCCGGGCGTACGACCCTCGTGGTCGGCATGGGGCACTCGGCCGCGAACACGCTGCTCAGCCTGGTCGAGCTGCGGCGCGAGGAGCCCGCCACGCGGATCGTCTGGGCGATCCGGGGCGCGTCGCCCCGGCGTCTCTACGGCGGCGGGGCCGACGACGAGCTGCCCGCCCGCGGCCTGCTCGGCACCCGCCTGCGCGACGCCGTCGAGGCTGGCGCCGTGGAGCTGCTCACCGAGGTCGCGATCGAGCGCCTGGAGCCCGCCGCGCCGGACGCCGTCCGGGTGCTGGGCACGACAGCGGACGCCGCCCTGGACCTCGCGGTGCACACGATCGTCAACGCGACCGGTTTCCGGCCCGACCTGGCCATGCTGCGCGAGATCCGTCTCGACCTGGACCCGGTGGTCGAGGCGCCGCGCCGCATCGCGCCCCTCATCGACCCGAACCTCCACTCCTGCGGCACCGTGCCCGCGCACGGCGAGGCGGAGCTCGCGCACCCCGACGACGGCTTCTACCTCGTGGGCATGAAGTCGTACGGCCGGGCGCCCACGTTCCTGCTGGCCACCGGCTACGAGCAGGTGCGGTCCGTGGTCGCGGCGCTCGCCGGGGACCGGGCCGCCGCCGACGCCGTCGAGCTGAACCTGCCGCAGACCGGCGTCTGCTCCTCGGACCGGTCGCTCGCCGCGGACGCGGACGGCGTCGTCCCGGCCGGTGTTCCGGTCGACGTCGACGGCGGGTGCTGCGCCACGCCGTCCGGCCCGCAGCCGGTCACGATCGGCGCGCGCCGCTAGGCGCTACGCGACGGGCTCCACGCCGAGCTGAGCGAGGAGCCCGCGCACGCGCCGCTCGATCTCGTCCCGGATCGGCCGCACCGCCTCGATGCCCTGGCCGGCCGGGTCGTCGAGCTCCCAGTCCTGGTAGTCCTTGCCGGGGTAGTACGGGCAGGCGTCGCCGCAGCCCATGGTGATGACGGCGTCCGACGCCTCGACCGCCTCGGCGGTCAGCACCTTCGGCGTCTCGGCGCGGATGTCGATGCCCTTCTCGAGCATCGCCTCCACGGCAACGGGATTGATCATCGCGGCGGGCATCGACCCGGCCGACCGCACCTCGACGGCGCCACCCGACAGCGCGCGCAGGAATCCCGCGGCCATCTGGGAGCGGCCCGCGTTGTGCACGCACACGAACAGGGCGGACGGCTTGGTGGTCTCGGTGGTGCTCATGGTCGCTCCGGGGCTGCGGCGGGGGACGGGCAGCTCATATTGACATCCATCGATGTCACGGCACAAGGCCGGAGGGCCGTCTACCGTCGGCCGCATGATGCTGCTCAAGTCGGTGGTCCTGTTCCTGGGCGCCGCGCTGTTCGAGATCGGCGGGGCGTGGCTCGTGTGGCAGGGCGTGCGCGAGCACCGCGGCTGGGTCTGGATCGGCGCCGGCGTGGTCGCGCTCGGGATCTACGGGTTCTTCGCGAGCCTGCAGCCCGACGCGAGCTTCGGCCGCATCCTGGCCGCCTACGGCGGGGTGTTCGTGGCCGGGTCGCTGGCGTGGGGCATGGTCGTCGACGGCTTCCGGCCCGACCGGTGGGACGTCACGGGGGCGCTGATCTGCCTGGTCGGCGTCGCCGTCATCATGTACGCGCCGCGCCCGGCCTGAGGGCGCTTCAGCCTGTGGGGTCCGGCGACCGCCGGAGCATCCCGGCGACGCCCCGCCGCACCGTGTGCGGCACCTCGGGCGGCATCATGCGCGCGAACCGCCGGGCCGGCGACGCCGTGACCTTGCGGTGCACGTAGGGGTACAGCGCGCGGAGCCGGTCGAACTCGGCGCGTGTGCCGGCGTCGTCGTGCTCGGGGAGCGCGTCGAGCGCGGCCCACGTGTCGTCGGCGAGGGTCCGTAGCGGGCCCGGGACGGGCACGTCGTCCCACGTGGTCGTGGCCGGGCGGCGCGTGGGGTCGATGAGCGCGTCCACGCGGTGGACGGCGGCCAGGTCGCCCGGGTGGACCATCGGCAGGTCGAGGGCTGCCGCCGCGGCGAACACCGGCTCGTCCCAGTCGTGCAGCAGGTCAGCGTGCCGCACGAAGGCCCGCGGCGTCGTCCGGGTCGCAAGCTCGGTGCCCAGCATGAGGTTGACCCATCCGGCCACGTGGTCCACCAGGTCGCGGCCTGCGGCGTCGGCGGCCGCGGCGGCCACCGCCTCGGCGGGCGGGCGCAGCAGCGTGAGGCACGACGCGCGGACGCCTGCGCGCGTCGCGGCCTCCAGCCAGGTCTCGAGGAACCACAGCAGCCGCGGGTCGGTGATCACCAGGTCGCCGTGCTGCGCCGTCTGGGTCTCGAGCCAGGCCCGCATCCGGCCCGCCGCGTTCGCCTCGACGGCGGCCCGGTCCACCAGGTGCCAGGCCAGCGGACGCGGGTCCGACGTCCGCACGTCGGCCGCGCGCAGCAGCCCCTCGTGGAGGTCGCCGACCCACTGCGGGCCGTGCGCCGAGGTCTCCGGCCCGGGCACGCGCAGGCCGAACGCGCGCAGCACGCCCGCGAGCGTGCCGGTGCCGGCGGGGTCCGTGCCCGTCACGTGGACGACGCGGCGGACGGTACTCATCGGTCGGCCGTCAGCGTCGGGACACGCACCACCGGGGACCACGGCGCCGCCTCGTCGAACGTGTCCAGGTCGTAGCCGTGGGCGCGGATGCGCTCGCCGAGGTGCTCCCCCACGACGTTGCGGTACCGCGGCAGGAGCGCGGCGTCCGTGACGTCGCGGAGCAGGTCCGCGCGCGGCGTGCCCTGCCGGGACCCGAGGCGGGTCACGTGGTGGCGCATGCGCCCGGCGAGCTCCGCCCGGCCGCCCGTGCGCCACAGCTCGGCGTACCGGTTGGTCCGCCCGGCGTCGACGGCGTCCACAGCGCCGGTGCCGAGCTCGATGCCCAGGAACTTCGCGAGCCGGCCCAGCTCTGCCTCCGGGTCACGCATCAGGTGCTCGTAGCGCAGCACGAGCAGGCTCTCGATGCGCAGGGCGTCCTCCGCGAACACGTCGTGCGCGTGCACCCAGTGCTCCACGAGACGCGGGAAGCCGTAGGTGAACCGGCCGCGGGTCCGGGCGGCCCACTTGCGCACCGCGAGGGCCTGCACCACGGGGTGCCGCGTGACGACGACGAACCGCGATCCCGGGAAGATCTCCTGGAAGTAGCGCATCCGGGCCAGGTTGGGTGACGACTTCTCGACGAGCACCTCGCGGTCGAGGTTCCAGTGCGGCGACCAGCTGGCCCAGAGTCGCGCGCCGGCCTCCGGCGTCCGCTGTGCGTCCTCCTCGGTGAGGTGCGCGTGCGGGTGGAAAGACCATTCGGACGTATTGCCCGGTCCGCCGAGATAGGTGTCCTGAATATGCTGCCCCTCGTGCGTGCGGGCGCCGGTTCCGGTCAATCCAGAGGCATTCGGGCTAGCGGCAATAATTCGGGCAATAAGCGTGGCGCCACTGCGGTGCAGGCCGCCCACGAAAGCCAGGCGGTGGTCGCCCCAGGGCAGGCTCTCGGCGCTCGATCCGGGCATGGGAAACCTCAGCTGGTCGCTGGAATGGTGTCGCTGGTGCGTGGCAAAAATATGCGATGAATGGTCCGCGTGCGACCCGAATCGTCCGGTCGTTGTGATGTCCCGGAATTCCGGCCTGCGCGATCCGGGAACTGCCTCCCTGCGGCGTGCCCTGCTCTGGATCTGCGCCCACGGGGCGTTCCGCAGCGGGGTGAACGTCGGTATTGTCCGCACTTGTGTCCCCAGCACACCGTACGACGTCGTCCGCGACCCGCCCGGGGCGCACCCCGGGCAGGGCCCTCAGCCGCGCGCTCCTGGCCGCCTGTACCGGGCTGCTCACCGGCTGCGCGGGCCTCATGATGCCGGGGGCGGAGCCGATGCCCGCGCCGGGCATCGCACCCGGCGTGGTCGGTGTAGCCGCCCCCGTGGAGCGGGCGCCGTCGCCGCGCCCGACGTCGGTGGGCGCGATCACGGGCGAGCGCCCGCAGGAGTCCGCGGCGGTGGACGTGCAGCCGGCGCCCAGCGGCTCGGCCTCCCGGGGTTCGGAGCGGGATCCGCGGCCGGGGGAGTCCGATGCGGGGTCGGCGTCCGGGGCTGATGGGGGTTCGGACGAGGAATCGGGGTCGGGGTCCGGCGGGGGCTCGGACGGTGGCACCGCACCTGATCTGACCGACTCCGTCCAGTACGCCGCAGCCCTGGAGGACGCCGTCAACGGGCACCGCACCGCCAACGGACTGCCGACCCTGGTTCACGACACGTGTGCCTACGACGTCGCCCTCGAACGGGCGCAGGCCCTGATCGGCCAGGAGCTGGCGCACGCGCCGCTGGACCCGATCTTCCAGCGCTGCCCCACCGTGGCCGTCGCCGAGAACCTGGCCAAGGGCGGCTGGAGCCCGGCCGAGGCGGCGCAGGGTTGGATGGACTCCGAGGGCCACCGTGCCAACATCCTCAACGGCGACCTGACCCGCGGCGCCATCGCCTGCGTGCCCGACGGCGGCGCGCCGTCCGCCCCGGTCATGATCTGCGCCCACGTCTTCCTGGCCTGACCGGGGCATGACGGCCCCCGTCACCGCCCACTGCAGACTTCCTCTCAGCCAGCCGTCGACTGCAGTGTTTGTTGCGCCCGGGGTGTTCGGGCTGGGACGAAGTCTGCAGTCGACGGCCGGGCGTGAGGAAGTCTGCAGTGGGCGCGGGCAAGGGCGTCGGCGGTGCTCCGGTTGTGGACGGCCCGGCGGCGGTGTCGAATCGACGTCGTGCACCATGTCCCGGCCCGCGTCGCGGGACTGCTCCTGACGGGCGCGCTGCTCTGCGGCTGCTCGGGGCCCGGCCCCGCGCAGCAGCTCGCGCCCCCGCAGGAATCCGGGCGGACGGCGAGCCCCGACAAGTCGTTCGACGACCGCGGAACCGCACCGACGCACACCGCACCGACGCACACCGCGCCGACGCCCGGACCACAGCCCGCCTGGACCCCGCCCGCCGAGACCGACCTGGCCGATCGGGCCCAGTACGCGGCCGCCCTCGAGGACGGCGTGAACGCGGCCCGGACCCAGCTCGGCGCACGTCCGCTGCAGCACGACCCCTGTCTCGAAGCCGTCGCCGAGGACCGGGCAGCTGCGCTGATCGGTGCGGCCGAGCTGGTGCACGCTCCGCTGCCGCCCGTCCAGCGACGGTGCCCCGGCGGCACCGTCGCGGCGGAGAACCTCAGCCGCACCGACCGGCCCCCGCAGGACGTGGTGCAGGCCTGGCTCGACTCACCGAGCCACCGCGACAACCTGGTCAGCGTCGACCTCGTGCGCAGCGCGATCGGCTGCGTGCGCGACGGCGGCACGGACGCCGAGCCCGTGCTGGTCTGCTCCCACGTGTTCATCGGCTGACGGGGCACGGTTTTCCACAGCGGGCCCGGACCCCGGACGGCGGGACCGCCCGCGCCCGTTATGGTGTGTGCCGCGCACCCGTCCGGACCGACCGCAGGAGACACCTTGGCGCAGGCGACGACCCCCGCCGTCGACCGATCCGGACCCGCTCCGGAACCTCGCAGCCCGGGGCGGGACGCCGGCCCCGGCCAGGGCTCCGGCCACTCGTTCCGGACGGACATCAACGGCCTGCGGGCGGTCGCCGTGCTCGCCGTCGTCGTCTACCACGCGGGTATCGCGGTCCCCGGCGGGTTCACGGGCGTCGACGTCTTCTACGTGATCTCCGGCTACCTCATCAGCTCCCTGCTGCTGCGCGAGGTGGACCGCACCGGCACCGTCGACCTCGTCGCGTTCTGGACCCGGCGCATGCGACGGCTCGTCCCGGCGCTCGCGCTCGTGGTCATGGTCACCCTGCTCGCCTGCCTGGTGCTGCTGTCGCCGCTGGTCTGGGGCAGGCTGGCCGCGCACGGCGCCGCCGCCATGCTCTTCGTCTCCAACCTGCTGTTCCCGTACCAGGGGCAGGACTACTTCTCCGAGTCCGCGACCCCGAGCCCCTACCTGCACACGTGGTCGCTCGGCATCGAGGAGCAGTTCTACCTCTTCTGGCCGCTGCTCGTGCTGCTCGCCGTCGCCGTCGCGCGGCGTTCGAACCTGCCCGCGCTGCGCACGCTGCGGCTCCTGTTCGGCGGCACGTTCGTGGTCTCGCTCGCGTTCTCCGCCTGGCTGACGGCGACCGCACCCGACTGGGCGTTCTACGTGCTGCCCACGCGGGCCTGGGAGTTCGCGGGCGCGGCGCTCGTCGCGACCCTGCCCTGGGACCGCCTCGCCCGTGCCGTGCCGCTGCGGCCCTGGGTGCTGCGCACCCTGCTCGGCACCGCCGGGATCGCGCTCCTCGCGCTGTCGTTCGCGGTCGTGCGCGAGACCGACCCCTTCCCGGGCACCGTCGCGCTGCTGCCCGTGGGCGGCGCGCTGCTCGTGCTCGCCGCGGGCAGCGTCCCGGCGTCGGGCACGTGGGTGGACCGCGTGCTCGGCCTGCCGCTCCTGCAGCGCTTCGGCGACGTCTCCTACTCCTGGTACCTCTGGCACTGGCCCTTCGTGGTGCTCACGACCGCCGCCGTGCAGGACGACGCGGTCTGGATCAAGGTGCTCGCGTCCGTCGCCGCGCTCGGCGCCGCCGTGGCCACCTACCGCTGGGTCGAGAACCCCGTCCGGTTCAGCCGCGCCCTGCGGTCCTGGCGTCGCACCGCCGCCGTCACGCTCGCCATCGGGATCGTCGTGGGCGGCTTCGCCGCGGGCACCCGGGTCGCGACGGCGGAGGTGCTGCAGCACGAGCCGTACGCCACCGCGGCGGCCACGCGAGCCGAACCCTCGTCGTACGGGTGCGCCGCCACCAGCCGGACGGCGTCCGACATCGAGCTCTGCCTGCTCGGCGACGTCGACGCTTCCTCCACCGTGCTGCTGCTGGGCGACTCGCACGCCATGCAGTGGATCCCCGCGTTCGACGCCGCGGCCCAGGACGCCGGCCTGCGCCTCGCCGTCCGCTGGCGGCACGGCTGCCCCGCCGCCGAGGTCGGCGTGGTGCAGCCCACCGACCGCGGCCCCTGCGACGACTTCCAGGCCGAGTCGCTGCGGCTCGTCGAGGACCTGCGGCCCGACGCCGTCGTCGTCAGCCAGGCCCAGATCTACGGCGGCCGCATGCAGCGCCCCGACGGCTCCCGCGTGCACGACCAGGAGGCGCTCGACGCCTGGACCACGGCGAACGACGAGCTGTTCGCCCGGCTCACCGCCCTCACCCCGAACGTCGTGGCCGTCCAGGACAACCCGAAGCTCGACCTCGACCCGCTCGAGTGCCTCACCCGGCCCTGGCCCGGCCTGGGCGACTGCAGCATGAGCCGCGCCGAGGCCGAACGGTCCAACGGCGAGCTCCCGCGTATCAGCGCCGAAATATGGGCCGCGTACGGTGTGACCGTCTGGGACGGGGTCTGGTCCGAGACCTGCGACGACACCAGGTGCCGCGTGGGCGACGTCCAACACCCCGTCTACCGGGACTACCACCACCTCAGTGCGGACTACGTGCTCAGCCAGGTCCGTTCGGTCGAGCGCATGCTGACCGACGCCGTGCGCGGCACGTCGAGCAACATCAGGTAACGAAGAGGAGCATCGGAGCATGGCTCACGACCAGGCCCAGGCGCGCGGCGCCGTCGACCGGTTCTTCAAGATCAGCGAACGCGGGTCCACGGTGTGGACGGAGGTGCGCGGCGGGCTCGTCACCTTCTTCACGATGAGCTACATCGTCGTGCTCAACCCGCTCATCCTCGGCAACGTGCCCGACGGCACCGGCCAGTTCCTCGGCGGCGGCACCGAGGGAGGTGACCTCACCGCCATCGCCGCGGCCACCGCGCTCGTGGCCGGCGTCATGTCGATCCTCATGGGCGTCGTCGCGAACTTCCCCCTGGCGCTCGCGGCCGGGCTCGGGCTGAACGCCGTCGTCGCGTTCTCCGTGGCCGCCCTGCCCGGGATGACCTGGGCCGACGCCATGGGCATCGTCGTCATGGAGGGTCTGGTCATCCTGCTCCTCGTGGTGACCGGCTTCCGCGAGGCGGTGTTCCGCGCGGTGCCGCGCGAGCTGAAGATCGCGATCAGCGTGGGCATCGGCCTGTTCATCACGTTCATCGGCGTGTACGACGCCGGCTTCGTGCGCATCCCGGCCTCGCTGGCCACGCCGACCGAGCTCGGCATGGGCGGCTCGCTCGGCGCCTGGCCGCTGCTCGTGTTCGCGATCGGGGTGCTGCTGGCGGCCGTGCTCGTGGTGCGCAAGGTGCGCGGCGGCATCCTCATCGCGATCGTGGTCTCCACCGTGCTGGCCGTCATCGTGGAGGCCATCGGCGGCATCGGCGGGCGCAGCGAGGACAACCCGGGCGGCTGGGCCCTCAACGTGCCCGCTCTGCCGGAGTCGGTCGTGCAGCTGCCCGACTTCTCGCTCATCGGCCAGTTCTCGCTGCTGGGCTCGTGGGAGGCGATCGGTCCCGTCGCCGTGATCCTCCTGGTGTTCACGCTGCTCATCGCCGACTTCTTCGACACGATGGGCACCATGGTCGCCATCGGTGGTGAGGCCAAGCTGCTCGACGAGAAGGGCAACCCGCCCCGCACCACGCAGATCCTCGTGGTCGACTCGCTGGCCGCGGTCGGCGGCGGTGTCGGGTCGGTGTCGTCCAACACGGCGTACGTCGAGTCGGCGTCCGGCGTGGGCGACGGCGCCCGCACGGGCCTGGCGGCGGTGACGACCGGCGTCGCGTTCCTGCTGACCACGTTCCTGTCGCCGCTCGTCACGGTGGTGCCGCACGAGGCCGCGACGCCCGCGCTCGTGATCGTCGGCTTCCTCATGGTCGTCCAGGTCACGGGCATCGACTGGACCGACCTCGAGGTCGCCATCCCGGCGTTCCTCACCATGGTGCTGATGCCGTTCGCGTACTCGATCACGGTGGGCATCGGGGCGGGCGTGATCTCGTTCGTGCTGATCAAGATCGCCGTCGGCAAGACCCGCCGGGTCCACCCGCTGCTGTGGGTCGCGGCGGCGCTGTTCGTCGTCTACTTCCTGATGGGCCCGATCCGCTCGGCGTTCGGCATCTGAGGCCGCTGCCGCCGTAGTTCTCCGCCAACCCAGTCATTGTGCCCAGGATCCGGGGTGGATCTGGGCATGATGACTGGGTTGGCGCGTTGCGGAGGTGGGGCGCGTCCAGCCGTGGGCCCGCAGCGTCGCCGCGATCTGCGCGCCGACGCCGCCCGGGCGGGCGTTGTCCGCGGGCTTGAAGCGCAGCATGATCACGCGGCCCGTCGCGAGCAGCTGGTTCTGCCGCGGGGCGTCACGGACCAGCGCCTGCGGCGTGCTGTGCGGCCCGACGCCGTCGATCTCGACTACCAGGTAGCGTCCGTCCGGCAGCCGCCACAGGAAGTCGACGCGGGCGATGATCCGGCCCCGGTGCGAGATCGCCGCCTGGACGCTGTCCGGGGGCACGCCGTTGTCGATGCACGAGAGGCGTGCGAACGACTCGGCGGGTGACTCGGAACGCGGGTCGACCAGCGGGAACAGCTCGTGCAGCCGGGCGGCGCCGCGCCGTCGGCGGACCAGTTCGTGCAGGGCGGCCAGCCTGTCCGGGTCGAACCCGTGCGAGCGCGCGAGGTCGTCGAGCACAGCGAGCGCGTTCTGCCGCGAGAGCCGTGGCAGCGCCTGGGCGGCGGCGTGGTCGAGCTGGGCGACCGTCCGTCCGCTCCGGGACACCACGGGGAACGGCTCGTACAGCACGACCGGGACGCCGTACCGTGTCCGCCGCGGTGAGCCGTCCTCGCGCGCGACCTCGAGCGGGAAGTCCCGGGGCAGGCCGGCGACGCCGTGCAGGACGAGCGCGCAGCAGCCCGTGGCGACGGCGTCCGGCCCGTGCACGAGCAGGGCGAACCACGTGCGCCACCACGCAGCGTGCCGGAACCAGTCGTCCCGGACCCGGCCGTCCAGCGGTACGGGATCGGTGTCGACGACCCCGCGGGCGGGGCTGGACCAGCGCCCCTGGCGCACCATCCGACGTCGCACGTCCCGGCCGATGCCGAGCTCCTCGCACTGGAGGACGGACAGCAGCCCGGCCTGGCGCCGGGCGAGGCGCACGGCGGCCGCCGGGATGGTTGAGGTCGTGGACACGCCACCACTCCACCAGCCGGTCGACCGGGATCACACCCCCCAGCCCTGATCTGTGGACAACCGCGCCGGCAGCGCCAATGTGGTCACGCTCCGCCCACGCCTACACCGCCCCGTCCACCCAGCCATTGCGCCCAGAATGCCGGGGGAATCTGGGCACAATGGCTGGGTTGGCGCGGGCGCGGCCGCGGGCTCGGGCGCCGCGGGCGGGCGCCGGCGCGGCCCACGCCCGTCAGGCCGCCAGGGCCTGGGCGGTCGGCTCCGGCGTCGGCGTCTCCGGGTAGGTGACCTGGAGGTACGGACGCGGGATGCGGCGGGTGCGCGAGAGGCGGGCACGCACCCGCACGTGCCAGGTGCGGTAGGCCCAGACGGTCGCGACCGCGGCGACGAGCAGCGTGGCCACCGCGCCGATGCCGACGGCGTACCGCGGGCCGAAGGCCTCGCCGATCCAGCCCACGACCGGGGAGCCCAGGGGCGTGGTGCCGAGCAGCACCATCATGTAGAGCGACATGACGCGGCCGCGCATCTCCGGCGCCACCGAGAGCTGGATCGCGGCGTTGGCCGAGGTCAGCATGGTGAGCGAGGCGAACCCGACCGGGATGCACATGATGAGGTAACCCACGTAGGTCGGCATGAGCGCCTGGACGCCCATCGAGATCGCGAACGCGAACGCGGCGCCGAGCACGAGCCGCACGCGGGGCCGCTCGCGCCGGGCGGCCATCAGCGCACCCGCGAGCGAGCCGATCGCCAGCACCGAGCCGAGGATGCCGTACTCGCCGGCACCTCGGCCGAACTCGACGCGCGCCATCATGGCCGACGTGAGCTGGAAGTTCAGGCCGAACGTGGACACCACGCCCATGACGACCATGATCACCACGATGTCGCTGCGCCGGCGGATGTAGGACAGGCCCTCGCGGATCTGCCCCTTGGCGCGCGACGCCGTGGGCTGCACGCGCAGGTCGCGCATCCGGGTCAGGGCCAGGATCACGGCGCCGAAGGCGACGCCGTTGATGATGAACACCCAGCCCGTGCCGACGGCGGCGATCAGCAGGCCGGCCAGGCCCGGGCCGATCAGGCGGGCGGCGTTGAAGTTCGTCGAGTTGAGCCCGACGGCGTTCGCGAGGCGCTGGGCCGGCACGAGCTCGGCGACGAAGGTCTGGCGCACCGGCCCGTCGATCGCGCTCACCACACCGAGCAGGCCGGCGAACACGTACACGTGCCACAGCTCCGCGGCGCCGGACAGCACCAGCGCACCGAGCCCGAGGCCCAGCACGCCCATGCCGCCCTGCGTGGTCATCAGGAGCTTGCGGCGGTCGACGCGGTCGGCGAGCAGGCCGGCCCACGCGGACAGGAAGATGTGGGGGATGAACTGCAGCGCCGTGACGATACCGACGGCGACGCCGGAGTTGTTGGTGAGGACGGTCAGGACGACCCAGTCCTGCGCCACGCGCTGCATCCACGTGCCGATGTTGGCGACGAGGGCGCTGGCGAACCAGAGACGGTAGTTGCGGTATTTCAGGCTGGCGAAGGTTGCGCTCATCGAGCGGCGATCCTGATCAGGAGCTCGCTGGCTCCCGCAAGGATCTCTCTCTCCTCTCCGGTCAGGGTGGACAGCTGTTTGGTCAGCCAGGCGTCGCGGCGTCGCCTGGTCTCGGCGACCTCGCGGGCGCCTGCGGGGGTGAGGCGGACGACGACCTGGCGGCGGTCGGTCGCGTGCTCCACCTTCTCGACGAGGCCGAGCTCCGCCAGGGTGTTCACGGCCCTGGTCATCGACGGCGGCCGGACCCGTTCGTGCTCGGCGAGGGAGCCGGGGGACATCTCGCCGTGCTTGTGCAGCACCGTCAGGATCCCGAACTGGCCCTCGGGGAGGTCGGCCTCGCCTCGTTCGGCGCGCAGGCGGCGGGAGATCCGGGTGAGGGCGACGCGCAGGTCGCCCCCGACGGTGGCCGGGTTACGGCCGCGCTTCTGGGAGCTCGACGACATCTACAGCAGTCTAGATCATTAGCACGGCTAACGGTACGTGGGTGTGGTCACACGACACAGCGCCCGGCCCACGAGGGACCGGGCGCTGCGTCGCGACTGTGCGGTGCGAGCTCAGACCGAGCGGTTCGTCTGCGCGAACTGCGCGGCGCTCGGCTGCAGCTCCTGCGGGACGGTCTCGTACCGCGCGCCCTGCTCCGTGTGCGCCTTGAGCCGGTTCTCGAACTCGGCCTGGGTGCGCAGCTCCTCCTCGGTGGGCCAGAGGCCGATGCCGAGGATGAGCAGGAACGTGACGACGCTGACGGCCATGACGAGCGGCACGAGCAGCTGCATGGTCGACGCGCCGGCGGGCACGCTGTTCACGGGGTTGATGACGGACACGCCGGCCATCCCCGTGTAGTGCATGCCGGTCACGGCCACGCCCATCACCAGGGTGGCGATGATCGTGGCGAGCGTCCCGCGGATGTGGACGGTGCACCACAGCGCTGCGGTGGCCGCCACGACGGCGATCACCACGGAGGCGACCACGTAGACGGGGTTGTAGGTGACCTCCGCCGACATGTTCATGGCCTCCATGCCCATGTAGTGCATGGCGGCCACGCCGGCGCCCGCGAGGGCCCCGCCGACCAGCATCGCCGGGAGCTTGCGCTTGCCCAGCTCCGTGATGAAGAGACCCGCGCCGACCACGACGATGGCGATCGCCGCGCTCAGCAGGGTCTGAGGGATGTCGTACCTGATGGTCACACCGGAGGCGGAGAAGCCGAGCATGGCGACGAAGTGCATCACCCAGATGCCGGTACCGCCGATGGCGATGGCGCCGAAGATGAGCCATGCCGCGCGCGCACCGCCTGAGGCCCCTCGGGCGCGGGACGTGCACGCGAGGCCCGTCGCTGCGCCGGTGCACGAGATCGCGTACGCCAGCAGAGGCGTCACGATCCCGAATGTGAAGTGGTCGATCACTGGCATGGTGTTGAACAGCCCCTCGAAATGGTTCCCTCTGTTGCGGAAACGTTACAGAGTTCCGGTGCCTCGGACAATACGGGGAACCCGGCGCCGAAGGGATATTGCGGACGTGATCGGCCTGGTCACACGGTTTCGACGAGATAGTCGACGCATGCGGTGAGCGCGGCGACGTCGTCCGGATCGACCGCCGGGTACATTCCCACGCGCAGCTGGTTGCGCCCCAGCTTCCGGTACGCGAAGACGTCCTGGACGCCGTTCGCGCTCAGCTCGGTGATGATCCGGCCGGCGTCGATCTCGTCGGCCAGGTCGATGGTGCCCACCACCGTGGAGCGCTCCTCGGGGCGGGCCACGAACGGCGTCGCCCAGTCGCGCTGCTCGGCCCAGGAGTAGAGGATCTCGGCGGACGCCGCGCTCCGCTTCGCGGACCACGCGAGCCCGCCCTGCGCCAGGAGCCACTCCACCTGGTCGGCCAGGAGCAGCAGCGTCGCGACGGCGGGCGTGTTGAGGGTCTGGTCCTGGCGCGAGTTCTCGACCGCCGTCGTGAGCGAGAGGAACTCCGGTACCCAGCGGCCCGAGGCCTCGATCCGCGCGGCACGCTCCACGGCCGCGGGGGAGAGGACGGCGAGCCACAGGCCGCCGTCGGCCGCGAACGCCTTCTGCGGTGCGAAGTAGTAGGCGTCCGTCTCGCTCAGGTCGACGGGCAGCGCGCCGGCCCCGGACGTCGCGTCGGTGAGCACGACGGCGCCGTCCGGCCCGGCCGGCCGCCGCACCGGGGCCATGGCGCCGGTGGAGGTCTCGTTGTGCGGCGTGGCGTAGGTGTCGACGTCGTCCGCCGGCTCGAGGTGGGCCACGGAGCCCGGCTCCGCCGTGATCACCTGCGACGGCTCGAGGAACGGGGCGCGCGACGTGGCGGTGGCGAACTTGCCGCCGAACTCGCCGAACGCGGCGTGCTGGGCCCTGCGCTCCACGAGGCACAGCGTCGCGACGTCCCAGAAGGCCGTGGCGCCGCCGTTGCCGAGCACCACCTCGTACCCGTCCGGCGCGCCGAGCAGCTCCGTGACGCCCGCGCGGATGCGGCGCACCAGGTCCTTGACCGGGGGGCGCCGGTGCGAGGTGCCGAGCACGTGCGCGTTCGCCACGAGATGATCGACCTGGCCGGGGCGCACCTTGGACGGTCCGGAGCCGAAACGGCCGTCGGCGGGCAGCAGGTGTGGCGGGATTGTCAGTGGCACAGAACTAGACTAGAACCTGGGCCGACGCCCGGGCCGTACGTGTCCAGGGCGACCTGGCGGCTGGGCGCACGACGGGAGCAGACGTGACGGATCTGATCGACACCACCGAGATGTATCTCAAGACCATCTACGAGCTCGACGAGGAAGGCATCACGCCTCTGCGCGCGCGCATCGCGGAGCGTCTGGGCCACTCCGGGCCGACGGTGTCGCAGACGGTCGCGCGCATGGAGCGCGACGGCCTCGTGATCGTCACCGGCGACCGGCACCTCGAGCTGACCGAGCAGGGCCACGACAAGGCGATGCGGGTCATGCGCAAGCACCGGCTCGCGGAGCGCCTGCTGACGGACGTCATCAAGCTCGACTGGGAGCACGTGCACGTCGAGGCCTGCCGCTGGGAGCACGTGATGAGCGACCTGGTGGAGAAGCGCCTGGTCGGCCTGCTGGACCACCCGCACCACGACCCGTACGGCAACCCGATCCCCGGCCTGTCCGAGCTCGGCGAGGCCTACACCGACGTGCCGTTCCTGTCCGGCGTGATCTCGCTGCCGTCGGCGTTCGAGGCCGCGGCGAAGAAGGGCGTGCGGGGCGAGCCGCTCGCGGCGTCCCTCACCCGGATCGCCGAGCCGCTGCAGACCGACGTCGAGCTGCTCGCGCGCCTGGCGGACGCCGGCCTGGTGCCGGGCTCGCGCATCACGGCGATGTACCGCGACGGCATCTACACCGTGACCGTGGACGGTGCCGCGACGGCGCTCGAGCTGGGCGAGGACCTGGCGCGGCACCTCTTCGTCGCGACCGCCTGAGCGCCGCCGGGGCCGGTCCGGACGCCCGGTTTGCCGGGAAGATGCCACCGCAGGTCCGACACGTCATGGCATTCGTTGCCGGAACGTGACATCGCGGGTGACGTCCGGTACGTTCAGAGCGCTCTCATGGAGTTGATCCGCGAGAGTCCTCGGACGGACGCCGAACTCTGTCACCGGCCGGGGCCCCAAGACGACCGCATGACAGAGGCGGGGGACCCACCATCGGGCGCCAGGGTGCGTCCTCGGGGTGAAGCCGGGCAGTCCTTCGGGACGCACGGCCGGGTGATTTCTCCCACCCGAACCCGACAGCTGACCTCGAAGGCGTACAAGGAGAGGTACTACGTGACTGCACGTACGACCCGCGCACGCCATCGTGCGGCGCGACGCCCCGTGACGCCGCTCACCGAGCTCGCCCAGAACGCCGCCGTCGGTCGCCGTACCGCGGTCGCCGCCGCCGGTGGAGCGCTCCTCGTCTCGACGTTCGGTGGCGCCATGGCCGCCCAGGCCGCCCCGATGGAGACCGGCCACGCCAAGATGAACTCGGTCGACCTCAACGCGCTGACGACGCAGGCCCGCGAGGCCCTGTCGAACGCCCCTGTGGTCACCGTCGCCCCGGACGCCCAGCTCGATGTCGAGAAGTCCGCGGTCTCCGTGGTCTCGGCCGCCGACAACGAGGAGTACCAGGCAGAGCTCGCCGCCCAGGAGGCGGAGGAGGCTGCCGAGGCCGCCGCCGCCGAGGCGGCAGAGGCCGCGGCCACGGCCGCCAGCACCGCGTCGACGTCGGTCGACATCCCCGCGTCGGCGATCGGCAACTCCGTGATCTCCATCGCGAGCCGCTACATCGGCGTCCCGTACGTCTCGGGCGGCGCCAGCCCGAGCGGCATGGACTGCTCCGGCTTCACCCAGTACGTGTACGGCCAGCTCGGCATCGCGCTGCCGCACTCGTCGTCGGCCCAGGCCGGCTACGGCACGGTCGTGCCGGCGTCGCAGGCGCAGCCGGGCGACCTGATGTGGACCCCCGGGCACGTCTCGATCTACGCGGGTGGCAACACGATGATCGACGCGTCCAAGCCGGGCACCGTCGTCGACTTCCGCCCCATCTGGCAGTCGAACCCCACCTTCATCCGCCTGGGCTGATCCAGCCGCGCGAGCCGAGCGCCTGTCCGCCGTCACCCCTGCGCCGGGGTGCGGCCGGGCAGGCGCTCTGCTGTGCCGCCGTGCAGGTCGCGGCGGGTGGGCCGGTTTCCTGCGACTGACGTCCCACGACGGCCCCGCCGCCGGTAGCGTGGGAGGTGCAAGGGTGCACCGCAGAGGAAAGGGCTGCCGATGACACGATCCGAGGTCGTACTGGTCGGGGTGGACGGATCGGCCGCGAGCCTGCACGCGCTGGACTGGGCCACCGCCTACGCGCACCGCGTGGGATGGTCGCTGCACATCGTCTGCAGCTACTCGCTGCCCTCGTTCACGGCGGCATCCCTCGACGGCGGCTACGCCGCGCTCGACGACACCACCATCCAGGAGGGCGCGAAGTCCGTCCTGGCCGAGGCGGAGGCCCGGGTGGCCGACGCCGGGGTGCGTGCCACCACGGAGGTCGCGACCGGCGACGCCGCCGGCGTGCTCGTGGAGCTCTCGGGCGACTACGGGCTCGCCGTGGTCGGCACGCGTGGCCGGGGCGGGTTCACGGAGCGGCTGCTCGGCACGGTCTCGTCCGCGCTGCCCGCGCACGCGCAGTGTCCCGTCGTCGTCGTGCCGCTGCGGGCGGAGGCCAACCGCGGCGTGTCCTGGGGCGAGCCCGGGGAGGCCGAGGCCGAGCCCGCCGGCACGTCGGGGCCGGGAGAGGTCCGCGAGGTGCGGCGCATCGTCGTCGGCGTCGACGGCTCGCCGCAGGCCGAGCGTGCGCTGCAGCACGCGATCACCCAGGCCACCGCGTGGGGCGCTGAGCTGACCGCCGTCACGGGCGTGCCGGTCGGGAACGCCGGGATCCTGGCATGGTTGCCGTCGTCGATCGACCGCGAGCAGGTGCTCGCGGACATCGGTGCAGGCATGGACGTGCTGGTGGACCGGTACGAGGCCCAGAACCCCGGGCTGCGCATCCGGCGGATCGTGCTCGACGGCACCGGCGCCGAGCTGCTCACCGAGTTCTCGACGGCGTCCGACCTGGTGGTGGTGGGCTCGCGCGGCCGCGGCGGGTTCCGCGGGCTGCTCCTGGGCTCGACGAGCCAGGCGGTGCTGCACCACTCGGCCTGCCCGGTCCTGGTCGTCAACAAGCACTGCCCGGACTGACCCGCGAAACGCGTCAGACCCTCAGGCCACTCCGGTGGCCTGAGGGTCTGACGCGTTCGTGGGTCAGTCAGGAGCGGGACTCGGCCGCGGCCAGGAGCACGCAGGTCGCGACGCCGTCCATCGCCGTGCGGACCTCGTCCAGCGGCGGCATCGACGGCGCGAGGCGCACGTTCATGTTCTCCGGGTCCTTGCCGTACGGGTGCGTCGCGCCGGCGGGCGTCAGCGCGATGCCGGCATCCTTGGCGAGCTCCACGACGCGCGACGCCGTGCCCGGCGCCACGTCGAGCGACACGAAGTAGCCGCCCTTGGGCTCGGTCCACGACGCGATGCCGTACGCGCCCAGTCGCTCGGCCAGGATCTGCACCACAGCCTCGAACTTGGGCGCCAGGATCTCGCGGTGCTTGCGCATGTGCTCGCGCACTCCGTCGGCGGAGCCGAAGAACATCGCGTGCCGCAGGTGGTTGATCTTGTCCGGGCCGATCGACGCCGCCGACAGGTGCTTCTTGTACCAGGCGATGGTCGCGGGCGACCCGGCGAGGAACGAGACGCCCGCGCCGGCGAACGTGATCTTCGAGGTGCTGGCGAACATGACCACGCGGTCCGGGTTCCCGGCCTGCGCGGCCAGCGCGAGCGCGTTCGGGCTGGTCACCTCGTCGTCGGTCAGGTGGTGGACGGCGTACGCGTTGTCCCACAGGATGCGGAAGTCCGGCGCGGCGGCAGGCATCGAGACGAGCGCGCGGGCGACGTCCTCGGTGATGACCGCACCGTCCGGGTTGGAGTACGTCGGCACCACCCACATGCCCTTGACCGTGGGGTCGTCGGCGACGAGCGCGGCCACCGCCTCGGCGTCGGGCCCGTCCACGGTCATCGGCACGGGGATCATCTCGATGCCGAGCGCCTCGCAGATCGTGAAGTGCCGGTCGTAGCCCGGCACCGGGCAGATCCACCGCACCGTCTCCTCGCGCGCCCACGGCTTCGGGGACTCGGGGAAGCCGAACAGCTCGGCGTACGCGACGACGTCGTGCATCAGCGTCAGCGACGCGTTGCCGCCCGCGAGGAGCTGCTCCACCGGCACGTCCAGCAGCTCGGCGAAGATGCGGCGGATCGCGAGCCCGCCGTCCAGCCCGCCGTAGTTGCGCGTGTCCGTGCCCGCGTCGTCCGTGTGCGTGCCCGCACCGGGCAGGTCGAGCATCGGCTCGGCGAGGTCGAGCTGCTGGGCCGAGGGCTTGCCGCGCGTGAGATCCAGCTTCAGGCCACGGGCCTGGAGCTCGGCGTAAGCCTGCTGGAGCTCGGCCAGCGGCGGGAGCGTTGCGGTAGCGGGGGACGACGTCGTAGTGGTCACCTCCCGGAGCCTACGCTCAGCCGGCGGTCGGTGACAGTTCGGAGCGCCCGCCCGGGCCCTCGGCCGGTGTCTCGGCAGGACTGTCGCCGGCGTCGGCGGCGGCCGCGGTCGAGCCGCGGCGGGGCGAGCCCTGACGGCGCTTGGCGGACGGGGCGCGTCGCTTGGCGGGTGCTGCGGACGGGGCGTCCTCGGGGGTCTCCGCGGCGGGGCGGGCGTCGGGGGCGGCGTCGGGCTCGGTCTCGGGCGCTGCGGGAGTGCCGGCGTCGGCCTCGGGCGCCGCGTCGGCCTCAGGTGCGTCGGTCTCAGGTGCGTCGGTCTCAGGTGCTCCGTCGACGACGGCCTCGGCGTGGGCGCCGTCAGCGGCGCCGGGAGCGCCGGCTGCTGCGGCGTCGGGAGCGGGGTCGGGATCCGCCGCCGTCGGCTCGGCATCTGTGGCGTCCGCGGCCACTGCGCTGCTCGGGTTCTCGGTCGTCCCGTCAGCGGGTGTCGCGTGCTCAGGCGTTCCGTTCTCGGGCGGCCCGGCGTCACCCTGCGCGTCGGCGGTCCGCGGTTCGTCGTCGGACGAGCCGGACGCCTCCGCCTCGGGTTCCGGCGCGCCCGTCGTCTCCGCGCCGCCCGCCGCGGCCCCCGTCGCGTCGCGTTCCTCGCGGAGCGACACGAGCGACTCCTCCAGGATGTCGAGCGCCATCTCGAGCTCCGGCTGCACGATCGACAGAGGCGGTGACAGGCGGATCGTCGCGCCGTGCGTGTCCGTGGCGAGCACGCCGCGCTCCAGCAGGGCCTCGCACAGGTCGCGGCCGGTGCCGAGCGTGGGGTCGACGTCCACGCCCGCCCACAGCCCGACGGTCCGGGCCGCGGTCAGCAGGCCGCGCTCCACCAGGGCGTCGAGCCGCTCCTTGAGCACCTGGCCGGACGCCGCGGCCCGCGCCTGGTACTGCCCGGTCGAGAGCAGGTCGAGCGCCGCGACGCCCACGGCACAGGCCAGCGGGTTGCCGCCGAACGTCGAGCCGTGCGTGCCCGGGGTCAGCACGCCGAGGATGTCGGGCCGGCCGACCACCGCCGAGACCGGCACGATCCCGCCGCCCAGAGCCTTGCCGAGGCAGACCAGGTCGGGCTGCACGCCCCACAGCTCGCACGCGAGCGTCGCCCCCGCACGGCCCAGGCCGGACTGGACCTCGTCGGCCACCAGGGCGATGCCACGACTGGTCGTGAGCTCGCGCAGGCCGGGCCAGAAGTCGTCGGGCGGCACCACGACGCCCGCCTCGCCCTGCACCGGCTCCATGAGCACGGCCACGGTGGTGTCGTCCACGGCGTCGGCGACCGCGGCGAGGTCACCGAAGGGAACCCGGCGGAAGCCGGGGGCGAACGGGCCGAAGCCGTCGCGGGTGACCGGGTCGTCCGAGAGACCGACCAGCGTGGTGGTGCGGCCGTGGAAGCTGCCGCCCGCGACCACGATCGTCGCCTGGTCGGCCGGCACGCCACGCACGTCGTAGCCCCACTTGCGGACCGCCTTGATCGCGGTCTCCACGGCCTCGGCGCCGGTGTTCATCGGCACGACGAGGCTGTCCTCGCCGCCGGTGGTCAGCGGACCGACCACCTCGACGAGCCGCTGCGCGAACTCCTCGAGCCGGTCGTGGTCGAACGCGCGGGACGTCAGCGTCACCTGACGTAGCTGGGACATCGCGGCGGCGACGAGCCCTTGGTGCAGGTGCCCGAAGTTCAGGGCCGAGTACCCCGACAGGAAGTCGAGGAACTCGTTGCCGTCGGTGTCCCACACGTGCGTGCCCTGCGCTCGCGCGATGGTGATCGGCAGGGGCTGGTACGTCGGGGCGAGTGCGCCGTGCGTCGTGTCCGCCATGGGTCGCAGCCTAGAGCCGGTCCCGCGATCGTGCCGGTCAACAGCATATATCGGGCCCACTCGCACCCGGATGGGGTGCTACTTCTGCTCGATCACCCGGGGGAAGCGGTCCGGCGGGGTGCCGAACGCGATGCGGGACTGGGCGATCACGGTGTGGCCGAGCGCCCGCGCGCCGAACCAGCCGACCACGGCGCCGACGCCGAACGGCAGGATGCGGCCCAGCATCAGGCTGCCCTGCTTGGCCACCTGACGCTGCACGAACCGGTGCGTCAGCGCCTTGTTCACGCGGTGCAGCGTGGTGCGCGGCATGCTCGTGAGCAGCACCTTGCCCCATGCCACACCCGAGCCACCGATGGCGTCCTCGACGTCCTGCGCGCCCTTGTCGCCGAGCACGGTCGCGAGCAGGAGCGCCCGACGGCGCGGCACGTCCTGCACGTCGATGCCGTGCACGTCCGCCACGGCGAGCGAGAACGCCGCCGACGACGCGAAGAAGGTCGCGACGTCGCTCGTGGACAGGGCGATGCTCGCCGCCGTGCCGACCGCCGGGATGGCCGCGGCCGCGCCGACCGCGCCACCCGTCGTCTGGATGACCCGCAGGTACTCCTTCTCCAGGAGCCGCACGACCTCCGCCGGGGTGGCGCCCGGGTTCCGGGCGCGCACCTTGTCCACATGCTTGTGGATCGTCGCCGACGGGATGGTCACGGCGCGGTTGACCAGGTAGTCCAGCGGACCGTCGGGCTTGTAGCTCGCCCAGTCCGCCGGTGTGACCTCGAGCGAGTGGTCCGGCTTCAGGACGGCGTCGCCCGGCGTCGCCCGGCCGTTCTGCTCGGCGGCGGTCAGCTTCTTGTCATCAGCCATGTCAGCCTCCTGTCGGCTGCTCGAACTGCGCGTCCGGGATCTGGGCGCCCGCCTTGAGCGTGCGCCCGACGGTGCAGGCCTTGTCGATCGAGCGCTGCGCGATCGTCAGGAGCTTCGCCCGCTCGTCGTCGTCGAGCATCGAGAGGTCGATCTCGAACTTCTCGGTGAGCACCGGGTACCGGTCCTCCTCGACGAGCTTCGGGTCCTCGACGCGGATCGTCGTCCGGTAGTCGTCGCCCAGGCGGCGCGAGAACGCCTTGTCGCTGCTCATGCCGGCGCACGCCGCGAGCGCGATCTTCAGCAGCTCGCCGGGTGTGAACACCGCACCGGCGCTCGCCGGGCCGATCTCGACGCGCGCGCCGCGGGCCGAGAAGCCCGTGTAGGTGCGGGTGCCGTTGCGCTCGACCCACAGCGGGTCGGTGGGCGAAGGGGTCGCGGGCTCCGCGGTGCTCGTCGCACCCGGGGTGGTGGTCTGCTCCGTCATAGGGATCATCCTTCCACTGGTCACCGACACGTTCACGGAGCCGGGTCGTGCGGCCCGGTCGGTCGGCCTGCAGTTCAACGCGGACAAGGCCCCTGGCGTTCCCGTTCCGCGCGTCACACGACGCGGGTCGGTGTGCGGCGACCGTTCGGCGGGCGGAGCCGCCCGCACGCTGCGACGATCGGTTCCATGGCGGAGAACGCGAGCGGCGGACCGGCGGCCACGGGCCCGTCGTCGGGCGAGGACCGCCTGGACGGTGCGATGCACGGTGGTGCCGAACACGGTGGTGCCGAACACGGTGGTGCCGAACAGGGCGGCGCGCCCGTTCCCGAGCACGCCACCCCGGGCACGCCCCCGGCCACGACCCCGGGCACGCCCCCGGCCGCCCGCTGGCGCCCCGACTGGCGCGACATGGCCAAGCGCCTGGCCGGTGTGGTGGCCGTGATCGTGGCCGTGTGGCTGGTCTACCTCTTCCTGTCGGCGTTCCTGCCGCGCTGGTGGGCCCAGGTGATCGGCAACGCGGTGGACGGCTCGTTCGCCGCGGGCGCGTGGTGGGGCCTGGTCACGGGCGCGGTGTTCACGCTCGTCCCCCTGCTGTTCCTGGCCCAGGCCGCCATGCCGAACCGGACGTGGGCCGTGCGCGGCGGGTTCGTGCTGGTGGCGGCGCTGTTCGCGGTGCCGAACCTGCTCACCCTCGGCATCGTGCTGGGCACGTCGGCGGCGGCGCACGCGGGCGAGCGCATCCTCGACGTCGACGGGCCGGCGTTCCGCGGCGGCACCGGCTGGGGCGCGGTGATCGGGGCGCTCGCGGCGGCGGCGATCATCACCACGGGCGCGCTGTACCGGCGGCGAGGTCGCCAGCTCCGGGAGCTGCGGGCGCAGCAGCAGGGCTGACCCCGGCCCGGCACGCCGTCAGACGAGCACGTGCGCCGGGTCGTGGCCGAGGTCGCGGACGAGCTGCTCCATGGCGGCCTGCCGGTGCCGCCGGCTCAGGTCACGCCAGACCGGCGTCGGAACGGGCCGCACGAGGAGGGCGTTCTGGTCGCCGTCCGACCCGATGCGCAGGGCGTCCATCGAGCTGAGCCCGATCCGGGTGAGCACCACGCGGACGTCGCCGGCGCCGCGCGGCGGCGGCACGGACCAGAGCGGCTGCCGGCCGTCGCGGTCCCAGATCTCGACCCGGTCGGGGAGCACGGCGACCACGGTGTACCGGGACCCGTCCGGCCGGACGGCGCGCTGGTCCACACCCAGCCGGGCCGCCGTCTCCACGAGCTCCGTGGCGGGGACCGTGAGGTGCACCGGCGCGCCGGGACGCAGCGCCGACACACGCCGCACGGCACCCCGGGCGCTCCGGTCCAGCAGCGCGTAGACGAGCACCACGATGACCGCCACCGCGACGATGCCGATCGCGACCGGCCACAGTGCCGACGTCCCGGCGATGCCGCCCGCGAGCCGGATCGCCGCGGCCAGCGCCACCGCGACCAGCGCCACCCACAGCACGGGCGACCGCCGGACCCGTGAACCCACCTGCTCAGCCATGCTTTTCCTCCTCGTCGGTGCCGCCGAGTATGTCAGGCGAGCCGCCTGCCCTCCACGACGGTGCGGACGCGCGCCGGGCGGACGGTCCGCCGGCGCCCGCGCCGTCCGGCATAGGCTTGCCGCATGACCGAGATCGAGACCCCGTACGAGGACCTGCTCCGCGACGTGCTCGCGACCGGCACCCGCAAGGGCGACCGCACCGGTACCGGCACGCGCAGCGTGTTCGGGCGGCAGATCCGGTACGACCTGGCCAAGGGCTTCCCCCTGGTCACCACCAAGCGCGTGCACCTCAAGTCCGTGGTGTACGAGCTGTTGTGGTTCCTGCGCGGCGACTCCAACGTGCGCTGGCTGCAGGAGCGGGGAGTCAAGATCTGGGACGACTGGGCCGACGAGTCGGGCGAGCTCGGCCCGGTCTACGGCGTGCAGTGGCGCTCCTGGCCCACGCCCGACGGCGGGCACGTGGACCAGATCGCCAAGGTCGTCGAGCAGATCCGCACCAACCCGGACTCCCGGCGCCACGTCGTCACGGCGTGGAACCCGGCCGAGGTGGACGACATGGCGCTGCCACCCTGCCACGCGCTGTTCCAGTTCTACGTGGCCGACGGGAAGCTGAGCTGCCAGCTCTACCAGCGCTCGGCCGACCTGTTCCTCGGCGTGCCGTTCAACATCGCGTCCTACGCGCTGCTCACCCACATGGTCGCGGCCCAGACCGGGCTCGAGGTCGGCGAGTTCGTGTGGACCGGCGGCGACGTGCACATCTACGACAACCACGTGGAGCAGGTCGAGACGCAGCTCGCGCGCGACCCGTACCCCTACCCGTCCCTGCGGCTCGCGCCGCGCGACTCGATCTTCGACTACGAGTACGAGGACGTCGAGGTGCTGGGGTACGTCTCGCACCCCACCATCAAGGCCCCGATCGCCGTCTGATGATCGGGCTCATCTGGGGGCAGGCGCGCGACGCCGCGGGCCGGCCGGTGATCGGCGCCGGCGGCGACATCCCGTGGCGCGTGCCGGAGGACTTCGCGCACTTCAAGGGCGTCACGGCCGGGCACCCGGTCGTCATGGGCCGGCTCACGTGGGAGTCGCTGCCGCGCCGGCCGCTGCCCGGCCGCACCAACATCGTGGTCTCGTCACGCGGCGCGCAGGGCGTCCCGGACGCCGACGGCGACGTGGTGCCGGTCACCACGCTCGGCGAGGCGCTCGCGGTGGCCGCCGACGCCCCCGGCGGCGAGGAGATCTGGGTGATGGGCGGTGCGCAGATCTACGACGAGACGCTGCCGATCGCCGACGTGCTCGAGGTGAGCGAGATCAACACGGAGGTCGAGGGGGACGCGTTCGCCCCGGAGATCGGCCCGGAGTGGACGGTCGTGTCCACGACGGGATGGACGACGTCGCGCTCGGGCCTCCGGTTCCGCCACCTGACCTACCACCGTTCACTGCCGAAGTAGAACTGCAGCGAGATAGAACCGCAGCGAGGTAGAACCGCAGCTACCGCTCTGGTTCTACTTCGCTGCAGTTCTATCTCGCTGCAGTTCTATCTCGGCGGGGTTGGGGGCGGTCAGACCAGGTCGCGCACCGCGGCGTACTGCTCGCGGATGACCGGTCGCGGGTCGGCCGGCAGGGTCGTCGCGATCGTCGTCGACCAGGCGGGTGCGTCCGCGCCGGCGTCCGACGCCGCGGCGAGCGTCCAGGCGGCCTGCCGCGCGGCGCCGTCGGCCACGTACTCGCCCGGTTCGGGGATGCCGATCGGCAGGCCGAAGACCTGCGGCGCGATCTGCTGCACGGCCGGCGACTGCGCCGCCCCGCCGATGAGCATCACGCGCTCGACGGCCACGCCCTGCGCGCGCAGCGCGTCCAGCCCGTCGGCGAGGCCGGACAGCATGCCCTCGATGTAGGCGCGGGCCAGGTGCGGGCGGGTCGAGGTGGCCAGGCGGATGCCGTGCAGGGTTCCGGTCGCGTCGGGCCGGTTGGGGGTGCGCTCGCCCTCCAGGTACGGCACGAGCACGAGCCCGTCGGACCCGGGCGGGGCCTGGAGCGCGAGCTCGGCCAGCTCGTCGAAGTCGACGTCGAGCACCTCGCGCGCGGCGTCGAGCACGCGGGCGGCGTTCAGGGTGACGGCCAGCATGAGCGCGTTGCCCGTGGCGTCGGCGAAACCGTTGATCGCACCGGACCCGTCGGCCGTGCGCTCCGGCGCGACGGCGGAGACCACGCCCGACGTGCCGATCGAGATCGCGATGTCACCCGGGGTCATGCCAAGGCCGAGGGACGCGCCCGCGTTGTCGCCGGCGCCGGGCCCGATCAGCGCCCCGCCGCCGACGGCCGAACCCGCCACGTCCGGGTGCGCGACGGCGCCCGCCTCGGCCGGCCCGACGACGCGCGGCAGCACCACGTCGGTGCGGCCCAGGGCGCGTTCGAGCAGGTCAGGCCGGTACTGTCCGGAGGCGGCGTCGTAGTAGCCGGTGCCGGACGCGTCCGAGCGGTCGGTGAACAGTGCGTCGAGCTGCGGGCCGAGCGGGGCCGTCGGGTCGCCCGCCGGGCCGTACCCGGCGATGCGCCACGACAGCCAGTCGTGGGGGAGCGCCACGGCGGCGACGCGCGCGGCGTTCTCCGGCTCGTTGTCGCGCAGCCAGCGCAGCTTGGTGACCGTCAGCGAGGCCACGAGCACGGAGCCGACGGCGTCCGCCCACGCCTGGGCGCCGGCGTCGCGGTCGCCGTCGCCGAGCTCGGTGATCAGCTCCTCCGCGGCCGCCGCGGAGCGCGTGTCGTTCCACAGCAGCGCGTCGCGGACGACGTTGCCCTCGGCGTCGAGCGCGACCATGCCGTGCTGCTGACCGCCCACGGCCAGCGCGGCGACGTCGGCCAGGCCGCCGGCCGCCGCGGCCGCCTCCTGGAAGGCGTCCCACCAGTGGCGGGGGTCCACCTCCGTGCCGTCCGGGTGCTTGGCGGACCCGGTGCGGACCAGGGCGCCGGTCTCGGCGTCGCGCACGACGATCTTGCAGGACTGCGTGGAGGTGTCCACGCCGGCGACGAGGGGCATCGGTGCTCCAGAAGGTTCGGGGGAAGGCGGCAGCCACGGTACAGCGTGGCTCCGACGGCAGCGGCCGCCGGCAGAGCGGATCCCCTTCGAGACCGAGGTTTCTTCGCTCTGGAGTCGTCCAGAGCGAAGAAACCTCGGTCTCGAAGGGGAGGGGGGCGGGGTGAGCCCCGCCGATCGTCAGCCGATCAGGTGGTTCAGGGCGAGCTGGTGCAGGCGCACCAGGCCGTAGTCCCGCTCGGCCAGGGCGTCGACGTCGGGGTCGGCCTCGGCGAGGAAGGAGTCGAACGACTCGCCCTCGGCGAGCGTCGGCTGCCCGAGCTCGAAGATGCCCGCGTGCTCGAACGCCGCCTGGACCTCGGGGTCCTCGCGGTACTGCTTCGCCTTGGCGGCCAGCATGTCGTAGGTCTTCATGTTGGCCTTGGCCGACTCCCACACGCCGTCGAGGTGCTCGGTGCGCGAGGGCTTGTAGTCGAAGTGGCGCGGGCCCTCGTAGCGCGGGCCGCCGTTCGGGAAGCCGTTCTCCAGCAGGTCCACCGTGAAGAACGCCGAGAGCAGGTCGCCGTGGCCGAAGACCAGGTCCTGGTCGTACTTCGGGCCGTGCTGGCCGTTGAGGTCGATGTGGAACAGCTTGCCCACGTGCAGCGCCAGGGCGATGCCGTGCGTGTAGTTGAGGCCGGCCATCTGCTCGTGGCCCGTCTCCGGGTTGAGGCCCACGATGTCGGCGTTGTCGAGCGAGTCGATCAGCGCGATGGCGTGGCCGATCGTCGGCAGGAAGATGTCGCCGCGCGGCTCGTTGGGCTTGGGCTCGAGGGCGATCTTGAGCCCGTAGCCCTTCTCCTTGATGTAGGACGCGACGGTGTCGATGCCCTCCGCGTAGCGCGCGTGCGCGGCGTTGAGGTCCTTCGAGTTGTCGTACTCGGTGCCCTCGCGGCCACCCCACATGACGAACGTGGACGCGCCCATGTCGGCCGCCAGGTCCACGTTGCGCAGCACCTTGCGCAGGCCGAAGCGGCGCACGTCGCGGTTGTTGGACGTGAACGCGCCGTCCTTGAAGACGGGGTGCGTGAAGGTGTTGGTGGTGACCATCTCGCAGACCAGCCCGGTGTCGGCGGCGGCCTTCTTGACGGAGTCGATGTGCTTCTGGCGCTCGGCGTCGCCGGAGCCGAAGGGGTAGACGTCGTTGTCGTGGAACGTGAAGCCCCAGGCGCCGAGGTCGGCGAGCTTCCGGACGGACTCGGCCGGGTCCAGGTCGGGGCGGGTCGCCGTACCGAACGGGTCGTTGGCGGGCCAGCCGACGGTCCACAGGCCGAAGGAGTACTTGATGTCGCTCACGGGGTCTCCTCGTCGAGGGCGGCCCCGGCATGCGGCGCCGCATTAGTTGTACGACTGAACTATTACCCGGGGTTCGGCTACAGTCAAGGCGTGACCACAGCCGGGACCGCCCACGAGACCACCACGCGCCCAGGTCCGGCCGCGGCCCGCCAGCACTCCCTGCGCGAGCACAACCTGGAGCTCGTCGCCCGCGCCGTGTTCGAGGTGCCTGAACCACTGTCCCGCGCGGGCGTCGCCACCGCGACCGGCCTCGCCCGCGCCACGGTGTCCACCCTGGTGGACCAGCTCGTGGCCGCCGGGCTCGTGCGCGAGCTGCCGGCGGTGACCGGGGGGCGCGCCGGCCGGCCCGCCGTCCCGCTGGTGCCCGCGCCGCGGACCGTCGTCGGCCTCGGGCTCGAGGTGAACGTCGACTACCTCGGCGCGCGTGTGCTGGATCTCACGGGCGACGTCGTCGCCGAGCGCGTGGTCCCCGGCTCCTTCCACGACAGCGACCCGACGGCGGTGCTGGCCCGTCTCGGTGCCCTCGCCCGCGAGCTGTCCGACGAGGTCACCGCCTCCGGCATGACCGTGGCCGGCGCCCGGCTCGCGCTGCCCGGCCTCGTCGACCCGCGCGCGGGCACGCTCCAGGTGGCCCCCAACCTCGGCTGGTCCTCGATCGAACCCGTGCCGCTCCTCGGCCTCGACCTCGACGTGCAGGTGGCCAACGAGGCCAAGCTCGCGGCGCTCGCCGAGCTCGCGGGCGGGTCGGACGTCGCCGCACCCGACTCGTTCGTCTTCGTCTCCGGCGACGTCGGCATCGGTGCGGCGATCGTCGTCGACCGCAGGCTCTTCCTCGGGGAACGGGGCTGGAACGGCGAGATCGGGCACGTCGTCGTCGACCCGGCCGGGCCGCGCTGCTCGTGCGGCGCCTTCGGCTGCCTGGAGCAGTACGCGGGCAAGGAGGCGATGATGCGCGCGGCCGGCCTGCCGGCCGACGCCCCGCTCGCCGACCTGGTGGCACGCCTGCGGGCGGACGACGCCGACCTGCCCGCCGGACGCGCGCTCGGCTCGGCGCTCGCGGACTTCGTGAACCTCATCGACATCGGCACGATCGTGCTCGGCGGCGCCTACACCGAGCTGCTGCCGTGGCTGCGCGCCGACGTCGAGGCCGCGCTCACCGAGCGCGTGCTCGCTGCGCCCTTCGTCGATCTGCAGGTGCGGGCCGCCCAGGCCGGCCCCCATGCGGCGCTCACCGGCGGGGCCCGCGAGGTGCTCGCCCGGGTGCTGGCCGACCCGTCCGCCTGGGTCTGACCCCCTCCGTCAGCCGATCGGGGGCTCGTCCGGCGCGTCGATCGGGCCGAGGGTGATCTCGGGCGCGTCGGCAGGTTCCTCGAACGTCTCGACGGCGTCGTCCTCGCGGCCCAGCAGCCGCGCGACGGTGCCGTCGAGCATGTCGGTGAGGACCCGCACGAGGCCCTCCTCGTCGCGGGCCTCGAGACGCTCGACGATCGTGGCGTGCGACTGCGCCGAGTCCGCGCGCACCACGTACTCCTCGCTCACCGTGAACGTGGCGATCCGCACCTCGACGATGAGCGTCGTCATCCAGCGGGTCAGCCACGGGTTGCCGGCCGCCGCGACGAGCGTCCAGTGCAGGGTGAGGTCCGCTCCGCCGATCTGCCGGGCGTCCTCCGTGGCCGCGGCGGCGACGAGCTCCTCGTAGGCGCGGCGCACGCCGTCGACCGCGGCGTCGTCGCCCGACCGGACCAGGAGCCGCGCGGCCGTGGTCTCCACGGACTTGCGCGCCTCGTAGAGCGCGGGCAGCCGGTCGGCGCCGATCGTCGCCACCCGCATGCCGCGTCCCGGCGTCGCCACGAGCAGGCCCTCCTGGACCAGCCGCTGGGCCGCCTCCCGCAGCGGGCCGCGGCTCACGCCGAGCTGGGTGGCCACCTCGACCTCCCGGATCGGCGATCCGACGGCGAGCACCCCGGCGTAGATGGCGTTGCGCAGCTCGGTCTGGATCAGGTCCACGGTCGAGGGGCGCGCCACACGCGAGAACGACGGGGCGGTCGCCAGGGTCGCCCGCGACGGGTGGGACATCGGTGCTCCTTCCATGAGCGCACGTCGATGACGACATCATCCCCGGTGCGCGGGCTGCTGTGCGGCGCCGGCCAGGTTCGAACGGGTGTCGGCCGGGTGAACTTGTGGATTGTAGACAATACTAATGTCGAACGCTAGATTGTCCGATCGTCCGATGTCGCGCTACGGTGCCACTCGTCCGTGAACTCCAGCCCACCCAGGCTTTGCCGACGGCGCCGGGTGGCGTGAAGGGAATCATGTCTACTTCAAGCGTCCGCCCGCTCCGCCGGGCCGTCATCGCCGCAGGGTCCGCGCTCACGCTGGCCGCCCTGGCCGCCTGCTCCTCGACCGCCCCGGACGCGAACGGCGGCAGCGGCACCGACAAGCTCCAGGAGCTCCAGGACGACGGTTCGATCACCGTCGCCTTCAACGGCGAGGAGCCGTACAGCTTCGAGGACGCCGGTGAGCTCACCGGCGCCACGATCGCCCTGGACCGGGAGATCTTCGGGGAGCTCGGCGTCGAGGGCGTCGAGGGTGTCCAGACCGAGTGGAACTCGCTCATCCCGGGCCTGACCGCCGGCCGGTACGACGCCGTCAGCGCGGGCATGTCGATCCTCCCGGAGCGGTGCGACCAGGCGCTGTTCTCCGAGCCGCAGATCATGTACACGACGTCGTTCCTCGTGCCGGAGGGCAACCCCGACAACCTGACGGACATGCAGTCCGCCAAGGACGCCGGGGTCAAGCTCGCCGTGCTCAGCGGGGCCATCGAGGCGGGCTACGCCAACGACCTCGAGATCGACAAGATCGAGGTCGGCACCGCGCAGGACGGCCTCGACGCCGTCACCTCCGGCCGCGCCGACGCCCTGGCCCTGACCGCGATCTCGCTCAAGACGCTGGAGGAGAAGACCGACGCCCCGGTCGAGGTGACCGACTCGTTCGTGGCCGAGATCGACGGCGTGCCGCAGATCGGCGCCGGCGCCGAGGTCTTCCCCAAGGGGCAGGAGGCGCTGCGCGACGCCTACAACGAGAAGCTCGCGGAGATCGTCTCGGACGAGGAGCGGTGGCTGGAGGTCGTAGGCCCGTTCGGGTTCACGGCGGCCGAGCGCCCCGTCGAGGGTCTGACCACCGAGAAGCTCTGCGAGGGTGACCTGGAGTCGCTGGCCACCGAGCTGGCTCCGGAGCTCGGCCTGGACGGCTGACCGGGCACGTGTCAGACAATCCGCAGATCCTCGCCGAGCTGCTGCCGCAGCTCGGCGAGGGCATCCTCGTCACGCTCGAGCTCACCGTCGGCGGGGCGTTGCTCGCGCTGGTCGTCGCGTTCACGCTGGGGCTCGCCTCGCGGGCACGGACGCGCTGGGCGCGGGTCCCGTCCCGCATCGTCGTCGAGTTCTTCCGCGGCACGTCACTCGTGGTGCAGATCTTCTGGATGTACTACGTGCTGCCGCTCCCGCCGTTCTACGTCGAGCTCGACCCGCTCGCGTGCGGCATCGTCGCGCTGGGCCTCAACTACGGGGCGTACGCCTCCGAGGTGGTGCGGGGCTCGATCAACTCCGTGCCGCGGGGCCAGTGGGAGGCCGCGACCGCGCTCGACCTCGGCCCGGTGCACCGGCTCCGCCGCGTGATCATGCCGCAGGCGTGGCCGCTGATGATGCCGATGTTCACCAACCTGCTCATCCAGCTCGTCAAGGGTTCCGCGCTCGCCGCGTACATCAGCCTGCACGACCTCAACTTCTTCATCGGCGAGCTGCGCCAGCGCTCCTCGGAGACGGTGTTCTCCTACACGGTGGGCCTGCTGCTCTACTTCGCGGTGGCCTACCTGCTCACGCTGGTCATGAACGCGATCGAGGTCCGGGCCAAGCACCGGATCGGTGCCGGACCGTCGCTGCGCGAGGTGCTCCGTCTGGCGCCGCCGGCGTCCGCGACCGCCGCCTCCGTCGCCCCGCCCCCGGCCGCCGTACCCGCCGCGAAGGGAGGTGCCCAGGATGACTGAGACAGAGGCATGGAGCTGGGACCACGCCGCGGCCGTGCTGCCCGCGCTGGTCGACGGCCTGTGGATCACCGTCCTCGCGACCGTCGTCGGCATGGTGATCGCCGCGGTCCTCGGTCTGTTCGTCGCGGTCGTGCGCCGGTCGGGCCTGCGCGTCGTGACCGTCCCGGTCGCCGTCCTGGTCGAGTTCGTCCGGTCCACCCCGTTGCTGGTCCAGCTCGTCTTCGCGAACCTGGTCTTCACGCAGTTCCCGTCGCTCGCGATCGGCTGCGTGGTGCTGGGCGTCCACTACGCGACGTACATGTCCGAGGTCTACCGGGCCGGTATCGACGCGGTGCCGAGGGGTCAGTGGGAGGCCGCCGTCGCGCTGGACCTGCCCCGGCGCCGCACGTGGACCGCCGTCGTGCTGCCGCAGGCCATCCGCAACACGCTGCCCGGGCTGGGCAACTACGCGATCTCCATGTTCAAGGAGACGCCGTTCCTGTTCGCGATCGGGGTGGTCGAGATGTACACGGCCGCCCAGCAGTACGGCGGGAACAACTTCCGCTACATCGAGGCGATCACCATGGTCGGCCTGCTCTTCCTGCTGGTGAGCTACCCGACCTCGCTGCTGGTCCGCCGATTGGAGAACCGCCTTGCCTGAGACCGCCACCACCCCCGCCATCCAGTTCCAGGGCGTCGGCAAGCGCTTCGGCGACAACGTCGTGCTCGACGGGCTGGACTTCTCGGTCGCCGCCGGCGACCGGGTCACCCTGATCGGACCGTCGGGCTCCGGCAAGACGACCATCCTGCGCCTGCTCATGACGCTGGAGGAGGCGAACGACGGCCTGATCCTCGTCGACGGGCAGCCGTACACGCACGAGATCCGCGGCGGCAAGCGTGTCGCGATCCCCGAGAAGCGGCGCAGCCTCGTGCGGCGTCGCGTCGGCATGGTGTTCCAGCAGTTCAACCTGTTCCCGAACATGACGGTGCTGGAGAACATCATCGAGGCCCCGATCCACGTGCTCGGGGTGCCCCGTGCCGAGGCGGTCGCCACGGCCGAGGACCTGCTGGACAAGGTGGGCCTGGCCGACAAGCGGGACGCCCGGACCACCCAGCTCTCGGGCGGGCAGCAGCAGCGCGTCGCCATCGCCCGGGCGCTGGCCATGGAGCCGGAGATCCTGCTGCTGGACGAGGTGACATCGGCGCTCGACCCCGAGCTCGTCGCCGACGTGCTCGCCGTGCTCCGGAACATCGCGGAGACCACGGACATCACCATGCTGATCGTCACGCACGAGATGCAGTTCGCCCGCGAGGTCTCCAACCGGGTGCTGATGTTCGACGGCGGCAAGATCATCGAGGAGGCGCACCCGGAGGAGATCTTCACCTCGCCGAAGAACGAGCGCACCCAGGAGTTCCTCCGCGCGGTGCTCTGACTCTCACGGGAACCCTTTGAGAACGACCTGAGGGACCGGATCCGCCCGGATCCGGTCCCTCAGGTCGTTCTCCAAGGCCACTGAGCTGTGCGCCTCTGTGACTCACTTTCGAACAGAGGCGGAGCCCTGGAGCAGCTGCTGGCTGCGCTGGACGATCCTCGTCGCTCAGTACTCTCGCAGGTCACGCCCGCTCCCGCAGACCCGGCCGTAGCAACGAACGTGCGCGAGCACCGCATGTTGTCACCGGACGAGGTGGCAGAGCTGGTCGAGCTGTACCGGCTAGGCGAGACCGAGATGAGCCTCGCACGAAAGTTCGGCGTGCATCGCCAGACCGTGGACCACCATCTCAAGACAGCAGGTGTCGCCAAGCGGCCGGTGCTCAAGATGACACCAGCTCGCGTGGAAAGCGCTAAGGAGCTCTACCGGCGAGGGCTCAGCACCAACCAGATTGGAAAGAAGCTGGGTGTGGACGGCAGCACGGTGGTTAGGGCGTTGAAGCGAGCGGGGATGAAGCTGCGAGGGTCAGTGACCGTACGCCGCATGCCATGACACCTCCACGAAGCCGGCCAGCTCGGCGCTGTCGATGTAGCCATCGGCCATCGGGTGAACTCGAAGTGATAAGTAGATCGGTTCAGCCTTTAGCCGTAGATTGAGGATATGTCTGATAGTTCAGGTGCTTCCAGGCGATCCTTAGTGGTTGGCGGCATCGTGGCGATCCTTGCAGCAGTGATGGCCGCGGTTGTCAGCGTCCTTGTTGAGGATGCTCTCACCAAGGATGATTCGGACACACAAAGTGCGCCCACTGTGACCGAGTCTGAACCATCGGCGGTCGAGTCGAGCCAAAATGGGAGAACGCCGAGTTTCGGTCCCTCTTCTCCAAAGGCCAGCTCACCCGTCGAGCATTTTGAGTTGATCTACGCGGACAGGGAATTCGTTCTCGACAGCATTCGTACCCGGAACGAGCAACAGGACCGCTATCCCACCGTGGATCTGGACGCAACTACCGAACAAGATATGACGTTTGACGTTTTGACCGATGAGTGGTTCGCCATCGAGGATGCCCACAGCACCACCCCGAACGACCCGGATCTCAGCACAGGACTGGGCTATCTCAGTGGAGTGCGTAGCGTTGCCATGTTTACCTCAAGACTGGCGCCTCCCGCAGATGACCCTGCCGCCTGTCAAGAAAAGGCAGTAGGTGCCGATGCAATTACTGAGATAAACTTTGACAATACTCCTTTGAAGGTAGGAGATGTGCTGTGCACGGTCACTTCGGGTGGTGCGACAGCACGTCTCGTTGTCACAGATTTTGTCCACGATGGCAGCGCTCGAGTTTCGTTCTCAGCCACTCTCTGGACGCACTAAGCGATTTTCTGACTCGGCGTGACATCTGGGGTGTCAGAGGTGGCCGATGCCATTCTCGCGTAGTTGGAGCTGGCGGACTGGTAAACCGCAAGGAAATATAATCACAGCGAGTGACCAATTGATCCAATTCCACGCTCACTCGAAAGGGTGGAATGCTTAGTGCTCGATAACCGTGAGTGGGCGTCAGTCTTTTGGCTTGTAGTGCTGGTGGTTGTGATTCTCTCGAACAGGAAGGCGCGAGCTGGTCTCCGGAGTCCTCTTCGGAGTTTCCTCGAGCGGAGGATCCTGATCGTCGTCGGCCTCCTGATGGGCTACGTTGCGCTCGAAGCGTGGCTGGGCTCGCTCGTATCCCTCTGGAGCTGGAGCCTCCTCAAGGAGACAATCGTTTGGTTCTTCGTCACAGGCTTCGTCCTATTGTTGAACATCAGCAAGGTCACGAAGGAGCGGCACTACATCCGAAATCGAATCGGTGCTGTGGTGGGAATCTCGGTGTTTCTTGAGTTCTTAACAAATCTGTTCGTCCTGCCGCTCGTCGCAGAACTGCTCCTTCAGCCGTTCGTTGCTGTGGTCGCCGTCGTGGGGGTCGTCGCTGCGCGCAAGGCCGAACACAGGCAGGCGAAGCGCCTTACTGAAGGCATCCTTGCAATCATCGGCATCGGCCTTCTCGCCTACAACATCCAGCAGATCATCGTGGGATGGAATGAACTCGACGGCCGTGCGATCCTCCTCGAACTGGCTCTACCAATCTGGATGACTGTCGGTCTTCTGCCATTCCTCTACGCGCTGAGTCTCTACTCGAACTACGAGCTGGCGTTTGGCTGGATCGAGTTCGATAACAAGGGCACTCGCCGGAGTCGGGTCCGCGCCAAGATCGTACTCATCGTGAGGCTGAACATCCGCGGGAAGACGGTCCACCACTTCGACATTTACTGGGGCAAGCAGATCGCCGAGACGCCGAGCTTCAAGGCGGCGTGGAACGTCGTGTCGAGGTTCCACCAGGCCCAGAAGGACCGCAAGGAGCGGAGAGAAGCCAAGGAACAGGCAGCCGCCGACGAGCAGGAGCGCTTGAAGCGCTACGCAGGCGTCGACGGGACTGACGACCGCGGTCGACGACTTGATCGGCGGGAGTTCAAAGAGACTACGGCCACCTTGCAGCGCCTCTCCATGTGGCAACGAGGCTGGTACATCAACCAGGGTGGGCGCTATCGGAAGCGAGTCCTTGCATTCCTCGATGGTGAGCAGGATCGTCATGGCCTGCCCGCGAGCCACGGGATCACGATGAAGATCCGAGAGGACGGCCAAGCGTGGTACGCCTGGCGCCGTACGGTGAGTGGCTGGTGCTTTGCCATAGGTGCGGCAGGGCCGCCCCCAGATCAATGGGAGTACGACGGGGCGGAGCCGCCGAGCGGCTTTCCGGGGGAAGACCCCGCTTGGGGTGACGGCGCCCTCTCCTACCGCGAGACCAGCAACTGGTAGAGCGGCATGGATCGTCCCAATGATGCGGACACAGCTACGGGAGCATGGTCGGGTCGGCTCCAGTCGCGGAGCACATGCGCTCGAAGTGCTGGCTATCGATCGCGCGCAGGAACTCCATGCACCTGCGGATCTGCCCATGGACAGCACGGGCGTCGAGTACGTCGATGCTCTCGCTGCCCTCGCCGTGGGAGAAGCGGTTGCAGAAGTCGTAGACGTCTCGGTACGGCTCGCCCTCCTGAGCCTCGACGAGGATCTCGAGTTGCTGCAGGAAGTCGGTGCGGTGCGGAGCCTTGTAGCTGGCGAACACCTCAAGAACACGGCGAGCAGCGTTGGGCAGGAGGAACAGACGCTCGTGGTCCTCGGAGTCGGTGATCCCCGCCATGACCATCGAGAAGAGATAGCCGTACTCCGACGTGTTGTTGAGCAGGACACGTGGAAGTTTGCCAACGCGGGAACGACGCTCGCCGTCAACCGCGGCCGCGTACATCTCCAAGAACGAGACCTTTGGGAAGCGGACTTCTTCGACGTCGCCCTTCTTGATCTGCATCATTGATCTGCCCCAGGCGTTCTTGTGAGACTTGATGAACAGCCGGAGCAAGCTGAAGTCGTGGGTCAGGACGATGTACTGGCCGAAGCCCTTGAGTGTGTCGATTAGCCACTGATGAGTCGCAAAGAGCGCTTCCCGGTCAAGCGAGCTCGACGGATCGTCGATCACCACGATGCGCTGTGCTTGGTCGAGCCCGGGAACTTGCTCGTCCTCCAGCTTCCGCAGGAAGTAGAGCAACGACAGAGTGGTTCGCTCGCCGTCGCTGAGGTCCGTGCCTGGCTTGTCTCCACGGCGGCAAGCATATGACTTGCCGTCAGGCGTGACCGCCACACTGAGATGGTCTTTGCCATACACGCGAGCGAGATCGCGAGTCAGAGTGTCGGCCATGTCCTTGGTAGTGAACCGAGACTGACGCACTTCATCGAGGCGTCGATCTGCCAACTCCGCAGACCTCTCGGCCGTCTCGCTCTGTGCAGCCAGTTCCTTGGCCTGCTCCTCGAGCCTCCGGAAGGCCTCACTCTGTGAACCGACCAGGTGATCGAGGACGATTTGCATTCGCTCGGCGGTAGCCTCCGCGTGGCGACGCACCTGGTTGTTGTGCTCGGCAACCGCCTGAGTGAGGACGGTGGCGGACGGTGTAGTGCCAAGCACTGACCAGTCCGGGGCTTCGGGCGTGGCGCTGGGGTCGGCGGCCTTGGCGTCGAGCACCGTTTCAATGGTCGCAAGCGCAGCGACACGGTCGTCGACGTCGGTCTTGGCCTGTTGCGCGGCTCCCTCGTAGACCGCTTGCAGGTCGCTAGCCAGACTCGTCGTGGCCGGCAGTGCAGCGTGCCAGTCGGCGAGAGCCTGCCTCTCGCCATTGACAGCGGTGAGCATCGCCCTCGCCCTACCGCGGATCTGGAGCCAGCTCTCGTCGAAGTGGCGAGCCAACTGGTCACGACGGTCGCTGTCGATCTCCCCAGCACAGAAGAGGCAGTGGTCGAGCCCTTCGTGCAGAGCAACGCCTCGCTCGACCCACGTCTGAGCTGACGGATTGCGTTCCAACGCTTGGATGGCAACTCGGGTGGGCGTTTCGGCCAGCAGCCCCGCCAGGCTAGTCAGGTCGTTAACGACGCCAGCGGGTGGCGCAGTAACCTCTCGCACCGCCGATGGTGCACCTTCACCTAGCCGCTTCAAAGCGTCTGCGTGGGCGTTGTCGTTGGGGAAGTCGCCCTTGTACTTGCGCAACTCCTCCTGGACTTTAGTTACAGAATAGCGATGCTTCGTGAAGCGCTTGTAGTCAAACTCCCTGAGCTCAAAGACGATGCGGTCCTGGACTTCCCGCGCCAACTTGCCAACCTTGTCGTCGGCTACCCTCCGCTGCTTGGCGGCTTCTTTCGCCTCGTCCCGCAGCCCGCCGATCTCCTCGACGAGTCGGGCTTCCTCCTCCTTAGCGTCGATAGCCTCCTTCCCCAGCGTCACGATGGCTGAAGCGCCCGCGCCGCCGAGAAACGCCGACAGGTTCGTTTCTACCCACTTACGGGTGAAGACCGCCATGGACGTCGAGGGTCCGGCTCCGCCCATACTGACGTTGGTACGGCGCCTGTTCTCGTCCTCCCAAGCGACGCTAGTGGCGCTGGTGCCTTCGGCGAGGCTCAGGAGGAGCTCGGACAGTGTCGACTTCCCGCTGCCGTTGTGGCCATACACCACCGTGCGGCTGCCCGACGGAAGGTCGTCGGGCCAGAAGCCCTTGTCTAGAGACCGCCATTGGTCCTTGATGTCGAGTCGTCGAAGCATGGTCTGACGCTAGCCACGAGCAGGGACAGACCCCAGGAGGAAGACGATTGGAAGCTTCGATTTTGGCACCATCAGGAAGAGTTCACCCGAGCCGAGGCGTGTAATGAGGGGTCGTCGTCACATCCTTGGTCCAGCTAGTCGATCGCCCGCTCGGCGGTTCTTCTATCCGCGGCGGCCAACCCGGCACTGGCAGCCACGCCTCCCACGCCCCCGCTGAGCGGCCCACCCCCTGCCCTGGTTTTCGCGATATTACCACTGAGCGGCCTACCCATTGAGCCCGACGATCGAACTTGGACAGTATTCCCGCAAAGCATTCGATCCAATAAACCGAGTATTTTCATCCTCGCCATCAGCGTGGTTGGACGCTAGGATTACCGAATGACCTTCGAGTTTGATGTCTACCTGGCACACGCCTGGGAGGATAAGCCAACCGTCCGCGCAATAGTCGAAGAACTGCGCAATGAAGGATTTCGAGTCTGGTACGACGACAACGAACTCGAATCTGGGCGCAGTTTGCGTGAACAGCTCGATAGGGGTATGAATAATTCCCGGGTCGGCATTGTTGTTCTATCAAAAGCCTTCTTCAATCCAGCAAAAATCTGGGCTCCCGCGGAGTTTGACAGTTGGCTTGAGGTGGGGCCAAGAAGTCGCCTCATCACAATCTGGCTGGATGTAGCCAAGGAGGATGTTCGATCTTGGAGTCCTATTGCAAGCACGCTATTTGCTCGCAGGTTCGGGACTGATGAGTTCAGTGCACAGCTCTCTCAGGATGTGCGGAACAAGTTGATCGATTCGGGCAGCATCGCATCACACTTACGAAGCAAAGTGGAGAAGTATATCAATTGGGTACAGCCACCCGAAATCTTTCACCAATCAATCCAAGCACTCGACATGGATCAATCGTGGCTTGACACTGAAGGCACATACGCCCTGGACCAAGGCCCTGTCGCCGTGCGACTGCCTGATCTGTTCGAAAGAACCTCGGATTTTGCTTCCACCCCTGTCTTGACCCAAGGACGCCAAGTGTTCAAGCAGGTTCTGGGCCGCACGGAATTCCTGCAGGAGTTCGCCTTTCAAATAATCACCTCGGAACCTGGCTACGAGAAGTGCCTGGTAATGGTTATCGTCTGCAAGAAGTCAACCGCGCTTCTTCCGATCCCCGCCCCACCGACTCCCGCCCATCTCGCGACTGTCTTTGGCAGAATAGTCGCCCGCGGATCCATCGCGTTTGACGCGGTCGGGTGGCAATCTGTAGTAATTATAGCTAGCAATGTTGCCTACATGTCGCCCGATCCATCATTCCCACCACCGCTTAAGGAGTGGCCATAGCCAGGGCGAGAGCCAGGACGTTCGGACGATCGTTGCGGGACGGGATCTCGTCACCGATGGATGCGTGGTGGTCGTCACGACCGCAGCTAGGCAGTTCGCCAAGCAACAACATCGAGCAACCGAAGGTCCGTGAGGCGTGATACTGCCTGAACCCGGGGCTCGTCGTGGCTGGCCAGCGCGCCGCGGACTTGCCCAAGTACGGCCGCATTCGTCTCATCGATCAGATCCTCTCGGATCGCGGCCCAGTACAAACGAGTAGCACCAAGCTGCGGATAGCGCCGGGCCGCTTCAGTCGCCGGCGTGGCGTAGGAACGCAATAGATGCGAGTCAAGGACCGGGATGAGGCCAGGACGCTTGAGGTGCAGAACCTTATGGATCTTTGCCCTGGCGATCCCTGTGGGCGCATCCGACCGAAAGTGCTCGTAGAGCGCGTTTGCCGCCGTGTACAAGCCATCGTCGAGGGCTGGATCGGCATCGGCGAGGCTCACGCTCGGTGGTACGAGGTCCCATGGTGCGGTGATGGACCTCCTCACGAACCAGTTGCTCTGCGCGTTGGAGATGCGACTCCCGATGACACGCGTCCGTGCTACTTCTGCAGCGCTTAGGGCCACCGGATCAGCGGCGCCAGCCAGGTCGTACCGGGCGACTGTGTCCCAGTAGCGCTGCCCGTACTCGGCGAGTTCTTTGAACGGATCCCCGACGACACGCCCGGCAACTCTCATCTCTCTCGGCATGCCGGCCATGCTGACAGATGCTGCCGTCCCACGGTCAACGACGTGTCTGGTGCAGCAAGGCTCCCTGTCCGAGCATTGGGCCGGCGGGTCGACCCTCCGCACGAAGCAAGCGTCGACCAGTCCTTGGTGCGCGATGTGCGTAGCGGAGAGGCACGAGGCGAACGGGATCACCCGCTAACTTGCTGCCAGAGTGTCAGTGTCTCGTGCGAGGCTTGACGCGTCAGACATCGGGCTTGGGTGTCCGACGTCTACCACTAGGACACGACTGAGGGCGGCACATAGATTGCGAAGGCTGGCACAGCAGACGCGCGAGGATGTTTACTCCTCCATGCGGGACTACCAGGAGCTCCACGAGGCGCAGGGGCAGGCATTCTGCGTCCGAGGCGAGGGGCCGCATCGACTCGTTCTTGTTGCGCAGGGCAGCCAGATGACGAACACCGACCTGGTAGGTGTCGGTGCATACGCCTATCCCTCGGCTCCTGTGAGCCTCACCGTAACGTTGGCAGTGGACGGTGAGTGGGTCCAGACGGACGTCCAACTTGGTGGCAACCACTGGAACCGCTTTGGCGTGGCGCTTGAGGCCGTGACTGCAGACGAAGTCATCGTGGAGCTCGCTTGGCACGGAGACGTTGATGTTAGTTTGTGGGGTCTCGCCGCGGGCCCCCTGGAGCTACCTGACGCGCTCGTTGATGATGTTCCGGTTTCGGAGCTTAACAAGACCCACCTTGCTCCCGAGACGTTCTACCTCGTGCAGGATGTTGCCCTTGGCCTCGATCTCGACGAAGAGGAGTCGACGATCTTCACCGAGGTTCCTGGTGAGACCGTCACCCTTAAGAAGTGCTCCTACTGCCAGCGAATGTTGCCCGTCGATTCGGACCGCCTGGGCACGCTTGCATTTCACAAGCACAACGCAAAGCCTACCAAGCACCAGAACGAGTGCCGAGCCTGCAAGAAGTGGCGCATCAACGACAGCTTCAACCCGCTCCGAACCACCGATCAGCTCCACGAGTCATCACTCATCACCCGTGAGCGGCGGCTGTTCCTACGCGACCCCGAGCGTTTGCAGCAATACAAAAAGCGCGAAGGCGCTGGGCTGAAGTCCCAGATCTGGGAGCGGTTCGGACGGCAATGCTTCTACTGCGGCAAGCGCCTTGAGCTCACGGAGGTTCAGCTGGATCACACGCGACCGCTCGCGTACCTCTGGCCAATCGACGAGTTCGCCACTTGCCTATGCGCTGTGCACAACAACCAGAAGACCGACAAGTTCCCGGTCGACTTCTATAACGACCACCAGCTGCGCGAGCTGTCGCAGATTACGGGACTGCCGTACACCGAGCTCACTGCGAAGGCCGTCAATCAGGACGAGCTGGAGCGAATCAGGCTCGACATCGTGACGTTCGCGCGCGAGTGGGAGCCGCGCACTTTCGCTGCGACAGCCCGTAAGGTGCGCGAGCTGATGCCGCACGTCGATCTTTTCGAGGAGCTCAAGGCTGCGGACGAATACGTCCATGCGGAGTTGGTCGATGCGCTGGCCAAGCGGCCGCTAGGTGTCCAGGGACTCTAGCGGCCACATCGGGAGCTGTCAGTCGCGCCTGAAGAACAGCAGATGGTGGCTCGTCGTGCGCGAGCCTTTGTCAGTGAGGCCGTGGCGCTCCAACGCCGCGACGTCCTCGACAGTCTCGCCCACGAGCCGAAACTGCGAGGTGCCGAGATCCCGGAGGCCGTCAACGAGACGATCCTTCGTGCCTGAACCAACGTGGATCACAAGCAGGCCGTCCGGACGCAACAGCTTGGCAGAGACGTCATAGAAATCCTTGTAGTAATCGAAGGACTTGGTCTGCTGACGCTCCAGGAAGCCGAGCGACCTGACGTGGAAATCCTCAGCAGTCCATCCACAGAACCATAGACGCAGCCAGTTCGGACGGTCGAACCTCATGCCCAAGAACGGCGGAGACGTGATGATTGCGTCAACCTGAGCGAGGTCGTCGACGGCCGAAGGGAGTTGTCTGAAATCCCCGTGGATACCGCGGCCAGGAACAAACTCTGCCGGCAAAGGTGTGGCCAGCGCGCGTTCGATCCGAGTTCTCGTTCGATCAATAACACCTCGGTATTCGAACGGACCCTTCGGACTAAAGGGAGTGATCGGATGTGAGGTCCGAGAGAGAGCGTACGGGCGGTTGCCGTGCAAGACATGCAGGAGCGATGCCCATACGAAATCGGCGCCGACAGCTGTCAACTTCCCTTCGAGGAAGACTCGTCGTGCCTTAAGAACCTCGTCAAGCGTGTCCGGGTGGTAATAGTCCCGCACTGTGGCGTTCAGACCAAAGTCGGCCGCATCCTGGTCGGACTTCGATAGTCTTACCTCGGACATTGCATCAGCAAGCCCATCGACGGCCGCGAGAGCCTCGCTTAAGGTCGGTGGCGCGACCTTCGCCTTAGAGACCGTCGCCGCAAGCGGGCTCAGGTCATTCGCAATGCTCCGTCGACCGAGAAGCGCCGCCTCGAATGGAATGGTGCCGACACCGGCGAGCGGGTCCATAATGAGGTCGCCTGGCTGAGTAAAAGTTGATACAAGCCAGTAGGCGATCGAGGGTTTGAGCTTGCCCTGGTATGAGCAGAGTGAGTGCAGCGAATTTCCCCACGCCCTGCTGTTATAGGGAGCCTTGCGGTAGGGCATCTCCGCGCCGAATGCCGAGATCTGCTTGGCCAATTGGCGGTCATCGAGCTGATCGAGCGTCACCGTCATGCGTCCTTCCGGAAGACGAGTTCGCGCTGCACCAAGGGAGACTTGTCCCGCGAGTACCGTCGCGCCAACACCGTGCTGGACTCGACCGCAAATCCAGCCGTCTCCGCAATCGACTCCAAGAGATGATCCGTTGGTACGTGTACGCCGTAAAACTTTGAGTCGCCGATGTCAAACACGAACCTGCCGGCTGGCTCAAGGACTCGATGAACAGATTCCATAACTTCGGCCATGTCTGAGAAGTACTGTCGGATAAGAAGTGGGATTCTTTGGTCAGTAGCTTGTTCGTCGAGCTGCTCAGCGACTGACTCAACATCCGGGAACACTCGATACTCCCGACGCTTCTTGTTTACGTTGTTGATCCCCGCCGCAACAGCCTGGCCACGGAAATTAGCCAGCTCGCGTTCCGATGCGATAAACCCGAGCATCCAGAGTTCGATCTTTGTATTGCGGAAGTAGTTAGTTCCATTGAGGTACGGCGGCGACGTAATGGCGAGCTCAAAGGCGCCGTCGAACTGCGATGGAGCCTGGCGGCAGTCAGCGGAGACGAACGTAGTCGGCGCGGCATTGACCGAGTGCTGGTGCAAGTCGGCGAGCATGCGCTCGACCGATGATCCGACCATGACAGGCACGTCGACGACGCGGGTCTTGTACTCGTCAGCGCGTCGGCGCCTTAGGTCGGCTCGTCGGGTCATGTTGGATGCGTGGACGGCGTTCGCCGCCACCGCCAGCCGCAGGAGCGAACTGACTGCCTCGTCCTCCGCCGCCACTTCCTTTGCCAGGTCGAGTGCACCGAGCAGCTCGCGAATATGACCCTCCACGAAGAAGTCTCGCCCTGGGAACGCCTCGTGGTAGCCCGCTAGGTCCACCTTCGATGCCCATTGCGGAAGCTCGGTCGTAAGCCGAGTCTGGAACTCAGTGAGCCGGGCATCGGTGCGCTCCAAGTTGCTGCGCGCAGCTCTCGATGCCTCGATCTTTGTGTCTGCAACAAATCGCATGAACGGATTGACTTCGCTGTACCAGCTGGGAATGCCGGCTACAGATGCCGCGAGCTGTGTCGTTCCGGAGCCGCCGAACGGGTCATAGATTGAGCGACCAGCTCCATATCGCTTGACCACTTCGTGGACGTACGGCGCAGAGAAACCCTCGACGTACGGGTACCAGCCGAATATCGGGAGACGCTTGCTCTCCTTGAATGTCACCCCGGGCGCGGCGTCGCCGAACGGTACTGACGCTTGCGTGATGGCGCCGGTCCGCGGTTCGTTGCCCCGCGTGTCTGCGACGAACGATTCACGAATGAGTCGTACGCACTCATTGCTGAAGCTGCGATCCTCGCGCGCAGCCATCTGTTCAAGATCTTCAAGCGTGCGATCACCGAGCGCCTCACGTAGCTCAGCACTGCCCAAGCTGGCCAAGTAATCGACAAACCCAGGCGGATCCGCTGGCCCATCAACCGTCGGCAGGCTCACGGTTACCCGCGTTGCTTGACCGCTGCGAACGCGGTCGCGGGGGAAGTAGATCGTCTTGAAGATGTAATCCACGAAGTTCGTTCCTCACAACTCTTGGTACTTGACCTTCGCACGTCAGCGATGGCTACCAACAACATCGAGAGACGGTGCCCAGGCAAGTCGAGACCCACGCCAACCGGACGGGCGCCCCAACCCAAGGGCCCCGTGGCCTGCATGATTGCCGGGATCGATGGGTACTGCGCTGGGGAACTTACCACGTAACGGTACCTCTGGCGGCCCAAGGGCGCCGTGAAAGTTGCCGCGTGTCGCCAATTGTCGGATCATTAGGCCGCGCACGCTGTATTCATCCCCAAAGGAGAGAGGCGGCCTTGGCTCCGTGCGGGCGAAATGTGACGAATTAGCGATCCGGTCCAGCTGCTTTAGGGATTTCTAGGGGCCTTCTACGAGAGCTCCTGCAGCGTTGAGAACCTTGATTGTGGCGAGGACAGCACTATCGCGGTACTGCTTAGGTCGCGCCAGGTGGCGCACTACTTTGACAACTTCGGGCGCACCAAGGACCTTGATCGGGCCTGCACCGACGACCTGACTCTTGCACCAAGCGCGGGTCCGTTCCTCGTTATCTTTGGGGCCAAATTTTCCGACATACAGGCGCAACTCGACCTGGCTGACGGCGTAGCCAAACCGTTCTGCAGCCAACGTGACGACTTTGCTCCGAAGCGGAGCATCATTGAGTAGCTTGTACCTGCTCGTGTGCGTCTTGTTTGCGCCCGCTCCGCTGACGTGGTCGGCCATGACACCGATCGACCCGAAGAAGGACTTCACGGTTGCAAGAACAAGCTTGTCTGCACGTGCTCCAATGAGATCCACTTCGTAGCCGTGCGTCTGCAGGCCGCTCGGGGTCTGCCTGGCTACAGGGAACTTCAGTGCGCTGGAGACCACGAGCCCTTCTGCCTCGAGCGCCAGCGCGACGAACTGCTCATAAGCCTCCACGGTGCCAGGCTAGACGGAGGCCGTACTATCAGCATGCCGTGGAGTTCTCCTGTCGGAGGTGCACCTCGCTGCGCGCCGCAGGATCGATCGACCCACCTACCCGGCATCCGTGCCTGTGGCCGTGACTGAAGGCGTCCCAGACTGCCGACCAACGCATTGAGCGCCGGCACGTTGTCGGGACCGGCTGCAGATTACTCCAGCTAATGGGGCGATTCGAGGCTGAAGCGCGTGCTTCCGAGAGTTGGCCTCGATCATTTACACGGTGGGTAACCCGGCCCGACGGTTTCGGCCGACGCGTGGCTTGGGAGCGTTTCGCTATCGCGTGCCGTTGCGTGCGCTGGGTCCGGCCGGGGCAGCCGCCCGGTTTCGTATCTGCGTTCCTTTCGTGAGTCCTATCCGACGATCTCTAGTGAGCCGACGCAATCCCACCTGCCGGAGCAACACCAGTCCGAACCGGAGCTCCGATGGCAGTGGGTCGTTCGCCAGAAATGCAAACAGTGGCGCCCGCCGAAGCGTGGGCGCCACTGCCTTGAGGGGCGATCGGAGCGTTGACTCAGAAGTCGCAGTTGTTCTCCGGATTCCGACAGTGACGGCCGACCTTGCACGTGTCGCAGTTGCAGTAGCAGCGGAAGCGCGTCGTGCGGGTCCGGATGGTGCCGAGCCTGGCGAGCACGTTGACGAGTGTCATGACGACTCCTAAATAAGTGGCTGGACGGTGACGGTGTAGCCGTTCTCCGAGCGGACGAGTCGCGCTGGGAGCTCGTGGGTGGCGGGCGAGCCGACCAGGCGCCATGCCGTGATGAGGTCGTGCAGCTTGGTACCCACGGCCGAGTCGGCCGGACGGGTCACCAGGTGTGCTCCCGTCACGAAGGCAGCGTCCGGCTCGCCGCCAAGAGACCCGAGCCCGATGCCCGTCCCGAGTTCGGTGGTGGCGACGAGCAGCCCTTCGGGGTCTCGGGCGATGAGCCAGTTCTTGAGGTGCAGGTAGTCGTCCGGCTCGGTCGTCCAGGTGGTGGCTCGGCCGACGCGCAGGGCGGCCAGGAGTTCGCGGGCGGCGTCCTCGGTGATCGCGGCGTTGGTCGCGAGGTCGAACCGGTCGTCATCGTCAGCAGTCACGTAGGTAGCTGCCTGTGGCTTCTCGTCCCCGATGGTTGGCGTGTAGCCGCCGGCGTGAACGAAGACATCGGGTTCACCGTGGGTGGTGTTCCTGATCTGGGCGACGGCATAGGCGCCGGGGAGCGACGACAGCAGGCAGCCGGCAATCAGTTCACCGCCAGGGGCGAGCTGGTCGAGCCAGGCGGTGGGGATCTGGGGCGGCGTGGTGCCGACGAAGATGCGGTCGAACGGTGCGCCTTCCCGCCAGCCGTGCAGGCCATCGCCGTGGACGGCCTCTACGCGATGCCCGTGTTCGGCGAAGAGGCCACGCGCCCGCTCGGAGAGGTCAGCCGAGATGTCCACTGTGACCACGGCACCCGTCGGCCCGACGAGGTGGGACAGGAGTGCTGCCGAATAGCCCGACCCGGTGCCGATCTCCAGCACACGCATCCCTGGTCGTACGTCAAGCATCCGCAAGTGGCGCAGCGTGACAGGCGCCGGGGTGCAGGGGCGCACCGCTTTGCCGTCCTTCCCGTGGTACAGCTCGGCGGGGATGGCGCGAGCAGCGGCGTCCACGGCGTCGGTCGTGCTGGGGCTCATTCGGGTTGGTTCCTTTCGTGGAGCTGATGGATCACAGGCGGATGGTCACGTGGAACGGGTCGTCGAACATGCCGTACTCACCCACTGGCTCGCCGTCGACTTCGATCCAGGCGTGCGACTCGCTCGGGTTGAAACGGCAGCCGATGCACCAGCTGACGTGGCGTCCTCGGCAGGCAGCGATCAGGAAGGCAGTGAGCGAGAGGTCGAGGCAGGTCGCTCGGCCTGGGTAGTGCGCGGCTGCCCAGTCCCGGGCCGTGATGACCTCCCGGGCGGTGTCCAGCGAAGCATGTCGGGGCGCTACCTGCCGGACGACTCCTGCCAGTGCGAGGACGACACGCAGCGGCAGCAGTCGCAGCATGCCCACGGCCACGAGCAGACTGGTGGCGGCCATCGCGGCCTGGCCGAGTGCCGGGCGGGGCGGTGCGACCTGGGTCGCCATGGCGATGCTCATAGCGCACGGTCCTTTCGTGAGCGACGGGGTGGTCGCAGCAGGCCGCGCCCGTGGAGGTCGCGGACGAGCGCATCACCGTCGCGCTGTGCCAGCTCCCGGCTGACCCCATACCGCGCGGCGACGCGCTCGGCAGTTGCGGTGACGCTCATGCCTGTTGCCAGGCACTGCCACCACACCGCGGCGACCGGGCTCAGGGCGTGCCAGCGTCCCCGCCCGCGCAGGTCGAGCACCATGCCGCCCTGTCGGGTGATCGTGGCACGCACGTAGCGCGGCGGCCTGAGGAATATCAACGGCTCAGTGCGCATGAGCAGTCACCTCCCATGGCGTGACGCTGGTCTCGGCGCGGTACTGGCTGAGCCACAGTTCGGTCGTGATGACCGACTCCAGGGCCGCGAAGCGGGTCGGGATGCCAGCGGCAGCGAGCTCGAGATCGTGCGCCACCGCATCGGCGTCGAGCAGGCCGGTAGCGACCAGCTCGGACGCATCGAGCAAGCCCCGGATGACCTCGATGTTTCGGGCGATGCCCACATAGCCGGCCGCGCCGTAGACGCCCTTGGTGCGGCGGTCGAGCAGGCTGTTCGGCACCAGACCGCGCAGAGCGGCAGCCAGGAGCGGCTTCTGGCGGTGCGGATGGTTATGGAGGTAGGGCGGCAGCGCCATGCACGCCCGGACAACTTCGTTGTCCAGGAAGGGGGCGTGCAGCCGTAGGCCGAGCGAGGCGGCCTGCGTGTTGAGTTCGACCTGGTAGGTGCCGAACTCGCGCACCTCGTCCCATGCTCGGCGTCTGCTGAGCGAGCCGTAGCCACGCGGCGCGACAGCCGCCAGGTCAGAGATGGTGGTCAGCAGGCCGTTCCGAGCATCGGGGGTCAGCCAAGCGGCAACACCACTTGGAGCCAGCCAGCGCAGTGGCCGACGCCCGTGTGCACGCTGGCCGCCCACCCGGATGGCCGCTGCTAGTTGGCGGAGCGCATCGGGATAGGAGGTGTCTGCCAACTGGTAGGCATTCTGGGCGACGTCGTAGACGGGCCGGTGCCTGAGCCGGGCGCGCGCTCTGGCAGCCCGCCACAACGTGAGGTGGTGTCCACCTGCCGCAAGGTCCGCCAGGCAGGTAGCGGGGGTCGCAAGCAGCAGATCCCCGCCCGACCCGGTCAGGTGGAGCGTGCTGCCAGCCGCGACGGCGTGACGCTGATAGGACCACTTGCGAGCCCACCGCCCGGCATCCGAGTGCGGCTGATCGGTAACCGGGGCGCTGAGCAAGTCGTTGAAGAAGGTGGGCGGCGGTTCAGGGGCTACCAGCTCGTGCCGCAGTCGCGGTTCGGCGGTAGCAGCGAGAACGGCGTACGAGACATCGTCGTTCGGGTTGAGCCGGTCAGCGAGCGTCACGCCCAGCACGTCTCGCCCGGCCCGAGCCGTCAGGAGAGCGAGCGTGGTCGAATCCAGCCCGCCCGAGAAGTCGGCGGTGATGGTCTCGGCGGGACTGGTGGCGCGCGCCTCGACAGCGGTGGCTAAGGCGTCCCGCAGCCGCACGGCGGACTCCGTGAACGTCATCGGCGGGGACTCCGGCTCGTAAGGATCGACGTGGCGCGAGCGTGCAGTCAACGTCAAGGCGTGGCCACCGGGTACGCGGTGAACGCCGGCGAACGTAGTCTGCGCACCGACCAGATCGCCGAGCGCGGGGACCACCAGCCGACGCACCATCCCGGCCTGGTCGACGGCGGCCTTCGTAGCGTGCGCGAGCGGCTTGGCCTGCGTGGCCCAGAGGACGATGTCATCCAAACGCGCGTGGTAGACCGGGCGCTGCCCACACAGGTCGGTCAGAACCACCGTGCTCGTCCCGGTGTCCGCCACCACCCAGTACGAGCCTGGCCAGCGCGTCAGCTCGTGCCAGTCGCTGCGCCGGACGTGCGCCAGCCCACGGGCCAGGTCACCGCCCGACAGCCAGACGTCACCGATGACGGCAAGGCGGGACGTCCCGTCCTCCAGCATGCGCACGACCGTCTCAGGTCGGCCCGGCTCATCGACAACCCAGACAGGCCGCTCTCCACCCCACAGCAGTCGTGCTTCTCCTGGCCCGGGAATCGCGGCCGATGCTCCAGCGAGCCAGACCATGACAGTGCCCCTCTCGTCTGTGCAGGAGCGGGGGCGGCGTGCTGGGACCGCCCCCGCCCGGTGGATCACTCGAAGTAGCGGCCCTCGTCCTGCGAGTCCTCGGCGTACTTGCCGAGCGTGACCTCAGCGACCGAGCCGAGGTCGGCCACCACGGGGGTGCTGTAGGTTTCCGTCTCCTGCATCTGCGTCCTCCTGGTCTGCCTCCGCAGGACCCTGCGGAAGGGATGGCAGAGTGCCGCCGGATGCCGACACCCAGAACACGCGGCCGATTGCTCCGCGGCGCTCTGGGGACCATCGAACCTGGCGTACTTCATCGCGCCCAGGGCTCGTTTGGTGCAGGGTTGTAGCAAGGTTGTGGCACCAGGACGCTGACCTGGGCAAACGCGGGGCGGCTCAGGGGGAGCATTGGGAACCAGACGAACACCAGCACCGGGACGACGCGATCTGCTCGTCGCGCGCCGAAAGCTGGTCGGGCTGTCCCAGGAGGCCTTGGCGGCACAGCTCCAGATCGACCGGACAACCGTGGCGCGCTGGGAACGGGGCGAGGTCGCACCGGCCCTGTGGGCACGCCCGATGCTGGCCGAGGCACTCCAGGTCACCCTGGCCGATTTGGCTGACCTTCTCACCGTCGAGCCGACGCCCAGCCGAAGTCTGGAGCACACCACACGGAGCGTCGAGTCGGGCCAGGACCACGCTAATGCCGTCGAAGCCAAGCCCGCCATCCTGATAGGCAAGGTCGCGCCGGGTGTCGAGGTGTCAGACCCGCGCCAGCCGAGCACAGCGGGCAATCGCCCGATCTCGCCCGGGATGCACGCAGCACTCAGATGGATCGACGACGCTGCCGGACTCGCCCCAGGGGAGGCGAAGCGAAGAGTCGAGGCACTGTCGCAAGGTGGAGACCTTAGGCCGCAGGTCCTGCCGCAAGTCGTTCGTGCCGATGTCGGTCGGCGGGAGATCGTCGCCGCTCTGGCGAGCTATTACGAGTTTCGTGACGGCTGGCGGCCATACACGGCGCGCACAGAGCTCGGCACACTGTCCACGAGCGTCCTGACCCGACCAGACTGGCTCGACCTAGCTCTACCGATCGGCAAGGAGGTAGACGGCCTCCGCCTCGATGCTGCACCGGTTGCCCGACCGTCACTTGACGACACCGGCCGTGACGCGGCGCTGAGACGAGCCGCGGAAGTCGAGCGCTTCGGAACAACGATGGTGAACCGGGATCTGTACCGTCTCATCGACCTCAAGATCAGCCGAGCAGGGATGAAAGGCCGTCTCGCCCAGGCGGACTTCATCCATTACGCCCTCACACTGGACCTGCTTGAGAACGAACTGGTGGATGCCATCGCCACCAACCCGCGACCGCTGCCGGGTGACCTTCCGCTGCGCGACCGCTACCTACCCGACCTGTCAGCCGTCCTCGACGTCGGCACACGGCTATGCGCCGGCGGTGCTCTCGCGCTAACTGCGATCGCTCGACCGAAGACCTGGCGCCACGATGGCGACTACCTGCTGCTGATCCAAGAACGTTCCAACCAGGTACTCAACGGCAGCCGACGACTCTCCGTGATACCCAAGGGATTCCACGGCCCACTGGTCGACGTCGCTGATGATGCGCCGATCGGGGCAACACTTGCGCGAGAGATGGAAGAAGAGCTCTTCGGGCGGGCTGACGTCGACTCCACGGTCTCCGAGTCCCGGCAGGCCGACCCGATGCACTTCAGCCGCCTTTCTGAGCCGATGGCGTGGCTGATGGAACGTGCCGATGAGCGGACCTGGCGCATGGAGTGCACCGGGTTCGGCTACAACCTCCTGACCGGCAACTATGAGTTCGCCAGCCTTGTCGTCATCGACGACGAGGAGTGGTGGACCCGTTTCGGAGGCCAGATCGAAGCCAACTGGGAATCCAACAACCTGCGCCGCTACTCCAGCCGAGACCGCTTCCTGCTGGATACACTCGCGCACGAACCGGCATGGAGCACCGAGGGTCTGTTTGCTCTACTCCAGGGCTTCCGCCGCCTCACCGAGATCGGACCTGAGCGCGTCGATCTGCCGCCCGTCGAATGGGAAACGTGATGTCAGACACCTGGTACAGCGGCAACGCCACCGACGACGCGGACCAGCACCGCGGCTGGCTCCTGGGTCACTTCATCGCCCCCGAGACCCCCGGGGCGGCGGTGCGGAACACCGACGCTCTCGAGGTGAAGTGGGGCGTCCACCCCGAGGGTCAGCAACGACCCGAGTGGACCACTGACGATCGGCGCACCACGATGCTTCTGCTCGTGAGCGGCCGCTTCCGGCTCGACCTGACCGTCGGCAGCACCCTACTTGAGCGACAGGGCGACTACGTCGTCTGGGGTCCAGGCATCGACCACTCATGGCAGGCGGAAGCCGACTCGGTGGTCGTCACCGTTCGGTGGCCTTCCGCTTGACTGAGGGCTAATCCACTCCCAACAAGGCATGGCAGGGCTCACACCGGGCATGCCCAGTGCCGCCGAGCCGACCGCCAGCTGCCATTTCCCGACCACCACCTGCTCGATCAGCCATGGGGAGTCCGTCAACGTAGTGGGTGATATTTCATCATCAAGGGTGAATTCACCGGATTCGCGTCGGGTGCGAACTGTAGATTTAAGGAAGCGGAGTCCCGTTCCTCCGCCCACGATCGTCAGCCGCCTGTGCGTGGACACGGCTGTACTCGCTAGACCGGAAGCTGCCTCTAGTCTCGTTCGCCCAAGCGAACGCACCTTCTGCATCGTGTAGCGACTACGCAAGAACTGGATGTGGTTTCAATGACAGCAGCCCTGGCGGCAGTCCCGACGGACGTCACGCCGAACAAGCGCATCGAACTGAAGGCCTTTTCTCCGCTGCGCACCATCATCTCGACGCCGCGGATGGGTACGTGTACCTGCCGCTGTGTTCGGTGCAGCTCAAACAACCCAAACGCTCACTGCAACAACCCGACTTACGGGTGCAGGTACCACGACTAGCTTGTCGCCAAGCTCCGGCAGGCATTCAACGCTGATGCTTGCCGGAGCCCGCAGCTTCAGTTACTCGGAAGTTTGGCGATACAGGCTCTCATATTCTTGTTGCGCCTGCCCCGCGATTACTGGGCTCACCTTTTCGACTTCCCACCAGATTTCATTGAAATACTTAACTTCAGCATCCTGGAAGTTCTTCGAGTACGTGCCTGCCAACATATAGAGGGCTACACTGTTCGGTGCCGTTGGCTTCTTCGAGATAATTCCCACGTAGCCGAGAACATGTGTAGGTGGAAATCCATAGAGGATGCCCGATTCTAAGTCGCTCAGTTCTCCACGACGCGCGTGGACGTAATCGAGGACAGCTTGGTTGGCACCGACCTGAACCCAACGCTCAACGTATGGGCCTTGGTAACTTTCGATATACCAAGGCAGTCCGAGCTGGTCTAAGAGGCGCGTGCTTTCATCCTTGCGTTCTAAGCCGATGGCAACCTCGGCAATCCACTTCTTATACAAGAAGAGGAGCAGGATTTGGACCTTCTCGTTAACCGCAAGGACGCAAGACTCTTCGATGGCCTTCAGTTTAGACGGCGTGAGTTTCGGGAGGTGCTTGGAGCTTGACGTTGCCTCGAATGTGCTTAGAGTGACGGGGAGCATAACAGTTTCTAGCATAACAATATTGGAGATTGAAGTATAGGTCGCTGCCTTTAGTGAGGCACCCGGGGGGTCGGACTGTTGGCCCCTCACGTGTCGCCGAGGGAGGCCGCGAGTAGGGTTGGTAGGCATGACCCTTGTAGTCGCGGACATCCACGACGGAGACCGGATCACGATGGTTTCCGACACGAAGATCACATGGGCCGGCGACGTGACCAAGACAAGACACACCTACGAAAACGCCCTGGCCAAGATCGTCATCCTTCGTGCGGACCTCGCCGTCGGGGTTGCCGGGAACGATCCACACGGGACCATCCGTCTATTGACCGAGGTCCGCGACGTCACCGTCGACGAGATGCTCGAGCGCCTCCGGCTCGAACGTCATGCGGAGTTCGTCATCGCTGCACTGGACCCGGCGCGGCTGTGGATGGTCCGGGACGGGAACGTCGAGCCCCGCACGGGCGGTATACGAGCCTGGTGTGGGGACGGGGACGCCTACAGTGAGTTTCAGGAGAAGTACCACCAGTGGGGCGAGGGCCAAGAGGTTCCGTTCTTGCTCATGTCATCGGAGCAAGGACTGACATCGTTCGACTCCGTATCGACCGTGGGCGGATACACGATTCGTGCGTCGGGTACCCCAACGGAGGGGTTTCTGTTTCCTCCCGACCGCATGGCGCTGATGCCGGAGATGCAGGTGACGAGCGCACGGTTCGAGCACGGCAACCTCAAGCTCACACTGGAGGTGCCACCTGGTGGAGACCCCACAGTGTCCGAACTGATCGTCTTCGCTGGCCGGGGACGAACCCGCGGCGCAATCGGACTACTCCATCCGCTCGCCAACGCGGGACGGTTGTTCCGCCACGAACATCCATACGAGTCGGTTACAGTCCCCGCATCGACGCCCGACGAGTTCGTGCGGATCGCCCTTGAAGATCACGGACAAGAGGTCGTGTATGGGCCCAAGCCGCAGGGCTGGAACTTCTAGAGAGCCGGACTCTTGGCGGCCAGTCCCCGTGAGCCAGGGGTCCAACACGGCCATTGACAGATGGACCTTACCGACCACATTGGGGATCGAGCCCGGAGCGTGATTGACAGCGCACCTGAACGAGCACATGGTCAGCATGTGCACGCCGACAACAACACCGATGGCGTCTGGGAGCAACTACGAGCCACGAGGTGGAACCCACCAGCTCCGGCTGTCGTAGTCGACGAGCGGCGGGCGACATACGTCTTCGCCCTGGAGCAAGCCGAGCAGATGTTCCGCGCGGCGGCGACGGTTGGTCCAGCTACACAGCCACTCCTCGTCTTCTATGGACTCAGCCAGGCCGGGCGTGCGATCACTGCCGCTTCGTCCAGCATCGGGCCTGGGGATGGTTGGAAGCTGAGTAGCCACGGCATAAGCGCGAAAGAGCTCGCTGGCGGGCTCTCTGACGTCAGGATCGAGACCGGCAAACCTGGCGGAAGCGGTAGTTACGTCCGACTGTCGGAACTCCTTGACTCCCCCGTCTGGGGTAAGGCGTCGATCCCCCTCAATGTGCTCTGGGACCTCCTACCCGAGAATCAGCACTCTCCGCTCCTCGGCGAGGACGCCTCACGGCGGACGCCCTTGTGGATCGAATACCGCAATCTGTACCCCGAAAACCATCCTTTGGCGTCCGTGCCTGTCGTTGGCTTTCCCTCGTGGGTCATGGACGCTGACAATGGGCGCCAGGCCTTGGACAACTACCTCAAAGCGTTCCCAGCGGCGCAGGGCTACCACAGTTTCGTACGCGTTGACCGGGAGCCGGCCGCAGCTCCCGACTTCAGTCGCCATAATGACGGCTGGGGCGAGCTCGTGATGCATTGGCAACTGCCTGGCGGTCACGCAGGCACAGTCGCGGAAAGGGCTGCGCTTCTCGAGTCGCTGACGCGACGCTACATAGGGTCTATGCAGTTCTTTCCATCGGTCGCACCGGACGACAGTCGCAGCCTTCATCCGCTGATGGCTTGGTGGACGGTCCTCTATGCCCTGTCGATGCTCGCCCGCTACCAACCTGCCGAGTGGGCATCTCACATCAACGTGGACACGAGCCGTCATGCGGTAGCCATAGAACGGCTCCTGAAGGATGCCGTCCGCGTCGTGCCCAGCCTCGTGCTGGAGACGATCGGCCAAGTGTCAGCGGAGCCTGAACCTGGCGCGCGCTCCTGATCGACGTGCGACACCTCTGCGACCTGGCACTCCTTGATGCGACGACTCGACGGGCCCGTGCTGCTCAGAGCACCTTAGAAACGCTGTAGAAATCACAACGTGAGCGAACCTACGGTTGCCTTCGTTCGCAATTTGCTTCATAACTGGGGGTGCTGACAACAATCAGCACCTCCAGTTGCTTACAGGCCTCGATCGCTTCGTCGGTGCCCTGCGGCTTCCGAGATGAACAGTCCCCTGTTCGTCGGCCGCAATTCACCGAGGAGGTGGTTCGCTATGAGCGAGCCGTCAGGAAGCCAGCTCCGCACGCTGGCAGTCCGGATCACCGACGAGCTGCGCGCTCAGTTGGACGTGGTTGCCCAGATCACGGGTCGCACTGCCACTGAGGAGATCCGCCTGGCCCTGGAGCACTGGATCGAGAAGACCAAGTCCGATCCCGCCACGCTCGAGAAGGCCGAGGCCATCCGTGCCGGCATTGAGCGCGAAGCTCAGACCCGACGCGACGCCATCACGGCGATCTTCGGCGGCAACACCGCAACGGACGAGGCGAAGGAGACTCCTCCTTCACGTCCGGCAACCCGCCGAGGCAAGACCTCTGGCGAGTAGCACGGCGTCACCTTCGAGCCGTCCCGGCTCAGGAGACGCAAACGGCGGGAGCCCACTCGGAACGCGACATACTGTCGTTGTCCGGGTGGAGCTCCCGCCAATTCTCTTTCTACCGATAAGGCGCTACCTGTTATGCGTAGGGCTTGACGTGTTCAACGTAGAACAGCATCATCGCGACACGATCGACGTCTTGATGTTCAATTTTTCGACGCAGTTGCTCAATATCACGCAATTCCCGGCTGAGTTCGTGGGGGATTCGTGGGTCGACTGCATCCTGCATGTCGATAGCAGCCTCGTTCACGTTCGGTTCGGACAGCTCGCGAAACATGTCCCACAATTGAATACCGAGCTCGCGGTCAGAGGCGGCTATGTACAGAATGGCGCGCGCAGAACCCGTCCATAAATGAAAACTGCCTGCATGGTCATCGCGGTGCAAGATCTCCGCAACAAGCTCGGCAGCTTGGCGCGGATATGCCTTCGCAAACTCTGGCAATTCCCGACTAAATACGGTGCCGACGTCCTCGGCTTCGTGGAACTCGTCTATATTTCGGGTGTCCTCCGCATCGGAGTTCACACTCGTCCAATCGGCGTACGCACTCAAGCGATTGGAGTACATCTCCCACGTATCAACAACCGCAACCGGATTGGTCTTGAGGAAATAGCCGAATCGACGCGAATCTGTGGTTTCACCGCGTGACTCAAACTCGGGATTTGGTGGTTGGGGTTTACGCTCCATCTACCTACTATTTATGACATATCCCGAGGTGTAATGCAACAGTCGCGCAGAGGTGGAAACTCTACCCAAAAATCTCGCCCGAATGCGGATCACTTGATTCATCAGGTCTCGAATCCCACATCGTGGCCATTTCTGGCGTGATGTCGTCGAGGTCAATCCATTCCAGTTCGATTTCAGGGTGCAAATCCTCGTAGTCCGGCTCTGCATAGTAGTCGACTCGTATATCGCCTACAAGTTCGGACAGTCGTGACAGGTCCGGGCCCGTCAACAAGCCCAGCATGTAGCGCGTGACTTCGGGCCACCTCGTATCGTTATCCGGATCGAGCAGGATGCTTTGCGGTAGTTGCTCCCCATCCTCATACACCTCCAGGGTCCGTTCCCCCAGGTGTGCCCATTCGTAGAGCTGAGCGTGTGGTCGCCCATCTGGCCCATGGAAGAGAGCTGCGAAATCGTGCCCCCCACCAGTAGCATGGCAAACCGTGACGGATGTTTCGTATGTACCCATGTTCAGGACTGGGGGCGTTTCTCCTGAGCGTCGCCAAACGGACAGCGCAACTGGCCAACGATCACCGTTGAGTCCAATGCGTTCGTGGCCCTCGAGGCTTGCCAGAGCGTGGAGCAGCGGCGTCATTTGCTCGGCACGTAGCTGACGGAGGATGGGGACAAGCGGACTGCTTCCCCAATAGCTTACGTAGCCACAGGCGTTATTAAACCGATCGAGGGCAACATTGACACGCGCGGGCGAGACGCGACCGGGCAAGAGGAAGCCCACCGCATGGTAGAGGTTCCAACTGTCGTTACCCGTAAGCCACAACGCGACATCAAGAGCAAAGAGCGCATCCGCATCGTCGCCAATATCGCGGATTACCTGCCGCGCGTATCGGCGAAGATCCATGCCGCCCAGTGAGGCAAGCTGAAGTACTGTCGCGGTGCGGTTGCGACGGAGCCGTCTGATCAACGTGGCTACCGTAATTCGGGATCGAGCCGCGACCGCGATGAGCCCCACGTGGCGGTAGAGCTGTTCAGCCAATAGCGACAAGTCTCGCGGCTCGGCATTCTGATGACCGAAAGCCAAGAGTGTAACGGCTTCCTCGGGCATGAATGATGGCGCATCCAGCTCATAGACGTGGTCCATGCGAGATTTAGAGGGACGCTCTGTAGTAAGGAGTAGGTGCGTTCTTGGCCGCCGCGGTAGCAAGTGCGCGAACTGGTCGGCCGTCTTTCCGCCGTGCAGGATCACACCACCCAGCGAACTAGGGGCGTTTTCGACCAGCCTTCGGAACTCGCGCTCGCAGGCGGCAAGGCTCCACGAATCTGCGTGGATACCGTATGTTTCGAGCATGTCGAGCAAGTCACGGTGGTAGGTAAGTGGTTCGTCCACGCGGACGATGTGACGGTTCTGGGGCGTGACCCGAGCGAGGGCCTGGTCGCATAGCGTGTACCGACCGCTGCCGGGTAGACCGTAAAGCGCATGGGCCTGGTGTCCAGCCTCGGACGACTTGACCAATTCGACGATGATATCGGTCCATTCGCGGTTGACAATCGGCAGGGCGAGATCACGAAGAGGTTCGCTGTCGCCGTCTCTGCGGCGAGGAACCGCCTGCGCTGTCTGTTGAATCGCTATCACGGCAAGTTGGAGAAACGGTTTCCAGTACTCGATGCGCCCGAACGTTTTCCCAAAGTGCGGGTCTGGGTGGGCATAGGGACCAGCGAGTTCACTTCGAGGCCCCACATTTCTTATATTCACGGTCTCCGCGTGCAAACCGAGGAGGCGAAGAAGTGCCTCGCCACCGGTGCCCTCCATACGTTTGGCGGCACTCCTGACAAGTGCTCGTTGCTGTTGGTCGCGATCGGAGAGCTTGGTCGCTGGCCCGTAGAGCTGCTCGGCGAGCGCGGAGAGTGTCTGCGTAGCGGCGAGCCGTTCGTCAACCTTCGGGCCGCCACCGAACGGGTTCCTGCGCAAGAAGGCCAGCTCGGCAAGGAGCCGAGCGTCGAGGTCGCCAACGTCGTCTCGGCCTGGCTGCGGGTTGCTCATTCCAAAATCGTGCGCTCTTTCTAAGAATCTGCCAAGCCTGTTCCACTCGGGAGACTCCCCGGAGCCGACGCTTGACCTGCACGTTCGTTCGAGCGGTGGCAGACGTCGTCTGGCATCAGCCGCCTCGATTCCGTGAAGGAGGCTCTCATGTCTAGGAACCGCTACACACGCATCATCCACAGCATCGAGGATCGTCAGCGCGCCCGGCAGGAGAAGGAGCTCCGCCACTTGGCGCGGGACCTGCGCTCGGTGCTTCCGACCAACTCCTCGGTCGTCCCCGCCACCAACGAAGTCAAGGAGCGCCGTCAGGCTCGGATCGCGCGCAAGCGTAGTCAGAAGCCGGCGGTCGTGGCTGCGCCGATCGCACTGCTCCTGGTCGCCGCACTCGCGGCGTGCGGGGTGGGCTCGACCCACGGCGAGCTGGCCGAGAACCAGGAGATCCTCGCTTCGTGTGACCCCGTTGCAGCTCCGGCCTCCTCGGTCGAGATCGACGGCACGGGGTCGAGTGCCTCGTCGGAGATTGCGGCCGAGCGCATGGCCGCTGTCGAGGGGATCGTCCGTCGGACGGCGATCTGCTCGGGGCACCTGCGGGTGCAGGTGTTCTCCGCGTCCAGCGCCGCCACGGCCACCATCTTCGACCAGCCCCTGCGGCTGGACGGTGCCACCGACAACGCCAAGCTCAAGCGCGTGCCGCAGATCGTCGAGGAGACCATGGCCGAGATCCGGGCAGCCTACGAGCCAGCAGTCGCGGCGCTGCCCGGCGGCGGTAGCGACATCACCGCCCAGTACCGGCTGGCTGCCGAGTGGGCCCGGCAGCTCGACGGCGACGCCCACCTCCACCTGTACATCTTCACGGACGGCTTCCAGAACGTCGGCGGGGTCAAGCTCGGTAAGAAGGCGCTGAGCGAACAGGAAGCGACGTCGCTGGCCGAGAAGACGAGCGTGCCGGAGCTGGCGGGTGCCTCGGTGGCCGTCGCCGGCCTGGGACGAGTGGCTGGATCACCACCGTCCTCGGAGGTCGTGGAGGGGCTGGTCTCGCTCTACGACGCCCTCTGCGCCAAGACCGGTGCCGAGAACTGCCTCTCGGTCACCGAGTACGCCGGGGTGAACCGATGAGGCGCCTGGGCCGGTTCGCCGGGCTGCGCAACGTCCGACCGGCGAGCTCCATGGACGCCTGGACGGAGCAGGTCGAGGCGATCTCGCTGCCTCGGCTGGACGAGGTGGGTGCGCACCCGCGGCCCTCGAACGTCGGCACGAGCTACGTCGAGCAGGAGTACCACGCCCTCGCGGAAGAGCAGGAGCTTCTCTGGCGAGCTGAAGGCGAAGACGAGGCGCGCCCCTACGGTGTGGAGGCACGCGGTCTGGACCGCCAGGTGGCTGGCATCGACTTCCTCCTGACCCAGCGCGAGGCCGAGGTTCGTGAGGCGCATGCGGAGTATCAGCGGGCGACGCAGGTGCTCGGCTCGTACGTGCGGCGCGAGTCGGGCGGGAAACTGCGGTACTGGATCTGCTGGCCGATCCTGGTCCTGGGGGATACCGCGGGTGTCTGGTCGGCGGCGATCATCAACGGCGACGTTCCGTACGTTGCCTTCGGCCAGGCGCTGGCGGCCGGTCTGGCAGCAGCCTGCGCTGGCCTGGTGGGGTCCGAGCTCAAGGACATCCGCATGGCGCGGACACGGCAGCGTGATCCGGACAGCCTCACCAAGGAGGAGCAGCGCTACCGGCGTCTGTTCGTCCCAGGGGGCGACGGTCTCGGCATCACCAAGCTGATGGGTGGGCTGTCGCTGCTGGTGGCGTTGCTGGTCGCCCTTGGGATCTTCGCGCTCCGCGCGGGTATCGAGGGTGGCCTCACCGGCCTCACCTTCGGGCTGTTCGCGCTCGCAACGGCGATCGCATCAGGGCTACTGGGGTACGCCAGTGCGGATGAGGTGGCGGACCTGCTCGGCACGCTTGCCAAGCGGGTTCGAGGGGCCGAGACGCACTACCTCGAGCTCACCCGCTCGGCCGCCGGCCGAGACAAGGCCGCCTCGGAGGAGATGGCGCGCTCGATCCGCGAGGAGAGCACGTATCGGGCCGGGGCCGCCGGCAAGCGAGTGGACTCCTTGTCCTGGCAGGCGCAGCGGCGAAACCCGCAGGTGTTCGGGCACGGGTTTGCGGCCGGTGAGCAGAGCGGGGTGATCGGGCGGCGGTCTCGTCGGAGCGTGAGCGCATGAGCACCCGGCCCACGCTGCTTTCGAGCGGCCTGCTGCCTAGCCGCCTGCTCGGTACCCCGATGCCGAGCAGGTCGGCGGGGCCGGCCGGCCCGTCGTACAGGCTCGGTGATCCCGGAAGGCCGGCCGCCGTGCCCACACTGCTCATCGCCCTCTTCGACAACTCCGGTTCGGTCATGGGTCCCCGGGGCACCGATGCGCTCTCGAACCGGTATGCCGAGGTGGAGCATGCGTTCTCGGTCGTCGCACACAGGGGCTCGCCTCGTGAGCTGGGTGCGATCATCCACTTCGACACCCCCTCAAGTGGCGAGGTCGCACCGACACCTCTGACACGGCAAGGCCTCGTCGGCCTTCGTGTTGGCCTGCATCCGCCTGCGGATGGTGCAGGGACGAGCGATCTTGGCCCCAGCCTGACACGGGCGAGGGCGCTGACGGAACGTCACCCGGAGCACGAGGCAACCCTCGTCGTGCTCTCCGACTTCTTCCTCACGGACAGCGACCCCGGCGCGGTGTTGTCCGACCTGGCGGCCTTCCCCGGAACGGTGCACGCCGTCGTGCTGGGCGGCCGGCCCCCCGCGGGCGTCCTGAACGAGGGCGTCACCACGACGGTGGTCACGTACGAATCGCGGCCAGGCGTCGTGGCGCGGGCGATCTTCGCCGGGCTGATCGCAAACCGCCCCGGCAGCCACGTCGCCGAGCCCCTGTAGCAGATTCCACAACGGATTCTCCGGTGCCCGCCGTAGCCACGAGGCGGCTGTGTCTCCGGGGAAAGGTCCCAGCGGTTCGGGCGAATCTTCGCTCGACAGTTCGCCCGAACCGCTGGTTTCGATCCAGCTCCACATCGTTCATAACTAGCCCCAGCTCCCGAGCCGCGCAGCGAATCCGGGACAGAGAGGAGGCAACCACCTACATGACAACCAACAGCATCAACCCAGTACCGGCGAAGTTCCGCACCATCCTGGCAGATCCGCCATGGCAAACCGACCAGCGGGGCGCACGAGGAGCGTCGCAGCACTACCCGCTGATGAGTCTGGAGCGGATCAAGGCAATGCCCATCCGGGACCTGGCCGAGGAGAATGCTCACCTCTGGCTCTGGGTCACCAACGGCACCCTGCGCGACGGTTACGACGTCGCCGAAGCCTGGGGCTTTACGGTGCGCGCACCCATCACGTGGATCAAGTTCCGACTCGGCCTCGGCAACTACCTGCGCCATGCCACCGAGCATCTGTTGTTTGCTACGCGAGGCAAGGCACCGGTGAACTTCCGTTCCCAGCCAACCTGGATAAACGCACCCGTCCAGGGCCACAGCCACAAGCCCGAGGAGCAGTTCGCCATCGTCGAGCGCATCTCGGACGGGCCCTATCTCGAGCTGTTCGCCCGACGTCGGCCGCCGAGCAATCGGGAGTGGTTCGTATGGGGCAACGAGGTCGACGCCGACATCAGCCTGCCGGGCTACCCCGTGCCAAGCGATGCCAGCCACGACCAGAAGGCCCGGTGAGGCACTCGTGGGAGAGGACAAGAGCTCGCTACCGAACGATCCCTTCGCCTGGATCTTCCGCGCCAGCCTGCTGCTGCTTGGCACGGCGATCGTGCTCAATCTCGCCGTCGCCTGGCTCCGGCCAATCACACACTGGCTAGCTGGCGCCGCCGTCCTCATCGCCGGGACGTGGGTCACCGCCGCGATCATTCGTTGGCAGCGGTCAAAGTACTAGCGCCTACGCTGCGCTGCGCATTCAGAGGTCAAGCGATGTGGAATAGACAACGTGTATTGACTCTAAACAGAAAATCAGAATAAGTAGAGGTAAGTGGATGCTGATTACAGTCAGCGCCCCCGCCAAAGAAAGGAGGTGGTCTTTGTCGTCCAAAAAGAAGAACCAGATCAACAGGAGGCGCATCGAGCGTCAACTCAGAGTACGAGGCGTCCGCCGCAATCCCCCGGACCTTCGCAAGCTCTCCAGAGCGCTCATCGAACTGGCACGGGCCGAAGCTGAGCGGGAAGCCCAAGCTGAACAGGCCGCCCGCAAGGCCCGAGGCACTGGCGCGAGAGCCAACGAGTCGAGGAGGGCACCTCGCAATGACTAATCCGACCGAGTTCGTCTTCTCTCAGCTCCATCTCCCGCGGCCACTTGATCCCCCGCAGATCGGCGCGTTCCTCACCCGCATCGCTTCCGAACGAGACGCACCTCGCGTCGCGCTCGAACTGCGGGCGGACAGCAGCGGTGTGCAGCACCTGCTCGGATGCCGCCCCACAGACGTTCACCGCCTGCGACGCCTGCTCGCTGACCTCATCCCCGGCAGCCTGCTCACCAAGCTCAAGGGCGGCGGCCAGCATGGTCGACCGGATGTCGAGATGGCCGCCCGCCTCCGACTCAAGCCGGGTGGTTTGCCACTGCGAACCGATGCTCCCGAGGCCACCACACGGTCGCTTCTCTCAGCCATGGCCGCCAAGCTCAAGCTCGGGGAGGTCGCCGTCCTCCAGGTGGTTCTCGGACCACACCACGCGCCCCGGCCCGTCCCGCGAGGTGCCGTAGAGCCCGGTATGACGCTCGCCCAGGCCCTCACTGGCGGGAACCGTCCCGCCGCTCCCGAGACGAAGCTGCGACTGCGCGAACGGCTCTCCCAAGCGGGGTTTGTCGTCACGATCCGCATCGGTGCGGCTAGCCCGGACCGTGGCCGGCGTCGACGGCTCATCATGAACCTGCTCGGCGCTCTCTCGACCGCCCAAAGCCCCGGCGTCCGGCTCGACCTGGTACGCCAACCTGCCAAGCAACTCAACGACGTACGCCTCCCGTGGCGCTGGCCGCTACACCTAGGCGTCACGGAGCTGATCGGGCTTCTGGGCTGGCCAATCGGCGGAGACGATCTGCCGGGACTACCGCCCGCACACCCCAAGCCGCTACGCCCAGCCGCCGCCGTGCACACGAGCCCGCGTGTCTTCGCCACAAGCGCCGCGCCCGGCGACGACCGCCAGGTCGGCATATCGCCAGCGGACCAGACGTTCCATGCCGTGGCGTACGGGCCGAGCGGATCAGGTAAGACGAACACCCTGCTGCATCTAATCCTGGCGGACATCAAGGCCGGACGACCAGTCGCAGTCCTCGACCCGAAGAAGCAGCTCGTCGACGACATCCTCGCTCGCATGCCAAAGGAGCGGATCAAAGACGTCGTCATCCTGGACGCCGCGGACCCGACGGTCGGCTTCAATCCCCTCGACGTCGCCGGCCGGGACCCGGACGTTGTCGTCGACGGCATCCTGGCCGTCTTCGAAGCTGTGTTCTCGGATGGCTGGGGCCCTCGGACGGCAGATATTTTCAGCGCCGCCTTGCGCACTTTGGCCCGTGCCAGCACGCCTGATCGATCAGCCACCCTCATCGATCTACCCCGGCTACTCACCGATTCGCGCTTCCGTCGGCAACAGACCGCCCAAGTCCAGGACGACCTTGCCCTCGGTGGTTTCTGGGCCTGGTACGAGGCGCAGTCCCCGAGGTCCCAGGCCGCCGCCATCGCCGCACCGCTCAACAAATTGAGGCAGCTCCTGCTTCGACCTGCAGTGGTGCGCATGCTCGACCAGCGCTCGGGGAAGTTCCGTCTCCGCAATCTCTTTCGCGAGGACAAGATCGTCCTGATGCCGCTCAACGAGGGCTTGGTGGGTACTGGCACCGCGGGCCTGCTCGGCAGTCTGGCCGTCGCTGAGATCTGGCAGGCCACCCAGGAGCGCGCCGAGGAGAAGGACCCCGCCAAACGCCCTGGCATGGTCGTCGTGGACGAGGCGCCGCGCTTTCTCCACCTCCCAACCTCGCTGGCGGACGCCCTGGCCGTCTCCCGCTCGCTCGGGGTGGGGTGGTTCCTGGCCGCCCAGTTCCGCAGCCAGTTTCCGCCCGCCTTGCGCTCAGCCGTGGACATGAATGCTCGCTCCAAGATCGTGTTCTCAACGGAATATGAGGACGCGCGCGACACCGCCAAGCTCGCCAGCAACCTCACGCCCGAGGACTTCATGGCGCTCCCGAAATACCACGCCTACGCCAACCTCGTGGCGCTCGGCCACCCGTCTGGCTGGGCGCTGATCAAGACGCTGCCGCCTCCACCCGCCATCACCGACTCCGACGAGGTGCGGGCAGCCAGCCGTGCTGGCTACGGCGCTACATCGCCGGAAGCCGAGCCGACCGCAGAGCCCGCTAAGCCAGACCGACCGAAGCGACGCTCGGTGGCTGCATCACCGCCCGTTGTTGCTGAGCAGGTCGGCAGGAAGCGGAGGCAGCCATGAGGTTCCCGCGTCGTCTCCGTATCGGTCTGCTCGCCCGTAGGTTCGCCCCTCGGTTCACGACGTCCGCCCGTTCGGGTCGTCCCAGCTCACTGGCCCTGTCCGGACCTTTCTGGGATGGGACTGACCCCCGTTCCGGGGGTCCCCGAGCCAGACGCAGCTCCTGCAACCTCGTCAACGAAGGCCAGCTAGGAGGTACCTCATGAGCCCCCAGGACATCTCCGCGCTCCTGGAGCGCCTGTCCGAGCGCGACCTGGCGGTGCTGGAGTCACTGCGCATCCATCGGCTCCTCACGACCGCCCATATCCGCCGGCTGCACTTCGCTCGTGGCCACGCCACGCTCGGCGCAGCGTCCGGCGCGACGATGCGTGTCCTGACCCGCCTCGAGGACCATGGCCTGGTCGCTCGCCTGATGCGACGCATCGGCGGGGTACGGGCAGGCTCCACCGGTATTACCTGGCAGCTCGGTGCCACTGGTGAACGACTCCTGCGCCGGATGCACGGCGAGACCAAGCGTCGCCGGTACGTCGAGCCGTCGGGCGCCTTCGTCAAGCACACGCTGCTCAAGGCCGAGCTCGCCATCCAGCTCCACGAGCTGGCAGAGACTGAGGCCATCGAGCTCCTCAATCTGGAGACCGAACCGGACTGCTGGCGTTCGTTCGTCGGCCCGCACGGGACGCGGGAGTGGCTCAAGCCTGACTTGAGCGCCATTACCGCCACCGCGGAGTACGAATCGCACTGGTTCGTGGAGGCAGACCTTTCTACCGAGCATCCGCCAGAAGTTGTCAACAAAGCGAAGGTCTACCAGCGCTACGCCGCCACCGGCGCTTACCAGGATCGGCACGGCGTGTTCCCGGCCGTCCTGTGGGTCGTGCCAGACGACCGGCGGAAGAAGGCACTAGAGGCCGCTCTCTCGGCCGACCCCGCAGTTCAGACGGATCTGTTCCGGATCACGACCGTCGACCGATTCCAGGAGGTGGTCGCGGTCGATACCCCGGACCCGCCCGACCACCCTGTCCCGATGACCCAACCAGTAACCACCGAAAGGAGGAATGCCTATGGAACAACCGCCACATAACCCGGATGACGACGTCCCCGAACAGGAACGCCTCTGGCCCGGCGAGATTGATCTCACCGGCGCTGTCTCCCAGGACGACGCACTCGTCGACGTCATCTACGACGCCATCAGTGAGGTCGAGGGAACAGAGAACCCCGTGCCTGAATGGGGCGCGCGCACCTTAGCTCGTGCCCTCGCCAACGAGCTCCCCGACCCGCAGAGCGGCGCCCTGCATCGGTTCGCCATCACCGGCCGCGTCGACAAGCCGATGATCGGCACCGAGCTGATGAGCATCTACACGAGCACCAGGGACGCCGAGATCGTGGAGTGGATCGCTCACTTTGACCGCTACATCACCAGCCTGCCGTCCGACGACGCACCCGAACCCGGCCCACCACCAGCGGAGGAGGTGCCCATCGGCGGGACACCACTGGACCAGGTCCGCGCCTACCTCCGCATCGCGTTTGCAGAAGCCGACGAGCGTGGCGAACCCATATCCCAGGAAGACGCCCAAGCCATCGCGACCATGCTCGGACCGCTGCTCCCGCCCGACGCTGCTATCCGGCGCTTCGCTGACACGGGTGAGACTGATCCCGCTGCCCTCGACGAATGTCGGCGGCTCGTAGAGCGCAGCTGGCGCTCGCCCGATCTCCACACCTGGGCCGTGCGCCTGCAGCAATATCTTGTGGCGCACGCGGATGCATCACCGCCCGCAGAGGCCCCGCATCGGGAGGAACATCCACAAGTTGCCGAGGGCATTCGCGAACATGGCGACGCTTTCCGCGCCTTCCTGACGCTCCCGGACACCGACTCCCGGGCCTCTGACCTGCTGGATCGGTTCCGCGCCTTCTACATCGGCACATACCCCGGCATGGACGAACTGCTCATCGACCTGACCGACATCAGACATTGGCGGCGGGCCGTCTCGGAGCTCGAAGACCGCCTAGGAATCAACGGGTACGTCCAGCTGGACTCGACCCGCATTGAGGCTATGGCACGAGAAACCTGGGACATCGTTCAGATCGGCCAGAGCTGGTACGTGTTCAACAAATAGCGACGACCAGTGTTCTCCACGGGAGAAAAGAAAGCGTTGCGGAATCATCAACAACCGCTGACTTCCCTCAGCAAAGGAGGTAAAATGGGACGATAGGCAAAATAAGCAGATAAAGGAGTTTAGTGAACAATGAAGCGCGACACGCCGACCGAATTTGGTAAGTATCTCAAAGAACTACGCGAAGCGCGCAATATCAGCATCCGCGAACTTGCACGACGATCAGGCCTCGACAATGGCGGGCTCGTTCGTTTGGAGCAAGGAAAGGGCTCACGCTCGCCCGGGCCAGACACCCTCAGAGCGCTGGCCTTGGCCCTAAAAGTGCCATCTGGTGACCTGTTCGCTGCCGTCGGGTACCTCGCCCCATCCGACCTACCGAACATGAGCACCTACCTGCGTATCTGTCACGGCAATCTCTCTGACGAGACCGTGGCCTCGATTAACAACTACGTGAACCGTCTTGTCAACGAGGAGGGCCTGCAGCCAAACGGACCAGGCCCGCGCGAAGACGAAAAGCGGTCACAAGAATAACTAGGGGCGGGGAAGGAGGAATAACAACGTGATCACTACAAATGAAAGCTCCGTCCCTATCTCGCCAACCGGTCTCCTGACAACGCTCCGGAACCTCGGGAACTCCGGAACGGCCTCGGCCGCCGAGATGCGCCGCATCGCCTCGGGGCAGGCGCACCTGCTGCGTGAAGCCTTGGCAGGAGCGATCCACAAGCTCCCTGCCCGCATCTCAGTACTCATTCCGAGCATCGTGGTGGTGCAAGTTGCCCGTCTGCCCGCCGAGGGAATCACCTACTGGGCGAATCACCGCTGGCATATCCACTTGCGCGAGGAGGATCCAGCTCACGTGAAGACCTTCACGGTGCTCTGGCATCTCAAGCGAATCGTGGATCACCCGCTGCGTAAGAAGCGCAGCGAACTTGGAGAACCAGAGTGGGACGCCCTGGCGAGCCACTTCGCGAACGTTGCCATGGAGGCAGACCACATCGAGCAGGACCAGACGGCTGGGAATCCGGCCGCGAGTCATGGTGCATGTGCATCAAGGGGAGGAGGGCTGTGATGGCCGACGACGCGACCCAGACCATGAAGACGGGAGTCTCCTACCTTCGCGTATCGACGAAGGAGCAGGCGGAGAAGGGCGGCCAGGTGGAGGGCTTCTCCATCCCCGCACAGCGCGAGGCTAACCGACGAAAGGCTGAGAGCCTAGGGGCGGTGATCATCGAGGAGTTCGTAGACGCCGGCGAGTCAGCCAAATCTGCCGACCGCCCCGACCTCAAGCGGATGCTGGCCTACCTCACCGTGAACCCGGTGGACTACGTGCTTGTCCACAAGGTGGATCGCCTCGCGAGGAACCGGGTGGATGACGTCGGAATTACGATGGCGATCACGAAGGCTGGCGCAAAGCTGGTCTCCGCCACTGAGAACATCGATGAGACGCCTTCCGGCATGTTGCTGCACGGCATCATGTCCTCGATTGCAGAGTTTTACTCACGCAACCTTGCGACTGAGGTCCACAAGGGGATGAGCCAGAAGGCCATGTCGGGCGGCACGCCCGGCAGGGCACCGCTGGGGTACATCAACGTGTCGGAGCGAACCAGCGATGGGCGTGAGGTACGCACCGTGATCGTCGATCGCGAGCGGGGTGAACTGATCAGCTGGGCCTTCACCGCTTTCGCCACCGACGAGTGGACGCTCCGTTCTATGACGAACGAGCTTGAAGCCAGAGGGCTGACCACCAGGCGAACCCCAAAGTTGCCCTCCCGGGCGATCGGTCCCAACGGGCTGCACGGCATCCTCACGAACCCCTACTACAAGGGCGAAGTCACCTATCAGGGTGTCCTCTACCCTGGCCATCACACGCCACTCATCGACTCGATCACCTGGCAGAAGGTTCAAGATGTGCTTGCCTCGCACGCGGCCGGAGAGAAGCAACGCGAGCACAACCACTATCTGAAGTCGAGCGTGTTCTGCGGGAGCTGCGGCAGTCGCCTGATCATCACGAACGCCAAGAACCCATCTGGAACGATCTATCCGTACTTCGTGTGCCTTGGGAGGCATCAGAAGCGGACCTCCTGTACCCGCAAGGCCATGCTTGTGACAAAGCTCGAAGAGTTGGTCGAGGACTACTGGGCCACCGTGCGTCTAGCCCCCGAGCTTCGAGACGCGATCGAGGCAGGGTTGAAGCTTGAGATCGCAGCACACCGCAAAGAGGCGGAGGACGAGCAGAGGCACCTAGCGGCAGAGAAGATCAAGCTCAACAACCAGCGCAAGAAGTTGCTGGACGCGATCTACACGGGCGCAGTGCCGATGGACCTAATCGCCGGTGAGCAACAGCGCATCACCGACCAGCTCACCGCCATCGAGGCAAGACTGAACGCTGCGGCGACGACACTCAACGTGATCAACGCGAACCTCGCCCGCGCACTCGATCTAGCCCGTGATTGCTACGCCGCGTACGTCGAGGCTGAGCCCCGCCTTCGCCGACTCTTCAACCAGGCGTTCTTCACCCACCTCTACATCGACGAGGCCAGCATCCAAGGCGAGTACGCCGAACCGTTCGCCACGCTCCTTGCCGACAACGTCCTCGACGTCGGCCGAGTGATTGAGGAGAAGAACGGGCAGGGCGCACCGTCCATGGCGGAGGTCCTGGACAACATCGCCGACAACGAAGCCAACGCGAATACCCCCGGAGCGTTGGGCGCTACCGGGGGGCTTCGGTGGGAACTTGCCACCCCTGTTGCAGGGGGTGGAAGTTTGAAAGTCACTGATTTGGTGCGCCTGGGCAGACTCGAACTGCCGACACCCGCTTTAGGAGAGCGGTGCTCTATCCACTGAGCTACAGGCGCTCGGTCCGGAGGAGCCCGGACCAGCGCACACAGCCTAACGTCCGCCCGGTGCGGAGCGCGAAGCGCCGGACCGGGCGAAGGTGTCAATTGCGCAACATAGGTGACAAACCTTGACCAACCCGCGCCGGGGCTAGAACGATGCTCACCAACCCGGACGCGACGGAGCGGCCGGTCCGCACGACGGCCGTGCGGGGTTGGACGAGAGGATCGACGATGTTCCTTCGACAGACCAGGTCCCGGGGCGTGGCGGCCCTGGTGGCGGCCACGGCGGCGGGCGCACTGCTCGCCGGCTGCTCCGGTGGCGGCGGTGGGAGCGCACCCACGTCCAACCCGTACGCCTCCGCGGAAGGTATGGATGCGGCCAACGAGCTCGTGGGGGAGTACCCCCGCGAGGAGACCGTCTTCACCAGCGGCACCCAGTGGGGTCCGCCGTCGTCGTGGAACCCGATCCCGGGTGCGGGCGGCGCGACCGGCCTCGGCGGGCTCGTCTACGAGCCGCTCTTCCAGTTCGACCCGATCAGCCTCGAGCTCAAGCCGTGGCTCGCCGAGGGCGGCGAGTGGACCGGCGACGACACCTACGAGCTCACCCTCCGCGACGGCCTCACCTGGCAGGACGGCGAGACCCTCGACGCCGAGGACGTCGTCTTCACCGCGGAGCTCGGCAAGGTCGACGCCGTGCCGTGGAGCAACCTGTGGACCTGGCTCGACAAGGTCGAGGCCACCGACGACACGACCGTCGAGTTCACCTTCTCCGACCCGCGCTACCAGGAGTGGGACAACTGGCTGTACACCACCATGATCGTGCCGGAGCACATCATGGGTGACTGGTCGGACGACGAGCTGCTGTCCAACCCGAACGAGGACCCGGTCGGCTCCGGCGCGTTCAAGTTCTCCGCCGTCGGCCAGGACCGCATGGTCTGGGAGCGCAACGACGACTGGTGGGCCAAGAGCGAGCTCGGCCTCGAGATGCCGATGAAGTACATCGTCGACGTGGTGAACACGTCCAACGAGGTGGCGCTCGGCCTGATGCTCTCCGGCAGCCTGGACCTGAGCAACAACTTCCTGCCCGGCGTCAACACGCTCGCCGACTCCGGCCAGGTCAGCACCTACTACGAGGGCAAGCCGTACATGCTCGCCGCGGCGTCGGCGAACCTGATCCCGAACCAGACCCGGGCGCCGATGGACGACGTCGACTTCCGCCAGGCCCTCGCCCGCTCGATCGACGTCGACAAGATCGTCACCAACGCGTACGGCGGCCTGGTGCAGAAGGCGCACCCGTCCGGCCTGGTGCCCGCGTTCGAGGAGTACTACGACGAGGACGTCGCCGCGGAGCACGGCTTCGCGTTCGACGCCGACGAGGCCAGGTCGATCCTGGCCGACGCCGGCTACGAGGACACCGACGGCGACGGGTTCGTCGAGACGCCGGACGGCGAGGCCATCGACCTCAAGCTGATCGTGCCCGCGGGCTGGACCGACTGGATGGAGGCGGCCCGCGTCATCGCGGAGGACGCCTCGGCCGCCGGCATCAAGGTCACCGCCGACTTCCCCGACGCCGGTGCCCTGGACGACGCCCGTGCCACGGGCGACTTCGACCTGCTCATCAACGGCAACGCCGGCGTGAGCAACACCCCGTGGACGTACTACAACTACGCGTTCTACCAGCCGATCCAGGAGCAGATGCTCGCGGGCAACTTCGGCCGGTACGAGGACAAGGAGGCGTGGGAGCTGGTGCAGGCGCTGTCGCGCACCGAGAGCGGCACCCCGGAGTTCACCGAGGCCCTGTCGGCCGTGCAGGAGAAGTTCATGACCGACCTGCCGCTGATCCCGCTCTGGTACAACGGCGCCTGGGCCCAGTACAACGAGTCGCAGTGGACCAACTGGCCGAAGGAGGGTCGCGAGGACGCGTACTTCCCGGTCCTGTGGAACGGGTACGTGCAGCTCGGTGGTCTGAACACCCTGCTGGCCCTCGAGCCCGCCTCCTGACGCATGCGCGGTTACCTCGCCCGCAAGACCCTGGTGTACGGGCTCACGTTCGTCGTCGCGGTCACGCTGAACTGGCTGATCCCCCGGCTCATGCCGGGGGATCCGGTCCAGCGCATGGTGGCCCGCGCCGCCGTGCAGCATCCCGAGACCATCGAGTCGATGACCGTGTACTACGAGCGCATGTTCGGGCTCGACCTGCCGATCTGGCAGCAGTACCTGAACTACTGGGGGTCGCTGTTCCGCGGTGACCTGGGTACGAGCGTGTGGCTGTTCCCCACGCCCGTGAGCCAGGTGGTGCTCGACGCCGTGCCCTACACGCTCGGCATCATGATCCCCGCGATCGTGCTGAGCTTCGTGATCGGCAACACCGTGGGGGCCATGGCGGCGCGCAGCCGCTGGCTCGACAACGTGGCCCTGCCCGTCGGGTACCTGATCACGGCCATGCCGTACATGTGGCTCGCGATCCTGCTCGCCTGGGGGCTCGGCGTCGCGCTCGGCTGGTTCCCCGTGGCGGGCGGGTACGACTTCGGGCTGGTGCCGCAGTGGTCGTGGTCGTTCGCGGCCGACCTGCTGCACCACTGGGTGCTGCCCTTCCTGTCGCTCTTCCTGGTCTCGCTGGGCGGGTGGGCGATCGGCATGCGCAACCTCATCATCTACGAGCTGGAGTCGGACTACTCGAACTACCTGTCCGCGCTCGGCGCGCCGCGGCGGCTCGTGCGGCGGTACGCGTTCCGCAACGCGATGCTGCCGCAGATCACGGGCCTGGCGCTCCAGCTCGGCACCGTGCTGGGCGGCGCCCTGGTCACCGAGATCGTGTTCGCCTACCCGGGCCTGGGCAAGCTCGTGCTGTCCGCGATCCAGAACCAGGACTTCTTCCTGCTGCAGGGCACCCTGCTGTTCGTGGTGATCGGCGTGCTGGTGGCCAACTTCGTGATCGACATCGTCTACGTGCTGGTCGACCCCCGCACGCGGACCGGGCTGACGGGGGCGACGGCATGACCGCGACACAACCGACCACGGGACCCGGGACCGAGGCGACCGAGCAGCCCGGGGTGACCGGAGCGCCGTCGGGTAGCCGGAAGCCCGGGGGAGACGTGCGCGAGACGCTGTACTTCGCGCTGCGCAACCCGAAGGTGCTGGTGGGCGGGTTCGTGGTGCTCGCCTTCCTGCTGCTGGGGCTCATCGGGCCCGCGTTCCTGCGGTACGCGCCGATGGACTACGCGGGGCCGCCGATGGCGCCGCCGGGCGGCGACTTCCCGCTGGGCACCACGACGTTCGGGCAGGACGTGTTCGCGCAGTTCGTGGCCGGCCTGCGGTCCACGTTCCTCGTGGGCGTGCTGGGCGGCGCCGTCGCCGCGGTGATCGGCATGACGATCGGGTTCGTCGCGGGCTACCGCGGCGGCCTGATCGACGAGCTGCTCAACATGCTGACCAACGTGGTGCTCGTCATCCCCGGCTTCGTGGTGCTCATCATCATCAACGCCTACCTGGGCGTGCGCAGCGTGCCCATGCAGGCGCTGTACATCGGCATCTTCAGCTGGCCCTGGGTCGCGCGCGCCGTGCGCTCCCAGACGCTGTCGCTGCGCTCGCGGGACTTCATCGACCTGGCGCGGCTGTCCGGGGTGGGGGTGGGCACCATCCTGCGGCGCGAGGTCGCGCCCAACATGTACTCCTACCTCTTCATGACGTTCGTGCTGCTGTTCGGCGGGTCCATCCTGACGGCGGCCTCGCTGGACTTCATTGGGCTCGGGCCCACCAACGCGATGTCGCTCGGCCTGATGATGAACCAGGCCGTGCAGTGGAGCGCGCTCCACCTGGGCCTGTGGTGGTGGTTCGTGCCACCGGGGCTCGGCATCACGCTCATCGTGGGCTCGCTCTACATCATGAACGTCGGGCTCGACGAGGTCTTCAACCCCAAGCTGCGGGAGACGTGATGGCACTTTCCGTGACCGACCTCCGGGTCTACTACCGCACGCTCAAGGGGGACGTGAAGGCCCTCGACGGCGTCACGTTCGACGTGGCCGACGGCGAGATCATGGGCATCGCCGGCGAGTCCGGCTGCGGCAAGACGACGCTCGGCAAGGCCCTCATCCGGCTCGACAACCGCATGCGGCACGCGGGCGGCACCGTCGCCCTCGACGGCGAGAAGCTCCCGATCGCCGACGACGCCGCCATGCGGCGGCACCGCTACCGCGAGGTGTCCCTCATCCCGCAGTACGCGATGTCGGCGATGAACCCGACCCGCAAGATCGGCAAGATGATCCGCGACCTGCTCGCCGCGCACGGCGTGCGGTACGCCGAGGTGCTGCCCGAGCTCGAGCGGCGTCTCGCGCTCGTCGGCCTCGACGCCGAGGTGCTGAAGCGGTACCCCATCGAGCTGTCCGGCGGCATGAAGCAGCGCGTGGTGCTCGTGCTCTCCACCCTGCTCAACCCGTCGCTGCTCATCGGCGACGAGGTGACGTCCGCGCTCGACGTCTCCTCGCAGAAGGCCGTGGCACGGGCGCTCGTCGAGTTCCGCGACCACGGGTTCGTCCGGTCGATGGTCGTGATCACCCACGACATCTCCGTGCTGTTCCAGGTGGCCGACACCATCCTGGTCATGTACGCCGGGCACCTCGCCGAGAAGGCCCCCGCCCGGACCATCATCGACGAGCCCCTGCACCCGTACACCAAGATGCTCATCGGGGCGCTGCCCCAGGTGGGCGACCGGTACGACGAGCAGCAGCTCAGCGGCATCGAGGGGCGGCCGCCGTCGCTCCTGAACCCGCCGACGGGCTGCCGGTTCCGGGACCGCTGCCCCCTCGCCCACGACCGGTGCGCCGAGGCACCCCCGTTCCGCGAGGTGGCCGAGGGCCACCAGGTCGCCTGCTGGGCGGTGAGCTGATGCTGACCCTCGACCGGCTCGACAAGGTCTACCGCACCGGCACCTTCGGCACGTCCGACCTGCACGCCGTACGGCAGGTCACGCTCGACGTGCAGCGCGGCGAGGTGGTCTCGCTCATCGGGGAGTCCGGCAGCGGCAAGTCCACCATCGGCAAGATGGTGCTCCACCTGCTCGACTCCTCGGGCGGCACCATCACCTTCGACGGGCGCGACGTCACCCACCTCGGCTTCCGGGCGCGGCGCGAGTACTACCGCAAGGTCCAGGGGGTGTTCCAGGACCCGTTCAGCTCGTTCAACCCCATCTTCAAGGTGGACCGGACGTTCGAGACGCTGCGCCGCTCCTACTTCCCGCGGGTGTCCTCGTCCGACTGGCGCGGCCGCCTCGAGGAGGCGCTGGCCGCGGTCAGCCTCGAACCCGGCGACATCCTCGGCAAGTTCCCGCACCAGCTCTCCGGCGGACAGCTCCAGCGCCTGCTCATCGCGCGCGCCCTGCTGCTCGACATCGAGCTGCTCGTGGCCGACGAGATCATCTCCATGCTGGACGCCTCCACCCGCATCGACGTGCTCAACCTCCTGGTCGAGCTCAAGTCCCGCGGCCTCGGCATCCTGTTCGTCACGCACGACCTCTCGCTCGGCAACTACGTCTCCGACCGCGTGGTCATCCTCTACAAGGGGCGCGTCGTGGAGCGCGGGGTGACGGCGGCCGTCTTCGACGACCCCCTGCACCCCTACACGCGCGACCTGCTCGCGTCCGTGCCCCACCTCGACCGCACCTGGGAGGACGTCGAGGCCGAGGAGGCCGAGCGGTCGGCGGCCCTCGCCGGGCGCTGCCTCTACCACGAGGCGCTCGCGGCACAGGGGCGCGCGCTGGGAGAGGAGGCGTCGGCCGCGGACGGCGACGACGTCGGGCTCGTGGAACACTCCCCGGGCCACTTCGTCGGGTGCTTCCGGCTCGCGGCGGGCGACCCCTGCCCGGCGGGGGCGTGACGGCGGGGGGGCTGACGGCGGGGGTCTGACGGCGGCCGGGAAGGCCGCCCCGCGGAGCCGTGTCGCTCTGGGTAGACCCTGTCTACCCAGAGCAACACGCGCCCGCGGGCCGGGCCCTCTTCCGCCCGGCGCCTCTCGTGCGTCCTGCGGCCCAGGCCCTACGTCCTGACCAGGACGGGCACGCCGGGATCCAGGTCGGTGAACCGCTCGAAGTCGGCAGGCGCGAGGCGCACGCAGCCGTTGCTCAGCGCCTGGCCCTGGCCGACCCCCGCGTGGAGCGCGGTGGCGGCGTAGTCGGTGCCGTAGAACCCGTCGAGCGACTCGCTCTGCATGGACAGGAACACGGTCAGCCCCGTGTTCACCGCCTCCGTGACGGTGAACACCTGGGTGAGCCCGAGCGGGGTGGGCGTCTCGGGCGCGCCGACGGCGGCGGGGAAGTCCTCCTGCGTGCCGTCGGCCCGGGTCAGGGTCACCGTGCGGTCGGACAGGTCGATCACGACCGACCGCCGCTCCGCCCGCAGCACGACGTCGTCCGCGCGCAGCCAGCCCGCCGTCCCGTTGACCCGGTCCGGGTCCTGCGACGGCAGCGCGCCGCGGCCGTAGGGCACGAGCACGCGGACCCAGCCGGGCCGGCGGTCGAGCACGAGCCAGCGGGCCTCGGCGTCGTAGTAGGCGTTCTCGAGCGCGAGCACCGGCTGCTCGGTCACGTCCGGCCGGGCCCAGGCCGGCGTGCGTCCGGCCTTCGGCTGCGCGACCGAGCCCGGCAGTCCGTCGAGCGCGGTGACCTCGACCTGCGGCAGCTCGCCCGGCAGGAGCGTGTCGATCCGGGGAGCGGGCAGGCTCGCGAGCGCGAAGGCGGCCGGGGTCGGGCTGGGGGTCGGCGTGGGGCTGGGTGCGGCGGGCGTCGCCGAGGCTGTCCCGGGGGCCGAGGCGACGCCCTCGCCGTCGGGCCGCAGGGCCAGCCAGGCCAGGGCGGCCAGCACCACGAGGAGCACGCCCGCGGCCACCCACGTCCCTGTGCGGGACGTGCGCGGCCGGGCCTGCTCCGACGACGGGTCCGGGTGCGCACCGAGCGTCTCAGCCATTCTCAGAACGATACCGGGCTGACACATCTGTCCGATATCTTCGTACGCGTCCGACTTGCCCCACTGCCGCAACCCACCGAGGAGAGATCGCCGTGGCCACCGCCGACCGGACGTTCCCCACCACGAGCGTCCCGACGCGCCGTTCCCGCAACCTCGTGCTGACCGGCGCGATATCCGTCGCCCTGATCTCGACCGGGTCCGCGTACCTGGCCATGGTGCAGTTCGGCATCGACGTGCTGGCGATGAACCAGGGCACGGCCTACGCGACCGCGGGCGTCTTCGAGCTCTCGCTGGTCACCGTCGCGCTGCTGGCCCGCGAGGCCGCGCGCGACAACCGGCCCGGTGGCACCCTGCTGGCGCTGACCTGGGCGCTGTCGTCGGCGTCCGGCGTGTTCGCGGCCTGGCACGAGGCGTACATCGGCCACCCCGTGGGCGCCGTGCTCTTCCGGTTCGTGGTGCCGCTCCTGGCCGCCCTCATGTGGCACCTGGCGCTCATCGGCGACCGGCACCTGGCCACCGGCACGTCGTGGTCGGCCCTGCGGCAGTCGGCGCGGATGCACGCGCTGTTCCTCACCACGGAGGACCTGTTCCGGGCGCAGAGCCTCAACGACGGCTCGCGCGCCGCGCGTCGTCGGCTCGCCAAGGCGGAGGCGGGCCGACGCCGGGCGCGCTCCGTGGCGCTGCGCACCGTGCCGCCCACCGAGATGCGCGCGCAGGTGGCCGCCTGGTGCGAGGCGCTGGCCGCCGTGGGGGACGGGACGGCCGACGTGGCCCGTCTGCACCTCGCCGACCGGCAGCGGCTGACGGGCATCCTGACCGACGAGTACCTGGGCCTGCCCGCCGGCTTCGCCGAGGACGGCGATGCCGGGGTCGGAAGCGATGGTGTCGGCGCGCCCGAGTACGAGTGGCGGGCCGCTGCCGCGGTCGCGGACGAGGCGGGTATGACGCGCGGTGCGGGGGCGTACGCCCGGCCCGGCGACGGCGGCGGGGTGTTCGACGGGCAGGCGGCGGCGCCGGAGGGCCGGGGTGCGCGGCGCGCCGCGGCGCTCGACATGACGCGCCAGGGCGTGACCGAGCGGGCGCCGGAGGCCGACGTCGACCCCTCGGCCGGTGCGGGCGAGGACGTGCCCGCGGAGCCCGCCGAGGCGGCGGCGCGGGCCACGGAGAACGTGCGGCAGGCGATCCCGCGGCGCCGGGCGCCGCGGCGGAACACGCAGCTCGGCACCGAGGACGCGGAGCGCATGCTCGACCTGCGCACCAAGGGCCGCACCTACCAGGAGATCGCGGAGGAGGTCGGCGTCAGCCGGTCGACGGTCAGCAAGCGTGTGCGGGAGTACACCGAGACGGGCGGCATCCCGATCGTGAAGGCACGCTGAGCTCGGTCGGTTGCGACGGGGGCAGCGGGGGTGGCGCTCAGTTCGGTCGGTTGCGACGGGGGCAGCGCTCGATTCGGTCGGTTGCCCCCAGATCGGTCCTTCGAGCGACCGAACTGAGGGCAAGCGACCGACCTGAGGGCCGCCCCCGTCGCAACGGACCGAAATGGTGGCGGGTGCAGGTCGCAGGCCCGCGGGTCTACTCCCGCGGCGCCGCGCCCGCGTGCGCGATGTTGCCGAGCGAACGCCAGACGAGCGCGAGCGTGATGCCCGCGCCCGCGCACGCGAACCACCAGGGAGCCACGAGTCCCCAGTGCTCGGCGATGACGCCGCCCAGCAGCTGTCCCAGCGCGATGCCGCCGAACACGCAGATCATGTAGATGGACCCCACCCGGCCCTGGAACTCGCGCGGCACGGCGCGCTGTCGCACGGTCGTGGAGAGCGTGCCCCAGACGAAGGCGTACACGCCGAACACACCCATGATGAGGATGGCCGCCCACGCCGTCGTCGCCACGGCGAAGGCCGCGTGGTAGAGCACCTCGAGCGTGAGGCACACCCGCATCAGCGTGGCCAGGGGGACGTGCCGCTCCAGCCAGCCGTAGGCCACGGTGCCGACGATCCCGCCGACGGCGCCTGCCGTGGTGAGCAGCCCGTACTGGACCTCGGTCATGTGCAGGTGGTCCAGGGCGTACTTGACCAGTACCGCGCCGGGCGCCGCCCAGGTGATGTTGAACGTGAGGATGACGAGCGCGAGGGTGCGCACGGGCGCGTGGTGCCAGATCCAGCGCAGCCCCTCCGCGATGTCCTGCCGCACGTGGGTCCGCTCGCGGCGGGGCGCGACCTCGGGCAGCCGCACCCGCGAGACCAGGACCACGGCGAGCGCGACGCTGACCACCTGGACCACGAACGGCCACACCATGCCCGCGGCGAACAGGAACGCGCCGACGGGCGGGCCGACGAACTGGTTCGCCGTGAGGAACCCCGCCTGGAGGCGCTGGTTGCCGGTGCCGAGGTCCTTCGGGTCCACGAGCATGGGCAGCAGGGTCTGCTGCGTGGTGTCCGCGAACACCTCGGCCGTGCCCCAGAGGAACATCGCGGCCAGCACCAGGCCGATCGAGACCGTTCCGGTGGCGACGAACACGCACAGCAGCGCGATGACCAGCGCGCGGACGGCGTTGGCCACGACGACGACCAGGCGGCGGTCGAGCCGGTCGGCGAGCACGCCCGCCCAGAGCCCGAAGACGAGCCACGGCAGCCGCTCGAGCATGGCGGCGAGCGCGACGAGGAAGGCGCTGTCGGTCTGCGACGCGACGAGGAGGGGACCCGCGGCGAGCGCGATGCCGTCGCCGATGTTGCTGGTCCACGAGGCCGAGACCAGCCACCGGAAGGGGCGGCCCAGCCGGCGGGGAAAGACGGTCTCGACGAGTGCGCTCACAAACGTTCGAGTCTAGGAGACGCCGTCCAGGCTTTTTTCCACCCTCGTGAGGAGGGTGAACCGCGGGCCGGGACCGGTGGTCCGGAGGGTGATATCCCGGTGCCCTCGGGGGGCTTTCGGGGCGTCCGGCAGCGCCCGCCGACGAGGCGACGACCGTGCTCGAAAACGGCGGGAAGACGAGGAAGAACATCTCCGCGACGGGGTTCCGGAGCGACTTTCGACATCGTTTTCCAGGCAGCGGAAAAGTGAGTTGGACGAGCGTCCGACTCGGTGTTGACGTCCGCCGGGAACAGGTGCAGACTCTCACAAGACGGTGCGCATCGCCCGCCCCCTGCGCGGTGCGCATCGTCATCACCCCGTCGGGCTCAGGCCCGTCTGCGAAGCCCCTTCGGACCCCCTGCCGGAGGGGCTCTTGCATTCCGCCGCGCACGCCCCAGGTCAGGTGGTCCGGCGTGGCGCGCGGCGTGGCGTCCGGAGCTTGCGCGCGCCCCGCGGTTAGTTTGCTGGGGTGAACGCTGCACGCCGCCAGACCGCAGCCGCTCCCGAGAGCTCGGTGGACCTCACCGAGGAGCTCTCGGCCGCGCTGCGTGACGAGAACGTGGACCCGGCTACCGAGCTGGCCGCGTCGGAGGCCCCGGGGTCCACACCAGAGACTCCGCGGGACCCCATGTCCGAGTCGGTCGCGCGCTGGCGTGCCGGGCTCGTCCGCCTCGCCGGAGGCTCCTCCCTCGCCGACGTCGGGCTGCTCGGCGAGGCGGTCATCGACCTGTCGTCGGCGCACCCGTCGGGCGTCGCCCAGCTCTTCGCGGGCCGGCCCACGCGCCTCTCCAACCTGGTCCGTGAGCCCGGCGCGCTGCCGACCGCGCGCCGTCGGGCCCGGGCCGTCGCGGCCCGCTCCGCCGAGCACGCGCAGCGGTACGGGGTGTCGCCCACCTACCTTGCGATCGGCGTCGCCACGTGGACCCAGCGCCCGGCGTCCGCCGACGGCGGCGCCGACGACATGGAGGCCATCACCCGCGTGCTGGGGCCGGCGAACGTGTCGCGGGCGCAGGAGCAGGACTCGGCGGACAGCCCCGACGACGCGCCCGCCCTGACCGGGTCGGTGCCGATCGTCACGCTCGCCATGCCCTCCGGCCGGCCGCTGCCCGCCGACGAGCAGGACGACGGCCCGCGCGTGGTCCGCGCGCCCGTCATCCTGCGACCGGTCACGCTCACGCCGCGCAGCGACGGCGAGGGCGACTACGACATCACGCTCGACACCGCCGCCGAGATCAACCCCGTGGTGGCGCGCGCCCTGCGGGCCCACGGCGCGCTGCTCGACCCGGCCGCGCTGGCCAAGGCGACGTTCACGCTCGCGGGCTTCAACCCCACCGACGTGCTCGACCGCGTGGCCAGCCTCGGCTCGGCGGTGCTCGGCGAGTTCCAGCTCGACCGGCGCGTGCTCGTGGGTACGTTCGTGCACCCCGGCCAGGTGCTGGTCGACGACCTCGACGAGCTCGGTCCGGCCCTCGGGCGGCACGAGGTGGTCTCCGCCCTGGGCGGTGTCGACGCCTCGGTGCGCGGCCTCGCCGCGGCGGACCTGCCCGAGCCGCGGGTGGGCGACGCCGACCCGGCGCACGAGCGCGGCGTCGGCGACCTCGACCCGCACCAGCGGCACGTCGTCGACGCCCTCGCGACCGGCAGCCACCTGTTCGTCGACGCCCCGGTCGGGTCCGACGCGGCGGGCACGCTCGCCGCCGTCGTCGCCGAGGCCAACGCGAGCGGCCGGTCCGTGCTGTACGTGCCGGGGCACCGCCGGGCCGCCGACGCGCTGGCCGCACGGCTCGACTCGCTCGGCCTCGGCGGCCTGCTGCTCGACATCGCGCCCGTGCCGACCTGGCGCACCCTGACGTCGCGCCGCCTGCTGGAGGCCATGGCGCCCGCGCAGGAGCGGATCGACGTCGACGACGTGGCCCGCGTGCGGGACGCCCTCATCGGGTCGCGGGCGCAGCTCGCCGGTTACATCGAGGCGCTGCACCGGGTCAGGACGCCGTGGGGCGTCTCGGCGTACGACGCCCTGCAGGCCCTGGCCCGGCTCACCTCCGAGCGGCCGGCTCCCGCGACCCGCGTGCGGCTCGGTCCGGAGCAGGTGCTCGCCCTGGACGCGCAGCGACGTGCGGAGCTCGCGGCCGACCTGCAGCGCGCGGCCGAGCTCGGGGCGTTCACGCTCACGTCGTCGTCCAGCCCGTGGTTCGGCGCGCACATCCTGACCGACGACGACGCCCGCGCCGTCCTGGCCCGGGTGACCCGCCTCGCGGAGCACACGCTGCCGGAGCTGCGTGACCAGATCGAGTACGTGGCCCGGGTGACGGGCCTCGTCAAGGCCACCACAGCGCGTCAGTGGGGCGAGCAGCTCACGATGCTCGGCGGCATGCGCGGCACGCTCGACGTGTTCCAGCCGATGGTGTTCGAGCGCACCGCCGCCGACATGGTGCAGGCCACGGCGTCCCGCCGGCAGCGCGCGGAGCAGGGCGTGGAGATGGGCTGGCTCACCCGGCGCCGGCTCAAGCGCCGGGCGCGCGAGATGGTGCGGCCGGGCGTGCGCGTGCCCGACATGCACGCGGCCCTCGTCGAGGTGCAGCGCCAGCGTGAGGTGTGGCAGGCGCAGTGCCCGCGCGGCGGCTGGCCCACGCTCCCCGAGGGCCTGGCGGGCGTCGAGGAGACCTATGAGGCGGTGCGGATCGACCTCGAGGCGCTCGAACCGGTGCTGCGGTCCTCGCACGCGGGCGGCGACCTGCTGGACCTCGATCTGTTCGCCATGGTGCAGCGGTTCGCGTCCCTGTCGGAGACGCGCGACGCCCTGGCCCAGCTCCCCGAGCGGACGGCGCTGCTGCGCCGGCTGCGCGCGTCGGGGCTCGGCGACCTCGTGGACGACCTCGGCGGCCGCCGGGTCGAGGCCGACCTGGTGGGCCCGGAGCTGGAGCTCGCGTGGTGGTCGTCGGTGTTCGAGCAGATCCTGGCCACCGAGCCCGACCTCGCCGGACAGGACGGTGCGGGCCTCGACGCGCTGGCCGGCCGGTTCCGCGAGCTGGACCGGCGGCACGTCGCGTCGCTGTCCGCACCCGTGCGGGCGGCGGTGCGGGCGCACCTCGGCGCGGCCATGCGCGAGGAGCGGGACGACGCCGAGGCCCTCTACGCCCGGCTCGTCGAGGGCGGCCTGACGTCGATGCGCGACCTGGTGTCCGCCCACGGCTCGACCGTGCGGCGGCTGCGGCCCACCTGGGTCTCGACGCCGACCATGGTGCCGCACCTGCTGCCGCCGGAGCGCAGCGCCGACCTCGTGATCCTCGACGCCGTGCAGCACGTGCCGGTCGAGGTGGTGGTGCCCGCGCTGGCCCGCGGCCGCCAGATCGTGGTGGTGGGCGACCCGCGGTCGGCGTCGGGCACCGCGGTGCGGGACCTGGCGCGGCTGCTGCCGCGGGTGACGCTCCAGCCCGAGCCCGCGCGGCGGGACCCGCGGCTCACCGCCCTGCTGGCGGAGCACGGCTACGAGGGGATCCTGCGGCCGGCGCCGTTGCCGCGCACCGAGGCGCTGGTGCACTTCTCGCTCGTGGACGGCACGGGCATGCCGGACCCGGCCTCCGGCACCGTCGAGTCGACGACGGCGGAGGTCGAGCGGGTGGTCGACCTCGCGATCGAGCACGCCATGACCCGGCCGGAGGAGACCTTCGGCATCGTCACCGTCACGGCCGCGCACGCCGACCGGATCCGCGAGCGGCTGCTCGCCGAGGTCCGGGCCAACCCGGCCCTGGCGCCCTTCTTCGCCGGCTCGCGGCCCGAGCCCGTGGTGGTCGCGGACGTGACCGGCGTGGCCGGTCTGGCCCGGGACACGATCGTGCTGACCCTCGGCTTCGGCCGCACGCCGCACGGCCGCGTGCTGCACCGGTTCGGCGTGCTGGGCGAGGCCGGCGGCGACGCGATGCTGCTCGGCGCGCTCGGGGCGGCGCGCAAGCGGCTGCACGTGGTGTCGTGCTTCCCGGCGTCCGACCTGGACCCGGAGCGCCTGCGCGGGCCCGGCCCGCAGCTGCTGTCGCGCGTGCTGTCCTTCGCGGAGCAGCGGTCGGGCCTGGCGGACCAGGTGGAGATCGGCAACGGCGTGGACGTGGCGCGGTCGGTCGACCGGCTGGTCGTGGACCTGGGGGAGCGGCTGTGGCGCTCCGGCCTGGTGGTCGAGACCGACTACGGGCTGCCGGGCGGAGACCGCATCCCGCTCGCCGTGGGGCACCCGGACCTGCCGGGTGAGCTGCTCGTGGCCGTGCTGACCGACGACGCCGCCTACGTGGCCGAGCCCTCGATCCGCGTGCGTGACCGGCAGCTCGCCGAGCGCCTGGAGCGGCTGGGCTGGGTCGTGGCGCAGGTGTGGTCGGCCGCGGCGTTCCTCGACCCGGACGCCGAGGCGGAGCGGGTGCGGCGCGTGGTGCTGTCGGTGCGGGACGCGCGGGTCGGGGTGTCCGGCGGGGTCGCGCCGGCGGCTGAGCTGGTGGTGCCGCAGGTGCTGGACGACTGAGCTCTGCCGGCGGATCTCGCGAGGTCGGCACTTCGCCTCGAGATCGGTCAAGGCCTGGACCGATCTCGGGGCAGAGTGCCGACCTCGCAGGAGTGTGCGGACCCCGACTCGTGTGGGGCCGGTGGGCGGGGGGCGGGGGACAATGGGGGCGTGAACGAGTCCGAGGAGAAGAGTGCCGAGGTGGTGCCGAGCGGCGACGTGCCCCGGCGTCGGGGGCCCCGGCGAGCCGTGCGGCGGGGGAACGAGCGTGAGGCGGTGCCGGGCGTGAGCGCGGACGAGCGGGCAGCGGGCTGGGGCGAGGACGCCGAGGACCGGGCCGCTGCCGGTGGACACGGCTCGAACGACGAACAGCTCCGCCGCGACGTGCCGCCGCACTGGGGCTGACGGTCACCGGGCCGACGGTTACCGGGCTGGCGGTTACCGGGCCGACGACGGCGGTGGTCCGGACCGGCGGGACGCCTCCCGGCACGCCGACGGCACCCGCCCTCGACGCTGAGGGCGGACGCCGGGGTGGTGGATCAGGGGGTCAGAGCGACGGCCGGTCTGTGCCGGCGTTCTGCGCGCGCAGCAGATCGCGGATCTCGGTGAGCAGCACGACCTCCTCGGCGGCAGCCTCCTCGACGACCTCCTCGGGCTTCTTGCGCAGCGACTGCAGCTTGTTGACCGGCACGATCACGAAGAAGTAGATGGCCGCCGCGATCAGCAGGAACATGATCAGGCCCTGGATGAAGAGACCGATCGGGAACTCGGTCCTGCCGCCGTGCCAGTTGGGCACCTCAAAGGCGATCGCACTGAAGTTCGGCGCCCCGACGAGCCAGCCGATGAGCGGCATGATGAAGCCCTGCACGAGGCCGTCGATCACCGCAGCGAAAGCCCCGCCGATGACCACCGCGACCGCCAGGTCGAGCACGTTGCCGCGCGTGATGAATTCTCTGAAACCCTGAAGCATCCTGTTTCCCCTGCCGTCGTTCACGAATGGTGCGAGCCGCCGGGACCGGCCCGGTCATGGATTCTCCGGTTCGTTCGAAGGCACCGCATCTCGAACGGGACATTCCGCAGAATTGCCGGTGCTGTTTCGGCCCACTATGCACCGCGGTGCGCGGCATTGTCTCGGGCTGCCGTCTCACGGGACCAGCACCGCCGTCACCGAGCCCCAGCCCGAGCCTGCCGAGAGCTGTGGGGCGTCGTCCGGCCCGACCGCGACGAGCGTGACGGGCCGGTCTGACTCGGTGGCGCTCCCGAGCAGTCCGCCCGTCGCCTCCGGCCGACGACCGGCGGGGACCGGGAGCACCAGCGCGTCGCGGGCGAGGTACCGGGGCTCGGTCGCCGGATCGGCACCCGACGTCGTACCGGCCAGCAGGTCGACGCGGTCGCCGGGGCGCAGCAGGGCGGCGACGGCGTCGTCGGACAGGCGGACCGGGACGACCACCGTGCCGCGTGGGGCGGCCGCGGAGACGCCGTCGTCAGAGACGAGGGCGGCGTGGACCGGGGCGCCCGCCGGCAGCCCGACCACCGCCGCGCGACCCAGCAGACCGTGCACGGAGCGGGCCGCCGCCGGTGGGGCGACCTCGGCCGCGATGGGCCGCAGGACGACGTCTTCGCTGGTCAGCTGGGTTCCGGCCGCGACGGGGCGGGTGGTGACGGCGACGTCGACCGTCGGCGGAGGGGCCGGTCGCAAGAGGTTCACGGTGAGCGCCGCCGCGAGCCCGAGGAGCACCGCGGCGAGCACGTGCCGGTGCCGCCGGAGCAGGCGCCGCACGCGGTGGGCGACCGTCGGCGGGCGGATGCCGGGGGAGGTGGACCCGGTGCGGTCCGTCGGGCCCGGTGCCGCGCGGCGCCACGGGGTGTCCGGCGCCGGGGTCGGCTCGGTGAGCGTGTCGAGAAGTCCCATGGCCGGGACGCTATGCGCCGGGCCGGGGCTACGGGGGCGGACATCGGCCGACCTGTGCACGACCACGCGAGAACGAAGCCTGTGGTCACGCTCCGAGCCCTGGGCGCCCGACATCAGGGTCTGCCACTGCGCATCCTGATGTGCGCGCACCCTGCGCCGGGTCGCCCCTCGCTCGGTCCCTCGCCGCAGCCGACCGACGAGTTCGGTCGCCTGCCCCGAGATCGGTCGATCGAACGACCGATCTCAGGGCAGACGACCGAAGTCAGGGCGTCACGCGGAAGGGGCGACGCGAAGGGCGTCAGGCGTAGGTGCTCAGGCCGAGGCAGCCTGGGAACCGCCGGAGGTGCTGGACGACGAGCCGGACGACCCCGACGCGGACGAGCCGCTGGACGACGACGAGCTGCTGCTCGACGACGACGAGCTCGACGAGTCCGAGCCGCCGGCCTTGACCGTGCTGCTGGTCGAGGTGCTGCGCGAGTCGGTGCGGTAGAAGCCGGACCCCTTGAACGTGACCCCGACCGAGCTGAAGACCTTCCGCAGCCTGCCCTGGCATTCCGGGCAGACGGTCAGCGACTCGTCGCTGAACTCCTGGTGGATGTCGAACGCGTGGCCGCAGTCGGCACACCGGTACGCATAGGTGGGCACGTGCACTCCTCTGGGACGTCAGGCCGGTCGGAGGCGGCACGCGCACGCCCGCACCAGGCCTGGCACTCGGGGTTTCCGAGTGCCAATACTAACGGTCGGGCGGCGGCGGATAGTCCCAGGATCTCCCGACGGCGTTCACCTGTGCGCGTTCACTCAATGTCTGGGGCGGACGGTAGTCTCCACTGCGTGTCCGCGACCACTTCCGCCGAGCCTGCCGAGCCCGCCGAGACCGCCACTCCTGAACCCCCGCGACCGCGTCGCCGTCGCACCCGTACGTCCATGGTTCGTCAGTTCCTGGTCGGTACGGCCGTGGTCCTCGTGCTGGTCCTGGTCGCTCTGACGACCTTCGGCTGGCTCACGGCCCGCCGGCCGCTCCCGGAGCTCTCCGGGGAGGTCCAGCTCGAGGGGCTGAGCTCCGACGTGCGCGTCAGCCGCGACGCCCAGGGCGTGCCGCAGATCTACGCCGACTCCGCCGAGGACCTGTTCCGTGCGCAGGGCTACGTGCACGCGCAGGACCGGTTCTTCGAGATGGACTACCGCCGGCACGTGACCGCCGGCCGCCTGGCCGAGCTCGTGGGCAACAACGAGGACGCGATCCAGGCGGACAAGGTCATCCGCACCTTCGGCTGGCGGCACGTCGCGGAGGAGGAGTTCAACATCCTCGACGACGCGACCCGGCAGTACCTGCAGGCGTACGCGGACGGCGTGAACGCCTACCTCGCGGACCGCAGCCCCGCCGAGACGGCCGTGGAGTACACGGTGCTCGACGTCAGTGTCGAGGTGAACGAGCCCGAGCCCTGGGACCCGATCGACTCGCTCGCCTGGCTCAAGGCGATGGCCTGGGACCTGCGCGGCAACTACGAGGACGAGCTCGACCGTGCGCTGGCCTACAGCACGCTGGGCGACGCCTCCCGGGTGGCCGAGCTGTTCCCCGCGTTCTCGGGCACGGGCAACGCGCCGATCCTCGACCCGGCCGAGGTCGCCGCCGGGCAGGCGACGCAGCCGGTGCAGGGTGCCGAGAACGCGTCGGCCACGAAGGAGGTCTACGGGAGCCCCGCCCTGGCGGAGGCCATGGGGGCAGCACAGCGCGCGCTGGACTCGGTGCCCGTGCAGATCGCACGTGGTGAGGGCACGGGCTCGAACTCGTGGGCGGTGTCGGGCCGTTTCACCGAGTCGGGCAAGCCGATCCTGGCCAACGACCCGCACCTCGACCTCGCGGCGCCGGGCATCTGGGCGCAGGTGGGCCTGCACTGCAACCAGGTGGGACCCGAGTGCCCGTTCGACGTGTCCGGGTTCTCCTTCTCCGGGTTCCCCGGCGTGATCATCGGGCACAACGCGGACCTCGCCTGGGGCCTGACCAACATGGGCGCCGACGTCACCGACTTCTTCATCGAGCGGGTCCGCAACGACACCTACCTGCGCGGGGCCGACGAGTGGGTGCCGATGGAGACGGAGACCGAGGTGATCCGGGTCGACGGCGGGAGCCCGATCGACCTGGAGGTCCGGCGCACCGTCCACGGCCCGATCATCTCGTCGGTCATGGGCGAGACCGACATGGACGCCGTGCGCGGCGCGCCCACCGAGACCGGCACCCAGCTCGGCCAGTACGAGATCTCGCTCCAGTGGACGGCGCTCGAGCCCGGGCACACGGCCGACGCCGTCTTCGCGATGAACCGGGCGCGCACCCCCGCGGACATGAAGGCGGCGGCCGCCCAGTTCGAGGTGCCGGCGCAGAACATCGTCTTCGCGACGACGGACGGCCACATCGGCTACCAGGCGCCGGGCAAGATCCCGGTGCGGGCGAGCGTGCCGGGCGCGGTGGAGTCGGACGGCTCGTGGCCGCGGCCGGGCTGGGACGCGCGGTACGACTGGACCGGCTACGTGCCGCAGGAGCAGATGCCGAGCGTGCTGGACCCGAAGGAAGGGTTCGTCGTGGCGGCCAACCAGGCAGTGCTGCCCGGCGGCAAGGGCCCGTTCCTCACCCGGGACTGGGACTACGGGTACCGCTCCGAGCGCATCCGCGAGCTGTTGGGCAACCGCATCGCGGACGGGCGCAAGCTCAGCTCCGCCGACATGACCGCGATCCAGATGGACCAGTGGAGCGTGTTCGCCGACACCCTGGTGCCCGTGCTGCTGGCGGTCGACCTGCCCGAGGGCTACGAGTCGGACGGTCAGGACCTGCTCGCCGACTGGGACATGTCGATGGACGCGGACTCCGCCGCCGCGGCCTACTTCGCCGCCGTGTGGCGCAACCTCCTGAAGATCACGTTCAACGACGAGCTGCCGGAGACCATGTGGCCGGACGGCGGCAGTCGCTGGCTGGCCGTCGTCAAGGGCATGCTCGACAACCCCAACGACGCGTTCTGGGACGACAAGTCGACCGTGGCCGTCGTGGAGAGCCGGGACCAGGTGCTCAGCGAGGCTCTGACCAGTGCGCGCCAGGACCTCACCGTCGAGCTCGGGAAGGACACGAGCGACTGGGAGTGGGGCACGCTGCACCAGCTCCGCCTCGAGCACCTGGTGCTCGGCGGCCCCGGCATCCCCGCCCCGATCTCGCTGTACGTGAACCCGGCGCCGACGAAGGTCGGTGGCGGCTCGTCGATCGTCAACGCGACGGCATGGGATGCCTCGAGCGGCAGCTTCGACGTGACCAGCGGCCCGTCGATGCGCATGGTCGTGGACATGGCCGACCTCGACGCCTCGACGTGGGTGGTGGTGACCGGCACGTCGGCGCACCCGGCGTCGGCGCACTACGCCGACCAGCTCGCCGCATGGGCGGCGGGGGAGACGTTCCCGTGGCCGTTCAGCGCGGAGGCGGTCAGCGCCGCGCAGGAGGACGAGCTGATCCTCACGCCGTGAGCGGTGCCCCGTGGGCCGGGTTCGTCGTGACGAGCCCGGCCCACGGCCGTCCTACGGCGGGCTCAGCCCAGCCAGCGCCAGTCGGTGGTGGTTGCGACGGCGTGCACCAGGATGTCGTGCTCCTCGCGCGGCAGGGGGTGCTCGTCGGCGTCGTACACCTCTTCCGGGAAGACGACGGCGACCACCTTCGCCCCCGGCCGCAGGTGCGTGAGGGCGCGGTCGTACCAGCCGCCGCCCTGGCCGAGCCGCACTCCGCGCGAGTCGACGGCGAGAGCCGGCGCCAGGACGACGTCGGCCAGCTTGGTGGCGTCGGTGCCGAGCGTGGGGCCGCCCGGCTCGGGTGGGCGGCCGGGCGCGCGCTCCAGGAGGTCGTCGGGGCCGGTGTAGTCGGCCCAGTCGCGGGCCAGGCCCGCGCCGAGCACGGGGAGCAGCACACGGACGCCGCGGCCCGAGAGCCGTTCCAGCAGCGGCAGCATCCCCGGCTCCGCGCTGCGGGCCGCGTACGCCGCGACGCACCCGGCGTCGCGCACCTCGGGGATGGACTCGATGACGTCGGCGAACGCCTCCGCGGCCTGCGCACGCTGCCGGGCCGACCGGTGGCCGCGCTGCGCGCGGATCGCGCGGCGCAGCTCCTCCTTGGCGTCGGCTGTCTCCATCCCCGGGGTCACCGGGTACGGCTGTGGCGTCGGGACGGAGATGCCGCTCATGACCGCTATTGTGCCAAGACTCCGAGACTGGATTGTTACGAACAGTGGACGAAGAAGGCGAGAACATGACCGGGCGCCTGCTCGACAGGTCTCAGGCCACCGGGCGTGGTAGACCCTCTCCCACACGGGATACGCCGTGGGACGTGGCGAGGGGCGAACGAAGATGCCGTCGAGCAGGTCGGACGTGCCGGAAGGCACCACGGGAAAGTTTGTGAAGGGGTGGACGGTGGCCAAGCCATGGCCGGTGACGCTGCGTGAGGACACGCCCGCGGGAGCGGTCGTGCTGCGTCCGCTGCGGCGTCGGGACGCGACCGACTGGGCCCGCCTGCGGGCCGAGAACGCAGCCTGGCTCGAACGCTGGGAGGCCACGGCGCCGGGCGCGAACCGCTACATCGCCTCGACGTTCGGGGAGTACGTGCGCTCACTCTCGGCGCAGGCGCGGGCGGGGACGTCGCTGCCGTTCGGCGTCGACCTGGACGGCGAGCTCGTGGGCCAGCTGACGGTCTCGTCGATCACCTGGGGGTCCATGTGCTCGGCGAGCATCGGCTACTGGGTCAGCGAGCACGTCGCGGGTCGAGGCGTGATCCCCACCGCCGTCGCGATGGCCACCGACTACGCCTTCTTCCTCGGCCTGCACCGCATCGAGATCAACATCCGGCCCGAGAACAAGCCGAGCCTCCGCGTCGTCGAGAAGCTCGGCCTGCGGGACGAGGGCGTACGCGAACGCTTCCTGCACATCCAGGGCCAGTGGCGCGACCACCGCACCTTCGCCGTCACCGCGGAGGAGGTACCCGAGGGGCTGCTGGCGCGCTGGCAGCGTCTGCGGGAAGCGCTCTGACGCCGGGACACGCCGCACGCGGTGCGGCGGGGCCCGGTCATGCTCGCCTAACGTCGTGTAATGGAATCGACTGCGGGGCTGACGGCGGTAGCGCTGTTCGTCCTGTGGCTGGGCTACTGGATGCCGAGCCTGGTCCGTCGGCGGTCGGAGCTCGGCGACTCACGGGTGGCCGACAGGTTCTCGGTAGGGCTGCGCATCGTCGCGATGAGCGGCACCGACAGGAAAGGAGGGGCGATGGTGACTGACGGCAAGCCGCGGGGTACCGGACAGGGTGTGCCGCGCGTCGCCCACCCGACCCCGAAGGGCTACCCGCTCCAGATCATGGTCCGTGGCCGCCCGCTGACGGCGGAGCGCATCCGCCGCGTGGAGCGCCGGGCCCGGAGGGCGGCGCGGGCGCGTCGTCGTCTCATCGTGTCGGCGTTCCTGCTCGTGTGCAGCGTCGTCGCCTGGGCGCTCGTGGGCCTCGGCACGGTGCACTGGGGCGTCGCCGCGACGTCGACCGCCATGCTGCTGTTCGTGCTCTTCCTGGGCCGCCGCGCCGCGCGGGCCGCCCGCCGGGCCGACGCCCGCTGGCAGGCGACCGTGCGGGCCGCGCGCCAGCGTGCGACGCAGGCGCGGGCCCTCGCCAACGGCGGCCCGTACGCGCCGCGCAACCGGGCGCAGGTGACCGGCCTGGCCACGCACGGTTCCAGCACCGAGACCCAGGCGATCCCGCGGGTGACGCGCAAGGACGTGCTGGACGAGATCCTGGACGGCCCGTCGGAGCCCAAGGTCATCGAGGTCCCGGCGGAGCCCGAGCCTGCCCCGGAGGAACCCGCCGCGTCCGCGGAGGAGCCGTCGAGCGGTCGTGCCTGGGACCCGGTGCCCGTGCCGCTGCCCACCTACGTGACCAAGCCGGCGGCGCCGCAGCGCCAGCCGGCGGCGCTGCCGCCGTCGATCCCGGTTCCGACCCCTTCTCCGGCCGCTGCCGCGAAGGACGACGACGGGGCGCCCGGCGACCTGGCGGCCGAGGACGAGCTGCTGCGTGGCGAGCCGCCGCGCATGAAGTCCGAGACGCTGGCGACGCCCCTGGAGGAGATCCTGGCTCGTCGCCGGGCCGCCGGGTGACCTGCGCGACACGGGATCGAGTTGCGAGGCACCGGCGGTGAAGTGCTACTCTTCTGCAGTCCGAGGGGCTATGGCGCAGTTGGTAGCGCGTCTCGTTCGCAATGAGAAGGTCGGGGGTTCGAATCCCCCTAGCTCCACAGACGGAAACCCCGCTTGACCAGGGCAGATGCTCCGGTCAAGCGGGGTTTCTTCGTTGTCTAGGAGGTGTCGTCCGCAGATCGCGTCCCCCCGGCGCACCCCGAGGCGTCCGAGACCCTCGCTGAGGCGACCGAGGTCCAAACGCCGAGGGAACCCCGCCGGACGGATGTGCGGAGGCCGGCCTGCGCGGACCCGCCCGGACGCGGGACCGTCAGTGGTCGGGCGATCCACGCGGCGCGGGCGCTCGACACCGAAACTCCGTGCCGCGCTCCCGGGGCCAGGAATAGCCTGGGCCGACCGAACCAGCCAGGAGGAACAGCCATGCCGATGGAGAACCTGCCCGAGGTGGTGTCGTCCGAGGAGTGGCTCGCCGCACGCCGGGAGCTGCTGGCCCAGGAGAAGGAGCTCACGCGCCTCCGCGATCGCGTGAACGCGGATCGCCGACGGCTCCCCATGGTCCGCGTGGACAAGCCGTACACCTTCGTGGGCCCCGACGGTCCGGTGAGCCTGCTCGACCTGTTCGACGGACGCCGACAGCTCGTGATGCACCACTTCATGTGGCTCTACGACGTGGACGACGACGGCACCGAGCACCCTCGCGACACCGGTTGTCCGAGCTGTGCGTCGGCCGCCGACCAGATCCCGTCCCACCTGCGGCAGCTGCACGTCCGCGGCACGACGCTCGTCGCCGTGAGCCGGGCGCCCTACGAGACGATCGCCGCGTACCAGGATCGGATGGGCTGGACCTTCCCCTGGTACTCGTCGTTCGGGACTGACTTCAACTACGACTTCCACACGTCGATCGACCCGTCGGTCGCCCCGGTGCTGGTCCACTACCGCACCGAGGAGGAGCTCGCCGAAGCCGGCACACCGTGGGGCACGGGCTGGCGTACGCCCGGCGACTACCCCGGCATCAGCGCGTTCCTCCGGGTCGACGACGACGTCTTCCACACCTACTCCGCGTTCGGCCGGGGGATCGAGGGGTTCCACTACGGGATCCCGTACCTCGACCTCACGGCCCTGGGTCGGCAGGAGGAGTGGGAGGAGCCGCGGGGTCGTGCCACTCCGCTCGGCCTCCAGGTCGGCAGTCCCGGGCTCCGGCTGCCCGACGAGTACGGCGTCGACGACGGAGCCGACGAGGCCGGCGCATGCCGTTGCCACGAGCACGGACACTAGGTCGGAACCCCGCTTGACCAGAGCGGATGCTCCGGTCAGGCGGGGTTCCTGTCGCTGGAGGTGTGTTCCGCGGAGATCAGGTCATCCGGCGAGCTGCCGCCGCAGCACCTCGGCGTCGTGCAGGGCCGACATGGTGCTGAAGCGGCCGTCGCGCACCTGGTAGATGGCGTACTCGACGATCTCGAACGAGGCCCCGGTGGGGGTGACGCCGAGCCACTCCTGGACGGGCGTACCCGTGTTGATCAGGCGCGCGCCGATCCGGTCGCCGTCGAAGGCGATCTCCTGCAGCTCCCAGTGGAAGTCGGGCACGGCCTGTGCGTCGCCGGTCAGGACGGCGACCACGTCGTCCCTGGTGCCGGGCACGCTGTTCAGGATGACCTCGTCGTTGATGAACTCGTCCATCCGGTCGAACTGGTGGGCGTTGAGCGCTCCGATGTAGCGCTCGTAGAACGCGCGCAGGTCGATGTCAGGCATGGGTGTCCTTTCGTAGTGCCACCCGTGTGGGCAGCGTCTTGTCTCGTGGGTCCGGCCTCTGCTTGCCATGCCGGTGACCACGACACAGGCGTTCAACGCCAGCATCCGACTTTTATTCCGGTCGGTACGTAAGTGGACGGTGCGGCACGGGCGGGCTCTGTGAGCACATCTGTACCGACGTGTACGATAGTCGGATGGCTGCTGTACGTAGTGGCGTCATGGGGCGCCCGCGGGAGTTCGACATCGACGTTGCCCTGGACCGCGCCCTGCGAGTGTTCTGGGAGCGCGGATACGAGGGGTCGAGTCTCACGGACCTCACCGGGGCCATGGGAATCACCAAGACGAGCATGTACGCGGCGTTCGGCAACAAGGAACAGCTGTTCCGAAAGGCCCTGGATCTCTACTCCTCCGGGCCCGCGTCCTACGCGTCGAAAGCATTGACCGAGCCGACCGCACGGGCGGTGGTCGAGGCGTGGCTGCATGGTGCCGCGCGCGCCACGACTCTTCCCGACAGCCCGCACGGGTGCCTCGGGGTCCAGGCGGCGCTCGCATCCGGTGACGGCGGCCGGGGCGCGCGCGATGTGCTCGTGGCCTGGCGGCAGGCGGGCGGCAGGATGCTGGAGGAGCGGTTCCGGCGGGCCGTCGACGAGGGGGACCTGCCGGGCGACGCAGACCCCGGCCGGCTCTCTCGGTATGTCATGTCCGTGGCGTTCGGCATCGCTGTCCAGGCGGCCACCGGTGTCGACCGTGAACAGCTCGACGAAGTGGCCGAGATGGCGCTTCAGGCCTGGTATCCGTAACAGTGCGCGGACCGGTCAGGTCGCCGGTCGCCTCCGTCTCGGCGCGTCCGGCGGGAGCGGCGCAGCGCGCCGCCTCGGGTCGATCTGGGGGGCTGAGGCCCACGGAGGGTGGAGGCGTCTGCGCGACTTTTGTCTCGACGTCGTACCGGATGGTGCCGTACCTGAGCTTCTCCTGCTCGATACCTTCAGCCTGAAATCCTGCCCTGGTCGCGACTCGGCAGGACGCCGGGTTGTTCACCCGGTGCCCGAGCTCAAGTCGGTACAGCCCGCTGGCGAAGGCCCAGCTGGAGACCGCGGCGAGCGCGCCCGCCGCATATCTCTTTCCGCGTGCCTCGGGCGACAGCCAGTAGTACATCCACGCGGTCCCGTGCCGAAGCTCGACCGCAGACGCACCGACGTTGTCCTGACCGGTCCACGGTCGAAGCACGATGGTCACGCACCGATCCTGCCGCACCTCACGGGGGCTCACCGTCGCGAAGCATCACCTGAACCTCGTCCCGCCACTCCGAAGCGGACTGCGGAGGCGGGAGCTCGACGCCGGCGAGACCGGCGACCGCCTGGAACTCGTTCCGCAGCTCGACGATCAGCTCGGCGCCCCGAACCGCGACGTCGGGGTCGTCGAGGGGATCGTCGAGCGAGAGCCCGAGAACCAGATCGCCCTCCTCGGTGAGTGTCACGACAGCTCCGTAGTGGGTTCGCGCACGGAGGTAGACGGAGAACGCTGGCGACGCGTCGGGGTCCCGGTGCAGGTCCGCAAGTGCTTCGAGGTCGTCGGTGGTCGGACGCTCGTCGACCAGTGCACGCACCAACGAGTCCAAGCGCGGATCGCCGGGGTTCTCGGAGTCGACGTAGTGATCGATGAAGGTGGCGAGCACGGACGGCCGGTCGGTGGTCCGAACCCACACGTAGACGTCGAGGCAGGGCGGCACACCACGAACGCTAGCGTCCAGCGGTGTTCGATGCCCCGGTGGTCATGCGGAGGTCGCGATGAACTCCTCGACGTCCTTGACCACGGCCTCGTAGACCTCCTCGACGTCGTTGAACACGGGGGTGAACGTGTAGACCTCGTCGTCGATCAGGTAGCCGACGTCCACCCAGCCACCGGTCCAGACCACCGTCTGGAGCACGTAGTCCGACCCGTGCTCCTGGACGGTGAACCCCAGGGACTCCGGCACCTGAACGGTCGAGCGGTCCGGGGTGATCGCCTGCGGCCAGGCTGACGCTTCGTCGCGCCAGGTCAGCCGGCTCACGGTGGCTCGGTGCTTCCAGCCGTCCATTGTCGGCTGCAGACGGTCGGCAAGGACGTCGAGGTCGATGCGGTGCTCCACAGTCGCATGATGCCCGTTCGCGCCCCGCACCCGGAGGCCGGTGGTCACGCCTATGGTCTGCGGCATGGGTGCATGGGGAACTGGCTTGTTCGAGAACGACTCCGCGCTGGACCTGCTCGACGACATCGTCCTCGACCGTTTCGAGCTCGACGACCTCCGCAGAGGCCTTGAGGAGGTAGAGATCAGTCATGAGGTCGGCTGCGGCGTCCTGACGCTGATCGAGCTCACGCTGGCCGGTCACGGGCTGCGGGAGATGCCCGTGACCGATGGCATGACCCGTGAGCTGATCCACCGGACCATCGACGGCGCCCGTGCGGCATGGCTGCTGGACCAGACCGACAAGGTCCTGAGACCCGGTTCCGAGGAGTACGACCTGTGGCACGAGGCCGGGCCTGAGATCTTCCGCGAGTGGCTGGGTCACGCGAACGCCGCGGTCGCGGACCTACGACAGCTCCGGCAGCATCTCATCGGCCCCTGACCGTCCTGGTCAGGTTCGGCACCTGGCGGCCGCCGACGCCGCGATGCGCACCGCCGGATTCGTCGTGCTCGCCGTGGTGATGCGCCTGGTGGGTGGCGCGCTGTCCGACCGGCTCGGCCCGGTGAACGTGTCCGTCTGGTGCTTCACGGCGGTCACGCTGCTCGCCGCCGTCGTCGCGTTCCAGCCGGGCCTCGTGCCCGTGGGCACCCTGGCGTTCCTCGGCCTGGCGGCGGCGCTCGGTGCGTCGTCCGGCGCCACGTTCGCACTGGTGGCGAAGCTCGCGCCCGCCCACACCGTGGGTGCGGTGACCGGCGTCGTCGGCGCGGCCGGCGGGCTCGGCGGGTTCGTGCCGCCGCTGATCATGGGCGCGGTGTACCAGTTCAACGGCGACTACGGCGTGGGCTTCGCGCTGCTGGCCGCGACCGCCCTCGCGACGCTGCTGTTCACGCTCGGTCCGGTTCGGAGGGGTGCACGGGGATGACCACAACCCGGCTCACCTGCACAGATACCCTCACGTCCCCGGTTCGGACACCTCCACCCGCAGGATCCGGTCGTCACCCGGCCGCGGCTCGGTGCCACCCCAGGTCGCACGGTCCGTGTTCGACGTGACGAGCCAGAGCGCGCCGTCCGGCGCCACCTCGACGGTCCGGATGCGACCGTACGTGCCGCTGAGGTGCTCGATCGGGTCCGCGGTGGCGGTGTCGCCGTCGACCGGGAGCTGCCAGAGCCGTTGCCCGCCGAGGGCGCCGATCCACAGCGAGCCCGCGGCGTAGGCCATGCCGGACGGGCTCGCGTCGTCGGGGTGGATCGTGGCGATCGGTGGCTCGCCCGTGTCGCCCGCGATGCCCTCGGTCTCGGGCCAGCCGTAGTCCCGGCCGGGGCGGAGCACGTTGACCTCGTCCCACGTGCGGTGGCCGAGCTCCGAGGCGTAGGCCGTGCCGTCCGGACCGAAGGCGAGGCCCTGTACGTTGCGGTGCCCGCTCGACCAGATCGGTGATTCCCCGGGGTTGTCGGGCGGTACCGAGCCGTCGGTCGCGATGCGCAGGATCTTGCCGTTGAGGGAGTCGTCGTCGGCGGCGTTCTCGGGGTCGAAGGCGTCGCCGGTCCCGATCCAGAGGTGCCCGTCCGGGCCGACGGCGAGGCGTCCGCCGTGGTGCCGGTCGGCGGTGCCGATGCCGTCGAGCAGCACGCGGTCGACCGTGAGGGAGGTGAAGTCGTCGGCCACCGTGAGCGCGACGATCCGGTTCTCGTCCGCCCCGGACACCGAGGCGTAGACGGTGCGGTCCCGCGTGAAGCCGGGGGAGGCGGCGATGCCGAGCAGCCCGCCCTCCGAGGTGACGTCCACGTCCGGGACCACGCCGACCTCCCGGACGTCGCCGCCGTCGGCCGGCACGCGCAGGATGCGCCCGCTGATCCGTTCCGCGACGAGCGCCGTCCCGTCAGGCAGGAACGTCAGGCCCCAGGGGGCCTCCAGGCCCGTGGTCAGCTCGGTCGGTTCGCCCAGGGTCGCGGCGGGGGACGCGTCGTTGGTCGCGGCGTCGGGTATGGCGGCCGACGGCGTCGTCGGTCCGCCGGGCGCGGCGGTGCACGCGGCGAGGGTCGGTCCGAGGGTCAGGCCGATGGCGAGGCAGGCGGCCGCCGCAGGAGCGCGGACCGGCCGGCGGGTGGGGGGTGGCGTGGACATGAGCGGCTCCTTGCTACGATGTGAACAACTTGTACATTAACGAGGATCGGCGAAATGTACAAGAGGTTCATATGAGGGTTTGAAGAGGGAGTGGCGATGACGGAACAGTCCGCAGGTGCCCGACGAGGCCGAGGTCGCAGGCCGGCTGCCGAGGTGCGCTCGGCGGTGCTCACCGCGACCGGGCGGCTGCTCCTGGAGGAGGGGCTGCCCGCGGTGACGTTCGACCGGGTGGCCCGTGAGGCGGGGTCGAGCAAGGTCACGCTGTACAAGTGGTGGCCCTCGCCGGGTGCGCTCGCCGCCGAGGCGTACTTCGCCCGGAGCGCGCGGGTGCTCACGTTCCCGGACACCGGAGACCTGCGCGCCGACCTCGTCACCCAGCTGACGGCCTTCGTGCGCCTGATGACCCACGAGGGTGCGGCGGCTCCGGTGTCACAGCTGGTCGGCGCCGCGCAGACCGACCCGCACGTCGCCCGAGCCTGGGCCGAGGGGTACGCCCAGCCGCGGCGTGAGCTGGCCCGCGAGCGGCTCCGCGCGGCGCAGAGGCAGGGGCAGCTGCGTGCCGACGCCGACCTCGACATCGTCGTCGACCACCTCTGGGGCGCCTGCTACCACCGCCTGCTCGTGCTGCGGGTGCCGTTCGACGAAGCCCTCGTCCCGCGCCTGGTCGACCAGGCGCTCCGCGGTGCGGCGCCCCAGGGTTGAGGCGCTCCGCGGTCAGCCGCGGAGCGCGGTGACGGCCTCGTCGTAGACCGCCTCCATGTCCGCCGTGCCCTCGGACTCGACCCAGACGTCCGAGGCGATGTCGACGCACGCCAGCACGCCGGCGACGACGGCGGCGGCGCGCACCGTCACGTCCCCCTCGGTGATCCGCTCGGCGACCAGGGGGGTCAGGACCTCGCTCCAGTACTGGCGCTTCTCGACCTTGCGCGCCCGCAGCGACGGCGTGTCCCGCATCATCCGTGAGAGCGCCAGGTCCGAGCGCACGTCGGTGAACGTCTCGCTGCGGGAGTCCAGCATCGCCGCGCGCAGGGCGGTCCAGGGATCCTCGTCCGCCGGCCGCGCCTCCAGCGCCCGGGCCACCGCGTCGGCGCGCGCGTTGAGGTCGCCCAGCACCACGTCCTCCTTGGTGCCGAAATAGCGGAAGAACGACCGCCGCGAGATGCCGGCGCTCTGCGCGATCTGGTCGACCGTGGTCGCCTCGAAACCCTGCTCGACGAAGAGCGTGCGGGCGGTCTCGGTGATCTCCTCGCGCAGCGCGGCGCGCTGCCGGTCCCATGCTGTGGCCACCGGCCTATCCTACGATGCCTACTTGGCACCAGGTGTCAGGTAGGCATACAGTGTCGATATGGCTATCGACTACTCGACCCAGACCGTCCTGCTCACCGGAGCCAGCTCCGGCATCGGCCGGGCCCTCGCCACCGAGCTCGCCGCACGTGGCGCCGACCTCGTGCTCGTCGCCCGGCGCGCCGACCGCCTGGAGGCGCTCGCGGCCGAGCTGCGCACCCGGCACCGGACCGCAGTGACCGTCGTCCCGTTCGACCTCTCCGGCGCCCGCGTCGGGGCGGACCTGAAGGCCGCCGTCGACGGGCACGGCGTGGTGGTGACGAGCCTCGTCAACAACGCGGGCTTCGGCACCTGGGGCCGGTTCCGCGACGAGGACCCGGAGCGCCTCGCCCGCGAGATCGCCGTCGACGTCTCGGCGCCCGTGCAGATCGCGCACGCTTTCCTGCCCGACCTGCTCGCGGCCGGGAACGGCTTCCTGATCAACGTGGCCAGCATGGCGGCGTACGCGCCGAGCCCCCGCATGGCCGTCTACAGCGCGACCAAGGCGTTCGTGCTGCACTTCACCGAGGCGCTCTGGGCGGAGCTGCGGCACACCGGCCTGACCGTGTTCGCCCTGTCGCCGGGGGCCACCAGCACGGAGTTCAACGACGTCGTCGGCACCGAGGAGGCGACCGCCGGGGCGCGCAAGCGCACCCCCGAGGACGTCGTCGCGACGGCCCTCGCCCACCTCGACGCCCGCGACCCGGGCCCGAGCGTCGTCGACGGCAGCAGGAACCGTGCGGCCGCCGCGCTGTCGCGCCTCCTGAGCCGCCGCACCGCCGTCACCCTGATGGACCGGATCACCGACCCGGCCCGCCGCGCGCCGTCGGCGGCGCTCGCCGGCTGACGGTTGCACCGGGGCGGTTCGGGCGCGGCGGGCGCCACGAGACACCTTCTCCCGAAGATGTTGCGGTGTGTAGACCGCGTCTACCGAGCGCAACGCGTTCGGGCATACCGATCGCCCGCGACGCGACACGACCGGAGCGCGACACGCCGCCAACTCGCACACCGATGGCCTGTCCCGCTCAGGCCCGGGTGGCTGCCTCGCGGGCGAGCTCGAAGTCGAAGGGGTTCGCGCGGACGACGGCCAGGGCCCGCCGCACGGCGCCGACGTGCACGGCGTCCGAACCCAGGCCGGACGCCACGATCGCGGGCACCGGCGGGTGGATGTAGGAGGGCAGCCGCTCGGTCGCCCGCTCGACCACCGGGCCGAGCGCGGGGGACAGGGCCCCGCCCACCACGATCCGCTCGACGTCGAGCAGCGAGGCGATGACGGCGCAGACGCGTGCCAGCCGGTCGGCGAGCCGGTCGACGATGCGCAGCGCGACGGCGTCGCCCTCCTGGGCCGCGGCGAACACGTCGGCGGCGTCGAGCGTGGCCGGGTCGTGCGCGCGCAGCGGCGACCCGGCGGGGAGGTCGCCGGCGTCGGCCGCGTGCCGCACCAGCTCACGGGCCACGTGGGCCAAGCCGTCCGCGGACCCGACGCCGTCGACGAGGTCGAGCAGGCGCATCTCGCCGGCCCCGCCGTGGTGCCCCCGCAGCAGCGTGCCGTCGACGATGAGGCCGGCGCCGAACCGCTCGCCCGAGAGCAGGGTCGCGAACGACGACAGGCCGGAACCCGCCCCGATGGTCCACTCCGCGACGGCGGCCAGGTTGGCGTCGTTCTCGACCGTGACGGACTGGCCGACGTCGGCGAACTGCTCGGCGAGCTCGGGGTTCATCCGCGCCCAGAACCGCCGCTGGTTGCCGGGCGGGGAGGCGCCGTGCGCGTCGGTCGGCGCGGGGACACCCAGCACCACGGCCAGCACCGGCCCGGCGGGGGCACCGGCCGGGCCGGCCGCTCCGCCGCCGTCCGCCACCGCCTCCTCGATCGCCCGGCGGATGGTGCGCACCCGGGTCGCGGGGGAGGCGTCGGCCGTGAGCTCCCGGACGGCGCGGCCCAGGACGGCGCCGCGCAGGTCGGCCACCGAGGCGGTCACGTGGTGCTGCCCGGCGTCGACCCCGACGACGCGGCCGGAGCGCGGGTCGAACGCGTAGCGGCGCGCCGGCCGGCCCATGCGGTACTCGCCGGCGGCCCGTGCGTCGTCGAGCTCGCTGACCCAGCCGCGCCCGACGAGCTCGTCGCACAGAGCGAGCACCGTCGAGCGCGTCAGGCCGGTGTCGGCGATGACGTCGCTGGCGGTGAACGTCGGCCGGTCCCAGACGAGCCGGAGCACGGCCGCCGCGTTGGTGTGCCGCAGCAGCCGCGCGGAGCTGGCCACGGGGTAGGAGTCCACCCCTTGACTCTAACGTGCGCGACGTACATGATCGGGAAAGTAAATCTAGTCCCTAGATTTAAGTCCCGCGCCAGTGCCGGCGCGGGGCGGGAACAAGGAGACGATCACGTGCCCGCACGTACCCCTTCACCGCCGAAGGGTCTGAGCCGCCGGTCCTTCCTCGGGGCCGGTCTGGTCGGCGCCGGCCTCGCGCTGACCGGCTGCGGCTCGCTCGGACGCCCGGCCGAGGTGTCCTTCTACCAGTCCAAGCCCGAGGTCATCGGGTACTTCGACGAGCTGCTGGCCCGGTTCCGGGACGAGCGTCCGGGCGTGCGGGTCAGCCACGACGTCACGTCCGACCTCTCGGCCGGCTTCGCCCGCGGCGCGCCGCCCGACCTCGGGTGCTCCAACTACAACTTCGAGATCGCCCGGTTCGTGGACCACGGCGCCCTGAGCGACCTGGGCGACATGCCGGAAGCGGGCCGTATCAACCCCGACCTGCTGCCGCTCGTCGAGCTCACCGCCTCCTACCCGGGCCGCACCAGCGTGCTGCCGTACTCGCTGATGGCCGCCGGCGTGCTCTACAACCGGGCGACCTTCGCGGAGCACGGCCTGGAGGCGCCGACCACCTGGTCGGAGCTCGTCGAGGTGTGCGACGCGCTGACCGCCGCCGGCGTGACGCCGATCTACGGCACGTTCGCCGAACCGTGGACCATCGGGCAGGGGATCCTCGACTACACGGTCGGCGGGCTCGTCGACGTCACCGCCTTCTTCGAGGCGCTCCAGGAGCAGGGCGCGGACACCGGCCCCGGCTCGCCGGTCTCGTTCGAGAAGGACTTCCGCGAGCCCGTCGAGCGCATGCTCACGCTCGTCGGCTACACCAACGCCGACGCCGCGGGCCGCGGGTACGGCGACGGCAACCTGGCGTTCGCGCGGGGCGAGGCCGCCATGTACCTCCAGGGCCCGTGGGCACTGACGGAGATCGCCAAGACCTCGCCCGACCTCGACGTCGGCATCTTCCCGCTGCCCATGACCGACGACCCGGCCGACCGGAAGGTGCGCGTCAACGTCGACCTGGCGCTGTGGGTGCCGGACGTGTCGCCCCGCCAGGACGGCGCCCGCGAGCTCGTGTCCTTCCTCATGCGGCCCGAGATCATCGACGCCTACAACGCCGACAACCTCGGCTTCGGCGTCACGACGGACGCACCGCCCGTCACGCACCCCGCGCTGGTCGAGCTGCAGGAGTACTACGACGGCGCCCGGTTCTACCTCGGCCCGTCGCAGCTCGTGCCGGAGTCCATCCCCGTGCACAACTACGCCCAGGCGATCGTGACCGGCGCCGACCCTGGCGAGGTGCTGCGCACCCTCGACGCCGACTGGGCCCGCCTGGCCCGCCGTTCCTGACCCCCCGACCAGCATCCCCCGACCAGCATCCCCGACCAGCGAGGACTGTCATGGCGATCCAAGCCACCGCACCCGCCCCGGACCGCGACGCCGCGGGACCTGGCCCGGGCGCCCCGGCACGCCGCGCCCCGCGACGCCGCGTCGACGCGACCTACTACCTGTTCCTGCTGCCCGCCGTCGCCCTGTTCACGCTGGCGATCACCGTCCCGGCGGTGATGGGCGTGGTGTACAGCTTCACCGACTCCATCGGCTTCGGCGACACCCGGTTCATCGGGCTGACCAACTACGCGGTCCTGTTCTCCGACCCGGCGATCCTCGGCTCCTACGGGTTCACCGTCGGGTTCGCGCTGGTCACCGTCGTCGTGGTGAACGTCGTGGCGTTCCTGCTCGCGATCGGGCTGGCCTCCCGGATCCCGGCCCGGGCCGCGCTGCGCACGGTGTTCGTGCTGCCGATGGTGGTCTCGGGCATCGTGATCGCGTTCGTCTTCAACTTCCTGTTCTCCAGCTCGCTGCCGCGCCTGGCGTCGGCCCTCGGCATCGAGGCGCTGGAGACGAGCGTGCTGGCGAACGCCGACCTGGCCTGGACCGCGATCGTCCTGGTCACGGCCTGGCAGGCGATCCCGTCGGCCCTGCTCGTCTACACCGCGGGCATCGTGTCCATCCCGGGCGAGGTGTACGAGGCCGCGAGCATCGACGGCGCCTCCGGCTGGCGCAGGCTGCGCAGCATCACGCTGCCGCTGCTGGCCGGGTACGTGCTGATCAACCTCGTCATCGGCTTCAAGAACTTCCTCAACGCCTACGACGTGATCGTGGGCCTCACCGACGGCGGGCCGGGCACGGCCACCCGCAGCGTCGCGATGACGATCTTCGCCGGCTTCTCCGGCGGTGACTACGCCTACCAGATGGCGAACGCCACCATCTTCTTCCTCATCGCGCTGGCGCTGGCGCTCGTGCAGCTGCGCCTCACGCGCGGAAAGGTGGCCGTCTGATGACCCGCCGCATCAACGTCCCCGTCACCGCCGCGCTGCTCGCGTGCACGCTGGCGGTGCTCGTGCCGCTCTACGTCACGGTCACGATGGCGTTCAAGACCACCACGCAGTCCGTGGACGGCAACGCGTTCTCCCTGCCCGCGCCGTTCAGCCTGGACGGCCTCGCCGAGGCGTGGCGCCTGACGGGCTTCCCGCGCGCGTTCACGGTGTCGCTGCTGGTCACGCTGGTCTCGGTGGTCGGCACCATCCTGCTGAGCTCCGCGGCGTCCTACGCCATCGCCCGCAACTGGGACCGGCGGCTGTTCCGGTGGTCGTTCTTCTACCTGCTCGGCGCGATGTTCCTGCCGTTCCCGGTGCTCGCGCTCTCGCAGGTGCGGCTCACGGGGCTCGCGGGCCTCGACAACCCGGCGGGCGTGGCGATCCTGCACGTGATGTTCCAGCTCTCGTTCAGCACCCTGCTGTACACGGCGTTCCTGCGCTCGGTGCCGGCCGAGCTCGAGGAGAGCGCCCGCCTTGACGGCGCCACCACGTGGCAGACGTTCTGGCGGCTGGTGTTCCCGCTGCTCGCGCCGATGAGCGCGACCGTCGGCATCTTCGCGTTCCTCGCGTCGTGGAACGACTTCATGATGCCGTCCCTCATCACGGCCGACCCGGCGCTGCAGACCCTGCCCGTGGTGCAGAAGATCTTCCAGAGCCAGTTCAGCAGCAACTACAACGTCGCCTTCGGGTCCTACCTGATGGCGATGGCTCCCGCGATCGTCGTCTACCTGTTCACGCAGCGCTGGGTGATGTCCGGGGTCACCCAGGGCGCCGTCAAGTAACCCGCACACCACCGAACCGAGCAGCACCGAGCAGCAACGAACAAGGAGATCGATCCGCACATGACCGAAGTGATGGAGACCCGCCTCACCCCGGACCCGACCGCCGGTGACGCCGCCACCTGGTGGCGGCAGGCCGCCGTCTACCAGATCTACCCGCGCGCGTTCGCCGACGCGAACGGCGACGGTCTCGGCGACCTGCCGGGCATCACCGCGCGCGTCCCGTACCTGCGCAGCCTCGGCGTCGACGCGGTCTGGCTCAGCCCGTTCTACCCGTCCGCGCTCGCCGACGGCGGGTACGACGTCGACGACTACCGCGACGTGGACCCGCGCCTGGGCACGCTCGAGGACTTCGACGCCCTCGTCGCCGCGCTGCACGACGCGGGGATCAAGCTCATCGTGGACCTCGTGCCGAACCACACCTCGGACCGGCACGTCTGGTTCCAGGAGGCGCTCGCGGCGCCGAAGGGCTCGCCCGCGCGCGACCGCTACATCTTCCGGGACGGCAAGGGGCCGGACGGCGCCGAGCCGCCCGCGGACTGGCCCTCGACGTTCGGCGGCCCGGCCTGGGAGCCGGTGGGCGACGGCCAGTGGTACATGCACCACTTCGCCGTGCAGCAGCCCGACCTGAACTGGAAGAACCCCGAGGTGCGCGCTGACTTCCTGCGCACGCTGCGGTTCTGGTCGGACCGCGGCGTGGACGGGTTCCGCGTGGACGTGGCGCACGGCCTGGCCAAGGACCTCGGCGACGAGCTGCCCAGCCAGGCGGAGCTCGACGCCCTGCCCTGGGACGGCAACCATCCGCTGTGGGACCGCGACGAGGTGCACGAGATCTACGCCGAGTGGCGCGGGGTGTTCAACTCCTACGACCCGCCTCGCACCGCCGTCGCGGAGGCGTGGGTGGCCGCCGACCGCCGGGCCCGCTACGCCAGCTCGGCCGGCCTGGGCCAGGCGTTCAACTTCGACCTGCTCGAGGCCGACTTCGACGCGGCGCAGTTCCGCGAGATCATCACGTTCAACCTGGAGCTGGCCGCGGCGTCCGGTTCGTCCACCACGTGGGTCTTCTCGAACCACGACGTGGTGCGGCACGCGACGCGCTACGGCCTGCCGCCGCGCCGCACGGGCACCGACGGCGAGAAGCCGCGCGAGAAGCAGGGCAAGCGCTGGCTGCTGTCGGGCGGTACCGAGCCGGAGCTGCAGCGCGAGCTGGGCCTGCGCCGCGCCCGCGCGGCGACGCTGCTGGAGCTGGCGTTGCCGGGCTCGTCGTACCTCTACCAGGGCGAGGAGCTGGGGTTGCACGAGGTGCCCGACCTGCCGGACGAGGCGCGGCAGGACCCGACCTTCTTCCGCAGCCCGGGTGTCGACGTCGGCCGCGACGGCTGCCGCGTGCCGCTGCCGTGGACCCGCGAGGGGGCCTCGTTCGGCTTCGGTCCCGGTTCCGGTCCCGCGGACCTGCCGCAGCCGGACTGGTTCGGCGAGCTCGCGGTCGAGGTCCAGGAGGACGACGCCGCGTCGACCCTCACCCTGTACCGCCGGGCCCTGGGGCTGCGCCGCGAGCTGCAGACCGAGGAGGAGCTGACCTGGGTCGAGACCGGCCACGCGGACGTGCTGGCCTTCCGCCGGCCGAACGGCTGGCTGAGCGTCACCAACTTCGGCGACGCCGCCGTCGACCTGCCCGACGGCGAGGTGCTGCTGGCCAGCGCGCCGCTCGAGAACGGTCGTCTCCCGGGCGCGACGACGGCCTGGCTGCGCGCCTGACGGGTCCCCGGCGTGCCGAGACGACTACCTCGGCACGCCGGGGGTGGTGTGCTCCTGGGCCGCGCGGGCGATGTTGCGCTGCATGCCGCCGAAGACGATGCCGTGGAACGGGCTGATCGCCCACCAGTACAGGTGCCCGAGCAGGCCGCGCGGCAGGAACACCGCGCGCTGCCGGAACGTCGGCTGCGCGGCGTCGGCGTCCTCCACGGACAGCTCGAGCCACGCCAGCCCCGGCAGGCGCATCTCGGCGCGCAGCCGCAGCAGCCGGCCCGGCTCGATGGTCTCCACGCGCCACCAGTCGAGGGCGTCCCCGGGCGCGAGGCGGTGGGGGTGACGCCGTCCCCGGCGCAGGCCCGGGCCGCCGAAGAGCCGGTCCATCAGACCGCGTGCCACCCAGCCCAGGCGCCAGGAGTACCAGCCGTGCGCCCCGCCGATGCCTTCGATCACGGTCCACAGGGCCTCGGCGGACGTCGCCACGGGCCGGGCCCGGTCGTCGACCAGCAGGCTCCCGCCGGTCCAGTCCGGATCCTCCGGCAGAGGGTCCGACGGTGCCCCCGGGGTCGAGGCCGACGACCAGCTCGTGCGCACGTCGAGCTCCCGGATGCGCGCCAGGGCGAGCGCCACGGCGTCGTCGAACCCGAGCAGGCCGTCCGGCGGGTCGGGGACGTAGCGCCTGATGTCGTCCTCCTGGGCCACGACCTCGTGCACGAGCGACCCCACCAGCGGGCGCGCGATGCCGGGCGGCACCGGCGTCACGAGCCCCACCCACAGGCTGGCCAGCCGCGGCGTCAGCACCGGGACGGCGCGGATGACGCGGGGGCGGAGCCCGGCCACGGCGGCGTACCGGCGCATCATCTCGCGGTAGGTCAGCACGTCGGGCCCGCCGATGTCGAAGGCGCGGCTGACGTCCGACGGGATCTCGGCCGCGCCCACCAGGTAGCGCAGCACGTCGCGCACGGCGATCGGCTGGATGCGGTTGTCGATCCAGCGCGGCGCCACCATCGCGGGGAGCCGCTCGGTGAGGTAGCGCATCATCTCGAACGACGCGCTGCCCGAGCCGAGGATGACGGCCGCCCGCAGCACGACGGTCGGCGCGCCGCCGTCGAGCAGGATCTGCTCCACCTCCCGGCGGGACTCCAGGTGCGGGGACAGGTGGTCGCCGTCCGGGTGCAGCCCGCCGAGATAGATCACGCGGCCGACGCGCAGCTCACGGGCCACGACGGCGAAGCCGCGCGCCGTGCCGCGGTCGCGGTCGGCGAACCCGCCCCCGGCCGCCAGCGCGTGGATCAGGTAGTAGGCGACGTCGACGCCGACGAGAGCGCGGCGCAGGTCGTCGCGCGACGTGGCGTCGCCGGCGACGACGTCGACCTGGCCGGCCCACTCGCGGGAGCCGAGACGCTCGGGGTGCCGGACCAGCACGCGGACGTCGTAGCCGGCGGCCAGCAGCTCCGGGACCAGGCGGCCGCCGATGTAGCCCGTCGCACCCGTCACGAGGACCTGGGTCACGGTGTCCTCACCCGCCTCTCGTACACGTCAGGAAGTGCAGCAGATTGCTAGATAGGCTAGGCATAATGTCCGCCGGTCACCTCCTGGGTGACCGGGTCGACGAGCGGAGGAGCACCGTATGACGCACGAGACGTCCGGCGACCGGACCCAGCAGGTCGTCGTCACCCTCAGCTACCTGGTCTGCCTGGTCGGCTCGATGATCGGCGTCGGCCTGTTCGGCGGCACGCCGATCGCGTCCGCCGCGGGTGGCGCGCTCGACTCCGCCGCGACGCCCGTCGCACCGGCCTCCGGCGCGTTCTCGGTGTGGAGCGTGGTGTACACGGGCCTCGCGGGGTACACCGTGCTGCAGTGGTTCCCCGTGGCGCAGGAGCGGCAGCGGCGCCTGCGCCTGCCCGTCGCCGGCACGATGCTGCTCAACGCCGCGTGGATCCTCGTGGTCCAGGCGGGATGGATCTGGGGGAGCGTGCTGGTCATCGCGGCCCTGCTCGCGCTGCTCGGCCGCGTGTTCGTGATCCTGGTGGGCACCCGGGCCGACGGCTGGCTCGACCGGGTGCTCGTGGACGGCGTGCTCGGCGTGTACCTCGGCTGGGTCTGCGTCGCGACGGTCGCCAACGTCGCGGCGGCGCTCGCCGCCTCCGGCTTCGACGGCGCGGGCCTCGGCCCCGACGGCTGGGCCGTCGCCGTGCTCGTCGTGGTGGCGGGGCTCGGCGTGGCGCTCGCGGTGCGCGGCGGGGGGCGGTTCGCGGTCGGGGCGGCGATCGCGTGGGGGCTGACGTGGATCGCCGTCGGCCGCTCCGGTGGCGAGCTCGAGTCCGCGCCTGCCGCGTGGGCCGCCGCGGCGGCGGCCGCGGTCGTGCTCGGCGCGACGGTGGTGCTGGGCGTGCGCCGCCGGGCGGTCGCCGCGCGGGCCTGACCCGCGGCGCGGGGAGGATCTTCCTCCCCGCGCCGGGCTGCGCTGTCGCGACCACCGGCCGACGGCCGGACCGTGGCGTTCAGGTCAGGGGCGGTGCCTGCTGCCCGAGACGGTGCTCGCCGGGAGCCGCCCCGCCCGCGAGGTGCCGGCGAGGGTGTCGCCCGTGACGACCACGTCGAACGTCAGGTTGAGGCGCAGCGGCCGGGTGACGCGCTGCGCCCAGGTGACCCGTTCGCCGTCGTCGGCGGGCGTGGCGGTGACGTGCTCCAGGGTGCCGCTCTCGCCCTGGCCCTCGGCGGTGCCGGTCAGCACGCCGTCCTGGTCCGCGAAGGTGTAGCGGGCGTCGATGACGCCGACGGGCGTCGCGATGCGGACGTCCCAGGTTCCGGTGACGGTGCTCATGCGTGGTCCTGTTCCGCGCTCGGTGTCCGCGCTCAGAGGGGCTGGGGGACGCGGCCGCGGTCGGCCCAGACGGTGCCGCGGCGCTCGAACTCGAAGATCGCCTCGACGGACCGTGCGATACGGGGGCCGGCCTCGCGTTCCAGCACGTAGAGGCCCAGGTCCAGGCCCGAGGTGACGCCGCCCGCCGAGAGCAGGTCGCCGTCGTCCACGACGCGCGCGTCGACCACGCGCACGCCCGTGGCCTCGAGCAGGTCGTTGCCCATGGAGTTCGTGACCGCCGTGCGGCCCTCCAGCAGCCCCGCGAGCGCGAGCGCGACCGAGCCGCCGCACACCGTGGCGACGGTGACCTCCGGGTTCTCCATGGCCCGCCGCACCAGCGGCATCGCCGCCGACTGCGCGAAACGCGCCAGCAGCACCGGGATTGTCGGGGTGTCGTCGTCCGGGGCGCTCTCGACCGGGCCGACCGCGCCGGGCACGACGACGTAGCCGGGCCGCTCCGGATCGAGCACGGCCTCCGCCGTGAGCCCGATGCCGGGGGTGCCGGACGGGACGGTGCGCGGGCCCTCGGCGGACACGAGCCAGGGGCGGATCTCCCCGCCGACCATGCCCCCGGCGGTCAGGACCTCGTAGATCCCGATCACGTCCAGGGGGTCGAAGCCGTCGAAGAGGACGACCTGGGCGGACACGGTCATGGGTGGTGCTCCTTCGGTGCGGTGACGGACGCGGGTGCCGCGTCCGCCCTCATGCTGCGCGGGCCGCGTCGGGCGGGGCCACTGGCCCGTGTGCCATAAACCGACGAGATATGGCCAAGGCTCCTGCGTCCGGTCGAGGCAGTTATCGTGGGACCGTGCACACCGTCGCCGTCCTCGCTCTGCCCGACACGATCATCTTCGATCTGGCCACGCCCGTGGAGGTGTTCGGCCGGGCCCGGCTGCCCGACGGGCGCCCCGCCTACCAGGTGATCGTGTGCGGCACCGAGCCCGTGGTCGACGCGGGGCCGATCCGGATCGGCACCGACGTGGGCCTGGAGGGGCTGGCGCGCGCGGACACCGTCGTCGTCCCCGGGCGGGAACGCCCTCAGGAGCCGGTGCCCGAACCCGCGCTCGCGGCGCTCCGGGCCGCCGCCGCGGACGGCACCCGGCTCGCGTCCATCTGCGTCGGCGCCTTCACGCTCGCGCAGGCCGGGCTGCTCGACGGGCTGCGCGCGACCACCCACTGGCTCGCGGCCGACGCGCTGGCCGCGCAGTACCCCGCCGTCGACGTGGACCCCGAGTCGCTCTACATCGACAACGGTCAGGTGCTCACGTCCGCCGGGGCGGCGGCGGGCCTCGACCTGTGCCTGCACCTCGTGCGCCGCGACCACGGCGTCGCCGTCGCCGCCGACGCCGCACGGCTGTCCGTGACCCCGCTGCACCGCGACGGCGGGCAGGCGCAGTTCATCCTGCGCAACCCGCCCACGCTGCGCACCGCGACCCTCGAACCCGTGCTGCGCTGGATCGAGGAGAACGCGCACGCCGACCTGGCGCTCGCCGACGTCGCCGCGGCCGCGCGCACGAGCGTGCGCACCCTGAACCGGCGGTTCCACGAGGAGACCGGGCAGAGTCCCATGCAGTGGCTCACCGGCGTGCGCATCCGGCACGCGCAGGAGCTGCTGGAGACCACCGACTACGGCGTGGAGCGGATCGCGCGCCAGGTCGGGTTCCCGAGCCCGAGCACGTTCCGCGAGCTCTTCCGCCGGGCGACCGGGGTGACGCCGCGCGGGTACCGCGTGACGTTTCGGGGGCGGCCGGAGGGTTCGGCGGCGTGAGTGCCGGGTCTCCCGCTACGTCGTGGTGCGCAGGCCGCGCAGCGTGAACTCGAGGCGGCGGCGGTAGCCCTCGCGCGGCTGCTGGTCGCAGGCCCGCGCGATGATGCCGCGCTCCCAGATGAGCAGGTAGACGTCGTCGGGCGTGAGGTCCTCGCGGATCCCGCCCGCGGCCTGGGCCTCGGCGAGGAACCCGGCCGCCATGGTGCTGGCGTGCTCGCACAGCGCAGCCACCGGCGCGGAGCCGGGCAGGGCGCGCAGCAGCACGTCGTTGGCGGCGGGCTCGTCGTACTGGAGCAGCCAGATCTGGCGCAGGTACGTCTCGAACCGCTCGACGGGGTCGGGCACCTCGGTGGCCGCGGCGATGATGCCCCGGATCCGTTCGGCCACCAGGTCCTCGACGACCGCGTCGATGAGCCCCTGCCGGCCGCCGAACCGGTGGTAGATGGTGCCCTTGCTGACGCCGGCCGCGCGGGCGACCTCGTCCAGCGGGCAGTTCAGGCCCTGCGTGCGGAAGACGTCGAGGGCCGCCGCGCGGATGCCCTCGACGTTGCGCCGCGCGTCGGCCCGGAGCCGCGGGGACTCCGTGGTCACCGGCCCGCTCCGGCGGGCGCCGCGTCCACGGTCTCGTTCCAGCTCGTCTCCAGCGCCTGCCGGAACAGCTCGAGCGGCTGCGCGCCCGAGACGGCGTACCTGCCCCCGAACACGAAGAACGGCACCCCGTTGATCCCGTACTGCCGGGCCTGGTCGAGGTCGGCCTCCACGGCGCCGGCGAACTCGCCCGACGCGAGCGCGGCCAGCGCCGCCTCCCGGTCGAGGCCCACCTCGGCGGCCAGGTCGGCCAGGACCTCGTGGTCGGAGAGCACCAGACCCTCGGTGAAGTAGGCCTGGAACAGCCGCTGGATCATCTCGCGCTGCTTGCCGTGCGCGGCGGCGAAGTGGCTGAGCTGGTGCGGGGTGCGCGTGCTCACGGTCTGCGCGCGGTCCAGGTGGTACTCCAGCCCGAGCCGGCTGGCGCGCTCCGTGACCTGGTCGTTCATGGCCGCGGCCTGCTCGCGCGGGATGCCGTGCTTGGCGGCCAGGTAGTCGGACGGGTTCACGGGCTCGGCGCCCTCGGCCACGTCCGGCATGAGCAGGAAGCTGTGGTACCGCACCTCGACGCCGGACGCGTGCGCGAACTGCTCCAGCGCCTGGTTCAGCAGGGTGTCGCCCATATAGCAGAACGGGCAGACGACGTCGCTCCAGACGTCCACGACGAGCCGGCCCGCGGGCGACCCGAACGCCTCGCCGGGCATCAGTCGCACACCCCGTCGACGTCGCAGACGCCGAACGAGCCGTCGGCGGACAGGAGCTGGAACGGGGCCCGCTGGGTGGCCTGCGGGAACGGGCCGGCGGGGAGGTTCGCGGCGTCGGCCGCGTGCGGCCGCTCGGCCGGGGCCTCGACGGGCGCCGGGGCGTTACTTGACGTCATGGTCAAGAACCGTAGGATAACTTGAACAGGGCGTCAAGATGACGCGGGACCAGTCGACGGGATGGACCGATGTCCGCTGTGCAGTTCGAGATCTTCACCTCGGCCTTCTGCGGCCCGTGCCACCATGCGCGCGCCGCGGTGACGGAGGCGGTACGGCTCATCCCGGGCGCGACGATGGTCGAGCACGACGTCGTCCACGAGGCCCACCTGGCCGAGTCGCTCGACATCCGGTCCACGCCGACGGTGCTCGTCCGGGGCGCCGACGGTGCGGAGGTCTTCCGGGCCGCGGGGGCGCCGACGGTCCCGCAGGTGCTCGCGGCCGCGGGCCGTGCCCTGGACGCCTGACACGACGTCCCGCGGGCGGCGTCCCGCGGGCCGTCGTCGCTCGACGCGGGGCCGGCCGTCGTCGTCCGCCCGAATCCTCTTCGAGACCGAGGTTGCTTCGCTTTCGAGCCCCTGAAAGCGAAGCAACCTCGGTCTCGAAGGGGAGGGGGCGGGTGAGCGAGGCGACGGCGGGCGCCGGGGGTCAGTCCAGGACGGCGTAGGCCTCGACCTCGACCAGCACGTCCGGCTCGAAGAGGTAGTCGACGCCGATCGCCGACAGCGGCGGGAGCGGGTCCGGGAGGCCGAGCTCCTCGCGCACGTTCTCGATGCCGGCCAGGAACTGGTCCATGTTCGCCGGGTCCCAGTGGGTGACGAAGAACCGTAGCCGCACGACGTCGGCGAAGGTCGCCCCCGCGCCGGCCAGCCCACGGGCCGTGTTGCGCAGGGCCAGGGACACCTGCCCGGCCAGGTCGCCCGGCGCGAGGCGGTTGGCCTCGGCGTCGCGGTTGATCTGGCCCGCGACGTGCACGTGGCGGCTGCCGGTCGCGACCGAGACGTGGTGGTACGGGACGGGCTGGAACATGCCCTCGGGGGTGAGCAGCCGGACGGCCATGACGAATCCCTTCGTGTGTGATTCAGGTATCCCAGGTGTACCTGGTATCTGAAGGGCACTTCAACGAGACTAGGTGTCATGACCGATACCGCCACGCCGCACGACGCCCTCCTCCGGGTCGCCCCGGAGCATCGCGAGCTGCTCGACCAGGTGCTCGACAAGTGGTCGCTCCGCGTGCTCGACGAGCTGTGCGAGCGGCCGCTGCGCTTCAACGAGCTGCGCCGGGCCGTCCCCGTGGTCACGCAGAAGTCGCTCACCACCACGCTGCGCCGGCTGGAGCGCAACGGGATGGTCGACCGGGTGGTCCTGAGCTCACGCCCGGTTGCCGTCGAGTACCGCATCTCGCGGCTCGGCCGCACCATCCAGGACCTGATCGACGCCCTGTACGTCTGGAGCGCCGACAACATGGCCGACGTCGAGCGGGCGCGCGAGCGGTTCGACGCCGCCGAGTGAGCCGGGCTCAGCCCGCTGCCGCCCACGACAGCGCGCGCAGGCACCCCGAGCGGATGTCGTGGAGCTGCACGGCCCGCTGCGCGGGCGGCGCGTCGCGGTAGAGGCCCTGCCGCAACGCCGTCAGACCCGGGCCGAGCCGCAGGTGCAGGCCCCAGGTCAGGTGGGCGGAGGCGAAGCCCAGCGCCGCCGCGGCGCGCAGGTCGGTCCCCGCCAGGTCGCTCAGGGCGCTGCCGTACGCCTCGAGCAGCGCGGGCTCGTCGAGCTCGCCCAGGCCGCCGAAGGCCCGGTAGAGGGAGACGAACGTGCCCAGGTCGAACCCGACGGGGCCCACGCCCACGTGCTCCCAGTCGATGAGCACGAGGTCGCCGCCGCGGTCCAGGCCGGCGTTGCGGGGCGTCAGGTCGCCGTGCACCAGCGTGACGGGCAGCCCCTTGGCGCGGGCCGCCAGCGACTCGGCCGCGTCGAGGCAGGCGTGCAGGGCGGTGACCTGGTCGGCCGTGAACAGCGTGCGCAGCAGCGGGTCGTGGCCCAGGGCGTCCAGGTTCTCGTGCCCGGCGTCGACGTGGTGGGCGTAGGCCGCGTAGCCCTCGCGCTCCAGCCAGGGCGCGTCGAGCAGGCCGGGCCGCGACGCGCCCGGAACGTACAGCAGCGCCGTGCGTCGCGCCGCCACCAGGGCGGCCTCGGGCGTCCAGGTCTGCTGCAGCACGGCACCCACGTCGCGCATCACGATCCAGGGCCGGCCGTGGTGCCGGAGCACGGTGGCGTCGGGCGGCGTCGTCAGGCCGCGGGGGAGCAGGCCGGGCAGCACGCTGCCGACGAACCGGCCCTCCCGGGCGTCGAGGCCGCTGTCGCGCGAGTCGAGCAGGGTCTGGCGACCCCAGCCCGGGATCTTGACGATCCACAGCGACGCGCCACGTCCCGGCGCGGTCAGGCTCACCCGCAGCACCACCGCCTGACCCAGCCCGGACGACAGGTCGCGCACCGAGAGCACCCGGACGCCGGGCCCCCACGGGCCCGGGTGCGAGGTGAGTGCGGCCTGCACGGTCTCGGCGTCGGGCAGGGCGTGGTCGGTCATCGGGTCCGTACCTTCCTCACGACGGCTTGCGCGGTGCGCGCCACGCTACCCACGCCCCGGTGCGACTCGCCTGGTAAGAGCGGATATGCGGTGGTGAGCGCGGCGGTCCGGCATAGCCTGGAGCCGTCCCTGACGGAAGGAAGCTCCATGTCCCGCGTTCTGATCTTCGGTGGCCACGGCAAGGTCGCCCTCCGGCTGGCCCCACTGCTCGTCGAGCGGGGTGACGTCGTCACGAGCGTGATCCGCAACCCCGACCACCAGGACGAGGTGGCCGCCACGGGCGCCGTCCCGCTGGTCGCCGACGTCGAGCAGCTCGACACCGCCGGGCTCGCCGACGTCGTGCAGGGGTACGACGCCGTCGTGTGGTCGGCCGGCGCGGGCGGGGGCAACCCGGCCCGCACCTACGCCGTCGACCGGGACGCCGCGACCCGGTCCATGGACGCCGCCGGGTCGGCGGGCGTCGCGCGCTACGTCATGGTGTCCTACCTCGGCGCCCGCACCGACCACGGCGTCCCCGAGGACAACTCGTTCTTCGCCTACGCGGAGGCCAAGGCCGCGGCCGACGAGCACCTGCGCGCCTCCGGGCTCGACTGGACCATCCTGCAGCCCGGCCCCCTCACGCTGGAGGAACCCACCGGGCTGATCGAGGTGGCGGACCCCGGCGAGGGCCGCGTCTCGCGCGCCGACGTCGCGGCCGTCGCCGCCGCCGTGCTGGCGGACGACCGCACCGTGCGCCGGACCATCGCGTTCGGCAACGGCGCGACCCCGATCGCCGAGGCCGTCGCGACGGCACCCGACGCGAGCGCTCAGTCCGAATGAGCAGTTGGCGGCGTGCCCGGCCGGCGCCGGGCCGCCGCCTCTACCATCGGCGGATGCCGCACCTGATCCTCGCCGCGCTCGCCGTCCTCACGCTCACGGCCTGTCAGGCCGCACCGGGCGCCACCCCGGACGGGGGCGACCCGGCCGACCCGGGCACCGCGTCCGTCGCCGCCGCGGAGGTGACGCTCCCGCCCACCAGCGGCCGGTTCGACTACCAGCTCGGCGCCGCCTACGACCTCGCCGGCGGGCTCGACGTCGTCGCGCGGGACGCCACCGCCCAGCCCGCCGCCGGCGCCTACAACATCTGCTACGTCAACGGCTTCCAGACCCAGCCCGGCGAGGCCGACCTGTGGCTCGACGGCAACGAGGACCTGCTGCTGCACGACGCCGCGGGCAACCTGGTGATCGACCCCGACTGGCCCGACGAGTACGTGCTGGACCCCTCCACCGAGGACAAGCGGGACCGCATCGTCGGCATCCTCGGGCAGGTCGTCACGGGCTGCGCCGACGCGGGCTTCGCCGCGGTCGAGATCGACAACCTCGACACCTGGACGCGGTTCACCGACCCGGCCACCGGCCTGATCGAGCAGGAGGACGCGCTGGCGCTCGCGGCCGCGTACATCGGCCTGGCGCACCAGGAGGGCCTGGCCATCGGGCAGAAGAACGCCGCGGAGGCGACCACGCAGGGGCGTGACCTCGGCTTCGACTTCGCCGTCACCGAGGAGTGCGCGGCCTACGACGAGTGCGGCGCGTACACCGGCGTGTACGGGGACCACGTGCTCCAGGTCGAGTACACCGACAACCTGCCCCAGGACTTCGCCACGGTCTGCGCGGGACCGGACCGCGCCCCGCTCACCATCCTGCGGGACCGGGACCTCGTGGGGCCCGACGACGCCGCGTACGCGTACGACCAGTGCTGATCCCCGGCCCGGGGATGCTTATCCTCGACGCATGACATCCCCGCTCGCGATCGCAGGACCGGCCACGCACGAGCCCCTCCCGTCTCCGCCGGGCGAGGTTTCCGCGTGAAGATCGTCGACGCGAAGGTTGTCGTCACCTCGCCGGGCCGCAACTTCGTCACGCTCCAGATCACCACGGACGACGGCGTCACCGGGCTGGGCGACGCCACCCTGAACGGCCGCGAGCTCGCCGTGGTCGGCTACCTGCGCGACCACGTGGTGCCGCTGCTGGTCGGGCGCGACCCGCACCGCATCGAGGACACCTGGCAGTACCTCTACCGCGGCGCCTACTGGCGGCGCGGCCCGGTGACGATGGCCGCGATCGCCGCCGTCGACGTGGCGCTGTGGGACATCAAGGCCAAGGTCGCCGGCCTGCCGCTGTACCAGCTCCTGGGCGGCGCCAGCCGCGACCGGGTGCAGGCCTACGGCCACGCCAACGGGTCGAGCCTGCCCGAGATCTTCGACTCCGTGCGGGCCCTGCAGGAGCGCGGCTACCGGAGCATCCGCATCCAGAGCGGCGTGCCGGGGCTGCAGTCCGTCTACGGGGTGCACACCACGACGTCGGACGACGGGTCCGCGCCGGACGTGCTCGCCCGCCCGGCCGTCGAGGACTGGGACACCGGTGCCTACCTGCGGTACATCCCCCGGGTCTTCGAGGCCGTGCGCAACGAGTTCGGCCCCGACCTGCCGCTGCTGCACGACGCGCACCACCGCCTCACGCCGATCGAGGCCGCCCGGCTCGGCAAGGACCTGGAGCCGTACGACCTGTTCTGGCTGGAGGACTGCACCCCGGCGGAGGACCAGGCGGCGCTGCGCCTGGTGCGGCAGCACACCACGACGCCGCTGGCGATCGGCGAGGTGTTCAACACGGTCTTCGACTACCAGACCCTGATCGACGAGCGGCTCATCGACTACGTGCGCTCGGCGGTCACGCACTTCGGCGGCGTCAGCCCCATGAAGAAGCTGTTCGACTACGCGGGCCAGCGCGGGATCAAGAGCGCGATCCACGGGCCGGAGGACATCTCGCCCGTCGGCATGGCGGCGGCGATCCACCTGGACCTCGCGATCCACAACTTCGGCATCCAGGAGTACTCGGGCCACACCGACCGCACGAACGAGGTGTTCCGGCACGCGTACACGTTCGACGACGGCTACCTGCACCCGGGCGAGGCGCCCGGCATCGGCGTCGAGCTGGACGAGGAGCTCGCGGCCGCGCACCCGTACGAGCCCGGCTACCTGCCGGTCAACCGCCTCCAGGACGGGACCGTGCACGACTGGTGACCTGACGGGTGACAGGGGTCACCCCATCCGGGACCGCACCGGCTCCGAACCTCCGGTGCGCACGCGATCGGAGGTGTCAGTGGGGCAGACTGAGGCGGTGGCCTCACCACCAGCCCGGACCTCGGCCGACGCTGTCGACGCGCTGCTCGTGGCGTGCGTCGGCGGTGTGCCCGAGTCCTTCGCGCCCGTCTACGACGCCCTGGGGCCGGTGGCCTACGGCGCGTCGCTCGGCGTGCTGCGCGACCCCGACCACGCGGCGGAGGTGACCCAGGAGGTGATGGTGGAGGTGTGGCAGACGGCCTCGCGGTTCGACCCGGCCCGCGGTTCCGCCCGGACCTGGGTCGCCACGCTCGCCCGCCGGCGGGCCGTGGACCGGGTGCGTTCGGAGCAGGCGCACCGGGACCGCGACCAGCGGGACACCGACCTGCGCAGCCACGAGCGGGCACGCGACGTCGTGGTGGAGGACGTGGAGCGCCGGCTGGAGGGCTCCGCCGTCCGCCGCTGCCTCGACGGGCTCACCTCGACCCAGCGCGAGGCCGTCGTCGTCGCCTACTACGGCGGTCTGACCTACCGTGAGGTCGCCGAGCGCCTCGATGCCGCGCTGCCGACCGTCAAGAGCCGGATCCGCGACGGGCTGAGCCGGCTCCGGGACTGCCTGGGGGTGCACCGTGGCTGACGATCCGAGGGTGGGCGACGCGAGTTCCGTGTGGGACCTGCTGCCCGGCTACGCCCTGGACGCCCTGGACGACGCCGACCGCAGGGCGGTCGACCGGCTGCTCGCCGCCGACCCCGCCGCGCGACGTGCCCTGGACGAGTACCGGGCCGTGGTCGCGGCGTTCGCCGTCGAGACCGAGCCGCCCGCCGCACTGCGGTCGCGTGTGCTGGACCAGGTCCGCGACGTCCCACAGGTCCAGGACGCGCCGGCGGACACCGCGCCCGCGCCGTCGCCGGGCGCCGCGGGTGGCGCCGTCGTCGACCTGGTCGCCCGCCGGCGCCGCCGCTGGGGCGCCGCGGTGGCGGCCGTCGCCGCGGCCGCGGCGATCGCCGTCCCGACGACGATCGCCGTGCAGGTCTCCGCAGAGCGGGACCGTCTTCGCGAGGAGGCAGCGGCGGTCTCCGAGATGCTGGCCGACCCGGACAGCGCGATCCTGCGCGCCGCCGTCGACGGTGGCGGCGAGGCGTCGGTGCTGGTGGCCGACGACGACATGTTCTTCCAGGCCGAGGGCCTGCCCGACCCCGGCCCGGACCGGGCGTACCAGCTCTGGGTGGTCGGCGCGGACGGCGGGGTCTCCTCGGCCGGCGTCCTCGCCCTGCGGGACGGCGCGGCGACCTCGCTGGTCCGGGACTCCCACGGCGTCGGCATGGCGGTCTCGGTCGAACCCGCCGGCGGCTCGGCCCAGCCCACGACGACGCCGATCGTCACCCTGTCCGCCTGACCGGCCAGAACGCCCCGAGGTCGTCATCACCGGACGACGACCTCGGGGCGTTCTCGGAGTGGAGCTGACGGTCACATCGAGGGCATGAGCACCGAGTCGACGAGGTAGACCGTCGCATTCTGGGTCATGACGCCGCCGCAGATCACTGCCGCGTCGTTCACCATGAGCTCGTCACCGCTGCCTGTGACCTCGACGGTCTCGCCCTGGACGGTGGTCTGCTCACCGACCACCTGGTCCGGAGTGAGCTGTCCGGGCACCACGTGGTACGTGAGGATCTCGGTCAGCAGATCGGCGTCGGTCGAGAGCGTGTCCATCGTCGCCGGGTCGATCTCGGCGAACGCGTCGTCGACCGGGGCGAACACGGTGAACTCGTCACCGTTGAGCGTGTCCACCAGGTTCACCTCGGGGTTGACCTCGCCGCTCACGGCCGCGACCAGCGTCTTCAGCAGCGGGTTGTTGGAGGCGGCGACGGCTACCGGGTCGGTCGACATGCCGGTGACCGAGCCGGGGCCGTCCGGTACCTGCTCGGCGTAGCCGGCACAGCCCGGGCCGACAAGGTTCGCAGCGGGGTCGGCCATGGCGCTGTCCGTCGGCTCCTCGGCCGGCTCGTCCGTCGTGTCGTCCGTGCCCGTGGTCTCCTCGGCCATGGGGGTCTCCTCCGACGCGGTGCCGGCCGACGAGTCGGCGCCGCAGGCCGAGAGGCCGAGCACGGCCAGCGTGGCGATGCCTGCGACGGTGTAGGACGTGCGGGTTCGAGCGTTCATCGGTCTCTCCTCGGTGTCGCGTCGCCCCGCGGGTCACGGGGCGTCATGACAGGTGTTCGGAGCCGTCGCCGTTCCGGATGGGGGCAGGTCCGCACCCATCCGGAACGGTCCCCGCGCCGAACCGGAAACATGGGAACCCTCGTCGTCATCGGCCTCCTCGGCGGCCTGATCACCGGAATCTCGCCGTGCATCCTGCCGATGCTGCCCGCGGTCTTCTTCGCCGGTGGTGTGCAGGGCGCGCGCGACCGCGCCACGCCGGGGGGTCGGCGCTCGTGGCGCCCCTACCTCGTGATCGCGGGCCTGGTGCTCAGCTTCAGCGTGTTCACGCTCCTGGGCTCGCTGCTCCTGACGGCGCTGGGCCTGCCGCAGGACCTGCTGCGCTGGGCGGGCATCGTGCTGCTGGTGCTGCTCGGCGTCGGCATGATCGTGCCGCGCTTCGAGATGATCCTGGAGCGGCCCTTCCAGCGCGTCGCGGCGTTCGGAGCGAGCCGCGGCGCCGCCCGGCAGGACCGGGGCGCCTTCGCGCTCGGCCTCGGGCTCGGCGTGCTCTACGTGCCGTGCGCCGGCCCGGTGCTCGCGGCGATCACGGTGGCGGGCGCCACGGGCCGTATCGGCGCGGGGACGGTGGCACTGACAGTTTCGTTCGCCGTCGGCGCGGCGGTCCCGCTGCTGCTGTTCGCCCTGGCCGGACGGCGGCTCGCCGAGCGCGTGCAGGCCTTCCAGCGCCATACCAAGGCCATCCGAACCGGCGGCGGCATCGCCGTCATCCTCCTGGCGATCGCCCTGGCCTTCAATGTGCCCGCCGCGATCCAGCGGATGCTGCCGGACTACACGGGCGTGCTCCAGCAGCGCATCGACTCCTCGGAGACGGTGCGCGAGGCGCTCGACCTCGGCGGCCTCGTGACCGACGAGAACCGTGAGCTGTCCAACTGCACGAACGGTGCGCCCGTGCTGGAGGACTGCGGCACGGCGCCGGAGATCCGCGGCATCAAGACGTGGCTCAACACCCCTGACGGCGCCGCGCTCCGGCTCCAGGCGCTCCGCGGCGAGGTCGTGCTCGTCGACTTCTGGACCTACTCCTGCATCAACTGCCAGCGGTCCGTCCCGCACATCAACGCCTGGCACGACAGGTACGCCGACGTCGGCAAGGGCTTCGAGGTGATCGGCGTGCACACCCCGGAGTTCGCGTTCGAGCGCGAGACGCGCAACGTGATCGCGGGGGCTGAGGACCTCGGCGTGACCTACCCGATCGCCCAGGACAACTCCTACGCGACGTGGACGGCGTACCGGAACCGCTACTGGCCCGCCCAGTACCTGATCGACGCGGACGGTACGGTGCGGCACATCCGCCTGGGCGAGGGCGGGTACGAGAACACGGAGAAGCTGATCCGCGAGCTCCTGGCGGACGCCGACCCCGGCGTCGACCTGCCGCGGGCCACCACCGTGCAGGACGCGACACCGCGCGACCGGATCACGCCCGAGACCTACTTCTCGATCAAGCGCGTCCTGAACTACGCGGGCGAGCCGCGGTACGCGGCGGGCCGCCGGGAGTTCACGCTCGCCGCCGAGCAGCAGCCGGACACGTTCTCGCTGGGCGGCACCTGGGAGGTCGACTTCCAGGGTGCGAAGGCGGTGTCCGACGACGCCCGCGTGCGGCTTGCGTACCGCGCGACCGACGTCTTCGTGGTGCTCGGGGGAGAGGGCACCGTCACGGCGACGGTCGCGACAGACGGCGAGGAGCGGACGCGTGACATCGACGTCTCCGGGAACCCGCGGCTCTACCCGGTCCTGCAGGGTGAGGCGCCCACCCGTGGCCGCGTGGAGCTGGAGGTGCCGGACGGAGTGCAGGTCTACACGATGACGTTCGGCTGACGTTCGGCTGACGTCCGGCTGACGTCAGCCGTCCTCCAGCAGCAGCACGTCCGGCGGCACCAGCGTGCGGGTCTGCAGCAGCTCCGTGACCAGGTTGTGGTTGAGCATGTTGCCCACAGGCTCACCCACCTCCTCGCGGGTCAGGCCGGGCACGCCCGCGCGGGACAGCCGCCGTCGCACACCCGAGACGAGGTGCTCCACGCGCTTGCCGGTCCAGTGCTCGCCGGGCTGCAGCCCCGCGAGGTCGCCGGCCACCTGCTGCCAGGTGGCCGGCTGCGGGTAGGCCTCGTGCAGCAGGTACTTCTGGGCGAGCGAGACCAGGGCGAGCCGTTCGTCGGCGCGCAGCGACCACGGCTTGTCGCGCAGGGTCTCGGCACCCGGAGACGGCCGCGGCAGGCGCCCGTCGTCGCCCGCGACGTACAGCTCCAGCAGGTGCCGGCGGCGGGCCGTGCCGTTGACGAACACGGGTGTGTACCCGACGTCGATGGGGAAGGGGTCGTCCTCCGGGAAGAGCGTCATGGAGCGCGGGAGCTGGAGGGCCCGGTGCCCGGTGTTCGCGAGCCACCAGCGGCCGTCGCGGTAGGTGACCGAGCCCTGGTTGCGGCTGATCCGCAGGTCGTCCTCACCGACGCAGACGTGCACGTCCGGGCGGTTGCGCCCGAACACCACGGTCCGTTCCTCGCGCGCGCCGAGCCGCACGCCGCCGGACACCGACAGCGCGTAGATGGTCCCGGGGGCCGACGTCGGTACGCCGAAGGCCAGGCTCGCGTGGTTCGCGGAGAGCGGCTCCGTGCCCTCCACCTGCGGGATGTCCGTCATGCTGGCCTCCAGTCGTGCCCGGCCGGGCGTATCGGCCCGATCGTGGCACGCCACCGCGGGGACCCCTCCCGGGCGGGCCGGGACACGGCCGCGTCAGGACGCCGGCGGCAGCGCTGCCGCCACCGGCTCGGCGATGTCGAGGGCGACGGCGCACAGCTCGTCGACGTCCGCGCCGTCCTCGTCCTCCAGCTCGATGCGGACCAGCTCGGCCACGACGTCGCCGTCGCCGTCCACGCTGACCGCCACCCGGTTCACGACGTCGACGAGGCACGAGTCCGTGGACCACGAGTCGCCCCGGTCGAACACCTCGTGCCCGCTGAACACGTAGCGCTCGCCGTCGTCCTCGGTGAGCGGGTCGTCGTGCTGGAACAGCACGCGCAGGTCCTTGCCGTCGTCGGTCTCCCAGCGGCACTCCCACTCCGCGAAGCCGACCAGCGGGTGGGCGGCGTCGACGCCGGGCAGCCGGTCGAGTGCTTCGCCCTCCAGCAGGTCGCACGCGCTCTGCGTGTACAGCGAGCCGGGTGCCGGGGTGCGCGTGCGGCGCGGGATCTCGCCCTCGTTGAGCGTGGTGGTGGCGTGGTTGAGGTTCGCGTCGGCGATCGCGCAGAGGTTGTCCACCACGCCCGCCTCCTTCGCCGTCTGGTTCCACGTCTCCTGCCACGCGTCCAGCGAGACGTTGTAGTCGCCGCCCGGCAGGAAGAGCTCGCGGCTGCACTCCTCGGGCAGCTCGTACTCGTCGTTCACGACCACGATCCGGCCGAACCGCCGGTTCGGCTCGGCGGGCTTCTCCCGGTTGTGCCAGATGGTCGCGCTGACCGCGACCAGCGCGCCGTCCGACCGCGTGACGACCACGTCGCAGCTGTTCAGGTCGCTCTCGTCGGTGCGCACCCGCGTCAGGCCGAACCGGCCCAGCGCGTCGACGTCGAGCAGGGCGCACGGGTCCGCGGTGGCGGGGTCGCCGATCATGGCGGTCTGCCCGGCAGCCGGCCGAGGGTCAGCGGCCGGCGCTCCGCCGTCCTGCGCCCGCACGGCGTCCAGCGCGAACCACGTGGCGCCGCAGAGGGCTGCCACCAGCCCGACGACGACGGCCGCCGCCACGAGGACCCGACGCGGGTGCCGCCGCCGCACCGGGTGGGGCCCGACCCCCGCGGCCGGCTCCCCGGCGAGGGCGGCCAGCTCCTGCCGGGCCCGCTCGAGCCGGGGCCGGTCCCCGGGCCTGCGGGCCAGCATGCGCAGCAGGGCGGGCGCGAGGTCGCCGGCGCGGACCGGCGGCCGGACCTCCTCCGTCACCGTCTTCCACAGCAGGGCGTGCGCGTTGTCGTCGCCGAACGGCGTGGTGCCCTCGACCGCGTGGTACAGGGTCGCGCCCAGCGACCACACGTCCGCGGCCTCGGTGAACCGGCCGCCCTTGGCCACCTCGGGGGCGACATAGCCCGGCGTGCCGGTGAGCGCGCCGGTGGCGGTGACCGTCTCCTCGCCGTGCACCGGCCGGGAGATGCCGAAGTCCGCGAGCTTGGCGAACCCGTCGCCCGTGACGAGCACGTTGGCGGGCTTGACGTCCCGGTGCAGGATGCCGTGCGCATGCACCGCGGCCAGGCCGCCGGCGAGCTGGGCGCCGTAGCGGGCGGCCTCGGTGGGGGACAGCGGACCCGCCTCGGAGAGCGGCCGGCCGGCCACGTACTCCATCACCACCCAGACCTCGCCGCCGTCGTCCACCACGTCGTGGACTGCCACGACGTGCGGGTGGCTGATGCGCGCGAGGCTCCGGGCCTCGCGGCGTACCCGTTCCGCACCGCTGGGGTCGCCGTCGTACCGCGTGCGCTTGAGCGCCACCGGCCGCTCGTGCAGCCGCAGGTCTGCGGCCCGCCACACCTCGCCGTGGCCGCCCGCCCCCAGCCGCTCCTCCAGCCGGTACCGGTCACCGACGATCTGCCCCGTGCGCACCTGTCGTCTCCCCCCTCGGATGACACGCCCCGCCCGGGCGCCGTGCGGGACCGACGCTAGTGCACCGGGTGCGGGGAGAACAGGAGATGTGGGGAGGTCTCCCGGGCGGCGGGTGCTAGCGGGGCCGGACCAGGCGCACCGTCTGCAGCACGTGCGCGCACAGCTCGCCGGACCCGTCCGTGACCCGCACCTCGACCAGCACCTGCGTGCCGGTCGCGGCGACGGGGGTGGCCGTCGCCGTCGCCGCACCCCGCACCGGGCGCAGGAAGTGCGTGGTGGACTCCGCGGTCGCGGGCAGGGCCCCGGGCTCGCCGTTGGCTGCCGCGCAGACGGCGGCGACGCCGTCCGCCAGCCCCATGAGCGCCCCGCCGTGCAGGCCGCCGCCGACCGTCGACAGACCCGGTGCGAACGGCAGCCGCCCGACGACGGCCTCCGGCGCGATCCGCTCCAGCTCGACGCCGAGCGTGCGGACGAACGGGGCGGCCGCGTAGACCTCGTCGGCGGTCAGGGTCATGGCGGCACCTTTCGGGAGGCGGTTCTAGAGAGAACTCTCTAGAGCCAGGACTCTAACGGGGCCCTCCGGTACGGTCAACGCATGCCCCGCCCGACCCACGACACCTCCGCGATCCTCGACGCGGCGGTCCGGGTCCTGGGCGCGGGCGGCGCCGGAGCCGTGACCATGGCGGCGGTCATCCGCGAGGCCGGCATACCGAGCGGATCCCTCTACTACCGGTTCCCGGACCGTTCGACCCTGCTCGCGGCCCTCTGGAACCGCGCGATCGCGAGCTACCACACCGCGGCCTACCCGCTGTTCGACGGCGACCCCGTCGACGCGGCGGCAGCGCTCGGCGCGTACACCGTGCGCTGGTGCCGGTCCGAGCCGGGGCACGCGCACGTGCTGCTGGCGGGGCGCTCGCGGTTCGACCCCGAGGCCTGGCCCGCGGCGGCGCGGGAGGCCGAGGCGGCCGAGAGCGCACGGTGGGACGACGCGATCCGCGGCCTGACCCGCCGGCTCAGGGCGCAGACGTCGGCCTCGACCACCGAGATCCTGCTGGTCGCGGTGGACCTGCCCTACGCGGCGGTGCGGCGGTACCTGAGCGGCAACCGTCCGGTGCCGCCGGACCTGGCAGACGTCGTGGCCGGTCTGGTGCGCGCGTCGTTGCGCGGTGACGGGCCGGGGGCGGATGTCCCTGTCGGGACGCGCACCGGCGGGTGAAGCGGCGTCCTCGGTGGCCCCGCGGACGCCGCTCCGGTCCCGTCAGGAACGTCGGCCGGTGCCCGGTCGCAGCACCTCTTCGAGGTCCAGCTCCACCTCGGTGCGCGTGTGAGCCCCGGCCGCGAGCGCGGCCTAGCTGCGCACCGCCGGCGCGCGGCCCTCGACGACGGCGAAGATCGCGAGGTCCAGGGCGTCCGCGACCTGGGCCGGGTCGCCCAGGTACCCGGCGAGCATGGCGCCGTCGCGGAGCATCATCAGCTCGGCGGCCGCCTGCTCGGCGCCCGGCACGTCGAGCTGCTCCAGCATGTCGACGAACGTGCGGTGGTACCAGGCGCGGTGCTCGGCCACGACGGCGCGCACCGGGCTGTCGGGCTCCGCGTACTCGGCGGCGGCGTTGATGAACGCGCAGCCCCGGAAGCCGGGCTTGCAGGCCTCGGCGCCGATGACACGGGCGAAGCCGTGCAGCGCCTGCGCGGGGTCGCCCGCCGCGGCACGGATCTCGCCGAGGGCGTCGCGCTCGCGGGCCGCCTGCCGTTCCAGGTAGGCCACCACGAGCAGGTCCTTCGTGCGGAAGTGGCGGTAGAACGTGACCTTCGTGATTCCCGCGCGCTCGATGATCTTGTCGGCGCTGACGGCCCGGATGCCGTGGGTGTAGAAGAGCTCCGTGGCCGCGTCGAGGATCCGGTCGCGGGTGGAGGGGGTGGTGGTCGTGCTCATCCCGGTCGCTCCTGGGTCGTTGGATGTGGTCGTTGGAAGTGGTCGTCGGGTGCGTAGCCCTCCATCATACCGCGTAGTGAACTGACGTGTTCGTCTACCCGGGCGGGGTTCCACCAGCCTGCCCGGTGGGGGAGAATGAAGCCCGTGGTCATCCGGAACGCCCGATTCGTCCCACACCACCGCCCTGCCTCCGTCACGGCCCTGCTCGCGGCCCTGCCTGTGGCGACCGCCCTCGTCCTCGCCGGTTGCACCGTGCCGACGGCCGAGGGCGTCGACGGGAGCACGGGGGAGAACTTCCAGGTCAGAGAGCCGTCCGGCCCTGCCCTGGTGCTCGACTCGACCGATCCGGCCGAGCTCGCGCTCACCGCGAGCCAGGCCTTCTTCCACGCCTCGCCGCTGGCCGTCCTGGCGTCCGCGGACGACGCCGACGCGCGCGCGACGGCCGCGGCCACCGGCGCCGCCGTCACCGCCCCGGTGCTGCTCACCGACGGGGGCGTCTCGGACACCAACCTCGTCGCGGAGCTCGACCGGCTCGGCGCGGGCACCGTCGTCGTCGTCGGGGACGACGAGGCCGTCGCCGAGATCGGCGAGGCCACGGGCGACAGCGACGTCGTCCGGTTCGACCCCGGTGCGCTGAGCGCGGCCGCGGAGGCCGCCGCCTCGGCGGGCCGCGGCGGTACCGAGAAGCCGGACCCGAAGAAGGTGCGGCTGCCCACGCCCGACCGCCTCGACGAGGTGGACGTCGACGGCCTGCGCGCGGAGATCCCCGACGTCGCCGACCCGGAGCTGCTGCAGGAGATCCTCGTCGCGGTGGACCCGAAGCCGGGCCAGGAGGCGGCCATCGGCACCGCGCTCGCCGCGGGCGCCGTGCCGGTCGAGGTGCCGGGCGGCGACATCGCCACCAGCCCGGAGACGGTCTCGACCGTGCGCACGCTCAAGCCGCTGGGCGTGGTCGGGATCGGCGCAGGCTTCGGCACGGCCGACGACCTGGGCTGGCAGGTGGCCGTCGCGACGTCGGGCCGGACGCTGCCGGGCGGCATGCTGCGCCTGTTCCCGGGCCGGTACGTGTCGACGTCGTACGTGGTGCCGGCCGGCATCGCGGACCCGGCCGCGCACGCCGCCGGAGTGGTGGAGGAGGCCGCGGCGAACGCCGAGGCGTTCGACGGCTCGCCCCTGGTCACCGTGGTGGCGAGCGTCCGGTCCGGCAGCGCGGGCGAGGACGGGAACCACGTCGACGAGCAGCCGCTGGAGGCCGTCACGGCCGCCGTCGGTGCGATCCGCGACGCCGGGCAGCTCGTGCTGCTCGACATCGCCCCCGGGAACCAGCCGATGGCCGCGCAGCTCGACGCGCTCGAGCCGCTGCTCGCGCGCCCGGGCGTCGGTGTGTCGGTGCACCCCGAGTTCCGCCTCGCGGGCGAGGGTGCGCAGGACGGTGCCGTGCCCGTCGCGGAGCTCCAGGCCGTGGTCGACCGGCTCGCGCGGACCGCCACCGAGCAGGGCCTGCCCCAGATCATGCTGGAGGTGCACCAGTCGACGGCGGCGTCCATCGTCGACCGCGCGGACCTGGACGTGCCGCCGCAGGTGGCCGTCGTCTTCACGGCGGCCGCGCCGGGCGAGGGGCTGGCGACGGCGGACGGCGTCTGGGCCGACGTCGCAGCCGGGCTCCCCGACCGCACCTACCTCGGCTGGTCCGCGCCGGCGCACCCGTCGGCCGTGCTGCCCGACGAACCGCTCCTCGGTCTGGTCTCCGCCGGCTGAACCTGAGAAACTGCGGGCACCACCAGAGCGAAGGGGCCCTAACAATCGTGACTACCGTGAGCAGCGGTGCGGCGGTCGTCGCCGACGCCGTCATTCCCGCACCTGTCGAGCTCGAACCGGGCGAGGGGGCGCTCGACCTCACGACCGTCACCGTGGTCGCCCCCGACGCCGCGACCGCACGGCTGGCCGGCGAGCTGCTCGCCGGCGCGGGCGCCACCGTCGCCGAGGACGGCACCCCGGTGACGCTCGTGGCCGATGCCGCCGCGGGCCCGGAGGGCTCGGGGAACCCCGAGCGCTACACCCTGACGGTGGCGGCGGACGGCGTGACCGTCGCGGCCCCCGAGCGGTTGGGGCTGCTGCACGGCGTGCGGACGCTGCGCCAGCTCGTCAACGCACGCCGCGGGGAGACGGGCGGCCCGGTCGAGGCGGGCGCTGTCGTCGTCCGGGACGAGCCGCGGTACCCGTGGCGCGGGCTGTCGCTCGACGTGGTGCGGCACTGGTTCGGGCCGGCCGACCTGCGGGCCGTCGTGGACCTGGTGGGCTCCTACAAGATGAACCGGCTGCACCTGCACCTGTCCGACGACCAGGGCTGGCGGCTCGAGATCCCGTCGCGGCCCGCGCTGACGGAGCGGTCGTCGCAGGGGGCCGTGTCGGGCGCGTCCGGCGGGTACCTCACGGCCGACGAGTACCGCGAGCTGCAGGAGTACGCGGCCGAGCGGGAGATCGTGATCGTGCCCGAGATCGACGTGCCCGGGCACGTGAACGCGGCGACCCACGCGTACGGCGAGCTCACGCCGTCCGGCGAGGCCACCGACACCTACGACGGGATCGAGGTGGGGTTCTCGCGGCTCCACCTCGACCTGCCCGCGACCGAGCCGTTCCTGCGCGACGTGTTCACCGACGTGGCGCGCATGACCCTGGGGCCGTGGGTGCACTTCGGCGGCGACGAGGTGCTGGTCATGGGGGCCGAGGAGTTCGGCCGGTTCGTGGTGCTGTGCCAGGAGATCATCACGGGGGCGGGCAAGGTCCCCGTGGCGTGGCAGGAGGCCGGCGGCTCGGCGCACGGCGACCAGGCCGCGGTCGCGGCGCTGGCGGACGGGGCGCCCGGGGTGCCCGAGCCGGCGGCGGACGAGGGCCCGGTGCTCGTGGAGCCGGGGACGGTGCTGCAGTACTGGGACACCCGGCCGGACCCGGCGCCCTTCCTGCGCGCGGCGGAGGCCGGCGCGCGGTTCGTGATGTCCCCGGCCGACAAGGCGTACCTCGACATGAAGTACACGCCCGAGCACCCGCTGGGCCAGCAGTGGGCCGCGTTCGTCGAGCTGCGCGACTCCTACGACTGGGACCCCGCGACGCTGATCGAGGGCCTGCCCGAGGCGGCGGTCGAGGGTGTGTCGGCCGCGGTGTGGACCGAGACGCTGGTGAGCCGGGCCGACCTGTTCTCCATGCTGCTGCCCCGGCTCGCGGCGGTCGCGGAGATCGCCTGGTCGCGCGCGGACGCCAAGGACTGGGAGTCGTTCCGCGGCCGCGTCGCGGTCGAGGCGGCCGCCTGGCGGCGCGACGGCGCCAGCTACCACCCGACACCGCAGATCGACTGGTGACCCGCGCAGGTCAGGTCGCGGGGCGGGCCGCCAGGGCCGCCGCGTAGAGGTCGCGCTTCGGCACGCCCGCGGCCTCGGCCACCTCGGCGACCGCGGCCTTGAGGCGCTCGCCGCCGGCGACGCGGGCCAGCACCTCGTCGACGACGTCCGCCACCGTCGCGCCCGTCGCGGGCGCCCCGCCGACGACGACGCAGATCTCGCCCCGGAGCTGCTCGTCGCCGGCGCGCGCCGCGAGGTCGGCGAGCGTGCCGCGCAGTACCTCCTCGTAGGTCTTGGTCAGCTCGCGCGCGACGGCGGCCGGCCGGTCCGCGCCGAACGCCTCCGCCATCGCGCCCAGGGTCTCCGCGATGCGGTGCGGCGCCTCGAAGAACACCATGGTGCGCGGCTCGGCGGCCACGGCGGCGAGGGTCCGGGCGCGGTCGCCGGCCTTGCGCGGCAGGAAGCCCTCGAACGTGAACCGGTCGGTGGGCAGGCCGGAGAGCGCCAGCGCCGTGAGCACCGCGCTCGGGCCCGGCGCGGCGGTGACGCGCAGGCCGCGCTCGATCGCGCGCTCCACGATGCGGTAGCCCGGGTCCGACACCGACGGCATGCCCGCGTCCGTCACGACCACCACGGTGCCGCCGCCCGCGACGACGTCGAGCAGCTCGTCCGCGCGGGCCGTCTCGTTGTGCTCGTGATAGCTGGTGACCCGGCCGCGCACCTGGACGCCGAGGCGCCCGGCCAGCCCGTGCAGGCGGCGGGTGTCCTCGGCGGCGACGACGTCGGCGTCGGACAGCAGGCGCACCAGGCGGGGCGAGGCGTCCTCGGGGTTGCCGATCGGGGTGGCGGCCAGGACGAGGGAGCCGGCCTCGGGCGCGGGCCCGGGAGCCGGGGACGAGTCGGTCATGAAGCACAGGGTCCCACGCTCTATGCTGGCCCGGTGTCTCAGCCTGAAGCCACCGGAGCACGTCATGCCGCAGCACGGCAGGCTCTGCCCGGGACGTTCGGCGCGCACATGCGCCGTGCGGCGGTGAGCACCGGGGCGGTTCCTGCCGTCGCGCATCCGGAGCCCGAGCCGCCCGTGCGGGACCGGCTCCTGCGCGACCTGCTCGGTGAGCGGCGCCTGGCGCTGGGGCGGACGGCGTCCGACCGGTTCTGGGCCATGTTCGGCGCGCTGCTCGTGACGGCGGTCGCGGCGGCGGCCCGCCTGTGGGAGCTGGGCCGGCCCGGCAAGCTGGTCTTCGACGAGACGTACTACGTCAAGGAGGGCTGGTCGCTGGCCAGCCTGGGCTTCGAGGCCGCGTGGCCGGACGACCCCAACCCGGCGTTCGAGGCCGGCGACGTGAGCTCGTACGACGCCGACGAGGCCGAGTACGTGGTGCACCCGCCGGTCGGCAAGTGGATGATCGCGCTGGGCATGCGCCTGATGGGCGGCGCCCAGGACCCGGTGGCGTGGCGCATCGCCAGTGCGGTGATCGGCGTGCTCGCGGTGTTCCTGCTGGTGCGCATCGCGCGGCGCCTGTTCGCCTCGACCGCGCTCGGGCTGGTCGCCGGTCTCCTGCTCGCGGTCGACGGCGAAGCGATCGTGCACTCGCGCACCGGCCTGCTGGACCAGTTCCTCATGTTCTGGGTGCTCGTCGGGTTCGGCTGCCTGGTGCTGGACCGGGAGTGGGCCCGGCGCCGGCTCGCGGACCGCGTGGCGCAGATCGTCGAGGCGGGCGGCGCGGTGGGGAAGTACGGGCCGCGGCTGGGCTGGCGCTGGTGGCGGTTCGCGGCGGCGGTGTCGCTCGGCCTGTCCTGCGGCGTCAAGTGGTCCGGACTGTACTTCGTCGCGGCCTTCGGCCTGCTCACGGTCGTCTGGGACCTGACGGCCCGGCGTGCGGCAGGCATCGAGCGCTGGTGGGAGGACGCGCTCGTGGTCGACGCCGTCCCGGCCGCCCTGGTCATGCTGCCCACCGTGGTGCTCGTCTACGTCGCGTCGTGGTCGGCGTGGTTCGCGCACCCGATGTCGTACCTGCGCAACTGGGCCGAGGTGAACGGCGCCGCGCCGCCGGGATGGTGGCCCGGATGGGGCTGGGCGCAGGGCGCCTGGGAGGCCGGCCGGTCCCTGCTGGAGTACCACCACATGATGTGGGACTTCCACAACGGCCTCGACTCGGAGCACAACTACGCGTCCCACCCGCTGGGCTGGATCATCCAGTGGCGTCCGACGTCGTTCTACTGGGACAAGTACGCCCCCGGGCAGGGGCCGTGCCCCGCGGACACGGTCGGCGACTGCGCCACCGCGGTGACGTCGCTGGGCAACCCGCTGCTGTGGTGGCTGGGTGCGGCCGCGATCCCCGTGGTGCTCGTGCTCTCCCTGCGGTACCGCGACTGGCGTGGCGCCGCGGCGCTCACCGGCATCGCCGCCGGCTGGCTGCCGTGGTTCCTGTACTCCTGGCCGCTCGCGGACCGCACCATCTTCACGTTCTACTCGATCGTGTTCACGCCGTTCGTGATCCTGACGCTGGTGCACCTGCTGGCCGTGGGGCTCGAACGGACGCCGCGCCGGAGCGCGGACCGGCGCATCGTGGTGTGGCTGGCGGCCGTGCTGGTGGTGCTGGTCGTGGGCGTGAGCGCGCTCTACTACCCCATCTGGACGGCGATGCCCGTGCCGTACGAGTACTGGCAGCGCCTCATGCTGCTGCCGAGCTGGATCTAGCCCTCGGTGGCCGGCCTGGCGGGTTCGGTCGGCTGCTCGTTTCCTGCCGTGGGGTTGCTCGGTTGCGCTCGTCCCGCTGTGGGTTCGGTCACCTGCCCTCCACTGCACCCTGAGTTCGGTCGGTTGCCCATGTCCTGACGTGGGTTCGGTCGGTTGCATCGAGATCGGTCGTTCGATGGACCGATCTCAAAGCAGGTGACCGAACTCAGGTTGCACTGGAGGGCGGGTGACCGAAGTCGGGGTGCGGAGGAGGGCAACCGACCGAACCCAGGGTGCAGTGGAGCACAGGCGACCGAAGTCACGTGGCGGGGGAGGGCAGGCGACCGAACTCGTGCCGGCTGTCAGGGCCCGAGCGCAGGATCAGAGCGCCGCCGAGTCGCGGAGCTCGACGCCCGCGGCCATGAGCTCCTGCTCGGCGGCTGCGCCCAGCTCGGGGGACACCGGGACGGTCAGGTCGGTCAGCACACGGGCGTGCAGGCCGGCGCGGCGCGCGTCCAGCGCGGTGTGCTTCACGCAGTGCGACTCGACGAGGCCCACGACGTCGACGTCGGTCACGCCCGCCTCGGCGAGGATCGTCTCCAGGCCGCGGCCGTGCTCGTCCGCGCCCTCGAAGCCCGAGTAGCCGTGCGAGTACTGGCCCTTCTTGAGCCGGGCGTCGGGCCGCAGGTCGGCCAGCGCGGGGTGCAGCTCCGCGTTCGCGGAGCCCGCGACGCCGTGCGGCGGCCAGGAGTCGACGAAGTCCGGGTGGTCGCTGAAGTGCTCGCCCGGGTCGATGTGCCAGTCCTGCGTGGTGAGCACCGTCGTGTAGCGGTCGCGGTGCGCTGCGGCATACGCGGCGACACGGTGGGCGATCTCGTTCGCCCCCTCGGTGGGCAGCTCCCCGCCCTCGCAGAACGTGGGCTGGACGTCGACGACGACGAGCGCACGGCGGACGGACTCGGACTCGGTCAGGCTCATGCGTCCCACTCTGCCACGTCGCGCACGGCCGGTTCCTGGCATCTCTCTAGAACTGTGGATAGCCTGGTGGAGGTGTCCGGGCCGGGTCGTAGGCTCGGTGCGACGGATCAGGTCAGCTCGTACGAACCAGGGAGGGGTGAGCAGGATGTCCGCGGTACCCGACGAGCACCGCACGGTGCCGCGCGGCTACGTCTACGCCGACCACATCCCGTACGACACCCCCGGGTCCCTCGACGACCTGCGGGGGCCGACGTCGGGCGTGGTCCGGGTGGGGCCCCACATCGACACGAGCCTCGACCCCGAGTACGAGCTGGGTGATCGTGACCGCCTGGAGAACCTGTACGCCCGGGTGGTTCGCTCCGGCTCCATCGCGGACCAGACGAGGAACCTGGATCGGGCCACCTTGCTGAGACTCTGGCCACGCCTGAACCTCCCGGTGAGGTGCCGGTCGATCTGGGAGCAGAAGTTCCCGACGCTTGCGGCGCGTGCCCGCGGCCCACGGGCCGCCTGATGCTGCCGTTCCACGAGCGCCTGGCCCGGATCGGACTCGAGGCGCTGGAGGGCTACGGCTTCGTGCTGGCCGGCGGGTACGCGATCGCGGTCAACGGGATCGGTGACCGGCCGTCGGCCGACGTCGACCTGTTCACGAACGTCTCCTCACCGAGCCTGTTCGAGACGTCCGTGGCAAAGCTGCGCGCGACCTTCCTCGCGGAGGGACTGACCGTCCACGACAACCTGATCGGACGCACCTTCGCGGACTTCAGCGTGACCGACGACGCGACGCGGGAGACGAGTTCGATCCAGTGGGCGTGAACTACCGCGAGTTCGCGCCGGCCCGGTTCGAGATCGGGCCGGTGCTCGACGTCCGTGACGCCGTGGCCGGGAAGATGAGCGCCCTGTGGTCGCGCGGCGAGACCCGCGACTTCATCGACATCGACGCCGTCGTGGTTTCGGGAAGGTTCACCCGGGCCGAGGTGCTGGGCACCGAGGCGTTCGATGCATACGAGGTCGGCCCCGCCTGGCGCCGCGAGATCATCGAGCGCTTCCTCGCCTGGGCCGACGAGATCGATCCCGCCCTCGCGTGAGCCCACGGCGGCACCACACGCCCCGGGGTATCGCCCTCGACCCGTGGCCCTAGGATTGGACGACAGCTTCTCGTCCCGCAGAAATGGAGCATCCCCCGATGGCTCGCCACCTTGTCACCAGTGCGCTTCCGTACATCAACGGCATCAAGCACCTGGGGAACATGGTCGGGTCGATGCTCCCGGCCGACGTGTACTCCCGCTATCTGCGGCAGCGCGGCCACGACGTGCTGTACATCTGCGCCACCGACGAGCACGGCACGCCGGCGGAGCTCGCCGCGGCCCAGGCCGGCCAGCCGGTCGCGGAGTTCTGCGCGCAGGCGCACGAGACCCAGAAGTCGATCTACGACGGTTTCGGGCTCACGTTCGACTACTTCGGCCGCAGCTCGTCGCAGCAGAACGCCGAGATCACGCAGCACTTCGCCCGCCGTCTGCACGAGAACGGCTTCATCGAGGAGCGCGCCATCCGGCAGGTGTACTCGCCGGTCGACGGGCGCTTCCTGCCGGACCGCTACGTCGAGGGCACGTGCCCCCACTGCGGCTACGACAAGGCGCGCGGCGACCAGTGCGAGAACTGCACGCGTGTGCTGGACCCGACCGACTTGATCGACCCCCGCTCGGCGATCAGCGGCTCGACCGACCTCGAGGTGCGCGAGACCACGCACCTGTTCCTGCTGCAGTCGAAGCTGCAGGGCGAGGTCGAGGCGTGGATCGACGAGAACAGCAAGGAGTGGCCGCTCCTGTCGACGTCGATCGCGCGCAAGTGGCTCGCCGAGGGTCTGCACGACCGGGCGATCACGCGCGATCTCGAGTGGGGCGTGCCGGTCCCGGCCGACACGTGGCCCGAGCTGGCCGCAGAGGGCAAGGTCTTCTACGTCTGGTTCGACGCGCCGATCGAGTACATCGGTGCCACCAAGGAGTGGGCCGACGCGGCCCCCGCGGGCGAGGCCCGGGACTGGAGGTCCTGGTGGTACGAGGCCGCCGACGTGCGGTACACGCAGTTCATGGCCAAGGACAACGTCCCGTTCCACACGGTGATGTTCCCGGCCACGCAGCTCGGCGTCCGCGAGCCGTGGAAGATGGTCGACTTCGTCAAGGGCTTCAGCTGGCTCAACTACTACGGCGGCAAGTTCTCGACGTCCCAGCAGCGCGGCGTCTTCACGGACGCGGCCCTGGAGATCCTGCCGGCCGACTACTGGCGCTACTACCTGATCGCGAACGCCCCGGAGTCGGACGACTCGTCGTTCACGTGGGAGCAGTTCGCCGGGTCGGTGAACAAGGACCTGGCAGACACGCTCGGCAACTTCGTGAACCGGGTGCTGACGTTCTCGGCCAAGCGGTTCGGCGAGACGGTGCCCGCGGGCGGTGAGCCGGGCGACGCCGAGGCGCGCCTGGGGGCCGAGGTGGCGCGGCTGCTCGCCGAGCTCGAGGAGCACATGGAGGCCCTCCAGTACCGCAAGGCGGCGGGCGCCCTGCGGGCGCTGTGGTCCGCGGGCAACGCGTACCTGGTCGAGAAGGAGCCCTGGAAGCAGGTCAAGACCGACCAGGACGCCGCGGCCGTCACGCTGCGCACGGCCATGAACCTGATCCGGCTCTACGCCGTGGTCTCCGAGCCGTTCATCCCGCACAGCGCGGCGACGCTGCGCGGCGTGTTCGCGCTCGACGGCGACGCCGCCACGTGGGTCACGCCCGAGGAGGCGACGTCCCTCGACGCCGTGCCCGCCGGGACCGCCTTCACCGTGCCTCCCGTGCTGTTCGCGAAGATCAGCGACGAGGACCTGGAGGGCTACCGCGAGCGGTTCGGCGCCGGGCCGGTGGACTGACCGGATGGCGAGGCGTACGCGCGAGCGGGGGTTCCCGGCCGACCCGGAGCCGCTGCCCGTCCCGGTCGTGGACAACCACACCCACCTCGACCACATCGCGTCGGTGCTCCCGGACGAGGCGCCCGACGGCGAGCCGGCCGGCCTGGCCTGGCCGCCGTCGGTGGCCGACCACCTCGCCCGGGCGGCCGCCGCGGGCGTGGACCGGGTGGTCCAGGTGGGCTGCGACCTCCCGTCGGCCCGCTGGACGGTAGACCTCCTGACCCAGCCCTCCGTGTTGAGTGCTGGACTTTCGCCCTCCTGGCACACAGAAAAGGGCGGATACCCAGCACTCAGCGGGGTGGTGGGGGCCGTGGCCATCCACCCGAACGAGGCGACGCTGCACGCCGGGATCGACGAGGTGGGGCCGGACGGGCTCGTGCCCGAGGTGCAGGAGCACCACGCCGTCGGCCTGGACGACGCGATCGCGGAGATCGCGGGGCTCGCCAAGGGCAACGACCGGGTCCGCGCGATCGGTGAGACCGGCATGGACCTGTTCCGCACCGGGCCGCGCGGCGAGCAGGCGCAGCGGGACGCCTTCCGTGCGCACATCGCCCTGGCCAAGGAGCTCGGCCTGGCCCTGCAGATCCACGACCGGGACGCGCACGCCCAGGTCATCGAGGTCCTGCTCGCCGACGGCGCGCCCGAGCGCACCGTCTTCCACTGCTACAGCGGCGACGCCGAGATGGCCCGCGTCTGCGCGGAGCACGGCTGGTACCTGTCCTTCGCCGGGCCGGTCACGTTCAAGGCGAACGACCACCTCCGTGCGGCACTGAGCGTGGCGCCGCGCGCGCTGCTGCTCGTAGAGACGGACGCCCCGTACCTGACGCCGCACCCGTTCCGGGGCCGACCCAACGCACCGTTCGCCGTCGCGCACACGGTGCGTGCCATGGCCGCCCACCTGGACGAGGACCTGGCGGTCCTGTGCGCGGACCTCGCCGCGACGTCGGAACGGGTCTACGGCACGTGGTGAGTGTGGCGAGAACGGCTCTCTGACCCCAGAAATGCGGCATTTCATTTCCTGTTCGAATCTCTTCTCCCGTGCGGTTCGTTCCGTTACGGTCTGGTGCTCGTGGTGAGGTACGCACGGCCGTGGCTCGCGAGCACGCCGGCCCGGTGGATGGTGCGTGGCGCCGTCGTGGGCACGCTGCTGGCGGTGAGCGGCGTCTACGTCGCGAACGCGAGCACCGTGACCATCGACTACAACGGCACCGTGCGCACGGTGGGCGTGTACGGCGGCACGGTCGTGGAGGCGCTCGCCTCGCAGAACATCGACCTGGGCGCCGACGACGTCGTGCAGCCCGCCCCGCAGGAGACGCTCGAGGCGGGCGGCACGGTGGTGGTCCGTACCAGCCGGCCGGTCACCTTCGAGCTCGACGGCCAGGTCATCACGGTCCGCACCACCGCGGGCACGGTCGGCGAGTTCCTCGCGTCGCTCGGCCCCCGCGGCGACGGCGCCCTCGCCACCGCCTCCCGCACGGCGCGGCTCGACCGCGACCCGGTGCGTTTCTCGACCGTCAAGAAGCTCAACATCGCGGTGGACGGCTCCGTGCTGGAGTTCCACACGACGCAGTCGACGGTACGCGGTGTGTTCCAGGAGGCGGGCATCTCGCTGGCCGACGGCGACGTCACGTCCGTGCCGCTCGACGCCGCCGCGGTGGACGGCATGGTCGTGATGGTGAGCCGCGACGCGTCGTCGTCGCGCACCGTGACCGAGGTGCTGCCGTTCGAGACCGAGACGGTCGAGGACCCGAGCCTGCCCAAGGGCTACGAGTCGATCCGTACCGCGGGCGTGCCGGGCGAGGCCGAGGTCACCTACGCGGTGAAGACGGTCGGCGGAGCCGTCGTCGAGCGCACCGTGGTGGAGCGGAAGGTCACGCGCAAGCCGGTGAACGAGGTGGTCGCGGTCGGCACCATGGACGTCGCCACCGCCCCGGTGGACCCGGGCTCGGCCCGGGCCCTGGGCCAGGCGATGGCCGCGGAGCGCGGCTGGGGCGCGGACGAGTTCGCCTGCCTGGACCAGCTCTGGCAGAAGGAGAGCGGCTGGCGCTGGAACGCGGACAACCCGAGCAGCGAGGCGTACGGCATCGCGCAGGCCAACCCGGGTTCCAAGATGGCCTCCGTGGGCAGCGACTGGCTGACCAACCCGGCCACGCAGATCGAGTGGGGGCTGGGCTACATCTCCGGCCGGTACGGCACGCCGTGTGCCGCCTGGGCCCACTCCGTGGACATCGGTTGGTACTGACCCCCGTTCTCGCCCACGGAAATTTGGGGTAATGCGGGATGCTCCCGGCCATTCACGCGTGTCTAATCGCCGGTTGGCTTGCATCTGGTAACGGTGGGGTTACGGTCTGGGAGACCGCCGGATCGGCCGGCCGGGCCCCGCGTCCCAGCGCGGGAGGCGCGTGCGAGTCGCGTCGCTCCGGTCTCCGTGCCCGGACCGCTCGAGGACTGGACCCGCGTGACATCTCCGCATCCGGCTCAGGGCAGCCCCAGCGACTCCTACATCGACCCTGAGGCCGACGGCGACGTCGGCATCACCGAGCTCTTCGGCCCGCCACCGCGCGCGGACGAGGTCTTCCCCGCGGCCATGTTCGCCGCGCCGTACCTGGCGCCCGAGCTGATCCCTGACACGGCGGCCGAGGCCGAGACCGCGGTGTCCGAGGTCATGGACCAGCTCCCGCCCGGCCACCCGTCCGGCCCGCTGCCGGTCGTGGCGCCCGGCGACGAGCCCGCGGACGGCTTCGGGTACGTCGCGGAACCACCCCCGCCCCCGCCCCCGCCGCCCGAGGCGGCCCCGCGCCGGCACCGGACCGCGGCGTTCGTCACGGTCGCGGCCGTCGCCCTCGCCGGGGCGGGCGCGGCTGCCACGTACGCCGCGGCGCACAAGACGGTCACGGTCGACGTGGACGGCGAGACGACCACCGTCGAGACCTTCGAGGGCGACGTCGCCGACCTGCTGGCCGGCGAGGGTGTCGAGGTCGGGGTCCACGACGAGGTCACGCCCGGCCTCGACGCCACGCTGCGCGAGGGCGACACGGTCGTGGTCCGGTCGGGGCACCGCCTGACGCTGCGGGCCGACGGCGAGCGCCGGACCGCCTGGGTGGCCGCGCTCGATGCCGACCAGGCGCTCGCGACGCTCTCCGCGCAGGGGGACGACGTCGTGCTCCTGCCCACCCGGGCCGGCGGCACGGCGACGCTGCCCCTGCCGCTCGACACGGACGGCCCGGTGACGCTGGTGGCCGGCGGCGAGACGCGGGAGGTGGCCGAGGGCGCGGTCACGCTCGACCGGCTCCTGGCCGCGCACGACGTCCGGGTGGACGGCGACGACCGGATCAGCGTCGGGCACCGGCAGCCGGAGGGCGCGACGGAGCCGGTGCTGACCGTCGTCGTGCGCACGGTGCAGGCCTCGATCGAGGAGACGGTGAGCGAGATCCCGTTCGAGACGGTGACGGCCTCCGACCCCGACCACTACGTGGACCTGGCCCCGTACCTGGCCCGGTCGGGAGCGCCGGGCGAGCGGGTGACGTCGTGGGACGTCACCCGGATCGACGGCGAGGTCGTGGCGAAGGAGAAGCTGAACTCCTGGGTCTCGAAGCAGCCCGTCGACAAGCTGATCATGTACGGCAGCAAGCCCCGGCCGAAGCCGAAGCCCGAGCCCAAGGACAAGGCGACGGAGAAGAGCACGGAGAAGAGCACCCAGAAGGACACGGAGAAGAGCACCCAGAAGGACACCGAGAAGGGCGCCGAGAAGGACGCCGGCAAGGGTGACGGCAAGGGCGACGACAAGGGCGGCGACGAGGGCGACGACGCGGACCCTGACGGCGAGACGCAGGCCCAGAGCCTCTCCGCGCCCGCGGGCGGCGTCTGGTCGAGCCTGGCCGAGTGCGAGTCGGGCGGGAACCCCGCCACGAACACGGGCAACGGGTACTACGGGCTCTACCAGTTCTCGCAGGAGACCTGGGAGGCGATGGGCGGGTCGGGTCTGCCGTCGGAGGCGTCGGCCGCCGAGCAGACGATGCGCGCCCAGGCTCTCCAGGAGCGGTCGGGATGGGGCCAGTGGCCCGCGTGCTCGTCCGCCCTGGGTCTGTCCTGACCTCGAAAGACTCTCCGGAAGGCCGCCGAATGACATGGACGAGCGTCCAAGACGAGTGACCGAGACCACAGTGTCAATTCCCCGAGATATTTGTCCGAGCGATAACAAATCAGTTACGTTCGGTTGTCCTCGCTGGCGTGGGGGTGCCTTGTGGTGTACCGCACAGCACCTCCGCGGCGGCAGGGGCGGCACCCGATGCGGACCCTCGCGGACGGTGTCAGACCGCCGGATCGGCCGGTCGAGACCGCGACGGCTCGTACGAGCCGCCTGGCCCCCAGGCCGGATCGTGGTAGGACTCCCGCGCGTGCGGGTGCCCGTCTCGCCGCCCGTGCCCGGGACGTCCGACGACTGGACACGAGTGAACCCCCGTTCTGAGCAGCTGAGTTCTGGCTCCATCCCCAGCATCGACTCACCGTCCGAGGCAGCAGCCACCCGGACCACCCCCCAGAAGAACCGCCGTCGCTGGCCGCTCGTGGCCGGCCTCTCCGCCGTCGCGATCGTCGCCTCCGGCTCGGTCGCCTTCGCCGAGGCACGCAAGACCGTCACCCTCGACGTCGACGGCACCACCCAGACCCTCACCACCTACTCCGGCTCCGTCCAGGGCATGCTGGAGTCGCAGGGCATCCGCCTGGGCGAGCGGGACCTCGTCGCCCCGGGCGTCGACGCCACCCTCTCCGACGGCGACGAGATCGTGGTCCGCTACGGCCGCCAGGTCACCATGACCGACGGCAAGGACCAGCGAGACGTCTGGGTCACCGTCACCGACGCGAGCGAGGCCCTGAGCACCCTGGCCGAGCGTGGCGGCGACGTCGCCCTCGTGGCCTCCCGCTCCGGCGACCGCGCGTCGCTGCCCCTGCGCCTGAACGACGACGGCCCGGTCGCGGTCGTGGCCGACGGCAGGACCCGCGTGGTCGAGGACCACTCCGAGAGCGTCGACAGCGTGCTGGACGGGCTCGAGATCGAGCTCGACAAGGACGACCTGGTCAGCATCGCCCCCGTGGCGTCGCTCGCGGAGGACAAGGTCATCCGCGGCAAGGACGCGACCGCGGCCGACAAGGCCGGCGCGGACGTCGCCGTCCAGGTGCAGCGTGTCGAGACCAAGCGCGTGACCCAGCGCATCGACCTGGACTTCTCGACGAAGACCGTCAAGGACGGCGACCGCTACGAGGACCTGGCCGACGTGGTGCGGACCGAGGGCGAGAAGGGTGTGCGCACCCGGGTCGTCCAGGTGCGCACGATCGACGGCGAGGTCGTCCACCGCAAGGAGATCTCCGACAAGGTGACGAAGAAGCCGGTCGACCGGGTCGTCGTCGACGGCACCAAGGAGCGTCCGGTCGTGGTGGAGGAGACCTCCGCCGAGCCGACGACGACCGCTGCCACCACCAGCGCCCCGGCGCCGGCGGGCTCCGTCAAGGAGATCGGCCAGCAGATGGCCGCCGCCCGTGGGTGGACCGGCTCGGAGTGGACCTGCCTCGAGCTCCTCTGGGAGCGGGAGTCCGGCTGGAACTACCAGGCGGCCAACCCGTCGTCCGGTGCCTACGGCATCCCGCAGGCGCTGCCGGGCTCCAAGATGGGCTCGGCGGGCTCCGACTGGGCCACCAACCCGGCCACGCAGATCGAGTGGGGCCTGGGCTACATCGCGGACCGTTACGGCACGCCGTGCGGTGCGTGGGGTCACTCGGAGTCGGTGGGCTGGTACTGACCCCTGTCAGTTAGGCTCCCCTGCATGAACGAAACCTCAGGCGCCCTGCTCGGTCCCGCGGAGATCCGCGACCTGGCAGGGCGCTTGGGCGTGCGGCCCACCAAGACGCTGGGCCAGAACTTCCTGCACGACGGCGGGACGGTCCGCAAGATCGTGCGCACCGCCGGCCTCAGGCCGGGGGAGCGGGTCGTCGAGGTCGGCCCGGGGCTGGGGTCCCTGACCCTCGGCCTCGTGGAGGCCGGCGCGTCGGTCGTGGCCATCGAGATCGACCCGGTGCTCGCCGGCCAGATCGCCGCGACCGTGCGGGCGCGGTTCCCCGAGTCCGACTTCGAGGCCGTGCTCTCCGACGCGATGGACGTCACGGCCCTGCCCGGCGACCCGCCGACGGCGCTCGTGGCGAACCTCCCCTACAACGTGGCCGTCCCCGTGCTGCTGACCATGCTGCAGCGGTTCGGCTCCCTGGAGCGTGTGCTCGTCATGGTCCAGGCCGAGGTGGCCGACCGGATCGCGGCCGCCCCGGGCAGCAAGATCTACGGCGTCCCCTCGGTGAAGGCCGCCTGGTACGCGTCGGCGCGCCGGGCCGGCACCATCGGGCGCAGCGTCTTCTGGCCCGCGCCCAACGTCGACTCCGCGCTGGTGCAGCTCGAGCGGCGGGAGCCACCCGAGACCACGGCGCCGCGCGAGGCGGTGTTCACCGTCGTCGACGCTGCCTTCGCGCAGCGGCGCAAGACCCTGCGCGCCGCCCTGTCCGCGCTGTTCGGCTCGGGCGCCGCGGCCGAGACCGCCCTGCGCGCCGCGGGTGTGGACCCGGGAGCGCGCGGCGAGACCCTGACCGTGGAGCAGTTCGCCCGCATCGCCGAGCACCTGCCCGGCGCGGCGGGGGAGGCGGGCGAGTGAGCGCGCGGCTGAGCGCGGCCCCTGAGCCGTCCGTCCGGGTGCGCGCGCCCGGAAAGGTCAACCTGGCGCTGCGCGTCGGGCCCGTCGGTGCCGACGGCTACCACCCGCTGGCGACCATCTTCCAGGCCGTGTCCCTCTTCGAGGAGGTCACGGCCACCCAGGTTCCGGCCGGCGCCGGCATCTCGCTGACGGTCTCGGGCCCGCAGGCCGAGGCCGTGCCGACCGACGAGACCAACCTCGCGTGGCGGGCCGCCGCGCTGCTGGCCGACCGCACGGGCCTGGCGGCCGACGTCGCGCTGCACGTCACCAAGGGTGTCCCGGTGGCGGGCGGCATGGCCGGGGGCTCCGCGGACGCGGCGGCCGCGCTCGTGGCCTGCGACGCGCTGTGGGAGGCCGGTGTGCCACGTGCCGAGCTGGTCGAGATGGCCGCCGAGCTCGGTGCGGACGTGCCGTTCTCGCTGCTCGGGCACACCGCCGTCGGAACCGGCCGGGGCGACCTGCTGACCCCGGCGATGACGCGCGGGGAGTTCCACTGGTGCTTCGGCACGCAGCGCACGGGGCTGTCGACGCCCAGCGTGTTCCGCCGGTTCGACGAGCTGGCCGGCCCGTCGACGCCCGCGGTCGCGCCCGCCGACGACACCGAGCTCATGCACGCGCTGCGCGCCGGGGACCCGGTCGCGCTCGGCAAGGCCCTGCACAACGACCTCGAGCGGCCCGCACTCGACCTGCGCCCGGAGCTCGCCGAGGTGCTGGAGGTGGCCACGGAGGCGGGCGCCCTGGGCGTCGTCGTCTCCGGGTCCGGCCCCACCGTCGCCGCCCTCGGCCGGTCCCGGCAGCACGCCCTGGCGCTGGGCGCGGCGTGGACGGCGGCCGACGTCGTCGACCAGATCTGGTGCGCGACCGGGCCGGCCCCGGGCACGCAGGTGGTCACGTCGGTGGCGCGGAGCTAGGGCCTCAGTACGCGACCTGCGGCACGAAGACGTTCGCGAGGTGCGTGTGCGCCGTGATCCAGCGGGCGCGGCGGCCCGGCACGTCGTCGTCCTCGGTGAGCACACACTCGACCACCCGCTTGACCGTGCCGGTCATCGCGGCCAGGGCGAGCGCCGCGTTGAAGCCCCACTCCTCCAGCAGCACCTGCGCGCCCGCGCCCTGCGTGAGCTGGAGGGGCGTGCTCGCGCGCCGGGCGAACGCCACCAGGGAGTCCTTGTGCGCCGCGGGGACGTCGCCCTCCACCATGGCGCACGCGAGGTCCGGCAGGAGCCCCGCCGCGGCCACGGCGGCCGCGGCCACCGGGCCGGTGCCGAGCACCGCGACGCGGGAGGGATCCACGCTCGTCACGGTGCGCAGGGCCTGCACCGCGCGCACGGCATCCGTGAAGACACCACGGTTGTAGGGATCGTCGAGGTCGTCGCCCGGCAGCTCGACCACGAGGTGCACGAACCCGCCCGGGGCGAGCCACTCCAGGTCGCGCCCGGCGTCCCGGCCCGCGGGCCGCAGCTCGACGACACCCGGCAGCGGGCCGGCGGCGTCGGCCGGCGTGAGCAGGCGCCCGGTCACCGGTCGCCCGCCGAACCCGGCGAAGGTCACCGCCTCGGCCACGAGGCCCCGGGACCGGGCCGACGCGGCGGTCAGCTCAGGGGCCACCTCGATGTCACGGTGCTCCGCGAGCGTCCGTGACCAGAACAGGTCGAAGTTCGCGGGCTCGTCGGTGGCGGGCGGGCCAGCCGGCGTCACCGCGACGAGCGGCAGGTCGAAGTCGGGCACGGGAACACCTCCGGGGATGGGTCGTGCGGTGGGGAGCCTACCGCCCGGCTGTGACACGCCCGCCCGCCGGGGCGGTCAGAGCGTCGCGCCCAGCCACTCCAGCTTCCGGGGGAAGCGGTAGTCGCCGCCGCCCTCGTGCATGTTGTACGGGTAGACGTCGATCTCGCGGGCCACGTCCGCCTGCCCGGCGGCCCACCCGTTGTACGCCGCGTACACGGTCGAGGGCGGGCAGGTCGCGTCCATGAGGGCCGTCGAGAACAGGCCGGGCGTGCGGGCGCGGCGCGCGAACGAGACGCCGTCCAGGTACGAGAACGTGCGCCACACCTGCGCCTCGACCTCGGGACCGCGGTGCACCGACAAATACTTCGTGATCTCGCCGTACGGCATGGCGTCCGTGATCGACACCGCGCGGCGGTAGTGGCACAGGAACGGCACGTCCGGCATCGCCGCCACGACGTCGGGCACCAGGCCCGCCACCGCGATCGTGATGCCGCCGCCCTGGCTCCCGCCCGTCACCGCGACCCGCTCCGGGTCCAGCCCCGCGATCGCGCGGACGGCGTCCACCGCGCGCACGCCGTCGGTGAACACCCGGCGGTAGTAGTGCTCGTGCGGGTCGAGGACGCCGCGCGTCATGAAGCCGGGAGACGCGGGACCCGAGCCCACCGGGTCCGGCGTCCCGCCGCCCGCACCCCAGCCCGAACCCTGGCCGCGCGTGTCCATCACGAGGTGCGCGTAGCCCGCGGCCGCCCACTGCAGGTGGTCGTACGGCAGGCCGCGCCCACCGCCGTAGCCCAGGTACTCCACCACCACGGGCAGGTCGCCGTCCGCGTGTGCCGGGCGGGTCAGCCACGCCTTGACCGGGTGGCCGCCGAAGCCGGGGAAGGTCACGTCGTCGACCAGCACCTGGGTCAGGCCCGTGTCGACCCGCTCCACCGCGGGCGCGGCGTCGAACGTCCTGGCCTCCGCCAGCGTCCCGGCCCAGAAGTCGTCGAAGTCGTCCGGCTCCTCGATCTCGGGGGCGTACCGCTCCAGGTCGGGCAGCGGCATGTCGAACTGGGCCACGTCTGTGCTCCTCGCATCGTCGTTCCGCGGGCCGGCGGGCGGCGTGCGCCGGGTGCGACCGCCGTCGGCCGGGGTGAGCCTAGCGCGCGACTACCCTTGACTGGTGGCACATCTCCTCGGCGCGGACGGCATAGCGCTGACCATCGGCACCCGCACCCTCCTGGCCGGCGTCTCGCTCGGCCTCGACGACGGCGACCGGGTCGGCGTCGTCGGCCCCAACGGGGCAGGCAAGTCGACCCTCCTGCGCATCCTGGCGGCCACCGTGCCGCCCGACGGCGGACGCGTCACCCGGGTGGGCGGCTCCACCCTCGGGATGCTCGACCAGCGTGACGACCTCGCCGCCGACGCGACCGTCCTCGACGTCGTGCACGGCGACGCCGCGACGCACACGTGGGCGTCCGACTCCCGCGTCCGCGAGGTGCAGGAGGGCCTGCTGGCCGACCTCGCCTGGGACGCGCCGGTCGCCAAGCTCTCCGGCGGGCAGCGCCGCCGCGTGGCGCTCGCGGCCCTCCTGGTGCGCGACCCGGACGTGCTGCTGCTCGACGAGCCCACCAACCACCTCGACGTCGAGGGCGTGGCGTGGCTGGCCGCGCACCTGCGCGAGCGGTACGGGCGGCCGGGCGCGAACGGCGCGCTCGTCGTCGTGACGCATGACCGGTGGTTCCTCGACGAGGTCTGCTCGCGCATGTGGGAGGTGCGCGGCGACGGGACCGGCGCGGTGGACGGCTACGAGGGCGGCTACGCGGCCTACGTGCTGGCCCGGGCCGAGCGCGCGCGGCAGGCCGCCACGGCGGCGGAGAAGCGTGACAACCTGCTGCGCAAGGAGCTGGCCTGGTTGCGCCGCGGGGCCCCGGCCCGCACCTCCAAGCCCAAGTTCCGGCTGGACGCGGCGTCCGCGCTCATCGCCGACGAGCCGCCGCCGCGCGACACCATGGAGCTGGCGCGCACCGCGACCCGCCGGCTCGGCAAGGAAGTGCTGGACCTGGAGTCGGTGAGCGTGGCGGTGCCCGGCCCGGACGCGCCCGGCGCCAAGGTCCTGTTCGACGACGTCACGTGGCGGCTGGGCCCGGGCGACCGGTACGGCGTCGTCGGCGTGAACGGCGCGGGCAAGACCACGCTGCTCGCGCTGCTCGCGGGGCGGCGGGAGCCGGACTCCGGCCGCGTCAAGCGGGGCAAGACCATCCATGTGCGGGAGCTGTCGCAGGACGTCACGGAGCTGGACGAGCTCGGGCGGCTCACGGCCGTGGAGGTGATCGAGCAGGAGAAGGGCCGGATCGTCGTCGACGGCAAGGAGCTCACGGCGGCGCAGCTCACCGAGAAGCTCGGCTTCACGCGCGAGCGCGCCTACACGCCCGTGCGCGACCTGTCCGGCGGCGAGCGGCGCCGGCTCCAGCTCATGCGGCTGCTGGTCGCCGAGCCGAACGTGCTGCTGCTCGACGAGCCCACCAACGACCTCGACACCGACACGCTCGCCGCCGTCGAGGACCTGCTGGACGGCTGGCCGGGCACGCTGATCGTCGTCTCGCACGACCGGTACCTCCTGGAGCGGGTCGCGGACCGGCAGGTCGCGCTGCTCGGCGACGGCACGATCCGGGACCTCCCCGGGGGCGTCGAGGAGTACCTGCGGCTGCGGGCGGAGGCTCGGTCTGCCACGCACGCGGGCGCGCCGGCGGGCGCGGCCGCCTCGGACGGCGCCACGGGCGGTGGCCCCGGGACGGCCGGGCCCGACGTCTCGCAGCGCGACATCCGCGCCGCGAAGAAGGAGGTCTCCCGTATCGAGCGCCGTCTTGCGAAGATTGCCGAGAAGGAGGCCGAGCTGCACGAGTCGATCGCGCAGCAGGCCACGGACTACCAGGCCGTCGCGCGGCTCGACGCGGAGCTTCGCGACCTCGCGGACGAGCGCGACGAGCTCGAGGCGGCCTGGCTCGAAGCGGCGGAGGTGGCGGGATGACCGAGAACGACGTGACACCGCTCGACGGGATCGACCGCGCGCTCGTGGACGCGCTGCGCAACGACGGGCGCACCACCCTGGCGGTGCTGTCCGAGATCTCGGGCCTGTCGCTGTCCGCCGTGCAGGTGCGGGTGCGCAAGCTGGAGGCCCGCGGCGTGATCACCGGCTACCGGGCCGTGGTGAACCCGGAGGCGGTCGGGCTGCCGCTGTCGGCGTTCGTCGAGATCACCCCCCTGGACCAGGCGCAGGAGGACGACGCCCCGGACCGCCTGCGGGGCATGCCCGGCATCGAGTCCTGCTACTCGGTGGCCGGCAACGCGAACTACCTGCTGACCGTGCGCGTCGCGTCGCCGCGCGCGCTGGAGGAGCTGCTCGGGCGGATCCGGCGCACGGCCAAGGTGTCGACCCGCACGACGGTGGTGCTGCAGACCTACTTCGAGGGCCAGACGTCCGAGCCGGACGCCGGACGGTAGCCCGGCTCAGCGCAGGCCGAGCGCCGGCTCGCCCAGGGTCAGCGTGCCGGCGTCGGCGTCGAGCCGGGCCTCGACGCCGAGCGGCACCGTGAGCGGGTCGGGACCGTGGCCGAACCCGAGCTCGCCCAGCACCGGGATGCCGAGCGGTCCGAGCAGGTCGAGCACCACGGGCTCGACCGCGCCGCAGTCCTGCCACGAGCCGAGCACGACGCCGACGGCGCCGTCGAACCAGCCCGTGCGCAGCAGGTGGGTGAGGAACGAGTCGATGCGGTAGGCCTGCTCGTCGACGTCCTCCAGCAGCACGATGCCGCCCGCGGCCGACGGCGCCGGGCTCCCCACGCCGACGGACGTCGCCAGCAGCGAGACGCACCCGCCCGTCGTGACCCCGCGGGCCGTGCCACCCACCAGGGTGTGGGCACCCGGCCCGGTGATGGCCTGCGTCACCTCCGGCTCGAACAGGGTGCGGCGCAGGTGCTCGCGGGCGACGAGGGAGTCGAGGAACGACGTGGTGCCCGGCATGGGCCCGTGCAGCGACACCACGCCCAGGTGCTGGGCCACGGCCTGGTGCAGCACCGTGCAGTCGCTGTACCCGACGAGCACCTTGGGGTCCGTGGCGGCGAGCGCGTCCCAGTCCGTCAGGTCGATCATCCGGCTGGCGCCGTACCCGCCGCGCGCCACGAAGACCGCGCGGACGTCGGGGTCGAGCCACGCCTCCTGGAAGTCGGCCGCGCGGGCGGCGTCCGAGCCCGCGAGGTAGCTGTGCACCGGGTGCGTGTCCCGCACGTGCGGCATCACCTGCACCTCGAGGTCCCAGTCCCGCAGCCGGCGCACGCCGGCGTCCAGCCGTTCGGCGGGCACCGGGCCCGACGGCGCCACGACGGCCACCGTGTCGCCCGGCCGCAGGCGAGGCGGGCCGATCAGGGGCCGCAGCATGCGCCCGACACTACCCCGGTGCGGTGCCTCGTCACCTGCTGAATTCACCCTCGTGAAACTTCCGCGGCCCGCGCCCGCCGCCGTAGATGTCCGGTGCGTCGCTTCCGTCTACTAAGGGCGGATTGTTACGCTCGCGATCGCGGCCCGACCACGGGCACGCGGACGAAGGAGCGTCGAGGACATGCCCAGCACCCGGACCTGGCTGCAGGCGGGCGGCGGCACGGTCGTCGCCGCGCTGCTGGTCGCCGCCGTGGTGCAGGCGATGCACTCCAGCGCGATGTGGGTCTCCAACGACCCGGTCGGGGAGTGCGGTGCGACCAGCGGCGGGGCGGTCGTCGCGGCCCAGAACGTGCTGTGGGCGGGCACGGGGCTCCAGCCCGTCGACGGGTCGTGGGACGCGCAGTCGGAGGTGGCCACCGAGGCCTTCCAGGCCTACAACGGCCTGCCGGTCACGGGCTGCGTCGACGAGAGCACCTGGGTCACCATGCGTGCGCTCGTGGTCTCCGTGTGCGACCCGGAGTTCGAGTGCCAGGGTCCGGACCACCGTGTCCGGTACTGGGCGCCCGACGGCGGCGCACGGGAGGCGTACTTCGCCGAGAACGACTGCGACTGGGGCTCGGTCGTGCCGCCGGGCGTGGCGCTCAGCCCGGTCGCGTCGGACACGGTGATCGCCCTGTCGCGGGACGCCGTGACCGAGATCGAGTGCGGGGGCTGACGTGGTCACCACGATCGACGAGCCACGCATCCGCCCCGAGTGGCTGCTCGGCGGGGCGGTGACGCTGCTCGGCGCGATCATCATCGTGGTGGTCACGCTCGTGCTCGGGTCCGGGGAGGAGGAGCCCGTCGTGGCGCCCGCCGACGCCACCGACCTCACGGTCGGCACGTGCGCGGAGGGCCTGCGGCAGCCGCACTGGGTGCCCGACGACGTCCGGCGCGCCGTGGCCGAGTGCCCCGCCGACATCTCGGCCGGCATCGGCCGCACCACGGCGGAGGACCACCTGGGCACGTGGATCACCTACCCGCTGGACGGCGAGGTGAACGCCGAGACCTTCCGCGGCGGCCCCGGTCCCGGCTGGCCCGCCGACGACGTCCGCGCGGGCGCGTACCACCCGGCGTCCGCCATCCTCTACGTGGCCTACCCGGACTCCACGGAGCTGTCGGACGAGCTGTCCGGCGACACCGTGACCGTCGAGTGGCAGAAGCTGGCCGAGTCGGGCGGCGACGCGCGGGTCACCCGGGTGGACAACAACGGGTACGGCCCGGTGCGCGTGGAGTGGACGGACGACGTCGGCTCGTACCTGCTGCTCGCGACCGTCGGCCGCACGCCCACGGGGAGCGCGGGGCCGACGGTCGCCGAGCTGGTCCGCATCGCCGACAGCGTCGCCGCCGAGGACGAATAAGGTGTCAGACGTACAGGACGCTGGGGTGCCCTGTACGTCTGACAGGTTCAGAGGGTGGCCGTGAGGGCCTCGTCGAGGGCCCGGACGCCGGCCTCCAGGGCCTCCGCCGTGACGGTCAGGGCCGGGCGGAACCGGACCGACCGCTCGCCGCAGCCCAGCAGCAGCACGCCCCGCTCGGTGAGCGCGGCCAGGACGCGGTCGCGCACCTCGCGCGAGGGCAGGGTCAGCGCGCACATCAGGCCGCGGCCGCGCACGTCGGTCACGCCCTCGTGCCGCGCGGCCAGCTCGCCCAGGGCGTCCTTGAGCTGCTTGCCCAGTGCACGGGACCGGTCCAGCAGGCCCTCGGCCTCGTAGGTCTCCAGGATGCGGCGCGAGCGCACCATGTCGGTGAGGTTGCCGCCCCACGTGGAGTTGATGCGCGAGGAGACGGCGAACACGTTGTCCGGCACCTCGTCGACACGGCCGCCCGCCATGACGCCGCAGACCTGGGTCTTCTTGCCGAAGGCGACGACGTCGGGCGTGACGTCGAGCTGCTGGTAGGCCCACGCCGTGCCGGTGATCCCCGCACCCGTCTGCACCTCGTCGAGGATGAACAGCGCGTCGAACTCGCGGCACAGCGTCTGCATGCCCTGCAGGAACGAGGGGCGGAAGTGGTGGTCGCCGCCCTCGCCCTGGATCGGCTCCATGATGAACGCCGCGATGTCGTGCGGCGCGGCCTCGAACGCCGCGCGGGCGGCGGCCAGCGCCTCCGCCTCGGCCGCGTCCATGTCCTTGCCCTCGGCCAGGTACGGGGACGGGATGCGGGGCCAGTCGAACTTCGGGAACCGGGCGACCTTGCCCGGCTCGGTGTTCGTGAGCGACATCGTGTATCCGGAGCGGCCGTGGAACGCGTGCTCCAGGTGCATGATCCGGGTGCCCAGCTCCGGCGAGCGGCCGTTCGCCTCGTTGTGCCGCGACTTCCAGTCGAAGGCCACCTTGAGCGCGTTCTCGACGGCGAGCGCGCCGCCGTCGATGAAGAACAGGTGCGGCAGTGCGGGGTCGCCGAGCACGCGCGCGAAGGTGTCGGCGAAGCGTGCCATCTCGACCGTGTAGATGTCGGAGTTGGACGGCTTGTTGATCGCGGCCGTGGCGAGCTCCTCGCGGAACGCCGCGTCGTCGGCCAGCGCCGGGTGGTTCATGCCGAGCGGGGACGAGGCGAAGAAGGTGAACAGGTCGAGCCACTCGCGGCCGTCCCGCGCGTCGACGAGCGTGGAGCCGTGCGACCGGGTGAGGTCGAGGACGAGGTCGAAACCGTCGACCAGGAGGTGCTCACGAAGGGTGGGGAGCACTGCGGTGGGCTCAAGAGATGTCGTCATAGCGGCAAGGTAGGCAATGATCCTGCCAAGTTTCAACGCGTATGGAAAAGTTCCTGTTACCCGCGGGTGGGCCTCGGCCGGCGCGTCGCGACCAGCTCCGCCACCCCGAGGGTCAGCGTGGACGCGAGCATCACCAGGAGCGCCGCCGTCCAACCGCCCGACAGGCCGTGGACCGCGCCGATCACGGACGGCGCGGTGGCGGCCACGGCGTAGCCGAAGGCCTGCACCGCGGCCACGGTGCGCCGGGTCTGGGCCACGGTGCGGCAGCGCTGCGCCACGACGGTGAAGATCACGACGAAGTTCCCGCCCTGCGCGATCCCGGACAGGCTCACCCACAGCAGCCACCACTCCGGCGCCAGCAGCAGGCCGGCCGGCAGCGCCACCCACAGCAGCCCCGTCGTGGCCGCGACGGCGCGCATCGGCACGCGGGCGGCCAGCACGAGCGGGACCAGCACGCTCCCCGCGATGGCGAGCCCCTGGAACGGCGCGGCCGCGTTGCCCGCCGTGGTCGCGGGCACGTCCAGCAGGTCGCGCAGCAGCTCGGGCAGCCAGCCCGTGACCGCGTAGTAGGAGAACGACTGCCCCGCGAAGGCGACGGACAGCACCCAGGTGACCGGCCGGCGCAGCACACCGGCCCAGGTGTCGCCGGGCCGTGGCGCCGGGCGGTCCGCCGGGGTGCCGGCGGGACGCGGGCGGCTCGGCAGGCGCCGTGTGGTGACCAGCCAGACCACCAGCGCCACCGCCGCGACGACCGACCACGAGGCGATCGCGCCCTGCCAGCCCAGCAGGGCCGCGAGCGGCGCCGTGAACGAGGTCGCGAACACCGACCCGACGTTCATCACGGACGAGTAGAGTCCCGTGGCCGACGCCGTCCGGGCGGGGAAGTCGCGCGCGATGATCACCGGGACGACCACGTTGCCCACCGTGATCGCCGCGCCGAGCACCACCGTGCCGGCGAAGGCCGCGACCACGCCCGCCGTCCCCGAACCGACCGACCGCACCAGCGTGCCCGCGATCACACCCACGAGCGCCACGGTCACGGCCGCGTACGGGCCCACCCGGCCGATCAGGGCCGACGCCGCCGGCGCCACCACGCTGAAGCAGAGCGCCGGGATGCCGACGAGCAGCCCGGCCAGGGACTGGTCGAGGCCGAGCCCCGCCGCGACGTCGGCCATCACCGGTGGGAGGGACGTGATCGGGGTGCGCAGGTTCAGGGCGAAGACGAGGACCGCCGCGAGCAGCGCGGAGCCCCCGGCCGCCGCGCGGACAGTGCTCATGGTCCTGCCATTGTGCGCGACGGCGCCGCCCGGCCGCCGTCGGCGTCCACCGCCTGCCCAGGAGGGATCACGCCGTTCCCGTTAGATTGGGCGACCGGTCAGCACGTCCGGAACAACTGAGGTCTCGAATGAACCAGCGACAGGTCCGCCGGGGGGCGGGGGTGCTCGCCGCAGTGCTGGTGCTCCCCGGGCTGCTTGCGGGATGCGGGCTCGACATCGGCAAGCTCGACTACTCCGAGCCCCAGTTCGTGGGCTCCTACGCGGCCGACGGTGCGGGCACCGTCGTCGCCCTCGGCGCCGACCGCACGTTCACCGCCGTGGGCGTGCCGCACGACGTGCTCGACGACGCACTCGACGACGCGCCCGGCGACGCCCGCACCGTGCCCTCCGAGATCGAGGGCACGTGGAAGTACGTGCCCACGAGCGCCGACCACGTCGAGCTCACGGTCACCGACGCCGACGGCCTGCCCGCCAGGATGGGCGAGCTGCCGCTGTACGTCGCGGGCGCGGACGACCTGTTCTTCCTGCCCGACCAGCTCGGGCGCGAGAAGGTCGTGGTCAGCCGGAGCCGCTGAGCGCGCCGTCCCTGTTCCCGTTCCCGAGCACGGCCGGGCGCCGGGTCACTCGTCGAACTGGGCAGTGACCGCCCGCAGCAGCGCGGCCAGCTGCGGACGCTCCGCCGGCGACAGGGCCGTGAGCACCTTCGCCTCGACGTCGAGCAGGTCGCTCATCGCCGCGTCGACGCGGGCCAGCCCCTGGTCCGTGAGCTCGACGAGCACACCGCGGCGGTCGTCCGGCGAGCGGTGCCGCTGGACGAAGCCGCGCGACTCCAGCCGGTCGATCCGGTTGGTCATGGTGCCGCTCGTGACCAGCGTCTGCGTGACCAGGGTGCCCGGCGAGAGCCGGTAGGGCTCGCCCGCGCGGCGCAGCGCCGACAGCACGTCGAACTCCCAGGTCTCCAGGCTGTGCCGCGCGAACGCCGTACGGCGGGCGAGGTCGAGGTGCCGGGCCAGGCGGGACACGCGGCTGAACACCGTCAGCGGCTCGAGCTCCAGGTCGGGGCGCACGTGCTGCCACGCGGCGACGATGCGGTCGACCTCGTCGGCAGGACCGGAGTGCTCCATGGCGAGAGGCTACCGGATGTCTCGACATCAAGAATCTCGACCGACCGGCCGGTGGTGGTCCTCGAAGGAGATCCCCCGCCTAGGCTTCCCGTCATGGGACGTCAGGTCAGGGTGCACGAGGTATATGCCGGGCGCGTGGTGCAGGGGGCGGGGGCGCTGGCGCTCGTGCCCGACGAGCTCGACCGGCTCGGGGCGCGGCGCGTGCTGGTGGTGGCCGCGCCGTCGTCGGCCGCAGCGGCACGCGAGCTGACGCAGGCCCTGGGGGAGCGGCACGCCGCGACCTTCGGCCGGCCCGTCCAGCACACCCCCGTCGAGGTCACCGCGCGGGCGCTCGAGGCGGCCCGCGAGGCGCGCGCGGACGCGCTCGTCGCGATCGGCGGCGGTTCGGCGATCGGCCTCGCCAAGGCGCTCGCGATCCGTACCGGCATGCCCCAGGTCGCCGTGCCCACCACCTACGCCGGCTCGGAGGCCACGCCCGTGCTCGGGGAGACCGAGCACGGCGTCAAGACGACGCGGCGCGACCCCGCCCTCGCGCCCGGCACCGTCGTCTACGACCCGGAGCTCACGCTGTCCATGCCCCACGGCCTCACGCTGACCTCCGCGCTCAACGCGCTGGCGCACGCCGTCGAGGCGCTCTGGGACGAGCAGGCGAGCGCCGCCACCCGCGCGTACGCGGTCGAGGCGGCCGACGGCGTCCTGACCGCGCTGCCCCTGGTCCTCGACGACCTGTCCGACGTCGGCGCGCGGGCCCGGCTCCAGGAGGCGGCCTGGCTGGCGGGCGCGTGCCTGGCCCAGGCCCGGATGGGCCTGCACCACCAGCTCGCCCACGCCCTCGGCGGCACCTACGGACTGCCGCACGCCGAGCTCCACGCCCTGCTCCTGGCGCACGTGCTGCGGTACGACCTGCCCGCGGCACCCGACGCCGCAGCCCGCCTGACCCGCGTGGCCGGCGGCGACCCGGTGGCCGCCGTCGCGGCGCTCGCCGCCCGCCACGCGGGGCCGACGACGCTGGGTGCGCTCGGCCTGCCCCGTACGGCGCTGCGCGAGGTGGCCGAGCGCGTCGCCGCCGCCCCGTACCCGAACCCGCGCCCGGTCGTGGCCGACGAGGTCGAGGAGCTGCTGCTCGGGGCGTGGTGACCTCAGGCGGTCCTGCGGACCAGCAGGTGCGCCTGCGGGAAGCCGCGCACCACGTCCTCGGTCGCGGCGATCACCAGGCGTGCCACCTCGACCGCGCCGTCCCGCGCGAGCAGGTCCGCGACGTCGTCCACCGAGAACCGCCAGGCCCGCGTCACGGTGTGGTCGAAGGTCGCGGCGTTCACGGCGGTCCTGCCTCCGGCGTGCGTCCCGGCGTCGTGCGTCCCGGCGTCGTCCAGCGCCGGGAAGCCGGCCAGGAGGTGCCCGCCGGGGGCCAGCGTGCGAGTCAGCTCCGCGAGGACGCCGGGCAGCACCTCGGGCGGGGTGTGCAGGAGCGAGTAGTTCGCCACGACGCCGGCGAGGCTGCCGGACGGCACGTCGAGCGCGCCCATGTCCCCGAGCTCGAACCGCACGCCGGGGTTGCTCGCCCGGGCGATCGCCAGGAGCTCGGGGGACAGGTCGACGCCGAACGCGTCGACGCCGTGCTCCCGCAGGTACCGGGTCACGTGCCCGGGCCCGCAGCCGACGTCCGCCACGAGGCCGCCGCCCGTCTGCCCGACGAGCTCGGCGAACGTCCGGATCATCGTGTGGACGAGGGGCTTCGCGGCGAACGCCTCGGTGGCGAAGTCGGTGTAGGCCTGCGCCTTGGCGTCGTAGCCGGCACGGACGGTCGTGAGGTGCTCGGGTGAGGTCACGCCCGCGAGCCTAGCCGCGCAGGTGAGAACCGTGCCCGGTTTGCGGTGGAGAGTGTGCCATTTTTCACCCCACTATCACAGGGTGAAAGTGGGTGCTCATTAAAGCCGAATATCCAATTCCCGTTGCAGAGTCCGTCTCGCGTGCTTAGCGTATGGAACGCGAACACTGTTCCGCTCGCAGGTGATCATCCTGTGAGTCCCGTTTTCTGGAAGGAAAAGCACCATGACCGTCGTTGACATTCTCGCGACCCTGCTCGACTCCCTCGGGATCACGCTGGCGCAGATCCGCGACCTGCTGGGCATCTGAGCAGGTAAGACGTTATTCGTCGCGGTCGATCGCGGCGCAGCTTCATCCCCAGCTGAACGAACGCCTCCCCCGGTAATTCCGGGGGAGGCGTTCGTTCTTTTGCGCGTGCGCAGACTTTGCTGCGCGAGCGCAGGAATGGGTGCACGGCCGGGTCAAAACACTAGTCGGCAGACATTTCGCCGGTTTATTGAGGCGGCGTCAGCGCGAGAGCCGGGTCAGTGCCGGCTTCTTCTCCATGTTGTGCAGGCCGTTCCAGGCGAGATTCACGAGGTGGGCGGCCACCTCGGTCTTGCCGGGGCTGCGCGCGTCGAGCCAGTACTGGCCGGTGAGCGCGATCATGCCCACGAGCATCTGCGCGTACAGGGGCGCGGCCTTCGTCTCCAGCCCGTTCGACCGGAACTGCGGTTCGAGGATCGCCTCGACCTGGGTGGCGACGTCGCCGATGAGGCTCGAGAAGGTGCCGGTGGCCTGCGCCACGGGCGAGTCCCGGACGAGGATGCGGAAACCGTCCTCGGACGACTCGATGTAGTCGAGGAGGGCGAGCGCCGTGCGCTCCAGCAGCACCTTGGGATGGCCGCCCGAGCCGAGCGCGCCCGTCAGCGCCGTCGTGAGCGCCTGGACCTCGCGGTCCACCACCACGGCGTAGATGCCCTCCTTGCCGCCGAAGTGCTCGTACACGACCGGCTTGGACACCTCGGCGCGCGCCGCGATCTCCTCGACGCTCGTGCCCTCGAACCCCTTCTCGGCGAACAGCCCGCGGCTGACGGTGAGCAGCTGCTCGCGGCGCTGACTGGCCGTCATGCGAGGTCGGGGGGTGCGTCGGTTGTCGGCGGCCATGGAGTTCATTGTGCCTGACGGCACGTGGCGGGTTCGGTGGTGATCCCGTGGTACGGCACGGGGCATCCCCGCGGACCTGGCAGACTGTTCACGGACGTGCGACGGTGGCACACGGCTGCCCCGGGGCACGACGGGCCTCGCGCGCGCCCGGTCCGCCTTGGTGTAATCGGCAGCACAGAGGTTTTTGGTGCCTTTGGTCCAGGTTCGAATCCTGGGGGCGGAGCCGTCCGGATCTGACGCACCCACCGATCGGAGCACCCGTGACCGACACACCTCAGCCGGCAGCAGTCATCGTCCTCGCCGCCGGCCAGGGCACCCGCATGAAGTCCGCGTTGCCGAAGGTCCTGCATCCGCTCGGCGGCAAGCCGATGGTGGGGCACGCGCTGACGGCGGCGCGTGAGCTCGAGCCGGGTCAGGTCGCCGTGGTGGTGCGGCACGAGCGCGAGCAGGTCGCCGCCGCCGTCGCGCGGCTCGACCCCGCCGCGATCCTGGTCGACCAGGACCAGATCCCGGGCACCGGTCGCGCCGTGCAGTGCGCCCTGGCGGCGCTCGACGCCAAGGCGCAGGCGGCGTCGGCCGCAGCCGGCCTCGCGGACGGCGAGCTCGTGGGCGAGGGCCTCGACGGCGCCGTCGTGGTCGTCGCGGGAGACGTGCCCCTGCTGGACGGTGCGACGCTCGGTCAGCTCCTGTCGGCGCACCACGCCGACGGCAACGCCGTCACGGTGCTCACCACCGAGGTCGACGACGCCACGGGCTACGGCCGCATCGTCCGGGAGAAGGACACGGGCGACGTGCTGGAGATCGTGGAGCACAAGGACGCCTCGGCGGACCAGCTCGAGATCCGCGAGATCAACTCGTCGGTCTACGTGTTCGACGCCGCGACGCTGCGCCGGGGCCTCGGCGGCCTGGGCAGCAAGAACGCGCAGGGCGAGGTCTACCTGACCGACGTGATCGCCTTCGCGCGCAACGAGGGCCTGCACGTGCGGGCGCTGCTCGCGGACGACCCGATGCTGGTCGAGGGCGTCAACGACCGCGTGGCCCTGTCCGTGCTGGCGCGCGAGATGAACCGGCGCGTCGTCGAGGAGTGGCAGCGCGCCGGCGTCACGGTCCAGGACCCGGCCACCACGTGGATCGACGTCGACGTCGAGCTCGCCCCCGACGTCACGCTGCTGCCCAACACGCAGCTCCAGGGCACCACGGTCGTCGCGTCGGGCGCCACCATCGGCCCGGACACCACGCTGACCGACGTCGAGGTGGGCGCGGGCGCCACCGTGATCCGCACGCACGGGTCCCTCGCGGTGATCGGCGAGGGCGCGTCGGTGGGCCCGTTCGCCTACCTGCGGCCCGGCACCCGCCTCGGCCGCAAGGGCAAGATCGGCACCTTCGTCGAGACGAAGAACGCGGAGATCGGTGACGGCAGCAAGGTGCCGCACCTCTCCTACGTGGGCGACGCGACGATCGGCGAGCACAGCAACATCGGCGCCGCGTCCGTGACCGTCAACTACGACGGCGTGCACAAGCACCGCACGGTGATCGGCTCGCACGCCCGCACCGGCGCGGACAACATGTTCGTCGCGCCCGTGTCCGTGGGCGACGGCGCGTACACCGCCGCCGGGTCGGTGATCCGCCGGGACGTGCCCGCGGGCGCCCTCGGCGTCACCGCGGGGCAGCAGCGCAACATCGAGGGCTGGGTCGCCCGTCGTCGGCCCGGGACGGCGGCGGCGGACGCCGCGGCCGGTGCTCTCGGCGCGTCGTCGGGTCTCGGCGACCAGGCGCAGCGTCAGCTCGCGCAGCAGAATGCAGCCGGGGCCCCTGCCCCGCGGGCCGCGGCCGCACAGGCCGAGGCCGACCAGGTCCCTGCAGGAGGGGCCGACACGGAAGGAAATACCCACTGATGTCCAGCACACCCGGCCCGAACCGTCACCCGCTCGTCCTCGCGTCCGGACGGGCGCACCCCGAGCTGGCGAAGAACGTCGCGAAGGAGCTGGGCATCGACCTCCTCGGCGTGTCCGCGTACGACTTCGCCAACAGCGAGACCTACGTGCGGTTCAGCGAGTCCGTGCGCGGCATGGACCTGTTCCTCCTGCAGTCGCACACGATGCCGGTCAACCAGTGGATCATGGAGCAGCTGCTCATGGTCGACGCCGCCAAGCGCGCCTCCGCGCACTCCGTCACCGTGGTGGCGCCGTTCTTCGGCTACGCCCGGCAGGACAAGAAGAGCCGGGGCCGCGAGCCGATCTCGGCCCGCCTGATCGCCGACCTGTTCAAGACGGCCGGCGCGGACCGCCTGATGAGCGTGGACCTGCACACCGCGCAGATCCAGGGCTTCTTCGACGGCCCCGTGGACCACCTGTGGGCCATGCCGATCCTCGTGGACTACGTGCGCAGCCGCGTGGACGTCGACAACGTCACGGTCGTGTCGCCCGACGCCGGCCGCATCCGCGTCGCCGAGATCTGGGCGTCGAAGCTGGGCGGCGGCCCGCTCGCGTTCGTGCACAAGACGCGCGACGTCACGCGCCCCAACCAGTCGGTCGCCAACCGCGTGGTGGGTGACGTGCAGGGCAAGGACTGCGTGCTGGTGGACGACCTGATCGACACCGGCGGCACCATCGCCGAGGCGGTGAAGGTCATCATGGCGGCCGGCGCCAAGTCGGTCACCGTGGCGGCCACGCACGGCGTGCTGTCCGGCCCGGCCCGGCAGCGGCTCACCGAGTGCGGGGCGCGCGAGGTGGTCGTCACCGACACGCTGCCCATCCCGGAGGACCGCCGGTTCGAGTCGCTCAAGGTACTCTCCATCGCTCCGCTGCTGGCGTCGGCGATCAACGAGGTGCACTCGGACGGCTCGGTGACCTCGCTGTTCGACGGCAACTCCTGAGCCGGACCGGCGGGCGGGCACTTGACTGAGGCGTGGTCGACAGGGGACCGTGTCTTGAGCATCTCAGGGGGAGGGTCAGTGACCGTCACCGTCGTGGTCCCGACGTTCAACGAGGGGCCGAACGTCCGCGCGCTCACCGAGCGGCTGTGCGCCGCCTTCGGCGTGCTGCCCGACGACGGTCGCTCCTCCGCCGTCCCGTCCGGACCCGAGGGCGGCCCGGCCCCCGTGGGGGCGCCCGACCTGGTGGAGATCCTCTTCGTCGACGACTCCACCGACGACACCCCCGAGCGCATCCGCGAGGTCGCGGCCACGGCGCCCGTCCCCGTCCGGCTGCTGCACCGGGAGCAGCCGCAGGGCGGGCTGAGCGGGGCGGTCGTGGCCGGCCTGCGCACCGTGACCAGCGAGTGGGCGGTCGTCATGGACGGCGACCTGCAGCACCCGCCGGAGCTCGTGCCGGCCCTCGTCACGCGCGGGCGCGAGTCGGGCCTCGACCTCGTGGTGGCCTCCCGGTACACCGGCGACGGCGACGCGGGCGGCCTGGACGGCTGGTGGCGGCACGGCGTCTCGATCGCGTCGGCGCTGCTGGCGCGCTCGATGTTCCCCACGCGCCTGCGCAACGTGACCGACCCGCTCACGGGGTTCTTCGCGGCCCGGGTGGAGCGGCTGGACCTCGACGCGCTGCACCCGCGCGGGTTCAAGATCCTGCTGGAGATCCTGGCCCGCAACCGCCTCGCCGTGGGCGAGGAGCCCTTCGTCTTCGGCGAGCGGTACGCCGGGCACTCCAAGGCGACGCTCCGGACCGGGCTGCGCTACCTGGAGCAGCTCGCCGCCCTGCGGTTCGGCCGGATGTCGCGGTTCGCGATCATCGGCGGCTTCGGCGCGGTGCTCAACGTGCTCATCCTGTGGGCGCTCACCGGCGTCGGCATGCACTACGTGGCCGGGGCCGTGATCTCCGCCGTCGTCACCATCGTCACCAACTTCCTGCTGCAGGAGCGGTTTGTCTTCCGCGACCTGCGCAACGAGGGTCGCAGCGTCTGGTCGCGGTTCGCGCACTCGTTCGCGTTCAACGGCACCGAGGCGGTGATCCGCCTGCCCGTGCTGTGGTGGCTGGTCGAGCACACGGGCATGTGGCCCGTCCTGGTGCAGGCGATCACGCTCATCGTGGCGTTCCTGCTGCGGTTCGTGTTCCACGTCCAGGTGGTCTACCGGCCGCGCCGTACCCAGCCCACGATCGGCGTCACACCGCCCGTCGGTGCGGACCGGGCCGACGAGCGGGTACAGTAGTCAGGTTGCCTCGGCGAGGGACGCCTGACGGCCGCGACGGGACCTGATCCCGCGAGCACTCGGCCGGCGTCCGTGATCGACTGGGCGGCCGTCGGCGGCCCCTGGTGGAGTCCACAGCACTCCGCCTCGCGTGTCCGCTCCGTGCCTGCTCCGTGCCCGTCACGTGTCCCGCGCCGACGCAGCCGCCATCTTCGAGTTGCACACAAGACCTTTCAGGAGTGAGTTCCCATGGCCGAGATCAAGCTCGCCGCCGAGCCCCGCACCGAGTTCGGCAAGGGTGCGGCCCGCCGCATCCGCCGCGACAACAAGATCCCCGCTGTCCTGTACGGGCACGGCACGGACCCCGTGCACGTGACGCTGCCCGGCCACGAGTCGATGCTCGCGCTGCGCCAGACCAACGTGCTGCTGTCGATCGAGCTCGACGGCAAGGGCCAGCTCGCCGTCGCCAAGGACGTCCAGCGCGACCCGGTCCGCAACGTCATCGAGCACATCGACCTGCAGGTCGTCCGTGCCGGCGAGAAGATCACCGTCGACGTGACCGTGAACATCGTGGGCGAGTCGGCCCCGGGCACCATCCACCTGGTCGAGGAGCAGACGCTGTCGGTCGAGGCCGAGGCGACGCACCTGCCCGAGTCGGTCGACGTCTCCATCGAGGGCCTCGAGGCCGGCGCGCAGGTGCACGCCGAGGAGGTCACCCTCCCGGCCGGCGCCACGCTGCTGACCGACCCGAAGGCCGTCGTGGTCCTGATCACCGAGCCGCGTGGCGAGGCCAGCGCGGACGAGGAGTCGGCCGACTCCGCCGAGTCCGCCGCCGAGGCCCCCGCGGAGGGCTGAGCCCCTTCCGTCGGGCAGAGGCTGCCCCGGCCCTGAGCCGGGACGTACGGGCCGAGGGAGAACCCGCGGGTCCGCGCGCGAGATGATCGTGCGCGGCGCGGGTCCTGCCTCGGCCCGGCTCGTCTCCGGGCGGCCCCGCCGTCGCACGTCCGTCACCCCGCCGTGAAAGGAACCTGACATGAGTGACCGGCCCTGGCTCGTCGTCGGCCTCGGGAACCCCGGACCGAAGTACGCCGGCAACCGGCACAACGTGGGTCAGATGGTGCTGGACCTGCTCGCCGAGCGCACCGGTGCGCGGTTCTCGCGGCACGCGCGCGCCCAGGCCGTCGTCGCGGAGACGCGGCTCGGCGTCCTGCCCGGGGGCGCCCCCGGACCGCGCGTCGTGCTGGCCAAGCCGACCACGTACATGAACACCTCCGGCGGCCCCGTCAGCGCGCTCGCGCAGTACTACGACGTGCCCGCCGAGCAGGTGGTCATGGTGCACGACGAGGTGGACATCCCCTTCGACACGATCAAGCTCAAGATCGGCGGCGGCGAGGGCGGGCACAACGGGCTGCGCGACACCACCAAGGCGCTCGGCACCAAGGACTACCACCGCGTGCGGGTGGGCGTCGGCCGCCCGCCGGGCCGCATGGACACCGCCGACTACGTGCTGCGCGACTTCTCCGGCACGGAGCGCAAGGACCTGCCCATCCTGGTGGACGACGCCGCCGACGCCGTCGAGCTGCTCGTCACCGAGGGGCTGCTGACCGCGCAGGGCAAGTACCACACCGCACGCGCCTGACCGCGCAGGTGCATGCAGACGGGTGAACCGGGGGTGATCATCCCCGTTCACACCGTCGTCGCGGCCACCACGCTCCTAGGGTGGCGACGTGGGCACTACCCTCGCACTCCCGTCATTCCGGTCCCGCCGTGGCCTGCGCCTGCCGGCGCTCCTCGCCGTGGCCGCGCTCTCCCTGTCGTCCGGCCTGCTCGCGGCGGTCCCGACCGCCAGCGCCGACACCGACCCGTGCGCCCCCGGGGGCAACCCGATCGTGTGCGAGAACTCGAAGCCGGGCACGTCGCCGCTGGTCTGGGACATCGAGGGCGCCGGCGACCCCAGCATCCAGGGTTTCGCCACGCAGATGAGCGTGGACGCGGGCGACAGCCTCGCGTTCAAGATCGACACGGACGCCCGCGCCTACACCGTCGACATCTTCCGCACCGGCTGGTACGGCGGGCTCGGGGCGCGCCGCATCGACTCCGTCACCCCGAGCGCGTCGCTGCCGCAGCACCAGCCCGAGTGCGCGTGGGCCGAGCCCGTCGAGCTGGTCGACTGCGGGAGCTGGGCCGTGTCGGCCACCTGGAACGTGCCGGCGAACGCGGTCTCCGGCGTGTACGTGGCGCTGCTGACCCGGCAGGACACGGGCGGGCAGAGCCACATCACGTTCGTCGTGCGCGACGACGGCTCCACCTCCGACATGGTCTTCCAGACCGCCGACACCACGTGGCAGGCGTACAACACCTACGGCGGCTCCAGCTTCTACTCCGGCGGCGCCAACGAGCGCGCCTACAAGCTGAGCTACAACCGGCCCTTCGCGACCCGCGGGCTGGCCAACGGCCGTGACTTCTACTTCAGCGCCGAGTACGCGATGGTGCGCTTCCTGGAGCAGAACGGCTACGACGTCACCTACATCGCGGGCGCCGACACCCACCGGGACGGAGCACGCCTGCTCGACCACGACGTCTTCCTGTCCGTGGGGCACGACGAGTACTGGTCCGGCCCGCAGCGGGCCGCCGTCGAGCAGGCCCGGGACGCGGGCGTGCACCTGGCCTTCTTCGCCGGGAACGAGATGTACTGGCGCACCCGCTGGGAGCCGTCGGTGGCCGGCCCGGCGACCGCCTACCGCACCCTCGTCTCCTACAAGGAGACCTGGAGCCGCACCAAGATCGACCCCTCCAGCGAGTGGACCGGAACCTGGCGCGACCCCCGGTACGCGGGCGAGGCGGCCGGCGCGAACGACCCCGAGAACGGCACCATCGGCACGCTCTACATGGTCAACTACTCGGACCTGCCGCTCACGGTCCCGGCCGAGGAGGGCGACCTGCGCTTCTGGCGGCACACCGGCCTGGACGCGCTGCCCGCCGGCTCGTCCGCGGTGCTGGCGGACCACACCGTGGGGTACGAGTCGAACGAGGACGTCGACAACGGGTTCCGGCCCGAGGGCCTGATCCGCATGTCGAAGACGGTGGGCGACGTGCCCGAGTACCTCCAGGACTTCGGCAACGAGGTGGCCCCCGGCTCCACGACCCACACGATCACGCTGTACAAGGCGCCCAGCGGTGCGCTGGTGTTCTCCGCCGGCACGGTGCAGTGGGCGTGGGGCCTGGACCAGAAGCACGACGGCAACGGCGCACCCGCCGACGACCGGATGCGGCAGGCGACCGTCAACCTCTTCGCGGACATGGGCGTCCAGCCCGGCAGTCTCGCCGCCGGGATCACCCCGGCCACGCGCACCACCGACACCACCGGCCCGACCACGACGATCCAGAGCCCCCCGGCCCAGCAGTCGTACCGGGGCGGGGCGGCGGTCACCGTGAGCGGCACGGCCACCGACGCCGGGGGCCGCGTCGCGGGCGTGGAGGTCTCGCTCGACGGCGGCGCGACGTGGCACCCCGCCGAGGGCCGGTCGAGCTGGCAGTACACCGGGCGGGTGTACGGGTCCGGCCCGGTGCAGCTGCGGGCACGGGCGGTCGACGACAGCGCCAACATCGGGCCCGCGGCGTCGCGGGGCGTGCAGGTGACCTGCCCGTGCACCGTGTACGGCGACACCCCGGGCGGCAAGCCCTCGGGCGACTCCTCGGCCGTGGAGCTGGGCCTGCGGTTCGTCGCGGCGGCCGACGGCTACGTGAGCGGCGTCCGCTTCCACAAGACCGCGGCCAACACCGGGGTGCACCACGGCACGCTGTGGAGCGCGTCCGGCGCGCAGCTCGCCCGCGTGGAGTTCACCGGCGAGTCCGCCACGGGCTGGCAGGAGGCGGCGTTCACCACCCCCGTGCCCGTCGTCGAGGGCGAGGCCTACGTGGTGTCGTACACGGCGCCGAACGGCGGCTACACGACGACGCCGTGGGCCTTCCAGTCCCTCGGCCGCGACGCCGGGCCGCTCACGGTGCCCGGCGGGTTCGCCGCCGCCCCCGCGGGCGTCTACGGCACGGCCGGCACCGTGCCCACCCAGTCGTGGGACAACGCCGCCTACTACGTGGACCCCGTGTTCACCTTCACCGACGACTCGCCCCTGGTCGCCACGGCGCACGCCCCCGTGCCCGGGGAGGTCAGCGTGGCCCTGGACACCCCGCTGCGCATCACGTTCTCCAAGAACGCCGTCGCCTCGAGCGTGCAGTTCGCGGTGACCGACGGGGCGGGCAACAGCGTCCCGGGCACCGTGTCCTACGACGCGCCCAGCCGGACCGCGACGTTCACGCCCTCGGCGCCGTGGGCCGGGTTCGCCGAGCACACCGCCGTGGTCACCGCGCAGTCGGCGGAGGGCACGCCCCTGACCGACGGCGGCACGTGGAGCTTCCGCACCGTGCGCCCGCCGTCGGCCACGTGCCCCTGCGGCATCTACGCCGACACGGTGGTGCCGGACCTCGCCGCCGCGCCCGACCCGGACGCCGTCGTGCTGGGCATGCGGTTCTCGCCGCGGGTCGACGGCGAGGTGACAGGCATGCAGCTCTGGAAGTCGACGCAGATCCAGGGGCCGTTCCTGGCCACCCTGTGGGGTCCCGAGGGCCAGGTGCTCGCCCAGACGACCGTGACCGACCCGGTGCCGCAGGGCTGGCAGGACATCACCTTCGACAGCCCCGTGGACGTCGTCGCCGGGCGCGAGTACACCGTGGGCTACCGGGCGCCGTCCGGCCACTACCCGGCCACCCTCGGCGTGCTCGGGGCGCCCGCCACCGTCGGCGACCTCGCCACGCCGCAGAACGCGGGCGTGTACGTGTACGGCTCGGGACGCCCCACGACCACGACCTCCACCAGCTACCTCGTCGACGTGCAGTTCGAGCCCGCTCCGGCGGCGCCCGTCGTCGTCTCGCGGACGCCCGCCTCCGGCGGCGCCGACGTGGCCACGGACACGAACGTGTCGGTCACCGTGTCCCAGCCGCTCGCGGCCGGCGCGACGCTCACGCTGACCGGACCCGGCAACCAGGCCGTGCCCGGCAGCCTGAGCGTCAGCGGCGCGACCGCGACGCTGAACCCGACCGCCGCCCTCCAGCCCGGCACCACGTACACCGCCCGGTTCACGGGCAGCGGCGTCGACGGCGGCGCCGTGGCGCCGACCACCTGGTCGTTCACGACGCGGACGGCGTCCGGGGACTGCCCCTGCCTGATCTTCGGCGGCGACGTGCCCCCGGTGGCCTCGGCCGACGACGGCGCCGCCGTCGAGCTCGGCACCCGCTTCTCCGTGACCCGGGACGGCGAGATCGGCGCCGTGCGGTTCTACCGCGGGCCCGCGAACACGGGCGCACACACCGTGACGCTGTGGTCGGACGCCGGAGCCCCGCTGGCCACTGCCGACGCCCCCGCGGGCGGGAGCGAGGGCTGGCAGACCGTGCCGCTGCCTACCCCGGTGGACGTCACCGCGGGGTCCACGTACGTGGTGTCGTACCTGGCGCCCCACGGCGGCTACGCCGCGGGCGCCGGCTACTTCGCGCAGCCGCGCACCCTGGGCCCGCTGACCACGCCGGTGGACGCCGGCCGCTACGCCTACGGCGGGGGCTTCCCGCAGTACTCGTGGGACAGCACCGGGTACTGGGTGGAGCCCGTCTTCACGGACTGACCCGCTGGGCTGACCGGGCCGGCCCGCTGAGGCCGGGCCGGTCAGCCCGGCTCAGCGGGGCGTGAGGGCGGCCAGGAGGATCAGGGTGCAGCCCGACCGCGCCTCGGCGGCGTCCAGGCGGACCGTGCCGTCGGCGCGTGTGAGCTCGACGGTGGTGCGGTCCGGGCCCGACGCGGCGTCGGTCTCCGTGAAGCCGCCCGTCGTGTACCAGGAGCGCTGGTCCAGCACCGCCGGGTCGCACGCGCCGTCCACCGAGGCCTCGAGCGTCACCTGGTAGCGGCGCTCCGACCGGGTCACCGAGCTGGACGTCACCGTGGCGTCCTCCGGGACCAGCACGACGTCGCCGGGGAAGCCCGCGACGAGGCCCTCCGCGGTGCCGGTCGGCTGGTCGCGGTCCAGGTGGCCCGCCGCGGGGATCTCCACCCTGCCCAGGCCGCCCTTCGGCGCCCGCCCGGGACCGGCCGGGACCACCTCGCTGCCGTCGCCGCCGGTCTGGCCGCCGCTGCCGTCGGCCGTGCCGGTGTCGTCGTCGGCGCCGGTGTCGTCGCCGCCCGGGCGGGTGTCGCTCCCGCCGTCGGCCGTGCCGGGGTCACCCGCGCTGCTGTCACCCGTGCCGCTGCTGCCCGGGGTGTCGTTGCCCGCGGAGCCGGCGGCGGCGTCTCCGTCGTCCGTCGTGCCGGCGGACTCGCCGCCCGGAGCGGTGCTCCCGGCCTGGGCCGGGTCGTCCGCGGTGCACGCGGTCAGGGCCGGGCCCAGCAGGAGCGCGGCGGCCAGCAGCGGTGCCGCCGCGCGGCGTCGTGTCGTCCGGGGACGGGACATGTTCCTCACCTCACCACGCTCGGGGACCAGGCCTGCGGGATCGCGACCTCGGGCGGGGCCGTGCCGTCGGCGGGCAGGGACCACACGTCGGTGGTCTCCGGCTCGTCGTCGCGGGCCAGCCCGTACAGCAGCGTCGCGTCGTCCAGCCATGTGATCTGGTCGTCGACGTTGCGCTCCTCGGCGTCCAGCACCGTGACCTCCAGGGAGGCCAGGTCCAGCACGGCCGGGGTCCAGTGGGCGGTCGCCGAGCCGGCCGGCGCGGCGTCGTGCTTGAACGCGAGCCGGGTGCCGTCGGGCGACAGGGAGGGGCACTCCACGCCGTCGAGCACCGTGACGAGCGTGCGCTCCTCGAGGTCGCCGCGCACGAGCCACGTGTGGCCCAGCGAGCGGGACTGCACCGTGGCGTAGAAGTGGCGGGCGTCCACGAAGGTCACGCCCCACACGTTCCGGTCGACGGGAGCCACGCGCTCGCCGTCGGCCAGCAGCGTGAAGTCCTCCAGGTTGCCGGACACGTCGGTGCCGTCCACGCGGTGCACCGTCGTCTCCGTGGAGAAGCCCGTCTGGGAGTAGGAGTGGCCGGTCACGAAGGCTGTGGTGGCTACCAGGCCGTCCGGCGAGAGGCGCGCCCGGCTGGGGATGCCGGGCAGCGGCCACGTGGCGGTCGTGCGCCAGGCGGCGTCGAGCACCTCGGCCTCGTAGGTGGTGACGACGCCGCGGTCGGTGCGCAGGCAGACCGTCGTCGTGCCGTCGGAGGACACCCGGTCGCAGACGACGGACGTGACCTCGCGCGGGCCGGACAGGTCGTCGAGCGCGACGGCGGCCGCGTGACCGTAGAGGTCGCCCGGCGCCGTGCTGCGGAACAGGACGTGCGGGGCGTCCAGGATCCCGTCGGCCACGTCGACCTGGCTCGGCGCGGACTGCTCGGCGCGGGCGCGCTGGAGCTCGGACACGCCGTACCAGACCGTCCCGGCCAGCACCACGAGGGTCAGCACCGCGAACGCGGCCCTCCGGCGGACGACGGACCTCTGGGCCCGGTCGTCGCCGAGGCGGGCGGGGGCGTCGTCGGCGCTCACGCCGTCGTCTCCTCGGCCGGGGCCGCCGGCTCCAGGCGGCCGCCGCGCACGAGGTACGCGCAGACCGGCACCGCGACCAGCAGGGCGCCCGCCGCGATCCAGAGCGCGTCCACGCGCCCGGTCGCGTACCAGAGCACGCCGAACCCGGCGGAGGCCGCCATGCGCGCCACGGCCGTGACCGTCTGGGCCGTCCCGATCGCCGTACCGCGCACCGCCGTCGGCACGAGGGCGCTGGTCAGGGCAGAGAGCACGCCGTCGGTGGTCGCGTAGAAAGCACCGAGCAGCACGAGGGCGGTGACGGTGGTGGCCGCGCCCGAGAACGGCGCGGCCGCGCAGACGTAGGCGCCGGCCAGCAGGGCGTGGCCCCACACCAGCACCCGGGCGCGGCCGAGCCGGTCGGCGAGGCGGCCGGCGGGCGCGGCGAGCAGCATGTACACGGCGTTGGTGCCCACGTACAGCAGGGGGAACCACTGCGTGGCGAACCCGTCGCGGTCCTGGAGGGCGAGGTAGACGAAGCCGTCGCCCACGGTCAGGAGCCCGAGGACGCCCGCGACCAGCAGCAGCCGCACGGTCGCGCCGCCGCGCAGGAAGCTCCACGAGAACGGCCGGCCGCCGGCCGTCAGGGCGGCGGCGCCGGGGGCGTCGCACGTGCATCCCTTGCACTTCGGCAGCCCGCGGTCCTGGCGGGTGCGGTGCGCGCGCAGCCACGCGGCCTGCCGGGGCCGCAGGTCCGGGACGAGCAGCACCAGTGCGCCCACGCCGAGCACGGCCGCACCGAGGGAGATGACGAAGATCGTGGTCCACCCGTCGGGGATGGCCCACAGCACCGCGAACGCGAGGAGCGGGCCGAGCGCCGCGCCGGCCGTGTCCAGCGCGCGGTGCACCCCGAAGGACCGCCCGAGGTTGCGCGGGTTCGCGGCCGCGGCGATGAGGGCGTCACGGGGCGCCGTCCGCACGCCCTTGCCCACGCGGTCCGTGACGACCAGGCTCGCGATCGCGGGCAGACCCGTGGCGAACAGCAGGCCGACGCGCGTCAGAGCGGACAGGCCGTACCCGACGGCGGCCACCCACTTCGGCCGGTCGGTGCGGTCGGACACCCAGCCGCCCGCCACCCGGACCAGCGCGCCGGCGCCCTGCACGAGCCCGTCGACCACGCCGTAGGCGACCACGGACAGGCCCAGCGCCGCGGTGACGTACAGCGGCAGGATCGCGGTGACGGCCTCCGACGAGACGTCGGTCAGGAAGCTCACCACGCCGAGCGTCACGACGGTGGAGGGCACCCGGCCCGCGCGGCGGCGTGCGGCGTCCGGCCGCCGGGGCGGCCGCGGCTCGGGGGTCTGCGGGGTGGCCTCCGGGGCGGTGCGGATCGGTTGTCCGGCGTCTCCCGGAACGGCGCGGACAAGCCCTGACATGTCGTTCAGGCTAGGCCGACGCCGTCGGCACCGACCTGCCCGGAAGCGGGTGAACTGCCGAGTTCACCCGCCGCCGGAGCCCTGGCTACCGGTGCGCCTCCGTGGCCGCCCAGGTGCGCAGGTAGCTCTCCGGACCGCGGGACAGGTCGTCGATCAGCCCCTGGCCGCCCACGAGGCGCAGGTCCTCCACGTAGTCCGGCACCAGTCCGTAGTGCGCCACGCCGTCGACGTTGACGTCCCAGGTGCGCTCGCCCGTCGTCTGCCGGTCGAGCAGCGAGCCGCCGTCGAACGAGCGGAACGGGTAGGTGACTCCCGCGGCGCCGTCGGCCCGCGGCGGCGGGGTGCCGCCGAAGCCGTTCATGTCGAAGCCGAAGCCGATCCCCGCGCCGTACCGCTCGCGCACGGGCGCCGTCCGCTCGTACTCGGCGACGAACTCGTGGGCGGCGTGCCCGTAGATCGTGGCGAAGCCGCCGAGCGCGTAGAGCCGGTCGAGGTAGGACTCGTCCATCCAGGAGTGCGTCGACAGCACGCCGGCGTAGTCCTCGTCCTCCAGGATCTCGAGCGTGCGGCCCGCGGCCTTCGCGCTCATGTGGTCGATCTCGATCATCATGGTGCGCTCGATCATGCCGCGCACGGCGTACTCGCCCAGGCTGCTCAGGCCACGCGTGTTGCACAGCGTGCCCGGCGGGTAGAGCGGCAGCACGGGCGGCAGGTCGTCCTCGAGCTCCGGCGGGAGCTCGCCGTTGCCCGGGTTGTTGTCGTGCGGCCGGTCGGCGGGGCAGGAGCGCGCGTCCCACCAGGTGCCCGTCGAGAGGAACTGGCCCGCGTTGATGACCGTGCCGAGCGACCCCTCGTCGAACCGCACGCCGCACAGCGCGTTGTCGAACTTGTGGCACAGGTACATGGACCGCACGCCCAGGTCGTAGAGCTCGTCGAGGCCCGCGTCGATGTCGGCCCGCGTGCAGCCGGGGATGCGCAGGGTCTGCTTGCAGCCGAACGGCTCCGACGTCTCCACGCCCAGCACGACGGCGAGCTTGCCCTCCTCGATCACCTGCCGCGCCTGCTCGCTGGTGGTGACGATCCGGAACCAGCCCCGGCCCGGCCCGCCGTGCTGCTCGTCGACGAAGGCCTGCAGGTCGTAGGTGTCCTGCGCCTGGAGGCGGATCGCGGTCATCTCGTCGCAGCTCTGGTAGGTGCCCGGGTTGATCGAGCAGAGCAGGCCGTTGGTGACCAGGTCGTTGACCAGCACGCGCTGCCCGCCCCGCCACGCCCGCTCGACCCAGCGGTAGTACATCTGCTGGTGCGTGAGGGAGTCGTGGGCCGGCCAGTCAGCAAAGGTGGGCCAGCCGGTCGTGTCGTGCGTGCCGATCGGCGAGCCGTCCCGCGTCAGGTTCTCCAGCAGGGCGCCCAGGCCGTGGGGCTCGTGCGACGGGCAGTCGCGCAGCGCCGTCTCGATGCCGTGCGGCGAGAAGACCTTGCCGCAGACGGCGGCGCCACCCATGCCGTCCTGCATGAACAGGTGGCTGTGCGCGTCGACGAGGCCGTACACGGTGCCGTCGGGCCGGGTGTCGGTGAAGGGGGTGCCGGTGACGGCGACCTCTGCGTCGGTGCCGCTGGCTGCTGCCGGCGTGATCGCCGCCGTCGCGCCGAGGCCGACGGCGGTCAGCACGGTGAGGAGCAGGGCCGTCCGTCTGATGCGTCGCACGAGACCTCCCGCAGGCGCTCGCCCCGGCTCCGTCGCCGTTGCTGAGGGAAAGACAGTAACAGGAAATATCGCCCACGGGGTAGATGTCGCCCTGGTGGCTTCTGGCCCGCCCTGGGCCGGCCGCCGCCCGTCCTTCCCTCCCTCCTCTCTTCTCTCTCCCTCCCCCTCCTCTTCGAGACCGAGGTTGCTTCGCTTTGGGGCCCGTCAAAGCGAAGCAACCTCGGTCTCGAAGGGGAGTAGCGGCGGGCGGCAGTCGGCGGAGGGCCGGCGGGGGGAGTCGGCGAGGCTCGGGCCGGGCGGGGGAGCCCCGCGCCGGGCGGTCAGCGGCCTGCGAGGCGGCGGGGCGGTGCGAACAGCCAGCGGGCGCCGAGGCGCGGGGCGAGCTCGCCGAGCAGCAGGCCGACGCCGACCGCCGCCGCCCAGAGCGCCACCGGCAGCCACTGCGACTGCGGCGCCGGTATCCAGATCGCGTTGCGCCACAGGACCGACAGCAGCGCGAGCACCACCGAGGTGTGGGTGACGAACACCGGCAGCGTGCGCGCGCCGAGCCAGCGCAGGCCCAGCGCGCCCGGCACCCGGGAGAGCAGCACGCTCACGGCGACGCCGGCCGGCACGCCCGCGACGTTCGCGAGCAGGTAGAACCCGGGCACGTCGGCCACGCCGGTCTGGCGCACGACGACCTGGATCGCGAGCCAGACCGCGACCGCGGCGGCGGCCCAGTACCAGGTGATCCGCGCCGCGAACCGTTCGAGCAGGGGGCGCAGGTGCAACCCGGCCAGGAAGAACAGCGCGAACTGCGCGGTGCCGCGCCACGCGATGCTCTCGGGCTCCCAGCCGGCCAGCGCCCACGCGCCCACGGCCGCGGCCAGCAGGAGCTGGGCGACCACGGGGACCCGGCGCAGGACGCGGGCGATCACGAAGAACACCGCCAGCGTCCAGAGGAACCAGAGCTCGGAGCGGGGCACGAGCAGCGACCACGCGAGGTCGTGGCCCAGGGTGCCCCAGTCGGCGTCGGCCACCTGGTAGTAGCCCGTGAGCAGCCGGACCACCAGCGAGATCGGCTCCCACAGCACGAACACCCACGCGAAGAACAGCAGCTTGCCGCGCGCCAGGCGCGACCACGGCGCCGCGACCCACTTGCCGGCGAACATGCCGGCCACCGTGAAGAACAGGGGCATGCGCAGGCTGCGCAGCGTCTCGTTGATCTCACGCAGCACCCCGACCTCGTACCCGGTCTGCCACGTCCAGTTGGTGGCGTGGTAGAGCACGACGAGGCCGATGGCGAGGCCGCGTGCGGCATCGGGCCAGGCGAGACGGGCAGGGGCGGGCTGCCCGACGGCGGCGTCGCGCCCCGGGCCCGGCGCACCGGCGTGGCGCGGGGATCCGGAGGGGGTGAACATCGCCGGTCATCGTACGTGCCGGGTCTGACATCCGGGTGCGCGGACCGGACGGCGAGCGGCCTGTGTCGGTGGCCCGGAGTAGCCTGGACGCAGCCCCTCACTCATGACCCTTACCCGGGTCGTGCCCGTGGTGGGCCCGTCGTCGTGCGCCATCGAAGGACAGATCCCATGAACCTCACCGGCCTCCTGCCCACCCTCCTGCGCGACCCCGGCGCGTCCGCCGCTGTCGAGCGCGTCCGCGCGCGTGGCTTCGTGGACGTGGTGGGCCCGGCCGGGGCCCGCCCGCCGCTGCTGGTGGCGGCCGCCGAGCAGCGGCCGCTCGTGGTGGTCACGGCGACCGGCCGCGAGGCGGACGACCTGGCGGCGAGCCTGCGGGGCTACCTGCCCGAGGAGCACGCCGACGACGTCGCGGTGCTGCCCTCCTGGGAGACCCTGCCGCACGAGCGGCTGAGCCCGCGCGCCGACACCGTGGCGCGGCGGCTGGCCGTGTTCCGGCGGCTGGCGCACCCCGAGGAGGGGCACGGGCAGGCGGGTGCGATCCGGATCCTGGTGATGCCGGTGCGCGCCCTGCTCCAGCCGGTCGTCGAGGGGCTGGGGGAGCTGGAGCCGGTGCAGCTCGCCACGGGCTCCACCGCCGACCTGACCGACGTCGCCGAACGCCTGACCGCTGCCGCGTACACGCGCGTGGACATGGTGGAGCGGCGCGGCGAGTTCGCGGTGCGCGGCGGCATCCTCGACGTCTTCCCGCCCACGGAGGACCACCCCCTGCGGTGCGAGTTCTGGGGCGACGAGGTCACCGAGATCCGCTGGTTCGCCGTGGCCGACCAGCGCAGCCTCGAGATCGCGGAGCACGGCGTGTGGGCGCCGCCGTGCCGGGAGATCCTCCTGGACGACGCCGTCCGGCAGCGCGCGGCGGACCTCGTCGAGAGCCTGCCCGGCGCCGTGGAGATGCTCGACAAGCTCGCCGCGGGTGTCGCCGTCGAGGGCATGGAGTCGCTCGCGCCCGTGCTGGTGGACCGGATGGTCCCCGTCCTGGAGCTCGTGCCGGACGACGCCCTGCTGGTGGTGGACGAGCCCGAGCGCGTGCGTCGTCGTGCGCACGACCTCGTGGCGACCACCGAGGAGTTCCTCGCCGCGGCCTGGACCGGCGCCGTCGCGGGCGGGTCCGCTCCGATCGACCTGTCCGCGGCGTCCTTCGAGACCTTCGCCGAGGTGCGCGAGATCGCGGCCCGCCGGGCCCTGGGCTGGTGGACCCTCTCGTCGTTCACGCAGGACACGGAGCTCACCGACGCGGACTCCGACGTCGCCGGGGCGGCCACGGAGACGTTCGTGGTGAGCGCGCGCGACGTCGAGTCGTACCGGGGTGACCTCGCGCGGGCGCTCGACGACGTGCACGGGCTGCAGGTCGCCGGCTGGCGGCTCGTGCTGACCACGGAGGGGCACGGACCCGCCAAGCGCATGACCGAGCAGCTCTCGGCGGCGGGCACCGCGGCGCGGCTGACGGTGTCGCTGGAGAGCGAGCCGGAGCCCGGCATCGTGCACGTGCTGGCGGGCGGCGTCGGCAAGGGTTTCGTCGCGCCGGAGCTGCAGCTCGCCGTCTTCTCCGAGCAGGACCTCACCGGGCGCGCCGGCTCGGGCACGCGCGACATGCGCCGGATGCCGAGCCGGCGGCGCAACGTCGTCGACCCGCTGCAGCTCAAGGCCGGGGACTTCGTGGTGCACGAGCAGCACGGCGTCGGCCGGTTCGTCGAGATGGCGCAGCGCACCATGGGCACCGGGGGCAACCGGGCGACGCGCGAGTACCTCGTGATCGAGTACGCGAGCAGCAAGCGCGGCCAGCCGGGTGACCGGCTGTTCGTGCCCACCGACCAGCTCGACCAGGTCACCAAGTACACGGGCGGCGAGTCGCCGTCGCTGTCCAAGATGGGCGGCGCCGACTGGAAGAACACCAAGGCGAAGGCGCGCAAGCACGTCCGCGAGATCGCGAGCGAGCTGATCCGGCTCTACAGCGCGCGCATGGCCACCCAGGGGCACGCCTACGGCCCGGACACGCCGTGGCAGCGCGAGCTGGAGGACGCGTTCGCGTACGTCGAGACGCCCGACCAGCTCGCGACGATCGACGAGGTCAAGGCCGACATGGAGAAGCCGGTGCCGATGGACCGGCTGGTCTGCGGCGACGTCGGCTACGGCAAGACGGAGATCGCCATCCGGGCCGCGTTCAAGGCGGTGCAGGACGGCAAGCAGGTCGCCGTCCTGGTGCCGACGACGCTGCTCGTGCAGCAGCACTACGAGACGTTCTCCGAGCGGTACACCGGGTTCCCCGTGACCGTCCGGGCGCTGAGCCGGTTCCAGACCGCCAAGGAGTCCGAGGAGACGCTCAAGGGTCTGAAGGACGGCAGCGTCGACATCGTGATCGGCACCCACCGCCTCATCACCGGCTCGGTCGCGTTCAAGGACCTCGGGCTCGTGGTCATCGACGAGGAGCAGCGGTTCGGCGTCGAGCACAAGGAGACGCTCAAGCAGCTGCGCACCAACGTGGACGTGCTCGCGATGTCCGCGACGCCGATCCCGCGCACGCTCGAGATGGCCGTGACCGGCATCCGCGAGATGTCGACGCTGGCCACGCCCCCCGAGGAGCGGCACCCCGTGCTCACCTACGTGGGCGCCTACGAGGAGAAGCAGATCGCCGCCGCGCTGCGCCGCGAGCTGCTGCGCGAGGGTCAGGTCTTCTACGTGCACAACAAGGTGGAGACCATCGAGCGCGCCGCGGCCCGGCTCAACGAGCTGGTCCCCGAGGCCCGCATCGGCGTGGCCCACGGCAAGATGAGCGAGCACCAGCTCGACCAGGTCATCCGCGCCTTCTGGGAGAAGGAGCTGGACGTGCTGGTCTGCACCACGATCATCGAGACCGGCCTGGACATCTCCAACGCCAACACCCTGATCCTGGAGCGCTCCGACATGCTCGGCCTGTCGCAGCTGCACCAGCTCCGCGGGCGCGTGGGGCGCGGCCGGGAGCGCGCGTACGCGTACTTCCTGTACCCGCCGGAGAAGCCCCTCACCGAGACGGCGCACGACCGGCTCGCCACCATGGCCGCCCACACCGACCTCGGCGCGGGCATGCAGATCGCGATGAAGGACCTCGAGATCCGCGGCGCGGGCAACCTGCTCGGCGGCGAGCAGTCCGGACACATCGCCGGCGTCGGCTTCGACCTCTACGTGCGCATGGTGGGCGAGGCGGTCTCCGCGTTCCGCGGGGACGCCGAGGAGGAGGCGCCCGAGGTCACCATCGAGCTGCCCGTCGACGCGCACCTGCCCGAGACGTACATCGCCACCGAGCGGCTGCGGCTCGAGGCGTACAAGAAGATCGCGACCGCGCAGGACCCGGCGGCGCTCGACGAGGTGCGCGCCGAGCTCACCGACCGGTACGGCGCCCTGCCCGACGTGGCGGGGGCGCTGTTCCACGTCGCCGACTTCCGCAACCACGTGCGCAAGGCCGGGCTCACGGACGTCACGGCGCAGGGCAAGTTCGTCCGGTTCGCGCCGGTGAACCTGCCGGAGTCGGCACAGCTTCGGCTCAAGCGGCTCTACCCGGGGACCATCCTCAAGCCCGGGATCCGGGCAGTGCTGGTGCCGTTCCCGACCACGGCGCGGATCGGCGGACGGCCGCTGCGCGGCACGGAGGTGCTGGAGTGGGCGCGGAGCCTCATCGACGCCGTGATTCTGGCGGACGTGGGGGCTGCGGCGAAGGTGGGTACCGGGGTTCGGTGACCCGGTGCGCCTGCGAGTCAATACCCAACCTCAGAAATCACCCTGGCGGATATCTGACATCCGCAATATGCGTCATATTTCCGCCAGGGCGGATATATTGACCCACCGCTCCACGGGGGAAAAGCTTGCGGTCCGGATCGACAAAAAGTCGGCATGGTGATTCTGGGGTGGGTCTGTGGAATCTACAGTTAGAGCTCGTTCACTGAAGTCAGCGCTGGGGGCGTTCTTTTTCGCTTTCGCTGTTATGTTTGGCATGGTCGCGGTCGCAGTGCCAAACGCATCGGCGACAGTAGCCCCTGCTGCCTACGAGAAGTGCAACGCCATGCGCGAGGTGTACACCGACGGTGCGTACTACCGGATGCCGGCCCGCGGAACGACCACCACGTGCTGGCTGGCTTATGACCGGAGCTATTCAAATCCGGCCGTTTCTGCACTGCAGAGGCACATTAAGTTGTGCTATATCGATAGGGACTGGATCTCGTGGAGCGGCACTTTTAGCATCGATGGCTTCTTCGGTGACGACACATTGAATGCTCTCAAGAAAGTCCAGGCCTACCATGGTCTTAGTCAGGACGGTGAGTACGGTCCGACAACGCGTAGCACAATGCATGTGAGGTGGAGCGAGGACCCCGGCGGTGGTGGCCGTGTCGGTTGCGGCAGCTCGGGCTACTTCGACTGAGCTTGATCGCTGTCTCTCCGTGGCGGCGCCAGGTATCCCTATTCGGGTCTTGGCGCCGCCGTAGTCGTTTTTCAGAGGGTGGACGGGGTAATTCCGCTCACCCAATGGTAGAGGTGGTGTCTCCGCGCCGTTCATGTCGTCGCAACGACTGCTCCAGCGTCCGATCTCATGTTTCGTGAACATTCGATTTATGTGACGTTTCTACCTTTAAATCGGGACAGGTGATATCTGTACTGGTCAGACCGGAAGTTCTTGCGAGCGAGTAGCGCTTGATCTCGTCGGAACGCGCCGCTGCAGCCATGGCCAGAATCTTCAGAGCCGGGATCTGAAGGGCCTAGTGGTCACGTGGCCAGAGCAACCGTCGCGGACAGCTCGTTCCGCGTCCAGAGTCCGTCGTGGTGCGGCCTCTGCCCCGCGCTGCGTTGGCGCCTCGGGCACCCGATAACCGGCATCGGCGAGGTGGACTGCATGCGGGCCGGAGGCGCCGGCGCCTGACGTGCTGATCTCCGCCCGTTGCGGTGTGTCGACCGTCCTCCGTGAATATCTGCGACGCGCTCTGTGCCGGACCCGCTTACGTGGTCAGGCGCGCCCTGTGTGTCGACTCGTGCACCGGTCGTCGTCTCGACGATCGGCTACACGTTCTGTCGGGTGTGGGCGTCGCCGCCGCTCGCGAACACGGAGGACCGAGCGACTGTCGGGACCTCCGCGAACATGCGGACTGCAACGATCTCCTCTTCTGGAGTAGTCGTTGCTGCGTCAGCCTGGGCAGGATTCAGACTTCGATGGCTAGTCTCGATGCTGAGGACCAGACGGAGACTGCAGGTGCACGGTGTGGAGGTGCTGGAGTGGGGGCCTCATCGATGCGGTGATTCTGGCGGATGTGGGGCTGCGGCTATGGTCGGCACCAGCGCCTTGTCACGCGCCCACCCTCACCGCGTCCCCCACCGTGGGCGTAGGTGAAACTCGGATTCACAGCAACTCGCCAGGACCGTATAGGCTCCACCCGCGTAACTCGCTCATCATGTCTTTTTTTGTGTGGAGGACCCCCGCATGGCTCTCGGACACTGCATGCGTGCGGTCATCGGCTCAGTAGCGGCAGCAACCGCGCTCGGAGCCCTGATGACCGGCTGCTCGCTCGAATCGCCGCAAGCGGCGGAGGGCAACGGGCAGGAGGTCGAGGTGCACGACGACCTGCGCGCCCTGCTTCCCGGTGAGCTGCGGGCGGAGTCGACGCGCATCACGGTCGGTACGGAGTCGGGCTACCCGCCCTTCGAGTACACGAACGAGGCCGGCCGCATCGTCGGGTTCGAGATCGACCTGTTCGACGCCGCCTCGGACCGGTTGGGCCTGAAGTACACGTTCAGCGACATGCCGTTCAAGTCGCTACTGGGAGAGCTGTACGCGAGCAACGTCGATGCGATTGCTGCCGCCATGTCAGATACGGCCGAGCGGCAGATCGACTACGACTTCGTGGATTACTACAACGACAGCGACGCCATCATGGTCCCGGCTGGGAATCCTGAGGGGATCAAGACACTCAAGGACCTGTGCGGTCGGCCCGTAGCGGTGCTGACGGGCTCGACCCAGCAGGAGGCGCTCGCTGCGCTGAACGGAGCCGAGTGCCGGGCTCAGCCGGTGCAGGTGCTTGAGTTCGGCACCGACGCCGACGCGCTCGCGCAGGTCCAGGCAGGCAAGGCAGACGCCGAGCTCACCCAATGGTCGACGGGTGCCTACAACGCGAGGCAGGTCGGCTCCGGCGACGTCTTCGAGGTGGCGAACACCGAGGTCATCAACCCGTCGCCGCTGGGCTTCGTGTTCCTCAAGGGCGACGTCGAGCTGGTGCGGGCCTACCAGGCTGCACTGCAGAGCCTGATCGACGACGGCACCTACGCCGAGATTCTGGAGGAGCACGACCTCTCGGCCGGCGCCCTGGAGACGGCCACGATCAACAACCAGGTGCCGCAGTAACCCCCGCTGAACGTCACGCACACGGGCCGTCCCACACCGTGGGGGCGGCCCGTTCTGCTGTCGGTGGCAGGGTTCCTCTGAGCCGGGCGACGAATAACGGTCACCCTAGTGACCATTACGCGGTGCGTCGGCTAGCCTGGTAACCGAAAGGAGCAGTCATGGCCAGAACGTCCCTCCGTACCCAGCGCGACCTCGCCTCGCTCGGCGACCACGTCCGCGCCTGGCGCAAGATTCACGGCCTCACGGCCCAGCTCGTCGCCGACCGCGCGGGCATCACGCGCACCACGCTGCGCGCCATCGAGACCGGCACCGGAACCGTCAGCCTCGAGAACACGTTTGCCGTGTTGCGAGTGCTCGGCATGGCGGACGCCGTCGTCGGCGCGAGCGACCCGCTGACGACCGAGATGGGCAGGTTCCACGCGGAACGTGCCTTGCCGCAGCGGGTAAGAGTTCCGAGCTGAGGAAGTGAGCCGCGTTGTCGATACATGTCGAGGTCGAACTACCCGGCGGGGGCCAGGTTCGCGCCGGTGACCTCGACATGCACCTCAACCGGGGCGGAGCCCTGGTGGGATGCACCTTCCGCTACGACGCCGCGTACCTGCGCGACCCGCGCGCCTACGCCCTGTGCCCCGAGCTGCCGCTCAGCCCTGGGAACATCCCGTCGGGCAGCGACCGGCCGCTGTTCGGCGTCCTCGCCGACTGCCAGCCGGACCAGTGGGGCCGCACCCTCCTGTTCAACGCCGAGCGGCGCGCCGCGCGCGCGGAGGGCCGCGGGTTCATGACCCTCACCGAGGTGGACTTCCTGCTCGGCGTGCAGGACGAGACCCGCCTGGGCGCGCTGCGCTTCTCCCTGGACGGGGGCAAGACCTTCATGGGACCGCCGCGTGCTGAGGTCCCCGACCTGGTGGCCCTGCCGGCGCTGACGGACGCCGCGGACGCCGTCGCGCAGCACCGGGAGACGGATCACGACGTGCGGCTGCTGGTCGCGGCCGGGACCTCCATGGGTGGCGCCCGGCCCAAGGTGACCGTGAAGGACGACAAGGGCGACCTGTGGATGGCCAAGCTGCCCGAGAGCGGCGACCGGTGGGACGTGCAGGCGTGGGAGTACCTGACGCTGCGGCTGGCCTCCGACGCCGGCATCGAGGTGCCGGTGGCGCGGCTGCACCGCATGGGCCCAGCGCGGTCCATCCTGTTGACCCGCCGGTTCGACCGGCGGCCGGACGGCGGCCGCATCGGCTTCCTGTCCGCCGACAGCCTCACGCAGAAGGCGTTCTTCGAGGTCATCGACTACCGGACCCTCGCCGAGACGCTGGCGGACCACTCGGGCCGGCCGGCCACGGACGGGCACGACCTGTTCCGCCGTGTGGCGTTCACGCTGCTCGTACGGAACGTGGACGACCACATGAAGAACCACGGGTTCCTGCGCCGGCCGGACGGCTGGTCGCTGTCGCCGCTGTTCGACGTGAACCCGAACCCGTTCGCCGTCGCGGAGTCCACGCCGCTGCGCCCTGGTGGGTCCCGCATCGACCGCGACGTGCGGGTGCTGCTGGCCACGGCTGACTCGTACGGGCTGCGGCAGGACGACGCCCGCCGGGTGCTCGCCGAGGTGGCGACGGCGACGTCGGGCTGGGTCCGCATCGCGCGCGACATGTCGCTCCCGGACGAGGAGATCGCGCTGATGGCGGAGGCCTTCGAGAACCCGAACCGCGACGAGGCCCAGGCGGCCTGAGGGCGGAGATACGCTCGGGAGATGAGCGGCAACACCCGACCCATCGAGGCCTCCATCCGCACGGACTTCCGCGACGAGATGGACTACGGCTCCTACCTGGGCCTGGACGAGCTCCTGTCGGCCCAGCATCCGATGAGCGACCCGCCCCACCACGACGAGCTGCTCTTCATCATCCAGCACCAGACCACCGAGCTCTGGCTCAAGCTGGTCGTGCACGAGCTGCGCGCCGTGCGACGGTTCCTCGACGCCGACGACCTGTCCCGCGCCCTGAAGGGCCTGGCCCGCGTGAAGCACATCCAGCGCACGATCACGGAGCAGTGGTCGGTGCTGGCCACGCTCACCCCGAGCGAGTACGCGGAGTTCCGCGGCTCGCTGGGTCAGTCCTCGGGCTTCCAGTCGCACCAGTACCGCGCCGTCGAGTTCCTGCTCGGCAACAAGAACGCCGGGATGCTGCAGGTCTTCCGGGACAAGCCCGAGGTGCACGCGCAGCTCGCCCAGCTCCTGGACGAGCCCACCGTGTACGACGCGTTCCTGCGCCTGCTGGCCCGGCGCGGGCACAAGGTTCCGGCCGAGATCCTAGACCGCGACGTCACGCAGGCCTGGACCGAGCACCCGGAGCTGACCGTCGTCTTCAAGACGATCTACGAGGACCCCCACGCTCACTGGGAGCTCTACGAGGCGTGCGAGGACCTGGTCGACATCGAGGACGCGTTCCAGCTCTGGCGCTTCCGCCACCTGCGCACCGTGCAGCGCACCATCGGCTTCAAGACGGGCACGGGCGGCTCCAGCGGCGTCGGCTTCCTCAAGCGCGCGCTGGACCTGACGTTCTTCCCGGAGCTCATCGCGGTGCGCACCGAGATCGACGGCCCGCTCGGTGCGTGATCCCGCCCCGGTGACGCTGCCCGGCGTCGTCGACCGCCACGTGCACCTGGGTCTCGTCGACGCCGCACGACTGGCGGACGGTCCCGTCGTCGAGGTGCACGACCTGGGCTGGGACCCGGGCGAGGTGCGCGCCTGGGCGACCACGCCGCCGTCGGGCGTACGGGTGCGGTACGCCGGGCCGTTCCACACCGCGCCGGGCGGCTACCCGAGCGGGCGGTCGTGGGCGCCGGACGCCGCGGTGCGGCCCGTCACCTCGCCGCAGGACGCCGCGGCCGCGGTGGCGGACGTCGTCGCGGCGGGCGGCTTCGCGGTCAAGGTCGCCCTGCACGCGGGAATGGCCCTGCTGCCGGACGACGTGCTGCGGGCTCTGGCCTCGGTGGCTCACGCGGCCGGGCTGCCGGTCCTCGTGCACGCAGAGGGACCCGGGCAGGTGACCCGCGCGATCGACGCAGGGGCGGACGTTCTGGTGCACGTGCCGTGGACCGAGACGCTGCCCGACGAGGTCATCGCGCGGGCGGTCCACATGACCTGGATCTCGACCCTGGCGATCCACGACGGGCCGGGCCGACCGGTGGCGCTGGAGCGGGCGCTCGACAACGCCCGGCGCTTCGCCGCGGCGGGCGGCACGCTCGTCTACGGCACGGACATGGGTAACGGTCCGACGCCGGTCGGGGTGAATGAGCGCGAGATCGAGCTGCTCGGAGAGGTGGGGCTCACGGGGGAGCCGCTGCTGCGCACGGTGCTCGGCCCGCCGTCCGCCCCGGCGCTGACGGCGACGCTGCCGGTGCCGGAGACGGCGGCGGACCTGATCGTCTGGCTCCGCACATCCCGCCGAAGTAGAACCGCAGCGAAGTAGAACCGCAGCGAAGTAGAACGCGAGCCTGCGTTCTACTTCGCCACAGTTCTACTTCGCCACAGTTCTACTTCGCCAGGGTTCTATCTCGGCGGGGTGGGGGGTGGGTCAGTTGCGGGTGATCGTGAACGTCGTCGTGTCGTTCACGATGTCGCGGTAGTTGTTGCTCAGGGTCAGGTTGTTGAAGGTCGCCGAGCCGACCGCCGGACCCTGCCCCGCCTCCGGCATCGGGTTGGCCCAGATGCCGTAGCCCGACCGCGCGTCGTACTCGTCACCGCTGCGCTGGGCGCCCGTGATCGAGACGTCGGTGAACACCGTGTCCTGGATCGGGTTCACCGGACCGCCGTTCTCGTACTGGGTCTGGAACATGATCCCGGAGTACGTCGGGTCCACGATGTCGAGGTCGTTCACCCGGATGGCCCGGAACGCCTCCGACGCCGAGAACAGCCACACCGCCGGGAACACCTGCGCGCCCCAGAAGTGCCCGCCGGAGCGCACCACGGAGATGCCCTCGAAGGTGGTCGGCGCCGGGCCGAAACCTTCCATCGGGTACCCGAAGTCCAGCGAGCTGATCGTCACGCCCGAGTACACGAGCGTGTCGGCGATGTAGATGTTGCGGAACGTGTTGTCCTGCCCGCCGTAGACCGCCAGGCCGGCGGCCCGCCAGGTGTTCGTGGAGGTCAGGTTCTCGAACACGTTGCCCCGCTGGCCGCTGCCCCCGGCGTCGGTGGCCGCGAACAGCGCGAACGAGTCGTCGCCCGTGCCGCGTGCCTGGTTGTTGTGCACGTGGTTGTTCGCGCTGCCGTTGGTCATGTTCAGGGCGTCGGCGAACGTGTTCCGGATCCGCGAGTTCTTGATCTCGGACCCGTCCATGTTGGCCGCCCAGAACATGCAGATCATGTGCTCGACCCAGATGTCGTCGATCGTCATGTCCGAGACGTTCGCGAAGTCGAACACCTTGCCCGGGCCGTCGATCCGCGAGGTGTAGTTGCCGAAGTACGCGAACCCGCGGAACGTCGAGCCGTTGGCGCTGGACTCCGCGCGGAACCCGATGTCGGTGTTCTCCTGGCCGGCCGGCGCGTGGAACCGCGTGAACCACGGCCCGGCGCCCACGACCTCGACGGCCTTGCCGTAGACCTGGAACTTGTTCGAGGTCTGGTAGTCGCCCGCCGGCAGGTACACGCCCGCGAGGGTGCCGGTCGTGTCCATCCGGAACCGGTCCAGCGCGTTCTGCACGTCCTGGTGCGTGAAGCCCGCGGGCTGGATGTACCGCGCCGGGTCCGGGTTGGCCTGCGCGCTCACCTGCTCCAGGTCGACGAAGTCGACCGTGTACGGCCCCGGGTTGCTCGCCGTCTTCTGCAGGCGGATCGTCGACCCGGCCGGGACGTTCCGCCCGAGCAGCGCGTTCGCCTCGTCGTAGATGTGCCGCGGGGCGCCCTGGCCGGGCTGGTTGCCCGGGCTCGCCTCATTGCCGTACAGCCAGGCGTACCGCGAGGTCAGGTCGATGTTCTTGACGAACTGCCCGTCGACGTAGACGCCCAGCGAGCCGCTGGTGCCGCCGCCGCCCGCGGCGTCCGGCATGGAGAACCGCACCACCAGCGAGTTCGTGGCGGCGCGCGTGGTCCACTCCACGTACGAGCCGGTCTGGCCGAGCGTGACCGCCCGGCGTCCGGAGGCCTCGCCCGCCAGGTCGCCCACCACGCGGTTCGGCCCGACGGCGGTCGCCCCGCCGCCCGCGACGCCGTCCTCCGCCTCGTAGGTGTCGAACGGCATGTTCGCCCCGCGGCCGATGAACAGGGACCGGGTCGCCTCGTTGTTGGCGCGCTTGGCCGCGACCTCCGTCGGGTCGGCCGCCGCCGTCACGGTGACGTCGAAGGAGCCGTCGGCCGCGGTCCAGGTGCCCAGGTTCACGCTCTGGCTGGTGCCGCCCGCTGCGATGACGCCGGAGACGGAGCCCGTCAGGGTGCGCACTACGGCGCCGGAACTGCTCCGGAGCACCACGGTCAGGTCGTGCGAGCCCGACGACGTGGCGAGCGTGCCCCGGTTGGCGATGTTCGCCGAGAAGGTGACGGTCTCGCCCGCGGCCGGGGTGGTCGGGGTCCACGTCACGGTCGGCACCAGGTCGGAGCTCGCGACCTCCGTGACCACCAGCGGCTCCGGCCGCGTGTAGCCGTTGTCCGCCTCCGACTGCTCGGCCACGCCGCCCGACGCGTCCACGACCGCGCCGAGCTCGTACGAGCCGGCGGCCCGCGAGCCGACGTCCGCCGTCACCGTCGCCTCGGCGCCCGCGGCGAGCGCGCCCACCTGGCCCGTGCCCACCTCGTCGCCGTCGAGCGTGAACGACACGTCCGTCGCCGCCGACGCCCGCGTGCCGATGTTCTTCACCGTCGCCGACAGGGTGACGTCGTCCGACTCCGTGGGGGACGCAGGGTCCGCGCTCACGCCCGTGACCGTGAGGTTCGGGTTCGGTGCGGCCTGGCCGAACACCTGCAGCTCGGCGACCTGGCCGTTGCCCGACCCCGTGTTCGCCGTGAATCGCAGGCGCACCTCGCGCGCGGTGCCCGAGACCGGCACCGTCACCGTGTTGCCCGTCGCGGGGGAGAAGGCGTGCCCGGCCGACGGCGCCAGCGTCGTCCACGCGTCCCCCGACCCCGTGCGGCCCTGCACCTCGAAGGTCTGCGTGCGCGGACCCCACGCCGCGGCGGGGGGCACCTTCACGACCACGCCGCTCAGCTCGGCCGCCGACTCCAGCGTCACCGCCAGCGTGCTCGGGTACTGCCCACCGGCACCCTCCCAGTAGGTCGCCGTGTCGCCGTCGGTCGCGTTGGCCGCGACGTACGTCCACTCCGTCGACGACGCCGCGGCCGGCCGACCCGCCGCGAGGTCGGTGCCCTCGACCGGCCCCTCGGGACCGGGCCCCGCGCGCGTGCCGCGCACCTCCAGCTCGGACAGCTGACCGGCCGGCCAGCCCGTGTTCGCCGTCACCGCGACCCGCACGTACCGGGCTGCGGTGTCCGGCACGTCGATCGTCACCGTGTTGCCCGACGCCGGGTCGAACCGACGCTGGGCGCTCGCGGCCAGCGTGGTGAAGGACGACCCGTCGGCTCCGGCCTGGATCGAGAGCGTCTGCGTGCGCGCCTCCCACCCCGCGGGCAGCTTGAGCACGACCTCCTCGACGGTGGCACCCGCGCCGAGGTCGACCTGGGCCCACTGCGGCAGGCTGTTGTTGGTCGACTCCCAGTACGTGGCCTGGTTGCCGTCGGTCAGGTTGTCGGCCAGGTAGGGCGCGTTGCTGCTGCTCGCCGCCGCGGCGGCACCCGCGGAGAGGACGACGGGCGCGGCGGCGGCGGTCACCGGCACGAGGGCCGCCGCCGTCAGGGCGGTCGCGGTGAGCACGGACAGGAGTGCGGGTGCACGTCCGGGTCTGCGCACGCGGGCGTGCGCGCGGTGTGGTGCAGCGGAGCGGAACATCGTCGTCCCCGATCTCCCGTCGTCGTCGACGGGTGTCGTCACCAGGTGCGTGGGCTACTTGCTGTGCGGTTGTAGATAATCGCGCAGGCTCTTGTCGAGTTCTTGCGTGCGGATGGCTCGGACATTACTGACGGGCTCCCGGGGCGTCAAGGGTCCTGACGGCACCGTGCGGGCAGCACGTACGCTCGGCCCGACCCGAACGACCAGGAGCTCTCGTGACCGACACCGCCCCGCAGGCCCACCAGGCCGACCTTCTCGCGAACCTGCCCGCCGCACTGCGCGACCGCGCCGCGGCCCTCGACGCCGCCGACCCGCTGGCGCACCACCGCGACCTCTTCGCCCCGAGCGAGGGGCTGATCGCCTACCTCGACGGCAACTCGCTGGGCCGGCCGCTGGCCGCCAGCCGCGACCGGCTGGCGTCGTTCGTGGACGGACCGTGGGCCGCGCGCCTGATCCGCTCGTGGGACGAGGGCTGGATGGACGCGCCCACCGAGCTCGGCGACGCCCTTGGCCGCGTGGTCCTGGGCGCCGCGCCGGGGCAGACCGTCGTCGCCGACTCGACGACCGTGCTGCTGTACAAGCTGGCCCGCGCCGCCGTCGCAGCGCGTCCGGGCCGGGGCGTGATCGTGGCCGACACCGAGAACTTCCCCACGGACCGCTTCGTCCTGGAGGGCATCGCGGCCGAGCGCGGCATGGAGCTGCGCTGGATCACGCCCGACCCCGAGGCGGGCGTCACGCCGCAGGAGGTCGCGGCCGCCGTCGGCCCGGACACCGCGCTCGTGCTGCTCAGCCACATCGCGTACAAGTCCGGCTACGTGGCCGACCTGCCCGCGATCACCCGGATCGCGCACGACGCCGGGGCGCTCGTGCTCTGGGACCTGTGCCACTCGGCGGGCTCGGTACCGCTGAGCCTGGACGCCGACGGCGTGGACATCGCCGTCGGCTGCACCTACAAGTACCTCAACGGCGGGCCGGGCTCGCCCGCGTTCGCCTACCTGGCCGCCGGCCTGCAGCACGAGGTGCGCCAGCCGGTCCAGGGCTGGATGGGGTCCGCCGACCCGTTCGCGATGGGCCCCGGGTACGAGCCGGCGCCGGGGATCCGGCAGCTCGTCAGCGGCACGCCGCCCGTGGTCGGGATGCTGCCGATGCGCGACATGCTCGCGCTGATCGAGCAGGCGGGCATGCCGGCGGTGCGCGCCAAGTCGCTGGCCCTGACCGGGTTCGCCATGGACGTCGCGGACGAGTACCTGCCGGGAGTCCGCGTGGCCTCGCCCCGCGACCCGGAGCGCCGGGGGAGTCACGTCATGCTGGACCACCCGGACTTCCGGCGGGTCGTCGCGCAGGCGTGGGAACGGGGCGTGATCCCGGACTTCCGCCCGCCGCAGGGCCTGCGCGTGGGCCTGTCGCCGCTGAGCACGAGCTTCACGGAGGTCGCGCTGGGCCTGTGGACGATCCGCGACCTCCTGGGCTGACGCCGGCCGTCCATCACCTTCGAGACCGAGGTTGCTTGCCTCTGGAGGCCCGCACAGCGAAGAAACCTCGGTCTCGAAGGTGATCCGGGCGGGGTGGGCCGGGGGCCCGGCGGGGTCGCGTCAGGGGCCGTCGGCGCCCGGGAGCTCGCGGCGGACCACCTTGCCCGTCGGGTTGCGGGGCAGGACGTCGAGGAAGTGCACGTCGCGGGGCAGCGAGAAGCGCGGGAGGGTGCCCCGGAGCCGGTCGACCAGGGCCTCGGCGGTCAGGGCCGCGCCGGCGTGCAGCACCACGTACGCCGCGAACCGGTGGCCGAACCGCTCGTCGGGCACGCCGAGCACCGCCACGTCGGCGACCTCGGGCAGCGCCGCGATCGCGTCCTCGACCGGGCGGGGGAAGACGTTCTCGCCGCCCGAGACGATCATGTCGTCGGCGCGGCCCAGCACGAAGAGGCGGCCCTCGGCGTCGAGCCGGCCACGGTCGCCGGTGGCCATGAGGTCGCCGAACATCGGCTTGCCCGTGCCGTTGGTGTACCCCTCGAACAGCATGCCGTTGCCCACGCAGATCTGGCCGACGGCGCCGCGCGGCACGGGCCGGCCGTCGTCGTCCAGGATGCCGATGCGGGTGCCCAGGGGCGGGCGGCCCGCCGTCGTCGGCTCGGCGGCCAGGTCCGCGGGCGTGGAGATGGAGGCCCACGAGGCCTCGGTGGAGCCGTACAGGCCGTACAGCACCGGGCCGAACTCGTCGAGGAACCGGGTCACCTGGTCGGCAGGCATGGCCGAGCCGGAGTAGGCGACCACGCGGAGCGACGACGTGTCGTGCCGGGCCTTGACGTGCGCGGGCAGGTCGAGGATGCGCTGCAGCATGACCGGCACCGCGACCAGCGCGGTCACGCGCTGCTCGGCGATGGTGCGGAGCGTCTCCTCGGGGTCGAACCGGCGGGGCAGCACGAGCTCGGCGTGCAACGCCATGCCCAGCTGCAGCGCGGCCAGCCCCCAGGTGTGGAAGATCGGCGTGGTGATCATCATCCGGTCGCCGGTGCGCAGCGGGATGACCGACAGCAGCGAGGCCGCCTCGCTCAGGCCGTGCGGGTGCGGGCGGCGGGCGCCCTTGGGGGTGCTCGTGGTCCCCGACGTCATGACGACGGTGCGGCCGGGCCGGTCCGGGACGGGCACCCGTGCGGCGGTGCCCGCGGCGACGAGCCCGGCCAGGCCGGAGGCGCCGTCGTCGGCCCAGGTGCTGCGGACCTCCAGGTCCTCGGGCAGGTCCGGGCAGCGGTCCAGGAACTCCTGGTCGGCGAGCAGCAGGGCGGGCCGCTGCTCCGCGACGACCGCCGACACCTGCGCCGGCGACAGGCCCGAGTTGAGCAGCAGCGTGGTCGCCCCGAGCTTGGCCAGCGCCACCATGGACTCGACGAGGCCGCCGTGGTTGCGGCACAGCAGCGCGACGGGCGTGCGCGGGCCGACGCCGAGGTCGCGCAGGGCGTTGGCCAGACGGTCGGTGCGCTCGTCGAGCTCGCGGAAGGTCGCGCTGCGCTGCTCGTCGACGAACGCGGTCTGCTCGGGCGCGCGGACCGTGCTGGCGCGGTAGCCGCCCGCGATCGAAGGCCCCCAGGTGAGCAGCTGCCAGATGGCGCCCAGGTCCCGGTGCACGCGCGGGCCCGGGGCCAGCACTCCCGACCGGACGAGGTGGTAGCCCTGGTTGAGCAGCGTCTGCCGGCGCTCGACCTGTGCCGGTCCGTCGTCCCGCGTCCTTGCGGTGTCGGTCATCACGTCGCACGCCCCCTGTGGCTCGCGGCTATTGCAGTCGCATTCAATAGGAAACGGGCGAAAGAGGCAACCCCCGGGTGCGGGTCGGACCCCAGCCCGATCCGCTTCGAGACCGAGGTTGCTTCGCTGTGGTGGGCTTGAAAGCGAAGCAAGCTCGGTCTCGAAGGAGAGGAGGGGGTCGAAGAGCGGACGGCGGTGGCCGCGGTCAGGCCAGCGCGACCGCCAGAGCGCCCAGCGCTCTCAAGGTCTCCTCCGCCGCCGGCTCGTCGTAGCCGCGGGTGCACACCGCGACCACCAGGGCGTCCGGGCCGGGCTCGCCCACGAAGGCGACGTCGTGCCGGATGCCGTCCACCCAGCCCGACTTGGACCCGAAGGGGACGCCGGCGGGCAGCCCGGCCGTGAGCTGCCGGTCGGTCTGCCGGCCCAGCAGCTCGCACATCCACGCCGTGCGCTCGGGGCTCGCGAGGCGGCCGGTCACCACGGCCGACATGAGCCGGCAGAGGTCGGCCGCCGTGGTGCGGTGCGACGCCCCGGCCTGCTCCGCCGCCAGGTCGGAGTACTTGCGGCCGAACGTCGAGCGGGCGGCCCCGGCGTCCGCGAGCACCTGGTTGACCGCGGCGAGGCCGACCCGCTCGGCCACCATGTTGGTCGCCTCGTTCGAGGAGACGGTGACCATCCGGTCGACGACGTCGGCCAGCGGCATCGGGGTGCCGTCGGGGGGCAGGCCGGTGTCGACGTCGTCGGGCTCGATCGTGTACTCGCCCGCGCCCGGGACCTGCGACGTGAAGGTGCGCGTGGCGAGCAGGGTCTCGTCGATCCGTGCCGCCCCGGCGTCGAGCGCGCGGGCCGCCGCGGCCAGCACCGCGAGCTTCACCGTCGAGGCCGCGTAGAAGTCGAGGTCGTCCTGCCGGGCGGCGAGCACCTCGCCCGACGCCCGGGCCACCCGGTACGCCACCACCGGGATGCCGTCGCTGTGCGTGCCTGTGGACACCATGTCGCTCTCCTTGTCCGGGATGTCGGCTCGTCCGGGAGGTCAGCCCGCGGCCTCGCGGACCACGTCCGCCCAGCCGCCCACGAGCGCGCGCGACTGCGCCTCGTTCTCGGCCGCGTGCTCCATCGCGGCGGCGGCCAGCGCCGCCCGGTCGATGCCCTGCTCCGACAGCGCGGCCTCGTCCCAGGTCGCCACGCGCTCCGGGCGCGCCTCGGGGTGGAACTGCAGGCCCCAGGCCGCCTCGCCCACGCGGAACGCCTGGACTCGGCAGGCGTCGCTCGAGACCAGCAGCGTGGCCGACGGCGGCAGCGCGGTCACCGAGTCCTCGTGGTTCTCGATCATCCACAAGGGGCTGCCCGGCCGGGCCACAGCGCCGAACACCGGGTCGCCTGCCGCGGCGGGCAGCACCGTGAGGGCGCACATGCCGCGCTCGGTCTCGCCCGAGCGGGCCGTCACGCCGCCGCCCGTCACGTGCGCCAGGAGCTGGCCGCCGAGGCAGAGCCCGAGCAGCGGCACGCCGTCGTCCAGGGCCTGCGTGGTCAGCCGCCGCTCGTGCGCGAGGAACGGGTGCGCGGCGTCGTCGTCCGGCATGAAGCCGCCGCCGAGCAGCACCACGCCCGCGAACCCGTCGAGCGTCCCGGGCAGCTCGGCCGCGGGCGTCAGCACGGGGTCGAGGCCCTCCTCCGGGAGCAGCTGCTCCAGCCGGCCCATCGAGCTCGTCGGGGAGTTGAGCACCACCAGGACGCGCGTCATGACTCGACCCCCGGCGCGGCGAGCTCACGCGCGAAGTGGCACGCCGCGACGTGGGTCGCCGCGTCGCCGTGCGGCACGAGCGCGGGCGTCTCGGTCGCGCAGACGGTGGGCACCGGGCGCGACCCGGGGGCGTCGGACCGGGCCTCCGGCAGCGTCGGCGCGAGCCAGCAGCGCGTGTGGAACGGGCAGCCGGACGGCGGGTCGACGGGGGAGGGCGGGTCGCCCTCCAGCACGAGGCCGCCCGGCTGTGCCGCGGCGCCCGCCGTCGCCCGCACCGCGGGGTCGGGCACGGGTACCGCGGACAGCAGCGCCTGCGTGTACGGGTGCCGCGCGGTGTCGTAGACGGGCTGCTCCGGCCCCTGCTCGACGATCCGGCCGAGGTACATGACGGCGACGTCGTGCGCGATGTGGCGCACCACGCCGAGGTCGTGCGCCACGAACAGGTACGACAGGCCCAGCTCCTCCTGGAGGTCCTCCAGCAGGTTGATGACCTGGCCCTGCACGGACACGTCGAGCGCCGAGACGGGCTCGTCGCAGACCAGCACCTTGGGGCGCAGCGCCAGCGCCCGGGCGATGCCGATCCGCTGCCGCTGACCGCCCGAGAACTGGTGCGGGTACCGGCTCGTGTGGTCGGGGTCCAGGCCGACGAGCTCCAGCAGCTCGCCCACCGCCGCACGGCGTCCGCCCGCGGGGTCGATGCCGTGGATCGCGAACGGCTCGCCCACGATCTCGCCCACGGACATGCGCGGGTTCAGCGACGTGTACGGGTCCTGGAACACCATCTGCACGTCGCGCCGCAGCTGCTTGCGGCCCGCACGGGACAGCGTGCTGACGTCCTCGCCGTCGACGAGCACCTGCCCGCTCGTGGGTGTCTCGATGCCGACGAGCACGCGGGCCAGCGTCGACTTGCCCGACCCCGACTCGCCGACCAGCCCGAGGGTGCGGCCGCGCTCGAGGGTGAGCGAGACGCCGTCCACGGCCTTCACCGCCGCGACGGACCGCCGCAGCAGCCCGCGCCGTACGGGGTAGTGCTTGACGAGCTCCCGCACCTGCAGCACCGCGTCACTCATGGTCACCTCCGGGAACCTGCTCGTCGAACGGAGGAGTCGTCGGCGTCTCGGCCGCCTGGGGCCGATCATCCCTACGTTCGGCGGCGCGTGGCGGGCGGTTCGCGAGGACGTCGGCCGCGAAGTGGCACGCCGAGAGGCGGGCCGGGGCCGGGCTGGTCAGCGGCGGCACCGCGGTGCGGCAGAGGTCCTGCGCCACGTCGCAGCGCGGGTGGAACGGGCAGCCCGACGGCCGGGCGGCGGGGCTGGGCGGGCGCCCAGGGATCACGGGCAGGCGCCGCCGTGTGCCACGGTCGGCTCCGGCTGTCGACGGGATCGAGCGCAGCAGCGCCCGCGTGTACGGGTGGGCCGGTGCCGCGTAGATCGGCCCTACGGGCGCCTGCTCGACCGCGCTGCCGGCGTACATGACCGTCACGTCGTCGGCCACACCGGCCACGACGCCGAGGTCGTGCGTGATGAGCACGAGGCCCATCCGCCGCTCCGCCTGGATCTCGGCGAGCAGGTGGAGCACCTGCGCCTGCACGGTGACGTCGAGGGCCGTGGTGGGCTCGTCGGCGATCAGCACCTCGGGGTCCATGGCCAGCGCGGAGGCGATCATGACGCGCTGCCGCATGCCACCCGAGAACTGGTGCGGGTACTCCTTCACGCGGGCCTTCGCGTTCGGCACCTTGACGAGGTCGAGCAGCTCGATCGCGCGGGTGCGGGCGTCGGCCCGGGAGAGGCCCCGCCGCGCGCGCAGCGCCTCCGTGAGCTGGTAGCCCACGGTGTGCACGGGGTTGAGCGCCGCCAGCGCGTCCTGGAACACCATGGCCACGCGCTCGCCGCGGTACGCGCGGTGCTGCCGGGGCCGCAGGGCGAGCAGGTCGGTGCCGGCCAGCTGGGCACTGCCCCGGGTCACACGCGCCGTCGGCGGCAGCAGACCCATCACGGCGAGCGACGACACCGACTTGCCGGAGCCGGACTCGCCGACGATCGCGAGCGTGCGCCCGGCCTCGACCCGGTAGGACAGGCCGTCGACGGCGCGAACGACGCCGTCCGACGTGCGGAACTCGACCACGAGGTCGGTGACCTCCAGGAGCGGCTGTGCCTTCGGCTCGCCTTCGCTGCGCTCCGCGCCGGGCGAGTGCCTCGTTCCTCGGCCCTCACCCTCTGCTGCGCTCCGCATGCGGCTCGCGGCGCTCATGCGGCCAGCCGGGGGTCGAGGGCGTCGCGCAGCGCGTCGCCGAGCACCACGAGCGCCAGCACCGTCGCGACCAGGCACGCCAGGGGCGCGAGCAGGATGTGCGGCGCGCCGCCGAGCACCCACTGCGAGCCCTGCTCGATCTGGATGCCCCAGCTCGTGGCGGGCGGCCGCACGCCGATGCCGAGGAAGGACAGCACGGCCTCGGCGCTGATCACGCCCGCCACGGAGGTGGGCAGCAGCGCGGTCACCGTGCCGATGGCGTTCGGCAGCACGTGCCGCACCATGACGCGCAGGTCGGACGCGCCCAGCGAGCGTGCGGCCGTGACGTAGTCCAGGTTCTTCGCCTCCAGCGTGCTGGCCCGCACGTAGCGGGCGTACGGCATCCAGCCGAACAGGATGAGCACCACTGCGGGCAGCAGGATCACGTTGAACGTGCCCGCGCCGAGGTCGACGCCCTTGAACAGAGAGAGCACCAGCAGCGCGGCCAGCAGCAGCGGGATCACGAGGAACACCTCGACGGTGCGGGACACGAGGTAGTCGACCCAGCCGAGGTAGAAGCCGGCGAGCAGGCCGAGCGTCACGCCGATCAGCAGCGAGACGCCGACCACCACGACGGCGAGCAGCAGCGACGGCCGCACCCCGTGCACGAGCGTGGCCAGGACGTCGCACCCGAGCGCGTCGGTGCCCAGCGGGTGGTCGCCGCCCCAGCCCTGGGGCGTCGTCCGCGCCTCCCGGATGGGGCACGTGCGCGGGCTGGTGCTCGTGAACAGCCCGGGGAAGGCCGCCATGACGGCGAAGAACAGCAGCACGGCGGCCGCGATCACGGTGTCCGGCCGACGGCGCAGCGTGCGCCAGGCCTCGGCGAGCGGGTTCGACGCCGAGACCCGCGGGGCGGTGGGGGCGGCGTTCACTGCGTCACTCATAACGGATCCTCGGGTCGAGCAGGGCGTAGGCGATGTCGACGAGGATCATCACCACGACGGTCACCGCGGCCAGCAGGGTCACGACGCCCAGCACCAGGCCGACGTCGTCGTTGCGGACGGCCTCCCACAGGACGCCGCCCATGCCGTAGATGTTCATCAGGCCCTCGGTGATGACCGCGCCGCCGAGGGCCTCGGCGAACGTCAGGCCGACCGCGGTCACCACGGGCACGGACGAGTTGCGCACCACGTGGTGCACGACGACGTGCCGCTCGCCCAGGCCCTTCGACCGCGCGGTGCGCACGTGGTCGCCCTGGTAGGACTCGAGCTGGCTGGCCCGGACCAGGCGGATGAACGCCGCCGAGCCGGCCAGGCCGAGCAGGATGCCGGGGACGAGCACGGTGGCCCACGGGTGGTCGGCGTCGAAGGACGGCTTGAACCAGTACGGCGGCCAGCTGTCCTCGCCGAAGGTGCGCTCGGCCCAGCCGTGCAGGGGCACGGCCACCACGTACCGGTAGACGATGAGCAGCACGAAGACCGGGAACGCGTCGATGAGCACGGACGTGAGCCGGATGCCGTGGTCGCCCGCGGAGCCGCGCCGGCGGGCCGCGAGGGACCCGAGCAGCATGCCGAGGGCCAGCCACGTCACCAGGACGACGCAGAACAGGCGGAGCGTGTTCGGTGCCGCCGTGGCGACGATGTCGGAGACCTCGCGGCCGCGCAGGTTGGTGCCGAAGTCGCCCTGGGCGTACTGGCCGAGGCGTTCGACGAACGGCCCGAGGCAGGGGTTGCCCACCTGGTCGTAGCAGGGGTCGTCGAGGCCGAAGCGCTCCTCGACGGCGGCGATCTGCGCGGCGGTGGCGACCTTGTCGCCGAAGAAGGCCTGGGCCGGGTTGCCGTTGAGCTGGATGGCCACCGTCGTGAGCAGGTGCAGCAGGAGCATCACGAGCAGCAGCGTGCCGACCGCCTGGACGGCACGGCGGAGGATGTAGCGCCCCATGGGGTCCTTCCGGGGGGTATGGGGACCCGCCGGGCCCGTCGCAGTGCGACGGGCCCGGCGGCGGTGGTTCGTGCTACGCCGCGACCTCGACGGCGCGCAGGATCGGCGCGCCCGAGAACGGGTTGAGGACCACGTTGGTCAGGCGCTCGCTGTAGTACGTCGCGCTGAAGCTCCAGCGGAACGGGATGGTCGGGAACTCCTCGGCGAGGATGGCCTCGGCCTCCTGGTAGAGCGCCACCGACTCGTCGAGCGACGGGGCGGCGGCCGCCTCGTCGAGCTTGTCCTCGAACTCCTTGCTGTACCAGCCGAACTGGCTGTCCTGCTCGGAACCCGCGGCGTAGAAGCTGAGGTAGTTCTCGTTCAGGGGGTAGTCCGGGAACCAGTTGTTGCGGAACACGCCGTCGTAGCCGTGCTCGGCGCGCGTGGTGAAGTAGTCCGGGTCGACGTTGAGCTCGTAGGGGATGCCGAGCACCTCCTCGATGGAGTTGCCGATGGCGGTGAAGTACTCCACCTCGGCCTCGTCGTCGCCCAGGCTGATCTGCAGCTTCTCGCCCTCGGGCCAGCCGCCCGCCTTCTCCAGCGCCGCCTTGGCCGCCTCGGGGTCGTACGTGCACCACTCGCACGTGCCGGCCTCGCCGCCGGGCACACCGCCCGGGACCACCCACGAGTCCGCGGGCGTGGCCTGACCGCTGCCGAGGGACGAGATGATGCCCTCGCGGTCGATCGCCATCGAGATCGCCTTGCGGAACTCGATGTCCTGCCACGGGCCGTCCGTGTAGAACGAGAAGCCGAGGTAGGTCAGGGCCGCGCCCGGCGCCTCCACGTAGCGCTGGGAGAGGTCGGGGTCGTTCTTCGCGGACTCGACCTCCGCCGTCGGCGGGAAGGACAGGTCGAGGTCGCCGGCCTTGAAGTCCGCCCACCCGGCCGTCTCGCCGGTCGCGTACTCGGTCCAGTGGATGGCGTCGTAGCCCGGCGTCTCCTCGAGCGGGTAGTCGGCCCACTTCTCGGCGGTCAGCTCCTGGCTCTGCTGCCACTCGGTCACCTGGAAGGGGCCGTTGCCGATGGGCTGCTTCGAGCACGTCTCGACGTCGTCCAGGCACTCCTGGGCGATGGGGAAGAAGCCGGTGTAGCCGAGCATCGTGGCGAACCCGGCGAACGGCGAGCTGAGCGTGACCTCGAGGGTCAGGTCGTCGGTGACCTCCACCCCGGAGAGCTCGTCGGCGGCGCCCGGCGTGGTGATGTTGCCGTCGTCGTCGGTCTCGGGCTGCATCTCGTCGTAGCCCTCGATGATGCTGAAGAAGTAGTTGCTGTACAGGCCGTTGTCGCCGTCGGCCGTGTAGTTCCAGGAGCGGGCGAACGCCTCGGCGTCGACGGGTTCACCGTTCTGGAAGGTGAGGTCCGGCTTGATCGTGATGGTCCAGACCGTGTTGTCGTCGTTGGGCTCGATGGACTCGGCCACGTAGTTGTACGGCTCGGTGGTCTCCGGGTCGTACCGGACCAGGCCGTCGTAGACCACGTCCAGCACGCTGATGGGGTCGTAGGACCCGGCGTCACCGGGGAACAGCGTCTCCATGTCCTGGCTGATCCAGGTCTCCAGGGTGACCGGACCGGCGTCGTCGTCGGTGTCGCTCGGGCTGCACCCGGCCACGGTCACGGCCACCACGGCCGCCCCCGCGGCGAAGGTAGCGATGCGGCTCTGCCTCACTGATTGCCTCCCAGGTCGTCTCCCCCGGTTCAGGGCGGGGAGATGTGGACCATATCGCCACGAACGCAGGGGCGCCTGGAAAATCGTGTTAACCGTCTGTAACGATTGCCCCGGTCTCCTTCCGTGCAACGGCGCACGGAAGGAGACCCGGGGCGTCACGTCAGCAGACGCCGAGGTCCCGCCACGGACCCCACGGCGCGCCCGAGGGCTCCTGGTTGCGGCTGTACCACTGCGCGGTCCACCGCCGGCCCTCGTGCACCACGGTCTCGCCGCCCTCGTACACCGCCGACGCCGTCCACGCCGGGTACGTGCCCGCCGCGCAGACCTGCGGCGCGCCCACCTCGGCCCAGGGACCCCACGGCGAGGCGCCGGGCACCTGGCCGCGCGTCCACCACATCGCGCTGAACACCGCGCCGGCGTGACTCACCTGGTCACCCGCGGTGTAGACCGTGCTCGCGGACCACGCCGGCACCGGCGGCGCCGTCGGGCCCACGAGCTGCCCCACGCCCCAGCGCGCCGTCGACTGGTAGCCCGCGCCCGTCGGGTCGGCCCAGTTGCGCACCGCGGTGCGCGCGCCGTCGGTGGCGTCGTTGACCTGGAAGTCCAGGCCGTGGAACGTGCCCTGCCCGCCGTACTCCAGCAGGTCCACCGCCAGCTCGACCCGGTACCCGCCGTCCGTCGGCGTGGCGGCGCTCGTCACGCGGGCGCGCTGCGCCGCCTCGTCGCCCGTGCCGAACGACACCGCGTTCTGCGCCGAGACCCGGATCTGCGTGTCGTCGGCGCGGTAGCCGCCGTTCTTCGCGTTGCCGCCGTCCACGTACACCTCCAGGGAGTCCTGGATCCACGGGTCGGAGCCGGACACGTCGACCACCGGGTCGGCGACGTCGGCCAGCACGTACAGCGTGTCGTCCGCCCACAGCGTGCGCACCGTGGCGACAGCGCCGCCCGAGCCCTCGACCTCCTTCTCGGTCGTCACGGCCGGACCCGCGGTCTCCCAGACGTCGTCCACCGCGCCGTCGACCACGGGAGCCTCGCCGGCCTGCGCGACCTCGACGTACGACAGCTCCTCGACCAGCGTCAGCGTGCCCAGCGCGCCCGGTGAGTTCCACCCCGTGGTCTCGCCGCCGCTCGTCACGCGGACGTCCAGGTCCGCGGTCGCGCCCTGCTCGAGCGTGGCCGGCAGGTGCGCGACGACGTCGTAGCCGCCCTCCCGCTCGGTCACCAGCGCGCCCTCGGCACCCCCGGCGCGGTCGACGGTGAGCTCCGCGTCGTCGAGCGCCAGCGTCACGCCGTCGCCCGCGCCCGCCGCGGCGTCGTCCACCGTGACGTACGCCGTGAGGTGGTCCGGCGCCCAGCGGAGCTGGAAACCGGCCTCGCCGCCGTCCGGCGCCGCGAAGGCGTGCAGCGGCAGGCGGTCCCAGACGGGCGACGACGTCGCCGGGCCGTCCAGCGGCACATCACCCGCGAACACGTTCGCCGTGCGCAGCCGCGCCGGCAGCTCCGCGCCCGCCGCGCCGAAGTAGGCGGGCTTGGCCTGGAACCGGTCGTCGAACAGCAGCGGTGCGCCGCTGTCCACCCGCCACGACCGCCCGTCGGTCAGACCCCACACCGTCACGCTGAACAGGTCCTCGGCGTGCGCGCGGAACACCTCGAACGCGTCCCGGTAGTAGTACCCCTGGTCGATCAGCCGCGCCTGCGTCACCGGCGTGCCCGTCGTGACGTCGAGCTCCGTGACCGCCTGCGTCACCGGCAGGTCCGCGAACCGCTCCAGCGCGCCCTCCAGCGCGTTGACCGGCATCGCGAGCGACACGTGGAACTGGTGCCCCACGCCGTCCACCGGCACGCCACGCTCCAGCAGGCGCTCCACGAGCGCGCGGTACCGGTCCTGCTTGCCGCCCTGCTCGGTGTTGTAGTCGTTGATGAACAGGGTCACCGGACGCGCGCTGCCGGGTGCCGCGTACGTCTCGTTGAACGCCTCGTCCGCGTACGCGAACGCGAGGTCGATGAACTCCTCGCCCAGGATCCGGAACCACTCGCTGCGGCGCAGGCCGTCCGGGTTCTCCCCGCCGTCGGACACCACCTCGTTGACCACGTCGAACGCCACCAGCGGGTTGGTGTCCGAGCCGAACGGGCCGTAGTCCGCGGCCAGGTTCTCCGCGACGCCGAAGACGTGGTCGCGCAGGCGCTCGCGGAGCACCGTCCGGCTCGCCTCGTCGGCGGTCAGCGGCTCGCCGGCGTCGTCCTGGAAGAACCACTCGGGCGTCTGGCTGTGCCAGACGAGCACGTGGCCGTAGACGCCGAGGTCGTTCTCCTGCGCGAAGTCCATGAGCGCCGTGGCCTCGGGGTGCCGGCGCAAAGTGCGGTCCTCGTCGTACCAGGCCTCGGGCTTCATGTGGTTCTCGGGCGTGATCCGGCCGAAGTGCCGGTCGAGCAGCTGAGCAGCCGCACCCGTGGTCTCCCGGCTGTCGATCGCGACGCCCACGGGGAAGTCGACGGTGTCCCGCAGCGGGGGCAGGTCCTCGATCAGCGGCGGCTCCGGCTCGGACACGACGACGTCGTCGACGAGCAGGTCGCTCGTGTTGCCGCCGTTGTAGGCGGTCTCCAGGTAGAGCAGGGCGCTGTCGTGCTCCGGCATGGTGAACGAGCCCTGGACCCGGGTCCAGCCGGTGCTCGTCAGGCCCGTGAACTGCGCGAGCGTCGAGAACGTCTGCGCGTCGCCCACCGTGCTGGCCAGGCTCAGCCAGACGTCGCCGGGCGTCTGCCCCGCGGGGAACCGGATCCACGCCGAGACGTCGTACGTGACGCCCGCCCGCAGCACCCCGGTGACGTCGCGCCCGATACCGTCGCCGGTCGTCTCCCGGCCGGTGAGCGCGGCCGAGTACGTGCTCTCGTGCGCGTCGGCGTCCGTGACCGCCAGGCTGAAGCCCGAGGATCCGGAGCCGTACCGCGGGACCCACCCGCCGAGCGTGCCGTCCTCGAAGTCGGTGCTGATCACCGCGCCCGTCGACGGCGCGGGCGTGCCGACCGGCAGCGTGAACTGCCAGCCCGCGGCCAGCCGCTCGGTGACCACCGTCCGCACGGCGGCGAGCGTGCCCGCGCGGTCGCCGCCGCCGTCGTGGGCCAGGACGAGCTCGCCCGGCACCATCGCGGCGCGCAGGTTGGCCGTGAGCGTGGGCACGTCCTGCGTCTCCCAGTCCGCGATGGTGTTCCGCACGGCCAGCGGCTGCATGCCCAGCTCGACGGCCACCTGCGGGGTCATGCCCCACGAGCCGTTCGGCGCGCGCCAGAACGGCACCGGGTACCCGGGGTCGCCGAGGGCGTCGCGGATGATGCCCAGGTTCTCGACCAGGTCGGCGCGCACCTGCTCCGCGGTCCAGGACCCCATGTCGGCGTACGACGTCGAGTGGTTGCACAGCACGTGGCCGTCGTCGACGATCCGGCGCAGGATCTCGGCGCCGCCGTCGGCCTCGATGTTCTGGCCGATCACGCAGAAGACGGCCGTGAGGTCGTGCTCGGCGAGGAAGTCGAGCAGGGCCGGGGTGGTGCCGGGGTTCGGGCCGTCGTCGAAGGTCAGGGCCGCGACGTCGCCGCTGCCCTGCGCGGCGTACACCGGGGTCGGCACGGGGTCGACCGCGCCGCCGGGGACGACGTCGCCGTCGGCGGCCGCCGCGGACGGGGCCGCCAGGAGCGGTGCCGCCAGGAGGGTCGCGACGGCCAGCGCGGCGACGCCCGGCTGCATGAAACGATTTCGGGACGGACGGGATGTGAAACGATTTCGATGACGCATGCTGCGCTCCCTTGCGCGTGTGTCTCTCTTCGGGGGCGAACGCGCGGGGCGACGGTGCCACGGCGAACGTGCGCCCAGGCTACCGAGCACGCACGTCCAGGTCGAGACCTGCCCCCACCCTGGGCCCCAGCCCCCGCGCGTCGAGGTCGGTCCCTCGTGGCGAGGTCGGCACAGGCCTGTGCCGACCTCGCCACGACGGACCGACCTCGACGGTCGCGGCGGAGCGCGTCAGGGGGAGGGGAGCTCCTTCAGGGTGCCCTTGGCGATGCGGAGCCGGCGCGGGGCGCGGCGGGCGACCACCGAGTCGTGCGTGACCAGGACGATCGTCAGCCCCTGGTCCTTCCACAGCCCCTCGATGAGGTCCACGATCTCGTCGCGCGTCTCCTCGTCCAGGTTGCCCGTGGGCTCGTCGGCCAGCAGCACCTTCGGGTTCTTGACCAGGGCGCGTGCGATGGCGACGCGCTGCTGCTGCCCGCCCGACAGCTCCCCGGGCAGGTGGTCGCCCCGGTCGCCCAGTCCCACGGCGTCCAGCGCCGCCTGCGCCCGTGAGGTCCGGGTCTGCCGGGCCACCTTCGCCGGCACGAGCGCCGTCTCGACGTTCTCCAGCGCGGTCAGCGTCGGGATCAGGTTGAAGGTCTGGAACACGAAGCCGATGGTCCCGGCGCGCGCCGCGGTGAGCTGCGCGTCGGTCATGCCGGCCAGGTCGGCGCCGTCGAGCGTGACGGTGCCGGAGGTGGGGCGGTCCAGCCCGCCCAGCATCTGCAGCAGCGTGGACTTGCCGCCGCCGGTGGGGCCCTGCACGGCCACCAGCTCGCCCGCGCCGATGGTCAGGGACACGCCGCGCAGCGCGCGCACCACGCGGCGGCCCTGCTGGTAGGTCTTGGTCACGTCGTCGATCTGATACATGTCTGCCTCTCAGGGGTGGTCACGCCAGGGAACGGAGGGCCTCGACCGGCCGGAGCCGGGCCGCACGCCGTCCGCCGAACACGCCCGCGAGCAGCCCGCCCAGCACCGCCAGACCGACCGCCGCCAGCACGATCCACGGGCTGACCGGCGCCTGGAGCACGATGTCCACGGCGTCGTTCGCGGCGTCGGCCACGCCGACGGGACGGGCGGCGCCGAAGGTCGCGGCGCCGGCGTCCTGCACCGCGGCGCCGCCCTCGGGCGGCGGTCCGCCCCCGGGGCCGCCGAGCACGAACCCGCCCGCGGAAGCGCCCCCGCTCAGCGTGATCCCGGCGAGGTTGACGGCCCACACGGCGAGGGCGCCGAGCGCGACGCCCGCGACGCCGCCCACGAGCCCCTGCACCACGGACTCGCCCGCGACCTGGCCCACCACCCGGCCCCGGCTCCAGCCGAGGGCCTTGAGCGTGCCCAGCTCGCGGGTCCGGCGGTTCACGCCCGAGACCGTGAACAGGATCGCGAGGCCGAACGCCGCGGCGAGCACGATGGCGCCGAGCCAGGTGCCGAGCGTGCCCACGAGGTCGGACGCCGTGGACAGCGTGCCCGTGACGTTCTCGGCGAGGTCGGCCTGGGTGCTGACGGAGGCGTCGGGCAGCACGTCCTCGATCGCGCCCGCGACGGCGTCGACGTTCTCGGCGGAGTCCACCTGGACGTAGACGTCGCTGACCTGGCCGTCGAGGTCGGCGAGGCGCTGCGCCGTGGCCAGGGGGACGTAGGCGTCCGCCGCGGTGGCGACGCCGTCGCCGGTCGTGGAGGTCACGGTGCCGACGATCTCCAGCTCCTCGCCGCCGACGGTGACCGTGTCGCCCACGGCGAGCTCCTGCTGCTCGGCGTAGGTGGCGTCCAGGACGGCGACGTCCTCGTCGTCCGCCTCGAGCGTCCGGCCGTCGGCCAGCTCGGCGGTGGTGAGCGGGCCGACGGCGGCCGCGCCCGGGTCGACCCCGGTGACCGTGAGCTGCTCGATCTCGAACGACGAGTCCCCGGTCGAGGCCTCGCCCGAGCTGTCGGGACCCGCGCGGAGCGTGACCCGGCCGCCCTCCTGCAGGGCCTCGAAGTCCGGCAGCTCCCCGGAGAACGACATGTTCTGCAGGGCGAGCGTCGCCGCCACCCCGGACACGTGCTCCAGGTCGGTGATGGTGTCCAGGGCGGAGGAGTCGAAGGTGGCGGAGCCCATGACGGGGTCGAGCCGGTCCTGCGTGAGGCTCCGCATGCCGTCGGCGGACGCCTCGCCGTCGTCCTCGCCGAAGTCGAACCGGCCGGGGCCGCCGCCCTCGCCCGGTCCGCCGCCGGGTCCTGCGGCCGGCTGCGTGACGGTGACGTCGGTGCCGACGCCGTAGACGGACTCGAGCACCTCGGACTGTGCGTCCTTGACACCGGTCGAGACGGCGTTGACGACGATGACCAGCGCGATCGCCACCGCGAGGCCGATCGCGACGACGACGGTCTGCTTGCGCCGGTTGCGCAGCTCTCTGCGCAGATAGGTGAAGAACATGGGCTCCTGCCTGGGGTCGGGAGGGATGCTGGTGCCCGCGCGGGCTCTCCGGACAGCCCGCGCGGACCGTCCGGACGCTAGGCGGCACGCCTGTGGTGGCCCTGTCGTCGACCTGTGGCGAGGCTGTGAAGCGGCCGCTCCGTGCGCCCGGCGAACGCGCCCGGGCCGGGCCGTGGACGGTTCCGCGCCGCGCCGTGGGACGTCCTAGGCTGGGGCCGTAACCTCCGAGCAACATCCTGAGAAGGAGTCCCCGTGGCTAGCATCGAAGCCGTTGGAGCGCGCGAGATCCTCGACTCGCGCGGCAACCCCACCGTGGAGGTAGAGATCGTCCTGGACGACGACACCTTCGCCCGTGCGGCGGTTCCGTCCGGCGCCTCGACCGGCGCGTTCGAGGCCGTCGAGCTCCGTGACGGCGACAAGGGCCGTTACCTGGGCAAGGGCGTCGAGAAGGCGGTCGCGGCCGTCAACGACGAGATCGCGCCCGAGCTCGTCGGGTACGACGCCGAGGAGCAGCGCATCATCGACCAGGCGCTGCTGGACCTGGACGCCACCCCGAACAAGGGCAAGCTCGGCGCCAACGCGATCCTGGGCGTGTCCCTCGCCGTCGCGAAGGCCGCCGCCAAGAGCTCCGGCCTGGACCTGTTCCGCTACGTCGGCGGTCCGAACGCGCACGTGCTGCCCGTGCCGATGATGAACATCCTCAACGGCGGGTCCCACGCCGACTCGAACGTGGACATCCAGGAGTTCATGGTCGCCCCGATCGGCGCCCCGACGTTCCGCGAGGCGCTGCGCACCGGCACCGAGGTGTACCACTCCCTCAAGTCCGTGCTGAAGGAGAAGGGCCTGGCCACCGGCCTGGGCGACGAGGGCGGCTTCGCCCCGAACCTGGGCAGCAACCGCGAGGCGCTGGACCTGATCCTCGTCGCGATCGAGCGCGCGGGCCTCAAGCCCGGCACCGACGTCGCGCTCGCGCTGGACGTCGCCTCGACCGAGTTCTTCTCGGACGGCGTGTACGCGTTCGAGGGCGGCAAGAAGACGCCGGACGAGATGATCGCGTACTACGAGCAGCTCGTGGCCGACTACCCGCTGGTCTCCATCGAGGACCCGCTGTCCGAGGACGAGTGGGACTCCTGGTCCGCGCTCATGGGCAAGGTCGGCGACAAGGTGCAGATCGTGGGCGACGACCTCTTCGTCACCAACCCCGAGCGCCTGGCCCGCGGCATCGCCGAGAAGTCGGCGAACTCGCTGCTGGTCAAGCTCAACCAGATCGGCACGCTCACCGAGACGCTCGACGCCGTGACGCTGGCCCAGCGCAACGGCTTCACCACGATGACCTCGCACCGCTCCGGCGAGACCGAGGACACCACCATCGCGGACCTGTCCGTGGCGACCAACGCCGGCCAGATCAAGACCGGTGCCCCCGCCCGTGGCGAGCGCATCAACAAGTACAACCAGCTGCTCCGCATCGAGGAGGCCCTCGACGAGGCCGGCACGTACGCCGGCCGGTCGGCCTTCCCGCGCTTCCAGGGCTGACCACGCCCCAGCAGACACCCCCGCACGTGTCAGACGCACAGGTCGCACCGGTGACCTGGACGTCTGACACGTGCGTTCGTGTCTGACGGCGTGCGGGTCCCACCAGACCGACACACGGCGCGCCGGAGGTAATGCCGGTACAAAGCCCCGGCGAATCGGCACAATCGACCCATGCCTTCCTCACGTCGTCCCGAGCGCCCCTCGGGTCCGGCGCGCGGCTCGGGCGCGCGCGCCGCGTCCGACGCGCGCGGTACGGGCGCGTCCCGCGCGGCGGCGGGTTCCGGGTCGACGGCGGCGCGGGGCAGGGGTGCGCCGAAGAAGGAGTCCGGGGCGTCGGGGTCGCGGGCCGGGTCTCGGAGTGCTGGGTCTCAGGGTGCTGGGTCTCAGGGCGCCGGGTCTCAGGGTGCCGGGTCGAAGGGTGCCGCGTCGAAAGGTGCCGCGTCGAAGGGCGCCGGGGCCCGGGCTGCCGGTGCGACCGGTTCGAAGGCCGCTGGTTCGAAGGCGTCGAAGTCGGCCGGGTCGAAGGCCGGGTCCAAGGGCGAGGCGCGCGCCGCAGGATCGAAGGGCGCCCGGTCGAAGGGCGCTGGGTCGACGGCTGCCGCGTCGAGGACTACCGGCGGCACGGGTTCCGCGAAGAAGTCCGCTGGTGCGGGCGCCGGGGTGCCGGGGGTCCGGCGGCCGGCCGCTCCCTCGGCGGGGCGCCGCGCGGCAGCATCGGGCACGGCGTCCGGCGGCTCCACGTCCCGCGCCTCGACGCCACGCAACTCGACGCCACGCAACTCGACGCCGCGCGGCTCCACGTCCCGCGCATCGACCTCCCGCACGCCGTCGTCCCGTGCTGCCACGTCCCGCGCGTCCGCGCCGCGCGACACGGCGCCACGTGCCGCGTCGTCCCGGGGTGCCGCCGCGCGTCCGGCGGCCCGGAGCGCGCGCCCGGGGGTGGGCACCGGGGCCAAGCGGCCCGCTCAGCCGCGTCGCCGGTCGACGGCGACGGCCGTCGGTGCGCCCCCGACCCGCCCGCCGCGCGCCGACCGCAAGCGCGGCAGCTTCGGCTTCGTGCTGCCGGAGGTGCTGACGGTCCGCGCGATGGTGCTGTCGGTGGTGGTGCTGCTCGCGGTCGTGCTGCTGCTGCCGACGGTGCGCGCCGTCGTCACGCAGCAGGCCGAGCTGCGCGAGCTGCAGGCCGAGCTGAACGAGCAGCAGCAGCAGAAGGCGGAGCTGGAGACCGAGCTGTCCCGCTGGGACGACCGGTCCTACATCATCGAGCAGGCCAGGTCGCGGTACCTGTTCGTCATGCCCGGCGACAAGGTGTGGCGCCCCCTGGACACCGACTCGGTGCAGGAGGAGGAGCCCGGGCCCGGCGTCGTCGAGCCGTCGCCCGGTGCCTCCGAGGATGCCGACACGCCCTGGTACACGAGCGTGTGGGACTCGGTGCGCATCGCGGGCGGCGACTGACGACCCGGGTCCCGAGGGGCGATTCCTGAGGCACACGTTCCTGAGGGACAATGGGACGGTGAGCCCTGTGACCGAGACCGTGTCCGACGACGACCTGCGCGTCCTGGCCGAGCAGCTCGGCCGGGAACCGCGCGGCGTGGTCGGCATCGCGGCGCGCTGCGTCTGCGGTCGCCCGACCGTGGCGCGCACCGCGCCCCGCCTGCCCGACGGCACCCCGTTCCCGACGGTCTTCTACCTGACGCACCCGGGCGCGGTCGCCGCTGCCTCGACGCTCGAGGCGAACGGCGTGATGAAGGAGATGACGGCGCGGCTCGAGTCCGACGAGGAGCTCGCGGCGGCCTACCGGGCGGCGCACGAGCACTACCTGGCCGAGCGGGAGGCGATCGGCCACGTCGAGGAGATCGACGGCATCTCCGCCGGCGGCATGCCCACCCGCGTGAAGTGCCTGCACGTCCTGTTCGCGCACGCGCTCGCTGCGGGCCCGGGCGTCAACCCGCTCGGCGACGAGGCGCTCGCGCTGGCCCGTGACACGTGGCGTCCGGACCGCTGCACCTGCTGACCGGCACCGCGGAGTGAGGTTTCTCGCGAACCGGCACGTCCGGCTTCGCGTGCCGGGCGCGCCTGGGAGAATCCTCGCGTGACTTCCACTCGCGTGGCCGCGATCGACTGCGGCACCAACTCGATCCGCCTGCTCGTCGCGGACGTCGACTCCGCCGGAAACCTCACCGAGGTCGACCGCCGCATGGAGGTGGTGCGGCTCGGCCAGGGCGTCGACCGTACGGGCGAGCTCGCGCCGGAGGCGCTGGAGCGCACCCTCGCGGCGACCCACCGGTACGCGGCGGCGATCGACGCGGCGGGTGCGGAGCGGGTGCGCTTCGTGGCGACGTCGGCCACGCGGGACGCGCGGAACCGGGACGCGTTCTTCGACGGCGTGCGGGCCGCGCTCGGCGCCGAGGTCGAGGTCATCAGCGGCGGCGAGGAGGCGCAGCTCTCGTTCCGTGGCGCCACCGGCGCGGTCGTGGGCGCCCACCGGGGCCCGTACCTCGTGGTCGACCTGGGCGGAGGGTCCACGGAGCTGGTGCTCGGCACGGGGTCGGTGGACGCGAGCTGCTCCATGGACGTGGGCTCGGTGCGGATGACGGAGCGGCACCTGCGCAGCGATCCGCCGTCGTCGGCCGAGATCGAGGCGGCCCGCGCGGACGTGCGGGCCCACCTGGACGACGCGGCCCGCGTGGTCCCGCTCGCGAAGACGACGACGCTCGTGGGGCTGGCCGGGTCCATCACGACGGTGACCGCGCACGCGCTGGGCCTGACGGAGTACCGCCGCGACCGGGTGGACCAGGCGGAGCTGCCGGTCGAGACGGTGCTCGCCTCGTGCGCCGCGCTGGTCGCGGCGCCGCGCGCCGAGCGCACCGCGATGGGCTTCCTGCACCCGGGCCGGGTCGACGTGATCGCGGCGGGCGCCCTCGTCTGGTCCGAGGTGATCCGGCGCGTGGTGGCCGACGTCGCAGCGGCGGGCGGCTCCCTGGAGACGGTCGTGACGAGCGAACGCGACATCCTCGACGGGATCGCGCTGTCGATGGCAGGGTAGTCCGGACGGTCTGCCGGCGGCGGGAACTCCCTGCGCAGGTGGGCCGTTGGGGTGGTCGGAGGAGCGCGAAGGCTTCCGTCAGCGACGACGGCGTGCTGTGCATCACGCACACGCCGTTCTTTGTCGTGTCCATACGGATGCGTTGCGCGCGGTACCCTGGGAATCATGCCTCAGAACGACCTGACCTCGGTCAGCCATGCCTCCGACGCGACGAGCACGCCGCGCCCGCGGAAGGTGCCGCGCATCGTGGTGCTCGGCGGCGGGTCCGTCGGCCTCTACGTGGCGCGTCGCCTGCGTAAGAAGCTGAAGAAGCGGGAGGCGGCGATCGTCGTCGTCGACCCGCGTCCGTACATGACGTACGCGCCGTTCCTGCCCGAGGCGGGTGCGGGCTCGATCGACGCCCGCGACGTCGTCGCCCCGCACCGCAAGGCCCTCAAGGGCATCGACGTGCTGCAGGGCAAGGTCACCACGATCGAGCACGGGCGCAAGGCCGTGAAGATCCAGCCCGAGGAGGGCGAGGAGTACGAGGTCACGTACGACCAGCTGGTCGTGGGCCTCGGGTCGGTGTCCCGCACGCTGCCCATCCCGGGCCTCGCGGAGAACGCCATCGGCTTCAAGAACGTCGAAGAGGCCATCGCGGTCCGCAACCACGTCCTCAACCGGCTGGACGTCGCGTCGTCCACCTGGGACGCCGACCTGCGCAAGCGCATGCTCACGTTCACGTTCGTGGGCGGTGGGTTCGCGGGTATCGAGGCGCTCGCCGAGATCGAGGACATGGCGCGCTACGCGACGCGCCAGTACAACACGATCGAGCCGTCCGACCTGCGCTTCGTCATGATCGAGGGCGCCGGCCGCATCCTGCCGGAGGTCACGGAGCCGATGGGCGAGTACGCCCTGGCCGAGCTGAAGAAGCGCGGCATCGAGTTCCACCTCAACACGTTCCTGTCGTCCTGCGTGGACGGGCACGTCGTCACCTCGACGGGCGTCGAGTTCGACACCGAGACCATCGTCTGGACGGCGGGCGTCAAGGCCAACCCCGTCATCAAGGAGGCCTCGGACCTCCCGTTCGACAAGATGGGCCGCGTCACGGTGCTCCCGACGCTGCAGGTCGTCACCGAGACCGGTGAGATCGTCCCGGACGCCTGGGCCGCCGGCGACTGCGCCGCGGTGCCCGACGTCAACAACCCCGGCAAGTTCTGCCCGCCGAACGCCCAGCACGCGATCCGCGAGGCCAAGCGCCTGGCCGACAACATGGTCGCGCTGTACAAGGAGAAGCCGGCGGTCGACTACGACCACAAGAACCTCGGTGTGGTCGCCTCGCTGGGCCTCTACAAGGGCGTCGCCGAGCTGTTCGGCTTCATCAAGCTCCGCGGCTTCCTGGCCTGGCTGGCGCACCGTGGCTACCACGTGATGGCGATGCCGACCGGCAACCGCAAGGTCCGCATCGTGATCGGGTGGATGGGGCAGTTCCTCATGGGCCGCGAGCTGGTGTCGCTGGGCTCGCTGCACGACCCGCGCCAGGAGTTCCGCAACGCTTCCGTGCCGCCGAAGCCGGTCGGCGAGAAGGTGGAGCAGAAGGCGGAGTCGTCCGCCGAGCGCGCCGAGTCGGGCGCCAAGGCCTGACCCCCGCGCCGCCGAGGTAGAACCCGGGCGAAGTAGAACTGCAGCGAAGTAGAACTGCAGCGAAGTAGAACCGTAGCGAGGTAGAACCTGGCATCGCGCCCGGGTTCTACCTCGCTACGGTTCTATCTCGCTGCGGTTCTACTTCGCCACGGTTCTATCTCGGCAGAGGTCTACCGCGGCGGCGGGCTCGGTAGTCTCTGGGGTGCGCCCCCATAGCCCAACTGGCAGAGGCAGCCGGCTTAAACCCGGCCCAGTCCCGGTTCGAACCCGGGTGGGGGCACCTTCCGCTCAGGCGATCAGCTGCGCGAGGTGCCGACCGGTCAGGGACTCCTCGTTCCGGGCGAGGTCGGCCGGCGTGCCCTCGAAGACGACGCGGCCGCCGTCGTGCCCGCCGCCCGGGCCCATGTCGATCACCCAGTCGGCCCGTGCCACGACCGACAGGTTGTGCTCGACCACGATGACCGACCGGCCGGAGTCGACGAGGCGGTCCAGCAGCCCGGCCAGGTTGTCGACGTCCTGCATGTGCAGGCCGGCCGTGGGCTCGTCGAGCACGAAGGCCGGGGTGTCGCCGCCCATCTCGATGGCCAGCTTGAGCCGCTGCCGCTCGCCGCCGGACAGCGTGTTGAGGTGCTGTCCCAGGGAGATGTAGTGCAGCCCGACGTCCGACAGCCGGGTCAGCATCGGGAGTACCGACTTCTCCGTGAAGAAGCCGAGCGCCTCCTCGACCGACATGGCGAGCACCTCGGCGATGTTCCTGCCGCGGAGGGTGTAGCCGAGCACCTCGTCGGTGAACCGCCTGCCCTCGCACGCCTCGCACACGCTCGCGACGCCGGCCATGAAGGCCAGGTCGGTGTAGATGAGGCCCACGCCCTTGCACTCCGGGCACGCACCCTCCGAGTTCGCGCTGAACAGCGCGGGCTTGACCCCGTTCGCGCGGGCGAACTGCTTGCGCACGGGCTCCAGGATGCCGGTGTAGGTCGCGGGGTTGGAACGGCGCGAGCCGCGGATCGCGGACTGGTCCACGAACGTCACCCCGTCGCGCGGCAGGCAGCCGTGGATCAGCGAGCTCTTGCCCGACCCGGCCACGCCGGTCACCGCGACGAGCACCCCGAGCGGCACGTCGACCGACACGTCCTGCAGGTTGTGCAGGGTGGCGTGCTCGATCCGGAGCCTGCCGGTGGGCGTGCGTGGGGTGTCCTTGAGCGTGACCGCCTGGTCCAGGTGCTTGCCCGTGGCCGTGCCGGACCGGCGCAGACCCTCCAGGTCGCCCTCGTAGACCACCGTGCCGCCGTGCGTGCCCGCCCCCGGACCCATGTCGACGAGGTGGTCGGCCGCCGCCATCACCTCGGGCTTGTGCTCGACCACGAGCACCGTGTTGCCCTTGTCCCGCAGGCGCTGGAGCAGGGCGTTCATCTGCTGCACGTCGTGCGGGTGCAGGCCGATGGTCGGCTCGTCGAACACGTACGTGAGGTCCGTCAGCGCGGAGCCCATGTGCCGCACCATCTTGGTGCGCTGGGCCTCGCCGCCGGACAGCGACGAGGACTCCCGGTCGAGCGACAGGTAGCCCAGCCCGATCTGCTCGAACGTGGCGAGCAGGTCGCTCAGGCCGTCGAGGATCGGCTGCACGTGCGGGTCCTCCAGCCTGCGCACCAGCTCGGCCAGGTCGGTGAGCTGCATGGCCGCGGCCTCGCCGATGTGCCGACCCCGGACCAGCGACGACCGGGCCCGGTCGTTGAGCCGGGTGCCGCCGCACGCCGGGCACGCCTCGAAGGTGGCGAGCCGCTCGACCGCGGCGCGCATGGCCCCCTTCATCGACTCGACGTCCTTGACCAGGTACAGCCGGGTGATCTTGGGGACGAGCGACTCGTAGGTGACGTTGATGCCGCTCGAGACGATCTTGCGCTCCGGGCCGTGCATCAGGTCGTGCCACTCGGTGTCGGTGTAGTCCTTGAGCGGCTTGTCCGGGTCGAACAGCCCGGAGTCGGCGTAGACCTTCCAGTACCAGGTGCCGACGCCGAAGTTCGGGAAGGTGATGGCGCCCTCGTTGAGCGACAGGTTCCGGTCCACCAGGGCCTCGACGTCGACGGTCGACACCCGGCCGAGGCCCTCGCACCGCGCGCACATGCCCTGGGGGTCGTTGAACGAGAAGAGGTTCGACCCGCCGATGTGCGGCGTGCCGAGCCGTGACCAGATGACGCGCAGCATGGTGTAGGCGTCGGTGGCGGTGCCCACCGTGGACCGGGCGTTGGCCCCCATGGGTTCCTGGTCCACCACGATCGCGGCGGACAGGTTCGACAGCGTGTCGACGTCCGGCCGGGGCCGCGACGGCATGAAGCCCTGCAGGAACGCCGGGTAGGTCTCGTCGATCAGGCGCCGCGACTCGGCGGCGACCGTGCCGAACACGAGCGAGCTCTTGCCCGACCCGGAGACCCCGGTGAACACCGTGAGCTTCCGCTTGGGGATGTCGACGGAGACGCCCTGCAGGTTGTTCTCGCGCGCACCGCGCACCTCGATGGATCCGAACACCACTGTCCTTCCCTGGTCGGTGGTCCCATGGTGCCAGGAGCCACTGACACGGACGCCGTGGCTTTACGCCAGCAGCAGACGGCGGAACGGCGCGCCGTGTCAGTGGGTTTGGGTAGCGTGACGGGTACCGACGGCGGGAGTGGGCACATGGCACTGATCTCAGCGGGAGCTGCGGGTATCGCGGGTACGTCAGCACTCGGTACCGACGAGGGCGGGCCCGGGGCCAGGACAGGGACGTTCGAGCACGCGCGCGAACCGCTGCTGCGTGACCTCGTGGGCACCATCCTGCGGCGCACCAGACGCGAGCAGCGCCGGACGCTGGCCGACGTCGCCGCGGCGGCCCGGGTCTCGACGGCCTACTTGTCGGAGGTCGAGCGCGGGCGCAAGGAGGCCTCCTCGGAGGTGCTCGCGGCCGTGTGCGAGTCGCTCGGGATGCGCCTCGTCGACCTCGTCGAGCGGGCGTGGGCCGACCTCGCGATCGCGTACGCCGAGCAGGAGGAGGGCCGCCGGGTCCGTGTCCTGTCGTCCGCGGCCCGGCGCTCGGCCGGGTTCTCGGCGTCCCGGCACCCGCTGGGCGCCAGCTCCACGGGCGCCGTCGGCCGGCGCGGTCGGGCCGTGCTGCAGGCGGCCTGAGCCGGACCGGCACGGCCTGGGACGAAGCGGCGGCACCGGTGCCGCCGCGCCGGTCTCAGAGGCCGGCGCGCCGCTTCCCTCCGGGCCGTACATCGTCCACCCGGTCGACGACCCGGTCGATCATGCCGTAGGCGAGCGCCTGCTCGGCGGTGAACCAGCGGTCGCGCTCGGAGTCGGCCGCGATCGTCTCGACAGACTGACCGGTGTGCTCGGCCTGCAGACGGGTCACCACCTCCTTGACGTGCCGGACGTGCTCGGCCTGGACGACGACGTCGCTCGTGGTGCCGCCGACCCCGCCGGCCGGCTGGTGCATCATGATCCGCGCGTGCGGCAGCGCGTACCGCTTGCCCCGGGTTCCGGCGGCGAGCAGGAGCTGCGCGGTGCTCCCGGCGAAGCCGACCGCGACGGTCGAGACGGCGTTGGGCAGGAGGCGCAGCGTGTCGTACACGGCGAGGCCGGCGCCGACCGGTCCGCCGGGGGAGTTGAGGTAGAGGCTGATGTCGGCCGCGGGGTCCTCGGAGGCCAGGAGCAGCAGCTGGGACGTCACGCGGTGGGCGACGGCGTCGTCGATCTCGCTGCCGATCAGCACGATGCGCTGGTGCAGCAGGCGCGCCGCGAGGTGCTCCTCGAAGGGCTGGGCGTGAGTGGTGTCGGTCATGCCTCCACCATCGTCCGGAGGGCATCCGCGGGACAGTGGTCTCTGCCCGTCGCAGATCTGCTGACGGCAGACCGCGGCACCGTCAGAGCGGGTTGCCCTCGGGGTCGACCGTGGGGAACACGTCGAAGTGGACCTCGACGGGCAGCGTGCCGGGCTCGCCCGCCTGGCTGCTGAGCGGCTCGAGATGCTCGGCGGAGAACCGGTCCCAGGCCTGCACGAGCGCCACCATCTGCTCGGGCGTGGCCCACTTGTTCGCCGTGACGAACGTGGTGGCGCCGAGCAGCGTCTCCAGCTTCTCCTCGTCGGTCTGCTGGGCGGCCCGCAGGAAGGCCATCACCCGCTCGTGGCGGAGCCGGAGGAACTCGGCGTTGACGGCCTCGGCCGTCTGGCGGCTCGCGGGGGAGTCCTTGCCGGAGCTGGAGATGCTGAAGCCTCCCGGGGTGCGCTCCCACCAGCGTTCACGGGCCGTCCCCTTGCCCTCGACCTCACGGACCAGGCCGTGCTTGGCGAGCTGCCGCAGGTGGTAGCTCGTCGAGCCGCTGGACTCGCCGACGATCTCGCCGAGCTTGCTGGCCGTGAGGGGACCGTGGCTCGGCAGCAGGTCGAGGATGCGGATCCGGAGGGGGTGGGCGAGCGCTCGCAGGGCGGCCGGGCCGAGCTCGCCCGGGCGGCCGTCGTCGGTCGTGCCGGGGGCCACCCGGAGGTCGGCCCCTCCCACCCGTGCGGCACCCTCCGGCTCCTGTGCCGGGCCGGGGGAGTTCTTGCGTGCTGTCGCCATGGGCACGACGTTACCCATGTGCGGCACTCCTGTGCGGTGGCAGGCCCGGACCGTCAGCGCAGGGCGAGCGGGTGACGGGCGGCGAGGTTGTCGCGCACGCGCTCCTCGTGCGCCCGCAGGCGCTCGGCCCGCTCGTACTCGCGGCGTCGTGCGTCCCGATCGTCCGGGCGGGCCGGAGCGGGCTGGGTGCGGGTGCGCGACGGCGTCTCGATGGCACGGGCGAGACGCGCGGACTGCGGGACGGCGGTGCGGACGGCTGGCGTGAAGGTGGTCATCGCGGTTCTCCTGTGCGGGCGTCGGTGCGGACGGGTGGGGCGATGTGCCCCACCCTACGCATGCCAACAGTCCTTTGCAAGAAGTTCTTTGCAACGTGTTCTTTGGGTTTATCGGCCCTCCGGTTCCCGGCGGAACGCGTCGAGGTCCTGGTTGAGGCGCTCGAGCAGGCTCGCCAGCGTGGCGCGCTCGACCGGCGACCAGTCCGCCAGGACCTGGTCGTAGAGCGCGGCGCGTCGAACACGCTCGTACTCCAGCTGCCGGCGCCCCGCGGCCGTGGCCTCCACACGCACCGCCCGCCCGTCCTGCGGGTCTCGGCCGCGTCGCGCGAAGCCGGCCTTCTCGAGGCTCACCACCTGCCGGGTCACGGTGGAGGCGTCGAGCCCCTGGCGCTCCGCCAGCGCGTTGATGCCGAGCGGCCCCTCGGTGCCGAGCACGAGGAGCAGCAGGTAGCCGGACCGTTCGAGTGCCGGTGTGTGGCCGGCTCGGACCGCTCCGGTGCGTTCGGCCCGCCGGAGCAGGAGGGCGAGCTGCAGCTCGACGCGGGAGAGCGTGTCGTCGCCGGGCCGCTCCGCGTCCGCGGCCCCTTTCGTCGTCCTCGACATGGGTGTAGCCTACAGGTAGATATCTGTGGGATACAGATAAGTCCGAGCACGAGGAGGCCGCGTGGCGACCACGCGCAACGAACCCAACAGGACGGCCATCTACGCCACGGCGCTGACCGCGTTCTTCGCGATCGCGGGCATCGCCGTCGTGGACCCGATCCTTCCCGTCATCGGCGCCGAGATCGGCGCCACCACCTGGGAGATCGAGCTCCTGTTCACGGCCTACATCGCCGTCATGGCCATCGGTATGATCCCCGCCGTCATGGCGACGGGCCGGTTCGGCTACAAGAAGATCCTCGCCACCGGCGTCACGCTGGTCGCGATCGCCGCCGTCCTGGCGGCCCTGAGCGGCGACATCGTCCAGCTCGCCGTGCTGCGCGGCGTGTGGGGCCTCGGCAACGCCATGTTCTTCGCCACCGCGATGGTGCTCCTGGTCGCGCTCGCGCGGGACCGCGAGTGGGTGGTCGGCCTGTTCGAGACCTGCGTGGGGCTCGGCTTCGCCGTCGGCCCGCTGATCGGCGGCCTGCTCGGACACATCAGCTGGCGCGTCCCGTTCTTCGTCTGTGGCCTCCTCATGCTGGTCGCGCTGTTCGTGTCCGTGACCCGCCTCAAGGACCCGGAGCAGAAGCCGGCACCGCTGCGGCTGGGCCAGGTCTTCGGGCTGTTCCGCAAGCCCGGGTTCCTCGCGCTCGCGGTGGTCACGGCCACCTACAACTTCGTCTTCTTCGTCGTGCTCGGCTACGTCCCCGTGTTCCTGGGCCTGGACGTCGTGCCCCTCGGCCTGGTGTTCACCGCCTGGGGCATCGGCGTGGCGCTCGGCATCCTCGGGGTCGGCCACCGGCTCGCGCACGCCATCGGGTTCGTGCAGACGCTCGGGGTGGCCGTCGCGGGCGTGCTCGTGTGCGTCGCCCTGCTGGCTGTCGGCGTCGGCACCGTCGGCTCCGTCGCGGTCACCATCGTGGCCGGCGTCTTCATGGGTATCGCGAACGCGAACCTCACCGACCTGTCGCTCGCGCTCGGCGACCCCGACCGTCGTGTCACGACCGGGGCGTTCAACCTCGTCCGGTGGGGCTTCGCGGCACCGGCGCCGGTCGTCGCGGGCCTGCTGGCCGAGCACATCGGCGCGGCATCCCCGTTCTGGGTCGCGTCCGCCGTGCTGCTCGTGGGCGTGCTCGTCTTCCTGACCACCGCGCACGTCATGGCCAGGCCCATCGGCGAGCGTGTGCTCTGGCAGCGCTGGAACCGGCGTGCCCGCCAGGCCGAGCACACGCCCGAGGAGGCCATGTCCGAGCTGTGAGCCGTGGACGGCTCCGCGGTCGGGGCCGGGCCTGGGCTTGCCGCCGGTGCGGGACGCTGCCCTACTCTGGGGACTTCGGTCGTTTTCACCCCGTTGGTCCGCCCCGGGCACGACGGCGGCGGCGTTCCGTCTGCCCGATCCTCGTCCGCACCGTGGAGTCCTCGTGTTCCGTCTCGCCCGGCTGTCCCTCGCGAACCGAGCCGTCGTAGCGCTGGTGACCATCGCGATCGCGGTCTTCGGCGTGCTGAGCATGACGGGACTGAAGCAGGAGCTCATCCCGTCGTTGCAGCTCCCGACGGGCATCGTGAGCGCGCTCTACCCGGGATCGTCGCCCCAGGTCGTCGAGGAACAGGTCACCGACGTGATCGAGGAGGCGATCGCCTCCGTCGACGACGTCGCCTCGGTGCGCTCCACGGCGTCGACGGGCGTCTCCCTGACCACCGTCGAGTTCGTCTACGGCACCGACATGGAGGCCGCGACCCAGCGCCTGCAGACCGCCGTCACCGGCGCGCAGGCGACGCTGCCGCAGGACGTCACGCCCCAGGTCACGACAGGCTCCGTGGACGACGTCCCGGTGGTGCAGCTGGCGGTGGCGGGGGACAAGAACCCCAACGCGCTCGCGGACACCGTGGAGAACGTCGTCGTCCCGGCGCTGGAGGACGTCGACGGGGTCCGGGCGGTCGCCGTCACCGGACAGCAGGAGACCGAGGTCCGCGTCCGGCCCGACCCGGCCAGGCTCGGCACGGCCGGGCTCACGCCCCAGGACCTGACGACCGTGCTCCAGGACAACGGCGTCGTCGTTCCCGCGGGCGAGATCACCGACGGCGGCCGGGCCTGGTCCGTCCAGCTCGGCACGCCGGTGGACATGGTGGACCAGCTCAAGCAGCTCCCGGTCGTCCCGGGCGGCGGCACCGGCCCGGCGGAGCCGGCTGCCCCGGTGCTGGTCGGCGAGGTGGCGACGGTCGAGCTCAAGCCGGTCGAGGCGACGTCCTACTCCCGGCTGGACGGCGCGCCGTCGCTCGGCCTGGCCGTCACCAAGACGCCGGAGGCCAACACCGTCGACGTGTCGCACGCCGTGGAGGGTGCGCTCGCCGCGCCCGAGGTCGCCGACACGCTCACCGAGCGCGGCGTGACGACGGCGGTCGTGTTCGACCAGGCGCCGTTCGTCGAGGACTCGATCCACGGGCTCGCTACCGAGGGCGGTCTCGGCCTGCTGTTCGCCGTCCTGGTCATCCTCGTGTTTCTGATGTCGGTGCGGTCCACGCTCGTGTCGGCGATCTCGATCCCGCTGTCGCTCGCGGTGACGTTCATCGCGATGAACGCGGGCGGCTACACGCTGAACATCCTGACGCTGGGCGCGCTCACCATCTCGATCGGCCGCGTGGTCGACGACGCGATCGTCGTCATCGAGAACATCAAGCGGCACATGTCCTACGGCACCGACCGGACCGAGGCCGTGCTCACCGCGGTGCGGGAGGTCGGCGGCGCCATCGCGGCCTCGACGATCTGCACCGTCGCGGTCTTCCTGCCCATCGCCTTCGTGGGCGGCATGGTGGGCGAGCTCTTCCGGCCGTTCGCGCTGACCGTGTCGATCGCGATGCTGGCCTCGCTGGTCGTGGCGCTCACCATCGTGCCGGTGCTCGCGTACTGGTTCATCCGCCCGCCGAAGCGGTCGGCCCGCGCGTCGGCGTCCGTCCGCGCGGCGGCGGAGGAGAAGGAAGGTCGCGGGATCTGGCAGCGCGTCTACGTGCCGACGCTCGACGGTGCCCTCGCCCGCCCGGCCGTGACGCTCGGCCTGGCGGTCGCCATCCTGGCCGGCACCGTGGCGCTCGCCCCGAGGATCGAGACCAGCTTTCTCGGGGACAGCGGGCAGGACACCGTGACGGTCACCCAGCACTACGCGCCCGGGACATCGCTCCAGGGCCAGGACGAGGCCGCGAAGAAGGTCGAGGCGGCGCTGGCCGAGGTGCCGGCCGTCGAGAGCGTGCAGTCCACCGTCGGCGGCGGGGGCGACATGTCGATGGCGGCGTTCGGCGGTGCGAGCGCCGGCCTCAAGGCGTCGTTCGCCGTCACCCTCGACGACACCGCGGACGGCACCGCCGCCGCCGCAGACATCCGCGCGGCCGTGGCGGACCTGGTCGAGAAGCCCGCCACGGAGGTGTCGGTGTCGGCGGGCGACTCGGTGGGCACCTCCTCGATCGACCTCGTCGTCCGCGCGCGCGACGACGCGGCGCTGAGCGAGGCGACCACCGGGCTCCAGGAGGCGGTGCGCGGGCTCGACGGCGTCGTCGAGGTGAGCAACGACCTGTCCGCGGCGCAGGAGATCGTCGAGGTCACGGTGAACCGCAAGGTCGCGGCCGAGCACGGTCTCACCGAGACCCAGGTGACCGGCGTCGCGTCGGCGGCGATGGCCGGCGCGCAGGACATGGGCGAGCTCCGCACGGCCGAGGGGCCCGTCGGGGTCACGCTCGTGGCCGGCGAGGCGCCGACCACCATGGCGGGCATCGGCGAGATCCCCGTGCCGACGGCGACCGGCCCCGTGCGTCTGAAGGACGTCGCCACCGTGCAGGTGGCCACGACCCCGACCTCGATCAGCCGCATCGACGGCGACCGGTCCGCCACGGTGTCCGTGACCCCGGCCGGCGACGACCTGGGCGCCGTGACCGAGGCCGTCGACGCCGAGATCGCCGCTTTCGACCTGCCGGCCGGCGCCACGGTGACGGTGGGTGGGGCCGCGGCCGACCAGGCGGAGGCGTTCGCCGACCTCGGTCTGGCGCTCCTGGCCGCGATCGCCCTGGTGTTCATCGTCATGGTCGCCGCGTTCCGCAGCCTGGCCCAGCCCTTCATCCTGCTGGTGTCCGTCCCGTTCGCGGCGGTCGGCGCCCTTATCGCCCTGGTGGCCACGGGGACGCCGCTCGGTGTGCCCGCGCTCATCGGCACGCTCCTGCTGGTCGGCATCGTCGTCTCCAACGCCATCGTGCTCATCGACCTCATCAACCAGTACCGGCAGGACGGCATGGGGCTGGACGAGGCGGTGCGGGAGGGCGCGCGCAAGCGCCTGCGCCCCATCGTCATGACCGCGCTCGCCACGGTCTTCGCGCTCACCCCGATGGCGGTGGGGGTCACGGGCGGCGGCGCGTTCATCTCCCAGCCGCTGGCGCTGGTCGTGATCGGCGGGCTCGTCTCCTCGACGCTGCTCACCCTGTATGTGGTGCCGGTGATCTACACGATCTTCGAGGGCCGGGCCGAGCGCCGCCGCGCGGCCGACGAGGCCGCCGGCCGCACCACCCGCCGACCGCTGACCGGCGCGTTCCCGAGCGTCGCCACGGGGGCATTCCAGACGGTGGGGCGGCAGGCCGCCGCGCAACGCCGCGCGAGCGGCGTCGCGGTCGCCCAGCCGGGCCTGGCCGCGCGGCCGGACGGCGCCGCGCCTCCGGCACCTTGGCCGCCTCCGCGCACGCCGGTGTCGTCACCCGTGGGAGCCGCTGCTCCGGCCGACGCCGGTGCCGGAGGCGGCCCCGGACGGCACAGCATGCCCACACCGGCACAGGCCCCGCCCGTCCGTGCGCGCTCGGCACCGGCACCGGGATCGCCCGTGCGAGCCGGGCGGCCCCCGGCGTTCCCGGAGCCCGGCGCACGTCCCCAGCCGAGTGCTTATCCACAGCCGAACGCCTATCCACAGCCAGGCGGATTCCTTGACCAGGGCGGCTATCCGGCAGGTGCCTACCCGGACCAGGGCCGACACCGCCCTGCGCGATACGACCAGTCCCCCCGCCAGGACGCCTGGCCGGCCGAGCCGGCGTCCGCGCCGCGGCAGCCCGAGCAGCCCCAGCCTGAGCAGCCCCAGCACGGGCAGTGGCAGAACGGGCAGCGCCAGTCCGAGCAGTGGCGCAACGAGCAGTGGCAGAACGAGCAGCCCCAGCACGGGCAGCGGCAGCCCGAGCAGTGGCCGGCCCCGCCGGAGGTCCGGGAGCCCGACAGCCGGCCGCCAGGCCGGACGCGCGGGCCGCAGCCGGAGCCGGTGGTCTGGCCGCACCCGCTGGACCCGCGCGACTGAGAGCCCGCGCGACTGAGAACCCGCGCGACTGGGAACCCGCGCGACTAGAACCAGCAGACCCGGCGGCACGCACGAGGGGTGCCCCACGGGGATGTCACGTTGAGTAGACCGTGTCTACTCAACGCGACATCGCTCCGGGAGCACCCCTCTCCGCGGCAGTGGCCCGCTACGCGTCCTGGGCCTTCAGCCGGGCCGCCGCGCCGATCAGCACGAGCGCCGTGTACCCGCCGAGCACCGCGATGCCGACCCACGGGTCGAGCACGTCCGTGAACTGGCCCGCGTTGGGCGTGATCTGCGCGCCCGCCACGCTCGGGAGCAGCTTGTTCACCGTACCGACCCACTCGAGCTGGGCGGCGGCGAACGTGGCGATCTGGAAGATCGTCGGGATCACGAGGAAGATCGCGACCACCGTGAAGATCGCGCCCGCGGTGTGCCGCAGCAGCGTGCCGAGGCCGAGCGCGAACAGCGCCACCAGCGACACGTACAGCACGGTGCCGAACAGCGAGCGCACCTGGTCGCCGTCGCCGAAGTCGACCGTGGCGTCGTTGGCGTTCAGGATCGGGTAGGTCACCAGCCAGCTCAGGGCCAGCGAGACCGCGGTGAGCACGGCGGTGACCAGGACCAGCACCAGCGCCTTGCCGAAGAACGCGGGAAGCCGGCCCGGCACGGCGGCGAACGTGGAGCGGATCATGCCGGTGGAGTACTCACCGGTGATCATGAGGGCGCCGAGCACCGCGACCACGAGGGCAGCCATCTCGTAGCCGGCGGCCACGACGGTGGTCCCGCCGAGGACGCCGCCCATCGCGGCCTGGTCCTCGGGCGAGGCGCCCTCCATCGCGTCGCCCGCGAGCTGCACCACGAGCGCGAGCAGCAGCGCGAAGCCGATCATGACCACCACGGTGGACGCGAGCGTCCACCAGGTCGACCGCAGCGTCCACAGCTTGATCCACTCCGAGCGCAGCACGCGCGCGAACGTCACGTTGCGCACCTGCGTGTGTCCCGTCGACGGGCCGGACGTCGTTCCGCCGGCCGGGGCGGTGGCCGTCGCGCTCATGCCTTGCTCCCTTCGAGGTCGGACGCCGTGCCGGAGGCAGCGATGTCCTCGGAGTGGTACTCCACGGAGTCCGCGGTGAGGGACATGTACGCCTCCTCGAGCGTGGACGCGACGGGCGTGAGCTCGTGCAGCACGATCCGCGAGGCCGCGGCGAGCTCGCCGACGGCGGCCGCGCTGCTGCCGCGCACCTCCAGCAGGCCCGGTTCGACGCCGTCGACCTGGGCGTCGTTCGCCGTGAGCAGCTCGGCGAGCTCGGTGGCCTGCGGCGACCGGACCCGGACCAGCTTGCGCTCCGCGCCGTCGACGATCTCCTGGACCGGGGCGTCGGCGAGGATGCGGCCGCGGCCGATCACGATCACGTGGTCGGCCGTGAGGGCGACCTCGCTCATGAGGTGGCTGGACAGGAAGACCGTGCGGCCCTCGGACGCCAGGTACTTCGCGATGTTGCGCACCCAGAGCACGCCCTCGGGGTCGAGGCCGTTGACCGGCTCGTCGAGGATGAGCGTGCGGGGGTCGCCGAGCAGGGCGGCCGCGATGCCGAGGCGCTGCCCCATGCCGAGCGAGAAGCCGCCCACGCGCTTGGTCGCGACGGGGCGCAGGCCCGTGAGCTCGATCACCTCGTCGACGCGCGTGGTCGGGATGCCGTGCGTCGCCGCCATCGCGAGCAGGTGGTTGCGCGCGGTGCGGCCGGTGTGCACGGCCTTCGCGTCCAGCAGCGCGCCCACCTCCGCGAGCGGACGGCGGTGCGCGGCGTACGGCTTGCCGTTCACCGTCACCTTGCCCGCGGTGGGCCGGTCGAGGCCCACGATCATGCGCATGGTGGTCGACTTGCCGGCGCCGTTCGGGCCCAGGAAGCCGGTCACCTGCCCCGGTTGCACCGTGAAGGTGACACCGTCGACGGCGGTCTTGGCGCCGTACCTCTTCGTCAGGCCTGTGGCCTCGATCATCACTCGCCCTTCCATCTGGCACGGCGGCGGGGGCCGTGCGAACGCCGGTCGGTTGCGACAGGACCGGTCACTACGAGACTAGGGAGTCGGAGTGGCCCGACGCACCCATTTCCGGCCTCGATCATCCCTGTGACGGACCTTCTTCATCCGAAGGTATGACCTGGGAACTCTTCAGGCCTGCGCAGCGTTCCCTAGGATGGTCAGACAGACCAGGAGGAGCAGATGAGCAACCCCGTCTTTTCGAGAAGCGACGTCTTCGGTGAGCCCCGCCGTACCGGTGCTCCCGGTGCGCGCCGTGGCGGCACCGCCACCTTTCCCAACCAGACTCCCGCATACGGCACCCCGCCGCAGCCCGGCCAGTACGGCCAGTACGGCGCGGCCGGGCAGCAGGCGATGGATGCCTCGCAGCTCGACGCGATGTACCAGTCGCCGTCCGCCACCACGGCGGACACCAAGCGGCTCACCTATGACGACGTGATCATCAAGACCGGCGGGCTGCTCGCCCTCCTGGTCGTGGTGGGCGCGGCGACGTGGACGCTGGCGCCGGGCCTGTGGATCTTCGGCATGATCGCCGGCCTCGTGCTGGGCCTGGTCAACGCGTTCAAGCGCAACCCGAGCCCCGTGCTGATCATCCTGTACACGGTCGCCCAGGGCATGTTCCTCGGCGGCATCTCCCGGTTCTACGAGGCGCAGTTCAACGGCATCGTGCTCCAGGCGACGCTCGCCACCGTCGCGACCTTCGCTGCCGCGCTCTTCCTGTTCAAGTCGGGCAGGGTGCGGGTCACCCCCAAGTTCACGCGCTGGCTGATCATCGCGATGGTCGGCTACGCGGCGTTCTCGCTGATCAACCTGGTCCTGGTGTGGACCGGTGTGCTGAGCGGCTGGGGCATGCGTGGTGGCACGCTCGGCATCATCATCGGCCTGGTCGCCGTCGGCCTGGCCGCGGCCTCGCTGATCGTCGACTTCGACTCGATCAAGCGCGGGGTCGAGGCGGGAGCCCCCGCGAAGATGGCGTGGGCGGCGGCCTTCGGTCTGCTGGTGACGCTGATCTGGCTGTACCTGGAGTTCCTCCGTCTGATCGCGATCTTCCAGAGCAGCGACTGATCTCGGTCGGCCGGTGACGACCGGCCGGTACGACGAAGGCGTGAGTCCCCTGGTGGGGGCTCACGCCTTCGTCGTTCGCGGGTCTGTTCGACCGGGTGCTCAGTCGAGGCAGAACTCGTTGCCCTCGACGTCCTGCATGGTGAGGCACGACTCGTTCTCCTCGTCGGCCTCCTGCAGGTACAGCCGGGTGCCGCCGAGGGCGACCAGCCGGGCGCACTCCGCCTCCAGCACCGCGACCCGCTCGGCGCCCACGAGGCCGGTGCCCGCCCGGACGTCGACGTGCACCCGGTTCTTGACCACCTTGCCCTCCGGCACCTTCTGGAAGTAGAGCCGGGGCCCGGCGCCGGTGGGGTCGACGGCGGCTGCGCCGTCGGCACCTCTCCGCTCGGGCGGGAGGGAGCTCTCGTACTCCTCCCACGTACTGAAACCCTCGGGTGCGGGCGGGAGCACGTAGCCGAGCACCTCGCACCAGAACCGGGCGACGCGCCACGGGTCCGCGCAGTCGAACGTGATCTGAACCTGCCTGACAGCTGCCATCCGGACACCCTAACGGCGGGCGCGGTGCACGACGGCGGCCACCAGGACGCACCCGGCCGCCACGAGGAGACCGTGCGCGATCCGCAGGCCCGGCCCGCCGAAGAACTGGGGGAGCACCAGCACCAGGCCCAGCGCGAGCGGGACGCCCGCCCACCGCCGGCCGTGGCCCGCCTGCCACAGCGCGACCGCGAGGAGTACACCCGCGGCCGCGAGCAGGAGCAGGCCGGCGGCGAACAGGGCGACCGCCCACGGCTGCATGCGCAGCGCCTCGACGTCGGCGAGCGGGCCGAGGTCGCCGTCGCGCAGCGCCGACTCCGCGAGGGTGTGCAGGCCGAAGATCTCGGCCCCGAAGTAGAGGGCCGCGAACCCGGCACCGGCCCAGGCCGCGACCAGGGCCCCGGTCGCGGCACGTGCGCCGCGCGCACCTGCGTCCCGGGCGAGGACGGTGCGGAGGCCGAGGAGGGCCGGTGCCAGCAGGCCCAGACCCAGGATCCCGGCGAGGTGGGCCACGACCCAGCGGTCCGAGGCGAACGCCGTGGCGAGGTCCGCGGTGAGCACGGTCTCGTCGGGCCACGGCCGCAGCAGCGGGAACATCAGGAACGACAGGCCGGCCGCGACGAAGGCGGCGGAGGTCCAGCGGGTCACGCTCATCGCGGGCTCCCGGCGGCGGCGGGCTCGGCCAGCGCGGCGACCCCCGCGACCACCATGTCGAGCAGCACCCCGAAGCTGCGGTCGACGTCCTCCCGCATCCGGAACCCGCCGCCCAGCTCGAGCTGCACGAAGCCGTGCACGCTGGAGCGGACGGCGCGCACGGCGTCGATCACCCGGTCGTCCGGCAGCCCGAACCCGCGGAGCATCGACACGACCACCTGGACGCTCTCCGCGGCCACCTCCCGGGCGACGGCGTCCGCCGGGTCGTCCGGGTCGGGGCCGATCTGCGTGGCGGCGTACCGGCCGGGGTGCTCGACGGCGTACCGGCGCCAGGCCTCCGCCAGGGCGCGGAGGGCGTCCGCCCCCGCGCGCCCCACCGTCGCGGCGGTGCCCGCGGCGGTCAGGTCGCGGACGGCGAGGACGGCGACGTCGCGGCGCAGGTCGGCGAGCGATCCCACGTGCTTGTAGAGGCTCGGGGCGGCGACCCCGGCCTTGGCCGCGACCTTCGCGAGCGTGAGGTCGGCGAACCCGCTCGCCCCGCCCTCGTCCACGACCTCGACCGCCAGGCGCACCACGGCGTCGTGCGACAGCCCCGCCCTAGGCACGGGGACCGCCGTCGGCGGCCGGCGCGGCGCCTGCCGGGAGCCCCGCGAGGAACTCGAGCACCTCGCGCACCACGTCGTCCGGCGCCTGGCGCTGCGGGTAGTGCCCGACGTCGGGGATCAGCACGCCGCGGGCGTCGATCGCCTCGGTCATCCAGGCCAGCTCCGCGGCGGGGTCGGGATAGTCGGGGTCGAGCGCGCCGACCACGACGAGGGCCGGTGCCTGCACGGCCGGCAGCCGCTCCTCGACGACGGAGTGGTCGAGCGCGATCGCCAGGTCCCGGAAGGACCGCAGGTGCCCGGGCTCGCGCATCGAGTCGCGGATCGCGGCGACGTGCTCGGCGTGCTGCGGGGAGCGGCGGCCCTTGCTGATGGACGAGTAGTACGACGCCCAGAACGCGGCGCCCCAGGGACGCGCGAGGAGCACGCGGAAGAGCACCGGCATGAGGCGTTGCATCAGGGGCGACGCCGGGTCGCGCAGCAGCGGGCTGAGCAGGACCAGGCCGCGCACCAGGTCGGGTCGCTCGGCCGCGGCCCAGGCCGCCGCGGACGCGCCCATCGAGTTCCCCATGATGACGGCGGGACCGGCGTCGAGGTGCTCGACGAGCGCCAGGAGGTCGGCGCCGGTGGCGTCGTCGCCGTGGGTGCGGAAGGTGGTGTCGGAGTCCCCGTGACCGCGCAGGTCGGCGACGACGACGCGGTGCCCGGCGGCGACCAGCGCCGGGACCACGTCGTCGTACGTGGAGCGCGGGACCCCCATGCCGGGCACGGCGACCACGAGGGGCCCGGACCCGGTGTCGGAATAGGCGATGCGGCCCTCGGGCCGCTGCAGGTAACTGTCCATAGCCACAAAGCTACGCCCATTAGCCAGAACCTACAACCCCCCAGACGCTGAGTGCGGGACCTTCGCCCTCTTCTGCGTGCCAGAGGGGCGAAAGTCCCGCACTCAGCGGGGCGGGAGGGTGGCGTCAGGGCTGGCGGGGGGCTCCGAAGTAGCCCTTCTCCGCCTCGCCCGTCTCCGCCTTGATGACGTGCATGACCGCGTTGATGAGGGCGAGGTGCGTGAACGCCTGCGGGAAGTTGCCCAGGTGCCTGCCGCTGCCCGGCTCGATCTCCTCCGCGTACAGGTCGAGCGAGGACGCGTAGCCGAGCAGGCGCTCGCACAGCGCGCGAGCCCGCTCGACCTCGCCGATCTCGACCAGGGCCGACACCAGCCAGAACGAGCAGATGGTGAACGACCCCTCCTCGCCGCGCAGGCCGTCGTCGGTCTCGTCCGTGCGGTAGCGCAGCACGAGGCCGTCCTCGGTCAGCTCGTCCGCGATGGCGAGCACGGTGTTGCGCACCCGCTCGTCGTCCGGCGGCAGGAACCGCAGCAGCGGCACGAGCAGCAGCGACGCGTCCAGGGCCGGGTCGCCGTAGCGCTGCGTGAAGACGCCGCGCTCGTCCACGCCCTTGGTGCAGATGTCCTCGGCGATCTCGTCCGCGACCTTCTGCCACGCCTGGGCGTAGTCCAGCTCGTCGTAGATCCGCGCGAGCTTGGCGCCGCGGTCCATGGCCACCCAGCACATGAGCTTGGAGCTGGTGAAGTGCTGCGGCTCGCCGCGCACCTCCCAGATGCCCCGGTCCGGCTTGTGCCAGTGCTTCATGGCCTCCTCGACCTGCCGCTTGAGGATGGGCCACAGCGACTCCGGGAGCTGGTCACGCGACTTGGCGTGGAGCCACACGGAGTCCAGCACGGCACCCCAGACGTCGTGCTGGCTCTGGTCGTAGGCGGCGTTGCCGACGCGGACGGGCTGCGCCCCCTCGTACCCGGACAGGTGCGGCAGCTCGAACTCCTCCAGCCGCTCCTCGCCGCCCACGCCGTACATGATCTGCAGCTGCTTGTTGTCCTGGCACACGTCCTGGATGAACGCGAAGAAGTCGTTCGCCTCGCGCTCCAGACCGAGCGTGTACAGGCCCCACAGCGCGAACGTCGAGTCGCGTATCCACGCGTAGCGGTAGTCCCAGTTGCGCTCGCCACCGGGCGTCTCCGGCAGCGACGTGGTCGCGGCCGCGATGAGCGCGCCCGTGGGGGAGTAGGTCAGGCCCTTGAGCGTGAGCGCCGAGCGCTGCAGGTAGGACCGCCACGGGTGGTCGGGGAACTGGCCCTGCGTGATCCAGTCCCGCCAGAACCGCTCCGTGCGCCACATCGCGTCCAGCGCGCCCGCGTACGTGGTGGGCGCGCTCTGCGAGCCCCAGGACATCGCGACGAAGTGCGTGGCGCCCTCCGTCATCCGGGTGCGCGCGGTCACGCGCTTGCCGCCGTCCAGCCCGAACCGCAGGCTCGAGCGCAGGTGCAGGTCCGGGTTGGAGTCGCCCGTGTCCGCGACCACCGCGGAGTAGCCGCTGTTCTCGTACTGCCACTCGACGTCCTGGCGCGCGTAGTCGGGGCGCGGCTCGCAGACGACCTCCAGGTCCACAGTGCCCGACACGCACTTGATGGTGCGCATCAGGATGTGCTCGGCGTCGTCGTCGGTCGGGGTGCGGCGGTGCGTCCCCGAACGCGACTCGAGGTCGTGCCACGGACCCATCAGCATGGCGTCCCGCACCACGAGCCAGCCCGTCGGGGTCTGCCACGTGGTCTCGAGGATGAGCGTGCCGGGCAGGTAGCGACGTGCCACGGGCACGCTGACGCCGTGGGGACCCACGCGGAAGTGGCCGGCTCCCCGGTCCAGGATCTTGGCGAAGATGCTCGGCGAGTCGGGGCGCGGGATGCACATCCACTCCACGCTGCCCGACGGCGCGATCAGCGCGTTGGTCTCGCAGTCCGACAGGAACCCGTACTCGCCGATGTGCGGGAACTTGCTGCGGCCGTCCCACGTGCGCGGGGAGGCGCTGTCGCTCGTCGTGTGTCTGACCGGGCCCGGGTTCGCGGGCTTCGGCGTCTTCCGGCGCCGAGCGGGTGTGCCGGTTGTCGCAGGGGCGTCGGCCTCGGCCCCTGGCGACTCAATCGATTCGAGCGTCATGAGACTCAAGGGTTCCGCACGCCCCGCGCGTGTGGCAAGCCGTGCCGGTGTGACGCGCGATGCCCCTCGATGTGCATTCCCGGAACGAGTTTTCGGCTCGTGTCGATCGTGCGGTTTCCCGTTCGACCTGTGAGTGAGAGGGTCCCGACCAGGGACCGCTGCACAGGAGACCAGGAGACGGAAACATGCCGAAGTACATGCTGATCATGCGCGCGACCGACGAGACCGTGACGGCCTACCAGGAGATGGACTTCGAGAAGATCATCAACGAGATGGGCCGCTTCAACCAGGAGATGATCCAGGCCGGGGTGCTGGTGGCGGGCGAGGGGCTCGAGGACGCGGCGGACTCCGTCGTCGTCGACTACTCCTCCGAGACGCCCGTGGTCACCGACGGCCCGTACGGCGAGACCAAGGAGCTGTTCAACGGCTTCTGGATCCTGGAGGTCGCCTCGAAGGAGGAGGCGGTCGAGTGGGCGAAGCGCGCCCCGCTCACGGGGCCGGGCAGCAAGGCGGAGATCCGCAAGGTGACCGAGATGGACCAGTTCCCGCAGGACAACGAGTACATCCAGAAGGAGCGGGAGTGGCGTGAGTCCACGGGCCAGCGCTGACGACGCCGCCCGGCGGGCCGTGGAGGCCGTCTGGCGCATCGAGTCCGCGCGCATCGTGGGCGCGCTGACCCGCTACACCCGCGACTTCGAGCTCGCCGAGGACGTGGCCCAGGAGGCGCTCGCCGCTGCCCTCGTCGCCTGGCCGCGCGACGGGACGCCGCGCGACCCGGCGGCCTGGCTCGTCGCCACGGCCAGGCGCCGGGCGATCGACGCCTACCGGCGCCGGGCCGGCCGCGACGAGCGGTACGCGGCGCTCGCGCACGGCCTCGCCGAGGGCGGGGTCGTCACGGGCGGCCCGACGGCGTCCGGGCCGGGTGTTCTCGCAGGTGACCCGGGTTCCGAACCGGCGTTGCTCGAACCGGACCGGATCGACGACGACGTGCTCGCCCTCATGTTCGTCGCCTGCCACCCCGTGCTGTCCCGGGAGGCGCGCATCGCGCTCACCCTGCGCGTCGTGGGCGGCCTGACGACCGACGAGATCGCGCGCGCCTTCCTGGTGCCGGTCGCCACGGTCCAGGCGCGGATCACGCGCGCCAAGAAGACGATCGCCGCGGCGCAGGTGCCGTTCGAGGTGCCGGGCGGCGCCGACCGGGCCACCCGGCTCTCGTCGGTGCGCGGCGTGCTGTACGTGATCTTCACGGAGGGCTCGTCGGCGACGTCGGGCGACGAGTGGATCCGGCACGACCTGGCGCGCGAGGCGGTGCGCCTGGCGCGTGTGCTCAGCCGGCTCGCCCCCGAGCCGGAGACGTTCGGGCTGCTCGCGCTGCTGGAGCTGACCGCCGCCCGGTTCCCGGCCCGCACGGGTCCGTCGGGGGAGCCGATCCTGCTCGAGGACCAGGACCGGCGCCGCTGGGACCGAGCCGCGATCGTGCGGGGCCGGGCGGCGCTGCGCCGCGCCGTCGGCCCCGCGGGCATGGGGCCGTACGCGCTGCAGGCCGCGATCGCCGAGTGCCACGCGGTGGCGCGCTCGGTGCCGGAGACGGACTGGGAGCGCGTCGTGGTGCTCTACGAGGCGCTGGGCCGGGTGGCGCCGTCGCCCGTGGTGGACCTGAACCGGGCCGTCGCCGTGGCCATGGCCCGCGGGCCGGAGCTGGGGCTGCGGGTCGTGGACGACCTGGTCGCCCGGGGCGAGCTCGCCGGGTCGCACCTGCTGCCGGGCGTGCGCGGCGAGATGCTGGCCCGGCTCGGCCGGGCCGCGGAGGCCCGCGGCGAGTACCTGCGCGCGGCCGAGCTGTGCCGCAGCACGCGGGAGCGCGCGGTCCTCACGGCGAAGGCCGCCGCCCTGGCCGCCACAGACGGTTGAGTGCTGGGTACTCGCCCTCTCGAACCGGTTCGAGAGGGCGAATACCCAGCACTCGACGAGGTGTGTTCAGGCGGCGAGCCAGGCCAGGTGGTCCGGCGACGACGGGCGGTACTCGCAGCCGACCCAGCCCGTGTACCCGGAGGCGTCCAGGGCCCGGAAGAACGCCGGGTAGTCGATGGTGCCCGTCCCCGGCTCGCCGCGGCCGGGCGCGTCGGCGACCTGGACGTGGCCGACGTCGGCGCCGTGCCGCGCGATGTCGGCCACCACGTCGGCGCCGTTGTTGTGCAGGTGGTAGGCGTCGAAGAGCACGGCGACCCCGGCGCCGGCCCGGTCCGCCACGGCCTGGGCGTCGGCGAGCGTGAGCAGCGGGTAGTCGCCGTTCTCCCCGCGGGTCAGCGGTTCGACCAGCACCGTGGCGCCCGCCGGCGCGAGCGTGTCCGCCGCCAGGCGCAGGGCGTGCGCGGCCGCGTCGTCCTGCACGTGTGCCGGGACGCCCGGCAGGCGGTGCCCGTACAGCGCGTTGACGCGGTCGCACCCCGTGGTCTGGACGATCGTGCGCACCACGGAGAGGTTGCGGCGCAGCTCGTCGGCCCGGTCCGGGTGGGACACGATGCCGCGCTCGCCGCCCGGCATGTCCCCGGCGAAGAGGTTGAGGCCGGTGAGCCGCACGTCCGCGGCGTCCAGGGCGGCCACGAAGGCCGTGACCTGGTCGGCGCCGGGGTCGGGGCCGGCGAACGGCCACCAGCACTCCACCGCCTCGAACCCGGCGGCGCGGGCGGCGGCGAACCGGTCGAGCAGCGGCACGTCGCTGAACAGCAGGGACACGTTGGCGGCGAACTTCGGCATCACGGACTCCGATCCTCGGCATTGACCGGGCCAGGTATATCGAAATACCCTTCGTCATGCCAGTGCTGATTCGCTGGTAGTGCTGCAGTGATCAATCGATGGATCATCGAACGAAGGGGTTCGGTCGGATGGCAGTCGTGGGCTTTGTCGGGCTGGGCGTGATGGGGCGGCCGATGGCCGCGAACCTCGTCCGCGCCGGTCACGAGGTACGGGCGTTCAGCCGCGGGGCGGCGGGCCGGGAGCGGGCCGCGGAGCTGGGGGTCCCCGTCGTCGGCGGGCTCGCCGAGGCGGTGCGGGGCGCCGACGTCGTGATCACCATGCTGCCCGACACCCCCGACGTCCGGGCCGTCGCGCTCGGCCCGGACGGCGTGCTGGAGCACCTCGGCGCCGGCGCCGCCTACATCGACATGAGCACCATCGAACCGGGGGCCGCCCGGGAGGTCGCCGAGCGGTTCACCGCCGCGGGCCACGACGTGCTCGACGCCCCCGTCTCCGGCGGTGAGGCCGGCGCCCGGGAAGGCACGCTGTCGGTCATGGTCGGCGGCCCCGAAGCCGTCGTCGAGCGCTGGCGGGAGCTGCTGGGCGCCCTGGGCACCACCGTGGTGCGGGTCGGCGACGCGGGCAGCGGCCAGGTGGTCAAGGCCGCCAACCAGCTCGTCGTCGCCACGCACCTGCAGGCGCTCGCCGAGGCGGTCGTGTTCCTGGAGGCGCACGACGCCGACGTCGCCACCGCCCTCTCGGTCATCGCGCGCGGCCTGGGCGGCAGCACCGTCATCGACCGCAAGGCCGCCGCCGTGCTGACGGGCGACTTCGCCCCCGGCTTCCGGCTCGACCTGCACCACAAGGACCTCGGCATCGTCCAGGGCGCCGCCCGGGCGCGGGGCGCGGTGCTCCCGGTGACCGGCATGGTCGGCACGCTCGTCCAGGCGCTCGTGCAGCGGGGCGACGGCGGGCTCGACCACTCCGCGCTCGTGGCGCTCGCGCGGGAGCTCAACGGCTCGGGGTCCGCACCAGAGCAGAGCGGGGGACCGCGATGAGCCTGACCACCACGCCCGTGACCACCGGGCAGCAGGCGCGCCCCGGCTGGTGGGACGAGCCGTTCGGCGTCTTCCAGACCAACCTGCGCGAGATCGACGCGGGCCTCGACGTCGAGCGCACGCTCGACGCCGTCCAGGAGCACGGCGCGGGCGTCTGGCTGCTCAACGTGGGCGGCATCCTCTCCCACTACCCCACGGACCTGGACTTCCAGACCCGCAACCCGCACCTCGCCGGGCGGCCGGGCGGCGACCTGGTCGGCGACGCCCTCGCCGCGGCCGGCCGCCGCGGCGTGCGGCTGCTGGCCCGGATGGACTTCTCCAAGGTGGCCCCCGCGATCGCGGACGCCCACCCGGAGTGGCTCTACGTCTCACCCACCGGGGCACGCCAGGAGTTCGAGGGCCTGGTCAGCGTCTGCCCGCGGGCCGGCTACTACCAGCACCGGATCTTCGACGTGCTCGACGAGGTGCTCGACCGGTACGAGGTCGACGGCTTCTTCTTCAACTGGTTCGGCTTCAACGAGGTCGACTACGCCGGGCGGGTGCACGGCGTCTGCCACTGCGCCGCCTGCCAGGAGGGGTTCCGCGAGCACACCGGGCTGGACCGCCTGCCCGAGCGCGCCGGCGACGAGCACTACCGCGAGTGGCGCGGCTACGCCGCCGCCACCATCGACGCGCTGACCGCGCGGGTGCGCGCCCACATCGCCGCGCGCCGGCCCGACGCCGGGCTCATCCTCGGCACCGCCGCCGACGTGCTCTTCCACGAGGCGAACAACGCGATCGGGCGCACGCTGTGGCCGTACGCCACGGGCGAGTCCGTCAGCGCCCTGCGGTCCGCGCGGCCCGGCAAGCCCGTGCTCGTCAACGCCGTCGCCTTCTGGGACATGCCGTACCGGTACGCCGCCGAGCAGCCCGAGATGCTCGGCCAGTACCTCACCCAGGCCGTCTCGCGCGGGGCCAACCCGTCCACCTACATCATGGGACCCACCGGCGGGATCGCCTACGACGGCCTCGCCGCGGCGGCCGCCGTCACCCGGTTCCACCGGGACCACAGGGACGTCTACACCGGGCTCGCCCCGGCGGCCGAGGTGGCCCTGGTCCGCCCCGACCCGCTCGACGACGACGGCCGGTTCGGTACCGGCGTGCCGGAGCACCGGGGCCTGTTCACCGCCCTGGTCGAGCGGCACGTGCCGTTCGACGTCGTGCCGGCCGGCGCGCTCGCGGACCTCGCGGCCGACCGGTTCCGCGTGGTCTTGCTGCCCGACCTGCCGTCGCTGCCCCCGGGTGCCGCCGAGGCCCTCGACCGGTTCGTCCGGGCCGGTGGCTCGCTGGTGGCCACCGGGCGCAGCGGCCTGCGCCCCGACGGCACCGTGCTCGACTGGTTCCCCGGGCAGCGGGTGACCACCGTGGACGCCGAGCCGGCCGGGCTCAGGTCCAGCTACCTGCAGCTCGACGACGACGCCGACCACGTCGAGGGGACGCGGCTCGTGCCCCGGCACGGGCGCCACCACCGGCTGACCTGGCGCGACGGCACGGAGCCGCGGTACCGCCTCGTCGAGGCCGCACCCTACGGGCCGCCCGAGAAGGCGTACGGCCACGTGCCCGGCGACCAGCACGTCTGTGGCGTGCGCGCGCACGGCGCCGGCACCGTCGTCCAGCTCCCGTGGGTGGTCGGTACCGCCTACCGGGACACGCGCCTGACGGCGCTGCGGGACGTCGCGGTGGACCTCGTCGCCGAACGCCTCGCGGACGGCGGGCGGCCGGCCGTCACCCTGGACGGCCCCGAACAGCTCGAGGTGGTCGTCGGCCGCTCCGCCGCCGGGCTCGTCGTGCATTTGCTCAACCACTCCGGGCAGCGCGGCAACGGCTACGGCCCCGCCCTCCCGGTGCACCACGTGACGTTGCGCGTGGCCGGCCGGGCCGGGCGCGCGGCCCGGGCGCTCGCGGGCACCGCCACGGTCCTGGACGACGGCGACGACCTGCTCGTGCGGCTGGCTACCGTGACCGGGTTCGAGGTCGTGGTGGTCGAGGACGGCGTGACCGGGACGGTCGAGGACGAGGGAGGCCGACGTGGGTGACGTGATCGTGGTCCGCGGCGGCCAGACCGACCGGGTCGTGGAGGCGGTGCGTGCGGCGCACCCCGACGTCGTCGTCGCCCCGGCGGACGACGCCGGCGCGCTCGCCGCGGCGACCGTGGCCACCGGGCGCCTCACCGACGAGGAGGTCGCCCGCATGCCGCACCTGGCCTGGGTGCACTCGTGGGCAGCGGGCGTGGAGGGCGACGTGGGCCCGGCGCTGCGCCGTCGGGCCACGGAACCGGGCGCGGTGACCGTAACGTCGTCGGCCGGGAACGGCGCGATCCCGCTGGCCGAGCAGGCGCTGCTGCTCATGATGATGCTGGGCCGGCGGGCGCCGCGCTGGGCGCAGGCGCAGCGCGAGCACCGCTGGGACCGGTTCACGCACGACGAGCTGCACGGCCGCACGGTCGGCGTCTACGGCTACGGGAACGTGGGCCGTGAGCTCGCGGTACGGGCCCGGGCGTTCGGCATGCGCGTGGTCGGGCTGCGCCGCCGGCCCGCGGGACCCGACGACCCCGTGGACCGGATGCTGCCCCCGGACGCCGTGGACGAGCTGGCCTCCGTGAGCGACTTCCTGGTCGTCGCCGCGCCGCTCACCGACCAGACCACCGGCGCGATCGACCTGGACACGCTGCGCGCGCTCGGCCCGCACGGCCACCTCGTGGTCGTCTCGCGCGGCGGCATCGTGCGCGAGACCGACCTGGTGACTGCCGTCCGCGACGGCGTGATCGCCGGGGCGGGGCTGGACGCGCACGCCACCGAGCCGCTGCCCGCCGACTCGCCCCTCTGGGACCTCCCGAACACGATCGTCACCCCGCACAACGGGGCGACGACGCCGTCGACCGCCGACCGCGGCACGGCGATCTTCCTCGACAACCTCGACCGATGGCTCGCGCGGCGGCCGCTGCGCAACGTCGTCGACGTGGCCCGCCTGCCCTGAGGCGGTCCCCACCGCACGTGCACCCCCTGTACAACGACGTACCGAAAGAAGGACACCATGGCAGATCTCACTCGACGGTCGTTCCTGACCTGGACCGGCGTGGGGGCGCTCTCCCTCGCCGCCATGACGCTCGCCGGCTGCGGGCCGTCCGGCTCCGGCGGCCGCGACGGCTCGGTCCGGTTCGCCTGGTGGGGCGGCGCCGACCGGCAGCGGGCCTACCTGGAGGGGCTGGACGCGTTCACCGCGGCGAACCCCGACATCAAGGTGGCCCCGGAGTTCGGCGACTACGACGCCTACCAGGAGCGCATGACCACCCAGATGGCGGCGCGCGACGTGCCCGACGTCTTCTGGATCCCGTCGCCCGCGGTGCTCACCTACCGCGACGCCGGGCTGTACCGCGACCTGGAGGGCATCGACGGGCTCGACCTGAGCGCGTTCGGCGCCGACCAGATCGAGAGCTTCCGGCTCGGCGGCGAGCTGAACACGCTGCCCAAGTCGGTCTTCAGCCCCGTGGTGCGCTACAACGCCACGTTCCTCGAGGAGGACGGCGTCACGCTGCCCGAGCAGCTCAGCTGGGACGGCCTCGCCGAGCTGCTCGTCGACTACACCAAGGAGAACGGGAGCGGGCGGGTCGGCACCACCTACGGGCCGTACCACGACATGCCGTTCGAGTCGTTCCTGCGCCAGCGCGGCGAGGACCTGTGGACCGAGGACGGCAGGCTGGGCGCGAGCGTGGACGGCGTCGCCGCCTGGATCGACTGGTGGGAGAAGCTGCGGCTGGCCGGCGCGACCACGACCGTGAGCCAGCAGGACGGCATCGAGCCGTCCTGGGCGCAGGTGGGCGACAAGGTGCTGCTCACGTTCGCCAACTCCAACCACATCGTCGACGACGCCCAGGCCTTCCCCGACTACACGTTCGACCAGCGTGACGTGCCCGCCGCCGAGGACGCCGCGGCGGGCTACCACTTCACCTACTACAGCCGGTTCGCGATGTACTCCGGCGTGCCGGACGACCGCGTCGAGTCGGCCGCGGCGCTCATGAGCTTCAACCTCAACTCGCCCGAGCTGCTCGGCCTGGTCGGCCTGTCCGCCGGGGCGCCGCCGAACGCGAGCCTGCTGGACGCGTACGAGCCCGACGCGTCGCCCGACGAGCAGAAGGTCATCACCGTCACCCGCGAGATCGCCGGCACGGAGCAGCGGCCGCGGTACGAGGCGCCGGCCGGGTCCGGGAGCTGGCGCGACCTCATGATCCGGGAGCTCGAGGAAGTGACGCTCGGGCAGAAGTCGGTGCCCGACGCCGCGGCGGCCTTCGTCGAGGCCGTCGAGGGCGAGATCGCGGGCGCATGATGGCTCTCGCGCAGAAGACCGCCGGGCGCCGCCAGGCGCCCGGCGGCCCGGGGAAGCCGCCCCCGCGCACGACCCGGTCCGCCGGGCCGAGCCGGGGGCAGGGGCTGGTGGCGCACGTCTTCCTGCTGCCGTGGATGATCGGCATGGTCGCCGTGACGGCCGGCCCGCTCGTCGCGTCGGCGGTGCTCGCGTTCACCGACTACGACCTGCTCAGCGCGCCGCAGTTCATCGGCCTCGACAACTTCGTGCGGATGGCGGGCGACGAGCGGTTCTGGGCCGCCGTGCGCGTGACGCTCGTCTACGTGCTGGTGTCGGTGCCGCTGCAGCTCGGGTTCGCGCTGTTCCTCGCGGTCGTGCTCGACAAGGGGCTGCGCGGGCTGTCGCTGTACCGCAGCGCGTTCTACCTGCCGTCGCTGCTGGGCGGCAGCGTCGCCATCGCGATCCTCTGGCGGCAGATCTTCGGGGAGAACGGGCTGGTCAACCACGTCCTTGGCTGGTTCGGCCTGGAGCTGGGCTCGTGGCTGCAGGACCCGTCGCTGGCGCTGTCCACCCTCGTGGTGCTCAACGTCTGGACGTTCGGCTCCCCGATGGTGATCTTCCTGGCGGGGCTGCGGCAGATCCCGGAGGAGCTGTACGAGGCGTCGATGATCGACGGCGCCGGGCGGCTGCGCCGGTTCTGGTCGATCACCATCCCGCTGCTCACGCCCATCATCTTCCTCAACCTGATCCTGCAGATGATCAGCGCCTTCCAGGCGTTCACGCAGGCCCACGTGGTCAGCGGCGGCAGCGGCGGGCCGCTCGACTCGACGCTCTTCTACACCCTCTACATCTACCAGCGCGGCTTCGTGAACTTCGACATGGGGTACGCGTCCGCGATGGCGTGGGTGCTGCTCCTGGTCATCGCCGCCGCCACCGCCGCGAACTTCCTCGTGTCGCGGCGCTGGGTCTACTACGGAGACGAATGATGGCAGCCACTGTTCGTACCTCGACCGCGAGCCGGCTGGTGCGGCACGGGGTGCTCCTCGTGTTCGTGCTGCTCATGATCTACCCGCTGCTGTGGATGGTCGTGAGCTCGTTCAAGCCGAGCAACCTGATCCTGTCGCAGACCGGGATCGTGCCCACCGACATCACGCTCGACAACTACGTGGACGGCTGGGACGCGCTCGGCTCCCCGTTCACGCTGTTCCTGGGCAACTCGCTGCTGATCGGCGTGGGGTCGGTGCTCGGCAACCTGTTCTCGTGCTCGCTCACGGCCTACGCCCTGGCGCGGCTCAACTTCCGGATGAACAAGGTCTACCTGGCGCTGACGCTCATGACGATCATGCTGCCGTTCCACGTGCTCGTGATCCCGCAGTACATCCTGTTCGCCGAGCTGGGCTGGATCAACACCTACATCCCGCTGCTGCTGCCCAAGTTCCTGGCCACCGACGCGGTGTTCATCTTTCTCATGGTGCAGTTCATCCGGTCGCTGCCGCGCGAGCTGGACCAGGCGGCGATGATCGACGGCGCCGGACCCTTCCGCATCTTCTGGTCGGTGATCCTGCCGCTGATGCAGCCCGCGCTCATCACCACCACCATCTTCACCTTCATCTGGACGTGGAACGACTACTTCGGCCCGCTGCTGTACCTCACCCGGACCGAGCTGTACACGGTCCCGGTGGCGCTGAAGTCGCTGGTCGACACCGAGACGACGAGCGGCATCGGCACGATGTTCGCGATGTCGCTGGTCTCCCTGGTGCCGATCGTCCTGTTCTTCGTCTTCGCTCAGCGCTACATCATCAAGGGCATCGCGACGACGGGAATCAAATGACGGCAACCCGCACCCGGCTGGACGGCGAGCACCGCTGGACCCAGCTCACCTTCGTGGAGAACGACCCGCTCGACTTCGACCTGGACGCCTGGGCCGACGTCATGGAGCGGACGGCGTCGACCGCGGTGTGCATCAGCGCCGGCGGCTACGTGGCGTACTACCCGAGCAAGGTCGGACTGCACCACCGCAGCGTGTACCTGGGCGACCGGGACCTGCTCGGTGAGGTCGTCGACCTCGCCCGGTCCCGCGGCATGGCCGTCATGGCCCGGGTGGACCCGCACGCCGTGCACCAGGACGTCGTGGACCAGCGCCCCGACTGGGTGGCCCGCACCGAGGACGGTGAGCCGCAGGAGCACTGGGCGATGCCGGGCATCTACCTCACCGACGCGTTCGGCGGGTACAGCTGGGAGCTCACCACGGAGGTGCTGCGCGAGATCGCGCGGGACTACGACGTCGACGCGCTGTTCGCCAACCGCTGGCAGGGGCACGGCCCCGGATACTCCGAGGCGACCGCCCGCGAGTACCGGGCCGCGACCGGGCGTCCGCTGCCCCGGGCGGCCGACCCCGCCGACGGCGAGGCGTGGACGACCTGGCGCGCGTGGCGCCGGTCCCGGCTCAGCGAGCTCGTGGCCCACTGGGACCGCGCCGTGCAGGACGTCGCGCCCGCCGTGCGCTTCGTGCCCAACCTCGGATCGTTCACCGCGGCCGACCTGGAGCCGCGCGTCGCGCGCTCCGTGCCGTTCCTGCTCGTGGACCACCAGGCCCGCGGCGACGGCGAGGCCCTGTGGGCCGCCGGGCGCGACGCCAAGCGGGTCCGCGCGCTCCACCCCGGCAAGCCCGTCGGCCTCATCACCTCGGTGGGGCCGGAGTCGCACGACTTCCGGTGGAAGGACTCGGTCAACGCCGCCGTCGAGACCACGGGCTGGATCGTCGACGGGTTCGTGCACGGGGCGTTCCCCTGGTTCACCAAGTTCGCCGCCCGGATCCACGACCCGCGCTGGATCCCCGCCGTCGAGCGTGCCTTCGGCCTGCACCGGGCGGTGGCCGACGTCCGCGGGGACGAGCGGCCCGTGGCCGAGACCCTCGTGTGGGACGCCGACGCGCACACCGCCGCGCGGCCCGTGCGGGACGCCGCGTCCGGCGTCTACCAGGCGCTCGTCGAGCTCGGCGTGCCGTTCGAGTACGTGGGTCCCGGGTCGCTGACGGCGCTGGCCCGGCCCGGGGTGCGGCTCGTCGTCGTACCGGAGGTCGCCTCGGTCCCGCCCGAGGCCGCCGCGGCCCTGCGGGCGTTCGCCGAGGCCGGAGGATCCGTGCTGCTGACGGGTGGCGGGCCCGACGTCACCGGGCGCGGCCCCCTCGTCACCGAGCTGCTCGGGGTGGCGGTCGCCGACCGGCGCACCGGCGTGGTGCGCAACAACTACGTGCAGCGCGAGCCCGGCGGCGCGCTCCAGGACGGGTTCGGGGACGCGCGGCGCATCGTCGGCGGCACCCGCCTCGTGCGGTTCGGCCCGCTGCCCGACGGCGCCGCGGTGGCCTGGCGCTACGTGCCCGACCACCCCGACCTGCCCATGGAGGAGGTCTACCCCCGCGCGGAGGCGACCGAGCCCGCCGTGTTCAGCGCGCCGCTCGGCGCCGGACGCGTCGACGTGATCGGCTTCAACGTCGCCGAGCTGTACTGGCAGGCGCTCCAGGGCGACCACCTGACCCTGCTGGGCAACGCCGTGCGGCACACGCTGGGCGACGGCGCGGCCGCCGTCCGCGGCGAGGGCGTGCTCGACGTCGCGACCTGGGCCGGCGACCGCTCGTTCACGGTGCTCGCCGCCAACCTGACCGACCCGATGATGATGCGCGGCCAGCGCCGCAGGATCTCGCCCCTGGGCGACGTGCGGGTGGTGCTCGACCTCGACCGGGTGGGGGCGCTCGCGGGCGGTGTGGTGCCGGGCGGTGTGGTGCCGGACGGTCCGGTCGAGGTGCGGGTGCTCACGGGAGCGGGCTGGGCCGCCGCGGCCCCCGCTGTCGCGGGCCGTCGCCTGGAGGTCGGGCTGCCCCCGGTGGAGGAGCTGGCGGCGGTCCGCGTCACCTGGTGACCGTCAGGGCGGGGGCGCCGTCGAGCCGCGGACCACGAGGGCCGGGCGTTCGAGGGGGACCGGCTCCTCGACCGTCTCGCCCAGCAGGGTCAGCAGCTTGGCGGCCGCCGCCCGTCCGCGCTGGAAGGCGAAGCGCTGGACGGTGGTCAGCGGCGGGTCGACCCACTCGCCGAGCGTGAGGCCCTCGAAGCCGACCACGGAGATGTCGTCGGGCACGCGCAGCCCGGCGGCCTGGATGGTGCGCATGCCGGCGATCGCCATGGTGTCGGTGCCGTACAGGATCGCGGTGGGCGGGTTCGCGCCCGCCAGGAGCGCGGTGGTCTCCTCCGCGGCGCGGGCGGGGGAGTACTCGACCGCGATCACGCTGTGCGGCTGCCGGCCGTGGTCGGCGAGCCGCTGCACGAAGGCCTCGCGGCGCAGTACCGGCAGCACGAAGTCCTTCGGGCCGCTCACGAACGCGATGCGCTCGTGGCCCAGGCCCACCAGGTGGTCCACGGTCTCGGCGATGCCGGCTCCCGGCGGGTCGGCGTCGACGTACTCGATGGCGCCCGGCTTCCACGGCGCGCCCACCAGCACCGCCGGCAGCCCCAGCCGGGACATCAGCTCCGGCCGCGTGTCCCCGACCATCGAGTTGGTGAGGATGATCCCGTCCATCCGCTGCCGCTCGGCGAGCGTGCGGTAGAAGTGGTTCTCGTCGTGCTGCCCCGAGATGAAGATGTTCAGCAGCAGCCCGTACTCGCGGGGGCTGAGCACCGACTCGATGCCCGAGATGAAGTCCATGTTGCCGGCGCCGACGCCCGGCACCTTCGTGTCGCTGCTCAGCACCAGGCCGATGGCCTGCGCGCGGGCCGTGCGCAGCGCGATCGCCGCCGCGTTCGGCCGCCAGCTCAGCTTGCGGGCCGCCTCGCGGATGCGCTCCGCCGTGGCCTCCGAGATGCGGCCCGTGCCGTTGAAGACCTTCGACACGGCGCCCGGCGACACCCCGGCGAGGGCCGCCACGTCGCTGATGGTCGGGCGGCCGCTGCCGCGCGGCTTGCGGGGTGTCGTCGGTGTGGTCATCGGGCGCTCATCTCGAGCGCAATCCTACGTGGTAAATCGGTGCACCACAGGCGTCAGCGCAGGCGCAGGGTCGCCACCAGCACGCCGGTCAGGCACAGCGCGCCGCCGACGAGCGCCACCGGTGTCGGCACCTCGCCCAGCAGCGCCCACGACATGAGCACGGCGAGCGGCGCGGCGGCGTAGGTGGCGGCGGCCAGGCGGCCCGCCGTCGTCCGCGTGAGGGCGTAGCCCCAGGTGGCGAAGGCAACGGCGGTGGGGAAGACGCCCAGGTAGAGCACGCTCAGCGTGGCCGACGCCGGGGCCACGGCGAGCTCCTCCAGCAGCACGGGGGCGAAGGGCAGGCTGGCGACGGTGCCCGCGAGGCAGCCGAGCCAGGTCATGGTCAGGGAGTCGACGCGGGGGAGCAGGCGCTTCTGCAGGATGGTGCTGCCCGCGTAGACGAGGGCGGCGGCGAGGCCCAGGGCGACGCTGACGCCGTCCGAGGCCCCGCTGGACGTGGCGAGCGCGATGCCCGCGACGCCCGCGAAGGCGATGCCGATGCCGGCCAGGAGCCGGGCGGGGAAGCCCTCGCCGAGGGCCAGTCCCGCGAACACCGCGATGAGGATCGGGGCGAGGCCCACCAGCAGGGACGCGGTCCCGGCGTCGAGCGTGCGCTCGGCGGCGTTGAGCGCCAGGTTGTAGAGCCCGAACCAGAGCACGCCCCAGACGACGACGCCGATCAGCGTGCGCCCGCGCGGCAGCCGGAGCTTGCCCGCCAGGCCCGCCATGACGGTCAGGGCGGCGGTGCCCACGAGCACGCGGCCGAGCGTCAGGGCACCCGGCGAGTAGTCGAAGCCCGCCGCGCGGATGCCGATGAACGCCGAGCCCCAGAGCACGACGGTCACGGCCGCGGCCACCGGCACGAGGAAGCGGCGGGTGGCCGGTGCGGCGGCACCGGTCACGGGCTCGAGGGTGGTGGTCACGTCCGCAACCCTGCCCGGTCCGGCGGGCTGCGTCTGGCGGGTTTCGGCCGGGACGTCCGGGGCCGTCGTGTGCGTCATGGACCGATCGTCGCCCGGGAGCACTGTGAAGCACCAGCGATTCTTCCTTCATCTGGATTCAGTGGCGCTGTATGGTGGGTGCCATGCTCGATGTCCACCGGCTCCGCGTCTTCCGGTCCGTCGTCGCCTCGGGTTCGATCGGCGCGGCGGCCGCCAACCTCGGCTACACGCCGTCCGCCGTCAGCCAGCACGTCTCGGCGCTCCAGCGCGAGACCGGGCTGAAGCTGCTGGCCCGGCACGGCCGCGGCATCCGGCCCACCGCGGCGGGGCACGCCCTGGCCGCGCAGGCCGACGGCGTGCTCGAACGCCTCGGCGAGGCCGAGTCGATGATCGCCGACCTGCGCGCCGGCCGGACCGGTTCGCTGTCGGTCGCGTACTTCGCGTCGGTGGGCTCGGCCTGGCTGCCGGACGTGGTGCGCGTGCTCACCACGGAGTTCCCCGGTGTCCGGCTCGACCTGGAGCTCGCCGAGCACATCCCCGACCAGGCCGAGGACCGGGCCGACGTCCAGGTGGCCGTGGCGCGGCGCGGGTTCGACCCGGGCAGCGGCTTCACCGCGCACCACCTGCTCGACGACCCCTACGTCGTGGTGCTGCCGCGCGGGCACCGGTTCGCGGACCGGGACGAGATCGAGCTGGCCGAGCTCGCCGACGAGTCCTGGGTGGACAACGACTTCGCACGCGGATGGTGCCGCCGCAACCTCCTGGAGGCGTGCACGGCCGCGGGGTTCAGCCCCACGTTCCACGTCGAGGCGCACGACTACCCGACGGCGCTGGCCTTCGTGGACGCCGGGATCGGCATGACGGTGCTGCCGGAGCTGGGTGCCGTGCAGCTGCCGCCCGGCACGGTCGCCGTACCCGTGGTCCGGCCCACGCCGGTGCGCTCGATCCACGCGGTGGTGCAGGACGCCGTCGCGCACACGCCGCCGGTCGTCGCCGCCCTGGAGGCCTTGCGCCAGGCCGCCGTCGCTTCGCGGGCAGCCGTCGCCGCCGCATAGGGTGGAGGCGTACCGACGCCGGGAACGCCCGGCGTCCTCCCGACCGAGAGGTAATCCTCGTGACCACGCTTCCTACCGCTTCCGGCGCCTTCGGCGACAAGCCGGAGCTGACCTTCCCCGAGGGTGACGCACCCGCCGGCCTGCAGGTCCAGGTGCTCTCCGAGGGCAACGGTCCGGTCGTCGAGTCCGGGCGCACCATCGTGGTGAACTACCTGGGCCAGACCTGGGGCGGCCACGTCTTCGACAACTCCTACGACCGCGGCACCACCATCGACTTCCCGATCGGCGTCGGCGCGGTCATCGGGGGCTGGGACAAGGGCATGGTCGGCCAGAACGTCGGCTCGCGCCTGATGCTCTCGATCCCGCCGGAGCACGGCTACGGCGCGCGCGGCGTGCCGCAGGCCGGCATCGGCGGCACGGACACCCTGGTCTTCGTCGTGGACATCGTCGCCGTCAAGTGACCCCGCTGAGTGCGGGATCTTCGCCCTTTTCTGGGTGCCAGAAGGGCGAAGATCCCGCACTCACGTGTTCTACGGGTAGCTGACCACCTGCGGGCTGGCGAAGCTGCCGACCGCAGGGGCGCCCGTGTCGTTGACGACGTGGTTGATGCCGCCCGAGCCGTTGAGGAACACGCTCGTCATGGAGCGGAACCGCACGCCGGGCGTGTTCGGCACCTGGATGCCCGACTCGACCCGGATGTCCACGCCCTGGTTGAAGAACGAGTACACGCCGAGGCCGATCGCCTCGTGGTCGGTCACGCCGTCCGCCACGCGGTAGGACGCCCAGCCCAGCCGGCCGCCGTCCATGTACGCCGCCTGCGACGGCGGGTCGTAGGGGATCTCGCTCTGGTAGAAGACCGTGCGGCCGCGCTCGCCGTTCCAGACCGTCTGGTTCTCCTGGTAGTGCTCCACGAACAGCCCGGTCGCGGTGACGTCGTCACCGTTGACCACCACGCCGTGCGCACCCGTGTTGGTGTCCCAGCCGATGCCCTGGCCGTGGTCGCCGCGCCAGGCCCAGATGTGGTCGAGCAGCGTGTGGTCGCTGTTCACCTCGATCGAGGTGACCGCCTTGCCGGCCCACGGGCCGCCCACGCGGACGAACACGTCGCTGAGCGTGGTCGGGTCGGCGGCGTCGCCGGCCCCGTTCCCGGACGTCCCCACGCGCACCAGGGTCTCCGACTCCGGCGTGTTGGCGTCCACCGTGATGCCCGCGACGACGACGCCGGGCACGTCGCCGACCTCGAGCGCGGCGTTGCCGGCCGTCGGCGTGAGCGACGCGTACCCGAGGCCGAGCACGACCGTCCGGGCGCGGTCCACGCGGATCGGCGCGTCCAGCTCGTACACGCCCGGGGTGAGCAGCAGGTGCTTGCCGCCCGCCATGGCCGCGTTGATCGAGGCGGCGGTGTCCGTGCCGGCCCGCGCCACGTACACGTCGCTGATCGGGATGGTGCGGCCCGACGCCGCGTCCGTGCCCCAGTCGACACCCCGGCTGCTGGTCCTGGCGTGCGGCACGAAGACCTTGAGCTCGCCGTCCGAGCCGCGCAGGAGGAACGGCGCCTCCCGGCTGACGGGCGTGCTCTCGAGGGTGGTCTTGACGCCCTTGGCGCCACCGGAGAGGTCCTGGCCGAAATCGGTGGCCGGGGCGCCCTGGACACCCGAGAACACCATGTTCCACACCCCGCCGTCCCACGTGCCCACCTCGCTGTTGCGGGTGTACCACTGCTGCTGGGAGCCGGTGGCGATGGTGCCGGACACGCGGGAGTTGGCCAGGTAGCCGCCCGAGGCGAACTCGCCGTACCGGCCGAACACGGTCAGGCTGCCCCGCACGTCGACGCGGCGCATGGGCGCGGCCTGCGAGACCGCCCACCGCATCTGGTGCGGCTCGACGACGCCCGCCGGGAACGGCCGTGCGGCGTCCTCGCCGACGGGGCGCTGGATCGGGTTGAACGCGAGGTTCGACATGGAGCGCCAGAACCGCGTGAGCGAGCCCGGGTCGGCGCACGCCCACGGCTGGTCCGGGCAGCCCACGACGGGCTCGACGTGCAGCGCGCCGTTGATGAGCACGTCGCCCGGCTGGGAACCGAGGCCCGCGATCGACTCGTAGTAGCCGACCTCCGCGTTCACGATGCCGGTGGCGGTGGCCGGGTCGTCCTGCCCGGCGGCGCTGCCGTACGTGCCCGGCTCGAAGAACACCTGGTGCCGGTCGAGGCTGAACTCCGCCTCGTCGTTCACCGTGTCGAGGAACGAGTTGATCCGGTCCGTGCTCCAGCTCGGGTCGATGAAGGTGACGTTGGGCCCGAAGTCCGGGTCGACGGCCTGCTTCGGCTTGTGCTTGCCCTTGTGCTTGCCGGGACGGTGCTTGCCGGGGTGGTGCTTGCCACCCTTGTGCTTGTTCTGGGTGGCGTGCGTGTGCTGGGCCTGCGTCGGGTCCTTCGGCGTGGCGGCGGGGGCAATCGCCCTGCCCTGTCCGTCGGCGGGGCTCGCGGTGGCCGGCAGTGCCGTCACCGCCGCTCCCGCGGCCAGCGACGCTGCGACCGCCGCGACGGCGGCGCCGCGCAGGGTGGTGCGGAGTGTCCTCATCGACAGTTCCTTCGGCTCGGGGCAGGCCGGTGAAGTCCGGTCGTGCTGCCGTGCGGGCGCGCCCGGTGTGGGCGCCTCGCCAGGCTAACCGGCCTCTACTGACACGTCGGTAAGTAGTTTCCGCACACTCCGGGTCACGGTGAACCGCGTGTTCTGGGCGACATGCTCCGTCGGCCCGACGGCCCGTTCCAGGGCGTTGCGGTAGTGCAGGCCCGTGTTGAAGACAGTCCACAGCTCGCCGCCGTCACGCAGCACGCGGCCCGCCGTGGCGAACATCCGGTGTGCCGCGTCGGTGCTCAGCGCGGCCCGGTCGTGGAAGGGCGGGTTGAGCAGCACGAGGTCGGCCGAGTCGTCGGCCAGGGCCGCTCCGGCGTCGTCCCGCAGCACCGTGCCCGCGACGCCGTTCGCGGCGAGCGTCGCGCGGGCGGACGCGCAGGCCGCCGCGCTCCGGTCGGTCGCGATCACCCGCGTGGCCGGGGAGCGCAGCGCCAGCACGGCGGCCAGGATTCCGGTGCCGCAGCCGAGGTCGACGGCGACCGCGGGCGACGCCGGCCAGCGGTGCGCCTGGGCCAGGAGGAACCGGGTGCCCAGGTCCAGGCCGGCGCCGGCGAACGCGGCACCGTGCGCGACGACGGCGAGGCCAGCCGCCTGCCTCGCGGGGGCGAGGGCGTGGGCGATCTCGGGATCGGTGAGCCGCGCCGTGACGGGATAGGTGAGCGGTCCGACGTCGGGCCGCGGCTCCCGGGCGATCAGCAACCGCGACTTCTGCCGGGCCAGTGACGCGCTGACCTGCCGAAACGATGCCCCCAGCACGTCGTTCATGGCGCGGGTCATGTGCTTGACCCGCCCGCCGGCGAGCAAGATGACCGCGGGGTCCGCTTCGCGGGCGACGTGCTCGGCGATCTCGGTCAGCTCCGCGAGCGACGTGGGCAGCTGCAGGAGCACGAGGCGGGCGCCGCGGAGGAGGTCGGGCGAGAGGCTGTCGTGGAGGGTGTAGCCGGGGGTCGGGTCGGCGTCGGGCCTGTCTGCCGTGCGGGCCGCGGGGTCGCTGTTGGCGCGGAGGGCGGTCTCCGCCGTGACCGCGTCGGTGTGCACGTCGACATGGCGGGCGCCGAGGGCGAGGGCGCCGAGGGTCAGCGCCCCGAACCGGTCGCCGATGATGACCACGCGGTCATCTTCGGGAGTGAGCAGCGTGGCCGCCTCGTCGAGCAGCAGACGGTCGGTGGCATCGACGGCGACCGGCCCGTCGGCGCGCGAACCGTCCTCGGGGTACGGCCGCAGCGCGGCGAGGGCGGACTCGACCTCCGGGTTCACCGCGCGGAGCGGGTCTTCTTCTCCGCCGACCTGCGCGCCTCCTCCAGGCGCTCCTCCTCGGCACGCACCTGCGCGGCGACCTGGCGCTCGTGGACGAGCCACTCCGGCGGGTCCTCGCGCAGCTCGTTGATCTGCTCGGTGGTCAGCGGGTCCGTGACGCCGCCTCGGGCCAGGCCGGCGATGGAGATGCCGAGGCGCCCGGCCACCACGGGGCGCGGGTGCGGGCCGTTACGGCGCAGATCGGCCAGCCACTCCGGCGGGTTGGTCTCCAGCTCCTCGAGCTCCGCGCGCGTGAGCGGGGTGTCCTGGAACTCCTGTGGCGTGGCAGGCAGATAGACGCCGAGCCGCTTGGCGGCGTTGGACGGCTTGAACCGCTGCGAGGCGAAGGAGGAGCTCATGGTCCCAGGGTACTTCGGTGCGGGCCGCCACCTGCTCCGGACGCCGCCCTCGGACCCGACTGCAGACTTCCGGACGCGTGCTGCGGCCGACTGCAGACTTTGTCCGGGCGCCCGACGCTCCGGACGTCAGCAGCTCTGCAGTCGCGGACCGCTGACGGGACTGATCGGGTCGTGGGCGGACCCTCGCCACGGCGGTGCAACGGTCGGACGTCGACCACAGGCGTCGTCGTCCACAGGTGCCCATCGCCCGGCCACCGCCGTCGGGCGGGATGGGCTCTGATCTCTGGGTGAGGTATCCACGGGACATCCCCGACGAGGTCTGGGAGCTGGCCTCCCGCCAGGAAGGCCTGGTGAGCATCGCCCAGTGCACGCAGGCCGGGATCGGCAGCCAGGTCGTGCACCGGCTGGTCCGCGCGCACACCTGGACCCGCGTCACGCGCGGGGTGTACGACACCTGCGCGGTGCCGGTGCAGGAGCGACTCCGGGAGGGCCGCCACGACCACGTCCGCCGTCGGGCCGCGTGGATCGGCCTGCTCGCTTACGCCGACGGCGTCGCGACCGGCGGGTGCGCGCTGGCGCTGCTGGGCGTGGGCGGCCTTCCCGTGCAGCTGCGGCCGGAGGTCTCCCGGCCCGGGTACATGGACGCCGGTGTCCGGCCGGGCACGGTCCTGCGCCGGTACGGCACGTTTCCCGTGGTGCGGCGGCACGGGCGCGACGTCGCCGAGATCGTGCACGCGCTGGGCCAGGCGCTGCTGACGCTCCCGCGCGACAACGCGGTGGCGGCGATCAGTGATGCGCTGCGCGAGGAGAAGATCCGCCCCGCGGACCTGGCCCGCATCCGGGCGGTGATCCGGCGCCGGCGTGGCGTCGTCTCGGCGCGTCCATGGCTCGAGCTCGTGAGCGGGAGCGACGGCTCGCCGGCAGAGACGTTCGCCCGGCTGTCGCTCGTCGACCACGGGGTTGCGCCCGACGGTCAGCAGATCGTCTTCTGGGCGGACGGCCGGTTCCTCGCCCGGGTCGACTTCTGCTGGGTGCTCCCGGACGGGCGCTACCTGGTGGTCGAGATTGACGGCAGGGAGTTCCACGCCGGGAACGAGATGCTCGCGGACGACGCGGCGCGCCAGAACCGACTCGTCGGCACCGGCCGCGTGGTGCTCCTGCGATTCCCCGCTCCCGCAGACAGCACGGACGGCGACATCGGTCGCCAGGTCGCGGAACACCTGCGCCGCCTGGCCTGGCGTCCGGGCGAACGGCTGCCGGCCGCGATCCACCTCCCGGCCTCGGTGTGACGCCTCGCCCTCGGTGGCCCCCGGGGAGGTTGGCTGCCCGGTTGCCACCGCGGCACGCCACTGCAGCCGCTGACTGCAGAGTTTCTCTCGGCCGACAGGCGTCACGGCGTGGGGAAGTCTGCAGTTGATGGCTGTCGGCGTGAGGAAGTCTGCAGTCAGCGATGGCCCCTCGCTCGCGTGGCGGTGTCGCCCGGGGCGGTCGCAGTCCGGTCGCCACCGCAGTCGCCCACTGCAGAGTTTCTCTCGGCCGACAGGCGTCGTGGCGTCGGAAACTCTGCAGTCGACAGCTGTCGGCGGGAGGAAGTCTGCAGTCGGCCGGGCGGAGTGAGGAAGTCTGCAGTCGGCGACGGCGCTGACGACGGCGCTGGCGTCTCGCTCGCGTAGCGGTGTCGCCCGGGACGGTCGCCACCGCAGCCGCTGACTGCAGCCGCTGACCGCAGTCGCCCACTGCAGAGTTTCTCTCGGCCGACAGGCGTCATGGCGTCGGAAACTCTGCAGTCGACGGCTGTCGGCGTGAGGAAGTCTGCAGTCGACGGCTGTCGGCGGGAGGAAGTCTGCAGTCGGCCGGGCGGTGTGAGGACGTCTGCAGTCGGCGCCCGTGACGGTCGGCGCCGGCGAGGGCCGGCGCCGGCGGGGGCCGGCGCAGGTCGGCGGGTCGGCGTCGGGCGCACGGGCTCGCGGCCGGGAGGGCCGTAGCCTGTGGGGGTGAGTGAACCTGAGCCGGCCGCGCCCTTTCGTCTCGCGTACGTGCCGGGCGCGACGCCGGGCAAGTGGGCCGGCGTGTGGCGTGAGCGGCTGCCGGACGTCGAGCTCGAGCTCGTGCAGGTCGAGGCGTCCGCCGTACCGTCCGCCCTGGAGTCCGGGGAGGTCGACGCCGCCGTCGGCCGGCTGCCCGTGGACAAGGAGGTCTTCTCCGCGATCCCGCTCTACGAGGAGGCGCCGGTGGTGTGCTTCTCGCGCGACCACCTTCTCGCGGCGCTGGCCGACGACGAGACCGTGAGCAGCGCCGACATCGCCGAGGACCCGGTCTGGGTGCCCGCGGACGATGTCCTGTTCGCCACGCACCCCGTGCCGGGTGTGGTGCCGACCGATCCGGACGGCAACCCGTTGGAGCGCGTTCCGACCACGGCCGACGCGGTCTCGACGGTCGCCGCCAACGTGGGCGTCGCCGTGCTGCCCATGTCGCTCGCCCGCCTGCACCGGCGCAAGGACGTCACCTGTCGCGTGCTCTCCGACGGGCCGACGGCGCCCGTCGGGCTGGTCTGGCCGGTCGAGCGCACCACCGACCTGGTGGAGGAGCTCATCGGGATCGTCCGCGGTCGCACGGTGAACAGCTCGCGCGGACGGGGCGGCCCGGCCCGCGCCACGGCTGGTGGCGTGGGCGGCCGGGGCGAGGACACGAAGACGCGGGCCGGGGCGAAGAAGTCAGGGACTGCGAAGTCGGGCGGGACCACGGGCCGGTCCGGCGGCGGACGGCGCGGGACCGGTACGACGGCGCGGGGCGCCGTGCCGCGAGGTAAGGGCACGCGCTCGGCGGCCAAGGGGAAGAAAAAGGGCAAAGGCAGGTAGTGTCCGATAAAAGCCCGTGTAAGGCATTTTGCTGAGATAAACGGATATTGGCGATCTGCGCCATTCTCGCTACGCTCCGGGGATCGCGCCCGACGGTGGGCGCGCGACCGAACCCCCGTGTCGTAAGGAGCGCCCCGTGCGCAAGATCACTGTCCTGGGAGCCTCGGCGCTCCTGGCCGCAGGCCTCGTCGCCGCCCCGGCTGCCGCGTTCGCCGCGCCCGTGTCCGGCAGCTCCGAGCAGTACCTGGACGGCGTGAAGGTCTGTGCGGGCTACGACTCCGGCAAGATCGACACCGACGGTGAGCCGATGGAGCTCACCGTCGAGGCTCCCGAGGGTCAGCTCGTCTCCGGCTACTGCGTCAAGGCCGGCTCCGTCAACCAGGGCGCGGGCAAGGGCGGCGCGTACTACGTCACGCTGGACGAGCCCGCCGAGTCCGTGACGATCACCTACCCCTGGGGCGGCGGCCGGGCGATCAGCCACTACGCCGTCTCCTACACCGACGCGCAGGACGAGGCGACGCCGGAGCCGAGCGTGCCCGCGCAGGAGCCCGCACCGGAGACGACGGCGCCGGGCGAGGGTGTCCCGGTCGAGAGCCCGGCGCCGAGCGACGAGGCAGCCCCGGGCGAGGCCGTGTCCGACGAGATTGCACCCGGCGAGGCCGCGCCCGCCCAGGACGAGCCCGAGGAGCTCGCGGCTACCGGTGCCAGCACCGTCATCGGTTTCACGCTCATCGCGCTCGCGCTCGTCGGCGGCGGTGTCACGCTGATCGTGCTCCGGCGCAAGGGCGCTCTCGGCAGCTGATCACTCGTGCGCACCGCCCCGGTGCTCGCTCCGCGGAGCGAGCACCGGGGCGGTCCGGTGTCCGGCCTACGGCAGCGCCGTCGCGTGGACGATCAGCGCCTGCATCGGCCACAGCGTGGGGAGCTGGAGCCCGACGTCGGTCAGTACCGAGCCCGGGACGTCCACCGCCTCCTTGCCGAGCCAGCCCGGTGTGATCCCGCCGAGCCACTTCGCCGACCCCACCTCGTCCCGGACCCGCACGCTGTAGCGGCGAGCCGGGTCGAGCCCGTCGAGGCGGATGCGCTCGGTCAGGGCGTCCTGCGGCGACGCGACGGAGGCGAAGGTCCAGACCCCCTCCGTCCGGTCCGGTGCGACGAAGCCGGTCACCCGCAGCGCCGGATCGACCGTGTCGGCGTGCACCACGGTGCCGGTGTGCACGAGGGACCGCAGCTCCTTGTAGAGCGCCGCGTACGCGGCGACGGCGACCAGCTCGTCGTCGGTGCAGCTCAGCAGGTCCCACTCGAAGCCCGCGTGCCCCTGGAGGGCGGTGGCCACCCGGTAGGAGAGCTCGGTCACGCGCCCCGACGAGTGCGCGGGCGACGGCCCCACGTGCGCCCCGATCAGCTCGGGCGGCAGCACGAGCGACGTCCACCGCTGGATGTCCTGGCGCTCCAGGGGATCGTTGGAGTCCGACGCCCACACGCGGTCGGTGTGCTCCAGGATGCCCAGGTCGGTCCGGGCGCCGCCCGACGAGCAGGACTCGATCTCGAGCCCGGGGTGGTCCGCCTTGAGCCGCGCGATCAGCGCGTACGCAGCTCGGGTCTGCGCGTGTGTGCCCGGCCGCCCCACGCCGTCGGCGCCGTGGTGGACGGGCTCCGTGAGGTCGCGGTTGTGGTCCCACTTGATGAAGTCGATGCCGAGCTGCGTCACCAGCGCCGAGATCTGACCGCGTACGTGCTCCCACGCCTCGGGGTTCGCCAGGTCCAGCACGTACTGCGTGCGGAACGAGAGCCCGTCCGGCGACGGCACCGACGCGGTGTTGGACAGGATCCACTCGGGGTGGGCGCGCGCGAGGTCGGAGTCGAGGTTGACCATCTCGGGTTCGAACCAGAGGCCGAACTCCATCCCCAGCTCGTGCACGAGGCCCGCGAGCGGGTCGAGGCCGTCGGGCCACACGTCACGGTCCACGACCCAGTCGCCCAGGCCGGAGGTGTCGTCGCGCCGGGAGTGGAACCAGCCGTCGTCGAGCACGAAGCGCTCCACGCCCACGGCCGCGGCACGGCGTGCGAGCCGCTCGAGCCTGGCCGGGGAGTGGTCGAAGTACACGGCCTCCCAGGTGTTCAGCACGAGCGGGCGCGGGCTGGTCACGTGCTGCGGCCGGGCCCGGAGCCACGTGTGGAACCGGTCCGAGACGCCGTCGAGGCCCGCGGCGGACCACGCGAAGTACGCCACCGGCGCGCGGTACGTCTCGCCCGGGGCCAGCCGGAGCTCGCCCGGCCGCAGCAGCTCGCCCGCGCCGAGCAGCGTGACGTGCTCGGTCAGGTGGTCGACGCGGTGGGTGACATCGGCGCTCCACCCGAGGTGCGCGGCCCAGGCCTCGCCGGTCCGGTGGCGCGGCGTGCCCGACGACGCCACGGTCACCCACGGCGCGTCGTGACCCGACCGCCCGCGCCGGGTCTGCCGGGCGGTGCTCCCGCCCGGCATCGCCGTGGTGACCGGCACCTTCTCGCGCGACCACCGGCCGCTGAACTGCGTGAGGTGGTCCGCGTTCCGCGGCACCGGGAGCGTGGCCTCGAGCCAGTGCACGTCGACCGGGACGGCGCCGTCGTTGGTGAGCTCGTGGTGCTGCAGCACCAGCCCGCCCGTGCCGATCTCCAGGTGCGTCCGCAGGGTCAGACCCAGCTCCGCGTCGCGTGAGGTGACCGACAGCTCGGCCGTGTCGCGTTCGGCCTCCGTGACGGTCCAGCGCGTGAACAGCGGCACGCCGTCGGCCACCACGAGGAGGCCCGGGCGCCCCGCCCAGCCGTCCGCCTCCTGCGGCAGCAGGGAGGGCCGCCACGCCGCGTCGAGCGTGCCCGGCGCGGTCTGGCGGCTGGTCGCCGCGTCGAGGGCGAGCAGGTCGCCCGGCGAGAGCTCGCCGAGGTCGGCGCCCCAGTGCAGCACCAGCGGCAGACCGCGTTCCGGGTGCGCCACCACGACGCTCACGCCGTCGCGGCGCAGCACGGACCAGCTGGATCCCTCGGAAAGGCTGTTCATGTGTCGTCCTCTCGCCCCCTCGGCCACCACCGTACGCGCGGCCTCTGACATCGGTTCCGCGCGGGTCAGCCCGCTGCCCGCACCAGGTCGTTCTCGGTCCGCAGCACCGGCTGTGCGACCAGTGCCTCCGGGTCGAGGTCGCGGCCCGTCACGTGGAACACGGCCGTCGCCCCCGCCGGGAGATCGACCACCTGGTCGTCCACCTGTGCGTCCGGGTCCAGGCGGTCGGCCAGGACGGTCACGCCGAGGGCGAGCGACGTGGCGGTGACCTCGACCCGGTAGCCGCCGTCCTGCGCCGTCACGGTCGTGCGCAGCGGGGCCGGGTCGAGCGCGAGGTCCTTGGTCTCGGCCCACCGGTGCAGCCCGCGCGCGCCGCCGAAGGTCACGGTGAGCACCTCGTCGGCCGGGTCGGTCACGGCGACCACGTCGCCGTCCAGCGGCACCACCGCGACGGAGCGCGGCTCGACCGTCACGGTGACGTCCGACGTCGCCCGCACCTCGCCGGCGAGCGTGGTGCGGACCGCCTCGACCTGCCCCGTCCAGGGCTGGTCCGAGTCGTTGACCAGCGCGGCGACCAGGCCCGCACCGCGCGGCTGCACGGTCACGACCCGGTCGGCGAACGCGTGCCGCAGGGCGTACCAGAGCGGCTTGCGCCGGCCGTCGCCGTCCACGGCGGCCCACGAGGTGACCGGCCAGCAGTCGTTGAGCTGCCACACGATCGCGCCGGCCGTGCGCGGCCACCAGGAGCGGTAGTGCTCGACGGCGTACCGGACGGCACGCGCCTGGTTGAGCTGCGTGGCCCAGTGCCAGTCGGTGAAGTCGTCCGGCACGTCGATGTGCGGGGCCAGGCCGCGGTCCAGCTTCCCGTTGCCGTCGACCGCCTTCTGGTGCAGCAGGAAGACCTCCGACTCCTTGAAGCCCTCCGGCACGGCAGCGCTGTCAGGAAGGATCGCGCGCTCGAGGGTCGCCCACGTCGCGGGGCCCTGGAAGCCGAACTCGGACGCGAACCGCGGCACGTCGTCGCGGTAGTGGCTGTAGTCGATCCGGTTCCAGACGTCCCACTGGTGGTGCGTGCCGTGGTCCGGGTCGTTCGGGTGCCGCTCCTCGGGCGTGGCACCGGGGGAGTACGGCGAGCCGTCGGAGTAGGGCCGTGTGGGGTCGACCTCGGCCAGGACCTTCGGGAACAGCTCGTCGTAGTACCGGGCGCCCCAGGTCAGGTCGCCCAGCCGCTCCTTCCAGCCCCAGTCCTCGTGCCCCCAGAGGTTCTCGTTGCCGCCGTTCCAGAGCACGAGCGACGGGTGGGGGGCCAGGCGGGACGCGTTCTCCCGCAGCTCGGCCTCGAACTCGGCCCAGTGGGGCGCCTCCTCCGGGTAGGCGGCGCAGGCCAGCAGGATGTCCTGCCAGACCATGACCCCCTTCTCGTCGCAGACGTCGTAGAAGTCGTCGCTCTCATAGATGCCGCCGCCCCACACCCGCAGCAGGTTGAGGTGCGCGCCGAGCGCCTGGTCCACGCGCTGCTCGAGGCGCTCGCGCGTGATGCGGGTCAGCAGGTGGTCGTCCGGGATCCAGTTCGCGCCGCGGGCGAAGACGGGCCGGCCGTTGACGTGGAACACGAAGCGCGTGCCGTGCTCGTCCGGCTCACGGTCCACCACGACGTTGCGGAACCCGACCCGGCCCGACCAGGTGTCGAGGGCGGCCGAGCGGTCCGCGCCGGCACCCTCGTGGAGCGCCACCTCGACGGGGTACAGGGGCTGCTCGCCGTACCCGGCCGGCCACCAGAGGTCGACGTCCGGCACCGGCACCCGCACGGTGAGCGTGCCGCCGTCCCAGCCGGCCGGCACGCCGGTGGTGACGCCCCGGTCCCCGACCGCGACGTCGAGGGTGAGCGGGACGGCGTCGCCCAGCCCGCTGCGCTCGATCTCGACCCGCACGTCGACGATGCCGGTGCGGCGACCCGCCTCGTCGGCGACCGAGAGGCCCGGGGCGACCGGCTCGTCGTCGGCCGGCGCGACGTGGCCCGGGACCACGGTGACCAGGGGCGTCACGCGTGCGAGCCGGGCAACGCGCCAGCGCTGCACCCGGACGGGCTTCCACAGGCCGGCCGTCTGCAGGTCGGGGCCCCAGTCCCAGCCGAAGGAGCAGGCCATCTTGCGGACCATGTTGAAGGGCTGGTCGTACGCCATCGGCCGGGTACCGAGGCGCTCCGCCTCGGCCTCGGCGGTCGCGACGGCGGAGTCGAGGTCGACCACCAGCTCGGAGGGGGTGCCGACGAGCGACCGTACGTCGAACCGGTAGGAGCGGTGCATGTTGGCGGTCCGGCCCAGCCCGGCGCCGCCCAGCGAGATCCCCGCGACCGTGTCGACTCCCTCGAACAGGAGGTCCACGCGCTCGTCGGGCCCGGCCGCCGGCTCGTCGAGGGTGGTCGAGTACCGCCAGGTGGTCCGCTTCATCCAGGCCAGCGCGGTCTCGTTGGTGCCCAGGTACGGGTCGGGGATCAGCCCTCGGTCGAGGAGCGCCGTGTGGTTCGTGCCGGGCACGCGCGCGGGGACGGTCACCCCCACGAGGTCCTCGCGGACCGGTCCTCCGGTGGCCGTCAGGTTCCAGTCGGTCAGTTCGCGGCTGATCATCGTCGATCCTCGTCCCTCTAGCTCGGGTGCCTGGTCCGTGTGGCGAGCGGACCGAGCATAGGCTGCGCGGCACCGGCGGATCGAACCGATCCATGGGCCGGGCAGGCGGCTCAGTCGGGATGGACCACGACGCCGAGCGCCTCGGCCAGGGCGAGCGCCTGGGCCTCGCCGACGACCGCCCCCGTGAGGGTCGCGGTGAGCGGGTCGAGCGCCGACAGGTCGCTGCCGCGCAGGTCGGCGCTGGTGAGGTCCACCCGGTCCAGGTCGGCGCCCGACAGGTCGCAGCCGGCCAGCACGGCGCCTCGCGCCACGGCCTCGGACAGGTCCGCCTCGCGCAGGCGCACGCCGTCGAACCGGGCTCCCGACAGCGCGGCGCGGCTCAGGGTGGTGAAGGACCAGTTGCCGCCGTCGACCTTCAGGAGGTCGAAGCGGCAGTGCGCGAACTGCGAGCCGACGAGCTTGCAGCGTTCGAGCGTCGCGTCGAAGAAGACGCAGGAGTCGAAGACGCACGAGGTGAACGCGAGCTCCGTGAGGTGGGCGCTGTTGAAGCGCACCCCACGGAACACGCAGGAGTCGAACGTGGCGCCGGTGCCCGTGGCCTCCGTCAGGTCGACGTCCGTGAAGAGCGTGGCCATGTGGTCCTCGCCCGACAGGTCGCGCGCGTACCAGTCCTCGTGGGCGACGGTGAGCTCGGTGGCGGGGACCCGGATCATGTCGGTGACCCTACGTCCCGCCACCGACACTCACCGGGTGCCCGGCGCGGTCAGGCGGCGTCGGGGAACGGGACACCCGTGGTCGCGTGGCAGCGGTAGCCGTTCGGGTTCTTCGAGGCCGACAGGTACTGCTGGTGGTAGTCCTCGGCGTAGAAGAACGGGCCGGCCTCGGCGGCGGGCGCGATCTCCGTGGTGATGGCGTCGTACCCCTTCGCGCTCAGCACCTCGGCGTAGCGCTTCGCCGTCTCCTGGGCCACCTCGGCCTGCTCCGGCGTGGTCCAGTAGACCGCCGAGCGGTACTGGGTGCCGACGTCGTTGCCCTGGCGGAAGCCCTGCGTCGGGTCGTGCCGCTCCCAGAAGATCTTGAGCAGCTCGGCCTCGCTGACCTGCTCCGGGTCGTACGCCACCAGCGCCGTCTCGGTGTGGCCGGTCCGCGCGGTGCAGACCTCGTCGTACGTCGGGTTCGGGGTGGTGCCGCCCATGTAGCCGACGGCGGTGCTCACCACGCCGGGAACCTGCCAGTAGATCTCCTCGGCGCCCCAGAAACAGCCCATCGCCAGGTACAGGACCCGGGTGCCGGGAGCCCACGGCCCCGTGATCGACGAGCCGAGCACGGTGTGCGGGCGCGGTGCCTGCAGCACCGGGGCGGAACGCCCCGGCAGCGCGTCCTCCGGCGCCACCATGGTGGTCTTGCTCGAACCGGAGCCGGGGCCGAAGAGAGAGTTCAGGAACGTCATCGAACACACATCCTTTGGGTCTCATTCGTGCTGCGCACGTTTACCCATGACAACACGGACGGCTCTGGTGGTGTTCCGCGGGCCCCCGTCTGCCGTCGGCAGAACCGCCTGGCGGACGCCGCCCGCCCGCGCCAGGGTCGGGACATGAGCGAAGACGCCCGGACGGTCGCCGTCCTGTCGGACGTGCACGGCGTGCTCCCCGTGCTCGACGCAGTCCTGGCCGAGCCCGACGTCGCGGCCGCGGACCGCGTCGTCGTCACGGGCGACCACGTCGCCGGACCGCAGCCCCGCGCCGTGCTGGACCGGCTGCGGTCCCTGGGCGAGCGAGCCCTGCTGGTCCGCGGCAACGCCGACCGGGAGCTCGTCGCGCTCGCCCGCGGCGGCACCACCGGCATCCCCGACCCCGTCGCCCCCTGGGCGGCCGCCCAGCTCCGGCCCGACGACGTCGCGCTGCTCGCCGGCCTGCCCCACCCCGCCCAGCTCCGGGTGCGCGGGTTCGGCCGCGTCGTGTTCTGCCACGCCACGCCCCGCGACGACGAGGAGGTCGTGCTCGTCGACTCCTCCCTCGACCGCTGGGCAGAGGTGCTCGGCGGGCTCGACCCGGACGTCACCACGGTGGTCATGGGCCACACGCACATGCCGTTCGCCCGCCTCGTCGACCGGCGCCTGTGCGTCAACCCGGGCAGCGTGGGCATGCCGTACGGCCGCGCCGGCGGGTCGTGGGCGCTCCTGCGGGACGGCCAGGTCGAGCTGCGGCACACCCCGGTCGACGTCGAGGCCGCGGTGGCCGCCGTCGTCGCCGGGAGCGGGTACCCCGACGCCGAGCAGTGGGCCCGCGAGTACGTGACCTCGGCGAACAGCGACGTCGACGCGCTCCGGGCGTTCGCGCCGCGGGACGGGCGGGGCACGTCCGGGCCGGATGTCGGTGGCTCCGCGTAGCGTTCCGTCCATGGCCACCACCGAGCCCCAGATCCTCCTCCCCGACGTCGCCGCCTGGCGCGCCTGGCTCGACGAGCACGAGTCCTCCTCGGACGGCGTGTGGCTGGTGCTGGCGCGCAAGGACAAGGCCGCGCCGACCACGCTGACCCGCGACCAGGCCCTCGAGGAGGCCCTGTGCAGCGGCTGGATCGACGCCCAGGCGCTCGGCCGGGACGACGTCAGCAGCCTGCAGCGGTACTGCCCCCGGAGGCAGCGCAGCCGGTGGTCCGCGCGGAACGTGCGCATCGCGGAACGCCTGGTCGCCGAGGGGCGCATGCGCCCCCGCGGGCAGACGGAGATCGACCGGGCCCGCGGCGACGGCCGCTGGGAGGCCGCCTACGAGGTCAACAAGAACTTCGAGGTGCCGCCCGACCTCGCCGAGGCGCTCGCAGCCAGCCCGCGCGCGTCCGCCATGTTCGAGATCCTCACGGCGCAGAACCGCTTCGCGATCCTGTTCCGGGTCACCGGCGTGAAGAAGCCGGAGACCCGGGCGCGGAACATCGCGAAGTTCGTCGCCATGCTGGAGCGCGGAGAGACCGTGCACCCCCAGAGGCGGACGCTCGAGACCTGAGGGATCTGTCGGGATCGTGATCGCACCGTGCACCTTCCGTGCGGCGCGTGGGCAGGCCGGCGTGCGGCGGATGTGCTCCCCTAGGGTGTCGAGCAGGGCGTTGAGCAGGAGTTGAACGTGTCGCAGAGCAAGGAGACCAGCGTGACGTCAGGCCAGACCACCGCGCCACCCACCGACGAGACGGCTGCCGTTCCTCCCGCGATCCGCGCCGCCGCGTCCTGGTCGTGGCGCATGCTCCTCATCGGGGCGTTCATCGCGGCGGCCCTGTGGCTCCTGGCCCTGCTCAAGACGATCGTGGTCCCCGTCGCGGTGGCGCTGCTGCTGACGATCATGCTGACGCCGGTGCGGCGGCTGCTCAACGAGCGGCTGCGCGTGCCGCGCGGGCTGTCGGCGGGCATCTCGCTGATCGGCCTGATCGTCGTCGTGGTCGGGCTCATCACGCTGGCGGGCCAGTCCATCGCCAACGGGTTCGCCGACCTGCGGACGCAGGCGGTCACGGGCTTCAACGAGCTCTGGCAGCAGATCTCGGCGACGTTCGGCCTGGAGAACGAGCTGCAGAGCTACAGCCAGGACATCCTCGACCAGCTCGAGGCCCAGCAGAGCGCCATCGTGAGCGGTGCCCTGGGCGCGGCGGCCACGGCGGGCAGCGTGCTCGTCGGAGCGCTGATCGCGCTGTTCTGCACGTTCTTCTTCCTGCACGACCCGCGCGGCATCTGGGGCTGGGTCGTCGGCCTGCTCCCCAAGTCGGCCCGGGAGCGGGTCAACCAGGCGGGGCGGCGTGGCGCGGTCACGCTGGCCGCCTACACGCGCACGCAGATCCTCGTGGCGGCCGTCGACGCCCTCGGCATCGGGATCGGTGCGGTCTTCTTCGTGCCGTCCCTGGCGCTGCCGATCGCGATCCTGGTGTTCGTCGGTTCCTTCGTGCCCGTGGTCGGTGCGATCGTGACCGGCGCGATCGCCGTCGTCGTGGTGCTGGTCTCGAACGGGTGGGTCGCCGCCCTCATCATGCTCGGCGTGGTGCTGCTCGTGCAGCAGATCGAGTCGCACGCCCTGCAGCCCTTCCTCATGGGCCAGGCCGTCTCGCTGCACCCCGTCGCGGTGATCCTCGCGGTGGCCGCCGGGTCGTACGCCGCCGGCATCGTCGGTGCCCTGTTCGCGGTGCCGCTCGCCGCCGTGCTCAACACGGTGATCCTGTACCTCAACGGCCACGACAAGTTCCCCGAGCTCGGCGACGAGGACGCGCTGCCCATCCGCTGGCGGGCCGCCGACGCGCCACCGATACCGCTGCGCCTGCGGCGTGCGCCCGGGACGGCGACGTCGCCGGTCGCGGTGCCCGCCGACGGCGGCGGTGAGGACGAGGACGTCGACGGCGTGGGCACGCCGGAGGGCGATCCGGCCCGCTGAACGTGCATCTGGGGCCGCAGTCGGGCACCATGCCCGCTGTGCCACTGGATCCGTTCGACCTGGAGTCCTACGGCGGCCACCTCACGGTGACCGCCGCCGACGCCCGTGCCGCGGCAGAGATGCTCGACGGCGTCATCACCCGTACTCCCGTCACGGAGAGCCGCGCGCTCTCCGCCATCACGGGCACGAAGGTGCTGCTCAAGTGCGAGAACCTGCAGCGTGCGGGCTCGTTCAAGGTGCGCGGCGCCTACGTGCGGCTCGCCCGGCTGTCGGCCGCGGAGCGCGAGCGCGGCGTCGTGGCGGCCTCCGCCGGCAACCACGCACAGGGTGTCGCCGTCGCGGCCGGCATGCTCGGCATCGACACCGTCGTGTACATGCCCGTCGACGCCGCCCTGCCCAAGGTCGCCGCGACGCGGGGGTACGGGGCCGAGGTGCGCCTGGTGGGCACGTCGGTCGACGAGGCCCTGGCCGCCGCGCGCGTCGAGGCGGCCAGGTCGGGCCGGGTGCTCATCCACCCCTTCGACCACGTGGACGTCGTGGCGGGTCAGGGCACCGTGGCCCTGGAGATCCTGGAGCAGGTGCCGGACGTCGCGACCGTCGTCGTGCCGCTGGGCGGGGGCGGGCTCGTCGCGGGCATCGCCGCGGTGCTGGCCGAGGCCGCACCGCACGTGAAGGTGGTGGGCGTGCAGGCGGCGTCGGCCGCGGCCTACCCGGGCTCGCTGCAGGCGGGCAAGCCGCTGCCGGGCGCGCTGGGCGCGACGATGGCCGACGGCATCGCGGTCGGCCTGCCGGGCGACGTGCCCTTCGGGATCGTGCAGAAGCAGGGCGTCGACGTCCGCACCGTCACCGAGGACCAGCTCTCCCGTGCGCTGCTCGCGGTGCTCGAACGTTCCAAGCTGATGGTCGAGCCGGCGGGCGCCGCGGGTGTCGCCGCGATCATGGCGGCCGAGCGCGGCTCGTTCGAAGGACCCGTCGTCGCGGTGCTCTCGGGCGGCAACATCGACCCGCTCGTGCTGCTCCGGGTGGTCCAGCACGGTCTCGTCGCGGCGGGCCGGTACCTCAAGCTCCAGGTGCGGCTCGCGGACAGGCCGGGCGCGCTGGCCGGGCTCGTCGACAGCATCGCCGCCGCGGGCGCCAACATCGTGGCGGTCGACCACACGCGCACCGACGTGTCGCTCTCGGTGTCCGAGGTCTGGGTCAACCTGCAGCTCGAGACCAAGGGCGCCGAGCACCGCACTGCCGTCGTCGAGCGGCTGGAGTCCGAGGGGTACGAGGTCGTCGCCCTCTAGTCGGGGCGCGGGTGTCGTGCGGACGTCCGCCCGTTCGTCGTCAGGGTGACGCGGCCGTCCGGCCGCGCGACCATGACACCGGGGTCGCCACCCCGGAAGGGAGCCACGATGCGTTACCTCATGCTCGTCCTGTCCACGCCCGACGCCCCGCAGGACCCGGAGGGCGTGCCCGCGATCGAGGACTGGGTCCGCGACACCTACGGCGCCGGCCGTGCCGTGCTCGGTGACCGGCTGCGGCCGCCCGCGGACGCCGTCGGCGTCCAGGTGCGCGCCGGGGAGGTGATCGTCACCGACGGCCCGTTCTCCGAGACCAAGGAGGTCGTCGCAGGCTTCGACGTGCTCGACGCCCCCGACCTCGACGAGGCGATCAGGATCGCCGCCGCCCATCCGATGGCCCACACCGGCGCGATCGAGCTGCGCCCCTTCTGGCCGCTCGGCCTCGAGGGAGACGCCGACGGCGGCCCGGGCGACGCGTGACCGACGTCGGCGCCGCCGTCACCGCCGCGTTCCGCGACGAGTGGGGCCACGTGCTGGCTGCCGTCGCACGCGCCACGGGTGACCTCGACCTCGCCGAGGACTGCACCCAGGAGGCCTTCGCCGTCGCGCTGCGTACCTGGCAGCGCGACGGCGTACCCGCCCGGCCCGGCGCCTGGCTCACCACCACGGCGCGGAACCGCGCGCTCGACCGGCTGCGGCGCCGGGCGGTCGAGACGCGGAAGGTGGCGGCGGCCGCCCGCCTGACCGAACGCCTCGGCGGGGCTCCGGCGGATCCGGACGACGGCTGGCCCGGCAGCGACGTCGACGACCCGGACGGCGACCTGCTCCGGCTGGTCTTCGCCTGCTGCCACCCCGCGCTACCGCTGGAGGGCCGGGTGGCCCTCACCCTGCGCTCGCTCACCGGCATGACGACGGCGCAGGTGGCCCGGGCCTTCCTCGTGCCGGAGACGACGATGGCCCAGCGACTCACGCGGGCCAGGCGCAAGATCCGGGCCACGGGCATCTCCTTCCGGGTGCCCCCGCCGGAGCTGCTGCACGAGCGGGTCTCCGCGGTGCTCGCGGTCCTGTACGTGCTCTTCACCGAGGGTTACGACGCATGGGCCGAACCAGTCGGCGACACGGGCGACGGGGGCGTCGCCGCGCGCCGGCCCCTGGCCGACGACGCGCTCCGAACCGCCCGTCTCGTGGCCCGGCTGCTGCCGGAGGAGCCCGAGGCCCGCGGCCTGCTGGCGCTGCTCCTGCTCCAGCACGCCCGGCGCGAGGCCCGGCTCGGTCGCCCGCCGGGCGAGGTGCCGCGCACCCTCGAGGAGCAGGACCGGACGCTGTGGCGGCGCGCCGAGATCGCCGAGGGCCTGGCGGTGCTGGACGGTGCGCTGGCGGCCCGGCGGGCGGGGCCGTACCAGGTGCAGGCGGCGATCGCGGCGCTGCACGCGCGGGCGCCGTCCGCCGAGGAGACGGACTGGGCCGAGATCGAGGCGCTCTACGACGTGCTGCTGGACATGACCGGGTCGCCCGTCGTCGCGCTCAACCGTGCGGTGGCGGTGGGCATGGCCCGCGGGCCGGAGGCGGGCCTGGCCGCGCTCGACCACATGGGCTCCGCTCCGGAGCTGTCGGCCTACCACCTGCTCCCGGCGGCGCGGGCGGACCTGCTGCGCCGGGCGGGCCGGTCCGCCGAGGCGGTGACCGAGTACCACCGGGCTCTGGCCCGGGTGGACCGCGAGGGCGACCGCCGCCTGCTCGAGCAGCGCCTCGACGCAGAACGGACCCGTCAGACGCTCAGGTCACCGGAGTGATCCGTACGTCTGACAGGTCCGTCGGGGAGGGCTCAGCCCTGGAAGGGCTTGGCGCCCGTGATCTCCACGGTGATGTCGCGACCGTTGGGTGCCGTGTAGCTCGTCCTGGCGCCGATCGACTTGCCGTCGATGGCGGCGCCCAGCGGCGACGTCGGCGAGTAGACGTCGAGGTCGGTGGACCCCGCCATCTCGCGCGAACCGAAGAGGAAGTTCATCTCGTCGCCGGCGACCAGCGCCGTCACGACCATGCCGGGCTCCACCTTGCCGTCGTCCGCCGGGGTGCCGACCTGCACGTTCCGGAGCTTCTCGGTGAGCTCCAGGATGCGTGCCTCGTTCTTGGCCTGCTCCTCGCGCGCGGCGTGGTAGCCGCCGTTCTCCTTGAGATCGCCCTCGTCGCGGGCAGCGGCGATGCGCTCGGTGATCTCCGCCCGGTAGGGGCCGGAAAGATGCTCCAGCTCCGCCTTGAGCTTGTCGTGCGCCTCCTGGGTGAGCCAGGTGACAGAGGCTTCGGCCACGGGGGCTCTCCTTTCGTCGTTGCTCCGTCGAGCCACAGATTGCGGCAGCGCGCAGGTCCCGGCCGAACGAGCGGAACGGGCACGCGCGCCAGCCGGTCAACACAGCGTGTGAAACGACGAGAATACCAATTTCTGGGAAACCTTTGCCATGGCGGTCAGGGTTTCCGCTGTGAGCGGACTATGTACGTCCTTTGCCCTCGGCGCCCTCAGCGCACGTCGCAGTGGTCGACGAGGCCGGTGGTCGCGAGCTCCGTGGTGGCGATCGTCACGGTGTGCCGGGTGGTCCGCTCCTGGGCGGGACCGACCTCGACGTCGACCGCGCCGACCTCCGCGTAGCTCCTGCTCAGGGCGGTCACCGTGCACACGGCCGCGGTGCCCGGCGGCATGCTCACGTCGAACGTGACGTCCACCTCCTCGGCGCTCGCCACCGAGAAACCGACGTCCGTGAAGGTCACGGGGTCGCGCCGCGTGTCGACGATCGTGAACCACGCGGCGATCGCGACGCCCGCGGCCAGGGCCGTGGCGACCGCGACGCGGGCGCCCACCGAGAGCTTCGGCCGGGGGCGGACGTCGTCGCTCTCGTCCCACGGGTCGTCGTCGCCCGCGGGCCGGCCTGCTGCCCGCGGCACGGGTCGTGACCGGCCGTAACGCTCCGCGAGGTCCGGTGTCCGCGCCGCCGCGGGAGGCGTGGCGCCGGTCGGGGAGGCGTTCTCAGGGTCGGTCATCACGGCTCGCTCAGGCTCGGGGTGTCAGTGGTTCGTAGCAAGATTGTCCGTGGACCATGATGGTCCATGGGTCGATTGTCCCAGAGCGAGTGTCCCAGTACGCATCCCACACAGGAGGACCGAGTGTCCGTACCCGAGCGCGAGCCGCTCCGTCTGATGGCGGTGCACGCGCACCCGGACGACGAGTCGAGCAAGGGCGCCGCCACGACGGCCCGCTACGCCGCCGAGGGGGTGGAGGTCCTGGTGGTGACGTGCACCGGGGGCGAGCGGGGCGACATCCTGAACCCCTCGTTCGAGGTGCCCCAGGGGCACGAGTTCGAGTCGGTCGAGGGCCGCCGCGCCGTCCGTCGCCTGGAGATGGCGCAGGCGACCGAGGCCCTCGGGGTACGGCACCGCTGGCTGGGCTTCGTGGACTCGGGCCTGCCCGAGGGAGACCCGCTGCCGCCGCTGCCCGAGGGGTCCTTCGCCCTGGTCCCGCTCGAGGAGGCCGCCGCGCCGCTGGTCCAGGCGGTGCGCGAGTTCCGGCCGCACGTCATCACGACGTACGACCCGTCGGGCGGGTACCCGCACCCCGACCACATCAAGTGCCACGAGGTGTCGTTCGAGGCCTTCCACGCCGCGGGCGACCCGGACCGCTACCCGGGCACGGGCGAGCCGTGGCAGCCGCTCAAGCTCTACTACAACCACGGCTTCTCGATGGCCCGCTTCCGTGCCGTGCACGAGGCGATGCAGGGCGCCGGCCTGGAGTCGCCGTTCGGCGAGTGGATCGAGAGCCACGACGCGCGGGAGATCCCGGAGCGTCAGGTGACCACGCTGGTGCCCGTGGCCGACTACTTCCCGCAGCGGGACGCCGCGCTCACGGCGCACGCCTCGCAGATCGACCCCGCCGGGTTCTTCTTCGCCGTGCCGCGCGACCTCGAGGCCGACGTGTGGCCGTGGGACGAGTACGAGCTCGCGGAGTCCCGCGTACCGCTCCCCGAACGCGCCGCGGGGGAGTACGAGCACGACCTGTTCGAGGGCGTCCGGTCGGGGGTGCTCGCATGAGCCGCCTGGCAGCGGCGGCGCTCGCGTTCGCGACCGAGCCCTCGCCGAACCCCACGGAGGACAACCTACGTCCCGGCCTGGAGGAGTGGCAGGTCTCGCCGGGCCTGATCGGGTTCCTCGTCACCTTCGCGCTGGCCGTCGCCTGCGTGCTGCTCTTCCTGAACATGAGCAAGCACCTGCGCCGCACCGGCCACAACGCCCGGCAGCAGGGGCTGCCGGTCCCCGAGCCGGAGGTCATCAGCTTCCGTCGCGCCGACGAGGCCGCACCGGGGCAGGCGGACGGCCGGGACGCGGGCTCGAGCGGCCCGGATGCTCCACCCGCAGGATCGTCCGACAGGGGCAGCGGCGGTTCGGGTGACTGACGAGGGCGCCCCTCCCGTCACGCCGGGGGACGCCGTGAGCGGCGTCGTCCGGGTGACGGTCGCCCAGGTCGCCGTCTCCGGCGACCACGCCGTCAACCGCCGGACCGCCCTGGACGCGTTCGGCGCGGCGGCGGCCGCCGGCGCGGACCTCCTCGTGCTGCCCGAGTACGCCTCCGCGTACGACCGCCGGGGTGTCGGCCCCGAGCACGCGGAGCCGGCCGACGGCCCGTTCGTCACGCTCCTGCGGGAGCAGGCGGCAGAGCGCGGCATCGCCGTGGTCGCGGGCGTCACGCTCCCCGGGGCCGACGGCGTCCGGGCGGTCAACGTCCTGGTCGTCGTGGACGCCTCGGGCGATCTCGCGGGTGTCTACCGCAAGGTGCACCTGTACGACGCGTTCGGTTACCGCGAGTCCGAACGTTTGGAGCCCGGGCCGGCCGACGCCGACGCTGTCACGCTCCGCCTCGGTGGGCTCACGTTCGGCGTGCTGACCTGCTACGACCTGCGCTTCCCCGAGTCCGCGCGGCGGCTGGTCGACGCGGGTGCGGACGTGCTCGTGTACCCGGCGGCGTGGGTCGCGGGCCCGCTCAAGGCCGACCACTGGCACACGCTGCTGCGGGCCCGGGCCATCGAGAACACGGCCGCGGTCGTGGGGGTCGGCATGACCGGCCCGGGCGTCACGGGCCGCACGCTCGTGGCCGGGCCGGACGGCGGCGTCGTCCTGGAGCTGGGCGAGGAGCAGACCTTCCGTACGGTCGAGCTCGACCCGGCCACGATCGCCGAGGTCCGCGCGGCCAACCCGTCGCTGGCGAACCGCCGCTACACGGTGGTGCCGGCGGGCCGGTGACGGGTTTCGGGCAGCGTCGAAGGTCGTGGGCACGCGCCGCGCCGTCGGCCACGATGGCTCCGTCCGGCGTCGGAGGGAGCGAGTCATGGTGGGCGTTCGCAGGCACGCGCGGGTGCTGGCCTCGGGGGCGCTCGCCCTGGGGCTCGCCGGGGGCGCGGTGACGCCCGCGGCGGCCGAGACGGCCCGGGAGCCCGCCGGCCACGGGCCCGTACCCGTCGTCTACGACTCCGACCTGGACTTCGACGACGCGGCCACGCTCCTGTACCTCTGCCAGGCCGACAAGCAGGGCCTCGTCGACCTGCGTGCGGTCACCGTCGTCAACAACGGCGTGGGCACCCCCGGCCGCTCCCTCACGCACGCACGGACCATCCTGGACCGCTGCGGCCTGTCGCACGTGCCGGTCGCCGACGGTTCCGAGCAGTGGGTCAACGAGCCGCCGCCGGAGGCGCGCGTGCTGTTCGAGCAGGTGCTGAGCGGCGCGCTGGACGACGCGGACGTGCCCGACCGACCGGGTGACCTCCCCGCGGCGGACCTGATCGCGCGGACCGTCCGTGCCGCGCACCGGCCCGTGACGGTGCTGACCACCGGCCCGCTGAGCAACCTTGCGGCAGCCCTCGACCGGATGAGCCCGCGCACCGTCGAACGGCGCCTCGGCCGGGTCGTGGTCATGGGCGGCGCGTTCGACGTGGGCGGCAACCTGTTCGGGTCCACGACCGAGGGGTTCGACAACACCCAGGAGGTCAACCTGTGGATCGACCCGGGGGCGGCCGACCGGGTGCTGGCCGGGGTGCCGCACGCCCGCGTGCGCGTCGTCGCCCTCGACGCCACCGACCACGCGCCGATCACCGCCGCCTACGTCGACCGGCTGGGCGCGCGGGCCGCGACGTACGAGGCCCGCACGGTCCATGCGATCGTCACCCAGCCGGGCATGCCCGAGCTCGTCGAGCTCGGCGTCATGTACTGGTGGGACGCCCTCGCGGCGGTGTCGCTGGTGACCGGTGAGGCCGTGGACTACCGGGTGCGCCCGGTCGACGTGGTGCGGAGCGGGCCGTCGGCGGGGCGCACGGTCGAGGTGCCGGACGGCACCCCGCAGCACGTGAGCACGGCGGGGGACGGCGCCCTCTTCGAGGACCTGTTCCTCGCCGGCCTCAACGGCCGCTGAGCGCACGGCCGGCAGAGAGCCGTCAGGCTCAGATGGCGAGGTTGGCCAGGTAGATCGCGACCACGTGGCACGCGAAGCCGAGCACCGTGAACACGTGAAAGATCTCGTGGAAGCCGAACCACGCCGGGCTGGGGTCGGGCTTCTTGGTGCCGTAGACGATGGCGCCGAGGGTGTAGGCCACGCCGCCGGCCAGGATGAGCCACACCACGGCGGGGCCGCCGGTCGCCCAGAACTGGCCCATGTAGGCCACCGCGACCCAGCCGAGCGCGAGGTAGACCGGCACGTAGACCCAGCGGGGCGCGTTCAGCCAGAACACGCGCGCGAGCAGCCCCACCAGGGCGCCGCTCCAGACCAGGATCAGCAGGACCGTCGCCTGGTCCGGGGGCAGCAGGAGCACCGCGAGCGGCGTGTACGTGCCCGCGATGATGAGGAAGATGTTGGTGTGGTCCAGACGCCGGAGCACCGCGTCGGCGCGAGGTGACCAGTTGCCACGGTGGTAGACGGCGGAGATGCCGAAGAGCAGACAGGCGCTGAGCCCGAACACGGAGGCCGAGATCTTGCCGGCCGGCGTGGGGGCGAGCGCGATCAGCACGATGCTCGCGGCCAGTGCGACGGGGAACGTGCCCGCGTGGATCCAGCCCCGCAGCCTCGGCTTGATCTCCCGCTCGACCTTCTCGACGGTCGAGGACACGGACGCCGCGAGGGCGTCCACCGCACCCGTGACCTTGTCGTCGGCCTTCGCGCCGTCCGTCTTCGTGACGTCGTCGAGGCGGCCGTCGGCCGGACGGTGCGGACCGTCTGCTCGAGCTACCACATGTTCTCCTCTCGGTACCCGGGCTCCGGGCACTACCTACGGTTGCGTAACTTACTCAAGCGTAGGTTAGCCCTCGGCGTGCCCCACAGCGGCCATGTGAAGATCCTGCGCCGGGTTGGCGCGAGTCGCCCGCCGGGGGCCGTCGAAGGGCTCCGGCGCGCGGGTGCGCCCCTGATCGAGGGGTACCTTTGTCCCCGTCCCACCGGGTGATCCACCCGGGTCAGAGCTGCCGTGCGGGCCGCGACTCGCGGCGCCCGCGGCCCCGAGCCCTCCTGAGGTATCCGTGCGCCTGCCCAGCCCGCTGTACCGCCTCTACGAGCGACGTCTGGCGTCCGCGCTGCACGGCGCGACGCTGCCCCGGCACATCGGCGTGATGCTCGACGGCAACCGCCGCTGGGCGCGCTCGTTCGGGGAGACGGCGGCGACGGGCCACCGGCGGGGCGCCGACAAGATCGCGGAGTTCCTCGGCTGGGCGGAGTCCCTGGGCATCGAGGTCGTCACGCTGTGGATGCTGTCGACGGACAACCTGAGCCGGTCGGCCGACGAGCTGAGCAACCTGCTCGACATCATCGAGGACGCGGTCACCGACCTCGCCGAGTCGGGCCGCTGGCGCCTGCGGGTCATCGGCCGGCTCGACCTGCTCCCCGGCCGTCTGGCGTCGGCCCTGCGGGCCGCGGCCGACCGGACGGCCGGCGTGAAGGGGCTGCAGGTCAACGTGGCGATCGGCTACGGCGGGCGCACCGAGATCGCGGACGCCGTGCGCGCCTACCTCACCGAGCGAGCCAAGGACGGCGCGACGCTGGCCGACCTCGCCGAGTCGATCGACGTCGAGCACATCGCCGAGCACCTGTACACGAAGGGGCAGCCCGACCCGGAGCTGGTCATCCGAACCTCGGGCGAGCAGCGCATCGGCGGCTTCCTCATGTGGCAGAGCCAGCACAGCGAGTTCTACTTCTGCGAGGCCTACTGGCCCGCGTTCCGCCGGGTCGACTTCCTCCGCGCCCTGCGCGACTTCTCGCTGCGCGAGCGCCGGCTCGGCCGCTGAGCCCGCCCGTCGCGAACGCTCCGGGAGCCGTGCGGACACGGAATCCACATGATGAAATTCACCACCACCGGCCCAGGTAGGTAAGTGAAAGTTCAGTCAGGTAGCGTGCCGTGAATGAGACGGAGTGCGCGCTGATGACCGAGCGACGTGTGCCGTCGGCTCGTGAGGCGGCCGAGGCGTGGGAGTCGTTGTTCCGTGCGCAGGTGACGGTGATGCGCCGGCTCCTGGCGGACGACATCTGGGGCGACCTGAGCATGCGCGAGTACGACGTGCTGTTCACGCTCGCGCTGGCGCCGGGGGAGACGCTCCGGCTCCGGGAGCTCAACGAGAACATCCTCATGGCGCAGTCCTCGCTGTCGCGCATGGTGGAGCGTCTCGAGAAGCGCGGGCTGGTGCGCCGCCACCCCGCGCCGGAGGACGGCCGGGGGGTGCTCGTGAGCCTCACCGAGGAGGGCTCGGCCACGCAGAAGGAGCTCGGTCGCCGGCACGTGCGCTCCATCGCGCACTACGTGGCCCCGGCGATGGACGCCGACGAGCTGACGCGCCTGCGCGAGCTGACGGAGACCCTCCGTGCAGCCCAGTCGGACATCGACGACTTCTGACGTGACACAACCCGGCTGACCTGCGCCGACGTCGTTCAGGACGCCCGCGCGCGCTGCCGCACGGCGTCGACCACCACCCGCACGGCCGCCCGGTCGAGGGTGGTGCGCCGGGTCACGAGATGGATGTCCCGACGGGGCGGGTCCACGAGGTCCAGGGTGCGCACCGCGTACCGGTCGTGGACGGCGAGCATCGGCAGGAGCGTCACCGAGAGGCCGGCCTCCACGTGGCTCAGGAGCGTCCCGTGGCTCTCGAACCGGGCCACCGTCCGAGGCGTGAACCCTGCCCGGCGGCAGAGGCGTTCGGCCAGGTCGGCGAGGTGCGCGCCGGGATGCTCGAACGCCCACGGCTCGTCGGCGAGGGCGGCCAGGTCGATCCGGCCCCGCGGCCCGGCCGCGGTGTCGCGCGCCGTCACCAGCACCACGCGGTCACCCGTCAGGGGCAGGCGCGCCAGGTCGGCGTCGGGCGGTACGGGGGCGTCCGGGAAGTCCGCGCACACCGCGACGTCGACCTCGCCCCGCTGGACGGCGGGCCGGCTGACCAGGGGTTCCGCCTCGGTGAGCTGTACCGAGATGCGAGGGTGCTCGGCCGCGAGGTCGGCCACCGCGGGGACGACGATGCCGTGGAAGGCGCTGGTGAACGCCGCGAGGCGCACCACGCCGGTGGGCTCCGAGTACAGGCCCGCGAGGTCGGCCTCCGCCGTCGCGATCCGGTCGAGGATGTCGGACGCGTGGCCCGCGAGCGTGACACCGGCCGGGGTCAGCCGGATGCGCCGTCCTGACCGCTCGAAGAGCTGCACCCTGGTCTCCGCCTCGAGGGTCGCGAGCTGCTGGGACACGCTGGAGGGGCTCAGACGGGTCGCCTCGGCCACGGCGCGGACGGTGCCGAGCAGGTGGAGCTGGTGCAGCAGCCGGAGTCGCCAGGGGTTCAGCATGCGAGCATTCTTGTGCAGGGAAGCCGAACATTCTATTCGGGAATGTGTCCTGGACCCGCACATCGCCGCGTGCCTACCGTCAGTCCATGAACATAGGCGTTCCTACCGAGACCAAGAACAACGAGCACCGCGTGGCGGTCACGCCGTCCGGTGCGCACGAGCTGGTCCGTCGTGGCCACGACGTGCTCGTGCAGTCCGGCGCCGGGGAGGGGTCGGGCTTCGCGGACGACGACTACCGCCTCGCGGGCGCGCGCGTCGTCGCCGAGGCCGCCGAGGTCTGGGGCTCCGCCGAGCTGCTGGTCAAGGTGAAGGAGCCCATCGAGCCCGAGTACGGCTTCATGCGGTCCGACCTGACCCTCTTCACCTACCTGCACCTCGCCGCCTCCCGGCCCTGCGCCGACGCCCTGCTCGGCGCCGGCACCACCGCCGTCGCCTACGAGACCGTGCAGCTCGCGGACGGGTCCCTCCCGCTGCTCAGCCCGATGAGCGAGGTCGCCGGGCGTCTGTCCGCGCAGGTCGGCGCCTACCACCTCATGCGCCCCCAGGGCGGCACCGGCGTGCTCATGGGCGGGGTGCCCGGCACGCCCAAGGCGAAGGTCGTGGTGCTCGGCGGCGGCGTGGCCGGCGAGCACGCGGCGGCCAACGCGCTCGGCATGGGCGCCGACGTCACCGTCCTCGACGTCTCGCTGCCCGCGCTGCGCCGGATCGAGGCCCGGTTCGGTGGCGCCGTCGCCACCCGCGCCTCCACCACCTACGACGTCGCCGAGCAGGTCGAGTCCGCCGACCTCGTCATCGGCTCCGTCCTGGTGCCCGGCGCCGCGGCGCCCCGGCTCGTCACCGACGAGATGGTCAAGACCATGCGCGCGGGCGCCGTGCTCGTCGACGTCGCGATCGACCAGGGCGGCTGCTTCGAGCACTCCCGGCCCACCACGCACGACGCACCCACCTTCGCCGTGCACGACACCCTCTACTACTGCGTGGCCAACATGCCCGGCGCGGTGCCCGCGACGTCGACCCGGGCGCTGACCAACGCGACCCTGCCGTACGTCGCCGCGATCGCCGACCGCGGCTGGCGTGACGCGCTGCGCGCGGACGCGGCCCTGGCCCAGGGGTTGAACACCCACGCGGGGCAGGTCACCAACCCGGGCGTCGCGGCGGCCCTGGGCACGGCCGTCGTCCCGGTGGCCGAAATCCTGGCCGCCTGACCGCCCCGACCGCCTACGATCGGCGCGTGGAGCCGCTGCGTGTCGTCGTCTGCCCCGACTCCTTCAAGGGCAGCCTGTCCGCGTCCGAGGTCGCGTCCGCCGTCGCGGACGGGGTGCTGGACATCGCCCCCGACGCCGTCGTCACGCGCCTGCCCATGGCCGACGGCGGGGAGGGCACCCTGACGGCGCTGCTCGCCGTCTGGGGCGGTGCGCCGCGGACCGTCACGACCGTCGACGCGATCGGCCGTCCGACCACGGCGCGCTGGGCCCTGTCGCCGGACGGCCGCACGGCCGTCGTCGAGCTCGCCGAGGCCAGCGGCCTGCCCGGCGTCTCGGACGTGCCGCTCCAGCCGTTGCACGCGAGCACCCGCGGCACGGGCGACGTCGCCCGCGCCGCGCTGGACGCGGGCGTCGCCGAGATCCTGCTGTGCCTCGGGGGCTCGGCGTCCACCGACGGCGGCTCCGGCATCCTGTCCGGGCTCGGCGCCCGGCTCCTGGACGCCGACGGCCGCGAGGTGCCGGACGGCGGCGAGGGCCTCGCGTCGGTGGCCTCCCTCGACCTGGCCGGGCTGCACCCGCGCGCCCGCGAGGTGCGCTGGCGCCTCGCGGTCGACGTGACCAACCCCCTCGTCGGCGAGCACGGCGCCGCGCACGTCTTCGGCCCCCAGAAGGGCGCCCGTGACGGGGTGGCCGAGTACCTCGACGACGCGCTGCGCCACTGGGCGCAGGTGCTGGAGCGGGAGACGGGGCACGCCGTGGCCGAGATCCCCGGCGCGGGGGCGGCCGGCGGCGTGCCCGCCGGCCTCGTCGCCGTGCTGGGCGCAGAGACCACGCCGGGCGCCGTGCTCGTCGCCGAGACGATCGGCCTGCCGGCGGCCCTCGCCGACGCCGACCTGGTGATCACGGGCGAGGGCTCGTTCGACTCGCAGTCGGTCAACGGCAAGGTTGCCGACGGCGTGGCCCGGCTCGCGGCGGCGTCGCCCACGCGGCCGCCGGTCGTCGTCGTGGCCGGTCAGGTGCTGCTGCCGGAGGCGCAGGCGCGGGCCGCCGGGATCGCCGCCGCGTTCTCGATCGCGCCCGGCCCCGTCGAGCTCGACGACCTGATCTCCCGGACGGGGACGCGCCTGCGCGACCTGGCGGCCGCGGTCACGAGCCTGACGGCGGCCGCGCGGCGCTGAGCGCCGGCACCGCGGGCTCCCGGGGGCGTGCGCGCAGCCAGACGGCGGCGCCCGCCGCGGCCAGCACCTGCATCAGGCCGGTCACCACCAGCACGGGCCCGGCGCCGAACGCCCCGATCAACGCCCCGCCCACGAGCAGGCCGACCGACGCCCCGCCGGCGTGCAGCACCGTCTCCGCGGTGAACGCCGTCCGCCGTCCGGCGCCCGTGGTCCGGTCCACGACGAGGGCGTTCAGCGCGGCGATGCCGAACGGCATGGTGATGCCGCCCACCGCGGACACCACGCCCACCGCCAGCAGGTCGGGCGCCGCCACGGGCAGCGCCAGGTACGCGAGGCCGAACATCACCCAGGACGCCAGGATCGCGGGGACGTGCGGAATCCGGTGCACCACGGCCGGGGCCACGAGCGAACCGGCGACCGTCGCGACGCCGTAGCCCGCCATGCCGGTGGCGATCAGCTCGCCCGGCCGGCCGAGGTCCGCGCCCAGCAGGGCCAGGCCCAGCGCGAACGCGAACCACGTGAAACCGCCGACACCGGCCAGCGCGAGGCCCGCGGCGAGGTCCGGGTTGCCGCGCAGCACCGCGCGCAGCGGGGGCGCGGGCTCGGGCGCGCGGTCCGCCGCGGCGCCCTGCGCCCCGGCACCCACGCCCGGCACGGTCAGCATCGCCCCGGCGGCCAGCGCCACGGCGCCGGCCTCGCACCACAGCAGGGGCTCCGTGCCCCACACCACCAGCAGCCACGCCCCGAGCGCCGGGGCGAAGACCATCGACACGCGGTGCCCGAGGTCCTGCCACGCCAGCGCCCGCGCGCCCGTGCCCGGGGCGTGCCCGGGCAGCTCGGCCAGGTCGGCGGTCAGGGCGCGCTGCGCGGGGGAGAGAAGGGCCGAGGTCGCGCCCGTGACCAGGCCGGTGGCGCACAGCACCACGGCGCCGACGCCCGTCGTCGCCGCCGCGACCGGAACCAGGGTGAGCCCGAGCGCCTGCACGGCGAGCAGGAGCGCCAGCGCGCGGCCCGACGTCAGACGCGACCGCAGACGCCGCCCCCACCAGCCGGAGGTGAGCAGCGGCAGCCCCGCGATGCCGCCCACCAGCCCCGTGGTCCAGGCGTCGCCCGTCTGCTCGAGCGCCACCAGCGGCAGGGCGACGGCGGTGACGCGCTGGCCGGTCCAGGTGACGAAGGTCGTGACGGTCAGGGTGACGAGGTGAGGATGGCGCACGTCGCCATGGTGCGGGGACCGCGGTGTCGCGCGGTAGACGGCTGGCGGACATGACGGCACATAGGCTGGTGCTATGAGCTCATACCCCACGGTCGACGACCTGCGGCTGGTCGACGCCGTCGCCCGGCACGGGTCGCTCGGCGCCGCGGCGCGGGAGCTGCTGGTCAGCCAGCCGTCGGCCAGCCAGCGGCTCGCGGCGCTCGAGCGGCGCGTTGGGACCGCGCTGTTCGAGCGGGACACCACCGGCGCCCGCCCCACGGCCGCGGGGCGGGAGTTCAGCGAGCAGGCCGCGCACGTCCTGGAGCACCTGGCCGCGATGGTCGAGCGGGCGCTCGCGGCGGCCCAGTCGCGCACGGTCTCCGTCGGCGCGTTCCCGAGCATCGCGGGCACGCTGTTCGCGGCGCTCGACGTGCTGCTCGACGACGTCGTGGTGCAGCCCGTCGTGGACCACGGGCCGAGGCTGCTGGAGTGGGTCGAGCGCGGCACCCTCGACGCGGCCTTCACCGGCATCGCCAAGCAGGTGCCCATCGCGCGCGGCCTGGTGGTCACCGAGCTGGGGCGGCACGACCTGGTCACGCTCCTGCCCGACGGCGCCCCCGAGCCCGGGTCGGGCCGTCGGCCGTACGCCGGGCAGACCGTGGTCTACTGCCCGCTCGACCTCAGCGGCGACGCGCTGCACCGCCGGCTCACCGAGCTCGGCGCGCAGGCCCGGCCCGGCGCGACGGCCGAGGCCGCGGTGCGGACGGCACGCGATCGGCGGTGCGCCGCCGTCGTCCCGGACATGGTGGCGCGCTGGTACGCCGCCCCGGGGGACCGGACCGTGCCCGCGCCCGTGCGCGGGCGCGTGACCATGTCGATGGTGACGCGCAGCCCGGCACCGGAGCTGCTGCTGGGCGCCCTGCCCGGGCTGCGCGCACGGCTCGGGGCGGGTGGGGTGCGCGGGAGTGCCGACCTGGTGTTCTGACCTGGCGTTCCGTCCCGCGTCCGGCAGCGCGTTCTGACAGCGCGTCGCATCGATGTCACGTCCCGTTCGTCCGCCTCCGGGCGTGCCGCGCCCCGGGACGGTGGAAGGATGGAGGCATGCCCGCCAACATCCCCCAGTCCGCGGCGCACGCCGCCGCGCCGTACGACGCCCTGCTGCTGTACTCCTTCGGCGGCCCGAACAAGCCCGAGGACGTGGTGCCGTTCCTGCGCAACGTCACGGCGGGCAAGGGCATCCCCGACGAGCGGCTCGAAGAGGTGGGCGAGCACTACTACGGGTTCGGGGGCAAGAGCCCGATCAACGAGCAGAACCTCGCGCTGAAGGCGGCGCTCGAGGCGGAGCTCGCGGAGCGGAACATCGACCTGCCGGTGGTCTGGGGCAACCGCAACTGGGAGCCGTACACGAACGACGCGGTGGACGAGCTGGAGAAGATCGGCGCCCAGCGGGCCGTCGCGCTCGTGACCAGCGCCTTCTCCTCGTACTCCGGCTGCCGCCAGTACCGCGAGGACCTCGCGGTCACGCTCGACGAGCGCGGTCAGCTCGGCCCCGACGGGTCCACGGGTGTGCAGTTCGACAAGATCCGCTCCTACTTCAACCACCCCGGGTTCGCCGAGGCCAACGTCGACGCCGTCGTCGAGGCCTACGCCGACCTCGAGGCGAACGGCGGCTCCGGCGCGGCCGCGCGGCTCGTGTTCGTCACGCACTCGATCCCGGACACCATGGAAGCGGCGTCGCGCGTCTCGCACGCCACGTACTCCCAGCAGCACCTGGACCTGGCGCAGGTCGTGGCGGCGCGCGTCGCCGAGCGGCTCGGGCACGAGGTGCCCTGGGACCTGGCCTACTGCTCGCGCTCGGGCCCGCCGAGCCAGCCGTGGCTCGAGCCGGACGTGAACGACCACCTGGAGGCGCTGGCCGCCGACGGCGTGCGCGACGTGGTGCTGTCGCCGATCGGCTTCATCTCCGACCACATGGAGGTCGCGTACGACCTCGACACCGAGGCGCTGGCCACGGCCAAGGAGCTGGGCGTCACCGCGGTGCGCGCCGGCACCGTCGGCACGCGGGCGCCGTTCGTCCGCGGCCTGGTCGACCTCCTGCTGGAGCGCGCCGCCCTGGCCCGCGACGAGCCCGTCACCGAGGCGACCGTGGGGTCGCTCCCGGCCTTCCGCTCGGTGTGCGCACCGGGCTGCTGCCTGCGGCGCGACGGCGAGCCGAGCGGCATCCCGGCGCTGTGCGGCACCGACCTGAACTCCTGAGGCCGCTGACGCGGCCGTGACCGAGAGGCAGCACATGAACGACCACCACGTCCACGGAGACACCGGCCACGAGATCGACACGGCGGCGATCAACGAGGGCATCCGGTACACGATGTTCTCCGTCTTCTCCGTGACCGAGACGCTCCCGGCCGACGACGCCGAGCGCAAGGCCGTCGTCGCCGAGGCCGAGTCCGCCGTCGGCGGGGGCTCCGACCCGGCGGCGACGTCGGGCGACCTCGTGACGCGCGGCTGGTACGACGTGGGGGGCCTGCGCTCCGACGCCGACCTCATGCTGTGGACCCACGGCCCGTCGATCGAGTCCGTGCAGGGCGCCTACCAGCGGCTGCGCGCCTCGGAGCTGGGCCGGTCGCTGGAGCCGGTGTGGTCGGTCGCGGCGCTGCACCGCCCCGCCGAGTTCAACCGCGGGCACGTGCCCGCGTTCCTGGCGGGCGAGACGCCGCGCGACTACCTGTGCGTCTACCCGTTCGTGCGGTCCTACGACTGGTACCTGCTGCCCGACGCCGAGCGCCGCACGATGCTGCGCGACCACGGCATGGCGGCCGCGGGCTACAAGGACGTGCGCGCCAACACCGTCTCGGCGTTCGCGCTGGGCGACTACGAGTGGATCCTGGCGTTCGAGGCGGACGAGCTGCACCGCATCGTCGACCTCATGCGCGACCTGCGGGCGACCGAGGCCCGCCGGCACGTGCGCGAGGAGGTCCCGTTCTTCACGGGCCCGCGCACGACCCTCGCCGACTGGGCGGACCGCCAGCCCCTGAGCTGACACCGGGCCCCGCCCCTCTTCGAGACCGAGGTTGCTTCGCTCTGGGCCGCCCCGGAGCGGAGCAACCTCGGTCTCGAAGGGCGGCGGACCGGTGGCCCGTCACCGGCGCGGGCGGGTGCCGGCCAGGGCCGTCGCGCCCAGGTCGTCGTCCTCCAGGACGGTCGGGAGCAGCCCCGCGGCCACCATGTGCCCGGCGGCGGCGCTCACCTGGCTCTCGCCCGTCTCGATCAGCAGGTGGCCGCCCGGGCGCAGCAGCGTCGGTGCCAGGTCGATCACGCGGCGCAGGATCGCCAGCCCGTCGTCGCCGCCGTCGAGCGCGGCCTGCGGCTCGTGGTCGCGGGCCTCGGGCGGCATCGTCCCGATGGCCACGGTCGGTACGTAGGGCGCGTTCGCGACGACGACGTCGACCCGCCCGCGGACCCCCTGCGGCAACGGCCCGGCGAGGTCGCCCGCGCAGGCCGACGCCGTGAGCCGACCGGGCCCCGCATGCTCCCCGGCCAGCGCCGTCAGGTTGTCGTGCGCGCAGGCCACGGCCGCGGGGTCGAGGTCCGCGGAGTGCAGCTCGACGTCGTGCCCCGCGGACAGCAGCCGGGCGGCGACAGCTCCGCCGAGCGCACCGCAGCCGCAGCACAGGTCGACCAGCAGCACCGGTGCGCCGACCGCACGCGGCGGCCCGGCGTCGGCCAGGGCCCGGGCGGCGGCCTCGCGGACGAGCAGCTCGGAGCGCTGCCGGGGGACGAAGACGCCGGGTGCCACGATCCATCGCCGGCCGTCGAGCTCGGCCCAACCCACCAGGTGCTCCAGCGGCAGGCCGGAGACCCGGGCCGACGTCAGCTCCTCCAGGCGGCCGGCGTCGCCCCCGGCGGCCTCGAGGAGGATCCGCGCCTCGTCCTCGGCGAACACACACCCGGCGGCCCGCAGCCGCGCGACAAGCTCAGTCACGCGGGGAAGCCTAGGCGACGACGAGAACGACCCGGGGTACCGGTCCCGTGCGGAACCGGTACCCCGGGTCCTTCTCGCAGCCGACCGCAGAACTGCAGGTCAGGGGTAGAGGCCCCGGATCTGGTGGGCCTCGGCGACCCGCTTGACGCCGATCACCAGGGCGGCGTCGCGCAGGGACAGGCCCTCGCGCTTGGCCAGCGCCGACACCTCCGCGTAGGCGGTGGTCATGCGGTGCTCCAGCTTGTCCGCGATCTCCTGCTCGGTCCACCAGTAGGTCTGGTTGGCCTGGACCCACTCGAAGTACGAGACCACCACGCCGCCGGCGTTCGCGAGCACGTCGGGCACCACGGTGACGTCGTTCTTCGCGAGCAGGGCGTCGCCGGCCGCCGTCGTCGGACCGTTGGCGCCCTCGACCACCCAGCGGGCCTTGACGGAGCCCGCCGTGGTCTCGTCGAGCACGCCCTCGATCGCGGCGGGCACCAGCACGTCGACGTCGAGCGCGAGCAGCTCGGTGTTGGACACCGGGTCGGCGCCGTCGAAGCCCACCACGGAGCCGGTGCGCTGCACGTGCTCCATGAGGCGGGGGACGTCGAGGCCGTCGTCGGCCCGGATGCCGCCGTACTGGTCGCTGACCGCAACGACGCGCGCGCCGCGCGCGGCGAAGATCTCGGCGGCGTGCGAGCCCACCTTGCCGAAGCCCTGGATGGCGACGGACACCTTGGCGAGCGGTACGCCGGCCTCCGCGAGGGCGGCGCTCGTGACGTGCACGATGCCCGCCGACGTCGCCGTGCCGCGGCCCAGCGAGCCGCCGACGGCCAGCGGCTTGCCGGTGACCACCGCGGGGATGGTGTAGCCGCGGTTGACCGAGTAGGTGTCCATCACCCAGGCCATGGTCTGGGCGTCGGTACCCATGTCGGGGGCCATGATGTCGGTGTCCGGGCCGATCATCGGCATGATCTCCGACGTGTACCGGCGGGTCACGCGCTCCAGCTCGGACTGCGAGTAGCCGCGGGGGTCGATGGCGACGCCGCCCTTGGCGCCGCCGTACGGCAGGTTGACCACCGCGCACTTCCAGGTCATCCACATGGCCAGCGCGCGCACCTCGTCGACGTCGACGGACGGGTGGTAGCGCAGGCCGCCCTTGCCCGGGCCGAGGCTGACGTTGTGCTGCACGCGGAAACCGTGGAACAGCACGGTCTCGCCCGTGTCGCGGCGCAGGGGCACCGCGACGTGGATCTCGCGGCGCGGGGTGGCGAGCATCCGGTGCAGGCCCTCGTCGTAGCCGAGGATCTCGGCCGCCGTGGCGAGCTGCGCGTGCGCGGTCGCGAGGGCGGACCCCTCCTCGGGCGTGTCGGACGGGGCGAAGCTGGGTGCAGGGGGAACTGACGTCGTTGTCGTCGTCACGTGGGTCCTCCGGGGAGAACGGCGCCTGTCCGGTGGGGGCAGGGGCGCGGGTTGCGCGGCGCGGGGTTTGCGCCTCGGCATCAACCGTATCGCTTCGATACGGGTGAATGCCCGACGGCGGTGTGTGTGACCGGAGAACTTCCGGTGAGGGGGCCGGCACGGGCCTCCGCGCGGTGTCGCGGAGGCCCGCGGGGTCAGCGCTCGGTGAGCTTCCAGGCCCCCGGCAGCACGACGCCGGCCAGCACGGCCTTGATCGCGTCGCCCACGAGGAAGACGACGGCGCCCGCCATGAGCGCCGCGCCCGGGGCCATGCCCGTGGTGACCGCGAGCCACGGCACGCCGATCGCGTAGATCGTGGCCGTGCCGGCCGCGTAGGCCAGGACGGTGCCGAGCACGCCGCGGTCCAGGCCCCGGCGGGCGAGGGCGCCCACGACGATGCTCGCCACGACGAAGCCGACGATGTAGCCGCCCGACGCGCCGAACAGGACCTCCACGCCGGCCGCGCCCCCGGTGAAGACCGGCAGGCCGACCAGGCCGACCGCGAGGTACAGCGCCTGCGCGAGCGCGCCGCGCACCGGCCCGATCGCCGCAGCGCCGAGCAGCACGGCGAACGTCTGACCGGTGACGGGCACGGGCAGGCCGGGGACGGGGATGCGGAGCTGGGCCGCGAGGGCGGTGAGCGCGGCGACGCCCACGACGAGGGCGATGTCGCGTGCGACAGTGCCCGGCAGCAGGTCGGCCAGCACGCGGCGCGGGTTGGAGCGCGGGACCAGAGGGAAGGCGAGGGTCGTCATACCGTCGAGGCTAAGCGGCGGCGCCGGACCGCGTCGTGGTCCCGGCTCGCCTGGGTTGTCCGGTGTTCGTTGTGGGGATCCCTCAACGAAACGATCTCACCCGCACCCCGGGCTCACGCGGGGCGCGGCCGGTCACGGCGCGACCGGCTCCGGAACGACGACGGCGTCTCGCCGGTCAGCCGCGCGAACGTGCGCGTGAACGAGGGCTGGTCGTAGAAGCCCGCGGCGGCGGCGACGTCCGCGAGCGGCACGGCGCTGGTGGTGAGCAGGTGGGCCGCGCGGTCGACCCGCAGCCGCAGCACGAGCTGGCGCGGCGAGAGGCCGAACACACGCCGCACCCGCCGGTCCAGCGAGGCGGGGGCGCAGCCCGCCAGCACGGCGAGGTCGGCCACGGAGGGCACCTCGCCGTGCTCCAGCAGCTCCTCGATCTGCCCGCGGAGCCGGGCCATGGCCTGGATGGTCGCGTCGTCGGCGTCGCCCGAGCGCAGGTCCTGCGACACGGACACCAGTCCCACGTAGGCGCCCGACTCGTCGTGCAGCGGCAGCTTGGAGGTGAGGAACCAGCCCGGCGCCCCGCCGACGTGCCGGATGAGCTCGAGCTCGCCACGCAGCGGCCGGTCGGTGGTGCGCACCAGCTCGTCCTGGCTCTCGTAGCGTTCGGCCAGCTCGGGCACGAACAGGTCCACTGCCCGCTTGCCGATCACGTCGCGCCGCGAGCGCTCGCGGGTGCGCCCCACGAACACCTGGTTGACCACCACGTACCGCCCGGCGGCGTCCTTGGCGCAGAACATGACGCCGGACAGCTCGTCCATGAGGGCGACCATGGCAGGGTTCAGCGCTGCCAGCAGGGCCGTCGCCTCCGGCCGAGCCGCGCCGTTCGACGTGTTGCTCATCGCGCCTCCGATGCTACTGGTGCGCCCGGCCGGCAGGCGGCGCGGGCCTTGGCGAAAACCGGTGCGGATAGCGAGTGATCCTGCCAATACATGCGAACGGCACCGGGTGCACCCTGGTGTCATGAAGACCTCCGCCCGGCGCGACAGCGCCGCATCTGCCGACGTCCCGACCGGGGGCACAGGCGCACCGGACGACGTGGTGCCGGCCCCGACCGAGCCGACCGCCGCCGTCCCCGCCGCTGAGCCCACTGCCGACACCCTGGTCGAGGACGCCGTCGCCCTCGCCCGCACCTGGATCGGCACCGCGACCGGCGCTGCGACCGGCGACGCCCAGGCCACACCGGCTACCGCCGCCGGCTCGAGGACGGACAAGGCCGTCGCCCGCGCCTCGGCCGCCCTCGGCGCCCTCGTCTCCGACCCCGCGGGCCTCGAGCTCGCCGTCGGCTTCGTGGACGACGTCGCCCGGCCCCAGGACACCCAGGTCGCCGCCAAGGCCCTGGCTCGCCTCGGCAAGAAGGCCGGCGCCGCCTCGTTCCTGAGCGCGACCGACCGCGCGCTGTTCCGCGCCGGCGCGCTCGCCGCCCCCGTGCTGCCCGGCATCGTGGTGCCCGCGGCCCGCGCGCGCCTGCGCCAGCTCGTGGGGCACCTCGTGGCCGACGCCGGCTCCGGCCTCACCGCCCACCTGGCCCGCACCCGGGCCGAGGGCTACACGCTCAACGTCAACCTCCTCGGCGAGGCCGTGCTCGGCAAGGACGAGGCCGCCGCCCGCCTGGCGCGCACGATCGCGCTCGTCGAGCGGCCCGACGTCGACTACGTGTCGATCAAGGTCTCCAGCGTCGCCGCGCAGCTCGTCACCTGGGACCTCGACGGCTCCCGCGACCGCGTCGTCGAGCAGCTGCTGCCGCTGTACCGCGCGGCACGCGACCACGGCGTCTTCCTCAACCTCGACATGGAGGAGTACCGCGACCTCGCGCTGACCACCGCGGTCTTCACCGACATCCTGGGCCGCGACGAGTTCCGCGACCTGGAGGCCGGCATCGTGCTCCAGGCCTACCTGCCGGACGCCCTCGGCGCCCTCGACGGCCTCACCGGGTTCGCGGCGCAGCGTGTCGCGGACGGGGGCGCGCGCATCAAGGTCCGCATCGTCAAGGGTGCGAACCTCGCCATGGAGCACGTCGAGGCCGCGCTGCACGACTGGCCGCAGGCCCCGTACACCAGCAAGCCCGACGTCGACGCCAACTACGTGCGCATGCTCGACCACGCCCTGCGCCCCGAGCGCGCGCACGCCGTCCGCATCGGCGCCGCCTCGCACAACCTGTTCCACGTGGCGCTCGCGATCCTGCTCGGCCGCGCGCGCGGTGTGTCCGAGGCGCTCGACATCGAGATGCTCCAGGGCATGGCGCCCGCGGAGGCCGCCGCCGTCCGCGACGAGGTCGCCAAGGACCACGGCCGGGTCGTGCTCTACACCCCGGTCGTGCGCGACGAGGACTTCGACGTCGCCATCTCCTACCTGGTGCGCCGGCTCGAGGAGAACGCCGCCGAGCAGAACTTCCTGCACGCCGCGTTCGCGCCCGCGGCGTCGTCGTCTGCCACGGGTACGGCGATGGACCGGCAGGAGGCCGCGTTCCGTGCGTCGGTCGAGCTGGGCGTGCACTACACGCCCGAGGACGTCACCCCGCGCCGTCGTCCCCGTCGCGCACCCGAGCCGGTGACCGGGCCGTTCCGCAACGCCGCCGACACGGACCCCGCCGTGGCCGAGCACCGCGCCTGGGCGCTCCAGGTCACGGGCGCCCACTCGGGCTACGTGCCGGCGCTCACCGAGCCGCTCGCGACGTCCGCCCAGGTGGACGACGTCGTCGCGCTCGCCCAGCGGGCGGGCCTGGCATGGGCCAAGGTCTCCCCGGCGGACCGCGGGCGCGTGCTGCGCGCGGCAGCCCAGCACCTGGAGGCGGCCCGCACCGACCTCGTGGCCGCCATGGTGCACGAGGCCGGCAAGACCGTCGCCGAGGCGGACCCCGAGGTGAGCGAGGCCGTGGACTTCGCCGCCTACTACGCGCAGGCGGCCGAGGCGCTCGACCCGACGTCGGAGGCCTGGTCCGGTGCGCACTTCACACCGGACGGCGTCACCCTGGTCACCCCGCCGTGGAACTTCCCCGTCGCCATCCCGATCGGTGGTGTGCTCGCGGGTCTCGCGGCCGGCTCCGCCGTGGTCGCCAAGCCCGCCCCGCCCACGCCGCGCTGCCTGGAGATCGCGGTCGAGGCCGTGCACGCGGCGCTCGACGAGGTGGCACCGGAGATCGGGCTGGACCCGGCCGTGGCGCGCAGCGTCGCGCAGTACGTCCGCGTGCCCGACGGCGACCTGGGCCGCCGCCTCGTGACGCACGACGGCGTGTCCCGCGTGATCCTCACGGGCGCGATCGAGACCGCCGAGATGTTCGCGTCGTGGCGGCCCCAGCTGCCGGTGCTCGCGGAGACGTCGGGCAAGAACGCGATCGTCGTGACGCCCTCGGCCGACCTCGACCTGGCCGTCGCCGACGTGGTCCGCTCCGCGTTCGGGCACGCGGGCCAGAAGTGCTCCGCGGCGTCGCTCGTGATCCTCGTCGGCTCGGTGGGCGACCCCCGCACGGTCACCGGCGAGCGGTTCCGGCGGCAGCTCGTCGACGCGGTGTCGTCGCTCGCCGTCGGACCCGCGACCGACCTCGCCACCGTGATGGGCCCGCTCACCGAGCCCGCGCAGGGCAAGCTGCTGCGCGCGCTGACCACGCTGGAGGACGGCGAGAGCTGGCTCGTGCGGCCGCGTCGCCTGGACGCCGCGGCGCAGGAGGCGGGCCTCGGCAAGGGCCGCCTGTGGACGCCCGGCGTGCGGGACGGCGTCCGGCCCGGCTCGTTCTTCCACCTCACCGAGGCGTTCGGCCCGGTGCTCGGCATCATGACCGCGCGCACCCTGGACGAGGCGCTCGCACTGCAGAACGCAGTGTCCTTCGGTCTGACCGGCGGCATCCACTCGCTGGACGACGCCGAGGTGGAGCACTGGCTCGAGCGCGTCGAGGTCGGCAACGCGTACGTGAACCGGCACATCACCGGGGCGATCGTGCAGCGCCAGTCGTTCGGCGGCTGGAAGGCGTCGGTGGTCGGCTCGGGCGCGAAGGCGGGTGGCCCCAACTACGTCGCGCAGCTCGGCCGCTGGGAGGACGCGCCCGAGGTGCCGTCGCGCACCGAGGACCCGTCGGGCTGGCTCGCGTGGGCCCGCGCCGACGACGCCCGCGCCTGGGTCACCGAGTTCACCCCGGAGCACGACCCGTCGGGCCTGGGCGTCGAGTCGAACGTGTTCCGTTATCGGCCGGTCCCGGGTGTCACGGTCCGGGTCGGGGCCGGCGCGGCCGACGTCGAGGTCCAGCGCGTGCTGGCGGCCGCGGCGCGTGCGGGGGTGCCCGCGACCGTCGTCGGATCGGAGACGTCGGACGAGGCGTTCGCCGAGGCCGTGGCGGACGGCAAGGTGACCGGCCGGATCCGCGTGGTGGGCGAGGCGCCGGGGCTGCGGGATGCCGCGGCGAGCCGCCTCGGCTCGGTGACGGTGCTGGACGGTCCGGTGCTGGCGAGCGGCCGGCGCGAGCTGCTGACGATGCTGCGCGAGCAGGCGGTCAGCCGCACGATGCACCGCTACGGCCACCTCCGCCGCCCCTGACCGACCCCGCCGAAGTAGAACTGCAGCGAAGTAGAACGGCAGCGAGGTAGAACTGCAGCGAGGTAGAACTGCAGCGAAGTAGAACGGCAGCGCATCCACGGATGCGCTGCCGTTCTACTTCGCCCCGGTTCTACTTCGCCCTGGTTCTACTTCGGCGGTGCAGGGCTACGCGGACTCGCCATCGATGAGGCGGGGGGCGAAGATGCGGCGCTCGTCCCGGACCGGGCGGCCCGCGACGAGGTCGACCAGCATGCTCGTGGCGGCGCCGACCATCTGGACCACGGGGTTGTGCACCGTCGTCAGGCGCGGCGAGGTCGTCTCGGCGATGCCCAGGTCGTCGAAGCCGACCACCGACACGTCGCCGGGCACCGACCGCCCCCGGTCGGCGAGCACGCGCAGCGTGGCCTCGGCCATGAGGTCCGACGCCGCGAAGATGCCGTCCAGGTCCGGGTGCCGGTCCAGGAGCCGCGCGGCCGCGACCGCGGCCCCGGCCACCGTGAAGTCGCCCTCGACGACCGCGTCGTCGGGCAGGCCGGCGTCGCGGAGCGCGTCGCGCCACCCGATCATCCGGTCCACCCCGGCGGGCATGTCGAGGGGGCCGGTGATGGTGCCGATGCGGCGCCGTCCGCGGTCGATCATCCGCTGCGTGGCGAGCCGCCCGCCCGTGACGTTGTCGACGTCGACGTAGCGCAGCCCGCGCGAGAACTGCGGGTCTGGCTCGAAGAGGCGGCCTACGAAGACGGCGGGCAGGCCGGCCGGCCCGAGCTCCGTCTCCAGGTGGTCGCCGCGGTGGTGCGACGCCACGATGACGCCGTCCACGTGGCCGCTGCGCAGGTAGCGGCCCACGCGCCCGCGCTGCTCACCCGGCCGGGCGAGCAGCAGCACGAGCTGCAGGTCGGTGCCGGCCAGCCCCTCGCTGACTCCCGCGAGGGTGCCGGAGAGGAACGGGTCGGTGAGGATGCGCTGGTCCGGCTCGGGCACCACGAGGGCGATCGAGTCGGTGCGCCGGGTCACGAGCGAGCGCGCGGCCCGGTTGGGCGCGTACCCGAGGCGGGCGACGGCGTCGTCCACCGCCGCCTGCGCCTCGGGGGAGACACGCAGGCCACCGTTGATGGCGCGCGACGCCGTCGACCGGGAGACCCCGGCCGCCTGCGCCACGTCGTCCAGAGTGGGTGGGCCTGAGGTCGTCACGCCTGGGGAACCGCCTTCGAGTCGTCGTCAGGGCGCGCCGGACGATCCGGAACGGCGTTGGCCCGTGCGACCTGACCGTACCAGCGGCCCGACGCCTTGACGGTACGCTCCTGCGTCTCGTAGTCGACGCGCACGAGCCCGAAGCGCTTGCCGTAGCCCCACGCCCACTCGTAGTTGTCCAGGAGCGACCAGCCGAAGTAGCCGCGCACGTCGGCGCCCTCGTCGATCGCGTCCTTCACGGCGCGCAGGTGCACGTCGATGAACCCGAGCCGGTCCTGGTCGTCCACGAACCCGTCGGCGCCGGGGACGTCGTCGTAGGCGCTGCCGTTCTCGGTGATGTACAGGGCGATGCCGCGCGGGCCCGTGTAGTCCTGCTGCAGCCGCAGCAGGAGCCGGGTGAGGCCCTCGGGCTGCACCTCCCAGTTCTGGTCGGTGACGGGCAGGCCGCGCGGGTGCGTGTACGCGCCGTCGCCCGCGGGGAACGGGTTCGACGACGGACGCGTGACCGGGGCCCCGCCGTCCAGGGACCGCTCGGGCGGCGTCGCTGCCACGGCGTTGCCGTGGTAGTAGTTCACGCCCAGGGAGTCGATCGGCGTCGAGATGATCTCGAGGTCGCCGTCCTGGATGTGCCGCTCCAGGCCGTACTCGCGCACGTCCTCCAGCACGTCCGCCGGGTAGGCGCCGCGCAGGATCGGGTCGGCGAAGATGCGGGTGAACCCGCCGTCGAGGCGGCGCGCGGCGTCGACGTCGGCGGGGTCGTCCGGGTTCAGCGGGTCCTCGACCTCGAAGTTGAGCGTGATGCCGAGGTTCGCGTCCGGCGCCCGCTCGCGCAGCGCCTGCACGGCCAGGCCGTGGGCGAGCGAGAGGTGGTGGGCGGCGGCCAGGCCGTCCTCGCGGGACTGCCGGCCCGGCGCGTGCTGCCCGCCCGTGTACCCGAGGAACGCGGCGCACCACGGCTCGTTGAGCGTGGTCCAGACGTCGACGCGGTCGCCGATCGCCTCGTGCATCGTGACGGCGTAGTCGCGGAACCGGTAGGCGGTGTCGCGGTTGACCCAGCCGTTCGACTCGGCCTCGATCGCCTGCGGCAGGTCCCAGTGGTAGAGCGTGAGCCAGGGCAGGATGCCGGCGCCCAGCAGCTCGTCCACGAGCCGGTCGTAGTAGGCCAGGCCGGCCGGGTTGACCTCGCGGCCGCCCGGGATCACCCGCGACCACGACGTCGAGAACCGGTACGCCTTGATGCTCAGGTCCTTCATGAGCGCGACGTCGGCGGGGTAGCGGTGGTACTGGTCGCACGCGACCTCGCCGTCCTCCTGGTTCAGGACGGCGCCCGGCACCTTCGCGAACACGTCCCACACCGAGTCCTCGCGACCGTCCTCGTGCGCCGCGCCCTCCACCTGGTAGGCGGCCGTGGCCGCACCCCACAGGAACCCGTCCGGGAAGGCGACGGTCCCGGTCGCGTTGGCCGACGGCGTGGTGCGCGGCGCGGTCGGCGTGTACGGCAGCGCGATGCCCGGGGCGGGCACGCGGGGAGCCGCCGGGTCGGTCTTGAAGCTCTGGTTCAGCCCGCTGATCATCTGGCTCATCCCTTCACTGCTCCTTGCATGATGCCTGCGACGAGTTGTTTGCCGACGAAGATGAAGATGATGAGCAGGGGCAGGGTGACCAGGAAGACGCCGCCCATGACCAGGGAGTAGTCGACGAAGTAGTTGGACTGCAGGGATTTGACGACCAGGGGCAGGGTGGGGTTGTTGGAGTTCAGGACGATGGAGGGCCAGAAGAAGTTGGTCCATTGTTGGACGAAGGTGAACAGGCCGAGCATGGCGGCTGCGGGGCGTGCTGCGGGCAGGGCGATGGACCAGAAGGTGCGGATCATAGAGGCGCCGTCGACGCGGGCGGCTTCGATGAGCTCGTAGGGCAGGGATTCGGACAGGTACTGGGTCATCCAGAACACGCCGAAGGCGGTGACCAGGGCGGGCACGATGACGGCTTGGAGCTTGCCGATCCAGTGCAGGTCGGTCATGAGGATGTACAGGGGGATGACGCCGAGCTGGGTGGGTACGGCCATGGTGGCGATGACGAACACCAGCAGGGGGCCTCGGCCGCGGAAGCGGAGCTTGGCGAAGGAGTATCCGGCCAGGGTGGAGAACAGGACCACGCTGGCGGAGACGAGGACGGCGATGATCAGGGAGTTGGTCAGCGCGGTCCAGAAGTTGATCTGGGTGGAGGAGATGACGGTGGCGAACTGGGTGAACAGAGAGGTGTCGGGCAGCCACTGGGGTACGGCGTTGCGGGAGATCTCGACCGGGTCGGACGAGCCGAGCAGGAGGGTGAAGTACAGGGGGAAGGCGGAGATGAGCAGGGTGATGCCGAGCAGGGTGTAGACGATCCAGCCGGCGCGGCGGGTACCGCCGGAGGATTTCCGGGCCCGGCGGCGGGCGGCGGCGCGGGCGGCTGCGGGGCCTGCGGTCTGGGCGGTGACGGCGACGGAGCTCATGCGTTCCCCCTGGTGCTGCTCTTGCGGGTGGTCTTCGGGGCGGCGTCCGATGTGGAGATGCGGCGGGTGACCAGGAAGTTGATCAGGCCGATGAGGATGATCAGCAGGAACAGCAGCCAGGCCACGGCGGAGGCGCGCCCGAGGGAGTGCTGGTCGCCCCAGGCCAGGTCGTAGAGGTAGACGACGGTGGTCATCCAGTTCTGGTCGGGTCCGCCCAGGCCGTAGACGTCGAACATGCGGACCTCGTCGAAGATCTGCAGGCCGCCGATGGTGGAGGTGATGACCACGAAGATGATGGTGGCGCGGATCTGGGGGACGGTGACGGAGAAGAACTGGCGGATGCGGCCGGCGCCGTCGATGACGGCTGCTTCGTACAGCTCGCGGGGCACGGCTTGCATCGCTGCGAGGAAGATCAGGGCGTTGTACCCGGTCCAGCGGTAGTTGACCATGGTGGCGATGGCGAGGTGGCTGGCCAGGCGGTCGCCGTGCCAGGCGATGGGGTCCATCCCGATCAGGGTGAGGATGGAGTTGATCAGGCCGTACTGGTCGGCGAACAGGCGGCCGAAGATCATCGAGACCGCGACGGGTGCTACGACGTAGGGGACAAGGACGCCCATGCGCCAGAACGTCGCGGCGCGCAGGTTCTGGTCCAGCAGGGCCGCGATCGTGATCGCGACCAGGACCTGGGGCACCGAGGAGAGCACGAAGATGGACAGGGTGTTGCCCAGGGACTTCCAGAACGTGGGCTGGGCCAGCACGTCGGAGAAGTTGGTCAGGCCGACGAAGTCGCCCTGACCGCCCAGCAGGGACCAGTCGTGCACCGAGACGTAGGCGGTGTAGGCCAGGGGGAACAGGCCGGTGACCGCGAACAGTATGAAGAACGGTGAGATGTACAGGTAGGGGGACAGCTTCACGTCCCAGCGGCCCAGCCGCTGGGAGAAGCCCAGCCGGCGCGGCTCGCGCCCGGCCGCACCCGCATCGGGTGCCGATCGTTGAGGTGTCAGGACAGCCATGTCATCTTCCCGGTCTTCTGCCGCGTCATCGGTGTGGTCACTTCCTGCGACGTGCCGGGCACACAGGTCACGGGGGGTGACCTGTGTGCCCGGCACGTCAGGGGGTACGGCGTCAGCCGAGGGCTGCGGCCTTCTCGACGGCCTCGTCCCAGGCCTCGTCGGGCGTCTGCGACTTGGTCAGGTCGACCCGGTTCAGCGCGTTGGTGACCTCGTCACGGATGGCGAAGTAGTGCGCACCCTTGTACGGGGCGCCCTCGATCTTCTGCGCGCGGGTGGAGAAGATCTGACCCACCGGGGCGTCGTTGAAGAACTCGTTGGTGAAGCTCTGCACGGCCTCGGACTCCTGCGCCTCGATCTGCGAGGGGAACGTGCCCGAGGTCTCGAACGCCTTGGTCTGCTGCTCCGGAGCGGTCAGCCACGCGGCCAGCTCCTTGGCGGCCTCGGTGTTCTTGCCGGAGGCGGGGACGGTCAGGAACGAACCGCCCCAGTTGCCGCCGCCACCGGGGAAGACATCGGCGATGTCCCAGCCCTCGATGCCACCGGAGTTCTGCTCGATCGGACCGGTCATCCACGCCGGGCACAGCATCGTGGCGAACGCGTCGGCCTGGAAGCCGGCCACCCAGTCGTCACCCCACTGCTCGAGGCCCGCCGACAGGTCGTCGTCCACCGACGCGGTGATCTCGTCGTAGATGTCCTTGACGTCGGTGTTCTCCGCCAGGTCGGTCGGCTCGCCAGACTCCGGGTCCTCGAACGCGGCCGGGAGCTGGTTGATCATGCCCTGGAAGGTGCCCGCGGCGCTGTCGTACCAGGCGGCGTCGGACTTCTTGACGAACTTGCGGCCCGCGGCGAAGTAGTCCTCCCACGTGGCGTCCTCGCCGCCGAGCAGCTCCGCGACCTCCTCGCGGTCGGTCGGCAGGCCGGCCTCCTCGAACAGGTCGGACCGGTAGCAGATGGCCTCCGGCCCGATGTCGGTGCCGTAGCCGATGACCTTGCCCTCGGGCGTGGTGGCCTGCTGCACCTTCCAGTCCACCCAGCGGCCCTCGAGCTCGGGGTCGGCCAGGTCGGTGAACAGGTCGGGGTACTGCGACAGCTCGGGCAGCCAGTCGACCTCGATGGCCTCGATGTCGGCCAGACCCTCGCCACCGGCGGCGAGCTTCGTGGTCATGTTGCTGCGCGCGTCGTCCGTCGTGGCGGCCTTGACGTGCTCGACCGTGACGTTCGGGTGCTCCTTCGTGTACGCGTCGAGCATCTCCTCCGTGTAGCCGAAGTCGTTGAACGTCGCGACCGTGAGGGTGATCGGACCGTCCTCGCCGGAACCCTGGTCGGACCCGCCGCCGCAGGCGGTGAGGGCGAGGGCGACGGCGGCGACGCCGGCGGTGGCCTGGAGGGTACGGGCGACGGGGCGCCGCATGGGTCGGGTACTGCTCAGCACTGGGGACTCCCTTGTCGTGCGATGTGTCGTGCGGGAAACGGGTCGTACAGGGTTCGAGCTCGGTGTGGTCGCGTGCGGGCACGGCGCCGTACCGGTGCTGGGAGCGCTTCCAGCATCTGGGGTGGTAGCGCTCCCACGGGCACTGATGGTTGCGCCGCTCACCACGTCGTGTCAAGGCAGGGAGCGGGCGAACCGTGGTCCGGTCATTGCTTGATCCGGATGTCCTTGGTCGTCTGCACCGCCTGGTTCCAGGCGATCTCGGGGCTGTTGCTGCCGGCGTCGACCGCGGCCAGGGCGTTGTTGACCTCGTCACGGATGGCGAAGTAGTACGGGCCCTTGTACGGCGCGCCGTCGATGGACTGGGCGCGCTCGGTGAAGATCTTGCCCACCGGGGCGTTGTTGAAGAACGGGTTCACGTACCCCTGGACGGCCTCGGACCCCTGCGCCTCGAGCTGCGACGGGAACGCGCCGGCCTCGGTGAAGGCCGCGGTCTGCTGCTCGGGTGCGGTGAGCCACGCGGCGAGCTTCTTGGCCTCGTCGCGGTAGGCGCCGGCCGACGGGACCGCGAGGAACGAGCCACCCCAGTTGCCGCCGCCGCCGGGGAAGACGTTGGCCACGTCCCAGCCCTGCACGCCGGGGGAGTACGACTCGATCGGCCCCATCATCCAGCCCGGGCAGAGCATGGTCGCGAAGGCGTTGTTCTGGAAGCCGGCGGTCCACTCGGGCGTCCACTGCTCCAGGCCGGCCGAGAGGCCGTCCGAGACGGCACCGGTGATCTGGTCGTAGATCGCCCGGACCTCGTTGTTGATCGCGAGCTCCGTGGGCAGGCGGGTCGCCGGGTCCTCGAACGCGGCGGGCAGCTGGTTGACCATGCCCTGGAAGGTGCCGGTCGTGCCGTCGAACCAGGCGGCGTCGGACTGCGCGGTGAACTGCCGGCCCACCTCGAAGTAGCGCTCCCACGTCGCGTTCTTGCCGCCGAGCAGCTGCGCCACGGCCTCGCGGTCGGTCGGCAGGCCGGCGGCCTCGAACAGGTCGGAGCGGTAGCAGATGGCCTCGGGGCCGATGTCGGTGCCGTAGCCGAGCAGCTTGCCGTCGGGCGTCGTGGCCTGGGCCACCTTCCAGTCCACCCAGCGCTTGGTCACCTCGGGGTCGGTCAGGTCCTCGAAGAGGTCCGAGTGCTCCATGAGCTCGGGCATCCAGTCGACCTCCGCCGCGACCACGTCGGCGAGCTCGGAGCCGTCACCGGTGGTGAACGCCTTGAGCATCTGCAGACGGGCCTCGTCCGAGGTGGGGGCCACGACGTGCTCGACGGTGACGTTCGGGTTCTCCTCCGTGTACCGGGCGAGGAGCTCGTCCGTGTAGCCGAAGTTGTTGAACGTGGCCACCGTGAGGGTGATCGGGCCGTCGGCGCCGTCGTCGCCCGCGGGGCTCTGCCCCAGGAGCGACCCGCACGCCGTGAGGGGCAGGACGAAGACCGTCAGCGCGGCGACGGCCGCGCGCCGTCGCGCGGCGGTGCGTCGAACCGGTCCGATGTTGCTGGGCACTGGGACTCCTCAGTGGTCAGGACTCAAGCGTGTCAAGGGGTGGGTGCGATATCCGCGCACAGAATGCGGACATCAGACACGAATGTTCGCACAACGTCGTCGGTGGGCGGCAGGGCCGATCTCACGTCGGTCCCGGCGGCCCACCCGATGCGCACCGGCTCAGGCCGTTCCCGTGCGCCGTCCGCCGAGCCAGTCGCGGCCCGCCTCGGCCTCGGTCTCGAGGGTGGTGCGGACCGCGGTGACGGCGGCCTCCTCGATCACCGCACCGAACAGGGGTACGGTCGCCCGCACGTCGCCCGCGTAGGTGAGCCGCGTACCGCCGTCGGGCAGCGTGGTCAGGGTCGCCGTGGCGGTGACCCGCACCGGCGCCCCCAGGATCTCGACCGCGACCGTGCCGGTGCGCCGGCCCTCGGACGCCGCCTCCCACGCCTCGGCCTGGCGGATCTCGAGGTGCGCGCCCACGAAGGGCCGGGCCTGCACGGGGATGATGTCGGTCGGGAGCGTGCGCCGGACCACCACGGTGAAGCCGTCCTCGGCGGTGCCGGTGACGTCCGCCTGCTCGACCGCGCCGTTCACGGAACCGGTGGAACGCTGGGCGCGCCACCGGACGAAGGACTCGTCGGCGAGCATCGTGGCGACGTCGTCGATGTTCGCGGGGAACGTCAGGTCCACTGTCAGGTGCACGGGCTTCCTCCTCGCGGCCGACGGGGCATGCCGGTGGTGGAACTCTAACCGACGCACTGCGCGCAGCCGCCGGGCACGGGGCCTTCGGCACGCGATGCACCACCGACGCACCACCGGCGGGCTACCGACGGGCCACGGAACGGTGACGGCTTAGGCTGGGGCGCGTGTCCGCGATGAGTGACCTGATCCTTGAGCACGCCGACCTCGAGCCGGCCGACGTCGAGTGGCTGCACCTCCTGGTCGGCGACTGGCAGGTGGTCTCGGACCTGGCGTTCGCGGACCTGGTGCTGTGGCTGCCCACCGACGACGGGCGGTTCGTGGCGGTCGCCCAGTGCCGGCCCTCGACGGGCGCGACGGTGCACTACGACGACATCGTCGGCTCGTTCGCGCCCGAGGGGCAGCGACCTCAGCTCGCCCGGGCGATGGACGAGGCCAAGGCGCAGCGCGCCCGCGAACCCCGCTGGTTCGGGGCGTACGCGGTGCGCGAGGAGGCCATCCCCGTGGTCCACAAGGACACGGCGATCGCCGTGATCGCGCGGCAGACCAACCTGGGCTCGGGGCGGACGCCGTCGCGCCTCGAGCTGAACTACGTCGAGGCCGCCGACGACCTCGTGGCGATGATCCCGCGCGGCGAGTTCCCGCTGCCCAACGCGGCCACCGGGTCGCGCCGCGGCGCACCGCGCGTGGGTGACGGCCTGATCCGGCTGAACTCCGAGGGCGAGGTGCTGTACGCGAGCCCGAACGCCCTGTCGTGCTTCCACCGGCTCGGGGTGATCGGGCCGCTCGTGGGGCAGTCCCTGGTCGAGGTCACGGCGGACCTCGTGGAGCAGCTGCAGCCCGTGGACGAGTCGCTGCCGCTCGTGGTGATGGGCCGTGCGCCGTGGCGCACCGACATCGAGGCGCACGGTGTGTCGCTCTCCCTGCGGGCCATGCCGCTGACCGACCGCGGGCAGCGCATCGGTGCCGTGCTGCTGTGCCGCGACGTCTCCGAGCTGCGCCGTCGGGAGCGCGAGCTGATCACCAAGGACGCGACGATCCGCGAGATCCACCACCGCGTGAAGAACAACCTGCAGACCGTGGCCGCGCTGCTGCGGCTCCAGGCACGGCGGATGGACGTGCCGGCGGCCAAGGAGGCGCTGGAGGAGGCGATGCGGCGCGTGTCGACGATCGCGCTGGTGCACGAGAGCCTCTCGCAGACGCTCGACGAGCAGGTCGAGCTCGACGACATGGTGGGCCGGGCGCTGCGGCTGACCGCCGACGTCGCCTCGGCGGGCACGTCGGTGCGCACCGTGCGGACGGGGTCGTTCGGCATGGTGCCGGCGCAGGACGCGACGCCGCTCGCCCTCGTGCTCACCGAGCTCGTCACCAACGCGGTCGAGCACGGGTTCGTCGGCCGCACGTCGGGCACGGTCGAGATCGTGGTGGAGCGCGAGAACGCCGACCTGCGGGTGGTCGTCGCGGACGACGGCGTGGGGCTGCCCGAGAACGGCGGGAACGGGGGACGCGGCCCCGGCAGCGGTCTCGGCACGCAGATCGTGCGGACTCTCGTCACCAACGAGCTCGGCGGGACCATCGAGTGGTCGGCCCGGGAGGGCGGCGGCACCCAGGTGGAGCTGCAGCTGGTGCTGCGGGCGGGCGACTCCGGACGCTCCTGACCGGTGGGGCCTCGGCATGCCGCCGCGCGCCCCGCAGACGTGCGCCCCCGAAAACACGTGAGCCGCGCCTGAGCGGAGGGGGAGTGCTCAGGCGCGGCTCACGGAAACCGCTGCGGGAGGGTCAGCCGGCGCGACGAGCGCGCGCGGTGCGGCGCTTGAGCGCACGGCGCTCGTCCTCGCTCATACCGCCCCAGACGCCGGCGTCCTGGCCGGACTCGATCGCCCACTTGAGGCAGGTGTCGACGACGTCGCAGCGACGGCACACGGCCTTCGCCTCCTCGATCTGCAGCAGGGCAGGGCCCGTGTTGCCGATCGGGAAGAACAGTTCGGGGTCCTCTTCGAGGCATGCTGCGCGGTGGCGCCAGTCCATGGTCACGTACTCCTTGGAAGGAACTACCCGCCGTCCGGCTCGCCACATGGGAGCATCGTCGTCGTGCGTCTGGGGCGCCCAGGTCTGGAGGGGATCGTTTTCGATCTCTGTGCGCCAGCGGCGACCGACGGGGGGTCTGTTCGAGGTGTGTGTGGATTGCTGCATCTAGGTTCACACGCTCGTGAACGCTCGCACAAGGGGTTACGGCGAAGTTTCTCAGCCGTGAACCCTGAGGTATCCGTCACACTATTGTGAATTGCCCGCTCACCAGTATCCTAGTCCGTCGTGCCCGTACTGGAAGCCTTTTTCGCGCATCGTGTTCCGGCGTTTCTCCGTGCCCTCGTGATCGGCGTCGTCGTTGAGGTGCTGGGCCTCGTGGCATTCGCCGTGGTGTTACTTGGCGAACTCCTTACGGGTGGTTCCACGTCACTGGGAGTGAGCCTCTTTCTGGTTGTCTTCCTGCTGGGTGTCTCCTGGGTTCTCGTCGCCTCCTCGAGGGCTCTTCTCGCAGGTCGGCGATGGGGTCGCGGACCGGTCATGACCTGGCAGCTCTTCCAGGTCATCGGCGCCGTGGCCGCTGTCGGGAGCGGCACCGGGCTCGCCCTGGCGGGCGGCTGGCTCGCCCTCGTGGTCGCGATCGCCGTGGTGGTGCTGCTGATGACGCCGTCGGTGGTCGCTGCGACGGCGGGGACCGGCTCCGCCGACTGACTTCCGCGGACCGGTTCACGGCTCGAGCCTCCACGGCTCGAGCACCTGGCACAGCACCGGCTCCGCACGGTCGCACCATGCCGCCCGTCCCCGCGGCCCGCCCGTCCCGGCGAGCGTCGCGGGTGCCCCCAGCACGACGTCGGCGGCGCGGTCGGTCCCCAGCAGCACCAGCCGGGGCCCCACCCGCGCAGCCAGGCCGCCCACGGTCGGGCCGTCCGCCGAGACCGCGAACGCGGGCCCGGACCGCAGCGCCGCGGCCGGCAGCGCGCCCCGCAGGTCCTCGGCGCCGTCGACGACCACGAGCGTCCGGACCGGCTCCGCGGACGTCGGTGTCGCGGACGCCGGCTCCGGGGACGCCGTCGTCGCGGGCGATCCGGCCGACAGGCCGGTGAGCAGCGCGGCCACCCCGGGGAGGTCGTCGGGGTGCAGGGTGCCGCGGTGACCCGGGTGGTCGTGCAGCACGGCGAACGCCGCGGCGTCGCGCGTGACGACGTGCACCGCCCAGCCCTGTTCCAGCGCGTCCAGAGCCACCGTGACCAGGGCGGTCGTCCGGCCGGAGCGGGCGGGGCCGAGCACCCCGAGGTGCCCGTCGGCCGGGTTCCACACCACGGTGGTGCGGCGCTGGTGGCCGGGATCGTCCCCGAGCGCGATCGCGAATCCGTGGCGGTCGCGGCGGCGGCGCGGGGGCAGGCCGGCGCGGGTGGCACGGCGGGGCAGCGGCGGCAGCCACGGTGGCGTGCCCGGGACGTGCCCGAGCAGGCTGGCGGCGGTCCGCACGGCGGTGACCAGGAGTCCGGCCGGGTCGGGCCCGGGGGCGGTGGGCTGCGCGCCGTCCCGCCCACCGTGCGAGGGCGGCACTTCGGGAACGGCGCGGCCGGCGCCGCCGGACGGGGCGCGGCGCACCAGCGGGACCTCGGCGGGGTGTGGCGCGGCGACGTGCGCGCACTGGAACGGCACCGGCGGCGCCGAGCCGAGGCGGAGCAGGGCCCGGCCCGGTGTCGTGACGGGCAGGTGCGCGGCGCCGGGGTGGTCGATCACGTCGCGCGACTCCGGCACGTCGGTGACCCGGAGGGCCACCCGCGCGCCGAGGTTGGCGCGCAGGTCCGGCCCCACCGCGCCGCCAGGCCGCTGCGTCGCCAGCACGAGGTGCACCCCGAGCGACCGGCCCTGTGCGGCGGTCCGCAGCAGGGCGGGCAGGAAGCCGGGGAGGTCGTCGGCCAGAGCGCGGAACTCGTCGATCACCACCACGAGCCGGGGCAGGATGCCCCGCGGCAGCAGGGCGACGTCGGGAACGCCGTGAGCGGCCAGGACGCGTTCGCGGCGACGCAGCTCGGTGCGGAGGCCCGCGAGCGCTCGCCCCGCCAGGCCCGGGTCGAGATCGGTGACCTGGCCCACCACGTGCGGGAGCCCGGAGCAGGCCGCGAGGCTCGCCCCGCCCTTGAAGTCCACCAGCACCAGGGACAGGTCGGCGGGCGACCGGATCAGGGCCAGGCCGAGCACGAGCGTCTGCAGCAGCTCCGACTTGCCCGAGCCGGTGGTGCCGGCGACGAGCAGGTGCGGCCCGTCGCGCACCAGGTCGAGGTGGACCGACGTGCCGTCGGTGCCCACGCCCAGGGGCACCGACCAGTCGGGCGACGCGTTCCAGCGGGTCACGAGAGCGGCCGGGTCCGGCGTCCGGCCGAGGCCGTGCACCGCGGTGAGGGGGACCACGCCGGGCAGGCCCGTGTGCCCCCGGGTCGCGGTACGGCCGAGCCGGGCCGCACCGGCGAGCAGCCGGGCCAGCTGCTCGGCCCGCTCGGCGGTGACGCCGACCAGCGGCGCCACGCGGGTGGTCCCGTCGGGCCCGGTGATGCGTACGCGGCGGGCGTCGAGCACGCGCACGACGGCGCGGCACCCCGCGGGCAGCACACCCACCGAGACCACCAGGTCCGGGGCCGGGACGCGGTCCTCGATCGGTCCGCGGGTGGCTCCGCGGACCACGACCCGGGGGCCGCCGGGCGGGAGCCAGCGCGTCCAGGACCAGCCCGGGACCTCACCGTGGACGAGCACCTGTGCGCCGCGCGCGGCGAGCCGGGCGACGAGCGCGCGAGCGACCGACCGGGCGGCGGCGTCGGGGCCCAGCACCGCGACGGCGCCGTCGTGCAGCAGGGCCTCCCAGGGGTCGCCGTCGGGCACGGAGCGCAGGTGCGCGCCCGGACCCGGCGGCACACGGAGCAGACCGGGGACGAGGTCGTCGGGTGTCGGCGGTGGGGCTCCGTGCCGGTCCGGCCCCGGCCCGGCCGACCACGCCGCGCGCGCCGTCTCCCAGGCCCCTGACGAGACGTGGAGGGCGGCGTAGGCCCAGAGCAGGCCCCCGGCCGGGCCCGGCAGGGGGCGTGTGACCGGGGAGCCGCCCCTCTGCTGCCGCGCGGCCCGGAGCTGTGGCGCGGCCACAACCAGGCTGAGCAGGGAGAACACCGCGAGCAGCGGTTGCCGCAGGGCAGCGGCCAGGCCGAGCGACGCCAGCGCGGGCAGGAGCGCGTACGCCCACGGCAGGCCGCCCCGTGGCGCCGCGCCGGGAGGGGCGAGCCAGGCCGCGGGACCGTGGTTGCGCCGGAGCACGAGCCGGCCGTCGCGGCGCAGCCGCGCCCAGGTGAGCAGGGCCCGCCAGGGTCCGGCCGCACCGGCCACGGCACCGGCGTCGGCACCCGTCACGCGCACGACGAGCCAGGGTGCGCAGGCGGCGCGGGCGAGCTCCGTGTCCCCCGCCTCCGGCACCCTCCCGGTCGGGCCGGGCGGCTCCGTGCGGACGACCGCCCCCGGCAGCAGGGGGCGGTCGCCCACGACCCGCTCGTCGGTGAGCCGTTCGCCGTCCACGACGAGCGTCGCGTACCGCAGCTCCGGGCGGCGCAGGAGCGCCGCCAGGGGCGCCCGTACCTCGCCCAGCCGCGCGCCTGGGCTGAGCAGCACGTCCTCACCGGGGTGCAGCGTCACCCGCACGGCACCCCCGGTGCGAGCGGGCACCACCTCGGCGGGCACAACCCCAGCAGGCACCGCCGCCCGTACCGGCGCCGCGGACGAGGGCACCGGCACGGGCGGGGACGACGACAGCCCGAGCACGTTCATGTCGCCCAGCCTGACCCCGGGCCCGGGAGCGCGGGGACCGATCCGGGGTGACCTGTGCACAACCCTGGCCTCCACAGGGGCGCCGTCGCGCTCGCTACGGCACAACCCCTGGGGGAGTGCCCCTACCCGGACCCGACGCGACGTACGACCAGGGGATGACGTGATGGGTGAAGGATCAGGCCGACGCCCGATGTCCCCGAGACCTGCGACTCCGTAGGTTCAGTGGTGCCGGCCGAACCGGGGCCCACCCCGGTGCAGGCCGGACCACTTCCGGGCGGCGGACGGGGCGTGACGCCCCGGCCGCGGCACGCAGCGCCACGGCGAACCGCACCCGCGACAGCCCGCAGCACCCGCAGCATCGAACCGAGGAGAATCTCGTGGACACCACCGTGTACGTCCCGGCCGGCGACCCGGCCCCGGCCCCGGACGGTTCCGGCCGTGCCGTGCGGGCCCGTGACCTGACCAAGACGTATGGCCGTGGTGAGGCGGTGGTGCGGGCTCTGGACGGGGTGGACGTGGACTTCGAGCAGGGCCGGTTCACCGCGATCATGGGCCCGTCGGGGTCGGGCAAGTCGACGCTGATGCACCTGCTGGCCGGTCTGGACTCGGCTACCGGGGGTCAGGCGTTCCTGGGCCAGACCGAGATCACCGGGCTGGGCGACAAGGCGTTGACCCGGTTGCGGCGTGACCGGGTCGGGTTCGTGTTCCAGCAGTTCAACCTGCTGCCGATGTTCACCGCCGAGCAGAACATCACCCTGCCGGTGGAGCTGGCCGGCGGGCGGGTGGACCAGGCCTGGCTGGCCACCCTGGTGGAGACGCTGGGCCTGTCGGGCCGGTTGACCCACCGTCCCGGGGAGCTGTCCGGTGGGCAGCAGCAGCGGGTGGCGATCGCGCGGGCGTTGATCGCTCAGCCGGAGGTGGTCTTCGCCGACGAGCCCACCGGGAACCTGGACTCGCGCTCGGGGGCCGAGGTGCTGTCTTTCCTGCGCCGCTCGGTGCGGGAGCTGGGGCGCACGATCATCATGGTGACCCATGACCCCTCGGCTGCCGCGTACGCGGACCGGGTGGTGCTGATCGCCGACGGTCGGATCGCCGGGGACATCAGCGACCCGACCCCGGAGTCGGCCATGGCCGGCCTGGACGCCCTGCGCACCCTGGAACCGGCCGTCACCACCGGCACCAGCACCCGGACGGGTGCGTGATG
>NZ_JAMTCS010000004.1 GCF_024171955.1 Promicromonospora thailandica | reverse complement strand
CTCATCACTCAGATCATGCCGCCCCGCAACATCCACCACGACCCCGCAGCATGCCGAAACCCCAGGTCAGACGCCACTTCTGAAACAGGCCCTAGCGGCCCTCGCCTCAGCGCGTACGAGGCGGATCCGATCTTGGATCTGTGCCTGCTTGTCGACGAGGTACTTGCTCTCCACCAACGGCTCGTGCGCCATGCGGATCACTCGTCCGGTCCGCCAGTCGACCACGTCCACCGCAACGTCGTCCTCGTACACAGCGTTGAGCCTGGTGGTGTAGCCTCGGCGTGTTCCTGCTTCTGGCGGCGTTCCACGGCCCACAACATCGGACTGAAGCTGCCCCGCCCGATCAGGAGCACGGACATCAGGAACAAGACGAGCGCCACGTACAAATAGGGCAAGTCATTCGGCGTGATCCCGACTGTCGACAGCCCGACGCCGACGATCAAGATGCCGAATGATGCAAAGCACACGGCTATGAGGACCGCACCCACAAGTCCCCACGCATGTGCAGTGGGTCCAGGCAGAATTCGTCGTTGAATGTCCGGATGCCACTGCTGTGCCATAGGGATGAGTCGTCACCTAACGTGCGATGAGATCGTGGGCGCGGGTCTGGTAGGTGTCCACGGCGTCGATCCCGGCGTGTGGTGCCAGGCGCTGGGCGATCTCGGCGAGGTAGTCACGCGACCGCGCAGAGTTGATCCCTTCAGCGGCCTCAAGAGCCTTGTGCCCGGCTGCGGCCGCCTCTTCGACGTTGCCGTCTTGAGCATGCGCGCGGGCCACCAGCGCAAGGTTGAACATCCGACCTCGGGCGTACCGCGCGTCCATGTCCAGGGAGCGCTCCGCGAAACGCACGGCAAGGTCGCCACGGCCCAGGGCAGTGAACGTTTGCCCGAACCTCGCCGCGAGATACGCCTCGTCGAAGTAGCCCAGCCATTGCGGGTCGGTGGCACGCTCGGCCTGGTCGAACAGGCGCTCAGCGCGGTCCAACGACGACGCTGTCGCAGAGGCTGAACCGTTTACGGCGTGGCCCTGAGCTTCCAGCACTGCCGCCTCGGCCGCGATCGCCCCGACGCCCGCCTCGGCTGCCGCACGCCCTGCCGCCCGAGCCAGATCGATCGCCTCCTCACCGGAGCGGAGGTACGCGGCCTGATGGCTCATCGCAGCCAAGATCTCCGCTCCGAGCGGGCGGTCCTCGGCAGCGCCGGCAAGATGAAGGGCCTGAACCATGTACCGCTGCGCCAGGGCGTGTCGCCCGACGTCATAGGTCGCCCACCCGGCCAACTGAGTCGCTTCGGCCGCCGCAGAGAGCAGAGCAGCTCCCGTGCGGGTGTCGTACTGGCCTTGGAGGAGCTCAGCCACGTCGTGGTGCAGGAACCTGACGACTCTCTCGCGGACGTACCCACCGCCGTATTGGTTGTCGACCGTGCGGAACGCGCCCAGCATCTGCCGGATCATCTCGACATCCGGCATGCCCACAACGCGCACCCCAGCCCTGCCAGGACCGGGCGTAGAGGGGGCGGTGAGCCATCGCAGCGCGGGAGCGAGGAAAGTCGCGGGGTCGAACGTGACAGCGGTCAGGAAGTCCTGGCGCTCAAGATCGGACCGCCACAGCTGAAGAGCGCCGCCGAATCCCTCCTCGACCGGCGCAGTTGAGCCGGGCGCACTGTCGTGCGGTGACATGGACGCTTGACCCGCTGTTCGGACCATCGCGCTGAGGCGGCCACCAGCGTCAAGCGCTTCATCCAAGAGCGCCGCCACCGCGGGGCTCGGGCGCTTCTGTCCGTGCTCAAGGTCCCAGATGTGCCCATGAGAGCAGTGCACACGCTCGCCCAGGCCACGCAGTGACCAGTTGCGCTGCGACCGCAGTTCATTCAGGAGCGCCCCGAACCCGGGATCGACAACGACGTGCTGACCCATGGGAGTCCCCCTGCTCGACGTGGTGCAACGAGGCTACCGGCCGGATGAGCGGTACGTCAGCAGTGAGGACGTGCCTCAAGAACACGGATGGGCGGCCCGGGTAACCGTGCTGGATCCGACGGCTTCGGAACGGTTCACTCGCCGTACATCGCCCACCAGTCTGCGAATGGCACCGAGTGCGCCAAGGCTGTCCCTTGGGAGGCGACGTACTCCGGGCCGTGGTCATCCGGCAGCACACCGGCCCCGATGAACTTGCCGTCGCTGGCCTCGCGAACGACCCGGCCGGCGCAGCAGAGCTGCGCCTTGAGTCAGTCCTGAAAGTCCTGACGTCACCATCAATGGCGTGGCGGGTTAGGCAATCAGGTCTTGGAACCGCTCCCGTAGCAAGGGAAATTCCGCCCGCTTTTCGGGTAGGTATCCACGTGTCTCTTCGGCGTGGTCGACGAGCAGTTCAAGGTCGCTGTCGTCCAACACGATTATGTAGCCACGTTCGTCTTTCGCTGTGTCCCTGCATCGCTCGAGAAACAGAGCCTTGTCTTCAAAGCTCCTGCAGACGAGTAGGCCAAACTGTCCACGTGCTGGTGCAAATCTGCTGGAGATCTGATCTAGCTCGGCATTCGCCAGATCGTTCGCGTAGTTTTTGCACTCGACGACAACTGTGGCTGCCTTGTAATGGCGACCCAGCCAGTGAAAAAATCCGAAGCCAGCAGTGTTGTCGTACTGGATGTCGAGCCGCTTGCGCCCTCTGTGGACCTTGGCTTCGAGGACCTGATTTCCAAGCGAAGCGTCGAATAGCGCTTTGAGCAATTCAGCTATGGCCCTATGGTAAGAAGTCGCCCCTGGTCGGCCGGGGCTGATTGCTTTCACTGAATCTAGGAGTTCACGAAAGTCAACCTTTTCGGCACCGAGATCGTCCTCAAAGTCCTCGTGGTCGAGCGGCGGGTTGGACTTTGCTGTGGCATTCTTTCGATAGGAATCGATGGCCCCTGGCCACCGTTGCGTGTGCTTCACTATGCCTGACTTGCTTTGATCGACCAGCTTGTCGAGCTCGGTTAGCTGAACTTTTCTGGTGCCGTTCTTGAGTGTCCTGATGAGCTCAGAGGTCGGGCTGGAAAGCTCAATCTGCTCAAAGTATGGGCGGATATAACCTCGGTAGTATCTTCCCTTGTCTGTGAGCGGCCGAATTCGTACGATCGAGCGTGGGACCAGCAAGAGCTTATCGGAATCAGCGCGCGGAAGTTTCGCATCGATTTCTACCCATGACTTCGTTCGATCGTCCCAGACGTGTCCTGCGTGTTGCTGATAGGTTGGGATGTCATAGAACTTGCAAACGTTCTGAGTGTACGTGATGAGTGGGCCGCGAATGATGTTCGTCGTAATGTCACTAATGATGTCACGGCCCACGCCCTCCACGAACAGGGTTGTCTCATCTAGATCTTGAAGAAGACCAGATTTTCCGGCGACGTTATCGGCGAGGGCGTCGACAAGTTCCTGGCTCTTCTTGCCACTGCCGAGCCCGCGACCTCTTGATTCGCCGCCGCTCATCCCAAGGTGTGTCTCGTTGGGCTCGCCGAGATGTAATACGAGGCTCTCTATGCGGCTCTTGTTGCTGGACTTAATCGCCTTCAATAGTTCTTCGAAAAACGATTGAATAAGCGCCTGGCACGTTTCGGCCCATGCTCCTTGCTGTAGGCGAATTGCTTTGGGATCAACGAATACCGGAACATCGCCTTGGACGTCCACGTCAACGAAATCGAGACTTGCCTGTGTAACGCCGAGCTGGAATTTCTCTGAAACCCGCATTTGGCACCCCGAAAGATCTGAATTTGGTCAGGGGGTACAACTTTGGCACGCTTTGTCCACTTTGCGGAAGGAGGGAGGGGGGTGAACCTGCTCGGGAACGGTCGGGCAGTCGAAGTCGATGTGAATGCATGATTTCCTACTTGCTTCGAACCTCCAGGTGCCGCTGTTGAGGGTCGAGTTGCTGCTGCGCGCTGAGCGAGATCCTGGACGTTGATTGGCCTTCCATCGGCTGAACTCCATGAGGTCCGGATAGCTTGCTGGGCGAGTGGGTTGGTGCGGACGTGCTCGGGTGCGAGTTCCTCGGCGTCCAAGAGAGCTGAGGAGGCTTTACCAACCTGGCAGCGCTGCGTGTAAGCGGCAGCCATGTCTAGCAGGAGTCTCGATCCTCGCTGGACACAACGGTCGGACGAAACCACCCAGCCTCGAACGAATGCCGAAACCGCCCCTGGGATGTCCGCCTCGACATGCGCCCACGATGAAGAAGAGCACCGACAGATTTCGCGGATACCCAGTCCAGGGCTCGTTCGCTACCTGAGCCGCCCATCCCTGTCGGGGATGCGCGGGCTCTTGGCATGCCAGAAATCAGGGGGACTCCATCGCATCCTTCGGGCACCAGATAGCACCGACACGGCTGGCTTGGCGCGACGGCGACGCACAAGCACGCGACGACGGACAGGCACGCGGCTGACATGACATCGCGGATGTGCGGCTTGGGCAGCCGAGCGGCGGACGGCGGGTCCCGCGGACCGCCCGACGAAGGCCACACACCTAATGCACAACGCTGTGAGCGGCCCCGAGTCAACTCTGAGTTGACCCGCTCCAGCCCTGCCGGGAGGGGTGGGGGACATGATGACGGTCCACGTGCTCAGCGCCGGTGGCGGGTACACGTATCTCACCCAGCAGGTCGCCTCGGGTGACGTCCCGCGTGAGCGGGGCATGTCGTTGACGGACTACTACATGCAGCACGGCAACCCGCCCGGCCAGTGGGTCGGTTCGGGGTTGGAGCAGCTCGGGGTGTCCGGGCAGGTGGCCGAGAAGCAGATGCAGTCCCTGTACGGCAAGGGCCGCCACCCGGACGCGGACCGGCTGGAGGTCGAGGCCCTGGCCCGCGGTATGTCGAAACGCGACGCGGAGCGAGAAGGCGCGCTGGGTCGAGCGTTCCCCGAGTTCAAGACCCGCCCCGACGACGGGTACAAGCAGGCCCTCGAGACCGCGTTCGCAGCATTCGCGGCGGAGCACGATCGTCCACCGGAGGCGGGGATCGAGCGGGACCTGATCCGGTGGACCGTCGCGCGCACCCTGGCGCAGCAGGAGAGGAACGACAAGGGTTCCGGCACGGTCACGGACGCCGACGTCGCGCAGTGGCTGGCCGAGCGCGGGCAGCAGCCACGCCGCGCGGTAGCGGGGTACGACCTCGTCTTCACGCCGTCCAAGAGCATCTCGGTTCTGTGGGGTCTGGGCGGTCCGGCCACGCGGGAGGCGATCACCCAGGCGCACACCCAGGCGTGGCGGGACACGCTGGCGTGGATCGAGGCCGAGGGCGCGCTCACCCGGGCCGGCGTGGGTGGTGTGCGGCAGATCGATACCCATGGCCTGACGGCGGTGGCGTTCGATCACCTGGACTCCCGTACCGGGGACCCGAATCTGCACACTCATGTCGCGGTCTCCACGAAGGTCCGTGGCGTGGACGGCGGGTGGCGGGCCCTGGACGGACGCGTCCTGCTCGGCCTCAAGGTCGCGGCCTCGGAGCGGTACAACACCCGGATCGAGCAGCTCCTGGTCGAGCGCCTCGGGGTCGTGTTCCACACCGAGACGCGAGGCAGGGGCAAGCAAGGTGTGCGGGAGATAGTCGGAATTCCGAAGCAGCTGCGGGACGCGTTCTCGCGGCGCCGGGCGGCGATCAAACAGTCGCACGAGACTCTCCGCGCGCAGTATCGGGCGAAGTACGGGCATGAGCCGGGTACGAAGGTGGCGTACTCGTTGGCGCAGCAGGCCAACCTCGACACCCGGCAAGCCAAGGGCACTCCGGTCGGGCTACGCGACCGGCTCCCGCAGTGGGCCGGTGTCGCCGCCACCGTCCTAGGCAGCCGGGCGGCAGTGGCCCGGATGCTCGTCACCGCGCTGCACCCGCAGTCCGGGACCGGGCGGGTCGTGGTCGACGAGCCGAAAGACCTGTGGCCTGCTGTCGCTCAGGACCTTGTCGGAAGCGGGACCACCCGGTGGACGTTCCAGGACGTCACCGACGCCATGGAGCGCCTCGCCGCAGCGTGGCCACGCGCGCAGGTCTTCCGGCAGCTGCGGTGGCGCACACCCACCGGCCGCCAGGCCGTGCTCGCGGGGCTGGCGGAGCAGGTGCTGGCGAACGGTGACCTGGTCGACGCCTGCCTGCGGCACGTGGCGGACAAGCGCGCGACGTGGACGACCTACCACCTACAGGCTGAAGCCACCCGCCTCGCCAGGGAACACGCCCCCACGGGAACCGACCTGCTCGCGCTGGCCGCGACGATCGCCGGACACGCCGTGGCCGACAGCCTCCAGATCACGCCGCCGGACCCGAACGAGCCGCCCGATGTGATGCGCCGCAAGGACGGCGAGTCGGTGTACTTCGTGCACGGCTCGACCCGGTACACCTCCCTGGCGGTCCTGGAAGCCGAGGACCAGCTCCTTGCCGCTGCCCGCACTGCCGGTGGGTTGATGATTGGGCCGACCATGGTGGACCGCGCCATCGAGCGGGTGAGGGCCGAGACCGGTCGGGTACTGAACCCGGGGCAGCGGGAGCTGGTGAGGCACTTCGCGACCAGCACCGTCCTGGCGGCGGGGATCGGCCCGGCCGGAACAGGTAAGACGACCGCGATGCGTGCCCTGGCCGCCGCCGTCCAGGACGGGAGCGGCAAGCTCATCGCGCTCGCGCCGTCCGCCGCCGCAGCGGAAGTCCTCGGCGCCGACCTCGGCGACCCCGACATCCCCGCAGAGACACTGGACATGTTCCTTCTGGCCGCCCAGGGCGCGGGCGGGCAACGTCTCCGGGAACGTCTCACGGTCGAAAAAGGCACCGTGGTGCTGGTGGACGAGGCCAGCCTGGCGGGTACCCTCGCCCTCGCCCAGGTCCTGGCCATCACCCGAAAAGCTGGGGGCAGCGTCCGGCTGCTCGGGGACCCCGCCCAGCTCGGCGCCGTCGCGGCCGGCGGTGCGCTCCGGCTGATAGCAGAGCAGGCGGGCGCGGCCGAACTGACGCAAATCCACCGGTTCACCACCACCGGTGAAGCCGAGGCCTCCCTCCAGCTCCGCGACGGTGACCACCGCGGGCTGGACTTCTACGTCACGCGGCACCGCACCCTGGGCGGATCGGCCGCGCAGCTGGCGGAGGAGATGTTCGCGAACTGGCAGACCGACTCCGACCACGACTGCAAGACGATCATGATCGCCGCGACCAATGATCTGGTCACCGATCTGTCTGCCCGCGCTCGCCTGCACCGTGTCGCCCGCGGCGAGGTCGAGGAAGACGGTGTGGTCCTCCGCGATGACAACCGCGCGGGCATCGGCGACGTCGTCGTGACCCGGCTGAACAACCGGCACCTGCACGCCGAGCACGACGAAGGCGACGTCGATTGGGGTCGGGACTGGGTGAAGAACGGTGACCTGTGGCATGTCATCGCCCGCGGCCGCGACGGTGCACTGCAGGCCCGACACCTGGACACCGGCGCGACCGTGGTGCTCCCGGCCGACTACGTCGCCGCGCATGTCGAGCTCGGATACGCCGCGACGATCCACCGGGTGCAGGGAATGACTGTGGACACCAGCCACGCGATGGTCGGGGTCGGTATGACCCGCAACGAGCTCTACACCGCCATCACTCGCGGACGGGACTCCAACCGGGTCTACGTCGAAACCGACGACGCCCTGGACCTGGACCCGCACCGCCAGCCGGACCTGGAGCGGGCGGTCCTGAACGCGCTCAAGGGTGTTCTGGACCGTGACGGCGAGGAGAAGTCCGCCTCGCGGGTGATCGAGGAGGAGTGGGATTACGCGCACTCCCTGGCCCGCCTGGTCCCGGAGTACGAGGATGTCTACCTCGCGTTTCTCGAACCCGACCGCACCGCCCGCCTGGCCGAAGCCGTCCGTGCTGTGCTGCCCGAACGGATAGCGGAACCTGTCCTGGCCGACGAGGCATGGCCGGCGCTGGCCAAGCGGCTGTCCCAGCACGAGGCCGCCGGGGCCGACGTCCGGAGCGTGCTGGACCGTGCGAGCGGGCAGGGGTTCCAGGGCGCGCGGTCGATCGCGAAGGTCCTGCACCACCGCATCGGCCACCCCCACCCCCACACCTGCGACCGGCGGGGTCTGCCGGTCTGGATCACCACCGCCCCCGACACCACCCAGAACCTCCTCCTCTGGCGCCACGCGACGAACCAGCCCACCACGCCCCAACACCAGGAGGTGGACACGGCGAGCTCGGCGTCGACGGGCCAGGCGCAGGTGGGTGCCGACGCAGCTACCGGGACGGCCGGGTCGACGACGCCCGCCGATCCGGCCGAGCGCGCCCTGGTCGTGGAGATCACCCAGCATGCCTGGGCCTGGTGGACCCGGCAGAACGCCACCCAGCCCTGGGCCACCCAGTACATGACCAGCCGCGCACTCGCCGACGCCGAATGGGGCACCGCGCCGGCGTCCTGGACCGGGCTGACCGACCACCTCCGAACCCTCGGCTACACGCCCGATCAGCTCGTCCCTGCTGGGGTCGCCACCCGGACCCGAGACGGGCGTCTGATCGACAAGTTCCGCAACCGGATCGTGTTCCCCTACCGCGACCAGACCGGCACCGTCGTCGGCGTCACCGGGCGCATCAACCCCGACGAGGCCACCACGGGGCAGGGGCGGGTGCTGAAGTACCTCAACAGCCCCGAGACCGCCGCCTACCGTAAGGGCGAGCTCCTGTACGGGCTGGTCCCCGACGTGGTCGCCCGGCTGGCGGCCGGGGCGCGACCGGTCCTGGTCGAGGGTCCCACCGACCACGCCGCCCTCCACCTCGCCGCCGCCCGCCTCGCCGAGCAGACCGGGATGAAGATCGCGCCCGTCGCCGCCGGTGGTACCGGCGTCACCCAGCAGCACCTCCAGGCCCTGCGGGAAGCGACCGGGCGGGACCTGACCGACCTGATCATCGCTCTGGACCCCGACACCGCCGGCCGCACCGCCGCCGCTCGCATCTGGGAGGCCCTCACCCCCCACGAGGCCGCCCATGCCCATGCGCTGGACCTACCTGCCGACGCCGCCCAGGTCGCACTCGAGGACCCCGATACGCTCGCCGCCGCGCTGGCTGCGCCGGTGCCGTTGGCGTGGTTCGCGATGGAACCCAACCTCCAGTACATCAGGTCCCTGGACCACCCCGAACGGCAGACCACCTTCCTACGCGCCCTCGTCGACCACCTCTACGACAAGGTCGATCTCACCCAGTGGCCGGCCCTGGTCGACCACGTCGCCCGGACCGTCGGGGACTCCCCGGGCGCGGCAACCCACCTGCGGCTCGACGTCGCCGCGGTGTGGGACGTCTTGGGCAACCACCTTGCCGAGAAGATCCTGGCCGGGGCACGGGCTGACGTCGGCCCCGACACCGACCTCATGGGCAAGACCCGCGACGTAGCCGAGGCAGGGCGGGCGCAGGTGGTCACCGACCCGCTCGTGCGGGCCTGGCTGGTACGGCACGCAGACCTCATCGCCACCCGCCTGGACACCCTCGTCCAGCAGGCCCAGACCGACCCGCAACTGTGGATGGAGACCATTACTCCACCGCCCCCGCCCGGCCCCGCTCACGACACCTGGACCACGGCGATGCGGCACGTGCTGGCCTACCGCGACCGCTACCAGATCACCGACCCCACCAGCCCGCTCGGCTCCGGCAAACACGAGGGTGAACGCGGCGACGCGCACGCCATCGCCACGCGAGCACTGGAAGCCATCGCCGCCACCAGCGGCACCGAGAACCGGACGGCAGCCCGGTCCGGGCCGCGGCCGATGGAACGCGTCCCGGTGGTCCTCGCCGACCTGCGTGCTCACGCCGAACGTACACGCCGTGAGGCCGACGAACGCGCTCGGCGCGACCACTCCGAGCGGGAACGCGAGCGCGCGACCGGACGGACCTGGTAGTCATGCCCGGCGCGGCGGGCGTATCCACCTCGCGGCTCGATACCGAGCCTTCACAGAGGGCCTCGAAGATGGCACTCGACCAGACGAGCGCGACGTCAGTGCGCCCTGCGAGAGATGTCGGCCCGGTCGGGTACGCCGATTACTGTCATCTGCCATCCGTCGGGGACCGCGGAGTGCGACATCACCATCGGCGACCGCGCATGAAATCGGCCGTGCGCGGTCGGTGCGGGAGCGAAGCTCGGGCTCGGTCGGGTCAGGCTCGTTTAGTGACGATCTCCCACTCGGACTGCGGGGTGGAGCGGTGCACGACGATTGGGGCAGGTCCACCCCAGAAGGCATGTAGCTGTCCCGCTGCGTGGACCGCGACGAGGTCGAAGCGGCCTTCGCGCAGTACAACCGCATGCTGGACCGCCTCGACCTGCGTGACGCCACCCCGACCGTCGAACTGTGACCGGGTCGCTGCAGCGTGCAGAACAAGTGGTCGTCGTAGCTGTCCGGAGTGATGGCCCGTGCATTGGGGTGAGATTGTCTGCGGACCGGGTGACACATGGTGCGCGCTGAGCCGTACGTCAGTGTCGGAAGATACGCTGAGGACCAAGCAGAGCGCCCCGCAGTCGGCAGGGCCGGTGGGCAGGAGCGCAGGTACTCATGGTGAGCAACGACGGGGGTGCGAACTCCATCGCCTCCAAACTCTTCGCCGGTTGCGGCGTCCGAACCGAAGGATGCCAGTGACGTTGACCATCGCTGGGGAGCTGCTCGTGAAGTCCCGCAGTCGCGTGAAGTCCTACGGCGAGGTCTTTACGCCAAGCCATATGGTCGAGCAGATGCTCGACCTGGTGCGCGAGGACCTCGAGGACGGCCCCGACTTCGTCGACAAGACCTTCCTCGAGCCCGCCGCCGGTGATGGCAACTTCCTGGCTGCGATCCTGCGTCGCAAGCTCGCTGCGATCGAAAAGCGCCTCCCTGCCGAGACATGGCCGACGGAGTCACTGTTCGCGCTCGCCTCGATCTACGGGATCGAGTTGCTCGAGGACAACCACCAGGACGCCAAGACAGTCATGCTCGCCGAGTTCCACGGCTTCCACCAGGCCCACGGCACGCCATGCGGCCCGGAGACCGACGTGAACCAAGCGGCAGCGTTCCTGATCGACACGAACATCGTGCGGGGCAACACCCTGACCGGGCAGACCCCGAAGGGTGAGGACATCCAGTTCTCCTGGTGGCATCGAGTTGAGGGAAAGCCCGGCGACGTGCAGCGCGAGCCGTTTACGCTCGCATCGCTGCGTGAGGGGAACGGATTCGACTTCACCGTCTACGACAGCTACAAGATCTGCCGGATCGACAATGTCCACGAAGAAGTGAAGGCCGATGCCTAGTCCGAAGATCAACACATTCCGCGAGATCACGCCGATCATCTACTCGTGGAAGACGCCTGACATCCCGAAGTACGACGGCTGGGAGAAGATCGGCTACACCGAGCAGGACTCGGCCGATACTCGTATCGCTCAGCAGGCGAGCCAGCTCTCGGTCGAGAAGATCAAGGTGTGGTCGAGGCGGGCGCTGTTCACCTCCGAGGCCGGCGGTCGCTTCTCGGACACGGACTTCCACGCCTACCTCAAGCAGCAGGGTATCGAGCGCGAGATCAAGCCTAAGCGCACCGAGTGGCACCGCATTGCCCCTGCGCCGAAGTCCTCGCTGGACTACTTCAACGACTTCGCGGGCCAGGACTTCCAGACGGCACCGACAGGCATCGCCGAGGAGGACTACCAGCTGCGCCCCGAGCAGCAGGCTGCCGTCGACCAGGCCGCGGTGTCCTTCAATAACGGCAAGCACGAGGTGCTCTGGAACGCCAAGCCGCGGTTCGGCAAGACGCTGACCACGTACGACCTGATGCGGACCCTCGATGTGCGCCGCGTCCTGATCGTCACGAACCGCCCGGCGATCGCGAACTCGTGGCTCGACGACTTCACACGGTTCATCGGCCACCAGACCACCTACCGGTTCGTCTCGGAGTCGGCATCACTAGAGAAGCGCTCACCCATGACGCGCGAGCAGTGGCGGGCCTACTCGCTCAACCACCAGGACGAGGACCCGCGCGTCGTGGAGTTCCTCTCGCTGCAGGACCTCAAGGGCTCGCAGTACTTCGGCGGTAGCTACGACAAGCTCAAGCACATCGCCCAGTTCGACTGGGATCTGCTAGTGATCGACGAGGCCCACGAGGGCATTGACACCACGAAGACGGATGTCGCATTCGACCAGATCAAGCGGAAGTGGACGCTGCACCTGTCGGGTACGCCGTTCAAGGCGCTGGCATCGGGCAAGTTCGACCAGGACCAGATCTTCAACTGGACCTACGAGGACGAGCAGACCGCGCGCCAGAATTGGCAGGACGGCAGTCAGGAGAACCCGTACGCGGCGCTGCCGACGCTGAACCTGCTGACCTACCAGATCTCGCGAATGATAACGGATCGTCTGGCCGAGGGCGTCGCCATCGCCGAGGACGAGGCGAACATCGACTACACGTTCGATCTGGGTGAGTTCTTCGCGACCAAGGACAACGGCTTCTTCGAGCACGAGACCGAGGTCATCAAGTTCCTCGACTGCATGGCGACCAACGAGAAGTATCCGTTCTCCACGCCGGAGTTGCGCGACGAGATCCGCCACTCGTTCTGGCTGCTCAACCGCGTCGCCTCCGCCAAGGCGCTCGAGAAGCTCCTCAAGAAGCACGAGGTCTTCAAGGACTACACGGTCATCGTGGCCGCCGGCGACGGGAAGAACGGAGACGACACCGACGCAGTTGCGGTCGGGAAGTCCCTCGACAAGGTGCGCGCAGCCATCGCTGAGGCCGAGCAGTCCGACGGCAAGACGATCACGCTGTCGGTGGGGCAGCTCACCACGGGTGTCACCGTGCCCGAGTGGACCGCGGTCATCATGCTCTCGAACCTGTCCTCGCCCGCGCAGTACATGCAGGCGGCGTTCCGGGCGCAGAACCCCTGCACGTTCGAGCGTGCCGGGCACGTCTACCAGAAGAAGAACGCCTACATCTTCGACTTCGCGCCCGAGCGGACGCTGACGATCTTCGATGCCTTTGCCAACAACCTGCATCCGAACCCGTCGGGCGACCCGCAGGTGCGGCACGACAACATCCGTACGCTGCTGAACTTCTTCCCCGTGCTCGGCGAGGACGCCGAGGGCCGGATGATCGAGCTCGACGCCTCGCAAGTGCTGACCTTCCCGCAGGTGCTCAAGGCCCGCGAGGTCGTGCGCCGCGGCTTCCTGTCGAACCTGCTGTTCGCCAACGTCGCCGGCATCTTCCGGTACTCCGAGCACGTCAAGGAGATCCTCGACAAGCTGCCCACCGCGAAGCAGGGCAAGGTCAAGACGGGCGAACCCATCGACATCCCGGTGCCGTCGCCCGTCACTGACAAGGACGGCAACGTCCAGGTCGACGTCGAGACTGTCATCAACCCCAAGGTCTCCGAGCTCGGCAAGCCGGTCTGGAGCATCGAGGACATCCCGACGGCAGAGCCTGACGCCCCGGTTGCCACCACGGCGACCGCGATCGCGAAGGCTGTGACCGAGCAGGCCAAGGCCAAGCGCGAGGAGCTCAAGGAGGAGTACGGGCTTACCAAGGCACAGCTCGAGCGCGACGAGAAGCGCACCGAGCAGGTCATCAAGGACCAGGTCGAGCGTGCCTACACCGATCACAACATCGCGAACAAGCACCTCGAGGACGAGCTGAAGAGCGCCGCCACCGAGGCCGAGGCCGAGACGGTGCAGGTCAAGAAGGCCGAGCAGGACCAGGCCTTCCAGGACAACATCCTCGCCATCGTCAACAAGACGATGGAGGAGATCGTGCCCGCGGTGGTCACCCGCGAGGAGACCAAGAAGGAGCAGAAGCGCGCGAACCAGACGATGGACGACGCCCGCTCGCACCTGCGGGGCTTCGCCCGCACGATCCCCATGTTCCTCATGGCCTACGGCGACCGCGACATCCGGCTGTCGAACTTCGACGACTACACGCCCGACGACGTGTTCCACGAGATCACCGGCATCACCGAGGCCGAGTTCCGGCTCCTGCGCGACGGTCAGGATGTCACCGAGGAGAACGGCACCGTTACGAAGATCCCGGGCATGTTCGACGAGGCCGTCTTCGACCAGGCTGTCCAGGAGTTCCTCGACAAGAAGGACGCGCTCGCCGACTACTTCGACGACGCGCAGACCGAGAACATCTTCGCCTACATCCCGCAGCAGAAGACGTCACTCGTCTTCACGCCGCAGTCAGTGGTCAAGACGATGGTCGACATCATCGAGGCCGAGAACCCCGGCATCTTCACAGACCCCGACAAGACCTTCGCGGACCTGTTCTCGACTGCTGGCCTCTTCTTGATGGAGCTTGTGCGCCGGCTCGACACCGGTCTGGCGAATGTCTTCCCTGACCAGGACCAGCGCCTCAAGCACATCCTCAGCTCCCAGATCTTCGAGATGAGCCACGACAAGATCCTGCACGAGGTCACGGTCGAGGCCGTCTCCGGCGGTATCCCCGAGCGCAAGGCCTGGATGAAGGACTCCGGCCACTTCCGCGTGGGCAACCTCGCCAAGATGACCACGGAGGAACGCCAGAAGACCGTCGATGACATGCTGACCGAAGGGCACCGATCATGAGCAAGAAGTTCGACGTCGTCATCGGCAACCCGCCGTACCAGGACGACCTGATCGGCGACAATGAATCCAAGTCCCCGCCGATCTACGACAAGTTTATGGATGCGGCTTTCGAGGTCTCTGAGCGAACCGTGTTGATTACTCCGGCTCGGTTCCTCTCGAACGCCGGGCAGACGCCGAAGACGTGGAACCAGAAGGTTCTGTCTGACAAGCATCTAAGCGTGGCGATCTTCGAACCCTCGTCGTCGACAATCTTCCCTGGCACCGACATCGACGGTGGGATCGTCGTCACGTATCGGGACGCCTCCCGCGACATCGGGCCGATCGGCAATCACTCCCATGTCCCGGATGGGATGAGGTCTCCGGTCGACAAGGTCGCGGCCCGGCTGAAGACATCGCTGGCATCTACCATCACCGAGCATCCTTGTTCGTGGAACCAACTCGTCTTCACCGAGCACCCGGAACTTCGTGAGCGCATTCCCGCCTCGAGCGGCCTTCGTTTGAAGACGAACACCTTCGAGCGCATGGGAGAGGTCTGCCTGCAGGCCGAGCCGAACGACGGGAGCTCGTACATCCGGATCCTCGGCCTCTCGAATCGGAAGCGGGAAGTTCGCTGGGTTCGTCGGGACTACCTCGTGACCCCCGGCGTCGTGGACAAGTACAAGGTGCTCCTCGCCAAAGCCGATGGGGCTGCCGTCAAGTCAGGCAAAGTCGTCGGTATGCCTACGGTGGCTGCGCCGGGGCTCGGCGTCACCCAGACCTTCCTGTCGATTGGGATGTTCGACAGCGAAGCGGAGGCCGAGGCCTGCGCAACGTACGTAAAGACGAAGTTCGCCCGCGCGATGCTCGGGGTCCTCAAGACAACGCAGGACAACTCGGCGATCAAGTGGAAGTACGTCCCGCTGCAGGACTTCACTTCCGCCTCGGATATCGACTGGTCGAAGTCGATCCCGGAGATCGACCAGCAGTTGTACGCCAAGTACGGGCTTGACGACGACGAGATCGCATTCATCGAATCCCACGTCAAGCCGATGGAGTGACCACGGCGGCCGAGCAGCCGTCGGCTCCGTCGTCACGGCGGCCGACCTTTGGCGGATTCCCGAGACACGTCCTTCGCGCCCATCGACACCATCAACGTCGGTGGTCGTCCCTAGACTCAGACCAGTCTTGAGGGAGAACGGGAGTAGCACCGATGCAGCTGGCCAGTTTTCGCGTCCGGAAGGTCCGGAACATCATCGACAGCGGTGAGATCAAGGTCGATGAGAGCGTCACCTGCCTAGTCGGCATGAACGAGTTGGGCAAGACGGCGGTGCTGTCTGCTCTACACCGGCTGAACCCGGTCGACGAGGCCTCCTTCGACGAGCAGCGCGACTACCCGAGATGGCTGCTCTCGCGGGACCGTCGCGAGAGGACCATCGGTGACGTTGTGCCGATCGAGGCGACGTGCCTCTACCGTTGCCGCGGTGACACCCCAAGCTGATTCTCCCGTTGCCTCCGCGATGCCCTTGGCGTGTTCGCCGGCTGGCTAGACCCCTTTGCGGTCGTACACGACTCGTATCCGATCTGTGACGTCGTTGAGGTCTTCGGTGTGGATACTGAGGTAGCCACTGCGGTTCCTGAGGATCTGCTTGGCCTCGGTCTTGGCCCAGAAGAACCTGTCGATCCAGTTCGGGAAAGTCGTGCCTGATGCGCGGGCGTAGGCGAGGGCTGCTTCGGCGGCGTCATGTTCAGCGCGGTCTTCGAGCACGACGTGCAGGTCGACGTCGCCGAAGTCGGTGGCCGTGTCGTCCAGGAGCGAGCCGAACAGTGAGATCCTCTCGATCCACACGGGCTTGTCCACGTCGGCGTTGTACGACGCTGCGCGGTCGAGTAAGCCGGCGAGATGAGACTCAGCCTTCGCACGGTTGATCGGCCTGAGGAACGAGGCTCCGGCCAGGCCACTGCCTGGAAGAGTGGTGTTCCACCAGACCTCGGGCTCGCCGTCGCTTTCGGGGGTCTCGTGCCTGACGTACCCATCAGCCTCGAGCTGACGGAGTAACCGTTCGGCCTCCGCGACGTCGACCTTGACGACGTGCGCGATGTAGTCGGTGCGCGTCCCGTCGACCAAGCAAGCGCGCGCGAGAGAGCGTGCGACGCCCGGTTCGATCCTCGCTACGGTCTCTCCGCGCTGCAGTCGCATGGGCCAACAATGGCACGGCCGCTGGCGCCGAGCCGTGAACGAGAGCTCGCGCTTGGTGGGAACAGCACTGCGGTCGGGTGGCAATCTCCGGAAGCCGCATCTTGGGCACGACGCGTTCCGAAGGTTGCGGTTCAAGTGGATCCACGCACCGTCCACGCGACTAGGGCCTGTCCTGTGAATGGCCTGGTCACAGGGTTGGTAATGTCGGGTTCGTGGGTGTTGGACGTGGTGAGCTGACCGATACGGCCTGGGCACGGATCGAGCCTTTGCTGCCCTCGGCGGATGGTCGTCGGGGTGGCAGGTGGCGGGATCACCGTCAGGTGAACAACGGGATCCTGTGGCGGTGGCGGACCGGGGCACTATGGCGGGACGTGCCGGCCAAGTACGGGCCGTGGAAGACACTGCACGAACGCCTACGCGTCTGGACCAAGGACGGGACCTGGGAGCAGATCCTGGACCGCGTGATCGTCAAGGACGACTCGATCGGCACCCTGGAGTGGACGTTCTCGGTCGACTCGACTAATGTCCGGGCTCACCAGCATGCTGCCGGTGCCCGGAAAAAGGGGGCTGTGCGACCGGGTGGGTCGAAGACCTCGCGGTCGTTGATAAGGCGATCGGCCGGTCGCGGGGCGGACTGACGTCCAAGATCCACCTCGCCACCGACGGCGCGGCCTGCCGATGAGCGGGATCCTCACGCCCGGGCAGGCCGGCGACAACCCGCAGCTGCTGCCGCTGCTGGACCAGGTCAGCGTCAAGCGCGACGGATCCCGCGGCGGCCGACCCCGGAAACGACCTGATCGGGTGCTGGCGGACAAGGCCTACTCCAGCCCCGCCACCCGCCGCGCGCTACGGGCCCGCGGGATCGCGTTCACCAGCCCGGAGAAGAGGGACCACGCCGCCAACCGGCTCCGCAAAGGCCATCGCGGCGGACGCCCACCGGTGTTCGACCCGGAGGTCTACAAGGGTCGTAACGTCGTGGAGCGGTGCTTCAACCGGCTCAAGCAGTTCCGTGCCCTGGCCACCCGGTACACCAAACGCGCCGCCTACTACCGCACCGAGCTCACCCTCGCCGCGATCGTCCTCTGGCTCCGCGAATCACCGGACACACCCGAGGCGTAGGAGCCTGAATCCACAGCCGGTCCAGGCGGTCGTCAACTGACAACGCCCGCGGTTGACCGTCACCGCCCGCTGCGTGAAGATGGCTCGCGAGAGACGGAAGTCCGCAGCATTCTGCGCTTTGAGCCCTCTGATCACCGCTTTCGCACCAACCTGCCGTGATTCCTCCGGGAGGCTAGAAGATTCGAACCGGCCTGAGAAGGCTGGCGGTTCGAGTTTTCGTTCCCCATCAGCCAAACTGGTGCCAGGCGGTCGGCGCTCGTGGATTTTGCCTTTGAGGTGGACGTGAGCGCGTGAGGATCATGCAGCCTGGGCGGCTGCAGCATGGTTCCGTCTCTCGGCGAGGCACCAGTGCCAGGGGAACTGTCTTTCCTCGGTGCTTGACATCGCGCGCCGGTCAGGAGGCGCGTCAGGCTCTTCGTTGATGCGCATCTCCAGGAACGCTTGGCCCAGGTAGAAGTCTCCGATGATGGCGCGGCACGCGTGGCATTGGAATGCGTTGTACGAGCCGCCGGCGGTGTGTGAGTAGGTCATCTCGATCGGTGCCAGTGGTGCTGTGCCAATTGAGCGCGCCCATCCGGCGACCTCGGCGACGACATCAGGGTCACTCTCGGGGCGTTTGCGCGGAAACAGCTCCTGGCTCGTGCTTCGTTCTATGTGCAGGCCGCAGCGGAGACAGACGTGCAATTGGTCGTACAGGTCCCACACGACCGACGCGGCATCGCACTCTCGCCGCCAGCATCCATAGACCATGACGTCGACAAGTTGGAACACCGGGGCGGCGGCCGAGTACAGCTGGAGCCCGCCGGACAGCAGGTCTGCCACGACAGCCGGTAGTGGATGAATGAGTGTTTGGGGACGGCTCGGAGCCTCGTCTCGCACCTCTACGACAGACCATGCGTGATCCTGGTTTTCGACTGGAAGCACCGGTAGGCCGGTCTCAAGAGCGGGAGGCTTGTCGGGGGTGAACCAGAAGCTCTCGATGCCCATCGCCGCGTACCGGGAAACCCGGGAACGGTACTCCCTTGGCGCCTGATGGGAGATCTGCGCTTCGAGCGCGACCCTGCGGTCTCCGGACTCGCACAGGACATCGGCGCGTGATCCATCTGTCAGACGTGCCTCAAGCTTGGCGGACCAGCCCGCCAACACGGCTGCCTCGCGAAGCGCCTGCTTCAGCTCGGCATGAGCCTCAGACTCCGAGCCCGGGTGCCGGGTCATGACTGCTGCCGCTTCATCGCTCGGCTCTCTTGCTGCTTCTCCCACACGCGAATCGCGGCCTTCTCGGTCTCGAGCTCTTCGACGGCCTCGGCATCAGGGTCGCGGACGGCGTGCGGTCTGTGGGCGGGAACGGGCTGATCATGAGACCCGACTGTCACAAGTCCCGATGCCCGCGGGAGGGTCACGTGCAGGGTGCCGTCTGGGAGTAGATGCACGGTGTAACCACCGACGTGAACCGTCTCGGTCTTGATGACGTCGTCCAGCCAATACGACTCGGCCGTCTTGAGCGGCCAGGATTCGCCGCGCTGCCACGCTAGATCGGCCGGAAGTCGCTCACCGACCACGGAGGCGCGCCAACTCGGCACGCTCGTCTTGAACGCGAGCCGATCGTCGAAAACGTCCCAGTGATCGATGATGCGGACGTCGACCACGACGTTTGACGAGACCGCGACGAGGAAGTCCAGGTTGCCGACCAAGCGCGTCAGGTCTTCGAGCATGGCCCCGTTGCGGGCCTTCCCCCCAAACAGCTGCGGCACCTCTTCCGGCATGTCGACCGACGGGAGATTGGTGCCACGGATCGGCCAACCGCTCTCGATGGCATCGGTGCGCTGCTGCTCGGACTGTGCCTTCGGCCACGAACGGCCGACGTTGACGATGATCACGATGACCTCACCACCCCTCGGCCAGCGATCCTAGCAGTAATGCGTCGACTTCCGGCAGAAGTAACTGCATTCGAACCGCTCGGTGTGCGTAGCCGCCGACGCGCGGCGATGCGGTCCTGCGTGCCGATCCGGTGCGGCTCGTTGCGGGCCGCCTTGCATGCGCGTGTGACAGCGGCAATGAGGTAGGTCCTTGTTCAAGGCGCCGGTAACGTGCATCGGGTGCTCCTGGACAGCGACGATCCGTCAACCCTGCGCATCACCAATTAGACAGGGCTGCGCTTGGAGTTCGAGAAGGCCCTTCTGTACGGTCCCGACGACCCGCACTTCGTAGGCATGCTGACGCGCGGTCGGGGACCACCAGGTCCTTCTTCTGGGGACCAGCGAACTTCCCCAGTTCCTACGAGGGATATATGAGGACTTCCGCGTCTGGGCCGGCGAGCGTACGTGGCTCTCGTTCGAGTCCGAGCTCCGGGTGACAGCGCGGCACGACGGTCACGTTCACCTGCGATGGGAATTGACCCATCGCCCGTATAAGTGGATGTTCTCGACCACGACACGTCACGGTGCGGGAGAAGACATGCGCCGACTCGCAAATACCTTCGACGTAATGCTCGATTCGTGGGCCGGCGTCGGCACCTGTCCCGGAGTGGCACGCAGCAGGCATGACCGTCACCGGCTACGCTGGAAACCGCAGAATTCCAACGATCGAATGCCTCCAAACCACATGATCAACTTCTGGTCTGTCGCTCCCCCTCAGACCGGCCGCCGAGGCTTGAGGGCGCCTACAGACGCGCCTCCGACGGCCCCAGCCGCGCCCCAACGACCCCGCTCACCCACCCTGACAGAACCCCGTCCCGCCCGTGTAACACTGCTCGCCGTTCTCGAAGGTGGTCATCTGGGGCAGCGGGCTATCCCAACGAACCTGCGGCACGGCGAACAGAACCAGCGCGGCGACGGCGGTGACAGCGACCAGCCCGTGCCAGAGGAACACCCACCGTCTGCCGTTGCGCACGGCCGACCAGACAGTCACGACGACGAGCAGCACAGTGACGCCGGCCAGCACTCTGTAGGTCACGATCTGCTGGGTGTCGGGCGTGCAGGTAGCGCCGAAGAAGCACAGGTAGGCGGCCAGGAAGTTCCAGAAGACGAGGATGATCGCGAGGACCGAGCCGACGGACGCGACCTTCTCGACCACTGCCCACCCACCGCGCCGGTCGGTGGGGTTCTCCTCGGGTGACCGCTCCATCCGCCACACGGTAGAGCCTCCCACCCGGTAGCGGCTCGCAAAGTCGACGAGCGCGCTCCCGCCGTCAACCACACGTCAACCGAGCATCGACACGGCCCCGCAACGATCGGCCCCGTTGAACCCGATCGAAACGGAGCACCACCCCATGTCCTCGTACGACCTCGACACCACCACCCTGCGCGCCCGCCTCACCGGCGCCCTCGTCCTTCCCGGAGACGCCGACTGGGACGGCGCGCGGCAGGCGTGGCAGCTGACCGTCGACCAGCGCCCGGAGGCCGTGGTCCTGGCCGAGAACGCCGACGACGTCGTCGCGGCGGTGGATGCCGCGCGCGCCGCGGGGCTGCGCGTGGCGGCCCAGGCCACCGGGCACAACGCGAATCCGCTCGGGTCGCTGTCTGGCACGGTGCTCGTCAAGACGTCGCGGATGCGTGGCGTGGCGGTCGACCCGGAGAAGCGGACGGTCCGCGTCGAGGCGGGTGCGTTGTGGGGCGACGTGACGGCGGCCGCCGCACCGTACGGGCTCATGGGCCTGGCGGGGAGTGCGGCCGACGTGGGCGTCGTGGGCTACACGCTCGGCGGCGGCCTGTCGTGGCTGGCCCGCAAGCACGGCCTGGCCGCGAACGGGGTGGTGGCGGCGGAGGCCGTGACGGCGGACGGCGTGCTGCGCCGCATCGACGCGTCCACCGAGCCGGACCTGTTCTGGGCGGTGCGCGGTGGCGGCGGCAGCTTCGCGGTGGTCACGGCCCTGGAGCTCGACCTCGTTCCGGTGGGCGACCTGCACGGCGGCACGCTGTTCTGGCCCGTCGAGCGCGCCGCCGAGGTGCTGCACGCCTGGCGCGAGTGGACGGCGACCCTCCCGGACGAGGTGACCTCGATCGGCCGGCTGCTCCGCTTCCCGCCGCTGGAGGAGATCCCGGAGCCGGTGCGCGGGCAGTCGTTCGTGGCGGTCGAGCTGGTCTCCCTCCTGGACCAGGATCGGACCGACGCGGTGCTCGCGCCGCTGCGCGAGCTGGCGCCGGTCATGGACACCGTGCACCCCTGCACGCCGCACGACCTGGCGCAGATCCACATGGACCCGCCCCAGCCGGTGCCCGCGGCGGGCGACGGCGTCCTGCTCGGTGCGCTCCCGGCCGAAGCCCTGGACGCCTACCTGGCGCTGACCGGGCCGGACACCGACTTCTCCCTGCTCAGCACCGAGATCCGGCACCTGGGCGGTGCGCTGGCGCCGCAGCCCGGCACCGGCGGCGCGGTGTCCGGGCTGGACGCGGCCTACGCCGTCTTCACCGTCACGATCACGCCGGACGAGGCGGCGGTGAAGGCGACCCACCAGGTCCTGGACGCCGTGGCGCAGGCCTTGCGCCCCTGGTCGACCGGGACCAGCTACCTGAACTTCGCCGAGCGCAGCGGCGGGGCGCCGTTCGCGGAGCCCGCGGTGCTGGCCCGGCTGGGGCGGGTCAAGGCGCAGTACGACCCCGCCGACGTCGTACGCGGCAACCACCCCGTAGCCCCCGCCGCCTGACCCGCACGGCCTCGTGGCCGCCGGGACCGGCGGCGGTCACGAGGCTCAGCGCACCACGGAGAGGACGGTCCCTCCCAGGCGCGCCGGTACGACGTCGGGCGCACCCTCCTCCGCGGACCGCCGCCGGGCGAAGGCGCGCACCACCCCGCCCATGCGGTAGGTGGTGCTGTGCAGGAGCCCGCCCGAGCCGTCCTCGTCGAGCAGGCCCAGCTCCACGAGCGGGTCGAGCACGCTCCAGGCGTCCTCGCAGGTGGCGTCCAGCACCTCAGCGGCCTGGCTCAGCGAGAAGGTGTCGCCGTCCAGCGCCGCGGTGCGGAGCAGGGCCCGCGCCTGGGCCGGTCGCAGCCGTTCGAAGGCGCGGAGCACCGGGGCCTCGGCCAGCAGGCAGTCGTCGTGCAGGATCCCGAGGGGAGTGGTGAGCTCCCGGACCAGCTGGTCGGTCACCGTGGCGACGCTCCAGTGCGGGTGCGCGTTCAGGCGGCCGCCCATGAGGCGCAGCGTCAGCGGCCACCCGCACGAGATCGAGACCAGGCCGGCCACGACGTCCGGCTCGCGCGCGAGCCGTTCCGGGCCGGTGATCTGGGTCAGCAGGCGCAACCCGTCGTCGTCGGGCAACGGGCCCACGTGCACCCAGGTCGCGGACGCCGGCTCAGGCTGCCGGCGGCGCGCCACGAAGAGCACCGCGCTGCCGGGCGGGAGCGCCCCGACCAGCCGGCTCAGCACGGTGGTGTCCTCGACGCCGTCCAGCACCGCCAGCACCCGGCGCTCGCCGGCCGCGGCGCGCAGCCGGATCGCGCAGGCGCTCACGGAGGTGGGCACGTCCGCCGTCGGCACGCCGTAGGCGACCAGCCAGGCGCCGAGGATCTCGGTGAGGTCGCCGGACGCGTGGGCGAGGTCGGCGTACAGCCGGCCGCCCGGAAAGGGGCCGACGGCGCGGTGGGCCGCCTCGACCACGAGGGCCGACCTCCCCAGACCGTCGAGGCCGTGCACCCCGACGGTCGTGACGGACCCGTCGGTGGGCGGCGCGAGCGCCGTCTCGATGCGGGCGAGCTCGGCCTGCCGACCGGTGAACTGGGGGATGCGCGGCGGCAGCAGGACCGGCGCGGGACCACCGGTCGCGATGCTGATGTGCCGAGGTGGTGTCAGGAGCGCCGGGTCCGACACGAGGATCCGCTGGTGCACCGCCTGGAGCGCGGGCCCCGGATCGATGCCGAGCTCCTCGCGCAGCAGGGACTCGCCCGCCCGGTACACGGCCAGGGCCTCGGCCTGACGGCCCCGCCGGTACAGCGTGCGCATGAGCAGCTCCCGCAGCTGTTCCCGGTAGGGGTGCTGATGCACGAGCAGCGCCAGGTCGGCCGCGACGTCCTCCTCGTCCGAGATGTCGGACCCGGCGTCGAGCATGGTGCTGTACCGCAGCTCGACGGCGGCCAGGCGCGCGGCCTGCCACCGGGACCGGTGCCGGGCGGCGTACTCGCCCGGCACGCCGTCGAGCCCCTCGCCCGACCACAGCGCGAGCGCCTGGCTCAGCACCGTGCTCGCGGCGCGCCGGTCGCCCGCCGCCACGTGGTCGCGCGCCCGGGCGACGAGCGTCTCGAAGAGAGCGGTGTCGACGACGTCGGGCGGGGTGTGGACGGCGTACCCGTCGTCCGCCGTCTCGATCGTGACGGCGGAGCCGGCGAGCACCTGCCGCAGCCGGGAGACGTACGTGCGCAGCGTCCCGCCCGCGCTCCGTGGCGGGTTCTCGCCCCACAGGGCGTCGACGAGGTCGTCGGCGGGCACGGCGCGCCCCTGGTGCAGGAGCAGCACGGCGAGCACGGCGCGCTGCTGGGGAGAGCCCAGCGGCACGGCGGCGCCGTCCCGCCACATGCGGACCGGGCCGAGCAGGGTCAGGCGAAGTTCGGGCATGGGGGCTTTCCAGGTCGCGTGCGGACGTCGAGACGACGGAGCCCCAGGCGAGCGGGGCGCGCCCCACATTCTGGTGCGCAGGGAGAACGAGTCGGGCCGGGTGCGTTTGATACACGCGGCGGGTTGTCCGGCACGTCCTGCTGATGCGAGCCGCGGCCGGTCTGCACACCCTGAGGGCATGAGCGACGACACGTACGGCACAGGCGACGAGGTCACGTGGCGTAGCCACGGGCAGACCGTGCACGGCGAGGTGGTCGAGAAGATCACCGAGGACACGGACGCGGCGGGGCGGACGGTCCGCGCGTCGGAGGACGACCCGCAGTACCGCGTGCGCAGCGACAAGACCGGCAAGGACGCGGTGCACAAGCCGTCGGCGCTGGAGGAGGACGCATGAGCGACCAGACCCGGGACGACTTCGGTGAGGCCGTGAACATGACGGCGAGCGAGCTCGAGCGCTGGCTGGACACCGACGAGTCGAAGTCGGTGGGCCAGTCCGACGGCGGCGAGTCGGTGGGGCACGAGTCCGGCCGGCGCATCGTGACGCTGCTGCGCACGAAGAAGGCCGACCTGACGGACGACGACGAGGCGCACATGCGGAAGGTGGTCGGCTACGTGCACCGGCACCTGGCGCAACGCCCGGACGGGGACGTGAAGGACACGCCGTGGCGGTACTCGTTGATGAACTGGGGGCACGACCCGCTCAAGGGGTGAGGTGACGACGTCGCAATGAGCGTGACCGTCGCCCGCAGCCCTGGAAGGATCCCCGCCATGGAGACGGTGACCCTGTGGCGGCCGACAGGCCCGGAGGAGCTGGCCCTCGTCGAGGCGACGGGATGGCGGGCGTGGCCTCCGCGTCTCCCGGACCAGCCGATCTTCTACCCGGTGCTGAACGAGGACTACGCGACGCGGATCGCCCGGGACTGGAACGTGAAGCACTCCGGCGCTGGATTCGTGACGCGGTTCGAGGTGAGCACAAAGTTCCTGGACCGGTACGAGGTCCAGCAGGTCGGCGGCGTGACGATCCTGGAGTACTGGATCCCGGCCGAGGACCTGGACGAGCTCAACGCGAACATCGTCGGCACCATCGAGGTCGTCGCGGCGTACCGGTGAGTGCCAGGTCGGTAGCCCGCGACGGACGCCCATGAGCAGGCGGGACGCTCGCCAGCGGGTCACCGCGCCCGCGCGTCGGCCGCTTGTTCACCCGGGCGAACTGTCGCACGGCAGGCGTGGTACCGCGGACGACGTCCGCTACCGTGCGCTGGTGTCTTGGTACTCATGGAGCGACGGCGAGCAGATCAGCGTCACGGATCTGGCACGCAGCGCAGCCGACGGGAGTCCGCTCGTCGGACACGTGACCATCGCTCTGCCGGACGGGTACCCGCGACCGACGGCGGATGACGACGTCCTGACCACCCACGACGGCGACGTCGTGTACGCCGTGGGGGACACCGTCGTCCGCCTGGGCGCCGACGGCGCCATCGTCTGGTCCCACGATCTCGGGGCTCCCGGATCACAGGTCGGCCTCGCCCGCTCGGGGTCCGCCGCCCTGGCCGGCTCACGTGGCGAGGTACGTCGATGAATGCGGACGACAGGATGGACCCCGAGATGGACGACACCGGCACGGACGAGGACCTGGGCCCCAAGCACCCCGCCTTCGCCGCTCATTTCCGGGACCCGATCTATGACGACCCGGCCGACGATTTCGCGCCCTTCGGCAACGACGAGGGCTGGGACCTGCTGGCCGAGGGGGTGCAGCGGATCGACGAGCTGGACAGCACGTCGACGCTGCAGCAGATCGCACCGGAGTGGTTCGAGGACGGGACGCCGGCGCCGTCCGACCTGAACGAGGACGACGTCGACCTGAACGACATCGTCATCGGCGCGGGGTTCACGCTGCTGCGCCTGACCGGCCAGATCGGGGAGGCGGACCGCGCCCTGGTCCTGCGCGCGCTCGACGTCCGAGACCTCACCTACGGGTGGGATCCGAAGACCGAGCGGCTGCGCAGCGACCTGCGGTCCTTCGGCCGGGACGGTTGAGCCGAGCCCCTCGGGGCGCCCGCCCAGCATCAGCGGTTACCGGTGGTGCAGCAGCTGCCATTCACGGGGCGTCACGCCGTACGCCGCTCGGAAGCGTGTGGCGAAGTGGGACGGGCTGGTGAACCCCCACCGGTGCGCCGTGGCGGCGATGGTGCCGCTCGTGGGCGAGCGGCGGGCGAGCTCGTCGGCCGCACAGCTGAGGCGTTCGCGGATGATCCACTGCTCCAGTCGGAGCTCCGCTCGCGCGCACACCTTGTAGAGGTGCCGCACCGAGACGTGGTGGGCCCGCGCTATCAGGTCGGCGTCGAGGGCGGGGTCACCGAGGTGGCGACGGGCGAAGTCCTGGACGCGGAGCAGGAGCGCGTCCTCCAGGGCGTCGCGCTCGAGGTGTTCGTCGGTGGTGCTGCTCGCCACCAGGGCGCGGGCAAGGGACAGCGTCGCGGCCCCGAGTGCCGCTGCCGCGTCCCCGTCGACCTGGTCGGCGATGCGCCGGACTCCCGTGATGTGGCTGACGAACAAGGGCGTGAGCGGGTTCGTGCCGATGTGTTCCAGAGCCGGTCGGAGCAGGTCGTGCGGGATGCCCAGCGCGGCGATCTCGATCTTGGCGGTGAGGGTGCGGGTGTCGTCGATGCGGTGCACGTACGACTCGGTCAGGTCCGTCGCCCACAGCAGGGCCGGCCTGACCGTGAGCGCACGGCCGAGGTGGGTGTGCACGCCGGTGCCGCGCAGCCCGTAGGTGAGGAGCAGCGAGGCGGGCTCGTCGTCAGCGGCTTTGCGTGCGTCGCGACGCAGGGTGTGGGCCGAGCAGGCGGCGTCGAACAGGCCGACGGCGCCGAGGTGCCAGGCGCTCATGGCCAGGCGGACCCGGTCGTCGGGTCGCGCGGGCGTGAACGTCGTGGCCATGGCTGCGCTGGTCATCGAGTCGACGAGCATGTCGAGTCGGTCGCTGGGCGGCACGGTGGCGGTGTCGAGAACCTGCACGGGCACCTCACGGGTTGCAGTCGGAGCCGAGCCCCCAGGACGACGATGACGCAGGCTCCCGGTGTGCGCAAGGGGGCCGGCCGGTGCGCGGCTCGTCGTCGTGAGCAGCCGTGCAGGTACGCGCAAGAGGTGTGCGCGCACAGTCAAGTGGTGCGCCGGTCGTCCGTGGCAGCCTGAACCCGTTCGTCACGGACGTGCGGCCGGAACTCGCCATGGTCGAGGTGCCGGCCCTGGTGGTCCACCGATCACACGCGGCGCCACGCCGATCTCCCCGACCTCATCGACGGCTGAGCACCCGAGAGGAACCTTGATGAGCACCACCACCGACACCATCGTCCTGATCCACGGCTTCTGGGTCACGCCCCGTTCGTGGGAACACTGGAAGGCCCGCTACGAGGACCAGGGATACACGGTCCACGCCCCCGGTTACCCGGGCTTCGAGGTCGAGGTCGAGGCGCTGCGGGCCGACCCGACGCCGATCGCGGACCTCACCATCGAGGCCATCGTCAGCAACCTGGAAGCGTTCCTCGACACCCTGGACTCCCCGCCGATCCTCATGGGTCACTCCGCCGGCGGAGCGTTCATGCAGGTGGTCATGGACCACGGCTACGGCTGTGCCGGCGTCGCGCTGAACTCGGCACCCACCGAGGGCATCCGTGTCACGCCCTGGACCCAGCTCCACTCGGTGTTCCCCGCCCTGAAGAACCCCCTCAACCACCACCGGGCCGTGGGCCTCGACCCGCAGCAGTGGAAGTACGCGTTCACCAACACGTACACGGACGAGCAGTCGCTCGCGTTCTACGAGCGCTACCACATCCCGGCGTCGGGCCGCGTGCTGTTCGACTCCGTGCTGGCCAACTACCAGCCCGGCCACCAGGGCGCCTGGGTCGACTTCAAGAACCCCGACCGGGCGCCGTTGCTGTTCCTGTCCGGGGCCGAGGACCACATCATGCCCGTGGCCGTCCAGGCCTCGAACGTGAAGCACTACAAGGCTGCGGGCACCGTGACCGAGCACGAGACCTACGCCGGTCGCCCGCACCTCATGGTCGCCGGACCTGGCTGGGAGGAGATCGCCGACCACGCGCTGGAGTGGGCGCTGACCCACGCGCACCGGACCACCGCCTCGGGCCGCTGAACCATGTCGGTCCTCACCCTCACCCACATCGGCGGGCCGACCACCCTCCTGGAGGTCGAGGGCTGGCGGATCCTCACCGACCCCACGTTCGACGCCCCCGGCCGGACCTACCGGTTCGGCTGGGGGACGTCGTCACGCAAGCTCACCGGCCCGGCCATCCCGGCCGCCGACATCGGTCCCATCGATGCCGTCCTGCTCACCCACGACCACCACGCCGACAACCTCGACGACGCCGGCCGGCTCCTGCTCCCGGCAGCCGGCGCCGTGGTGACCACCGCCTCGGGTGCGAACCGTCTCGGCCGCGGGACGGTCGGCCTGCGACCCTGGGACACCACGCTCCTGCGCGCGGCCGGCAGACCGGACATCACCGTCACGGCGACACCCGCCCGGCACGGACCAGCGGGCAGCCGGCCCGTGGTGGGCGACGTCGTCGGCTTCGCTCTCACGTGGCCGGGACAGGAGCACGGTGCGCTGTGGATCTCGGGCGACACCGTGCTGTACGACCCTCTGCGGACCCTCCCGCAACGCGTCGCCGTCGGCACCGCGGTGCTGCACCTCGGCCGGGTCGGGTTCCCGCTCACCGGGCCCCTCGCCTACACGATGAGCGGCGCGGACGCCGTCGAGCTGGTCCGGCTGCTGCGCATCCCCACGGTCGTACCCGTGCACTACGAGGGGTGGTCCCACTTCCGGCAGGGGCGCGCGTCCGTGCTCGCCGCGCTCGCCGAGGCGCCCGACGTCGCCTCGCGGTTCCGCTGGACCGCCGCCGGGGAGCCGCTCAGCCTCGTCGTGTAGGTGCGGGACGCCGTCCGGTGGCTGTCTGGATCGGTGATGCCCATGGTTCTGCCCGCTGCCCGCTGTTCCTGCCCCCCGCCCCCTGTCCCGGTCGCCGGCTCTGCCGTCGGGACCTCCCGCCGGCGCCTCCGCCGGCGGGAGCGGGAGATCCGCCGCGCCGACAACGTTCTTCGTCGAGCGAGTGCCGGGCACGCCGAATTCCGTTCAGCCGAGGCACGACGAATCTTCGTGAGCCGAATTATTCGGCTCACGAAGATTCGTCGCCGCTGAGGTGAACGGGATCAGCCCCACCCGGCACCTCGCCCGCGGCGCGACGCGTCCCGCGCCTCCGCCGTACCTCAAGCCGGCACGTCACCCCCGGTCACGACCCGACCGATCCCGCGCAGCACCGCCTCGCGCTCGGCAGCCGCGACCGGCGCGACCGCGCGCATCCACGACACGAACCGCCGCCCGGCCGACACGGCGTCCTCGGGGAGCACCTGGGCGAGGTCGGCGGTGGTCAGCACCCGGCCGCCCTCCATCGGCATCACCAGCAGGCCGAGGTCCTCGGCCGCCGCGAACGCCTGGTTGAGCTGGGCCGCCCGGTAGGACAGCGAGTCGGCGCGCTGGCCGTCGGCGAGTGTCACCGCCCGCGCGTCGGCTCCCGTCAGGCGGGTCACCGTGATGTCGAGGCGCAGGCAGCGGTCGCAGACGTACTGCCGCGCCCGGAACTGCGTCATCGGCCAGGTTCCGGTCAGGCAGGCAGAGCAGAGCCGCCCGCTCTCCAGGAGGTGCCGACGCCGCTGCAGGGCCCGCAGCCGTTCGTCGCGCGTGGTGTGCTTCCGGACGACGCCGGACTCGTGGACGAGGGTGATCATGTCTGCTCCTGTCGCTCTTCCCACCGCCGTGCGGGGTGGGCCGGTCTTCCTCCTGGAGCACCGTGCGCACAGGGGCGCGGTTGCCGGACCAGCACGCGGAGGGCGTATCGCTGGTCACTCTGGACCTGGAAGGGATACTAGCGCTTCTCTCAGGCCGGACGGCCGGCGCCGACCGGCGGCACGACGTCTACGCGGTCAGGCCTGCCCGGTCGGCCAGCACCGCCAGCTCCGCCCGGTTGTTCATGCCCAGCTTGGTCAGTGCCCGCGTCACGTGCGCCTTCACCGTGTTGTCCGACATCCCGAGCCGCGTCCCGATCTGCTGGTTGGTGTAGCCGGCGACGAGCGCGGCCACCTCGCGCTCACGTTCGGTGAGGAGCTGGAGCTGGGTGCGTGCAGCGGCGGCCCGGTCCTGGCCCTCCGGCGTCGTCATGCGCTGGATCACGAGGGCCGCGGCGTCGGGGCCGAGCGCGCCTCCGCCGTCCGCGACGGCGCGCAGGTGTGTGGCGAGGGTGCTCGGGTCGTCGTCCTTGGAGAGGAAGCCGGCCGCGCCCGCCCGCAGGGCCTGGACCACGGCGTCCTCGTTGCCGTAGCCGGTGAGCGCGACGAACCGCGGTGCGCCTGGCAGGGACGCGTTGCGACGGATAGCCTCGACGCCGTCGACACGGCGCATCTGGAGGTCCACCAGCACGATGTCGGGCCGGTGCTCCGCGACGGCGGCCGGGACCTCGTCGCCGTCCGCGGCCTCGCCGACCACATCGATGCCCTGGGCCGCCAGGATCGTGCGGATCATGGTGCGGGCGAAGGAGTCGTCGTCGACGATCAGCACTCTGGTCACGGTCCACACCGTAGCCGCCAGGTCTTACATCCCCGCTGATCAGGCCTGATGCCAGGGGAGGTGGGCGTCCACGACCCAGCGACCGTCGACTGGCCCGGCGCTGAGGCTGCCGCCGAGCGCGAGGGCGCGCTCGGTCATGCCCGTGATCCCGGACCGGGTGCCGGCCGCGGGCGGTGCGCCGCCGTCCGGCAGGGTGTTGCGGACCGTGATGGTCACGCCCGCGACGGGGGCGCCGCGCAGCACGATGTCGATCGGCAGGCCGGGGGCGTGCTTGAGGGCGTTGGTGACCGACTCCTGCACGATGCGGTAGCACGCCCGCGTCAGCACGGTGGCGGCCGTGTGCCCCTCGGAGACGAGCACCGTGCTGTTGATGCGCGCGCCCTGGTCGTGCAGGGAGAGCAGGAGCGCGCCGAGGTCGTCGAAGGAGACGGGCGTCAGGCCGTCGGCGCCGGTGCGCAGCGTGGTGAGCACGCCGCGCAGCTCCGCGCCGGCCTGGCGCGCGGACGCGCGGATGCGGGCCGCCGCGTCGCGGATCTCGGCGGACGTGTCGGCCGAGGTCTCGAGCACGGACGCCTGCAGCGCGATCTGCGACAGCGAGTGGGCCACGGTGTCGTGCACCTCGCGGGCGATCTCGTCGCGCTCGGTCTGGCGGGTGATCCGGTCGTGCAGCACGGCGGTCTCCGCCGAGTGCTGCTCGGTGAGGGTCACGACGTCACGCCGTCCCGCGACCACCCGGCGCCAGAACCCGATGCCGACCGCGGCGCCCAGGGCGACCACGCCGAGGATCACGTACCCCGAGACGGGTAGCGCGCCGGTGATCTCGCCGGTGACCTCGTCCTTGATCGTGAACAGGCGGTACTCCTCGACCAGCGCGAGCTGCCGCCAGGTCGCCGCGGTGACGGCGACGGCCGCCGCGGCGGTGCAGCCGATCACCGCCGCGCCGGACCGTCGCGCGTACACCGCGGGCAGGCAGACGAGCGGCGTGAGCGCGTCGTAGGGGAGCAGCAGCGGCAGGGCGCTCGTGGCGAGGACGACGGTCACCGGCGCGACGTTCCGGAGGAAGACGCTCCACGGTGCCAGGAACAGGACGAGCAACGCGATCAGCGAGGCCGGCCGGGGATCGACCGTCGCCGGGTCGAGCCCGCCCGGGCGGCCGACCATGTCGAGGAAGGTGACCGCGCTCGCGGAGCCTGCGAAGCACAGCAGGGCGAGGCCCAGCGACCCGGCCACGCTGCCCGCCGTGGGCGCGAGCCGGCGCAGGCGGGCGGCGATCGGGATGGAGTCCGCCAGGTGCGGTACGTGCGGCGGATGCATGTCGGTGAGGTTATGTCGCGCGGCGAGCCGACCGCGTCGTCGGACCGGGTGATCTTGCCGGCCCGATCGGGTAGGCCGCCCGTACCGGATCGGGCGATGTGCGCCCTACCGCGCTCCCGGCAGGGTGGTGCCACCGGCGCGGCCCTCACCGCGGTCCCCAGAACCGCACGGGTCGCGCCGGGCCACAGACATCCCAGACGCACAGTCACCCCAGACGTTGGAGCCCACATGTCCCAGCAGCCTCCCGCCCCCGCAGTCCCCGAGCAGAGCCCCGCGCGTCCCGCCCCGCGGAGCAACGGCATCGCCCTCACCGGCATGATCGTCGCGACCGTCGCGCTGCTGCTCTGCCTGATTCCCGTCGTGAACTGGTTCGCCCTGTTCCTCGGGTTCCTGGCGCTCATCTTCGGGATCGCCGGCCTGGTCAGGGCGCGCGGCAGCCGGTCCGGTCGGGGGATGGCGATCGCCGCCGTCGTGATCGCCGTCCTGTCCGGCATCGGGTTCGCCGTCTCGACGGCCGTGACCCTCGCCGCCGTGGACGCCGTGGAGGAGGCGTCGGCGGAGCTCGGCGACGACCTCGACCGGCTGGACGGCTCGGCCACCGAGGACGTCCTGGCCACCGACCTCACCGTCGACCTCGGCACCTTCGAGGCCACCGAGGACGAGTTCGGGCTGGTCGAGTCGGCGCTCCCGGTCACCGTCACCAACAACGCCGCCGAGGCCTTCAGCTACGACGTGCGGATCGAGGCGGTCGACGGCGACGGCAAGCGCATCGCCGACGACATCCTGTTCGTCAGCGAGCTCGCGGCGGGCCAGAGCCAGGACCACGAGCTGTTCGTCTTCGTGCAGAGCGACCAGCTCGACGCCCTGCGGACCGCGACGTTCCAGGTGGTCGAGGCCTCGCAGTACTGAGCCGGCCGCTCAGAACGGCCAGACCAGCGGCACGTACCAGACCGCCGTCGCGAGGAAGAGCAGCGCCAGCGGCAGCCCGAGCTTCCAGTAGTCGCCGAACCGGTAGCCACCGGGCTGCAGCACCATGAGGTTGACCGGCGTCGCGATCGGCGTCAGGAACGCGGCTGCGCCCACCACCGCGAGAGCCATCATGAACGGCAGCACGCTCACGTCGAGCGTCTGGGCGAACGACACCGCGACCGGTGCCATCACCAGCACCGTCGCCACGTTCGAGATGAACTGCCCCAGCACCAGCGTGAGCGCGCACAGCGCCAGTAGCGCCAGGTGCGGCGACGCACTCCCGGTCAGGCGCATCAGGAGCTCGGCCATCATGTCCGCCGCACCCGAGGACACGAACGCCGCCGACAACGGGATCAGCGCCGCGATGAGGATCACCGTGTCCCAGGACACCGCACGAAGCCCCTGGGGCACGGTGATCACCCGCAGCAGCACGAGCGCCCCCGCCGCCAGCAGCCCGACGATCACCGGCGGCACGGCACCCGTCGCCAGCAGCACGATCGCCGCCACCAGCACCCCGAGGCACCGCTTCCAGCCCGCCCCGAGCGGCACGCTCCGCTGCAGCCGCTGCGACGCCTCGACGGCGATCACGTCCGGCGACTGCGTGTACCGGTGCAGCGCGTCCCACGGCCCGCGCACCAGCACGGAGTCACCGGCCTGCAGCGGCAGCGGGGCGGACGACGACGAACCGCTCGCCGTGTCGGTCGCCCGCCGCAGCGCGACGACGACGAGGTTCTCGTCCCGCGTCGTCATGCCCGGACTGACCCGCCGGCCGATCAGCGTCGAGCGCGGCGCGATGAGCACCTCCACCACCCCGGACGAGTCCGTGAACAGCCGCGCCGCATCGAGCTCCGCGGCGTAGCTCTCCTGCCACGACCGCACCCGGTCCTTCGGGTCGCCCGCGACGTCCACCAGGCGCTCCGGCGACCGCTCCGGCAGCAGCCGGTCACCGAAGAGCACCACGAGGAGCATCGTCAGCACGACCAGCGGAAGACCCACCAGCGCGAACTCGAAGTACCCGAACTCGCGGCCGCCCGACTCAGCGGCGAGCTCCGACACGATGACGTTCACCGGCGTCCCCGTGAGCGTCAGCATCGAGCCGGCGCTCGCGGCGAACGCCAGGGGGATGAGCATCTTCGAGGGCACGACGCCCGCCCGTGCGGCGGCGACGACGGCGACCGGCAGCAGCGCGGCGACCGCCCCGTTGATGCTGATGACCGCGGCGAGCAATGCCGTGCCGCCGACCATCGTCGTGAGCAGCCCGGTGCGCCCGAGCGTCGAGCAGCGTTCGAGCTGTGCCCCGATCCATGCCGTGATGCCCGTCGTCGCCAGCGCCTCGCTGAGCACGAACAGGGTGGCGATGAACAGGACGATCGGGTCGCTGAACCCGCCCAGTGCCTCGCCCAGCGGTAGCACGCCCGTGGCCCACAACGCCACCGGGACGAACATGGCCACGATCACGAGCGGTATCCGGTTGGTCGCGAAACCGAGCACCGCCAGCGCCAGGATCACGAACGTCGCGACGAGCGGGTCGATCATGCCTGTCCTCGGCCCTCGTCGTTCATCGTCGTGCTCCTTCGAGGCGTGGGACGCGTCCGGTCACAGCGTATGTGCTCGGCCCCGGCCGGCACGGCGTTCGTCAGCGAGGTCACACCGGGTCAGCGCTCCCGGTCAGTCGAACTCCTCGAACCGCTCCAGGAGCACGTCGTCGGTGTCGGCCCGGACCACGACCCACAGCTCCAGGGCGGGGATCGCGGAGCCGCCGCCGTCGTCCTGCGTGACCCACGGCCTGCCCACCGACGGGTTCTCGCTCGTGCCGTCCGGGTCGGGCGTGTAGCGCCAGCGCGCGCCGCGGTGGATCCGCGCCACCTCGCCCAGGTACCAGATCGCGCCCTGGAGGAAGTCGGTCTCGATCTGAGCGTCCAGGGCCTCCTCGGAGGCGACGCGCTGCCGCACCACCTGCGCGAGCGGGACCAGGGACGCCGGGCTGAGGTCGAGCTCCTGGGCCCGTCCGGTGTCCGCGGCCCAGGCGGAGAACTGTTCGCGGCGCGTGGCCAGCCAGGCGGTGAGCCACGGGTCGGGCGCCTCGTCCTCTGCCCCGGCCGGCAGCGCGGGCCGGTCGGCGCGGCGCGGTTCCCAGCCGTCGTCGTCGGCCCGACGCCGCGCCGCCGCCGCGGTGACGCGCTCGAGCTCGGCGGTCCAGACCGTGCCGGTGCGGCGGGTGACGGCGTCGAGGGCGAGCGGCATCGGCTCGACCGTCCCGCCGGCGTCGAGGACGGCGACGGGCAGGCCGGAGCCCTCGTCCCACGACCAGGCGCCGCCGCCGGCGGTCAGCAGGGTCTCGCCGAGGTACCCGCCCAGCGCCTCGACCAGGCCCTCGCGGGGCGGAGCGGCCTGGGTCTCGTCGAGCAGGAGGCGTTCGAGGTCGCGCAGGGACGCCGCCGAGTGGTCGAGCGTCGTGCCGTCGTCGGCGACGAGGTCCGCCAGCCCGTCGAGCATCGGGCCGAGGTGGTCGAGCCAGCGGGTGAGGTCGTCGTCCGACGTCGTCTGCATGGCGCCACGGTAGGCGGGCGGGCGCCGTCGTCGCCACAGATTGTCGCTGCTTCGCCCTGTGCCGAATTTTGTCGCGCTTGTTCCATTTTGCTGGGACCGTTTGGTGCTGCCGCGCGACGTCCGGCTCCATGGCCGGACGGCCCATCGTCCTGGAAGGAGCCATCGTGTCCGTGACGACCGATGCTCGGAAACGACTACCGACGGTCCTCCTCGCACTCGCCCTGATCTTCTCCTTCGTGACGGTGCCGAACGCGGAGTCCGCCTCCGCGGCGCCGCTCACCGGAAAGCTGTGTCGGGACCTGTTCAAGCTGCCCAAGCCCACGGGGCCGCCGCGGTCGACGATGCCTGACCCCGCGGAGTTCGCGGGGCTCGGGGAGCTGGCCCTGGACTACGTGAACCCGGCCGAGCCGGTGCGGAACGCCGTGCTGCCGAGCGACGACCCGGCGAAGGTGCGGGCGGAGTTCGGCACGAGGTACCGCGGGAAGAGCGTCGGCACCGAGGGTCATCTGTTCGCGCGCTGGAACGCCTACCTCGACCAGCATCCCGAGCTCAAGACGAAGGCGCAGATCAACGGGGCCTTCGACGGGTGGCGCAGCAGCTACGTCACCGTGCACGACAACAACGCCCGAGGGCACGCCTTCCACAAGCTCGTGGTCGAGAAGCTCGGGCTGACCGGCGACGACTGGCTGTGCGAGAAGACGATGGGCCCCAAGGGCAAGGGGGTGCGCGTCGACATCATCCACCGGCACACACGGTTCGCCATCGAGGTGAAGGCGGGCTCCGGGTACACCCGGGAGCAGCTCCTGCGGTACCAGGCCCTCGTCAACGACAAGACGCTGTCCCGCGCCACGTACGTGCACGGCCAGGAGCCCGACAAGGCCACCAAGGAGGCGCTCAAGAACGCCGGGGCGGACTCCGCCAGGGTCAAGGTCAAGCCCCGGATCACCAACGCCCAGCCGAACCTCCCGGGCGGCGCCGGCTGTGCCACGGGCAAGGCCCAGACGCTCGCCGCGCGCTGCGCACCCGGCCCGATCGACCCGAACGCGAAGGGCCAGAACAGCAAGGTGCAGGACATGGCCAAGCAGACCGGCCGGACCCCGGAGGAGGCGCGGCGCTACCAGAACCTGCCACGTGAGCTCGGCGCGCGCCAGGACGGGTTCCGGCGGCCGGGCGGGATCGACTGGTCCACGCTGGAGCTCAGCTACCTCGAGGTCGACCCGGGCACGGGCGACGTCGGCTACTCGTTCCAGGCGGACGACAACCCCGACGAGGCCGCCAACCCGTCCTTCGGCGGCGAGGACGTCCTGGACCTCAGCTCGGACGCGTTCTATACCTGGCTCGCCCTGCCGGACCAGGTGTTCTGGGTCAACCTCAACCCGGACCACCCGGACCAGGTGACCGACCCGCTGTTCGCGGACACGAAGGCCGCCCGCGTGCTCCTGGAGGCCGACCTGGAGATGAAGCGCGACTTCACGGCGCTCACCAACCCGGCGACCGAGGTAGGGGCGGCGTACTGGGACTCGCTGCGCACCAACCCGGACGGCAGCGTGTGCTGGCCCTCCACCCGCCAGTGGATCTTCGCCGCCCCGGCGAAGGTGCGCCAGGAGGGTGACCGGCTGTACATCCTGGACGCCCCGCTGAGCGTGGGCAAGGAGCGGATGGAGTTCACGAACTACCCCGACGGCCAGGAGCCCTGCACCGCGACCGACGAGATCATGGACCACAACTTCCGGATGGCGCAGGAGCACCTGGCGCCCGCCGTCGAGCAACTGATCAACACCGACCCGAAGTACGCGGACCTGCGGAGCGTCTACCGGGCGCGCGTCGCGGCGGCGTGGGTGAAGCAGCGCAACGAGGCGAACCCCGGGCCGTACGACGAGATCATCGACTCCGGTGACGTGTCCTTCTGGCCCGAGGGGACCGACTGGGAGGCCAAGGACGTCTGGGACGACATGATGGAGAACGACTGGACCCGGGTCCAGTTCGAGGTCACCCGCGAGGAGATCGTCGACGGCGAGCCCTACACCTGGGTCTACCCGATCTACGGCGGCGTGGAGCTGGACAAGTCGCCGAGGAAGCAGACGCCGACCGCGGAGTTCCGCCGCGACCACGCCGAGCTGCCCCGGACCGTGCAGGAGTCCCGCGTCGACATCGTGGGCTACGGCGACGAGGACGCGTTCGTCGGCGGCGGGACGGCGCAGCTGCCGGTGGAACCGGAGCCTTCTCCGGAGCCGACCCCGCCGCCTGCTCCGGAGCCGACGCCGACGCCGGACGACCCGCCGGGCCGGAAGGAGCCGCAGCTCGTGGCGACGGGCTGACCGTCGACGGCAGAAGCAGGCCGGCCCGCTGCTGCGGGCCGGCCTGTGCTGTGCTGTGCTCAGGGCCGCACGTGGATGACGGCGTGCGTGCCGTCGGTACGCCACCCGGGCGTGGTCGCCTCCAGGTGCGCCAGGCGGTCCGGGTCCACGCCGACGGCCACGTCCGACTTGAGGGTGCGCAGCGCGACCAGGGGCGCGGGGAAGTAGGCCGTGAGATCCCGGAACGTCGTGGTGGGCTCCCAGTGGGCGTCGCCCACCAGGCGCCGGTAGTTCAGGTCGCCCTTCACGACGACGACGGACGCCCCACCGAGCTCGGCCACCAGGTCGGACGGCATCTCGTGGAAGGTCAGCGGCGTGCACCAGAACGCGTGCGCCCGGACCCGGACCCGCCCGTCGCCGATCGCCGTCCCGAGCCGTCCTGCGATGCCGCAGGCGGCCCCGCCCGCCGCCTCCAGGCGCCGCAGCACCTGGAGCAGGTCGGTCACCGTCGCGTCGGAGACGTAGTACGGCTGCGGCTTGAGGTGCAGGACGACGGTCGCGGCCCGGCCGGTCTCCAGCAGACGGTCGATCAGCACCAGATCGGCGACGAGCTCGCGGCCGGCATTGTCGGCGACGAGGTGCACCCGGTTCTCCGTGCCGCCGTCCAGGAGGCGCCACAGCTCGGCCGAGTCGTCGGCGACGAGGTCGTCGACCTGGGACCTGTCCTGGGCCGACGGGTCGGACATCCGGAAGCCCAGGTCGGCCCGGTTGCCCCACAGCGCGGCGGTCAGCGCCGCCGACAGGCCGTCCTGCTCCGGCGCACCGACCAGGTCGCCCAGGTTCTCCAGGTCGCGCGCCAGGTCGGGCGAGTCGAGCTCCGCGCTCTTCTGCGGGGCGAACGGGTCGACACCGGCCCACGGCCCCGACCCGAAGTAGCCGGTGGCCTCCAGCAGCAGGCGGTAGAAGTACGACTCGGCCCACAGGAACGGGACGTCGAGCCACTTCTGACCCACGTACGCCGCCGACCACACCTGCCACGCCGCCCGGTCGCGGGCGCCGGCGGGCAGGGGCGGGATGGTGTCCATGTCCCGCAGCTCGTCGAGCGCCCCCTGGACCTCCGGCGGGTAGGGCACGAGGCGGCGGACCGTTGCGATGAGGTCGGGATGGCGGCGTGTCAGGACGCCCCAGGGGAAGGAGTCGGGGACGTTCGACAGGATGGGCGGCTGATCCGGCATGGTCACATCCTCTCGGGTGCCCGGATACCGAGCAGGTCCAGGCCGGTGGCAAGGGTCCGGCCGGTGAGGTCGCACAGGGCGAGACGGTTGGCGCGCACGGCGTCGTCGTCAGGACCGTACATCCGCCGGCAGTGCGGTCCGCACCGCGGCGACGACCGTGGACGGTTCCCTCTCGACAACGACCCAGCCCGCATCCCGCAGCTCTGTCCGCTCCTCGAGCCCTGCCCCCGCAGCCAGGACGGCGATTCGCAGCTCGGGCCACGTCAGCAACGTCGCGATCCCGTCGCCGATCTCCTCCCCGACGGCGGGCACCGGCAGATCACCGGCCACGGCAAGCTCCCGGAGCAACGGCTGGACCTCGTTGTCTGCTTCGGTGACAAGTGCCGACCAATCCGGGGCGAGATCGGCAGCCTCCGCCTCGGTCTCGCGGATCCCCGCAATGACGGTAGCGAACGTCTCGGCAGTCGATTCGTCCATCCAGTACGAGCTGGGATTACCCGGGATGAACTGGGACGGCATCGCGTGGCCGAAGCGCAGGGCCGTGTTGTGTGTGTGGGCGAGGGCTGCGGCGACGGTGCGGACGCCGTCGAACCCGCCACGTTCGGCAACGACGGGCGACGGGACGGGCTCCGGTGCCGCCTCGACCAGGACGGAGAAGACTCTGCGCGCGTTGTCACCGATCTGCGACCAGTAGGCCCTGGCGTCCTCGACGTCCGTCTCGACAACGAAGTCGTCGGTACGACACGGCTCGCGTGGCAGAAGCTTCTCGACAAGGTGGCCGAATGACTTCTGCCACGTATCGGACGGTTCGCCCTGCGTGGCTTCAGCATGCGGCTCAACGGTGTCGAAAAGCCCTCGATGAACATAGCTATGGCTCTAAAGGTGTTGATGCATTTGGCCCGAAGGGCCGGTATGTGGACTGAAGAATTCGCCCTCGGGGAGGGTTCTGTCTGGATGCTCGTCACGCTACCGTCGCTTCGGCGGCAGGCTGCGGTTATCCACCCGGGGTCATGTCGTTCCAGCCGTGGGGATGAGGGCATTGTGATCAATGAGTGGTGGGCAAACGACCCTACGCAGCGCTACTGGATGGAGACCATCAAGCGTCGCGACTACGGCGACGCAATTCGAGCTCCGCACAGGAAACAAAATGGGGCAGCTATGCCCTACTACGAACTCGTGAAGTTCGTGCAAGATGGTGACGTAATTTTCCATTGGGATACCGACCGGCCGAGTGGGGCGCCTTCAGCCTTTGTGGGCTGGTCGATCGTCGACGGCGCACCGTACGAAACCGATAGCGTCGTGTACAGTGACGCATCGCCTACGTCTGGAACTGAGGCTTTGCTTCGCGACTACACCGCGCTGGACGAACTGCTCGACTACAACGAAGTTAATAAGCGCTTCGGCGAGGTGCGGGCCGTTCGAGATGCGCTCGCCGGCCGGTTCGACGGACTGCTGTACTTCCCGTTCAACATCCGCAAGGACGGCACGCTTCGCGCTGGCCAAGGAAACTACCTGACCAAGTTTCCGGTTGAGTTGCTCGCGGTCTTTCCGGAGTTGGTGACTGATCGACGAATTCGTTCCTCACGCTCGGATTCGCGCGGCGCGCGGTCGAACGGTGCGCTGCTTCAGTCCCAAGAGATTCGGGGCGAGCGCCGCCAGGCGACGGAGGCCGGTTATGTCGCCGATGCCAAGGTCCGTCGCGCAATAGAGATGCAGGCGGTTCGTCAGGCGATCGATTATTACGAGCTGCAGGGCTACGAATGGGTTGACGTCGGCGCGTCGCAGCCCTACGACTTGCTGCTCACTCAACCGGGCGTGCTCGGCGAACGACACGTAGAAGTCAAGGGATCGACAGGTGAGGCGACAACGGTCGAGCTCACGATCGGAGAGTTGGATCACGCACGAAACCATCAGCCCACAGACCTCTTCGTCGTGAGCGATATCAGCTGGCGGCGCGAGGGCGACCTTGTCGTGACAGATGCCGGACGAGCCCACCTGATCGAGAACTGGTCCCCGCGCCGGAGTTCAGTCAAGCCAATTAGGTTTCGTCACACGGTCCCGCGCGGCGTGGATGTCGGATAATCAGGAACATGTCGGCAGCGTCGGCGGAGGTGTTTCCCCGACCGACTGCCTTCGAGTCACCTTCGTTCATGACGAAGATCGTCAGACTGCGCTCAACGTGTCATGGCGTCTGTGAAGAGATCACCCGCCGCTCACCTACTGCCCGGCACTAGCGTGTGGCTGTGACAGCCGATCCCCAGTCGCCCGGCGTGCCGACTATCCTCGCCCACGCCGAGCTAGCGTTCGCGCTACTTCGCGACTACTACACCGGGACGCTCCAGTCGGGCCGGCCGGCGTTTACCGGCGCCAGATTCGAGACCCTCGGCGGGCCATGGAACGACCGGGTACATGCGGGCGAGATCACGGCAGGAGACCTTGCCGCCGTGTCGTGCCTCTCAGTCAACGTCCCGGGTTCCGCGGCCGTTCGTGTCCTCGAGACCCAGGCAGCCGAGATCAGGGAGCACCTGAGAGATATGCCAGGTCCCGACGTCCCGCTGTGGGAAGTGCCGGATACGGAGATCGTGAAGGGATCTGCCGCCTCACAGCTCTGGTGGCTGCTCCGCGACGGCAAGGATGGTCTCGGCCGCACCACCACCAGCAAGCTCATGGCCCGCAAGCGCGCCAACCTGGTCCCGGTCTACGACAGCGTCGTGGGTAATGTGCTGGGGCTCAGGAACGCCACCGGCCACTGGGAACTCATGCGAACCCTGATGGTGACCGAGGTGAATGGGCAGCTTTTGCATCAATACCTGGACGCGATGACCACAGATGCAGGTCTTGCGCCTCTGGTCACCCCCCTGAGGGCATTTGACGCCGTCGTCTGGTACGCCCATACGTCCAACAGCCGAGTGCGAGAACGGGCCCAAAGGATCGCCGACAAGACGGGACAGTCCGACGCCCTCTCGCCCCTCGACAACGCCGCCCCCGACCGAAGCAGATAGTTTCGCCATGCTCCCCACCCCACCCGACGTCGACCTCGACTCCCTCTTCCGTGTCCCCCAGGGCAAGATGCTCCACGCCCGCGAGTGCCAGCACCTCACGGAGAAGTCGCTCGCCGTCCTGGAACCGGCCACCGAGCTCGACCTCGCCAAGTACCCCATCTGCTCGTCGTGCCGCGACGCCCTGAGCACGGGCGGCCGCACCCACTACACCTCGTTCGACACCGCTCTCGAGGCGCTCCCGGTTCCGCTCGAACACCGCCCACGCATGCGTGAGATTGCGGCCGCACTGGACACGGCGCGAATCTGGATCCCGGCGTCCCGCTCCTACATCGCCGTGTCCGCAGGCCAAGGCATCGAGGCGGCGGCGTACTTCAACAAGACGTTCGTCGATCTGCACCAGGAAGGCGGCGGTTACGACCGCGAGTGGATGCCCGGGCACCGGACGGCTCGGCAGGCGAGCGAGGCGACGTTGGAGAGGCTGCCACCCGTCTGCCCGACGTGCTCTTTTCAGCTGCCCGCCAGCGGCCACTGCGACAATTGCGACTGATGGACACCCACCACTGGCCCGCCGCGACCGACCGCGACGCCTACGCCGAGCCCTTCCTCGCACACACCGACGCCATCGCCGACGCCGCCCGCGCCGGCCGCTGGAACGATGTCTTCGCCACCCTGGATGCCGACAAGGACGCCGGACACCCGAACGTCTGGAGAATCGGCGGAAACTCGGGCTTCACACCCCTGCACCAGGCAGCCTGGCACGGCGCGCCGGCCGAGGTCGTCCACGAGCTGCTCCGCCGGGGCGCCTGGCGCGCCCTGCGCACCGCCGATGGCCGGACCGCCGCGGACATCGCCCGAGAGCGCGGCCACGAGCAGCTCGCCCGGGAGATCGAGCCGCAGCCCGGCGAGCGCACGCTCCAGTACTCAGTGCTCGACGGCCACCTCATGGGCCTCATCGAAGCCCGGGTCCGCCCGGCGCTCTCGATCAGGCTGCGGTACCCGCAGACCGCCGTCGTCCACGAGGTCGGCAAGCTCTGGTACCCCGTGCCCGGGATGTATGGCGGCTTCGCTCTCAAGGCGATCCCGGACGGGGTAGAGGCCGAGAGCTGGATCCGCGTCGTCGGCGGCTCGGGTCAGCGGCACGTCATCACCCGCGAGGGCTGCCGCCTCGTGGAAGAAGGGTTCGTGTGAGGCCTCAGGGCGTCAGCACGAAGTACAGAAAGCTCAGGAACCGGCTCCGCTCCCCGCTCACGATCCGCGGCGGCAGCAGCTCGACCGGCGTATCCGGCGCCGGCGCGGGTTCCGCCACGGCAGACACGGCGAACCCCGCCCCGCGGAACGCGTCGAACATCGCGTGCAACGGCCGGTGCCAGAACGTCAGCGTCGCCTCCTGGTCCCCGAACCGGAACTCGTCCGAGAACCGGTGCACCGCGAAGTAGTCCTCGGTCGGCCGCAGGTGGGCGAACACCGTCGGGTGGTTGACCGACAGCACCAGCCGACCGCCTGGCCGCAGCACCCGCCGGAACTCGGCCAGGGGCGCGTCCCAGTCCTCCAGGTAGTGCAGCACCAGCGAGCAGACGACGACGTCGAACGCGTCGTCCGCGAACGGCAGCGGCTCCGCCAGGTCGGCCACGTGCAGCGGGACGTCGTCGCCCAGACGACGTCGCGCTGTCGCGAGCATCTCCGGGCTGCCGTCGATCCCCGTCATGACGGCACCCGCAGAGCGCAGCGCCGCCGTCAGCGGCCCGGACCCGCAACCGGCGTCCAGGACCTGCAGGCCGGCCACGTCGCCCGCCAGATCGACCATCGCCGGGTGGTTGTAGTACGTGTTGAGCAGGCTCGACGTGTTCTCGGCGTCGTAGGCGGCCGCGAAGCTGTCGTAGTGGTCGGCGAACACAGGGATCCTCTCGAAGACGTCCGACGCACCGTAGCGACGCCCACCAGCACCGGCCCGCACGCGCACCGGACCCACCGACCACTCGCCCGGTATGCTCACCCCATGACCTTCCGGCGCACCTGGTGGCGGCTGCTCACGCAGCCGTGACCTGACGCGCCGTCCGACGTCCCGAGCTGCCCACCGCAGCCGGGACGTTTTTCGTGCGCACGAGAGTCCCCGGGCAGTGGTGGGCCCGAACCGCACAGGAGCCCCCATGCACGCCACCGACTCCGTCCGCACCGCCCGCGAACGCTCCGCCACCCTGGAGCACCAGATCGCGACGACCCCCCAGAAGTTCCGCGTCCTCACCGGCGAGCGCCCCACCGGTGCCCTCCACCTGGGCCACCTGATCGGCACCCTGGACAACCGTGTTCGCCTCCAGGCCCAGGGCGTCGAGATCTTCCTCGTGGTGGCCGACTACCAGGTCATCACCGACCGCGACGTCGCCGACAATCTCCCGGCGACCGTGCAGCAGGTCCTTCTCGACTACCTCGCGGCCGGCATCGACCCCGAGGCGACGACGGTCTTCACGCACTCGGCCGTCCCCGCCCTGAACCAGCTGCTGCTGCCGTTCCTGTCGCTGGTCAGCGTGGCCGAGCTGGAGCGCAACCCCACCGTCAAGGCGGAGACGGCAGCCGCCGAGCGGCGCGGACGGCGGGGCATGTCCGGCCTCATGTTCACCTACCCCGTGCACCAGGCGGCCGACATCCTGTTCTGCCACGGCAACCTCGTGCCCGTGGGGCAGGACCAGCTGCCGCACCTGGAGGTCACGCGCGCCGTCGCGCGGCGGTTCAACAACCGGTACGCCGCGCAGGACCCCTACTTCCCGGAGCCGGACGCCCTCATCGTCCCGACACCGACCGTGCTCGGGAACGACGGCGAGAAGATGTCCAAGTCGGCGGGCAACGCCCTGGAGATTCGCGCGATCGAGGACGAGACGGCCGCCTTCGTGCGCCGTGCCAAGACCGACTCCGAGCGGCACATCACCTACGAGCCCGAGCGCCGCCCGGAGATCGCGAACCTGCTCACCATCGGCGCGCACTTCGCGGGGACGACGCCGCAGGCCCTGGCCGACGACGTCGGTTCCGCCGGCGCCGGGCGTCTCAAGCAGGTGGCGACCGAGGCGCTGGTCGAGGGCCTGCGCCCGGTGCGCGCCCGCCGCGCGGAGGCGGCTGCTCGCGGGCCCGAGTACCTCGCGGGCATCCTGGCCAGAGGGAACGCCAGGGCCAACGAGGTCGCGGACCGCACGCTCGACGACGTCCGCGGCCTCATGGGGATGCGCTACTGACCGCGCTGGGAGGATGAACCGCATGACGCCGCTGCCCGCACCGCCGGACCGCGCCCCCGACCTCGACGACGACTTCGCCGCCGGACCCGCCCCCGCGCTCTGGGTGCCGCACTACCTGCCGCACTGGACCACGTCCGACCGGTCCGCGGCGCGCTTCCGGACGACCGCGGACGGTCTGGAGCTGCGCATCGAGGCCGACCAGCCGGACTGGCGCCCCGAGGACGCCCCGATGCGGGTGTCGAACCTGCAGACGGGCACGTTCTCGGGGCCGGTCGGCTCGCGCCGGGGGACGCACCGGCACCGGGAAGACAGCCTCGTGGTCCGGACCGAGACGCCGACGCGCCTGCTGTGGGCGCCGGCGGCGGGCCGGGTCGACCTGACGGTCAGCGCCAGCCGCGACGAGGGCTGCATGCTGGCCGCCTGGCTCGTCGGCACGGAGCACGAGGCGAACACACCCCGCGACGCGGACGGAACCTCCGGCGAGGTCTGCGTGGTCGAGATCGATGCCACCGCGATCGGCGCGGCCACCACCGCCCGCACCGGCCTCAAGGCGCACCACGACCCGGACCTGACCAGCGACATGGCCGAGGTCGAGCTGCCCTTCGACGTGACCCGCCCCCACACCTGGACGGCGATCTGGGGCGCGGGGGAGACCGTGATCGGCTGCGGGGGAACGGTTCTGCGCCGCATCCCGCAGAGCCCGCGCTACCCGCTGTTCCTCATGGTCGACCTGTTCGAGATCGGCCCGCCGGCCGGCAGCTACCCGAAGACGGCCGTCGTCCACCGCGTCCGGGGTTGGTCAGCTCAGTGACCGGCCGGCCGGCGGCCTGGGGGCACCGTCGGCCGGCCGCGTCCTATGCAACCGGTGTCGCCGTCAGTACGTCACCACCGCCTTGAACCGCACGTCACCGGACTCCGCCCGGGCGTGGGCCTCCTCGACCTGGTCCTTGGTGAACACCTCGATCCTCGGCGTGACCACGCCGCGGGCCACCAGGTCCAGCGCCTCGACGAGGTGCTCGAAGGTGTTGTGGGCCGATCCGATGATCTGGTAGCTGTTCGCCACCAGGGGCAGCGCCGGGAGGGTGAGCTCGTCGGTCGCGATGCCCATCATGACCACCTTGCCCCAGGGCCGCAGCCCCTCCATCGCGCTCGCCACAGCCGCGTGGTTGCTGCTGGTGTGCATGATCAGGTCCGCCCCACCGGCCTCCTGGAGCCCGGCGCCGTCGAAGACCACCTCGTCCGCGCCGAGCTGCCGCGCGAGCTCGGCCTTGTCGGGGCTGTGGGTCACCGCGGTGACGTGGTACCCGGCCGCCTTGGCGTACTGGATGGCCAGGTGTCCCAGGCCACCGATGCCCACCACCGCTACCCGGCCGGTGGGCTTGGTCTGCGCCCGGCGCAGCGCCGCCCACACCGTGTACCCGGCGCACAGCGTCGGGGCGGCCAGCTCCCAGGAGATGCCGTCGGGCAGCAGCACCGTGCCGTCCACGTCGGCCACCGCGTACTCCGCGTGCGCGCCGTCCACGTTCACGCCGGTCAGCACCGGCTCGGCGCAGTTGGCCGCCGTCACGAAGCTGTTGGGGTGCTGCTCGCGACAGAAGTCGCAGTTGCCGCACCGCTTCTGCACCATCGGCAGCCCCACCCGGTCACCCACCTTGCGCTGGGTGACGCCCGCCCCCACGGCGATCACCTCGCCGACGCCCTCGTGGCCCAGCACGAGCGGGAACGGGCGGTAGGACAGCGTGCCGTTCGCCATCCACAGGTCCGTACCGCAGATCGCGCACGCGCGGATCCTGACCAGCACCTGGTTGGGTCCGGCCTCGGGCCGGTCACGCTGCTCCAGCTTCCACGGACCGTTCGCCTCGGCCACCACCACTGCCTGCATCTGCTCAGTCATGTCGGTCCCTCTCGTCGTCACCTGACCTGGGACGCCATTGCCCCCGGCAGCAGTGCCGCCGGGTCGCCGTCCCGCGTCCGTCCACGGTCCCGTGGCCGTCCGGGCGCGTTTTGCCCGAGCCGGTCAATTCCTTGCCAGATGCCGCGGCCAGATGACGCACGGGGCGGCGGGTGACATACGAAGCGGAACCGGGACGGGTCAGGTTCAATCGGTCCATGAAGGCGGATGGAGAAGCGGCGACGGCCCGGAGCCTCGACCGCGCAGCCGACCTCGTGCTGCGGCGCGTGCACGAGCGTGGACGGGCCGAGGCGCTGGGCCTCCGGCTCGCGCACATGACGATCACGCTGGGTCTCGGGTACCAGCGGTACACGCCGTCGATGGCGGTGGTCCTGGCCGGGCGCAAGCGGTCCATCATCGGCGACGACAACCAGGTGTGGGGCGCCGAGCACTTCCTCATCACGCCCGTCGATCTCCCCGTCGTGGCCGGCATCGTCGAGACCGACCCCGAGCGAGGGTTCGTCTCCGCGCGGTGGGAGCTGCCCACCGCGATCGTCACCGAGGTGGCGGCCACGATGGCGCCCCCGTCCCGGCCCGCGGAGCCGGTGGGCCGGCTCGGCACCTGGACGCCCGCCCTGGCCGACGCGTTCTCCCGCCTGCTGTGCCTGCTCGACGAGCCGGAGAACATCCCGGTGCTCGGACCGCTCGTCGCACGCGAGGTCGTCGTGCGGCTGCTGCAGACCGACCAGGCCCCGCGGGTGCTCGCCGCGATCGGCGGTGACGATCCCGTGGTGCCCCGCGCCGTGCACCTGCTCACCGGGCAGATGGCCGACCCGTGGTCGCTGAGCTCGCTCGCGTCCGCCGTCCGGGCCAGCCAGCCGACGCTGTCGCGGCGTTTCCGGGAGGCGACTTCCATGACGCCCATGCAGTACCTCAAGCGCCTGCGGCTCGGCGAGGCCCGCCACCGCATGATCGTGCTGGGGGAGACGGCGGCGCAGGCCGCCGCCGCGGTCGGCTACCGCAGCGTGCCGCACTTCTCCCGCGACTACCGCGGCCTGTACGGGGCGCCGCCCGCCGCGGACGCCGCACGCATCCGGGAGAAGCTGCGCCTGTGGCGGGAGGTCGAGCCGGCCGCCGCCGCCGTGGCCGAGCAGGCGCTCGCCCTGACGCTCGACCCGACGACGCCGGCCCTCACCCACTGATGCCCGTCAGCTCACGCCCAGCACGTCCCGGTCGAGGATGGTGCCGCCGAGGCTCCAGCCGCCGTCGGCCACCTCGTCGAGGATGACCAGCGTCGTGGAGCGGGCGCGCTCGCCGTAGACGGCCACGAAGGCCTCGGTCACGGCGTCCTGCAGCGTCTTCCTCGACTCGGGGGTGAGGGTGTCCGCGGGGATCTTGAGGTTGGCGAACGGCACGGGAACGACCTTTCTGCGAAGGGTTGGACGCACCCACCCTGCGCCCGCTCGCGAGGCGGTACCAGGGGATGCCGTCCCCTGGGTCGGCGGCCCCGGCTCGCGCAGACTGGGAGCATGAACGGAACGAAGTACGCGGAGCTGGGCGCGTTCCTCCGGTCGCGTCGCGAGCGCATCCGGCCCGAGGACGTCGGACTCGTCCCCGGGCCGCGCCGCCGCGTGCCGGGGCTGCGCCGTGACGAGGTGGCGCTGCTCGCGGGCGCGTCCGTCGACTACTACAGCGAGCTGGAGCGAGGCGCGGGGTCGCAGCCGTCGGAGCAGATGCTCGCCGCGCTGGCCCGGGCGCTGCGCCTCACCTCCGACGAGCACGACCACGTCTTCCACCTGGCCGGGCGGCCCGTGCCGGTGTCGGGCGGCCCGGCGTCGCACGTGCACCCCGGGATGACGGACCTGCTCACGCGCATGACGTCGACGCCGGCGCAGGTGATCACCGACCTGCACGTCACGCTCGCGCAGAACCCGCTCGCCGTCGCCCTGCTCGGCGACCACACGCGGTTCCAGGGCCCGGACGCGAGCTTCGTGCGCCGCTGGTTCACCGACCCGCGAGCGCGCGCCCTGTACCCCGAGGAGGAGCACGCGACGCAGTCGCGGGCGTTCGTCGCGGACGTGCGCGCCGCCGTGGCCCGCCGCCCCGCCAAGGACGCCGAGGCGCGGTCCCTCGTCGCCGACCTCCAGGCCCGCTCTCCGGAGTTCGCGACGCTGTGGGAGCGGCACGACGTCGCCGTCCGCCGCGCCGACCGCAAGCGCCTGCTGCACCCCGACCTCGGCCTGCTCGAGGTCAACTGCCTGCACCTGTTCAGCGAGGACGGGCGCCAGCGGCTGCTGTGGTTCACGCCCGCCGTCGGCACCGGCACCGCCGACAAGCTCGAGCTGCTCGCGGTGCTGGGCACGCAGGCGCTGGCGGGGGACGCCCGAGCCTGATCCGGGTGGATGAAATCTGCCGTCGCTGCTGGCGCCGGCCACCCCCGGCCCGCCACGATGCAGGCAAAGGTGCCAGGTGGGGGGGCGGTTGGAGATGTTGGGGAGCGAGGGCGCACGCGAGGCCTCCGTGCGGCTCAGGTTCCGCGGGTACACCGGTGGCGGGTACCTCGCCTCCGTCGTCTGGATGTTGCTGCTCATCTTCGGGGGTATCGGGATCGCGTTCGGTGTGTGGTCCCAGGACCGGTACGACGTGGCGCACGACCTCTACCAGAGCGGTGCGCAGGCCGAGGCGCACGACGCGCAGGTGTATCACCGCACGTGCAAGGGCTGCCACTCGCGTCTTCGCGCGGTGGTCGAGTACCCGGACGGCCCGCGGACCCTCTCCGATCTGCCGACGATCATCGTCGATACGGACGGCCTGCCCGCCGATCGGTGGGTGACGGCTCCGCCGCCCTACGACGGCGCGTTCACGGTGTACTACGACCGCGACGACCCCACCGACCCCGACTCGATCATGTCGCTGCAGGACGTCGAGGACCAGGTCTACCAGGACGGCCCCTTCGGGACGTGGGTGGGCCTCGGGGTGATGCTGACGCTCCCCCTCGTGCTGACCCGGCCCGCCGTGCGTTCGACGATCGATGCGCACCGCAGGTTCCACGCCGCCCGCCATGCCGTCGACTCCCGCCTCGACCTGCTGCACGGCTCATTCGAGGACGACCGCGAGCTCGACGGGCTCCTGCGGACCGCCGCCGAGCAGGCCACCGACCGGAGCCGCTCGACGGTCCGCCGTGAGCGGGTACTCGACCTGGTGATGGCGACGGGCGTGGTGCTGCTGGCCGTGAGTGCGCTCCTGTGGGCGACCGGCGGGCGGGAGGCCGCCATCGCGTACCACCTGCGCGACGTCGGCGTCGAGACGAAGGCTTTCGACGCGCTGGTCACCATCGACACGCGGGACGGTCGCACCGTGTCCACGAAGATGTTCGCGGAGGTCCGCGACACCAAGGACCCGACCGAGTACCACGACGTCGAGGTCGTCGTGCCGGTGCGGTACATCGAGGAGCAGCTCGAACCCGGCTGGTACACCAACGTGGAGCCGTACCGGGACGGGTTCGTCGTGCTGCAGGACACCGGGCACCCGGGCTGGGTGGTGCCGCTGGGCGACCTCGACCACCTGGCCCGACCGGGTGCGATCGTCGTAGCGTCGGCAGCCGGGCTCGCCGGTCTCGCGCTGTGCGTCGGCGTCCTCGCCTGGCCGCTCCGGCGCCGCAGGACCGAACCGGGCCTCATCTTCCAGGTCGACCGGCCGGTCCGGTTCCCGCGCGGCTAACGGTCGTCCGCACCTCGACCGGCCGGCTGCAGGTCCGCGCCGCCCGCGCGCCCCGCGTCCGCCGGCAGCCGCAGCATGAACGTCGTCCCGCGGCCCACCACGCTCTCGACGCCGACGCTCCCGCCGTGCAGCTCCGCGACCTGGCGCACGATCGCCAGGCCCAGTCCGCTGCCGCCCGTGCCGCGGGTCCGCGAGGCGTCGGCGCGCCAGAACCGCTCGAACACGTGCGGCAGGTCCGCCGCGGCGATGCCCTCGCCGGTGTCCCGCACCCGGACGACGACGACGCCCCCGTCGGGCGCGCCCGTCACCTCGACGCTGCCACCGGACGGCGTGTGCCGCACCGCGTTCGCCACCAGGTTGGTCACGGCCTGCCGCAGCCGCACCGGGTCGGCGTGCACCGAGACTCCGGGGGCGCGGGCCGCCAGCCGGACGCCCTTGGCGCTCGCGGCCGCGCCCTGCCCGCGCACCACCTGCTCCAGCACCGCCGCCAGGTCCACGGGCTCGGGGTGCAGGCGCAGCTCGCCGGCGTCGGCCAGCGCGAGGTCCTGGAGGTCGGCCACGAGGTGCTGCAGGTGCAGCGCCTCCTCGTGCAGGGAGTCGACGAGCCCGCGGTCGGTCGGGGTGAGCCCGTCCTGCGCGGCCTCGAGCCAGCCGCGCACGCTGCTCAGCGGGGTGCGCAGCTCGTGCGCCACGTCGCCCACCATCGCGCGGCGCAGCCGCTCCTGCTCGCCGCGCCGTTCGGCCAGGGAGTTGAACGCGGTCGCCACCTCACCGATCTCGTCGCGGGTGCGCACCAGCGCGCGGGCGTCGTCGTCGCCGTCGGTCATGCGGCGCGCGGCCGAGGCGAGCTCGCGCAGCGGGCGCGTGATGCGCAGCCCGACGGCGACGCTGACCCCCGCGGCCAGCGCCAGCACCAGGGCGGCCAGGCCCGCGATGCGGGCCCGGCTCGGCGCCGACAGGTCCACGAACGTGCTGGCCACAGGCTCGCGACCGGTGATGAACAGGCGGGCGGACGGCGCGGACGGCGGCACGGCCACCTGGTCCGTCCCGGGTGCGGCAGCGGCAGCCCGGGAGCGTCTCGCGTCCGGCACGGGCCCCGACGACGGCTCGACGGACGGCTCGGTGGACGGCACGACGGAGGGCACGGCGGACGGCGTCGGCTCCGCCTCCTGCGCGCCGGGCGCGTGCTGCAGCAGCGACCAGTCCACCTGCGCGGGGTCGACGATCGCGCGCGTGTCCGCCAGGTCCACCGCGGTGCCGGCCGCGGGCGGGGTACCGGGGGCGGCGGCCGAGTCGGCGAGCAGGACGCCCTCGGTGTCGGTGAGCAGGATGTGGTACCCGGTGCGGTTGGCCAGCCGCACCAGCAGCGGCTGCACGCCGGACCAGTCCCGGTGGTCGCGCGCCCAGTCGAGCAGCACACCGTAGACGACGGCGTCGTCGCGCAACGTCTGGCCGTTGACCTCCTCGATCGCCGCGTCCGTGCTGCGCACCACGAGCCACGCCGTCGCGGCCACGGAGACCGCGCACACCGCCAGCGACATCGCGATCAGCCGGGTGACCAGGCTGCGGTGCAGCGGCACGCCGCCGCGCGCCATCAGGACGCCGTCCGCTCGGCGAGCTTGTAGCCCACGCCGTAGACCGTGACGAGCTCGGGGGCGGGCCCCGCCGCGGCGAGCTTGCGGCGCAGGTTCACCACGTGGGTGTCCACCGTGCGGCGCGAGACGTACCGGGCCGTGCCGTACAGGTCGGTCACCAGGCTCTCGCGCGTGAACGCGCGCCCCGGCTCGGCGGCCAGCAGGGCCAGCAGCGCGAACTCGCCGGGCGTCAGCCGCACCGCGACGTCACCCACGTGCACCTCGTGCCGCACCGGGTCCACGCGCAGGGCGCCGACGACGAGCGCGCCGTCGTCCGCCGGACCGGCTGCCGGGCGCGACCGGCGCAGCAGCGCGCGCACCCGGCCCATGAGCTCGCGCGGGCTGTACGGCTTGGTCACGTAGTCGTCGGCGCCGAGGTCGAGGCCCAGCAGCAGGTCGTCCTCCGCGGACCGGGCTGTGAGCATGAGGATGGGCAGCCGCGCCAGCAGCGGGTCGCGTTCCGCGCGCAGGATCCGGGCGACGTCGAGGCCGCTGACGCGCGGCAGCATCACGTCGAGCACCAGCAGGTCGGGCGCCTCGCGCCGCACCTGCTCCAGGGCACCCCGGCCGTCGCCGACCACCGTCGTGTCGTGCCCGTCGTTGCGGGCGTAGAGCTGCACCAGCTCGGCCTGCTTGGGGTCGTCCTCCGCGATGACCAGTCGTGCCATGCGAGCCAGCATAGGAAGCCGCGGGCCCGGAACCGCGGGTCTGACGGGCCCCCGACCAGATCCTGACAGGTTCCTGACATGCCGTCCCTAGCGTCGGCGGCATGACCGACCCCACCACCACAGCCACCCCGCGCCGGGCCGCGCTCCTCGCGGCCGCCCTGCTCCTCGTGGGCACCCTGACCGCGTGCGGTACCACGCAGGACACGGCGGCCGACCCGCCCGTCGCCTCCGTCCCGGACAGCACGGACGACGGCACGGAGACCGGCACCGGCGGCGATACGGGCGACGACGACACGAGCGGCGACGACACGAGCGACCAGCCACCGGCCGACGACGCCACGCCCACCGGCCGCCCCCAGCTCCGCATGGACGACTCCCCGGAACGCGAGGCCGCCCTCTGGACCACCTACGACCAGTGCCTGCTCGACAACGGCGCCCAGGTCAACGACGGCAGGCAGGCCGGCGTCGCCGCGGCCACCGGCGGACGCGAGGCGATCGTGGTGCTCCAGCCCGTGCCCGAGGAGGCCACCACCGCGTGCGCCGACCTGCTGCCGCTCCAGCCCCCGGAGCTCGACCCGGACATCAACCCCGACTACCACGACGACTTCGTCGCCTGGGTCACCTGCATGCAGGAGAAGGGCATGCCCGTGCACCTCACCAAGGACTCGGGCGACCCCACCCTCCCGTCCTGGACGTACGACGACAGCGACGTCGTGCTGCCCGACGACGCCGACGTCATCGAGGAGGACTGCATGCTCGCGGCGTTCGGCGGCGACCGGTGAGCCGCCGCCGCACGGCGCTCGCGGCCGGCGTCACCGGGGTGCTGGTCGTCGCGCTGGCCACGGCCGGCCTGCTCTGGTTCCGCTCCGGCACCGCCGACGCCGACCCCGAGGCGACCCCCTCGACCGGGCCCACCACGACGGTGCAGCGCGTCGACCTCACCGACCGGCAGCTCGTGCCCGGCACCCTCGGGTTCGGCGTGCCGCAGACCGTGACCGGCCGCGGCGGCGGCACCGTCACCGCGCTGCCCGCGCCGGGCGCCGTCGTCCGCCGGGGCGAGCAGCTCTACCGCGCCGACGACGAGCCCGTCACGCTGCTGACCGGCGGCACGCCCTTCTTCCGGAAGCTCGCCGTGCCGAAGAAGGCCGGGGAGGCCTACCTCACCGGCAACGACGTGGCCGTGCTCAAGAAGAACCTCGACGCGCTCGGCTACTACGTCGGCACGCGGCAGGACCCCGCCTACACGCCGGCGCTCGGGGAGGCGGTGCGGCAGTGGCAGGACGACGTGGGCCTCGAGCCGACCGGCGAGCTCGACCCGGCGTCCGCCGTCGTGCTGCCCACGGCCGTGCGCGTCGAGTCCGTGTCCGCCGCGCTCGGCGACCCCGCCGACGCCGACCTGATGACGGTCACCTCGACCGCGCGCACCGTGTCCGTGCAGCTCGACGCGGTCCAGGGCGCCGCGCACCCCGTGGGCGCGGCCGTGACCGTCATGCTCGCCGACGGCACGGCCGTACCCGGCGAGGTCGCGTCCGTGGGCACCCAGCAGGGCGACGACGGCGCGCAGAAGTCCGTCGCCGTCATCGCCGCGGACGAGCCCGGCGCGTTCGACGGCGCGACGTCGGACGCCGTGCGCGTCGCCTTCGCGGGCACGACACACGAGGACGTGCTGGCCGTCCCCGTCAGCGCGCTGCTGGCCCTGGCCGGCGGCGGGTACGGCGTGGAGCTGCCGGACGGCACGCTGCTGCGCGTGAAGACCGGCCTGTTCGCCGACGGGCTCGTGGAGGTCTCGGGCGACGGCGTCACCGACGGGCTGACGGTGGTGGACGCGCCATGAGCGAGCCGACCGGCGGCGTCGTCGAGCTCGACCACGTCACCAAGACGTACGACGGCGGCGTGACCGCCCTCGACGACGTGTCCCTCACCGTGGCCGACGGCGACCTGCTGGCCGTGGTCGGTGCCTCCGGCTCCGGGAAGTCGACGCTGCTGCACCTCATGGGCACGCTCGACCGGCCGACCAGCGGCACCGTGCGGGTGGCGGGGGAGCGGGTCGACACCCTCGGCGACCGCGCCCTGTCCGTGCTGCGGGCCCGGCGCATCGGGTTCGTCTTCCAGCAGTCGCACCTGGCCGACCGGCAGGCCGCCGTGCGCAACGTCGAGACCGGCCTGCTGTACGCCGGGGTGCCGCGGCGCCGCCGCGAGACCCTCGCGCTGGAGGCACTGGACCGGGTGGGGCTCGCGCACCGTGCCGGGCACCTGCCGCACCAGCTCTCGGGCGGGGAGCGCCAGCGGGTGGGCATCGCCCGCGCGCTGGTCACGTCGCCGGCCGTGGTGCTGGCCGACGAGCCGACGGGCGCGCTGGACTCGGTGACCGGGGCCGCCGTCGTCGACCTGTTCCGCGCGCTCAACGCGACCGGCGTGACCATCGTCGTCATCACGCACGACCAGGAGCTGGCCGCGTCCCTGCCCCGGCGGGTCACGCTCCGCGACGGCCGGGTGGTGGCCGACGAGCGCGCGGTCGCCGTCGGTGGCGCGAAGGAGGCGGACCGGTGAGGATCTCCCTGCTCGACCTGCTCCGCATCGCCGTGGGCGGGGTCACCGCCCGGCTGACCCGCGCCGCGCTGTCCGTGCTGGGCATCGCGATCGGCGTGGCGACGCTCGTCGCCGTGACCGGGATCCCCGCCTCGGGGCAGCAGGCGCTGCTCGCCGAGCTGTCCCGGCTCGGCACCGACCTGCTGGAGGTCTCGGCCCGCCCCGCGCAGAGCGACGACGTCGCGACCTTCCCCGCCGAGTCCGTCGCCATGGCGGGCCGGGTGGGGCCGGTGACGGGAGTGAGCGCCGTGGCGAACACGCAGGCCTCGGTGCGCCGCTCCGACGTGGCCGACGAGTCGTCCGGCGTGGGCGTGGCCGTGCTCGCGGCGCGCGACGACCTGCTGGGCACCGTCGACGCCGAGCTCGCCGACGGCCGCTACCTCGACGCCGCCGTGGACGGCTTCCCCACGGTGGTGCTGGGCGCACAGGCCGCGCGCTGGCTCGGCATCACCCGCCTGCCCGACGACGGCCCGGGCCCCCAGGTGCTCATCGGTGACCGGTGGTTCGCCGTGGTCGGGGTGCTGGAGCCGGCCCGGCTGGTGCCCGCGATCGACCAGGCGGCGCTCGTGGGCTGGCCCGCCGCGGAGCAGTACCTGGGCTTCGACGGGCGGCCCAGCGTGCTGTACGTGACGGCGCGCGAGAACGCGATCGAGGACGTCCGGGCGGTGCTGCCCGCCACGGTGAGCCCGGAGCTGCCGGGCCTGGTGGCGGTGAGCCGGCCGTCGGACGCGCTGCTCGCCAAGCGCCAGACCGAGACCACGTTCTCGGGGCTGTTCGTGGGGCTGGCCGGGGTGGCGCTGCTGGTGGGCGGCATCGGCGTGGCCAACACGATGATCGTCTCGGTGCTGGAGCGGCGCGGCGAGATCGGTCTGCGCCGGTCGCTCGGGGCCACCCGCGGGCACGTGCGCGCACAGTTCCTCACCGAGGCGGTGCTGCTCTCCGGGGCCGGCGGGTTCCTGGGCGTGCTGCTCGGCGCCGCGGGGACCGTCGTCTACGTGCTCGCGCGCGGCTGGCCGGTGGTGCTGCCACCCGCCGCGGCCGGGCTGGGCCTGGCCGGGGCCGTGGTGGTCGGCGTCGTCGCGGGCCTGTACCCGGCGGTCCGGGCGGCGCGGCTGCCCCCGACCGAGGCGCTCGCGTCGGCGTGAGCCGGGCCGGTGCGGCGTTGCCCTCAGGGGCAGCGCGGCACCGGCGCGCTCCACGTGGTGCTCGACCGGTTGGACACGTAGTAGTCCGTGACCCACCGCCCGTCGCTCAGCCTGTTCCACACCGCGGTGGTGCCCACCCGGCTGCCCGCCTTCTGGCACATCACCGGCGCCAGGGCACCGCGCCGCAGCGGGCTGCCGGTGGTCGGGTAGGACACGCCCGGGCCGGTGCGGGCGTTGAGCGAGTCGGTGGTCACCTGCCCCGGGTACGTGCACCGAGGCAGGGCCGGGGAGAACCCGGTGCTCGACGGCGTGGACACGTAGTAGTCGCTCACCCACGCCCCGGTGGTGAGCCGGTCCCAGACCGCGGTGGTGCCCACGCGCTGCCCCAGGCCCTGGCACACCGCGGGGAGCGCCGCGCCCGGGGCGTAGGAGCGCACCACGGAGTAGGAGGTGCCGGGTCCGCTGCGGGCGTTGAGCGCGTCGGGACTCGTCACCCGGTAGGTGCGCGCGACGGTGGCAACGGGCGCCTTGAGGCGGTCGGAGTCGATGTTGAGGGTCACCCCGCCCCAGGTCTCGTCGTGGTCACCGCGGTACTGCTTGGCGCGCTGGCTGAGCGACCACTGCCAGTTCGGCGCCGTCGGCCAGCCGGTCAGCGCCTGGTTGCCGTCCCACCGCGCCATCCAGACGGCGTCCGGCCGGGCGTAGGAGGTCGAGGTGTAGCTGCTCGACAGGTCACGCAGCCCGGAGTCCTGGTGCACGTACACGCCCGCCAGGTAGCCGGAGGCGTGCAGCTTCTTGGTCCAGGCCGAGACGTAGCGCCGCACCGCGGTGCGGCACGAGGTGACCGTGCGGTCGTAGTGCTCGACGTCGGCGTACAGCGCGCTGCCCGGCAGCAGGCCCAGGGCCTTGGCCCGCGCCACGGCGTCCGTGCCGTCCGAGGTGCCGAGCACCGTGGCGTTCGTCGCGTTGTAACGGTGTTCCTTGTCGCCGAACATGCAGTACGGCTGGTACCCGAAGTAGGTGGGCAGCAGGCGCCAGCCGGCCGCCGTGGCGTCGCGCACCCAGGACGCGGTGAGGTTCGGCTGGGCGCACCCGCGGTTGTTGCCGCCGAAGTAGATGTTCACGGCCGTGTAGGGCGACCTGCCCTTCCACGCTCGCAGCGCCGCGAGCGACGGCGCGGTGCACGCGTCGAAGCCGAGGCGGTCCGCCCGCGTGACCGACGACCCGGACGGGTACACGACCGGCGTCTCCAGCTCGGCGGCGGGCCCGGCGGTTCCGGTGAGCACGGTGCCGGTGAACGCGAGGGCGACGGCGCCGCCGGCGGCGGCCAGGCCACGCACGATGTGCCGGACGACGTGGTGGACCATGGCGCACCTCCAGGAGACGGTTCGGCCCCCTTCTCGCAGTATCCGCCGTCCGGCCGGAACGGCCAGTGCTCCAGGGTCACGATTCGGCAGAGGCGCTACTTTGGTGGCGCCGGGCCGCCGGGACGAGAATCCTTGTCCGCGCAGCGTGACCGGAGGGGCGAGGAGCGAGGCGACCGTGGGTGAGATGTTCGCGTCCGGCAGCACGACGCACGCTCGCGCGCTGGGCCACCGCCTGGAGGCGGCCAGGCGGCGCGCCTTCGTCGGGCGTGCGGCCGAGATCGCCGCGTTCCGGGCCGCCCTGGCCGACGCCGCGGCGTCCACCGTCCTGTTCGTGCACGGCGCGGGCGGCACCGGCAAGACCGCGCTGCTGCGCCGGTTCGTGAGCGAGGCCGAGAACCTGGGCCGCCGCGTGGTGCGCACGGGGCCGTACCGCGCGGCGTCGTCCCTGAACCTGCTCCGGGCCGAGCTCGCCCTGCTCGCCCCGCCCGGCCACGAGGCGGACGACGGCGCCGCGCCCCCCGTGCTGCTCGTCGACGACTTCGACGGCTGGGCCGAGGCCGAGACGTGCCTGCGCGAGGCGCTGCTGCCGACGCTGCCCGTCGGCACGGTCGTGGTGCTCGCGGGCCGTCGGCCGCCCGGGCTGGAGTGGACCACCGACCCCGGCTGGCAGGAGCTCCTGAGCGTGCACGAGCTGGGCGACCTGTCGCTCGACGAGGCGCGCCTGCTGCTCGACCGGCGTTCCGTGCCGCGGGACCGGCACGACGTGCTGCTGGCCGTGGCCGACGGCAACCCGCTGGCCCTGCTCGTGGCGACCGACGCGCTCGGCGCGGGAGCGTCCGACGACGACGTGCGGCTCGCCGTCGCGCACGTGGTGCTCGACCGCGTGGTGGGGGAGCTGCCGTCGCCCGCGCACCGCCGCGCGCTGGAGCTGTGCGCCGCGAACCAGCCGGCGACGGAGGCGACGCTGGCGCCGTTGTCGGGCCTGGTCCCGGGGCCCGGCGCGCCGGGCGCCGTCGGCGACCCGACCGAGCTGTTCCGCTGGCTGCGGTCCCTGCCGTTCGTCGAGGCGGAGCCCGGCGGGCTGCGCGTGCGGCCCTTCGTGTGCCAGGCGATCGGGACCGAGTGGCGCTGGCGCGGCCCGGCGCCGGACGGCGCGAGCGCTGCGGCCCGGGAGGTCGCGCCGGCGGGTCCGGCCGCCCGGAGGCCGCGCGCCGGGCGAGCCCCGGCCGCGGCGCCCACCGTCGCCCCCGTCGCCGCCCCGGACCGGGACGCCTTCGAGAGCGAGGTCCGCGAGGCGCTGCGCTCGTGGCGGCGCCCCGACCTGCTGGCCAAGAACCCCCTGGTGCGCACCCGGATGGTCGCCGAGCGCCCGGAGAAGGACCGGGTCGCGGCGCTGCGCCACGTGCTGCAGGAGGCGCTGGACGAGATGAGCCAGGACCCGCGGGAGGCCAAGAGCCACCGGGCCCTGGTGGCCACCTACCTCGGCGGCGCCCCCACGCAGGAGGCCGCCGCCGAGCGGCTGGGGCTGCCGTTCAGTACGTACCGGCGGCACCTGGGCCAGGGTCTGGCCGTGCTGGTGAGCCTGCTGTGGTGGCGGGAGACCCGCGGCGAGCACGCCGGCTGAACGCCGGCAGGTCGAACAGCCACGTCGCGCCCGCGCTCATGAGCCACGAGTGCAGCGTGAGGCACACGCTGGCGAGCAGCGCCGTGAGCACGACGGGCAGCACCACCGCCAGCACGAGCTGGGGCGCCGTGCCGACCGCGGAGAACGGCCCCACGACCGCGGCGGTGACCAGCGCCAGCAGCGGCATGTGGATCACGTAGATCGGCAGCGTCTGCTGACCGAGCCGGGCGAGCATCGGCCCGACGCGTCGCAGCCGGTCGAGCTGGACGGCGACGGCGACGCCGAGCGCCACCGCGAGCAGGCACACCGCGGGCCACACGCCGAACACGAACTTGAGGTCCAGCACCTGGATCGCGACCATGGCCGCGCCGTAGACCACACCGCCGACCACGACGTGCCGCAGGGTCGCCACCTGCGCCCAGCGCTCGACCAGCGGCCGGAACCGCAGGCCGAGCAGGAAGAAGAACAGGTTCTGGTAGAGCTGGCCGCGGTTGCCCGGCGCGGCCAGCAGGCCCGCCGAGGCGATCGCCGAGAGCGCCAGCGCGGGCACCAGCACCGCCCACGTGGGCAGCTTCCGGGTCACCTTGGCGATCACGAAGTACAGGGCCAGGGCGAACAGGTACCAGAGGTTCGTGGGGGTGATGGTGATCTGCTCGAGCACGTCCAGGGCGCTGTGCGCGGCCAGGGTGTCGAAGTCGGGCACCATCGCCAGCACCGTGGTGTGCACCACGAACCACAGCAGGTACAGGTAGTAGAACCGGGCGATCCGGCTCCGCGCGACGACCGACCAGGGCCGCGCCGTCGCCGAGAGCGCGAACATGCCGGAGATCATGAAGAAGACGGGCATGCGCAGCGGCAGCAGCATGTCGCCGAACGCACCCCACAGCCCGGGCAGCGGCACCGGCAGGTGCCAGTCGATCGTGAGGTACATCTTCATGATCACGTGCCACAGCACGACCAGGAGGATGCACACGCCCTTGGCGACGTCGGCCCAGCCCGCGCGGGGCTTCTTGGCGGCCGCCGGTGCCACCACGGGAATCTGGATCGTCTCCGCCGCGGGGCCCGACGAGCTCGTCGTCGCGCCGCTCGGCGCACTGCTCGGTGCGGTCACGACAGGACGGCGGGTACCGGCCCGCGGGTGCGTGCCGTCTCGATGAGGATGTCCAGCAGCTCGGGGTAGTCGGTGCCGGCCGCCCGCCACATGCGCGGGAACTGCGACATCGCGGTCAGGCCGGGGATGGTGTTGACCTCGTTGACCGTCGGCACCACCTCGCCGTCGACCTCGGGCAGGAAGAAGTCCACGCGGAGCAGGCCCGAGCAGCCCAGCTCGCGGAACACCTCGAGCGCGACGGACGACAGCTGCTCGGCGATGCGCGGGTCGAGGTCCGCGGGCACGACGAAGTCGGTGATGCCGGCCTCGTACTTGGCCTCGTAGTCGAACCAGCCGTGCTCCTCGCCCACCTTGATCTCCAGCGGCGGGCTGGTGACCACGCGGCCGTCGGGCAGCTCCAGCACGCCGAGGTCGATCTCGCGGCCCGGCACCCCGGCCTCGACCAGCACCTTGGTGTCGCTCTCGCGGGCGGTGGCCAGCGCGGCCGGGAGCTGGGCCCAGTCGTCCACGCGCGTGACGCCGACGCTGGAACCGCCGCGCGACGGCTTGACGAAGGCGGGCAGGCCGATCCGCTCCAGGTCCTCCGGCGAGAGCTCGTCGTCCGGGGTGAGCAGCACCGCGCCGGGCGCCACGGGGATGCCGCGGCTCGCGAGGATCCGCTTGGTGAAGTCCTTGTCCATGCTGGTCGCGCTCGCCAGCACGCCGCTGCCCATGTAGGGCACGCCGGCCAGCTCGAGCACGCTCTGCACCGTGCCGTCCTCGCCGTACGGGCCGTGCAGGATCGGCAGCACCACGTCGGCGTCGCGCATCGCGTCGAGGGCGCGGGCCAGGGTCTCGGCCATGGTCGGCAGCACGGCGGGCTCGGGCGTCATGGCGCGCAGGGCGACGTCGTCGACGGCGGGCTGCGTCCCGTCCGGCTCGCCGAGGGCGGCGCCCACCACCCAGTGCCCCGTGGTCGTGATCCGGACCGGCACCACCTCGTAGCGGGTGCGGTCCAGGTGCTGCACGGCGCTGGCGGCGGAGCGGCAGGACACCTCGTGCTCGGTGTTGCGTCCGCCGAACAGCACGACGACACGGGTTCTTCTCGACATCTGTATCTCAATCCAAGGTCATGTCCGGTCACGCGACGACGGCCTCGGCGGCCGCGCACGACAGGGAGCGTCAGCACCCCGGGCCCGGATCCTCGTGCATGGCGCCGCTCGACCTGAAGGTCACTTTGTGCTCGGTTCACGGCTCACCGGAGAAAATACCCTAGACTCGGTCCCTCCTGCTGACGTCTGAGATCGGGTGCCTGCTCCCCGTCTGATCACCGGGATGACCACTGATCGGACTGGAGTGTGAGCAGGAACCTCCGGAAGGGTGCCGCCGTGCAAGTACCGACTCCCCCTCCACGGGTGACGGACACGATCTCCCGGCCCATGGACACGATGGCGGAGGCGGTTGTCGATCTGGACGCCATCGCGCACAACGCCCGCACCTTCGTCGAGCGGACCGGGTCCGACGTGATGGCGATCGTCAAGGCCAACGGGTTCGGTCACGGTGCCACGCGCGCGGCCCGCGCCGCGCTCGCCGGCGGCGCCACGTGGCTCGGCGTGGCCGGCGCCACGGAGGCCCTCGCGCTGCGCGCCGACGGGATCACCGCGCCCGTGCTGATCTGGATGTACCCGCCCGGGCAGGCCTTCGAGAAGGTGCTGCTCGCGGGCATCGACGTGTCCGTGGCCACGGTCGAGGCGCTGGACGCCGTCGCCGAGGCCGCCCGGGCCACCCTGACCGTGGCGAACGTGCACCTCAAGCTCGACACGGGCATGTCCCGCGGCGGCGCGCTCAGCGACGACTGGCCCGCGCTGTTCGAGCGCGCGAGCGCGCTGCACCGCGAGGGCGCCGTGCACGTGCGCGGCATCTGGTCGCACCTGGCCAGCGCCGAGGAGCCCGACATGCACGGGCTGCCCGAGCAGCTCGACTCCTTCGACGTGGCGCGCCGCCTCGCGGCCGACGCCGGGCTCGAGCCGGAGATCGTCCACGTCGCCAACTCGGCCGCCGCGCTGCGCGTGCCGCGCAGCCGGTTCGACCTGCAGCGCGTCGGCATCGGCCTGTACGGCGTCGAGCCCGTGCCGGGGGAGAAGCACGGGCTGCGCCCCGCCATGACCGTGCGCGCCCAGGTGCTGCTCACCAAGCGCGTCCCCGCCGGCACCGGCGTCAACTACGGCCTCGACTACGTGACCAGCACCGAGACCACGCTCGCGCTCGTCCCGCTCGGTTTCGCCGACGGCGTGCCGCGCCAGGCCGCCGGTGTGGCCGAGTTCCTCCTCAACGGCGTGCGCTGCCCGGTCGCGGGCCGTGTCGCCATGGACCAGGTGGTGCTCGACGTCGGCGACCTGCCCGTGCGGGCGGGCGACGTCGCCGTCATGTTCGGCCCCGGCGACCACGGCGAACCCACCGTGCACGACTGGGCGCGCTGGGCCGGCACCAACACGAACGACATCCTCACCGGGATCGGAGCACGCGTGCCGCGACGTTACGAGCCGCAGCCGTGACGCGGACGACCAGCGCGGCCGTCGGCGTGGTCGCCGTCGTCGCCGCCTACGCCGTGGACCGCCACTACCTCCAGGTGGCCTGGACCATCGACCTGCCCGTCCCCGTCGTGTGGTGGTGGCTGGGCGCCGTGCTCGGCGTGCTCGGCCTGCCCCTGCTGCTGACCTCGCTCGGCCGGGCCGTCGAGCGGCCGGCCATCGGGAGCTGGCGCTCCCTGCTGCTCGGCTGGGCGGTGCCGCTGCTCGTGGCGCACGTCGCGTGGCTCGGGTTCACGCTCGCCGTGCTGCGGCAGTTCAACTCCGGGTTCACGGGCATCCCCGCGCGCGGGCTGGCGGAGATCGTCCCGCTCGTGCTGCTGCCCCCGCCCGAGTACTCGCTGCTGTGGTCGCTCGCGCTCGCGCCCGTGGTGGCGCGGCTGACCTGGCGCCTGCCGACGGCGGTGCTCGTGCTGGGCCTCGCGGCGCTCACGCTGCTGACGCCCGCGGTGACGTTCCTGGTCTTCCTCATGGCGGGCCTGCGGCTCGGCCCGGTGGCCGACCGGCTGGCGGACGGCGCAGGCCGGTGGGCCCTGGCCCAGCGGGGCGCCGTCGCGCTCGTCGGTGCCTCGGTGCTGGGGGTGCCGCGGTTCCCCGACGCGCTCGCCGTCGTGGTGGCCGGCCTCGCGGTGCTGCCGTTCGCGCTGACCCTGGTGGACCGGTTCTCGGCGGGCCGGTTCGGCAGCCGCGGCCTCGCCCGGGTGGGCGGCGCGGCCGTCGCGACGTACCTGGCCATGATCCCGGTGCTCGCGCTGATCGACAGCGAGGCGCTGGCCCGGCTCGGGTACGTGGGGCAGGGGCCGCAGTACGCGGTGGCGCTGCTGGAGCCGGTGGTGCTGACCGCCGTCGTCGTGCTGTGCGGCGTGGTGGCCACGGCGCTCGTGCACGTCGTGCTCCGGCGCCTCCGCCCGCGGGGCGCCGACCCCGCTCGACCCGACCCCGGCGCGGACCCCGCGCCCGCTCTCCCGGAGGCTCTCACCGAGGTGGACCGATGAACGTCCGCACCCGGCGCCCGCTCGCCGCGCTCGTCGCGGGCGTCGCCCTGCTCGCCGTGGCGGGGTGCGCCACCGCGTCCGACGCGTCCGAGCCGGCCGAGCCGCCCGAGATCACGCTGACCTTCGCGGGCGACGTGCACTTCGAGGACCGCGTGGCCGAGCTGCTCACCGACCCGGCCACCGCCTTCGGCCCGGTGGCCGAGGAGCTCTCCGACGGCGACCTCACGATCGTGAACCTCGAGACGCCGATCACGTCGCGCGGCGTCCCCGAGGACAAGAACTACCTCTTCCGGGCGCCGGACACCGCGGTGCCCGCGCTGACCGAGGCCGGGATCGACGTCGTCAGCCTGGCCAACAACCACACGCTGGACTACGGGCAGCCCGGCCTCGCCGACACCGCGCGCAAGGCCGCCGCGGGCGGTCTGGACACGGTGGGCGTGGGCCCGGACATCGACGCGGCGTTCACGCCCGTGCACCGCACCGTCCAGGGCGTCGACGTCGCGATCCTCGCGTTCAGCCAGGTCGACGACCTCGCCGAGGAGTGGGCGGCGACCCCGGACCGCGCGGGCATGGCCATGGCGTTCGACACCGAGCGCGCGTACGCCGCGGTGCGCGCCGCGCGCGCCGAGAGCGACCTCGTCGTGGTGCTGCCGCACTGGGGTGCCGAGTACGACCAGTGCCCGACCGGTCGCCAGGCCGCCTTCGCGCAGGGCCTGGTTGACGCCGGGGCCGACGTGATCGTCGGCGCCCACGCCCATGTGCTGCAGGGCGCCGGGCACCTCGGCGACGCCTACGTGGCCTACGGCCTGGGCAACTTCCTCTGGTACAGCGAGGGGCTCGACGAGCCCTACAGCGCCCGTGCCGGCGTGCTCCGGCTGACCGTCCAGGGGCGCGAGGTGACCGGGTCGGAGTTCGTGCCGACCGTGATGACCCCGACCGGCCAGCCCGAGGTGCTCCGCGGCTGGCGCGCCGACCTGGCCCGGCACAACTTCGACGAGCTGCGCGCCTGCGCCGACCTGTCAGGAGAGTCATGACATCCAGCCTGTCCGGTACGTCGTCCGTCTCCCCGGGTACCGCGAACACGCCGCGCGTCGCGACGCTGCCCGCCCCGGACGGCGACGGCGAGATCGTCCTCCTGTCCGACTCGCGGGTCTCCGCGATCGGCGTCGAGGAGAGCGACGAGCCCCTGGTGGTGCTCGACGAGAGCTTCGGCCCGGCCGGGGCACTGGTCCGCGAGGGCGTCGCGCGGCGGCTGCTGCGTGCCCAGGGGATGCTGCCGGACGGCCTGCGCCTGGAGGTGGTCGAGGGCCACCGGCACCCGGCCGACCAGCAGCGCATCATCGACACCTACGCCGCCGAGGTCCGCGCCGAGCATCCCGGCATCGACGCGGACCAGCTCGAGGTGCTGACCAGCCGGTTCGTGTCGCCGATCGCCGTGGCGCCCCACGTGGCCGGCGCCGCGACCGACCTCACGCTCGCCGACGCGAACGGGCCGCTCGACATGGGCACCCCGATCGACGCGACGCCGGAGCAGTCCGGCGGCCGCTGCTACTTCGGCGCGCCCGACATCTCGCCCGAGGCCCGCGCGCTGCGCGACGTGCTGGCGCACGCCCTCGGTTCGGCCGGCCTGGTCAACTACCCCACCGAGTGGTGGCACTGGTCGTACGGCGACCGGTACTGGGCGCTGGTGACCGGGGCCCCTGCAGCGGTGTACGGGCCGGCGGCTCCGCCGTCCTGAGGCGCGCCGTCCGGTCAGGCGGCCGGGCGGAGGCGGCGGTCGAGGAAGTCCAGCATGAGCCGGGCCACCTCGGCGCCCGAGCTCTCCAGGAGGAAGTGCCCGCCGTCGAGCAGGTGGATCTCGGCGTCGTGCGCGTCGCGCGCGAACGCCTTCGCCCCGGCGGGGCCGAAGATCTCGTCGTTGCGGCCCCACACCGCCAGCACGGGCACGCCGCTGTCGCGCAGGTACTGGTGCAGGCGCGGGTACAGCGGCGGGTTGGTGGCGTAGTCGGCGAAGAGGTCGATCTGGATCGCCTCGTTGCCCGGCCGGGACACGAGCGCGTGGTCGTGGTGCCAGGTGTCCGGGCTGACGAGCGTCGGGTCCGGCTCGCCGGTCAGGTACTGCCAGCGGATCGACTCCAGGCTCAGGGCGCCGCGGACGCCGTCCTCGGTCTGCGGTGTGCGCTCGCGCCAGAGGTCGCGGACCGGACCCCAGAACTCCTCGACGAAGCCCTCCTCGTAGCCGTTGCCGTTCTGCGTGACGATCGCGGTGACCGCCTCCGGGTCGCGCAGCGCGAGCCGCCAGCCGACGGGCGCGCCGTAGTCCTGCACGTAGATCGCGTACCGGGTGACGCCGAGCTGCCCGAGCAGCTGCTGGGTCAGGTCGGTGAGCAGGTCGAACGTGTAGCCGACCTGGTCGGCGGGCGGCGCGTCGGACAGGCCGAACCCGAGGTGGTCCGGCGCGACGACGTGGTACCGGTCGGCGAGCCGGGGGATCAGCTCGCGGAACATGTGCGACCCGGCGGGGAAGCCGTGCAGCAGCACGATCGTGGGTGCGTCGGCCGGTCCGGCCTCCCGGTAGAAGAGCTCGTGCCCGGCGACGGTGGCCCAGCGGTGGTGGACGGCGCTCATGTCTAACCCCTTTCGTTGCTGTGGATGGTTAGAAACGGAAGCATGTGATCGTGTAACCTGTCAAGTGAACTTTGGAGGTTAGGTGTGGTAGCCGACGAGACATTCCTGCTCGACCTGCTCAACAGCACGCCCGTGGTCGACGGCGCGGCGCGCGACGAGCTCGACGCCGACTGGCTGCGCGCCCACGGCGGCACCGGCACGCCCGCGGAGCTGCGCGCGACGGCCGAGGCGCGCGAGGTGCTCCAGGCACTGTCGCGGGCCGAGGCCCCGCTGACGGCGCTCGCCCCGCTGCTCGACGGCGTCCGGCGCCGCCCGGTCGTGACCGACGACGACGTGACGTGGGAGCTCGACGTGCCCGACGCGCGCCGTCCCGCCGTCCGCGCGGTGCTGGCGTGGGACGAGGTGCGCCGGTCCAGCCCCGGGCGGCTGCGCCCGTGCGCCAACACCGAGTGCGCACGGTTCCTCGTCGACCACAGCAAGCCGAACCGGGCGCGCTGGTGCTCGATGGCGCTGTGCGGCAACCGCATGAAGGCCCGCCGCCACTACGAGCGCACCCGCACGACGGACGCACCCCGCTGATCTGGGACGCCCACCGAGATCTGGTGCCCGCCGGCTGGCATGGGGTGCCCGGCGGCTGAGATCTGGTGGTCCGGCGCCGAGATCTGGGCCCCCGCGGCTGACATGTGGTGCCTGGCGGCTGAGATCTGGTGTCCCGCCGCCGAGATCTTGTGTTCGCGCTGAGATCTGGCGGTGCGCTACCAGATCTCGACGTCAACTCCAGATCTCGCCGGCGGGACACCAGATCTCGGTGAGCCGGATGAGTGCCCACTGGCTTCTGCCGTGCCGCATGCCGCGCCGTGCCGGTGGCCTGCCCCCGGCATCTGGTGGCCGCCGAGATCTGGTGGCCTGGTGGCGAGGTCTGGTGTTCGCGCTGAGATCTTGCAGTGCGCTACCAGATCTCGGAGTGAACACCAGATCTCGCCGCCGGACCACCAGATCTGGGCAGAGCGCCCGGGTCGGACGGCGATGCCGCACCAGATCTCGGCGGGGCCGCCGTCCCGGCCGGCGACGCGACACCAGATGTCGGCGGAGCGAGGGTCCCACCCGCCGCCGGACCACCAGATCTGGGCGGGGTCGCCACCCTCGTCGGGCGTCGCGGCACCAGATCTCACCCGGGCGGCACCGCGCGCCGACCCGGGTTCACCAGGGGAATGGGTTTCCGGGCGGCGCTGGGGCAGGATGGCCGCCGTGGACCCCGTCGCTGATGCTGCCGCCCTGATCGCCGGCCGTTATCCCGAGGCCCGGTGGGCGCTGCTGGCCGGCAGCGTGATCGACCCGGGAGCGCGCACGGCGGGCTCCGACCTGGACATCGTGGTGTGCGTGCCGGACGACGCCGTGGGCCACCGCGACGCCGTCCGCTGGCGCGGCTGGCCCGTGGAGCTGTTCGTCAACACCGAGGCGGGCCACCGCTGGTTCATCGCCAACGAGACCGCTCGCCGCAAGCCGACCCTGGCCCGGATGATCGCCACCGGCATGCCCGTCGCGGGCGAAGCCGCGCTGGTCACCGAGCTCCAGGCCGAGTGCCGCGAGCTGGTCGAGACCGGCCCGGGTCCGGCGTCCGAGACCGTGCTGGAGGACGCGCGGTACGGGGTGACCGACCTGCTCGACGACCTGGCCTACGCGCGCGACATCGGCGAGGCCGACGTGGTGCGGTCCATGCTCTGGGAGCGCGTCGGGCACCTGGCCCTGGCCGCCGCGGGAAGGTGGGACGGTGGCGGCAAGTGGCTGCTGCGCGAGCTGCGCGCCTGGGACCCCGGCTTCGCGGCCCGCTGGGTCACCGCCCGGTACGACGACCAGGCCATGGTCGACGTCGCCCGCGCGACCCTCGACGCCGCCGGCGGACCGTTCTTCGAGGGCTACCTGCGCCAGGCGCCCGTCGTCGACGACGTCCCCGCCGCCGTGCCGCCCGTCGTGGTGCGGCAGGGCGCCCGGGCCCTCCTGATCGACGACGACGGCCGCCTCGTGCTCCTCAAGCGGACCGTCCCCGGCCGCGCCCCGTACTGGGTGACGCCCGGCGGCACCGTCGAGCCGGGCGACCCCTCGATCGAGGACGGGCTGCACCGCGAGCTGCGCGAGGAGCTCGGCGCGACCGCGAAGATCGGCCGGCAGGTGTTCCTCACCTCCCAGCCCAAGGACGCCGGGGTGGCCGTGAGCCACTACTTCGTGGCGCGGCTCGTCTCCCTGGACCTGACGCTGCGCTCGGGCCCCGAGTTCGAGGAGCCCGTGCGGGGCACCTACGACGTCGAGCACGTCGACCTGCACGACGAGCGGGCACTCGCGGACGTCGACCTGGTGCCCTCCGCCCTCAAGGCCTTCGTCCGCGCCAACCGGCACGCGCTGCTCGCCCAGGCGGGTGAGGTCTGAGCCGGTCGCGGTGGAGGGCCTCGCGCGGCGCGACCTCGCGTGGTTCGATGCGCGGATGAGATCTCGCGTCCCGCTGGTCGTCGCCGGCGGGCTCCTGGTCATGGCCGCCGTGTTCGGCACCGCCGCGGGGGTCCTGGCGGTGCGCACCGCGAGCTTCCTGGCGGGTGCGGAGCGGGCTGGGGGCGTCGTCGTCGGTCTGGACGAGCGGGCCGGTACCGGTGACGGCTCGGCGCGCTACACCTACCGCGCCGTGGTGGCGTACGGCGTCGCCGGGCAGGAGCACCTGCTCACCGACCGCATCGGGAGCGACCCGCCCCGGTACGACGTCGGCGAGCGCGTCACGGTGCTGTACGACCCCGCGAACCCGGCCGACGCGCGGATCGGCACGCGGTACGGGTACTGGCTGGAGACCATCTTCGGCGGCGTCGCCCTGGCGCTCGCCGGAGCGGGACTCGCGATCCTGACCGCCTGGTCACGTACGGCGGCGCACCGGCGGCTCACCGGCACCGGCGAGCGGGCCACGGGCGTGGTCACCGACGTGCGCCCGGCCGGGCGGGTCGTCTGGAACGGTCGCCCGCGCACGGCCACGACGGTGGGCTGGCGGCACCCGTTCGCGGGCGAGCAGACGCTGACCGACATCACGTGGGGCGCGCCGCACGCCGTCGGCGACCAGGTGAACCTCCGGTACGACGCCGACCGGCCCACCCGGGCGGTCGTCGAACCGCCGGCCGGCCCTGCGGTCTGACCGGCGTACATCACCCGCAGGTCACCGTTCGGTCAAGCCACGGGAAGTTTGTGGCGGACGTCACATGCTCGGCGGTACTGTCGCCGTCTCGACCAGATCTCACCCGGGTTCTGGCCCGGATCAAGGACGATCGGAGACGGACATGACCCCCGCCGGACCCCGGAAGGTGGCCGCGTACCTCGGTGCGCTGGCCGGCCTGAGCCTCACCCTGGCCGCCTGTTCCTCGGGCTCTGACCCCGCCTCGTACCCGGACGACGACATCGAGGTCGTCGTGCCGTTCGCCGCCGGCGGCCCCACCGACACGGTGACCCGCATGATCGCCGAGCCGATGGCCGAGGAGCTCGGCGTCCAGCTCGTGGTGCAGAACGTGGAGGGCGCGGGCGGCACCGTCGGTGCCGGGCAGGTCGCCACGGAGGACCCCGACGGGTACACCGTGCTGATGCACCACATCGGTATGTCCACGGCACCCGCCCTCTACGGCGAGGACCTGGCGTACGACCCGGTCGAGGACTTCCGGACCGTCGGGCTCGTCACCGAGGTGCCGATGACGATCATCGCGCGCAGCGACTTCGAGCCGGACACCTTCGAGGACTTCGTCTCCTACGTCCAGGAGAACGAGAGCGAGGTCACGATGGCGACCGCCGGCGAGGGCGCCGCGTCCGACCTGTGCGGCCGCCTGCTGACCAGCGCGATCGGTGTCGAGGTCACGGTGGTGCCCTACGACGGCACCGGTCCCGCCATGGAGGACCTGGTGGGCCGGCAGGTCGACTTCATGTGCGACCAGACCACCAACACGACCGGCCAGATCACCGAGGGCACCGTCAAGGCGTACGCGGTGACCACGCCCGAGCGCATCGAGTCCCTGCCCGACCTGCCGACCACGGCCGAGAGCGGCCAGCCCGACGTCGAGGTGTCGGTGTGGCACGGCCTGTACGTGCCGGCCGAGACTCCGGACGAGGTCGTGGAGCAGCTCACGTCGGCGCTCCAGACCGCCCTGGCGGACCAGTCGGTGATCGACCAGATGGCGGAGCTCGGCACCACGCCCGTCGAGGCCGACCGCGCGACGCCGGAGGCCCACACCGAGCTGCTGACCGAGCAGATCGCCACGTGGTCCGACGTCATCGGCTCGCAGGGAGGCTGAGATCCGCACGCTGCGGCCCGGCTCGACGGGGGACCTCGTCGCGGGCCTGATCTTCGTGGTGCTCGGAGCGGCGTTCGCGGTGGGCGCGCTCGGCTACGAGCTGGGTGACCTGCTCGACATGGGCCCGGGCTACGTGCCGCTCGTCCTCGGCCTGGTCCTGGCGCTGCTCGGGGCGATCTGCGTCGTCAAGGCGTACGTCGCCCCGGACACGCCGGGCGGCACGTCGCCGGGCACGCCGTCGTCCGAGGAGGACGACGGCGCCGCCGTCGACCAGCCCGACCTGCGCCCGCTCGCGGGCCTGGAGTGGCGACCGGTCGTGGCGATCGCCGGCGCGATCGTCTTCTTCGCGCTCACGGTCGACGGGCTCGGCGTGATCCCGTCGACCTTTGGTGCGGTGCTGCTCGCGGCCCTCGCGCGCGACGGCGTCTCCTGGCGCCGGACCCTCGTGATCGCGGTGGGCCTGACCGCCCTGTGCTGGGCGGTCTTCGTGCTCGCGCTGCAGCTGCGCCTGCCGCTGTTCGGCGACTGGCTGGGTGGGTGAGGCATGGATCTCCTGGACAACCTCGCGCTCGGTTTCTCCGAGGCGCTGGCCGTGCACAACGTGCTGTTCTGCCTGCTCGGCGTGGCGCTCGGCACCGCGGTCGGCGTGCTTCCGGGCATCGGCCCGACGGCGTCCATTGCCCTCCTGCTGCCGCTGACCTTCGGGTTCGACGACCCGGTGTCGGCCATCATCATGCTCGCCGGCATCTACTACGGCGCGCAGTACGGCGGCTCCACCACCGCGATCCTGCTGAACATCCCGGGGGAGTCGTCGTCGGCCGTGACGGCGATCGACGGCCACCCCATGGCCCGGCAGGGACGGGCCGGCGTGGCGCTCGCGGCGGCGGCGCTCGGCTCGTTCTTCGCGGGTATCGTCGGCACCTTCGTGCTGGCGGCCGCCGCGGGCCCGCTCGCCGCGGCCGCGCTGACCTTCGGCTCCGCGGAGATGTTCGCGGTGGTCGTGCTCGGCCTCGTGGCGTCCATCGCGCTGGCCAGCGGGTCCGCGCTCAAGGCGCTCGCGATGATCGTGCTGGGCATCCTGCTCGGCACCATCGGCCAGGACCTCTACACGGCGGTGCCACGGTTCACGTTCGGCGTCCGCGAGCTGTGGGACGGGCTGAGCTTCGTGTCCGTGGCCGTCGCGGTGTTCGGCATCGCCGAGATCCTGAAGAACCTGCACGACCCGCGCACCCGCGTGCGGGTCGCGGCGAAGGTCGAGAACCTGTGGCCCACGCGCGAGGACCGGCGCCGGATGGTCGGCCCCGTGCTGCGCGCAACCGGACTGGGCTCGGTGCTGGGCGTGCTGCCGGGCGGCGGCCACGTGCTCGCGGCCTACGGCGCGTACGCGGTGGAGAAGCGGGTCTCGAGGCGTCCGCAGGAGTTCGGGCGGGGCGCGATCGAGGGCGTCACCGGCCCGGAGTCGGCGAACAACGCGGCGGCGCAGACGTCGTTCGTGCCGCTGCTCGCCCTGGGCCTGCCGGCGCACCCCGTGATGGCGCTGCTGCTGAGCGCGCTCATCATCCAGGGCATCCAGCCGGGCCCCGGCGTCATGACGGCGCAGCCCGAGCTCGTCTGGGGCCTCATCGCGTCCATGTTCATCGGCAACCTGCTGCTCGTGGTGCTGAACCTGCCCCTCATCCGCATGTGGGTGAAGCTGCTCGACGTGCCGTACTCGGTGATGTTTCCCGCGATCATCGCGTTCGCCTGTATCGGCACGTACGCGATCGACCAGAACCCGTTCCACGTGCTGGTCATGGCGGTGCTCGGCGTGGGCGGGTTCGTGCTCGTCCGGTGCGGCTGCGAGCCCGCGCCGCTGCTGCTGGGCTTCGTGCTGGGCCCGCTGCTGGAGAACCACCTGCGCCGTGCGCTGCTCATCTCGCACGGCGACCCGACGGTGTTCGTCACGCGGCCCATCTCGGGGGTGCTGCTCGGGCTGGCCGTGGTGGCGCTGGTGATCGCCGTGCTGCCGATGATCCGGCGCAAGCGGGACGTGGTGTTCGCCGAGGAGGACTGAGTCCCTCCTGGGTGACGTGCGGGGCCTGCTCACACCGTGAGCAGGCCCCGCACGAGCGCCGTCAGGGCGCCCGCGAGGGCCACCAGGAGGGCGATGCGAGACGCTACGGCAGTGGGCACGCGCCGCGCGAGGACGGCCCCGAGCCCCACGCCCGCGAGCACCGCGGCCAGCAGCGCCGCCCAGACCCACCAGGCGGGTACGGCGTGCGGCGGGATCGCGCCCAGGCCCAGCTTCGTCGCCACCGACATGGTGTTCATGACGACGAGCAGCGGCTGCATGGTCGCGGCGAACGACCGGTGCTCCCAGCGCGTGGCCAGGGCGTAGGCGGTCCAGGCCGGCGCCGCCACGCCCGACGTCGTGTTCATGAAGCCCGCCGTCAGCCCGGTGAGCACGGCGACGGGCCGGCCCTCGATCCGCACGCGCCGCCGCAGCAGCGCGGAGGCGCTGAGCGCGACCAGCACCGACCCGCCGACGATCACGTCGAGCCACGCGGAGTCGGCCTCTCGCACGGTCAGGGCGCCGAGCACCGACCCGACGAGCATGAGCGGCAGGATGGTGACGACGCGGCGCCAGTCCACGCGGTCGCGCAGGGCCCGTAGCACGAGCAGGGCCGTGACGATCGCGGCGACGTTGCTGACCAGCACGCCCACCGACGCCCCGAGCAGCACGGTGAGCACCGGTGCGGCCACGAGCCCGAGCCCCATGCCGGCCACCCGCTGCAGCCCGGCCCCGACGAGCACGGCCACCCCGGCGGCCACGACTGCCCAGATCTCCACGCCGTCACGCTACCCCGGCCCTGCTGAGTGCTGGGTATTCGCCCTTTTTCGTGTGCCAGACGGGCGAATACCCAGCACTCAGCTGCGGACGGCGGGCGTCAGGCCGAGACGTTGTCCGCGTAGTTCACGTCGCGGGTCTCGCGCTCCAGGAGCAGGGCCACCAGCGTGATCACCGCCATGACCGAGAGGTACACGCCCACCAGCACGGGGGAGCCGTCCGCCTGCGCCCACAGCCACACCGCGATGAACGGTGCCACCGCGGCGCCGAGCACCGACGACAGGTTGTACGCGATGCCGGAGCCCGTGTACCGCACGTTGGCGGGGAACAGCTCGGGCAGCACGGCCGCCATCGGGCCGAAGGTCAGGCCCATGAGCGTGAAGCCCAGGATCAGCAGGGTCTGCACGCCAAAGGTGCCGCCCGCGAACAGCGGCACGAACAGGCCGCCGAACACGATGATCGCCACGGTGACCCAGATGAGGTGCTTGCGGCGGCCGAACCGCTCGGCCATGGGCCCGGACAGCAGCGTGAAGACGCCGAAGAAGACGACGCCGAGGATGAGCATCCAGAGGAAGTCGACCTTCTCGTAGCCCAGGCCCGCGGGCGCGCCGTCCTCCGGCGCGGTCGGCGCGACGCCGTAGTTCAGCGTGAACGTCGTCATCAGGTAGAACAGCACGTACGTGGCCAGCATGATGAACGTGCCGGACACGATCTGCTTCCACGAGCTGCGGAACACGCGCGCCACGGGCACCTTGCTGACGGCCTCGGCCGCGAGCACCTTGCGGAACGCGGGGGTCTCCAGGAGCGACAGGCGCACCCACAGGCCCACGATCACGAGGATCGCGGAGGCCAGGAACGGGATGCGCCAGCCCCAGCTCGCGAACTGCTCGGGCGTCAGCGTGGTCGAGAGGGCGATGAACACCGTGTTGGCCAGGATGAAGCCGATGGGCGCGCCGAGCTGCGGGAACGTGCCGTAGATCGCGCGCTTGCCGTGCGGCGCGTTCTCGGTGGCCAGGAGGGCCGCGCCGCTCCACTCGCCGCCGAGGCCGAGGCCCTGGCAGAACCGGGCCAGCACCAGCACGGCCGGCGCGGCGACGGCCCAGCCGGGCGTCGACGCGGCGGGGATGACGCCGATCAGCACGGTCGCGATGCCCATCGTGAGCAGCGAGGCCACGAGCGTGGCCTTGCGGCCGATGCGGTCGCCGAAGTGGCCGAACAGCACGGACCCGAGCGGGCGGGCGACGAAGGCGACGCCGAAGACGGCGAAGGACGAGAGCAGCTGCGTGGTGGGGTCCTCGGCGTTCGGGAAGAACAGCGCGGGGAAGACCAGCGAGGCCGCGGTCGCGTAGATGTAGAAGTCGTAGAACTCGATCGACGTGCCGATGAGGGACGCGACGACGACACGGCCCCGGGAGTTCCCGGCCGGCTGGTCCTGCTCGCCCGCGGCGGTCCCGGCGCTCGAAGATGCGGTGCTCATGCCTGGGACACTAGGCACCTGTCCGCGATCCGAAAAGGCCGTCTCATTCTATGGATGGGGGCTTGACGTCGGCGCGCGGCGTGTCGAACTGCGCGGGCGTGCGGCGCGAGTGAAGGTGTAGTGAACGGTGAATACTCCCGAACGTGCGCGTGTTGGCACGACCGGCGGCGAGGGGCAGGATCGACCGGGCGCCCCCGGCCACCACAGGCCGGCCCGCCATGCATCCATCATCGGAACGAACGAGACGACGACGAGGATATGAACGATCTGCTGTATGTGAACGGCGGCAACCCGTTGACCGGGACCATCACCGTTCGAGGCGCCAAGAACTTCGTGTCGAAGTCCATGGTGGCTTCCCTGCTGGGCGAGACGCCCAGCGTGCTGCGGAACGTCCCGCAGATCCGTGACGTCAAGGTCGTCTCGGGACTCCTGGACCTGCACGGGGTCAACGTCAAGTACGACACCGACGCGGGCATCCTGGACCTCGACCCGTCCAACGTGGAGTCGGCGCACGTGGCCGACATCGACGCGCACGCCGGCTCGAGCCGCATCCCGATCCTGTTCTGCGGGCCGCTGCTGCACCGGCTGGGCGAGGCGTTCATCCCCGACCTGGGCGGCTGCCGCATCGGCGACCGGCCCATCAACTACCACCTCGACATCCTGCGCCAGTTCGGCGCCGTCGTGGACAAGCGGCCCAACGGCATCCACCTGCGCGCGCCGCGCCGCCTGCAGGGCACCAAGATCTCGCTGCCGTACCCGTCCGTGGGCGCCACCGAGCAGACGCTGCTCACGGCGGTCCGAGCCGACGGCATCACCGAGCTCTCGGGCGCGGCGATCGAGCCCGAGATCATGGACCTCATCGCGGTGCTGCAGAAGATGGGCGCGATCATCTCGGTCGACACGGACCGCGTGATCCGCATCGAGGGCGTCGACCGCCTCGAGGGCTACACGCACACCGCGCTCAACGACCGCATCGAGACCGCGTCCTGGGCCTCGGCGGCCCTGGCCACGGGCGGCGACATCACCGTCAAGGGCGCCACGCAGCCCGAGATGATGACGTTCCTCAACACGTTCCGGAAGGTCGGCGGCCGCTTCGAGGTGCAGGACGACGGCATCCGCTTCTGGCACGCCGGCGGCGACCTCAAGTCGATCGTGCTGGAGACCGACGTCCACCCCGGCTTCATGACGGACTGGCAGCAGCCGCTCGTCGTCGCGCTCACGCAGGCCACCGGCCTGTCGATCGTGCACGAGACCGTGTACGAGAACCGGTTCGGCTTCACCGACGCGCTGCGCAAGATGGGCGCCACGATCCAGGTCTACAAGGAGTGCCTGGGCGGTCGCGACTGCCGGTTCGGCCAGCGCAACTTCCACCACTCCGCCGTCGTCTCCGGCCCCACGCCGCTGTCGGCCGCCGACATCGAGGTGCCGGACCTGCGCGGCGGGTTCTCCCACCTCATCGCGGCCCTGGCCGCCAAGGGGCAGTCGACGGTGCGCGGCATCGGCCTGATCGACCGCGGCTACGAGAACTTCCAGGAGAAGCTGGTGGCCCTGGGCGCGGACGTCACCCGCGGCTGACCCGGCACCGGTGTCGGCGCGGCCGAGTATCCTTTCGGCCGTGTCGACACCACGCCCCGAGTCCCGCATGTATCGCTTCATCGCGTTCGTCGTGCGGAACCTCATGTTCTCGCTCTGCAGGTACGACTGGAAGGGCGGGGAAGGGGAGAACTTCCCGGCCACCGGCGGGTTCATCGCCGCGGCCAACCACGTCACCGAGCTCGACGCGCTGACGCTGGCGCACTACCTGTTCGACAACGGCCGCGAGCCGCGCATCCTCGCCAAGCGGGGCCTGTTCACCTCGCCGCTCACCGGCTGGGCGCTGCGGGGCACCAAGATGATCCCGGTCGACCGGGACTCGGCCCGCGCCACGGAGTCGCTCCAGGAGGCCGCCAACCAGCTCGGCGACGGCGCCTGCGTGGCGATCCTGCCCGAGGGCACCCTCACACGGGACCCCGACTACTGGCCCATGGAGGGCAAGACCGGCGTGGCGCGCATCGCCCTGGCCACGCGGCTGCCCGTGCTGCCGATCGCGCAGTGGGGCGTCATCGAGATCATGCCCCGCTACGGCTTCCCGCGGTGGCCGTGGCCGCGGCGCACGGTGACCATCCGCACGGGCCCGCCCGTCGACCTCAGCGACCTGTACGACCAGCCGCACGACACCGCCACCCTGCGTGAGGCCACCAGCCGCATCATGGACGGCATCACCGCCGAGCTCGAGCAGATCCGCGGCGAGAAGGCCCCGCGCCCGCGGTTCGACCTGCGCAAGCACCCCGACTACGAGGCGAAGATGACCGACTACCCGCCGGTGGTGCGCCCATGAGCGCCGCGGCACAGAACCAGGGCGCCGCGGCACAGACCCAGCCCCGCGTCGCCGTCCTCGGCGCCGGCTCGATGGGCACCACGTTCGCCATGGTCCTGGCCGACGCCGGCTGCGACGTCACCCTCTGGGGTCGCGACGCCGCGGTGCTGGACGCCGTCGACCGGACGCACCGCAACGAGAAGTACCTGCCCGGCATCCAGCTGCCCGCCATGCGGGGCACCACGGACGCGGCCGTCGCGCTCAAGGGCGCCTCGATCGTGGTGGTGTCGGTGCCGTCGCAGGTCTCCCGCGCCACGCTCGAGTCCATGAAGGACCTCGTCGAGCCGGACGCGGTGGTCGTCTCCCTGATGAAGGGTGTCGAGCTCGGCACCGACAAGCGCATGAGCCAGGTCATGGCCGAGGTGCTGGAGCTGCCCGACGAGCGGGTCGCCGTCGTCTCCGGGCCCAACCTGGCGCCGGAGATCGCGGCGCGTCAGCCGACGGCGACCGTGGTCGCCTCGCGCAGCGAGGCCACGGCCCAGCTCGTGGCGGCCGCGTGCTCGACCGGCTACTTCCGCCCGTACACGAACACCGACGTGGTGGGCGTGGAGCTGTGCGGCGCGGTCAAGAACATCATCGCGCTGGCCGCGGGCATGGCCCAGGGCCGCGGCTTCGGCTGGAACACGCTCGCGACCGTGATCACGCGCGGCCTCGTGGAGATCACGCGCCTCGGGCTCGCGGTCGGGGCCGAGCCGACGACGTTCGCGGGCCTGGCCGGCATGGGCGACCTCATGGCGACGTGCGCGTCGCCGCTGTCGCGCAACCACCGGCTCGGCAAGCATCTCGGCGAGGGGCTCACGCTCACCGAGGCCATCGAGGCGACCGGCGGCACCGCCGAGGGCGTGAAGTCCTCGCAGTCCGTGCTGGAGCTCGCACGGACGCACGGCGTCGAGATGCCGATCACGGCCGGTGTGGTCGCGGTGCTGGACGGGTCGCTGCCCGTCGAGGAGCTCGCGGCGACCCTGCTCAAGCGCCCGCAGAAGTCGGAGGCGGCGGGCTGAGCATCAGTGCTGCACGTCAGTGCTGCACGTCGATGACCACCCGCACCGGGTCCTCCTGCAGGAACACCCGGAACGGGCGCTCGCCGTCGTCGATGCCGAGGAACGCGGTCGTGTACCCCTCGAACCAGTAGCGGTACACGATCTCCTCGACGGACTCGGTGTCCTCCGGCTCGATGCGGTCGCCCGAGAACTCCGCGACCCCGCTGTCGGTGGGCGCGGCCGTGCCGGACACGGAGACCGACAGGATCGCGTCGCCGTCGACCTGGACGTCGTCCCCGGAGCCGTCGTCGGTCGCCCGGTCCACGTACCCGACGCGCCAGCCCGGCGTGCCGCTGCCCGTGCCGTCGAGGTCGAGCACCACGCGGTCGTAGCCGCGGTGCGTGGCGACCCGCACGTCGGTGACGGTCAGGAAGGTCTCGCCCTCGCCCGTCGGGTCGGCGGTGTCGGGTCGCGTGTCCGCGGGGAAGGGCGGGCCGGACGCCGTCTCGGTGGCGGTCGGGGCGGGGTCGGAAGGGTCGCGGTCCGGGGTGGCGGCGCCGTCCCCGTCCGACGGCGGCACCGAGACCGCGGGCGCCGGGCCGGGCCGGGCCTCGTCGTTGCCGGGGCCGGTGCAGCCGGCCATCGAACCGGCCATGAAGCCGGCCAGGAGCAGCGCGGCCGCCAGGTTCGCCGTCCGGGTCGTGCGGTGACCTCGTCCCATACCCCCAGCCTAGGGGCTCGGCCGCCGCGCGGCCGGGTGCGGCGTCACGCCGCCCGGTGGAACGTGCGACGGTAGGCCGACGGCGTCACCCCGAGCACCGCCTGCACGTGGGCGCGCAACGACTGCGCCGTGCCGAAGCCGCAGCGCCGGGCCACCTGCTCGACCGGCAGCTCGGTGGTCTCCAGCAGCGTGCGTGCGTGCTCGACCCGCTGGCGCGTGAGCCACTGGGCGGGGCTCTCGCCCGTCTCGTCGCGGAACCGGCGCGTGAAGGTGCGCACCGACATCGCGGCGTGCCGGGCCAGGTCGGACAGCGTCAGCGGCTCGTCGAGCCGGTCGAGCGCCCAGCTGCGCGCGGCGGCGGTGCTCGCGACGCGGCCCCCGGCGGCGTCGGCCCGCTCGGCCTCCCGCTCGAACACCCGCTCGATCGACACGGGCCGCCGGATGTACTGCGCCTGGCCGCCGTCGCGGTGCGGCGGCACCACGGTGCGGCGCGCTACCTCCTGCGCGACGGCGGCGCCGTGGTCCCGCCGCAGCACGTGCAGGCACAGGTCGACGCCGGACGCGACGCCGGCCGAGGTCAGCACGTCGCCGTCGTCGGTGTACAGGACGTCCGGGTCGAGCGCCACGCGCGGGTAGAGCTGCCGGAACCGGTCGCTCTCCAGCCAGTGGGTGGTGGCGGGGCGGCCGTCGAGCAGCCCCGCCGCCGCGAGCACGAACGCGCCCGTGCAGATCGACATCAGGCGGGCGCCGGGCCGGATGCGGGCGAGCGCGGCGGCCAGCTCCGGCGTGAGCTCCTCCTCCGCGCCGTCCGGCCCGGGCGTGTGCGACGCCGTCACCACCACGGTGTCGGCCGTCTCCAGCGCCTCGGGCCCGTGCTCCACCTGGACCAGCACGTCGGAGTCCGACCGCACCAGGCCCGGCCCGCCGGGCGTGCAGGTCACCACTTCGTACAGCGGCCGGTGCTCGGCGTCGCGCGCGATGCCGAAGATGCGGTGCGGGATGCCGAGCTCGAACGGGATGAAGCCCGTCCGGATCAGGACGGCGACACGGTGCGGGCGGGTGCTCCGGTTCATGGCCCCAGCATATGGCCCGAATCTAGCGTTGTGTGTCCCTCGGGCCACTGTTTCGTGCCGCCACGGCGCAGCATGCTGATCCCGTGACCCAGACAGATGCCTCCGCACCGGCGGACCCGTACGCCGCCCAGCCTCCGCGGCGCACCGCGCCCCGCATCCACCCCGCCTGGTGGGTGGCCCTGGTCAGCTTCGTGACCGTCATGTGCGCCGCCGCGTTCACGGCCGCGCCCGGCCTGTTCGTGGACCCGCTGCACGCCGAGCTCGGCTGGTCGCGCGCCACCATCGGCTTCGCCGTCGGCCTCCAGTCGGTGCTGTACGGGCTGACGGCGCCCTTCGCCGCCTCCCTGATGGACCGGTTCGGCATGCGCCCCGTCGTCACCGTCGCGCTGGTCGTCATCACGGGCGGCGCCCTGTCGACCGTGTGGATGTCGGAGCCCTGGCAGTTCGTGCTCGGCTGGGGCCTCCTGGTCGGCGTGGGCAGCGGCAGCATGGCGCTCGCGTTCACCGCCACGGTCACGGGGCGCTGGTTCGTCGCCCGGCGCGGCCTGGTCAGCGGCGTGCTGACGGCGGCGACGGCGTCGGGCCAGCTCGTGTTCCTGCCGCTGCTCGCGTGGATCGTGGAGAACCAGGGGTGGCGGCCGGCGTCGGTCACGGTGGCCATCGCGGCGCTCGTGGCGATCCCGCTGGTGCTCTTCCTGCTGCGCGACCACCCCGCCGACCTGGGCCTGGCGCCCTACGGCGGCACGTACGCACCCAAGCCCGCGCCGACGCGCGGCGCGGCCCGCCGCGCGGTCACGGCCCTGTTCGACGCCGCCCGTACCGGCCCGTTCTGGCTCCTGGCGGGCGCGTTCGCCATCTGCGGCGCGACGACGAACGGGCTGGTGCGCACCCACTTCGTGCCCGGCGCCCACGACCACGGCATGCCGATCACGGTGGCCGCGAGCCTGCTGGCGGTGATCGGCGTGGTGGACGTGATCGGCACGATCGCGTCGGGCTGGCTCACCGACCGGTACTCGCCGCGCCTGCTGCTCGGCGTCTACTACACGCTGCGCGGCGTGGCGCTGCTGTTCCTGCCGTCGCTCATGGCGCCGCAGGTGGAGCTGCCGATGGTCTTCTTCATCGTGTTCTACGGCCTGGACTGGGTGGCCACGGTGCCGCCCACGCTGGCCCTGTGCCGGGAGCACTACGGCGACGACGCGCCCATCGTGTTCGGCTGGGTGCTGGCCTCGCACCAGGTCGGTGCGGGAGTCGTGGCGTTCGCGGGCGGCCTGGTGCGTGACGTCACCGGCTCGTACGACCTGGTCTGGTACGGCGCGGGCGCCCTGTGCGCGGGCGCCGCCCTCATGTCGCTGGTGGTCCGCCGGGCCCGCCTCGACGCACGCGGGGCCTGACACGTGGCGGACGGGCGGGGCGCCGCGCGCGGGGCGGTCGTATCCTCCCGGGCATGAGCACCACCGCTGAGCCCGGGGCGCCCGGCGCCCTCGCCCCCGCCACGCTCGCCGTCGCCGCCGGCCGGCCGGCACGCGAGCAGGGCGGGCACGTCAACCCGTCTGTGCCGATGAACTCGACCTACGTGTCGCGCGGCGTCGTCACCCCGGACGAGCTGTCGTACGCGCGCGGGGACAACGACGCCTGGCACCCCTTCGAGGAGGCGCTGGGCGCGCTGGAGGGTGGCTCCTCGATCCTCTTCTCGTCCGGGATGGCGGCGATCGCCGCCGTCTTCTCGCTCGTGCCCGACGGCGGCACGCTCGTGCTGCCGCGGCATGCCTACCAGGCGGGCATGGTGCTGGCCCGGCAGGTCTCCGAGCGGCACGGCGTGACCCTGCGGTACGTCGACATCGCGGACACCGACGCCGTCGTGGCCGCGCTGGACGGCGCCGACCTGCTCCTCGCGGAGTCGCCCACCAACCCCATGCTCGAGGTGGCCGACCTGCCCGCGGTGCTCGGCGCGGCCCGTGCGAAGGGCGTGCGCTCCGTGGTCGACAACACGTTCGCGACGCCGCTGGGCCAGCGCCCGCTGGAGCACGGCGCCGACGTGGTGCTCCACTCGGTGACCAAGTACCTGGCGGGCCACTCCGACGTGGTGCTCGGCGCGCTCGTCACGCGGGACGCCGCCCTGGCCACGACCCTGCGCGACCACCGGACGCTGCACGGAGCCATCGCCGGGCCGTTCGAGACGTGGCTCGCCCTGCGCGGGCTGCGCACCCTGGCGCTGCGCTTCGAGCGAGCCCAGGCCAACGCCGCCGAGCTGGCCCGCCGGCTCGCGGAGCACCCCGAGGTGGCCGAGGTGCGGCACCCGTCGCTGCCCGGCGACCCCGGGCACGAGCGCGCGACGGCGCAGATGAACGGGTACGGCGCGATCCTCGGCGTCCGGCCGGCACCCCGCGCGGGCACCGGCGAGGTGGCCCGGGCCGACGCCGTGGTCGACGCCGTCCGGCTGTGGCTCCCGGCCACCTCGCTGGGCGGCGTGGAGTCGATGCTGGAGCGTCGCCGCCGCTGGGGCACCGAGGCCACGACCGTGCCCGAGGACCTGCTGCGCCTGTCGGTCGGCATCGAGGACGTCGAGGACCTCTGGGCCGACCTGGACCAGGCCCTGCGCCGCTAGTCGTCCAGCGGGCCCAGCAGGGACTGCGCCACGGTCGCGTGCGCCGAGTCGTCGCTGGACGGGTGGAAGATCCCGGCCAGCACGTCGCGGTACAGCCGGCCGAGCTCCGCGCCGTTGAAGTAGGTGGCGCCGCCCGAGACCCGGATCGCCTGGTCCACGACCTCGCGCGCCGCCTCCGTGACGCGCACCTTGAGGCCCGCGGTCGCCCGGAACCATCCGGCGCCCCGGTCCAGCGCGGGGTCGGCCGCCGACGCGTCCAGGTCCTGCGTGATCCCGTCGATCTGCAGCCACGTGCTGTCCTGGGTCAGCGCCATGGCGGCGATCCGGCGCCGCACGTCGGGGTCCTGCGCCCGGGCCCTGCCGGTCTTCATGGAGGTGCGCTTGCGTGCGGCGTCGACGGCGAGCTCCAGCGCCCGGTCGGCGATGCCCGCGTACACCGCCGAGAGCAGCACCTCGAACGACGTGAAGATGCCCAGCACGTACGGGTCCAGGGTGGGCCCCGGCGGCAGCAGGCGCATGACCCGCGCGGCGGGCGCGTGCGCGCCGTCGAGCACCGTGGTGCGCGACTGCGAGGCGCGCATGCCGATCGTGTCCCAGTCGTCGAGGATCTCGAAGCCGCCGCCGTCGCGCGTGACGAAGGCGTGCACCAGGCGGCCCTCGCTTCCCTTGCCGCCCGGCTCCAGGCCCAGCACGCCGAGCCGCGTCCACGCGGGGGAGTTCGAGGTGAAGATCTTCCTGCCGTGGAACGTGAACCCGCCGGCGCCGTCGGGCCGCGCCTCGGTCCTGGACCCCAGCAGCACCAGGTCGTTGCCCGGCTCCGAGTAGCCGAAGCCGAACACCTCGCCCGCTGCGGCCTCGCGCAGCAGCCAGTCCAGGGACGAGTCGCCGCGCTCGTGCAGGTAGCGGCCCACGCCCACCCACACCTGGTGCATGTTCACGGCCAGCGCCGTCGCCGGGGCGTGCGCGGCCAGGCGCGCCTGCTCCCGCGCGGTCTCACGCAGCGTGCGGCCCCCGCCGCCGAGGCCGGCGGGCACCATGGCCGCGAGGTAGCCCGCGGCCTGGAGGTCCGCCAGGTCCTCGGCGAAGAAGGCGTTGTCACGGTCGTACTCGCCGGCGCGGTCGCGCATGCCGGCGAGCAGCTCGTCGGACAGGAGAAAAGTCACCCCATGAGGCTATCTCCGGTTTCGCCCCCCGGGGAGCCGGTTTTCACACCTGGGACTGTGACGGCCCTCGCCTCCGGCCCGTGCCGCACCCTAGGCTGGGTGACAGGAGCTATTGCAGCACGGGTCAATGAGGGGTGGGGCGACACCCCCCGCGGTCGAAGGAGACAGCAGATGAGCGTGACCGACACCCAGGCCACCACCCGGCGGGACCTCGACCGCGCCGTCGAGGAGCTCAAGGTAGGCGCCGAACGGTGGGCGCAGACGCCGGTCGCCGAGCGCGCCGCGCTGTTCCGCCGGGTGCACGCCGCCGTCGCCCGCGTGGCCCCCCGGTGGGCCGCCGCGGCAGCCGAGGCCAAGAACGTCGCGCAGTCCGACCCGTACGCGGGCGAGGAGTGGATGACCGGGCCGTACGGCGCCCTCGAGAGTGCCGCCGCCTACGCCCGCTCCTACGAGGCGCTCGCGGCGGGCCGGTCGCCGGTCGACGGCCTGCACATCGGTGCGGCCCCCGGCAGCCGCGTCGCGGTGCGCGTGCTGCCCCGCACCCTCCAGGAGTGGGTGCTGTTCAACGGCTTCCGGGCGGAGGTGTGGATGCCGCCGGGCGTCAGCGCGGACCAGGTGCGGCGGGAGGCCGGCCTCGAGGCGGGTGCGGTGGGGCGGTACGGCGGCGTCGGCCTGGTGCTGGGTGCCGGGAACATCTCGTCGATCGCCCCGCTCGACGCGTTCTACGAGCTGGTCGCCCACAACCGCGCCTCCCTGGTCAAGCTCAACCCCACGTTCGGCGGCCTGCTGGAGGTCTACCACGCGGCGCTCGCCCCGCTGATCGAGGCGGGCGTGGTCCGGGTGGTCACGGGCGACGGCGAGGTCGGCGCCTACCTCACGCAGCACAGCGGCATCGACAAAGTGCACATCACGGGCGCCGCGGCCACGCACGACGCCATCGTGTGGGGCACCGGCGAGGAGGCCGACCGCCGCCGTGCCGCCGGCGACCCGCGGCTCACGGTGCCGATCACGAGCGAGCTGGGCGGCGTCGCCCCCATGATCGTGGTGCCGGGGCGGTGGAGCGCCGCCGACCTGCGGTTCCAGGCCGAGCACCTCGTCTCGATGCGCCTGCACAACGCGGGGCACAACTGCGTGGCCGGGCAGGTGGTCGTGCTGTCGGCGGACTGGGCCCAGAAGGACGAGTTCCTCGCCGAGCTGCGCGCCGCGCTCGCGCGGATGCCCGCACGCGACCCCTGGTACCCGGGCACGGCCGCCAAGATCACCCGCGCGCAGGATGCCCACCCCCGGGCGGAGCACCTCGCGGGCCGCCTGCTGACCAGAGTCGAGGCGGGCGACGCGGCCTGCTCCGACGAGTACTTCGCGCCCGTGCTGGCGTGGACCGAGGTGCCCGGCCAGGGCGCGGAGTTCCTGCGCGCCGCCGTCGCCTTCGCCAACGACTCCCTGTCCGGCACGCTGGGCGCCAACGTGGTGGTGGCGCCGCGGGACCGCCGGGCGATGGGTGTGGAGTTCGACGGCGCGATCGCCGCCCTGCGGTACGGCTGCGTCGCGATCAACGCGTGGACCGGCGTCGGCTTCCTGCTGCCGGGCGCCACGTGGGGCGCGTTCCCGGGCCACACGCCCGCCGACGTCGGCTCCGGCGTGGGCGTGGTGCACAACGGGCACCTGCTGGCCGGGCCGGAGCGCAGCGTCGTGACCGGGCCGTTCCGGCCGTTCCCGCGCAGCGTGCTGCGCGGCGAGCTGTCCCTGTTCCCGAAGCCGCCGTGGTTCAGCGGCTCGCGCAGCGGCACCGCCACGGGCCGCGCGCTGACCTGGTACGCGGCCGCGCCGTCGTGGCGCAGGCTCGTGCCGGTGCTGCTGGCGGCCTTCCGCGCCTGAGGTCCCCCGGACGACGGCGGCCGGGCGCGCGGGTCCGTGCGCACGGCGCCGTCTGCCGCCACAATGCTCTGTGTGCCGGACGACGAGGTCCGGCGACCGAGCCCGAGGAGACCGACCATGGTGGTCCGCAGCCAGCTTCCCGACGTCGACGTCCCGCGCGTCAGCCTCCACGAGTACCTGTTCGGCGACGTCGCGCCCGACGACCTCGACCGGGTCGCCGTGGTGGACGGGGTGAGCGGCGCGACGACGACGTTCCGCTCCCTCCTGGCGCAGATCGACACCCTGGCGGGCGCGGTCGCGGCGCGGGGGTTCGGCGTCGGCGACGTCGTGGCCCTGCACGCGCCGAACGTGCCCGCCTACGTGACCGTGTTCCACGGTCTGCTGCGTGCGGGGATCACGGTGACCACCGTCAACGCCCTGGCCAGCGGCCCCGAGATCACCAAGCAGCTCGCCGACTCCGGGGCGCGGCTGCTGGTCACCGTGTCGCCCCTGCTGGCCGCCGGCGAGGCGGGCGCCACGGGCGCGGGCCTGTCCGCGGACCAGGTGGTGGTGCTCGACGGCGCCGAGGGGTACACCTCGCTGGCCGACCTGCTCGCCGATCCGCACCCCGCGCCCGACGTGTCGTTCGACCCGGCGACGCACCTCGCGGTGCTGCCCTACTCGTCGGGCACCACGGGCCGGCCCAAGGGCGTCATGCTCACGCACACCAACCTCGTGGCGAACGTGGAGCAGTCCCTGCTGATCGGCGTGGGCCGCGACGACGTGGTGCCGTGCGTGCTGCCGTTCTTCCACATCTACGGCATGACCGTGCTGCTGAACCTGGCCCTGCGCACCCGGGCGCGGCTCGTCACCCTGCCGCGGTTCGACCTCGCGCAGTACCTCGGCGTGATCCAGGAGCACCGGGCGACGTTCCTGTTCGTGGCCCCGCCCATCGCGCTCGCGCTCGCCAAGCACCCGCTGGTGGCCGAGCACGACACGTCCAGCGTGCGGGCCGTGCTGTCGGGTGCCGCGCCGCTCGACGAGAAGCTCGCCGCGGCGGTCCGGGACCGGCTGGACGTGCGGGTGCTGCAGGGGTACGGCATGACCGAGATGTCGCCGGTCTCGCACGTCATCCCCGTGGACCGCCCCGACATCTCGCCCGGCACCGTCGGCCTGCTCGTGGCCGGCATGGAGGCGCGGATCGTCGACCCGGCCACGGGCACGGAGATCCAGCAGCCCGCCGAGGGCGTCTCCGGGGCGGGCGAGCTGCTGTGCCGCGGGCCGAATGTCATGGTCGGCTACCTCGGCAACCCGCAGGCCACCGCGGAGACGCTGGAGCCCGACGGGTTCCTGCACACCGGCGACATCGTCACGGTCGACGCCGACGGTGTCTTCCGCGTGGTGGACCGGCTCAAGGAGCTCATCAAGTACAAGGGCTACCAGGTGCCGCCCGCCGAGCTGGAGGCGCTGCTGCTGTCGCACCCCGGGATCGCCGACGCGGCGGTGATCGGCCTGCCCGACGAGGAGGCCGGCGAGGTGCCCAAGGCGTACGTGGTGACGGCGCCGGGCGCGACGCTGACCGCGCGCGACGTCATGGAGTTCGTCGCCGAGCAGGTGGCGCCGTACAAGAAGGTGCGGGCCGTGGAGTTCATCGAGGCGGTGCCGAAGTCGGCGTCCGGCAAGATCCTGCGCAAGGATCTCCGGGCGGCGGGGTAGTGGTCCGGTAGTGTCGGGACCGATGCCGCAGCACATGGAACCCACCTCTGCCCCGCGCCGTACGCGCGTCGTCGTCCTGTTCGGCGGCCGGTCCGGCGAGCACGGCATCTCCGTGGCCACGGCCGGCGGGGTGCTGGGCGCGATCGACCGGACGCGGTACGAGGTGGTGCCCGTGGGCATCACCCAGAAGGGCCAGTGGGTCATCGCCGCCGACGAGCCGGAGCGCTGGGCCATCACCGACGGGCGGGCGCCGCAGGTCCCGGAGTCCGCCGGCGAGGTGGTGCTGCCGCTGACCGTGGGCGTCTCCACGCTCCGGGTGCTGGAGCCGGGTCAGGTGCCGTCCGCGCTGGCGGACGTCGACGTCGTCCTGCCGCTGCTGCACGGCCCGTACGGCGAGGACGGGACGCTCCAGGGGCTGCTCGAGCTGGCCGACGTGCGGTACGTGGGCTCGGGCGTGCTGGCGTCCGCCGTCGGCATGGACAAGCAGTTCATGAAGCTGGTGCTCGCCGGCCAGGGCCTGCCGATCGGCGAGTACACGGTCATCAGGCCGGGCGACTGGGACCGGCGCCGGGCCGACGTGCTGCGCGCCGTGGAGGCGCTCGGGCTGCCCGTGTTCGTCAAGCCGGCCCGCGCCGGGTCGTCGCTGGGCGTCACCCGGGTGGACTCGCTCGACGACCTGCCCGCCGCCGTCGAGGAGGCCCGCCGGCACGACCCGAAGGTCATGGTCGAGGCGGGCGTCGAGGGCCGCGAGATCGAGTGCTCCGTGCTCGGCGGGCGCGGCGGTGCCCGCGCGCGGGCGTCGCTGCCGGGCGAGATCCGGGTGACCGACGAGTCCAAGCACGGCGTCTACGACTACGAGGCCAAGTACTTCGACGAGTCCAAGGCGGAGCTGACCTGCCCCGCCGACCTGCCGGACCACCTGGTCAAGGAGGTCCAGGAGGTCGCCGTGCGCACGTTCGAGGCGGTCGACGCCGAAGGGCTGGCCCGCGTGGACGTGTTCGTCACGCCGGACGAGCGCGTGGTCGTCAACGAGATCAACACCATGCCGGGCTTCACGCGGTTCTCGATGTACCCGCGCATGTGGGAGGCCTCCGGGGTGAGCTATCCCGAGCTGATCGACGAGCTCGTGCAGCTCGCCCTCGAACGGCCCACCGGCCTGCGCTGATCGGCTGTACCCTGCCTCTCACCAGCGCCGGGACGGTCCGGCGCGGGTGCTGAGGAGGCAGGATGCTGGGCGAGCCGCGCTACCGGTACGCGGTGCGTGAGGTACGGGTCGCGAACGGGGTGCTCACCATCGGGCTCACGTCCTTCGCGCTGAGCAACGTCATGCGGCTCGAGGTGATCACCGTGGCCCGGCCGCAGCCGATCGGGGCGTGGGCGAACCAGGTGGCGTACCCGTTCGCCATCGTCGCGGTCGTGGTGCTGCTGCTCCGGATGGCGGGCGCGGACGGCATCCCGTGGGAGGCGGCCCTCGCCATGGGCTGCGCCGGGCTGGCCTGGCCCGCGGCCCGCCTCTGGCAGCAGACCCCGTTCTGGAAGCCCGTGTGGCGGTACCCGGTGTACGCCCTGCAGATGGTCACGGCGTCGCAGCACGTGCACCGCATCTGCGCGCACGACGACCGGCACCTCGCGGCGCTGGCCGAGCTGGTGAGCGCCGCGATGAAGGACCCGTCGATCTCCTACCGCGGCACGGTGCAGCTCATCTCCAACGCGGACCAGCTCCACACGCTGGAGGCGGGCAAGGACTCGATGGTGCGCTGATGCTCAGCGGACCGTCGGGTGCGGGTCCAGGCCCATCTGCCCCAGGAGCGCCGCGACCATGTCCTCGTGCAGCGCCACGTGGTCGCCGAACGCGAACTCCTGGTGTCCGTACACGGCCATGCACTGCAGGCCGTAGACCTGCCGCCAGGCGGTGACCATGAGGTAGGCGACGCCGAGCGGCAGGTCCGGTCCGCCCACGGCGTCGCGGTACTGCCGCACCTGCTCGGCCAGCGCGGGCGCGATCTCGTCGTCGGCGGGGTGCGGCACGCCGTCGGCCGCGAGCGTGCGGAACAGCGGCACGTAGTGGCCGCCGACCATCTCCGACATGCGCCGCTGCAGCTCGTGGCTCGCCGTGCCGTCGGGCAGCTCCGAGCGGATGCCCGACCCGATGACCAGGTCGAACTCGGCGGGGTTGCGCACGGCCCAGTCGAGCGAGGCGCGGGTCGAGGCCACCAGGGCCGCCGCGACGTCGCCCGGCTCCTGGCGCGCGACGGCGGCGCGGAGGTGCTCCAGCACCTCCTCGACGATCAGCACGCACAGCTGCGCGATGACGTCCTGCCGGTTCTCGAAGTGCCGGTACAGCGCGGGCGGCGTGACGCCGACCTCCTTGGCGACGGCCGCCATGGTGAGCTTGCTCAGCCCGTGCTGGCCGGCGAGCTGGTGCCGCGCGGCGGCGAGCACGTCGCGGCGCAGCTCGTCGCGCAGGCGCTCGCGCCGGGACTGGACGGTCGGGGCCTCTTCGGTGATCGGGCTCACTGACACTCCTTCGTGGCAGGTACCTGGGACACGGCCTGGGCGAGATCCGCGATGAACGACGTCGAGTGGTCCTCGGTGACCGCGGGCGGCACGAGCACCTCGACGGCGGGGTCCCGGCCGTAGGTGACGAACGACCACGTGCCCGCGTCGTCGGTGGTCACGATCCAGTCGACGGTGGTCCCGTCGCCGGAGTCCACCTGCTGGCAGTCCGCCGACGGGCCGATCTGCTCGACGCCGCACCGCATGGTGACGGCGGCTCCGGGCTCGCCCCAGGCCGCCGTGGCCTGGGAGCTGGTCCGCACCTTCGGCAGGTCGGTGCCGAGCTCGTCGGGGACGGCGAGCATGACGTCCGCGCACTCGGGCTCCGCGGCGTGCGGCGCGACCTCCACGCCGATGGTCCGTGCGCACCCGGCCAGCGCCAGGATCACGAGAGCGGCGGCGGTCGGTGTGGTGACGAATCGGGCAGGAAGCACGGAGACACGTTACCCGCCCGCGATCGCGCCCGTCCCGTGCCTGCCCCGTGCCTGGCTCCGGCGGTGCGCTCGCGCCCCGGTCACCTAGGGTCTACCCGTGACCCTCGTCCGTGACCTCTCCGAGGAGCAGATCCTCGACCGCATCGTGCCCCTGCTGCCGCGCGGCAGCAGCACGCTGGTCGGGCCGGGGGACGACGCCGCCGTCCTCGCGGCCCCCGACGGGCGGTACGTCGTCTCGACCGACGTGCTGGTCGAGGACCGCCACTTCCGCACCCGCTGGTCCACGGGGTACGACGTCGGGCGGCGCGCCGCCGCGCAGAACCTCGCCGACGTCGCGGCCATGGGCGCGCGTCCGACGGCGCTGGTGACCTCGCTCGTGGTGCCGGGCGAGACCGAGCTCGACTGGGTGACGGGGCTCGCCCGGGGCCTGGCCGACGGCTGCGCGCCCGTCGGTGCGGGTGCCGTCGGCGGCGACCTGGCGGGCGGGCCGCTGCTCGTGGTGAGCATCACCGTGCACGGTGACCTCGAGGGCCGGGCGCCCGTGCTCCGGTCGGGGGCGCGGCCCGGCGACGTCGTGGCGCACGCCGGGGTCCGCGGCTGGTCGGCGGCCGGGCTGGCGCTCCTGGAGGCCGGGCTGGTGCGGGCCCCGCTGGCGGCAGTTCCGCTCGAGGTGGCCGACGGCGTGGTGCTGGAGGACGCGTGGGAACGGCTCGTCGCGGCGCACCTGCGGCCCGACCCACCCCTGGCCGCGGGCACCGCGGCCGCCGTGGCGGGGGCCACGGCGATGCTCGACGTCTCCGACGGCCTGCTGCGCGACGCCGGGCGGGTCGCCCGGGCGAGCGGCGTCCGGATCGACCTCGACCCCGCCGCGTTCGCCGCGGACCGGGACACGCTGCGCTCCGCGGCCCGCGCCGTGGCGGCGGCGGCCGGGCTCGGCGACCCCGGCTGGGGGCCGGGGCGCGCCGACATCGACGGCCTCACCGACACGTGGGTCTGGTCCGGGGGAGAGGACCACGGCCTGCTCGCGACCTTCCCGGCCGGGACGGCGCTGCCCGCGGGCTGGTCCGCCGTCGGCCGGGTGCTGGAGGCGGGTGAGTCGGCCCCGGCGGCGCGCGTCACCATCGGTGGCGCGGCGCCCGCCGTGACGCCGGGCTGGGACCACTTCCGGGCGTGACGGCCCGGGCGGCCCGGTGTCAGCCCTTGCGGAAGCGGAGCTGCTTCAGCGGGCGGCCGCCGATCTCGTCGATGCGTTCGGTGCCGTCGGGCTGGAAGCCGTGACGCCGGTAGAAGTGCTGCGCGCGGTCGTTGCCCTCCAGGATCCAGAGGCTCACGACCGTGCCGGGGGCGAGGCCGTCCAGGGCGGTGCGCATCAGGTCGCGCGCCACGCCGGTGCCCCAGGCACGGGGGTGCAGGTAGATCGCGTAGATCTCGAGGTCGCCGGGTTCGGCGTCCTCGTCACGCGACGGGCCCACGCTGGTGAAGCCGACCGGGCCGCGCTCGTCCTCGGCGACGAGCACGGTCGTGTCGCGCGCGGAGACGGCCGCGGTCCACTGGCCGGCACGCTCCGCCACGTCCAGCGAAGCCAGGTAGGAGTCGGACAGGATCTCTGAGTAAGCACCACGCCAGGATGCGATGTCGACACGAGCGATGGCCTCGGCGTCGGTCGTCGTTGCTGGGCGGATGGTCACATCTTCCGGTGCCATCATGACCTCACCTTTTCACCCTGTGAAGGCCGGCGCAACCACTTCTTTGGGCCGGGTTTACAGAGTACGGGAACGACGAAGACGCCCGCCAGGTGACCCGGCGGGCGTCGTCGAACGAATACTGTCGGATCGCGTCAGCGACCCGGCTGCGGCAGCGTCAGGCCGAGACCTTGCGCGTGACCTTGCCGGCCTTGAGGCAGGAGGTGCACACGTTGACGCGCTTGGGGGTCCCGCCCACGATCGCGCGGACGCGCTGGATGTTCGGGTTCCAGCGGCGCTTGGTGCGGATGTGGGAGTGCGAAACGCTGTGCCCGAAGCCCGGGCCCTTGCCGCAGACGTCGCAGTTGGCAGCCACGGTGTCTCCTGAATGTCGTGCACGCCTGTGCATAACGACAGCACGACGTGATGATGGTCTGAGGGGGACGCCCGGACGGCCTCGGAGCGGACAACGCTTCTCGGCGTACCAGGCAACTTCGACAGAGTACCCGATCGCGGGCCACCCCCTCAAACCGTAGCGGTCACGTCGTGCGTCACACCGGTCGCCGCGACCGGCGCGGCCTGTGGACGGGCGCACGCGAGCGTCGTGGCCGCTGGGTACGGTGGGATCCGTTTCCCGTGGACACCCAGGAGGGCCGAGCGTGACCGACGTCGACAGCGGCAGCAGGACGGCCGGTCCCGGCCCGGAGCCGTCCCCCGCGGGCGTCCGTCTCGACGACGCGGCCGTGGTGCGCGCCTGGACCCGGGGCGCGGCGACCGCTTTGCGCCGCGAGCGCGCCGCGATCGACCGCGTCAACGTGTTCCCGGTGGCGGATGCCGACACCGGCACCAACCTCTACCTGACCCTGCGCGAGGGGCTGCGAGCCGTCGAGGCCGCCCCCGGCGACACCGCGGGGCCGCGGCTGCTGGCGGTGCTCGCGCGCGCGGCCCTGCTGGGTGCGCGTGGCAACTCCGGCGTGATCCTCAGCGAGTGGCTGCGCGGCCTGGCGGTCGCCGCCCGGCACGGCGGCACCGCGGCCGACCTGCTCACGCGCGCCGCGACCTCCGCCCGGTCCGCGGTCGAGCGGCCCGCCGAGGGCACCATCCTCACGGCCGCCGACGCCGCGGCGGCCGCGGCCCGGGCGGCCGAGGCGGGTCCGGACGCCGCCGGTCCCGACGGCCGTGTCGTGGCCGCCGCGGCGGCCGCCGCCCGCACCGCCGCGCGGGCGAGCCGGGAGGAGCTCGACGTGCTGCGCACCGCGGGCGTGCTCGACGCCGGGGCGCTGGGCCTGGTGCTCGTGCTCGACGCGCTGGTCGCGGCCGTCGCGGACGGGAGCGGCGCGGGCTCTGCGGGCTCTCCGCCGGGCGGGGTGTCAGTGGTGGGCGGCAGCATGGACCCCGTGAACCTGGACCAGCTCCTCGACGGCGCGGCGCCGCCGGACCTCTCGCCGGACGACGTGCCGGACGCCGGCGCGTCGCACGGCACCGGACCGGGCGCGCTGGAGCTCATGTTCGTGCTCGCCGGGCCGGGCGGCGACGCCGCCGAACCGGTGGCCGCCGGGCTGCGGGCCGCGCTCGCCGCGGTGGGCGACTCCGTGGTCGTGGTCGGCGGGGACACCGGGACGGGCGCGGCCGTCTGGCAGGGCCACGTCCACACCGACCGGCTCGACGAGGCGCTCGCCGTCGCGGCCGAGGCGGCCCGGTCGGGCTCGCTGTCCCAGGTGCACGTGCGGCACCTGGAGGCGGTGGGCCGGCACGAGTGGGGCGTCGTCGTCGCGACGTCCGCGCCCGCGCCCGCGGCGGAGCTGGCGCACGCGGGCGCCGTCGTGCTGCTCACGGGCGGCATCGGCAGCGTGGTCGAGCCGCTGACGACGGACGACGTCGGGCGGGCGGCCGCGTCCACGGGCGCGCGCCGGGTGCTGTACCTCGGCCCGGAGGCGGCGGCGCCGGGCGCCCCGGGCGCGGTGGTGCCCGGGCCCGCGGACACGGCGGCCGCCGGTACCGGTTCGCCGTCCGACGTGGACGAGGTGGTGGCCGTGGTGACGCCGTCCGACGTGCACGCCGTGGTGGCGCTCGCCGCCCTCGGCACCGTGCTGCCGCTCGGCGTGCCGCACGCTGACGACCCCGCGGAGCCGGTCGACGCCCCGGGCGTCGTCGCCGAGGCGTTCGCGGGCCTCGCCGTCACGACCGCACGCGGTGCGGGTGCCGCCGAGGCCCTGCGTGCCGCGGCGGGGCCCGGCACCACCGTCGTGACGGCCCTGCTGGACACGGACGTCCCGGCCGACCTGCCCGGGCGGCTCGCCGCGGTGCTGGCCGAGCGGGCGCCCGAGGCCGAGCTCGTGGTGCTGCCGACGGGCAGGCCGGGCGACGAGGTGCACCTGGGCGTGGAGGGGGAGGCATGACCGCGCGGACCGACGAGCGGCTGGAGCGCGCCTTCGACAAGCGCACCGCGACCGCCCTGGGCAAGCTCGGCCTGCGTACCGTGGGCGACCTGCTGGGCCACTACCCGCGCCGGTACGCCGACCCGGGCGCCCTGGAGGACATCGCGGCGCTCCAGGTGGGCGAGCACGTCACGATCCTGGCCCGGGTCGAGCAGGCGACCGTGCGGCCCATGCGCAACCGCAAGGGTGCGCTCATGGAGGTCGTGGTCACCGACGGCAGCAGCCGTCTGTCGCTCACCTTCTTCGGCAAGCACCGCGGCTCGCTCTACAGCCACGAGAAGCGCCTGGTGCCGGGCGCCACGGGCCTGTTCACGGGCACCGTGGGCCTGTACCGCGGCACACGCCAGCTCACGCACCCGGACTTCACGCTGATGGGTGAGGAGGCCGACCTCGACAGCGACGAGGCCCTGCTGGAGCACGCCACCAAGCCCATCCCGATCTACCCGGCGGCCGCGGGCATCCCGAGCTGGAAGATCCAGGGCGCGCTGCGCGTCGTCCTGGACACGCTGACCGACGACGACGTGCCCGACCCCGTGCCGGACGGGGTGCGCGAGGCCCAGCGCCTGCCCGGCCGGGCCGCGGCGCTGCGCAGCCTGCACCGGCCCGCGACCCTGGAGGAGGCCTACCGCGCGCGGCACCGCATGCGGTTCGAGGAGGCGTTCGTGCTGCAGGTGGCGCTGGCCCAGCGCCGGGCCCGCACCGCCGCGGAGGACGCCACCGCGCGCCCGCCGCTGCCCGCGGGCACGCCCGGCCTGCTGGCCGAGTTCGACGCGTCGCTGCCGTTCACGCTCACCGACGGGCAGCGCGCGGTCGGTGCCGAGATCGCCGCCGAGCTGGCCGACCCGCGCCCCATGCACCGCCTGCTGCAGGGCGAGGTGGGCAGCGGCAAGACGGTGGTGGCCCTGCGCGCCATGCTCCAGGTGGTCGACGCCGGCGGTCAGGCCGCGCTGCTGGCCCCCACGGAGGTGCTCGCGGCGCAGCACGCCCGCACCCTGCGGAGCCTGCTCGGGCCGCTGGCCGAGGGCGGCACGCTGTTCGGGTCCGAGCGCAGCGGCGCGAGCACCCGGGTCGCGCTGCTCACGGGCTCGCTCGGCGCCAAGGCCCGCAAGGAGGCCCTGCTGCAGGCCGCGAGCGGCGAGGCGGGCATCGTCGTCGGCACGCACGCGCTGCTGTCGGAGCAGGTGCAGTTCGCCGACCTCGGCCTCGTCGTCGTCGACGAGCAGCACCGGTTCGGCGTCGAGCAGCGGGACGCGCTGCGCGCCAAGGGGCGCGTGTCGCCCCACCTGCTGGTCATGACCGCCACGCCCATCCCGCGCACCGTCGCGATGACGGTCTTCGGCGACCTGGAGACGTCGTCCCTCACCGAGGTGCCGGCCGGCCGCGCGGGCATCACCACCGTCGCCGTGCCCGCGGGCAACGTCCGCTGGACCGACCGCACCTGGGCCCGGGTCCGCGAGGAGGTCGACGCCGGACGCCGCGCGTACGTCGTGTGCGCGCGCATCCACCCCGACGAGGACGCGGCGGGCCCGCGGCGCACCGCGGGCGCCGACTTCGACGACGTGCCCGAGTTCCTCGACCTCGGCGATGCCGCCGACCCGGGCTCCGGCGCCGAGCGCACGCCGCTGCGCGCCGTGCTCGAGGTCGTCGAGGAGCTCCGGGGGCGGCCCGAGCTGGCCGGAGTCGAGGTCGGCGTCCTGCACGGGCAGATGCCGCCCGACCAGAAGGACGCCGCCATGGCCCGGTTCGCCTCCGGCGAGGCACCCGTGCTCGTCTCGACCACCGTGGTCGAGGTCGGCGTGGACGTCCCCGAGGCCACCGCCATGGTCATCTTCGACGCCGACCGGTTCGGCATCTCCCAGCTCCACCAGCTCCGCGGGCGCGTCGGCCGCGGCACCGACCCCGGCCTGTGCCTCCTCGTGTCCGACGCCGAGCCCGGCACCCCCGCCTTCGCCCGGCTGGAGGCCATGACCCGCACCACCGACGGCTTCGAGCTCGCCAACCTCGACCTCGAGCTGCGCAGCGAGGGCGACGTGCTCGGCGCCGCGCAGTCCGGGCGGGCCAGCTCGCTGCGCCTGCTCCGGGTGGTCAAGGACGCCGGCCTGATCGAGGAGGCGCGCACCGCGGCGAACGACGTCGTGCGGGCCTCGCCCGACCTGGCCGAGTTCCCCGAGCTCGCCGCCGCAATCCGGGCCCAGCTCGACGAGGACCAGGAGGAGTTCCTGGAGCGGACATGACCACACGTGAGGACCGGGTGAAAGGGATGACCCGCTCCTTACGTCCGGCACGGGCAACCGATAGAGTCCCCGCCGATGACGGTCGACGCGAGGCATGCGATCCACAGCAGCAGGCCCGGCAAGACCGCGTGGCAGCGCGGCAGGCTGCTGGCCCTGGGATCGGTGCTGGTCGCCGTTCTCCTTGTGGCGCACGAGTACGTGCCGAACCGCTGGGGAAACCTTGGCAGCCTCGTCCAGACGTTCCTGCCCTGGCTCGGGCTCGCCGTGCCGCTCGGCATCCTCGCCGCCCTGCTGCGGCGCTCGGCGCTCGCGGTCCTCGCCGTGCTGCTGCCGCTCGCCGCCTGGATCTGGGTGTTCCTGCCGCAGCTGCGCCCGGCCGACCCGGCGCCCGGCGACCTGACCGTGGTCCAGCACAACGCGAGCGACACCAACACCGACGTGGCCGGCACGGCCGACGTGCTGCTCGCCGCCCACCCCGACGTCGTGACCCTCACCGAGGTCACCCAGGAGACCGCCGGGCGGTACACCGAGGCGTTCGCCGAGCAGCTGCCGCACCACGAGACCCAGGGCACGGTCGGCGTCTGGTCGCGCTATCCGCTGCGCGACGCGTCCGACGTCGACCTCCGCCCCGTGGGCGTCGAGGCCACCTGGGACCGCTGCCTGCGCGTGGTGCTCGAGCGGGACGACGCGCGGATCGCGCTCTTCGTGGCGCACCTCCCGTCGGTCCGCTTCGGCAGCGGCGGCTTCGAGACCGAGCTGCGGGACGGCAGCGCCCTCCGCCTCGCGGACGTCGTGGCCGGCGAGCAGAACCGGGACGTGCTCGTGGCGGGCGACCTCAACGCCGTCCTCGCCGACGACGCGATCGCGCCCCTCACGCACCAGGTCACCGCGCCCGTGCGGGGCTTCGAGCTCACCTACCCGGCGCAGTTCCCGGTGGTGCAGATCGACCACGTGCTGGCCCGCGGCCTGACCGTCACCGACGTGCGCGCCCTGCCCCGCACCGGCAGCGACCACCTGCCGGTCGTGGCCCGCATAGCCACCCGCCCCGCCCCCCGCTGAGTGCGGGACATCCGCCCTTTCTCGCGGGCCGGGAGGGCGAACGTCCAGCACTCGACAGGGGCGGGTTAGGGTCGGGGCGTGAGCAGGATCGTTGCGGGGGTGGTCGGCGGGCGGTCGATCGCGGTGCCCGCCAAGGGGACCCGACCCACCAGCGACCGGGTCCGCGAGGCCGTCTTCTCCCGCCTGGAGCACCTCGACGTGCTCGACGGCGCCCGGGTGCTCGACCTCTATGCCGGCTCGGGTGCCCTCGGCCTGGAGGCAGCCAGCCGCGGCGCCGCGGCCGTGACGCTCGTCGACAGCGCCCGGCCCGCGACCGACGTCGCGCGCCGGAACGTCACGACCCTCGGGCTGGCCGGCGTGCGGGTGGTCACCGACACCGCCGAGCGGTTCGCGGCCGGCCTCGGCGGAACGGCGGGGGGCACGGCGGAGGGCACGGCGCTCGACCTCGTGTTCCTCGACCCGCCGTACGACCTCGGTGAGGAGGCGCTCGCCGTGGTCCTGGGGCACCTCGCCGCGCCGGGGGTGCTGGCCGACGGCGCCGTCGTCGTCGTCGAGCGGTCCACCCGCACGCCGGAACCGGCCTGGCCCGCGGGCCTGACGCGGTTCGCGCGCAAGGACTACGGCGAGACGGCGGTCTACTACGCGGAGCCGGCCGAACCCGACCCCGCGTCGGATAGCGTGAGCGCGTGACCACCGTCGTCTGCCCCGGGTCGTTCGACCCCATCACCCTCGGCCACCTCGACGTCGTGCGCCGCGCCGCCACGCTGTTCGACGACGTCGTGGTCGGCATCGCGAAGAACCCCGGCAAGTCCGGGCTGCTCGACCTGGAGACGCGCGCGGAGCTCGTGCGCGCCGCGGTGCGGGACCTCGCCCGGGACGAGCCCGTCATGGAGCGCGTGCGGGTCGCCGTCGTACCCGGCCTGCTCGTGGACTTCTGCCGGGAGATCGGGGCGGTCGCCGTCGTCAAGGGCCTGCGTGGCGGGGGCGACTTCGACGCCGAGCAGCCGATGGCGCTGATGAACCGGCACCTGTCGGGCGTCGAGACGATCTTCCTGCCGGGTGACCAGCGGTTCGCCCACGTGGCGTCGTCCCTGGTCAAGGACATCGCGCGGCACGGCGGCCCCGTCGAGGACCTGGTGCCGGCGGGGGTGCCCGCCGCGCTGCGGGCGGCGCTCGGCCGCTAGCCGCCGCGGCCCGTGAGGGCTGTCACTCGTACGGGCGCGCGCGAGGCCGCGCCGATGTCGTAGGATTACCTTTTGGTCCCTGGCGTGAGGTTGAGCGCCGGTCCACCCCCTTCCTCGTCCACCCGGACACCCGTCTTCCTCGGAGCCTGCCATTTCCCGCGAACCGAACTCGCCGCTCGTGCTCGACACGCACGAGCTGTCTCGGCGTCCCGGAACGTCACGGACGCACACCGCGACCGTGCAGGCGCCTGCCGACCTCGGCACGGCCGTCATCGGCATCCCCGAGGGTTCCGACCTGGAGCTGGATCTCCGGCTCGAGGCCGTGATGGAGGGCGTCCTGGTCTCCGGGACGGTCCGCGGCACGGTCCAGGGGGAGTGCAGCCGCTGCCTCGACCCGATCTCCTACGAGACCGTCGTCGACGTCACGGAGCTGTTCGCCTACCCCGACAAGGCCGCCGCGTCGGCCGAGGCGGGGGACGACGAGGTCCAGGACGAGGAGTCCGTCCTGGAGGACGATCTGGCCGACCTGGAGCCTCCGCTTCGGGATTCGGTCGTGACTGCACTACCATTTCAACCGTTGTGCCGGGAGGACTGCCCGGGCCTGTGCTCCGAGTGCGGAGCGCGTCTGGCCGACGACCCCGGTCATCACCATGACGTAGTCGACCCTCGTTGGTCGGCGCTGCAGAGCATGCTCGAATCTACGAGCGTGTCGGACGAGACGAAAGAGAGCTAGCCGTGGCTGTTCCGAAGCGCAAGATGTCGCGCAGCAACACCCGTGCGCGTCGCTCGCAGTGGAAGACCACCGCAGCGACCCTCACCACCTGCCCGCAGTGCCAGGGCAACAAGCTGCCGCACACGGCCTGCCCGACGTGCGGCACCTACAAGGGTCGCACCTACCGCGACGCCCTGAAGACCGTTCACGCGGGCTGACGTGGCCAAGGGCGGGACGTCGCCGGCGAGGCCGGAACCTACCGCGCTGCTCGAGAAGCTCGGGGTCCATCTGGACCCCGAGCTTCTTGTGCTGGCACTGACGCACCGGTCCTTCGCACACGAGGCCGGTGGTATCCCCACGAACGAGCGCCTGGAGTTCCTGGGCGACACCGTGCTGGGGCTCGTGGTCACGGAGGCGCTGTACCGGCGCCACCCGGACCTCTCGGAGGGCGACCTGGCGCGCATGCGGGCGGCGACGGTGTCGCAGCGTGCGCTGGCCGCCGTGGCGCGCACCCTCGGGCTGGGCAAGTACGTGCTGCTCGGCAAGGGCGAGATTCGCACGCGCGGCTTCGAGAAGGACTCGATCCTCTCCGACACGGTCGAGGCCCTGATCGGCGCCACCTACCTGTCGCACGGACTGGAGACCTCCCGCGCCCTGGTGCACCGCCTCGTGGACGCGACGCTCGACGTCGCGGCCGGGCTGGGCGCCGGGCTCGACTGGAAGACGTCGCTGCAGGAGGCGTCGGCCGAGCGCGGCCTGGGCGCCCCCGAGTACGTGGCGACGTTCGAGGGTCCGGAGCACGCGCGGGTCTTCCACTCGACCGTCGTGATCGACGGCGTCACCTACGGCTCCGGCTCGGGCTCCGCGAAGAAGCACGCCGAGCAGGGCGCCGCCGAGGAGACCTACCGGGCGCTGCTGGAGAAGTTCCCGCTGCCCGCCGCCGACACCGGTGCCTGAGCTGCCCGAGGTCGAGACCGTCCGCGACGGTCTCGACCGCCTGGTGGTCGGCGCCGTCGTGCGGGACGTCGAGGTGTTCCGGGAGTACAGCGTGCGCCGGCACGACGGCGGCCCCGCCTCGTTCCGCGGCCAGCTCGTGGGGCGCCGCCTGACGGCCGCGGTGCGCCGGGGCAAGTTCCTGTGGCTGCCGCTCGCGCCGCCGGACGTCGCCGCCGGCGACCCCGCGGCCGCGCTGCTCGCGCACCTGGGCATGTCCGGCCAGCTGCTCGTCCGGGGCGCCGCGCCGTCCGCCGTGTCCAAGGGCGGTGCGCCCGCCGTCGACGGCGGCGCCGCGGGCCCGGACGGCGCCGCACCCGGCCCGGACGGTGCCACGCCCGCCGACGACTGGCGCCACCCCCACCTGCGCGTCCGCCTGCACCTGGCCGGCGCGCCCTCCGGCGCGCGGTACCTCGACTTCGTGGACCAGCGCACCTTCGGGCACCTCAGCGTCCAGGACCTCGTGCCCGACGGCGACCCCGCGGCGCCGTCCGGCGTCCCCGCCGGGTACGGGTCGGACCTGCCCGTGCTGCCCGAGCCGGTGGCGCACATCGCGCGCGACCTCCTCGACCCGAACCTCGACCTGGACGCGCTGGTGCGGCGGGTGCGCCGGCGGCGCACGCAGGTCAAGCGCGCGCTGCTGGACCAGACGGTCGTGTCGGGCGTGGGCAACATCTACGCCGACGAGGCGCTGTGGCGTGCCCAGGTGCACTGGGCGCGCGCGACCGACCGGCTCCGGGCCGGCGACGTGCGCCGGGTGCTGGACGCGGCCGCCGAGGTGATGCGCGAGGCGCTGGCCCAGGGCGGCACGAGCTTCGACGACCTGTACGTCAACGTGAACGGGCAGTCGGGCTACTTCGAGCGGTCGCTCGCGGTCTACGGGCGTGAGAACGAGGAGTGCCGGCGCTGCGGCACGCCCGTGCGCCGCGACGCCTTCATGAACCGGTCGTCGTTCAGCTGCCCGGTCTGCCAGCCCCGGCCGCGCGGTCTGCCCCGCTGAGCTCGATGCGCTACCGCGCTGAGCTCGATGCGCTACCGCGCGAGGTTGCGCGGGGTCTCGCCCGCACGCCAGCGGGTCAGCTGGTCGGCCAGGAACGCGGCCGCGCGCCGTGGCCGCCCGCCCGCCACGTGCGGCGTGAGGATCAGGTTCGGCACGTCCCAGAGCGGTGAGTCCTCGGGGAGCGGCTCGGTCTCCATGACGTCCAGCGCCGCGCCGCCCAGCCGGCCGGAGCGCAGCGCGTCCTCCAGCGCGGCCTCGTCGACGGTGGCCCCCCGGCCCACGTTCACGAACCGCGCGGCCGGCGGCAGCAGGGCCAGCAGGCGGGCGTCGAGGATGTGCCTCGTGGCGGGCAGCGCGGGCAGCAGCGAGACCAGCAGGTCGGTCCGCGCCAGCTGCGCCTCCAGCTCGTCCGCGCCGACCACGGGGTACCCGGCCCGCTCGCCGGCGCGCGAGGCGACGCCCGTGACCTGGGCGCCGAGCGCGGTCAGCAGCGGGGCGAGCCGCAGCGCGATCGAGCCGAAGCCCCAGACGGTCACCCGCGCGCCGTCGAGCGTGTACTCCTGCTCGGTGGCCGGCTCGGCCTGGGCGAACGTGATCTCCTTGGCCCACCGGTGCTCCCGCTGGGCGGCCAGCGAGACGTCGATGCGGCGCACGGTGGCCAGGATCAGGGCCAGGGCGTGCTCGGCCACGGTGTCGTCGTGCAGCGACTGCCCGGAGCAGATGACGACGTCCGGGCCGAACCCGGCCTTGAGCGCCACGTCCGGCCCGGCGGACAGCGTCTGGACCCAGCGCAGCCGGGTGAGCCGGCGGGCGGCGTCGGCCACGACCTTCGGCGGGCTGGACCACGTGACCAGCACGTCGGCGTCGGTGTGCTCCTCGGGGACGGGCTCGTTCATCGCGTAGGCGACCACGGTGTCGGTGCCGCCGGGGCCGAAGGAGGCTCCGCCGTCGGGCAGCCGGGACGGGAAGTCGAGGTCGAACGGGACGTCCGGTACGAGGATCTTCACGCCGGGGACGTTACCGGACGCCGCCCGGGTGACGCGCGGACGCCCGCCCGGACGCCGTGGTCCGGGCGGGCGTCGGCGACGGCCGCGGGGTCAGCCGGTCACGCGGATGTAGACGGGGTTGTTCTGCCACATCTCGGTGTAGTGCACGGGCACGCCCTCCTGCTGGGCCTCGACGACCATGCCGTCGCCCGCGTAGAGGGAGACGTGCCCGGACGTCCAGACGATGTCGCCCGGGCGGGCCTCGGCGGCCGAGACCTGGTAGCCCACGGTCGACATCGCGCTCGAGCTGTGCGGGAGGCTGACCCCGAGCTGGGCGTAGACGTACTGGATGAGCCCGGAGCAGTCGAAGCCGCTGGGGGAGGCTCCGCCCCACACGTAGGGCACGCCCACGTACTCGAGCGCCAGGTTGACGGCCTGCTGGCCCAGGTCGGCGGAGCTCTCGGAGGCGGCGGCCGCGGCCTCCGCCTCGGCCTTCGCGGCGGCCTCGGCGGCCGCTGCCGCCTCCGCCGCTGCCCTGGCCTCCGCCTCGGCCTTCGCGCGGGCCTCGGCCTCGGCCTTGGCACGCGCCTCGGCCTCCGCCTTCGCCCTGGCCTCGGCGATGCCCTCCTCGGTCTCGGCGTACGGGGTCACGGACACCCGCCCGCTCTCGGCCCAGAACTCGGCCTTCTGCGTGACCTTGACCTTGGTGACCAGGTTGTCGGCGAAACCGGCGCGGACCGTGGCGTCCACGGTGTTGCTGACCGGCGTGGCGTTCGCCAGCGTGGCCTGGGTGTGCGTCTCGGCGGGGGCCGTGTGGGCGGTCTGGGTGAAGACCGAGGCCAGCATGCCGGACGTGACGACAGCGATGGCGCCCGTGCGGGCGGCGTTCTCTGCGGCGGTCTGGGTGAGTGCGGTGAAGGGGGTGAGGGCGGGGCCCTCGGCGCGGTGCCTGCCGCGGTAGCTGGGACGGTCTGCCTGGTCGTCCGCCCAGTCCTGGGTGCGGTCGGTGAGTACGGTCACCTGTGATCTCCTCGGACGCCTACGAGGTGAGCTGTCGGGTTCGGATGGGGAGTTCGATCACCCGGCCTCTGACGAGGCTTCACCCCGAGGACACTCGCGTGCCCGGCTTACCTGGTTCCCCCGCCCCTGTCACGTCGTAGCTGCTCAGGACCGGTGACAGGGCTCGGCGTCCGGACCTGGACCTCCCCGCTGCTGGAGAGGTGAGACCGACCGTACCGGCACCTTCCTCAAATGTCACGATTAGGTCACATACCGTCTTGTGATGGAACTCTCTTGGCAATGAGTTCCGTGTCACCATGTCCGCCATGGTCGATCCCACCGCGCCCCACCCGCCCGCGCGCCTGAGCTCCCGCTACGACGCCGTCGTCGTCGGCGGCGGGCACAACGGGCTCACCGCGGCCGCCTACGCGGCCCGGGCCGGCCGCTCCGTCCTCGTGCTCGAACGCGCCGACCACGTGGGCGGCGCCGCCGTCTCGGCCCGGCCGTTCCCGGGCGTCGACGCGCGGCTCTCCCGCTACTCCTACCTGGTCTCGCTGCTGCCGCGGCGTGTGGTCGACGAGCTGGGGCTCCCGATCACGCTCCGGCGCCGCCGCTACTCGTCGTACACGCCCGTGGGCGACGGCGGCCTCCTCGTCGACACGCAGGACGACGACGCCACGCGCGCCTCGTTCCGCCGCCTCACCGGCTCCGACGCCGACGTCGAGGCATGGGGCCGGTTCTACGCGATGACCGCCGAGGTGGCCCGCCGGCTCGCGCCCACCCTCACCGAACCCCTGCTCTCGCGTGCGGCCGTCCGCGACCTCGTGGTCGACGGCGTGGGCGAGGAGGCCTGGCGCGCCCTGTTCGAGGAACCCCTGGGCGGCCTGCTGCGCCGCACCTTCGCCGACGACGTCGTGCGCGGCGTCGCCGCCACCGACGGCCTCATCGGCACGTTCGCCGACCTCGACGAGCCGTCCCTGCGCCAGAACCGCTGCTTCCTCTACCACGTGATCGGCAACGGCACCGGTGACTGGGACGTGCCCGTGGGCGGCATGGGCGCCGTATCGGGAGCGCTGCGCGACGCCGCCGTGGCGGCCGGGGCGACGATCCTCACCTCCGCGACCGTCACCGCCGTCGACCCCGGCGCCGCGGGCGTCGAGATCACCTGGACCGACGCCGACGGGCACACCCGGGGCGTGACCGCCGGGCACGTGCTCGCGGGGTGCGCGCCCGCGGAGCTCGACCGGCTGCTGGCCGCGGCCGGGCGCGGGGCGGTGTCGGGGCCGCCCTCCCCGGCGCCCGCGCCCGAGGGGGCGCAGCTCAAGGTCAACATGCTGCTCCGGCGGCTGCCCCGGCTGCGCGACGGCGTGGACCCCGTCGCGGCGTTCAGCGGCACCCTGCACGTCAACGAGTCCCTGACCCAGCTCCAGGACGCCTACGCGCAGGCCGCCGCGGGCCGCATCCCCGACCTGCCCCCGAGCGAGATCTACTGCCACACGCTGTCCGACCGGTCGATCCTCGGCCCGGACCTCGCCGCGACCGACGCCCAGACCATCACGCTGTTCGGGCTGCACATGCCGGCACGGCTCTTCCGCGCGGACCCGGACGGCGCCCGCGAGCGCGCCCTGGCGGCCACGCTCGCGTCGCTGAACTCCGTGCTGGCCGAGCCGATCGAGGACGTGCTCGCGACCGACGCCGACGGCGCGCCCTGCCTGGAGGTGCGCACCCCGGTGGACCTGGAGGGCGACGTCGGGCTGCCGGGCGGGCACATCTTCCACCGCGACCTGACCTGGCCCTTCGCCGAGTCCGACGACGACACCGCGCGCTGGGGCGTCGAGACGGAGCACCACCGGGTGCTGCTCGCGGGCGCCGGGGCCCGCCGCGGCGGGGGAGTGAGCGGCATCCCGGGCCGCGCGGCGGCTATGGCGCTGCTGGCACCCTGACGCCGCCCGACGGGCCGTCGACCACAGCGGCTGCTGCCACGGAGGCCCCGAGCCCGGCAGCACCCGCTGTGGTCAACGGCCTCGTCGACCGTGCTCCTGCGCTGCCGCCCAGGCGTAGGCCGGGTCCGTGGCGAGGAGATGCTCGTGCCGACCGCGGGCGACGGCGGTCGCGGGACCGTCCCCGGGGCGGCGGCCCAGGAGCAGCACCTCGTCCGCGACGGCCAGGGGCGTGAGCCGGTGCGTCGCCAGCAGGACGGCGCGGCCCGTCGCCCGGGCGTGCGCCGCGAGGGTGCGCACCAGCGCGTCCGCGGTGTCGCCGTCGAGGTGCTCCGCGGGCTCGTCCACGAGCAGCACCCGCGCGGGCGACAGCAGCGCCCGGGCCACCAGCAGCCGTCGGCGCTCGCCGCCCGAGACGGCGGCCGCGTCCGTGCCCACCACGGTGTCCAGCCCCTCCGGGAGCGCGGCCAGCCAGCCGCCCAGCCCGACGGCGTCGAGCGCCGCGCGGGCCTCGTCGGGCGTCACGTCGCCGCGCGCAACCCGCAGGTTCTCCAGCACCGTGGTGTCGAAGACGTGCCCGTCCTCGGCGACGAACAGGGCCCCGGGGCCGCTCACCGTGCCCGACACCGGCGGCACGAGCCCGGCCGCCGTCATCAGCACCGTCGTCTTGCCGACGCCGGACGGCCCCGCCAGCGCGACCACGGAGCCCGGCCGCAGCGCCAGCGACACCCCGTCGACGGCCACGGCGGGCCGCCCATCTGCCCGGAGCCACCCCGCGGCGACGTCCTCCAGGACAAGGCCCCCCTCCGGGTCGGACGCACAGTCCGCCCGAGCGACCTGGTCCTCTGACCCGTCTGCCGGGAGGAGCACCAGCAGGCGCCGCGCCGCCTCGCGCGAGCGGTGCAGCTGCACCGCCGCGGCCGGCAGCCCCGCGGTCGCCTCGAACACCGCGAGCGGCGTCAGCACGATCACGGTCAGCGCCTCCGGCGACAGCGACCCCGCCAGCGCCGCCGGGATGCCGAACGCCAGCGACGCGAGCACCGCCAGACCCTGCGCGAGCGCCCCCAGCCCGGCGGCGAGGCCGGAGGTGCGGGCGCCGTCGTCCGCCACGGCCGACAGCCGCGCGTCCGCCGCGTCCAGGTCGCGCAGCCGCGCGTCGAACCGGCCCGTGACGCGCAGCGCCGCCGACTCCTCCAGCAGCTCCAGCGACACCGCCGACACCTCGCCGCGGACCGTCGCGCCCCGCGCCTCCGTGCGGGCCGCCGCGCGCGCCGCGAGCCACGGCGTCACCACGCCCGCGAGCACCAGGCACAGCGCCAGCGCCACCCCGGCGGCAGGCAGCAGCACACCCAGGAGCACCACCGACCCCAGCGACGTCACCACGGCGATCCCGGCGGGGATCAGCGCGCGGACCACGACGTCGCCCACGTCGTCGACGTCCTGGCCGATCCGGGCCAGCAGCTCGCCACGCCGCACGGTGACCGGGCGGTCATCTTCGGCGAGCCGCTCGTACACGTTGGCCCGCAGCGCCGCCATGCCCCGCAGGGCCACGTCGTGGGACGCGAGGCGCTCGCAGTAGCGCAGCACCCCGCGCCCGATGCCGAACGCCCGCACCGACACCACGGCCACCGACAGCGTGAGCACCGGCGGCATCTGTGACGCCCGCGCGACGAGCCACGCCGCGACGGCGGCGAGCCCGATCGCGCAGGTCAGCGCCAGCACGCCGAGCGTGATCGCCGCCGCGACCTTGCCCGGGCGCACCTCCAGCAGAGGCAGCACCCGCCGCAGCGGGTCGCGGCGCGGCACCGGGGCGGCAGCACGGCGGGGCTCGGACGCCGCCGCGCGGGCCGGAGCCTGGCTGACCTGGTCGATCATGGGGCCTCCCGGCCGGTGGGTGCGGTCGCCGACGGTGCCCCCACGAGCGCCGCCGGGTCCGTCGCCGAGCGGACCTCGACCACCTGGTCCGCGAGGGCGAGCAGCGAGGCGCGGTGCGCCACGACGAGCACGGTGCGGCCCGCGTCGCGCCAGGCCCGGACGGTGTCGAGCACGGCCTGCTCGCCGCGGGCGTCGAGGTGCGCGGTCGGCTCGTCGAGGATCACGAGGGGGCGCGCGGCGGCGTCGTCCAGCAGGGCCGACGTGAGCGCCACGCGCTGCCGCTGCCCCACGGACAGCCCCACGCCGCCGAGCCCGATGCGCGTGTCCCAGCCGTCCGGCAGGGCGTCGACCACGGCGTCCAGCCCGGTCAGGCGGGCGGCCCGAGCGAGGGCGCGGTCCGGGTCGGGGCGAGGGGCGCCGCCGAGCACGACGTCGCGCAGGCGCCCCGGCGGGAGGGTCGGCCGCTGCGGAACCCACGTGAGCCGCGCCCACCAGGCTGCGAGCCCGTCGCCCGCGGGATCGGCCAGGGGATCGGCCAGGGAATCGGTCAGGGCACGCACCGGGCCGTCGTCCGGCTCCAGCCCGACCCGCCCGGAGTCCGGTGCGAGCAGGCCGAGCAGCACCAGCACGGCGGTCGACTTGCCCGCACCGCTCGGCCCCCGCAGCGCGACGACCCGGCCGGTGCCCGGCTGCCCGGTGCCCAGCGGGATCCGCGCGGACAGGCCGGCGGGCGCGAGCACCCCGCGGCCGCCGGCGCGCACGGAGACGTCGTCGAGCACGAGCGTCCCGCCGCGCGAGCGACCGGTCCCGTGCCCGGCGCCGTCCCCGGTCCCGGAGGTCCCCGAGCTGCCCGCGTCGAGCAGAGTGAACGCCCGGTCCACCGCCGCGACCCCGTCGACCGACGCGTGGAACTCCGCGCCCACCCGTCGCAGCGGCAGGTACACCTCGGGTGCCAGCACGAGCACCGCCAGCGCCGGCTCCAGCTCCATGCCGCCCTCGACGAGCCGCAGCCCCACCCCCACGGCGATGATCGCCACGGACAGCGTGGTGAGCAGCTCCAGCACCATCGACGACAGGAACGCGACGCGCAGCGTGCCCATCGTGGCCCGGCGGGACGCGTCGCCCAGCGCGCGTACCCGCGCGCCGGGCCCGACGGACCGCCCGAAGGCACGCAGCGTCGGCAGCCCGGCCACGAGGTCGAGCACCTGGGCCCCGAGCCGCTCGACGACGGCGAGCCGCCGCTGCGACGTCCCCGCCGTCAGCCGCCCGACCAGCACCATGAACAGCGGCACGAGCGGCAGCGTGACCACGGCGATCACCGCCGACACCCAGTCCAGCCCCAGCACCACGCACACCAGCGCGGGGGTGAGCAGCGCCGTGAGCACGAGCTGGGGCACGTACCGCACCAGGTACGGCTCGAGCGCGTCGAGACCGCGCGTCGCGAGGGTCGCGACCTCGGCCTCGGGGCTCGCCCCGCCCGACGCCGTCGACCCGGACGCGGACCCGGCCGCGCCGTCCGGCGTCGGCCAGGACGCCCGCGGGCCGCGCCGCGCCCACGCCTCGACCACCGCACGCCGCAGCTCGGCGACGGTGCGGGCAGCCGCGCGCAGCGCGTACCGCTCCTGCGCCCAGGCGACGACGGCGCGCCCGCCCACCACCAGCGCGAGGCCCGCGAAGGACCAGGACAGCGCCGGGGCGGAGGTGCCGTCGCCGCGCACGACCGGCGTCAGGAGGTCGGCGATCAGGAGCGCCTGCGCGACGATCAGACCCGCGGCCGCCACGCCCAGCCCGACGGTGAGCGCCACGTACCACCGCGCGGCTCGGGCCTCGCGCAGGAGTCGGGGGTCGAGGGGTCTCAGAACGCCGACTCCTTGATCTTCTTCCAGGTGAGCCCGGCGGGCGCGGGGATGTGGTCCACCGTGAGGCGGCGCCGGAAGACCCAGTAGGTCCACCCCTGGTACAGGATCACCAGCGGCGTGAGGAACGCGGCCACCCAGGTCATGATGGTCAGGGTGTACGGGGTCGACGACGCCTCGGCGACGGTCAGGGCGTTGCCGCCGTCCAGGCCGGGCATGACGTCGGGGTACATGGAGCCGAAGATGAGCACGGCGGCAGCGACGATCGTCACGGCCGACAGGCCGAAGGCCCAACCCTCGCGCCCCGCCCGGTTCGTCAGGACCACGCCGACCAGGGCCGCCGCGGCGACGGCCACGACCGCCCACGTCCAGGTCGCGGAGAACGCGACCTGCGCCCAGACCGCCCAGCCGCCGGCCACGAGCACGGCTACCGGTGCCAGCACGCCTGCCCACCGCCGGGCCCTCGCCCGGATGTCGCCGTCGGTCTTGAGCGCCACGAACACCGAGCCGTGCAGCAGGAACAGCACGAGCGTCGTGGCGCCGCCGAGCAGCGAGAACGGGTTGATGAGGGCCCAGAAGCCGCCCACGTACTGGTGTGCCTCGTCGAGCTGGACGCCGCGCACCAGGTTGGCGAACGCCACGCCCCAGAGCACGGCGGGCACCCAGGAGCCCACCTGGATCGCGAGGTCGCACCGACGGGCCCAGACGGCGTCGGAGATCTTGCCCCGGTACTCGATGGCGACGCCGCGCACGATCAGCGCCACCAGGATCAGCAGCAGCGGCAGGTAGAACCCGGAGAACAGGGTGGCGTACCACTCGGGGAACGCCGCGAAGGTGGCGCCGCCCGCGGTGATCAGCCACACCTCGTTGCCGTCCCACACGGGTCCGATGGTGTTCAGCAGGAGCCTGCGTTCCTTCTCCCGGTGGGCGGCGTCACCGCGGGGGAGCAGGGACATCAGCATCCCGACGCCGAAGTCGAACCCCTCGAGCACGAGGTATCCGGTCCACAGGACCGCGATGATGAGGAACCACACGAGTGCGAGATCCACTGTCATGTCCTTTGTCAGTCGGTCAGTAGGCGAACGAGAGTGGACGGTCGGTCTCGTCGCCCGCCGCCTCGGGGGACTCGTCGCGCACCGTGGCGGGCACGCCCTCGACCGCGTAGCGGTGGATGAGGCGGTACCAGATCACGGCCAGCACGCCGTAGAGCAGCGTGAAGACGATCATCGACGTGAGCACCATGCCGGGGCTCACCACCTGCGAGACGCCGCGCATCGTGAGCAGCCGGATCTCGTCGATGCCGGTGGGGTTGGGCGCCACGACCCAGGGCTGGCGGCCCATCTCGGTGAAGATCCAGCCGAACGACGAGGCGAGGAACGGCGTGGGGATGGCGGCGAGGCCGATGCGGGCCAGCCACGGGTTGTCGCTGACCCGGCCGCCCCGCGTGAACCAGAGGGCGGCGAGCGCGAGCAGCGCGGACCCGGCGGCGAAGCCGATCATGAGCCGGAAGCTCCAGTACGTCACGGCGAGGTTCGGCGTGTAGGAGATGGGGTCGCCGGCGTCGTCGGTCTCGCCGAACCGCTCGGCGTACTGCTGCTGCACGTCGTCCACGCCGGGCAGGAAGCTCTCCGGGCCGGAGAAGTGCCCCGTGCCCAGGTAGCTGGCCAGGCCGGGCACCTCCAGGATGTGCCGCACGCCCTCGCACGAGTTGGACAGGTCGCCGATGGTCAGGATCGAGAAGCTGGCCGCCTCCTCGCCCTCGCACAGCGCCTCGGCCGACGCCATCTTGCCCGGCTGCTGCTCGAACATCAGCTTGCCCTGGACGTCGCCGGTCAGCGCGACGCCGACGCCGGCGACCAGCATCACCACGGTGCCGAGCACCACGGCCGGTCGGTAGACGTTCCGCGCCAGCTCGACGTCGTCGGGCCGCCTCGTACGGGCCAGGCGCACCATCCACCACGCGGCGATGCCGGCCACGAAGGTGCCGGCCGTCAGGAACGCGGCCGCGACGGCGTGCGGGAAGGCCGCCCACAGCGTGTTGTTGGCGAGGATCGCCCAGATGGACTCCATCTCGGCGCGGCCCGTCTCGGGGTTGTAGCGGGCGCCCACCGGGTGCTGCATCCACGAGTTGGCGGCCAGGATGAAGAAGGCCGAGAGGTTCACCGCGACCGCGACGGCCCAGATGCAGGCCAGGTGCACCCTCTTGTTCAGCCGGTCCCAGCCGAAGATCCACAGGCCGAGGAACGTGGACTCGACGAAGAACGCGGCCAGCGCTTCCATCGCCAGGGGAGCGCCGAACACGTCGCCCACGAACCGGGAGTACTCGCTCCAGTTCATGCCGAACTGGAACTCCTGCACGATGCCGGTGACGACGCCGAGCGCGAAGTTGATCAGGAACAGCTTGCCGAAGAACTTGGTCAGCCGTAGCCAGCGCTCGTTCCCGGTGCGCACCCAGGCGGTCTGCATGATCGCCACGAGCGGGGCGAGGCCGATCGTGAGCGGGACGAAGATGAAGTGGTAGACGGTGGTGATGCCGAACTGCCAGCGTGCCAGGTCGAGAGCGTCCACTCCGGGCTCCTGTGTGGTCTGCGAGGGGCTCCGAACAGGCGAGGCCCACGCTTGTGAATGTCTTCACAAGCCACTGTACACGCCGCTGAGCACGGGAGAGGCAGGCCGGGTGTCCTGTGCGATACTGGTCGGAGCCGCGCGGGCCCACATCCCTGCGTGGCCTGCAGAGTCCAGAACTGCTCGCGTTCCGCACGCGGTGCCGCTGTCACGTCAGAACGTGGCCGCAGGCGTCCGCGAAGACCGCAGGCAGGGGCCGCAGCCGAGACTTCCGTCCGGATGGGTCGCTTCGCCGCGACACATCGCCGGACGACCGACCGCCTGGCGGTCCGCGTGGTGTGGAGCGGACTCCGGCTACAGGAGCACCTCACGTGACGCCTTCCAGCACCACCGGTTCGACCATCGGGTCACAGGATGATCACGACGCACCTGAGGCGAATGCCCAGGTCACCACTGGTGGGGAGGCCCCGGCGGACAGTACGCCGGTGAAGCGCCCGCGCCGTCGGGCCACCCGTTCCGTCGTCTCGACGGCCAGTGCGGGCCCCATCGTCGTCGGTTCGTCCGACACCCCTTCGACCCCGGCCGAGGGCCAGCCCGTGACCACGGGCGGCACCGCCGCCGTGGCCACCTCGCCGGCGCCGGCGTCCGGTGAGCCGGCCGCGCGGCGTCCGCGCCGCCGCGCCACGCGCGGTGTGTCCTCGCCGACCGCCCCGGCCACCCCACCGACGGCGGACGAGCAGTCCGCGCCGGGGCAGGAGCCCGCCGCGACTGAGACGGATGTCACTGCGCCGGTCCCGGCCACGGAGCCCGTCGCCGCCGACGCCGAGACGATCGACGTGGACGCGGCAGCCGCCGAGCCCACCGGCACCGGCGCACCCGAGGTCGCCGAGATCGAGCCGGTCGCGGGTGCCACGGAGCCCGCAGCCGACGAGCCCGCGTCCGCCCCGCTGGACCTCGAGCTGCCCGAGCCCGTGACGCCCGCCGAGCCGGCGGCCCGCGAGGTCGCGAGCCTCGACGACATCGTGCTGCCCGGCGCCCCGACGCAGGACGCCGAGCAGACCGCGCCGCGTCGCCGCACCCGCCGGAAGGCGGAACCGGCCGAGGCCGCCGCCGCAGAGGCCGCACCTGCCCCCGAGGCCACCGAGCCCGCCGCGGAGGCGCCCCGGCGCAGCCGCTCGCGCCGCAAGCCCGCCGAGCAGGTCGCGGACCCCGCGGCCGAGACACCCGCCGAGACGCCCGCGGCCAGCGAGGTCCCGGCCGAGGAGCCCGCCGAGCAGGCTCCGAAGGCCCGTGCGCGCCGCAGCCGCCGGGCGACCTCCGCCGCCCCGGCCGCCCAGCCCCCGGCACCCGCCGAGGAGGCCGCGGCCGAGCAGACCCCGGTCTCGCCCGCCGCGACCACCTCGGGCACCCGCGTGCCCCGCCTGGCCACGACGGCGCTGCTCTTCCAGGCGCCGGACGACTCCGCCCGCCGTTCGCGCCGCGCCCAGGCCCCGGCCGGACCGCCGCGTCCCCAGGACCTGACGCCGCAGTTCGCGCGCCCCGTGCCGCGCACGGTCGAGGAGCCGACCGCGGCTCCCGCCGAGCCGAGCGCGCCCGCGACCCCGGCGGCCGAGCCCGCGACGCAGCACACGACCGGAAGCGCGGCCGAGCCCACGACCGCGGCCGAGGCGCCCGCCGAGCCCCGCGCCCGCCGGTCGCGCCGAGCCGTGCGCCGCACGGGCGAGTCCGCTGCCCGTCCTGAGCAGGCGGAGCCCGCCGCGCCCGCGCAGGACGAGACCGCCCCGGAGGCCGAGGTGGCTCCGGCCGCTCCGGCGACCCCGCAGTTCGTCGCCGCCGAGCTGAGCGCCGACGATGCCGCGGCCGTCGACGAGGTCGGTGCGATCGAGGACGAGCTGGTCGCCGAGGGCGTCGAGCTCGAGGAGCTCGCCCCGGAGGACTTCGAGGAGTACGACGACGAGGAGGTGCGCCCGTCGCGCCGTCGTCGTCGCCGGGGTGGCCGGGGTCGCCGCGGCGGCCGGGCCGGTCGCGGGGACGACCAGGACGACTCGGCCGACGAGGACGAGGGCCAGGACGACGACCAGGACGAGGATGCGCAGGCGTCCTCCGACGAGGATGTCGACGGCGAGGCCGACTCCGACGACGAGGGCGACGCCCAGGACGCCGCGGACGGTGACGGTGAGGGCGGCAGCCGCCGTCGGCGCCGTCGTCGGCGGGGCACGCGGGGCGAGCGTGCCGAGGCCGCGGCCGCGCGGTCCAGCCGCAGTGACGAGGTCACCGCGCTCAAGGGCTCCACGCGCCTGGAGGCGAAGAAGCAGCGCCGCCGCGAGGGTCGCGACCACGGCCGGCGCCGCCAGATCATCACCGAGGCCGAGTTCCTGGCCCGCCGCGAGTCGGTGCAGCGGTCGATGATCGTGCGCGAGAAGAACGGCCGCACGCAGATCGCGGTGCTGGAGGACGGCGTGCTCGTGGAGCACTACGTCTCGCAGCAGTCGCAGGCGTCGATGGCCGGCAACGTGTACCTGGGCCGGGTCCAGAACGTGCTGCCCTCGATGGAGGCGGCGTTCGTCGACGTCGGCAAGGGCCGTAACGCCGTCCTGTACGCCGGTGAGGTCAACTGGGACGCCGCGGGCCTGGAGGGTCAGCCGCGTCGCATCGAGCAGGCGCTGAAGTCGGGCGACTCGGTGCTGGTGCAGGTCACCAAGGACCCGATCGGGCACAAGGGCGCCCGCCTGACGAGCCAGATCACGCTGGCCGGCCGGTACCTGGTGTTCGTGCCGGGCGGCGGCATGACCGGCATCAGCCGCAAGCTGCCCGACACCGAGCGGTCGCGCCTCAAGAAGATCCTGCGCGAGGTCGTGCCGGACGGCGCGGGCGTCATCGTGCGCACCGCCGCGGAGGGCGCGAGCGAGGACGAGCTGCGCGCCGACGTCGAGCGCCTGCAGGGCCAGTGGGACGCGATCCAGGCCAAGTCGAAGAAGGCCTCGGCGCCCGCGCTGCTCCAGGGTGAGCCGGACATGGCGATCCGCGTGGTCCGCGACATCTTCAACGACGACTTCTCGTCGCTCGTGGTGCAGGGCGAGGGCGCGTGGGACGAGATCGCGCACTACGTGGAGGAGCTCGCGCCCGACCTGCGCGAGCGTGTCTCCAAGTGGGCCGAGAACACCGACGTGTTCGCGGTGCACCGCGTGGACGAGCAGCTCGCGAAGGGTATGGACCGCAAGGTCTGGCTGCCCTCGGGCGGTTCGCTGGTCATCGACCGCACCGAGGCGATGACGGTCGTGGACGTCAACACCGGCAAGTTCACCGGTGCGGGCGGCACGCTCGAGGAGACCGTCACGCGGAACAACCTCGAGGCGGCCGAGGAGATCGTGCGGCAGCTGCGCCTGCGCGACATCGGCGGCATCATCGTCATCGACTTCATCGACATGGTGCTCGAGTCCAACCGTGACCTGGTGCTGCGGCGCCTGGTCGAGTGCCTCGGCCGCGACCGCACCAAGCACCAGGTGGCCGAGGTGACCTCGCTGGGCCTGGTCCAGATGACGCGCAAGCGCGTGGGCCAGGGTCTCGTCGAGGCGTTCTCGGAGACCTGCGAGCACTGCAAGGGCCGCGGCTTCATCGTGCACGAGGAGCCGATCGAGAAGTCGGGCAACGGCACGGGTGGCGCCCCCGCGGCGTCCGAGGAGGGTCCGCGCTCCGCGCGCGCCCGCCGCAAGCGCGGCAAGGAGAAGGCCGTGCAGCCGGAGCCCGCTCCGGTCGCCAGCCTGCCCGAGGAGCGGTCGGAGGCCCGCGAGGCGGTCAAGGCCACGCTCGCGACCATCGCCGCCGCGGCGCAGCACGCCCACGAGACGCACGAGACGAAGGACGTGGCCCCGGACGGCCCGGCCTCCCTGGACGAGATCCAGCTTCCGGCAGCGGGCTCGCCCGACCCGGTCCCGTCGTCCGGCACGGCGGCGGACGCCGTCGCCCCGGCCGCCGACGCGCCGGAGGGAGGCTCCGGCCCTGGGCAGCCGGAACCGCCCAAAGGAGCCGGCGACGAGGTCGCCTGAGCAGAAGAAGGGCTTCTGGGCACGGCTGTTCGGCCTGTGACCTGACGTCCGGGAAGAGGGTCGCCACCGCGAGGTGGCGGCCCTCTTTTTCGTGCGCGCCTCGAAAACCGTTGCGGACCTCATGCGTTCTGTGGTTCATTAGTCGAGTAATGAACCAGTGAACGCCAACCTCTCGACGACGGAGCACACGGTGACGACAGAACACACGGTGACGACGACCGCCCCACCCCGCGCCAGAACCCGGCTCGGCTACATCGACAACCTGCGGATCCTGCTCGCGGTGCTCGTCCTGGCGCACCACGCGGCGCTCACCTACGGTGCGCTGCCCATCTGGTACTGGACCGAGCCGAGCACGAGCGCCTCCGGCCTCGCACTCATGGCGTTCGTGCTGGTCACGGGCTGCTTCCGAATGGGCTTCTTCTTCATGATCGCCGGGCTCTTCGTGGCGGGGTCCGTGGACCGCAAGGGCGGGGGAGCGTTCGTCCGCGACCGGCTCGTCCGGCTCGGCGTGCCCCTGATCGCCTTCACCGCCCTGCTGCGGCCGCTGCTGACGCTGCACGCCCGCCCGGAGGACCAGCCGCTCGGCGAGTACTGGTTCAGCATCGTCGACCCGGGGCCGCTGTGGTTCGTCGAGGTCCTGCTCGTCATGTCGCTCGCCTACGTCGCCCTGCGGTGGCTGCGGACGCGGTCCGGCGGCCCCACCGCCGCCGAGCTGCGTCCGACCGACCTGGCCGGACCGGTCGGCGCGGTCACCTGGCGGCGGATCGGCGCGCTCGTGGGACTGCTGACCGTGACCACGTTCCTCTGGCGGCTCGCCGTCCCGCTCGGCACCTTCTGGGAGATCGGCGCGCTCCCCACGCCGGCGAGCATGCCGCAGTACGTCACCCTCTTCACGGTCGGTGTGCTCGCCTCACGCCGCGGGTGGCTGGCGGGGCTCACCGCGCGGCAGGGGCGCGTGGGTCTGGTGGCAGCGCTCGTGACGGCGGGCCCGCTGCTGGTCACGATCCTGCCGTTCCTCTCGGGCGAGCCGGTGGGCCTGCCCCTCCAGATGGCTCAGAGCCTGCTGGAGAACGTCTTCGCCGTCGGCATGGTCATCGGCCTGCTGGTGCTGTTCCGCGACAAGGTGCAGGGCCGCCACGCCTGGGTGCGCTCCGCCGGGCGCAGCTCCTACGCCGTCTACGTCATCCACCCGGTGGTGCTCGTCGGCGTCGCGATGCTGCTCGCCCCGGTCGTGGCCCCGGCGGGAGTCAGGTGGCTGCTGCTGCTCGCGCTCGCGGTGCCCCTGTGCTGGCTGCTCGCAGGCCTGCTGCGCAAGGTCCCGGGGGTCTCGCGGGTGCTGTAGCGCGGACGTCTGCTTGACTGGCGCCCATGGAAGACGGTCTGGGCGCCGGCCGCCTCGAGGTGATCGCCGGCCCGATGTTCGCCGGCAAGTCGGAGGAGCTGCTGCGCCGCGTGCGCCGCGCCCGGATCGCCGGGCGCGGCGTCCTGGTGGTGAGCCACGCGCTCGACACCCGCCGGGGCGCCGGCCGCGTCACCTCGCACTCGGGCGCGGCCGTCCCGTCCCGCACGGTGTCCGACGCCGCGGGCATCCCCGCCCTGGTGGCCGACGGCGACGACGGCGCACCGGTCGAGCTGGTCGCCATCGACGAGGCCCAGTTCTTCGGCGCCGGCCTCGTGCCCGTCGTCTCGGAGCTGGCCGAGCAGGGCCTCGTCGTGGTCGTCGCGGGCCTGTCGGTAACCTTCGACGGGCAGCCGTTCGCCCCGCTGCCGGAGCTCATGGCGCTCGCGGAGTCGGTCGAGAAGCTCACCGCCGTCTGCTCGGTGTGCGGCGCGGACGCCGCGTTCCACGTGCGGGTGGCCGCCACTCCCGAGCCGGAGAGCCCGGGCGGCGCCTTGGTCCCCGTCGCCGCGCACGTGGGCGGCGCGGAGTCGTACGAGGCGCGCTGCCGGCGGCACCTCAGTCCTGGATGAGCGGCACGAAGCGGTAGCCGCCGTGGTCGGTCGCCCGCGTGCGCCCGTCCGGCAGCCGCTCGATGAGCAGCAGCGACGTCCGCACCGGGATCACCATGCGGCCGCCGTACCCGATCTGCGCCACCAGGGCGCGCGGCAGGGCGGGCGCTGAGGCCGACACCAGGATCCGGTCCCAGCCGTTCTCGCGGGGCATGCCCAGCACGCCGGGCTCGGCCTGCACCACCCTGGCCCACGTCATCGAGGTGCGTTCGACGTTCGCGGCGCCCCACGCGGCGAGCCGCTCGTCCCGCTCGACCCCGAGCACGTGCCCGTGGGGGCCGGTCAGGAACGCGAGCAGGGCGGTGCTCCAGCCGGAGCCCGACCCGACGTCGAGCACGCGCGCCCCGAGGGGGACCCGCAGCAGCCTGAGCATGGCCGCGACCGTGCTGGGCTGCGACGACGTCTGCCCGCGCCCGATCGGCAGCGGCCGGTCCTGGCCGGCGAAGGGCCGCTGGGACCGGGGCAGGAACTCACGCCGGGGCACCGCGCGCATCGCCCGGTCGATGTCGTCGTGCTCGACTGCCGCCATTGAGACCATCAGGATCACCTGCTCCAGAGTAGGCACAGGCGGATCCGGGTCGCCAGGTCCTCGCCCGGTCGGGTCCGTACCGCCATAGACTGCGGCTTTTCGACACCTGAACCTGGAGAGGCTTTGGCCCACGAGACGTCCGGTCCCCCGAAGCTGTCGGTCGCGGCGGTCACCATCGCCGCTCTCACCGCCGTCGCGTTCTGGTCCCTCAAACCGGTCTTCATCTCGATCATCGGCGACCGCGGCGACTTCGCCGAGGTGTACGTCGTCGCTGGTGCGATCTCGGTGGTCACGAGCGTGGTCGGGGCCCTCGTGCTCCGGCGTCGCACGATCGCCGTGCTCCGGGGCGGGCGGCAGGCCCTGTCGGGCGCCGGCTCCGCGGCCCTCTCCGGTCTCTTCCTCGCCCTCTGGTACTACGGCTTCTACCGGGCCCTGTACGGCGCGCCCAAGGTCGACGCGACGATCATCGCCTTCACGTGGCCGCTCATCGCCGTGATCGCCATGCGGATCTTCTCTCCGGCCACCGCCGCCAAGCTCAAGTGGAACGAGTGGCTCATGGTGCTGGCCTCGTTCGTCGGGGCAGCGGCCATCGGCGTATCGAACGCGGGAGCCGGGCAGGCGGACGGTTCGAGCGGCGAGATCGTGTGGGCGTTCGTCGCGGCGATCGGCAGCGGCCTGTACCTGCCGTTCGCCATCAACGCGACCAGGTCGTTCGACCGGCTCGTGGACTCGCGCCCGATCGCGACCTTCTACGCCATCTCGGTGGCCAACGCGACCGCCCTCGCCGCGGTGCTGCTGGCCCTGTGGGTCAGCGGGCAGACGCTGCGCTTCTACGCTTTCGACGCACAGGTGCTGCTGGTGTGCGCCCTCATCGGCATCGGCACGTATCTGGTGGCCGAGATCACCTGGACCTGGGCGTTCCAGGAGTACAAGTCGCTCACGCTGTCCTCTCTCCCGTACTTCTCGCCCGCGGTCTCCGTGGTGCTGCTGTACCTGCTCTTCGACGAGCCGGTGCGGCCCATCGCGATCGTCGGCCTGGTCCTGATCCTGTTCTCCAACCTGACCCTGCACGCGCGGCACCGGTCCATGAACGCGCTGTCGCTGTCGCTGGTCGCGACCGTCTACGTCGCGCTCGCCGCACAGGTGCTGCCGCGCGACGTGCTGAGCTCGGTACCGGAGATGGCCGCGGCGATCACGGGCCTGTTCGCGATCCTCGCCGGTTTCACGCTCTCGCAGGTGGCCGGCCGCCGTACCCAGGAGCTCGACGCGCGGGCCACCGTGGTGCGCCGCCTCATCGCCACCGACGACTCGCGCGAGAAGGATGCGGCGGACGCGCTGCTGCAGGACCTCATCGAGCTCGAGTACGACAGCTCCGCCGAGGGCAAGGAGAGCCGTGCGCTGGCGATCAAGCACAGGCTCGCCGAGGCGCGCACCCCGAACCACGAGAGCGCCCTCGACGCCTTCAACGCCTGGCTCGCGATCCACCTGGACCGGCTGTCGCTGGGGGAGCGGGCCGCCCTGTGGCTCACGGGTCTCGGCAGCATCGTCTTCGTGCTGCTGCTGCGTGGGACGCTGCCGCTCGGCAACGCGGGCGCGATCCTGTTCGCCGGCGGGGCGTTCCTGGCGATGTTCGCGATCCGTGACTACGACCGCAACAACATCCACGGCTTCACGAACCAGATCTGGCGGCTCGAGCAGGGATTCCGGGAGATCGGCAAGAAGTACTACCTGCCGTCCGAGCTCCTCGAGGCGGGGGAGTTCACGCCGTCGCAGGTCCGCGACGGGATCCGCACCCGGGACGCCGAGGGGCGGATCCGGCTGGTGGAGTCCCTGCCTCCCGGCCGCGGCTTCAACGCCTTCTACCTCGGCACGGCGAGCCTGGTGATCCTCGCCATCGTGCTCATGCCGACGGCGTTCAGCGACGAGATCGGCACGGGCACCGCGGCCGCCCCTCGGCCGGGCGAGGTGCAGGCGGCGCCCGAGACGGAGCACGCCACGGTCACCATCGCCGACCCTGGATGGTCGGGTGCGAGCGTGACGGCCGAGATCCTGCGCGACGTCCTCGGCGAGGCCGACGTCACGGTGGAGATCGAGACGATGGACCACGTCGACGCGGTCGCAGGCATGGGGGCGGAGGAGCCGCCCGTGCAGGTGCATCCTGACCTGTGGCTCCAGAACCAGGGGGTGGCGGTGCGCGAGTGGGTGACCTCGGGGAAGATCCATCTCAGCGAGCACTCCTACACGGGCTCCCAGGGTATCTACGTGCTGGACGCGGGCGGCTCCGAGGAGCTGCTGCGGACCACCGACGATCTCTTCGACCCCGAGGTCGCGGCGCTCTTCGACACGGACGGCGACGGCGCCGGCGAGATGTGGATCGGGCCCCGGGGCTGGGCCTCGACCGTCAACCTGGACGCATGGCTCGAGGAGGGCGGCCACGAGTCGATCGAGGGTGAGACGTACTCGGCGACCATCTTCAAGGCACGGCTGGACCAGGAGGCGTCCGCCGGGCGGCCGTTGCTCTTCTACGGGTACGAGCCCGACGGCATCCACGAGCGGTTCGCGCTGCGGCGGCTCGGCCCGATCCCCTGGGAGCACGAGCAGGGTGCCGAGAACGTCGAGGTCCACGTCGCCTGGGCCGCCGCGCTCGAACGGATGTCGCCCCCGGCCGCGCGGATCCTGCGCGACGTCGAGCTCACCGACCAGGACGTGAGCGGCTTCATCGCGGCGGTGGAGCACGACGGCCGCGAGCCCGAGGCGGTCGCCGAGCAGTGGCTGGCGGAGAACGAGGACCGGGTCGCGGACTGGGGGCGGCCCACGGGGTGACCGTGCTGCCCTGCCGGGCGTGGGCAAGGCCACGTGTCCACCGGTTTGTACCCGCTCAGGGCATCGCGTAACCTAGATCTTCGGTGTGCTGTCTGCGCACCCGTCCTGCGTGCCCATGGCGCACCGCACTCGACCGCCGCGGCGGAGCGAGTCTCAGCGAAGCCGGTGGATCCCGTCGTGCGCGCACGCCAAGACTAGAGAGATGAGTTGAACGTGGTGTACGCGATCGTCAAGGCCGGTGGCCGCCAGGAGAAGGTGTCCGTCGGAAGCATCGTCGTCATGGACCGTGTCCAGTCGGCGCCCGGTGAGACCGTCGAGCTCCCGGCCCTGCTGCTCGTGGACGGGGAGAAGGTGACCACCGACGCGAAGAAGCTCGCGAAGGTCAAGGTCACCGCTGAGGTCGTGCGGGACGAGAAGGGTCCCAAGATCACGATCCTCAAGTACAAGAACAAGACCGGCTACCGCAAGCGCCAGGGTCACCGTCAGTCGCTGACCCGCCTCAAGGTCACCGGCATCAAGTGACTTCCGCTGCGGGCACGTCCTGACGAGCCCGCCTGCGATCCCGATTCTCCTTCGTCCCGAAAGACAGGTTCTTCAGATGGCACACAAGAAGGGCGCGAGCTCCTCGCGCAACGGTCGTGACTCCAACGCCCAGCGCCTCGGTGTGAAGCGCTTCGGTGGCCAGGTCGTCAAGGCCGGCGAGATCATCGTCCGCCAGCGCGGCACCCACTTCCACCCGGGCAGCAACGTCGGCCGCGGCAAGGACGACACCCTGTTCGCCCTCGACGCCGGCGCCGTGCAGTTCGGCACGCGTCGGGGCCGCAAGGTCGTCGACATCGTGACTGTCGAGGCCTGAGCCGGAGGTGCAGCGAAGGGTGAGTGCCGAGGAACGAGGCACTCGCCCGTAGCGAAACCGCAGGCTCAGACCGCGACAGTGCTGCCTGAGTACCGGCTTCCGCGTAAGGGGGCGCACCGGTGACGGTGCGCCCCCTTACGCCTTTTCATGAGCGGCCCCGGGGGCCGCTCACCCGTGCAGTACCTGAGAGGATCAAGACATGGCCAGCTTCGTGGACCGGGTGGTGCTCCACGCCGTCGGAGGTAACGGCGGGAACGGCTGCGCCTCGATCCGCCGGGAGAAGTTCAAGCCCCTGGCAGGGCCCGACGGCGGCGACGGGGGCGACGGCGGCTCCGTGCGGCTCGTCGTCGACGCCAACACGACCACCCTGCTGGAGTACCACCACTCGCCGCACCGCCGGGCGACGTCGGGCACCCAGGGGATGGGTGACGACCGGGACGGCGCCAAGGGCGGCGACCTGGTGCTCAAGGTGCCGGACGGCACCGTCGTGAAGGACCTCGACGGGAATGTGCTCGCCGACCTCGTGGGCGAGGGTGCCGAGTACGTCGTCGCGGCCGGCGGCAAGGGCGGCCTGGGCAACCGGGCGCTGTCGTCGCCGAAGCGCAAGGCGCCCGGTTTCGCGCTGCTCGGCGAGGAGGGCGAGGCCGCCGACGTCGAGCTCGAGGTCAAGACGATCGCCGACGTGGCGCTCGTCGGCTTCCCGAGCGCGGGCAAGTCGTCGCTCATCGCGGCGATCTCGGCTGCCCGGCCCAAGATCGCGGACTACCCCTTCACCACGCTGGTGCCGAACCTCGGCGTCGTGCAGGCGGGGGACTCCCGGTTCACCGTCGCCGACGTGCCCGGCCTCATCCCGGGCGCGAGCGAGGGCAAGGGGCTCGGCCTGGAGTTCCTGCGGCACATCGAGCGGACGGCGATGATCGTGCACGTGCTCGACTGCGCCACGCTCGAGCCCGGCCGCGACCCGATCAGCGACCTCGACGTCATCGAGGCGGAGCTCGCCGCGTACGCGGGCGACCTCGGCATCGCGGGCGGCCGCGTGCCGCTGACCGAGCGCCCCCGGCTCGTGGTGCTCAACAAGATCGACGTGCCGGACGCGCGCGAGCTCGCGGAGTTCGTGCGGCCCGACCTGGAGGCCCGCGGCCTGCGCGTCCTGGAGATCTCCACCGCCAGCCACGAGGGGCTGCGCGAGCTGAAGTTCGCGCTCGCCGAGACCGTGGAGCGGGCCCGCGCCGCGGCTCCGGCGCCCGAGCCCGCGCCGATCGTGCTGCGCCCGCGCGCCGTCAACGAGTCGAAGTTCACGGTGCGCCGCCTGGGCGGCGAGACCGACTACTGGTTCGAGGTGCGCGGTGAGAAGCCGGAGCGCTGGGTGCGGCAGACCGACTTCAACAACGACGAGGCGGTCGGCTTCCTCGCGGACCGGCTCGCGAAGCTCGGCGTCGAGGACGGCCTGTTCAAGGCGGGCGCCGTGGCCGGCGACGAGGTGCGCATCGGTGACCCGCGCAACGCCGTCGTCTTCGACTGGGAGCCCACCCTGCAGACCGGACCGGAGCTGCTCGGCGGCCGCGGTACCGACCTGCGGCTCGACCAGAACGAGCGGCCCACGCGTGGCGAGAAGCGCCGCGAGCACCACGAGCGCATGGACGCCAAGGCCGCGGCCCGCCAGGAGCTGTGGACCGAGCGCGAGTCGGGTCACTGGACCGACCCCGAGGACAGCTGACGCGAGGCCCCGGTGCCCGCGTCGTGAAATGACCGCGCGTGCCGGGGCGGGGTGCGGCGAGGATGGGGGGCGTGAGCTCCCTCGAAACCTCGGCAGGTGCCCGGTCCGTCATCGCCTCCGCGCGGCGCGTGGTGGTCAAGATCGGCTCGTCGTCCCTGACGGGCCCGGACGGGCACCTCGACGTCGGCGCGCTGCGTCGCGTCGTGGAGGTGCTCGCCGCCCGGCAGGCCGCGGGCGCCCAGGTCGTGCTCGTCACGTCCGGCGCGGTCTCGGCGGGCATCGGACCGCTGAGCCTCGGCACGCGGCCGCGCGACCTCGCCACCATGCAGGCGGCGGCCTCGGTCGGGCAGGGCCAGCTCGTGCGCCGGTACCAGGAGGAGTTCGCCGCGTACGGCCTGCAGATCGGCCAGATCCTGCTCACGGCCGAGGACACCGTGCGCCGCTCCCGCTACCGCAACGCCCAGCGCTCGCTGGAGCGCCTGCTCGCGCTCGGCGTGGTGCCGCTCATCAACGAGAACGACGCCGTCACCACCGACGAGCTGAAGTTCGGCGACAACGACCGCCTCGCCGCGCTCGTGTCCCACCTGGTGCGGGCCGACGCCCTGCTGCTCCTGACCGACGTCGACGGCCTGCACGACGCCCCGCCGTCCCGCCCCGGCGCCCGCCGCATCCCGCTGGTGGGCGACCTGGAGGACGTCGCGGGCGTGGAGGTCACCGCGCGCGGCAGCTCCGTGGGCACCGGCGGCATGGTCACCAAGCTGGAGTCGGTCCGCATCGCGACCGGCGCGGGCGTCCCCGCCGTCCTCACGCTCGCGGCCAACGCGGCCGCGGCGCTCGCCGGCCAGGACGTCGGCACGTTCTTCGCCGCCACCGGACGCCGCACCTCCGCGCGGCGGCTGTGGATCGCGCACGCCGCGCGCACCCAGGGCCGCCTGCACCTGGACGACGGCGCCGCGCGCGCCGTGCTGGGCGGCCGCGCCTCGCTGCTGCCCGCCGGGATCACGCGCACGGAGGGCGAGTTCGACGCGGGCGACCCGGTCGAGCTGGTGGCCCCCGACGGCACCGTGATCGCCCGAGGCCTGGTCACGTTCGACGCGAGCGACCTGCCCGCCCTGCTCGGCCGCTCGACGTACGCGCTGCGCGACGAGCTGGGCGAGGGGTACGACCGGGTGGTCGTGCACCGGGACGACCTCGTGCTGGACCGGCCGACGAGCTCCGCCGCCGCGTCGCGTCGCGACGGGTAGCGTCCGCACCACGAACTACCCCTCCGCATCCGTGCGGGTCCGACGTACTCTCGACCCATGACGACTGTGAGCCCCGAGGCGGTCCGTGCCCAGGGCGGGACGACCGAGGCCGAGGTGCGCGACGTCGCCCGGCGCGCCAAGGTCGCCTCCCGCGCCCTGGCCACCGCGAACCGCATGACCAAGGACGCCGCCCTGCGCGCCGTCGCGGACGCCCTCGTGGCGGCGGCGGACGAGATCGTCACCGCCAACGCGCAGGACCTGGACCGGGGCCGCGCCGGCGGGATGTCCGACGGCCTGCTGGACCGGCTCGCCCTCACCCCCGACCGGATCGGCCGGATCGCCGACGCGCTGCGCGACGTCGCCGGCCTGCCCGACCCGGTCGGCGAGGTCGTGCGCGGCCAGACCCTGCCGAACGGCCTGCGCCTGCGTCAGGTGCGCGTGCCCATGGGCGTGGTCGGCATGATCTACGAGGCCCGGCCCAACGTGACGGTCGACGCCGCGGGCCTGGCCCTCAAGTCCGGCAACGCGGTGATCCTGCGCGGCGGCAGCGCGGCGGCGGCGTCGAACGCCGTCATCGTGTCGGTGATGCGGGACGCCCTGGACGCGAGCGGCCTGCCCGCCGACCTCGTCCAGTCGATCGACGCGTACGGCCGCGCCGGCGGCGTGGCGCTGATGCGCGCCCGGGGCCTCGTGGACGTGCTCATCCCGCGCGGCGGCGCCGACCTGATCCAGACCGTGGTCCGCGAGTCCCTGGTCCCCGTGATCGAGACCGGCGTCGGCAACGTGCACGTCTACGTGGACGCGACGGCCGACGTCGCCATGGCCGTCGCCATCGTCATGAACGCCAAGACGCAGCGCGTCGGCGTGTGCAACGCGGCCGAGACCCTGCTCGTGCACGAGGACGCCGCCCCGGAGTTCCTCCCCGCGGCGCTCGCCGCGCTGGCCGACGCCGGCGTGGTGCTCCACGGGGACCCGGCTGCCATGTCCTTTGCCCCCGCCGGGGCCGACGTGGTGCCCGCGACGGACGAGGACTGGGCCACCGAGTACCTGGCGCTCGAGCTCGGCGTCCGCGTGGTGCCGTCGCTCGACGCCGCGATCGAGCACATCCGCACGTGGTCGTCCGGGCACACCGAGGCGATCGTCACCCGCGACATCGCCGCGGCGGACCGGTTCGTCGCCGAGGTGGACTCGGCCGCGGTCATGGTGAACGCCTCCACCCGGTTCACCGACGGCGGCGAGCTCGGCCTCGGCGCGGAGATCGGCATCTCCACGCAGAAGCTGCACGCGCGCGGCCCCATGGGCCTGACCGAGCTGACCACCACGAAGTGGGTGGTCACCGGGGACGGGCACATCAAGCCGTGACGCGTCGCGGGCGTCCGGGAGACCTCCGCAGGATCTCCTTGCGACCGAGTGCCGCCGTGCACTCGCCCCAGGGCGTCCGTGAGAGACTAAAGCCCACCTGAGCACGTCCGACTGGGAGGAACACCCGTGCTGCACACCGCCGTCCTGGCCGCCGAGGCCGCCTCGGAGCACACCAACGAGCCGATCGCGCCGATCGCGCTGGGCCTGATCGCCTTCGGTGCGCTCGTGGCCGCGCTGGTCGTCACGTACGCGTTCCGCAACGTCGGTAACCGGCACTGAGCACGCGCACCGCATGAGTGCCCCCGCCGGGACCCGGCCCCGCATCGGTGTGATGGGTGGCACGTTCGACCCCATCCACCACGGCCACCTCGTGGCCGCGAGCGAGGCGGCGGCGCACCTGGGACTGGACGAGGTCGTCTTCGTCCCCACCGGCAGGCCGGGGTTCAAGCAGAAGCAGCGGGTCACCCCGGCGGAGCACCGCTACCTCATGACGGTGATCGCCACGGCGTCCAACCCGCGCTTCACCGTGAGCCGCGTCGACATCGACCGCGAGGGCCTCACCTACACGGTGGACACGCTCCGGGACCTGCGTGCGCAGCGCCCGGACGCGGACCTGTTCTTCATCTCGGGAGCGGACGCCATCCAGCAGATTCTCCGGTGGAAGGATGCCGAGAAGCTGTGGGACATGGCACACTTCGTCGCTGTCACACGGCCAGGGCACCTGCTCTCCGTGGACGGGCTTCCTCGGGACGGCGTGACGACGCTCGAGGTTCCTGCGCTCGCCATCTCCTCGTCCGACTGCCGACGTCGGGCCGAGGAGGGGTTGCCGGTCTGGTATCTGGTGCCTGACGGCGTGGTCCAGTACATCGCCAAGCACGGACTGTATCGAGGTCTTCACGATGAGTGACAACAAGGGTCGTCCCATGACGCGCCGCGAGATCCGCGAGCGTGAGGCCGCCGCTGCGGCCGCTGCCGCCGGTGGTGCGTACCCACCGCAGGGCGGGCAGCCGCAGCAGCAGCCTCCGCACCGCGGCGCGCCCGCGCCCGAGGGCGGCTGGTCGCCGCAGAACCCGCCGGTCGCGCGGCCCCCGCAGGCGACGGGCGGCTCGCGGGGCGTGGACGCCACCGGGCGCCTCACGCCCGTGCAGCAGCCGGGCGGCGGCAACCCGCCGTCCCCGTTCCTGGGTGGCAACCAGGGGCGGCCCTCCGCCCCCGGCAACCCCGGCTCCGCGCCGGCCGGCGGGCAGGGCCCCCAGGGTGGCCCGCCACCGAACCCGTTCGGATCCCGTCAGCCCGCGCCGCCCGCACCGCAGGCCCCGCAGCAGGGTCGGACCGGGCGGTTCGCCCCGCAGCAGGCGCCCCAGGCTCCCGGCACGTCCGGTGACCCCGGGCAGACGACGCAGTGGAACGCCGCGCCGCCCGCACCCGCACAGCCGCAGTCCGGCCCGCAGTCGCCGTTCGGTGGCCGGCCGGGCGCCCCGGGCGGTCTGGCGCAGCAGCGGCCGGGCACACCGGCGGGCGGGCAACCGAGCGGCTCCGCCGCCGCGCCCACGCTCCCGTGGGAGTCGCCGGCTCCCGCCTCGGCCCCGCAGTCCCTGCCGCCGGGCGGTGCCCCCGCGGCCGACGGCTCCCCGTTCCCGCGGCGCCCCGGACCCGGCTCGGGCCCGGTCGGCGGCGCCGCCCCGCAGCCCCCCGGTGGCCCGGGACAGTTCCCGGCACCCGCCGCCCCGTCCCGCTCCGCGCGCCGCGAGGTCGAGGACGAGTGGGACGAGGAAGAGGACGAGGGGCCGCAGTACACCTGGCTGCACTACATCATCCTGGTCGTCGTCGCGTTCGTGCTGGGCCTCCTCATCTGGAAGCTCGTGCTCGAGGGCGACAGTGCGATCACCGACGAGCAGGCCGCCGCGCTGCTGGGCTCGCTGCCCGGCTTCACCCCAGGAGGACACCTATGACGGCGACCGAGCGCGCCACCGAGCTCGCGGTCATCGCCGCGCGTGCCGCGAGCGACGTCAAGGCGCAGGAGATCATCGCGCTGGACGTGAGCGAGCAGCTCGTGCTGACCGACGTGTTCCTCATCGCGTCGGGCGCGAGCGAGCGGCAGGTGTCCGCGATCGTCGACGCCGTCGAGCGGGCGCTGTTCAAGGAGGGCGTCAAGCCCATCCGGCAGGAGGGCAAGTCGGAGGCGCGCTGGGTGCTGCTCGACTTCGGCGACGTCGTGGTGCACGTGCAGCACGCCGAGGACCGCACCTACTACGCGCTCGAGCGGCTGTGGAAGGACTGCCCGGCGATCCCCCTCCCGGAGGACGCCCGCGGGGGTGGCGACCCGGCCGAGTACCGCGAGCCGGACGACGGCGCGATCCACCTGGCGGGAGACCCGCAGCGGTGACCGCAGGGACCATCGTGCTGCTGCGCCACGCGCGCACCGCGTACAACGCGGGGCTGCGGCTGCAGGGACAGATCGACATCCCCCTCGACGAGGTGGGCCGCTGGCAGGCCGAGCAGGGCGCGACGGCCCTGGCGGCGTCGCACAAGGCGTCCCTGGTGGTGTCCAGCGACCTGGAGCGCGCCCGCCACACCGCCGAGGCGTACGCGCGGCACATCGGGGTGGACGTCGAGACCGACGCGGGCCTGCGTGAGCGGTCGTTCGGCATCTGGGAGGGCCTGACCGACGCCGAGATCGCCGAGCGGTGGCCCGAGGAGCACGCGGTCTGGCGCGGCGGCGGCGAGCCGCCGGTCGAGGGTGTCGAGTCCAAGAGCGTGGTCGCCCGGCGCATGGAGGAGGCCGTGCTGCGGCACGCCGAGGCGCTGGGTGCGGGGGAGACCCTCGTGGTCGTGTCGCACGGTTCGGCGATCACGCAGGCGGTCACGCGGTTGCTCGGCCTCGACCCGGCGGTGTGGCGCGGGCTGCACGGCCTGCACAACGTGCACTGGTCGCACCTGCGGGCGTCCGGCCCGGGGGCCACGCCGGCCTGGCGGCTCGTCGCGCACAACGTGGGTGCCGGCTACCCGTTGGACACGTGGCAGTCGGGGCCCGAGGCGCGGCAGTGACCGAGCGCACCCGGATTGGATTTGGTCCTCGGCGCCGGTCTGCATAGACTAGCGACGCTCGCCCGGCCGAACGGCTGGGGGAGACCATTTCTGGGGCTGTGGCGCAGCTGGTAGCGCACCTGCATGGCATGCAGGGGGTCGGGGGTTCGAGTCCCCCCAGCTCCACCAGAGCATCTGGTCAGAGGCCGTTCCGGACCCCGTGTCGCACGGGGGAAGGGACGGCCTTCGTCGTACCCGGCTGCCACATCTCGTCCGGGTGCCGTCTCAACCTGAGGGGGTCCCGGCGCGTGAGTAGGAGCATGGAGACACTGACAACGGAGCGGGTCGACGTCCGGGTGGGCGGCCCGAGGCGGCGGTCCTGACCACCCTCGGGCCCGGCCCGGACAGCGGGACGCGCTGGGTGGACGCCGCGGCCTCCGCGGACCGGGTCGTCTGGACGGAGGAGGACAGCGCCGAGCTGGAACGCCTGCAGAGCCAGGAGTCGTACAGCTTCGCCGACGTGGGGCAGACCCTGGTGTACGTGCGGACGTCCTGGTGACGGCCGACCGGTGAGCGCGGCGGGGTGTGGCGGGCGTCACGCGACGGAGGCATTGCCCTCAACCTAGGTTGAGGTCTTAGCGTCGTAGGACATCAACCCGAGAGGACTGAGGACGATGGCCGTCTACACCCTGCCCGACCTGCCCTACGACTACGCGGCGCTCGAACCGCACATCAGCGGGCGGATCATGGAGCTGCACCACGACAAGCACCATGCCGCGTACGTCGCGGGCGCGAACGCGGCCCTCGACGCCCTGGCGCAGGCCCGGGAGACCGGCGACCTGGCCGCGGTGAACCTGCACGAGAAGAACCTCGCGTTCAACCTGGGCGGGCACACCAACCACACCGTCTTCTGGCACAACCTCTCGCCCGAGGGCGGCGGGGAGCCGGACGGTGAGCTCGCGGCCGCGATCACCGACCAGTTCGGCGGCTTCGCCGCGTTCCAGGCGCACTTCGCGGCGGTGGCGACCGGGATCCAGGGTTCGGGCTGGGCGGTGCTCGGCTGGGACGCCGTCGGGCAGCGCCTGGCGATCTTCCAGCTCTTCGACCAGCAGGCCAACGTGCCGCTCGGCATCACGCCCCTGCTGATGCTGGACATGTGGGAGCACGCGTTCTACCTGGACTACCTCAACGTCAAGGCGGACTACGTGAAGGCGTTCTGGAACCTGGCGAACTGGCAGGACGTCGCGGCGCGGCTCGAGCGGGCGCGCACCGCGACGGGCGGGCTGCTCACGGCGGTCTGACCCGTCCGTGCACGACGAAGGGCCCGGCCGACGGCCAGGCCCTTCGTCACGGGTGGAGCTGGGGGGACTCGAACCCCCGACCCCCTGCATGCCATGCAGGTGCGCTACCAGCTGCGCCACAGCCCCGGATGTACGCCCTACGGGCGAGCCCCCTGAGCATAGACCGATCGGCCCCGGGAGACCAAAGCGAGGCCGGCAGTCGCCCGTCGCCGTCCCGTCGGTGTCCGTTCCGCTCCGCGTCACCCCGGCGCCAACCGGCGCCGCCAGGCTGGCGGCGTGGACACCTCGCTCTCGCGCCGATCTCTCCTCCGGGCCGCCGCGGCCGTCCCGGTCCTGTCAGCAGCCTCCGCCGGGACTGCGGCCGCCGCGCCGTCCGCCACCCCGAGCGGCGGGCTGCCGGACGGGCGGGACCCGCGCTTCACGATCGCCGTCCTGCCCGACACGCAGTACCTCCTGGACGAGGGCGGCTCCGACGCCGAGCCCGTGCGCGCGACGCTGCGCCACCTGGTGCGCGAGCGGGGGAGCGACAACATCGTCTTCATGACCCAGCTCGGCGACGTCACCGAGCACGGCACCGAGGCCGAGATGGACGCCGCGCGCCGCGCGTTCGAGTCCGCGGGGCGGCTGCCCTACAGCGTGCTGGCCGGCAACCACGACGTCAGCGGCGACGACCAGCGCGGCGACACCCCGTACCTGCGGACCTTCGGCCCGCGACGGTTCGCCCGGATGGAGACCTACGGCGGCTCCTCACCCGACGGCTACAACAGCTACCACGTGGTGCGCGGAGGCGGGCGGGAGTGGCTCGTGCTCGCGCTGGACTGGCGGCTCTCCGACGCGGGGGTCGCCTGGGCGCAGCGCGTGCTCGACACGCACCCCCTGCCCACGATCCTCACCACCCACGACCTGGTCTGGGCCGAGGACGACGGGAACGCCCACCTGTCCGACAACGGGCAGCGCCTCTGGGACCGCCTGATCCGCGGCAACGACCAGGTCTTCCTCGCCCTCGGCGGACACTACTGGCCGTCGGGTCGCACCACGCTGACGAACGACGCGGGCCGTCCCGTGCACCTGCACGTCACGAACTACCAGGACCGCTACTACGGCGGCGCCGGCATGCTCCGCTACTACCGGTTCGACCTGGCGCGCCACGTGATCGACGTCGAGACGTTCTCCCCCTGGCTGCGGGAGAAGAAGGCCCCCACACCCCTGGAGACGGAGCACGTCGAGCTGAGCGGCGACGTCGACCGGTTCACGGTCGAGATCGACTTCGACGAGCGGTTCGCCGCGTTCGCGCCGCCGCCCGTGCCGGCGCCGCGGCCGCCGTCGGCCGTGCTGCCGCGCGACACCGTGGCCTACTGGCGGTTCGACGCCGCCGGGCTGGCCGCGGCAGGCTCCGACGGCGCGCCCGTGCCGCCCGGGACCGTCGCCCGCGACCTGAGCGGGAACGGCAACCACCTCACGTCGGCGCTCCTGCACGACAGCGGCCCGGACACGCTCACCTGGTCCGCGGAGCACCATGACGGCCAGCCCGCCCATGCCAGCCTGCGGTTCGACGGCGGCAAGGGACCCGACCGGGGCGCCGTGCTGCGCACCGGAGCGCACGCGCCGGTCAACAGCATGACGTTCGAGCGGGGCTACACGATCGAGACGTTCCTCAAGCTGCCGGAACCCTTCGAAGGCGACCACGCCTGGATGGGCATCCTGAGCTGGGAGGGCAGGGCGGGCGACGCCGGCAAGCACAGCGGCTGGTCGGACGACGAGCCGACGTGCAGCCTCAACGTATCGGGCGAGCGGTTCCTGCAGTTCATCGCCTACCCCGTGCCGGTCGACGCCGACCCGACGTCGTGGAGCCACGCGCTGCCCGTGGGCCGGTGGACGCACGTCGCGGTCGTCAACGACGGGCGGCACACGGTCATGTACGTCGACGGCTCGCGGATCGTCCGCAACGCCGCCGAGGAGGGGCGGGGGATCGCCACCCTCGGCAAGCCGTTCGTCATCGGCGGCACGCAGTCGGCCGAGCGGTACGGCCAGGGCTTCTACGGCTGGATCGGCGACACCAGGATCGTGGCCCGGGCTCTGCGCCCGGACCAGTTCCTGCTCCGCTGACTCCTCCGACGAGCCTCAGCGGGGGAGCACCGTGAAGGCGGCGGTCAGGAGGTCGGTCCGTCGCGACGACGGCCCCACGCGGAGCTCGAAGGCGCCCGGCTCGACCACGCGGCGGCCCTCGCGGTCCACGATCGTGCAGTCCGCCACCGGCAGGTCGAGCTCCACCGTGGCCCGCGCGCCGGGCTCGAGGTCCACCTGCCGGTAGGCCTTGAGCTCCTGGTCGGCCCAGCTCGCCGACGTCACGCTGTCGCTCACGTACACCTGGACGGTCTCGCGCACCGGGCGGGTGCCCGTGTTGGCCACGGTGACGCGGGCGCGCACGACGTCGGCCTCCGTCAGCTCGGTGTCGAGCACCCGCAGGTCGGAGTACTCCACCGTGCTGTAGGACAGCCCCTCGCCGAACACGAAGGCCGGCTCCTGCGTGAGGTCCGCGTACCGGGTGCCGTGCTGGCCGCGCACCTGGTTGTAGTAGGTGGGCTGCTGGCCCACGTGCCGCGCGAAGGAGATGGGCAGGCGCCCGGACGGCTCGATCAGCCCGAGCAGCAGCTCCGCGATCGCCCGGCCACCCCGCATGCCCGGGTTGGCCACCCAGAGCACCGCCGCCGCGTCCAGCGCGGACCGCGGCAGCACGAGCGGCTTGGAGGCCATGACCACGACGACCAGCGGCGTGCCGGTCGCGGCCAGCGCGTCCAGCAGCGCGACCTGCCCGCCGACCAGCTCCAGGGTCGCCGTCGACTTGTACTCGCCGACCAGCTCCACCTGGTCGCCGACCACGGCCACGACGTAGTCGGCGTCCTGCGCGCGCTCCACGGCCTCGGCGATCAGCTCGGGGTCCGGGTCGCGGGGCACGGCGATCTTGGGGCGAGGCTGCCCGTCCGGCAGGGTGTCGCCCTCGGGCGGGGTCACCAGGGAGACGATCTCGGCGCCGAGCGCCGTCGAGACCGTCCAGTCGTCCGGGGCCAGGGCGGTCAGGCCGTCGAGCACCGTGGTGATCATGTGCCGGGGGTGGCCGTCGGGCAGCCAGTCGGCCTGGCCCGAGCTCCCGGCCCAGTCGCCGAGCTGCGCCTGCGCGGCGTCGGCCAGCGGTCCGACGACGGCGACCCGCCGGGGCCGGTCGTCGTCCGACCCGGTGGCGCGCCCGGCGTCGTCGAGGGACGTGAAGCCGCCCGCGAACGGGAGCGTGCCGCCCGTGTTGCGGAGCAGGACGAGGGAGCGGCGCGCGATCTCGAGGTTCACCGCCGCGTGCGCGTCCGAGCCGACGACGGCCGCGTCGCGCTCCAGCGTGGGCCGGCGCGGGTTCTCGAACAGGCCGAGCTCGAACTTCAGGGTGAGGATGCGGGCGACGGCGCGGTCGAGGTCCGACTCGGCCAGCAGGCCGCGCTCGATGGCCTCCTGGGCGCCCTCGAAGAACTGCGGGGTGGTCATCACCATGTCGTTGCCGGCCCGGACGGCGGCGGCCGCGGCGTGGGTGTGGTCGGGCTGGACCTTCTGCTCCCACACCATACGTCCCACGTTGTCCCAGTCGGTGATGAGGGTGCCCGTGTAGCCCCACTCGCCGCGCAGCACGTCGTTGAGGAGCCAGTCGTTGACGGTGATCGGCACGCCGTCCATCGTCTGGTAGCCCAGCATGAAGGTGGCGCAGCCCTCCTTGGCCACGCGCTCGAACGGCGGCAGGAACCAGGACCGCAGCTTGCGCCGCGAGATGTCCGCCTCGGAGGCGTCCCGCCCGCCCTGGGTCTCCGAGTACCCGGCGAAGTGCTTGGCGGTGGCCAGGATCGCCGTCGGGTCGCCGAACCCGGAACCCTGGTAGCCGCGCACCATCGCGGAGGCGAGCTCCCCGATCAGGTACGGGTCCTCGCCGAACGTCTCGTCCACGCGGCCCCAGCGCAGGTCGCGGGCGATGCAGAGCACGGGGCTGAAGGTCCAGTGCACGCCGGTCGCCGCGGCCTCGACGGCCGTGATCCGGGCCGCCTGCTCGGTCAGCGCGGGGTCCCAGGTGGCGGCCATGCCGAGCTGGGTGGGAAAGATCGTGGCGCCCTCGAAGAACGAGTGCCCGTGGATGCAGTCCTCGCCCACCAGCAGCGGGACGCGCAGCCGGGTCTGCTGCACCAGGTCGTGGGCGTGGCCCAGCCGGTGCGGCGAGGTGTGCAGGATCGACCCGACGTGCTTGCGCAGGATGTCGCCCTCGTAGTCGCCGCGGGCGTCGAGCTGGAGCATCTGCCCCACCTTCTCCGCGACGGTCATCCGGGACAGCAGGTCGGCCACGCGCTCGGGGACCGGCAGGGTCGGGTCGAGGTAGGCGGCAGTGGTCGTCGCCGTGCTCTCGCTCATCGAGCCGTCCTGTTCGTCTCGCGCTCGTCTACCACAGCTCTCCTCGGGTCGGTGGGGGCATGCGCGGGGCCACGCCGGCGCACGATGCTACGCACAACTTACAGGGCGGTAGGTTTCGGGTCGCCGAGGTGGAACGCGCCCTGGCCGACGACCACGCCCGTGCCCGTGATCGTCACGGCGGCGCCGTCCGCGCCGAGCGTGATCAGGCTCGGCCGGCCGAGCGCGCGGCCCTGCTCGACCACGACGCGGGCGGGGTCGGTCGCGAGCCCGTCCCGCACCAGGACGGCGGCCAGGGGTCCCGCCGCGGTCCCCGTCGCCGGGTCCTCCGCGATGCCGACGGTCGGGTTGAAGAACCGCGTGTAGGCCGTCACGCCGGGGTCGTCGGGGTGGGGCGCCCAGACGTAGCAGCCCTCGGCCCCGGCATCGGCCAGCAGGTGGCGCAGGACGGCGGTGTCCGGCGCGGCGCGGTCCACCGCCGGGGCGTCGCGCAGGGGCACGAGCAGGTGTTCCGCGCCGGTCGAGACCACCTCGGCGACGCGCCCGTCGGCGAGGTCCGCGACGCCGAGGCCCAGGGCGGCGGCCAGGGCCGCGCCGTCCTCCACGCGGCCCAGGAACCGCGGCGCGGACTGCTCCATGGTGACCAGCCGCCCGGTCACCCGAACCTCCAGCAGGTCGGCGCCGATCTGCTGCACGAAGGTGTCGCGTCCGGGGTCGAGCCGACCGGACCCGGCGAGCCAGATCCAGGCGCCCATCGCGTTGTGCCCCGCGCCGAAGACCTCGACACCCGCGGGTGTGAAGGACCGCAGACGGTGGTCGGCGGGGAGGCCGGCGTCGGCGCGGACCAGGAACGTCGTCTCGGACTGGTTCAGCTCCCGCGCGATCGAGCGCATCGTCTCCTCGGGCAGGAGGTCGGCGTCGGGCACGAGGGCGAGGGGGTTGCCCGCCAGGGGCCGGGTCGCGAACACGTCGACCCAGTAGAACGGAACGTCCACGATGACTCCCTCGTCGGCCGGCGGGCCCGCTGCGGGGGCCCTGCTCCCGGGTGCGGAAGCGTACCGGGGTCAGCGGGGCTGGTCGTGCTGGTTCTCCCGCCGGTAGGCGGCCGGCGGCATGCCGCACGCCGCGCCGAAGGCGCTGTAGAACCGGCTCACCGAGCTGAAGCCGGACTCGGCGGCGACGTCGGTCACCGGCAGGTCCGTGGTGACCAGCAGCCGGCGCGCCTCGGCCAGACGACACCGGGTCAGGTAGTCGACGATCGTCGTGCGGACCACCCGGCGGAACTGCGCCATGGCGTAGCCGGGGTGCAGGCGCACAGTCCGTGCGACGTCGGTGACGGTGAGCGGCTCCCGGAAGTGCTCGGCGACGTACCGCACCATCGTGAGCACCTGCCGCAGGGTCGGGTCGCCGCTGGTGACCTGCCGCACCGGCTGGTCCGCGGTCGTCAGGCCGAGGCGCCGCACCCGGGCCTCGACCTCCAGCATCGCGATGCGGCGCGGCTCGGGCCGTTCGTCGGACAGGTCCGTCGCCCACTGCGCGAAGCTGCCGGGGTCGGTCGGCAGCGCGGCCGACGGCGGGGCGACCAGCGGCGTGCCCGACAGCAGGCGGCCCACGAGTGCGCTCGGCAGGCCCCAGCCGAGGAAGGTCGCGAACGGTACGTGCACCCAGAACGCGCGGGTCGCCGTGCTGGCGATGAGCTGGTGCGGCACCGCCGCCCAGAACGCGGCGACGGACCCGGGCCCGATCTCGACCGGGACGCCGCCGAACAGGTAGAGCATGGTGCCGCCCTCGGCGACGAGGTTGATCTCCAGGTCGTCGTGCTGGTGCGCGGTGCCCATGAGGCTGGGCCGCCCCTCCCAGCTCAGCAGGGCCGGGGGCTCGATCTCGATCCGTGGGGTCATCTGCGCATCCGGGCCATCTGAGTATCCGGGAAGAACCCGCTCCGATCGATGAAGAGTTCGCCGATCGTAGGTACGTAGGGTCGGGGCCGTCAACGACACCCCGCACACAAGGAGCGCCCGTGTTCTCTCTCGGCATCGTCGGAGCCGGCCAGTTCGCCGGCCAGTTCGCCAAGCTGTGGCGGCTGCACCCCGGGGTGGGGGACATCGTCGTCACCGACCTCCTGCCCGAGCGGGCGCAGCGGCTCACCGACGAGTACGACCTCGCCGGGACCGTGCCGTCCTTCGAGGACCTGCTCGCGTCCGACGTCGACGCCGTGGCGATCTTCACCCAGCGGTGGACGCACGGCCCGCTGGTGGTCGAGGCGCTGCGCGCCGGCAAGCACGTCTACTCGGCGGTGCCGATGGCGATCTCCGAGGGCGAGATCACGGCGATCGTCGACGCGGTCCGGGAGACGGGGCTCACCTACATGATGGGCGAGACCAGCTACTACAACCCCGCGGTCGTGCACGCGCGCGAGCAGGCCGCCCGGGGTGCGTTCGGGCGCCTCTTCTACGCCGAGGGCGACTACCTGCACGACATGGACCTCGGCTTCTACGACGCCTACCGCTACAGCGGCGGCGAGAGCTGGCGGTCGACGGCGAGCTACCCGCCCCTGATGTACCCCACGCACTCCCTGGGCGGCATCCTCGGCGCGTGGCAGACGCACGCGACCAGCGTGTCGGCGATCGGCGTGCTCGACGACCGGGACGACGGCGTCTTCGACCGCGAGGTGAGCCAGTTCGGCAACGACTTCTCCAACGCGACCGCGCTGTTCGAGGCCGCGGGCGGCGGCGCCTTCCGGGTCAACGAGTTCCGCCGGGTCGGGTTCCCGTCGCACGTCCGCGAGTCCCGGTTCCGGTTCTTCGGCACCGAGGCCAGCCTGGAGCAGCTCGTCAACGTGAGCCTCTGGCAGGACAAGCAGGAGGTCACCGACCTCACCGAGCACCTGCGGCCCGCGCCCACGCTGTCCCCGGACGACCCCTCGCTCGAGCACGTCTCGCCCGCGCTGCGCGACGCCTTCACCTCGGGCTCGGCGCCGGTGCACGACCGCTCGCGGCTGCCGGCGGAGTTCGCCCATGTGTCCAACGGGCACGAGGGCAGCCACCACTTCCTGGCCGACGACTTCGTGCGGGCCGTCGAGACCGGGGGCCTGCCGCCGGTCAACGCCTGGGTGGCCGCGCGGTTCACGCTGCCGGGCGTCGTGGCGCACGAGTCGGCGCTCAAGGGCGGCGTCCGCCTGGACATCCCCGACCTCGGGGACGCGCCCGCGGGGTGACGGCCGTCGTCGTCCGCTCCCAGGCGGGGGTGGGAGACTTCGGGGCGTGACGCAGGAAGCCACCACGCAGCCGCCCCCCGGCCCCCGGGCCGCCGTCCGGACCGAGCCGACCGGCTCCGCCCGGACGCGGCTGCCCGACCCGCCCCTCCTGCCGCTGTGGGCCGCCGTCCTGGTGGCCGTGGCGGCGGGCCTGGCGCTCGACGGGGCGTTCCCCTCCCTCGGGTGGTGGCCGCTCGCGTTCGTCGCGGTCACCCTGTCGCTGGTCACGTTCGTCGGACGGCGGGCCTGGGGTGCCGTGCTCGTGGGCGCGGCGTTCGGGGCGGCGTTCTGGTTCCCGCACGTCGCCTGGTCGTCCCGGTTCCTCGGCGACGACCCCCTCGGCTGGGTGCCCTGGGTGGCGCTCGCGACCGTGCAGACCCTGTTCACCGCGGCCCTGTCCCCGCTGATCACGCTCGCCTACCGGTGGGTGCCCCGCCGCCGCCCGCCGGCCCGGCTGATCGGCCTGCCGCTGCTCGTCGCGGGCGCGTGGCTCACCCGCGAGCTCGCGATGGGCTCCTGGCCCTACGGCGGCTTCCCGTGGGGCCGCCTCGGCCTGAGCCAGTCCGCCGGGCCGGTCGCGCCCGTCGCGTCCTGGCTCGGGATCACCGGACTGGGCTTCTGCATGGTGGTGCTGTGCGCCGCCGCGATCGAGGTCGTCCGCCACCTGCGCACCGCGGCCCCCGGCCGCGACCGGTGGACCGCGCCCCTGCCCGCCGTGGCGCTCGCCGCGCTGCTCGTCGTCACGCCGCAGTTCCCGACGGCGCACGCCGGGACGCTGCGCGTCGGCGCCGTGCAGGGTGACGGCCCCGCCGCCTACTCCGACGACCGCGCGCCCGGCGCGCTCCTCGACGCCCAGCGGGCGGCGTCCGTACCCCTGGAGAGCGAGCAGGTGGACCTCGTGGTCTGGCCCGAGGGCGGCGTGGACAGCGATCCGCAGGCCGACCCCGGCACGGAGCGGGCCCTCGACGCGGCCGTCGGCCGGTACCGCGCGCCGCTGCTCCTCAACGCCGCGTCCGAGGACGGCGACCTCATCCACAACCGCTCGTTCCTCTGGTCCGACGACGGCGCCGTCGCCTCGCACGCCAAGCGCCACCCCGTGCCGTTCGGCGAGTACGTGCCCGACCGGTGGCTCTACGGCGCCATCGTGCCCAGCCTCGTCAACCTGCTCGGCCGCGAGTACAGCCCCGGCACCGACGCGCCCGTGGTGAGCACGGGGGACGCCGTCGTCGGCCTCGCCATCTGCTTCGACGTCGTGTTCGACGACGTGATCCGCGAGGGCGTCGACCACGGCGCCCAGGTGCTCGTCTTCCAGACCAACAACGCCGACTTCCGCGGCACCGACGAGAACCTGCAGCAGACCGCCTTCGCGCGGATGCGGGCCGTCGAGACCGGGCGCGCCGTCGTCAACCTCTCCACCACCGGCACCAGCCAGGTCTTCGCGCCCGACGGCGCCGCCGGCCCCGCCCTGCCCGCCGACGCGCCCGGCCTGATCGTCACCGACGTCGAGCTGCGCGACGGCGTCACCGCCGGCGTGCTCCTCGGGCCGTGGATCCAGGTGCTGATCGCCGCGGGCACGCTGCTGGCCCTGGCGGCGCTCGCGGTGCGCGCCCGGAGGGGGTCCTCGCCGCAGTAGTTCATCTCCTGGCCACGGACCGGCCACGCCTGCCTCGTACCGTCACGACCGCACCGCGTTTCCGAGCCCGGGAGAACCAGCCGATGTCATCCGCACGCCTTCGCCGAGGACTCCTCGCGACCACAGCAGGCCTCCTCGCCGTGCTCGCCGTCGCGGCCCCTGCCTCCGCCGCCGGAACCACGCCCGGCCTCGACCGGTCGGTGGCCGACGCCGGCACCGCGCCGGTGCCGCCCGCCGAGCCGAAGCCCCAGGTGGACGGTGTGAGCGAGCTGAACGTGCTCGCGTTCAACCTGTGGCACGGCGGCACGCGGATCGACGACGGCGCCGAGGAGATCGCCGACGTGCTGCGGGAGACCGACGCCGACGTCACGTTCATGCCCGAGCAGGGCGACGCGCCCGCCCAGGTCGCCGCGCTGCTCGGTTACGACCACGTCATCGCGACCGACACCGGCATCGTCTCGCGCTACCCGATCCTGGAGACCGACACCGTCGACCGGTGGTGGACCAAGGCGGTGCTCGACGTCAACGGCACCGAGGTGGTGGCCTACGGCGGTCACCTGGAGTACCGCTGGTACGCCACCTACCTGCCCCGCGGCTACGGCGGTGCGGTGCTCGGGGACTGGCCGGACGGCTGGGACACGTGGGACCGGCTCCCGGGCGGCCCGGTCACGGACGTGGACGCGATCCTGGAGGCCAACCGGCAGTCGGGCCGGCCGGCGACGGCCGCCGCGCTCGTCGAGGACGTCGCGGCCGAGCGTGCGGCGGGCCGCATCGCGGTGGTCGGCGGGGACTTCAACGAGCCTTCGGTGCAGGACTGGACCGAGGCGACCGCCGACCTCCAGGACCACAACGGTCTCGTGATCCCGTGGCAGAGCACGCGGACGCTGCTCGACGGCGGCCTGGTCGACGCCTACCGCGAGGTCCACCCCGACCCCGTCGCCAACCCCGGCGTCACCTGGCCGTCGGACAACCCGCTCTTCCCGACCTCCGAGCTCACCTGGGCGCCCGGGGCCGACGAACGGGACCGCATCGACTACGTGTTCGTCACGCCCGACGAGCGGATCTCGATCGACGCGGCGTCCGTCGTCGGCCCGCAGTCGACCATCGTGCGGAACGAGCGGGTCGACGACGACAGCGCCGACCAGATCCTCACGCCGGACGCCGTCTGGCCCTCGGACCACAAGGCGGTCCTCGCGTCGTTCAGCGTCTGCGCCGACGGGTGCGCGCCGGCCGCCCCGGCCTGGGCCGCGGCGTCGACCTACGGTGCGGACGACGAGGTGTCGTACGCGGGCTCGACCTGGCGGGCGGCCTGGTGGACGCGCGGCCAGGAGCCCGGTGCGCCCTACGGCCCGTGGCAGGAGATCGCCGAGCGGGACGGCGTCGCGCAGTGGACGGCGTCGCGGATCTTCGAGGCCGGCGAGGTCGCCGTCCACGACGGCACGACCTACGTGGCGCGGTGGTGGACGCGCAACCAGGTGCCCGGTGACCCCTGGGGCCCCTGGCGGCCGCAGCAGTAGGCCGCGCGGGCCGGCTCGCCGCGACCGTGCGGCGAGCCGGTGCGCCCGCTACCGTCCCTGGTCATGACCGACAGGACGACGGGCAGGCCGGCTGGCAGGACGACCGGCAAGGTCGACCTGAAGAAGAGCCTCGACGCCTACCGGGCGCAGCGGGGCAGGTTCCGCCTGGTCGACGTGCCCGAGCAGCAGTACCTGATGATCGACGGGCACGGCGACCCGAACGCCACGGCGTTCGCCGAGGCGGTCGAGACGCTGTACCCGGTGGCCTACGCGCTGAAGTTCGCGAGCAAGCGGGACCTCGGGCGGGACTACGTGGTCATGCCCCTGGAGGGGCTGTGGTGGGCGCGGGACATGGACGCGTTCACGGTCGCGCGCGACACGTCGCGCTGGGACTGGACGCTGCTGGTGCTGCAGCCGGACTGGATCGGGCCGGACCTGTTCGCGGCGGCGGTGGAGGGCGTCCGGCGGCGGTCCGCGCCGTCACGGCTCGACGACGTGCGGTTCGCGCGCCTGGCGGAGGGTCGCTGCGTGCAGACGCTGCACGTGGGCGCGTTCGACGACGAGGCCGGGGTGCTCGCGCGCCTGCACGAGGAGTTCGTGCCGGCGAACGGCCTGCGGCTGACCGGGCGGCACCACGAGATCTACCTGAGCGACTTCCGCCGGGTGGCCCCGGAGAAGCGGCGCACGATCCTGCGCCAGCCGGTGGCGTCGGCCTGACTTCGGTTGTCCACAGATCTCTTTCTCGTCCAACATGTCGATCAGATGTTCGATATCGTGGGGCTATGACGCAGACCACGGACGGCACGGCGATCGAGGCGGGCGGGCATCCCGCCTCTCCCGTGGTGCTCGACGCCGTCGTCGTGGCGGGTCTGCGTGCCGTCCTTGCCGACGGCATCCTGCCCGGCGCCACCGACACGGCCGGGCCCGTGACCCGGGAGACCGCGGCGGCCTGGGTCGATCTGCTGGCGGAGCTGGAGAAGGTCAAGCACTCGGTGGCCGCCGTCGAGGCGCGGGCGGCCGTGGCGCTCGACGAGGCAGCGAGGGCTGCCGAAGCCCGGCACGGTATCCGCGCCGAGCGGCGCGGACGGGGCGTTCCGTCCCAGATCGGCGCGGCGATGGGGCTGTCGCCGAACGCGGGTGCCGCCTTCCTCGGTGACGCGAGGGTGTGGGTGCGGCAGATGCCGTACACCTTCGAGGCGCTCCGGGTCGGGGCCCTGAGCGAGTGGCGTGCCCGGGTCCTCGTGCGCGAGACGTCGCACCTGAGCCCCGAGCACCGGGCCCTCGTCGACGAGGAGGTCTGCCGCGATCTGGAGGCGCTCGCGGGCCTGGGCACCAAGCGCCTCACGGCGCGCGTCAGGGCCGTCGCGGCCCGGCTCGACGTCCACGCCTGCGTGCGCCGGCTGGCCACGGCGGAAGGTGAGCGGCACGTCTCGATCCGCCCGGCACCGGACCTCATGGTGTACCTGACGGCCCTGGTGCCGATGAAGCAGGGCGTCCAGGCCTACGCCCAGCTCGTGGCGCGCGCCGAGGCGGCGCGTGCGGCGGGCGACGAGCGCTCCGGTGGCCAGCTGATGGCCGACACGCTGATCGAGCGGGTGACCGGGCGTGACACAGCCGAGGACGTCCCGGTCACGGTCAACCTCCTGGTGTCGGACGAGACGTTGCTCGCGGGCGGTGACGGTCCCGCGGTCGTGCTGGAGGGCTCGGCGGCGGGCGTGGGCGTGGTTCCGGCGCCTGTGGCCCGAGAGCTCGTGGCCGCGGGCGTCGACGCCGAGGCCGCATGGCTGCGGGCGATCTACGTCGACCCGTCCGGGCGTCTGCTGGCGACCACGAGCACGAGTCGCTTCTTCCCGGACGGCATCACCGCGCTCCTGCGCGCCCGGCAGCAGGGCCTCTGCGCCACGCCGTACTGCGACGCCCCGGTGCGGCACGCCGACCACGTCGTGCCCCACGCCGAGGGTGGCGCGACCAGCCTGGGCAACGGGCAGGGGCTCTGCGTCCGGTGCAATCTCGCCAAGCAGGCCCCCGGCTGGACGCAGCGCAGGCTGGACCGCGACGGCCCCGAGGTCACGCGGACAGTCGCCCCGACCGGCCACGCCTACCTGTCCGAGCTGCCGGACCCACCGAGTCCCGTCCGCGGCGCGGGCTCCCTGAGCTGCGCCGTGCCACGCGGGGCCGTGTTGAGACCGAGGAGACGGCCGGCCCGGCGGGCCGCGCGTCCACCCCTGGTCTGACGCCGTCAGCCCACGGGCCGATGTGGGGCGCCCTGCGCCGCGGTTAGGTTGCGGCATGACCACGGTTACCCGGGCGCCGTCCGCCGGCGCAGTGCTCTCCCGCCCGCTGGCGCGTGCGTTCGTCGTCGTGCTGCTCAGCTTCGTCCTGGGCGGCCTCACGTCGTACGCGCAGGGGTTCCTGCCCGACGGGTTCCGGTCGTTCGCCAACTCTGCCAGCGGGTGGACCGTGCTGACTGCGGCGCTCGTGTACTGGTCCCGCGCGCGCACCGGCGCCGCCGCGGCGCTCGGCCCCGTGGGCTTCGCGGTGCTGCTGGCCGGCTACTCGGTGGCCGCCCAGGTGCGCGGCTACTACTACGACCCGACGCTCTGGATCGTGCTCGGCGTGCTCGCCGGGCCGTTCGTCGGCATGGCCGCCGCCTGGCTCCGCACGGAGGGCATCCGCGCGGCGCTCGGCACCGCGCTCCTCGCGGGCATCGGGGTGGGCGAGGCCGTGTACGGGCTCACCGTGATCAGCGAGACGACCAGCCCGGTGTACTGGACAGTGATCGGCCTGGCCGGTGTCGCGCTGCTGGCCGGGATGCTGGCGCGCCGGATCCGGGAGCCCCTCGCCGCCGTCGCCGCCGTCGTGGGCACCCTCGTCCTGGCCGCCGCGTTCGTGACCGCGTACATGAGCCTCGGCTGAGCGCGACCGCAGCCCTCCTTGTTTGAGAATCGTTCTCACATCTGGTTGACTCCGTCCCGGTATGAGAATGATTGTCATTCTAGGAGGAGAATCATGAAGAGAACACTGACGAGCCTCGCGGCCGTGCTGCCGCTGCTCCTGCTCGGTGCCTGCGCCACGGGGGACGGGGCGGCGGCAGGCTCGGCGTCGCCGTCCGTCACGGACGCCCACGAGGACGAGCACGAGGGCGAGCACGACGCGACCGAGGCCCAGGCGAGCACGCCGCGCCTCGCCGTCACCTACGACGGCGGTGTGCTCGTGCTGGACGCGATGAGCCTCGAACCCGTCGGCGAGATCGCGCTGGAGGGCTTCGCGCGCCTGAACCCGGCCGGCGACGAGCGCCACCTGCTCGTCTCGGCCACCGGCGGATTCCAGGCGCTCGACCTGGGCACCTGGGCCGAGGCCCACGGCGACCACGCGCACTTCTGGACCGCCGAGCCCAGGCTGACCGACGTGCGGTACGACGCCGCCGAACCCGGTCATGTCGTGGTGCACGAGGGCCGCACCGCCCTGTTCGACGACGGCAGCGGCCTGGTCCGGGTGATCGACTCGGCGCATGTGGCCGACGGCGACGCACCGGTGCGGGAGCACACCACGCCGTCGGCCCATCACGGGGTGGCTGTCGAGCTGAGCGACGACACGCTGGTCGTCTCCGAGGGTACGGAGGAGGAGCGCACCGGCATCCGGGTGCTGGACGGCGACGGCGAGGAGATCGCGGCGTCGGACGAGTGTCCCGGGGTGCACGGCGAGGCCGTCGCGGCCGACGAGGCCGTGGTGATCGGCTGCGAGGACGGCGCGGTGGTCTACGCCGGCGGCGAGATCACCAAGGTCGAGGCCCCGGACGCGTACGGCCGTATCGGCAACCAGGCCGGCACCGAGGCGTCCCCGATCGTGCTCGGCGACTACAAGACCGACCAGGACGCTGAGCTGGAGCGCCCCACGCGAGTGTCCCTGATCGACACGCGGGACGGCTCGCTCGAGCTGGTGGACCTGCCGTCGTCGTACACCTTCCGGTCGCTCGCCCGGGGCGAGGAGGGCGAGGCCCTGGTGCTCGGCACCGACGGGCAGCTGCACGTGATCGACCCCGAGTCGGCCGAGGTGACGGCGTCCGTCCCGGTCATCGACGCGTGGGAGGAGCCGCTCGACTGGCAGGAGCCGCGGCCCGCGGTCCTCGCCCTGGACGGCTCGGTCTACGTGACCGACCCGGCGACGGACTCGATCCACGCGGTCGACGTCGAGACGGGCGAGGTGTGGAGGTCGGCGGAACTCGGCGTCACCCCGAACGAGCTGAGCGGCGTCACGGGCGCCGACCCGCACGCCGACCCACGCCCACTGACCCCACCCTGCCGAGATAGAACTCTGGCGAAGTAGAACTCTGGCGGAATCGGATTCCGCCAGAGTTCTACTTCGCCAGAGTTCTATCTCGCCAGAGTTCTATCTCGCCAGAGTTCTATCTCGCCACGGTTCTCCTTCGGCGGGTGGGTCAGGGGGTCTCGAAGAAGGTGCGGAGATCGCCGACCAGGACGTCCGGGACCTCCAGGGCCGCGTAGTGGCCGCCCGTCGGGAACTCGGACCAGTGCTCGATGCGGGCGTTGTCGCGCTCGGCGAGCGACCGGATGGTCTGGAAGTCGTCGGCGAAGACGGCGACGCCGATGCGCCCCGTGCTCACCACCGGCTCGGCGCCCGAGCGCTGCTCGGTGAAGTGGTACCGCACCGCCGTGGCGGAGGTGTTGGTGAGCCAGTAGAGGCTGACCTGCGCCAGCACCTGGTCGAGGGAGACCAGGCTGGTGCCGTTGCCGAAGTTCTCGAAGAGCTCGTTGTAGGCGAGCTGGCCCACGGGGGAGTCGCTGAGCGCCGCCGCGATGGTCTGGGGCCGCGACCCGTTCATCGCGTTGTAGGCACCCACGCTCTGGAACCACTGCATGTGCTCCAGCGCGGCGAACTCCTTCGGGCCGAACCCGTCCATCTCGCCCTCGGCACCGGAGGGGAACGAGAAGAGCTGGAGCAGGTGCGCGCCCAGGAAGCCCTCGGGGTCCAGCACGGCGAGCTCGCGACCGATCATGGTGCCGGCGTCGCTGCCGTGCGTGCCGTAGGACTCGTAGCCGAGCCGCCGCATGAGGGTGTCCCAGGTGCGGGCGACGCGGGCCATGGTCCAGGTGCCGCCGTCGGCCGGCTCGCTGAGCGGGGTGCTGAAGCCGAAGCCGGGGATCGACGGGATCACGACGTGGAAGGCGTCCTCGGCGCGGCCGCCGTGCGCGACCGGGTCGGTGAGTGGGCCGATCATGTCGAGGAAGTCGAGGAACGAACCCGGGTAGGTGTGGGTCAGCACGAGCGCCCGTGCGCCCGGCTCGGCCGAACGGACGTGCAGGAAGTGCACGGTCTGGCCGTCGATCTCCGTGAGGAACTGGGGGAAGGCGTTGGCCCGCTCCTCGACGGCGCGCCAGTCGAACGCGGTGCGCCAGTGCTCGACGGCGTTCCGCAGGTAGGACTCGGGCGTGCCGTACTCCCAGGAGTCACCGGGTGCGGCCGGTGCGAAGCGGGTGCGGGCGAGGCGGTCGGCCAGGTCGTCCAGGTCGGCCTGGGGGATCGCGATGCGGAAGGGGCGGATGTCGGTGCTCTGCGTGGTGTCCATGTCTCCGACACTACGGAGGGTTCCGGAACGCTCCTTTCCTGTATTCTCGGCGAACCAGAAAAAGATCCGAGGAGCCCGGAATGACCACCACCGCGGGCCGCCTGCTCGCCCTCCTGGGCCTGCTCCAGTCGCGTGCGGACTGGTCCGGCGCCGAGCTCGCCGCGCGGCTCGACGTCACCGGCCGGACGGTGCGCAACGACGTCGCCCGCCTGCGTGACCTGGGCTACCCCGTGGACGCCGTGCGTGGCCCCGGCGGGCGCTACCGGCTGGGGGTGGGCGGCAAGCTGCCGCCCCTGGTGCTCGACGACGAGGAGGCGGTGGCCATCGCGGTGGGGCTGCGCGCCGCCGGGGCCGTCGCCGGTATCGAGGAGAGCAGCGCGCGGGCACTGGGCAAGCTCGAGCACGTGCTGCCCGACCGGCTGCGCCGCCAGGTCGCGGCGCTGCGCGACGCGACGGAAGCCGGTCCGGCGAACACCAGCAGCAACGTCGAGGACCCTGCCGTCGACCCCGCGCTGCTCACCGAGCTGGCCGCGGCGATCCGCGACCACCAGGGCCTGCGGTTCTGGTACCGCGGCGAGCAGCCGCGCGAGGTCGAGCCCGCGCGGCTCGTGGCGTGGCAGCGGCGCTGGTACCTCGTGGGTCGCGATGTCGCGTCGGGGGAGTGGGAGCCGTTCCGGGTGGACTGGCTCGAGCTGCGCGTCCCGGGCGGACGGCGGTTCGTGCCCACCACGCCGCCGTTCGACCTTACCGAGTTCGTGGTGCGCGAGGTGGCCCGGACGGGCTGGTCCGTGCACGCGCGGGTGCTCGTGCACGCCCCGGCCGACGAGGTGCTGGCCCGCATCAACCCCGCGGTCGGCACGGTCGAGCCGCGCGACGACGCGAGCTGCGTGCTCGTCACCGGCGGCGACAGCCTGGAGACCGTCGCCGTGTGGATCGGCATGCTCGGGCTCGACTTCACGGTCGACGGCCCGCCCGGGCTGGTGGAGCACCTCGGGGTGCTGTCCCGGCGGTACGCGGCGGCGATCGGGGCCTGATCGCCTCAGGCGGTGCGCTCGGCGATCCGCCCGCGGAGCATCGACGCGAGGATCCGGGACAGCTGCGGCTCGACGTCGACCAGGGCGTGCGCGAGCCGCGGGTCGGAGCGGTAGAGCGCCGCCACCTCCGGACCCGGGGTGGCGATCTGGTAGAGCGTGCCCGCCAGCGAGGTGGCCGCCGCCACGAGGTCGACGCCGTCCTGCTCCGTGAGCGCCGGCAGCGCCGCACGGACGGCGGGCAGGATCACGCCCAGCCCGTCGCCGGTCGTCAGCTTGAACTCCCGGACCTTCTCGACCGAGACGTTGCGCTCCAGGTTCAGCGGCGTCTGGGCCAGCAGGTCGCAGAACATCGGGCGTGCGGTGAGTGTCGCGGCGAACGCGGCGGCGACGGTGTCGGCGTCCGGCCGTGCGAGGGCGCCGACCCGTTCGGCGAGGTCGGGCGCCCAGTCCCGCCAGCCCTCGGCCGTCAGCCGCAGGAAGATCTCCTCGCGCGTCTCGAAGTAGCGCAGCATCGCCGACTTGTGCATGCCCACGGCCTCGGCGATGTCGGTCAGGGTCACCTGCCGGATGCCGCGCTCGGCGCCGAGCCGGCGGGCGGCGTCCAGGATGGCGTCCTCGCGGAGGCGCTTGGCCTCGGGGGAACGGGCCCGTTGGAACTCGCGTGTCGGCATGCTCACATCTTAGCGCAACGGGGTTGCGCAATGTAGCGCAACGATGTTGTATTAAAGCCATGCAGCAGCAGACATGGTTCATCACAGGTTCGTCCCGCGGCTTCGGCCGCTCCCTCGTCCGCGCGGCGCTCGCCGCCGGCCACCGGGTCGCCGCCACGGCGCGGCGCCCCGAACAGCTCGACGACCTCGTCGCCGAGTACGGCGACCGGGTGCTCCCGCTCCCGCTCGACGTGACCGACCCGGCGGCGGCCCGTGCGGCGCTCGCCGAGGCCGCGGCCCGGTTCGGGCGGCTCGACGTGATCGTCAACAACGCGGGCTACGCCAACGTCAGCCCCATCGAGACCACCCCCGACGCCGACTTCCGCACGCAGTTCGAGACCAACTTCTGGGGTGTCTACAACGTGTCCAAGGCGGCGCTCCCCCTGCTCCGGGAGCAGGGCGGCGGCCTCGTGATCCAGTTCTCCTCGGTGGGTGGCCGGGTCGGCGGCTCGCCGGGCATCGGGTCCTACCAGGCGGCGAAGTTCGCCATCGACGGGTTCAGCCGCGTGCTCCGCACCGAGACCGCGCCGTTCGGCGTCCGGGTGCTCGTCGTGGAGCCGAGCGGGTTCCGCACCGACTGGGCGGGCTCGTCCATGTCCGTGGCCGAGGTGCCACCGGAGTACGAGGCCACCGTCGGTGCGATGAACACGCGGCTGCGGCAAGGCGACTCCGGCACCGCCGGGGACCCGGACCGCGCCGCGCAGATCCTCGTCGAGCTCGCCGCGCACGACGACCTGCCCGACAACCTCCCGCTCGGCGTGAACGCGACCGAGATGTCGACGGCGCAGGACCGCCGCCTCCTGGAGTCCGACCTGCGGTGGAGCGCGGTGAGCCGGTCCGCGGACTTCGGCGAGCCGTTCCCCGTCACGCTCCCGGCCTGACGTTCGCTCATCTGTGAGCGGCGGCATGCTCATCTGTTAGCCTGACGACGGTTCGATCGAGTCGGAAGGGCGGCGGAGGAGCACGATGACGGCACTCAGCGACAAGACCGTGGACGGTCTGGTGGGGTCCGCGCCCGAGGGCGCGGACCTCACCGTCCCCGCCTACGACCGGACCCGGCTGACCACCGGGATCGTGCACCTCGGGGTGGGCGGCTTCCACCGCGCGCACCAGGCCATGTACCTGGACCGGCTGATGGCCGACGGCGCGGCGCTCGACTGGGCGATCTGCGGCGTCGGCGTGCTGCCGGGCGACGCGCGCATGCGCGACGCGCTGGCCGCGCAGGACGGTCTCTACACCCTCGTGCTCAAGCATCCCGACGGGCGCCTGGAGGCACGGGTCATCGGGTCGATCACGGAGTATCTGCTCGCCCCCGACGACCCCGAGGCCGTGCTGGAGAAGATGGCCTCGCCCGAGGTGCGGATCGTCTCCCTCACCGTCACCGAGGGCGGGTACAACATCCACCACGTGACGGGCGAGTTCGACCTCACGGACCCGGGCGTCGCCGCCGACCTGGCCGACGGCGCCGTGCCGGCGACGACGTTCGGGCTGGTCACCGAGGCCCTGCGCCGCCGCCGCGACCGCGGGGTGCCGCCGTTCACCGTGATGAGCTGCGACAACATCCAGGGCAACGGCGAGGTCGCGAAGCGTGCGTTCACCACGTTCGCCCGCGCGAAGGACGGCGATCTCGCCGACTGGATCGAGGCGAACGTCGCCTTCCCGAGCTCGATGGTCGACCGCATCACGCCCGTCACCACCGACGCCGACCGCGCCATGGTCGCCGAACGCTTCGGCATCGACGACGCCTGGCCCGTCGTGGCCGAACCGTTCGAGCAGTGGGCCCTGGAGGACACGTTCCCCACCGGGCGCCCGCCGTTCGAGGACGCGGGCGTGCAGGTGGTGTCCGACGTCGAGCCCTACGAGCTCATGAAGCTGCGCCTGCTCAACGCCGGCCACCAGGCCCTGTGCTACGTGGGCTACCTGTCCGGGCACCGGTACGCGCACGAGGTCGCGGGCCAGGACGTCTTCGCCCGGTTCCTGCTCGGCTACATGGACCGCGAGGGCACGCCCACGCTGGCCCCCGTGCCGGGCATCGACCTGCCCGCGTACAAGCGCACGCTCGTCGAGCGGTTCGCCAACCCGCACGTGGCCGACACCCTGGCCCGCCTGTGCGCCGAGTCGTCCGACCGCATCCCCAAGTGGCTGCTGCCCGTGGTGCGGTACCACCTGGAGCACGGCGGGCCCATCGAGCACGCGGCGCTCGTGGTCGCCTCCTGGGCGCGGTACGACGAGGGCGTGGACGAGGCGGGCGAGCCCATCGAGATCGTGGACCGCCTCGCCGGCCGGCTGCACCGGGCGGCGCTCGCGCAGCGCGACGACCCGCTGGCCTTCCTGCGCGACCGTGAGGTGTTCGGCGACCTCGTCGACGACGAGCGGTTCACCGCGGCGTACACGGCGGCGCTCGCGTCCCTGCACGAGCGCGGCGCCCGCGCCACGGTCGAGGAGCTGGTGGCCCGCACCTGACGACGGGTCAGAGGGCGAGGGACTCCAGGGCGGTGGCCGCGGCGTCGTCGACCACCAGGGTGTTGGCGATGCCGCCACGGACGGCGGCGACCAGGCCCGGCGCGACGGCGGATCCGTAGCCGATCGCGATCACCTCCGGCGTGCCGACGAGCTGTTCGAGCGTGACGCCCACGACCCGCTCGTCGAGGCTCGTGCGGACGGGGCGTCCCGCGGCGTCGAACAGGCGGCCCGAGCACTCGGCGACGACGCCTGCCGCCGTCGCCGCCTGCTGCTCCTTGGGGCTGATCTGCGGGAACACGGTCGAGGTGCGCTCGGACCAGTGCCCGATCGCGACGACGGCGACGTCCAGGTGGTCGGCGCGGGCCAGGGCGTCGGCGATCTCCGGCTGGCGGCGCATGCCCGCGGCGGTGGCGGCGTCGGCCACCAGGAGCGGCGACCAGACGGGCCACGTGCGCACCCCGGGCATCTGCGCGAACGTGTTGATCAGGCCCAGGGAGTTGCCGCTGCCCTCGACGGGCAGCGCCCCCACGAGCTGCACGACGTCGCAGTGCGGCAGCCGGCCGATGTGCCGCACCGCGGCCTCGACGGTGCGGGACCAGGAGATGCCGACGGTGCTGCCCTCGGCGATGTGCTCGCGCGCCGCGCGGGCGAGCTCGACGGCCACGTTCTCGCGGGTGGTCGTGACGTCCTCGGCGCTGGCCGCGATGAGCACCTCGCGCAGGCCCAGCCGGGCCGCGAGGCGTGCGCCGCGCTCGCCGTCGGCCCGGGGCGGCGTGATCTCGATGCGGACCACGCCGAGCTCGCGCGCCTGCGCGAGCAGGCGGGCCACCTGGAACCGCGAGATGCCGCGACGGCGCGCGATCTCCACCTTCGACCTGCCGTCGAGGTAGTAGTCGGTGCTCACCTCGACCATGAGGTTCGAGTCGTTCTGGGTCACCTGCGTCCTCACTCCCCGCAGGCGTCGGCGGGAGCTTTTCGGTCCGGTGCGTGGAGGCTTGCCTCCGGGCACCGTTGAGCGGGGGGTCTTGCTCACCTGAGCATAGCGAACTACTCTGCGTTTGCAGATGAGCACGCACAATTTCTCAAATGAGCGCGGCAGAGCAGGCTGTGCCGAGGAGAGGACGAGGATGTTCCGACCTCCAAGGGGTGGTTCACCGGTGAGGGCGACGCTGGCCGCCGGGGCGGCCGCCGTCGCGCTGGCCCTGTCCGGCTGTGCCGGGGCGGGCGCCGTGGGTGGCGGTGAGGGGGAGCAGATCGTCGTCGCGATCGTCTCCAACCCGCAGATGCAGGACGCGATCTCGCTGCAGGACGTGTTCCGCGCGGCGCACCCGGGCGTGGACGTCCGGTTCGTGTCCCTGCCCGAGAACGAGGCCCGGGCCAAGATCACGGCGTCCGTGGCGACCGGCGGCGGCGAGTTCGACGTCGTCATGATCTCCAACTACGAGACGCCCATGTGGGCCGAGAACGGCTGGATCGAGAACCTGCAGCCGTACATCGACGCGACCGAGGGGTACGACGCCGACGACTTCGTGCCCAGCGTCCGCGAGGCGCTCTCCTACGAGGACGACATGTACTCCGTGCCGTTCTACGGCGAGTCGTCGTTCCTGGCCTACCGGGCCGACCTCTTCGAGGAGGCCGGCCTGGAGATGCCCGAGCGGCCGACCTGGGACGACGTGCGGGAGCTGGCCGGCGAGCTGAACGACCCGGCGCAGGACTTCTCCGGCATCTGCCTGCGCGGCCTGGCCGGCTGGGGCGAGGTCATGGCCCCGATGAGCACCGCGATCAACACGTTCGGCGGCGGCTGGTTCGACGAGGACTGGAACGCCACCCTCGACACGCCCGAGAGCCGCGAGGCCATCGAGACCTACATCGACACCGTGCAGTCCTTCGGCCAGCCGGGCGCCGCGACCTCCGGGTTCGGCGACTGCCTCACCCGGTTCGCGCAGGGCCAGTCGGCCATGTGGTACGACGCGACGTCGATGGTCTCCACCGTCGAGGACCCGGCGTCCTCCACCGTGGCGGGCAAGGTCGGCTACGCGCCCGCGCCCGTCGCCGACACCGAGTCCGCCGGCTGGCTGTACAGCTGGTCGCTGGCCATCCCGAGCACCAGCGAGCACAAGGACGCCGCCTGGGACTTCGTGTCCTGGATGACGAACAAGGAGTACATCGAGCTCGTGGGCGAGGAGATCGGCTGGGAGCGGGTGCCCCCGGGCAGCCGCCTGTCCACCTACGAGATCCCCGAGTACGCCGAGGTCTCGCAGGCCTACGCCGACGCGACCCTCGACTCCATGAACGGGGCCACGCAGGACTCCGCGATGACCCACCCCGTGCCCTACCCGGGCATCCAGTTCGTGGGCATCCCCGAGTTCCAGGACCTCGGCACGCGGGTGGGCCAGCAGATGTCCGCGGCGATCGCCGGCCAGGTTCCGGTCGACGAGGCCATCGCACAGTCCCAGCGCTACGCCGACACCGTGGCGGAGACCTACCGGGCCCAGGAGGAGCAATGAGCACCTCGACCATCGACCGGCTGGAGGGCTCCCGCCGGGCGGCACGCGCCGCGGCGTCGGAACGCGCCGTCAGCCGCGCGGAGGGCTGGCGCCGACGCGGGCCGCTGCTGCCCGCGCTGATCTTCACGATCATCGTCACGCAGCTCCCGTTCCTCGTGACCATCTGGTACTCGCTGCGCTCGCAGAACCTGCTGCGGCCGGGCGAGGACATCTTCGTGGGCCTGTCCAACTACCTGGACATCGCCGCCGACTCGACGTTCCGGCAGACCGCGCTGAACTCGGTGGTCATCACGCTGGGCTGCGTGCTCGTGGCGATGGTGCTCGGCATCGTGCTCGCGCTGCTGCTGGACCGGCCCTTCGCCGGGCGCAGCGTGGCCCGCACCATGCTCATCACGCCGTTCCTGGTGATGCCGGTGGCGAGCTCCGTGCTGTGGTCGGTGGCGCTGCTCAACCCCACGTACGGCCTGCTCAACTGGACGCTCGGGCTGGTGGGCATCGAGGCGGTCGACTGGACCTCGACCTACCCGATCGTCGCCATCCTCATGGCGCTCGTGTGGCAGTGGACGCCGTTCATGATGCTGCTCGTGCTCGCGGGCCTGCAGGCGCAGCCCAAGGACGTGCTGGAGGCCGCGTCGGTCGACGGCGCGGGGCCGTGGCGCACCTTCACGTCGATCACGCTGCCGCACCTGCGGCGGTACATCGAGCTGGGCGTGCTGCTGGGCGTCATCTATGTGGTCAACACCTTCGACCAGATCTACCTGATGACGGCCGGCGGGCCCGGTACGGCCAGCGCCAACCTGCCGTTCTACATCTACCAGCGCGCGTTCCTCGGCTTCGACATCGGGCAGGCCGCCGCCATGGGCGTCGTCGTCGTGATCGCCACGATCATCGTGGCCTCCGCGGCGCTGCGCCTCATCTTCCGCAGCTTCGAGGTCAAGGAGTGAGCATGTCCGACGTGACCCGTACGTCCCGCGGCCGGGCGACCGGTGGCGTGCTGACGACGCTGACCTGGCTGCTCGCGCTGGCCTTCTTCTTCCCGGTGGCCTGGATGGCGGCCACGGCGTTCAAGCAGGAGAACCAGGCGGCGTCCGACCCGCCCACGTGGTTCTTCGCGCCCACGCTCGACCAGTTCCGGGCCGTCATCGAGGGCGGGTCCGGCACCTACGTGGCCAACTCCGCCATCGCGACCGGCGTGTCCACGGTGCTGGTGCTGCTGCTCGGCATCCCGGCGGCGTACGCGCTGTCGATCCGACCGGTGGAGAAGGTCAGCGACGTGCTGTTCTTCTTCATCTCCACGAAGATGCTGCCCGTCGTGGCGGTCATCGTGCCGATCTACGTGGTGGCCGGACAGCTCAAGGTGCTCGACAACATCTGGACCCTCGTGGTCCTGTACACCGCGATGAACCTGCCGATCGCGGTGTGGATGATGCGGTCGTTCTTCCTGGAGGTGCCGGGGGAGGTGCTGGAGGCGGCGTCCGTGGACGGGGCCGGGCTGATGCGCACCCTGCGGTCGGTGCTCATGCCCATGGTGGCCCCCGGCATCGCCGCGACGGCGCTGATCTGCGTCATCTTCGCCTGGAACGAGTTCTTCTTCGCGCTCAACCTCACCGCGTCCCGCGCGGCGACCGTGCCCGTGCTCATCGTGTCCACGATGACGAGCGAGGGCCTGTTCCTGGCGCGGCTCTGCGCGGCGGCCCTGCTGGCGTCGCTGCCGGTGATCATCGCCGGTTGGGTGGCGCAGAAGCAGCTCGTGCGCGGGCTGTCGATGGGCGCCATCAAGTAGGGGGGTGGCGTGGCCGGGTACCGTCACGCCGCCCGGAGGTAGTCGATCATCAGGTCCATGGACGCCTCGAGGTGGTCCGTGCTCCCGGTCGCGCGCAGCACCTGGACCCCGCCCTGGATCCCGGCCACGAAGGCCGCGGCCACCCGGGCGGGGTCCAGGTCCGTGCTGACCCGGCCGCCCTCCTGCATCGCGACCACGCCGGCGGCGACCCGGCGCTGCCACTGGTCGAGCAGCTCCGTGACCACCTCGACCGACCCCGGCGTGGTGGTGACCTGATCCATCAGCGCCGCGAGCGGGCAGCGGCGCCCCTGGCTGCGGTACCGGGCCAGCACCGAGTCGCGCCAGTCCGTCCACGAGGCCCAGGAGTCCAGGCGGCTCAGGTGCGGCTCCTGGTCGAGCAGCACGCGGTCGGCCTCGTGCCGGGCGACGGCGAGCAGCAGCTCGTCCTTGCCGCCGGGGAAGTAGTGGAAGATCTGCCCCTTGCTGGTGCGGGTCACGGTCCGGATGTCGTCCAGCGTGGCCGTTCCGGGGTCCGTGCCGCGCAGATACGTCGCGGCGCCCTCGACGATGCGCTGCCGGGTCGCCCGGCCCTTCGGCGTCAGCTTCACGTTCTGACGGTACGGTCGAAATTCTGGACTTGCCAGTCCAAAAATGGGTTCCTACCGTCGACGGCATGACGCAGAGACTGCAGGGGCGGACCGCCCTCGTGACCGGGTCCACCAGCAACATCGGCAGAGCGATCGCCCAGGCGCTCGCCGCCGAGGGCGCGCACGTCATCGTCTCGGGACGCGATCAGCGGCGGGGAGACGCCGTCGTGCGCGACATCCGCGCCGCGGGCGGCGTCGTCGACCTCGTCCGCGCCGACCTGGACGGCACACCCGAGGCCAGCCACGCGCTCGCGGCCGCGGCCGCGGACGTGCTGGGCGGGCGGATCGACGTGCTCGTGAACAACGCCGGCATCTATCGCTCGGCACCGACGCTCGCGGACACCGACTCGGCGTCGTTCGACCGGCTGTTCGCGGTGAACGTCAAGGCGCCGTACTTCCTGACCCAGGCGGTCGCGCCGCGCATGGTGGCCGACGGCGGGGGTGTCGTCGTCAACCTCGGGTCGTGGGTCGCCCGGCTCGCCGGGCCCACGGGCGGCGCCTACGCCGCGACCAAGGCGGCGGTGGAGTCGCTGACCCGGTCCTGGGCGGCCGAGCTCGGCCCGCGGGGTGTGCGCGTCAACGCCGTCTCGCCGGGCGTCATCCGGCCGCCGGACCTCGACCCGTCGATCGGTTTCTCCGAGAACATGACCGTGGGTACGCCGGCCGGCGCCCCCGGCCACCCGGACGCGATCGCGGCCGCGGTGGTCTATCTCGCCTCCGACGACGCCCGGTTCGTGCACGGCACCGTGCTCGACGTCGACGGCGGTCGCACCGGGGTCGCCGTGGTGGCCGCCTGACGGAGCCCCGGGCAGACCAGGTGAAAGCACGATGTGTCGGGAGATTTCACCCAGAATTTACTGAGGGACCTTCAGTCCGGCGGGTCCGCCGTGGAAGTGTGGTCGGGCACCGCGGCCTGGACGGGGTCGCGGGCCTGACGACACGGAGGTCGACGATGCGCACACGTCTCGCACGGGTATGGGCCGGAGGGGTGTCCGCGCTGGTGGTCGCGGCGGGGGTGCTGGCGGCACCGGGTGCGGCGGCGCAGGCACCGGCCGCCGACGTGCCCGCCGGCTACTACGACAGCGCCGAGGGCCTCACCGGCGAGGCGCTCAAGGCGGAGCTGAACGACATCATCAGCGACGCCGACGCCCTGTCGTACAGCCAGGTGTGGGACGGGCTGAAGGCCACGGACCAGGACCCGGCCAACTCGAACAACGTGATCCTGCTGTACAGCGGGCAGTCGCGGGCCAAGAGCCTGAACGGCGGCGACGTGGGCGACTGGAACCGCGAGCACGTCTGGGCCAAGTCGCACGGCGACTTCGGCACGTCGACCGGCCCCGGCACCGACCTGCACCACCTGCGGCCCACCGACGTGCAGGTCAACAGCATCCGCGGCAACAAGGACTTCGACACCGGCGGCAGCGCCGTCAACGGCGCGCCGGGCAACTTCACCGACTCGGACTCGTTCGAGCCGCGCGACGAGGTCAAGGGCGACGTCGCCCGCATGATCCTCTACATGGCGGTGCGCTGGGAGGGGGAGGACGGCTTCGCCGACCTCGAGCCCAACGACTCCGTGAGCAACGGCTCCGCGCCCTACCATGGCAAGCTCTCCACGCTCCTGGCCTGGAACGACGCCGACCCCGTGTCGGCCTTCGAGGCCCGCCGCAACGACGTGGTCTACGAGCAGTTCCAGCACAACCGCAACCCGTTCGTCGACCACCCGGAGTGGGCCGACGCGATCTGGGGCTGAGGCACGCCGGAATTTGTCCCGCGGAACCGTGGCCGCCGCCGGGCCGCGTCCCTACCCTGGGAGGTGCAGGTCCGCACGGTCGGCCGCGACGGCCGGCCGGCGGATGACACGCCGGAGGTCGCCATGGCAGGCGAGAGCACGTCCGAGGTGCGGGCACCACGGGTCCCGCCACGCTGGTTCGTCCGCACGGCCTGGTCCGTGCACCGCCGGCTGTACGACCTGAGCGGCGGCCGGTTCGGTCTGCGCCGCCCGCGGTCCGACCGCTGGGGCATGATGCGGCTGACCACGTCGGGCCGCCGCACCTGCCTCGAGCACAGCGTGATCGTCGCCTACATCGAGGACGGCCCCAACCTCGTCACGCTCGCCATGAACGGCTGGGCCGAGGGCGACCCGTCGTGGTGGCGCAACCTGCGGGTGCACCCCGACGCGACCGTGAACCTGGTGGACGGCGAACGCCTGGTGCGCGCCCGCGCCGCCCACGGTCACGAGCGGGAGCGCCTGTGGGCGGCGTGGCGGCAGACGGAGCACGACGTCGACGCGCACGCCGCACTCCGGTCCACCGAGACGCCGGTGGTGGTGCTGGAGCCGCGGTACGAACCCGACCGGCCGGCGTGACCTACAGCGTCGCGGAGGCCAGCGCCTCCTCCTGTCCGTCGAGGGTGATCTCGACGCGCTCGACCTCGGTGAGCGGCAGGGCCGACGAAGCGTCGAGCCCGATCGTCGCGCCGCCCGACCAGGACCACGTGCCCGCCACCGTGCGGGCGCCGTCGCGCGCGACCAGCACGAGGTCGTAGGTGATGGGCTCGGACGGCGTGTAGTCGCGGTCCGGCGGCTCCTGTCCGGGGGCCGGCGGGTAGTGGCAGCTCCAGCGCAGGCTCGTGCCCCAGGTGGTGGGCGTGACCACCAGCTCGGCGCGCATGTCGACGTCGCCCACCGGGCGCAGCTGCACCGTGCGGGCCTCGGCGACGGCGGCCGTCGTCGGCGGGACGTCCTCCGGGCCGCCGAGCAGCGTGCCGCCCGCGACGCCCACGGCGAGCAGCGCCGAGGCCGCCACGGCCGCGAGGGTGCGGCGCCGGCGACGTGTCCGGCGGGCTGCTCCGGCGAGCCCCGCCAGGGGGACCACGTCCGACGTGTGGTCGGCCTGTACGACGGCCGGGCCGACGCCGTCCCCCGGGTCGATGCCCGGCAGGTCCGCGGCCAGCGCCTCCGCGTGCGCCGCGGTGAGCGTGCTGAGCAGGCCCGGCATGCCGGCGAGCTCCGCGACCGCGGAACGGCACGCGTCGCACTCGGCCAGGTGCCGCTCGTAGGCCCGGCGGTCGCTCGGGCTCAGGGCACCGAGCACGTACGCGGCGTCCCACTCGGCGTAGCGGTCGCCGCCGTGTCCCTCGTCCGCCACCGGGATCATGACGTGACTCCTTTCTCCTGCAGGGCCAGGCGCAGCGCCCGCAGGCCGTAGTGCAGGCGTGACTTCACCGTGCCCGGGGCGATGCCCATCTCGGTGGCGAGCTCGGCCACCGAGCGGCCGCCGTAGTAGGCGCCCACGACGACCGCCCGGTGCGCGGGCGAGAGCGACACCAGGGCGTCGGCCACCAGCCACGAGTCGAGCACGGCCTGCGTCGTGTCCCGCACCTCGCGGTCCGGCACGTGGCCGGTGGCGCGCTCGCGGGTGCGGCGGGCGCTGCGCAGGTGGTCGACGGTGAGGTTGCGCGCGACGGTGAACAGCCAGGCGCGCACCGAGTCCTCGGAGCGTTCGAGCACCTCGGGGTGCCGCCAGGCGCGCAGCAGCGTCTCCTGCACCACGTCGCGCGCCTCCTCCTCGTCGCCCGTGCGGCGCACGACGTAGCGGTAGAGCGCGTCGGCGTGCGCGTCGTGGACGGCGGCGAGGAGCTCGTCCTCGGCGCCCGCGCCCGTGTTCACCGTCCCGTCACCTCCTGCCGCCGGCCTACTTCTCGAGCTGGAGCGAGAACTCGATGCTGCCATCGTCCTCCACCGTCACGAAGCCCAGGTCCGGGGCCTGGACGTCGAAGTCGGCGAACGTGATCGGCACGCTGCCGACCACCTGGACGGGCTCGCCGCTGGTCGCGTCACCCGCCACCTCGGCCTCGACCGTGGCGGGCCGCGTCTCGCCGTGGATGGTGAGCTCGCCGGTCAGCTCGACGGCGGTGGCGCCCTCCTCGATCGGCGCGGGCTCGGTGAGCTCGAACGTCGCCGTCGGGAACGTGCCGGCCTCCATGGCCTGGTCGCGGAAGTAGGCGTCGCGCGGGGCCTCGTCGGTCGCCACGCTCGCGATGTCGACCTCGACGGTGGCCGCGGAGATCGCGCCGTCCGCCACGGTGACCGAGCCGGTGACGTCCTCGGTGCGCCCGGTGACCGTCACGTCGTTGCCCTGCAGCACCTCCTCGACCCGGTACCCGGCGAAGGAGCCCTCGCCGATGGTCCAGGTGCCGGCCGCAGCGTCGCCGTCGGGCAGCGGGGCCACCGACTGCTCGAGCGCGGGTGCCTCGGCCGCCGCCTCGTTGGCCCGGTCCGCGTACAGGCCCGGTCCCCAGATCGCCGCCGCCGCGCCCACCACGACCACGGCCGCCCCGACGCCGAGGCCCACCTTTGCTCCTGTGCGCACGTCCGCCCCTCTCGTTCGCGGGCCGACCCTGCGCCGGCCTCTGCCCCACACGACGGGTGAAAGGGCCGGTCGGTTCAATCGGATCCCGGACACGTCGGACCACTAGGCTCGGGGCATGCGGATCGGGAGCCTGGACGACCTCTTCGACGAGCTCGACCGGGTGGTCGCGGGCAGCGCGCGCGGGGACGTGACGCGGGACGCCGCGGAGTACTGGACCGCCATGCTCACGCGCGAGGGGCACCCGCTGGGCACCCGCCTGCCCGACGAGCCGCTCGCCGACTGGCACGCCCGCGGCCTGCTGGGCGACCTGGACGGGGCCCGGGTGCTCGACGTCGGCTGCGGCAACGGGCGGAACGGGGCGTGGCTGGCCGCTCGGGGCGCCGTCGTGACGGGCGTGGACCAGGCGGCCCCGCTGCTCGACCAGGTGCGGCCCGCCCTGCCCGCCGCGATGACCGTGACGGCCCTCGACGTGCTGCGCGACCCGCTGCCCGACGGGCCGTTCGACCTCGTCTACGACTCCGGCTGCTTCCACCACCTCGCCCCGCACCGCCGCATCACCTACCGCGAGCGGATCCTGCCGCTGCTCGCGCCCGGCGGCCGGTACGGCATCGTCGCCTTCGCGCAGGAGCGCCAGCCCAGCCCGCCCGACGCCGCCGTCCTGACGACCGGCGACCTGGGCGGCGGCGCGTCGTTCCTGCTGGCGGACCTGGAGCGGATCTTCGCGCCGCTGCGCCCGGTCGACGTGCGGCCCGTGCGGGACGACGTCGCCGGGACGTTCGGGGCGGCGTTCCTCAACGCGGGGCTGTTCGCGGTCTGACGGCGGGTGCCGCACCTCCCGGCCGGTAGGGTCGGCGGATGCCGCGTACCCGGATGCTGGTCCCGCTGGTGGTGGTCGTCGGGACGCTCGCCATGCTCGGCCTGGCGTTGCCGCCGCTGTTCCTGCTGGTCGACGAGATCGCGGTGCCGCCGGCGTCGGCCCTGCCCGCCCTGCCGGACGGCGCCCGCGTGCTCGGTCAGCAGCTCGGCTGCGGCTCCGGCGGCTGCTGGCAGGAGGTGACGGTGGCTGCCCCGGAGGGGATGTCGGGCGACGAGCTCGCGGAGCAGGTGCTGCCCGAGGGCCGGACCAGCGCGTTCCGGAGCATCGTCGACCTGCGGCGGGTGTCGTCAGGAGTGATCGACGCCGACGCGGAGTCTGCCCGGTTCTTCGTGCAGTACGACCGCTGGATCGACTGACCGCAGGTCACTCCGCGCGGACCGCGTCCATGCCGACGGAGCGGTTGACCCAGGCGGCGAGGCGCGTGGTCGTGGTGCGCGGGAGGAAGCGCGCGGCCCAGGAGCCGATCTGGTTCAGGCGGCGGCCCGGGTAGGACGCGCTCCGGCCGCGGGCGAAGTCGTCGAGGGTGCGGCGGACGACGTCGGCGGGCGCGTCGACGTGCCGTGGGTCCATCGTGTGCGTGGTGCCGTCGAAGAAGCTCGTGTCCGTGCCACCGGGATGCGCGGCCATGACGTGGACGCCGGTGCCGCGCAGCTCCTCGGCGAGGGCCTCGGTGAACGACAGCACGAACGCCTTGGTCGCGCCGTAGCCGGCCTGGTAGGGCATGGGCTGGAAGGCGGCGGTCGAGGCGACGTTGACGATGCCGCCGTGCCCGCGGGCGGCCATCGTGCGGCCCAGCGCGTGGCTCAGCGTCATGAGGGCAGTGATGTTCAGGTCGACCGCCACCTGGTTCGGCTCCAGCGGCCGCTCCAGGAACGGGCCGGCCGGGCCCATGCCGGCGTTGTTCAGGAGCAGGTCGACCGGGGTGTCGGCCAGGTCGGTCAGCAGCCCGGCCACCTGGGTGCGGTCCGTCAGGTCGGCTGCGAGGGTCCGGACGGCGACGCCGTGAGCGGTCCGGAGCCGGGCGGCCAGCTCGTCGAGGGCGGCCGCAGACCGTGCGACCAGCACGAGGTCCGAGCCGCGCCGGGCCAGCTCGGTCGCGTAGGCGGTGCCGAGCCCGCGGGACGCGCCGGTCACGAGCGTGGTGCTGCCTCGGTAGGTGTACATGGGTGGACCTCCGTCGGAAATGCTTCGAGTCTCGAAGCAATCGGACCTAGCACCCCTTCGAGGCTCGAAGTAATCACGGCTAGGATCGGCACATGGGCCAGACCGACCTCGAAGCCGTCGTCCGGGCGAACCACGAGCTCTTCATGCGCACCGGGGACCGCGCCGCGGACGTCGTCGCCCGGCACCGGCTCACGCTCGCGACGGCTCAGGCGCTGTGGGCCATCGACCCGGAGGAGGCGCCGCCGTCGATGACGGTCATGACCGAGCGGCTGCACTGCAACGCGCCGAACCTCAGCTTCGTCACCAAGCAGCTCGTCGAGCGTGGCCTCGTCGAGCGCGCCACCGACCCGCACGACCGCCGGTCGCGCGTCGTGGTGCTGACGGACGAAGGGCGGCGGGTGCGTGCCGAGATCATCGCCGAGACGCTGGAGCGGACGCCGTTCGCCGCCCTCGACGGGGCCGAGCTGCGGGAGCTGGCGAGGCTGCTGGCCAAGGTGCTCGCCCCGGCCGGCGGCGGCGCCTGACCGCCGGGGTCAGACGCTGCGCGCCGCCTCCAGCAGCAGGTCCACCAGGCGCTCGGCGGCGTCGGGGTGACCGTTGCTGCGGGCGGCGTCGGCCATGCGGGCGCGGCGTCCGGGGTCGGCCAGGAGGCCGGCCAGGGCCCCGCGGAGGTCGGAGAAGTGGAGGTCGCCCTCCAGGGTGATCGCCGCGCCCAGCGCCTGCAGCCGGCGGGCGTTCTCGGACTGCTCGTTCCCGGCGGACGACGCCAGCGGGACGAGCACGGCGGGCTTGCCCAGCGCCGTCAGCTCGGCGATGGTGCCGGCCCCGCTGCGGGAGACGACGACGTCGGCCAGGGCGAGCACGTCGGGCAGCTCGGCTCCCACGAAACCCATGACCCGGTACCGCGCAGCCAGCTCGGCCGGGAGGGTCGCGGTGCGCTCGAACATGTCCTGGAGGTTGTTCGGCCCGCACTGGTGGATCACGTTGGTGTGCTGCAGCAGCCAGGGCAGCGCCTCGGTGACCAGGGTGTTGATCTGGACGGCACCCTGCGCCCCGCCCGTGACGTACAGGACGGGCAGGTCCGGGTCGAACGAGTCGAGACCGAGCGCGTCCACCGCCTTGAGCGGCTCGCCCGTCATCATCTCCGCGCGCACCGGGTTGCCGGTGACCACGGCCCGCTCGCGCACGCGCTCGGGCAGCAGCTCCAGGGTCGACGGCGACGACACCGCCACCCGCGTGGCCCGCTTCGCCAGGAGGCGGTTGGCCAGTCCCAGCCCCACGGTCTGCTCGTGCACCACGAGCGGACGGCGCAGCATGTTCGCCGCGAGCCCGACCGGCACGGCGACGTAGCCGCCCGTCGACAGGACGACGTCCGGCTTGAAGTCGGACACGATCGACCGGGCCTGCGCGACGCCGACCGGGACCCGCGCCATGTCCTTCATGTTGGCGGTCGAGAGCATGCCCAGCGGGTTGCTCGACCGCCGCAGCTTGCCCGTGGCGACGGGCAGGAACCGGATGCCCTCGGCCGCCGTGACCGTGGCCTCCAGCCCGTCCGCCGTGCCCGCCCACAGCACGCCGACCGGGGTGCCCTCAGCGGCGAGCCGGGCCTGCAGCGCGCGGAGCGTGGTCAGTGCCGGGTAGGTGTGGCCGCCGGTCCCTCCACCGGTGACGAGCAGTCGGAACTCGCGCTGGTTCGAACTCACGAAGACATCTCTCCCGAGGGCGGCAGGGGTGTGGGGGCGCGAGGCTCACTGTAGGCGATTTGTGCGGGTCGGATGCTTCGCGGGCGTGGTCCGGGCTGGGACACTCGGGGCGTGCACATCACGGACCTTGAGCCGTCGCAGGTCGACGAGGCAGCGGAGCTCGCAGCGGCCGCCTATGCCGAGGACCCGATCTTCCAGGCGGTCTTCAGCACCGCGAAGCGTCGGCGCGCCTTCCACCTGACCGAGCAGGGGATCACCCTCCGGCAGCACGACCCCGCGCGGGTCGTGCGGGTCGCGATCGACGGCGGTGCGGTGGTCGGCGTGGCCATCTGGAAGACCGACGGTGCGGGCGGTGGCGTGCCCGGTGAGCTGGACCGTCGTGCCGAGAAGTTGCTGAGGACGTTCTTCCGGAAGCTCGGCGCCGACCGGCAGCCCTACGCGCGGTTCGCTGTGGCGCTCCGGGCGGCGATGCCCATGGACCCCGACGTGTTCCTCGCACAGCTCGCCGTGCGGCCGGACCGTCAGCGCGAGGGGATCGGCCAGGCGCTCCTGGACGACGGCCTCGCCCGTGCCGATGCCCGAGAGCGGACCGTCCGTCTGCAGACGAGCCTCCCGCGCAACGTGGCGTTCTACGAGCGGTCCGGCTTTGTCGTCGTAGGGCGGCACGAGCTCTACATCGGCTCGCCGCCGCTGTGGAACATGCGGCGCGATCACGTTCGGTAGGGCGACGGCCCGCACGCTCGCGCACCCACGGTCACGACGTTGTCGCTGACCGACGCGATCCGGCCACTCGTGAAAAGAAATGTGCGTACACGAATTGTGTTTGCATGTTCCATTTCTTCATTCTTTAGTGACCTTGACGCATTCCTTGTCTCGCTGGCAGGATCTCCGCCACCTATCCGTGCGGGCATATGGCCTGCACGGCGTGACGGAGAGAAGAAGGAAATGGGTGATGGGATCGCAACGGGTGTCGCCGTAAAGGTCACCGGGGTGTCGAGCACCGAGCGAGGCGCCGTGGGCGTGGTCAAGGCGATCCGGCCGGGATGGGCCGGCAAGGAGGCTGTCGTCGTGGCGGTCGGCGTGCTGCGCACCCGCGAGTTCACCGTTCCGGTGGCAGACCTCTCGCGGGCGTAGCTGTCGGGCAATTTCGCCGGAGCGCTTTTTTGCGAATGTTTTCGGCACTGCGCCAGAAGCCATTCTTACTACTGCTCTGACGCTGTTGCAGGCATATGCATCATTGCAGGTCAGCAATGCATTTATCGCGCCCCGAGCCGCCTGCTCACCTCGCGCGCGGCAACCGCCGCCCGCTCCGCCAGACTGGCCCGCGCCTCGTCGTCGTACGCCTCCGAGCGGAACGTGATCGCCAGTCCGGCCACCGGCCGTCCCGTGTGGTCGACGACGGCGGCGGCCACCGACGCGAACCCCGCCGTCACCTCGCCGTCCTCCTCCGCGTAGCCGCGGGCCCGAGCGAGTCGCAGCACGTCGCGCAGCTCCCGGAGGGTGCGCGGCCCCGCGCCGGTGAGGTCCGTGAACGACCCTGGCGTCGGGTACAGCGCCCGCACCTGCGCCGGGGGCAGCAGCGCGAGCACGGCCCGGCCGCTGGCGGTGAGATGACTGGGGAGATGCACGTCGACGTCGGTCACCAGGGGCGGGCGGCCCGCCGCGCGCTGCTCCACGAGGTACAGCACCTCGCGGCCGTTGAGCACGGCGAGGTGCCCGTTCTCGCCCGCTGTCTCGACCAGCCGGGCGACGACGGGGGCCGCCAGGCGGGTCAGCGGCGCCTGCCGGGTGTACGCGCTGCCGAGACCCAGCGCGGCGACCCCGAGGCCGTAGCGGCGCTCGTCGGGGAAGTGCCGCACGAAACCCTCGTCGCGCAGCACCGACAGCAGGTGGTAGACGCTGGACCGCGGCAGCCCGAGGCCGTGCGCGATGGCGCCGGCGGGCACGGGGCCGGGCTGGGCCGCGAGGAAGCTGAGCAGCCGCGCCGTGCTCCGGGCCGCCGGTACGGCGCTGCTGCCGACCACTGTGTCCTCCGTGTGAACTGTCTCGTATCCCAGACTCTATCGGCGTCCGCCCCCGCGCCGAGCGGGTCGCGGCGGGGTTCCATGGGCGCATGAGCACCCTGCACGACGCGGCGCCGACGCCGACCGCACCCGCAGTCCCCGGGCACGTCGTCCTGGACGGCACCCCGCTCACCGTCGAGCAGGTGGTCGCCGTCGCCCGGTACGGCGCGTCCGTCGAGATCCACGACGACGCCCTCGCCCGCATGGCCCGCAGTCGCGCCGTCATCGAGGCGCTCGCCGACGACACCGTGCCCCACTACGGCGTCTCCACCGGCTTCGGGGCGCTGGCCCGGCGGCACATCCCCGCCGAGCAGCGCGCCCAGCTCCAGCTCAGCCTCGTGCGCTCGCACGCCGCCGGGTCCGGGCCCGAGGTCGAGACCGAGGTGGTGCGCGCGCTGCAGCTCCTGCGGCTCGCGACCCTGGTCACGGGGCACACCGGCGCCCGGCCCGTCACCGCGCAGACCTATGCGGCGATGCTGAACGCCGGGATCACGCCCGTCGTCCACGAGTACGGCTCGCTCGGCTGCTCCGGCGACCTCGCGCCGCTCGCGCACGTCGCGCTCGCCGCCATGGGGGAGGGCCGGGTGCGCGTCGACGGTCAGGAAGCCGACGCCGCCCGCGCGCTCGCCGACGCCGGCATCGAACCCCTGGTCCTCGGCGAGAAGGAGGGCCTCGCCCTCATCAACGGCACCGACGGCATGCTCGGCATGCTGTGCCTCGCCCTCCACGACCTGCGCCGCCTGCTCACCACGGCCGACGTCGCGGCGTCCCTCTCGGTGGAGGCCCTGCTCGGCTCGGACGCCCCGTTCGCGCAGGACCTGATCGCGATGCGGCCGCACCCCGGCCAGGCGGCGTCGGCGTCGAACATGCGCAGGATCCTGGCGGGCTCGCCGCTCATGGCGAGCCACCGCGAACTGGACGAGCACGGCAACCCCGCCTGCACCCGCGTCCAAGACGCCTACTCCCTGCGCTGCGCGCCGCAGGTGCACGGGGCCGCCCGCGACACGCTGGAGCACGCCGCCACGGTGGCGGGCCGGGAGCTGGCCTCCGCGATCGACAACCCGGTGGTCACCTCCGACGGCCGCGTGGAGTCCAACGGCAACTTCCACGGGGCGCCCGTCGCCTACGTGCTCGACTTCCTCGCCATCGCGGCCGCCGACCTGGCCAGCATGAGCGAGCGGCGCACCGACCGGTTCCTCGACGTGGCCCGGTCCGAGGGGCTGCCCGCGTTCCTGGCGCACGACCCCGGCGTCGACTCCGGGCACATGATCGCCCAGTACACGGCGGCCGGGATCGTCTCCGAGATGAAGCGTCTGGCCGCGCCCGCGAGCGTGGACTCCATCCCGAGCTCCGCCATGCAGGAGGACCACGTGTCCATGGGCTGGGCCGGCGCCCGCAAGCTGCGCCGGTCCGTCGACGGGCTCACCCGGGTGCTCGCGATCGAGGTGCTCACGGCCACGCGCGCCCTCGACCTGCGCGAGCAGGCCCCCGCGACGGGTACGGCTGCGGTGCACGACGCCGTCCGCGCCGTCGTGCCCGGGCCCGGACCGGACCGCTACCTGGCCCCCGAGATCGAGCACGTGGTCGGCCTCGTCGCGAGCGGACGGGTCGCGGGGGCGGCCGCGGACGCCGTCGGACCGCTCGACTGAACCCCCGAACCCTGCCGAAGGAGACCCACATGAACGAGCCGTACGACCGGGGCACCCCCGTCGCCGTCCGCGCCCCGCGCGGCACCACCCTCACCGCGCGGAGCTGGCAGACCGAGGCGCCGCTGCGCATGCTCATGAACAACCTCGACCCCGAGGTGGCCGAGCGGCCCGACGACCTGGTCGTCTACGGCGGCACCGGCCGTGCGGCGCGCGACTGGCCGAGCTACCACGCGATCGTCCGGTCGCTGACGGACCTGCGCGAGGACGAGACGCTCCTGGTGCAGTCCGGCCGCCCCGTGGGCGTGCTGCGGACCCACGAGTGGGCGCCACGCGTGCTCATCGCCAACTCCAACCTGGTGGGCGACTGGGCCACGTGGCCCGAGCACCGCCGCCTGGAGCAGCTCGGCCTGACCATGTACGGGCAGATGACAGCGGGGTCGTGGATCTACATCGGCACGCAGGGCATCCTCCAGGGCACGTACGAGACGTTCGCCGCGGTGGCCGCCAAACGGTTCGGTGGCACGCTCGCCGGCACGCTCACCCTGACCGGCGGCTGCGGTGGCATGGGTGGGGCGCAGCCGCTCGCCGTCACGCTCAACGGCGGCGTGTGCCTGGTGGTCGACGTCGACCCGGCCCGCCTCGAGCGGCGCGTCGAGACGCGGTACCTCGACGTCGTCGCGTCGTCTCTCGACGAGGGGCTGGAGCTGGCGCTGGCCGCCAAGCGCGAACGGCGCGCGCTGTCGGTGGGCGTGGTCGGCAACTCGGCCGACGTCGTGCCGGAGCTGCTGCGCCGCGGCGTCGAGGTGGACGTCGTGACGGACCAGACCTCGGCGCACGACCCGTTGTCGTACCTGCCGTCGGGGGTGGCGCTTGCGGACTGGGCCTCGCTCGCGGAGAAGGATCCGGAGGGGTTCACCGAGCGCGCCCGGGAGTCGATGGCGCGGCACGTCGAGGCCATGGTGGGGTTCCAGGACGCGGGGGCCGAGGTGTTCGACTACGGCAACTCGATCCGCGACGAGGCCCGGCAGGGCGGGTACGGGCGGGCGTTCGACGTCCCGGGGTTCGTGCCGGCGTACATCCGGCCGCTGTTCGCCGAGGGCAAGGGGCCGTTCCGGTGGGCGGCGCTGTCCGGCGACCCGCGCGACATCGCCGTGACCGACCGGGCCGTGCTCGACCTGTTCCCCGACGACGACCACCTGGGCCGCTGGATCCGCGCCGCCCAGGAACGGGTCGCGTTCCAGGGGCTGCCCGCCCGGATCTGCTGGCTCGGGCACGGGGAGCGCGACGTCGCGGGGCTGCGGTTCAACGAGCTCGTCGCATCGGGCGAGATCTCCGCGCCGGTCGCGATCGGGCGTGACCACCTCGACTCCGGCTCGGTGGCCTCGCCGTACCGGGAGACCGAGGCCATGGCCGACGGCTCGGACGCCATCGCGGACTGGCCGCTGCTGAACGCCCTGGTCAACACGGCGTCGGGCGCCACGTGGGTGTCGCTGCACCACGGCGGGGGCGTCGGCATGGGCCGGTCGATCCACGCCGGGCAGGTGTCCGTGGCGGACGGCACGTCGCTCGCGGCGGAGAAGCTCGCGCGCGTCCTGTCGAACGACCCCGCGACAGGCGTGCTGCGGCACGTCGATGCCGGGTACGACGACGCCGTGGCCGCCGCCGGGCGTGGCGGGCTGCGGGTGCCGATGGGGGAGGGGGCGTGACGGGTTCCGGCGGGGCGCTCTTCGGCGGGGCGTCCGGCGGCGGGACGTTCGGCGGCGGTCGGCGTGCGGAGCCGGGCGCGGCGTCGGGCCTGACCGGCGTCGACGGCCTGCTCGCGGCGATCGCCGACGTCGGGCGGGCGCCGTCCGGCGGCTACGAGCGGTTCGCCTGGACGGGGCACGACCTGGCCCTGCGCGAGTGGTTCGCCGCGGAGGCGGCCGCGCGCGGGCTCGCGGTCACGGTGGACCGCGCCGGGAACCAGTGGGCCTGGTGGGGCGACCCTGACGCCGACGGCCCCGGCGTCGTGACCGGGAGCCACCTCGACTCGGTGCCGGGCGGCGGCGCGTTCGACGGGCCGCTCGGCGTGGCCGGCGCCTTCGCGGCGCTCGACGCGCTGCGAGCTTCGGGCGTCATGCCCCTGCGTCCGCTGGGCATCGTGAACTTCTCCGACGAGGAGGGCGCACGGTTCGGGCTGGCGTGCCTCGGGTCGCGGGCGCTGACCGGGACGGTGCCCGCGGAACGGCTGCTCGGGCTGCGCGACGGGGCCGGGGACACGCTCGCGGACGTGCTGGGGCGGGACGCGGGCGTCCGGATCGATCGTTACGGGCACGACCCCGAGGCCCTGGCCCGGGTCGGCGTCTTCGTCGAGCTGCACGTGGAGCAGGGCCGGTACCTCGCCGACCTGGTGTCCGACGAGGCGGCACCGGTCGCCGTCGGCGCCGCGATCTGGCCGCACGGACGCTGGCGCGTCGACCTCGCGGGCGAGGCCAACCACGCCGGCACCACGCCGCTGGCCCACCGCCACGACCCGATGCTCGACCTGGCGCGGCTCATCACCGACGTACGCGCCGCCGCCGAGCAGGCCGGGGCGCTCGCGACGCTGGCCAAGGTCGAGGTCGAGCCGAACGGCGTCAACGCGATCCCGTCCCGGGTCCGGGCGTGGATCGACGCCCGCGGCGAGACGGAGGCGGCGGTCCGCGCGGTCCTGACGGGCGGGAGCGGGCCGGCGCCGTCGTCGACTGCAGACTTCCGTTCGGTGCCGGGCGGTCGCGCCCCGTCGACTGCAGACTTCTCGACGCGTCGGCCGTCGACTGCAGACATTCTCTCGGACCGGCCGTCGACTGCAGACTTGCTGACGGCGTCGGGCGGCCTGGGCGTGACGAAGTCTGCAGTCGGCGATGGCGGGACGAACTCTGCAGTCGGTGGCGGGGTCGCTGGGGGTGACAGCGTCCTGGCGGGAGGTGGTGCGCCGGACGGGCTCCGGCGGTGGGAGCTCGTCGAGGAGTCGTGGACGCCCGCGACCGTCTTCGACCCGGTGCTCGCGGCGCGCCTGGCCGACCTCGTCGGGCGGCCCGGATCCGACCTGCCCGCCCCCGTGATCGGCACGGGCGCCGGGCACGACGCCGGCATCCTCGCCGCGGCCGGTGTCCCGACGGCGATGCTGTTCGTCCGCAACCCGACCGGTGTCTCCCACTCGCCGGCCGAGCACGCCGACCCGGACGACTGCGCCGCCGGGGTCCAGGCCCTGACCGCAGTCCTGGCCGACCTGCTCACGGCACCGACCGGCCCGGCCGCCTCGGCCGCCCCCGCACCGCCCGGCGTCGGCGGCGCACGGTGACCCACCCCACCGTGACCCACCCCGCCGCCGCCCACCCCGCCGTCCTCCGCTTCGACACCGAGGTTGCTTCGCTTTGACGGCCGTCAAAGCGAAGCAACCTCGGTCTCGAAGGGGATGCCGACCGACAGGAGGAGCATGACCGCCTACTGGTGCGAGCAGGCCTGGCTGCCCGAGGGAGGCCCCGGCCCGGCGTCCCGCGTCGTCCCGTCCGTGCGGGTCGAGACCTCCGGCGGGCGGATCGTCGCCGTCCGGCCCGGGGAACTGCCCTCTCACCAGGACGTACGCCTGCGCGGTCTGGTGCTGCCCGGGCTCGCCGACGCCCACTCCCACGCCTTCCACCGCGCGCTGCGCGGGCGCACCCACTCCGGCGGCGGGTCGTTCTGGACCTGGCGCGAGGGCATGTACGCGCTGGCCACGGCCCTGACGCCGGAGCGCTACGAGCGGCTCGCGCGCGCCGTGTTCGCGGAGCTCTCGCTGGGCGGCACCACGGCCGTCGGCGAGTTCCACTACGTGCACCACCGCGCCGACGGGACCCCGCACCCGCAGGACCCGAACGCGATGGCGGAGGCCCTGCGCGCCGCCGCCCGGGACGCCGGGGTGCACCTCACGCTGCTCGACACCTGCTACCTGCACGGCGGCCTCGGCCCCGGCGGGCACGAGCCGCTCGCGCCCGAGCAGGCCCGGTTCGGCGACGGCAGCGTCGAGCGCTGGGCCGCGCGCGTCGACGCCCTGCGCACCGCCTGGGCCGACGACGACCGCGTGCGCGTCGGCGCCGCCGCCCACTCGGTGCGCGCCGTCGCGCCCGACGAGCTCGCCGCGGTCGCCCGCTGGGCCCGGGAGGCGGGCGCCCCGCTGCACGTGCACCTGTCCGAGCAGCCGGGCGAGAACGAGGCGGCGCTCGCCGCCTTCGGCCGCACGCCCACGCGCCTGCTGCACGACGCCGGGGCGCTGGGGCCGGGCACCACCGTGGTGCACGCGGTGCACCTGACCGACGACGACGTCGCGCTGCTCGGCGGCACCCGCACGGGCGTGTGCCTCTGCCCGGTCACGGAGCGCGACCTGGCCGACGGCATCGCACCGGGGCGTCGGCTGGCGGACGCCGGGAGCCCGCTGTCGGTCGGCACGGACCAGCACGTGGGCGCCGACGTGCTCGCGGAGGCCCGCGGCGTCGAGGAGCACGAGCGGCTCGCGACCGGCCGACGGGGAACGTTCGACCCGGCGGCCCTGGTCGACATGGCGTCGGCGGCCGGGCACGCCGCGCTCGGCCGGCCGGACGCGGGCCGGATCGTGGCCGGCGCCCCGGCCGACCTGGTGGCGGTGCGCCTCGACACGGTGCGCACCGCGGGCGCCGACCCCGCGCAGGCGGTCCTGGTGGCGGGGGCCGGGGACGTGTCCGACGTCGTGGCGGGCGGCGACGTCGTCGTGCGCGACGGTGTGCACCGGGTCGGGGACGTGGCGCGCCTGCTGGCCGAGGCGATCGAGGAGCTGTGGGCCGCCGCGCGGGAGATCACGAAGGGGAACGACCGATGAGCGTGCTGCTGACGAACATCGCAGAGCTGGTCACGAACGACCCGGCGCACGGCGGATCGGGCGACACCGGCCTGCTCCGGGACGCCGCCGTCGTCGTCGAGCAGGGGCGCGTCGCGTGGACCGGGCCGGCCTCACGGGCGCCGGCCGCGGACGCCGTCGTCGACGCCGGGGGCCGCGCCGTCGTCCCCGGGTTCGTGGACTCGCACTCGCACACCGTGTTCGCGGGCGACCGCGCCGCCGAGTTCGCCGCCCGCATGACCGGCGAGCCGTACACAGGCGGCGGCATCGCGACGACCGTCGCCGCGACGCGCAGCGCGAGCGACGACACCCTGCGCGCCCGGGGCCGCGCGCTGGTGGGGGAGATGCTCGCGCAGGGCACCACCACCGTGGAGATCAAGAGCGGGTACGGGCAGGACGTCGACACCGAGGCTCGCACCCTGCGCATCGCGCGGGAGCTGACGCCCGAGACGACGTTCCTCGGCGCGCACACCGTCCCCGCCGAGTACGCCGACGACCGCGCCGGATACGTCGATCTCGTGACCGGGCCGATGCTCGCCGCCTGCGCCCCGCACGCCCGCTGGGTCGACGTGTTCTGCGAGCCCGCGGCGCCCACCGCCTTCGACGAGGACGAGGCCCGGACCGTGCTGCGCGCCGGACAGCGGGCCGGGCTGCTCGCCCGCGTGCACGGCAACCAGCTCGCGGCGGGCCCGGGCGTGCGGCTCGCGGTCGAGGTGGGTGCGGCCAGCGTGGACCACTGCACGCACCTGACCGCCGCCGACGTCGACGCGCTGGCCGGCTCCTGGACCGGACCCTCGGGCAGCGGGACGGTCGCGACGCTCCTGCCCGCCGTCGAGTTCTCCACCCGCTCGCCGTACCCCGACGCCCGCCGCCTGCTGCGCGCCGGCGTGCCGGTCGCGCTCGCCACCGACTGCAACCCGGGCTCGGGCTACAGCTCGTCGATGCCGTTCGTCGTGGCGCTCGCGGTCCGGGAGATGCGGATGAGCCCCACCGAGGCCCTCTGGTCGGCGACGGCGGGCGGGGCGCTCGCGCTGCGGCGGGACGACGTCGGGCACCTGCGCGTGGGTGCGCGCGCCGACCTGACCGTCCTGGACGCGCCGACACATCTGTACCTGGCCTACCGTCCGGGGGTCCCGCTGATCCACGAGGTCTGGCAGGACGGCGTCCGCGTGCCCCGCTGAGGTCTGGTGCGGGCCGCCCGCTACTGCTCCGTGACGCCCAGGTCCGGTCCCGCGACGAACGACGCGCGCGTCGCCCCCGTGCCGTGCAGCTCCAGGAGCACCAGCTCGTTGCCCGCGTCGCGCAGGAGCGGGCCCGGCACGTACAGGGTGTGCGTCGGTCCGAGGCTCCAGTACCGGCCCAGCAGCTCGCCGTTGACCCAGGCCAGGCCCTTGGTCCAGCCGTCGAGGCGCAGGAAGTGGTCGGTGCCGCCCGCGGTGTCGAACGTGCCCCTGTACAGCCCCGCCCCGCCCGGCGCGGCGCCGCCCGCGGGCAGCGCCCGGCCGGGCGCGTCCAGCGCGGCGCGCAGCAGCTCGGGCGCCTCCTCGACGCGCAGCGCGCCGGCGTCCCAGGTGTTCAGCCGGCGGCTCGCGGTGCGCACCGGACCGATCAGGCCCTTGGTCTCGCCGATCCGCGGACCGTAGTTCACGCGGCCCTGGTCCTCCACGAGCAGCGTCAGGTCGCCGGCCCGCGCCGGGAGCGCGACGGCGAACGTGTGCGAGCCGCGGTCGAGCACACCCACCTGCTCGTCGTCGACCAGGACGACGGCGCGGTCGCGCACCTCGCCCACCGACAGCACGAGGTCGTCGGCCTCGATCCGCGTGCGGTAGACGGCGAAGCCCGACCACAGGGCCAGGTCGTCGGTGCTCGGCGTCGCGGTGAACGTGCGCAGGTCCTCCCGCAGCAGGCTCGGCAGCGCGTCGGCCAGGGGCACCCGGGCCGTCAGGTCGACGTCGAGCTTCGGGGCGGCGGCCGGACCACCGGCGAGCTCCCCGGCGTCCGGCACGGGCAGGTGCCGCGCGATCACGTCGCGCAGCGCCCAGAACTTCTCGGTGGCCGACCCGTCCTCGGCCAGGGGCGCGTCGTAGTCGTACGACGTCGCGATGGGCCGGTAGATGCCCTTGTCGTTCGCGCCGTTGGTGAGGCCGAAGTTGGTGCCGCCGTGGAACATGTAGAGGTTGACCGAGCCGCCCGCCGCGAGCAGGTCGTCCAGGTCGGCGGCGTTGGCCTCGGCGGGCGCCAGGTGGTGCTCCAGGCCCCACGAGTCGAACCAGCCGTCCCAGAACTCCATGCACATGAGCGGGCCCGTGGGCTGGTGCCGGCGCAGCACCTCGATCCGCTCGGTGGTGCGCGAGCCGAACGTCGCCGTCCGGTGCAGCTCCGGCAGGCCGCCGCGGGCCAGCATCTCGTCGTTCGCCTGGTCGCAGGTGAACAGCGGCACGTCGATGTCCTGGGCGCGCACCAGGTCCACGAGCGCGCGCAGGTACTTCTGCCGCTCGGGCAGGGGGTCGTCCCCGTAGGCGCCGTACTCGTTCTCGACCTGCACCATGAGCACCGGGCCTCCGCGGGTCACCTGGCGCTCGGCCACGAGCGGCAGCAGGTTCGCGTAGTAGGTGCCGATCGCGTCCAGGAACCGCGGCTCGTGGCGGCGCACGCCCACGGACCGGTCGGCGAGCAGCCACGCCGGCAGGCCGCCGCCGTCCCACTCCGCGCAGATGTACGGGCCGGGACGCACGATCGCGTGCAGGCCCTCGGCCGCCACCAGGTCGAGGAACCGGGCCAGGTCGCGCCGTCCGTCGAGGTGGAAGACGCCGGGCTCGGGCGCGTGGAAGTTCCACGGCACGTACGTCTCGATGGTGTTCAGGCCCATCAGCCGGGCCTTGCGGATGCGGTCCGCCCACTGGTCGGGGTGCACGCGGAAGTAGTGCAGCGCACCGCTGACGACCTGGGTCGGCTCGCCGTCGAGCAGGAAGTGCTCGGGCCCGATCTCGAACGTGGCCATGTGGGGTTCCTCGAAGTTCTGTGCGGCACGAAGTGGTGACACGGACGACGGCGGGGGTGCGGCCCCCGCCGTCGTCACCGGTGGTGCGGTGGGGTCACTCGCTGACGGTGAAGCCCTGCTCGTCGCCGTAGCTGACGATCGACTCCTGCCAGGCGCCCAGGGCGTCGGTCAGCGGCGTCGAGCCCGTGTAGGCCTGGCCCACGGTGTCGGGGAAGACGCTGTTGGCGTAGACCTGGTAGGGCAGGTACTGCCAGCCCTCGACGACGCCGGTGGCCGACGCCGAGAGCACCTCGTTGATCTTCTGCCCGCCGAAGTACTCGGGCTCCTCCGCGAGGAACTCCTCGTCGGTCAGGTCGGCCAGCGTGGCGGGGAAGTTGCCGCCCTCCAGGCGGGTCGCGACCCCGTCGCCGGCGTTCGCGTACTCGAGGAAGCCGTAGGCCAGCGCCTTCTTCTCGCTCGCCTCCGTGATCGCGAGCGACGAGCCGCCGTTCTCGGCCGTCTCGTTCGCGCCCGCGGTCCACTGCGGCATGGGGGCCACGCGCCAGTCGCCCGCGGCCGGTGCCGCACCCGACTCGAGGTTGGCCGGCATCCACGCGCCCGTCACGAGCGCCGCGATCTCGCCGCTGCCGAGGCCCTGGAACCACTCGTCCGACCAGCCCGGGACGTCCGCGAGCAGGCCCTCGTCGATGAGCTGCTGCCAGGTCTCGGCGAACTTCGTGGAGCCCTCGTCGGCCAGGTTCACGGTCACGTCGGTGCCGTCCACCTCGAACGGGTGACCGCCGGCCTGCCAGATCATCGAGGTCGCGAAGCCCGCGTCGCCGTTGTCGGCCGTGATGTACGTGTTCGGGTCGTGCTCGTGGATGGCGCGCGCGGCCTCGACGAACTCGTCCCAGGTGGCGGGCACCTCGACGCCGGCCTCCTCGAACGTCTTCGCGTTGTAGAACAGCGCCATGGGGCCGGAGTCCATCGGCAGGCCGTAGACGGCGTCGCCGTCGGTCACCGCGTTCCAGGTACCGGGCGAGTAGGTGCCGTCGAGCTCGGACGCGCCGAACGGCGCAAGGTCGGCCAGCGACCCGGCGATCGAGAACTGCGGCAGGGCGTAGTACTCCATCTGGGCCACGTCGGGCACGCCCGACCCGGCGCCGATCGCGTTCTGGAGGGCCACGTAGTGGTCGTTGCCGGTGCCGACGTTCGCCAGCTCGACGTCCACGTTCGGGTACTCGGCCTCGAACTCCTCGACGACCTTGTCCAGCGTGGGCTCCCAGGCCCACACGAGCAGGTCGCCGCCCTCCTCGAGGGCCGCGGCGACGTCCTCGGGGGTGACGTCCTCGGCGGCGCTGGGACCGTCGGACCCGGACCCGCACGCGGTCAGGGCGAGCGCCAGGGCGCCTGCCGCGGCGACCGCGCCGACGGCGCGGTGGTGGCGGATGGTCATGGTGGTTCCTCTCACTTCATCGTCAGATCTGGGGAAGGGGTGAAGGTCATTCCTTGACGCTGCCCGCGGCCAGGCCCGACTGCCAGTAGCGCTGCAGCAGCAGGAACGCCACGACGAGCGGCAGGATGGTCAGGAGGGAGCCGGCGATCACGAGGTTGAAGATCGCCTCCCCGCCGGCCGTGGTCGCCTGCGCGTTCCAGGCGTTCAGGCCCAGCGTCAGCGGGTACCAGTCCGGGTCGCGCAGCATGATCAGCGGCAGGAAGTAGTTGTTCCACGTGGCCACCACGGTGAACAGCAGCACCGTGACGATGCCGGGCGCCATCATCGGCAGGCACACCTGGAAGAAGGTGCGGGCCTCGCCGGCGCCGTCGATCCGCGCGGCCTCGATGATCTCGTCCGGCACGGCGTCGGTGGCGAACGTCCACATCAGGTAGAGCCCGAACGGCGAGATGAGCGACGGGATGATCACCGACCAGGGCGTGTTCGTCAGGCCCATGTTCGCGAACATGAGGAACGTGGGCACGGCCAGCGCCGTGCCCGGCACGGCCACGGCGCCGATCACGACGGCGAACACGGCGCGCTTGCCGGGGAAGTCGAACTTCGCCAGGCCGTAGCCGCCGAGCAGGGCGAGCAGGGTGGCGCCGCCCGCGCCCAGCACCACGTACAGCAGGGTGTTGAGGAACCAGCGGCCGAACACGCCGCCGTCGTAGGTCAGGACGCCGACGATGTTGTCCCACAGGGCGAAGTCGCCGCTGAACCACAGCCCGAAGGAGCTGAACAGGTCGGGCTGCGTCTTGGTGGCGTTGATCAGCAGCCACACCAGCGGGATCAGGGCGTAGACCCCGATCAGGGCGGTGAGCACCGTGAGCAGCACGCTGCGCGTGGGGCGGGCGTGCGAGGTGCGGCGCACCCGCAGGCGGGGCCGGGAGCTGCGCGCCCGGACGGTGGGCGCGGTCATCAGGACGTTGCTCATGGCTCAGGCCTCCTTGCGCATGCCGCGCAGCTGGACCACGTAGGCCACGAGCATCGTGAGCACGCCCATGATGATCGCCACCGTGGCCGAGTAGTTGTACTGCTGGCCGGAGAACGACAGCGAGTAGGCGTACAGGTTCGGGGTGTAGTGCGTCGAGATGTAGTTGGGCGACAGCGGCTGCAGGATGCTCGGCTCGTTGAAGAGCTGGAACGAGCCGATGATCGAGAAGATCGTCGCGATCACCAGCGCGCCGCGGATCGCGGGCAGCTTGATCGCCGAGATCACCCGCCACGGCCCCGCGCCGTCGATCTCCGCCGCCTCGTAGAGCGACGTGGGCACCACGCGCAGCGCCGAGTAGAAGATCAGCATGTTGTAGCCCACGAACTCCCAGGTCACGATGTTGCCGATCGCGGGGAGCACCAGCGTGGAGGCCAGCGGGTCCGGGATGTTCGTGCCGAGCAGGTCGTTGAAGTTGCCGACCAGGCCGAACCGCTCGCCGTACATGAAGCCCCACATCAGCGCCGCGACCACGCCGGGCACGGCGTAGGGCAGGAAGATCGTGAGGCGGAAGAAGTCACGCCCGTACAGCCGGCCGCTGTCGAGCGCGAGCGCGACCAGCAGGGAGATGCCGAGCATCACCGGCACCTGCACCAGCAGGAACAGCGTCACGCGGCCGACGCCGGCCCAGAACTGCGGGTCGCTCAGCGCCCGGGCGTAGTTGTCGAGCCCGACGAACGACGTGCCGCCCACGAGCTGCGTCTGGAACAGGCTCAGCCAGAGCGAGTAGGCGATCGGCGCCAGGAAGACCAGGGCGAAGACGGCCATGAACGGCCCGACGAACCCCCATCCGGTCCAGCGGCTGCGGCGTCGCATCCGTCTCGCGGTCTTGGGCACGGCCGGTGGCGATGCGAGCGTGGTCACAGGAAGTCGCTCCTTCACGAGTGGGGTCACCAGGTCGTCGTGTTGACGTCAACATGGTGACGCGGACTAGGGTGCTCGTGAGTCTCCCGGGTGTCAAGCGCGCGCCGGGACGAGACGCATCACGAGGAGGTGGGTGCCGTGGAGGGCAGAGGTCCGTCCCTGGCCGACGTCGCGGAGCTCGCCGGGGTCTCGACCCAGACCGTCTCCCGCGTGTCGATGGGCCTGGACAACGTGCGCCCGGCGACCCGGGACCGGGTGCTGGCCGCGATGGCGCAGCTCGGCTACGCCCCCAACACCGCGGCGCGCGCGCTGCGGTACGGGAGCTTCCGGACGATCGGCATGATCGCCCACCGGCTCGCCCGCACGGGGGAGTCCCGGACGGTCGAGGCGGTGGTCGAAGCGGCACGTCACGAGGGGTACACCGTGACGCTGGTCGATGTCGAGAGCCCGTCGTCGCAGGACATGGCCGCCGCCGCGACCCGGCTGTCCCACCAGGCCATCGACGGGCTGGTCATCGTGCGCGCCGAGACCGCCACGCCGGACACGCTCGCGCTCCCGCCCCGCATGCCGGTCGTGGTGTCCGACTCGCGGTTCGTGGGCCACCACCCCGCCGTCGGCGCCGACCAGGCCGACGGCGCCCGCCAAGCGACCCGGCACCTCCTGGACCTCGGGCACCGCACCGTGCACCACGTCGCCGGGCCCGCGGGCTCGGCACCCGCGCAGGTGCGCGCCGAGGCGTGGCGGGCCACGCTCGACGCGGCCGGCGCCGTCGTGCCGCCCGCCGAGGTGGGGGACTGGACCGCCGGCTCGGGCTACGCGGCCGGACGGCGTCTCGCCGCCGACCCCGAGGTGACGGCGGTGTTCTGCGCCAACGACGAGATGGCCGCCGGGGTGCTGCGCGCGCTGCACGAGGCCGGCCGCTCCGTGCCGGGCGAGGTCTCCGTGGTCGGGTTCGACGACATACTGCTGGCCGAGCACCTCTGGCCGCCGCTGACCACCGTGGCGCAGGACTTCGACGAGATCGGCCGCCGCCTGGTCGCCCGCCTGCTGCGCCAGGTGCGGGACGGTCGCCGCACGGGCACCGACGAGGTGCGCCTGGCCGAGACGACGGCGGCCGAGGCGGAGCCCCCGGACGGCGCCGACCTGCACGAGGTCGTGCCGGTCGAGCTGCGGGTCCGTGCGAGCACCGCCCCACCCCCGGTACGGTCTGTCCCGTAGGCGGGGTGGGCGGTCCGGGTGAGGGAGTGAAACATCTCATGCCGGCGACGTCCGGACGACACGCGTCCGGCACCGAACATTCACCCCGGGGCCCGTAGGATCGGCTCGACGGCGCAACCAGAGGGCAGGGGTGGTACACGAGTGGAGTCACAGTCCGCGGGGACTCTGCTCGACCCGCCGACCCGTCCGACGTGGCGCAGCTCCGTGGTGGCCGCCGTCGTCGGCGCCCTCGTGTTCGCCGTCTGCATCTGGCAGGTCGTGGTCCGCGGGCCGTTCATCGCGTGGGACTGGCAATTCCACTACTACGTCGACGCGCACCACCCCATGGGCTGGGCCAAGATCTTCCTCGACGTCATGGCCAGCGTCACGGGCGAGCGCCTGTTCACGATCCCCATGGTGGGCGGCACCGCCTGGTACGTGGCGCGCAAGCAGGGCGGGCCCGGCTCGTTCTGGAACATCGCCACGCGCCGGCCGATGATGGCCGTGCTCGCGGGCCTGGCCACCATCGCGTCCATCGGCTACGGCACCAAGTTCGGCCTCGGGCGCACCGGCCCGCACCACAACATGGACGTGCTGCACGCGGGCGGCCAGGCCTTCCCCTCGGGCCACGCCGCCAACACGTTCTTCACCGGCTTCTTCATCCTCTGCCTGCTGTTCTCGCAGGCCGGCCTGTACCCGAGCCGGAGCCGCCTGCGCCGGATGATCCCGGTGGTCGGGGTCGTCGTGATGATCGCGGGCGCCCTCATGTCGTGGCTCGACTACCACTGGCTGAGCGACATCCCCGGCGGCTGGCTGCTGGGCTTCATCGCCTGCATGGTGGCGCTGTCGGTGCTGCGCGCCGGGCCGCGCCGGCCTCAGAGCCGCGCCAGCACCTGATCCACGACCTCCCGCACGGCGTCGGCCACCGCCTCCCGGTCCGCCGGGACCAGGCCGATGCGGGTGCGCCGGTCCAGCACGTCGTCGGCGTCGAGCGCGCCCTCGTGCGTGACCGCCCACTCCACCTCGGCGCGCGTCACGTCCAGGTGCTCCGTACCGGGTGCGCCCCCGCCGACGAGGTCCGCGGCCCCCGCCACCGTGGCGGACGCGAGCACCGTGGCGGCCTCCGCCCCGTACCGGGCGGCGAGCCCAGGCGGCAGGTGCCGGGCGTCGCCGGGGCCGGGCGCCCCGACCAGCGGCAGGTCCGCCGTGCGGCACGGCCCCGACCGTAGGCCCGCGTGCCGCACCGCGAGGTCCACGGCGTCCCGCGCCATGGCCCGGTACGTGGTCAGCTTGCCGCCCAGCACGTTCACCGCCCCCGTCGCGCGGGACACCGCCACCAGGTGCTTGCGGGACACGTCCGGCGACGCGGCGCCGCCCGACCCCGCCACGTCGACCAGCGGCCGCAGCCCCGCGTAGGCGCCCACGACCTCGTCGGGCAGCAGCGGCCGGTCCAGGGCCACCGACACCGTGCGCAGGAGGAAGTCGATCTCCGGGCCCGTCGGCTCCGGCACGTCCGGGACGGGGCCCGGGGCCTCCTCGTCGGTGAGGCCCACGATCACCCGGCCGAGCTGCACGGGCAGGGCGAACACGTAGCGGGAGCCGCGGGAGCCCGGCACCGGCACCATGAGCGCGCCCGCCGGGCCGCCCAGGCGCGCCGCGGGCACCACGACGTGCGTGCCGCGGCTGGGCCGCAGCCGCACCGACGGGTCCACCGTGCCCGCCCACACGCCCGTCGCGTTCACGACCGCCCGGGCCCGCACGGTCAGGGACGCGCCCGTGCCCGTGTCCTGGAGCGTCGCGCCGTCGGCGGCCAGGCGCACGGCCCGCGTGCGCGTGAGCACGACCGCGCCCAGACCGGCCGCGGTACGGGCGAGCGCGACGACGAGGCGCGCATCGTCCACCAGCTGGCCGTCGTGCGCCACCCACGCCCCGGCCCGGTGCGCGGGCGCGACCGCGGGGAACAGGCGCGCCACCTCGTCCGGGCGGGCCCGGTGCGGAGCGGGCAGCACCCGCGACGACGTCCGCGCGTCCCGGCGCAGCAGGTCGCCCAGCCCGAGACCGACGCCCGCCGTCAGCCGCTGGGCCGGGCCGCTCCCGGGCGTGCGCGGCAGCACCTGCGGCAGCGCCCGGACCAGGTGCGGCGCCGTGCGCGTCATCAGTACGTGGCGCTCGCGGGCGCTCTCCCGCGCGACGCCGACGTCGCCCGTGGCCAGGTAGCGCAGGCCGCCGTGCGCCAGCTTGGAGCTCCAGCGGGAGGTGCCCCAGGCCAGGTCCCGCTCCTCGACCAGGGCGACGGACAGGCCCCGGGCCGCCGCGTCGAGCGCCGCGCCCGCGCCCGTCACGCCTCCGCCGACCACGAGCACGTCGACCGTGCGGGAGGTCAGCGCGTCGAGCTCGTCCGCGCGGCGCCGGGCGGTGAGGGCGGTGGACATCGGTCCTGCTTCCGGTGGGTGACGACGGGGTCAGGGGCGGAGGTAGCCGTCGAGCGTGCGGGCGAGCTCGGTGCGCAGCGCCCCGGCGTCGATGACGGTGGTCACCGTCTTGTGCGAGAGCACCGCCGACTGCGAGACGAGCAGCACCATGACGGCCATGTCGGTGGCGGAGCCCGCGCGGACCGTTCCGCCGGCCTGTCCCGCGGCGATCGCTGCGGCGAGCCACTCGAGCACCACGCGCTGCGACCGGCCGATCCGCTGGAAGGAGTAGCGCGTGAAGACCTCGGGCTCGGCCTCCAGGAGGCGGGCGAGCACGGGGTCGGCGTGGAACGCTTCGCCGAACCGGACCACCTTGTCGACGAGCGTCGCGCGGTCGGCGGCCTGCGGGCCGACCTGCGTGATGATCCGCTGCATGCGGTGGGCGACGAGGGCGCGCAGCACGTCGTCGGCCGACTCCCAGCGGCGGTAGACCGTGGGGCGCGAGACGGAGGCCGAGCGGGCGAGCTCCGCGATCGACAGGCCGCGCGTGCCGCGGGTGGCCACCAGCTCGGAGGCGGCCTCCAGCAGGCGCGCCTCGACCGGGTCGGCGCCGGCAGGGTGGGCGACGGTGGTGGCGGTGTCGGCGTGCCGCACCGGGGGGTCGTTACGAATTGTCATCTTGTGTCAAACTGTAACGCACCTCACCCGAGACGACCCGGAGGACTCCGTGAGCACGCAGCCACAGGACGAGCGCCTCGACATGCGCTGGGACGGCTGGGGCGACCCGGCCCGGGCCCACGGCCTCCCGGGCGGCGTGAAGCTGCTCCTCGGCGCGGTGCTGGGCCGGGTGCCCAAGGCGCCGCCCGGCCCCGACCTCGCTGACGTCCGGATCAGCACGCCGCCCCTGCCGGACCCCGACCTCGCGGCGCTGGCCGGCGTGGTCGGCGCGGAGCACGTGCGCACGGGGCACGACGTGCGGCTGCTGCACGCGGGCGGCAAGTCGACGCCCGACCTGCTGCGCCGTCGGCAGACCGAGCAGGCGGCGCCGGGCGCCGTCGTGCTGCCGGGCACGGACGACGAGGTGGCGGCGGTGCTGGCCGTCGCGGGCGAGCGCGGCCTCGCGGTGGTGCCGTTCGGCGGCGGCACCGCGGTCACCGGCGGCCTGGAGCCCGACGCGGGCCCGCACCGCGGCGTGGTCAGCCTGGACCTGCGCCGGCTGTCCGGACTGATCGCGTTCGACGACGTCGACCAGGAGGCCACCTTCGGCGCGGGCACGACGGCGCCCGCCGCCGAGGCGGTGCTGGGGGAGCGAGGGTTCGAGCTCGGGCACTTCCCGCAGAGCTTCGAGTTCGCGACGCTCGGCGGGTTCGCCGCGCTGCGCTCCTCGGGCCAGAGCTCGGCGGGCCACGGGCGGTTCGACGCCATGGTCACGGGCCTGCGCGTGGTGACCCCCACGGGCACGCTCGACCTGGGCCGTGCGCCCGGCTCGGCGGCGGGGCCCGACCTGGTGCGGTGGTTCCTCGGCTCGGAGGGCACGTTCGGCGTGATCACGCGGGTCCGCGTGCGGGTGCACCCCGTGCCGGAAGCCCGCCTGTTCGACGCGTGGACGTTCGGCGGCTTCGCGGCGGGCGCCGACGGCCTGCGCCGGGTCGCGCAGCTCGGCACGGGGCCCACCGTGATCCGCCTGTCCGACGAGGCCGAGACGGCGGTGTCGCTGGCGCAGGTGGGCAGCATCGGCCGGGCGCTGACGAAGGGGTGCTCCGCCGTCGTCGTGCACGAGGGGCCCGCCGACCTGGCGGCCGCGCGTCGCGCGGCCACGAGCCGCGTGCTGCAGGAGGCGGGCGGCGTGCCCGCCGCGCCCCGGCTCGCCGCCGCGTGGGACCACGGCCGCTTCAAGGCGCCGTACCTGCGCGACGCGCTGCTCGCGCACGGCGTGTTCTGCGAGACCCTGGAGACGGCCACGACCTGGTCGAACCTGCGCGCACTCAAGGCTTCCGTCACCTCCGCGCTGACGCAGGGGTTCGACGGGGCCGACGCGCGCCACCGCATCCTGTGCCACGTGTCGCACGTCTACCCGACGGGCGCGTCGCTCTACTTCACGGTGATCGCGGGCCTGGGCCCCGAACCGCTCGACGCCTGGCTGCGGATCAAGGCCCGGACCAACGACGCGATCATGGCGGCGGGCGGCATGATCACCCACCACCACGGCGTGGGCACGGACCACGCACCGTGGCTGGAGCAGGAGATCGGCCCGGCGGGCGTGCGGATGCTCCGGGCCGTGCGGGCCGAGCTCGACCCCGCGGGGATCATGAACCCGGGCGCGCTCCTCGCCCCCGCGCGGGTCCGGTAGGTTGCGCGCATGACAGAGCCGTCAGGCGGGCACGTCGCCGTGCTCGTGAACCCCGTGTCGGGGCGCGGGGCCGGTGCGGACAGCGGGCAGGTCGCGGTCGAGCGGCTGCGGGCGCGGGGCGCCGTCGTCCGGGTCTACGAGGGGGCCGGCGAGCGCGAGACCGTGGAGCTGGGGCGACGCGCCGTCGAGGAGCGGCCCGACGTGCTCGTGGTGGTCGGCGGCGACGGCACGGTCTCGGCGGTGCTCGGACCGGTGCTGGCCGCCGGCGTACCGCTCGCGGTGATCCCGGGCGGTACGGGCAACGACCTGGCCCGCGAGCACGGCATCCCCCTGCACGACGCCGCCGCCGCGGCCGACCTCGCGCTCGACGGTGCCCGGCGGCGGGTCGACGCCGGGACCGTCACGGCCGCCGACGGCACGGTGCGGCACTTCGTCACCGTGCTGTGCGCGGGCCTGGACTCCCTGACCAACGAGCGCACCAACCGCATGACCTGGCCCACCGGGCCGGCCCGGTACAAGGTGGCCGTGTACCTGGAGTGGCTGCGGCTGCGCCGGTTCGGCTACCGGCTGCACCCCGCGGGCGCGCCGCGGCTGGACCGCGACGGCTACATGCTCGCGGTCGGCCTCACCCGGTACTACGGCGGCGGCGTGCCGATCTGCCCGGACGCCGAGCCCTCCGACGGGCTGCTCGACGTCACGCTGATCGAGGCCGTGGGCCGGTTCCGGGTGCTCGCGTTCGACGCCCTCGTCAAGGCGGGCGACCACGTCGGGCGGCCCGGGGTCACGACGCTGCGGACGTCCGCGCTCCGGCTCGAGGGGCCGGCGGGCCTGGTGGCCTACGCCGACGGCGAGCCGGTGGGCGCCGTGCCGCTCACGGTCGAGGCGCACCGCGAGGCGCTCACGCTGTGCGTGCCGCGGTCCGGCAGCGCTCGTGCGGTCTGACCGCTCAGGCGCCGGCCAGATCGCTCGCCACCAGGCGGAGCTCGCGGCGGGCGTGCTGGGGGACCATCTCGTCGGGCACAGTGAGCCCCACGGCCCACGCCGCCTCGCCGTGCCGGCGGGGCACGAGGTGCGCGGCGCACGTGATGCCGTCGCGGAACTCGCCGTGCTCCTCGACCACCGCGTCCGGCCGCATGCGGGCGAGCTGCCCGTCGAGCGCCGTGATGTCCGTGGCGGTGCGCGGCGTGAACTTGCGCAGCCCGGCCTCGACCACGAGCTCGTGGCGCTCGCGGCGGGACATGCCGAGCAGCAGGGCCTTGCCGAGCGCGGTGGCGTGGGCGGAGACGTCCAGCCCGCGCTCCAGGTCCTCGAGGTAGGGCGAGCCCGGTGCCTCCGCGTAGTCGACGACGACGACGCGCCCCGCGCTGATGCGGCCCAGGTAGGCGCTGTACCCGGTGCTCTGGGCGAGGTGGCGCAGCACCTCGCGGGTGTCGGGACCGCGGCCGAGCGAGCCGAGCTGCTCGTAGAAGCGGTTGCTCACCTGCTCGCCGACGTCGTACGTGCCGTCCTTGAGCCGCGCGACGTAGCCCGCGTACGCGAGCGTCCGCACCAGGTGGTACGTGGTGGAGAGGTTGAGGCCGCTGCGCCGGGCGATGGCCTTGACGGGCAGGCCTGGCGACCGGGTGACCACCTCGAGGACCCGGAGGGCGCGCGCGACGCTCTGCACCAGGTCGTCCGGGCGTTCCCGCTCGGAGTACAGAGTCACGTGCCCCCCTTGCTCGTCGGTGGTGCCGCCTTGCTCGTCGGTGGTGCCCGCCGGGTGGCTGTGGCACCACCCGGATGGGTCTCGACAGGGTGGTTCGAGGGTGCGACAGTGTATGCCCTCGCAGACATGGTAGCCACGGCGGGGGCCGTGGTCACGACTGCGACAGCGACACGGGTGGGTTCACCCTGGGCGATCGAGGACGACTGCACAGAGTGGTGGATCCATGAAAATACCTGAACCCGGGCATATCGGGCAAGTGCTTCGGCTTGACGGTCTGTCCGGTGTCGTCCCCCTGAGATCCCTGGTGGAGGCGTCGGCGCTGCCCGACCCCCGCGAGCTCTACGACGAGCTCGAGCGCGACTGGGGCGAGGTGGCCCCCGTCGAGCTGGAACCGGGCGTCCCCGCCTGGCTCGTCCTGGGCCAGCGGCTCGTCTACGAGGTGATGCGGGGCGAGCACCTCTTCGCCACCGACCCCCGCACGTGGAACGGGCACGCCCGCGGTGGCCTGCCGCCGGGGTCCGGCCTGCGCCCCGTGCTCACGTCCCACCAGCGCCTCGCCGCCAACCACACCGACGGGGCGCTGCGGCGACGCCTGCGCGTGCCGCTCGACGACGCCTTCGAGCAGCTCTCCGAGAGCATCACCGCCGCCCGCACCCGTACCTTCTGCACCCTGCTCATCGACCGGTTCGAGGACCGCGGGCGTGCCGACCTCATGCTCGAGTACGCGTCGATGATCCCGCTGCTCGTCGTCGCCGACATGATCGGGTTCGACCCCGAGGACGGGCAGCGCCTCTTCGACCTCACGCGCCTCGTCGCGGGCGGCCGCCCCGGTGCGGCCGAGGCCGTGGCCGAGGTGGACCGCATGCTGGTGGCGCTCGCGGCGGCGCGGCGCGCCCGCCCGCGGCGCGACCTCGCCAGCGCGCTGGTCGCGCACCCGAACCTGCGGGACGACGTCGAGGTGGCGCACTCCCTGCTCGTGGTGGCCTACTCCGGCAACCTGACGCTCACCGCCTGGGTGGGGCAGACCCTGCTGCGTGCCCTGACCGACGCGCGCTTCTCCGGCCGGCTGCACGGCGGCCGGATGGACCTGGACCACGCCATGGACGAGGTGCTGGCGCGCTCGACACCCACGATCCACACGCTGCCGCGGTTCGCGCGCCAGGAGATCGTGCTGGGCGACAAGGTGGTCGCGGCGGGGGACCCGCTCGTGCTCGCGATCCACGCCGCCAACACCGACCCGCGCACGGACACGGGCGACCCGTGGGACCACGTCGGCAGTCGTGCCCACGTCTCGTTCGGCACCGGGCCGCACGCCTGCCCGGCGCCCCGGACCGCCCGGGTGATCGCGCGGATCGCCGTCGAGACGGTGCTGCGCCGCCTGGACCTCACGCTCCGGGTGCCGGCGGCGGAGGTCACCTGGGAGCGCGCCCTGTGGATCCGGCAGCCGGTGAGCCTGCCGGTCACGTTCCCGCGGCCGGTCGTCTCGGCCTGAGGCGGGGCCCGCCGGGCGTGTCGCCCCGCGGCCGGGGCGTGTCGGAGGCACAGGGTAGGTTGCGCACGTGAGCGAGGAGGGTCACATGCGCATCGGCATACCGGACGACGGCGGACCGCTCGTGCCCGCCACCCCGACGACCGCGGCCCGGCTGGTCGGCCTGGGCTACGAGGTCGCGGTCGCGGCGGGGGCCGGCGCGGGGGCAGGCTTCCCCGACGCGGCCTACGCGGCGGCGGGGGCCTCGGTCGTGCCGGACGCCGAGGCCTGGGCCGCAGACGTGGTGGCCGTGACCCGCGCCCCCGCGTCGCTCGCGGCACCCGGTCCGGCGGCCCTGCGGCCCGGCGCGGTGCTGATCGCCCAGATGTCGCCGGCCGCGCGGCCCGAGCTGCTGGCCGAGCTCGCGGACCGCGGCGTGACCGCCCTCGCGCTGGACGCCGTGCCGCGCATCTCCCGCGCGCAGTCGCTGGACGTGCTGAGCGCGCTGTCGAACGTCGCGGGGTACCGCGCCGTGGTCGAGGCGGCGGCCGAGTTCGGCGGGATGTTCTCCGGCCAGGTCACCGCGGCGGGCACCACGCCCCCCGCCACCGTCTTCGTCATCGGCGCGGGCGTGGCCGGGCTCGCGGCCATCGGCGCGGCCGGCAGCCTCGGCGCGCAGGTGCGCGCCTTCGACGTGCGACCGGAGGCGGCCGAGCAGATCGAGTCCATGGGGGCCACGGTGGTCCGGGCCGACGACGCGGCCCAGCAGGTCAGCGCCGACGGTTACGCCCAGGCGCTCACGGCCGACCAGGAGGCCGCGGCCCTGCGCGCGTACGCGGCCGAGACCGCAGGGGCCGACGTCGTGGTCACGACGGCGCTCGTGCGCGGCACCGCGCCCACCACGATCACCGCCGAGATGGTCGCGGGCATGCGCCCCGGCAGCGTCGTCGTGGACCTGGCCGCGCCCGGCGGCGGCAACTGCGAGCTGACGGTGCCCGGCGAGCGCGTCGTGAGCGACAACGGCGTGGTGGTGCTCGGGTACACCGACCTGCCTGACCGCATGCCCCGGCACACCTCCGAGCTGCTCGGCACCGCCGTGGCCAACCTGGTCCAGCTCGGCACGCCGGACGAGGACGGGCGGCTCGTGCTCGACCTGGACGACGTCGTGGTGCGCGGCATGACCGTGGCCCGCGACGGCGAGGTGCTGTGGCCGCCCCCGCCGGTCGCGGTCTCGGCGGGGGCGGCGGTCGCCGAAGGGCCGGGTGCCGCTGCCTCCGGGGCGGCCCCCGCGGCGGCCGCCCCGGCGCCGGCCCGGGCGCGGCGGCCGGCCGGCCGCGTCGTCCTGCTCGCGGTCGCGGCCGTGCTCGGGGTGCTCGCGGTGGCGGCCTCCCCGCCGGACCAGGCCGCGCACTTCACGGTGCTGGCGCTGGCCGTCGTGGTCGGGTTCTACGTGATCTCGCACGTCACCCACGCACTGCACACCCCGCTGATGTCCCAGACCAACGCCATCTCGGGGATCATCCTCGTCGGCGGCATGCTCCAGATCGGCTCGTCGGACCCGGTGGTGACGACGTTGGCCGTGCTGGCCTCGGCGGTGGCGAGCATCAACATCTTCGGTGGCTTCCTGGTCACGCACCGCATGCTCGGCATGTTCCACCGCGGCGGTGCCGGCGAGGGGAGCGGGCGATGAGCACGGGGATGAGCGTGGAGTCGGTGGTGCAGGCCGTGTATCTCGTGGCGGGCGTGCTGTTCGTGCTGTCGCTCGCCGGCCTGTCGCGGCAGGAGACGGCGCGCCGCGGCGTGCTGCTCGGCATGTGCGGCATGGTGCTCGCGCTCGCCGCGACGGTCGCCCTGGCGCTGGTCCGGTCCGAGCGGCCCGTCGGGGTGACGGCGGGGCTGATCCTGCTGGTGCTCCTGGTCGGCGCCGCCGTCGGCACCTGGCGGGCCCGCACGGTCGAGATGACCCAGATGCCGGAGCTCATCGCGCTGCTCCACTCGTTCGTCGGCGCGGCGGCCGTGCTGGTGGGCTTCGGGTCCTACCTCACGGAGCCCGCGACGCCGGGGGCCGGCGGCACGGTGCACCTGGTCGAGGTCTTCCTGGGTGTGCTGATCGGCGCCGTGACCCTCACGGGCTCGGTGGTGGCGTTCGGCAAGCTCTCGGCGCGGCTGCGCTCCTCGCCGCTGCTCCTGCCCGGCCGCAACTGGCTCAACCTCGCCGCCGTCGTGGCCTGCGGCGGGCTGCTCTGGTGGTTCCTGACGGCGCCCGCGGTCGGCCTGGTGCCGCTGCTGCTCATGACGCTGGTGGCGCTGGCCCTGGGCTGGCACCTGGTGGCGGCGATCGGCGGAGGCGACATGCCCGTCGTCGTCTCGATGCTGAACTCCTACTCCGGGTGGGCGGCTGCCGCGGCGGGCTTCATGCTGGGCAACGACCTGCTGATCATCACCGGGGCGCTGGTCGGCTCCTCGGGTGCCATCCTCAGCTATCTCATGTGCCGGGCGATGAACCGGTCCTTCGTGAGCGTGATCCTGGGCGGGTTCGGCGCGGAGACCGGCGCCGCCGCACCGGGCGGCCCGGTCGAGCCGGGCACCTACCGCGAGACGACGGCGCTCGAGGTGGCCGACCGGCTCACCGCCGCGCGCTCGGTGATCGTGGTGCCGGGCTACGGCATGGCCGTGGCGAAGGCCCAGTACCCGGTCGCGGACCTCGTCGCCCGGCTCACGGCGCGTGGCACCACCGTCCGGTTCGGCATCCACCCCGTGGCGGGGCGCCTGCCCGGGCACATGAACGTGCTGCTCGCCGAGGCCAAGGTGCCGTACGACCAGGTGCTCGGCATGGACGAGATCAACGGCGACTTCCCCGCGACCGACGTCGTGCTCGTGATCGGCGCCAACGACACGGTCAACCCGGCCGCGCAGGACGACCCCGGCTCGCCCATCGCGGGCATGCCGGTGCTCGAGGTGTGGCAGGCTCAGGAGGTGGTGGTCTTCAAACGGTCCATGGCCACGGGCTACGCGGGCGTGCAGAACCCGTTGTTCTTCCGTGAGAACACAGCCATGCTGTTCGGAGACGCGAAGGAGCAGGTGGAGCTGATCGTGCAGGCGCTCTGAGACGGGCGCCGGTGGTCCGGCACAGGGCGCCAGGGGGCGGCGGCCTGCGCCTACAGGTGGTCAGGCGCGGGTGAAACGAAGGTACCGCGCTGTGATCGCGGGGTAACGACTTGGTATAAAGGGGCGCGCCAGGAAAGCCCGGCGCAGTCCCTCAGTGCGGAGGCCGAGTGTTGACACGCTCTCTCGCGACCGGTGCGGTCGCGGTCGTCGGGTTCCTGGCGCTCGTCGCGACCACGGAGCTCTTCTGGTTCGGGCCCCCGACCGGCGCGCAGAACGCCGGCGAGCTGTTCGCGTCGTTCGGCGGCGCGGCCCTGACCTTCATGACGTGGGCCGCGGTCGGCTGGAGCGTCGCCCGCATGGCCCGCGCCCTGCGGCTGGCCCGGTTCTCGCTGCCGATCGGTCTGGCCGTGCCCGCCGCGGCCGTCGTCGCCTTCGCGGTCACGGCCGAGCTGGACGCCTGGTCCACGGGGTTCGGCGTCGTCTCGTTCGCCGCGGCGTCGGCCGGGGTGCTGGCGACGCGCCGCCGCCGGAGCACCCCCGCCCCTGACCCCGTCGAGGAGCCGGGCCACCCCCCGCTCCGCATGGCGGCCTGACACCGGCCCACCCTTGCTCACCAGAAGCGGACCGGGAGTCCGTGCCGGGCGTAGACCGTCTCCACCGCGGCACGCACCTGGCCCGGCTCGCCCAGCCGCTCGATGTCGAGGCCGAGCACCACGAGCGTCGCGACGCCGTCGTGCTCGGACCACCACGAGTCCAGGCCGCCGCGCATCTGTCGCAGCCGGCCCCGGGTCAGCCCCTGCGTCACCCCGCGCATGAGCACGCTCGTGGCCGGCGTGCCGAGCGGCGCGGCGAACCCCGCCGGCAGCCTTCCCAGGTTCGAGGCCAGGCACAGCGGCGCGGTGGCGTCGCGCGCGGCGCGCTTGGCCACGGCGTCCGGCACCATCTGCATGAGCGGCTTCAGCGGCCCCAGGGTGTCCACGCGCGTGCCCGACGTCAGGGCCCGGAACTCCGCGGACGCGCTCGCCCGGATCTGCGCCATGTCGGCCACCACCCCGGCACGCTCCGGCGCCGGCGTCACGGTCGTGTCGACGGTGATCGACACCCCCGACGTCGCGTTCGACCGCAGGTCGTCCTTGCCGCGCAGGCTCACGGGCACGGACACCCGCACCGGCATGCCCGCGGTCGCCGCGCCGGCCGCCAGCAGGATCTCCGTGCACACCGCGATGAGCAGCGAGTTCGCCGTGCCGCCCGCGGCGTGGGCCGTGCGGTGCCAGGTTGCGGCGTCGGTGTCGACCACGACGACGGGCGGGTGCGCCGGCTGCGTGTCGTCGGCGCGCGGCTCGGGGCGCGGCCGGTCCGAGGACTGCTGCGCCAGCACCGGCGGCACGGGCCCCTGGCGCACGGCCCGGCGCAGACCGCCCACGGCGGCCCGGGCCTGCCCGGTCGCGTCGCGCAGGTCGGCCACCAGCCCCGTGCGGATCCGCTCGCCGTCCCGCGGCAGACGGCGGGGGCCGGACGGCGACGTGAAGCCGCCGGTGTCGTCCGCGCGGAACCCGGCGGCGGCGACCGCGGCCTGGAGGGCACCCACGTGCATGCCGCCGTCGGCGACCACGTGCGACGTGACGAAGCTGAGCACGCTGCCCCCGCTCACCGTGGGCGCCGCCGCGAGAGCCCAGGTGGGGCCCTGCTCCGGGTCGAGGTGCGCCTGGGCCTGCCGGTCCGCCCAGGCGAGCACCGCGTCGTCGCGCACGGGCGTGGACTCGATCGCCGGATCGAGCGAGACCGCCGACGCCGACCACCGGGCCCGCGCGCCGGGCAGCCGCCCCGGCCGGACCACGCGCTGCAGCGGACCCTCGGTCAGGCCGCGGTGCAGGGCCCGCACCGCGCGGGGCTCCAGCGGCACGGGCAGCCGCCAGACGGTCTGGTTGACCACCGAGACCCCGAGCACGCGGCGGGTGCGCAGGAACAGGTCGTCGTCGTAGGTGAGGCGGTTGGTCGCCGCCGGGTCGGTGAGGGTGGCTGGGCTGGTCACGGGGCCTCCGGTGCGGATGCGGTGCGGGTGAAAGAGCCGTGGGTCGGTAGGGTGCGCGCGTGCGTCACGTCATGGCCCTGGTGGGCAGTCGAGGAGATGTCCAGCCGGCGCTCGCGGTCGCGCTGGAGCTGCGGCGCCGCGGGCACGAGGTGGTGACCGGCGTGGCCCCCAACCTGGTTCCGCTCGCGGGACGGCTGGGTCTGGACCCCGTGCCGCTGGGCATCGACTCGGCCCGGCTGCTGGGTTCGGACCTGGTGCGGCGGGACATGCGGTCGGCCCACCCCGTGCGCCGGGTGCGGGCGCTGCGCGCCGTCGCGGCGGCGGGCTGGGCCGAGCTGCGGACCGGGCTGACGGCGCTGCTGGACGACGTCGGCGGCGCCGACACCGTGGTGACCGGCCCGCTGGGACAGGAGGTCGCGGCCGCCGTGGCCGAACGGCGCGGGCTGCGCACGGCCGCCCTGCACTACTGCCCCGTGCGGGCCAACGGTGTGGTGGCGCCGGTCGGCGGGCTGCGCGGGCCGCGCGCGACCCGGGCGGCGTGGGCGCTGGGGGAGCGCGTGCGCTGGGGTCTTACCCGGCGCGCGGAGAACGAGCAGCGTGCCGCCCTCGGCCTGCCCGGCACCCGGGTGCACCTGCCGGCTCGCCTGCGCGACGCCGGTGCCGTGGAGATCCAGGCCTACGACCCGGTGCTGGTGCCGGGCCTGGCCGCGGAGTGGGGGCCGCGCCGCCCGCTCACCGGTTTCCTCGCCCTGGACGACGACGCCCGCGCCCGCCTGGGCGAGACCGGCGCGCGGGCCGGCGACCGGCTCGACGCGCGGGACGGCGGGCTCGACGACTGGCTGGTCGACGGCGACCCGCCCGTGTACGTCGGGTTCGGGTCGATGCCGGTCGCCGACCCCGCCGCGCTCCTGGCCGCCGTCGACGCCGCGTGCGCGCAGCTCGGGGTGCGGGCGCTGGTCAGCGCGGGCTGGAACGACTTCTCGGCGGTCGCGGCGGGCGGCACCGGCGCGCGGGTCCGCGTCGTCGGCGCGGTGGACCACGCCGCGGTGCTGCCCCGCTGCCGGGCCGCGGTGCACCACGGCGGCGCGGGCACCACGGGGGCCGTGCTGCGGGCGGGGCTGCCCGCCGTGGTCGGCTGGTACTCGGCCGACCAGCCCCTGTGGGGCGAGCTGCTGCGCCGGGCAGGGGTCGGCGTGGCCCGGCGGGCGAGCGCGCTCACCGAGCCCGGCGTCCTGGCCGGCGCGCTCGCCGAGGTGCTCGACGACGCCACGGCGGCCCGCGCCACCGCCCTCGCGGCGCGGCTCGTGCCCGCCGGCCGGGCGGTCGCCGCCGCGGCCGACGCGCTCGACGGCGGCGTCCGGGTCTGACCGGGCCCGGGCTGTCACCACGGCACCGCGGGCAGACGCCAGGCGGCGGCCTCGGCGAGGACGAGTGCGCGCAGCGTGCCGGCGTCGGGCACGCGGTCGGGGTCGAGGGCGGCGACGCTGAGCGTCGTCGTCGGGCCCACCGTGGTGCAGAAGGCGACCAGGCCGCCGCCCGCTGCGCGCAGCTCGGCGGCCGTGGCGCCCTGGTAGTGCGACAGGGTGGCGACCGCGCGGACGGACCCGCCGGGCGCCTGGGTGTAGCCCGCGGGCGGCTTGCCCAGGTTGGAGGCCAGTGCCGCCGCGACGGGCGGCTGCGGCAGGCGGCTGACGACGGTGTCGGGCAGCATCTGCACCAGCTCGAGCGGCACCGGCGCGGCGCCGGGCTCCGCCTGGCCGACGGCGGCGTACGCCTCCTTCGCGGCGGACCGCACCCAGCCGAGGTCGCGGGCGTCGAGCACGTCCGCCGGGATGGTGACGCGGGCGATCTTGGTGGAGTTGGCGCGCGGGTCGTCCGGCGCGCGGGTGGCCACGGGCAGCGCGACGGGTACCGGCTCGCCCGGGAAGCGGCCCGTGGCGTGCACGAGCCGCGCGAGGAACGCGACGAACCAGGTGTTGGGCGTGCCGCCGCGCTCGGCGGCGGCCTCGGCCACGCGCTCCGAGGGCAGCTCGACGTGCAGCACGGGGGCGCGCCACGTGCCGGGGTCGCGGGGCGGCGGCGCGGCCTGGGCCGCGGCGGGCAACCCGGCGGGCGTCCGCGCCGCGGCGGGCAACCCGGCGGGCGGTCCGGTCGTCGGCTCGGCCCCGGCCGGAAGCCCGGTCGCCGTCGCGTCCGGTCCCGCCGCCGCCCGCCGGTCGCGCGCCGCCTGCCGCGCGCGGGCCTGTGCCCAGCGCGCCACGGCCGCCGCCTGGGCCGCGGCGTCGGCGGCGTCGGCCAGCAGGGCCCGGCTCCCGCGCTCCGGCACCGGCACGACGATCGGGTCGGCGTGCGTCGCGGCGCGCACCACGGCGTCGATCAGGGCGGCGCCGTCGGCGACGGCGTGCGCGCACGTCAGGGACACGATCCCGCCGACGACGGCCGCGCCGTCGTCGCCGTCGGCCACGACGTCGGCGGCGGCCAGCCGCCAGGACCGGCCGCGGGCGGGGTCGAGCGGCACGTCGGCCTCGGCCTGCGCCCAGGCGCCGATCCCGTCCTCGGCCACGGCCGCGGTGCGCAGGTCCAGCACGGGCAGGGTGCCGGCGGGCGCCCACCGGTGCCGCGCCCCGGGCACGCGGGCGCGGACCACCCGACGGTGCAGCGCGCCCTGGCCGAGGCGTTCGGCCAGGTCACGGAGCCGGTCGGCGTCGTACGGGCCGTCCAGCCGCCACAGCACCTGGTTCACGGCGGGGCTCGCGCCGCCCTCGTGCCGGCGCAGGAACATGTCGTCGGCGAACTGCAGGCGCAGGGTGCGTGGCGTGTCGGTCACGCTCGTCTCCCGTCCGGTTCGGGCACGGTCGTCTTCAAGTGGCAGACCATACCCGGCATATCGCAGGGGACTAACTTTCACCCGGCATATCCGGTATAAAGGTCGCCGCAAGGGGACTGCGGAACTCGTCCGACGTCGTGCCGGCCGTGCCCACACCGACTCGCCCACACAACGACTCGAGGGACCCGCACGTATGGAATACACCGAGCTGTCGGCCTACGAGCTGCCCGCCGGGACCGTGACGTCGTGGACGCCACGCGCCGACGCCGGACGATGGCAGCAGGACCCGCGCGACCTGTCGCCGGGTCACGAGGCCCACCTGCGCGACTCCGAGCCCGGCTCCTGGATCGGCTCGGTGCTGCGGGTGCCCGGCCCGTACGAGCCCGAGGCGCTGCGGCGCGCGATCCACGCCTGGATGAGCCGCCACGAGGTGCTGCGCACCACCGTCACGCGGGACGCCGACAGCGGCTGGCGCCGCGTCACCGCCCCGGCCGAGGCCGTCGCCGTCCGCGACCTCGTGGTCGGCGACCTCACCGCCACCCAGGTGGGCACGCTGCTGCCCAGCCTGCTCGCCGACGTCTCGCCCACCGCCTGGCCGCACTGCGTGCTCGCGAGCGTCGTGCCCGAGCCGAGCCCCGCGGCCGACGACGGCTTCGTGCTCGCCTTCGGCGCCGACCACTCCGTGATGGACGCCTACTCCCAGCTGCTCTGGTTCGAGGAGATCGTCTCGCTGTACGACGCCGCCCGCCGCGGCGTGCCCGACGCCGAGCTCCGCGCGCTCGAGGTGGGCTCCCACGTCGACTTCTCCGCCGAGGACCGCAAGCTGGCCATGACGCTCGCCGCCGACGGCGAACCCGTGCGCCGCTGGCTCGACTTCCTCGGGCCGGACGCCGCGTTCCCGCGCTACGCCGGCGTCACGCGCCCCGCCGCCGGCGCCGCCGAGGCCGCCCGCCCGCAGGCGTCCCGCTCCGAGTGGCTCGCCACCGTCGAGCAGACCGACGACCTCAGCGACCGCAGCCGCGCCCGGGGCGCGTCGGCACAGTCCGGGGTGCTGGCCGCGTTCGCGCACGCCGCGCGCCGGGTGCACGGCGTCGACCGCCTCCGGTTCGTGCTGCCGATGCACACCCGGTACGCGCCGCAGCACGCCGCCGCGGTCGGCTGGTACGTGGGCCTGTGCCCCGTCGACCTGGACCTGAGCGGCACCCGGCCCCTGCTGCGGGAGGTGGACGGCGCCGCCGGCCCGGCGCACGTGGTCGACGGCGACGCCCTGACCGCCTCCGTCGAGCGGGTGCACGCCGCGATCTCGGCCGGGAAACCCCTCGTGCGGTACTCGTTCGCCCGCGTCGCCGAGCTCGGCGGGATCGCCGACACCCCCCACTTCGCCGTGTCGTACGTCGACACCCGGTTCGTGCCCGGCGCCGAACGCTGGAGCTCCTGGTCCGCGCGGACCCTGCGCAGCCCCGCCTACGGCACCGACGAGCTGTACCTCTGGTTCCTGCGCACCCACGAAGGGCTCAACGTGTCCACCCGCCACCCCGACACCCCCGAGGCGCACGCCGCGATGGACGCCCTGATCACGGAGCTGCGCACCAGCCTGGGCGCCTTCGGCTCCGCCGGGCTGCGGGAGGCGGTCGCATGATCCTCGGCGCGCTGGGCACCTGGACCACCGCCCCCGGCCAGGTGCTGCACGTGCGGCCGACGGCGCCGGCGCTCGCCGCCGCGGCGTCCGCTCCCGTGGACCCCGGCCCGCCGTCGTTCCTGCAGGGCGACCACCTGCGCGCCTACGCCGCCCGCCGCGCCGCGGGCGGCGTGCACCGGGCGTGGACCGGCACCGCCACCCACCTCGACGGCCCGTTCGACGGCCCTGCCCTCGCCCGGGCGCTCACCCGCTTCGTGCGGCGCCACGAGGGCCTGCGCACCTGGTTCGACGTCGACGCCGGCGACCCCGTGCGGCACCTGGTCCCTGCCGATGCCGTCGCCTTCGAGACGGTCGAGGTGCCCGCGTTCTCGCCCACGCCCGGCCTGCCGTGGGACGAGTGGCTGACGACGCACCTGACCGCGACGTTCGACGCCGCCTGCCGGCCCGACTCCTGGGCCCCGTTCGCGCTCGGCGTCGTGGTGACCGACGACGGCCTCGGCCTCTTCTGGGGCTGCGACCACGCCTTCACCGACGGCGCGTCCCAGCTCATGGTGCTCAGCGAGATCGAGGAGCTGTACCAGGCCGAGCTCGGCGGCGACGCCCCCGACGAGCCCACGACGGCCGGGTCGTTCCTCGACCACGCCCGGGCCGAGCACGCCCTGGCCGCCGCGACACCGCCCGACGCCCCGGAGATCCAGGCCTGGTCCGGCGCCGTCACCACGCACGGCGGCCGGCTGCCCCGGTTCGCGCTCGACCTCGGCCTCCCGCCGGGCGAGACCGCGCCCGTACGGATCCGCTCGGCCGACCTGCTCGACGCCGACGGGCTCGCCCGGCTCGAGGCGCTCGCGGCGGAGCACGGCGCCCGGTTCACCGGCGCGGTGTTCGCCGGGATCGCGCTCACCGACGCGCGCCTGACCGGCGCCGCCGACTGGTTCGGCGTGACCGTGGTGGGCTCGCGCGGTCCTGGCTTCGAGACGGCGCAGGGCTGGCTCTGCAACTTCGCCCCGGTCACGTTCCCGGTGTCCGAGGGCGGCACCCCGGCGTCCTTCGGCGCCGTCCTGCCCGTGGCGGACGCCGCGTTCCGCCGGGCCCGGGCCGTGGCGGCGGTGCCGGTGCACGCCGCGCTCGGCGTCATGCTCGCGGGCGGCGTGCTCGACCCCGCCTCGCTCGGCAGCCCGCAGCTCATCAGCTACCTCGACCTGCGGCGGTTCCCCGGCGCGGGCCGCCCGGCCTACGCCAACGGCCTGCACTTCACGGGGGAGGGTCGCACCGCCAACGCGTCGCTGTGGGTCAACCGCGACCACGAGCGGCTGTACGTGGTGATGCAGACGCCGGACGTGCCGTCCGCGCAGGCCGCCGCGGACCGGTACGTGGCCGAGCTCAGGGCGACGTTCGCGGCGGCAGCGGATCCTGGCGAGCCGGGGACCGAGCGCCGGGAGGAGACGGGTGCGGCTCGCCTCGGCTGACCTCTGGGAGCCGGCGCCGGGCCGGGTCGTCACCTGGGACGTGCGCCCGGGCCGGGACCGCGCGCCGGTCCCGGCCCCGCTCACGTTCAACCAGCGCAACCACCTGCTCGGCGCGGCGGCGGGGGAGCCGAGCGTGTGGATCGCGGCCGCGTTCGACGTCGACGGACCCGTCGACGTCGAAGCTCTCGAGGCCGCGTTCCGGGAGCTCGTGGACCGGCACCCCGGCCTGCGGGTCGAGGCGCTCCGCGAGGATGCGGCGGGTACGGCCGGCGACGTGCGCCTCGTGCGGCACGACGCCCGCGCGCTGGTCTGGGAGCGGTACGAGGGCCCTGCGACCGCCACCGTGGCGCAGACCCGGGAGCACCTCGTGGCCGAGCTCGGCCGCCGGTGCGCGCCGTTCGGGTACCCGGCGTTCCTGCCCGCGGCGATCAGCCGGGCGGGGCGGTCCACGGTGGTGCTCGGGATGGACCACCTGCACACCGACGCGTGGTCGACCGCCGTCGTCGTCGACGAGCTGGCCGCCGCGTACGCCGCGCACACCCGGCAGGAGGTCACGGCGTCCGCTCCGGCGGCCGTGGTCGGGGCGGACGCCGTGCCGCGGCCGGTGCCGCTCCGCGTGGGCGACGACGACCCCCGCCTCGCCGCGTGGCACGGCTTCCTGCGGGGCCGCGGCTGGGCGCTGCCCACGTTCCCGCTGCCGCTGGGCGTGCCCGACGGCGCCCGCCTGCCCCAGCGCACCGTCGTCGTGCCGCTGTGCGACGCCGCGACCGCCGACGCGGTGGGGGCACGAGCGCGGGCCGCGGGGGCGTCGACGTCCGCGGCCGTGCTGACCACGCTCGCCCGTGCGGTGCGCGACCTGGGCGGGCCGGCGACGCTCGAGACCCTGCTGCCTGTGCACACCCGGGCGGACGCCGCGGCCCGCGGGTCGGTCGGCTGGCACACCACGACCGTGCCGTTGCGGATCGACACGGAGGGTCCGGCCGTGCCGGCCCGGGACTGGGCGGGCGCCGTGCGCCCGCGACCCGCCGTGCCGGACACCGCCCTGGCCGCGACGGGCAAGGCGCTGCGGGCCGCGCGCGAGCTGGCGGCGGTACCGCTCGAGCGGGTGGTGGAGTCGCTGCCCGAGCCGCTGCGGTTCGAGCGGGTCGACATCTTCCAGGTGTCGTACCTGGACTACCGGCGGCTGCCGGGGTACGCGGCCGCGGTGCGGCACGACGCGCACCACGTGTCCGCCGCGACCCGGGCGGACGACCTGCAGCTCTGGGTGACGCGTACCGACGACGGCCTCGCCGTCCGCGCGCGCATGCCCCGGACGCCGGAGGCGACGACGACGGTCGACGCACTCCTGACCCGCTGGGCAGCCCTGCTGGCGGCTCTGCCCCGAGGTTGAGCCGAGAACGACCTGAGGTACCGGACCTGCAGCGATCCGGTACCTCAGGTCGTTCTCGACGACCCCCCGAGGGGGACAGCGAACGTCAGGCGTTCGTGGTGACGGTCTCGCGGGGGGCGAGCTGGGCGGCGTCGTCGGCCACCGCGCCGCCGAGGCTCGGCATCATCGCGGTGAGCTGCGGCTTCCACTCCGCGTACCTGGCGGGGAAGCAGCGCTCCAGCAGGCCGGTCATGGCGGCGACCGCCGTGGACGCGCCCGGGGACGCGCCGAGCAGGCCGGCGATGGTGCCGTCGGAGGCCGCCACGACCTCGGTGCCGAACTCCAGCACGCCGCCCTTGCCCTTGACCCACTTGATGACCTGGACGCGCTGGCCGGCGACGATCTTCTCCCAGTCGCCCGGCTGCGCCGTCGGCATGAACCGCTGCAGCTCGTGGAACTTGGTCTCCGGCGCGGCCGCGACCTGGCCCACCAGGTAGCCGGTGAGGTCGAGGTTCTTCACACCGGCGCCCAGCATCGAGAACACGTTGTGCAGGCGCAGCGACGTGATCAGGCCCAGGTACTTGCCCTTCTTGAGGTACTTGGGGCTGAACCCGGCGTACGGGCCGAACATGAGGTAGCCCTTGCCGTCCACGATGCGCGTGTCCAGGTGCGGCACCGACATGGGCGGGGCGCCGACGTCGGCCTTGCCGTAGACCTTCGCGTGGTGCTGCGCCACGAGCTCGGGGTTCGCGGTGCGCAGGAACTCGCCCGAGATCGGGAAGCCGCCGTACCCGCGGGCCTCCTTGATGCCCGAGGCCTGCAGCAGCGGCAGCGCGCCACCACCCGCGCCGACGAAGACGAACTTCGCGGTCACGGTGCGGCGCCGGGTGCCGGCGTTCCAGGAGCGGTCGTGCAGGGTCAGGCGCCAGCGCCCGTCCTTGAGCTTCTTGAGGCCACGCACCTCGTGGTTGACGTGCAGCTCGGTGTTGTGCGCCGTCGCGAAGCCGATCAGCTTCTTGGTGAGCGAGCCGAAGTCGACGTCGGTGCCCGCGGCGGCGCGGGTCGCGGCGATCGGCTCGTCGGCGTCGCGCTCGAGGGTCATCAGCGGGGCCCACGCGCCGATGACGGCGGGGTCGGTGCTGAACTCCATGTCGCGGAACAGCGGGTGCGCGCTCAGGGCCTCGTAGCGGCGGCGCAGGAAGTCGACGTTCTCGGCACCGCGCACGAACGTCATGTGCGGGGTGACGTTGATGAAGTCGGTGCCCTCCATCAGGCCGGCGGTGAGCAGGTGGTTCCAGAACTCGCGGGAGGTGTGGAACTGCTCGTTGATCGTGACGGCCTTGGAGATGTCCACGGAGCCGTCCTTGCGCTCCGGGGTGTAGTTCAGCTCGCAGAGCGCGGAGTGGCCGGTGCCCGCGTTGTTCCACGGGTTGGACGACTCGAGCGCAACCTCGTCGAGACGCTCGTAGATCCCGACGCGCCAGGTCGGCTCCAGGATCGTGAGCAGCGCACCGAGGGTGGCGCTCATGATCCCGCCGCCGATCAGCGCGACGTCGACCTCTTCGGAGGGACGGGGGGCGCTCTGGTGGTAAGAAGTCACGGCTAGAACGATAGCCCGCTTGTGAAAAGCGGAACGAGCGCTGTGGCATGAATCACGTGATACGTGCCGTGACCTCGCTCACGCGCGCGCCGACGCCGGAGCCACGCCCCGGCGAGCCTGTGATCGGCAGGCCCTGGTTCCGGCCCCGCGGCCCGCCGACGATCGGAGTCATGACCGCCGGCACCCGCCGGCGGCGCACGACACGAAGGAGCCGTACCCATGTCACGGACACCGCTGGACATCACCGTGCCGAGCCTGGCCGGGAAGCGCGCGCTGGTCACCGGAGCCAGCGACGGGATGGGCCTGGGCCTGGCCACCCGGCTGGCGGCCGCGGGCGCGGAGGTGCTGATGCCGGTCCGCAACCGGAGCAAGGGCGAGGCGGCCGCGGCCACGGTCCGGCGCACCGTGCCCGACGCCGACATCGCGCTGCACGACCTCGACCTGGCGTCGCTGGACTCCGTCGCCGCGCTCGGGCAGACGCTGCGCGCCGAGGGCCGGCCGATCCACGTGCTGATCAACAACGCGGGCGTGATGCAGCCCCCGGGGCGACAGACCACCGCAGACGGGTTCGAGCTCCAGCTCGGCACCAACCACCTGGGGCACGTCGCGCTCGTCGCGCACCTCATGCCGCTGCTGCGCGCCGGCCGGGCCCGCATCACCTCCCAGGTGAGCGTCGCGGCCGAGCGCGGCGGCATCCACTGGGACGACCTGAGCTGGGAGCGGTCGTACTCGGGCATGCGCGCCTACGCCCAGTCCAAGATCGCGCTCGGGTTGTTCGGCCTCGAGCTGCAGCGCCGCAGCGCGGCCGAGGGGTGGGGCGTCACCAGCAACCTGTCGCACCCCGGCGTGGCGCCCACGAGCCTGCTCGCCGCACGCCCGGAGATCGGCCGGGACCGGGTCACGGTGGGCGGGCGGCTCGTCCGGGCGCTCTCGGCGCGCGGGATCCTGCTCGGCACCGTCGAGTCGGCCCAGCTGCCCGCGCTGCTCGCCGCGACCGGCCCGGAGTCCCGGCCCGGCGTGCTCTACGGGCCGAGCGGCCCCCGGCACCTCGGCGGCCCGCCCGCCGAGCAGCCCCTGTACCCGCCGCTGCGCAGCGAGCCGGAGGCCGCCCGGGTGTGGGAGATGTCCGAACGCCTCACCGGCGTCAGCGTCGCCGCCGCGGCGCGCTGAGGCGGGCTACCGGGCCGGCGTCGCCGAGGGCCACGGACCCAGGGCGGGCAGGTCCCCCGGCAGCGGCGTCGGCGGCACCCGGCCGGCCAGCCACACCGTCACGTCCCGCGGGTCGCCCGCGACGTCGTCCACGGACACGCCCCGCGGCAGCCGCACCGCGAGGAACTGGCGCAGGTGGGCGTGCAGCGCGTCGTCCCACGTCTCGAAGCCGATCTCCTGCGCCGTGCCGGACAGCGCGTCGACGGCGTGGATCCGCACCTCGCGCCACCAGGCCAGCAGGCAGCCGGACAGCGGGCCGGCGCGGTACCCGGTGGGCGCGTCCCACACCGGCGAACCGGGCTCGGGCCACGCCGCCGCCAGGTCGTCGCGCAGTGCGCGCAGCACGGCCAGGTGCTCGGCCACCGTGCGCCCGGCGCCCGCCTCGATGCCGGCGTCCCGGGCCGCCTGGCTCGCGTACACGGGCACCACCTCGCCGCGGGCCGCCGCCCGGGCCTGCCCGAGCAGCGCCGTGCCGAGCCCGGCCACGTGGGACAGCACGTGCCCGCGGGTCCAGCCCACCAGGGCCGACGGTCCGGCCAGGTCCTCCGGGTCCAGCCGTTCGACCGCTGACAGGAGCCCGTCCAGGGCGGCGAAGGAGTCGGCCAGGGCGTGCCCGGTGGTCTCGGTCGGTCCGGTCACGGCCACAGCAGCCCCCTCGTCCAGCCGTCGGCGTCCGCCCGGTACAGCAGGCGCGTGTGCGGACCGTCGGCGGGCGCCTGCCAGAACTCGACGCTCGTCGGCGCCAGCACGTAGGCCGTCCAGCCCTCCGCCGCCAGCTCCGGGTCGGCCGTGACGGTGCGCAGCGCCTCGGCGAACGCCCGCTCGTACTCCGCGCGCGAGCCCAGCGGCTCGCTCTGCCGGTTCACCAGGCCCGCCGCCCGGGACGCGTCGGGCCGGGCCAGGAAGTCGGCCCGGCTCGCGTCCGGCCCCGCCGGCGCGGCGCTGCCCGTCACCTTGACCTGCCGGCCCAGCTCCGGCCAGAAGAACGTCAGCGCGGCGTGCGGGTTCGCCGCCAGGTCCCGGCCCTTCGGCCCCGTGGACTGCGACGCGAACCACCACCCGTCCGCCGTCACGTCCTTGAGCACCAGCGTGCGGGCAGTGACGTGCCCCGCGGCGTCCGCCGTCGAGAGGGTCGCGGCGTGCGGGGCCAGGAGGCCGCCGTCGATCGCCTGGTCCAGCCAGGCCTCGAACAGCTCGTGCGGGGTCGCCGGTGCGGCGTCCGGGTCGAAGGCCGGGAGGCCCGGCCGGGCGAAAGCGGGCAGCGCGCGCAGGCGCTCGCGGAGGGTCACGTGCTCTCCTTGTGGTCGGTGCTGTGTGGTCGGTGCTGTGGGGTCATTGGTGCCGGTCCAGCAGGCCGACGAAACCGCGCACCGCTGCGGTGAGCGCGTCGGGGTCCTGCGTGGCGCGGGCCAGGACGTACCCGCCCTGGATGATCGCGAGGGCGGCGTGCGCGCGGTCGCGGGCGACGTCGTCGGGCAGGCCCGTCTCGCGGAAGATCGTGGTGAGCGCCGCCAGCAGCCGCACGAAGTAGGCGGTGAGCACGTCGCGCAGGCCGTCGTCGTCCATCACGGCCTGGTCGGCCGTGTGCCGGCCGATCCGGCAGCCCGCCAGCGCGTCGCGCGGCCGCTCGAGGTAGGCGATCACGCGCTCGAGGGCGGGGGAGCCGCTGTCCAGGGTGCGGAAGGCGCGCGCGAGCGCGTCGTCCACCGTGGCGCCGACGGCGGCCACCGCGAGGTCGTGCTTCGTGGGGAAGTGGTGGTACAGGCTGCCCTGGCCGACACCGGACGCCGCCAGCACCGCGCGCGGGCTCGTGGCGCCGACGCCCTGGGCGGCGAACAGGTCCTGCGCGGCGTCGACGAGCCGGTCGCGTGCGGCGGCGGTGTTCATGGGCGTCACCATACCTACCTCCAGGTATGCCGCCAACCGAATAATGCCGGCGCTCGGGAGATCTGGTGCCGCTGCCGCGCGGGCGCGCTGAGATCTGGTGGTTCGCCGTCGAGATCTGGCGGTTGAGCCGAGATCTGGTGGCGCACTGCCAGATCTGGACGTGGACACCAGATCTCGGCTGCCGAGCGCCAGATCTCGGCGCGGCAGGGCAGGGCAGGCGCGGGCGCGAGTGGCGCGGCCACCAGATCTCGGTGTCCCCATGCGCTGAGATCTGGTGGTTCGCCGTCGACATCTGGTTGTTGAGCCGAGATCTGGCAGTGCGCCACCAGATCTCGGCGTAGACACCAGATCTCGGCTGCATGGCGCCAGATCTCAGCAGGCAGCGCCGGGCGCGGCTGCATGGCGCCAGGTCTCAGTGGGCAGCGTCGGGCGTGGGTGCGCGGCGCCAGATCTCGGCGCCCGGGCGGGAGAGGTCAGAACAGGGTGAGGACGCCCAGGACGCCGACCGCCAGGGCCAGCGCCAGCGAGACCCCGATGAGCACCGCGTGGACCGTGCGGAACCGGGTCGCGCGGCCGTCGGCGTCGCGCGAGCGGGGGTCGGCGGCGATCCGCTGCCAGAACCGGGGCCAGATGAGCAGGTTCCAGGCGGCGGTGAGGATCAGCACGACGGACCAGGCGACGGGGATGTTCACGCGCCCAGTATGTGCCCCGGCGGTGCGACGGTCCGTGGCGCGACGTGGTCAGAACGGGTCAGAAGTAGTCGCGCACGTGCACCTGCCGCCCGGCGAACAGCGCGCCGAGGACGGCGTCGTACCCGTCCGGGCCCGCCAGGTGGCCCGCGAGCCGCAGGTTCGCCGCCGACTGCGCACCCGCGTAGAGCAGCGCCAGCCCGTTCGCGGTGAGCACCGGGCGCTCGTGGTGCGCGTCATCGACGGCGACCGGGTCGTGCTCGAGGTGCGTGACGCCGTCCGCCACGCTGAGCGTCCACGCGCCGGCGAGGTCGGCCGGGCCGCGCACCGCGAACGGGACGCGGGCACCCTCCAGCGGCGACTCGATGCCGCCGAGCGCCCCGGCCACGTCCAGGATCCGCAGCATGTAGGGGTGTGCCGCGTGCACGGTCGAGGTCAGGTCGGGCAGCACCAGCCAGGCGGGGTCCAGGCCCGACGTCGACACGCGTGCCGTGCCCACCACCGTCGAGAAGCTGCCGATCGTGCGCCACAGGGCGCGCGCCGCGTCGGGGGTCAGAGCGATGAGGTCGTCGACCTCCATGACCGCGGTCGCGGGCGTGTAGCCCTCCCCGCGGATCCAGCTCGCGAAGCCCACCACCTCGCCCGCGGCGTCGACGGCCAGCGTGACGCCCGTGTAGTCCGCGAAGAACTTCTCCGGTGGCGTCCAGAACGGCTTCTCGGCGCGCGAGATCGGCCCGTTCTGCCGCGCGGCCCAGGCCCGGTGGACGCCGACGACCGCGTCGAAGTCGGCCACCCCAGCCCGGCGGGTCACGACGCCGTCGGGCGCGGGCACGCGGGCGAGGTTCTGCAGGGGCACGTCCACGTCGTCGAACGAGCCGATCACCTCGTAGCCGAGGCGGCGGTAGATGCCGGGCGCGGTGGGGTAGAGGGTCGAGACGGTCTCGCCGCCCTCGCGGGCCTCGGTCAGAGCGGCCGCGAAGAGTCGCGCCAGGTGCCCGGAGCCCCGCCGCTCCGGCTCGACCGCGACGCCCGCGATCCCCGCGGTGGACACCGGCGCGCCGTGGAACCACGACGTGAAGCCGTAGACCCGCAGGCGGGCGGTCAGCTCGTCGCCGTCGAACGCGCCCCACTCGCGGAAGCCCGCCGCGGCCCACTCCTCGCGGGAGGGGACGGCGCGCCCGCCGTCGGGCACGCCGAACGCCTCTCCGCCGAGGCGCGTGTAGGCGGGCTGGTCGTCGTACCCGACGGGACGCACGGTGATGCTCATGGGGGCGACCCTAGGGAAGAGGCGGGCCGGCGGGCGAACCGAAAAGCCTCAGTCGCCGAAGTAGGCCACCAGCTCCTCGGCGGGGTGCGGCCGCACCAGGGGGGTGCGCGTGACCTCCAGCGGCTCGGGCGTGAGCAGGCTGGGCAGCTCGGCGTCGGCCGTGCGGTTGCCGGGCGTGATGCCGTCGTCCGGGACGAGGTCGCGCTGGAACATCACGGCGTCGTGCCACTGGCCGTGCTTCCAGCCGATGCGCTCGAACGACCCGGCGCGCTGGAACCCGGCCGCCTCGTGCAGGGCGACGGCCGGGTCGTTCGGCAGCACGATGCTGGCGACGACGCGGTGGTAGCCGCGGCGGGCGAGGCGCTCCAGGAGCGCGTCGTACAGCGCGCGGCCGGCGCCCTGGCGCTGGTGGTCCGTGGCCACGTAGACGTTGGTCTCCAGCGTCCAGCGGAACGTGGGCCGGTCGGCGAACGGCTTGGCGTAGGCGAAGCCCGCGACCACACCGTCGGTCTCCAGCACGAGCCAGGTCTCCCGTCCGAAGAACCGCTCGATGCGGCGGGTCATCTCGCGGGCGTCGGGCGGGGTGGTCTCGAAGGTCGCCGCCGAGTCGGCCACGAAGGGGGCGTAGATCCCGGCGCAGGCTGCGGCGTCGTCTGGTGTCGCGACGCGGACGATGCGGTCCATGCACGGATTCTTCTCCGCTCCGGAGGGGGCCGATGATCGCAGCGCGGAATTGACGGCGGTGGGTCGAACGGGTAGATGCAGGTCACACGGGCGACGGCGGGGCCGCGCCGAGCCCCGGTGCGAGGTCCTTCTGCAGGCGCAGCACGTCGTGCCACTGCCCGTGCTTCCAGCCGATCCGGTGCAGCGTGCCGACCTCCTCGAACCCGAGGGCCGCGTGCAGGCCGCGGCTCGCGTCGTTCGGCAGGGCCAGGCCGGCGACGGCGCGGCGGAAGCCGCGTCCGGCCAGGCGCCCGAGAAGCGCCTCGTACAGGGCGCGCCCGGCGCCCGTGCGCCGTCGTCCGGCCTCCAGGTAGACGCTGGTCTCGACGGCCCACCGGTAGGCCTCGCGCGGGGAGTAGGGGCTGCCGTAGGCGAACCCGACGACGTCGCCGGGGTCGCCCTCGGCGACCAGCCACGCGTGGGACGCCGAGTACGCGGTGATCCGCCGCGCCATCTCGGCCGCGTCCGGGGGCTCGGCCTCGAAGCTGACGTGGGTGTGCCGCACGTAGTAGCCGTAGATGTCCGCGCAGGCCGCGGCGTCCGCAACGGTCGCGGGCCGGATTGTGAGGTCCATCCCCCGATGGTGCCGCACGCCCCGCACGAGCCGGGCACGAGGGGGCGAACTTCGCGCCGCCCGGCGCGGGTGTCGGTGGCGGGGCATAGCGTGACCCTCGTGACCACGCTCCAGCGGCGGGTGCTCCTCGTCGCGATCCTCGGCTCCTTCGTGTCCTTCCTCGACGGCACGGTGGTGAGCGTCGCGCTGCCCGCCATCGCGCGGGAGCTCGGCGGACCGGGGGCCGAGGGCCTGGCGCTGCAGCAGTGGGTCGTGGACGCCTATTTGGTGACGCTCGGCGCGCTGATGCTGGTGGCCGGCTCGGTGTCGGACGTCTACGGGCGGCGCCGGGTGCTCGCGACCGGGCTCGCGGGCTTCGCGGTGGCGTCCGTGCTGTGCGCGGTGGCGCCCACCGGTCCGGTGCTGGTGATCGCGCGTGCGCTGCAGGGCGTCGCCGGCGCGCTGCTCGTGCCGAGCTCGCTGGCGCTGATCGTCGCGACGTTCTCCGGCGAGGCGCAGTCCCGCGCGATCGGGCGGTGGACGTCGTGGACGACGGCGGCGATGATCGTCGGCCCGTTCGTCGGCGGCCTGCTGGTCGACCTGGCGTCGTGGCGCTGGGTCTTCTGGATCAACGTGCCGGTGATCGCGGTGACGCTCTGGCTGCTGCGCGGCATCCCTGCCGCCGACGGCGAGCCGGGCCGCCGGGTCGACGTGCCGGGCGCCGTGCTCGCCGCGTTCGGCCTCGCGGGCGTGGTCTTCGGGCTGATCGAGGGTGACCGGCTGGGCTGGGGGTCGCCCGGCGTGCTGACCTCGGTGCTGGGCGGCGCCGTGCTGCTCGTGGCGTTCGTGCTGTACCAGCGGCGCGCGGCCGACCCCATGCTGCCGCTGCGCCTGTTCCGGGCGCGCAACTTCGCCTGGGGCAACCTGGCCACGACGGCGATCTACGGCGCCCTCTCGCTCGGCGGCTTCGTGCTCACGCTGTTCCTGCAGCAGGTCGCCGGGTACTCGGCGACGTGGTCCGGGCTGGCGCAGCTGCCCACGACGCTCGCGATGATCGGGCTGTCCGCCTGGTTCGGCACGCTGGCCGGGCGCTACGGGCCGCGGCTCTTCATGACGGTGGGCCCGCTCGTGGCGGGCGCCGGCTTCCTGCTCATGCTCGCGATCGACGAGACCGCGTTCTACCCCACGCAGGTGCTGCCGGGCCAGCTCGTGTTCGGGCTCGGCCTCTCCATCACCGTGGCGCCGCTGACGGCCGCGATCCTCGGCGCGGTTCCCGCCCACGACGCCGGGATCGGGTCGGCGGTGAACAACGCCGTCGCCCGCGTGGCCGGGCTGGTGACCGTGGCCTTCGCGGGGATCATCACCGGCGGGGTGCTCGACGTGGCGTCGTTCCACCGGGCACTCCTGGTGACGGCCGGGCTGCTGGTGCTCGGCGGGCTGCTCTCGCTGGCCGGTATCCGGAGCCCGCGTGGGGTGGATCCGGACCAGGCCCTGGTCAAACCCACTTAGGCATGCCTAACCTCAGCACATGGCACACAAGGGGCGCAGAGCGGTCGACCCGCACGTCGTCATGGCCGAGGTGGTCAACACCAAGCGGATCACGCCGCACATGATGCGCGTGACCCTCGGCGGCGAGGGGCTGACGCAGTTCACGCCGGCGGGCTACGACCAGTGGTTCCGGCTCTTCCTGCCCCGCCCGGGCCAGGACGTGCTGCGGCTGCCGACCCGTACCTCCGCCCTCTGGTACGCGGAGTACCTGACGACGCCGAAGGCGCGCCGCCCCTGGGTGCGCAACTACACCGTCCGGGCCGCGCGTCCCGACCTGAACGAGATCGACGTCGACTTCGTGCTCCACGGCGCCGAGGACGACGGCGCGGACGCTGCCGACGCGCACGGCCCCGGAGCCGGCTTCGCGCTGGCGACCGAGCGTGGCATGCACGTGGGCCTGCTCGACCAGGGCATCGGCTTCGACGCCGAGCGTCCCTGCGACCGGGTGCTGCTGGTCGCCGACGAGTCGGGCCTGCCCGCCGTGGCGGGGATCTGCGAGTCGCTGCCCGCTCACGCCCGTGGTGTCGCGGTCGTCGAGGTGCCGACCGCCGACGACCAGCAGGACGTGCGCGCGCCGGCGGGCGTCGAGCTGCGGTGGGTGGTGCGCTCCGCCGTCGACCCGCACGCGGTCCCCGGACAGGCGGCGCTGTCCGCGCTGCGCGACCTGGACCTGGGGGCCGGTCTCGGCCCCGACCCCGCGGCCTGGGGGCTGTACGCGTTCGTGGCCGGCGAGTCGTCGCTGGCCACGGGTGCGCGGCGGCACCTGGTGGGCGAGCGGGGCGTGCCGAGGTCGGACGTCGACTTCGTGGGCTACTGGCGCCACGGGCGCTCGTCGCCGGGCTGAGCCCGGAGCCCACCGAAATCCGTTGGTGGGCGCCCCGGTCTGTGCCAGGGTCCGGGGATGGTCTCTTTCGTCTCCCACGTGACCGTGGACTGTTCCGACGCCTACTCCCTGTCCCAGTGGTGGAAGCCCGTGCTCGGCTACGAGGACGTGCCGGGCGACCCCAACCTGCCGGGGCACACCGAGTGCATGATCACGGACCCGACCGGCGCGGGCGTCGACGTGCTGTTCGCCGAGGTGCCCGAGGGCAAGTCCGGCAAGAACCGGGTGCACCTCGACCTGCGCCCGAAGGAGGGCTTGCGGGACACCGAGATCGAGCGGATCAAGGCGCACGGCGCCACCGTCGTCGGCGACCACCGCGGCATCTACGGCCCCGGCTCCGGCTGGGTCACCTTCGCCGACCCCGAGGGCAACGAGTTCTGCGTGGTGCGCTCGCGCGCGGAGGTCGAGGCGCACCGGGCGGCGGCCGAGCAGGGCACCACGGAGGGCGTCGAGCCCGCCGGTTCCTGACCGGTCCCGGCGGGCGCCGTCGTCAGACCCGGACCACGATCTTGCCGCGGGTGTGCCCCGACTCGCTGGCCCGGTGCGCCTCGGCGGTGTCCGCCAGGTCGAAGACCTGGGCGACCTCGACCGACAGCTTCCCGGAGTCGAACAGGGCGGTGAGCGCGTCGAGGTCGGCGGTGGAGGGGCGCACCCACACGTACTGGCCGCCGTGCTCCGTGCGGGCGGTGGCGTCGGTGATCGAGGCGATGGTGCCGCCGTCGGCCAGCACCTCCGCGCTCGTCGCGACCGCGCCGCTGCCGACGAGGTCGAGGGCCACGTCGACGCCGTCGGGGGCGAGGGCGCGGACGCGGTCGGCGAGGCCGTCGCCGTACGTGACGGGCTCGGCACCCAGGCCGCGCAGGAACTCGTGGTTCGCCTCGCTCGCGGTGCCGATGACGTGCGCCCCCAGCGCTCGTGCGATCTGCACGGCGAACGCGCCGACGCCGCCGGCCGCCGCGTGCACGAGCACCGTCCGGCCCTCCCGGACGCCGGCCCGCTGGACCGCCTGGTACGCGGTGAGGCCGGCGAGGGGTACGGCCGCTGCCTCCTCGAAGGTGAGGGACGCGGGCTTGCGGGCCAGGGTGCGGACGGGCGCGGCGACCAGCTCGGCGAACGTGCCGCCCTGGACCACGTCCTTGCGCACGTACCCGTACACCTCGTCACCCACCTGGTACTCGGGGGTGTCCAGGCCCACCTGCTCGACCACGCCGGCCACGTCCCAGCCGGGGATCGCGGGCAGGTGCGTGTCGATCAGCCCCTGCAGGGCACCCTCCCGGACCTTCCAGTCCACGGGGTTCACCGAGGCGGCCCGGACGCGGACCAGGACGGTGTCGGGGCCGATGTGCGGGTCCGGCTGCTCGGTGAGCTCGAGGACGTCCGCTCCGCCGAATCGTGCATAGGTGATCGCTCGCATGGTTGGGGCAACCTCTCGTCCTCGTGGGGGTATTCCGGGTCTGCAGAAAAGTGTGCCAAGCGGTCACGCCTCGCCGGGCAGCTCGAGCTCGACGTCCGCGGCCTTCTTGTCCGGCCGCCAGCCGCGCCACACCGAGTGCCGCATGCGCCGCTCGCCCGACGCCCCGTCGCTGCCCTCGGCCCAGTCGGCGAACGTCACCTCGCCCACCAGGCGGGGGGTGACCCAGCGGGCGTCTCGCGCGTCCTGCGCGGGCACGCCCGTCGCGCCGGGCGTCGCGCGCTCCAGGTCCCGCAGGCGTGCGGTGATCTCGCGGCGCTCCCGTTCGGTGAACCCGGTGCCGACGCGGCCGACGTAGCGCAGGGCGCCGTCGTCGGGCACCGCCATGAGCAGGGAGCCCATGACGGAGGCGTTCGCGTGACCCGGCCGCCAGCCCACGACGACCACCTCCTGGGTGGCGCTGTGCTTGACCTTCAGCCACTCGCGCGAGCGCCGTCCCGTGTAGGTGGAGGTCCGGCGCTTGGCGACGACGCCCTCCAGGCGCAGGGTGCGCGAGGTGCGCATGGCGGCCTCGAGGTCACCGTCGAACACGGGCGGGAGGTGCACGGGCGGGCTCGGGGTCACGAGCGACTCGAGCAGCTCGCGCCGCTGCGTCCAGGGGCGGCCGGTGACGTCGTCGCCGTCGGCCTCGAGCACGTCGAAGAGCATGAGGTCGACCTGGACGCGGGCCCGGGCGCGGGCGACGTCGTGCTCCTTGCGGAGGTTGGCGCGCTGCTGGAGGCGGCGGAAGTCGGGGCGCCCGGCACGGTCGAGGGCGACGATCTCGCCGTCCAGCACCGCGGGGAGCCGGTCGGGGTCCACCTGGGCGGCGAGGGCGGCGAGCTCCGGGAAGGTGACGGTGAGGTCCTGGCCGGAGCGGCTGACGAGCCGGACGGTGTCGGGGTCGGTCACGTGGGCGAGGGTGCGGAACCCGTCCCACTTCATCTCGAACATCCACGCGTCGGGGTCGCGGAGCTCGCCCGCACGGGCGGCGCCGGCGAGCATGGCGCGGTAGGAGCGGCGTGCGGCGGGGGGCGTCCCGGACCGCGCGGTGCGCTCCGGCTCGGCGGCGGCGGTGTCGGTGGCGGTGTCGGTCTCGGGTTCGGCGGCGGCCTCCGGCGTGCCGGGCGCGCCGTCCGGCTGGGCCTTGGTGAGATGGATGAGCCAGTTGTTCTCGGCGTCGCCGTCGCGCCCGCGGGTGCGGATCAGGGCGAGGCGGCGGGAGCCGCGGCGCTCGGAGCGCAGGGTGACGATGACCTCGTCGTCGCGCCACTTCTCCAGCTCGTAGGTGCCCGAGTCCCAGATGGTGACCTCGCCGGCGCCGTACTCGCCCGCGGGGATGCTGCCCTCGAACGAGCCGTACTCCAGGGGGTGGTCCTCGGTCTGCACCGCGAGGTGGTTCTTCGCGGGGTCGGTGGGCTCGCCCTTGGGCAGCGCCCAGCTCACGAGGACGCCGTCGTGCTCGAGGCGGAAGTCCCAGTGCAGGCGGCGGGCGTGGTGCTCCTGGATGACGAAGGACGGCGCGTCCGGCCCGGCGCCCGACGGCTCGCCGCCGCCCGGGGGCCCGAACGGCTCCGGGGTCCTGCCCGGGTCCCGCTTGGCGCGGTAGGTCTCCAGCTTCTCGAACGTGGCCAGCCGCTCGGGCGTGGGCTCGAGCGCTGCGCGGTGGCCTTCGAGCAGGGGCGCGAGGAGGTCGCCGTCGGCCTCGATGTGCTCGACCACCTCCTCGGGGGTGAGCTGGGCGAGGTCCGGGTCGTCGAGCTCCTCCCACGTGCGGGGCGCGGCGACGTACGGGCGGTCGAGGCCGCGCAGCGAGTAGGGCGCGATGGTGGTCTTGTTGCCGTTGTTCTGCGACCAGTCGACGAGCACCTTGCCCGTGCGCAGCTTCTTGCTCATGTCGCTGACGACGAGGTCGGGGTGCTCGGTCTCGAGGTACCGGGCCAGCTCGTGCGCGACGGCGGAGACGGCGTCCGACCCGAGCCGCGTCTCGGAGCTCCGGCCGAGGGCCGCGTAGAGGTGGATGCCCTTGGACCCGGACGTGACCGGGTAGGGCTCCAGGCCCATGCCCTGCAGGATCTCCCGGGCCCAGCGGGCCACCTGCGCGCACTCGGGCAGCCCGGCGCCCGGCCCGGGGTCGAGGTCGAGCACGAGGCGGTCCGGGTCGAGCCGGGCGCCCGTGCGGCCGAACTGCCACTGCGGGGTGTGCAGCTCCAGCGTGGCGGTCTGGCCCAGCCAGGTCAGGGTCGCCAGGTCGTTGACGAGCACGTAGTCGTTGGACGACCGCTTGTGCTGGATGGACCTGCGCTTGACCCAGTCGGGGGTCGAGGCGTCGAGGTTCTTCTGGAAGAACATCTGCCCGCCGGTGCCGTCGGGCCAGCGCTTGCGCGTCGCGGGACGGTTGGCCGCGTGCGGCAGCAGCACGGGAGCCACCTGGGTCAGGTAGTGCAGCACCTCGCCCTTGGTGGTGCCGGACGCCGGGTAGAGCACCTTGTCGAGGTTGCTCAGGCGCAGGCGGTGACCCTCGACGGAGACCGTCTGCGTGACCGTCCGCTGGGTGGGCGCCATCACACCATCGTGCCGCCCGTGGCGACGACGCGCTCGTGCGCGGTGCGGCGCGCCGCCCGAGGCCGTGGGGGAGCGAGCGAGATCACGCGGCCGCGGGTCGTGACGGGGCGAGCGGGTCCGCTAGGCTCCCGCGGGTGATCTCGGACGACTTCGCGACCGGGCCCTTCCGGGGGATCCTCGCACCCGACGGCGACCCCGCGGCGGCCCCGCCGCAGCAGCTCACCGTGTACGGCGCCGCGTGGTGCCGGGACTGCCGCCGCAGCAAGGCGGTGCTGGACGTGCGCCGCGTCGAGTACGTGTACGTGGACCTCGTGGCGCAGCCGGACCGGGCGTGCGAGGCCGAGGCGCTGACCGGCCGCAAGACCATCCCGGTGCTGGTGTTCCCCGACGGCGAGCACCTGGTCGAGCCCACCAACGCCGAGCTCGCCGCGAAGCTGGACCGCGCGGGCCTCTGACCCCCGCATCGCCCCGTCCGCGGATTCGTCCCAGGACGAAACCTGGGCGAGTGGTGCGCTTGGGGCGCACTATAGAAGCATGAGGGCTATCTGGAAGGGTGCCGTTACCTTCGGTCTCGTCAACGTCCCGGTCAAGCTGTACAGCGCGACCGAGGACCACGACGTGCCGCTGCACCAGGTGCACGACACCGACGGTGGGCGCATCCGGTACAAGCGCGTGTGCGAGATCGACGGCGAGGTGGTGCCGTACGAGCACATCGACCGCGCCTACGACGACGGCGAGCGCACCGTGGTGCTCACCAAGAAGGAGCTCGCACACCTGCCCGCCGAGCGCGACCGCGAGATCTCCGTGGTCGAGTTCGTGCCGAGCGAGCAGATCGACCCCATCATGTTCGACCGGACCTACTACCTGGAGCCGGACTCCAAGTCCACGAAGGCGTACGTGCTGCTGCGCCGCACGCTGGAGGAGACCGACCGCACCGCCGTCGTGAAGTTCGCGCTGCGGCAGCGCACCCGGCTCGCGGCGCTGCGCGTGCGCGACGAGGTGCTCGTGCTGCAGACCCTCCTGTGGGCAGACGAGGTGCGCGAGGCCGCGTTCCCGGCCCTGGACGAGCCCGCGCGGATCAGCGACAAGGAGCTGGCGATGTCGGCCCAGCTCGTCAGCAGCTTCGAGGCGGACTTCACGCCCGAGGACTACGAGGACGAGTACCAGGTGCAGCTGCGCAAGCTGGTCGACGCCAAGCTCGAGGCGGGAGAGAGCGTCGACACCGCGGAGACCTTCGGCGAGACCGAGGAGGAGGGTGAGGGCGCCGAGGTGGTGGACCTCATGGAGGCCCTCAAGCGCAGCGTCGCGGAGTCCAGGTCGAGATCGGGTTCGACGTCGGGGTCCGGCACCAGGTCCGGCTCGAAGTCGGGCTCGAAGTCGGGGTCGGGCACGAAGTCGGGGACCGCCTCGAAGTCGGGCTCGAAGTCCGGCACCGCCAAGAAGCCGGCGTCGAGGTCGCGGTCCCGCAAGGCCGGCTGACGCCGCCCGCCCGTGGCGGGTGAGCACCCCGTACGCATGAAAGGCTGGGCGGGATGACTCGCCTTGCCCCACCCCGCTGGCTGCGCTGGACCCTGGCTGGTGCGCTCGCGGCCCTCGCCTGCCTGATGTACGGGATCACGACGGCGCGGGCCGAGCTCAGCCTCGGCCCGCACGAGGCCACCTACGCCGTCACCGCGCAGGACCGGCTCGTCGCGGACCTCGGCCCCCTCGGCACCGTCGTCACCGACTCCCCGCTGCCGCTCACCCTCGGCGTCCGGATCACCGTGCACGAGATCCCGGCCGACCTGTCGGCCGTGGACGCCGCCAGCTTCGACGCGCTCGCGGGCGACCTCGACGGCTACCTCCAGTTCTTCGACACCCCGCAGCAGACGGTGCGCACCGTCGCGTGGGCCCTCGCGTGGGACGCCGCCCGGGGTGCCGGGGGCGCCGCCGTGGTCCTCGTCGCGGGGGCACTGGGCGTGCGCGCGCTGCTCGGCGCGGCGCGGCGCCGTGAGCTCGCCCGCGCCGCCGCGGCCCGCACGTGGGAGATCACCGCGGGCGTCGCCGTCGTCGTCCTGGTGGCCGCCACCGCGACGGCGAGCTCCGCGCCGCAGGAGCGGGCCGCCCTGCCGGCGTCGGCGGTGTTCGAGGGGACGGCGCTGGAGGGGGCCCGGATCACGGGCCGGCTGGCGGGTGTGATCGACACGTACAGCGGCCAGCTCGTGGAGACGTACCAGGCGAACGAGGTGTTCTACGCGGGCGCGCGGGAGCGGCTGCTGGAGGCGTGGGACGCGCGGGTGGCCGAGCAGGAGGTGGCGGACGGGACGGGCGCGTCGCCGTCGGGCAGCCCGGACGCACCGGAGTACGTGACGTTCCTGCTGGTGTCGGACCTGCACTGCAACACGGGCATGACGCCGCTGATCCGGGATCTCGCCGACCGGATCGGGCCGGACGTCATGCTGAACGCGGGGGACACGACGATCAACGGGACGAGCGTGGAGTCGGTGTGCGTGGACTCGTTCGCGTCCGCGGTGCCGGACGGCGTGCCGTTCGTGGTGGCGGACGGCAACCACGACTCGCGGCTGACGACGGCGACGGAGCTCGCGAACCGGCAGGTGGTGCTGGACGGCGAGGTGGTCGAGGTCGAGGGGGTGCGGATCCTGGGCGACCGGGACCCGCTGGAGACGCGGATCGGTGGCGGCACGGTGATGTCGCGGGAGGAGACGCCTCAGGAGGCGGGGGAGCGGCTGCGGGACGTGGCGTGCGAGGTCGCGGGCGAGCCGGGCCTGGGCGGGTACACGGGCGAGGACCGGGTGGACCTGCTGCTGGTGCACCAGCCGGCCGTGGGTGACGCGGCGCTGGAGTCGGGGTGCGTGCCGTTCCAGGTCTCGGGGCACATGCACACGCGGATCGGGCCGGACGTGGTGGGGTACGGCGTGCGGTACGTGAACGCGAGCACGGGTGGTGCCACCAAGGGGAACACGTCGGTGGGCCCGCTGCGGGACTCGTCGGAGATGACGGTGCTGCGGTTCGACCCGGAGCGGCGCCGGTTCGTGGACTGGCAGCTCGTGGAGGTCACCCCCGAGGGTGAGGCGTTCGTGGGGGAGCGGCAGACGGTGCCGCCGGTGGTGCCGCTGCCCGACGAGGTGCCGGACGACGTACCGGGTGACCTGCCCGGCGATGGTGCGGCACCCTCGTCGTCGCCGTCCGGCAACTAGGCTCGGGGGTGTGGACATCGCAACCGACCCGGCCGAGCTGACGCCCGTCGCCCAGGACTACCTGAAGGCGGTGTGGTCGGCGCAGGAGTGGTCCGACGAGAAGGTGACCACCAAGCACCTGGCCGACCGGCTGGGGGTGGGCGCGTCCACGGTGTCCGAGACGGTGCGCCGGCTGTCGGGGCAGGGTCTGCTGGAGCACGAGCGGTACGGCGCGATCCGGCTGACCGACGACGGGCGCAGGCTCGCGCTCGCGATGGTGCGGCGGCACCGGCTGCTGGAGACGTTCCTGGTGAGCCAGCTCGGGTACGGCTGGGACGAGGTGCACGACGAGGCGGAGGTGCTGGAGCACGCCGTCTCCGACGTGTTCGTGGAGCGGATGGCGGAGCGGCTGGGCAACCCGTCGCGCGACCCGCACGGCGACCCGATCCCGAGCGCGGACGGCACGGTGGTGCGGCCGTCGGCGGTGCCGTTGTCGTCGATGCACGCGGGTGACGCGGGCACGGTGGTGCGGATCTCGGACGCCGACCCCGAGGCGCTGCGCTACCTGGCGGAGCTCGGCATGGACCTCGACATGCGGGTGGAGGTGACCACGCGGCGGGAGTTCGCGGGGACGGTCGCGGTGACGTGGACGTGCCTGACGTCCGACCCGGAGGCGCCCGGCGCCGAGCCGCGCTCCGTCGAGCGGGTGGCCGACCTCGGCCTGCTGGCGGCCTCCCGCGTGTGGGTGTCCCAGGAGTAGTCTGTCCCCCGTTCCTCCCCTTTCGTCGCCGGTGTCGCCGACGGTGCCTCGAATCGATACGACATCTGGAGACCACGTGACCAGCACCTCCCTGCGCTCCGCCGCGCCCGCGCTCGTCGCGCTGGCCGTCGGCGGCTTCACGATCGGTACCACGGAGTTCGCGGCGATGGGCCTGCTGCCGGACGTCGGGGCAGACCTCGGCGCCACCGATCCGCAGGTAGGACACACCATCACGGCGTACGCGCTGGGCGTCGTCGTCGGGGCGCCGCTGCTGACGGTCGCGGCGGCGCGGATGTCGCGCAAGCGGCTGCTGCTGGCGCTCATGGGGTTCTACACGGTCGCGAACGTGCTGTCCGCGGCGGCGCCCGACGTCGGCTGGCTCGTGGTCGGCCGGTTCCTCGCCGGCCTGCCGCACGGGGCGTTCTTCGGCGTCGGCGCGGCGGTGGGCGCCGCCGTCGCCGGGCCCGCCCAGCGGGGGCGCGCCGTCGCGACCATGATGACGGGCCTGACGATCGCCAACGTCGTGGGCGTGCCGCTGTCCACGTGGGTGGGACAGACCTTCGGCTGGCGCGTGTCCTACGTGCTGATCGGCGGGCTCGGGCTGGCCACGCTGCTCGGGCTGTGGCGTCTGGTGCCCGCAGGCGCGGGTGGCGAGGGCCGCTCGGTGCGCACCGAGCTGGCGACGCTGCGCAACGCGCCCCTGTGGCTCGCGTTCGGGGCGGGCGCCGTCGGGTTCGGCGGCATGTTCGCCGTGTACACGTACGTGGCGCCCACGATGACGGGCGTGACGGGGCTACCCGGCGGAGCCGTGCCGTGGGTGCTCGCGCTGTTCGGCGTGGGCATGACGGTGGGCACCCAGATCGGCGGGCGGCTCGCCGACCGGGGTGTGCTGCGGGCCGTCGTGATCGGCTTCGTCGCCACCGCGGCGTCGCTGGTCCTGTTCGCGCTCACCGGCGCCTGGGTGGTGCCCGCCCTGCTGGCCCTGTTCCTGCTGGGCGTCACGTCGCAGATCCTCGGGCTCGCGTTCCAGACGCGGCTCATGGACCTGTCGCCGGGCGCGCCGTCGCTCGGCGCGGCTCTGTGCCACGCGGGCCTCAACGTCGCCAACGGCGCGGGCGCGTTCGTCGGCGGCCTCGTGATCGACGCCGGGTGGGGCTACCTGGCGCCCGCGTGGGCCGGGTTCGCCGTCACGGTGCTCGGGCTCGGCCTGATCCTGGCGTTCGGGCGGCAGCGGGTGGTGCACCAGGTGCCGGAGACCGCATCGTGACCCGGATCCCAGCGAAGCTCCAGGGTTCGCCGGTACCGTAGGCGCGTGACTGGGACCGGGGCGACCATGACGTCGTCGGACAACGCATCGCAGGGCGCCACGGCCACCGAGCCGTTCGGCGCACGGACCATGGGCCTGCTCCTGGTGGTGCTCGGGGGCATCGGGTTCATCGCCTCGTTCGCGCTGGCCTGGGAGAAGTACCTGGCGTTCGTCGAGCCGGACCGCACGGCGTCGTGCAGCATCAACCTCTTCGTGACGTGCAGCGCCGCCATGGACTCGTGGCAGGGTGCGCTGCTCGGGTTCCCCAACCCGTACATCGGCGTGGCGGCGTTCCCCGTGGTGGTCACGACGGGCGTGATGCTGCTGCTCGGCACCCGCCTGCCGCGCTGGTACTGGGGGTCGCTGCTGGTCGGCACCGTGCTGGGCCAGGCGCTGATCTTCTTCCTGATGTACACGAGCTTCTACGAGATCGTCGCGCTGTGCCCCTACTGCATGGTCGTGTGGACCATCATGTGGCCGCTGCTGTGGTACCAGCTCGTGCGGGGCATCGGCTCGGGCGACCTGCGGGTGGGCGAGGGCCTGCGGGACGCCGTCGTCGGCAACCGGCACATCATCCTGGTCATCGGCTACGTGGCCGCGGTGGCCTGGCTGCTCCTGGCGGTCGGCGGCCCGCTGGTCGACTCGTTCTGACCCGCTCACGCGCCGAGGTCGGGCGGCCTCAGCGGCGCAGTGCCTCGCGCAGGACCCGGCCCTCGGCGCCCGACGGCGGGGCGTAGCCCAGCAGCGCCGAGATCGTGGGCGCGACGTCGACGTGCCGCGGGTGCGCCGGCCGCACGCCCGGCCGCACCCCGGCCCCGGCCAGGACCAGCGGCACGCGCAGCTCCGTCCGGGCGCCGTGCCGGCCGGCCGCGTCGGCGGGCGTCGGACCGAACGACCAGCCCGGCTCGGGCTCGACGACGAGGTCGCCGTAGCCCGGGCTCATGCGCAGCCTGCGCTGGTCTCCCTCGTCGAGCACGTCCCGCACCTGGGGCAGGCCGCGCAGCGCACGCTCCAGCCGGCGGACGGCGGAGCGGTCACCCGCGCGCTCACCGATGACCCGCACGTCGGCCACGCCGCCCACGACGATGACGACGTCGGTGCCGGGCGCCGGCGTCTGCCCGCTGGTCAGGATCTGCGGGGTGAACCCGGCGTCCTCGATCGCGGCCAGGCCCTCGGCGCCGAACCCCTTGTCGAAGGTGGTCATGCCGTGGTCGCCCGTGACCACGAACGCGGTGCGGCCGTACACGCCGGCGTCCCTGGTCGCCTGCACGAGACGGCCGATCTGCGCGTCGATGTCGGCGAGGGCGGCGGGGATCCGCGGGTCGGCGTCGCCGCCTTCGTGGCCGATCGCGTCGAGCACGTCGCAGTACACGGCGATCAGGTCCGGCACGCCGTTCGCCCGGACCTGATCGCCGCCGGAGTCGACGGGCTCCCCGTGCAGCACGGACACGGCGTCGTCGGTACGGCGGGCGCAGTCGCCGCCGGGCTGCGTGTAGAGGCCGTCGGGGTCCCCGAAGGTGACGCCGTAGTTCTGCAGGATGAACCACTGCGCCGAGAACACGGTGCCGCCCTGGGCGCGGATCGACTGCGCGACCGTCGGCACCGCGAGGTCCCGCTGCTGGCCGCGTGCCGTGTTCGTGGAGGTGTCGAACCAGTACGCCGTGTTGCGGTGCGTCGCGGGCCAGGCGCCCGTGGCCACCGACGACCAGGACGGGTTGGTGATCGACGTCATCACACCCGTGGAGGTGCTGACGCTGCCCCGGCGCAGCAGGCGCTCGAGGTTCGGCATCGGCGCCGCGCCGGAGCGCACCAGGTCCAGGTACTCGACGTCGAACCCGTCCAGGGCCAGCAGCACGACGTGGTCGGCAGGGGCGTCGCGGGGCGCGGTGCGCGGTCCGGTGCCGGGCGCGGCCGCGGCGGTGGAGGCGACGGTGGTGGCGAGGGCGACGGCGATGCAGGTGGCGAGGGTCTTCCGCAACGAGGGCATCATGCGGGCCATTCGAGCACCCGGACGGCGAACGGCGGGGGAGGTGCGGGCGAATGTCGCATGAACGCGTCCGCAGGGCCCGGGCCTGTGGACAGCCGAGGCCGGGCGCCCGCGCGGTCGGTAGACTTCCAGCCGTGACCATGCCCGACGCACCCGAGCGCACCACGTCCCCGGACGAGCCCCGTTTCCGCTACACCCCGGCCCTCGCGCAGCAGATCGAGCTGCGCTGGCAGGACATCTGGGAGGAGCGCGGAACCTTCCACGCGGCGAACCCGCAGGGGCGACTTACGGGGCCGGGCGGCAGCCCGGCACAGGGCGACCCGTACTTCATCATGGACATGTTCCCGTACCCGTCGGGTGCGGGCCTGCACGTCGGCCACCCGCTGGGCTACATCGCCACGGACGTGACCGGGCGGTTCCGCCGGATGCGCGGCGACAACGTGCTGCACGCGCTGGGCTACGACGCGTTCGGCCTGCCCGCCGAGCAGTACGCCGTCCAGACCGGCCAGCACCCGCGCGTCACCACCGAGGCCAACATCCTCAACATGCGGCGCCAGCTGCGCCGCCTGGGCCTGGGGCACGACTCGCGCCGCACCTTCGCGACCATCGACCCCGAGTACGTGCGCTGGACGCAGTGGATCTTCCTGCAGATCTTCGACTCCTGGTACGACACCGAGGCGGAGCGCCCCGGGCCGTCGGCCGGCACCGGCCGGGCCCGCCCGATCGCGGAGCTGCGCGCGGAGCTCGCCGCGGGCACGCGGCCCGTCCCCGGGCACGACGGCGACAACACCGGCGGCGCCGTCTGGGCAGGGCTCAGCGAGCTCGAGCAGCGTGACGTCATCGACGGCCAGCGCCTGGCCTACATCGACTCCTCCCCGGTGAACTGGTGCCCCGGCCTGGGCACCGTGCTCGCCAACGAGGAGGTCACGGCCGACGGCCGGTCCGAGCGCGGCAACTTCCCGGTGTTCCAGCGCAACCTGCGCCAGTGGAAGATGCGCATCACCGCCTACGCCGACCGCCTGGCGGACGACCTGGAGCTGATCGACTGGCCCGACAAGGTCAAGTCGATGCAGCGCAACTGGATCGGCCGGTCGACGGGCGCGAACGTGAGGTTCGACGTCGTCGGCACCGCCGAGGGCGACCCGGCCGGTGCGGCGGGCACCCTCGAGGTCTTCACGACCCGCCCCGACACGCTGTTCGGCGCCACGTTCATGGTGGTGGCTCCCGAGCACCCGCTGCTCGACGAGGTCCCCGCGGCCTGGCCCGACGGCACGCGCTCGGCGTGGACCGGCGGGTACGACACCCCGGTCGAGGCCGTCGCCGCCTACCGGCGCGAGGCGTCCGCGAAGACTGCGGTCGAGCGCCAGGCCGACGCAGGCAAGAAGACCGGCGTCTTCACCGGCCACCTCGCGGTGAACCCCGTGAACGGCACGCAGGTGCCGGTCTTCACCGCGGACTACGTGCTCATGGGCTACGGCACCGGCGCCATCATGGCGGTGCCGGGCGGTGACGAGCGCGACTTCGCGTTCGCCGAGGCCTACGACCTGCCCGTGATCTACACGGTCGAGCCGGAGGGCGGCCTGCCCGAGGGCCACACCGGCGCGTACGCGGGCGAGGGCGTCGCCGTGCGCTCCGCCAACGACGAGATCTCGCTCGACGGCCTGGGTGTCGCCGAGGCCAAGGCGAGGATCATCGCCTGGCTGGAGAGCAGGAACATCGGCGAGGGCACCACGACCTACCGCCTCAACGACTGGCTGTTCAGCCGGCAGCGCTACTGGGGCGAGCCGTTCCCGGTCGTGTGGGACGAGGACGACCGGCCCGTGGCGATCCCCGACGCGATGCTGCCGGTCGACCTGCCGGACGTGCCCGACTACGCGCCGCGCACCTTCGACCCGGACGACGCGACCTCCGAGCCGGAGGCGCCGCTGGGCCGCAACGACGAGTGGGTGCACGTCACCCTGGACCTGGGTGACGGGCCGCGCACGTACCGTCGCGACACCAACACCATGCCCAACTGGGCCGGGTCGTGCTGGTACTACCTGCGCTACCTGGACCCGGCCGAGAACGGCGCGGCCGCGCTGCCCGAGCTGGAGCAGTACTGGCTGGGGCCGCAGCACAACGCGACGTCCGGCCCGGCAGGCGGTGTCGACCTGTACGTGGGCGGCGTGGAGCACGCGGTGCTGCACCTGCTGTACGCGCGGTTCTGGCACAAGGTGCTGCTCGACCTCGGCCACGTCACGAGCCTCGAGCCGTTCGGCAAGCTCTTCAACCAGGGCTACATCCAGGCGTACGCGTACACCGACTCGCGCGGCCAGTACGTGCCGGCCGCGGAGGTCGAGGGTGACGAGCAGAGCGGCTACACGTGGCAGGGCCAGCCGGTCAACCGCGAGTACGGCAAGATGGGCAAGTCGCTCAAGAACGTCGTGACGCCCGACGAGATGTACGAGCAGTACGGCGCCGACACGTTCCGCGTCTACGAGATGTCGATGGGACCGCTCGACCTGTCGCGCCCCTGGAACACGCGCGACGTCGTCGGCTCACAGCGGTTCCTGCAGCGGCTGTGGCGCAACGTCGTCTCGGAGGAGACGGGCGAGCTGACGGTGACGGACGACGAGCCCGACACCGCCACGCTGCGCATCGTGCACCGCACCATCGCCGACGTCCGCGCCGAGATGGAGAACATGCGGCCGAACACGGCGATCGCCAAGCTCATCACGCTGAACAACCACCTCACCGGCCTGTCGTCCGTGCCGCGCGCCGCCGTGGAGCCGCTCGTCCTCATGACGGCGCCCATCGCCCCGCACATCGCGGAGGAGCTGTGGTCCCGGCTGGGGCACGAGGAGTCGCTGGCGCACGAGCCGTTCCCGACCGCGGACGAGCAGTACCTGGTCCAGGAGACCGTGACCTGCGTGGTCCAGGTCCAGGGCAAGGTCCGCGCGCGGTTCGAGGTGGCGCCGGACATCTCGGCGGAGGACCTGGAGGCGACGGCCCTGGCCGAGCCGAACGTGATCAAGTTCCTGGACGGGCGCGGCGTGCGCAAGGTCATCGTCCGGGCCCCCAACCTGGTCAACATCGTCCCCGCGTAGGACATCGCCCCGTGCGTGGTCGCGCTGGACCACGCACGGGCCCGCGCCTATAGTGGAGATGCGCAAGAGGGAGAGATCCTGAGCGCCCTGCCTTCAGCCCCCGCACCGTCGGGGGCTGTCGTGCGTCCGGAGTCAGGGCTCCCAGAGTCGATCGTGTACGGGCACGTTCCCCAGCGCAGACCACAATGCCTTGTTCGCTGCCGCCGCGCGTTCGTTGCGGTCGACCCCGTCGGCCAGTCGCTGATAGAGGAACGCCACGAGATCCGCTGCCTGCACGAGCCTGCTCCCGGCGGACGAGACGAAGTAGACGGTGTCGGCGATCCGCTGCGGCTTGCCCCGGTATCCCCAGACCCGCTCACGGCGTGCCTGGCGGAGTGCGGCCTGAGCGCTGCGCGCCGTCCGGTGCTCGTCGGCGATGACGATCAGGTCCTCCCCACGGCGGTTGGCATACCTGTTCAGCTTCTCGAGAAGATGAAGCAGGGTCGTGACGTGCTCGTCGTGTCGGCCGGCATAACGGTCGCGAAAACTCTTGCGGTCCAGTCCTTCCACCCAGATGCCCTCCGCATGCTGTGCCGTCACGTCGAAGGCCTGCCGGTAGATCGAGATGCGCGCCCGCACCATGGACTTGAGCGGTGCCCCCGCCACGACCGCGTCGAGCTGCTCGGCGAAGGGTCGTACGTCGTCGGCCCGCACGACGAGCCCTACCGTGCGGTAGCACCGCGTGTTCGACGTCTCATCTATGTAAGCCAGGAGCACGCCTGAGTCTCACACGCCCGGGGGTGATCTGCGCTGCGGGGACTCAGCGGCGGCGGGTGCCGAACAGGGAGCGGGTCAGCTCCCGGACGATGACCGTGCCCGCGGTCCGGGCCAGTGACGTCACCACGCGGTTGCGCTCGCGCGTGGTCTGCTCCTTGTGCCGGGCCTGAGCGCGCTCGCGGGTCGCGGCCTCCTTCTCCAGCCGGGCGCGCTCCTTGGCCAGCTCGCGTTCGTCCTCGGCCGCGGTGGCCGACCCCGCGGCGGCCTCGCGGCCCGCCGCCTGCTCCTGAGCCTTCGCCTGGAGCAGCTCGAACGCCGACTCCGCGTCGACCGGCGTGCCGTAGCGCGCCTGCCCGGGGGAGGCCGCGACCACCCGGTCGATCTCGGCGTCGTCCGCGGGGTCCATCGAGGCCTGCGGGGCCCGCACCCGGGTCCAGGCCACGGGGGAGGGCGCGCCCTTCTCGGTCAGCACCGTGACCACCGCCTCGCCCGTACCGAGCTCCTGCAGCAGCCGCTCCAGGTCGTACGGCGACGTCGGGAAGGTGCGGGCGGCGGCACGCAGCGCGGTCGCGTCGTCGGGCGTGAAGGCGCGCAGGGCGTGCTGGACGCGGTTGCCGAGCTGCGCCAGCACGTCGGCGGGCACGTCCTTGGGCGACTGCGTCACGAAGAACACTCCGACACCCTTGGACCGGATCAGCCGCACGGTCTGGACCACCTGCTGCAGGAAGTCCTTCGAGGCGTCGGCGAACAGCAGGTGCGCCTCGTCGAAGAAGAAGACCAGCTTGGGCCTGTCGGCGTCGCCCACCTCGGGCAGCTCCTGGAAGAGGTCCGCGAGCAGCCACATGAGGAAGGTCGAGAAGAGCTGCGGACGGTCCTGGACGGCGGGCAGCTCCAGCACGCTGAGCACGCCGAGGTCGTCCCGGGTCGCGATGAGGTCCGACGTCGCGAAGGCGGGCTCCCCGAAGAACACGTCGGCGCCCTGGCCCTCCAGCCCCACGATCTCGCGCAGGATGACGCCGGCCGTGGCCGCGGAGACGCCGCCGATGCCCTTGAGCTCGCCCTTGCCCTCGTCGGAGGTCAGGTACGCGATCACCGACTGCAGGTCCTTGAGGTCGAGCAGCGCCAGGCCCTGCTTGTCGGCCCAGTGGAAGATGAGCGAGAGGCTCGACTCCTGCGTCTCGTTCAGACCGAGCACCTTCGACATCAGCAGCGGCCCGAAGTCGCTGACCGTCGTCCGGATCGGTACGCCCTTGCCGATGCCGCCGAGCGAGTAGAACTCGACCGGGTACTGCGTGGGCGTCCAGTCCTGGCCGATGCTCGCCGCACGCTCGGCGACCTTCGGGTTGTCCGCCCCGGGTACCGCGAGGCCGGACAGGTCGCCCTTGATGTCCGCGAGGAAGACGGGTACCCCGGCCAGCGACAGACCCTCGGCCATGCCCTGCAGCGTCTTCGTCTTGCCGGTTCCCGTCGCGCCGGCCACCAGGCCGTGCCGGTTCAGCATCGAGAGCGCGAAGCCGACCTGGACCTGCGGGTTCGGCGTCGCCTCGCCGCCCGGCTCACCCTCCAGGAGGGCGCCCAGCGGCAGCGTGGCCTCCGCGGCGTAGCCCGCAGCGACCTGCGCCGCGTAACCCTCCGGCGCTTCCGCCGGTTCCTCGGCGGGCGCCCGCTCCGCGGCGCGCTCCGCCTCCTCGAGGGCCTTCTGGGCCGCGGCAGCGGCCTCGCGCAGCCTGGCGAGCTCCGGCGTCGATGCATCGGACATGTCTCGGATGCTAAGTCGGGCCCACCCGCTCCGCGCGGCGAGGACCCGCGCGTTTACCGGTCGGGTTCGTCGCGCGGATAGAGTGGCGCGGTCATGCGCACCCGTCGTCGTCCTTCCCGCCCGGCACCCCAGGAGGTGCGGGTCGTCACCGACTCGACCGCCTGCCTGCCCGCCGGGCTGCCCGGCGGTCCCGTGGTGGTCCCGCTCCGCGTCCTGGTCGGCGACGACGTCTACGCCGAGGGCGAGGACGTGACGCCGGAGCGGCTCGCCGAGCTCGTCGCCCAGGGCGAGCGGGTGACGACGTCGCAGCCGCCCCCCGAGGCGTTCGCCGCCGTCTACCGCGGCCTGGCGGACGACGGCGCGCGGTCCGTCGTGTCGGTCCACCTCTCGGGCGCGCTGTCCGGCACCGTGGGGTCCGCGGGCACGGCCGCCGCGCGGTCACCCCTGCAGATCCGTCCCGTGGACTCGCGGACGGGCGCCGCCGGGCTCGGTTTCGCCGCCCGCGCGGCCGCCGAGTGCGCGGCCGCCGGCGCCGACGCGGCCCACGTCGCCGCCCGTGCGATCGAGGTCGCCGGTACGGCGGACGCCGTCTTCGTGGTCGACACCCTGGAGCACCTGCGCCGCGGCGGCCGGCTGTCCGGCCCGGCCGCGGCGCTCGGCACGGTCCTCGGGGTCAAGCCGATCCTGCGCCTGTCCGACGGCGCCGTCGAGCTCGCCCAGCGGGTCCGCACCCGCGCCGCCGGAGCCGAGCGGCTGCTGGAGCTGGCCACGGGGTTCGTCGCCGAGGCGCGCCGTCCCGTCGTCGCCGTGCACCACTTCGGCGCCTACGACCGTGCCCAGGCCCTCGCAGGCCGCCTGCACACGCGGACGCGAGCCGACGTCGAGGTCACCCCGCTGAGCGCCGTGCTGGGCGTGCACGTCGGTCCGGGCACGCTCGCCGTCGTCGTCGCGGACCTGGGCGACCACACCCACTGACGGGCCGGTGCTCAGCCGCCGAGGACCTCGCGCAGCCGCTCGGCGAACTCGACGGGCTTGTCGGCCGGCTGACCGTACTCACCGCCGCTGAACCCACCGTGCCCGCCGGGGAAGACGACCGGCTCGCTGCCCAGCAGGGCGGCGACCGCGCGCGCCGAGCGGCCCGTCATCTGCTCGCCGGTCTCGGCGCCCACGGCGACCAGGACACGCGGCGTGCCGCCGCGGAGGGTGTCGTACGGCGGCTCGTACGGCGGCAGCACGCGCATGTTGACGCCGAGCATCAGGTCCTCGCGCGAGCCGTCGTCGCCGGTCGGCAGACCGAACAGGGCGGGGTCGGGGTCGGGCCGGTCGGCGTACTCGGGGGTGAGCTCGCCCTCGACCATGACCAGCGTGATGAACTTCGCCATCGCGGCGCCGAAGCCCCTGGCCTGGTAGGTGTCGTGGATGTCCGTCATGGCGGCGACCATGGCGTCGCGGTCGGGGAGCACGGCGGCCAGCGGCGGCTCGTGCGCGACGACCGTCCGCACGTCGCCCGGGAAGGCTGCCGCGAGCTCGAGCGCCACGACCGCACCGCCGCTCGATCCGAGCAGGTCGACGGGGCCGCCGTCGACCGCCGCCACGACCCGGTGCACGTCGTGGGCGTGGACGGCGACGTCGGGGTCCGCGCCCGGCTCCCGGGTGCTGCGCTCGACCCCGCGCGGGTCGTACGTCACCACCGTGCGGTCCGTGAAGTGGCTCGCGAGCGTGGTGAAGCCCTCGGCGCCCATCGGCAGCCCGATCAGCAGCAGCGGCGGGGCGTCGGACGGCGTCGCGGGCTCGCGCACGTCGTAGGTGAGGACGGCGCCCGGCACGTCGAGGGTGAAGGTCTTCTTGTCGGTCATCGTGCACTCCTGGGGTCGGCTGGTGGGTACGCTGCTGCGTCCGTCGTGCCAGGTCCGACGACGGTCCCACGCGGAACTCATCGGTGCCCGTCGACCCGGATCCGGGCCACGGCACGGGAGACCCGCCGCACGGGCCTCCGTGGGTGCGAGCGTGACCACAGGGTGCCGTCCGGCCCGCTCGTGCACAGGCACGCCGCGGGGCCCCTCCGCGGTGGCCCGGCTCCGCCTAGCGTCCTGGGACATGCAGCCAGACACCGCGTCCCGCCCACCGTCCCCGTGGCCGTTCAGCCCCGTCCTCGGCGCCACGAACGACGCCACCGCGAACGACGCCACCGCGAACGACGCCACCACGAACGACGCCACCATGAGTCACGGCACCACGGACGGTGCCACGCCGGACGGTGCCACGCCGGGCGACGCGGTGCCGGACGACCCCGGCCGGCAGCCGCCGTGGCGCGCGGAGGCTCCAGGCGCCGAGGCGCACGACGACACCGACGCGCTCGTCGCCCGCCTGCGGGCCCGCCGGTCCGCGACGGGCGTGGCGGCGGCCTACGCCGCGGCGCACGGCCATCCGGCGGACCCGCGCGCCGAGCAGGGGACGCGCCGGTGGGCACTGACCGGTACGACGGCGGCGGTCGCCGTGGTGAGCGTGCTCCTGCTGGGACTGGTCGTGGCCGCGCTGTCGCTGGGCGGCGACGGTGTCGTGCCGGTGGCGGCCGGAGACAGCACACCGGGGCCGGGCGCCACCGAAGCGAGTGCCACCGGAGCGAGTGCCCTGCCGGCCGGGACCGCACGGCCGCCGGCAGCCGAGGCCGACACCGCCGGCGGGCCGGCTCAGATCGGCGCCGACCTGCTCGTCCACGTCGTCGGGGCGGTGCGGAAGCCGGGCCTGGTGACGGTGCCCGCCGGCGCCCGGGTGGCCGACGCCCTGCGTGCCGCCGGGGGACCGACCGACGCGGCCGACCTGACCGTCGTGAACCTGGCCCGCACCGTGACGGACGGCGAACAGCTCTACGTCCCGGAGCCGGGAGAGGCACCCCCGGGGCCCGGCACGCCGCCCGCAGCAGGACCGGGGCCGGGATCGGGCACCGGCGGTGCGGTCGACATCAACACCGCGGACGCCGCGGCGCTGGAGGCCCTGCCGGGCGTGGGACCGTCGATCGCCCAGGCGATCGTCGAGTGGCGCGAGACCAACGGACCGTTCGCGAGCGTCGACGAGCTGGAGGACGTGCCCGGCATCGGCCCCGCCACGCTGGACGAGATCCGGGACAGCGCCCGGGTCGGACCGTGACCGACCTGCGGCTCGCACCCGCGGCGCTCGCCGCCTGGTGCGTCGCCTGGCTGCTGACCGGGCCCGCCGCCGGGCTGAGCGGCCCGGCGACCTGGTGGGCCGCCGCCGCGGTGGGCACCGCCGGCCTGGGCCTGGCCGGTGCTGGTGCCGGTGCTGGTGCCGGTGCCCCGACCCGCGGCACGGCGCACGGCTTCAGGTCCGCCGCCGCGCACGTCGCGCTCGCCGGAGCCTGCGTGCTCGCGGTGGCCGTGTCGGCGCACGTCCAGCTCGCGGGCCGCGCACCCCTCACCGCCCTCGCGGGACAGCGCGTGACCGCGACGCTCACGGGTGTGGTCGTCTCGCAGCCCGAGCCGTTCGCGTTCGGCGCGGGCGGGGGAGCCGACGGCGCGCAGCGGTACCGCTGGGTCCTGGCAGCCCGCACGGTCGACGCCCGCGGCGTCGGGTCCGTCGCCGCCGGCCACGTCCAGGTGCTGTCCGCCGGCCTGCCGCGCTACGGGGCGTCCGTCACCGTCTCGGGCAGCCTGCGCACCGCCGACCCAGGACGGGCGGAGGCCGCACGGCTGACCACCGACGGCGTGCCCGAGACCCGCGCCCCTCCGGCGGCCCTGCGCCTGCTCGACACCCACCGGGTGGCCCTGCTCGACGTGACCGACCCGCTGTCCCCGCAGGCCCGCGGTCTGGTGCCCGGCGCCGCGATCGGCGACACGTCGCGGCTGCCCGAGGACGTCGCGGACGAGATGCGCGCCAGCGGGCTCAGCCACGTCACCGCGGTGTCCGGAGGCCACTTCGCGGTGGTCGTCGCCGTCCTGACGCTGCTCTGCTCGGTGGCGCGCGTGCCGCGTGCGGTCCGGGTCGTGCTCGTCGCGCTCGCGTCGCTCACCTTCGTCGCGCTGGTCCGGCCCGAGCCCGCCGTGCTCCGGGCGGCGGTCATGGCGGCGTTCGCGCTCGCGGGCGTCGCCCTGGGCCGGCCCGCGCCGTCGGCCCCGGCGCTCGCGGCGTCGGTCGTCGGTTTGCTGGTCGTCGACCCGTGGCTGGCGCGCTCGTTCGGCTTCGCGCTCTCCGCGGCGGCGACCGCGGGGCTCGTGCTGCTCGCGGCGCCGCTGGCCGCCCGGCTGGAGCCCTGGACGGGCCGGGCCGGCGCGTTCGCCCTCGCGGTCCCGTCGGCCGCCCAGGCCGCGTGCGGTCCGGTGCTCGTGCTGCTCGACCCGGCGGTGTCCACCGTCTCCGTGCCGGCGAACCTGCTGGCGGCGCCCGCCCTCGTGCCGGCCACCGTGCTCGGGCTCGTCGCGACGGTGCTCGCACCATGGGTGCCGGGCGTCGCGGGGGTGGTCGCCGCGGTCGCGGGCTGCGCCACGTGGTGGATCGCGGCGGTCGCCCACGTCTTCGCGACCGCTCCGGGTGCGGCCGTGCCCTGGCCGGGCGGCCCGGCCGGTGCCGTGCTGCTCGCCCTCGCGACGGCGACGGTGCTCTGGGTGGTGCTGCGGGGCGCACCCCGGCGGGGCTGGCCCGAGCCCTGGCGGGCGGCCGCGCGCTCGGCCGTCCGGGACGCGCTGACGGGCAGGTGGCGCCGGGTATCCGCACCGCGCGCGCCGGGCGGCGGTTCTCCCGATACCTCGCGGACGGCCGGCCGCGACCGTACCTGCTTCGTCGTCCTCCTGGCCGCCGCCTGCGTCGTGGTGCTCGTCGCCGTGACCGCCGTGCCGCGCCTGGTGGGCCGCGCGGCGCTCCCCGCCGACTGGGTGGTCGCGGCGTGCGACGTGGGCCAGGGGGACGCGGTCGCGCTGCGCACCGGGCCGGCGTCGGCGGTGGTCGTCGACGTGGGCCCGGCCGGGACAGCGGCCGGGAGGTGCCTCGACCGGCTCGGCATCACGCGCGTCGATCTGCTCGTGCTCAGCCACTTCCACGCCGACCACGTGGGCGGGCTCGGACCGGTGCTCGCGGGGCGCGAGGTGACGGCGGCCCTGGTGTCGCCCGTGGCGGAGCCCGCGGCCGGCGCCGCGGTCACGGGTGCGGCCCTGGCGGCCGCCGGCATCCCGGTCCGTGCCGCGCGGACGGGGGAACGCGGCGTGGCCGGCTCGATCGCGTGGCGGGTTCTCCTGGCCGGCGCGGGCGAGGGGGCGAACGACTCCAGCGTCGTGCTCGCCGCCCGCACCGGGGACCTGGACGTGGTGCTGCTCGGGGACCTGGAGGACGCGGGACAGGCGGCGCTCGTCCCGTTGGTGGGGGCCGTCGACGTCGTGAAGGTCGCCCACCACGGCTCGGCGGTGCAGTCGCACGAGCTGGCGCGGCGGCTCAGCCCGGCGGTCGCTCTCGTCTCGGCGGGCCGGGACAACGACTACGGGCACCCCACCCGCGAGGCGCTCGGCCTCTACGCCGGCGCGGGGGCCGCGGTGGTGCGGACCGACGAGTGCGGCACGGTGGCCCTGGTCGTGCGCGGAGGGGAGGTGGGCCTGGCGGGCTGCTGACCAGGACCGGTCGACACGCACCGCGACGTATCGCGAAACGTTGCGGATCCCGTACGCGCGCCTACCGTGGGTGATGTCGGAGACGCTCCGGCATCACGTAAGGGGGCTTCGTGATCGATCTCAAGCTGACCGCCCGGCGGCACCGCCGGGCCATCGCGATCGCCGTGGCGGCCGCACTGCTCGTACCGGCGGCGACGTTCAGCGCCGCCGGGCAGGACCAGGCTGCCGCGGTGCTGCAGCAGCGACAGGAGCTGCTGGACCAGGCCGTCGTGACCGACGTCTCCGAGGCCGAACAGGTCGTGCGGGTGGACGTCAGCCGGGACCCCGGCGCGGCGGACGCCTGGCTCGACGAGTCGGCCCAGGTGCTCGACGGCTGGACCGTCGTCGTGGCGGGCACCGAGGCGTCGTCCGGGGAAACCCGCGCGGCGCGGGACGCGGAGGCGATGGCGGCGGACCCGGCGCCGGGCGCCGCGGACTGCCCGGAGATCCCCGAGGGGCCGCGCTTGCAGGACGGAGCCACCACCCCCTACCTGGGCTGCGGCACGACCGCGGCCGTGCACCCCACGGCCCGCTCCGACGGCCGGGGCGGCCTGCAGTCGCAGGACGGCGCCGAGGTGGCCCTGGGCGAGACGATCACCGGGGGCTCGGCCGGGACCACGCTCGCCGAGGCCGTCGACGCGGTCCTGGCGGCCTACCTGCCCGGCGCGGGCCTGGCACCGACGACGGTCGAGCTCGACGACGGCGCGGCCACCGTCGACGTCGCCCCGGGCTTCGAGGAGGCCCTCGCGGACGCCGGGGTCTACCCCGGCGACGTCTGGCAGGCACTCCTGTTCACCGCGCACAGCAACGGCGCCGTCGACTCCGTGACGTTCACGCTCGGCGGCGACTGCCTCGCCTTCGCGTACGCGACCGGCGGCGACATGTGCGCCGCGACCGACCTGCCGATCGAGCTCGGGTGAGGAGCACCGTGCGTACCACCGCGCAGACCACAGTGATCCGGCGCGTCCTGTCCGGCGCGGCAGGCCTCGCGCTCGTCGCGAGCGGGCTGCTCGCCCTGGCACCGGCGGCGTCCGCCGACGTGACCTACGTGCCCGAGAAGTGGAACGGCAAGGTGGTCTACCTGTCCCAGTCGTGCCACGACCGCGGCGACACCGTCTGCCACGACAACAGGGGCTGCCTCGGGTTCAGCGAGAACACCAACTCCCGCCTCGTGGCGATGTCGGCCGTCCGCGCGACCGGGACCTCGCACCCCAACCTCCTGGAACGGGGCTACAAGGTGGTCCGGGGCAACGGCCTGACCCGGCAGAACATCGACAGCTCCAACCGGGTCGGGGCCGACGTGCACGTGCCCCTGCACTCCAACGCCATCGACAAGGGCTGCGAGAGCGGCCTCCCGGCCGACCGGTACGGCACCCACGTCCTGTACGTGTCCAAGGCGGGCCGCCAGTGCGCCGAGCGGCTGGTGTCCAGCGTGGGCGCGAGCAGCCCCGGCACCAACGACACCCGCCAGTACCGCACGGACCTCGGCGAGCTCAACCAGACCAACGCGGTCGCCTGCTACCTCGAGCAGGACTTCCACGTCTGGGACCGGGGCGTGCGCTGGATGTGGGCCCGAGACGCCTGGAGCTGGCGCATCGCCGCGGGCATCGACGCGTACCTGGGCTACCCGTGAGGCGGCCTGCCGCGGTCCGGCGCCGCACCGGCCTGCTCGTCCCCGTCGCCGTCGTGCTGCTGGCGCTCGCGGCGTGCTCGCCCGCCCAGGAGGGTACGTCGGGCGTGGGCGCGACGCCGGGGCCGACGAGCGCCGAGGGCAGCCCGTCCCCGTCGGGCAGCTCAGCGGACGAGGCACCGGGCGGTGCCGGCTCCGGCGGCCCCGACCTCGCCGTGCGGACCGCCGGTACGGCCTGGCTCGTCACCGGGACCGGCTTCACCGGCGGCAACCAGTACCTGGTCCAGTGCACGGGTGGCACGGCACCGGGCGCCGAGGCACTGGACGAGTGCGACATGTCGACCCGGGAGCAGGTCGTCGCGGACGGGCGGGGCCGCATCTCGGCCACGCGCCAGGCGCGGGCGTTCGTGCACGTCGGCTCGGTGCGCGAGGTGGACTGCGCCGCGGACCCGTGCACGCTCGCCGTCGCGGACCTGTCCGACCAGGTGCTCGCGTCGGCCGCGGCTCCGTTGCCCGACGACGCGGAGACGCCCGACGCCCCTGTGCTCGAGCTGTCGGAGCAGGAGCTGGGCGCGGACCACGGGACGGTCACCGTGACCGGCACCGGCTACGCCGCGGGCGCCGTGGTACGGCTCGCCCAGTGCGCGACGACACCCGACGGCGGCGTCGACGCGGAGAACTGCCTGTACGACGACGGGAAGCGGGTGGTCGCCGACCGCGGCGGGTCCGTCGTCACCCGGCTGCCCGTGGAGCGCGAGATCGCGCTCGTCGGCGGCGGCACGGCGGACTGCGCCGAGCCCGGCGCGTGCGTGGTGGCGAACGCCCGGACCGACGGCGGCCGCCTGGCGGCGGCGGACCTGCTCTGGGAGTAGATGTCGGTGGCGCGTGGCAGGCTGTGTCCGTGCCTCCAGCGACCAAGCGACGTACCGCCACGCCCCCCTCCGGCCGGAGCTGGGACGAGCCCACGCTCGCGCCGGTCGTGCTCGTCCGGGGCGCCGAGCCGCTCCTGACCGAGCGCGCGGTGGACGGCGTGCTGCGGCTCGCCCGCGAGCGTGACCCGGAGGTCGAGAAGGTCGAGCTCGAGGGGGCCACCTACGGCGCGGGGCAGCTCGCGGTCGCGGCGAGCCCGTCCCTGTTCGGGGAGGCCAAGGTCGTGGTGGTGCGATCGGCGGAGTCCGGTACGGAGGACCTGATGGCCGACCTCATCGCCTACGTCGCGGGACCGGACGAGGAGACGGTCGTCGTGGTGGTGCACGGCGGGGGTCAGCGCGGCAAGAAGATGCTCGACACCGTCACGCGGTCCGGCGCGCCCGTCATGGTCTGCGAACCCGTGGCCAAGGACGCCGAGAAGGCGTCGTTCGTGGTGGGGGAGTTCAAGGCCGCCCGCCGCCGGATCGACGCCGAGGCGGTGCGGGCCCTGGTCGACGCGCTCGGCAACGACCTGCGCGAGCTGGCGTCCGCCTGCTCGCAGCTCGTGGCCGACACGACCGGCACCGTCACTGTCGACACGGTGGACCGGTACTACGGCGGGCGCGTGGAGGCCACGGGCTTCCGGGTCGCCGACGCCGCGGTGGCCGGCGACGCGGGCTCGGCCGTCGCGCTCCTGCGGCACGCCCTGGACACGGGCCTCGACCCGGTGCCGATCGTCGCGGCCCTCGCGCTGCGGCTGCGCAACCTCGCCAAGGTCGCCTCGATGCGCGGCGGCGGGCTCACGGCCAAGGACCTGGGCATGGCGCCCTGGCAGATCGACCGCGCACGCAGGGACCTGCGCGCCTGGACGCCGGAGGGGCTGGCCGCGGCGATCTCCGCGGTCGCGCAGGCCGATGCGGACGTCAAGGGGGAGGCCCGCGACACGGTCTACGCCGTGGAGCGAGCGGTCATGACCATCGCGCGGTCGCGGCGGTCCTGAGGCACGGCGGCCCGGTCCCGGACACGCGAAGGACGCCGTCCACCCGAGGGGTGAACGGCGTCCTCGAAGTCAGCTCAGAGAGCCGCGACCTGCTTCGCGATGGCCGACTTGCGGTTCGCGGCCTGGTTCGCGTGGATGACGCCCTTGGCGACAGCCTTGTCGAGCTTGCGCGACGCGACGGCAAGGGCGACCGTCGCGGTCTCCTTGTCACCGGCGGCGACGGCCTCACGCACCTTGCGGACGTGGGTCTTCAGCTCCGACTTGACGGACTTGTTGCGCAGACGAGCCTTCTCGTTCGTCTTGATGCGCTTCAGCTGGGACTTGATGTTTGCCACGAGTGGACTTCCTGGTGTGTTCGCCGGATGGCGAGCGGATAGGTCGTAGAGGGCGGTCGCAGATCCGGGACTGGGGTGGGGACCCGTGGAGAGGAGCTGCGACTGTGCCCGCCGACCTGGGCGGACACGCGACCTCCAAGATTACCAGAGGGACCGGGCCCCCACCGAACCGCCCGGTGTGACGGCGGCAACGCCGCCCGCCGGCCCGAGAAGTCGCGCTGACGTGGGACCTTAGACTCCGGCCCATGAATTCCGCGACCGTGAGAGGCCGATTTCAATGGACCGTGGTGGTCCCGATCCTTGCGCTGGTGCTCCTCGTCGCGACGTGGAGCAACCATGAGCACCCGGTCGTCCTGACGGCCGTCGGGGCGGCGCTGGTCGGTGCGGTCCTCGCGGCGGTCCACCACGCGGAGGTGGTGGCCCACAAGGTGGGCGAGCCGTTCGGGTCGCTCATCCTCGCCGTGGCGGTCACCGTCATCGAGGTCGGTCTGATCCTCATGCTGATGAGCAGCGGCGGCGACGCGTCCAGCACCTACGCCCGCGACACCGTCTTCGCCGCCGTCATGATCACCTTCAACGGGATCGTCGGGCTGAGCCTGCTCGTCGGGGCGAGCAAGCACCGCCTGGTCAGCTTCAACGCGTCGGGCACGGGCTCGGCCCTCGCCACCGTGATCGCGCTGGCCGCGGTCACCCTGGTCCTGCCCCGCTTCACCACCTCGGCCGACGACGGCGCCTACACGCCCTTCCAGCTCGGCTTCGCCGCGGTCGCGTCCCTCGCGCTGTACGGCGCCTTCGTGTTCACGCAGACCGTGCGCCACCGTGACTTCTTCCTGCCCGTCACCAGCGACCGGTTCGGCCGGGTCACCGGCATCATCCGTGACGAGGACGGCGACCACCACGCGGACCCGCCGTCGGCCCGCGAGACGTGGTTCAGCGTCGGCCTGCTCCTGGTCGCGCTGGTCTCCGTGGTGTTCCTGGCCAAGATGCTCTCGCCCACCATCGAGCACGCCGTCGTGGCGGCCGGCCTCCCCTACGGCGTGGTCGGTGTCGTGATCGCCTTCCTCGTGCTGGCGCCCGAGTCGATCGCGGCCGTGCGCAACGCCCTGCGCAACCGCGTCCAGACCAGCCTCAACCTCGCCTACGGCTCCGCGATGGCGTCGATCGGCCTCACCATCCCGAGCATCGCCGTGGCGATGATCTGGATGGGCGGCAAGCTCACGCTCGGCCTGGACCCGACGCAGATCGTGCTGCTGGCCGTCTCCGTGGTGGTGGCGATGCTGAGCGTCGCGCCCGGCCGGGCCAAGACGCTGCAGGGCGTGGTCCACCTGGTGCTGCTCGGGGCGTTCCTGGTGGTGTCGATACAGCCCTGAGCCCGGGCGGTCGCGGCCGTCAGAGCGCCGCGACCACCCGGTCGAACACCGCCTTGTCCAGCACCGCGCCCTCGCGTCGCACCGCGTCGGGGTGGATCCGGACCACCCGGTTCAGCCGTACCTCGGAGGGTCGGCCGGAGCGGTCCCAGTCGCCCGTGCCGATGTCCATCCAGCGGCGTCCGGCGCGGGCCTCCTGCTGGGCGTCACGGTCGTGGTCCTGGCTGGTGAGCTGGAGCGCGAGCAGCCAGGGGCCGTCGTTGCCGACGATCAGCACGGGGCGGTCCTTGCCCTGGCTGTGATCTTCCTCATACGGCACCCAGGACCAGACGACCTCGCCCGGGTCCGGCTCGCCGTCGAGCTCGGGGCGGTACACCGGCGTGACCGTGCCCACGAAGTCGCCGGGGTAGCCGTCGGTCTCGGGGAGGGCGCGGCGCGCGGGCCGCGTGGGCCGCGGGGCCGTCCTCTGGTCGGACCTCTGGTCGGACCTCGGGTCGGACTTCGGGTCGGTCTTCGGGTCGAGCGCTGTGCGGACGACTGCCTCGACGACGTCGCCGAGCAGCTTGAGCCACGGGTTCTGGGTCACGCAGGGCAGGGTAGCCCGGCGCCGGCCCGCGAGCAGGCGGGCCGACGGCGGAGCCGTGTGCCGAGGTCGCTCAGGTGAGCTCGAGCGCCCGCTCCATGTACTTCACGACCTCCTCGAAGACGTCCTGGTCGAGGATGTCGCCCTCGCGGCGCACGTCGTCCGGGTCGATGCGGACGACCCGGTTGATGCGCACCTCGGAGTCGTGCCCGGAGGGGTCCCAGCGGCCGGTGCCGACGTCCATCCAGATGCGGCCGGCCCGCGCCTCCTGCAGCGCGTCGCGGTCGTGGTCCTGGCTGGTGAGCTGGAGACCGAGCAGCCAGGGCCCGTCCCGGCCCACGAGCAGCACCGGGCGGTCCTTGCCGCGGCTGTGGTCCTCCTCGTAGGGCACCCAGGTCCAGACCACCTCGCCGGGGTCCGGGTCGCCGTCCAGCTCGGGGTTGTAGATCGGGTGGACGTCCCCCTCGTAGTCGCCGGGGTAGCTGTTGTCCGATGCGAAGGTCACGCCGGAACCGTACCGGAGCGGGCGAACCGGGCAGGCTCATGCCGGCCCCACCATCGGAATTGCCTGGCCGCCGCACGCACGCGGGTGCCACGGTGGGTCGCGTGAGCACGCTGCACGACGACGAGGTCGTCTCCACGCCGGACCTGGTCCGCCGCCTCGTCGCCGCCCGGTACCCGGCGTGGGCCCACCTCCCGGTCACGCGCGGCCCGGCGGGCGGCACGGACCACCACCTGTTCCGGGTCGGCGACGAGCTCCTGGCCCGGATGCCCAAGACCGGATGGGCCCGGGACCACGCCGTGGCCGACGCACGCTGGCTGCCGCACCTCGCCGCCCACCTGCCCGTCGAGGTCCCCGTCCCCGAGGCGGTGGCCGGTCCCGGCGACGGTTTCCCGTTCCACTGGTCGGTGGTGCCGTGGCTCGAGGGCGCGCCGCCCGCACCCGGCGACCTGACCCGCGAGGGCGTCCGCGACCTCGGCGAGGCTGTCGCGGCCCTGCGCGCCGTGCCCGTCGCGGGCGGACCGGTCAAGGAGGGCACGTCCCGCGGCGTCCCCCTGTCCCGGCTGGACGACGACGTGCGCGCCGCCGTCGTCGCATCCGGTGACCGCGTCGACGGCGCCGCCGTGCTCGCGGCCTGGGACCGGGCCCTGGCCGCCCGCCCGGCCCCCGAGGGCCGCTGGATCCACGGCGACCTGCTGCCCGGCAACCTGCTGGCCCGGGGCGGGCGGCTGACGGGCGTCATCGACTGGGGTGCCATGGGGGTCGGCGACCCGGCCGCCGACCTGATCCCCGCCTGGGGTACCGGCTTCACCGCGGCCGAACGTGCGGACTTCCGGGCTGCGGCCACCGCGGGGCTCGCCGACCCCGCCGACGCCTGGGACCGCGGCCGCGGCTGGATGCTCGTCCAGGCCGTGATCGCGCTGCCGTACTACTGGGACCGCTGGCCCGAGTTCGCCCGCGCGAGCCAGGCGCGGGTCGCCGCGGCCGTCGCCGCCTGAGCGGCGGCCTACGGCACCAGCGGCTGCTCCAGCGCGGCCTCGAGGTCGGCGCGGTCGCCCTCGACCGTGAGCTGCGCCTCGGCGGGCGTGAGCCGGCCCCACAGCATGAGCGCCAGGCCCTCGGCGGTGCCGGACACGACCACGTCCGGCGCCACCTCCTCCGCGCGCTGTCCCGGGGCGCCGAGCACCCACAGCGGCGTGCCGGGCGCATCGGTCGCCACGAGTGTGACGGGATGGCGCAGCGGCGCCATCCGGCCCAGGCCGACCTGCCGGGGCTGGAACATCGTGACCACCTCGTCGACGCCGTCCGCCCACACCTCGGGCTCGGCGCCCGCGAGCCCGAGGGCGCCGTGCCCGGCGACGGACGCCCGCAGGTCGTGCAGGTGCACGAGCGTCTCGTGCAGCTGCCTGCGGTGCCAGAACCGCACCGGCCCCGGCCCCAGGGGTTCGGGATGGGCCAGGACGCGGGCGGTCGCGTCGGGGGAGAGCTCCGTCAGGGCGCGCCGCAGCGTGGCGACCTGCGCCGCGAAGTGGGGCGCGAGGTCGAACGGGCCGTCGCCGAGCGGTTCGGCCTCGACCCGGTAGGCACAGCTCGCGGCCCAGTGATGGATGCCGGCAAGGTGTTCCACCAGGTCACGCGCCGTCCAGCCGGCGCAGGCGGGGACGGGCGCGGCCGGGTCGGCGTCGTCGATGGCGGCGAGGAAGTCGTCCTGGAGACGGGTCAGGAGCGCCAGGTGGTCGAGGCTCATGGCCCGAAAGGTACCGCCGCCCACCGACATCCCGGGTCACGCTCCGGATGACGGGTCCGGTGCCCCGTGGAACCGTAGGACCGCAGCGGTCGTTCTCCCCACGACACGACCCGCAGAACCAGAGAAGGAACCACAGCAGAACACCATGGACGCAGACAGTCATAGTCCCTGCCCAGCCGTACGCCGCAGCACCCCCGGACGGAGGTGGTGGCGTTGAGCTGGGTGATCTCCCTCCTGCTGGGCGTGCTGGTGATCCTCGCGATCACCGCCGTGACGGGCTACTTCGTGGCGCAGGAGTTCGCGTACATGGCCGTCGACCGCGCGCGCCTCGCGGCCCGCGCGGAGTCCGGGGACGCGGGTGCGCGCCGCGCGCTCGGCGTGACCCGCCGCACGAGCTTCATGCTGTCCGGGGCGCAGCTCGGCATCACCGTGACGGGCCTGCTCGTGGGCTACGTCGCCGAGCCTCTGGTCGGCGAGGCGCTGGGCGAGGCACTCGGCGGCGTCGGCGTGCCGGCCGGGACGGGCGTCGCCGTCGGCACGGTGCTGGCACTCCTGTTCTCGACGCTGGTCCAGATGCTGTTCGGCGAGCTCGTCCCGAAGAACCTCGCCATCGCACGGCCCGAGCCCGTGGCGCTCTGGCTCGCGCGCTCCACGACGGCGTACCTCGCCGTGTTCGGCTGGCTGGTCAGGGTCTTCGACGCGGCCTCCAACGGCCTCCTGCGCCTGCTGCGCATCGAGCCGGTGCACGACGTCGAGCACTCGGCGACCGTCCGCGACCTGGAGCACATCGTCGCGGACTCGCGCGCCAGCGGGGACCTGCCGGACGACCTGTCGGTGCTGCTGGACCGCGTCCTCGACTTCCCGCGCCAGGACGTGGAGCACGCCATGGTGCCGCGCTCCCGCGTCGGCGTGGTGCACAGCGGTGACGGCCTCGCGCAGGTGCGCGAGCTCATGGCCACGGGCCACTCGCGCTACCCGGTGGTGGACGACGACGGCGAGGTCACCGGCGTGGTGCACCTGACGGACCTGCTGTCGGCGCCGGCCGCGGCGAGCGTCTCCGACCTCGTGCGCCCCGCCCTCGTGCTGCCCACCTCGATGGCGCTGCCGGACGCGCTGCGGCAGCTCTCGGTGACCCGGAACCAGCTCGCGTGCGTGGTCGACGAGTACGGCGGGTTCGCCGGCGTGCTGACGGTCGAGGACCTCGCGGAGGAGCTGGTCGGCGAGATCACCGACGAGCACGACGACGAGACCGACCCGGTGACCGCGGCGTCGGACGGCATCTGGGTGATGGCCGGCGACGTGCACCTCGACGAGGTGGAGCGAGCCGTCGAGCGCGACCTGCCCGAGGGCGACCACGAGACCATCGCGGGCCTGGCCATCGCGGCCCACGGCGCCCTGCCCGTGGCGGGCGACGTGGTCGACGTCGTGCTGCCCCCGGACCCCGCCGACCTGGTGGCCGCCGAGCCGCACCCGGCCGAGGCCCTACGCATCGAGGTGCTGGAGGTGGAACGGCACGTGCCGTCCCGCGTCCGGGTCACCGTGGTCGAGGAGGAGAGCCGATGAGCAACCCCTGGGTGGTCGCCGCCGCGACCGTCGTCATCATCGCGCTCAGCGCGTTCTTCGTGGCCGTGGAGTTCGCGCTCCTGGCCGCCAAGCGGCACCGGCTGGAGGACGCCGCGCCCACGAGCCGCTCCGCCCGGGCCGCGCTGCGCAGCTCCGGCGAGCTCACCGTGCTCCTGGCGGGCTCGCAGCTCGGCATCACGGTCTGCACGCTCGCGCTCGGTGCGATCACCAAGCCCGCGGTGCACCACTGGCTCACGCCTCTGTTCGAGACGTGGGGCGCCCCCTTCTGGGCCGCCGACGTCGCCGGCTTCGCGCTGGCCCTGGTGCTGGTCACGTTCCTGCACCTGGTGGTGGGGGAGATGGCGCCCAAGTCGTGGGCGATCGCGCACCCGGAGACCAGCGCCATCATGCTGGCGCTGCCCATGCGGGCGTTCATGACGCTGACCCGGCCGGCGCTCCTCGCGCTGAACGGGGCGGCGAACTGGTGCCTGCGCCGGATCGGGGTCGAGCCCGCGGACCAGGTGGCCGCCGGCCAGGGGCCGGACGACCTGCGCCACCTGGTCGAGCACTCGGCCAGCGTCGGGGCGCTCGACGTGGCCTACTCCGACCAGCTCTCGGGGGCGCTCGACCTGCGCCGTCTGACGGTCGAGGACCTGCTGGCCGGCCACGCGGCGCCGTCCGCCGTCGGCCCGGGCGCCACGGCCGCGCACGTGCAGGAGGCGTCCCGCGCCTCCGGCCACCTGCGCATCCTCGTGCAGGACGGGCAGGGCCGGCCCGAGGGCGTGGTGCACGTGCGCGACACGCTCCTGCTGCCCGACGACGCCCCCGTGGCGGACGTCGCCCGGCCCGTCTTCGTGCTCGGGGCGGACGTGCCGCTGCACACCGCGCTGACCCGCATGCGGGAGACGGGCAACCACCTCGCCGTCGTGCCGCGGTCCGACGCCGACGGGCCGGACGGGCCCGGTGCCGACTTCGGCGTGGTCACGCTCGCCGACGTGCTGCGGCGCATCCTGCCGCGGACGGCGGCGGCCCGGCCCGCCTGACGCCGGCCGCGCCGGTCAGGACCCCGGCCGGTGCGCCTCCAGCACCGCCTCGATCTCGCGCAGGAAGTCGGGCAGGTCGTCCGGGTTGCGGGACGTGACGAGGGGGAACCCCGCGCCCGTGTCCCGGACGACCGGCTCGTCCACCCAGGTGCCGCCCGCGTTGCGCACGTCGGTGGCCAGGGACGGGTAGCTCGTGAGGCGGGCGCCGGACACCTTGCCGGCCTCCACGAGCAGCCACGGGCCGTGGCAGATGGCGGCCACGGGACGCCCGGAGGAGGCGAACGCCTCGACGACGTCCACCGCGTCCCGCTGCAGGCGCAGCGTGTCGGCGTTGATGGTGCCGCCCGGCACCAGCAGCAGGTCGAAGCCGGCCGGGTCCACCTCGGCCACGGTCGTGTCGGGCGCCACCGTCTCGCCGGGCTTCTCGTCGCCCACCAGGGTGCGGACGTCCTCGCCGGACACCGCGGCCAGGGTGACCACCGCGCCGTGGTCGCGCAGGTGGCGCAGGGGCACGATCAGCTCGTCCTGCTCCACGCCGTAGTTGGTGACGATCGCGAGCACTTGCCTACCGGTCAGGTGCGACATGGTTCTCCTCCGTCGGTCGGGGTCGCTGTCCCTCGACCGTAGGCACGCCCGTCCCCCGCTCGCACGGGACGTGGGAGAATGATGGTTGGCCCCGCCTACCCTGACCACCCCCTGACGACGGAGCGAGATCGCTTTGCCCATCCCCGGTCCCACGCTCACGGCGCGCATCCAGCCGAACGCCACCGCGCCCGAGCTGATCCGCAACTTCTGCATCATCGCGCACATCGACCACGGCAAGTCCACGCTGGCCGACCGCATGCTCCAGCTCACGGGCGTGGTCGAGGCGCGCGCCATGCGCGCGCAGTACCTGGACCGCATGGACATCGAGCGCGAGCGCGGCATCACGATCAAGTCGCAGGCCGTGCGCATGCCCTGGGAGCTGGACGGCACACCGCACGCCCTGAACATGATCGACACCCCGGGCCACGTGGACTTCACCTACGAGGTCTCCCGGTCGCTGGCCGCGTGCGAGGGCGCCGTGCTGCTGGTGGACGCCGCGCAGGGCATCGAGGCGCAGACCCTGGCCAACCTGTACCTGGCCATGGAGAACGACCTGGAGATCATCCCGGTCCTGAACAAGATCGACCTGCCCGCGGCGCAGCCCGAGAAGTACGCCGAGGAGCTGGCGAACCTGGTGGGCGGCGACCCGGACGACGTGCTCAAGGTCAGCGGCAAGACCGGCGCGGGCGTCGAGGCGCTGCTGGACCGGATCGTCGAGCGCGTCCCCGCCCCGGTGGGCGACGCCGACGCGCCCGCGCGGGCCATGATCTTCGACTCGGTCTACGACACCTACCGCGGCGTGGTCACGTACGTGCGCGTCGTGGACGGCAACCTCAACCCGCGCGAGCGCATCACGATGATGTCCACGCGGGCCAGCCACGAGCTGCTGGAGATCGGCGTCATCTCGCCGGAGCCGAACCCCACCAAGGGCCTCGGGGTCGGCGAGGTGGGCTACCTGATCACCGGCGTGAAGGACGTGCGCCAGTCCAAGGTGGGCGACACGGTCACCAACCTGGCCAAGCCGGCCACGGACGCGCTCGGCGGCTACAGCGACCCGAAGCCCATGGTCTTCTCCGGCCTGTACCCGGTCGACGGCTCGGACTACCCGGACCTGCGGGACGCGCTCGACAAGCTCAAGCTCAACGACGCCGCGCTGAACTACGAGCCGGAGACGTCGGTGGCGCTCGGCTTCGGCTTCCGCGTGGGCTTCCTCGGCCTGCTGCACCTGGAGATCGTGCGCGAGCGCCTGGAGCGCGAGTTCAACCTCGACCTCATCTCGACCGCCCCGAACGTCATCTACGACGTGACCCTGGAGGACGGCACCGAGGTCAAGGTGACCAACCCGAGCGAGTTCCCGGGCGGCAAGATCAAGGAGGTGCGGGAGCCGGTCGTCAAGGCGACCATCCTGACCCCCAGCGAGTTCGTGGGCACGGTCATGGGCCTGTGCAACGAGCGCCGCGGCGTGCAGCTCGGCATGGACTACCTGTCCGAGGACCGCGTGGAGCTGCGCTACACGCTGCCGCTGGCGGAGATCGTGTTCGACTTCTTCGACCAGCTCAAGTCGCGCACGCGCGGCTACGCCTCGCTCGACTACGAGCCCAGCGGCGAGCAGACGGCGGACCTGGTCAAGGTCGACATCCTGCTGCAGGGCGAGCAGGTCGACGCGTTCAGCGCGATCGTGCACCGCGAGAAGGCGTACGACTACGGCGTGCTCATGACGGGCAAGCTCAAGGAGATCATCCCGAGGCAGCAGTTCGAGGTGCCGATCCAGGCGGCGATCGGCGCCCGGGTGATCGCGCGCGAGACCATCCGCGCCATGCGCAAGGACGTGCTCGCCAAGTGCTACGGCGGTGACATCAGCCGCAAGCGCAAGCTGCTGGAGAAGCAGAAGGAGGGCAAGAAGCGCATGAAGAACATCGGGTCCGTCGAGGTCCCGAAGGACGCCTTCATCGCCGCGCTCTCCTCCGACTCGGCCCCCGCCAAGGACAAGAAGAAGTAGGTGCCCGCACTACCCCCTGGCGTCCCCGTCCCGGACGACGGCGCGCTGCCGGCCTGGGTGCGCCCCGCGGCCCACGTGTCCGACCGGCCGTTCGGCGTGTACGTGCACGTGCCGTTCTGCTCCGTGCGGTGCGGGTACTGCGACTTCAACACGTACACGGCCGCCGAGCTCGGCGGGGGTGCGAACCAGGCCGCCTACGCGGGCACGGCGCTGCGCGAGGTGACCCTGGCCGGGCGCGTGCTGGCCGACGCCGGCCGCGCCCCGGCCGCGGTGTCCACCGTCTTCTTCGGTGGCGGCACGCCCACGATGCTGCCCGCGCACGACCTGGCCCGCGTGCTGGACGGCGTCCGCGACACGTGGGGGCTGGCCGACGGCGCCGAGGTGACCACCGAGGCCAACCCCGACTCGGTCACGCCGGAGTCGCTGCGCGTGCTGGCCGACGCCGGGTTCACGCGCGTCTCCTTCGGCATGCAGTCCGCGGTGCCGCACGTGCTGGCCACGCTGGAGCGTACGCACGACCCGGCGCGCATCCCCGACGTCGTGCGCTGGGCGCGGGACGCCGGGCTGGACGTGTCCCTCGACCTCATCTACGGCACGCCCGGCGAGTCCCTGGCGGACTGGCGCACGAGCGTCGAGGCCGCGCTGGCGACCGGCGTGGACCACGTGTCCGCCTACGCCCTCGTGGTGGAGCCGGGCACCAAGATGGCCGCCCAGGTGCGCCGGGGCGAGGTCACCCTGCCCGACGAGGACGACCAGGCCGCGAAGTACGAGCTCGCCGACGACCTGCTCACCGCGGCGGGTCTGCGCTGGTACGAGGTGTCCAACTGGTCGCGCCCGGGTCACGAGTGCCGGCACAACGTGGGCTACTGGCGCGGCCACGACTGGTGGGGCGTGGGGCCGGGGGCACACAGCTACGTCTCGGCGGACGACGACGGCGCGCACCCCGCCGGCGTCCGCTGGTGGAACGTGAAGCACCCCCGGGCCTACGCGACCCGGCTGGAGGCCGGGCAGAGCCCCGGCGCCGGCCGCGAGCTGCTGACGGCCGCGGAGGCGCACCTGGAGCGCGTCATGCTCGGGGTCCGCCTGCGGGAGGGCCTCGACCTCGGTGTGCTGACGCCGTCGGGCCGCACGTCCGTGGCCGGCCTCGTGGCGCGCGGCCTGCTCGACGGGCCGGCCGCGGTGGGCGCGGGCGACCGCCCCGCGCGCGCCGTGCTGACGCGGCGCGGCCGCCTGCTGGCCGACGCCGTGGTGCGTGACCTGACCTCCTGACCGGCGGCGTCCGCCGGGTCCTCTTGCGGGCGAAATCGTTTGTTTGCTCCGGTGGTCGGATCGTCGTATTTTGTGCCCGTCGAGATGGACCAGCTCAGCTGGTGAGGGGGCGGCCGACGCCGCCCGGCGAGGGGCACGTGGATGAGCAGCACGGACGGCTGGACCCCGCAGGACCCGTACGGACAGCAGCAGCCCCGGCCGCAACAGCCCGAACCGTTCGACCCGTACGGTCCGCGCGACCCCTACGGCCGCCCGGCCAACCCGTACGGCCGGCCCGACTACCAGCCGCGCCCGCAGCAACCGGGTCAGGGCTACCCGCAGCAGCCCGGCCAGGGGTACCCGCCCGTCCAGCAGCCGGGCCCGGGCTTCCCGGGGTACGGCGTCCCGGAGTACCCGGCGCCACAACCCGCGGACCCCGGGCCGCGGGCGCCCGAGGAGCCGGCGACGGTCGGCCGCGCCTGGCGCTGGGGCTGGGGCGCGTTCGGTGCGAGCTGGGGCACGTGGGTGCTCATGAGCCTGCTGGTCGGCGTGGCGCAGGTCGCCGTCGTGCTGGCGTTCAGCCCCTCCACGGTGGACGCCCTCATGAACGCGACCGACCCCGAGGCCGTCGCGGCCGCCCAGGCCGCGGGCCGGACGGTCACGGCGCGCGGTATCTCGGCGGCGGGCACCGCCGTCGGGTTCCTGCTCCAGGCGCTCCTGTACGCGGGGGCGCTCGCCGCGACGCGGACGCGGTCGGTGCGGCTGCGCGACTTCTTCCTGCTGCGCGGCTTCGGCGGCCTCCTCGCCTACGCGGTGGTCACCGGGGCGCTCGGCTTCGTGGCGACCACGGTGCCCATGGTGGGCTGGCTCGTGCAGGTGGTGTTCACCCTGCTCCTGCTGCCCGTGCCCTTCCTGCTGCTCGGCGGTGCGGGCCTCGGCCGGGCGTTCGGGACCGGCGTCGGGCTGGTGCTGACGCACCTGCCGGCCGTGCTCGGGGTGTACGCGATCTTCGCAGGACTGGGCCTCGCGTCGGTCTTCACGTGCGGCCTCGGCGTGATCGTGCTCGGCCCGGCGATGCTGTTGGTGGGGGCGTATCTCGTGCAGCGGTGGACCGGTGAGCCGGTGCACGTCTGAGGTCCCCGCGCACCGCCGCCCGGAGGGCGGATGACACGCCGGTAGTTTCCGGGTGCGACGGTGCGGAGAAAGGGTGAAAGTGGTGGTCGGAGAGCCGACAACCAGGGAGCCCACATGAGCGAGAACACTCCGCAGAACCCCTACGAGCCGGGTGCGGGCGGCCCCACGCCGCCGTCCGGCCCGGCCCAGCCGCCCGCCTACGGGAGCGGGCAGCCCCCGGCCTACGGCGGCGGCCAGCCGCCCGCGTACGGTGAGTCCGGCCGGCCGCCGGCGTACGGCGGCCCGGGCGACACCTACGGCACGCAGGCCGGCGCGCCGTTCTCGGTCGGCGAGGCGCTGGGGTACGGCTGGCGCCGGTTCACGGGGAACTGGCTGTTCTGGGTGCTGTTCGTGCTGCTCACGTTCGTCGTGGGCGCGATCTTCAACGCACCCTCGTTCGGCGATCTCCAGGAGATCAACGAGGCCGCGATGCGCGGTGACATCAGCGCGAGCACGGCCGCGGGAGCGTCGGCCGGCGGTTCGTTGCTGCAGCTGATCGGGTCGCTCGTCACGTCCGTGCTCAGCGCCCTGGGCGTCAACGCGGCGCTGCGCGAGGTGTCCGGCGAGAAGGCGACGTGGGGTTCGTTGTTCAAGGTCAACAGCTTCGGCATGGTCGTCCTGGCGGCGCTCCTGCTGCTCGCCGCCAGCTTCGTGGGCGTGCTCCTGTGCGGCGTCGGCCTCATCGCCGTCGCGATCTTCTCGGTGTTCACCTATCACAACGTCGTCGACCGGAACCTCAACGCGTGGGAGGCCTTCACCACCTCGTTCCGCCAGGTGGGGCAGAACTTCGGCGCCGTGTTCCTGCTGGAGCTCGCCGTCCTGGGCATCAACATCGTCGGCACGCTCGTGTGCCTGATCGGTCTCCTGGTGACCATCCCGCTGACCACGATCGCGGTGGCCTACGCCTTCCGCCGCCTGACCGGCGGCCCGGTCGCGGCCTGACCCCCGCGCGAACCACCCGCACGAACGACGACGCGCCTGCCCGCCGGTCCACCCGGCGGCAGGCGCGTCGTGGTCCGAGGCGCGACTACTTGATGAAGCGAATGTTCACCGGGTAGCGGTACGGCTCGCCCCGGTTGTTGGCGACGGCGGCCAGGATCTGGAACACGATCGCCGCGATGAACACGACGTAGACGATCCCGCCGATGCCGAACGTGACCAAGGTGATGATCACGGCCGCGACCTGTGCGACGACGAGCGTGATCTGGAAGTTCAGGGACTCCTTCGCCTCCTGGTCCACGAACCGGCTGCGGTCCCGGAAGACCAGCCAGATCACCAGGGGGGCGATGAAGCTCATGACGAACGGGCCGACGTGGGCGAAGATCGACCACATGCGCTCGTCGGACGGCGTGAGCGGCTGCGGCTGGTACGCGCCGGGGGCCGGGTAGGGCTGGCCCGCGTAGGGCGACGGGCCGGGCTGCGGGGTCCCGTAGGCGGGACCCGGCTGGGGCTGTGACGGCTGGCCGGGCTGCTGGGGCGGCTCCGGCTGCTGTGTGTTCTCGGACATGGGCTCAACCGTAGAGGCTGGACCTCACGACTCGGTCACGAAATCGATAAGTTCCTCCACCCGACCGAGCAGGGCGGGGTCGAGGTCGCGGAAGTCCCGGACCGTGCCGAGGATGCGCTGCCAGCCGCGGGCGACGTCCGCCTGTGTCTGCGCAGGCCAGCCGAGGGACCGCAGGATGCCGAGCTTCCACTCCGTGCCCCGCTCGATCACGGGCCAGCGCTCCAGCCCCAGGCGCTCGGCGCGGACCGCCTGCCACACGTCCACGTAGGGGTGACCGAGCACCAGCACCGTGCCGGCCGGCACCCCGCGGAGGGCCTCGTCGGCCAGCCGCTGCTCCTTCGACCCCGGGACCAGGTGGTCCACGAGCACGCCGACACGGCGGCCGGGCTCGGGCCCGAACTCCGCGAGGCGCTCGGCGAGGTGGTCCACGCCGTCGAGCATCTCGACCACGACGCCCTCGATGCGCAGGTCGTCGCCCCACACCTTCTCGACGAGCTCGGCGTCGTGCCTGCCCTCCACCCAGATGCGGCTGCCGCGCGCGACGCGCGCCCGGGCGCCGTGCACCGCCACGGAACCGGAGGCCGTGCGGGCGGGCGGCGCGGGGGCGCGCTGCGTCACGGGCGCGGTCAGCACCACGGGCTTGCCCTCCACCCAGAAACCCGGGCCGAGGGGGAAGGAGCGGGTGCGGCCCCGCCGGTCCTCCAGGACCACGAGGTGCATGCCGCCCGACTTCTCCACCCGGACGACGGCGCCCACCCAGCCGGTCTCGACCTCCTCGACCACGAGCCCGAGCTCGGCGGGCACGGGCTGGGACGTCGGGCGCCGCCCGCGCTGCGCGCCGGGGAACTCGGGGGACAGCACGTCGGAGCCATACCGGTCGTCAGTCACCGGAGGAGAGTAGATCGCAGCGCCGCCTCGGTGCGGGTCGCCACGCCCAGCTTGCGCAGGATCGCCGAGACGTGCACCGACACGGTCTTGGCCGAGATGAACAACCGCTCGGCGATCTGCCCGTTGGTCAGGCCCTCGGCCACGAGGTCCAGCACCTGCCGCTCGCGGGCGGTGAGCGCGTCCGCCCCGGCCGCCGACGGCGCGCCGCCCGGCGGCGGTCCGCCGGCCCGCGCGGCGAGCCCCGCCCGCTCCGCGAGGCCCCGCGCGCGCCCGGCCACGAGGCCCGCCCCGATCCGGTCCGCCTCGGTGGCCGCCGACTCCAGCGCCTGGCCCGCGGCAGTGCGCTCGCCGGCCTCCAGGAGCCGCCCGCCCTCGCGCAGCAGCGCGTACGGCCGCAGGTGCGCCGGGCCGGGCAGCTCCGCGACGGCGGCCCACGGCCCGGTGCCGAGCTCGGCCTCGACCACCGCGGACCACACGGGGAACGTGGGCCAGCCGGCGTACGCCGCCAGCGCCGCCCGGTACGGGCCGTCGTCCGCTCCCAGCAGCGCCACCGCCCGGGCGGCGACCGCGAGCCGCGGCAGGTCGTAGGCCGGGATGTGCGGCTCGTGCGGGTCCACCACGCTCGCGACGTGCCCCAGCGCCGCCGCCGGATCGTCCCGGAGCAACGCCAGCTCGGCCCGGGTCACCGCGACCCGGCCGCGGATCTGCGCCTCCAGCCGCCCGAACCGGTCCCAGGACGACGCCCGGCGCCGCGCCTCCGCCTGCGCCCGCTCCACCTGCCCCTGCCACAGCGCGAGCCACGTCAGGCGCTCGCTGAGATAGACCGCGTACACGCTCTCGTGCACCAGCGGCAGCGCACGCTCGTACCAGGCGGCGGCCTCCGCCCACCGGCCGAGCCCGATCCGGGCCTCGGCGACGTTGCCCTCGAGCATGAGGCGCGACCCCTCCGACGCACCGTGCCGCCGCGCCTCGACGATGCCCTCCTCGGCGATCCGTACCGCGCCGGCCCAGTCGCCCGTCGTGAGCAGGGCGTCGGACCCGTTGATGTAGTAGCGGCTCAGGCCCTGCCACGCCCCGTCCGCGGCGTCCCGACCGCGCTCGACCTCGACGAACCCGCCGGTGTCGCCGCGCTGGATACGGCTCATGCCGAGCAGGTTCAGCGCCACCGACCGCAGCTCGTCGCTGCCGACCGCAGCCGCGGTCTCGTAGGCGGCGGTCGCGGCCTCGACCCCCTCGCGGGTGTGGCCGTCGAGCATCGCGCGGCGGGCCCGGAGCACGAGGAGCTGGGCCCGCACCGTGTCGTCCCGGCCCGGTTCCACGAGGGCGAGGGCTCGGTCGATGAGCTCGGCGCCCTCGTCCGACCCGGCGTGCCCGGCGATGAGCGCGGTGTCGGACAGCATCCGGGCGAGCCCGACCTGGTCGTCGGCGGGCCACTCCTCGATCGCCTGGTGCGCCACCGCCAGGGCGCGTGCGGTGCGGGTGGCGCCGCGCAGCGCCTCGGCGACGGTGCGGAGCAGCTCGTGGTGGGACAGGCCCGCGACGTCCTCGGCGTCGGGCACCTGCTCCCAGAGCTCGAGGGCCCGCTCGCCCAGCGAGACCGCCGAGACCGAGGCGGCCTCGGCGGCGGCCGCGCGGTGGCCGGCGACGGCGGCGGCCAGCGCCCGGTCGGGCACGCCCGCGCGCCACCAGTGGTCGGCGATCCGGGACAGCCGCGCGACCGAGCGGGTGCCCGCAACGGTGGTCGGCTCGAGCGTCCGGGCGTAGGCGGCGTGCAGCCGACGGCGCTCGCCCGGCAGCAGCTCGGCGTACACGGCCTCCTGCACCAGGGCGTGCCGGAACGCGTAGCCGGTCTCGGTGGCCACCAGCACCTGGGCGTCCACGGCCTCGCGGGCGGTCTCCTCACGTGTGGCGCCGGCGGGGGCACCCTGCACCTCGTCCAGCACGGCGTCGAGCACGTCGTGCGCCACCCGGGGTCCGTCGGCAGCGGCCACGCGGCACAGGGCCTGGGCCCCGTGGCTCAGGTTCCAGTAGCGCAGCAGCAGGATGTCGCGCAGCGTCCCGGGCAGGTCGGTGCCGAGGAACCCGACCAGCTCCTCGACGTAGAACGGCACGCCCTCGCTCCGGTCGGTCAGGTCGGCGAGCAGGTCGTGGTCGAGCGTGCCGGGTCCCGTGCCGGGTCCCGCGCCGGCGGACGTGTCGAGCAGGTCCTGCGCCATCTCGCGCACCTCGTCGGCGCCGAGACGGTCGAGGTCGAGCCGCGTGACGAGCCGGGCGCGGCCCAGCTCGGCCATGACCGCGCGCAGCGGGTGGGCGCGGCCGACGTCGTCGCTGCGGTAGGTGAGCAACAGCAGGAGGCCGGCCGGCGCGGTCCGTGCGAGGCGGACGGCGGTGGCGCGCGTGATGTCGTCCGACCAGTGCAGGTCCTCCAGGACCACGACCACCGGACCCCGGGCGGCGAGCGCCGTGAGCAGGTCGGTGAGCACCTCGGGGACGCGGTCGGCGCCGGTCGTGTCGGCGCCGGGGGCGCCGTCGTGCGCGAAGAGGTGGGGTGCCACCGCGGTGAGGGCGCCGGACGCCGGCCCGGCGGCGGTGGCGAGGGCCTCGGCGCCCACGGCCTGCACGGCGGCGTGCAGCAGGCCGGTGAGGGCGGCGTAGGGGACGGGGCCCGACCCGGAGTCGGCGCACTGGCCGGCGAGCACGGTGGCGCCGTCGGCCCGGGCGGCGAGCTCGTCGAGCAGGCGGGTCTTGCCGATGCCGGCCTCGCCCGCGACCACGACGGTGCGGTGGGTGCCGGCGCGGGCGTCGTCGAGGGCGGTGGTCAGCTCGCCGAGCTCCTGGGCTCGGCCCACCAGGCGGGCGCGGGGGACCGGCATGGGGTCATCGTCCCATGCCGGTCGCCGTCGTCCGCGGGTCATCGCCGCTCGTCCCGGGCCCGGGTCAGGCGATCCGGGCGCGGGCCGGGCGGGTCGTGCGGGCCCGGGCGGCGCGGTCTGCGGCGCGCCGCTCGGTGGCCTGCCGGCGGGCGGCGTCCCGCTGCTCACGGGCGACGCGGGCCTGCTCGGCGCGGTGGTCGAGCTCCTGCTCGTGCCGGCGGTACTCGGTGTAGTCGGAAAAGCCGAACATGGTGGTCCTCCTCCTCGCCGGCCCCGTGCCGGCAGTGACTCCAGGTTCGTCGCTGAGGTGGGGCGGGCGGATCGGGCGGTCGCCGCATCTTTCGGGGCGGGTCCGCGGGTGCCGGCGGGGGTGCCTAAGGCATCGCCCTAGGCACCCGCGCGCCGGGGCCTCAGGGCGCGGCCCGGGACGGCCGCGGTGGGTGGGCACTGGGTACGCCGAGAGCCGAGCGCGGGTCGGGGACTTGGCGGCTGGCGTGCGCCGCGTAGGATTGGCACTCGGCCGGTGAGAGTGCTGGAGCGGGCAGGAAACCGGACGCAGGTCCTGGACGTTCTACTGGACGGAGGTGAGCGCGATGAGCGAGGAACGCAGGCTCGACGTCTTGCGGGCGATCGTGGAGGACTATGTCCGCACGCGGGAGCCCGTCGGTTCGCGCATACTCACCGAGCGGCACAAGCTCGGCGTCTCCCCGGCCACCGTGCGCAACGACATGGCGGCCCTCGAGGAGGCCGGGCTCATCGCCCAGCCGCACACCTCCGCCGGGCGCATCCCCACGGACAAGGGCTACCGGCTGTTCGTGGACCAGCTGGCCGAGGTGCGGCCGCTGACCGTGCCCCAGAAGCGGGCCATCGAGACCTTCCTGTCCGAGGCGGTCGACCTGGACGACGTCGTGGCGCGCGCGGGGCGGCTCATCGCTCAGCTCACGGGCCAGGTCGCCGTCGTGCAGTACCCGTCGCTGCGCCGGTCCGGGCTGCGCCACCTCGAGCTGGTGCCGACCGCGGAGGGGCGCCTCCTCGTCGTCGTCATCACGGACACGGGCCGCGTGGAGCAGCGCTTCCTGGACGTGCCGGTGAACCTCGACGACTGGACGCTCGGCGACCTGCGTGCCCGCTTCAACGCGGCGGCCGCGGGCCACCGGCTCACCGAGATCGGCACCGCGTTCGCGCGGCTCACGGAGGCGATGCCCGAGGAGCAGCGGGCGCTGGCCACCGCGGTCGCGGAGGTCGTCACGGCGGCGCTGGCCGAGGAGAGCGAGGAACGCATCGTGCTGACGGGCCAGGCCAACCTGGCACGTTCCGGCATGCGGTTCGAACAGGGCCTGCGCCCCGTGCTCGAGGCGCTCGAGGAGCAGGTGGTCCTGCTCGGCCTGCTCACCGAGATGTCCGACGAGGCCGGTGTGGCCGTCAGCATCGGCCACGAGAACCGGGTGGCGGGCCTGTCGGAGACGTCCGTGGTCACCTCCGGCTACGGCTCCTCGGACGGCGACAGCGTCGCCATCCTGAGCTCGATCGGCCCCACCCGCATGGACTACCCGGGGACCATCGCCGCGGTGCGCGCCGTCGCGCGCTACCTGTCGCGTGTGCTGCCCGGCTGACAAACTCACCTCATCATCACGAAGAGAGACCTGTGACCGACTACTACGAGATCCTCGGTGTCCCGCGCGACGCCTCGCCCGAGCAGATCAAGAAGGCATACCGCAAGCTGGCCCGTGAGCTGCACCCGGACGTGGCGGGGGAGGCGGGCGAGGAGCGGTTCAAGGACGTCGCTCGCGCCTACGAGGTGCTCTCCAACGCGGACAAGCGCCAGCAGTACGACATGGGCGTGGACCCCACCGCCCCCGGCGGTGGCGCCGGCGGCGGGTTCGGGGCCGGGTTCGGCTTCCAGGACATCTTCGAGACGTTCTTCGGCGGCGGTCAGCCCTCGGGCCCCGTCCCGCGCGCACGGCGCGGCAACGACGCGCTGGTGCGCCTCGACATCGAGCTCGGCGAGGCCGTGTTCGGCGCCAAGCGCGAGATCCAGGTGGACACCGCCGTGGTGTGCAACACCTGTGGCGGCGACGGCGCTCGGCCGGGTACGCACGCCCGCACGTGCGACGTCTGCCACGGGCGCGGCTCGGTGCAGCGCGTGGCCCGCTCGTTCCTGGGCCAGGTCATGACGAACCAGCCGTGCTCCGCCTGCGGCGGCTTCGGCACCGTCATCCCCGAGCCGTGCACCGACTGCGCGGGCGAGGGCCGCGTGCGGTCGCGCCGCACCATCGCCGTCAACGTGCCCGCGGGCGTCGACACCGGCACGCGCATCAAGCTCTCCGCGCAGGGTGAGGTGGGCCCCGGCGGCGGCCCCGCCGGCGACCTGTACGTCGAGATCCGCGAGCGCGCCCACGACACGTTCGTGCGGCGCGGCGACGAGCTGCACTGCACCCTGCAGGTGCCGATGACGGCGGCCGCGCTCGGCACCGTCCTCGAGCTCGACACCCTGGACGGGCTCCAGGAGATCGACCTGCGCCCCGGCACGCAGCCCGGCCAGGTCGTGACGCTCAAGGGGCTCGGCGTGGGCCACCTGCACTCCGCGGGACGCGGCGACCTCAACGTGCACATCGAGGTCCAGGTGCCCACGGCCCTCGACGAGGAGCAGACCGCGCTGCTGCAGCAGCTCGCGACGCTGCGCGGCGAGGAACGCCCCGAGTCGCGGCTCGCGTCGGTGCAGGGCGGCGTGTTCTCGCGCCTGCGCGACAAGCTCAGCGGCCGCTGACCGCGGACCCATGAGCGCACCGGTCTTTCTCGCGGACGCGTCCGTCGCCCACCCGCTGGCGGGGTACGCGCCCGGTTCGGTCTACGTGCTCGACGGCGCGGAGGGCCGGCACGCCGGCGTGGTCCAGCGCCGCGGGCCGGGCGAGCGCATCGACGTGGTCGACGGCGCGGGCGTGCGCCTGCGGACCGTCGTCGAGTCGGTCGACGGAGCCGGTGTGCACCTGCGGGTCGAGGACGTCGAGGTGGAGCCGGAGCCCGCCGTCGTCGTCACGCTCGTGCAGGCGCTCGCCAAGGGCGACCGCGACGAGATGGCGATCGAGGCGGCCACCGAGGTCGGGGCGGACGCCGTCCTGCCCTGGCAGGCCGAACGCTCCGTGGTGGTCTGGCGCGGAGACCGCGCCGCCCGGTCACGGGCGCGCTGGGTCAGCACGGTGCGCGCCGCCACGAAGCAGGCGCGCCGCGCGCGGATGCCGTCCGTCGGCACGGCGCTGAGCACCAAGCAGCTCGCCGCGCGGGCGCGTGAGGTGGTCGAGGCGGGCGGCGTGGTCACCGTGCTGCACGAGGAGGCGTCCACGCCGCTCGCCGACGTGCCCCTGCCCGAGGCGGGGGAGCTGCTCGTCGTGGTGGGCCCCGAGGGCGGGATCTCGGACGGTGAGGTCGCGGCGCTCACAGAGGCGGGGGCGGTCACGGCGCGCCTCGGCCCGCACGTGCTGCGCACGTCGACGGCGGGCCCGGTGGCGATCGCGCTCCTCAGCGCCCGCCTGGGCCGCTGGTCCTGAGTCTCTGGTTACCGACCCCGCCGAGATCTGGCGTCCGCACGGGTCGGCCCCGCTGAGATCTGGTGCCTGCGCCGGTCGGCCGTGCTGAGATCTGGTGCTGTTCCCCCGAGATCTGGGGTTGACGCCGAGATCTGGTGGTGCACGACCAGATCTCGACGTGAACCCCAGATCTCGGCGGGGAGACGCCAGATCTCGGCGGGGAGCGGGTCAGGGGCGGACCAGGAACTCCACGCGGCGGTTCTTCTCCAGGTCCGCGTACGTCGTCGGCACCACGAGCGGCTCGGACTCGCCGTAGCCCTTCGACGTCAGCCGGTCCGGGTCCACGCCCAGCTCCACGAGCCGGTCGAGCACGGCCTGCGCACGGCGCTCGCTGAGGCGCTGGTTGTGCTTCTCGGTGCCGAGCGAGTCGGTGTGGCCCTCGATGCGGACCTCGACCTCCGGATGCTCCTCGAGCACCTCGGCGGCCTCCCGCACCACACGCCGGCCGTCCTTGGTCAGCCGGGCGCTGTCCGTGACGAACGTGATGTTCGGGATCTCCACGAGATCCTCCTGGGCCGCCTTGCGCTCCGTGCGGGTCGGCTTCCGCTTCGGCTCGTCGTCGGACGGCGGCTCGGTCGCGTCGGTCTCCCCGTCGGCCGCGGTCTCCTCGGCGTCGGTCGTGTCGCCGGAACGGGAGTCCTCGGGCTCCCCGGTCGGCTCGGCATCCGCGGTCGGCTCCGGCTCCGCCGTCGCCTCGGCTTCGTCCTCGGCCGAGAGGGACTCGTCGCTCGCGCCGGCCCCGCCGTCCGCCTCCACGAGACCGGACGGGCCGTACGCCACCGCCGTGCGGATGCCCGTGACGCCGCTGACGACGTCGGCCGCCGCCAGTGCGTCGCCGTCCGAGCCGGCCGTCACGTCCGCGTCGCGGCCCGTGACGTCCACCCGCACCCCGTCGAGACCGGCCGCGGCGAGCGCCTCCTGCGAGCTCGCGGTCAGCGTGTCCTCGATGTGCTCCCGGAAACCGGTGTTCTGCACGGCCGAGATGGCGCCGAGCCCCAGCGCCACCGCGATCACCGGCGGCAGGACCACGCGCAGGTTCACGCCTTCACCCCGGCCTGCGGCTCGGTGTCACCCTCGGCGTCCGCGACCTTGGCCTCGTCGGCGGCGAGGGCGGCGGCCTTGGCCTCGGCGCCCTCGATCTCGTCGACGTCGGCGTAGTCCACGTCCTCGACGAACTTCGCGCGCCGCTCCTGCCCGCCGACCAGGTAGTCCTGGTACTCCTGCAGGCCGTCCTCGTCGCCGTCGACCAGGTACTGGGCCTGGTCCGCCCAGCTCGTGGCCGCCGGGGCGAACGTGATGCCGGCGGTGGCGAGGGCGTCCCGGAGGTCGGCCTCCGACGCCGCGGCGATCTTCGCGTAGGTCGTGTAGCCGGCCGCCTTGAGCGCCGCCTCGATCTTGGGGCCGATGCCCTCGATGCGCTGGAGGTCCTGCGGCTCGGGCTCGGGCTCCGGCTCGGCGGCCTCGGCCGCGGCGGCCTCCGCCTCGTCGGCGGCGAGGGCGGCGGCCTTGGCCTCGGCGCCCTCGATCTCGTCGACGTCGGCGTAGTCGACGTTCTCGTTGAACTTCGCGCGCCGCTCCTGCCCGCCGATCAGGTAGTCCTGGTACTCCTGGAGGCCGTCGGCGTCGTGGTCGACGAGGTACTGGGCCTGGTCGGCCCACGTGCTCGCCGACGGCGCGAACTTGATGCCCTGGCTCGCGACGGCCTGCCGCAGCTCGTCCTCGGTCGCGCCGGCGATGCGGGCGTAGGACCCGTAGCCGGCGGCCGCCAGCGCCGCGGCGATCTTGGGGCCGATGCCCTCGATGCGCTGCAGGTCGTCCTGGGGCTCGGCCTCGGCCGCGGCCTCGACGGGTGCCTCGGTGGTGTCGGAGGCGACGGTCTCCTCCGCCCCGGCGCTCGCGGCCAGATCGGTCGCCTGCGCCGCGGCGTTCGCCTCCGCCGCCGCGCGGGCGACGGCCTCCGCCTCGGCGACGACGTCAGACTCGGCCGCCGTGACCTCCGCCTCCGCCGTGTCGCCCGCCGTGTCGTCCGCGGGGACGTCCGCCGTGCCGGAGTCGGTCACCGTGCCCGCGTCGGCGGCGTGCGCCCCGTCCGTGGTGTCGCCGTCCGCGGTCCCCGCCGCGTCCCCGGTCGAGCCCTCGGCCGAGCCGTCGCGTGCCGCCTCGTCGCCCGCCGGGTCGCCCGTGGTCGACGCCGCCGGCGCCTCCTCGGCCGGTGCGTCCTGCGCGGCGGCGTCCGTACGGGTGCTCGTCCGGTCGTCGTCGGACGGCTCGGCGGCGGCCGCCGCCGTCGTACCGGCCGCCGTACCCGCCGCGACCGCGAGGGCCTGCACGGGCGCGGCCTCGTCGGCGGCCGTGCCGTCCGCGGAAGAGTCCTCCGCGGAGGCGCCCCCGGTCCTGCCCGTCCCGCGCGCCGCCTCCTTCTCCGCGGTGTGCTTGCCCTTGGCGCGGTGGCCCCAGACGAGCCAGCCGATCCAGATGCCGATCGCGAGGCCGACCAGGGCCGCGACGACGATGAATGCGAGCGATTGGGTGATGAACCAACCCACGCGAACCTCCAGGTGAATGCTGCTGTGTGTGGTGTGCGGACGACGACTGGACCGGCTCGCCTCGACCACGGTGAAATGGGTCGGATTACGCCAATCTCCATCGAACGCGGCAAACTCTCCCACATCCCTTTCACGGAGGCATTTCCGCCCGGGTAACGGTCTGGGAAACCCGGCAGGGCGCCCCTGCGGGCGGGTGCCCGGGGCCGCCGGTAGCCTGCCGCCATGACGAGTACCGACAGTCCGGACTGCCTCTTCTGCAAGATCGTGGCGGGCGACCTCCCCGCGGACGTCGTGGCGTCGTCGGACAGCGCCGTCGCGTTCCGCGACATCGCGCCCAAGGCCCCCGTCCACGTGCTCGTGGTGCCCAAGGAGCACTACCCGGACGTGCCGGCGCTCGCGGCCTCGGACCCCGCGGGCCTGGCCGCCGTGGTCGCGCTGGCCGACGGCGTGGCGAGCGAGCTCGCCGACGGTCAGTACCGCCTGGTCTTCAACACGGGGCCGAAGGCCGGGCAGTCGGTCTTCCACGTGCACGCGCACCTGCTGGCCGGCGGCGAGCTGCCCGGGTTCGCCTGAGGCGAAGACACGGGCGAACCCTGTGGAAAGTCCGTGGCGCAGCCCTGCCGGGTCGATAGGATGAGAGCTGTCGTCATCCCTACCGCACGAAGGAGCGGATCGGCCCGCCGGGCCGGCTCATGACAACTTCGCCCAGCACACAGTCCCAGACCCGGATCGAGCACAAGATCGTCGTCCCGGCCCACATCCCGACGGTCGCGCTCCTCGGGAGCCGGGACTCGGTGCTGCGGGCCGTCGAGGAGGGCTTCCCCGGAGTCAACGTCCACGCTCGCGGCAACGAGATAGCGGTGAACGGACCCGCGGGCGACGTCGCCCTGGTCACGCAGCTGCTCGACGAGCTGATCGAGGTCGTCGAGGCGGGCACCCAGCTCACCCCCGAGGTCGTCAAGCGCTCGGTGGCCATGCTGAGCGACGCGTCGGCGTCGCGGCCCGCCGAGGTGCTCACGTTCAACATCCTGTCCAACCGGGGTCGCACCATCCGGCCCAAGACGGTGGGGCAGAAGGCGTACGTCGACGCCATCGACTCCAACACGATCACGTTCGGCATCGGCCCTGCCGGTACCGGCAAGACCTACCTCGCCATGGCCAAGGCCGTCCAGGCGCTGCAGGCCAAGCAGATCAACCGGATCATCCTCACGCGCCCCGCCGTCGAGGCCGGCGAGCGGCTCGGGTTCCTGCCCGGCTCGCTGTCCGAGAAGATCGACCCGTACCTGCGCCCGCTGTACGACGCGCTGCACGACATGGTCGACCCCGAGCAGGTGCCCAAGCTCATCGAGGCGGGCACCATCGAGGTCGCACCGCTGGCGTACATGCGCGGCCGTTCGCTGAACGACTCGTTCATCGTGCTCGACGAGGCGCAGAACACCTCGACCGAGCAGATGAAGATGTTCCTGACCCGCCTGGGCTTCGGCTCCAAGATGGTCATCACGGGCGACGCCACGCAGGTCGACCTGCCCGGCGGCACCCAGTCCGGCCTCCGGGTCGTGGAGGACATCCTGCTCGGCGTGGACGACGTCGAGTTCTGCCGCCTCACGTCGTCCGACGTGGTGCGGCACCGTCTGGTCAGCGACATCATCGACGCGTACGCACGGTGGGACGTCGTCGCGGGCGGTCAGCGCCCTGGCCGTCAGCCGCAGGACCACCGTCCGGGGAGCAAGAGGCAGCGCCGGTGAGCATCGAGGTCAACAACGAGTCCGGGTTCGAGGTCGACGAGGCGGAGTTCGCCGCGCTCGGCCGGTACGTGCTGGACGCCATGCGGGTGCACCCGCAGTCGGAGCTGTCGATCATCTTCGTCGACACCACCGTCATGTCCGACCTGCACGTGCAGTGGATGGACGAGCCCGGCCCCACCGACGTCCTGTCGTTCCCGATGGACGAGCTGCGCCCCGGGCGCGACGGCGAGGTCACCCCCGCGGGCACGCTCGGCGACATCGTGCTGTGCCCCGAGGTCGCCGTCACCCAGGCCAAGGCCGCCGGCCACTCCACGACCGAGGAGCTCCTGCTCCTCACCACGCACGGCATCCTCCACCTGCTCGGCTACGACCACGCCGAGCCGGAGGAGGAGAAGGAGATGTTCACGCTGCAGCGCAAGCTTCTCCTGACCTTCCTCGCCACCCGGTGACCGGCGTGATCGTCCTGCTCCTCACGGTGGTCGTGCTCGTCGGCCTCTCGCTGGCGGGCATGCTCTCGGCCGGCGAGGCGGCGCTGCTGCGCGTCACCCGGGCGTCCCTGACGGAGGCGCTCGCCGAGGCGGAGCTCGGGCAGTCACCCGACCCCGACCGCGCGGACCGCATCCGGCGGGCCCAGGCCCTGGTCGTGGACCCGACGGCGATCGTCGCCTCCTTCGCGCTCGTGCGCGTCATGTCCGAGGTGGTCGCCATCGCGGCCGGGACGCTGCTCGTGCAGCAGGCGATCCCGGGCAGGGAGGTGCCCGACGAGCTGCCGGTCATGCTCATCGCGCTCGTGGTGGGCGCGGTCATCGGCGTGATCTTCGTGCGCGTCTCGCCGCGCGCGCTCGGCTTCCGCCGGCCGGTCGCGGTGCTGGTCGCGCTCGTCGGGCCGCTGACGGGCGTGTCCCGCGCGGTCGCCTGGCTGACGCGCCTCTCGGTACCCCGGCACGACCCGTCGCCGCCCACGGAGGCCGAGCTGCGCGACATCGTCGACCGGGTCGGGGAGAGCACCGCCTTCGAGGAGTCCGACCGTGAGCTGCTGCGCTCGGTGATCGAGCTCGGCGGCACCATCACCCGTGAGGTCATGGTGCCGCGCACCGACATGGTCACCGTCGCGGCGGACACGTCGCTGGACCGCGTGCTGCGCCTGTTCCTGCGCTCCGGTTTCTCCCGGGTCCCGGTGATCGGCGAGTCGGTGGACGACGTCGTGGGCGTCGCCTACCTCAAGGACGTGGTCGCCGCGGTGCACTGGCCCGTGGGCGCCGCCGCGCCCGAGCCGACCCGCCGCCCGGCGGGCGACGTCGCGCGCGACGCCGTGTTCGTCCCCGAGTCCAAGCCGATCGACGACCTGCTGCGCGAGATGCAGGCGTCGGCCAGCCACATCGCGCTCGTGGTCGACGAGTACGGCGGCGTCGCGGGCCTGGTGACCATCGAGGACCTCCTGGAGGAGGTGGTGGGCGAGCTCACCGACGAGCACGACACCGTGCCCGTCCAGGAGGTCGAGGACCTCGGCGGCGGCACCTTCCGCGTGCCCGCCCGGCTCCCGGTCGACGAGCTGGGCGACCTGTTCGACCTGCGCCTGGACGACGACGACGTGGACACCGCCGGCGGCCTGCTCGCCAAGGCGCTCGGCAAGGTGCCGCTCGCCGGGTCGTCGGCCGAGGTGGGCGGCGTGCACCTGGCCGCGGAGCGGGTCGAGGGCCGGCGCAAGCAGATCTCCACCCTGCTCGTGCACCGCACCGAGCCGGTGGGCGAGCCCGACGACAGCAACGGTGGTCCCGACCAGCAGGACCACCGTGATCAGAAGCAGGACCAGAAGAAGGAAGTGACCTCGTGAGCGACCAGAGCACCGTGCAGCAGAGCGCTGTGCACCGGAGCGGGTTCGCCTGCCTGGTGGGACGCCCCAACGCCGGCAAGTCGACCCTGACGAACGCACTCGTGGGGCAGAAGGTCGCCATCATGTCGGCCCGGCCGCAGACCACGCGGCACACGATCCGCGGCATCGTGCACCGGCCCGACGCGCAGCTCGTGCTCGTCGACACCCCGGGTCTGCACCGGCCCCGCACCCTGCTGGGGGAGCGGCTCAACGACCTCGTGCGGGACACGCTGTCGGAGGTCGACGTCATCGCGTTCTGCCTCCCCGCCGACCAGAAGGTCGGTCCCGGCGACCGCTACATCGCCGCGCAGCTGTCCGAGCTGATGGTCGGCCGCCGCCGGGTGCCCGTCGTCGCCGTCGTCACGAAGGCCGACCTGGTGCCGCGCGACGCGCTGCTGGAGCACCTCGTCGCCGTCGACCAGCTCGCGCGGTCCGTGGACCGCGAGTGGGACGACATCGTGCCCGTGTCGGCCAAGGACGGCTACCAGGTGGAGGAGCTCGAGGCGGTGCTCGTGTCCCACCTGCCGGAGGGTCCCGAGCTGTACCCCGGCGGCGAGCTGACCGACGAGCCCGAGGCCGTCATGGTGGCCGAGCTGGTGCGCGAGGCCGCCCTGGAGGGCGTGCGCGACGAGCTGCCCCACTCGCTGGCCGTGGTGGTCGAGGAGATCGTCGAGCGGGAGGGGTCGGGCGACCCGGACAAGGGGCGTCCGGCGCTCCTGGACGTGCGCGTCAACCTGTTCGTGGAGCGCGACTCCCAGAAGGCGATCATCATCGGGCGCGGCGGGTCCCGGCTGCGGCAGGTGGGCACCGAGGCGCGGCAGGGCATCGAGAAGCTGCTGGGTCAGCGGGTGTACCTCGACCTGCACGTGAAGGTCGCCAAGGACTGGCAGCGCGACCCCAAGCAGCTGCGCCGGCTCGGCTTCTGAGCTCGCCGGCCGGGTCAGCCGCTACCTCGCGGGACCGCGTCTCGAATATCGCAGCCACGATTACGGGCAATCCGGACACTGTGCTGAGATAGGGCCATGGAGAGTGTGGCTGCCCGGACGGCGCCCCTGGAGCTCACGAGCCTCACCGGGCTCACCCCCCTGTCGGCCACCACGGGTGGCGCCGACTCGCAGGAGATCTACAACGTGCTGCGGTCCAGATGGGGCGTGGTGGCGCCCGTCGACATGGAACCCGGCGTCCCGGCGTGGCTCGTGATGGGCCACGCCGAGATCTGCGAGATCACGCGCAACGAGGCCCAGTTCTCGCGCGACCCGCGCAACTGGCGCTGGCACTACGACGGCCTGCTGCCGGAGCGTTCCGCGCTGCTGGGGATCTCGCCGCGCGAGCCGCGCAGCTCGTCGTACCACCACGACGGCGAGAAGCGCCGCCGCCTGCGGGAGCCGCTGGACGACGGCCTGGCCGCGATCCCCGAGCGCACCGTGGTCGCCCAGGTCGAGGAGGTCAGCAAGCGGCTGATCGACGGTCTCGGCCCCAGCGGCGAGGCCGACCTGGTGCGCGACTGGTCCAAGAAGGTGGGCTTCCTCGCGGTCACCGCGCTGTTCGGCTTCGACCCCGAGACCGCCGACCAGATGATGGTCGACTCGGCGCACATCATGGACCACACCGCCGAGGCCGCCGAGGCGCGCGACCGCATGGGCCGCAACCTCATGGCCCACGTGCTGGACCGGCGGGCCTCGGGCGGTGAGGACCTGACGGCGTCGTTCGTGCGGCACGCGAGCTTCCACGACGACCGGGAGGTCGCCGACTCGATGTCGGTGCCGCTGATCGCCGCGAGCGAGTTCCTCACCGCCTGGATCGCCCTGACTCTGCGGCTCCTGCTCACCGACAAGCGGTTCGCGGCGCGCTGGACCGGCGGGCGCATCGCGCTCGACGACGCCCTCGACGAGGTGCTGTGGCGCGAGGCCCCCGCCGCGAACCCGCCGCTGCCCCGGTACGCCATGCAGGACCTGGAGCTGGACGGGAAGCTCATCCGCAAGGGCGACGCGCTGATCATGGCCGTCGCCGCCGCGAACCAGGACCCGTCGGTGCACACCGGCGACATGTGGGACGAGGTCGGCAACCGGGCGCACCTCGCCTGGGGCGTGGGACCGCACCGCTGCCCCGCGTCGCGGCAGGCACGGATCATCGCGCGCGTCGCGATCAACCGGCTGCTCACGGAGCTGGACCTGGAGCTCGCGGTCGAGGACCACGACCTGTCGTGGGTGCCGTCACCCTGGGTGCGCCACCCGCAGGCGATCCCCGTGCGGTACCAGCGGGCCCGGTCCTCGGGGACGGAGATCTACCCGGTGTGACGTGATCGGCCCGCCCTTCCACCTCGCGCAGAACGGTTGATACGGTCACGAAACGTACCAACTGGACACCTGCCGTGGAGGAAGAACATGCTCACCGTTGACCTGGTCCGTCGCGGCGCCGCCCGGTTCGGGCCGCGTACCGCCGTCCGCTTCGGTGACGAGTCGCTGACCTACACGCAGGTGGACGAGGCGGCGAACGCCATGGCGCGCGTGCTGCACGCGCACGGTGCCGAGCCCGGCTCGCGCGTCGCGCTGCTGCTGGGCAACGGCCTGTGGTCCATCGCCATGGACTTCGCCTGCCTCAAGGCGGGCGTCACGCGCGTGCCGCTCAACGCGCGGCTGTCGGCCGCCGAGCAAGGCCGCATGCTCGAGGAGACGGGCGTGCGGCTCCTCGTGCACGACGCCGCCCTCGCCGAGCGGGCCGGCGAGCTCGCCGCGGCGCACGACGTCGCCACGCTCGGCCTCGGCGCGACGGGCGCCGCCGGCGGGGCGGACCTGCTGGTGGCCATGACGGAGGTGGCCACCACCGACCCGGACCTCCCGGCCAACCCGCAGGACCCGATCCTGCTGCTGTACACCTCCGGCACCACGGGCGTGCTCAAGGCCGTCGAGCACACCCAGTCCAGCTACGCCGCGATCGTCACGAACATCCTCACCAACCTGGTCAGCCCGGCGCGCGACTCGGTGATGCTGCACGCCGCGAGCCTCATCCACGCGAGCGGCACATTCGTGCTGCCGTACTGGCTGCGCGGCGGCGAGTCCGTGGTGCTGCCGGGCTTCGACCCGCAGGGCTACGTCGACGCGATCGCCCGGTACCGCGCCACCGAGATCAACCTCGTGCCCACGATGATCGGCATGCTGCTGAGCACGGGCGTCGCGCAGGGCGCCGATGTGTCCTCGCTGCGTACCGCGATCTACGGCGCCAGCCCCATGCCGCGGCCGGTCATCGAGGAGGCCATGGACGTCTGGGGCCCCCGGTTCGCGCAGTACTACGGCCAGACCGAGGCGCCCCTGTGCCTCACGGTGCTCGACGCCGCCGACCACACCGACGCCGCGCTGCTGGGCTCGTGCGGCCAGCCCGCGATCGACGGCCAGATCCTCGTGGCCGACGACGAGGGCAACCCCGTCGCGCCCGGCGAGGTGGGCGAGATCCGCGTGCGTGCGCCGTTCACCATGGCCGGCTACCACGCGGCCCCCGAGCTCAATGCCGAGATGTTCGCCGGCGACGGCTGGCTGCGCACCCGCGACATGGCCCGGGTGGACGACCGCGGCTACCTCTACCTGGTGGACCGGCGCAGCGACATGATCATCACGGGCGGCTACAACGTCTACCCGCGCGAGGTCGAGGACGTGCTGCTGGCGCAGCCGTCGGTGGCACAGGCTGTCGTCGTCGGCGCTCCGGACGACACCTGGGTCGAGGCCGTGACCGCGTTCGTCGTCCCGGCGCCGGGTGCCGCCGTCGACGAGGCGGCGCTGCAGGCCGCGGTCCGCGAGAAGCTCGCGGGCTACAAGGTGCCGAAGTCGGTGCGCGCGGTCGAGTCCGTGCCGCTCTCGCCGGTCGGCAAGGTGCTGCGCCGCGCCCTGCGCGACCCGCTGTGGGAGGGTCGCCGGTGAGCGTCCTGGTCACCCGGGAGGGCAGCGTCACGCTGATCGGCATCGACCGGCCGGAGCGGCGCAACGCCGTCGACGGCCCGACGGCGGCCGCGCTCGCCGCCGCGTTCCGGGCCTTCGACGCCGACGACGCCGCGACCGCCGCCGTCCTGTACGGGACGGGCGGCACGTTCTGCTCGGGCGCCGACCTCAAGGCGCTCGGCACGCCCGACGGCAACCGCGCAGCGGCCGACGGCGACGGCCCCATGGGTCCGACCCGGATGCGGCTGGGCAAGCCCGTGATCGCGGCCGTGTCGGGGCACGCCGTCGCCGGCGGGCTCGAGCTCGCTGCCTGGGCCGACCTGCGCGTGGCCGACGAGACCGCGGTGTTCGGCGTCTACTGCCGTCGCTGGGGCGTGCCCCTGATCGACGGCGGGACGGTGCGCCTGCCCAGGCTCATCGGGCAGTCGCACGCGATGGACATGATCCTGACGGGCCGGTCCGTCGATGCGCAGGAGGCGCTGCGCATCGGCCTGGCCAACCGGGTGGTCCCGGCCGGGCAGGCCGTCGAGGCGGCGGTGGGACTGGCGGCGTCGCTCGCGGCCTTCCCGCAGGTCTGCCTGCGCGAGGACCGCGCGTCGGTGCTGGACCAGTGGGGCCTGGACGAGGCGGACGCCCTGGCCCAGGAGTGGGCGCACGGCGAGCGGGCCCTGGCGACGGAGGCCTACCCGGGCGCGGCCCGCTTCGCCTCGGGCGAGGGCCGCCACGGCGCACCGGCCTGAGGCGGCCGGCCACCCGCCCGCCGGTGTGACCTGCCCGATCGTCCGCGCTGGTCAGCGGGCGTAGCATCCGAACGTGCTCATCCGGACCGTCGCCGCCTCGCTCGCCCTCCTGGTCGTCCTCGCCGTCACGGGTGCCGTCGCCGGACCGGCCTGGGAACCCGAACCGGTGGGCGAGCACCTGCGCCCCGCGACGACGTCGACCGCGATCGGCGGCACCACGCCCGGGGCCGGCGCGCCGGGGGACTACGAGGTCCGTGAGTCGCCGGTGACCGTCCGGATCACCGACGACGTGGAGGTCGGCGGCCTGCTGCGCGAGCCGGTCGGCGGTCCCGACGGACGCCCGGGCGTCGTGTTCGTGCACGGCGCGGGCACGGGCAAGGCCGCGGACGCGTTCACGCTCGCAGCGACCGCGCTGGCGAGCGCCGGCGTCACCACGCTCGTGCCCGACAAGCGCCTCGACACCTACAGCACCCGGCACCGCGACTACGAGGCGATGGCCCGCGACTACGCCCGCTCCGTGGAGTACCTGCGCGAGGTGCCGGGCGTCGACCCGGACGACGTCGGCGTGTACGCGGAGTCGGAGGGCGCGTGGGTGTCGCCGGTCATGATGGTCGACGACCCGCGCCTCGCGTTCCAGGTCCTGGTCTCCGCGCCCGTGGTGCCGCCGCGCCAGCAGGCCGCGTACGCCGTGGACAACTACCTGCGCAACACCGAGGTGCCCCAGGGCGTGTTCCGGGCCATCCCGCGCGCCGTCGGGATGCGGCTGCCGGGTGGTGGGTTCGAGTACGCCGACTTCGACGTGCGCCCGTGGCTGACGCAGCAGGAGGACCCGATCCTCGCCGTGTACGGCACGAACGACGCCTCGATGCCGCTCGAGCAGGGTGCGCGCGAGCTCATGGCCGACGCGCCCGACGTGACCGTGCGGTTCTACGAGCGTGCCAACCACGGCATCAACGTCGAGACGCCGGACGGCCTGGTGCTGCACCCCGACTTCGCGGCCGACGTCGCCGGCTGGGTGCTCGGCCTGCCGGGCACGGCGTCGGCCCCGCCGCAGGTGGCGGGCGACCAGCCCGAGCAGCTCTACCTCGCGGCGCCCGTGCCGCAGCCGGCCTGGTACGGCGACGGCGACTGGCTCGTCGGTGTCGTGGTCGTCGCCGTCGTGCTGCTCGTGGCCGGGCCCGCGCTGCTGGGCGGCGTCGCGCTCGCCCGGCGTCGCCCCGGCCGCCCGGGCGCACGGCTGGCCCACGGGCTGCGCGGCCCGCTGACCGGGCTCGGCGCGGGCGCGGTCGTGACGACGGCCGGGCTCGTCGCCTACCTCGCGGCCGTCGCCCGGCTCGCCCTCGACTACGAGAAGGACGCCCTCGTGGTGCAGGGCGGATGGGTCGCCGTGCGGGTCGCGGGGATCGCGACGGTCGTGGTGGCGGCGGTGCTGGTCAACCGGCTCCGCGACACCCGCGGGCGCCTGGTCGCCGCGACGGGGGCGGAGCCGCGCGAGCCGGAGGGGGCGAGCGCCGTCGTCGTCCGCGTCGCCTTCTGGGCGGTGGTCGCGGGCGCGACGGCGCTCCTGGTCACCCTCGCGTACTGGGGCGTCTACCAGCTCGGTATCTGAGCCGTCACGCGCGCCACCGCCAGTCCTGCCGCTCGTAGAGCACCCGCAGGCCGGCCCGCCGCAGGTTCTCGGTCGACGAGTTGTGCCCGCCCGGTGCCGCCTTGTCGGTCTCTGCCACCACCCACCGGACGCCGGCGGCTCGCGCCGCCTCGATCCGGGCCGCGACGAGCGCGGACTGGGCGCCGCGGCCGCGGTGGGTCACCGCCGTGACGCCCGACTTCAGGGCGGCCGCGGTGCCGTGCACGGAGAGGGAGCCGGTGGCCACCAGCCGCTCGCCGTCCCACGCCCCGAACACCTGTGTGCCCGGCGTCCCGGCGGCCGAGGCCAGCAGCGCGACGACGCCGGGGTGCTCCATGCCGACCGTGCGTGCGATCAGGCGAGCCGCCTCCGCTGCCCCCTCCTCGTCCAGCCGCGTCACGCGCAGGTCGGTGCGCGCCTCGGGGCGCAGGCCGTCGACCGGCGCCCCCATCTTGAGGCCCATGCGGTCGGGCTCGAGGCCGTGGGCGGCCCGGATCTCGTCCCAGTCGTCCGGGAGGAACGGCGGGGCGACGGCGAGCAGGGTGGTCGACGTGCCCTGGGCGCGGTAGAAGCCGATCACCTCGTCGACGAGCTCGCGGGTCACCGGCTCGGTGACACCGAGGCCGACGACCCGGCTCCAGTGCCCGGAGGGGTCGAGGCGCGCCGACCCGAGCGTGGCGCCGCCCAGGCGGGTCGTCGCCAGGCCGAGGCCGTCCCGTGCCGCCTGTGAGGCGTGCGTCATGCGGGCGTCGAACGCTTGCGTCTCCACCGTCTCGGCGAGCGTGGTGGGATCGGTCAGGGAAGTCATGGCTCAACGATGCCAGTGGTCGCCGTCAGGCCCGCCACCGCCAGTTCGGCCGCGCGTAGGCCACCCGCACGCCGGCCCGGCGCATGTTCTCGGTGGAGGGGTTGCGCTCGCCCGGTGCGGCCTTGCCCGTCTCGGACACCACCCACCGCGCGCCGGCCGCCCGGGCCGCCTCGATCCGTGCAGCGACGAGCGCCGACTGCGCACCCCGACCGCGATGGCTCGGTGCCGTGGCGCCCGAGTGCAGGGAGGCCGTCGTGCCGTGCAGGAACAGGGCACCCCCGGCGACGATGGTGTCACCGTCCCAGGCCGCGAAGAGCTGACACCCCGGGGTGTGCACGCTCTCGGTCAGCATGGCGACGAGGGCAGGGTTGTCCATGCCGAACGTCGTGGCCACGACGGTGGCCCACTCGGCGGCGTCGTCCTCCTGGACCCGTGCCACACGCAGGTCGGTCATGGCGTCGGTCCGCAGGCCGTCGATCGGCGCGGCGTGCTTGTTCCACGTGCCGGCCGGTTCCAGGCCGTGCGCGGCCCGGATCTCGTCCCAGTCCTCCGGCAGCAGGGAGGGTGCGATCTGGAAGAGGGCGGTCGGCGTCCGCTGCGCGCGGTAGAAGTCGATCACCTCCCCGACGAGGTCGTGCGTGACCGGTTCGGTGACGCCGAGGCCGACCGCCTTGCTCCAGTAGTCGTAGGGGTCGAGGCGCGCCGACAGCACGACCCCGCCGCCCAGCCGGGTGGTCGTGGTGCCGAGTCCTTCCACCGTCGCGGCGGGGGCTTGTGCGACGTAGGCGTACATCGCCTCGGCCTCGACGGTCTCGGCGAGTGCTGTGAGGTCCTGGTCGGAGAGATGCGTCGTGGCGGAGTCAGCGGGAGCGTTCGCGGGAATGTTCATGGGAGCGTTCACACCGGCACGATGCGCCGGCCCGGGGAAAAGTTCGGGGTCGTGCCCGTGACCTGCCTCACAGCAGCGCGGGCTCGGGCGCCGCGGGGCGCGGCCGGTGGAACAGGTGCGTGCGGTGCACCTGGTCGCCCTCCAGCCGTAGCACCCACAGCGCGCCGGGCGGGCAGTGGTCCGGGTCCTCCGGCGGGTTGACCAGCTCGATCTCCCACAGCTCCAGGTCGTGCCCCGCCACGACGTCCGCCAGCCGGTGCCGCACACCGTCCGCGACGTCCCTCGCCATGGCCTGCCGCATGTAGCTCGGGCCGATGGTGGTGAGCCCGCTCGCCCACGTCGACTCGACGGCGGGGGAGCAGCGGTCCGCGAGCATCGAGCGCGTATCGCCGCGGTCGGCCTCGGCCAGCTCCCGGGCGGCCTCCCGGCGGCGCTCCCGGGTGAGCACGGCGACGTCGTCGTGCGCCGCCTCCGCCGTGGCGAGCAGAGCCCCGGCCATCCGCGCCCGCGCCGCGGACAGCCTGCTGCGCACCGTGCCCACCGGTACGCCGAGCGTCACGGCGATGTCCCGGTAGGCGGGCAGACCGCCCAGGTAGCGCAGCACGAACGCGGTCCGCTGCTCGGACGGGAGCTCGCCCAGCGCCGCCCACAACCAGTCCCGTCCGGCGTGCGCGTCGAGCAGGTCCGCGGGGTCCGGCTCGGACGACGGCAAACCGGCCGCGACCTGGTCGTCGAGCACGTCGGTCGCCGGGGTCCGCAACCGCCTGCGGCACGCGTTCCGCACGACCTCCTTGAGCCACGGTCCCACCGCGTCCGGGTCACGCAGCGTGCCGATCCGCAGCAGCGCCGTCAGACCTGCCTCCTGCACCGCGTCCTCGGCGTCCGGCACGTGGCCCAGCAGGCTCGTCGCGACGGCGAGCAGCGCGGGCCGGTACCGGGCGAACAGGAGGCCGACGGCGCTCGTGTCGCCCGCCCGGGCCGCCGCCACCAGGTCGGCCTCGGTCGGGGCACCGTTCGGCAGGACTGTGCGCACGCCTAGGATCATAGGCGGCGGCGACCCGCGACGATCCGGTACGGTCAGCACGCCGCACCCCACGAATGTGATGGACGTGCGCAGAAATGCTGGTGGGACGGACTCGCCGGGACGCAGGCTGACAGGCTGGGTGCCCGGGCGGTAGTAACGTCATGGACCCCAGCGATCCCAGCGACGGACCCCCGCGCCGCCCCCGCCCCACGTCCCGAGTCGACGGCGGCGTTACCGAGGAGTGAACGCATGATCGACCAGCACGCGTCCGAGCGTGACGAGAACCCGGCCGGCGACGCGGCCGACGCCAACGGTGCACCGACGGAGACCCTCGGCCACCTGACCGGTGCCACGGGCACGGCGAGCGAGGACGGCGAGGCCGCGCACCACCCCGCGCCCGGCGCCTTCGCGAACGTCGCGGTGGCCGACTACGTGCGCGACGCCATCGCCGCGATCGCCCTCCTCGTCTCCCTCGCGCTGCCCTGGAACCTGACCGACCGCTCCGCCGACCGCGTCGAGGTCGTGCTTGCCGTCGCCGTGTCCCTCGCGTCGCTCAGCCTCCCGTACCTGGCCCGCCTCGCCGTGCTGCCGGTGAGCTGGACCGTGCACACGACGCGCCGCACCCGGCTGCTCGCCGGCCTGCCGCTCGCGGTCATCGGCCTGCTGCACCTGATCTTCGACGTGCGCTCCGGCACCGGCGTCGGCACCGGTCTCGGCCTCGCGCTCGCCGGGGCGGCGCTCGCGGCCACCCCGCGGGACAGCGAGCTCGGCCCCGTGGAGCAGGACGGCGGCGTCCTGCGCGGCTGGCGGCTCGGCCTGGCGGGCGTGGGCGCGCTGATCGCGCTGGGCGCCGTCCTGTCCACGCTGTTCGCCGAGCTGGCCGACGGCGCGACGCTCGGCGACCGCCTGCTGTCGCCCGTCTGGCTGGTGCTGGTGCTGGGCCTGACGTGGCTGCTCGTGGGCGGCACGGTGCGGCACGACCGGCCGTCCCGGCTGGTGCTGGTGGCCGCGGGCTTCGTGCTCGCGCTCCTGTTCGTGTTCACGTCCGGCGACGGGCTGACCGGCCTGGAGTCCATGCGTCCCGGCGTGACCGACCCGAGCCGGTTCGGCCTGGTGCTGCTGCCGCTCGCCGCGGCCTTCGCGGGCGCGCCCGCCGTGCGTCGCGACCCGGAGGCGGAGGAGGACCTCGACACCGAGCGCGCCGCGGGCGTCTGGGTGCGGGTGGCGATCCGCGCGTTCGACGTCATCGTGCTGCTGGCCGCGTGCAGCGCCCTGGCCGCGCTCGTGCAGCTCATCGACCCCGGCTTCATCGGTTCCGGCGCGGGCGTGACGCTCGTGGTGCGGCTCGTGCTCGGCGTCGTCGTCGGCGCGATCGCCTGGTTCGCGCGCCGCTCCCTGCGGCGCGACCCGAACACGGGGCACGTGCCCGCCGTCGGCGCGGCCTGCGTGGCCGGCGTGCTCGGGCTGGTCGTGGTGATCGCGACGTCCGGTGCCAGCCTCGGCGTCAACCTCGGCGACCTGCTCATGGCGCTCGGCCTGCCGATCGTCGCGGCGTCCGCCCTGATGGTGCCCAAGGCGGTGCGCGAGCACTTCCAGACGGTCGGCATCGGTGGCGACGGCGACGTCGACCGGACCGCCGCCTACGTGTGGGCGCCGCCGCGGCCCAAGGCCGACAAGGCCGCACCGGCCACCCTCCCGGAGGAGCCCGTGCGGTCGGCGCCCGAGCTGCGCCGCCCGGCCGAGCCGCGCCGGGTCAGCTCGACGGGCGCCGTGCGCACCGTCGCCGGTGCCGCCGCGGCGCAGCGGGGGGCGACCCCCGTGCAGGCCGCCGCGCCCGAGTCCGGCGAGGTCTCGATCACCTCGATGCGCACCGTGGAGGACATGCCGGCCGCGGCGGCGGGCGAGACCGCGACGATGCCGCCCGTGCGGCCCGAGACGTCGGGGCAGCCGGCCGCGCGGCCGGTGTCGGGGGCGTCGCCCGTGGCCTCGGCGGCGGCGCAGCCGGCAGGACAGCCGACGGGGCAGCCCGCGGCGGCGCAGCCCGGGGCCCGCGTGCAGCGCGTGGCCTCGGGGCAGGCGACGGCGCGCATCCGGCCGGTGACCGGCCAGCAGGCGGCCGCCGCCGACCCCGGCGCGGACCAGGGGCACGTGACGCGGCCCGTCGTCGTCGGCCGGGTGCAGCAGCCCGACGAGACCGCGCGGCAGGGGCACACCGCCGTCATGCCGCCGGTGGGCGGCCGGTGGACCGCCGCCGTGGCGCTCGACCCGGCCACCCCGCTCGCGGACCTCGCCAAGATCGTCCAGGAGGCGCCGCACCTGCGCCCGCAGGTCGCGGCCAACCCCTCGACGTACCCGGCTCTGCTGGACTGGCTGGGCGCGCTGGGCGACCCGCAGGTCGACGCCGCGCTCCGCACGCGCCGCTGACCCGCGGCTGACCCGCGGCGCTGACCCGCTGGAGCCGACTCGCCGAGATCTGGTGGTGCGCCGGAGCGGGCCGGCCGAGATCTGGTGGTGCGCCGGAGCTGGCTCGCCGAGATCTGGCCGTGCACCACCAGATCTCGGCCCCACCGCCAGATCTCGCGTGCCCACCACCAGATCTCGCGGGGCGACCGTCGTGTCCAGCGTGCCCACCACCAGATCTCGCGGGGCGACCAGCCCGTCCGACGTACCCACCACCAGATCTCGGCGGGGCCCGCCCGCGTCTGCGCCAGATCTCGCCGGTGGGGGTCGCCCAGGCGCCGACAGCCCGCCCGGACCCGCCCGGTCCGGATCGTGGGCGAGGCGGGCACCCCGGCGTCCGGCAGGGGTACAGTGACCGCGTGCTTCACGTTCTGAACCTCCTCCTTCGCTGCCGCGACGAGGCCTAGACAGGCCGGTCCTCGTCGCGGAGGCTTGGTGTGCCGGCCAACCTCACCGAGCGAAGGACAGACGATGGAGAACAGCATCACCGCCACCACCCCCGGCGGAGTTCACGACACCGCGGTACCCGTGCACGGCGCAGCCGGCGGGATCATCGAGGACAACCCGCAGCAGACGTCGGGCATGCCGATCCAGAAGTACCGGCCGTTCCACGAGCAGATCCGGGTCGAGCTCCCGGACCGCACCTGGCCCACCAAGCGCATCGAGAAGGCGCCCCGCTGGTGCGCCGTCGACCTGCGGGACGGCAACCAGGCCCTCATCGAGCCAATGGACGCGGAGCGCAAGCTGCGCATGTTCGAGCTCCTCGTGCAGATGGGCTACAAGGAGATCGAGGTCGGCTTCCCGTCCGCGAGCCAGACGGACTACGACTTCGTGCGCAAGCTGATCGAGGAGAACCGGATCCCCGACGACGTCGTGATCCAGGTGCTCACCCAGGCTCGCGCACACCTGATCGAGCGCACCTACGAGGCGATCTCCGGCGCCAAGCAGGCGATCGTGCACCTGTACAACTCGACGTCCGTGCTGCAGCGCGAGGTGGTGTTCCGCTCGGACGAGGACGGCATCGTCGACATCGCGCTGGACGGTGCCAAGCTGTGCCGCAAGCTCGAGGAGACCGTTCCGGACACCCGGATCTACTACGAGTACTCCCCGGAGTCGTACACCGGCACCGAGCTGGAGTTCGCGGTCCGCATCTGCAACGAGGTCATCGAGGTCTTCGAGCCGACGCCGGAGCGCAAGGTGATCATCAACCTGCCGGCGACCGTCGAGATGGCCACGCCCAACGTGTACGCCGACTCGATCGAGTGGATGAGCCGGCACCTGGCCCACCGCGAGAACGTCATCCTGTCCCTGCACCCGCACAACGACCGCGGCACCGCCGTCGCGGCCGCCGAGCTGGGCTACCTGGCCGGTGCCGACCGCATCGAGGGCTGCCTGTTCGGCAACGGCGAGCGCACCGGCAACGTCGACCTGGTGACCCTGGGCATGAACCTGTTCTCGCAGGGCATCGACCCGCAGATCGACTTCAGCGACATCGACGGCATCCGCCGCACGGTCGAGCACTGCAACCAGCTGCCCGTGCACGAGCGGCACCCGTACGTGGGCGACCTGGTCTTCACGGCCTTCTCGGGCTCGCACCAGGACGCCATCAAGAAGGGCTTCGAGCACATGGCGGGGCGTGCCGAGGCGGCGGGCGTCGACGTCGACGACCTGGACTGGGGCGTGCCCTACCTGCCGATCGACCCGCGCGACGTGGGGCGGTCCTACGAGGCCGTGATCCGCGTGAACTCGCAGTCGGGCAAGGGCGGCGTGTCCTACCTGCTCAAGAGCGAGCACAACCTGGACCTGCCGCGCCGGCTGCAGATCGAGTTCTCGCACGCCGTGCAGCAGGTGACCGACGCGCAGGGCACCGAGGTGACCGGCGAGGACATCTGGCGCATCTTCACCGACGAGTACCTGCCGGTCGAGGAGGACGCGGCCTCCGGCCTGGAGCACTGGGGCCGGCTGACGCTGCGCGGCACGCGGGCCGTGTCCGCCGAGGGTGAGCAGGACACGCTCGAGGTGGACGTGACCGACCGGGGCAAGGAGCTGACCCTGACCGGCACGGGCAACGGCCCGATCGACGCGTTCGTGGACGCCATCGCCAAGGTCGGCGTCGACGTCCGCGTGCTCGACTACACGGAGCACGCCCTGTCCGAGGGCGGCGACGCCAGCGCGGCGGCGTACGTCGAGTGCGCGGTGGGCGACGACGTCCTGTGGGGCGTCGGCATCGACCCGTCGATCACGCTGTCCTCGCTGAAGGCGATCGTCTCGGCCGTCAACCGCGCGGAGCGCGCGACCTCCTGACCCCACCCGCCCCGTTGAGTGCTGGGTATTCGCCCTTCTGGCACACGGAAAAGGGCGAATACCCAGCACTCAGCGAGGGTCGAGGCGGCGGTCAGTCGAGGCGGGTGTAGGTGGCCTCGTAGCCGGCGGACGACTCCGTGTAGGTCGTGTCGTCGCACGTGTACTCGAGCTGCGGGGTGCCGCCGCTGGGCTGGTGCTCGCGGGTCTCGTCGCCGAGCGCCTTGACCACCGTGACGTCGCTGAAGTCGACACCGGTCGTGGTCAGCACGTCGTCGGCGGTCCGCACGGGGTAGACGGCGGTACCGCTCCACGTCTCCGTGTACTCGCCGGCCGAGGTCTGGGCGCGCAGCGGCTCGGCCTCGTCGTAGTGCACCAGCTCGGTCCCGTCGGGCCGGAACTCCGTGACACGGCCCTCGAAGCCGGTCGCCTCCACGGTGTCGCCGCCGAGCGGCACCTGGCCGGACAGCTCGTCCAGCCGCCACCGGCCCACCAGGCACTCGTCGATCACGGCGGCCGTCGCCTCGCCCGAGGGGGACGTGGAGGCAGACGCGGACGGCGGCGTCGTCGGCCCGCCCTCCGGGACGCCGGACGGCCAGCCCAGGGCGAGCGCCGTGGCACCCGCGCCGACGACGAGCACGGCGGCGGCCGCGGCGATCCACGTGACCGGGCGGGACAGCACCCCGCGGCGCGGGTTCGCCGGGGTGGGCCCGGGGTCGGCGTCCGGCCCGGAGCCGGTGTCCTGCGCGGGCTCCGCGGCCGCGGCCTTGAGCACCGTCGCGTCGTCGTCGCGCAGGGCGGTCGCGTCGTCGTCCTCGGCCGACGGGACGGCGGGGCCCGGCGTGATCTTGGTGGTCGCGGTGCGGAACCCGGCGGGGACCTCGTTGACGAAGTCGAGCACCTCCTGCAGGTCGGGGCGCGCCTCAGGATCCTTCGCGAGGCAGGCCCGCACCAGCGGGAGCAGCCAGTCGGGGCAGGCGCTGAGGTCGGGCTCCTCGTGCACCACGCGGTAGTAGACGACGGTGGTGTCGCCCTCGCCGAAGGCCCGCTGCCCGGTGGCGGCGTAGAGCGCGACGGCGCCGAGCGCCCAGATGTCGGCGGCGGGGCTGGAGACGCTGCCGCGCACCTGCTCGGGCGCCATGAACGACGGCGTGCCGACCTTGAGCCCGGTGCGCGTGAGCGACGTCGAGTCGGACGCCTGGGCGATGCCGAAGTCGATGACGAACGGCCCCTCCTGGCCGAGCAGGATGTTCGACGGCTTGAGGTCCCGGTGCACGATGCCCGACTGGTGCACCGACCGCAGCGCCTCGGCGACGCCCGCGACGACCCGGCGCACGTCGGGCTCGGCCAGCGGCCCGTTCGCCTGCACCACGGCGGTCAGGGACGGGCCCTCGACGTACTCGACCGCGAGCCACGGCTGGTCGGCGTCCGGGTCGGCGTCGATCAGGGTGGCGAGATGCCGGCCGCGCACCTTCATCGCCGCGGCGGCCTCCCGGCGGAACCGCGTGCGGAACTCCGGGTCCTGCACGTACTCCTTGAGGATCGCCTTCATGGCGAGCTTGCGTCCGGTACGGGTCTGGGCGAGGTAGACCACGCCCATGCCGCCCGCCCCGATGCGGCCGAGCAGCTGGTAGCCGCCCAGCTCCTGCGGGTCGTTCGGGTCGAGAGGGTGGATCTGCGGGGCCGCCCCTGAGCCTGGCACGATCATGGGGGAAACATACCTGATTACCTTGAATTCACCCGACATATCCGTCAGTGTGGATCGCCGTAGTGGCAGCCAGACGTATCAGATACAGGGGGAGACATGAAGAGGAAGTTCGTGAGCCGGGCGATCCCGTCCGCGATCGTCGCGGGAGGCCTGCTCGTCGCAGGCGCGATGTCCGCGACCGCGGCCGACGACGGCACGCCGAAGGTCGAGCAGTCCCAGGGCGGGCTCGGCGGACTCCTCACGGGAACCGTCGACGCCGTCGTCGGTGACGACGGCGTGGTCGACACGACCCTGACCCAGGTGACGGACACCGTCGGCCAGGTCACGAAGAAGGGCGGCGCCGTCGACGACACCGTCACGGGCGTGACCGGCGTGGTCGACTCGGTGGCCGGCCAGGACGGCGCCGTCGACGACGTGGTCACGGGCGTCACGGGCGCCCGCGGCGAGGCCTCGACGCCCGCCGTGAAGAGCGGCGATGCCAAGGCCGGCGGCCCCGTGGAGGACGTCGTGGGCGGCGTCACCGGCGCGGTCACGGCGCTGGCGGGGGAGAACGGCGCCGTGGACGACGTGCTGGGCGCCGACGGTCCCGAGCAGGGCGTGACCGACAACCTGCCCTCCGAGATCATCGACGACGTGGGCTCCATCGGCGAGAACCTCGGCGGCGGCGACGTGCCGGGCGCGATCGGCGGCGTGGGCGGCGACGGCGGGCTCGTCGACGATCTGCTGGAGAGTCCTACCTACGCCGACAACCCGGGCGGGGGCGACCCCGGTGACCCGGGCGACGGCGGCGACGGCGGTGCGGGCGACGACGGCGACGACGGCGCCGGCATCGTCCCGATCGGCAACGGAACCACACCGGGCGGCGTCGACCCGCTGGCCCCGATCGGGGCCGACGGCGAGGCGCAGGCGCCCGGCGCGCTGGCCCAGACCGGCGGCCAGGCCGCCGGCGCCGCCGCGGTGGCGCTCGGCCTCACGGCCGCGGGCGCGGCCATGATCCGCGCCCGTCGCCGGATCCTCGAGGTCACGGACTGACGGGCGCGGGCCGACGGCCCGCACGCACCGAGGCAGACCCGGCCGGCCCGCAGGCCGGCCGGGTTAGCCTCTGCCCATGAGCTCGTCGGTCACCATCAACTTCCACCCCGACCGCCTGGTCGCCGACGGCAGCGAGACGCTCGTCGAGCGCCTCGCGCACGACGGCGTCTGGCGCTCGCAGTTCGAGACCGGGACCAGCAACGGCGGCCTCACCGCCCACGAGGGCGGCGACCGGTGGCGCTGGGAGCAGCGCATGTTCGAGGGCCGGTACGACGTGCTCGCGCCGCACGAGCGCCCCCGCTACGGCGCGCTGAACCACCGGGCGCGCGCCACGGGGGCCGCCGTCCGCTTCGGGTCGGCCCACCTGCGGCTGCACCCGCACGTGCTGGAGCGCACCACGTTCTGCTACCCGGACTCGGCGGCGGAGCCCGAGCACTTCGGCGCGAGCGACCCGGCGCCGCTGGTCGCCCTGGCCGACGCCGACGTGGCGGCCGGGGCGTGCGACCTGCTCGACGACTACGTCGAGGCCCAGGTGCACGGCCCCGTGACCCTGGCCGAGGACGTCGCCGCGATCGTCCTGGACCCCTGCTACCGGGACACCCCGGTGGCGGACGCCGCGCACGGGCTCGGCGTCGCCGTCGAGTGGCACCACGGGCTGCGGCTGCACGTGGACGAGCTGGCCCTGCGGCCCGGGTACCGCGGACCCGAGATCGTGGACGTGGGCCGGGCCGTCAGCGTGCGGCACGCGCCGGACGGCTGGCTGGACGCCCGGGTGATCGGGGAGGCGGTGCGGGCCGGTCGTCATCATCCGCAGGACCTGAAGAAGGTGTGGCACCACGTGGCCCGCTGGGGCGGGCCAGGAGCACACCGGTCAGGCTGACGGCGAACCCGGCGATCGTGAGCAGCGGCAGCGCCTCGCCGAACATCGCCCAGGCCCACACCGCGGACACCGCCGGCGTCAGGTAGAGCCACGTGCTCACCGCGACCGGGCCGCGGGTGCGCAGCACGTACAGGTACAGGCCGTACCCGCCCGCGAACGCCAGGACCACGAGCCACACGACGGCGAGCCAGAACCGGGGTTCGGCGGGCGGCGCCGCCTCGCCCGCGGCGAACGCGACCACGGCGAACAGCACCAGGGTGACCACGCTCTGCACGGCCAGCGAGTCCAGCACGTCGTGCTCGTGGCCGTCCGGCGCCGACGGCGCGGGCCACAGCGTGCCGAGCAGCGTCGCGGCCGACAGGGACAGCATGCCGCCGAGCGCCCACAGCGCACCGGCGATCCCCGTACCCGCCACGGCGTCCGGGCCGACGGCGAGCGCGACGCCCGCGAACCCGACGGCGAGGCCGAGCGTCTGCCGCAGCCCGGAACCGCCCCGGCCGGTGGCCGCCAGGACCACCGCGACCAGCGCGGGCTGCAGCGACGCCAGGAGGGCGGCCGTGCCCGCGGGCAGCCCCTCCTCGACCGCGCGGAACACGCCGTACAGGTATCCGGCCTGCCCGAGCACGCCCAGCACGACCTCGCGCCGCACGTACCGCCACCGGTACCGCCGGCGCAGCGCGAGCACGATCACGACCATGACCGGCGCGGCGACCACGTAGCGCCACAGGAGCGTGGTGGTGGACGGCGCGACGGGGGCGGCGAGCGCCGCGCCCACGAAGCCGGAGCTCCACATCACGACGAGCAGGCCGGGGGCGAGGCGGTGCAGCAGGCTCTGTCTCATACCCTCCAGGTAAGCACACAGGTCGGTATACTCGCAGTGCACCGTCAGCACGTGCACCGTCGATCCGAGGGAGGTCCCGTGCCGCGCCGCAGTCCCAACCCGAACACCGTGGCGGGGGAGCGCATCCTGCTGACCGCGAGCGAGCTGTTCTACGAGCGGGGGATCCGCGGGGTCGGCGTCGACCTCATCGCCGACCAGGCCGGGGTCACCAAGAAGACGCTGTACGACCGGTTCGGCTCGAAGGACGCCCTGGTGGCCGCGTACCTGACCCGGCGACGCGAGCGCTGGGTCGCGTGGTTCGGCGAGCGGCTCGCCGCCCGGGTGGACACCGGTGCGCGGCCCGGTGCCGACCAGGTGCTCGCGGCGCTCGAGATCGCGGAGGAGTGGGCGCAGGACAACACGCGCGGCTGTGCGTTCGTCAACGCGCACGCCGAGATCGGTGCCCTCGAGCACCCGGGCAACGCCGTGGTGCTGGCGGACAAGCGGCACATGCTCGGTGTCTTCACCGACCTGGTGCGCGCGGGCGGGTACGCGGACGCCGAGGCGCTCGGCGCCCAGGTGCACCTGCTCTACGAGGGCGCGATCATCGCGCACTCCACGCGCGCCCAGCCGGACGCGTTCGGCGCGGCGCGCGCCGCGGTCCGGGCGCTGCTCGCGCGGCCGGCCTGACCGGTCCGGGGCGGGACGCCGGCCCCGGCTACAGTCGCCCCGTGCACCAGCAGACGATCCTCCAGCCCGGCACGGACGTCGGCACCGGCGTCTACCTGCCCACGTCCGCCGAGACCGCGTACTGGGGCCGCCTGCCCTGCGCCGCCGACACCGCCGTCCTCTCGGTGGCGCCCGGCCAGGAGGTGGTCGTGGACACGCTGTCGCACGAGGGCATCCTGGAGGACCAGGGCGGCGACCCGCTCGCCTTCTTCGCGGAGCACGGCGTGCCGGCCGACGCCGTCCTGGCCGACGCCGTCGAGCTCGCCGGGCTGCGCCGCTCACGCCTGGGCGACCGGGTGCCGGGCCTGCCGGGGGAGCCCGGCGCGCACGGCGGGCACGTCGTCACGGGGCCGGTCGAGGTGCGGGGCGCGGGTCGATCCCGCTGGCGGAGGCGTCGGCGCGGCGGGTGTCCTTCGACCTGCACCCCTTCCTCGGCATCATGGGTGTCGCGGCGGCCGGCGACGTGCGTCCGCACTCGGTGCCGCCGGGGCCGTTCGGCGGCAACATCGACATCAACCTGCTGGGCGCGGGGTCCACGCTCTACCTGCCGGTGCAGGTGCCCGGCGCGCTCGCCTACGTGGGCGACCCGCACCTGGCGCAGGGCGACGGCGAGGTGGCGCTCACGGCGTTCGAGGCCTCGCTGCGCGTGCGGCTGCGCCTCGACGTGATCCCGGCGGCGGACGCCGTCGCCACCTTCGGGGAGCTGGCGGGACCGCTCGCCGAGACCGCGGAGCACCTGGTGCCGACCGGGCTGGACGCGGACCTCGACGTCGCCGTGCAGAACTGCGTGCGGGCGGCGGTCGCGCTGCTCGGCGTGCGGTACGGCATGTCGCCCGCGCACGCGTACGCCTACCTGTCCGCGGCGACGGACTTCGACATCTCGCAGGTGGTCGACGTCGTCAAGGGTGTGCACGCCCGGATCCGCAAGGCCGACTTCGCGCGGTAGCCGGCGGGCCCGCTGCGGCGCACTGGCAGCATGGGCGCATGGCTCCCGACCCCAGGGTGTGGCGCGTGCGCCCCGAACCCGGCCCCCTCGTCGCCCCGTCCCGGCCGGGAGTGCTCGACGGCGAGACCGTCGCCGTCAAGGACCTCTTCGCCGTCACCGGGCAGCGGGTCGGCGCCGGGAATCCCGCGTGGCTCGCGGCCGCGCCGGTCGAGCGGGCGCACGCCGACGCCGTCGCCCGGCTGCTCGCCGCCGGGGCCGCCGTCGCGGGAATCGCGCGCACCGAGGAGTTCGCGTACTCGCTGACCGGCGCGAACGCGCACTACGGCACGCCGCCCAACCCGCGTGCTCCCGGGCGGATCAGCGGCGGCTCGACGTCCGGCCCGGCCACCGCGGTCGCCGCGGGCGAGGCAAGCGTCGGGCTCGGCACGGACACGGGCGGCTCGGTGCGCGTGCCCGCCGCCTACCAGGGCCTGTGGGGCATGCGCCCCACGCACGGCGCCGTCCCCGCCGACGGGGTGCTGCCGCTGGCCCCGACCTTCGACACCGTCGGCTGGCTCGCCCGGGACGCCGGCACGCTCGCCCGGGTGGGCGACGTCCTGCTGCCGCGGGACGAGGAGCCCCTGCCGGAGGCGGCCACGCTCGTCACGAGCGACGCCCTGCTGGCGCTCGCCACGCCGGAGGTGCGCGCCGCCGTCGGCCGGTTCGCCGCGGACGCCGGGGCCGAGCCCGTCGACTGGGCGCCCGAACCGGACCTGCTCGCGGCCTTCCAGACGCTGCAGGCGGCCGAGGCGTGGGCCGTGCACGGGGCCTGGCTCGACGGCCGGGCCGACACGCTCGGGCCTGCCGTCCGGGACCGGTTCGAGCGGGCCCGCGCCGTCGGGGCGGACGACGCCGAGGCCGCCCGGACCGCCGTCGCCCGCGCCCGTGCCGAGATCCGCGAGCGCCTGGGGCAGCGGGTGCTGGTGCTGCCGTCGGCGGCGTCGGTGGCGCCGCGGCCGGAGGAGGCTGAGCAGGTGCGCACGGCGACGATGCTGCTGACGTGCGTGGCGGGGATCGGCGGCCTGCCCGCGGTCTCGGTGCCCGTGGCGACCGCGGGCGGCCTGCCGGCGGGTGCCTGCCTCGTGGGGCTGGCGGGCTCGGACCGGTCGCTGCTGGCGCTGGCGGGCCGGCTCGCGGGCTGAAGATTTACGCACCTGAAACGCGTGTCTCACCGCCGGGGGCGGATCGAAACTAGGTTTGTCCCGTGGACCTCGCGACCTTCAACGCCCTGCCCGCCCCGGAGGCGGCGTCGGCGATCCGACCGTGCGCCGACATCACCCCGTGGGTCGACGACGTCGTCGCGGGCCGTCCGTACGCGTGCCGCGACGCCCTGCTGCTGCGCGCGATGCGGGCCGCGGGGGACTGGTCGGCCGCCGACGTGGACGCGGCCCTGGCACGCCACCCGCGGATCGGGGAGCGGGCGTCCGGCACGGATGCCGAGGCGCGGCTGTCCCGGGGCGAGCAGCCCGTGGCGGCACAGGAGACCGCCGCGCGGATCGCGGCGGGCAACGCCGCCTACGAGGAGCGGTTCGGCCGCATCTTCCTGGTGCGTGCCGCGGGGCGGACGGCGGAGGAGATCCTCGCGAACCTGACCGAGCGGCTGGCCAACGACCCGGCCACGGAGGCGCTGGTGACGGCGGAGCAGCTGCGCCAGATCGCGCTGCTGCGGCTGGAGTCGGTGGTGGAGCCCGCATGAGCACCGCCTCGACGCACGTGCTGGACGCGGCGCGCGGCCTCCCGGCCGCGGGCCTGGCGGTCACGCTCGGCGACCGGCAGTCCGTGACCGACGACGACGGCCGCGTCTCCTGGGGCGAGGTCGAGGCGGGCCGGCACGTGCTGACGTTCGCCGCGGGCGACTGGTTCGGGGCGCAGGGCCGCGAGACGTTCTTCAGGCAGGTCGTGCTCGACGTGGTGCTCGGGCCCGGCCACACGCACGTCGCGCTGCTGCTGAGCCCGTTCGCGTACACCACCTACCGGGGGAGCTAGATGTCGATAGTCCTGGGACCCAACCAGTACGGCAAGGCCGAGGTGCGGCTCCTGCGGGTCGACCGCGACACCGCCCGGCACCGGATCACCGACCTGTGCGTGACGTCGCAGCTGCGCGGTGACTTCCGGGCCACGCACGTCTCGGGCGACAACACGGGTGTCATCGCCACGGACACGCAGAAGAACACGGTGCAGGCGTTCGCGCGGGACGGCGTCGGCTCGCCCGAGACGTTCCTGCTGCGGCTGGCGCGGCACTTCCTGAGGGAGCCGCAGGTCACGGGCGGGCGGTGGCGTGCGGAGCAGTACGGCTGGCAGCGGATCGGCGCGCGTGGGGCGGGGCACGACCACGCCTTCGTCCGGGGCGCGGCCGAGCGCCGCACCGCGCTGGTGCACGCCGACGACGCGGGCCTGACCGTGCTCGCGGGCGTCCAGGACGTCACGGTGCTCAAGTCGACCGGCTCGGAGTTCTCGGGCTTCCCGCGCGACCGGTACACGACCCTGGCCGAGACCGACGACCGGATCCTGGCCACGGACGTCACCGCGTGGTGGCGGTACGCGCCGTCCTTCGCCGAGGCGGCCGGGCCGCGGGAGTTCGACGAGCGCCACGCCGCCGTCCGCGCGCTGCTGCTAACCACGTTCGCGGACCTGCACTCGCTGGCCCTGCAGCAGACCGTCTTCGCCATGGGCCGGGCGGTGCTGGAGGCGTTCGACGACATCGCCGAGATCCGCCTCTCGTGCCCCAACAATCACCACTTCCTCGTGGACCTGGAGCCGTTCGGGCTGGACAACCCCGGCGAGGTGTTCTTCGCCGCCGACCGGCCCTACGGGCTGATCGAGGCGGCGGTCCAGCGGCAGGACGGGCAGGCGGGCGGGGAGCATCCCGTCTGGGCGACGATCGGAGGCTTCGTATGACCGACCGGCTGATCGGGTCCGAGCGCGTGCTGGTCGAGGGCGAGCTGCGCCCGGCCGTGGTGCGCACCGAGGGCGACCGCATCGCCCAGGTGTGGTGGGGCACGTCCGACCCGGACGCGGTCACGGCCCACGACGACGGGATGCTGGGCGCCCCGCCGCCGCGGCCGACGGCCGTCTGGCACCTGCGCGACCGGGTGGTCCTGCCCGGGGGCGTCGACACCCACGTGCACGTCAACGAGCCCGGCCGCACCCACTGGGAGGGGTTCACCTCGGCGGCGCGGGCCGCGGCGTACGGCGGCATCACCACGATCGTGGACATGCCGCTCAACTCCATCCCGCCCACCACCACGGTGGAGGCGCTGCGGGTCAAGCAGGCGGCCGCGCGGGCCGCGGCAGAACGGCTGCCCGAGGACGCCGAGTGGGAGAGCGGCCGGCTGCCGGTCGACGTCGCCTTCTGGGGCGGCGCCGTACCGGGCAACGCCGACCACCTGGAGCCGCTCTGGGACGCGGGCGTGCTGGGCTTCAAGGCGTTCCTCGCCGACTCCGGCGTGCCCGAGTTCCCGCCGCTCGACCCCGACGAGCTGGTCGTCGTGATGGACCGCCTGGTCCGGTTCGACGGGCTCCTCGCCGTGCACGCCGAGGACCCGGCGGTGCTCGCGGCGGCGCCGCGCCCGCCGTCGCGCGCCTACGCCGACTTCCTGCTGTCGCGACCCGAGGCGGCCGAGACCGCCGCGGTCCGTACGCTGCTCGACGCCGTCCGCGAGACCGGCGCACGCACGCACGTGCTGCACGTGTCCTCGGCCAAGGTGCTCGACCTGCTCGCGGAGGCCAAGGCCGAGGGTCTGCCCGTGACCGCGGAGACGTGCCACCACTACCTGGTGCTCGCCGCCGAGGACATCCCGGACGGGGACGCCGCCTACACGTGCTGCCCGCCCATCCGCGACCGGGGCAACCGGGACGCCCTGTGGGACGGGCTGCGCGAAGGCATCCTGGACTGCGTGGTCAGCGACCACTCGCCGTCGTCGGTGGCGGAGAAGCGGCTGGGCGGGCCGGTCGGCGAGACCGACCTGCAGGCGGCCTGGGGCGGCATCTCCGGTCTGCAGACAGGCTTCGTCGCCCTGGCCGACGCCGCCCGCCGGCGCGGGGTGTCCCTGGCGGACGTGTCCCGGTGGACGTCGGCGAACACCGCCGCCCTGGTGGGCCTGGACCGGGGCGACCGGCCCAAGGGCGTCATCGCCGAGGGCGCGGCGGCGGACCTGGTGGTCTACGACCCGGACGCCGTGACGACCGTCGATGCCGCGCAGCTCGCGCATCGCAACCCGGTCAGCGCGTACGACGGCCTGACGATCACGGGCGCGGTGACCGACACGCTGCGCGCGGACGGCCGCCTGATCGCCCGGCCCGGCAGCGCCGCCGCCCAGCACGCCGGACGGCCCGCATGACGCAGGTGCACCCGCCCGCCCGGCTGCTCATGGGCCCCGGGCCCGTGGACGCCGACCCCCGCGTGCTGCGCGCCATGGCCGCGCCGCTGGTGGGCCAGTTCGACCCGTTCATGACCGGCACCATGACCGAGACCATGGCGTTGTGGCGGACAGTCTGGGACACCACGAACGAGCAGACGTTCCTCGTGGACGGCACGTCGCGGGCCGGCATCGAGGCCGCGCTCGTGTCGCTCCTGGAGCCCGGCGACCGGGTGCTGGTGCCGGTGTTCGGCAGGTTCGGGCACCTCCTCGCGGAGATCGGCGCCCGCGCGGGCGCCGAGGTGCACACGATCGAGACCGAGTGGGGCACCGTCTTCGACCCCGGGCAGGTCGAGGACGCCGTGCGCCGCGTGCGGCCCCGCGTGGTCGCCGTCGTGCACGGGGACACCTCCACGACCATGGCCCAGCCGCTCGCCGACCTGGGCCGCATCGCCCACGAGCACGACGCCCTGCTGTACGTCGACGCCACCGCGACCCTCGGCGGCAACCCGTTCCCCACCGACACGTGGGGCGTCGACGCCGCCACGGCCGGTCTGCAGAAGTGCCTCGGCGGGCCGTCCGGCAGCGCGCCCGTGACGCTCTCGCCCGCGGCCGTCGCCGCCATCGGCCGGCGCACGCAGATCGAGGCCGGCCTGCGCACCGCGCACGACGTGCCGCCCGCCGGCGCGCCGATCCGGTCCAACTACCTCGACCTCGCCCAGATCATGGAGTACTGGGGGCCGCGCCGCCTCAACCACCACACCGAGGCCACGTCGATGCTGTATGCCGCACGCGAGTGCGCCCGCCTGCTGGCCGACGAGGGCGTGGACGCCGCCGTCGCCCGGCACGCCCGGCACGGCGCCGCCATGCTCGCCGGCGTGCGCGGGCTCGGCCTGGAGGTGTTCGGCGACCCGGCCCACACGATGCACAACGTGGTCGCCGTGCGCATCCCCGCCGGCGTCGACGGCGACGCCGTGCGCGGCACCCTGCTGGACGACTTCGGCATCGAGATCGGCACCTCGTTCGGCCCGCTGCACGGCGTCGTCTGGCGCATCGGCACCATGGGGTACAACGCCCGCCGCGACGCCGTGCTCACCACGCTCGCCGCCCTGGAGCACGTGCTGCGGCGCGCGGGCCACCCGGCACCGGCCGGGGGCGGCACCGACGCCGCCCTCGCCTCGTACGCGGAGGCCCCATGACCGAGCCCATGACCGGGACGGCGGCCTGGGTGCTCGAACGGTGCGACGAGCTCACGCGCCACACCGCGCGCGACGACGCCCTGGAACGGGTCTACCTGTCGCCCGAGCACGCAGCGGCCAACACCGCCGTCGCCGCCTGGATGCGCGACGCGGGCCTGGCCACCGCGACCGACGCCGCCGGGAACCTCTGGGGCCGCCGCTCCGCCGCGGGAACGCCCCAGCAGCCCGGCACCCGGGGCGAGCCCGCCCTCGTGCTCGGCTCGCACCTCGACACCGTGCCCGACGCCGGACGCTACGACGGCATGCTCGGCGTGGCGCTCGCGATCGCCGTCGTCCACCGGCTGCGCGGTACGGCGCTGCCGTTCGCGCTGGAGGTCGCCGGGTTCTCCGACGAGGAGGGTGCCCGGTTCGGCAAGGCGCTGCTCGGCAGCTGCGCCGCCTCGGGCCAGTGGGACGCTGCCTGGTGGGACCAGGCCGACGCCGACGGCGTGACCCTGCGCGACGCGTTCACGGCCTTCGGCCTGGACCCCGGCCGCGTGGGCGCCGCCGCCCGCCGCCCGCAGGACCTGGTCGGCTACCTGGAGGCCCACATCGAGCAGGGCCCCGAGCTGGAGGCGCTCGGCCTGCCGCTCGGGTACGTCACCACGATCGCGGGGGCGCGGCGGTTCGTGCTGACCGTCACCGGCGAGGCCCGGCACGCGGGCGGTACCCCGTACGCCCGGCGCCGGGACGCGTTGGTCGCCGCCGCGCACCTCGTCACCCGGATCGAGGAGCTCGCCGTCGACGCCGGCGGCCTGGCCACCGTCGGCGAGCTGCGCGTGTCGCCCGGGGCGGTCAACGTGATCCCCGGCCGCGCCGAGCTCACGCTCGACCTGCGCGCCCGCACCGACGCCGCCCGGGACGCCCTGTGGGGGCGGGTCGCCGCGGCCGCGCGGGACATCGCGCGCGAGCGCCACGTGAGCATCGAGCACGCCGAGACCCACCGGGCGCCGTCGACCACCTGCGACGAGCGGATGACGGCGGCGGTCGTCGCGGGGATCGCGGCGGCCTCGCCCGAGTTCGCAGGGCGTGCGGACGACGTGCCCGGGCTGTGGAGCCCCGCCGGCCACGACGCCATGGCGATGGCGGCCGTCACCGGGGTGGGCATGCTGTTCGTGCGCTGCCGGGACGGCATCAGCCACCATGCGGACGAGAGCGTCGAGGCCGCCGACGTCGCCGCCGCGCTCGACGCGTACACGGCGGCGGTGCTCGCGCTGGCGGACAAGCCCGTCGCGGAGGTAGCCCGATGACGATCCCGGCAGCCCCGCCCCTGGAGGACCGCGTCGCCTCCGCCTACCGCGGCCTGTCCCCGCAGGAACGTCGCGCCGCCGACACCCTCCTGGACCACCTGGGGGAGCTCGGCACGTACCGGGCGACCGAGCTCGCGGCCCTGGCCGGAGTCTCGAAGGCGACGATGAGCAGGCTGTTCCGCAAGCTCGGGTACGAGGACTTCGAGGGGCTGCGGGCCCACCTGCGCGCCCGCCGCGGGCGGGGCCTGCCGATCGCCGTCGGCCCGCCGCCGGGCCTGCGCGAACGGCTGGAGCAGGAGGTCGCGAACCTCGAGAAGGCCTACGCGCTGCTCGACGACGCGGTGCTCGACGAGATCGCCGCGGCGCTCGCGACCGCGGGCGACGTCGTGGTGGTCGGCCGCCGGGGCTCCCTCGGCCCGGCCACGCAGCTGCGGCGCAACCTCGTGCAGGTGCGCGGGCGGGTGCACCTCGCGCCCGCGCCGGGCCAGTCGCTGGCCGACGACCTCGTCGGCCTCGGCCCGCGCGACGTCGTCGTGGTGGTCTCGGTGCGCCGGCACGCCTTCCGCGTGGCCGAGATGGTGGAGTCCCTGCTGGCGGACGGCGTGCGCGTGCTCCTGCTCGCCGACTCCAGCCTGCGCCACCTGGCGGGCAGCGTGACGTGGTGGATCGAGTGCCCGATCAGCACGCGGGGCGCGTTCGACTCGATGGTCGCGCCCGTGAGTCTCGTGGCGGCGATCTCGGACCGCGTGCACGAGGTGCTGGACGGCGCGCCCGCCCGGGTCGACGCGATCGACGACCGGTACGCGCTGCTGCGCGAGATCGACGAACGGTGACGCCGTGGACCTCGACGTCGACACCCTCCGGATCGCGCGCACGCGGGCCGACTGCGTGCTGCGGCCCGGCGAGGTCTTCCTGGGCGGGGGCACCTACCTGTACTCCGAGCCCGTGCCCCGGGGCGTGACCGGGCTCGTCGACCTGACCGGCCTGGGCTGGGAGCCGTGGTCCGTGGACGGCGCGGGCCTGCGCGTGGCCGGGACGTGCACGCTCGCGGAGCTGCTCGCCGGTCCGGGTGCGCTGGCGGGTCCGCGTCCGGGTCCGGGTGCGCTGGCGCCGTCCGGCGCGGGCGCGGCCCCGTACCGCGCGCTCGCGATCGTGGCGCCGTGCGTGTCCGCGCTGACCCTGTCGCCGAAGGTTGCGCGCACCGCGACGGTGGGTGGGAACCTGGCGCTGGGGCTGCCCGCCGGGTCGATGGCCGGGCTGTTCGCGGCGCTCGGCGCCACGGCGGTCGTCTGGACGCCGGGGGCGCCGTCCGTCCCGGCCGCGGGATCGCGTGAGGTCGCGGTGTCCGACCTGGTCACCGGCGCGGGCACGGTCGACCTGGCGCCCGGGGAGCTGCTCCGCGAGGTGCGGGTGCCCGCCTCCGCGCTCGGGCAGCGGACGGCGTTCCGACGGATGTCCCTCACCCCGACCGGCCGGACGTCGGCGATGGTGACCGGCCGGTCATCATCGGGCGGGACCGCGCCGGGACGCGTGCTGCTCGTGCTGACCGGGTCCGTCCCGGCTCCGGTCCTGCTGCAGCTCGACCCCGGCGACCACGCGGCCCTGGACCGCCTCGTCGACCGCCGGATCGACTGGTTCGAGGACGCGCACGGCAGCGCCGCGTGGCGTGCCGCCATGACCCGGCGCCTGGCCCACGAGGTGCTCGACGAGCTGAGCGGGGCGCCATGAGGTCCGCCGAGACGGTTGCTCCTTCGGGAGTGTTGCTCTGTGTAGACCGTGTCGACGCAGAGCAACACACCCGCGGAAGAAAGTCGTTCCCCGAGGCCGGCGCACGCCCGGGAGACGCGCCATGAGGATCGACGGTGCCGACGTCACGGCCGACCCCCGGCCCGGGCAGTGCCTGCGCACCTACCTGCGGGAGCACGGCGCCACCGCCGTCAAGAAGGGCTGCGACGCCGGCGACTGCGGCGCGTGCACCGTGCTGCTCGACGGCGACCCCGTGCACTCCTGCCTGATCCCCGCGCACCGCGCCGCCGACGCCGAGGTGGTCACCGCGGCGGGCCTCGGCCGGTACGGCCCGGGCACGGACCCGGATCCGGATCCGGACCCGGATCCGGACCCGGATCCGGACTCCATGGACGCCGACCCGGACCCGCTGCACCCCGTCCAGCGCGCGTTCGTCGCCGCGGCGGCGTTCCAGTGCGGGTTCTGCACCCCGGGCATGGTGTGCACCGTCGCGGGCACGCCGGCCCTCGCGGAACAGCCCCTCGCCGAACAACCCCTCGCCGAACAACCCCTCGCCGAACAACCCCTCGCCGAACAGCTGAAGGGCAACCTGTGCCGCTGCACCGGGTACCGCTCGATCCGGGACGCCCTCGCCGGCCGGGTGAACACCGAGGCGGCGGAGCCGGGCCGGGCGTTCGGCCGCGCCGTCGTCGCGCCCGCAGCCGCCCGCGTGGTGCGCGGACGCGAGCCCTACACGCTCGACGAGCCCGAGCCGCCGGGTCTGCTGCACGTCGCGGTGCTCGGCAGCCCGTACCCGCACGCCCGCATCACGCGCATCGACGCCGCCGCGGCACGCCGGGCACCCGGGGTGCACCTCGTGCTCACCCACCACGACGTGCCCGCCACCCTCTACTCGACCGGACGGCACCAGAACCGCCTGGACGACCCCGACGACACCCGCATGCTCGACCCCGTGCTGCGGTTCGCGGGCCAGCGCGTCGCCGTCGTCGTCGCCGAGACGCCCCGGCAGGCCCGTGCGGCACTCGCCCTGGTCGAGGTCGACTACGAGGTGCTGCCCGCCGTCCTCGACCCCGAGACCGCCCGCCGGCCCGACGCCCCGGTGCTGCACCCCGGCCGCACGCCGGAGGAGCACCGGGTCGCGGACGCCGGCCGGAACGTCGTCGCGCAGCTCCACGAGGAGCACGCCGAACCCGGGCACGACGGCGTCGACGCGGCGCTCGCGGCGTCGGCCGCCACCGTGACCGGCACCTGGACCACCGAGCGCGTCAACCACGTGGCCCTGGAGACGCACGGCGCCCGCGCCTGGACGACGCCCGGCCCGGACGGCGACGTGCTCCACGTGCGCACCTCCACCCAGGTGCCCTTCCTTGTGCGCGACGAGCTCGCCCGCCTGCTCGGCCTGCCCCGGGAGCGGGTCCGGGTGGTCGCGGGCCGCGTCGGCGGGGGGTTCGGCGGCAAGCAGGAGCTGCTCGTGGAGGACGTCGTGGCGCTCGCTACCCTGCGCACCGGGCGGCCCGTCCAGTGGGAGCTCACGCGCAAGCAGCAGTTCACCATGGTGCCGTGCCGCCACCCCATGCGGGTCACGGTGCGGGCCGGGGCGGCGGCGGACGGTGCGCTGACCGCGCTCGCGATCGACGTCCTGGCCGACACCGGCGCCTACGGCAACCACGCGCCGGGCGTGCTGTTCCACGGGGTGCACGAGTCCATGGCGGTGTACCGAGCCCCGGTCAAGCGCGTGGACGCCGAGTCCGTCTACACCAACACCGTGCCCTCGGGGGCGTTCCGCGGCTACGGCCTGGGCCAGGTGCAGCTCGCGATCGAGGGCGCGATCGACGAGCTGGCGGGGCGGCTCGGCCTCGACCCGGTCGAGATGCGCCGCCGCAACGTCGTCCGCCCCGGCGACCCGTTCGTCGTCGGGCAGCCGGTGGAAGGTGACCTGGAGTACGGCGCCTACGGGCTGGACCAGTGCCTCGACCTGGTCGAGGAGGCGCTCGCGCGCCCGGTCGAGCCCCCGGCCGGCGCCGGGTGGGCGCTGGGCCGCGGCGTCGCGCTCGCCATGATCGCCACGATCCCGCCGCGCGGGCACCACGCGCATGCCCGGGTCACGCTGGAGGCCGACGGCGGCTTCGTGGTCGACGTCGGCACCGCCGAGTTCGGCAACGGCACCACCACGGTGCACGCGCAGATCGCGGCCACGGAGCTCGGCGTGCCGCTCGACCGGGTGCGGGTGCGCTCGTCCGACACGGCGACCTCCGGCTACGACACGGGCGCCTTCGGCTCGACCGGCTCGGTGGTCGCGGGCCTCGCGGTCCAGCGCGCGGCCGCCACGCTCCGTGCGGACCTGTCAGCGGCCGGTGCGCCCCGCCCGGGGATGTCGGCGGAGGGGTCGCACGACGGCTCGCCGCGGTCCGTGGCCTTCAACGTGCACGGCTTCCGCGTGGCCGTGCACGCGGAGACCGGGGAGGTGCGGATCCTGCGGTCGGTGCAGGCCGCGGACGCCGGCGTCGTCATCAACCCGGAGCAGCTGCGCGGGCAGATCGAGGGCGGTGTAGCGCAGGCCCTCGGCTCGGCGCTGACCGAACGCATGGTCGTGCGCGACGGCCTGGTCGTGACCCGCGCCCTGCGCCACTACCGCGCGCCCCAGATCGCCGACGTCCCCGACACCGAGGTGCTCTTCGCCGACACCGTCGACCGCCTGGGCCCGCGCGGCGCCAAGTCGATGAGCGAGGCGCCCTACAACCCGGTGGCCCCGGCACTGGCCAACGCGATCGCCGACGCGACGGGCGTGCGCCCCTACGACCTGCCGATCCAGCGCGACCGCCTGTGGGCCCTCCTGCGCCCGGGGGTGGAAACAGACGTTTCGGCACATTGACCTCCTCGGAACGCCGGTGAAACGCGGCGGTGCGAGCATCGAAGGATGATCAGCCCCACCGACACACCCGGCGTCCGGTCCCGTACCGGCGTCCGGTCCCGTACCGGCGTCGGCCCGGACGACGAGGCCTGGCTCGCCCGCGCCGTCGAGGTGGCCGGCCGCAACGTGGCCGACGGCGGTGGCCCCTTCGGGGCCGTCGTCGTGCGCGCGGGGCAGGAGGTGGCCGCCGGCGGCAACCGGGTGACGCGCGACCTCGACCCCACGGCGCACGCCGAGGTGGTCACCATCCGGGCCGCCTGCCGTGCCCTGGATACCTTCTCCCTGGCGGGGACCACGCTCTACGCCTCGTGCGAGCCGTGCCCGCTGTGCCTGTCCGCGGCGCTGTGGGCCCGCGTGGACCGCGTCGTGTTCGCAGCGGACCGGCACGACGCCGAGCGCGCCGGCTTCGACGACCGCGAGTTCTACGACCTGCTGGAGCGCGACCGCTCGACCTGGCCCAGCCCCGTCGTCGGGCACCGCATCCCCGGGGCGGGCGTGCCGTTCGACCTGTGGCGGGAGCACCCGGCCCACACCCGGTACTGACGCGTGGTGCCCGTGACGGCCCTCGGCATCGTGCTGGCCGCAGGCGCCGGCCGCCGGTTCGGCGGGCCCAAGGCCCTGGCCCGCGACGCGGGCGGCGTGCCGTGGGTGCACCTCGCCTGCCGCACGCTGCACGACGGCGGGTGCGCCGAGGTGGTGGTCGTGCTCGGGGCGGACGCCGACCTGGCGCGGGCGCTGGTGCCCGAGGGTGCACGGCCCGTCGTCGCCGCGGACTGGGCGAGCGGCGTCGCGGCCTCCCTGCGCACAGGCCTGACGGCAGCGGCCGAGACTCGCGCCGACGTCGCCGTCGTCACCCTCGTGGACCTGCCCGGCCTGCGCGCGGACGCCGTCCGCCGCGTGCTGGCCGCCGCCCCGGACGCCCGGACCGCCCGCGGCGTGCTCGCCCGCGCCGCGTACGACGGCGCGCCCGGCCACCCGGTGCTGCTGGGTCGCGCACACTGGGCCGCCGTGGCCCGGTCGGTGGCCGGCGACACCGGCGCCGGCCCGTACCTGCGGGCCCACGACGCCGCAGTGATCGACTGCACGGACGTCGGCGGCGGCCGCGACGTCGACGAAGCCCGGACTGCTACGTAGGCTTTCCGGTGTGGACGTCACGGAACCTCGTGCCCTGGTGGGCGCCGCATGAGCGCGGTCGTGTGGGGCGTTCTGCTGACGGTCCTGCTGGTCGCGTGGGTGGTGCTCGACGGGGCGGTCCAGGGCGTCGGCGCGACCCTGCTGCACGAGCGCGGCAAGGACGGCAGCGACCGCCGGCGCTCGCCGGCGCGGCGCGGCGTCGTGCTGGACGCCGTCCGGCCGCTGCGGCTGCCCGGTGAGGCGTCCCTCGTCGCGGCCGTGCTCGTGCTGGTGCTCGCGTTCCCGCGGGCCGCGGGCGACCTGTTCCGCGTGGCGTACCCCCTGGTGGTCGCCCTCGCCGGGGCGGTGGTGGTGCGCGACGTCGCCCTCTGGCTGCGGGGCCGGCGCCCCGGCCAGGTCTGGCACGACGTCTGGGAGGCGGTGCTCGTGGTGGCGAGCATCGTGATCGCCGGGAGCTGGGGCGCGCTGCTCGGGGTCTCCTGGGAGAACGGGCTGGCCGCGCTGGGCCTGGCCGTCGTGGCCGTGGTGGTCACGCGCCTGCACGGCGACGCGGTGGTCGTACGCCGGCTGCGCGGCGTCCACCCGCTGCCCGTGGTCGTCACCGGCATCATGATCGCGGCCCCCGTGGTGGGCACGGCGGTCGCGGTGTGGCCCCGCCTCATGACGGGCTGAGCCCGGCTGGGCCCGGCTGTGCCTGGCTGCGGATCGGTTACGAACGGGACGTATCGCCCATGGTGGCGACGGCGCGCCGGTAGGATCGGGCACACCATGACCATGAAGAACCGCATCATCTGCGCGCTGCTCGGCGCCCTGGCGTTCGCCACCGCGACCCTGCTCCTGCCATGGCTCCCGGACGCGCTCGTCGGCCTGCTCGGCACCGGCGGCATCCTGCTGTTCCTCGCCGCCCTGGTGCTGCCGACCAACACCCGGCAGCCGCCGGTGCACAGCCTCACGATCCTCGACAAGGGGTACCTGACCCCCGCCGAGATCCACAAGGTGCTGGGCATCTGGCTGCCCAGCGGCAGCGCGGCCCTCGAGGCCCGCGACGCCCAGTGGACCGTCGCCCGGCACGTCGCCCGGTGGCGCGCCGACCACGTGGTCAACGTGATGGACTACCACGGCGTGGTCGCCGACCGCCGGGTCGACATGCTGTCCGTCATCCAGTGGGTCGGCATCCAGCTGCTGCCCGCGTTCCTGGGCCTGATGTTCCTCATCCCCACCCTCGCGATCAGCGGCTTCGACCGGATCAGCATCAACTTCCTGCAGACGCTGCTGCTCTTCGTGGTCTGGGGCTCGGTCGCGCTCGGCGTGCGCTGGGTCCTCGAGAAGCACGTGATCCACCGGTTCGTGTGGGAGCCGGAGCTCACGCCGGACGGCACGCGGTTCGTCGAGCGCTGACGCGCCCGCGGCCGCGGCGTCGGGGAGTGTCGGTGACTGGGGGCAGAATGGCACCGTGCCCCTGTACCGAGACGACGCGATCGTGCTGCGCACCCAAAAGCTGGGCGAGGCGGACCGCATCGTGACGTTCCTGACCCGCGAGCATGGCAAGGTGCGTGGCGTGGGCAAGGGCGTGCGACGCACGTCGTCCAAGTTCGGCGCCCGGCTCGAGCCGTTCATGGGCGTCGACGTGCAGCTCCACACCGGTCGCAGCCCCCGCCCGGGCATGGGCCTCGACACCGTGACCCAGGTCGAGACCATCGGCGCCTACGCCCGCCGCATCTGCGAGGACTACACCCTGTACACGGCCGGGACCGTGATGCTCGAGGCCGCCGACCGGCTGGTCGCGCAGGAGCACGAGCCGGCGGTGCAGCAGTACTGGCTCCTGGCCGGCGCGCTGCGCGCCCTGTCGGAGCGGCACCATGACGCCGGCCTGGTGCTCGACTCCTACCTGCTGCGGGCGCTCGCGGTGGCGGGGTGGGCGCCGTCGTTCGAGGACTGCGCACGCTGCGGCGAGCCGGGCCCGCACCACGCGTTCAACGTGGCGCAGGGCGGCGCGGTCTGCTCCCGCTGCCGTCCGCCGGGGTCCACGGCGCCCGCACCCGAGACCTTTGCCCTGCTGTCCTCGCTGCTCGCGGGCGACTGGGCGACCGCCGACGCGTCGGACGCGCGGCACCGCAAGGAGGCGAGCGGCATCGTCGCCGCCTACGGGCAGTACTACCTGGAGAGAACGTTGCGATCGTTGAAGATGGTGGAGCGCTGATGGCCCGGGGTACGCGGCGGGAGCTGGTGGCGCCGTTCCCGCACCCGTCCGGCCGGGTCGCGCCCCGGATCCCGCGGGAGTTCCTGCCCCGGCACGTGGCCGTGGTGATGGACGGCAACGGGCGCTGGGCCAACGCCCGCGGCCTGCCCCGCGTCGAGGGGCACAAGGCGGGGGAGAACTCGCTGCTCGACGTCGTGGCGGGTGCCGTCGAGGTCGGGGTCGAGTACATCTCCGCGTACGCGTTCAGCACCGAGAACTGGAAGCGGTCGCCCGAGGAGGTCCGCTTCCTCATGAACTTCACGCAGGACGTGATGCGGCGCCAGTGCGACCTCATGGCCTCGTGGGGTGTGCGGATCCGCTGGGCCGGCCGTCGTCCGAAGCTGTGGAAGTCGGTGATCGACGTGCTGCTGGAGGCCGAGGAGCGCACCAAGGACAACGACCTGTGCACGCTGACGATGTGCGTGAACTACGGCAGCCGGGCCGAGCTGGCCGACGCGGCGGCGGCGATGGCGGCCGACGCCGCGGCAGGTCGGCTCGACCCCCGCCGCATCACGGAGAAGACGGTGCAGAAGTACCTGTACCTGCCGGACGTGCCCGACGTGGACCTGTTCCTGCGCTCGTCCGGCGAGCAGCGCACGTCGAACTTCATGCTGTGGCAGGCGGCGTACGCCGAGATGGTGTTCCTGGACGAGCCGTGGCCGGACGTCGACCGTCGGCACCTCTGGGACGCCGTGGAGGAGTACGCGAAGCGCGACCGCCGCTACGGCGGCGCCCTCGACAAGCCCACCGCGAAGTAGAACTGTGGCGAAGTAGAACTGTGGCGAGATAGAACTGTGGCGAAGCAGAACCCGGCTGAGGTTCTACTTCGCCACAGTTCTATCTCGCCACAGTTCTACTTCGGCGGGGTGGTTAGTTGGTCAGGGTGTCCGACAGGGCTTCGATCAGCTTCGGCATGCCCTCGGGGTACTGGACCGACAGCGCCGTCGGGGGCGAGACCGCGGAGACCGCGACGGTGCCGACCTGCTGCACCACCATGCCGGCCTTGACGGCGGGCAGCGCCTGCAGCTCCTTCTTCTCGGGCAGGGCCGCGGCCTCCTCCTCGGTGTACGTGTAGGCCACGACCACGTCGGACTCGAGCTTGTCGAGCTCCTCGTACGACAGCGTGTAGAAGAACTCGCCGTCGTCCGGCGCGAGCTCCTCCACGGCGGGGGCCGTCTCGAAGCCCAGGCCCTCGAGGAACCCGGCGCGCGGGTCGGCGGCACGGTAGACGTAGATCAGGCCCTCGGCCGGGGAGTCGACGATCGCCGCGACCGTCTTGCCCGCGAACTCGGGGTGCGCCTCGGCCTGCTCGGCCAGGTAGGCGTTGATCTCCTCGACCTTCTCCTCGCCGGCGGCGCTGCGGCCCAGGGCGTCGTCCGTGGCGGTGATGATCTCGTCCCACGGCGTCTGCCAGGGCGTCTCCGGGTAGGCGACCGTCGGGGCGATCTCGCTCAGCAGGTCGTACTGCTCCTGCGTGAGGCCCGAGTACGTGGCGATGATGACGTCCGGCTCGGCGGCGGCGAACTCCTCGTAGGGCACGGTCGCGCCGGCCTCGGCGTCGGTCAGCACGGTGGGGTGCTCGACACCGGCCTCGTCGTAGGCCTCCTCGACCCACGGCAGCAGGTTGCCCTCGCCGACGGTCCACGTCTGCTCGGCGACGGCGACCGGGAACACGCCCGCCGCGATCGCGGCCTCGGTGGAGCCCCAGCCCCACGTGGCCACGCGCTCCGGCGCCTCCTCGATGACGGTCTCGCCGAGCGCGTGCTCGATGGTCAGCGGGAACTCGTCGGTGGCACCCGAGGCGGCGGCGGACGGCGTCGCGTCGTCCGCGGCGGGGGCCTCGGAGGCACAGCCCGACAGGGCGAGGGCGGACGCGGCGGCAAGGCCGACGGCCGCTGCGAGGGAACGGCGAGGGCGCACTGTTACTCCCGGTGTTCGTCAGGGGACCGGCGGTCACCGGTCGAGATGAGGTAACCCTAACCACATTTGGTCACGACGATGTTTCGGAATTGGCCCGGATCCGGAGTGAGGAACCCCACGGGGTGAGGTTCACGCGCCCGCGTGGAACCGGCCCACGGGCACCACGAGCGGGGTTCCCGCCACCGGGTCGGGCACCACCTGGGCGCGCAAACCGAACGCCTCGTCGACCACCTCCTGGGTGAGCACCGCCGACGGTGCGCCCTCGGCGACGATCCGCCCGGCGGACATCACCACCAGGTGGTCCGCGTACCGGGCGGCGAGGTTCAGCTCGTGCAGCACCATCGCGACGGTGGTGCCGCGGTCGCGGTTGAGCTCCGTGAGCAGGTCCAGCAGGTCGAGCTGGTGGCGCACGTCGAGGAAGGTGGTGGGCTCGTCGAGCAGCACGATGTCGGTCTGCTGGGCCAGCACCATCGCGATCCAGACCCGCTGCCGCTGGCCGCCCGACAGCTCTGCGACGGGGCGGTCCGCGAGCTCGGCCACGCCGGTGGACTCCAGCGCGGTGGCGACCACGGCGTCGTCGTCCGAGGAGTGGCGGCCGAACCAGCCCTGGTGCGGGTAGCGGCCGCGCGCGACCAGCTCGGCGACGCGTACGCCGTCGGGCGCGATCGACGACTGCGGCAGCATGGCGACCTTGCGCGCCAGCTCCTTGCGGGGCATCGCGGTGATGTCGGTGCCGCCGAGCGTGACGCGCCCGCCGTCGATGGGGTGCAGGCGGGCCAGCCCGCGCAGCAGCGTCGACTTGCCGCAGGCGTTCGGGCCGACGACGGCGGTGATCTTGCCGTCGGGCAGCGTCAGGTCGAGGCCCTCGATGACCTTGAGTCCGTCATAGCCGAGGCTCAGCCCCTCGGCGCGCAGGTTGGTCATCGGCTCCTCTTCTCGGTCGTGGCGAGCAGCCACAGCAGGTAGGGGGCGCCCACGAGCCCCGTGACGATCCCGACGGGGGCCGCGACGCCGAGCAGCCCGTGCTGTCCGACGACGTCGGCCACCAGGGTGAGCGCGGCACCCGTGGCGGCGGACGCGGCGAGCGCGGCGCCGCCGTCGTTCACGAGGCGGCGGGCGATGGCGGGCGCGACCAGCGCGACGAAGGCGATCGGGCCGCCGGCACTGGTGGCGAGCGCGACGAGCGCGACGGCGAGCAGCAGGGCGCCGACGCGCGCGGCGTCGACGTGGACGCCGAGGGCGCGCGCGTTGTCGTCGCCGAGGGCGAGCGGGCCCTGCGTCCGGGCCACGACCGCGACGGCGACCGCCAGCACGAGCGTGCCCGCGGCGACGAGCGCGAGCTGCTCGCCGCGGATGTCGGACACGGAGCCGACGGTCCAGGTCAGGACGGCGGCCGCCTCCTGCTCCTGCGACCGGGCCATGATCCACGCGATGAGGGACGCGCACAGGTAGGCCAGGCCGACGCCCACCAGCACGAACCGGATCGAGTGCAGCCCCTTGCGCCAGGCGAGCACCCAGATCAGGAGCGCGATGGTGCCCGCGCCGGTGAACGCCAGCCCGGACAGCGCGACGCCGCTGAGGCCCAGCACGAGCGTGCCCGTCACGGCGCCGAGGCTGGCGCCCGTGGAGATGCCCAGGATGTCGGGGGAGGCGAGCGGGTTGCGCAGCGTCGACTGGAACAGCGCGCCCGCGAGGCCGAACGCGGCGCCGACCACGACGGCGGCCTCGACGCGGGGCAGGCGCAGCTTCTGGACGACGAAGACGTCACCCTTGTCGCCGAGGCCGACGGCGCCCGCGATCGCCTGGCCCGGGGTCAGGCCGGCCGCACCCATCAGGAGGGCGCCGGTGCCCGCGACGAGCACCACGAGCACCATGCCGGTCAGGACGAGGACCTGGCGGCGGCGTCGCGTGGCGCGCAGGCCGGCGACGGTCGTGCGCAGGGCGGAGGTGCGCAGGTCGCCGGCCATCAGGCTCCCGCCACGTTCCGGCCGCGTGCGACGGCGACCAGCACCGGGGCGCCGAGCAGCGCGGCGACCACGCCGGCCTCGAGCTCGGAGCGGGGCAGCACGAGCCGCCCGAGCACGTCGGCGGTCAGCAGCATGACCGGGCCGAGCAGGGCGCCGATCGCCATGATCCAGCGGTAGTCCGTGCCGACCAGGCGCCGCGCGGCGTGCGGCACCACGAGCCCGACCAGGGCGACGGGCCCGGCGAGCGACGTCGCGGTGCCGGCCAGGAGCACGATGGCCACGGCGGCGAGGGCGCGCGTGGTGCCGACGCGCTGCCCCAGGGCCGTGGCGACGTCGTCGCCGAGCGCCAGCATGTTGAGCCGGTGCGCGAGCGCGGCGGCGAGGACCACGCCGACCAGCACGAACGGCCACAGCATCGCGACCGTGTCCAGGCCCCGGCCGGTCAGCGAGCCGACCGACCAGAAGCGGTACAGGTTGAACGCCTGCTGGTCGCGCAGCAGGACGAGGGTGATGAGCGGTGTGATGAGCGCGGTCACGGCGGCGCCGACCAGCGCGAGCCGCACCGGCTGGCCGCGGCCCACCGAGAAGACGATGGCGGCGGCCGCCGCGGCGCCCACGAAGGCGAACCAGACGTAGCCGATCGGCGACGTGACGCCGAAGATCCAGACCGCGCAGACGACGGCGAGCGACGCGCCGGAGTTGAGGCCGAGCAGGCCGGGGTCGGCGATCGGGTTGCGGGTGACCCCCTGGATCAGGGTGCCCGCGGTCCCGAGCGCGACCCCGGCCGCCAGGCCGACGACGGTGCGCGGCAGCCGCTGGTCGAGCACCACGTCGTGGTCCACGAAGCCGGCGACCGGCGCCGTCAGCGCCCGCCAGACCTCGACCGGGTCGATGTCGCGGACGCCGAGCGCGAGGCTCGCGAGGACGACCAGCAGCAGCGCGGCCAGGGCCGTGAGCACCGCGAGCGTCCGGTGGCGGGCGCGGCGAGCCACGGCCTCCGCACCCTCACGGCGTCCCGCGGGAGCGGCCGTGGGTGAGGTAAGCATTGCCTAAGCATTTCACAGCGTCAGGCATGCTCGGTACGGGTCCGGCCGTCGGGTTCGTCAGCGGCCGGAGTAGGAGTCGCAGCCCCAGCCGTCCTTGTCGGCGTCCAGCCGGTGGTAGTCGTTCGTGCCCACCCAGACGGTGCGGCGGATGTCCGAGCAGTCGAGGTCGGGGTTGGTGGACGAGACGGGGCACTGCCACCTGCCGTTCGGGTAGACGCAGACGGCGTCGGCGGCGGAGTCCGCCTTGTATGCCCCCGTCGGGCTCGTGTACTTGACGGTCCACTTGCCGGAGCGCGTCGCCTTGGCGGTGTACGTGTAGGCGCCCTTGCTGGTGGTCCGGACCGTGCCGACCTTGCGGGAGCCGTCGGCTCCGGCCGGGTCGAAGTGCACGGTGAGGACCTTCGCGCCCATCGGCAGCACGGTGCCGTTCCGGTTGTACTTGAGGGTGCCCTTCAGGGTGACGGTCTTGTTCTTGGCGACCGGCTCGGGCTTGGCGTCGAGCGTGACGTTGGTGCTGTAGGCCGGGGCGGCGTACGCGGGGGCGGACGCCGTCAGGGCGAGCGCCAGGACGCTCACGAGCGCGATGATGCTTCGGCGGATCATGTGGTGGTCGAACCTCTCGGGTACTGGATCTGTTGGGTACGTGATCTGCGCAGACGCTGTTGCGCCTACGGAGTTCCAGAGCCGCGACGACGCCGATCGTGACTCCGTCACCCCCGCCTTCACCCGGGTGAACCCAGGGAACCTGCGAGACCTCCGGGGAGAGCCTTCTTCGCGCGCGTGTGTTGCTCTGAGTAGACCGTGTCTACTCAGAGCAACCTGTCCTCGGAGAGGCGGCTCTCCCCGCCGTGCACAGTTGTCCACAGGCCCTGCCGGTGCCTTCGCGGCGGGACGCCGGGCCGCGCAGGATGAGGTGGTGCGGACATCCAGCAGGTGGCGAGCGGGCAGGGTGCGGTGACCGGGCGAGACGTCCCGGCCGGGTGGGGCGACGCGGGTGGTGACGCGGCCGGGCGGGGCGCCGCGGTCGACGTGGCGAGGCTCGTCCGGTCCGCTCGGTACGCAGCGGGGCTCACCCAGGCGGTGCTGGCCTTCCGGGCCGGGGTCTCCCGCGCCACGGTGGCGGGGATCGAGACCGGGGCACGGTCGCCGTCGTGGGACATGCTGTCGCGACTGCTGGCCGCGGCGGGCAAGCAGGTGCGGGTCGAGCTCGAGCAGCTCGACGACGACGTGCGCCGGGCGGTCACCGCGCAGGCGGGGGACACGGGCGCGGTGGACAGCCTGAGCATGACCGTCTCGCTCATGGAGGGCCTCGTCGACGTCGGCTACCGGTTCGAGGGGCTGGCGGCCGCCGTCCTCCTCGGTGCGCCGGTCGCACTGCCCCGGGAGGTCGACCTCGCGCTGCCCGACGGGCCGGACGGCGTCGACTGGCTCGTCGGGCTGCTGCGGACGGGCGCGGCGGAGGTCACGCCGCTGGGCGAGTCGTTCCCGCTGAGCGGGGCGCGCAGCGCGGAGGGCGTCGCCCGGCTCGTGGAGCGCGGCACGGACGGGAAGTTCTTCCTGGAGTACTGGCTGCGCACCTTCCTGGTGCGGTTCGCGCCGCGCGAGGACGCGGGCCGTGCCGTACTCGTCGTGGGGGAGCACGCACCCCTGCGCGTGCAGCCGCTGCACGAGATCGAGACCGGCGACAAGGACGCCGCGCGCGTCCTGCGGCTGCTGCGGGAGCAGGCGCAGGACACGCGCGGCGGGTGAGGCGGGAGCGTCAGGCGCCGACGAGGTGACCGGCGAGGTAGCCGACGACCTTGTCCAGCGCGACGCGCTCCTGCTGCATGGTGTCGCGGTGCCGGATGGTCACGGCCTGGTCCTCGAGGGTCTCGAAGTCGACCGTGATGCAGAACGGCGTGCCGATCTCGTCCTGCCGGCGGTACCGCTTGCCGATCGCCTGCGTCACGTCGTAGTCGACGTTCCAGTACTTGCGCAGCTCCGCGGACAGCTTCTCCGACGTCGGCAGCAGGTCCGCCGTCTTGGACAGCGGCAGCACCGCGGCCTTGACCGGGGCCAGGCGCGGGTCGAGGCGCAGCACCGTGCGCTTGTCCACGCCGCCCTTGGTGTTCGGCGCCTCGTCCTCGGCGTAGGCCTCCACGAGGAACGCCATGAGGGAGCGGGTCAGGCCCGCGGCCGGCTCGATGACGTACGGGAAGTACTTCTCGTTCGTCACCGGGTCGCGGTAGGCCAGGTCCTTGCCCGAGCTCTCCGTGTGGGTCTTCAGGTCGAAGTCCGTACGGTTCGCGATGCCCTCGAGCTCGCCCCACTCGCTGCCCTGGAAACCGAAGCGGTACTCGATGTCCACGGTGCGGGTCGAGTAGTGCGACAGCTTCTCCTTCGGGTGCTCGTAGTGGCGCAGGTTGTCCGCGGAGATGCCGAGGTCCGTGTACCAGTTGGTGCGGTAGTCGATCCAGTACTGGTGCCACTCCTCGTCCTCGCCCGGCTTGACGAAGAACTCCATCTCCATCTGCTCGAACTCGCGCGTGCGGAAGATGAAGTTGCCCGGCGTGATCTCGTTGCGGAACGACTTGCCGATCTGGCCGATGCCGAACGGCGGCTTCTTGCGCGCCGCGGCGGCGACGTTCGCGAAGTTCACGAAGATGCCCTGCGCGGTCTCCGGGCGCAGGTAGTGCAGGCCGGACTCGTCCTCGACCGGGCCGAGGTACGTCTTCAGCATCATGTTGAAGTCGCGCGGCTCGGTCCACTGGCCGCGGGTGCCGCAGTTGGCGCAGACGATCTCGGCGAGGCCGCCCTCGGGGGCGCGGCCCTTCTTCTCCTCGAACTCCTCGATCATCTGGTCCTCGCGGAACCGCTTGTGGCACGAGAGGCACTCGGTGAGCGGGTCGGTGAACACGCCGACGTGGCCGGAGGCGACCCAGACCTGGCGCGGCAGGATGACCGACGAGTCCAGGCCGACGATGTCGTCGCGGCTCGTGACCATCGCACGCCACCACTGGCGCTTGATGTTCTCCTTGAGCTCCACGCCGAGGGGGCCGTAGTCCCACGCCGAACGCGTTCCACCGTAGATCTCACCCGACGGGAAGACGAAACCTCGTCGCTTCGCGAGCGAGACGACGGCGTCGAGCTTGGCGGTCTGCGCAGAGCGCACTGACTTGTCGGACACGGGGGTCTCTCCAGGGGAACGGGTGGTGACGATGTCCGCCAAGCCTACCGTCCGGCCCGGTCAAGGCCTTGACGAATACCCGGACTCCTCCTCCGCGTGACCGACCTCTCCCGGCCGACCTTTGACAACCGTTCTCACCACGCGTGAGAATCGTTCTCATGAGATCCCCCCGCGCCGCCGGCGCCGCCCTGACCAGCCTCGTCCTCGCCGGCGCGGCCACGCTCGCGGGCTGCTCGGCGCAGGGCTCCGGGACCTCCGGCGGAGGATCGGACGGCGTCACCGTGCTCGCCTCGTTCTACCCGCTCCAGTACGTCGCCCAGCAGGTCGGCGGTGACCTCGTCACCGTGGACAATCTCACGCCGCCCGCCGCGGAGCCCCACGACCTCGAGCTGTCCCCGGTGCAGGTCCGCGAGATCGGCACGGCCGACCTCGTCGTCTACCTGTCGGGCTTCCAGGCCGCCGTCGACGAGGGCGTCGAGTCCCGCGCACCCGAGCACGTGGTCGACGCCGCGGACGCCGCCGAGCTGGTCGAGCACTCCGGCGCCGAGGAGGGGCACGAGGGCGAGACCGAGGCGGAGCACGCCGAGCACGCGGACGAGCACACGGACGAGGACGCGGGGACCGAGGACGACGGCCACGGCCACGGCGCCGCCGACCCGCACTTCTGGCTCGACCCGAGCCGGCTCGCGGCCGTCGGGCAGGCCGTGGCCGACGAGCTGGCCGAGGTCGACCCCGAGCACGCCGACGAGTACGCGGCCGGCGCACTGCGCCTCGGCGAGCAGCTCGACGACCTGGACCAGGAGATGGCCGACGGTCTCGCCGCGTGCCAGGGCGCGACCCTCGTGACGAGCCACACCGCGTTCGGCTACCTCGCCGACCGGTACGCGCTGGAGCAGGTCGGCATCTCCGAGCTGGACCCCGAGGCGGAGCCGTCGCCGGCCCGCCTGCGCGAGATCCGCGACGTCGTCGAGGCGAACGGCGTCGCGACCCTGTTCTCGGAGACGCTGGTCAGCCCCAGGGTCACCGAGACCCTCGCCGCCGACCTCGGCGTGCGGACCGCGGTGCTCGACCCCCTGGAGGGACTGTCCGAGGAGGCCACGGCCGCCGGTGAGGACTACGTGTCGGTGATGCGGGCCAACCTCGCGGCCCTGGAGGAAGGGCTGGTCTGCGCATGACAGAGACCCGCGAACCCGTCATCGAGGCCCGGGACCTGCACTTCCGGGCCGGAGCCAGCCACATCCTGCGCGGCGTCGACCTGATCGTCGAGCCGGGCGAGGTGGTCGCGCTGCTCGGCGCCAACGGCTCGGGCAAGTCCACGCTGGTCAAGACCCTGGTCGGCATCAACCCGCCGACGCAGGGCACCGTCCGGCTGCTCGGCGAACCCCTGACCGCCGGCCGGCGCACGACCGTGGACCGGAGCCGGATCGGCTACGTGCCGCAGCGGGCGAACGCGGGCGGCGGCATCCCGTCGACCGCGCAGGAGGTGGTCGCCTCGGGCCTGCTGCACGGGCGCCGCCTGGCCCTGCCGCGCGGCTGGCGCGACCGCGTGGCCGCCGCGCTGACCCAGGTGGGCCTCGCCGACCGGGTGCACGACCCCGTGCACCTCCTCTCGGGCGGCCAGCAGCAGCGCATCCTCATCGCCCGCGCCCTGGTCCGCGAGCCCGACCTGCTCATCCTCGACGAGCCCGTGGCCGGCGTCGACGTCGCCAGCCAGGAGGCGTTCGCGACCACCATGCGGCGGCTCGTGGACGGCGGCCTCACGGTGCTCGTCGTGCTGCACGAGCTCGGCGAGCTCGAACCGCTCGTCACGCGCGCCGTCGTGCTCGGGCACGGCAAGGTCGTGCACGACGGCACCCCGCCCCAGGCCCGGCGCGACCACGACCGCGCCGGCCACCGCCACCAGCACCCGCACGCCGACGACAACACCCTCGGCGAGCAGGCCAGGGCCCTCGACCTGGAGGTCCGCCCGTGATCACCCTCATGCTCACCGACCCGTTCATGCAGCGGGCGCTGCTCGCCGCGCTCCTCGTGGGCGTCACCGCGCCCGTCGTCGGCACCTACCTCGTGCAGCGCAAGCTGTCCCTGCTCGGCGACGGCATCGGGCACGTGGCCCTGACCGGCGTCGCCCTGGGCTGGCTCGTCGGCGCGGGCATGGGCCTGACGCCGAACGACGCCCTCGCGATCCCCGGCGCCGTGCTCGCCGCCGTCGTCGGCTCCGTGCTGATCGAGGTCGTGCGCCGCCGCGGCCGTACCTCCGGCGACCTCGCGCTCGCCATCATGTTCTACGGCGGCATCGCGGGCGGCGTGCTGCTCATCGGCATCGCCGGCGGTTCCGCCGGCAACCTCATGCAGTACCTCTTCGGCTCCATCTCCACGGTGTCCGACGCCGACCTCTGGCTCACCGTCGTGCTCTCGGCGGTGGTCCTGACCATCGGCGTCGGCCTGCGCCACGCGCTGTTCTCGGTGAGCCACGACGAGGAGTTCGCCGTCGCCTCCGGGCTGCCCGTCTGGGCGCTGAACGTCGTGGTCGCCGTCGTCTCGGCGCTCACCGTCACCGTCGCCATGCGCGTCGTGGGCCTGCTGCTGGTCAGCGCGCTCATGATCGTGCCCGTCGCCGTGGCCCAGCAGGTCACCCACGCGTTCGGGCGCACCATGCTCACGGCGTGCGTCGTCGGCGTCGTGGTCTGCGTGACCGGGCTGTCCATCACCTACTGGCACAACGTCTCGCCCGGTGCGACTATCGTCGTCCTCGCCATCGCGGTCTACGCGGTGGTGTCCGTCGTGGCCCCGCTGGTGACCCGGCGGAGCCCCGCGCACGACCCCCATCCCGACCTGCCCGACGACGTCGACCTTCCCGCCGCCGCCACGGAACGTGCGGTGGCCGCCGCAAAGGAGTGCCGCTGATGGCCGCAGCACGCATGACCCGCCAGCGGACGGCCGTCGTCGAGGCTCTCGACGAGCTCGCCGACTTCCGCTCCGCCCAGCAGCTCCACGAGACGCTGCGCGCCCGCGGCGAGTCCGTGGGTCTCGCCACCGTGTACCGGGCGCTGCAGGCGCTCGCGGAGGCGAGCGAGGTCGACGTCCTGCGCGCCGAGGACGGCGAGAGCCTGTACCGCCGGTGCGCGCGCCGCGAGCACCACCACCACCTGGTGTGCCGGCAGTGCGGCCGGACCGTCGAGATCGACGGCCCCACGGTCGAGGCCTGGGCGTCGAAGGTGGCGGCCGCGCAGGGCTTCGACGACATCGAGCACACGATCGAGCTCTGGGGCACCTGCGCGGACTGCCGCGCGTCGTCGAAGGCCTGATCTCCAGGAAGAATTCCGGTGTGGATCGGATCCGGCCGGAGAGCGTGGCATCATGCGTGCATGACGTCAGCGCCGCGCCCCGTGGACCGGCGGGGACCCCTCCCCGCGCGCGCCGAGGTGGTCGTCGTCGGGGGCGGGGCGATGGGCGCCTCCGTCGCCTTCCACCTCGCCGAGGACGGCGTGGACGTGCTGCTCCTGGAGGCCGAGGAGCTGGCGTCCGGCAGCTCCGGCAAGCCCATCGGGGGAGTGCGGGCGCAGTTCTCCGACCCCGCCAACGTGGACCTCGGCAACCGCAGCCTGGAGCTCTACGAGGACTTCGCGCAGCGGCCGGGCGCGGACATCGGCCTGCAGCAGCCCGGCTACCTGTTCCTGCTCCCCGACGCCGCCGACGTCGCGCTGTTCGAGGAGTCGGTGGCCATGCAGAACGAGCGCGGTGTGGCCAGCCGCATGCTCGGCGCCGACGAGGTCCGGCGGCTCAACCCGTACGTCGACGTCGACCGCTACGCCGGGGCCGCCTACGCCGCGCGCGACGGCTTCGCGTACCCGCTGGCCGTCGTCGAGGGCTACGCGGCCGGGGCTGAGCGGCACGGCGCCCGGGTGCGCACGCACGTCACCGCCACCGGGTTCGAGTCGCGCGACGACCGGCTCGTCGCGGTCTGGACGGACCAGGGCCGGGTGCGGACGGACGCCGTCGTCCTGTGCGCCGGGGCCTGGACCCGCGACGTGGCGGCCAAGGCGGGCCTCGACCTGCCCGTGGACCCGTACCGCCGGCAGATCGGCTTCACCCCGGCGCTCGACCCCGCACCCCGCCGCGTGCCGTTCACCATCGACTACGGCACCACCTTCTACTTCCACAACGCCGACCCCGACGGCCTGCTGCTCGGCATCGCCGACCCGGCCACGCCGGTCGCGTTCGAGCGCACCTACGACCCGTCCTGGCTGCCGCTGCTGCGCGGCGCGGCCGGGGCCTGCGCCCCGGAGCTGGCCGACGTGCCCGTGGCGCGCGGCTGGGCCGGCCTCTACGAGATGACGCCGGACCGCAACGCCCTCATCGGCGAGGCCACCGGCGTCCCGGGCCGGGTGCTGTACGCGGCCGGCTTCTCGGGGCACGGGTTCCTCCAGGCGCCCGCCGTCGGCGAGGTGGTGCGCGACCTGTACGCGGGCCGCACGCCACGCATCGACGTGTCGGGCTTCGACGCCGACCGGTTCGCCGGCACCTCGACCGGCACGGGGCGACGAGGCCCCGAGTCGAACATCATCTGACGGACAGGAGAGCCTGATGTCCACGTTCCTCGAGCCCTGGCAGCTGCGGGCCGCCTTCGCGCGCAGCCTCTCGGACATGTACGGCACGGAGGTGCCCGCGTACACGACGCTGCTGGACGTGTCGCACGAGGTCAACGCCGACTTCGTGGCGCGGCACGGCGCCGACGCCGAGCGGCTGGGCTCGATCGCGCGCGTGACCGCGGAGCGGCACGGGGCGATCCGCGTGGGAACGCCCACCGAGATGGCGCAGGTCGCGCGGGTGTTCGGCGCCATGGGCATGCGGCCGGTCGGGTTCTACGACCTGCGCGACGCGTCCTCCAGCTCCGTGCCCGTGATCTCGACGGCGTTCCGGCCGGTCGACCGCGACGAGCTGGCCCGCAACCCGTTCCGCGTGTTCACCTCGATGCTGGTCACCGCGGACCGCCGGTTCTTCACCGCCGACCTGGAGCGCCGCCTGGAGAGCTTCCTCGCCGCGCGCACGCTGTTCGGCCCGGAGCTGCTCGCGCTCGCCGACCGTGCCGAGGCCGAGGGCGGCCTGCCCGAGGAGCAGGCGACCGAGTTCCTGCGGCTGGCCACCGAGGCCTTCGAGCTGTCCCGCGAGCCCGTGGACCAGGCCTGGTACCGCGAGCTGGAGGCGGTCAGCGCGGTGGCGGCCGACATCGGCGGCATCGCCTCGACGCACATCAACCACCTCACGCCCCGCGTGCTGGACATCGACGACCTGTACGCCCGCATGGAGGCGCGCGGCATCACGATGATCGACGCGATCCAGGGCCCGCCCCGCTGGGAGGGTCCGGACGTGCTGCTGCGGCAGACCTCGTTCCGGGCGCTCGCGGAGCCGCGCACGTTCCGCACGCCCGACGGCGAGATCGTGCGCGACGCCCTGCGGGTCCGGTTCGGCGAGGTCGAGGCCCGCGGCATCGCCCTCACGCGGGAGGGCCGGGCCGCCTACGACGCGGCCGTCGTCGAGATCGACGAGGCCGCCGCGGCGGCCCGCGCCGACGACCCCGGGTTCACCGAGGAGCGGCGCCAGGAGATCGCCCGGTCCGTCTGGGCCCGCACCTTCCCGACGACCGAGGCGGCGCTCGCCGAGCAGGGGCTGGGCTGGTTCACCTACGAGGCGGACTCCGCCACCGGGACGGTGCGTCGCGAGCCGATCGTCTACGAGGACTTCCTGCCGCGCTCGGCGGCCGGCATCTTCCAGTCCAACCTCACCTCCGACGGCGCCAAGGACGCCACCCAGGAGGCCACCGACCGGGACGCCGACTGGATGGCGGGCGCCCTCGGCCGCGACCTCGACGACCCGTTCGACCTGTACGCCGACCAGGTGGACAGGTCGCTCGCCGCCGCCGCCGAGACCCTCGGCGTCGACCCGGCCACCCTCACCACCACCACAGGAGCCATGCGATGAGCACCACGACCACCACCCCGCTGACGACCGAGCTGCGCGACGCCGCGCTCGCCGCCCTGGAGCGGCTGGGCGCCGATGTGCCCGCAGGGACCGGCCTGCCCGTCGTGTCGCCGCTGTCCGGGCAGCCGCTGCTGGAGCTCCGGCGCGACGGCACCGCCGAGGCGGAGGCCGCCGTCGGGCGGGCCGCCGAGGCGTTCCGCACCTGGCGCTCCGTGCCCGCCCCCGTGCGCGGCCAGGTGGTCAAGCGCCTGGGCGAGCTGCTCACCGAGCACAAGGCGGACCTGGCCGAGCTCGTGACCCTCGAGGCGGGCAAGATCACCAGCGAGGCCCTGGGCGAGGTCCAGGAGATGATCGACATCTGCGACTACGCCGTGGGGCTGTCGCGGCAGGTCGGCGGGCGCACCATGCCGTCCGAGCGGCCGGGCCACCGGCTCATGGAGACGTGGCACCCGATGGGCGTGGTCGGGGTGATCAGCGCCTTCAACTTCCCCGTGGCCGTCTGGTCGTGGAACACCGCCGTCGCGCTGGTCTGCGGCGACACCGTGGTGTGGAAGCCGAGCGAGAAGACGCTGCTGTCGGCCGTGGGCGCGTCCGCGCTGCTCGACCGTGCGCTGGCGGAGGCCGGCTTCCCGGCGGGCGTCTCGCAGCTGCTGCTCGGCGACCGCGAGGCGGGCGAGGCCCTCGTGGCCGACGCGCGCGTCGCGCTGGTCTCCGCGACCGGCTCGGAGCGCATGGGCCAGCAGGTCGCGCCCGTCGTCGCCGCGCGCGGCGGCCGGTACCTGCTGGAGCTGGGCGGCAACAACGGCGCGATCGTCGCGCCGTCGGCCGACCTGGACCTCGCCGTGCGCGGCGCGGTCTTCGCCGCGGCGGGTACGGCGGGCCAACGCTGCACGTCGCTGCGCCGCCTCATCGTGCACGAGTCGATCGTGGACGAGGTCGTGGGGCGGCTCGCCAAGGTCTACACCGGACTGCCCGTGGGCGACCCGCGCACCGAGGGCACCCTGGTGGGCCCGCTGGTGGACGCGGACGCGCGGGACCGCATGCTGGCCGCGATCGACGAGGCGGTCGCCGCGGGCGGCGAGCTCGTGGTGGGCGGCACGGCCGTGACGGTGCCGGGCGCCGAGGACGCCGCGTACGTGCACCCGGCGATCGTGCGCATGCCGGAGCAGGCCGACGTGGTCAAGCGGGAGACGTTCGCGCCGATCCTGTACGTGCTGACCTACTCGGACCTGGCCGAGGCGATCGCCGTGCACAACGACGTGCCGCAGGGCCTGTCGTCGTCCATCTTCACGCTGGACGTGCGCGAGGCCGAGACCTTCCTCTCCGAGGTCGGCTCGGACTGCGGCATCGTGAACGTGAACATCGGCACCTCGGGCGCCGAGATCGGCGGCGCGTTCGGTGGCGAGAAGTCGACGGGCGGCGGGCGCGAGTCCGGCTCGGACGCGTGGAAGCAGTACATGCGCCGCGCGACGAACACCGTGAACTACTCGACGGAGCTGCCGCTGGCCCAGGGCGTCAACTTCGGCTGATATCCCGACGGCCCGGCCCCGCGCGTCGCGACGCGCGGGGCCGGGCCGTCGGCCGTTCAGGAGGCGGACGACACCGCCATGAGCGAGCCCGTCTCGGTGGTCGGGTCCGTGCTCGGGGCGTACCGCTTCACCGAGGCCACGGAGACGCCCACCCGCGCGGCGACCTCCTCGACGCTGAGCGTCTGCGCCCACCGCAGCACGCGGATCTCACTGATCTGCGCGGTGGTGAGCGGCTGGGCCGGGCCGTCGGCGGGCTCGTCGACGACGGTGCTCCGCGCCGGCTCCGGCGTCACGGGCGCGTACTTGGCCGCGAGGCGCACGCGCTCGGCGACCATGGGAGCGGCACCGGCGGTCTCGGTGACCTCGGGTGCGGTGACGTCGGGTGCGGTGACCTCGGCCACGGCCTCCTCGGCGGGCTCCGGCTCTGGTTCCGGCTGCGGCTCGGGCTCCGGCTCGGCGGCCTCCAGCAGCAGCGCCTCCGCCTCCACGGGCTCCGGCAGGAGCGGCACCTGGTGCTGCTCCAGACCCTGCTGCTCCCGACCCTGCCGCGCCCGCTCCTCCTGCTCGCGGCCCGACGGCATCCACTCGCCCGCCAGCGCGGCGGCCTCCTGGACCACGTCGCGGATCGTGCGCTCCGACTCCAGGTGGGGTCGGGTCACCTCGGCGGTGACGTCCGCCGGCACGTGCCGGTGGACGCGGCCCACGGCGGCGTTCACGTCGGCGATGCGCGCCGCGCGCTCCTCCGGGGGCGCGATCTGCGCGAGGCGCACCGCGTCGAGCATGTCCAGCACCGCGGTCTGCCGGTCGTTGTGGATCTCGGCCTGCCGGTCGAGGTCCCGCGCGCTGGAGGCCGACTGGAAGAAGAGGTGCACGGCGACGGCGGCGAGCACGGGCGCGACGGCGCGGGAGATCGCGAAGATGCCCTCGCCGAGCAGCCAGCCGTGCCAGGCGGCGAGCGCGCCGGAGAGGATGCCGACGACGATGGCGCCACCGAGCCAGCGCACGTGCCCGGAGACGGGGCGGCCGGTCTCCAGCGCGCGGTCCGCGCGCCGCCGGCCCTCCCAGGCCAGACCGATCACCAGCGCCTCGTAGGCGACGCCGAGGGCGTAACCGAGCCGCGGCCCCTCGTAGTCGGCGATGGTGTGCGACATGCCGATGTAGGCCCAGGCCGAGAGCCCGAAGGCGCCCAGGGCGAAGCCCGGGTTCCTGCGCGTGTCGGCCAGGACGGCCGGTACGCGTCGTGGGCGTTTCTCCGATGCCATGTGGGTGGGTCCCTTTCCGTCAGACAGGTGGGTTGGAGTCGGGGGTGGTGCAAGGCTGATCTTGGTCTACTTTGCGTCCTATGCGCTCTTCACACCGGAGATCGACGTCAATATTTAACCGAAGCCGGGGTGAACAGTTATCCACAGATGGTCGCTGTTGACCGAGCAGGGCTGCCGTTCATAGCGGATGCTACCGGCATGACTCCACCACCGCGCACCACACACCGGGACCTCGCCACGCGCCTCGTCCACCGCCTCGTCGCGCACGTGCTGCGCCCCGCCAACGCCGCGGCGTTCGACCGGCTGGTCGACGCCGTGCGGGCGGAGGCCGGGCCCCCGCCGGACGATCTCGACCCGGGCCGGTACGTCGAGGCGACCCGCGGGTGCGTCACGGACCTGCTGGTGCACGAGGGATCTCCGGCGCCGGACGGTCCGTGGGCGGGCCCACCCGGCCCGTCCCTGGTGCGCCGCCTGCTCGGCGAGCCCGGGGCGGACGACGGTGCCGCGCCCGACGGCCTCGACGTCGACGACGCCGAGCGTGCCCTGCTGGCCGGCTGGCGGTCGGGCGGGGTGCACGGCTTCTTCCTGGTGACCGACGTGGTGGACGAGCACGCCGTGCTGCACAACCTGGAGGACGACCTCGACTACCCGGTCTGGACGGGGCGGTCCCAGGTCCCCGCCTCGGCCCTCGCCCCGGACCTGCCGCTGGCGGCACGGGTGCTGCCCGTCGGGGCGGGCTGGATCTTCGCGGGCACGCCGGACATCTACCCGCCGGACGACCTGGCGAACGTGGTGGAGGGCGTCGTCGGCCTGCTGGCGGCGTCGCCGTGCCCGGCCTACCGCAACCCGGCCCGCCTGGCCCGGGCCCGCGAGCTGGTCGCCGACCACCACCGGGCCTTCCTCGACCTGTTCGGGGACGTGGTCGTGGAGGGCACCGCCACGCACGTCATCGACGCCTACCTGCGCTTCCAGGAACGGATCGGGGCGCCCGCGGACGAGTTCGCGCTGCTGCCGTCGCTCCGCGACGTGCGCCGGCTCCCGGACGACGGCACCGACCCCGACGACGCCGCGTTCGCGCTGGCGCACCACCCGGTCAAGGGCCTGCGCCTGCTCGACTGCTACGCCCAGCTGCGGGAGGTGCACACGCCGCCGCTCGCCCCGTGGAAGCCGCCGCGGCTCGCCCAGGTGCTGGCCGACCCGGACGTGCCCTCCTGGGTGCTCGTGCTGCTCGCGGAGCGCTACGCGGACCACCTGGACGCGCTGTACGGGGCGGCGCTCGACCGGCCCGGCCTCGCGTGGGCGCGTGACGGCGCGGCGCTGCTGCGCGACCGCGAGCCGGCCGCGACGCGTGACGAGCCCGGCCTCATGATGACGTCGTCGATCATGGGCCGCGTGCTGCCGCCCGGCGACGAGCCGGCCGATGCCCTCAGCCGCCGCTGACGCTGAGCTCGGCCTCGCGCAGCCTCGCCTCGAACTCCTCGGACAGGTCGCGGGAGTCGAGCCACCCGTAGGGCAGGTGGGGCGTCTTGGGGGAGCCGGCGCGCCCGCGCGGACCCTCGGCGTCCTCGCCCGGGTAGGGCGCGTCGAGGTCGAGCGCGTCGAGCCGCTCGCGCAGCTCGGCCAGCGTGCTGACCAGCGCGAGGGCCTGCCGCTTCTCGCCGCCGACGGCGTACCCCTTGAGGTACCAGGCCATGTGCTTGCGCAGGTCGCGCATGCCCTTGCCCTCGTCGCCGTCGAAGTACTCGATCATGAGCTCGCCGTGCCGGTAGATCGTGTCGGTCACCTCGCGCAGACCGGGCCGGACGCGCAGGTCCGAGCCGTTGAAGGCGGCCGCGAGGTCGGCGAACAGCCACGGGCGCCCCTGGCAGCCCCGGCCGACCACGACGCCGTCGGCCCCGGTCTGCTCGACCAGGCGCACGGCGTCCTCGGCCGACCAGATGTCGCCGTTGCCGAGCACCGGGACGGTCCGCACCGCCTCCTTGAGGCGGGCGATGGCCTCCCACTCCGCCTGGCCCGAGTAGTGCTGGGCGGCGGTCCGGGCGTGCAGGGCGACGGCGGCGACGCCGAGCGACTCCGCGATCTGCCCGGCCTCGAGGTAGGTGAGGTGCTCGTCGTCGATGCCCTTGCGCATCTTGACCGTGACGGGCACGCCGTACGGCTCGGCGGCCTCGACGGCGGCCCGGACGATGTCCGTGAAGAGCTGCCGCTTCCAGGGCAGGGCCGCGCCACCGCCCTTGCGGGTCACCTTGGGCACGGGGCAGCCGAAGTTGAGGTCGACGTGGTCGGCGCGGTCCTCGCCGGCGATGATCCGTACCGCGGCGCCGACGGTGGCCGGGTCCACGCCGTACACCTGGGCCGAGCGCGGGGTCTCGTCGTCGCCGAACGTGACGATCCGCAGCGCCTCGGTGTTGCGCTCCACGAGCGCGCGGCTCGTGACCATCTCCGCGACGTACAGGCCCGGGTCGAAGCCGGTGGAGCGGCCGGCCTCGCGGCACAGGGTGCGGAACGCGCGGTTGGTCACGCCGGCCATGGGCGCGAGCACGACGGGCGTGGCCACGGTGAGCGGGCCGATCTGCAGCGGCGGGAGCAGCGCGGTGGTGTCGAGGGCGGAGGTCACGTACCCCATTCTCGCACCGCGGCCCGACGGCCCCGCCGCCCGCATCTTTTGCCGAACCGTCCGCCGCGTGCCCTTAATGGAGGGCCGGAGACCCGAGGGGCGCGGGTGCCGGGAAGGGACGCACCCGGGCACCGGGTGTGCTCGACCGTTCGAAGGGCCCTGCCATGCAGTCGGACGACACGACGCACCACGGCACGCAGCACGCCACGCACGACGGCACCACCAAGATCACCCTGGCCACGCTCACCGCGATGGTCGTCGGCTCGATGGTTGGCGCGGGAGTGTTCTCGCTGCCCAGCCGCTTCGCGGGCGAGACGGGCGTGTTCGGCGCGCTCATCTCGTGGCTCATCGCGGGCACGGGCATGCTCATGCTCGCGTTCGTGTTCCAGCGCCTCGCGATCCGCAAACCCGAGCTCGACTCCGGCGTCTACGCGTACGCGAAGGCCGGGTTCGGCGAGTACCTCGGCTTCTTCTCCGCGTTCGGCTACTGGGCCAGCGCCTGCGTGGGCAACGTCACCTACTGGATCCTCATCATGTCGACGCTGGGCGCCCTGCTCCCGGTGCTCGGCGAGGGCGACACGTTCGTCGCGTTCGCCGCCTCGACCGCGTGCGTGTGGCTGTTCTACCTGCTCGTGCGCCGCGGCGTGAAGGAGGCGACGGCGATCAACCGCATCGTCACCGTCGCCAAGGTGCTGCCGATCATCGCGTTCGTGCTCATCGCCGTGTTCCTGCTCGACACGCAGGTGCTCGCCGACAACTTCCGGGGCTACGGCCTCACCGGCCCGCTGTTCGAGCAGGTGCGCGGCACCATGCTCGCCACCGTCTTCGTGTTCCTCGGGGTGGAGGGCGCCAGCGTCTACTCCCGGCACGCGCGGCGTCGGGAGGACGTCGGTCGGGCCACGGTGCTCGGCTTCCTCATGGTGCTCTCGATCTTCGCGTCCGTGACGATCGTGTCCTACGGCATCCTGCCGATGCAGGAGCTCGCGGAGCTGCGCCAGCCGTCGATGGCGGGCGTGCTGGAGGCCGCCGTCGGCGGATGGGGTGCGGTGTTCGTCAGCGTGGGCCTCATCGTCTCGGTGCTGGGTGCCTACCTCGCCTGGACGCTCATGGCGTCGGAGGTGCTGTACGTCGCCGCCAAGGACCGCGACATGCCGCGCTTCCTCGCGCAGATCGACCACAACGACGTGCCGCGGGCCGCGCTGCTGATGTCCACGATCCTCATCCAGGTGATGCTGTTCGTGACGCTGCTGTCCGACGACGCGTTCACCTTCGCGCTCGACCTGACCAGCGCGCTGACCCTCATCCCGTTCCTGCTGGCCGCCGGGTACGCGCTCAAGCTCGCCACGGGCCGCGGCGGGCCGGCCGAGGACACGCACACCACCCGGGACCTGGTGGTCGCGGCCCTGGCCGTCCTCTACACGGCGTTCCTGCTGTTCGCGGCCGGCCTGACGTTCGTGCTGCTCGCGTTCGTCATCTACGCGCCCGCGACGATCCTGTTCGCGATGACCCGCCGCGAGCAGGGCCGGCGGGTGTTCAGCCCCGGGGAGCTCGTGATCTTCGTCGTCTCCGTGGCGGGCGCGGTGGTCGGCGTCGTCGCGCTCGCGACCGGTGCGATCTCCATCTGAGAACCGAACCTGAGAGGGACATCATGACGAACGCGAGCGCTGGTCCGGCCTCTGACCAGGCACTGCCCTCGGCGGCCTACGGCGTGCACTCGGAGGTGGGGCGCCTGCGCAAGGTGCTCGTCTGCCGCCCGGGGCTCGCGCACCGCCGGCTCACCCCCACGACGTCGGACGAGCTGCTGTTCGACGACGTGCTCTGGGTGGACCGCGCCATCGAGCACCACGCGGCGTTCGTCGCGGACCTGCGCTCGCGCGGCGTCGACGTCGTGGAGCTGCACGAGGTGCTGGCCGCGACGATGCGGGTGCCGGGCGCGCGCGACTGGCTGCTGGACCGCAAGATCGTGCCCGGCGTGGTCGGTCCGGGCCTGCTCGACGCCACCCGGGAGTTCCTGGAGGGCCTGGAGCCGGAGCAGCTCGCGGAGCACCTCATCGGCGGCCTGGCCACCGACGACGTGCCCGACCTGCCGCCCGCCCACCGGGCCCTGGCCGAGTACACGCCCGACTCCCGCGAGTACCTCATGGCACCCGTGCCCAACACGCTGTTCACGCGCGACACGACCTGCTGGCTCTACGGCGGCGTGACGCTCAACCCGCTGTACTGGCCCGCGCGGCACGACGAGACGCTGCTGATGAAGGCGGTGTACGAGTTCCACCCGGACTTCGTCGGCTCGACGGTCTGGTGGGGCGACCCGGAGACGGACCACCAGCGGGCCACGGTCGAGGGTGGTGACGTGATGCCCGTGGGCAACGGCACCGTGCTCATGGGCATGAGCGAGCGCACCTCACGCCAGGGCATCACGCAGGTCGCGGCGGCGCTGTTCGAGCAGGGCGCGGCCGAGCGCGTGGTGGTGGCGGGAATGCCGAGGCTGCGCTCGGCGATGCACCTCGACACGGTCATGACGTTCGCCGACGTCGACACCGTGACCGTCTACCCGCGCATCGTGGGGGACATCCACCCGTTCGTGCTGCGCCCGGGCGACGGCGGGGGAGTCGCGGTCACCGACGAGGCCGGCTCCACGTTCCTGGAGGTGGTGGCCCGCGAGACCGGGCTCGGTGCCCTGCAGGTCATCGAGACGGGCGGCGACGTCTACGAGTCCGAGCGGCAGCAGTGGGACAGCGGCAACAACGCCGTCGCGGTGGAGCCCGGCGTGGTCTACACCTACGACCGCAACACCACGACCAACCGCCTGCTGCGCAAGGCGGGTGTCGAGGTGATCGAGATCGACGGCGCGGAGCTGGGCCGCGGGCGGGGCGGAGGCCACTGCATGACCTGTCCCATCGCCCGCGACCCCGCCTGAGGTCAGGCGCGCAGCCAGACCGTGGTGTCGCCCGGCAGGGCGCCGTCGGTCAGCTCGCCGGAGGCGACCAGCACCTGGGCGTCGGCCGGCAGCGCGAGCGGCGTCGTGCCGAGGTTGGCCACCACGGTCACGCCCGCGACCTGGAAGGCGACGACGTCGGCGTCCGCCGACAGCGCGTCGACCCAGGCGAGCGTGCTCGTGCCGAGCTTCTCGGCCCGGCGCAGCTCGAGCGCCGTCCGGTACAGCTCGTACGTCGAGCCCGCGACGCCGTACTGGCGGTCGGCGGCGAGGTCCGCGTAGGCGTCGGGCTGCGGCAGCCAGGTCTTCTCGCTCGGGCCGAACCCGTTGCCCGGCGCGCCGCCGACCCACGGCAGCGGCACGCGGCAGCCGTCACGGCCCGGCTCGGCGCCGCCGGTGCGGAAGAACGACGGGTCCTGGCGCACGTCGTCGGGCAGCGCGGTGTGGTCCGGCAGGCCCAGCTCCTCGCCCTGGTACACGTACGCCGACCCCGGCAGGGCGAGCATGAGCAGCGTCGCGGCGCGGGCCCGGCGCAGGCCGAGCGCGGCGTCGGGCTGCGGGTCGTCCGCGCCGATGCCGTTGAGCTGGCGGCCGCCGATCTCCTGGAGGCCGAAGCGCGACGCGTGCCGCACGACGTCGTGGTTGGACAGCACCCACGTGGTGGGCGCGCCGACCGACTCCATGGTCTGCAGCGACACGTCGACGACGGTGCGCATCGTGGCCGCGTCCCACGGCGTGGTGAGGAACGAGAAGTTGAACGCCTGGTGCATCTCGTCGGAGCGCACGTACCGGGCCAGGCGGCTCAGGGGCTCGACCCAGGCCTCGGCGACCAGGGCGCGGTCGCCGTCGTACTCGGCCAGCACCTGGTGCCAGGCGCGGTAGATGTCGTGCACGCCCTCCTGGTCGAACATGGGGCCGCTGTTGCCGGCGCCCGTGGAGCCGTCGTCGGCCACGGTGCCCTCGACCATGGCGGCCTTGCCGTCCCAGTCGGGCAGCCCGTCGGCCTTGACCATGCCGTGCGCCACGTCGACGCGGAAGCCGTCCACGCCCCGGTCGAGCCAGAACCGCAGCACGTCCTCGAACTCGGCGCGGACCTCCGGGTTCTCCCAGTTCAGGTCGGGCTGCGTGGAGTCGAACAGGTGCAGGTACCACTGCGGGCCCAGCTCGCCGTCGTCCTCGCGCGGGGCCAGGCGCGTCCAGGCCGGGCCGCCGAAGATGGACTGCCAGTTGTTCGGCGGCTCGTCGCCCGCCGGGCCGCGGCCGTCGCGGAACATGTACCGCTCGCGCGCGGCCGAGCCGGGCGCGGCGGCCAGCGCCTCCTGGAACCAGACGTGCTGGTCGGAGGAGTGGTTCGGCACGAGGTCGACGATCACCTTGAGGCCGCGCTCGTGCGCGCCCGCGAGCATCTCGTCGAAGTCGGCCAGCGTGCCGAACAGCGGGTCGATGTCGCGGTAGTCGGCGACGTCGTACCCGGCGTCCTTCTGGGGGGAGCGGTAGAACGGGCTGAGCCAGACGGCGTCGACGCCGAGCTGCTTCAGGTGGTCCAGCCGGGCGGTGACGCCGGGGAGGTCGCCGATCCCGTCGCCGTTCCCGTCCGCGAACGAGCGCGGGTAGACCTGGTAGATCACGGCGTCCCGCCACCACTCGCCGCCTGGGGCGGGGGAGTGGACGGAGCGCGTCGCGGTCAGGTCGGCGATGGTGAGCGGGGTGGTGCGTGTCACGTGGTCGCGTCCTCGAGGGTCGGGGGGATTATCGGTGTAACGCTTGCAGCAAGCGTACGGGAGGATTCCTTCCCGACGGACCGCCGGCCCAGGTCACGGACTCCCGCCCGGTGGCGCCTGAAGGGCGCCGCATCTGGTGCCCGGGTCGCCGCGGTGACATCTGGTGTCCCGCCGCCGAGATCTGGTGCTGGCGTCGAGATCTGGTGGCGCACGGCCAGATCTCAGCGTGGACACCAGATTTCAGCGGTGCGGCACCAGATCTCGGCGCGGCCTCAGCGGCGCAGCACCAGATCTCGGCGCCGGCGGCGGGGCGCCTGAAGGGCGCCGCTCAGGCGTGGGGCGCGGCGCCCGTCGAGGCCCGGACGACCAGCTCCGGCGTGAACAGCAGCTCCGACCGGGGCGCGCGCTCGCCGTGGATCTCGGTGAGCAGGGCGCTGACCGCCGCGTGGGCCATGTCGGCCACGGGCTGGCGCACCGTGGTCAGCGGCGGGTCGGTGAACGCGACCAGCGGTGAGTCGTCGTAGCCGACCACGCTGACGTCGTCCGGCACGGACAGCCCGCGCGCGTGCGCGGCCCGGATGGCGCCGAGCGCCATGAGGTCGGAGCCGCAGACGACGGCGGTGTGGCCGCCGTCGTACAGCTCGCCGGCCGCCGCCTGGCCGCCCTCCAGCGTGTAGAGGGTGAGGCTGACGTGCTCGCGGGCCTCCTCCGCGGTGGCCGCGAGGCCGTGCCGCACGAGCTGCGCCGTGAAGGCCTCGATCTTGCGCTTCGCGGGCACGAACCGGTCCGGCCCGATCGCCATGCCGATGCGGCGGTGGCCCAGCGCCACCAGGTGCCGCACGGACAGCTCGATGCTGGCGCTGTCATCCGGCGACACGAACGGGGCGTCGATGCCCTCGGCGTAGCCGTTGATCAGCACGATGGGCAGCCCGCGGCCGCGCAGCCGTTGGTAGCGCTCGGTCGAGGCACGCGTGTCGGCGTGCTTGCCGGACACGAACACGATGCCGTCGACGGCGTGGTCGATGAGCGTCTCGACGTACTCGTCCTCGGTGGTGCCGCCGGGCGACTGCGTGCACAGCAGCGGCGTGTACCCGCGCGAGGCGAGCTGCGACTCGATGGCCTGCGCGAACGCGGGAAAGACCGGGTTGGACAGCTCGGGGACCACCAGGCCGATGAGGCCGGCGGGCCGCGCGCGCAGGGCGGACGGTCGCTCGTAGCCGAGCACGTCCAGGGCGGCGAGCACGGCCTGGCGGGTCTCGCCGGCCACGCCGGGCTTGCCGTTGAGCACGCGCGACACGGTCGCGGTGGAGACGCCCGCCTGCTCGGCGAGGTCGGTCAGTCGGGTGCGCACGCCTGGCAGCCTAGGTGACATGTGACCTCCTCGTCCCGGATGCCGCGCTGTTGCAAGCGTTGCTGAAACTTTATCGCAACGCCTTGCAAGACGGCACCGGGCGGCCTTACGGTTCGGGCATCGAAACCAGGCCCGGGCATCCGGGCCGTGAACCATCGGGAGTGACGATGCGACGGAGCATCCTGACCGCCGCCGCGCTGACCGCGACGCTGGCGCTGACCGCCTGCGCGGGCGGGGCCGACGAACCGGCCGCCGAGGAGTCGACCGCACCGGACGGTGCGGGCGCGACCCTCACCGTCTGGGTCGACGAGACCCGCCAGGCCGCCGTCGAGGACGCGGCCACCGGCTTCGAGGAGGCCACGGGCGCGGAGGTCGAGGTGGTCCTGAAGAACTTCGAGGACATCCGCCCGGACTTCCTCGCCCAGGTGCCCACCGGCAAGGGCCCCGACATCACCGTCGGCGCGCACGACTGGCTGGGCGAGCTCACGACCAACGGCGTCGTGGCCCCCATCGAGCTCGGCGACACCGCCGAGGCCTTCGAGCCCGTCTCCGTGTCGGCGTTCACGCAGGACGGCCAGGTCTACGGCCTGCCCTACGCCGTGGAGAACATCGCGCTGATCCGCAACACGGAGCTCGCCCCCGAGGCCCCCGCCACGTGGGACGACGCGATCGCGGCCGGCAAGGAGGCCGGCACGAAGTACCCGCTGCTCATCCAGACCTCCACCGAGGGCGACCCCTACACCTACTACCCGCTGCAGACGTCGTTCGGCGCCCCCGTCTTCGAGCAGAACGCGGACGGTTCCTACACCCCCGAGCTCGCGCTCGGCGGCGAGAACGGCACCGCCTTCGCCCAGTGGCTCGCGGAGCAGGGCGAGGCGGGCACCCTGAGCACGGACGTCACCTACGACATCGCGCTCGCGGCCTTCGCCAAGGGCGAGTCGCCGTTCATCGTGGGCGGCCCCTGGATGCTGGAGTCTTTCGGCGACCTCGACCTGGCGATCGACCCGATCCCCAGCGCGGGCGGCGAGCCGGCCCAGCCGTTCGTGGGCGTCGCGGGCTTCTACGTGAGCGCGCAGAGCGAGAACGCGCTGCTCGCCAACGACTTCCTGGTCAACTACATGGCCACCCCCCAGGCGCAGCTCGCGCTGTACGAGGCGGGCGACCGCCCGCCGGCCCTCATCGAGGCCGCCGACACCGCGTCCGAGGACCCGGTCACCGCGGGCTTCCGCGCGGTGGGTGCCGACGCCGTCCCGATGCCGTCGCTGCCCGAGATGGGCGCCGTGTGGGCGTACTGGGGCGTGACCGAGGCCGCGATCGTCTCCGGCAAGTCCGACCCGGCCAAGGCCTGGGACAAGATGGTCGCCGACATCCAGGGCGAGATCGGTTGATGTACGAACCCGTGACCCGGGGCTCCGGCCGCACCGGCTGGAGCCCCGGGTTTCTCGTCAAGCTCGCCCTGATCGCCCTGGTCGACGCCCTCGGTGTCTACGCGGTGCTCGCCGCCTGGGGCGCCGGGTCGTGGGGCGTCCTGGCCGCCATGGTGGCGCTGCTGCTCGTGGCCAACTGGGCGTACTTCTCCAAGCGCGCGCTGCCGCTCAAGTACATCCTGCCCGGCCTGGCCTTCCTGCTCGTGTACCAGGTGTACGTGGTGGCCTACACGGGCTACGTCGCGTTCACGAACTACGGCGACGGGCACAACAGCACCAAGGAGCAGGCGATCGAGGCCCTCCTGGTGCAGAACGAGCGGCGGGTCGAGGGCTCGCCGTCGTCGCCCCTGACGGTGGTGGCGGACGGCGGCACGCTCGGCTTCGCCGTCGTCTCGCCGGACGGCGTGGTGGAGGCCGGCACGGCCGACCGGCCGCTGGCGACCGTCGACGGCGCGACCGTCGAGGGCGGGCGCGTCACCGCGCTGCCCGGCTACGACGTGCTGGAGTACACCGCGGTCCTGGAGCGCCAGCAGGAGGTCACCGCGCTGCGGGTGCCCGTGTCGGACGATCCCAACGAGGGCTCGGTCCGCACGCAGGACGCCCGCACGGGGTACGTCTTCACCTCCACGCTGGAGTACGACCCGGCGTCCGACACCATGACCGACACTGTCACGGGCACCGCCTACACGCCCGACGACGACGGGCAGTTCGAGGCCGCGGACGGCTCCACGCTGCCCGTGGGCTGGCGCGTGCTGGTCGGGTTCGACAACTTCGTCACCGCGTTCGGCGACGACCGCTACGCCGGGCCGTTCGGCAAGATCCTGCTGTGGACGTTCGCGTTCGCCGTGCTCTCGGTGGCCTCGACGTTCCTGCTCGGCCTGTTCCTGGCGATCGCGTTCAACGACGCGCGCCTGCGTGGCCGCCGGGTCTACCGGACGCTCGTGATCCTGCCGTACGCGATCCCGGGGTTCCTCGCGGCCCTGCTGTGGTCGGGCATGCTCAACCGGTCCTACGGGTTCGTCAACGAGGTGCTGCTCGGCGGCGCGTCGGTCCCGTGGCTCACCGACCCGCTGCTGGCCAAGCTGGCCGTGCTCGGCGTGAACCTGTGGCTCGGCTTCCCGTACATGTTCCTCATCTGCACGGGCGCGCTGCAGTCGCTGCCGACCGACGTGCTGGAGGCCGCGAAGATCGACGGCGCGGGCCGCTGGCGCACGTGGCGCTCGATCACGCTGCCGCTGCTCCTCGTCGCGACGGCGCCGCTGCTCATCTCGTCGTTCGCGTTCAACTTCAACAACTTCACGCTCATCTACATGCTCACGGGCGGCGGCCCGCGGTTCGGCGACGCCTCGGTGCCGCTCGGGCACACCGACATCCTCATCTCGATGGTCTACTCGGTGTCCGGCCTGGACGGCACGGCGGCCAAGAACTACGGCCTGGCCAGCGCGCTGTCGATCGTCATCTTCGTGGTGGTCGCGACCATCTCCGCCCTCGCGTTCCGGCGCACCCGTTCCCTGGAGGAGATCGCCTGATGAGACCCGCACGCTGGTTCTCCGAGATCGGCTGGCGCCACCTCGTCGGTGTCCTGGCCGTGGTGTACGCGGGCTTCCCGCTCGTGTACGTGGTCTCGGCCTCCCTGGCCGACGGCGGCACGCTCACCGGCTCGAACGACCTGTTCGCGTCGGTGTCGGGAGCCAACTACACGGCCCTGGCCGGTACGCGGTTCTGGACGTGGATGGCCAACACCCTGGTGGTGGCGGTCGCGACGGGCGCCGGGACGGTGCTCATGGGCGCCGCGGCGGCGTACGCGTTCTCGCGGTTCCGGTTCAGCGGACGCCGCGTGGGGCTCACCGCCCTGCTCGTGATCCAGATGTTCCCGCAGATGCTCGCCTTCGTGGCGATCTTCCTGCTGCTCATCTCCCTCGGCAACGTGGTGCCGGGCCTGGGCCTGGACTCCAAGCTCGCCCTGATCTGCGTGTACCTGGGCGGCGCGCTCGGCGTGAACACGTTCCTCATGTACGGGTTCTTCAACACCGTGCCGCGCGAGATCGACGAGGCCGCGAAGATCGACGGCGCCACGCACGCCCAGATCTACTGGACCATCGTGCTGCGCCTGACCGCGCCGATCCTCGCCGTGGTGGGGCTGCTCAGCTTCATCAGCACGTTCGGCGAGTTCATCATCGCGCGCGTGCTGCTGCAGTCCGAGGAGAGCTGGACCCTCGCCGTGGGCCTCTACGGCTGGGTCTCGTCGCTGCAGGACGCCAACTGGGGCCTGTTCACGGCCGGCGCCGTGGTCTCCGCGGTGCCGGTGCTCGCGCTGTTCCTCTTCCTGCAGAAGTACATCGTGGGCGGCCTGACGGCAGGCTCCGTCAAGGGCTGAGGGTCGCGGGCCGTCGGCCGGCGGTCAGCCCCGGCCGAAGCCCGCGACCCGTGCGAGCAGCTTCTCGCGGACGCCGCACGGGTCGTCCGGCATGTCGTGCGCGGCGCCTCGGACCCGGTCCACGACGTCGTCGACCAGCTCCCTGGACCGTTCGACCGACAGACCCCAGGCCCCCGCCTCGGTCGCGAGGTCGTCCGGGCGGATGTACCGCAAGCGCGTCCTGCCGTTCACGGCCAGGCCGGACCGGTCGTACCGCGGCGCGACCAGATGCACCGCTGCCGCGTCGTACAGGGGCGCCGGGCGTAGACGAGCGTCCCGATCGATGACGTACGAGTAGTTCTTCGCGTGCGAGTCTCCGTTCCCGACGACGACGTTGAACGTGAGCTGCTCCAGCAGGGAGTCGAGGAAGCGGTCCGGGTCGGCGGCATGCTCCCAGGCGCGTTCTGACAGCGCCGTGAGGTGTCCGGGCGTCCGCTCCTGCTCGTACTTGTCCCGGGTCGCGAGCCCCAGCCCCTGAGCCAGGTCCTCCTGGTGCACCCGGTGTCCGTCCACCCGGTCGTAGCGTTCGACCACGATCGCGGTGCGGCCGGCGAACTCCTGGACCTCGGTCGGCGCGGCAGCGATGCCCGCAGCGTTCGCGAGGCGCATCGTCCAGTCCTCGAGCCGGACCAGGTCGGGGATCACGGCGTCCGAGAGTGGTTCGGGCTTGATGATGTGGGTCGACGCGGCGCCCTCCAGCGGCCACGCCCATCCCTGCGCAGTCGCTGTGAGCAGGATCTTGGCCTGGATGCCGCCGAGGGACGCGGTCACCGGAAGATCAGCGGCCAGCGGCAGCGTCGGCAGGTCGGAGACGACGCCGTCGACCTCGGCGGCCGTGAGGGCGCGGAGAGTCCCGGTGGATGGTGCCGTCCCGGAGGGGAGGAGCTGGACCGCCCCGGCACACTCCGCACCGAGTGTGCGGAGCAGCCCGAACGTGTCGTCCGGAGCCAGGCCGTGCTCCCGTTCGAGCTGCGCGCGCAGTGGTGACTCCGGGAGCAGACCGTCGAAGTAGCGTTCGAGGTGCGGGCCCTGGACGCGGCGGACGGTGATCGGTAGGGACAGCGAGAGCGGGCACGACCCCTCGCCCCAACGGGTCATGGCCTCGGGCGTCCACGTCAGGCGCAGCCGGCGGTTGCGGAGCTGCATCAGCTCGGCGACCGGGATTCCGTGCAGCCAGACCGCGAGCATGTTCTCAGTGGTCATCGAGGTCCTCGTCGAGATGCACGCGGACGCGTGCGGTGCGGGGGACGAGGTAGATCTCGTAGCCCGCGCGGGCGAGCGCCCTGGTCAGCACCTCGGTCGTGACCGGGATCCCGCGTTCGAGGCGTGAGAGGGTCGGGCGCGACGAGTCGATCTCGGCTGCGAGCTCGGACTGGCTCAGGCCGGTCGACTCGCGCGCTCCTTTCAGGGCGGCTCCCAGCGCGGCAAGGCTCCGGGCGCGGAACCATCGCTGAATCATGTGATTCATCTCCCCTGTCACGCGTTGTGAATCAGATATGAGCATCTTGGCGCGCGTGCCGGTATGTGTCAAATCTGATTCAGGGGCTGGCGGGCTCCGTCAAGGCATGACATCAGCACAGCAGGCACAACCACGGGCGCTCGACGTCCGCGGGCTCGTCAAGGAGTTCCTCGGGCGTGACGGCGTCGTGCGGGCCGCGGACGGCCTCGTCCTCCTCGTCGGCCGGACGGCGCTGCGGTACCGCGACCAGCTCGAGCGGCCCGCACCGGGCGTCGCGGCTGCGGTCCGCGGCGCGCAGGCCGCCTGCGTGGCCCTGGTCTGCCTCGCGGCCCGCGAGGAGGGCTCGTCACGGTGACTTTCGTGTCCCTCTCCGCGACCTACCTTCGTCCGGCGCACGGTGGCGGACCGACGACGGCGGCACCGTGGCGGGGATCGCGGCCGAGGCGTACCTGTCCGAGGGCACCGTGCGCAACTACCTGTCCTCCTCGATCGGCAAGACGGGGGCGCGCACCCGGGCCGAGGCCGTCCGGATCGCCCGGGACAACGGCTGGCTCTGAGGGCCGAACATACGTTTTGCCGGGCTAGCGCAGTTCGGTACGCTTTGCCCCGACCCGAGGAGGAAGTCAGGAACATGGGAATCCGGTATCGCAAGCGGCTGTCGCTCGGCCCGCTCAAGTTCAACATCACCCAGAAGGGGCTGTCGTCCATGAGCTTCAAGATCGGTCCCTGGACCTGGAACTCGAGGACGAAGAAGCACTCGATCAACCTGCCCGGCGGCCTGAGCTGGTACAGCAACAACAAGTAGCCGGGCTAGAGTGGCGGCGTGGAGCAACCCCTCGGGAGCCGCATCCCGCCGTCGTACAGCGAGCAGGACGTCGAACGCTGGGTGACCGAACCGCCCAAGTCGCAGGCCAGGACCCCGTTCGAACGTGACCGCGGGCGCGTGGTGCACTCGTCCGCGCTGCGCCGGCTCGGTGCGAAGACCCAGGTGCTCGGCGCCGGCCACGACGACTTCGTGCGCACCCGCCTGACCCACTCGCTCGAGGTGGCCCAGGTGGGGCGCGGCATGGGCCGCTCCCTCGGCTGCGACCCCGATGTCGTGGACACCGCCTGCCTCACGCACGATCTCGGCCACCCGCCGTTCGGCCACAACGGAGAGACGGCGCTGGCCGAGATCGCGCGCGACATCGGCGGCTTCGAGGGCAACGCGCAGACGCTGCGCCTGCTCACCCGCCTGGAGCCCAAGGTGCTGGCCGACGACGGCACGCCCGCCGGCCTCAACCTCACCCGCGCCAGCCTGGACGCGAGCGTCAAGTACCCGTGGGCCTACGGCGCCGGCCCCGCGCGACCCGACGGCACGGCGAGCCGCAAGTTCGGGGTCTACACCGACGACCTGCCGGTCTTCACGTGGCTGCGCCAGGACGCGCCCGACGGCGTGAAGTGCCTCGAGGCGCAGGTCATGGACCTCGCCGACGACATCAGCTACTCGGTGCACGACGTCGAGGACGGTGTGGTGGCCGGCCGGATCGACCTCGACCTCATGGCCGACCCCGAGGAGCGGGCGCGCGTGGCGCAGTACGTGCGCGACTGGTACGGCGAGTGGTACACGGCCGACGCGATCGACGCCGCGCTCGGCCGCCTCCAGGAGTACCTGCACGGCGAGGGGCACCTCGTGCGCGCCTTCGACGGGTCGCGGCGGTCGCTCGCCTCGCTCAAGGACATGACGAGCCAGCTCATCGGCCGGTTCATCGGCGCGGCCATCTCCGCGACCCGCGCTGTGTACGGCGAGGGCGACCTGACCCGCTACGCCGCCCGGCTCGTGGTGCCCAGCGACACGGAGCACGAGATCCTCGCGCTCAAGGGCATCGCCGTCGCCTACGTCATGGCGCCCCGCGGCCAGGAGCCCCGCTACCTGCGGGAGCGGGAGATCCTGGCCGACCTGGTGGGCGTGCTCGCCGACCGCGGGCCGAGCGAGCTCGAGACGCCGTTCGCCGCCGACTGGCGGGCGGCCTCCGACGACGCCGCCCGCCTGCGCGTGGTGGTCGACCAGGTCGCGTCCCTGACGGACCTGTCCGCCCTGGCGCTGCACCGGCGCCTGGTCGCCCAGGCCTGACCGCGGTCAGCCGCGGTCGGCCACCCAGGCGTCGCTCGCCCGCTGCACGTCGTCGGCCGTCACCGAGCCGGCCACGGTCACGAGGTACCAGCGGTGTCCGAACGGGCAGCGCACCGCGGCTTGCCGGAACCCCTCGAACCAGTCGGCGGGCTCGACGAGGCTGCTCGCCCCGGCCTCGATCGCGCGGGCGTAGGCCGCGTCCGTGTCCTCGACCGGGATCGTGAGGCTGACGTGCGTGGGCCCGCCCGGTTCGGGGGCCACGGAGTCCGGCGGGAAGGCACCGGCCACGGTGAACGTCGACTCGCCCGCGGCCGACCGCAGCACCAGGTCGGAGTGGATCACGGCGTCGCCCGCCGTGATCACGTCGAGCGTCTCGGCGCCGAACGCCGCCTCGTAGAACGCGATGGCCGCGCGCGCGTCGGACACGGCAAGGTTGGGGTGGAGTGCTGAGTTCTTCATGTTGTGATGCTCGGCCGAGCCGGGTGTGCGAGTCTTGGAAGAATGCGACACGTGTTCGACGGCGAGGCGGCGGCCCCCGGCGTGCTCGGCGCCGGCCCCACGCTCGGCATCGTGAACCCGGCCCGCGCGCCCTTCACCCTGACCCGCGTGCCGCCCGCACCCGAGCTCACCGACCTCGTCGACTGGCACTGGGTAATCACGTGGGACCTGCCGCCTGGTGCCACCTTCACCCAGGCCGTCGTCGCGCACCCGGTCGGTCAGGTCGTCGCCGAGCGCCACGGACTGCTCGCCTACGCGATGCCCGCCGTGTCCACCGACCGCCGCGTCCTGGCCGGAGCGGACGGCGTGGTCGGCAGCAAGCTGCGCCCCGGCGCGTACCGCGCCCTGCTCGGCCTCGGCCACCCGGGCGAGCGGGGCGCCGTCGGCCCGCTCGCCGGCGCGGCGGCGGACGCCACGGGCCGGGCGGCGATCGACCAGGCCCGCGCGGGCGACGCCGAGGGCGCCGTCGCCACGGTCACCCCGCTGCTGCTGGCCACCGCCGGCCGCACCCGGACGCCGCGCTCCGCCGCGGCGCTCGCAGCCCTGGGTGAGGCGTTCACCGCGATCGCCGACGCCGTCCCCGGAACCACCGTCGCGTCGCTGGCCGCCACGCTCGGCACGACCCCGCGGTCCCTGCAGCGGCTGTTCGCCGACTGGGTCGGCGTGAGCCCCAAGTGGGTGCTGCAGCGCCACCGCGTGCACCTCGCCGCGGAGCTGCTCGGGCGCGACCCGGGGCTCGACCTGGCCGGGCTGGCCGCCGCCGTCGGCTACTACGACCAGGCGCACTTCACGGGCGACTTCGTGCGCGCCGTCGGCACGACGCCGGGGGAGCACGCGCGGCGCTGCGCCGCGGCTCTCGCCCTGGGGACGGTGGACGCCGCGCCCGCCGCGCGCGCATAGACTGCTGGACGTGGCCGGGCTGATCAGACGCGAGGACGTGGACCTGGTCCGTGAGCGCGCGCGGATCGACGAGATCGTCTCGGCGCACGTGACCCTCAAGCCCGCCGGTGTCGGCGCGCTCGTGGGTCTGTGCCCGTTCCACGACGAGCGCAGCCCCAGCTTCAACGTGCGGCCGAGCGTGGGCCGGTACCACTGCTTCGGCTGCGGCGAGGGCGGCGACGTCATCGAGTTCGTCATGAAGATGGACGGGCTGGGCTTCGCCGAGGCCGTCGAGTACCTGGCGGGCAAGACCGGCGTGCAGCTCCGGTACGAGGAGGGCGGCTCGGCCCGCCCGCGCGAGGAGCCGGGCAAGCGGCAGCGGCTGCTGGAGGCCCACCGCGTGGCCGCGGAGTTCTACGCGGAGCAGCTCATGGGCCCGGAGGCGGCCGCGGCGCGCGCGTTCCTGGCGGAGCGCAGCTTCGACCGGTCGGATGCCGAGCACTTCGGCGTCGGCTTCGCGCCCAAGGGCTGGGACTCGCTCCAGCGACACCTGCAGGGCCGGGGATTCACGCAGGCCGAGCTGGTGGCCAGCGGTCTCGTGTCGCAGGGGCAGCGCGGCATCTACGACCGGTTCCGCGGCCGGGTCATGTGGCCCATCCGCGACGTGACCGGCGCGGTGATCGGCTTCGGTGCGCGCCGCCTGTTCGAGGAGGACCAGGGCCCCAAGTACCTGAACACCCCCGAGACCAGCCTCTACAAGAAGTCGCACGTGCTGTACGGCATCGACCTCGCCAAGCGGGAGATCGCCAAGGGCAAGCGCGTCGTGGTGGTCGAGGGATACACGGACGTCATGGCGGCGCACCTCTCCGGCGTGACGACGGCGGTGGCGACCTGCGGCACGGCGTTCGGCGCCGACCACGCCAAGGTGGTGCGGCGTCTGCTCGGCGACACGACGGCGGGCGGCGGCCTCCAGCTCAAGTCGGGCGCGAGCCTGGGCGGCGAGATCATCTTCACGTTCGACGGCGACGCGGCTGGGCAGAAGGCGGCGGTGCGCGCGTTCGGCGAGGACCAGCGGTTCTTCGCGCAGACGTTCGTCGCGGTCGAGCCGAGCGGCATGGACCCCTGCGACCTGCGCATGGCGAACGGCCCCGAGGCTGTGCGCGCGCTGGTGGACGGCCGCGTGCCGCTGTTCCAGTTCGTGGTGCGCAGCAAGCTCGACGAGTTCGACCTGGACACCGCGGAGGGCCGGGTCAACGCGCTGCGCGCCGCCGCGCCGATCATCGCGGGCATCCGGGACACCGCGCTGCGCCCCGAGTACGCGCGCCTGCTGGCCGGCTGGATCGGCACCGACGAGCGCGCCGTCGTCCGTGAGATCCAGCGGGCGGCGAGCGCACCGACGCTGCGGGAGGCGCCCGCGACCGCGCGGCCCGCCGGGGCGGACGCCGACGCGCGGCCCGCCTCGGGCGGCCTGCCGCAGGTGCCCGCGCCGGACCCGCGAGACCCCGTGGCGCGTGACGAGCGGCTCGCCCTGGTGGCGGTGCTCCAGTACCCGCAGCACGTGCCCGCCTCGTTCGACGACCTGGGCGAGGACGCGTTCGCGGTGCCCGCCTGGCGTGCCGTGCACACCGCGATCCGGGCGGCCGGGGGCGTGGCCGCGGGGCGGGGCGTCTCGGCCGCGCAGTGGGTGGCCGCCGTGCTCGGGCAGGCGTCCGAGACCGTGGCCGGGCTGGTCACGCAGCTCTCGGTGGCCTCACTGCCGGAGGACCGGGAGACGGCGATCGCGGCGTTCGTCGAGGGTGTGGTGCGCCGCGTCGTCGACATGGGGCTGATGCGCCGGGTGGCCGACGCGCGCAGCCGCCTGCAGCGGCTGGACCCGTCGGACACCGAGACCTACCAGGCGGCGTTCGCCGAGCTCCTGGCGATCGAGGCGGAGCGGCGCACCCTGCGCGAGAGCGCGTAGCCCCCGCTCAGGCGGCGGGGGCCGCGCGCCGCGGGTCGTCGCGCGGGAGCAGGAGCACCGTGCCGACCATGAGCGCCGCGCAGCCCACCACGCACCAGAACACCAGGTGCATGGCGTCGGCCAGGCCCGCGCCCTCGGGCGTGCCGTCCGCGCCGACGACGGTCAGGGCGTTCACCACCGCCCCGAGCGCGGCGACCCCCACGGCCTGCCCGATCGACCGGGCGAACATGTTCGTGGCCGTCACCGCGCCGCGCTCGCCCCAGCCCACGCTGTGCTGGGCGGCGAGCAGGGTGGGCACCGCCACGAGGCCCATGCCGAGCCCGATCACGAACACGGACGCCGAGATCTGCCACACGGCCGACCCGGTGCCGAGCAGGAGGGTGAGGAGCGTGCCGGCCAGCACCACGAGCGACCCGATGGTGCTGGTCCAGCGGAACCCGATCGTCAGGTACACGCGCCCCGACAGGGTGGCCGCGATGGGCCAGCCGAGCGTGAGCGAGGCCAGCGCGAAACCGGCCACGAGCGGTCCGACGCCGAGCACGCCCTGCGCGTAGATGGGCACGTAGGTGGACAGGCCGAGCGTGATGACGCCGACCATGAGCGACGCCGCCGTCGACGCGCCCACGACCCGGCGCCGCAGCAGCCGCAGGTCGAAGATGGGGTGGGCGGTGCGTCGCGCGGCCACCGCGAACGCCGCGAGCAGCACCACCGACGCGCCGAAGATGCCGATCGACTGCGGCGACGCCCAGCCCCACGCGTGCCCGCCCTCCAGCAGACCGAGCACCAGCAGGGTGCTGCCCCCGGTGAGCAGCACCGCCCCGAGGTAGTCGACGGGCTCGCGGGCGCCGTCGCGCTCCTTCTCCCGGAAGGTGCGCCACAGGGTCAGCAGGGCCACGGCGCCGATCGGCACGTTGACCCAGAAGATCCAGCGCCAGCTCACGAACTGGCTGAACACGCCGCCGAGCGTGGGGCCGAGCACCGACGAGACGGCCCACACGCTGGCCATGTAGCCCTGCGTCCGCGCGCGCTCGGCCAGCGTGTAGATGTCGCTCGCGATGGTCATCGACAGGGGCAGGATCGCGCCGGCGCCGAGGCCCTGCAGCACGCGTGACCAGATGAGCGCGGGCATGCTCCAGGCCACGGCGCACAGCACCGAGCCGAGCAGGAACAGCGCGATGCCCACGAGCATCACGCGCTTGCGGCCCAGCACGTCGGCCAGCCGGCCGTACACCGGCACGGTCACGGCCTGCGCGAGCGTGTACGCGGAGAACAGCCACGGCACCTGCTCGAACGCGCCGAGCTCGCGCGCGATGGTGGTCGACGCGGTCGCGAGGATGGTGGCGTCGAGGGCCACGAGCGCCGTGGCCAGCATCAGTGCGCCGAGGATCGGGCCGCGGTCACCGCGCAGGCCGAGGCGGGTGTCGGCGGCGGTGTCGGGCGTGGTCATGGCCGAGGGCTCGACGTGGAGGTCCGGGAGTGCTGCACGAGACATGCAAAGTTGCCCGGGGCACCACCTATTCCCGCGGCCGTGCCCCGTCTCACGACGCGAGCGGCTCGCGCGCCGGCTCGGGCCGGCTGACCTCGGACCACAGCTCGTCCAGGGACAGGCCGAGCACGTCGGCGAGCGCGGCGACGGTCGGGAAGGCGGGCGTGGCCACGCGGCCGGTCTCGATCTTGCGGAGGGTCTCCGGCGAGACGCCGGCCGCCAGGGCGACGTCGAGCATGGGGCGGTCCCCGCGCGCGCGGCGCAGCAGGGCGCCCAGGCGCTGACCTCGTTCGACCTCGGCGGGGGTGAGCGGCAACCTGACCATGAGTCGATACTAGTACCGGTATTACTGGACCGGTATAACTGTGCCGGTATAAATAGGCCGGTATAGTTATCCCATGATCGAGATCCTGAACCCCGCAGAGCTGGACCGCGCCCGCGCGACCGGCGCCCTGGTCGCCGACATCCTCCAGGCCCTGCGCGGCCGCAGTGTGGTGGGCGCCAACCTCCTGGACATCGACCGCTGGGCCGGCGAGCTGATCGCGGACGCCGGAGCCCGGTCCTGCTACGTCGACTACGCGCCGTCGTTCGGGCGGGGGCCGTTCGGCCACTACGTCTGCACGGCGGTGAACGACGCGGTGCTGCACGGCATGCCGCGCGACCAGACCCTCGCCGACGGCGACCTGCTGACCCTCGACCTCGCGGTGCTGCTCGACGGCGTCGCGGCGGACTCGGCGATCAGCTTCGTGGTGGGTGACACGCGCCCGCCGGAGAGCGTCGCCCTGATCGACGTCACCGAGCGCGCGCTGGCGGCGGGCATCGCCGCCGCGGGCCCGGGAGCGCGGATCGGCGACCTCTCGCACGCCATCGGTGAGGTGCTGACGGCGGCGGGCCACGCGGTGAACACGGAGTTCGGCGGCCACGGCATCGGCTCGACGATGCACCAGGAGCCGCACGTGTCGAACCTCGGTCGGCCGGGGCGTGGGTACCGCCTGCGCCCGGGGCTGCTGCTCGCCCTCGAGCCGTGGGTCATGGCGGACACCGACGAGCTCGTGGTCGATGCCGACGGCTGGACGCTGCGCAGCGCGACCGGGTCCCGCACGGCGCACAGCGAGCACACGATCGCCGTCACGGAGGACGGCGCCGAGATCCTCACCCTGCCGACGCGGGCCTAGGGCCGGCGGTTGCCCGGGATGCCCTCGGGGACGGCGCCGCGGCCGTCGTCGGGCACCGCGTCCGCGAGCCGGTGCAGCGTGCCCAGGAAGGCCTCGGCGTCGGCCGGCTGCTCGCCGATCGCGTCGCGCAGCGTGCGGTCGAACGTGACCGCCGCGGCCTTGAGCCGCAGGTAGACCGCCTCGCCCGCCTCGGTGACCTCGATGCGCTGCGCCCGGCGGTTGGCGTCGTCGCGCGTGCGGACCACGAGGCCGCGGTCCTCCATGGCGCGCAGGTGGTGGGTCATGGTGGCCTCGCGGACGCCGACGGCGCGCGCGAGCTCCCGCTGCGTGGCGGGCGCGCCCTGGTGCAGCGCGAGCAGGATGTGCCACACCTGCCAGCTCGCGCCCTGCTCGGCCATCAGGGTGTCGAACGCCCGCATGACGCGCTGCACCGCCTGCCACATGGCCACCGCGACGGGCACCGGCCCGTCGTCCGTGGTGCGCGGTACGTCGGGTGGCGGGGCGCCGGGCTGCCCGTTCGGTCGCATGCCCGCAGACTAGTTCGGCAGGGGGCGAAATGCATTGACGGCTAATGCTTCGATATCTAACGTTTGACGGCACGACGCACGCCGAAACCCCCGGAGGCACCGACATGTCGACGCACGACACCCCCCTCGCCCCGCTCGCCGACGCGCTCGGCGACCGGCTGCTCACCCCGGACCACCCCGCCTTCGCGGAGACCACCACCGTGTTCGTGGGCGGGCCGCCGCGCACCCCGGCCGCCGTCGCGCGGGTGCGCTCCGCCGCCGAGATCGCGACGGCGCTCGCCGCGGCGCAGGAGGCGGGCCTACCGGTCGCGGTCCGCGCGGGCGGGCACCACCAGTCCCGGCACGCCCTGGTCGACGGCGGCCTGGTGCTCGACCTGCGCCTCCTGGACGGCGTCGAGATCGACGCGGCGGCCGGCGTCGGGCGCGCGCAGGGCGGAGCGCTCGCCGGCCCGTACACCGCCGCCGCCGGCGAGCACGGGCTGGCCACGGGCTTCGGCGACACGGGCTCGGTCGGCGTCGCGGGCATCACGCTCGGAGGCGGTATCGGCTACCTGAGCCGGCGGTACGGCCTCACCGTCGACAACCTGCTGGGCGCCGAGGTGGTGCTCGCCGACGGCCGGGTGGTGCGGGCCGACGCCGACGAGAACCCCGACCTGTACTGGGCGCTGCGGGGCGGCGGTGGCAACTTCGGGGTGGTCACGCGGCTGGACCTGCGGCTGCACGAGGTCGGCACGGTCACCGGCGGCATGATGATGTGGGAGCCCAGTCCGGAGGGCCTCGCCACCATCCTGCGCACCCTCGCGGAGGGTCCGGAGGAGCTCTCCGGCATGGTGAACGTCATGCTCGCCCCGCCCGCCCCGATGGTGCCGGAGGAGCTGCGCGGCAAGCCCGTGCTCATGGCGCTGCTCTGTCACTCGGGTTCCGACGCCGCGGCCACGCTCGCGCCGCTGCGGGAGCTCAAGCCGTTGCTCGACGGCGTGGCCGAGCTGCCCTACCCGGGCCTGTTCGGCGGCGGGGGCCCCGCGCCCGGCGGGATCGGCGACCTGCGCACCGGCTTCCTCGGCGAGGGCACCTGGTCGCCCGACGAGGCGTGGGCCACGGCGGCGATCGAGGCGGTCAGCGCCGCCCCGGGGCCCGCCGCGGTCAACATCCGGCCCATGGGCGGCGCGATCGCGCGGGTCGACGCCGCCGCGACGGCCTTCGCGCACCGCGACCCCGCGTTCATGGTGTCCGTGGGTGGCAACGCCCTGGCCTCGGACGGCCTCCCGGCCGCGCAGGAGTGGACGGCCACGGCGGCGGACGCGCTCGGGGTCGAGGGCCGCGGCTACGTGAACTTCATGGGCACGGCGACGCAGGACGACGTCCGCAACGCCTACCCGGAGCCCACCCTGGCCCGCCTCCGCGAGATCAAGCGCACCTACGACCCGGAGAACACGTTCGCGTCGACCCACAACATCCTCCCCTGAAAGCCGGACGCCCAGGTCGCCGGGGGCGGCCTGGGCGTCCGACACGTGCGCCGGGGACGGGTCAGGGGACCGTGTAGCCCGCCGCGCGGTACATCTCGTACCACTCGGCCCGGGTCAGGGGGATGTCCGACCCCTGGGCCGCGCCCGCGACGCGCTCCGGCGTCGTCGTGCCGAGCACCACCTGCATCTGCGCGGGGTGCCGCGTGATCCAGGCCGTGGCGATCGCGATGGCCGGCACGTCGTACTTCGCGGCGAGCCGGTCGATCGCGGCGTTGAGCTCGGGGTAGTCCGGCGACCCGAGGAAGGTGCCGCTGAAGAACCCGGCCTGGAACGGGGACCAGGCCTGGACCGTGATGTCGTGCAGGCGGCAGTAGTCGAGCGTGCCGGAGTCCCGGCTGATCGACTGGTCCAGCGCCTGCATGTTCGCGGCCACACCCTGCGCCACCAGGGGCGCGTGCGTCACCGAGAGCTGGAGCTGGTTGGCCACGATCGGCTGCGTGACGGACTTCCGCAGCAGCTCGATCTGGCCCGGCGTGTGGTTCGAGACGCCGAAGGACCGCACCTTGCCGGCGGCCTGCAGCTCGTCGAACGCGCGCGCCACCTCGTCCGGCTCCACGAGGGCGTCCGGGCGGTGCAGCAGCAGGATGTCGATGTAGTCGGTGCCCAGCGCGGCCAGCGAGCCGTTCACGGACTCGACGATGTGCTCGTACGAGAAGTCGAAGTACGGCCCCTCGCGCACGATGCCGGCCTTGGTCTGCAGCACGATCTCCTCGCGCTCCGAGGGCGTGAGCTGCATCGCCTCGGCGAACCGCGTCTCGCAGCCGTGCAGCGCCGAGCCGTAGACGTCGGCGTGGTCGAAGAACGAGATGCCGGCGTCGCGGGCGGTCTTGACGAGCGTGCGTACCTCCTCGTCCGTCTTCTCCTGGATGCGCATGAGCCCCAGCACGACGTTCGGGACGGTGAGCTCCGTCCCCGGCAGGGTGAAGGTCTTCACGGGATGTGTCTCCTGAGTTCTGGGTGGGTCAGGCCGCCGACAGGCGGGCGACCTCGTCGTCGGTGAGCGTGAGGTCGGCCGCCTGCGCCGAGTCGCGGATGCTCTCGGGCCGCGACGCGCCGGGGATCGGCACGACGACGGGCGCGAGCGCCAGCTCCCACGCCAGCGTCACCCGGAACGGGGACACGCCGTGCGCGTCCGCGACCTCCTGGAACGCCGAGTACTCGGCGCCGAGCTCGCCCGAGCGGGCCAGGGAGATGCCGCCGAGCGGGCTCCACGGCAGGAACGCGATGCCGAGCTCGGCGCACAGCTCGAGCTCGGGCAGCGAGGACCGGAACCGCGGCGAGAACTGGTTCTGCACCGAGACCAGCCGGCCGCCCAGGATGTCGTTCGCCTCGCGGATCTGGTCCGGGTTCGCGTTCGAGATGCCGGCCAGCTCGATGACGCCCTCGTCGAGCAGGTCACGGATCGCGCCCACCGAGTCGCCGTAGGGCACGTTCGGGTCGGGGCGGTGGAACTGGTACAGCCCGATGGCCTCGACGCCGAGGCGCTTGGCCGACGCCTTCGCGGCCTCCTTGAGGTACTCGGGCCGGCCGTCCTTCGTCCAGGAGCCGTCGCCCGGGCGCAGGTGCCCGCCCTTGGTGGCGACGAGGACGCCGGAGGCGTCGCCGCCCCAGGAGCGCAGGGCCTCGGCGATGAGCTCCTCGTTGTGGCCCACCTCGTCGGCGTGCAGGTGGTAGGCGTCGGCGGTGTCGATGAAGGTGACGCCGGCGTCGAGGGCGGCGTGGATCGTGGCGATGGAGCGCTCGCGGTCGGGCCGCCCCTCGATGGACATCGGCATGCCGCCGAGGCCGATCGCGGAGACGGAACGGCCGCCGATGGAACGGAGCTGCATGTCTTCTCCTCATGTCGCAACGGGTTCGGACCAGAGACTAGGAAGCCGTAACCTAGAAGTCCAACAACTGTGGATCATCATTCCTAGAACTGGTATCGATCAATGGAACTGCGTCAGATGGAATACCTGGTAGCCCTCGCGGAGGAGCGCCAGTTCACCCGGGCTGCCGAGCTCACCGGCGTCTCCCAGTCCGGGCTGTCCGCCGCCATCCGTAACCTCGAGGTCGAGCTGGGCACCAGGCTGTTCACCAGGACCACCCGCCGGGTCGAACCCACCGAGGCGGGCCTGGCGCTGCTGCCCTTCGCCCGTTCCATGCTCTCCTCCGCGACGGAAGCTCGCGACGCGGTGGTCCAGGTGTCCCGCGAGCTCGCGGGCACGCTGCGGGTCGGCGCGGAGCAGTGCCTCGGCCTCGTGGACGTCGCCTCGCTGCTGGAACGCTTCCACCGGCGCTACCCGCGCGTGGAGATCGCGTTCAGCCAGGCGGGTTCGCACGAGCTCCTGGCCGAGGTGCGCGACGGCGGCCTCGACGTCGCGTTCGTGGCCACGGCCGACCACGTGGGCGTGCTGCCGCGCACCGTGCTGGGCCAGGAGCCCGTGGTGCTGCTCTGCCCGCCGGACCACCCCCTCGCCGCCCGGCCGGTCGTGGACCGGGGCGACCTGGGCGGTGAGAGCTTCATCGACTTCCACCCGTCGTGGGCGGTGCGCCGGCTCAACGACGACGCGTTCGCGGCCCGCGGCGTGCACCGCCGGGTGCGGTTCACGGTCAACGAGGTGCACACCCTGCTGGACCTCGTCGACCGCGGCCTCGGTGTCGCGCTCGTGCCCCGCCACGTCGCGGCCAAGCCGCAGGCCGCCCGCCTCGTGATGGTCCCGGTCGAGCCGGACGGCGCCGCGGACTGGATCGTCTCGGTGGTCACCGGCCCCGGCCGCGACTCCGCGGCACCGCACTTCGTGGAGCTCCTCGACGACACCCTGACCCCCACCCCCTGACCGGAGGTCTGCCCTGATCTCCGCTTCGAGAACGACCTACGGGACCGATTCGGGCCCCGAACCGTCCCCGAGGTCGTTCTCGACGTTGTCCCGTGGCTTCAGCAGCTCGCGGTGAGCGAGAGCCAGTCGGCGCGGTCGTTGTAGCCGCCGTCGCCCGCGTCGCCGACCCGGAGGCGCAGGTCGCGGACGCCCGTGACGTCGACGTCGAAGGGCACGGCGGCGCCCCGCTCGACGGTGCCGCTGCTCCACAGCACCGCGCCGTCGCCGACGACGTCGAACGTCGCCGTGCCGCCCTCCGGCCCGACCGTGCCCACGACGTCGTCGATGCCCACGCGCCCGGAGAGCGCGCCGCACGCGCCGCCGAGGTAGTAGCGCACGTGCGACGGGCTGGCCACGCCGATCCCGGACCCGTGCACCGTGCCCGCGACGGTGAGCGGCGACCCGCCGCCCACGCTCTGGTCCACCGTGGGCTCCATCCAGCCGCTGCTCGCGCTCACCCACGGGTGGCGCGAGAGCACCACGGCGTCGCCGGACGGCGGTGCGGGCGCGATCGTCACGGCCGACGGCGGCGTGGTGACGCGGCCGGACCCGGACGAGACCGCCGCGGTGACCTCGTAGCCGCCGGTCGTGGCGCCGCCCGGGACGGTCACCGCGAAGTCGAGGGTGGCCGAGCCGCCGGGTCGCACGACCCGCGGGGCGGCGCCGAGCGCGCGCACCGACCAGCCCTCGGGCACCGCGAGCGTGACGCGCGGGGCTCGCACCGGCGTGCTGCCGTCGTTGTGCAGCGTCACCTCGGTGGTCAGTCGGTCGCCCGCGGCGGCGGACAGGTCGGTGGTGGGTGCGACGTCGTCGGACCCGACGGCCGTGAAGGTGGGCGCCGTGGCGACCAGGCGCGGGACGCCGCCCGGCCGGGCGGGCGTGACGCGCAGCAGCGCGGCGCCGTGCGCGGGCACGGCCGCGCGGACCGTCCCGGCCGACTGCGTGCGCGCGTCCGTCCAGGTGTCCAGCACCTCGAACGACCGCCCGCGCAGGCCCAGGTCGCGCGCCGTGGTGGAGACCTCGGTGGGCGCGTCGCCGCGGTTGAGCAGCGCGACGGCCACCGAGCCGTCCGTGAGCGGCTTGGCCCACGTCTCGGTGGTGCCGGCGGGGCCGACGCGGGTGCCCTGGACGCCGAGGCGGTCCTGGTCGATCGCCAGCACGTCCTCGTCGAGCAGGATGTCCATGGACGCGTCGCTGAGCGTGCGCGGGTCGCTGGAGATGATCAGCGGCGCCGCGGCCACCGTCCACAGCGACATCTGGGTGCGGAACTCCTCGGTGGTCATGCCCAGCTCCGGGCCCAGGTAGTCCGGGTCGCTGAAGTGCCCGGGGCCCGCGACCTCCGGGTGCCGCGCGTTGGCGTCGAAGTTGCGCAGCACGTCCTTGAACTGGATCTGCCCCACGAAGCCGACGTCCGTGTAGGTGCGCCACGACTCGGCGATGCCGGGGGCGTACGTCCACGACCACGTGGACTGCTGCTCCTCCGGGTAGTCGCCCCAGTCGGGCGACGTGACCGGGTTGCACAGGTTGAAGATCATCTCGCGGCCGGAGCTGTTGTCCCGCAGCGCCTGCGCGAACGCGGTGAACGCCCTCCGCGGGTCCAGGTCGGCGGCGATGCCGCACAGGAAGTCGACCTTGACCGCGTCGTACCCCCACGCGGCGAACGTGTTGGCGTCGGTCTGGTAGTGGTCGCCGCTGCCCAGACCGCAGGTGCCGGGGATGTACGGTCCGGCGTCGGTGTAGATGCCGGCGCGCAGGCCGCGGTCGTGGATCGCGTCGGCCAGCGCGGCCATGCCGTCCGGGAACCGCTCCGGGTCGCCCTGCAGCAGGCCGTCGGCGTCGCGCGGCACGTCGGCCTGCCAGCCGCCGTCGAGCCACACGATGTCGTAGCCCGCGTCCGCGAGGCCGGACGACACGAGGAAGTCGGCCACGTCGAGCACCTCGTCGGCCGTGAAGTCGCCGCCCAGGCCGTAGTAGGTGTTCCAGCCCTGGTAGGGGGTGGGGCTCGGCCCGGCCGCCGGCGGCGGCCCGGCCGGCCCGGCCGGCGCGGCACCCGCCGTCGTGACCAGGGCTGTCGTGAGCAGCGCTGTCGTGAGCAGGGCGGCGCTCGTCCGCGCCGCCCAGGTTCGTACGGTGAACATCCGGGGTCTCCTGACGTCGTCGTCGGCTCGGCCGGGGGCCGAGGGGAGGGAACCCGCCCAGCAAACCCCGCGCCCCGGCCCCGACGGAATGCAGAGGACGACGCACCCGCCTGGACGATCCGACGTCAGCGGTCGTGGATGCCGCGCCGGAAGTCCGTCGGGCTGCACGCGTGCACGCTGCGGAACTGCCGCGAGAAGTAGAACGGGTCCGGGTAGCCCACCGAGCGCGCGATGTCGGCCACGGGCAGCTCCGTCGTGATGAGCAGCTCGCACGCCCGGGCCATGCGCAGCCGCTTCACGTACTCGACCACGCCGCCGCCGGTCGCCGCCCGGAACCGCGCCGAGAAGTGCGACGTACTCAGCCCGAACCGCCTCGCGAGCGCCGCCACCTCCACCACGGAGTCCAGGTGGGTGCGCAGGTACTCCTGTGCCGCGCGCACCGGCTCGCCCCGCACGGGGCTGCCCGCGGCGGCGTCGGCCGCGACCTGGGCGAGCACCGACCACGCCGCACCGGCGCAGCGCAGCAGGCTCGGGTAGGTCTCGTCGGTCTCCAGGGCGTCGACCACCCGCTCGAGGTCGGCGACCACGCGCACCTGGTCGTGCACCTCGACCACCGCGACGTCGTCCGGGCCGGCGTGCCGGGCCAGGTCGCGCTCGATCTCGGTCGCGTCCGGGCCGCGCGCGTGCATCCACCAGATCGTCCATGGGTCGTCGTCGTCCGCCCAGTACTCGTGGGGTACTCCGGCGGGGATCACGAGCGCCTGAGCAGCGTCGATGCGGTGCAGACCGCCGGGGGTGCGGCACCACCCGCGGCCGGCCACCGACACGATCACGATGGTGCCCGTGGCGCCCCGGGCGCGCACCCGCCCGTGGTTCGCGGCGTGCGGGAAGTAGCCCGCGTCGGTGACCAGCAGGCGCGAGGTGGGACCGGCCTGGGACGCCGCACGGGCCACGGCGCCCGGCAGCACCCGCAGCCGCTGACCGGGAAACCCGTCACGGATGCGCACCCCCGGAGGGTAGCCCGGCGACGGTGCCGGTGTCAGCCGTCCCGGAAATCGTCGGATCGTCCAGGCAAGTGCGTCGATACGTCGCTTCCCGAGGCGCCCGCCGGGTTCGTAGCGTCGGACCCATGCTCGATGTGGAGTCCGTGCTCGACCTGCCCGACCGGCCCGCCGACCTGGCCGGCCGGGCCGCGGCCGCCTGGGAGGCGCCGCTCACCCTGACCACGTACGAACCCCTGCCCCCGGACCGGTTCCCCGCCTACCTGGACCGGCGCGTCTACCAGGGCTCGTCCGGCCGCGTGTACCCGCTCCCGTTCCACCACCAGATCGCCGACGAGCCCCACCCGCGCGAGTGGCGCGCCGTGCACCTGGAGAACGAGTGGCTGCGCGTGGTGGTGCTGCCCGAGCTGGGCGGCCGCATCCACGTGGCCCGCGAGCGCGGCACCGGCCGGGACTTCTTCTGGACCAATCCCGTGATCAAGCCGGCCCTGGTGGGCCTCGCGGGGCCGTGGGTCGCGGGCGGCGTCGAGCTGAACTGGCCGCAGCACCACCGTCCGGCCACCTACCTGCCCGTGGACGTCGAGATCGAGGAGGAGGCCGACGGCGCCGTCGTCGTCTGGTGCTCCGACCACGACCCGTTCACCCGGATGAAGGGCATGCACGGCGTGCGGCTGCGGCCGGGCAGCGCCGTGCTGGAGCTCGCCGTGCGGCTGTACAACCGCAGCGAGCTGCCGCAGTCCTTCCTGTGGTGGGCCAACGTGGCCGCCAAGGTCGACAACCACTACCAGTCCTTCTTCCCGCACGACGTCACCTGGGTCGCGGACCACGCGCGCCGCGCGGTCACCGCGTTCCCGCACGCCGACCGGCCCTACTACGGGGTGGACTACCCGGCGCTCGCGGCCTCGGGCGGCGACCGGCTGGACTGGTACCGCAACATCCCGGTGCCCACGTCGTACATGGGTCTGAACAGCGCCGAGGAGTTCTTCGGGGGCTACGACCACGCGGCGGGGCTCGGCTTCGTGCACCTGGCCGACCGGGCCCTCTCGCCCGGCAAGAAGCAGTGGACCTGGGGCAACGCAGCGTTCGGGCACGCGTGGGACGCCAACCTGGCCGACGACGGCTCGCACTACGTGGAGCTCATGGCGGGGGTGTTCACGGACAACCAGCCCGACTTCGCGCTCCTGGCGCCGGGCGAGACCAAGGTGTTCTCGCAGCTCTGGTACCCGTTCCGCGACGTCGGCCCGGTGGACCGGGCCACGCCGGACGCGGCGGTCCGGCTGGAGCGGCGGGACGGCACGGCGCGCGTCGGCGTCGTCGTGTCGCGGCCCCTGGACGATCTGACGGTCACGCTCACGGCCGACGGCGCCCGGCCGACCGCCGACGTCGTGTCCGCCGACCCGACCCGGCCCGTGCTCCTGGAGCGTGACGTCGCGGCCGGGACCGGCCCGCTCACGGTGACGGTCACCCACGGCGGCCGGACCCTGGTCGCCTGGACCGAGACGCCGGAGGGCGCGGACCGTGGGCCCGAGCCCGACCCGGCCGAGGAGCCGCCGGCACCCGAGGACATCGGCACCGTCGAGGAGCTGGCCCTCGTCGCCGCGCACCTCGACCTGTACCGGCACGCCACGCGCGCCCCGGAGCCCTACTGGCGGGCGGCGCTGGACCGCGACCCCGGGCACGTCGACAGCCTCGTGGGGCTCGGGCGCCGCGCCTACGCGGCGGGCGACGCGGAGGAGGCGCGCGACCTGCTGGAGCGCGCCGTCGGCCGGCTCACCCGGCTGCACCGCAGCCCCCGCGACACGACGGCGCTGTACCTGCTCGGCCTGGCACGCGAGGCGCTCGGCGACGAGGTGGGCGCCTACGCCGCCTACGCGCAGGCCTCCTGGGCGCGGGCGTGGCGGGCGCCCGCGGGCTACCGGATGGCGCGCCTCGACGCGCGCGCCGGGCGCTACGCCGACGCCCTCGGCCGGCTCGACGACGTGCGCCGCACCGAGCCCGACCACCTCCAGGCGCTCGCCCTGACCGTGGTGTGCCACGGCCGCCTGCGCCGGCACGACGCCGCCGCGGCCGTGCTCGCCGCCGCCCGCAGCCTCGACCCGCTCGACGCCTGGCTGCGGCACCTCGACGGCCGCCCGGCCACGGACGACGCCCAGACGCTGCTCGACGTGGCGATCGAGCTCGCGGACGTGGGGGAGCACGACGCGGCGCTGGCCTGCCTGGACGAGGCCGAGGCCCGCGAGGACCACCGGCCCGCCGGTCAGACCGCCGTCCGGCCGCTGCTCGCGTACCACCGGGCGCACGTGCTGCGGCTGTCGGGGCGGCCCGAGGAGGCCGCCGCCGAGCGGGCACGGGCCCAGGGGCTGGACGCCACGTGGTGCTTCCCCGGCCGGCTCGCCGACGTCGCCGTGCTGCGCGAGGCGGCCGACGCCGACCCGCGCGACGCCCGCGCCCGCTCGCTGCTCGGACACTGGACCTACGCCGCCGGACGCCGCGCCGACGCGCTGGCCCTGTGGCGCGCCGCCGCCGACCTGGACCCGGACGACGTCGTGGCCTGGCGCAACATCGGGCTGGCCGCCGTCAACCACGAGCGGGACCTGGCCACGGCCGCCGACGCCTACGAGCGGGCCTGCGCCGCGGCGCCCGGCGACGCGCGGCTGCGCTACGAGCGCGACCAGCTCGCGGCCCTCACGGGCGCGGCCCCCGCCGCGCGGCTGACCCGCCTGCTGGAGCCCGGGGCCGGCGCGCTGGACCGCGACGACCTCGCGGTCGAGGCCCTGCACCTCATGATCACCGTGGGCCGGTCCGCCGAGGCCCTGACGATCCTCGGCGGCCGCCGCCTGCACCCGTGGGAGGGCGGCGAGGGGCAGGCGCTCCTGGCCTGGGACCGCGCCCACGTCCACCGGGCGCTGGACGCGCTCGCGGACGGGCGCGCCGGGGACGCCGTCGGCCACGTGCGTGCGGCGCTCGCCCCGCCCCCGAACCTCGGCGAGGCCCGGCACCCCCTGGCCAGCACCGCGCACCTGCACCTGCTGCTGGGCGACGCGCTCGCGGCGGCCGGGGCCCACGACGGCGCGGCCGACGCGTGGCGGACCGCCGCGGACCAGCGGGGCGACTTCGTGGAGATGAGCACGCAGGAGCACGGCGAGCAGACGTTCTGGACGGTGCTCGCCCTGCGCCGCCTGGGGCGCGCCGCCGAGGCGGACGGGCTGACGGCGGCCCTGCGCGCCTACCGGGACGAGTTCGCCGCCGCGGTGCCGCGCGTGGACTACTTCGCCACCTCGCTGCCCGACCTGCTGCTGTTCGAGGAGGACCCGCTGCGCGTGCGCGACCGGCGGGTGCTGTTCCTCGACGCCCAGCTCGCCCTCCTGGACGGCGACCCGGCGGGGGCCGGGGAGCTGCTGGAACGCCCCGACCTCGCGGCCTCCCGGCACGCGGCCGACCTGCGCCACGCCGTGTCGCGGGGCCTGGACCTCACGAAGGAGCCGGCATGACCGTCTCGCTGCACACCGCGGGCCCCCGCGTCATCACCCTGTGGGACTTCTCCTGGTACACGCGCACCGGCCCGGGGGAGCCGTTCGAGGACCTGGACCGCGCCTTCGCGGAGGCGCGCGAGCGCGGTTACGACACGATCCGGATCTGCGCCATGCCGTTCCTGCTGTTCCGGTCGGGCCTGGACACCGCGGCGCTGGGCCTCGGCCCGCTCGGCGGCGCGTTCGGGCAGCGCACCCGCTGGTACGACGTGCGGCACACGACGACGATCGACGCCCGCGCCCACCTGCTGGAGCTGTTCCGCGCCGCGGACCGGCACGACGTCGGCGTCGTCGCGTCGTCGTGGGAGTACCAGCAGTCGCCGTCGTTCGCGGCGACGCCGGACTGGTACGAGGCCCTGCACGCGGTCGACCCCGAGGTGCGGGCCGAGGTGCTGGCCGACGCCCACGCCGACCTGGTGGACCTGCTGGAGGCCGAGCACCTCGGCCACCGCCTGCTGCTCACCGAGCTGCACAACGAGGTGCAGATCGGCTACCTCACCGACGGGCTGGGCGTGGGCCGCGGCGACGACGCCGTCCGCGCCCTGACGCCCCGGCTCGAGCGTGGCATCGCACGGTTCCGCGCGCGCCACCCGGACCGCCCGGTCACGGTGAACTACGCGGGCGTGCCGGTGGGGGCGCTGAGCGCGCTGCCCGCCGACCTCGACGCCCTCGTGGTGCACCCGTACGTGTACGGGGTGCTGCAGGAGCTGGTGGACACGTTCGGGCTGCGGGGGCCGGTCGACGAGTTCGACGAGGAGAGGGCGCGCGAGCTGCTGCGCCCGGGAGCGCCCGGGCTCGCGGCCTGGACGGTGCCGCCGGGCCAGGAGTGGCGCACGCGCGCCACGATCATGGCGCTGCCCGAGCTGTACGTGCACGACTGGTGCGACCCGCGGGCGTGGGACCGGTGGCTGTACGACCGGTGGGGTGCGCACCGCCTGGCGATGTTCCAGCGCCTGACGCTGTGGCTGGAGGTGGCGGCCGACGTCGCCGCGGCCCGCGGCATCCCGCTGGTCCTCGGCGAGGGGTACGTGGGGTACACGCCGCTGCACGGCCGGTTCGAGGAGGACCCGGTCGGGGCGGAGATCTGCCGGCACGCGCTGCGTGAGGCGCGCCGGCTGGGGGCGTGGGGCGCGGTGGTCTGCTCCAACGCGGCGCCGCAGCACCCGATGTGGTCCGATGTCGCGCTGCAGCAGGAGTGTGCGGCGATCCTGACGGGCGCGGACCGACCCGCGCCCGCGATCTGAGCGGTTACCAGGTGCACCAACGAGGGTGCACGGAGGAGGAACGAAGATGTCCAAGGGAACGATCACGCGCCGCGAGCTGCTCGCGGGCGGTATGACGCTGGGTGCGGCGAGCCTGCTGGCCGCGTGCGTGGGCACCACGCAGGGCGGCAGCGGCGGTGGCGGGGGCGGCGCGAGCTCCGGGCTCGTCACCCTGCAGAACTCGATCCAGGACGCCGACCCCAAGGCCGCCCTGGAGGCGCTGGTCAAGGCGTACCCGGGCGGCGACGTCACGCTGAACTCGGTGGCCACGGAGCAGTTCCGGGCACAGCTCACCAACTACCTGCGTTCGGGGGACTCGCCCGAGGTGCTGAGCTGGTACGCGGGGTCGGTGGCCCGGTCCTACGCGGAGGAGGGACTGCTGCTGGACGTGTCGTCGCTGTGGGAGGGCGACGGGCCGTGCGCCGGGTTCTCGGACGCGCTGCGGAGCCTGTCCAGCGACGCGTCCGGCAACCAGATCTTCGTGCCGACCAGCTACTACTGGTGGAGCGTCTTCTACAAGAAGTCGGCGTTCGAGAAGTGGGGCGTCGAGCCGCCCACGTCGTGGGACGAGTTCCACGCGCTGTGCGAGAACCTGAGCGGCCAGGGCATCGTGCCGCTGACCAACGGGCTGTCCTCCACGCCGTGGATGGCCTCGGGCTGGTTCGACTACCTCGACCTGCGGATCAACGGCGCGCAGTACCACCGGGAGCTGCTGGCCGGGGAGCACGCCTTCAACGACCCCGAGGTGGTGGCCGTCATGGAGGAGTACAAGCGGCTCATCCCGTACTTCGACAAGAACGCGGCGTCCTACACCGCGCAGGACGCCGCGACGCCCGTGGCCCAGGACACGTCCGCCATGTACCTCGTCGGGGCGTTCGTGTCCGGCTACTTCCCCGAGGACCAGCGCGACGACCTGGACTTCTTCTCCGTGCCGGTCATCAACGACTCCGTGCCGACCGCCGAGGAGGCCCCCACCGACGGGTTCTTCGCGGCCGCGCGGAGCGACAACCACCAGGGCGCGCTCGACCTGCTGAGCTACCTCGCCTCCGCCGAGTCGCAGCAGCAGTACATCGAGCAGTCGAAGTCGTCCAACCTGCCCACCTCGCCCGACGTCGACACGTCGGCGTTCAGTCCGCTGGTGCAGAAGGGCATCGAGCTGCTGAACAGCACCGAGGAGATCACGCAGTTCTTCAACCGCGACTCCTCCGACGCCCTGCAGGCCACCGCCGACACCGCCCTGACCAAGTTCCTCGCCCAGCCCGACTCCATGACGAGCATCCTCGACGAGTGGCAGCGCGCGGCCGAGGGGGTCTTCGCGTCGTGAGCAGGCGACTCGCACGCGTCCCGCTGCTCGTCTGGGTGTTCCTGGCGGTCCCGTTCGTGGTCGAGGCGTTCTGGGTGTTCTGGCCTGCGGCGAACTCGTTCTCGCTCGCGCTGACCCGCTGGGACGGGATCGGCCTGGCCGAGCCCGTGGGCCTGCAGAACTTCCGCGACCTGGCCGCCGACCCGATCTTCCTGACCGCGCTGCGCAACAACGTGGTCTGGGTGCTCGGGTTCGGCGGCCTGTCCGTGGTGGGCGGCCTCGTCCTCGCGGTCACCCTGAACAAGCCCGGCCCCCTGGTGAGCCTGTACCGCAGCGCGATCTACCTGCCCATGGTCGTCTCGCTCGCCGTCAGCGGCCTGTTCTGGCGCGTCATGTACGCACCGGACGGGCCGGTCAACGGCGCCCTCGGCGTGCTCGGCCTCGAGCACCTGGAACGGCAGTGGCTCGCCGACCCCGCCGTCGCCCTCTGGGCCGTGCTGATCGCCGCCGTCTGGCGCCAGGTCGGCTACATCATGGTGCTGTACCTGGCCGGCCTCAAGGGCACCGACGGCACGCTGGAGGAGGCCGCCGCCGTCGACGGCGCGAACGCGTGGCAGCGGTTCTGGCGCATCGTCATGCCGCAGCTGCGCGGCGTGAACATGGTCGTCTTCGCCGTCACCGTCATCGACTCGCTGCGCACCTTCGACATCGTCTGGGCCATGACCCGCGGTGGCCCCTACAACGAGACCCAGCTCCTGAGCACCTACATGTTCCAGCAGGCGTTCACCACGGGGAACCTCGGCTACGCCTCCGCCATCGCCGTGGTCATCTTCGCGCTCGCGATCGGCTTCATCATCACCTACCTCGCCCGCCAGGCCCGGACGGAGGACTGACATGACCACCCAGGCCCTCCGCCGTCCGCGGCCCGCCCGCTCCCCGTGGCTGCACGTCGCGATGGTGCCCGTCACGCTGCTGTGGCTCAGCCCCATCGTGTTCGTGCTGTTCGTCGCCGTCCGCTCCTACGACGACATCGCCGGCCGCGGCCTCGGCGCGCTCCCGGCGTCGTTCAGCCTCGACGGCTTCACCACCGCGCTCACCCAGGGCGGCGTGCTCCGCTCGCTCGGCAACAGCGTGCTGGTCACCGCGTGCGCCGTCGTCGCCTCGCTCGCCCTGTCGTCCTTCGCCGCCTACGCGCTGAGCCGGTTCGACATCCCGCTGCGCCGCACCGTCCTGCTCACCATGCTCGCCGGCAACCTGCTGCCCCCGCAGATCCTGCTCGTCCCGGTCGCGTCCATCACGGCCGCCCTCGGCATCGGCGACACCCTCACCGCGCTCGTCGTGGTCCAGGTCGGGTTCGGCATCGGCTTCTACACCTTCGTGCTGCACGGGTTCATGCGCGGCCTCCCGAACGAGGTCTTCGAGGCCGCGCGGCTCGACGGAGCCGGGCCCGGCGGCATCTTCTGGCGCATCGTGCTGCCCCTGTCCCGGCCGTCGCTCGCGGCGCTCGCGGCCCTGGCCACCACCTGGATCTTCAACGACCTGATCTGGGCGATGACGGTGCTGCGCACCGAGGCGAAGTTCCCGATCACGGCGGCCCTGCTCAACCTGCAGGGCGGGTTCTCCAGCGCGTGGAACGTGGTCGCGGCGGGCTCGCTGATCGCGGCCGTGCCGACCGCGATCGTGTTCTTCCTGTTCCAGAAGCAGTTCGTGTCCGGCCTTCTCGTAGGAGCCAACAAGTGACCTGGACCCTCCCGACCCGCACGGGTCAGTACGTCGTCGGCCTCGCCCCGCGCGAGGCCGGGCTGGTCACGGTCGGCTGGGGGCCCTCTGCCGGGGAGGCGGTGGCGCCGGTCGCGGCGACGTCGTCGTTCGAGGCCGACCTCGACCTGCTGCCCCTGGAGGCCACGGCCCTCGGCACCCGCAACGTGCACGGCGCCGAGCTCGTGGTGCGCCGCGCCGACGGCGCCCGGGGCGCCCGCCTCACCGTCTCCGGCGAGGTCTCGCTCACCCGGGACGACGCCGGCGGCACCCACCTGGTCTGCCCGCTGACCGACCCCGGGCTCGGGCTGGACGTGACGCTGCACCTGCGCACCCACCCGGCCCACGACGTCGTGGAGAAGTGGGCAGAGCTGCGCAACCGCTCGGACCAGCCGGTCGAGCTGCTGCGCGGCTGGGGCGGGACCTTCAACGTCCCGGTTCAGGGCGAGGCGCACGTGGACCTGCTCGGTGGCGCGTGGTCGCGCGAGCTCACGCCGTTCCGGGCCACGCTCGGGGCAGGCACGCTCAGCATCGGCAGCAGGCAGGGCATCACGAGCCACACGTACGCGCCCGTGGTCACGGTGGTCCCGGCGGACGGCGGCGCACGGTACGGCGTCGCGCTCGCGTACAGCGGCTCGTGGCGCATGGCGCTCGACGCCGTCCCCTTCTCCGACCACGTGCGGGTCTCGGCCGGGCCCGACGACGAGTCGGGCATCCTCACCCTGGAGCCGGGCGGCACCCTGACCACGCCCACCCTGGCCGGGGTGCGCGTCGAGGGCGACGCCGACGACCTGGCCCAGGCCTGGCACGCCTACCAGGCGACCCTGGCCCGGACGCGGGGCCCCGAGCACCGGCCCGTCGTCTACAACTCGTGGTTCGCCACCACGTTCGACGTCCGCGTGGAGCACCAGCTCCGGCTCGCGCAGGCGGCGGCCGAGGTGGGCGCCGAGGTCTTCGTGGTCGACGACGGCTGGTTCCGCGGCCGCACGAGCGACCGGGCCGCGCTGGGGGACTGGGACGTCGACACCGACCGCAACCCGGACGGGCTCGGCCCGCTCGCCGACGGCGTCCGCGCGCTCGGCCTGCGGTTCGGCCTGTGGGTCGAGCCCGAGGCCGTGAGCCCGGACAGCGACCTGTACCGCGCGCACCCTGGGTGGGCGCACCACGTGGCCGGGCGCCCCCTGGAGACGCTGCGCCACCAGTACGTGCTGAACCTGGGCCTGCCCGAGGTCGAGCAGTGGGTGCTCGGCACGCTGCGCCGGCTGCTCACCGAGACCGACATCAGCTACCTGAAGTGGGACATGAACCGCTCCATCGCCGACGGCGGGGTCACGGCCCCGGGTGGTGACGACTGGTCCTGGCGGCACACCCAGGCCTACTACCGCGTGCTCGACGCCCTGCGGGCCGAGTTCCCGCACGTCACCGTCGAGGCGTGCGCGGGCGGCGGCGGACGCATCGACCATGCCGTGCTCGCCCGCACCGACGTGGTCTGGCCCAGCGACGAGACCGGGCCGCGCGACCGCCTGGCGATCCAGCACGGCTTCCTGGGCGTGCTGCCCGCCTGGACCATGAGCTCGTGGGTCACCGACCTGCCCGACCTGCGCGACCCTGACCGGGACGACGCCCCGGCGAGCCCGGAGCTCCGGTTCGTGGTCGCGATGGCGGGGGTCCTGGGGATCGGGGCCGATCTCCTGGCCTGGGACGGCGAGACCCGCCGCCGCGCGCGATCGTTCGTGGACCTCTACCGCTCGCTCCGGCCCGTGCTGCACACCGGTCGGGTCCGCCGGCACGGCCGGCCCGCCGAGGACGCGTGCGCGGTGCAGTACACCGGACCCGGCACCGTCGTGCTGCTGGCCTGGCGGCGGCCCGCCGCCGACGACCCCTTCACGGTGCGCCTGCGCGACCTGGCCCCGGACGCCCGCTACCGCGTGCGGGGCACCGGCGAGACCCGCACCGGTACGGAGCTGGCGTCCGACGGGCTCACGGTGCCGTGGACGTGGACGGACTGCGACGTCGTGATCCTGGACCGGCTGTGAGGATGCGGGCATGACCGAACCGAGGACGCCGGCCCGGCCGCTGATGGTCCGCACCGACCTGGCCCTGGGCGGCCGCTGGACCTCCCTCGCCACCCCGGACCGGGAGTGGCTCTGGCGCAACCCCCGCGTCCCGGCCGCGGCCCGGGCCACGGTGGCGCCCGGCGACCCGTTCGTCGACGCGGGCGGCGGCGAGGAGTGCTTCCCCACCATCAACGGCCCGAGCGACCACGGCGAGGTGTGGTCCCGGCCCTGGACGCCGTCGGGGCCGGCGGCCCGGGTCGAGGCCGGCGACCTCGCCCTGACCCGCCGCCTCACCACGCACGACGGCACGGTCCGCGCCGGCTACACGGTCACCGGCCCGCCCGCCGCCCCGGTGCTGCACGCCGTCCACCTCCTGCTCGACGTCGGCCCCGGCGCCCGCCTGGAGGTCCCCGGCACCCCGGACGTGCTGGTCGTCGAGTGGCCGAATCCCGGCGACACGACCCCCGCCACCTGGCCCGACGCCGGGGGAGTTCCCCTCGACGCCCTCGGCCCGGACGACGGCACCGCCCGGTGCGCCGTCGTCGCGACGGACCGGGTGGACGTCGTCGACGGCGCCGACCGGCTGCGGCTGCGGTGGGGCACGCCGTCCGACGCGCCCGTGTCCCTGGTGGTGTGGCGCAACCTGGGCGGCTGGCCCGACGGCGCCCCCTACCGCTCGATCGGCCTCGAGCCGCTGCTCGGCGCGGAGACCAACCGTGACCGTGCCGGCCAGGACCGCGTGGCGCACCTCGACGGCGGTGGGCGCCTGGAGTGGTGGCTCGAGATCGCCGGGTGAAGCTCGCGGGCGGAAAAACCTTCCACTGTAAGAATTTCGCCACTACGATCGTCGCGCCAGGCCTCGAACAAGGGAGTTCCATGCCGATGCCGACGTCGATACCGACAGTCTCCGTCCAGCTCTACTCGGTCCGCGACGCGATAGCGGACGACCTGGCCGGCGCCGTGGCGCGCCTGGCCGAGACCGGGCTCTCGCACGTGGAGCCGTACGCGTTCCACGAGCGCACCGACGAGTACCGGCGCGCGTTCGCCGCGGCGGGCGTGACCGCGCCGTCGGGCCACGCGCCCGTGCTGGACGCGGAGGACCCCGGGGCGGTCCTCGACGCGGCCGCCGCCCTCGGCATGGCCACCGTCATCGACCCGTACGTGCCGGCCGACCGGTGGCAGACCGCCGACCAGGTGGCCCGGCTCGCCGACCGGCTCAACGCGCTGGCGCCCCTGGCCGCCGAGCGGGGGCTGGCGTTCGGGTACCACAACCACGCGTGGGAGCTGAGCGCGCGCCTCGACGGCCGGCACGCGCTGGAGCTGCTCGCCGACCGCCTCGCGCCCGAGGTGGTGCTGGAGGTCGACACCTACTGGGCGGCCGTCGGCGGGGCCGACACCCCGGCCCTGCTCGCGGCGCTCGGCGACCGCGTGCGCCTGATCCACGTCAAGGACGGCACGCTCGACGGCGACGTCGAGCGGCAGCAGCCCTTGGGCGCCGGCGAGGTGGACGTGCCCGCGATCCTGACGGCCGCCCCGGCGGCCACGCGCGTGATCGAGTTCGACGCCTACCGCGGCGACGTGTTCGAGGGCATCGCCGGGTCGCTCGCGTGGCTCACGGAGCACGACCGGTGACCGCCGCGGGCGTCGGCGTGGTCGGGGCCGGCAACATCTCGAACCAGTACCTGGCGAACCTCACGCGGTTCCCCGACGTCGAGGTGCGGTTCGTCGCCGACCTCGACCTCGACCGGGCCGCCGCCCAGGCGCAGGCCTACGGCGTGCCGGCGTCGGGCACGGTGGACGAGCTGCTGGCCCGGGACCACATCGACGTGGTCGTCAACCTCACCGTCCCGGCGGTGCACGCCGAGGTCGGGCACCGCATCCTGGCCGCGGGCAAGCACGTGTGGAGCGAGAAGCCGCTCGCCCTCGACCGGGACGCCGCGGCGGCGCTCCTGGCGGACGCCGCGGACCGCGGCCTGCGCGTCGCGTGCGCCCCGGACACCGTGCTGGGCGCGGGCGTGCAGACGGCGCTGCGGGCGATCGCGCGCGGCGACATCGGCGAGCCGCTGACGGCCACCACGATGTTCCACGTGCCCGGCCCGGAGTCGTGGCACCCGAGCCCCGACTTCCTGTTCGCCCTGGGCGGCGGCCCGCTGCTCGACATGGGGCCGTACTACGTGACCACGCTGGTGCACGTGTTCGGGTCGGCGACCCGGGTCCAGGCCGTGGCCTCCACCTCGCGCACCACGCGCACCATCGGCAGCGGCCCCCGGGCGGGCGAGGTGTTCCCCGTCGAGGTGCCCACGCACCACGCCGCCCTGATCGAGTTCGGCGAGGGGCGCTCCGCGCAGTCGACGTTCTCGTTCCAGCACGCCCTGCCGCGCAACGGGTTCGTCGAGGTCAACGGCACCGACGGCACCCTCGTGCTGCCCGACCCGAACGCGTTCGACGGCGGCTCCACGCTGTGGCGCTACGGCTCCGAGGAGCCGACGGCCCTGCCCGCCGAGGGCCCCGAGCTCGGCCGAGGGGCCGGGGTCGTGGACCTCGTGCGCTCGATCCGCGACGGCGGCACCGAGCGGGCCTCGGGGGCCGTCGCGGCGCACGTGCTGGACATCCTGCTCGGCGTCCAGGACGCCGCGGCCACGGGCAGCGCGGTCGAGATCGGCTCGGCCGTGCCGCCGGTCGCGCCGCTCCCGGAGGGCTGGGACCCGACCGTGCCGAGCTAGGGCGCGGGGTCGGCCGCCGGGCCCGGCAGCAGCCGCTCCAGCAGCGCGAGGGACCGGCGCACGTCCACGCTCTCGGGGTCGAGCAGCCACTGCAGCTGCAGACCGTCCGACGCCGCGGCCACCAGGGCCGCGGCGTCGGACGGGTCGATGTCGGCCGGGACGGCGCCCGCGGCCTGCCCGGCCCGGACCCGCTCGGCGAGGTCGGCCCGCACCCGCCGGAACCGCTCGTGCACGAACCGGTGGGTCTCGGGGTGCTGCTCGGCCCGCAGGGCGTCGGTGGTCAGCGTCGCGTACAGCTCGACCAGGCCGGGGATCGACCGGTTCCGCTCGGCGCTGCGCTCCATCAGCCCCACCGCCGACAGCGCACCGGGACCGGGCGGCTCCTGCCGCGACCGGTGCTCGTGGGTGCGGTACACCTCGACGAGCAGCTCGTCGCGGTGGGCGAAGTAGTACCGCAGCGCGGCGTGCGAGACGCCGATCGCCTCGCCGATGGCACGCAGCGACGCCCCGACGCCGCGCTGCGCGAACAGCTCCATGGCGCTCAGCAGGATCTGCGCGCGCCGCGCCGACCCCTTCCGGTAGGTCCGTCCCCGCGTGCGTGCCTCGCCGTCCGCCATCGCCCCATGCTACGGAGCGACCGGGCTCCCGGCGCCGAAGGCCTCCAGCGCGACGGGCTGCCACGCGCGCCAGGTGTCCAGGCGCTCGGTGTAGAGGCGCTCCACCTCGGCGAACGGCTTGCCGAGGAAGACGTGCCGCGGGGGCTCCGGCGCGTCGACCACGCGCAGCAGCGCGGCGCGGGTCGCCCGCGGGTCGCCGAGCTCGAACCGCGGCGCGGTCGCGGTCCGCACCTCGGCGTAGTCGGGGTGCTCGGCGCTGACGCGCAGCCCCGGCCCGAACCCGGTCGCGTAGGGCCCGGGCTCGACGTCGACGACGTGCACGCCGAACGGCGCCACCTCCTGCGCGAGCGACTCGGACAGGCCCTCCACCGCGAACTTGGACGCGTGGTAGGCGCCGAAGCCGGGGAAGGCGCGCACGCCGCCCTCGCTCGTCACCTGGAGGATCCTGCCGGACCGCTGCGCCCGCAGCACGGGCAGCACCGCCTGGGTGACCCAGACCGTGCCGAAGAAGTTGGTCTCGAGCTGGTCGCGCAGCTCCTGCTCGGTGAGCTCCTCGACCATGCCGACCTGCCCGTACCCGGCGTTGTTCACGACGACGTCGAGCCGGCCGAAGTGCTCGACCGCCCGCCCGACGGCCGACCGCACGGCCTCCTTGTCCGTGACGTCCAGGGGCAGGGGCAGGACGGCGTCGCCGTACGCCGCGACGAGCGGCCCCAGAGCGCTGACGTCCCGCGCGGTGGCCGTGACGCGGTCGCCGCGGTCGAGGGCCGCCTCGGCCCACTCGCGCCCGAGGCCCTTGGCCGCTCCGGTGATGAACCAGGTGAGTGTTGTCATGCCTCCACCCTGCGCCCCGTCGAGGCATTCCACCAGCGACTCCTGCGCACACAAGACATGCGGGCGCGGCATGGCTCATGATGGGCGCATGGCCGAGCTCACCGTCACCGCCCTGCGGGTGGTCCAGGCCGTGGTGGCCACCGGGTCCTTCACGGCCACCGCCGACCTGCTCGGGTACACGCAGTCCGCCGTCTCCCGCCAGGTCGCGGCCGCCGAGGCCGCGGCGGGCGCGACCCTGTTCGTCCGGGGTGCCCGCGGCGTCGCGCCGACCCCGGCCGGGGAGCGGGTGGCGCGCCGCGCCGCCGCCGCGCTCGCCGAGATCGACGCCGTGCCGACCGACCTGGCGCGCCTCGCCGACCGGCTCGCGGGCCGCGTGGTGCTCGGCGCCTTCCCGACCGCCACGTGGGTGCTCGTCCCCTGCGCCGTCGGCGTCCTGCGGCAGCGGCACCCCGGCCTGACCGTCGACCTGCGGGAGGCGTCCACGCCCGCCCAGCTCCGGCAGCTGCGGGCCGGCCGCCTCGACGTCGCGGTCGTCGCCGTCGGCGCGGACCTGCCCGCCTACGACCTGGACGGACTGCGCACCGACCACCTCGTCGACGGGCGGTCGCTGCTCGCCGTGGCGCGCGGCCACCGGTTCGCCGGGTGGGAGCAGGTTCCCGTGGCCGAGCTCGCCGACGAGGACTGGGTGGTCGGCACGGGCCTGAGCGGCGACCCGCAGTTCGGCGCCTGGCCCACGCTCCCGGCACCGCGCGTGGCGTACTCCGCACGCGAGTGGCACGCACGGCTCGGCCTCGTCGCGGCCGGGCTCGGGATCACGACGCTGCCCGAGATCGCCGCGGCCGCCGTGCCCGCCGGCGTCGTCACGGTGCCGGTCGACGACCCGGCCTGGCTCGGCCGCGCCGCCGTCGCCGTGACCCGCCCCGAGCGCGCGCCCGGCGCCGCGGCGGTGGTGGCCGTGCTCCGCGAGCTGGCGCGCGCGCTCGGCTAGTCTCGCCGTATGCCCGCAGATCCCTGGTCCGACCTCGCCGACGACTGGGACCGCTCCTGGGGCACCTTCGCCCGGCCCGTCTGGGCGCCGCTGCTGGACGCGGCCGGGATCGGGCCCGGCACCCGCGTGCTCGACGTCGGCTGCGGCACCGGCGCGCTGCTGGCGCACCTGCGCGACCAGGGCGCGCGGCCCAGCGGCGTCGACCCGGCGGCCCGGATGGCCGAGCTCGCCCAGGCCCGCGCCCCAGGCGTCGACGTGCGACGGGGCGAGTTCGAGGACCTCCCGTTCGACGACGCCGCCTTCGACGCCGTGCTCGCCGTCAACGCGTTCCAGCTCGCCGACCCGGACGAGGCGCTCGCCGAGGCCGCCCGCGTGCTCGCGCCGGGCGGCGTGCTCGGCCTGGCGGGCTGGGCCGAGCGCGCACGGAACGACCTCGACGCGCTCGACACCGCCCTGGCCGTGGCCGACGGCGAGGAGCCGCCCGAGGACGGCCCGCTCCGCGTCGCGGGCGGCCTGGCCGGGGCGCTCGCCGACGCCCGCTGGGAGGTCCTGGACGTCGGCCTGACGACGGTGCCGTGGACCGCCGCCCACGACGACGACCTCGTGAGCGGCGTCCTGCTGGGGGAGGACCCGGCGACCGTCGCCGACCTCGCGCCCGTGGTGCTCGCCGCCGCGGCGCCGTACCGGCGTGCGGACGGGAGCTACCTGTTCCGCAACGCCTTCCGCTGGGCCGTGGGGCGGGCGCCCGCCGGCTGACGGTCAGCCGCGCACGATGCGGTACCCCCGCTCGGCGAGGGTGCGCGCCATGTGCTGCGCGTACCACGCGGGCCAGGCCTCGTCGTACACGCCGCCCAGCTCCTCCTGCTCGTGGACGCCGTGGGCGTCGGCGGCGCGCGTGAGCAGGTCGCGGAGGATCTCGCTGGTGTCCATGGCGGTCACCGTCCCGGGAGCCGGTCGACGACCTGCTGGAGCACCCACTCGTTGCCGTCCGGGTCGGCGAACGACGCGAACGAGGCGTAGCTGTCGTGCTCCGGGTGCGGGCCCGGTACCCGGTTGGCGGTGCCGGCCCAGTGGAAGACGCCGTCCTGGTCGTGCCAGATCTCGCTGACGTCGGCGCCCCGCCCGGCGAGCTCGGCGCGCGCGGCGGCGAGGTCGGTCACCACGAGGTGGAGGCCGCGCGTCGAACCGGGCGCCGCGTCCGTGAGGTGCTCCCCGAAGATGATCGACGCGGCGGAGCCGGGCGGCGTGAGCTGCACGACGCGCAGGCCGCGCTCGGTGGCGAAGTCGGCGTCGAGCCGCCAGCCGAGCCGCGCGTAGAAGTCCTTGGCGCGGTCCACGTCGGACACGGGCAGGACGACGACCTCGAGCGTGAGTTCCATGATGACTTCCTCGGTTCGTGTAACCACTCTGAACGGTTACTGGGATGCACGACTGTGGCACGTCAGGTGTAACCAGTCAAACAAGTTACGAGACTTGTGCGTCACACCGGTCACCGCTCAGACTGGTTACATGAACCACGCCTTCCCGTGCGGCACCCTCGCCCTGGACTTCCTGGGCACGCTGCGGGCGCGCCGCAACCCCGACCCCGACGAGAAGCTCGCGACGCCCGGGCTCCTGGACGACTGGTTCGTCGAGTCCGGGATGCTCGACGCCGCCCCGCACGCCGACGAGGCCGACCTCGCGGCGGCCGTCGAGCTGCGCGAGGCGGTCTACGCCCTGGTCGCGGCGCGCCTCGGGCCTGACGCTGTGCCCGGCTCCGTGCCCGGCCCCGTGCCCGACCCCGCCACGGCCACCGCCGTGATCAACCGGCACGCCGCCGCGCCGCCCGTCGTCGTGCGGCTCGGGGCCGACGGCGTGCGCCGGACCGGCACCGCGGCCCAGGGCCTGGCGGCGGTCGCGCGCGAGGCCGCCGAGATCCTCGGCGGACCGGACGCCGCGCTGCTGCGCGAGTGTGGCCGGCCCGAGTGCACCCAGGTCTACCTCGACCGGTCGCGCGGCCGCCGCCGCGAGTGGTGCGCCATGCGCACGTGCGGCAACCGGATGAAGGTCCAGGCCTACCGCACCCGGCACCAGCCCGCCTGACGCCGGGCGATGGCGCGGCCGGCGAACCGGCGCTCGGTAGGGTGGGCTCACGTGACCACGCCGACCGCCCCGGAACAGCCCGTGCTCCGCGTGCCGGGCGTCGGTGCACTGGTGCTGATGTCGCTGCTCGGCTTCGCCGGCTACGCGCTCCTGCTGCCGACGGCGCCCCTGTGGGCCGCTCACGGCGGCGCCGACGAGGGCGGCGCGGGGCTCGTCAACGCCGTGCTCATGCTCGCGACCGTCGCCTTCCAGACCGCCGTGCCCGGTGCGCTGCGCCGGCTGGGGTGGCGCACCACGCTCGTCGCCGGTGTGCTGCTGCTCGGCCTCCCGTCTCCGGCGCTCGCGCTGACCGACCAGCTCGGATGGATCCTGGTGGCCTCCGCCGTGCGGGGAGCCGGGTTCGCGGTCGTGACCGTCTGCGGCGCGACGGCGATCGCTGAGCTGGTCGACTCCTCCCGCCGGGGCCGGGCGATCGGCGTCTACGGTCTCGCGGTAGCGGCTCCCCAGGTGCTGCTCACGCCGAGCGCCGCCTGGTTCGCCGAGGAGGTCGACTTCCGGGTCGTGCTCGTCGCGGGTGCCCTGCCCGCCCTCGCCGTGCCCTTCGCGGCGGCCCTCGGACGCCTGCTCGACGGCACGGTGGCGGGCGGTGCTGCCGAGGCGCTGGGCGTCCCGCGGAGCGGCCGGGCGCGGACCCTCCTGGCCTTGGCGCTGCCCTCGGTCGTGCTGCTCGCCGTCACCACGCCGGGCGGGGCACTTCTCACGTTCGCACCGCAGCTCGGGCACGGCGCCGCGGTCGCCATGGTCGGTCTGCTGGGGCTCACCGTCGCGGCGGCCCTGTCGCGCTGGCTGGTCGGTGGCCTGGCCGACCGGTACGGTCCGAGCCGGTTCGTGCCGCCGCTGCTCGTCCTCTGTGCGGCGGGCCTCGGCCTCTGCGGATGGTCGCTCACCGGGTCCGGCCCGGGGCCCGTCGGGCTGGTCGCGGGCATGACGATCGTCGGCGTCTCCTACGGCAGCCTGCAGAACCTCACCCTGGTCACCGCGTTCGCGGCGGTGCCCGACCGCGACCGCAGCATCGCCAGCGCCGTCTGGAACATCGGGTTCGACGCCGGCACGGGCCTCGGCTCGCTCGTCGTCGGCTTCGTCGCGGCCGGCACGAGCTTCACGGTCGGGCTCCTCACGACCGCTGCCCTGTGCCTGGCCGTCGCGCCGGCCGCCCTGGTGGGCGGCCGGCGCCACGCACCGCCCCACGCCTGACTTCGGTCACATGTCACCACAGCGGAGCTGAGATCGGTCGGTCGCCCTGAGGTCGGTCGGTTGATGGACCGATCTCAGGGCAACCGACCGAACTGACCGCGGGGCGCATCGCAAGGGACCGAGCTGGCGCGTCAGAACCTCGCCTTGACGTCCCGGAGTGGGCGGTGCCACACTCGTCCGCATCACCCGGAAACGTTTCCAGGCTGTCCTCGGACAGGATCTGGAAACGTTTCCAGAAAATGGTTCGACGAAGACGTGGTCCGACGAAGTGGAGCGACAGTGACGTCATCACGCGCCACCCTCATCCAGGTGGCCGAGCGCGCCGGGGTCTCGCTCGCCTCCACGTCGCGCGCCCTGCACGGCACCGGGGCCAGCCCCGCGATGGTCGAACGGGTCCGCGCCGCCGCCGCCGAGCTCGGGTACAGCCCCGACGCGACCGGACGGTCCCTGCGCATGAAGCGCACCTTCCAGGTCGCGTTCGCCGTCGCCGACATCGGCAACCCGGTCTACGTCGAGATGCTCACCGCGATCCACGAGGTGCTCGCGCCGCACGGGTACCGCGTGGTGGTCATGTCCACGGGGCACACCGTGGCCTCGACGGCCGACCTCGTCCGCAGCCTGAGCAGCGGGTTCGTGGACGGCCTGATCGTCAGCCCGCTGCGCACCGACGACGAGCTGGTGACCGCCATCATGCAGGCGCCCGTGCCCGTCGTCGTGATCGGCCGGTCGCTGGAGCAGCACGGCATCGACTCCGTGTCGACGGACTCCGCCGCGGGCCTCGGCCAGGCCGTCGCCCATCTGCTGGAGATCGGCCGCCGCCAAATCGGCTTCGTGAACGGCCCCCTCGACACCACCCCGGGCGCCGCCCGCCAGCGCGGGTTCGACGCCGCGACGTCCGGCCCGGCCTTCACGGGCGAGCACGCCGAGACCGAGCGGGCCGACGACTTCACCGTCGCCGCGGGCCTGGAGGCGGGGCGGCGCCTGCTGGCGCGCGGCGGCCTCGACGCCGTCGTGGCCGCCAACGACCTGCTCGCGATCGGCGTGATCCGGGCGGCGGGGGAGCTGGGCCTGTCCGTGCCGGGCGACCTGGCCGTCACCGGCATGGACGACACCGAGATCGGCAAGGTCTTCCAGCCGAGCCTGACCAGCGTCTCGCTCGGTTCGGCCGAGCGCGGGCGCCTGGCCGCCCGGCTCGTGCTGGACCGGGTCGGCGACGGCGTCGAGCCCGCCCGGCAGGTCGCCGTCGGGCCGCACCTCGTGGTGCGCGAGTCCACCGCCGCCGCCCCTTCGAAGGAGAAGAGAGCACGATGACCGTCCTCGCCTCGCCCCGGCCACCGGCGTCCCGGCCCGGTCGGCGCACCACCGGCATGGAACGCGCCCGGCGCCGTGAGGCCGCCGCGCTCGTGATGCCGTCGCTGCTGCCGATCCTCGTGCTGTCGGTGGCGCCGCTGCTCATGGGCGTGCTGCTCGCGTTCACCGACGCCGAGCTGGTGCGCCGCCCCGACTACCAGTTCGTCGGCGTCGACAACTTCGTGCGCCTGGCGGGCAACTCGTTCTTCTGGGAGTCGTTCCGGATCGGCCTCGTGTGGGCCGTGTCGGTCACGGTGCTCCAGCTCGTCGCCGCGCTGGGCCTGGCGCTGCTGCTCAACTCCGGGCTGCGGCTGCAGGGCCTCACCCGGGTGCTGGCGCTGATCCCGTGGGCGATGCCGCCCGTCGTCGTGGCGATCATGTGGAAGATGATCTACTCGCCCAACGCGGGCCCGCTCAACGCGGCGCTCGGCGCGGTGGGCCTGCCCGACGACATCAACTGGCTCGCGGACTTCTCCACGGCGCTGCCCGCCGTCATCGTCGTCGGCGTCTGGGTGGGTATGCCCCAGACCACGGTGACGCTCCTGGCCGGTCTCCAGCAGATCCCGGCCGAGCTCAACGAGGCGGCCGCGATGGACGGCGCGGGCGCGTGGCGCCGGTTCTGGGCGGTGACGCTGCCGAGCCTGCGTCCCATCGTCACGTCCATCACGTCGCTGAACTTCATCTGGAACTTCAACTCGTTCTCGCTGGTCTACGTGCTGACCGAGGGCGGGCCCGGCGGCCGCACCATGCTGCCGATGCTGTTCACCTACCTGGAGGCGTTCAAGAACCGCAACATCGGGTACGCCGCCGCGATGGGCGTGGTGCTCGTGGTCGTGGTCGTCGTCCTCCTCGCGCTGTACCTGCGTTCGCAGCTGCGCGAGGACCGCGCCGAGAAGAAGGGCTGAGCCGATGCGCGCACTCGTCCGTCCCGCCCAGTACGTGGCGCTGGCCGCCTACATCCTGTTCCTCGGCTTCCCGCTGCTGTGGCTCGTCTCGGCGTCGGTGAAGTCGTCCGCCGAGCTCAACTCCCTGGTGGTCAACCTGCTGCCGCAGGAGTGGCACTGGGAGAACTACGCGGACGCCCTCGCCCGCCAGGGGCTCGTGAGCTCCGCGGGCAACAGCGTGGTCGTGGCGCTGGCGTCCACCGCCCTGGTCATCCTCATCGCGCTGCCGGCGTCGTACGTGCTGGCGCGGCTCAAGGGCGCGATCCGGGCGGCCGGCGTCGGCTGGATCCTGGTGAGCCAGGTGTTCCCGGTGATCCTCGTGATCCTGCCGCTGTTCCTGATCCTGCGGACCATCGGCCTGACCGACAGCCTGGGCGGCCTGATTCTGGTGCACACCACCTACACCCTCCCGTTCGCGCTGTGGATGCTGCAGGGCTACGTCGCCGGCATCCCCGTCGAGCTCGAGGAGGCCGGCTCGATGGACGGTGCGAGCCGCCTGGAGGTGCTGCGCCGCATCGTCTTCCCGCTGCTCGCGCCGGGCGTCGTGGCCACGGCGATGTTCAGCTTCGTCTCTTCCTGGAACGAGTTCTTCTTCGCGCTCGTGCTGCTCCAGTCGCCCGAGAACTACACCCTGCCGATCACGCTGTCGACCTTCATCGGCGGCGAGGGCAAGGTCGCGCTCGGCCCGCTCGCGGCGGGCTCCGTGCTCGCCGCGATCCCCAGCATCGTCTTCTTCTCGATCATGCAGAGGAAGCTCACCGGCGGCCTCATGGCCGGGGCGGTCAAGGGATGACCGCCCACCCGACGAAAGGTAGACCCATGAAGTCTCGTGGAGTGTTCATCGCCGCATGCCTCACGACCACCACCCTCGCCCTGGCCGCGTGCGGCAGCGGGGGCTCCGGTGACGACGGCCCGGTGACCCTCACGTTCCAGGCGCTGTCCGACCAGCCGGCGGCCATCGCCGCGACCGAGTCGATCGTCGAGGACTGGAACGAGGCCAACCCCGACGTGCAGGTCGAGATCGTCCCCGCGGGCTGGGACGGCGTCTACGACAAGCTCATCACGCAGTTCAACGGCGGCGCCGCGCCCGACGTCATCCACTACGAGGCCGCGAGCATCGTGTCCTTCGCGCGCGACGGCTACCTCGCCGACCTGACCGACCTCATGTCGGACGAGCGCCGCGCCGACATCCCCGAGGGCATCCTCGACTCGGTCACGGTCGACGACCAGGTGATCGCCTACCCGACCGAGCTGCAGTCCTACGTGGTGTTCGCCAACCGCACGCTGCTCGAGGACGCCGGCGTCGAGATCCCCACGGGCGAGACCATGACGTGGGACGAGCTGCGCGAGATCGCGCAGGCCACCACGAAGGGTGACGTCTACGGGCTCGGCTGGGGCCTGTCGAGCCCGACCGCCGCGTTCATGGCGCTCGCGCCCGGCTTCGGCGGCACGTACATCTCCGGCACGGGCGAGGACGCCGACCTCACCGTCGGCGAGGGCGAGATGGCCCTGCCCGAGCTGGTGCACGCCATGGCCTACGACGACAAGTCGATCCTGCCGGTGACCCTGACCCAGTCGGGCTCGGAGGCGATCGCCTCCTTCTACGCGGGGCAGACGGCGATGACCGTGCAGGGCTCCTACCAGGCCGCGAACATCGCGAAGGACGCGCCGGAGGGCTTCGACTGGGTGGCGCTGCCCCCGCTGGCCGGCCCCGAGGGCCCGCAGCAGGCCGCCAACCCGCAGACGCTGTCGGTCAACATCGACTCCGAGCACGTCGAGGAGTCGGCCGAGTTCATCGAGTTCTTCACGCAGACGGAGCACCTGGCCGCGCTGAACGAGGCGGACGCCCTCATCCCGGCGACGACGTCGGCCCAGGAGGCGCTCACCGAGAAGCTCGGCGACGAGAACGGCTGGAGCACGATCCTGGCCTCGGGCCAGAACTTCACCGCCGCGCCGTACCTCTTCGCCGACTCGTACGCGCAGTGGAAGGACACCGTCGCGACGCCCGCCTACCAGCGCTACCTGGCGCAGGAGACCGACGAGGCGGAGCTCGCCGAGCAGCTCACGAGCGGCTGGGACGAGATCACGCAGTAACTGACGCAGACGACGCAGGAACGACGAGGGGAGAGCAGCCGTGAGCTGGTTGGAGGACCGGTCGGTGGCCGTGATCACCGGGGCCGCAGTGGGTGATGCCCTCGGTGGCGCCACCGAGGGCTGGACGCCGGAGCAGATCGAGGAGCGGCACGGGGGCCGCGTGCGCGGCATCGTCGGGCCCTGGTACCCGAACTGGCAGGACGCCCGCCCCATCGCGCCGTACCACAAGGGCGACGGGCACATCACGGACGACACCCTGATGACCCGGGCGCTCGTCGAGGTGTACGCCAAGCGGCGGGCGCACCTCGACGCGTACGCCATGGCCGAGGACCTGGTGCCGCTGATGATCGGCGAGCCCCGGTGGATCCCCGAGCTCGAGTCGACGGCGCTGCTGCTGCAGAGGGTGTTCCTCGCCGAGAAGTGGCTCGTGGCCCGGCTGCACTACGGGCACGTGGACCCGCGCGAGGCGGGCGTCGGCAACGTCGTCAACTGCGGGGCCGCGATGTACGCGGCCCCGGTGGGGCTCGCCAACGCGGGCGACCACCGCGGCGCGTACGCCGAGGCGATCGACCTCACGGGTGCGCACCAGTCCAGCTACGGCCGCGAGGCGGCCGGGGTGTTCGCGGCGATGGTCGCGGCCTCGGTCGCCCCGGGCGCCACGCTGGACGACGTCGTGGCCGCCGCGCTCGACGTCGCCCACGACGGGACGGCCGCCGCGCTGCGGGCCGTGGTGGACGGCGTCGCCGGCTGGTCCGAGCCGCCCGCGACCGACGACGAGGAGCGCCGCCTGGCCCGCCTGGTGCGGGAGCTCGTCGCGCCCTACGACTCGGTGGGGCCGGAGTACCGGCAGATGTCGATGGACGCCCGCCGGCCGTCGCGCACCAAGTCGATCGAGGAGCTTCCGGTGGCGCTGGGCCTGCTGCTCGCGCACCGTGGCGACTACCGCGGCTCCGTGCTCGCGGCGGTCAACTACGGCCGGGACGCCGACTCGATCGCCGTGATGGCGGGTGCGGTCGCGGCCGGGCTCGGCGGCAGCGAGGTCGTGCCCGCCGAGTGGCTCGACCGGATCGAGGAGGCCAGCAGGATGGACGTGCGCGAGACGGGCCGCCTCATGGCGTCCGCCGCCGCGGACATCCTGGCCGCCGACCGGGAGCGGGCGACCGCGCGCCTCAGGGCGCTGGACGCGGTGCGGGTGGGGGCAGGATCGTGAGGCTGACCTGGGCCCAGCCCGAGGACCTGCTCGCCCACGAGCTCGTGCAGTCGGCGGCCGAGGGCAAGGACGTCGCCGACGTCCGTGACCGCTGGGTCGCCGCGGGCGGCGACCCGACGCCGGCCGTGAGCGGCGCGGGCCCCGAGCCCGCGACGCCGGAGCTGCGGGCACTGGCCCGGGCGCTGCTGGACGAGCTGGACGCGATCGGAGGCATGCACGGGCCGGCCACCTGGCCCGATGCCGAGGCGCTGCTCCCGCCGGTGCCCTCGCTGCCGTCGTCCGGGCCGTCCTACGCCGCCCGCGTCGAGGGCGCCTGGCTCGGCCGCGCCGCCGGCTGCCTGCTCGGCAAGCCCGTCGAGAAGATCCCGCGCGCCGGCATCGAGGAGATCCTGCGCGCCACAGGCCGCTGGCCGCTCGACCGGTACTTCACCGCCGTCGGCCTGCCCGACGACGTCGCCGCCCGCTGGCCGTGGAACCGCCGCTCGGCGCCGACGTCGCTCGAGGAGAACATCGCGGGCATGCCCGAGGACGACGACCTCAACTACCCGATCCTCGCGCTGGCCCTGCTGGAGCAGCACGGGCGGGACTTCACCACGGACGACGTCGCGCAGCTCTGGCTGGACAACCTCCCCGCCGGGCGCACGTTCACCGCCGAGCGCGCCGCATACCGCAACATCCTCGACGCGCGGCCCGTGCCGGAGACCGCGACGCACCACAACCCGTTCCGCGAGTGGATCGGCGCGCTCATCCGCACCGACCTGCTCGGCTGGGTCTCGCCGGGCGACGTGCGTGGCGCGGCCCGGCTCGCCTGGACCGACGCCCGCCTGAGCCACACCGGCGACGGGATCTGGGGCGCCACCTGGGCCGCGGGGCTGGCGGCGGCCGCCGTGGTCGCCGACGACGTGGAGCAGGTGCTCGACGCCGCCTCCGCCGCCGTGCCCGCCGACAGCGGCCTGGCCGCCGCCGTCGCGCTCGGCCGGTCGCTCGGGCGCGACTGCGACGGCTCGGAGCCCGCCGTGCGGGCGGGCCTGGACCGGATCCACGAGACCTACGGGCACCTGCACTGGGTGCACACGCTCAACAACGCCGCCGTCATCGCGTTCGCGCTGACCGCGGGCCGGGGGGCGTTCGGCCCGAGCGTCGCCATCGCCGTGACGGCGGGCTGGGACACCGACTCCGCGGCCGCGACCGTGGGCGGCGTCGTCGGCGCGCTGGCGCCCGACGCGATCGGCGAGCGGTGGACCGCGCCGCTCGACGGGCGCATCGCGACCTCGCTGCCCGGCGGCGAGCAGCGCATCACCGACCTCGCGGCGCGGACGGTCGCGCTCGCCGGAGGTGCGTCATGACCGGGACCGTCGTGGTCGTCGGCTCGGCGAACGTCGACCTCGTCGTCGACGTGCCCCGCCACCCCGCGGGCGGGGAGACCATCCTGGGCGGCGACCTGCGCCGCACGCCGGGCGGAAAGGGGGCCAACCAGGCCGTGGCGGCCGCGCGTGCCGGGGGCGCCGACACGTCCTTCGTCGGCGCGCTCGGCCGGGGCGAGTCCGCCGAGCTGCTGCTCGCGTCGCTCGGCGGCGCGGGCGTACGCACCGAGACCGTGGACCGGGTCGACGCCCCGACCGGCACCGCGCTCATCACCGTCTCGCCCGACGGCGAGAACGCGATCGTCGTGGCGCCCGGGGCCAACTCGCGCGTGCGGGTCGGCGCGGCGCAGGCCCGGCGGATCGCCGCGGCCGACGTGGTGCTCGCGCAGCTCGAGATCCCGCTCGGCACGGTGACGGCGGCGGCGCTGGAGCGTCGCCAGGGCGCGCTGTTCGTGCTCAACGCGGCGCCGTCGCGCGAGCTGCCCGACACGCTGTGGCGGGAGGTCGACGTGCTCGTGGTCAACGAGCACGAGGCGGCGGACCTGGCGGGCGCCGCGGGGACCCCGGAGGACCTCGCCTCGGCGCTGCTCGACCGGGTGCCCGCCGTCGTCGTGACGCTGGGTGCCGAGGGCAGCCTCGTCGCGCGCCGGGACACCGACCCGGTCCGCGTCCCGGCCGCCCGGGTCGACGCCGTCGACACCACGGGCGCGGGCGACACGTACTGCGGCGTGCTGGCGGCCGGGCTCGCCCGGGTGGGGCTCGCCGGCCTGGCCGACGCCGCGCGCCTCGCCGGGGCCGCCGCCGCGCTGGCCGTCACCCGGCCGGGCGCCCAGGACGCCGTGCCGGACGCCGCCGAGGTGGCGGCGCTGGCCGAAGGAGACCAGTCATGACCTACACGTTCGACCCCCTCGTGCCGCGCCAGATCGACCGGCCGACCGAGGTCGCCGTCGGCCCGCTGACCGCCGAGCGGAGCGCGGCGCTGGACGAGGCGAAGATCTTCGCCGGGCCCGCGGACCCGGCCGACCGCGAGGCGTGGCGCGAGACGCTCCGCGCCTGGCGCGCGGACGCGCGCGAGCGGCACGGCTACACCGGGGCCGCCTACGAGCGGCCCGAGGCGGCCTGGGCCGCGGGCTGCTCCACGGTGGCGCAGGTGTGGCTCTGGGACGAGCTGCTGTACTCCTTCGAGGAGCACCGGTTCACGCCCGAGCGGTTCCTCGCCGACGCCGCCGAGCGCTTCGGCGGGCTGGACGCCGTGGTGCTGTGGCACGCGTACCCGGTGATCGGGCTGGACGACCGCAACCAGTGGGACTTCTACCGCGACGTGCCGGGGATCGCTCACCTGGTGGCGACCTTCCACGAGGCCGGGCTGCGCGTCTTCGTCGACTACAACCCGTGGGACGTCGGGACGCGGCGCGGTGCGGACGACCTCGACGAGCTGGCCGGCGTCGTGGGAGAGCTGGGCGCGGACGGCGTCTTCCTCGACACGCTGAAGAAGGCCGAGCCGGAGCTCGTGGCGCGGCTGGAGGAGGCACGGCCCGGGATCGTGCTGGAGGGCGAGTCGAAGCTGCCTGTCGAGCGCATCGAGGACCACTCCTCGTCCTGGGCCCAGTTCTTCGCCGACTCGCCCGTGCCCGGCGTGCTGCGCGCGCACTGGTACGAGCGTCGGCACATGCAGCACCACGTGCGGCGCTGGCACCGCGACCACTCCGAGGAGCTCCAGTCCGCATGGCTCAACGGCGTGGGCGTCATGGTGTGGGAGGTCGTGTTCGGGGTGTGGGTCGGCTGGTCGCGGCGCGACGCGGCCACCGTGCGCCGCCTCGTCACGGTGCAGCGTGCCGTGCGCGACCTGCTGCTCGAGGGGGAGTGGACGCCGCTGGCGCCGCTGTCCGCCGAGGCGGAGGCCGCGGGCGTGTACGCGTCGCGGTGGTCGCTCGACGGCGTGACGCTGTGGACGCTGGTGAACCGGGGCGCGACGGACTACACGGGCCGGGTCCTGGCGCCGGACGCCGCGGAGCGGTCGGGTGGCCGCCTGACCCCGCTCACCGACGTGCCGGACACACAGGTCGCCGGGGTGGCCCCGGCGTCTGACACGTCGGAGGTGACCGTGCCCGGGCGCGGCATCGCCGCGCTGCTGCACGTGGCCGAGGGCACGCCGGACCCGGCGTGGCTGCCCGACCTGCTGACGGCGCCGGCCGCCGTCCCGCACGACCCCGACGCCCGTTTCCCGCACCGGCTCGCCCGTCGCGTCCCGGCGCCCACCCACCCCGTGTCAGGCACGCAGGCCGCTCCCGTGGCCCACACGTCCGGCAGGCCTGCGGGCGCCGTCGTCGTGCCCGCGGGCGAGTACGTGCTCACGGTGCGGTACCGCGCCCGGGAGACCGGGATGTACCAGGGTGCGCCGTACGTGGACGAGTGGAAGCCGCTGCCCCCGCGCCTGCACGACGCGCGGACGCTGCAGCGCGACGGCGTGCTCGCGACGCCGGTCGCGGTCGCGTCCGCCGAGGTGACCAACGCGCAGTTCGCGGAGTTCCTCGCGGCCACCGGGTACGTGCCGGCCGTGCGGCACCGGTTCCTGGCGCACTGGCCGGAGGGCCGCCCACCCGCCGGCGAAGCTGACCGGCCGGTCACCTTCGTGGATCTCGACGACGCGCGGGCCTACTGCGCCTGGGCCGGCGGCCGGCTGCCCACCGAGGACGAGTGGCAGCTCGCCGGCGAGGCCCGGCCGGACCTGTTCGGCGTGGACCGCCCGGGACCCGCCGTCTGGAGCTGGACCGAGAGCGAGCACAGCGACGGGCGCACCCGCTTCGTCATGCTCAAGGGTGGCAGCGACCACGGCGCCGAGGGCTCCGACTGGTACGTCGAGGGCGGGCGGCACGCGCCGGACTACGCCGTGAAGCTGCTGGTGCCGGGGCTGGGGCTGGCCCGGAGCGCCGCCGTCGGCTTCCGGTGCGCGTGGGAGGTGCCCGCGTGACCGTCTCCCGCGACCCGTCCGACGGCGCCCTCGCGGGCCTGCGCGTCGTCGACGCCTCGACGCTGTTCGCCGGACCCATGGCGGCCATGCACCTGGGCGACCTCGGCGCGTCCGTGATCAAGGTGGAGCACCCCGACCGGCCCGACCCGTCGCGCACGCACGGGGCCGCCAAGGACGGCGTGAACCTCTGGTGGAAGACGCTCGGCCGCAACAAGCGCACCGTCACGGCGAACCTCGGTTCGGACGGCGGGCGCGAGGTGTTCCTGGCGCTGGCCGAGCGGGCCGACGTCGTCATCGAGAACTTCCGCCCCGGCACCCTCGAGCGCTGGGGGCTGGGCTGGGAGGAGCTGTCGGCGCGCAACCCGCGGCTCGTGCTGGCGCGGGTGTCCGGGTTCGGGCAGGTCGGGCCGTACCGCACGCGACCGGGCTTCGGCACGCTCGCCGAGGCGATGAGCGGGTTCGCCGCGATGACCGGCGAGCCCGACGGCCCGCCCACGCTCCCGCCCTTCGGCCTGGCCGACGGCGTCGCGTCGCTCGCCACCGCGTTCGCGATCATGGCGGCTCTCTCGGCGCGGGAGCGCACGGGGCGCGGGCAGGTCGTGGACACCGCCATCGTGGAGCCCATCCTCGCGATGCTCGGACCGCAGATCACGCGCTGGGACCAGCTGCGCACGGTGCAGGCGCGCACGGGCAACCGGTCGAGCAACAACGCGCCGCGCAACACCTACCGCACGAGCGACGGGCACTGGGTGGCGGTGTCGACGTCGGCCCAGTCCATCGCGGAGCGCGTGATGCGGCTGGTGGGGCGGCCGGAGCTGGTGGACGAGCCGTGGTTCGCGCGCGGCGTCGACCGGGCGCGGCACGCCGACGAGCTCGACGAGGCCGTGGGCGGCTGGATCGCGCAGCGCACGCGCGAGGAGGTGGTGCGCGCCTTCGAGGAGGCGCAGGCGGCCGTCGCGCCCGTGTACGACGCGCGGGACATCGTCGAGGACCCGCAGTTCCGGGCGCTGGGCACGATCCACGAGATCGAGGATCCCGAGCTGGGCCCGATGCTCATGCAGGGGCCGCTGTTCCGGCTCTCGGGGCACGACGCCGTCATCGGGTTCACGGGCCGTCCGCACGGCGCGGACACCGACGAGGTCCTGGGCGAGCTCGGCTTCTCGCCCGATTGCGTGGCGGCGCTGCGGGAGGCGGGCGCGGTATGACGCCGCTGACCCTGCTCTACGTGCCCGCCGACCGGCCGGACCGGGTCGCCAAGGCGTTGTCCTCGGCGGCCGACGTGGTGCTGGTCGACCTGGAGGACGCCGTCGCGCCGTCCCGCAAGGACGAGGCGCGGGCGAACGCCCGGGTGGCCCTGGCGTCCGTGGAGCGGCCCGTGCAGGTGCGGATCAACCACCGTGCCACGCCGTGGCACGCCGCCGACGTGGCGCTGGTGGCGTCGCTGCCGGTGGCCGTCGGGGTGCGCGTGCCCAAGGTGGAGACGGCGTCGGAGGTGCGGGAGCTGGCCGAGGCGCTGCCGGGCCGGGCGCTGCACCTGCTGCTCGAGTCGGCGCTCGGCGTGGAGCGGGCGTTCGAGATCGCCACGGCGTCGCCGCAGGTCGCGTCGATCGGGCTGGGAGAGGCGGACCTGCGCTCCGACCTCCGCGTCTCCGACGACGCCGGCCTGGCCTGGGCGCGCGGCCGGGTCGTCGTCGCGGCCCGCGCGGCGGGGCTGGCGCCGCCCGCGATGTCGGTCTACCCGAACGTGCGGGACCTGGACGGGCTGGCGGCGTCCTGCCGCGCGGGGCGTCGGCTGGGTTTCTCGGGGCGGACGGCGATCCACCCGGGGCAGCTCGACACCATCCGGTCGGCGTTCCGGCCGTCGGCCGAGGAGGTCGCCGCCGCGCGCGAGGTGCTGGAGCGGGTCGGCGCCGCCGCGACGGAGGGCGTCGGGGCGGTGGCCCTGGAGGACGGGACGTTCCTGGACGTGGCGATGGTAGAGCGGGCGCGGTGGGTGGTGGAGCTGGGGTCCGGCTGAGGGGGATGCGAGGCGTGACGGAATATTGCGGGTGATCCGCGGGTGATGATTTGATCAGTTCACCCGGGCAATAGTGAAGTTCACCCGGCAAGAATGCCGGAACATCGTGCGAGGTCGGGTTCGATTGTCATGACGCACTGAGCGTCGAGCCACGTGACCACAGGAGCACAGATGACCCAGATGTCTTCCGGGGGGCAGGCGCCTCCGGATGGGTACCCGAACCCTGACCCAGTGCCGGTGCAGGAGCGCCCGCAGTTCCAGGCACCGCCTGGTGGGTATCCTCAGCCGGCCAGCAGGGGCGGCGTTCGCGCGGGATGGGCCCTGGGTCTGGGCATCGCCGCCTTCGTGCTCGCTTGGATACCCGTCTTCGGTGCGCTCCTCGCGGCGGTGGCTCTCCTGCTCGCGATTCTCGATCTGGTCGCAGGAAACCGTGGCTCGAAGCCGGTCTGGGCCACCGTGCTGGGCGGGATCGCACTGCTGATCGGCGTCCTGGTCACCTCCGCGATCTTCTCGGTGGGGAACGACATCGCGGACGCGACGTCGACGACGGTTGTCGAGGAGCCCTCGGCGCCGAGCGGGGACCAGAAGGCCGAGTCCGACCAGGCCGCCACCAAGGAGGAGCCCACGGAGGAGCCTGCGGAGGAGGAGCCCGCCGTGGCCGGCATCGGCGACCCGGTACGCGACGGCAAGTTCGAGTTCACGGTCACCAAGGTCGAGGACGGTGTGGCAGAGATCGGCGACGAGTACTTCGGAAAGAAGGCCCAGGGGCAGTTCGTCCTCGTTCACCTGACCGTCGAGAACATCGGTGACCAGTCGCAGACATTCTTTGGCGACAATGTTTCGGCGTCCGACGCGGAGATGCGGGAGTTCTCCAGCGACACCGAGGCAGCGATCTATCTCGACGAATCAAATTCGTTCATCAATGAGATCAACCCGGGAAATTCCACTGCAGGCATCGTTGTGTTCGACGTGCCCAAGGACGTGAAGCTCACGGCACTCGAGCTCCATGACTCCGCGTTCTCCGGGGGCGTGGCGGTCTCGCTCGGCTGACGTTCGCTGCTGCCACATGGGCCAGGCCGAGGCATATGCCTCGGCCTGGCCCATGTGGCGTGGTGTCGAGCGCCCTCGGCTCATGATGGCGCTGCGGCCCCGTGACGCGCCGGCATCCGAGATGGTCGCTCGGAGCGTCCAAGGGTCCGGTTCTGCGCTGGGTGTAAATGGCGGAACGGGCCTGGTTTCGGCGTGCGGGTCGTACGTGTGTGCGATAGGTTGGTGGTATGACGCGATCGATCGAGGTGCCGGGACGGGCAGGCGGGGGGTCTGCTGGTGCTGTGCTGCGCCCGGTCGATGTGCGTGCGATGCGTGAAGCCCTGGCGGGGATGATCCTGCCGGGTACCACTGACACTGACGTCGAGGCTGCCCCGCCGGCTGATGTGCCGGCTGATGTGCCGGCTGATGTGCCGGCTGATGTGCCGGCTGATGTGCCGGCTGAGGTGCGGGCGGTGTGGGTGGATCTGTTGGGGGAGCTGGAGGCGGTCAAGAGCGCGGTGACCGCGGTGCAGGCGCGGTTGGTGGTGGTGTTGGAGGAGGCCACGGTCGCGCAGGAGGCGCGTG
>NZ_JAMTCS010000003.1 GCF_024171955.1 Promicromonospora thailandica | reverse complement strand
TGACTATCAAGCACACTGTTGAGTTCTCAAACAACCGACGCACACCGTCAGGAACACAATCTTTCCGACCGTTTCCCTGCCCGGGGCAGTTCCTCAAACCTACCAGGACCTTTCGGACTTTTCCAAATCCCCGCCGGCTCAGAGCCGGTGAGAACTATTCGAATGACCGAATGAATTCTGGTACCCATTTTCGCGTGGTCGAAACGAGGTTCCGACGATCTGCGAGGTAGGGGGCCTCTCGGCGGATCCCGGCGCGAGCCGTGCGATCCGTTCGGAGGCAACCTCTGCAACTTACCCTATCACGTTCTCCGGCGCAAGCATCCTGGTGAGGATCCATGGTCGGGGAGGCGATCTGACAAGCCCCCACCCAGTTCCGGGGCGCACTAGGCTACTACGAGAACTGGGTTGGTTTCCACCCCGGGACCGGCCAGTCGCGCTGCTCGCGCTTCCTGTCCGTGCCTCCCTGTCGGGCGAACGGATGGAACAGTACACAGCCCCCGGCCCGGACGCCAAATCGGCGGCGCACCGGTCACTCCACGGTGACCGACTTGGCGAGGTTCCGCGGCTTGTCGACGTCGTGCCCCAGCGTCAGGGCCGCGTGGTACGCCAGGAGCTGCAGCGGAACGGTGAGCAGCAGCGGGTCGAGCTCGCGCTCGTTCCTGGGCACGTCGATGCGCTCCGCGCGCAGCTCCCCCAGGTCCACGCCGGCGTGCGTCACGACCACCAGCGGCCCTCCGCGCGCATCGATCTCGTGGAGGGCGGCGACGTTGCGGTCGGTCAGCTCGTCGTCGGGCACCAGGGCCACGGTGGGCACCTCCGGCGAGACCAGCGCCAGCGGGCCGTGCTTGAGCTCCGACATCTGGTACGCCTCGGCGTGCCGGTAGCTGATCTCCTTGAACTTCTGCGCGCCCTCGCGCGCCACCGGGTAGCCCCGCACCCGCCCGACGAAGAACAGGCTCTCCGCGGTCGCGAGCGACGCGGCGGCCCGGGCGATCCGCTCCTCGTCGCCGAGCACCTGCTCGATCTGCGCCGGCAGGCTCTGCAGCCCGGCCACGAGCCTGCGCCCGTCGGCGACCGAGAGGTCCCGCACGCGACCGAGCTGGAGGGCGAGCAGCGCGAAACCCACGAACATCGTGGTGAGCGCCTTGGTGGAGGCGACGGCGATCTCCGGCCCCGCATGCAGGTAGATGCCGCCGTCGCAGGCGCGGGCGATCGCGGAGCCCACCACGTTGACGAGCCCGATGACCCGCCCGCCCTTGCGCCGGATCTCCTGCACGGCGAGCAGCGTGTCGATGGTCTCGCCCGACTGGCTCACGGCCACGTACAGCGTGTCGGGCTCGATGACCGGGTCGCGGTACCGGAACTCGCTCGCGGCCTCGGCGTCGGCGGGGATCCGCGCGAGCTCCTCGACCAGCGACGCGCCCATCTGGCCCACGTAGTACGCCGAGCCGCACCCGAGGATCTTGACCCGGCGCACGGCGCGCAGCTCGCGCGCGTCCATGTCGAGGCCGCCCAGGTGCGCGGTGGCGAACCGTTCGTCGAGGCGGCCGCGCAGCGCGCGCTCGACGCTCGCGGGCTGCTCCAGCATCTCGGTGTACATGCGCGGCCGGCCGTCGACGGGGCCGTGCTCGTAGGCGCTCGGGTCGACGTCGACCTCGCGCGCCGTGGTCTGCGTGCGCGTCAGGTCCCGGCGGAACGTCGTGAAGCCGGAGGCCGTGACGGTGGCCAGCTCGCCGTCCTCCAGGTGGGCCACGGTGGTGGTGTGACGCACGAGCGCGGCCAGGTCGGACGCGACGAACATCTCCTTGTCGCCCACGCCCACCAGCAGCGGGCTGCCGTTGCGGGCCACCACCACGCGGTCGGGGAAGTCGGCGTGCACCACGGCCAGTCCGTAGGTGCCCTCGACGACGTCCAGGGCCTCGATCACCCGGCCCTCGAGCGTGTCGGCGTCGGACAGCGCGACGAGGTGGGCGAAGACCTCCGAGTCGGTGTCGCTCGCGAGCGTCACGCCCTGCTCCACGAGGCGGGCGCGGAGCGCGGCGGCGTTGTCCACGATGCCGTTGTGCACGACCGCGACGGCGCCGCTCGCGTCGGTGTGCGGGTGCGCGTTGACGTCGGTGGCGGGGCCGTGCGTGGCCCAGCGCGTGTGGCCGATGCCCACGCGGCCCGGCATCCGGCGGGGCAGCACCTCGGCGAGGTCGCGCACCCGGCCGGCGCGCTTGGCCACCCGCACCTGGGAGCCGACGACGGCCACCCCTGCCGAGTCGTACCCCCGGTGCTCGAGGCGGCCGAGGGCCTCGACCAGCAGCGGGGCCGCGTTCTGCCCGCCGACGTAACCGACGATTCCGCACATGGTGCGCTCCTTCTCCGTGGGGGCCTGGGTCAGCCGTAGATCATCCGGCGCAGCTGCCGCTCGCTGAGGCGCGGAGCGGCCACCACCCGGTGCTCGAGCTCGGCGGCGATGCGCTCGAAGATCTCCGGGTTCCGTGCCCCGTGCACCTTCAGCTCCGCGTGCCGCCGTCGGACGACCTCCTCCACCGGGGTGGCGTAGTACGCCACGACGTCCCCGATCACGCGTGCCGCCTCGGCGGGCGTGAGCCCCGTGGTCGCCGTCACGTGGGCGACGAGGTCGGATGAGGTCCTCATGGCGACGATCGTGGCCCACCTGGCGAGCCCGCAGCAATTTCTTGCCCGAAATCGGGCAAGGACGACGTCCGGAGAGACGAAACCGGCGGCCGCCCGCTGGTGAGCGGGCGACCGCCGTCGCGTCCGGGGGAGGTCACTCCGAGGTGGCGACCGCCAGCGTCTTCTTGCCGCGGCGCAGCACCGCGTGCCGGCCGTGCAGCAGGTCCTCGGGCGCGAGCGCGGCGTCGTCGGACGTGACCTTCACGTTGTTGACGTACGCCCCGCCCTCGGCGATCGCGCGCCGTGCGGCGCCCTTGGACGCCACGAGGCCCGACCCCACCAGCAGGTCGGCGACGAGGTCGCCCGCCTTCGCCGTGACGCGCGGCAGCTCCGCCACCGCGCCGTCGAGCGTCCGGGCGTCGAGGTCGACGAGCGAGCCGCGGCCGAACAGGGCCTGGCTCGCCGCGATGACCGCGTCGGTCGCCGCGGCGCCGTGCACCAGGGTCGTGACGTCGCCCGCGAGCGCCTTCTGGGCCTCGCGCGCGAAGGGTCGTTCGGCCACCTCGCGCTCGAGCTCCGCGATCTCCTCCTGGCCGCGGAACGTGAACACCTTGAGATAGTTCACGACGTCGGCGTCGGCCTGGTTGAGCCAGAACTGGTAGAAGGCGTAGGGGCTGGTCATGTCGGGGTCGAGCCAGATGGACCCGCCCTCGGACTTGCCGAACTTGGTGCCGTCCGCCTTGGTGATCAGCGGCGTGGTGAGCGCGTGCGCGCCGACGCCCTCGGCCTTGCGGATCAGCTCGACGCCGGCCAGCAGGTTGCCCCACTGGTCGTTGCCGCCGAGCTGCAGCGTGATGCCGTGCCGCCGGTACAGCTCGCGGTAGTCCATGCCCTGGAGCACCTGGTAGCTGAACTCGGTGAAGCTGATGCCCTCGTCGGACGCGAGCCGGCGGGCCACGATGTCCTTGGACAGCATGGTGCCGAGGCGGAAGTGCTTGCCGATGTCGCGCAGGAACTCGATGGTGGACAGGGGCCCTGTCCAGTCGAGGTTGTTCACCATCCGCGCGGCGTTGTCGCCCTCGAAGGACAGGTGCGGCTCGATCTGGGCGCGGATGCGCTCGACCCACCCGGCGACGATCTCGGGCGAGTTGAGGGTGCGCTCGCCCGAGTCGCGCGGGTCGCCGATGAGTCCGGTGGCGCCGCCGACGAGCAGGTAGGGCCGGTGCCCGGCGTCCTGCAGGCGGCGGGCGGTGAGGATTTGCACCAGGTTGCCGATGTGGAGCGACGGGGCCGTCGGGTCGAAGCCCACGTAATAGTCCACGGTGCCCTCCGACAGCGCCGTACGCAGCGCGGCCTCGTCGGTGGACTGTGCCACCAGGCCTCGCCATTGCAGCTCGTCGAGAATGTGGGTCACCGTGGATGCTCCTTCTGCTGGGAAGACCGGTCGTCGTCGGTCGGGCGTTGCTCGGCGGGCGTGGCGGCCCGCACGTCATAGTCTGCCCGACGTCAGCGTGTCACTCGGTGCCGGCGCGCTCCCGGGCCTCGGGGGTGACGGGCGTGAACAGGTTCACGAGGGTGCCGTCCGGGTCGCGCACGAGCAGCGACCGGTTGCCCCACGGCATGGTCGCGGGCCCGCTCACGGTCTCGACGGTGTCGCCGAGCCGGGTGGCCGCGGCGTCGACGTCGTCGACGAGGAACTCCACGATGGCGGTGCGGTTGGCCGCCGGCTCGGCGGAGCCGGCGGCGAAGAGGGGGACGGTGCGGGTGCTGCCGACGGCGAGCGTGCCCCGGGCGGTGCGCAGCTCGGCGAACTCGGGCGACGGCCGGTCCGCGGTGACGCCCGTGACGTGCTCGTAGAACGCCGTCAGCCGGTCGACGTCGTCGGTGATGAGACGCACGGAGGCGAGGGTCGTGCGGTGCGTCGTCGTGGGGTGCATGGGTGATACCTCCTGGTTCGAGCCGCGGCCCCTCCGCGGCCTCGGCCAGTCTTCGCCGCCTCCGCGACACCCCTGTGTCGGTGTTTCCGGTGCGTCGGTGCGTGGACCGGGCTGCTCAGTCCAGGAGCGTCAGGGTGCGCAGGTCGCCCTCGGGTACCTGGACGTCCTCGGGTCGGACGGTGCGCCGCGGGGCACGCTCGCTGGTCGCGGTGACCCGGTCGACGCGGTCGAGGCGGAAGGCACGGATGCCGTCGCGCAGCCGGCACCAGGCCAGGAGGTACCAGGCGGTGGAGGACCCGACGAAGCCGAGCGGCTCGACGTCGCGCGTGGTCGCGGTGCCCGCGCGGTCGGTGTAGCGCAGGCGCAGCACGCGGCGGGCGGAGATCGCGTCCGCGAGCGCCGCCGGCACGGGTGCGGCCTGCGGGGGCGCGCCGAGCAGGTGCACGCGGGCGGCGAGCTCGTGGGCGGCGGTCTCGTCGTCGTCCCGCATGGCCGCGAGGATCTTGCGCAGCGCCGTGGCTCCCCCGCCCGCGAAGGGCGTCCCGGCCAGCCCGCCCAGGGCGACGGCGACGGCGACCGCCTCGTCGGGGCTGAAGTTGACGGGCGGCAGCGTGCGGGCGCGGTCGAGGCAGTAGCCGCCGGTCCGCCCCGGCTCGGCCCAGACGGGCACGCCGGTCTGCTGCAGCGCGCCGATGTCCCGCTCGATGGTGCGGCGGCTGACCTCGAAGCGGTCCGCGAGCCACGACGCGCTGCGCGGGCGCGGGGCGACGGCCCGCAGCTCCTCCACGATCGCGTAGAGGCGGTCGGTCCGGTTCACCCCGTGAGCCTATGCCGGGCGCACCATCACGATCGCGACGTCGTCGTCGGCCGTGCCGTCGAGCATTCCTGCCAGGGTCACCTCGACGAGGGAGCCCAGGTCCGCGTCGTGGGCCTGCGCGAGCACCGCGGCGAGCTGCCGCAGGCGGTCCCGCAGCCGGGTCTCCCGGGTCTCGATCAGCCCGTCGGTGTAGAGCACGAGGGTGTCCCCCGGGCCGAGCTCTGCGGTGTGGTCGCGGCGGGTCGCCTCCGGGTCCATGCCGAGCAGGAGGTCGTTGCGGATCTGGAGGATCTCGCACGTGCCGTCGGCCCGGACCAGGAGGGGCGGCGGGTGCCCGGCGCTCGACCAGCGCACGGTGCGGGTCGCGCTGCGCCCGTCCGGCCGGTCGACGTGCGCCACGAGGGCGGTCGCGGTCGCCGCGCTGCCCAGGCCCAGCCCCTCGATGGCCGCGTCCACGCGCTCCAGCACGCGCGCGGGCGTCGCCTGGCTGTCGTACCCGATGGCACGCACCAGGGCACGCAGCTGGCCCATCGCGACGGCGGCGCCCAGGTCGTGCCCGATCACGTCGCCGATGACCACCGTCGTGGCGCCGTCGCGCGTCTCGAACGCGTCGTACCAGTCGCCGCCGATGTCCCGCTCGACCGCGGCCGGCTGGTAGTGCACGACCACGTCGAGGTCGTCGATCTGCGGCGGCTCGCTCAGCACGGCCTGCTGCAGCGCGAGGGACACCTCGGTGGCCCGGTTGCGCTCCTCCTCCGAGCGCGCGGCCCGCAGCCGCAGCTCCTCGTCGTTGGCGCGACGGCGGACGGCGTCGCGCAGCGCAGAGGCCACCGACGTCGAGAGCACGGCCAGGAAGCGGGCGTAGTCCGCGTCCCACGGCCGCACCTCGGTGCCGCACAGCACGAGCACGGCGAGGATCCCCCGCCCGGTTCCGGAGCGGACGGGCTTGACCACCATGCCCGGCACGACCAGGCGCCGCCCCGAACGCAGCGCGCGCAGGACGAGGGCGAGCTCCCGCGGGTCCCGGGGCTCCCCGGTCTCCAGGAGGATCTTGGGGCCGCGGACGTCGTAGAACGCCGTGCGGGCGATGTCCGCGCTCTGCGCCAGCAGGCCCACGACCGGCAGCGCGAAGGCGCGCAGGCTCGTGAACGTCGTGGGCAGCGTCGCGTGCACCTCGCCGAGCACGGCCAGCCGCCGCTGGGTCACCACCTCGTGCGTGGTCTCGGTCGCGATGTCCAGCACGCCGGCGACCCGGCCGTCGTCGTCCAGGAGCGGGCTGTAGGAGAACGTGAAGTAGGTCTCCTCGTCGAACCCGGACCGGTTCATGAGCAGGTACATGTCGCGGCTCAGGGTCGACTCCCCCGTCCTGAGCACGTGGTCGAACAGCGGGCCGACGTCGTCCCAGATCTCCGACCACACGGTCCGCGCCGGCGCACCCAGCGCGCCCGCGCGCTTCTCGGTGCCGAGCATGTCCCGGTGGCCGTCGTTGTAGATCAGGGTCAGGTCCGGGCCCCAGACCAGCATGACGGGGAACTTGGTCGAGAAGCACATCCGGACGGCGTGGCGCAGCGCCTCGGGCCAGGTCTCCGGCGGGCCGAGCGGCGTCCGCTCCCACGCCACGGCGCGCGCCTCCCGGCCCACGGCGCTGAGCGCCGTCGCCTCCTCGAACCATGCCGCGCCCACATGTTCATGCTAACGAGGACCCGGCGCCCGACCGGAACGTGCAGCGCGGCGCGGGTGCGGGCCCGATGAGTTCGCGCGCCCGCCGTCGTCGGACGTGGCATGGATACCGAAAAAGGTCAGCGTCCCGCGGCCGCGTCAGGCAGGCTGGAACCATGAACGACGTCGACATGCCCGGCTGGAAGCGCAACGTCGGGCTGTTCCTGGCGGGCCAGACCATCTCCCTGTTCGGCTCGATGGTGGTCATGTACGCCGTGATGTGGCACCTGACCATCGAGACCCGCTCCGGCTCCGTGCTGATGCTCAGCATCGTGTTCGGCATGCTGCCGCAGGCGTTCGTGTCGATCTTCGGTGGCGTCTGGGCGGACCGGCACCACCGCAAGTTCCTCATCATGGGCTCCGACACCGTCATCGCCGTGGCCACGCTCGGTCTCGCGCTGCTCATGCTCAGCGGCGTCGACTCCCTGTGGGTCATCTACGCGGCCCTGGCCGTGCGCTCCGTCTTCGCGGGCATCCAGACGCCCGCCGTGAGCGCGATGATCCCCCAGATCGCCCCGGCCGACCAGCTCATGCGCGTCAACGGCATGTTCCAGTCCATCCAGTCGGGCATGATGCTGCTCGCGCCGGCCCTGGCCGCCGTCATCTACGCGTCGTTCGACATCGTGACCGTCTTCTTCGTGGACGTGGCCACCGCGCTGATCGGCGTCGGCATGCTCGCGCTGGTCGCCGTGCCGCGCCTGGTGCGGTCCGACGCGGGCGAGCCCGTCAGCTACTTCGGCGACCTCGCCGCGGGCGTCCGCTACATCGGCACGAACGCGCCGGTGCGCTGGCTCATCATCCTCTTCGCGCTCGTGATGTTCCTCGTGGGCGCGCCGAGCTACCTGACGCCGCTCATGGTCACCCGCACGTTCGGCGACGAGGTGTGGAAGCTGACCGCCAACGAGCTGTTCTGGGGCGGCGGCATGCTGCTCGGCGGCATCCTCATGGCCTCGGTCGGGCCGCGGATCACCCGGCGCGTGCGGCTCATGGTCGGCTCCGTGCTGGCCACGGGCGTGCTGGTCGCGGGCCTGGGCGTGTCCACCAACATGTGGGTGTTCTTCTCGATCGGCCTCGTCATCGGCGTCATGTTCGCCGCGCTCAACACGCCTGCGATGACGATCGTCCAGGAACGCGTCGAACCCGAGATGCAGGGCCGGGTCTTCGGGTTCGTGGGCATCGTCATGACCGTCGCGATGCCGCTGTCGATGGTCGTGTTCGGGCCGCTGGCCGACCGGTTCTCCGTCGAGGCCCTGCTGGTGCTCGCCGGCGTGCTGCTGGTCGTCGTGCTGGCCGCGATCCTCGCGTTCCCGGGGGCGCGGCGGTCGCTGGCGCAGGTGGACGCAGCGCCGGAGGGCGCAGCGCCGGAGCCCGTTGTGCCGCAGGACACAGCCGGCCTGCGCTGACCACGTGACAGGATCGGAGCCGTGAGCGCCCCGAAGATCTATGCCCTGCACGAGAACCCCGAGTGGTTCCCTCCGTTCGCCGAGGCCTTCGCGGCAGAGGGCGTGGAGTACGAGGAGTGGCTGCTGACCGACGGCGTGCTCGACCTCGACGAGACGCCGCCGGAGGGTGTCTTCTGGTCGCGCGTCTCGGCCAGCAGCCACACCCGTGAGCACGGCCTGACCAAGGACTACGCGCGTGCCGTGCTGTCCTGGCTGGAGGCGCACGGGCGGCGCACCGTCAACGGGCGGCGCGTGCTGGAGCTGGAGATGAGCAAGGTGGACCAGCTCACGGCGCTGCGGGCCGCGGGCATCGACACCCCGCGCACGGTGGCCGCCGTCGGGCGCGAGCAGGTGCTCAAGGCCGCGCAGGGCTTTCCCACGCCGTTCGTCACCAAGCACAACCAGGGCGGCAAGGGCCTGGGTGTGCGGCGGTTCGAGTCGTACGAGGACCTGGCCGAGCACGTGGCCTCGGACGAGTACGAGGAGCCGGTGGACGGCATCACGCTGATCCAGGAGTACGTCGTGGCGGCCGACGGCGGCATCACCCGCGTGGAGCTCGTCGGCGGCCGGATGGTGTACGCCGTGCGCGGTGACACCGAGCGCGGCGGGTTCCAGCTCTGCCCCGCCGACGCGTGCGCGATCGACCCCGAGACGGGCCGCCCGGTGCCACCGGTCGGCGCGACGATCTCGATGGCGCCGGACGACGACTGGAACCTGTTCTCCGAGCGCGCGGGCTACGACGACCCGGTGGTGGCGCAGTACCTCGCGTTCACCGAGAGGTACGGCATCGAGGTGGCCGGCATCGAGAACATCCGCACGGCCGACGGCCGCGTGCTCACGTACGACGTGAACACCAACACGAACTACAACAGCGAGGTGGAACGCTCCACGACGATCTCGGGCCCGCGCGAGATCGCCCGCCACCTGTCCCGCGTCCTGCGCGACACCTACCCGACCCGCTGAGTGCGGGATCTTCGCCCTTCTGGCACACGACAAAGGGCGAAGATCCAGCACTCAGCGAGCGGGCGGGCGGGTGGGTCAGGCGAAGGCGAAGATCGGGCCGAACGCGACGACGACGATCGCGGCCCAGAGCCCGTAGACCGGGAGGTACTGGGTCTGCCAGCGCTCGACGTCGGCGAACGGGCGCCGGCCGCGGGCGAACCCGAGGTTGAGCCAGGCCGCCCAGACCAGGTGCACCAGCAGCACGAGGTTGAGCCCGAGCGCGGCGACCTTGTTGGCCGTGAACCCGAACTCCGCGATGCGGGTGAGCATCGCCGTCAGCGCGACGGCGTCCACCGCGAGCGCCGCGCCCACCAGCACGAGCTGCAGCCAGTCGAAGATGCCCGCGGGGGCGAGCGGGTCGCGGGCCGAGATCGAGTACAGCAGCAGGAACAGCACCAGCACCAGGATCGCGTCCATGAGGATGAGCAGCTCGCGGTCCACTGCGGTGAGCGGGCCGTTGACCAGCAGCGCGACGAAGAGCGCGACGAGCATGACGATCGTCAGCGGCGTGAAGACCCGGGTGAGCACGGGCGCGATGTTCTCGACCACGTTCTTCTTGGCCTCGACGAGCCATGCGCCCACCAGGAGGGCGCCGGGCATGGCGAACGGGAGGAGCCACTCGCCGAGGAACGGCTCGAAGTCGACCCCGACCAGGCTGAGCGTGCCGAACGTGAGCCCGATGAGCAGGCCGCCGCCGAGGGCGATGAGGGCGAGGTAGATGATGAGCTCGCCGGTGAAGCGCACGAAGTCCATGCGGCGCGGGCCGGACCGCCAGGCGCCGCCCGCGTACACGACGCCGAGCAGCAGCCAGAGCACGACGGGCGTGTGGCTGATCGCGAGGAACCCGGTCATCCCGGGGTCGCCGTGGGGCCCCTCGACGAACGGGTAGAGGTTCACGACGAGCGCGAGCGCGGCGGTCGCCGCGAGCAGGACGGCGCTCACACCCCAGGGGACGCGGCGCTTCCACGCGAAGTAGCCGGCCAGGAACGGCAGGACGGCGAAGACGGCGTTGCGGACCAGCACCAGCTCGTCGGTGCCGGCGGCGTCGAGCAGGATCTTGACCCAGATGCCGGAGGCGACGGCGAGTGCCAGGACGACGCCGAGCTCGCGCCAGCGACCGTTCTCGCCGGCCTCCTCGGGCACCAGCACCAGCTGCTTCCAGAGCCGGCCGGAGTGCTCGCGGGCGAACTCGCGCGAGACCTCGTCGAGGTTGCCCATGCGCTTGACCGCGACGAGGAACGCCTCGTCGTCCTCGAGGCCGCTCGCGGTGAGGTCGGCCACCTGGCCGCGCAGGTGGTCCTCCATCTCGTCGACGTCGGCGGGCGTGATGGCACGGCGCCGCTGCACGTAGCCGCGCCACTGGTCGATCTGCTCCTCGAGCACCGCGTGCTCGGCGCCCTGCGGTGCCCGGGGTGTCTGCTCGCTCATCAGGCCCACCCCTCGGCGACGACGGGACCGGGCTGGACGTCCTGCCAGACCTGCTTGAGCGCGTCGGACACGACGGCCCACTGCCTGCGCCGCTCCGCGAGGGTCTCGCGGCCGGCAGGCGTGATCGCGTAGTGCTTGCGCCGCCGCCCGACGTCGGAGGTGCCCCACGTGGCCTGCACGTAGCCGAGCCGCTCGAGCCGGTGGAGCAGGGGGTAGAGCATGCCGTCGGTCCACTCCATGCGGCCGCCGGAGAGGTCGTTGACCCGCTTGAGGATCGCGTACCCGTACGACTCGCCGTCGGCGAGGATGCCGAGGACGAGCGGTGTGGCGGACGCCGCGACCAGGTCCTTGTCGATGTGCACCTGCACTCCTATGCCTAGTGCTGCTAGGGATGCCTACCCTAGCAGCACTAGGCATAGGAGACCTAGGCAGCCGCGTCAGGTCACCGGCGGCAGACGACGAGGCGGGGGCGCCGGGCGGTACACCGAGACCGTCGGCTCGTCGTCGAGCCAGAACCGCCACGGGAACAGGTCCGCGCGGCCGCCGTTGCCGCTCACGCCCACCCGGGGCCCGGCCAGCACGGTTGCCGGGGTCGCGGCAGGCATCACGGCCACCGCTCCGTCCGGGTCGGTGACGTCGGCGCCGTCGTCGGCCAGGTCGAGGCCGAGCGCGACGGTGAGCCGGGCGGGGCCCCGGGCCAGGTCCCGGTCGGTGCGCGCCACCCCGGAGGCCAGGCGCCGGTCGCGGGCGAGCGCGACGCCGCCGGTCACCTCGCCGGCCCGCAGCAGCACCGCCGCGCCCGTCCCAGCCGGGCCGCACACGACGTTGGCGCAGTGGTGCAGTCCAAGGTGCCGGTACACGTACAGGCGACCGGGCTCGCCGAACATGGTCTCGTTGCGGCGGGTCGGCCCGCGGAAGGCGTGCGACCCTGGGTCGTTCGCGCCGTCGTACGCCTCGACCTCGGTGATCCGGAGCGTGACGACGCCGTCGGACGTCCGCCGGACCAGCGTGGCGCCGAGCAGGTCGCGCGCGACCTCGATCACGGGCCGCCGGTAGAACGCGCGCCCACCCCCCTGCGGACCTGACGTGCTCTCCTCTGTCACGCCCCCCATTCTCGGGGGTCCCGCAGAGGTCCGCCGTCAGGTGAGGGCGCCGTGGCCGTCCAGGTGGAGGTCGGCGCGGGCGCGGGTGCGCTCGCGGGCGTAGTGCTCGGCCTCGTCGGCCATCCAGCGCAGCCAGTGCTCGCGGGCCGCGGCGCCGTCCCGCTCCAGGCCGCGGCGCAGCCGCTCGGCGTCGTCCGCCTCGACCCAGACGCGGAAGGCGCCCAGCGCGTCCACCTGGCGTGCGGCCGCGCCGCAGCCCTCGACCACGAGGTGGGCCGACGGCGGCACGTCGTGCCACTCGGCCCACGCACCCGCGACCCAGTCGTAGCGGCGGTACCGCACCTGCTCCCCCGCGGCCAGCGGGTCCAGCACCCAGCGGCGCAGGTTCGCGGCACCGCCGTCGGGGCCCGCCGCCCAGCCCTCGTAGAGGTCGTCCATGTGGACCACGGGCGCCTCCAGCGCGTCGCCGAGCTGCGCGGCGAGCGTCGTCTTGCCGGACCCGGCCGGCCCGTCGACGCACACCAGGCGCGCGTCGGCGGAGCGGATCCGGGCCAGCACCTCGCCCAGCACCCCTGGCGTGACGGTCATACCGCTCCCCTCATCGGCCCACCCAGTGATTGTGCCCGGAATCCGCGCGAGATCCGGGCACGATCGCTGGGTGGTCAGACCTCGCTCGGCTGGGCCCAGAACCGGTACTCGGTGGCGCGCTCCTTGGCGGCCTCGATCTGCTCCCGCACCCGCGCCGGGGCAGTGCCGCCGACACCGTCGCGGGACGCGAGCGAGCCCTCGACCGACAGCACCGTGCGGACCTCCGGCGTGAGGTGCGCGGAGATCGCGGCGAGGTCCTCGTCGGACAGGTCCCACAGCTCGATGCCGCGGGCCTCGCACACCTGCACGCAGGAGCCCGCCACCTCGTGCGCCACCCGGAACGGCACGCCCTGCCTGACCAGCCACTCGGCGATGTCGGTCGCGAGCGAGAAGCCCTGCGGTGCGAGCTCGGCCATGCGGTCGGTGTCGAACACCATGGTGCGGACCATGCCCGTGAAGGCCGGCAGCAGCACCGTCAGGGTCGCCACCTGGTCGAACACGGGTTCCTTGTCCTCCTGCAGGTCGCGGTTGTACGCGAGCGGGAGGCCCTTGAGCGTGGCGAGCAGGCCGGTGAGGTCGCCGATCACGCGCCCCGCCTTGCCGCGCGCGAGCTCGGCGATGTCCGGGTTCTTCTTCTGCGGCATGATCGAGGAGCCCGTCGAGTAGGCGTCGTCCAGCCGGACGAACCCGAACTCCTTCGTGTTCCAGAGGATGATCTCCTCCGCGATCCGGGACAGGTCCACCGCGATCATCGCGGCCACGAACGCGAACTCCGCGGCCACGTCGCGCGAGGCCGTGCCGTCGATCGAGTTCTCGACCGGCCCGCCCTCCAGGCCCAGGTCGGCGGCCACGGCCGCCGGGTCCAGGCCGAGCGACGACCCCGCGAGCGCGCCCGACCCGTAGGGCGACCTCGAGGCGCGCACGTCCCAGTCGAGGAACCGGTCCACGTCGCGCAGCAGGGGCCACGCGTGGGCCAGCAGGTGGTGCGCCAGCAGCACGGGCTGGGCGTGCTGCAGGTGGGTGCGCCCGGGCATCGGGGCCTCGCCCGCGGCGACGGCCTGCGCGATCAGCTCGTCCACCAGGTCGAGCACCTGGGTGCCGATGGTGCGGGCCTGGTCGCGCAGGTAGAGACGCACGAGCGTGGCGATCTGGTCGTTGCGGGACCGGCCGGCGCGCAGCTTGCCGCCCAGCTCCTCCCCCGCGCGCTCCAGCAGGCCGCGCTCCAGCGCGGTGTGCACGTCCTCGTCGTCGAGCACCGGGAGGAAGGCGCCCGAGGCGACGTCCTGCTCCAGCACCTCCAGCGCATCGATCATGCGCGCGAGCTCCGGCTCGGTGAGCAGGCCGGCGGCCGCCAGCACGCGGGCGTGGGCCTTGGACCCGGCGATGTCGTACGGCGCGAGCCGCCAGTCGAAGTGGGTCGACTGCGACAGCGCCGCGAGCTCCGGCGAGGGGCCGCCGGCGAACCGGCCGCCCCACAGGGCGACCTTCTCGCCGGACGGCGCCTGCGCCGCGCCCGTCGCGCGAGCGGCGACGTCCTTGCTGTCCTGCCCGCCGGCCTGCTCGCTCACAGCGCGCCCGCCGTGAGGTTCGCCGCGGTGCCCAGGTCCACGCCGTTGCCGAACTTCTCGTCGCGCGCGGCGGCGAGCTTGGCGGTCAGGCCGTAGATCTCGATGAAGCCGCGGGCCTGCGACTGGTCGAACGCATCGCCCTCGTCGTAGGTGGCGAGGTTGAAGTCGTACAGGGACTGCTCCGAGCGGCGCCCGGTCACGGTGGCCCGGCCGCCGTGCAGCACCATGCGGATCTCGCCGGAGACGTACTTCTGGGTGTCGTCCACGAAGACGTCCAGCGACTTCTTCAGCGGGGAGAACCACATGCCGTCGTACACCAGCTCGCTCCAGCGCTGCTCCACCTGGCGCTTGAACCGGGCCTGCTCGCGCTCGAGCGTGACGTTCTCCAGCTCCTGGTGCGCCGTGATCAGCGCGATGGCACCGGGCGCCTCGTAGATCTCGCGGGACTTGATGCCCACCAGGCGGTCCTCGACGATGTCGATGCGGCCGATGCCCTGGGCGCCGGCGCGGCGGTTCATCTCCTGGATGGCCTGCAGCGGCGTGACGGGCACGCCGTCGATCGCGACGGGGATGCCCTGCTCGAACGTGAGGATCACCTCGTCGGCCACGGGCGGGAACGTCGGGTCGTCCGTGTAGGAGTAGACGTCCTTGGTGGGCTCGTTCCAGATGTCCTCGAGGAAGCCGGTCTCCACGGCGCGGCCCCAGACGTTCTGGTCGATCGAGAACGGGTTCTTCTTGGTCGTGGCGATCGGCAGGCTGTTCCGCTCGGCGTAGTCGATCGCCTTCTCGCGGGTCAGGGCCAGGTCGCGCACCGGCGCGATGGACTTCAGGTCGGGCGCGAGCGACGTGGTGGCCACCTCGAACCGCACCTGGTCGTTGCCCTTGCCGGTGCAACCGTGCGCCACGGTGGAGGCGCCGAACTGGCGGGCCGCGCGCACCAGGTGCTTGACGATGACGGGGCGCGAGATGGCCGAGACCAGCGGGTAGCGGTCGAGGTACATGCCGTTGGCCCGCAGGGCCGGCATGCAGTACTCGGCCGCGAACTCGTCGCGCGCGTCGGCGATGTACGCCTCGACGGCGCCGCAGTCGAGCGCGCGCTGGCGGATGACGTTCATGTCCTCGCCGCCCTGGCCGACGTCGACGGCCACCGCGACCACCTCGGCCCCGGTGGCCTCGGCGATCCAGCCGATGGCGACGGAGGTGTCCAGGCCGCCCGAGTAGGCGAGCACGACGCGTTCAGTCATGATTGACGTTCTCTTTCCGGTGGTGGTGTTCAGGTGCGATTGTGGTGGGTCTTCAGGCGCTGAGCGCGAGGAAGCGCTCGGCGAGCGCCGATCCGTCGGCGTCGCGCGCGATGACGAGGATGGTGTCGTCCCCCGCGATGGTGCCGAGCATGCCGGGGAACACGGAGTGGTCGATGGCCGAGGCGAGCAGGTTCGCCGCGCCCGGCGGGGTGCGCAGCACCACGAGGTTGCCCGACGACTCGGCCGAGACCAGCAGCTCCTTGGCGAGCCGCGCGAGCCGCGCGGACAGGTACTCCTCGCTCGCGTCGGACTGCGCGCTGCGGTCGCCGCCCTCCCCCGGCACGGCGTAGACGAGCGAGCCGTCCGAGCCGCGCACCTTCTCGGCCTGCAGCTCGATCAGGTCGCGCGACAGCGTGCCCTGGGTGACGCTCACGCCGTCCGCGGCCAGGGCGTCGGCGAGCTCCGCCTGGGAGTGGATGGCGTTGCGCGTCAGGATCGCGGTGATCCGGGCGTGCCGGGCCGCCTTGGTGGTCGCGGTGGTCGCGGTCTGCTTGGTGACCATCAGCCCTGCTCCAGGAGCCAGGTCAGCAGGGCCTTCTGCGCGTGCAGCCGGTTCTCGGCCTCGTCCCACACCACGCTCTGCGGCCCGTCGATGACGTCGGCGGTGATCTCCTTGCCGCGGTAGGCGGGCAGGCAGTGCAGCACGAGGGCGTCGGGCGCGGCGCCCGCGAGCAGCTCGGCGTTCAGCTGGTAGTCGCGGAACGGCTCGGCGCGCTCGGCGGCCTCCGCCTCGTCGCCCATCGACACCCAGGTGTCGGTGGCCACGACGGCGGCGTCCGCCACCGCCTCCTTGGCCGACGTCGTCACGGTCACCGAGCCGCCCGTGTCGCCGGCGATCTCGCGCGCCCGGGCGACCACGTCGCCGTCGGGCAGGTAGCCGTCCGGTCCCGCGACCCGCACGTGCAGGCCGGCGGTGGCGCCGCCGAGCAGGTAGGAGCTGCCCATGTTGTTGGCGGCGTCGCCCACGTAGGCGAACGTGGTGCCGGGCAGCGTCTCCAGGCCGCGGTGCTGCGCGACCGTGAGCAGGTCGGCGAGGATCTGGCACGGGTGGAACTGGTCGGTGAGCGCGTTGACCACCGGCACGCGGGAGGCCGCGGCCATCTCCTCGAGGCGCTCCTGCCCGTACGTGCGCCACGCGATGGCCGACACCTGCCGGTCGAGCACCCGCGTGGTGTCGGCGATCGACTCCCGCACGCCGATCTGCGCCAGCGTGCCGTCCACGACCAGGGGGAATCCGCCGAGCTCGGCGATGCCGGCCGCGAACGACACCTGCGTGCGCAGCGTCGGCTTGTCGGTGATGAACGCGACGGCGCGCGGGCCCTCCAGGGGGCGGCGGGCGAACCGGTCGGCGCGCAGCGCGAGGCCGAGCTCCAGGACGGCCTTCTGCTCGGCGGGCGTCAGGTCGTCGTCGCGCAGGAAGTGGCGGGTCATGCGGGGTCCTCCGTGAGCTGTGCGGGGTCGAGGGCCGCGAAGAAGCGGGCTGCCTCGGTGGCCTGCTCCGCGGTCAGGATCAGGGGTGGCGCGAGCCGGATCGCGTCGGGCGCCACGGCGTTGACGACGAGACCGGCCTCCAGCGCGGCCGTCGCAACCCGGGGCGCGACCGGTTCGTTCAGCACGACGGCCAGGAGCAGCCCGCGGCCGCGGACCTCCTTGACCAGGGGGCTGCCGCACATCTCGATCTCCTGGCGCAGCAGCGACCCGACCTCGCGCACGTTGGTCAGCAGGCCGTCGCGCTCGATCACGCCGAGCGTGGCGAGCGCCGCGGCCGCGGCCACCGGGTTGCCGCCGAACGTGCTGCCGTGCTGGCCGCGGCCGAGCAGGCGCGCGGCGTCGCCGTATGCGATCACCGCACCGACGGGGAACCCGCCGCCGAGGCCCTTGGCGACGGTGACGACGTCGGGCACGATGCCGCCGCCGATCTCGGGCTGCTGGTAGGCGAACCAGGACCCGCACCGGCCCACGCCCGTCTGCACCTCGTCCAGGACCAGGAGCGCGCCGTGCGCCGCGGTCAGGCGCCGGGCCGCGGCGAGGTAGCCGGGCGGCAGGGGCCGCACGCCCGCCTCGCCCTGTACGGGCTCGACCACCAGCGCCGCGACCTCGCCGTGCTCGGCGACCGACCGGGGCGTGAAGGCGGCCTCCAGGGCGGCCAGGTCGCCGAACGGCAGGTGCTCGACGCCGCCGGGCAGCGGCTCGAACGGCTCCCGGTAGGCCTGCTTGGCGGTCAGCGCGAGCGCGCCCATGGACCGGCCGTGGAACGCGCCCTCCAGCGCGAGCACGCGCGTGCGCGTGCCCACCCCGGACGACGCCGCCACGCGCCGCGTCATCTTGAACGCCGCCTCGACCGCCTCCGTGCCGGAGTTGGTGAAGAACACGCGCGAGCCGTCGGGCGCCTCGGCGACGCGCAGCAGCGCCTCGGCCAGGGCGATCTGCGCGGGCGTGCCGAAGAAGTTGGAGACGTGCCCCAGCGTGCCGAGCTGGGCGCTGATCGCGGCGGTCAGCGTGGGGTGCGCGTGGCCCAGCGCGTTCACCGCGATGCCCGCGAGCAGGTCGAGGTAGCGCTTGCCGTCGGCGTCCCACACGTACGCGCCCTCGCCGCGCACCAGCACGCGCTGCGGCGGACCGAACGTGTCCATGACGGCGCCCGTGTAGCGCTCGGTCCAGGCGGCGACCGAGCCGTCCGCGGACAGCTCCGCGCCCTCGGCGGGGACCAGGGTGCTCATGCCGTGCCACCTTCCCGGCCCGGCGTCGCCGGGACCACCATCGTGCCGTTGCCCTGCGTGGTGAAGACCTCCAGCAGCACGCTGTGCGGCTGCCGCCCGTCGATGACCGTGGCCGCGGGCACGCCGCCCTCCACGGCCCGCAGGCACGCCTCCATCTTGGGCACCATCCCGGCCTCCAGGCTGGGCAGGAGCGCCGAGAGCTCGGGCGCGGTGATGCGCTGCACCAGGGAGCCCTTGTCGGGCCACGCGGTGTAGAGACCCTCGACGTCGGTGAGGACGATGAGCTTCTTGGCGCCCAGGGCCACCGCGAGCGCCGAGGCCGCGGTGTCCGCGTTGACGTTGAGCACCTGCGTGGGGTCGTCCTTGTCGGGTGCGATCGTGGAGACGACGGGGATGCGCCCGGCCTCCAGCAGGTCCTCGACGGCGCGCGGGTCCACCTGGACGACGTCGCCCACGAGGCCGACATCGACGGGCTCGCCCTGGACCATCGCGTGGCGGCGCTCGGCGCCCAGGAGGCCGCCGTCCTCCCCGGACAGGCCGACGGCGACGGGGCCGTGCGCGTTGATCAGGCCGACCAGCTCGCGGCTGACCTGGCCGGTGAGCACCATGCGGACCACGTCCATGGCCTCGGGCGTGGTGACGCGCAGGCCGCCCTTGAACTCCGAGGCGATGCCGAGCCGGTCGAGCATGGCGTTGATCTGCGGTCCGCCGCCGTGCACGACGACGGGCCGCAGGCCCACCTGCCGCAGGAACACCATGTCCTGGGCGAAGGCGGCCTTGAGCGTGTCGTCGACCATGGCGTTGCCGCCGTACTTGACCACGACGAGGGCGCCGGAGAACTCCTGCAGCCAGGGCAGGGCCTCGATGAGCACCTCGGCCTTCTGGTCGGGCCGCAGCCCGTTCACGATGTCGCTGCTCATGTGCTGTACGCGCTGTTCTCGTGGACGTAGTCGTGCGTGAGGTCGTTGGTCCAGAGGGTCACCTCGGCGTCGCCCGCGTGCAGGTCGATGGTGAAGGTGACGTCGCGGGAGGCCGCCATGTCCACCTTCTCCGGCGGCTCGTGCGCGCCGCCCGCCTTGCAGACCATGACGCCGTTGACGCTCACGTCGAGCTCGGCGGGGTCGTAGGGGGCCACGTCCTCCGGGACGGTGCCCACCTGCGACAGGATGCGGCCCCAGTTGGGGTCGTTGCCGAAGACGGCGGCCTTGACCAGGTTGGACCGGCTCACGGCGCGGGCGACGGCCAGCGCGGCGTCCTCGGTGGTCGCGTTCGTGACGGTGATCGCGATGTCGTGGGACGCGCCCTCGGCGTCGGCCACGAGCTGGCGGGCGAGGTCGGCGCAGATCTCCGTGACGGCGGCGGTGAGCGCGTCCAGGCCCGGCGCGACGCCGGAGGCGCCCGAGGCCATGAGCACCACGGTGTCCGAGGTGGACATGGCGCCGTCGGAGTCGACGCGGTCGAACGTGACGCGCGTGGCGGAGCGCAGCGCGGCGTCGGCGTCGTCGGCGGCCACGACGGCGTCCGTGGTCACCACGCACAGCATCGTCGCCAGCGCGGGCGCGAGCATGCCCGCGCCCTTGGCCATGCCGCCCACGGTGAAGGTGCCCGCGGGAGTCTCGACGGTGCGCACCGCCGTCTTGGGCACGGTGTCGGTGGTCATGATCGCGGTGGCGGCGGCCGTGCCGGCCGCGTCGTCGGCCGCGAGCGCGCCGACCGCGACGGGCACGCCCGCGAGGAGCTTGTCCGCCGCGAGCCGCACGCCGATGAGGCCCGTCGAGGCGACGAGCACGTCGATGGCGCCGATGCCGAGCTCGCCGGCGACCTTCTCGGCGGTGGCGTGCGCGTCCTGGAACCCGCCCGGGCCCGTGCACACGTTGGCGCCGCCCGAGTTGAGCACGACGGCGCGCGCGACGCCGTCCTTGACGGCCTGCCGCGACCAGAGCACGGGCGCGCCCACGACGCGGTTGCTCGTGAACACCGCGGCGGCGGTGTGCTCGGGGCCGTCGTTGACCACGAGCGCCAGGTCGGGTGTGCCCGAGGCCTTGAGGCCGGCGGTGACGCCGGCGGCCCGGAACCCTTGCGGGGAGGTCACCGTCACGGGGCCACTCCTTCGGTGATGAGGCCGGCGGTCTCCCGCAGGCCGAGGGCGAGGTTCATGGACTGCACCGCGGCGCCCGCGGTGCCCTTGACCAGGTTGTCGATGGCCGTCACGGTGACCACGCGGCGGGCGGCGGCGTCGACGGCCACCTGGACCAGGGCCATGTTGGCGCCGAGCGTCATCGCGGTGCTCGGCCACTGCCCCTCGGGCAGCAGGTGCACGAACGGCTCGTCGGCGTAGGCAGCCTCCCAGGCGGCGCGGACCTGCTCCGGGTCGGCCCCCGGGGCCAGCGGGGCCGTCGCCGTGGCGAGGATGCCGCGGGACATCGGCACGAGCGTGGGCGTGAAGCTGAGGGTCACGTCCGGCGCGCCGGCGGCCCGCAGGTTCTGCCGGATCTCCGGGATGTGCCGGTGCGTGCCGCCCACGGCGTACGGCTGGGCGGACCCGAGCGCCTCGCTCGCCAGCAGGTGCGGCTTGAGCGCCTTGCCCGCGCCGGAGTATCCGTTGGCCAGCACGGCGACGACGTCGGTGGCCTCGACCACGCCCGCGGCCACGCCCGGCTGCAGGCCCAGGGTGACGGCCGTGACGTTGCAGCCGGGCACGGCGATGCGGCGCGTGCCGGGCAGCTTGTCGCGCTGGCGGGCCGCCGTGGCCAGGTCGGCGCCGGGCGCCTCGGCGTGGATCAGCTCCGGCATCCCGTACGGCCAGGTGCCCGCGTGCGTCGAGCCGTAGAACTGCTCCCAGTCGCTCGCCGACTCCAGGCGGTGGTCGGCGCCGAGGTCGATGACCAGCACGTCGTCCGGGAGCTGCGCCGCCACCTGGCCCGAGGCGCCGTGCGGCAGGGCGAGCAGCACGACCTCGTGCCCCGCGAGCGTCTCCGGCGTGGTGGGCTCCAGGATGCGGTGCGCCAGGCCGCGCAGGTGCGGCTGGACCTCGCCGAGGCTGGACCCGGCGCTGGCGTGCGCGGTGAGCGCGCCGATCTCGACGAACGGGTGGGCGGCCAGGAGGCGCAGCGCCTCCCCGCCGGCGTAGCCGGACGCACCGGCGACGGCGACTCGGACGAGCTGGCTGCTGGACATATTCGGTACTATACATAAATATGCAGCACGCCGGTAGCGGAGGTCAGTCGACCAGCGGCAGGTACATCACGTGCAGCCCCGTGTACCCGTGCGCGGGCGAGCGGAAGGCGCCGGGCACCGTGCCGACCACCTGGAACCCGAGCGACCGCCACAGGTGCACGGCCGCCGCGTTGGTCTGGACCACGGCGTTGAACTGGATGCCGCGGTAGCCGTGCTCCCGGTGCCAGGCGATCACGTGCTCGCCCAGCGCGCGGCCCACGCCGCGGCCGCGGGCGGCGTCGGCCACCATGAACGACGCCGTGCCCACGTGGGCGCCGTTGCCCGGCCGGTTGGGGCCCATCTTGGCGGTGCCGAGCACCACCGGGCCCTCCCCGCGGTCCTCCTCGAGCACCACGGTGGCGCCGGGCGGGGGCTCGATCCAGTACGCGCGGGCGGTCGGCTCGTCGATGTCGGTGGGGTAGGCGTAGGTCTCGCCCGCGCGGCACACGGACTCGATGACCGGCCAGACGGCGGGCCAGTCGGACTCGGCGAAGGGGCGGATGTCTCGGCTCACGCACCTCAACGTACCCGCCGCGGTCCGCGTGGTTAGGCTCGGCCCATGCACGCAGTCGTAGCCCGTGAGGCGGGCGGCCCCGAGGTCCTGTCGTACACCGAGATCCCCGACCCGGCACCGGGGCCGGGGCAGCTGCTGGTCCGCGTCGCCGCGGCCGGCGTGAACTTCATCGACACCTACCGCCGCGCCGGCGTGTACCCGATGTCGTACCCGCACGTCGTCGGCGTGGAGGGTGCCGGCACCGTGGAGGCGCTGGGCGACGGCGTGACCGGCTTCGCCGTCGGCGACCGGGTGGCCTGGCACGAGGGTCCGGGCTCCTACGCCGAGCTCGTGGCCGTGGACGCGGCCGGCGTGGTGCCCGTGCCGGACGGGCTGGACCTGACCGTGGCCGCCGCCCTGCCGCTGCAGGGCATCACGGCCCACTACCTGGTGCGCTCGACGTTCGAGGTGGCGCCGGGCCACGACATGCTGCTGACGGCGGGCGCGGGCGGCGTCGGCCTGCTGGCCACGCAGCTCGCCGCGGCGCACGGCGGACGCGTGATCACGACGGTCTCGACACCCGAGAAGGCCGCGCTCTCCACCGCGGCAGGTGCCGCGCACACCATCGACTACGCCGCGCTGGACGACCTCACGGCCGAGCTGCCGGCGCTGGTGCGCGAGCTCACCGACGGGCAGGGGGTGCACGTGGTGTACGACGGCGTGGGGCGGACCACGTTCGAGGCGTCGCTGGCGTCGCTGCGCCCGCGCGGCACGCTCGTGCTGTTCGGTGCGGCGTCCGGCCCGGTGCCGCCGTTCGACCCGCAGCGCCTCAACCGGGCCGGGTCGCTGTACCTCACGCGGCCGACGATCGCGCACTACGCGCTCACCCGCGAGGAGCTCGAGTGGCGCACCTCGGAGGTGCTGGGCGCGGCGGTGTCGGGCGACCTGGACGTCCGGGTCGGGGCCACCTACCCCCTGGCGGACGCGGCCGCGGCCCACGAGGCCCTGGAGGCTCGCGCCACGACGGGCAAGGTGCTCCTGGTCCCCTGACCCGTGCGGGCGGGTGGGTTTACAGGGGCAGCGGGGATGGCGACAATTCACCCGTCCCGTTCCCCTGTGCTCGGAGGTTCAACGTGGTACTTCCTCGCTCCTCACGCCTGCTGGCCGCGGCCGGCGCGACGCTCGTGCTCGGCGTGCTGGCCGCCGGCTCGGCCGCGGCCGTACCCGCCAGCGGACCCGAAGCCGGCTCCGACGACGCCGGCGTCAGCGTCGGCGTCCAGGCCACCGTGCGCCCGAGCCTCGTGCTCGACCGCGACTTCCCCGACCCGGACGTGTCGAAGTTCGGCGACACCTACTACGCGTACGCGACCAACGAGGGCAAGAACCTGCCCTGGGCCACCGCGCCGGACCCGGACGGGCCGTGGACGTACCGGACCACGGACGCGCTGCCGACCCTCGGCGCCTGGGCCCAGGAGGGGCGTACGTGGGCGCCGGACGTCTCGCGCCGCGCCGACGGCCGCTACCTGCTGTACTACACGGCCTGGCACGCGGCGTCCGGGCGCCAGTGCATCGGCGCCGCGCTGGCCGACTCCCCCGGCGGGCCGTTCGTGCCGGTCGGCAGCGAGCCGCTCGTGTGCCCGCTGGAGGCCGGCGGCGCCATCGACGCGTCCAGCTTCACCGACACCGACGGCACGCGGTACCTGGTCTGGAAGAACGACGGCAACGCCATCGGCGCCACCACGTGGATCCACGTGCAGCGGGTCGCGGCGGACGGCATCACGTTCCAGGGCGGCCCCACACAGGTGCTGCGCAACGACCGCGCCGACGAGGCGGGCATCATCGAGGCGCCCGTCATCACGAAGGCGAACGGGAAGTACGTGCTGTTCTACTCGGCCGGGCCGTACTCGACCGACAGCTACGGCACGAGCTACGCGGTGGCGAGCTCGGTCACCGGCCCCTACACCAAGGCGTTCCGGTTCCTCATGACCACCCAGTCGCTCGACGGCGCCGTCCGCGGGCCGGGCGGCGCCGACGTGCTGCGCGACGCGGGCGGCGACAAGCTCGTCTTCCACGGCCACCGGCCCGCGGGCGGGCGGGGCATGTACGTGGCCGACCTCGGCTGGGCGAACGAGCTCCCCGTGGTGCGCGGCAGCCGGGTGCGCTACGAGGCGGAGCGCGGCAGCCTGAACAACTGCTCGGTGCGCGAGAACGCGGCGGGCGCGTCCGACGGCAAGGTCGTCGCCTACATCGACCACGCGGACAGCTGGGTCGACGTCGGCGCGATCTACGTGCCGACCAGCGGCAGCTACACGCTGCACGTGGGCTACGCGAACGGCTCCGCCCAGACCGCCTCGCACACCGTCACGGTGAACGGCTCCGCGGCCGGCTCGATCAGCTACCCCGTGACCGGCTGGGACAGCTGGCGGCAGGCGTCGCAGGACATCACGCTCCGGGCCGGCTGGAACACCGTCCGGCTCGGCAAGGGCACGGCGTTCGCCGAGGTGGACTACATCGAGATCGCGTGACCCATGGCTCCTCGTCGTCGTGTATCTTGACATCAAGATACTCGACGACGAGGAGTTGCGATGGCCGACTGGAACCCCGGTGCCTACCTGCAGTACACCGACGAGCGGTCCCGCCCGTTCACCGACCTGATCGCGCGCGTGCCCGGCTCGCCCGCGACCGTCGTCGACCTCGGGTGCGGCCCCGGCCACCTCACCGCCGTGCTGCGCGCCCGCTGGCCCGACACCCGCGTGACCGGGGTGGACGCCTCCCCCGCCATGATCGAGCGGGCCCGCGCCACCGACCCCGGCACCGAGTACGTGCTGGGCGACCTCACCACCGACGACCACACCGCCGAGCTCGTCGTCAGCAACGCCGCCCTGCAGTGGGTACCCGGCCACCGTGACCTGCTGCCGGCGCTCGCCGACCGGGCACGGCGGACGTTCGCCTTCCAGGTACCCGGCAACCACGACGCGCCCAGCCACCTGCTGCTGCGCGAGGTCGCCGCCCGCGCCCCCTACGCCGACGTCGCCGGACCGGTCGAGCGGCGGGCCACCGCCGACCCCGCCGAGTACCTGGAGACCCTGGCCCGCCCGGGCTGGACCGTGGACACCTGGGAGACCACCTACACGCACGTGCTGCGGGGTCCGGACCCGGTGCTGCGCTGGATCTCGGCCACGGGCGCCCAGCCCACGCTCCAGGCGCTGGAGGCCGCCGACCCGGCCCTGCGCGCCCGGTTCGAGGACGAGCTCGGCACGGCGCTGCGCGCCGCCTACCCCGAGCACCCCTACGGCACCCCGCTCGCGTTCCGCCGCGTCTTCGCCGTCGCGACCCGGGTCTGACCGGGCTACCGCTCCAGGTCGATCACCGTCTTGACCTCGTGCCCGCCGCCGGACCCGTCCTCGAACGCCTCCAGCGCGTCCTCGAGCGGCACCCGGCGGGTCACGACCCGCCGGAGCCAGCCGAGGTCGGCGTCGGCGAGCGCCTGCGCGCCGGCCCGGTAGTGTGTCAGGTTGGCGTTCACGGAACCGATCACGGCGTCGTTGTCCAGCACGATCCCGCGGTTCGCGGCCCCGACGTCGAACTCCAGCCTGCGGCCGGACGACGTCACGCCGGTCAGGCACGTCACCCCGTAGCTCCCGGTCGCCGACAGCGCGTCGAGCACCACCTGCCCGGCACCGGTCGCCTCGATCACGATGTCCGGACGCACGGCCTCGGCCACCTCCGGCACGGGCCGGGAGTGGTACTCCGCGCCCAGGTCGGCCACCAGCCCCGGCTTCGGACCGTCGGTCACCCGGTCCAGGACGTGCACCTCCAGCCCGCGCCGCACCCCGAGCAGCGCGGCCAGCAGACCGATGGGGCCGGCGCCCGTCACGAGCGCCACCCGCGGCTCGAACCACGCCCGCTCCCCCACGAGCTGGACCTGCTCCCACGCCTTGGCCACCACGGTGGTCGGCTCCAGCAGCATGCCCACGTCCTCCAGCGACGGGTCCAGCCGCACGGCGTAGTCCGCCTCCACCGTCCACCGCTGCGCCGCGAAACCGTCCAGCGCCTTGATGCCCCGCTCGGTGTACCGGCCGTTGCGGCACATGTCGAACTGGCCCCGGGCGCACGCCCCGCACGGTTCGGGGTCGGGCCGGCGCACCACGCCGGCCACCAGGTCGCCCGGCGCGAAGCCCGAACCCTCCGGCGCGGTGCGCACCCGCCCCAGCGACTCGTGGCCCAGCACCAGGCGCTCGCGGCCGGGCGGGGCCCAGCCGTACTCCCCCGCCGCGATCTCCCGGTCGGTGCCGCAGACGCCGACGGCGATGCCGTCGACCAGCAGCTCGCCCGGGCCCGGCTCGGGCTCGTCCACGTCGGTCACGGCGAGCGTCCCGGGCTGCCCCGGGACCAGGGTCAGTGCGCGCATCAGGCGGTCTCCTCCTCGACGGGCTGAAGCCGGGCAGGCTGAGGCTCGGGCTGAACCTCGGTGGGCCGGGGTCCGGCCGGGCTCGGGCCGTCCGCGGCCGGACGCGGCCGCACGCCCGACTCACGGTCGCGGACCGTCACGCCGCGGCCGAGCCGCAGCGCGCTGTTGACCAGGCCGAGGTGGCTAAACGCCTGGGGCGTGTTGCCGAGGTGCGCGCCCGTGCGGTGGTCGTACTCCTCGCTGAGCAGCCCGAGGTCGTTGGTCAGGCCCACCAGGCGCTCGTAGAGGGCGACCGCCTCGTCGGGGCGCCCGATGCCGTGCAGGGCGTCGACCAGCCAGAAGCTGCACACCAGGAACGTCGACTCGTCGCCCGGCAGGCCGTCCACCCGGCCGTCGGCGTCCGTGCGGTAGCGCAGGAGCAGGCCGTCGCGGCCCAGCTCGCGCTGCACGGCCTCCACGGTGCCGACCACGCGCGGGTCGTCCCACGGCAGGAACCCGACCTGCCCGATCAGCAGCAGCGCCGCGTCCACCCCGCGCGAACCGTAGAACTGCGTGAACGTGTTCCGATCGGGGTCGTACCCGTTCGCGCAGACGTCGGCGTGGATGCGGTCGCGCACGGCTCGCCAGCGTTCGACCGGCTCGCCCTCCAGGCCGCCGTCCTCCACCGCGCGCACAGCCCGGTCGAAGCCGGCCCACGCCATGACCCGCGAGTGCACGAACGCGCGCCGCGGTCCGCGGATCTCCCACAGCCCGTTGTCGAGGTCGTCCCAGTGCTTCTCGAGGTGGTCCAGCAGCGCCTTCTGCAGCTCCCACGCCTCGGCGTCCGTCTCCAGCCCCGCCTCGCGCGCCAGGTGCAGGGCGTCCAGCACCTCGCCCCAGACGTCGATCTGGAGCTGGTCCACCGCACCGTTGCCGACACGCACCGGCGCGGAGCCCCCGAAGCCCGGCAGCCAGTCCAGCGTGTACTCCGGCAGGCGGCGCCGCCCGTCCAGCCCGTACATGATCTGCAGGTCGGCCGGGTCGCCCGCCGCCGCGCGCAGGAGCCAGGCCCGCCACGCCCGCGCCTCGTCGACGAAGCCGGTGCCCACCAGCGCCTGCAGCGTGAAGGCCGCGTCCCGCAGCCAGCAGTACCGGTAGTCCCAGTTGCGCGACCCGCCGAGCTGCTCCGGCAGCGACGTCGTCGCCGCGGCCGCGATGGCACCGGTCGGTGCGAACGTCAGCGCCTTGAGGGTGATCAGCGAACGGTGGACGGCGTCCGCCCACGGCCCGTCGTAGGTCGAGCGCGCCAGCCACGCGTGCCAGAACTCCTCCGTGTCCCGCAGCGCCACCGCGGCCTCCACCGGCGGCTTCGTGGGCAGGTGGGACGCGTGGTAGGTGAGCACGAACGGCACCCGCTCCCCCGGCCCCACGGTGAAGTCGGCGCGCAGCACCGAGCCCTCCGCCACGCCGTCGTGCGACAGCGGCACCCCCGCGTCCACGCGCACCGAGTCGGGGCCCGCCACCGCGCGCAGCGCCCGGCCCTCCTCGGTGACCCACGGCACCACGTGCCCGTAGTCGAACCGCAACCGCAGCACGGTCGTCATGGGCACCCGCCCGCTGATCCCCTCGACGACACGCACCAGGTCGGCCTGGTCGCCGCGCGGCGGCATCAGGTCGATCACGCGCACCTGCCCCTCGGGCAGGTCCCACTCCGTCTCGAGGATCAGCGTGCCGTCCCGGTAGCGGCGCCGCGTGCACTCCCCGCCCGCCGCGGGACCGAGCCGCCACGAACCGTGGCTCTCGTCCCCGAGGAGGGCGGCGAAGCACGCCGGCGAGTCGAACTGCGGCAGGCACATCCAGTCGACCGCGCCGTCGCGCCCGACCAGCGCTGCGGTCTGCAGGTCCCCGACGATCCCGTAGTCCTCGATGCGACGCGTCATCGCACTCAGACTAGGTGCGGCGCACGCCGCTCACCAGGGGACGCACTCAGAACGACGACGCGTCCGCCGCGTACACCCAGCGGTACCCGGGGTACTCCCCCAGCGACCACAGGTAGTCCCGGGTCGGGTCGTAGGACAGGTCCTCCGCCCCCACGGTCAGCGCGTCCCCGTGCCGCACGAGCGACCCCGACGGCGCACGGAACGTGTGCAGGTCGCCGTCCGAGGTCGGGTTCGAGTGGTCCGACCCGTCGCTCTGGGAGAAGAAGAACTCCCCGTCGATCGCCGTCGACCCCTGCACGCTCTCCAGATCCGTCCGGTACGCCTCCGTCGCCTTGATCACGCCGTCCGACGCCGGCTCGAGATACCGGTCCGTGTAGTCGATCGGCACCCGGACGGTGCGCACCTGAGCGCCCTTCGCGAGGTCGTCCTTGCTGCGGTACTCGCTCACCACCACCGAGTCCGGCGACGACGTCCGGTCCAGCGACACCGACGAGTGCTGCAGCTGCGCGTACCCGCCCACCGTCGAGTCGGCGAACTTCGCCGTCTGCGGCAGCACGTACTTGTAGTCGAACGCGTGGTACGAACCGTCCGGCTGACGACCCACCTTCGACGCGCTCCCCGTCGAGACCCGCCACAGGTGGTCCAGGTCGAACACCCGGAAACCGCCCGACGTGTCCGCCACGTACAGCAGGTTGCCGTACCACATGATGCCGCCCGCGTGGACGTTCACCGGCTTGTACGACGGCGCGCTCGACGTGCCGCTCGGCTCCACCAGCAGCACGTGCCGGTACGGCGGGGCCGAGGCGCTCGCCGACAGGTTCGAGACGCTGATCCGGACGCCCTTGTCGATCCCGTCCTCCGCGTGGTCGTACCAGCTCACGAGGTTGAGGCGCTTGCCCTCGTAGGTGCCCTCGCCGTACGCGTCGGAGCTCGTCGTGATGCCCTGCGGGTACCAGTCGCTCGTGCCCCGGTCGCCGTCGTTCCAGCAGTAGTAGGCCGTGCGGTGCGTGACCGACGGGGCGCTGGGACAGCTCGGGGTGCGGTTGGCGTCGTCGGCCACGGCGCTCATGGTCACGTTGGGCAGCGCCGCGTCGAGAGCTGAGATCAGCGCCGACGGCGTGTGCGACAGGGTGTAGCGGAAGTTGCTCGCGGTGAGCGGGGTGACGGCCGCCGCGAGCCGGTCGCCCGATGGGTCCGGGCCTGCGGCGGGACCCGCCGCGGCGGGGTTCGCCGTGGCCAGCAGGGCGACCACCCCCAGGGTCGCGACGACGAGTGCGGGACGACGACTGCGCATGGTGGTCTCCTTGGTCGAGGGGACTGCTGCTCGTCCACCGTACGGACGGCTCACCGGGCGTGCCAGCAAAAAACCTTCTCTCCTGATGACAGCGTTGACAGTCCGTTTCCCGGGTCGTACGTTCCCCTCTGGCGGGCCGCACGGGCGGTCCGCCGTGCCGAGCAGTCCGAGCAGCGAAGCGGGTGGACCGATGGTGTTCCGAGACCTTGCACGTGCCCTGATCACGGTCGTCACGGCGGCGGGGGTCGTCGTCAGCGGCGGCGTCACCGCGGGGGCGTCCGCACCACGCGCCGACACGTGGTCGACGTCGTGGGCGCAGTCGCAGCAGCGCGCCTCCGGACTGAGCCCGGAGACCTTCCAGAACCGGTCGGTCCGTATCGTGACCCGGGTGACGCAGGGCGGCTCCGCGCTGCGCCTACGGCTGCAGAACCAGTTCGGTACGGCGCCGCTGGTGGTGGACGCCACGACGGCGGGCCTGAGCGCCGGGGGTGCCGCCGTCCGGCCGGAGAGCTTGCGCAGCGTCACCTTCGGTGGCGCCCGCAGGGTGTCGATCCCGGCCGGCGGGCAGGTCTGGAGCGACCCGGTCGCCCTCGCGACGTCCGACCTGGCCGACGTCGCCGTCAGCTTCTACCTGTCCGGCCCCACCCGGATGATGCTGCACGACCTGGCCGGCCGCACCAACTACTTCTCGACGCCGAACGGCGGCGACCGGACCACCGACACCTCGGGCGGCGGCTTCCCCGAGACGCACGGCTGGACCTACCTGGTCAGCGCCGTGGACGTGCTCGGCCCCCGCGTCGGCGGCACCGTGGTGGCGTACGGCAGCTCCGTGGTCGACGGCGTGGGCGCAGACAGCTGCGGTCCCGGCTGCCCGCCGCCCGCCGTCTTCCAGCGCTGGACCGACACGCTCGCACGGCGCGTCGTCGACGAGCTGCCGGGCGACCGCCAGATCTCCGTGGTCAACGAGGGCATCTCCGGGACGACGGCGGCACCGGCGTGCGGGGGCGACGGCAACGACGGCGTCACCCGGCTGGACCGCGACGTGCTCGCCCTGCACGACGTCAAGGCGGTCATCTACTACTACGGCACCAACGACCTGGCCAACAACTGCAGCGCCGAGACCATCCTGGCGGCGTACCGCGACACGTTCGCCCGGCTGCGCGCGGCGGGGATCAAGGTGTTCGTCACGCCGATCACGCCGCGGCCGGGCTACACGGCGGAGCAGAACGCACGCCGCGCCGTCGTCAACCAGTTCGTGCGCGGCGGCGGCAACTGCTCGGGCACGTGCGACGGTGTCTTCGACTTCGACGCCGTGCTGCGGGACCCGGCGAACGCCAACTCGATCCGGCCCGAGTACGACACCGGGGACGGCGTGCACGCCAACATCGCGGGGCAGACGGCGATCGCCCGGTCGGTGCCGCTGGACCGCCTCCGGCGCGCGGTGCTCTCGACCCACTGACGGCCCGCCGCCGGCCCCCTCACCCGCCGCTGGCCCCCTCACCCGCCGCCGATCACCTTCGAGACCGAGGTTGCTTCGCTTTGAGCCCTGTCAAAGCGAAGCAACCTCGGTCTCGAAGAGAAGGGGGCGGGCGCGGCTCGGCCCCCGGGCGGCGCCGGGCGGGGCCGGGCGGGGTGGGCGCGGGGCCAGGCGGGTACTCAGCGGGTCGTGAGGGCTCTCGTCAGCGGGTCGTCGCTGCCCGCCGGGAGCACGCGGAGGCGGCGGGCCGTGGCCTGGGTGCCCTCCGCGGCGACCTGCGCGGCGCGCTCCTTCAGGGACTCCGGCGTGTCGTCGGAGACCCGCAGGAACCAGCCCGAGCAGGCGTCGAGCTCGCCCGCCGCGATGGCGTTCACCACGTCGGTGACCCGCTCGACCGACGTCCACTCGGTGCGGCCCTGGTGCAGGGTCATGCCGGTCGACATGTCGGTGCGCACCACGCCAGGCGCGAGCTCGAAGACCCGCAGCCCGTGCCGGAACCCGTCGTCGTGCAGGTTGGCACCGAGCCGCAGCAGGGCGGTCTTGCTCGCGTTGTACGCCGAGCTGCCGCCCCGCATCTCGTGCGAGCTGGCCCCGGAGGCCAGGTCGACGACCCGCCCGCCGCCGCGCGCGATCATGCCGGGCACCACCGCACGGTCGAAGAGGAACGGCCCCCGCACGTTGGTCTCGAAGACCGACCACCACTCGTCGGGGTCCGCCTCCCACAGGGGGTGCTCCGACTCCAGCGCACCCGCGTTGTTGACGAGCAGGTCGATCGAGCCGAGCACCTCCTCGGCGTGCGCCACGGCGGCGTTCACGGCCGCCGCGTCCGAGACGTCGGCGGTCAGCTCGACCGCGGTCACGCCGAGCGCCCGGACGCCCTCGGCGACGGACCGGATGCGCTCCGCGTCCCGCGCGAGCAGGGCGACGTCCAGCCCTGCCCGCGCGAGACCCAGCGCGATCTCCCGGCCGATGCCACGTGAGGCGCCTGTGACCAGCGCGGTGCGCGCCGGCGGGACCTGTCCCGCCGGCGCCACCTGCGACCCTCCGCTCGGCTCAGCCACGGAGCACCGCTCCGACCCGCTGCGCCGCCGACTCCACGACGGCGTCCCGCACCGCGCGAACCTCCTGCGCGGACAGGGTCCGGTCCGCGGCCCGCAGGCGGAGCGAGTACGCCAGGGACTTGCGCCCCTCGCCCACCTGCTCGCCGGTGAAGACGTCGAACAGCGCGACCTCCTCCAGCAGGTCACCGGCGCCGGTCACGATCGCCGACCGCACCGCCTCGGCGGGCACGTCACCGTCGACCACGAAGGCGAAGTCCTCCTTGGCGGCAGGGAACGCCGACACCGGCGTCGCCACGACGGGCTCACCCGAGGCGGCCCCGACCAGGACGGTCAGGTCCACCTCGAACGCCGCGGCGCGAGCGGGCAGCCCGAGGGTCTCGACGACCTTGGGGTGCAGCTCGCCGGCGTGGCCGACGACGGTGCCGTCGGCGAGCTCCAGCCGAGCACACCGGCCCGGGTGCCACGGCATCCGCTGCGTGTCCGGCACGACGACGACCTCGACCCCGGCCCGCTCGGTCACCAGCCGCGCCGCCGCCAGGGCGTCCTCCCAGCCGGCCGCGCGACCCGCACCCCACCAGCCGGCGAGCTCACGCCGGCCGGTCAGCACGCCGGCGACCAGCCGCGGCTGGTGCGGCACAGCGGCGTCGAGCGCGGCGAGCTGCTCGTCGGTGGGTCGTGCGCCGCCGGGCAGCGTGGGCGCCGCGGGGGCGCCCGGAGCCGGCCGCGTGACCAGGCCGACCTCGTACACGGCGAGGTCGGTCAGCCCGCGCGACACGTTGCGGCGCACCGTGTCGAGCAGCGTGACGAGCAGGGTCGACCGCATCAGCGGCTTGTCGTCCGCCATGGGGTTGACCAGGCGCAGCGACGCACGCCGCTCGTCATCGGCCGGGAGGCCGAGCGCGTCGTACTCGGGCGTGCCGACGAAGGGGTAGCTGAGCGTCTCGACGAAGCCCGACTCTGCGAGCGCCCGCGCGACCGACCGGCGCGTGCGCTGCTCGGCGGTCAGGCCCCGGCCGCCCGGGGCGGACGGGAGCACCGAGGGCACCTGGTCGTAGCCCTGGATGCGGACGACCTCCTCGACCAGGTCGGCCGGTCCGGTGAGGTCCGGGCGCCAGGTGGGCGGCGTGACGGTGAGCACGCCCTCGCGGGCCGGCTCGACCGTCGCGCCGATCTCCTCGAGCGTGCCGCGCACCTGCTCGGGCGTGTACTCGACGCCCGCGAGCCGCGTGGGCTCCGACAGCTTGAGCTCGACGGGCCCGGGCAGCGCCCCCGCGGTCTCGTCGAGGTCGCTCACGGCCGGGTCGGCGGTGCCGCCGCCCAGCTCGACGAGCAGGTCGACCACGCGCTGCGCCGCGACGGGCGGCAGCAGGGGGTCGACCCCGCGCTCGAACCGCTTGGCGGCCTCGCTCGAGAGCTTGTGCCGCCGCGAGGTGCGCGCCACGGTGATCTGGTCGAAGTGCGCCGCCTCCACGAGCACGTCCGTGGTGGTGTCGCTGACCTCGGAGGAGGCGCCCCCCATCACGCCGGCGAGGCCGAGCACCCGGCTGCCCGGGCCGTCGGGCGAGTCGGTGATGAGCAGGTCCTCCGTGTCGAGCGCGCGGTCCACGTCGTCGAGCGTCGTGAGCCGCTCGCCCGCCGCGGCCCGGCGCACGACGACCGGGCCAGCGACCTTGGCGAGGTCGTAGGCGTGCAGCGGCTGCCCCAGGTCGAGCATCACGTAGTTGGTGACGTCCACGGCCAGCGAGATCGAGCGCATGCCCGAACCCTCGAGGCGGTGCTTCATCCACGCCGGCGTGGGCGCGGACGGGTCGATGCCCCGCACGATCCGCGTCACGAACCGGTCGCACCCGGCCACGCCGTTGATCGGTGCGTCGTCCTGGACGCGCACCTCGAAGCCGTCCGCGGTCGCCGCGGGCTCGGCACCCGAGGGCAGACCGTGGTCGGTGAACTTCGCGCCCGTGGAGTGCGCGTACTCGCGGGCCACCCCGCGGTAGCTGAACGCGTAGCCGCGGTCCGGCGTCACGTTGATCTCCAGGACCTCCTCGCCCAGGCCGAGGAGCGCGATCGCGTCCTGCCCCGGCGTGAGATCGGCGGCGTCGTGCCCCGCGCGCGTCAGGACCAGGATCCCGTCGTGGTCCTCGCCGATGCCGAGCTCACGGACCGAGCAGATCATGCCGTCGGACACGTGGCCGTACGTCTTGCGCGCGGCGATCGGGAACGGGCCGGGCAGCACGGTGCCGGGCAGGGCGACCACCACGAGGTCACCGACGCCGAAGTTGTGCGCGCCGCACACGATGCCGCGCGCGCCCTGCTCGTCGTTGTGCTCCGGGCCGACGTCGACCCGGCACCAGTTGATCGTCTTGCCGTTCTTCTGGGGCTCCGGCGTCTGCTCCAGCACGCGGCCGACCACCAGCGGTCCGGTCACGGCCGCGGGGTGGATCGCCTCTTCCTCCAGGCCGACCTTCACGAGATCGGCCGCCAGCTGCTCGGCGGTGAGGTCGGCGGGCAGCTCGACGTGGTCGGCCAGCCAGTCCTTCACGATGAGGGGCACTTCAGATCTCCGTCCCGAACTGGGTGGAGAAGCGCACGTCGCCCTCCACCATGTCGTGCATGTCCGCGATCGAGTGGCGCAGCATGAGCGTGCGCTCGATGCCCATGCCGAACGCGAACCCCGTGTACTCCTCCGGGTCGATCCCCGCCGCGCGCAGCACGTTGGGGTTGACCATGCCGCAGCCGCCCCACTCGATCCAGCCGGCCCCGCCCTTCTTCTGCGGGAACCACAGGTCCATCTCGGCGGACGGCTCGGTGAACGGGAAGAACGCGGGGCGCAGGCGCGTGCGGGCCTCGGGGCCGAACATCGCGCGCGCGAACGCGTCGAGCGTGCCCACGAGGTTGGCCATCGTCAGCCCCTTGTCGACGGCGAGGCCCTCGACCTGGTGGAAGACCGGCGTGTGCGTCTGGTCGAGCGCGTCGGTGCGGAACGTCTTGCCCGGCACGGCGACGTAGAGAGGCACGCCGCGCTCCAGGAGCGAGCGCGCCTGGACCGGGGACGTGTGGGTGCGCAGGACCAGGTTCGACTCGGCGCCGTCGGCACCCGCGACGTAGAACGTGTCCTGCATCTGCCGCGCGGGGTGGTCCGGGCCGAAGTTCAGCGCGTCGAAGTTGAACCACTCGGCCTCGACCTCGGGGCCGTCGGCGATCTCCCAGCCGAGCCCGACGAAGAAGTCGGCGATGCGCTCCTGGACGAGCTCGATCGGGTGGCGCGCACCCGCCGTCGTGCGCTGGACCGGCAGGGTGACGTCGACCGTCTCTTCCACCAGGACCCGGGCGTCGCGCTCGGCCTCGAGCTCGGTCTGGCGCGCGGCGATCGCCTGGTTGATCCGGCCGCGGCGCGGTCCGACGAGCTTGCCCGCCTTCGCCTTGTCCGGGCCGGGCAGCGCACCGATGCCCCGGTTGGCGAGGGCGAGGGCGCTGCGGTCCCCCGTGTGCTGGGTGCGGACGGTCTTCAGCGCGTCGAGGTCGCCGGCCTGGGCGATGTCGTCGAGGGCGGCCTTGACCGCGGCGTCGAGCGCCGCCTCGTCGAGCGGATCGATGGGTGCCTTCTCTTCGGGCGTGGACATGCTTGCCTTCCTGGCGGATTCGGGAGCCGGCTCCGGTCCCCTGCGCGGGGACCCGCATACCGGCATCTGAAGTCTAGGTGCCCGCCAGGGCTCAGGACGCGTTGTCCACAGGGGCAGATCAGTGCCCGCGCGCAGCGGTCGCCGCGCAGCCCATGGCGGGCTGCGTAAATCGGCGGGTCAACGGCTGCATGCCGCCATCATTCCATGCGCCCACGGAACCGGGCAACGGGATCGGTGGGGACGGGACGCCGTGCTTGGCACACTTTTTCTACGGGCGTGCCGGCGGAGAGCGGGTGCGTGGGCGACGGCTCAGCCGTCGAGCGACCAGGTCTCCACGACGTCGTAGAGCGGCCCGCCCTGCGGCCCCTCCCCGGGGCGCGACTCGACGAGCGCGAGGGTGTCCGCCGTCCATGCCGGCCCCGCGTAGACGGACAGCGCCTGCGCGGCGGGCTCCAGCGCGGAGCGCGGCTCGCCACCGCCGCGCTTGCCCCAGCGGTCCCGGCCGCGCGGCGGCTTCACCTGGCCGGCGCGTGCCCGGGCCACGGTGACGTGCGCACGGTGCGGCTTCACGTCGTCGGGCACCTCGCGGGGCGAGGCCGCCAGGCAGTCGGCGGCCAGGTCGCGCAGCGCGTCCGTCCGCCCGTCGACGCCGATCCACAGGACGCGGGCACCGAACGACCCGGCACCACGCAGCCGCAGGTCGACCGGGCCGTGCTTGCGCGCCACGGCAGCGAGCTCCTCGCACAGCTCAGGGACCGTCCCCTCGGGCAGGTCGGCGTAGAACGCGAGCGTGATGTGCAGGTTCTCCCGCGGCACCCAGCGCGGCGACGCGGGTACGCCGTCGATCGCGAGCTCGAGGTGGTCAAGGACGCTCGGGGGCGGGACGACCGCCGTGAACAACCGCACGGCACGATCCTAGGCGCGAGCGCGCCCCGCCCCGCCCTACCTGCGGCGGCGGGTCAGCGCCCAGCCGACGACGACGGCCGCCAGCACGAACGCCACCTGCCCGCCCAGGACGATCCGGTTCACGTCGAGGGCCGGCACCCAGCGCACGCCACGGTCGTCGAGGACGAAGGCTCCGGCAGGTTCGGCGCGCCGGCCGAAGCCCACGCCCCCACCCCCGCCCTCGGCCGGCGGGCGCGGCTCGTCGCCGGCCGGCGCACCGTCGGCGGCCGGGGCCTCCGCGTCGTCCGGTTCGGCGCCCGGCTCGGCAGCGGGACCGGCCGCCGACCCGGCGTCGCTGCCACCCCCGCCGCCCGCACCGCCTCCGGAGACCACGCGCACCGCCGGGACGACGACCACACCGTCGCGCTCCACCGGCTCGCCGTACACCTGCCGCACGCCGAACGACTCGGCAGCGGCCTCGCTGATGCGCCTCAGGTCAGGGATGTACCTCATCCGACCACGGTAGTCCGGACACCGTGGGCCGGACACCGTGAGCGTGGGCACGGCTCAGCGCTGCGCGCGGCTGCTCGCGTACAGGCAGACCGTGGCGGCGGTCGCCAGGTTGAGCGACTCGGCCCGTCCCCGGATCGGCACCCGGACGACGGCGTCGGCCAGGGCCCGGTGCTCCTCGGGCAGCCCCCAGGCCTCGTTGCCGAACACCCAGGCCGTCGGGCCGGCGAGGTCGGGCGCGGTGCCGCTCCCGGCGTCGTCCAGCAGGTCGTCGAGGTCGAGCGCGCCCGCGCCGTCGGCCGCGAGCACGAGGCAGCCCGCGGCCCGCAGCTCGGCCAGCGCCGCGTCGAGCGGGATCCCCGCGACGACGGGCAGGTGGAACAGGGAGCCGGCGGTCGAGCGCACCACCTTGGGGTTGTGCACGTCGACGCTCTCCCCCGCCAGGACGACGAGGTCCGCCCCGGCGGCGTCCGCGGCGCGGATCACCGTGCCCGCGTTGCCGGGGTCGCGCACGGCCGCCAGCACGGCCACGAGCAACGGCCGCCCGGCCCGCTCGGGGTCGCGCGCGGCCAGGGCGTCGGCCAGGGTCGGCGCCTCGCCGCGCACGACGGCGAGCACACCCTGGGCGTCGGGGCTCATCGCCTCGAGCACCTCGGGCGTGCCGACGTGCAGGTACAGGCCGGCGGCGCGCGCGTCGCCGACGATCTCGGCGTACCGCTCCGCCGCCGCCGGCGTCAGGTAGACGTCGCGGACGGCGGCGGGCGCGTGCCGCACGGCCTCGCGCACGCCCTGGGGGCCCTCGACGAGGAACTGACCGTGCCGCGAGCGCGCCGAACGCCCGGACAGTGCTCGCACCTGCCTGACCCGGTCGGCTCGCGGGTTCGCGAGCGTCGCGTCAGGCACCGGCACCGTCCGGGCGTCCGGGATGTTGCTCAACCTCAGGCAGCGGCCGGGGCGTTGACATCCGCCGGCAGCGCGTCCTTGGCGACCTGGACGAGGGCGTTGAACGCGGCCACGTCGTTGACCGCGAGCTCGGCGAGCATGCGGCGGTCGACCTCGACACCAGCGGCCTTGAGGCCCTGGATGAGGCGGTTGTAGGTCAGACCCTGCGCGCGGGACGCAGCGTTGATGCGCTGGATCCACAGCTTGCGGAAGTCGCCCTTGCGCGCCTTCCGGTCCCGGTAGGCGTAGACGAGCGAGTGGGTGACCTGCTCCTTCGCCTTCCGGTAGAGGCGCGAGCGCTGGCCGCGGTAACCGGCGGCGCGCTCAAGGGTTGTACGGCGCTTCTTCTGGGCGTTGACTGCCCGCTTCACGCGTGCCACGTGAGACTCCTTGTACTTCGGGGCTGGAAGGGTTCCGGGCGGCGCCGGTCAGGCGCGCGCCGAGGTCACTTACCGAGCAGCTTCTTGATCTTCTTGACGTCGGCCGGGGCGACGACCTGGTCCATGGCCAGACGACGCGTACGACGGCTGGACTTGTGCTCGAGGTAGTGGCGGGCGTTGGTCTGCTCGCGCATGACCTTGCCGCTACCCGTGACCCGGAACCGCTTCTTGGAGCCGGAGTGCGTCTTGTTCTTCGGCATGACTGCCGTCTCTCCTCATGTCGGTCACCGCTGCTGGAGCGGCGACGTGTACCAGGGCCGGTAAGCCGGCCCGGTGCCGTTGTGGTCTGGGCGACCTCAGCCGGCCTTGCGCGGGGCGCGCGGCTTGGGGGCCACGGGCTTCGGCACCGGCTTCGGGGTCGGGGCGGGCTTGGGAGCCGCCTTCGCCGCGGGCTTGGCCGCCGGCTTCGCAGCGGGCTTGGTCGCCGGCTTGGGCGCCGCCGGGGCGGGCGCCTCGGCGACAGGCTCCTCGACGGGCGCCTCGACAGACTCCGCCACGGCCGGCTCCTCGACGGGCTCCGGCGCAGCGGGCTCCTCGACGGGCTCCGGCGTGGCGACGGCTGCGGGCTCCTCGGCGACGGCCTCGGCAGGCTCCGCGACCTGGTCCTCGACGACCTCGTCGACGTCGGGCTCCTCGGCCGCACGGGCCTGGGCCTTCGCCTCCGACTTGGTCATCCGGCCCGCGTTCACCTCGGCCGCACGCTTGCGCTGCTCGACCTTGGCGTCCGCCTTCTTCTTGACCGGCCCGAGGACCATGGTCATGTTGCGGCCGTCCTGCTTCGGCATCGACTCGACGAAGCCGAGCTCCGCCACGTCCTCCGCGAGACGCTCCAGCAGACGACGGCCCATCTCCGGGCGCGACTGCTCACGGCCGCGGAACATGATCATGACCTTGACCTTGTCGCCGGCCGAGAGGAAGCGCTCGACGTGGCCCTTCTTGGTGCCGTAGTCGTGCGGGTCGATCTTGAGGCGGAACCGGATCTCCTTGAGAACCGTGTTCGCCTGGTTGCGCCGCGCCTCTCGCGCCTTCATGTCGGACTCGTACTTGAACTTGCCGAAGTCCATGAGCTTGGCGACGGGCGGGCGGGCGTCCGGCGCGACCTCGACGAGGTCGAGGTCAGCGTCCTGGGCGAGCTTCAGGGCGACCGCCGTGGCAACCACGCCGACCTGCTCCCCGCCAGGGCCGATGAGACGGACCTCGGGGACACGGATCCGGTCGTTGATGCGAGGCTCGGTGATGGTGATGCTCCTCAGAAGTCGTTGATTGACCACCAGGAACGGGAAATGGCCCCCGCCCTGAACACAGGTGGAGGCCATCACGAGGAAAGGACACGAAGGTCCGGTGACGACGCCACCAGCCCTGCGTACCCGACCAAGGACCCGGCCTCTGTCGGCGCCGTGCGGCGCTCTGTCGTGACTCGGGTGGGATGGGATCCACTTTGCGCACCCGGCTCTCACCGGGTCGGTCGTACGGACACGATATCAGGCCGACGAGCCCTCCCGCCAGGCGACCCGGTGTGAGGTCGGCCGCCGTCGCACGAGCGGGTGAAACTCGTGGCCCACGTTACTGGAATCATTCCAGAAAAGGGGTTAAGGTGCTGGCTATGACGTCGACCGCCCCCGCTCCCGCCGCGCCCGAGGACCTCCTCCGTGGCGCCGGGCTGCGCGTGACGGCCGCCCGCGTCGCCACGCTGCGCGCGGTGGGCGAGCGGCAGCACGCCACGGCGGACGACGTCCTCGGCTCCGTCCGGGCAGAGCTCGGCACCGTGTCCGTGCAGGCCGTCTACGACGTGCTGCACGCGCTCACCGACGCGGGCCTCCTGCGCCGGATCGAGCCCGCCGGCCACCCCGCGCGCTACGAGCGGCGCACCGGCGACAACCACCACCACGTCGTCTGCCGCTCCTGCGGGGCGATCGGCGACGTGGACTGCACGGTGGGCCACGCACCCTGCCTCACGCCGAGCGACGACAACGGCTTCGTCGTGGAGACCGCCGAGGTCACGTACTGGGGCCTGTGTCCCCACTGCCGGTGACCCGGCGGCGACCCCGCACCGGACCGGCACCGGCCCGGCACGAACAGACCCGCAAGAACCCCCGCTAGCAGCACAGGAAGGCACGTCTGAATGACCACGCCCTACACCACCACGCAGACCGGCACCCCGGTCGCCAGCGACGCCCACTCGCTCACGGTCGGCGCCGACGGCGCGACCGTGCTGCACGACCGCTACCTGGTCGAGAAGCTCGCGCAGTTCAACCGCGAGCGCATCCCGGAGCGCATCGTGCACGCAAAGGGCGGTGGCGCCTTCGGCGAGTGGGAGATCACCGGTGACGTGTCGCAGTACACGCGTGCGGCGGCCTTCCAGCCCGGCGCGAAGGGCGAGGTGGCGCTGCGCTTCTCGTCCGTGGCCGGCGAGATGGGCTCCCCCGACACCTGGCGCGACGTGCGCGGCTTCGCGCTGCGCTTCTACACGACCGAGGGCAACCTCGACATCGTCGGCAACAACACCCCGGTGTTCTTCATCCGCGACGCGATCAAGTTCCCGGACTTCATCCACTCGCAGAAGCGCCTGCCGTGGTCGGGCCTGCGCGACGCCGACATGCAGTGGGACTTCTGGACCCTGTCGCCGGAGTCGGCGCACCAGGTCACCTACCTCATGGGCGACCGCGGCCTGCCCGCCTCGTGGCGCGAGCTGAACGGCTACGGCTCCCACACCTACCTGTGGACCAACGCCGCGGGCGAGAAGTTCTGGGTCAAGTACCACTTCATCTCCCGCCAGGGCGTGAAGTTCCTCAGCAACGAGCAGGCGCAGCAGATCGCCGGCGCGGACGCGGACTACTACCGCCGCGACCTGTACGAGGCGATCGAGCGTGGCGACAACCCGGTCTGGGACATCAAGGTCCAGGTCATGCCGTACGAGGACGCCAAGACCTACCGGTACAACCCGTTCGACCTGACGAAGGTGTGGCCGCACGCGGACTACCCGCTGATCCACTTCGGCCACTTCACGCTGAACCGCAACCCGCGCAACCACTTCGCGGAGATCGAGCAGATCGCGCTGTCGCCGGCCAACCAGGTGCCCGGTACGGACATCTCGCCCGACAAGATGCTCATGGCCCGCGTGTTCTCCTACCCGGACGCACAGCGCTACCGCGTGGGCACCAACTACCAGTCGGTGCCGGTCAACCAGCCGCACGCCGCGCCGGTGCACAACTACTCGCAGGACGGCTCGCAGCGCCACCACTTCAACGACGTCGGCGTGCCGAACTACGCGCCGAACTCGTTCGGTGGCCCCGCCGCCGACCCGGCCCGTGGGCACGACGGCGCCTGGGCCTCGGACGGTGAGCTGGTCCGCACCGCGGCCACGCTGCACAGCGAGGACGGCGACTTCGTGCAGCCCGGCATCCTGTACCGCGAGGTCTACGACGACGGCGCCAAGGCCCGTCTGCTGGAGACCCTGACCGGCCAGGGCCAGTCGATCACGATCGACGACATCCGCGAGCGGTTCTTCCAGTACTGGACGAACGTCGACGCGGAGCTGGGCGCCAAGCTGCGCGCGGCCGTCGCCGCCGCCTGACCCGTCCGGGGTCGGTAGCGGGTCCCGCTCGAGAGGGCCGGGCACCCCACGGGGTGCCCCGGCCCTCTCACGTGCCCGCTCGTGTGTCCGCTCGTGTGGTGAGGGGTTTCCGCCGAGCTCGGCGGGAGGGGTTTCACCCGGCCGGTGGTGCCGCTAGCGTCGGCGGTGGCGCCTCTAAAGCGGTTTAGGCGCCGCACCGCCCGCTCGTACCGCCCGGAGACCAAGGGAGCCAACGATGTCCCGCTCGCTCGCCCGAATCGGCGCCGCCCTCGCGGCCGGCCTGCTCGCCCTGACCGCCGCGGCCGGACCTGCCGCCTCCGCACCACCGCCCGCACCCGACCAGGCATTCGACCAGGCATTCGACCAGGCGCCCGACGACGCCTCGCACCGCGTCCTCGCCTTCTACCAGACGATCTACGAGACCGGCTCGGACGGCGTGCGCCGGTACGTCGACCCGAAGCCCCTCGTGGGCTCGGTCACCGACGTCAACATGGGGGCGATCCACCTCAACGCCGACGCGTCGCTCACCGTGAACGACATCCCGGCCGACCACCCCGAGCTCGACGTGATGTGGGACGACCTGGCCACGATGCAGGACCAGGGCGTCACGGTCAGCGCCTTCCTCGGCGGGGCCGCCCCGGGCACGTACCGCTACCTGCGTGAGGACTTCGACCGGTTCTACCCTGTGCTGCGCGACTTCCTGCGCACGTACGGGCTGGACGGCGTGGACCTCGACATCGAGGAGACGTTCTCCCTCGACGACACGATCCACCTGATCGACGCGCTGCGCGCCGACTTCGGCCAGGACTTCGTCGTCACGCTCACGCCCGTGGCCACCGACATGGCCGGGCGGACCAGCTTCTCGGGCGGCTTCTCCTACGCCGAGCTGGAGCGGCGGGCCGGCGACCGGATCGACTGGTACAACACGCAGTTCTACTGCGGCTGGGGCGACCTGCGGTCGACCACGGTGTACGACCAGATCCTCGCCAACGGCTTCACCCCGGGCCGCGTGGTGGCGGGCACCGTGACCAACCCCGCCAACTGCGGCGGGTACGTCGACTGGCCCACCTTCGACGCCACGGTGGGCACGCTCGTGGCCCGCCACCCGGACTTCGGCGGCGTCTTCGGCTGGGAGTACTTCAACTCCGTCGGGTACGACGGCGGTGACCGCACCTCCTGGTTCGCGCACGTGGCGGACGTCGTCGGCCGCTGACCCTGCCCCGAGCACGGCCCGCCCCTGGGCCTGCCGTCCCTGCCAGGACTTCTACCAGGACGGCAGGCCCAGCGCGGCCAGCGCCGAGCGCAGGTGCTCCCGGCCGCGCAGCGAGCCGTTGCCGCGCAGGCGCGTCACCGCGCGCGCGACCCAGCCGCCCTCCAGGCCCTCGTCCCGGTAGAACTCGGCCATGCGTCGCTCGTAGGCGGCCACCGGCCGCAGCTGGCGGTTCACGTCGTACGTCTCGTGGTGCAGGACGGCGGCCTGCGGCAGGCGCGGCTTGACCCGCCCCGGGCAGCCGGGGTCGGGGTGACCCACGACGAGGCCGACCACGGGCGCCGCGCCGCGCGGCAGCCGGAGCTCGGCAGCCAGGGCCTCCGGAGCGTCCCGGACGCCTCCGAGGTAGACCGTCCCGAGCCCGAGCGACTCGGCCGCGACGACGGCGTTCTGCGCCGCGAGCGCCGCGTCCAGGAACGCGGCCACCGTGGTCTCGAGGTACCCGGTCGCCGGGACGCTCCGGCCGCGGCGGGCGGCCAGGGTGCGTACGCGGGCGACGTCGGCGACCCAGACCAGCAGGAGGGGCGCGCAGCGCACGTGGTCCTGCTCGCCCGAGAGCTTCGCGACGCGCGCGAGGCGCGCGGGGTCCGTGATCGCGACGACGCTCCAGAGCTGGAGGTTCGACGACGTCGGGGCGGACTGCGCGGCGGCCACGAGCGTGGGCAGCACCGACGGCGCGAGCGGGCGGGGCAGGAACCGGCGCACGGACCGGTGGGCGAGCTGGACGTCGAGCACCGACCGGGGCAGGTCGGCCGCGGCGGCGACCGTGGCGGCGACCTGCGGCGCGGCGGCGTCGGCCCGGCGTCGGCTCACGCCGTAGCGGGCGGCCACCTGGGCACGTGCCACGGCGAGGCGGCCGGGCCGCTCGGGCGCCTCGCGGTGGCGGACCGGCCGGGCGTGGGCGGTCCGGCCGGCGGGTCGGGTCGTCGGGTCGGGAGCGGTCTCGGTCGGGGTGGTGACCGGAAAGGCGTCGATGGCTGTCATGAGAGCTCCGTGGGGTGGACGGAAGGCTACGCACTCACGTTCAGGGTGGTTTCGTCAATGCCCTGATTCGCCGTCTCACATGCCGGGAGGGCTGCGTTGCCCCGCCGTCGGCCTGTTCTCGGCCTGGAGTGCGCGATCGGGTCAGTATATGGACTCTTGAGAAGTTTTGTGGACTCGTCGGATTTCTTCCTGTTCGCGGCGCCCGTCATGCGCTGAGCAGCCGGCCCGTGGGGACCGCGCGCGGCGCGGTCCCGGCGTCCGGCAGGCCGAGCGCGCCGCGCAGGGTCGTCGCCGTGCGTGCGGTGCGGAACAGGCCCGCGCGCTGCAGGGCCGGCACGAGGTGGTCCGCGATCGAGTCCAGGTCCGCGCCGAGCGAGGAGGGCCGCAGCAGGAAACCGTCCGCCGCCCCCACCGCCGCCCAGTCCGCCAGGAGGGTCGCGAGCTCGTCCGGCGTGTCCGCGACGACGAGCGCGCCGCCCATGGGCGCGGTCCCCTCGAGCGCCTCGACGAGCTCGAGCCGCGCCCGCGCACCGGCCCGCTCCTGCGCGAGCACCACGTACACCTCGACCAGCACCCGGACGGACTCCGGGTCCCGCCCGGCGGACAGGGCCGAGTCGCGCACCAGCCGGCGCAGCCGCGCCGCCTGCGCGGTCTCGGTCGCCACGACGCGCGCGACGTCGGCCGTGCGCCCGGCGAGCGCCGCGCTCGCCGCGGACCGCACCCGTACTACGACGGGCGGGCGCACCCGTGACAGCGCCCCGCCGACGCCCGCCGTGCGCCCGCGGACGGCGAACCGGATGCCGTCGTGGTCCACCCGGAACCGGCCGTCGGCGTCGAGCTCGACCGCACCGGAACCGGAACCGGGCCGCCCGGTCCAGACCTGGTGCACCGACTGGATGCCCGGCTCGACGCGCGCCGCCCAGGCCTCGTCGGCCTCGGCGACGGCCGTCTGCCGGGCCGCCTGCCAGCCCGCCCGGCCCCCGCTCGCCCGGTCCACGCTGCTCAGGGCGACGGCGGCGTGCGCGGCCTCGACGTGCACCGTGTCGACCGCGGGCACCAGGCCCACGCTGGTCGTGACGCGCGCGGCCCGGGCCGCGGCCACCACGGTGTCGAGCCGGCCGGTGACCTGGCCGCGCCCGGGGTGCAGCAGGAAGTCCTCGTCGAGCGTGACGAGGTCGAGCAGGCAGCGGTCGGCGGTCCGCACGAGCTGCAGGAAGCGCTCGCCGTCGAACGGCCGCGGCGGGACGGGGCCGCGGGACCGGTGCGCACCCGGTCGGGCGCCGGCGGCGGTCAGGTCGACGCCCAGCGCGAGCGGGCGGAGGGAAGATCTGAGCGAGGTGGGCTGCGGAGGGTAGGGCACGGCGGGGCTCCGTTCGGGCTGCGGCTGCGCGACCGTCCACGGCGCCCTGCCGGCGGCGCGGGAGGGCGCGCGACGGCGGGTGCACCGGGGCGGGGGGCTACCGGAGGGCAGGCGAGAGACGTCGGAGGACGTGTGGGGGCTGGGTCGGCCGGACCGGGCGCGGTCAGCGGACCGAGGTCGCGGCGGTCAGCGACACGACCGGCGACACGACATGGCCTCGTGCGGGGTGTCCTCGTGCGGGCCGGCGCAGGGCCGGACGGAGGCGGTGGGCGGCAGGGACACGTGGACGGCGGGGGCGGTGCTCCGGGTCATCGTCGTTCTCCTCACCTGCTCGCCTGCGGCGAGCGACGCGTGTTGTCCGCCGCCGGTCGGCGACGGGCCTGGTCCTCACCCGGGGCACCCACCCGCGCGGGGGGTTGCCGTCCGACCAGCCGGGGCTTGGCGTCGGAGCTCATGACCTTGCCGGGACGGATCCACTTTTCCTATCAGTCCGATCGGAATAATGGATCTGTCTCGATGGCGAAGAAGATACGAAGAGACCTGCCCGTCGTCAACGCTCGCCGGAAACTTCTCACATGCCGGACCACCCCCGCACCCCGGTGCCGGTGGGGTGCGGGGGTGGGGGGTGGTGCGTCAGGGGCGGGTCAGGAGCTCGATCTGGGTCAGGGTGCCGCCGTCCGCGAGCTCCAGGCGCAGGCCCGTCAGCGGCACGGGCTCGTCGAGCACGAAGGGGCGCAGCTGGCCCGGCCAGGGCCACCGCTCCCCGGAGCGCTCGTCCAGCACCCGCCCGTCGTCGGCGACCAGGCGCCAGGCCGACGGCGGCGCACCGGCGCCCGCCGAGGTCAGCGTGTAGCCGACGAGCGCCCCGCCCGATCCGGCGTCCGCCGGACGCCACTCGAGCGCGCCCGACACCTGAGCGGGCGTCGTCAGGTCGCCGTCCGTGAGCTCCTGCAGGGGCCCGTCCGCGCCGCGCCAGGTGCCCGCCGCCCGGCCCCAGGGGCCGTCGGACGGTCGCGGCGAGCCGCCCGCCGCACCCCAGCCGGCCGGCGTCGCCGACAGCGCGAACCGCAGCGTCGCTCCCCCGGTCAGGTCGCCGTGCTCCACGGACGGCACCTCGACCGCCCGCTCGGCCCCGGCGCCGTCGACCAGACAGAGCCCCGCCACGTACCAGCGCCGCGCCGCGTCCGGCGCCTCGACGACGAGGTCGCCGCCGGGCCGGTGCACCACGGCGCGCTCGAACAGCGGCGAGCCCACGGCCCACCGCGACGAGCCGATCTCCAGCGGGTACAGCCCCAGCGCGGAGAGCACGTACCAGGCGGACATCTCGCCGTTGTCCTCGTCGCCGTGGTACCCCTGGCCGATCTCGCTGCCGGTCCACAGCCGCGCCAGGATCTCGCGCACGGTCTCCTGCGTACGGTCCGGCCGCCCCGCGAACAACCACACGTAGGGGATGTGGTGCGAGACCTGGTTGGACTGCCCGAGCTGCCCGAGCCGCACGTCGCGCGCCTCGACCATCTCGTGGATCGGCTGCCCGTAGGAGCCGGGCTTGTCGGCACGCTCGGGCGTCGCGAAGAACCGCTCCAGCAGCGCCTCCAGGCCCGCGGGCCCGCGGTGCAGCGCCGCGAGGCCCGCGCCGTCGTGCACGGGGTGGAACAGGAAGTTCCACGCGTCGGACTCGGTGTAGTCGCCGCCCCACGCGTCGGGGTCGAACGGGCCGGGCGCGAAGGCGCCGTCCCGCCCGCGGCCGCGGAAGAAGCCCGTGCCGGCGTCGAACAGGTGCACGTAGCCGAGCGAGCTCTGGTGCAGGTAGGCGGCCTCGTCGCGCAGCGCGCGGCGGCGCTCGTCCGGGGTCGACGGCGCGTCGGCGAGCGCCCGCGCCATGCGCGCCAGCCCCGCGTCGTTGATGTAGCCCTCCAGGCCCCACGACACCGACTCCTCGACGTCGCGCGGCACCCAGCCGCGGGTGAGCGCGAAGGCCTGGCCCTTGCGGCCCACCCCGGGCAGCCCCGGCAGGGCGGTGGCGTTGCGCAGGCCGGCGTCGTAGGTGGCCAGGGGGTCGGGCAGGGGGACGTCGCGCAGGTAGAGGTCGGCGAAGGCGACGTCGGACGAGGTGCCGGTCATGAGGTCGGCGTACCCCGGTGACGACCACCGGGCCACCCAGCCGCCCTCGCGGTACTGCTGCACGAACCCGTCCGCGAGCCGTGCGGCGACCTCGGGGTACAGCAGGGCGTAGGCGGGCCAGCAGGTGCGGTAGGTGTCCCAGAACCCGTGGTTGACGTACATCTCGCCGGGGCGCACGGGGGCGCCGTCGAGCACGGGCGAGGCGTGCACGGGCGCGCCGTCGGCGTCGGTCTCCGTGTAGGAGGAGGGATAGAGGTTGAGCCGGTACAGGTTGGAGTACAGGGTGACGAGCTGCTCGTCGGTGGCGCCCGCGACGTCGAGCACGCCGAGCCGCTCCTCCCAGAGGGCTCGCGTGCGCTCGGCCACCTCCTCGAAGGTGCCGGACACCTCGCGCCCGAGCGCGCGCCAGGCGAGGTCCTCGCTGATGTACGACGTCGCCACGCGCACCTCGACCGTGCGGCCCGCCTCCCCCGCCGCCGGATCGAGCGCGACCGTCGCGTAGGTGGCGTGGTCGCGGCCGGCGGCCCGCCCGGTGCGGAGCACGGACCGGGAGATGCGGCCCACGACGTACATGCGGCTGCGGCCCACCGACAGGGTGCTGCCGTGGTCGCTCCAGCCGGTGAGGGTGCCGTCGTCGTGCACGGTGACCTCGACGGGGGCGCCGTCGGCCCCGGCGTCGCTCACGGCGTCGACCACGAGGTGCCCCGTGGCGGCGCCCGGTGGGAAGGTGAACCGCAGCACGCCGCCGTGGTCGGACGCCGCGACGGCCACGCGCGCGCCGCCGTCCAGGTCGACGTCGTAGCGGTGCGGGCGGGCGGTCTCGGCGTCGTGCGAGAAGGCGAGCGAGCGGGCCGCCAGGCCCGCGTCGGGTACCTCGACGCCGTCCCGTGCGGGGACGAGGTGGAACGCGAGCTGGTCGCGGTCGCCCATCCAGGGGCTCGGCACGTGCGAGATGCCGACGCCCTGCAGGCGCGGCCGGTTGCCCGGGCCGTTGTGCGCGGCCCACGAGTACATCCAGCGCTCGGTCGCGGCGTCGGTGAGCGGCACCCAGAGCGTGAAGCCGTTGGGCACGGCGGCGGCGGGCACGTTGTTGCCGCGCGAGTAGGCGCCGGAGGAGTGCGTGCCGCGCCGGGTGTCCACCAGGTCGGTGCGCCCCGTGCCGGCGCGCGGCTGCCGGAGGGCCACGGTCACGTCGTCGAACCAGACCTCGGTGCGCCCGCCGTCCGGCGGCGCGGTGACGACGGCCGCGGCGCGCACGCGGCGGCCGGGCAGGCCCTCGGCGGCGGCGTCGAGGTCGACGCGCACCACGTTCCAGTGGTCGGCGACGAGGATGCGGGCCGCGCCCTGGCCCTGCGCGGTGGCGGGCATGCCGTGCTGGTCGGTCAGCGCACGGCCCGGCCCGGTCTCGGTGAGCCAGGAGCCGTCGTCGAGCAGCAGGTCGACGGCGACGTGCGTGGAGCGGTAGGTGAGGTCGGCGTCGAGCACGGGCAGCAGCGCCCAGCGCAGGGTGAGGCCCGCCTCCAGGGGCACGTCGAGGCCGTCGAGCACCACCGTGCGGCCGGGGCCGTCGTGCTCGACGAGCCGCGCGTGCTCGCCGGTCAGGCCGACGCCGGGCCGGCCGGCGGGGACGTGCGCCGGGCCGGTCATGCCGCCACCCCCGGGACCGCACCCGTGCTGCCGCGCACCGTGAGGGCGGGCGTGGGCGCGGTGACGACGTCGGCCACCGCCTGGCCGCGCACCACCGACAGCACGGTCCGCGCCACGAGCTCGCCGAGCTCGAACGTGTCGCGGGTCATGGCGGTCAGCGGCGGGTGCGCGAGGCGCACCAGCTCGGAGTCGTCGAAGGAGGCGACCGAGACGTCCCCGGGCACACCGAGGCCGGCCTCGGCCAGCACGGTGACGCCCGCGAGCGCGGCCACGTCGGAGTCGTACACGATGGCAGTGGGCCTTTCGTCGTGGGCGAGGAGCGCCCGTGTCGCTGCCGCGGCCTCGTCCTGCGAGAAGTCCGTCGGCACGGTGGTGATGTCCAGGCCGAGGCGCGCCCCGGCGTCGTGCAGGGCGGCCACGCGGCGTGCGGAGTGCACGTAGGCGGAGATGCCGCCCACGTGACCCACGCGCACGTGGCCGAGCCCGGCGAGGTGCTCGGCGAGCGCCGTCATCGCGGCGTGGTCGTCGGCGAACACCGCGGGCACGGGCCCGGGCGCGCCGTCGCCGCCCACCAGCACGGCGGGCAGGCCCATCTCGACCAGGGCGTCGGGGCGCGGGTCGTCCTGCTCCAGGTCGAGCACGACGACGCCGTCGGTGCGCCGCTCGGCCGTCCACCGCCGGTACACGTCGAGCTCGGCGGCGGTGTCCTCCACCACGAGGAGCTGGAGCGCGACGAGGTCGGCCGACAGGCGCGCCTGCAGGCCCGAGACGAGCTGGGCGAAGAACGGCTCGACCCCGAGCGTCCGGGCCGGGCGGGCCACGACGAGCCCGATCGTGTCGGCGCGCCGCCCGCCGAGCGCGCGGGCGGCGACGTTGGGCCGCCAGCCCAGCTCGGCGACGGCCGCCAGGATCCGCGCCCGGGTGGCGTCGCTGATGCCCGGCCGGTCGTTGAGCGCGAACGAGACCGCCGTCGGGGACACGCCCGCGCGGGCGGCGATGTCGGCGATGGTGGGCCTGCGGCCCGGACGGCGTGCTGTGGTCACCCCTTGATCGCCCCCTCGTCGACCCCGCGGAAGAAGTACCGCTGCAGGGCCGCGAAGAAGACCACGATCGGGACGAACGCGATCATGGTGCCCGCCGCCACGACGCGCGGGTTGTTCGTGAACGTCCCGGACAGGTACTCCAGGCCCACGGTGAGCGTGAACTTCTCCGGCGTGGTGAGCACGATGAGCGGCCACAGGAAGTCGTCCCACGCGCCGATGAACGCGAAGATCGCCACGACCGCCAGCATGCCCAGCACGTTGGGCACGCCCACGTGCCACAGCCGCTGCCAGGCGTTCGCGCCGTCCACGATCGCGGCCTCGTCCAGCTCCTTGGGCACGGCGACGAACGCCGTGCGCATGAGCAGCACGTTGAGCATGCCGACGGCACCGGGCAGCGCGACGCCGAGCAGCGTGTCGGCGAGGCCGAGCTGCCGGATGGTCAGGTACTGCGCCACGATCGTCGCCTCGCCGGGCAGCAGCATGGTGAACAGGATGGCCCCGAGCACGAGCCGCGCCCCGCGGAACCGCAGCCGCGCCAGCGCGTACCCGGCCAGGGTGGCGCCCACGATGTTGCCCACCACCACGATGCCCGCCACCACCAGCGAGTTGCCGGCGAACCCCAGGATCGGCACGGCCTCGAACGCCCGGGCGTAGTTGTCCAGGGTGGGCTCGCTCGGCACGAAGCTCGGCGTCGAGGTGTAGACGTCCTCCCCCGCGCCCTTGAGCGACGTCGACAGCTGCCACAGGAAGGGGCCGACCGTCACGAACAGCGCCACCACCAGGAGCAGGTACCGCAGCACGACCTCGCGGGGCGACGGCGTCGAGAAGCCGCGCGCGCCGGTGCGGGCGGTGACGACCCGGGCGCCCATCAGCCCCGCCCCCGGTTGATCCGCGCGATGAGGAGCAGCGGCGCGAGCGTGACGACGAACAGCAGCAGCGAGAGCGCCGAGGCGTACCCGAGGTTGCCGCTGAACCCGCGCGCGTACATCTGGATGAGCATGACCACGGACACGTCGGCGCCCCCGACCCCGCCCGTCCCGTCCGTGAGCACGTAGAGCTCGGCGAACACGCGCAGCGCGGACACGGTGATCATCACCGACACCAGCAGCATGGTGTTGCGCACGCCCGGCACGGTGACCGACCAGAACCGGCGCAGCGCGCCCGCGCCGTCGACGGCGGCGGCCTCGTGCAGCTCGCGCGGCACGCCCCCGAGGGCCGACAGGTAGATGACCATGTAGTAGCCCAGCCCCTTCCAGATCGTCAGGCTGATGGCGCTGAAGATGACGAGCCAGCGGTCGGTGAGGAACGGGATCGCCTCCGTGACGAACCCGAGCCGCAGCGCCATGGCGTTGATGACGCCCCGGTCGTCGAGCAGCCAGCCCCAGATCAGGGCCACCACGACCGCCGAGGCCACCACGGGCGTGTAGAACGCGGTGCGGAAGAACGCGATGCCGGGCAGCTTCTTCTCCACGAGCACCGCCAGCCCCAGCGGCACCAGGAGCAGGAACGGCACGCACACGAGCATGTAGACGATCGAGTTGACCAGCGCCGTGGCCAGCTGCTCGTCGGTGAGCATGCGCTCGAAGTTCTCCAGGCCCACCAGCTCGCCACCCGACAGCACCCGCACGTTCGTGAACGCGAGGAACACGACGTTCGCCGTCGGCCAGAGGTTGAAGGCGAGCAGGAACACGAGCGCCGGCGCGACCAGCAGCCACGGCGTGAACCACGCGTGGGTGCGGGCCGCGTGGCCCGGGCCGGCCGCGGGCAGGGCCCGGACCAGGAGGGTCCGGGCCCCGCGGGACGGCGTCCGCGACGACGTCCGTTCCGCTGGGCGGGTCGCTGGGCGGGTCATTGGTCGGCGAGCAGCTTGTTGCACTCGTCGACCGCCGCCTCGAGGGCCTCCGCGGAGGTCTTGTCCCCCGCGATCGCCGCCGCGAACTGCTGGTTCACGATGGTCACCATCGCCTCGGTGACCTCGACGGGCTGCAGCACCCGCGCCGTGGTCAGGTTGCCGAACGCGATCTGCTTGGCCGCGCCCTGCGGGGTGCCGTCGCTCTCGGCCAGCTCCGGGTTCTCCTGCGAGGACGTGGTGGACGGGAAGATGCCGGGCACCTGCTCGGCGAACTCCTCCTGGTTGGCGGCGTTCGTCAGGAACTGCGCCAGCGCGAGCGCCGTGGCCGGGTTGTCCGACCCGTGGGAGACGGACACGCCCTGCACGTACAGCGGCGTGGCGCCGATGTACGGCGAGGACGTGATCTTGCCCTCCAGCGAGGGGTTGTTCTCCAGCACGCTGTCGATGAAGTTGCCGCCACCGGTGGTCCACGCCACCTTGCCCTCGGTGAAGAGCTGGCTGTTGCCCAGGTAGGCGTCGGTGAGCACGTCGTCCGGCAGCAGGCCGTCGGCGTACGCGTCGCGGTACACGTCCAGGATCGCCGCTGCCTCGGGCGTGTCGAACGTGAACTGCGTGCCGTCGTCCGACAGCACCGGCAGGCCCGCCGCGGCGAAGTCGCCCAGGCCGGGCTTGCGGCTCATCAGGTACTCGCCGGTCGCGTCCTTCATGGTCTGCGCCTGGGCGACGAGCTCGTCGAGCGTGGTGGGCAGGCGGGCGGGGTCCAGGCCCGCCTCCTCGAGCATCTCGGTGTTCCAGTAGTTCAGGTCCGTGGTGAGGTACCAGGGGTAGCCGTACGTGCCCTCGATGCCGCCGTAGCGGTACGCGTCGAGCGCGCCGGCCACGTAGGTGTCCGCCAGTGTGTCGTCGACGGTCGAGAGGTCGGTGAGCAGGCCCTCGCGCGCCAGCGAGAGCGCGAAGTCCGGGGGCAGGTTCGTCACGTCGGGCAGCTCGCCAGCCGCGGCCTGCGCGAGCACCTTCTCGGAGTAGCCGTCGCCGGGCTGGTCGAGCCAGGTCACCGTGGTGCCCGGGTACTGCTTCTCGAAGGCGTCGATGACGCCCTCGACGTAGCCGGTGAAGCTGGGCTTGAGCGCCCAGGTCTGGAGCGTGACCTCGCCGGTCACCTCGCCCGAGGCGTCCGCCGCCTCGGTCTGCTCGCCGCCGCCCGTGCCGTCGAGCGCACAGCCGCCCAGGGGCAGCACGGTCAGCACGGCCAGGGCGAGGCCCGCGGCCCCGAACCTCCGTGAGTTCATGACAGTTCCTTCCAGCAGAAGCCTCGTCGCGCCTGAGGTCGATGTCGTCGCCGTGCGCCGACTAAAGCGCTTTAGCGCGCCCAGAGTCCCGCTGCTCCGGCACGGGTGTCAAGAGCTGACGCCACCCACGTGCCGGACGTACGGGCCGCCGGTGCGACCCGTACGTCCGACACGTGCGGTGCTCTCGTCAGGCGCGCGTGAAGCGCAGGGTGCGCACCTCGAACGGGCCCAGGTCGACCGCGACGGCGTCGGCGACCGGCAGGGCGCCGTCCGTGACGTCGTCCTCGATGAGGCTGACCGTGCGCGCACCCGACACCGGCACGGCCACCGTCACGGTGCCCGACGCGCGGCGTCCGAGCGCCTCGTAGACCCGCACGACGAGGTCGCCGGACCGGTCGTCGGCCAGCTTGACCGCCGACAGCGTCACGCCGCCGGACACCGCCACGAGCGGCTCGACGCCCGCCGCGCCCCGCAGCTCGCGCGGCCGGGCGCCGAACGTCGTGCCCGCCTCGGTCGCGCCCGCGACGTCCACGCCGACGACCAGACCGTAGCGGTGCGTCTGCACGCCCTGGTCCGTCTCCGGGTCGGGGAACCGCGGGGCGCGCAGCAGGGACAGGCGCACCGTCGTCGTCACGTCGGGCGAGCCCGCCGCCGGCGCGACGCCGCCGTCGGACACCTCGCGCGTCACGTCGTACCCGTACACCGAGTCGTTGACCAGGCCCACGCCGAAGCCCGGCTCCTCGGCCAGCACCCACCGGTGCATGGAGGTCTCGAACTTCGCGGCCTCCCAGCTCGTGTTGGTGTGGGTGACGCGCTTGTGGAAGCCGAACTGCGTCTCGGCCGCCACGTGCTCGGCGCGGACGTCGAGCGGGAAGGCGACCTTGAGGAACTTCTCCGCCTCGTGCCAGTCGGTGGCCATGGTGACCTCGAGCGTCCGGCTGCCCGGCGCCAGGGTGAGCACCTGGTCGAGGCTGGAGGACGAGAACACCCGGTGCACGCGCACCACGGCCACGCCGTCCTCGACCGCCGCCGAGACCTTCTCCGCCTCCCGCAGGTCGGTCACCGAGTTGCGGTAGAACCGGTCCACGTCCCAGGCGTCCCACTTGTTCGGGAAGTCCTGGTGCAGCTGCAGCACGTTGGCCTCCCGGCCCGGCGCCACGGCGTCGCGGCCCGTGGCCAGGTCGACGGCGGAGGTCACGTGCCCCGCCGCGTCCAACGTGATGCGGACGAGGTCGTTGGCGAGCTCGTAGCCGCCGCCCGGCAGCTCGGTCAGCGTGCTCGACGACGCCTCCGGGTCCTGCGCCGGTGCCACCGCGAGCGCGGGCACGCCCGCCTGGGCGAACGCCGCCGGGTTGGCCCGCAGGGGCACGTCGCCCTCGCCGGCCAGGGCGCGCAGCGACCGCTCGATGATCTGCTGGGCGCCCGCCGTGACCACGGCGTGCCGCTCCACGGCCTCCCGGTGCACCCAGGCCACGGACGTGCCGGGCAGGATGTCGTGGAACTGCATGAGCAGCACCTGCTGCCACAGGTCGTCCAGCTCGTCGTACGGGTACGGCGTACCCGTCCGGGCCGACGCCGCGGCGGCCCACGCCTCGGCCTCGACCAGCAGCTGCTCGTTGCGCCGGTTGCCCTGCTTGGTCTTGTGCTGCGAGGTCAGGGTGGCGCGGTGCAGCTCCAGGTAGAGCTCACCCACCCAGACAGCGCTGTCACCCGGCCCTGCCGCGTCGATCTCCGCCCGGGCGCGCTCGAAGAACGCGTCCGGGTGCTCCCAGCGCACCTTGGCGCTGCCCTCGAGGTCGGCCAGGCGCTCGGCCTTGCCGGTCATCTCGCGGGTGGTGCCACCGCCGCCGTCGCCCCAGCCCACCGGCGCGATCGAGCCCGTGGCGTGCCGCGCCTCGCGGAACTGGCGCGTGGCCCGCGCGAGCTCCTCGCCCGAGAGCTGCGAGTTGTAGGTGTCCATGGGCGGGAAGTGCGTCAGCACGCGGGACCCGTCGATGCCCTCCCACCAGAAGGTGTGGTGCGGGAAGACGTTGACCTGGTTCCACGAGATCTTCTGCGTGAAGAACCAGTCGAAGCCCGCGCGGCGCACGAGCTGCGGCAGGGCCGGCGAGTAGCCGAACGAGTCCGGCAGCCAGACACCGTGCGTGCGCAGGCCGAACTCGCGCTCGAAGAAGCGCTGCCCCTGCGAGAACTGGCGGGCCAGCGCCTCGCCCGAGGGCATCACCGTGTCGGACTCGACCCACATGCCGCCCAGCGGCAGGAACCGGCCCTTGGCCACGGCCTCCTTGATCCGCTCCCACACCTCGGGGCGGTGCTCCTTGACCCACGCGTACTGCTGCGCGGAGGACATGCCGTACACGAAGTCCTCGGTGCGGTCGATGAGGTCGGCCATGGACGACGTCGTGCGCGCGACCTTGCGGATCGTCTCCCGCACCGGCCACAGCCAGGCCGAGTCGATGTGCGCGTGCCCGACGGCGGAGATCTCGTGGGCGCTGGCGTCGGCCGGGCTGGCCAGCACGTCGGCGAGCCGCGCCCGGGCGGCGGCCGCCGTCTGGGGGATGCGCTGCAGGTCGAGCACGTCGAGCGCGTCGTCCAGCGCCTGCAGCACACGCATGCGGCGCGGGCCCGCGGGCAGCTCGGCCTGGAGCTCCAGCAGCACCTCGACGTCGAGCGCGAGCGCGTGCACCTCGGCCTCGAAGATCGCCAGGTCCAGGCGGCGCGTCGTGTACAGGGGCCGCGGGGACGACGTCCGGACGTCGCCCTCCTGGGTCTGCCGGAACGCGTCGTGCCCGAGCAGCACCGGGTTGGAGGCGGCCTCCAGGAACAGCTCGACCCGCTCGCCGCCGGCCGCCTGCTCCGCCACCGGCACGTACTGGTTGCGCGGGTTGATGGACTTCACGGTCGTGCCGTCGGGCCGGTACACCAACGCCTCGGCCTGGAAGCCGGGCATGCTGCTGTCGAACCCGAGGTCCAGCACGGCCTCGATCGCGCGGCCCGCCCACTCGGCGGGCACGGTGCCCGTCAGCCGGAACCACGTCGTGCCCCACGCCGGACCCCACGGGGTGCCGACCTCGTAGGGCTCCATCGCCAGGGCGAGGCCCTCGGTCGGGGGGATCGGCTCCCCCGGCAGGGCGTGCCACTCGACCTCCAGCGGGACGGACGTCCCGTGGACGGCCGGCCAGATGCGCTCCGTGAGCACGCGTGTCGCGCGCCCGGTGGTCAGTGTGATGTCGTCGTGCATCGAAGAGGGCCTCCCCTGTGTCGCCGTTGAACGCACGCAGGCTAACCCACCTCGGTGGGACGACCCGGTGGGCGTCTCGGTGAGTGTCCCGGTGGACGTCCGCACCCCCGAGGGGATGAAAGGATGGTCCCCATGAGCAGCACCGACGAGACAACCACCGGCGCGGCCTTCGGCCTCGCCCCGGACGACACCGCTCCGGTGGGCGCTGACCAGGCAACACGCGATATCGCGGAGGTCGCGGCGGTCGAGGTCATCACGACCGCCGCCGTGCACCTGATGAGCGCCGCGGCCGTCAAGTGCGGCCTGGCCGAGGGCGACGACGCCGAGGAGCTCACGGACCTCGACGAGGCCCGGAAGCTCATCACGGCGCTGGCCGCGCTCGTGGTCGCGAGCGCGCCCGACATCGGCAACCAGCACGCCCGCTCGCTGCGCGACGGGCTGCGCAGCCTCCAGCTCGCGTTCCGCGAGGCGTCGGTCATCCCGGACGCCCCGGGCGAGGGTCCGGGCGAGAAGTACACGGGTTCCGTCGTCTGATGACCGAGGCTCCCGTCGTGACGGCCCCCGGGCCCGCGCCCGCCCCCGGTCCGCGCCGGGGTTCCCGCTGGCTCGCCGTCCTCCTGGTGGCCACCATCGCCGTCGGCGCCTACCTGTGGGTGACGACCGTCCGCTGGCAGCACAACGCCGCCCAGTGGGAGGACAAGGCGCACGAGTACGCGCAGGAGGTGGCGTCGCTGCGGATGCAGCTCGACGCCGCCGGCTCGGAGCTGCAGGCCGCACGCGACCAGCTCTCCACGGCCACGGCGCGCATCACCGACCTGGCGAACGAGAAGGCGCAGCTCGGTGACGAGAACGTCGCCTCGCAGCAGTACCTCGACTACCAGACCCAGGTGAGCGCCGCCGCAGGCACCGTGGCCTCCGCGCTGGGGCAGTGCGTGTCGGGTCAGGAGCAGCTGGTCGGCTACCTCAAGGAGGCCGACCAGTACCAGGCCGAGGACCTGCGCCGCTACGAGCGCGAGGTCAACGCGCTGTGCGACGAGGCCGAGCGGGCCAACCAGGCGCTGCAGCAGGAGCTGCGCCCGTGAGGACGGTCGGCCGGGCTCCGGCGCGTGCGGGCCGCGCCCTGCTCGCCGCGCTGCTCGTGGCGGGGCTGCCCGCGCTGTCCGGCTGCGGCGTCCTGCCGCCCATGCCCGAGCCGGTACCCACGGACATCGTGCCGTCAGCGCCCGTGGCGCTCTCCCCCGCGGCGGGCGGCGACGCCCTCAGCCCGGACGGCTTCGACGCCGTGGAGCGCATGGCCGTGCGCATCCGGAACGTCGGCTGCGAGGAGCTGTCCACCGGTTCCGGCTTCGCGATCGACGACCACACGCTCATCACCAACAAGCACGTGGTCGCGGACTCGCGCGGCCTGGAGGTCAGCACGTACGACGGGCACGACATCACCGTCGGCGCGACGTCCACGGCGGGGCTGGCCGACCTCGCCGTCGTCCGCACCACCGACCCGCTGCCGTCGTTCCCGGAGCTGGCCGAGGCCGACCCCGAGCCCGGGGACCCGGTCACCGTGGTGGGCTATCCCGCCGGCGGCGAGCTGACCGTGACCCGGGGCGAGGTCATGGGCAGCACGCGCGACCCGCTGAACGCCAACCTCGGCGAGGTGCTGCTCACGGACGCACCCGTGGAACCCGGCTCGTCCGGGTCCGCGGCGCTGGACGACAAGGGCCGCGTCATCGGCGTCGTCTACGCCAAGACGGCGGACGACAACAGCCTGCTGGTGCCCCTGTCGACGCTCCAGGACATGCTGGCGGACGACACGGCGTTCACGCCCGCGAAGGGCTGCTGAGCCCCACCGGGCGCCCGGACCGGTCCGGGCGCCCGGCGCAGGTCAGCGGGCCGCGCCGATGCGCAGCTCGAGGGAGTCCACGCGCGACGAGATGACCTCGGACGCCGCGAGCCGCGCGTTGACCTGCCCGAGCACGGCGTCCAGCCCGGCCCGGTCGAGACCCGGGTCCAGGGCCAGCACCACCGCGACCTCGGCCGTGCGGCCGGGTTCGGCGTGCGCGCGCACCACGTGCTGCACGGGAGCCGCGGCGACCGCGACCTCGGAGGCGACCTCCGGGTCGACGACGATCCCGTCCTCGTGCGGCACCAGCGCAGGCCGCCACGGCTGCCCCTGCGCCAGTGCCCACACGGCCGGGCGGGGCACCAGCGCCGTCGCCGGGCCGGCGGGGTCCACCACGACCAGTGCCCAGTTCTCGTTGACCGCGGAGAGGGCCGCCCGGGTCGCCTCGACGGGCACCGGCCGGGCGTCCGCCCGCCACGCGCGCATCGTCTCGACGGACGTGAAGACGGGCAGGGCGCGGCGCCCGTCCGGGGCCTCCAGCGCCACCACGCCCGACGACGCCTCCTTGTCGACCGTGAGCCCCTCGGGGTTCTGCTCGGCGACGCCCAGCTCGGCCAGCACCGGCACCAGCACGCGGGTCTCGGCCAGGCGGGCGACGACGTCGCGCAGCGGCACCACTCCCGTCACGTGCCCGGCCAGCAGGCGGGTCAGCTCGGCGTCCGCCGAACCGTCGTCGCCCGCGAACTGGCTGGAGGGCTGGATCGACTTCACGCGACGTCCCCGTGCCCGGCCTCGCCCGGGCGGCCCGCGACGTCGAGCGCCTCGGGCAGCGTGAACGCGCCCGCGTACAGCGCCTTGCCGACCACGGCACCCTCGATGGTGCCCAGGGCGCGCAGCGCGCGCAGGTCGTCGAGCGACGAGATGCCGCCCGAGGCGACGACGTGCGCGGGGGTGCGCGCGGCGACGTCGGACAGCAGGTCCACGTTCGGCCCGCGCAGCGTGCCGTCCTTGGTCACGTCGGTGACCACGTAGCGGGAGCAGCCGGCCTCGTCGAGGCGCGCGAGGACCTCCCAGAGGTCGCCGCCCTCCTTGGTCCAGCCGCGCGCGGCGAGCGTGGTGCCGCGCACGTCGAGGCCGACGGCGACCCGGTCGCCGTGCTCGGCGATGGCCTTGGCCGTCCACGCCGGGTCCTCCAGCGCCGCGGTGCCCAGGTTGACGCGCCGGGCGCCCGTGGCCAGGGCGCGCTCCAGCGACGCGTCGTCACGGATGCCGCCGGACAGCTCCACCTGCACGTCCAGCTCGCCGACCACGCGGGCCAGCAGCTCGGCGTTGGACCCGCGCCCGAAGGCCGCGTCCAGGTCGACGAGGTGCACCCACTCCGCTCCCCCGGCCTGCCAGTCCAGGGCGGCCGCGAGCGGGTCGCCGTAGGACGTCTCCGAGCCGGCCTCCCCCTGCACGAGGCGGACGGCCTGGCCGTCGGCCACGTCGACGGCGGGCAGGAGCACAAGTCGGTCGGTCATCTCTCTCACAATCTCTGGTTCGGAACTCTGAGTGCTGGATCTTCGCCCTCTGCCGGGTGCCAGGGGGGCGAAGATCCAGCACTCAGCGGTGGTGCGGGGTCAGGCGAGCGAGCGGACCCAGTTCTCCAGGAGCTGGGAGCCTGCGTCGCCCGACTTCTCGGGGTGGAACTGGGTGGCCGAGAGCGGCCCGTCCTCCACGGCGGCGACGAACCGGCCGCCGTGGTCGGCCCACGTCACACGGGGCGGACGGAAGACGTTCACGGCGTTCTCGTCGTGCCCCTTGGTGAAGGTCTGGGCGGCGTACGAGTGCACGAAGTAGAAGCGCTCGTCGGCGACGCCGTCGAACAGCACCGACCCCTCCGGCACCTCCACGGGCGACCAGCCCATGTGCGGCACCACGTCGGCCCGCAGGCGCTCGACGACGCCGGGCCACTCGCCCATGCCCTCGGCCCGCTCCCCGTGCTCCACGCCGGCGTCGAACATGACCTGCATGCCCACGCAGATGCCGAGCACCGGGCGGTTGCCGGCCAGGCGCCGGCCCACGACCTCGTGCCCGCGCACCGCCGTCAGACCGGCCATGCAGGCCGCGAACGCGCCCACGCCGGGCACGACCAGGCCGTCCGCGTCCTGAGCGGCGGCACGGTCGGCGGTCAGCGTGACGTCGGCGCCCACCCGTTCGAGGGCACGGACGGCCGAACGGACGTTGCCGAAGCCGTAGTCGAGGACGACGACGCGCGCGCCCATCTCAGGCCCCGTCCTTGCCGGTGTCCTCGCCGGCGCCCTTGCCCATGCTCTTGCGCGCCTTGCGGGCCGCGGACGTCAGCATCCGCACCGCCTTGAACTTGCTGATCGAGGTCGACGCGACCACGCCGTCGGCGTCGGCCACGTCCGTGGCCCCGGTCAGCAGGTCCACGACACTGTCCGGGGCACCGCCCAGCACGAGGCCGGGAGCGAGCTCGTCGCCACGAGCGCCGTCCGCGAACCGCACCGCCGTCATCTGCTCGCCCGTGCGGGTGATCAGGACCAGCGGCACACCGCGCACGAGCTGCGAGATCGCGGCGGCCGCCTGCTCGGGCGCGTCACCGGACCGGTCCCGCAGCACGCCGACGGCGCCGATCGGCGTCGGCACGGCGTCCAGGTCGAGCTGCGCGAGCGAGCTGGCCGCCGCGAGCGGCTCCGCGCCGGCGATCTGCGTGATCAGCGCGACGAAGTCGGGCTCGCCGCTGCCGGTGAGGGAGGACAGGTCGTCCGGGATCTCGAGGTCGCCGAGGTCGAGGTCGGGCAGGTCGTCGCCGGGCGGCGTGCTGCCGGGCGGCGTGCTGCCGGCGGGGCTGCTCGGGTCGGAGCCGCTCCGGTCGGGCCCGTTCTGGTCGGGCCCGTTCTGATCGGAACCTGGGGTGTCGGGCCTGGTGCTGTCGGACATGCTGCTAGAGCGCACCCTTCGTGGACGGGATGCCCTCGACACGGGGGTCGAGGGCGACGGCGGCGCGCAGCGCACGGGCCAGCGCCTTGAACTGTGCTTCGACGATGTGGTGGGGGTCGCGCCCCGCGAGCACGCGCACGTGCAGGCAGATGCCCGCGTGGTGCGCGATCGACTCGAGGACGTGCCGGGTCAGCGAACCGGTGAAGTGGCCGCCGATGAGGTGGTACTCCTGGCCCGCGGGCTCGCCCTCGTGCACCAGGTACGGCCGGCCGGACACGTCCACGACGGCCTGGGCGAGCGCCTCGTCGAGCGGCACGAGCGCGTCGCCGAACCGCGAGATGCCGGCCTTGTCGCCGAGCGCCTGGCGCAGGGCCTCACCGAGGCTGATGGCGACGTCCTCCACCGTGTGGTGGGCGTCGATGTGCGTGTCGCCGGTGGCCTGGACGGTGAGGTCGATGAGCGAGTGCTTGCCCAGGGCCGTGAGCATGTGGTCGTAGAACGGCACGCTCGTGCTGATCTCGGTGCGCCCGGTACCGTCGAGGTCGAGCTCGACCAGCACCTTCGACTCGGAGGTGGCGCGCTCCACGCGTGCTGACCTGCTCATGCCCGTGCCTCTTCCTGTCCTTGCTGCTGTGCGTCGGCCTGCTGCTGTGCGTCGGCCTGGTCCTGCGGCCGCTGCAGCACGTCGGTGAGGGCCGCGCGGAAGGCGGCCATCTCGGCGGACGTACCGATCGACACCCGCAGCCAGCCCTCGGGGCCGGTCTCGCGGATCAGGACCCCCCGGTCCAGCAGACCCTGCCAGACGGCGTGCCGGTCGTCGAACCGGCCGAAGAGCACGAAGTTCGCGTCGCTCTCCGCGACCTCGAACGGGCGCCCGTCCGGCAGGTGCTGCTTGCGCAGCCACGCCACCGTCGCGTCCCGCTCGGCACGCAGGGTGGCCACCTGGGCCATGAGCGACTCGCGGTGGCGCAGCGCGGCGCCGGCGGCCGCCTGCGTGATGGCGCTCAGGTGATACGGCAGGCGCACGATCCGCAGCGCGTCCACGAAGTCGTTCGACGCGACGAGGTAACCGAGCCGTGCCCCGGCCGCGGCGAACGCCTTGGACATGGTGCGGGTCACGGCCAGGTTCGGGTAGCGCTCCAGCAGCGCCACCGCGGACGGCGTACCGGGGCGGCGGAACTCGGCGTACGCCTCGTCCACCACGACGACGGGGCGCGCCCCGTCCAGGTCCACCTCCAGCGCCGCCTCGCAGACCGCCTCGACGGTGGCCGCAGGCAGCGCGGTGCCCGTCGGGTTGTTGGGGCTGGCCAGCAGGATCACCGAGGGGCGCACCTCGCGAATCTGCCGCGCGGCGTACTCCGGGTCGAGCGTGAAGTCGGCCTCGCGGCGGCCCACCACCCAGGCCGTGTGGGTGTCGCGCGCGTACTCCGGGTACATCGAGTAGGTCGGCGCGAAGGACAGCGCCGTACGGCCCGGCCCGCCGAACGCCTGCAGCACGTGCAGCATGACCTCGTTGGACCCGTTCGCCGCCCACACGTCGCAGTGGTTCAGGCCGACGCCGGTCTCCAGCGTGAGGTAGTCGGCGAGGTCCTGGCGCAGCACCGTGGCGTCGCGGTCGGGGTAGCGGTTCATGCCGCGGGCGGCCCGGGCGACGTCCTCGGCGATGGTCGCCACCACGTCCTCGCCGGGCGGGTAGGGGTTCTCGTTGACGTTCAGCAGCACCGGCACGTCGAGCTGCGGCGCGCCGTAGGGCTTCTCGTCCGCCAGCTCCGGACGCAGCGGCAGCCGTACCGAGGACGCGGAGGCGCCGTGCTGGTCGACGGAGTGGGTCATCACCGCACCAGTCTACGAAGCGCGCGGTGCCGGCCCGGTGTGAGTCCGCCCACCGGGCGTGTGCCGCCGGTCACGGACCGCGTGCGACCGGTCACCGGATCGCCAGGACGAACGGGTACACCGCCGACGCGCCCGCCTGGCGCAGCAGCCGGGAGGCGACCGTGAGGGTCCAGCCCGAGTCGGTGTAGTCGTCGACGAGCAGCACCGCCCGGCCCGGCAGCCCGCGCAGCGCCCCCTCGCCGAGCTGGAGCTGCAGACGGCGGGCCACGCCCGCGAGCCGCATGGCCGAGTTGAGGTCGTGCCGGCCCGGCTCCTCCTGCCCGGTGGCGGGACCGATGGCGCCGATCATGGGCACCCCCAGGTACTTCGCGAGCCCGGTGGCCAGGTGGTAGGAGAGCTGCGGGCGCCGGACCGAGCGCACCGCCACGACGGCCTCCACGACGAGAGGGCCGGGCTCGGTGCCGTCGGCGCCCGCCGGCTCGTCCGCCGCCGGCTCGTCCGCTGCCGTCGCGTCCCCCGCCTCCGCTGCGGGCGACGGGCGCAGCGCGGGCCACTCGTCGAGCACCCGCGCGGCCGCCCGGCGCAGCGGCACGGGCAGCTCGCCGTCGGTCGCGTTCGGGGCGAGCAGGTCGCGCAGCGGGCCGGACCAGCCGAGGCCGTCCAGGCGTGCGACGGCGCGGCCGGGCTCGGCCAGCTCCGCCGGCGGGATCTTGCCCTTGAGGTCGAGACCGAGGGACGCGAGCCCGGTGGGCCACATCTTGCGGGGCTCCACCTCGACGCCCGGGCGGTCCATCTCGGCACGGGCGGCGGCCACCGCCTCCACGTCCGGCGCCTCCGGCAGGTCGACGGCGCCGCACCGGTCGCAGCGCCCGCACCGCCAGCCGGGGGCCAGGTCCGGGTCGTCGAGCTGGGCGCGCAGGTAGGCCATCCGGCAGCCCGGCGTCGCCACGTAGCCGACCATCGCCTGCTGCTCGTCCGCCCGGGTGGCCGCGACCCGCGCGTACCGTTCGGCGTCGTAGGACCAGTCCTGCCCGGTGGCCTCCCAGCCGCCGCGGACACGCCGGACCGCGCCGTCGACGTCCAGCACCTTGAGCATCGTCTCCAGGCGGGACCGGCGCAGGTCCACCTGGGTCTCCAGCGCGGCCGTGGACATGGTGCCGCCCGAGCGGAGCGCGTCGAGCGTGACGCGCACCTGCCCCTCGGCCGGGAAGCCCTGCTCGCCGAACCAGTCCCAGATGGCCTTGTCCTCGGTACCGGGCAGCAGCACCACGAGCGCCTGGTCGACACCGCGGCCCGCGCGGCCCACCTGCTGGTAGTACGCGATGGGCGACGACGGCGCGCCCAGGTGCACCACGAACGCCAGGTCCGGCTTGTCGAAACCCATGCCGAGCGCCGAGGTGGCCACCAGCGCCTTGACCTCGTTGTTCTTGAGGTCCGCCTCGAGCTGCTCACGCTGGGCGGGCTCGGTGCGCCCGGTGTACGCGGCTACCGCGAGCCCGTAGCCCCGCAGCTGCTCGGCCACCTGCTCCGCCGCGGACACCGTGAGGCAGTAGACGATGCCGGACCCGTCGATGTCCTGCAGCGCCTCGGCCAGCCAGGCGACCCGCGTGGGCTGGTCACCGAGCTCCAGCACCGCCAGGTGCAGGGACTCCCGGTCGAGCGCGCCGCGCAGCACCAGCACGTCCTCGTCCGCCGCGCCGTCCGCGTGCACGGCGAGCTGCTCCGCCACGTCCTGCGTGACGCGCTCGTTCGCGGTGGCCGTCGTGGCCAGCACGGGGATGCCGGCGGGCAGGTCGGCGAGCAGGGTGCGGATGCGCCGGTAGTCCGGCCGGAAGTCGTGACCCCAGTCGGAGATGCAGTGCGCCTCGTCGATGACCACGAGCCCGGCGTCGGCCGCCAGGCGCGGCAGCACCTCGTCGCGGAAGCCGGGGTTGTTCAGGCGTTCCGGCGAGCACAGGAGCACGTCGACCTCGCCGCGGGCGATCGCGGCGTGCACCTCGTCCCACTCCGTCATGTTCGCCGAGTTGATGGTCACCGCGCGGATGCCCGCCCGGGACGCGGCAGCGATCTGGTCGCGCATGAGGGCCAGCAGCGGCGACACGATCACCGTGGGTCCGGCGCCGCGGGCGCGCAGGAGCGTGGTGGCCACGAAGTAGACGGCCGACTTGCCCCACCCCGTGCGCTGCACGACCAGCGCCCGCCGCCGGAAGGCCGCGAGCGCCTCGATGGCCGTCCACTGGTCCTCGCGCAGGCGGGCGTCGTCACGGCCCACGAGCTCGCGCAGGGCCGCCTCGGCCTCCTCCCGGAGCGAGGCCCCGGGCGCCGCCGCGGTGACCGGGACGCTCGGCTCGACCTCGTCCTCGGCCTCGGGCTCGGGCTCGACCTCGGGCTGGTGCGCCGGCTCGTCCGCGACGGCGTACCCGTCGTCGGGCACCGCGCCGCCGCCCTCCTCCGACCCGTCCACCGCTGCCCGGCGAGGCGCCGGCGCCGGGGGCGCCACGCCGCCGTCGTCCAGCAGACCGCGCAGCATCTGCAGCTTCGCCGCCTGCGCCTCGGGCGTGTTCCGCGCCGACGGGGGCAGCGCCGGATCACCGACCTCGGTCAGGAGGGCGTCGTCCGGCGGCTCCTCCATGGCGAAGGGCAGGTCTGCGAAGGGGTCCTTGGTCACGTCATCGATCCTAGGAGAGGCCACCGACACCGCGAGCCGGTTGTCCACAGGCCCGGGTGGCGGACCGCTAGGTCGTGTCGGTGGGCCGGGTGGTCGGGGACGCGGAGCCCGCGCCCTCTGCTGGTGCGGAGGACGACTCGGCAGGCGCTTCGGCGGGCGCCGACGAGGGTGCCGTCGACGCCGCCAGCGACGCCAGCAGCGCCAGCCGCTCCCCGGTGGGCGAGGCCGCGTCGGCGTGCAGCAGCACGAGCATCTGGCGGTCGGTACCCATCACGGCGAGCTTCTCCATGTCCAGGTCCAGCTGCCCGACCTGCGGGTGCATCATCCGGGTGGTGTGCGGGGTGCCGAGGTTCACGTCGTGCCGGGCCCACAGGGTCCGGAACCGCCCCGAGGCGAGCGAGAGCTCCCCCACCAGCCGCTCCACGCGCTCGTCGTCCGTGTCCGTGCCGACGGCCTCGCGGAACCGCGCGACCATCATCGGCGCCACACCGGGCCAGCCCGTGTGCAGCGCCTGCTCGGCCGGGTCGAGGAAGAGGTCCCGGAGGCGGTTGTGCCCCGGCCGCAGGTTCGGCGAGAGCGCCCCCGCCACGTCGTTGGCCGCGAGCACGTCGAAGTACCGCCCCTCCACGTACGCGGGCACGCCCACACGGTCCAGCAGGCGCAGCGTCCCGGCGGGCACCACCTCGCGCCGGGTGCGACGCCGCCGTCGGGGTGCGGGGGCCGCGAGCTTGAGCAGGTACCGCGTCGCCGGCTCGTCCAGCTGCAGCACGCGCGCGAGCGACTCCACCACCTGCACGGACGGGTTCCGGTCCCGGCCCTGCTCGAGGCGCAGGTAGTAGTCGGCGCTGATCCCCGCGAGCAGGGCGACCTCCTCGCGGCGCAGTCCGGGCACCCGGCGCACGCCCGCGGCGGGCAGCCCGACATCGCCCGGCGTCACCAGCTCGCGGCGCGCCCGCAGGTACTCGCCCAGGGTGTTGTCGGCCATACGTCCACGGTAGGGCGGGACGCGCGGCACTGCCTGGTCCCCTCACTACCAGTCCCCGCACTACCAGGATCCTCCGGGCACTCCCTGTCCCACGCCGCGGGGCGCAGCGTGGGTGTCATGACCACACAGACACACCCCGGCGGCACCTACACGCTCGCCGGTGACCTGACCCTCTCGCGGATCGGCTACGGCGCCATGCAGCTCGCGGGCCCCGGCGTCTTCGGCCCGCCCGCGGACCGCGCGGCGGCGGTCGCCGTCCTGCGCGAGGCCGTGGCGCTCGGCATCACCCACGTCGACACCGCCGACTTCTACGGCCCCTACGTCACCAACGAGATCATCCGCGAGGCCCTGCACCCCTACCCGGCGGACCTGCACGTCGTCACCAAGGTCGGCGCCGTGCGCGACGACCAGGGCGGCTGGCCGCACGCCCGGGAGCCCGGCCAGCTGCGCCGGCAGGTCGAGCAGAACCTGGAGCACCTCGGGCTCGACCGGCTCGACCTCGTCAACCTGCGCGTGGGCGGGGAGCGGCGGCCCGAGCCGGGCTCGGTGGCCCGCCCGTTCACCGCGCTGGCGGAGCTGCAGGCCGAGGGCCTGATCCGGCACCTGGGCATCAGCACGGTCACCGCGGAGCAGGTGGCCGAGGCGCAGTCCATCGCACCCGTGGCGACCGTGCAGAACTTCTACAACATCGCCAACCGGCAGGACGACGACCTCATCGACTCCCTGGCCGAGCAGGGCATCGCCTACGTGCCCTACTTCCCGCTCGGCGGCTTCTCCCCGCTGCAGTCGGGCCGGCTGGACGCCGTCGCGGCCCGGCTGGGCAGCACGCCGGCCGCCGTGGCGCAGGCGTGGCTGCTGCAGCGCTCGCCGAACATCCTGCTCATCCCCGGCACCTCGTCGGTGGCGCACCTGCGGGAGAACGTCGCGGCCGCGGACCTCGCTCTGCCCGACGACGAGCTGGCGGTGCTGAGCTCGATCGGCGCCTGAGCCGCTGGCAGACACCCCGCCGCAGCGGGGCCCGGTGGCGAGCGACAGCTCGCCACCGGGCCCTTCACCACCAAGCCCGTCGTCGTTCACCGACGCGGCGGCTACCGCCCCTGGAGCCCCTTCACGGTGTCGCCGAACGTCCAGCCCCGCGACCCGTCCCAGTTGATCGACCAGGTCATGAGGCCCTTGAGCGCCCCGTTGTACGACCGGTATGCCTCGGAGACCAGCGACGGCGCCATGTAGCCGCCGCCCGCGCCCTGCTGGGCGGGCAGGCCGGGCACCTGCTTCTCGTAGGGCACGCGGATCGTGACGCCCTGGATGACGAGCCCCGCGTCCAGGCAGTCGGTCTGCGCTCGGAAGCCGGCCACGGTGCCCGCGGCGTACGAGTTGCCGGAGCAGTCGTACATCGACCCGTTGTAGTACTGCATGTTGAGCCACCACAGACGACCGTTGTCCGCGTACTTCTTGATGATCGGCAGGTACGAGCCCCAGATGGACCCGTAGACGACGCTGCCGCCGGTCACGTACGCGGTCTCGGGCGCCATCGTCAGCCCGAACCCGGCCGGCATGCCGGCGAGCACGCCGTCGATGATCCGGATGAGGTTGGCCTGCGACGTCGAGAGCTGGCTGATGTTGCCGCTGCCCGTCAGACCCGTCTCGATGTCGATGTCGATGCCGTCGAAGTTGTACTCCCGCAGGATCGGCACGATGGTCTGCACGAACCGGTCCGCCACGGCCTGCGACGACAGGTCGATCCCGGCGGTGGCCCCGCCGATCGACATGAGGATCGTCAGCCCGGCCTCCTTGGCGGCGCACATCTCCTCGGGGCTCGGCACCCGGACGCCGGCGTCCATGCCGTCCTCCCACAGCACCGTGCCGTCGGAGCGGATCACCGGGAAGGCGAGCGTGGCCACGTTGTAGCCGTGCTGGGTGATGCGCGAGTCCGTGACCGGGATCCAGCCCAGGCCCGGGTGCACGCCGTTGCTCGCCCCGTCCCAGTTCTCCCAGTAGCCCTGCAGCACCTTGCCCGACGGGCGCGGCCGCTGGCTGCAGTCGGTGGGCGTGGGTTCGGGGTCCGGGGTCGGGTCGGTGGGGTCGGGGTCCGGCGTCGGGTCGGTCGGGTCGGGGTCGGGCTGCGTGGCGCACGCGCCGTCGTCGGTCCAGAGCGTGGGTGTGACGTCGGGGCTCCACCCGGCGCCCGCGTGCGCCGTGTGCGCGACCAGTGCGGTGTACCCGCGGCCCCGGTGCGTCACGTGGTCGCCCCGTGCGTAGGTACGGCCCTCCGCCCAGGCGGCGGCGGTGCAGTCGGCGGCCTGGGCCGACGCCGGTCCCGCCTGCGCCACGACGGCGGGCACCACCAGCCCGGCGCCCAGCCCGAGGGACAGCACGGCGGCGACGCCCACCGCCAGGAACGAGGTACGCGGCTTCATGGGGCTCCCCTTCGACGCCGGATATTTGTCAGGACACTAGCCATATCCGGTGGTGCGGCATATACGGGGAACCCACACCCGCACCTGGTGACCCACCTAGACTCACGACGTGTTCCGACTCAACCCCGAACAGCTCGTGTTCGTCACCGAGCGCCACCTCGCGACCCTCACCACCCTGCGGCCGGACGGGACACCCCACGTGGTCCCCGTCGCCTTCACCTGGGACGCCGACCAGGGGGTCGCCCGCATCACCACCAACCGCACGTCGTACAAGGCGCGGCACGCGGTCCCGGGGCCCGACGGCGCCGCGCCGCGCGCGGCCCTCTGCCAGGTCTCGGGCGGCCGGTGGATCACGCTGGAGGGCACCATCGCCGTCAGCACCGACGAGGCCGAGATCGGCGACGCCGTCGCGCGCTACGCCCGGCGCTACCGCGACCTCGAGCCCAACCCGGACCGCATCGTGCTGCGGGTGACCGTCGACAAGGTCATGGCGTCCACGTACATGGCGTCCTGACCGGTCAGCCGACCTGGGCCGACTCCTGGCCCGCGGGCATGGCCACGCTCACCACGTCGCCGCGCACGAGCTGGCGCCCGCGCCGGGTCTCGACCTCTCCGTTGACCCGCACCTCGCCGTCGGCGATGAGGTCGCGGGCCTGCGCGCCGTCCTCGGCGAGGTCGGCGAGCTTCAGGAACTGGCCGAGGCGGATGACCTCGTCACGGATCGGGACCTCGGGGACGTTCGACTCAGAGCTGGACACCACAGCATTGTCCCCCGTCGCGCGCCCTAGACTGGCCGGGTGATCCAACGCATCGACCTGCGCGGGCGGTCCCTGGGCCGCCGCGAGCTCCTCGACGTCCTGCCCCGTGCCGAGGTAGGGGTGGACGATGCGGTCCATGCGGTCGAGCCCCTGATCCTGCAGGTGCGCGAGGGCGGCGCGGCCGCCCTGCGCCAGATCGCGCAGCGGTTCGACGGCGTGGCCCCCGAGCACCTGCGCGTGCCCGCCGCGGCGCTCACGGCCGCGGTCGAGAGCCTCACACCCCTGGTGCGCGAGGGCCTGGAGGAGGCCATCCGGCGCGTCCGCCGGGTGCACGCCGCCCAGCTGCCCGCCGACCACGTGACCGAGCTGGCGCCCGGTGCCGCCGTGCGGCAGCGCTGGATCCCGGTCCAGCGCGTCGGCCTGTACGCGCCCGGCGGGCTCGCGGTCTACCCGTCGTCGGTCGTGATGAACGTGGTGGCGGCGCAGGAGGCGGGCGTGCCCGGGCTCGCCGTCGCCTCCCCGCCGCAGAAGGACAACGGCGGCCTGCCCCACCCGACCATCCTGGCGGCGTGCGCGCTGCTCGGCGTCGACGAGGTGTACGCGGTGGGCGGCGCGCAGGCCGTGGCGATGTTCGCCTACGGCGCGGCGGGCAGCGAGCCGCAGGACGGCGCGACGCTGTGCGAGCCGGTCGACGTCGTCACCGGCCCGGGCAACGTCTACGTCGCGGCGGCCAAGCGCCTGGTGCGCGGCGTCGTCGGCATCGACGCCGAGGCCGGGCCCACCGAGATCGCCGTCCTGGCCGACGCCACCGCCGACCCGGGCCACGTGGCCCTCGACCTCATCAGCCAGGCCGAGCACGACCCGATGGCGGCGTCGGTGCTGGTCACCGACTCCGTCGAGCTGGCGTCCGCCGTCGAGGCCCGGGTCCAGGACCTCGCGTCCGCCACCAAGCACGCGGTGCGGGTCGCGCGCGCCCTGGAGGGGCCGCAGTCGGCGGTCGTCCTGGTGGACGACGTCGACGCGGGGCTCGCCGTCGTCAACGCCTACGGTGCGGAGCACCTGGAGATCCAGACGGCCGACGCCGACGCCGTGGCCGCCCGGGTGCACAGCGCGGGCGCGATCTTCGTGGGCCCGTGGTCGCCGGTGTCGCTGGGCGACTACATGGCCGGCTCGAACCACGTGCTGCCCACGGGCGGCACGGCCCACTTCGCGAGCGGCCTCGGCGTGCACAGCTTCCTCAAGTCGGTGCAGCAGGTCGAGTACGGGCGCGACGCCCTGGCCGAGCTGGCCGACCGGATCGTCGCCGTCGCCAACGACGAGGACCTGCCGGCGCACGGCGAGGCGGTCCGCGGCCGCTTCCACTGACCGGCCCCGTACGGGTGCCTGAGCGGTAACTGGGTGAAACCCGTACAGAAGCATTGACACGCCCTGTCGGCGTAGGCGAGGAATAGCACGCACGTGCACGCGCTCGTCCATCGCTGCCGAGGGAGCCTCGTCGATGTCACAACGGTCCAGAACGCCCCTGCTCGTCACAGCGGCTGTCACAGCATTGGCGGCGGCGTTCATGCCCGCGGCCGCCGCCGTCACACCCGCCGCACCCCAGACCACCGACAAGGTCGACCCGCGCGACCTGCTCGCCGAGAACCTGGTCCCGGCCGAGACCACCCCGCAGGCCGGCGTCGAGCGCGACGCGAGCATCCAGAAGTTCGCGCTGGGCCGCGGCAAGGCCGAGCGCACCTACCTGATCCGCCTGGCCGACGCCGCGGTGCCGAGCTACGACGGCGGCGTCCAGGGCCTCGCGGCCACCGCCCCGCGCGCCGGCCGCACGCTGGACCCGTCGACCCCGCGCGTCCGGGAGTACACGGAGTTCCTCGAGGCCGAGCAGGACGACTTCGTCACCCGCATGGAGCGCACCGTCGGCCACGACGTCGACGTGCCCTTCACCTACCAGTACGCGGTCAACGGCCTGTCCGCCGTGCTGACGCCCCAGGAGGCGGCCGAGGTCGCCAAGGACCCGGCGGTCGCGCACATCGCGCTCGACGAGGAGCGCGAGCTGCACACCGACGCCGGACCGGTCTGGAGCAACGCCGACGCGCTGTGGAACGCCGTCGAGGAGCTCAACCTGCCGGAGGACTACAAGGGCGAGGGTGTCGTCATCGGCACCATCGACACCGGCATCCACCCGGGCAGCCCCTCCTTCGCCGAGACGGGCGACGACGGCTACACCCACACCAACCCGCTGGGCGCCGGCAACTACCTGGGCGTCTGCGACCCCGCGAACACCGACCAGTACGACCCCGACTTCCCCTGCAACGGCAAGCTCATCGGCGCCTACGGGTTCCTGAGCGCGGACGACCGCAGCGCGCTGGACGAGGACGGCCACGGTTCGCACACGGCCTCCACCTCGGGCGGCAACGTGGTGGACGACGTGACGCCGACCGCGCCGGAGGGCACCGACCCGCCGACGTTCGACGTCTCGGGCGTGGCCCCGCACGCCAACGTCATCAGCTACCGCGGCTGCTGCACCACCGCGGGCCTGACCGCCTCGATCGACCAGGCCATCGCGGACGGCGTGGACGTCATCAACTACTCGATCGGCTCGTCGTCGCCGTCGGACCTGTGGAACGACTTCGACGCGATCGGCTTCCTCAACGCGCGCGCCGCGGGCATCTTCGTGGCCACCTCCAACGGCAACGACGGCCCCGGGTTCGCCACCACCGGCTCCCCCGCCGACGCACCGTGGATCACGTCGGTGGGCGCCTCCACGCACAACCGGCACATGGTCAACACCCTCGGTGACCTGACCAGCAGCGCGGGCGACCTGCCCGACCTCGCCGGCAAGTCCCTGACCGGTCCGCTGCCCGCGACCGAGATCGTCGACGCCGCCACGGTGGGCGACCCGCAGTGCACCACCACCACGGGCCACGAGGCCGAGTTCACCGACAAGATCGTCGTCTGCGCCCGTGGCGGCAACGGCCGCGTGGAGAAGTCGTCCAACGTCGCGGCCCAGGGCGCGGCGGGCTTCGTGCTGACCAACGACGAGCCCAACGGCGGCTCCCTGCTCGGCGACGCGTTCGCCGTCCCCGGCCTGGCCATCTCCTACGCGGACGGCCAGACCCTGCGGGCCTGGCTCGCCGAGGGCACCGGGCACACCGGCACGGTCTCCGGCACGGACTTCGTGATCGACGACGAGCGCGGCGACACCATGGCCAGCTTCTCCTCGCGCGGCCCGAACCGCGCCGTCGACACGATCGTCCCGTCCGTCACGGCGCCCGGCGTCGACATCCTCGCCGCCCTCGGCGTGGCCGACGGCGCCTACGACCACGTCGAGTACGGCGTCATCTCCGGCACGTCGATGTCGAGCCCGCACGTGGCCGGCGCCGGCGCCCTGCTCACGCAGGCCCGCCCGGACTGGACCCCGGCCCAGCAGCAGTCGGCGCTCATGACCACGGCGCGCACGACCGTCCAGGACTTCGACGGCTCGCCCGCCACCCCGTACGAGCAGGGCAGCGGCCACATGGACATCGGGGCCGCCGCGCAGGCGGGCCTCCTGTTCGACGAGACCCCGGCGAACTACCTGGCCGCCGACCCCGAGGCGGGCGGCGACCCGAGCACCCTCAACCTGCCGTCCTTCGCGGACACGCAGTGCCTGGCCACCTGCTCGTGGGAGCGCACGGCCGTCGCCCCGTCGTCGGCCCCCGCCGACGTCACGTGGGAGCCGTCCGCGGTGTCCGACGACGGGCTCTCGCTCGACGTCACGCTCTCGCAGGACACCGTGTCCCCGGGTGACTCGCTCGGCATCTCCGTCACGGCCGACGTGGCCGGCGCCCCCGAGGGCGAGACCCTGTTCGGGCGCATCACGCTGACGCCGAGCAACCCGGACGTGCCGACCGTGACCCTGCCGGTCGCCGTCGTCCCGTCCGGCGCGATCCTGCCGGCCGACATCGACATCACCACGCGCCGCGACACCGGCTCGCAGGCCGTCACCGGCCTGAAGTCGGTCGCGATCAGCGAGTTCACCGGCTCGGTGCAGGGCCTGGTGAAGGCCGACCAGCACGAGGGCTCGCTCAGCCAGGACCCGACCCGGGACGACGCGCTGGACGACCTGAGCCAGGTCGAGGTCACCACGGTCGAGGTGCCCGACGGCGCCGCGCGGCTCGTCGCGCAGATCACCGCCGCCGAGGCGAGCGACCTCGACATGTTCGTCGGCACCGGCGAGACCCCGAGCGCCGCCACCCAGGTGTGCGCGTCGACGTCGTCAGGCTCGGCCGAGCTGTGCGAGGTGCCGGACCCCGAGGCCGGCACCTGGTGGGTCGTCGTGCAGAACTGGCAGGGCAGCGGCGACCAGCCCGACGCCCACACGCTGGTGACGGCCGCCGTGCCCGGCGAGGACCTGGGCAACGCGGGCGTCGAGGGCCCCGACGGCGAGGTGCCCGTGGGCGAGCCGTACGACGTGCGCGTCCGCTGGAACCTGCCCGACGCCGCCGCGGGCGACCTGTACTTCGGTACGGCCGTGCTCGGCACGTCCCCGGACAGCCCCGGCGACATCGGTGAGATCCCCGTCCGCCTGGAGCGTGTGGCGGACGACGTGACCAAGACGGCGTCGGTCGACGCGGCCGGCGTCGGCGACACCATCGGGTACGACATCACCGTCCAGCCCAACGTGACCCCCGAGGACCTCACGTACACGATCACCGACACGGTGCCCGACGGCCTGACCGTCGACCCGGACTCGGTGACCGGCGGCGGCGAGGTCGACGGGCAGACGATCACGTGGGAGGTCGACGTGCCGACGCAGGTGGGTGCGGTGGGCTCCTACGAGGCGTCGACGCCCGCCGACGACCCGCAGTGCGCGGCGTGGGCCGGGTTCCTCGACCTGGGATCGGTCGGGGTCGGGTTCAGCTCGCTGGACGACGACACGGTGGCCGTGAACGCGTTCAGCAACATCGGACCGTTCCCCCACTACGACGGCCAGTCGCCGAACCTCACCGTCTCCGAGGACGGCCTGGTCACGATCGCCGGTGGCTACGGCGGCCAGCCGTGGGCGCCACAGGAGCTGCCGGCCTCGGCCGCCCCGAACGGCGTGATCGCACCGCTCTGGTCGGACCTCCAGCTCTCGCTGGCGAACGAGCGGGGCGTGCGGCTGGCCACCTCCGGCGGCCAGGTCGCCGTGGTCCAGTGGGACGACCCGTTCGAGTTCGGTGGCGACCCCGCCGACCTGTCCAACTCGGTGGGCACGTTCCAGGCCTGGATCTACAACTCGGTCGCGGACGACCGCCCGGAGATCACCTTCGAGTACGGCGACCTCGGGGCCCTGCCCGAGACCGCGACCGTCGGCATCGAAAACCTCGCCGGCACGCTCGGCACCTCCGTCGTGAACGCGGGCGACCCGTCGACCGCGCTCACCGAGGGCGGCTCGATCTGCCTCGACTACGTGGGGCCGGACGTCGACCCGGTCACGCTGTCGTACGAGACCACGGTGGACGCCGACGCCCAGAGCGGCACGTACACCAACGAGGCCGAGCACGTCACGTCCAACCCGTTCGACGAGCCCGCCGTGGCCTCGGCCGACGTCGAGGTGACCGGCATCGCGGCCCCGGCCTGGGACCGCAAGACCATCTACCAGGCCGGTGACGAGGTGTCCTACCAGGGCGCCGTGTACGTGGCCCTGTGGTGGACCCGCGGCGACCAGCCCGGCAAGTCCGCCTACGGCCCGTGGGCCGAGGTCGGGGCGGAGGTCGTCTGCGGCGACGAGACGTACCAGGCCTGGACCGACAGCTGGGTCTACACCGGCGGCGAGACCGTCGAGCACGAGGGCCGGCTGTTCCGGGCCAAGTGGTGGACCCGCAACCAGGAACCGGGCACCTCTCCCTGGGGCCCGTGGCAGAACGTCGGCACCTGCTGACGAACGCCCCTGAACGTGTCAGACCCCCAGGTCGCTCCGGCGACCTGAGGGTCTGACACGTTGTGAGATCAGAAGCGTCGCGGGTCAGAAGCCGAGCGTGAGGAGGCGCGGCATCTCGGTGCCGTGGCGGCCCGCGTCGTGCAGGGCGCGCAGCACCGCCGCCTCGTGCGGGACGAGCGGTTCCGGTAGCGCGACGAACGGGAACCAGGCCAGGTCCGCCGCCTTCTCGGGCTCCTGGATGGTTGGCGTGCCCGTCCAGCGGGAGGCCTCGAACATGAAGTCGACCCGCTGCTCGATCGCGGGGCCGCCCGGCTCGCCGCGGTGCAGCACCGTCAGCGGCCGCACGTCGTCCGGCGCGACCTCCACGCCGAGCTCCTCGCGGGCTTCCCGGACGGCCGCGGCGATGGCCGACTCCCCCTCCTCGACGTGCCCCGCGGCCGCGCACGCCCAGAAGCCGTCGCGGTAGCCCGTGCCCTGCCGCAGCTGGAGCAGCACCTGACCCTCGCGCCGGAGGAACAGGTAGGCGGCGGGCACCAGGGCGAAGCGCTCGTGGTCGCCCTCGCGGTAGCGGTCGGTCGCGGCGGGTGAGCCCGCGGTACCGGCGTCGGTCACGACAGGCAGCCCTGGCCGAGCAGCGCCTTGAGGTCGCCGAACAGGGCCGGGGACTTCTCGACCCGCAGCGTGTCGGCGGCCCGCACGATGGTCTTCTTGCCCGGCTCCGCCACGGCGATGTGCACCTCCGCGGACCCCGGATGGGTCGCGAGCACCTCGCGCAGCCGCACCATGGTGGGCTCGATCGCGCGGGTGTGCGGCACGGTCACGGCCAGCGGCGAGTCGGAGCCGACGGTGATGTCCGGCAGGGCCACCTCCATGGCCTGCAGCGACATCGACTCGTCCCGTCGGCGCACCTTGCCGCGCAGCACGACCACCTGGTCCTCGGCGAGCATCGTCGAGTAGGCCAGGTACGTCTCGCCGAAGAACATGACCTCGACGGCGCCCTCCAGGTCCTCGACCGTCACGGCCGCCCACGGGTTGCCGTTCTTGCTCATCTTGCGCTGCACCGAGGTGAGCAGGCCCGCGACGGTCACCACCGAGTTCTCCGGGCGGTGCTCGTCGGCCAGCAGCGACGCGATCGAGGTGTCGGCGGCACGCTGCAGCACGTGCTCCAGGCCGGACAGCGGGTGGTCGCTCACGTACAGGCCGAGCATCTCGCGCTCGAACTGGAGCTTCTGCTTCTTCTCCCAGTCCGGCAGGTCCGGCACCTCGACCGAGAAGCCCATGCCCGCGTCGTCGTCCCCGCCGAAGTCGGCGAAGAGGTCGAACTGGCCCTCGGCCTCCTTGCGCTTGACGCTGATCACCGAGTCGACCGCCTGCTCGTGCACCACGAGCAGCGAGCGCCGCGTGTGCCCGAGCGAGTCGAAGGCGCCCGCCTTGATGAGCGACTCGATGGTGCGCTTGTTGCAGACCGGGGCGGGCACCTTGTCGAGGAAGTCCTGGAAGGACGTGAAGGCGCCCTTGGCCTCGCGCGCCTCGACGATCGCGTCCACCACGTTGCGGCCCACGTTCCGCACACCGGTCAGGCCGAAACGGATGTCGCCGCCCACGGCGGTGAACTTGGCGGAGGAGTCGTTGACGTCCGGCGGCAGCACCGTGATGCCCATGCGACGGCACTCGTTGAGGTAGAGCGCCATCTTGTCCTTGTTGTCGCCCACCGACTGCAGCAGGCCCGCCATGTACTCGGCCGGGTAGTTGGCCTTGAGGTAGGCGGTCCAGTAGGCGACGAGGCCGTAGCCCGCGGAGTGCGCCTTGTTGAACGCGTAGCCGGCGAACGGGACCAGGGTGTCCCACACCGCCTTGATCGCGCCGGCGCTGTACCCCTTCTCCTTGGCGCCCTTCTCGAAGTTGACGTACTCCTTGGCCAGCACCTCGGGCTTCTTCTTGCCCATGGCGCGGCGCAGCAGGTCGGCCTGTCCGAGCGAGTAGCCGGCCATGATCTGGGCGGCGCGCTGCACCTGCTCCTGGTAGACGATGAGGCCGTAGGTCTCGTCCAGGATCTCCGCGAACGGCTCGACGACCTCGGGGTGGATGGCCTCGATCTGCTGCTGGCCGTTCTTGCGCAGCGCGTAGTTGATGTGCGAGTTCATGCCCATCGGCCCGGGCCGGTACAGGGCGATGACGGCGGAGACGTCCTCGAAGTTGTCGGGCCGCATCTGCCGCAGCAGGGACCGCATCGCGCCGCCGTCGAGCTGGAACACGCCGAGCGTGTTGCCGCTGGCGAGCAGGTCGTAGGTGGGCTTGTCGTCCAGGGCGACGTTCTCGATGTCGACCGGGTCCTTGCCGTTCATCACGATGTTCTCGAGCGCGTCGTCGAGGATCGTGAGGTTGCGCAGGCCCAGGAAGTCCATCTTGATCAGGCCGAGGCCCTCGGACGTCGGGTAGTCGAACTGCGTGATGATCGCGCCGTCCTGCGGGCGCTTCATGATCGGGATGATGTCGATCAGCGGGTCGCTCGACATGATGACGCCGGCGGCGTGCACGCCCCACTGCCGCTTCAGGCCCTCGATACCGCGGGCGAGCTCGACCACGCGCTGCGCCTCGGGGTCGGTGTCGTGCACCTGGCGGAACTCGGACGCCTCGGGGTACCGCGGGTGCTTCGGGTCGAAGATGCCCGACAGCGGGATGTCCTTGCCCATGACGGCAGGCGGCATCGCCTTGGTCAGCTTCTCCCCCATGGCGAAGGGGAAGCCGAGCAGGCGCGAGGAGTCCTTGATGGCCTGCTTGGCCTTGATGGTGCCGTAGGTGACGATCTGCGCCACGCGGTCGTCACCGTACTTCTCGGTGACGTACCGGATGGCCTCGCCGCGACGACGTTCGTCGAAGTCGACGTCGACGTCGGGCATGGACACGCGCTCCGGGTTGAGGAAGCGCTCGAAGATGAGCCCGTGCTCCAGCGGGTCGAGCTCGGTGATGCCCATGAGGTAGGACACCATCGACCCGGCGGCCGAGCCACGGCCCGGTCCCACGCGGATGCCCTGCTTCTTGGACCAGTTGATGAAGTCGGCGACCACGAGGAAGTACCCCGGGAAGCCCATCTGGATGATGACCTCGACCTCGTAGTCGGCCTGCTTGCGCACCGCGTCCGAGTAGCCGTCCGGGTAGCGCCGCAGCAGGCCCGCCTCGACCTCCTTGACGAACCACGAGATCTCGTCCTCGCCGTCCGGCACGGGGAAGCGCGGCATGTAGTTGGCCGAGGTGTCGAACGAGACCTCGCACTGCTCGGCGATGAGCAGGGTGCTGTCGCACGCCTCGGGCAGCTCCTTGAAGATGCGGCGCATCTCGGCCGCGGACTTCACGTAGTAGCCGGTGCCGTCGAACTTGAAGCGGTTCGGGTCGTCCAGCGTCGAGCCCGAGTTGATCGCGAGCAGCGCCTCCTGGCTGGTCGCGTCCTCCTCGCGCACGTAGTGCAGGTCGTTCGTGGCCACCAGGCGAGCGCCGATGGTCTTGGCCAGCTCCAGGAGCTCCTTGGTGACCCGGGTCTCGATGTCGAGCCCGTGGTCCATCAGCTCGACGTAGTAGTTCTCCTTGCCGAAGATGTCCTGCAGCTCGCCCGCCTGGCGGACCGCCTCGTCCCACTGCCCGAGCCGCAGCCGCGTCTGGATCTCGCCCGACGGGCAGCCCGTGGTCGCGATCAGCCCGTCGGAGTACTTCTCCAGCAGCTCCCGGTCCATCCGGGGCCACTTGCCCATCTGGCCCTCCAGCGAGGCCAGGGAGGACGCCCGGAACAGGTTGTGCATGCCGGTGTTGTTCTTGCTCAGCAGCGTCATGTGCGTGTACGCACCGCGCGCCGAGACGTCGTCCGACTCCTGGCCCGCCTCGCCGTAGCGCACCCGGGTCTGGTCGAACCGGCTCGTGCCCGGGGTGACGTACGCCTCGACCCCGATGATCGGTTTGATGCCCGCCTTCTGCGCCTGCGCCCAGAACTCGTGCGCGCCGAACAGGTACCCGTGGTCGGTGGTCGCGATCGCGTGCTGCCCCTGCCGCGCGACCTCCTCCATGAGGTCGCCGATCCGGGCCGCGCCGTCCAGCATCGAGAACTCGGTGTGGACGTGGAGGTGGACGAAGTCGTCCTTCGTGGCGGTGGGCATGCGGCGAGTCTAGAACGCACCACCGACACGACCGAGAGCAAACGCCGAGCGGAAGATCACATCACCGGTACGCCCCGCGCACGACCTCCAGAGCCGCCTCGAGATCGGCCGGGTACGCCGACTCGACCTCGACCCAGCGCCCCGTGACGGGGTGCTCGAAGCCCAGCCGGTGCGCGTGCAGCCACTGCCGGGTCAGTCCCACCTTGGAGGCCAGCACGGGGTCCGCGCCGTAGGTGAGGTCGCCCACGAGCGGGTGCCGCAGGGCGGCGAGATGGACGCGGATCTGGTGGGTGCGCCCGGTCTCCAGGTGCACCTCCAGCAGCGACGCGGCCGGCAGCATCTCCAGCGTCTCGTAGTGCGTGACCGACGGCTTGCCGTCGGCAGTCACCGCGAACTTCCAGTCCGAGCTCGGGTGCCGCCCGATCGGGGCGTCGATCGTGCCGGTCGTCGGGTCCGGGTGCCCCTGGGCGAGCGCGTGGTAGACCTTGTCGACCGTGCGCTCCTTGAAGGCCCGTTTGAGCCCCGTGTACGCGGGCTCCGACTTCGCCACGACCATGAGCCCGGACGTGCCGACGTCGAGCCGGTGCACGATGCCCTGCCGCTCCGCCGCGCCCGACGTCGACACGCGGTAGCCCGCCGCGAGCAGCGCGCCCACGACCGTGGGGCCGGTCCAGCCCGGCGAGGGGTGCGCCGCGACGCCGACCGGCTTGTCGATCACGACCAGGTCGTCGTCGTCGTACACGATGCCCATGCCGGGCACCGGCTCGGGCACCACCTCGGCCGCGGGCCGCTCCTCCGGGACGTCCACCTCGAGCCAGCCGCCCGCGACCACGCGGTCCGACTTGCCCACGGGGCGCCCGTCGAGCGACACGGCGCCGGACTCCGCCAGCTCGGCCGCCCGTGTGCGGGAGAAGCCGAGCATGCGGGCCAGGGCCGCGTCGACGCGGTCGCCGGCGAGCCCGTCCGGGACGGGCAGGGTCCGCAGCGCCATCAGGCGGTCTCGCCGCGGTCGCCGTCCGACGGCGCGCTGCCGGCCGCCGCGTCCGACGCAGTCCCGTCCGACCCGGCCCCGTCCGACCCGGCCCCGTCCGACGTCTCGCCGCCCTGCCGCTCGTCCGTGTGCCTGCGGCCGTCGAGGCCGATGCCGCGCAGCGACAGCAGCGCGATGAGGACCGCGGCCGCGACGACGGCGATGTCGGCCACGTTGCCCACGAAGAAGCCCGCGTAGTCGATGAAGTCCACCACGTGTCCGCGCGCGAACCCGGGCTCGCGCGCGAGGCGGTCCACGAGGTTGCCGACCGCGCCGCCGAGGAGCAGGCCCAGCGCCGCGGCCCAGCCGCGCGAGCCGAGCCGCCCGATCGCGCGGACGATGAACACCACGACGACCGTGACGACGATGGTGAGGATCCACGTGTAGCCCGACGCGATCGACAGCGCGGCGCCGGGGTTGTAGATCAGCCGGATGCCGAGCAGGTCGCCCACGACCGGGATCGTGGGCGCGTTCGGGACGAGGGCCGACTCGGCCCACCACTTGGTGAGCTGGTCCACGGCCAGGACGAGGGCCGCCAGCGCGCCGGTCCACACGACGAGGGCACGGCTGCCGGACGACGGGTTCGTGGCGGGCGCGGGACCGGTCGCGTCGCCGGCCACGGCGGAAGGTTCAGCGGGAGTAGACATCACGCAAAGTCTCCCACGCCGCCGACGTGCCGGGCACCATCCACGACCACGGCAAAAGCGGCGAGGCCCTTTCCCGGAAAACCGGGAAAGGGCCTCGCCAGGTGTCTCACCGCCACCGTGTCACCGCACGGCGGAAGCCGACGGGTCTGCGATCAGTTGCAGGCCGCGTAGGTGGTGAAGTTACCCGTGTTGAACAGGTTCAGCGGGCCGTCCCAGTGCCACGGCGCGACGCAGACGTTGTTCAGGATGTTGACCGAACCGTCGCCACCGAGCTCGGCGTCGCCGTCGTTGCAGGCCGCGTAGTCGGTCACGTTGGCGGTGCTGCCCACGTTGCCCGGGCCCTCCCAGTACCACGGTGCGACGCACACGTCGTTCAGGGCGTTGAAGCTGCCGTCGCTCTGGATCTCGACGACCTCACCGGCGGTGGCGACCTCCTCGGGGACCATCGCACCGTCGACGCCCACCGGCGCCTCGGTGGTGCCGTAGCCCTCGAGCACGTCCAGGGCGCCGTCGACGCCGACCACGCCCAGCGGGCTCGTGGTGCCGAGCACGTCCGCCGCGTGGGCGGCCGCGTCCGTCGCGCTGCCGGTGACGGGTGCGCTGATCGCCTCGGGCGCGTCGCCCTGCACCATCGCGCTGGCACCCGACGCCGCGGCGACGACCAGACCGGCCGACATCACCACGGCTGCCCCTGCACGGCAGGTTGCACGGATTCCTCGGATCATTGTGTCTCCCCCTTGAATAGCTCGTCGTAACTGCAATGAATCACACGCGTGAGATTCACCTCGACGAGCATCAGGCGAGAAATTCACCCTGTCAATCGGAACGAAAGAAGGCACACTCAACCCGAAAAACGACATTCCAGGACCGAACTCCGGCGCCATTTCGGCAGGAATACCCCTCACCCAGACATCACAGCATTGATATCGGTTCGGGATCTCCCTCGGCGCACCCCGGGGCGACGCGGCCGTCAGGCCCCGCGGCGCTCCTCGCGAGCCTTCGCCTCCACCGACAGGGTGGCCCGGGGGAACGCCTGCAGGCGCGCCTTGCCGATCGGCAGGTCGGTCATCTCGCACGTGGCGTAGGTGCCCTTGCGGATGCGGTCGAGCGCGTGGTTCGTCTGCTCGAGCAGGTCGCGCATGTTGTTGACGAGCGTGAGCTCCTGCTCGCGCTCGAGCGCGCTGGACCCGTAGTCGGCCTGGTCGTCGCCGGCGCCGTCGCCGGAGTTGCGCAGCAGCTCCGACAGCTCGCGGTCGGCGACGTGCAGCTCGCGCTCCAGCCGCTCCTTGTCCTCGAGCAGGAGCGCGGCCAGCTCCTCGGCCTCGCGCAAGGTCCAGGGTTCTTCGCCCGCGCGGACGGGGAACTTCTTCACGTCGCGCGCCAGGTTCGGGAACTCTTGCTTGATCGCGGCTCGTGTGGCAGTCGAGATCTTGGTCATGGGTTCCCCTTCGCGGTCGCCCCCGGTGGTCAAGTCCACGAAGCGTAAGCACAAGGAGGCAAACGCACAACGGGGCACGCCGATGTGGCGTGCCCCCAATGATGGGTGGGTCCCGCGTGTCGCGCGCGGCGACCGGTCGGCGAGGTGGGGACGCCGGCCGCCGCGCGCGTCGTCAGATGCCCTGCGTCGTCAGATGCCCTGGGCCATCTCGGCCGGGCGGCCGGACTGCTGGTTGTTGCGCGGCGGCAGGGCCGAGCCGCGGGCGTCGAGGTCACCGAGCAGGTTCTGCAGGAAGCTCTTCAGGCGGGTGCGGTAGTCGCGCTCGAAGAGGCGCAGCTCGTCGATCTTGCGCTCCAGCAGCGAACGCTCCTGCTCGAGCTGGGACAGCGTGCGGTGCGAGGTCTCCTCGGCGTCGCGCACGATGCGCGCACCCTCCGTCTTGGCCTCGGCGATGAGACGGTCGCCCTCCTCCTGGCCCGAGCGCACGTAGTCGTCGTGCAGCTTCTGCGCCAGCTGGAGCATCCCGGTCGCGGACTCCGGCTCGGGGCCGCCCGCCTTGCCACCGGCAGCACCGGGCTGCATCACGGGCGCGGCGACCGGCGCGGCCTGCGCGCGACCCGGGGCGGCGGCCTCGTTGCGCGACAGCTCCGCGATCCGGCGCTCGGCGGCCGCGACCTTCTGCCGCAGGCCCTCGTTCTCCTCCTGGACGTTGGTCAGGGTCCGCACGACCTCGTCCAGGAAGTCGTCGACCTCCTCGACGTCGTAGCCCTCGCGGAACTTCGTCGCGGAGAACTTCTTGTTGAGGATGTCCTCTGCAGTGAGCAGTGCCATCGTGTCACCTCGAAAGTTAGAACGTAGGAACGCTGGTCTCGGACGTCGGCGCTGCCCAGCCGCGCGCCCTTCGCCGCAACCCACGGTAGCGGACGAGATCGGCGCCGGACACCGGGAGCACCCCCGGGCACGATTTCCTCACAGAGTGTGCCGCCTCACCCCAGCCTGGATCCATGCATAGGTAATCGGTTGTGTGGCCTTGGTCCGTGGGGCACGCACCGATCAGCCTGCAAACCGGCACATCTCCACCACTTTTTCGCCCGCAGGGGGCGTCGGCTCAGACGTACAGGGCCCACCTCCCGACGAGCGAGGAGAGCAGCGAGGCCCCGAAGAACAGCACGATGAAGGCGAGGTCCAGCTGGATCTGACCCAGCCGGAGCGGCGGGATGAGCCGGCGCAGGAACCGCAGCGGCGGGTCGGTCACCGTGTACACCGCCTCGGCGATGACGAGCAGAACACCACGCGGGCGCCAGTCCCGGGCAAAGAACTGCACCCAGTCGAAGACGAGCCGCCCGATGAGGAACAGGATGAAGAGCCACAGCAGGAAGCCGATGAACTGCAGGATCAAAGTCACAAGGCACAACCTAACGCGTTCCGACCCCGGAACACATGAGCCGCCACGGACGAGGGGCGAGCAGAACGGCAGGCAGCAGGGCGCGGACAGACGTGAGCGGAGGGCGTCCGCCGTAGCGACCGCCCTCCGCCCAGGTCTCGTGTCAGGTCAGCTCTGGTTGTAGAACCCGCCGCGCCCGTTCGGCTTGTCCGGGGAGACGTGCTCCTCCGCGGCGATCTCCACGTGCTCGGGCGAGAGCAGGAAGACCTTGTTGGTCACCCGCTCGATCGAACCGTGCAGACCGAAGATGAGCCCCGCGGAGAAGTCGACCAGGCGCTTGGCGTCCGCGTCGTCCATGTCGGAGAGGTTCATGATGACGGGAGTCCCGGCGCGGAAGGCCTCGCCGATGCTCCGTGCGTCGTTGTACGACCGGGGGTGCACCGTCGTGATGCGGCGCAGGTCGGAAGAGGACAGGGCCTCGCGCGGCACACCGTCGCGGTGCAACGGCGTGACCTGTGCGTGCCGGTGGTCCTCCACGTTCTCCTCCAGGCCCTCGTCGTAGTCGTCGAGGTACTCCTGCTCGCCCTGATCGTCGGCGAGGCCCAGATACAGCATGGTCTTGCGAAGCGCTCCGGCCATCGCTCTCTCTCCGTTCGTCGCCTGCTGTGCGTCCTTCTGTCGGTCCAGCTGGGCCGTTCAACAGGTCCGGCCTTGACCCCTCGTCGGGATCGCCTTGACAAAAGTAGCCCGACGCAATCCGACCCGGAAGTGCGACACGCCGTGCCGCGAACAACTTTGCCAAAGTTGTTCAGCGAACGCTCGCTAAAAACGACATCCGTGTGATTTCGCAGGTCAGAGGGTTGTCGTCGGCGTGTCGCCCCGGCCCGGAGCAGGGCACGAGGCCGTCAAATGAGCGCGATGATGCCGGCCTGGCGACCGGTTGTGGTAGCGGCCGCGGTGGCTCTGCGGTGCGAGAACAGGGCGTGATCCTCCAGCGTGCAGCGCGGCACGCGCACCGCCCCGACGCCCCGAGCGGAGAGCTGCGCGACCACCCCGGCGGGCAGGTCGAGGCCCGGCGTCTTTGCCCGGGTCGTCGCGACCGTCTCGGGTACGGCGCGGCCCACCTCGTCCCGCATCGCGGCGGGCACCTCGTAGCACAGCCCGCACACCGCGGGGCCGACGGCGGCGCGTACGCGCGCGAGGTCGGCGCCGCGCGCAACGAGCGTGTCGAGGGCCCGGTGCACCACGCCGGCCAGGAGCCCCTGCCGGCCGGCGTGCGCCACGCCGACCACGCGCGCCACCGGGTCGGCCAGCAGCACGGGCACGCAGTCGGCGACCAGGACCGCCAGCCCGAGACCCGGCTCGGCGGTGACCAGGGCGTCGCCCTCCCCCGCCGTCGCCGGCGGGTGCTCGCCGGCCCAGCGGTCCCGCTCGGCGGCGCCGAGCTCGAGCACCGTGTCACCGTGCACCTGCGTCGCGTACGCGACCGGCGCTCCGAGCCGCCCCGCGACGCGCGACCGGTTGGCCGCGACCCGCGCCGGGTCGTCAGTCACGTTGAGGCCGAGGTTGAGGCCGCCGCCGTCCGCCGCCGTGGACCAGGGCGCCGGCGAGACGCCACCCGCCCCCGACGTGAAGAAGGCGCGCACCCCGTCGCCGAGGTCGACGGGGTGCACGCCGGGGAGGCTCCGGGAGTCGCTCACGGGTGCGAGCGTACCGGCCGGTCCGAGCCGCGGATCACTTCAGGAAGTCGGGGACGTCCAGGTCCTCGGCGTTGCGGCGGGGGTTCTCCTCGTAGAGCGGCGGGACCTCGACGCGCTCGCCCTGCTCGCGGCCGACCTCCTGCCGGTTGAACGAGCCCTGCACCACGACGGCCGGCTCGTCCAGCGTGCGCGGCACGTCGTCCGACGTCTCGTCGTCGATCACGCGGGGCAGCGTCGAGACAGGAGCCGGGTGCGCCGGCGGGACCGACGGCGGCATGCCGTTGACGCCCGGCTGCTCGGGGGCACGGCGCGCCGCGTCCGACACGTCGGGCAGCGGGACGGGAGCCGTCGCCGGGCTGCGCGTGCCCGCGCCGGCGACCTGGCCGAGGGCACGGTTGTCCTTGCGCTCCTTGGGCAGGCCGCCGTCGAAGCCCGCCGCGATGACGGTGACCCGCACCTCGTCGCCCAGGGCGTCGTCGATGACCGTACCGAAGATGATGTTCGCCTCGGGGTGCGCGGCCTCCTGCACCAGGCGCGCCGCCTCGTGCACCTCGAACAGACCGAGGTCGCTGCCACCCTGGATGGAGAGCAGCACACCGTGGGCGCCGTCGATCGACGCCTCCAGGAGCGGCGACGAGATGGCCAGCTCGGCCGCCTGCACCGCGCGGTCCTCGCCCCGGGCCGAGCCGATGCCCATGAGCGCGGAGCCCGCGCCCTGCATGACGGACTTGACGTCGGCGAAGTCGAGGTTGATCAGGCCCGGCGTGGTGATGAGGTCGGTGATGCCCTGCACACCGGAGTGCAGCACCTGGTCGGCCGAGTGGAACGCCGCGATCGCGGAGACGTTCCGGTCCGACATCGACAGGAGCCGGTCGTTCGGGATGACGATCAGCGTGTCGACCTCGTCGCGGAGGTTCTCGATGCCGCTCTCGGCCTGCACCGCACGACGGCGGCCCTCGAACGTGAACGGGCGCGTCACCACGCCGACGGTCAGCGCGCCGAGCGAGCGGGCGATGCGCGCCACGACCGGGGCACCGCCCGTGCCGGTGCCGCCGCCCTCGCCCGCGGTCACGAAGACCATGTCGGCGCCGCGCAGCACGTCCTCGATCTCCTCGGCGTGGTCCTCGGCGGCCTTCTTGCCCACCTCGGGGTCCGCGCCGGCGCCGAGGCCACGCGTGAGCTCGCGGCCCACGTCCAGCTTCACGTCGGCGTCCGACATGAGGAGCGCCTGCGCGTCGGTGTTGATCGCGATGAACTCGACGCCCTTGAGGCCGACCTCGATCATGCGGTTGACGGCGTTCACACCACCGCCGCCGATGCCGACCACCTTGATCACTGCCAGGTAGTTCTGCGGAGTTGCCACGTCGTCGCCTTTCGATTCGGGTCCCGAGTCCCGACTCTCGTCCCTCCCAAAGTCTCAGGTTGAGGTAGAGGGTTAGAGTTATGTCAGGTTGCTGCTGAGTTCGACGGTAGGTGCGCCGTCGAGGTGTGTCGAAGACATCGTCGCGCGTGTCGCACTCCGATGCACGCAGCAAATCACATGCGTGTGATTTCCGCCGCCAGCGACGCGGGCCGCGTCGGGAACCCGCCCCGAATGTGCCGAGAGGTCCCCTGCAACGCTCCGACCTGCGACGATCAGTTCGTGACCGGCAGCGCCGGCGACGACACGTCGATCGTCCGGGCGGACGGCTCCGCACGGAGCAGCGCCTGCGCCACCCGGGTCTTGAGCTCGACGTCGTCCCCGCTCCCCCACCGGATGACCCGCCCGTCGGACAGCGTGGTGCGGACGTCGTCCTGCGTGGCCGCGCTGACCGTGCTGATGTCGGACGCGAGCCTCGCCGGCAGGGCGCCGAGCACGGCGAGGGCCGCGTCCATGGCGCGGTGCCCGACGTCGCCGTCGGACAGGGAGACCACGATGGACGGCAGGCCCTCCGGGACCTCCTTCGCGGTGGCGACCCGTACGCCGTCGGCGTCCATGAGCGCGAACCGGCCACCGGACTCGGGCACCGCCGCGACGGGCTCGCGGGACGTGAGCGTGACCGCCAGGCCGTCGGGCCACACCCGCTCGATCCGCACGTTCTTGACGGCGTTCAGCCCGAGGATCTCCTCGCGCAGGCCCACCGTGTCCAGCCGCGGCAACGGCACGCCGGCCTCGGCCGTCACGGCGTCGCGCACCTGCTCGACGTCGACCGTCGTGCCCTGACCCGTGATCCGCACCTGGTCCGGGTCCAGCGCGAGCAGCGGCGAGAAGAACGCCGCCCACCCGAGGCCCGCGAGCACCGCCACCGTCGCGACCGTGCCGCCGAGCCGGCGCCAGAACCGGTGGCGGGCCATCGCCGTGCGCTCGGCGAGGCGGTCGGCGAGGCGGTCCGACACGACACCGTCCCGAGCACCGTCCCGACCCGGCACCTCGTCAGCGGGCCGGGCGGCGGGCCGCGCGGCGGGCCCGGCGGCCGGCCGGGCGGAGGCCCGCCCCGCGGGAAACCGCAGGGCCTGCGCCTCGGCGTCCGCCCGCCGGTCCTCGACCGGGAGCGCCGCACGGCCCCGGCCCGCGGGAGCGGCGGCCCGCCCGGACGGGGCGGCCGGCTCCGCGGCGTGCCCCACGTCCTGTCGTGCGCCGGCACCAGCAGCACCAGCACCCTGGCCTGCGGGGCGCGGCCGTGCCGTGCCCGCCGCGCGAGGGCGCGCGGGCGGACGCATCAGTCCTCGCCCAGCCCCGTGGCCGAGCCGGTCGCCACGCGACCGTTGAGCCGGGCCAGGACGGCGGGGCCGAGCTGGGTCACGTCGCCCGCGCCCACCGTGAGCACCACGTCGCCCGGGCGGGCGAGGTCGGCGATCGCGTGCGCGGCGTCGAGCCGGTCCGGGACGGCGTACGCGGAGCCGTGGTCGGTCATGCGGTCGACGATGGTGCGGGGCGTGACCGACGGGTCATGTTCCTCACGTGCACCGTAGACGTCCGTGACCACCACCTCGTCGGCGGCGGACAGCTCGCTCGCGAAGGCCTCGGCGAAGGCCTTGGTGCGCGAGTACAGGTGCGGCTGGAACAGCACGAGCACGCGCCCGCCGTCGGCGATCTCACGGGCGGCCGTGACGACGGCACGGATCTCCGTGGGGTGGTGCGCGTAGTCGTCGATCACACGCACGCCCGCGGCGGTGCCCTTGTCCTCGAAGCGGCGGCCCGTGCCCGCGAACGCCTCGACGCCCGCGACGGCCTGGCGCGGGTCGACGCCCAGCTTCACCGCCGCGATGACCGCGGCGGTCGCGTTGAGCACGTTGTGCTTGCCGGGGACGGCCAGCCGCATCGGGATGCCCGGCACGTCGCCGGACACGCCCGCGCCGTCGGCCACCTGCTCGTTGGTGCCGAGCACGTCGCCGCGCAGCACCGCCGTCGTGCCCTCGGGCGTCGTGGAGATGTCCGTGACGCGCACGCGCGCGGTCGCGTCGGTGCCGTAGGTGATGACGTGGCCGCCCGTGGCGCAGATGGTGGCGCCCACGGAGAGCGAGCCCTCGTCGTCGGCGCACGCGATGAGCCAGCCCTCGGGCACCAGGCGGCGGGCGAACCGGATGAACGCGCCGTTGAACGCCTCGGGCGTGCCGTAGTGGTCCAGGTGGTCGGCCTCGACGTTGGTCACCACGGCGATGGTGGGCGTGTAGTTGAGGAACGAGCCGTCCGACTCGTCGGCCTCCGCCACGAGCACGTCGGACGTGCCCAGGTGGCCGCCCGGGGTCGCACCGTCCGCGGTGCGCACCGTGGAGCCGATCGCGTAGGACGGGTCGAGGCCCGCCTCGCGCAGGATGGTCGCGATCATGGCCGACGTCGTCGTCTTGCCGTGCGCGCCCGCGACGGCCACGCCGCGCGAGCCCTCCATGAGGGCGGCCAGGGCCTGCGAGCGGTGCAGCACGTTCAGCCGGCGGGCCCGGGCCGCGGCCAGCTCGGGGTTCTCCTCGTGCACGGCGCTGGAGATCACCACGGTGTCGACGCCCGCCAGGTGCGCCGGGTCGTGCCCGACCCACACCTGGACGCCCTCGGACCGCAGGGCCTCCAGCGTGTCCGACCCGGCGGCGTCCGAACCCTGCACCGCGACGCCACGGCCCGCCAGCAGGCGCGCGACGACGGACATGCCCGCGCCGCCGATGCCGATCATGTGGACGCGTCCGAGCCGGGCGACACTGTCCGTCGTCTGATCCGTGACCGTGGTGCTCATGACCTGACCTCCGTGGTGTCGGTACCTGCTGACCGTACGGCTTGCTCGACGAGATCGACGACGCGCGCCGCGCCGTCGGTGGTGCCGGCCGACCGGGCGGCCTTCGCCATGACACCGAGCCGCTCGCGGTCCGCGAGCAGCGTGGGGACCTCTCGCGACACCCAGGCGGGCGTCAGCTCCGCGTCGTCCACCAGCACGCCGCCGCCCGCCTCGACCAGCGGCAGCGCGTTGAGCCGCTGCTCCCCGTTGCCGATGGGCAGGGGCACGTAGACGGCGGGGACGCCGAGCGCGGCGTGCTCGGCCACCGAGCCGGCGCCGGACCGGCACACGACGAGGTCGGCCACCGCGTAGGCGAGCTCCATCTGCTCCAGGTACTCGCGCACCTGGTAGCGCTCGGGCCCGACGCCCGCGGCGGCGAGCGTCTCACGCACCTCGTCGCTCTTGCCGCGGCCGGTCAGGTGCAGCACCTGCGCGCCCGTGGCCAGCACGTCGGCCGCGGCGCCCGACACGGCCCGGTTCACGTTCAGCGCGCCGGACGAGCCGCCCGTGACGACGAGCGTGGGCAGCGCGGCGTCGAGGCCCAGCTCTGCGGCGGCCCGGGCGCGCACGCCCGCGGCGTCGGCCTCGCGCTCCCGCACGAGGCCCGCGATGGCCTGCCGCAGCGGCAGGCCCGTCAGGGTGCCGCCGCGCAGCGGCGTCCCCGGGAAGGTGAGGCCGACGCGGGCCGCCCAGCGGGCGCCGAGCTTGTTGGCCAAACCGGGCCGGGCGTTCTGCTCGTGGATCACGATCGGCACGCCCTTGCGCTTCGCGGCGAGGTACGCCGGCGTGGCCACGTAGCCGCCGAAGCCGATCACCGCCTGCGCGCCGATCTCGTCGATCGCGTCCTCGGCAGCGCGGACGGCGGACGTCAGGCGGCCGGGCAGGCGCAGCAGGTCGGCGCTCGGCCGGCGCGGCATCGGCACACGCGGGATGGGCCGCAGCTCGTAGCCGCGCGCGGGCACCAGGTCGGCCTCCAGGCCAGTCGTGGTCCCGAGCGCGAGCACGCGCGCGTCGGGCCGGCGCAGGCGCACCTCGTCGGCCACCGCGAGCAAGGGGTTCACGTGTCCGGCGGTACCGCCGCCGGCGAGCACCACCGACACCACTGCTGAGCTCATCATCACCTTCTCGTCGTCGCCCGGACGTGCCGTCCGGGCGGTTCGAAGCGGCCGCCGTGACGGATCGCCGCCACAAGTCAGACCACCGTGCACATTTCTACCGTCTCCGGACCGCGCCGCCCAGCACGGCCAGTGACTTGCGGACGACGCTACCGCGTGCAGCGAGCGCCTTGGCAGCCCCCGGCTCGGTCCGCGCGAACGAGATCAGCATGCCGAGCGCGGCCATCGTGGTGATCAGGGCCGAACCGCCGGCCGAGACCAGGGGCAGCGGGACGCCGATCACCGGCAGCAGGCCGATCACCACGCCGATGTTGATGAACGCCTGGCCCACGATCCAGCACGCGACGGCGGCGGTGGTCACCTTGACGAACGGGTCGGTGTGCCGCCGGATCACGCGGCTGGTGGCCAGGCCGAGCACCGCGAACAGCGCCAGCACGAGCACTGTGCCGAAGAGCCCGAGCTCCTCGCCGATGACCGCGAAGATGAAGTCGTTGTGGGCCTCGGGCAGGTAGCTCCACTTCTCGCGGCTGCCGCCCAGGCCCACGCCCCACAGCCCGCCCGTGCCGAGCCCCCACAGGCCGTGCAGGGACTGGTAGCACTCCGAGGCCACGTCGCACTGGGCGCCGTAGGTGGCCAGGATGCGCTGCAGCCGGTCGCCGGAGTCCTGCTGCAGGATGAACACGTAGCCCACCACGAAGGCCGCGATCGCGCTGCCGAGCCCCAGCAGGGACCACGGGACGCCCGCGACCAGGAAGGCGCCGACCACCAGGAGGGCCATGACGAGGGCCGTGCCCAGGTCGCCGCCCGCCAGGACCAGGCCCATGACCGCGACCGCGCCCGGCACGGCGGGCATGATCGCGTGCGACCAGCTCCCCAGCAGCGCCTGCTTGCGCCCCAGCACGGTGCCGAGCCAGACGGCGAGCGCGAGCTTGGCCAGCTCGGACGGCTGGAACGACAGCGGGCCCAGGACGAGCCAGTTCTGCTGCCCGTTGCGGACGGAGCCCAGGAAGATCACGGCGACCAGCAGCCCGAGCGCGACCAGGAGCGCGGGTGCGGCGAGCCGCTTGTACCAGCGCACGGGCAGGTGCGCGGCGACCAGCAGCACGGGCAGCCCCATCAGCGCGTACTGCGCCTGGACGAGGAACGCGGCGTACGGCGACTCACCCTCGGCGATGGAGGTCACGGTGGAGCTGGACAGCACCATGATCAGGCCGATCACGGTCAGCAGGCCCGTGGCACCCACCAGCAGGTAGTAGCTGGAGACGTTGGAGTTCCACTGGCCCAGCCACGAACGCTCAGGAGCGCGGCGGCTCGTTCCCGTCGTGGCCATCGGTGGTCCCTCCTGTGAGCTCCCGCACCACCCGGGCGAACTCCTGGCCGCGCTGGGCGTACGAGACGAACTGGTCCTGCGACGCCCCGGCCGGGGCCAGCAGCACGGTGTCGCCCGGCTGTGCCAGGTCCCGCGCGGCGGCGACCGCCCGACGCATCACGGTCTCAGTGTCACCGGGATCTATCACGACGACCGGGACCTTCGGGGCGTGTCGGGCCAGCGTGTCGGCCAGCGGGCCGGGGTCCGCGCCGATCACGACGGCGGCCCGCATGCGGTCCGCGCGCGAGGACACCAGGTCGTCGAACGTGGCGCCCTTGGCCAGGCCGCCCGCGATCCAGACGACGGTGCCGTGCGCGAACCCGGCCAGGGACGCCGCCGCGGAGTGCGCGTTGGTGGCCTTCGAGTCGTTGACGTACGTGACCCCGTCCGCCTGGGCGATGCGCTCGATGCGGTGCTCGCTCGGGCCGAAGGACCGCAGGCCGTCGCGGACGGCGGCGGCGGGCACGCCGTGCGCACGCGCCAGGGCGGCCGCCGCCAGGGCGTCGGCCACGATGTGCGTGGGCACGACGCCGGCGTGGTCGCCGAGCCGGGCGAGGTCCGCGAGGGTGCCGAGCTCGGCGGCGCTGCGCCGCCGGTCGGGGTCGTCGGCCGGGGCGTGGAAGGCGCGGTCCACGAGCACGTCGTCGACCAGGCCGAGGTCGCCGGGGCTCGGGCTGCCCACGGCGAAGCCGACGGCGCGCGCGCCCTCGACCACGTCGGCCTCGCGCACGAGCTCCTCGGTGCGCGGGTCGGCCACGTTGTAGACGCAGGCCACCTGGGCCCGCTCGTAGATGCGGCCCTTGTCGCGCGCGTAGGCGTCCATCGAGCCGTGCCAGTCGAGGTGGTCGGCGGCCACGTTGAGCACGGCGGCCGCCTGCAGCGACACGGTGTGGGTGAAGTGCAGCTGGAAGCTGGACAGCTCCACGGCGAGGACGTCGAGCGCCGGGTCGAGCGCCGCCTCGACGAGCGAGCGGCCCACGTTGCCGACGGCGGCGGTGCGCAGGCCCGCGGCGCGCAGGATCGCCGCGAGCATCTCGACGGTGGTGGTCTTGCCGTTGGAGCCGGTGACGCCCAGCCACGGGGCCGGGGCGCCGGAGCCGAGGCGGTCGACGCGCAGCCGCCAGGCCAGCTCGACCTCGCTCCACACGGGCACCCCGGCGGCCAGCGCGGCGGCGACCACGGGGTGGTGCGGGGGGAAGCCCGGGGAGGCCACGAGCAGGTCCGCCTCGGCGAGCACCGCGGCCGCGGCGGCGGCGTCGAGCGCGCCGTGGTCGGCGTCCGCGGCGCGGTCGTCGACCGTGACCAGGTCGGCCACGCGCGGCTCCAGGACGCCGCGCAGCGCGCGGCCCGTCACGCCGAGGCCCGCGAGGACCACGCGGGCCGCGGCCAGCGGGACGCGCGGCTCGACCGTGCCGTGCGTGTCGGTGCCCGGCTCCTGCGTCACGACGCGACCCACTCGGCGTAGAAGATGCCCATGCCCAGGCCCGCGAGCAGGCCGGCGATGAGCCAGAACCGGATGACGATCGTGACCTCGCCCCATCCGGACAGCTCGAAGTGGTGCTGCAGCGGCGCCATCTTGAACACGCGCCTGCCGGTCATCTTGAAGAAGCTCACCTGGATCACCACGGAGGAGACGATGAGCACGAACATGCCGCCCAGGAGCACCGCGAGCAGCTCGGTGCGGCTCAGGATCGACAGGCCGGCCAGCGCGCCGCCCAGGGCGAGCGAGCCGGTGTCACCCATGAAGATCTTGGCGGGGTTGGCGTTCCACCAGAGGAAGCCGACGCACGCGCCCGTGACCGCCGCCGCGACGATGGCCAGGTCCTGCGGGTCGCGCACCTCGTAGCAGCGCGGGCCCGCCGTGGCCAGGTACTGGCACGACTGGTTGAGCTGCCAGATGCCCACCAGCACGTAGGCGCCGAACGTGATGATCGAGACGCCGGTGGCCAGGCCGTCCAGGCCGTCGGTCAGGTTCACCGCGTTGGACCACGCCGAGACGAGCAGGTTGGCCCAGATGACGAACAGGATCAGGCCCACCGTGACCCCGGCGAACGCCAGGTCGAACTCGGTGTCGCGCAGGAACGAGATCTTCGTCGACGCGGGCGTGCGCGAGTTCCCGTTGGGGAACTGCAGCGCGAGCACCGCGAACGAGATGCCGACCACGCCCTGGCCGATCAGCTTGGCGCGCGGCGTCAGGCCCAGCGACCGCTGCTTGCGGATCTTCGTGAAGTCGTCGAGGAACCCGACCAGGCCGAGGCCCGCCATGAGGTACAGCGCCAGCAGCGCCGACACGCTCGGCAGACGCTGCGACACGAGCATCGAGGCCGCCACGCCGACCAGGGTGGCCCCGATCATGACGACGCCGCCCATGGTCGGCGTACCGCGCTTGGTGAAGTGGCCCGTGGGACCGTCCTCGCGCACGAACTGGCCGTAGTTCTTGTGGACGAGGAACCGGATGAAGACCGGAGTGCCCAGCAGGGCGACGAGCAGCGCCACCGCGGCGCTGACCAGGATCGCGATCACTTGTTGTTGTCCTTGTTGGTCAGGTGGTCCCCGAGCTGCCACAGCCCGGAGCCGAGCGACGACTTCACGAGCACGACGTCGCCGGGCTCGAGCAGCTCGTCCAGCAGTGTCTTGGCGGAGTCGAGGTCGGGCACGTACACCGACTCCGACCCCCAGGAGCCCTCCTGCATGGCCCCCTCGTGGATGTGGTACGCGCCCTCGCCGACGACGACGAGCTGCTTGATGTTCAGCCGTACCACGAGCCGGCCGATCTCGTCGTGCGCGGCGCGCGCGCCGTCACCGAGCTCACGCATCTCCCCCAGGACCGCCACCGACCGGCGCGTCCGGCCGGCCAGCACGGCGAGGGTGCGCAGCCCGGCCTTCATCGAGTCCGGGTTCGCGTTGTACGCGTCGTCGACGACGGTCACGCCGTCGGGCCGCTCGGTCACGGCCATGCGGTGCGGGCTGCGCGGCGTGGCGGCCGAGAGCCGCTGCGCCACGTCGCCGATCGCGACGCCGAGGCGCAGCGCCACGGTCGCCGCGGCGAGCGCGTTGGTCACGTGGTGCGGGCCCACCAGGCTCAGGGCGACCTGGGCGTGCTGCTCGCCGATGTCGCCGCCGCCCACGACGCGGAGCGTGAAGCTCGCGCGGCCTGCGGCGTCGACCGTGACGTCCTCGGCGCGCACGTCCGCCGACGGGATGGTGCCGAAGGTGCGCAGCACGGTGCCCGGTGCGGCCCGGTCGGCCATCGCCGCGACGCGCTGGTCGTCGGCGTTCAGCACCACGGTGCCACCCTCGACGACGCCCTCGACCATCTCGCCCTTGGTCTTCGCGATGGCCTCGACCCCGCCGAAGGGGCCGATGTGCGCGACGCCGACCCGGAGCACGACGCCGACGTCGGGCGGCGCGATGCCCGTGAGGTAGGCGATGTTGCCGACGCCGTCCGCGCCCATCTCCAGCACGAGGAACCGCGTGGCGGGGGTGACCCGCAGGACGGTCAGCGGCAGGCCGATCTCGTTGTTGAACGAGCCGGAGGGGACGATGATCGCGCCCTCGGTGTCGCCGGCCTCGGGGGTCAGGAGCTGGCCCAGGAGGTCCTTCGTCGTGGTCTTGCCCACCGACCCGGTGATGCCCACGACCCGGAGGTCGCCGCCGACGGCGTCGCGGACCGTCGCGAGGACGCGGCGCGCGAGGTCACCGAGGGCGGCCTGCGTGTCGTCCACCACGACGGTCGGCAGACCGTCCAGCTCACGCTGCGCGAGCACCAGCGTGGCACCGGCCTCGACGGCCCGCGCCGCGAAGTCGTGGCCGTCCACCCGCTCCCCCGGCAGGGCCACGAAGAGCGCGCCCGGCCCGGCCTGGCGCGAGTCGATGATCACCGCCCCCGAGACCGTGACGTCCGGGTCGGCGTGCAGCCGCCCGCCGGTGGCTGCGGCGACCTGCGCCGCAGTCAGCTCGATCATGCCTCTGTCGTCCTCTCCTGCCTGGGGCATCCTGCTGGGGTGGTGCTGTCAGTCGCTCGGGTCCTGCGGTGCGCGGTGGCACTAGGCCGTGCGGGCCGCGAGGGCCGCGCGGGCCTCGACGCGGTCGTCGAGCACGTGGTCCACGCCCGCGATCTCCTGGATCGTCTCGTGGCCGCGGCCCGCGACGAGCACCGTGTCGTCCACGCCGGCCGCGAGGATGGCCGCGCGGACGGCGTCCGCGCGCGGGGCGACCTCGTGGACCTCCACGGTACGCGAGTCCGCGCCGCCCGCCTCCGTGACGACCGTGCCCGGCGCGCCGTCGGGGCTCGCCCCCGCGAGCACCTCCGCCCGCACCTTGGCCGGGTCCTCGTCGTGCGGATCGTCGTCCGTGACGTAGACGACGTCGGCCCCGCGGACCGCCGCCGCTCCCATGAAGGGTCGCTTGCCCGGGTCGCGGTCCCCCGTGGCGCCGAACACGACGGCGAGCCGGCCGGACGTCGTCGGGCGCAGCGCGGCCAGGGCGAGCTCCAGGGCTTCGGTGTTGTGCGCGAAGTCCACGACCACGCGCGGCGCGGTGGCGAGCACCTCCATCCGGCCGGGCACCGTGGCGCTCAGCCCGTCGGCGGCCGCGAGCGCCTCGGACACGTCGCGGACGTCGCAGCCGCCCTCGAGCACCATGGTCACGGCGAGCGCGGCGTTGGCGACGTTGTAGGCGCCGGGCAGCGACGTCGAGGTGCGCAGGGTGCGGCCGTCGCGGTGCGTCAGCGTGAAGGCGGACCCGGTGCCGGACGGCGCGACGTCGGTGACGGTCCAGTCGGCCTGCTTGCCGGGGAGCGTGGTCAGCGTGGCGACGGGGATCCGGGCCTCGGCCGCCATGCGCTCGCCCCAGGTGTCGTCGATCGTGACGACGCCGCGGCGGGCCCGGGCGGGCGTGAACAGCTCGGCCTTGGTGGCGAAGTACGACTCGAAGTCGCCGTGGAAGTCGAGGTGGTCCTGGGTCAGGTTGGTGAACCCGGCCACGCCGAAGACGATGCCGTCGACGCGGTGCTGCGCCAGGGCGTGCGAGGAGACCTCCATGGCCAGGGTGCGCACGTGGTCCTCGCGCATGGCGGCCAGGAGGGCCTGCAGGTCGGCGGCCTCGGGCGTGGTCAGGGTGCTGGCGATCACGCGGTCGCCGGAGCGGGTCTCGACGGTGCCGATGAGCCCGCCGGTCCAGCCCAGGGCGCGCAGCAGGTGGTCGAGCTGGTAGGTCGTGGTGGTCTTGCCGTTGGTGCCGGTGACGCCGAACGTCATGAGGTCGTCGGCGGGGTTGCCGAGCACCCAGGCGGCGACCGAGCCGAGGACGGCGCGGGGGTCGTCGGCGACGAGCACCGGCACTCCGAGCCCTTCGGCGAACTCCAGGCCGCGCGCGTCCGTGAGGACGGCGGTGGCGCCCCGGCCGACGGCGTCGGCGGCGAACTGCGCGCCGTGCGCACGGGCGCCGGGCAGCGCCACGAACAGGTCTCCCGGCCGGATCACCCGGTTGTCCGAGGCCACGCACGTGACGGCGGCGTCTGCGGGCTGACCTGGCGCGATGGTGAGGCCGAACGCGACGGCGAGGTCCGCGACCTGGCGCGCTGTGGTGGCCGCCGGGCGGATCCGGTCGAACGGGGATGTCACGGAGAAGAACCTACCGCCTCGCGGGGTTGGTCTCGTCCGTTCGGGACCGCTCGGGCCCGAGCGGCCGGCCGAGAAGCCCGCTCTCGCGGAGATGTTGCTGTGCGTAGACGCTGTCTACGCACAGCAACACGCCGTCGCGGACCCGACCCGAGGCGGGAGTCCTCAGGCGCCGTCCCTCAGTCGCCGTCCCTCAGTCGCCGTGCCTCAGCCGCCGTCGAGTGCAGCTCCGTCGCGGGGTCCGCGGAGCGGCGACCGGGCCGCCCCTATCGCGACAGGGACGGCGGCAGCGGCTCCGTCGACGAGGCCGTGGTGTGCAGGTGGCACGCCACCAGGCGGTTGTCCTCGCCCTGCGCCGTGCGGCCCAGCACGGGCAGCTCGGTGCGGCACACGTCCATGGCGTGCGGGCAGCGCGGCGCGAACGGACAGCCCGGCTCGCGGGCCGAGAGGTCCGGCGGGGCGCCGGGGATGCCCGTGAGCTCGCGCCGCGGGCCGTGCAGGGGCGGGAACGACCCGAGCAGGCCCGCCGAGTACGGGTGCCGTGGCTTCGCGTACACGTCGCGCGCGGCCGCCGTCTCGACGATCTCGCCCGCGTACATGACGGCGATCCGGTCGGCCACCTCGACCAGCAGGGACACGTCGTGCGTGATGAAGACGACCGAGAACCCGAGCCGCTCGCGCAGCTCCATGACCTCCTCCAGGATCTGCCGCTGCATGACCACGTCGAGGGCCGTCGTCGGCTCGTCCATGATCAGCACCTGGGGTTCCAGCGCGAGCGCCATGGCGATCATCACGCGCTGCCGCATGCCGCCGGAGAGCTGGTGCGGGTAGGCCCGCAGCCGGTCGGCCGAGATGCCGACCAGGCGCAGCAGCTCGGCGGCCCGCTCCCGGGCCTCCTCGCGCCGCATCCGGGGCTGGTGGGCCACGATGCCGTCGACGATCTGCTTCTCGATGCGGAACACCGGGTTGAGCGAGCTCATCGCGCCCTGGAACACGATGGCGATGTCGCGCCAGCGGGCGGCGCGCAGCTCGGCGTCCGACAGGGCGAGCAGGTCGGCCCGCGTGCCCTCGCGGTTCGTGAGCCACACCTCGCCGCCCGTGATGAGGCCGGGCGGCGGCAGCAGGCGCGTGGCCGCGTAGGCGAGGGTCGACTTGCCGCAGCCCGACTCCCCCGCCAGGCCCAGCACCTCGCCGCGGCGCAGCGTCAGCGACACCTCGCGCAGCACGTGCGTGGGGTCGTCGCCGAACCCGTAGTCGACGCTCAGGTTCCGGACCTCGAGGACGGGCTCCGCCGCCGCGGGGCCCGCGTCCGCGAGCGCCCCTCGTTCGGTGTGGACGTCCGCGCTCATGATCGTGCCTCCCGAACCACCGGCGTGAACCCCACGCGCGGCCGGATGCCCCGGCGGCGCAGCGACCGCGCGTGCAGGCCGGTGGACCGCAGGCGGGGGTTGACGATCTCGTCGATGCCGAAGTTGACCAGGGTCAGCGCCATGCCGAGCAGCGCGATGCACGCCCCGGCCGGCACGAACCACCACCAGGCGCCCCGCTGGAGCGCGAGGTTGTTCTGCGCCCAGAACAGGATGGTGCCCCAGTTCCACTCGCTGACCGGCGTGATGCCGATGAACGACAGCGTCACCTGGGACAGCACCGCGAACGTCACGGTGCCCACGAACCCGGAGGCGATGACCGCGGTCAGGTTGGGCAGCACCTCGGCCAGGACGAGGCGCCAGGTGCGCTCGCCGTTGGCCCGCGCGGCCTCCACGAAGTCCCGCTTGCGCAGGGACAGCGTCTGGGCGCGCATGACGCGCGCGCCCCAGGCCCAGCCGGTCGCGCCGATCACGAGCGCGACGGTGAGCCCGCCCGCCGACGGGAGCTGCGCGGCGATCAGGATGATCAGCGGCAGCTGCGGGATGACGAGGAACATGTTGGACAGGGCCGACAGCGACTCGTCACCCACCCCGCCGACGAACCCGGCGGTCACGCCCACGAGCACGCCCACGACGGTGGCGCTCACGCCGGCCACGAGGCCGACGACGAGCACGCCGCGAGCACCGACGATGATCTGCGACAGGATGTCGCGGCCTGTGTGGTCGGTGCCGAGCCAGTGCGCGGCCGACGGCGGGCTGAGCAGCGCGTCGCTGACCTGGTTGGGGTCGTACGGGCTGATCCACGGGCCCAGCACCGCGAGCAGCGTGAAGAAGCCGAGGATGGCCAGGCCGGTGACGACCTTGCCGTTGCGCAGGAACAGCAGCTGGTTCCTCATCGGTCCTCCGTCCGGGTGCGCGGGTCGAGCAGGGCGTAGGCGAGGTCGGCCACCATGTTGGCCACCAGCACCGACAGCGTGATGACGAGGAAGCAGCCCTGCATCAGCGGGTAGTCGTGCGTGGAGACCGCCTGGTAGAGCGTGTACCCGATGCCCTGGTAGGAGAAGACCATCTCCATGATCAGCGTGCCGCCCACCACGAAGCCGAGGGACAGCGCGAAGCTGGAGACCTGGGGCAGCACGGCGTTGCGTGCCGCGTACCCGAGCATGACCTGCCGCTCGGCCAGGCCCTTGGCGTGCGCGACGGTGACGTAGTCCTCCGAGGAGACGGTCACCATCATGTTGCGCATGCCGAGCACCCAGCCCGCCACCGACGACAGCACCACGGTGAGCGCGGGCAGGAAGCCGTAGTAGACGACCGACCCGATGAACTCACCGGTGAACGCCGGCACCAGGCCACGGTCGTAGCTGCCGCTGGACGGGAACCAGCCCAGGTTGACCGACAGCACGGCGATGGTGATCAGGCCCAGCCAGAAGTACGGCACGGCCTGGAAGAACGTCGCCACGGGCAGCAGGCCGTCGGCCCACGTGCCGCGGCGCCAGCCGAGGAACGTGCCGATCAGCGAGCCGATGACGAACGCGATGACCGTCGCGACCCCGACCAGCCCGACCGTCCACGGCAGCGACTGGTCGACGATCTCGGACACCGGCGTCGGGAAGTGCGTGAACGACAGGCCGAGGTCGCCCCGCAGCAGCAGGCCCCAGTAGTCGAGGTACTGCTGCCACAGCGTGGTGTCCTGGTCCAGGCCGAACAGCACGCGCAGCGAGTGCTCGGCGTTGCTGTCGATGCGGCCCTGCATGCGGCCCAGCAGGGCGGTCACGGGATCGCCCGGCAGCAGGCGCGGGATGAAGAAGTTGATGGTGATCGCGGCCCACGCCGTCAGCGCGTAGAACGCGACCCTGCGCAGCAGGAAGCTCATGTGCTCGCCCCCTCGGTGGCCGGCACCGCCGGGCGGTCCTCCCGCGTGCTGTACCCCCAGCAGGCCGCGGCCCGGCCCGGGGTGACCTCGATCAGCTCGGGCGTCTCGGTGCGGCACACGTCGGTCGCGTACGGGCAGCGCGGCGCGAACCGGCAGCCGGGCGGCGGGTCCACGAGGCTCGGCGGCTCGCCGCCGGTCCCCCGGTCGCGGACGGCGGCCGCGCCGGCTCCCGCCAGGTCGTCGGGGTCGGGCGCCGAGGCCACGAGCAGCCGCGTGTAGGGGTGCAGCGGGGCCTGGGTCACCGACTCGCTGTCCCCCGTCTCCATGACCTGGCCCGCGTACAGGACGGTGGTCCGGTCGGCGAAGTAGCGCGCCGAGGCGATGTCGTGCGTGATGTACAGGATGGCGATGCCGAGCCGGTCGCGCAGGTCGGCGAGCAGGTTGAGGATGCCGAGCCGGATCGACACGTCGAGCATCGAGATCGGTTCGTCGGCCAGCAGCACCTCGGGGTCGGCGGCCAGCGCCCGCGCGATGGCGATGCGCTGCCGCTGCCCGCCGGACAGCTCGTGCGGGAACTTGTCCACGTACCGGGCCGCCGGCGTGAGGTGCACGCGCTCCAGCAGCTCGGTGAGCGCCGCCTCGAGCTCGGCCCCGCGCAGCGTCCCGCCCGTCGACTGCCTGCGGTGCAGGCGCAGCGCCCGGGTCAGCGTGTAGCGCACGGGGTGCACCGGGTTCAGGGACCCGAACGGGTCCTGGAAGATCATCTGCACGCGCCGCACGTACGCGCGGAAGGCCCGCCGCCCCCGCAGCCGGACGGCGGCGCCGTCGAGCAGCACCTGCCCGTCCGTGATCGGGATCAGACCGGCCAGCAGCCGGGCGACCGTGGACTTGCCGGACCCCGACTCCCCCACCACGGCCAGCACCTGGCCGCGGTGGAGCTCCAGGTCCACGCCGTCCACGGCATGGATCGCCCGGGCGGGCGAGCGGCCGCTGACGCGGCGCCCGCCCGCTCGGAACTGCCCTGCTCGGAAGTGCTTGGTGAGGCCGTGCGCGGCCAGCACCGGGTCGCTCGTGCTCAACTCTGCCCTGCCGGCTCGAGGTTCATCAGGATCTGGGCGGCCTGCACGCCCGTGGGCTGCGGCTGGTTGTAGGGGTCCTCCTCCGAGGGCCAGCCCACGTAGTTCTGCGACGAGTACTGGGCGGTGGCCGGCCGGGTCCAGATCGGGATGCCCGGCACCTCCTCGACGAACACCCGCTGGATCGTCTCCATCGCCTCGGCGCGCGCGGCGTCGTCGGGGGCGGCGGCGTAGTCGGCGAGCGCCTGCGTGGCCTCGTCGTTCTGGAACCGCCCGAAGTTCCACGTGGCCGGCTCGCCGAGCTTCTTGTAGTGCGCGCCGTCCATGATGTCGGAGTACATGTCCCACGGCGTCGCGCCGCCGTCGGTCCAGTGCAGGGTGGCCTGGAAGTCGCCGCCCGGGATGATGTCGGCGAACCAGCCGTCCTGGTTGACGGGGTTGACGGTCGCGGTGGCGCCGAGCTCGGCGGCCGCGTTCTTGATGAGGTCGAGCGCGGTGAGGTAGTCGTTCCAGCCGGCCGGGTTGACGAGCTCGAACGTCACGTCCTCGCCGTCGGGGTCGACGAGCTGCTCGCCCTCCCAGGTGTAGCCGGCGTCCTCGAGCAGCGCGCGGGCGCCCTCGACGTCGACGGCGAGCTCCTGGCCCGCGTACTCCGGGGAGAGGAACTCCTCGCCCGCGGGCAGCGGCAGGCCGGTGACGCTGGTCAGCGGCGGGTTCACACCGGAGGTGGCGACGTCGACCAGCTCCTGGCGGTCGATCACCATGTTGAGCGCCTGCCGGAACGCCTTGTCGTCGAACGGCTTGGTCTCGTTGTTCAGGTAGAGCACGTCGATCCCGAGGCCGCCTGCGGCGTACTGGTGGTAGTGCTCCGGGTCCTGCGCGATGTAGACGTTCTCGAAGTCGGCGATGAACGTCCAGCCCCACTGCGCCTCGCCGGTGGTCAGGGCGGTGGTCAGCGCGTTGTTGTCGTTGTACGACGAGTAGCGGATCTCGGGCACGGCGGGCGTGCCGCCCCAGTAGTCGTCGCGGGCCACGACGGTGGCGGCCTGCGGCGTCCACGACTCGAGCGTGTACGGCCCGGTGCCGACGGGCTCCAGGTTGGTGTCGGTGGTCGGGTCCTCGATGTCGGCCCAGATGTGCTCGGGCACCATGACCAGGTCGTACAGCTTGGACTGGTTGACGAACTGCCCGGCGGTGAACGTGACGGTGACGGTGCTGCCGTCGGTCTCGACCGTGTCGTAGGGCAGGGCGGCGGTGTTGAGCGCCTCGAAGTCCTTGCGGAGCTGGATCGAGAACGCGACGTCGTCGGCGGTGAACTCCTCGCCGTCCGACCAGGTGACGCCCTCGCGGGGCGTGATGACGGCCTCGGTGAAGTCCTCGTTCCACTCCACGCTCTCGGCGAGCCAGGGCTCCGGCTCCTCGGACGGGCGCGCCTGGTTGCGCATCATCAGGGGCTCGTAGATGGTGAACGCGTAGCCCAGCGAGAGCGCGGACGAGCCGGTCGCGAACGGGCTGTGGTTCTCCGTCTGGACGCCGTTCGGCATGCCGACGGTCAGCGTCTCGCCGCCTCCGGCGTCGGTGGTGCCTCCGCCTCCGCCGCTGCAGGCCGAGACCAGCAGCGCGATGGCCGCCGCGGCTCCCGCCGCTGCGACGTGCTTGCGAATCCTCACGGTGTGCCTCCTTGCACTCCTCCCGCCTGGTGCGGGACGGATGATGGGGGTGGGGGTCAGCGGGTTCCGGCGCCGGGGTCGTCCCCGGGCCGGACGATCAGGTCGTTGGTCAGGCGCAGGTCCGCGACGGACCTGCCGGTGCGCAGCCGGTAGGTGCCCGGCGGCGTGGTCCAGTCGTGCCGCTGCGGGTCCCAGACCTGCAGCGCACGGGTGGCGACGGGGACGGGGACGGTCACGCTGCTCATGGCCGGGACGTCCACGACCGTGAAGCCGCCGAGCCACCGCACCGGGCGGGCCGGGCCGCCGTCGGGTGCCTCGACGTACACCTGGACCACCTCGCGGCCCGCGCGGCGGCCCGTGTTGCGGACCGTCGCGTAGACGGTGAGCGTGGCGGGCGCGTCGTGCGCCTCGCCGCGGGCGAGGACGGCGTCCTCGTACTCCCACGTGGTCCAGCCCAGGCCGTGCCCGAAGGGTGCGGCGGGTGCCGGAGCGCCCGCCCCGCCGGCCAGCCGGCGCTCCCAGGCGCGGTAGCCCACGTCCGTGCCCTCGGCGTAGTCGACGACGCCGTCCACGGGCCGGGCGTGCGGTACGGGCACGTCCTCGAAGCGGGCGGGCAGCGTCCACGGCAGGCGGCCGGACGGCTCGGTGACCCCGGTCAGCACGTCCGCGAGGGCGGTGCCGGCCTCCTGGCCGGGCAGCCACCCCCACAGCACGGTGGGCACGTCGGCCAGCCAGGGCAGCAGCACGGGCGCGCCCGCGTTGACGACGACCACGGTGCGCGGGTTGACGAGCGCCACGCGCCGGACGAGCTCGTCCTGGTTGCCCGGCAGGTCCAGGTCGGGACGGTCGTAGCCCTCGGACTCGACCTCGGCGGTGGTGCCGACCACGACGACGGCGACGTCGGCCGCCGCGGCGGCCTCGACGGCGGCGGCGAGCTCGTCCTCGGCCGAGGGGCCGGGCAGCCGGTGCACGAGCGCGGCGCGGACGAAGTGTCCGTACCCGACGGCGTGCACCACCTGGAGCGTCGCGTCCAGCTCCGCGGTGCCGGCGGCGGTCCCGACCTCGGCGATGGGGTGATTGTGCCCCGAGGAGAGCACGACGTCCTCGTCGACCCGGGTGCCGCCGGAGGCGACCTCGGCGCCGTCGACGCGCACCCGGTGGATGCCCACGGTGCCGACGCCCAGCTCGTGCACGCCGGTCTCGTCGAGGCGCACGGTCGCGCGCAGGCGGACGGCGTCGGCGTCGGGCCGCACGTCCTCGAGCCAGCCGGTCCACTCGCGGGTGGTGTGCTCCTCGAGGATGCTGCCGTCGGCGGCCAGGTACGTGACGCGCAGGCCGGGCTCGCCCGTGACGGGGTCGGTGCACCGGTCGACGTCGAGCTCGGGCGGGTTGCGCAGGGCCCGTGCTCCGGGAAGGAGCGTCACCTCGGACCCCTGCGGCAGGGCGGCACGCAGCTCCTCGGCCGGGTAGGTGAGGCGGTCGGGGTGCACGAGGGAGCTGCCGCCGCCCTGGAAGAACGGCTCGACGGCCGCGGGGCCGAGCAGTGCCACGCGCAGGGGCCGGGCCGGCTCCTGCACCAGCGGGACCAGGCCGGCGTCGTCCTTGAGCACGACGACGGAGCGGGCGGCGAGCTCGCGCAGCAGCCGGCCGGCCGCGGCGGAGCCCGCGGCGCCGTGCCCGGCACCGTGACCCGCCTCGGTCCGGTGCGCGTGGCCGGTCGCCCGGTCGACGGCGGAGGCGAGCGCGGTCGCGTGCGGCGCGGTGCCGTCGTCGGACAGGGTCAGGCGGCCGGTACGGCGGGCCAGGCGCAGCAGGCGCAGCACCTTGTCGTCGAGCTCGGACTCGGCCACCTCGCCGGACCGGACGGCGTCCAGCAGGCCGTCGCCCCAGGCGCCGTCCGGCCCGGGCATCTGCAGGTCGAGGCCGCCGCGCACGGCGGGCGCCACGGACTGCGTCGCCACCCAGTCGCTGACGAAGAGCCCGTCGTAGCCCCACTCCTCCTTGAGCAGGTCCACCACGAGCGGGCGGTGCTCCAGGAGGCGGGCCGCGACGCCGCCGGTGTCGGCGCCGTTGTAGGCACCCATCACCGACCACGGGTTCACGTCGCGCACGAGGCGCTCGAACGGTGCCAGGTAGACCTCGCGCAGCGTGCGCTCGTCGAGCCGGGCGAGGTAGCGCGTGCGCTCGGTCTCGGAGTCGTTGGCCACGTAGTGCTTGACGCACATGCCCACGCCGTGCGCCTGCGCGGCGCCCACGAGGGCGACGGCGACCTCGGCGGTCAGGTGCGGGTCCTCGGAGTAGCACTCGAAGTGCCGGCCGCCCACGGGCGTGCGCTGCAGGTTGACCTGCGGGGCCAGCACCACGTCGACGCCGTGCCGGCGGGCCTCGGCGGCGAACAGCGCGCCGGCCCGCGCGGCCAGGTCCAGGTCCCACGTGGCGGCCAGTGCCGACGGCGCGGGGAACATCGCCGAGGTGCCGCCGCCCGGGCCGCGGACGCCCACGGGGCCGTCGGACATCACCACCGGCTCCAGGCCGAGGCGCGGCACCGCCGTCGTCGACCACATGGAGGCGCCCACGACGAGCGACACCTTCTCCTCGGCGGACAGCTCCTCGAGGAGGCGCAGGAGCTCCGGCTCCGGGGCGACGGCGTGCGCGGTGACGGTCTGCGATGACAACGGCTTCTCCGTTCGGCGATGGACGGCTGACCGCATTCAACCACACTTACTTACTGGTTAGTAAGCCCGAGATCCCGGCTATCGTAAGGGCATGTCCGAGACGACCGAGCAGGCTGCCCCGAAGCCCAAGCGCCCCAGCCGTGCCCGCCGCCGGGAGGAGATCCTCGCCGCGGCCACGCGTGTGTTCGGGTCCAAGGGATACCACCAGGGCTCGCTCGGCGACGTCGCGGCGCAGGTGGGCATCACGCACGCCGGCGTGCTGCACCACTTCGGCAGCAAGGACAAGCTCCTCTGGGAGGTGCTGGAGTACCGCGACCGGGTCGACGTGCAGCACCTGGAGGGCAAGCACATCCCCGGCGGCCTGGAGCTGTTCCGGCACCTGGCCGTGACGGCGCGGCTCAACGCCGAGCGGCGCGGCATCGTGCAGGCGTACGCGGTGCTCACCGGCGAGTCGGTCACCGACGGTCACCCGGCCTCCACCTGGGTGGCCGAGCGGTTCACGGTGCTGCGCGGCGAGATCTCGCAGGCGGTGCGCGACGTGGCCGCCGAGCGCGCCGTGACCCTGCCCGAGGGCGAGCCCGAGCGGGCCGCCGCCGCGGTCATCGCCGTGATGGACGGCCTCCAGCTCCAGTGGCTGCTGGACCCGGAGGCGGTGGACCTGGCGGCGGCCACGGCGTTCGCGATCGAGTCGATCCTGACGGCCACGCTGGGCACGACGGTGCGGATCACGGAGGCGGCGGACTGACGCCCGCCCCGGGCACGCGGGTCACCACTCGGTCTTGAACCGCTTGCCCTGCGTGCTGCTCGGCGGCACGTCCATCTTCTGCAGCGTGAAGCCCATGATGTCGCTGAACACCGGCGCCGCGACGTCGCCGCCGAAGATCGAGCTGTGCGGGCTCTTGAGGAAGACGGCGACCGTGTACCGCGGGTCGTCGGCCGGGGCGACGCCGATGAACGACGCCATGTACGTCCAGCCGTTGCCAGCGGGCATCTGCGCGGTGCCCGTCTTGCCCGCCACCCGGTAGCCCGGCACGACGGCGTTGACACCCGTACCGCCGTCCTCCGTCACGGCCTCCATCATCTCCAGGAGGGTGTCGGCGGTCTCCTGGGAGATCACCCGCTCGCCGGGCGCCCGCTCGGCCGGCGTCACGGTGCCGTCGGCACCGGTCGACCCCTTGAACAGCGTGGGCGTCATGCGTACCCCGCCGTTGGCGACGGTCGAGAACACGCTGGTCGCCTGCATGGCGTTGACCGACAGCCCCTGCCCGAACAGCACGGTGTACCGCGTGCGGCCGTCCCAGTCCGCGACGTCGGCGGGCGGCATGATGCCCACCGACTCCCCCGGCAGGCCCAGGCCGGTGGGCTTGCCGAAGCCGAACTTCTCGAGGTAGTCCTGCCGCTCCTGCAGCGGGATCTTCTCGCCGACCTGCACGGTGCCGGTGTTCGACGACTGCGCCAGCACCCCCGTGAGCGTGAGGCGCTGGGTCGGGTGGTGGTGCGAGTCATGGAAGGTCTGGCCGTTCGGCGTCGTGAAGCTGTAGGGCACGGTGAAACGGCTCTCGGGCGTCCAGTGCCCGCCCTCGAGCGCGGCGGCCATGGTGATGACCTTGCCGGTCGAACCCGGGTCGAAGACGTCCTTCACCGCACGCGAGCCGGCCGCGACCGCGGCGGTCGAGCGGTCGTTCGGGTCGACGGCGCCCGAGTCGGCCAGCGCCACGAGCTCGCCCGTGCGCGTGTCCTGCACGATGGCGATGCCGTACTCCGCACCGCTGGCACGCTTGGCCTCGTCGACGGCGTCCTGCGCCTTCCACTGGATGTCGTGCACCAGGGTGAGCTGGACGTCGTCACCGGGCACCGCGGGCACCGACTCCTGCCCGGCGGCCGGGATGCGCAGGCCGTCGAGGCTGCGCTCGTAGGTGTCCGAGCCCGCCGTGCCGGCCAGCAGGTCGTCGTACGCGGCCTCGATGCCGCCCCGGCCGGTCTGCTCGTCGTCCACGAAGCCCACCAGCGAACCCGCCACCGTGCCCGACGGGTAGGTGCGCCGTGAGGTCAGGTCCGTGCGGACGTACGCCCGGATCTTCAGCTGGGCGATGGCGCGCTGCACCTCGGGCACCACGTTCTTGGCGAGCACCGTGTAGCTCGTGTCCCCCACGAGCTGCGCGGCGAGCTCGTTCTTGGGCACGTCCAGGATCGGCGCGAGCAGCTGGGCGATGCCCAGGGCGCCGTCCTCGACCTCCTCGCCGTCCACGGTGGGCCGGCCGGCGCCGCGGAAGTCCTTGATCGCCCGCGGGTCACCGATGACCGTGTACCGGTCGACGGACGTGGCCAGCACGACACCGTTCGCGTCGGTGATGTCGCCCCGGTGCGCGGGGGTCACGGCCGTGGCGGTCCGCTTCTGCTCGGCCACCTGGGCCAGGGCCGGGCCCTCGATGATCTGGACGTGGACCAGCCGGACGAGGAACACGAGCACGACCACGGCCGCGATGCCGACCAGCCAGCGCTGCCGCAGCTCGGGCCGGCCGGGCCGGGGCGGCAGCGGGCGCGCCACGCGCGATCGGGCGGGGCGCGGACCGCCGCCCCCGCCCGGGGCCTGGGCGCGCATCCGGGTGCTGGTCGCGCGGGGCCGGGCTTTTCCGGACTGGGGTGTGCGGGGCTGGGCTTTTCCGGACCGGGGTGTGCGGGGCTGGGGTGTGCGGGGCTGGGGTGTGCGGGGCTGGGACCTGGCCGGCTGGGACTTCCGGGCCGCGGGCTGAGCCTTGCGGGGCTGCGCCGTCCGACCCTGGGACGAACGGGAGCCGGCAGCGCGCCCCGACGGGGTGCGCTGCCGGCCCGGGTCCGACGTCGGCCGGGTCACTCGTCCGTACCCTTCACCACACCCTTCACCACCTTGCCGGTGCGGATGCTGACCATCGTGGGGTTCTCGGCGGGGACCATGCCCAGGCTGCGCGCCTTGTCGGGCAGCTCGGTCTCGGCCGCCCGCAGGTCCTCCTGGAGACCCTGCACGTCCTGCGCGGTCTGGGCGACCTCGCCCTGCAGGTGCGCCATCTCGTAGGAGCCGCGCGCGAGCGTGGTGTTCAGCACGAGCACGGCCACCAGCGACACGATCATCAGGGTGGCGCACAGCACGAAGAACGGGACGCGGCTCTTCGAGTGCAGCGGGGCACGGACGATGTCCAGCCGTCGGCCGCGCCGTTCGGCGCCCCCCGGGATGGCGGTGAGCGGTGCCCTCCGGGTACGGGGCAGCTCGGCGGGACGGACGGCGCGGGCCGTCGCAGCGTTCACGGCGCTCATCGGCGGTCCTCCTTACCTGTGTGCTTGCCTGCGTGGTGCTGAATCTGGTGCTGGGTCTGGTGTCGTGCGCCCCGGTCGACCAGGTGCTCGGGCGTGGGGCGCAGCCGGCGCGCCGCGCGCAGCCGGACGGAGGCCGAGCGGGGGTTGCGCTCCAGCTCCTGCGCGTCCGCCTCCTCCGCGCCCCGGGTGAGCGCCTCCAGGTACGGCGTGTGCGTCTCCGGCTCGACGGGCAGCCCCGGCGGGGCCGACGACGTCGTGCCCTGCGCGATCGCGCGCTTGACGATCCGGTCCTCGAGCGACTGGTACGACTCCACGACGATCCGGCCGTCCACCGCGAGCGCCTCGATCGCGGCGGGCACGGCGCGCTCGAGCACCTCGAGCTCGCCGTTCACCTCGATCCGCAGCGCCTGGAAGGTGCGCTTGGCCGGGTGGCCCCCGGTCTTGCGGGTCGCTGCCGGGATCGTGGCCCGCAGCAGGTCGACGAGCTCGCCGCTGCGGTCCCACGGGCGCTCCGCACGACGCCGGACGACGGCCCGCGCGATCTTGCCCGCGAACCGCTCCTCGCCGTACTCGCGCAGGATCCGCGCCAGGTCGCGCTCGTCGTACGTGTTGAGCACGTCGGCCGCCGTGAGGCCCTGCGTGGAGTCCATGCGCATGTCGAGCGGTGCGTCCTGCGCGTACGCGAAGCCGCGGTCGGCCTCGTCGAGCTGCAGCGAGGACACCCCGAGGTCCATGAGCACGCCCTGGACGGCGCCGCCGGCGTGCTCGTCGACCACCTCGGTGATCTCGTCGTACACGGCGTGCACCGGCGTGAAGCGGTCGCCGAACCGGGCCAGGCGGGCCCCGGCGAGCGCGAGGGCCTGGGGGTCGCGGTCGATGCCGATCACGCGTGCGCCGGGCAGCTGCTCCAGCACGGCCTCGGTGTGGCCGCCCATGCCGAGGGTGCAGTCCACCAGCACGGAGCCGGGCTCGGCGAGGGCGGGGGCGAGCAGGTCGACGCAGCGCTGGAGCAGCACCGGCAGGTGGCGGTCCGCGGCGTCGCCGGTCGTCCCGGGACGGTCCTCGGTCGCGTTCATCGGTGCCTCCTCTCGTGTGTCGTGCGTCGTCGTGGTCGCTGTCCCGGGCCCCGGGCCGGGGCCGTCCGGTCAGGTCTCCCTCCGCACGGTTCCGGCGGCGGGGAAGTGCGCCGGATCCTGCGGGAGGAGGCCTGGCCGTACGGCCGTCCGCCTCGTGGTCCTAGAAGCTCAGTCCAGGGAAGATCTCCTCGGCCTGGTCGATGTAGTCGGGTTCGGTCTGTTCCTGGTAGGTGGCCCAGGCCTGCGCGTCCCACACCTCCACGCGGGTGCCGACCCCGATCACGACCACCTCGCGGTCCAGGCCGGCGTACTCGCGCAGGTGTGCCGGGATGGAGACCCGACCCTGCTTGTCCGGTACCTCGTCGCTCGCTCCCGCCAGGAAGTTTCGCGTGTAGTCCCGTGCAGCCTTGCTCGTCACCGGCGCCTGCCGGATCTGGGTGTAGATCTGCTGGAACTCGTCCATCGGGAGAAGAAAGAGGCACCGCTCCTGCCCTTTGGTCATCACCAGACCGCCGGACAGGCGCCCCCGGAACTTGGCGGGAAGGATCAGGCGTCCCTTCTCGTCCAGCTTCGGGGTGTACGTCCCGAGGAGCAGGCCCAGACCTGCGAAACCTTCTGCCATCGCAGTCATGGGCCGACACCTCCTCTCGCTCCCGCATACTCCACGCTACTCCACTTTCCACCACCGCACTCGGAAAAACCGTGGGGAGAACTACCCACCAGCCCTCAATGCGCAGGTCAAAGAGGTAAAGAACGGGTGGAGCACATTCATGTCCGGCGTGGCGTGGAATGTCGGACTACCCCCGCCAGGAGCCGCGCCCCGTCAGGCGTTCCCTGCCCTGGTGGGCACACCTGGCCGGCAGACCAATAACCGTTCCCGGAACTGTGAAGACCGCGTGACGCAGACAACAGAGTGCTTTACATCTCTACTACGCTGGACCAGCCGGGCGAGCGCCAGCCGCCCGGCATCAGCCAGCGCGCTCGCGCGCCAGACAGCGGCCTGACTACCCGGCCCGATGGAGGTCTCTCCCTGTGCACACGGAACCCGCCACGCCCGGCCTCGCGGAACCACAGTTCGGCGGCGGGCCCAGCACCCAGGCAGCACCCGGACCGGGCGCGCTGGACGAGCTGGTGGAAACCATGGCCCGCGTCCGCGGCGCCGTCGAGTCGGTCGTGACCGGCCGGCCGGGACTGGCCGACATCACGCTCGCCGTCCTGCTCGCCGAGGGGCACCTGCTCGTCGAGGACGTGCCCGGCGTCGGCAAGACCACGCTCGCCAAGGCGATCGCCCGCAGCATCGACTGCCACGTGGGCCGCATCCAGTTCACGCCCGACCTGCTGCCCAGCGACCTCACGGGCGTCAACATCTTCCGGACCGGCAGCCACGAGTTCGAGTTCCGGCCGGGCCCGGTGTTCAGCAACATCGTCATCGGCGACGAGATCAACCGCGCCTCGCCCAAGACGCAGTCGGCGCTGCTGGAGTGCATGGAGGAGGGCCAGACGACGGTCGACGGCACCACCCACCAGCTCCCGCGGCCGTTCCTCGTGGTGGCCACCCAGAACCCCGTGGAGATGGAGGGCACCTACCCCCTGCCCGAGGCACAGCGGGACCGGTTCATGGCACGCATCACGGTGGGCTACCCGGACGCCACGGCGGAGATCCTCATGCTCGACCGGCAGGAGGCCACCACGCCCCTGGACCATCTCCAGGCCGTCACCGACGGCCCGGCGATGGTGCGGTTCGCGCAGCAGGTGCGCGCGCTGTACGCCTCGCCGTCGGTCAAGCGGTACGTCGTGGGCCTGGTGGCCGCCACGCGCGAGCACACCGGCCTGCGCCTGGGCGCGTCCCCGCGCGCCTCGCTGCAGCTGCTGCGGGCGGCGAAGGCCATCGCGGCCATGGCCGGGCGCGACCACGTGCTGCCCGACGACGTCCAGCGCCTGGCCCGGCCCGTCCTGGCCCACCGCCTCATCCTCACCACCGAGGCGCGCCTCGGTGGCGTGACCCCGGAGTCCGTCGTGGACGAGATCGTGCAGCGCACGCCGGTGCCGGCGCTCGAGCCGGCCGACCGGCGGCAGTTCTGAGCGGCCGGGGCGACGCAGGCATGACGTCCCGCACCACCTGGCGCGACACGGTCGCCCGCATCAGCCGGGTCCGGCTCACCCCCCGCGGCATCGGGGCGTCCGCCCTGGGCGGCGTGCTGGTGCCGCTCGGGCTGGTGCTCACCCTGCCCCACCTCGTCGGGCTGGGCGCCGCCGCGCTGCTCGCCGTCGCGGTGGCCTGGATCGCCATCGGCACGCAGCGGCTGGAGTCCGGGCGCGGCGCGCTGCGCGTCACGCGCGCCGTGACGCCCAACCCGGTGGTGCGCGACCGGACGGCGGACGTCAGCCTGCTGGTCGCCGCTCACCAGGCCACCGGCGCCGCGTACGAGCGGCTGTCCCGGCTGCGGCTCTCGGAGCAGGCGGCCCACGAGCTCGCGGGCCACCAGGGCATCCGGGCCCGCGTCTCGGCGCGCGCCGACCGCATCTCCGTGCACTACTCGCTGACGCCGACGCGCCGCGGCCGCTGGTCGCTCGGTCCGCTCCTGACCACCCGCACGGACGTGTTCGGACTGGTGCGCGCCACACAGCCGCTCGGCGCCGCCACCCACGTGCCCGTCTGGCCGCGCACCGTCGAGCTCGCGGTCCGCACCCGCTCGGTGGGCGACGTCGACCACTCGGCCACCGGCGCGCGCCTGCAGTCGACCGACGACTCGGTGCTGCGCGAGTACGTCGCGGGCGACGACCCGCGCCGCGTGCACTGGGCCAGCGCCGCCCGGCGCGGCCAGCTCATGGTCCGCGCCGACGAGAGCGCCGGCGTCCGCCCGGTCACCGTGCTGCTCGACAGGTCGCTGCTGCCGCACTGGCAGGAGGCGGGCGGCCCCCGCCGTCCGGCCGCCGTCGACGACGGCGAGTGGGCCGTGGAGCTCGCGGCCTCCATCGCCACGTCCTTCCTCGACGCCGGCCACCCGACGCGTCTGGTGACCACGACCGTCGCGCCCACGCTGGAGAGCGAGCGGTTCGCGGCCACGCGCGCGAGCCGGTCGGCCCTGCTGGACGCGTGCGTCGACATCCGGGGCCACCGCGGCTCCGCCGAGGGGCACCACGCCACCGGCACCACGGCGCGGGCCCTGCGCCTGGCCCGCACCGCGGGCGAGATCGTGGTCGCCGTGCTCGGCCCGCACGACCCCGAGGCCCGTCGCAGCCTCGCCGCGCTCGGCGTCGACGGCACCTGCTGGGCGCTCCTGGTGGCGCCCCGGGGGGCGGGGTTCCGGCACGAGCTGGACGAGACCGCCGCCGAGCTGCGCACCTCCGGCTGGCACGTCAGCACCACGGAGTCCCGTACCGACCCGGAACGTGCCTGGGCCCTGCTCGCGGAGCGTGCACTGTGATCCCGGCTCACCGCGGCCCCCTGGTCCGCACCGTCGCCTCCACCGTCCTGGTGGCCATCGCCGTGGTCGCGTCGATGCACGCGCTCACGCTCGTCATCGACCCGGGGCCCTGGCTCACGGTCGGCACGATCGGCGTCCTGCTCGTGTCGGCGACCAGCGGCGTCGTCCGGTACCTGCTCATCCGCACCGCCGTGGACCGAGCCGCCGTGCGCCGCGCCGCCGGCCAGGGCGTCAGCGCCGACCGCGCCGCCGACCGGGCCTCCGGCAGCGCGTCGTTCGTCGCGACGGCGACGGGCGCCGTGGTCGCCTTCTGGTTCGTGCTCGCCCGCTACGGCGGCCCCGGGCAGCGCTTCGAGCCGTTCGTCGGGCCCGACTCCCTGGACCGGGTGCTCGAACGGTTCCGGCAGGCCACCGAGACCATGAGCACGCAGGTCGCGCCGGTGGGTCCTGACGAGGCCATCAGCATGGTCGCCGTCGGCGGGACGCTGCTGGTGCTGCTGATCGTCGACTCGCTGGCCGGCGCGCGCATGCCGGGCTTCGCCGGGATCCCGCTGCTGCTCCTGTGGACGCCGCCGCTCACCCTCATCGGCGAGGTGCCCTGGCTCGTCTTCGTGGTCAGCGTGACGGCGATGCTCCTGCTGCTCACGGTCGACCCCGTCGGCGTGACACCCGGCCGGAGCACCGGCTCCGACTCGGCGGCCGTGCGCCGCGCGCAGCGGTTCCGGTCCTGGATCACCGCGGGCACCGCGGCCGCCGTCGCCGCCGCCTCGCTCGGCGTCGCGACCGGCATGGCGACACTGCCCGCCCTGGCCGGCACGTGGAACCAGCTCATCTCGACCCCGTCCGACACCGTGGAGCTGTCCTCCGAGCTGGACATGCGCCAGCCCCTGAGCGCCCGCTCCAGCAACACCGTGCTCACCTACACCGTCTCGGACGAGGCCCCGGTCGGGCCGCTGCGCGTCATGACACTCACCGCGTTCGACGGGGTCCAGACCCACCGCAACGTGCCGACCGGCGGGCTGGCGAGCTTCGACCGGACCACCGTGCTGGCGCCCCCGGGCGAGGGGTCGGTCGGCGAGAGTCACCAGGTCGACATCCGGATCGGGCAGCTCACCGGCGCGGAGCTGCCGCTGCCGCTCGAGCCGCGCACCGTCGACGCGGAGGGTGACTGGGCCTACGACGGGATCCGGGACGAGGTGCGCGGCGCCGAGGGCACCCAGCCCGACGCCGTGTACCGGGTCGGCATCGTGGACCGGCAGCTCACGCCCGAGCTGCTGCGGTCCGTCCCGACGTCCGGGGACCCCCGGTCGGCGGGGTACACGGAGGTGCCGGACACCGAGCACCGCGAGGACATCGCCGACTACGCCCGGCGCATCGCCGGCGACGCGCCGACCCGGTTCGACGCCGCCGTCGCGCTGCAGAACCACCTGCGGTCGGGATCGGGCTTCGTGTACGACCCGGACGCCGACTACCGGGGCTCCTCGGACACCGTCTGGGACTTCCTGCAGAACAAGGAGGGCTACTGCACCCAGTACGCCCTGTCGATGATGGTCATGGCCCGCACCCTCGACATCCCGGCGCGCATCGGCGTGGGCTGGCTGCCCGGCCGCCCGGACAGCCAGGGCAGCTTCCGGGTCACGGGGCAGGACTCGCACGCGTGGCCCGAGCTGTACTTCCCGTCCGTGGGCTGGGTCCGGTTCGAGCCGACGCCCCAGGTCCAGACGGGGCCGCTGCCCGCCTACGCGAACCCCGCCGCGGGAAACCTGCCCACCAGCGCCCCCTCGGCCAGCAGGGCGCCCGAGGTGCCGTCCCAGCAGCCGAGCCAGGCGCCCACGCAGTCCGGGCCCGCGGCCACCGCGGGGGCCTCGGGCGACACCGTGTCCGACCGGACGCTGCCCGGCTGGGCCTGGGTGGTGGCGGCCGTGGTCGGGCTGGGCCTGCTCGGCGGGGCGGCGTGGCTGATGCTGCGCCGGCGCACCGAGGAGGAGGTGCTCGACCCGGAGCTGGCCTGGTCCCGCGTGCTGGCGCTGCTCGCCGAGCGGGGCGTGCGGCCGGGCCCGTCGGTGACGCTGCGCCAGGCCCCGGCGTACATCGCGGAGGAGATCCGTGGCCGCACGGGGGCCGCCCTGCCCGACGACGTGGCCGAACGGCTCTCCGCGCTGGCCGGCGCCGCCGAGGCGGAACGCTACGCGCGGCACTCCACGCCGCCGACGGCGGCGGAGCTGGAGGAGCTCACCGCCGCGCTGACGGCGGCGCTGACCACGGTTCTGACCCCGACCCGCTGACGCCCGGGCGACCCCGGCCCGGCTGGGGTCGCCCGCGGGGGGCGCCCGCTGGGGGTCGCCCTCTGCGGACCGCTAAGGACCCGCTGCGGGCCGCTGGGGCTTGCTGAGGGCCGCCGAGATCTGGCGTTTGCGCCGAGATCTGGTGGTGCACTGCCAGATCTCGGCGCAAACGCCAGATCTCGGCGGGGCACACACCAGATCTCAGCGGCGGACACCAGATCTCGACAGCGCAGGAGACCGGTCCCGGCGGGGGAAGTCCGATTCTGGCCGGTCAGGACCAGTGCCGGCCGGGCGAGTCCTGTCCAGGGCGGGCGAGTCCGGTCCCGGGCGGGCAGGTCCGGTCTCGGCCAGGCAGGCCGTCTCCCGGAGGCCGGCCCTGTCTGCGCGGGCCCGCCGGCGCGGATGTGACAGGAGCCGGGCCCCGCGAGGCCCGGCTCCTGTGTCTCCGTGCGCGGCGCTCACGCCGTCACGGATCGTGTGCCGACGGTCCCGCAGGACCGCCGACGGTGACGGCCGGCTAGCGACCGCCCTCGTTGCGCCGGTTCTCCCAGCGCTCTTCCAGACGGGCAAGGAAGCCGCCTGAGCGCCCGCCCCCGCCCTGCCGCTTGCGGGGCCGACCTGCTCGGCCCTGTGGCGGCTGGACCGTGCCGTCTTCGCCGACGACACCGACCGGGCCCTCCTGCTTCTTGCGCGGTCCGAGGAACGCGAAGACCACACCCGCAAACATCAGCACGAAGCCGATGGCCCCGAGCCAGGTCTGCGACGTCGCCGCACCCACGACCAGAAGGAGCAGACCGACCACCACGCCGGCCCCGGACAGCACGTAACGCAAGGCGTTACCACGGCCCGTGGACTGGAGCGTGTTAGCCAGTCGCGGGTCGTCTGACGTCAGAGCACGCTCCATCTGCTCCAGCACCCGCTGCTCGTACTCGGACAGAGGCATCGAGACCCCCGGATCTCGCAAAGGAACAGTGTCCCTTCCAGGATAGGACGACCCGGCCGCCGTTGGTAGTCGACATCCCGGGCATACCAGCGACTATAGGGGCAGATCAGTATTGATGCGTGCCGTTCTTGTGATGTACACCCAGGTCAATCGCGGTTCTTCCAAACTTCTCACGCACGGCATCGAGCGCGAGCTCCGCCTCCCGCTGAGCCCCCGAACGCGGATCGACCGCCTCCTCCAGCGTGGGCTGCTGCACGGAACCGTCTCGCCGCAACAGATTCTCGCCCCGCACGCCCACGAGCCGTACCGCCAACCCACCCAGGTCGACTCCCGCGACGAGATCGCGGGCGACCAGATAGATCTCCCGCGCGACGTCCGTGGGACCGTCCAGCGTTCGCGACCGGCTGAACGTGGCGAAGTCGCTCGACCGGACCTTCACCGACACCGTGCGCGCCAGCACGCCCTGGTGCCGGAGCCGGGCCGCGACCCGGTCGGACAGCTCCAGGACCCGGCGGTTCACCGCCACGGTGTCGTCCTGGTCGACGTCGAACGTGGTCTCCGCGCCGATGCTGTGCTCGCGCTGCTCGGGAACCACGGGGCGCGGGTCCCGGCCCCACGCCAGGTCGTACAGGTGGGCGCCGGTGACGCGCCCGACGGCGGTCTGCACGCTCGGCAGATCCGTGTGCGCCAGCTCCGCGACCGTGGTGATGCCCCACGCCGCCAGGGCCTTCTCGGTCTTCTCTCCCACCCCCCACAGCGCGCCCACCGGCAGCGTGTGCAGGAAGTCCACGGTGGCCGCCGCCGGCACCAGCATCATGCCGTCAGGCTTGGCGTGCGTGGAGGCCAGCTTCGCCACGAACTTGTTCCGCGCGATGCCGACAGACGCGGTCACCCCGTGCTCGGCCTCGATCCGGCGGCGCAGCTCGGCGCCGATCGCGGTGGGCGGCCCCAGCCGCCGCCGGGCACCGCTCACGTCCAGGAACGCCTCGTCGACGCTGATCTGCTCGACCAGCGGGGTGACCTCGTGCAGCAGCTCCATGACCGACCGCGACACGTCGCGGTACAGGGTGTGGTCCGGTCGCACCACCGTGGCCTGCGGGCACAAGAGCCGCGCCCGGGTCATCGGCATGGCCGAGCGCACGCCGAAGGCACGCGCCTCGTACGTGGCGGCGAGCACCACGCCGCGCTCCTGTCCGCCCACGATGACCGGCAGACCACGCAGCTCCGGCCGCCGGGCCAGCTCGCAGGAGGCGAAGAACGCGTCCATGTCCAGGTGCAGCACCGAGCAGCCGGACTCGTCCGACCCCCAGTCCCGTCGTGCCGCCGCTGACCGCGGCCCCTTGCTCACCGACGTGCTCCGTCCTTGCCGTTGCTCAGTTCTGGTCCGGCCGCCCGGTGCCCCGGACGCGCCGTCACGACGCCTCGGGCACCAGCGTCAGGCGCTGCGTCGAGAAGCCCGCCTCCGGGTCCACGAGCATCGCCACCTCGTCCCGGAAGTCCTCCGCGCAGGCGAGCAGCTCGTCCGCGCGCGCCGGCGCCACCTTCTCGGGCCGGCCGGCGTCGACGGCCGCCCGCAGCGGCGCGCCCGAGGCGAAGTACCCCGACCATGCCGCCAGCTCGGGTTCGGCGTGCGCGAGCATGTCCCAGACCGTCCGCGCACCGGAGCGCGCCGACGGCCGCCCGCGCAGCGCGACCACCGCCGCGGCCGAACGGATCGCCGCGAGGTGTGCGTGCACGAACCGGTCCCCCGGGTCGGTCGAGCGCGCGGCCTCGGCCAGCTCCGCGTCCGCCTTGCGCAGGAGCGCGCTCACGCCCGGCGGGACCGCTCGCGGCACGAGCATGCGTGCCGCGACGACGTCACGCGCGCCCTGAGAGTGCATGGTGCCCATCTCGAACCTCCGATCGAACCCCTTGTGCGACACTATCGAACATACGTTCTATCCTGTCAAGCGGACCGCGAACCCGGGAGACACTGTCCCCATGGCCCGCCGCTCCACCCGACGCCGCCCATCATCCTCCGCACCACTGACACTCCCCGCCGAGCTCCCCGCCGGACCCGTGCCGATCAGCACGGGAACGGCAGAGGTCGTCCGCGACCCGGACTTCCCGCAGCGGGTGACGCTGCACGTCAACGGCGTGCCGAGCTCCAGCCTCGACCTCGCCGACCCCGGTTTCCTCGACTTCGAGTACATGCAGCAGATGGCCGCGGTGATGGCCCTCCTGCCCGCCGGACCGCTCCGCGTGCTCCACCTCGGCGCGGCCGGGAGCGCCCTGGCACGGCACGTCGAGCACGAGCGGCCGGGCTCGCGACAGCTCGGCGTCGACCTGGACGCCCGCCTCCTGGAGCTCGTCCGCGAGTGGTTCGCGCTCCCGCGTTCGCCCCTGCTCCGCCTGCGCGCCGACGACGCCGGACGCGCGCTCGCCGGCGCCCACGACGCGACCTACGACGTGGTGGTCCGCGACGTCTTCGCCGGTGACCGCACTCCCGAGCACCTCGTGGGCACCGGATTCGCCGCGCAGGCCCACCGCGTGCTGCGCCCTGGCGGCGTCCTGCTGGTGAACTGCGCCGACCGGCCGCCGCTGACCACGGCCCGCCGCGAGGTCGCGAGCCTGGCCGAGGTGTTCGGCCGGGACGCCGCGGCGGACGGCCTGCTCGCTGCCGTCGCCGAGCCGGCCGTGCTCAAGGGCCGCCGGTACGGCAACGTGGTCCTGGCGGCCGTCCGCCGACCGGTCGAGGACGCGCCCGTCGACGAGCGACCGGACCTGCGCGATCCCCGGCTGGGACGTGCCCTGCGGACGCTGCCCGTCCCGGCGACGCTCCTGGCCGGCGAGGACGCCACGGCCTTCGCCGGCACCGCACCCCCGCTCGACACCCCGCCGAGCCCCTGACCCGAGGCCGGGCGGGCGGCGCCTCCGGCACACCAGCCCGCCGCCGACTGCAGACGTGCTGCCCACCGCCGCGCCCCGTACCGCGACAAACTCTGCAGTCGACGGCCGGAGCGGCACGAAGTCTGCAGTCAGCAGCCCGGGCTCGGCCGGAGCGGCACGAAGTCTGCAGTCAGCGGCGCGGGTGGTGCCCCGCCCGCGGGCCGTCGGCGGCGCCCGCCCGGCAGGCACCCGGCAGGCACCCAGCGGGCCCCGGCCGGCCCCCGGCAGGCATGGAAAGAGGCCGCGCACCCGAAGGTACGCGGCCTCTCTCACGAGCTACCTCACAGCGGGACGACTGCCTCCGCCTGCGGCCCCTTGGGGCCCTGCGTGATCTCGAACTCGACCCGCTGGGCCTCCTCGAGCGACCGGTAACCGCTGGACTGGATCGCGGAGTAGTGCACGAAGACGTCGGCGCCGCCGCCGTCCTGGGCGATGAACCCGTACCCCTTCTCCGCGTTGAACCACTTCACAGAACCCTGCGCCATGCTGTCCTTCGACCTTCCGTCCGGGATCCGACGGCGGGCCCGATGCCCGCCCCCGCGCCGCAATGCTTTCCCGACTTGCTCACGACACGGCGGACGTGGCCTTGGTACGTCACTGCAACGTGGGCCAGTGTGGCATGGACCACTCAAATGTGCCACGGAACACGCACATTTCTGCCGCAGCTGGGACACACCGGGACACGGAAGGCCGCTCCCGGCGGGGTCTCAGTCGCCGTTCTGCTGAGCGAGGAACCGCTCGAACTCGGCGCCCAGCTCGTCGGCGCTCGGGATCGGCGTGGTCTCGGCGAGCAGGCTCGGGCGGCCGATCGACCGCGCGAAGGCGTCGTACTGCTCCTCCAGCGCCTTCACGACGGCTGCGACCTCCGCCGACTCCGCCACCTGCTTCTCCACCTCGATCTTGGCGTCCGTCGCGGCCTCCTCCAGCGCGCCGATCGCCAGGTCCAGACCTGTGGCCCGCTCCGTGTGCTGCAGCGCGACCACCGTGGCCGGCGGGTACTGCGACTGCGCCAGGTAGTGCGGCACGTGCACCGTGAAGCCCAGCGCGTCGTGGCCTACCTCGCCCAGCCGGTACTCGAACAGCGCCGCCAGCGAGCCCGGCACCTTCACGCTGCCGAACCAGGAGGTGTAGTCGTCCACCAGCGCGGGCCGGGTGGCGTGCGCGGTCAGCGACAGCGGCCGCGTGTGCGGCAGGCCCATCGGGATGCCCTGGAGGCCCACGACGAGGCTGACGTTGAACCGCTCGACGAGCTGGATCAGCGCGGCCACGACGCGCTCCCACTGCAGGTCCGGCTCGGCGCCGTGCAGCAGCAGGAAGCCGGTGCCCTCGGCGTCCGTCAGGTGGTCGACCGCGAGGTAGGGCGCCTGGTAGTCGGCCCAGCGGTCGGAGTCGAACAGCATGGTCGCCCGCTTGGAGCGGTAGTCGAGGAGCTGGTCGACGTCGAACGTCACCAGCCGCTCGACGCGGAACTGGTCGATGAGGTGCTCGACGGCGATGTCGCCCGCGCTCCCGGCGTCCACGAAACCGCGGACGGCGTGCAGGAGGACGGGCCCGTCGGTGCTGCCGGGCACGCTGCGACCCAACGCGCGCCCGACCGCTGCCTCGTCGACGTCGTAGATGCCCTGGGGGTCAAGCACGTGCGCTCCCTCGCTCGTCGGAGTGGTTCGGCGGCACCCGGAACGACAGGGTGTCCATCGTGTCCAACGTCTCGGCGGCCCGGTGTCTTCCCGTTACGCCCTCGGCGTCGTCGGGAACTTCGTCGCCGGGAAGGCTGCCGCCGCGAACCCTACCGACCCGGCAGCCGCACCACGGACACGAAGAACTCGTCGATCTGGCGCACCGCCGCGATGAACTGCTCGAAGTCCACCGGCTTGGTCACGTATGCGTTGGCGTGCAGCGAGTAGGAGCCCACCACGTCCTCCTGCGCGTCCGACGTCGTCAGCACGACCACCGGGATGTGCCGCAGCATCGGGTCGCCCTTGGCGACCGCCAGCACCTCCATGCCGTCCATCTTCGGCAGGTTGAGGTCGAGCAGCACGAGGTCGGGCGTCGGGGCCTGCGCGTACGGACCCTGCTTGCGGAGGAACTCCAGCGCGCTCACGCCGTCGCCCACCACGGAGACGTGGTTCGGGACGCGGTGGTCCTCGAACGCCTCGCGGGTCATCAGGACGTCGCCCGGGTCGTCCTCCACCAGGAGGATCTCCATCACCTTGTTGCCGCTCACGCACGTACCTCTTCAGTCTCGGCAGCGCCGGGCACCGGCCCGCGTCGGCGCTGGTCGGGCCGTCTCAGCCCAGCGTAGTCGACTGCGCGCGCTCGGTTGAGAGGCGCCCCGCGCCGGGCTGGCCCTGGCGGCGGGCCAGGGTGAACCGCACGATCGTGCCGCCGCCGGCCGCGGGCTCGATCCAGATGCGGCCCTTGTGGTACTCCACGATCCGCTTCACGAGCGACAGGCCGATGCCGCTGCCCGCGTACTGCTCGCGCGAGTGCAGGCGCTGGAAGATGACGAACACCCGCTCGGCGTACTGCGCGTCGATGCCGATGCCATTGTCCACCACCGAGATCTCCCAGTGCGCGCGCATGCTGCGCACCTCGATCCGGACGACGGGTGGCCGCTCGGGGTCGCGGAACTTGAGCGAGTTGCCCACCAGGTTGACGAAGAGCTGCTGCAGCAGGGCGCGCTCGCCGTGCACCTCGGGCATCGGGTCGTGCTCGATCTCGGCGCCGGTCTCCGTGATCCGGTCGGACAGCTCGGACAGCGCGGCGGTGAGCACGCCCTCCAGGTCCACGTCCTCGCGGGCCACGCCGGTGCGTCCCACGCGCGAGAAGCTCAGCAGGTCCTGGATGAGGCCCTGCATGCGTTTCGCGCCGTCGACCGCGAACTCGATGTACTGGTCGGCGCGCGAGTCGAGCGCCCCGCCGTAGCGCTTCTGCAGCAGCTGCGTGAAGCTCGCGACCTTGCGCAGGGGCTCCTGCAGGTCGTGCGACGCCACGTACGCGAACTGCTCCAGGTCGCGGTTGGACCGCTCGAGCTCGCGCGTCTTCTCGCTGAGCAGCGTGTGCGCGTTCTCGACCTCCTGGTGCGAGAGCCGGATCTCCTCCACCTGGTGCACGAGGTCGCGGCGCATGGTCTCGACGTGCATCGCGAGCAGGGCCACCTCGCCCGTGCCCGCGGGTCGGATCTCCCGCCGGATGCCGCCGCTGCTCACCACCCGCACGGCGGCGGTCAGCTCGGTCAGCGGCCGGATCACCCAGCCCTCCAGGGCCAGCCACATCATCGTGCCCATGAGCACCACGACGAGCACGAGGGTCGCCACGGCGCCGAGCAGCAGGTTCTCCCACACGGCCCGCGTGGCGACGATCTCGTCGCGCTGCGCGCCCAGCTCGGCGAGGTAGCCGACGACGGCGGTGCGCGCGCTCTCGTACAGCGCCTCCCCCTGCGCGGCGGGCGGCGCGGTGTCCGCCAGGGCCGCGTTGCAGGCGGCCTGCCCGGCCGGCGCCGCCTGCACGGCCCGCAGCACGGGCTCGGCGTACTGCTCGAACCAGGCGGTGGTGCGGCGGGCGGCCTCCTCGTGGGCCAGGATCACCTCGGCGTCGCCGGCCAGCTCGCGGCGCTCGACGTCGGACAGGAGCGTGATGCGGCCGCTCGACCCGACCGCCCGCGTCCACGGCTCCAGCGCGGCGTCGTCGCACGTGGCGCGGTAGGCGCGCAGCGAGGCGTCGGCGTCGCTGAGCGCGAGGGCGGCCCGCTCGCCGTCGACCAGGGCCCGGTAGTACGGGCCGTCGGCGCGCGCGTCGAGGCCGCGGGACTGGATCAGGGCGAGCACGGCGACCGCGAGCGCGATCACGAGCATGGCGGCCACCGCGCCGAGGAGCCGCGCGAGCCGGCGGCGCATGGACACACCGGTGAACCGGTGCTCGTCGGGCACCAGGGTCATGTCCGCGACCACTCCGACCACTCCACCGCGTCGGCGAGCGTCGACGTGCGCTCGGCGGGCCCGGTCGCCCCCGCGCCCGCCCAGCCGACGAAGAGCAGCGCGGCGTCGTCGACCAGGGGGCCGCCGTGCAGCTCGCGCACGCGGCGCAGCACGCGGGTGACCACCTCGTCCGTGCCCTGGTCCATCTCCCGCTCCACGACGCTGCGCAGCCCGTGCGCGCCGAGCCGCGGCATGCGGCCGTGGGCGCTGGGCGCGAGCACCGGCGTGCCCTTCGGGTCGGCGCCGACCGCCGCCTCGACCAGCCCGTCCGTGTAGAGCACGGCCGTCCACACCTCCGGCAGGTCGACGGTGTGCGCCTCCCAGCCGCCGTCGACAGGGATGCCCAGGGCGCGCCCGCGCCGCGCGGCGGACAGCTCCTCGCACCGGTGCGTGACGAGCACGGCGGCCTGCTGGTCCACCTGGGGCACGACGAGCAGGGGCGGCGGGTGGCCCGCGAGGTAGACGTCCATGCGCCGGCGGTCGGGCGAGATCACCATCTGGCAGATGGTCACGAACACCTCGGGCCGCCCGCGCTCCGCGAGCAGCACCCGTTCCAGGAGCGGCAGCACGTCGGGGGCGGGCGTGTCCGCGAGCACGAGCGTGCGCCACGCGGTGCGCATCGCGGCGCCGAGCGCGGCCTCGTCCGGGCCGTGGCCCGCGACGTCGCCGATGACCGTGACGAGCGTGCCGTCGGGCCGCTCCACGGTGTCGAAGAAGTCGCCGCCGAGCAGGCCGTTGCCGCCCGGCAGGTAGCCGACCATGACCGAGACCCGGTCGTCGGTGACCAGCTCCTTGGGCAGCAGGGCGCGTTCGAGGCGCGTGGTCTCGGCGGCGCGCACCTCGCTGCGGAACAGCGCTATCTGCTGGGCGGCCGACCTGCGGCGCAGGGTGGCGTAGCGCAGGCAGCGGGCCAGCGCGTCGCCGTCGACGTCCGCCTTGACCAGGTAGTCGTCGGCCCCGTTGGCGACGGCGGCGGCGCCCAGGTCGTGCGCGGTGTTCCCGGTGAGCACGACGACGGCGGGCTGCTCCGGGAGCACCTCGATGCCCTCGATGACCCGGCGCAGGGCGCCCAGCCCCTCGCCGTCCGGCAGGCCGAGGTCGAGCAGCAGGCAGTCGACGGCGACCATGGACAGGATGCCGAGGGCCTCGTCGATCGAGCGCGCGCGGTGCAGGTCGGCCCGCAGGTCCGCCTCGACGTCCGCGTCGGCCAGCAGCTCCCCCACGAGGAACGCGTCCGCGTCGTCGTCCTCGACCAGGAGCACCGAGATGGGACCGTCGATCCGGGAGGCACGCGAGGGGCCGCCGGGCCCGCCTCTGGGCCCCGCCGACCTCGCCCCGCCCAGTGCCATGGCGGCGATCCTATCCAGCGAGATGACGCCGTGTCAGCGGGGGCCGCCCACGTGTGCGTGACACGTGCGCGATAATGGTTGGCCGGTTGATCGCGACCGACGTTTTTTCGCTGGTAGCCACGGAGGTAGGGCGTGACGGGAATCGCGGGCGAGCTCGCCCACGAGCAGGAAGTCGTCGACACGATGTACGCCCGGCTGGACACCCTGCGGGGCACGACCGCCGACCGCCTGCGCAGCGTCCGCCTCGCGGGCGCGGTGGGCACCCACCAGAACCGCAGCGAGCGCGACGCGTTCGCCACGCTGTACGAGGACCGCGCGGCGCAGCTGGACGCCGTCGAGGACCGTCTGGTCTTCGGCCGGCTCGACCTCGCGGAGGGGTCCGGCGACGGCACCGTGACCCGGTACGTGGGCCGCATCGGCCTGACCGACGCCGAGCACCGCTCCATGCTGACGGACTGGCGCGCCCCCGCCGCCGAGGCGTTCTACCGGGCGACGGCGCTGCACCCCGGCGACGTGCGGCGCCGCCGGCACCTGGTGACCAAGGGCCGGTCGGTGACGGGCCTGGAGGACGAGGTGCTCGACCTCGAGGGCGAGATCGACACCGAGGCGCTGTCCGGCGAGGGCGCCCTGCTGGCCGCCATGGCGCAGGGGCGCACCGGCCGCATGACGGACATCGTCGCGACCATCCAGGCGGAGCAGGACCGCATCATCCGCTCGGAGCTCACGGGGGCGCTCGTGGTGCAGGGCGGCCCGGGCACCGGCAAGACGGCGGTGGCGCTGCACCGCGCCGCCTACCTCCTGTACGCGCACCGGCGGCTGCTGGAGCGGTCCGGCGTGCTGGTCGTGGGCCCGTCCAGCGCGTTCCTGCGGTACATCGACCAGGTGCTGCCGTCGCTCGGCGAGACGGGCGTGGTCTCCACGACCGTCGGCGACCTGATCCCCGGCATCCGCGCGACCGCCGTCGACGAGGGGCAGGTGGCCCGGCTCAAGGGGCTGCTGCTGTGGCGCAAGGTGATCCGCCGGGCCGTGCGGGCACGCGAGCGCGTGCCCCAGCACGACGTCCCGGTGCGCGTGGAGGGGCACGACTTCGTGATCCGGCCCCGCGACGTGAGCGACGCGATCGCCAAGGCACGGCGCACGCACAAGCCGCACAACCTGGCGCGCACCACGTTCGTGCGCGACATGCTGGAGCGCCTCGCGGACCAGTACCGCGACTTCACGGGCGACCCGCTGTCGGGCGAGGACCGGGCGACGGTGCTGGAGGACCTGCGCTCCGACCGCGCCGTGCGCGTGGCGCTGAACATCGCCTGGCTGCCGATCACGCCGGAGAAGCTGGTCGCCGACCTGTACGCGAAGCCGCACCGCCTGGCCGAGGCGGCCCCGGAGCTGACCGCGCGCGAGCGGCGCCTGCTGCAGCGCGAGCCGGGTGCGCCGTGGACCGAGTCGGACGTGCCGATCCTGGACGAGGCGTACGAGCTGCTCGGCGAGGACGACTCGGTGACGCAGGCCGAGGCGCGCGCCGCGGCGGCCGCCGAGGAGCAGGCCCGGCGGTACGCGCAGCAGTCCCTGGACGCCACGCGGTCGATGATGGGCGACTACGCGGGCCTGGTGGACGCCGAGACGCTCGCCGCGCGCTTCGCCGCGGGCGGCCCGTCGCTCACCACGGCCGAGCGGGCCGCCGCCGACCGGAGCTGGACGTACGGCCACGTCGTGGTCGACGAGGCGCAGGAGCTGTCTCCCATGGCCTGGCGCGCGCTCGTGCGCCGGGTGCCGACCCGGTCGATGACGGTGGTCGGCGACGTGGCGCAGACCTCGTCCGCGGCCGGGGCGCGCAGCTGGGACCGCATGCTCACGCCGCTGCTGCGCGACGGCTGGCGGCTGGCGGAGCTCACCGTGTCCTACCGCACGCCCGCGACGGTCGCCGACACCGCGCAGCGCGTGGCCCGCGCGGCGCGGCTGCCGGTCTCCGACCTGCGCGCGGCGCGGGACGTCGAGGGCTCGCTCGTCACGGTGCGCGCGGGTGCTGGTGCGGCTGCGGGCACCGAGCACCTGCCCGACGCCGAGACGGTGGTCACCGAGGCGCTCCGGCTCACCAAGGAGTTCGTGGGGCCCGACGCCGGCCGGGTGGCCGTCGTCGTGCCGGCCGCCGGGGTGCGCCGAACGGCCGAGGCGCTGACGGCGGCGCTGCCCGCCGCCGTCGGCGAGCAGGAGGCGGCCCGGCTGGCCGCGCAGCGGCCCGAGGACGCCCAGGTGACCGTGCTCTCGCCGCGCGAGACCAAGGGCCTCGAGTTCGACGCGGTGGTGCTCGTCGAGCCCGCCGCGATCGCGGAGGGCCCGGGCGGCACGAGCGACCTGTACGTGGCCATGACGCGCCCGACCCAGCGGCTCGTCGTCGTGCACGCGCGGGACCTGCCCGAGGGGTTCTGAGGACGGGGCCGCTCGGGCGTTTGTCCCGGCCTTCGTCCCAGCAGGCGGGACGAGGCCCGGGTCCGCTTGGTGCATCCGGGCCCCCTGGCGCACCATGGGTGCGTGCAGCGAGCCCTCCTCCTCGAGAACGTCCACCCCACCTCCGTCCCGATCCTGGAAGCGTCCGGGTACGAGGTCGACTACCGCAAGGGAGCCCTGGACGAGGACGAGCTGATCTCCGCGCTCGACGGCGTCCAGCTCCTGGGCATCCGGTCCAAGACCGAGGTGACCGCGCGCGTGCTGTCCGAGGCCTCCGACCTCGTGGCGGTGGGCGCCTTCAGCATCGGCACCAACCAGATCAACCTCACGGCCGCCGCGGGCCGCGGCATCGCGGTGTTCAACGCGCCGTTCTCCAACACCCGGTCGGTGGTGGAGCTGGCGATCGCCGAGATCATCTCGCTGACGCGCCGCATGACGGAGCGCGACCGGGCGCTGCACGCGGGCGTCTGGGACAAGTCCGCCGAGGGCTCGCACGAGGTGCGCGGCCGCACGCTGGGCATCGTCGGCTACGGCAACATCGGCTCGCAGCTCTCGGTGCTCGCCGAGAACCTCGGCATGTCGGTGATCTTCTACGACACCGCGGAGAAGCTGGCGCTGGGCAACGCGCGCCGCGCCGAGACGCTCGACGAGCTCCTGGAGACCGCCGACGTCGTGACGCTGCACGTGGACGGCCGGTCCGGCAACGCGGGCCTGTTCGGCGCCAAGCAGTTCGCGCGCATGAAGCAGGACGCGATCTTCCTCAACCTGTGCCGCGGTTTCGTGGTCGACGTCGACTCGCTGGCCGAGCACATCACCTCGGGCCACCTCTCCGGTGCGGCCGTCGACGTCTTCCCGCAGGAGCCCAAGAAGCGCGGCGACTCGTTCGAGTCGGTGCTGCGCGGCCTGCCCAACGTGATCCTCACGCCGCACGTGGGCGGTTCCACGGAGGAGGCGCAGGAGGCGATCGGCCAGTTCGTCGCGAAGAAGCTGAGCGACTACGTGACGACCGGCTCGACGATGCTGAGCGTCAACCTGCCGAACCTGCAGCTCGAGCACACGGGCGTGGGCCGGATCAAGCTGCTGCACCGCAACGTGCCGGGCGTGCTGGCCACGGTGAACCAGATCTTCGCCGACCACGGCGCCAACATCGAGGGTCAGATGCTCGCCACGCGCGGCGACATCGGCTACGTGGTCACGGACATCTCGGACGTCACCGAGCGCGGTGCGTCCAAGAAGCTCCAGGCGCTGGACACGACGATCCGCCTGCGCATCCGCGACGCCTTCGAGCGCCCCGAGTTCCCCCCGGGCCCGGCGGCCCGCTGACCCACCTGACGTGTCAGACGCTCAGGCCACCCGGGTGGCCTGAGCGTCTGACACGTCAGCTCAGGGTGGAGGCCGGGATCTCGTAGCCGGCGAAGGCCTTCGCGACCTGGGTCTCGTCCAGGCCGTAGCGCTCCAGGGTGTAGCGGTGGGGCGTGTGGCCCGTGCGGTCGGTGGCGGCGGCGAGGGTCGCGGCGTCGACGGGGGTCCAGTCCAGGTCCAGCCGGTCGAACACGCCCCGCAGCACCGTCTCGGGCTCGGCCACCAGGTCGTCGTAGACGACGTCGACCACGGCGTCGGCGGGGAGCTGCTCGCGCAGCGTCATGGCCCGCTCCACGCCGCCCGCGGAGATCTCCAGCCACTCCTGCCCGATGCGGTCGAGGTCGATCCGGCCCGGCTTGGTGTACATCACCTGCGTCGCCTCGGCCATTGAGCAGCCGGAGGCCACGGCGGCCGACGGGGCGCGGTGCGTCCACACGAACCGGGCGTCCGGGAACGCGCGGAGGATCTCGGGCAGGCGCCACAGGTCCATGGGGTGCTTGAGCACCCACCGGTCCGGCGCCTCGCCCGCCGCGATGACCTGCAGCGCGTCGCGCAGGAACCGGTAGTCCTCGGTCAGGTCGGCGCCCTTGACCCACTCGAGGTAGCGCGGCGCCGGACCCCACGTCGCGAACATCTCGGTGTGCGCGCGCAGCATGAAGTCCTCTTCCTCGCTCTCGGCGACCAGCGGGTGCAGGTGCGCCCACGCCGGGCTGACCTTGCCGACGGTGGCGAACCGCTTGCGGGTCTTCTCGATCACCTTCGCCCGCTCGGCCGCCGGCAGCGGCAGGCCCAGGTTGGTCATCTCCCACAGCTTGGGTCCGCGGTTCCCGGGGTGCCGGGCGATGAGGTGGTAGGTCAGCGTGGTACCGGTCCGCGGCAGGCCGACGACGAACACGGGCGCCGTCACCGGCTCCTCGCGGACGCCGGGGCGCGTGGCCTGGGCGTCGCGCACCACGGCCCGGTTCCGGAGCCGGTCGCGGATCTGGTCCTGGGTGCTCATCCAGCCGAGGCCGCTGAGGTCCGGGTTGGCGGCGTGGTCGGCGAGCAGCAGGCGCAGACCGTCGACCGCGGCGAGGTCGGCGTCGGTGAGCGGGACCCGCCCGCGCTGCACCTCGGCGAGGATGCCGTCGAAGACGGCGTCGGGGTCCGTGCGGGTGCGCATACCGGGCGTGAGCAGCAGGTTCAGCAGTCTGAGCAGGGGTGTGGCCTGGGGCATGGCGCACATCCTGCCGATCCTGCGCCCGGACCGCCAGGCCCCCGGCGGGCGAACCGGACAGGTCGTGCCGGATCGTGACCTGACGGCGTCGTGCCGTGCCGCGGGCGGGCCGCGCCCGTCGGTTAGCATCCCGACGAGGCCTCGTCCGCCGGGCGCACCGCCGGACGGGGCGACCGCCGAGAGGAGAACCGTGACCGCACCATCGCCGGCCCCGCGGCCGGTGCGTCTGAGCGACGTCACCGACCGCACCCCGCTCGTGGCGACGACGACGTCGCCCGACGCGAACACGGTGTACGAGCAGCTGCGCGAGCGCTGGGGCGCCGTGGCCCCGATCGACCTGGAGCCGGGTGTGCCGGGCTGGCTCGTGCTCGGCCACTCGGCCGCCGTGGGCCTGCTGCGCGACGACCACACCTTCATCAAGGACCCCTCGATCTGGAACGGGCACGGCAAGGGCCTGCTGGGCCCGCAGTCGGGCCTGCACCTGGTGCTCGCGACGGCACCCAAGCCCACCCTGGCCGACGCCGACGGCGCGAAGCACGCCCGGATGCGCCCGCCCGTGGACGACGCGCTGGAGCAGGTCGACGAGGCCCGCGCGGGCGCGATCACCCGCCGCCTGTGCGGCATGCTGATCGACCGGTTCGAGGACCGCGGGCACGCCGACCTGGTGGCGGAGTACGCCGCCGTCGTCCCGTTCCTCGTGCTGTCCGAGCTGGACGGCCTGGAGCCCGGTCAGGCGCAGCGCCTGCAGGAGATCACCCGGGCGATCTTCGAGGCCGGGGCGGACGCCCGCGCCCTGACGGGCGAGCTGCGCGCGCTCGTGACCGGGCACATCGAGCACAGCCGGGCGCACGGCACCCGCGACATCGCCGGCGTGCTGGCCGTGCACGAGAACTTCGAGAACGACCTGGAGCGCGCCCAGACTCTGACGGCCATCACGGCGGCGGCCACCGAGTCGCTCATGGCCTGGGTGGCGCAGACGCTGGTGCTGATCCTGAGCGACCCGCGGTTCTCGCACCGGGTCTCGGGCGGGCGCCTGCACATCGACGACGCGCTCGACGAGGTGCTCTGGCGCTCCACCACCAACCCCAACCTCATGCCCCGGTTCGCCGTGCGGGACGTGGTGGTCGACGACAAGCTCGTCGCGCGCGGCGACCCGGTGGTCGTGGCCGTGCACGCCGCCAACCACGACCCGCTCGTGCAGTCCGCCGACCCGTGGGAGACCGTGGGCAACCGCGCCTACCTGTCGTTCGGCGCGGGCGCGCACCGCTGCCCCGCGCCCCGGCTGGGCCGGGTCGTGGCCCGGATCGCCGTCGCCGAGCTGCTCAAGCGGCTCCAGCTCACCCTGACCGGCGACCCGAACCGGGTCGAGTGGGCCACCAGCCCCTGGATGCGGTTCCCGGCGCGGCTGCCCGTGACGTTCCCGTCGCCGCGCCAGCAGCCGCCGTACGGCACCTGGGGCGACTCGGGCGAGGACGGCGACCGGTCCCCCTGGGCCGCCGACTCGTGACCGCGCCGCCGCCCCGGCCTCTGCCCGCCCCGTACGACCGGTGGTTCGCGGACAGCCCGATCGACGGCACCTACGGGTACGACCGCGACGCCCTGCTCGCCGTGGAGCCCGCCGCGGAGCCGGACGGCTTCGCCGACCTGTGGCGGTCCTGGTACGCGCGGTCCCGGGAGGTGCGGTCCGACGTCGTGGCCGAGCGGGCCGACGCCGAGGGCGCCGCGACCGTCCGCCGGGCCACGCACGACGTCTTCGTGATCACCCACACCGGCGACGGCGGCCTGCGTCTGCGCGCCTGGGTCGCGCTGCCCGTGGACGGACCGCCCCGGGTGGGCGTGGTGCACAGCCACGGGTACGGCGGGCGGGACGCGCCGAGCTTCGAGCGCGTCCCGCGCGACGCCGCCGTCGGCTTCCCCGTCGCCCGGGGGCTGGGAGCGCTCAACCGGGGCGTCGGGGCGCCGGACACCAGCTCGGCGCACGTGCTGCACGGGATCGAGGCGGTGGACACCTACGCGGTGGGCCGCTCCGCCGTCGACCTGTGGCACGCGGCGACCGCCCTGCTGGACATGCTCGCCGAGCGCGACCCGGCCCTCGCGGACCTGCCGCTGTACTACGTCGGCACGAGCTTCGGCGGCGGCATCGGCGCGCTGGCCCTGCCGTGGGACGACCGGTTCGTCGGCGCCACGCTGGAGGTGCCCACGTTCGGGCAGCACGACCTGCGTCTGCAGATGCCGTGCCTCGGCAGCGGCGAGGCCGTGCGGCACCACGTGGCCGACCACCCCGAGGCGCGCGAGGTGCTGGCGTTCCACGACGCGTCGGTCGCGGCCACGCACCTGCGGATCCCTGTGCGGGTCGAGTGCGCCGCCTGGGACACCTCCGTGCCGCCGCCGGGCCAGTTCGGCGTCGCGAACGGCGTCGCGCGGGCCCCCGGGGCGGCCCTCGACCTGACGGTGCTGACCGCGGGCCACGCCGCCTACCCGGGCCAGGCCCGCGAGCAGGCCGCGGCCTACGCGGCCACCCGCGCCCACATCACAAACCTCGCGCCGAACCCCTCCGGGACCCGCCGAACGTAGGAGTCGTCGGGCGACGAGCCCCTCATGGTGCGATCTCTCCTCCGTTCCGCGGCGGATCGGCACGTCAGCGGCCCGTGAAGACGGCGGGTTCGCGGGACAGGAAGGAGCGCACCGCCGCCGCGTGGTCCGTGGTCGACCCGCAGGCGAGCTGGGCGCGGGCCTCGGCGTCCAGCGCGTCGTCCAGACCCCGGCCCGGCGCCTGCGCGATCAGGCGCTTGCTCTGCGCGAACGCCGTCGTGGGCCCCGCGGCGAGCGCCCGGGCCAGCTCGACGGCCCGGGGCAGCACCTGCTCGGTCTCGACGATCTCGCCGGAGATGCCCCACGCGACCGCCTCCTGCGCGCTGAACGTGCGGCCGAACAGCATCAGCTCCTTGGCGCGGGCGTCGCCGACGGCGCGGGGCAGCGTGACCGACAGCCCGGTGTCGAACGTGAGCCCGATGCCGGTGAACGCCGTGGCCAGCTTCGTGCCGGTGCCGAACACGCGGTGGTCGCACGCGAGCGCGAGGCCCAGACCCGCGCCCACGCACGTGCCCGCCACGGCGGCGACCACGGGCTTGGGCATGGTCATCAGGTCGCGCACGACCGGCGAGTAGTGCTCGCGGACCGTGGCGAACGCCGCCTCGGGGCCCTGCGCCAGCGTCTCGGCGTGCTCGCCCAGGTCCTGGCCCAGGCAGAACGCCCGGGCCGTGCCGGCGAGCACCACGGCGCGCACCCCGTCGTCGGCGGCCGCGTCCGCGACGGCGTCGCGCAGCGCCACCTTGGCCGCGACGGTCAGCGCGTTGCGGTGCGCGGGGTCGTCGAGAGTGATCGTCGTGACCGCGTCCTCGCGGTCGACGACGACGGGTGCGTCGCTCATCGTGCCTCCTTCTCGGTGCTCGCGGGACTGCCGGGTCACCACGTGTAGAAACCCTGTCCGGTCTTGCGGCCCAGCTCCCCCGCCGCCACCTTGTCGCGGAGCACCCGGGGCGGTGCGAAGCGCGGGCCGAGCTCGCGCTCGAGGTGCTCGGCGATGTGCAGCCGCACGTCCAGCCCCACCACGTCGGTGGTGCGCAGCGGCCCCGTCGGGTGCCGGTAGCCCAGGGTCATCGCGGTGTCGATGTCCTCGGCGGACGCCACGCCCTCCTCCAGCATGCGCATCGCCTCCAGCGCGAGCGCCACGCCGAGGCGGCTGCTGGCGAAGCCCGGCGAGTCCCGGACGGTGATCGCCGTGCGGCCCAGGCCCGCGACCCAGCGGCGGGCGTCGTCGACCAGGGCGGACGCCGTCCGCGGGCCCACCACGACCTCGACCAGCGCGCTGACCGGGACGGGGTTGAAGAAGTGCAGTCCCACCAGGCGCGCCGGGTCCGGCAGGGCGTCGGCCAGGGTGTCGATCGACAGCGAGCTGGTGTTGCTGCCGATCACGGCAGCGGGCGCCACGGCGGCCGTGCGGCGCAGCACGTCGTGCTTGAGCTCGACCAGCTCGGGCACCGCCTCGACCACCAGGGGGCACCCGGCCAGGGCGGCGTCGTCGGTCACCACCTCGACGGTGCCGGCGACGGTCGCCCCCGTGCCGGCCGCGCGCGCGAGGCTCGCCGCGACGCGCTCGCGCGCGGCACGCGCCGCGGCGTCGCCGCTCTCGACGACGGTGACGGCGGCGCCCGCGACCGCGAAGGCGTGCGCGATGCCCGCTCCCATGCGGCCACCGCCGTAGACGCCGACCCGCTCGGGGACGGCGGCGGGGTCGGGCGTCATGCGCGCTCCTCACTGCTGCCGGGCTCACTGCGGCGCGGCCTGCGGCGTTCGAGGAACGCGGTCATCCGGTCGCTCTTCTCCTGGGTCTCGAACAGCACGGCCTGCGCCACGTCGTCGACCAGCGGGTGCGCGCCGGGCGGCGCGTCCACGACCGACTTGGTGAGCCGCACGGCCAGCGGCGCCTGGGCGGTGATCCGGTCGGCGAGGCGGTGCCCGGCGGGCTCCAGGTCGTCGGCGTCGACCACCTCGTTGAGCAGCCGGACGGCCAGGCACTCCTGCGCGTCGAGCACGCGGCCCGCGAGCAGCACCTCCTTGGCGAGGGGCTCGCCCACCAGCTCCTTGAGGCGCCACGCGGCGCCCGCGGCGGCGATGATGCCCAGGCCCGGCTCGGGGTTGCCGATCCGTGTCGCGGGGGTACCGATCCGGAAGTCGCACGCGTAGGCGAGCTCCGCCCCGCCGCCGAGGGCGTACCCGTCGACGAGCGCGATCACGGGCATCGGCAGCCGCCGCAGCCGGTCGAGCACCCCGGAGTTGATGCCGGCCAGGGCGTCCTCGCGGCGCCGCTCGCGCAGCTGGGCGATGTCGGCACCCGCGGCGAAGGTGCCGCCCGCACCGGTCACGAGCGCCACCCGGGGTTCAGCCTCCAGGGCGGCGCACGCGGCGTGCAGGGCGTCGACCATGGCGCGGTCGATCGCGTTGCGCACCTCGGGCCGGTTCAGCCGCAGCACCACACGGTCCTCGTGCTCCTCGACCAGCAGCGGCGCGCTCATGCGTCGTAGTCCACCACGACGTGGTCGGTCACGGGGTAGGACTGGCAGGTCAGCACGAACCCCGCGGCGACCTCCTGCGGCTCGAGCGCGTAGTTGCGCACCATGTCGACCTCCCCCTCGCACACCTTCGCACGGCACGTGCCGCACACCCCGCCCTTGCACGCGAAGGGCAGGTCGGCGCGCACCCGCTGGGCCGCGTCCAGCAGGCGCTCGTCGCGGGGCACCGCGCTCGTCGTCGACCGGCCGTCGAGCACGACCGTCACCTGGCTCGTCGCGCCCTCCACCGCCCGGTCGGCGTGCCGCAGCCCGGGCGGCGGCTCGTCGACCCAGAACAGCTCGACGTGCACCCGCTCCGCCGGCACGCCGAGCTCCGCCAGCACGGTCCGGGCCTCCGACAGCATGCCGAGGGGTCCGCAGAGCCACACGTGGTCCATGTCGCGCACCGGCACGACGAGGGTGAGCAGGTCGCGCAGCCGGTCGCCGTCCAGGCGGCCCGAGAACAGGTCGACGTCGCGCGGCTCCCGGGACAGCACGTGCACCAGGTCGAGCCGGTCGTGGTGCGCGTCCTTGAGGTCCGCGAGCTCCTCGGCGAACATCACGGAGCCGGTGGTCCGGTTGCCGTAGAGCAGCGTGACGCGGGCGTCGGGGTTGCCGAGCAGCGTGGACGCGATCGAGAGCACCGGCGTGATGCCCGACCCGGCCGCGATGCACAGGTGCCGCCCGCCCACGGCCGGGTCGGCGCGGAAGCTGCCGCTCGGCGCCTGCACCTCCACGCGGTCACCGGGCCGTACCTCGTGCACCAGCCAGGACGAGAAGAGGCCGTCGGGCACCTCGCGGACGCCGATCCGCGGCGGGCTGCCCACGGGCGCGCAGATCGAGTACGTGCGACGGTGCTCCACGCCGTCGACCACTCGCCGCAGCGTGAGCGACTGGCCGGCCGCGAAGTCGAACGCGGCGCGCAGGTCCGCCGGCAGGTCGAACGTCACGGCGGCCGCGTCCTCGGTGAGCGGCTCCACGTCGCGCACGGTGAGCGTGTGGAACGCGGTGCGAGTGCTCACGTCAGATCTCCTTCACGTGGTCGAACGGTTCCCGGCACGCGCGACACCGGTACAGCGCCTTGCAGGCCGTCGAGCCGAACTCGGAGGTCACCTCGGTGTCGCCCGACCCGCACCGCGGGCACCGCACCGCGCGCCGCGGCGGTCCGAGCCGCAGCGGCACCGGGCCGGACCGCCGGGGCGCGGCGCCGGGCGGCGAGATCCCGGCCTCGGCGAGCGCCGCACGCCCCGCCGGTGTGATCCAGTCGGTGGTCCAGGCGGGTTCGAGCGCCACCCGCACGCGGGCGTCGGGCAGGCCCGCGGCGCGCAGCTCCCGCAGCAGGTCGTCGCGCATCGCGCCCATGGCGGGGCAGCCCGAGTAGGTGGGCGTGATCGCGACGACGACGGCGCCGTCGTCGGCCACCTCGACGTCCCGCAGCACGCCGAGGTCGAGCAGCGTGAGCACGGGCAGCTCGGGGTCGACGACGGCGGCCGCGGCGGCCCGGGCGCGGTCGAGCAGGGACTGCCGTCCCGGTGCGTGCCGGGGTCCGGCTCCCGCGGCGCTCACCACTGCCCCAGCGGGTGAGCGCGGGCCACGGACTGCATCTCGGCGAGCAGCAGGCTCAGGGCCTCGGTGTGCCGGCCGTCGCGGCCCGCGCGGCCCAGGACCCCGGCGCGCGGCGGCACGTCGGGCCGCTCGACGCCGCTGGTCTCCAGCACGCGGTCGAGCACCGCGTCGACGGTGTCCGCGACGTCCGCAGGGTCCACGCCGACCCCGGCCCCGGCGACCGCGCGCTCGACGTCGTGCGTCGCGAACAGCTCCGCGCGGTAGGGCCACAGCGCCTCCAGCCCGGCGACCAGCCGGCGCCGGGACTCCTCGGTGCCGCGGGCCAGCACGAGGAACCAGCGGCCGGCGAAGTCACGGTGGTAGGTGAGCTCCTTGACGCCCTTGGCGGCCACGGCCGCCAGCACGGCGTCCCGGCTGCGGGCGAGCTCCTCGAACAACGCGAGGCGCCACGTGGCGAAGAGCAGCACGCGGGCGACGGTCTGTGCGAAGTCGCCGTTCGGCAGCTCCGCCAGTCGCACGTTGCGCAGCGCCGTGCCGTCGCGGAAGAACGCGAGCCGGTCCTCGTCGGGCACCGGTGAGCCCGCCGGCAGCGCGGGCACCTGCGTGGGGTCCGCGGCGGCGGCCCGGGCCAGCAGCAGCCGGGCCTGGCCGAGCAGGTCGAGCGCGATGTTCGCGAACGCGATGTCCTCCTCCAGGTCGGGCGCGTTGCTCGTCCACTCGGCGAGGCGCTGGGACAGCACCAGGGCGTCGTCGCCGAGCATCAGGCAGTAGGTCGCCAGGTCAGCGGGGTCCACGCCGTCGGGCACGGTGGTGTCCACGCCGGCCAGCGGGTCCTCGAACCCGGTCCCGAAGGCCCAGCGGGGGTCGTCGGTGAGCAGCCCCGCGTAGGCGTTGTCGTGCTCGTCGGGCTCGCGGGTCCGGGTGGTACGGGTGGTGCGGGCGCGTTCGTCGGGCATGGGTGCTCCCTACATGTGCGGCACGTCGGCCGGGATGTCGTAGAAGGTCGGGTGCCGGTAGACCTTGTCGCCGCTGGGGGCGAACAGCGGGTCCTTCTCGTCGGGGCTGGACGCCGTGATCGCGGAGGACCGCACCACCCAGATGCTCACGCCCTCGTTGCGCCGGGTGTAGACGTCGCGGGCGTGCCGCACCGCCATCTCGTCGTCGGGCGCGTGCAGCGACCCGACGTGCACGTGGTTGAGACCCCGCTTGCCCCGCACGAACACCTCGTAGAGCGGCCACTCGCCGCTGACGGGGCCGTCGTGCCGGGTCACGTCCTGGGTCACGTCCTGGGTCATGCCGCGTCCTCTCCGTGGTCCGCTCCGTGGTCCGCTCCGTGGTCCGCCTCGTGCCCGGCGCTCTCGCGCGCGGCGTACGCGAGCGCCGCCTCACGCACCCAGGCGCCCTCGCTCCAGGCCCGGGTGCGGTGCGCCACGCGCTGGGCGTTGCAGGGGCCGTCGCCCGCGACGACCGCCCAGAGCTCGTCCCAGTCGGGCTGCCCGAAGTCGTACGACCCGCGCTCCTCGTTCCAGGCCAGGTCGGGGTCGGGCAGGGTGACCCCGAGCGCGTCGGCCTGGGGCACGGTCATGTCCACGAAGCGCTGGCGCAGCTCGTCGTTGGTGTGGGTCTTCACGCCCCAGGCCATGGACCGCGCGGTGTTGGGCGAGGCGTCGTCGGGCGGGCCGAACATCATGAGCGACGGCCACCAGAACCGGTCCACGGACTCCTGGACCATGGCCCGCTGCTCGGCGGTGCCGCGCATCATCGTCAGCAGCAGCTCGTACCCCTGCCGCTGGTGGAACGACTCCTCCTTGCAGATGCGGATCATGGCCCGCCCGTAGGGCCCGAACGACGTGCGACACAGGGGCACCTGGTTGCAGATGGCGGCGCCGTCGACGAGCCACCCGATGGTGCCGACGTCGGCGTAGGACAGCGTGGGGTAGTTGAAGATCGAGGAGTACTTCTGCCGGCCGCTGATGAGCAGCTCGGTGAGCTCGTCCCGGGAGACGCCGAGCGTCTCGGCGGCCGAGTAGAGGTAGAGGCCGTGACCCGCCTCGTCCTGGACCTTGGCGAGCAGGATCGCCTTGCGGCGCAGTGACGGCGCGCGGCCGATCCAGGCGCCCTCGGGCTGCATGCCGATGATCTCGGAGTGGGCGTGCTGCGCCACCTGGCGCACCAGGGTGCGGCGGTAGGCCTCGGGCATCCAGTCGCGCGGCTCGATCCGGTCCTTGCGGGCGATCGTGGCCTCGAACCGCTCCTCGAGCAGGCTCTCCGGGACGGGGTTCGCGGCTACCGACATGGGTACCTCCAGGGCGACGTCGCCGTTGCGCCGGCCTGCGTGCCGACTATTTACTGACCGAGCGTTCTGTATTAGCGTGACACACGTGCGACGGGTTGCACAACGGCTTCCGGCACACCGGCGTGACGGGACTGGCGAAGGGACGCAGAGTGAGCACACAGCTGGAGAGCTATGTCGCGGGCCGGTGGCGGGCCGGCGCGGACCACGGGGAGCCGGTGCTGGACGCCGTGACCGGCGAGGAGGTCGTGCGCGTCTCGAGCCGCGGCATCGACCTGGCCGCGCTGGTGGCCCACGCGCGGGAGGTGGGCGGCCCCGCCGTCCGCCGGCTGACGTTCCACGAGCGAGCCGGGCTGCTCAAGCAGCTCGCCCTGGAGCTGGGGCGGCACAAGGACGAGTTCTACGCCCTCTCGCTGCACACCGGGGCCACCCGTCGCGACTCGATGGTCGACATCGACGGCGGCATCGGCACGCTCTTCAGCTACGCGAGCAAGGGCAAGCGGGAGCTCCCGGACGACACGGTGGTGCTGGACGGCGCCCTCGAACCGCTGGGCAAGGGCGGCACCTTCGTGGGCCAGCACCTGTACGCCTCGCGTCCCGGCGTCGCGGTGCAGATCAACGCCTTCAACTTCCCGGTGTGGGGCATGCTCGAGAAGCTCGCGCCCGCGTTCCTCGCGGGCTTGCCGAGCATCGTCAAGCCGGGCACCCAGACGGCGTACCTGACCGAGGCGGTCGTCCGGCGGATCATCGCCTCGGAGATCCTGCCGGAGGGCAGCCTGCAGCTCCTGTGCGGCAGCGCGGGCACGCTGCTGGACGAGCTCGGCGAGCAGGACTCCGTCGCCTTCACCGGCTCGGCGCACACCGCCCGGATCCTGCGCGACCATCCCGCGGTGCTGCGCCGCGGTGTGCGGCTGGGCGTGGAGGCCGACTCGCTGAACTGCTCGATCCTGGGCCCCGACGTGCGGCCGGAGGATCCGGAGCTGGACCTGTTCGTCAAGGGCGTCGTCACCGAGATGACCGTCAAGGCCGGCCAGAAGTGCACGGCGATCCGGCGCGTCCTGGTCCCCGAGGCGATGGCGGGCACGGTGATCGACGCGATCAGCGCGCGCCTCGCCCGGATCACCGTGGGCAACCCGGCCGACGACGGCGTCCGCATGGGCGCGCTGGCCAGCCTCGGCCAGCGCGACGAGGTCCGCAAGGCCGTCGAGGCCCTGCGCGCCTCCGCCGACATCGTCTACGGCGACCCCGCGCACGTCGACGTCGTCGGGGCCGACGCCGAACGCGGCGCGTTCCTCTCCCCCGTCCTGCTGCGCGCCCGCCCGGGCGCCGCCGAACCGCACGAGGTGGAGCCGTTCGGCCCGGTCAGCACCGTGCTCACCTACGGGTCGCTGGAGGAGGCGGTCGACCTGGCCGCGCGCGGCCGGGGCAGCCTGGTCGCGTCGCTGGTCACGCACGACCCGCAGGTGGGCCGGGAGGTGACCCGCGGGCTCGCGCCGTGGCACGGCCGCGTGCTCGTCCTCGACCGGGACGACGCCGCCGAGTCGACAGGGCACGGCAGCCCCCTGCCGATGCTCGTGCACGGCGGACCGGGCCGGGCCGGCGGCGGCGAGGAGCTGGGCGGCATCCGCGGCGTGCTGCACCACATGCAGCGCACGGCCGTCCAGGGCTCCCCCGACATGCTCACCGCGGTCACCGGCCGGTGGACCACGGGGTCGCGGCACCTGGTCGACGACGTGCACCCCTTCCGCAAGTCGCTCGCGGAGCTGCGCATCGGCGACACGGTCCAGACGGCGACGCGCACCGTGACGCTCGAGGACATCGACCACTTCGCGGAGTTCACCGGGGACACCTTCTACGCGCACACCGACCCCGAGGCGGCGGCCGCCAACCCGTTCTTCGGCGGCATCGTCGCGCACGGCTACCTCGTGGTGTCGCTCGCGGCGGGGCTCTTCGTCGAGCCGAACCCCGGGCCGGTGCTGGCCAACTTCGGCGTCGACAACCTGCGGTTCCTCACACCCGTGAGGGTGGGCGACACCATCCGCGTCACCCTCACCGTCAAGCAGATCACGCCCCGCACGTCGGCGGACTACGGCGAGGTGCGCTGGGAGGCCGACGTCACCAACCAGGACGGCGAGCAGGTGGCCGCGTACGACGTGCTGACCCTGGTCGCGAAGACGGCGGGCTGAGACCTGCCCCCGTCTGCGACGATGAGCCGATGACGACAGACGCTCCGCCCGGCCGCCGCCCTCGCGGACGCCCGGGGCACGACCGCGAGGCGGTGCTCCGGACGGCCATCGAGCTCTTCAACCGCCGGGGCTTCGACGCCACGTCCGTCAGCGACCTGGCGGCGGAGCTCGGCGTCACCAAGTCGGCCGTCTACCACCACTTCGTCAGCAAGGAGGCGCTGCTCGCGGCGGCGCTCGACGAGGCGCTCGAAGGGCTGAGCGCGGCGGTCGAGGCCGCCGCGGTCGCCTCGGACGGCCAGCGCAGCATCGTGCGCCTGCGGACCGCCGTCGAGGCGGCGGTCCGCATCCTCGCCACCCACCTGCCCGCCGTCACGCTCCTGCTGCGCGTGCGCGGCAACAGCGACGTCGAGCGGTCGGCGATGGAGCGACGGCGCCACATCGACGACCGCCTCTCCGCGCTCGTGCGGCAGGCGGCGGCGGAGGGCGACCTGCGCGCCGACGTCGAGCCGGACGTCATCAGCCGCCTCGTCTTCGGCATGGTCAACTCCCTCACCGACTGGTACCGCCCCGGCGGTCCGCTCGACGACGCCGCGCTGGCCGCCACGGTCTCCGGCGTGCTCTTCGACGGCCTCAAGCCCCGCGACCCGGCGGCCGGCACATGACCGAGCCGTGGACGATCACCCTGGGAGCCCTCGACGAGAAGCTGGGCATCGAGGTGCTGGAGCAGTCGGCGCAGCGGGTCGTCGCCACCATGCCCGTCGAGGGGAACACCCAGTCGCTGAACCGCCTGCACGGCGGCGCGACCGCCGCGTTCGCCGAGGCGCTCGGCTCCTGGTGCGCCCTGATCCACGCCAGCACCCAGGGGAAGGTGTGCGCCGGCGTCGACCTCAACATCACGCACCACCGCGGCGCGACGGACGGGATCCTGACCGGCACCGCGACCCCTGTGCACCTCGGCCGGACGGTCACCTCCCACGAGATCGTCGTGACGGATGCGCAGGGCCGGCGCATCTGCACGGCGCGCATCACCAACCAGCTCATCGACCCGCGCTGACGTGCCGCGGCTCATGCTGCCTCCGCGATCGGTGGGTCGGCGGTGGCCGCACCCGGTCCGGCGTCCCGCGTGGGCAGGGGGTCGACGGCCTCGGGCAGGCAGATCCGATGCCCGCGGGCGTCGGTGAAGGCCCACCCGGTCTCGACCAGGGATCCGGCACCCGCGCCGCCGGCGGGCTTGCCCGTCCAGTGCATGGTGATGCCCCGCGCGTCGACCAGCCGATGGTGGAACCAGCACAGCAGGGCGCTGTTCGCGACCGACGTCCCACCGCCGTCCGCCCAGTGGGTCACCGCGTGGTGGACCTCGCAGCGAGACGGCGGCTGGTCGCACCCCGGGTACACGCAGTGCTCGTCCCGGGCGATCACCGCGCGGCGCATCGGCCCGGTCACGGTCCGCTGCGCCCGGCCGACGTCGAGCACGGCACCGTCAGGCCCGAACACGACCCTGGTGACCGAGCTGTCGCAGGCCAGCCGGCGCAGCAACGCCCGTGGCGCGCGGCCGCCCGTCTCGGTGAACACAGGTCCGCCGGCTGCCGGCAACGAGGGGGCCGCGGCACCACCCGCTGCGCCACCCGGCCCGCCGGCGTGACCGGTGCCGTCCGCACCGCCTGTCCCGGCCCCCGTACCGCGTGTCGGCGCCTGCCCGCAGGTGAGGCACAGCCCGTCGCGGGTGCGGGTGACCTGCGTGACGAGCTCCGTCCAGGAGACGGTGACGTTGAGGTGCGGCGCGATCGCCGCCCCCGGCGACGCCTGGCCGGTGTCCAGCACTGTCCGGGCCACGTCGGCCAGGCCCTGGGCCCGGCGCTGCCCGGGCGTCCGTGTCTCCTCGGCCGCCGGGGCACCCAGCATCGCGGTGATCGCGGTGGAGATCAGCAGCCCGTGCTCGTCGGTGAGGAACCCGGCCACGTGATACCCGCCGAGGGTCTTGGACAGGTCCAGGAACTCGCCCTGGGCAGCCTTGTCGTCCTCGACGTCGTCGGTGTCCGGGTCGGTCACGGTCGCGAAGCGGCGCGCCACCGTGCGGAACTGGTCCGCGTTGAGCGCCGTCGCCTCGCGCAGCACCAGGCCCTCGCCGGTGACGAGCGTCCCGTCGGCCACGGCGGTCTCCAGCACCGCGGTCATCAGCTCGCGGGTCGCGGTTCCGTCCGGGTCGTCGGCCGGCTCGGGGAAGTCCACGGCGACGGTCTGCACGAAGCGCTCCGGGGTGGTCGGCTCACCCGTGCGGGTGTCGATCAGCCAGCCGAGCGCGTCGGTGCGGGCGTCGCTGGTCGGCGCGACCTCGGCCATCACCCGCGCGTGATCCGCACCGAGCGCGCCTGCCACGAGCCGGTCCCGCGTGGCGGGCAACGCCGTGGCGAGCCGCCGGGCGATCGTCACGTCCTTGCGTGCTGTGCTCGCGGAGACGCCTTCGCGCAGCCGCAGCCAGGACGTGAAGGTGCGGGCCATGCCACCGGACCGCCACGACCCCTCGTCCTCGATCCGCGGCAGCACGGTGAACCGGACCCCGTCCAGCCGCCCGGTCACCCGACGGACCCGCGCCTGCGCCTCCATCAGCCGGCCGGCGCTCGGCGCGCCCCAGCCGTCCAGCACCTCAGGGGCGACCAGGCGGGCCAGGTCATCCGTCGCACGCTCGATCCTGCCCAGCGCCTCTTCCACCGACACCGCGGCGGGCAGGCCACCAGCCGCCGCGCCGTCGTCCGCGTGCTCCACCATTATCCACCCCCGTCCGCCGTTCACGTACCCCATTCTCTCGAACGTTCGTGCGCACCGCACGGTGGATCCCGGATCTGTGGACAACTTTTCATGGCCCCTGGCGACCGGTCCGCCCCCCTTCCCTTCGAGACCGAGGTTGCTTCGCTGTGAGCCCTCGCAAAGCGAAGCAACCTCGGTCTCGAAGGGGAGGGCGACGCGGCGGACGTCAGAGCCGGACGATCGCCGCCACCGGGTGCTCGATCGACTCCGCGACGCGACGCATGAAGGCGGCGGCCGTGGCGCCGTCGCAGACCCGATGGTCGAACACGAAGGACATCTGCGTGATCTTGCGCGGCACCACCTGCCCGTCCACCACCCACGGCCGGTCGATGATCCGGCCGAGGCCGAGCATCGCGACCTGCGGGTGGTTGATGATCGGCGCGCTGCCGTCCACACCGAGACCCCCGTAGTTGTTCAGCGTGAACGTCCCGGCGGACAGCTCCGCGGGGGTCGACCGGCCGGCTCGCGCCCGGCCGACCACCTCGCGGATCGCGGCGTCGAGCGCGGCCGTGGTCAGGGCGTCGGCGCCCAGCACCGCGGGCGCGACGAGGCCCAGCTCACCCTGGACGGCGATGCCGAGGTTCACCGTGCCCGGCACCACGATCTCGCCGCGCTCCACGTCGAGCCGCGCGTTCAGCACCGGGAACTCCTGCAGCGCCCGCACCACGAACCGCGCGACGTGCGCCAGGAGCCCCGGCCCGTCGTCGCCGGGCGTACGCGACGCCTCGCGCAGCTCCCACAAGGCGGTCGCGTCGACGTCGACCCAGACCGTCGCCTCGGGGATCTCCGCGCGGCTCCGCGTGAGGACGGCGGCGGCTGCCTTCTGGAAGCCGGTGAGCGGTATCCGCCGCTCGCCGCCCGAGCTCGTGACACCACTCGCCACACCGCCCGCCTCGGCACCCGCCGCCGACGCCGCCACCGCGGAACCGCCGGACGACACCGGGCCCGGAGCACCGGACGCACCCACCGCGGAGGGCCCACCAGACACTCCACCAGACACCCCAGCAGATCCCCCGACAGCATCCCCCGGCGGCGCCACGGGAGCGCGCGCCGCCGCGGCCGCCGCCCGCACGTCGGACCGGGTCACGACCCCGCCCGCGCCCGTGGGCCGGATCGCCCGCAGGTCGAGCCCTGCCTCCCGCGCGAGCCGCCGGACGATCGGCGAGATCACCTTGATCGGGCGGTCCGGCACCGCGGACAGAGCGCCGCGCGGCGGACGACGACGTCCCGATCCCGCGGGCGGCGGCGTGCCGTACCCGATGAGCACGTTGCCCGACCCCGCGCGCTCCTCCTCGCGGTAGACCTCCCCCTCGCGCTCCCCCGCAGCACCAGACCCCGCAGCATCCGGAACATCAGCAGCACCCGCCCCGTCGCCGTCCGCCAGGATCGTGATCAGCGGCCTGCCGACGTCGACCAGCTGGCCCTCGGCCGCGTGCAGCTCGCCCACCCGGCCGGCGTACGGGCTGGGCACCTCGACCACCGACTTCGCCGTCTCGACCTCCACCACCGCCTGGTCCACGGCCACGACGTCGCCCTCGGCGACGAGCCACTGCACCACCGACGCCTCGGTCAGCCCCTCCCCGAGGTCGGGCAGCAGGAAGGTGCGGAGGGTGGCCGTGCTCATGCGTCCTCCCACTGCAGGTCGTCCACGGCGTCCAGGATCCGGTCGACGGAGGGCAGCTGGAGGTGCTCCAGCTTCGGCGGCGGGTACGGGATGTCGAGGCCGGTGACGCGCCGCACGGGCGCCGCCAGGGAGTGGAAGCAGCGTTCGCCCACCCGCGCGGCGACCTCGGCGGCGAACCCGGCGAACCCGCTGGCCTCCGCGACGACGACGGCGCGGCCGGTGGACTCGACGGCGGCGCACACCCCGGCGTCGTCGTACGGAACGAGCGAGCGCAGGTCGACGACCTGCAGGCTGCGCCCGTCGCGCGCGGCGACCTCGGCCGCCTCCAGGGCCACGGGCACGGAGGGCCCGTACGCGATGAGCGTGGCGTCGGTGCCCTGGCGGCGGACGACGGCGGTGCCGATCCCGGGCACGGGCCCCCGGTCCATCTCGCCCTTGGCCCAGTACAGCTTCTTCGGCTCGAGGAAGACGACGGGGTCGGGCGAGGCGATCGCCTCCCGCAGCAGCGCGTACGCGTCCGCGGGCGTCGACGGCGCGACGACGTGCAGGCCGGGCGTGTGCGCGTAGTAGGCCTCGGACGAGTCGCAGTGGTGCTCGACCCCGCCGATGCCGCCCGCGTACGGCACGCGGATGACCAGGGGCAGCTCGACCCGGCCCCGCGTCCGGTTCCGCATCTTGGCGATGTGGCTGACGATCTGCTCGAAGGCCGGGTACGCGAACGCGTCGAACTGCATCTCGATCACGGGCCGCATGCCGTTCATGGCCAGGCCGACAGCGAACCCCGCGATGCCCGCCTCCGCGAGCGGCGTGTCGAAGCAGCGGTCCTCGCCGAACTCTGCCGTGAGCCCGTCGGTGACCCGGAAGACGCCGCCGAGCGCCCCGACGTCCTCGCCGAGCACGAGCACCGTCGGGTCCTCGGCCAGGGCGTCGCGCAGGGCCCGGTTGATCGCCTGCGCCGTACTGAGCGTCTCGGGCGCCACGGTGGCGGCGGTCGGAGCGGTGGTGGCGGTCATCGGCCGGCCTCCTGACGTGTGGGGGCAGCGGCCAGCGCGTCCCGCGCCAGCTCGTCCCGGACCATGGCGAGCTGTTCGACGAGCTGCGGCGTGGGCCGCGAGTAGACGTGGCGGAACAGGTCCTCGGGGTCGGGCTCGACGTCCTCGTTGATCCCGTCCCGCGTGCGCCGCGCCACGTCCTCGGCGTCGGCGGCGATCGTGGCGGCGCGGGCGTCGTCGAGGGCGCCCTCGGCCCGCAGGTAGGCCTCCAGCCGCACCAGCGGGTCCCGGGCCACCCAGGCCGCGACCTCCTCGTCGCTGCGGTACCGCGTCGCGTCGTCCGCGTTGGTGTGCGCCTGCATGCGGTAGGTGTGGGCCTCGACGAGCTGCGGCCCCTCGCCCGCCCGCGCCCGGGCCACCGCCCCGGACAGCACGGTCAGGAGCGCGGCGAGGTCGTTGCCGTCCACCTGCTCGCCCGGCACGCCGTACCCCACGCCCTTGTGGGCCAGCGACGGCGCGGCCGTCTGCCGGGACAGGGGCACCGAGATGGCGTAGCGGTTGTTCTGCACGAGGAACACGACGGGCGCCCGGAAGACCGCCGCGAAGTTCAGCGCCTCGTGGAAGTCGCCCTCGCTGGTGGCACCGTCGCCGCACAGCGCCAGCACCACGGTGGGCTCGCCGCGCAGGCGTGCCGCGTGGGCCACGCCGGCGGCGTGCGGCAGCTGCGTCGCGAGCGGTGTCGTCAGGGGTGCGACGTGCCGGTCGTACGGGTCGTAGCCGGAGTGCCAGTCGCCCTTGAGCAGCACCAGGGTCTCGACCGGGTCGACGCCGCGGGCCACCACCGCCGCGGTGTCGCGATAGGTCGGGAAGATCCAGTCGCCGTCGGCCAGCACGTGCGCCGCGGCGACCTGGCAGGCCTCCTGGCCCGAGGAGGAGGGGTAGACGGCCAGCCTGCCCTGCCGCACCAGCGCGGAGGCCTGCTCGTTGAAGCGGCGGGCCACGACCATGCCCGCGTACCCGCGCACCAGGTCCTCGACCGGGGGCAGCGCCCCGGCGGCCGTCGGGCGGCCGTCGGGGTCGAGCAGCATGACCGGCTCCGTCGACGGCATCATGCGATCTGCGTCACTCGTCATGTAGATATACTGGTCAAGCCTCTATCCGGATTCTACCAACGGCGCGGATCCGAGAGGGTGTCCGGCTTAGCGCCGGTAATGCGATCCAAACGTCCAGCACAGGGAGGGCGTGGAGCGTGACCACGAGACACATGGCACCGGGCCTCGACGACGTCGACCAGCGCATCGTCGCCGAGCTGCGCCAGGACGGCCGGATGTCGATGCGCGCGCTGGCCGAGAAGCTGCACATCTCGCGCGCCAACGCGTACGCCCGCGTGCAGCGGCTGGAGTCCACCGGGGTGATCCGCGGCTACCGCGCCGACATCGACCCCGTGCTGTCCGGCCTGGGCACGTCGGCCTACGTGACGGTCAACCTGAAGCAGGCCGAGTGGCGCTCGGTCCGCGAGAACCTGCGCACCCTGCGCGGCATCGAGCACATCGGGCTGGTCGGCGGCGAGTTCGACCTCATCCTGCTCGTGCGCGCCCGCGACAACGCCGACCTGCGCCACCTGATCCTCGACCAGATCCAGGGCATGGAGGGCATCCTCAACACGCACACGCTCCTCGTCTTCGAGGAGCCCGTGCCGGCCGGCCCCCCGCCGCCCGCGGGCTGAACATCCCCGCTCAGTCCTGCGCGTCAGTCGTGCGCGGCCGGCCCCGCGGCCTCCGGGCGCACGGCGTCGTCGCCCACCAGGACGGCGAGCTGCCGCTCGAGCGCCGCGAGCTCGTCGGCGCCGATACGCCGGGCCCACTGGGCGCGCAGCTCGTCGAACGCCGCCTCGCCCTGGTGCATGACCTCCCAGCCGAGGGGGGTCACCTCGATCCGCTTGCGCCGCGCGTCGTCCGGGTCGGTGCCGCGCCGCACGTAGCCGCGCTCCAGGAGCACCGCGATGGTCTTCGCGGCCGCCTGCTTGGAGACCGCGAGGCGGCGCCCGAGCTCCGACGCGTTGTCCGCCCCGGACGCGATCGCCCGCATGGCGAAGTCGTGCACCGGGCGGACGTCGTCGTGCCCGCGTGCGGCGAGCTCGGCGACCACCGACTCGACGAGCGTCCGGTAGCCGCCCAGGAGCAGCAGCGCGAGGTCGGCACCCGAGCGTGTCATGCGGCCAGGATACGGGCGTTGATTTCGACAACCAGATTGTCTATTGTGATAGACAACCGAGTTGACCATTCTGAGGAGACCCCGATGCCCGCCACGGCAGAACCGACCGCCGTCGAGACCGCTCACCACGTCGCGCACGTGAACGGTGCCGACCTGCACCACGTCACCGCAGGGACGACCGGCTCGCCGGTCCTGCTCGTGCACGGCTTCCCGGAGACCTGGTGGGCCTTCCACCGTCTCCTGCCCCACCTGGCGGCGGCCCACCGCGTCGTCGCGGTGGACCTGCGCGGCTTCGGCGACTCCAGCCCGGCCGCCGACGACCACAGCAGCACCGTCGCGGCCGACGACCTGCACGGCCTCATCGCGCACCTCGGCCTCGGCCCCGTGCACCTCGTGGCGCAGGACGTCGCGGGGGCCGCCGCGCTGCGCCTGGTCACCGCGCACCCCGAGGACGTGCTGAGCCTCACCGCGGTCGAGATGGGCCTGGCCGGGTACGGCCTGGAGGCCCTCGCCGACGTGACGCGCGGCGGCTCCTGGCACATCGGCGCGCTCGCGACCCCCGGCGTGCCCGAGCTGCTCCTCGCGGGCCGCGAGCGCGCCTTCCTCGAGGCGACGTTCCGCGGCCTGACGGCGACGCCGGACGCGGTGACGGACGCCGACCTCACCGAGCTGTCCCGTACCTACGCACGACCCGGCGCCTGGCGCGGCGCGGCAGGACTGTACCGCTCGGTGCTCACGGAGGGCGACGAGCTGCGCACGCTGCTGACCGGGCACCCCGTCAGCGTGCCCGTGCTGGCCGTCGGCGCGGGCGGCGGGCCGTTCACGGCCGACACCCTGGCACAGGTCGCCGCAGGACCGGTGGCGACGGCACAGCTCGACGGCGTGGGCCACTACGCGGCCCTCGAGGCGCCCGCCGAGCTGGCGGCCGCACTGCTGCCGTTCCTCCGACGGGTCGACGCGGACGGCGCCGACGTGGACGGCGCCGACGCGGGCTGAGCCCGGGACCGCGGGCGCGCTACCGGCTCGTGACGAGCGCCCCGGCCAGCTCCGCGAGCGACCGCCCGGCGACGGCCGGCACCGTGACCCCCTGCAGCACGTCCACGTCCACGGCGCCGGCGTCCGGCGCGCTGCCCGCCGCCCCGCACAGCGCGCCCACGAGGGCGGGCAGGCTGTCCTGGTGGCGGGTGACCGACAGGGCCAGGGGCAGGGCCGCCTCGTGGTCGCCGCCGGTCAGCGCGGTGACCGCGAGCGCGAGCGGCAGCGTCTCCGCGACGGTGCCCGGGTGGCTGTAGGTGCGCGGCGCGAACCGCGCCACCAGCGCGGGCAGCGCGGCGAAGGGCGTGCGCGCCTCGTCGACGACCCGGAACGCGTCACGCACGTTGTCGGCGAGCCAGCCGTCGGCGGCGACGTCCTCCGCGCCGGCCTCGAGCGCGGGCCGCAGCTCGGCCCCCGCCAGCAGGTGGGCGACCACGCGCGCGAAGGCCGCGGCCGCGTGCACCCCCGTACCGTCGTGGGTCAGGCCGGCGTAGCCGCGCGCGAGCGCGGCCGCCTCGCCGGGGTCGGCGGTGGCGATCGCCACCGCCAGCGCGCCGGGCAGCGCGGAGTCGTCGTAGAACGCCGGGTTGTCGGCCCCGGTGTGGGGCGGGCGCAGCCCGTTCGCCGCGTTGATCAGGGCGGAGCGCTGCGCGGCGCTCACCCACGTGTCGGGAGTGTCGAGCAGGCCACGCCAGGTGTCGAACAGGCTGTCCGCGTCCCGGCCCGGGGCCTCCAGGAGCACCCGCGCGGCGACGGCGAAGGTCTCGGCGTCGTCGGTCGGCACGAGCGTGGGAGCGCCGATCGCGGAGAGCACGAAGGGGACCACGGGGCGCAGCACGCGGGACTCGTCGAGCTCCAGCGGGCCCTTGCGCAGCATCTGCCGCACCCAGGGGTCGCGGACGGTCCGGTGCTCGCTGGCGGGCGCGCCGAGGGCGTCGCCCAGCGCGAGGCCGTGCACGGCGCCGACGGCGCGGTCGAGGCGGTCGGTCATGCTCGGGTCTCCTCGGTGGGACGTGCGACGGCGGCGGCCCGGTCGGCCTCGTCGACGAGGGCGTCCGCCAGGTCGACCAGGTCGGTGCCCGCGGTGGCCTGGATGCACTGCCCGGTCACGGTGCGCACCTGCGCGACGACGTCCGGGTCGAACGCGCTCACGCCGTGCAGGGCCCCGGCGACGGCGCCGGCCATCGCGGCGATGGTGTCGGAGTCGCGGCCGATGTTGACCCCGGACTCGATGACGGCGGGCGTGCCGTCGGTGGCCCGGAGCAGGCCGATGGCCAGCGCGACGGCCTCGGGGGCGACGTCGGCCCACATGTAGTGCCGCAGGGGGATGGCCTCGAAGAGGTCCTCCTCGGCCTGCTCGGGCGTGCCGGCCCGGGCCGCGATGTCGAGCGCCCGGCGGGCCGTGCGGGCCGACCAGGAGTCGGCCGGCAGGGCGGCGAGCATGGCGTCGAGGACGGGTTCGACGTCGTCCGACACCATGGCGACGGCGACCCCGGCGGCGATCGCCTGGGCGCACCAGACGCCGTCGCGCGAGTGGCTGACCTCGGCGTCGGCGCGCGCCATCCGGGCGGCGAGCCCGGGGTCGCCCGCGGCGAAGACACCGATGGGGGCGACGCGCATGGCGGCGCCGTCGCTCCAGGTCTCGGCGTTGCGCTGCCCGCTGGCGGGCGGCTCCATGCCGGAGTGCAGGTTGGCGAGGGCGATCATCTCGCTGAAGCCGGCCCGGTTGAACCCGGTCCGCTGCGCGCGCAGGGCCTCCAGCCAGGTGTCGGCGACGACCCGGGAGGTGAGGTCCGCTCCCCCGCGCAGCACGCCGCGGGCGCACAGCACGGCGTACTCCGTGTCGTCGGTGCCGGCCGCCTCGGGGTCCACGAAACCGCGCACCCGGCCCCACCGCTCCCGGATCGCGTGGAGCGTCATGCCCTCGGTCGGTGCGCCCATGGCGTCGCCGATCGCCAGGCCGAGCAGCGCACCGCGCGCACGGTCGTTGTTCATGCTCCTCCGTATCTCGGTTCCCGCCTCGCAGCGCTTGCGCCGCGAAAACGTAACGTTTTGCATGGAACCAGCACGCAGAGCATGCGTGGCCTCACTATGTTTGCGCACGTCTTTGCGCTTGTGTCTTGCCTCACAGGGTGAACTTGGAGCATGCTACTCCAAAACCTTTTGCGCGTAGGGTTTGCGACGACGGAGGAGCGAGGAGCGCATGGTCGGGATTCGTGAGGTGGCGGAGGCCGCGGGCGTCAGCATGTCCACGGTCTCGCAGGTCGTCACCGGGAACCGGCCCGTCTCGGCAGCCACGCGGGCCCGCGTGGAGGCCGCGATCACGCGCCTCGGCTACCGCGCCCACCCCGGCGCCGCGCAGCTGCGTGGCGGTCGCACCGGCACGGTCGCCCTGATCGTGCCGACCCTGGAGAACCCGTTCTACCCCCTGGTCGCCGCCGGCATGCAGGACGTGCTCGTCCCCCGCGACATCCTGCTGACCGTCACCGACGCGAGCGGTCTCGACCGCTCGGCGAGCGCCATCCACCGGCTCCTGACGCGCCGCGTGGACGCCATGGTCGCCGCCCCGTTCGGCCTCCCCCCGGCCGGGCTCGCAGAGGTGCACGACGCCGGAATCCCGTTCGTCACCCTCGGTCAGGCCCCTCCCGGCGGCGGCGACTTCGTGCACACCAACGACGTCGACGGCGCCCGCAAGGCCACCGAGCACCTGATCGAGCGGGGCCGCCGCCGTATCGCGTTCCTCGGCGGCGACGAGGGCGTGACCCCCACCCGGCAGCGCCTGGAGGGGTACCAGGAGGCGCTGCGCGCCGCCGGGCTGCCGCTCCGGGACGACGACGTGGTGTGCACCCGGTACACCCGTCAGGGCGGGCGGGACGGCGCGACGGCCCTGCTGGACCGCGACGACCGTCCCGACGCGATCGTGGCGGCCAACGACCTGATCGCGTTCGGCGTGCTGGACGTGACGCGGTCCATGGGGCTGCGGGTCCCCGAGGACCTCGCCCTGACCGGCTACGACGACATCGAGGCGGCGTCGCTCGTCGACCCGCCGCTGACCACCGTCATGAACCCCGCCCGGGAGATCGGGCGGGCCTGCGCCCGCCTCCTCCTGGAACGCCTCGACGGTCACGTCACCGACATCACCCGCGGCGTGGCGCTGTCCAACCGGCTCGTCGTCCGCGACTCGACCTGAACCCCGCACCCCTCGAGCACCCCGAGCACCCCCGAGCACCCCCCTGCACCTCCCGCCCGGCACCATCCCCCTCGCGAGAGAGACACCCACAGTGAGAATCACCAAGCGTGCACTGGTACCCCTCGGCCTCGTCGCCGCGGCCTCGGTCGCCCTGGCCGGCTGCGTGAGCAGCGGCGGCAGCGACGACGCCGGCGGGACGGTCACCTACTGGGGCGCGTTCTACGCGCCCACCACGGAGGAGGCGTTCCAGGAGATCTTCGTCGACGGGTTCAACGCCGAGAACGACACCCAGGTCGACATGGAGGTCAAGGAGCTGACGACGCTCGGCCAGCTCACCGACACCGCGGTCGCCGCCGGCGAGTCGCCCGACATCGTGTACGCCGACGGGCCGTCCGCGGCGTCCGACTTCGCCCGCGCGGACCGGACGGTCGACCTCGGCGGGTACGCCGAGGAGTACGGGTGGCAGGACGCGTTCCTGCCCTGGGCCTACGAGCTGAGCACCATCGACGGCTCCATGCGCTCGGTGCCGGCCAGCTACGGCTCGATGGTGCTGTACTACAACGCCGCGGTGTTCGAGGAGCACGGCTGGACCCCGCCCACCACGCTCGAGGAGTTCGAGCAGGTCGCCCAGGAGGCCGACGACGCCGGGATGGTGCCCCTGGGCGGCGGCAACGCCGGCTACCAGGGCATGAGCGAGTGGCTGATCACGGCGGTGTTCAACGCCGCCGTCGGCCCCGAGAAGATCCACGACGTGCTGACCGGCGAGGCGGAGTTCACCGACCCGGAGTTCGTGGCGGCGATCGAGCTCGTCGAGAGCTGGATCGACAAGGGCTGGCTGGCCGGCGGCGCCGAGTCGTACTTCACCACGGACGACACGGCGAACGTGACCGGCCTGGCGAACGGCACCACCGCGATGTACCTGAGCGGCACGTGGTCGTTCAACTCGCTCACCGAGGTGTTCGAGGACCCGGAGCAGTGGGCGTGGGCGCCCCTGCCGTCGCTGAGCGACGACGTCGAGCCGGGCGTGTTCCCCCTCGCGATCGGCACGCAGCTCTCGGTCAGCGCCGACGCCGAGGACCCGGACGCCGCGGCGGCGTTCCTCGACTACGTGGCCGGCGACGTCGACCGGGCCCTGGAGTACACGGCCCGCACCGGGGAGAACCCCCCGCCTCTGCAGATGAGCGCCGACCAGTTCCCCGACGAGGTCGACGAGCGCACCGTGGACCTCTACAGCCAGATCCCGGAGACGACCAACGTCGGCTACGCGACCTGGACCTTCTTCCCCCCGAAGACGGACTCCTACCTCATCACCGAGTTCGACAAGGTGGTGACCGGTGACAGCACCGCGCAGGAGTACCTGGCCGGCATGCAGGACACCTTCGACAAGGAGTTCGACGCCGGCACCACCCTGGTCCCCTTCTCCCCCCAGAGCGAAGGCTGACCAGTGACCACCGAGACGGCGACCACCGGGGCCTCGCTGGCGGGGGCCCCGGTGCGTCGCGGACCGCGGCCGGCCCTCCGGGGCCGGCCGCTGGGGGCCAGGCGGCTGCGCCGGCTCCTGGCCTGGGTCTTCGTCACGCCGCTCCTGGTGGTCAACCTCCTCGTCGTCACCGGACCGGGCCTCGCGTCCGTCTACTACTCCTTCACCGACTGGGACGGGCTCAACGCCCCCGGCTTCGTGGGCCTGGCGAACTACGCCGAGATGCTGCGGTCGGACGCCGTGGGCACCGCCCTGGTGCACAACGTCCTGTGGACCCTGTTCTTCCTCGTCGTCCCGATGACGATGGGCCTGGTCGGCGCGTTCCTGCTGTCCCGGCTGCGCCGCAACCAGGCGTTCTTCCGCGTCCTGTACTTCGTGCCCTACGTGCTGGCCACCGTGGTCTCCGCGGCCGTCTGGCGCCAGCTCCTGGACCCGGACGGCGGCGTCGCCGCCGCTCTGTCGACGCTCGGCCTGCCGTTCCTCGACCCTCTGGCGGACGTGAACTTCCTCGGCAACCCGTCGCTCGCGCTCGGCTCGGTCGCCTTCGTGAACACCTGGCAGTGGTGGGGCTTCCTGCTGGTGATCTTCCTGGCGTCGATGCAGTCCGTGGACCCGGCCCTGTACGAGGCGGTGCGGCTCGACGGCGCCGGACCCGTGCGCGAGTTCTGGCACATCACGCTGCCGATGATCCGCCCCACGCTCGTCTTCCTCGGGCTGATGACGATCATCTGGTCGTTCCTGGTCTTCGACTACGTCTACGTGCTCACCCAGGGCGGGCCGGCCGGCTCGACCGACGTGCTCAGCACCGTGCTGTACCGCGAGGCCTTCCAGAACCAGCGCCACGGGTACGCGTCCGCGGTCGCCATGCTGCTGTCCGTCATCAGCGCCGCCACGGTGCTGGGCTACCTCGCCCTGCGCCGCCGACTCCGGTGGGACGTCTGATGAGCGCCCCCCGGACGAGCATCCTGCGGCCCAGCGCCCCGCGCCCGAGCGCCCTGCGGCCCGCCCGCCCCGTGGCCGGACGGCGGCGCGCCCAGCCGGTCACCTGGATCGTGCTCGGGCTGCTGGCCGTGTACGCGCTCGGCCCGCTGCTCGTGCTCGCCGCCAACTCGCTCAAGTCGTCCCGCGAGATCGACACCAACCCGCTGGGTCCGCCGCAGAGCTGGAGCTGGAGCAACTTCGCCGGGGCCTGGGAGCGGGCCCACATGGGCGGCGCGCTGCTGAACAGCTCGCTCATCGCCCTGGCCACGGCCGCCGGTGTGGCCGTCATCGCCACCACCGCGGCCTACGCCATGACCCGGCTCGGCCTGCCGGGCGGTGGCGCGTGGATCCTGTGGCTGCTCGTGTCCTCCTCGCTGCCCATCCAGCTCTTCCTGGTGCCGCTCGTGAGCTGGTGGAGCTTCCTGGGCCTGTACAACCAGCCCATCGGCCTCGTGATCATCTACTGGGCCGTCTACAGCCCCTTCGCCACGCTGCTGGTCCGCGCGTTCCTCGTCGGCATGCCCCGCGAGTACGAGGAGGCCGCCCGGCTCGACGGCGCCGGCGAGCTGGGCGTGTTCACCCGCATCGTGCTGCCCATGGTCCGCCCCGCGGTCCTGACCGCGGCCCTCGTGGCGGGGCTGCAGGCCTACAACGAGTTCATGCTCGCGGTCACCTTCATCCAGGACCGCGACCTGCAGCCCGTCGCCCTCTCGCTCTACTCGTTCCAGCAGGGATTCACCACCGACTGGTCCCTGGTCAGCGCGGCCGGGCTGCTCATGGCACTGCCCGTCGTCGTGCTCTTCCTGATGATGCAGCGCACCTTCATCGACGGCTACGTCTCCCGGGGGATCGCCGTATGACCGCGCCGCAGAGTCCGTCCGCACACACCTACCACCGAGGAGTGCCCATGCCATCCGCCAAGGAGATCCTGCGCACCGCCGCAGCCGAACAGATCGACTCCGGCCTGGTGGACCTGGTCACGGTCGACAACTACGACCGCTTCGTCGGAGCGATGCTCGTGGCCAGCGACAGCCACCGCCTCATGATGGAGGACCTGGGCGACGAGCTGGTGCACCTGTGGTCCTGGACCCCCTGGGTCGACGGCCGCTTCGGCGAGACCGGCATCACCACCGACGAGCTGATCGCGCGGGCGGCCGTGCGCCGGTGGCTCGACGACGCCCCGCCCATCCACCGCGAGCCCAGCCGGGACATCTTCAGCGTGCTGCCGATCGACGAGGACTGGCGCTGAACGCGCCCCTCCGCCGTACGGGCGGCGCGTGAGCACGCCCACACCCTCATCCCCGTAGTTTTCTGCCTACAGGGTTTAGGCTGAGGGGGTGTCGCGCGCTCCCCTGAACCCGAGCACCGTCGTCGCCGAGGCGACGGCCCTGGCCGACGAGAGCGGCCTGGACGCCGTCACGCTCTCCGCGGTGGCCCGCCGGCTGGGCGTGCGGACCCCCAGCCTCTACTTCCACGTCCGGGACCACGCCGCCCTGCTGGACGGCGTCAGCACGGTCGCCCTCGCCGACCTCACGGCCCGCGTGGCCCGCGCCGTCGCCGGCCGCTCCGGACGCGCCGCCCTCGCGGGCCTGCTCCAGGCGCACCGCGCCTTCGCGCAGGACGCCCCCGGACGCTGGCAGGCCCTGCAGCGCCGCACCGGACCCGACGTCGCGGCCTCCGACGCCGCCCGCACCCTCGTCGAGCTGACCGACGCCGTGCTGCGCGGCTACGACCTCCCGCCGGACGAGCGGGTGCACGCCACGCGCCTGCTCGGCGCCACCATCAACGGCTACCTCACGCTGGAGCGCGTCGGCAGCTTCGACCACCGCGAGCCGGGCACCGACGTGTCGTGGGACCGCGCCGTCGACGCGCTCGACAGCCTGCTGCGGGGGTGGCCCGCGGCGTCGGCACCCGCCACGAGACCTGGCACGGCACCCGGCACAGGACCCGGCACAGCACCCGAGACAGGAAGCACCGCACCATGATCACCACCGCCCTCACGCCCGCGCTCGTGCACGGCGCCGCCGAGCTGGAGCGCACGCCCCGCGGCCTGCGCCCGCACCGGCTCCCGGCCTGGGTCCGCACCCGGTTCCCCGACCCGCAGCTGCTGATGATGGAGGCACAGCCGTCGGGCGTGCGCCTGCGGCTGCGGACGACGGCGCGCACCGTCACGCTCGTGTCCCACCCGACGCGGCTCGTCTACCGGGGCGCGGACCGCCCGCGCGGCGCCGTCGACCTGGTGGTCGACGGCGAGCCGGTCGCGAGCGAGCCGCTCGACGGCGGCGACGTGATCGAGACCGACCTCGGCACGGGCAGCACCGAGCTGCGGCCCGGACCCGCGTGCACCACGACCTTCACCGGGCTGCGCGAGGGCGACAAGCTCGTCGAGGTCTGGCTGCCGCACAACGAGTCGGTCGAGCTCGTCGAGCTGCGCACCGACGCACCCGTCGCACCCGCCGAGCCGGCCGGGCCCGTGTGGGTGCACCACGGCAGCTCCATCAGCCACGGGTCCAACGCGACCTCCCCCACCCGGATCTGGCCCGCCGTGGCCGCCCGGCTCGGCGGCGCCGACCTGCGCAACCTCGGCTTCGGGGGCAGCGCGCTGGTGGACCCGTTCCTGGCGCGCACGATCCGCGACCTGCCCGCCGACCTGATCAGCGTCAAGCTCGGCATCAACGTCGTGAACCTGGACGGCATGCGGCTGCGCACCTTCGTGCCGGCGGTGCACGGGTTCCTCGACACCATCCGCGACGGGCACCCGACCACGCCGCTCGTGCTCGCCTCGCCGATCTTCGCGGGCATCCACGAGGACACGCCCGGGCCGGGTGCCGTCGACCCGGACAGCCTCGGCACCGACCAGGTGCGGTTCGTCGCCACGGGCCGCCCCGAGGAGGTGCAGCAGGGCAAGCTCACGCTGCGCGTGGTCCGCGACGCGCTGGCCGCCGTCGTGGCGGGGCGGGACGACCCGAACCTCCACTACCTGGACGGCACCACCCTGTACGGCGCGGACGACGCCGCCGAGCACCCCCTGCCCGACGGCCTGCACCCCGACACCGCCACCCACCGGATCATCGGCGAGCGGTTCGCCGCGTACGCCTTCGCCGGCACGGGCCCGTTCGCCGACGGGGTGCGCGCCGGGGCCTGACGGGTTCACCCGCCCGCCCCTGGGCACGGCCGTCAGGCGGCGCGTTCCCGGGCGACCACCTCGCGCACGGCCGGTACCACCTCGGCCGCGAAGCGTTCGGTGGTCGCCACGTCGTCGCCGCCGATCAGGTAGGCGGTGACGCCGTGCTCCAGCGCGAGGCCGGCGAGCTGTTCGACCCACTGGTCGGGCGGGCCGTCGAGCATGCCGCGCCCGGTCGGCGCGAAGCGCACGTTCATGACGTTCAGGAGCCGCCGCACGTCGCGCGGCGAGCGCCCGGCGTCGGTGGCCGCCTCGTCGATGCGGGCGTTGAGCCTGGGCAGGGAGGCGACGCCGTCGGGCAGGTACTCCAGGGTGGGCAGCCACCCGTCGCCGATCTCGCCGGCCAGGGCGAGCATGCGCCGCTTGTACGCGCCGATCCAGATCGGGATGTCGTGCGCGGGCGCGGGACCGCGCTTCGCCCCGGCCATCCGGTAGTAGGTGCCGTCGTGCCGCACACCGCCGCGGGTGTCGGTGTCCCAGAGGTCCCGGATGATCGCGACCGCCTCGCGGAGCGCGTCGACGCCCTCGCCGGGGGTCAGCCGCCGTCCGCCCATCGCCTCGATGCCGTCCCAGAAGGCCCCGGCGCCGAGCCCCAGCTCGACCCGGCCCCCGCTGAGCAGGTCGAGGGACGCGGCGGCGCGGGCGAGCACGGCCGGCGGGCGCAGGGGCAGGCTGAGCACGTTGCCGCTCAGGTGGACGCGCTCGGTGCGCGCGGCCGCGTAGCTGAGCAGGGTCCAGGTATCGAGGAACGCGGGCTGGTAGGGGTGGTCCTGGAAGGTCACCAGGTCCAGCCCGGTCCGGTCGGCCGTCACGGCCAGGTCGAGCACGTGGGCCGCGTTCTGGGCGCCGGGTGTCACGAACGTGCCGAACAGCAGGTCGTGGCCGTAGTCGGTCATGTCTGTCATCCCTCCTCGGCCGCGCGGACGACGGCGGAGCCGTCGCGCGGGTCGGTGTCGAACGGATCGGTGTCGAACGGATCGATGTTGAAGTTGTCGCGGAACAGGTTGGTGGGGTCGTACCGGCGCTTGAGGTCGCGCAGCCGGGCGAGCACGGGCGGCGGGAACGCGTCGTGCAGCCGCTCGGGCCGCAGGTCGGTCTCGAAGCTCAGGTACAGGCCGTCCGTGTGGCGGGCGAGCCGGTCCCACCGCGCGTCGAGGTCGTCCTGGTCCACGCCCATGGCGGTGACCTGGAACGCGGGCGTGCGGTGGGCGAACGCCGTGGCGTCCGCGGGCACGTCCGCGATGGCGCCGCCCATGGGACGCAGCTCGTAGAAGAACACCTGGCCGCTGCGCAGCAGCTCCGCGGTGTCGTGGGCAGCCTCGGGGGTCATGGCGGGCAGGAACGCGGAGCGCGAGACGGGCTCGCCCTGCCCGTGGTGCCCGTCCGGTCCCACGTCGGCCGCCTGTCCCATGATCTCCTTGTACCGCGTCAGGTACACCTCCTGCTGCACCAGCACGCCGAGGTCGAGGAACGGCGTGAGCCGTTCGACGACGACCTGCGGGTCGGGCGAGTCGACGATCGCGTACAGCTGGATCGTCGACTGTCCACGGCGCGGCCGCCCGGTGACCAGGAAGACCGTGGTGTCGCGGGGTGCGGCACCAGCCACCTCGCCGAACCGGAGCAGCGACTTCTCGATGTCGGTGCTCACCAGGGAGAGCTTGGCCCAGCCCACCTCGCCGACGTCGTACACCTCGAACTCGAACGCCGTGGCGACGCCGAAGTTCGCGCCCGCGCCGCGCACCGCCCAGAAGAGGTCGGGGTTCTCGTCCGCGGAGGCCCGGACCGGCGTGCCGTCGGCCAGCACCAGCTCGACCGCCCGCAGGTGGTCGATCGTGAGGCCGTGCGCGCGCCCGAGCAGGCCGATGCCGCCCGCGGTGGCCAGGCCGCCGACGCCGACCCCGCCGTAGTCGCCGGACCCGAGCGCCCACCCGTACGGGTCGAGCGCGGCGGCGACCTGCTTCCAGGTGGCCCCGGGGCCGATCCGGACGAGTCGCCGCGCCTCGTCGAGCACCTCGACGCGGTTCATCCGGCCGACGTCGAGCACCACGCCGCCGTCGTTGGTCGACCGGCCGCTCACGCCGTGCCCGGCGCTGCGGACGCCCAGCGGTACGTGGGTGTGCGCCCGCGCGAACGCCAGCGCGTCCGCGACCTGCTGGGGCGTCTCGGGCCGTAGCACGAGGCCGGGCGCCCCGCCGCGCAGGTAGTTCGAGCTCACCCCCAGGTACTCCCGGTCACCCGGCTCGACGGCCGTGGCGGCCAGGGAGTCGGGGACGGCGTCGTAGTCGATGCCGGCGCGGCGCAGGGCACGCGCGACCGCCGTCCTGCGCGGGCCGGTCCCGCTCCGGCCTGCTGTACCGGCTGTACCTGCCAGGTCCACGACGCGGGCGACGTCGTCGCTGTCGCGCACCGGCACCACCACGGGCAGCCCGTCCGCACCGAGCGCCTCCAGCTCGGCACGCCCGGCGCCCGCGGGCGCGACGACCCAGCGGGCACCGGCGACGAACCGCGGTCCGACGAGCAGGGCGGCGCTCTGCCAGGCCTTCTCCACCACGGACGGCACGGGCGTCTCGGCGTCGGTCGGCGGTGCGTCCGGCGCGTCGGCCGGGACCGTCCCGACGCCGATACGCTCGGTGCCGCCCGCGACCCACACGGCGACCGTCCACGGGTCGAGGCCCGCGGTCGGCGCGGACCCTGCCGCGCTGGACCCTGCCGCGCCGGACCCTGCCGCGCCGCCCACCACGACGAGGTCCAGGCCGCCGGCCTCGGCCTGCCGCGCGAGGGCCGCTGCCCCGCTCGCGCCGCTGCCTGAGCCGTCGCCGGGCTCCACCAGGATCCCCAGTGCGAGCTCCATAGTCTCTGTTCTCCCTGCACTCCGAAGAAGAAGCGGACCAAGGTCCGCTTGCTGTCGACAGAGTAACGGACTACGGTCCGGATATGTTCCCGGCCTCCTCGGACAACTACGCTCGGGACATGAGCACGCCCCGGACGCCCGAGATCACGCTGGCCGGGGGCCCACGCAGGGAGCGGTCGGACGCCGTCCGCAACCGCAACCGGCTGCTCGACGTGGCGGCGCGGCTCGTGGCCGAGCACGGCGCAGGGAACGTCACGATGGACCAGGTCGCGACGGCGGCGGGCGTGGGCAAGGGCACCGTCTTCCGGCGCTTCGGCGACCGCGCGGGCCTGATGCGCGCGCTGCTGGACCACGCCGAGAAGAGGTTTCAGGAGGCCTTCCTCACGGGGCCCGCGCCGCTCGGGCCGGGCGCCGACCCGGTCGACCGGCTGCACGCCTTCGGTGCGGCGGCGATCGAGCACCGCCTGCGCTACCGCGACCTGTACCTGGCCGCCGAGCAGCCCGCCGACCAGCGGTACTCGAACGACCCGCCGCACGACCTGCTCGCCCGGCACGTCGCGACGCTGCTCGTCGCGGCGGGCGTGCACGGCGACGTCGACCTGCTCACGCAGGGCCTGCTCGCCACCCTGGAGGTGCCGCTGCTGCACCACCTGAGCACGCGGCGCGGGATGCCCGCCGACCGTCTCGCGGCGGGGTGGGGCGACCTGGTCGACCGGGTGACAGGCGAGGGGTGACGCGCGCGGGCCGGAACCGCGCGCGCGTCACCGTGCACGGCGCCAGGGTCAGGAGATCTGGACCGACTCGGCGCTCTGGTTGAAGCCGTACACGTTCAGGTTCGCCGCCTCGTCGATGAACGGCGTCGACGATCCGGTGCCGTTCAGCCCGTTGTAGAGCTTGACGTCGCACCGGTTGTAGGTCTTCACGGAGTTGATCTTGTTCCGGAGGGCCGTGTTGATGTTGAACCGGCCCTCGTTGTCGCCGGTACCGCTCGTGCAGCCGACGGAGTAGTGGGGGTTGAACACCACGATGACCGAGTTGCGGAACCGGGTGGTCTCGTAGAGCCGAGCGACCACGAGACCCTGGCCGTAGGCGTAGTCCTTGCAGCCCGTCGTGCCGTCGACGACCGCGCAGTAGTACTTGCTGGAGACCGCGGTGGTGCCCGCCTCGCCGGCCGGCTCCTGCGCCAGCACCTGGTCGATGGTCAGCGCGTCGTCGCCGAGCCACTCCTGGAAGCTCTGCTCCGCCGCGGACCCGGGCGCCGCGGCCACCGCCGGTGACCCGGCGAGGAGGATCGCGGACACCGCCGCGAGCGCCACCGTCAGGGACCGTACGAATGCGTGCATGAACTCTCCTGGATGTCGTGTCGTCACTGTGCAGCGGCGCGCGGCACCGCGGGGCACGACGATGCACCCTCGGGGGCGCGGCGCGTTGCAGCATCCTGCAACGCGCCGACACGGGGCCCCTGCGGAGCCCGGTCAGCTCGCGAGCTGCCGCTTGAGGGTCTCGAGGTCCCACACGTTGGACATCTGCACGAACGTGCCGTGACGAATAACGGAGAGTCCGCAACTCTTTACGGATCGTCTCGCGACTCCGCCGACCGGCCCGGCCTCAGTGGGCCCGAGCGCGCACGAGGGGAGTCAGCACAGGGCCCGCCTTCCTGGTGGCCCACCACACGACGGCGGTGACGAGGACGACCGCCACGGTGGGAACGAGCTGCACGGCGGAGCCGACGCCCGCGGAGCGGTCGGCCAGCTGCGCACCGAGGTCGACGCGCACCACGAGCGCGCCGAGCAGGACCCCGGTGTTGAGGACGGCGTGCAGGACGACCGCGATCTCGAGACCACCGGTGCGCCACGTGATGATCGCCAGGCACGACCAGAGCACGAAGTACCAGACGTTGATGTACACGTCCGTCGAACCGTGGACCGCGGTGAAGAGCACGCTCGAGACGAGCACGCCGGCGACGAGCCCGGTCCGGCTGCTGCGCGTCCAGCTGCCGACCACGCGGAAGATCAGGCCCCGCACGCCGTACTCCTCCCCGGCGGCCTGCAACGGCGTGAGCAGGAGCGTCGCGACGAACAAGCCGATCAGGTCCAGTCGCGACCACTGCGCCTCGGCGGACGGGGCGAAGATCCCAAGGATGGTGACGAGCAGCCAGGCAGGGCCGAACACGACGAGCGCCTTGCCGAGCAGGTCGAAGCGGAATCGTGCGGTCACGGAGTGCAGCGACGCGCCGGGGACGCCGTAGAGCCAGCGCTGGACGAGCATGCTCCAAGGCGCCAGCAGTGCCAGGGAGAGCATCGATCCCGCGTGGTACAGCGGCGTGTAGTCGGTTCCGCCCACGATCGGCGTCACCTGCCCCATCTGCTGGTCGATCACGGCCAGGGCCCGCCCGATCACGGTCGGGAACACGACCATCCCGGCAAGCACCAGAGCGATCGCCAGCACGCCTCGCCCGATGCGTCGCCGGTCACCGACGAGGACGCGGTGGTACTCGAGCCCGCCGGGCACCGTGCCGGACGACCGCGGCTCGTCGGGACCGAGCAGCCAGCCGGACCCGGGGTGGTGTTGCGCCATGGACTTCTCTCCTGTTCGGCCGGCTCGCGGCTCGGGCCGTGCCAGAACGACTAGCACGGTGTGACAGTGGGACACTAACACGGTGTGCTAGTAGACTGGAGGTCGTGTGATCCGACAGACAGGAGCGACGTTGACCGGCTCTCGGGAGAAGGTGCTGCAGGCGGCGGCGGAGATGATCGCCGAAGACATGGGGACGAACCTGAGCGTCCGGGCCGTCGCCGCGCGCGCGGGCGTGAGCACCGGATCGCTCCGGTTCCACTTCCCGACCCAGCGCGAGCTGCGGGAGGCGGTGCTCCGGCGGATCTACGGACGGCTCGTCTCGGACGACCCGATCCTCGACCGGTCGGTGCCCCCGCGGGACCGCCTGGTCAGCTGCCTGCGGCAGGTGCTGGCGCCCGCAGGCGTCGGCGCCGAGGCGCGCCGGACCTGGACCAGGGCGTACGAGGCGTTCCTGGTGCCGGAACCGACGGAGCAGGTTCGCGACGCCTACCTCGCCTACGAACGCGAGGGGCTGCGCCGCATGGAGTACTGGCTCACCGTGCTCGCGGACGAGGGCGCCCTGCCCCGCGGGGACCACACCCGTGCCGTGCACTTCCTGCGCACGGTGCTCAACGGACTCTCCCTCGAACGGGCGATGCCCGCGGACGACCAGATCCTGAAGACCGAGACCGAGACGCTCTTCACCGCCGTCGACGCCGTGCTCGGGCCGGCCACGACCTGAGCACGGCGCCGCGGCGCGGAGCTCAGCCTCTCGAGGAGACGCTCGCCCAGAAGTCGTGGAGCATGCGCGCGCTGCGCGCGGGGTCCTGCAGCATCCACCAGTGCCCGAACCCGGCGAGCTCCTCGGTCTGCGCGCCGGCCCGCTGCGCCGCCCGCCGGCGCTGCTCGATCGTCCCGACCGCGTGGTCCTCGAGGGGGATGACGAACAGTCCGGGGCGCGCTGCCGCCTGGTGGAGCACCTTGCCCTGCTCGGCCATGGCGGGCTGCGCGACCGAGCGGTACAGCGACAGGATGTTGCGGGCCATCTGGTCGTCCTGTGCGGCGGCGACGACCTCGGCCACGTCCGCGGGGATGCCCCACTGGCCCATCCGCTGGGCCCGAGCCTCCACGCCGCCACCGAACAGCTCGCCGATGAGTGCCTCGCCGTCCGGGGTCTGCCACCCCTGAGCTGTCTCGTGCCACTCGTAGTCCGGCTCCAGGGTGCCGATGGCGTCACTGACCCAGCTACGGATCAGGTCGGGACGGTGCATCGCCACGCCGGCGGCGTGGGCGCCGCCGAAGCCGTGGCCCACCAGGTCGACCGGCGCGTCGAACTGCTCCAGCTGCTCGATGAGCCAGGTGCGGTAGCCCTCGATGGTCGCCTGGAACCCGTCCGGCACGGGGGCGCCGAAGGCGGGCGGTGACAGTGTCACCACGTCGTCGATCCCGAGCGCCGAGAGCTCCTTGAGCAGAGGCGTCCAGATCACGTCGGTCTCCGGGACGCCGTGCACCAGGACTCGGGTGCGTGCAGTGTCGTTCATCGAGCTTCTCCTTTTTGTAGCGATCGATGCGGAACGGCACTGTACTTAAGTAGCGATCGATGCGCAGTATTCCGCATCGATCGATCAGGAAGCAGTAGACTGGGGGCATGCCCACGATGAGCGAGTCGAAGGGGGTCGGCCGTCCCCGCGCGTTCGACCCGGACGAGGCCCTGGAGAAGGCCATGATCTTCTTCTGGCAGCACGGGTACGAGGGGGCCAGCCTCGCCGGGCTGACCAAGGCCATGGGGATCTCGACCACCAGCATGTACGCGACGTTCGGCAACAAGGAGCAGCTGTTCCGCAAGGCCCTGCGGCGGTACGACGACCACCCCGAGGGCTATCTCGAACCCGCGCTCCGGGAGCCCACTGCCCGGGGGGTCGCCACGGTGCTGCTGAACGGCGCGGTGAACGGCACCACCCGGCCGGACATGCCCCATGGCTGCCTCGGCGTGCAGAGCGCCCTGGTCACCTCCGACGGGGCGACACAGATCCGGGAGCTGCTCAACGAGCGCCGGCGCGACATCGACGCGCGGCTGCGCGAGCGCTTCGACCGGGCGGCCGACGAGGGCGACCTCCCCGCCGGCACGACTCCGGCCGTGCTGACCAGGCTCCTGTCGACGGCGATGAGCGGGATCGCGGTACAGGCCGCCGGCGGAGTGAGCCGGGAGGAGCTGCAGGCCATGGCGGACGCCGTCCTGCGGGCCTGGCCGGCACCCGAACCGGAGCCCGGACCGGCACCCGAACCGGCTCAGGTGCGGTAGGAGCCGAGGACCCGCCTCCCCCAAAGGTCGTAGATCGAGTGGGCACCCGCGCCCGATGTGCCGGCGCGGACGCCCCGACAGGCTGGTGGGGTCCGGAGGAAGCGCTCCGGACGCCTTCGACAACCTGCCGATCGCGAGGAGCGACGATGTTCTCGTCCCACGACCACCCACCCGCCGAGCGGCCGGACGCCGGCCCGGCCCGCGCCCGGCGAGCCGCGACGACCCTGGCCGCCCTCGCCCTGGCCCTGACCGTCGGCGCCCCCGCGGCCGCGGCGTCCGCCGACGAACCGGTGCCGCCCCCGCGGATCTCCGCCCCGGCCGGCGCGCACACCCTCGACCAGCGCGACGTCGACGCGTGGCTCGACGGCCTGCTGCCGTCCGCCCTGGAGAGCGCGGGCATCGCGGGCGGCGTCGTGACCGTGGTGGACGACGGCGAGATCGTCACCACCCGCGGCTACGGCTACGCCGACACGGGCACCACCGGCGGCGAGGCGGTACCGGTCGACGCCGAGAACACGCTGTTCCGCCCGGGCTCGGTGTCCAAGCTGTTCACGGCCACCGCGGTCATGCAGCTCGTCGAGAGCGGCGACGTCGACCTCGACACGGACATCGCCGAGTACGTCGACTTCGAGGTGCCCCGCAGGTTCGACGAGCCGATCACGCTCCGGACCCTGCTCACCCACACCGCCGGGTTCGAGGAGGTCGTCGACGGGCTCGTGACCAGCGAGGCCCCGGTGCTCCGCGAGGCGCTGGCCCAGGATCCGCCCGAGCAGGTGTACCGGCCCGGCACCGTGCCGGCCTACTCGAACTACGGCAACGCGCTCGCGGGCTACGTCGTCGAGCGGGTCAGCGGCACGCCGTTCGAGGAGTACGTCCGGCGCAACGTCCTGGAGCCCGCGGGCATGGCGTCCTCGACGTTCGAGCAGCCTCTCCCGGCGGCGCTGCGCGGCCGGATGTCGCACGGCTACGCCTCGTCCGCCGACGCCCCCGGACCGTTCGAGATCGTCGGGGCGCCGCCCGCCGGGGCGCTGACCGCCTCCGCACCGGACATGGCGCGCTTCATGCTCGCCCAGCTCGGCGAGCCGACGTCGGGCCGGCCGCTGCTGCAGCCCGCGACGCTCGACCTGATGCACGCCCCCGCGCTCGACGAGACCAGCCTGGGCAACCTCGCCGCCGCCCCCCGGATGACGCTCGGGTTCTTCGACGAGAGCCGCAACGGCCGCTGGATCGTCGGCCACGGCGGGGACACGCAGTACTTCCACTCCCACCTGCAGATCTACCCCGAGGAGGGGGCCGGGATCTTCGTCTCGCTGAACAGCACGGGCGCCGACGGCTACGCCACCCTGGCTCTTCGCGAGGCCGTGCTGCACGGCTTCACCGACCGGTACTTCCCCACGGAGTCCGGACCGGAGTCCGGCACCGTCGACGCCGCCACCGCCGCGGAGCACGCCGCGACCGTCGAGGGCACCTACGTCGGCTCCCGAACCATGCACTCCACGTTCCTGTCGGCGCTCGACGTGTTCAGCACCACGCAGGTGAGCGCACGAGCGGACGGCCGGCTGCTCCTCACGCCCGGCCTCGGCACCACCTCCCCCGCCCTGTACGAGGAGGTCGAGCCGTGGGTCTGGCGCGAGGTCGGCGGACAGCGCACCTTCGCGGTGCGGGTCGCGGACGACCGGGTCGAGGCCATCGGGTTCGACGGCGCGTTCGCACTGCTGCCCGCCCAGCCGGAGCGGCTCCCGGCGGTGGTCTTCCCCGTGCTCGGGCTGTCCGCCCTGGTCCTGATGGTGGCAGTGGTCGCGTGGCCCGTGGCCGCGATCGCGCGCCGGGTCCGGCGCCGGCCCCTGCCCGGGGGCACGAGCCGCGTGGCGCGGATCCTGGCCAAGGTCTCGGCGACCGCCGCCCTGGTCGCTCTCGTCGGATGGACGATGACGGTCCTGGCCGCCATGAGCCTGGACGAGATCGGCGAGCTGTCGCTGCGCCAGCTCCAGGTGCTGCAGGGCATCGGCGTGCTGGGCCTGGTCCCGGCCGTGCTGCAGGTGGTCGGCGCCGTGCGCCACCGTCACGGCTGGTGGCGCGTCCTCGGCACGGCGCTCCTGGTGCTCGCCCTGGCCGGCGTCGCCTGGTTCGCGTTCGAGTTCCGCCTGCTCGCGCCCTCGGTATCGTTCTGACGATGCCCACGACCGACGGCCCCCCGGGGTTCGACGACGCCCTCGTCCCGCACCGGGCCGGCAGGCTCGACGCCCTGCTCACGCGGCTCGGGATCACCGGCGTGCCGGCGCGCGACGGCGTCCTCACGGCGGTCGTGCTGGTGCTGTCGCTCGGCCTGGTGCTCGCGCTGTTCGAGCTCGCGCTCGGCACCGAGGACCTGTCGGTCGGCCCGGTGCAGGGCGCGGTCCTCGCCGTGGCGGTGTGCCTCCAGGCACTGCCGCTGGTGCTGCGCCGGGTCCGTCCCGTCCTTTCCTTCGGCCTGGTCGTCGCCCTCCACGCGGTCATCGTCGCGGCCTCCCCCACCGGCCTCTCCGTGGGCGGTGTCGCGACGCTGATCTCCGCCTACACCGTCGGCACGCTCCTGCCGGCCCGGCGCGCCATGGCCCTGGCCGGCGCGGCGGCGCCGGTCGGGGCGCTGACGGCGGCCGCGACGGCCGCCGTCGGGGGGCACGACCCGCTGCTGCCGTTCGTCAACGACCTCGCGGCGGGCATCGTGCTGTACGTGGTCAGCGCGTTCGTCGGCACCACCGTGGCCACCCGCCGCAGCAACGCCGCGCTGCTCCGGCAGCGGGCGGTCGACCTGGTGCGGACCGAGCAGGCCCGCACGCAGGCCGCGATCGTCGCCGAGCGGTCACGCATGGCGCGCGAGCTGCACGACGTCGCGGCCCACCACCTCTCGGGCCTCGTCGTGCAGGCCGCCGCCGTCGAGCGGCAGATCGACAGCGACCCGGAGAGCGCGAAGAGAGGCACGGCCTGGATCAGGGCGCAGGGCAAGGAGACGCTCGACAGCCTGCGCCTGATCGTCGGCGTCCTCCGGGAGCGTCCGGGGGCGGACGGAGAGCACGCCGCCGACCCGCACGACGCGCCGCCGCCGGGGCTGGACGCGCTCGACGCGCTGGTCCGCACGGCGCGGGCGGCAGGCGACACCGTGGAGCTGACCCGCGCGGGCACGTCCCGGGACCTCTCCCCCATCGCCGACGCCGCGTTCTACCGGGTGGCCCAGGAGGCGCTCTCGAACGCCCGGCAGCACGCCCCCGAGGCACCGGTGCGGATCACCGTGCGCTTCGACGGGCGGGAGGTCTCGCTGGAGGTGGTCAACGACCCGGCGCCCGGACGCCGCCGGACGGGCACGGCGCGGCAGGGCATGGGCCTGGTCGGCATGCGGGAGCGGGCGCAGCTGGTGGGCGCGACCCTCACCACGGGCGCGACGCCGTCCGGCGGATGGCGCGTGCTCCTCACGCTTCCCCTGCACCCGGAGTGACCCCGCACCCTGCACTGCCCACCAGGCAGACGGCGGCGGGCGTCAGCCGCGGGCAGCGGCCGCGGTGCGGTCGCGCAGGAGGTCGAGCTTGTCCGCGGCCGGAGTGCCCGGCTCGGCCCAGTTGAGCACGATGTGCAGGTCGGCGCACTCGATCGTGAGGATGTCGCAGTCCAGGACGATCTCGCCCAGCTCCGCGTGCACCAGGGTCTTGCGCGACCGCCCGCCCGGCACCGTCTCGTACCGTGTCCACAGCTCCGCGAACCGCGGGTTCGCCTCCCGCAGGCCGCTGACCAGCTCGGCGACGGCCCGGTCGTCCGGGTACCGGTCGGCGGCCCGGCGCAGGTCCGCGACCATGCGCCGCTCGAACGCGTCGGTGTGCGCGGCGTCCCGCTCGATCCGCGAGCCACCCTCCTGCCGCCCGGATCCGAAGTGCCCCCACGCCAGGTTCTGCGCACGGGCACCGGGCTCGGCCGGGTCCCCGAACAGCTGCGCCCACAACGGGTTCCACTGCACCGGGTCCCACGCCGCGGTGAACACCGCCAGCGGGGTGTCGCTCATCCGGTCGATCATGCGCTGCACACCCCGCGGCACCTCGTGCGGCACCGAGCCCGACGGCGGGGCGACAGCACCGGCCAACCGGTACAAGAGCTCGCGATCGACCGCGTTCAACCGCAGCACCTGCGCGAACGCACCCAGCACCTGCGCCGACGGGTTCGCCGCGCGGCCCTGTTCGAGCTGCACCAGGTAGTCGACCGAGATGCCGACCAGCAGCGCCAGCTCCTCGCGGCGCAGTCCTGGTACCCGCCGGTCGCCGCCGCTCGGCATACCGACGTCGGCCGGGCCGATCCGGCCGCGCCACGCCCGCAGGGCGGCCCCCAGCTCCGTGTGGGTTCTCATCGCTCCAGTATGCGCCGCACCGCCGCGCACCGGGTGGTACCCGCACTCCCAGGCACGTCGTTCCTGGGGACGTCCGGCGCCTGGAGGGCCCGCCCCGACCGGCCGAGGATCGATGCGTGGCCGAGATCCGGTCGCACTCCAGGAAGGACAACCACGATGGCTGCGAACAACGCAGGCTACGACGCGCCGCTGGACAGCGCCGACTACACGAAGGTCACTGTCGACGGCCTCACCTTCAACGTCTACGACAAGGGCGACGGACCCGCCGTGCTGATGTTCCACGGCGGGCCGGCCACCTCGCAGGAGTTCCGGCACAACGCACCGGCGCTGGTCGAGGCCGGGTTCCGGGTCGTCGCCCCGGACCTGCTCGGCAACGGCGACTCCGACCGTCCCGACGACGTCTCCCTGTACACGATGCGCAAGGACTACGAGCACGGCCTGGGCATCGCGGACGCGCTCGGCCTGGACACCTTCGACGTCGTCGGCCAGGACCGGGGCGCACCCCCGGCCTGGTTCCTGGCGGCCCTGAACCCGGACCGGGTCCGCCGGATCGTCAGCACCAACGTGGGGCACCTCAACGGGTTCTTCACCGCGGGCATCGGCCAGCGCGAGCAGTCCTGGTACATGCTGTTCGCCCAGTTCGACGTCGCCGAGGAGGCGATGAAGGCCGACGACTGGGCGCTGTTCCGGACCTGGATGCGGCACCACCCCGAGGTCGACTCCTGGATCGAGTCGCTCTCGCGGACGCCGAACGGGCTGCTCACCGGCTCCCTGAACTGGTATCGGGCCAACAGCAACCCGGACCACCCCTCGGAGACGGAGCTGCTGCCCAAGGTGAGCGCACCGACCCTCGTCATCTACTCCGGCAACGACCCCTACCTGGGGCTGGAGCAGATCGGGACCTCCGCACTGCACCTGGACGGGCCGCTGCGCATGGAGCGGATCGACGGTGCCGGCCACTACGTGTCGGTGACCGCACCGAAGCAGTGGAACCGCGCCGTCCTCGACTTCCTGCAGGCCACGGACGACGAGCTGTAAGGGGACGCCGCACCCGCCGGCACACCACCGCACGGCCGGGTCATACCGGGTCGCCCCGGCACGACCCGGCCGTCGGCGAGAACGCTCACCAGACATCCGCCAGGACGGAAAGGAAGACCCGACATGTCGACACGCACGATCCGGTTCGGCGTCGTCAGCCACAGCCACGCGCCCGTGCCGGTGCTCACCGAGGAAGCGCGCCGGGCGCAGCAGGCCGGCTTCGACGTCTTCATGCTCGCCGACCATCTGGGCATGAACGCGCCGCTGCCACCCCTGGTGGCCGTCGCGGCCGCCGCGCCCTCGATCCGGGTCGGCACCCACGTGCTCAACTCGTCCTTCTACCGGCCGGCGCTGCTGGCACGGGACCTGGCCGGCGTCGACTCGGCGACGGACGGCCGGCTGGAGATCGGGCTCGGCAGCGGCTACGTCGAGGCGGAGTTCGCCGAGGCCGGCCTACCGTTCCCCTCGCCTCGTGAGCGCGTCGACCACCTCGCCTGGACCGCCACCGAGCTGCGTCGACTCCTGTCCGACCCGGACTACTCCCCCGCCCCGGTCCAGGCCCCGCCGCCGATCATGATCGGCGGCAACGGCGACCGCGTCCTGACCACGGCGGCGGCCCACGCCGACATCGTCGCGTTCAACACGCTGGGCACCCGGGACGACCTCACCGAGCGCGTCCGCTTCCTCCTCCGGCAAGCGGGCGACCGGGCCGACGGGCTCGAGCTCTCGTTCGGCTTCTTCCAGACGGGGCTCGACGACCCGGACGACCTGTCCATCATGCGGCTGCTCGTGCCGGGCGCGGACGACGACGAGCTCCGGAGCCGCGCCGTCTACCTCGGCGGCCCTGTCGAGCGGGCTGCCGAGACCATCCTCTCGATGCGGGACGAGCTCGGCATCACCTACTTCACCCTGAACTACACGCCCGGCGTGCGCTGGGAGTCGCTGGCCGCGCTCGTGGCGGCCGTCGGATGACCGCTCACCCGCAGCCAAGGACGTAGCCGGCGGCTGGTCCCACGGCGTATGCGTTCGCCGTGGGACCAGCCCCTCCGCTCGTGCCCTTCCCCCCAACCCACAGGACTACGGGTGCGTCACTACTTCTTGACCGTGTTGCCGCTCGCGAGCTCCATGAAGATGGCGACGTGCGCCGGAGGCATCTTCGCCAGCTCCCCGCCGATGGGCGACGGGCGCACCGCGCTGTCGATCATCTGCCGGGCGATCTCGGTCGTGACGGGCGGTACCGGGGCCTCGAGGTAGTGGCGCTTCTGCTCGTCCTCGGAGAGCCCGTCCGGGACGACGGGCGCATAGGGCCAGAAGTAGATCGGCGTCTCGGGCTCGATCCGCCAGCTCTCGGCCAGCGAGCCGGCGTCGATGACGTCGTAGCCGATCGACTCCACGAACTGCGTCACGAGCCGCTTGGCGGCCTCGTCGTCCCCGGCCACCGGGACCGTCATGCGGTCGGGGTGGCCCTGCGGACGAGCGTTGGCGTGGATGTGGTTCCAGTCGAAGTTGTGCAGCCCCTTGATCACGGTCGAGTCCTTGAGGTGACGCTGCACCAGCTCGCTCGAGGTGAGCGCACCGCTGTCGAGCTCGGCATGACGCCAGAACTCGGGGTAGTAGTTCGTCTGGTCGAGGACGACCTTGCCGGCGAGCTTGTCGGCCGGGAGCGCCTCGTAGCTGGCCAGCGGGAGCGGGAGCGCGACGATGTCTCCGGACTCGATCGCCTCGTCGACCGTTCCCGCCCGGGCGAGCGGCCCGAGCTCCTGGACCAGTCCGGAGATCGTCTCCGGGCCCCGCGAGTTGCTGAGGACAACATGGTGGCCTGCGGCGACGGCCAGGCGGGCGATCGCGCCGCCGACCAGCCCCGAGCCGATGATTCCGATGGTCTGTGTCATCACGAGAACTTTCCTGTGCTGGGCAGCGGCAGGAGCCGCTGCCGGGGATCTGTTCGGCGGAAGGGCGACGAGGCCCGTCACGATGACCGTGGTCGGACCGCGTCGTTCCCTCGGCCCTGTCGATCCTCTGCGCGGCCGCAGGGCGGTACCAGGCGTGTCTTTCGCTATGACCCGGAGTACCACCCAGTCCCCTGGGACTCGGCTCATACTCGGGGGATGCATTCCCGGACCGGCCTAGGCACTGCTCTGCGCGCGTGGCGAGCGACCATCGGCCCTGCCGACGTCGGCCTGCCGGTCGTCGGCCGCCGCCGGTCACCCGGCCTGCGGCGTGAGGAGCTGGCGCTGCTGGCCGGCATCTCGTTCGACTACCTGGTGCAGCTCGAGCAGGGCCGGGCAACCCGTCCGTCGGCCGGCGTGCTGCAGGCCCTGGCGGACGTGCTGCACCTGAGCACCGTCGACCGGGAGGTGCTCTACCGGCTCGCCGGCTCGGTGGTCCCGCCCTCGGGCTCGGTGCCGAGCGAGGTTCCGGCGGGTGTGCAGCGCATGATCGACCGGATGACCGACACGCCGGTGGCAGTCTTCACCGCGACATGGGATGCCGTGCAGTGGAACCCGCTGTGGGGGCAGCTCTTCGGTACACCCTCCGACCTCGTCTCCGGTCCCGGAGACGCACTGGCGCGCAACATGATCTGGGGGCACTTCTCCGCCGAGACGCCGGCCGGCGTCTCCGGTGTGGAACGGGACACGGCACACACCGATGCCTTCGAACGCATGATGGTCTCCGACCTGCGGCGCGCTGCCGACAGGTACCCCGACGACCGCGCCGTCACCGAGCTGATCGACGGTCTGCGCGCGGCCCCACGGTTCGACGAGCTCTGGGCGCGTTACGAGACCCTGCCGCTCGCGGGCTCGCACAAGACGATCGTGCACCCCGAGCTCGGGTCCATCACCGTCGACTGCGACATCCTCGCCGTCGAGCACGCCGACCTGCACATCGTCATGAACTGGGCCGTGCCGGGCACCCGCGACGCCGAGAAGATCGACGCTCTGCGGGAACAGGCAGCCACCGCGGCACGCTGACCGCGGGGCGCCGGGCCTCGGCGAGACCCGAACTACGTCGCGAGGCGGCGCGGCCCCGCCTCGTGCACCGCCCGGCGATGCACGACCGGGACCAAGGCGTCGCTCACGACCCACGTGCCACGACTCACGACCCACGAAGCCGGGCGCAGCCGCGTGCCGTCTGCCTGTGGCAGGCCTGGTTGGGAGGCCGGACCCGCCACAGGCAACGCCCGCGCGCTAGCCCCAGGTGCACGTGCCGTTGCGGCCGTCGTCGACCCAGATGCCCCACGCGGGGTAGTAGTTCGTGCCGAAGAACCCACGCGGCTGCGAGACGCGCGAGGCGCAGTACCAGGGTGCGATGGGTTCAGCGAGGTTGCCCGCGTCGGTTCGGACAGCCTTCCAGCCACCGGTCTGGTTGTTCACCAGGTAGCTGGTGCCGTTGTAGAGGAAGTCGCTGAAGTCGTAGAGCCCGGGGTCGTACAGCTTCCACATGCGCCAGTACTGCGTGGAGGTCGTCAGCCGGTAGGGCGTGTAGATACAGACGTACCCACGCGGACAGTTCACGGTGGACGGGAACCAACCGGGTGACTGCGTCCCACGCGCGGCACTGAAGTTGGTGTAGCCGACGGTTCCGCCGTTACGGCTGACCTGGGGGTTCGAGTTCAGGTCAAGGACGCCGACATCGGGTTCGAGGGAGGGGCCGGGGGCCGAGACGCCAGAGACGTCGAGCACCGGCTCGTAGGGCGCGATCGGATCGCTGATGCCCGCGTCACTGGCCGCGGCGGCGGTCGTCACGGTGCCCGAGAACAACATCAGCAGTCCTGACAGCGCCGCGACGACGCGTGTTCGAGATGACATGGCAGAGGAACCTTCCGTGCGGGATCTCGGTCTGGGGCGGTGCCAAGGGCTGGCTCTGTCCCCGCCCCCCACATTTCCCCCGCACGTGACATGCGACCACCTTGTTCGGCCGAGCCCGAACGCATCGGACCTGTCTGGGACCGCCAGGTGACAGCACTCGCAGCACTCCCGTCGCGCCGCTTCCCTCCCGGAGCTGCGCGGGAACGACAAAGGCCGCCGACCAGGTCAGATACCTGGTCGGCGGCCTTCACGCACCGACGTCTCAGCCGCTCTTGCGGCGGAACATCTTCTGCACCGGGCCGGTCGTCTCCGAGCCGTGCACGGCGCCCGTGTTGACGTCGCTCGCCGACGTGCGCTGCCGGGCCGCGTTCTTGCGGTCCAGCGCCTCCTTGAACCGCGCCTTCGCGTCCGCGCTCGGCGCGGTCGAGGCCGTGGGCTCGTCAGCGGTCTGAGCCTCGTCGGTCGTGGCCTTGTCGTCCGTCACACCGATCACCTCCTGTTGTTTCGGGGGTCCCTCGATCGGGTCCGTCGTCCGGCCCCAGCCTGCACCACTCGCCGCCCAGGTGCCAACGCATTTCGCCGACGGCGGCGCGCCGGTCAGGCCTGGGCCGCCGTCCGCTGGGCGCGCTCGGCCCGCAGCGAGGTGATGGCGCTCTCGAAGTCCTCCAGCGAGTCGAAGGACTGGTACACGCTCGCGAAGCGGAGATAGGCCACCTCGTCGAGCTCGCGCAGCGGGCCCAGGATCGCGAGGCCCACCTCGTAGGCGTCGATCTCGGCGCTGCCGTTGCTCCGCAGCGTCTCCTCGACGCGCTGGGCCAGGATGGCGAGGTCGTCGTCGCTGACCGGACGGCCCTGGCACGCCTTGCGCACGCCGGCCGCGACCTTGTCCCGGCTGAACGGCTCGGTGGCACCCGAGCGCTTCACCACCGACAGGCTCGCGGTCTCGACCGTCGTGAACCGGCGGTTGCAGTTGGGGCACTGTCGCCGACGCCGTATCGACAGGCCGTCGTCGGCGGTCCGTGAGTCCACCACGCGCGAGTCGGCGTGGCGACAGAACGGGCAGTGCATGCTCACTCCTGCGTGGTCGACCACGGACCGGAGGGCTCCGGTCGCGCCCCGACCGTAAGCGGGCAAACCACCGCCATGCAACATCGCCGCAACATTTGACGGCGAAGCGTGCTCCCCGGTCACTCCTCGGGAAGAAGAAGCAGCTCGCCGACCCGCACCGAGGCGGTCGACATCTCGTTCAGGTCCTGCAGCCGCGCGACCGCGTCGCGCACGTCCTCGCCGGGCCGCGCCACCTCCTGCGCGTACCCCCAGAGGGTCTCCCCCGGCTGCACCGAGTGCACCCGCACCTCGATCGGCTGCCCGGGGGCGCTGGCCACGGCCGTGGCGCCCCACGTGGCCATCGGCGCCACGAGCAGCATCGCCAGCAGCATCAGCACCACGCGCCCGCGGCGCGTGATCCGCAGGCCCGCCAGGCCGAGCCGGTCGGCGACCGTCCGCGGGCCCGCCCCCTCGGCGGCGCGGACGGGTCGGCGGACGGCGGCCGGCCCGGCCGGTGCCGACGCGTACGCCGGGTGGTACTGCCGCAACGGGATCACGTCACCCATGGCCCCTCCTCGGAGAGCGAGTCGAACCTCTGTCCGTCATACACGCGTTCGTTAGAACGCACGTACCATTGTGTAGCACGAGACACCGCCCGTGTCGAGACACGCTCGAACATTCGTTTGAGCCGAGCCGCTTTGTGACCTAGAGTGGGCACCGCAGAGGAGAACATTTGTCGGAACGGGAGGGGCACGGGCATGACGGGACGGGACGAGACCAGCGACACGAGAGCCGTCGACACGGCACTCTCCGGCGTCGCCACGCTGGACGCGCCGAGCGACGAGGCGGTCGCCGACGTGCACGCCATCTCGCCGGCTGACCGCCTCACCGAGCGCCAGCGCCTCGTGCTCGACACGATCCGGCAGTCCTTCGAGACGCGGGGCTACCCGCCGTCGATGCGCGAGATCGGCGAGGCCGTCGGCCTCGCGAGCCCCTCGAGCGTGAAGCACCAGCTCCAGATGCTGGAGAAGAAGGGCTTCCTGCGCCGCGACCCGAACCGGCCGCGCGCCATGGAGCTCGTGGAGCCGCTCGCCGAGCAGGTCGAGAAGCCGACGCGCGGCGAGATCCACTGGCCCGAGCCGCGCCGCAGTGGCCAGATCCACTGGGGCAGCTCCGTGCCGGACGACGCGGGCACGCCGCCGCCGTCGTACGTGCCGCTGGTCGGCCGCATCGCGGCCGGTGGCCCGATCCTGGCCGAGCAGGTGGTCGAGGACGTCTTCCCGCTCCCCCGCCAGCTCGTCGGTGACGGTGAGCTGTTCCTGCTCAAGGTCCAGGGCGACTCGATGGTCGATGCCGCGATCTGCGACGGCGACTGGGTCGTGGTGCGACGCCAGAACGTGGCGGAGCAGGGCGAGATCGTCGCCGCCATGATCGACGGCGAGGCTACGGTCAAGACGTTCAAGCAGGCCGACGGGCACGTGCTCCTGCTGCCGCAGAACCCTGCCTACGAGCCCATCCCGGGTGACGAGGCGCAGATCCTGGGCCGCGTCGTCGCGGTGCTGCGCAGCCTGTGACCCGACCGCCGAGGTAGAACTCTGGCGAGATAGAACTCTGGCGAAGGAGAACCATGCGGTTCTCCTTCGCCAGAGTTCTATCTCGCCAGAGTTCTACCTCGGCAGCCCCTGTCAGAACCTGAACCTCCGCAGCACCCCGCGCACGCTGTCGGCGGAGGCGCGCAGTCCCGCGAGCTCGTCGTCCGACATCGGCACCGGCACGCTGCTCGTCACGCCCCGCCGGTCCACGAGCGAGGGCACCGACAGGCACACGTCGCCGATGCCGTGGTAGCCGTCCAGCAGCGACGAGACCGGCATGACACGGCCCTCGTCCTTCAGCACCGCCTCGATGATCCGGGTCGCCGCGAGGCCGACCGCGTAGTTGGTGGCCCCCTTGCCGGCGATGATCCGGTATGCCGAGTCGACGACCTCGCGATGCACCTGCGCTCGCACCTCGGCGTCGATCGGCGGGTAGCCGGCCAGCGGCTCCCAGTCCAGCAGCGGCACCCCGCCGATCGACGCGGAGCTCCACAGCGCGATCTCCGAGTCGCCGTGCTCCCCCGCGATGTACGCGTGCACGTTCGCGACGGCCACGCCGCACCGCTCCGCGAGGACCGCACGCAGCCGGGACGAGTCGAGCACGGTGCCGCTGCCGAACAGCCGCTCGCGGGGCAGTCCCGAGATCTGGAGCGCCGCGTACGTCACCACGTCCACCGGGTTGGTCACCATCAGGTACGTCGCGTCCGGCGCGACCTCCACCAGGCCCGGCAGGATCTGCCGCATCAGGCCGATCGTCCCCTCCGCCAGGTCGAGGCGCGTCTGCCCGGGCTTCTGCTTCGCGCCCGCGGTGACCACCACGACGTCGGCATCGGCGCAGACCGCCACGTCGTCCGACCCGATCACGTGCGCCTGGGACGTGAACATCAGGCCGTGCCGCAGGTCGAGCACCTCGGCCTCGACCTTCGCGCTGTTCACGTCGTGCAGCGCGATCGTGCGCGCCGAGCCGCGGGTCAGCGCGGCGAACGCCAGCGTGGAGCCGACCGCCCCCGCACCGACGATCGCGATCTTCGTGGTGCGGGCCGCGGGCCGGCCGGCCGGGACGTCCGAGGGGGCTGCCATGACCTCAGGGTATGCCGCGGTCAGGTGTCCAGCCGGGCCAGCGCGGCCCGGACCAGCGCCGGGTCGGTGGTCGGCCAGAACCCTGGCATGGACCGGGTCAGGAAGGACGCGTACCGGGCCGTGGCGAGCCGCGGGTCGAGCACGGCCACGACGCCGCGGTCCTCCGTGCTGCGCACCAGCCGCCCCGCCCCCTGGGCCAGCAGCAGCGCCGCATGCTGCGCGGACACCGCCATGAAGCCGTTGCCGCCCGCCTGCTCGACCGCCCGGGCCCGGGCCGCCTTGACGGGGTCGTCCGGCCGCGGGAACGGGATCCGGTCGATGAGCACGAGCTGGCACGACGGCCCCGGCACGTCGACACCCTGCCACAGGGACAGCGTGCCGAACAGGCACGTGGCGGGGTCGGCGGCGAACTCGCGCACCAGGGTCGGGAGCTGGTCGTCGCCCTGCGCGAGGATCGGGACGTCGAGCCGTTCGCGCATGGCCTCGGCCGCCGCGTTGGCCGCGCGTCGCGACGAGAACAGGCCGAGGGTCCGCCCGCCGGCCGCCGTGATCAGCTCCGAGATCTCGTCGAGCTGGGCCTCCGTGGTGGGCTCGCGGCCGGGTGCCGGCAGGTGCCGGGCCACGTACAGGATGCCCTGGCGCGGGTAGTCGAACGGGCTGCCGGCGTCCAGGCCGTGCCATGGCGGGGCGTCCTCGCCCGTGAGCCCGAGCGTGCCGGCCACCGCGTCGAACGTGCCGCCCAGCGCGAGGGTCGCCGAGGTGAACACGCCCGTCGCCTCGCCCAGCAGGTGCGTCTTGATCAGGCCCGCCACGTGCAGCGGCGCGGCGTGCAGCCGGGTCACGGTGTCGCCGAACCCGCCCCAGCCGTTGTCGGGCCGCGAGCACCACAGCACGTCCGAGGTCGTGTCCTGCGCCGCCATGCGCTCGGCGGTCTCGAAGAGCTGGAGCATGGCGCCCTGGGCCATCTTCAGGCCGGGGTCGGGCTGCCCCGCGTCCTTGCCCTTCGCACCGCCCGCGTCCGGCTTGAGGTCGCTGAGCACCTCGCGCGCGGCGTCGCGCACCGCGGCCACCGCGGTGCGCAGGTCGTCCGGGAGGCCGCTCGGGAAGCGCTCCGCGGGCGCCGTCACCAGCAGCGTGCCGAGGTCCTGCGCGGCCTTGTCCAGCGCGTCCGTGCGCGTGCCGGCGTTGCGGCGGGCCAGGCGCGCGGCGTGCTCCACCGACGCCATCGACAGGTCCACCGTGGCCGACGACGTCACCCGGTCGGTGAGCTCGTGCGCCTCGTCCACCACGACCACGTCGTGCTCCGGGAGCACGCCCGGGCTGCCCGTGGCCGCGATGCCGAGCATGGCGTGGTTGGTGACCACGACGTCGGCCTCGCGCGCCGCGGTCCGGGCCTTGTCCGGGAAGCACTCCGCGAGCATCGGGCACCTGCCGCCCAGGCACTCCAGCGCCGTCACCGACACCTGCCGCCACGCGCGGTCCGGCACGCCGGGCACGAGGTCGTCGCGGTCGCCCGAGTCGGTCTCGCCCGCCCACTCGTGCAGGCGGCGCACGTGGTCGGCGAGCGTGGCGCCGTCGTCCCGGCGCCGGCTGCGCCCGGCACCCCCGGCCTCCTCGGTGCGCGGGTGGTCCTCGCCGCCCGGCAGGTCGAACAGCGTCGGCTCGTCGGCCGGGTAGCCGCCGCCCACCTTGTGCACGCACAGGTAGTTGTGCCAGCCCTTGAGCAGGGCGATCCGCGGCTCGCGCGGCAGCAGCGGCGCCACGGCCTTGGCCACCAGCGGCAGGTCCCGTGTGATGACCTGCCGCTGCAGCGCGAGGGTGGCGGTCGAGACGATGACGCGGCTCTGCGCGGCCACGGCGTGCCGGACGGCGGGCACCAGGTACCCGAGCGACTTGCCGGTACCCGTACCCGCCTGGACCAGCAGGTGCTCGCCCTTGTCGATGGCCTCGCCGACCGCCACCGCCATGCGGTGCTGGCCGTCTCTGCGCCCGCCGCCCAGCTCGCCGACCGCGAGGTCGAGGAGCTCGTCCACCTCGGGGACCTCTGTCGTGCCGGGGCTGGCGTCCGTACTGTCTGCGGGTGCGTCGGGAAGGCTGGTCACACGCTCGATCCTAGGCCGGACCACCGACATCCACCCCGCCTCGTCCACAGCCCGGGGCAGGCCGGCCCGGGGCTGCCCCGGGCTACCCCTTCACGGCCCCGCCCAGCCCCGCGCCGCTGAGGAACAGCCGCTGGAAGGCGAGGAACAGCGCGATCGGCAGCACGGTCGAGATCGCGAGCGCCGCCAGGAAGACGTCGAGCTCGAGGTAGGGCGCGATGGCGGGCAGGCGGACGGACAGGGGCTGGTTGCCGGGGTCGGGCAGCACGAGCAGCGGCCAGAGGTAGTCCTTCCACGCGGCGATGACGGCGAACACCGACACGACGCCGAGGATGGGTTTCGACATCGGCAGCACGATGCTCCACAGCAGCCGGAAGGGTCCGGCGCCGTCGACGCGTGCCGCCTCGAACACCTCGCGCGGCAGGCCGTCGAAGAACCGCTTGACCAGGAGCACGTTGAACGCGCTGGCGCCCATGGGCAGCCACACGGCCCAGAACGTGTTGAGCAGGCTGATGTGCACGAGCGGCACGTCGAGGATGGTCAGGTACAGCGGTACGAGCAGCACCACGGACGGTACGAAGAGGGTCGCCAGGACGAGCCCGAGGATCGCGTTGCCGTACCGGGGCCGCAGCACCGACAGCACGTAGCCGCCGGTGGTGGCGACGAGGAGCTGGAAGAACCAGGCGCCGACGGCCACGATCAGGGTGTTGACGAAGTAGTGGTCGATCTCGGCCCGGGTCCACGCGGTGGCGAGGTTGGCCCAGTCGATCCCGTTCGGGAAGAACCCGAGCGGGTCGCGCAGGGTGTCCTGCGTGGGGGTCACGGCCGCCTTGGCGAGCCAGAGGATCGGGCCGAGGCCCACGACCACGAGGGTGACCAGCAGGCCGCCCTGCAGCACCCCGAGGGTGGCGCGGACGCTGGGGCGGCGCAGGTCGTGCGACGAGACGATGCCGCGTTCGGCGGTGTCTGCTGCTGCCATCAGGAGCTCCAGGGTCGGGTGACGCGGAAGTAGATCGCCGACAGCACCGCGAGGACGCCCGCGAGCATGAGGCTCAGTGCGGTCGCCGCGCCGTAGTTGCCGCCGAGGCTGCTGCCGAACGCGTAGTCGTAGATGAGCATCAGGACGGTGAGGGTGGCGTTGTTGGGCCCGCCGCCGGTGAACAGGAACGGTTCCAGGAACACCTGGGACGTGCCGATCACCTGCAGGATGAGGGTGATGAACAGGACGCCGCGCAGCTGGGGCAGCGTGACGTGCCAGATCTTGCGCCACACGCCCGCGCCGTCGACCTCCGCGGCCTCGTACAGCTCGGTGCGCACGCCGACGAGCGCGGCGAGGTAGATGATGACGGTGCCGCCCGCGGCCGCCCAGGTGGCCTCCAGGACGAGCGACGGCATCGCGCTGCCGGCGTCCTGCAGCCAGGGGAACGGACCGAGCCCGACCCACCCGGCGATGGTGTTGAACACGCCGCTGGGCGAGGCGTCGTAGAAGAACTTCCACAGCAGCACGGCCACGACGGGCGGTACCACGACGGGCAGGTAGGCCAGCGCGGAGTAGAGGCCGCGCAGCCGCTTGACCTCGCTCATCAGCACCGCGGCCGCCAGGGGCAGCGGGTAGCCGAAGACGAGCGCGAGCAGCGCGAACCAGAGGGTGTTGGCCACGGCCTTGCCGAGCAGGGGGTCGGAGAGCACGAACACGAAGTTCTCCAGGCCCACGAACTCGGGGGCGGTGACGAGATTCGTCTGCTGAAGGCTCATGACCAGCGCGCGGCCGATCGGGAACCAGGAGAACACCCCGAACACGAGGATCATCGGCAGCGCGATGACCAGGGTGCTCAGGCCGCCGTCACGCAGCCAGTCCCGCGGCGTGCGGCGGGCACGCCGGCGGGGCGGGGGCGACGACGGCGGGGTGGCCGCCGTCGTCGCCCGCACAGGGCCGGTCAGGGTGGTCATCGCCTCAGGCGCGGTCGATCAGGCTCTGGACCTGGACCTGGGCGTCGGCCAGGAGGGCGTCGATGTCCGCGTCCTCGTCCGTGAGCACGGCCTGGACCACGGGGTCGAGCGCCGCGTAGAGGTCCTGGGTGGCGACCGCCGGCTCGGGGATGACGGGCTGGTCGAACATCTGGTCCGTCATCGGCGCGAAGTTCTCGAGGGGCACGTTGACCAGGTCCTTGATCCAGCCCTGCTGCTCCTCGTACGTCTCGCGGTCGAAGATGGGCAGCGCGGGCGCGCCGACGGGCTGGTCGGTCTCGGCGGCGACCTCGGCCTCGGCCACGGCCGCCTCCTGGTCGGTGAGCTTGGAGATGTAGTAGAAGTCGATCCACTTCACGGCGGCGGCCTGCTCGGCGTCCGACGCCGCGGAGCTCACCGCGGCGAGGGTGCCGCCGCCCAGCGTGCCGGCGTCGTCACCCTCCAGGGGCAGCACGGTGACGCCGTACTCGTCGGGGTTCATCTGGTTCTGCGTGAAGAGGTTCGGGTAGTTGGCCCCGCCCGAGACGTACATGCCGATCTTCCCGGCCGCGAAGTCCTGGTTGATGGTGCCCCAGTCGTACAGGAAGCTGGAGCCCATGGAGTTGTCCTCCCAGCGCATCTCGCGCAGCAGCTCCAGGGCCTCGGTCGTGGCCTCGTTGTCGACGGTCGCGGTGACCTCGTCGCCCTCGCCCTCGAGCATGCGGCCGCCGAGCGCGTAGGTCTCGGTGGTCAGGATCCACCCGCCGGTGTTGCCCTGGGTCATGTGCGCGTACCCGGCCTGGCCGGTCTCGTCCGCGATGGCCTTCGCGGCCTCGCGCACCTCGTCCCAGGTGGTGGGCGGGTTGTCGGGGTCGAGCCCGGCCTCCTCGAAGAGCCGGCGGTTGTAGTGCAGGCCCTGGTTGTAGGCGGCGATCGGCACGGCCCACATCGCGCCGTCGGCGGCCTGCCCGGCGGCCGCGATGGTCGGGTTGAAGTCGTCGGCGTACGGCAGCTCGGCCACCAGGTCGCTGATGTCCGCGATCTGGCCCGCCTCGATGAGGGCCCGGCCGTCGGTGAACGGGATGGGGAACACGTCGGGCAGGGTGCCGCCCGCGAGCTCGGCCGCGAAGGTGGTGCCCGACCAGGTGAACTCCTTGGTCTCCACCTGGATGTCCGGGTTGGCCTTCTCGAACTGCGCGATGCGCTCGTCGAACGCGTCGATCGCCGCCTGCTCGAGACCCGCGTCGATGGAGACCTCGATGGTGACCGGACCCGTCGGGTCGTCCGACGCCTGGGACGACGACCCGCAGGCCGCCAGGGTTCCGGCGGACAGGACGCCCACCAGGGCGAACGCCGCGCGGCTGCGTGCTGACTTCATTGTCACTCCTTGGTTCGGTGCCGCTGGGACGGCACGTGGGGGAAAAATCGGGTCGGGGGATCAGGCCGGCAGGGCGAGCCAGACGGCGGTGTCCGGCCCCACGGTGTCGTCGACGGGTCCGCTCGCCAGGAGCACGGTGGCCCCGGCGGGCAGCGGGACGGCGTCCGCCCCGAGGTTGACGACGCAGGCGAGGCCCGGGCCGCGGGTGAAGGCGAGCACGTCGTCGCCGCCGTGGTCGAGCCACGCGAGGGGCTGCGTGTGCAGCGCGGGCAGGTCGCGCCGCAGGTGCAGCACGCGCCGGTAGAGGGTCAGCATCGAGGCCGGGTCGCCGTCCTGCGCCTCGACGGAGAGGTCGCCCCACGTGGCGGGCTGCGGCAGCCAGGGGGCGTCGCCGCCGTCGGGCCCGAAGCCGAGGCTGGACCCGGTGCGGGTCCATGGCAGGGGCACGCGGCAGCCGTCGCGGCCGGGGTCCACACCCTCGGAGCGGAAGTGCATCGGGTCCTGGATGGCCTCGCGGGGCACGTCCGCCTCGGGCAGCCCAAGCTCGTCGCCCTGGTAGACGTACAGGGCTCCCGGCAGCGCGGCCACCAGCAGGGCCGCGGCCCGCGCGCGGCGCGTGCCGAGCTCCGGGTCGGACGGCGTGCCGAACCGCTTGGCCGCGAAGTCGAACGACGAGTCCTCGCGGCCGTAGCGCGTCACGGGCCGCGTGACGTCGTGGTTGGACAGCACCCAGGTGGCCGGCGCGCCCACGGGGGCGTGCGCCTCCAGGGTGGTGCGGATCGACTCGCGCAGCTCCTTGGCGTCCCAGGGCCGGGCCATGAAGTCGAAGTTGAAGGCCGTGTGCATCTCGTCGGGCCGCAGGTACTGCGCGAACCGCTCCTGGTCGGCGAGCCACACCTCGCCCACGAGCACCCGGGGCTCGTCGTACTCGTCGGCGACGCGCCGCCAGCCGCGGTAGATGTCGTGGATCTCGTCGCGGTCCAGGTGGGGGTGCTCCCCCGGGCCGGGCGTCTCGGGCACCTCGGGCAGGGTCGGGTCCTTGACGATGAGCGCGGCCGAGTCGATCCGGATACCCGCGGCGCCCCGGTCGAACCAGAACCGCAGCACGTCCTCGTGCTCCTGGCGCACGTCGGGGTGGTTCCAGTTGACGTCGGGCTGCTCGGGCGTGAACAGGTGCAGGTACCACTGTCCGGGCGTGCCGTCCGGGTTCGTGGTGCGGGTCCACGTGTCGCCCTGGAAGCTCGACACCCAGCGCGTGGGCATCTCGGCGCCGTCCGGGCCCCGGCCGTCGTGGAACCAGAACCGCTCGCGCTCGGGCGAGCCGGGCCCGGCCGCGAGCGCGGCGCGGAACCACTCGTGCTCGGAGGAGATGTGGTTGGGCACGACGTCGACGACGGTGCGGATGCCCAGCTCGCGGGCCTCGGTGATCAGCGCCTCGGCGTCCTCCAGCGTGCCGAACGCCGGGTCGATGGTGCGGTAGTCGCGCACGTCGTACCCGCCGTCCGCCAGCGGCGAGGCGTACCAGGGCGTGTACCAGATGGCGTCCACGCCGAGGTCGCGCAGGTAGCCGAGCCGGGAGCGGACGCCGGCGAGGTCACCGGTGCCGTCCCCGTTCCCGTCCGCGAAGCTGCGGGGGTAGACCTGGTAGATCACGGCGCTCCGCCACCACTCGAGGGTGGCGGGGCGCGGTTCGCCGGGTGCGTCGGACATCGTCGTCATGCCGTGAACCGTAAATCACATGACAACACCCGCGCAAGAACTCGACAGAAGGTTTATCGTTTTGCGACAGACTTCGCCCGGTCCTGCGCTGCGGCCGTCGACGCACGCACCACGAGCTCGGGCTCGAAGAGCAGCTCGTCGCGCGCCACGTCGCTGCCGTCCACCAGTGCGGCGAGCAGGTCGACGGCGGCCCGCCCCATCGGCTCGATCGGCTGGCGCACCGTGGTGAGGGCCGGGTCGGTGGAGTTCATCAGCGCGGAGTCGTCGAAGCCGACCACGGAGACGTCGCCGGGGCAGGTCAGCCCCACGCGGCGCACCGCCCGGATGGCGCCGAGCGCGAGGGGGTCGCTGGCGCAGACGATCGCCGTGGCGCCGCGCTCCACGAGCCGGTTGGCCGCGGCCTGGCCGCTCTCGAGGGAGTACTGCGAGTGCACCACCAGGTCGGGGTCCAGCTCGAGCCCCTGGCGCTCGGCGAACCGGCGGGCCGCCGCGAGCTTGCGCTCCGACGGCACGTGGTCCGCCGGCCCCAGCAGCAGGCCGACACGCTCGTGGCCCAGCGAGTAGACGTGACCCAGGGCCTGCTCGACCGCCACCAGGTCGTCGCACGCGACGCTCGGGAAGGCGAGGTCCTCGATCGCCGCGTTGATGAGCACCACCGGCAGGCCGAGCTCCTCGAGGCGCCGGTAGTGGGAGTGGTCGGCCTCGCGCTCGGCGTAGAAGCCGCCCGCGAAGATCACGCCCGAGACCTGCTGCTGCAGCAGCAGGTCGATGTACTCGGCCTCGGTGATCCCGCCCGCGGTGCGGGTGCACAGCACCGGGGTGTACCCCTGCTGGGCCAGCGCGCCGCCGATCACCTCGGCGAACGCGGGGAAGATCGGGTTCACGAGCTCGGGGAGCACCAGTCCGACGAGCTTGCCGCGGCTCCCCCGCAGCTTCGTGGGCCGCTCGTAGCCCAGCACGTCCAGGGCGGTGAGCACGGCGTCCCGCGTGCCCTGGGACACCCCGGGCTTGCCGTTGAGCACGCGACTGACCGTCGCCTCGCTCACCCCCACCTTCTTCGCCACATCCGAAAGCCGTCTCGACATACGTCGATCCTAGCCACGCGGAACGCAAACCGCTTGCAGCACTTGCGCGGGAGTGCAAGCGGTTTGCGTCCGGCCGTTCGGGTGCCGACACGACGACGCGCAGGCCACCAGGTGGTGACCTGCGCGTCAGCCATGGGCCGGTCAGGAGGGGACGGCGACCCGGTGCAGCTCCGTCGCGAGCTGCTCGTCCACGCGGCCCCGCAGGTGGGTGCCCGCCGCGACGTGCTCGGTGAGCTCGATGTCACCGTGCTCGTGCACGCGGTGCACCAGGTCGCCCCGCTCGTACGGGACCACCAGGTCGACCTGGACGCCCGGGCGCGGCAGCTCGGCCGCGATCCGGGCCCGCAGCTCGGCGATGCCCTCGCCGGAGTGCGCCGAGACGACGGCGGTGTGCCGCTCGCGCCGCTGGATCCGGCCGACGACCGTCGGGTCGGCGACGTCGGCCTTGTTCAGCACCACGATCTCGTGGACGTCGTCGAAGGCCGGGATCTCGGAGAGCACCTCGCGCACCGCCGCGATCTGCCCCTCGGGGTCCGGGTGGGACGCGTCGACCACGTGCAGCAGGATGTCGGCGTCGCCGACCTCCTCCAGCGTGGACCGGAACGCCTCCACGAGCTGGTGCGGCAGGTGCCGCACGAACCCGACGGTGTCGGTGAACGTGTAGACGCGACCGTCCTCCGTGCGCGTGCGCCGGACGGTCGGGTCCAGCGTGGCGAACAGCGCGTTCTGCACCAGCACGCCCGCCCCGGTCAGCGCGTTCAGCAGGGACGACTTGCCGGCGTTGGTGTAGCCGGCGATCGCCACCGCGGGGATCGCATTGCGCTTGCGGCTCAGCCGCTTCGTCTCCCGGGCCGGCTTCATCGCGGCGATCTCGCGCCGCAGCTTGGCCATCCGGTCGCGGATGCGCCGCCGGTCCAGCTCGATCTTGGTCTCACCGGGGCCACGCGAGCCCATGCCGGCGCCCGCGCCGCCCACCTGGCCACCGGCCTGGCGGGACATCGACTCGCCCCAGCCGCGCAGGCGCGGCAGGAGGTACTCGAGCTGGGCGAGCTCGACCTGGGCCTTGCCCTCACGGGACTTCGCGTGCTGCGCGAAGATGTCGAGGATCAGCGCCGTGCGGTCGACGACCTTGACCTTCACCACGTCTTCCAGCGCGCGGCGCTGGGACGGGGCGAGCTCGCTGTCGACGATCACCGTGTCGGCACCGGTCGCGAGCACCACCTGCGCCAGCTCCTGCGCCTTGCCGGAGCCGAGGTACGTGCCGGGGTCCGGCTTCTGCCGGCGCTGCAGCAGGCCGTCCAGCACCTGCGAGCCGGCGGTCTCGGCCAGCGCGGCGAGCTCGCGCAGCGAGATCTCCGCGTCGCGGGCCGCGTGCTCGCCGCCCGAGAACAGCCCGACGAGCACCACCTTCTCCAGGCGCAGCTGCCGGTACTCGACCTCGGTGACGTCCTCGAGCTCGGTCGACAGGCCGGCCACGCGGCGCAGCGCGGTGCGCTCCTCGAGGTCGAGCTGGTCGCCGTCGGCGTCGGTGTGCACCGTGCCGCCGTCGGCACGTGCGGTCCCCGCCCGAGCGAGAACCCGTGCCACGACATCGTTCGCGATCGCCTGGGCGTCTGCCAAGGACTCGCGGAGTTCGGGCGTCTCCTCTGCGGGGAGCTCGGGCTCTGTCGGGGTGTGGGTCATGTAGATCCTGACTCTCGATGGATGTTTCGTCCGTACAACAAGGATCCCACGCCCGAAAGTCCCGGGGCCACGTCTTTCCGGGGTTTCCGCGCCGCTCTCGGCGAACGCACCGGTCAGAGGTCCAGCCGCATCACCCGGCGCCGCTTCGTGGGGCGGCTGACCTCGGTCAGCCCCGCCGCGGCGAACGGGCCGGGCGTGCCGACGTTCACCTCGCCCCAGGCGATCTCCTGCCCCGGGCCGGGCACGATCGGGTAGCCCTCGACCGCCTCCGCGCCGCTCGCCCGTGCGTGCGCGACGGCGGCCGCCGCCAGCTCGTACATCAAGCCCTGCTTGCGGTACCCGGCGCGGACGGCGAAGCACGTGACCGCCCACACGCCGCCGTCGTCCTTGTCCTCGTGGCGGCCGGCCCACGGCACCTGGCTGCCGCGGTAGCGCACGAACTCGGTGCGCGGCGCCACCGCCACCCACCCGGCGGGCTCGCCGTCGACGTAGGCGAGCAGGGCGCCCGACGTCAGGCCGGGAGCGCCCGCCGTGCCCGCGTCGAGCTGCTCGCGCAGGTGGTGCGCCCGTTCCTCGACGGACAGGTGCCACCAGTCCCCGTCGCCCAGCCGGATGCGCTGGCACTGGCAGTGGTGGGCGCCGCCGCGCGTGCCGAAGACGGCCTGCACGTCGTCCCACAGCTCCGGAGCGGCCGGGACGACCTCGATGCGCGCTGTCATGCGTGCATGGCTAGCACCGGCAGCGGCCCGCGGCAAGCGCCTACGATTCTCCGGTGTCCACCGACCACTACTTCACCGCCCAGCCCGCCTCCGACGACGAGCGCCGCGTCCGCACCGTCCGCCTCGCCGGCCGGGAGCTGGAGGTCGAGGTCGCGTCCGGCGTCTTCTCACCCGGCGGGGTCGACAAGGGCACGGCGGTGCTGCTGGACCACGTCCCCGCGCCCCCGGCCGCGGGCCACCTGCTCGACCTCGGGTGCGGCTGGGGCCCGATCGCGCTGACCCTGGCCCTGGAGGCGCCCGGGACCACGGTGTGGGCCGTCGACGTCAACGAGCGCGCGCTGGACCTGGTGCGCCGCAACGCGGACCGGCTGGGCCTGGGCAACGTCCGCGCCGTGCTGCCTGACGACGTGCCCGCCGACGTGCGGTTCGCGGCCTGCTGGTCCAACCCGCCCATCCGTGTCGGCAAGGAGGTGCTGCACGGCCTGCTGACGCACTGGCTGCCTCGGCTGGAACCGGGTGCGGCGGCCTGGCTCGTGGTGCAGAAGAACCTGGGCTCCGACTCGCTGGCCCGCTGGGTCATCGAGACGCTGGACCTGCCGGTGGAGCGGACGGCGTCGTCCAAGGGCTTCCGCGTGCTCCGCGTCGGACGGGTCAGAGGGTGAGCTCGCCCGAGTAGACGAGCTCGGCGGGTCCCGCGAGCTCCACGGTGCCGCCCGGCAGCATCCGCACGCGCACCTCGCCGCCCGGCACCTCGACCAGCCACGTGTCCGGCGCACCCGCACCCGAGGCGCCGCCCTGCCACGTGCGTACCGCGAGCGCCGCGGCGCAGGCTCCCGTGCCGCAGGACGGCGTCTCGCCCACCCCGCGCTCGTGCACCCGCATGCGCAGGCGGCCGACGACGCCGTCCGGCCCCTCCTCCTCGCCGAGCGGCACCACGAGCTCGACGTTGGTGCCGTGCGGCGGCACGGGCGCCACCTCGGGGGCCTGGAACAGCTCGAGCGAGGCGAGCTCCTCGACGCTGGAGATGGCGACGACGGTGTGCGGGTTGCCGAGGTCCACGCTCAGGGCGGGGCGGGGTGCGGTCCAGCCGCGCACCGCGACGGCGGCGTCGTACCCCTCGGCCGCCGCGGCCTCGCCGCCGGGCAGGAACCAGCGGCCCATGTCGACGGCGTACCAACCGCTCGCCTCCTTGGTGACGCGCTTGACCCCGGCGCGCGTGCCGAGGCTGAGCGGTCCGGTGGACAGGTCGGCGACGCCCTGCTGCTCGGCGAACGCCGCGAAGACCCGCACGCCGTTGCCGCACATCTCGGCCACGGAGCCGTCGGCGTTGCGGTAGTCCATGAACCACTCGGCCGTCGGGTCCTGCGTCAGCACGGCCTGGGCGGCCTCCTCGCCCGCGCGGGCGAGCGCGGCGGTGGGGGCGAGCCGGATGACGCCGTCGCCGCCGATGCCGCCGCGCCGGTCGGCCAGCCGCCGCACCTGCTCGGGGCTCAGGTCGAGCTCGCCGGCCAGGTCCGCGACCAGCACGAAGTCGTTCTGCGTGCCGTGCCCCTTGGTGAACGCGAGCGTGCCGGGCGTCGGGGCGGAGTGCGCGGGGCTGGTCGCGGGCTGCGTCATGAGCCCAGGCTACGGCGCACGGGCTCCCCGCCCGCAATCGCGTCCGGCAGGGTGCCGGCGTCGGCGGCGGCCACGATCGCACGCGCCTCGTCCAGGAGATGCGGCGAGGCAGCGTCGAGCCAGTGCACGCGCGGGTCCCGGCCGAACCAGCCCATCTGCTTGCGGGCCAGACGCCGGGTGTTCGCGGTGACCGCCTCGCGCGCCTGGTCCTCGGTGTGCTCGCCGCGCCACCACGCGAGCACCTCGGCGTACCCGACGGCGCGTGCGGCGGTCACGCCCAGCCCCGGCCCGGTGCCGCCCTGCTCGGGGCTCGCCAGGCTCCGCACCTCGTCCACCAGGCCCGTGGCCCACATGCGGTCGACACGGCCGGCCACGCGGGCGTCGAGCACCTCGCGCGAGCAGTCGAGGCCGATCTGCACGGCCGGGCGCACGTACTCCTGGCGCGGCAGGTTGGCGGTGTAGGGGCGGCCGGTGATCTCGATGACCTCCAGGGCACGCACGATGCGTCGGGTGTTGTGCGGGCCGATGCTGTCGGCGGCCTGCGGGTCCAGCCGCGCCAGCTCGGCGTGCAGGGCACGGCGGCCCTCGGCCTCCGCGCGGGCCTCCAGGCGCGCCCGCACCTCGGCGTCGGTGCCCGGGAAGTCCATGGTGTCCAGCAGGGCCCGCACGTACAGCCCCGAGCCGCCGACGACGACGGCGCGCGCGCCCCGCCCGGCGATCGCATCGAGGTCGGCGCGGGCCGACTCCTGGTACCGCGCCACGGACGCGTCCTGGAGCGGGTCCAGGACGTCGAGCTGGTGGTGGACGATCCCGCGCCGCTCGGCCGGGGGCGCCTTCGCGGTGCCGACGTCCATGCCGCGGTAGAGCTGGTACGCGTCGGCATTGACGATCTCGGCGGGGGTCCGGTCCGTGCCCAGTGCCTGTGCCAGGTCGAGCGCCAGGTCCGACTTCCCGGTGGCGGTGGGGCCCACGACGGCGACGACTATCACGCCGCCACCCTACGGTCAGGACAGCATGGTCACGACAGCGTGGTCACGTGGTACGCGGCGGGCAGGTGGCCGTGCGACTGCGGGAAGGTCCGCACGTCGGCGGTCCACGCGCCGGCTCCGGCGAGGCGCAGCGCGGCCCGCAGGCCGGGCGTGAGGCTGTCATCGCCGTGGCCGGGCCGGGCCGCGCCCGGGGATCCCCCGCCGGCGACGACGAGGCCGGCGGCGGCGTGGAGCAGCGCGGTGGTCGCGTCGTCGAACGTCTCGGCCGACGGGGGTACCTCGAGCGTCTCGACGGCGGCCGCCCGGGCCCCGAGCACGTCGGACAGCGCCAGCAGCGCCACCGAGGCGCCGGTCCCGGCCGGCCCGGTGGTGTCGTCGTCGGCCACCGGAGCCGCCAAGGACCGCGGGAGCCAGCGGTCGCCGATGCCGGACGCCGCGAGGGAGGGGCGCAGCCGCGCGTGCCGCAGCGCGGGGCCGTGCGCCACGACCAGCGGGAGCGGGTCGCCGTCCGCGCGTCCGCCGGCCGGGCCGACCAGCCCGGACAGTGCGACGCGCACCGCGTCGCGCACCGCGGCGAGCGGGTCGGGACACAGCCCCGGCACCAGCCCCGGCACGAGGAGCGGGGTCGCGGGGAGGATCACGGCACGCACGACCACCGAACGTAGCACCGGCCCCGCAACGCGGCCGTCCGGGGGCGACGTGGCCAGGCGCCGGGCCGATTCCACCCCCTTTCCCCACGAACCCCGCAGCGAGAGGAGGCCTCCGGCAGGTACTGTGGTCAGGTGAGGTTCTTCGGGTCACGACGCCGGAACACGGCGGGCGACGGCGACCGTGCGGCCATCAGCCCGCAGCAGCCCGAGCCCAGGGAACTCGACGACGACGAGCTGCGGGCACAGGTCGAAGGCGTGCTGCTGCGCGAGCTGACGGGAGGGCTGGACGACTCGTCCTCCGTCCCTCGTCCTCTGACGCGCGACCGCGTCGTGGAGTGGCTGGGCGACAACGGGTTCAGCTACTTCGTGGACTCGGAGGGCGACGTCGGCGGGCTGTGGCACGGCTGGCTGTTCTACTTCCTGATGGTCGGCGAGAGCTCCGAGGTGCTCCAGGTGCGCGGGCAGTGGCACCGTGACCTGACGATCGAGCGCCTCGAGGAGATCCTCGAGATCTGCAACGAGTGGAACGCCGAGCGCATCTGGCCCAAGACGTACGTCCGGGTCCGGGACAACGGGGCCGTGCTGGTCTACACCGAGGTCACCGTCGACCTGGAGCACGGCGTCACCGACGACCAGCTCGACCAGCTCCTGCAGTGCGGGCTGACCACGGGGTCGATGTTCTTCGAGCACCTCGACGAGACGTTCCCCGACCCGCTGAGGTCGGCACCGTGAGCGGGACCGGACGCAGCGGAGCGGGCCGCTGGCTCGCCCGTCTGCTGAACCCGCGACCCCCGGCCACGCGGCGCGCGACGGGGGCGCAGACCCGCACGCTCGCGAACGCGCCCGTCGACCGGCCGCGCCCGCTGACGACCCAGCGTGTGGGCGACGACCTGTCGCGCCGCGGCTACCGCTTCCGCATCGACGACGACGGCGACGTGACCGGCACCTGGGACGGCAACCGGTTCTGGTTCCTGCTGCTGGGCGAGCACGACGAGATCCTGCAGGTGCGCGGCCGCTGGGCCGGCGCGCTGCCGGCCGCCGCGCGCCTCGCCGTGCTGCAGGCGGCCAACGACTGGAACCGCGAGCGCATCTGGCCCAAGGTCTACACGCGCGAGGAGGGTTCGGGGCTCGCGCTGTACGCCGAGGTGTCGGTGGACTTCGAGCACGGCGCCACCGAGGAGCAGCTCGCCCAGACGGTGTCGTGCGGGCTGGTCACGGCCAGCCAGTTCTTCTCGACGGTGGCGTCGCTGGCGCCGCCCGCGGAGCAGGACCCCACGGACTGACGTCGGCGCGCCGGGCGGTGCCCGGCGCGCGCGTGCGGTGCCGTCAGCGCGCGCGGAGCGTGGGCAGGCCCAGCGAGACCGGTCCGGCCGGTGCGGGCGTGCCGTGCGCGTGGGTGTCCTCGCCGCCGCCGAGCCGGATCTTCTCGCGCTCGGCCCAGGCGTCGCCCGAGCGGGTGCGGCGCACGGCGAGGGGGCCGGCCGCGACCGGGTCGGCGATCAGGTGGTGCGGGGCGGCCTGGGTCACGGTCACCGTCACCATGTCGCCGGGGCGCGGGAGCCCCTCGGGCACGACGGCGGCCAGGCGCGGGTCGTCGAGGCTCGTCGGCGCGCCGGTGGTCGCCGCCTGGGTCGTGCCCTGCTCCGTGCCCTGCTCCGTGCCCTGCGCGGGCAGGCCGAAGTGCACCAGCCGGTTGTCCGCGGCCCGGCCCGACAGGCGGTGGCGCACGCCGTCCTTGCGGCCGGAGTCCTCGGCGACGAGCACCTCGAGCGTGCGCCCCACCTGCTTGTCGGCCTCCTCGGCGCCGATGCGCTCCTGCAGGGCGAGCAGGCGCTCGAACCGCTCCTGCACGACCTCCTTGGGCAGCTGGTCGTCCATCGTCGCGGCGGGCGTGCCCGGGCGGGGCGAGTACTGGAACATGAACGCCGAGCTGAACCGGGATGCCTCGACCACGCGCATGGTCTCGGCGAAGTCCTCCTCGGTCTCGCCCGGGAAGCCGACGATGATGTCGGTGGTGATCGCGGCGTCGGGCATCGCGGCCCGGACGCGGTCGAGGATGCCGAGGAACTTCTCCGAGCGGTACGAGCGGCGCATCGCACGCAGGATCCGGTCGGAGCCCGACTGCAGCGGCATGTGCAGCTGCGGCATGACGTTCGGCGTCTCGGCCATGGCGGCAATGACGTCGTCGGTGAACGCGGCCGGGTGCGGGGACGTGAACCGCACCCGCTCCAGCCCCTCGATCTGCCCGCACGCGCGCAGCAGCTTGGCGAACGCGCCGCGGTCACCGAACTCCACGCCGTAGCTGTTCACGTTCTGCCCGAGCAGCGTCACCTCGATGGCACCCGCGGCCACGAGCGCCTCGACCTCGGCCAGCACCTCGCCCGGCCGGCGGTCGCGCTCCTTGCCGCGCAGGTGCGGCACGATGCAGAAGGTGCAGGTGTTGTTGCAGCCCACCGAGATGCTGACCCAGCCCGCGTAGACCGACTCGCGCTTGGTGGGCAGCGTGGACGGGAAGACCTGCAGCGACTCCGCGATCTCGACCTGCGCCGCCTCGTTGTGCCGGGCGCGCTCCAGCAGCACCGGCAGGGCGTCGAGGTTGTGGGTGCCGAAGACGACGTCCACCCACGGCGCCTTGGCGACGATGTCGCCGCGGTCCTTCTGCGCGAGGCAGCCGCCGACGGCAATCTGCATGCCGGGCCGCGCCGCCTTGATGCTCGCGAGCTGGCCGAGGTTGCCGTAGAGCCGGGTGGCCGCGTTCTCGCGCACCGCGCACGTGTTGATCACCACGACGTCGGCCGTGTTCGCCGCCTCGTCCTGGCTGGAGGCGCGCGTGTACCCGGCCTCCTCGAGCATGCCGGCCATGTGCTCGGAGTCGTGCACGTTCATCTGGCAGCCCAGCGTGCGCACCAGGTAGGTGCGCGGCCGTTCGGCGGCGGCGTCGGCGTCGGGCAGGGCTGGGGTGAGGGCGGTCGTGGACATCGGGGTCGATTTTACGACCCCCGCGGCGCCGCGCCGAACCGTGCCGCACGACCGGATCCGCTCCGGACTCAGGGACGTCACGGTCATCTGTTACCGAACCGTTGTGCTCGGATGACCTGTCGACTTGGTCCCTGAAACATCGGATCGTTAGGTTCAAGGGATGGACCAGACCACCTCGACCACCGGCCAACCGGCGGCCGACGAGACCGCGGACGCTCCGAGGTCGGGCGACGCCCTCGGTGCGCCGCTCGTCGAGCTGAAGCACGTGAACAAGCACTTCGGTGCGCTGCACGTCCTGCAGGACATCGACCTCACCGTCCGCAAGGGCGAGGTGCTGGTCGTGATCGGCCCGTCCGGGTCCGGCAAGTCCACGCTGTGCCGGGCGATCAACCGCCTGGAGACCATCGACGACGGCACCATCACCGTCGACGGCAAGGAGCTGCCCGAGGAGGGCAAGGCGCTCGCGAAGCTGCGCGCCGAGGTCGGCATGGTCTTCCAGTCGTTCAACCTGTTCGCGCACAAGACCGTGCTCGACAACGTCACGCTCGGGCCGCGCAAGGTCCGCGGCATGAGCAAGAAGGACGCCGAGGAGCTGGCCCGCACGCTGCTGGACCGCGTGGGCGTGGGCAACCAGGCCGAGAAGATGCCGGCCCAGCTCTCCGGCGGCCAGCAGCAGCGCGTCGCGATCGCCCGCGCCCTGGCGATGCGTCCCAAGGTCATGCTCTTCGACGAGCCGACCTCCGCCCTCGACCCGGAGATGGTCAACGAGGTGCTGGACGCGATGGTCGCGCTCGCCCAGGAGGGCATGACGATGATCGTCGTCACCCACGAGATGGGCTTCGCCCGCAAGGCCGCGGACCGCGTGGTCTTCATGGCGGACGGGCAGATCGTGGAGGAGGCTCACCCCGAGGAGTTCTTCACCGCGCCCAAGAGCGAGCGGGCGCGCGACTTCCTGTCGAAGATCCTGACCCACTGATCTTTCACTGACTCAGTCTTCCACTGACTGATCCCAGCCAAGGGGTCCTGCCCGGACCCGAACTACCGAAGGGGAATCATGCGCAAGCACACCATGGGACTGCTCGCGGCGGCCGCCGCGTCCACCCTCGCGCTCTCGGCCTGTGGCGGAGCCGAGGTCGGCGGTGAGCCGGAGGGCGGTTCGTCGGAGGGCGCCGGGGACGGCATCACCATCGGCATCAAGTACGACCAGCCGGGCCTCGGCCTGCAGGACGGCGCCGACTACACCGGGTTCGACGTCGACGTCGCCCGCTACGTCGCCAACGAGCTGGGCTACAGCGAGGACCAGATCACGTTCCGCGAGACGCCGTCGGCCAACCGCGAGAGCATGCTGCAGAACGGCGACGTCGACATGATCTTCGCCACCTACTCGATCACGGACGAGCGCAAGCAAGTCATCGACTTCGCCGGACCGTACTTCGTCGCCGGCCAGGATCTCCTCGTCGCCGCCGACAACACCGACATCACCGGCCCGGAGGACCTCGAGGGCAAGAACCTCTGCTCGGTCACCGGCTCGACGTCGGCCGAGAAGATCAAGACCGACTACGCGGAGGGCGTCCAGCTCCTGGAGCGCCCCGGGTACGCCGAGTGCGTGACCGCCCTGTCCGCCGGCCAGGTCGACGCCGTCACCACCGACGACATCATCCTCGCCGGTCTCGCTGCGGCGAACGGTGACGGCAACCTCAAGGTGGTCGGGAACCCGTTCTCGGAGGAGCGCTACGGCGTCGGCCTGCCGAAGGGCTCGGACCAGTGCGAGGACATCAACGCCGCCATCACCAAGATGATCGAGGAGGGCGCCTGGGAGGACGCGGTGGCCGCGAACACCGAGGGTGCCGACTACACCCCGAACGCGGACCTCAACCCGCCGACGCCGGAGGCCTGCGCCTGACGCCCCCTTCGCACGGCACCGGGATCGCGTCTCGCACGACGAGCGCGGTCCCGGTGCCGTGCGGGGCGGCTTCCCGCCGTCCGCGACTGTGACCTAGTGGGGCACGCCCGCCAGGGCGTCGCCTCTCCCGAAAGGTGACCCGTGAACGACCATCTGTCAGGGCTCGGAGCGCTCCTGCTGCAGTACGACGTGCTCGGAGCGTTCTGGACCAACATCCAGCTGACGTTCTGGGGCGCGCTGTTCGCGCTGGCGCTCGGCACGCTGCTCGCGCTCATGCGCATCTCCCCCATCGTGTCGCTGCGCTGGGCCGGTGCCACGTACGTGAGCGTGTTCCGCAACACCCCGCTGACGATCATCATGACCTTCATGGTCATGGGTGTGTGGACCGCGCTCCAGATCCAGCTCGCCGACGACTTCCAGAACAACTTCTTCCGTCTGGCCGTCGTCGGCCTGGCCGTCTACCACGCGGCCTTCGTGTGCGAGGCGATCCGCTCGGGCGTGAACACCGTCCCGCTGGGACAGGCGGAGGCCGCACGGGCGATCGGCCTCTCCTTCCTGCCTGCCGCCCGCCTGATCATCCTGCCGCAGGCGTTCCGCGGAGCGATCGCCCCGCTCGGCAACACGCTCATCGCGCTGCTGAAGAACTCGACCGTCGCCGCCGCGGCCAGCGTCTCCTGGGAGACCTCGTCCACGATGAAGACGATGATCGAGTTCAACCCCAACTATCTCTGGGAGATCTTCGCGGTGTTCGCGATCGGCTACGTGATCCTGGTGATCCCCATCGGGCTGCTCACCACCTCGCTCTCCCGGCGTCTGGCGGTGAAGCGATGAGCGCCTCCGTCCTCTTCGACGCCCCCGGTCCCCGGGCTCGCGTCTGGACCCTCGTCGGCAACATCGTGGGCGCCCTCGTCGTGCTCGCCGTGGCTGCCTGGGTACTGCTCCAGCTCGACAGCAAGGGCCAGCTCGAGCCCGGTCTCTGGGCCGACGCGGTATCCGCCCGCACCTGGCAGTACTACCTGATCCCCGGGCTGATCAACACGTTGCGGGCAGCGGCGTTCGCCATCGTGGGCTCGATCGCGTTCGGTCTCGTCTTCGGCCTCGGCCGCCTGTCGCACCTCGCTGTGGTCCGCCGGGTCTCCGGCACGGTGGTCGAGTTCCTGCGGGCCGTGCCGGTGCTGCTGATGATGGTGTTCTTCTACGGTCTGTTCGGCCAGCTGCTGCCGGGGGCGCAGGACAAGGCGTTCCTCGCTGTGGTCGTCGCGCTCATCCTGTACAACGGATCGGTCATCGCGGAGCTGGTCCGCTCCGGCGTCGGCAACCTGCCCCGTGGCCAGGGCGAGGCCGGGCTCGCGATCGGGCTGACCGAGGGCCAGACCCTCCGCTCGATCCAGCTGCCGCAGGCTCTGGTGGCCATGCTGCCCGCCATGGTGTCGCAGGTCGTGGTCGTCCTGAAGGACTCCGCCCTGGGCCAGCTCATCGGCTACCAGGAGCTGCTCCGCACTGGCCAGATCGTGTACTCCGGCGACGGCAACCCGCTGCAGGTGCTCACGGTCGTGGCGGTCGTGTTCATCCTGCTGAACCTGCTGCTCACGGTGGTCGCGCATCGGCTGTCGCGGCTCCTGTCGAGCCGTACGTCCGGGTCGACAGCAGCCGGACCGGGGATCGGCAACCCGACCGTGGTGGCCGGCACGCCGGCGACCGGGGGCACCGCTCCGGTCTGAGCCGTCCGCAGCGCAGACCCGACGACGGAGGGCCGGGCAGGTCGTGTCGACCTGCCCGGCCCTCCGTCGTCGGCCACACGGTCGCCGGGCCGCGCTCGGGATCAGTCCTCGGCGTAGCCCAGGTCGTCCGTCTCCTCGCCCTCCGCCGCCAGCGCGTCGCGCACCAGCTCGAACGCCAGGCCGGGCGGATAGCCCTTGCGCGCGAGCGAGCCGACGGCGCGGCGCACCCGCACCTGCCGGTCGAGGCCGCGCGTGCGGGTGACGAGCTTGGCGGCCAGCCGTGCGCCCGCCGCCCGCTCGTCGTCCGGATCGAGCTGGTCCAGGGCCCCGACGGCGGTGTCCTCGTCGATCCCCCGGCGGCGCAGCTCCGCGGCGATACCGCGGCGTGCGAGGCCACGTTCGGCGTGCCGGGTGCGCACGATCGTCTCGGCGTACGTCGCGTCGTCGACCAGGCCCACCTCGCCGAACCGGTCGAGCACCTGGACCACGACGTCCTCGGGATAGCCCTTGCGGGCCAGGGACTGCTCCAGCTCACGACGGGACTTCTGCGCCGCGGTCAGGATCCGCAGGACGACCTCACGGGCCTTCTCGACCGCGTCGTCCCGGCTGATCTCGCCGGCCTCCAGGCGTTCGGCGACGGTCTTGCGGGGGGCCCGGTCCGCCCCGTCCCGGCGGCCGTGACCGCCCTGCTGACGGCTCTGTCGACTGCCCTGCCGGCCCGCTCGGCCACCCGGACGGTCCCCGTCCCGGACAGTCGGACGGCCCCGACGCTTCCCCACGCCGGGACCGTCCGCTGGATCACCGTACTCCACGTCAGAACGGTGCCTTCTCGGCGGCCGCCTCCGCCTTGGCCGCGGTCTTCGCCGCGGCGGGCTTGGTGGCCTTCGACCGTGTCGTGGTCGTCTTGGTCGCCTTGGCCGTGGCGGTCGTCCGGGTGGACGAGCTCGCCGCCGCCACGGTGCCGGTGACCGACGCGCCGTCGACCGACGGTGCGGCCGGGGCCGCGTCCGCCGGGGCGTCGACCTTCGGGCCCACGCCGAGCTTCTCCTTGACACGCTTCTCGATGTCGTTGGCGAGATCGGGGTTGTCGCGCAGGAAGGACCGGGCGTTCTCCTTGCCCTGGCCGAGCTGGTCGCCCTCGTAGGTGAACCACGAGCCCGACTTGCGCACGAAGCCGTGCTCCACGCCCATGTCGATGAGGCCGCCCTCGCGGGAGATGCCCACCCCGTACAGGATGTCGAACTCGGCCTGCTTGAACGGCGGGGCCATCTTGTTCTTGACGACCTTCACGCGGGTGCGGTTACCGACGGCGTCCGTACCCTCCTTGAGGGTCTCGATGCGCCGGATGTCGAGCCGGACCGAGGCGTAGAACTTCAGCGCCTTGCCACCGGTCGTGGTCTCGGGCGAGCCGAAGAACACACCGATCTTCTCGCGGAGCTGGTTGATGAAGATCGCGGTGGTGCCGGACGCGCTGAGCGCACCCGTGATCTTGCGCAGGGCCTGCGACATGAGCCGGGCCTGCAGACCCACGTGGCTGTCACCCATCTCGCCCTCGATCTCGGCCTTGGGCGTCAGGGCGGCCACCGAGTCGACCACGATGATGTCGAGCGCGCCGGAGCGGATCAGCATGTCCGTGATCTCCAGCGCCTGCTCGCCGGTGTCCGGCTGCGAGACCAGGAGCGCGTCGGTGTCGACACCGAGCTTCTTGGCGTACTCCGGGTCCAGGGCGTGCTCCGCGTCGATGAAGGCGGCGATGCCGCCCTGACGCTGGGCGTTGGCCACCGCGTGCAGCGCGATGGTGGTCTTGCCGGAGGACTCCGGGCCGTACACCTCGACGATGCGGCCGCGGGGCAGTCCCCCGATGCCGAGAGCCACGTCGAGGGCGATCGAGCCGGTCGGGATCACTTCGATCGGGGCACGGGTCTCGTCGCCGAGGCGCATGACCGAACCCTTGCCGAAGTTGCGGTCGATCTGGGCGAGGGCCGCTTCGAGGGCCTTCTCGCGATCTGCTGGTGCGGGCATGTGCAACACCTTCGTCTTCAGGGCGCTCTCTGGGCGCCGGCGTGGATGGCTCTGTACGTCGTTGCCGACCGTACGCCGAGCCACTGACACGGACGCCTGCTCCGGCCGCCGCCTGTGGACGACGTTCCGAAATCCGTGCCTGTGGTGGAAGTCTAGCCGAACGCGTGTTCGAGGCAAGGCGCGACACGCGGGTGTGTCGCGGCAGGTCCGCCGGATGCCGGCCGAGATCCCCCGCCGGGCGGGTGGACCTCAGCGGCGCGGTGGCGGTGCCTGCCGGAACTTGTCGGTGCCCCACCGCTCGGAGTCGGGCACGTCGAGCGCGTCGCACAGCGCGTGCCACACGTCCCGGGGCTCGTCGCCGTCCTCCAGCGCCGCCACCGGGGTGCGCCCGTCCAGGGCGGGCAGCACCTGCTCGCGGGCGAGGGCGCGCCCGTACGCGGGGCCGAACACCTCGTCGACCAGCTGCCAGAAGTCCCGTTCACGCACCCACCAACCCTACGTCCGCCGGGGCGTGCCCCGGCAACCGGCTCCCGCCGCTGCCCGGGTCAGTGTCGGTGGTCGGGGACAGAATGGGGCCATGCCCACGCCCGACGACCCGCTGTCCCGGTTCGGACCCGCCACCCGCACGTGGTTCACCGGGGCGTTCGCCCAGCCCACCGCCGCCCAGGCCGGCGCGTGGGACGCGGTCGCGCGCGACCGGCACGCCCTCGTCGTGGCTCCCACCGGCTCGGGCAAGACGCTCGCGGCGTTCCTCTGGTCGATCGACCGGATCATGTCCGCACCCCCGCCCGAGGACCGCGCCCGCCGCTGCCGCGTGCTGTACGTCTCACCGCTCAAGGCCCTCGCGGCGGACGTGCAGCGCAACCTCCGCTCCCCCCTGACCGGCATCCGCCAGGCCGCCGCCCGGGACGGCGTCGAGGTGGCGGACGTCACCGTGGGCATGCGCACGGGCGACACGCCCGCCAACGAGCGACGCTCGTTCGCCACCCGCCCCCCGGACATCCTCGTCACCACGCCGGAGTCGCTCTTCCTCGTGCTGACCTCGTCCGCCCGGGCGGGGCTCGCGGGCGTCGAGACCGTCGTGCTCGACGAGATCCACGCGGTCGCCGGCACCAAGCGCGGGGCGCACCTCGCCCTGAGCCTGGAACGCCTGGACGCCCTGCTGGACCGTCCGGCGCAGCGCATCGGCCTGTCCGCGACGGTGCGCCCGGTCGACGCGGTCGCGGGGTTCCTGGGCGGCGGCCGGAGCGGGGAGGGCAGCCGGGAGGTCGTCGTCGTCCAGCCGCCCTCCCGCAAGGAGTGGGCCATCGACGTCGTGGTCCCCGTGCCGGACCTGGCGGACCTGGACAGCGCACCCGCCACCGGCCCGGCAGACGGCGCGCCCGGCACCGGCGACGACGAGCTCGACCTCTCCGGCGAGACCACGCGCCCGCTGCGCCGGGCCTCGGTCTGGCCCCACGTGGAGGAGCGCGTCGTCGACCTCGTGGCCGACCACACGTCGACCATCGTCTTCACCAACAACCGGCGCGGCGCCGAGCGGCTGACCGCCCGGATGAACGAGGTGTGGACGCAGCGGCAGGGTCTGGAGGTCGCCGACCCGGCCAGCACCTGGGCGGCGCTCGTGCCGGGCCAGTCCGGCACCGCGGCGGGGATCCCCGCGCCGTCCGCCGGCCGGGACGGCCTGCCCGAGTCGGTACCCGCCACCGAGATCGTGCTGGCCCGGGCCCACCACGGGTCCATGAGCCGCGCGGAGCGCACCCGCACCGAGACCGAGCTCAAGGAGGGCCGCCTGCCGGCGGTCGTGGCGACGTCGTCCCTCGAGCTCGGCATCGACATGGGCGCCGTGGACCTCGTGGTCCAGGTGGGCGCGCCGCCGTCGGTGGCGAGCGGTCTCCAGCGCATCGGGCGTGCCGGCCACCAGGTCGGCGCGGTGTCCAAGGGTGTGGTGTTCCCGCTGTTCCGGGGCGACCTGGTGCCGGCCACCGTGATCGCGCAGCGCATGCGGGCGGGCGCCATCGAGCACATGCACGTGCCGGCCAACCCGCTCGACGTGCTCGCGCAGCAGGTGGTCGCGGCCCTCGCCGTCGACGACTGGGCCGAGGCCGACCTGCTCGCCCTCGTGCGCCGGGCCGCGCCCTTCGCGCACCTCGGCGACGCCACGTGGCGGGCCGTGCTCGACATGCTCGCGGGCCGATACCCGAGCGAGGACTTCGCGGAGCTGCGCGCCCGCATCACCTGGGACCGCGCCACCGGCATGCTCCGCGGCCGTCCCGGTGCCCTGCGCCTGGCCACCACCAGCGGCGGCACCATCCCGGACAAGGGCGCCTACGGCGTCTTCCTCGCCACCGACGGCGCGAACGGCGGCGCCCCGGAGGACACCCCGACCGACATCGTGCCCGGCGGGTCCGGCCGGTCCCGCGGGGGCAGGCGCGTCGGCGAGCTGGACGAGGAGATGGTCTACGAGTCCCGCGTCGGCGACACCTTCACGCTCGGGTCGAGCACGTGGCGCATCGAGGAGATCACGACCGACCGCGTGCTGGTCACGCCCGCGCCCGGCCTGCCGGGGCGGCTCCCCTTCTGGAAGGGCGACGCCCCCGGGCGCCCCGCGGAGCTCGGGCGGGCGGTGGGTGCGTTCGTCCGCGAGGCCGACGCCGCCCTGGCCGCCGACCCGGCCGCCGGGCGCGAGCACCTGCTGGCCGCGGGCCTGGACCCGTGGGCCGCGGACAACCTCGCCGCCTACCTCACCGAGCAGCGCGTGGGCACCGGGCGCGTGCCCGACGACCGGACCGTGGTCGTGGAGCGCTTCCGCGACGAGCTCGGCGACTGGCGGGTGGTGATCCACTCGCCGCTCGGTGCCCGCGTGCACGCGCCGTGGGCGCTCGTGATCTCCGCGCGGCTACGGGGCCGCTTCGGCCTCGACGTGGCCGCCATGCACTCGGACGACGGCATCGTGCTCCGCCTGCCCGACTCCGGAGGCGGCTGGGACGGCGACCTGTGGGATCTCGGCGGGACCGCCGACCCGACCGACGACGGCGCCGGCGGCAGCGCCGGCGACAACGGCGAGAGCGCCGCCGGCGAGCAGCCCTCCCCGCACGTGCCCGGCCGGGTCACGCTGGAGGACCTGCTGCTGGACCCCGACGAGGTGCTCGGCGCCGTGCGCGACGAGCTCGGCTCGTCGGTGATGTTCGCCGCTCGGTTCCGCGAGGCCGCGGCCCGGGCCCTGCTGCTCCCCCGCCGCCGGCCCGACCGGCGGCAGCCGCTGTGGCAGCAGCGCCAGCGGTCGGCCCAGCTCCTGGAGGTCGCGAGCCAGTTCCCCGACTTCCCGATCGTCCTGGAGGCGGCCCGCGAGTGCCTGCAGGACGACTTCGACGTCGCCGCCCTGGCCGACCTGATGCGCGACATCGGCTCGGGGTCGGTGCGGGTCGTGGAGGTCACGACGAGCACGCCGTCGCCGTTCGCGCAGTCGCTCCTGTTCGGCTACACGGCCCAGTTCCTGTACGACGGCGACGCCCCGCTGGCCGAGCGCCGCGCGGCGGCCCTGTCCCTCGACCCGGAGCTCCTCGCGGAGCTGCTGGGCGAGCAGGGCACGGCCGACCTCGCCGACCTGCTCGACCCGGGCGCCGTCGAGCGCACCGAGGCCGAGCTGAGCGGCCTGGCGCCCGACCGCCAGGCGCGGGACGCCGAGGGGCTGTGGGACCTGATCCGCCGCACGGGGCCACACCCCCTGGCGGCGCTCGAGGCCCGCACGCGCGAGGACGCCCGGCACGCCGTCGGCAGCTGGCTGGACGAGCTCGAGTCGACCCGCCGCGTGATCCGCGTCCGGTTCGCGGGCGAGGACCAGTGGGCGGTCGCGGAGGACGCGGGCCGCCTGCGCGACGCGCTGGGCGTCGCCCTCCCGGTCGGCATCCCGGAGACGTTCACCGAACCCGTGCCGGACCCGCTCGGCGACCTGCTGCGCCGCCACGCCCGGACGCACGGCCCCTTCGGCGCCCCAGGCGTCGCCCACCGGTTCGGGCTGGGCGTCGCGGTGGTGACCCACGGTCTGGCCCGGCTGGAGGCGGACGGCGTGCTGGTGCGCGGCAGCCTGCGCCCCGCGTCCCTCGGCGGCACCGGTGACGAGTGGTGCGACCCGGGCGTGCTGCGCCTGCTGCGACGCCGCTCGCTGGCCGTCCTGCGGTCCGAGGTGGAGCCCGTGGAGCAGGAGGCGCTCGGTGCGTTCCTGCCGCGGTGGCAGAACGTCTCCACGGGCCTGCTGCGCGGCGTGGACGGGCTGGTGCAGGCGATCGAGCAGCTCGCCGGGGCGGCCGTTCCGGCCTCGGCCCTGGAGACGCTCGTGCTGCCCGCCCGGGTGCCCGGCTACTCGCCCGCCCTCCTGGACGAGCTCACGGTCGCGGGCGAGGTGCTCTGGGCGGGCCACTCGCGGCTGCCGGGTTCGGGCGGCGGGGACGGCCTGGTCTCGCTCCACCTGGCCGACGGCGCCCCGCTCACCCTCGCCGACCTGACGCCGGTCGAGGAGGACGGGCCGCTCGACTCCGACCTGCACCACGCCGTGCTGGACCTGCTGACGGGCTCCGGCGGGTTCTTCCTGCCCCGGATCGCCGAGCTGGCGGGCGCCGAGACCGGCGCGGTGCTCGAGGTGCTCTGGGACCTGGTCTGGGCCGGGCAGGTGACCAACGACGGCCTCGGCGCCCTGCGGGAGCGCGTCAGCGGGGCGGGCGCCCACCGGGCACCCCGCACGGCGGCCCGGGCCCGCCCGGTGCGCAGGTCGCGGTTCGCCGTCTCGCCCGGCCGGCCCACCACCGCCGTCCGCCCGAACGCGTCCGTGCCGGGCGGCGGCGGCCGGTGGTCCGCCCTGCCGGTCCGCGAGGCCGATCCCACGCTGCGGGCGCACGCCCTGACCCAGGTGCTCCTCGAACGGCACGGCGTGCTCACCCGTCCGGGGGCCGCGGCCGAGGGCGTCGGCGCCGGGTACCGCGACGTCTACCGCGTGCTGTCCGGCCTGGAGGAACGCGGCGCGGTACGCCGCGGGTACTTCGTGGAGCACCTGGGCGGCTCGCAGTTCGCGCTGCCCGGGGCCGTGGACCGGCTACGGGTCGACGCGCAGGACCGCACGCGGGCCGTCGAGGCGGAGCGAGAGGCGTACGACCGCAGCCTCGCGGCGAGCGAGGGCACGGCGGCTCCGTGGCCGGCCGGGCCGGCCGCCGGCACCGTCGTCGGCGCGAACGCCGCCGTGGTGCTCGCGGCGATGGACCCCGCCAACCCGTACGGTGCGGCGCTCGCGTGGCCCGCCGGTGCCGACGCAGGCCACGGGCCAGGCACCGCCGTGCCCGCCGCGCCCGACGGGACAGGCGCCGACGGCGCCCCGGCGGCCCGGACCGCGCACCGGCCGGGCCGCAAGGCCGGAGCCCTCGTCGTGCTCGTGCACGGCGACCTCACCCTGTTCGTCGAGCGGGGCGGGCGGACGGTGCTGTCCTTCACGGACAGCCCCGCGCGGCTGGCGGCGGCCGCCGAGGCACTGGCCCGCACGGTCCGCGAGGGCCGCCTGGGGCGCCTCGTGGTCCAGCGCGTGGACGGCGAGTCGGCGCTCGAGGCCGCCCGCCGTCATCCGCCGGCCCGCGCGCTCGTGGAGGCCGGCTTCGCGATCACACCACGGGGCCTGCGGATCGCGGGCCGCTGAGGGCCGGCGTGGGCCCCGCCCCGGGCGTCCCCGCGGCGCCGTCGAGGCCCTCGCGGTCGATGGTCGCCGCGATCAGGAACAGGTAGGCGATCATGATCACGAAGCCGATCCGCTCGATGAGGCCGAAGGCAACGATCCCCGAGTCGGCGAAGAACACCAGCGACAGGTGCACCACGAGGAACAGCGCCACCACGGTCCCCAGGGCCCGCGCGGCGGCCCGCAGGCCCTGCGGCAGGGCCGACCGCGGCTGCTGGATCGTGCGCTCGATGCTGAGGCCGACCAGCGGGAGCACGCAGAACGCCCCGGCCGCACTGACCCGGTGGATGACTGCCGACATCGACGCGGGCGTCTCGAGGTCCGGCGGATCGGTCGGGAAGGCTCCGACGAGCACCATGGCGACGGCGAAGAGGATCATCGCGACGGCCGGCACCGGCCCGGCGGCCAGGCCCGCGCGGTACATCCGGACCGTGAGGAGCAGGCCGAGCACCGCGAGCACCAGGCCTCCGGCCAGGATGAGCTCCCCGCCGCCGGGCACGAACGCGTACCAGCTGATGGGGTCGAGCACCGGGTCCACGACCGACGCGCCGACCACGTGCGCCGCGACCATCGGCAGCAGCGCGGTGGCGCCGAACCAGCCGACCGTCCGCGTGCTGCGGGCGTCTGCGGGGCTTACGGGCTGATCGGGATGTCGCCCCAGGTCAACGGCTTCGACGGTCATGGGCATAGCCTCCCTGACCGGAACCCCCGAATCCATCGGGTTTCCCCCCTACATCACCCTGACATTCTTGGGGGCCATCCCCCGTATCACCCGCACGCCACCACGGTGCCCCACTACAGTGAAGGCCCCACGACGAGGGGAGCGCACGTGCCCGAGGGCGACGTCCTGCGGCTCACCGCCGAGCGGCTGACCGCCGCGCTGCGCGGTCTGCCGCTCGTCCGTGCCGAGCTGCGCTGGCCCAGTGCCGGTGCGGCGAACCTGACCGGCGCCACGGCGCTGGAGACCGCCGCGTACGGCAAGCACCTGCTCACGCGGCTCGACGACGGCCGCACGCTGCACACGCACCTGCGCATGGACGGGTACTGGCGGGTCCATCGCACGGGCTCGCGGGAGGCGGCCGCACGGCACCCCGCCATCCGCGCCGTGCTCGCGACCGACGCCTGGACGGCCACCGGGTGGCACCTCGGCATGCTCGACCTGCTGCGCACGCACGACGAGCACCGCGTGCTGGCGGGTCTGGGCCCGGACGTCCTCGCCGGCGACTTCCCCACGGCCGGCCTGCCCGACGCCGCCGCCCGGATGGTCCGCGACCCGGGCCGGCCGCTGTGCGCCGTCCTGCTGGACCAGCGCACCGTCGCGGGCCTCGGGACGATCTGGATGGCCGAGTCCCTGTTCGCGCGGCGTGTGTGGCCCTGGACGCCCGCGGGCGACCTGGGCGAGCAGGAGCGGTCCGACCTGCTGCGCGTGGCCCGCCGCCTGATGGAGCGCAGCGTGGCGATGGGCCGGGCGCGCGGGCTGGGCGCCGTCGAGCTGCACGTGCACGGCCGCAGCGGCCGGCCGTGCCACCGGTGCGGCACCCCGATCGAGGCCGGCACGGCGAACGAGAAGCCCTACGAGCGGCCGGTGTTCTGGTGCCCGCACTGCCAGCCGCCGGCCCCGACGTGACGCGCGGCGGGCACGAAAAAACCTGGGCGGGACCCTCCGGAGAGGGTCCCGCCCAGGTTCTGACTCGGGCTCGCTGCGTACCCGCGCGGGCCGGTCGGCTCAGCCGACCGGTGCGAGGTCCGACTGCGCGACCTCCCGCCGCGCTGCGGTCCGGTCGCCTCCCCGAGCCAGCAGCCCGGCGACGAAGTCCGCCGGGATGGTGTCGGGGATCTGGAAACCTTCGGCCACCGCCACGCGGTCGCTCACCTCACGCAGCACCAAGGACAGCGGCACGTCGAGCGCCTCGCAGATGGAGCCGAGCAGCTCGGACGACGCCTCCTTCTGCCCTCGCTCCACCTCGCTGAGGTACCCCAGCGACACGCGTGCCGCCGACGAAACCTCCCGCAGGGTGCGCCCCTGACGCTGCCGCGTGTCACGCAGCACGTCTCCGATCTCTCGCCGTAGTACGACCATCTCGCGCCCCCTCTCGGTGCCTGTCCCTGTCCTCACGCCCTGCCCCGACGGGGCCGGACGCGCCGTGCGTGTGGTGCGTCCTCCAAGAGCGGAGGTCGTTCTACCGTACCCCGCGCTCGAAGGGTTCTTGCGCCGGCTCCGGGTGGTCGGCCTGTTGGTGATCACATCGGGTCCAACGTCGTGGTTATGAGCCTTGTTCCCGAAGTGCCGTTCCGTCAAGCCCTGTGCAAGATTAAGCCAAGAAGTTTCACTTGTCTGTAACTTCTGGGAGCCGGACGGGGGGTGTGTCGCTTTTTTCACCCGATGACGCGCTGACGAGCGCCTCCGCGAGCTCCAGCACACCACGGGCAGCGCCCGCGATCACCTGGGACCGGTCGCCCTCGAGCTCGAGCCGGTGCACCTCCGTCGTCGTCGGCGTGCTCACGGCGACGAACACCACACCCGGGGCCTGGCCGTCCTGCGGGTCGGGGCCGGCGACACCGGTCGTCGCGAGCCCGACGTCGGCACCGGTCGCCGTCCGCACGCCCGCCGCCATCTGCGCGGCCACCGCCTCGTCCACGGCACCGCGCTCGGCGAGCAGGTCCTCGTCCACGCCCAGGAGCGCCGCCTTGAGGTCCGTGGCGTACGCCACGACACCGCCCCGCACCACGCGGGACGCGCCGGGGACGGACACGAGCGTCGCGGTGACGAGCCCGCCCGTGAGCGACTCCGCCACGCCGATCGTCCAGCCCCGGGCGCGCGCCCCGGCCAGGAGGCCGGCCGCGCTCACGGACGTGTCGCCTTCGCCCGCGCGTCCCGCCGGATCCGCCAGCCCTGGTAGACGTACTCGGCGCCCGTCACGACCGTCACGACGAACGCCGCCAGCAGCACGACCCAGGCGATGACCGTGAGCCACTCGAGGCCCTCGCGCGGCAGCAGGAACAGCGGGATGGCCACGGTCTGGAGCACGGTCTTGAGCTTGCCGCCCCGGGAGGCGGGCATCACCTCGTACTTGAGCATGCCCATGCGCATGAACGTGATGCCCAGCTCACGGACCAGGATCACGACCGGGATCCACCACGGCAGCTCGCCGAGCGGGATCCAGAGCAGCACCAGGGCGACACCCACGAGCAGCTTGTCGGCGATCGGGTCGAGCAGCTTGCCCAGGTCGGTGATGAGCCCGCGCGAGCGGGCCAGGTAGCCGTCCACCTTGTCCGACGCCGCGGCGAGCACGAAGATCGCCGTCGCCACCAGCCGCCACGTGGTGTCGTCGCCACCTTCGGCGAGGAGAGCCCAGGCGAAGAACGGGACCATGGCGATCCGAATCATCGTCACGATGTTCGCGATGTTCCACGGCGACGGAGCGTCGGTGACCATTGCCCAAGCCTAACGGCGCGCCGCCGCGCTCCTGACCCGTGCGCCGGACCCATCACGTCTTTTGTCGCCGAGCCCGCGCCCCTGCCATAGCATCCGGGCGTGACCACAGCCCGCGCCCTGCGGCTCCTCGCGTCTGCGGCCCTGTCCTGCGCCCTCGCCGCAGGGGCCGCCGGCTGCACGCTGAACCCGGGGCCCTCCGTGGCGTCGACGCCCGTCGACGCCACGACCAGCGCCCCACCGTCCCCCACACCGAGCCCGACCCCGCAGGACGTCAGGTTCACCCTGCTGGCCGGGGGCGACGTGCTCCCGCACGGCCCCGTCAACATGTCGGCCGCCGTCGCGGACGGCTTCGAGTACTCGCCGCTGCTCGCGGGCGTCGACCCCTGGGTCTCCGGTGCCGACCTCGCGCTGTGCCACCTCGAGGTGCCGATCGCACCCCCGGGCGTGACACCGACGGGCTACCCCGTGTTCCGGGCGCCGCAGGAGGTGGTCCGCGACCTGGGCGAGCAGGGCTGGGACGGCTGCTCGACGGCGTCCAACCACGCGGCGGACGCCGGCTACGACGGGCTGGCCGCCGCCCTCGACGCGCTCGACCGGGCCGGGATGGGCCACGTCGGCACGGCACGCGACCGCGCGGAGTCGCTCGTCCCGCAGGTGTACGAGCTGGAGCGGGAGGGCCGGACCGTGACCGTCGCCCACCTGGCGGCGACCTACGGCCTGAACGGGTACAGCCCGCCGCGCGGCGAGTGGTCCGTGGACCTGATCGACGCCGACCGCATCGTGCGCCAGGCCAGGGCGGCCCGGTCCGCGGGCGCCGACCTCGTCCTCGTGAGCCTGCACGACGGGTACGAGTACGTCACGGAACCCACGCCCCACCAGCGTGAGGTGACGCAGGCCCTCGCGGAGTCGCGGCAGGTGGATCTGGTGATCGGGCACCACGCCCACGTGCCGCAGCCGATCGAGCGCCTCGACGGCGGCCCGCGCGACCAGGGCATGTGGGTGGCCTACGGCCTCGGCAACATGCTGTCGAACCAGGGGCCGGGCTGCTGCGTGCTCGCGACGAACGTGGGGGTGCTGATGGTCGCCGACGTCGTGCAGCGCCCCGGCAAGCCCGCCCGGGTGACCGAGGTGCGCTGGGCGGGCACCACCGTGGACCTGGCCGACGGGCACCGGCTGCGCGGCACGCGGGAGGCACTCGCCCACCCGGAGCGGGGCCGGCTCAGCCGGGGCGACCTGGAGCAGCGCCTGACGATCGCGCAGGACGCCGTCGGGGACACGGCCCGCGAGCAGAAGAAGCCGCCGCGCGCGACCGGCGAACCCCCGCGTGTCGTCCCCCGCACCCCCTAGACCCGGCGACGTGTCAGACGCTCAGGCCGCCCCGAGCGTCTGACCCGTCGCGGGAAGCGTCAGCGGACGACGTCCGCGTCGTCGTGGTAGTCCGCGGCGACGGGCGGCATGTGGCCGTCCGTGCCCTCGGCGTACCGGTCCTCGCCCTCGTCGGCGTCCGACGACGCCTGGTCGAAGACCTGCGGTGGGTCCTCGCCCCGGATGAGCGCGAGCGCCGCGGGCAGCTCCTCGGCGCCCACCAGCACGTCGCGCGCCTTGGAGCCCTCGGACGGGCCGACGATCTCGCGGGACTCCAGGAGGTCCATGAGCCGCCCCGCCTTGGCGAAGCCGACGCGCAGCTTGCGCTGGAGCATGGACGTGGACCCGAACTGGGTGGTGACCACGAGCTCGGTCGCCTGCAGCAGCAGGTCGAGGTCGTCGCCGATGTCCTCGTCGATCTGCTTCTTGGCCGCGGCGGGTGCCGCGACGTCCTCCCGGTAGACGGGCTTGAGCTGGCTCTTGACGTGCTCGACCACCTGGTGCACCTCGGACTCGGTGACCCAGGCGCCCTGGACGCGCATCGGCTTGGCCGCGCCCATGGGCAGGAACAGGGCGTCGCCCTGCCCGATGAGCTTCTCGGCGCCGGGCTGGTCCAGGACCACGCGGGAGTCGGCAAGGGACGACGTCGCGAACGCGAGCCGCGAGGGCACGTTCGCCTTGATGAGGCCGGTCACGACGTCGACGGACGGGCGCTGGGTGGCCAGCACCAGGTGGATGCCGGCCGCGCGCGCGAGCTGCGTGATGCGCTGGATGGACGCCTCGACGTCGCGCGGGGCGACCATCATGAGGTCCGCGAGCTCGTCGACGACCACGAGCAGGTAGGGGTAGGGCGCGATCTTGCGCTCCGAGCCCGGCAGCGGCTTGACCTTGCCGGACCGCACGGCGACGTTGAAGTCGTCGACGTGCTTGTAGCCGAACGTGGCCAGGTCGTCGTACCGCGCGTCCATCTCGCGGACCACCCAGTCGAGGGCCTCCGCCGCTTTCTTCGGGTTGGTGATGATGGGCGTGATGAGGTGCGGGATGCCCTCGTAGATGGTGAGCTCGACGCGCTTGGGGTCCACCAGGATGAGGCGCACCTGCTCGGGCGTGGAGCGCATGAGGATCGAGGTGATCATCGAGTTGATGAAGCTCGACTTGCCTGCTCCGGTGGCACCCGCCACGAGGATGTGCGGCATCTTCGCGAGGTTGGCGACGACGTAGCCACCCTCGACGTCCTTGCCCACGCCCATGACCATGGGGTGCTCGGTGCGGCGGGCCGCGCTCGAGCGCAGCACGTCGCCGAGCACCACCGTCTCGCGGTCGGAGTTCGGGATCTCGATGCCGATCGCGGACTTGCCGGGGATGGGCGACAGGATGCGGACGTCGGCGCTCGCCACGGCGTACGCGATGTTGTTGGACAGCGACGTGATGCGCTCGACCTTCGTCTTGGCGCCCACCTCGACCTCGTACCGGGTCACTGTGGGCCCGCGGCTGAACCCGGTGACCTTGGCGTCGACGCCGAACTGCTCGAAGACGCCCGTGAGCGACTCGACCACCCGGTCGTTCGCGGCCGACCGCGCCTTGTGCGGCGGGCCCTGGACCAGGAGCTCCTCGTCGGGCAGGAGGTAGACGGTGTCGCCCTCCAGCATCGGCTGCACGCCGCGGGGCATCGGCTCGCCGGTCTCGGGCGGGCGGGGTCCCGCCTGGGCGCGCTCGCCGTCGGGGCCCAGCACGCCGGGGCCGATGGCGGGGGCGCCGGTGACCTTGCCCGCGGACTCGCTGGTCGGGATCCGCTGCGTGGTGACCTTGGCGGCCTTGGCGGCGCGCTCGGCGGCCTCCACCTCGGCGGCCTTCTCGAACGCCTCGTCACCCACGAAGCCCGCCAGCCGCTCCTTCTCCGCGGCGATCTCCTGCTTGGTCCGGCGCTTGCGCCGCCGGGGCTCGGGCTTGCCGTCGTGCGCCGAGACGCCGTCGGCCAGGGCGAGCCCGTCCTCCGAGGCGGTGTCCGGGTCACGGTGGTTGCCCGTGAGCCGGTCGTACAGGCCGCCCAGGCGCGCGGGGATCCGGTGCACGGGGGTGGCCGTCACGATGAGCACGCCGAAGAACCCGGCCAGGACGTACAGCGGGATGGCGAACCACTGGGTCAGGCCGGTGACCACCGGGGTGGCGAAGAGGAAGCCGATGACGCCGCCCGCGTCCTGCACCGGGACGAAACCGTCGGCGGGCGAGGGCAGGCCGGCGCTGATGTGCACCAGGGAGCAGGTCGCGACCACGAGGAAGCTGAGCCCGATGGCCACCCGCCCGTTCTGCTGCGCGCGCTCGGGATGGCGCATCACGCGGACGGCGAGCCAGACGAGCAGCACGGGCAGGGCCACGCCCGCGACCCCGAACGTGCCCGCGACCACGGCGTGCACGCCGTCGCCGAAGGGTCCGTCGATGCCCCACCACTCCCGCGCCGCGACGATGACCGCCACGGCGAGCAGCGCGAAGCCGACGCCGTCGCGCCGGTGGTCCGGTTCCAGTTCCTGTCCTCCCTGCTGTCCTGTGCCCCGCTGACCCGTGCCCCGCTGTCCCGGGTCCCGCCCGGTCTCGTCCTGCGGCGGCCGCGTCCCGGCTCGCGCCGCTCCCCCGACCGCGTGGGCCATGCCCATCCACAGTCCCCGGACCGCCCGGACCGGCCAGGGCGGGCGGGACGGCGCGGACGCAGCCCGCGGCGCCGGGCGGGCCGTCCCCCGGCGCGAGGCCGATCGCTTGGACGCTGCGGCCTTGGGCCTGGCGCTCTTCGCGCCCTGCCCGGATCCCTTCCCGGAGCTTCGCCGGGCCGACGTGCGGGTCGCCATGATGTCGCCACCGTAACCGCGCACGCGGGCCCGGCCCAGGAACGCCTCTCGGTGTGTCCTGGACCGGGCCCTTGTCCGGTATGCGATGTTCGCGGACGCGCGCCTCAGGCGAGGAGCAGCCCCGCGGCCAGCGTGACGACGCCGGCCGCGAGCACCACCGCGCCCACGGGGAGCAGCACGACGGCGCGGTTGGGCGACGTCCGCCCCTGCCCCATGGCGGAGAAGAAGAAGCCCGCGGGCAGGAGGATCGCGGCGCACAGGACGCCGGTCCCGGCGAGCCAGCGCACGAAGCCGGTCAGCGCGGTGGCCTCGGTCAGCAGCAGGCACAGCAGGCCGAGGACGACCAGGACCCCGGCGTGGGCGTGCCCGGCGCGGAAGAAGCTCTTCTGGAGGTCGGTGGTCGCCATCCGTCCGCCGAAGACCTTGAGCAGGAAGAGACCACCTGACTCGATGCCGACGACGGTCAGCAGCACGATGCCCGCGGTGATGCGGGCGGGATCGGAGAGCTCGAGCACGGTTTCCTCCTGGGGTTCGGGGCGAGGTTTTGTAACGGTGTTATGAAACAGCGTTCGTAAACTCGCGTCAAGCCTTTAGACTCGCCACATGGCCCGCCCTCGACTGCACGACGACGCCCTGCGCACCCGGCTGCTGGAGGTGGCCTCGGAGCTGATCTCGGCGCACGGCGAGAGCGCCGTCACCGTGCGCAGGGCGGCGGCCGACGCCGGGACGAGCGCCTCGGCGGTGTACGCGCTGTTCGGCTCCCGGGAGGCCCTCGTCGAGGCCGTCGCCGACGAGGGGTTCCGCCGCTTCGCGGAGCACCTCACCGCGGGCGGGCAGGGCGCCGACCCGGTCGCCGACCTGCGCGAGCTCGGCCGTGCGTACCGGCGGTTCGCGCTCGCGCACCCGCACTTCTACCGGGTCATGTTCTACCGGGGCGTCACCCCGGCGGACGGCGAGCCCGCCGGCGCCGTCGACCAGCCGACCTTCCGCGTGCTGCACGCCGCCGTCGGCCGGGTGCTCGACGGCGCGCCGCCCCAGCGCGTGCTCGGCGCCGCCGTCGGGCTGTGGGGCCTGGTGCACGGGCTCGTCTCGCTGGAGCTCGCGGGCCTCCTGCCGGGCGACGAGGACGCCCGCGCGGCGGCGTTCGCTCAGGCCGGCGGCGCGGTGGCCGAGGCGCTGCTGACCCACTGACGCTGCGCGACGTGGATCTCGCGGACGATCTCGACCCAGCCCCACAGCGCGAGCCCCATCGCCACCAGCACGATCCCCTCGAGCACCGGCAGGAGCGCGGGTCCGGCGACGCCACCGACCACGAACGCGACGCCGTAGACCGACACGCTGCTCACCCACGACGTGACCAGCCACGCGCCCCACCACAGGCCCCCGCGGTCGGCCGGGTCGCGGACGGTCGCCTCCCGGATGTCGCGCACCACCTGGTACGGGAACCACCACGCCACGACCGGGACCACCCAGCCGAGCCACACCCAGACGGCGTCCCGGACGTGCGGCGCGCCCGGGTCGACCGCCACCGCGAGCTGCCGGCTGCGCCACAGCCACGTGCACGTCACGATCCCGGCCGCGACCTGGACCAGCGCGAGCGGCAGGTCCGTGAGCGTCACGGCCGCCGGGCTCGGCACACCGTCGCCCCGGGTCGCCGACGCGAGCGCCACCACGAAGGCCACCAGCTGCAGGCCTGTGACCACGCACGCCAGCGTGACGACGGTGCCGGCACCGCGGGGCACGGTCAGCGGCGGCGCGGCCGCGGGCGGGTGCAGGGACATCGTCATCTCCTCGGCAGGGGCGGGCGGTGCGGACGGTCCGATCCCAGCACGGCCCGGCGGGGACCGGTCCCCGCTCGGCCGGTGGCAGGGCCGCTGCCCCGGCACCCGGGTCAGCCTCCGGTGCGCCAGGCCTCGACGTCCGCCAGGTGGGCCGCCGCCCGGTCCGGGGGCAGGAACGACCCGCGGAACGACGCCGCCGCGAGCGCCGCCCGCTGGTCCCGGGTGTGGCCGAAGGCGGCGGTGACCGCGTCGTCGACGTCGTCCACGTACGCGTCGAAGTAGGGCGGGTCGTCCGAGTGGACGCTCACCAGCATGCCCGCCGCCATCATGGCGGGCAGCGGGTGCTCGGCGAGGCTCGGCACGGCGCGCAGGCGCACGTTCGAGACGGGGCAGACCGTGAAGGGCACCTGTTCGGCGGCGACACGGGCGAGCAGGTCGGGGTCCTGGACGACGGCGATGCCGTGGTCGATCCGTTCGGCGTGCAGCAGGTCGAGCGCGTCCCGGACGTTCGACGCCGGCCCCTCCTCCCCCGCGTGGGCGGTGCGGCGCAGGCCGGCGGCCTCGGCCCGGGCGTAGAGGTCGGTGAAGAGGCCCGGCGGGTAGCCGGTCTCGGCGTTGTCGAGGCCGATGCCGACGATCGGCGCGTCCATGGCGAGCAGGCGGTCCAGGACCTCGAGCGCGCCGGCGGCGGGCTCGTCGCGGTGGAACGCGGCGACGAGCAGGGTCGAGATCCCGTGATCGGGCTCGCTGCGGGCGAGCACCTCGGCGACGCCGTCCACGACGTCCTCCAGCGGGACGCCGCGCGCGAGGTGCGCCTGCGGGTCGACGGTGATCTCGGCGTGCCGTACCCCGGCCCGTGCGGCACGCCGCAGGTAGGCGCGGGTGAGGTCGGCGAAGTCGGCGGCGGTGCGGAGCACCGCCATGTTCGCCGTGTAGAGCTCGAGGAAAGACCCCAGGTCGGCGAAGTCGTAGGCGGCGCGCAGGGCGTCCGGGCCGTCGTACGGCAGCCGGACGCCGTTGCGGGCGGCGAGCTCGAAGGCGAGCTCGGGCTCGAGCGTGCCCTCCAGGTGCACGTGCAGCTCGGCCCGGGGCGGGCGGGACGGCGGTGCGGACGAGGTCATGAGGGCAGGGTACGTCCGGCCTCTGGCACGGACTGTCGGTGGGCGCCGCTAGCATCGCGCCCACCATGACGACGCACGAGATCTCGGCGGATCCGCCACACACGTTCCAGGTCGACCTCCGCGGGTTGGTCGACCTGTTGTCCCAGCACCTGTACGCCAGCCCTCGCGTGTACGTCCGCGAGCTGCTCCAGAACGGCGTCGACGCGGTCACCGCGCGACGCGCCCTCGACCCTGGCGCCCCGGGCGCCGTTCGCATCGAGGCGACCGGCACCGCCGTCCGGGTCACCGACACGGGGATCGGCCTCACCGAACCGGAGGTGCACCAGCTCCTGGCCACGATAGGCCGCAGCTCCAAGCGCGACGGCCTCGCCGAGGCGCGCAAGGAGTTCCTGGGCCAGTTCGGCATCGGGCTGCTGGCCTGCTTCGTCGTGGCCGAGACCATCCGTGTGGTGAGCAGGTCGGCCCGGACGCCGGACGCGCCGCCCGTGGAGTGGGTGGCCCGCGGCGACGGCTCGTACACGGTGCGCACCCTGGACGTCGCAGAGCACCCCGAGCCGGGCACCAGCGTGCACCTGGTGGCCCGCCACGGCAGCGAGCACTGGTTCGAGGCCGCCACGGTGGCCGAGCTGGCCACCGACTTCGGGGCACTGCTGCCCTACGACGTGCGGGTGGGCGACGAGCCGGTCACCGGACGGCGGCCGCCGTGGGAGCTCGAGCACGCGGGCCCGACGGCGCGGTCCGCGGCGCTGTCCGCCTACTGCCAGGACACCCTGGGCTTCACGCCGCTCGACTCGATCGAGCTGGACCTGCCGCTGGTCGGCATCCGCGGCGTGGCCTACGTGCTCCCCGGCGTGGTCAGCCCGGCCCAGCGGGGTGGGCACCGCGTGCACCTCAAGGGCATGCTCCTGACGGACCGCGCCGAGACGCTGCTGCCCGACTGGGCGTTCTTCGTGCGGTGCGTGCTGGACACCGATGCGCTGCGTCCGACGGCCAGCCGTGAGCAGCTCTACGAGGACGAGACGCTCGCGGCCGTCCGCGACGCGCTGGGTGACCGCGTGCGCGAGTGGCTCGCGCAGCTCGCGACCACCTCCCCGGAGCGCCTGCGGCGGTTCCTGGCGGTGCACCACCTGGGGGTCAAGGCGCTCGCCCTGCACGACGAGGACGTGCTGCGCACCATGCTCCCGTGGCTCCCGTTCGAGACGTCGGAGGGCGAGCTGACGCTCGACGACCTGGTCCGGCGGCACCGGACGGTGCACTTCACCCGGACGGTCGACGAGTTCCGGCAGGTCTCCGCCGTCGCGGCGGCGCAGGGTATGGCCGTGGTCAACGGCGGGTACACCTACGACGCGGCCCTGGTGGAGGCGCTCCCCCTGGTGCGGCCCGGGGTTGCGGTCGAGGAGCTCGACGCGTCGGTCGTCACGGCGCACCTCGACCACGTGGACCCGGCCGCCGAGCTCGCGCTCGCCCCCTTCCTGGCCACCGCCCGGGCGCGCCTGGACCCGCTGGACTGCGACGTCGTGGTGCGCGCCTTCCAGCCGGCGTCCCTGGCCGCGGTGCACCTGGACGACCGGTCCACCCGCCACGAGCGGGCCCGGGCCGAGGCCGAGAGCGAGGCAGACGACCTGTGGGCCGGGATCCTCGGCTCGCTGCGCGACGAGGCACCACGTGCCCGGCTCGTGCTGAACCACCTCAACCCGCTCGTGCGGCGCGTCGCGGGGCTGCCCGGTCCCGACCTGACCGGGGTGGCCGTCGAGGCCCTGTACGGGCAGGCGCTGCTCCAGGCGCGCCGGCCCCTGCGGCCGGCGGACCAGGCGCTCGTGAACCGCGCGTTCGGTGAGCTCCTGGCCTGGGCGACCCCCCGCCTGACCCAGGAGAACGACCGATGAGCCAGATCACCGACCTCACGACCCTCCAGCGAGCCATCTGGGAGAACGACCAGCGCCCCCGCGGCACCGCGCAGGCCGTGGCCGCCGAGAGCATCCTCGACGAGGCCCGGGCTCTCGGCCCGGAGGCCGAGGTCAAGGCGCTGCTGCACCTGGTCCACGCCTACGAGTTCAGCGCGGACCGGCACAAGATGCTCGTGCCTTTCGCCAGGGCGCTGCGCCTGTGGGACCAGGACCCGAGCGTCTTCGACTCGTACGGCACCCATTCCCTGTTCTGGATGTTCAAATGGATGACGTCCGGACTGGTCGACCTGCCGCAGGTCCCGCTGGCCGCCATCGAGGACACCCTCGCAGACATGGAGAAGCGCTACCGCGTCGCGGGGCACACCGAGCGCGCGGTGCGGATGTCGGAGTTCGTCGTGGCCGACCACGTGGGCGACCACGCCCGGGCACGCAAGGCGTTCGACGGCTGGCTCACCGCCGCGCGCGGTGACATGGCGGACTGCCACGCCTGCGAGATCGCCGCCCAGGGCGGGTACTACTCCCGCACGGGCGACGACGCCCGGGCGATGGAGCACTGGGCGCCGGTGCTCGGCGGCGAGCTGACCTGCGCCGAGGAGCCGCACCGTACGCTCGCGCGGTCGCTCCTGCCCCTGGTCCGGCTCGGCCGGATCGACGAGGCCCGGACGAACCACCTGCGTGGCTACCCGATGGTCAAGGGATCAGAGAGCATGCAGCCGTCCGTGGCCCGGCACATCGAGTTCTGCGCGCTGACCGGCAACGAGGCACGCGGGCTCGAGCTGCTGGCCGACACCCCGGCGTACTTCGAGGCGACCGGCGACCCCGACTCCCGCCTCAGCTTCTTCACCGTGACCGGGCTGCTCATGGACCGCCTGGTGGCGCTCGGGCACGGCGACCTGCCGGTCCCCGGCCCGGCGGACCGGTCGTGGACCGCGGCCGAGCTGGCCGGCCGCGCCCGCAGCGAGGCCCTCGCCCTCGCGGGCCGGTTCGACGCGCGCAACGGCACGACGGCGGTCAGCGAGGAGGTACAGGCACGCCTGGACGCCCGGCCGCTCGTGGACCGGCTGCCGCTCGGCCTGCGCATGGCCCTCGCGGTGGCCCGGGACGCCGGCCCGGGCGAGGAGGCCGGGCCGGAGGCACCGGCCCCGGCCGGCGCGGCACCTGACGGCGACACCGCGTCCGACGACACGGCAGACGGGGAGGCCGCCGGTGGGTCCGCCGAGAGCCTCGGTGACCCGGACGACGCGATGCCCGCCGACGTCCGTGCGGCGCTCGACCGGTACGAGCACGCGCGCGAGGCCGGCGACCTGCACGAGATGCGCGCGGGGATGTCGGAGGCGATCGACCGCGCCGGCGACGCGGCGGCCCCGAGCTGGCGCGCGGGCGCGCACCTGCAGCTCTCCGAGGTACTGGCCGCGGACGAGGACGTGCCGGGTGCCCTGCACCACGCCTACGAGGCGGTGGCCTGGGCCGACCTCGCCGACCCGCGGTTCGCGGTGGTGGCCCGGACCCGGCTCGGCGCCCACCTCATGGCCGGCGGGCGGCACGACGAGGCGGCACCTGTGCTGGAACAGGCCCTGAGCGACCTGGACCCCTCCCCCGAGGTGCACGGCGAGGGCAACCTCGTCCAGGTGCGCTGGTGGCTCGGGGAGTGCGCGGCCGGGCGTCACGAGCCCGCGGAGGCCGCCCGGCACTGGCTCGCCGCGGCCCAGGTGGCGCAGCGCTGGCCGGACCAGACCGACCACGCGGTGCTCGCCACACTGGCGGCGGAGGCGCTCGAGCGGGCCGGGGAGGGCTCCTCGGCCGAGCTCGCGTACGCACGTGCGGCCGAGCTGTGGGCCGGGGTGGGCGACACCCCGCGGCTGGTCCGCGCGAGCCGCGCCTGGGCGTGGGCCGTCCGCGACCGCGACCCCGCCGAGGCCGGCCGGATCATGACGAGTGCGACGCAGGCGTGCGAGGCGGCGCTCGCCGGGCCAGCCGGTGCGGCCGGTGACGAGCTCGCGGAGCTGCGGCTCCTGCTGGCCGAGACCCTCGACCAGCACGCCCGGGTCATCGCCGAGGAGGACGAGGACACGGGCCGGTTCGGCGGGCTCTACGAGGGTGCGCTGGCGGAGGCGTCGGCACTCGCGAGCCGCGCCGAGACCCTCCTGCGGGAGTCCGCCGACGTCGCGCGGTGGTGCCGGAGCGCCCTGCTGGCCGCCGAGCTGGCGGTGGAGACGGGCGACGCGACGGCCGGTCTGGAGCTGGTCGCGGTCGTGGAGGCACGGATCGAGGGCGACGACGAGCTCGGTGGCTTCCGTGGCCATGCCGGCTGGATCCGCGAGCAGACCAGCGCCTGAGCCGGAACCCCGGGCAGCCCCGCACGTGGTCGTGCGGGGCTGCCCGGGGGCGATCCTGGACGCCTGCGGCAGGCCTCAGGACGGGTACGCCCCGCCCGCTGGGATTCGTTCACGCTGCCACGCCGTGATCTCGCGGACGATCCGGATCCACAGGACGAGGGCCACGATCATCGCGGCGGTGGCGACGAGCTGGACCGGGACCAGGGCGTCGGCGGCCACCGCGGTCGCCTCCGGCGTCGTGCGGAGGTTCATCCGCCCGGCGGAGTTGGAGACGACGACGAAGACGAGCCAGGCCGCCCACCAGCCACCGATCCCCCCGATCAGCCTCGTCGTCGTCGCCCGCCGCACGTCCCGTACCACCTGGTAGGGGAACCAGAAGCTCACGACCGGTACCCACCAGCCCAGCCACGCCCAGACCCTGCCTCGGGCGTGGACGTATCGCGGGTCGAGGGCCTCCGCCGTCGCCCGGCTGGTCGACAGCCAGAGACAGGCCACCACGTAGGCGGCGATCTGTACCGGCACGAGCAGCAGCCCGACGGCGTCGTACCCCGTGAAGGCACTCGCAAGGGCACCGTCGCCGGCGGCGGCCGCGGCACGCAGCGCGTCGGCCGCCTGCGGCGCCGTCGCGAGCTGGAGCACCTGGACCACCGTCCACACACAGGCCAGGACGATCGTCGCGACGCCGAGCCCCGCGGCGCTGCGTGGCGGCGGCGCGTACGGCGCCGCGTGGACGTACTGCGGTGGTTGCTGTGCGGCCCGGGCCAGCGGCGGTGCCGTGGGCGGGCTCGTGGGCGGGGTGAACGGGTTGTCAGGCTGCGTCATCGGGATGCCTTTCTGGGGTGCATCGGAACGCTAGCCCGGACAAACCGCCCGCATGATGAGGTATCGGGTGAACTCCGGGGTGAAAGCCGGACGCGGAAACGGGACCGGGGCCGTGCGTCCGATCGTGGTGATCGGACGCACGGCCCCGGTCCCGCCCGCGCAGACCGGTTACGCCTCGACGACCACCGGGACGATCATCGGCTTGCGACGCAGCCGGGTGGCCACGTAGCGGCCGATGGTGCGCCGCATGATCTGCTGCAGCTGGTGAGTGTCCGTGGCCCCGCCCGCGATCGCGTTCTCCAGCGCCGCGGTGACCTCCGGCATCACCTTGTCGAACACCGAGGCGTCCTCGGCCATGCCCCGCGCGAGCACCTGCGGGGGCGCGAGTACCTTACCCGTCGCCGTGTCGATCACGGCGAAGACGGACACGAAGCCCTCCTCGCCGAGGATGACGCGGTCCTTGAGCTCGGCGTCCGTGATCTCGCCGACCGACGAACCGTCGACGTACACGTACCCGCACGGGACGGCGCCGACCACGGAGGCCTTGCCGTCCACGAGGTCCACGACCACGCCGTCCTCGGCGAGCACCACGCGGTCGGCCGGCACGCCGGTCTTGACCGCGAGCGCCCCGTTCGCCACGAGGTGGCGCACCTCGCCGTGCACGGGCATGACGTTCTTGGGCTTGAGGATGTTGTAGCAGTACATCAGCTCGCCGGCCGAGGCGTGCCCGGAGACGTGCACCTTGGCGTTGCCGCCGTGCACCACGCGCGCGCCGAGGCGGGTGAGGCCGTTGATGATGCGGAACACCGCGTTCTCGTTGCCCGGGATGAGCGACGACGCGAGGATCACGGTGTCGCCGTACTCGACCTGGACCTTGTGGTCGCCGTTGGCCATGCGGCTGAGCGCGGCCATCGGCTCGCCCTGCGAGCCGGTCGACATGTAGACGATCTGGTCGTCGGGCACCGAGTCGGCCTTCTTCAGGTCGATGAGCACGCCCGGCGGCACGTCGAGGTAGCCCAGGTCGGCGGCGATGCCCATGTTGCGCACCATGGACCGGCCCACGAGCGCGACGCGGCGGCCGTGGGCGTGCGCGGCGCGCAGCACCTGCTGCACGCGGTGCACGTGCGAGGAGAACGACGCGACGATGATCCGCTTGTCGGCGTGCGCGAACACGTTGTCCAGCACGGGGCCGATCTCGGCCTCGGGCGTGACGAAGCCGGGCACCTCGGCGTTCGTGGAGTCGACCATGAACAGGTCGACGCCCTTCTCGCCGAGGCGCGCGAAGGCGCGCAGGTCGGTGATGCGGCCGTCGAGCGGCAGCTGGTCCATCTTGAAGTCACCGGTGTGCAGCACGGTGCCCGCAGCGGTCGTGACCGCGACGGCGAGCGCGTCCGGGATGGAGTGGTTGACGGCGACGAACTCGCAGTCGAACACGCCGAGCTTCTCGCGCTGCCCCTCGGCCACCTCGAGGGTGTAGGGCTTGATGCGGTGCTCCTTGAGCTTCGCCTCGATGAACGCGAGCGTCAGGCGGGAGCCGACCAGCGGGATGTCCTGGCGCAGCCGCAGCAGGTACGGCACGGCACCGATGTGGTCCTCGTGGCCGTGCGTCAGCACGATCGCCTCGATGTCGTCGAGGCGGTCCTTGATGTACTCGAAGTCCGGCAGGATCAGGTCCACGCCGGGCTGGTTGTCCTCGGGGAACAGCACTCCGCAGTCGATGACGAGCAGCTTGCCGGCATGCTCCAGGACCGCCATGTTGCGCCCCACCTCGCCCAGGCCGCCGAGGGCGACCACGCGCAGGCCGCCTTCGGGCAGCGCAGGGGGAAGGGACAGTTCGGGGTGAGGATGACTCACGTGGCCTCCAAGGCCTCGTTCCAACAGAAAAGTTTCAGTGCCCGACGGCGGCGCTCGCCTCCGCGAGCCGGCTCGCCTCGGGCAGGGGTGCGGTGTCGCGCAGCAGGCCGGCGTCCGCCAGCACCGCGCGCAGGACGGCGACCTCGTCGTCCGTCGCCGCGACGTTCGGCAGGCGCAGGAACCGGTTGTCCGTGACGCCCAGGATCTCGACGGCCGCCTTGGCCATGACGGCCTGCGCACCCGCTCCGTTGAGGCCGTCGATGACGCCGGTGGTGGTGCGGAAGACCTCGATCGCGCCGGCGAGGTCGCCGGCGTCGAACCGGCGGACGGTCTCCGCGAAGTGCGCGCCGACCACGTGCGCGGCCACGGACACGATCCCCGCGCCGCCGACGCTCAGGAACGGCAGCAGCAGGCCGTCGTCGCCCGAGTACCAGGCCAGGCCCGTCTCGGGGATGAGCTTGCTCGCGGCGTAGACGTCGCCGGTGGCGTCCTTGTTCGCGACGATGCGCGGGTGCTGCGCGAGGCGCAGGTACGTCTCGCGCGCGATGCGCACGACGGTGCGGCCCGGCACGTCGTAGAGCATGACGGGCAGGTCGGTCGCGTCGGCGACCGCCACGAAGTGCTGGTACAGGCCCTCCTGGCTGGGCCGGGAGTAGTAGGGCGACACCACCAGCAGGCCGTCGGCGCCGGCCTCGGCCGCCTGCTCGGCCATGCGGATGGCGTGCACCGTGTCGTTCGAGCCCGCGCCCGCCACGACGGCGGCACGGTCGCCCACCGCCTCGACGACGGCAGCGACCAGCTCTTCCTTCTCGGGCGTGTGCGTCACCGGGGACTCGCCGGTGGTGCCGGACAGGACGAGGCCGTCGTTGCCGTCGTCCACGAGCTTCTTCGCCAGCTTGACCGCTGCCTTCAGGTCCACGGCGCCGTCGGGCGTCATCGGGGTGACCATGGCAGTCAGCACCGCGCCGAACGGGCGCGCGGGATCAGTGGGAAGAACCATGGCACTACCGTACCGTTTACCGCCCCGTTCACCGCTCGCCGAAGACCGCTCAGCGCTCGACGAGCACGCCGTCCTCGTCCGCGTGCACCGTGGCCCCCGGGCGGAAGACGACACCGCCGATCTCGACCGCCTCGTCGAGCACGCCCGCGCCCGTCTTCGCGGACTTGCGCGGGTTCGTGCCCAGCGCCTTGACCCCCAGCGGCAGCCGGCCGATCGCCGCCGAGTCGCGGATCGCCCCGTGGATGATCGCGCCGGCCCAGCCGTTCTCGACCGCCGCGGCGGCGATGAGGTCGCCCATGAGGGCGCTGCGCAGCGAGCCGCCGCCGTCCACCACGAGCACCGCACCCTCGCCCGGGGTCTGCATCACGGCCTTGACCAGGCCGTTGTCCTCGTGACAACGCACCGTGCGGACCGGGCCGGAGAACGCGCGGACGCCGCCGAAGTCCCGCAGCTGGAGGCTGAGGGAGGCGAGCGCCTCGCCGTGCTCGTCGTACAGGTCGGCCGTCGCGGTCATCGCGGTCCTCCGTGTCGCCGGGTGTGTGCTCGTGGGTGTGCCGGGACGATACCGGGTCGCCGGGGCAGGTGGCGGGGGCGGCTCGTCGGGCCTGGTCGTCGCGGTCTTGCACGGGAGTGGATACTCGGACTATGACGGCGACGACGCTCTCCCCCGCCCTCGTGGCGCACCTGCCCACCGGTCTGCTCGTCGACGGGCACTGGGGACCCGCGGCGGACCGGTCCACGTTCGAGGTGACCGACCCGGCGACGGGCGAGGGCATCTTCGACGTCGCGGACGCCACGCCCGCGGACGCCGTCCGCGCCCTGGACGCCGCGCACGCCGCCGCCCCCGCCTGGCGGGCCGTGCCGCCGCGCGAGCGCTCCGAGCTGCTGCGCGCCGTGTTCGCCCGCCTCGTGGCCCGGGCCGACGACATCGCCGCCCTCATCACCGCGGAGGCCGGCAAGCCCCTGGCGGAGGCCCGCGCCGAGGTGGTCTACGGCGCGGAGTTCCTGCGCTGGTTCGCCGAGGAGGCGGTGCGCGCCGACGGCCTGGTGCGGCGGGCGCCGTCGGGCGGCAACACGCAGTACGTGAGCCGCCGGCCCGTGGGGCCGTCCCTGCTCATCACGCCCTGGAACTTCCCCATCGCGATGGCGACGCGCAAGATCGCCCCGGCCCTGGCCGCCGGGTGCACCGTGGTGGTCAAGCCGTCCGAGCTCACCCCGCTCACGACGCTGCTGGTCGCCGAGATCATCCGGTCCGAGGCCGAGGAGCGCGGCCTGCCCACCGGCATCGTCAACGTGGTCCCGACCACCTCGGCGGCCGACGTCACCGGCCCCTTGTTCGAGGACCCGCGGCTGCGCAAGGTCTCGTTCACCGGCTCGACCGGGGTGGGGCGCACCCTGCTCGCGCAGGCCTCGAAGAACGTGCTGCGCAGTTCCATGGAGCTGGGTGGCAACGCGCCGTTCATCGTGTTCGAGGACGCCGACCTGGACGCCGCCGTCGAGGGTGCGCTGATCGCCAAGCTGCGCAACTCCGGGCAGTCCTGCGTGGCGGCCAACCGCTTCCTGGTGCACGACGCCGTCGCGCACACCTTCGCGGAGAAGTTCGCCGACGCCGTGGGCGCCAAGGTGACCGCCCCCGGCACGCAGCCCGGCGCCGAGGTGGGTCCGCTCATCAACGAGGCCGCGGTGGAGAAGGTGACCGGCCTCGTGGACGACGCCGCGGGCGACGGCGCCCAGGTGCTCACGGGCGGCTCGCGCCTCGACCGGCCGGGGCACTTCTACCGGCCCACCGTGCTGACGGGCGTCAGCGGCGACGCCCGGATCGTGACCGAGGAGATCTTCGGCCCGGTGGCCCCGATCGTGGCCTTCGGCTCCGACGACGAGGCGTACGAGCTGGCCAACGGGACCCCCTTCGGCCTGGCCGCCTACGCGTACACGACGTCGCTGGCGCGGGCGCAGCGCGCCATGGACGAGATCGAGGCCGGGATGATCGGGATCAACCGGGGCCTGGTGTCCGACGCGAGCGCGCCGTTCGGTGGCGTGAAGTCGTCGGGCCTGGGCCGCGAGGGCGGCGACACCGGCATCGACGAGTACCAGGAGACGGTGTACGTGGCGCTCTGAGCGCCGGGCACCCCGTCCGGCTGACGGAAATCGCGGCGCGACCGGGTGCCGGCGTCGTAGCCTCACCGCGTGAAGGTCCTTCCCACCCAGCCGGCCGCCCGCGCCGCCGCCCGCCAGGGCGTGAGCGTCGCGGTGGCCACCGGCCTGTACGGCGTCTCCTTCGGCGCCCTGTCCGTGGCGGCGGGCATCGGCCTGGCGCCCACCATGGCCCTGAGCCTGCTCATGTTCTCCGGCGGCTCGCAGTTCGCCCTCGTGGGAGTCGTCGGCGCGGCCGGTACCCCCCTGGCGGCCATCGCCACGGCCACGCTGCTCGGCCTGCGCAACGCGCTGTACGGCGCCGTGGTCTCGCCGCTGCTGGAGGTGCGCGGCTGGCGCCGGCTCGCCGCCGCGCAGGTCACCATCGACGAGTCGACGGCGGTCGCCGTCGCGCAGCCGGAGCCCGCGGCGTCCCGCGTGGGGTTCTGGGTCACCGGCGTCGGCGTCTTCGTGGTCTGGAACACGTTCGTGCTGCTCGGTGCGCTCGCCGGCGACGCCCTCGGCGACCCCCGAGCCTGGGGGCTCGACGCGGCGGCCGCCGCCGCGTTCCTGGCTCTCGTGTGGCCCCGGCTCGCGCCACGGCGTGCCCAGGTGGTCGCCGGCCTGGCCGTCGCGGCCACGGCCGCCCTCGTCCCCTTCGTACCGCCGGGCATCCCGGTGCTCGCCGCCGCCGCGGTCGCGATGGTCGTCGGGCTGGTGGTGCCGGCCGCGGCCGGCGGTGCACCCGCCGCGGACGCCGACGACCCGCACAGCACGACCGACACGACCGACACGAACGGCACGACCGACCGGGAGGCCGTCCGATGACCACCGCCGCACTGTGGACCACCGTGCTCGTCGCGTCGCTCGCCTGCTTCGCGCTCAAGCTCGCCGGGCACCTCGTGCCCCGCTCCTGGCTCGCCTCCGAACGCGTCTCCCGGGTGACCTCGCTCGTGACCGTCGCCCTGCTCGTGTCCCTCGTCGTGGTCCAGGGCTTCGCCGACGGCCGCACGCTCGCGGTCGACGCGCGCGTCCCGGCGCTCGCCGTCGCGGCCCTCGCGCTCGCGCTGCGCGCCCCGTTCATCCTGGTGGTGTTCCTCGCCGCGGCCACGGCGGCGGGCCTGCGCGCCCTCGGCTGGGGCTGACGCCGTCGCGGCGCGCCGGTACCCGGCGCCTCGGTAGGGTGGACGGATGGCACTGTTCCGTGAGACCGCCGACGTGTCCGTGCGACCTGCCGTCGCCGGGGACGAGTCCGCCGTGACCGACGTGCAGGTGTCCTCGTGGAGAGCGACCGGGGTGCTCGGCGAGGGCGTCATCCAGGCCCTCGACGTGCCCGCGATGCGGGACCGCTGGGCCTCCGCGATCACCGCGCCCCCCGGCCCGGGCTTCGCGGTGCTCGTGGCGCTCGATGGGCCCGACGTCGTCGGCTTCGCCGCCGTCTCCCCCGGCCAGGTGCTGTCGCTGGAGGTGCTGCCCGAGGCACAGCGGGCGGGCCACGGGTCCCGCCTCCTGGCCGCCGCCGTCGACCGGCTGCGGGCCGACGGCTCCGAGACGGTCACGACCTGGGCGCTCGCCGACGACACGGCACGCGCCGCCTTCCTGGCGGCGAGCGGGCTGGGCGAGGACGGCCGCAGCCGCACGCTGGCGACGGGCCCCCGCGAGGTCGTCGAGCACCGCTGGTCCGCCCAGATCTGACGCACGCCGCGGCGCGAACCCCAGGTTTCACGCCCGCGTGACAGTCCCGTGACACGGCCTTGCGACCATCGGCCGCATGGGGATCCGCACCGACTACTTCGCAGCGCCGACCGACGAGGTGGCGGCGACGGTGCTGAGCACGCCCGGCGGGCCGACCGAGCCCGACCTGCGCACCGACCGGCCCCGGTTCGACGCCGTGGCGCTGCCGTCCGTCGACCCGTTCGTCATGCTCGGCGGGCTCGCCGGCGTCCTGTCCGGACGGCCGTACGGCGAGGTGACGGCGCACCCGCGCCACGGCGCGCTCGTCGGCGCACGCGGTGAGGAGGGGCCGTGGGTCGTGTCCGTGGCACAGACCCTCGTCGAGGATCTCGCTTCCGCCGGACCCGCCCGGCTGGCCGCGGCCGCGAGCGACTGGGCCGGTACCGCCGCGCGCACGGCTACCGCGGCCAGCCTGGCGGCCGCGCTGCTTCCGCTCGCCGCCCTCGCCGCCCGAGCGGCGGACGCCGGCCACGGCCTCTACTGCTGGACGAGCCTGACAGACTGAGCCCGGCGACGGGCCGCCGGACGGCCGTCCCACGGCGCCCCGCGAAGGTGCTTCACTTGCCCCGTGACCCGCGCCCGTAACCCGCTCTGGCGGACCCTCGTCGAGCTCCGCGGCAACCCTCGCGCCTGCGTGTGGACCGAGCCGCTGTGGGGCCTCTCCATGGCCCTCGTGCTGCCCTATGCCTCGGTGTTCATGCTGGCCCTGGGCCTGCACGACGCGCAGATCGGCTTCCTGGCCACGATCGCGATGCTGTCCCAGGTCGGCTTCGGGCTGGCGGGCGGGATCATCACCGACCGGCTCGGCCGCCGCACCACCACGGCGCTGTTCGACGTGATCGCCTGGGTGATCCCGTGCCTGCTGTGGGCGTTCGCGCAGAACTTCTGGTTCTTCCTGGCGGCCTCGCTGGTCAACGGCGCGCTGCAGGTGACCCAGAACTCGTGGGACTGCCTCATGGTCGAGGACGCGGAACGCCGTCAGATCACGCGGATCTACTCGCTGGTCAAGGTCGCCGCCGACTGCTCGGCCCTGTTCGCACCGCTGGCGGCCGTGCTGGTCGCCCAGCTCGGGCTCGAGCCCGCCGTGCGGATCCTGTACGTCAACGCCGCGATCGTGATGACCGTCAAGATCGTCTGGCTCTACCTGTGGTCCCACGAGACCCGGCAGGGTCGCGTACGGATGGCGGCCACGCGCGGGCAGAGCGTGTGGCGGCTCTTCGCCGGCTACCGCGGGGTGCTCGGCCTGCTGCTGCGCTCGCGCGGGTCGCTGCTCGCCCTCGCCGTGGCCGCGCTGACCGCCGCCGTCACGCTCGTCAACGGCACGTTCTGGCAGGTGGTGGCGAGCCAGCACCTGCACGTGCCGGACGCGCTGCTGCCGTTCTTCCCGATGGTCCGCTCGGTGCTGTCGGTGACCTTCTTCTTCACGCTCATCCCCCTGCTGACCACCGCCGTGGACCTCAAGCGGGCCGCGCTGTGGGGCTTCGGGGTGCACCTGGCCGGCCAGGTCACGCTCGTCGCCATCGCGGCCCCGGACGGCGCCGCCACGGGCGCGACCTACGCGTTCCTCGGCCTGTGCCTGCTGCTGGACAGCTTCGGCGCGGGCATGCTGTTCATGCTCTCGGAGTCGCTCGTCGCGCTGCACGTGGACGAGGCGGAGCGGTCCCGGGTGATGGCGATCCAGCGCACGTGCATCATGCTCGCGGCGGCGCCGTTCGGCTGGATCTCCGGCTGGCTGTCCGGGATCGACCGCACCTACCCGTTCGTGCTCACCGCGGGGCTGCTCGTGCTCGGGTTCGTGCTGGTCGCGGTGCGCTGGGTGCCGACCCACGCCGAGGAGCACCCGGACACGCCCCGCGCCGACCTCACCGACTGACCTCGGGTCCCGCGTCGTCCCCGTTGCGGCGGCGGGTCAGGCGCATGGCCACGTACAGCACCAGGCCGACGACGAGCAGCGCGCCGGCCCGCAGCCACGTGGCGCCCGACTGCTGGGTCAGGAGCAGGAAGCAGCTCGCGACGCCCAGCCACGGCACCACCGTCAGCACGCGGAAATGGTCGTGCTCGACGTGGTCCCGGCGCAGCACGAGGACGGCGACGTTGGTGCTCGCGAAGACCAGCAGCAGGAGCAGGACGACGGTCTCCGCGAGCGCGGCGAGGTCGCCGGTGAAGACCAGCACCATGGCCACCAGCGTGGTGACCACGATCGCCACCCAGGGCGTGCGGCGGCCGGGGAGCACCCGGCCGAGCACGGACGGCAGGAGCCGCTGCTCCGCCATGCCGTAGGCGAGGCGGCTCGACATGATCATGGTCAGCAGCGCGCCGTTGGCGACGGCGATGAGCGCCACGAGGGAGAACAGCCACTCGGGCACCGTGCCCGCCGCCGAGACCACCTCGAGCAGCGGGCCGCTCGACCCGGCGAGCGTGCCGGGCTCCACGACCGCGACCGCCGCGACCCCGACCGCCAGGTAGACGACGCCCGCGGTGATCAGCGCGCCGAACAGGGCACGCGGGTAGACCCGGCGCACGTCCTTGACCTCCTCGGCCACGTTCGCCGACGTCTCGAACCCCACGAACGAGTAGTACGCCAGGATGGCCGCCGACAGGACGGCGAGCGCGGGCGTCACCCCGTCGGCGAACTGCGTCGCCCGCCCGAGGTCGCCGTCGCCCCGGCCGAGCACGACGGCCGCGAGCACGACGATCAGCACCAGGCCGCCGACCTCGACGATGGTCATGACGACGTTCGCACCGAGCGACTCCTTGATGCCGCGCGCGTTCAGGAGCGCGACCGCGGTGAGGAACAGGAGCGCGACGACGCGCTCGGGCGCGTCGACGAAGGCGGCGAAGTAGTCGCCGGCGAACGCGAGGGACAGGCCGGCGGCGCTGGTGACGCCCGCGGCCAGCATGGAGAACCCGACCAGGAACGAGATCACCGGCTGCTTGAAGGCCCGTTCGGCGAACACGGCCGCGCCGCCCGCGCGGGGGTACTTGGTGACGAGCTCGGCATAGGAGCCCGCGGTGAGCAGCGCCAGGCCGAGGGCCACGAGCAGCGGCAGCCAGACGGCGCCGCCGACCTCCCCGGCCAGCTCGCCCACGAGGGCGTAGACGCCGGCACCGAGCACGTCGCCGAGGATGAACAGGTAGAGCAGCCGGCCGCTCACCGTGCGGTTCAGGCGGGTGTCCGGCTCGTTCGCGGTCGCTGTCATGACGAGAGGTTCGCACCACCCGCGCGAGCTCGCAGGCCGAGGGGCGCGGATCCGAGGCCCGCGCGGGGGTGGGCTACGTCACGCGCGGAACAGGCCCGCCGCGGTCCGCAGCGCCTCGCGCGCCCGGCGGCGGTCGCCCGCCGCGTCGTACGCGAACGCCAGGTTGTACCAGGCGCGCCAGTCGTCCGGGGTCTCCTCGACCGTGACCCGGCGCTGCTCGAACGCCTCGTCGGCCGCGGCACGGTCGATGCGGCCGCCCGGCGAGCGCGGCAGGTCGTCCACGGGCAGCCGGCCGTCGGCCGCGAGGGTGTCGGCCATGCGCTGCACGGTCGCGGCGAGCCGGTACTCCCGCGCGATGAGCCCGATGACCAGCAGCGGGATGACCAGCACCCCCACGCCGATGCCGATCAGCACGGGTTCGCCGCTGCGCAGCATCGCGAGGCCGCGGCCCCCGATCTGCCAGACGTAGAGGGCGAGCAGCGCCGTCAGGGCGATCGCCCCGGGCAGCCCGCGCGGCACCTTGCGGCCAGACGGCGCCCGGCCGCCCGCGCCCGCGACGTCCTGGCCGCTCACGAGAGGTCCAGAACGTGCTCGAGGCCCACCGTCAGGCCGGGCCGCGAAACCACGGAGCGGACGGCGAGCAGCACGCCGGGCATGAAGGAGGCCCGGTCGAACGAGTCCTGCCGGATCACGAGCTGCTCCCCCGCGTTGCCGAACAGGATCTCCTCGTGCGCCACGAGGCCGCGCAGGCGCACGGCGTGCACGCGCACGCCGTCGACGTCGGCCCCGCGGGCGTCCCAGCCGGACTCGGTCGCGTCGGGCGAGGACCCGCGGCCGGCCTCGGCGCGCGCGGCGGCGATCGCCGCCGCGGTGTGCCGGGCCGTGCCCGACGGCGCGTCCACCTTGTTCGGGTGGTGCAGCTCGATGATCTCGGCCGACTCGAAGTAGCGGGCGGCCTTCGCGGCGAACGTCATGGCCAGCACCGCCGAGAGCCCGAAGTTGGGGGCGATGAGCACGCCGAGCGCGCCGCTGCCGCCCTGGCCCCGCGGCGACAGCTCCGCGAGGTGCGCGGTCACGCGGGCGCGGGCGGCGTCGTCCCAGCCGGTGGTGCCGACCACGGCGTGCGCCCCGGCGTCGAGCACCGCGTGCACGTTCGCCTCGGTGACGGCCGGGACGGTGAAGTCCACGGCGACGTCCGCCCCGGCGAGGGTCTCCGCGGAGACCTCGTCGCCCCGGCCGAGCCGCGCGACGAGCTCCAGCCCGTCGGCGCCCTCGACGGCCGCGCACGCCTGGCTGCCCATGCGCCCGCCGGCCCCGAGCACGGCCACCTTGATGTCACTCACGATCCACCCTCGTTCCCGCTGACGGTTCAGTTGTCGGTCGGGCCCACGCGGACGATCGAGCGCGGGCGCGACGCCAGGTCCTGGGCCAGGGTCTGGACGTCGGCGGCCGTGACGGCCTGGATACGGTCCAGCGACTCCGCCAGGGACAGGAGCTCACCGTAGACGAGCTCCGCCTTGCCCAGCCGGCTCATGCGCGAGCCGGAGTCCTCCAGCCCGAGCACCGTACCGCCGCTGAGCTGCCCGATCGACCGCTTCAGCTCGGCCTCGGTGATGCCGTCGTGCGCGAGCTTCTCCAGCTCCTCCACGAGCAGCTCGGTGACCTGGTCCGCCTTGGCGGACGCGCACCCGGCGTACAGCCCGAACGTGCCGAGCCCGCCGTGCGCGGACGCGAACGAGTAGGTCGAGTACGCCAGCCCGCGCTTCTCCCGGATCTCCTGGAACAGGCGCGACGACATGCCGCCGCCCAGGACCGCGTTCAGCACCGACAGCGCGAAGCGCCGGTCGTCCGTCGCGGAGATGCCCGTGGAGCCGATGATGATGTTCGTCTGCTCGACCGGCCGCTCGATGGTGCGCTCGGTGCCGACCTCCGGCACGCCCACCCGGTCCTCGGTGGCGGCCCGCCGGTCGCGCGGCGCGACGGCGGCGTCGAGGTCCCACCCGCCGTCGGACAGGGCCTGCGTGACCTGCTGCACCAGCCGGTCGTGGTCGATGCCGCCGGCGGCGGTGACCACGAGGGTCTCCGGGCGGTAGTTCCAGCGGTAGTGGTCCCACACGGCGTCGCGCGGGACGGCGTTGATGGTCTCCGGCGTGCCGCCGATGGGCCGGCCCAGCGCGTGGTCCCCGAGCACGACGGCGGAGAACTGCTCGTGCACGACGTCGGTCGGGTCGTCGTCGTTCATCGCGAGCTCTTCGAGGATCACGCCGCGCTCGGTCTCGAGCTCGTCGGAGTCCAGGCGCGCGGAGGTGACCATGTCGGCGATCACGTCGACCGCCATGGGCAGGTCGGAGTCCAGCACGCGCGCGTAGTAGCACGTGTGCTCCTTGCCGGTGGCCGCGTTCGCCTCGCCGCCCACCGCGTCGAACGCCTCGGCGATGTCCATCGCCGAACGCCGTGCGGTGCCCTTGAAGAGCAGGTGCTCCAGGAAGTGCGTCGAGCCGAAGTGGCCGTCGGTCTCGTCCCGCGAGCCGACGCCGATCCACGCGCCCACCGTCGCCGAGCGCTGGCCCGGCATGTGCTCGGTGAGGACACGGACACCGCCGGGCAGGACGGAGCGACGGATCGTCGCGCCGTCCTGCCCGGCGGTGAGCTCGGCACCGGGCTCGCCCGAGGGAACGAGCGGCAGGTGCCAAGCCATGTCAGGCGTCCGCGGGTGCGGGGGCCTCGGCGGCGTCGGCCGGGGCCGACTCCTCCTCGTCCGTCACGGCGACCAGCGAGAGCTTGCCGCGCGGGTCGATCTCACCGATCTCGACCTGGACCTTCTGGCCGATGGACAGCACGTCGTCGACGTTCTCGACGCGCTTCCCGCCCACGAGCTTGCGGATCTGGCTGATGTGCAGCAGACCGTCCTTGCCCGGGGACAGCGAGATGAACGCGCCGAACGACGTCGTCTTGACGACCGTGCCGACGAACCGCTCGCCCACCTCGGGGACGTGCGGGTTGGCGATCGCGTTGATCGCCGCGCGGGCGGCCTCGGCCGAGGGGCCGTCGGTGGCGCCGATGTACACGGTGCCGTCGTCCTCGATGGAGATGTCCGCGCCCGTCTCCTCCTGGATCTGGTTGATCATCTTGCCCTTCGGGCCGATGACCTCGCCGATCTTGTCGGTGGGGACCTTGACGGTGATGACGCGCGGGGCGTTCGGGGACATCTCGTCGGGCACGTCGATCGCCTCGGCGAGGACCTCGAGGATCGTCAGGCGCGCGTCGCGCGCCTGGCCCAGGGCGGCCGCGAGGACCGACGCCGGGATGCCGTCGAGCTTGGTGTCGAGCTGGATGGCGGTGACGAACTCCTTGGTGCCGGCGACCTTGAAGTCCATGTCGCCGAACGCGTCCTCCGCGCCCAGGATGTCGGTCATCGCGGCGTAGCGGGTCTCGCCCTCCACGGTGTCGGACACGAGACCCATCGCGATGCCCGCGACCGGGGCGCGCAGCGGCACACCGGCGTTGAGCAGGGACAGCGTGCTCGCGCACACCGAACCCATCGACGTCGAGCCGTTGGAGCCGAGAGCCTCGGACACCTGGCGGATCGCGTACGGGAACTCCTCGCGGCTCGGCAGCACCGGCACCAGGGCACGCTCGGCGAGCGCGCCGTGACCGATCTCGCGGCGCTTCGGGCTGCCCACGCGGCCCGTCTCACCGGTCGAGTACGGCGGGAAGTTGTAGTTGTGCATGTAACGCTTGCGCGTCTCCGGACCGAGCGAGTCGATCTGCTGCTCCATGCGGAGCATGTTCAGCGTGGTGACACCCAGGATCTGGGTCTCGCCGCGCTCGAAGATCGCCGAGCCGTGCACGCGGGGCAGCACCTCGACCTCGGCCGAGAGGGTGCGGATGTCCGCGAGGCCACGGCCGTCGATGCGCACGCCGTCGGTGAGCACGCGCTGGCGCACGAGCTTCTTCTGCAGCGAGCGGAACGCCGCCGACAGCTCCTTCTCGCGGCCCTCGAACTGGGCGTCGAGCTGCTCGTGGACGCTCGCCTTGATCTCGTCGAGCGTGTTCTCGCGCTGCTGCTTGTCGGCGATGGTCAGCGCGTCCCGCGTGGGGGCGGTGACGGCCGACTCGACGGCGGCGTACGCGTCGTCCTGGTAGTCCGGGAAGAGCGGGAACTCCTGCGTCTCCTTGGCGGACTGCGCGGCGAGCGCGGCCTGCGCATCGCACAGGGCCTTGATGAACGGCTTGGCCGCCTCGATGCCCTCGGCGACGACCTCCTCGGTGGGGGCCGCGACGCCGTCGTTCTTGATGAGGCCCCACGCGTTGTCGGTGGCCTCGGCCTCGATCATGGCGATCGCCACGTCGTCACCCACGACACGGCCGGCCACGACCATGTCGAAGACCGCGCGCTCCTTGTCGGAGTACTTCGGGAACGCGACCCACTGGCCGTCGACCAGGGCGATGCGCACGGCACCGACCGGGCCGTCGAACGGCAGGCCGGAGATCTGGGTCGACGCCGAGGCGGCGTTGATCGCCAGCGTGTCGTACGCGTCGTCCGGGTGGATCGCCATGACGGTGATGACCACCTGGACCTCGTTGCGCAGGCCCTTGACGAACAGCGGGCGCAGCGGGCGGTCGATCAGGCGGCAGGCCAGGATCGCCTCGGTCGAGGGACGGCCCTCGCGGCGGAAGAACGAGCCGGGGATGCGGCCCGCGGCGTACATCCGCTCCTCGACGTCCACCGTCAGCGGGAAGAAGTCGAACTGGTCCTTGGGGTGCTTGCCGGCCGCGGTGGTCGACAGCAGCATGGTCTCGCCGTCGAGGTACGCGGCGACGGAGCCGGCGGCCTGCTTGGCGAGGCGCCCGGTCTCGAACCGGACGGTGCGGGTGCCGAAGCGACCGTTGTCGATCACGGCCTCGGCGAACTGGATCTCGGGACCCTCCACGGGTGCCCTCCTTGTTCTCTCGGAACGCCCCCGCACCCGACGGTCATCGATCGAGGCCTACCGAACCAGGTGTTCGGGAAGCCACTACCGAGGACCGGACGAGGTCACGGGCGGCGTTCGTGGTTGTTGTACTACAGCATCTCACCAGACCAGCCCGGCCCCCGCAGCGGGGGCCGGGCTGGTAGGAGACAGGTTCAGCGACGCAGGCCGAGCTTGTCGACCAGGGCGCGGTAGCGCTCGATGTCGATGCCCCGCAGGTAACCCTGGAGACGACGACGCTGGCCCACGAGGAGCAGCAGACCACGACGGCTGTGGTGGTCGTGCTTGTGCTCCTTGAGGTGCTCGGTCAGGTCCTTGATGCGCTGCGTGAGGAGCGCGATCTGCACCTCGGGCGAGCCGGTGTCGCCCGGCTTGGTCCCGTACTCGGAAATGATCTGCTGCTTCGTGGCAGTGTCGAGCGGCATGGGCTCTCCTTCGGTGTCGTTGCGCGGTGCTCCGGGACTAGTTCACCGGGGCGCTCTGGATCCGCGGCCGTTCAGACGGCGGTACAACATTACCAGTGCTGAGCCCGTACGTCCGACTGCCCGGATGAGACCTCCCGCACGTCACGCGCCGTCGTGGCCCGCGTAGCCCATGCCGGCGGGGCCCCGGCGGAACCGCGGCAGGCCCGCCTCGTCCTCACCGACCGGGAACACCCCCGCGAACGCCAGCAGGTCGGTGATCGTCGTGACCAGGCGCCCGTCCTCGAACCGCACCCCGTAGCCCGGGTTCCAGTCGCCGCCCGGCCGCCGCATGAACGAGTCGGGGTCCAGGCGCAGCAGGTACAGGAACGTCTCCACCAGGACGCGGCTGCCGACCTCACCCAGGAAGTTGCCGTTGCCCTGGACCTCGGCCTCCTTGAGCACGTAGTACCACAGCGGCGTGCCGTCCAGGTCGTCCAGCGCGGCCACCACCTCGGGCGACGCGTTCCGGCGCAGCTGCTCCGGCGTGAGCGGCCGCACCCGCAGCGCCCGGGCGACGGCCTCGCCGGTCGGGATCGCGAGCATGTAGCCGCGCAGCAGGTTGCGCTGCGCGAGCTGCTTGAGCAGCGCCTTGATCGGGGCCGGCGCGGTGTTGCCCTCGTTGAGCAGGTCGCCCAGCCCGTCGGCCAGGAACGGGTCGATCTTGCGTGCCATGCGGAACGCCAGCGGGTCGCCCTTGTCCGTGAGCCGCGGCCACTCGATCGGCCAGTTCGAGGGCAGGGCGGGCAGCGGGGCCGCAGGGTCCGGCGAGAGCCCGCCGTTGCCGGTGAACTGGAAGAGCTGGTCCAGCGTCGCCACGCCCCCGGGGCCGGTGCCCGTGAAGTTGACGTTGAAGTCGTACGCGCCGCGCACCATCGAGTGGCCGAACCGGAACGCCGCCACCGCGAACTCCAGCGGCATCGAGATGCGGCGCGCGGGCCGGAACAGCGTCGGCCCCTCGGCCAGGACGGAGTCCAGGACGCCGGCCTTGGTCAGGGTGCGCAGGTAGTCGTGCACCACGAGCCACTGGTAGTGGAAGCGGACGAGCTGCTGCGCCCGGTCGAACAGCTCGCGCTGCGTGGTCGCGAACCACGGCTCGTGCCGTGCCACCCAGTCCACGACGGCGTTGTGGAACCGGATCATCGCCACGTGGAACTGCGCCACCACGAGGTTCTCGTCGTTGCGGCTGTCCGGGATCAGCGGCATGCGCTCGCTGCCCGGCTCGGCGCTGCGCGGCAGGTCGCGCTGGGGGTCGTCGCCCGGAGCCACCAGGGAGAACGGTCCGATCGGCTCGGTTCCGACCCGGCCCAGCCGCAGCTTGGCCGAGTCCGGCACGTACGCCGCCTCGCTGCGCGTGGCCCCCCGGTCCTTCTCGCCCGCGAACCGCGGGCCCGACCCGTACAGGCTGTCGAGGTCGAGCAGCGGGATGCGCCCGTTGTGCAGGCTGCGGCGCACCACGTCGGGGTCGAACGCACGGAACGGGTCGGCGACGACGTCGCCGAGCGCCTGGTCGCCGCCCGGCCCCGAGCCGTCGTCCGGCCCGTTGGTGTTGAGGGTGATGTCGTGGTCGATGAACTGGCCCCAGTAGGTGTAGACCGCGGGGACCGTCGAGTCGCGCGACGGGGCCGGCGGAGCCGGCGGCGTGCCCGGAGCCGGGGCGGGCGGCGGCCCGGCGGGCGCCTCGATCATGCCGGCGCCGAGCCGCATGAGGGCGTCGCGCGTCGCGTCCACCTGGTCGCCGACGGGCAGGTGGGCCTGGGGGAACCGTCGCGCGAGGTCGCGCAGCAGGTAGTCGAACGAGGTGGTGGCGTCGAAGCGGTGCTCACGCAGGTCGCGGCGGACGGCGGCCTCCGTGCGCGGCATGAGCGTGGCCGTGCTGTCCTGCGGCGCGGTGCCGGGGTTCGAGTCGGCGGGCACGAACACGCCGCCGTGACCGATCCGGCGGACCGTGCGGCCGGCCGGGGTCTGCGCCAGGTCGACCGCCTCGTGGGGGCTGCGATTCGGGTCGCCCTGGGACGGCACCTGCGTGGTCTGGGCCATGATCCTCTCCTTGGTGCTTCTCTGGCTGGGTATCCGGCTGGGTATGGGCCTTCCACCAGGAGGAGCGCCGCGGAGCGGAGCCGTGACCGATTCGGCCAGATCCGAAGCACGTATCAGAACGGGGGTGTCACACCATGCGCCGCACGTGCGCCGCCCACAGCACCGCGCCGACCGCGCACCCCACCTGCAGGCCGACCAGCACCGGGGACGCGACCCCCACCACGACGGCCACGGCGAGCGGCAGCGTGCCGAGCACCACCAGGTCCGGACCCTTGAGCTGGTGCAGCACGAGCCCCGTCGGCAGGGCCCCGGCAGGGGTGGCGATCATCGGCACGTCCCACGGCACCGGACCCCGGTAGGCGCTCCGCACGGCGGCGGCCCCGAGCACGACGGCCGCCGGCGCCGCCGTCGCGACCCACGCCCCGCCGCCCGACGCCACGGCGACCACGACCAGCACCAGCCCGGCGGTCACCGTCGGCCACACCGTGCGCAGCGCCCGTGCGGCGCGCGCCCCGAGCGGGACCAGCGCGTCGAGCCGCGGGTTCTCCCCCGCGGTCCGCGGCCCGACGGCGCCCGCGACCGCCCCCGCCCAGCCCAGCCCCGCCAGGACCGCCCACAGCCCGATCCCGCCGGCCAGCACCGGAACCTGCACCGCGACCGCCCCGGTGGCCGCGACCGCCACCAGGCCCGCGAGCGCCGCCGACGAACGAGCCAGGAGCGTGAGGTCGGCGGCGAGGACCGCGCTGGCGGGGCCGCGGGCGAGCCCGGGCACGCGGGCCAGGACCCGGGAGGCCACCGGTCCGGAGCCGAGGAGCACGCGGCTCACGCCGCCGCTGTCCAGGGAGAGCAGTGCCGCCGACGCCTGCATCGCCGCCGACGCGCGGGCGCGCAGCTCACCGGCGCGCAGGCGGTCGAGACCCGCCACCCAGAGGGCGAGGGCCACGACGCCCGCGAGCGCCACAGCCACGGTCGCGGGCCAGGGCGCGGCCCAGGCTCCGAGACGCGGTGCCCACAGCGCGCCGGCGAGCCCCGCGACCGGTACGGCGGCCAGCAGCAGGGTGAGCACGCGGGCCGGACCGCCGCCCGCCGTCGTGCCGCTCACCTGGAGCACGCCCGCACCGCCCACGACGAGGAGGCCGAGCGCGCCGCCGAAGGCGCCGTCCAGCAGGACGGGGACGGGGGCGGCGCCGACGAGCAGCGCGGGTACGGCGCCGGCCAGCAGGCCCGCACCGGCTCCGGCGAGGGCCGTGCGCACCACCGAGGGAGAGACCAGGCCGGCGCGGCCGGCGGGGGTGGGCAACCACCAGCGCACGCCCGCGGCGGGCAGGCCCGCGGGGCCCAGGCGCGTGGCGACGACGGCGCCCCCGACCAGGGCGAGCGCGAGCGCCATGGCCTGGATCAGCCCGTGGCCGAGGCCGGTCCCGGTGGCGTCGGACGAGAGCAGCTCGCGCACGGGCGTGCCGAACCCCCACAGGTACAGCACGACGAGGGCGACGGTGATCGCCACCTCGCCGACATCCGCCACCACGCGCCCGGGCTCGGGCGGCAGGTTGTGCGCCCGCACGCGCGCGGTCAGCCGCCGCAGCTCGGCCCCGGTGAGCCGTTCCTCCTCGACGGCGACCAGGTCGGTGAGCGGGCGCGGCTGCGCGCCCGTCACCGGAATCCCGCCAGCACGCCGGGGGCCTCGTCCGGGTCCAGGAGCACGGCGCCGTCGTCCGACAGGTGGAGGGCGCGGGCCCCCGTCGCGGCCAGCAGGCGGTCGTCGTGCGTCGCGAACAGCACGGCGGTGCCGGCGTCGGCCTCGGCGCGCAGCGTGTCGGCGAGCCGGCCGCGCATGGCGGTGTCGAGACGCTGCTCGGGCTCGTCCAGGACGAGCAGGTCGCGGGGACGCACCAGGGCGCTCGCGAGCAGGAACCGCCGGCGCTGCCCGGACGAGAGGGTGTGCGGCATGGCGCCGGCCTGCCCGGCGATGCCCATGTGGTCGAGCACCCGGTCGGTGACGGCTCCGGCGTCGGCGACGCCGTGCCCGCGGGCGGTGAGCACGAGGTGCTCGCGGACGGTCACGCCGGGGAAGAACGCGTCGTCGTCCAGCACGCCCGCGACCCGGGTGCGGAAGGCGCGCTCCCGCTCGTCCACGGCCCGGCCGAACGCCCGGACGGTGCCGGACAGCGGGTCCTGCAGCCCGAGCACGGTGCGCAGCAGCGTGGACTTGCCGGTGCCGTTGGTGCCGATGACGGCGACGGCGTCGCCGGGCGCCACGGTGAGCGAGAGCGGCGGGCAGACGGCGGTGCCGCCGTACCCGACCACCAGGCCGGACAGTTCGAGGAGCGTCATGCCCATCTCAACGTGCGAGCGCCGCGAACCTCTCCCGGGACCTGGTTCACCGCCGTGCCCCGACGACCTCGTCACGGCTTCAGGATGTCGCGCGAGCGCGCCACGTCCTCGTTCATCTGGGCGATCAGCGGCTCGATGCCGTCGAACCGCTGCGTGGGCCGCAGGTGCGCGGTGAACTCCAGGACCACCGTCTGGTCGTACAGGTCCAGGTCGGTGCGGTCGAGCACGTACGCCTCGACGCGGCGCTCCACGCCGTCGAACGTCGGGTTGGTGCCGACCGAGATGGCCGCGGGGAGGATCTCCTCCTGGCCGGGGGCGGCCGCCGGGGCGACCGACCGCCCGGCGGGCACCGCGAAGCTCGCGCACGTCGCCGCCGAGCCGCGGCGCAGCCAGCCCGCGTACACGCCGTCGGCGGGCACGAGGCCGGTGATGTCGCCGAGGTTGGCCGTCGGGAAGCCCAGCTCGCGTCCCCGCGCGTCGCCGTGCACCACGGTGCCGCGCAGCAGGTGCGGGCGGCCGAGCACGTCGGCGGCCTGGTCGACGTCGCCCTCCGCGAGCAGCGCGCGCACGGCGGTCGACGACCAGCGCTGGTGTCCCTCGCCGTCGCGCGCGGCGTCGCCGACGTCCTCGATGGCCACGACCTCGAACCCGTGCTGCCCGCCGAGCTCGACCATCGTGGCCAGCGTCCCGGCGTTCTGCTTGCCGAAGCGGACGTCGTGGCCGACCACGACCGTGCGGGCCCGCAGACCGTCGACGAGGTACCGGGAGACGAACTCCTCGGGCGTCTGGGCGGCGAAGTCGAGCGTGTAGTGCACCAGCAGCGTGGCGTCCAGGCCCGTGCGCTCCATGAGGGCGAGGCGGTCCTCCAGGCCCGTGATCAGCTCGGGTGCCGACTCCGGCCGGTGCACGGCCGCGGGGTGCGGCTCGAACGTGACGGCGACGGCCTGCGCGCCGTCACCGCGTGCGAGCCGGAGGATGCGGTCGAGCACCGCCTGGTGTCCCCGGTGGACGCCGTCGAAGTTGCCGATCGTGACCACTGACGGCCCGAATCCCGGGGGGACCTGTTCCAGGTCCGTCCACAGCTGCACGCGGGTGCTCCTCAAAGATCAGGTGGCTCGGGTGCCACCAGCCTATCCGCAGCCCGGGGGCTGCTGGGTCTGCTGCTGGGTCTGCTGCGGGGTCTCAGGTGGCGGGCGCGAGCACCAGGACGGGCTTGGCGAGGCTCTCGCCACGCCGCCGCGTGTCCTCCAGGAGCGCCACCAGCGTGCCCGACGGCGAGACCGCGGCCACGACCTCGGGTCTGCCCGACGGCTCGACCCACTGGCCGTAACCCAGGGCGCGCACCTCCGCCTCGTCGAGCTCGCGCACCGGGAAGGTGCCGCGCGCGGCGTCGGCGAGCGGGAGGGTGGCCAGGGTGCCGTCGGCGTCCGCCTGCGCCTCGAGCTGCTCCAGGGTGCGGGCGCCCGCCAGGTCGTACCCGCCCACGCGGGTGCGGCGCAGCGCCGTCAGGTGGCCGCCGGCATCCAGGGCGGCTCCGAGATCGCGCGCGAGCGCGCGCACGTAGGTGCCGGACGAGACCGTGACGCGCACGTCGACGTCGAGCACGGGCACCTCGCGCACGGGGCCCCCGCCGGGGTGCGCGGCGGTGGGTGCGACGCCGGGAGACGCGTCGGGGTCTTGGTCGTCGACATACACCTCGTCGGTGTCGGGCACGGCCGCCGTCCCGGGGCGCACGTCCAGCACGTCGAACCGGGACACGGTGACGGGCCGGGCCCGGAGCGCGACGTCCTCCCCCGCCCGGACGCGCGCATAGGCACGCTTGCCGTCCACCTTGATCGCGGACACCGACGTCGGGACCTGCAGGATGTCGCCCGTGAGCTCCGCGACGGCGGCGTCCAGCGCCGCCCGGTCCACGCGCCCGACGGCGTCCGGGTCGCCCACGGCCGCGACGGTGCCCTCGGCGTCGTCCGTGGTCGTGGCGACACCCAGCCGGATGGTGGCGTCGTAGTCCTTGTCCGCGCCCACCACGTAGGTGAGCAGGCGCGTCGCCTTGCCGATGCCGAGCACGAGCACGCCGGTGGCCATGGGGTCGAGCGTGCCGGCGTGGCCCACCTTCCGCGTCCCGGCGAGCCGCCGCATGCGCCCGACGACGTCGTGGCTCGTCCAGCCCTGGGGCTTGTCGACGACCACGAAGCCGTCGGCCGCCGTCGGACGGCGGGGTGGAGCCTGCGGGGTGGGTGAGGTCATGGCTACCAGTATCCCGTGGGTCAGGGCCGGCGCAGGGTCAGGGCCGGCGCAGGGTCAGGGCCGGCGCACGGCGTCGAGGTGGGTCGCTCTCGACGAGGTACGTGTCGAAGTACTTCGACGCCACCTGGCCGGACCGCAGGGTGAACGACCCCGTCAGCCGGCAGGTGGCGTCGATGTCGCGGGCGAGCGCGGCGTCGGAGGTCACTCCGTGTCGTCGTCCTCGCGCGGCTTCTTGTACGGGTCCGCCTCGCCCGCGTACTGGGCCCCGGCGCGCAGCGCCTCCAGCTCCGCGTCGCGCTTGCGGGCCTCGACGAGGGCCGCGTCGAGCGTGGCGGCCGTCTCGGGCACGGAGTCGAGGTGGAACTCCAGGGTGGGCGTGAGGCGGATGCCCGTCTGCTTGCCCACCTCCGAGCGGATCAGGCCCGTGGCGCTCTTCAGCGCCGCGGCCGTGCCCTCGCGCTCCTCGTCGGAGCCGTAGACCGTGTAGAACACCGAGGCGTTCTGCAGGTCGCCGGTGACCCGGACGTCGGTGACGGTCACGAAACCGAGGCGCGGGTCCTTGATCCGCGTGTCGATCATCTGCGCGACGATCACCTTGATGCGGTCGGCGAGCTTGCGGGCCCGCGGGTTGTCGACCATCTCTTCTTCCCTTCCGAGGTGAGCGAGCCGGAGCCCGGCGCCCGTGTCGGGGTCTGACACGGGCGCCGGGCTCCGGCTCGACGAGGAACGTCAGACGCGCGGCTTCTCGCGCATCTCGAACGTCTCGATGGTGTCGCCCTCGACCACGTCGTTGAACGAGCCGAGACCGATACCGCACTCGAAGCCCTCGCGGACCTCGGTGACGTCGTCCTTCTCGCGACGCAGCGACTCGATGGTGAGGTTGTCCCCCACGACCGTGCCGCCCCGCAGCACACGCGCCTTGGCGTTGCGGCGGATGCTGCCCGAGCGGACCACCGAACCGGCGATGTTGCCGAACTTCGAGGAACGGAAGACCTGGCGGATCTCCGCGGTCCCGAGCTGGACCTCCTCGTACTCCGGCTTGAGCATGCCCTTGAGGGCCGCCTCGACGTCCTCGATCGCCTGGTAGATGACCGAGTAGAACTTGACGTCCACGCCCTCGCGCTCCGCCAGCTCCTCGACGCGCTCGCCGTACTTCACGTTGAAGCCGATGATCACGGCGCTGTCGACCGTGGCCAGGTTGACGTCGTTCTGCGTGATCGCACCCACACCACGGTGGATGACGCGCAGCTCGACCTCCTCGCCCACGTCGATCTTGAGCAGCGCGTCCTCCAGCGCCTCGACAGCACCGGACACGTCGCCCTTGAGGATGAGGTTGAGGCTCTCGACCTTGCCCTTCTTGAGCTCGGAGTCGAAGTCCTCGAGGCTGATCCGCTTGCGACGCTTGGCCAGCGTCGCGGCACGCTCGGCCGCCTCGCGCTTCTCGGCGATCTGGCGGGCCGTCCGGTCGTCCGGCGCCACGAGGAACGTGTCGCCGGCGCTCGGGACGCTCGTCAGACCCAGCACCTGGACCGGACGGGCCGGGAGGGCCGCGTCGACCGAGTTGCCGTGCTCGTCGAACATCGCACGGACGCGGCCGTGGGCCGTGCCCGCGACGATCGCGTCGCCGACGTGCAGCGTGCCCGACTGGACCAGCACCGTGGCCACGGAACCGCGGCCCTTGTCGAGGTTGGCCTCGATCGCGACACCGCGCGCGTCCTTGGACGGGTTGGCGCGCAGGTCGAGGGAGGCGTCGGCGGTCAGCAGCACGGCCTCGATGAGGTCGTCGATACCGATGCCCGGCTTCGCGGCGACGTCGACGAACATGGTGTCGCCGCCGTACTCCTCCGCCACCAGGTTGTACTCGGTGAGCTGCTGCCGGACCTTCGCCGGGTTGGCGCCCTCGACGTCGATCTTGTTGACGGCGACCACGATCGGCACGCCGGCGGCCTGCGCGTGGTTCACGGCCTCGACCGTCTGCGGCATCACGCCGTCGTCGGCCGCGACCACGAGGATCGCGATGTCCGTGACCTGTGCACCACGGGCACGCATGGCGGTGAACGCCTCGTGACCCGGGGTGTCGATGAACGTGATGGCGCGCTCGACGCCCTCGTGCTCGTGCGTGATCTGGTAGGCACCGATGTGCTGCGTGATCCCGCCGTGCTCGCCGGCCACGACGTCCGACTTGCGGATCGCGTCCAGCAGCTTCGTCTTACCGTGGTCGACGTGACCCATGACGGTCACGACCGGCGGACGGGCGGCGAGGTCGTCGTCCGACTCCCCGGCCTCCTCGGCCTCCAGGTCGATGTCGAAGGTGCCGAGCAGCTCGCGGTCCTCCTCCTCGGCCGAGACCATCTCGATCACGTAGCCGAGCTCGGCGGCCAGCGTGCCGAAGGTGTCCTCGTCGAGGGACTGCGTGGCCGTGGCCATCTCGCCCAGGTGGAACAGGACGGTCACGAGCGACGCGGGGTTCGCGTCGATCTTGTCCGCGAAGTCGTTCAGCGAGGCACCGTGGCGCAGACGCACGACCGTGCTGCCGTTGCCGCGGGGAACCTGCACGCCGCCGAGCGACGGGGCCTGCATGGCCTCGAACTCCTGGCGCTTCGCCCGACGCGACTTGCGGCCGCGGACCGGCTTGCCGCCGGCGCGCCCGAAGGCACCCTGGGTCGCACCGCGACCGCCGGCACCACGACGCGGGCCGCCGAAGCCGCCGCCACCACCGGGACGACCCGGGGCACCGGCACCGGCGCCACCGCCGCCACCCGGACGTCCACCGCCACCGGGGCGGCCGCGGCCGCCACCGGGCGCCGGGCGGTCACCCGGACGCGGCATGGAGGTCTTGCCCGGCATCATGCCGGGGTTCGGACGCGGGCCACCGGTGCCACCGGGGCGCGGGGCCGAGGGACGCGGACCGCCGGGGCGGGGTCCGCCCGAACGCTCACCACTGGCCTCGGCGCGCTCGGGGCGCTGCCCCGGACGCGGCATGCCCTGGCTCGTCGCGAACGGGTTGTTGCCCGGACGCGGCGCACCACCGGCCGGACGGTCGCCACCGCCGGCACCCGGACGGCCTCGGCCGCCACCGGGACGCGGCATGCCCTGGCTCGTCGCGAACGGGTTGTTCCCCGGACGCGGCGCACCGCCACCCGGACGGTCGCCGCCCGGACGCGGGCCACGGCCGCCGTCGCGGGCGGGACGTGCGCCGGAGGGCGCGGCACCGGGCTTGGGGGCACCGGGGCGCGGGGTCGCGGCCGGCTTCGGCGCACCCGGCTTCGGGGCGGCCGCCGGCTTGGCGGACGCCGCGGGCGCCGCAGGCGTCTCCTGGGCGGCCGGAGCCGGAGCCTCGGCCGGGGCGGCCGGAGCAGGACTGGGGGCCGGGGCAGGCGCCGGTGCGGGCGCGGCCTCGGTCCGGGGTGCCGGAGCCGGCGCGGGGGCCGGCGCGGCGGGCTTCTGGGCCGCGGGCTTCGCGGCCGGCTTGGGTGCGCTGGGCGCGGGCTTGGCCGCTGCGCCCTTGTCGGACGAGCCGGCAGCGCCACCGGCCGGGAACTTGTCACGCATCGCACGCTCGACGGGTGCCTCGAGGGTCGAGGACGCCGAACGGACGAACTCTCCTGCGGCCTTCAGCTCGGCCATCAGGGTCTTGCTCTCCACTCCGAGCTGCTTTGCGAGCTCGTGAACGCGGATCTTAGCCACATCTCTCCTGTCTCGGTCCGTCCCGGGACAGGGAGGACCGCCATTAGTACTGAGTACTCATCGCTGGGGACTCATCGGGTGCCCATCGGCTTCTGACCCGCTTCCTTGTCGACGATTCGCAGAGTTCGGCCGGACGCCGGGTGGCGTCCGGTCGGGACGGTCGTGCGGCCGGTGCACTCACCGGCCGAGGTGTGCTCGTACCTCACCCAGGTCGACGGGACCGTCGACGCGCAACGCACGTGACACGGCCCTGCGGCGCTCGGCGAGCTCCAGGCACCGCGGCTCCGGGTGGACCCAGGCGCCGCGACCCGGCAGACAGGCCCGGACATCGACCACGATGCGCTGTGGACCTGCCACCGCGTCACCGTGCATCGAAGGGTCCGGCACCAGACGCAGGAGTGCAGACCGCTGGTCACGCTCCCGGCACCCGACGCACGTACGCACCGGACCTTCGTCCGGAACGGGGTACGTCGAGGAGCGGGCGCGTGGCCCAGACTCGGACAGTCTACCGCGCCGCCCCACCGGCCGTTACCGGCCCCTCTGCGTGTCGGCGGGGGTGCCACCTGCACCCGAGTCGGTCGCCTCGTCCGACCGGATGTCGATGCGCCAGCCCGTCAGCTTGGCGGCGAGCCGCGCGTTCTGCCCCTCCTTGCCGATCGCGAGGGACAGCTGGTAGTCGGGGACGATCGCCCGCGCGGCGCGGGCCTCGGCGTCGACCACTGTGACCGACGACACATGGGCCGGCGACAGGGCGCTGGCCACGAAGGACGCCGGGTCGTCGCTGTGGTCGACGATGTCGATCTTCTCGCCGTGCAGCTCGGCCATGACGGCGCGCACGCGGGCCCCCATCGGGCCGATGCAGGCACCCTTGGCGTTGAGCCCGGCCACGCGCGACCGGACCGCCATCTTGGTGCGGTGCCCCGCCTCGCGGGCGATGGCCGTTATCTCGACCGAGCCGTCCGCGATCTCCGGGACCTCGAGCTCGAAGAGCTTGCGCACGAGGTTCGGGTGCGTACGGCTCAACGTGATCTGGGGGCCCTTCATTCCACGGCTGACCTCGACCACGTAGGCGCGCAGCCGCTCGCCGTGCACGTACTCCTCGGTGGGCACCTGCTCGTGCGGCGGCAGCACCGCCTCGGTGCCGCCCACGTCCACGAGCACGACGCGCGGGTCGCGGCCCTGCTGGATCACGCCCGCGAGGACCTCGCCCTCCTTGCCGCGGAAGGTGCCCAGCACCTGGTCGTCCTCCGCGTCACGCAGGCGCTGCACGATGACCTGGCGGGCCGTCGCGGTCGCGATGCGGCCGAAGTCCTGCGGCGTGTGGTCGAACTCGGGGCCGAGCTCCACGCCCGGCCGGGCGTCCGGGTCGTCGGGGTCCGCCTCGACGGGCAGCTCCTCGCGCGCCCACACGGTCACGTGGCCGGACGAGCGGTCCAGCTCCACGCGAGCGCGGTTGTAGGCGTCGGGCGTGCGGTGGTAGGCCGAGAGGAGCGCCTGCTCGATGGCCGCCACGAGGACGTCCAGGCTGAGATCCCTCTCACGCTCCAGCATCCGCAGGGTGGTCATGTCGATGTCCATGTCAGCCTTCCTCGTTGCGGCCGGGGCGGCCCGCGGTCGCGTCGTCGAAACCGGCACCGTCCGCGTCGTCGTCGGTGCCTTCACCTGCACTCTCGCCCAGTTCGCCGGCCTCGGCATCCTGGGCCTCCTCGAGGCGCTTCAGCTCGACCTCGACCTTCCCGCGGACCACGTCGGCGACGTCGATCCGCCGGTCGTCGTCGAGCACCAGCACGGGGGCGTCGCCGTCGGTCAGGACGTCGGTCAGCCGGCCCTCCGCACGGGCGCCGTCGGCCAGCTTGAGCGTCACGAGCCGGGTCCGGGCCCGCTTGAAGTGCCGCAGCTCCGTCAGGGGCCGGCTGGTGCCCGGGGTCGAGATCTCGAGCGTGTAGGCGCCCGGCACGACGTCGTCCTCGTCCAGCGCCGCCGAGACGGCGCGCGACACCTCGCCGAGCTGGTCGGAGTCGAGGCTGCCCACGGCGTCCTCGGGCAGGTCCACGGTGACCCGCACCACCGACCTGCTGCCCGCACGCGTGGCGGTCACCTCCTCGAGGTACAGCCCCGCGGCCTCGACCGCCGGCCGCACCACGTCGCGGACCGCTTCCGCCTGCTGTGTCATCGCCTTCCTCCCGTCGGCTCCCCCGTGCGGGGGCACGGTTCGAGCCGGAACGGTTCGACCGATGTGCTGTTGTTGTCTGTTGCCTGTGTCCAGCCTAACGAAGCGCCAGGCCTCGGCACCTCGCGCGGGACGTGACGTCCGCGACCCGACCGCGGCCACCCGGCCCGGTCAGCACACGAACGGCCCGGGCGGACATGGCATCATCGGCCACGATGAACCCCAACGACCCCAGGTCCCGCACGCGACGCCGGTCAGGTCTGACCGCGCTGGTCCTGACCTGCGCGATCATTCTCTCAGGTTGTGGAGTGCGGCTGGAGACGCCGCCGCCCACCGAACCCGTGCCGGACGCCGCGGAGGTCGTGCGGCGCACCGCGGTCGCGGACGCGCTGCTCGTGGCCGAGACGGCCGAGGCCGCGGCGGGTGCCGAGGGCGTCGGGGGCGACGTCGCGGACGCGCTGGGCCGGGTCGCCGCGGCGACCACCGCGCAGGCCGAGCAGCTCGGTGGCGAGTACGACTCCGGCCTGGACGACATCGTGGCCGACCGGTCCGCGTCGTCGCCGTCCGCCACGGCCCCCGAGCGGACGCCGGCCGCGGTGCTCACCTCGCTGGTCGACGCCGCCACGCGCACCCGGGCGGCCGCGAACCAGGCCCAGCCGGGGCCCCTCGCCCGGCTGCTCGCCTCGATCTCCGCCGCCCAGACGCGCGACGCGTGGACCCTCGCGCGGCTGACCAGGGGTGAGGCTCCCGAGCTGCCCCCCACCCAGATCCCGGAGCCCGCCGACCCGGACGCCGAGCAGACCGGGGACGAGTCCCCGGCCACCGCGTCGGCGTCCGGCGCGCAGGACGCGCCGGTGGTGCCCGGCGGCCTCTCCGCCGAGGACCTGAGCGCCGTCGTGGTGGCCGAGGACTCGGCGGGCTACGCGCTGGAGGTACGGGCGGCCCAGGCCTCCGGCGACCTGCGCAGCCGCGCCCAGGACCGTGCCCGGCTGCACCGGGCCCGCGCCCAGGCGTGGGCGCTGGTGGCCGGGGTCGACGGCACCGACCAGGACCCGCGCCAGGTCGCGTACGCCGTCCCCGGGACGGAGACGTCCACGCAGGACCTCGCGCGCGACCTGGAGGCCGGTCTGGCGCAGAACTACGCCTCACTGACCGGCCGCGCCGAGCCCGGCACGCGCGCCGTCCTGGTCGCCCTGCTCACGGACGTCACGATCGCGGGCGCCGGGTGGGGCGCCGAGGCCGTGCCCTTCCCGGGCCTGCCGGAACAGGCCTGAGCGGGCGCGCCCGGGTGACCGGCGCGCCCGGCCCTCAGGCCAGGAGCGCCGCCACCCGGTCCGCCACGGCGTCCGCGGCCTCGGCCACGGGGAGCTGCTCCGCCTCGCCCGCGCGCGGCCGGACCTCGACCACGCCGTCGGCCAGGCTCTTGCCCACGGTGACCACCAGCGGCGCGCCGAGCAGCTCGGCGTCCTTGAACTTCACGCCCGGCGACACCTTGCCCGTGCGGTCGTCGTAGAGCACCTCGACGCCACGGGCGGCGAGCTCCCCCGCGAGCCGCTCGGCCGCCTCGAACACCGCGGCGTCCTTGCCCGCCGCGACCAGGTGCACGTGCACGGGCGCGACGTGCGCCGGCCAGGCGAGGCCCTTGTCGTCGTGGTTCGCCTCCGCGAGCGCCGCGAGCGCACGCGTGACGCCCACGCCGTAGGAGCCCATGGTCACGACGGCCTGCTTGCCGTTCTCGTCGAGCACGACGAGGCCGAGGGCCTCGGCGTACTTGCGGCCGAGCTGGAAGATGTGGCCCATCTCGATGCCGCGGGCGAGCTCCAGCGGGCCGGAGCCGTCGGGCGCGGGGTCGCCGGGGCGCACCTCGGCGGCCTCGACCGTGCCGTCGGCCGTGAAGTCGCGGCCCGCGACCAGGTCGAACACGTGCTTGCCGGGCTCGTTGGCGCCGGTGATCCACCGCGTGCCGGGCACGACACGGGGGTCGAGCAGGTAGCGGATGGCCGGAACCTTCTCACCGCCGGAACCCTCGACCTGCTCGCCCTGGGGGCCGAGCACCTGCGGGCCGATGTAGCCCTTGACGAGCTGCGGGAACCGTGTGAAGTCCTCGTCGGTCGCGGCCTCGGGCTCGGCGGGGCTGAGCGCCGCCTCGATGCGCTTGAGGTCCACCTCGCGGTCGCCGGGCAGCCCGACGACGACGATCTCGCGCGTGCCGTCGGGCTGGACGAGGGCCAGCACCACGTTCTTCAGGGTGTCGGCGGCGGTCCAGGGCCGGTCGGGGCGGGGGAACGTCGCGTTGGCGAGGTCGACGAGCGTGGCGATGGTCGGGGTGTCCGGGGTGTCCTCGACGTGGGCCGCGGGGGCGTCGTCGTAGGGGATCGCCTCGGGGACGGGCGTGACCACGGCCTCGACGTTGGCGGCGTAGCCGCCGGGCGAGCGCACGAACGTGTCCTCGCCGATGGGCGAGGGCGACAGGAACTCCTCCGAGCGGGAGCCGCCCATGGCGCCCGACATCGCGGAGACGATCACGTAGTCCAGGCCGAGGCGCTGGAAGATCTTCTCGTACGCCTCGCGGTGCTTCTGGTAGCTGACCTCCAGGCCCTCGTCCTTGACGTCGAACGAGTACGAGTCCTTCATGACGAACTCGCGCCCGCGGATCAGGCCCGCGCGGGGGCGCGCCTCGTCGCGGTACTTGGTCTGGATCTGGAAGAGCGTGACCGGCAGGTCCTTGTACGACGAGTACAGGTCCTTGACCAGGAGCGCGAACATCTCCTCGTGCGTGGGCGCGAGGAGGTAGTCGGCCTCCTTGCGGTCCTTGAGGCGGAACAGGTTGGGGCCGTACTCCTCCCAGCGGCCGGTGGCCTCGTAGGGCTCCCGCGGCAGCAGCGCCGGGAAGTGCACCTCCTGGCCGCCGATCGCGACCATCTCCTCGCGGACGATCGCCTCGATCTTGGCCAGCACCCGCAGGCCCAGCGGCAGCCACGAGTAGATGCCCGGGGCGGCGCGGCGGATGTAGCCGCCGCGGACCAGGAGCTTGTGGCTGGCGACCTCGGCCTCGGCCGGGTCCTCGCGCAGGGTACGGACGAAGAGGGACGACATGCGCAGCACGTCGCCCTGAGTGAGGCGTGCGGAAGACATGGGGCACAGCCTATCCGCGCGGGGGCCCGCGGCTCTCCCGGAATACTCTCCCAGAACGCGTGGGCCCGGCCTTGCCGCGCCCCGCGATGTCTCGGAGGATGGGCGCATGCCTGAGCTGCCCGAGGTCGCCGCGCTCGCGGACTTCCTGCGCGAGCGCGCCTCCGGGCACACGGTCCGGTCGGTCGAGGTGGGTTCGATCGCGGCGCTCAAGACCTTCAGCCCCTCGCCCGACGCGCTCGCCGGGGGCACGGTGACCGGCACGGCGCGGCACGGCAAGTGGCTCGACGTCGCCGTCGCCACGCTGCCCGACGGCGACCCGCTGCACCTGGTCTTCCACCTCTCGCGAGGTGGGTGGGTGCGCTGGTCGGACGCCCTGCCGGACAAGCCCGTACGTCCCTCGCTGGGCGGATCCAGCCGGGGTGCGGTGCTCGCGCTGCGCGTGCGGCTCGACGACGGGTCCGGGTTCGACCTCACCGAGGCCGGCACGCGCAAGCGGCTGGCCGTGCACGTGGTGCACGACCCGGCCGAGATCGAGATGGTCGCCTCGCTCGGCGTCGAACCGCTGGACCCCGCATTCACCACCGAGGTGCTCGCCGGGCTGCTGGCGAACAAGAACCAGCAGGTCAAGGGACTGCTCCGGGACCAGCGCGCCATCGCGGGCATCGGCAACGCCTACAGCGACGAGATCCTGCTGGTCGGCCGGTTCAGCCCGTACAAGCTGACGGGCTCGTTCACGCCGGAGGAGACCGCCCGGCTGCACACCGCGATCGGGGACGTGCTCACGGAGGCGATCGCGGCGGCGTCGGGCAAGCCGGCCAAGGAGCTCAAGGACGCCAAGCGCGCCGGGATGCGCGTGCACGGCCGCACGGGGCAGCCCTGTCCCGGGTGGAACGGCGTGCCGTGCGGCGACACCGTGCACGAGGTGTCGTTCGCGGACCGGTCCATGCAGTACTGCCCCACGTGCCAGACGGGCGGCAAGCCGCTGGCGGACCGCCGGATGTCGAAGCTGCTGCGCTGAGCGCCCCTCAGAACAGGATCGTGGCGAAGGTGCCGACCTGCTCGAAGCCCACGCGGCGGTAGGCGGCCACGGCCCGCTCGTTGTAGGCGTTCACGTACAGCGACACGACGGGGGCGACGGTCGCGCGCGTGGCCGCCACCACGGCGGCCATGCCCGACTTGGACCAGCCGCGGCCACGGAACGCGGGCTCGACCCAGACGCCCTGCACCTGGGCGACGCCGCCGGCCACCGCGCCGAGCTCGGCCTTGAAGGCGACGGCGGGCCGGCCGTCGGCGTCGGGCACCGTGCGGACGAACGAGCGGCCCTCGGTGATGAGCGACCGCACACGCTCCGCGTAGGCGGAGCTGCCCGAGGCGACCGGTGAGTAGCCGACCTCCTCGGTGAACATGCGCACGCACGCCGGCAGCACGAGGCCGAGCTCCGACGGCACCGACCGGCGGACGGTGGGGTCGGGTGCGAGGGCGGGGGCCGTGGCGATCGCCATGGAGGGCTGGTCGGCCCGGACGTCGCGGGCCGCCGGCCAGTGCGGCGACAGGTGGTCCCAGAGCGTGAGCGCGGCCCACTGCTCCCCCACGATCGACGACGACCGCCGCCCGTGCACCCGGGCGACGTCGGCGAACGCGGCGACGGCCTGGGCGCGCCGCTCCGGGTCCTCGACGGGGACGACGGGCACCAGGTTGGCCCCGGCCCAGCAGACGGCCTCGAGCGGCCCCGCGTCAGGGAACCCCCACGCCTGGCCCGCCGCAGCACCGAACCCCGCGCGGAGCGCGACCTCGAGCCGCGCGGCGGCGAGGACGGACGCCACCGGGTCGACGGCGCACACCGCGAGCGCCTGGGTGAGGTCGGCGCGGGTCAGCGGCCGTGCGACGTCCCGCCGCTCGCGGCGCGCCAGGATGTCCCGTTCGCCGGGCTGAGCGGGCCCGTCCGGGCGCGCCCCGGTCGGAACCGGGGTGCGCCAGCGGGCCATGCTCTGCTCCGATCGACTCAGGTTCGGGCGGCTCTCTCAGCCGACCGAGACGACCGGCGAACCGGCCTGCGACTCATTCTCCGGCGTCGGCATCTCATCCGCGATCCGCATCGCCTCTTCGATGAGGGTCTCGACGATCATCGCCTCGGGAACGGTCTTGATGACCTCGCCCTTGACGAAGATCTGGCCCTTGCCGTTGCCGGACGCCACGCCGAGGTCGGCCTCGCGGGCCTCACCCGGGCCGTTGACGACGCAGCCCATGACGGCGACGCGCAGCGGGACGGTCATGCCCTCCAGGCCGGCGGTGACCTTCTCGGCGAGCGTGTAGACGTCCACCTGGGCGCGGCCGCAGGAGGGGCAGGAGACGATCTCCAGCTTGCGGGGCCGCAGGTTGAGCGCCTGCAGGATCTGGTTGCCGACCTTGACCTCCTCGACCGGCGGGGCCGAGAGGGACACGCGGATCGTGTCGCCGATGCCCTTGCTGAGCAGGGCGCCGAACGCCGTGGCGGACTTGATGGTGCCCTGGAACGCCGGGCCGGCCTCGGTGACGCCGAGGTGCAGCGGCCAGTCGCCGCGCTCGGCGAGCAGCTCGTAGGCGCGCACCATGACGACCGGGTCGTTGTGCTTGACCGAGATCTTGAAGTCGTGGAAGTCGTGCTCCTCGAAGAGGCTCGCCTCCCACACCGCGGACTCCACGAGGGCCTCCGGGGTCGGCTTGCCGTACTTCTCGAGCAGGCGCTTGTCGAGCGAGCCGGCGTTGACGCCGATGCGCAGCGAGACGCCCGCGTCCTTCGCGGCGGCCGCGATCTGCTTGACCTGGTCGTCGAACTTGCGGATGTTGCCCGGGTTCACGCGGACGGCGGCGCAGCCCGCGTCGATCGCGGCGAACACGTACTTCGGCTGGAAGTGGATGTCCGCGATGACGGGGATCTGGGACTTCTTGGCGATGATCGGCAGCGCCTCCGCGTCGTCGGCGCTCGGGACGGCGACGCGGACGATGTCGCAGCCGGCCGTCGTGAGCTCCGCGATCTGCTGGAGCGTCGCGTTGATGTCGGTGGTGGGCGTGGTCGTCATGGACTGCACGCTGATGGGTGCGTCACCTCCGACCTCGACCTTGCCCACCTTGATCTTGCGCGTCTTGCGACGAGGGGCGAGGACCGGCGGGGGTGCTGCTGGCATGCCGAGGCTGATTGCGGTCACAGAGTCAGTATCCACTCTTCGGAAGGGTCAAAACACACATCGTGCTCGGCGTCACGTGATCCGCACCGGATCCACCAGGTCGGCCACGATGAGCACGCCACCCACCCCCAGCAGGACCAGGAACACGACGTAGGCGACCGGGGTCATGCGAGCGACGTCGGCCGGGCCGGGCAGGACGGCGGCCCCACGCACCCGGGCGACGGTGCGCTTGCCCCCCTCGTACAGGGCGTTGACGATGTGCCCGCCGTCCAGCGGCAGGAGCGGGATCATGTTGAACACGAACAGTGCGATGTTCAGGCTGGCCAGGAGGCTCAGGTAGATCATCACGCGGTCCAGGATCGCCTCGTCGAGGGCCATGATCTGGCCGCTGATCCGCGCGACGCCGACCACCGACTGCACCGAGTCCTGGGCGCGCTCCTCGGAGGAGAAGGCCTGCGAGGCGGCGTCGGCCACGCGGACCGGCAGGGTCGCGACCATGGTCGCCGTCATCCACGTCTGCTCGCCGACGGCGGGCAGCACGGCCGACAGGGGCTGCGGCTCGCGCACCTGGAGCGGGGAGAAGCCGACGAAGCCGCCGGGCTGCACCACGGGCTCGCCGGCGGCGTCCAGCACCGCCGTGCCGTCCTCGTCCACGACCGGACGCTCGGTCCGGGCGGGGGTGACCTCCAGGGAGACGCGCTCGCCGTCGCGCAGCACCACGATCTCGGACGGGCGCCCCGCCGACTCGTTGATGAGGCCGACGAGCTGCTGCCAGCCCTGCACCTCGGCGCCGCCGAAGGAGACGACCTCGTCACCGGGCTCGAGCCCGGCCGCCACGGCCGGTGCGGCCGGCCGGCCCTCGCACTCGTCGCCCGAGGCGGCGGAGGTGACCGAGGCGGGCACGCACTCCGAGAGCTGGGCGACCGTGGTGGACACGGCGGGCAGGCCGTAGCCGATGAGGATCACGGCCATGAGGACCGTGGCGATCACCAGGTTCATGAACGGCCCGCCGAACATGACGGCGAGCTTCTTGGGCGTCGACAGGTTGTAGAAGGCGCGGTGCTCCTCGCCGGGGCGCACCTCGGCCACCGAGGCGTCCCGCGCGTCGGCCACCAGGTCGTTCCAGAACCCGCGGCCGCGGGTCGCGCCCTCCGGGGCCGGCGGCATCATGCCGACGAGCCGCACGAACCCGCCGAGCGGGATGGCCTTGATGCCGTACTCCGTCTCCCCCTTGGTCCGGGACCAGAGCGTGGGGCCGAACCCGACGAAGTACTGGCTCACGCGCACGCCGAACTTCTTGGCCGGGACCATGTGGCCCACCTCGTGCAGCCCGACGGAGACGAGGACGCCGAGCAGGAGGACGAGCACACCAACGATGTGCGGAACGATGCTCACGGCTCCGAGACTACGGCACCTCTCCGACACTTCCCGAAGCGCGGCGCGGCTCCCCGCGCGACGCTCACGCGACGTCCACGCGGGACCACCGCCGGCCGGAAGACATGGTGATTCGTTGAAGGATCGGTTACCAGTCATTAACCTGACGCCATGTCGGAATCGTCCCACCCGGCCGCCGTGCCGGGCTTCCGTGCGCTGCACGCCCACGGACCCGCCGCACTGGCGGACAACCTGCGGCCGCTGTTCCAGACCGAGGCCTGGCAGGGCGCCGACGGCAACTCCGAGGTCGCCCGCCAGCTGCGCGAGATCGGCGTGGACGTCGGCGCGGTCTGGGCGGCGTCGCGCTGGAACATGGGAGAGGACGGCGAGGCCCCCAACCGCCGCCACCCCGTGCCCGGCGACCCGCGCGGGCCGCGGACCGCCGCCGCGCTGCGTGCGGTGGCCGGGCGGCCGCGCGCCGCGGCGCTGCTCGGCATCTACCTGTGGTCGCAGGCCAGCGACGCCCTGCAGTACACCTTCCGGCACGGCCGGATCATCGTGCCGCTGCGCGCGTTCGTCGAGACCTGGGAGGCGTGCCGCGACGACGCCCCCGACGAGGTCTGCCGGGCCGAGGGCGACGCGGTCGCGGTGCTGCTGCGCACCCTGGTCACGCAGATGCACACCTCCGCCGCCCGCAGCGCGGGCAGCCTGCCCCGGCTGGCGGACGCCGCGGCTCGCGCCGCCGAGCGGTGCGTCGCGCTGCTGCGGGCGGCACGGGCGATCCCCGACCCGACGTCCCCGTTCCGCCGCGTGCTGGTGCCGCAGGCGGTCACGCGCATCCGGTACTTCCGCGCGCTCGCCGAGGCCGCCGCGGCCGCCGACGCCGCCATGGCGGGCGCCCCCGAACGCCTCGGCCCCGCCCTCGAGGCCTTGCGGGCGGCCGAGACCGACCGGCACCTCAACTACATCCTGGCCAGCGAGCTGCGCTCCTACCGGATGCACCTGACCGAGCTGCACCGCAACCTCGGGGCGCGCTGGCTCACGCTCGACCGGCTCAAGAACATCTACGTCTATCCGTTCGGGCTGCGGGACGTCAGCCCGGCCGCGGCGGTGGCCGCCCTGCGCGCCCTCGCCGACCGGGACGAGCGCCCGCACCTGCTCGGGGTCCAGGCCTTCGCCGTGCGCGGCAGCCTCAAGATGGACGACGTCTGGTCGAGCGTGGACCGGGCCGCCCGCCCCTACGGCGGCGTCTCCCTGTCGATGCCGAACGTCCGGCTCGAGCAGCCGGACGGGACGTTCATCGAGGAGCTCGCCTGCGACGTGCGGTTCACCGAGTTCGGCAACCACTACGTGCGGTTCCGGTACTCGGCGCGCGGCCGCTCCCCGCAGCAGGTGCGGGACGCCCGCTTCCGCCTGTCCAACCTGCACGCCGACATCCGCGTGCTGTGGGTCGCGCCGGACGGCTCCCCCGTCCCCGTCGACCCCGGCGGCGCCCTGCCGCCGGAGCGGCTCTTCGACCTGGCGGACCTGCTGCAACGCGCCACCGCCGACCTGATCCGCAAGGGCACGGAGATCGCCCAGGGCCGCGCGCACGTGGTCACCAGCGTCTACGAGGCGAGCACCGGCCTCGGCCCGGCCGCCCCGGCGAGCGAGCGCAGACCCGTGAACATGTGCGACGAGATGCTGGCCGCGTTCGGCTCGCAGGTGCTGCTCCAGCCCGTCTCGTACGGCACCGCGACGCTGTGCGACTGGACGCTGCGGCAGCGCAACCCGGTGCTGCTGGAGGGGGTGCGGCACCTCGGCGACCTGGTCGCCGTGGCCACCAACGCCACCACGGTCGCGCTCGTGGGGACGGCGCACTTCAAGATCTCCCAGTACGGCTCGCTCGCCGAGTTCGTCGCGAGCCTCAACGGGCTGTTCAGCGCCTGGAACGCGACGCTCGCCGACCACCTGCGCATCGTGGCCACCCTGCTGGCCGACCACGACGTGAACAACGGCACCGACCTGGCCGAGCGCAAGGAACGGCTGACGCGCGAGCAGCTCCGGCTGCACGAGTTCGCGTCGGAGGTGCGCACCACGCTGACCACCATCTCCTCCCCCACGTTCCTGGCCTCGGCCCTGGAGTCCCGGATGCTCCACCAGCTCCTGCGGGCGTCCCGCTTCGAGCAGCAGGCCGCCGTGGTGACCGAGCGGCTGCGCGAGCTGCTGCAGGAGCCGATCGCGGCCCGGCTGGCAGCCCTCGAACGGCTGCACGGCGACCGCCGCCGCGAGGAGGAGGCCGCGCGCGAACGCTCCCGCCGCCGGCTGATGGACGGCACGCTCTCGGCGATCACGGTGTTCGCGGGCGTCTACGCCCTCATCGGCACCGTGCAGGTGGCGCTGGACGCCGGCATCCTCGACGGCGCCCAGGCGGTGGCGGCCACCGTGCTCGTCACGGCGAGCGCCCTGGTCACCGGGTTCGCGGTCTTCCACTGGACCGGCCGGCGCCGCTGAGCGGCCCGGACGGTGTCGTAGGGTGTGCGCACATGGCGCGGGGCGCCGGGTACCGGCCCGGCTGAGATGCACCCGTGGAACCTGATCTAGGTAGTGCTAGCGAAGGGAACGCCTCATGGGCTCCGTCCTGCCCGACCTCTCGCGCACGCGTGCGCACGACCACCCCGTGGTGGCCCTGACCGTGGCCGGCTCCGACCCCTCCGGCGGGGCCGGGATCCAGGCCGACCTCAAGACGTTCGCCGCCCTCGGCGGCTACGGCTGCGCGGTGCTCACGGGCCTGACCGCGCAGTCCACGACCGGGGTGACCCGGGTGCACCCGGTACCGGCCGACATGGTCACGGCGCAGCTCGAGACGCTGTTCGCCGACGTCGCCGTGGACGCGGTGAAGATCGGCATGACGACGGACGCGGCCGTCGCCCGGGCCGTCGCCGCGGTGCTGCGCGACCTGCGCGCCGGTGCCGACCGGCCGGTGGTGGTCCTCGACCCGGTGATGGTGGCGACGTCGGGCGACCGCCTGCTCGCGGCCGACGCCGAGGCCGTGCTCCGCGACGAGCTGCTGCCCCTGGCCGACCTGGTCACGCCCAACCTGCCCGAGGCCGCGGTGCTGCTCGGCATCTCCCCCGCGCGGGACGCCGCCGAGGCCGCGGCGCAGGCGACCGCGCTGCTGCGCCTCGGACCGGGCCACGCGCTGGTCAAGGGCGGGCACCTCGACGGGCCGCAGGCGGTCGACCAGCTCGCCGGGCCGGACGGCGTCGTCGCCCTGCGCGCGCCCCGGGTCGCCACGCGGAACACGCACGGGACCGGCTGCACGCTCAGCTCGGCGTGCGCCGTCCTGCGCCCCGCGCACGACGGCTGGGCTCCCGCCGTCCGCGCCGCCAAGGAGTACCTCACCGGGGCGCTCCGCGCGGCGGACGACCTCGTCGTCGGCGGCACGGGCACGGCGAGCGGGCCGTGGACGGGCCACGGCCCGGTCGACCACGGCTGGGCCGGGCGCGACCGCCGCCGGGCCGCCCGGCCGGACTCCGCCGTCCTCCCCTTCGAGACCGAGGTTGCTTCGCTCTGACGGCCCGCAAGGCCGAGCAACCTCGGTCTCGAAGGCGAGTGGGCGCGGCTCAGCGCCGCGCCAGGACCTCCACCGCTCGCGTGCGGGCCCAGGCGTCCGCCTCCAGGACGCCCTCGACCGACCCCGCGTCGCCGCCGCCGGCCGCGGCGTGCTCCTCGACCACGGCCGCCACGGTGTCGACGATGTCGAGGAAACCGATCGTGCCGTCGTGGAACGCGTCCACGCACACCTCGTTGGCCGCGTTGTACGCGGCGGGGAAGGTGCCGCCGGCCTCGCCCACCTGGCGGGCCAGGCGGACGGCGGGGAACGCGTCGTCGTCGAGCGGCACGAACTCCCAGCTCGCGGCCTGCGTCCAGTCGATGCCGACGTCGACGTCGGGCAGGCGGTCGGGCCAGGACAGGCCGAGCGCGATGGGCACGAGCATGCGCGGCGGGCCGGCCTGCGCGATCGTCGAGCCGTCCACGAACTCCACCATCGAGTGGATCATCTGCTGCGGGTGCACCACCACGTCGATCGCGTCGAAGGGCAGGTCGAACAGCAGGTGCGCCTCGATGACCTCCAGGCCCTTGTTCACGAGCGTCGCCGAGTTGGTCGTGACCACGCGGCCCATCGCGAAGTTGGGGTGCCGCAGGGCCTGGGCGGGCGTGACGTCCCGCAGCTCGTCCCGAGCCCTCCCGCGGAACGGCCCGCCGCTCGCCGTGACCACGAGGCGGCGCACCTCGGACGGCGACCCCGAGCGCAGCGCCTGCGCGATCGCGGAGTGCTCCGAGTCCACGGGCACGATCTGCCCCGCGTGGCGCACCGCCTTCTTCACCAGCGCGCCGCCCACCACGAGGGACTCCTTGTTCGCGAGCGCCAGCGTCGAGCCGGCCTCCAGGGCGGCGAGCGTGGGGCGCAGCCCGACCGAGCCGGTGATGCCGTTGAGCACCACGTCGCTGCCCCGGCCCGCGAGCTCGGTGGCGGCGTCGGGGCCGGTGAGCACCTCGACGCCCGCGGCGCCGGCCTCGCGCAGCAGCGTGGTCAGGGCGGGGCGGGCGGCGACGTCGGCCACGGCGACGGCCCGGACGCCGAGGTCGGCGGCCTGCCGGGCGAGCAGCGCGAGGTCCGCCCCGCCGGCGCTGAGGGCGTCCACGCGGAACCGGTCCGGGTTGCGGCCGATGACGTCGACGGCTTGCGTGCCGATGGAGCCGGTGGAGCCGAGGAGGGTGACGCTTCGCATGGGCCCATCCTGTCAGGCCCTGCTCGCGGCCTCGGACAGCCCACCGGCCCCCGCCTGCCCCTGAGCCGGGACCGGAGCCTCAGGACTCGAGGCGGCCGGCTTCCTTCTCGGTCTCGTCCGCCTCCTCGTCGCGGCCCTCCTTGCGGAGCGCCCCGGCCAGCGAGCGCATCGACGTCGCGGCGTCGCTCTTGACGAGCTCCGAGGTCGTGCCACGCAGCTTGCCCCACAGGCTCATCGCCTCCTCGGCGACCTCCAGCACCTGGGAGCGCTCCTTGCCGCCGAGGGTCGACGTCGTGAACGTCTCCAGCGCGTGCTCGAGCACCTCGCGCTGCTTGCCCGGGTCGTCGTCGTCCAGGCTCTTGTAGAGCTGGACGGCCTCGCCCATGAGGGCGGTCGGGGGCTTGTCCTGGTCCTTCTTGGCGGCCTGGCTGCCGAACGACAGCAGCGCCACGGCCAGCCGCGATACCGTGCTGCCCGCCTCACCCGGCAGCTTCTCCGCGCCCGAGGCCACCAGCTGGTGCAGCCGGGCCGCGGTGCGGGTCTCGAGGTTCTCCTCGCGCTCCGCGGTCCCCTCCGGCGCCGGGGTCTGCCCCGGGTCCTGATCCGTCACCGGTGCGGCCACGACGTCCGTCGTCGGCTGCGGCGCCGTCTCCGGCGCGGTCCCCTCGGTCGCCGTCTCCCCTGCTGCGGTGCCCTGCGCCGCCTGTGCCTGCTCCGGCAGTGCGTCCGTGCTCACTCGTTCCTCCTGTCCACGGTGCGACGAAACTACCAGAACGCGCGTTCAGTCCGATATGCGACCAAGGTCGTCCGGCGACGGCGCGCGCGGTACCCGCGGCGGGCGTGCAGCCAGTACCGTCGGCGGCCATGGAGTCCACCACCCCGACCTGGTCCCGCGCCGCGGCCCGCGAGCTCCTCGCGCGCGCCGCGAGCACGCACACGCTGGGTGCGGACGCGCTGACCGAGCGTGGCGCGGCCCCCGAACGCGTGCGGGCCGCGTACCGCGCGGCGCGGGACGCCCGGGTGCTGGCCCAGCTCGCCGAGGTGCCGGTCGACCGCATCCGCGAGGTCAGCACGGGGCGCCTGCGGGTGGGACCCGTCGAGGCCGCAGGGTTCCGGACGGTCGCCCAGGTCCTGGACGCGTCCGAGGCGGAACTCGACGCGGTGGACGGCGTCGGGCCGCGCACCGCCCGGCTGCTGCTCGACGCCGCGCAGCAGATCTTCGACGCCGTCGACGCCGGGCTGACCTTCCGGATCGAGCACGACCCGGCCGACCCCCACGCGACCGCGCTCGTGCGTGCGCTGCACGCGCACGAGCAGGTCGCCCAGTTCTTCGACGCGTGGGGCGAGCGGCTCGACGTCGACGTGCCCCGGCTCGCCCGGCTCGCCGAGACGGGCGCCGTGCGCGGCACGCTCGTGCGGCGGCTGTTCGCGGGCCGTGCCCGCACGACGGCGGCCGACGCCGCCCTGACCGACCTCGACCGCACCGTCGCCGGGCTGGACGACTCCGGGGTCACCGACGCGCTGCGCCGGCTGGACGCCGCGCTGTCCGGCACCACGGACGCCGACGTCTGGCGCCGGTACGAGGCCCGGGCGGCCGCCTGGTACGCCGCGCTGGGCGACCTGGTGGACCTGGGCGTCGACGTCGAGGCCGCGGAGGGCTACCTGCCCGAGGAGGTCGTGGAGCAGGTCACGGCCCAGGACCTGGACACCTCGCTGCTGACCGTGTCGCTGCGCGGGTACCAGGCCTTCGGCGCCCGGTACGCGCTGGTGCAGCGGCGCACGATCCTGGGCGACGAGATGGGGCTCGGCAAGACGGTCCAGGCCATCGCCGTGATGGCGCACCTGGCCGCCCGGCGCCGCCGACACTTCCTCGTCGTCTGCCCCGCGAGCGTGGCGGCGAGCTGGGCGCGCGAGGTGGCGGCCCACTCCCGCCTCGCCGTCCGGGTGCTGCACGGCGACGACCGTGACGCCGGAATCCGCACCTGGGTGGCCGACGGCGGCGTGGGCATCGTCACGTTTCCCCAGCTCGGGCACCTGCGCGCCGCCGGCATGCCCCGGCCCGCGCTGCTCGTCGTCGACGAGGCGCACTACGTGAAGAACCCGCGGGCCCAGCGCTCCGAACGGACCGCCGAGTGGGCCCGGACCGCCGAGCGCGTGCTGTTCATGACCGGCACGCCGATGGAGAACACGGTCGAGGAGTTCCGCAGCCTGGTGCACCACCTCAAGCCCGACGTGGCGGACTCCCTCGACGCCGCGGCGGGCCTGGCGGGCGCCGCGGCGTTCCGGCAGGCGGTCGCGACCGTGTACCTGCGGCGCAACCAGGAGGACGTGCTCACCGAGCTGCCCGAGCTGGTCCAGGTGGACGAGTGGGAGCGGTTCGGCAGGTACGACGGCGCCGCCTACCGGCGCGCCGTGCTCCGCCGGTCGTTCGCCGACATGCGCCGCGCCGCGTTCGTCCCGGCCCCCGAGCCGACGGCGAAGCTGGTGCGGCTGCGCGAGATCGTGGCCGAGGCCATGGACAACAACCGCAAGGTGGTCGTGTTCTCGTTCTTCCGCGACGTGATCGACACCGTGGTGGCCGAGCTCGGTCCGCTGGCGGTCGGCCCCATCACCGGTTCGGTCCCGGCGCGCCGGCGACAGGAGCTGGTGGACGAGTTCACGCAGTCACCCGAGCCGAAGGTGCTGGTGAGCCAGATCGAGGCCGGCGGCGTCGGGCTCAACATCCAGGCCGCCTCCGTGGTGATCCTGTGCGAGCCGCAGGTCAAGCCGACCGTCGAGGCGCAGGCGGTGGCGCGGGCGCACCGGATGGGCCAGGTGCGCACGGTGCAGGTGCACCGGCTGCTCGTCGAGAAGAGCGTGGACGAGCGCCTCCTGGAGATCCTGGGTACCAAGGCGGAGCTGTTCGCCGAGTACGCCGGCCGGTCGACCGTGGGTGGGGCGCCCGGCGCCACCGACGTGGCCGACGCCGAGATCGCCCGGCGGATCGTCGAGGCGGAGCGGGCCCGGCTGGGCGAGGAGCCGGCGGCGTAGCGCACCGCCTCGCACTTTTTTCGCCCTGTCGTCGCGTTTTCCTCGCGGGACGGCCGACGCCCTGCTGGGATGGGTGCATGCCGACCAGCGCCCTCGCGCGAGGACCCGTCCAGGCCGCCGAGCGGTCGCCCGCCCCCGACCTGGCGCGCGGCCTGATGCTGCTGCTCATCGCCGTGGCCAACACGCCCTACTACCTCTGGGGCAGTGAGATGGGCGTGGGCAGCTCCCACCCCGTCGACGGCACGGTGGTCGACCGCGTCGCCGCGTTCCTCGTCATCGTGCTGGTGGACCTGCGCACCTACCCGATGTTCGCGTTCCTGTTCGGCTACGGCATGATGCAGCTCTACAACCGGCAGACGGCGTCCGGCACGCCGCCCGAGCAGGCCCGGCGCCTGCTGCAGCGGCGCAACTGGCTGCTCCTCGGCTTCGGCCTGGTGCACGCCGCGCTGCTCTGGATGGGCGACGTGCTCGGCGCGTACGGCCTGGCCGGCCTGCTCGTGGTGTGGCTGTTCTTCGAGGTGCGGGACCGCACCCTGATCGTGTGGACGGCGGTGCTCGGCGGCCTGCTGACCGTCGGCACGCTGCTCGCCGTCGTCGGCGCCTTCTTCGTCGCGCGGCTCCCCGCCGACGACCCGGCCGCCCGCGAGCTCGTCGCGAGCTTCGGACCCGACACCAGCTCGATGACGAGCACGTCCTACCTCGCCTCGATCAGCGAGCGCCTCGTGTTCTGGATGCTCGGCACGGTGGGCCAGGGCGTGCTCATGCTCGTGGTGCCGATGATGCTGCTGCTCGCCTTCTGGGCCGGGCGGCGGCGCATCCTGGAGAACCCGGGCGGCCACCTGCCGCTGCTGCGCCGCGTCACCGTCGTGGGCCTGGCGGTCGGCTGGCTGGGCCCGCTCCCCTCGGCGCTGGACCACGTGGGCGTCCTGTCCGTGCCGGACCACGCGGCCTGGGTTTTCCTGCCGGTCCAGATCGTCACCGGGTTCTTCGGCGGCCTGGGCTACGTGGCGTTGTTCGGGCTGATCGGCCACCGGGTGGCGCAGCGTCGCACGGGCGCACCGTCACGCGACCTGTTCCGCACCGACGGGCCGTTCGCCGGGGCGGTCCAGGCGGTCGGCAAGCGCTCGCTCACGTCCTACCTGCTGCAGTCGGTGCTGTGCGCCCCGGTCCTGGCGGCCTGGGGGCTCGGGCTGGGCCAGCACCTGAGCTCGTGGAGCATGGTGCTGTACGCGGTGGGCGTGTGGGGGCTGACCGTGCTGTTCGCCGTCTGGCAGGAACGTACGGGCCGCCGCGGGCCGGCCGAGGTGGCGCTGCGGCGCCTGGTCTACGGCCGGCCGCGGACGGTATGAGCGGACGGCGTGAGCCGCCGGCGTGAGCCGCCAGCGTGAGCCGCCGGTGTGCGGCGTGAGCGGTCGCGGGCGACGTCAGGCCGGGAACTCGTCGACGACCTCGTCCTCGCCGTCGCCGTCGGTGTCCACGGAGATCGTGCGCGTGCCGCCGGCCGTCTCCACGACCACGTCCGGCACGCCGTCCCCGTCGGTGTCGTGGAGCTCGACGTCGGGCACCCCGTCGCCGTCGTAGTCCTCGAGCTGGGCGTCCACCACGCCGTCGCCGTCGGTGTCGACCACCTCGACGTCGGTGACGCCGTCGCCGTCGAGGTCGAACTTGCCGGGCTTGTCGGCCAGGAACTCGGACACGTGACTCTCCTTGCTGCTCGTGGTGCTCTTCCCCTGATCATGCACCACGCGCGACCCGCGCCGCGGACCGCCGACGTATCGAGAATTTCACCCTCTTCCCCTCGCGGGTGAAATGCCGGACCGCTTAGATTCACCCCATGCTGATCCAGGTACGCAAGACCCGACGCTGTGGTGCGCTCCTGGCCGCCACCACCTGCGCGCTCCTGGTCGTCTCGGGGACGGCGGTCGCGGCCGTCACCCCGGGCACCGGCCCCGACCTCACGGACCAGGCGTGGTCCGTCGACCTCGCCACCCTCACCGCCGACGACACCGGCGTGCGCCGGGCCGGCGATGCGCTCCGCCTCGCCGGCGCGACGGGCGCCGCATCGGCCGGGGGCGGCGGCGCGAGCCCGTCCGCCGTCACGGCCTCCGGCCAGCTCGTCGCCGAACCCGTGACGCTCGACTCCCCCGCGGGTGCGGTCGACGCCGTCGTCGACGACACCGTCCCGGCCGGCACCGAGGTACTGGTCGACGTGCGCGGCCGGCTCCCCGGCCAGGGTCCGGACGCCTGGACCGAGTGGGTCCCCGCCGGGTCGGCCCTGCCCGCTCCGTCCGGCACGGTGCAGGCGCGCGTCACGCTCGTCGGCCGGCAGGACGGCGGCCCGGCCGTGCGGGCGGTGACCCTGACGCCCGAGGCGCCCCGCTCACGGTCGCTGCAGGACGTCGAGGCCGCGCCGACGTCCGGCGAGCGCGCCTACCGCATCTTCGCCACGCGCGAGGGCCTGGTGGGCGGCACCACCGCGAACGGCCACGTCATCACGCAGCGGGACCACTTCGTGGCCCTGCCGTCCCGGCGCGGCCTGTCGTCCGCGGGCTCGGGCAGCTACTCGGTGCGCGTGTGCGCGGAGAGCACCGGCCGCTGCGCCTACGAGCCGGTGTGGGACGTCGGCCCCTGGAACACCACCGACGACTACTGGAACCCGGCCGGGACCCGGCAGTCGTGGGCCGACCTGCCGCAGGGCAGGCCCGAGGCGCAGGCCGCCTACCAGGACGGCTACAACGGCGGCCTCGACGGGTTCGGCCGCCGGGTCGCGAACCCGGCCGGGATCGACCTTGCCGACGGCACCTTCTGGGACGGCCTCGGGCTGACCGACAACGCGTGGACCACCGTGACCTACCTGTGGACCGGCAGCGGCCCCCGGGGCGTGGTCCGCACCAGCGGGGGCCCGCTCACCGTGCGGTCGGGGCCCGGCACCGGGCACGCCGCCGTCGGGCAGGCGGGCAACCACGCGAACGTGGTGATCGAGTGCACCGCGACGGGCAGCACCGTGACCGGCACCTACGGCACCACGAACCTCTGGAACCGGATCGGCACTGGCAACTGGGTCTCCGACGCCTACGTCAACACCGGCTCGTCCGGCCCGGTGGCACCGGCCTGCTGAGCCGGCTCGCCCGGCATGCCGCCGTCGAACAGCACGAGATGCTCCTCCGCACTGTGCCGAAGTAGAACTGTGGCGAGATAGAACTGGGGCCGGAGCACCGATCGGTGCTCCGGCCCCAGTTCTATCTCGCCACAGTTCTACTTCGGCAGCGGGGGTCACTCGACGCCCAGCAGGACCTCCACCGCGCGGCTCAGGAACGCGTCGACCGATGCCTCGTCGTAGGCGTCCGCCCCGCGGGCCCGGCCGAACGTGGCCGACCGGATGTCCCCGGCGGTCAGCGGCTCCTGCCGGTCGAAGTAGCCGATCAGCCGGTCGCACAGGTCGTCGACGTCGTCCTTGTCGTAGCCCTGCGAACCACGGTCGGCGGGCGCGAACTTCTCGCCGTCCGGTCGGCCCAGCCGCCCGTAGAGGGACCGCGCGCGCTCCGCGAGCGCGTTCATCCACGCCTGCTGGCCGTGCGCGGCCGCGTACTCGGCACGCTGGCGCGCGATGAACGCCGCCTCGAGCCGGTCGAGCGCCGCGTCGACCTCGTGCGTGTTGTAACCACCGCGGGTCAGGTCGAACGTGGACGCCTGGATGTCCGCGCTCGTCAGCCTGTCCGCCGTACGTCCCTCGTAGGCCTGCCGGGCGTGCTCGAAGAACTCGTCGACCTCGTCCTTGTCGTACCCCGTGCGCATCCGGGGAACGGTGTTGAACATCCCACTCACTCGTCGTCCTCCTCAGCCGCAAGCTGCCCGCAGGCGCCGTCGATGTCGCTCCCGCGGGTATCACGGATCGTGGTCGGAATGCCGTGACCGCGCAATCGTGCCACAAACTCGTCCTCGACCTCGCGGTCGCTCGCGGTCCAGATGGAGCCCGGCGTCGGGTTCAGCGGGATGGGGTTGACGTGCACCCAGCCGCGGCCGCGCGCGTTGAGCTTCTCGCCCAGCAGGTCCGCCCGCCAGCCGTGGTCGTTCATGTCCTTGATGAGCGCGTACTCGATGGACACGCGGCGGCCGGTGACCTCGAAGTACTCGCGCGCGGCGTCCAGGGCCTCGTCGACGCTCCAGCGGGTGTTGATCGGCACCAGCTCGGAGCGCAGGTCGTCGTCCGGCGCGTGCAGCGACAGGGCGAGCGTCACGGGGATGCCCTCCTTGGTCAGCTTCTGCATCGCCGGGACCAGGCCCACCGTGGAGACGGTGATGTTGCGGGCCGACATGCCGAAGCCCTCGGGCTGCGGCGCCACCAGGGCCCGCACCGTCTCGATCACGGCCTTGTAGTTGGCCAGCGGCTCCCCCATGCCCATGAAGACGAGGTTGTTCAGCCGGGTCGGCCCGCCCGGGATCTCGCCGTCGGCCAGGCTGCGGAACGCCGCGCGCACCTGCTCCAGGATCTCCGCCGTGGACAGGTTGCGCGTCAGGCCCAGCTGGCCCGTCGCGCAGAACGGGCAGGCCATGCCGCAGCCGGCCTGGCTGGAGACGCACAGCGTGGTGCGCTGCGGGTAGCGCATGAGCACCGACTCGACCTTGGCGTCGTCGAACAGGTGCCACAGCGTCTTCACCGTGGTGCCGCCGTCGGCCTGGAGCGTGCGCGTGGGACGGATCAGCGACGGGAACATGGTCGTCGCCAGGTCCTCGCGGGTCCGGGCCGGCAGGTCCGTCATCCGCGCCGCGTCGCTCGTGTAGTGCGTGAAGTAGTGCGTGGCGAGCTGCTTGGCCCGGAAGGCCGGCTCTCCCGCCTCGACCACCGAGGCCACGCGCTCCTCGGGCGTGAGGTCGGCGAAGTGGCGCGGCGGCTTGCCACGGCGCTTCGGCGCCATCTGCAGCGGGATCGCCGGGGTCTCGTCCGAGGGCCGGACGGTCGGCTGGGCAAGGGAAGTTTTCATCAGGCAACCACCGAGAGCACGAGATAGACGAAGGGCGCTGTGATGACCAGCGAGTCGAGGCGGTCCAGCACGCCCCCGTGCCCCGGGAGCAATGAGCCCATGTCCTTCAATTCTAGGTCACGCTTGAGGAGCGACTCCGCGAGATCGCCGACCGTCGCTGTGACGGCGGTCATCACGCCGAGCGCGACGCCGAGCACCGGGCTCTCGCCCAGGCCGTACACCGCCCCGAGCACGCCCACCGCCGTGGCCAGCACGATCGAGCCGGCCAGGCCCTCCCAGGACTTCTTGGGGCTCACGGTCGGGGCCAGCGGGTGCCGGCCGAGCAGCACGCCCGCGATGTACCCGCCCGTGTCGTTCGCGACCGCCAGCAGGATGAACAGCACGACGCGGATCTCGCCGTCCGGCTGCGCGAGCATGAGGACCACGAAACCGGCCAGGAACGGCAGGTACGCGGCGGCGAAGACCGCCGCCGCGGAGTCGCGGACGGCGGCGAGACCGGAGCCGTCGAGCGCACGCCAGACCACCGTGGCCGCCACCGTCAGCACGAAGGCGACGAACAGCGCCTCGGGACCGCCCCGGTAGGCGGAGACGATCATGCCGGCCGCGCCCACGAACAGGGGCACCATGGGCAGCCGCAGCGCCCGGCGCGCGAACGCCTGGCGCAGCTCCCACAGTCCCGCGCAGAGCAGGAGGACCACGAGGAGGACAAACGGTTCGGGCCGCCAGTACAGCGAGGCGCCGACGACGCCGAGCAGGCCCACGCCGACGAGGATCGCGGCGGGCAGGTTCCGGCCCGCCCGCGACTGCTTGGGGGCGGGCTCTTGGTCTGAGGTCACGGCGGGGTGCGCGTCGTCTCGCTCTGTTCTCTCTCGGGGCGGTGCGGGCATCAGACCTCGAGCAGCTCGCTCTCCTTGGTGGAGAGCAGCTGGTCGATCTGGTCCACGTGGCTCTTGGTGAGCTTGTCGAGCTCCTTCTCGGCGCGCACCACCTCGTCCTCACCGGCCTCGCCGTCCTTGACGATGCGGTCGAGCTCCTCCTTGGCCTTGCGGCGGATGTTGCGCACCGAGACGCGCGACTCCTCCGCCTTGGCCTTGGCGAGCTTCACGTAGTCCCGGCGGCGCTCCTCCGTGAGGGAGGGCAGCACGATGCGCACGACGTTGCCGTCCGTGGCCGGGTTCACGCCCAGGTCGGAGTCGCGCAGCGCCTTCTCGACGGCGGGCAGCGAACCCTTGTCGAACGGCGCCACCATGACCGTGCGCGCGTCCGGGATGTTGAACGACGCGAGCTGCTGCAGCGGCGTCGGCGCACCGTAGTAGTCGACGGTGATCTTGCTGAACATCCCCGCGTTGGCACGACCGGTGCGGATACCCGCGAAGTCCTCCTTGGCGACCTCGATCGCCTTCTCCATCTTTTCCTCGGCTTCGAGGAGGGTCTCGTCGATCACCACTGCTCCTTCATTCGTCTACGGGTGGTGCCGGGGCCACTCTACGGACACTTTGCCCGGCTGCCGAAAGGTGCGCGAGATCCCGGGCCGGGCCCGGGGCCGCACGGTCAGCGCGTCGTGATCAGCGTGCCGATCGGCTCGCCGGCCAGCGCACGGGTCACGTTGCCCTCGCCCTCCATGCCGAAGACGCGCATCTGGACGTCGTTGTCGCGGCACATGGCCAGCGCCGTGTCGTCCATGACGCCGAGGCGGTTCACGAGCGCGTCGGTGTACGTCAGGTGGTCGAGCTTCTTCGCATCGGGGTTGCGGCGGGGGTCGGAGTCGTAGACGCCGTCGACGCCGTTCTTGCCCATGACGACCTGCTCGCAGTGCGTCTCGAGCGCGCGCTGCACCGAGACGGTGTCGGTGGAGAAGTAGGGCATGCCCGCCCCGGCGCCGAAGATGACCACGCGGCCCTTCTCGAGGTGCCGGATGGCGCGCAGCGGGATGTACGGCTCGGCCACCTGGCCCATGGTGATCGCCGTCTGGACCCGCGTCTTGACGCCGGCCTGCTCCAGGAAGTCCTGGAGCGCGAGGCAGTTCATCACGGTGCCGAGCATGCCCATGTAGTCCGCGCGGGCGCGGTCCATGCCGGCCACGCTCAGCTCGGCGCCGCGGAAGAAGTTCCCGCCGCCGACGACGATGGCGACCTGGACGCCGTCGCGCACGGCCACGCCGATCTCCCTCGCGATGCGCCGCACGACGTCGGCGTCGAGCCCGACGCTGCCGCCACCGAACGCCTCACCGGACAGCTTCAGCAGCACCCGCCGGGCGGGCTTGCCGTCCGCGTCCACCGCCATGCCCTGGGTCGCCTCGTCACTCACTGGTCCGTCACCCTTCGGTCGTCACTACCGGGACTGGCCCCTCCCGGCATACTGCCCGACCGGCGGGCAGCGCACCTCCGCGCGGTGCGGAGGGGCCGGGGCGGCCTCGAGATCCCTGGTGCGGTGTGGAGCCCTGAGCTTCACCCGGCACCGAAGATATCGAAGCCTCGCCCCGCTCCCGGGTGGGAGCGCGGCGGGCGGGCCGTCACGCGGAACGGCCCGCGTACAGGTCGGCCCGGCCCGCGCCGAAGCGCGGGCCGGGCCGAACAGGTCGCGTCAGGAACCGACGCGGAAACGCACGAACGAGGTGACCGAACCGTTCACGGAGGCGACGTGCTTGCCGACCGTGGTCTTCGGGTCCTTCGCCAGCGGCTGGTCGATCAGGACGACCTCCTTGAAGAAGCCGTTCAGACGACCCTCGACGATCTTGGGCAGCGCCGCCTCCGGCTTGCCCTCGTTCTTCGAGGTCTCCAGGGCGATCTCCCGCTCCTTCTCGACGACGTCCGCCGGGACGTCCTCGCGCGTCAGGTACTTCGGGGCCATCGCCGCGATGTGCTGCGCGATGTCCTTGGCGACGGCCGCACCGGCCTCGTCGGTGACGACGAGCACGCCGATCGACGGCGGCAGGTCCTTGGCCGTGCGGTGCAGGTACGTCGTGACCTTCGGGCCCTCGACGCGCGCGACGCGGCGCAGGGCGAGCTTCTCGCCCAGCGTGGCGCCCTGCGCGGCGATCAGGTCGGCGACGGTGCCCTCGGCGGAGGGCGCGGCGGCGGCCGAGACCTCGTCCGTGGCACCGGCGGCGGCAGCGGCCTCGAGGACGGCGTCGGCCAGCGAGATGAACTTCTCGTTCTTGACGACGAAGTCGGTCTCGGCGTTCAGCTCGATCATCGTGGCGACCTGGCCGGCCGCGGTGTCCTCGACCTTGACGGCCACGAGGCCCTCGGACGTGGCGTTGCCCTCGCGCTTGGCGGCGCGGGCCAGGCCCTTGGTCCGGATGATCTCGATGGCCTTCTCGGCGTTGCCGTCGGCCTCGTCCAGGGCCTTCTTGACGTCGAGCATGCCGGCGCCGGTGCGCTCGCGCAGCGCCTTGATGTCAGCGGCGGTGTAGTTCGCCATTGTTCTGGTCCTCCGTGCAGTCGTGTTGTTCGGGGGAGGTCGTCCGACCCGAGGGACGGTGCGCCGGCCGGGTCCCCGCTCGGGGGACCCGGCCGACGCGACGCGTCACTTCTCGGTCTCGGCCTCGGCAGGCGCGGCCTCGACGGCCGGAGCGGCCTCGGCACCCGGGGCGACGGCCTCGGCGGCGGGGGCGGCCTCAGCCGTCTCGGCGGCCTCGGCGGCGGCCGGGGTCTCGGCGGGCGCGGCGGCCTCGGCCGGGGCCTCGGAGCCGGCCAGGAGCTCGCGCTCCCACTCGGCCAGGGGCTCGGCGGCCGTCTCGGCCTCGGCACCGGACTTGCTGCCACCCGAGTGGCGCTGCATGAGGCCCTCGGCGGCGGCGTCCGCGATCACGCGGGTGAGCAGCGTGACGGAGCGGATCGCGTCGTCGTTGCCCGGGATCGCGTAGTCGACCATGTCGGGGTCGCAGTTGGTGTCGAGGATCGCCACGACGGGGATGCCCAGCTTGCGGGCCTCGTCCACCGCGAGGTGCTCCTTGTTGGTGTCGACGATCCACACGGCCGAGGGAACCTTGGCCATGTCACGGATGCCGCCCAGCGTGCGCGAGAGCTTGTCCTTCTCGCGGCGCAGCACCAGGAGCTCCTTCTTCGTGAGGCCCGAGGCGGCCACGTCGTCGAAGTCGATCTCCTCGAGCTCCTTGAGGCGCTGGAGACGCTTGTGCACGGTGGTGAAGTTCGTGAGCATGCCGCCGAGCCAGCGGTGGTTCACGTAGGGCATCCCGACGCGGGCGGCCTGCTCGGCCACCGGCTCCTGGGCCTGCTTCTTGGTGCCGACGAACAGGATGGAGCCGCCGTGGGCGACCGTCTCCTTGACGAAGTCGTAGGCGCTGTCGATGAAGTGCAGCGACTGCTGCAGGTCGACGATGTAGATGCCGTTGCGCTCGGTGAAGATGAAGCGCTTCATCTTCGGGTTCCAACGGCGGGTCTGGTGTCCGAAGTGGACACCGCTCTCGAGGAGCTGGCGCATGGACACGACGGCCATGACACGTCCTTTCGGTGCGGGCCGAGGTTGCCTCGGGTTCCGCACGCATTTCTGGCGGCTCGGAGACGTCCGGGCCGCGGTCGGGTTGGATCGGCACCACTGCTGCTTCGGTGCCCCTGGCGTCACGACGTGCCCGACGCCGACCCTGTGGGCCGGACCGCTGCCGGGCGCGACTCGATGTGACGCGCGGTGTCGACCGGGAGTTCCCCCGCCGTGCGGTCCGTCGGCCGGGGCCGTGGGTCCGCCGGACGGAAGTGCATGCCGGTCGCGGGTGGAAGTCTACCCGAGAAGCCCATGCCACGAGGACGCGACGCCCGACCCGGGACTGTGACGTCGCCCGCCATGCCGGACGGACCTCGGCGACGGGCCCGGGCGGCCCCGAACGTGACCACAGGGGTGGTCCCGGGCGGGTTGTGCACAGGGGGTCCGGCGGGTCGCGTGCAGGCGGCGCAGGGCGGTGATGCTCGACGACATGAGAACAGGTGCGAGGGGACGGTCGATTCCCGGGACGGCGGGGCAGGGCAGGTCGGCGGGGATAGGCGGGCCGGCGCGGAGCGGGCGGCTGCGGCGCGGTCTGGTGCTGGTTGCCGTTGCCACGCTGCTGTCCGGCGTCGGGGCGGAGGCACCGGCGGCGGCGCTGCGGTCGGGGCCGGACCTCGCGGTGGGCCCGACGCGACAGGGCGCAGACACCGGCTACGTCGCCCCGGTGCCCGGCGTGGACCCGCCGACCGGCGTGGAGCGCCCGTTCGACCCGCCCGAGCACGAGTGGGGTCCCGGTCACCGCGGCGTCGACCTGGGTGCCGCCGTCGGCTCGCCCGTGGTCTCGCCCGGACCGGGCGTCGTCACGTTCGCGGGACGGGTTGCGGGCCGTGGCGTCGTGGTGGTCACGCACCCGGACGGTCTGCGCAGCAGCCTGGAGCCCGTGACCGGCTCCGTCCCCGAGGGAGCAGCCGTCGCGGCCGGGACGACGCTCGGCACCGTGGAGGACGCCGGCGGCCCGGGGCAGGCGGGCCACTGCGCCCCGCGGTCCTGCGTGCACTGGGGCGTCCGCCGCGGCGAGCGCTACCTCGACCCGCTCACCCTCCTCCACCGCCCACCCATAGTCCTCCTCCCACCCCTCTGACCCCTCCCCCTCCGACGGGGACGCGCTCGAGAACGACCTCCGGGACCGGAGAGGGCCGGAAACCGTCCCGCAGGGCGTTCTCGATGCGGACCTGGGCCGGCACAGGCAGAGGGCCGGCCGGTTCGTCAGGCGCGGGGGAAGGCCTGGGCGTAGACGCTGCGCAGACGCTCGGCGTCCACGTGGGTGTAGCGCTGGGTGGTGGCGAGGTTGGCATGACCCAGCACCTCCTGCACCGCACGGAGGTCCGACCCGCCCTGGAGCAGGTGCGTGGCCGCGGAGTGCCGCAGCGCGTGGGGCGCCACGTCGTCCACGCCGGCCTGGGCCGCCAGCCGGTGGATCGCCTCCCGGACCTGCCGCTGCCCCCAGCGTCCGCCCCGCTCCCCGACCAGCAGGGCATCGCCGGTGGTGGCCGTCACGAGGGCGGGGCGCCCGTCGGACAGCCAGGCCTCGACGGAGCGCGCCGCCGGGACGCCGAAGGGCACCACCCGCTCCTTGCCGCCCTTGCCGAGCACCCGGACCAGCCGGTCGCGGGCGTCGACGTGCCCGACGTCGACCGACACGAGCTCGCCCACCCGGATGCCGGCGCCGTACAGCAGCTCGGCGGCGACCCAGGAGCGCAGGGCAGCGGGGCGCGTCGCCTCGTCCGCCTCGTCCGCGGCCGCGCGGGCGCCGTCGAGCAGGCGGCTCGCCGCGTCCACGTCGAGCACGGTCGGCAGGGTTCGCGGCACCTTGGGGCTGGCCAGGCGGGACGACGGGTCGACCGGCACGAGCCCCGCGCGGTGCGCCCACCGGAGGAACGCACGGGCGGACGCGCCGCGCCGGGCGAGCGTCGACCGGGCGAGCCCTCGGTCTGACTGCGACGCCAGCCAGCCGCGCAGCAGGGTGAGGTCGATGGCGTGGAGGCGGGTGGTGCCGTGCCGCATCGCGTACCGCAGGAGGTCGGTCACGTCCGCCACGTAGGCGCGCCGCGTGTGGGCGGAGTGCCCGCGCTGCGCGTCGAGGTAGCTGGCGAACCGGGAGACGGCGTCGGACATCTGCTCGGGCAGCCGAGGCAAGCCGGACAGGTCGGTAAGGTCCACGTTTGCCAGTGTGCGCCTCGGGCGCCGCGGGGTGAAGAAGGCGCGCCGTCCTCGTGCGCCGGACCGGCGGTCTCGCTCACCGCCTGCGCCAGCCCCCGTCCCGCTGCTCCGCCAGGCCCAGCAGCTCCAGCAGCCCGAGCGCGCCGGTCGTGTCCGCGAACGCCAGACCCGCGACCCGAGCGATCGAGCGTTCGTGCGCCGGCTTGCGTACCGGCAGCGCGTCGAGCACCGCCGCGCTCGCCGCGTCGAGGTCGTCACCCGGGCGGCTCTCGCCCCGGCGGACCGGCGCGGCCTCCCCCATGTCGCCCACGAGCTCCGCGGCCTCGGCCGCGTCGGTGACGCACACGGCGGCGCCCCGCCGCAGCAGCTCGTGGCAGCCCGCCGAAGCCATCGAGGTCACCGGCCCGGGGACCGCACCGAGCGGCCGCAACAGCCGCACGGCGTGGTTGGCCGTGGACAGCGCGCCCGAGCGGAGCGCCGCCTCGACCACCACGGTGCCGGAGCTCAGCGCCGCGATGAGCCGGTTGCGCTTGAGGAAGCGCTGCTTGCCCGGCACCGACCCGGGCGGTGCCTCGCTGACGACGGCCCCGCCCTCCTCGGCGGCGCGGCGCAGCAGGTCGGTGCTGCTCGCCGGGTACAGCCGGTCGACGCCGCCCGCCAGGAAGGCCACCGTGGGCGCCCCTGACACCAGCGCGCCGCGGTGCACCTCGGCGTCGATGCCGGCCGCCCCGCCGGAGACCAGCGTGAACCCACGCTCGGCCAGCCCGCGGGCGAGCGACCGCGCCACCCGGACGCCGTAGTCGGTGCAGGCCCGCGACCCGACCAGCGACACCGACCGCCGCGCCAGCCGTGCCAGGTCCGGGTCGCCGCGCACCCACAGGCACAGCGGGGCCGCGGCACCCAGCACGTCGAACGACGACGGCCAGCGCGGGTCGCCCGGCGCCAGGAAGGTTCCACCGTGCCTGCCGAGCACGGCCAGCTCGCCCTCGGGGTCGAGCCGTTCGAGACGCGGGGCCCAGCGGCGCACCGCTGCCACCAGGAGGCCGACGGCCCCACCACGAGCCGCCCGCCCGGCAGCGGGCCCCTCGCCCGTCGCGGCGCCGGTGCTCACCTCAGGCAGCCGACCCGGCGCCTCCGCGAGGCCCGGCGAGCCGTCGACCGTCCCCAACCCGAGCTCCCGCCCGCCCGCGATCCGGCGGAGCACCGCCTCCGCGCGTTCCGGCGCGCCCGCCGCGTCGACGAGCCAGCGCAGGGCGTCGGCAGGGCCGAGGCTGTCCACGAGCGCTCCGGCCACCGCGTCACCGGGCTCGGCCAGCCGGCTCCAGGCGGCCCGGGCCAGCACCTCGTCGTCAGCGTCGAACCGCAGGCCCGCCCGGGGCAGGTCGAAGAGCGGCTCATCCATGGTCGCCCCGCGTGCGCAGCAGCAGCGCGTTCCCGACGTCGCCCGACGTCGGCGCGGCGCGCCCCGCGAGGTCCGCGACGGTCCAGGCCATCCGCAGCACGCGGTCCACGCCGCGCAGGCTGAGGGTGCCGTCCGTCATGGCCCGCTCGATGGGGGCGTACAGGGTCTGCCGCGGCCCGAGCACGTCGCGGAGGAACCGGCCCGGCATCTCCGCGTTCGTGGACCAGGGCGTGTCGGCCAGCCGGGCCCGCGCGGCCTCGCGCGCGGCGAGCACCCGGGCGGCCACGGCCGACGTCGGCTCGGAGGTGCTCCCCAGCCGGTCGACGCGATCGGGGTGCTCCACCTCGACCTGGACGTCGACCCGGTCCAGCAGCGGGCCGGAGAGGCGCGCGAGGTACCGCCGGCGCACCGTGGGCGAGCAGCTGCACTCCAGACCCTTGCCCACCGCCATGCCGCAGGGGCAGGGGTTGGCCGCCAGGACGAGCTGGAACCGGGCGGGGTAACGGGCCGCGCCGCCGGTCCGGTGGAGCACGAGCTCGCCGTGCTCCAGCGGCTGGCGCAGCGTCTCCAGGACGTCCGCGCGGAACTCGGGCGCCTCGTCCATGAAGAGGATCCCGCGGTGCGCCCGCGACACCGCGCCCGGACGGGGCACACCAGACCCTCCGCCCACCACCGCGGCCGCCGTGGCCGTGTGGTGCGGGTCCTCGAACGGGGGCCGACGGATCAGGCCGCCGCCGGGGTCGAACAGGCCGGCGACGGAGTGCACGGCCGTGACCTCGACGGCCTCCCGGTCCGTGAGGTCGGGCAGGATCCCAGGCATCCGCGACGCCAGCATGGTCTTGCCCGCGCCGGGCGGCCCGATGAGCAGCAGGTGGTGTCCGCCGGCGGCCGCCACCTCGAGGGCGAACCGCGGGCGCTCCTGACCGAGCACGTCGGCGAGGTCGCCGGGCGGCCGGCTCGGCAGCGCTGACCGGTCCGGCCGCACGGCCACCACCTCACGCACCAGCTCCGGCGGTCCGCCGTGCAGGGCCACGACCTCGGCGAGGCTGGCCGCGCCGACCACCCGCGCACCCGGCACGAGCCGCGCCTCCTCCAGGTCCCCCTGCGCCACCACGACGTCCGGGAAGCCCGCGGCGACGGCGGCCGCGACCGACGGCAGCACGCCGCGCACCGGCCGCACCCGCCCGTCCAGGCCGAGCTCGCCCAGGTGCACCACCCGGCCGAGGCCCTCACGGCGCAGCCCGGGCGCGGCGGGGCCGTCCGCGCCCGCCAGGACGGCCACGGCGATCGCCAGGTCGTACGCGCTGCCCTGCTTGCGCAGCGCCGCGGGCGACAGGTTCACCGTGATCTTCCGGACCGGCCACGGCAGCCCCGTGGAGGCCACGGCGGCCCGCACCCGGTCGCGCGACTCGCTCAGCGCGGTGTCCGGGAGACCCACCAGCGTGAACCCCGGCACCGAGGCCGCCAGGTGCGCCTGCACCTCCACGACGTGCCCCTGCAGCCCGACGAGCGACACGGCGCGCGTGGTCGCGATGCCCATCAGGCCACCGCCTCGAGGTGCTCGACGACCGCTCGCCCGCGGCGCGGCAGCGTCACCGCGACCACGTCGATGCGGATCGCGCCGAACGCCGTGCGCAGCTCGGGCCAGTCGTCGCCGCCCAGCCGCGCGAGGGCCAGCCGTTCGCGGAACGCCGTCAGGTACTGCCCCGTCAGCCGCTTGACCCGCGCGAGCTTGCGCGCCGTGACCGCCTCGGCGGGGTGCCCGTAGCCGACTCCGCTACGGGTCTTGACCTCGACCACCACGAGCACGTCGCCGTCGACCGCGACGATGTCCAGCTCGCCGTCCGTCCCGCGCCAGTTGGTGTCGAGCACCGTCCAGCCGCGCTCCTCCAGGTGCTGTCGCGCCACCCGCTCGCCGTACCGGCCCACGCCGTCCTTCTTCGCCATCGCGTCCACCTCCGTGACCAGACTGGGTCACGGCAGGGGCCGACGACGGCGCCCGCGGGGTCACCTGTGCACAGACCGACGATCCACAGCTCCAGCGTCACCGTCGGAGCGTTGGCGGCCCGTCAGGAGGGTCGCCGCCGTCCGCGAAGAAGTGTCAGAGCGCGAGCTCGGCCTTGGCCAGCTCCTCGACGTTCACGTCCTTGAAGGTCACCACGCGCACCGACTTCACGAACCGCGCGGACCGGTACACGTCCCACACCCAGGCGTCGCCGAGCCGGAGCTCGAAGTACACCTCGCCCGCTGCGGACCGCACCTGCAGGTCCACCTGGTTGGCGAGGTAGAACCGGCGTTCGGTCTCCACCACGTAGGAGAACAGGCCCACCACGTCGCGGTACTCGCGATAGAGCGCGAGCTCCATCTCCGTCTCGTAGTTCTCGAGGTCTTCGGCGCTCACGACCACATCATCCCACCGACGCGGCGGTTCCGGGCAGGTTCCACGACCTGCGGTGGTGCGGGGTCGGGCCGTGCAGGCCGAGGGCGTCCATGTGCGCCCGCGCGCTGTAGCCCTTGTTCTGGTCCCAGGCGTACTCGGGATGCCGCTGCGCCAGCTCGACGAGGATCGCGTCCCGCTCCACCTTGGCCAGCACGCTCGCGGCGGCCACCGAGGTGCAGGTCATGTCGGCCTTGACCAGCGTCCGCACCGCGGGGTCGGGTGCGCCGTCGTCCGCGGCGTCCGCGGCCGCGAACAGGTCGAGGGCGGGCGCCGACAGCCAGTCGTGCTTGCCGTCCAGGACCACCACGTCCACGTCGCCGCACACCTGCCGCACCTGCGCGAGCGCGCGACGTCCTGCCAGGCGGAGCGCCGCGATGATGCCGACCTCGTCGATCTCGGCCGGGCCCGCGTGCCCCACCCCGTACGCCACCGCCCAGCGCCGCACGGCGGGCGCCAGGGCCTCGCGTGCGGCGGGCGTCAGCAGCTTCGAGTCCGCGACACCCTTGGGCCCGGTGCGCGTGGCAGCGTCCACCACCACGACGCCCACGCTGACAGGGCCGGCCAGGGCCCCGCGACCGACCTCGTCCATGCCCGCCACGAGGCGGGCGCCCGAGGCGAGCAGCGCCCGCTCCTGCCGCAGCGTCGGGACCACGCGCACGGCTAGCTCCCCGCGGGAGGCGCGTCCGGGACGTCGGCGAAGACGTCGGACGGGTGGCTGTGCCAGTGCAGCCGGTCGAGCGGCCACACGGTGGCGAACGCCGTGCCCACGACGTTGTCGACGGGCACGAACCCGCCGCCGGGCTTGCCCCGGTTCTTGCGCGAGTCCTGGGAGTTCTGGCGGTTGTCGCCCATGACCCACAGCATGTCGTCCGGGACCGTCACGGAGAAGGAGTCCTCGCTCGGGATCGAGCCCGGCTTGATGTAGGTCTCGTCGATGGGCGTGCCGTTGACCGACACCCGGCCCTCCGCGTCGCAGCACTCGACCGTGTCGCCCGGCAGGCCGATCAGGCGCTTGATGAGGTGGTCGCCGCTGTCCTGCGGCAGCAGGCCCACGGTGGTCAGGAACGAGACCGCCGCGTCACCCACGGGCCCGCGCTCCGGCGGCACGTACGGCGGCAGCCAGTTGCCCGGGTCCACGAAGACGACGATGTCCCCGTGCTGGAGGTCGAACGGCCCCGGCGTCAGCCGCGACGCCATGACGCGGTCGCCCTGCGTCAGCGTGTCCTCCATGGAGGCGCTCGGGATGTAGAACGGCTGCACCAGGAACGTCTTGATCAGCCACGACAGGACGAGCGCGCTGACGACGATGATGCCGATCTCCCGCAGCATCGACAGCAGTCCCGACTGCTGCCGGCGCGGCTCCCGCCCGTGTGCCGCTCCACCCTCACGATGCGCCCCGCTGTGGCCCCACGGATCTGCTGCGCTCAACGGCGTCCCATCGGTAGGGGTGGGCGGTGCCACCCGGTCGAAACTCGTCACGAGGGTAACTCTGTCACCACTCGGTGCCCGCGGCGAAACCACCTCGCGGGCCCACACCGACCCCGTCTGATTTCCCCACAGACCTGGGCAGGTGCGACGTCGGCCGCCACCCTCGACAGAGGGTGGCGGCCGACGCACATCGCGTGGTGCGACGTCAGACGTCGCGCTTCTCGCGGATCTTCGCCTTCTTGCCGCGCAGCTCGCGCAGGTAGTACAGCTTCGCGCGGCGCACGTCACCGCGGGTCACGACCTCGATCGACTCGATGGTCGGCGCGTGCAGCGGGAACTTGCGCTCCACGCCCACACCGAAGCTGATCTTGCGGACCGCGAACGTCTCGCCGATCCCACCGCCGTGGCGGGAGATGACGACGCCCTGGAACGCCTGGACACGAGAGCGGTTGCCCTCGACGACCTTGACGTTGACCTTGACCGTGTCACCGGCGCGGAACTCCGGGATGTCGGACCGCAGCGAGGCGGTGTCGATCATGTCGAGCTTCTGCATCGTTCTCTCCGGGCCTGCCACAGGTCAGGCGCGAATGTCGTGGGCCCTGGCACGGCCACGCGGCCGTGAGGGTCCCGGAAGGGGTGAGGATGGCGGTGCGGCTCGACCCGGTCAGGGACGGTTGCCCGCCCCGGTCGTCCCCTGTGGCAGAGACCTGACCGGCGACGCACCAACGGTTCATTCTGCCACACGTCCGCCGGCGTGCGACCAGGGCGGGGTGTGACGTCAGGCCCGGACCAGGCCCGCGCCGTCCTCCCCCGGCACCCAGCCCAGCTCCGCGAGCAGCGCGAGGTCCTGCTTGTCGAGGGTCGCGACGTCGAGGGCCGCGATCATGTCCGGCCGACGCTCCGCCGTCCGCTCCAGCGCGCGGTCGCGCCGCCAGCGCTCGATCCGCGCGTGGTGCCCCGACAGGAGCACCTCCGGGATCTCCAGGTCCGCCCACGACGGCGGCTTCGTGTAGACGGGGTACTCCAGCAGGCCCGCGGCGCCGTGCGACTCCTCGACGAGGGACTCCGGGTTGCCGACCATGCCCGGCACCAGCCGCGCCACGGCCTCGATCATGACGAGGGACGCCACCTCGCCGCCGTTGAGCACGTAGTCCCCGATCGAGAGCTCGCGCACCGTGACGCCGGCGTCCCGGTAGTGCTCGGCCACGCGCGCGTCGATGCCCTCGTAGCGCCCGCACGCGAACACGAGCTGCTCCGCCGTGGCCATCTCCTCGGCATGCCGCTGTGTGAACACCTCGCCCGAGGGCGTCGGCACGACCAGCTGCGCGCCCGGCTCCAGGACGTCGTCCAGGGCCACGCCCCAGACGTCCGGCCGCATCACCATGCCGGCTCCCCCGCCGAACGGGGTGTCGTCCACGGTGCGGTGCCGGTCGGTGGTCCAGTCGCGCAGGTCGTGCACCCGCAGGTCCAGCAGGCCGCGCTGCCGTGCCTTGCCGACCAGGGACAGGTCCAGCACGGACAGGTAGTCGGGGAAGATCGAGACGACGTCGACGCGCACGTCAGTCGGCCTCACGGCCGACGGTGTCGGCATCATCGGCACGGCCGACGGTGTCGGCATCATCGGCACGGTCGACGATCGCGGCCTCGGCGTCCCGGGCCAGCAGGCCGCCGGGCGGCGTGAGCACGACGCGGCCGCCCGCGACGTCGACCACGGGCACGATCGCCAGCACGAACGGCACCAGCGTGCGGGCGGTGCCGCCGTCGGGCAGCGTCTCCTCGACGAGCAGCGCCTCGTGCGCGGGCAGGTACTCCAGGGTGACGACGGTGCCGACCACGGTGCCGTCCTCGAGCTCGGCGCGCAGGCCCGCGAGCTCGTGCGGGTACCAGGCGTCGTCCTCGTCGGAGGCGTCCGCCTCGACGACCAGCTCGACGCCGCGCAGGTCCTCGGCCGCGTCGCGGTCCGCGACCTCGGCGAACGTGACCAGCCAGCGGCCCTGGTGCTGCCGCGCGTGGGTCACCGTGAGGGGCCCGGCGGCCGCGGGCACGGTCTCGAGCCGCTCACCGACCGCGAGCCGGGTCTCCGGATCGTCCGTGCGCAGGTCCAGGGCCACCTCGCCCTTGAGCCCGTGCGCCTTGGTGACGCGGGCCACGGTGAGCTGCATGTCTCTCCTCGAAGAATGAATGAGCGAGGCCCGGTCCGCGTTCGGACCGGGCCTCGTCGTGCTGGCGGGCGACCGCTCAGCGCCGGTCGACGTCCACGACGTCGACCCGCACCGGGCCCTCGGTGGCGAGCGCACCGATCACGGTGCGCAGAGCGCGCGCCGTGCGACCACCGCGGCCGATGACACGGCCCAGGTCGTCGGGGTGCACGCGGACCTCGAGGAGGTCACCACGGCGCAGCGTCTTCGCGGACACGCGGACGTCGTCCGGGTTGTCCACGATGCCGCGCACCAGGTGCTCGAGGGCCTCCGAGAGCATCAGGCCTCGTCGCCCTCTGCCGGCTCGGCCGGAGCCTCGGCGGCGGCAGCGGCGGCCTTCTCGGCAGCCTTGGCCTTGGCCTTCTCGGCGTCGGCGTGCACGGCCTCGATCGCGGCGGCCGTGTCAGCCTTCTCTCCCTTGACCTTCAGGGTGCCCTCGGCACCCGGCAGGCCCTTGAACTTCTGCCAGTCACCGGTCACCTTGAGCAGAGCGGCGACCTGCTCGGTCGGCTGAGCGCCGACGCCGAGCCAGTACTGCGCGCGCTCCGACTTGATCTCGATGAGCGACGGCTCCTCGGTCGGGTGGTACTTGCCGATCTCCTCGATCACACGACCGTCGCGCTTGGTGCGCGAGTCGGCGACGACGACACGGTAGTACGGGGCCCGGATCTTGCCGAGGCGCTTGAGACGAATCTTGACGGCCACGAAGTGGTCACTCCTGGTTCTGAACGGGATGGCCCGAGCACCGTGACGTGGGGTGTCGCAGTGTGGGGGGCCGGGACACGACCTGACCGGGTGAGAGGGGTCCGGGCACGCCGAGTACGTGCACATTGTGCCAGACGGCGAGGGGCCCCACCAACCAGACGTGCCTCACACACCGACCGCCTGGTGACGGGTCAGCGGGCCGTCGGGTAGACCGTGCCGCGCAGCACGACGGCGGTGGGGTGGCGGAGCACCTCGATGTCCTCGCGCGGGTCGGCCGGGTACACCACCAGGTCGGCGCTGGAGCCCTCGACGACCGCCCCGAAACCGAGGTAGTCACGGGCGCGCCAGGACGCCATCGCCACCACCTCGGCCGGCGGGATGCCCGCCGCGACCAGCTCGGCGCACTCGTCGGCGATGCGGCCGTGCGAGATGGTGCCGCCCGCGTCGGTGCCCACCAGCAGCGGCACGCCCGCCTCGTAGAGGTCGCGCACGTGCTCGTACCGGCGCGCGTACATGGCGCGCATGCGGCGCGCGTAGACGGGGTACTTGCCGTCCGCCTGGGCGGCGATGTTCTCGAACTGCCCCACCTGCAGCAGCGTGGGCGTGACGGCGATGCCCCGCTCCGCCGCCACCGCCATGTGCTCGGCGGTCATGCCGGTGCCGTGCTCGATGCAGTCGACGCCGGCCGCCAGCAGCCCGTCGATCGTCTCGGTGGCGAAGGCGTGCACCGTCACGCGCGCCGCCTCGGCGTGGGCCACGGCGACCGCCTCGGCGAGCAGGTCGTCGGACCACAGCGGGCGCAGGTCGCCGTCGGCCCCCAGGGTGCGGTCGATCCAGTCGCCCACGAGCTTGACCCAGCCGTCGCCGCGGCGAGCCTGCGTCCGCACCGCCTGCGGCAGCAGCTCCGGGGACTCGAGCTCGAGCCCGTAGTTGCGCAGGTAGCGCTTCGGGCGGGCCAGGTGCGTGCCGGCCCTCAGCAGGTGGGGCAGGTCGGGCCGGTCGTGCACCCACGCCGTGTCGAGCGGCGAGCCCGCGTCCCGCACCAGGAGCACGCCGGAGTCGCGGTCCGCGACGGCCTGCTTCTCGGCCTCCTCGACCGGCACGGCGCCGTCGGCGGCCAGCCCGATGTGGCAGTGGACGTCCACCAGGCCGGGCACGGCCCAGCCCTCCAGCACCCGCATGTTGGTGCCCTGCGCCGACGGCCGGGTCAGGCTGATCCGCCCGGAGCGGACCCAGACCTCCTCCGCCACACGGTCGTCACCCAGCAGGATGCGCCCGCGGATCGCCGCGGTCGGACCTTCCAGCGCAGACATGCGGCTCCTTCGCTCTCCCCGACTCACACCCTCCGGCTCGCGCCGGCCGTCCTCACCGACCCAGGAACTTCTCCAGGCCCGGGGGCAGCTCGAGGTCGCTCAGGTCGGGCGTCCCGGTCTTCTTCGGTCCGACGCCGAACGCCGAACCGGCCGGGGCCGACGAGGGCGCGCTCGCCGGACCGCCGCCGAGGGCACGCTGCATGGCTTCCTTCTCCTGCTGCGCGCGCTTGGCCGGGTTCCCCGACTTGCCCTTCTTGCCCTTCTTCGGCGGCTGCGTCTTGCCGCGGGACTTCTTGCCCATGCCCATGCCCGGGCCGCCCGGCATCGCGGGCATCCCGCCCGGGCCGAGGCCACCGCCCTTGGACATCTGGCGCATCATCTTCTGGGCGCTGTCGAACCGCTCGAGGAGCTGGTTGATCGCCGTCGTCGTAGTGCCGGAGCCCTTGGCGATCCGGGCGCGGCGGGAGCCGTTGATGATCTTCGGGTTCTCACGCTCGGCAGGCGTCATCGAGTGGATGATCGCCTCGATACGGTTCACCTCGCGCTCGTCGAACTGCTCGAGCTGCTCGCGCATCTGCCCCATGCCCGGCATCATGCCGAGCATCTTCTTCATCGAGCCCATGTTCTTGAGCTGCTGCATCTGCACCAGGAAGTCGGCCAGCGTGAAGTCCTGGCCGGTGGCCAGCTTCTGCGCCATCTTCTCGGCCTGCTCGGCGTCGAACGCCTTCTCGGCCTGCTCGATCAGGGTGAGCACGTCACCCATGTCGAGGATGCGGCTCGCCATCCGGTCCGGGTGGAACACCTCGAAGTCGGTCAGCTTCTCGCCCGTCGAGGCGAACATGATGGGCCGGCCGGTCACCTTGGCGACCGACAGGGCCGCACCACCGCGCGCGTCGCCGTCGAGCTTGGACAGCACGACGCCGGTGAAGTCGACGCCCTCGGCGAAGGCCTTCGCGGTGTTGACCGCGTCCTGGCCGATCATCGCGTCGATGACGAACAGGACCTCGTCCGGGTTCACGGCTGCGCGGATGTCCGCCGCCTGCCGCATGAGCACCTCGTCGACGCCGAGCCGGCCCGCGGTGTCCACGATCACGACGTCGTGCTGGCGCTCCCGGGCGTACGTGACGCCGTCACGGGCCACGCCCACCGGGTCGCCGATCAGGGGCGCGTCGGCCGCGGGGTCGTCGGCGTCCGACGTGTTGCCCGGGTGCGGCGCGAACACCGGCACGCCGGCGCGCTCGGCCACCACGGACAGCTGCGTCACCGCGTTGGGGCGCTGCAGGTCGGCGGCGACCAGCAGCGGGGTGTGGCCCTGTCCCTTGAGCGCGTGCGCGAGCTTGCCCGCGAGCGTCGTCTTGCCGGCACCCTGCAGACCCGCGAGCATGATGACCGTCGGGGGCGTCTTGGCGAGCGTCAGCGGGCGCGTGGCCCCGCCGAGCACGTCGACGAGCTCCTCGTTGACGATCTTGACGACCTGCTGCGCGGGGTTCAGCGCCCCGGAGACCTCCGCCGAGAGCGCGCGCTCGCGCACCGTGGCGGTGAACTCGCGCACCACGGGCACCGCGACGTCGGCGTCGAGGAGGGCACGACGGATCTCCCGCACGGTCGCGTCGATGTCCGCCTCGGAGAGACGGCCCCGCGTGCGCAGGTTCTTGAACGTCGAGGTAAGCCGGTCGGACAGGGAGTTGAACACGGGCACAGCCTAATAGAGTCCGGTCGGCTCCCGTTCATCGACGACCCGGGAGATCCGCTCAGTCCGCCAGCCGGGCCCGCGCCCGTTCCGTGAGACCGTCCACGAGCTGCGCGCGCCAGTCCGTCCAGGCCTTGGGCCCGAGCGACGTGGTGTCCGCCTCGGTGAGGGCGCGTAGCACGTCGAGCAGGTCGCGACGGTGGTCCACGGCGTCCAGGAGCGTCGTCACGGTCGCCGGGTCGTCGGGGTCAGCACGTGTGGCCAGGTCCGCGAGGGTGAGGTGGTGCCGCACGAGCAGCGTGACGTCGTCGACCACCTGCGGTGCGAAGCCCGCCCGCCGCAGGATCGCGGGCACGCGCCGCGCCCCCTCCACGGAGTGGTCGGCCGCGCCGCGCACCTTGCCGATGTCGTGCAGGAGGGCCGCGAGCAGGAGCAGGTCGCCCGGCGTCGTGCCCGCGTGCGGCCCCGCGGCGGCACCGAGCTCCGGCAGCCGACGGCGCAGCCGCGCGGCCACCGCCGCCGTCTCGACCAGGTGGCGGTCCACGGTGTGCCGGTGGATCGCGGCGCGCTGCGGACGGTTGCGCACGTCGGCCCACTCCGGGAACCAGGACGTGACCACGCCCGCGAGGTCGAGCGCCTCCCAGACCGGCACCTGCGCGGGGCCCGCGCCCAGCAGCGCGAGCAGGCTCTCGCGCGCGGCGGGCGGCCACGGCTCGGGCAGCGGCGGGCACTGCTCCAGGCTGCGGATCGTCACGGGCGACAGCACCAGGCCGGTGCGGGCTGCGGTGGCGGCCGCCCGCAGGGGCAGCAGCGGGTCGGTCGCCGGGCGGGTGCCCACGCCGAGCACGAGCTCGCCGTCGTGCTCCACCAGGCCGTCGCCCACCGAGCGCAGGCGGGGCGGCGTGCGCCGTCCGCGGACCATGAGCGGCTTGCCCACGCCCACCGGGCGGGCCAGGGCCTGGCGCGCCCGCCGGATGGTCATGTCCAGCGCGTACGAGATGACCCGGCCCGACTCGGCCAGACCGGCCAGCAGCTCGTCGCCGTCGTCGTACCCCGTGCGCTCGGCGACCTCCTCGAGATCGGCGAGCAGCAGCCTGCTGGTGCGCCGCCGCGTGACCACCTGCAGCGTGTCGCGCACGTCGAGCAGGTGCGTGTACGCGGTGTCGACCGCCCCGTGCGGGCGGTCGGTGAGCCAGGTCGCCGCCAGCGCGGACAGCAGCACGGCGTCCCGCATGCCGCCGCGCGCCTCCTTGAGGTCGGGCTCGATGAGGTAGGCCAGCTCGCCCGCGCGCTGCGCGCGGTCGCGCGTGGACGAGATCAGCTCGGGCAGGCGCCGGCGCGCCGCGGCGCGCCAGTCCGTCAGGGCGGCGGACGCCGCGCGGTGCACGACGACGGCGTCCCCCGCCACGGGCCGCACGCTGAGCCAGCCGATCACCGCCGGGAGGTCGCTCGCGGCCACCTGCCGGGACTGGCTCAGGGACCGCACGGCGTGGTCGATGTCGATGCCGGAGTCCCACAGCGGGTACCAGAGGCGCTCGGCCACCTGCCGGAGCTCGTCGGCCCCGTGCGTGCGCCCGTCGTGCACCAGCACGAGGTCGAGGTCGCTCAGGGGCCCGAGCTCGCCGCGGCCCAGGCTGCCGACCGCCGCCAGGGCGATGCCCGCGGGGTCGACCCCCTCGGTCGCCTCGGCGAACAGGGCCTGCAGGCGTTCGGTGGCCCGCAGGCCGACGGCGGACCGCCGGGCCAGGCCCGACCTGCCGGGGCCGGTCAGGTCGGTGGCGATGGTGAGCAGCTCGTCGCGGAGGCCCCGCACCCCCGTGGGGTGCGGGGCCTCCGCCTGCTCCCGGGCGCCCTCGGACTCCGGGTCACTGGTCATGCGTCGTCGTACGCTCCCCGTCAGAGGGCGGCGTCGCCGTGCTCACCGGTACGGACGCGCGCCACGTCCTCCACCGGCACGACCCACACCTTGCCGTCACCGATCTTGCCGGTCTGGGCGGCGCCCACCACGGCGTCCGTCACCGCGGCGACGTCCGCGTCCGTGACGAGCACCTCGATCCGGACCTTGGGCACCAGGTCGACGGTGTACTCCGCACCGCGGTAGACCTCGGTGTGGCCCTTCTGCCGCCCGTAGCCGCTGGCCTCGCTCACGGTCATCCCGCGAACCCCTGCACCTTCCAACGCCGTCTTCACGTCGTCCAGCCGGTGGGGCTGGATGACCGCCGTGACAAGCTTCATGCGCTGCCTCCTAAGCAGTCGGGTCGCTGCACCGTAGTACGGTCAGCGCGCCTCGGTGATGGTGGATCCGGAGTTCTCGTAGGCGGTCTCGCCGTGGACGGCGAGGTCGATGCCGCTGACCTCGGCCTCCTCGGACACGCGCCAGCCGAACGGCCTGATCGCGAGGGCGATCACCAGCGTGATGACCGCGGAGAAGAGCACGGCGACGATCGCGATGATCGCCTGCACCGCGAGCTGGTTGAAGCCGCCGCCGTAGAACAGGCCCGTGTCGGTGGCGAGGAAGCCGATGCCGACGGTGCCCCACAGGCCGGCCACGAGGTGGACGCCCACGACGTCGAGCGAGTCGTCGTAGCCGAACTTGTACTTCAAGCCCACCGCGAAGGCGCAGAGCGCGCCCGCGATCACGCCGAGGATGATCGAGCCGACCGGGCTGAGCGCACCGGCGGCGGGGGTGATGGCGACCAGGCCGGCGACGACGCCCGAGGCGGCACCGAGCGAGGTGGCGGCGCCGTCGCGGATCTTCTCGACGACGAGCCAGCCCAGGATCGCGGCGGCGGTGGCGGCGGTGGTGTTGACCCAGGAGAGGCCGGCGAAGCCGTCAGCCGTGAAGGCGGAACCACCGTTGAAGCCGAACCAGCCGAACCACAGCAGGGCGGCACCGAGCATGACGAGCGGCAGGTTGTGCGGGCGCATCGGCTCGGCGCCGAAGCCCTTGCGCTTGCCGATCACCAGGGCGAGCACCAGCGCGGCGGCACCGGCGTTGATGTGCACCACCGTGCCACCCGCGAAGTCGATCGGCGCGGCGATGGACGCGAAGGGACCGTCGCCGGACAGGAGGCCGCCGCCCCAGACCATGTGGGCCATCGGGAAGTACGCGAGCGTGACCCACAGGGCCACGAAGACGAGCCAGGCGCCGAACTTCACGCGGTCCGCGATGGCGCCGGAGATCAGGGCGACCGTGATGATCGCGAAGGTGGCCTGGAATCCGACGCCGACGATGCCCGGAACACCGAAGTCGTCGATCAGGAATTCACCGGCGTCGTCGTAGATCGCGCCGGCGAGACCGAACTGGTCGAGGGGGTTGCCGAAGATTCCGCCGACGTCCGCTCCGTAGGACATCGACCATCCCCACAGCACGTAGATGACACCGGTGACGGCAATGGCGCCGAACGACATCATCATCATGTTGAGCACGGACTTGCCGCGGACCATGCCACCGTAGAAGAGGGCGAGCCCGGGGGTCATCAGGAGCACGAGCGATGCTGATGTCAGCATCCACGCTGTGGCTCCGGTGTCCAGTTCCATAAGACGATCCTCTCTTGGCCAGCTCGGGGTGCTGGGCTCGCAACACAGTTGCGAAGGACCGTTTCACCGGGCGCACCTCGGCGTTACGGATGCGTGACGCAGCCGTCGACGGTGTAAACGTCTCGTTTCACGCTCCAGATGGGCGAAATGCCGCCGCGAAATGTGACTCAATCGTGATTGCGGCGCAATACGGGCGTCACGCGGGTGCGCAGGAGGCATTCCACGATGTGGGACGTGTCGCCGGGGAAATAGGCACGGGGCGGGGTTCCGCAATTGCGGAATTCCCCCGCCCCGGAGCGCGGCTCGAATGCGTCAGCCGAGAATGCCGTCCACGAACTCCTCGACCTCGAACGGCGCCAGGTCGTCCGGACCCTCCCCGAGGCCGACGAGCTTGACCGGCACGCCGAGCTCCCGCTGCACCTGGACCACGATGCCGCCCTTGGCGGTGCCGTCGAGCTTGGTCAGCACGATGCCCGTGACGCCGGCGACCTCCGCGAAGACGCGCGCCTGCGACAGACCGTTCTGGCCCGTGGTCGCGTCCAGCACCAGGAGCACCTCGCTCGGCGCCGCGACCTTGCTCGCGACCCGCACGATCTTGCCCAGCTCGTCCATGAGGCCGGCCTTGTTCTGCAGGCGCCCGGCGGTGTCGACGAGCACCACGTCGGCCTTGTCGTCACGACCACGGGCCACGGCCTCGAACGCGACCGACGCCGGGTCGGCGCCCTCGCGGTCCGAGCGCACCGTCGGCACCCCCACGCGGTTGCCCCACGTGGTGAGCTGGTCGGCCGCCGCGGCGCGGAACGTGTCGGCGGCGCCGAGCACCACGCTGCGGCCGTCGGCGACCAGCACGCGGGCGAGCTTGCCCACGGTCGTCGTCTTGCCCGTGCCGTTGACGCCCACCACGAGCGTCACGGCGGGCAGGTGGGTGCCGTCCTCGGCGGTGGTCGGCTCGGTGCGCAGCGCGCGGTCCATGCCCGGGTCGAGCAGCGCGACGAGCTCCGAGCGCAGCAGGTCCCGCACGGCGGCGGGCTCGCGGACGCCCAGCACGCGCACCTTGGTGCGCAGCGCGTCGAGCAGCTCCGTCGTGGGCCCCGCCCCGACGTCCGCGAGGAGCAGCTCTTCCTCGATCTCGTCCCAGTCGTCCTCCGTGAGGGAGTCGCGCGACAGGACGGACAGCAGGCGCGCGCCCAGGGGCGAGCCGGAACGCGCCAGGCGGTCCCGCAGGCGCACGAGGCGGCCCGCGGTGGGGGCGGGCGTCTCGACGGTGGGGGCAGGAGCCACCTCGGGCTCCGCCGGGGCGGGTGCCGCGGCCTCGGGCGCGGCCGCCCCGGGTTCGGCCGTCTCGGGCTCCGCCGTCTCGACCGGCCGGGGCGCGGTGGCGGTGCCGGTGCCCGCCTGCGGCGCACGACCGCCGTCGTCCTCCTGGTGGCGCCGGCGACGCCGCGCGGCCAGGAGCCCGGCGATGCCGCCGCCCCCCGCGAGGACGACGACGGCGGAGATGATCTCGATCCAGGGAAGCTCGTTCACGCCCCAGATTCTTTCATCCCGCGACCTGGACCGTGCGCGGCCCGCAGGCGGACGGCGTCAGCGCCCCGGCGTCAGGGGTTTCGGGGACGGGCGGAGACCGCCGCCCGGACAGCCCACCTGGGCCGCGAAACGCATCGGGCTGAGGCCACGCCGCGCGGCCTCGAACCGGATGGTGGCCGCGGCGGCCGGGCGAGGTCGACGCCGAGCGGTCGGCCGACGCAGGGGTGCGGAGTGGCGTCGGCGGCTGCCATGACACGGGCCCGCCCCTCGGGTGCGGCGCTTCGTCCACAGATCTGGGGGTATCGGTGATATGTCGCGTGGCTCGGGACGACGCGCGCCGCGGGCGAGGTGCCGGCTGAGCCTGACTGCGTTCACCTCAGCCATGCCAGATCTCCGTGATCCGAATTGTTCGGCCCACGGAGATCTGTCATGGCTGAGGTGAACGGAATCACGAATACCCGGCACCCGCTCGACGAAGAACGTCGTCGCCGAGGCGAGGCCGACGGCGTCAGCTGGCGGCCTGGGCCGGACCCTGCTGCTCGGCGGGCGGCTCCTGCGCGAGCTTCTGGACGCTGCGCACGGGGCGCACGGCACGGAGCTGGCCGGGCACGAGGTTGGCGGGCTTGAGCGGCACGGTGCCCAGCGGGACGTGGAGCGTCTTCTGCGCCTGGTCACGGGCGCGGTTCAGCACGTCGGTGAGCTCCTCGGCGTCGACGTAGCCAGGCTTGGACTCGATGGTGGCGGCGAAGAACTCGGACATGCCCATGTCCACCGGCGACGTGTCCGGCCGGACCACGGGCGGCTTGCCGACCCAGACGGACGGCGCGCCCACGGCGTGGGTCGCCACGGCGGAGGCGCCGTGACGGCGACCGTCCTTGCGGCGGGTGGCGTCACCGCGCAGGTGCGCGACGCCTGATCGGAACCACTGGAGGGCCGAGAACTCCTCCTTGTTCGAGGGCGCGTCCATCTGACTGGCCACGACGAAGACGCCCACCGCCAGGACCAGGCACACCACGAGCAGAATGACCGACCACCACATGGCCCCATTGTGTCGTGTCTTGTCCGGTCGTGCCGCGCAGACCGCCACGACACGCCGGGCGACACGCGCGCCGGACGCAGGAGAATTCGCTCACACCGGAACGTTCCCGGCCCCAGACCCGGAAAATTCACCCACTCGTCACGACCTCTTCGCCGACTCAGGCGGTGGCGGGGGCCGCTTCCCGCTCCCCCATGCGCTGGCTGATCAGCGTCGTGACGCCGTCGCCCCGCATGGTGACGCCGTACAGGGCGTCGGCCACCTCCATGGTGCGCTTCTGGTGCGTGATCACGATGAGCTGGCTGTCCTTCTGCAGCTCCTTGAAGATCTCGATCAGGCGCCCGAGGTTCACGTCGTCGAGGGCCGCCTCCACCTCGTCCATGATGTAGAACGGGCTGGGCCGGGCCTTGAAGATCGAGACGAGGAACGCCACGGCCGCGAGCGACCGCTCGCCGCCGGACAGCAGCGACAGCCGCTTGACCTTCTTGCCCGCCGGACGCGCCTCGACCTCGATACCCGTGGTCAGCAGGTTCTCCGGGTCGGTCAGCGTGAGCCTGCCCTCGCCACCCGGGAACAGCCGCGGGAAGATCTCCAGGAACTTGGCCGCCGTGTCCTGGAACGCCTCGGCGAACACCTGCTGCACGCGCTCGTCGATGTCGTCGACGATCTGCAGCAGGTCCTCGCGGGACTTCTTGAGGTCCGCGAGCTGGTCGGTGAGGAACTGGTGGCGCTCCTCCAGGGCGGCGAACTCCTCCAGCGCGAGCGGGTTCACGGCACCGATGCGGGACAGGGCCTTCTCGGCCTTGGCCAGCCGGGCCTCCTGCTCCTCGCGGACGTAGGGGATCATCCGGTCCGGCTTCGGCTCGCCCGGGGCGGCGTCCTCGGCCGCGGTCTCGGCGTCCGGCGCCGGCTCCTCGGCCGGCTCGGCACCGGCCGCCGCGACGACCACCGCGGTCGCCGCCGGGTCGTCGGGCCGCAGGCCCGCCTCGTGCAGGGCGCGCGTCCGTGCGATGAGCGCGTCCTCCCGCGCGGCGGCGCCCCGGGGCAGGGGCGGGTCGCCCGCGTACCGGACGGGGTTGCCCTCCTCGTCACGCTCGACGACGGCACGCCGCCTGCGTCCGCGCACCGCGACTTCGCCCTCGTACACGGGGACGAGCTGGTGCGGGCCGAACTCCTCCACGAGCACGTCCGGGTCGGTGCCCAGCTCCTCGGTGGCGCGCGTCTGGAGCTGCTCCAGGCGCAGCAGCTGCTGTGCCCGGGCCACCTCGTCGCGGTGCGCGACGTCCGTCAGCTCGCGCAGCTCGGCCGTGAGGGACTCGACGGTGCCGCGCACGGCGACGAGCTGCTCCGAGCCGGCCGCCCGGGCCTCCTCGGCGGCCGCCTTCTCCGCGACCGCCCGGTCGACCGACCGCGCGATCGCCTCGAGCGCCACGGCGACGCCCTGCTGGACCTCCAGGGCGCGCGCGGCGTCCAGGCGGCGGGCCTCCTCTCGCTCGGCCGCGCGGGCACGCGCCGCACGCTCCTGCTCGGCCGCGGCCGCCAGCGCCTGGGCCCGGCCCGACACCGCGCGGGCCCGTTCCTCCGCGGTACGCAGCGCCAGCCGGGCCTCGGTCTCGCGGGCGCGGGCGGCGGTCGCGGCCTCCGCGGCGGCGTCCCGCCGGGCCTGCAGCTCGTCGGCGGAGCCCTCGCCGTCGTCGGGCTCCTCCTCCGCGATCGTCATGCGCTCGACGAGCGCCTCGAGCTCGAGCTCGTCCTCCGCACGCCGGGTCTGCGCCTGCTCCAGCGCGGCGCGGTGCCGGTCGGCCTCGGCCCGGGCCGCCCGCGCGGCCGCGCCCAGCGAGCCGAGTTGCTCGGCGGCGGCGGCGCGTGCGGCGTCCGCCTCGCCGAGCCGGGCCAAGGTCTCGTCGTACCGCTCCTGGGCCGCGGCGCGCTCGGCGCGGGCCCGCTCCAGGTGGGCGGAGCCGTCGGTCTCCCGCGCGGCCGCCTCGTCCCGGGCGGCCTTGGCCTCGTCGAGCGCGGACTGCAGGTGCAGCACGCTCGGCGCGGCGGCCGAACCACCCCAGGCGCGCGTGGCGCCCAGCAGGTCGCCGGCCCGGGTCACCGCGACCACCGGTTGGTCGCGCACGAGCACACGGGCGCGGGCGAGATCGTCCACGACCACGACGTCGCGCAGGATCGTCAGCAGCGCCGCCGACGCCGGGCCCGCGACCTGCACCACGTCGGTTGCCCAGCGGGCTCCGGCCGGCAGGTCGACCGCCGGGCGGCCCGGCGCGGGGACGGGGCCGTCGGCACCGACGACCAGGCTGGCGCGGCCGGCGTCCTGGTCGCGCAGCAGGCGCAGGGCGTCCACCGCCTCGTCGACGCCGGCCACGGCCACGGCGTCCGCCACCGGGCCGAGCGCGGCGGCCACCGCGTCCTCGAAGCCCGCCTCGATGCCCAGCAGCGCCGCGACGGAGCCGAGCACCCCCGCGTGGTCGGCGGCGAGGAGCGTGCCCGCCCCGTCCTTGCGGTCCAGGCTGAGCTCGAGCGCCTCGACCTTGGCCTCGGCGGCGGTGCGGTCGCGCTGGGCCGTCGTCACCTGCTCCTGGAGGTGCCGCACCTCGGCCTTGGCCAGCTCCAGCACCTCGGACGCCGCCTCGTGGGCGACGTCGAGCCCCTCGACGCCGTCCTCGCCACCGCCCCCGATCTCGGTCTCCAGCGCGCCGAGCTCGCGCGAGGTCTCCTCGACCCGCTGCTCGGCCTCCAGCAGCGCCTCGCGCAACCGGTCCAGCTCGGACTCCGCGGCCTCGACGCGGCTGCGCCGCGCGGCGACCTGGCCGGCCAGGCGGGCGAGGCCCTCGCGGCGGTCGGCGGCGGCGCGGAGCACCGCGGCGTGGGCGCGCTCCGCGGCCTGTGCGGCGGCCTCGGCGTCGGCACGCGCGTCGACCGCGGTCTCCACGACCTCGCGGGCCATCTCGACCTCGGTGACCAGCTCCTCCTCGCTGGCCCGGGCGCGGGCAGCCTGCGCCTCGAGGTCGTCGGGGTCCTGGCCCTGGTGTGCGGGCTCCGCGGTGCCCAGCAGGCGGGCACGCTCGCCGGCCAGCGACTGGAGGCTGCGCAGCCGCTCGCGGGTCTGGGAGAGGGCGAACACGGTGTCGCCGGCCTGGCTGACCTGCTGCGACTCGGCCGACATCGCGGCCTCCAGCCGGGCCAGCGTGCCGCGGGCCTCGGCGAGCGCCTCCTCCGTCTCGGCCTGGCGCTGCTTGAGCGAGCGCTCGTCGGCCCGCTCCTGCTCGAGCTGGGCGGTGAGCTGCGCGAGGTCGTCCGCCAGGAGGCGGGACCGCGCGTCCCGCAGGTCGCGCTGGACGGTCTGCGCCTTGCGGGCGGCCTCCGCCTGCCGCCCGAGGGGCCCGAGCTGGCGGCGCAGCTCCGCGGTGAGGTCGCCCAGGCGCGCGAGGTTGCCCTGCATGGCGTCGAGCTTGCGCAGGGCCTTCTCCTTGCGCTTGCGGTGCTTGAGGACGCCCGCGGCCTCCTCGATGAAGCCGCGCCGCTCCTCGGGGGTGGCGCGCAGCACGGCGTCGAGCTGGCCCTGGCCCACCACGACGTGCATCTCCCGGCCGATGCCGGAGTCGCTCAGCAGCTCCTGGATGTCCAGCAGGCGGCAGCTGTTGCCGTTGATCGCGTACTCGGAGCCGCCGCTGCGGAACAGCGTGCGGGAGATCGTGACCTCGGTGTAGTCGATCGGCAGTGCGCCGTCGGTGTTGTCGATGGTGAGGGAGACCTCGGCGCGCCCGAGGGGCGCGCGGCCGGACGTGCCCGCGAAGATGACGTCGTCCATCTTGCCGCCGCGCAGCGACTTGGCGCCCTGCTCGCCCATGACCCAGGCCAGGGCGTCGACCACGTTCGACTTCCCGGAGCCGTTGGGCCCCACCACGCAGGTGATGCCCGGTTCGAGCTCGAGGGTGGTCGCCGACGCGAAGGACTTGAATCCCCGGAGCGTGAGCGTCTTCAGGTGCACGGGGTTGAGCCTAACGGTGAGGTCGGTCGAAGCGTCGGACGTACATCCCGATCTGCCGAAGTAGAACCGTGGCGAAATAGAACTCTGGCGAAGTAGAACCGCAGCGAGATAGAACTCCGGCACTGCCGGCGTTCTATCTCGCCACGGTTCTATCTCGCCACGGTTCTATCTCGCCCTGGTTCTACTTCGGGGGTTCGGCGGGGCGGCGAGGTCAGACCAGCTCCGGGAACCAGAGGGCGATCTCGCGGGCGGCCGACTCCGGGGAGTCCGAGCCGTGCACGAGGTTCTGCTGCACCTTCGTGCCCCAGTCGCGGCCCAGGTCACCACGGATGGTGCCCGGGGCGGCGTCGGTGGGGTTGGTCGCGCCCGCCAGGGAGCGGAAGCCGGGGATGACACCCTCGCCCTCGGCCACGACGGCCAGCACCGGGCCCGACATCATGAACTCGACCAGGGGGCCGTAGAACGGCTTGCCCTGGTGCTCCGCGTAGTGCGCGGCGAGCAGCTCGGCGGTGGCGTTCTTCAGCTCCACGGCGCGCAGCGTGTAGCCCTTGGTCTCGATGCGGCGCAGCACCTCTCCGGACAGGCCGCGGCGCACGCCGTCCGGCTTGACGAGGACGAGGGTGCGCTCGGCCACGGGCTGGGCCGAGGCCTCCGCGGGCAGGGTCTTCTCTGCGACGTCGGTCATGACCCCACCTTATCGGGGCCGCGCCCCCACCCCGAACGTGTCAGACGCTCAGGTCACCGGGGTGACCCGAGCGTCTCACACGGGGGTGTCACGGGGTGTTGGGGGCCGTCTCCGGGTGGGCGGCGTCGTACTCCGCCCGCTCGCGGTCCACGCGGGCGCCGAGGCGCAGCGCGTAGACCCACAGCACCACGAAGATGCCGCCGACCAGGAACATCATCGGGACGAGGAGGCCCATGGCGAGCACCGGGAGCTGGGCGACGGTCCCCGCCGCCCGGCCCGCCGGCGAGCCCTGGGCCCGCGACAGCACCAGGAGCACCAGGACCAGCACGCCGCCCAGCACCCAGATCACGGGAGCGGACTCGATGCGCAGCGGCCCGCGCCCGAACTCCGAGTCGCGCAGGGACCACACCACCAGCGTCGCGAAGAGCACGAGGAACACCTCGAGCAGCAGCGTGGTGGAGGTGAACTGCACCAGCGCGGACTTCTTGGGCCTGATGCGGTCGCCGGGGGCGGGTCGGTCCTTGCTCACCTGTCCAGGATATCCGTCCGGTCGCGGTCGTCGGGGCCGTCGCTCCCCGCCGCCGCGTCGGCGGTCACGACCACCTCGGCGTCGCCCTCGGGGGCGCCGGAGCCCTCCACGACGGCCTCGCCGCGCGCCACCATGCCGGCCTCGTTCGACAGCGTGACCTCCTTGAGGAACAGCGCCAGCACCAGGCCGACGACGACCAGCGGCACCAGGTACCAGAACGCCGGGGCGAGCGAGTCGGCGAACGCGTCGACGACGCCGCTGCGCAGCGGCTCGGGAAGCTGCTCGACGATCTGCGGCGTCAGGCCGGAACCCCCGCCCGCGGGCACCGAGCCCGCCGGCAGGCCCGAGAAGACGTCGGCCAGGTTGTCGCCGAGGCGCGACGTGAACACCGTGGTGAAGGCCGCGGTACCCACGGCGGCGCCGATCTCCCGGAAGAAGTTGTTCGACGACGTCGCGGTGCCCAGCTCGTGCGGGTCCACCGAGTTCTGCACGGCGAGCACGATGGTCTGCATGATCAGACCCATGCCGGCACCGAGCACGAAGATCATGGCGCCGAACAGCCACAGCGACATGCCGCCCTCGAGGCGGGTCAGCCAGATCATGCCGAGGATCGTGACCGCCAGGCCCACCACCGGGTACATCTTGTAGCGGCCGGTCTTCGCGATCGCGAAGCCGGAGACGATCGAGGTCAGCATGACGCCGGCCATCATCGGGAGCATGAGCAGCCCGGACTCCGTGACGCCGGCGCCGGCCGACATCTGCAGGAACGTGGGCAGCATCGACATGGCGGAGAACATGCCCATGCCGAGCACCAGGCCGATGAGGGTGGTGATCGTGAACGTCCGGTTCTTGAACAGCCGCAGCGGGATGAGCGGCTCGGACACCCGGTTCTCGATGAGCACGAACAGCCCGACGACGACGGCGGTGCCGACCAGCAGGCCGAGCAGCGTCGGGTCGGACCAGTCGTAGCCGTCGTTGCCGAGCGACTCCCAGCTCGTCAGCAGCACGATGCCCGTGGTGCCGAGCGCCATGGTGAGGATGCCGCCCCAGTCGGTGGGCCGGTTCGACCGGTGCGAGGGGAGCTTGAGCGCGACGTAGGCGATGGCCCAGGCCGCGATGCCGATGGGCACGTTGATCCAGAACGTCCAGCGCCAGCCGGGGCCGTCGGTGAGCCAGCCGCCGAGCAGCGGCCCGGCCACGGCGGAGATGCCGAACAGGGCGCCCATCGGGCCCATGTACTTGCCGCGGTCGGACGCCGGGATGATGTCGGCGATGATCGCCTGCGACAGGATCATCAGACCGCCACCGCCCAGACCCTGGACGGCGCGCCAGGCCACGAGAGCCTCGAACGACTGCGCCATGCCGCCGCCGAGCGAGGCGACGACGAACAGGCCGACGGCCACGAGGAACGGCCAGCGCCGGCCGTAGAGGTCGCCGAACTTGCCGTACAGCGGCATGGCGATCGCGATCGCCAGGATGTAGGCGGTGATGACCCAACCCTGGTGCTCGACGCCGTTCAGCTCGCCGACGATGGTGGGCATGGCGGTGCCCACGATGGTCTGGTCCAGGGAGGACAGGAACATCGAGGCCATCAGGGCCCCGAAGATCAGCCAGATCGTGCGCTGGTTGAGGACGACCAGCGGCTTGTCCGGCGCCGCGGTGACGGCGTGACTCATGGGTGTGGGGTGCCTTTCCGGGGAAGGGGTGGGCGGGCTCAGGGGGCGACGTCGCCGGCGGCGAGGTCGAGGATCTGGGCGACGGCCGACGGCAGGTGGTCGGCCGCGCGGCCGGCGTAGCCGGCGCGCTCCCAGGCGGCGAGCGAGGTGCGCAGGAGCAGCAGGACGAGCATCGTCAGCAGCTCGGTGTCGGTGTCGAACGGGTGCAGGGCACGGCGGGCCTCGAAGATCTCGCCGATCTGCTTCTGGTGCCGCTCCAGCCAGGCCAGGTGCCGGTGCAGGAGACGCGGCTCCTGCTGCACGAGGTCCATGGCCTTCTTGACCCGGTCGTGCCCCTCGTCCGCCGTGGCCAGCAGGGCGGCGACCAGGGACTGCACGTCGGAGAGCAGCCGGCCCGTGGGACCGCCGTCGACGAACGTGCCGACGACGTCCTCCGGCAGCCCGCCGTCGTCGGCGCCGAGCACGGCGTCGTCCTTGGACTCGAAGTAGTTGAAGAAGGTGCGGGGCGAGACGCCGGCCCGGGCGCTGATCATCTCGACCGTCACGGCGTCGAGGCCGTGCTCGGTGACGAGGTGCTGCGCGGCGTCGATCAGGGCCAGGCGCCGGGCCCGCTTCTTGCGCTCGCGCAGCCCGCGCTCCGCGGGCGTGCCGTCGAGGGCGTCGGCGAGCTCACGCAGGCCGAGGCCGTCCGCCGCGGCGGGCGCGGCCGTCTCGCGCGAGGAGGTGGGGACCATGCGTCAATTCTTGCACCCCGCGCAAAAATTCATCAACTGCAATTTTACGAGAGGGCGGTCACACCTCGCCGAAGCCGCCGTCGATCATCTCCACCACGGTCGTCACGGCCTCGGCCGCGCGCTCCCCCGTCGCCTCCACGCGCAGCTCCCGGCCCTGCGTCGCGCCGAGCGCCATGAGCTGCAGCACGCTGGAGGCGTCCACGCCGTCGATCGTCACGGCCGCACCGAGCTCGGCGACCTTGCGCGACACCAGCGCCGCGGGCCGAGCGTGCAGCCCGAGCGGGTTGCGCACCGTCACCGTCCGCGACGTCGCGCTCTCATCACCCGGGGCCGCGGCGTCCGACGGCGCCGCGCCCTGCTCGTCCGGCTCCTGGTACATCGCCGCCGATGCGTTCGCCGAGGCGAGCACCGCGGTCAGGTCCGCACCGCCGTGCGCCGTGACCGCCGCCGCGACCGCGCCCTCGACGAACGGCGCACGTGCCAGCACCACGTGCTCGGCCAGCTCGTCGTCCAGCTCCAGGGCCGCCTCGACCGTCAGCACCGACGACCCGAGATCACCGAGGACGACGACGCCGCCGTCCGCCTCCCCCGCCGCCACCGGCCCCTCGGCCAGGGTGGCCAGGATCTCCCCCAGCTCCTTCTGCACCGCGTCGAGCGAGGTGCCCAGGCCGCCGTCCGGACCGCCGCCGACACCACGGACCAGCACGTCGGGCGCCATCTGACCCGCGAGCTCCGCGGCCCCGCGGGCCAGGTCGGCGGAGTGGGAGACGAGCAGGAGGGCCACGCGCGCCGTCATGCGGCGCTGCGGGGGTCGGCGGGGCCGGACGTCGGACCTGACGTCGGACCTGACGTCGGACCTGACAGGGCCGCCGCCATCGCGGCGCCCAGCACCAGGGCCGTGGACCGTGCGCCGGGGTCCTCGTGCCCCGCGCTGCGCTCACCCAGGTACGAGGCCCGGCCCTTGGTCGCGACCAGCGGGATCGTGCCCGTCGCCGCCGTGTCGGCCGCCTCGGCCGCCGCCCGCAGCACGTCCACCTCGGAACCGCCGTCACCCGCGGCGGCCTCCGCCGCGTCGACGGCCGCCTGCCACGCGTCCACCATCGTCTTCTCCCCCACCGTCGCCTTGCCCCGCGAGGACACGCCCTCGAGCGCCGCCTCCAGCACCGCCACCACGGCGGGCGGATCGATCTGCGCGCGCCCGGAGACCTTCGAGGCCCGCAGGTACGCCGTGCCGTACAGCGGCCCCGACGCGCCACCCACGGTGGACATCAGCGTGGTCGCGACGAGCTTCAGCACGTCGCCGACCGTCCGCTCGTCGTCGGCCTCGTCACCGCCGCGTTCCGCCGCGGCGTCGTCGAGCCGCGCCACCACGGCCTGGAAGCCGCGGTGCAGGTTCTCGCCGTGGTCGCCGTCGCCGATCTGCCGGTCGAGCTCGGTGAGCTCGTCCTTCGCGTCCGCCACGGCATCCGCCGTGCGGCGGACCCATCGCTCCGCCCAGCCCGCGTCCAACGCCATGTCCGGAACCCTTTCCTGTCTCACCACCGGAGTGCTGCAGTGTTCACCGGCGCGTCCCAGAGCGCCTCCAGCTCGTCGTCCAGCCGGAGCACCGTGACCGAGGCCCCCTGCATCTCGAGGGACGTCACGTAGTTGCCCACCAGTGAACGGGCGACCGTCACACCGCGCTCCTCGAGAAGGCGCCGCGCTCGACCATAGACCACGTAGAGCTCCGACAGCGGGGTGCCGCCCATACCGTTGACGAACAGCAACACTCGGTCACCGCCGTTCAGGGCGAGGTCGTCGGCCACGGGCACCAGCAGCATCTCGGTGACCTCGTCGGCGCTCGCCGCCGGCACCCGGCGCCGGCCCGGCTCCCCGTGGATGCCGATGCCGACCTCGATCTCGTCGTCGCCCAGGTCGAAGCTCGGCCGGCCCACGTGGGGCACCACCGGGGCGGCCAGGGCCACGCCCATGGAGCGGACGTTGGCCACGACCCGCTCGGCGACGGCGGTCACCGTGGCCAGGTCGGCCCCCCGGTCGGCCGCGGCGCCCGCGATCTTCTCGACGGCGAGCGTGCCGGCCACGCCACGGCGGCCCGCGGTGTAGAGCGAGTCCTCGACCGCGACGTCGTCGTTGACCAGCACCGAGGCCACCTCGATGTCCTCCGCCTCGGCGAGCTCGACGGCCGTCTCGAAGTTGAGCACGTCGCCCGTGTAGTTCTTGACGATCGTCAGCACGCCGGCCCCGCCGTCCGCGGCCTGGATCGCCGGGAGGATCTGGTCCGGGGTGGGCGAGGTGAACACGGCGCCCGGGACGGCGGCGTCGAGCATGCCCGCGCCCACGAAGCCCGCGTGCAGCGGCTCGTGCCCCGAGCCGCCACCGCTGACCAGGCCGACCTTGCCCGTCACCGCGCCCCCGGCACGGCTCGCGTAGACCGGCGACGAGCTCACCTGCACCAGGTCGGCGTGGGCGAGCGCGAAGCCGGCCAGCGAGTCGGCGACCGCGTCAGCGGGATCGTTCAGCAGCTTCTTCACGGCGACCTCCTCGTGGGCTGCGCGACCCGGCGACGGCGCCGGACCGGGGGACGCGTCCCATGGGTTCATGTAACACCACGGACGTGCCGGGCGTACAGGTCGGCCGTCAGGCGCGTCCCACCAGGATGCGCGTGTCCGCGACCGTCACCACGGAGCCCGTCACGAGCACGCCTGTACCGACGCCGCTGCCGTGCCGGTCGCCCGCCTCCGCGAGGTCCGTGGCCAGCTGCAGGGCCTCGTCGAGCCGGTCGGCGACGTGCACCCGGTCGTCCCCGAAGACCTCGCGGGCCACCTCGGCGAGGTCCTCCGGGTCCGCGGACCGGTCCGACGAGTTCCGCGTGACCACGATCTCCGCGACCGTGGGCTCGAGCACGGCCAGCAGCCCCTCCGCGTCCTTGTCCGCCATGACGGCCACCACGGCCACCAGGTGCTGCAGGTTGAACGACTCCTCCAGCGCGTCCACGAGCGCCTCGGCACCCGCGGGGTTGTGCGCGACGTCGACCAGCACGGTCGGGCTGGACCGCACCAGCTCCAGGCGTCCGGGCACCTCGACGCCGGCGAACCCCGCCTCGACGATCTCGGCGCCCAGGGCCCGGCCGCCGCTGATCAGGGACTCGGTGGCCGCGAGCGCCAGGAGGGCGTTGCGCGCCTGGTGGGCGCCGTGCAGGGGCACGAAGATCTCGGTGTAGACGCCGGCCGGGGTGCGCAGGTCGACGAGCTGCCCGCCGACGGCGACCCGACGGTCGACCACCTCGAGGTCGATGCCCTCGCGGATCAGGTGGGCGCCGACCTTCTCGGCGCGGGCCAGGATGGGCTCGAGCGCGGCGTCGGGCTGCTCGGCGATCACGGCGTTCGCGCCGTCCTTGATGATGCCCGCCTTCTCGGTGGCGATCTCGGCGATGGTGGAGCCGAGCCAGCGCTCGTGGTCGAGGGCGACGGGCGTGATGACGGCGACCTCTCCGTCGACGACGTTGGTGGAGTCCCACCGTCCGCCCATGCCGACCTCGATGACCGCGACGTCGACCGGGGCGTCCGCGAACGCGGCGAACGCCATGACGGTGAGCACCTCGAAGAAGCTGAGCCGGGGGCCGCCCGCCTCCTGCGATTCGCGGTCGGCGACGCCGATGTACGGCGCGACGTCCTCGAACACCTCGACGAACCGTTCGGTGCTGAGCGGCTCGCCGTCGACGGCGATGCGTTCGGTGTAGCTGACCATGTGCGGCGAGGTGAACAGCCCGGTGCGCAGTCCGTGCTCCCGCACGAGGCGTTCGACCATGCGGGCCGTGGAGGACTTGCCGTTGGTGCCGGTCACGTGGACGGTGCGGTAGGCGCGGTGGGGGTCACCGAGAAGTTCCAGGACACGCTGCACGCGGGTCATGGTGGGGTCGATGTCGATTTCTGGGGCTCGAGTCGCGAGTTCGCGACGCACTGCTTCGAAGGCTGCGTCCACGGGACGAGGATAGGGTTCCGGCATCAAGGTTGCCGATCGCGGGTGGGGGCTCAGCTGGTGTCGGACGAGCAGCGGACGTCCCCGCCGTACGGCGACGTCGTGGCCCGTTGGCAGGGTTTCGAGCAGGTGTTCAGTCAGAACGGGTACGAGCGCGGAGCCCGACCCTGGCCGCAGGGGCTGCCGCGAGGTGTGGCGGAGCCGACACCGGGCCTGCTGGAGCTGCGCGGATCGTCACGACCTGAGGTCGTCCTGACGGCTTCTCACGCCGCGAACCATGTCCGTGACGGCGAGCTCAAGCTCGCCGACCGCGGCACGGGCGGTCTCGCCATCCTGCTCGCCGAGCTCACCGGCTGCACCGCCCTCGTCGCGGCGGGCACGGCGGGCGACGCGAACTACGACGACGCCCACCCGCTCAAGGATCGCCTGGCCGGCCTCCGACCAGCCGTCGTCATCGACCTGCACGGCATGCGCAGCCGGTCTGAGTCCGATGTCGACCTCGGGACGGGCAGCGGCGACGTTCCTGCGGGCCTCCTCGATACGCTCGGGCGGAGCGACCTGCGTGTCACGACGAACGCCGTCTTCGGCGCCATGCGGTCGACCACGGTCACCGCCTACGCACAGGCCCGCGGCGTGCCTGCGGTCCAGGTGGAGGTCGGTGCCCACCTCAGGCCCCCGTCCGACGCGTCGGACGACCTCCGCCGTCTGGTGACGGCGCTGGTGACCGCGATCGAGAGCACTGCGTCGCCGGACCCGTCCTCCGCCCTGACGGCAGTTCCCGTCGCAATCGCCTCGGGACTGCCGCTGGCAGTCGTCCACCCGGACGCGCTCGCCGGGCTGCGCGGTCCCGTCCCCGTGACGGTCACCGCAGACGACCGGTCGGTGGTCGCCTGGGCGTGGAGCGCGACGGCCGTAGGGGTGCCCGAGGAGGCCCGAGGGCTCTCCCCAGGGCAGATCGGTGTCGGTCGGCGCCTGCGGGAGAAGCTGGACGACGCCTCCGTCCTCTCGCTGGTGGTTCCCCGTATCGTTCCGCTGCGCACTCGGGCCGCACTCGCCCGCGACCTCCCTGCTGCCGACGAGGTGCACGTCAGCCCCGGTGACCTGGTCGCGGGCATCTACCTCCTGGTGCACGACGGTGTGACGGCATGGGTACGGGCCGTACCCCGAGCCCATGTGCCGACGGGACAGATCCGTCTCGGCTACCAGCTACGGCTCCTCATCGCCTCGGACAGCACGGCGGACGACGGTCAGGTCGCGCTGGTCGCGGCCACGCCCGCCGTCACCCGGCGCGAACACCGGGACAGCTGGCTCAGACGGCTCGGTGGCGCTACCGACACCCTGGCCGAACGACTGTGGCGGGCCCTGTTCCGTGCGCCGGAGTTCGCTGCCCGGATCATGCAGGCGCACGCGGGCGACGACGGCGCGGCCGTGGTGAGCCTGCACCCCGCGGTGTTCGACAGGATCGGTGTCGAACCCGGACAGCAGGTGCTGGTGCGGTGGGGTGGTCGGGAGGTCGCGGCCCTCGCCGTCGCCGACCACGACCCTCCGGAGACAGGCGCGCCACCCGACTCGATCAAGAGGGTGCAGCGGGTCAACCGGCTGTGGCCCCACCTCCCTGAGGGTATGTCTCCGCACGTCGTCGTCCGCATGTCGGCCCAGCTCCGTGGAGACCTGGGCGCTCCGGTCGCCACGGTGGTCACGGTGCGGCGGCGGCTCCGGCCCGTCCTCGTCCGCAACCTGAACTCGCTCGTCGTTCCTCTGGCGAGCCTCGTGCTGGCGGGAGCGGCCCTGCCCGATCCGCACTGGCCGACGCTCGGCCTCGGAACGGCCCTCATGTCAGTGTTCGCACTGGCTCGCCTGCGCATTCCTCGGCCGCGACGTGGGGCGAGGGTGGACAACGGCTGGGTCGGGGAGCTGGCAGGACCGGAGGAGATTTCAGGAACCGGGCTCCGCCGGTGAGAAGGTAGGTCCGTGACGGCCCAGCATCTTCCGGGAGACGACGCCTTCTTCGCGGAGTGGCGTGACAAGCGGCCCGGGTCACGCCGGTCCCTCGACCGCGCTCGCGCGATCGGGAAGGTGCTCGGCGCCTGGGACGGCACGCCCCCTGTCCTCACCGTGGTGGGTTCCAAGGGAAAGGGCACGACCGCGATCCACGCGGCGGCGACCCTGTCCGGCGCCGACGTCGTCGGTAGGCGGGCTGCACGCGTCGGCCTGGTCTCGTCCCCGGGTCTGCGGACCAACCGCGAACGCATGCGCGTCGATGGTTCGGCGATCACTCCGGAGGAGTACGAACGCCTCGCGGAAGCGCTCGCCGGCGCCCGGGCCGACGTTCGTGCGACGAGCGACGGGTACCTGTCGCCGACCGGTGCGTTCACGATCGCGGGCGCCGCATGGACCGCTGCCCAGGATGTCGACGTGCTCGTGCTCGAGGAAGGCCTCGGCGGGAGCTCCGACGAGGTCAGCCTGTTCGATCCTCGCGTGGTCGCGGTGACACCGGTGTTCTACGAGCACGGCGACCTGCTCGGCCCCACGCTCGAGGACGTGGCGCGCGACCTGCTGGGCGTCGTGGGCCCGGCCACCCGGACGATCGTGACCGTCGAGCAGGTACCCGCGGTGGCAACCGTGATCGAGGACACAGCGGCCCGAGCCGGTGCGAACATCGTCATCGTGACTCCGGGTACACCGACCTCGGTACCCGCGGGCCCGGCTCCGATCACCCGGCTGAACGCCTCGCTCGGCGAGTCCGCGGGCCGGGCCATGGCCGCGGAGCTCGGCTGGACGGTGGACGCCCGGCGGACGACACGCGCTCTCGCCGGCGTGCGTGTCCCCGGCCGCATGAGCCTGCACACCCGCGACGGAGTGCCGGTGATGGTCGACGGCGCGATCTCACCCGAGGGCGTCGCCGCTGCGGTGGCGGAGTACCGCCGCCGTCTGGGCCCCCTCACCACGGTGGTGGCCAGCTTTCCGGACACGAAGGATGTCGAGGGCTGCTTTGCCGCGCTCCACGGCGTCGAGACCGTGATCCCGGCCCGGGCCGACGCGTACCTGTCGTTCGCCACGGCCGAGTCCTTGCACGGCCGAGTCCTGGACGCCCGGGCCGCCATGGCGCTCGGCCATGACGTCGCCCGGGCCGCAGCGGGCGGCTTCCTCGCGATCGGTACGCAGTCCTTCGTCGGCATCGCGCTCGACGTCCTCGAGGTGGAGACTGACACGGCGTACGCGCCTGACCCGACCTGACCCCCGCAGGTGCGGTCGACCGGCCTCGCTCATAGCCCACAGATCCGGTGAGACGCATCACAGCCTGTGTTGCGGCTTTTCACCCGGTGCTCAACGATGACACCGCAACGCCGGTCGGCGCTGCGGTGTCGCTCGGGGGGACGACAGCATGAGGCGAGTCAGCACGGTCCGGCGCGGGGTCGTCGTCGGCGCGATGGCGATGACCGCGGTGCTCGCGGTGCCGGCGGCTGCCGGCGTCGGGGGCGGCGGGCCTGTGGTGGTGAGCGGGGGCACCGCGGCAGCCGTGGTCCGCGTGGCGGCACAGCCGGGGGTCGAGCAGGACACGGCAGAAGGCACGGCGGAAGGCACGGCCGCGGACACCGTCCGGTCCGCCGTCGACCGGACCGCCGCGGGTGCCACGGCGCTCGCCGGGCTGCCCGGGTACGCGGGCGTCGCCGTCGACTACGAGACCGCGACCGTGACCGTGTCCTGGAAGGGCGCGGTCCCGCCCCCGGTGGTCGGGCTGCGGCGGCAGGCGCCCGACGGCGTGCGGGTGGACGTCCGGCGGGCGGCGCTCAGCGAGGCGGAGCTGCGCGCGGCGAGCACCCGCCTGCTGGACAGCCAGCGTGCCGAGCACGGGCCGGACGCCGTCCTGGCCGCGTTCCCCGCGCCCGACTTCACGGGGCTCGTCGCCGAGATCAGGCAGGACTCCGCCGTCGCGCGGCGGTCCGACCTGGCGGAGCACCTGGGGCGCGCGGCCGGCGTGCCGGTGCGGACCACCCTGATCGCCGACGGCGTGGAGTCCACCGCCGGGAGCCGCCGCGACGACCACGCACCCTGGCACGCGGGCGGCGCGATCGCCACGGCGGACGGGACCGACTACTGCACGACGGGTTTCTCGGTGGTCACCGGCGAGGGGCACCACCGCATCGTCAGCGCGGCGCACTGCAACGACCGCGTGGGTGACGTGGTGCGCGACGGGATGGGTCACCGGCTCGGCACGGTCACCCACCGGGCGCTGGGTCTCGACGCGCAGCTCATCGACCCGGTCGGCGACCCCGAGACGGCGGCGTCGGTGTTCGGCGGGCCCTGGGACGCGAGGCCCGGCGGCCACACGTTCCCGGTCACCACGGTGCAGCGCCCCGCCGTCGGGCAGAACATCTGCAGCTCGGGCGCCGTGACGGGCGAGCACTGCGCGACGATCCGCGCCACCGACATCGCATGGACGTGCGGCTCCACGACGTGCCACGGGTTCCGCGCGAGCCGGGACGACGGCGGCGTCGTGGTCGGCGGAGGTGACAGCGGTGGCCCGATGTACATCGTCATCGGCGGTGAGGCGTACGCGCGCGGCATGATCGACGGCGGCTCCAACCGACGCTCCTGCGGCCGCACGTCCCTGCCGACCCAGTGCTTCACGTACGTGTACGGCATCCCGATGGTGGACATCCTGGAGCACTGGGGCGCCCGCATCGACACCTGACGAGCGGGCCGGTCCCCGCTCACCTTCGAGACCGAGGTTGCTTCGCTTTGAGAGGCCTCAGAGCGAAGCAACCTCGGTCTCGAAGGTGGGTGGCGGGCAGCGCCGTCAGGCCTTGGCCACCGCCACCGTCCGGGCGGCACCCTCCGCCACCGTCAGCGACGTCGCGAGGGTCTCGCGCGACACCAGCTCGCGGTGCTCCTCGACGGCCGCGACCCATTCGGCCGGGACCGTGAGGTCCAGCGTGATGCGGTCGGCCACCTGGAGGCCCGCGGCCTTGCGCGCGTCCTGCACGTCGCGGATCACGTCGCGGGCGTAGCCCTCGGCTCGCAGCGCGTCGTCCAGCGCCAGGTCGAGCACCACGAAGCCGCCGCCGGACAGCACGGCCGCCGCGACCTCGCCCGCGTCGGCGGCCGAGCCACCGACCACGGTCGTCAGCTCGTACTCGCTGTCCTGCAGCTCGACGTCGCCGTCCGCTGTCGCGACGACCACCGCGCCCGCGCCGGACACCGACCAGTCGCCCGCCTTGGCCGCCTTGATCACGGCCTGCACGCCGCGGCCCAGGCGCGGGCCGGCGGCCCGGGCGTTCACGGCGAGCCGCTCGGTCACGCCGTAGGACGCCGCCACCTCCGGCGAGAACTCGACCAGGCGCACCTCCTTGACGTTCAGCTCCGACTCGAGCAGCCCCGTGAACGGCGCGACGCCCTCCGGGTCCGACACGGCCACGACGAGGGAGCGCAGCGGCTGCCGCACGCGCAGCTTGTTCGCCTTGCGCAGCGCCAGCGTCTGCGACACCACGGCCCGTGCGGACTCGACGGCGGCCACGAGGTCGTCGTCGGCCACGAGGGCCGAGCCGTCCGGCGTGGGCCAGTCCGTCAGGTGCACGGAGCGCCCACCGGTCAGGCCGCGCCAGACCTCCTCCGTGAGCAGCGGCGCGAGCGGCGCCATCACCCGGGTGAGCGTCTCGAGCGCGGTGTGCAGCGTGTCGAACGCGTCGGCGTCCTCGGCCCAGAAGCGGTCCCGCTGCGTGCGCACGTACCAGTTGGTCAGCGCGTCCAGGTACTGCCGCACCGACTCGCAGGCGCCCGCGATGTCGTACCCGTCGAGCTGCGCCGTCACGTCCGTGACCAGGCCGCGGGTGCGGGCCAGCAGGTAGCGGTCCATGACGGGCAGCCCGGCCACGCGCTCCGGCGTCAGCGGCTGGGCCGCGTAGCCGGCGCCGCCGTTCCCGGCGTTCGCGTACAGGGTGAAGAAGTAGTACGTGCTCCACAGCGGCAGCAGCACCTGCCGGACGGCGTCGCGGATGCCCTCCTCCGTGACGACCAGGTTGCCGCCGCGCAGGATCGGCGACGCCATGAGGAACCAGCGCATCGCGTCGGAGCCGTCGCGGTCGAAGACCTCGTTGACGTCCGGGTAGTTCTTGAGCGACTTGGACATCTTGCGGCCGTCGGAGCCCAGCACGATGCCGTGCGACAGCGCCGTCCGGAACGCCGGACGGTCCAGGAGAGCCGTGGCCAGCACGTGCAGCGTGTAGAACCAGCCGCGCGTCTGCCCGATGTACTCGACGATGAAGTCGCCCGGGTAGTGGTGCTCGAACCAGTCCGCGTTCTCGAACGGGTAGTGCACCTGCGCGTACGGCATCGAGCCCGAGTCGAACCAGACGTCCAGCACGTCCTCGACGCGGCGCATCGTCGACCGCCCGGTGGGGTCGTCCGGGTTGGGCCGGGTCAGCTCGTCGACGAACGGCCGGTGCAGGTCGGGGTTGCCGTCCTTGTCGCGCGGCAGCCGGCCGAAGTCGCGCTCCAGCTCCTCGAACGACCCGTACACGTCGATGCGCGGGTGGGCCGGGTCGTCGCTCTTCCACACCGGCACGGGCGAGCCCCAGAACCGGTTGCGCGTGATCGACCAGTCGCGCGCGTTCTCCAGCCACTTGCCGAACTGGCCCTGCTTGATGTGGTCGGGCACCCAGGTGATCTGCTCGTTGAGCTCGACCATGCGGTCCTTGAACTTCGTCACCTCGACGAACCACGAGGACACACCCATGTAGATCAGCGGGTTGCGGCAGCGCCAGCAGTGCGGGTAGGAGTGGGCGTACTGCTCGCGGCGCAGCAGCACGGTGCCCGGCGTCGTCCGCCCGGCCTCGTCGTCCGCGGTGCCGCGCGTGCGGGCCTTGAGGTGGTCGATGATCGGCGCGTTCGCGTCGAAGACCTGCAGCCCCGCGTACTCCTCGACGGGGAAGACGAACCGGCCGTCGGCGCCCACGGGGATGACGGGCGCCACGCCCTCGCGGTCGCTGACCTGCTTGTCCTCCTCGCCGAACGCGCCGGCGTTGTGCACCAGGCCGGTGCCGTCCGTGGTCGTGACGAAGTCGGCCTCGACCACCCGGTGCGCACCCTCGTGGCCCGCGTAGTAGGCGAACGGCGGCGCGTACGCGGCGCCCACGAGGTCGCTGCCGGTCAGCCGGCCGACGACGTTCGGCGCCTCGGCGCCCTCGTCGGTGAGCTCGCGCGCGTAGGCGTCCAGGCGGGCCTCGGCCAGCACGTACCGCTGGGGCGTGCCCGTGTACGAGGACTCGACGACGACGTAGTCGACGTCCGGCCCGACCATGACCAGCAGGTTCGAGGGCAGCGTCCACGGCGTCGTCGTCCAGATGAGCAGGTGGTCGCCCGACTGCAGCACGTCCGCGCCGTCCGGCACCCGGGTCACCGGGAAGCCGACCGTCACGGCCGGGTCCTGGCGCTGCTGGTACACGTCGTCGTCCATGCGCAGCTCATGGTTGCTCAGCGGCGTCTGGTCGTTCCAGCAGTAGGGCAGCACGCGGAAGCCCTCGTAGACGAGGCCCTTGTCGAACAGCGACTTGAAGGCCCACATGACGCTCTCCATGAACGTCGGGTTGAGCGTCTTGTAGTCGTTGTCGAAGTCGACCCAGCGCGCCTGCCGCGTCACGTACGTGCGCCACTCGTCGGTGTACTTGAGCACGCTCGACCGGCAGGCCTCGTTGAACCGGTCGATGCCGAGCTCGACGATCTCGTCCTTGGTCTTGATGCCGAGCTGGCTCATCGCCTCCAGCTCCGCGGGCAGGCCGTGCGTGTCCCAGCCGAAGCGACGCTCGACGCGCTGCCCCTTCATGGTGCGGTAGCGCGGCACCACGTCCTTGGCGTACCCGGTCAGCAGGTGGCCGTAGTGCGGCAGGCCGTTGGCGAACGGCGGGCCGTCGTAGAAGACGAACTCGTTGCCGCCGTTCTCCCCGGCCGGGCGGGCCTCGACGGACGCACGGAAGGTGTCGTCCTTCTCCCAGTAGGCGAGGATGTCGCGCTCGACGTCGGGCAGGCTGGGGGACGCGGGGACGGCGCCCTCGGCGTCGGCGGGACGGTGCAGCGGATAGGCCATGACGGTGGCTCCTGGCGGGTTCAGCGGTTCGGCAGCAGGGAAGTGCGGTCGTGCTCTGCTGCGAGGACGCCGCACCTGGGTGCGCCGCGGTACCACCCCGCTTGACGCCCGCCTGTGGCGGGCGCCCGCTCGTTGACGGCTGTGACGGGCCTACCCGTCCGGTTCTACTGGGGCCGTCCCGCTGCCCGACGGCGACGTGGCGACCTGTTCTTCCGGAGGCTCACCGGTGATGGCCGGGTCGATGCCTGTGGAGCAATCGTACCGGGCGCCGGCAACCGGAGACGTCACGCGTGCAACCTTCCGGCGGCCGGGGTGCGTCCAAGGGGCATGAGCGCACTCAGCGAAGCGACCGGTCCACCGGTGACCGATCATCCCGACCAGCCCGTGGCGTTCTCGGTGGTCCGCACCGGCGTGACGGCCGAGGAGCAGTTCCGGCAGTTCGCCGTCGAGAGCACCGCGGCCCTGCACCGCATCGCCTACCTGCTGTGCGGCGACGACCACCGGGCCCACGACCTCACCCAGATCGCGCTGGAGAAGACCTACCGCCGCTGGTCCCGGGTCAAGGACGGCAACCCCTTCGCCTACGCGCGGCGGGTGCTGGCCACGGCCCGGATCGACGGCTGGCGGCGCACCCGCCGCGAGGTGCTGCGCTCGCCGGAGGACGTCGCCGTCGTGCAGGAGGCGTTCCGCTCCCCCGCCACGGACGGCACCGCCCAGGTGGTCGAGCGCGAACGCCTCGTACGGGCGCTGCGCCGGCTCGGGCCGGGCCAGCGGCGGGTGGTCGTGCTGCGCCATCTGCTCGACCGCTCGGAGGCCGAGGTCGCCGCCGAGCTGGGCACCAGCATCGGCACCGTGAAGTCCCAGGGCGCACGGGGCCTCGCCCGCCTGCGCACGCTGCTCTCGGAAGGACAGGACGCATGACCAGGAACACACCTCCCGCGGCCCTCGACGAGCCCGTCGACGAGCGCTGGCTCGCCCACCTGCGCGACGTCACGGCGGGCGTCACGCCGCCCACACCGGCGGACCCGCACGACATGTCGCGCGTCGCCGTCCGCCGCACGCGCGCGCGACGTGCCGCGTTCGCCACGGGCGGCGGCCTGACGGCGGTGGCGGCGGTCGCCGTGACCGCGTTCGCGCTGAGCACGTCGGCGACGGGGGGCACGCTGCTGCCGGGCGGTTCTCCGGCCGCGGTCTCGGCCCCGGCGGACGTCGCCGGCGGCGGCGCGGCGGACCCGGGGGTCGTCCCGGAGGGCTGGCACGCCCACGACCTGGACGACCTGTCGTACGCGCTGCCGCCGGACGTCGTGTCCAGCGGCCCGACGAAGGACGAGCCGGGCGAGACGTCGCAGATGTGGCACCACGACGGCGAGGACGTGCCGCCCTACATCCGGGTCGCCCGGCTGACCCCGGAGTACGAGTACTACGACACGACCGCGAGCGGCCTGACGTCCGTGCCGGGCGAGGGCGCCGAGGGCTTCGACCTGCCGGGTTCGAGCACGGCGACCGTCGAGCGCGGGACGCCGGACCTGCGCGCGGCGATGGGCCTCTCCACCGAGGGCGACCCGCAGGTCACGCCGGTCCGGATCCTCGTCCACCCTGCCGACAGCGACGTCCGGTACGTGATCACCATGACGCTGCCGGTCGGCGAGTCCGGCGAGGACTCGGAGCTGGTCGACGCCTTCGTCGGCACGCTGAGCCTGGACTGAGCCCGTTCCACGACCGTGGGTCTGCTGCCGGCGCCCGACCCGCGCCGGCAGCAGTGAGTCAGGTCACATGTGCACCGGGAATGGTTTGTAGTGGATCAATGATTGACGGTGGGGTCCGCATTTGACTCCAGGAGGACCCTCACCATGGCAACACTGCTGCACATCGACGCGAGCATCCAGGGCGACAGCTCGGTCAGCAGGCAGCTGACGGCCCGTGCCGCCGCCGCCTGGCGCGCCGCCCACCCGGACGGGTCGGTCACCTACCGCGACCTGGCCGCCGACCCGGTGCCGCACTTCGACACCGCGGCCAACCTCAGCCGGGGCGTGCCGCTGGACGAGCACACCCCGGAGCAGGCCCGGTCCTGGGCCCGCATGGAGCAGCTCACGGCCGAGGTCGCCGCCGCGGACACCGTGGTGCTCGGCCTGCCGATCTACAACTTCGGCGCGCCGAGCACGGTCAAGGCCTGGCTGGACCACCTCATCGCGCCGGGCCTCGGCTTCGACCCCGACACGCGGGACGGGTTGCTCGGGACCTGCGACTTCGTCGTCCTGGTGTCGCGCGGCGGTGGCTACGCGGAGGGCACGCCGCGGCACGGCTGGGACCACGCGTCGGCGTGGCTCCCGCACGGCCTGTCGCTGGTCGGCATCGAGCCCCGTTTCATCACCACGGAGCTCACGCTCGCCTCCTCGACCCCGGCGATGTCGGGGCTGGTGCCCCTGGCCGAGGAGAGCCGCCGGCAGGCCGAGGCGGAGATCGACGACCTGTGGGCCCCCGCCTACGCGGGCGGGTGAACCCCGCACGCCTACCGCGTAAAAGCCCACGTCACGCCCCCGCGCACCCGTAGAGTGGTGCCGCGGGGGCGCGACGACGAGGGAGATGGCCGTGGACGAGCAACAGGTCGTGGAGCGGCCCACCCGGCGGTCCGGCGCACTGGTCGACTACCTGGCGCGCCACCTGCGGCGTCGCTCCGAGTCGGCGCTCGCCCCGCTGGGCCTGCGCACCCGGCACCTCGTGGCCCTCACCGTGCTCCGCGAGCGCACCGAGATCACTCAGCGCGACCTGGCCACCGTGCTCGTGCTCGACAGCACCAACGTCGTGGGCCTGCTCAACGAGCTGGAGACCCGCGGCCTGGTCGAGCGCCGCCGGTCGGCCGAGGACCGGCGGCGGCACGTCGTGACCCTGACCGACGACGGCACGACCCTGCTCTGCCGCGCGGAGACGGCGCTCGCCGCGGTCGAGGACGAGGTGTTCGCCGGCCTCGACCCCGCGCAGCGGGAGCAGCTGCACGAGCTCCTCCTGGCCGCGACGGGCTCGGCGTCGGCCCCGTTCTGCTGAGCGTCAGCCCACCGACACCTGCACGGTGTGCCAGCCCGTGGCGCCGTCCGGTGCGGGCGGCGCCTCCGCCTCCGTCTGGGTGAGCCCGTCGGCGTCCGTGGCCCGCACCGTCAGCGTGTGGTCGCCCGCGGCGAGGTCGAGCGAGACGTGCCACTGGCGCCACGTGTCGGGCCCCACGGTCTCGGCGAGCTCGGCGGGTACCCAGTCGCCGTCGTCGGCCCGGACCTCCACCGCGCCGATGCCCGTGTGCTGCGCCCAGGCGACACCCGCCACGGTCACCGCGCCGGCCTGCGCCGAGCCGCGCGGCACGTCGATGCGGGACTGCACCTTGACCGGCCCGAGCGCGGACCAGCCGCGCGGCGTCCAGTAGCCCTGGTCGGCGTCGAACGTGGTGACCTCCAGCGACGTCACCCACTTGGTGGCCGACACGTACCCGTACAGGCCCGGCACCACGAGCCGCGCGGGGAAGCCGTGCTCCACGGGCAGCGGCTCGCCGTTCATGCCGACCGCGAGCAGGCTGTCCCGGTCGGGGTCGAGCAGCACCTCCAGGGGCGTGCCCGCGGTGAATCCGTCGTCGCTGCGCGAGAGCACCATGTCGGCACCCGCCTGCGGTCTGGCGCGTTCCAGGAGGGCGCGGATCGGGTAGCCGAGCCACAGCGCGTTGCCGATGAGGTCGCCGCCCACGGTGTTGCTGACGCAGGCGAGGGTCGCGTGGTGCTCCTCCAGCGGCAGCGCGAGCAGCTCGTCCCACGTGATCGTGAACGGCTCGTCCACGAGCCCGCGCACCTCGAGCGACCAGTCGGCCGGGTCGAGCTGCGGCACCCGCAGCGCCGTGTCGATGCGGTAGAAGTCCCGGTTGGGCGTGACGTAGGGGGTGAGGTCCGGGATCTCCAGGTCGGCGCCCGCGGGCACGGGAGCCGCGGCGCGGCGCGCGGCGGGCAGCCGGAGCGTGTCGCGGACGGCGTTCACCGCGGCCGACCCCGCCGACACGAGGCGGGACCCGGCCAGGGCGAGGACGGCGACGCCCGCGGCGATGCCGGTGGCCGCCAGGAAGCCGCGGCGGTCCATGCCGGCAGCCGCATCGCGGTCCGGCGTGCGCCGCAGGTCCGGCTCCGGCCGGAGCCGTGCCGCGGCGGCGCGGAGCGCGATCACGGCCCCGCCGATGCCGACGAGGCTGGGCAGCGCCCACAGCGGTGTCGCCTCGGGCCGCAGCACCGCGACGACGGCCCCGATCACGCCCACCGCGCCGATGAGCTGGGACCCCAGCGGCGGACGGCGCAGCTCGGCCCAGCCCGCGAGCGCCGCCCCGACGGCCAGCACGACGCCCATGGTGCCGAGCAGCACGGCCTTGTCGGCGGTGCCGAACCACTGGACGGCGAAGTCCTTGAGCCAGCCGGGTACCGCGTCGACGACGGCGGCGCCGCCCGCGAACAGGGTGCTGGACCCCGGGGCGACGAGCGCGGCGACGAGCTCCGCGACGGCGAGTCCCGCCGCGCCGGCGACGACTCCGGCGAGGGCGGCCCACCGGGCGTCGTGCGGGATGCGGTCGGTCCGCGGGCTCGCGGACCTCTCGGGTGCCTGGGTCATGTCCCCAGCCTGGCACGCGGGCGTCCGGGTACGGGGTCCCGCCCCCACGCTGTCACGACCCTGTAAGGACCGGCCCGCTCCCCTGGATCGGTCCCTTGCCCTGAGATCGGTCGATCGGACGACCGATCTCAGGGCGAGGGACCGGAGCGACGCGTGGGTGACCGGTGCTCAGATGCCCGTGCCGCGCACGATCTTGGAGTTGTGGGCCTGGGCGCGGGGGCGGACGGTGACCAGGTCGATGTTGACGTGGTCGGGGCGGGACAGGGTCCAGGCGATGGTGTCGGCGATGTCCTCGGCCGCCAGGGGCGTGTAGCCCTCGTAGACGGCGGCGGACTTCCGGGCGTCGCCGCCGAACCGGACGAGGGAGAACTCCTCGGTGGCGACGGCGCCGGGGGCGACCTCGATGACGCGCACAGGCTCGCCCGCGATCTCCCAGCGCAGCGTCTGGGACAGCATGTGCTCGGCGTGCTTGGCGCCCGTGTAGCCGGCGCCGCCCTCGTAGGCGCCCTGGGCCGCGGTGGAGGTCACGGTGACGACGTCCGCCACGCCCGTGGCGGTTCCGGCGGCGCGCAGCAGCGGCAGCAGGGCCTTGGTGACGCGCAGGGTGCCGAGCACGTTGGTCTCGTACATCTGCCGCCAGCCGTCGACGTCGGCGTCCTCCACGCGGTCCAGGCCGAGCGCGCCGCCGGCGTTGTTGACCAGGGCGTCGAGCCCGCCCGTGGCGGCGAGGTGCTCGGCGAGGGCGGCCACGGCGCCGTCGTCGGTCACGTCGAGGGCGTAGGGCGCGCAGCCGGTCTCGGCCGCGAGCGCCTCCAGGCGCTCGGCGCGGCGGGCCGCGGCGACGACGTCCCAGCCGTCGGCACGCAGCCGGCGCACGGTCGCGGCCCCGATGCCCGACGACGCCCCGGTCACCAGGGCGCGGCGGGGCGGCGTGGTCCGGGGTGCGGTCTCGGGCGCGGTCTGCGGGGTGCTGTCGCTCATGGCGGCACTGTAGCCCCGGCACTGCGGCCCCGGCGCCGCGCACCGCTCGGCGCATCCCTCAGCGCATCAGGCCCGCGGCATAGCCCGCGAACAGGGCGACGACGGCCGCCGCCACCACCAGGATGGCGACGATCCAGGCCCGCGGCACCCAGGCGGGCGGGCCGTGCTCCTCGTGGCCCTGGGGCGCGCTCGTCTGGTCGGACTCGGGCGGGGTCTCGCCGGGCTGCAGGTTGCCGCTGGCGGGCATCGTGCGCCCGTCCGGCTCCGGGTCGGGGTTGTGCGCCGGGTTGTCGGGTTCGTTCGTCATGGGACCTCCGTCTCGACCTCCGTCGCGGGTTCACGCACGTCGTTCCCGACACCGTAGGCACGACCGGTGTCCGGTCGCGACGCCGAGAGCGAATCCACCCGGATCGTCCGGTCCTGCCGGTGTATCGTGGCGGCCGGGTCGCGGGCCACGCTTTGGCCCGCCGACGCGGCTCTCGTCGTGAGCCGCTTCCCCGCCCGGACGCGAGATGGCGCGTCGCTGCTCGCCCATGGCCGTACGGCCGTGGGTCGTTCGCCGACCCTGCACCTCCCGTGATCGGAGCCCCCTCGTGCACCCCCGTCCCGCGCTCGCGCTGCCCGCTGTCGCCGCCGTCCTCGTCCTCGCCGCGTGCGCGGCCTCCGCCTCCGGTGAGCCGGACGCCGGGGGCGCGTCGCCGACGTCGGGCGGACATCCCGTGACCCTCGACAACTGCGGGTTCGAGACCACCGTCGAGGCGCCGCCGGAGCGCGTGGTGACCATCAAGTCGTCCACCACGGAGATGCTGCTCGCGCTGGGCCTCGGCGACCGGATCGTCGGCTCGGCCTTCCTGGACGGCCCCGTGCCGGACGAGCGGGAGACCGTGCCCGCCGTCGACGAGCCGTTCGCCGACGAGGTGCCCGGCTCGGAGGCGACGCTCGCGCTGGAGCCCGACCTGGTCTACGCCGGCTGGGAGTCCAACCTCACCGCGGAGACGGCGGGCGACCGCGCGACCCTGGCCGCGCTGGGCGTCGCCACCTACGTCTCCCCCGCCGCGTGCAAGGCCGACGGGTACATGCCCGACCCGCTGACGTTCGAGACCGTCTTCGACGAGATCGCCGAGGTCGGCTCCCTGTTCGGCGCCGAGGACGCCGCGGCGGCGCTCGTCGAGGAGCAGCGCGCGGCGCTCGACGCCGCCACCCCCGACGACCGCGGCCTGACGGCGCTGTGGTGGTCCTCGGGCGACGACACCCCGTACGTGGGGGCGGGCATCGGGGCACCGCAGATGATCATGGAGGCCGCGGGGCTGACGAACGTCGCGGCCGACGTCCACGACACGTGGACCTCGCTCGGCTGGGAGAGCATCGTCGAGGCGGACCCCGACGTCATCGTGCTGGTCGACGCCGTGTGGAACCCCGCCGACGCGAAGATCGAGGCCCTGGAGTCCAACCCGGCCACGCGGGAGATGACGGCGGTGCGGGAGGAGCGCTACGTCGTGGTGCCGTTCCCGGCGACCGAGGCCGGGGTGCGCAACGTCGACGCCGTGGCGTCGGTGGTGGAGCAGCTCGCGGACCTGAACCCGTGACGAGCACACCCGTGACGAGCAGACCCGTACGCACCGCGCCGGCCCTGCCCGCGCTCGCCCTGCCGGGCGCCGGGCTGGTGCTCCTGCTGAGCGTCGGCGTGGCCGTCACGGTCGGGCCGGCGGACCTGGCCCTGTCCGAGGTGGCCCGGTCCCTGGCCACGCACCTCGGCCTGGGCGGCGCGCTGGGCGTCGAGCCGCTGTCCGCGCTGCGCGACGGCATGGTGTGGCAGCTGCGGATGCCGCGGATCCTGACGGCCGCGGCCGTCGGCGCGGGGCTGGCCCTGTGCGGCGCCGTGATGCAGTCGCTCACGCGCAACCCGCTCGCCGACCCCTACCTGCTGGGGCTGTCGTCGGGGGCGTCGCTCGGCGCCGTGCTGGTGCTGCTCGTCGGGGTACCGCTGCTGCTGCCGGTCGCGGCGTTCGCCGGGGCCGTCGGGGCGCTGGCGCTCGCGCTCACGCTGGCCGGCGCGGCCGGCGCGATCACGCCCACCCGGACCGTGCTGGCGGGGCTCGCGATCAGCCAGCTCTGCGCGGCGGCCGTGTCGTTCGTGATCTTCTGGTCGGCCACGGGTGACGCGTTCCGCGAGGTGCTGTCCTGGCTGATGGGTTCGGTCGCGTCGGCCACGTGGACGTCGGTGGCCGTCGCCGGTGGCGCCGCGCTGCTGATCGGCGTCCCGCTCGCGCTCAGCGGCTCGGTGCTCGACGCGTTCACGTTCGGCGACACCGCGGCCGCGGCGCTGGGCGTGCCCGTCAACCGGACCCGGTGGGTGCTGCTGGTCGGCGTGGCGCTGCTGACGGGCGCGCTGGTCTCGCAGAGCGGGTCCATCGGCTTCGTCGGGCTGATCCTGCCGCACGCGGTGCGGCTGCTCACCGGGGCGCGGCACCGGCTGCTGCTGCCGCTCTCGGCGCTCGCCGGGGCGTCGTTCCTGGTCTGGGCCGACACGCTGGCCCGGACGGTCTTCGAACCCCGCGAGCTGCCCGTGGGCATCGTGACGGCCGCGATCGGCGCCCCGGTCTTCGCGGCACTGCTGTGGAAGGGAAAGCGATGAGCACCGGGTACACGACCGCGCCCGCCGTCACGGGACCCCGCGCCGCGCACGCCGGCCTGGCCGGCGCCGACGTCTCCTGGGAGATCGACGGGCGCCTGGTGCTGGACGGCGTCGGGCTGGTCGCCCCCGCCGGCGGCGTCACCGGGCTGCTGGGGCCCAACGGGTCCGGCAAGTCCACGCTCCTGCGCGTGCTGGCAGGCGTGCAGCAGGCGGGACGCGCTACCAGGAACGGCCCGGTCACGACCTTCGGCGCCGCCGACCTCGGCGCCCTGCCCCGCCGCGAGCGCGCCCGCGTGCTCGCGCTCGTCGAGCAGGACGCCACGACGGACCTGCCGCTGTCGGTGCTGGACGCCGTGCTGCTGGGCCGCATCCCGCACCGCGCGCTGCTCGCGGGCGACTCCGACGCCGACCGCGCCGCGGCCCGGTCGGCGCTCGCCACCGCGGGGGCCGCGGCGCTCGCCGACCGGGAGGTCGGCACCCTGTCCGGCGGCGAGCGGCAGCGCGTGCACATGGCCCGGGCGCTGGCCCAGGAGCCCCGCCTGCTGCTGCTCGACGAGCCGACCAACCACCTCGACATCGCGGCCCAGCTCGCGGCGATGCGCACGCTGCGCGACCTGGCGGCGGACGGCGTCACTGTGGTCACCGCGCTGCACGACCTCAACCTCGCGGCGGCCACGTGCGACCACCTGGTGCTGCTCGCGGACGGTCGTGTGGTGGCCGCGGGGCCGGTGGCCGAGGTGCTGGTCCCCGCGGTGCTCGAACCGGTCTACGGCGTGCGGGTCGACGTGCTGACGCACCCGCGCACGGGGCGTCCGGTGCTCTCGTTCGACGAGGGCTGAGCCGGCGGGGCGCGGCGTGCCGCTCCGGCTGCCGGATCGGCCCGCCTGGACGATGATGGAGGCCATGGCCGCACCCGAGTTCGTCGTCCAGGCAGGCAAGGTCCTCAACCCGTGGATGCTCCGCATCGCCGGTCAGCTGCCGCCCTGGGTGGTGCTGCACCACGTGGGCCGCAGGTCAGGCAAGAGCTACGAGACGCCGCTCGTGGCGTTCGCGGCCCGGCCGGACGACCGGGTGGTCGCGGTGCTGCCCCTGCCGTGGGGTTCGGGTACCGACTGGGCGCGCAACACGATGAGCTCCGGCACCGTGCGCGTCACACGCGGCGGCGCGGAGTACGAGGTGCGGGACGTGCGCCTGGTGCCCGCCCACGAGGCCGTGGGCTGGCTCGCGCCCGTGCCGTCGCGGCTCCTGTCCGCGGTCGGCATCGAGGAGTGCCTGGTCGGCACCCTGCACCGAGCCTGACCTGGCTGTTCTCCCGCGCCGGGGGTCGTCCGTCGACCCCGCGCGGGAGTATGTTGCGCGTCGTGAGATTGCGCACAGCCACGCCGTCCGACGCCGCCGCGGTCGCCCGGGTGCACCACACCACCTGGGTCACGACGTACGGGTCGATCCTGCCGCCCGAGTTCTGGGCCACCGCCACGTTCGAGCGCCGCGTCGCCACGTGGCAGCGGTGGCTGGCCAACGGCGCGGCCCCGCTGCTCGCCGAGACCGACGACGAGGTGGTCGGCATCGCGATGGCCGGCGAGGCCGTGGAGCAGGAGGACGTGCTGCCGGTCCGCGACCGGCAGCTCTACCTCCTGTACGTGCTCGCCGCGTACCACGGCACCGGCGTCGGGCAGGCGCTGCTGGACGCCGTCGTGCCGCCCGGCACCCCGGCCCAGCTCTGGGTGGCCGAGGACAACCCCCGCGCCCGGCGCTTCTACGAGCGCAACGGCTTCCTGACGGAGGGCGCCCGGGTGGTCGACGCGAGCACCGCCGACCTCGCCGAGATACGTATGGTCAGGTAGTCGGGTTACCGTTCCACCCATGTCAGATTTCCACGTCCGCGCCTCGACCCCGGACGACGCCGTCGGCATCGCCGCGGTGCACTGGACCACGCGGCGCGCGGTCTTCGGCGAGCTGCTGCCACCCGAGCACTGGGAGACCGAGACGCTCGGCACCCGGACCGAGGGCTGGATGCGCATCCTCGCCGCCGGCAACAAGGCCCTGGTCGCCGAGGTGGGCGACAAGATCGTCGGCTTCGCGATGAAGAACCCGTCCGGCCCGCACCTGGGCCACCCGCCGGTGCGGCCCGTCGAGCTGCACGAGCTGTACGTCGACCCGGCCTTCCACGGCACCAACGTGGGCCACGCCCTGCTGGAGAACGCCCTCCCGCCCGGCACCTCCGCCCAGATCTGGACGTACGCGTCCAACCCCCGCGCCCGCAAGTTCTTCCAGCGCGCGGGCTTCCTGCCGGACGGCGTCACCGCGACCGACCCGGACACGCACGTGCTGGAGGTGCGGCTCGTCCGCTGAGCCGGGGCCGGGACCCTGTGCGCCGGTACCGGTGAAAGCGCTCGAAACCGGACGGCCGGCGTGCCAGGATCTCCGCATGAGCACAGGTCACAGCGTCGAGCTGCACGAGGACCCGGCCGCCGTCCTGGCCGTCGCGGGCGACCTGATGGCGGCCGACCCGGTCGTGTGGAGCGTCGTGGCCACCGTGACGCACCACGCCGCGCGCACCTTCCCGGCCGGCGCGCCGCGGCCCGCCCACCCCCTGTGGTGGGCCGTCGTGCGGGACGCGGGCGGCGCCGTCGTCGGCGTGTCGATGCGCACCATGCCGTACCCGCCGCACACGGTGTGGGTGCCCGCCCTGCCCGACGACGCGGCCCGGCTGCTGGCCCGCGCGGCCCTCGACCGGGCGACCCTCGCCGGGGAGCCGGCGCTGACCTCGGCCAACGGCCCCCTGCCCGCCGTCCGCGCGTACACGGACGAGGTGCTGCGGGCCACGGGTGGCACCGTGGACGAGGGCCGGCCGGACCGCCTCTGGGAGGCGACCCGGATCATCCCGCCCGACCCGGCCCCGCCGGGCCGCCCCCGCCTGGCCACGGCCGACGACCTGCCGTTGGTGGAGGCGTGGTTCGGCGTCTTCCACGCCGAGGCCGACGCGCAGGCCGGACGCCCGCCCGCCCCGGACCCGCCCGCCGTCCAGGGCGCCGCGCGCATGGTCGCCGACGGAGAGGTCTGGCTGTGGGAGGTCGACGGCGAGGTGGTGCAGCTGACCGGTGTGAAGCCGCCGTCGTTCGGCGTGGCCCGGATCGGCCCCGTCTACACCCCGCCCCGGCACCGCGGCCACGGCTACGCCCGGGCGCTGGTGGCGCACGCGGCGCAGGACGTGCTCGACGCCGGTCACCGGGTCTGCCTCTACACCGACCGGGACAACCCGGTGTCCAACCGCACGTACGCGGCGATCGGCTTCGAGCCGGTGCTGGACCAGATGGCGCTGACCGTGCAGCCGGCGGTCGCCGCCGTACCCGCCCCGACCGAGAGGAACAGCTGATGGGACGCCGGGCGATCATCTTCCACGGCACGCGCGCCGACCCGAGGTGGATCTGGTACCCGTGGCTCGCCGACCGCCTCCGGGCCCGCGGGTACGACGTCGAGACGCCGCACCACCCCGGACTCAACGTGGACCCGATCGAGACGTTCCTGCCCACCGTGCTGGGCGCGCACACGTTCGACGAGGACACCGTGCTCGTGGGCCACTCGGGCGGTGCCGCGCTGCTGCTCGCGGTCCTGGAGCACATCGACGTCACCGTGGCCCAGGCGGTGCTGGTGGGCGGCTACTGCACCAACCCGAACCCGGGACCCGAGCCGGTGCTGCAGGAGTCCTACGACTGGGACGCGATCCGGTCGCACGCCCGCGACCTCGTCTACCTGAACTCCGTGACCGACGAGGCGGGCTGCGACGCCGAGCAGGGCCGGGCCATGTTCGACCACCTGGGCGGCACCCTCGTGGTGCGCGACGACGGGCACTTCCTCACCGACACCCTGGAGATCGCGGACCGGCTGATCCTCTGACCGCCACCGGGTCGCGGACGGGCCCGCTGCTCTGAGCAGTGCTGCTCCCGGCAGATCCGCCTGCCCCCGAGCCGCCGGGCGGGGCACCGTGGAGGCATGACCGAAGCACCGAAGGCACCCCAGTTCGGCGAACGCTCCCGACGCGACCTGTACGAGCGGCGTGTCCTCGTCCTGGACGGACCCCTCGACGACGACAACGGCACGCTCCTGATGACGCAGCTCGTCGCGCTGGCGACGGAGGACCCGTCGTCGGACATCGACCTGTGGATCCACTCGCCGGGCGGTTCCGTCCCGGCGATGCTGGCCATCCGCGACCTCATGCGCACCATCCCCAACGACGTCTCCACGCTCGTGCTGGGCATCGCCTACAGCGCGGGGCAGTTCCTGCTGTCGGCGGGCACCCCGGGCAAGCGGCGTGCGCTGCCGAACGCCCGCGTGCTCATGCACCAGGGTTCCGCGGGCATCGCGGGCACCGCCGTCGACATCGAGCTGCAGGCCGACGACCTGCGGCACACGCGCGACACCGTGCTGCGGCTGGTCTCGGAGGACACCGGGCAGCCGATCGAGCGGATCTTCGAGGACTCGTTGCACGACCACTGGTACACGGCCGAGGAGGCGCGCGAGTTCGGGTTCGTCGACTCGATCGTGACCAGCTTCGGGGACATCCGACCCCGCGAGCGCGCCCGGACGGGCTTCGCCACCACGACCGCAGCGACGACCGGTGCGACGAACGAGGGGGACGCGCGATGAGCACCTACACCATCCCGAACGTCATCGCGGCGCACCCGCGCGGCGAGCGGATCATGGACGTCTACTCCCAGCTGCTCAGCGAGCGGATCATCTACCTCGGTACGGCGATCGACGCCGGGGTGGCCAACGCGCTGATCGCCCAGCTCATCCACCTGGAGTCCAGCAGCCCGGACAGCGACATCCAGCTCTACATCAACTGCGAGGGCGGCGACCCGAGCGCGGGCATGGCCATCTACGACACCATGCGCTACATCCGCTCCCCCGTGTCGACGACGTGCGTGGGGCAGGCCGTCGCCGTCGGCGCGGTGCTCCTCGCCGCCGGGGCCGAGGGCAAGCGCGCGGCGCTGCCGCACGCCCGGGTGATCCTGCACCAGCCGGCCGCCCAGGGCCGGGGCGCCATCCCGGACCTCATCCTCCAGGCCGACGAGGTGGTCCGGATCCGGGCCGACATGGAGGCGGCGCTCTCGCGGCACACGGGACAGGCCGTCGGCACGCTGCGCGCGGACACCGACCGGGACCGCATCTTCACCGCCGCCGGCGCGCGGGACTACGGCCTGCTGGACCACGTGATCGAGCAGCGCTGAGGGGGCGTAGCCGGCGCCGCTCGGGCGCCGGCGCCGGCTACGCCGCGAGCGCGAAGGCCGCCCGGCAGGTGGCCTGCCCGAGCGTGTCCCGGACGGTCTCACGGACCGTGCCGAGCCGGTCGGCCACGGCACCGACCAGGTCCACGAGCGTGATGTCCAGTGCGCCGGTGACCGCCGCGATCATCTCGCTCGACGGCTCCTTCACCCCGCGCTCGATCTCCGACAGGTACTGGGGCGAGATCCCGGCCCGCCGCGCGGTCTGGTCGAGGGTCTCGCCCCGGCCGTGCCGCACGTCCCGCAGTCGCTCCCCGACCAGGTGCCGCCAGAGCGGTTCCCGTCGCGTCCGCGCCGGTGGGCTGCCGGCTCCCCGGGGCGCGACGGCGCGGGCTGCGGGCTGAGCTGGTGCGGTGTCGGCCATGTGGTCGAGAGTAGGGGCGCGCAGCCGTCGAGGCCGGGTGCTTCTGCTGAGAGCAGCGCCCGGCTGCGGACGGGCGTCGGCCGGTGTACGGGCACTTGTATCGGGCACTATGGAGGCATGGCTACCGAGCTCTGGATCACCGGCGACCCCGACACCGACCGGCTGCTGAGCGAGGACCCGTTCGCGCTCCTCGTCGGCATGCTGCTGGACCAGCAGTTCCCCATGGAGCACGCGTTCGCCGGACCCGGCAAGATCCGCGACCGGATGGGCTCGTTCGACGTCCGCGCCATCGCCGAGGCCGACCCGGACGAGTTCGTGACCATGGCGACCACTCCCCCGGCGATCCACCGCTACGGCCGGTCGATGGCGGGCCGGGTGCTGGAGCTCGCGCGCACCGTCGTCGACGAGTACGACGGTGACGCGGCCCGGATCTGGACCGCCCCCGGCGCCGACGGCGGCGCCCCGACCGGCGCCGAGGTACTCACGCGGCTCAACGCGCTGCCGGGCTACGGCGAGCGCAAGGCCAAGATCTTCCTGGCCCTGCTCGGCAAGCAGCGCGGGGTCGAGCCGGCGGGCTGGCGCGAGGCGGCGGGCGAGTTCGGCGAGGAGGGCTCGCGCCGCTCGATCGCGGATGTGACCAGCGCCGAGAGCCTGCAGGAGGTCCGCGCGTTCAAGAAGGCGCAGAAAGCAGCCGCCAAGGGCTCGTGACACCTCTGACTCCCCGTGGTCGCCGCCAGTCACGTTCCAGAACGACCTGAGGGACGGAATCGGGGCCGGATCTGCACCTGAGGTCGTTCTCGAACGCGAGCGCCGGCCTCAGCGGCGCGTGGTCGCCGCCGCCGGCGGCCGCTCCCCCGCCGAGATCGTGTCGCGACGCCGATAGGCCGTGGCCAGGACGGAGACGGTGACCTCGCCCGGGAGGTCGTCGTCGGACAGGTCGGCGGCGGTCACGTGGCGGGCGCTCGGCGTCATGAGCACCAGGTCGACGGCCTCCTGCCGCGTGAGCGGGGTCGTGTACTCGACCTCGCGCGTGCGGACGGGCTCGAACCAGGGGTCGAGCGCGTCGTGCAGCCGCCGCTCCTTGTCGGGGTCCACGGCCACCATGCCGGAGACCTGGCGGCGCAGCTCCGCCAGGTGCCCGCGGTACGGCCGCACGACCACGAGCGCCCCGCCCGGGCGCAGCACCCGGTGGAACTCGGCCGGGTTGCGCGGGGCGAACACGTCGAGCAGCACGTCCGCGCACCCGGAGGCGACCGGGAAGGGCCGGAACACGTCCCAGGTCGCCGCGGCGGCGCGGGGGTGCGCCCTCGCCGCGACGCGCAGCGCGTGCGCCGAGGTGTCCAGGCCCAGGCCGACGGCGTCGGGCCGGGCACCGGTCCGAGGGTCGGGCAGGGCGTCGAGCACGCCCGCGAGGTAGTAGCCCGTGCCGCAGCCGACGTCCACGACGAAGGGGCGTCCCGGGCCGCTGTCGGCCGGGCCCTGCCGCAGGTGCGCGACGGCTTCGGTGGCCAGGTCCGCGACGGCGCCGCGCACCGGCGCGTACCGGCCCGCGGCCAGGAAGTCGCGGCGGGCCCGGGCCATGGGGCCGTCGTCGCCGCTGGTGGCACGTGCGCCGGTCAGCAGGCCGGCGTACCCGTGCCGGGCCACGTCGAAGCTGTGCCGCTCCGGGCAGCGTAGGGCGCCGTCACCCGGCGCGAGCGGCGCACCGCAGGCGGGGCAGCGCAGCAGCGGCAGGACCCGCTCGAGGGCGGCGGGCAGCCGGGCGGGCTGAGGGGCGGGCCGAGAGGTGGGCGGCGAGGCGGGCACGGAAGCTCCTGGCGGGGACGGTTCGGGAGGGCGGGCCGGGTTCAGACCCGGTCCTCGGGCACGGGGTTGGCCGCCCGGCCCTCGGTCGACAGCAGCAGCACCACGGCGTCGGGCCGCAGACCGATGGCGCGCCGCCACCCCGCCTGCCCCAGCACGAGGCGGGCCGCGGCGAGGGGCGCGGCACCGCACGGCCCGGAGTCGACGCCGAGCCGCGCCAGGTCCTCGACGGCGGCGGCCACCTGGTCGTCGGAGACGGTGACGGCGCCGCCGAGCCCGTCCCGGAGCACGGGCCACGCGAGCGCCGAGACGGTGCCGCAGGCCAGGCCGGTCATGATGGTCTCGCCGACCGGCACGGACACGCGCTCACCGGCACGCAGGGACGCCACCAGGGCCGCGGCGCGGTCGGACTCGACCGCGAGGAGCGCGGGGCCGCCGTGATCCGCGCCGCGGTAGTGGCTCGCCACGGCCTGGGCCAGCGAGCCGACGCCGACCGGGACCACCACCAGGTCGGGGGCACCGAGGCCGAGCGCGGCGACCTGGTCGTCGGTCTCCTGGCAGAGCGTCGCGTACCCGTCGACGATCCACTGCGGCACCTCGGTGTAGCCCGCCCAGGACGTGTCCTGGACCAGGACGGCCGTCGGGTCGCCCGCGGCGTCGGCGGCGGCGCGCGCCACCGCCGCGTCGTAGTCGCCGTCCACCTCGACCGTGCGGGCGCCCTCGGCGGTGATCGCCGAGCGGGCGTCCTCCGTGACGCCCGGCGGCAGGTAGACGGTCGCGGCCGCGCCGACCAGGGCGGCGACGTGCGCGACGGCGCGGCCGTGGTTGCCGTCCGTGGCGGCGTACAGCCGCACGGCGTGGCCGCGGACGGCGTCGCGCACCGCGTCGAGGGTGAGCGCGGCGGCGCCGAACCGGTCCGCCAGGGCGCGCGCCACGGCGTACGAGGCGCCGAGCACCTTGAACGAGGGCAGCCCGAGCCGGCTCGCCTCCTCCTTGACGAGCACCCGGCCGACGCCGAGCTCGGCCGCCAGCGACGGCAGGTCACGCAGCGGGGTGGGGGCGTATCCGGGCAGGGTGCGGTGGAAGTCGATGGCGGGCACGTGCTCGATTGTCCCCGACGGTCAGAGCAGCCCGATCGCGGCGAGCACCGTCGCGACCACGCCCGCGACCGTCCGCACGTGGTTCCACCGGGTCCAGGGGCGCCACGTGGCGCGCCACTCGACCGCCTTGTCCCGCGCCGCGAGCAGGCGGTTGTTGAGGGGCACGTTGCCGGCCATGGTGACGGCGAACGTGCCCACGAGGTAGACCGCCGCGCCCGCCAGGACCCACCCGCCACCGCGGTGCCCGCCGACCAGGCCCCAGATGCCGGTCACGCCCGGCACGAGCAGCGCGCCGAAGAAGACGGCCATGAACGGGGGCCGCACCGCGGACTCGTTGATGCCGTTCATCCCGGCGCCCGCGGCGTCGTCGGACGCCCGGGCGAGGCCGCTCATGATGAACGACGAGAACCCGAAGAACACGCCCGCGGAGAGCCCGAGCAGCACCACCGAGGCCACGGCGAAGATCGTCCAGGTCATCGAAGCCTCCGGTCGGCGCACCAGTGCGGTGAACTGCAGCAACTCTCGCAGACCCCGACCCGATCTACCAGCCTGGACGCCCGCCGGGCCGGGGCTGGGCCCCGGCCGGGTAACGGATCGGGCACACCGGACACGTTCGCCACCCGGAGTGTCGGTGTGCCGTGGAACACTTCGAGTCATGCTCGAACTTGCCACCGGAACCGGACTCGCCCTGTCGGCGGGCCTCAACGCATGGGTCCCGCTCATCTTCCTCGGGGTGCTCTCGCGCTTCACCGACCTCGTGGAGCTGCCCGGCACCTGGGCCTGGCTGGAGAACGGCTGGGTCCTGGCGATCCTGTCGGTGCTCCTGGTGCTCGAGTTCGCGGCGGACAAGATCCCGGTGCTCGACTCGATCAACGACGTGGTCCAGACCGTCGTGCGCCCCACAGCGGGTGGCATCGCGTTCGGCGCGGGCTCCATGTCGGAGACCACGACCGTCACCGACCCGAGCACGTTCGTGCAGTCCGGCCAGTGGATCCCGATCGTCGCGGGCATCGTCCTCGCGCTCGGCACCCACGCCGCCAAGGCGGGCGGGCGCGTGGTCGCCAACACCGTCTCGGGCGGTACCGCGGCCCCCGTGGTCAGCGCCGCGGAGGACGTCACCAGCATCGGCCTCGGGTTCGTCTCGGTGCTCGCCCCGCTGCTCATCATCCCGGTGATGATCCTGTTCGTGATCGGCGTGGTCCTGCTCATCCGGAGCCTGCGCAGGCACCGCCGTGCCCGCGCGGCAGGACACGGCGGCGACGATGCCTACTACGTCTGAGGTCCGCGACCTCCAGCGCGCCCGGCTCACCTCGGTCGGGCTGGGCGCGCTGCGTCCGGCCGACGACGGCGGCGTGCCCGCCGTGGTCGGCCGGCTCGGCGCGGTGCAGGCACAGGAGCTGCACTCCTCGGCCTGGGGTGTGGCCCAGCGCCTCGCCGACCCGACGACGCTCGCCGACGTGCAGGCCGCGCTGGCGGACGGCACCGTGCTGCGCACGCACGTGCTGCGCCCCACCTGGCACTACGTGGTCCCGGAGGACCTGGCCCCGCTCATGACGGCCACCGCGCACCGGGTGCGCCGGGCGATGGCCTCGACCGAGCGGTCCTACGGGTTCGACCACGCGCTGCTGCCCCGTCGGCACGCCGTCGTCGCCGACGCGCTCGCGGCCGGCCCCCTGACCCGCAAGGAGCTCGGCGCGGTGCTCGCCGAGGCCGAGGGTGCGCCGGTCCGGGCGTGGGACCTCGGTCAGGTCATGATGCACGCGGAGCTCGACCTGCTCGTCGCGAGCGGCCCGATGCGGGGCAAGCAGCCCACGTACCGGCTCCTGCCCGAGCAGAAGACCTGGGACGAGGACGAGGCGCGCGTCCACCTGGCCCGCGCGTACGTACGCGGCCACGGGCCGTGCCGCGCCGAGGACGTCGCCTGGTGGGCCACGCTCACCAAGGCCGACGCGCGCGCCGCCGTCGCCGACGCCGGGCTGACGCGGCACGAGGTCGCGGGCCTGACGCTCTGGACGGACGGCGACCTGCCCGAGCCCGCCCCGTCCGGCACCGTCCGCCTGCTGTCGGTCTACGACGAGCTGTTCTGCCACGACTTCCGGGGCTGGCCGTCGCTGACCCGCGACGGCATGCCGAACCGCTGGCTGTTCACCGGGCTCGTGGTCGCGGACGGGATGATCGCGGGCGGCTGGTCACGGGTGCTGCGCTCCCGGACGGTGGAGATCACCGTGGAGCTCACCGACGAGCCGAGCCCCCGCGTGTGGTCGGCGCTCGAGCAGGAGGCGGCCCGGTACGGGCAGTTCTGCGGGCTCGAGCCGAGCCTGGTCCGGGGCGAGGTCGGCAAGGGCACGATCGGCTGACCCGGGCAGGCGCGGGCGGGCAGGGGCCGGCAGCGGCCGGCACGGTCCGTCGGCGCGCCGGGGTGGCGCGGGCCGACGTCGGGTCGGCAGACTCGGCACATGACTCGTATCGCCGTCGAAGGCCAGGCCAAGCGCACGCACCCCGCCGAACGGGGCACGGTGAACCTGCACGTCGTGTTCTCGGGCACGCTGCGCAGCGACGTGGTCCAGCAGGTGGCCCGGACCCACACGATCCTCGTGGACCAGGCCAAGGCGCACGTCGCCGCGGGTGCCGCGGAGCGCTGGGAGTCCGCCTCGGTGCACTCCTACGTGTACGACGACCGGGTCAAGAACTCCGAGTCGGGCGGCAAGCAGCGGGTGCGCCGGTTCCGGGCGTCGGCGCGGCTGTCGGTGACCTTCAGCGACTTCGAGGTGCTGTCCACCTGGCTCGCCGACGTCATGGACGTCGACGGCGTCGAGATCGACTGGGTCTCCTGGACCCTGACCGACGAGACCCGCAAGGCCCTCCAGGCGGAGGCCCGCGTGGAGGCCGCGGAGGAGACAGTGGTGCGTGCGCAGTCGTACGCCGACGCGCTGGGCCTGGGCCCCGTCGCACCGGTCGCCCTGTACGAGGCCGGGCTGCGCGGCGGCAGCGACGGCGGAAACGCCCCGATGTACGCCATGCGGGCCGGTGCCATGGGCGCCTCCGGCGGCGGCGCGCAGGTCGAGCTCCAGCCGCGCGACATCGACGTCGAGATCACGCTGTCGGCCGACTACGAGACGGGCCCGGCGGTCGACCGCTGACCAGCGGGCTCCGGACCCTCCGCGGGAGGATGACGGGGTGCGCCTCGACGTCGACATCTGCCGGGAACGCCTCGGCGCGGCCCGGCACGCCTACCTCGCGACCACGGGCGCCGACGGCGTGCCTCACCTCGTGCCCGTGACGTTCGCCCTGGTCGGGACGCCGACCGACCGGGCCCTGGTCGGGACGCCGACCGACCGGCCGGACGGCGCAGCACCAGGGGACGAGGCGCCGGGCGACGAGATCGTCGTCGTCGTCGACCACAAGCCGAAGACGACGCGGGAGCTGCGGCGGCTGCGGAACGTGGCCGAGAACCCCCGGGCCGCCGTGCTCGCGGACCGGTACGACGACGACTGGTCCCGCCTCTGGTGGGTGCGCGCCGACGGCACGGCTTCCGTCGAGCACACGGGCGTGGCCTGGGAGCGGGCCGTCGACGCGCTGGCCGCCCGGTACCCGCAGTACCGCGAGCGCCGTCCGGACGGCCCGGTGCTCCGGGTCCGGGTGAGCCGCTGGTCGGGCTGGGCCCACGACCCTCTCTTCGAGACCGAGCCTGCTTCGTTCTGAGTCCCCCCAGAGCGAAGAAAGCTCGGTCTCGAAGAGGATCAGCGGGCTCGCGTCAGACCCACTGGACGAGCTGCCAGACGATGCCGTTCGGGTCGGCGAACTGGCAGTAGCGCTCGCCCCACGGCTCCGTCTCGGGCGGCGTGACGACCTGCGCCCCGGCGGCGGAGATGCGGGCGAACTCCGAATCGAGGTCGTCCACCTCGAACGCGATCAGCAGGCCCTGGCCGGCGGGACCGGCGATGCGCTCGGGCTTGAAGGTGGCCAGCCCGACCCGCAGGAACACGATGTTCACGCCGGCGGTCGGGTGGTTCAGGGAGACGAAGCCGTCGTCGGACATGGCCTCGGCGAAGCCGAGGTGCCGCGTCGCGAAGTCGGCCGACGCGGCCACGTCGGGCACGTTGAGGGACAGGGCGGTGGCGGTGATGTTCAAGCGGGGCTCCTCGCGTCGTGCTGAACTCTGTACGGTGTACAACGTAAGATGGTTGCAGAATGTTCCCCTCCCGTCACCCGGATTTCTGGAGACCCATGCCCCGCGAGCTGATCGACCTGCTCTGGCGCGACCATCCCGCCGCCCCCCGGGGCGGCGCGCGCGGCCCGCGGTCGCGCGTCAGCACGGGTGCGGTGGTCGAGACCGCGAGCGCGCTGGCGGACGCCGAGGGCCTCGCCGCCGTCACGGTGCGCCGCCTCGGTGACGCGCTGGGCATCTCGACGATGTCCGTCTACACGCACGTCAACGGCCGCGACGACCTGCTCGTGCTGATGGCCGACGCCGCCTGCGCGCGCATGCCGCGCCCCGGCCACGGCACGGCCGGCTGGCGCACCCGGGTGCGGCGGGTCGCCGAGGCGAACCTGGCGCTGCTGCTGGAGCACCCGTGGCTGCTGGAGATCGACGACGACCGCACCGCGTTCGGCCCGGGCACCATCGCCAAGTACGACCACGAGCTGCACGCCCTGGACCCGCTCGACCTGGCCGACGTCGCCCGCGACGCCGCGCTCACCTTCGTGCTCGACTTCGTGCGCGGAGCGGCCCGGGCGCGGCGCCGCGACCCCCGGGCCGAGGAGATGCCGCAGGTCTGGGCCCGCTGGGCGGGGCGGCTCGCGGAGTACCTGGGCGACGCCCACCCGCTGGCGCAGCGTGTGGGCGGCGCGGCGGGGGCGGCGATGAACGCGCCGTCCTCCCCCGCCCACGCCTGGGAGTTCGGGCTGGACCGCGTGCTCGACGCGCTGGAGGCGGCCGCCGGGTGACGCGGGATCCCGCTAGACCGCGGAGCCGTCCTCGGAGCGCAGGCGGGGCTCGGTGCGGTTCTTCGGCTTGACGCCGGACTTGTCCCGGTAGAACTCTCGGATCAGGTCCATGTCGGCGGCGACGTCACCGGTGAGCTCGATGCTCGGCCCCAGGCCGGCGACGCGGGCGACGCCGTCCACGTACCCCAGCGTCACGGGCAGCCCGGCCTTGAGGGCGATCCGGTAGAAGCCCGACTTCCAGTAGCCCGAGCCGGCGCCCCGGGTGCCCTCGGGCGTCACCACGAGGTGGAACTCCTCGCCGCGGTCCACGGCGGCGAGCACCTCGTCCACGATGCTGGCCGGGTCGCGGCGGTCCACCGGGATGCCGCCGAGCGACCGCATCACGGCGCCCATCGGACCCTTGAACCAGGAGTCCTTGATGAGGAACCGGATCGTCAGGTCCATCTCGAACGCGATGGCCAGCATGAGGAAGAAGTCGGTGTTCGACGTGTGCGGGGCGCCGATGAACACCGTCGGCCGGGTCGGGGCGGGTTCGGAGCGCATCCGGTAGCCGGTGACGGCCCAGATCAGGCGTGCTACGGCCCGGCGGATGGTGCGTGACATCGTCATCCTCGAGTCAGGGCGGGATCGTGGACCCCGGGTGCAGGCAGAATCTCAATTCTGACAGATGCCGCACCGGCTCACCGACGTGCCCGGCCCGGCCCGACCAGCGGCCGCAGGATGCTCCCCACCAGGCGCAGCAGCCCGCGCGAGCCCGCCGACTGCTCGTCGAAGAGCATGAGCGCCACGTGCGCCATCGCCTCGTCCGACGCCGCCACGGCCCGGGTCGCGGTGCCCGCCCACGCGCGCGAGCTCATGAGCCGCTGCGCCAGGTAGCACTCCCGGTAGTGCCGGCCGAACCGGTCCCGGTGCGCCCGCTCGAAACCGCCCAGCGCGCCCGCCAGGTGCGCGCCGCGCCAGTCCTCGCCCGCGCGGTCCAGGGCGCCGAGGTGCTCCGCGAGCTGCACCCCGGCGGCCATGCCGTAGAAGATGCCCTCGCCGCTGAGCGGGTTGATCGTCGCGGCGGCGTCGCCGAGCAGCACGGCGGCGCGGCCGGGCGCCGTCATCGGCGTGCGGGCCGCGGCGTGCGGCAGCTGGTGCGTCGCCACCCGGCCCAGCCCGGACACCTCGAAGCCACGCCCCCGCAGGTCCTCGACGTACAGGTCGAAGAGGTCACGCAGCGTGCGGCCGTGCCGCGCGGTCTGCCGCTTGAGCTGGTCCACAGGCAGGCCGACGCCGATGTTGGCGCCGTCCCCCGGCAGCGGGAAGACCCACCCGTAGACGGGCAGCAGCGACTCCAGGAAGTCGAATCGCAGGGTGTCGCCGACGGGCTTGTCGGGATGCGTCACGGTCCCGTACGCGCGCATGGCGACGTGCGTGTGCCCCATCGCGGGGCGGTCGACACCGAGGGCCCGCCGCACCGTGGAGTAGGCGCCGTCCGCGCCGACCACCAGGTCGAAGGCGGTCTCGCCGGACGGCAGGTCGACGAGCTCGCCGTCCCCCGTGGCCGTCATGCCCCGGAACGCGACGCCCTCGTGCACGTCCGCGCCCGCGTCGCGGGCGGCGCCCAGCAGGAGGTCGTCGAGCACGAGGCGCGGCGCGACGTACCCGGCGAGGTCGTGCCCGTCCATGAGCGGGCCGCGCGCGAACGCCTCCACGCCGCCCGGGCCGCTGATCGCCACGGACATCGGCATGTGGAAGTCGCGCAGCAGGTGCGACAGGCCGAGCCCGTCGAGCACCCGCCGGGCGCCCGGGCCGAGCCCGTCGCCGCAGGTCTTGTCGCGCGGGAACGTCGCCTTGTCGATGAGGGTCACGCGGGCCCCGGGCAGCTCGCGCCGCAGGGCCACCGCCGTCACGGCCCCGGTGGGACCACCCCCGACGACGAGGATCCGGGGTGCTTCGGTGCCGGCCACGCCGTCGACCCTAACCCCGCCCCGGCCGGTCGACCAGGTCAGCGGCGAGGTCTGCGGTCGGTCACGTCCTCGGCCGTGCCCGGGACGGTGTTGCCGGGGGCGCCGGGGCCGGGGCGCGAGGTGCCCGTCGTCGGGCCGCCCGGGCTCCCGCCCGTCGTCGGGCCCGAGGCGCCCGGCACGTCCCGGTGCTTGCGGAACCGCTGCACCGCCTTGTAGAGCGTGACGCCGGCGATGATGATCGCGATCGCGTCGTCACCGAGGCCGAGCGGGCCCAGCACGCCCTCCGACAGCAGGTCGATCGGGCTGGCCACGTACCCCGCACCCGCGATGAAGGTGAGGATCTCCTGCCACGTGAACTTCCTGGGATCCTTGCCCCGCTTGTTTTCCTCGCCCATGCCCCGGAACGTAACGGAGAACGAGGCGACCCGCCAGGGATGTACGGATCATCCGCTTCGTGACATCGACCTCAGGTGGCTTTACACGTCGATCGGACGCCGGTCCTCCACGAGCCGTGACGTGTAGCCGGCCGACACGAGGCGGTCGAAGGCGCCCATGACGTCGTCCGGCACGTCCTCCTCGTGGGCGATGAAGCCTCGGTCCGCGTACAGGGTGAGCCGCTGCGTCTCGCCGACGAGCATGTCGACCACGCGGTCGGCGTCCCCGATGGTCCCGACGTACGCGTCGAGGCCCAGGGGACGGGAGACGCACAGCACGTCGACCTCCGGCCAGACCACGCGGCACGTCGCGAACGCCCGCCGCCGCTGGTACGGGTGGGAGACCAGGAGCACGGACGACGGCTCGATGCGGTGGTCCGCGAGCACCTTGCGGCTGTACTCCAGGTTCTCGCTGGTGTTCGTCGCGGACGGCTCCACGAGCACGGCATCGGCCGGGACTCCCCGCGCGACCGCGTGGTCGCGGTAGCCGAAGGCCTCGCCCTCGGGGAAGGCGTCCACCGTCGTCGGGGCGTTCGCGCCCGTGAACACGATCTGCCGGAACAGTCCCTGGAGGTAGAGGTCGGCCGTGTAGTCGGCCACGCCGAGGTCGTGACCGCCCAGGCCGATGCAGACGTCGACGGGCCGCGGCTCGTGCCGCAGGTCGTGGAACGCCCACAGCGTCTCCACGTCCGCCCGCACCGCGGCGGGGATCATGACGTTCGGCATATGACGACCATATTGCGCGGCTGAATGTCGGGCACAACCTGAGCGTGCTGCGCTGGTTGAAATTTGTGGCATTTGCGCTCAATGTCACAAGTCGCGGGAACAGGCGGCAGACCGCCCCTTCCCCTGCCGTCATGGCCCCTGTGCAGGCATCCCATACGAGACCTCCCCTACGAGGACAAGGTAGCGGACACGGGCGAGACCACCCCTACCGGTCGCGCCCGCCCTCCCCCTCCTCGTCGACGTCGCCGGCCCCGACGGGATGGTCCTCGAGGCGCCCGGTGAACAGGTCGTAGTACTGCAGGTGCAGGTGGTACCCGGCGCCCAGGGCGAGGCGCCGGATCATCCCGAGCGTCGGCTCGACCCGCCCCGACTCGATGCGGCTCACCGTCGACGTCGGCACGCCGGCCAGTACCGCGAGCGAGCTCATGCTGAGCTGCCGCTCGTCTCGGATCCTGATCAGGATCTGGGCTGCGGTCGTGAGCAAGGCGCCCTCCCGTCGACGCTGGGCCATCGAGGACGCACCGTCCCCGCGCCCGAACTCTATACCTCTATGCGCCTTGCGGCTCGGCGACGAGCGGACCCCCGTGTGTTTCCGCCGGGGGTGCCGTACCGACACATTGGGCTACTACTCTCAGCCCCCATGGGTACTGCGAGCTCACCGGGCGACGGCGCTGCGGCCCGGCCGGCCGCCGGGCACGGTTCGGGGCGCCGCGGCCAGGCGGCGCGCGCCGTGCGCGCCCTCCTCCAGGAGCATCCCGCGTGGGTGCTGCTGCGGTCGCGGAACGCCGCGGCCGCCGTGGTGCTGCTGGAGCGCCACCTCGGCGCGGCACGGCGCCGGCTGCCGGTCGAACAGCTCGCCGACCGCATCGACGACGACATCCCCGAGCTGCGGCGCGCCGGCTTCGAGCTGCCGTACTCCGGCTGGTTCTACGTCTCGGAGTGGATCGACGAGGGCGTGCTCGTCCGGCGCCGGGCCGCGCCGGCCACGAGCGACACCGCCACCGAGACGGTCGAGCTGTCGGACGGCGCCCTGGTCGCCCTCCGCTTCGTCGCCCGCCTCGGCAGGCCGCACCCCGCCGTCACCCCGTCCCGGCTCGGAGCGGTGCTCGACGGGCTGCACGCGCTGGCCGACGAGGCCGACCCCGACCCCGAGGCGCGCCTGGAGTCGCTGCTGGAGCAGCGGGCCGCCCTCGACGCCCGCATCGAGCGCGCCCGCCGCGGCGACTCCGCGCCGCTGCCACCGGAGGCGGCCGCGGAGCGCGCCCGCGAGGTGCTCGCGCTCGCCGGCGACATCCCCGCCGACCTGGCCCGGGTGCGCACCGAGCTGGAGCGCACCGACCGTGAGCTGCGGCGCCGGCTCCTGGAGTCCGACGGCTCGCGCGACACGTTCCTGGACGACATCTACCGCGGCGTCGACCACCTCGCCGAGTCGGAGGCGGGACGCGGCCTGGTCGCGTTCCGGGACCTCCTGCGGCAGGCGGAGCACCGCGCGCAGGACGACGTCGGCCGCGTGCTCGACTCGGTGCACCTCGCGCCGCCGGAGGCGTCCGCCCTGCGCCGTCTGCTGCCCACGCTGCAGGACGCCGCGGACGAGCTGACCGACACGATGACGGCGCTGCGCCGGGCGTTGCAGCGCATGGTCCGCTCCGGCGAGCTCCCCGCGGAGCGCGCGCTGCGGCGCCTGCTCGGCGAGGCCCAGGACGCCGCGCTCGCCGCCGCGGCCGACGTCCCGGCGGGCACCGAGATGCGCCTGACGCTGCGCCTCGGCGACGTGGCCCCCCGGTCCCCCGGCGGGTTCGTGCCGCACAACCCCGGTGGCGAGGACGCGGAGGCACCCGAGGCCGCGCCCGCCGCGGCGCCCCGCCCCGTCTCGCTCACGGCGCTGCGGGCCATGGCCCGCGACTCGGAGATCGACGTGGACGAGCTGCGCGGGCACGTGAACGACGTGGTGGACGGCGCCGGCCGGGCCACCGTCGCCTCCGTGCTCGCCGCGCACCCGGCCACGCAGGGCGCCGCGAGCGTCGTCGGCCTGCTGACGCTCGCCGAGGAGCACGGCACGACCACGGGCGGCACCGAGGACGTGAGCTGGCGGTCCTCGCGCGGCGTCGCGCGCCGGGCCGTCCTTCCCCAGCACCAGTTCGAGGAGCGAGTCCCGTGACAGAACCCGACGTGACCGGCCCCGCGCGCGCGGACCTGCGCGCGGCACGGCCCGGAACCCCCGCCGGCCGGACGACGTCCGCGCCGTCCCCCGGGAGCACCGCGGGGAGCGCCGTCGGCCGCGAGCCCGACGACGCCGGCCGCGGGAACCGCCTCTGGCCGGACGACCGCGGCACGCTGCCGGCCCCGGCCCGCCTCGCCCTGGCCCGCCTGGTACGCGGCCCGTACCTCGCGGCGGAGACCGACCCGGACACCTGGCGCGCGCTGCTGACGAACGAGGACGTGGTCCGCGAGCGCCTGGCCGACCAGTACCTCGACCTGGTGGTGGACGCCGACTCGCAGGTCGCCTTCGTGCGCGACGTGCCGACGGCGGACGCGCCGCGGGTGGTGCGCGAGGTGGCCCTGACGTTCCTCGACACCGCTCTGCTGCTGCACCTGCGCGGCCTGCTGCTGGACGCGCCGGACAGCCGCGTGGCGGTGAGCCGGGACGAGGTCGCCGACCACCTCGGCGCGTACCGGCGGCGAGGCGGCGCCTCGCCCATGGACTTCTCCCGGCAGCTGGACGCGACGTGGGCGCGGCTGGTCGAGTCGGGCATCCTGGAGCCGCTCGGCGGGGACCGCGCGGCCGTCTCGCCGGTGCTGCGGACCGTGTTCGGCGCGGACCAGGTGGCGGCGCTGAGCACCGAGTACGCCCGACTGGCGAAGGAGAGCTGATGACGTCGCCGCACCCCGGACAGTGGCGCCTGGCGCGCATCGAGCTGGTGAACTGGGGAACGTTCTCCGGGCACCACGTGGTGCCCGTCCCGCGCGAGGGTTTCCTGCTGACGGGCCACTCGGGCTCGGGCAAGTCGTCGGTGGTCGACGCCGTGGCCGCCGTCCTGACCCCGCCGGAGCACCTCCGGTTCAACGCCGCCGCGGCGGGCACGGGCACGACGGAGCGCGAGGCGGGCGACCGCGACGTCGTCTCCTACGTGCGCGGCGCCTGGCGGCACCGCACGGACGAGAGCACGGGCGAGGTCGTGGCCGACCATCTGCGCCCCGGTGCGACGTGGTCGGGCGTGCTGCTGCGGTACGCGAACGGCGCCGAGGGCCCGGGTTCCGTGGTGACGCTGGTGCGGCTGTTCCACCTGACGCGCGGTTCGTCGGCGCCGGCGACGCTGCACGTCGTGGTGCCCGGTGAGGTGGGGCTGCTGGACCTCGAGCGGTACGTGCGGTCCGGCCCCGACGCCGCGGGCGTGTCCGCCGCATGGCCGGAGGCGACGGTGAGCGAGCGGCACGGGCCGTTCGCGGCGGCGTTCACGCAGGCCCTGGGCATCGGCTCGGAGCAGGCGCTGGTGCTGCTGCACCGCACGCAGTCCGCGAAGAACCTGGGCAGCCTGGACGACCTGTTCCGCGGGCACATGCTGGACGAGCCCGGCACGTTCGAGCTGGCCGCCCAGGCCGTGGAGCAGTTCGCGGACGTGGCACGGGCCTACGCCGACATCGAGACGTCGCGCCGCCAGATCGAGCACCTGAGCCGTCTGGCGTCGCTGACCAAGGCGTACGACGAGGGGTCGGCGGCGGGTGTGCGCGCCGCGACCCTGCGCGGGTCGCTCGAGACGTTCAAGGACGCCTGGAAGCTGGACCTGGCGCACCGGGCGCTGGCCGAGGCCAGGGCGGCCGAGGAGCGGGCGCAGCACCACCGCAAGGCGGCGGACACCGAGGTCGACGTCGCGGCGAACACCCACCAGCAGGCGGTGAACGTGCTGGGCGCCCGCGGCGGGCAGGCCCTGGCCACGCAGGCGGACCGGCTGCAGCGCGCGGGCGAGATCGCGGCGCTGGTGCGGACCCGGCGCGGCGAGCTGGCCACGGACCTGGAGTCCGTGGGCATGAACATGCCGGAGACGTTCGCGGAGTTCGCGGCGCTCAAGGAGAAGGCCCGCTGGGAGCTCGGTGGCACCAAGCCGCCCGCGACCGGCGCCGTGCCGACCCTGACCGGCGCCGTCCCGGCCGTGACCAGCGGGCAGGTGCCCGCGGTGACGGGGGCGACGCCGTCGGTCGAGACGGGGGCCGTGCCGTCGGTGGTGACGGGTTCGCTGCCGTCGGTGGCGACGGGCGCGCTGCCGTCGGTCGCGACGGGGGCCGTGGCGGCCGTCGGCAGGCAGCGGGCCCCCGAGGCGCTCGACGCCGGCATCCGGGAGGCGCTGGCGGCGCGCTCCGCTGTCGGGCTGCGGCACGAGGCCGTGGCCTCGCGGATCCAGGCGGTACGGCAGAACCGCACGAACGTGCCGGCCGACCTGGCCGCGGCACGCCGGGCGGTGGCCGAGCGGGCGGGGCTCGACGTCTCGGCGCTCCCGTTCGCGGCGGAGCTGCTGCGCGTCCGCGAGGACGACGCCGCCTGGCGCCCCGTGATCGAGGCGGTCCTGCGGCCGCTGGCCACGCTCGTGCTCGTGGCCCCGGCCCACCGCGCGGCCGTCGCGGGCGCCGTGGGGGCCGGGCCGGGTCTGCGCTACCGCGTGGTGGGGGTGCGCAACGACGCGCCCCGGTCCGCCGACGACGCCTCCCTGGTGCACAAGATCGAGGTGGCCGAGGGCCCCATGGCGGGCTGGCTGCACCGCCGGCTGTCCGAGCAGTACGACTACCTGTGCGTGGACGACCCGTCGGGCCTCGACCTGCACGAGCGGGCCGTGACCCGCGACGGGCTGGTCAAGCACGGCCCCGAGGAGATCGAGCAGCCCGAGCTGCCCGGTGTCGAGGACTGGGCGCTCGGCTGGGACGCCGACGACCGGCTCGACCAGCTCCTCGAGCTCGCGCGCGCGACCCAGGCCCGGCTCGCGGAGGCCGACGCCGCGGTGGCCGACGCCGTCGCCGAGCAGCGGGAGGCCGTGCGCCGACAGCTCACGCTGCGGCACGTGGCCCGCCGGGAGTGGCGCGAGGTCGACATCGACACCGCCGAGGCCGACCTGACCGACGCGCAGGCGTCGTTCGACCGGCTGCTCGACGGCACGATGGACCTGCTGCAGGCGTCGCAGGACGTCGCGGCCGCCGAGACCCGGCTGGACCAGGCGCGTGCGGCGGCCGCCGAGGCGGCCGACACGCTCGCGGAGGCCCGTGCGCACCGCCGCTCCCTGGAGCGCGTGGTGGCCGAGCTCGGTGACGCACCGACGACGGCGATCCCGCTCGCGCACCGGGAGGAGCTCGAGAAGCGGTACGCCGCCGTGCGCACGACGGTGACCCACGAGGTCATCGACGACGTCTCGCTGGCCGTGTCGCGCACGCTCGACGCCGAGCGGGAGGCCGGGCTGCGCTCGTCCGCCGCCGCGGAGCGGGAGATCGTCGGGCTGCTGTCGGAGTTCCGCCGGCGCTGGCCCGCGATCACGCGCGACCTGACGGCACAGGTGGGCGACCGCACCCGGTACCTGGAGGTGCTGGAGCGCATCCGCACCTCGCGCCTGCCCGAGCAGGAGGCGCGGTTCTCCGACCTCCTGACCGACCAGGCGCGCCGCGCGCTGCGCAAGCTCGCCGCCGAGATCAGGCAGGCGCCCGCGACCATCCGCGAGCGGATCGTGGGGGTCAACACGGCGCTGCGTCGGTCCCCGTTCGACACCGACCGGTACCTGGAGATCCGGGTCAAGGAACGCCGTCCGGCCGCGGTCGAGGAGTTCCTCTCGACGCTCGACACGCTCACGGGCGAGGCCGAGCCCGAGTACGAGGTGCTCGAGCGGCTGGTGCGGCGCCTCGGGTCGAGCGACCCCGCCGACCGTGCGTGGCGGGCGCTGTGCTTGGACACGCGCCGGCACGTGCACTTCACCGGTGTCGAGGTCACGGCGGGCGGCATCGCGCTGGCCGTGCACGACTCCTCGGCGGGCCTGTCCGGCGGCCAGCGCCAGAAGCTCGTGGTGTTCTGCCTCGCGGCGGCGCTGCGCTACCAGCTCGCGGGGACGTCGGACTCGGCCGCCCCGGCGTACGGCTCCATCCTGCTGGACGAGGCCTTCGACAAGGCGGACACCGCGTTCACCCGGACCGCCATGGACACGTTCGCGGCGTTCGGCTTCCACATGATCCTGGCGACGCCGCTCAAGCTGCTCCAGACCCTGGAGGACTACGTGGGCGGCATCGGCCTGGCCACCTGCCGGGAGATGCGGGAGTCGCGCGTGGACGTGGTGCTGCTCGAGAAGCCGCTGCCCGAGGTGGACCCGGTGCCGTCGGCGACGCGCGGCGGGACGGGCACGGCGGCCGGTGGGGTGGGCACGGCGGCCGGCGCGACGGGCACGGCGGCCGGCGGGGTGGGCGCCGCCGAGCCGGCCCGCCCGGGTGGCGACGGCGCCGTCGGGCCGCAGCGCGCGACCGCACCGGTACCGCCGCCTCCCCCGCCGCCCCCGGCCACCGAGGCACCGCGACCGACCGGGACGCACCCGTCGTCGCCGGTGCCTGACCCGGCGGGAGCCGACCGGTCGGCGCCGCCGGGAGGCGCCGGGACCCCGGCGTCGCCGTCGGCTCCGGCCCCTGCGGCGGCGGCTCCGGCTCCGGCCGCGGTTCCGGCTCCCGCTGCGGATACCGACGCCGGGGCGGCCGGCGACGGGCCCGAGCCGGACTGGTCGGTCACCGTGCCGGCACCGACCGACGCCGCCCCGGGGACGGACGAGTCGTCGCCGGTCACGCGGATCACGTCCCGCCGTCCGACGATCTAGCCCCGCCGCCCGATCACCGCACGTCGCCCGGGAGGCGCCTGGACCCGCGCGAATCACCTTCGAGACCGAGGTTGCTTGGCTTTGCGGGCCCGCAAAGCCAAGCAACCTCGGTCTCGAAGGTGAGGGGCGGGCGTCAGTCCCGCGCCGCGCGGCCGTCCGACAGCCCGCGGGCGTAGGCCTCGGCCGATCCCTCCCGGAACAGGTCGTCGGCGCTGCCCCGTACCAGCACGCGGGCGCCCGGGCCGTCGTCGTCGGTCACGTGGTGACCCATGCCGCGGACGACGGCGACCGCCCGCCCGCTCGACTTGCCCCGGACCAGCTCGGACGCCGCGGCGATCTCGTCCACCACCGCGGTGACGGTCACGTTGAGCGGGCGTCCGTGGCTGTCGGCGCTGCCGCGCAGGTCGTCGGTGGGTGCGATGCCCGCGCAGCCGATCGCGATGTCCACCAGCGCGTCGCGCCAGGGCCGGCCGGCGGTGTCCGTGACGACGACGCCGATCCGCCGCAGGCCGAGCCGCTGGGTGAGCGCCGCGCGGATCGTCCGGGCCGACGCGTCCGGGTCGACGGGCAGCAGCAGCACCGTCCCCTCCGGGGTGTTGCTCGCGTCCACCCCCGCCGCGGCCATCACGAGGCCGAGCTTGTTCTCGACGATCCGCAGCGGCGGCTGCCCGGGCCGCTCGCGCCGGGCCACGACCCGCACCGTCTCGGACGTGATCGCCTCCTCGCGGTCGGCGGCGGCCACCACCCGGCCCTCGGCCTTGGACACGATCTTGGAGGTCACGACGACGACGTCGCCGTCCTGCGGCCGGTCCTGCTCGTCGAGCCCGGTCAGGAGGTCGGCGACGAGCCCGCCGAGGTCGTCGCCCGGGGTGATCTCGGGCAGGCCGTCAGGGGCCCAGACGCTGAGTCGTTCCACGGGTCCATCTTTCTACAGCGCAGGCGCTGGCCCGTGCGATATCGTTTTGGGCGCAGAATCCGAATATGTCCGGTTAACACGATCCGACCGTGCCGACCGTGACCGACAGGGGGAACGTCCGTGTTGCAGGATCCGCCCCGGCGGACCGCGTCGATGCCCGAACCTGCGGCACTGCGCTCCGGAGAACCGCGCACGATCGGCCCGTTCCGCGTCCGGGCCCGGCTGGGCAGCGGTGGCATGGGTGACGTCTACCTCGCCACCGGACGCCGCGGCCGCAAGGTCGCCGTCAAGCTGATCCGGGGCGCCCAGCTGCACGACGACGAGTTCCGCGCCCGCTTCCGGCGAGAGGTCCGGGCCGTCGCCACGGTACGCAGCCGCCACATCGCCAACCTGGTCGACGCCGACCCCGAGGCCGAGCTGCCCTGGCTCGCCACCGAGTACGTCGCGGGCCCGACCCTCTCCCAGTCGGTGGCCACCGACGGGCCGCTGGCCGAGCGCGACGTCCTGGAGCTGGTCCGGGGCGTCGCCGAGGCGCTCCGGGCGATCCACCGCGCCGACCTGGTGCACCGCGACGTCAAGCCCGGCAACGTGATCCTCGGGCCCGACGGCCCGCGGCTGATCGACCTGGGTGTGGTCGCCACGACCGACGCGACGCGCGTGACGATGACCGGGCAGCCCGTCGGCACGCCGATGTACATGGCGCCCGAGCAGGCGGCGGGCAGCCGGGCGACGTCGGCCGCCGACGTCTGGGCGCTCGGCGCCCTGGCGTACTACGCCGCGACCGGCCACCACCTGTACGAGGGCGACCACCCCGCCGTCGTGCTGTACCGCGTCTCGGCGCACGACCCGTCGTACGACGACGCGCCCGCCTACCTGCGGCCCTTCCTCGACGCCTGCCTCGTCAAGGACCCGGAGCAGCGCCCGTCGCTGGACGCGATCCTGCGCTCGCTCGGCGTGCCCGACCAGTCGGCGCTCGCGACGCTGCCCGTCGCAGGGCCCGGCCTGCTCCCCTACCCACGGTCCGGGGCACCGGCACGACGTCGCCCGCGCCGCGCCCGCGCGGTGCTGGTCTCCGCGGTCGTGGCGACCGTCGTCCTGGGCGGCGCGGCCGCCGGCCTCTGGGACTCGCTCGGGGACGACCCGCGCGGCGGCGGGGAGCAGGCGGCGACCAGCGGCACGAACAGTGGCCCGGGCGACACGCCGGAGGATCCCGGTGCGTCCCCCGAGCCGAAGGAGACCACCGGGGCGAGCGACGGCGCACCCGCGGCCGACCCGGACGGGAGCGCCTCGTCCCCGTGGCCCCAGGGTTCCGCGCGACGGCTCGGCGACGACTCCTGCTGGATCGCCTCGGTGGCCGCGGTCCAGGGGCCGCAGGCGGTGCTGACCATCTCGTGCGACCAGGCGGGCACCTCGTCCTACGGCACCCCGACGCCGCGCGAGTGGCTGGACGTCTACGCGGTCGGGCAGGACGGGACGGTCGCGCAGGCCACCGCCGCGTCGGCCACCGACTGGGACACGTTCTGGAGCCAGGGGCACCTCACGGACCCCTCGACGGTCACCGTCACGATCACGCTGCCCGACGTCGGCCCCCTGGCCGCCGTCGAGATCCGGCACGGACAGGGCTACGGCTGGCACTGGGCCGCCGGCCGCTGAGCCGGCGGACCCTCCTCCTACCGCACCAGCGCGGGCAGCACCTCGCGTCCGAAGGTCTCGATCCACGCGCGCTGGTTGCGGCCCACGTTGTGCAGGTAGATGCGGTCGAAGCCGAGGTCGACGTAGCGCTGGATCGACGCACGGTGCTCGTCCGGGTCCGCCGAGACGAGCAGCCGTCCCTCGAAGTCCTCGGGGCGCACCATCCGGGCGAGCTGCGCGAAGTCGTGCGGCGAGCGGATGTCGGACCGCGGGAACCGCATGCCGCCCACCGGCCACTCGGTGAGGGCGTTGGCCACCGCCTCCTCGTGCGTCGGCGCCCAGGACAGGTGCAGCTGCAACGCCTTCGGCATGGTCGCCGGGTCGCGGCCCGACTCCTTCGCGCCGTCCGCGAACCGGGTGAGCAGCGCCGCCATCCGCTCGGGCGGGGCCGCCTGCGTGATCAGCCCGTCCGCGGTGCGGCCCGCACGGCGCGCGGTGACGGGTCCCGCCGTCGCGACCAGGATCTCGGGCGCCACCTCGGGCATGGTCCACAGCCGCGTGGACTCCAGCCGGAAGTAGGTGCCCGCATGCTTCACGTCCCGGCCCGCGAGAGACCCGGTGAACAGCTTCCGGATGATCTCGACGGCCTCGAACATGCGGTTGATGCGTTCGGCCGCCTCGGGCCAGTACCCGCCGACCACGTGCTCGTTGAGCGCCTCCCCCGAGCCGACGCCGAGCCAGTGCCGGCCCGGGTTCATCGCCGCGAGGGTCGCCGAGGCCTGCGCCACGACGGCCGGGTGCCACCGGAAGGTCGGGGCGGTCACGGGCCCCAGGTCACCGGTCGTGTGCTCGGCGGCGGCCGCGAGCACGTTCCAGACGAACCCCGCCTGCCCCTGCTGCGGCGTCCACGGCTGGAAGTGGTCGGCGGCCATGACGCCGGAGAAGCCGTGCGCCTCCGCGAGCGCCGCGAGCTCGACGGCCTCGCGGGGCGCGAACTGTTCGAGCATCGCGGCATAACCGATGGTCACCACGCGGGACAGCCTACGGCCCGGCGCACGGACGGGTCAGAGACGTCCGTGCCGCCGGAGCGCCGCCAGGGCCCCGAGGGTGACGATGCCGCGCCAGTCGACGGTCTGACCGGGCGACCAGTGCAGGAAGTCGAACTCCCAGCCGCCGTCGTCGAGCTGCTCGTGCTCGAGCCGGTCCAGCTCCACGGCGATCTGCGCCGTGGTGTACAGGGCGCGGCTGGGGGTGCCGGGACGGGGGGAGATGGTCAGCGGCCGCAGGACCTCGCCGTCCTGCCCGCCGTCCACCGGGATGGTGCCGTCCGCGCGCAGGGCGGGGCGGAGCCGTTCGACGGCGGCGGCCGCGCGGTCCGGTTCGGGCACCGCGTCGAGGAACGCGACCGCGAAGTGGACCGTGTAGCCGCCCACCATGGCCTCGCCGTCGAGCTGTCGCCAGCACCACGCGGTGGCGGCGTCGAGCCACGGGTGCTCCACGCCGAGCTCCCACAGGTGGGCGGCGATGCCGAAGGTGAGCATCCCGCCGTCGTTGGGCACCATCCACGGGGCCGCGGGGTACCCGGCCGCGGTGGGCAGCACGTGCGGTACGCGGCCGTCGGGGAGGCTGACGGAGGACAGCCAGTCTGCGGTCTCGCGGGCCAGGGCCTGGACCTCGGGACCGGTGCCAGGGCCCAGCTCCGCGAGCACCTCCAGCGCGGACAGGGCACCGGAGACCTGGCTGTCGGGGCCGCGCAGGTCGGGTTCGAGGGCGTGCCCCCAGCCGCCGTCGTCGTTCCGGTAGGGACGCAGGGCGTCCAGGACAGGGGCGGCCGGGGCACCGTCGAACAGCACGGCGACGCGGTGCCGCTCCAGGAGTCGGGCGTCGTCGTAGAGGAACCGGCGGGCGGCCGCGAGGTCGATCGTCGTCGGTCCGGTCATGTCTGCGGTCCTGTCTGTGCTCGTGTCCGTGCCCATGTCGGTGACGTTAGGCGGCGGTCAGGGTGGCGTCTTCCAGGAATCGGACGGGGGTGAGCCCGGTGAGCCGGCGCACCTCGTCCGACATGTGCGCCTGGCTGGCGTAGCCGGCGGTGAGGGCGCGCTCCGCGAGCGGCGACGTCCTGCCGAGTCCGACGAGGCGGCGCAGGCGGGCCACCCGGCCGAGCGTCTTGGGCCCGTACCCGACGGCGTCCACGGTGCGCCGGTGCAGGTGGCGCTCGCTCACGCCGAGCTCGGCGGCGACAGCCGAGATCCGGGCGCCGGGCGCGCCGAGCCGTCGCGCGGCGGCGGCCACGAGGCCGTCGCGTTCCGCCCGCCGGCGCAGCACCGCCCGCGCCAGGAGGTCCAGCCTGCCTGCCGGGCCCGCCGCGGCGAGCGCCTCCGCGAGGGCGGGGGCGACGTCGGGCCACACCTCGGCGAGCGGCACCCGCCGGTCGCGCACCTCGGCCGCGGGGAGGCCGAGGACGGCGCCGGCGGCACCCGGGCGCAACCGGATCCCACTGGTGCGCGACGCCGGTGCCGTTCCCGACCGGGCGACCACCGGGCCCGTGTCGGCGCCGACGACCACCAGCTCGCCGTCGAGCCGGACGAGGTCCACGCAGCCGTCGGGGATGATCCGTTGCTCCCCGCCCGGCGCCACCTGGTGCTCCCACAGGCACGCCACGACCGGCAGCAGGCCGGCGGGCGGTGCGAGCTCTCGGTACGTGGTCATGGCCGCCACGGTACGCGCGACCACCGACACGGCATCGCCGGCACGCGTCGGGCCTGGTCGAGGCCGGACGGGGGTGGATGTCAGTGGCGGGTGGCAGGGTCGTGCCGTGCCTCCCCTCCTGCCCCGGCCGAGACGCCGGACCGTGCCACGCCGCGCCGGACGCCGCTCCGTGTGGCGCCGTCGTGCGCTGCGGGTTGCCGCCGTCGCGGTCCCGGCCGCGCTGCTGGCCGCCGGGGCCTCGGCGTACGCGGCGGTCGTGACGGGCCGGATGGCGGCGCACCCGACCCGGGACACGCTGGTGGTGCTCGCGGTGGTGAGCGCCACGGTCGTCGTGCTGGACGCCGTGACGTGGCTCGTGGTGCAGCGTGCGACGGCCCGCGCGGAGGCGGTCCTGCGCGCGGACCTCGCCGCCGCGGCCCTGGGGCAGCCCCTGCCGGAGCTGGAGGAGCAGGCGGTGGGCGAGCTGCTCGACCGGGTGAACGGCGATCCCGAGCGGCTCACCCGGGCGATCAGCGGCATCGGCATCACGCTCGGCCAGGCGGGGATCAGCCTCGTCGTCGGCTGGGTGACCGCGGGCCTCGTGTGGTGGCCGGCGTGGATCGCGTTCCCGGTGGTGGCGGCCGTCGTGCTGGCCCTGGCGCGGCGGTCCGCCCGCCCGTTGCGCGACCTCAGCCGACGCAGCGCGGAGGCGGGCTCGGAGCACATGGCACAGTTCGAGGAGGCCGTGGCGGCCCGGGACGACCTGCGCACCGCCCACGGCCAGCGGTATGTGCTGCGCCGGTACGCCGAGCTCGCCGCGCGGCAGATCCGGCTCCGGGAGCAGTGGTCCGTCACGTTCTCCCGCGTCCGGCTCCGCACGGAGCTACCGCTGGACGCCCTGGTGGGCGCGGTCCTGGTGGGCGGGGTGTGGGCGGTCACCGGGGGCGCGCTCGACGTGGCGCGCCTGGTCACGCTGTGGTTGCTGGTCACCGGGTTCGTGGGCCGCGTCGACGTGCTGGGCGCGCTCCTGCCGCGTGTCGAGGAGGCGATCGGCACGTTCCACCGGGTCCGGGACCTGCTGGGCGCACGCCAAGAGGCCACCGGCGGCGACCCCTTCCCCCGGGCCGCCGACCTGGCCACGAGCGCGTCCGGCGCCAGGGTGGGCGTCGACCTCGAGCTGCGTGACCTGCGCTTCGCCTACGGCGAGGGTTTCACGCTCGGCCCGCTGTCCCTGACGGTCCCGGCGGGCAGCACGTGCGCCCTGGTGGGACGCACGGGATCGGGCAAGACGACGCTCACCAAGGTGCTGTCGCGGGCGGTCGAGCCGCCCACCGGCACGGTGTTCCTGCGCGGGCGGGACGTCACCACTTTCGACGTCGGCGAGCTGCGCAGCCGCGTGGGCGTCGTCGGGCAGCGCACCGAGATCCTGGCCGCGTCGCTGGCCGACAACGTCACCCTCTGGGCGCCCGTCCCCCGCGCCCGGGTCGAGCGTGCGATGGACGCCCTCGGCCTGACCGCGTGGGTCGCGTCGCTCCCCGAGGGCCTCGACACCCGCCTGGGCCCCGACGGCGTCACGCTGTCGGCGGGCGAGGAACAGCTCGTCGCGTTCGCGCGGCTGCTCGTGCGCGACGTCGAGGTGGTCGTGCTCGACGAGGCGACCGCGCGGATGGACCCGGCCACCGCGGAGCGGGTCACGCGCGCCGCCCGGACGCTCCTGGCCGGGCGCACCGCGGTGGTCGTGGCACACCGGCTCGCGACGGCCCGGCACGCCGACGCCGTCGCGGTGCTGGATGGGGGCCGCCTCGTGGAGCACGGCCCGTGGGACCACCTGGCGGCGTCGGAGGGGCACTTCGCCCGGCTGCTGGCGGCAGCGGGGCCCGGCGACGCCGGCACGGTGCCGGCGGGCGCGGCCGCACACTTCGACCGGACGCACGGGCCAGGCACCGACGGTCCGCCGAGAGGCGGGCCGGACGCCGACCGCCTGCCGCGCGGCGGGACGGACGGCGGGACGGACGGCGGGAGCGGCACGTCCACCGGCCCGGGCCGCACGGGACCCGGCCCCGCGCGGCAGCGTGCGGCACTCCCGCGCCGGGCCCTGGCACGGGCCGTGTGGAGCACGCTGCGCGCCCGGCCCGCCGGGCTGGTGCTGCCCGCCGTCGTCTGGGAGGTGGGTGACTACCTGACCTCCAGCGGCCTGCTGGTCGGCTGGCTGTGGGCGTCGCTCGTCGTCGGCCTCGAGCAGGGCGGCGCACCCTGGCTCCCGGCGGTCGCCATCCTCGTGGCGATCGCGGCCAACACCCTGCTGCCGCTCACCGTGCGGCGTACCAGTGCGCGCTGGTGGGCCGACTCACGTCTGCGCGTGCGGCTGGCCCTGCTGCGCGGGCAGACGGCCCAGCGCCGCACCGTGCGCGACGCCCCCGGCGAGATCACGGCCCGGGCCCAGGAGGAGTACCGCCTCACGGGCCACAGCCAGGCGTGGCGCGAGCTGCTCACGGCGCCGTTCACCCTGGCGCTGCTCGTCGTGCTCAGCGACAGCCTCCTGGCGGGCGCGATCGGGCTCACGATGGCGGCGGTGATGTTCGCGACCCAGGTGCTGGGCAGCCGCTACGTCGCGGCCGCCGCCCGCCGGGCGGGCGACGCCGCGGCCGAGCTGGGCCGGCTCCTCGGCTCCGCCCTGGACGCCGTGCGCACCGTCAAGCTCGCGGCGGCAGCCGAAGGCGTGCTCGGTCAGGTCGCCCGGGTGGACGGCCGTCGTGTCGAGGCGTCGCTGCGGGAGGAACGCACCGGGTTCCTGGTCGGGCTCGCGCCGTCCGTGCTGAGCCGGGCGGCGACGGTCCTGGCCTGGGCCCTGCACCTCGGCGGTACGTGGTCGCTGGCCACGACGCTCCTGGTCAGCACCTCGATCGGCACCTTCAGCTGGATCGGGTACGGGCTGGGGCAGCTGGTCACGAGCGGGGCGACCGCCCGGCGCTGGGTCGACGTCAGCGCCCGCTACGCCGGCACGGCGCGGCTGGCGGACGTCCCCCGCGACGTCGACCTGTTCGCGGGCACGGCGATCCCGGACGGCGGCACGCCGTTCGCCGCGCAGGAGGACGCAGGAGCGCTCCGTGAGCTGCGGCTCGACGGCCTGACCGCGGTCCACGACGACGGCACCGTGGGTGTGGCGGACGTCGACCTCACCGTCCGCCGCGGCGAGCTGGTGCTGGTCGTCGGGCAGGTCGGCGCCGGCAAGTCGTCGTTGCTCGGAGCGCTGTCCGGGCTCGTCGACACCGACGGCCGGATCGCGTGGAACGGCGCCGCTGTCGACGACCCGGAGACCTTCCTGCGCCCGCCCCGGGTGGCGCACGTGGCGCAGGTGCCGCACGTCGTGTCGGGCTCGCTCGCGGACAACGTGCGCCTCGACCACGACCGGCCCGTCGAGGAGCCGCTGCGGTCGGCCGGGCTGGAGCGCGACGTGGCGGAGGCGGGCGGCACCGGCACCCTGGTCGGCCACCGCGGCCTGCGGCTGTCGGGCGGTCAGGTGCAGCGCCTCGGTCTGGCCCGGGCCCTGGCCACGGGCTCCGACCTGCTCCTCGTGGACGACGTGTCCTCCGCCCTCGACGCCGTCACCGAGGCGGAGGTGTGGGCGGGGCTGCGCGCGACAGGCACCACCGTGCTGGGCACGACGTCGCGCGCCGCGACCCTCGCCGTGGCCGACCGCGTGGTGGTGCTCGACGGCGGGCGCGTGGCCGCCGTCGGACCATGGCACGATCTGGCCCCGCGGTGGTCCCACCTGGCCGGCTGACAGGCCGCCTCGTCCCCGGCCGCGCCTGTGGACGACGTGCTCTCGGCTTGCCCGGATCTGGGACACTGGTGCGCATGAGCATTCCCTCCTCCTCCGGGCCGACGGACCCGGCAGCGACCACACCCGCACACGAGACGACACCGATCCCCGCCGCGCCCGCGGTACCGGGCACCGACGTCGTACGCGCGGTGGTCAAGGAGGTACCGGACAAGGTCAGCACGGACGGTCTGGAGACCAAGTTCGACGAGCGCTGGACGGCCGAGCGCACCTTCGCGTTCGACCGCACGCGCACGCGCGACGAGATCTACTCGATCGACACCCCGCCGCCCACGGCCTCGGGCTCCCTGCACGTGGGGCACGTGTTCAGCTACACGCACACCGACATCGTGGCGCGCTACAAGCGCATGCGCGGCCTCGAGGTCTTCTACCCCATGGGCTGGGACGACAACGGCCTGCCCACCGAGCGCCGCGTGCAGAACTACTACGGCGTGCGCGTTGACCTGTCGCTGCCCTACGACCCGGACTTCACGCCGCCGTTCGAGGGCACGGACAAGAACGTCAAGGCCGCCGACCAGGTGCCCGTCAGCCGACGCAACTTCGTCGAGCTCTGCGAGCGCCTCACGGCCGAGGACGAGAAGCAGTTCGAGGAGCTGTGGCGGCGCCTCGGCATCTCGGTGGACTGGGCGCAGACGTACCAGACCATCGGCGACTCGTCGCGGGCCACGGCGCAGCGTGCGTTCGTGCGCAACCTGCGTCGCGGTGAGGCGTACCAGGCCGAGGCCCCGGGCCTCTGGGACGTCACGTTCCAGACCGCCGTGGCGCAGGCCGAGCTGGAGGCCCGGGACTACCCGGGGCACTTCCACAAGGTCGCGTTCCACCGGGCGGACGGCGAGCCCGTCTACATCGAGACCACGCGCCCGGAGCTGATCCCCGCGGTGGTCGCCCTCATCGCGCACCCGGACGACGAGCGCTACCAGCACCTGTTCGGCACCACGGTGACGTCGCCGCTGTTCGGCGTCGAGGTCCCGGTGCTCGCGCACCACCTGGCCGAGCCGGACAAGGGCGCGGGCATCGCGATGTGCTGCACCTTCGGCGACCTGACCGACGTGCAGTGGTGGCGCGAGCTGCAGCTGCCGACGCGCTCGATCATCAACCGCGACGGCCGCATCACCCGCGAGGTGCCGGAGTGGCTCGCGGGCGGTCCGGGCGTGGAGCTGTTCGAGGCCGAGGTGGCGGGCAAGACCACGTTCAGCGCCCGCAAGGCGATCGTGGAGGCGCTGACGGCGTCGGGCGACATGCCCACCGAGCCTGTGCCCACGCAGCGCAAGGCCAACTTCTTCGAGAAGGGCGACAAGCCCCTCGAGATCGTGACCTCGCGCCAGTGGTACATCCGCAACGGCGGCCGGGACGAGGCGCTCCGGGAGGAGCTGCTGGGCCGGGGCAAGGAGCTCGACTTCCACCCCGACTTCATGCGGGTGCGGTACGAGAACTGGGTGAACGGCCTGAACGGCGACTGGCTGGTGAGCCGCCAGCGGTTCTTCGGCGTCGCGATCCCGCTGTGGTACCCCGTGGGCGCCGACGGCGAGGTCGACTACGACAACCCGATCGTGCCCGACGAGGCGTCGCTGCCGGTCGACCCGACGTCGCAGGCGCCCGCCGGGTACACGGAGGACCAGCGCGGCCAGGCCGGCGGTTTCGTCGGGGACGCCGACGTCATGGACACGTGGGCCACGTCGTCGCTGACGCCGCAGATCGTCTCCGGCTGGGAGCGCGACCCGGACCTGTTCGAGCGCGTCTACCCGATGGACCTGCGCCCGCAGGGCCAGGACATCATCCGTACCTGGCTGTTCTCCACCGTGGTGCGCTCGCACCTGGAGAACAAGGTGCTGCCCTGGAAGAACGCGACGATCAGCGGCTGGATCCTGGACCCGGACCGCAAGAAGATGTCGAAGTCCAAGGGCAACGTGGTCACGCCCATGGACCTGCTCGTCGAGCACGGCTCCGACGCGGTGCGGTACTGGGCGGCGTCGGCCCGTCTGGGCACGGACGCGGCGTTCGAGGTGGGCCAGATGAAGATCGGTCGCCGCCTGGCGATCAAGGTCCTCAACGCCTCGAAGTTCGCGCTGTCGTTCGGCGGCGGAGCGGGCAGCGAGATCGCGCTCGACCCGGCGGCGGTCACGGTCGCCCTGGACCGGTCGATGCTCGCCGGGCTGGCGGGTGTGGTCGAGCAGGCCACGGCCGCGCTCGAGACGTACGACCACACCCGCGCGCTGGAGCTCACGGAGACGTTCTTCTGGACGTTCTGCGACGACTATCTCGAGCTCGTCAAGGACCGTGCCTACGGTGCGGGTGCCGACGCCGCGGAGGTCTCCGCCGATACTGCCTCGGCGCGGACGGCGCTGGCGATCGCGCTGGACACCATGCTCCGCCTGCTGGCGCCCTACCTCCCGTTCGCCACGGAGGAGGTCTGGTCCTGGTGGCGCGAGGGCTCGGTGCACCGCGCGCCGTGGCCCGTGGCCGAGCCCCTGCGCGCGGCCGGCGGCGACGCCGACCCGGCGGACCTCGCCGCGGCCGGCCACGCCCTGGCAGCGCTGCGCAAGGTGAAGTCCGAGGCCAAGGCGTCGATGCGCACGCCGATCCTCGCGGCGGAGCTGGCCGTGCCTGCCGCGTCGCTGGCCGCGGTCGAGACCGCGGTCGAGGACGTCAAGGCCGCTGGACGCGTCACCGGCACGCTCGGCCTCGTGGCCGCGGCCGACGGTCAGGGCGACCCGGCGGTCCAGGGCGGCATGGTGGTGACCTCCAGCGAGCTGGGTGAGGCCCCGCCGCGCAACAAGGGCTGACCCCCTCGCCGAAGTAGAACCGTGGCGAAGTAGAACTGGGGCGAGGTAGAACGGGGGCGGAGGTGCTGATCAGCACCTCCGCCCCCGTTCTACCTCGCCACGGTTCTACTTCGCCGTAGTTCTATCTCGCCACGGTTCTACCTCGGCGGGGTCAGTTGAGCATCAGCACCACGGCGTCGCCGGCCTCGGCCGCCGCGCCGTAGAACGCCGTCAGCTCCCCGTAGGCCTTGCCGAGCCGCTCGGCGTCGGTCTCGGCGGTGTGCTCGGCCGGGTCCGGGCAGACGTCCTCGTCGCAGACGTGCCGGGCGTCGGCCAGCGGCGCCAGCGTGTCGAACGACGTGCCGACCAGGAACGCGGCAGCCTTCGCCACATCCTGGGGGCTGAGGTACCGCACGGGCGTGATCCCGTCCGCGGGCCCCAGCTCGACACCGCCCTGGACCGGGTCGACGGGCATTTCGCCATGCACCCGCAGCACGGTGTGGAGCGGGCCCCACACCGTGCCGATGCTGAAGTATCGCGCCTCCTGCACCGGGAGGTCTTTCTGCACCCATTCCCCGGCGAGCTCGTCGATGTGCTCCAGCGCCCAGGTCAGGTCGGTCCGTGCCTTGTCGAAGTCGTCGGCGGCCAGCCGCGCGTACTCACAATGAATCATCCCCATGGCCCGAGACCGTACCGATAATGCGTTTCCGTGTGTATGGGCAAACCGGACACATTTCGATGCAACAAAGTCTCATACGCGGTAAAACGGAAATACCAGCCGATTCGCTGTCCGTTCTGGGGGCTTTTCACCGCGCGCGGCTGGCCGACAATTGACGCCGATTTAACAAGCGGCCGTCAGGAGAGCCTGCGGTCGTCGCCCGACATGCTCGCGAGCGCCTCCGTCGGCGTGCCGTCGTCGCGCCACCGGAGCGTGGCCGCGACGCCGTCGATGAGCCCCACCGACCCCTCGGGGGCGAACGTGAGGCCGGCGTCCTGCCCCACCGCCGCACGCACCAGGGCCACCGACGCCGGCAGCTCCTCCAGGCCCTCGGTCACGCCGAGGTCCTCGAGGTCCGAGCGGTACGCGGCGATGTGCTTGGGGTCGGGGCCGATCCAGAGCTTGCGCCCGTTCGTCGCCGCGCCGGTGCCGTACTCCTCGGCGAGCACCAGGTCCTTGACCTGGCCGCGCGCCAGCACCGCGACGACGTCGTCCACCGAGGTCACCGCGTTCGACTCGCGACCCAGCTCCTGACGCAGCTCCGCCAGCACGCGCTCACGCCGTCGTTCGCGGTAGGAGTCGAGCGCCTCCCCCACGCGCTCGGCGAACGCGCTCTCGTTCACGCCGCCCGCGCGCCCGCCGCCGGGCACCTCCACGACCATCTCGGCGGTCGGCGCCGTCAGCGCCCCGCGGGTGAGCGACACGGCCCGCACGTCCCCGGTGAGCAGCACCAGCTCCGGCCGGGTCTCGGACACGTGGCGCTCGATCTCCGCCGCGATGGCCGCAGCGTTGCGCGCCCACGAGTCCTCCGCGCGCGACTCGATCCTGGCCCGCTTCGTCCCCGGGGACCCCGTCTTCTCGATCTCGTCGTGGGGCGCCTGGAAGGTGCTGTGCACCTTGCCCTCGGGGCCGACGCGCGCGAAGTCCGCGCCCGCACGGTCCACCGCCACCTTGAGCAGCTCGACCGACTCGTCGGCGGCCAGCGCGGCCTGCAGCAGCGCCGGCACCTGGGCCCAGGAGCACGTCGTCCCCGTGGGCGGATTGCTCACCACCCGGTCCACGAGCACGCCCGACTCGTCGGCGATCACGACCCGGCCGTGCGGGCCCGGGACCCTCGTGGGTCGCAGCACCACCTCGGCGATCGCGTCCAGCACGGCAGGGGTGGCACCCTGCTGCGCCAGCTCCCTGCGGGCGGCGTTCCACCGGCCCTCGACGTCGCGTTCGGCGGCCTGCTCCGACGGCGTGGCGTCGAGGTGCAGGGTCGCGAACGGACCCTGGTGGCCGAGGAGGGGCTTGAGCCAGTCGATCTTCATTCGAACCTCCGCGTCTCCGCCGAGGTCGAGGACATGCCCTGCCGCACGCCCTCGCCCCGACATCCCCTCCAGGAAACGACGGATCTCGGGCGCGCGCCACCCTTGTGCCGGAAATGGTTGTGACCTGCGCACCGAATTTCCACGCCTCGGCGTCGACCCGCATTCAAGAGCGGGCAAAGTTGCACCAAGGGGGCTTCACCTTCAAGCGTAGGTGTCGACCTCGGGCAGGTTGTCCCCCTTGTGCTGCGCGGCGATCAGCTCGTGGTGGCGGATCACCTCGCTCACGATGAACTGACGGAACTGCTCGGCGAAGTCGGGGTCCAGGCCCGACTCCTCGGCGATCCGGGTCAGCCGCGCGATCTGCTCCTGCTCGCGCGAGGGGTCGGCCGGGGGCAGGCCGCCCACCGCCTTGAGCTCGCCGACCCGCCGCGTGACCCGGAACCGCTCCGCCAGCAGATAGACCAGCGCCGCGTCGATGTTGTCGATGCTCCCGCGCAGCCGGATGATCTCGGACGGCATCTCGGGGGGCACCGGAGCGCCGGTCGGTTCGTTGTCAGACACAGGTAGACACTAACCCTCCTCGACCGTCCCCCGACGAAGGCTGTTCCGACCTGAGACGCCGATCGGCTACAGTCTGCCGAGCAGGCACGCAACTTGGTGAAGGCCATGAACTTCGGCTCACACCTTCAATGACTTCAACGGAGAGCAGCAGATGACACTCGTCTCGTCGCCGGCCTTGGTGGAGGTGCCCGAAGGCACCAGCATCAACACCATCCTCGCGGACCGCGTGGCCCGCACCGGGGACGAGACGCTCATCGAACGGCGCGACAGTGCCGACGGCCCGTGGATCGAGGTGAGCGCTCGCCGGTTCGAGGACGAGGTGCTCGCCGTCGCGCGCGGCCTCGTCGCCCGCGGCATCGAGCCCGGCGACCGCGTCGCCATCATGTCGCGCACACGCTACGAGTGGACGCTGCTCGACTTCTCGATCTGGGCCGCCGGCGCCGTGGCCGTACCCGTCTACGAGACCTCGTCCGCCGAGCAGGTGCAGTGGATCCTGTCGGACGCCGACGTCCGGCTCGCCGTCGTCGAGACCGCCGCGCACGCCGCGACGGTCCAGCAGGTGCGCCACTCCCTGCCCGGCCTGGAGGACGTGCTCGTGCTCGACGACGGCGCCCTGGCAGCCCTTCGCACGGCGGGTGCGGGCATCTCCGCCGGCATCGTGGGCGAGCGCCGCACCGCCGTCCGCCGCGACGACCTCGCGACCGTGATCTACACCTCCGGCTCGACCGGCCGGCCCAAGGGCGTCGAGCTCACGCACGGCAACTTCGCGCACCTGACGATGAACTCCGCCGTCGGCATCCCGGAGGTGCTGCAGGCGCCGGGCGCCCGCACGCTCCTGTTCCTGCCGCTGGCGCACGTGTTCGCGCGCTTCGTCGAGGTGGCGACCGTCGCGGGCAACGCGGTGCTGGGCCACGCCCCGGACATCAAGAACCTCGTGGGCGACCTCGGCTCGTTCCGGCCCACCTACCTCCTGGCCGTGCCGCGCGTGTTCGAGAAGGTGTACAACAGCGCCGAGCAGAAGGCGTCGTCGGGCCTCAAGGCCACGATCTTCGCGTGGGCCGCCCGGACCGCCGAGGCCTGGTCGCGTGCCCTGGACACGCCGTCCGGCCCGGGGGTGGGCCTCAAGGTGCGGCACGCGATCGCGGACCGCCTCGTCTACGCCAAGCTCAAGGCCACCATGGGCGGTCAGCTCCGGTGGGCCGTCTCCGGCGGGGCGCCCCTGGGCGAGCGCCTGGGTCACTTCTTCCGCGGCTCGTGCGTGACCATCCTGGAGGGCTACGGGCTCACGGAGTCCACGGCGCCGACGTCGGTCAACCGGCCCGGCCAGATCGTGATCGGCTCCGTGGGGCCCGCTTTCTTCGGCACCGACATCTCCATCGCCGACGACGGCGAGGTGCTCCTGCGCGGGCCCCACATCTTCCGGGGCTACCGCAACCAGCCCGAGCTCACCGCCGAGGTGCTCGTCGACGGCTGGTTCCGCACGGGTGACCTCGGGCGCCTGGACGAGCACGGGCACCTGCACATCACGGGGCGCAAGAAGGAGATCATCGTGACCGCGGGCGGCAAGAACGTCGCCCCGGCGGTGCTCGAGGACCGGATGCGCGCCCACCCGCTCGTCAGCCAGGTCGTGGTCGTAGGCGACCAGCGGCCGTTCATCGGCGCGCTCGTGACGCTCGACGCCGAGATGCTGCCCGGCTGGTGCGCGGCGAACGGCCTGCCCGCGCTGTCCGTCGAGGAGGCTCGCGTGCACCCGACGGTCCTGGCGGAGCTCGACAAGGCGGCCGCGGTGGCCAACGAGGCGGTGTCCAAGGCCGAGTCGATCCGCAAGATCACCGTGCTCGACATCGACTTCACCGAGGCGAACGGCTACCTCACGCCGTCGATCAAGGTGAAGCGTGCCCAGGTGCTGGCCGACTTCGCGGACACCATCGACACCCTCTACGGCGCGGCCGCCCCGGCGGCGAACACGCTTCAGCCGAGGTAGAACTGTGGCGAGATAGAACGGGGGCCGGAGCGCTGATCAGCGCTCCGGCCCCCGTTCTATCTCGCCACAGTTCTACCTCGCCACGGTTCTATCTCGGCGGGGGGCTACGCGCTCTTCTCTCGGGGCTGGCGGCCGCGGACCGGGCTCTTGCGCGGGACGACCGTCGGGTTCACGTTGTCGAGCACCACGTCGCGCGTGATGACCACGCGCTCGACGTCGTCGCGGCTCGGCACGTCGAACATGACCTGCTGGAGCACCTCTTCCATGATCGCTCGCAGGCCGCGCGCCCCGGTGCCCCGCAGCAGGGCCTGCTCGGCGATCGCCTCGACGGCCGGCTCGTCGAACTCGAGCTCCACACCGTCGATCTCGAACATCCGCTTGTACTGCTTCACGAGCGCGTTCTTCGGCTCCGTGAGGATCCGGACCAGCGCGTCACGGTCCAGCGGCGAGACCGAGGCGATGACGGGCAGGCGCCCGATGAACTCGGGGATCAGGCCGTACTTCTGCAGGTCCTCCGGCCGCACCTCGGCGAACAGGTCCTCGTCGCGGGCGATGGACTCCATCGGGGCGCTGAAGCCGATGCCGCGCTTGCGGGAGCGGGCGGCGACGATGTCGTCCAGGCCGGCGAACGCGCCGGCCACGATGAACAGCACGTTCGTCGTGTCGATCTGGATGAACTCCTGGTGCGGGTGCTTGCGCCCGCCCTGCGGCGGCACCGAGGCCGTGGTGCCCTCGATGATCTTCAGGAGCGCCTGCTGCACGCCCTCGCCGGAGACGTCCCGCGTGATCGACGGGTTCTCCGCCTTGCGGGCCACCTTGTCGACCTCGTCGATGTAGATGATGCCCGTCTCGGCCTTCTTGACGTCGTAGTCGGCCGCCTGGATGAGCTTGAGGAGGATGTTCTCCACGTCCTCGCCCACGTAGCCCGCCTCGGTGAGCGCTGTCGCGTCGGCGATGGCGAACGGCACGTTCAGCATCTTGGCGAGCGTCTGCGCGAGGTAGGTCTTGCCGGTGCCCGTGGGGCCGATCAGCAGGATGTTGGACTTCGCGATCTCGACCGCGTCCTGGTCGTCCGGGCTGATCGACCGGCCGGCCTCGCCCGCCTGGATGCGCTTGTAGTGGTTGTAGACAGCCACCGCCAGCGCACGCTTGGCCGGGTCCTGGCCGATGATGTACTGCTCGAGGAAGTCGAAGATCTCGCGCGGCTTGGGCAGCTCCGTCAGGCCGAGCTCGGCCGCCTCACCGAGCTCTTCCTCGATGATCTCGTTGCAGAGCTCGATGCACTCGTCGCAGATGTAGACGCCCGGACCGGCGATCAGCTTCTTCACCTGCTTCTGCGACTTGCCGCAGAAGTTGCACTTCAGCAGCTCCGCGCCGTCACCGATTCGCACCACTACCTGTCTCCTCGCCTTGTGCACCCTCACGGAGTCCCGCACAGGCCGGTTGACCCAGCAGATCCGCAACGTCGAGCGGTCTCAGATCCATTCCACACCACCCGTGGCCTGTTGTCAGCCCGGCGACCCGGCGGGTCGTCGAGCCGACTTTCACCACTTCATGACAATTTTGTCATGAAGTATGCAGCAGGTCCCACAATGCCCGACGCCGGGGCCCGCGTCCAACCACTGCTGGTGGAGCTGCCCCGGCGTCCGCCGGCCTCGACAGGCGGCCGCGGACGTCAGTTCGTGACGACCGTGACCGGCTTGCGCGACTGGAGCACCTCGTCGACCAGGCCGTAGTCCTTCGCCTGCTCGGCCGTGAGGATCTTGTCGCGCTCGATGTCCTCGCGGACCTCCTCGACCGACTTGCCGCTGTGGGTCGCGAGAGTCAGCTCGAGCCACTCGCGCATGCGGATGAGCTCGTTGGCGTGGATCTCGATGTCGGAGGCCTGCGCGTAGCCGCCGCCCTCCATCGCGGGCTGGTGGATCAGCACGCGCGAGTTGGGCAGCGCCAGACGCTTGCCCGGCTGGCCGGCCGCGAGCAGCACGGCAGCGGCCGACGCCGCCTGGCCCAGCACCACCGTCTGGATCTGCGGCTTGATGAACTGCATGGTGTCGTACAACGCCGTCATGGCCGTGAACGAGCCACCCGGCGAGTTGATGTACATCATCACGTCGCGGTCCGGGTCCTGGGTCTCGAGGACCAGGAGCTGGGCCATGACGTCGTCCGCGGACGCGTCGTCGACCTGGACCCCCAGGAAGATGATGCGGTCCTCGAACAGCTTGGTGTACGGGTCCTGGCGCTTGAAACCGTACGCGGTGCGCTCCTCGAACTGCGGGAGCACGTAGCGGGCGGACGGCATCGCGCCGGCGGCGCCGTAGGGCAGCCCCGCACCCGACTGGGCGCGCACGCCGGCGAGGCGCTCTGCTGCTGCGACGAACTGGGCTTCAGGACTCACGGTGGGTCTCCTCTGAGAAAGTCTGGTGTACGTGTCGGGGGGACGGTCAGCTGGCCATACCGCCGCCGCCGGCCAGCGCCGCGGTCTCGACGACGTGGTCGACGAAGCCGTACTCCAGCGCCTCAGTGGCCGTGAACCAGTTGTCCCGGTCGTTGTCCTTCATGATCGTCTCGACGGTCTGCCCGGTCTGCTCGGCGGTCAGCTCGGCGAGCACCTTCTTCATGTGCATGATGAGCTGCGCGCCGATCCGGACGTCCGTGGCGGTACCGCCGACGCCACCGGACGGCTGGTGCATGAGCACCCGGGCGTGCGGCGTGATGTAGCGCTTGCCCTTGGTTCCCGACGACAGCAGGAACTGGCCCATCGATGCCGCCATCCCCATCGCGACCGTGGCCACGTCCGGCTTGATGAACTGCATCGTGTCGTAGATCGCCATGCCGGCGGTGATCGAGCCGCCCGGCGAGTTGATGTACAGCCAGATGTCCTTGTCGGGGTCCTCGGCCGCGAGAAGCATCATCTGCGCGCTGATCGCGTTCGCGTTCTCGTCGCGCACCTCCGACCCCAGCCAGATGATGCGCTCCTTGAGCAGCCGGTTGTAGATGGAGTCGTTGAGCCCGAAGCCAGCACCCTCCGCCCGCGCTACCGGCCCAGCATCCATCCGCAGCAGATCGTTCACGTCCATCTCCTCGGTTCTGACTCTCGTCTGTGGACCACGTCCTAAGACGTCGTGTCGCTCGACCCTAACGTGCCGCTGCCCGCCAGAACTCCCGATCCGGCGACCGTTTCGCCTACAGCGCACCGGTGCTGCCCAGGGCGAAGGCGGCCGGGACGCAGACGGCGGTCCGCACCCCCTCGGAGGGGGTGCGGACCGCCGTCCGACGTCGTCCCGGGGCCGCGCGCGGCGGGGTCCGGGTCAGGCCTTCGCGGGCTCCGAGGCCTCGGCGTCGGCGCCCTCGGCGGCGTCCGCGTCCTGCGCCTGGGCGACGGCGTCCGCGAGCGCGGCCTGGGCCTCGTCGGCCTCGTCCGAGCCGATGAACTCGCTCAGGTCGACGACGTTGCCCTCGGCGTCCTTGACCTCGATCTGGCGCAGCGCGACCGCGAGCGCCTTGGAGCGCGCGACCTCGCCGACCATGGCCGGGATCTGACCGCCCTGCTCGAGCGTCTTGATGAACTCGCCCGGCTCCATGCCGTACTGCTGCGAGGCGCTCACCAGGTACTCGACGAGCTCGCCCTGGCTCACCTGGACCTTGAGCTTCTCGGCGAGGGTGTCGAGCAGGATCTGGTTCTTGATCGCCTTGGTGGCGTCCTCGCGGACCTCCTCGCGGTGCGTGTCGTCCTCGAGGCGGTTCTCGGACTCCAGGTGACGGTGCACCTCGGCCTCGACCACGCCGGTCGGCACGGGGACCTCGACGGTCTCCAGCAGCTTCTCCATGAGGGCGTCGCGCGCGGTGACGGCCTGGTTGGAGGTCTTGATGCCGGCGACCTGGGTCTTCAGGTCCTCCTTGAGCTCGTCGATGGTGTCGAACTCGGAGGCGAGCTGGGCGAAGTCGTCGTCCACCTCGGGCAGGTCGCGCTGCTTGACGGACGTGGCGGTGACGGTGACGTCGGCCTCTTCGCCCTCGTGGTCGCCGCCCGCGAGCGGCGCCTTGAACGTGGTGGTCTCGCCCGCCGACAGGCCCGTGAGCGCCTCGTCGAGGCCCTCGAGCATGTTGCCGGAGCCGATCTGGTACGAGACGCCCGACACGGAGTCGACCTCCTCGTCGCCGATGACGGCCTTGAGGTCGATGACGACGTAGTCGCCCTCGACGGCCGGGCGGTCGACGCCCACCAGGGTGCCGAAGCGCTCGCGCAGCGCCTCGAGGCGCTCGGCGACGTCCTCGTCGGTGACGGTCGTGGAGTCGACGGTCAGGTCGACGTCCGACAGCTCGGGGAGCTCGATCTCGGGGCGGACCTCGACCTCGGCGGTGAACTTCAGCTGGCCCTCGCCGGCCTTGGCCGGGATCTCGGTGACGTCCACCTCGGGCTGGGCGAGCGGGCGCAGCTCGGTCTCGCCGAGCGCCTGCTGGTAGAAGCCGGAGAGCCCGTCGTTCACGGCGTGCTCGATCACGGCGGCCCAGCCGACCCGCTGCTCGATGATGCGCGGGGGCACCTTGCCCTTGCGGAAGCCCGGGACGTTCACCTGGTCCGCGATGTGCTCGTAGGCGTGATCGATGCTCGGCTTGAGCTCGTCGTAGTCCACCTCGACGGTCAGCTTGACCTTGGTGGGCTCCAAGGTCTCGACGGCGCTCTTCACTTCGATGGTCTCCAGAATGTCGGGGGTGCGCGCACGCCGGCGTACTGACTCCCGGGTGGCGCGGGGATGCTCAACTCAGTTGCAGCTGCTCGCTGACAGCGTGTGCGGCAGGCGCACGGGCAACCCGTCAATGGTACGCCTCATGGCCACGGGAGCCGAACGGAGCTCACCGCCCCATCCCGGCCGTGAGCCCCGCCACGATCTGCCGCGTCGCGACCAGGAACAGCACCACGAGCGGCAGCGTCGCGATGACCAGCCCGGCGAACAGCGTGGACCACGAGGTCTGGTACTCCCCGAAGAACGTGGTCAGTCCCACGGGCAGCGTGTAGCTCGCCCGGTCGCGCACCAGGATCAGCGGGTAGAAGAAGTCGTTCCAGATGGGCACGAAGCGGAAGACCACCACCGTGGCGACGGCGGGCCGCACGAGCGGCAGCAGCACCGACCAGAACGTGCGCAGCGGGCCCGCGCCGTCGATCCGCGCGGCGTCCTCCAGCTCGTCGGGGAGCTGGCGCAGGAAGGTGGCCAGCACGAACACCGAGAACGGGACGGACACCGCGGCGTAGACCAGGATCAGGCCGGTCCGGGTCGAGGCGAGACCGATCGTGTCGAGCAGGTAGAAGATCGGCACGATCATGAGGAACACGGGCATCATGAGGCCGGAGACGAACACCTGCTCGATCACGGCCATGAGCCGCGAGCGCGACCGGGCCAGCGCGTACGCCGCCAGCAGCGAGACCGCCGTCGACAGCGCCACGGACGCCACGGTGACCAGCACCGAGTTGAGGAAGTAGGTGGAGAAGGACGCCTCCACCCAGGCCGCGCGGTAGGCGTCGAACGACGGCGCGTGCGGCAGCCCCAGCGGCTCGGAGACGAGCTCCTGGTCGGACCGGACCGAGTTCCAGACCATGACCAGCAGCGGCACGAGGGCCACGACCGCGTAGCCCCAGAGCACGACGTTCACCACCACCCGGTTCAGCACCGGGCCGGGCCGCCTCACGTCAGCCTCCGCTCGACGCCGCGGAACCAGCGCGTGAACGCGACGGACACCCCGACGATGACGAGGAACAGCACGATGGCGACCGCCGACGAGACGCCGATCGCGTTGGACGCCCCGGAGTGGAACGCGGTCCGGTAGAAGAGGAGCGACATGACGTCGGTCGCTCCGGCCGGGCTGCCGCTCGACCCGCCCAGCGCGTACGGGATCGGGAACGCCTCCATGGAGAAGATGAACGTGAGCACGCTGACGGTGCCGATCACGGGCGTCAGCAGCGGCAGCGTGACGTGCCAGAACCGCTGGGCGGAGCTCGCGCCGTCGAGCATCGCGGCCTCCTGGGTGCTCGGGTCGAGCGCACCGAGCGCGGCGCCGTAGACCAGCAGCGGGAACCCCACCCACTGCCATGCCGTGACCAGCACGACCACCCACAGGGCGGTGTCCGGGTCGCCCAGCCAGGGCTGGGCCACCGCGTCCAGCCCGACGGCGCGCAGCAGCGCGTTCACCGGCCCGAACAGGGGCGAGAGCAGCAGCGACCACAGGTAGCCGACCACGAGCGGCGACACCAGGTACGGCATGGTGAACAGCACCTGGAACAGGCGGCGGAACCGCGCGCGCTGGTGCAGCACGTACGCCAGCAGCAGACCGACGGTGTTCTGCGCCACCATGGCGCCGGCGAACAGCAGCGCGTTGTGCCCGAACGCGCGCGGGAGCTGGCTGCGGTACGGCTCGGTGGTGAACAGCGCGACGAAGTTGGCCGCGCCGACGAACTCCTCCTGCGCGGTGCCGCGCCACGAGAACAGGGAGTACGTCAGCGCCGTCGCCATCGGGTACAGCACGAAGACGGCGAACAGCGCGGCGGCGGGCAGCAGGAAGAGCAGGGCGACGGGCGTGGGCAGCGCCGCGGTACGACGGCGGCTCACTCGCCCGGCGTCCACCAGGCCGACAGCCCGTCCTGGACGATGTCCGCGGCACCCGCGGCGTCGGTGTCGCCGAGGAACAGCTTCTGCCCGGCCTCGCCCATGAGGTCGGTGCCGACCGGGTCGCCGTAGCGGTAGTCGACCAGCAGCAGGTACGGCGCCGGGTTCTCCTGGTACAGGTCCCACATCTCCTGCTGGAGCGGGTCGGCGTACTCGACGCCGGGGATCGGCGAGAACTGCTTGAGCTCGTCGGCCACGAGCTGCCCGAACTCCGGCGTGGCCAGCCAGGTCAGCAGCGTCTCGGACTCCGCGCGGTGCTGCGTGGTCGCCGACAGGCCCCAGTTGCCGTCCGCGTACCCCGGCGTGACCGGGTGGTCGAGGGCCGAGCCGGGTGGCGGCGGCACCTGGAACACGCCGAGCTCGAGGTCCGGGTTCGCCTCCTGGAAGAAGGCCTGCTCGTACGAGCCGCCGGCGAACATCGCGGCCTGGCCCGACGTGAACAGCACCTGCGCGTCCGTGTACGCCACGCCGGTCACGTCGTCGGGCATGTACTGCTGCAGGTCCTTCAGGGTCTGGATCGAGTCCACGTAGGCGGGGTCGGTGAAGTCGGTCTCGCCGTCGCGCAGCGCCTGCTGGAAGTCGGCGCCGCCGTACTGCGCGGCCGTGAGGGCGTCGTGCACCGTGGGCACGAACCAGCCGTCGCGCGCGCCGACGGCGAGCGGCGTCACGTCCGCCTCCAGGAGCGTGTCGTTCAGCGCCACGAAGTCGTCCCAGGTCTCGGGCTCCTCGAGCCCGTTCTCCTCGAAGATCGCGGTGTTGTACCAGACCTGGATGGTCTGGGTGGCCAGCGGGACGCCGTACACGGCGCCGTCCTCGCGGCCGCGCGCGCCGTCCAGCGCGGCGTCGTCGAACTCGCCGAGCGCCGGGACCACGTCGTCCAGCGGCTCCAGGTTGCCGCCCTCGACGAGCGGCTGGAGCAGGCCGTAGGACCGCACCTGCGCGATGTCGGGGCCGTCCGAGCCGGTCAGGCCGGTACGCAGGATCTGGTCGTACTCGGTGTTGAGGTGGGCCTGGAAGTTCACCGTGATGCAGGGGTTGGCCTCCTCGAAGACGTCGAAGATCCGGTCGTAGGTCTTCACGTCCTCGGTGCGCCAGGACCAGACGTCGAGGGCCACGGCGTCGCCGTCGCACCCCTGGCCCGGTGCCGCGCCGGGCTCGGGGCTGTCCGCCGACGGCGCGCACGCGCCGAGGGTCAGTGCCACGAGGGCTGCGCTGGCTGTGGCACGGGTGATTCTGCGGCTCATGCGCCGGACGCTGCCGTCCCGGGGACGGGGTGTCAAGCATTTGGCCCTCGCCGGAGCGGCGTGTCCCGGCCGGCCGGGGGTGCGATCCTGGCGACGCCGGGGCTGCGGCGGCCGGATCGTCGTCCGCCGGGCCACCGCCCGCCGCTCCCCTTCGAGACCGAGGTTGCTTGCCTTTGGAGGCCCGCAAAGCCAAGCAACCTCGGTCTCGAAGGTGAAGGGGTGATCCCGGCCGGCCGACCTGCCGGCTCAGGGCAGGGGCGGCCCGGGCAGCAGCTCGTGGTCGCGCAGCACGAACGCGTCCGCCGTCGTCTCGACGATGACGGCGAGCAGGTCGGTGGTCGCCGTCGTCTCGTGGATCTCGCCGGGCTCCCAGATCGCGGCCTGGCCCGCCTGGACCGGCTGCTCGTCGACGGCGCCGTCGGCCGCCTTCGAGGTGACGACGCCCTCTCCCGCGAGCACCGCGAAGACCTGCAGCGTCGTGGCCGGGTGCTCGCCCAGCACGCCGCCGGCCACGATCCGGGCGACGTGCACGGTGGTGCGCTCGGCGTCGGGCACCACGGGCAGGAAGTCCATGTCGACGCCCGAGCTGCCGTAGCGCGTGATCTCCCGCGCGGGGAGCTGGATGATCCGCATCCGGCCATCCTCTCGCGGGGGGGCTCCCCCGCCGCACCCACCTTCGAGACCGAGGTTGCTTCGCTCTGGAGGCCCTCGGAGCGAAGCAGCCTCGGTCTCGAAGAGAATCCGGGCGGCGAGAATTCGGGCGGCGCCGCTAGAACGCGTCCGGGGTGCGGATGCGGTCGCGGATCCAGGTGCCCGCCTGCTTGAGGCGGTGGGCGCCGAAGTCGCCGCTCGCGCAGGTGCCCTCGGTCCACACCGCGCCGGAGCGGTGGTCGTCGGAGTAGTTCCAGTTGACCCAGCTGATCTTCTTCGACGCCGCGAGGTCGAGGTAGCGCTGCGCCATCGCGAAGTCGTTGGCGCCCTCGCCCGCGTAGTCCTGGGTGCCGAACTCGGTGATGAACACCGGGATGCGGTCGGCCGCGCGGGACAGGGCGCTCAGGTACTCCTCGCGGTGCGACGCCGCGTAGAAGTGGAACGTGTACATGACGTTCGAGGCGTTCACCGGGTTGTTGACCACCTCGGACTCGTTCGCGCCGTCCGAGACGCCGAGCGACGACCACGCGCGGGTGCCGAGCAGGACCACGGCGTCGGGGTCCTTGGCGCGGATCACCGGGACGATCTGCTCGTGGTAGCTCTTGATGGTCTGCCACGAGACACCGTTCGGCTCGTTCGCGACCTCGTAGATGATGTTGTTCTTCCCGTTGTTCCGCTCCGCGATCGCCGTGAAGAACGTCTTGGCGCGCTGCAGGTTGAAGTGCGGGTCGCCCGGGTCGAGCATGTGCCAGTCGACGATCGCGTACATGCCGCGGGCCGTCAGCTTGTCGATGTAGGTGTTCACCAGCGCGGTGAAGCGGGCGGGGTCGGTCTCGTAGCCGCCCTCCTGCACGTAGGTGGAGATCCGCACGACGTCGGCGTTCCAGTCGTGCGCGAGGGTGTCGAGCGAGCCGTCGGTGACGCACTGCGAGTACCACTGCGTGCCGTGCGTGCTCATGCCGCGCAGCTGGATCCGCGTGCCGCGCTCGTTGCACAGGCCCGTGCCGCAGACCCTGAGCTGCCCGTTCGCCGCGACGGGGGTGTCGGCCTCCTCGCCGGGACCGGTCGGGTCGGGGTCCGGGTCCGGTGCGCCGTCGCACGTGCCGTCGAGGGTCCACAGGGTCGGCGTCGACGCCGGGTCCCATCCGGCGCCCGGGTGCGCGGTGTGCGACACGAGGGCGGTGTAGCCGCGGCCGGCGTGCGTGACGTGCTGGCCCGCCGTGTAGCTCCGGCCCTCGGCCCAGGCCGGTGCGGAGCAGTCGACCGCGGCGGCGGCCTGCGGGGCGGCCGTGGCGGGCAGCAGCGGGACGAGAGCCGTTCCTAGGGCCAAAGTCGCTGCCGTGAGCACGGCGACGACGATCGGGGCGCGTCGGGAGACCATGGGGACCACCTCGGGTTCGTGGACGAGTCGACCGACGTTATCCGCCGAGCACCCCGGAGAACATCGGGGTTTCCCACATGCCGCGCCCCCGAGGACCAGCGCGGGACCGGCGCGGGATCAGCGCGCCGCCAGGCCGTTCTGGTAGGCCCACACCACGGTCTGGAGCCGGTCACGCGTGCCGATCTTCGCCATCGCGCGCCCCAGGTGGGACTTCACGGTGCTGGTCTCCACGACGAGCTCCCGCGCGATCTCGGCGTTCGACAGCCCGCGGGCGAGCTGCCGCACGATCTCGGCCTCGCGTGCCGTGAGCTGCGCGACCAGGTCGGTGGCCGGGGCCGGCGGCGCCGTGCGGCGCGCGAACTCGGTGATCACGCGGTGCGTCACCGCCTGGTCGATGAGGCCCTGGCCGTCGGCGAGCCGGCGCACGGCGTCGACGAGCTCCTCCGGCTCGCAGTCCTTGAGGATGAACCCGCCGGCCCCCGCCTCCAGCGCGCCGAAGACGTACTCGTCCAGGTCGAACGTCGTGACCACCAGGACGGCGGGCACCGCGCCGGGCCCCGCGACGATCTGCCGGGTCGCGGCCAGGCCGTCGCCGCCGGGCATCCGGACGTCCATGCAGACGACGTCGGGGGCGTGCCGGCGCACCAGCTCGACCGCCGTCGGCCCGTCGGACGCCTCGGCGACCACCTCGATGTCCTCGACCTGCTCCAGCAGGTACCGGAACCCCGCCCGGACCACGGCCTGGTCGTCGACCAGCACGACCCTGATCATCCCTGTCCCCTCGTCGTCCGCCTCGTCCGGTCCCGGTCCCCGTGCCGGACGCCGGCTCGCAGGGCGGTCGCCCCGTACGATACCGACGCCGCGGGCAGGCGGGCCCGGCCCGGGCTACGCCCCGCCGAGCATCACACGGAGAGCATCACACGGAGCTGGAGCATCGCGGCGAACCGCGCCTCCGGGTCGTCGAGGTCGATGCCGCTGACCTGCCCCACCCGGCGCAGGCGGTAGCGGAACGTGTTGGGGTGCACGAACTCCGCCGCCGCCGCGGCGGGCACGTCGCCGAACGCGTCGAGCCAGGCCCGGAGGGTGGCGACCAGCCCGGCACCGTGCTCGGCGTCGTACTCCAGGAGGCGGGCCAGGGGGCCCGCGATCTCGTCGCCACGCGCCGCGACCAGGTCGCGCAGCTCCAGCACGAGGGACGCGGCCTGGACGTCGCTGAACCGGGCGACGCGCAGCCCGCCCCCGGGCTCGGTGCCCGGCCCGCGGTAGGGGTCGCTCGCCCGCAGCACGCGCAGCACGCGGTCGACCACCTCGCGCGAGCGGGCCACGCCGCGCACGTCCGGCGCCACGGGTCCCACGGCCGCCACGACGCTCGATCGCCGGCCCACCTTGTCGGCGAAGGCGCGGGCGATCCGCCCGGCGCGGTCCTCGCCGTCGGGCCCGCACGGCAGCAGGCCGTAGGCCACGTCGCCCACGAGGGCCACGGCGGACGCCGGGTGCGCCGACTGCAGGTGCAGGGCGAAGGCGTCCGACAGCCGCTCGCGCACGCTCGCCTCGACCACGTCGCCCGCGGCGGAGCGCTCGCCGTCGTCGGCCCGGGCGGTGACGCCGAGCACGACCACCGCCTGCCTGCCGAGGCCGAGGCGTTCGAGCGCCTCGCGCGCGCCCGTGCCGCCCTCCAGGGCCGTGCTGAGCAGGTCGGTGCGCACGCGGCGGCGCACGTCCGACCCGGCGCGCACCCGCAGCAGGTGCAGGGCGGTCAGGGTCGCGGCGTCGCGCAGCGCGTCCACCCGGCGGTCGTCGAGCGGCACGTCCATGACCGCCCAGATCGACCCGAGCACCTCGTCGCCCGCGCGGACCGCGATGGCCACGCGCGGCAGGGTCCGCGCCTCCCCGTCGATCGGGATGGGGTCCACGCGGACGGGGTCGGTGCTGCGGTACAGGTCCCGGAACACGCCCCGCTCGGTGAGGATCCGGGCGTACCGCTCGGGCACGCGACGGCCGAGCACGGTCTCGACCCGCGGGTCGTCCGCCTCGTCCTGCCGCACGGAGAACGCGAGCACGCGCGAGCTGCGGTCCTCGATGGTCACGGGTGCGTCCAGCAGCGCGGCGACGGCGTTCGCCACGGCGAACAGGTCGCCCGACGGCAGCCCGCCCAGCGACTCGGCGTCGTCCACGCCCACGTCGCCCTCGGCCAGGACCGTGCGCAGCAGGGCCGCGAGCTGCGCCCACGTGGCGCCGCGGCTCAGGCCCAGGAGCGCCACCCCGCTCGCGCGCGCGGCCTCCAGCACCGCGGGCGTCGCCGGGACGGGCTCGCGCACGACCAGCCCGGCCGCGTCCTGCTCGCCCAGGCGGCGCAGCAGCGCGACGACGTCGGCCTCCTGCGCCAGGCCCACGCCGAGCACCAGCGCGCACGGCGGGTACACCGCCTCCTCCAGCGGGTCGTGGATCACGAGGCCGCCCACCTCGCGGCCGTCGTCCGGCCCCTCGCGCACGACGTCGAGCAGGGTCGCCCCGAGGTCGTCGAGCACCCTGCCGAGGCTCGCCCGTGGCCGCCGGCTCATGCCGGGAGGATAGGCGCTCCACGTGTCGCCCGTGTCAGCGGCAGGCCACGGCACCGTCACACGTCGGCCAGCGGGAGCCACTCCGTACGGGTGGTGAGCTCGTCGAGCACCTCGGGAAGCGGGGCGACGCCGAGCCCCGGGCCGGTCGGCACGGCGAGGTGACCGTCGTCGAGCACGAACGGCTCCGTGACGTCGGTGCGGTAGAACCGGCCCGACCCGGACACGTCGCCCGGCAGCGTGAACCCCGGCAGCGCGGCGAGCGCCGCGTTGGCCGCCCGCCCCAGGCCCGTCTCCAGCATGCCGCCGCACCAGACCGCGACGCCGTGCGCGACGGCGAGGTCGTGGATGCGGCGCGCCTCCAGGTAGCCGCCCACGCGGCCCGGCTTGATGTTGATGACCGAGCAGGCGCCCAGCGTGATCGCGGCCGCGGCGGTCTGCGCCGAGACGATCGACTCGTCCAGGCACACCGGCGTCCGCAGGGCCCGGGCGAGCTGGGCGTGGCCCAGCACGTCCTCCTCCTCCAGCGGCTGCTCGATCAGCAGCAGGTCGAAGGGGTCGAGCTGCGCGAGGTGGCGCGCGTCGGCCAGCGTGTAGGCCGTGTTGGCGTCCACCTGGAGCAGCACGTCGTCGCCGAACCGCTCGCGGACGGCCCGCACCGGCTCCACGTCCCAGCCCGGCTCGATCTTCAGCTTGATCCGCACGTACCCCTCGTCGAGGTAGCCGCCCACGGCGTCCAGCAGCTCCGGCACCGAGTCGTGGATGCCCACGGACACGCCGCTCGGCACCCGGTCGACCACGGCACCCAGCTCGGTCGCGAACGACCGGCCCAGGGCGCGCAGCTCGGCGTCGAGCACCGCCATCTCCAGCGCCGCCTTGGCCATGCGGTGCCCCTTCACGGGCGCGAGCGCGTGGCCGACGGCGTTCGCCGTCAGCCCGCCGCCGGACTCCTGCCGGCGCACCAGCGCGGGCAGCAGGAACCGCCGCACGACGTCGGCCGCCGCGTCCACGTACTCCGCGGAGTACAGCGGCTCCGTCATGGCCACGCACTCGCCCCAGCCCTCCGCGTCGTCGGTGACCACGCGCAGCAGCAGGATGTCGCGCTCGCGCTGCGTGCCGAACGAGGTCCGGAACGGTGCCACGAGCGGCATGGTGATCCGGCGCAGCTCGATTCCCTGCAGCTTCGTCCCCTGCTTCATCAGACGTCTCCCGTGGTTGAGGCGGCCCCGGTGCGGGCCGGGACATGGACCAGGTAGCCGCGCTCGCGGTCGTAGCCGACGGCGGCGCCCGCCGCCAGGTGCGGCGCCAGGCTCTCGCGCACGCGCAGCCGCCAGTCGTGCGCCGCCGCGGGGTCCGTGGCGCGCAGGCGCTCGATGTCGGGCGGCACGGGCACGACGGCGTCGGGCGGGACGCCGTCCGAGCCGCCGGGCACGGAGCGCCAGGCGGCGCCGGGGGCGGCCGCGCGGATCACGGCGGGCGCCCGCAGGTCCCAGCGCACCAGCAGCCGGTCGGTGTCCTCGTCGCCGTTGATCGCGTCGGCCATGGGCCCGTAGAAGTTGGTGAGGTACTCCGTGGGCCGGGCCGCGAGCTTGACCACGTTGAAGTGGGCGTTGCGGGCCACGAGCGGGTCGTAGGTCCAGGCGATCTCGTCCACGCCGTGCCGCAGCGCCCAGGCCCGCTGGTGCACCTTGAGCGCGAAGCCGACGCCGCGTCCCCCGGTGCCGGGCGTCACGCCCGCGATGTGGCTGTGCAGGGAGCGCAGCCGCGGCGCCGCGTGGAACGCCACGCACGCGCCCACGAGCGCGCCGTCGCGGAACGCGCCGCCCACGTAGCTCTGCGTCTTGCTGAAGGCGCGCAGCAGCTCGGTCGAGACCGACGGCCTGCCCCAGATGCGGGTGAACAGGTCGCCGACGGCGGCCAGCTCGCCCAGGCCGGAGACCTCCCGGACGACGACGTGCGCCGCGTCGGCCGCCGTCCGGGCGTCGCGGCCGGCCTGCTCGACCAGGGGATCGGCCAGGGGATCTGCTCGGGGGTCGGCGTCGGCGAGCGCGTCGTTCACCGTGCGGTCCCGGGGACGCTCTGCGGCGCGGCCTCGCGCGCCGCGGTGCCGGGCAGCGGCTCGGCGTGCGGCACCTTGGGCGTCGCGCGGACGCCGAAGTGCAGGTACTCCTCGCCGGAGTCCAGCGTGTAGAAGGTCACGGGGAACCAGGTCTGCGTGCCCTCCGGGCGCACCACGTAGAGCCCGTCCGCGACGGGCACCAGCGGGTACTCGTCCACGGGCTGCTCCTCGAGCTCGGCCAGCGGGCCCAGCAGCTCGGAGCGCAGGCGGGGCCCGCCGTCGCTGTCGAGCACGTCCATCCGCACCGACTCGCGCCGGTACGTGCCGAGGTACGGCGTGATGTCGGTGGTGACCGGCTCGGCGGGCGGTGCCAGGGGGCGGGGCATCTCGACGTCGGCGAGCTCGGCGAAGATCTCGCGGTAGAGGTCCTCGTACAGGTCGCGGGTGTGCCCGCCGTTGGTCAGCAGGGTCACGGCCAGCCCCTCCTCCGGCAGGACCCGCAGGAACGCGGCCTGGCCGATGGTGTTGCCGTCGTGCCCGATCACGCGCCGGTCGTCCCAGCCGAACCGGATCCAGCCCAGGCCCCAGGAGTCGCCGAGCGAGTACTTGTCGGGCAGCTCCGCCTGGTGCCGGGCCATGGCGGCCGCGGCGCCCGAGGAGAGCAGGCGCGCGCCGTCGGCCGCCACGCCGCCGGTCAGGTGGAGGCGCGCGAACGCGAGCACGTCGGCCACGGGCGCCGTGACGAGCCCGGCGGGCCCGAGCGACCGGGGCAGCTGCCACACCGGGGCGGTCGCGCCGCCCTCGACGTGCCCGACGGCCGCGCCGTGCAGCAGCGCCTCCTCCGGGAGCGTCACGGTGCGGGCCAGCCCGAGCGGCGTGAACAGGCGCTCGCGCATCGCGGCGTCCCACGTCTGCCCCGTGACCTGCTCGATGACCCGGCCCAGCAGCGAGTAGCCCGAGTTGCAGTACGACCAGGTGACGCCGAGCGGGTGGTTCTGCGGCGCGTCGGCCAGCAGCGCCACGTACTTCTCCAGCACGTCGTCGCCGCGGCCCGTGTCGGTGAAGATGTCACCGTCGATGCCGCTGGTGTGCGTGAGCAGGTGGCGCACGGTCACGCCGGCGGTCACCTCGGGGCTCGACAGCTCCAGGCCCGGCAGGATCGTGGCCACGGGCGTGTCCAGGCCGAACGCGCCCTCGTCGACCAGCATCATCACCACGGTCGCGGTCCAGACCTTGGTGATCGACCCGATCTGGAAGATCGAGTCCACGGTCACCGGCTGCCCCGTGGCTGCGTTGAGCACGCCGGTCGCGGCGCGTACCACCTCGTCGGGCCGTCCGCCCGCGCCGACCCGCAGGATGCCGAGCTGCGCGCCCGGCACCTGGTGCCGCTCGGCCAGCACGGCCAGCCGGCGCTCCCAGTGGGCCGCGTCGAGGGCGGGCCGGGCCCGGTCGACGTCGAGCACGTGCTGGTCGAGCCACGCCACGGTGCGGCGCGCGTAGTCGAGGCGGTGGGACGGGCGTCCGGCGAGCGGGAAGATGTGGCTCCCGCCCGGGTAGAGCACGAGCTGGGTGGGCACGCCGCGCTCGCGCAGCGCGGTGTGCCACTGCTGCGCCTGGCCCACGGGGCAGCGCAGGTCGTCGGTGCCGTGCAGCACGAGCGTCGGCGTGGAGACCTGGTCCACGTTCGCGAACGGCGACATCTCGACCAGGCGCGCGGCGTCGGCGCCCCACGGGAAGGCGCCCAGCTCGATCTCGCTCATGAAGTGGGCCTCGTCCGAGGTGCCGCCCATGCTCGACAGGTCGGCCACCACCCCGCCCGCCACCGCGGCGGCGAACCGGTTGTCGCGGGCCGTGAGGTAGCAGGTCATGAACCCGCCGTAGCTGTACCCGCCCACGGCGAGGCGGTGCGGGTCGGCGTACCCCTCCGCCACGAGGGAGTCGACGGGCTCCAGGAAGTCGCGGGCGTCGGCCGTGCCCCAGGCGCCGCGCACGGCGTCGTAGAACCGGGCGCCGTAGCCGTCGCTGCCGCGCGGGTTGACCAGCAGCACGGCCCAGCCGCGGGCGACCAGGTCGTGGTGGTACAGGTGCATCTCGTCCGCGGCGCCGTTCCAGGCGTTGTGCGGGCCTCCGTGGACGTCCACGTACAGCGGCCGCGGGCCCACCTCGTCCGCGGGCTGCGGCGCGTGGCAGAGCCACGCCTGCACGCGCGTGCCATCGGAGATCTCGAACCAGCGCTCCTCGCGCACGAAGCCGGTGACGTCGGCCAGGGGCGCGCCGAGGTCGGTCACCACGCGCTCGGCGCCGACGGCGTCCAGGTCGATCGTCACGACCTCCCCGAACGAGGCGGGCGTGGCGAGCACGACGGCGGCCGTGCCGTCCGCCACGGACAGCCCCGAGACCACCCGGCCCGAGCCGCCCAGCACGAGGCGGGGCACACCGCCCGCCAGGGGTACGGCGTAGAGGTGGGTGCACCCGTGGTCGCGCACGCAGAACAGCACCTCGTCGCCCACGACGACGGGCTCGGCGCCCGGGTAGGCGGGGGCGCCCGCCATCACGTTGCGGTCCAGCGGCGCGGCGAGGTCGGCGACCTCGCCCGTGCCGACGCCGTCGGCGTCCAGCGTGATCCGGAGCAGGCCCGCGTGCCCGCGCGGGGCCCCGGCGTAGCCCACGACCAGCAGGTGCGCACCGTCCGGCGTGTACGAGACGGTCCCGGCCAGCCCGTCGGCGAGCGCCACCAGCACGGGCGGGGCCGCGGGGTCGGTCACCTCCAGCGTGTGCACCGCCGCGACGGGGTCGAGGTCGGAGGCGTCGGCGGGCCGGGTCGTGAAGGCCAGCCGGGCGCTGTCCGGGTGCCAGCCGACGGCGCCCACGTGCGTGTCGCCGAAGGTGAGCTGGCGGACGGCGGGGCCGGTGAGGTCCACGACGTGCACCTGGGTGCGCACCGTCGGCAGCAGGCCCGCGCCGTCGACGGCGTAGCCGAGGCCCTCGGTCACCAGGGGTCGCGCCGGGTCGGGCCCCGCGGGGTCGACGGGCGCGACGAACGCGATGCGTGTGCCGTCCGGGCTCCACACGGGTGCGCCGGCGCCCAGGGGTAGGTCGGTCAGGGCGGTCGCCTCGCCGCCCGCGGCGGGCAGCGTCCACAGCTGCGGCGGGCCCGCGGGTTCGGCGCGCAGGAAGGCGAGCGTGCCGCCGTCGGGCGACCAGGCGGGCGCGGTGTCGGCGCGGCCGTGGGTGAGCCGGCGCGGCGCGGCGTCGCCGGGGCCGGCGAGCCAGATGTTGTGCACGGCCGTGTCGGCCTCGGTGTCCAGCGTGCGCACCACGTACGCGAGCGCGCCGCCCGGCGCGAGCGCGGGCTGGGACGGGACGGCGATCGAGGGCAGGTCCTCGAGCGTGAGGTGACGGGTCACGTCGTACTCCTTGTGCTGGCGGGCTCGGTGCTGACTGGCTCGGTGCTGACTGGCTCGGTGCTGGTCAGTGGTGCCGGCACGGCGGCCAGCAGACTGCGGGTGTAGTCGTGCCGTGGCTCGCCGAGCACCTGGGCGGTCGTGCCCTGCTCGACGACCCGGCCGTGGTGCAGCACGGCCACCTGCGTGGCGACGTACCGCACGACGGCGAGGTTGTGGGAGATGAACAGGACGGTGAGGCCGAGGTCGCGCTGGAGCTCGCGGACCAGGTTGAGCACGGCGCCCTGGATGGAGACGTCGAGGGCCGACGTGATCTCGTCGGCGACCACGAGGCGCGGCCGGGCGGCCAGCGCGCGGGCGATCGCGACGCGCTGGCGCTGCCCGCCGGAGAGCTGCCCCGGGTAGGCACCGGCGCGGTCGGGGTCCAGGTGCACCAGCGTGAGCAGCCGGGCCACCTCGGCCCTCAGGGCCGCGGCTCCGCCGCCCGTCCGGTGCGGCACCGCCTCCGCGATGCTCTCCCCCACCGTCATGCGGGGGTCGAGCGACGAGGCCGGGTCCTGGAAGACCATCTGCACGGGGCTCGGGCCCCTGCGGCGGCGGGCCACGGGCTCGCCGTCGAGCAGCACGCGGCCGGAGTGCACGGGCACGAGCCCGACGGCGGCGCGTGCGAGCGTCGACTTGCCCGACCCCGACTCCCCGACCAGGCCCACGACCTGGCCCGGTGGCACGACCAGGCGCACGCCGTCGACGGCTGTCGTGGCCCTGCGCCCGGACCCGTACCGCACGGTCACGTCGTCGAAGCGGAGCTCGCTCACGCGACCACCACCGCGGGCTCGGCGGGCCGGCGCTCGCCGGGGTGCCAGCAGGCCACGCCGTCGACGAGCTCGGGGTCCTCGGTGCGGCAGCGCGCGTCGGCGAGCGGGCAGCGCGGCGCGAAGGGGCACCCGGCGGGCACGTCGGCGGGGTCGACGGGGCGGCCGGGGATCACGGTCAGGGGCCGGTCCAGGTCGGTCGCGAGGTGCGGCACCGCGGACACGAGCGCGCGGGTGTAGGGGTGGCGGGCGCCGGTGGCGAGGTGGGCGGCGGGCAGGTCCTCGACCACGCGGCCCGCGTACATGACGAGCACGCGGTCGCAGACGTCGGCCACGACCGACACGTCGTGGCTGATCAGCAGCAGCGCGACGGCGTCCTGGGCGCGCACCTCGGCGAGCAGGTCGAGCACCTGCCGCTGCACGGTGACGTCGAGGGCAGTGGTGGGCTCGTCGGCGACGATCAGCGCGGGGCTGCCCATCAGGCCGAGCCCGATCATGGCGCGCTGCCGCATGCCGCCGGAGAACTCGTGCGGGTACTGGCCGGCGCGCCGGTCCGGGTCGGGGATGCGTACGGCGCGCAACCGGTCGACGGCGCGCTCGCGGGCCGCCCGGCGTCCGAGCCGCAGGTGGTGGCGCGCGCCCTCGGCGAGCTGGGTGCCCATGCGCCGCACCGGGTTGAACGACGACATGGGGTCCTGGAAGACCATGGCCAGCTCGGTGCCGAGCAGGGTGTCGAGCAGGGTGCGCTGCGCGGCGGTCAGGTCGGTGGCCAGCAGGTCGGCGCCCTGGAACCGCAGGGTGCGGGCCGTGACCGTCGTGGGGGCCTCCAGCAGGCGCGCGACGGCGAGCGCCGTGAGCGTCTTGCCGGAGCCGGACTCGCCGACGACGCCGACGGCCTCGCCGCGGCCGACCCGGAACGTCACGCCCCGCACGGGCCGCACGGGGCCGCCCGGGGTGGGGACGGTGACGACGAGGTCGGCGACGTCGAGCACAGCGCCGGAGGCGCCGTCGGGCCCAGCGCCGGAGGCGCCGCCGGGCCCAGCGCCGGAGGCGCCGTCGTCGGCCACCGTCGGGTCCGGGGCGACGGCCCCGGGCGCCGTCCGGGACGCAGCGGCCCCGGCGGCACGGTCCCGGCGGGCGCGGCCGCGCCGCGTGCGGACGGCGCCACCGGCCAGCAGCGACACCCCGCCGAGTCCGTCGGCGGTGTCGATGCTGAACCCGCGGGCCACGGCCTCGCCGGTGAGGTTGAACGCGAGGCCCGCGACGACCACGGCGAGGCCGGGTACGAGCGCGGCGAGGGGGTCGAGGTAGATGCGGTTGAGGCCGTCCTGCATGAGGCGGCCCCAGTCGTAGGCGGGCGCCTGGACGCCGAGGCCGAGGAAGGACAGGCCCGCGAACGACAGCAGGGCGCCGCCCGCGCCGATGGTCGCGTTGACCACGAGCGGTCCGCCCACGTTGGGCAGCACGTGGCGCAGCAGGATGCGCAGGCGCCCGACGCCCGCGAGCCGGGCGGCGGCCACGTAGTCCCGGCTCGCGACGCCGGCCACGAGGGTCTGGCACAGGCGGGCGAACGCGGGGGCGCCGGCCAGCCCGATGGCCAGCACGGAGCCGACCTGCCCCACGCCGAACACGACCGCGAAGAAGAGGGCGAGCAGCAGGCCGGGGAAGGCGACGGCGATGTTGACGCCCGCGGTGACGAGCCGCCCGGCCCGGGCGCCGAGCAGCAGGGACGCGGTGCCCAGCAGCAGCCCGACGGCAACGGCCAGCGCGGTGGCGGCGAGTGCGAGCACCAGCGACAGCCGGGTGGCCACCAGGGTGCGCAGCATGAGGTCGCGGCCCAGGTTGTCGGTACCGGCCCAGTGGTCGGCGGAGGAGCCCTGGAGCATGGCGGCGGTGTCGATGGCCTCGGCGGCGTCGCCCCACAGGACCGGGGCCAGCACGGCGACGGTGAGCAGCAGCGTGAGCAGGCCGGTGCCGGCCAGCCCCACGGGGGTGCGCAGCACGGCGGGCAGGCGGCGCGGCGCGGACGGGCGGGCGGGCATCAGCTCTCCCCGATGGCGGAGCGGGGGTCGAGCACGGCGAGCGCCACGTCGACCAGGGTGTTCACGAGCAGCACGCCGACGCCGTAGACCAGCACCGTGCCCTGCACGAGCGGGTAGTCCTTGGCGAGGATGGAGCTGACGATGGTGCTGCCCAGGCCGGGCCAGGCGAACACGCTCTCGACCAGCACGGTGCCGGCCACGAGCTGGCCGAGCAGCAGGCCGCCGAGCGTGAGGCTCGCGGTGACGGCGTTGGGCAGGGCGTGCCCGAGGTGCACCACCACGGGTGGCAGCCGCTTGGCGCGCGCGGTGCGCACGTAGTCGGTCTCCAGCACGGCCAGCATCTCGACGCGCACGATGCGCGCGAGGATGGCGGCGGGCCCGACGGCGAGCGCCAGCACCGGCAGCACGAACGACCCGGCACCGTCCTGCCCCGCGATGGGCAGCCAGCCGAGCGTGACGCCGAAGACCCAGACGAGGGCGACGGCGAGCAGGAAGTCGGGGATGGTGGCCAGCAGCACGCTCGTGGACGCGAACCCGAGCTCGGTGCGCGGCGCCCGGCCGCGCCGGGTGGCGACGGCGACGGCCACGCCGACGGGTACCGCGACGAGCACGGCGGTGAGGAACGCGAGCAGCGCGAGGCCGGCGGTGGCGGGCAGGCGCTGCGCGATCGTGTCGGCGACGGGCAGGTGGGAGCCGAACGAGGTGCCGAGGTCGCCGGTCAGCAGGTGGCGCAGGTAGGTGAGGTACTGCTCCCACAGCGGCTGGTCCAGGCCGAGCGACTCGCGCCGCGCCGCGACCAGCTCCGCCGAGGCGGTGGGGCCGAGCGACGCGCGCACGGGGTCGCCCGGCACCAGGTGGATCATGCCGAAGGCGGCGGTGACGAGCACCCAGAGGGACACCAGCAGCCGCCCGGACCGGCGCACGGCGAACCGCACCCACCGGTGGTGGGCGAGGGCGGGCACGCGGTCCGGGAGGGCGGCCGCCGGTGCCGTCGGGGTCGTCATGGTCGCCGCCCTCAGCCCAGCACGCGCACGCTGGTCGGGACGATCGAGCCGTTGGAGAGGAACTCGGCGCCGCTGCCGTAGACCGTGACGACGCTGTTGGCGAACGCCGTCAGGTTGGTCTCCTCGATGAGGGCGGTCTCCGCGGCGAGCCAGGTGTCGCAGCCCTCGGTGCCCTGCATGGCGGTGGCGCGCTCGACGGCGTCCGCGTACTCCGCGTTGTCGATCGCGGCGAAGTTGCTGCCGCCGTCCGCGATCGCCGGTCCGGACAGGAAGCCGACGAGCTGGTCGGGGCTGTTCACGTTGATGGGTTCCCAGGCCACGTCCCAGGCGCCCGAGCCGAACAGGATCTCGGACAGCTCGGTGGTGTTCTTGCCGGAGACCTGCACGTCGACGCCGAGCTCGGTCCAGGCGGCCGTGGCGAGCTCGGCGGCGGACCCGCCGCCCGTGCCGAGGCCGGTGTCGTGCAGGAACGTCACGGTCAGCGGCTCGCCGTCCTTGGCACGCACCCCGTCGGCACCCAGGGTCCAGCCCGCCGCGTCCAGGGTGGCGGCCGCCGCGGCGGGGTCGTGGTCGGGCAGGGCCGCCGTGATCGAGTCGCCCGTGCAGGCCGCGGGGCTCACCGTCGCCAGGGTGGTGGGCGGGCCGCCCTTGCCGGAGGTGAGCACCTGGCCCAGCTCGTCGAGGTCGAGCGCCTGGGCCAGCGCCGCGCGCACGGCCGGGTCCGCGGTGACGTGCCCCTCGGCGTGGTTGTACCACTGCTCCCCCAGCACCGACGCGGACTCGACGGTGTACAGGCCCGCCGCGTCCAGCCGCTCGGTGTCGGGGCCGATCACCTGCGCCGCGTTGACCTCGCCCGAGAGCAGCAGGTTGGCCACCGTGGTCTCGTTGGCCACCACGCGCACGCTCACCGTGGCGGGCGTGCCGGGCTCGACGGTGCCCGCGCCGTCGGGACCCCACACGTAGCCCTCGCGGACGGTGTACGTGTAGTGGTCGTCCGGCACGGCCTCCTGCAGCACGAACGGGCCCGTGCCCGCCGTCGCCGCCGCGAGCAAGTCGCGGTCGGCCAGCCCCGCGTCGCAGACCATCGCCAGGTTGGACAGACCCTCCAGCAGGAACGGCGCAGGGGCGGCGAGCTCCAGCGTCAGCGTGTCCCCGTCGGCCGACGCCGTGACCCCCGCCGGCAGGTAGGCGCCCAGGTACGGGCTCTCGTTCGCGGGGTCGGCCACGTAGGTGATGTTCGCCGCGGCGGTCTGCGCGGTGAACGGCTCGCCGTCGGAGCACGTCACGTCGTCGCGCAGCGTGAAGGTCGCCGTCGTGCCCGCGACCGTCCACTCCGTGGCGAGCGACGGCACGATCTCGGCGGAGTCCGCGTCGACGCCCACCAGGGAGTCGTACGCGAACCGGCTCATCGTCACCACGGCGCTCGCGGCGGACGCGTGCGGGTCCAGCGCACCCGGGTCGGTGGCCACGGCGAGCGTGAACGTGCCGTCGGTCGCGTAGGACGCCGGCCCGGTGCCGCCGTCGTCACCGCCGGAGCAGGCGGCGAGCGTGGTCGAGGCCGCCGCGAGCGCCAGCAGCAGCACGGCGGGGCGCGCGGCCCGTCCGGGCGGGGAGGTCAGTCGTCTCACGGGAGTCCCTCTCGTCGGAATGTCGTCGACGGCGCCGTACCGGTCGTGGTCCGGCGCCGGAGGTCGGTGTCAGCCCGGCACGCGCGCGACGGCGCGGCCGTGGTGCAGGTACGCGGCCCGGCCGGCGCCGTCGTCGCCCACGAACGCGTAGACGGTGTGCCCGCCGCCCGCCTCGTCCACGGAGATCAGGGCGTCGGCGGCGTAGCGGACCAGCTCGGTGCGGGCGGGCGTGTCGCCCAGCTCCGCCGCCATGCCCTTCGGGGTGCGGTCCAGCCACACGCGACCGTCGTCGTCCCCGCTGACCGCCAGGTCGTACAGGCTGTCCGCGTACCGCCCCGCGTAGCGCCCCGGGTCCACGGGTCCGGGGGCGGACGGCGGCACCGGCCGCCCGGGCAGCGTGACGCCCGCCAGCTCGTGCACCAGGTGCCCCACCACGTCCTCCGCCAGCCCGAGCACGTCGCCCCCGTTGGTCAGCAGGGCCACTGCCACACCCGCGGCGGGGACCACCCGCAGGAACGCCGCCTGGCCCACCGTGCCGCCGTCGTGGCCGACGACGGCCCCGGCCTCGGCAGCCGCGTAGTGCGACCAGCCCAGACCCCACGCGGCCTCCCCCGACCCGGTGTCCGGGACCGCCACCTGGACCTGCCGCGTCGCCGCGACCGACGCCTCGCTCAGCACCCGCGTGCCGTCCGGGGCCACACCGCCCGCCAGGTGCATGCCCGCGAACGCGACCAGGTCCCGCGCCCGCATCGCCAGCATCGAGCCCGCCGGCGCGTTCGACCGGGCCAGCGCCCACACGGGCGCGGGCGTCCACCCGCCGTCAGGCCCCGGGACGTGCCCGACCGCCGCGCGGTGCAGGATCGCCTCGTACGGGCTGGGCGACACGTGCGTCAGCCCCAGGGGCTCGGCCAGCAGCCGCGTCAGCGCCGCGTCGTAGGGCAGGCCGTGCAGCACCTCCGCCAGCCGGCCCAGCACCACGAAGCCCGCGTTGTTGTAGGAGAACAGCGCACCCGGGGCGAACAGCTGCGGCAGGTCGCCCAGGCTGTCCACGTAGCGCTCCACGGCGTCGTCGCCGCGGCCCGTGTCGGTGAACACGTCGCCCTCGAAGCCCGCCGTGTGCGACAGCAGGTGCCGCGTGGTGATCGCGGCGCTCGCGGACTCGTCCCCGACCCGGAAGCCGGGCAGGTAGGTGCGCAGCGGCGCGTCGAGGTCGAGCGCGCCGTCGTCCACCGCGCGCAGCACCAGGGCCGTGGTCCACAGCTTGGTGATCGAGCCGATCTGGAACACGGAGTCGGTCGTGGCCGGCACGCCGGTCGCGCGGCTGAGCACGCCCGCCGCGGCGTCCACGACCTGCCCGTCCGCGAGCACGGCGACGCTCGCGCCGGGCACCCCGCGGCGTCCGGCCAGGTCAGCGAGGTGCTCGTCGAGCCAGGCCGCGGCGCGGGGCGCCGCTGCGGGGGTGCCGTTCGGGGTACCGGGGGACGTCATGCCGACACGCTAGGGAAAGCCCGATCCGGGGTGTTCGTCCGGTCGGACAAGGAGAAATCGGACCAGTTGTGCGTCAGGACGAACCGGCGGGGGTCGCGCGTCCCTGACCAGGGGCGACGGGTGCGCGGTGTGACCTATCCCATACCTCGTAGGACCGTCAAGCGGTGCAACACGCCAGGCCGCGACCGTGACGCGATTGTGACTATTCGCGATCGGGGGTTACGGTCGTTCCCGCTCCCGGGCAACTCCGCGAGCTCTCGAGGCGGACGCCGAGCCCTGTCACCGCCGAGGGACCTGCTCCAGAACCATGACAGGGACGGGGGACCCACGATTTGCGGGCACCATCCGGTGCCCTTGGGGTGAAGCCGCGCAGCACGTCTCGCGGCCGGGTCAGTTCTCCGACCCGAATCCGACAGCTGACCTCGTAGGCGCCAGGAGAAGACCGACGTGACCACTCGCACGCCCGGGCGCCATCGTGCTGCCCACGCACCCATCACCCCCCTCACACCCTTGACCCGCGCCGCCGCGCGTGGCCTCACGGCCACCGCCCGCCGCGGCGCCCTCGTCGCAGCGGGCTCCGGCCTCGTGGTCTCGCTGCTCAGCGTCCCCGCCGACGCCGCGCCCGTCTCCGACGAGAACACCGCCACCGCGGAGCTCGAGACGGTGAAGGACGCCGCCGCGCGGGCCGTCGCCGACGCCCCGCAGGACGCCGTCGTGGGCGACACCGTCGCCGCCGCCGCCGTCGAGGCCGCCACCGTGGCGCCGGCCGTACGTGTCGCCGCCGACAGCACCTTCGAGCTGGAGACCGGCACCATCTCGGTGACCCCGGCACCCGAGCCGGAGCCGGAGCCCGAGCCCGTCGTCGAGCCGGAGCCCGTCGTCGAGGCCGAGCCGGTCGCCGCCGCGGCCGAGGAGCCCGCTCCCGAGCCCGCCGTGGCCCCCGCGGCCGCCGGGTCGGACGTCGTGTCCATCGCCATGCAGTACCTGGGCGTGCCCTACCTGTGGGGCGGCTCGACCCCCGCCGGGTTCGACTGCTCCGGCTTCACCTCGTACGTGTACGCCCAGGTCGGCATCAGCCTGCCGCACAGCTCCTCCGCCCAGCGGAACGTGGGCACCGCGGTCTCGGCCGCCGAGGCGCAGCCGGGCGACCTCATCTGGACCCCCGGCCACGTGGCCATCTACGCGGGCGACGGCATGCAGATCGAGGCCCCGGTGCCCGGCGAGACCGTGCGCTACACGTCGATCTGGCAGAACAGCCCGACGTTCCTCCGCGTCGGCTGACCGGCGCCACCCGAAAGGGCCCCGCTCCCTCTGGGTGCGGGGCCTTTTCGTCTGCCCGGGGCCGACCCGTGTGACGCACGGCCACGTGACGGGGCGCGGGCGCGGTGGGAAGATCCCGGAATGAGCTCACCCACGAGCGTGGAGACCAACGCGCTCAACACCATCGACGAGTCCGAGCGCAAGGGCTCGCCGCGCAACCTCTTCTGGCCCTGGTTCGGCGCCAACGTGTCGGTGCTCGGCCTGGGCTACGGGTCCTACCTGCTCGGCTTCGCCGTCTCGTTCTGGCAGGCCGTCGTGGTCGGCGTCGTCGGCATCGTCGTCTCGTTCCTGTTCTGCGGGTTCATCTCGCTGGCGGGCAAGCGCGGCTCGGCGCCCACCATGGTGCTGTCGCGCGCCGCGTTCGGCGTGCGCGGCAACACGCTGCCCTCCCTGCTGTCCTGGATCCTCACCGTCGGGTGGGAGACCGTGCTCGTGGCGCTGGCCACGCTCGCGACCTCCACCGTGCTCGGCGCGCTCGGCTGGGGCGGTGGCACGGTCACCAAGGTCGTGGCCCTCGTCGTCGTGGCCGGCATCGTGGTGGTGGCGGGCATCTTCGGCTTCGACCTGGTGATGCGGCTCCAGGTGGTCATCACCGTGCTCACCGCCGTCCTCACCGTCGTGTACGTGGTGCTGGTGGCCGACCACGTCGACTGGGCCGCCGTCGCCGCGCTCCCCGCGGGCGGCACGCCGCAGGTGATCGGCGGGCTGGTGTTCATGATGACCGGCTTCGGGCTCGGCTGGGTCAACATGGCCGCCGACTACTCGCGCTACCTCCCCCGCAGCGCCTCCGGACCGCGCATCGTCGCCTGGACCACGTTCGGCGCGTCGCTCGCGCCCGTGGCGCTGCTGGTCTTCGGCCTGCTGCTCGCGGGCTCCGACCCGACGCTCGACGAGGCCATCGGCGCCGACCCGATCGGCGCGCTGTCCACGCTGCTGCCCACGTGGTTCCTCATCCCGTTCGCCGTGGTCGCGCTCGCCGGGCTGATCGGCGGCGCGGCGCTCGACATCTACTCGTCGGGCCTGGCGCTGCTCTCCCTGGGCCTGCCCGCCCCGCGCTGGGTCGCCGCCGCGATCGACGGCGCCCTCATGGTGGTCGGCGCGGTCTACGTGGTGTTCGTCGCCGACTCGTTCATCGGGCCGTTCCAGGGCTTCCTCATCACGCTCGGTGTGCCGGTCGCCGCCTGGTGCGGGGTGCTGCTCGCGGACATCCTGCTGCGCCGCCGGGACTACACCGACGCGGACCTGTACGACGCGGCGGGCCGTTACGGCGCCGTGCGCTGGCCCGCCGTCGTCCTGGTGCTCGCGGGCACCGCCGTGGGCTGGGGCCTGGTCACCAACACCTACGCCCCCTGGCTCCAGTGGCAGGGCTACCTGCTCGGGCCGCTCGGCGGGGTCGACGGCGACTGGGCGTGGGCCAACCTCGGCGTGCTCGTCGCGCTGGTGATCGGCTTCGCCGGGACGCTCCTGCTCAGCGCCCGCGCCGTCCGCCGCCAGGAGGCGCGATGAACGCCGGGACGGACGCCGCGCTCGTCATCATCGACATGCAGGACGTCTTCGCGCGGCCGCCCAGCCCCTGGGCCTCCCCCGACTACCCCACCGCACTGACCGGCACCCGGCGCCTGCTGCACGCGTTCGAGGGCCGCACGGTGCTCACGCGGTACGTGGCACCCACGGTGCCCGACGGCGCCTGGCGCGCCTACTTCGAGGAGTGGCCCTTCGCGCGGGTGCCGGAGGACGACCCGCTGTACGAGATCACCGACCTCTCCGACGTCGCGGCGGCCGGCGCCCCGGTGGTCACCCGCACGACGTTCGGCAAGTGGGGCCCCGAGCTCGACGCCGCGACGGGCGGCGCGGGCGAGCTGGTGCTCACGGGCGTGGCCACCGACTGCTGCGTCATCTCGACGGCTCTGGCCGCCGCCGACGCGGGCCGCCACGTGCTCGTGGTCGAGGACGCCTGCGCGGGCTCGACCCCGGAGAACCACGAGCGGGCCCTGGAGATCATGCGCCTGTACGCCCCGCTCATCGAGGTGACGACGACGGCGGAGGTCCTCGCGTCGCACTGAGGCCGGACGCGGGGGTCGACCGCCGTCCGGGTTCCTCCCCTTCGAGACCGGACGTGCACCGCCGCCGGCCGGGTTCTTCCTCTTCGAGACCGAGCCGCTCTCTGCCTACGCGTTCCCGGAGAGCTCCCAGCGTGCCCGTCCGCGCGGCCGCCGCCGTCGGCCCGAGTCCCTCCTCTTCGAGACCGAGCCTGCTTCGCTTTGACGGGCGTCAAAGCGAAGAAACGTAGGGTTCGAAGAGGAGGGGCGCCGGTCGCGCCCGGACGAGCATGCCGACGAAGGAGACGATGTGGCCCTGGACAGGATCCGCGTGCAGTGGGAGCGGCACGACGAGCGGTTCGCGCCCGTGCGCGGCGACCGGTTCGCGAGCGTCTTGTACGACGACGGGGCCTGGCTGGAGGGACCCGCCTGGTCGCCGGCGTGGCGCACGGTGCTGTTCAGCGACATCCCGAACGACCGGGTGCTGTCGTGGGACGAGGCCACGGGCGCCGTCGGCGTCTGGCGCAGCCCGGGCGGGTACGCGAACGGACGCACCGTCGACCGCGCCGGGCGCATGCTCCAGTGCGAGCACGGCAGCCGCTCCGTGACCCGTACCGAGCCGGACGGCACCGTGACGGTGCTGGCCGACCGGTGGGCGGGCAAGCGGTTCAACAGCCCCAACGACCTGGTCGAGCACAGCGACGGCAGCGTCTGGTTCACCGACCCGACCTACGGCATCCAGAGCGACTACGAGGGTTTCGCGGCCGAGTCCGAGACCGCCGGGAGCCACGTCTACCGGCGCGACCCGGACGGTGCGGTGACCCGCGTCGCCGACGACTTCGCCGGACCCAACGGCCTCGCGTTCTCCGCCGACGAGCGCACGCTGTACGTCTCCGACACCGAGCGCGCGCACCTGCGGCGGTTCGACGTCGCGCCCGACGGGACGCTGTCCGGCGGCGAGGTGCTCGCCACGTGCGACGCCGGGGCGTGGGACGGCGTGCGGCTCGACACGGCCGGCCGCATCTGGGGTGCCGCCGCCGACGGCCTGCACGTGCTGGACCCCGACGGCACGCTGCTCGGCAAGCTGCTGCTGCCCGAGACCTGCTCCAACCTCGCCTTCGGCGGCGCCAAGCGCAACGTGCTGTTCGTGACGGCGACCCACCTGCTCCTCTCGATCCGGGTCACGGCCACCGGCCTGCGCTGACGGACCCGGACGCGGGCCGGCCCGGCACGATCGTGTCGTGCCGGGCCGGCCCGGGTCGAGCGGCGGCCGGGATCACCGGCCGCCGGTCTCACCGTGGGGTCACTGCTCGTCCGGCAGGCGCCCGGCCGCGGTCGCCAGGGCCATCGCGACCTCACGCCGACGTCGGATCAGCAGCGCGCCGAGGCCGAGCAGCAGGAGCGTGCCCGTGACGAGGGTGGCCACGTCCGCGCCGGTCGCGGCGAGGCCGTCGCCGTAACCCGAACCGTCGCCGGAGCCGGAGCCACTGCCGTTGCCGGAACCGTCGCCCGACCCCGCGCCCGTGGGGCCGGCCCCCGAACCGCTCCCGGCACCGTCGCCCGCACCGTCGCCGTCACCGTCACCGTCGCCCGCACCGTCGCCGTCACCGTCACCGTCGCCCGACGGCACGGCCACGACGTCGAACTCCGCCGTCGCCGAGTCGCCGAGCACCACGCTGGTGGCGATGCCGGTGTGCTCGCCCGGTGCGAGGTCGGCCAGCACGGTGAAGGTCCACTCGACCGTGCCGGACTCGTCCGCGGCCACCGCGGCGAGCGCGATCGGCGTGGACCGGATCTGGCCGACCACCATCTCGCCCGGCTCGAAGCCGGACGCGAGGAAGGTCTGGCTGTCGCCCGCCGTCACGGAGTCCTCCTCGAACCAGGCCGTGAGATCCCGGGCGTCCGGCCCGGTCACGACCAGCGGCGCCTCGGCCGGTGTCCCGGTCTCGTCGTCCGTGGCGACGACGGTGTGGTCGCCGGGCTCGGCGTCGTCCGGCACGCACAGCTCCACCGTGAACGCACCGGCCTCGTCGGCCTCCGCGGTGACCGGCTCACCGACGGGGTTGCCGTCGGCGTCCGTGAGCTGCACCGTCACCGTGCTGTCCGGGGTGTACCCGGTCCCGGTGACCTCCGTGCACTCGCCCGGGTCCACCTCGGCCGGGTCCACCGTGATCTCCGGGGTCAGGTCCGAACCCTCGACCACGATCGGCGTCGAGGCGCCCTCGCCGCCGTCCTCGGGCTCGGCCACGACCTCGTAGTCACCCGGCTCGGTACCCTCCGGCACCGTGTACTCCGTGGTGAAGCCGCACGCCTCGTCCGGGGTGACCGTCACGGGTTCCCCGACGGGGTTGCCGTCGGCGTCCGTGAGCTGCACCGTCACGGCCGCACCGGCCGGGAAGCCGGTACCGACCACCGTCACCGTCCCACCGGCCTCGACCGACGACGGTGCCACCGTCAGCGCCGGCTCCGACTCGCACTGCTCCGCCGCCGTGATCACGGTCAGCGGCGCCTGTGCGGCCGTACCCGTGGTGTCGTCCGTGCCGACGACGGTGAAGTCGCCCGGCTCGGCGTCCTCCGGGACCACCAGCGGCGTCGTGAAGGCGCCGGTCTCGTCGGTGTCCACGACCACCGGCTCACCGACGGGGTTGCCGTCGGCGTCCGTGAGCTGCACCGTCACGGTCGAGTCGGGCGTGTAGCCCTCGCCCGTGACCGTCGTCGTGCCGCCCGCCGCCACCTGCGACGGGTCCACCGAGATCTCCGGGGTCAGGTCCGCCGCCTCGACCGTGATCGGCGTCGAGGCGCCGTCACCGCCGTCCTCGGGCTCGGCCACGACCTCGTAGCCGCCCGGCTCCGTACCCGCCGGGACCGTGTACTCGGTGCTGAACGCGCACGCCTCGTCCGGCGTGACGGTCACCGGGTCGCCCACGGGGTTGCCGTCGGCGTCGGTGAGCTGGACCGTCACCTCGACCCCGGCCGGGAAGCCCGTGCCCTCGACGGTCACGGTCTCGCCCGCCGGGACCGACGACGGGGTCACCGTCAGCGCCGGGTCCGAGTCGCACTGCTCGGCGGGAGCGGTCACGGTCAGCGGCGCCTCGGCCGGCGTTCCCGTGGTGTCGTCCGTGCCGACGACGGTGTGGTCGCCCGGCTCGGCGCCGTCGGGCACGCACAGCTCGACCGTGAACGCGCCGTCCGCGTCCGTGCCGGCCGTGACCGCGTCGCCCACCGGGTTGCCGTCGGCGTCGGTCAGCTGCACGGTCACCGTGCTGTCCGGGGTGTAGCCGGTCCCGGTGACCTCCGTGCACTCGCCCGGGTCCACCTCGGCCGGGTCCACCGTGATCTCCGGGGTCAGGTCCGAACCCTCGACCGTGATCGGCGTGGAAGCGCCCTCGCCGCCGTCCTCGGGCTCGGCCACGACCTCGTAGTCACCGGGCTCGGTGTCCTCCGGCACCGTGTACTCGGTGCTGAAGCCGCACGCCTCGTCGGGCGTCACGGTCACCGGCTCGCCCACCGGGTTGCCGTCGGCGTCGGTCAGCTGCACCGTCACCTCGACTCCGGCAGGGAAACCCGTACCGACCACGGTCACCGTGCCACCAGCCTCTACCGACGACGGCGTCACCGTCAGCGCCGGGTCCGACTCGCACTGCTCCGCCGGCGTGATCACCGTCAGCGGCGCCTCGGCCGGGGTACCCGTCGTGTCGTCGGTCGCCACCACCGTGAAGTCACCCGGCTCGGCGTCCTCCGGCACGCACAGCTCCACCTCGAACGCACCATCCGCATCGGTCTCCGCCGACACCGGCTCGCCCACGGGGTTGCCGTCGGCGTCCGTCAGCTGCACCGTGACCGTCGAGTCCGGCGTGTACCCGGTACCCGAGACCACCGTGCACGCCCCCGGCACCACCTCGGACGGATCCACCGTGATCTCCGGCGTGACCGCCGTGCCCTCGGCCACCGTCAGCGGCGCCTCGGCGGGCGTGCCCGTCGTGTCGTCGGTGCCGACCACGGTGAAGTCACCGGGCTCGGCGTCCTCCGGAACCACCAGGTCGGTGGTGAAGGCGCCGTTCTCGTCGGTGTCCACGACCACCGGGTCGCCCACGGGGTTGCCGTCGGCGTCCGTGAGCTGCACCGTCACGGTCGAGTCGGGCGTGTAGCCCGCACCCGTGACCATCGTCGTGCCGCCCGGGGCCACCTCGGACGGGTCCACCGTCAGCGTGGGCGCGATCGCGGCCAGGTCGCACGCGTCGATGCGCACGCCCGCGTTGCCGAGGCTGATCCGGCCGGCGTCGGCCGACTGCACCAGGCCCAGGCTGAGCGCGGAGACCTCGACCTGCCCGAGCAGCTCGGCGCCGTCGGCCGTGGTGCAGACCGCCGTCTCCTGGTGGTTGATCTGCAGCGAGACGAACTGCACCAGCACGTCGAACACGGGTGACAGGGCCGCCCCGATGGTCGAGGTGATGCCGGTCTTGAGGTCGTTGATCAGCAGCTCGAAGATCTGGTCGCCCGCGTCGCTGATGATCAGGTCGTAGACCGTGCCGAAGAGCGGTGCCGCGGCGGTGCCCAGGCCGTTGATCGTGGTGGCCAGCAGCGTGCCGGTGATCGCCTGCGTGCCCGTGCTGTTGTTCTCCACGAGCGGGAAGTCGCCGTTCACAGCGTCGGCCAGCGGTACGGACCACGACACGTCGAGCGTGCCGAGCACGGACTCGTCGTAGAAGGCGATGTTGATCGTGACGGCGTCCAGCGAGTCCTCGATGGCGCCGATCAGGATGCGCGTGGCCTCCTGCATGATCTCGTGCACACCCTCGGCGATCTGCGGGTAGGTCTGGTCGTCGAGCACCTCGTAGTTGGGCGCGAGACCGTTCATGCCGACGTCGTCACCGCCGCCCCACGGGTCGTTGCCCTCCACCAGGTGCTCGAGGTGCACCTGCAGCTCGCCCGTGGACAGGTCGAGCGTGACGAGCTGGTTCGCCGACGTGATCGGCTCGCCCACCACGGACTGGAACAGGGTCTCCTGCAGGTCGGAGTCCACGGTCAGCGTCGGCTCGGGGATGCCGGGCACGGCCGCCAGCAGGGCGGTGAGCGCCGACAGGTCGAACGTCTCGTTGACCAGGCTCTCGATCTGCGCGTCGATCGCGCCGCCGATGTCGTAGATCCCGGCCGCTGCGTCCTCGACCAGGGGCGAGTGCACCAGCAGCGTGCCGTCACCGAGCCGGTACTGCCCTGGGCCCGTGACGCCGCCGTCGGGGTCGAGGATCACGCCGTCCTCGGCGATCACCTCGGCACCCAGGGCGCCGAGCTCGATCGTGAGCTGGTCGACCACGGCGTCGGTCAGGCCGTCGACGCCCGCGAGCCGGGCCAGCGAGAGCACGTCGATGCTCGCCGTGCCGAACGCGTCCTCCGCTCCGTCCAGCGTGACGCCGCCGTCGGCGCCCAGCAGGCCGGACACCGCGTGCGCGTCGGCCGGACCCGACGCCTCGCTCGTGCTGGCCAGCGCGCCGATCTGCCCGAAGTCGAGGAGCTGGTCCACGGGGAGCTGGATGTCGCCGATCTGGATGAGCTGGGACCCCAGCAGGTCGACGTCCAGGTTCTCCGTGTTCGGCCCGGGGTTGCTCACCGACCCCGCGTCGGAGCTCGCGGCGCCCAGCAGCGCCTGCTGCAGGAGCTCGGCCGCCAGCACGCTCGCGGCGGCCTCGGCCGGCTCGTCCGGGTAGTTGTCGACGGCGACGGCCGGCAGGCCTGCCGCCGTGACCAGGAAGGCCGAGGCGGCCACCGCGGCGAGGCCCCTGCGCACCGTCGCGCGGGCTCGCTCTCGCCTCCTCGTGAACGGCACATGCGTCGAGATCACCACGAGCACTCCTCACGTTCGCGCCCTGTCCCAGCGGCGTCGGAAATGACGAAGGGCGGCGCTCGGTACGAAGCGCGCCCCGTGCCAGAAGACCTATGCCGGGGCCTTTCCGCCACGCGGGAACGGCACGTCTGCATCAGCGCAGTGGAGTGCAGCACACCGTGCACTCGTGCAACCGCCGACAATTCACCCCACAAGGGCGTCGCCATTTCGGGTGCATTCCCGCGTCATGGAAAAAGGGGCGAAAAAGGGTGGGTGAAAAATACCTCATGCCGAACCGGCGAGCCAGCCGGGCGGATCCACCTGGGCCCGCTCGACCAGGTCTCGCCGGTCGCGCAGGCCAAGGAGCAGATAGATGGCGCGCAGCCGGTTCGCCACCGACCGCACCGACAGGTACGCGGCGGACGCGATCTGCGCGTTGGTGGCGCCGCCGAGGGCCAGCCGGACGATCTCGCGCTCGTCGTCGGCCAGCCGGTCCCAGGCGAGCGGGGCCGACCCTCCCTCGCCCGCGGACGTCGTGTCGACCCGCGTGCGCCAGCCGGGCGCGCCGCTCAGCCGGGCGAGCGTGGCCGCCTCGCGGAGCGCCGGCTCTGCGGCGGTGTGGTCGCCGTACGCCACGCAGTGCCGGGCGTAGGCGACGAGCGAGCGCAGGCGCTGCCACAGCGACACCGGGGACGGCGCGTGGGGCAGCCAGCCCTCCACGCCGGCCGTGAGCGCGGCCCGCCCGGCCAGCAGCGCCCGTGTGCGGACGTAGGCGGCCGCGGCATCGGGCGCGGCCCGCTCCTCCGGATCCACCGGGGGCTCCACCAGCCGGCGCACCCGCGCCGGGATGCCGTCGCGGATGCGACCCGCGGCCACGACCGCCTCGACCAGGTCGGCCCGGATGTGGGCGCGCCCCCGGTAGGGCCACGAGCAGCGTTCCAGGCCGATGGTCAGGAGCTCGGCGGCCCGCTCGGCCTGGCCGACGGCGAGATGGGCGAGGCCCAGGTCCGCGGCGAACTCGCCGAGCGCGCGCGACGACGACGCCCCCGCCGGCGCGGGCAGGTCACCCTCTGGCACGCGCCCGTCGAGCAGCGCGTCGACCACGATCCGCAGCCCTCGCACGGGCAGCCAGTCCTCGACCGCCGGCCGCAGCTGCGCCGCGTGCCAGAGGTGCGCCCGCACGTCCGCCGCGCGGCCCTCGACCACGGCGACCCGCGCCTCGGCCACGTCCCGCGCCACGATCTCGGCGACGCTGCGCCCCTCGGCGGGGCGTGCCCGGTCCAGCAGGTGCCGCGCCCCCTCGACGTCGCCCAGCAGCAGGTGGGCCCGCACCTGGACGCAGACCCCCACCCAGTGCAGGCCGGGCGTGCCGGCGAGCACGCCGAGGTCGGCGCGCAGCCGTTCGGGGTCGGCCACCTCGCCGAGCCGCTCCAGCGCCACGAGCTCCGTGGCGACGCGCACGCCCGCGGCGCGCGCGCCGTCGTCGGCGCCGCCCGTCCACCACAGGTGGTCGGACCACTCCGCGACGGTCGCCGCGTACCGCCACGGCTCCGCGACGCCGGCCCACGCGGTCCCCGTCAGGAGCACCACGCCGACGGCGCGGGCGACGGCCCGGGGGTCGTGGTCGGCCGCCGGGAGACCGGGGAGGTCGTCCAGGTGTAGCCCCTCGAGCACGGCCTCGACCGCGGCGTCGGGGGCGAGACCCGCCGGGTCCCGCCCGGCACCCGATCGCTCGCGGCACAGCAGCGCCAGCAGCGGGTGGGCGGCGCCCACCGTCGCCGCGAGGCGTTCCGCCTCGGCCGGGGTGAGCCCGTCCAGCAGCACGCGGTAGGCCCGCCGCGCCACCGGGCCGACGGCGTGCGGCCCCGCCCACTCGGCGCTGCCCCGGAGCTGGGCCGCGCTGAGCGGGTCGGCCAGCTCCAGGGCGACCCGCACGTTGCCCGCGCTCCACCGGTGGAGGCGCTGCGCGACGTCGGCGGCCACCGGCTGGCGGAGCGTGCCCGCCACCACCCGGCGCAGCGACGGCTCGTCGAGCGGCCCGAGGGCGAGCACGTCGAGGTCGTCGGGCAGCACGCCGTCGGGCACGTGCCGCACGGCGGCGATCACGCGCCAGCCACGCTCGTACGCCGCGTCGGACACACGCTGCAGCCACGCGGCACGCGCCGGGGACAGGGTGTCGAGGTCGTCGACGACGAGCACGCGCGGCCCGGGGCCGAGGTCGCCGCCGAAGCCGCCGGACACGGCGTCCACCAGCCCTACCGGGTCGAGCCGGTGCTCGCCGTCCGGCCCGGGCGCCGTCCATGCCGCCAGGTCCAGGCGGGGCAGACCCGCCGGGCCCTGCGCGCCGGGCCGCGCCGAGGCCGACCGCACCACACGCACGACGCCGTCCCGCATCCCCGCCCGCCCCAGCGCGGCCAGCACCGTGACGCTCTTCCCGCTCCCGCTCAGACCGCTCACGACCAGCGTCGTGGGGTCCACGCCCGTCGCGAACGCGGCGATCGCTCGCAGCTCGCGCTCCCGGCCGTGAACCACGCGGTCCAGCCCCCCGTCGCCCTCGACCGCGCGCTCCGGTGCGACCACCGGACGTATCGCGGCGGAGGGCCCGCTCTCCGGACCCACGCCTGATTCCTTCCAGCCAGCTCCATGAATGGTGATGGTTCTGCCACGGGCAGCCTAAGTCAGTTATCGGCTCGCGCGATCCGAACTCGGACAGGATTCCCGGGGCCTTTTCCGTATGCTGTGTCATCGACCCCGTGTCGCATTTCCGGGGTGCAATTGGGACATAAACCCCTTCTGTGAATCAAAGGGTGTGGGCAGTGCCGTGCCGGGGGAAGGAGGAGCCGTGAGCATGCCGGAAGGCGGGGTGCACGACTGGGTGGTGCATCGCCGGAACGTCGTGCGCTCGGTCGCCGCCCGCGTACCCGGCATCGACGCCGAAGAAGCCACCAGCCGCGCCCTGGAGAAGATGGTCCGCCTGCACACCACCGGCGCCACCATCACCGACCCCGCCCCCTACTGGCGACGCGCCGCGGTCAACGAAGCCATCTCCATGACCCGCGAAGCCGGCCGCACCACCCCCGTCCAGGACGACACCCTCGAGGACCTGACCCCACCGGCCCACGGCGCCGAGCTGGACACCGAACGCCAGGCCGACGTCACCATGCTGCGCACCGCCCTGGCCGACCTGGCCGACGAGGACCGCCAGCTCCTGTTCGACCGCCACGTGCACGACAAGGCCGTCACCGACATCGCCACCGGCCTGGGCGTCCGCCCCCACGCC
>NZ_JAMTCS010000002.1:173299-512562 GCF_024171955.1 Promicromonospora thailandica | reverse complement strand
CTCCGGTGCGGACGGGTCGCTCCAGTCGGACGGGTCGGGCGCCTTGTTCTTGGCCTGCACGCTCACCGTGTACGCGGTGCCGTTCTCCAGCCCGGTCCAGGTGATCCGGCCACCGGTCTGGCACGTCTTCTGGGTCACGCCGTCGGTCGGGGCAGGGCTGATCTCCAGGTTGACGCACTCGATGGGCGAGCGGTCCGTGTAGCTCCGGTTGGTCCAGCTCACGATCAGCGCGCTGTCGTCGAAGTCGAGCGTCGGCGGCTCGGGCTTGTCCGGCTTCTCGTCCGGGCGCGCCTCACGGGACCGGGGCGACGGCTCGGAGTCGCCCACCTCGTTGGTCGCCACCACCGTGAAGGTGTACTTCACGTTGTTCTTCAGGCCGTCGAACGTGCACGTCGTGGTCGCGCAGGCGTGCTCCTGACCGGTGTTGGTCCGCAGCGTGTAGCCGGTGATGTCCGCGCCGTTGTTGTTCGGCTGGTCCCAGCTCAGCACCACCGTCTCCGAGCGCACCTCCTCCACCCGCGGCGCACGCGGCGCCTCGGGCCGCCCCAGCACGGTCAGCTTGAGCACGCCGTCGACCTGGCGGTCCGGGTCCTTCGTCGCGTCCTGCACCGTGTAGCGCACCATCATGACGCCGTGGAACTCGGCACCCGGGGTGACCACGACCTCGGAGTCGGTGAACGTGACGCCGTCGGCCACACCCGTCTCGACCACGGCACCGGTGAGGGTCCGCTCCTTGCCGGGGAACGGGTTGGTGTCGTTCTCGAGCACCGGCACCGACACCGACCTGCCCTGGTGGGCGTCCGGTACCTCGTCGGGCGTGGTCTGGATGAGCGGACGGGTCGAGCCCACCACCTTCACCGTGAGCTGGGCCTCCACGGGCGGGTTCCAGCCGTCGGCCACCGTGAACGGGATCGTCTGGGTGGTGCCCTTCGGCACCGACGGCTCCGCCTGGGCCGTGACGGCGCTGCCCGACGCGGTCGCCGTGACGCCTTCGCCGCGGGCGACCTCGTAGGTCAGGTCGTCCTTGTCCGGGTCCTTGACGTACCGGGACAGGTCGACCGTCGCCTCCTCGCCCGCCGCGACCTCGAGCACCGCGGTGCCCGTGATCTTCGGCGGCATGTTCTTGGCCGGGGTCACGTCGATCAGGAGGGTCAGCACGGCGGTCAGGCCCTCGGGGTCGTCCGGGCCGGAGCCGTCGGTGACCTCGAAGGTGACCGAGGCCGCGCCCGCGTAGTCCGCGGCCGAGGTGTACACGACCGTGTCGGCGTCGGTGACCGAGACGCTGCCCTCCAGCGCCTTGACCGTCTTCTCCTCGGTGATGCGCGGCTCGCGGTCCTCGCGGACCACCACGTAGTCGGCCAGGTCGATGGTCAGCGGCTCGCCCGTCGTGGCCTTGAGCGGCTTCAGGCCCGGCTTGACGTGCGGGCGCGACTGGTCGCCCGGCACCCGCACGAACGCCTTGGCCTCCAGGCCGTCCATGTCGGTCACGGTGTACGTGATCACCTGCGCCGAGGACCCCAGCTCGATCACGAGCTGCTTCTCCTCGGTCACGGTCACGCCCTCGAGGCCCTCGGCGACGGAGACGTCGAGCTCCGCGGCCACGCCGTCCGGGTCCACGTCGTTGGCCAGCACGTTCACGGTCACGCTCGACGAACCCTGGACGTCGTCCGCCGTCACCACGTCGTCCGTGGCGACCGGTCGCAGCAGCGGGGCCTCCCGGTCCACGTCCACCGTGATCGCACCGCTCGCACGGGCCTGGAACGTGTCCTGGACACCGTAGTAGAAGGAGTACGCGGCCTCGTCGTCGGGCGCCGTGAGCACGACGTCGTCCTCGACGGCCTTCGGCTTGATGCCGCTCTCCTCGGTGCCCTCGAACCCCTTGGCGAAGAGGCCGATCTGGTCACCGTCCGGGTCCGAGTCGTTCTCCAGCGCCTGGATCGCCACGGTGCGGCCGGGCCGGACCGTCGTCTCGTCGTCCTCCGCCTGCGGCGGCTGGTTGGTCGCCGGCTTGGGCGCGATGCCCACGCGCACCAGCCCCTCGGCGGGTGCGCCGCGGGTGTCGGTCACCTGGTAGGTGAACGTGTCCAGGCCCGGGGTGTCGGACGCCTTGTAGTCGATGAACCCCTCGACGATGGTGGCCGTGCCCTTGCTCGGCGCCCCGGAGATCGAGCTCAGGGTCACGTGGTCGCCGTCGGGGTCGGTGCCGTCCAGGGGCAGCGGGATGCGCACGACGCCCTCGGTCAGCACGCGGGCCTCGACGTCGGGCAGCTGCGGGGCGGTGTTGGAGTCCTCGTCGACGACGGTGATCGTGACCTGGGCCGAGTCCTTCTGGCCGTTGCTGTCCACGACCTCGTAGACCGCGTGCACGGTCCCGGCCTCGTCCCCGGCGCGGAACCGCACCGTGTCCTGCGAGACGAAGGCCTCGCCCGCGCTCGCCGGCGGGGACTCCTGCAGCTCGTCGTTGACGCGCAGCTCCAGGCCGTCGGGGTGGGTGTCGTTCTTCAGCACCGGGATGGTCACCACGTCGCCGGTGTGCACCGTGGCCGTGTCCGGTCCCGCCTCCGGCGGCCGCAGCGCCGCCGGCGCCGGGATCGGTACCACCCGGACCTGGCCGGAGGTGGTGCCGCTGCCGTTGCCCACCGTGTAGTCGATGGTCACCGGACCGCTGAGGCGCTTGATCTCGGAGACCTTGAGCACCTGGTGGTTGAGCACCGCCACCTTGACCGGGGAGTCGTCCGGCGTCTCCACGCCCTGGACCACGAGCACGCCGCCGGCCGGGTCGGTGTCGTTGGCCAGCACGTCCACCAGGGCGGTGCCGCCCGTGGGCAGCAGCACCTGGTCGGAGACCGCCACCGGCACGCCACCCTGCTCGGGCGGGGTCACCACGTCCACGCGGACCAGGCCGGTCACCGGCTTGGGGCCGTCGGTCACCTGGTAGGTCACGTCGTAGGAGCCGGGCTCGTCGCTCACGAACTTGAACGTGCCCGCCGTCGCGTTCGTGGTGATCTCGGCCTTCTGCTGCTCGGTGACGCTCGTCAGGCGCAGCTTGTCGCCGTTGGGGTCGTAGTCGTTCCTCAGCGGCTCCACCGTGACCGGCTCACCCGCGAGCACCGTCACGTGGTCCTGTACCGCCACGGGCTCCACGTTGCTCGCGATCACGTCGATCTGGAGCGTGCCCTCGACGGGCAGGTTCTGCGCGTCCGACACGGTCACGTCCACGATCTTGCGGCCCACGGTCGTGCCACCGTCGCGGAACTCGATGGTGCCGTCCGGGCGGAACCGCACCTCGTCCAGCGGGTCCGCCGTGGACGCGTTCGAGAGGAACAGGTCGTCCCCGTCCGGGTCCCTGAAGTACGGCAGCACCTTGATGGTGCCGAGCCCGCCCTGGCCCACGCGGAGCACCGGCTGGCCGGGCTGCACGGGAGCGTGGTTCTCCTCCAGGGGCACCACCTTCACCGTGACCGACGCGTAGGCCGTCCCGCCCTCGCGGCCGTCGTCGACCTGGTACTTGAACGTGGTGCTGCCGGTCGCGTCGGCCGGCACGTCCGCCTGCAGCGCGGCGCCGTCGAGCACCCGGTCCACCGTGGCGTCGCCCGTGACCTTGCCGTCGACGGACACCGTCATCACGTCACCGTCGGGGTCCACGTCGTTGCCCAGCACGTTCAGCACCGTGGTGCGGCCCGGACGCACGCCGATCACGTCGTCCTTGGGCTTCGGCGCGCGGTTCGGCCTGCTCCGGTCGGCCACGAGCTGGTCCACCTGCTCGGGCGTCGTCTCCTCGGACTCCGTCTTCTCACCCTCGGCGTCCTCGGGCATCTTGAGGTCCCAGTCATCGACCTTCTGGAAGTCGTCGGCCGCCATCCACAGGGTGCCGTCGGCCACGTCGTTGAGGACGATCAGGTTGCGGTTCACGCGGTAGACCAGCGTCGCGGCGGGGTCCACGCCCTCCAGGACCTCGTCGACGTCGTTGTCCGGCCCGGGGCAGTCACGCACCACCTGGCCGGACTGCGACCAGGCACCGTAGACGCAGTCGCCGAGCTGCACGGGCGCCGACGGGTTGCCGGACGCCGTGCGCCGCGTGGCGTCGCCACCGCCCAGCGGCTGCGACACCAGGCCGGACGCCGTCGCCACGACCACCACGTCGGAGTCCGCCGACGGCTGCTGCAGCATGGCCTGCGCGCCGTCGACGGCGACCACGTCGCCGCCGGGCAGCACGAGCTTCGCGCTCTTCTGGTCCAGCACCACAGGCTCGTCCCCCACGGCGGAGACCTGCACCTCGGCGCTCTGCCCCACCGGCAGCTCCGACTCCTCGACGTCCTCGGGGACGCCCTGGGAGCTCGTGGGCACGGTGTAGAGCGTGCCGTCGGCGGGCACCGCCAGGAACACGGTCCCGTCCTGGGACACGGTGAGCGCACCGCCCGGCCCGGCCTTGACGGTCGGCTTCATCTTCTTCTCGTCGAAGCTGGCCGAGTCGAACGGCAGCACCCACGCGTTGCCGGTCTCGGGGTCGTACACGGCGGTCGTGGCCGCCCCCGCCGCCACCTTCGCGCCGGCGGGGAACTTCATCGTCGATTCCAGCGAGAGCAGGGCGGGGTTCACCGGGCTCGCGGAGGAGTCGCCCAGGCTGCTCAGCAGCACCCGCTGCGCGTCCTGCTCCACGTCGAAGCTCGTCGAGTTCGCCAGCAGCGTGCCGTCCAGCGCCTTGGCCTCGTAGTTGAACCGGCCGAGCTTGCCGGACGCCGTCTGCGTCACCCACACGCCCGAGTCGTTGAGCTCGACATCGGCCGTCGCCTCGCCCTCGTAGAGGAGCGCGAAACCGACCAGTCCCACGCCGAACAGGGTCACCGCACCAATTGACGCCATCGACCGGCGGTTCTCCATCACGCGCGAGACAAAGCTCATGCGTCCTCCTTGATAATTCATTCATTTCCCCGACGACAGCCCGCCCGGACGACACACAGGCGCGACGGAAGCACCCTACCGGGGTAGTGGGTGAATCGTCCCGGACTTTCGTTGGGGAGGACTACCCATGCCGCTCGCGCAGATTGTATGGGTATATCTGATAAGCGGCATCGAAAAGGTCACCAGAGCAGGTGGTTGGACTCCCCCAGCTGCTGCGTCTCCACCCACGTGTACTCACCCGTGTAGCCGTGCATGCAGTCCGACTGGCCCGACCAGTTCCCGTTGGCGTCGGTGCGCAGCGGCACACCCCACGCCTGGCCCCACCACTGGCCCTGCTCCCACCGCGGGAAGTACACCTGCCCGGCCGAGTTGTGCTCGGTCGACAGGCAGCGCATCGTGAACGCCGTGTTCGGCTCCCAGCCGGTGATGCTCATGTTGATCCAGCGGCACGCCGCACCCTGCCGGCAGCCCGACGAGCCCGAGGCGTCCGCACCCTTCGAGATCGTGAAGCTGCGGTTGGCCGGGTTCGGGTTGGTACGTCCGCTGCCCGTGCCCGACGCGCCGCACCCGGCGACGTTGCAGGCCTGCGCCTCGAGGCTGTAGCTCGTGCTGTGCGCCGGCCCGACGTCGACCGTGCCGCCCGACGCCCCGAGGTTCTGCCAGCCGCCGCCGTTGACGCGGTAGCGCATCGACTGCACGGCACGGCCGCCGTTGCTGCCCGGGGGCGAGACCGTGAACCGGCCCTCCGACGAGGACCGCAGGGCCCAGGACACGCCCGGCGCCCCCGGCGTCGTGTACGGGGTCACGGCGTTGGAGCTCGCCGTCCAGGCCGAGCACGTGTACTGGTTGCACGCCCGCACCTGGAAGCGGTACTCCGTGCCGTTGGACAGGCCCGTGACGGTGTACGGCGAGGATGCGGTGCGCGCGGCGACGCCGTTGCCCTGCACCTCGTACCGGTGCGCGGGCCCTCGGAAGTCGTCCGACGCGATGCCGCTCCACCGCACGACGGCCTGCCCGCTCGTGGTGCTGCCGAGCTCGGCCGTGGGCGTGCCCGGCACGGTCGGCTGGCCGTACGGCACCTGCTCGGGCGACCGGTCGCTGACGGGCGACGTGCCGGCCTTGTTCTCCGCGGCCACGGCGAACGTGTAGGACGCCTCGGGCGACAGACCCGACACCACGCGCGACGTGCCCGTGACGGGCTGGGTCTCCTTCTTCGCGCCGTTCTCGAAGACGTCGAGGTGGTAGCGCGCGACCGCGTCACCGTTGTTCGCCGGCTCGGTCCACGAGACCGTGATCTGGCCGCCGAGCGCGTTGTCGACCCGCTGGGCGCTCGGCGCGGCGGGCTGCGCGGGCGGCGCGGCCGGCACCTCCGGCGCGGACGCGTCGCTCCAGTCCGACGGGTCGGGCGCCGCGTTCACGGCCTGCACGACGACGGTGTAGGCCGTGCCGTTGGCCAGGCCGTCCCAGACGGTGCTCGTGCCGGTGACACAGGACTTCTGGATCACGCCGTCCGCCGGGGCCGGGCTGATCTCCAGGTTGACGCACTCGATGGGCGACCGGTCCGTGTAGGCCCGGTTCTCCCACGCGACGGTGAGCGAGGAGTCGCCGAACGTCAGCGTCGGCGGCTCCGGCTTGTCCGGCTTCTCGTCCGGCCGGGCGTCCTCGGAGGGGGCCGACGGGTCGGACTCCCCCACCTCGTTGGTGGCCGTGACGGTGAAGTTGTAGACCACGTCGTTCTTCAGTCCCGTGACCGTGCAGGTCGTGGACGGGCAGTCGGTCGAGCCGCCCTGCCCGGTGCGCGCGGTGTACCCCGTGATCTCCGCGCCGTTGTCCGAGGGCGCGTCCCAGGACAGCACCACCGTGCCGGACCGCACCTCCTCGACCCGGGGTGCGCGCGGCGCGTCCGGCCGGCCCAGCACCGTCAGCCGGACGGTGCCCTCGACCTCCCGGTCGGGGTCGTCCGTCGCGTCCGCCACGCGGTAGCGCACCACCATCGTGCCCACGAAGGTCTCCGCCGGCGTCACCACGACGCCGGAGCCCGACGGCTCCGCGTAGCCCTGCCCCGTCTCGACGGCCGCGCCGACCACGGTGAGCGGCTCCTCCGGGAAGGGGTTGGCGTCGTTGGCCAGGACGTCCACCGGGGTCTCCTCGCCCTGGTGCGCGTCGGTCACCTCGTCCGGGTTGGCCCGCGCCAGGGGGCGCGTCGAGGCCACCACGCTGACGGCGAGCTCGCCCGCGACGGGCGGGTGGCCGCCGTCCGACACCGTGAACGGCACGGTGACGCGGGTGCCCTTGGGCACGGAGGCCTGTGCCTGGGCGAGCACGGTCGCGCCCTGGGTGCCGAACGTGAGGCCGTCGGCCGAGCCCGTGACCTCGACGGTCAGCGGGTCGCCCTCGGGGTCGACCACGACGCGCGACAGGTCCAGCGCCGACTCCTCGCCCGCGGCGACCTCCAGCAGGGCGGTGCCGCGGATCTCCGGCGGCTGGTTGCGGCTCGCGCGCACGTCGATGGGCAGCGTGAGCACGGCCGTGCGCCCTTCGGGGTCGTCCGGACCGTCACCGTCGGTCACCTCGAACGTGACCGCCGCCCGGCCCACGTAGTCCTCGTCCGAGGTGTAGGTGAGCGTCGTCGGCCCCGTCACCTCGCGGGTGCCCTCGACAGCCGTGACCTTCTCCTCCACCGTGAACCGCGGCTCGTGGCCCTCGGCCACGAGCACGTGCTCGGCGATGTCGATCTCGAGGGTCTCCCCCGCGAACGTGCGCAGCGCCTCGACCGGCTGGCGCAGGTGCGGCAGCGAGCCGTCACGCGGTACGCGCAGGAACGCCTTGGCTTCCAGGCCGTCCAGGTCGGTCACGGTGTAGGTGAGCACCCGCGGCTCCTCACCGAGAGCCACCGTCACGTCGCCGTCCTCGCCCAGCGTGACGCCCTCGGGCGTCTCGCCGTCGGCGCCCGGCACCGCGACCTCCAGGTCCGCGGCCACGCCGTCCGGGTCGGTGTCGTTGCGCAGCACGTCCACGGTGACCGTGTCCGACGTGACGTCGGCGGGCGGCACCACGTCGTCGCGGGCCACCGGCCGCAGCAGGGGCGCGTCGTCGGCCACCTCGACCGTCACCGAGCCCGTCGCCCGCGCGGCGTAGGTGTCCTCGATGCCGTAGTAGAAGGTATGGGTGCCCTCGTCGTCCGGCGTGGTGACCACGACCATGTCGTCGACCACCCGCGGGTCCAGGGCGTCGGCACCCTCGAACGACTTCGGCACCAGGCCCACCTGGTCGCCGTCGGGGTCAGAGTCGTTGGCGAGCGCGTCCACCGCGACGTCGCGGCCGGGCCGCACGAGCGTCTCGTCGTCGCCCGCCGTGGGCGGCTGGTTGGTGCCCGGCGGCCGGGCGACGCCGACCGCGACGGTGCCCTCGGCGGTGGCACCGCGCGTGTCCGTCACGGAGTACCGGAACTCGTCGGCCCCCGCCGCGTCGCGCGACGCCTCGTACTCGAGGAAGCCGTCCACCAGGCGCACGGTGCCCTTCGACGGCGGCGCCGACAGCCCGTCGAGCGTCACGTAGTCACCGTCCGGGTCGCTGCCGTCGAGCGGCAGCGGGATGCGCGTCACCGCGCCGGCGAGCACGCGTGCCGTCGTGTCCGGCGGCTGCGGCGCCGCGTTCTCCAGCGTGTCGGTCACGTTGATCGTGACCTGCGCCGAGTCCTTCTGACCGTTGCTGTCGCGCACCTCGTAGACCAGGTGCGCCGTCCCGGCCTCGGAGCCCGCCCGGAACCGCACCGTGTCCTCGGAGACGAAGGCCTCGCCCGTCTCGGGCTCCTCGACCAGGTCGGGTGCGAGGGTGAGCTCCAGCCCGTCCGGGTGGGCGTCGTTCCGCAGCACCGGGACGGTCACGATGTCACCGGTGTGCACGGTCGCCTCGTCCGGTGCCGCCTCCGGGGGACGCAGCTCGGTCGGCGCCGCGATCGGCACCACCCGCACCTCGCCGACCGCTGTCTGCGTGCCGTTCGACGCGGTGTACCGCAGCGTCACGGGCTGGTCGAGCCGCTCCGTCTCGGCCACCCGCAGCACGTGGTGGTCGAGCACGACGGCGGTCACGCCCGGGTCCGCCTCGACCGACGACGCCACCAGGACGCCGCCCGCCGGGTCGGTGTCGTTCGCCAGCACGTCGACGAGCGCCGAGCCACCGGCCGGGAGCAGCACGGTGTCGGCCACGACCACCGGCGGGCCGGCCTCGTCCGGCGGCGGCAGCACGTCGATCCGCACGAGTCCCATGGTCGAGTCCGGGCCGTCGCTGACCTGGTAGGTGATGTCGTAGCTGCCGGGCTCCTGGCTCACGAAGCGGAACGTGCCGGCCGCGTAGTTCTCGGTGATCGTCGCCGGTGCCTGCTCCGAGACGCCCACCAGCCGGAGGCGGTCGCCGTTCGGGTCGGTGTCGTTGCGCAGCGGGTTCACCGTCACCGGGTTCCCGGCCAGCACCGACACGTGGTCGGCGACGGCGACGGGCGGCTCCTGCGTCGCGATGACGTCCACCAGCAGCCGGCCCTCGCCCACCTGGTCCAGGCTGTCCGACACCGTCAGGTCCACGATCTTGCGGCCCGTGGTCGCACCCCCGTCCCGGAACTCGACCGTGCCGTCCGGCCGGAACCGCACCTCGTCGGTCGGGTCGGCCGTCGTGGCGCTCGACAGCACCAGGTCGTCGCCGTCCGGGTCGCGCCAGAACGGCAGCACCTTGATGGTCGCGTCGCCGCCCTGGGCCACGCGCAGCACGGGCTCGCCCTTCGGCTCCGGCGGGGCGTTCTCGCTGAGGGGCACGACCCGCAGGCGCACCGTGGCCTCGGCGGTGCCGCCGCGGCCGTCGTCGACCGTGTAGTCGAAGCTCACGGTGCCCGACGCGGTCGCGGGGACGTCGGCCTGCAGGGCGGCGCCGTCGAGCACGCGGGCGACCCTGACGTCCGCCGCCGGGCCCGTCTTCACGGCGGCGGTCATCACGTCGCCGTCCGGGTCCAGGTCGTTGCCCAGCACGTCGAGCACGGTGGTCCGGCCCGGCCGCACGCCCATCGCGTCGTCCTTCGCCTGCGGCGGCCGGTTCGGCTTGTCGCGCTCGGCCAGGAACTGGTCCACCATCTCGGGCGTCGTGGTCTCCGACTCGACCTTCTCGCCCTCCGCCTCCTCGGGCATCTTGAGGTCCCAGTCGTCGACCTTCTCGAAGTCGTCCGCCGCCATCCACAGGGTGCCGTCGGCCACGTCGTTCAGCACGATGACCTTGCGGTTCACGCGGTAGGCGAGCTCGCCCTCGGCGCCCTCCAGCCGCTGGTCCACGTCCCGGTCGGTGCCCGGGCAGTCCCGCACCACCAGACCCGTGCCCGACCAGGCCCCGTACGTGCAGCCGCCCAGCTGCACGGGCGCCGCCGGCGTGCCCTCGCCGCGGCGCGTGGTCGCGTCCCCGCCGCCGAGCGGCTGGGTCACCAGGCCCTTCGGCGTCGCGACGACGACGTCGTCCGCCCTCGCCGACGGCTGCTGCAGCCGCGCCTCGGCGCCCCCGGCCACGTCCACGACGTCACCGCCGGGCAGCACCAGCGTGGAGGCCGTCCGGTCCAGCACCACCGGCCGGTCGCCGACGGCGGTCACCTCGACCTCGGCGCCCTTGCTGACGCGCAGCTCGGACTCGTCCACCTCGCCCGGCGCACCCGCCGCACCGGTGTGCACCGTCACCAGCCGCCCCTGCGCGGGGACGGCGGCGAACACCGTGCCGTCCGTCGCGACGGCGAGCCGGGCGCCCGGCGCGAGCTCCGCCGTCGGGTCCAGGTCCGCTTCGCTGAACTGCGCCGCGCCCTCGAACGGCAGCACCCACAGCCGGCCGTCGTCCGGGTCGAGCACCGCCGTCGTGGCACCCCCCGAGGCCACGACCGCGCCCGCCGGCACCGTCATCGTGCCGTCGAGGGCGAGCTGTGCCGGGTCCACCGGGTTCGCGGTCGCGGCGCCCGGATCCGTCATGAGCACGCGGTAGGCCGCCTGCTGCACGTCGAACGTCGAGGAACCGGCCAGGAGCGTGCCGTCCAGGGCCTGCGCCTCGTTGTTGAACCGGCCCAGCAGACCGGCCGACGTCTTGGTGACCCACACGCCGGAGTCGTCCAGGTCGACCTCCGCCGTGGCCTCCCCCTGCTGCAGCACGGCGAGGAGCACGAGCGTCCCGGTGAACAGCGCCACCACCCCTGCGGACACCGCCGAGCGCGGCGACACGTTCAGTCCAGGCACAGGTCTTCCCCAACTCGTCGTCATACAGCGGTGGCGGAAGCCTATCGGTCGCCTGTGACAACCAGTGAGCCCGTCCGGGACGGCCGGCGGGCGAGACCGCCGTTCACCAGACCACCGGCGTCGCCGTGCCCCAGTTGTACGAGTAGACGTAGACCTCGACACCCGGGGTCCCCCAGGCGCAGGGCAGCTCACCCGTGAAGCTCCCGTCCGCATCCGTGCGGAGCTTCCTGCCGTCGCGGGTCGTCTCGAAGGCCAGGTTCCCTCCGGCAGTCGGCGCGAACCGCTCACCTGCCGCCGAGCAGGCGGCGCCGAAGTCGAGGTTCGGCTGCGCACCGCGCAGCCGCAGGCCGAGGTAGGCGCACGTGGACCGGGTGCAGGTGGTGCCGTCGTCGTTCGTGAACCCCACGGCGCTCGCCCCCTTGTAGGACGTGAGGGTCCGGCCGCTGTCCGTGTCCCCCGTGCTCCCGCTTTTGCGCGCCCACTCCCCGCACCCGGCGGCGTTGCACAGCCGCGCGCGCACCGTGTAGCTCTTGTTCGCCCCCGTGGGCACGTTCACCTGGTAGAAGTGGTCGCCGTTCTGCCAGGCGTCGGAGAGGTTCTCGCGCATGCCCTCGCGCGTCGCGTCGCCGCTGAGCCGGAACTCGATGCGGTCGACCCGGCGCCCGCCGTTGCTCGGGGCCGCCCAGATGCGGAAGTTGCCGTCGTCGCCGAGGTCCTGGAACCAGTCGATCGGCGGGGCGCCGGGCACCGTGTACGGGTTGACGGCGTTCGAGCGCGCCGTCCAGGCCGAGCACGTGTGCGCGTTGCAGGCACGCACCTCGAACGTGTGGTCCTGGCCGTTGGCGAGGCCGCCGACGGTGGTCGGCGAGCCGGTGGCGTCCTTCGTCGCCGAGCCGTCCGCCCGCACCTGGTAGTACGGGTCCTTGCCGCGGAAGTCGGTGATCCCCGACCAGGTGACCCGGGCCTTGCCGTTGGTGTCCCCGCTGATCAGCGCGGCCCTGGGCGGGCCGGGGACCGCCGGGGTCCCGTACGGCTCCAGCACCGCCGACCGCGGGCCCGTGGGGGACGTGCCCGCCTTGTTCCGTGCGGCCACCGCGAACTGGTAGCCCGACCGCGGGTCCAGCCCCTGCAGCTTCTGGGACGTGCCGCTGACGACCCGGGTCCCGGCGGGCTCGCCGTCCCGGTAGATGCTCAGCGTGTACTCGATGACCGGCGCCCCGTTCGTCGCGGGCGCCGTCCAGCGCACCGTGACCTGCCCGCCCACCGCGGTGTCGACCCGGGTCGCGCGCGGCGCGGCCGGGCGGGCGGGCGGCGCCGCCGGCGTCTGCGGCGCCGACGCGTCCGACCAGTCGGAGGGGTCGGGTGCCGCGTTCCGCGCCTGCACGCGCACCGTGTAGGCCGTGCCGTTCGCCAGCCCGTCCCACACCGTGCTCGTACCGTCCAGGCACGTCTTCTGGATCCCGCCCGCCGGCGGCGCCGGGCTGATCTCCAGGTTCACGCACTCGATGGGCGACCGGTCGGTGTAGGAGCGGTTCTTCCACGTCACGGTGAGGCGCTCGTCGCCGAAGCTCAGCGTGGGCGGCGCGGGACGGTCCGGCTTCTCGTCGGGCCGGGCCTCCTCGGAGGGGCCCGACTCCCCCGACGTGCCCACCTCGTTCCGCGCCGCCACGGTGAACGTGTAGGCCTGGTCGTTCGTCAGGCCCGTGACCGTGCAGGTGGTGGTGGGGCACGTGGTCGTCCGGCCCGCCCCGGAGCGCACGCGGTACTCCGTGATCGGGGCACCGTTGTCCGGCGGCGGGTCCCAGCTCAGCACCACGGTCCGGGAGCGCACCTCCTCGACGGCTGGCGGCCGCGGCGTCTCGGGCGCGCCGAGCACCGTGACGCGCGCGACGCCCTCGACCTCGCGCGTCGGGTCACCGGTCGCGTCCGCCACCCGGTAGCGCACCACGGCCACGCCGTGGAAGTCGGCCGGCGGCGTGACGCGCACGCGGTCGCCCGCGGCCTCGACGGCGGCCCGTCCGGACTCCAGGTGGGCAGCGACCAGCCGGAGCGGCTCCTCCGGGAACGGGTTGACGTCGTTGGCCAGCACGTCCACCGTCGTCGTCTCGCCCTGGTGCCCGTCCGGGACCTCGTCGGTGGTGGCTCGCGCGAGCGGGCGGGTCGAGGCGACGACCGTGACGCCGAGCTGCCCGGAGACCGGCGGATGGTTCCCGTCGGAGACGGTGAACCCCACGGAGGCGCTGGTGCCCTTCGGCACGTCCGGGGCCACGGTGACCCGCACCGTCGTCCCCGTGGTGGCCAGGCTGAGCCCGTCCCCGCCGGGCCCGGCCGTCACGGTGAGCGGGTCCCCGTCGGGGTCGGTCACGAACCGGGACAGGTCGAGCGCGGTCTCCTCGCCCGCCGCGGCCTCGACCCGGGGCGTGCCGGCGATCTCGGGCGCCTCGTTCGCCCCCGGCAGCACCTGCAGCGGCAGGGAGAGCACCGCCGTGCGGCCGTCCGGGTCGTCGACGCCGGCGCCGTCGGTCACCTCGAACGTCAGCGCGGCCGGACCGGAGTAGTCCCGGTGCGCGGTGTAGGCGACCCGCGTGGGCCCGGTCACCTCGTGGTCGCCCTCGGTCGCCGCCACCTCGGCCTCGTCGGTGATCCGGGGCGTGCGGCCCTGCGCCACCACCACGTAGTCGGCGAGGTCCAGCTCGGCCGGTACGCCCGCCGTGACCTCGACCGGGGCGAGGCCCTCGCGCAGCCGCGGCGGCGTGCCGTCGCGCGGCACCCGCAGGAACGCCTTCGCCGTGAGGCCGTCCGGGTCGGTCACCTCGTAGGTGACGACCTGCGGCCGCGCGGTCAGCGGCACCACCACCTCGCCGTCGTCCGACACGGTGGCGCCGTCGGGGCCCGCGCCCGGCACCGTGACCACGAGGTCGGCGGCGAGCCCGTCCGGGTCGGAGTCGTTGCCGGTGACGTCGACCGTCACGGTGGACGACGTGACGTCCTCCGGGGCGACGGCGTCGTCCCGCGCGACCGGGCGCAGGAGCGGCGCGTCCCGCGCGACGTCGACCGTGACCGCGCCCGTGGCCCGGGCCGCGAACGTGTCCTCGATGCCGTAGTAGAACGTGTGGGTGCCCTCGTCCTCGGGGGCCGTGACCACGACGAGGTCGTCCGCGACCTCGGGCGACAGCTCCGGCGCGCCCTCGAACGAGCGCGGCACCAGGCCCACCTGGTCGCCGTTCGGGTCGGAGTCGTTCGCGAGCGCGTCCACGCCCACGGTGCGGCCGGGCCGCACAGACAGCTCGTCGTCCACCGCCAGGGGCGGCTGGTTGACCTGGGGCGGGCGGGCCACGCCCACGCGCACCGTGCCGACGGCGGTCGCGCCCCGCGTGTCGACGACGGAGTACGTGAACCGGTCCTCACCGGAGGCCGTCGCGGCCGCCTCGTACTCCAGGGCGCCGTCCACGACGTCCACGGTGCCGGCGCGGGGCGCCGACGCGACCGCGTCGAGCCGGACGTGGTCGCCGTCGGGGTCGCTGCCGTCCAGGGGCAGGACGATGCGCGTGGTCGCTCCGGCCAGCACCCGTGCCGTGACCTCGGGCGGCTGGGGCGCGACGTTCTCGTCGTCGTCCACGACCGTCACCGTCACCTGGGCCGAGTCCCGCTGCCCGCCCGGGTCCGCCACCTCGTAGACCAGGTGGACCGTGCCGCTCTGCTCCGGTCCGGCCTTGAACCGCACCGTGTCCTGGGACACGAAGGCCTCGCCGTCCTCCGGCAGCTCCACGAGCTCCTCGGCGAGCGTGAGCTCCAGGCCGTCGGGGTGGCTGTCGTTCCGGAGCACCGGGACGGTCACGACGTCGCCCGCGTGCACGGTCGCGTCGTCCGGCTCGGCCGTCGGCGGGCGCGGCGACGTCGCGGCGGGCACGGGCACCACGCGCACCTGGCCGACGGCGGTGCCGGTGCCGTTCGCCACCGTGTATTCCAGCGTGACGGGCCCGTCCGGCCGCCGGGCCTCGGCCACCCGCAGCACGTGGTGGTCGAGCACGGCCGCGGTGACCGGGGCGTCGTCGGGCACCGTCACGGACTGCACCACGAGCACGCCACCGGCCGGGTCGGTGTCGTTCGCCACGACGTCGACGAGCGCCGACCCGCCGGCCGGCAGCAGCACCGTGTCGGTCACCGTGACGGGCGAGCCGCCGCTCTCCGGCGGTGGCAGCACGTCCACCCGCACCAGACCGAGGGCCGCGTCCGGGCCGTCGCTGACCCGGTAGGCCAGGTCGTAGCTGCCCGGCTCGTCGGACACGAACCGGAACGAGCCCGCCGCGAAGTGGGGTGTGATCGTGGCCGGGGCCTGTTCCGCCACGTCGACCAGCCGCAGCCTGTCGCCGTTGGGGTCGGTGTCGTTCACCAGGGGGTGCACCGTCACGGGCCGGCCCGCGGTGACCGCGACGTGGTCGCCCACCGCGACCGGTGGCTCCTGCGCCGCGACCACGTCGACCAGGAGCCGGCCCTCGCCCACCTGGCCGGTGCTGTCCGCGACCGTGAGGTCGACGAGCTTGCGGCCCACCGTGCCGCCGCCGTCGCGGAACTCGACCGTGCCGTCCGGGCGGAACCGCGTCCGGTCCGCGGGGTCGGTGGTCGCCACGCTCGACAGCACGAGGTCGTCGCCGTCCGGGTCGCGCCAGTACGGCAGCACCTTGACGGTGGCCGACCCGCCCTGCGCCACCCGCAGCACCGGCTCGCCGTCGGGCTCGGGCGGCGCGCTCTCGCCGGGCGGAGCCACCCGCAGCCGCACGGTGGCGTCCGCGGTGCCGCCCCGGCCGTCGTCGACCGTGTAGGTGAACGCCACCGAACCCGACGCATCCTCGGGCACGTCCGCCTGGAGCGCCAGCCCGTCGAGCACACGGTGCACGGTCACGCCGCTCGCCGCCGACGGCGGCCGGGCCACCGCCACGGTCATCACGTCGCCGTCCGGGTCGGTGTCGTTGCCCAGCACGTTCAGCACGGTCGTGCGGCCCGGGCGGACGCCGAGGTCGTCGTCCTTCGGCGTCGGTGCGCGGTTCGGCTCGTCCCGGTCGGCCACGACCTGGTCGACGAGCTCGGGCGTCGTCGACTCGGTCTCGGTCTGCTCGCCGGTCGCGTCCTGGGGCATCGTGAGGTCCCAGTCGTCGACCTTCTCGAAGTCCTCCGCGGCCATCCACAGCGTGCCGTCCGCCACGTCGTTGAGCACCACGACCGAGCGGTTGACGCGGTAGGCCAGCTCGCCGTCGGCACCCTCCAGGTACTCGTCGACGTCACGGTCGGCTCCCGGGCAGTCCCGGACCACCTGCCCGCTGCCCGACCAGGCGCCGAACGTGCAGGCCCCCACCTGGACCGGGGCCGCCGGGATGCCCTCGGCCGCCCGGGTGGTCGCCTCCCCGCCGCCCAGCGGCTGGGCGACCAGCCCGGTGGTCGTGCCGACCATGACGGACCGTGCCTCGGGGGACGGCTGCTGCAGCCGGGCCTCGGCACCCCCGGCGATCTCCACGACCTCGCCGTCGGGCAGCACGAGCGCGGACGCCGTCCGGTCCAGCACCACCGGCTCGTCGCCGACCGCCGTGACCTCCAGCTCGGCGTCGTCCGCGACGGGCAGGTCGCTCTCGGTCATCTCGCCCGGCGCACCCTGCCCACCCGTCGCCACGCGGTACAGCGTCCCCTCGCGCGCGACGGCGACGAACACCGTGCCGTCGGTGGCCACCACGAGGCGCCCGCCGGGGCCGACCTCCGCCGTCGGCTCCAGCTCCGCCTCGTCGAAGGCCGTGACGCCGTCGAACGGCAGCACCCACAGGCGCCCGTCCTCGGGGTCGAGGATCGCCGTGGTGCGGCCGCCGGACGCGAGCTGCGCGCCGCGCGGGGCACGCACGGGACCGGCGAGCGTGAGCTGGGCGGGGTCGACGGGGCTCGCCGTCGACGCGCCGTCGTCGGTCAGGAGCACGCGGTACTCCTGCTGCTGCACGTCGAACGTCGAGGACCCGGCGAGCAGCGTGCTGTCGAGGGCGCGGGCCTGGTCGTTGAACCGGCCCAGCCGCCCCGACTCGGTCTGGGTCACCCAGACGCCGGAGTCGTCGAGGTCGACCTCCGCCGTCGCCTCGCCGTCCTGTGCGAGCGCGAGGGCGATCAGGGCCCCGGTGAACAGGACGACCAGCGCCCAGGACACGACGAAGCCGGCAGTGAACCTGAACCGCTCCTCGACCGCGTCCGCCACCACGCCCCCCTGGTACCGACCAGCATCCTAGCCACGCGCCCCGGCCCCGGCCCTCCTCACCTTCGAGACCGAGGTTGCTTCGCTCTGCGAGCCGGCACAGCGAAGCAACCTCGGTCTCGAAGAGGAGGTCCGGCCGCGGCGCGCCGGAGCCCGCCCGCGACGCGCCGCGCCCGCTCAGACCGCGCGGTCGGCCAGGACCTGGGCGAACTGCTCCAGCGAGTCCTTCACCGGGCCGTCCGGCAGCGGCGCCAGCTCCGCGGCCGCGGCGCGCGCCCAGCGCACGGCCTGCTCCCGGGTCTCCGCCAGCACGTCGTGCGCACGCAGCCGCTCCACCACGGCGGTCAGCGCCTCGTCGGAGGACAGGTCGCCGTCCAGCGCGGCCAGCAGGTCCCGGTCCTCGTCCGTCGCCGCGTCCGACTCGACCCGCTGCCGCAGCAGCAGCACCGGCATGGTCGGCACGTGCTCGCGCAGGTCCGTGCCCGGCGTCTTGCCCGACGTCTCGCCCGACGAGGCGACGTCGAGCACGTCGTCGGCGAGCTGGAAGGCCACGCCCACCTTCTCGCCGTAGGCGCCCACGGCCTCGATCTGCTCCGCCGGCGCCCCGGCGAGCATCGCCCCCAGCCGGGCCGACGTCGACAGCAGCGACGCCGTCTTGTCGGACAGCACCTGGAGGTAGTGGTCCACCCGGTCCGCGCCGTCGTCCGGCCCCATGGTCTCGTGGAGCTGGCCCAGGCACATGCGCTCGAACGTCCGGGACTGCAGGATCACCGCCTCCGGACCGAGCTCGGCCACCCGCGCGGAGGCGCGGGCGAACAGCATGTCGCCCACGAGGATCGCCACGGAGTTGCCCCACACCATGTGGGCCGCGGGCGCCCCGCGCCGCATGGGCGCGGAGTCCATGACGTCGTCGTGGTACAGCGAGGCCACCTGCGTCAGCTCCACGACCACCGCCGCGTCGACGACGCCGGGCGCCGCACCGTCGCCGAGCTCGCCCGTCAGCAGCGTCAGCAGCGGCCGGAACCGCTTGCCGCCCGCGTCGATGAGGTGCCGGGAGGCGCCGTCGGCCAGCTTGTCCGCGCTGGCGACGGCCTCCAGCAGCGCCTCGTCGACCACCGTCAGCCGGTCCGCCAGGCGGGACGCCAGCTCGGGGTCGGTGATCGGCAGCCCGAGCGCGGTCGGGTCGGGCGGGTTCGACGAGCCGGCCGGGGACGACGTCGTGGGCGTGCCCGACGTCGTCCGGGGCGGCAGCGGTGCGGAGGTCACGGCACGAACTTACTTGCCTGTTCCACCAGACCGAGAACCGGGGACGGGAAAACGCCGAGAATCACTGTGACGACCGCGCACACCGCGATGGCCACGGCGGCCGGCCCGCGAGAGCGCACCACCGTCACCGCGACCTGCTGCGAGGCCGTGACCTGCGGCGTGACCAGTGTCGCAGTCCCGACGCCGGCCGGGGCGCCGGAGGCCCCCGCACCCTCGCCGAGGTCCTCCGCGTCCGGCACCCGCTCCGGGACGGTCTCGTCGTCCGCCCGGCGGAACACCATGACCACGAGCAGCCGCAGGTAGAACGCGACGGCGACCACCGACGCGAGCACGCCCAGCACCGCGAGCCACCACAGACCGCCGTTCGTCGCGCCGCTGAACGCCCCGAACTTGGCGATGAACCCGGCGGTGAGCGGGATGCCCGCCATGGACAGGAGGAACAGCGCGAACGCGGCGGTGAGCCACGGCGCCTTGCGGCCCAGGCCGGCCCACTGCGCGATCTCCGTGGCCTCGCCGAGCACCACGCCGTCGTCCTCGACCGGGCCGTTGTCCTCGCCCGAGGTGGCCCCGACCCGGCGCTCGCGCACCAGCGTCACCACGCCGAACGCGCCGATCGTGGCGACGCCGTAGGCCAGCAGGTAGAACAGCGTCGAGGCCTGCACCTCCGGCCGGAAGCCCGCGACGCCCACGAGCAGGAAGCCCGCGTGCGCGATCGACGAGTAGGCCAGCAGGCGCTTGACGTCGGACTGGACGGAGCCGACGACCGTGCCGACCGCCATGGTCAGCACGGCGACGACGACGATCACGGCCTGGAGCTGCTGCATGGTCTCCGGGCTGACCGCCCCCACACCGATCGTGATCCGGTACAGCACCACGACGAGCGCCGCCACGGCCGCCACCTTGGTGCACGCGGCCATGAAGCCGGTGATCGGTGTGGGCGCCCCCGTGTACACGTCGGGCGTCCAGGCGTGGAACGGCACCGCGCCCACCTTGAACAGCAGGCCCACCGTCACGAGCAGCACGCCCGCCACCAGCAGCACGGTCATGCCCTCCAGCGGCAGTCCGCCCTGCTGCACCCGCTGGGCGATCACCAGCAGGCGCACCGTGCCGGCGAACCCGTAGATCAGCGCCACGCCGAAGATGAACAGCGCCGAGGCGAACGCGCCGAGCAGGAAGTACTTGGCCGCGGCCTCCTGGGACAGGAGCCGGCGCCGGCGCGCCGTCGCGCAGAGCACGTACAGCGGGAGCGAGAGCACCTCGAGCGCGATGAACATGACGATCAGGTCGTCCGTGGACGCGAAGAGCATCATGCCGCCGGCCGCGAACAGCAGCAGCGGGTAGATCTCGGTCTGCTCCAGCCCCGAGCGGCGCGCCAGGTCCTCGTACGACGTGCCGGGCACCGCGGAGGCGGACGGCGCGAACGCGTCCTGCCCGGTGCTGGTGCGGTCCGCCACGACGAGCACGCCCAGGAAGGCGAGCGCGGCGACCAGGCCCTGCGTGCCGAGCGCGAACGGCGTGAGGGTCACGCTGCCGCCCAGCACCTGCACCGGCTGCGCCACGATCTGCGGCCACAGCACCGCGACGACGGCGAACCCGCCGGCCAGCGCGGCCAGCGTCAGCACGATCTGGGTGGTGCGGCGGGCGCGCGCGGGCACGAAGGCCTCGACGAGGATGCCCACGACACCCGCGCCCAGCACCACCAGGAGCGGTGCGAGGGCGAGCCAGTCGATCTCGGGCGGCACGAACGTGGTCACTTGTCGCTCCCCATCTGCGCGGCGGCGTCCGCCGGTTCGTCGACCGCCGTGACGGCGGCCACCGACTGCTCGGCGGGCGCGTCCACGTAGGTCAGGGCAAGGCTCGGCACCAGACCGAGCACCAGGAGGCCGGCCACGAGCGGCGCGGCGACGACGCGCTCACGCACCCGCAGGTCGGGCAGGGCCTCCAGCCCCGCGGCCGGCGCCCCCGTGAAGATCTTCTGATAGGTCAGCAGCACGTAGACGGCCGCGAGCACCACGCCGGGGATCGCTGCGATCGCCCAGGCGGCCGACCCGGCGGGCGAGCCGCCGAACGCACCGATCAGCACCATGATCTCGCTGACGAACGTGGCCAGGCCGGGCAGCGACAGCGTCGCCAGGCCCGCCACGAGGAACGTACCCGCGAGCACCGGGGTCACCGACCGCAGCCCGCTGTAGGCCGCGATCTTCTGCGACCGCTCCGGGTGGCGGGACACGAGGAACCCGGCCACGAGGAACAGCGCGCCGGTGGCGAGGCCGTGGTTGAGCATCATGAAGCTCGACCCGGCGGTGCCCAGCGGCGTGAACGTGAAGATGCCCAGGATGATGAAGCCGAAGTGGCTCACCGAGGTCCAGCCGACCAGCCGCAGCAGGTCGGTCTGCATGATCGCCATGATCGCCCCGTACAGCACCGACACCACGGCGAGCGCGATCACGAACGGTGCCGCCCAGCGGGAGGCCTCCGGGAACAGCGGCAGGCACAGGGTCAGCATCCCGAAGGTGCCCACCTTGTCCAGCACGCAGATCAGGAGGGTCGACGTGCCGGGCGTGGCGTTGCCCGCCACGTCGGGCAGCCAGCTGTGCACCGGGACCATCGGGGCCTTGATCGCGAAGGCGATGAAGAACCCGACGAACATCAGGCGCTCGGCCACCGTGCCGAGGTCCACCGCGGTGAGCTGGCCCACGAGGAACGCCTGCCGCGGGTCCACGCCCGCGTCGACCGCGAGGAAGTACAGCGCGATCACCGCGGCGAGCATGATGAGCCCGCCGCCCAGGCTGAACATCAGGAACTTCACGGCCGCGCGACGCCGTCCGGCGCCCTGGCCGAACCCGCCGATGAGGAAGTAGGCCGGGATCAGCATGGCCTCGAACAGCACGTAGAAGAGGAACACGTCACGCGCGCTGAACACGGCCACCATGAACGCCTCGAGCAGCAGCACGAGCGCCACGAACCGGCGCAGGCGCACCTCGTCGCGGCCCTGCTCGCGCCAGGCGGCGAGCAGCACGAGCGGCACCAGCACCACGGACAGGGCCACGAGCAGCAGGCCCACGCCGTCGACGCCCACCGCGTAGGACGCGCCGATCTGCGGGATCCAGGCGTGCTGCTCGGCGAGCTGGTGCTCGGCCGCGGCACCCGTGTCGAACGCCAGGAAGGCCCCGACCAGCAGGCCCACCTCGACGAGCGAGAACACGAGCGCCAGCGGGCGGGCCAGGCCGGTCCCGCCGCCCGCGGGCCCGGTGCGTCGGCGCACCAGTGCGCTCAGGCCCACCACGGCGGCGCCGACCAGCGGCCATGCGACGAGCACGGTCAGCCAGGGAAACATCTCTCCTCCGATCACTGGGCACCACCCAGGCCTCCACCGAGCTGGATGACCAGCCAGGCGACGACGGCGATCACGAGGACACCGCCCGCCATGCCGGCGGCGTACGAGCGGACGTACCCGGTCTGCGCCTTGCGGAACATCGCGCCGAACCACGAGACGGCCAGGGGCAGCACGCCCCATCCACGGTCGACGACGTCCCGGTCGCCCACCTGCACCAGGCGGGCCACGCCGTGCGCCGGCAGCACCACGAGGGTCTCGTTGGCGGCGTCCTGGTACAGGTCCTTGCGGGCGGCCCGGGTCAGGAACGAGCCGCGGGGCGCCTCCTCCGGGACCAGGGCGACCGCGTACATGCGGAACGCGAGGGCCGCGCCGAGCACCACCAGCACGAGCGTGACGGTGATGATCGCGGGCACGGGCAGCACCGGCTCGTGGTGCTCGGCGTGCCCCACCACCGGCTCGAGCCAGGTGGTGAACGTGCCGCCGATGCCGAGCACGGCGCCGAGCGCGGCGGAGCCGACGCCCAGGAACACGAGCGGCCACCACATCAGCGGGGAGCCCTCGTGCGGGTGCTGGTTCTCGGTCCAGCGCGGCCGGCGTCCGCCGAACGTCATGAAGAACAGGCGGGTCATGTAGAAGGCGGTGATCGCGGCGCCGAGCACGGCGACGGAACCGAACACCCACGCCCGCCACGGCTGCCCGTCCACGGGCACGAACGCGGCCTCGATGATCCCGTCCTTGCTCCAGAAGCCGGAGAACGGCGGGATGCCGAGGATCGCGAGCCACCCGAGGCCCATCGTGATCCAGGTGATGGGCAGGAACCGCGACAGCCCGCCGAAGCGGCGCATGTCGGTCTGGTCGCCCATCGCGTGCATCACCGAGCCCGCCCCGAGGAACAGGCCCGCCTTGAAGAAGCCGTGCGTGAGCAGGTGGAAGATCGCGAACGCGTACCCCGCCGGGCCGAGGCCCGCCGCGAGCATCATGTAGCCGATCTGGGACATCGTCGAGGCGGCCAGCGCCTTCTTGATGTCGTCCTTCGCGGTACCGACGACCGCGCCGAACAGCAGGGTCACGGCGCCCACGACGACGACGACGAGCTGCGCCGTCGGCGCCGCCTCCAGGATCGGGCCCGAGCGCACCATGAGGTAGACGCCCGCGGTGACCATGGTGGCGGCGTGGATGAGCGCGGACACCGGCGTGGGGCCAGCCATCGCGTCGCCGAGCCAGGCCTGCAGCGGGAACTGCGCCGACTTGCCGCACGCGGCGAGCAGCAGGCACAGGCCGACGGCGGTCGCCGTCGTCTCGGAGAGCCCGCCGGCCGCCGGGAGCACGTCGGCGAAGCTCACGCTGCCGACGGTCGCGAAGAGGATCGCCATGGCGGCGATGAGCCCCATGTCGCCCACGCGGTTCATGACGAACGCCTTCTTGGCCGCCACCGCGTTCTCGCGGGCCGACGGCCGTCCGGTGTCCCAGAACCCGATGAGCAGGTAGGACGCGACGCCCACACCCTCCCAGCCCACGAACAGCAGCAGGTAGGAGTCGGCGAGCACCAGCGTCAGCATGGCCGCGACGAACAGGTTGAGGTACGCGAAGAACCGGCGCCGGTCGACGTCGTGGTCCATGTAGGCCACGGAGTACACGTGGATGAGCGTGCCCACGAAGGTCACGAGCATCACGAACGTCAGGGACAGCGGGTCCAGCCGGAGGCCGAGGTCCACGTCGAGACCGCCCGCGGACAACCACGTCCACAGGCCGTGGTCGACCGCGCGCTCCTCGGGCGGCGTACCGATCATGCGGAACATCAGGATGAAGGCGACCACCGCGGAGGCAGCGGAGGCCGCCACGCCGAGCCAGTGGCCCCAGCGGTCGGTGGCCCTGCCGCCCAGCAGCAGCACTGCCGCGCCGATCAGCGGGAAGCCGACCAGCCAGGGGGCGAGCCCGATCACGTCGTTCACTGTCTCCCCCTCAGAGGATCTTCATGGTGGGTGAGTCTGCGGTTCCGCTGCACCTTCGCCTCACCCACGGAGCAGGTTGACGTCGTCGACCGAGGCCGAGCGCCGGGTACGGAAGATCGTCACGATGATGGCCAGGCCGACGACGACCTCGGCGGCGGCGACGACCATGACGAAGAAGGCGAGCACCTGGCCCGTCAGGTCGCCGTGCATCCGGGCGAAGGTGACGAAGGCGAGGTTGGTCGCGTTGAGCATGAGCTCGACGCCCATGAACACGACGATCGCGTTGCGGCGCAGCAGCACGGTGGTCGCCCCGATGGCGAACAGCACGGCGGCCAGCACCACGTAGTTGGTGACGTCCATCAGGACTCCTCCTCGGTACCGCGGTCCGCCTGGTTCTCCACCAGCGCGACGGCGGTGTGCGGGGCGGGCCGCTCCTGGCCCCGGATGCGCAGCACGCGCGACACCGACTGCGGGACCTGCTCACCGTCCGGGCCGAGCGCAGGGGTGTCCATCGCGTTGGAGGTGGCGTAGACGCCGGGCGAGGGCAGCGGGGTGAGGGTGACGCCCTGCGACAGCGCCTTGACGCGGGCCTCCGCGACCGTGCGCTGGTTCTGCTTCGGCGTGAGCCGGCGCCGGTGCGTGAGCACCAGCGCGCCGACGGCGGCCGTCACGAGCAGCACGCCCACGGCCTCCATGGCCAGCACGTAGTCGCCGAACAGCACGCGCGCCAGCGCCTGCGGGTTGGCGACGCCGCCCGGGTCGCCCCCGGCGAGGCCGACGCCGGGCGGGAAGGCCGCCCGGCCGACGACGCCGCCGAGCACCAGCGCGAGACCCAGCCCGATGAGCAGACCCACCCAGCGCTGACCGCGGATGGTCTCGGTGAGCGAGTCGGACGCGTCGACGCCGACGAGCATCAGCACGAACAGGAACAGCATCATCACGGCGCCCGTGTACACGACCACCTGCACGACGCCGAGGAAGGGCGCCTCCTGCGCGATGTACAGGATCGCCATGCTGACCATGACGAACACGAGGCACATCGCGGCGTGCACGGCGCGCCGCACGAACAGCAGGCCCAGCGCGGCGAGCACCATCAGCGGCGCGACCACCCAGAACAGGACGGTCTCCCCGCCCGAGATCTCCAGCCCGGCGGGGGTCATGCCGTCACCTCCGTGCGCGACGGGAGCCCCGTGAGGTCCGACTCGCCGACGGAGCCGGGCTCGCTCGTCGAGCGCGCCCCTGTGGTCGAGCCCGCGTCGTCCCGCACCGAGCCGACGGCGGCCGCGCCCGCGGACCGCTCCGCCGCGCCGGGACCCTCGTCCGGGCGCAGCTCGTGCTTGCGCGGGGTCGGCGCCGGCGCGGTGCCCGAGACGACCGCCTCGGCGGCGTCCAGGGTCTCGTCGTCGGGCCGCGCCTCGCGCACCCAGGCGACCTGCGCCGCCGTCGGGCCGAGCACGTCGCCGCTGTAGTAGTCGGTGTCCGTGGTGCCCTCGACCATGGGGTGCGGGGCCGCGAGCATGCCCTCCGACAGCGGGGCCAGCAGGTCCTGCTTCTCGTAGATCATGCCCGCGCGGGAGTTCCCGGCCAGCTCGAAGTCGTTCGTCATGGTCAGCGCCCGCGTGGGGCACGCCTCGATGCACAGCCCGCAGAAGATGCAGCGCAGGTAGTTGATCTGGTAGACGCGCCCGTACCGCTCGCCGGGGCTCATGTGGGCCCCGCCGGAGTCGTCGGCCTTGACCTGGCGCCCCGCGTTCTCGGGCAGGTCCGCGTTGGACGCGCCCTCCACGTAGATCGCGTCCGCCGGGCAGGCCCACGCGCACAGCTCGCAGCCGATGCACTTCTCCAGCCCGTCGGCGTACCGGTTGAGCTGGTGGCGCCCGTGGAACCGGCGCTGGGTCGGCTCCTTCTTGCGCGGGTACTGCTCCGTGACCGTGGGCCTGAACATCGACGACAGCGTCACGCCGAAGCCCGCGACGGGGGCGAAGATCTCTCCGAGCGCCCCCGGCTGGGGCCGCAAGGGCTGGTAGTCACCCGGCTCTGTGCTACTCACCGGTGACCTCCTTTCCGAACCGCTTGGACGGGGGCAGCTTCTCGCCGGGCAGCGGGGGCACGGGGAAGCCGCCGGCGAACGCGTCCACCGTCTCCTTCTCCGCCTCGCCCGCCGGTGGCGCCTTCTTCTCGGGCCAGAACCACATGACGGCCACGAAGACGACGGCGGCGCCGACGATCACCGGGATGAACTGCTGGTAGGTGACGCCCTGCACGCGCTGCAGCCACTGCACGACGGCCAGCACGACGACCCACGCGAGCGCGACCGGGATGAGCACCTTCCAGCCGAACACCATGAACTGGTCGTAGCGCAGGCGCAGCAGCGTGCCGCGCACCCACACGAAGACGAACATGACGGCCCACAGCTTCACGAGGAACCAGATGATCGGCAGCCAGCCCTCGTTGAGCGCGCCGCCGAGGAACCCCTCGGGCACGGGCGCGCGCCAGCCGCCCAGGAACAGGGTCACGCAGACGGCGGAGACGTTGAGCATGTTGATGTACTCCGCCAGGAAGAACCAGGCGAACTTCATCGACGAGTACTCGGTCATGTAGCCGGAGACCAGCTCGCCCTCGGCCTCGGGGAGGTCGAACGGCAGGCGGTTGGTCTCGCCGATCATCGAGATCACGTAGATCACGAAGGCGGGCGCGAGCGGGATGAACCACCAGATCTGGGTCTGGCTCGACACGATCTGCGACGTCGACATCGACCCCGCCATGATGAACACGCTCACCAGCGACAGGCCCATCGCGAGCTCGTAGCTGATCACCTGCGCCGTCGAGCGCACGGAGCCGAGCAGCGGGTACGTCGAGCCGGAGGACCAGCCGCCGAGCACGATGCCGTACACGCCGAGCGACGCGGCGGCCAGGATGTAGAGCGTCGCCACGGGGAAGTCGGTGAGCTGCGCCGGGGTGGTCCAGTCCGTCCAGGGGAACGGGAGGCTCGGCCCGAACGGGATGACGGCGAAGACGAGCAGCGAGCAGAACACCGAGATCATCGGCGCCAGCAGGTACACGAGCTTGTCGGCCCGCGTGACCGTCATGTCCTCCTTGAGCAGCAGCTTCATGGCATCCGCGAGCGACTGGAGCAGGCCGAAGGGCCCGTGCCAGTTGGGGCCGGGCCGCACCTGCATGCGGGCCACGACCTTGCGCTCGAACCAGATCGCGAAGAGCACGCTGGTCAGCAGGAAGACCACGATGAGCACGGCCTTGACGATCGAGGCCCAGATGGTCTCCTGCGAGAAGTCGGCGGCGACGCCGGGCGCCGCGGCCGCGAGGATCGCGTGATCCATCACCCCTGCCTTTCCGAGTTGTCAGACGTGGGGGCCACCGGGGCGACCTGTGCCGCTGACACGTCGACGAGGTCGCCCGCGGCCGCGCCGAGGGTCGCGTGGACGCGGCTGCCCACGCTGTTCAGCGGCAGCCAGACGACGCCGTCGACCATGCCCGCGGTCACCGCGACCGGCACCTCGACCCGCCCGCGCGACGTGCTGACGGCGACGCGGCCGCCGTCGGCCACCCCGAAACCCTCCGCCGTGGCCGGCGACAGGCGCGCGACCGGCTGCTTGGCCGTGCCGGCGAGGAACTGCTCGCCGTCCTGACCGCGGCCCGCGTCGAGCTGCAGCCGCCAGGTGGCGAGCACGGCCTGGCCGGGGCCGACCTGCGGCGCGGCCGTCCGGACGTCCTGCGGGGCGGCGACGCGGTCGCCGGACCACGCCTCCTGCTGCGTCATCGCGATCGACAGGTGGGCCTCGGCGGGCGTGGCCGCCTGCAGGTCCACGCCGAGCTGCTGGGCCAGCACGTGCAGCACGCGGTGGTCCGGCAGCGCGTTCGACTCGAGCGCCGCGCCGAAGGACCGCACGCGGCCCTCCCAGTTCCAGTACGAGCCGGCGCGCTCGACGGGCGGCGCCACGGGCAGCACGACGTCGGCCCGCTCGGTCACCTCCGAGGCGCGCACCTCGAGGCTGACGACGAAGCCCGCCGCGTCCAGGGCCGCGCGCGCGGCCTCCGGGTCGGGCAGGTCGCCGAGCTCGACGCCGCCCACCAGGGCCCCGCCGAGCGCCCCCGACGCCAGGGCGTCGAGGATGCCCGCGGTGTCGCGGCCGGCCTCCGCCGGCACCTCGGCGCCCCAGGCCTGCGCGACCTGGGCCCGCGCCGCGGCGTCCGTGACCGGGCGGCCGCCGGGCAGGAGCCCCGGCAGCAGGCCGGCCTCGACGCCGCCGCGCTCGCCCGCCCGGCGCGGGATCCACGCCAACCGCGCGCCCGTCGCCTCGGCGAGCCGCAGGGCCGCCGCGTACGCGCCGGGCGAGCCGGCGAGGCGCTCGCCCACGAGGATCACGGCACCCGGCTGGGTCAGGGCGCTGGTGTCGACGTCGCCCGCCTGACCGCTGCGCAGGCCGTCCAGCCACTCGGACTCGGTGCCCGGCGCCGCCGGGAGCAGCGTGCCGTCCAGGCGGAGCAGGCCTCGCGTGGCGTAGGGGGCGATCGAGAAGATCTTCGTGCCCGACCGGGCCGCCTTGCGCAGCCGCAGGTAGGTGACGCCCGCCTCCTCCTCGGCCTCCAGCCCGGCCAGCAGCACGGCGGGGGCCTTCTCGAGATCGCCGAACGTGACGCCCATGCCCGAACCCGCCACGGCATGGGCCAGGAACGCGGCCTCCTCGGCGGAGTGCACGCGGACCCGCTGGTCCACGTCGTTGGTGCCGAGCGCCGTCCGCGCGAACCGGGACCACGCGAACGCGTCCTCCACGGTGAGCCGGCCGCCGGGCAGCACGCCGACGCCGCCGTCCCGGCGCGCCGCGGCCAGGCCGGCCGCCGCCACCTCCAGGGCCTCGACCCAGGACGCGGGCCGCAGCTCACCGTTCTCGCGGACCAGGGGCGTGGTGAGGCGGTCGGGCGCGCTCTGCCACGTGAAGGCGAAGCGGTCCTTGTCGGTGATCCACTCCTCGTTCACCACCGGGTCCTCGCCCGAGAGGCGGCGCAGCACCTGGCCGCGGCGGTGGTCGATGCGGATGGCGGAGCCGTTGGCGTCGTGCTCCGCGATGCTCTCGGTGCTGACCAGGTCGAACGGCCGCGACCGGAACCGGTAGCCCGCGCCGGTCAGCGCGCCCACGGGGCAGATCTGCACCGTGTTGCCCGAGTAGTACGACGAGAACGGGCGCCCGGAGCTGTCCGTGGCGGCCTCGCCGACCGGACGGTCCACCGGGCCGGTGCTCGACTCGGCGCCCGCGAAACCGAGCACGTCCTCGTCGAACCGGCCGATCTGCTGGTGCGCGCCGCGGTCCTGCAGCGCGATGAACGCGTCACCGGCGATCTCCTCGCTGAACCGCGTGCAGCGCTGGCACAGCACGCAGCGCTCGCGGTCCAGCAGGATCTGCGTGGACAGGGCGATCGGCTTGGGGAACGTGCGCTTGACGTCGACGAACCGCGAGTCGGTGCGGCCGTTCGACATCGCCTGGTTCTGCAGGGGGCACTCGCCGCCCTTGTCGCAGACCGGGCAGTCCAGCGGGTGGTTCATGAGCAGCAGCTCCATGACACCCTGCTGCGCCTTGTCGGCCGCGGCGGAGGTGTGCTGCGTCTTGACCACCATGCCGGGCGCGACCGTCATGGTGCACGACGCCTGCGGCTTCGGCATGGGCCGCACGTTGCCCTCGCGGTCGGGCATCGCGACCTCGACGAGGCACTGCCGGCACGCGCCCGCGGGGGCGAGCAGCGGGTGGTCGCAGAACCGCGGGATCTGGATGCCCGCCTGCTCGGCGGCCCGGATGATGAGCGTGCCCTTGGGCACGCTCACCTCGGTGCCGTCGATGGTGAAGGTGACCAGCTCGACCGGTGCGGCCTCGGTGCTGGTGTCGTTGGACGTGACGGTCATCAGTGACCTCCCGCCCCGGCGCCCGTGAGGGCTCCGGGGGTCCGAGTCTTGGGGGTGTACGGGAAGAGGGCCGACGCGCTCGGGTCGAACGGGCAGCCGTGCCCGTCGATGTGCGCCTGGTACTCGTCCCGGAAGTGCTCGATGCTCGACGTGATGGGCGACACCGCGCCGTCACCGAGGGCGCAGAACGCCTTGCCGAGGATGTTGTCGCACAGGTCGAGCAGCAGCTCGAGATCGCCCTCGGCGCCCTCGCCCGCCTCGATGCGGTGCAGCACCTGCTTGAGCCAGTAGGTGCCCTCGCGGCACGGCGTGCACTTGCCGCACGACTCGTGCGCGTAGAAGTCCGTCCACCGGGACACGGCCCGGACCACGCACACCGTCTCGTCGAAGATCTGCAGCGCGCGCGTACCGAGCATGGAGCCCGCCGCGCCCACCGACTCGTAGTCCAGGGGGGTGTCGAGGTGCTCCTGCGTGAAGATGGGCGTGGACGAGCCGCCCGGCGTCCAGAACTTCAGCTCGTGACCGGCGCGGATGCCGCCCGAGAGGTCGAGCAGCTCGCGCAGCGTGATGCCGAGCGGCGCCTCGTACTGCCCGGGCCTGGTCACGTGGCCCGACAGCGAGAACAGGCCGTGGCCCTGCGACTTCTCGGTGCCCATCGAGGCGAACCAGTCGGCCCCGTTGGCGACGATCGCGGGGACCGACGCGATGGACTCGACGTTGTTGACCACGGTGGGCCGCGCGTACAGGCCCGCCACGGCGGGGAACGGCGGCTTGAGCCGCGGCTGGCCGCGCAGGCCCTCGAGCGAGTCGAGCAGCGCGGTCTCCTCGCCGCAGATGTAGGCGCCCGCGCCCGCGTGCACCGTGACGTCGAGGTCGAAGCCCGAGCCCTGGATGTTCTTGCCCAGGTAGCCGGCCCGGTACGCCTCCTCGACCGCGCTCAGCAGCCGCCGGTAGACGTGCAGGACCTCACCGCGCACGTAGATGAACGCGTGGTCGCAGCCGATCGCGAAGCTCGTGATCGCCACGCCCTCGATGAGGTGCTGCGGGCTGGCGAGCATGAGCGGGATGTCCTTGCAGGTGCCCGGCTCGGACTCGTCGGCGTTGACGACCAGGTACCGCGGGCCGCCGTCGGGCGGGGGCAGGAAGCCCCACTTCATCCCCGTGGGGAAGCCCGCGCCGCCGCGGCCGCGCAGGCCCGAGTCCTTCACGGCCTGCACGATCTCGGCCGGCTCCATGCGCAGCGCCTTCTTGAGCCCGCCGTAGCCGCCGGCGCGCTCGTAGGTGGCCAGGCGCCAGGAGCGGTCCTTGTCCCAGGTGTCGGTGAGTACCGGTGTGAGCGTCACTTCGCGTCCTCCCCGGGCTTCTTGTCCTTGCCGACCGAGGCGTCCGACGCCGTCGCGGGCTTGCGCTCGGCCGACGAGCCGGGCGTGCCCACCGGCGGGCTGGTCTGCCCGGCGGCCCCGTCCGCGTCCCCGGCCGCCGAGGCCTCGGGGGCGGTCCAGCCGCGCTCACGGGCGATCTGGAGGCCGGCCAGGGTCGGCGCGCCCGCGCCCACGCCCTCGTCGGCGCGGCCGTCGGGGAACCCGGCCAGGACCCGGCTCATCTGCTTGAACGAGCACACGGACGCGGCACCGCGGGTGGGGACGACGTCCTCGCCGAGGATCAGCTTGTCCGCGAGCGCCGTCGCCGACTCGGGGGTCTGGTTGTCGAAGAACTCCCAGTTGACCATCACGACGGGCGCGTAGTCGCAGGCGGCGTTGCACTCGACGCGTTCGAGCGTGATGGCGCCGTCGGGCGTGGTCTCGTCGTGGCCGACACCGAGGTGCTCGCTGAGCTCGTCGAAGATCGCGTCGCCGCCCATGACGGCGCACAGCGTGTTGGTGCACACGCCCACGGTGTAGGTGCCGTTGGGGTGGCGCTTGTACTGGGTGTAGAAGGTGGCGACGGCGGAGACCTCGGCGGCGGTGATGCCGAGCATCTCGGCGCAGAACAGGATGCCGTCGCGGCTGACGTACCCGTCGACGGACTGCACGAGGTGCAGCATCGGCAGGAGCCCGGACCGGGGGTCCGGGTAGCGCGCCATGATCGCCGTGGCGTCGGTGGTCAGGGACGCGAGGGTCTCGGCGTCGTAGCGGGTCTTCGTCGTGGGCTGCTCCACGGGCTCTGCCGTCATCGGTCCACACCTCCCAGCACGGGGTCCAGGGACGCGACGGCGACGACGACGTCGGCCACCTGGCCGCCCTCGCACATCACCGACGTGGCCTGGAGGTTGTTGAACGAGGGGTCGCGGAAGTGCGCGCGGTAGGGGCGGGTGCCGCCGTCGGACACGACGTGCACGCCGAGCTCGCCGCGCGGGTGCTCCACGGTCTGCCATGCCTGGCCGACGGGGACGCGGAAGCCCTCGGTGACCAGCTTGAAGTGGTGGATCAGGGCCTCCATGGAGGTGCCCATGATCTTCTTGATGTGCTCCAGGGAGTTGCCCTGGCCGTCGGCGCCGACGGCGAGCTGGGCCGGCCACGCGATCTTCTTGTCGGCCACCATGACGGGCTCGCCCTCGGTGCGGTCGAGCCGGTCGAGGGCCTGCTCGATGATGCGCAGCGACTGGTAGCACTCCTCGACGCGGAGCACGACGCGGTCGTAGCAGTCGGCGCCCTTCGAGGTGGGGACGTCGAAGTCGTAGGTCTCGTAGCCGCAGTACGGGTTGTCCTTGCGGACGTCGTACGGCAGGCCCGTGGACCGCAGCACCGGGCCGGTGACGGCGAGCGCCATGCACCCGGAGAGGTTGAGCACGCCGACGTCGGTGAGGCGCGCCTTGAAGATCGGGTTGGCGAGCATGAGGTCGGTGAGCTGCTTGAGGTAGCCGCGCACCTTCGTCAGCGCCTCGCGGGCCTGGGTGGTGAAGCCCTCCGGGGTGTCGACGGCGACGCCGCCGGGCCGGATGTAGGCGTGGTTCATGCGCAGCCCGGTGACGGCCTCGAAGAGGCGCAGGATCTCCTCGCGGGCGGTGAACCCGATGGTCATGACGGTGGTGGCGCCCATCTCGTTGCCGCCGGTGCCGACGCAGACCAGGTGGGAGGAGATGCGGTTGAGCTCCATCATGAGCACCCGGATCACGGAGGCCCGCTCGGGCACGTCGTCGGTGATGCCGAGCAGCTTCTCGACGGCGAGACAGTAGGCGGCCTCCTGGAACAGGGGCGCCACGTAGTCCATGCGGGTGCAGAACGTGGTGCCCTGCGTCCACGTCCGGAACTCCATGTTCTTCTCGATGCCGGTGTGCAGGTAGCCGATGCCGGCGCGGGCCTCGGTGACGGTCTCGCCGTCGATCTCCAGCATGAGGCGCAGCACGCCGTGCGTGGACGGGTGCTGGGGGCCCATGTTGACGACGATCCGCTCCTCGCCGATCGCCTCGCGCGCGATGTCGTCCCAGTCGCCGTCGCCGTACGCCTCGAACGCGCGCACCGTGGACGACATGTCCTCGTTGCCCGCGGGGCGGGTGGCGTGGGGGGCGGGAGCGCTCATCAGTAGCTCCTCCTCGTGTCCGGCGGGGGCACGGTGGCCCCCTTGTACTCGACGGGGATGCCGCCGAGGGGGTAGTCCTTGCGCTGCGGGTGGCCCACCCAGTCGTCGGGCATCTCGATGCGCGTCAGGGCGGGGTGGCCGTCGAAGACGATCCCGAAGAAGTCGTAGGTCTCGCGCTCGTGCCAGTCGTTGGCCGGGTACACGGACGTGGTCGACGGGATGTGCGGGTGCTCGTCGGGTGCGGCGACCTCGAGCCGCAGGCGCCGGGAGTGCGTCACCGACGTCAGGTGGTAGACGGCGTGCAGCTCGCGGCCGGTGTCGTGCGGGTAGTGCACGCCGCTGACGCCGAGGGAGAGCTCGAACCGCAGGTCCTGGTCGTCGCGCAGCGCCTGGCAGACGGCGACGAGGTGCTCCCGGGCGACGTGGATCGTCAGCTCCGCCTGGGGCGCCTCCGCGCTGTCGGCGCCGTGCAGGTCCACGACCACCTTCTCGACGGCCTCGGAGAACCCGGGTCCGCCGGTCGCGGTGCCCTCCTCGAGCACCTCGGCGAGGATGTCGACCACCTGGTCGAACCAGCCACCGTACGGGCGCGCCGACGGCCCGGGCAGCGCGACGGGCGTCACGAGGCCGCCGTACCCGGACGTGTCGCCGGAGCCCTGCACGCCGAACATGCCCCGCTTGACCTCGACGACCTCGAGCCGCGTGGCTTCCTCCGGTCGCTCGACGACGGCGTGCTGGTCGCCGCCCGGCGTCACGTCGCTCATCGCAGCAGCCCCTTCATCTCGAAGGTGGGCGTCGCCTCCAGCGCGGCCGCCTCGGCGGCGCGCGCCGCCTCGAGGCGGTTGACGCCGAGCGGCGCGTTCTGGATGTGGTCGTGCAGCCCGAGGATGGCGTTGATCAGCATCTCCGGGCGCGGCGGGCAGCCGGGCAGGTAGATGTCGACCGGCACCACGTGGTCCACGCCCTGCACGATCGCGTAGTTGTTGAACATGCCGCCCGACGACGCGCACACACCCATGGAGAGCACCCACTTGGGCTCGCTCATCTGGTCGTACACCTGCCGCACGACGGGCGCCATCTTCTGGCTGACCCGGCCGGCGACGATCATCAGGTCGGCCTGCCGCGGCGACGCGCGGAAGACCTCCATGCCGAACCGGGACAGGTCGAACCGGGACGCGCCCGCCGCCATCATCTCGATGGCGCAGCACGCCAGCCCGAACGTCACCGGCCACAGCGAGGCCTTGCGCAGGTACCCCGCGAGGTCCTCGATCGTCGTCAGCAGGAACCCCGACGGCGCTTCCTCGACACCCATGTCCCCTCCTTGTGCCGGGCCCCGCCCGGCGTCGCTGCCCGGCACCACGAGGCGCCCGGCGTGAAGTCTGTGCAGACCGGCCGTCAGACCCAGTCGAAGCCGCCGCGCCGCCACTCGTAGACGAACGGCACGGTGATCAGCGCCAGGAAGGCCAGCATCGCCACCAGGCCGAACGTCGCGAGCGTCGTGAAGTCCACGGCCCACGGGTAGAGAAAGACGACCTCGATGTCGAAGACGATGAACGTCATCGCCACCAGGTAGTACTTGATCGGCAGCCGCCCACCGCCCACGGCGTGCGGCGTCGGCTCGATGCCGCACTCGTACGAGTCGAGCTTGGCGCGGTTGTACCGCTTGGGGCCGATGATCGCGCTGGCGGCGACACCGCCCAGCGCGAGGACGGCCCCGATCGCCATGAGGATCAGGATCGGTACGTAGGGGTTCATGCTGTGCCCTTCATGAATGTGCCCTGGGGAACGTGGTGCTCATGCGCTCGGGACCACCCGGGTCAGGCCCGCGATGACCCGGTCGACCCAGTCACCGCCGTGCGGCTCGTAGCAGTCGGACAGGAGCTTGAGCGTGAACTGCATGACGACCTTGCGCGGCAGGCCGTACCGCACGCAGACGCGCATGATCTCCGGGTGCTCGATGAGCCGCACGAACCAGCGGCCCAGCGTGTAGTACCCGCCGAGGTCGGCCCGCATGCGGTCGCCGTAGGTCGCGAGCGTGGCCTCCCGGGCCGCGTCCGTGCGCTGGTGCCGGGCCTGGCTGATCGCCTCGGCGGCCACCCGCCCGGCCTGCAGGCCGTAGGCGATGCCCTCGCCGTTGAACGGGCTCACCATGCCGGCGGAGTCGCCGGCCAGGAGCACGCCGTCCGCGTACAGCGGGCCCCGGTTGAAGCCCATCGGCAGCGCCGCGCCGCGGATCGGCCCGCGCTCCGGCTCGTGCACCAGGTCCCAGCCCTCCGGCGCGCTCTTCTCCAGCCACGTCTCCATGAGGCGCCGGTAGTCGATGCCCGCCTTCGACTGGCGCGCGGGCGTCGAGGCCACGCTGCCCAGGCCCACGTTCACCGTGCCGTCGCCGAGCGGGAAGATCCAGCCGTAGCCCGGCAGCAGGTCGCTCCTGCCCGGCTCGCCGTCCCACAGCTCCAGGTGCGACTCCATGAACGGGTCGTCGTGGCGCGGGGTGCGGTAGTACGCGCGGACGGCGGTGCCCATGGGGCGGTCGTCGCGGCGCTCGCGGCCGATCCCGAGCGCGAAGCGGGAGCTGACGCCGTCGGCCGCCACGACGACGGGGGCGCGCAGCTCTTTGACCGCGCCCTCGGCGCGGCCGCGGGCGTCGAGCGGCTGGGCGGTCACGCCGGCCACGCGGCCGTCGTCGTCCCGGAGGGGGCCGGTGACCTTGGTGCGCTCCAGGAGCTTGGCGCCCGCGGCCTGCGCGTGCTGCGCCAGCGTGTGGTCCAGCGACATGCGCGCGCGGGCCATGCCGTAGCCGGGGTAGGTGGTGAGGGTGGGCCAGTCCAGCTCGTACGAGCGGCCGCCGCCGTGGACGCGCAGGCCGCGGTTGCGGATCCAGCCGTCCTCCTCGCGGGTCGGCACGCCCATCCGGACCAGCTCGGCCACGGCGCGCGGCGTCAGGCCGTCTCCGCAGATCTTGTCCCGGGGGAACTCGCCCTTCTCCAGGAGCAGCACGTCGAGGCCCGCGGCCGCGCACCAGTGCGCGGTGGACGAGCCGGCCGGCCCGGCGCCCACCACGATGACATCCGCGTCGTCGCGTCGCTCTCTTCGCACGTTCACCCCCGTTGGGAACCCGCTGCCGTGGTCGTTGCTGACCTCGTTGCGCGGGGTTCGACAGGGCTTGATGACAAGCCCTTGTGAACCCTGTCACAACACCGACACCCTAGCCACACTTAGGGGGGATTGTGTAGGAAGGTTCCCCTTACTTGGGGCGGGGGCGGAGCGGGGGTCAGGACCCGCGGACCGCGCGGTGCAGCGCCACGACGCCGCCGGTGACGTTGCGGTAGGCCGCGTGCTCCCAGCCCGCCTCCAGCATGAGCCTCGCGAGCTCGACCTGGGTGTGCCACCCGCGGATGGACTCCGCGAGGTAGTCGTACGAGCCCTTGTCGCGCGTGACGGCGCTCGCCACCACGGGCAGCGCCCGCATGAGGTACTCCTGGTACACCGTGCGGAACGGGGCCCACGTGGGCGTGGAGAACTCGCAGATCACCACGCGCCCGCCCGGGCGCACCACGCGCCGCATCTCGCGCAGCGCCGCCACGGTGTCCACGACGTTGCGCAGGCCGAAGCTGATCGTGACCGCGTCGAAGGACTCGTCGGCGAACGGCAGCCGGGTGGCGTCGCCCGCGACGAACGGGAGGTCGGGCCGGCGCTTCTTGCCCACCTGCAGCATGCCGATCGAGAAGTCCGACGGGACCACGAACGCGCCGTCCGCCGCGAAGGGCTCGCTGCTGGTGCCCGTGCCCGCCGCCAGGTCGAGCACCCGCTCGCCCGGCATCGCCGCGACCGCCTCGACCGTGAGCCGGCGCCAGCGCCGGTCCTGGCCCAGCGAGATGAGGTCGTTGGTCAGGTCGTAGCGGGCGGCGATCCCGTCGAACATCGACGCGACCTCGGCCGGCTTCTTCTCCAGGCTTGCGCGGGACATGCCGTCATCGTGCCACGTCCGGGGACGGGCGGGACCCGGACCGTGCCGCTGTGACCTCCGCTACGGGCCGTCCCCGCGCCTCCCGCGGGTGCTTATCCTGAGGCCGATGACCGTTTCACCTGCCGGCGGCGCGCCCGGTGCGCCCACCGCCGCCTACGAGTCCTGGCCGGCGCAGGAGCCGCTCCCGTCCGACGACGCCCCCCGTGGCGCCCCGGACGGCCCGCAGCTCGTGGTCCGCACGGTCGCGATCGACGACCTGCCCGAGGGCCGGACCGCGCTCGTCGACCGGCTGCCCGACGGCAACGCCCTGACCTGGGTGCGCCACGGCGACGGGCTCGCGGGCTGGGGCGAGGCCCTGCGCTTCGAGACCTTCGGCCCGGGGCGCTTCGCCGACGCCGACGACAAGTGGCGCCAGGTGCTCGACAAGGCCCTCGTGCACGACGACGTGCGCCTGCCCGGCAGCGGCCTGGTCGCGTTCGGCAGCTTCGCGTTCGACGACGTCTCGCCCGGTGACGAGGAGGAGGACCCCGCGCGGGCCAGCGGGGTACTGATCGTGCCGCGCGTCGTCGTCGGACGGCGGGGCGAGCACGCGTGGCTCACCACCGTCTCCCTGGTGGGCGACCGGTCCGCGCCCGTGGGCGAGGACCTGCTGTCCGCCTACCCGCACCGGCCGGTCACCGGGCCGGGGCGCGTGGTCCTGGCCGACGGCGCCGTGGGGGCCGCCGACTGGCCCGGCGTGGTCGCCGAGGGGATCGCGCGCATCCAGGCGGGCGAGCTGGAGAAGGTGGTGCTCGCGCGCGACGTCGTGGCCTCGACCGAGCACCCCGTCGACGCCCGCCACCTGCTGGGCCGCCTGGCGGCCGCGTACGACGCGTGCTGGACGTTCAGCGTCGACGGCATGGTGGGTGCGACCCCGGAGCTGCTGGTGCGCAGCGAGAAGGGCCTCGTGGCGTCGCGCGTGCTGGCCGGCACGATCCGGCGCGAGCACGGCGGCGACACCCCGGACGCGCAGGGCGACGACGCCGACCTGCTGCGGGCCGCCCAGCTCGCCCGGTCGTCGAAGGACCTGGAGGAGCACGAGTTCGCCGTGCGGTCCGTGGCCGCCGCGCTGGAGCCGTTCTGCTCGTCCATGAACGTGCCGGAGGCGCCGTTCGTGCTGCACCTGCCGAACGTCATGCACCTGGCCACCGACGTCACGGGCGTGCTCACCGACCAGGGCGCGACGTCCGGGCGGCGTCCGCCGTCGTCGCTCTCGCTCGCCGCGGCGCTGCACCCGAGTGCCGCCGTCTGCGGCACGCCCACCCAGGCCGCCCGCGGCCTGATCCGCGAGATCGAGGGCCTGGACCGGGCCCGCTACGCGGGGCCCGTGGGCTGGGTGGGGGCCGACGGCGACGGCGAGTGGGGCATCGCCCTGCGCTCGGCCGAGATCTCGGCGAAGAACCCGCGGCACATCCGGCTGTTCGCGGGCTGCGGCATCGTGGCGGCCTCGGACCCCGCGGCAGAGCTCGCGGAGTCCGAGGCCAAGCTGGAGCCCATGCGCTACGCCCTCGCCACCCGCTGAGTGCGGGATGTTCGCCCTTTTCCGTGTGCCAGAAGGGCGAACATCCCGCACTCAGCGATGTCAGCCGATCGGGTTGGTCGGGTCGCCCCAGACCTGCTCGCGGAACGTGTCCCACACCTGGACGTCCGACGTCGCACCGAGGAAGCCCATCCGCGCGTCGGTGGCCGTGAGCAGCAGCTCGATGAGCGACGCGCCCTCGAGCACCTTGGTCGCGACCTCCAGCAGGTCCTGGCCGTCGGGCAGGTTCGCATGGATCGACGACACGTACATGTGCGCGTCGCCCTCCAGCGAGACGAAGCTCGCCCGCGTGTCCGTGCCCGCCACCGTGCCGTGGTCGTAGGCGTACGACTTGAGCCAGAACCCGTCGACGACGACCTTGTCGGCCGAGATCTTGATCGCGTCCCTGCGGCCGCCACCGTCACCCTTGACCGGCACGTTCGCCAGGCCGATGCCGTTGATGCCGGTGAGCGGGATCGTCAGGTCGCGGCTCTCCAGGTCCGCCGGGAGCGAGAAGACGTTGCCGTCCTCCGTGGCGCCGCACTGGCCCGGCAGGTCCACGTTGAGGTCGAACTTTCCGCCGAAGCTCACCTTCACGCAGGTGCCGAGCTCGGTCTGCAGCGCCTCCTCGATGGTCTCCTGCGGGTCGATCTCGCCGCACGGGTCGGACGGCGCGGCGTCGGCCGCCTCGGGCGGCACCTGACCGTCCTGCGTCGGCTCGGCGCAGTCCGCCGGGTCGTCGCCCGCGGGCTCGTCTCCGTCAGCCTTGCCGGCGCCCGCGCTGTCGTCCGCGCCGGGCGTGCCGGTGCCGTCGCCCGTCGCGCCGCCGCCCGCGTCGCCGCCTGCCGGGTCGGTGGTCCCGGCGCCGTCGCCCGGGTCCTCGGTGCCGCCGGTACCCGGCTCCTCCGTCTCACCCGTGCCCGGCTCCGCGGTCTCGCCCGCCGACGGCGACGCCGACGGTTCCGGGTCCCCCTCGTCGTCGCAGACGTTGAAGACCACGCACCAGAACGAGTCGTCCGACGACGTGGTGGCGTCCGACGTGCTCGACGCCGACGCGGGCAGGCTCATGCCGCCCAGCGCCATGGCGCTCGCCACCACGACCGCCGCCGACTTCTGGGACAGCTTCCGCAGCGCCCCGCTGAGGGACTCCGGGTCGGGAGCGGGTCGCTCGCCGTCGGTGGCGTCGCCGCTCGGGTGGACGCTCGAGGCGTCGTCGGCGGGCGCCGTGCTGTCGGGCGCCGTGCTGTCGCCGGTCGTCGCGCCGTCGTCCGCGCCGTCGTCCGCCCCGTCGTCCGCACCGGGCGCAGCGGTCGGGGACGCGCCGTCCGCTGCCCTGTCTGCTGCGCCGTCTGCTGCGCCGTCTGCTGCGCCGTCTGCTGCGCCGTCCGCGGGCCCGCCGGCCGTGTCGTCAGCGGGGTCGCCGGCTGTCCCATCGGCCGCGTCGCCCGTCGCCTCGCCGCTCTCCGGGGCCGGGGTCGGCGCCCAGGACACGACGATCACGCCGCCGACGACGCCCAGCAGGAACCCGATCACCCAGCCGCCGAGGTTCACGCCCGCGATCGAGTAGACCGAGATGGCGAGCGCGATGACGCCGTAGAAGATCCGGTGCACGGGCTGCGCGATCGAGAGGATCCCGAGCAGCACGAGCGCCAGCGGCAGGATCGTCGCCTGCGCGCCCTCCACGCCGAACTGCAGCACGATGTTCATGCCGAGCTGGTCCAGCTTGATCGGGCCGGACACGAGCATCTCCAGGCCAGCGAGCGCTACCAGCACACCCCCGACGAACGGCCGCTGCCTGCGCCAGGGACGGAAGTCCCTGCGCCAGCCGGCGAGCCGAGCACGCAGTCCGGGGCGGCCGGCGGGCGCCTGGCCGTCACCCGGACTCAGAAGCACTCGGTGCCGTCCGTGATCTTGAGGCTGAGGTCCGTCAGCTGGAAGACGGCGGCCTGCGTGCTCCAGGACACCTGCTCCAGGTTGGAGATGTCGACGGTGTCGGAGTCCATCGCGAAGTCGCCGGCGTCGCCCTTCTTGGCCGTGTTCACGGTCGAGGCGTCCACGCCGATGCGGATGTTCTTGAAGACGGCGGTGCCCGACAGGTCGTTCATGCCGATCTGCAGGTCGGTGGCCTTGGCGGGCTCCTTGCCGGTCCCGGCGGAGATCAGCAGGCCGACCTTGCCGAGCGGCGTGTCCTGCACGACCGACTGGCACAGGTTGTAGAGCTGCGCGTCCTTGATGTTCGCGATGGCGGCCGGGTGCTGCGTGCCGTCCGACGCCGTGGCCACGCCCGCGTACTGCGAGAAGCCGGTGCCGGCGAGCTGGTCCGCGCCGATCTTGAACTCGCTGCCGGAGATGGCGAACGAGACGGGCACCGCGCCCTGCGCGACCCCGCCGAGCAGGACGCTGGCGGCGATCGTGACCGGGATGACTGCGAGCGCCACGCGACCCTTGCGCGACCTCGTGAGCGTGCTGAGCTTCATTGGTGTTCCCCTCATGCCAATGTGAGCGACCGCGTCGTCGCCCCGGGCGACGTTAGCGCGATTACTGAGTCACCGTCAATTGTGGCCGCGACGGCGGCCGAAAGCATGCCCGATATGCTCGACACATGGCAACAGCCCGACGTACGCGCCTGCGCCCAGAGGAACGTCGCAACCAGCTCGTGGCCCTCGGGGTCGCCACCCTCGCGGACCGCCCCCTGGCCGAGGTCACCGTCGAGGAGATCGCCGCCGAAGCGGGCGTCTCGACGGGTCTCGTCTACTACTACTTCGGCTCCAAGAACGGCCTGCACCACGAGATCGTGCGCCGTGCCCGGGACTCGATGCTGCACGCCTCCGAGCCGCACCCCGAGATGCCGCCGCGGGAGCGGCTGGTCAGCACGCTGACCCGGCTGGTCGCGTACGTGCGCGAGCACGGGCCCACGTTCTACTCGCTCGTGCGCGGGGCCGCCAGCGGTGACGAGGAGGTGCGCGCCGTCATCGAGGACGCCCGGCGGGAGCAGACCGAGCGCGCGCTCGCCGTGCTGCTCGAGCTCGGCGTGCCCGACACCGAGCTGCTGCGCATCGCCGTGCGCTCCTGGGTGGCCCTCGCCGAGCAGGCGCTGGTGGACGGCGGCATCAACTCCGACCTCGCCGCCGAGGAGCTCGTCGGCTACCTGGAGCGCAGCCTCGGCGGTGTCGTCACCGCCGTCGTCCCGGGTGCCGCGGAGGCCCTCGCCGGGGCGCCCTCGCTGCGCTGACCGGCGTCGCCGGCCGGCGCGGCCCGACCGTTCAGAGCGGCTTGACCATGAGGAGGCAGGGGTCGCCGGCCCACAGGTCGGCGAACTCCTCCACCGGGTGGAATCCGCACGCCGCGTAGAAGGCGCGGGTCTGGTCGAAGCCCGGGTCGGCCGCCGAGGGGCCCAGGGTCTTGACGCTCAGCACGCGCACCCCCTGGGCCCGCAGGTCGTCCTCGACGCGGCCCAGGAGGGTGCGGCCGATCCCGGTGCGGTGGTGCTTGCGGCGCACGGCGAGCAGGTGCACCTCGGCCGACGTCGGGTAGCGCTGGTCGAGCAGCAGCACGCCGAGCACGTCCGCCGCGGGCACTGACCCGCCGTCGGCGCCGACGTCGTCCGAACCCGGCTCGGGCGGGGCCACGGCCACGTAGTTGGGGAACCGGGCGGCCGCGTCCACGTACTCGTGCGTGAACCGGTCGATGCCGAACCATTCGGGTAGCTCCTCGAGGATGTCGTGCGCTGCATCCGACCTGCCGAGGGTCCTGACCACGGTGTACGTCCCAGACACGCGGACCAACTTAGACCGGCCGCGCACGATTCACCCGGCGAACGCGAATACGCGCCGGGCCGGATTCTGTGGTCCGGCCCGGCGCGTGTCCGGGCGGCCGGCGGTACGGCCGGCGGGTGCGCTCAGCGCTGGTTGTCGAAGAAGTCCTGCAGCCAGTCCGGGATGTTGTTCGGGCTGCTCTGGTCGGAGCCGCCCTGCTGCTCCTGCTGACCCTGCTGCTGGTCCTGGGAGCCCTGCCCCTGCTGCGTGTCCGACTCCTCGCGGACGGCGAGCGTCACGGTGACCTCCTGGGTGCGGCCGTCCCGCACCACGGTCAGCACCGACTTGTCGCCGGCTGCCTTCTCCCGCACGAACGCGGTCAGCGACGCCGAACCGTTCACGGGGTCGCCGTCGATCGCCACGATCACGTCGCCCTGCTGGATGCCGGCCTCCCCCGCCGGCGAGTCCGCGACGACCTCCTGGACGCCCGCGCCGCGCCGGGTGACGCCGTCGGCCGTGGCCTCCGCGTCGGACAGCGTGACGCCGAGGAAGGCGTGCTCCGCCGTGCCGTCGGCCGTGAGCTGGTCGCCGATCTGCGAGGCGAGGTTGGACGGGATCGCGAAGCCGAGGCCGATCGACCCCGAGCTGTTCGACGAGCCCGACAGCGTGGCGATCGACGACGTGATGCCGATGACCTCGCCGGACGCGTTGAACAGCGGGCCGCCGGAGTTGCCGGGGTTCACCGCGGCGTCGATCTGGATCGCGTTGGTGACCACCTGGTCGGACCCGTCCTCGGCGCTGGCCGTGACCGGGCGGTCCAGGGCGGACACGATGCCGGTCGTGGCGGTGTTGGCCAGGCCCAGCGGGTTGCCGAGCGCCATGACCGGCTCGCCCACGGCGACCTGGTCCGAGTCGGCGAACGTGGCGGGCTTCAGGTCGGACGGCGGGTCGGAGAGACGCACCACGGCGAGGTCGGAGGTCGGGTCGGTGCCCACGATCTCGGCGTCGTACACGCGGCCGTCGCTCAGCGTGACCTGCAGGTTCTGCGCACCGGACACCACGTGGTTGTTGGTCAGCACGTGACCGTCGGAGTCCAGCACGACGCCGGAACCCTCCGCGCCGCCCCGCTGACCCTCCACCTGGATGGACACCACGGACTCCTGGACGGCGGCGGTGACCTCGGTCCAGTTCGGGTTGTCGACCGTGGAGCTGTTGACGGGCACGCTCCGGTTGTTCGACTGGCCGACGTCCGCCAGGGAGGCCGCGTCGTCGCCGCCCGAGACCGCGATCGCGCCCGCGGTCCCGAGGCTCGCCAGCAGCGCGGCGGCCGCCGCCGCGCCGACCACCGGGACCCAGGTGCGGTTGCGCGCGGGCTTCGGCTCGTCCGACGCCGTCGCGGGCACCGCGTAGGGGTTGGTGTAGCCGGAACCGCCACCGGGCGCCGGGGCCGAGCCGACGGGGATCGACACGGGGGCGGGGGTCTGCGCCGCGGGGGCGTGCATCGCCGGCACGTGCGCCGGCGGCGCGGGGTGCCCCGACTGAGCCGGTCCCACCTGCGCGGGCTCCGTCTGTGCCGGTGCCGTCCGCTCAGGCCCCGTCTGTGCCGGTGCCGTCTGTGCCGGTGCCGTCTGTGCCGGGTGCGAGGGTCCCGGCTGCGCGGGCGCCTGATCCGTGGCAGTCGGCTGCGCCGGGGCCGCGTCCTGCCCGGGGTTCTGCGCCGGCAGGTGCTGGGTCGGCGGGGTCGCGGGCAGCTGCTGGGTCGGCTGCACGACGGGCGCCTGCTGGTCCGGCCGCGGAGTGGTGCTGTTCTCGTCGTTCATCGGTGACCCTCCTTGAAGTCACCACCAGTTGACACCCGCATCCTTGCCTCACCCTTGGACGAGTCTGTGAGTTCCCTGCAAGCCCTGAAGCGGCCCGGCGCACGCCCGATCCCGGCCGCGCGGCTCAGGCGACGTCGGAGATGCGGCGCGTCAGGGCGCGGGTCTCCGCGAAGCGGTCCACCCGCGGCACGCGCACCTCGATCACCTGCACGCCGTGGCTCGGCGCCTGCAGCGCGTGCCGGAGCGTCGGCACGTCCTTCACGAGCTGGTGGTCCACGCCGTACCCCGCGCACAGCTGCGCCAGGTTCGACCCGTGCGGCGTACCGAACACGCGCTCGAACGTGGCGCTCGCGGCGACGTCGGCCTCCGCCAGCGCGCCGTGCTCCAGCGTCGCGAAGATCGAGCCGCCGTCGTCGTTGACCACCACGATCTCCAGGTCCACGGGCGGCTCGTCGGGCCCCCGGAGCAGGCCGCCGACGTCGTGCAGGAACGTCAGGTCGCCCAGGAGGGCCCGGGTGCGCAGGCCGCGCCGGGCCGCGGCGAGCGCGACGCCCACCGAGGTAGACACCGTGCCGTCGATGCCCGCGAGACCCCGGTTGGCGAGCACGGCGGGGCCGGGGCCGTCCAGGTCGAGCACCAGCTCCAGGTCGCGCACCGGGTTGGACGAGCCCACCACCAGCAGGTCCTCCGGCCCGAGCACGGCGGCCACGGCCCGGGCGACGGACAGCGCCGTCGGGCCGCCGGCGACCGCCTCGTCGGACGTCACCTCGTCCAGGACGCGGCGGGCGCGCTCCCCGGCGGCCCGCCACCACTCCAGGAACGGGCTCGCCGGCGCGCCGGCGTCCTCGTACCAGGACTCCGCGAGACCGGGCAGCACGACGGCGGCGTTGCGGGCGGCGTCGGGCCACGGACCGGAGCCCGGCGCGACCACCGTGACCGCCACGGACCGGCGGCCGAGGAGCCGCTGCACCGGCCGGGACAGCGTGGGGCGCCCGAGCACGACCACCTGCTCGATGCCCTCGGCCACCGCGCCGGAGGCCAGCAGCGCTCGGTAGCCCGTCACTGCGTTGGGGCCGCCGGTCGCACCCGACGACGGCTCCGCGAACAGCGGCCAGCCCTGCGCCTCGGCGAGGCGACGGGCCCCCGGGCCGGCCCCGTCACCCGCCACGACGACGGTGCGGGTGGCGTCGCCCGGCAGCGCCGGGGACCCCAGGTGCTGCGCCACCGCCGGCACCACGAGCGGCGCGTCGGGCTTGGGGTAGCCCTCCTGCGCGGGCAGGCCCGGCAGCAGGGACGTGGGCGCCAGCGGGTCGCGGTACGCCAGGTTCACGTGCACCGGCCCGGGGTACCCGGACCGGAAGCCCAGGGCGGCGTCGACGGCGCGCGCGGCGACGTGGCGCAGGTCCCGGTGGTCGTCCGCCACCTCGCGCTCGCCCGGCGCCGGCACGTCCACCGCGAACCGCACGGCGGACCCGAAGATGCCCACCTGGTCGGTGGTCTGCGACGCCCCGGTGCCGCGCAGCTCGTGCGGCCGGTCGGCGGTGAGGAGCAGCAGCGGCAGTCCCGTGTGGCTCGCCTCCAGCACGGCCGGGTGCAGGTTCGCGACCGCCGTGCCCGACGTCGTGACGACGGCGACCGGCGCACCCTCCGACGCCTTCGCCAGGCCCAGCGCCAGGAACGCCGCGTCCCGCTCGTCGATGCGCACGTGCAGCGTGACCCGCGCGGACCCGGCGGCCTCCGCGGCGGCGTAGGCGAGGGGGGCGCTCCGGGAGCCGGGCGCGAGCACGATGTCCTGCACACCCCGGCTGACCAGGTCGGACACCAGGGCGCGGGCGGCGGCCACGGCGGGCGGGATGGTCATGCGTCCTCCAGGATGCGGGTGAGGCGGTGGTAGCGGGCGAGCCAGCGCTCCGTCGTCGGCCGGTCGGCGGGTGCGGCCGCGAGCGCCTCGGGTGACGGTGCGGGGCGGCGGACGGGGAGCGCGCCGTCGACGGGCAGCAGGGGCTGGTCGACGACGTCGTGCGCGAGGAGCTGCGACGTGGCGAGGCCGCACGCGTAGGGCAGCTCGGGGAGCGCCGCGGCGAGGGCGACGCCTGCGGCGAGGCCGATCGAGCTCTCCAGCGCGGACGAGACGATGACGGGCAGGCCGACCTGCTCGGCGAGGTCGAGGCACGCGCGGACGCCGCCGAGGGGCTGGACCTTGAGCACCACGATGTCGGCGGCCTCCTGGCGCACCACGCGCAGCGGGTCGGAGGCGCGGCGGATCGACTCGTCGGCGGCGACGGGCACGTCCTGCTTGCGGCGCACGAGGGCGAGCTCGTCGACGTCGGCGCAGGGCTGCTCGACGTACTCCAGCCCGCCGGCCGCGCGGTCGATCTCGGCGAGGTGGGTCAGGGCCTGGTCGGGGGTCCAGGCGGCGTTGGCGTCGACCCGGATGGCGCCGTCGGGCCCGAGCGCCTCGCGGACGGCGGCGACGCGCTCGGCCTCGGCGCCCACGGGTTCGAGGGTGCCGTCGGGGCCGCGCTGGGCGACCTTGACCTTGGCGGTGCGGCAGCCGCCGGAGGCGAGCACGATCTCGCGCGCCCGGTCGGGTCCGACGGCGGGGACGGTGACGTTCACCGGGACGCTCTGCCGCACGGGGTCGGGCCAGCCGACGGTCGCGGCCTCGAGGGCGGCGCGCAGCCAGGTCGACGACTCCTCGTCGTCGTAGTCCCAGAAGGGCGACAGCTCGCTCCAGCCGGCGTCGCCGCGCAGGAGCACGCCGTCGCGCACGTCGATCCCGCGAAAGCGGGTCCGCAGGGGTGTGGACCAGACGAGGGGTTGACCGAGGAGCACGCCCCCAGGCTACGGCGGCTCCCGCCTCCTCGGCGCACGCCACCACCTGACGTCGGTCCCCTGTCTCCACCCGCGCTCGGAGTTCGGTCGGATGTCACGAGATCGGTAGTTCGGAGGACCGATCTCGTGGCATCGGACCGAACACACGGGCTGACCCATGGCAAGGGACCGAAGCCGCCGCCCGCCCCCAACTAGGCTGGGCCGCGTGAGCACCAGCACCGAACTGCCCCGACAGGTCTCCGAGACGTTCGACCCGCAGCGGTGGCGCACCGTGGCCGGGTTCGAGGACCTGACCGACCTCACCTACCACCGCGGCGTGGACCGCAGCGGCACCGGCCCCGACGGTACGGCGCCGCGCGACCTGCCCGTGGTGCGGGTCGCGTTCGACCGGCCGGAGGTGCGCAACGCGTTCCGCCCGCACACGGTGGACGAGCTGTACCGGGTGATGGACCACGCGCGCATGACCTCCGACGTCGGCACGGTGCTGCTGACCGGCAACGGCCCCTCCCCCAAGGACGGCGGCTGGGCGTTCTGCAGCGGCGGTGACCAGCGCATCCGCGGCCGCGACGGGTACCGGTACGCCGAGGGGGAGAACGCGGACACCATCGACCCCGCCAAGGCCGGCCGCCTGCACATCCTCGAGGTGCAGCGCCTCATGCGCACCATGCCCAAGGTGGTCGTCGCGGTGGTGGACGGCTGGGCCGCGGGCGGCGGGCACTCGCTGCACGTCGTGGCCGACCTCACGGTCGCCTGCCGGGAGCACGGCAGGTTCAAGCAGACCGACGCCGACGTCGGCTCGTTCGACGCCGGGTACGGCTCCGCCTACTTCGCCCGCCAGCTCGGCCAGAAGCGCGCCCGCGAGGTCTTCTTCCTGGCCCGCGAGTACTCGGCCGACGACGCCGAGCGCTGGGGTTCCGTCAACGAGGTGGCTGAGCACGCGGACCTCGAGGGGCTGGCCCTGGAGTACGCCCGCATCATCGCGACCAAGTCGCCGCAGGCCATCCGCATGCTCAAGTTCGCCTTCAACGCGGCCGACGACGGCATCGCCGGCCAGCAGGTGTTCGCCGGCGAGGCGACCCGCCTGGCGTACATGACGGACGAGGCCGTCGAGGGCAAGGAGGCGTTCCTGGAGCGCCGCGACCCGGACTGGTCGGCCTTCCCGTACTACTACTGAGCAGGCCCGCTCACCGCGGAGTCCACGTGCCCGTGCCCGCCGGGACCAGCTCGATCCACGTGTTCCCCGGGTCGAGCTGCGCCTCCTTGCCGTTGCGGGTGCGCAGCACGATGGGTGACCTGTGGTCCTTCTTGGACCAGCGCACGGTGATGCTGTGTCCCATGGAGACCAGGGTGCCGATGCCGCCGCTCCCGGCCAGGCGGTGCTCGGGCACGGGCGCGCCGGCCGGGTCCACGAAGTTCGTGTTGAACACCTCCGTGGAGAGGATCACGACGTTGCGCGCCGAGTGCCGCCGTCCGCCCGCGGTCACCGACGGCACACCGCCCTCGCTGCGCAGGTAGCGCCTGCTGTGCGCGTCCCAGGTCCACACGGTGCGCTGCGCCCGGGACAGCCGCACGTCCACCGCCGGCGCGGGGCTGCCCGCCCGGGGCGCGGTGCCCTGCCCGGGCTTGCGGGCGTACCGGAACTGGGCGGGCGGCGGGCTGGTGCGACCGCCGTCGGCCCGGGCCGCGAACGTCGCCACGTCGCCGAGCACGTTGTGCGGCGCCGGCCGCCCCGGGTCGCGGGCGAAGCCCGGGTCGCCGTCGTCGTTGCTGAGGGTCTGCGTGCCGTACCGCTGGACCGCCGCGATGAACGGCCCCTGGCCACCCGAGAAGGCCAGGACGCCGTCCAGCGGCGCCACGATCGCCGCGTCCATGGGCCGCACCGAGCGGACGGGCTCCACGACGTCCGGCAGCGTCGAGTGGTAGGTGGCCACGAACCGGGTGATGCCACCCTCGACCACCTCTTCCCAGACGATGTCCGCCTCCGCCAGCCCGCGCTGCGGCCGGGCCTCCACCGAGTTCTCGATCTTCACCGAGACCGCCGGCCGGTCCGCGACCTTCTCGGTCCGCACGCCGGTGAGCGGCCAGACCAGGGGCACGTCCGGCTTCGGCGGCCGGTGCCGGTCGCCGCGCACCGGGGCCTGGACGGTCGCGGTGGGCGTCGGCAGCGGCTCCGGAGGAGCACCCGCACCGCACCCCGTGAGCACGAGCCCGGCCGCCAGCACCGCCACGAGCGCGGCACCGGCACCCCGCGCGGCGCGGCGCGCAGTCCAGCGGATCGTCATCGACCCTCCTCCGCGGCAGTCCGCGCCCAGGCGCACCCTGGGACGTGGCGCACACCTTACCCACGACCGCGTCCCGCGCCCCCGCGGCACGCTTACGCTCGTGACGTGCCCACGAACCACCCGGCGGCCGCCGCCGCGTTCCCGGCCGTGATCGACGCCGTGCGCGCCGCCCTCGACGGCGGCCCCGCCTTCGCGCCGCAGCCCCGCACCGGCGACGGCCCCCTGCCCTCCGGCACCGCACTGGTGCTGCGCACCTCCGGTTCCACGGGAAACCCCCGCGAGGTCGCCCTGAGCGCCGCCGCCCTGCGCGCGTCCGCGCAGGCCACGCACGAGCGCCTCGGCGGCCCCGGACGCTGGCTCCTCGTGCTGCCGCCCACCCACGTGGCCGGCGTCCAGGTGATCACCCGGTCCGTCGTCGCGGGGACCGAGGTCCGCACGGGCACGACCGACCGGTTCACCGCCGGCGGCTTCGCGGAGCTGGCCGAGGACTTCCTCGCGCGCGGCACGGCAGGCACCCGGGCCTACGTGTCGGTCGTGCCCACCCAGCTGCACCGGCTCGTCGACGCGGCCGACGACGGCGCCCCCGCGGGCCTCGCCGCCCTCGCCCGGTTCGACGCCGTGCTCGTCGGCGGCGCCGCCACGCCCGCCCCGCTCCTGGCCCGGGCCCGCGCCGCGGGCGTCCGGGCGGTCACCACCTACGGCATGTCCGAGACCAGCGGCGGCTGCGTGTACGACGGCGTCCCGCTCCCGGGCGTCCGCGTGCGCCTGACCGACGCCGGCGTCATCGAGCTCTCCGGCCCGATGCTCGCCGAGGGCTACGTGGGCGACCCCGACGCGACCGCCGCGGCGTTCCGCACCGACCCCGACGGCACCCGCTGGTTCCGTACCTCCGACCTGGGCCGCCTCGACGGCGTCCGGCTCACCGTGCTCGGCCGGGCCGACGACGTCGTGGTCACCGGCGGCGTGAACGTCGCCCCGGCGGCCGTCGAGGCGGCGGTCGCGGAGCACCTGGCCGAGGTCGGCACGCCGGGCGAGGTGTGCGTCGTCGGCGTGCCCGACCCCGAGTGGGGCCAGGCGGTGGTCGCCGTCGTCACACGCGGGACGGGACACGAGACCGGGGACGACGGCCTCCGCCGCGACGACGGTCTGCTGGCCGGGCTCCGCGCCGCCGTCGGGCAACGCCTCGGGGCCGCCGCAGCGCCGCGCCGCGTCTACGTCACCACGTCCCTGCCCGCGCGCGGGCCGGGCAAGATCGACCGCCGGGCGGTGCGGGACGCCGTCGTCCGGGCCGAGCGGGAACCCGTGCGACCATGACTTCGTTCCTCCGCCAGGAACCCACCCTCCCCACGAACACCCCTCACGAACGAAGGACACGCTGATGGCGACTGCCGCCGAGTGGATCTCCGGGGCGCGGCCCCGCACGCTGCCGGCGGCGGCGGCCCCGGTCATGGTGGGCACCGGCGCGGCGGCCCAGATCGACGCCTCCGCCTGGCTGCCCGCCCTGCTCGCCCTGGGCGTGGCGCTGGCGCTGCAGGTCGGCGTCAACTACGCCAACGACTACTCCGACGGGGTGCGCGGCACCGACCTGGACCGGGTGGGGCCGATGCGTCTGACGGCCTCCGGTGCGGCCGCCCCGGGCGCGGTGAGGCGCGCGGCGTTCGCGGCCTTCGGCGTCGCGGCCGTGCTGGGCCTGGCGCTGTGCGCGGTGACGGGCCACTGGTGGCTGCTCGCCGTCGGCGCGGTGTGCGTGGTCGCCGCCTGGTACTACACGGGCGGCCGCACGCCGTACGGGTACCGCGGGCTCGGCGAGGTCGCGGTGTTCGTGTTCTTCGGCCTGGTCGCGGTGCTCGGCACCACCTACACGCAGGCCGGCACCATCACGTGGCCGGCCGTGCTCGGCGCCGTGGGCGTGGGGCTCATCGCGTGCGCGCTGCTCATGGTGAACAACCTGCGCGACATCCCCACCGACGTCCTGTCCGGCAAGCGCACCCTGGCCGTGCGGCTCGGCGACCACCGCGCACGGCGGGCATACATCGCGATGATCTGGGTGCCGGTGCTGCTGGCCGCCGTGTGCGCCTTCTGGGCGCCGTGGTCGCTCGTGGTGCTGCTCCTGATCGGCCCCGCGACGCTGCTGTCGATCCCGGTGCTCGCCGGGGCGCGCGGCAAGCTGCTCGTCCCCGTGCTGGCCGGCACCGGCCTGTACGAGCTCGGCTACGGCCTGCTGCTCTGGTTCGGCCTGACGGCCTGATCGCCGCGGCGGCTCAGCCGTCCCACTCGAGCCGGAGCACGCACGCGTCGTCGTACTCGTTGAGCTCGCCGCCGAGCAGCGACGAGACGAGCTCGCCCGTCGCCACGCCCGGCGCGGCGGCCGCCGCGCGCGCGAGCTCCTCCAGGCCCGTGAGCAGGCCGCGGTCGTGCCGCTCGACCATCCCGTCGGTGTAGAGCCACAGCACGTCGCCGGCACGCAGCTCGACGGCGCCGGCGCCGGGAGCGGGGGCCCCGGGGTCGGTGGCGTGCCGCCCCGAGCGGTCCGCCACGACGGCCTCGGGCGGGCGCACCGGCGCGGCGGCCACGCCCAGGGGCATCCACCGGCCCTGCCACAGGAACTCGGCCTCCCCGTCGCGCCGGGTGAGCAGCGGCGGCGGATGACCCGCGCACGCGAAGGCGAGCCGCCCCGCCGTCACGTCCAGCTCGGCGTAGACCAGCGTCGACCCGAAGCCCACCCCGTGCCGCCGCACGAACCGGTCCACGCGCCGGAGCACCTCGGCGGGCCCGACGCCGCTCTCGGCGTGGCTGCGCACCACCGTCCGCAGCTGCCCCATCGCCGTGGCCGACCGGAGGCCGTGACCGACGATGTCGCCGACCGTGAGCGCCAGGGTGTCGTCGTCCACCCAGAACGCGTCGTACCAGTCGCCGCCCACCTGGAGCGTGCGCTCCGCGGGCCGGTAGTCGGTGGTGATGCGCGCGCGCTCGGTCTGAGGCAGGTTCTCGGTGAGCATGGCGCGCTGCAGCTCGTGCGCCACCGACACGCTCTGCTCGTGCAGCACCGCGCGGTCGAGCGCGACCCCGCCCTGCTGGCCGGTGGCGGCCAGGGCGCCCCGGTCCAGCGCGTCGTCCCCGGCGTGCGCCCGCGGCACGAGCACCAGCACGCCGTGCAGGGTGTCCGCGCCACGCAGCGGGACCACCAGATGGCCGTCGGACATCACCGTGATGTCGTCCGCCGCGGACCTCCCGCGACGCGCGACACCCGTCGCCGCCCGCAGCGCCGCGGCCGACTCCTCGGACTGCGGACCATGGCCCGACCACGCCCGCAGGGTGGGGGCACAGGCGCCGTCGACGAGCCACACCCACGCGGACTCCGCGCGGAACTCGCCGACCGCGGCGTGGACCAGCGCGTCACAGACGCCCTCGACGCCCGCGGCCCGGGCGAGGGCGGTGGTGGTGGTCAGGAGGGTGCGGACGCTCGTCGCCGACCGTTCGGCCTCCGCACGGGCCGCGACCAGCTCACGCTCGAACCGCGACCGTTCCCGGGCCTCGAAGAGCGCGACGCTGATGACGGAGCCGGCGCCGTCGTCCGTCCCGGCGCCGTCGTGCATCTCCGCGGACAGGAGGACGCGCCGGGGTGCGCCGCCCGCGCGCAGCTCGACCGCGATCTCCTCGACCCGGCCCTGCAGCCGGAGCAGCGGCACCAGGTGGGTCTCCCAGTAGATGCGGCCGCCCACGGACAGCAGCGCGCTCAGCCGGGTGCCGCGCAGGTCGTGCGCGGGACGGTCGCCGAGCCAGCGCCGGAAGGTCGCGTTGGCGTCCAGGATCGCGCCCGCGCCGTCGAGCCGGAGGAGCGCGACGGGTGCGGAGTCCCACGAGCGGGCGCGACCGGGGGGCGTCAAGGGGAGAGGTACTCGCGGATCGCGGCGGTCAGGGCGTCGGGCGCGCTGAGGTTGGGGCAGTGGCCGACCGCGTCGATGAGCGTGAACGCGCTGCCGGGGAGGTGCTCGTGCACGTAGCGGCCCACCTCGACGGGTGCGATCGCGTCCTCCCGGCACTGGACCACGAGGCTCGGCGTCCGCACGGCGGCGAGGTCGGCGCGGTTGTCGGAGAGGAACGTCGTGCGGGCGAAGCGCTTGGCGATCGCCGGGTCGGTGCGGCAGAACGCGTTCGTCAGCTCCTCGCCGAGCTGCGGCCGGTCGGGGTTGCCCATGATCACCGGGGCGATGAACTCCGACCACCCGAGGTAGTTGGAGTCCATGGTCTCCAGCAGCTCGTCGATCTCGTCCGCGGCGAACCCTCCGCGGTAGTCCTCGTCGTCGATGTAGCGGGGGCTGGGGCCCACCAGCACGAGCCGGTCGAAGAGCTCCGGACGGCGGCCCGCGGCGAGCAGGCCGATCATCGCGCTCACGGAGTGCCCCACGAAGACGACCGGCCCGAGCGCGAGCTCGTCCAGCAGGTCGACGACGTCGGCCGCATACCCCTCGAGGGACGAGTGCCGGTCGGGGTCGTACGCGGCGAGGTCCGAGCCGCCGGCACCCACGTGGTCGAACGTGACCACGCGGTGGTCGGCCTCGAAGGCGGGGGCGACGAAGCGCCACATGGACTGGTCACAGCCGAATCCATGAGCGAACACCATCGCGGGGGAGCCCTCCGGAGCGCCCGTGATCCTGACGCTGTGGCGGGTGGTGGCGACGGTCATGGCGCCAGTTTAGGTGGCTCCCGGGCACCCGCCGGTCGACGGCACGCGATGTCACCCGCGCCGGAGCGGGCGATCTCGGCCCGTCAGCGGTCGCTGCGAAGCTCCTCGTCCAGGCGCGCGTCCTCGTGGGCGGCGTCGACGTCGACCCGCGCGGCGCGCTCGGCGGCCCGGCGCTCGGCGCGCTCCGCCATCCACCGGGTCGCGGCGTCGCGCGGCCGGGTGAGCGTCAGGTAGGAGAGCGTCAGCGCGACCACCACCGCGACGACCGGCAGCAGCCAGCCCCGCAGCCCGGCCAGGTACAGCACGCCGAGGGCCGCGCCGAAGAGCGCGAGACGGAGCAGGGTGTAGATCACGAGGGGCACCCGTCCATGGTAGGCCGGGCCTGGATCACACCAGACCTCACACCAGACATCGCACAGGACATCGCACCGGACCGCGAAGGACCCGTGGGAACGCGGCGAAGGTCACGCCGAAGGCTGACCGGGAGGGGCCGACCCGCCGTAGGCTGGGGCTATGCCACGCGTACTTCTGATCCTGGCCGTCGTCGGACTCGCCGTCTACGCCCTGGTCGACGTCTGGGGCTCCGAGGAGGACGAGCGCGGCGGGCTGCCCCGCTGGCTCTGGGTGCTGCTCATCGTCCTGCTGCCCCTGCTCGGCGCCATCTCCTGGATCGTGGTGCGGGTGTCCGCGCGCCGGTCGGGGGCGGGACCCGCCTCCGGTCCCGGCGGCAGCCGCCCGCGGCCCCCGCGCCCGGGCTCCGGACCGCGCCGCCCGTCCGGCCCGGTCGCCCCGGACGACGACCCCGAGTTCCTCTGGCGCCTGGAGCAGGAGAAGCGCCGCCAGGAGCGCGAGACCCGCGCCCCGCAGGACGACGACCCGGAGCCCTGAGGGTCCGCTTCGAGAACGACCTCGGGTACCGAATCTGGCGTGATTCGGTACCCGAGGTCGTTTTCGCAAGAGGCCGGGCGTCACAGGCCCGAGTAGCTGTGCTTCCCGTTGAAGATCAGGTTGACGCCCGTGAAGTTGAACAGCACGCACGCGTAGCCGGCGACCACGAACCAGGCCGCCCGGGTGCCCGACCAGCCGCGCGTGGTCCGGGCGTGCAGGTAGGCCGCGTAGACCACCCACACGATGAAGCTCCAGACCTCCTTGGGGTCCCAGCCCCAGTAGCGGCCCCAGGCGTCCTCGGCCCAGATGGCGCCGCCGATGATCGTGAACGTCCACAGCACGAACGCCACGGCGTTGAGCCGGAACGAGAGCGACTCCAGGGCGGCGGGCGCCGGGGTGTGGTCGAGCCAGCCCCACCGGGCGCTGCCGAGCACCGGCGAGCCGTTGTCCCGGGCGTCGCGCAGGAGCTGCAGCACCGAGGTGACGAACGCGACCGTGAAGATGCCGGTGGCCACGATGGCGACGCCCACGTGGATCACGAGCCAGTACTTCTGCAGCGCGGGCTGCACGCCCGTGGCCTCGACGAAGAACCGGGTCTGCGCCGTCACGAGGAACAGCGTGCCCAGGAAGGTCACGAAGGCCCCGAGGAACCGCACGTCGCGGCGGGTGCTCACGATCGCGAACACGGCGACGGCCACGAACGCGCCCACCAGCGTGAACTCGTACATGTTGGCCCAGGGCGTGCGGCCCGCGGCGATGCCCCGCAGCACGATGGCGACCAGCAGCAGCACGGCCGCGAGCCAGGTCACCGACATACCGACCCCGGCGTACCGGCGGTTCACGGGCCCGGGCGCGCCGTCCTCCGGCGTGCCGTCGCGCGGCGCGTCGGCCACCCCACCGGCGGCCACCGCCACGCGCTCGCGCGTCGCGTCCCGCGCCTCGACCCGGGCGCCCGACAGGCGCGACAGGTCGATCGAGAACGCGATCAGCGCGACGGCCAGCGCGGTCGCGGCGCCCCAGACGAGCAGCACGCTCAGGTTTGCCAGCTCCATGTTCAGTCCTTCTCCGATCCGGTCCGGTCGGGCGCGGCCGGTACGGCCGGCACGTCCCGGGTCTCTGGCTCCTGCTCCTGGACCCGCACGGCCGCGGGCACGGCCTCCAGCGCGCGGTCCACCTCGGCCTGCAGGCCTGCGTCGTCCCCGCGGGCGAGGCCCGCGACCTCCACCACCGTTGCCCCGTCCGGCCCCGTGTACGCGCGCGCCCAGACGCGGCGCCGGGGCGTGAACAGCGAGACGGTGAGGCCCGCGAGCGCGAGCAGCGAGAAGACGAGCACGAACGTGAGGGACGGGTCGTGCCGCAGGTCGAGGGCCACGTAGCGCGGCAGGTTCTCGCCCAGGGTCAGGGTGCCGAGCCCGTCCGGGAGGTCGACGGTCTCGCCGGGCCGTGCCAGCACCTTGACGCGTTCGCCCTGCTCGTCGAGGGCGGGGGTGAGCGACGCCGTGTCGAGCTCGTACACGTTCTGCGGCGAGCCGTCGTCGAGGCCGAGGTCGCCCGTGTACACCTCGAGCACGAGCAGCGGGTCGACGGGCTGCGGGAACGCGGAGCGCACCGACCCGTCCTCGTTCGCCTCCGCGGTGGGCAGGAAGTAGCCGACGAGGCCGATCTGGTCGAGCCCGGGCGACACGTCGGGCACCTTCACCACGCCGCGGGACGTGTACATCGTGTCCTCGGGGATGAACGTGACCCGGCCGGCGAAGGCGACCTCGCCCTCGGCGTCGTGCACGGTGATCTCGGGGGCGAAGCCGTTGCCCTGCAGGTAGATCTTGGCGCCGTCGACGACGATCGGGTGGTTCACCTTGATCTGCTCGGGGCGCTGCTCGCCGTCGGGCTCGCTGACGGTCACGTGCGCCGTGAAGTCGCGTGCCTGGGCGAAGGCGACGGTGTCGCTCGCGAACTCCGACTCGAACCGGTCGAGCGTCATGGAGAACGGGACCAGCGACCCGGGCCGGAACCAGGAGCCCTTCTCGAAGGTGTCGTAGTCGACGACAGCGTTCGCGAAGCCGCGGCCCTCGGTGACGATGGCCTGGCCGCGGTAGTGCAGCAGCTGGCCGGTCGCCACGGAGACCAGCAGGCCCACGAGCGCGAGGTGGAACACGAGGTTCCCGGTCTCGCGCAGGTAGCCGCGCTCGGCGCTGACGGTCCGCGTGGCGGGACGGGCGCCGCGGGCGGCCTCCTCGCCCTGGTCCACGCGGAAGGTGGGCAGCCAGGGGAGGGTGCCGCGGAGGCGGGCGGCGACGGCGTCCGCCGCCTCCTGGGGCGAGGCCGTGGTGGTCGCCGTGGCCTTGGCCGGGAACCGGTGGAACCGGGAGGGGACGCGCGGCGGCCGGCCGCGCAGGGCGCGGTAGTGCGCCGCCGACCGCGGCAGGATGCAGCCCACGAGGGACACGAACAGCAGGATGTAGATGGCGGAGAACCAGACCGACGAGTAGACGTCGAAGAAGCCGGCCCGGTCGAGCCACTCCCCCGCGGTCGGGTGCTCGGCCAGGTACGTGATGACGCCGGCGGCGTCCTGGTTGCGCTGCGGCAGCACGGACCCGGGCACGGCGGCCACGGCGAGCAGCATGAGCAGCATGAGCGCCACGCGCATGGACGTGAGCTGGCGCCACATCCAGCGCAGCGTGCCGACCAGCCCCAGCACCGGGGCGCTCGGGCGGCCCGGCCGCGGCTGCTCGCCGGACGACGGCGCGCCCTGCGTGAACTCGTCCGCGATGCCCTCGGGCACGTAGGTGCTGTCACTGCTCGTACGGCCCGCCATCAGAGCACCGTCTCGAATCCGGTGACCCAGAGCTGCATGGCGCCCGTCAGCCGCGTCCACAGGCCGGTGACCAGCAGCAGCCCGACCAGCACGAGCAGCCCGCCGCCGATCCGCAGCGCGGCGAGCCGGTGCCGGCGCAGGAAGTCCATCATGCGCTCGGAGCTCTGCAGCCCGAGGGCCACGAGCAGGAAGGGCACGCCCAGGCCCACGCAGTAGGCGACGCCGAGCAGCGCCCCGCGGCCCGCGGAGGCCTCGTCGATCGCGAGCGCCTGCACGGCGCCGAGGGTGGGACCGATGCAGGGCGTCCAGCCCAGACCGAAGACGACGCCCAGCAGGGGGGCACCCCACAGGCCGGCGCGCGGTGTCAGGTGGAACCGTGCCTCGCGCTGCAGGAAGGGCACGGCGCCGAGGAAGCCGAGGCCGAGCAGGATCACCACGGCGCCGAGCACGCGCGTGATCAGGTCCTCCCAGCGCACCAGGAAGGTGCCCAGGCCGCCGAACGCCGCCCCGAACGAGACGAACACGGCGGTGAAGCCGAGCACGAACAGCGCCACGCCGCCGACGACGCGGCCCCGCGCGGGGCGGGGGCGGGTGGTCACGATCCCGGAGGTGGCCCCGGCCGACGCGGCGGCCATGCTGCTCACGTAGCCGATGTAGCCGGGCACGAGCGGCAGCACGCACGGCGACGCGAACGACACCAGGCCGGCCAGCACGGCGACGGGCACGGCGAGCAGCAGGGAGCCGCTGAACGCGGTGACGGCGAGACCGTCGCCGACGGCCGTCGCGACCGAGCCGGGGACCATCAGGTGGCCTCCGCCAGGACCTCGTCGACCAGCGCCTCCAGCGTGGAGCGCTCGGCCTGGCCGATGACGCGGGCGGCGACCTTGCCCTCCTGGTCCAGCACCACGGTGGTGGGCACGGCCTGCAGCGGCACGACGCCGTTGAGGCCGGCGATCACCGTCCCGGTGCGGTCCTCGATGCTCGGGTAGGGCACCTCGAAGGTGCGCTGGAACGCCTGGGCGGCGCCGGCGTCGTCCTCCGTGTTGATGCCGAGGAACCGCACGCCCTCCTTGCTCGTGGCGAGGTCCACGAGGTCGGGGGCCTCGGCGCGGCACGGCGCGCACGAGGCGTACCAGGTGTTGACGACGACGACGTCGCCCGCCCAGTCGGAGCTGTCGACGGCGTTGCCCTCGAAGTCGGTACCCGCCACGGCGACGGGTCCGCGGCGCTCCCCGGCGTCGTACGTCTGCACGGAACCGTCGCCCGAGACGTACCCCTGGCCCACGACGTCGCCCGCGCCCGACTCCTCGGGTGTGCACGCGGTGAGCGCCGCGACCAGGCCGACGACGATGCCGACGGCCACCACCCACTGCACGACCTTGAAGGTCTTCCCCCGCATCACGCGCCGGCGACCTTGCTCGCGCCGGGGTAGAGCTCCGCGGCGGGCTCCGTGTAGTGCAGGCCCACGAACCGGTCGTCCTCGAAGTGCAGGGACGTCAGGGAGGCGAGGTTGCACTGCCGGTTGCGCGGGTCGTGCCAGAGCGTGCCGCCCTCGAACGACCGGCGCGTGAGCCAGACGGGGAGCTGGTGGCTGACCAGCACGATCTCGTGGCCCTCCGCGGCGCGGCGGGCGTCCTCGACCGCGGCGCGCATGCGCGTGACCTGCTGCGTGTACGGCTCGCCCCACGACGGGCGGAACGGGTTCCACAGCAGGGGCCAGTTGCGGGGGCTGCTGAGCGCGCCGCCGCCGTCCGCGACGCGCTGGCCCTCGAGCCGGTTGTCGGCCTCGATGATGCGGTCGTCCGTGGCCAGCTCCAGGCCGAAGCCCTGGGCCACCGGTGCGGCGGTCTCCTGCGCGCGCTGCAGCGGCGAGGCCACCACGCGGACGACGTCGCGACCGGTGCTGGTGAGGTGGTCGGCGACGATCTTCGCCATCGCCTGGCCGCGGTCGGAGAGGCGGTACCCGGGCAGCCGCCCGTACAGGATGCCGTCGGGGTTGTGCACCTCACCGTGGCGCAGCAGGTGGACCGTCGTGGAGACCATGGCGCCCAGTCTCGCACCCGAGCCTGGGTACCCGTGAAATCGGGCGGTGTGGAGTACGTCTCCCGGCGGGGCGCTCAGTCGCAGAGCACCGTCAGGCCCTCCTCCGTGCCGCCCGCGGCGCGCGACGACGCGGCGACCTTGGCCATGACGCGGCCCAGCATCTCGAACTCCTCCGGTTCCAGCGCCTCGACGAGGATGCGCCGCACCGCGGACACGTGCCCGGGCGCCGCCGCCACCAGCGCCGCGTACCCGGCCTCGGTCATGGCGCAGTTCACGCCGCGCCGGTCACCCTCGGCGGCGCAGCGGGACACGAGCCCCCGCGCCTCCATCCGCGCGACGGTGTGCGTGAGCCGGCTGCGGGACAGCACCAGGCCGTCGGCGAGCGTCGACATCCGCATGGTGCGGTCCGGTGCCTCGGAGAGCTGGACCAGCAGGCTGTACTCCCCGAGGGACAGCGGGAGGGTGCGGTCGTGCACGGACCCCAGCGCCTCGACGAAGCGCGCGGTGCCCTCCAGATAGTGCCGCCAGGCGGCCTGCTGCTCCTCGGTGAGCCAGATATCGCGTTCCTCGACCGTCTGCGCAGCCATGTCACCACCACTTTCGTGCGAACGAGCCCTCTAGGAATACGTTACGGGACCAGTTATGTTGGATGTCACCGTGGGTAGTTGATCCCTCAACTATCCACCCAAACCGCCACATCACCAAGGAGTTCCCCCTCATGGCCACCCCGCTCCCCGCAGGCCTCACCGCAGGCGTGTACGAGATCGACCCCTCCCACACCGCTGCTTCCTTCTCCGTCCGTCACGCCGGTATCGCGAAGGTGCGCGGCAGCATCGCCGTCACCTCCGGCACCATCACGGTCGGTGAGGACCTGGAGTCGTCGAGCGTCACCGCCGAGCTGGACGCGGCCTCGGTGAGCACGGGCGACGCCGGTCGCGACGGCCACCTGAAGAGCGCCGACTTCTGGCACGCCGACGAGAAGCCGACCTGGACCTTCACGTCCACGGGCATCCGCGCCGACGGTGACGACTACCTCATCTCCGGCGACCTCACGATCAACGGCATCACCAAGGGCGTGGAGCTGGAGACCGAGTTCACCGGCACCGCCACGGACCCGTTCGGCAACAACCGCGCCGGCTTCGAGGCCAAGCTCGAGGTCAACCGCAAGGACTTCGGCCTCACGTGGAACGCCACGCTGGAGACCGGCGGCTTCCTGGTGGGCGACAAGGTCAAGATCGAGCTGGACGTCAGCGCCATCGCCAAGGGCTGACCCCGCCGCGCCTGACTGACGTTTCAGCAGGCTCGGGACGACCATGACCCACGTGGTCGTGGCCGCCCCGGGCCTGCTGAGCTGCTCTCCGGGACGGCGGCGTCAGAGCGCCGCGGCGCGGGTCGCCGCGTGGAAGGCCAGGATCTGCAGCTCGCCGCCGACGTCGACCGAGCGCACCACCACGTCGTCCGGCACCTGGAGCGCCACCGGCGCGAAGTTGAGGATCTCCCGGACGCCCGCGCCGACCACGGCGTCCGCCACGTCCTGTGCGCCGTGCGCGGGCAGGGCGAGCACCACCATCGAGACGCGCTCCCGCCGGAGCACCTCGGTCAGGTCGCGCACGTGCTCGACGGGCACGCCGGCCACCCGGGTGCCCACCACCTCCGGCGACGCGTCGAGCAGCGCCACCACCTGGAAGCCGCGCGTCGTGTAGCCGGAGTAGTTCGCGAGGGCGTGCCCGAGGTTGCCGATGCCGACGATGGCCAGCCGGTGCTCGGTCTCCAGCCCCAGGGCGACGGTGATGTAGGAGGCGAGCGACTCGACGTCGTACCCGACACCGCGCGTGCCGAACGAACCCAGGTAGGACAGGTCCTTGCGCAGCTGGGCCGAGCTCACGCCCGACCGCTCGGCCAGCTCCGTCGACGAGGTGAGATCCACCCCCTCCGCCGCGAGGTCGCGCAGGGCGCGCAGGTAGTACGGCAACCGGCCCACGGTTGCCGCCGGAACTGTCCCGTCACTGAGTTCGACCACGTGCTGCTCCCCTCCCCACGACCACCGTGTCGCGGGCGTACGCACACACTGCCTGGACGATCATGCCAGGAGGCGGGCCAGGCGCGCACCGTCCACGCGCCAGAAACCTTGCTGGATCCCGTCCACCTCGAGCACGGGCACGTACTCCCCGTAGCGGTCGCGCAGCCCGGGCGCGCTGTCGATGTCGACCTCCCGCCAGGCGACGCCCGCGTCCTCGCACACGCGCACGACGACGGCACGCGCGTCCTCGCACAGATGGCACGCGTCACGCGTGTACAGGACGACCCGGGGCACGGCAGGAGCTGTCACGCCCCGAGGTTACGACACGGCGGAGCCGTCACCGCGCGTGCGGCGAACGGTCGGTCGCCGGGAGCCGCCCGTCCGCCCACCGCACGCCCCAGGCCAGGACCAGGAAGACGACGGCGACCAGCGCCGCGTTGACGAGGGCGCCCGCGAGCCCGAGCTCGGTGACGTCGAGGAACGGGTACGGGTACCAGCCGGTCACGGCCCCGCGCACGAAGGTCCAGACCAGCCAGGCGACCGGGTAGGCCACGGACCACCACACCGTCCGCGAGGAGACGCGCGGCCGCGGCCCGGCGAGCAGCCAGACGACGACCGCCGCGACCGGTGCCACCCCGTGCAGCAGGGTGTTCGCCACGGGCCCGGCGCCCGCCAGCGGCGTCAGACCGCGCAGCACCGTGTTGTAGACGATGCCGGTCACGGCGATGCACAGGAGCGCGTCGAGCCGCAGCACCCGGAACACCGGGCCGTCCCGGCGCGGATCCCCGGCCAGCGCGAACGAGACACCCGCGATCAGCAGGTTCGACTGGATCGTGAAATAGCTGAACAGGCGGACGAGCCGCTCGGCGTGCGTGGGCGCGAGCCCGGGACCGTCGGTGACCGCCACCACGAGCTCCATCACGACACCGGTCAGGGCGGCCAGGCCGACCAGGAGGTGCAGGGCTCGCACGAGGAGGACGGCCCCCCCGGACCCGCTGTTGAACGTCACGACCCGGTTCTACCAGCGGCTCCGCGTGGGCGCCCGGGGAGAACGTGCGGGCCGTTCCACGCGGATAGAGTGGCCTCCATGCCGTCGACGCACCCCTCGTCCGCCACCGCGGCGTTCTTCGACGTCGACAACACGATCATCCGCGGTGCGAGCGCCTTCCACATCGCCAAGTCGGCGTACCAGCGCAAGTTCTTCGGGACCCGGGACATCCTCAAGTTCGCCCTGGTCCAGGCGCGGTACCTGCTCTGGGGCGAGAACCGGGAAGAGATCGACCAGGTGCGCGACCGTGCCCTCACCCTCATCGCGGGGCGCAGCGTCGCCGAGATCGCCACCCTGGGCGAGGAGGTGTGGGACGCCGTCCTGTCGCTCCGGATCTACCCGGGCACCCGGCGGCTGCTGGACGAGCACATCGCGGCGGGCCACCAGGTGTGGCTCGTGACGGCCACCCCGGTCGAGATCGCGCAGCTCATCGCCCGCCGCCTGGGCGCGACCGGCGCGCTCGGCACGGTGGCCGAGCACAAGGACGGCTTCTACACCGGCCGCCTCAAGGGCGACCTCATGCACGGCCAGGCCAAGGCCGACGCCATCGTCGAGCTCGCCGGCACCGCCGAGATCGACCTGGACGAGAGCTACGCGTACGGCGACTCCCTGAACGACCTGCCGATGATGCGGGTCGTGGGGCACCCCTGCCCCATCAACCCCGACCTGCGCCTGCGCCGGCACGCGCAGGAGGTGGGCTGGCCCATCCGCGAGTTCCGCGGCCGCTCGCAGCGCGCGGCGGGCCGGGGCGTGCGGACGGCGTCGTGGGCGGGTGCGGCCTGGGTCCTGGGCCTGGTCCTGCGCGCCGCCCGCCGCCGCCTCCGCGGCCACTGACCGGGGGCGCTGACCGGGGGGCACTCGACCCGCCGCCACGCGACAGCCACCGGCGCGACTGCGCGCCGGCGCGCCGGCGCGACTGCAGACTTCCTCACGGCTCGACGTCGACTGCAGACTTCGTCACGGCTCGACACCCCAGCGCCGTCAACAACTCTGCAGTCGACGCCCGCCGTGTCAGGAACTCTGCAGTCGACGGCTGGTCCTGGCGCGAGCTGCGAGCCCCGGACGCCCACAGGGACACAGCCACGGCCGGGCGCCGTGCAGCCCCCAACCATGAAGCAGCCGCCGGCACCCGCGACTGCAGACTTCCCCCGGCGACAGCCGTCGACTGCAGAGTTCCCCACGGCTCGACGCCCCAGCGCCGTCAACAACTCTGCAGTCGACGCCCGCCGTGTCAGGAACTCTGCAGTCGGCCGGGCGCGCAGCGGGCGGGGGTGCCGGCGCGGGCATGGAGAAGGCCCGGCCCCTCAAGGGACCGGGCCTGCTCGTCACGCGCCCGACGGCGCGCGCGTCACTTCTTGTTACGACGCTGGTGGCGCGTCTTGCGAAGCAGCTTGCGGTGCTTCTTCTTGGCCATACGCTTGCGGCGCTTCTTGATGACGGAGCCCATAGGTCCTCGCAATGTTCGATCGGTCGGCGGCGGCCCGGCGACGGGCCGCTCGGCGAAATGGTCCACGGTTGGTCCGGGACAGTGACGCCAGAGTGACGATGGCCGACCAACACGAAAAGTAGTCCGCACCTAGGTTACCTGCTTCGCCGCGAGGCCCGTAATCGGCGCGGTGTGAGGTGTGCCGGAGCGGGTTCAGGGCCGGGCCGCGAACCGTTCCAGGAGCTCGGCGTGCCCCGAGCACACGAGGAGGTCGTTGGCGGAGATCCGGGTCTCGGGCGTCGCGTAGACGAAGTCCGCGCCCGGCGACTTCACGCCGATCACCGTGATCCCGTACCGCTTGCGGATGTTCGACTGCGCCAGCGTGAACCCCTGCGCCTCCTTCGGCGGGCGCATCTTCACGATGGTGAACCCGTCCTCGACCTCGATGTAGTCGAGCAGCTTGCCGCTGACCAGGTGCGCCACGCGCTTGCCGGCGTCGGCCTCCGGGAAGACCACGTGGTGGGCGCCGATGCGGGTCAGGATGCGGCCGTGCTCCGCCGAGATGGCCTTGGCCCAGATCTGGGGCGTGCCCATGTCCACGAGGTTGCCGGTGATGAGCACCGACGCCTCGAGCGAGGAGCCCACGCCGACCACCGCGACGCCGAAGTCCCGCGCGCCGAGCTGCTCCAGCGCCTCCGGGTTCGACGCGTCGGCCTCGACCAGCGGCAGCCGGCCCGACCACTGCGCGACGAGCACCGGGTCCTGCTCGACGGCGAGCACGTCCTGACCCAGGCGGTCCAGGGTCGCGCCGATCGCCGACCCGAACCGGCCCAGGCCGATCACCAGCACGCCCGCATCGCGTTCGGGCTTCTTCTCCGGCACGGTCTTCCTCTCTCGCCAGGTCTGTCCGACCACGTCGTCCCAGGTCTGTCCGACCAGGTCGTCTCACCCGATGATCGGGCGCTCCTCGGGGAAGCGTACGATGCGCCGGCGGTCGCGGAGCGCCAGCACCGCCACGACGGTCACGGCGCCCGTGCGGCCCACGAACATGAGCAGCGCCAGGATGTACTTGCCCGAGTCGGGCAGGTCCTGCGTGATGCCCGTCGTCAGCCCGACCGTCGCGAACGCCGACAGCACCTCGAACAGGACACGCGACAGGCTCAGGTCGGTCACCTGGAGCAGCGCCACGCACGAGACGAGCACGATGCTCGCCCCGGTGAACACCACGGCGATCGACAGGCGCAGCACGTCCCGCGGGATCCGGCGGCCGAACGCCTCGATGTCCCGGTCGCCGCGCGCCTCCGCGACGATCGCGAGCAGCATGACGGCGAGCGTCGTCACCTTGATGCCGCCGGCCGTCGACGCCGAGCCGCCGCCCACGAACATCAGCGCGTCCTGGATGAGCCAGCTCGACTCGTGCATCGCCCCGATGTCGACCGTGCTGAACCCGCCCGAGCGCGGCATGATCCCGGCGAAGACCGACGCCAGCACCTTGTCGCCCAGGGCCAGCGGCCCGAAGGTCGCCGGGTTGGACCACTCCAGCACCAGGAGCAGCAGCGCGCCGACGACGAACAGCACCCCGCTGGTCACCACGGTCAGCTTGCTGTGCAGCGACAGCTTCTTGGTCCAGCCGCGCCAGCGCTGCCCGGGGCGCGGCCAGGCGCGCTGGATGTTCAGGATCACGGGAAAGCCGAGCGCGCCGACGAACACACCGAGGGCCAGGGGCAGCACGAGCGTCCAGTCCCCCACGTGCGGCATCAGGCCCTCGGCCGTGGGCACGAACCCCGCGTTGTTGAACGCCGAGATGCCGTAGAACAGGGAGTGCCACGCCGCCGTGCCCACGTTGCCCTCGATGACCACGAACCGGGGGAACAGCAGCAGCGCGATCGACAGCTCGAGCGTGGTCGCGGTGATGATGATGACGCGGACCAGGGAGCCGACGTCGCCCAGCCGGCTCGTCTTGGTCTCCGACGCCGTGAGGAGCTTCTGCGTCAGGCCGATCTTGCGGGACACGATCATGCCGAGCAGCGACGCGACGGTCATGATGCCGAAGCCGCCCACCTTGATGCCCGCGAGGATCACGATCTGCCCGTAGAGCGACCAGTAGGTGGCGGTGTCCTGCACCACCAGACCCGTGACGCACACGGCCGAGACGGCGGTGAAGAGCGCGTCGACCAGGCTGGCGCCCTCGCCGTCCGCCGTCGCGAAGGGCATCAGCAGCAGCACCGCGAACAGGCCGATCACGCACGCGAACACGGTGACGGCGAGCCGCGCCGGGGCCCGGAACGCCAGCTCGTCCACCAGCTCCCGGAGGCTGAACAGCCTGTGCCGCAAGCTCGGCATCCGCCCTGCTCCCTCCGTACCGTGACCCCTCGCGTGTCGACCGACGCCCTACTCTGCCACGCTCCCGGCCCCACGACCGCCCTGGACGCACCCCGCGGACGGGACGGCCCGCCCCGGGCCACGTCCGTTACCGTGGGCGGGTGCACCTCGCCCGTCTGGTCTGGAGCCCGCAGCTCCTCGAGTACGACTTCGGTCCCGGGCACCCCATGGCCCCGGCCCGCCTCGACCTGACCATGCGGCTCGTCGAGGCGCTCGGTCTGCTCGACCGCCTCGACGTGGTCGACGCCGAACCCGCCTCGGACGCCGTCATCGAGACCGTGCACGACGCCGACTACGTGGCCGCCGTCCGCCACGCCGGCACCACGCTGGAACCCGACCTGGCACGCGGGCTCGGCACCGACGACGACCCCCTGTTCCTCGGCATGCACGAGGCCGCCGCCCGGCAGCTCGGCGGTTCGGTCGCGCTGGCCGACGCCCTCTGGCGCGGCGAGATCACGCACGGCGTCAACGTGGCGGGCGGCATGCACCACGCGATGCCCGGCGCGGCGTCCGGCTTCTGCGTGTACAACGACGCGGCGGCGGCGATCCGTCGTCTGCTCGACCTCGGCGCGGAGCGCGTCGCCTACCTGGACTTCGACGCCCACCACGGCGACGGCGTCGAGGCGATCTTCTGGGACGACCCGCGCGTGCTGACCGTCTCGATCCACGAGGACGGCCGCACGCTGTTCCCGGGCACGGGCGCGTCGTCCGACGTCGGGCCACCCGGGCCTGCCGAGGGGACCGCCGTCAACCTGCCGGTGCCGGCACGCACCACGGGGGCCGCCTGGCTGCGGGCCATCGACGCCGTGGTGCCCGCCCTGGTGCGTGAGCACCGCCCGCAGGCGGTCGTCTCGCAGCACGGCTGCGACGCCCACGGCCGCGACCCGCTGTCGAACCTGAACGTCTCGGTCGACGCCCAGACCACGGCGCAGCAGTGGGCGCACGCGCTCGCGCACGAGCACGCCGACGGGCGCTGGCTCGCCCTGGGCGGGGGCGGGTACGCGGTGTCCGACGTCGTCCCGCTCGCCTGGGCGGCGCTCGTCGCCGAGGCCGCGCACACCCCGCTGGACCGCGGGTCGGAGCTGCCCGCGTCGTGGCGCGCCGCCGTGGAGGCGCTGGAGCTGGACGCCGCACGCACTCTCGGCACGGCCGAGGTGCCGTTCCGGAGCTGGCGTGACGGCTACGACCCGGCCGACGCCGTGGACCGAGCGGTCCAGGCGACCCGCCGGGCCGTCTTCCCCCACTGGGGCCTCGACCCGCTCCTGGACTGACCGGACTGATCCCGCCGAGCGTTCCGCCGGAGTTCAGGTCGCCGACACCTCGGTCCGGCAGCCTCGACGCATGCGCCGTCGTCTCGCCGCCCTGTCGGCCACGCTGCTGCTCCTGACCGTGCTCACGCCCGCCTCGGCCGTCGCGGGCGGCCACCGCCCGGGCGGAGGCCCGGTCACGGTGACCACCTCGGTCGAGACTCCCCCGCTGTACGACGACGAGGCCGGCGGCGACGCGTCCGGCGACGACCCGGCGATCTGGGTGCACCCCCGCGACTCGCGCCGCTCGCTCGTCGTCGTGACGGCCAAGGAGGGCGGCCTGCGGGTGTACGGCGTGGACGCGACGGAGCTGCAGTCGGTCCCGGCCACGCCGGCGCCGCGGGCCGACGGGGTGCCCGGCCGGTACAACAACGTGGACATCGCCCACGGCCTGCGCGTCGATGGCCGGACCAGGGACGTCGCCGTCGTCTCGGACCGGTACAACGACCAGGTGCGCTTCTTCGCGATCGACCCGGCTGGATCAGCGGCTGCGACCCCGCTCACCGAGGTCACCGCCCCCGAGCAGGAGTTCCTGTTCAGCCCGGACCGGGAGACGGTCGCCGAGGACCACACCGCGTACGGCCTGGCCGTCTACCAGCCGCGACGTGGCGAGGCCTCCGTGGTGGTCACGCAGGAGGGCGACACCACCGTCGCGACGGCCCGGATCACGACCGGGCCGGACGGCGTGGGCTACACCGACGTCGAGCACCTGGCGCTGCCCGGAGAGTTCCGCCTGCCCGACGGCACCACCTGGGTGCCGTGCGCGGAGCCGGGCGTGGGCCCGCAGCTCGAGGGGGTCGCCGTCGACCGCCGCACCGGCACGCTGTACGCCACGCAGGAGGACGTCGGCCTGTGGCGGCTGCCGCTCCCCCTGGGCTCGGGCGCGCCGCGGCTGGTCGACCGGGTGCGCGACTTCGGCGTGCACGACGTCTACGACCCGGAGACGGAGGAGTGCGCACCGGTGGACCCGGGCGCGCCGTCGTACGGCGGGACGAACCTGACCGCCGACGCCGAGGGGGTCGACATCTGGTACGGACCGGGCCGCACCGGCTCCGTGATCGTGTCCAGCCAGGGCGACGACACGTACGCCGTCTACTCCCTGACGGGCCGGAACCGGTCGCTCGGCACCTTCCGCGTGGCGGGCGACGGCGTGGACGACGTCAACGGGTCGGACGGGCTCGCCGTGTCGAACGCGCCGGTCGGCGGGTACCGGTCTGGCCTGCTGGTCACGCACGACGAGCCCGAGACCGGCCCGGACACCGACCCGGAGCGCGACGCGACGGGCTTCTCGTACGTCGCGTGGGGCGAGGTGGCAAGGGCGCTCCGCCTCCCCTGAACGCGTCAGGGGGTGCGGCGGCGAAGAGTGAGGACGCCGAGCAGCGCCGCGCCCACGATGAACAGGCCGATCACGCCGACGGCGCCGCGGATTCCCGCCCACTCGGCCCCCGCCGCGAGCGACGTCATCGCCTCGATCGCGTAGGTCAGCGGGAAGGCGCGGGACAGCCACTCGAGCACCTGCGGCATCTGGTCCCGGGGCATGAGCAGCCCGCACGTGATGAGCTGCGGGAACAGGACGGCCGGCATCATCTGCACCGCCTGGAACTCGCTCCGGGCCAGCGCCGAGGCGGCCAGGCCCAGGGTGCAGCCGAGGATCGCGTCGAGCAGCGCGACCACGACGACCAGCCCGAGCGGTCCCTCGACGTCCATGCCCACGAGCACGGCGAAGCCGACCACGACGAGCGCCTGGACCAGCGCGAGCGTCGCGAACGCGAGAGCGTAGCCCGCCACGAGGTCGCCCCGGCGGATGGGCGTGGTCATGAGCCGCTCCAGCGTGCCGGACTGCCGTTCGCGCAGCGTCGCCACGCTCGTGACCAGGAACATCACGATCAGCGGGAACAGACCTACGAGCATGGGGCCGAACTGGTCGAGCACCTGGGGCTGGTCGTCGAACATCCACGCGATGAGGCCGATCAGCAGGCACGGCAGCAGCAGGATGAGCGCGACCGTGCGGTGGTCGCCGCGGAGCTGGGCCAGCACGCGGCCCGCGGTGGCGAGGGTCGGGCTCATCGGACGTCCTCCTCGCGTCGGGCGGCCCGGTCGATCAGGGTGAGGAACGCGCGCTCGGCGTCGGGCGCCCCGGTGCCGGCCAGCAGGTCGTCCGGCGTGGTGTCCGCGACGAGCCCGCCCGCGCGCATGAGGAGCAGCCGGTCGCACTGCGTGGCCTCGTCCATGACGTGGCTGGAGACCAGGAGCGTGCGCCCCTCGGCGGCGAGCCGGCGGAACACCGCCCACAGGTCGCGCCGCAGCACCGGGTCCAGACCCACCGTGGGCTCGTCGAGCACGAGCAGCTCAGGGTCGCCGACCAGGGCCGCGGCCAGCGAGACCCGGGACCGTTCGCCCCCGGACAGCGTGCCGACCCGCTGCCTCTCGTGCCCACCCAGGTCGACGGTCGCGACGGCGGCCGCCACGGCCCGGGCGGGTGACGGCACGCCGGCCAGCGCCGCGAAGTACCGGAGGTTCTGGACCACGGTGAGGTCGGTGTAGACGCTCGCGTCCTGCGTCATGTAGCCCACGCGCCGGCGCAGCGCCGGCGTGCCGGCCGTCGCGCCGAGCACCTCGACGGAACCCGTGACACTAGCCTGCACGCCGACGACGCTGCGCATGAGCGTCGTCTTGCCGGACCCGGACGGCCCGAGCAGCCCCACGACGGACCCCGCGGGCACGGACAGGTCCAGGCCGTCGATGACCGGCCGGCCGCCGCGCACCACCCGCAGCCCGGCGATGACGACCGCGTTTTTCCTCATGTGATGAATTGTGCGCCCGCCCGGTGTCAGGACGCAAGGTCTCCGGTGAGGTACCGCTGGAGATTGGGGCCGACGAGCCGCGCGACCTCGCCGGGCGACAGCGACGCGAGAGGTTCCAGCCGCACCAGGTACCGGGTCATGAGCACCCCCGCCATCTGCGAGGCGACCAGCGAGGTGCGCAGCGGGGCGTCGACCGTACCGAGCGCCCGGACCACCGGCCGCAGGATCGCGGCCCCGATGAACTGCGGCAGCAGCCCGCGCAGCTCTGCGTCCGCGATGATCGCCGGCAGCACCACGCGCACGGTGTCGCCGTCGTCGAAGTCCCAGAGGCCGATGACCGCCTCCAGCAGACGCTCGCCGAGCGTCTCGACGGGGCCGTCGGTGACCCGCTCGACGACCGCGGCGGGCTCGATGCCCGCGACGCCGAGGGTCGCCGTGAGCAGGCGCGGCTTGTCGGGGAACCAGTGCCGCACGGTGCCGGGATCGACGCCGGCCCGGCGGGCGACGGAGCGCAGCGAGGCGGCCTCGTAGCCGCGCTCGACGAACTCGTCGCGCGCGGCGGCCAAGATCTCGGCGCGCGCGTCCTGCCCGGCGGGCCTCCTGCCGCGGCGCGGTGCGGGAGCAGCATCAGCCATCCGCCCATTCTCGCCCACCCCCAGAAACGCCGAGATAGAACCGTGGCGAGATAGAACCGTGGCGAGATAGAACTGCAGCGCAAGTCTGCGGTTCTACCTCGCCACGGTTCTATCTCGCCACGGTTCTATCTCGGCGGGGCGAGTGTCAGCGGGTGGCGGCCGCCCGCTTCTTGTTCCAGACGTCGAACGCGACGGCCAGCAGCAGCACGACGCCCTTGACGATCTGCTGCGTGGACTGGTCCACGCCCATGAGCGACATGCCGTTCGACATGACGGCCATGATGAGGCCACCGACCATGGCGCCGGTCACGGTGCCGATACCGCCGGTCACTGCGGCGCCACCGATGAAGCAGGCCGCGATCGCGTCGAGCTCGAACATGTTGCCCGCGCCCGGCTGGGCGGCACTCGACCGCGCGGAGAACACGATGCCCGCGACGGAGGCGAGGAAGCCCATGTTCACGAACATCCAGAAGTTCACGCGCTTGACCCGCACGCCGGACAGCTGCGCCGCGGCGAGGTTGCCGCCGATGGCGTAGACGTGGCGGCCGAACACGCTGTGCTTGGTGACCAGCGTGTAGGCCATCACCAGCACGGCCAGGATGATCAGCACGGCAGGGAGACCGCGGTACGTGGCGAGGTTCCATGCGAACCACATGACGACGGCGGCGATCACCACGATCTTCAGCACGAACAGCGCCGGCGCCTCGACCGTCTGGTTGTAGGCGATCCGGGCCCGGCGGGTGCGCCAGGCGTTGTACGCGAAGCCGAGCACGCCGATCGCGAAGATGACGAGCGTGAAGGTGTCGTAGCCGTAGCCGCCGAGCAGGCCGTTGAAGAAGCCGGTGGCGATGCTCGTGTACTCGCTCGGGAACGGCGAGAGCGAGACGTTGTTCAGCACCTGGAGCGTGAGGCCGCGGAACAGGAGCATGCCGGCCAGCGTCACGATGAACGCTGGGATCCCGACGTACGCCACCCAGAACCCTTGCCAGGCCCCGACCAGCAACCCGGTGCCGAGCGCCGCGAGCACGCCGACCCACCAGGGCATGCCGTTCCGCACGACGACGACGGCGGCGATGGCGCCGGTGAGCGCGACCACCGACCCCACCGACAGGTCGATGTGCCCGCCGATGATGATGATCACCATGCCGATGGCGAGGATCAGGATGTACGAGAACTGCAGCACGAGGCTGGTGAGGTTGCGCGAGCTGAGGAGCAGTCCGTTGGTGAGCACCGAGAACAGCACGATGATCAGCACGAACGCGATGTAGATACCGCTGGTGCGGATGTTCCGGGTGAGCAGGTCCCGGATGTTGGCGATGCCGGTCATGCCTTCGTCTCCTGCGTCTCCTGGGTCATGAGGGCCATGAGTCCTTCCTGGGTGGCGGAGGGCACGTCGACCTCGCCGGTGATGCGGCCGAAGGCCAGGGTGTAGATGCGGTCGCAGATCCCGAGCAGCTCAGGGAGCTCCGAGGAGATGACCAGCACCGCCTTCCCGGCAGCGACCAGCTCGTTGATGATGGTGTAGATCTCGTACTTGGCGCCGACGTCGATGCCGCGGGTGGGCTCGTCGAGGATCAGCACCTCGGGCGCGGTGTACAGCCACTTGGACAGCACGACCTTCTGCTGGTTGCCGCCCGAGAGCTTGCCCACCTCCGTCAGCACGTTGGGGGTGCGGATGTTCATGGACGCGCGGTACTCCTCCGCGACCTTGAGCTCCTCGTTCTCGTCGACGAAGCCGTTCTTCGCCAGCTTGCCGAGGCCCGCGGCGGAGATGTTGCGGCGGATGTCCTCGATGAGGTTGAGCCCGTACTGCTTGCGGTCCTCCGACACGTACGCGATACCCGACCGGATGGCGGCGGGCACGCTGTGCACGTCGATCTCCTTGCCGTGCAGGTACGCCTTGCCGCTGATGTCCCGGCCGTAGGACCGGCCGAACAGCGACATCGCGAGCTCGGTGCGGCCGGCGCCCATCAGCCCGGCGATGCCGACGACCTCGCCGGCCCGGACGTTCAGGCTCGCGTTCTCGACGACGACGCGCCCGGGCTGGGTGGGGTGGTAGACCGTCCAGTCCTCGACGCGGAGCACCTCCTCGCCGGGGTGCGACTCACGGTCGGGGTAGCGGTTGTCGAGGTCACGACCCACCATGCCGCGGATGATGCGGTTCTGGACCGCCTCGGACGACTCGCCGGCCGTGGCCATGTCGAAGGTCTCGATCGACCGGCCGTCGCGGATGATCGTGGTGCGGTCCGCGATCTCGGCGATCTCCGCCAGCTTGTGGGAGATCATGATCGAGGTGATGCCCTGCTCCTTGAACTGCCGGAGCAGGCCGAGCAGGTGCTCGGAGTCGTTGTCGTTCAGCGCCGCCGTCGGCTCGTCCAGGATGAGCAGGCGCACGTCCTTGGAGATCGCCTTGGCGATCTCCACGAGCTGCTGCTTGCCCACGCCGAGCGCGGAGATGGGCGTCGTCGGCGACTCGCTCAGGCCCACCCGCGCCAGCAGCGCGGACGCCTCGGCGTTGGTCTTGTTCCAGTCGATGGCCCCGCCCGTACGGCGGCGCTCGTTGCCGAGGAAGATGTTCTCGGCGATCGACAGGTACGGGACGAGGGCGAGCTCCTGGTGGATGATCACCACGCCCCGCGCCTCGGAGTCGTTGATCGTGCCGAACTGGGCGGTCTCGCCGTCGAGCACGATGTCACCCTCGTAGGAGCCGAACGGGTAGACGCCCGACAGCACCTTCATCAGGGTGGACTTGCCCGCCCCGTTCTCGCCGCAGATCGCGTGGATCTCGCCCCGGCGGACGGTGAGGTTGACGTCCTGGAGCGCCTTGACCCCAGGGAATGTCTTGGTGATGCCGCGCATCTCGAGGATGTCGGTCGGCGCCGAATCGGCCATGCCAGTCCTTGTCGCGTACTTGTCGCCAATAGTGATCTTGCGGGAGCCGACCCGTCGGCCCCGGCCCGGCCGGCCGGTGGTCGCGCGCCCTTGGGAGCGCGACCACCGGCAGGCGGGGCCGGGGCGTCAGCCGGGTCGGCCGGACCTACGAGGCGTCAGGCCTTACTCGTCGACCTGACCCGTCGAGACCTCTTCCTCGGTGAGGTAGCCGGAGTCGATGAGCTCCGCCTCGAGGTTGTCCTTCGTGACGATCACCGTGGGCAGCAGGTACGACGGCACGACCTTCACGCCGTTGTCGTACGTCTCGGTGTCGTTGGCCTCGGGCTCCTCGCCCTGCAGGTAGGACGTGGCCGCGGTGACGGCCTGCTCGGCCAGCAGACGCGTGTCCTTGAAGATGGTCGAGTACTGCACGTCGTCCTGGATCAGCTTGGCCGACGCCGCCTCGGCGTCCTGACCGGTGACGATCGGCATCGCGAGGTCGCCCTTGCCGTAGCCGGAGTTCTCCAGCGCCGTGATGACACCGCGCGAGAGCACGTCGGCCGGGGCGAGCACGCCGTCGACCGTCACGTCACCCTTGGTGTAGGTCGAGGTCAGCAGGTCCTCCATGCGCTTCTGCGCACGCTCCTGCTCCCAGCGCTGGATGGCGACGGTGCCGAAGTCGGTCTGCTCCGACGGCACGACGAGCGTCTCGTCGTCGAGGTACGGCTGGAGCACCGACATGGCGCCGTCGTAGAAGAACCCGGCGTTGTTGTCGTCGGGCGAGCCCGCGAAGATCTCGATGTTGAACGGGCCCTCGGGCGCGTCAGCGGCCTCCTCGCCGTTCTCGTCGAGGATGCCCAGGCCGGTCAGCAGCGAGGTGCCCTGCTGCACGCCCACCTGGTAGTTGTCGAACGTGACGTAGAAGTTCACGTTCTCCGAGTCGCGGATCAGGCGGTCGTAGGAGATCACCGGGATGTCCGCGGCGGCAGCGGCCTCGAGCTGGCTGCCCAGCGCGGTGCCGTCGATCGAGGCGATGATGAGCGCCTCGGCGCCCTTGTTGATCATCGCGTCGATCTGCTGCTGCTGGGTCGGGATGTCGTCGCCCGCGAACTGCAGGTCGACGTCGTACCCGGCCTCCTCCAGACCCGACTTGACGGCGTTGCCGTCCGCGATCCAGCGCTCGTACGTCTGGGTCGGCATGGCGACGCCGACCAGGCCGCCCTCCTCGCCGTCCCCGCCACCGGCACCGGCACCGCCGCCACCGCCGGCACCGCCACCGCCGCACGCAGCGAGCGACACGGCCACAGCGCCCGTCGCCAGCGCGGCCATACCGCGCTTGGCCCACAGCTTCCTTGCCATGACTTCTCCTCTTCGAGTGTGTGCCCGGGCACGTCTCTGCGACCCCGGCCGACTTCACTTTGTGAACGCAACAGATTGTGATCGCTCACAAGGCAGTTGGTCAAAACCGTGCCGGGTGAACGCCGCCACGAGCGATGACGGAGTTCACCGTAGCCGGGGTCGGCGACGAGCATCGGGAACCACTGGGATGGTTACGGCATCGATACCGTCAAGGGCTGGCACCGCCGGCCGGGCAGCGTGGGTCTCACGCCCGGGCGGGCGCGGCCGCCACCGGCTCGGTGCCGCCGTGCTGCACGCCGACGACCGAGCCGTCCTCGCCCGTCGACTCCCTGCCGACGATGCGCGAGTCCGGCACCACCCGCCGGAAGGGCGCCGGGTCGCCCGATGCCCCGATCCGCTCGACGAGCAGGTCGACGGCGGTCTGGGCGATCTGGTCCCGCCCCGGGTCCACCGAGGACAGCGCAGGCACGGCGAAGCGCGCGTCGTCGACGTCGTCGAACCCGATGAGCGCGACCTGCCCCGGCACGTCGACCCGGTGCGCGTGCAGCGCGTGGAGCGCGCCGAGGGCCAGGGCGTCGTTGAGCGCGAAGACGGCGTCGAAGTCGACGCCGTCGTCCAGCATGCGGCCCACGGCCTCCGCGCCGGTCGACCGGTGCCACGGGACGGCCTCGCGCACGAGCGCGGGGTCGTAGGACAGGCCCGCCTCGGCCAGGCCCTCCCGGTAGCCCTCGGTGCGCAGCGCGGCCGACCCGGCCCGCTCCCCCTCGTGCGCCCCGATCACCGCGATCCGGCGGCGGCCCAGCGACGCGAGGTGCAGCGTGGCGGCCTTGGCCGCGGCCACGTTGTTCATGGTCACGTGGTCGGCGGGCGCGCCGAAGACGCGCTCCCCGAGGATCACCAGCGGGAAGTCGACGGAGAACAGCCCGAGGTCGTCGGGGCCGAGCGCTAGCGGCGAGAAGATCAGGCCGTCGGTGAGGTGCCTGCGCCGCCCCGAGAGCACCTCGGTCTCGCGCTCGCGGCTCGCGCTGGTCTGCTCGATGAGCACGGTCCAGCCGGCGGCGTCGGCGGCGGAGATGACGGCGTCGGCCAGCTCCGCGAAGTACGGGAGCGAGAGCTCGGGCACCGCGAGGGTGATCAGCCCCGTGCGCCGGGTGCGCAGGTTTCGCGCGGACATGTTGACGCGGTAGCCGAGCTCCTCGATCGCGGCCTCGACGCGCTCCTTGGTGGCCGCGCGGATGTACGGGTACCCGTTCACCACGTTCGACACGGTCTTGATGGAGACGCCGGCGCGCTGCGCCACGTCGTGCATCGTCACGGCCACGCTGCCTGCCTCCGCTCCGCAAGTTTGTCCACAGGGTAGAGGACGGACCTCGCCGCCGCGTCGGCCATCGGCTACTGTGCAACGTTGTAGAACAGCCCCCACCGACCAGCGAGGAACAATGACGACCTCCCGCACCCGCGTCCTGCTGCACCCCGACTTCACCGTCGGCACCGTGGACCGCCGCCTGTTCGGCTCCTTCGTGGAGCACCTGGGCCGCGCCGTCTACACGGGGATCCACGAGCCGGGGCACCCGGCGTCCGACGAGCACGGGTTCCGCCGTGACGTCGCCGACCTGACCCGCGAGCTCGGCGTGACGACCGTCCGGTATCCCGGCGGCAACTTCGTGTCGAACTACCGCTGGGAGGACGCGGTGGGGCCGGTCGAGCAGCGCAAGCCGTTCCTCGACCTGGCATGGCGCACCGTCGAGCCCAACCTCGTGGGCACGGACGAGTTCCTGCAGTGGGCCGAGCGCGAGGGCATCGAGCCGATGATGGCGGTCAACCTCGGCACGCGGGGCGTCGAGGAGGCCGTCGCGCTGCTGGAGTACTGCAACGGGGAGGCGGGCACGCGCTGGGCCGACCTGCGCATCGCCAACGGCCGCGAGGAGCCGTACGGCGTCAAGCTCTGGTGCCTGGGCAACGAGATGGACGGCCCCTGGCAGATCGGCCACAAGGACGCGCACGAGTACGGCAGGCTGGCCCGCAACACGGGCGCCGCGATGAAGCTGGTCGACCCGACGATCGAGCTGGTCGTGTGCGGCTCGTCGTCCATGCAGATGGAGACGTTCGGCGCGTGGGAACGCACCGTCCTGGAGCACACCTACGACGTGGTGGACCACGTGTCCATGCACGCGTACTACGAGGAGGTCGACGGCGACCGCGCGTCGTTCCTCGGCTCGGGCACCGCGATGGACCGGTTCATCGAGCGGGTCGTGGCCTCGGCCGACGCCGTCGGGGCGCAGCGCCGGTCCGACAAGAAGATCACCGTGAGCTTCGACGAGTGGAACGTCTGGTACCTCACCACGCGGTTCCCGGGCGAGGAGAACCTGCCGATCCAGCGCGACGCTCCCCGCATCATCGAGGACGTCTACTCGGGGCTCGACGCCGTGGTCGTGGGAGACCTGCTGGTCACGCTGCTCAACCACGCCGACCGCGTGCCCGTCGCCTGCCTGGCCCAGCTCGTCAACGTCATCGCGCCGATCATGACCGAGCCGGGCGGTGAGGCCTGGCGGCAGCCCACCTTCCACCCGTTCGCGACGACGGCGCGGCTCGCCCACGGCGAGGCCCTCGACCTGCGCGTGTCCACCCCGGCCATCACCACCGCGGCGCACGGCGACGTGCCCTCCGTGACGGCGGCGGCGACCCTGGCCGACGGAGCCCTCGCCCTGTTCCTGACCAACCGCTCGGCCGAGCCGGTCGAGGTCGAGCTGGCGCACCTGGGCGCGTCGCTCGACGTCGCGGAGGGCTGGACCATGACCGCCGACCACGAGGCCGCCGTCGCCGGGCCGGAGCACGCGCGGAAGGTCGCGGCGGAGCACTGGGGCGCGTTCGACGTCGCGACCCGGGTCGCGACAGGCGACGGCACGACGACCACGGTGACGCTCGCGCCGGAGTCCTGGACGGCGCTGTCGGGCACCCTGGCCTCGCCGAAGTAGAACCTCCGCCGAAGTAGAACTGCAGCGAGATAGAACCAGGGCGAAATAGAACTGCAGCGAAGTAGAACTGCAGCCGGGCTCCGGTTCTATCTCGCTGCAGTTCTACTTCGCTGCAGTTCTACTTCGCTGCAGTTCTACTTCGGCGGAGGGGGTCAGGGTTCGCTGTCGAAGCCGAAACCGCCGTCGGCCTCCGCCGCACGCCAGAAGTCGCGCAGCATCTCCTCCGGCGTGTGCAGGTTGTGCCGGCTCGCCACCGGTTCCTCGTCGCCCGAGATCGCCTTGACCTCGTCGTGGATGCGTTCCATCGAGGTGTCGAGCGACCAGGCGACGTCGGAGGCGAGCTTGAGCGAGTCGGTCAGGTGGCGGGGCACGTCGCCGTCGTACTTGTAGTAGATCTTGTGCTCCAGGCTCGCCCAGAAGTCCATCGCGATGGTGCGCAGCTGGATCTCGACGATGACCTTCTCGACCCGGTCGGACAGGTAGACCGGGATCTGCACGATGAGGTGCAGCGACTTGTACCCGGTGGCCTTCGGGTGCTTGATGTAGTCGCGCTCCTCCAGCAGGGTCAGGTCCGACTGCGCCAGGAGCATGTCGCGCACCAGATAGATGTCGTTGACGAAGCTGCAGGTGATCCGCACCCCGGCGACGTCGAACATCTGCTCGCGCACGCCCTCGGGCGTCAGCGGGATGCCCTTGCGCCGGCACTTCGCGACGATCGACTCGAAGGACTTGAGCCGCGATCCCACGTGCTCCACGGGGTTGTAGTTCTGCATGTGCCGGAACTCGTCCCGCAGGATCGTGATCTTGGTCATGACCTCGTCGATGCCGAACTTGTAGGTCAGCACCAGACGGCGCAGGTCGGCGACCAGCTGGCGCAGCTCGGCGGGATCAGGCACAGGACGTTCCCGGACGTCCTCGGGCAGCTTGCTCACGGGACCACCGTACGGGCTGACGGTGGTCCCGTGGGTGCGAAACCCGCACCCGTGGCGACCCTAGGTGCGGCGCAGGCTCAAGGCCCGCTGGAGCAGCACGAAGACCAGGAGCAGCACGCCGATCACGATGCGGGTCCACCAGGAGCTCAGCGTGCCCTCGAACGTGATGATGGTCTGGATCAGCCCGAGCACGAGCACGCCCAGCACCGAGCCGAGCACGAACCCGGTGCCGCCCGTGAGCAGCGTGCCGCCGATGACCACCGCGGCGATGGCGTCGAGCTCCATGGCCACGCCGGTGAGCGAGTAGCCGGACCGCGAGTACATCGCGAACAGCAGGCCGCCGAGCCCGGCGCACGTGCCGCTCACCACGTAGGCGAGCACCTTGGTGCGGGCAACGGGCAGGCCCATGAGGAGGGCGGACTGCTCGCCCCCGCCGATGGCGTACACGGTGCGCCCGAACCGCGTGAGGTGCAGCACCAGGAAGGCGAGGCCGAGCACGATCAGCGCGATCAGCACGCTGGACGTCATGCGCCACTGGCCCGCGATCTGCACCCAGCTCGCGAGCCCCACGAAGGCCGGGTCGCCGATGGCGATGGACTCGGGCGCGATGAGGAAGCACAGCCCGCGGGCGAAGAACATGCCGGCGAGCGTGGCCACGAACGGCTGCACCTGGAAGTAGTGGATCATCAGGCCGTGCGCCAGGCCGATCACGGTGCCGACGCCGACGGCGAGCGGGAGCACCACGGGTACGGGCCAGCCCGCCTGCAGCAGGGCCGCGGTGACCACGGTGGACAGCGCGAGCACGGCTCCCACCGACAGGTCGATGCCGCCGGTGAGGATGACGAAGGTCATGCCGACCGCGAGCACCACGAGGTGCGCGTTGTTGATGAACAGGTTGGACACCACGGCGGGCGTCAGGAAGTTGTCGTACCGGGTGCCGCCCACGACCAGCATGAGGGCGAGCACCACGAACGTGCCCAGCACGGGCAGGTAGCGCCGGTCGAGGCGCACCGGCAGCGCCGCCGTCCAGCGAGCGGGGGCCGACGTCGTCATCCGGCCGTCACCTCCGTCGGGTCGGGGCGCGCGGCGGGCCGCTGCGCACCGGTGGTGGGCCGCCGGCGCACCGCGGTCAGCCGCTCCCGCATGCGAGGCGACTGCAGCAGCGTCACCGCGATGACGACCAGGGCCATGAACAGGGGCGTGACCAGCGGCGAGATGCCCAGCACGGTCACCGTGCGCTCGAGGGTCGCGATGACCAGCGCACCCACCAGGGTGCCGGACAGGTTGAACTTGCCGCCCGAGAGCGCCGTGCCGCCGATCACCACCGCGAGGATCGCGTCGAGCTCGATGAACAGACCGGCGTTGTTCGCGTCGGCCGCCATGGTGTCGGCGCTGATCAGCAGGCCCGCGAGCCCGGCGAACAGACCCGACGCGGCGTACACGGTCCAGGTCAGGGTCCTGGACCGTACGCCGGACAGTCGGCTCGCGGCCGGGTTGATGCCCGTGGCCTCGAGCAGCATGCCGAGCGCGGTGCGCCGCACCACGTACGCGACGACGGCGAACACACCGAACGCGAGGACGGCGGCCGTGGGCAGCCCCAGCCAGAACCCGGAGCCGAGCACCTTGAACGGCGCACTGTTGACCGTGGTGATCATGCCGCCCGTGATCAGCATGGCGACGCCGCGCCCCGCCGTCATCAGGATGAGCGTGGCGATGATCGGCTGGATGCCGAGCACGGACACCAGGAACCCGTTCCACACGCCCAGCACCAGGCACAGCGCCAGCGCCAGGCCGATCGCGGTGAGCACGGTGCCGGGGGCGGCGGGGTCCGGCGCCGACGCGAGGTGCGACAGCGCGACGGCCCCCGAGACGGCCACCACGGCGCCGACGGACAGGTCGATGCCGCGGGTGGCGATGACCAGGGTCATGCCGAGCGCCACGAGCAGCAGCGGCGCCGTCGTGCGCAGGATGTCGACCGGCGCCCCGAAGAGGTGGCCGTCCCGTACGGTGACCGCGAGGAAGCCGGGGCGGGCGACCGTGTTGGCGACCAGCAGCGCGACCAGGGCGGCCACCGGCCAGAACAGGTGATGCCGCAGCACGTCCCTCATGCCGCACCACCTCCGGCGATGAGGTCGACCACCCGGTCCATCGAGGCGCCGTCCCCGTCGATCTCGGCCACCTTGCGCCGGTCGCGCAGCACCGCGATGCGGTGCGAGATGCGCAGCACCTCCTCCAGCTCGGCGGAGATGAAGACGACGGACATGCCGTCCGCCGCCAGCTCCGCCACGAGCTTCTGGATCTCGGCCTTGGCCCCGACGTCGATACCGCGCGTCGGCTCGTCCAGCACGAGCAGCCTCGGGGCGGTGGCGAGCCACCGGGCGAGCAGCACCTTCTGCTGGTTGCCGCCCGACAGGTTGCGCAGCAGCGCCTCCGGGTCGGCGGGCCGGATGCCGAGCCGCTCGATGTACCCCGCGACCAGCTCGTCCACCTGGCGGCGGGGCAGCGGCCGCATCCAGCCGCGCTCGGCCTGGAGCGCGAGCACGATGTTCTCCCGCACGGTGAGGCCGTCCACGACGCCCTCCCCCTTGCGGTCCTCCGACGTGTACGCGATGCCGTGGCCCATCGCCACGCGCGGGTTCCGCAGCCGGGTCGGCCGCCCGGACACGCGGGCCTGTCCGACGTCGGCCCGGTCGGCGCCCGTGAGCAGGCGCGCCAGCTCGGTGCGCCCCGAGCCGAGCAGGCCGGCGAGCCCCACCACCTCACCCTCGTACAGGTCGAGGTCGAAGGGCTGGACCGATCCCTTGCGCCCGAGGCCCACCACCTGCAGCAGCGGCGTGGCGCCCGCCGGGCGCTCGGCGCGCTCGGCTGCCTCCTCGGCGGCCTCCAGGACGTCCATGGACCGGCCGATCATGTGCTGCACGAGCTCGGCGGCCGGCAGGTCGGCGGTGACGAACTCGCCGACCAGGCCGCCGTTGCGCAGCACCGTCATCCGGTCGGACACCTCGTAGACCTGGTCCAGGAAGTGGCTCACGAACAGGATCGCCACGCCCTCGTCCCGCAGGGAGCGCATGACGGCGAACAGGTGCGCCACCTCGTCGGCGTCGAGGCTGGAGGTGGGCTCGTCGAGGATGAGCACCTTGCAGTCCCCGACCGTGGCCCGGCAGATGGCGACGAGCTGCTGCACCGCGAGCGAGTGCGACCCGAGCGAGGACGCCGGGTCGATGTCGAGGCCCATCCGTCGCAGGTGCGCCGCCGCCTGGCGGCGCATCGCCCGCCAGTTCAGACCACCCAGCACGCGCGGCTCCGCGCCGAGCATGATGTTCTCCGCGACGGTGAGGTTCTCGCAGAGGTTGACCTCCTGGTACACGGTGCTGATGCCGTGGGCCCGCGCGTCCGCCGGCCCGCTGAACCGGTGCTCCGCGCCGTCGACCAGGATGGTCCCCGCGGTCGGGGAGTACACGCCGGTGAGGGCCTTGATGAGGGTGGACTTGCCCGCGCCGTTCTCGCCCATGAGGGCGTGGATCTCGCCGGGGCGCAGGTGGAGATCGACCCCGTCGAGGGCCGTCACCGGCGGGAACTCCACGGTGACGCCGGTCATCTCGACGACGGGCGGTGGTGTCTGCTGGGTCATCCTCGACCTTCTGTCAGCCGGGCGAGTCGGGACGGCACGCGCACGCGGAGCGCGCCGCCCCGGCCCTCGGGTCTGTGCGTCAGTACTCGCGGGTGGGCAGCGCTTCCTTCGCGGCCTCCTGGTCGAACGCCTGGTCCTCGACCACGATCCGCTTCTCGACCTCCTCGCCCGCGACGACCTTCTTGGCGATCTCCGCCAGGTCCGGCCCGAGCAGCGGGTTGCACTCGACGATGTAGTTGATCTTGCCGTCGACGAGCGCCTGCATGCCGTCCTTCACGGCGTCGACGGTGACGATCTTGATGTCCTCGCCCGGGGTCATGCCCGCGGCCTCGATGGCCTCGATGGCGCCCAGCCCCATGTCGTCGTTGTGCGCGTAGACGAGGTCGATGTCGTCGTGCTTGTTGAGGAAGCCCTCCATGACGGTCTTGCCCTCGGCCCGCGTGAAGTTGCCGGTCTGGCTGTCGATGATCTCGAGGTCCGAGCCCTCGATGGCCGACTCGAAGCCCTCCTTGCGGTCGATCGCCGGTGCCGCACCCGTGGTGCCCTGCAGCTCGACGACCTTGTAGCCCTCGCCGTCGTACTGGTCGACGACCCACTCGCCGGCCATCTGACCCTCCTTGACGAAGTCGGAGCCGATGAACGACTCGTACAGGCTCTCGTCCTCGGAGTCGACGGCGCGGTCCGTGAGGATCACGGGGATGCCGGCGTCCTTGGCCTCCTGGAGCACCGCGTCCCACCCGGTCTCGACCACCGGGGAGAAGGCGATGACGTCCACGCCCTGGGTGATGTAGGAGCGGATCGCCTGGATCTGGTTCTCCTGCTTCTGCTGCGCGTCGGAGAACTTCAGGTCGAAGCCGTTGTCCGCGGTCAGCGTGTCCTGGATGGACTTGGTGTTGGCGGCGCGCCAGCCGGACTCCGCGCCCACCTGGGAGAAACCGAGCGTGATGACGCCGTCGTCGGCCCCGCCACCACCACCGCCCCCGGTGCCGGACCCGGCGTCGGAGGCGCACGCGCCGAGCGTGAACAGGGCTGCCGCCGACACCGCCGCGAGGACGGAACGGGTGAGGGTAGTGCGTGCCATGTCTCCTCCTTGAGATCCCCGCACGGCGTCGTGCGGGTGCGAGCTGCGTGGTACCCACCTGGAATGTTAGCGCTCACAAAGTGCCAACAGATAGTGCGCGGCGTCACATTCGGGTAACGAGTGTGCCCCTTTTTCGCCCGCACGGGAACAGGATCACCACAACCGGTTCAACGTTGCGTCGATCCGCCGCGCAGGGGAGCCGGTTCATCCCGGGGGCGGATGTCCCGCACGGCCATCGATGGTCTGCTGGAGGCACGACGACGCGCCACAGGAGGACCCGTGCAGCTCAGCCTCGCCGAGGAGTACCTGCTCCTCGCCCTCGACGACACCTCCGGCCGCCCGCTGCTCAGCACGCAGTACCTTCAGCTCGGGCTGGCGGGGGCCGCCGCGGCCGACCTCGCGCTGCACGGCGTGCTGACCGTGTCGGACGGCACGGACGGCGGCCGCAAGGGCCGGTTCCGGTCGACCGGCCGCGCCGCGCCCGCCGACCCGGTGCTGCGTGACGTGCTCACGACCACGGAGGGCCGCACGCCGCAGGACGCCGTGGGGAAGGCCGGGCAGGGCACGACGGGCCGGCGCGTGCGCGAGACCCTGCTGGACCGGCTGGCCGCCGGCGGGGTGCTGCGCGCCGAGCAGGCGAAGGTCCTCGGGCTCTTCCCGACGACCAGGTGGCCCGCGCATGACGCGGCGCCGGAGGCCGCCGTCCGCGCCCGCCTGCTCGACGCGCTCATCGGCCGGACGGCGCCGGACGAACGGACCGCCGCCCTGGTCTCGCTCCTGCTGGCGACCGACCTGGTGCGCAAGGTCTACCCGGACCAGGACCGCAGGGCGCTGCGGCGGCGCGCCAAGGAGATCGCGGACTCGCAGTGGGCGGGTGCCGCCGTCAAGAAGGCGGTCGACGCTCTGACGGCGGCCACGACGGCGGTCCTGGTCGCCACCACCTCGGCCACGAGCTGACCCAGCCTCACCCCGCCGACTCACCCCGCCGAGGGTCAGAGGGGCTGGGCCAGGCGGTAGTACGCCGCGTTGTGCCGCACCTGGTCCGCGAACCCGCGGCGCGTGGTGTCCTCGTCGATGACCAGCAGCTCGGTGCGCGCGATGTTCGCGAACACCTCGAACGCCTCGAGGCCGGCGGCCGTCGACATGACCGTGTGGTGCGCGCCGCCCGCCGTCAGCCACGACTCGGCCGAGACCTCGAACGACGGCCGCGGCGCCCACACGGCGCGCGCCACGGGCAGGTTCGGCAGGTCGTGCGGCGGCGTGACGACGTCGACGACGTTCGCCGTGAGCCGGAACCGGTCGCGCATGTCGGCGAGCGAGACGACGACGGCGCCCTCGACGGCGTCCGCCGAGAAGACCATGCGCACCGGGTCCTCCTTGCCGCCGATGCCGAGCGGGTGGATCTCGATGCGCGGCGTCGACGTGGTGAGCGTCGGGCAGATCTCGAGCATGTGCGCGCCGAGGATCAGCTCGCGGCCCGGCGTGAGGTCGTAGGTGTAGTCCTCCATGAGGGACGCGCCACCCGGCAGGCCGAGCCCCATGACCTTGGCCGCGCGCACGAGCACCGCCGTCTTCCAGTCACCCTCGGCGCCGAAGCCGTAGCCCTGCTCCATGAGGCGCTGCACCGCGAGGCCGGGGAGCTGGCGCAGCGCGCCGAGGTCCTCGAAGTTGGTCGTGAACGCCTTGGCGCCCACGCCCTCGAGGAAGCCGCGCAGCGCGACCTCCTGGCGTGCGGCGTACCGCAGGGAGTCGTGCCGCTCGGCGCCCGCGCGCAGCTCGGGGGCGACGTCGTACCGCTCCTCGTACTCCGCGACGAGGGCGTCGATCGCGCTCTCCTCGACCGCCTCGACGGCCGCGACCAGGTCGTTCACGCCGTAGGTGTTCACCGAGACGCCGAACCGCAGCTCGGCCTCGGTCTTGTCGCCCTCGGTGACGGCGACGTTGCGCATGTTGTCGCCGAACCGGACCAGCCGGAGCTCGTGCGTCGCGGCCCAGCCGGCCGCGCCGCGCACCCAGGTGCCCACCCGGCGCGTGACGGCCGGGTTCGAGACGTGCCCCACGACCGTCGTCCGCGCGACGCCCAGGCGGGTGGCCAGGTAGGCGTACTCGCGGTCGCCGTGCGCGGCCTGGTTGAGGTTCATGAAGTCCATGTCGATGCTGTCCCACGGCAGCTCGACGTTCGCCTGGGTGTGCAGGTGCAGCAGCGGCTTGCGCAGCGCGTCCAGGCCCGCGATCCACATCTTGGCGGGGCTGAACGTGTGCATCCACGTGATCACACCCAGCACGCGGTCGTCGCCGTTGGCGTCGAGCATGGCCCGGCGGATCGCGGCGGAGTCCTTCAGCACGGGCTTCCACACCACGTTCACCGGCACGTCGGACGACGCGTCCAGCGCGCGGGCGACCTCCTGGGACTGCTCCGCCACCTGGGCGAGGGTCTCCTCGCCGTAGAGGTCCTGGCTCCCGGTGAGGAACCAGACCTCACGGTCCGCGTAGGGCTTGGTGCTCATGCCTGTCCTTCCGTGGTGGCGGGCTGCTGCCCGTAGACGTTCTGGTAGCGGTCGTAGAGGGAGTCGATGTGCTGCTGCTCGATGGGCACGGGCTCGCCGAGCTGGCGGGAGACGTGCACGGTGCGCGCGACCTCCTCGACCATCGCGGCGGCCTTGACGGCGGCCCGAGCGTCCTTGCCGATCGTGAAGGGGCCGTGGTTGCGCATGAGGACGGCGGGGCTGCGGTGCCCGCGCAGGGTCTCGACGATGCCGCGGCCGATCGAGTCGTCGCCGATGATCGCGAACGGTCCGACGGGCACGGGGCCGCCGAACTCGTCGGCCATCATCGTCAGCACGCACGGGATCTCCTCGCCGCGCGCGGCCCAGGCCGTCGCGTACGTGGAGTGCGTGTGCACGACGCCGCCCACCTCGGGCAGGTGCCGGTACACGTAGGCGTGCGCCGCGGTGTCCGACGACGGCGCGCGGGTGCCGTCCACGAGCGCGCCGTCGAGGTCGCACACGACCATGTCGGCGGGCGTCAGGGCGTCGTAGGAGACGCCGGACGGCTTGATGACGAACAGGTCCGCGCTGCCGTCGGGCACGGCGGGGTTCGGCACCCGCTGGGACACGTTGCCCGCCGTCCAGACCACCAGGCCCCAGCGCGGCAGCTCGGCGTGCAGGTCGGAGACGACGGCGCGCACGCGCGCCACCTCCTCCTGGACCTCGGGTGCGTAGTCGGTCAGGGTGGTGCCGCTCATCGGTCGCTCTCCTGCGTGTCTCGGGTGGGGAGCGCGGCGACGGCGGCCCGCTCGACCGCCAGGCCTGCCTCGTAGCGCTCCAGGAAGGCGGTGTAGCCCGCCACGTCGGCGGCGTCCGGCTCGACGACGTCGAGCTCGGCGTCGGCGAACACCTCGGCGGCCAGCCAGGTGCCCAGGTCACGGTCCGGGGCCTCGGCCCCGGCGGCGGACGCCCGGTACGCGGCCAGGACCGCGATGCCCCAGGCCCCGCCCTCGCCCGCCGTCCGGCCGACGGCGACCGGGGCGCCGAGCGCCGCGGCCAGCAGCCGCTGCGCCACGCCCTGCGTCTTGAACATGCCGCCGTGCGCGAACATGGTGTCCAGCCCCACCTGCTCCTGCGCGAGCACGCGCATGCCGAGGCTCAGGGTGCCGAACGCGCCGTACACCTGGGTGCGTGCGAAGTTGGCCAGGGTGAGGCGGCTGTCCGGCGTGCGCGTGACCAGGGGGCGCCCGGCCTCCAGGCCCGTGATCGGCTCGCCCGACAGGTAGTTGTAGGCGAGCAGCCCGCCGCCGTCGGCGTCGCCGTCCAACGCGGACCGCAGGAACGCCTCGAAGACGGCGCCCGGCTCGGCCGGGCGGCCCAGCGCGGCCGCGAACTGGCCGAACACGTCCGCCCAGGCGGCCAGCTCGCTGGCGCCGTTGTTGCAGTGCACCATCGCGACGAGGTCCCCCGCCGGGGTCGTGACGAGGTCGAGCTCCTCGTGCACGTGCTCCAGCGGGCGCTCCAGCACGACCATGGCGAAGATGCTGGTGCCGGCGCTGACGTTCCCGGTGCGGGGCGCCACCGAGCTGGTGGCGACCATGCCGGTGCCCGCGTCGCCCTCGGGCGGGCACAGCGGGATGCCCGGCCGGAGCGTGCCGGTCGGGTCGAGGAACGCCGCGCCCTCGGCCGTGAGCTCACCGGCGTCCGCGCCGGCCGGCAGGACGGCGGGGAGCAGGCCGGCGAGCGCCGGGACCCGGCCGGCCGCGCGCTCGTCGAAGGCGGCGAGCATCCGCTGGTCGTAGTCGGTGGTGGCCACGTCGATCGGGAACATGCCGGAGGCGTCGCCGACGCCGAGCACGTGCCGGCCCGTGAGCTGCCGGTGCACGTACCCGGCCAGCGTGGTCAGGTGCCGCACGCGCGGCACGTGCGGCTCCTCGTCGAGGACCGCCTGGTAGAGGTGGGCGACCGACCACCGCTGCGGGACGTTGTGCCCGAACAGCGCTGTCAGCTCGGCGGCGGCCCGCTCGGTGCTCGTGTTGCGCCAGGTGCGGAACGGCACGAGCAGCTCGCCGGCCTCGTCGAACGCGAGGTAGCCGTGCATCATGGCCGACACGCCGAGCGCCCCGACCGTGGTGAGCCGCACGCCGTACCGGCTCTCGACGTCGGCGAGCAGCGTGGCGACGGCCTCCTGCAGCCCGGTCCGGACGGCGTCGAGCGAGTACGTCCAGACGCCGTCGGCCAGCTGGTTCTCCCAGTCGTGGCTGCCGCTCGCCAGCGGGGCGTTGTCCGGACCCACCAGGCACGCCTTGATGCGGGTGGACCCGAGCTCGATGCCGAGGGCGGTGCGGCCCTGCGCTATCGCTTCCTGGAGCCCGCCGTGCGCCGCGCTGTCGTCCTGCCGCTGCACCATCGCCTGCCGCTCCGTCCTGCCCGCACCGTCGCGGGGCGTTGCTCGTACTCGATCTCGTGGATGTTAGCGCTCACACGATACCTGACTGCGCGGCTGCCACGAGTCGCCCTCGAGAACGACCTGCGGGACGGATCCGCACCGGAATCCGTCCCGCAGGTCGTTCTCGAGGAGGCCCCTCGGGCCCCTCGGCCTGTCAGCCGTTGACCGTGAAGCCCTGGTCGGTGCCGTAGGCGACGTTCTCCTCCTGCCAGGCGGCCAGGCCGTCCAGCAGCGAGCTGCGGTCGAGCCACGCCTGACCCACCGTGTCCGCGAAGATGCTGTTGGCGTACGACTGCCAGGGCAGGTACTGCCAGCCCTCGTTGACGTCGGCGGCGCCCGCGGCCAGCACCTCGTTGATCTTCTGGCCGCCGAAGTACTCGGACTCGTAGCCCAGGAACTCCTCCGACTCCAGGTGCTCGACCGTGGCCGGGAAGCCACCGGTCTCCATGAAGGCCTGGATGGACTCGTCGCTGGCGTTGAGCCACTTCAGGAAGCCCGCGGCGAGCAGCTTGTTCTCCGACGCCTCCGGGATCGACTCGGTGCTGCCGCCGTTCTCGGCGTTGGTCGGCGGGCCGTCGTAGGTCGGCATCGGGGCCACGCGCCACTTGCCGGCGCCGTCGGGCACGCCGTCCTCCAGGATGCCGGGCATCCATGCGCCCAGCGCCACCGACGCGATCGTGCCGTCGTTCAGCGCCGCGTACCACTCGTCGCTCCAGCCCGGGAGCTGGCAGAGCAGCTCGTCGTCGATGAGCGGCTGGTACATCTCGGCGAACCGGGTGGTGCCCTCGTCGGCCAGGTCGATGGTCACGGACTCGCCGTCGTTCTGGAACGGGGTACCGCCCGCCTGCCAGATCATGCTCGTCGTGAAGCCGGGGTCACCGGAGTCGTTGGCGAGGCACGTGTCGGCGTCGTGCTCCTTGATGGTGCGCGCCGCCTCGACGTACTCGTCCCACGTGGCCGGCACCTCGACCCCCGCGGCGTCGAACACCTCCTGGTTGTAGAAGAACGCCATGGGGCCGGAGTCCTGCGGCAAGCCCCAGATGCCGCCGTTCTGCGAGACCGAGCCCCAGGTCGAGGCCGTGTACAGGCTCTCGAGCTCGGCGAACCCGTACTGCGTGAGGTCCGTGAGCTGGCCGGGGAGCTGGAACTGCGGGATCGACTGGTACTCGATCTGCACCACGTCGGGCACGCCGTCACCCGCCGCGATCGCGTTCTGCAGCTTCGTGTTGGCGTCGCCGGCACCCACGGTGTCCACGAGCGTCACGTCGACGTCCGGGTACGCCTTCTCGAACTCCTCGATCTGCTTCTCGGCCTGCGGGGTCCACGTCCAGTAGGTGAGGCTGCCGCCCTCCTGGAGGGCCGCCTCGATCTCCTCGGCGCTCGCGCCCTCGCCGCCACCGCCGCCGCCGTCCCCGCCGCCCGAGCAGGCGGTGAGCGAGGCGGCGAGCAGCGCGGTCATGGCGCCGAGCGCGACACGGCGGTTGCGGGTGATGGTCATGGTCTTTCCCTCTTCCACGTCGTCGTAGTTCAGGTCTTCGAAGGTCGGGTCAGGCCTTCACGCCGCCCGCGCTCAGCCCGGACTGCCAGTACCGCTGCAGCAGGAGGAACGCGATGACGATCGGCACGATGGTCAGGAACGATCCTGTGATGACCAGGTTGAACACGGGCTGGGCCCCGATGCCGGAGGCGTCCGCGAGCCACTGGTACAGGCCCAGCGTGAGCGGGTACAGGTCCGGGTCGTTGAGCATGATGAGCGGGAGGAAGTAGTTGTTCCACGTGGCGACGATCGCGAACAGCGCCACCGTGACGATCCCCGGGGCGAGCAGCCGCAGGGAGATCGTGAAGAAGGTGCGCCACTCGCCGGAGCCGTCCACGCGCGCCGCCTCGAGGATCTCGGTGGGCACCGCCTCCGCCGAGAACACCCACATGAGGTACAGGCCGAACGGCGAGACCAGGGAGGGCAGGATGATCGCCCACACCGTGTTGGTCAGGCCCACCTGGCTGAACAGCAGGAACGTGGGGACCGCGAGCGCCGTCCCCGGCACGGCGATCGCCCCGAGGATGGTGGCGAACACCGCGTTGCGGCCGCGGAACCGGTACTTGGCGAGCCCGTAGCCGGCCGCCGTCGCGAGGATGGTCGCGCCGCCGGCGCCCACCACCACGTAGAGGAGCGTGTTGGCGAACCATCGCACGAAGATCCCGTCGTCGTGGGTGAGGACCTGCTGGATGTTGTCGAAGAGCGCGAACGGCCCGGAGAACCAGAGACCGAACGAGCTCAGCAGCTCCCCCTGGGTCTTGGTGATGCTGAAGAACATCCAGACCAGCGGCAGCAGCGAGTACACGATGAGGAAGCCCAGCAGCACCGTCAGCGTCACCGACTTGCGCGGCCGCAGGTACGAATAGCCCGCCATCACGCCTCCCTCCGGGTCCCGCGGAGCTGCACGATGTACGCGATCACGGCGGTGACCAGGCCCATCACGATGGCGACCGTGGCCGCGTAGCTCACCTGGTTGCCCACGAACGTGAGGTTGTAGGCGTAGATGTTGGGGGTGTAGTACGACGAGATCAGGGCCGGCTGGATCTCCTTGAGGATGTTGGGCTCGTTGAAGAGCTGGAAGCTGCCCAGGATCGAGAAGATCGTCGCGATCACCAGCGCCCCGCGGACCGCCGGCAGCTTGATGGAGCGCACGATGCGGAACTGGCCGGCGCCGTCGATGGCCGCCGCCTCGTAGATCTCGGTCGGCACCGTCTTGAGCGCCGAGTACAGGATCAGCATGTTGTAGCCGACGAACTCCCAGGTCACGATGTTGCCGATGGCCGTGAGGATCCATCGCTTCGTGTAGGGGTCCAGGAGCGCGAAGCCCACCAGGTCGTTGACGCTCGCCGTGAGGCCCAGCCGGTCGTCGTACATGTAGCCCCACATCAGCACGGCCACGACGCCGGGCACCGCGTAGGGCAGGAACAGGCCCACGCGGAAGAAGCTCCGGCCGTGCAGCCGGCCGCTGTCGATGGCCAGGGCCGCGACGAGCGCGAGGGCCAGCATGATCGGCACCTGCACCAGCAGGAACAGGCCCACGCGGCCCGCGCCGTCCCACAGCTTGGGGTCGGTCAGGGCGGTGACGTAGTTGGCGAACCCCGCGAACGTCGTCCCGCCCATGAGCTGGTTGCGGAACAGGCTCAGGTACATCGAGTAGACGAGCGGGGTCACGATCATCAGCGCGAACACCACGAGGAACGGCGTCACGAAGCTCCAGCCGGCCGCGGAGACGCGGCGGCTCGGTGGGCGGCGGCCTGGCACGGGCACACCCCTTCCCCCGGACGGCGTCGTCCGGACTCACCTGGACGTCGATGTCCCGGAAACACTGTCGCGCGGCACCGCACGACGACAGAATGTGAACGTGAACATCCTGTGCGCGGCGACTCTGCCATCCGCCGCGGACGGCTGTCAACGCCCTGTTCGGGACCGGCGCTACCGGCGCGGCGCCGCCGCGCTGCGGCGGACCACCAGCTCGGGTGCGATGAGCTCGGCCGCCGGGCCACCGCCGTCCACCGCCGCCAGCAGCAGCGCCACGCTGCGCCGGCCGAGGGCCACGAAGGGCTGCCGCACGGTGGTCAGCGGCGGGATGAAGTGGCCGGAGCCGTCGATGTCGTCGAACCCGACCACCGACACGTCGTCCGGCACGGACAGACCGCACTCCCAGAGGGCGCGCAGCAGCCCGAGGGCGAGCTGGTCGTTGGCCGTGAAGACCGCCGTCGGGCCGTCGCCCGCCTTGATCCGCTGCGCGAGGTCGAGGCCCACCGTGTAGCCGCTGTCCGCGGTCCAGCTCGCGACCACGGGGTCCGGCACGGGGAGGCGGTGCTCGGCGAGCACCGCGCGCCAGGCCTCCTCGCGCTCGACGGCGTCCAGCCAGTCCGGTGGTCCGGCGACGTGCAGGATGTGCCGGTGCCCGAGCTCGACGAGGTGCTCGACGGCGAGCCGCGCCCCGGCCCGCTGGTCCACGGACAGGGGGATGACCGGCACGTCGGGCCGCAGCTCGCGGGCCGCGATGAGGACGACGGGCACCGGCGCGCGGAACGACTCGACGGCGTCGGCCACGTCGGTGTGCGGCGCGATCACCACGATGCCCTCGACCGCCTGGTCCATGAAGTGCTCCAGGGCGTCGTGCAGGGTCTCGGCGTCGTAGCGGCGCAGCGTGGCGACGCTGACGTACCAGCCCTGCTCGCGCGCGGCCTCCTCGACGGCGATGAGCGTGCTCGACGGGCCGAACAGCGGCGACCCCGTGGTCACCACGCCCACCGTGGCCGACCGCGCCGTGACGAGGGCCCGCGCCGCGCTGTTGCGGCGGTAGCCGAGCTCGGCGATGGCCTCCAGCACCTTCTCGCGCGTGGCCGGGCGCACGCTGCGGTGGCCGTTGAGCACGCGGGAGACGGTCTGGTGGGACACGCCGGCGAGCGCCGCCACGTCGGCCATGGCCGGCGGCCGCGCCGTCGCGGGTCGGGAGATCGTCACCGGGAGATCATCCACCCAGCTGCACGGCCCGGTCGCGCGCGGCCGTCGCGGCGGCGAGGAACGCGGCCCGCACGCTGCCCTCGTCCAGCGCCCGCAGCGCGGCCGCCGTCGTGCCGCCCGGCGAGGTGACCTTCTCCCGCAGGAGCACGGGGTGCTCGCCCGACTCGTCCATCAGGCGGGAGGCGCCGAGCAGCGTCTGGGTCGCGAGGCGGCGGGCGACGTCGCGCGTCAGCCCGAGCAGCACGCCGGCCTCGGCGAGCGCGTCCGCCACGTAGAAGACGTAGGCGGGCCCCGAGCCGGAGATCGCCGAGACGGCGTCGAGGTCCTTCTCGGCGGCCCGCACGACCGCGCCCGTGCCGGCGAGCAGGTGCTCCACCGCGGCGAGGTGCGCCTCGGTCGCGGCCGCCCCTGGTGCGATCGCCGTGATGCCCGCACCGATCGCCGCCGGCGTGTTGGGCACGGTCCGCACGACGGGGGTCCCGGCGGGCAGGCGGTCCTCGTAGAACGACGTCGGGTGCCCGGCGGCGACCGTGACGACGACCGCCTGCGGGTCGACCGCCGGGGCGATCTCGTCGAGCAGCGCGCCGACGTCCTTGGGCTTGACGCCCACCAGGACGAGGCCCGCGCCCCGGACCGCGGCGGCGTTGTCGCTCGTCGTGGCCACCTGGTAGGTCTCGCGCAGGTGCTGGGCCTTCGTCTCGGTACGGATGGTGGCCACCACGTCGGACGCCGCCCAGCCCGCGGAGAGCGCACCCGCGAGCACCGCCTCGCCCATGTTGCCGGCGCCGAGCACCGCAAGTCGCTGGTTCACGCGGACATTGTCCCCCGCGGCGAGGTCACAGCGGGAACGCCGCGTAGAAGTCCTCCATCGCGTCGGCGGGACCGGTGGCCTGCAGCACCGCGGTGCCGTTCTGCCAGACGACGACCGCCGTGCCGGCGTCGCCGGGCACGATCGCGTAGCGGCCCACGACCTTGTTGCCGACCTTCACGTCCCCCTCCTTGTCGGCCTCGCCGGCGGCCTTGGTCCAGGCCGTGGCGGCGGTCGCGGCCTCGTCGGCCGTCGCCCACTGGCCCGCGCGGAGCGTGACCTCGCCCGGGCCACCGTCCGCGTACCCGGCGTCCCACGCCTCGAGCGCGCCCTGCTCCTTGGCCTCCTTCGCCGCCTCGAGCGAGCCGAGCGCGTACTGCAGCACCGAGGACGGCAGCGCCTTCTGGAACGCCGTCTCGTCCTCCGCGCGCTCCATCGCCTTCACGGTCGGCGTGGGCGCGGGGGCCGTGACCGTCACGGTGGGCACGGGCTCGGGCGTGCTCGCGGCGCGCCAGAACCCGGGCCAGACGAAGCCTCCGACGAGGACCGCCGCGAGCACCACGAGGAGCAGTCCGACGAGGACGACGAGGCGCCGCCTGCGGTACACGGCGGGCGACGTCTTCCTCGGCGCGACCGATGCGGTGGCACCGGTGCGCGGCGACCTCACACGCTGGTCCGACATGTCTGGCTCCCCTGGACTCCTGCCGCTGTGCTCCTGCTGCCGGGTACGGCGCGGCGGCTCAGTCGGCACCTTATGTCGCGCCACCGACATTCGCGCGGAGGCACGCGGCCTGGCCGCCCGTCCCGGTCCCGCGTGTCAGTGGTGGCACGTAGCGTGACGCCCGTGACCTCATCGACCTCCAAGCGGGCCCGGCCCGCCTACCGCTGCGCCGAGTGCGGCTGGACCACCGTGAAGTGGGTCGGCCGCTGCGGGGAGTGCCAGGCGTGGGGCACGGTCAGCGAGGACGGGGCGCCGGCCGCCGGCCCCCGCACGGCCGCCGTGTCCCCCGCCCGCGAGCCCGCGCGCCCCATCGCCGAGATCGACGTGGAGTCGGCCCGCGCCAACCCCACAGGCGTCGGGGAGCTGGACCGCGTGCTCGGCGGCGGCCTCGTGCCGGGCGCCGTCATCCTGCTGGCGGGCGAGCCGGGCGTGGGCAAGTCGACGCTCCTGCTCGCCGTCGCGAGCAACGTGGCGGACGGCGCGCTGGGGCCGGACGGCTTCGAGTCGCCGCGCACCGTGCTGTACGTGACCGGCGAGGAGTCCGCCGGCCAGGTGCGGCTGCGCGCCGAGCGCATCGGGGCGCTGTCGCCCACGCTGCTGCTCGCCGCCGAGACCGACCTCGGCACGGTGCTCGGCCACCTGGAGGCCAACCAGCCCGACATGCTCATCGTGGACTCGGTGCAGACCGTCGCGTCCGCCCAGGTGGACGGCGCCCCGGGCGGCGTCTCGCAGGTGCGGGAGGTCGCCGCGGCGCTGATCGCCGTGGCCAAGGAGCGGCAGATCCCGACGATCCTCGTCGGGCACGTGACCAAGGACGGCTCCGTGGCCGGGCCGCGCACGCTGGAGCACCTGGTCGACGTGGTCTGCCAGTTCGAGGGCGACCGGCACTCCCGGCTGCGGATGATCCGGGCGGTGAAGAACCGGTACGGGCCCACCGACGAGGTGGGCTGCTTCGACCTGTCGGAGGACGGCATCGTCGGCCTGCCCGACCCGTCCGGCCTGTTCCTGTCGCACGCCGGCTCCGGCGTGGCCGGGTCCTGCATCACCGTGACCCTGGAAGGACGACGGCCGCTCGCCGTCGAGGTCCAGGGCCTCGTGGCGCCCAGCCCGCTGAACAACCCGCGCCGCGCCACCAGCGGCGTCGACTCCAGCCGGCTCGCCATGATCCTGGCCGTGCTGCACCGGCACGGCGGGCTCCGGCTCGCGGACCAGGACGTCTACGCGTCCACGGTGGGCGGGGCGCGGATCACCGAGCCGGCGTCGGACCTCGCGGCCGCGCTCGCCCTGGTGTCGGCACGGACGGGCCGGCCCCTGCCCGGCGCGACGGTCGCCATCGGCGAGGTGGGCCTGGCCGGCGACCTGCGCCCGGTCACCGGGCTCGACCGCCGTCTGGGCGAGGCGGCACGGCTCGGTTTCGAGCACGCCGTCGTACCGCACGGCACGGGGGTCAAGGCGCCCGACGGGCTCACGCTGATCGAGGCGGCGCACATCCGGGAGGCCGTGGAGTGGGCGCAGTCGGCCGGGCAGGGGACCGACCGCGGGGGCGACGCGGCAGGCCGGCCGGGGAGCTGACGCGAGGATGGACACCGAATGACCGGTTCGTGAAACGAACGACTTGTGACCCGGCGCACAGCGTAGGATTTCTTCGTGGCCACGACCTCCTCGCACCCTGACGAGCTGCTCCGGGAGACCCTGGCCGCCGTCGCGCCCGGCACCGAGCTCCGCGACGGCCTGGAGCGCATCCTGCGCGGCCGTACCGGCGCGCTCATCGTGCTCGGCCTGGACCAGACCGTCGAGCAGATCTGCTCGGGCGGGTTCGCGCTCGACGTCGACTTCTCGGCGACGCGGCTGCGCGAGCTGTCCAAGATGGACGGTGCCGTCGTGCTCGACCGGGGCGCCACCCGCATCCGGCGCGCCGCCGTCCAGCTGCTGCCCGACCCGACCATCGAGACCACCGAGTCCGGCACCCGGCACCGCACCGCCGAGCGGGTGGCCAAGCAGACCGGCTTCCCGGTCATCTCCGTGAGCCAGTCCATGCGGATAGTGGCGCTCTACGTGGGCGGGCAGCGGCACGTCCTGGAGGACTCGGACACGATCCTCGGCCGCGCCAACCAGGCCCTCGCGACGCTCGAGCGCTACCGCGCGCGCCTCGACGAGGTGTCCGGCACGCTGTCCGCGCTGGAGATCGAGGACCTGGTCACGGTGCGCGACGTGTGCTCCGTGGTGCAGCGTCTGGAGATGGTGGGCCGTATCTCGGACGAGATCGCGGGCTACGTGATCGAGCTCGGCGTGGACGGCCGTCTGCTCGCCCTCCAGCTCGACGAGCTCATCGGCGACGTCGGCTCCGACCGCGAGTTCGTGATCCGCGACTACGTGCTGGGCCGCAAGGACCGCACGCTCGCGGACGTCCAGTCCGAGCTGTCGGACCTCACGTCCCAGCAGCTGCTGGACATGAGCCAGATCGGCCGCATCCTCGACCTGCCCGGCGGCGGTGACGCGCTCGACGCAGCCGTGGCCCCGCACGGCTACCGGCTGCTGTCGAAGGTGCCGCGCCTGCCCAGCACGACGATAGAGCGCCTCGTGGGCCACTTCAGCAGCCTGCAGAAGCTGCTCGCCGCCAGCGTGGACGACCTGATGTCGGTCGAGGGCGTCGGCGAGCAGCGCGCCCGGACCATCCGCGAGGGGCTGTCCCGGCTCGCCGAGTCGAGCATCCTCGAGCGCTACGTCTGACGGGGCCGGCCCGTCGCCGCGTGACCACCTCGGCGGGCTCGGTCAGGGGGTGGGCCCGGTCGGAGAAGCGGATGGAGACGGCGTCGGGGTGGCAGTCGGCGTCGGAGACGGCGTCGGCTCCGGGATCGTGTACGTCAGCCGCACCACGTCGCTCGCCGCGCCCTCGACCTCCGCGAGCGTGACCTGCGCCGTGTACGCGCCCGCCACGAGCCGCGGCTGCCCGGGCTCGCAGCCCGGCACGGACCGGGCGTCGGACCATCTCGCCTCGGTGACGTCGACGTCGCCCGGGCCGAGCAGCAGCAGCCGCTCCTCCTCCTGGTCCGCGCAGTCGGCCGAGGACCACACCCGTTCGGCCGTCGCCTCGCCGGCCTCCCCCTGGTAGACGGTCACGGCCAGGCTCCGGCGGGGAGCCTCCACGAGGCACTGCACCTCGCTCTCGTTGCGCACCGAGACGGTGAACCGCACCGGCACACCGGGCGTGACGGCGAGCCGGTCGGCGGCCAGGCCGACGTCCAGGTCCTCGGCCGTGCACGACGCCGCGGCGGCGTTCGGGTCCACGGGTGCCGGCGGCTCGATCTTGTCGGACACGATGGACGGCTCCGCCCGCGGCCACGTCACAGCCACCCCGGCGGCGCCGAGCGCGAGCACGACCAGCACGGCGATCGCCCGCCCGCGGCGCGGGCGCGGTGCGGCCGGCACCTCGTCCGGGCCCAGGGACCTGTCGGTTCGCTCCGGTGCACTGACCACCTGCTGATCCCCCTGGTGAAACGGTCCGGCGAGACGGCCTGACGTGCGGCGACGTCTCGCGCACCCAAAATACGACGTACCGCACCGCCCGGACGGCAGCCGCGCCGCCGAGTCGGTCACGTGTCCTGGTTCACCCCGCCGTCCCCTTCGGGCCGGGCCGCGTGCGCGGTGGGGCAGGATGGTGCCCCGTGACAGTGGTGGAGGCGGCACGGCGCAGCGAGGTGCGCTCCGTGGTCGTGGACTGGTTCGAGGGCGCCGCACGCGACCTGCCCTGGCGCGCGCCGGACCGGACGCCGTGGGGTGTGCTGGTCAGCGAGGTCATGCTGCAGCAGACGCCGGTGGTGCGCGTGGAGCCCGCCTGGCGGGCCTGGCAGGAGCAGTGGCCCACGCCCGCCGACCTCGCCCAGGCCCCGACCGCCGACGTGCTGCGCGCCTGGGGCCGCCTCGGCTACCCGCGGCGGGCGCTCCGGCTCCAGGAGTGCGCGCGGGCGGTCGTCGAGCGGCACGACGGCGTCGTCCCGCGCACCGAGGCCGAGCTGCGGGCCCTGCCCGGGGTCGGGGAGTACACGGCGGCCGCCGTGCTGGCGTTCGCCTACGGCAGGCGGTCCGTCGTGGTGGACACCAACGTGCGCCGGGTCCTGGCCCGGGCGATCGGCGGGGTGGCCCTGCCCGCGCCGTCGTACACGGCCGCCGAGCGCGCGCTGGCGACGGCCCTCGCCCCCGAGGACGACGCGGCGGCGGCGCGCTGGGCCGCCGCCTCGATGGAGCTCGGTGCGCTGGTCTGCACGGCGAAGGCGCCGCGGTGCGGCGCCTGCCCGGTCGCGGAGCTGTGCGCGTGGCGCCGGGCCGGGTCGCCCCCGGACGCGCACGCGGGCAAGCGGCGCACGCAGGCCTGGGCGGGCACCGACCGGCAGGTGCGCGGCCGGGTCATGGCACAGCTCCGGCAGGCGGACGAACCGACCCACCCCGCCGTGCTGGCCGGCCTGTGGGCCGACCGGGCCCAGCTCGACCGCGCCGTCGCCGGCCTGGTCGAGGACGGGCTGGCCGAGCAGGACGACGCGGGCCGCCTGCACCTGCCGCGGTAGCCCGCGGCGGGCCTACAGCTCCAGCAGCATCCGCGAGTTGCCGAGCGTGTTCGGCTTGACCCGGGCCAGGTCGAGGAACTCGGCCACGCCCTCGTCGTAGGAGCGCAGCAGCTCGGCGTACACCTCGGGGGTCACCGGCGTGCCGTCGATCTCGCGGAACCCGTGCGCGCCGAAGAACTCGACCTCGAAGGTCAGGCAGAACACCCGGCGGAGGCCCAGCGCACGGGCCCGCTCGACGAGCGCCTCCAGGAGCGCGTGACCCACGTGCCGGCCGCGCCAGTCGGGGTGCACGGCGAGCGTGCGCACCTCGGCGAGGTCGTCCCACATCACGTGCAGCGCCCCGCAGCCGACGGCGGGCGCGTCGGCCGGGGCGCCGGGGTCGGTCGCCACCAGGAACTCCTGCACGGCCTCGAAGTACCCGACCATCTCGTACGGCCGCAGGATGCGTTGGCGGCTGAGCGGCTCGACGAGGTCGCGGATGGTGCGCACGTCCGCGGGCAGGGCGGGCCGGATGACGGGCGCGGCGGGCGCCCCGGGTGTCGTCACGGCGCCACACTACGGCCACACCACCCGCCGGTGCGCCCGCGCCCGCCCCACGCGCGCGAGTCTTCCGTCGACCCACACCTTTCGCACGCCGAAAAGGGCAAATTGCCTGACCGAATCCCGGCGGAACGGGAAGTGAGCAAAAGAACATCCCGACACACCCCACGACACAGGGCAAAGGTCTTGCCAAGCAGCGGAATGCGTGGTGAGTTTGGCGCATGGCATCCACACGCCTGACCGCAGACGCACGGGCCCAAGCGCTGGCGGCCCTCGAGGCCAGCGTGAGCCCTTCGGCAGAGCTCGACGTGCTGGTGATCGGGGGTGGTGTCACGGGCGCGGGGACAGCGCTCGACGCGGTGACGCGCGGGTTGTCCACCGCAGTCGTCGAGGCGCAGGACTGGGCGCAGGGCACCTCCAGCCGCAGCAGCAAGCTGGTCCACGGCGGGCTCCGGTACCTGCAGATGCTCGACTTCGAGCTCGTGCACGAGGCGCTCACCGAGCGCGACCTGCTCCTGCGAGACCTCGCACCGCACCTGGTGCGACCGGTCCCGTTCCTGTATCCGCTGGAGCACCGTGTCTGGGAGCGGGCCTACGTCGGCACGGGCATCGCGCTCTACGACGTGCTCGCGACGCTCACCCCCGGCCGCCGTCCGATGCCCTTCCACCGGCACCTGAGCAAGAGCCAGATGGAGGCGAAGTTCCCCGACCTGGCGCACGACGCCGCCGTCGGAGCCGTCCAGTACTGGGACGCGTCGGTCGACGACGCCCGCCTGGTCGCCACCCTGATCCGCACCGCCGCGAGCTACGGCGCGCACGCCGCGAGCCGCACCCAGGTCGTGAGCCTGACGCAGGGTGCGACGGGCGCGGTGAACGGCGCGGTGGTGGTGGACCTGGAGACGGGCAAGGAGATCACCGTGCGGGCGCGGTCGGTCATCAACGCGACCGGCGTCTGGACCGAGGAGACCGAGGCCCTGGCCGGCTCGGAGGGCGGCCTGCGGGTGCTGGCCAGCAAGGGCGTGCACCTCGTCGTCCCTCGCGAGCGCATCCGCGGCAACGCGGGCCTGATCCTGCAGACCGAGAAGTCGGTGCTGTTCGTCATCCCCTGGAGCCGGTACTGGATCATCGGCACCACGGACACCCCGTGGGACCTCGACCCGACCCATCCGGTCGCCACGAGCGCCGACATCGACTACGTGCTCGACCACGCCAACGCCGTCCTGGCACACCCGCTGAGCCGGGAGGACATCATCGGCACCTACGCCGGGCTGCGGCCGCTGCTGCAGCCGGGCACCAAGGCGGGCACGAGCAGCGCCAAGGTGAGCCGCGAGCACACCGTCGCCTCGCCGACACCCGGCCTGACCGTGATCGCGGGCGGCAAGCTCACCACCTACCGGGTCATGGCCAAGGACGCGGTCGACTTCGCGATCGGCCAGCGGGCCGCCGCGCTGCCGTCGATCACGCACCAGATCCCGCTGACGGGCGCCGTCGGGCTGCGGGCCGTGCAGCGCCAGGCGCGCACGTGGGGCAAGCGGTTCGGCTGGTCTCCCCCGCTGCTCGACCACCTGCTGCACCGGTACGGCGCGAACCTGACCGAGATCGTCGAGCTGTGCGACGCCGACCCGTCGCTCGCCGTACCGCTCGAGCACGCCCCCGCCTACCTACGGGCCGAGGTGCACTACGCGGTGAGCCACGAGGGCGCCCTCCACCTGGAGGACGTCCTGGCGCACCGCACCCGCCTGGTCTACGAGGTGCCGGACCGCGGCACGGGCGCAGCCGAGGAGGTGGCCGCCCTCGTGGCGCCGCTGCTCGGCTGGGACGCGTCGGACACGGAGCGCGAGCTCCGGTCCTGGCAGGCCCGCATCGACGCCGAGCGCCACGCTGAGCAGGCTCCCGACGACGAGACCGCTGAACAGGCCCGCCTGACCACCCCTGACGTGGCGGCCATGCAGCCGCTCCGGAGCTGAGGAAAGACCCACACCGACCGACCGAACACGACCGCCGACGAGCTACCGCCCGCGGAGCCGCCGGGTTCACCCCCGTACGCCGACAGCGTTGTCGGCAGAAAGCGAGTCAGCGATGAACGCATTCTCGGACATCCTGGTCCCCGAGCTCCTCGGCACCATGATCCTGATCCTCGGTGGAGCCGGCGTGGTGGCCAACGCGATCCTGCCCAGGAACAAGGGGTTCAACGGCGGCTGGCTGATGATCAACTTCGGCTGGGGCCTGGCGGTCTTCGCCGGCGTGTTCGTGTCCATGCGGTCCGGCGCGCACATCAACCCGGCCGTCACGCTCGGCATCCTGTCCAGCGGCGCGGAGGAGTTCGCCGAGGGCGTGCCCGCCACGTTCGGCAACCTGCTGCTGTACTGGGTCGCCCAGCTCGTCGGCGCCTTCGTCGGCGCGGTCCTGGCGTACCTGGCCTACAAGCGGCACTTCGACCTGGACGCGGACCCGGCCGTCAAGCTCGGCGTCTTCTCCACGGGCCCGGAGATCCGCTCGTACGCGTGGAACTTCGTGACCGAGGTCATCGCGACCTTCATGCTCGTCTTCGTCATCCTGTCGTTCGCGAACTGGCCGGGCGACCTCGGCCCGCTGGCCGCCGCGCTGCTCGTGGTCGGCATCGGCGCCAGCCTCGGTGGCCCGACCGGGTACGCGATCAACCCGGCGCGCGACTTCGGCCCGCGCATCGCGCACTTCGTCCTGCCGATCCCCGGCAAGGGGTCCAGCGACTGGGGATACTCGTGGGTCCCGGTGGTCGGCCCGCTGGTGGGTGGCGCGCTCGGCGGTCTGCTCGCCGCCGCCGTCGCCTGACGCCCCGGCCACCACCCCCAGACCTCGACACAGACAAGGGAGTCAACACCGATGGCTGACTACGTACTCGCGATCGACCAGGGCACCACCAGCACCCGGGCGATCGTGTTCAACCACTCCGGGACCATCGTGTCCACCGGCCAGCTCGAGCACGACCAGATCTTCCCCAAGGCCGGCTGGGTGGAGCACAACCCGGAGCAGATCTGGGACAACACGCGTCAGGTGGTCGGCCTCGCGCTGACCAAGGCCAACCTGAACCACACCGACCTCGCCGCGGTGGGCATCACCAACCAGCGCGAGACCACCGTGGTGTGGGACAAGACCACCGGGAAGCCCGTCTACAACGCGATCGTCTGGCAGGACACCCGGACGCAGGCCATCGTCGACGAGCTGGGCGGCTCCGAGGGAGCGGACAAGTACAAGGCCGTCGTGGGCCTCCCGCTGGCCACCTACTTCTCGGGCCCCAAGGTGAAGTGGATCCTGGACAACGTCGAGGGCGCCCGCGAGGCGGCGGAGCGCGGCGACCTGCTCTTCGGCAACACGGACTCGTGGGTGCTGTGGAACATGACGGGCGGTCCCGAGGGCGGCGTGCACGTCACCGACGTGACCAACGCGTCGCGCACCATGCTCATGGACCTCGACACGCTGTCCTGGCGCGAGGACATCGCGGCGGACATGGGCATCCCGCTGTCGATGCTGCCCGAGATCCGCTCCTCCTCCGAGGTGTACGGCAACGGCCGCCCCCGCGGGATGGTGCCCGGCGTGCCCATCGCGGGCATCCTCGGCGACCAGCAGGCCGCGACGTTCGGCCAGGCGTGCTTCGACGTCGGCACCGCGAAGAACACCTACGGCACCGGCAACTTCATGCTGCTCAACACGGGCACCGAGAAGGTGCCGTCCGAGAACGGGCTGCTCACCACGGTCTGCTACAAGATCGGCGACTCCGCTCCCGTCTACGCGCTGGAGGGGTCGATCGCCGTCACGGGGTCGCTGGTGCAGTGGCTGCGCGACAACCTGGGCCTGTTCCACGACGCGCCCGACGTCGAGTGGTACGCCCGCAAGGTCGAGGACAACGGCGGGGCGTACTTCGTGCCGGCCTTCTCCGGCCTGTTCGCGCCGTACTGGCGGCCGGACGCACGCGGCGCGCTCGTAGGCCTGACGCGCTACGTCAACCGCAACCACATCGCGCGAGCGGCCCTGGAGGCGACGGCGTTCCAGACCCGCGAGGTCATGGACGCCATGAAGGCCGACTCCGGTGTGGACCTCACCGAGCTCAAGGTCGACGGCGGCATGGTCGCCAACGAGCTGCTCATGCAGTTCCAGGCCGACCAGCTCGGCGTGCCCGTGGTGCGGCCCGTGGTCGCGGAGACGACGGCGCTCGGCGCCGCCTACGCCGCGGGGATTGCCGTCGGCTTCTGGAAGGGCGAGGAGGACGTGGTCGCGAACTGGGCGGAGGACCGCCGCTGGGAGCCGTCGATGGACGAGACCGAGCGGGACCGCCTCTACCGGAGCTGGAAGAAGGCCGTGACCAAGACGTTCGACTGGGTCGACGAGGACGTCCAGTAACCCACCCGTCGCACATGTCGGACGCCCAGGTCGCCCCGGCGGCCTGGGCGTCCGGCACGTGCGGGGTCAGGGGGCCAGGAAGCGGCGGGCCGTGTCCACCAGCGTCTCGGTCTCCGCCACGACGGAGAACGCCTCCTCGGACGCCGCCCGGCCCAGGAACCCGTCGGTCAGCAGGTAGAGCCACGAGGTGATGCGGCCGGGGTCGAGGTCGGTCCGGATCTCCCCCGCCCGCTGCGCCCGTTCCACCCACGGAAGCATGAGGTCGCGCTGGGCCCGGGTGTCCTCGTCCAGCTTCTCCGCGACGTCCGGCTGCTGCATGATGCCGCCCACCGCGCGCACGAACCCGGGCATGCGGGGGTCGGCAGCGTCCTCGGCGCCGCTCCGGACGATGTCCAGGAGCACGCCGAGGGCGTCGGTGCGCCCGGCGTACCGCTCCGCGCGGTCCCGCACGTCGCCCACGCCGAGCGTCAGGATCGCCAGCAGCACGTCGCGCTTGGTCGGGAAGTAGTGGAAGAACGTGCCCGAGCCGATGCCCGCCTGCCGGCAGATCGCAGCGGTGGTCGCGCCGTCGTAGCCGTGCTGCGCGAAGACGGTCAGTGCGGCGTCGATGATGACCAGCCGGCGCGCCTCGTGCCGGGCCGGGTCAACGGTCCGTGCCACGCGCACCCTCGGTGGCCCGCCCGGTGGCCGACGCCGACCGGCGCACCTGGAGCCGGTCGTCCCGGACCCGGGCCACGAGCCCGAGCGCGTCCAGCTCCTCGTCCGCGCGCCGCCGCGCGGCGGCGTCCTTGCGCTCGGCGAGCCGACGGCGGAGCACCTCGTTCTCGCCCGCCGTGAGACCCGGTCGCCCGTCGATCCAGCGCTCGAACTCCCCCTCGTGCGGGTCGCCCTCGGACCAGGGCCAGTGGTGTGCCGTCAGCGCGTCGCGCACCCGCGCGCCGGACAGGGTGTCGACGTCGAGCCGGGCACGCAGCCCGCCGCCGGGCCGGAGCAGCACGAGGTCGTTCCCGTCGCGGAACGCGGCGCCGACGTCGGACCGCTCCACCCAGACCGCCCGCTCCTCCTGCTCGTGCTCCAGGTGGTCGCCGGCCACCGTCAGCACGGGGGCCTCGCCCACGACGACGACCGCGAGGAAGGCACCGCCGAGCAGGCCGAGGCCGCCCAGGATGCCGAGGGTCCACGGCAGCTCCAGGGTGCCGACCAGGCGTACCACGCCGGGCACCGGCAGCGGTGTGGCCCCGATGACGTCGGCCAGGCCGCGGGCGAGCGCGGGCGCGAACCAGCCCAGCACGAGGCCGACCGCGAGCGTGCCCACGCCGATCAGGACGGGGAGCGCGGCGGGCTGCCGCACCTGGGTGGAGGTCATGGACTCATTATTGGAGTAGCGACTCCAGGAAAACAAGACAACCTTCAGGGAGACCCACGCATAGTGAAGGCTACCGTTGTACCCTTCAACAATGCGGACGAGGACTGAAGGATGACCGCACACCCGACCCAGGTGTGGCCGGCGATCACGACCGAACCGCGCGAGTGGACCGCCGCCAGAGGCGACGGGCACCTCGACGTCTGGCAGCGCCACCGGTTCTCGCGGCCGTACCAGGCTGCGGTACTGCCGCGCATCGCGCACCTTCTCCCTGCCCTCTCCGGCGCCGCGAGCACCGCCGCCGAGGAGGCGACGGCGGACATCGCCAGGTTCGACGTGCAGATGGCCGCACTGCCCGTGGCGATGCCGGCCGTGCTTCTGCGCTCGGAGTCGTCGTCCAGCTCGCAGATCGAGCACCTGACCGCGGACGCACGCAACCTCGCCATGGCGAGTCTCGGTGTGGGCGCGAAGCAGAATGCCGAGCTGGTGGCAGCCAACGTCCGCGCGATGACCGAGGCGCTCACGATCGGTGACGACGTGACACCCGAGGCGATCCTCGCGATCCACCGGGCACTGCTGTCGTCGTCGGATCCCGACGTGGCCGGCCACTGGCGGACCGAACAGGTGTGGGTGGGCTCGAGTGCCCTGAGCCCGCACGACGCCGACTTCATCCCACCGCACCACGACCGGCTCGCCGACACGATCGACGACCTGGTCGCGTTCGCCGCCCGAGACGACCTTCCCGCGCTCGTCCACGCCGCGCTCGTCCACGCCCAGTTCGAGACGATCCACCCCTTCGTGGACGGGAACGGCCGAACCGGACGCGTGCTGCTGCAGTCCGTCCTGCGCAGGCACGGACTCATCCGCACCACCACCGTGCCGGTGTCCGCGGGGCTCCTGCGCGACCCCGAACGTTACTTCGACGCCCTGACGGCGTACCGGGCGGGCGACCCGGACCGCATAGTGGTCCAGGTCGCCGAGGCCGCACTGCTGGCCACGAACAACGGGCGGAGGCTTGCCGAGGACGTCGTCGAGCTCCGGACGGCCTGGCTCTCGCGGATCACGGCGCGCTCCGACTCCACCGCCTGGCGTCTCGCGGACGCGCTGTTCGAGCAACCGGTCGTCAACGCCGAGTACGTCGCGTCCACGCTCGGCGTCACCGATCGCGCCGCGCGGAACGCGATCGCCGTCCTCGAACGAGACGGCGTCCTGGCCCCGAGCACGTCCCAGCGTCGGCACCGCGTCTGGCAGGCGTCGTCCGTCCTCGCTGCCATGGACGACTTCGCGCGGCGTGCGGGCCGACGAGCCTGACCGATAGCGTTGGCCCGTGCCCATCAGCTACTCCCTTCCCGGGGTCCACGTCACCGACCACTCCGTCGACGTGCCGCTCGACTGGTCCCAACCCGACGGATCGCCCGCGATCTCCGTCTTCGCCCGCGAGCTGGTCGACCCGGCCCGCCGCACCGAGGACCTGCCGCTCCTCGTGTTCCTGCAGGGTGGCCCCGGCGGCAAGGGCCCGCGCCCGACCGGCCCGGACGGCTGGGTGGGTGCCGCACTCGAACGGTTCCGCGTGATCCTGCTGGACCAGCGCGGCACCGGCCGGTCCACCCCGGTCCGGGCCTCCGCGCTCCGTGCCCTCGGCACCGCGCAGCAGCAGGCCGAGTACCTGTCCCACTTCCGCGCGGACAACATCGTGCACGACGCCGAGCACGTGCGGCAGACGCTCTTCGAGGGCCGCCGCTGGACGTCGCTCGGGCAGTCGTACGGCGGCTTCATCACCATGACGTACCTGTCGTTCGCCCCGGAGGGCCTGAACGCGAGCCTGGTCACCGGCGGCCTGCCCGGGCTGACGGCGTCGGCCCGGGAGGTCTACGAGCGCACCCAGCCGCGCGTGGCGGCCAAGAACGAGCGGTTCCGCGCGCGCTATCCCCATGCCGTGAAGACGCTCGGGCAGATCGCCGACCGGCTGGCGTCCGGCGGGGTGACCGAGCCCGGCGGCGACGTGCTGACCACGCGCCGGTTCCAGACGCTCGGCATGGACTTCGGCATGAAGCCGGGGTTCGAGCGCGTGCACTGGATCGTCGACGAGGCGTTCGACTCCCCGCACGGCGGCCCGCTCAGCGACACCTTCCTCGCCACCGTCGCCGCCGAGACCTCGTTCGCGACCAACCCGCTGTACGCGGTGCTGCACGAGTCCATCTACGCCCAGTCCCACACGGGCCCCACGGCGTGGGCCGCCCAGTCGGTGCGCGACTCCGACCCCGCCTTCGCGGAGACCGCCCGCCCGCTGCTGCTGACCGGCGAGATGATCTACCCCTGGATGTTCTCGGAGATCCGGGCCCTGCGGCCGTTCGAGGGCGCCGCGCACGCACTGGCGGAGCGGCAGGACTGGCGCGACCTGTACGACCTGCACCGGCTCGCGGAGAACGAGGTGCCCGTCGAGGCCGCCGTGTACTTCGACGACATGTTCGTCGACGCGTCGCTCTCGCTCGAGACCGCCGCGCACGTGGGCAACGTCGAGCCGTGGGTCACCAACGAGTTCGAGCACGACGGCCTGCGGCTCGGCGACGTCCTGCCGAAGCTGCTGGACCGCCTGGACGCCCGCGGCGGCCCGCTCCCCTCGCCGAGGTAGAACCAGGGCGAGGTAGAACCAGGGCGAAGTAGAACCAGGGCGAAGTAGAACCGCAGCTCCCGCTGCGGTTCTACCTCGCTGGGGTTCTACCTCGCTGCGGTTCTATCTCGCTGCGGTTCTATCTCGCCCTGGTTCTACTTCGGCGCGGCGGGGTCAGTAGGTGTACGTGTTCAGCGTGCGCAGCGCCGCGAACGGGTCGCCGACGTCGTAGCGGTCGACCGCGAGGAAGTTCGGCTTCTTGCGGGCCGCCGGCTGGCAGAACCGCTGGGTCCGGTCCAGCAGCCGCTCGTTGTCCGTCCGCGCCGTCACCTCGACCGGCACGTCGCGGAAGTGGTTCATCACGAACAGCGGACGGAACCCGGTGCCGGGCTCCGTCAGCGGGATGTTCGTGCCCGCGTCGTACCAGCGGCTCCAGCACGACCAGTCGGAGGTGCCGATGCCCGGACCCATCGACCAGTAGTTCTCCACCGTCCACTCCCGCTGGTACAGCACGCCGAAGCTCTCCCGGGTCAGCCCCGCGGCCTCGTCGGCCGACCGGCTGTGGTCGCTGAGGATCAGCAGGCGGTCGTTCTCCGCGACGAGCTGCGCCATGGTGGGCCAGCCCTGCTCGCGGACGCCGGTGCGGTCGGGCCGGTAGAGCACGTCCGCCAGGCCGGTCACGCGGTCGAGCTCGGCGCGCAGCACCGCCGGCTCGACGTAGTCCTCCAGGAACACCGTGACGAACTGGTCGGGGTGTGCCCGCAGGAAGTCGACGATGCGCTGGAGGTCCACCCACAGCGCCACGGGCCGGCTGACCAGGGTGCAGCTGTTGTGGCAGAGGATGGCGCCGTCGGGCGTCTGGTGGATGTCGAGCTGGAACCCGCGCACGCCGTCCGCGAGCTGCTGCTCGATGCCGCGCACCTGGTTGGGCGCGAGGTTCACGAACGGCGGCGCGAAGCCGCCGTCCACCCCGTTCGCGTACGCGTTGTGCGCCGTGAGGAACGACATCTGGTCGAGCGTGCGGCGGTCGGCGGGCGGCATCGGGCGGGTCACCGGGCCCACCGGGGTCAGGTACCACGCCGCGAGCCCGTCGCCGCCGCCGAGCACCAGCCGGTCCGGGTAGTTCGCCCCGCCCGGCCGCGGCCCGACGGCGAGGTAGCGCTCGGTTCCCGGCACCTGGACCCGGTACCGGTCGGCACCGAGGTCGACGAGCTCCCAGGCCGCGCCCGGCTCCCCGCACCCGACGGTCACCGCCTGGTCGCCGGAGCGACCCAGGCAGCGGCCCGCGGTGTCCGTGCTCTCCAGCACGGTGGTCGCCCCCGTGCGCAGCGACCACTGCTGGTGGTCCTCGTCGCCCTGGGGCCGGTGCTGCTCGACGGCGCCCCCGGCGTCGGCCGCGTTCAGGCCGGTCGTGGCGCTCTGCAGGTAGTAGACCCCGGCGGGCGGCAGCTCCTGCCCGGCGGACGCGGCCAGGGCCGGCGGTGCGCCGACGGCGGCCGCCGTCAGCATGCCGGCGACCACGGAGGCGACGACGGCGGACGGACGTCGGGAGGCTCTCATCGGCGGGACCTTCCTCGGGGCGATCCGGACCGGCCGTGGTCGTGCGGGCCGGACGCCATCACACCAGCGCGCCGCGCCCCCTGTCATCAGTGATTCCCGCAGCCCTGCGGTCGGGGCCCGCGGCTCAGCGCAGCGACGGGATGGACCCCACGACGTAGCCCTCGACGTCGACGACGTCGCCCGCCGCGAGGTGCGGTTCCCCGGCCGGGACGCAGAGGGTGACCTGGAAGCCGTCGGTCTGCACGCGCGCGGCCGTGAAGCCCTGGCCGGTGCGGCCGACGGTGCGCTCCTCGACGGCCACCACCACGCCGGTCAGGTGCGCGGTCGCGTCGGTCGAGGCGGCGTAGGCCCCGACGGGCTCGAAGACCAGGCCGGGCGGGACGCCGTCGGACCGGCCGGTGACGCGGACGGCGTTGCCGAGCACCACCACCGACACGGGCGCCTCGATGGGCGGCACCGCCGCCCCGAGCAGGGAGAGCTCCTCGAGCTGGCAGGCGATCTCGGTGATCACCTCGTCCTGGTCGTTGACGAGCTCGGCGAGCACGAGGCCGCCGTCGACCGCCTGCGGCTCGGACATGACGGCGCCGGGCGCGGCGTAGAACGTGGGCGTGACGACGCGCACCAGGTCGCCCTCGGTGGTGATGACCAGGCGCGCGCCGGACGGGTCGGTCCAGATGTGCACGCCGACCTCGCCGTCCTTCGCGATGGTCTCCGCCTCCGAGCGGGCCGCCGCGACCATGTCGCGGAAGTCGCTGCGTCGCCAGACGTTCAGTCCGATGCAAGCCAGATTCGATGCCACGGTTGCCTACGCTAACCCGGAGCCGGGCCGACGACGCGGCGACAGCGTGCTGGGGTCAGTCCGGGGCGTGCTTGTCGAGGAAGGCGTAGACCTCGGCGTCGTCCACGCCCGGGAAGGCGCCGCGCGGCAGGGCCGCGAGGATCTGCTGGTGCATGCGCCCCGACGGCCAGGCCTCACCGGACCAGCGCTCGGTGAGCTGGGGCGCCGGGCGCTGGCAGCACGCCGGGTCCGGGCAGGTGGACGTGCGCCGCACCTGCGTGTCCCGCCCGCGGAACCACTTGGCGTGCGCGTACGGGACGCCGACCGTGATGGAGAACGCGCCCGACCCGCCGTCCGGCCCGCCAGACGGCGACATCGACCCCGTCTGCGTGGAGCACCAGAACGTGCCCGCGGGGGTGTCGGTGTACTGGTAGAACTCGGTGGCCCGGTCGCGCCGCTCGAAGGCCTCGCGCGCCGCCCAGCGGCGGCAGATGAGCTGCCCCTCGATGGCGCCCGTGACGTCCTGCGGGAACGGCAGGCCGTCGTTGGCGTAGCCGCGGAACAGCGCGCCGTCGGCCCCGACGCGCAGGAAGTGCAGCGGGATGCCGAGGTGGTGCGTGGCCAGGTTGGTGAGCCGCATGGCGGCGGCCTCGTGCGTGATGCCGAAGGCGTCCCGGAAGTCCTCGACGGCGAGGTCGCGGTCGCGCTTGCGCTCCTGGAGGAACGGCACGGCCACGAACTGGGGCGCGAGGCAGGCGGCGGCGAAGTAGGTGATCTCGACGCGCTGCCGCAGGAACTCCCCGTAGGACCGCGGCCGGTCGTGCTCCAGCACCCGGTGGGCCAGCGCCTGCAGCGCGAGCGACCGCAGCCCGTGCCCGCCCGGGGTCGACGCCGGGGGCAGGTAGATGCGCCCGTTGCGCAGGTCCGTCACCGAGCGCGCGGACCGGGGCAGGTCGTCCACGTGCAGCAGCGTGAACCCCATCTGCTCCGCCATCCGGGCCACCGTGCGGTGGGTCAGGGCCCCGCCCGTGTACCCGGCGGCCCGCACCAGATGCTCCGCCACGGCCTCGAACTGCGGGTAGTGGTTGTCGCGGGCCTCGCGCTCCAGGCGCAGCTCGGTGTTCGCCCGGCGCGCCTCCTCCGGCGTGGCGATGGCGAGCTGCTCGCGGCGCGCCAGCTCCTCGTGCAGGCCCACGAGCTGCTCCAGCACCGGCATCGGCAGCTTCTGGCTCGGCTTCACGGCCGGCACGCCGAGGGTGGTGAACAGGGGCGCGCGCTGCGCGCGGTCGAGCGCGATCTCCAGGGCCGCGCGGCGCGACGGCGGCTCGGGGCTGAGCAGCTCGCTCACCGGCACGTCGAGCGCCTCGGCGATGGAGCGCAGCAGTCCCAGGCGCGGCTCGCGGCGGCCGTTCTCCACGAGCGACAGCAGGCTGGGGGCCGAGCTCACCCGCTCCCCGAGCGCGTCCAGCGTGAGCCCGCGCGCCGTGCGCAGGTGCCGGATACGCCGGCCCAGCGTGATCAGGTCGGTCTCGAGGCCCGAGCTCGGCACGTCGCCCTCCGTCCGGTGGTGTGACGGCCGTCACCCGGGCGCACCCGGGACGGCCCAGCAGGAATCCGCTCCTTCACAATACGTGAAGATTCGCGATTCTTGACAGACCTAGCGCTGGAAATCGGGCGGATCTGCGCACCAGAGTGGAAACAGGCCCGCAAACGTGCCGCGCAGTCTGACGATCGGAGCGAACATGTCCGTCCTCGCGAACCCCCGCCGCACCCGGCTCGTCGCCGAGCTCGTCTCGGACGTGACCGACCAGACCACCGCGCACGCCGCGCCGGGTGCCGCACCGCGCACCGCACAGGACGTGCGTGCCTGGGTGGCAAGCATCGCGGAGCTCACGCAGCCGGACGAGATCGTGTGGTGCGACGGCTCGGCCGCCGAGAAGCAGCGCCTGATCGACCAGATGCTCGCGGCCGGCACGCTCGTCGCGCTGAACCAGGAGAAGCGACCCGGCTCGTACCTGGCGCGCTCGAACCCCGACGACGTGGCCCGCGTGGAGTCCCGCACCTTCATCTGCTCCGAGCAGGAGGAGGACGCGGGCCCGACCAACAACTGGGCGGACCCCACCGAGATGCGCGCCGAGCTGAAGGGCGTCTTCGCCGGCTCCATGAAGGGCCGCACCATGTACGTGGTGCCGTTCTCGATGGGGCCCGTGGGCGGCCCGATCTCGCAGGTGGGCATCGAGATCACCGACTCGCCGTACGTCGTCGTCTCCATGCACGTCATGACCCGGGTGTCGGACGAGGTGCTGCGCCTGATCGACAGGGGCCGGCAGTGGGTCCCGGCCGTGCACTCGGTGGGCGCGCCGCTGGCCGAGGGCGAGGCCGACGTCGCCTGGCCCTGCAACGACACCAAGTACATCGTGCACTACCCGGAGACCCGGGAGATCTGGTCGTACGGCTCCGGCTACGGCGGCAACGCCCTGCTCGGCAAGAAGTGCTTCGCGCTGCGCATCGCCTCCGCGATGGCGCGCGACGAGGGCTGGCTCGCGGAGCACATGCTGCTCGTCCGCATCACGTCGCCCGAGCAGCGGCAGTACCACCTCGCGGCCGCCTTCCCGAGCGCGTGCGGCAAGACGAACCTGGCGATGCTGCAGCCCACCATCCCGGGCTGGAAGGTCGAGACGCTGGGCGACGACATCGTCTGGATGCGCCCGGGCCCCGACGGCACGCTGCGCGCCATCAACCCCGAGGCGGGGTTCTTCGGCGTCGCGCCGGGCACCGGCGTCGACACCAACCCCACCGCCGTCGCGACCTTCGACCGCGACACCATCTTCACCAACGTCGCCCTGACCGACGACGGCGACGTCTGGTGGGAGGGTCTGACGTCCGAGCCGCCGGCGCACCTGGTCGACTGGCAGGGCAACGACTGGACGCCGGACTGCGACACCCCGGCGGCCCACCCGAACTCGCGGTTCACCGTGGCCGCCGCCCAGTGCCCCACGATCGCGGACACCTGGGAGGACCCGGCCGGCGTGCCGGTCGACGCCATCGTGTTCGGCGGCCGCCGCGCCACCAACGTGCCGCTCGTCGCGCAGTCCTTCGACTGGGAGCACGGCGTGTTCATGGGCGCCACCATCTCGTCGGAGCGCACCGCCGCCGCCGAGGGCGCCCTCGGGGAGCTGCGCCGCGACCCGTTCGCGATGCTCCCGTTCTGCGGCTACAACATGGCCGACCACTGGGCGCACTGGCTGGAGGTCGGGGCCGGCATCGAGGAGTCGAAGCGCCCGCGCGTCTTCCAGGTGAACTGGTTCCGCAAGGGCGACGACGGCGGCTTCCTCTGGCCCGGGTTCGGCGAGAACTCGCGCGTGGTCGAGTGGATCGTGCGCCAGGTCGAGGCCGGCCGCGGACTCCGCCCGGACGCCTCGGTCGCCTCCCCCGTCGGCGGCCTCCCGGCCCCGGGCGCCCTGAACCTGGACGGCATCGAGGTGCCGGACGCCGACCTGGCCGCCCTCTTCGACGTCCCCGCCGAGCCGTGGCGGGCCGAGGCGGACCTGACCGAGGAGTTCTTCGGGCAGTTCGGCGACCACACGCCCGCGGCCCTGCGCGCCCAGCTCGACGCGCTGCGGGAGCGGCTGGCGCGGTGACTTCGGCCGGCCGGCAGCGCGACCTCCTCGGGTGGCTACCCGTCGCGCCGCCGGCCGTCCGGACAGGTTTCCCCGGCCGGGTCGAGGCAGCCCGGCCGGGGATCTCTTCTGTCCCGGGCCTCTTCCGGCACCTCAGCCGCAGAGCATGCGCGCCGTGACCACCCGAGCCTTCCCGGCCCACGTGATGGTGCCCCGCGCACCGACGCACACGCCGTTCGCGCCGCCGATCGAGGCGGGGCCGGTGCGGTACCGGTAGTCGCCGCTCACGCCGGACGAGCCGTTCTTCGTCCAGATGTCGACCTTGGTGTAGGCCCACTTGCCCCAGCTCTGCCCCGCGTGCGAGGTCACCGCGCACTTCCGGCCCGAGCCGCGGTCGTGGTACACGTTCAGCCAGGCGACGGTGTGCGTGCCCGACTTGATCGCCTTCTTCACGATCCGCGTGCCGGGACAGGCCGAGGCCGCCGGCGCCACGGCCTTCGGGGTGGGCAGCGCCCGGACCGCGGCGGTCCGTGCCACCGGCGACGCGCTCGCGGGCGCCGCCACGGCAGCGGCGCCGGGCAGCGCCACCGCCAGCGCCGTGACCAGCGTCAGGGCTCGCCGCCCCCACGTCCTGTGCAGTGTGCTCATCATGTCTCCCCCGGGTCTGTTCCGATCCCTGTGCGTGCGGGTCGCACGCCCGGCCACCGTAGGGACGCGACCCCGGGACCGGTCCCGGCCCGACGACGGGCGACAATGGGCCCGTGCCGCACTCCGCTGACGCCCCCATGCCGCCCCCGCTCGCCCACGTCGTGTACTTCGAGCCCCGCATCCCGGGGAACACCGGGTCGGCGATCCGGCTCGCGGCCGTCACGGGCGCGCGGCTGCACCTGGTCGAACCCCTCGGGTTCGACCTCTCGGAGGCCAAGCTCAAGCGCGCAGGGCTGGACTACCACGACCTCGCCGTCATGGACGTGCACCCCTCGCTCGACGTGGCGCTCGATGCGCTGCCGGACGCCCGGGTCTTCGCCTTCACGACCCGCGCAACCACACGGTTCACCGACGTGGAGTACCGGCCGGGCGACGTGCTGCTCTTCGGACCGGAGCCCACCGGCCTGCCGCCGGAGGCCCTGGCGCACCCGCGCGTCACGGACGAGCTGCGCATCCCGATGCTGCCGGGCCGACGGTCGCTCAACCTCACGAACGCGGCGTCGATCGCGGTCTACGAGGTGTGGCGGCAGCTCGGCTTCCCCGAGGGCGCCTGACCCGCGCGGTCCCGTCGTCGTCCGCCGCTCGCTCCCCTTCGAGACCGAGGTCTCGAAGGGGAGTGGCTACGGGCGGACGACGAGGACGCGACCCGGGGCCAGCTCGTACCGCCCCGGGACCACGCCGGGGCTCGCCGGACCCGCCTGCGCCACGACCGTCACGGGCGGTTCGCCCACCACACGGTCCGACGTCGGGAACCACGCCCGCCCGGGGCTGACCAGGATGAGCATGCCATCGACCTGACCCGACGGCGTGAACGTGGGCGACCCGTCGGGGTACCGGCCGATGCCCGCCGCGGCGAGGCGGTCGGCGGTGGCCACGACGTCGGGCACGGCGACCCCCACCTCGCTCACCGCCAGCAGGTCGTCGGGGCCGAACGGGAGGGGCTGAGCCCCGGGGCCGGCCGGGCTCGAGGCCTTCGCCCCCGGCACGGTCCCGGCGCCCAGCGTCTGGGGCAGGTCACGGCGCGCGATGAGCTCCAGGACCGACCGGTCCGGTCCCGGGAAGTACAGCGACCGCGCGTTCCAGGCGGGCTGCGCCTCGAACTCGGTGCGGTCGCCGTCCGCGAGCAGGCCGGGCCCCGTCTCGAGGAACCGGCGCGCGGCGTCGAACCGGGCGTCGTCGACGAGGAACGCGAGGTGCTGGTCGCCCGGGGCGTCCACGTCCTCCCGGAACCGGACGACCGACGCCCCGACGGACACCTCCACCGCCCTGATCTCCGTGCGCACCGGGAGTCCGAGCACGGTCTCGTAGTACGCGGCGGTGTCCGCCAGGGACCGGGTGACCGTGTCGACGCTCGTGATCTGCATGCGGCCAGCCAACAACCTGAACAACGGTTGAGGTCAACCTACCGCCCACTCGAGTTCGGTCCCCTGCCTCGCCCCCGGCCGTGAGATCGGTCGGTTGCCTCGAGATCGGTCCATTGATGGACCGATCTCGAGGCAACTGACCGAAGTGGGCCCGGGCCGCGGCGCAACGGACCGAGCTCAGCGCAGGCAACCTAGGACAGCAGCCAGGACGCCGACCGGCGCAGCAGCGCCTGGTGTCCCTCCGCCGCGAACGAGCGGCTGTCGTGGCCCAGTGCCGAGTACACGGTGCGACCGCCGTGCGCCTCGTCGACCCAGAGGACCGGGTGCTCGGCGCCGTCGTCGTCCGTGGTGGTGCCCAGCACCCGCGCGGTCGGGCCCACCCGTAGCCGGCAGTACCGCTCGTCGAAGGCCTCGACCGCGTCCAGGCCCTCCGTGACCGGGTGTCCCTGCGCCAGCTCGAACCGTGCGGGGCCGATCGGCGGGTGCATCGACTCGCCGGGGATCCACCGGCCGCCCAGCACGGACTCCCACTCCGGGGCGTCGTAGAACGTGTTCACCGCCTGGTGCAGCCCGAGCACCGCGCCGCCCGCGCGCGCCCAGGCCGCGAGCCGGTCGTGGAAGGGGCGCCAGTCGTCGTCGGACCCGTCGAAGTCCGCGTCCCGCCGGCCCGTGCCGCTGTTGACCACCAGGAGGTCGTGCGCACCGAGGTCGTCCAGCGCGTCGCGGAACAGTCCGCGCACCTCGACCACGCCCAGGGCGCCGAGCACGCCGGCCACCGCGTGCGACGTCGCCGCGTGGTCGTGCCAGGGGTCCTCGTACCGCCCGCGCCCGGCGAGCACCACGATCCGTCGTGTCATGCCGCCGATCCTCCCATCCCGCAGCCGACGCCGAACGTAGGGTTCGTCGGCCGAACGCGCCTCATGCGCCGACGAACCCTACGTTCGACCCGGCGCTCGCCGAGTGTGTCGTCAGGGGACGATCAGGAGCTTGCCGCGGGGCGTGCCCGCCGCCAGCGCGCGGAACGCGTCGGGCGCCTCGGCCAGGGGGTACGTACGGTCGACCCGCGGGCGGACCGCGCCCGAGGCCAGGAGCCCGGCCAGCTCGTCGAGGTCGGCCCGCTGGTTGGGCCGCCAGGCGAACGTACCCGTGCGGACGCCCGCGAGGGCGCCCACCGGCGGCCCGAGCAGGGCGGTACCGAGGAACGAGCCGAGCCGGCGCGCGACGAGCACGTACCGGCCGCCCGGAGCGAGGCAGCGGCGGAACGCCAGGAAGGGGCGCGTGTCGGCGATGTCGACCACGACGTCGAACCGGCGCCCGCCCCGCGTGACGTCCTGGTGCGTGTGGTCGACGGTCTCGTCGGCGCCGAGCTCGCGCAGGAACGCGAGCTTGCCCCCGTGGTCGACGGCCGTGACGACGGCGCCACGGGCCTTCGCCAGCTGCACCACGAACGGCCCGACGCACCCGCCCGCCCCGTTGACCAGCACCCGCTCCCCCTCGCGGACCGGCCCGACGGAACGCAGGCTCTGCAGCGCGAGCGTCCCGGAGTGCGGCACGGTCGCGGCCGCCTCGAACGCGACGTCGTCCGGCAACGGCGTGAGGGCCGACGCCGGCACCCGCACCCGGTCGGCGAACGCCCCGTGGCCGCTGTCGAACAGGTCGGCCCAGACGCGGTCGCCCGGCCGGAGCGTCGTGACGTCGGACCCGACCGCCTCGACCGTGCCGGTCAGGTCGAGACCGACCCGGCGGTGGGCGGGACGGACCAGGCCCGTGGCGACCCGCGCCGCCCACGGCATGCCGAGCAGGTGGTCCAGGTCGGCCGTGTTCAGCGACGCCGCCGCCACCCGGACCACCGCGTCGCCCGGCCCCGGGACCGGGTCGTCGACCGTCGCGACGCGCAGCACGTCCGCGGTGCCGTACCGGTCGCGGACGAGCGCCCTCACGGCGTCCCCTCCACGTCGGCACGGACCCGCTCCAGGACCAGGAAGTCCGTGACGCCGAAGAGCCGCACCACCCGCCGGTCCCACGCCGACAGGTACGGCTGCGCCTCGGCGGGTTCGGCCAGGCGCGGCCTGACCTGGTGGGTCTCCCCGCCGGTCCGCAGCTCGGCGGCGCCCGCGGCCAGCACGTTGCGCAGCCAGTCGACGTCCGGGCCGTACGGGAGGAAGACGAGGAAGTCGCCGTCCATCGGGTAGACCCCGATCGGCGTCGAGTACGCCGTGCCGGAGCGTCGTCCGACGTGGTGGATCACCGACGTCCGCGTGCCGGGCTCCCCCGCGCCCGCGCGCAGTGCCGACGGACGGCCGAACCGGCCGAGCCGCCGGACGACGGCGAGGCCACGCCGGTTCTTGGTCCGCATGGACACGACCAGCCCGGTGAGCGCGACGAGCACGAGCACCACCAGCCCGCCGACCACCCCGAGGATCCACATCCACATGGCGTACCACCTTCCGGTCGACCTTACGCTGTAAGCCTTACGCCGTAAGGTAGGCCCGGGGGCGGGGGCCGTCAAGGGTGAGACCGACGTAGGATCGCGAGACGATGAGCACCCCGCAGACGAGCACCTCGCAGACCGCGCGCAGCACGCTGACGCGCGCCCGGGTGCTCGCGTCCGCCGTCGCGCTGGCCGACCGGGAGGGCGTCGGGGCGCTCACGATGCGCAGCCTGGCCCGCGAGCTCGGGATCGAGGCGATGTCGCTGTACCACCACGTCGCCAGCAAGGAGGACCTGCTCGACGGGGTGACCGACCTCGTCGTGCAGGAGATCCAGGCGGCCGTCGCCGGGATCGAGCCGGCGCCGGAGGACACACCGCCGTCGGACTGGAAGCACGCGCTGCGCCGCCGCATCCTCACGGCGCGCTCCGTGCTGCTGCGCCATCCGTGGGCGCCGGCGGTGCTCGAGACACGCACGGGCTTCAGCCCGCACGTCGTGCGCTACCACGACGCGCTCGTCGCGCTCCTGCGCCGCGGCGGGCTGTCGTACGACCTGGTGCACCACGCCATGCACGCCCTGGGCAGCCGGGCGCTCGGCTTCTCCCAGGAGCTCTTCGACCCGAGCGGGCCCGGCGGCGACCCGGCCCCCACCGCCGACGACGAGGCCCTGCTCGCCCGGATGGCGGACGAGGCCCCGCACATCGTGGCGATGCTCGCGGAGGTCGCGCACGAGGACCCGGAATCGACCCTGGGCTGGTGCGACGACCAGACCGAGTTCGAGTTCGGCCTCGATCTCATCCTGGACGGGCTCGAGCGGCTGGCGCAGCGCGAGGCGCGCTGAGCGTCAGCGCAGCGGGTCGAAGGGCAGGATCTCGCGCGGCGTGTGCCCCGTGGTGATCTGCTCGGCGAGCGCGCGTCCCGTCGCCGGCCCCAGCACGATGCCCCACATGCCGTGCCCGCCCGCCACGAAGACGCCGGGTGCGGCGGTGCGGCCCACCAACGGCAGGCCGTCGGGCGTGACCGGCCGCGAGCCGACCCACTCGTCGGCACGGTCGTCCAGGTCGACGCCCTCGAACAGCCCACGCACGGAGCTCACGATGGCGCGGACCCGGCCGGGCTGGAAGGGTTCGTCGGGACCGCGGAACTCCATGGTGCCCGCGACCCGCAGCCGCCCCTGGTACGGGGTGCAGGCCACACGCCGGGCCGGGAAGTACACCGGGTGGTCGATGGGCGGACCGTCGACCGGCACGCTGAACGAGTAGCCGCGCCCGGCCTGCACCCGGGTGCGGACGCCCAGCGGGCGCACCAGGTCGGGGAGCCAGGCGCCCGTGGCGACCACGACGGCGTCGGCCCGCAGGGTGTCGTGGCCCTGCACCTCGACCTCGGTGCCGCCGGGCACGGCGCGGACTGCCGTGACCCGGGCGTCGGTGAGCACCTTGGCGCCCCGCGCGCTGACCGACGTCGCGAGCGCCTCGACGTACGGGCCGGGCTCGATGTACCGCTGCCCGCCGAGCTCCCAGGTGGACCGCACGGCCGGGGAGAGGTGCGGCACGCGGACGCCGTCGGGCAGGCGCCTGAGACTGATCTCCTGGCCGGCCTTGGCGACGTTGCGCAGCTCGTGGACGAACGGGACCGACTCCCGCTCCTTCTCGAAGCCGATCACCCAGCGGCTGGGGTACGACGTGGCGTGCACGCCGCCGGCCTCGAGCTCGTCGTAGGCCTCGAGCGCCACCCGGTCGATCGGGGTGAGCGCGTCCATGGCCCGCCGCCAGGCGCTCGGCGTCGCGTGCGCCATGAACCGCGCGACGAAGGCCCACAGGGCGCCGTCGAAGCGGAAGGGGACGCTGAGGGCGGCGTCGGGGTCGAGCATCGCCTTCGGGCCGTAGGCCCAGAGGGACGGGTCGGCCAGCGGCATCGCCATGCCGGGGGTGAGCCATCCCGCGTTGCCCCACGAGGCCCCGGCGGCGACGCCGCGCCGGTCGAGGATCGTCACCTCCACCCCGCGCTCCTGCAGGTGCCACGCGGTGGCGAGGCCGACCATGCCGGCCCCGACGATGACGACGTTCTTCGTGTCTGGCACGTTGTTGCTCCCTCTCGCGCGCGTGCAGCCCCTTCCCGCGCCTCTCCCCGTCGAGCGGCGATGTGCCCATCGTCCGCCCGCCGGGGGGATTCGGCGCGACCTCCTCGTGAAATGACTGCGAACTCAGGGTGTGGGATCCGTCACTCCCGGGGCGTCAGCCGAGCGGACGCGCCAGGGGCTCGATCGCGGCGATCTCGTCGTCGCTCAGCGGGCCTGCCGCGAGCGCCGCGACGTTGTCCTCGAGCTGGGCGACGGAGGAGGCGCCGACGAGGGCGGAGGTGACGCGCTCGTCGCGCAGCACCCAGGCGAGGGCGAGCTGAGCGAGGGTCTGCCCGCGGCCGGCCGCGATCTCGTCGAGCGCCCTGGCCCGCCGCAGGTAGTCGTCGGTGAGGGCGGCCGACGAGAGGAAGGGCGAGTCGGAGCGGGCCGCCCGGGACCCCTCGGGGACCGCGCCGGCGAGGTACTTGCTGGTGAGCAGGCCCTGCTGCAGGGGCGAGAAGACGATGGTGCCGATCCCGAGCTCGCCGACGACGTCGAGCAGGGACTCGCTCTGGGGTCCGTCGTAGGCGTCGTCGTGCGCGGGGTCCTCGATGTGCCGGTTGAACATCGAGTAGGAGGGCTGGTGGATGAGCAGCGGCACGCCGAGGTCGGCCAGGATCCGGGCGGCGTCCCGTGTGCGGGCGGGCGAGTAGTTCGAGACGCCCGCGTAGAGGGCCTTGCCCTGCCGGACCGCGGTGGCCAGCGCACCCATGGTCTCCTCGAGCGGTGTCGAGGGGTCGGGACGGTGGTGGTAGAAGATGTCGACGTAGTCGAGGCCCATGCGGCCGAGCGACTGGTCGAGCGAGGCGAGCAGGTACTTGCGCGACCCGTGGTCGCCGTAGGGGCCGGGCCACATGTCGTAGCCGGCCTTCGTGGACAGCACGAGCTCGTCCCGGTAGGGCCGCAGGTCCGCGGCGAGGTGCCGCCCGAAGTTCTGCTCGGCGGAGCCGTACGGCGGGCCGTAGTTGTTGGCCAGGTCGAGGTGCGTCACGCCCAGGTCGAGGGCGCGACGCAGGACGGCGCGCTGGGTGTCGAACGGGCTGGTGTCGCCGAAGTTGTGCCAGAGGCCGAGGGACAGCGCGGGGAGGTCGAGCCCCGACCGGCCGGTGCGGCGGTACTGCATGGAGTCGTAACGGTCCTCGGCGGCGAGGTACCGGGGTGCGAGAGGCATGGCGCCATCGTGGCACGCCCGGCACGGCGCTCCGGACACCGCCCGCGACCCGCCGGTCGCCAGAGAGTCCGACATGTCCGTTCTGCGGCTCTCCTGTGCCACGATGCGCCTCATGTCTCAGCAGATCTTCGACCTGGTGGTGCGCCGGACGTGGCGTGTGCCGCTCACCGAGGTCTCGGCCGGCGACGCGGCGTCCGTCGCACGCCGGTTCGACGGCGTGCTCCTCCGCTCCGGGTTCGCCGCGTCGGGCCGGCTGCTGGGCTACGTCGGCTCCCTGGCTCCGCAGGACGCCCGGCTGGTCGCCGTCCGGGTGCTCGGCGTCGTGCGCGAGGCCGTCGGGGACCACGTGCAGCACACCGCCTACTTCGAGAGCTTCCCCGACAACGTGCCCGACACCCTCGACTTCTGGGTCTCGTGCCTCCGGGACGCGCTGCGCGGCACGCCGTCCGCCGAGCGGGCCGAGGAGGTCCTCGCGCGCGGGGCGACGAACCTGCTCAGCCTGCCGCGCTACGGCCGCTACCAGCACACCTACGAGGAGATGGTCGCGGCGCACGACGAGCTCCTGCCCGCCCTCACCGACCGGCGCACCGTGCTGGACGTGGGCGGCACGCTCGACGAGGAGGCCCACCGGCTCTACCTGCACCTGGCCGGTAGCACCACGCCCCTGTCGGACGACGACCTCGCGGCCCTCACGCTGCTGGCCGGCCACTGCGGGTCCATGGAGCAGCCCGCGGCGGTCCCGGTGCGGACGGCCCGCGCCGTCGTCAACGCGGCCCACGTGCTGTACGGGCGCGAGCCGCAGGTGGACACGGTGACCGACGTGCTGCGGCTGGCGTGCGCGCTGTCCGGCGGGGACGTCACCCTGGAGACGCCCACCCGGTTCCGCTCGCTGCCCCGGCCCGTGCGCCGCACCCTGCTCGGCGCCCTGGACCGCGTGGTCGGCGACTCCCCCGCCAGGCTGGGCGACGTCGCGCGGCACCGCGAGGCGTGGAAGCGGCTGGGTGAGCGGCTCCACCCGCACGAGCACCCGGGGACGCCGTCGGCCGCGCGTGTGTTCGCCGTGGCCCGCGGCGCGGAGGGGGCGGCGTCGCTCGCGGCCCGCGTCGAGCGGTCGCTCGCGACGGGCGCGCGCGACGAGGCGCTGGGCCTGCTCACGGTCGCGCCCGGGATGCTGGTGCGCCGCGTGGACCACCTGCTGCGCACGGCGGCCGACGACGCCGAGGCCGCCGCCGTGGTCGCCGCCGTCGAGAAGGCCCTGCCCGACGTCGCCGGCCGCGTGGTGCTGGGGCTCCGCGAGCATCTCGGCGACCGGGCCCGGCTCGGGTCCGCCGGCCGGCGGCTGTTCGTCAACCGGGCCGGCGGCGGGTGGAGCGCTCCCGACACCCGCGCGCCCCTGCCCGACGGCGCGCTCGCCGACCTGGTGGGGGCCTGCGACGCCGAGGTGCTCCGGCGCCTGCCCCGGCCGGGCGAGCTCGTCGTCGACCCGGACCTCCTGGGCGTGGCGCTGCCGCTGTCCGGTCGCGCCCGTCCGGGCGGCGTCGGCCTGCTGCCGCGCGGGTCGCGCACCCCCGTGACGGGCGACAGCCTGCGGTTCTTCGTGCACTGGCGGCAGGCGAGCCGGGACACGGACCTCGACCTGTCCTGCCTGCTCCTCGACCGCGGGCTGACGACCGCCGAGCACGTGTCCTGGACGCGGCTGCGGGGCGAGGGGTTCGTGCACTCCGGCGACCTCACCGAGGCCCCCGACGGCGCGACCGAGCTCGTGGACGTGCGGATCTCCGCGATCCGCCGGGACGTGGTGGTGCCCCAGGTACACGTGTACTCCGGCGAGACCTTCGACCAGCTCGCCGAGGGCTTCTTCGGGTTCATGTCCCGCGACCGCGCGCAGGCGGGCCTGCCGTTCGAGCCCGCGACGGTGCGCATGAAGTCGGACCTGGGCGGTGCGGGCCGTGTGCTGATCCCGATGGCGTTCCTGCGCGGGCCCGCGGGATGGGAGGCGCTCTGGCTGCACCTCAACCCGCGCGGTGCCTCGGGCCTCAACACGGTCGAGGGCCACCGGGTCACCACGCGCACGCTGCTGCGGGACGCGATCGCGCGCCGCCATGTGACCGTGCGGTACCTGGCGGACCTGCTCGAGACCGACGGCGTGCCGGTGCACGACGGCGTGCCCACCGGCCCGGGTCCGGTGACCTACCTCGGGTTCGCCGCCCCGGAGGGCCTGCCCGAGGGCTCCCGCGTCGTGACGCCCGAGAACCTGCTCGACCTCGTGCCCTCCTGACGCTAGGGTCGGGGCCGGGCGAGGCCATGCGGCGGCTTCCTTCTCACCCTCTCTGGATGAACCTAGTCGCCGCGCTCTCCTTGCCCACCGACATGCCCACGGACCTGCCGTTCCCTGGTGCGCCACGCGCACCAGGGAACGGCCCGGCTCAGCAGTACAGGTTGCCGCCGGGGTCCACACCCAGCGCGCTCGTGAAGCGCAGGTAGGTGTCGACGCGGCTCTGCACCTGGGCGGGGTTGCCGCCGTTGCACTCGATCGAGCCGTTGATGCTGCGGATCGTCTCGCCGAACCCGGCACCGTTCACGATGGCGTTGTGCGGCGTCATGGTGCCCGGACCGTTCTGGGTGTTCCAGTACCAGAGGCCGGTCTTCCAGGCGATGGCCGAGTTGGTCGCGACCAGGCTCGGGTTGTTCAGCAGGTCGATGCCGAGGGCGTCACCCGCCGCCTTGTAGTTGAAGTTCCAGCTGAGCTGGACAGGGCCGCGGCCGTAGTACTGGTCCTGGCCCGCCGGGCAGCCGTACGGCTGGTTCCGGTCGCAGTAGTGCGGGTAGTTGGCCGTGTTCTGCTCGACGATGTGGACGAGCCCGCCGGTCTCGTGGGAGACGTTGGCGAGGAAGGCCGCGGCCTCCCGCTTCTGCACGGTCTCGCTGCCGCTGTTCGCGAAGCCGGGGTAGGCGCTCAGCGCGTCGATCAGCCCCTGGTAGGTGTAGAACGAGTTCCGGTTCGGGAAGAACTGGTTGAACTGCGCCTGGCTCACCGGGAAGTCCTCGGTGCCGGGCGGGTCCGTCGGGTCGGTCGGGCCGCCGCCGCACGTGCCGACCCGCTCCCACACCCCCCACTCGCCGGTGGTACCGGGCGTCTCGCCCTGGGTCCACCACTTGGCCCGCCAGGAGGCACCCGCGTGGGTGACCAGGTTGCCGCCCACGTACACGGCGGTGCTGCTCCACGCGGGGGCGCTGCAGTCGGCGACGGCGGCCGGCGCCACCGGGGCGACGGGCGCGGCCGCACCGGGGACGGCCACGGCACCTGTGGTCAGGAGGGCAGCGACAAGGCTTGCGACGAAGAGCGGTATGCGACGAGATCTCATGGGGAACCACCTCGCTTCGGGTCCTGGGCCGCCGGACTCCGCGGCCGATTTGTTCAGGAACCTAGCAAGGTGCGTCGCCCCAGGGAGTGAGGGATTTCCACACGCACGACCCGTACGGGATGGCCTCTGCCTCGAGCCCGGGGAAGCGTCCGCAGCGCGACGTGTTAGATTTTCGCGCTTTTTTTAACACGTCCGCAGGACGTGTTAAGTCATCGAACATGTCCGGCTGACCCCGTCAGGCCGAGTCGCGCACCACCAGAACCGGCTCGAAGATCGACGAGCGCACCGCCGGCTCGTCGGCGTCGATCTGCTCCAGCAGCATGCGCGCCATCTCCTGGGCCATCTGCTCCACAGGCTGGCGCACGGTCGTCAGCCGTGGCCGGGTCTGCAGCGCGACGGGGCTGTCGTCGAAGCCGACGATCGCGACGTCGTCGGGCACGCGCCGCCCGTGCTCCTGGAGCACATGGATCGCCCCCTGCGCCATGAGGTCGTTCGAGACGAACACACCGTCGAGGTCCGGGGTGGCGGCGAGCAGCTCGGTCATCGCCGTCTCGCCGCTCTCGAACGTGAACGATCCCGCCACGCTCGGCACGAACGCGTGCCCCCGGCGGGCGGCGGCGTCGCGGAAGCCGTCGAGCCGGTCGCGCGCGGAGGGCACGTCGAGCGGACCCGAGATCACGCCGAGCGTGCGGCAGCCGCGGTCGAGCAGGTGGTTGGCGGCCAGGCGGGCGCCGTCCGCGTTGGCGAGGTCCACGTAGCTCGCCGGGATCGGGTGGCTCGGCCGGGCGAAGAGCACGATGGGGCTGCCGGTGCCGATGAGCGCCTCGGGCAGCGGGTCGTCGGCGTAGGTGGACACCAGGAGCGCCCCGTCCGCGTTGCCGAACCGCAGGTAGGAGACGACCTGGGCGCGGGTCTGCTCGTCGTCGGCGAACATCAGCACGGGGTGCACGTCGTGCGGCCGCAGGGTGCGCACGAGCGACCCGACCACCCGGCCGAAGAACGGGTCCGAGAAGACGCCGGACAGGTCGAGCTCGCCGTCGGGGTCGGCGTCGGCACCCGAGATGACGACGGCGACCGTGCCCGTGCGCCGCGTGACGAGGGACCGCGCGGCCCGGTTGGGCACGTAGCCCGTCTCGGCCACCGCCTCCAGCACGACCTCCTGGACCGCGGGCGCGACCTTGCGCTTGCCGTTGATCACGCGGGACACGGTCGCGCGCGAGACGCCGGCGACCTTCGCCACGTCCTCCAGGGTCGGCGCAGCGCGCCGCAGGTCCTTGCTCACAGAGCGACGGTAACAGAGTGAGAGCGCTCTCCACAGGGTGGTCGCGGGGTGAGGCGGAAGCAGATTCGCCCGAGCACACCCGCACGGCCAAACAGCCTGAAATCCCTGGAAAAACGATTGGCGAGCATCAAGAGTGGGTGCCCCGACACGGTCCGGACCCTTGACGCTGGCCTCGGCGCAGGTCGAGGATGAGGCGGGTAAGAGCGCTCTCCCAACTCGCGACGCACCGGAGCGCCGCGAGCGCAGGCTCAACGACGAACCGCGCCCCGGCCCTCGCACGGGCCGACGAGCGGACGGAGAGGAACACCATGACCACCACCGGACCCACCGGACCCACCGGCGCCCGGGCCGTGCGGCGCAGGCGTGGCAGGCGCGCCGGCGCCGCCACCCTGGCGGCCGGCCTCCTGGCCGCGGCGGCGCTCGTCGTGCCGGCCACCACCGCACAGGCGGAGCCGGTCCTGCTGTCGCAGGGCCGCACCGCCACCGCCTCCTCCGAGGAGAACCCCGACTACACGCCCGCGAGCGCCGCCGTCGACGGCGACCTCGGCACGCGCTGGGCGAGCGAGTTCAGCGACCCGCAGTGGATCCGGGTCGACCTGGGCCGGGCCGCGACGCTGGACCGCGTCGAGCTGGTCTGGGAGTCGGCGTACTCGACCACGTACCAGTTCCAGGTCTCGGCCGACGGATCGTCGTGGGAGACGGTGTACTCGACGAGCTCGGGCGACGGCGGTACGGACACGTTCGACGTGGAGGCGACGGCCCGCCACGTGCGCCTGCTGTCCACCGCGCGGTCGGGCGGCTACGGCAACTCGCTGTGGGAGCTGCGCGTGTTCGGCGAGGCCGGCGGCAGCACCGACCCGGGCGACCCCGGCGATCCGGGCGGCCCGGACTACGTGGACCCCGGGCACCCGAACGTCCCCGTGCGCGACTCGGGCGCCAGCACGGTCGAGGTGGTGGGCGGCAACGGCGACTGGGACCTGCGCGTCGACGGGCAGCCGTACACCGTGCGCGGGTTCACGTGGGGTCCGGCGTTCAGCGCGGCGGACCACTACCTGCCGACCCTGACGGCGATGAACGCCAACACGATCCGCACGTGGGGCACCGGCGCGGACACCCGCGAGCTGCTCGACGCGGCGGCCGAGCACGACGTCCGCGTGGTGATGGGCTTCTGGCTGCTGCCCGGTGGCGGGCCCGGGTCGGGCGGCTGCATCGACTACCGCACGGACGAGACGTACAAGGCGAACACCAAGGCGGACATCCTGAGCCAGGTCGCTGCCTACAAGGACCACCCGGGCGTGCTCCTGTGGAACATCGGCAACGAGTCGCTGCTGGGCCTGCAGAACTGCTACTCCGGCACCGAGCTGGAGGAGATCCGCAACGCCTACGCGGCGTTCGTCAACGAGGTGAGCGTGGCCGTGCACCAGGCCGACCCGAACCACCCGACCACGAGCACCGACGCGTGGGTGGGCGCCTGGCCGTACTTCGAGCGCAACGCCCCGGACCTGGACCTGCTGTCGGTCAACGCGTACGGCGACCTGTGCAACGTGCCCACGGCGTGGGAACAGGGCGGCTACGACCGGCCGTACCTGATCACCGAGGGCGGCGCGGCCGGTGAGTGGGAGGTGCCGGACGACGCGAACGGCGTGCCCGAGGAGCCGTCCGACCTGGAGAAGGAGCAGGCGTACGTGGACTCGTGGCGGTGCCTGCGCGAGCACGACGGCGTCGCGCTGGGCGCCACGTTCTTCCACTTCGGTATCGAGGGCGACTTCGGCGGCGTGTGGTTCAACGTCATCCCGGGGGACAACCGGCGGCTCGGCTACTACTCGATCGCGCGCGCCTGGGGCGTGGACACGTCGGGGATGAACACCCCGCCGCGGATCACGTCGATGACCGTGCCCGGCTCGACGTCGGTGGCGGCGGGCGGGGAGTTCACCGTCGACGTCGCGGTGAGCGACCCGGACGGCGACGCGATCGACGCGAACGTCATGCTGAACAGCAAGTACGTCAACGGCGCGGGCGGCATCGCGCAGGCGCAGTTCACGCAGACCGGGCCCGGGACGTTCCGGGTCACCGCGCCGGAGATGCTCGGCGTCTGGAAGGTCTACGTCTTCGCGGAGGACGGCAACGGGAACGTGGGCGTGGAGACACGCTCGTTCCGCGTCGTCGCGCCGCCGGTCGACGGGACGAACATCGCCCGCGGGAAGACGGCGACGGCGTCGAGCTTCGACCCGTGGAACGGCGACTGGACGCCGGGCCGCGCCGTCGACGGCGACGCGACCTCGCGGTGGGCCAGCGAGTGGGGGCCGTCCGCCTGGTGGCAGGTGGACCTGGGCTCCGTCCAGTCCTTCGACCACGTCCAGCTCGTGTGGGAGACGGCCTACGGCAAGGCCTACGAGGTCCAGGTCTCCGACGACGGGAGCAGCTGGACCACGGTGCGCACGGTGACGGGCGGCAACGGCGGCGTCGACAGCCTCGACGTCGACGCCCGCGGGCGGTACGTGCGCCTGAACCTCACCGAGCGCGGCACCGAGTGGGGCTACTCCCTGTACGAGGTCGGGATCTACCAGCGGTGACCGGGTCAGCACGGCACACCACCACTATCGAAGGAGGAACCATGCGCACAGCACTCAGCACTGCCCGCGCCGTCAGACCGCGTGACCACCGGCCCCGCGTCCTCGCGGCGGCCCTTGCCACGGCCCTGCTCGCCTCGACCCTGAGCGCGGCGAGCACCCTGGGCGCCACGACGGCGTCCGCCGAACCGAACACGCTCCTGTCCCAGGGCGCGCTCACGGCGGCGTCCAGCTCCGAGTCCGGCGGGCTGGGCCCGCGCTTCGCCGTCGACGGCGACCGCGGCACGCGCTGGGCCAGCAACCCCACGGACGACGAGTGGATCCGCATCGACCTGGGGCGGTCCTACACCCTGGACCACATCGCCCTGGAGTGGGAGGCCGCCTACGGCGCGGCGTTCACGCTGCAGGTCTCGCAGGACGCCCAGAGCTGGACGACGGTGGCCACCGAGGGGGCCGGCAACGGTGGCACGGAGGTGTACGACGTCACCGCGACCGGCCGGTACGTGCAGATGGTCGGCACGGCGCGCGGCACGGGCTACGGCTACTCGCTCCTGGAGCTCCAGGTGTTCGGCGACGGCGAGGCGGGCGGCCCGGAAGACCCGCCGCCCTTCCCGGACGACGAGGTGACGCACCACGAGTTCCAGGCCAACTGCACCTTCTCGCACTTCCTGCCGGACGACTCGATCGTGTACCCCAACCAGCCCGGCCGGTCGCACCTGCACACGTTCATCGGCAACCGGTCGACGGACGCGTTCACGACGCCGACGAGCCTGCACGCCATGCCCGAGAGCACCTGCACAGTGCCGCAGGACCACTCGGCCTACTGGTTCCCGGCGATCACCAAGGCCGGTGTACCCGTGGAGCCGAACATCCCGATGACCGTGTACTACAAGTCCGGGATCGACGACTACACCGACGTGGTGCCCTTCCCGGAGGGGCTCCAGTTCGTGACCGGAGACATGATGGCCACGGTCGACGAGTTCCGGACCGCGCCGGGCGCCGTCGAGGGCTGGGAGTGCGGCGACATCTCCAAGAGCTGGGAGATCCCGGCTTACTGCCCCGAGGGCACGCAGCTCAACATCCGCTACCAGGCGCCGAGCTGCTGGGACGGGATGCACCTGACGCCCGAGGAGTCGGCGCACATGGGTCATGGCTCGCACATGGCCTACCCCGTCGACGGCCAGTGCCCCATGAGCCACCCGGTCGCCGTGCCGATGCTGGAGTTCAAGATCGCGTGGCCGGTCAGCGGTGACATGTCCGACGTCGCGCTCGTGAGCGGCTCCGACCAGTCGTGGCACTACGACTTCGTCAACGCCTGGGACCCCGAGGTGCTGCGCCGGCTGGTGGAGCACTGCATCAACGGCGGCCTGCAGTGCAACCCGCGCGGCTACGACCTGTACAAGCCGCACCGGGGCACGGTGCTCGACCAGAACTACGAGCTCGTGCCCGAGCCCGCCGCCCGCGAGGAGGTGGCTTCGTGAGGACGGCCCCGTCCACGGCCGGCCGTGCCTGGCTGGCCGTCGCGGCGGTCACCGCCTGCGTGGCGGCGCCGCTGACGGCGGCGGCAGCGGCGCCGTCGGCGGTGTCGGCGGCGGCAGCGGCGCCGTCGGGCGCGGCGGCCGCGGTCGCCGCGTGCGGCACCGCGAACGCGGCGCTCGGGCGGACGGCGACCGCGTCGTCCACCGAGGGCCCGTTCGGCGCGGCGCTGGCGGTCGACGGCGACCCGGGCACGCGCTGGGGCAGCGAGCACTCGGACCCCCAGTGGATCCGGGTGGACCTCGGCTCCGTGCAGGACCTGTGCGGCGTCGAGCTCGTGTGGGAGGCCGCGTACGGCAAGGCTTTCCGGGTCGAGGCGTCCGACGACGGCGCCACGTGGCGCACGCTCGCGACCGTCACGAACGGCACGGGCGGTACGCAGTCGCTCGACGTCGGGGGCTCCGGCCGGCACGTGCGGCTGACCGGCACCGAGCGCGGCACGGGGTACGGCTACTCGCTGTTCGAGCTGAAGGTGTTCACGGGTCAGGGCTCCACCGACCCCGGCGACCCGATCCCGGGCGGCGGTGACCTCGGGCCCAACGTGCACGTGTTCGGCCCGGACACGCCGGCCGACCAGGTCCAGGCCACCGTCGACGCCGTCTACGACCAGCAGGAGGCCGACCAGTTCGGCGACGGGCGGCACCAGCTCCTGTTCGAGCCCGGTACCTACCCCGTGCACGTCAACGCCGGGTTCCACACCGCGATCTCCGGCCTCGGTGCGCGACCCGACGACGTGAACATCACGGGCGGCGTCTGGGCCGACGCCGAGTGGTTCGAGGGCAACGCCACGCAGAACTTCTGGCGTTCGGTCGAGAACCTCGCGGTGACGCCGTCGGGCGGCGACATGCGGTGGGCGGTCTCCCAGGCCGCGCCGATGCGCCGCGTGCACGTGCGCGGCAATCTCATGCTGCACTCGTCGCGGTACGGCTGGGCGTCGGGCGGGTACATCGCCGACTCCGTGGTCGACGGCGAGGTCCGCGCCTGGACGCAGCAGCAGTGGTACACCCGCGACTCGACGCTCACGGGCGGCTGGGCCGGGACCCTGTGGAACATGGTGTTCTCCGGCACCGAGAACGCGCCGCCGACGTCGTTCCCCGAACCCGCCGTGACCACGCTCGACACCACGGGCACCATCCGGGAGAAGCCGTACCTGTACCTCGACGGGGACGACTACGCGGTGTTCGTACCGTCGGCACGGTCCGGGACGCGGGGTGCGACGTGGGACGGCGGGACGACGTCGGGCACCTCGATCCCGCTGGACCGGTTCTACGTGGCCCGCCCCGGCGACTCCGCCGAGCGGATCAACGCGGCACTGGACCAGGGCCTGCACCTGCTGCTCACGCCGGGCGTCTACGAGACGACGGGGACCATCGAGGTGGACCGCGCCGACACCGTCGTGCTCGGGCTCGGTTACGCCACGATCGTGCCGACGGCCGGGCAGACGGCGATGCGGGTGGGCGACGTCGACGGCGTCCGTGTGGCGGGCGTGCTGTTCGACGCCGGCGCCACGGAGTCGCCCTCGATGCTCACCGTGGGCACGGCGGGGTCGACGGCGGACCACGCGGACGACCCGATCTCGCTGCACGACGTGTTCGTGCGCGTGGGCGGGGCGCACGTCGGCCGGGTGGACCAGGCGATCGTCGTGAACGCGGACGACACGATCGTCGACCACATCTGGTCATGGCGCGGCGACCACGGCGACGGCGTCGGCTGGGACGTGAACCGGGCGCGCAACGGCCTGGTCGTGAACGGCGACGACGTGGACGGGTACGGCCTCTTCGTCGAGCACTACCAGCAGTACAACACCCTGTGGACCGGGGAGCGCGGCCGCACGATCTTCTACCAGAACGAGCTGCCGTACGACCCGCCGAACCAGGCGGCGTGGAACCACGACGGGATCCGCGGGTGGGCCGCCTACAAGGTCGCGGACGGTGTGACGCAGCACGAGGCCTGGGGTCTGGGGTCGTACTGCGTGTTCACGTCGGACGCGTCGATCACCTCCGACAACGGCTTCGAGGTGCCGGTCACGCCCGGCGTGCGGATGCACTCGCTGCTCACGGTGTCGCTGGGCGGCGTGGGCACGTACGAGCACGTCATCAACGGCGTCGGCCCGCGGGCAAGCGGGACGGAAACGATCCCGGCAAAGGTGGTGACCTACCCATAACCCCACCCCCGCGAAGTAGAACCAGGGCGAGATAGAACCGCAGCGAGATAGAACCGCAGCTACCTGCGGTTCTATCTCGCTACGGTTCTACTTCGCGGGGGTTCTACTTCGCCCTGGTTCTATCTCGCCACAGTTCTATCTCGCGGGGTCAGGTGACCGCGCCCAGGTGCCACGGGATGAACTCCTCGGCACCGATCTCGAGCTCCTCGCTGACCGTCCGCTCCCCCGAGGCGACCGCGAGGATGCGGTCGAAGATCTGCCGGCCCACCTCGGCCACGGTCGCCGTGCCGTCCACGATCACGCCCGCGTTCAGGTCCATGTCCTCGGACATCACCGAGTACATCGGCGTGTTGGTCGCGACCTTGATCGACGGCGTGGGGCGGCACCCGAAGACCGACCCGCGGCCCGTGGTGAAGACGACGACGTTGGCGCCGCCCGCCACCAGCCCCGTCACCGACACGGGGTCGTAGCCCGGGGTGTCCATGAAGCCGAACCCGCGCTCGGTGATCGGTTCGGCGTACTCGTACACGGCGCCGAGGTCGGCCTGGCCGCCCTTGGCAACCGCGCCGAGGGACTTCTCCAGGATGGTCGTCAGGCCGCCGGCCTTGTTGCCGGGCGACGGGTTGTTGTCCAGCGTGCCCCCGCCCGCGCGGACGTAGTCGCGCCACCAGTCGATGCGGTCCAGCAGCTTCTTGGCCACCGCCGGCCCGGTCGCGCGGGCCGTGAGCAGGTGCTCGGCTCCGTAGACCTCGGGCGTCTCGGCCAGCACGGACGTGGCGCCGTAGGCGACCAGCCGGTCCGAGGCCCAGCCGAGGGCGGGGTTGGCGGTGATGCCGGAGTAGCCGTCCGACCCGCCGCAGTTCAGGGCGAGCACCAGCTCGGACACGTCGCACTCGACCCGCTCGCGCGCGTTCACCAACGGCAGCATCTCGCGGACGGCGGCGACGCCGGCCCGCACCGAGGCCCGCACGCCGCCGGTCTCCTGGATGGTCAGGCTCCGCACGACCGTGTCGTCGGGGATCGCGGCGAGCAGGCCCTGCTTCGCGTCGTCGGGCGGGCCGACCGTGGGCATGCCGAGGTCGGCCACCTGGCCCGAGCGCGCCGACAGCGCCGCGCCCGGCACCATCTCGCAGCCCAGGCCCAGCACGAGGAGGCCGGCGACGTTCGGGTGGGCGGCGTACCCGCGCAGGGTGCGGAGCAGCACCTGGCCGCCCTCGGAGTCGGGCACCAGGCCGCAGCCCGAGGTATGGGTCAGGGCGATGACGCCGTCGACGTTCTCGAACTCGTCCAGGACCGTGCCCCGGAACTGGTCGGCGATCATCTTCGCGGTGGACGCCGAGCAGTTCACGCTGGTCAGGATCGCGACGACGTTGCGGGTGCCCACCCGCCCGTCGGCCCTGCGGTAGCCGCGGAAGGTGGGCCGGGGCTCGTCGTCGGGCACCGTGAGGTCGGTGTGCGTGCCGCCGAGCGGCGCCTCACGGTCGCCCTCCTCGAAGCCCAGGTTGTGCGCGTGCACGTGGTCGCCGGGCGCGATGTCGGCGGTGGCGACCCCGATGACCTGCCCGTACTTGTGCACCTGCCCGCCGGCGGGGACGGCCCGCAGGGCGACCTTGTGCCCGCGTGGCACCGGCTGCCCGACGGCGACCGGGCCGGCGCCGGGGACCGTGGCCTGGTCCCCCGGGCCGAGGTCCCGCGTGGCGACGGCGACGTCGTCGCCCTCCCGGAGCACGAGCAGATCCTGTGTCACCTCTGGCACCTCTCCTCTTTGAACCGTTTCATCCTACGACCCCCCTGCGCCGAGGGGCGCAAGGGGGTCGGACGGGGTCAGGAGGACGTGGCCGCCGTGACCTCCTCGATGAGCTGGGTCGCGGCCTCCTGCGGGGTGATGCGCTCGAAGAGCACCTCGGTGTTGATGCGCTCCATGATGTCGGCCAGCTCGGCCGAGCCGTGCGGCGGCACCGGCGGGGTGTCCACGATCTCGTCCTCGATGTCCGCCATGAAGTCGGCCACCTTCTGGTCGGTCGGCGAGAGGTCGTCCAGGATCGCCTCGCGCACCTCGGTGTTCGCCGGGAGGCCGCGGTCGGTCAGCATGATCTTCGCCGCCTCCTCGGAGTTCAGCAGGAAGTCCACGAACTTCGCCGCGGCCTGCGGGTACTGCGTGTCCGCCGAGACGGAGTAGAACATCGCCGGCTTGTAGTACATGCCGGTACGCTCGCCCTCCGCCTCGCCGGGCAGGCGCAGCAGCTCGAGCTCGTGGCCCGACGACTCGGTCAGCGCGCCGAGCTGGTTGGTCCACCAGATGCCCATGGCGCCCTGGTTGGTGCCGAGCAGGCCGCCCTCCGGCCCGGCCGCCTGGTACTCCACGGTGCGCGCGGCGTCGGGCTGGCCCCCACCCGCCATCAGGTCGAGCGAGACCTGGAAGAAGTCGGCCACGGTCTCCTCGGAGACGCCGAGCTCGCCCTCGGGCGTGAAGAGCGTCTCGCCGCGCTGGCGCGCCAGCACGTTGAGGCCCGCCTCGTTGAAGCCGTAGTCCTGCGTGCCCCAGACGCCGTCGCCTGCACCCTTCGCGACGGCGTTCGCCGTGCTGACGTAGTCCTCCCACGTCCAGGTCGCGTCGTCCGGCACGTCGACGCCGGCCTCCGCGAACAGCTCCGGGTCCGCGACCATGGCGTACGCGTTGATGCCCGTGGGGATGCCGTACTGCGTGCCGTCGATCTGGCCGCCACCCAGCACGCCGTCGTCGATCTTCGACGTGTCGATGTCGAGGGCGCCCAGGTCGGCCAGCACGTTCTTGGTCGAGTAGTCCGAGATGTAGCGCTCCTCCTGGGTGATGACGTCCGGGGTGTCGCCGGCGGCCACGGAGGTCGCGAGCTTGTCCCAGTAGCCGTCCCAGTCGGTGAAGTCCGGCACCACGGTGATGTCCGGGTTCTCGGCCTCGAACGCCTCGATGATCTGCTGCGTGGACTCGTGGCGGGTGTCGGACCCCCACCACGCGAACCGGATCTCGCAGGGGCACTCCTGCGCGGCGGGCGGCTCGTCGCCGCCCCCGCCCAGGCCCGAGTCCCCGCCGCCGCAGGCGGCGAGGGTGAGGGCGAGCGCGGCGACGCCCGCGGCCGGGGCGACGAGCCTCCTGCCACGCCCTGAGGGTCGTCCGGTACGGGTGATGCGCATGTGCTTCTCCTTCGGGTGACGTCGTTGTCGCGGGGCGTTACTTGATGCCGGTCGTGGCAATGCCCTTGACCAGGTATTTCTGGCCGAACAGGAAGGCGATGAAGACGGGGACGAGCGACACGATCGACATCGCGAACAGCGACCCCCACGAGCTCTCGCCCGTGGCGTCGACGAACGTGCGCAACGCGATCGGCACGGTGTACATCTCGGGCCGCGTGAGGAAGATGAGCTGGCTGAAGAAGTCGTTCCACGTCCAGATGAACGTGAAGATCGCCGTGGTGGCGAGGGCCGGCAGCGACAGCGGCAGCATGATCTGCAGGTAGACGCGCAGGTGGTTGGCGCCGTCGAGCGTGGCCGCCTCGTCGAGCTCCCGGGGGATGCCCCGGAAGAACTGGACCATGAGGAAGATGAAGAACGCGTCCGTGGCCAGCAGCTTCGGCACGATCAGCGGCAGGAACGTGTTGATCCACTCGAGCTGGGAGAACAGCACGTACTGCGGCACGATCACCACGTGGATCGGCAGCATGATCGACATCAGCATGACGGCGAACCACAACCGCCGGCCGCGGAACTCCAGCCGCGCGAAGGCGTACGCCGCCATCGAGCACGACAGCAGGTTGCCGAGCAGCGACCCCAGCACCACGATCGCCGAGTTGATCAGGTAGTGGCTGAACGGGTGCAGCAGCGCGTTCCAGCCGTCGGTGTAGTTGGTCAGGTCGATCTCGGTGGGGATCAGCCCGGGCTCGCGGAAGATCAGCGCGTTCGGCTTGAACGAGCTGGCCACCATCCACAGCAGCGGGTAGAGCATCACGAACCCGAGGGCGATGAGGCCCGCGTGCTTGAGCACGCTGCCGATCCGGGCGCGCAGCCGCGGCCCCCGCGGCCGCACGGGCCGCGGTTCCCCTGGCGCACGGCGGGCCGACGACGGCGTCGCCGTCCGTACCGCCGGCGCGGGCCGGGACGTCGAGGCGGTCTGTGTCGAGGCGTCAGTCATCGTAGAAGACCCAGTACTTGGAGGCGAGGAAGTTGACGACCGTCATGCCGCCGATGATCAGCAGCAGGAACCAGGCCATCGCCGAGGCGTAGCCCATGTCGAGGGAGCCGAACCCCTTGAGGTAGAGGTACAGCGTGTAGAGCAGCGTCGAGTCGGACGGTCCGCCGTTGCCCCCGCTGACGACGAACGCCCGCGTGAACGACTGGAACGCCTCGATGAGCTGCAGCACGAGGTTGAAGAACACGATCGGCGTGAGCAGGGGCAGCGTGATGGAACGGAACTGCCGCCACCGGCCCGCGCCGTCGATCGCCGCCGCCTCGTAGTACATGCGCGGGATCTGGCGCAGGCCCGCCAGGAAGATCACCATCGGCGCGCCGAACGTCCAGACGTTGAGCGCCATGAGGGTGCCGAGCGCGTAGTCGGGGTGCGACACCCAGCCCTGGCCCTGCACGCCGAACAGCGCCAGGACCTGGTTGACCAGGCCGTCCGCGCCGAAGATCTGCCGCCACAGGATGGCGATGGCGACCGACCCGCCGAGCAGGGAGGGCAGGTAGTACACGGACCGGTACAGGGCCAGGCCGCGCATGCCCTTGTCGAGCAGCAGCGCCAGGCCCAGCGCCGCGGCGAGCTGCAGCGGCACCGACACGAACACGTAGGTGAACGTGACGCCCAGGGAGCCGAGGAAGCGCGGGTCCTCGAACATCCGGGTGAAGTTCTCGAACCCCACCCACTGCGGTGCGGAGAGCAGGTCGTAGTCCGTGAACGACAGGTACAGCGACGCGCCCATGGGCCCGGCCGTGATGAGCACCAGCCCCACGAACCAGGGCGCGAGGAAGAACAGCGCCCAGCGCCCGTCGCCCTTTCTGCGCGGGCTGACGCCCTGGTCACGGGACCGGCGGTCGCGGGACAGCTCCTGGATCACCGACACGGGTGCACCCCCGTCCGGACGGGCGGGGGCGCGGACCACCAGGGTCCGGGCTCGCGGTTCGGCTGGCGCATCGCGGTGTCCTCCGGATCGTCGTCGATCCCCGGCCTCGTCCATGAGAAACCGGTCTCTGGGGCAGGAACGTACCACAGGAGGAACCGGTTTCCCATGGTGTACGGTCACCTCGGGAAACCGGTACCGCCGGCCGCCGCGCCAACGAGGGCGCGAGGCCTGCCCGGGTACCGGGTCAGGTGACGGACGGAGTGCGAATGGTGAGCCGCAGCCCACGGGACGGTCAGCGCGCGGGGCAGCGCCGCGCCGTCGCCACGATCGGGGACGTCGCCGCAGCGGCCGGGGTGTCGCGCGCGACCGTCTCCCGCGTCATGAACGGCCGGAGCACCGTCGACGCCGCCATCGCGGAACGCGTGCGCGACGTGGCGGCGGAGCTGAGCTACCGCCCCAGCAACGCGGCGCGCAGCCTGGCGCTCGGCCGCACCCAGACGGTGGCCCTCGTGGTGCCCGACCTGGGCAATCCCGTGTTCCAGCAGATCCTGCGCGGCGTCATGGCCGGCGCTGCCGAGGACGGGTACCGCGTGCTCGTCGCCGACACCGTCGAGGACGACCAGCAGGAGGGCGCCATCGCGCTGGAGGCCCGGCTGCGCTGCGACGCCCTCGTGCTGGTCTCGCCCCGCATCGGGGACGCCGAGCTGAGCGCGCTCGTGGCCGACGTCGAGCCGGTCGTGCTGGTCAACCGCGACGCCGGTGGCGCCGCGCCCAGCCTCGTCGTCGACTACGAGGACGCCGCGCTCCAGGTGGTCGAGCACCTCGTGGCGCTCGGGCACCGGCGCATCGTGTACCTCGGCGGGCCCGTGCGCAGCGCGTCCGACGAGCTGCGCCGCGCCGGGCTGGCCCGCGCCCGCGCGCAGCACCCCGACCTGGAGATCCTCGACCTGCCCGCCGGGCCGGACATCCAGGCGGGCCACGCCGCGGCGCCCGCCGTCCTGGCGACACGCGCCACCGCCGCGGTGGCCTTCAACGACCTGGTCGCGTTCGGCCTGCTCGCGGGCCTGAACGAGGCAGGGGTCGCCGTACCCGCCGACATCTCGGTCGCGGGGTTCGACGACATCGAGCTGTCCCGCTACGCCACACCCGCCCTGACGACCGTGGCCGTACCCCAGGCCGAGCTCGGCCGGCACGCCTGGAGGGAGCTGCACGCCGTGATCGACGACGACGCCCACCCCGCACGCTCCGCGCGGTTCACCCCGAGCCTGGAGGTGCGCGGCAGCACCGGCCCCGTGCCCCAGGGCCCGGAACGCGTGCACGTGACCGACGACGACGCCGTCGTCCCCCCACCGGAGGAGATCCCCGCCGCGGCACCCACCTGGGTGCTCCCTACCGGCACCGGGGCCGACGCGATTGTGCTGACCTGCGGCGACGGGCTCGAGCTGGCCCGCCACGACACCGGCGACCGCATGCCCCAGGTGCACGCCCGCCGGCCCTACCTGCACCCCGTGCACACGCTCGCGGGGGTACCGCTCACGGACGTGAGCCCGGTGGACCACCGGCACCACTACGGCGTCGGCATCGCGGTGCCGGACGTGAACGGCACCAGCTACTGGGGTGGCCGCACCTTCATCGAGGACGTGGGCCCGACGCTGCTCAAGAACCACGGCCGGCAGACCTCCACGGGGGTGCGCATCGAGGGCACCGACGACCCCGGGGCGGGCCGGACGCTCGTCGAGGACGTGATCTGGTCCGACGAGCACGGCGCTCCGCAGCTCCGCGAGGAACGGCGCGTGACCGCCCGGCTGCTCCCCCCGAGGCCCGGGTCCGACGCCGCCCCCGGCTGGGTGCTCGACTGGCGCTCCACGCTGCACGCCGACCACGGCCCCCTGGAGATCCGCTCCCCCGCCACGAACGGCCGTCCGGGCGCGGGCTACGGCGGGCTGTTCTGGCGGCTGCCGATCGCCGAGAGCACCACCGTCCTGTCCGCGGCGGGCACGGGCGAGACCCGGGCGCACGGCAGCACCTCGCCGTGGGTGGCGTTCGTGCAGCGGCAGGGCGGCCGGTCCACGACGCTCCTGCTCGTGCAGCCGGGGCAGGTGCGACCCTGGTTCCTGCGCTCCGCGGAGTACCCGGGCGCCTGCCCGGCGCTCGCCTGGGACGCACCGCTCCTCGTGCCCGACGGCGGCGCCACGCGGCTCGACCTCGTGGCCGTGCTGCTCGACAGCGCGCTGACCGCCACGGCGGCGACGGAGCTCGCAGCGGGTCTCACCGACGGCGGCCTGCCGGACGAGGGCGTGGCCGCGGGCGGGGACGCGTCAGGCGGTGTACGCCGGTGACACCCGCGCGGGTCGCCGTGGTCGGCATCCACGGGCACGGCGGGTCGCACCTGCGCGCGGTCGCCGAGCTGGAGCAGCGGGGACTGGCGCGGCTGAGCGCCGTCGTCGACCCGAGGGAGCCGGCCGCCGCCCCGGCGCCGTGGTTCGCGAGCCTCGGCGACCTGCTCTCGGCGGACACGGGGCTGCCCGACGTCGTCGTGCTCGCCACACCGATCCACACGCACCTGCCGCTGGCACGGGCCGCCCTGGAGGCCGGCATCGACGTGCTGCTGGAGAAGCCGACCACGGCCTCGCTCGCGGAGCACGCCGAGCTCGTCGCCGTGACGGAGCGGACGGGGAGGCTGTGCCAGGTGGGCTTCCAGACCTTCGGGTCGCACGCGCTGCCCACCGTCGCCGACCTGGTCGCACGCGGTGAGATCGGGCAGGTGACCGGCATCGGCGCCGTCGGCACGTGGGTGCGGACCGCCGCGTACTGGACCCGCTCGCCCTGGGCGGGCCGGCGGCGCCTGGGCGACCGTGCGGTGGTCGACGGCGTGGTGACCAACCCCCTTGCGCACGCCGTCGCCTCCGCGCTCCGGGTGGGCGGCGCGCGCACCGCGGACGACGTCGCCTCCGTGCACCCGGACCTGTGGCGCGCCAACCCGATCGAGGCGGACGACACCTCGTCGCTGCGGGTGGTCGGCACGGACGGGACCCGGTACGGGTTCGGGCTCACCCTCTGCGCCGCGGAGCGCACCCCCGCCCGGGTGGTGGTGCGGGGCACCGCGGGCGAGATCGAGCTGGAGTACGAGAACGACGTGGTGCGGCTGCGTACCGGGCGGGGCACGGCCGAGAAGCGCTACGGGCGCACGGGCCTGCTGGAGAACCTGCTGCGGGCGCGCACGGGCGAGCCGTTGCTGTGCGACGTGCGCGACACCGGGGCGTTCATGCGCGTGCTCGAGGCGGTCCGGACGGCGCCCGACCCGGCTCCGATCGCCGACGAGTTCGTGCGGTGGGCCGAGGCCGGCGTCGGGCAAGGTAATCCCGAGGGCGACACGCGGCACCCGGTGGTCCGGGACGTGGCCGCGTGGTGCGAGCGCGCCGCGTGCGAGCAGCGCACGTTCACCGAGCTGGGCGCTCCGTGGACAGCCCCGCCCCGGTGACCCGCACCGTGGGAGGGTGCTGAGGTGCTGCCCGTCCTGACCGCCATCGGATCCATGGCCTGTGTGGTCGCGCTCGGCTGGGTGGTCCAGCGGACGGGGCTCCTGGCGGGCCGCGGCCTGCCGCGCCCGGCACGGCCCGGCGGGGGCGACGGCGGGGCCGGGGCGCGCCAGGTGCTGGCCACGCTGTCGTTCACGATCTGCGCCCCGGCCCTGATGTTCAGCACGCTCGCCTCGACGGACCTGGCGCACGTGCTGTCGCGCGGCGCCGTGGTCACGTGGGTCACGACCGCGGTGCTCGGCCTGGCCAGTGCCGTCGTGGCGCGGTGGCTCCTGCGCCTGCCAGGCGGTCCCGCGGCCGTGACCACGCTGGCCGCGGTCTACGTGAACGGCGGCAACATCGGTATCCCGCTGGCCGTCTACTTGTTCGACGACGCGCTCGCCGTGGTGCCGACCCTCCTCTTCCAGCTCCTGGTGCTGGCGCCGCTGGCCCTCTCGGCGCTGGACCGCGCGACCGGTGCGGCTCCGGGCGGGCACGCGCCGTCGGGGTGGCGGTCGATGGGGCAGGTGTTCCTCGCGGCGTTCCGCAACCCGATCACCGTCGGCACCGTGGCCGGCCTGCTCGTCGCGGTCGTGAGCGAGCTGACGGGGGCGCGCCTGCCCGACGTCGTGCTGCTGCCCTTCGACCTGATCGGCGCCGCCGCACCGCCCCTGGGCCTGCTGACGTTCGGCATGACGCTCGCGGTGCCGCTGCCGCCCGCCGACGCCGACCTCGGCACCGCCGCATCCCGGGGCCGGGGCCTGGTGGGCCGGGTGATCGTGCTCGCGGTGCTGGTGCGCAACCTGCTGCACCCGCTGGGGGCGTGGGCGCTGGGCTCGGCCCTGGGCCTGGACGGCACGGCGCTGGCCCTCGTGGTGACGATGGCGGCGCTGCCCACGGCGGTGAACGTCACCACGTACGCGACGCGCTACGGGGTGTTCGACGGGGTCGCGGCGCGGGCGACGGTCTGGACGACGGCGCTGTGCGTGCCGGTGCTGGTCACGATCGGCGCCCTGCTGGCATGACGCAGCCGCTGTCGCCGTGCCGAAGTAGAACTGCAGCGAGATAGAACCGCAGCTCGGCTGCAGTTCTATCTCGCTGCAGTTCTATCTCGCTGCGGTTCTACTTCGGCGGGCGGGTCAGATGCCCAGGGTTAGGTCCTCGATGCGGACCGGGTCACCCGTCTCCAGCGAGCGGTTGCCCGCGTAGCCCACCGCCGACGCGCGGACCCCGTCGACGTAGCCGGCCGCCCGGGCCAGCGGGTCGGGGTCCGCGGACGGTGCGAAGACGTCGGCGAGCAGCAGCGCGTCGCCGCCACCGTGCCCGCCCCCGCCGCGCACGATCTGCCGCTCCTCGGCCCGCTCCCAGTGCCGCTGCACCACGAGGCGCTCGCCCGTGGGCCGCACCGGGTCGCGCTCGAACACCTCGGTGGCGCTCGGGTCCAGGATCGCCACGCCGTCCTCGCCGAACTCGACCGAGCCGCGCTCGGTGACCTCCAGCTCGGCGCGGCCCCGCGTGCCGTTGACCACCACGCGGTAGCCCTCCCACGGCGAGTGGGCGGTGAGCGAGTAGGTGAGCAGTGCGCCACCGGCGTACTCGACCACGAGCCCGAGCGTGTCCTCGGTGGTGATGCCCGGGTCGAACACGGACCGGTTGCGCACATAGCCGTCCACGGCCTGGGCCTGCGGCCCGTACAGCGTGGAGAGCCACTCGTTCTTCTCGACCGAGAGCGCCCACGGGTCGACCCCGCGCCCGGTCAGGGCGCGCTCGCCCGCGGTGGGCTCGTAGTCGGACTCGTGCGCGCCGTCGTCGCCGTAGAAGCGTCGGCCGCCGGTGGCGAAGACGCGCTCCGGGACACCGTCGATCCACCAGTTGACCAGGTCGAAGTGGTGACTGGACTTGTGCACCAGCAGGCCGCCGTTGTTGACCTTCTCGCGGTGCCAGCGCCGGAAGTAGTCGGCGCCGTGCACGGTGTCCAGCGCCCAGTCGAAGTGGACCGAGAGCACCCGGCCGATCTCGCCGCTCGCGATCACCTCGCGCAGCGCGCTGTTGCGGGGCGAGTAGCGGTAGTTGAACGTCATGACCAGGTCGCGGCCGGTCTCCGCCACGGCGTCCACGATCTGCCGGGCCTGGTCGGGGTGCGCCGCGATGGGCTTCTCCACCACCACGTCCGCGCCGGCACGCAGCGCGCGGGTGACCAGGTCGGCGTGCGTGCGGTCGACGGACGTGACGATGACGCGGTCCACGGACTGCTCCGCGATCGCCTTCTCCAGGTCGTCCGGCGCGTACACGGGCCGGACCCCGCCCAGCGCGGCGGCGACACGCGCCTCGTAGGCCGCTGCGCGCACGGGGTTGGGCTCGACCCAGGCGACGATCTCGCCGTCGGGCGCGTGCGTACCGATGAGCGCGTCGACGTACATCGAGGCACGGTGGCCGGTGCCGACCACGGCGTACCGGCGGCGCTGCTCGGGGAGCGGGCCAGCCGGCGGCACGGGCGCCGAGGTGGGACCGGTGATGGGCTCGGTGGTGGGGCCAGGGGTCGGCTCGGGCATCGGTGGTGAGCTCCTTCGGTCGTCGTCGACGTCGCCGCAACGATACGACGGCCGGAAAGCGCTGTCCACGAGCCCGGGCGGCTGGAACCGCCGACCAGCCGGCTACCTCGGGCTCAGCGCTCCGGGGTGAGCACCACCTGGCCGGCCCAGGCGAAGCCGCCGCCGAACCCGAACAGCAGCGCGGGGGCACCCGCCGGGATCTTGCCGGCGTGCCACCACTTCGACAGCCCCAGCGGGATCGACGCGGCGGACGTGTTGCCCGACTCCGTGATGTCCGTGACCACGACCTTGCCCTCCAGGCCGAGCGCCTTGGCCAGCGGCTCGATGATCCGCAGGTTCGCCTGGTGCGCCACGAGCACCTCGATGTCGTCGAGGCTCAGCCCGGACCGCGCCACGACGTCCCGCGCCCGGTCCGCGGCCCGCGTGATGGCCCACTTGAACACCGCCCGGCCGTCCTGCTGGAACTTCACCTCGGGCACCTCGATCCGCACCGCGGGCGTGAGCTCGGGCTCCGTGCCCCACGCGACCGGGCCGACGGCGGGCGTGTCGGCGGCCTGCAGCACCGCCGCGCCGGCGCCGTCGGCCGTGAGGATGCAGGTCGAGCGGTCCGTCCAGTCGGTGTAGGCGGTGAGCTTCTCGGCACCGATCACGACCGCCGTCCGCGCCGAGCCCGCGCGGATCGCCTGGTCGGCCAGGGCCACGCCGTGCGCGAACCCCGAGCAGGCCACGTTGACGTCGATGGCTGCCGGGCCGACGATGTCGCGCAGGTCCGGCGCCTCCTCGCCCTCGGGCGTGGAGGCGCCGGGCTGCACGCCGGTGCGCAGGGCGTAGGCGACCCGGCCCGCCGTGTTGGGCGACCGGTCGTCCGCCGTGGCGGTCGCGACCACCACGAGGTCGACCGCGTCGGAGCCCACGCCCGCGTCGGCGAGCGCGTGCTCCGCGGCGGCGGTCGCCATGTCGGCCACCGTGACGTCGTCCGCGGCCATGTGCCGCGTCACGATGCCGGTGCGCGACCGGATCCACTCGTCGTTGGTCTCGACCAGCCGGGCGATGTCCTCGTTCGTGAGCGTCTTCGGCGGCTGGTGGTGGCCCAGGCCGATGATGCGGGAGCCGGCAGCGCCGGTGGGGAGTGTCAGTGCGGGCGACGTAGCCATGAGGTCAACGTAGCGCGCCCAGGTCGAACGGTTCGACGCTCAGGCCCGGAACCCGCTCCCGGGCCGCCCGGGAGATCCGCTCCTCGGCCCCCGGTCCCGTGCGCGGCACCTCGCCCACCTCTCGGGACGCGCCGAGCAGCTGCGCGTCGTACCGCTCCCCCATGGCCGCGTTGCGGCCCTTGTAGGTCCACGCGACGAGGTGCGCGAGCGCGAACCGCGGTGCGCACCGGCGGCAGGACATGAGGCCGCCGGGCCGGCGGAACCGCGTGGTGCGGTGACCCGCCGGGCAGACCCCGACCCACGGGCCGTCGATGGACGGGGCGGACGGGTCCACGCACCGGCGCCCCGAGCTGCCGATCCGCACGGCCACCTCGCGCCACGCGGGGCCGTGCTTCGCGGCCGGCCCCGCCAGGGCGTGCGCCACCTCGTGCAGGATCGTCTCGCGCACCTCCTGCTCGTCGTGGATCCGGGTCAGCGGCGCGGACAGACTGATGCGCCGTGCGGTGTAGCTGCACATCCCGGCGCGCCGTACGGCGTCGTCGAACTCGAACGTCCAGGCCTTCAGGCCGTGCTGGTCCATGAGCTCACGCGCGAGGCGCGAGGCGGCGACAAGGTTCATGCGTCCCCCTGCTGTGGTCGTGACGGTGGTGCCAACGCGTCGAACCTACGGGCCGCCACCGACAACCCCGCGGAGTTTTCCACAGGCCCGTGGACGGTCAGCTCTCGGCCGGCGGGATCGGGAAGTTCGTCCGGAACACGTTCGAGGGATCGTAGACCGCCTTCACCGCCCGCAGCCGCGAGAACGTCGGCTCGGGGAACGCCTCCAGCAGCCGTTCGGGCCGGCTGTCGGTGTCGAACGACAGGTACGAACCGTCCATCACGGGGCCGATCTCGGCGTCCCAGGCCTGGTTGAGCCGGCCCTGGTCGCCGCCGAGGGCCGAGAGCGCGAAGTTCTGGTGCCGGTGCGGGTACGCCGTGGCGTCGGGCGCGACGTCGTTCGTGGCCCCGCCGGTCGCCCGGATCGCGGTGAAGTACGACTCGCCCGAGCCGAGCAGCCGTTCGACCGCGCGGCTCGTGTCCTGGTCCAGGTGGGCCAGCAGGCCGGAGCGCGCCGACGGGTCGCCGCCGCCGGAGTGGTGGGCGTCCTCCCGGCGCACCACACCCGAGTAGGGCAGGAGCTGCGCCTGGTGCCCCAGCAGCGGCCCGGCGTCGGCCAGCAGCTCGAGCTGGGCGATCGCCTCGTCCGGGTCAGCGTCCGCGCCCTCGGCCGCGAACACCGTCAGGAGCTGCGCCATCGGAGTCTGACCGCGCCGCGTGGGCGGCAGGATCATGAACGACGTGAGCCCGCGCGGCGCCGCCTCGACCGTGGCGCCCCACGTCTCCAGGAGTCCGGCCGTGTCGGTCGCGTCGAGCGTCATCTGCGAGAAGACGACGTCGCCCACGGCCCCCGCCTCGACCTCCAGCCAGGTGACCACGCCCATGTTGCCGCCCGCGCCGCGCAGCGCCCAGAAGAGGTCCGGGTGCTCGTCGCGGGACGCGTGCAGCACGCGCCCGTCGGCCGTGACCACCTCGGCGGCCACCACGTGGTCGATGGTCAGGCCCTGCAGCCGCCCGAGGAAGCCGATGCCGCCGGTGGTCGCGAGGCCGCCGACGCCCACGCCGCCGTAGTCGCCCGAGGTGATGGCCCAGCCGCGCGGTGCCAGGACCTCCGCGACCTCGCCCCAGGTGGCACCCGCGCCGATCCGCACGCGACGCGTGGCCTCGTCCACCACCTCGACGGAACGCAGGCCGCGCATGCTGAGCACCACGCCGCCGTCGTTCGTGGAGCGGCCGGAGATGCCGTGGCCGGCGGAGCGGACCGCGAGCTCGACGTCCTGCTTCTGCACCCAGGCCAGCCCGGCGGCGACCTCGTCGACGTCCTGCGGGCGCAGCACCAGGCCCGGCGCCCCGGACCGCAGGTAGTTGTGCCGCACGGAGCCGTACTCCCGGTCGCCCGGCTCGACGGCCCGGGCGGCCAGCTCGGGCGGCAGCGAGTCGTAGTCGATGCCCGGCCGCCGGGCGGCCAGGGCGGCGGCGCCCCGGCGGGCCGCGGCCGGCACCGTGCCGGCGGACCGGCGCTCGGCCGCCACGGCCTCGCGGACGGCGGGTGCGACCTCCAGGGCGAAGGCGCGCATCTGGTCGGGGTCGTCGCTCGTGGCGATGAACCCGCTGACGCCGTCGTCCAGCGCCATGCGCGTGAGCTCCTCGACCCACTGGCTCACGGGGCCCTGCATCGGGCCGGACGACCGGTCGGTGATGGCCCCGCCCAGGTTGAGCAGGCGACGCACGGCGCTCGGTGACCGGCCGGCCTCCTGGGCCGCCTCGTCGATGATCGCGTTGGCCCGCGCCAGGTCGCCCTCCTTGAAGTAGGGCAGCGAGGGCAGCCAGCCGTCGGCCTGGGCGCCGGTGATCCGCAGCATCCGCGGCTTGTAGGCACCGAGCCAGATCGGCATGTCGTGCGCCGGGGCCGGGCCCCGCTTGGCGCCGTCGACCTGGTGGAACTCGCCGTGCACGCGCAGCGGCGCGCGGTTGTCCGCGTCCCAGACGCCGCGGATGATCTCGAGGGCCTCCTCGAGGGCGGTGACGCTCTGGGCCGGCGTGCGGCGCTCCGCGCCCATCGCGACAGCCGCGTCGTTGAACCCGCCGGACCCGAGGCCCAGCTCGAACCGGCCACCGCTGAGCAGGTCGAGCGACGCCGCGCTCCGGGCCACGTGCGCGGGCATGCGGATGCCCATGTTCAGCACGTTCGCCGAGATGTGGATGCGCTGGGTCTGCGCGGCCACCCACGTCATGAGCGTCCACGTGTCCAGGAACGCGGGCTGGTAGGGGTGGTCCTGGAACGTGACCAGGTCCAGGCCGAGCTCCTCCGAGAGCCGGGCCAGCCGGACAGGGCCCTGCGGGTCGCTGTTCGACGGGGTGATGAAGGTGCCGAAGAGCAGGTCGTGCCCGTAGTCGGTCATGCGCCAGCCGTCCCTTGGATCGTCAAATCGTCTGTTTCGCAGATGATCTTATCCACAACTCTTCTGGACCACCGCACATTCCCGTAGGATGGCGGCATGAGCACCACGGCGGGGACGCGGACCGGCGAGCACTCCCTCTTCGGCTGGTCGCTCGCCACGCTCCTGCGCGAGTGGAGCGCCCGGGTGGACGCCGCGGCCGACGACCTGCCGCAGGGCACGCGCGGCTACCAGCTCCTCACGGCCGTGGTGCACGGCAACCTGCCGAGCCAGGCGGCGCTCGCCACGTCGCTCGGCATCGACCGCACCGTGATGACCTACCTGCTGGACGCGTTCGTGGACTGCGGGCTCGTCGAGCGCCGGCTCGACCCCGCCGACCGGCGTGCGCGCCGCATCGTGGCCACCGACCGCGGGCGGGCGGTGCTCGCCGCGGCGGAGGCCCGCGTCGTGGCGGCGGAGGACGAGCTGCTGACCGGCCTGGACCCCGAGCAGCGCGCGCTGTTCCGCACGCTGCTGGAGCAGGCCGCGGTGGGTACCGGGCCGGACGCCGACCCGTGCCGCACCGTCGTCGAGGCGACGACGCCGGCCCCGGACGCCCCGCGCCCTCAGCGGTCGCCCAGGCCCGCCTCGCGGTAGAACCCCTCGATGTGCTCGCGGGTCAGGCGGGCGGCCTCGTCGCCGTCGTGCCGCGCGACGGCGCCCACGATCGCCTCGTGCTCCGCACACAGCCGGGCCGCCGTCCGCGGCCAGTCCGGGACCGCCTCCGCGCCCGCCGTGACGTAGGAGGCGACGGCGGCCCGCATGCCGCTCAGGACCGCCTCGACGAGCTGGTTGCCGCCCAGCCGGGCCAGGCCCAGGTGCAGGTCCTGGTCACGCTCGAGGAACTCGGCGACGCCGATGCCGGGCCGGGCCATGGTGGCCAGGTGCCCGCGCAGGGGCTCGAGGGCGGCGGCGTCCGGTGCGGCAGCCGCCGCGTCCCGCACCGCGCCGGACTCCAGCAGCACGCGGGTGGCGACGACGTCGGACACGGGCAGGGTGCCGGACACCACGTGCAGCCGTACCGCGGCACCCAGGCCCGCGGCGGGCCGGTCGATCACGGTGGCGCCCGCGCTGGGCCCGGAGCCCACGGCGGTGCGCACGATGCCCATCGCCTCCAGGATGCGGATGGCCTCGCGGACCGAGGGGCGCGAGACGCCGAGCTCCTCCGCGAGCGCCCGCTCGGGCGGGAGGCGGTCCCCGAGGGACCACGTGCCCGCGGCGAGGCCCTGCTCGATGCGGGCCAGGACGCGCTCGTGGGTTCTCACCGCGCCATCGTACGTGTGTGGTCTGTCCACAGTGGGCTAGGGTGAGGTCAGACCTCGAAGGAGAGAGCCCATGCGCATCGCCCTGGCCGCCACCTGCATCGCGGACGCCATGTTCCCGCAGGCTCCGCGCGCCGTCGTCACGCTGCTCGAGCGGCTCGGCCACGAGGTGGTGTTCCCACCGGCGCAGGCGTGCTGCGGCCAGATGCACGTGAACACCGGCTACCTCGCCGACGCCGTACCCGTGGTCCGCAACCACGTGCGCACCTTCGCCCCGGTGGCGGACGGCGAGTGGGACGCCGTCGTGGTGCCGTCCGGCTCCTGCACGGGCTCCATCCGGCACCAGCAGCGCATGGTCCTGGAGCGGGCCGGGCTCGACCAGGAGGCGCGGGCCGCCACCGCCGTGGCCGAGCGCACCTACGAGCTGTCCGAGCTGCTGGTCGACGTGCTCGGCGTGACCGACGTCGGCGCCTGGTTCCCGCACCGCGTCACCTACCACCCCACCTGCCACTCCTTGCGGATGCTCGGCGTGGGCGACAAGCCGGAGCGGCTGCTGCGCGCCGTCGACGGGCTGGAGCTGGTGCCGCTGGAGCAGGCGGAGGGCTGCTGCGGGTTCGGGGGCACGTTCTCGCTCAAGAACGCCGACACCTCCGCGGCGATGCTGCAGGACAAGGTGGGGCACGTGGTCGGCACCGGCGCCGAGGTGCTGACCGCGGGCGACTGGTCCTGCCTCATGCACATCGGCGGCGGGCTCTCGCGCGGGGGCACGGGCGTGCGGCCGATGCACCTGGCGGAGATCCTCGTCTCGACCCGCGAGGCGCCGGTGGTGCCCGGCGAGCGCCAGGAGGTGGCGCGATGAGCACGTTCCTCGGCATGCCGGCCGCGCGTGGCGGGTCCGCGCCGGACGCGGCGGCGCCGGACACCCTCGCGGGCGTCGGCCGCCCGGACGACCCGCTGCACTGGGGCGCCTCGTTCCCCGACGCCGCCCGGACGGCCCTCGCGAACCAGCAGCTCCGGCGCAACCTGGGCAACGCGACGTCCACGATCCGCGCCAAGCGTGCCCGCGTGGTGGGCGAGGTCCCGGACTGGGAGGAGCTGCGCGACGCCGGGTCGGCGCTCAAGGCCGACGTGCTGGCCCGGCTCCCGGAGCTCCTGGAGCAGCTCGAGCGGAACGTGACGGCGCGCGGCGGCGTCGTGCACTGGGCCCGCGACGCCGCCGAGGCCAACCGCATCGTCGCGGACCTCGTGCGGGCCAAGGGCACCGACGAGGTCGTCAAGGTCAAGTCCATGGCGACCCAGGAGATCGGGCTGAACGAGGCGCTGGCCGAGGACGGGATCGCGGCCGTCGAGACCGACCTCGCGGAGCTCATCGTGCAGCTCGCCGACGACATGCCCTCGCACATCCTGGTGCCCGCCATCCATCGCAACCGCACGGAGATCCGCGACATCTTCCTGGAGCGGATGGGCGACGCCCCGCCCGACCTCACCGACGTGCCGCGCGAGCTCGCCATGGCGGCCCGCGCGCACCTGCGGCGCAAGTTCCTCTCGGCGAAGGTGGCGATCAGCGGCGCCAACTTCGCCGTCGCGGACACGGGGACGCTGGCCGTGGTGGAGTCGGAGGGCAACGGCCGGATGTGCCTCACGCTGCCGGAGACGCTGATCACCGTGATGGGCATCGAGAAGCTCGTGCCCACGTTCGACGACCTGGAGGTGTTCCTCCAGCTGCTGCCCCGCTCCTCGACGGGCGAGCGGATGAACCCGTACACGTCGATGTGGACGGGCGTGACCCCTGGCGACGGGCCGCAGGAGTTCCACCTGGTGCTCCTGGACAACGGCCGCACCACGGTGCTGGCCGACGAGGCCGGGCGCTCGGCCCTGCACTGCATCCGCTGCTCGGCGTGCCTCAACGTGTGCCCCGTGTACGAGCGGGTGGGCGGGCACGCCTACGGCTCGGTCTACCCCGGCCCGATCGGCGCGATCCTCACCCCGCAGCTCACGGGCGAGAAGTCCGACCTGCCGTACGCCTCCACGCTGTGCGGCGCGTGCTACGAGGTCTGCCCGGTCAAGATCGACATCCCGTCCATCCTCGTGGAGCTGCGGGCCCGGGAGGTGGAGCTCGGCGGCGCCGCGCCCGACACCTCGGACCGCGTCTGGCAGGCCGCCATGAAGGCGGCCTCGTTCGCGATGGCCGACGGCGACCGCTTCCGCCGGGCGGCCCGGGTGCCGCGGGTGCTGCGCGCGATCTCGCGGCACGGCGTGATCCGCCGGCTGCCGTTCCCCGGCTCGCTCTGGACCCGCTCGCGGGACCTGCCGGAACCACCGCGGCAGACGTTCCACGACTGGTGGGAGCGGCGGGCACGGCAGGCACGGCAGGAGGACGAGCGATGAGCGACGCGAGGTCCGAGATCCTGTCCCGGGTCCGCGACGCGCTGGGCGCCGCGGCACCCACGCCCGCCCGGATCCCGCGCGCCTACCGGCCCGCGGGCGAGCACGCCGCCGGGTCGGACGAGGTCCTGGACCTGCTGGTGGACCGGCTCGAGGACTACAGGGCGCACGTGCACCGGGTCACCGCGGCCGGGCTTCCGGGCCTGCTCGCGGACCTGCTCGGCGGGACGCCGGGCAGGGTTTCGGGCAGGGTTCCGGGCGCCGCACCCGCCCGGGGCGCGCGGAGCGCCGTCGTCGTACCGCCCGGACTGGACCCCGCCTGGCTCGCCGGCCTGGCCGACGTCGACGTGCGCGCCGACACGCGCGACGCACCCCTGGCGGCGACGGAGCTCGACGAGGTCGGCGCCGTGGTGACGGCCGCGCGGGTGGCCGTGGCCGAGACCGGCACGATCGTGCTGGACGGCGAGCCCGACCAGGGCCGCCGCGCGATCTCCCTGGTGCCCGACGTGCACGTGTGCGTGGTGCGGACGAGCCAGGTGGTACAGACCGTGCCGGAGGCCGTGCGCCTGCTCGACGCCCACCCGGAACGCCCCCTGACCTGGATCAGCGGGCCGAGCGCGACGAGCGACATCGAGCTCGACCGGGTCGAGGGCGTGCACGGCCCGCGGACGCTGCACGTGGTGCTCGTGCGCTGACGTCAGGGGTGCAGGCGTGCGCCCTTGACCACCTTGTCCACCACGCGCCGCTCACCCGCGACCGCGACGCCGACCAGGTCGAGCTTCTCCGTGGCGACCCCCGCGACGGTGGCCCGGTTGTCGACGTCGTTCCCCGTGGCGAACAGGTCCGCCGTGTACACGCCGATGCGCAGCCCGCGCGTCGCGGCGCGCTCACGGATCGTGCCGAGCCGGTCGCCGTCGGCGACCATGACCATCACCGGGGTGCCGAGCATCGCGAGGTACTCCTGGCCGTCGGCGTCACGGTAGGTGTCGCCCACGAGCTCCGGGTAGGCGGCCGTCACGGCACTGGACAGGAAGGCGGTGACGTTGTTCTCCTGCCAGCCGAGCAGGTCGTCGCGCAGGACGATCACGATCTTGGGTTGTTCGAAGGTCATGCCCCCCAGCGTGCGAGCGCGGCCCGGCCCCGGTCTTGTACGTTCTTGACATGGGTCCGGACGTGGTGCGCGCGTGGCGGCCGGGAGTGACCGGCGTCGCCGAGGTGCTGCACGCCGCGTGGCACGAGCACGCCTACCCGTCGCACACGCACGACACCTGGACGGTGCTGATCGTCGACCGGGGGCTGATCGGGTACGGCCTGGGCGGGCAGGAGCACGCGGCGGAGCACACCGGCGTGACGGTGCTGCCGCCCGGCGTCGTGCACGACGGGCGGTCCGTGACCGCCGCGGGCTTCCGCAAGCGTGTCCTGTACCTGGAGCCCACGGTGCTGGACCCCGCGCTGACCGGGCGCGCTGTCGACGCGCCGCTCGTGCCCGACGACACGCTCCGCGCGCGCTTCGCGGGCCTCGACCGCGCCCTCACGGTGCGCGAGGACGTCGCGGCCGAGGGGCTGCTCGCCCTGGTCACGGAAGGTCTGGCCTGGCACCTCTCGGGGCGCCCGACGCCGCCGCGCGAACCGTCCGCCGCGACGACCGCCCGGCGGGCCCGCGACCTGCTCGACGCCGACCCCGCCCGCCCGGTCCGGCTGGCCGAGGTCGCCGCCGAGCTCGACGTGACCGTGCCGCACCTGGTCCGGGCGTTCACCCGGGAGCTCGGCCTGCCGCCGCACCGGTACCTCGTGGGGCGGCGGCTGGACCTGGCGCGCCGCCGCCTGCTGGCGGGCGAGCCGGCGGCCGACGTCGCGGTGGCGACGGGCTTCCACGACCAGGCCCACCTGACCCGCCACTTCCGCCGTCTCCTGCGCACCACGCCGGGTCGCTACCAGCGCGGCGCCACCCCCGCGCCGACCGCCGGCCTCCTTTGAGACCGAGGTTGCTTCGCTGTGCGGGCCGTCACAGCGAAGCAACCTCGGTCTCGAAGGTGATCCGGGCGGGATGGGTTCGTCGCGGGCCCCGGCGCCCGGCCCGCGGCACGGACCACGGCGTCGTGCGGGAGAATGGCCTCTCGTGACCGAACCGACCCTCTTCGAGCTGCCCCCCGGTGCCCGCCGACCCCGCGCCCGGGTGGTGCTCCTGACCGGGCCGTCGGGCTCCGGGAAGACGTCGCTCACGCGGCGGCTCGGGCTGCCGGTGGTGCAGCTCGACGACTTCTACCTGGACATCGACCACCCGGGCCTGCCGCAGCGGTACGGCAGCGTGGACTGGGACAGCCCGGAGACGTGGGACGCCGAGGGGGCGCTCGCCGCGCTCCAGGAGCTGACCACGGAGGGCCGCGCGGACGTGCCGGTGTACGACATCCCGACGTCGCGCCGCACCGGGATCCGCCGGCTCGACATCGGCGACGCCCCGCTCGTCCTGGCCGAAGGCATCTTCGCCGCCCACCTGGTCGACGCCTGCCGGGCCGAGGGGCTGCTCGCCGACGCGATCTGCCTGTCGCGGCCCCGCCTGGTCACCTTCTGGTTCCGGTTCCTGCGGGACGTCGCCGAGGCGCGCAAGCCGCTGGGCACCCTGCTGCGCCGGGGCACGTCGCTGCTGCGGGCCGAGCCCGGGATGATCCGCCGCTGGGTGGCGCTCGGCTGCCGGGAGGTCTCACCCGCACAGGCCGAGCGGGACATCCGAAACCTCCTTGTGCAGAAGTCCTCGGATACGTAATCCTCGTGTAACCGAACTGCCATGTCTCGCACATCCGCGGGGCTCACTCTGTGCGCAGGAGGTGGTGTCTGTGATCCAGCGCAACGGTTTGCGTGTGCTCTCGCTCTACGAGGGATTCTTCAGCGGTGGGGCTCGTGTCCTGCACTCGACGGTGGTCGCCGGACTGCATCAGGGCGGCCGGCAGCAGCATTCCGTGCTGAGCCTGCACCACGAGGTCCGGCGCGAGGCCACCCTCCAGCGGATGGAGGACGACCCCCGCTACCGTGCCCTGCGCGCCGCGGGGGTGCGGATCGGGTCGCTGGGCCGGAGCACCGACGCGGGCCACGACCCGCGCGTCTTCTCCGCGGCGGAGCTCGAGACGGCGGCCCGCGAGGCCGCCGGCGCGCAGGTGGTGCTCTCGCTCAAGGAACAGCCGCTGCGGCTCGTGAACCAGGACGTGTTCGGCGGCCGGCCGGTGATCGCCTGCCTGCACCGCTCCGACCCCGAGCACCAGGGGGACGCCCTCGGCGACCTGCTCACGGCGGCCGACCGCGGCAGGCTGGCCGCCGTCGTCTGCTGCGCGGAGTCCACCCGGGACGCGTACCGCGAGGCGGGCGTGCCCGCCGACCTGCTGCGCGTGGTGCCGAACGGCATCAACCTGGCCCGGTTCCGGCCGGTGCAGGGCGCGCGCCGCCTGGCCCTGCGCGGTGCCGCGGGCATCCCGGCCGACGCGACGGTCGTGGTGTACGCCGCGCGGTACGACGAGATGAAGAACCCGGAGCTGTTCCTGCGGTCGGCGCGCGCGTTCCTCGAGGTCGAGCCGAAGGGCCACGTGCTCATGTGCGGCGCGGGCATGACGGCGGCCAACCCCGACCTGCGCGACGACCTCGCCCGCATCTTCGGCGACCGGCCGGACCTGCTGACGCGGCTGGACCTGCTGGGCGTGCGGCACGACATGGAGCTCGTGTACGCGACGGCGGACGTCGTCGCCCTCACCTCGGCGTTCGGCGAGGCCGCGCCGCTGTGCCTCATCGAGGGCTCCATGTGCGGCGCGGTGCCGGTCACGACCCCCGTGGGCGACGCGCCGTCGATCGTGGAGCGCATCGGCTTCGTGACCTCGTACGAGCCGGCGGAGATCGCCACGACGTGGATCGAGGCCGCCGCGCGGCGCGAGGAGCTCGAGTCGGCGCGGACCGCCGTCCGGCCCCGGTTCAGCCACGTGCGGATGATCGCCGGCTACTCGAGCATCATCGAGCGCACCCACCGCGACGCGGCCTTACGCGTGGCCCGGGTCTGACACATCCGCCCGGGGGCGGGGCCGGGGCCCGGCCCCGCCCCCGGGCGGTCGGCACGCTCCGGTGACCACGGACCGTCCGGACACGGCAGGATGACCTCATGTCCGACGCCCCCGTCACCCTGAGCCACGTCGCCCGCGAGGCCGGCGTCTCGCTCGCCACGGCGTCGCGCGCGATCAACGGGAGCGCGACCCGCAGCGTCCGCGAGGACCTGCGCGAGCGCGTCCTGGAGACCGCCCGGCGCCTCGGCTACTCGCCCGACCCCAGCGCCCAGGCGATGGCCCGCGGCCGCACCACGGCGCTCGGCCTGGTGGTGCACGACATCGCCGACCCGTACTTCTCCACCATCGCGGCGGGCGTGGCCCGGGCCGCCGAGCGCGAGGGCCTGATCGTCACGCTCGCCTCCACCGAGCAGCGGCGGGACCGCGAGCTGGCCTTCGTCGAGCTGGCCCGGCGGCAGCGGTCGCGCGCGATCATCCTGGCGGGCAGCCGCCTGGTGCCGTTGCGCGACGTCCCCGAGGAGGCCTCGGCCGAGGCGCTCGCACAACGCCAGGCCGAGGACACCGCCCTGGAGTCGGCGCTGACGGCCTTCCGGGACGCGGGCGGCGGCGTGGCCACCATCGGCCAGGCCGTGGGCGACCTGCCGGTCGTCGAGATCGACAACGCGGGCGGCGCGGGAGCCCTCGCCCGGGCCCTGCACGACCGCGGGTACCGCCGGTTCGGGGTGCTCGCCGGGCCGCCCGGGCTGCGCACGGCCGCCGACCGGACCACGGGGTTCCTCGACACGCTCGACGCACTGGGCTGCCCGGTGCCCGCCGGCTCCGTGGTGCCCGGCGACTTCACGCGCGACGGCGGCTACACCGCGATGGCCCGGCTCCTGTCCGCCCGGGCAGACCTCCCGCAGGTGGTGTTCGCGGTCAACGACGTGATGGCGGTGGGCGCCATGGCCGCCGTCCGCGAGGCGGGCCTGAGCGTGCCGGACGACGTCGCCGTGGCCGGGTTCGACGACATCCACACCCTGCGCGACGTGTCGCCCGGTCTGACGACGGTGCGCATCCCGCTGGCGGAGATCGGCTCGCTGGCCACGGCGCTCGCCCTGGGCCGGGCCGAGGGGTCGCGCGCACCGGTGCACGGCGAGGTCGTGCTCCGCGACTCGACGCCACCGCGCTGACGGGCCGGACGACCGGCATGTACGCGAGGCCGTCGGGTGCGCTACGCTCCGTGGGAAAGCGCATTCCCACGACGATGGAGTCCCGCCGTGACCACACTTCGCATCGCCATGAACGGCGTCACCGGCCGCATGGGGTACCGCCAGCACCTCGTCCGCTCGATCCTGCCGATCCGTGACCAGGGCGGCGTCACGCTCGCCGACGGTTCCCGGGTCCAGGTCGAGCCGGTGCTGGTGGGCCGCAACGCCGACAAGCTCAAGGAGCTCGCGGACCGGCACGGCGTCGAGCACTGGACCACCGACCTCGACGCCGCGATCGCCGACGCCGACATCGTGTTCGACGCCGCCATGACCAACCTGCGGGCCGCGACCCTGACCCGGGCGATGAAGCAGGGCAAGCACATCTTCACCGAGAAGCCGACGGCGGAGACGCTCGCCGAGGCGATCGAGCTCGCCCGGCTGCAGTCCACCACGGGGGTGACCGTCGGCGTCGTGCACGACAAGCTGTACCTGCCGGGCCTGGTCAAGCTTCGCCGGCTGGTGGACGAGGGCTTCTTCGGCCGCATCCTGTCGCTGCGCGGCGAGTTCGGCTACTGGGTGTTCGAGGGCGACTCGCAGCCCGCCCAGCGCCCGTCGTGGAACTACCGCGCCGAGGACGGCGGCGGCATCACCACCGACATGTTCTGCCACTGGAACTACGTGCTGGAGGGCATCCTCGGCCAGGTCAGGACGGTCACCGCGAAGACGGCGACGCACATCCCGACCCGCTGGGACGAGCAGGGCCGCGAGTACGCGGCGACCGCCGACGACGCCGCGTACGGCATCTTCGACGTGACCACGCCCGCCGGCGACGACGTCGTGGCGCAGATCAACTCGTCGTGGGCCACACGCGTGTTCCGCGACGAGCTCGTCGAGTTCCAGGTGGACGGCACGCACGGGTCGGCGGTGGCGGGCCTGCGCCGGTGCCGGGCGCAGCACCGCGCGCACACCCCCAAGCCCGTGTGGAACCCGGACCTGCCCGTCACCGAGCCGTTCCGCGAGCAGTGGCTCGACGTCCCCGCGAACGCCGACCTCGACAACGGCTTCAAGCTGCAGTGGGAGGAGTTCCTGCGCGACGTCGTGGCCGGGCGCCCGCACCGCTACGACCTGCTCTCGGCGGCCCGCGGCGTGCAGCTCGCGGAGCTGGGGCTGCGCTCGTCCGCGGAGGGCCGGCGCCTCGACGTCCCGGAGATCACGCTGTGAGCGGGGCGCCCGTCGCCCTGCCCGTGTTCGACGACGAGGGCCGGGTCACCGGTTCCGAGGCCGTCGAGCTGAACGCCCCCGGCCCGTGGACGACGCCGTCGGGCCCGATCACGTCCCGCATCGCCTTCGCGGCCGCCCACGTGGTGCCGCAGGTGGGCGCCGAGAACGTGCCGGGCGCGCCCGCCGTCGTCGACTGGGACGCGACGCTCGCCTACCGGCACCGCATCTGGGCGCACGGGCTCGGCGTGGCCGACGCCATGGACACCGCCCAGCGGGGCATGGGCCTGGACTGGGCCGCGACCCAGGAGCTGGTGCGGCGCTCGGCGGCCGAGGCCGCCTCGGTGGGCGCGCGGATCGCGTGCGGCGCGGGCACCGACCAGCTCGCGCCGGAGGCCGTCGCGGCGCTCGATCCGGGTGACGCGGCGCTGAAGATCGTGACCGACGCGTACCGCGAGCAGGTGCACGTGGTGCAGGACGCCGGCGCGCAGGTGATCGTCATGGCGTCCCGGGCGCTGGCCCGCGTGGCCCGGGGCCCGGAGGACTACGCGCGGGTCTACGACGCCGTGCTCGCCGAAGCTGACCGGCCGGTCATCCTGCACTGGCTGGGCACCATGTTCGACCCGGCCCTCGCGGGCTACTGGGGGTCCGACGCCGTGGACGAAGCGACCGCGACGTTCCTCGACCTGATCCGCGCGCACCAGCCGCGGGTCGACGGCGTCAAGGTCTCGCTGCTCGACGCCGCGCACGAGGTGGGGCTGCGCCGGTCCCTCGCCGCGCTGCCCGGCAGCCCGGTGCGGCTCTACACGGGCGACGACTTCAACTACCCCGAGCTCATCGCGGGCGACGGGCAGGGCCACTCGGACGCGCTGCTCGGCATCTTCGCCGCGATCTACCCCGCCGCCTCGACGGCGCTGCAGGCGTTCGACGCCGGGGACGCCGCGCGCGGCCACGAGATCCTGGCCTCGACCGAGGCGCTCGGCCGGCACATCTTCGCCGCGCCGACGTACTACTACAAGACCGGCATCGCGTTCCTGTCCTGGCTCAACGGCTTCCAGCCCGGGTTCTCGCTGGTGGGCGGGCTGCACTCCGGCCGGTCGCTGCGGCACCTGGTCGAGCTCGCGCGTCTGGCCGACGGCTGCGGCATGCTGCTCGACCCGCCCCTGGCCGCCGCCCGGCTGCGGGCGTTCCTCACGACGAACGGGGTGGCCGCATGAGCCGGGCGTCGCTGAACACCGCGACCGTGAAGCACGCGTCGCTGGCCGAGGCGTGCGAGGTGGCGGCGCGGGCCGGGTTCGGTGCGGTCGGGCCGTGGCGCGACGTGGTCCAGGCCGTCGGCGCGCCGCAGGCGGCCCGCATCATCGCGGACGCCGGGCTGCGCGCCTCGTCGCTGTGCCGCGGCGGCTTCCTCACCACGGCAGACGACGCCGGCGTCCGCGCCGCGCTCGACGACAACAGACTGGCGATCGAGGAGGCCGCGACGATCGGCACCGCCGAGCTGGTGTTCGTCGTGGGCGGGCTGCCGGGGTCGACGCCGGGCGGCGCACCGTCGTCCGGCGTGGACCGGGACCTGGTGGCGACGCGCGGCCGGGTGGCCGACCGCATCGCCGACCTGGTGCCGTTCGCCGCCGAGCACGGCGTGCGGATCGTGCTCGAGCCTCTGCACCCGATCTTCGCCGCCGACCGGGCCGTGATCTCGACGCTGGCGCAGGCGCTCGACCTGGCTGCGCCGTTCGCGCCGACCGAGGTGGGCGTCGTCGTCGACACGTACCACGTGTGGTGGGACCCGGCGCTGCGCTCGTCGATCGCCCGGGCCGGCCGGGAGGACCGGATCGCGTCGTACCAGGTGTGCGACTGGGTGCTGCCGCTGGCGGCGGAGCCGCTGAACTCGCGGGGGCACGTGGGCGACGGGTACGTCGACTTCGCGACGATCACGGGCTGGGTGCGCGACGCCGGGTACGTGGGCGACGTCGAGACCGAGATCTTCAACGAGGAGATCTGGGCGCGTCCTCCGGCCGAGACGGCAACCACGGTCTTGTCCCGCTACGAGCAGCACGTCGCCCCGCACCTCTGACCCGCTCCCCCCTGCCGAAGTAGAACTGCAGCGAAGTAGAACCAGGGCGAGGTAGAACTCCAGCTCCGTCGTGGAGCTGGAGTTCTATCTCGCTGCAGTTCTACTTCGCTGGGGTTCTACTTCGGCGGGGGTGGGCGGAGGGCGAAGCGGCACGCGCCCCAGGCCGCGAACAGCAGCGGGGCCGCCGCGAACCCCAGGCCCACCGCGGGACGCGTCGCCACCACGGAGGTCAGCAGGCCGAGCACGACGAGCACCCCGACCGAGACGTACCAGCGCCGGGCGCCGAGCACGAGGGCCGCGAGCAGCATGTCGCGCAGGCGGGCGTCCGGCATCTCGGGCACGGCGGCCAGGGCCAGGACGGCGGTCGCGACCGCCCCCGCCGCCAGCGTGACCAGCACCGGGATCGCGGCCGCACCCGCAGTCCGCCCCCAGAAGAACGCCACGTCGACGACGGCGACGACGACGGCGCCCGTACCCAGCGCCCCGATCGCCAGGCCACGGCGCAGGTGCCGCCACCAGGCGCCGGCGAAGGTGCGGACCACGGCCGTCGACCCGTCCGCGCTGAACCGGGCGAACACCGTGAAGGCCGCCACCAGGGCCGGGCCGAGCAGCGGCGCGGTCAGGGCGGCGAGCGGCCAGGTCGAGGCCAGGTCGGTCGCGGCGACGAGGACCGCGAGCGGCAGGCAGGCGAGCGCCAGCAGCAGGTTGGTCATCAGGCCCGTGTAGACGGTGCCGAACACGAGCTCGTAGGTCTCGGGCCCGAGGAGCATCCGGCGGCGCCGCGCGGGAGCCGCCACCCCCACCGCACTCATCCCTTTACGCCTGTCGTCGCGATGCCCTCGACGAAGTACCGCTGACCGAGCAGGAAGATCAGGGCGATCGGCAGCACGGACAGCACCGAGCCGGTCATGATGAGCGCGTGCTCGGCGTTGTACTCGCCGATGAACGACTGCAGGCCGAGCTGGATCGTCCACAGCGAGCGGTCACGCAGGTAGATCAGCGGGCCGAGGTAGTCGTTCCAGGTCGAGACGAACGTGATGATCGTCAGCGACGCGAGCGCGGGCACCGACAGGGGCATGATGATGCGCCACCAGATGCCGTACTCGGAGAGCCCGTCGATGCGCGCCGCCTCCGAGAGCGAGTCGGGGATCGACTCGTAGTACTGCTTCATGAGGAACACGCCGAAGGCCCCGAACGCCTGGAGCAGCATGATCGCCCACAGGGTGTTGTTCAGGCCCCAGCTCGAGAGCATCTGGAACTGCGGGATCATGTACGACTGCCAGGGCACCGCGATGGTGCCGATGTAGAGCAGGAACAGCGCGTCCCGGCCGGGGAATCGCATCTTGGCGAAGCCGTAGGCGGCGAAGCTGCCGGTCAGCACCTGCAGCAGCGTCACGGCGACGGACAGCACGAGGGTGTTGCGCACCCACGTGACCATGTCGGCCTTGACCCAGATGTCGAGGTAGTTGCGCCACTGCACCGGGGCCGGGATCCACTGCACCGGCGCGGTGAACACCTGGTTGTTCTGCTTCAGGGACGAGATGACCATCCAGGCGAACGGCAGCATGATGCCCGCCGCGGCGACGATCATCACCACGTAGAGGAGCACCCGGCCGGACCTGCGGAGTGCGGACGGGCGGGCGGCCATCACGCCTCCTTCCGCTTGTTGTACAGGAACTGCACCACGGTCACGAGGATGCAGATGAGGAACAGGACGACGGCGACGGACGAGGCGTACCCGAACTCGAACTGCTCGAAGCCCTTCTGGTAGATGTACTGGCTCAGCACCAGCGTCGCCTGGCCGGGTCCGCCGTCGGTCATGACGAGGATCAGGTCGAAGACCTTGAAGCTCTGGATGGTGACCATGACGGTCACGAAGAACATCGTGGGGCGCAGGCACGGCAGCGTGACGTTCCAGAACCGCTGCCAGGCGTTCGCGCCGTCGATCCGCGCGGCCTCGTGCAGCTCGCCGGGCACCGTCTGCAGCCCGGCCAGGAACAGGAGCATGTAGTAGCCCATGTCCTTCCAGGTGCCGACGATGATCACCGCGGGCATCGCCCAGTCCTTGGAGACCGTCCAGCCCGGCAGGTCGCCGTCGACGAACAGGCTCAGGAACTGGTTGATGGGCCCGAACTCCGGGCTGAACAGCATGTTCCACACCACGGCCACCGCGACGATGGACGTGATGTACGGGAAGAAGGCGACGGTGCGGAAGAAGGCGGCGCCACGCAGCTTCTGGTTGAGCAGCAGCGCCAGGCTCAGCGACACGACGATGGTGATCGGGATGTGCAGCGCCGCGTAGTAGAAGGTGTTGCCCAGCGCGGTGTGGAAGCTCTTGTCGCCGATGAGGCGCGCGAAGTTGTCGAGGCCCACCCACTGGGCGGCGCCGAAGATGTTCCAGCTCGTGAGCGAGATGTAGAACAGCGTGGCCACCGGTGCGAGCGTGAGCACCGCGAAGCCGAGGAAGTTCGGCAGGATGAACGTCCAGCCGATCAGCGCGTTGCGCAGCCTGAGGGACGTGCGGGGCGCCCGGAGCTGCGGACGCTCGGGCTGCGTGAACCCGAGCGTCCGCTGCTCGTGGGCGACGGGTGTCGCCATCAGCCGACCTCGTTGGCGACGCGCTCCTCGGCCTCGGCGAGCGCCTCGTCCACCGGCGTGGACTCGGACATGATCGCCGAGTGCGCCTCACCCAGGATGGTCTGGATCGCGGCCGTCTTCTGGCCCACCGGGTTCTCCGGCAGCGTCTCGTGCGTGGCGTAGGCGAAGCGGGACAGGTCGTCCTGCGGCACGCCCTCCAGCCCGAAGATCGCGTCGGCGACCGCGTCGTCGATCAGGGCGGGCGTGATGCCGATGCCGGCGAGCGCCGCGGCGCCGTCCGGGCCGGCGGCGAACGTCAGGAAGTCCTTGGCGGTCTCGATCTTCGCCTCGTCGATGCCGGCGTTGATGCCCATGGTCGTCGGGTCGCCGAACGTGACGGGCGTGCTCTCGGTGCCGGTGGTCGACTCGTCGAGCTGCGGGATGGGCGCGATGCCCCACTCGAACGTGTCGGCCGCGCCCGACTCCTGCTCGGCGACGAGCGTGCCGATGTACCAGGAGCCCATGGGGAGCATCGCCGACTTCTGGGTGCCGAACTGCGCCTGGTAGGTGAGCTCGTTGGTGGTGACCGTGGCGTACGAGGGCTGGGCGCCCGCGTCCTGCATCGCCAGCACACGCTCGTAGTAGGGGGCGAGGAAGGAGAAGTCGCCGCCGTCGAGCGAGGCGCCCTCGCTCTGCGCGAGCGCGAAGCCCTGCACGGTCGACTGCCAGCTGTGCAGGTAGGTGCCGGTGACCTGCTTCTCGCCGATGCCCTCGGTCAGCTGCTCCGCGGCCTCGGCGTAGTCGTCCCAGGTCCAGGAGCCGTCGGGCAGGTCGACGCCGGCCTTCTCGAACAGCTCCTTGTTGTAGTACAGGAGCCACGAGTCCTGACGGTAGGGCACGGCGTAGGTGACGCCGTCGATCGCCATCGGCTCGAGGCCGCCGGTGGCGGGGTCGAGCTCGGCGGCCACGTCCGAGATGTCGAGCAGCGTGCCGCCCTCGGTGAACGTGACGTAGTTCTTCAGGTTCTTGACGATGAAGACGTCGGGCGCGGCACCCGCGGCCAGGTCCGCCGTCAGGGCGGTGTCGTAGTCGTCGCCCGCCGGGTACTCCTTGAGCTCGACGGTGACGTCCGGGTTCGCCTCGTGGTAGGCGTCCGCGAGGGTCTGGAACTCCGGCGTGGACGCGAAGTCCCAGCCGGCGAGGGTCAGGGTGACGGGGCCGTCCGCCGCCGCGGGCTCGGACTCGCCGCCGCACCCCGTCAGGGTCAGCGCCGCGGCGGCTGCGACGCCGACCGCGCTCATGATCTTGCGGTTCATTCCTACTCTCCTTCGAGTAATCCCGTCCCGCGACGTCCTGGTCGCGGGCGCGGAGGGTGTGGTCAGGGCAGGGTTGCCGTGGTCTGTCCGCCGTCCGGCCACGTCACGACGACGCGGCCGGGGACGAGGTCGAGCTGCGGCCGCCGTCCGGCGGCCGGGCCGGTGCGTTCGAGGTGGACGCCGACGGCGAGCCAGCCCTCGGGCACGGGGGCGTAGCGCAGCCAGGGCGTGGTCGTGGGGCCCGCGAGCGGTGTGGCGTCGGCGGCGGTGGTCTCGCCGCTCACCGGTGCGACCTCGCCGAGCAGGGGAACCAGCGTAGAGGCGAGGCCGGGACCGGCGGCCCAGCCGCCGATCCGCAGCGCCGCCGCGGCGCCGGCCGGCTCCTCGACCCGCACCAGCCGGACCTCCCACGCCCCGCGGACGACGGAGACGGTGGTGATCCGCCCCGCCGCGATCGCGGTGCCGGGCCGGCCGGAGCCGTGGTCGGGCACGGTCGGGTCCTGGTCGACCCAGTGGGCCTCGGCGACCGAACCGAGGGCCACACCGGTGCCGACGGCCGGGACGTCGAGCGGGACGAAGCCCGTGCGGTGGGTCGCCCGGTCCGCTGCGTCCAGCAGCACCACCGACTGGTCGAGCGGTGCCGCCCAGCCCGTCGCGTCCAGGAGCGGGGAGGTCGCGGTCGAGTAGCCCAGCCGCGCGTAGAGCGGCGAGTCGGCGACGTCGGACCCCGGCAGCGCGTGGTCGGTGCCGTGGTTGATCACGCGCACGATGCCGTCCTCGCGCGTGGCGCTGATCGCCCAGCCCGGCCCGGTCGCGACGGCGAGCACGTCGCCGTCGTCCACCGGGAGCGGCTCGGCGGGCGCCGTCCACACGTCGTGCGACGCGGGCAGGGCCAGCCCGAGCAGGCCCTTGCTGGCCCAGTACGGCGATCCGGTGCCGCTGTACCGCTGCGCGATCGGGCGCCACGGGTGGTGCCAGCCCAGGGTCAGCAGGCCGTCGTCACCCGGGACGCCGTGGGACGCGAAGTGCCGCACGACGCGCATCGCGGCCGCGCGGAGCTGCCCCGGCCGGCCGACACCCGCGACGGCACCGGCCCAGAAGGGCGCTGCGGCCGCGAAGCGGTAGGTGAGGCTGCGCCCCTGCAGCAGCGGGGAGCCGTCGGAGCCGACCAGCGCCAGGGCGTCGTCCAGGAAGCGGGCCAGGTGCTCGCGGTCGGTCGCCGCGCGGGCGGCCAGGTCGTCACCCGCCGCCGACGCGACCTCGGCGGCGCCGGACATCCGCGCCCACAGGGTCGGGTACAGGTGCAGGGCCCAGCCCGCGTAGTGGTCGAAGCTGCGCTCGGGCCCGTCGGCGAACCAGCCGTCCGGGCGCCGGAACCGGTCGTGGGCCGCGAGGTCCCGGGCGACGTCGTCCGCGGAGAAGGGTCCGCCGACCGACCGCAGGAACGTCTCGACGACGATCCGGAACCAGACCCAGTTGTTGTCGGGGTAGTCGTCGTCGCCGACGACCGTGCCGAGGTAGTCGACCGTCTGCTGCTGCGCCGTGGGCGAGAGCCGGTCCCAGATCCAGGGCCGCGTGAGGTCGAGGATCAGGGCGAGCGAGGCGGCCTCGACCTTGGCCTGCCCGTGCTCGTCGGGCCGCGTCCAGCGCTCCGGGTGGGCGGGGTCGACGCCCGCGGCCAGTCCGGCGGCGTAGCGCTCGGCCAGGCCCGTCGGATCGGCGCCGCCCTCCCCGGCGAGCCGAAAGCCAGCCAGCAGGAGCGTGCGGGCGTACCCCTCCAGGCCGTCCACCGCGGTGCCGTACCCACCCGGGGTGCCGGGGAGCGTGACGAGCGAGCCGCTCGGCGAGGCGTAGGGCCGCACGGCGGACAGGAGCCGGTCGGCGTAGCCGGCGAGCCAAACGCGGTCGGCGGTCATGCGACGAACTCCATGTCCGCGCGGGTGACGAGGCTGCGGAGCGTCTCGCCCCGCGCGTACCGCTCGAGCTCGTCGAGCGCGGCCACCGTCATGCGGCGCGCCTCCGTGCCCAGCGAGCCCGCGACGTGCGGCGTGATCATGACGTTCGGCAGGTCGTACAGCACCGACGACGCCGGCAGCGGCTCGGGGTCGGTGACGTCGAGCATCGCGTAGAGGCGGCCCGCGGCGCACTCGCGCTCCAGCGCCGCGGTGTCCACGACGGCGCCGCGCGCGGTGTTGATCAGCGTGGCCCCGTCCGGCATGAGCGCCAGCTCGCGGGCGCCGATCAGCTTACGGGTCGAGGGCAGCTCCGGGGCGTGCAGCGTCACGATGCCCGACGCGGTCAGCAGCTCGTCGAGCGACACCAGCCGCGCGCCGGCCGCGGCGACGTCGGACGGGTCGGCGTAGGGGTCCGCGACGAGGATCTCGCGCGTCTCGGGGCCCGTGCCCGGCGTCGTGAGCCGGGCGACGACCTGCCGCCCGGTCCGCGAGAAGCCCACGACGCCGACCGTCCGGTCCCGGTTGGACAGCACGCCGTGCTCGTCGACGAAGGACCAGTCGGCACGCCGCGTGCGGGCGACGTTCGCGAGGAACGGGGCCTTCTTGCCCGCCATGAAGATGGCGGCCACCGTGAACTCGGCCACCGGCACCGCGTTCTCGGCCACCGCGTTCGTCACGACCAGCCCACGGTCCCAGACGGCGTCCGACACCAGGGGCCGGACCGTGCCCGCGCAGTGCAGCACCGCCCGCAGCCGAGGCGCCAGGTCCAGCACCTCGGAGGTGATCCGGGGCGCGCCCCAGGAGGTGACGAGCACCTCGACGTCCGCCAGGCGCTCCTTGGCCTCCGGCGTGTCGTAGGCCGTCACGCGCACGGGATCACCCAGGGTCGCGAGCGCGCGCAGCCGGGCGTCCTCGTCGGGACCGAACTGCATGCTCCGCGCCCGGTCGTCCATGACGAGCAGGGCCTCAGGTCGGCGCACCACCGCGCTCCTCTCCGTCGAGTCGTGTTCCGCCCGATCGTCCAGACGAACAATTCCGATCAACTACGATCCGCTGGTCGCCCATTGAAGCCCAGCGCCGCCGCCTTGGCAACCCCCTGGCAGTGTTCGAAGAGTTGCTCTACGATCATTTTCAAACATCGAGGCACTCACCATGGAGGTGCGCATGACGACGACGTCCCTGCCCGCCCCCGACGTCACCGACCGGGACTTCTGGACCTCCGGCGGTGTGACCGGGGCCCTGGCACCCGCGCTCGCCAGGGCGGACGCCGAGCGGGGCACGCCGTGGCCGCAGGCCCTCACCTCGCAGTACGCCCGGTTCTTCCGGGACGGCGACCGGACCGCCTACGAGTCGCAGGTCGCCGCCCGCCACGCCCGCCTGACCCGGGCCACCCTGGCGGCGCTGGCCGACCCCACCACCGACCACGTCGACGAGGTCGTCGACGGGGTGGTGCTCCTGTGCGAGCAGTCCACCTGGTGCTGGGCCGCGCACGACGACGCGCACGAACGGCGCGGTGACGTCACGCCCGTCGTCACCGAGCCGTACCTCGACCTCGGGGCCGGCGAGGTCGCGGCCCAGCTCGCGTGGGTCGACCACCTGCTCGGTCCGGTGCTCGACCAGCGGGCCCCGGGCGTCCGAAGGCGTGTGCGGCACGAGGCGCGGGTCCGGGTGCTGCGGCCGTTCACCGACCGCCGGGACTGGTGGTGGCTGGGCGTGGACCACCCGATCATGAACTGGAGCCCGTGGATCCAGGGCAACGTGCTCGCCGCGAACCTCGCGCTGGAGGATGACCCGGTGCGCCGGTGGGCGACCACGGCGCTCGTCGCCGAGGGCATCGCGGCGTACTGGGCCGCCCTGCCGGACGACGGCGGGGTCGACGAGGGCTACCACTACTGGTGGCAGGGCGCGGCCCGGGCGCTGGAGGCCCAGGACCTCCTCGCGTTCGCGGGCATCGCGCCGGCTGCCGAGGCACTGGACCGGATCCGGGCGACCGTCGCCTTCCCGCACTCCATGCACCTGGGCGGCGACTGGTACGTCAACGTCGCCGACGGGGCCGCGCGCCCGCTGTCGACCTGGCCCTGGAACGTGGTGCACGCGTGGGCGCTGCGGGTGGGTGACGACGCCGCGGCCCGGCACGCGGCGTCGTACCGCGGGCAGCCCGGCAGCCTGTTCGACGAACGCTCCTCGCTGCCCCGGGCCGTGGGCCTGCTCACCGCGCCCTGGGGCGACGAGCCCCCGGCCACGCCCCCGCTCGTGGACCAGGCGGCGTTCCCGGCGACGGGCGTGGCCGTCGCCCGCACGGCCGCCGGGTCCACCCGCGGGCCGGCCGTCGCGGTCAAGGGCGGGCACAACGACGAGAACCACAACCACGTGGACGTCGGTTCGGTGGTCGTGGCCCTCGACGGCGTGCCCGTGGTGGTCGACGCCGGCAAGCCGACCTACCGCGCAGGCACCTTCGGGCCGGACCGCTACGACCTGTGGGTGGTGCGGGGAGACTGGCACAACGTGCCCCGGGTGCGCGGCGTGGAGCAGGTCCCGGGCCGCGAGTTCGCCGCGAGGTCGTTCTCGGCGGGGAACGACGCGGACCCGGGTCGCTGGGCGGCGCGGATGGATCTGGGCGGCGCCTATGCCGTCGGAGGGCTGGAGCACTGGTGGCGGGAGGTGGTGCTCGACCGGGCCGCCGAGACGGTCACCGTCGAGGACACCTGGCAGTTCTCCCCCGCGACCGCACCGGGCCCGGCCGACGCACCGACCGCGGCCGGGCCGACGGCCTGGCACTGGCTGCTCGCCGGTGACGTCGTCCTCGAGCCCGGCCGGGCGCTCGTCCGGTTCGCACCCACCGACGACGGATCGCCCCGCACGCTCGCGATCACCTGGGACCCTGGGGTCGTCGACGCCGCGCTCGACGTGCGCGAGCTGGACGATCCCGAGCTGTCGGCCGTCTGGGGCGGGCACCTGACGCGGTTGCGGCTCACGGCGCGCACAGAGCCGCCGACAGGCACGTTCCGGGTGACCATGAGACCCACCGGGTCCGCACAGCAGGAGGTTGGATGACCCACGAAGCGCCGCTCCCGAGCGAACGTCGCGCGCGCCTGGTCGCACGGGTGCGCGAGACCGGCTCGGCACGGGTGACCGACCTGTCGCGCTGGCTCGGCGTGACGCCCGTGACGGTGCGGCGCGACCTGGCCCTGCTCGTCGCCGACGGCACGCTGGAGAAGGTGCACGGCGGCGCCCGCATCCCGGCGCGCGACGCAGGGACCTCTGCCGGGGGTCAGGGCACCGGGGCCGGCCGGGCCGCCGGCGCGGGCCTGGGCGCCCACACCGTGGTCCCGACCGCCGTCGCCCTCCCCGAGGGCTCCTTCGCGGACGACGCGCAGCCGACGATCGGCATGGTCGTGCCGTCGCTCGACTACTACTGGCCCGAGGTGATCCGCGGCGCGCGAGCGGCCGCGCACGGGTGGGCGCGCCTCATCCTGCGGGGCGGCTCGTACGACGTCGACCAGATCCGGCACCAGCTCGCGGCCCTCGTGGGCGACGAGGGCGGGGCCGGGGTCGACGGCCTGCTCGTGGCGCCTCCCGTCGAGGGACCCGAGGCGACCGAGCTGGCCGACTGGCTCGCCGGGCTGGGCCTCCCGGTGGTGCTGATGGAGCGCCGCCTGGCGGCCGGGCCGTACCGGGAGCCCCTGGAGTCCGTGGCCACCGACCATGCGCTGGGTTCGGGTACGGCCGCCCGGCACCTCGCCGACCGCGGGCACCGGCGCGTGGGCCTCGTGACGGCCCGGACCAGCCCCACCTCGGCCGCCGTGCGGCGCGGGTTCCTCGCGGTCGCCGAGGAGCGGGGGCTCGACGTGGTCCTCGACCGCGGGACGGTGCCGCTGTCCGACCCCGGCTGGTCCGGCGACGCCGCCGCGGTGCTGGACGCGTGCGCGGAGTCCGGCGCCACCGCACTCCTGGTCCACTCCGACCGGGAGGCGATCTCCCTGGTCGAGCAGGCCCAGGAGCGCGGCGTGCGCGTGCCCGCGGACCTGGCGGTGGTCGCCTACGACGACGAGGTGGCCGGCCTCGCCGACCCCCCGCTCACGGCCGTGCGACCGCCGAAGGCCACGATCGGTGCGGGCGCGGTCGACCTGCTCACGCGCCGGCTGCGCGGCGGCGACGACCGGCCCGTGCACCGCGTGGAGCTGAGCCCCCACCTGCTGGTCCGCTCGTCGACGTAGGCCGAGCCACGCGCCCGCCTCAGCGCACCGGCTCGAACCGCGTCTCGCCCGAACCCACCTCGTACACCGCGACGCCGTCCCGGACCCCGAGGTACCGCGCCTCGCCCCGGGAGCGGGGCGGTGCCGGGGCTCGCGGACGCCACGGCCGCGGGCCCGGCAGGCGCCGCGCCCACCGTGATGCCGACGGCGGTCGCCGCCGCGAGAAGTGCTCGGAGCCAGGGACGTCGGACGTCGTCGTTCGATGACATGGTCTTCCTTCCACTCGGAGGTGCACACTCGGCCCTGCAGAAAGAACCCTCGGTTCAGAACACGCGCAGCTCCGTGCTTGCGCGCACCACCTCGCGCAGCCCGGCGAGCGTGCGCGGTCCGGCGCCCGACGCGCGCGCCTGGACCAGCACGTTGCCGAGCGCCGTCGCCTCCGCGGGGCCCGCCACGACGGGCAGCCCGGTGGCCCGGGCCGTGAGCCGGTTCAGCAGGTCGTTCTGCGAACCGCCGCCCACCACGTGCACGGCCCGGACCTCGGTGCCGGCCAGCTCGCCCGCCTGCCGGACCACGCGCGCGTACGCCTCGGCCAGGCTGTCGAGGACCACCCGGGCCAGGGCGGCCCGCGTGCCCGGCACGTCCGCCCCGGACCGGTCGATGGCGGCCCGCACCCGGGCGGGCATGTCACCGGGGGCCAGGTACTCGTCGCCGTCCACGGTCAGGAGGCACCGGCCGCCCGGTTCGGCGGCGGCCGCGTCGAGCAGCTCGGTGAGGTCGACGGGCGGGCCGTCGCCGCGCGCGGCGTCCACGGTCCACTCCCGGACGCACTCGTCCAGAATCCACAGGCCCATGACGTTGCGCAGGTAGCGGACCGTGCCGTCGACGCCGAGCTCGTTGGTGAAGTTCGCCGCGCGGCCGGCCGCGGTCAGCACCGGGCCGGGCAGCTCCACGCCCACCAGGGACCAGGTGCCGGAGGAGATGTACGCGGCGCTGCCGTCGTCCGGCAGGGGCGTGCCGACCACCGCGGACGCGGTGTCGTGGGAGGCCACCGCGAAGACCGGGACGGGGCCGAGGCCCGTCGCCGCGCGGACGGCGTCGGTGAGGGGTCCGACGGCGGCTCCCGGCTCCACGAGGTCGGGAAGCAGACCGCGCAGCCGGGCCAGCGGCGGGTACCGCGTGCCGAGCAGGGTCAGCAGCTCGTCGGACCAGGCCCGCGTGCGCACGTCGAGGAGCCCCGTCGTGGACGCGTTCGTCACCTCGGCGACCTGCCGCCCGGTGAGGCGGTACGTGATCAGGTCGGGTACGAGCAGCAGCCGGTCGGCGTGCGCCCACTCGGCCGCGCCCGGCCCGCCGTCGGCCCCCGCCACGAGCTGGAACTCCGTGGTGAACGGCAGGTGCTGCAGGCCGTTGACGGCGTAGTGCCGGTCGAACGGCACGTGCTCGTACACCCGCTCGGCCACGCCCTCGGTCCGGGGGTCGCGGTAGCACCAGGGGTCCGCCACGAGCTCGCCGTCCCGGGCGAGCAGCCCGTGGTCGATCGCCCACGAGTCCACGCCGACACCCCGGACCTTCACCCCCGTCCGCGCCGCCAGCGTGCCCGCGGCGCGCAGGCCGTCCAGGACGCCCGCCCACAGCGCCTCGACGTCCCACCGCAGGCCGGCGCCGGAGTCCACCGGGCCGTTGGCGAAGCGGCCGCACTCGACCAGCTCGACCCGGCCGCCGTCGAGCACGCCGAGCATGACCCGGCCCGACGTCGCGCCGAGGTCGACCGCGACGAACCCCGCGCTCATCGCAGGAACGCCGCCGCCACGCCCGCGTCGACGGGCACGTGCAGCCCGGTCGTGTGCGAGAAGTCGGCGGTGCACAGCGCGTAGACCGCCGCCGCGACGTTCTCCGGCAGCACCTCCCGCTTGAGCAGGGTGCGCTGCGCGTAGAACTCGCCGAGCTGCTCCTCGGGCACCCCGTAGACGGCCGCGCGGTTCGCGCCCCAGCCGGAGGCGAAGATGCCCGACCCGCGCACGACGCCGTCGGGGTTCACGCCGTTCACCCGGATCCCGTACTGGCCGAGCTCCGCGGCCAGGAGCCGCACCTGGTGCGCCTGGTCCGCCTTGGTGGCCGAGTAGGCGATGTTGTTGGGGCCCGCGAACACCGAGTTCTTCGACGAGATGTAGACGATGTCGCCGCCCATCCCCTGGTCCACAAGCACCCGCCCCGCTTCGCGCGAGACCAGGAACGAGCCCTTGGCCATGACGTCGTGCTGCAGGTCCCAGTCGGCCTCGGTGGTCTCGAACAGCGACCGCGAGAGCGACAGCCCGGCGTTGTTGACCACCAGGTCCACGCCGCCGAACGCCAGCACCGCCTCCTGGACGCCGGCTCGCACGGCGGCCTCGGAGGACACGTCCATGGCGACGCCCACGGCGACGTCCGGGGAACCGAGCTCCGCCGCGACCTCCGCGGCCTTGTCCCGGTCCAGGTCCGCGACCACCACGCACGCGCCCTCGGCCGCGAGCCGGGTCGCGATCGCCCGCCCGATGCCCGACGCCGCCCCGGTCACCAGGGCGACCCGCGTCGCCAGGGGCTTGGCGGCGGGCATGCGCCGCAGCTTCGCCTCTTCCAGGGCCCAGTACTCGATGCGGAACTTCTCGTCCTCCGCGATGGGCCGGTACGTCGAGATCGCCTCGGCGCCCCGCATCACGTTGATCGCGTTGACGTAGAACTCGCCGGCCACGCGCGCGGTCTGCTTGGTGCGCCCGAACGAGAACATGCCGACGCCCGGTACGAGAACGATCGCCGGGTCCGCGCCGCGCATGGCGGGCGGCTCCTCGCCGCGCGCCCGGGCCGCGGCGGCGCCGCGCTCGTAGTAGGCGGCGTAGTCCGCGCGGTACGCCTCGTGCGCGGCACGGAGCGCAGTCACGGTCTCCTCGACCGTGGCCGACGCCGGGACGTCGACCACCAGGGGCTTCACCTTGGTGCGGAGGAAGTGGTCGGGGCAGCTCGTGCCCAGCTCGGCCAGCGGCACCAGCCGCTCGCGGGACAGGAGGTCGAGCACCGGCGCGGAGTCGGTGAAGTGCCCCACCTGCGGGGCGTCGGTGCTCGCCAGCCCGCGGATCACCGGGGCGAGGGCGGCCGCCCGGGCCCGCCGCTCGGCGTCGGGCAGCGGCTCGTGACCGGGCCGCACCGCCCCGAACGGGTGGCTGTCGCGGGCGGCGGTGCGCGCCTCGATGAACTCCTCGGCGCGCCGGATGATGCCGAGCGAGCGCACCTCGGCCTCGGCCGAGGTGTCGCCCCACGCGGTGATGCCGTGGCCGCCCAGGATGCAGCCGACCGCCTGCGGGTTGGCGGCCTTGATCGCGGCGATGTCGAGGCCGAGCTGGAAACCGGGGCGCCGCCACGGCACCCACACCACCTCGTCACCGAAGATCTCGCGGGTCAGCGCCTCGCCGTCGGTCGCCGTCGCGATCGCGATGCCGGCGTCGGGGTGCAGGTGGTCCACGTGCGCGGCGTCGACCAGGCCGTGCATCGCCGTGTCGATCGACGGCGCCGCGCCGCCCTTGCCGTGCAGGCAGTAGTCGAACGCGGCGACCATCTCGTCCTCGCGCTCGACGCCCGGGTAGACGTCCACCAGGGCGCGCATGCGGTCGAGCCGGAGCACCGCCAGCCCGGCGGGCGTCAGCGTGCCGAGGTCGCCGCCCGAGCCCTTGACCCAGAGCAGCTCCACGGGCTCGCCCGTCACGGGGTCGGTGGCCGTGCCCTTGGCGGACGTGTTGCCGCCCGCGTAGTTCGTCACCCGGGGGTCGGAACCCAGCCGGTTGGACCGGCCCACCAGGTCGTGCACGCTGTCGTTCATGCTCCCCATCCCGCCTGCGCGCCGCCGACGCGCTCGCTCACGATCTTCTCCGCGTAGCCCGACGCCGCGTAGGCGGCGACCGGGTTCGGCTCCAGCCCCATCTGCTCCCGCACCTGCGCGACCAGGGGCCGCACGTCGGTGTCGTAGGCGTCCATGAGCACGGCGTGGGCGCCGAGCACGTCGCCGCCGCGCTGGGCCGCCGCGAGGGCCTCGGCGTCGACCAGCAGCGCCTTGGCCGTGGCCTCCTGGACGTTCATGACCGACCGGATCTGCGCCGGGATCTTGGGCTCGATGTTGTGGCACTGGTCGAGCATGAAGTTGACCCCGCTGTCCGGGGCGTGGGCCCCGGCGGAGACGATCTCGTGCATGATCCGGAAGAGCTGGAACGGGTCGGCGGCACCGACCATGAGGTCGTCGTCGGCGTAGAAGCGGCTGTTGAAGTCGAAGGCGCCGAGGCGGCCCTGCCGCAGGAGCTGGGCGACGACGAACTCGATGTTGGTGCCGGGCGCGTGGTGGCCGGTGTCGAGCACCACCTTGGCACGGTCGCCCAGGGCCATGACGTGCAGCAGCGAGGTGCCCCAGTCGGGCACGTCGGTGACGTAGAAGGCGGGCTCGAAGAACTTGTACTCGAGCACGAGGTGCTGGTCGTCGTCGAGCGCGGCGTAGATCTCGGCGAGGGCCTCCGCGATGCGGTCCTGGCGCGCGCGGATCGAGTCCTGGCCGGGGTAGTTGAGGCCGTCCGACAACCAGATCTTGAGGTCCTTGGACCCGGTGGCCCGCATGACGTCGATGCACTGCTTGTGGTGGTCCACCGCCTTGGCCCGGACCCGCGGGTCGGGGTGGGCGAGCGAGCCGAGCATGAAGTCGTCGTCCTGGAAGACGTTCGAGTTGATCATCCCGATCCGCACGCCCTGGTCCTCCGCGTGCCGGGCGAGTGCGCCGAAGTCGTCCACGAGGTCCCAGGGGATGTGCAGGCTGACGCGCGGGGCGACGCCGGTGTACCGGTGCACCTGGGCGGCGTCGGCGATCTTCTCGAAGGGGTCCCGCGGCACGCCCGCCTGGGCGAAGACCTTGAACCTGGTACCGGAGTTGCCGAACGCCCACGACGGGAGCTCGATGGTCTGCTGCTGGAGCGCGGCCTGGGCCGCCGCGATCTGATCCGTGCCCACCACGGGTGATCCTTCCTCTTCGCGCCTCGTCACGCACCGGCGGCCCGCGCATCCTCGGACGGCCGCCGAACCGGTTCTACGACACTGGTTCTGAATCGATTCACTGGGAGCCTAGGCGGCCGTGTCTCGCTGGTCAACCCCGCCCCACCCCGACTCGCCCCGGGAGGGCGGGTCGCGCACCGGGCGGACGGCGGTAGCCTTGTCCGGCTCATCCGATAGGAAATATGCCCTTCACGGGCCCGACGGAGAACTCATGACCACGCTGTCCCGGACCTCCTCGCCCCGCCCCCGGCCCGACGCCCCGGCGGGTGCCGACGCCGGCGCCCCGCACGCGAGCGCGCGGTCGAGCTGGGTGCCGGAGCTGCACGGCCTGCGCGGCCTCGCCCTCGCCCTGGTGGTGCTGTTCCACCTCTTCGGGCACGGCCGGGTCTCCGGCGGCGTGGACGTCTTCCTCGTCGTGTCCGGCTACCTGGCCACCGCCACCCTGCTGCGGCGCGCCGAGCGGCGGGCCCTGGACCCCGTGGCGTACTGGGGCCGCACGTTCGTGCGCCTCGCCCCGCCCGCCCTGGTGGTCCTGGCCGCGACGGCCCTCCTCATGGTGCTGACGGCGCCCGAGAACACCTGGCTGCAGACGCTCCGCGAGATCTTCGCGACCGCCACCTACTGGGTCAACTGGGAGATGATCTCCGGCCAGCTCGCGTACGGCGCGGCCGGTCCGGGCACCAGCCCCGTGCAGCACTTCTGGTCGCTCTCGGTGCAGGCGCAGTTCTTCGTCGTCTGGCCGCTCCTGATCCTCCTCGTGGCCGCTGCCGTGCGCCGCACCCGGGTGCCGGTCCACACCGCCCTGACGGTGGTCACCGCCGGGGCGACCGTGTGGTCGTTCGTCTTCGCGGCCCAGCTCGCCGCGGCCGACCAGGCCGTCGCGTACTTCCACTCCGGTGCCCGGTTCTGGGAGCTCGGCGCGGGTGCGCTCGCCTTCCTGCTCGGCCGGTGGGTGCGGGTGCCCGGCCCGGTGCGCCCGGTCCTCGCGTGGGCCGGCCTGGCCCTCGTGGTGGCGTGCGGGTTCGTGCTCGACGGCGGTGCGCTCTTCCCGGGGCCGCTGGCGCTGTGGCCGGTGCTCGGCACGCTGTTCGTCATGTTCGGCTCGGGCGGCGGGGACGCGAGCGACTCGCCCACCCGCCTGATGCGCTTCCTCGGCTGGCGCCCGCTCACCTGGATCGCCGACCGCTCCTACAGCCTCTACATCTGGCACTGGCCGCTGCTGATCGCCTACCTGAACCTGCGTGACCGCACGCAGATCGGCATCCGCGGCGCCGTGCTGATCCTGACGGTCGCCGTGCTGCTCGCGTGGGTCACCGACCTCACGGTGGCGCGCGGGGCCCAGGCCTTCCGCGACCGCCGGGGCGACCGGCCCGCCCTGGTCGCCGCCGTGCTCGCCGTCACCCTGGTGGCGGTACCGACGGCCACCTGGGTGAACGCCGCCGAGCGCCAGCAGGCGGCCGACCTCGCCGCGCTCAGCGCCCCCGTCCCGTCGGAGCGGTACCCCGGCGCCCTGGCCCTCACGGAGGGCGCGACCCCCGCCGAGGCCGAGGTGCGCCCCGCGCCCGTCGTGGCCGCGGAGGACGTACCGGAGTCCCAGGTGGAACCGGGCTGCGTCCAGGGCCACGGGCGCGAGATGCCGAACGGCATCGAGGTGCTGACCTGCGACATCCACGCGCCGGCGGCACCCACGAGGACCGTGGTCATGGTCGGCGCCTCGCACGTCATGCAGTGGGTGCCCGCCTTCGAGCGGATCGCCCAGGAGAACGACTGGCACCTGGTCCTCGTGGCCAAGCAGGGCTGCCGCATGCAGGACCCGGCCACGGAGGTGCAGGGCTTCCCGTCCTGCCTGCCGTGGAACGAGGACCTGGTGGGCGTGCTCGACGGGATCGCGCCCGACGCCGTGGTCGTGGACGGCACCGAGACGGGCGTGGCGACCGGCGTCGCCGAACGCATCCTGCCCGGTCAGCTCGCCGCCTGGCAGAAGCTGGACGCGCAGGGCGTCCCCGTGCTCGCCCTGCGCGACAACATGCGGTTCCCGACCAACCCCGTGGACTGCGTGGCCGAGCACGGCGCCGACGGCGACTGCGGCCGCGCCCGCGACGAGATCCTCGGGGCCCCCGACCCGCTCACGACCACGCCGGGCGTCCCCGACTCCCTCGTGCCCGTGGACCTGAACGACGCCCTGTGCACGGCGGACGAGTGCCCCGCCGTCGTCGGCAACGTGCTGGTGTACCGGGACGACGACCACATCTCGGCGACCTACGTCCGCACGGTCACGGGCTACCTGGACGGCCTGCTCCACCGCGACGCGCCCTGGCTGTTCTGACGGGGCGGCACCCCCGCCTCCCTCCCCTTCGAGACCGAGGTTGCTCCGCTGTGAGCGACCGCACAGCGAAGCAACCTCGGTCTCGAAGGAGTGAGGCGGAGGGAGATCGGCGCGAGGACGACGGCGGCCGCCCTCCGTCAGAAGTCGAAGTCCGCGATGTTGCTCGCGTCGTAGACGAAGGGCTCGCCCAGCAGCACCTCGCCGTCGGCCCCCACCGTGTACTCGCCGAGCCGGCCGGCCTCGAACGTGTCGCCCTCGGCGCCCGTGATGTCGCCCGCCACGAGCGCGGCGGCCGCCTGCGTCGCGAGGTAGCCCAGGTCGGTCGGGTTCCACAGCGCGAACGCCTCGACGGTGCCGTCCTCGACGTACTCCCGCATCTGGTTCGGCGTGCCGAGACCCGTGACCGCGACCTTGCCCTTGTACTCCGACGTCGACACGTAGCGCGCGGCCGCCGCGATGCCCACGGTCGTGGGCGAGACGATGCCCTTGAGGTCCGGGTGGGACTGCAGCAGCGCCGCGGTCTTGTCGAACGAGGTCTGGTCGTCGTCGTCGCCGTAGACGGTCTCGACCAGCTCGATGTCGGGGTAGTCGGACGCGAGCTTCTCCTCCATGAGCGCGATCCACGCGTTCTGGTTGGTCGCGTTGGCCGACGCCGACAGGATCGCGATCTCCCCCGCGCCGCCGATCTGCTCGGCGATCAGCTCGAGCTGCTTGTCCGCGATGCCCTCCGCCGAGGCCTGGTTCACGAACAGGTCGCGGAACTGCGGCTCGGTGTCCGAGTCGAACGTGACGACCTTGGTTCCCGCCGAGCGCGCCTCCTCCAGCGCGTCGCCGATCGCGGTCGGGTCGTTGGCCGACACGACGAGCGCGCTCACACCCTGCTGGGCCGCGGTGTTGATGAACGGCACCTGGGCGTCGGGCGAGGCGGCGTCCGGGCCCACCTCGTCGACCGCCACGCCGAGCTCGCCCGCCGCTTCCTGGGCGCCCGCCGTCGACGCCTCGAAGTAGGGGTTGCCCAGGTTCTTCGGCAGCATCGTGATCGCGACGTCGTCGTCGCCCCCGCCGCCGCCCTCGCCCCCGCCGCCCGAGCAGGCGGCCAGCCCCAGCGCCAGCACCACGGCCGTACCGGCCGTGACCACAGATGTGAACTTCATCGTCCGTCTCCCTAGCTTCGTTGCGCGACGGCGGAACCGTCGCGGGGTGAGGTGGAGGCCCGCCGTCGGACCCTGACGCCGCCCGCGATGCGCGGCGCGACCACCGACACGACGAGCGCCGTGCCGATCACGATGTTGATGACGTTGACCGTGACGCCCTCGAGCCGCAGGGCGCTGCCGAGCACGCCGATGAGCAGCACGCCCGCGACGACGCCGTGCAGCGCGCCGCGCCCGCCGAAGATCGACACCCCGCCCAGCAGCACCGCCGCGACCACCTGGAGCTCCAGCCCGGTCGCGTTGTCGCCGCGGGCGCTGCCGTACCGCAGCGTGTAGTAGACGCCCGCGAGCGCCGAGACCGCGCCGGACAGCACGAACAGGATCAGCAGGGTGCGCCGCACGTCGACGCCGGAGAACCGGGCCGCCTCGCTGCTGCGGCCGATGTCCAGCACGTTGCGGCCGAACGGGGTGGCGTGCAGGAGCACCGCGAACACGGCGGCCAGCGCGAGCAGGCCGAGCGTGACCACCGGCCAGGGCGACTCGCTCAGGTTGGCCGTGGCGCCGTCGGTCCAGGAGTCGGGGAAGCCGGTGACCGCCGTCGTGCCGAGGAGGCCCACGGCGAGGCCGCGGTAGAGGGCGAGCGAGCCGATGGTGACCGCGAGCGAGGGCAGGCCGGCGTACGCGACGAGCGCCCCGTTGACCGCGCCGCACACGGCGCCGAGCAGCACCGACGCCGCCAGGGCGGCCCACAGGCCGAGCCCCGCCTGGTACAGCAGCCCGAAGGTGACGCTGGACAGGCCCACGACCGAGGCAACAGACAGGTCGATCTCCCCCGTGGCGACGATCAGCGTCATCGGGAGGGCGACGAGCAGCACAGGCGCGATGTCGAGCACCAGGTAGGTGATGGTCAGCGGGCCGTCGAAGCCGCGGACGGTCGCCGAGGCGACCACCCAGGCGACGACCAGGATCGCGACCGTGAGCATCTCGCGGGTGAGCAGCGCGCGCTGCCACCACGGGCGGGCGTGGGACCTCATGCGGTCGCCTCCTCGGTGCGCGTGCGGTCGTGGTCCGGTCCGGGCGCGGCCGGGCCGACGGCGGTGGTCCCGCCCGGCGGGTCGGCGTCCCGGGCCGCTGCCAGGCGCCGCGAGCGCCGGGTGGCGAGCACGCGGTCGAGTGCGATGGCGCCGATGATGAGCGCGCCCACGACCGCCCGCTGCCAGAAGTCGGGGATGCCCACCACGGGCAGGGCGCGGTTGATGGTGAGCAGCAGCATGGCGCCCAGCGCGGCGCCCGCCACGGTGCCGCTGCCGCCGAAGATGGCCACGCCGCCCACCACGACGGCGCCCACGACCTGGAGCTCCATCCCGGTGCCGGCCCCGGAGGAGACGGTGCCGTACCGCGCGGCGAACATGACGCCGGCCAGCCCGGCCAGGGCCCCGCCGAGGGCGAACGCCCCGAGCAGCCGCCGGCGCACGGGCAGGCCGGCCAGGGCCGCGGCGGCCGGGTCGGACCCGATCGCGTAGAGCTGCCGCCCGCCGCGCGACGTGTGCAGGTAGTGCGCCACGGCTGCGAGCACGACGGCGGCGACGATCGTGAGCACGGGCACGCCGAGCACCTGCTGCGTGCCGAGCCGCAGGAAGGCGCGCGGCATGTCGCCCGCGTCGATCCGGTCGCTGCCGGCCCAGGTCAACGTCACGCCGCGGTAGACGTACAGGGTGCCGAGGGTGATGACGAGCGCGGGCACGCGGGCGAACGCCACGATCGCGCCGTTGACGAGGCCGAGCAGGGTTCCGGCGGCGACGGCGGCGAGCGCCACGACGACCAGGGGCAGGTCCGGGGCGTCGATGAACAGGCGGCCGGTGAGGTACGCGGTCAGCCCCAGCACCGACCCGACGGACAGGTCCACGTTGCGCGTGATCACCACGACGGCCTGGCCCACGGCGAGCACGACGAGGATGGCCGGGGTGAGCAGCAGGTCGCGCCAGCCGCCCGCGCTGAACAGGAAGCCGGGCTGGACCACGGTGGTCACGCCGATGACCAGCAGGAGCGCGAGGGCGATGCCGGCCTCGCGGCGGCGCAGGAGGCTCATGCGGCACCGCCCTCGGCGACGGCGGAAGCGCCCGGCGTGGCCGCGCGCATCACGGCCTCGGGGGTCGCGGCGGCGCGGTCCAGCTCGGCGACGATGCGCCCCTCGCGCACTACCAGCACGCGGTCGGCCATGCCCAGCACCTCCGACAGCTCGGACGAGATCATGAGGACGGCGAGCCCCTGCGCGGCCAGGCCCGACAGCAGCCGGTGCACCTCGGCCTTGGTGCCGACGTCGATGCCGCGCGTGGGCTCGTCGACGATCAGCACCTTCGGGTGCGTGGCCAGCCACTTGGCGAGCACGACCTTCTGCTGGTTGCCGCCGCTCATCGTGGTGGCGTCGGCGTCGAGCGCCCCGGCCTTCACGGCGAGCCGGCCGGCCCAGTCGCGCGCGAGCTCGGCCTCGGCGCCGGGCAGCAGCACGGCGCGCCGGCGGCGCAGCGCGACCGAGGACACGTTGCGCGCCACCGACGACTCGACGACGAGGCCCTGCAGGCGCCGGTCCTCGGGCACGAGGGCCAGCCCGGCGGCGATGGCGGCGGCCGGGTCGCCGGGCGTCAGCACCCGCCCGCCGACGACGACGCGCCCGGCGTCGTACCGGTCGACGCCGAACACCGCGCGGGCGATCTCGCTGCGCCCGGCGCCGACCAGGCCCGCGAGGCCGACGATCTCGCCCGCGCGCACCTCGAAGGAGACGTCGTGGAACGTGCCCGTGGACTCGAGCCCCTCGACGCGCAGCGCCACCTCGCCGGGAGTGCTCGGCACCTTGGGGTAGAGCTCGGCGACGTCGCGGCCGACCATGCGCCGCACCAGCTCGTCGGGGGTCACGTCGGCGACGGCGTCGGTCGACACGTGCGCGCCGTCGCGCATCACGGTGACCGTGTCGCAGAGGTCCGCGACCTCGTCGAGGCGGTGCGAGATGAACACGACGGCGCGCCCGGCGTCGCGCAGCCCACGGGCCACGGTGAACAGCCGGCGCACCTCGACGGCGCTGAGGGCCGCCGTCGGCTCGTCCATGACCAGCACGCGGGCGTCCAGGGAGATCGCCTTGGCGATCTCGACGATCTGCTGGTCCGCGATGGACAGGCCCTCGGCGGGGCGGTCCGGGTCGAGGTCGACGCCGAGGCTGCGGAACAGCTCGCGCGCGCCGTCGCGCATCGCACGCCGGTCGATCCGGCGGAACCGGCGCAGCGGCTCGCGGCCGAGGTAGATGTTCTCGGTGACGGTCAGGTCGGGAAAGCTGGCGGGCTCCTGGTGGATGACGGCGACGCCCGCCGCCTTGGCCTCCGCGGGCCCGCCGAAGTCGACGGGCGTGCCGTCGAGCTCGACGACACCCGCGTCGCGGCGGTGCACCCCGCCCACGATCTTGACGAGCGTGGACTTGCCGGCGCCGTTCTCGCCGACGAGCGCGTGGATGCTCCCCGGCCGGACCACGAGGGTCCCGGAGCGGAGCGCGGCGACCGGCCCGAAGGACTTGGCGACGCCCTCCAGGCGCAGCATCGGTGCGGCGTTCGGCATGTCTCTCCGTCGAGCGTGCGGGCGGTCGGCGGTGACCGCAGGGCTGTCTTCCGACTGGCTGTTGAATCGTTCAAACGATACTGGGGAAGATAGACCCACCTGGTCAGAGCGTCAAGAACGTCCGGCGCGTCCGTTGCCGTGCTGTGGCAGTTACGGAACGCTTGGGCGATCAGGGGTGATCGACTGCCCGCAGCTCGTGACGGTGGCCCGGCGTCGTGCCACCTGGAGAACGGAGGCGACCGGAATGAGCCAGCCAACGGCCGAGGGACACGCAGCCCTCGGCGAGGAACCGACCGAGCTCAAGCGCGTCATGGGGCCCAAGCTGCTCCTGCTGTTCATCGTCGGGGACATCCTCGGCACGGGCGTGTACGCCCTCACCGGGCAGGTGGCGGCCGAGGTCGGCGGCGCGGCGTGGGCGCCGTTCATCGTCGCCTTCGTCATCGCGCTGATCACCGCGTTCTCCTACCTGGAGCTCGTGACCAAGTACCCCCGGGCAGCAGGCGCCGCGCTGTACACGCACAAGGCGTTCGGCATCCACTTCCTCACGTTCATCGTGTGCTTCACCGTGATGTGCTCGGGCATCACCTCGGCCTCCACCGCGGCCCGCGCCGTCGGGTCCAACCTGCTCGTCGGTCTCGGCATCGACGGCGCCGGCACGTGGACCGTCGTCGCCGTCGCCCTGGTGTTCATGGCGCTGGTCGCCCTGGTGAACCTGCGCGGCGTGGGCGAGTCGGTCAAGGCGAACATCGTGCTGACGCTCGTCGAGCTCTCCGGTCTGCTGTTCATCATCCTGGCCGGCATCTTCGCGGCGTTCGGCGGGCAGGCGGACTTCAGCCGCGTGACGGTCTTCGAGAGCCCGGGCGACAAGAGCGCGTTCCTCGCCGTGACCGCGGCGACCGCGCTGGCGTTCTTCGCGATGGTCGGCTTCGAGGACGCCGTCAACATGGCCGAGGAGACGCACGACCCGGTGAAGAACTTCCCGCGCATGATGATCGCGGGCATCAGCATCACCGGCGTCATCTACGTGCTGGTCGCCGTCTTCACCGTGGCGATCGTGCCCGTGGGCGAGCTCGGCGCGAGCGACACCCCGCTCACGCTGGTGGTCGAGCGGGCCCTGCCCGGGTTCCCGATCGGGGCGGTCTTCCCCTTCATCACCATCTTCGCCGTCGCGAACTCGGCGCTCATCAACATGCTCATGGCGTCCCGCCTGCTCTACGGCATGGCCAAGCAGCGGGTGCTGCCCCGCTTCCTCGGACGCGTCTCGCCGCGCCGGCAGACGCCCACCGCGGCCATCCTGTTCACCACCGTCATCGCGCTCGGCCTCATCGTGCTGGTCACGCTGCAGGAGGAGAACGGCGTCATCGCGGCGCTCGGCGGCACCACGTCGCTCCTGCTGCTGGCGGTGTTCACCATCGTCAACGTCGCGGTGCTCAAGCTGCGCAGCGACATCGTGGACCGCAAGCACTTCGTGGCACCGACCATCCTGCCGATCCTCGGGGCGCTGCTCTGCGCGTTCTTCGTCGGGCCGTGGACCGGGCGCGACCCGCTGCAGTACCAGATCGCGGGCTGGCTGCTGCTCATCGGCGTCCTGCTGTGGTTCGTGACCTGGGCCTTCAACCGCCCCGACCCGACCGAGATCACCGACATCGAGGCACTCAGCGAGCGCGAGGGCGGCGTCAACTGACCGGCGGAACGCGCCGCGCCCCGTTCCGCCCACCCAGTCATCGTGCCCAGGATCGACCCCGATCCTGGGCACGATGACTGGGTCGGCGGGCGCGGACGCTACCGCGGGCGGCCGTCAGGCCTCACCGAGTGCCGCGAGCTGACCCTCCAGGTGGAAGACCTCGTCCAGCACCACGAAGCCCTCGTCCGGGTTGCCGTCGTCGACGAAGAACCCCGACATCGCCTCCTGCCAGCGCGCGTTGACCTCGGTCGCGGCCATCCTCCGCTGCGCCGCGGCGTAGTCGTCGGTCTCCAGGACGCCGACCAGCAGGCCGTCGTCGCGCAGGAAGAGGTGGTAGTCGCGCCAGCCCGTGTCCCGCAGGGCCCGCAGCATCTCCGGCCAGACGGCGGCGTGCGCGGCGCGGTACTCCGCGAGCCGGTCGGCCCGCACCCGGGACGTGAAGCAGACGCGTGCGCCCGCGGTGTCGCTCGACATGTTCGGTCCTCCTCGACCTGCCCGCCCTGAAACGGTTCATAATGTAGCCCGAAGCAAGGAGGTGCTCCATGACTCGTCCGGCCGCTCCCCGCCGAGCATCCATCGCCGACGTCGCCCGCGCCGCCGGCGTCTCCGTCGGCACGGTGTCCAACGTGCTCAACCGGCCCGACCGGGTGCTGCCCGGCACCCGGGAGCGGGTCGAGGCGGCGATCGCCGAGCTGAGCTTCGTGCGCAACGGGTCGGCCCGGCAGCTGCGGGCGGGCACCATCACGACCATCGGCGCCATCGTGCTGGACATCGCCAACCCGTTCTTCACCGACGTGGCGCGCGGCATCGAGGAGCGCCTGGACCGCGACGACTTCACGCTCATGGTCGCCTCGTCGGACGACGACCCCGGGCGCGAGCAGCGCTACCTGCGCCTGTTCGAGGAGCACGGCGTGCAGGGCATCATCGTCGTGCCCGCCACCGACGACATCGAACACCTCCAGGCCGTCCGCCGGCGCGGCACGGGCGTCGTCCTGCTGGACCGGCCGTCGCCCGACCCGGGCATCTCCTCGGTCGCCGTCGACGACGTGCGCGGCGGCGAGCTCGCCGCCCAGCACCTGCTGGAGCAGGGGCACACCCGCATCGCGTTCCTCAACGGACCGCACACGATCCGCCAGTGCGCCGACCGCCACGAGGGCGTGGTCAAGGCGCTGGCCGCCGTGGGGCTCGACCCGGAGCAGGCCCTCACCGAGATCACGGTGACCAGCCTCAACGCGGAGGGCGGCGAGGCGGCGATCCGCGGCCTGCTGGAGTCGGGCGACCAGCCCACCGCCGTCTTCTGCGTCAACGACCTCGTCGCGCTGGGCGTGCTGCGCACGCTCCGCACGGAGAACATCGCGGTGCCCACCGACATGGCGGTGGTCGGGTACGACGACGTCGCCTTCGCCGCCGAGCTGTCCACGCCGCTGACCTCGGTGCGCCAGCCGACCCACGAGCTCGGCGTCCGCGCGGCCGACCTGCTCCTCACGGCTCCGGACACGGCGGAGCACGTGATGTTCCAGCCCACCCTGGTGGTCCGCACGTCGAGCGCCCGCCCCTGAGTTTCGGTCGGTTGTCTCGAGATCGGTCGCTTGAAGGACCGATCTCGAGGCAACCGACCGAACTCACTGTGTGGCCGGCCGCAGGTCAGCTGCGCGGGATCGGGACCTCGGCCCAGTTCGTGTCCGTCGCCAGGTAGAAGCTCGGGTACGAGGGCTGGTTGTAGGTGGTCTGCTGCCGTGCCACCTCCACGCGGTACTGCCGGTCCTGCATGAGCGTGTAGAGCGCGATGTCGCTCGGCTCGGTGGTGGTGTACAGCCGCAGCGCGCCGGAGTCGGCGGTGCGCACCAGCACCTCCTCGCGCCAGTCGCCGAGCACGTCGGCCACGAGCGACGGGTTGCCCTTGGTGCCGTTGTTGGTCAGCGTGCCGTCGAGGGTCCGCACCACGCCGCGCGACCAGTCCCGGATCACCGGCGTCGCCGGTTCGGCGCCGTCGACGATCTGCGTGCTGCCGTCCCCGGCCCAGCGCACCGACTGGTTGGTGCCCATGGTCGACGTCGACACCTGCTCGCCCGTGGCGCTCAGCGTGCCCGAGCCCAGCGTGCCGTCCGGCATCGACGCCCACACCTCGATGCCGGGCACGTCGGGGAGCACGTCGCCGATCATCGACCGGCCCGTGTCCCGCCCGGAGTACTGCCCGAACAGCACGGCGCCGTCCTCGGCCGACCGCATCGCCGAACCGTACGGTGCCCAGGTCGCGCCCTCGTGCGCGGTCCAGATCTCCAGACCCGGGCGCGCCGGGTCGATGTCCGTCACGTGCATGGCGTCGCCGTGGCCGAGACCCGCGAGCGCTCCCGGGTTCGCAGAACCCTCGGGCAGCGTGTCGAACGACGAGTACAGGAGCGACCCGTCGTGGTCCAGGGTCGCGGACCCGTAGACGATCTCCTGGCGCCCGTCGCCGTCGACGTCGGCCGCCGAGAGCGAGTGGAAGCCCTGGGTGGTCAGGCTTCCCCACTCGGGCGAGGTGCCGGGCACGCCGTGCGGGGAGTCGGAGAAGGGATTGCGCATGGGCGTCCAGCCGGAGTCGGCGAGCCAGCGCCGGCTCAGGTGCCGCCCGTCCCAGTCGTAGGCCGCCACCGTCGAGCGCGTGTAGTAGCCGCGCGCGAAGATCGCGCTCGGCCGGTCCTTCGACAGGTACGCGACGCCGGACAGGAAGCGGTCCACGCGGTTGCCCGGCTCGATGCGGCTCATGGCGTAGTCGCCCCAGAGCAGGCCGTCGTCGGTGCGCCCGGGCTCGTAGTCGACGGTCTCCAGCGGGCGGCCGCTGCGCCCGTCGAACACGGTGAGGTACTCGGGCCCGGTGAGCACGAAGCCCTCGAACGCGCGGAGCTGGTTTCGCGTGGAACGGGACGGGGCGTAGACGTCGACGAAGTGGTCGACGGCGGCGCGCGCGTCGGCGTCGGACAGCGGGTACGTCCATCGCGGGCCGATGCCCCACGCCTCCTCGAGCGTGGCGGGCCAGTCCCCCGCCACCACCTCCGGGCGGGTCGACCAGCCGCGGAACACGTCCACGAGGTGCTCGTAGTAGTCGCCCGCGGACATCCGGTAGTCGTCGGTGTGCCGCACCCCGGCCGCGCGGTCGTCCTTGGCGATCGGCACGTAGTGCTGCCCGGCGGGCCGCCCGGCGCGGTACGTGGTCACGCGCGTGCCGGGGGCGGTCTTCATCATGAGCTCGGCGCGGCCGTCGCCGTCGTAGTCGTAGACGGGGAACTGCGTGTAGTGCGCGCCCGCGCGGATGTTGACGCCCAGGTCGACGCGCCACAGCTGCGTGCCGTCGAGCTCGTACGCGTCGAGGTAGACGTTGCCGGTGTAGCCCACCTGGGAGACGTCCTTGGAGTTGGACGGGTCCCACTTCACGACGAGCTCGTACTCGTCGTCCCCGTCGAGGTCCGCCACGGAGGCGTCGTTGGCGCGGTAGGTGTAGGTCTCGCCCGCGGGCGTCACGCCGTCGGCGGGCTTGTCGAGGGGGATGTCCAGGTGGCCGTCGGCCCACACCTCGGCCGACGCCGCCCTGCCCTTGTTCGGGCCGCTCAGCGGCACCACGCGGTACCGCGAGCCGGGGCTGCCCGCCGGGTCGGAGAAGTTGGTCGCACCGGTCACCTTCGCGATGCGCCGCCCGTCGCGGTACACCGCGAAGCCCGGGCCCGTCAGGCCGTCGCCGGTGTGGCCGGTCACCTCGGGGGCGAGCAGCCGCCAGCTGAGGAACACGCCCTCGCTGGTCGCGGCGGCCACCAGGCCCCGGCCGAGCGGCTCGGTCCCCTGGGCGGCGGACGACGGGCGGCCCGGGGTGAGGTGCGTCTGACGGGCGGGCTCGGCGGACTGCGCGGACGTCGCGACGCCCACCCCGCTCAGCCCCAGGCAGAGCACTGCCGCCAGGGCGGCGCCCGCACGGGTCGATCTCGGGATCATGGCTGAATTCCTCTCTGAATTCTCGATCTCACGGACCTCTCGCGCCCACCCAGTCATCGTGCCCACGATCAGGTGCTGAGATGGGCACGATCGCTGGGTGGGCGAGCTGTTGCGGCGGCGCGTCAGGGCAGCGAGGGGCGCCCGGTCCGCCGCGTCTCGACGGCGGTCGCCGCCAGGCTGAGGAGGCCGCCCGTCACCAGCACGAGCGGCAGCAACATCCACACGAGCACCGCGCACATGCCCAGGGCAGCGAGCAGGAGCGCCGAGCCGACCAGGTCGTCGCCGGCGCGGGCCGCGCCACGGGCCAGCAGCGCGCGGGCGCTGCGAGGGACGTCCCGTTCCCCCACCGGACCGGGGACAGTCTGGGCAGGGCGGGCGGTCGCCCCTTCCCCGTCCGACCACGCCGCCGCCGCGCGGACCAGCACGACGGCGGCGCAGGCCGCGGCGGCCCACGTCACCCAGCGCACCACCGGCGCGCCGGGCAGCACGCCCGACGCCGTCAGCCCGGTGTTGACCAGCACCACCGCACCGGCCGCGAGCGCCAGGACGCCGAGGAGCCAGGTCTCGCGCACCGCCGTCCGCCAGTCGCGGGCGAAGGAGTGAGCCGACGTGTCGTACCCCGCGACGTACCGGCGCAGGTGCGCGACGCCGGCGGCGAGCGCGGCCGGGACCGTCACCACGAACAGGCTGCCGGCGAGCACGAGCAGGCCGGTCAGGAGCGTCTCGCCCAGCAGCGCGAACCGGCCCTCGCCGGGCACGCGCTCGCCGGGCCGCTCGCCAGCACGTCCGCCCGCCCGCTCGTCCGCACCGCCGGCCGGGCCGGCGTCCGGGACGCCGACCACACCGCCGACCGCCCGCTCGTCCGTACCGCCGGCCGGGCCGGCGTCCGGTCGGCGGGCGTCTCCCCGCTCCGCACCCACCGCGGTCACCCCTTGAGGCCCTGGGTCGCGACACCGTCCACCAGGTAGCGCTGGAACACCACGAAGAACAGCAGCACCGGCACCAGCGCGAGCACGGCCATGGCCATCTGGGCGCCGTAGTCGGACACCGACGTCTGGTCCACGTAGAGGCGCAGCGCGATGGGCAGCGGGTAGGTGTCGGGGCGCTTGAGGTAGAGCAGCGGCCCGAGGAAGTCGTTCCACGACCAGATGAAGGCGAAGATCGAGCTGGTGATCACCGCGGGGCGCATGAGCGGCAGCAGCACGCGCCGGAAGATGCCCCAGTGCCCGCACCCGTCGATGCGCGCGGCCTCGTCGAGCTCACGGGGCAGCCCGCGCAGGAACTGCACCATGAGGAACACGAAGAACGCCTCGGTGGCCAGGAACTTCGGGGCCAGCAGGGGCAGGAACGTGTTCACCATGCCCATGGAGTTGAACAGGATGTACTGCGGGATGATCACCACGTGGAACGGCAGCAGCATCGTGCCGATCATGATCGCGAAGAACACCCCGCGGCCCGGGAAGCTGATCCGCGCGAAGGCGTAGGCCGAGACGCTCGCGGAGAGCACCACGCCCACCACGGAGCCGACCGCGAGGATCAGCGAGTTGAGCACGAAGGTCCAGAACGAGACCCCACCGATGCCGCTGAGCGCGGACACGTAGTTGTCGAGCGTCCACGTCTCGGGCCAGAGGTTCACGTTGCCGACGATCTCGCCGCTCGGCTTGAACGAGCTCATCACCATCCACGCGCCGGGGTACAGGATCACCACGGCGACGACGACGGCCAGCACGTGGAACCCGACCGACCGGGTGCGCCGGCGCTGCCGAGCCTGGCGGGCGGGGGTGGAGGTCACGGTCGCTGTCGTCATCGCACGTCTCCCGTGTAGTGGACCCACGCGCGCGAGGTGCGGAACAAGACGGCGGTGATGACGCCGACCACGATCACGAGCACCCAGGCCATGGCCGAGGCGTACCCCATCCGGAACTCCGTGAAGCCCTTGATGTAGAGGTAGAAGGTGTAGAAGAGCGTCGAGTCGGCCGGGCCGCCCGTGCCCCCGGAGATGATGAACGCCGAGCTGAACACCTGGAACGCGCCGATGGTCTCGAGCAGCAGGTTGAAGAACAGCACGGGCGACAGCATCGGGATCGTCACGGAGACGAACCGTCGGACCGGGCCCGCGCCGTCGACGGCGGCCGCCTCGTGCAGCTCTGCCGGGATCTGCTTGAGGCCGGCCAGGAAGATGACCATCGGGGCGCCGAACTGCCAGACCGCGAGCAGGATCATCATCGGCATGGTCATGCCGGGGTCGCCCACCCAGCCGCCGGCGGGGAAGCCGAGGAGCTGCTGGATCCGGTCGGCGACGCCGTCGTCGATGAACATGGCGCGCCACACGATCGCCACCGAGACGCTGGCCCCGATGAGCGAGGGTGCGTAGAACATCGAGCGGTAGGCGCCCTGGCCCCGGTGGCGCGCGTTGAGCAGCACGGCGACGGCGAGCGCCGCCGCAAGCTTCACGGGTACGCCCACGACCACGTAGATCGCGGTGACCTGCGCGGACTTGAGGAACCGCGCGTCCGCGAACAGGGCGGCGAAGTTGTCGAGGCCCACGAACGTGGGCGCCCGGAACAGGTTGTAGTCCGTGAACGCCAGGTACAGCGACATCAGCATCGGGCCCGCGGTGAGCAGCCCGAAGCCGAGCAGCCACGGGGACAGGAACGCGTAGCCGGCCTTCGTGTCGGCCCGGTTGCGCCGTGGTCCGGCGCCGCCCCGGGCGGGGGACGACGACGTCGCCGTCCCCCGCACGCCGGCCGGACCGGAGCGCTCTGCGGTCGCCGCGGACACGGTCACGCCCCGCCGAGGTTGGCCTCGGCGCTCTGGAACCACTGGTCGGCGAACTCCTCCGGCGTGATGTTGCCGTAGGAGAGCTCCTCGCCCAGGCGCTTGAACTCGACCTCGACCACGCCGTAACCCTCGGCGGGGAGCGGGGTGTCGGCGGTGACGCGCTCGGCGACGGCGTCCTCGTAGCCGACGATCTTGCCGTCCACGGAACCCTCCTCGATCTCCATCGCGTCGCGCTGGCCGACCACGGCCGGGACGCCCTTCGAGGTGCCGAAGATCGCGCCCACCTCGGGGTCGTTGACGAGGAAGTCGATGAGCGCGGCGGCGGCGTCGGGCTCCTGCGTGCTCGCCGACGACGACAGCAGCATCGACGGCTTCCAGAACTGCTGCGAGCCGTCCGCGCCGGTCGGCACGGGCAGCAGGTCGACGTTCTCGGTGCCGGCGCTGGCCGAGTACCCGGCCATCATGTTGTCCCAGGTGAGCTCGGTCGCAGCCTCGTTGACCTGGAGGCCCGTGAGCGGCTCCACCTGCTTGGCGCGCTGCACGGGGTAGAACACGCCGTCGTCGCGCAGCGGCTGGGTGCGCTCGACCCAGGCCACCAGGTCGTCCTTGGTGAAGGCGGGCGTGCCGTCGTCGTCGAACGCCGTCTTGCCCTGCTGCAGCAGCCACTGGATGAACAGCCACAGGGTGCCCGTGTAGTCGGTGCCGCCGTAGACCTGCGGGTCGTGGTCGGCGCCGGCCTCGCTGACCTCGCGGATCCAGGCGTCGTACTCGTCCCAGGTGAGGCCCTCCGCGGGCGGGTCGATGCCCAGCTCGTCCAGGAGGTCGTCGTGACGGATCATGCCGAGTGTGTTGGTGCTGGTCGGGATACCGAACTGGCCGCCGTTGACCGCGCCGGACGCGAGCAGCGCCTCGTCGTACCCCGCGGTGTCCAGGTTGACGCCCACCTGGTTCGACAGGTCCAGGAGCTGGTTGTTCGACGCGTACTGGTGGATGTAGGCGAGGTCCATCTGGAAGACGTCGGGCAGCGTCTGGCCCGCGGCCTCGGTGCTGCGCGCGGTCCAGTAGTCGTCCCACGCCTGGAACTGGGTCTGGACGTCGATGTTCGGGTACTTCTCCTCGAACAGCGCGACGGCCTCCTCGTAGCGGGACGCGCGGTCGTCGTCACCCCACCAGACCAGGGACAGCTCGATGTCGCGGTCGGTGGCGACGGGCGCGGCGTCGGCCGAGGCGGTGGTTCCGCCACCGCACGCCGAGAGGGCGAGGGCTGATGCCGCCGCGAGGGCGGTGACCTGGACGGCGGCCGTCCTGGTCCTGGGAGTGGTGCGTGTGCGGACCACGTGAGCCTCCTTGCTCGTGCTGGCGCGCCGGCTACTCCGTCGGCGGCTGACTGAATCGATACAATACCGGTCCGGGAAGCGTTGTCCAGGCCTGAGCGCCACGAATTTCCGCTGTCACCGCTGTCGTCGCGGCCACCGCGTCGTCGAGCGTAGGAATCGTCGGCGTACGAGCCCTCCTGACGCCGACGATTCCTACGCTCGACCCCTGACAGGAGCTACCGGAGCGGCCAGACGGGGCCCGTGCCACGCATCGAGGTGTGGAAGGGGTCGCCCGCGGTGATCTCGCCCGCGCGGACCACGGCGCCCGTGAACGCCGAGCGGTAGATCGCCGCGACCAGCTCCAGCGTGCCGCGCGTGTCGGCGACGGTGACCGGCGGCGCCTCGCCCGCGGCGAACGCCCGGTAGGTGGGCACCAGCTGGGCCAGGTGCCCCGAGGGCAGCGCGTCGGGGTCCGGCTGCCACCGGGCCGCGACGTCGTCCCGGCCCGGTGCCGGCGTGAACGTCCAGTCGGCGTCGGTGTAGCCGTACAGGTGCGACAGCTCGATCGTGGCCGCCTCGGTGTCGAACCGCAGGTCGGAGGTCTCCCGCGGGGACAGCAGCGAGTTCGTGACCGTGGCCATCGCCCCGCTCTCGAAGCGGACGATCGCCATCGAGACGTCCTCGGTGTCCACGTCGCGCGCGAGGCGTCCGGCCATCGCCGTCACCTCGGCCCACGGCCCGAGCGCCGCCAGCAGCAGGTCGAACTGGTGGATGCCGTGGCCCATCGTGGGCCCACCACCCTCGGTGTCCCAGCGGCCGCGCCACGGCACCTCGAAGTACTCCGGGGCGCGGTACCAGAGCGTGTCGCAGGTGGCCACGAGGGCCCGCCCGAGCGCGCCCTCGTCGAGCAGCCGGCGCAGCTGCCGGATCCCGTGCCCGAACCGGTGCTGCACCACCTGCGTGAACGACGCCGTCGACGCCGCCTCCGCCGCCGCGATCCGGTCGACCTCCGCGAGGGAGAGCGCCGCGGGCTTCTCGACCACCACGTGCACGCCCGCCTCCAGCGCCGCCACCGCGGCCGCCACGTGCGCGCCGGGCGGGGTGCAGACGTGCAGCACGTCCGTGTCGGCCAGCACGCCGTCGAGCGAGGTCCCGTGCGCGGCGACGCCGTGCTGCCGGGCGAAGTCCTCGGCCCGCGCCGAGTCCAGGTCGACCACGTGGGCCAGGACGGCGTCCACACCGTGCTCCGGCAGCTGCGCGACGGCTCCCGCGTGGGCCCCGGCGATGGCTCCCGCCCCCAGGATCGTGGTTCTCATGGTGTGTGCGTCCTCCTCGGACAGTGACGATTGAAGCGATTCAAACAGTGGGGAGCGTGGCAGAGGCAGCCGGACACGGTCAACCGCTTGCCGGCGTCCCGTCGTGCGGGGCGGCCGAGCTCGGTCGCCTGCGCCCGCTGCTCGGGTGAGTTCGGTCGCATGCGCCGGGCACTTCGGTGAGTTCGGTCGCGTGTAGCGGGCACCTCGGTGAGTTCGGTCGCGTGCGCCAGGCGCTCCCATCGACTTCGGTCGGTTGCTCCCAGCCACTCCCCCGACTTCGGTCGCTTGCTCCTGCCACTCCACCAAGTTCGGTCGCCTGCACGAGCCACGCGACCGAGACCGGTCACATGCACCAGTCACTCCACCGAGATCGGTCGGTTGCCCTGAGATCGGTCCTCCGAAGGACCGATCTCAGGGCAACCGACCGAACTCAGTCCGCCCGTCGACCGACCGACCGAACTCAGTCCGCCCATCGACCAACCGACCGAACCCGCCAGTCGACCGACCGACCGAACTCAACCCCACCCCGACGACCGACGACCGACGACCGACCCAGCACCTCAGCCCAGCACCGACTCGATCTCCCCGGCCACCAGGTCCACGAAGCTCTCCGGAGTCCCCTCGGGCAGCAGCCCCGGCAGGCCGAGCAGGGCTCGGAGGTCCTCCTCGGCGCCGGCCAGCCCGGCGACGTCGCCCAGCCCGTCGGAGCCGCCCGGCACCTCCGCGTCGCTCACCAGCGCGGCCAGCTCTCCGGCCCGCGGGTCGTCGACACCCTCCCCGGTGAGCAGCCGGCGTCGCACGAACTCCGCCCACGCGGCCAGGCCGAACGCCACCCCCTGCGGCTCCCGGCCCGCGGCCAGCGCGTCGGCGACCACGCCGCCCCAGCGGAACGGGATCTTCTGCGTGCCGTCCATCGCCACCTGGGTGGTGGTGTGCCCGGTGTGCGGGTTGGCGAAGCGGGCGAGGATCTGCTCGCCGTACCGGTGCAGGTCCAGCCCGTCGGGTGCGGTGAGCGTGGGCAGCGCGTCCTCGAAGAGGTACTGCCGTGCCCGCTCGGCGATCTCCGGGTCGGTCACCGCCTCCGCGATGGTCGCGTACCCCGCGACCCAGCCGGCGTACGCGACGAGCGAGTGCGTGCCGTTGAGCAGCCGCAGCTTGGCCTGCTCGAAGGGCGCCACGTCCTTGGTCAGCGTGGCGCCCGCGGCTTCCCAGGCGGGGCGCGGCCCGGCGAACCGGTCCTCGATCACCCACTGCGCGAACGGTTCGCCCACCACGAGGCCCTCGTCCCGCACGCCGAGCAGGCGACCCACCTCGTCACGCTGCTCCGGCGTGGTGGCGGGCACGATGCGGTCCACCATCGAGCACGGGAACGTGACCCGCTCGTCGAGGAACCCGCGCAGCGCGTCCCCCTCCGCGCCGGGCAGCGCGGCGTCGACGGCCTCGCGCACCAGGCGCTCCAGCACGCGGCCGTTGTCGACCATGTTGTCGCAGGTCAGCACTGTGATGGGCGCGCCGGACGGCGCACGCGCGGCGAGCCCGCGCACCAGCAGGCCGATGGCCGACGCCGCCGGCACGGCGTCGCCCGCGCGCAGCGCCGCCAGGTCCGGGCCGACGACGGACGTGTCGAGCGACCCGTCCGGCCGCCGCGCGTACCCCTTCTCCGTGATGGTCAGGGTCACCACGTGGGTCGACGGCGCCGCGAGGGCCTCCAGCACCCGCCCGGTCTCCTGCGCGGGGTAGGCGACGTCGACCACCGACCCGACCAGCTCGAGCGAGGACTCCTGCTCCCCCGCCGTGAGCACCGCGTACACGCCGCCCTGGGGCCGGAGCTGGTCCCGCACGGTCGCCGACCGCTGGGTCACGCCGAGGATGCCCCACGACGTGTCGCCCGTGGCCAGCGCGGCGCGTTCGGTGTAGACGGCCTGGTGGGCCCGGTGGAACGCGCCGATGCCGAGGTGGACGATGCCCACCGCCGTCGGCGTCACGGGCGCGTCGACGCCGTCGGGGACGTGGTCCCTGTGCAGGCGGTCCTGCGGGTGGTCCTCAGTCGTCATCGCGTGCCTCCTTCACCTGTGCCACGAGCTGCGTCGGGTTCACGAACCGCAGCGCCACCACGAGCATGACGAGCATGGTCGCGGTGTAGATCACCGACATGGCCGAGATGAGCTGTCGTGCCTCGCCGCCGCCGGCCGCCGTCATGCCACGGTAGATCGCCACGACGAGCGTGTCCGATCCAGGACCCGACACGAGGAAGGTCAGCTCGAACAGCCCGACCGTCCGGACCAGCACCAGGATGCCCGCCGCGAGGATGCCCGGCACGAGCAGGGGCGCGAGGATGCGCGTGAACACCTGCCGGGTGCGAGCGCCGCACATGCGGGCGGCGGACTCGATGGCGGGGTTGATCTGCTCGATGAACGGCGTCATCGTCAGGATCACGAACGGCACGGACGGCACGAGGTTGACCAGCACGACGGCGGTCAGCGTGCGGCCGAGCCCGAACGAGTACATGACCGTGGCGAGCGGGATGCCGTACGTGATGGGCGGCATGAGCACGGGCAGCAGGAACAGCAGCATCACCACGCGCTTGCCCGGGAAGTCACGCCGGGCCAGCACGTACGCGGCGGGCACGCCCACCAGCACCGAGATGACGACGACGAGCACCGCCACCCCGACCGTGACGCCCACGACCTCGCCGAGCGAGAACCGGTCCCAGGCCTCGGTGTAGCGCTCGACGGTCAGGCCGTCGGGGAACCACGTGTCGAACCACTGGCGGCCGAACGAGTCGACCACCACCGCGACGAGGATCCCGAGGAGGAAGACCCCGAAGGCCGCCATCCCCGCCCAGACGAACCAGGTGGACGGCCGCGCGGCGACCGGCCGCTCCAGCGTTGTCGCCGCCATCAGCCCTTCCCTCCTGTGGTCCCGCGGTACAGCAGCGACCGCAGACCGAGCACGGCCACCACGACGAGCAGCTCGACGGCGCCCATCATGAGCGCGATGGTCGAGGCCATCGCGTAGTCGTTCTGCTCGCCGAACGCCCGGAACGCCATGAGCGACATGACGCGGGTGGAGCCCATGGCGTCACCCACCAGCCGCGCCGACGGGAACACGGAGAACGCGAGCACGAACGTGAGGATGAACGTCGTGGCCAGCCCCGGGGCGAGCAGCGGCAGGATGATGCGCCGGAACCGCTGCCACCAGCCGGCGCCGAGCGTCTTCGCGGCCCGCTCCAGCGACGGGTCGATGCCCGACAGGTAGGACGAGATGAGCAGGAAGGCGAACGGGAAGCCTGTGATCACCAGGGAGAACATGACGCCCAGGTAGTTGTTGACGAGCTGCAGCGGCTCGTCGATCAGGCCGAGCTCCAGCAGCGCCCGGTTGAGCCAGCCCTGCCGCCCCGCGAAGATCAGCAGGCCCTGGGCCGTGAGCACGGTGCCCAGCGTGATCGGCAGCACCAGCAGCGACGTCAGCAGCCGCTTCCCCCGGAACCGGTGCCGCAGCACCATGGCCACCGGCACGGAGGCCAGCACGTTGAACAGCGCGGCGGGCAGGGCGAGCCGCATGGTCAGGCCGATGGAGTCGAACACGAACGGGTCGCGGAAGAAGGCGACGTAGTTCGCGAGGATGCCGCCGCCCCACTGCTCCTGCATCGCGGCGGTGGGCTGCACGGTGAGCCCGATCCCGTAGGAGAACGGGTAGACGAAGAGCGCCACCGCGACCACGAGGCCGGGCACCAGCAGGAGGAGCGTGGGGTCGATGCCACGCTCGGCCAGCCGGTGCCGCAGGCTCGCGGTGGCGCGCCCGTCCGTCACGCCGCCACTTCCAGGGGCACGACGGCGTCGAGCGACTCCGGGAACACCAGCACCCGCTCGACCGGCGCCGTGAGGCGGACGGCGCCACCGACCTCCGGGGGCGTCGCCGAGCGGGCGTGCAGCATCACGTCGCCGGTCTGCACGCTCACGGCGTGCTCGCGGCCGTGGTACTCGACCACGGCGACGGTGCCGGGGATCGCGGCACCGGTCGCCGCGCCGTCGGCCGGCACGACCGAGAAGTCGTCCGGGCGCACGGCCACCCGCACCTGGTCACCCGCGCCCAGCGCACCGACCGCGCGGCCGGTGAGCCGCACGCCACCGTCCGCCGTCCCGGGCAGCTCGACCACGGCCTCCGCACCCGACCCGCCGCCCGAGACCGACACGACGGTCGCGGGCAGGATGTTGCGGTACCCCATGAAGTCGGCGACGTACCAGCTCGCCGGGCTCTCGTAGAGCTCGTCGGGCGTGCCGACCTGCTGCACCCGGCCCTCCCGCATGACCACCAGACGGTCGGCCAGGGAGAGCGCCTCCTCCTGGTCGTGCGTCACGTAGATGGTGGTCAGGCCGAGGGACTGGTGCAGCCGCCGGATCTCGGTGCGCATGTCGAGCCGCAGCTTGGCGTCGAGGTTCGACAGCGGCTCGTCCATGAGCACGAGCGACGGCTCGAGCACCACGGCCCGCGCGATGGCGACGCGCTGCTGCTGCCCGCCCGACAGCTGGCCGGGCAGCTTCTTGGCGTGCTGCTCGAGCTTGACCAGCGCGATCGCCTGCCGCACCCGCCGGTCGATCTCCGCGCGCGCCACGCCCTGCATCTGCAGGCCGAACGCCACGTTCTTCTCGACCGACAGGTGCGGGAACAGCGCGTACGACTGGAACACCATGCCGAACCCGCGCCGTTCCGGCGGCAGGGTGTCGATGCGGCGGCCGTCGATCAGGATCTCGCCGTGCGTGAGCGGGAGCAGGCCCGCCAGGCAGTTCAGCGCCGTCGACTTGCCGCAGCCCGACGGCCCGAGCAGGGCGACGAACTCGCCCGCCTTGATCGTCAGGTCCAGCCCGGCCAGCGCGTCCACGCCGCCGAAGCGCCGTCCGACGCCGCGCAGCTCGAGGGACTCGAAGTCGCTCACTACTCCTCCTCCACCTTGCCGCCGCCGATCTCGCGGTCCCAGATGTCGAACGCCTGCACCATGGAGTCCGCGTCGAGCGGCACGACGGCCTCCTGCGACTCGATGAGCTCGTCGAACAGCGGACGGCCGTACTCCTCGATGACCTGCTGCGACTCCTCGGGCGCGAGGTCGATCGTCGCGCCCTCGACCGCCGGGCCCGGGTAGAAGTAGCCCGAGTCGTACGCCTTGGCGTTCTGCTCGGGGGTGAGCATGTCCTGCAGCAGGAGCAGGATGGCGCTGATCTTGTCCGCGCTCTGGCCCTTGGGGATCGCCGCGTAGTGCGCGTCGGTGACCCACGTGAAGTCGTCGAACGCCGCCGCCTCGAGCGTGTCCGGCAGCTGACCCTCGGCACGCGGAGCGATCTCCCAGCCGGTCGTCGTCGGGACCATCGCCCACGTGCCGTCGGCCATGTTGGTCACCACCTGGCCGGTGCCCGTGGGGTAGGTGTCCACGTACTGCCCGAGGTCCTTGAGGTACGCCCAGGTCTTGTCCCAGCCGTTCTCGGGGTCGGTCGGGTCCTCGTCGCCGAGCAGGTACGGCAGGCCCATGAGGAACGTGCGGCCAGGGCCGGAGTTCGCGGGGCGTGCGTAGCCGAACTTCCCGGGGTTGGCCTCGGCCCACTCCAGCAGCTCGTCGGGGGTGGCGGGCGGCGTGCCGACCACCTCGGGGTCGTACTGCAGCAGCGGCCCGGACGGGTAGTACGTCGTCACGACGCCGTAGCCCTGGGCGAGGTCCTGCATGTTCGCGGCGGGCTCCAGGTAGTTCTCCTGGTTGGTCAGCCGGTCGCCGTAGTCGTCCACGACCGGCAGCCACAGGTCCTGGCTGATGCCGGCCGAGAGGCCGTCGTTGCCGGTGAACACCACGTCGATGGACAGGTTCCCGCTGTCCACCTGCGGCTTGACGATGCCCGTGACGTCGGGCGCGCCGCCGGTCTCCCAGGTCACCGACTCGATGACGTCGGGGTTGTTCTCGACGAACTCGTCGACCATGCCCTCCGTCAGCCGCTGGTTGCCCGCGACGTCGAGGATGTTCAGGGTGACGGGCTCCGACGGGGTCTCGGGCACGTCGGCCGGGTCGGTGACGGCCGCGCCACCACCCCCGCCCTGCGGTGCGGGCGGGGTGCACGCGGTGAGCAGGGTCAGCGCCGCGACGCCGACGAGCGCCGCGACCTTCTTCGAGGTGCGCATGGTGCCTTCCTCTCTCTCGGGCTTCGTCGCCCAGGGTTCGTCGCCGGGAGGGGCGTCAGCCGGCCTTCCCGGCAGGTGCGGGTCCGGAGGACCCGCGGATCGTGAGCTCCACGGGGAGCTGGGTGCTCGCCGGCGCGTCACCGCGCAGGCGGGCGAGCAGGAGGTCGACGGCGCGGCGGCCGAGCCGGGCCAGCGGCGCGCGCACCGTCGTGAGGGCGGGCGAGACGAGGGTGGCGAGCGAGACGTCGTCGAACCCCACCACCGTCATCTGCGCCGGCACGTCGACGCCGCGGTGCCGCAGCCGGTCCAGGATGCCGAGCGCCATCAGGTCGTTGAACGCGACGACGGCAGTGGCACCGCTCGCCACCGCGTGGTCGGCGGCCTGGACACCGCCCGCGAAGTACGGCTGGAACGTGCCGAGCTCGACGAGCTCCAGGTCCCAGCGCCCCGCGGCGGCGATCAGCCCGGCGACGCGGCGTCGGCCGGACCAGGACGACGCCGGGCCGGCCGCGATCGCGATGGTGCGGTGCCCGAGGGCGTGCAGGTGGCCCAGCACCTGGGCGGTGCCGTCGGCGTCGTCCACGCAGACGGACGGGACCTGCGGCACGTCGGAGCCCGGCTCGGCGGGCAGCTCCCGGTTGGCGAGCACGGCGGTCACACCCGACAGGGCAGCGCGCAGCTCGGCCTCCCCGGAGCGCGGCGAACCGACGACCAGCCCGTCGGTCCGGGACGCCAGCGCCGCGATGAGCTCGGCCTCGACGTCGGCGTCCTCGTCCGTGTCGGCGACGAAGACCTCGTAACCCTCCGCGCGGGCCCGCGCCTGGACGGCCTTGGTCACCGACGCGAAGTAGGGATTCTCCAGGTCGGGCACCAGCAGGCCGACGGCGTGCGTACGCCCGATCCGCAGGCCGCTCGCCGCCTGGTTGGGCCGGTAGCCCAGCTCGGCGGCCGCGCGGGTGACCCGCTCGCGCGTCTCGGCCGCCACCCGTTCGGGGGACGAGAGGGCGCGCGACACGGTGGAGATCGAGACTCCGGCGGCGCGGGCGACGTCATGCACCGTGACCATGGCACCTCCTCGTGACCTGTGTGCGATGCGAGTGCGACTCTGCAAACGTTTGCACCCTATCGTAGATTAGACTGCAAACGTTCGCATCCATCTTGTCCCTCTTTCAGCCACTCTGTCCGGCCGCATCCCGCACCGGTACGGCAAAGACGCCAGGAGCACACGCATGACCGACTGGACCCTGCACCCCGACCGCGCGCTGCCCGCCGACCCCGTCACGCGACCGATAGCCCGCGAGATCTACGCGTCGGTGCGGGACCTGCCGATCGTGTCGATGCACGGTCACGTCGACGTGACGGCGCTCGCCGACGACGAGCCGTTCCCCGACCCCGCCCAGCTCCTGGTGGTGCCCGACCACTACCTGACCCGGATGCTCGTGTCGCAGGGCGCCCGCCTGCCCGAGCTGGGCGTGGGACCCGCCGGCACCCCGGGCCTGGAGACCGACCCGCGCGAGATCTTCCGCCGGTTCTGCGCGGGCTGGAAGCACTTCCGCGGCACGCCGACGCGGTACTGGATGGAGCACGAGCTCGTCGAGATCTTCGGCGTCACGGTGCGCCCGTCCGCCGAGACGGCCGACGAGATCTACGACCAGGTGGCGGCCGCCATCGCCGACCCGGCGTTCCGCCCACGCGCCCTGCTGGACCGGTTCCGCATCGAGACCATCGCCACCACCGACCCGGCGTGGAGCACGCTGGACGACCACGCCCGGCTCGCCGCCGACCTGCCCGGCCGCGTGCTGCCGACGTTCCGCCCGGACCCGCTGCTGCACCCCGCCCGCACCACGTGGCGGGGCGACCTGGAGCGGCTCGCGGCGGCGTCGGGCGTCGCCACCGACACCTACCACGGCTACCTCACGGCGCTCCGCGAGCGCCGCGCCGCGTTCGTCGCGGCGGGCGGTCTGGCCACGGACCACGGCCACTTCTCCGCGGACACGACGCCGCTGCCCGACGACGCGGCGCAGGCCCTGTTCGACAAGGCGCTGGCCACCGGGCCGGACGAGCCGGGGATCAGTGCCGCGGAGGAGGCCGCGTTCTCGGCGCACATGCTGTTCCAGATGGCGGCGATGTCGGCCGAGGACGGCCTCGTCATGCAGCTGCACCCCGGCGTGCTGCGCGACCACGACGCGGCGGTCGCGGGCACGTTCGGGGCGGACAAGGGCTACGACATCCCGGTGGTCGCCGAGTTCACGCGGGGGCTGCGGCCCGTGCTGGAGGCGTTCGGCCACTCGGAGACGTTCCGGCTGATCGCGTTCACCATCGACGAGGACGTGTACTCGCGCGAGCTGGCGCCGCTGGCCGGGGTGTACCCGGCGCTCCGGCTCGGTGCGCCGTGGTGGTTCCTCGACGCCCCCGACGCCATGCGCCGGTTCCGGGAGGCGGCGACGGAGACGGCCGGCTTCTCGAACATGTCGGGGTTCGTCGACGACACGCGTGCGTTCTGCTCGATCCCCGCGCGGCACGACCTGGCCCGCCGGGTCGACGCCGGGTACCTGGCCCGGCTGGTCGCGGAGCACCGGCTGGAGCTGGACGAGGCGGTCGAGACAGCGGCGGACCTGGCGTACGAGCTCCCGAAGCAGAGCTACGCCCGCCGCTGACCGCCGCCGGCCCACCCGGGCCGACCCCGCGCCGACCCCGGCCCACCCCGCGCCGACCCTCTTCGAGACCGAGGTTTCTTCGCTTTGAGGCCGCTCAAAGCAAAGAAACCTCGGTCTCGAAGAGGAGGTTGCGCGCGCGGGTAGACCCGGCGGCGTCGCTGGGGCAGAGTGCCGAGTAGGCCCGCATTTCCGCACATCAGACGCACAACGGACGGGATGACTGACCCATGACCGCTGACGCCCCCGGCTTCGTCCCGACGCCGCACCCGGCATGGCTGCCCGACGACGCGTTCGCCGCGCTCGGCCGCCGCCGCGTGGTCGTCGCGGGCGACGGCGCCCTCGCGGGAACCGTGGCGGAGGAGGTCGCCGCGGCCACCGCGCGGTTCGGCGGCTCGTTCTCCCGCCTCGAGGTGGGCGACGGCGTGGCCGACGCCGACCTGGTGCTGACCCTGGCGACCGACACCGACGCCGGCTCCGCCTCCGGCACCGACCCGGACGCCGGTGAGGGCTTCCGCCTCACGCGCGAGGGCGGCGCCGTCGTCGTGCAGGCGGACGGCGACGCCGGGCTGCTGCACGGACTGTTCCACGTGGTGCGCCTGGGCGAGGCCGCGTTCGACGGGCCCGACGCCGACGAGACCCACGCCCCCGCGACCGGCCTGCGGATGCTCGACCACTGGGACAACGTGGACACCCACCCGGTCATGGGGCAGGTCGAACGGGGCTACTCCGGGGGCTCGCTGTTCTACGAGGACGGCGTGGTGCGGGCCGACCTCTCGCGCGTCGAGCGGTACGCCCGGCTGCTCGCGGCCGTGGGCATCAACCGCGTGGCGATCAACAACGTCAACGTGCACCGGCGCGAGGCGCGTCTGCTGACCGACGACCTGGGCGACGTGGTCCGGATCGCCGCCGTGTTCCGGCGGTGGGGCATCCGGGTGCACCTGTCGGTGTCGTTCGCGTCCCCGATCCTGCTCGGCGGCCTGTCCACGTCGGACCCGCTCGACACCGACGTCGCGCACTGGTGGGTGCGCGCCGCCGCGCGGGTGTGGTCCGCGATCCCCGACTTCGGCGGGTTCGTGGTCAAGGCGGACTCCGAGGGCCAGCCCGGCCCGTTCGCCTACGGCCGCACGCACGCCGACGGCGCGAACATGCTGGCCGCCGCCGTCGAGCCGTACGACGGGCTGATCCACTGGCGTGCGTTCGTCTACGACCACCGGCAGGACTGGCGCGACCGGTCGACCGACCGCGCCCGCGCGGCGTACGACCACTTCCACCCCCTGGACGGCGCCTTCGCCGACAACGTGGTCGTGCAGGTCAAGTACGGCCCGATGGACTTCCAGGTGCGGGAGCCCGTCTCCCCCGTGCTGGCCGCGATGCCGCGCACCCGGATCGCCCTGGAGCTCCAGGTCACGCAGGAGTACACCGGCCAGCAGCGGCACGCCGTGTACCTCGGGCCGCAGTGGAGCCAGATCCTCGGTTTCAGCTTCTGGTCGGCGGACGGCGGCGCCTCGCCCACCGTCGCCGACCTCGCCACGGGCCGGGCCAAGGCCGTCGAGGACCCGGGCACCGGCGCGTGGCACAAGCCGGCCGGCGGGTTCGCGGCGGTCTCCAACGCGGGCGACGACGAGTTCTGGACCGGCCACCCGTTCGCCCAGGCGAACCTGTACGCCTACGGCCGGCTGTGCTGGGACCCGACGCTCGACCCCGCCGACCTGCTCGACGAGTGGGCCGGCCTGACGTTCCCGGGTGCGCCGGACGCCGTCCGGCAGGCGCTGCACACCGTGCTGGACGGCTCGTGGGAGACGTACGAGCGGTACACGTCGCCACTGGGCGTGGGCTTCATGGTGCGCCCCGGTCACCACTACGGCCCGGACGTCGACGGGTACGAGTACACCCCCTGGGGCACCTACCACTTCGCGGACCGCGACGGCATCGGCGTCGACCGGTCGGTGCGCACCGGCACCGGGTACGCCGGGCAGTACCCCTCCCCCTGGCGGGAGACGTACGAGTCGACGCGGACCTGTCCCGACGAGCTGCTCCTGTTCTTCCACCACGTGCCCTACACGCACGTGCTGCACAGCGGCAGCACCGTGATCCAGCACATCTACGACACCCACTTCGCGGGCGTGGACGCCGTGGAGCGGATGATCGAGGCGTGGTCGGCCGTGTCGCCCCTGGTGGACCCGCGCCTCGCCGAGCGCGTGGCCGAGCGGTTCGCGGAGCAGCTCCGCAGCGCCACCGAGTGGCGGGACCAGATCAACACCTACTTCCTGCGGAAGTCGGGCATCCCCGACGAGCGGGGACGCACGATCTACTGAGCCGGCCGGGGCACGTGGCGGGTGTGCGTGAACGTGCCCTTGCCGAAGGCCAGCACCTTGACCGGGTCGACGGCGAAGACCAGCGCGACACCGCCGGCGTCGTTCCGGAACGCGCCGTCGCCCACCTCGTACTCCCACTGCCCCGCCCACTTGGTACGCCACGCCGCGGCCAGCCGCTCCAGCGTGCCCGGGTCGGTGACGCGCAGTGCCGGCCCCTCGACCATGACGTCGAGCCCCTCGTCCCAGGTGCTCGTGCCCGTGGTCACCACGACGTTCGGGTTCACCGCGAGGTTGACGGCCTTCTGCTCCTCGGGCCCGGTGGTGAAGTGCAGGGCGCCGTCGAACCAGACGGCCACGAGCGGCGTGACGTGCGGGCGCCCGTCGGCACGCACCGTGGCCAGCCAGCTGAGCTGGGCGTTCTCCAGCACCTCCTCGGCCGCCTGCCAGGTGGTCGGTGCGGCCCCTGGCTCGCTGAAGCGCGCATCGAGCGTGGTCACGGGGTCGTTCATGCGGTCTCCTCGTCGTTGCGCCGGTCGGTGCGCCGTCGTCGCCGAGCATGCCGAACGCGGGGCCCGCGCGCGACACGACGGTGTGCCGAGAGCGTAAGATGGTAGGAGAGTAGGAATCTCTCACCGGAGGACGACATGACCATCCTCACCCTTCGCCCCAAGAACCAGGTCACCGTGCCCAAGGAGATCGCCGAGGCAGCCGGGCTCCACGTGGGCGATGCCCTGGACTTCTCTGTGGTGGACGGCTCCGTGGTGATCTCGAAGGTCGAGCTGGGGCGCCCCGTGGACACCCCCCGCCCCAGCGCCGAGGACTGGCTGGCGGCAGCTGACTACGTCGGCGAACGCGACAGGGAGCTCCTGAACCGGCTCGCACAATGATCCACCTGGTGCCCCCGCACATCGCCCTGCGCATGTTCGAGGTCGCCGAGCGCATCAGGCCCGTCGTCCGCGATCTGGGGCTGCTCGAGGCATCCCTCTCACGCGCGAGCATGACCTCCTACGGCCAGGAGCTCTACCCCGGGATCCACCTCAAGATGGCGGCGACTCTCGACTCGGTGAACCGCAACCATCCGCTCGTCGACGGCAACAAGCGGCTTTCCTGGATCGTCGTCGCCGCCACGTACCGCGTGAACGGTCATCCGGATCCGGTCGGAACCGTGGACGAGCACGAGTCCCTGGTTCTCGAGGTGGCTTCCGACCATCCCGAGCTGGACCGGATCGCCGAGCAGCTCGAGTCCATGTTCGGCGCTGCCGAGGACACGTCAGACGCTCAGGCCGGCCGACCGACCTGAGCGTCCGCCGCCGGGCGGGCTCAGGGCGTCTCGGCGGCGAGCGTCGCGACCTCGCGCACGGACTCCGCGATCGCCCGGAAGTCCTTCTTGAGGATCGCGCCGTGGTTGCTGGCGACCTTCGCGCCGATCGTGATGTGCGGGTTCCGGGCGGTCACACCGCCGAGGCTGGTACGGATGACCTCCTGCTCGTCGCCCTTGCTGCCGAGAGACCTGCCCGAGGCGACCACGTACTGGGTCGGGACGGTGATGCGGTCGAGCACCGGGCCGAGCTCGCTCTCGCGCGAGATCCAGCCGAGCTCGATGTTGCTGTCGGCCTGCTGGTCGGCGCTCATCCGCGGGGTGATGCCCGTCAGCCGGAGCGGGACCGTCAACCACCTCATCCGGCGGAACATCGTGCGGATCCGGCGCTCCATAGCCTCGTCGATCCAGTCGTACGGGTACGCGCCGTCCACCAGGACCGCGCCGAGCGCACGGTCGGGGTTCCGGCTGGCCCAGTGCGACGCGACGAAGGCCCCGTAGGACCAGCCCACCACGATCGCCCGCTCCACACCCCGGGCCGCCAGGACGGCGTCGACGTCCCGGAGGGCGGCCGCGAAGGAGTAGTCCGCCGAGGTCCCGGACCTCCTGCCCCGGGCCCGCTCGTCGTAGGTGATGTGCCGGAAGCCGGTGCCGAGCTCGTCGACGACCCGCCGCCAGTAGCCCTGGGTGGCGAACTGGCCGTTGAGGTAGACCACCGGGATCCCGGTGCCGCCCGTGTCGGTCACGGCCAGGGCGGTGTCGTCGACCGGCACCGTGCCGGTCCACGTGGAGCTGGTCGCGGACGCGCTGTCGTTCGTCATGCTCTCTCCTTGTTATCTCCTGGGCAGGTGCGGATCGGGCCGGGGGCTCAGAGGCTGTGGGCGCTGATGTCGCCCTGCATGGTCGTCGCGCGGATGTCGAGCTCGGTGGTGCCGGTGTTCGTGAGGGAGTTGCTGACCCGGCCGAGGCTGGTGCCGGCGTCCAGGGCGGCGGAGACGCCGGCGGCGGCGCCGACCGAGATGTTCCCGGACTGCGTCTCGAGCACGACCGTGCCGCGGGTGGCCTCGCCGATCCGGATGTCGCCGCGAAGGGTGCTGATCTGCGCGGGACCGGTCAGGCGCCCGACCTCGACGTCGCCGTCCGTCGCGCCCAGGCGCCCGCCGGTGGCCTCGTCGATCTTGATCTGCCGGTAGGCGCCCTCGAAGACGACCTCACCGAGGCGGCCGACGCCGCGCAGCTCCGAGGCGGCCGAGGTGGCCTCGACGCGAGAGCCGGCGGGCAGCTGGATGGTGACCTCGACGGCCCCGGACGGGCCGAGGAGCTTGTGGGCGGGCTCGGGCGCGCTGACCCGCAGGACGCCGTCGCCGTAGGTGACGGTGGTCCGCTCGGCGGCCTTGACGTCACGACCCTTGGCCGGGTCGGCCGGCAGCACCTCGACGGTGGTCTCGGTGCGGTCGGCCGCGATGACCTGGACCCGGCCGGCCGGGGTGTCGACGACGGCGGTGACGGCGGAGGGGGTGGTGAACTGCTGCATCATGGTCTGCTCCTGGTCTCGGTGCTGCGCGTCTTTCTGATATCGGAAACGCTACGTTGCTTTCCGAATCTCTACAAGCAGTTCGTTGCACTCCGGAAATGTCCGCGCAGGTCAGAGCACCATATTCGTTGCAACGGCCCGCGACACAACGCAACGAGCGGACGAGGAATCATTGCAATGGTTCAGCACTGAACGCTATGGTGGAGCCGTCAGACCCGCCACGAGCACCCGAGGGGAACGGCATGCCGGGAGGCAGACTCACCAAGCAGGAACGCCAGCAGATCGCGACGGGACTGGCCGACAGCCGGCCGTACGCCGAGATCGCCCGCAGCATCGACCGCCCGACCTCGACGGTCACCCGTGAGGTGATGCGCAACGGAGGTCCCACCGCCTACCGCGCCGACCTGGCCCACCGCGCCACCGAACGCCGCGCGCAGCGGCGCAGGCCCACCTCCCCGCGCGGCCCGGAGTCGGCCCTGCCGGCCCACGGTCGCGACGCCGCGGCGGTGGCCGACTACGAGGAGACCCTCACCACCGTCCTCATGGGTTCCGGCCTGCCCCGGATGACTGCCCGGGTGCTGACCTGCCTGTTCATCAGCGACACGGGCAGCCACACCGCGTCCGAGCTCGCCCGCCACCTCCAGGTCAGCCCGGGGTCCATCTCCAAGGCGATCTCCTTCCTGGAGAGCCAGAGCCTCGTCCGTCGCGAACGGGACGACCGCCGTCGCGAGCGCTACGTCGTCGACAACGAGCTCTTCTACCAGGCGACCATCGCCGGAGCGCGAGCCAACACCGCGCTCGCCGAGACCGCACGGCAGGGCGCGCGGGTACTCGGCCCGCACACCCCCGCGGCGGCCCGCCTGGAGAACATCGCCCGGTTCATGGACTTCGTCGCCGAGAGCATCGCCCGCGCGGCGGAGCAGGCCCGCGAGATCCTGCACGCCCAGCCCGCGCCGACGTCGGACGATGCTGCCGCCCCGCCCGGCCGGGACCGCGGGTAGGCAGTGCTCCGACCCGGCTACAGCGGCAGGTCCCCCGGCACCGGCACGTCCTCGTCCCGGGCCCGCGCGGGCAGGCCGACGTCCCAGAACTGGATGGTCTGGAGCGTCCAGAACAGGGCGAAGACGAGCATCATCAGGGCCTCGACCACGAACAGCGTCTGCGGGAACACGCCGGGGAACCACCGGTCCAGCACCACCATGGCGGACAGGCCCACGACGAGGACCGCGGCCATCACCACGGCGATCCACCGGTACCAGACCCGGTACGCCGCCGCCGACATGCCGCGCAGCCGTTCCAGGGCCTGCGCGGTGACCACCCGGTCCGAGCCGTTGATCCAGGCGACCGCCACGAGGCAGGCGAACAGCAGCACGGCCGCCGCGTAGTGCGCCACGGTCAGGAAGCTCGCGGGCCACGCCAGCAGCCACGTACCGGTGCCCGCCCACGCCAGCCAGGTGAGCCACAGGTCCCAGCCCGCCGGCCCGCCGAGGTCGCGCCGCCGCGGCCAGGTGGCGAGCGCGAGCACCACGCCGCCGACCAGCAGCAGCGTGCCCACGTTGTTGGTCACCCGCTCCGGCACGTCGAGGCAGTACGGCTCGGCGGTGCACATCGTGGCGTCCAGCGGCGTCGGCACCAGGGCCACGAGGACGGCGAGCAGGCCCGCGAAGTTGAGCAGCACCTCCTCCGCGCCCCGCCGCCCCTTGATCGCCACGAGGCATACGCCGATACCGACCAGCGCGCTCACGAAGATGCTCTGCACGGGCGAGTAGAAGTACGCGCTGATCGACGCGTGCCACCACTCCTCACCCGACGCGAGCCGTCCGTGGTCGGCCAGGATCTGCCAGGTCAGCGACACGAACAGCACCAGCACGACGGCCACGATCGCCACCCGGAGGTAGCGGTAGGTGAGCCTGGCCGGGTCCCCCTGCTTGATCACCATCTGATCACCACTTGATCCCCATGGCCACACTGTGGCGCACATGCCACAGATCGGACAATGTTGCACGGCCTCAGCCCGCGGTCGTGAACCGCTCCTCGACGTCCGCCAGCAGCGGGCGTGCGTTCCGGAGCACGAACGCGAGCCAGACCACCACGACCAGGCCGAACACCACCTCCGACGTCAGCACGACCACCCCGCCCGCGAGCACCAGGAGGGAGAGCGTGCCGAGCGTGACCAGCGGGCGGGCAGCGAGGTAGTAGGCGGCGAGCCGCGCCGCGTCCCGCGTCCGGAAGCCGAAGAACGAGACGATGACCAGCGCGTTCACGGACCAGAGCAGCACCCCCGCGCCGATCACCAGGAGGGCCGGCGCGAACCACCGCGGCACGCCCGCCGCTTCCAGGTTCGCGAGCGATACGCCCAGCAACCCCAGCACGACGAGCGCGGGCGTCCACACCCGCAGCACGTCCGCCCAGTTCAGGCGATATCCGCGCCAGAACGACGCGGCGGGCCGGAGTGCGTCCGCCGTGGCTCGCTCGCGGAGCGCGAACAGGCCCGCCGAGGCGGCGGGACCCAGCGGCAGCAGGCACAGCACGACGAACGGGGCGTTGCCGACCGACCTGTCCAGCAGCGCGAGCACGACCAGTCCGGGCAGCGACGTGAGCACGAGCAGCAGCTCGACCACGAGGTACCAGTAGACGGCGTTCGCCCCCCGGCCCAGAGGCCCGTCGCCGTACTCCCTGCGCTCAGCCACGGCCCAGGATCCGCGCGTCATCGAGCCACGGCGGGGTCTCGTCCCGCACGCCGTCGACGGTCACCAGCGTCACGCCGTGCCGGCCGAGGGTCAGGTCGAGCTCGACGCGGCCGCCGTCCGCCGTCGGGACCACGGGCAGGGAGTACGCGCGGCGGGCGGGCTCGCTCGCCTCGTGCAGCGCGTCGAGCTGCCGGGCCGACGGCGACGCGGGCCGCCCCATCTCCCGCCAGGCCGCCCAGGCGTTGCCGGCGACCTCGTCGACATCGTGCCGCATGACGAACGCCCGCGACGTCTCAGACGTGGGGGTCGCCCGGGCGGCCTGGGGGTCCGACACCGGGGGACGGCTGAGGGGGAGGCTGAGGCGGAGCTCGTGGCGGGGCGGCTCCGGGCCGTCGTCCGTGCCACCCACCGGCTGCCACGCGAGCACCGTGACCTGCCCGGTCCCCGCGTGCCGCGTGACCAGGTGGTCCGTGCCGCGCGCGAGCACCTCCTGGCCCATCCGCGCCAGGAACGCGTACAGGTGGAACGTCGGCTTGCGCACCTGGCGGTGGGCCAGCATGCCGAACCCGCCGTGGAAGAACGACGCCGGGACGCCCTCCTCCTCGAACGTGTCGCTGAAGGTCCAGTACGCGAACGAGTCGGCGTGCTGCCCGCCGCCCGCGAGCACCGGCGCCAGGTAGGCCGCGTTGTACGCGGTGTCGTGCACCGGGTTGTCCGGCCGGTAGCTCGTGTTGAACTCCGTGACGTGCAGCGGCCGGTCCGCGAGCGCCGTCCCCGCGAGGATCTCGCGCGGCCGGGCGAACTGGTCCAGCAGGTCCTGGGGCCGGCGGAGCGTCTGGTAGACGCCGAACGGCACGTGCTGGGCGGGTCCGGAGGCGTAGGCGTGCACCGACAGGAAGTCGGCGGGCAGGTCGCGCGCGGTGACGAAGTCGGCGAAGGGCTTCCACCAGTCGTCGGCGCCGGGAGACAGGGCGGGGCCGCCCACCCGCAGCTCGGCGTCGACGTCCTTCACGGCGAGCACCGATGCCTCGTAGAGGCGGAAGTACGCCTCCTGGTCGGCGCCTGCCCAGAAGTGCGTGAGGTTGGGCTCGTTCCACACCTCGACGGGCCAGGTGCGCACCTCGTCGATGCCGTACCGGTCGACGAGGTGGCGCAGCAGGGCCTGCACGAGCCGTGCCCACTCGGCGTGGTCGCGCGGCGGGGTGACGTTGCCGTGCCACCAGAACACGGTCTGGTTGCCGGACGCGAGGCCGCGGGGCATGAAACCGAGCTCGAGGAACGGTTTGATGCCGAGGCCGAGGTAGGCGTCGATCACCTGGTCGACGTACGTGAAGACGTAGGCGGTACCCCGGTGGCCGGCGACGTCGTACGGCCTGTGGACGGCGACGTCGTCGTGCAGGATGCCGTGGCCCCGGATGTACCGGAACCCGATGTCGCGCTGCACGAGCGCCAGGGAGTCCTGGTAGTCGCGACGCAGAGCGAGGTTGAACCGTCCGGTGCCGAGGCAGGTGCGCCAGGCGTCGCTGAGGCTTCCGGCGGGCTCGGTCGGCACGATGGTGCGGGGCACAGGTCTCCTTGGTGGGTGGTTCAGGCATGGCCAGGTGTGCGGGCGCCACAGGCGGCCCGCACACCTGGCGCAGGGGTCACTCGCCGCCGGAGACGGCGCTGTTGGCCAGCTCGACGTAGTCGGCCATCCCGGCCGCCTCGAGCTCGGCGACGTAGTCGTCCCACTCGCTGAGGGGCCGGTCACCGACGATGAACTGCGCGGTGTTCTGGTAGACGATGTCCTGCAGGTTCGTCTGGTAGAGCGTCGCCTGCTCCTGCTCCATCTCGTCGTACGTGATGGCCGGCGGGAGGGGCAGCTCCTCCTTCGCGTTCATCCCGTCGAGGAACTCGACGACCTCGTCCCGCAGCATCGACTTGTCGAGTTCCTCCGTGGACCCGTGGGCGAGCATCCAGACCCCGTTGTGGTAGCCGAAGTCCTTGCGGAGCTCCTTGGGCGCGCCGGGGTTCAGGCCGTTGACGTCGATGTCCTCGTTGAGCACGCGCTTGTCGCCGTCCCACTCGAAGGTCTCGCCCTCGACACCCCACTTGGCGAACTCGAGGCCTTCGTCCGAGTAGTACAGCCAGTCGACGAACTGCAGCATCGCGAGGAAGTCCTCGTCCTTCGCCGCCTCGGCGCCGAACACGATGCCGGACTCGCGGCGCGAGCCCGCCGAGAGGTAGCTGCCGTACGGCCCGGCGGGCACGACGATCTGGTGCACCTCGGCGTCCTTGGTGCCCAGCTGGTCGAAGTTGTCCCGGTACTTCACGAGCTCCTGGTCGTTCGAGCTGATGGCGGCCACGCTGCCGGACGCGAACTTCTGCTCGCCCTGCTCCATCTCCTGGGTGACGGACTCGGGATCCATCAGCCCCTCCTCGACGAGCGAGGCGAAGTAGGTCACCAGGTCCCGGTAGCCGTCCGAGGCTCCGGCGTAGGTGAACTCACCGGCCTCCTCGTCCCACCACAGCCCGTTGATGAACCCGGTGCCCGCCGAGGTGCCGAAGTTGGGCGCGGCGGCGTTGAGCGTCTGCTCCATCGGGCTGTTGATCGACCACTTGTCGCTGAACGGGTAGTCGATGTCCGGGTTGGCCTCCTTGACGGCCTCGAGCTGCTCCTTGAACTCGTCCCAGGTCTCGGGGTCCTCCGTGATGCCCGCCTTCTCCCAGAGGTCGGCACGGACCGCGATGGAGTACTGCGGCTTCGCGATCTCGTGGATGCCGGGAAGGATGTAGTACTTCCCGTCCTCCTGCCGCAGCTGCTCGACCTCGGCCTCCAGGCCCCACTTCTCGATCTTGTCGAGGAAGTGGGGCATGTGCTCCACGTAGTCCGAGATGGGCAGCAGGGCGTTGCGGAACTGCGTCTCCTCGCCGGCGTAGATGGAGGGCATGATGTCGGGGCCGTCGCCCGAGCTGATCAGCACCGAGCGGCGCGTGGCCAGGTCGGCGAGCGGCACGTTGACGTACTCGAACTCGACGTTCTGGTCGTTCTTGAGGTGCTCGACGATGGGCCAGTCGGCCTTGAAGGGGTAGTCGGGGTGGTCGCGGTACAGGAGGCTGAAGCTGACCGGCTCGGTGGCCTTGAACGTGGTGCCGACCTCGAAGTCCTCCATGTAGCCGACCTGCGACTCCATGTCGATGCCGGCGGCCTCCTCCTCGCCGCCGCTGGTCGAGCACGCCGTGAGCGTGACGACCAGGGCGGTCGCGGCGAAGCTGGCCGCGGCCCTCCTCGGGGTGATCCTCATGGTTCTCCTTCAGGTTGTGAACGCCGTCGTTCGGGACGGTCAGGCTGGATCGAGATGGTCGTCGTGCCTGCCGGCGGAGGTCAGCCCTTGACGGAGCCGAGCATCACGCCGGACACGAAGTACTTCTGGATGAACGGGTACACGCAGACGATCGGCAGGACCGTGAGCAGCATCGCCACGGACTGGACGTTCGCCTGGATCTGCACCGTGTCGCTGCCGAGGTCGGTCGTGGACGTGGCCGCGGCGAGGAGGTTGCGCAGGTAGAGCGTGACCGGGTACATGTCCCGGTCGTTCAGGTACAGGTACGCCTGGAACCACGAGTTCCAGAACTGGACGGCGTAGAACAGCGTCATCGTGGCGATGACGGCCTTGGACAGCGGGAGCACGATGCGGAAGAAGACGCCGTACTGCGTCATGCCGTCGATCTCGGCGGCTTCCTCCAGCTCCTTGGGGAAGTTGTCGAAGAACGACTTCATGACGAGCAGGTTGAAGACGTTGATCGCTCCGGGCACGACGATCGCCCACATCGTGTTCTTGAACCCGATCGCGTCGATGAGCAGGTAGTTCGGGATCAGCCCGCCCGCGTAGAGCATGGTCACCATGGCCAGGCCGATCAGGACGCCCCGGCCCTTCAGGTACGGCTTCGACAGCGCGTAGGCGAAGGTCGTGGTCAGCGCCATCGCGATCGCCGTGGCGAGCAGGGTGTACACGATCGTGTTCCGGTAGTTGACCCAGAAGATCGAGTCCCCCATCACGCTCGCGAAGGTCGTCAGGTTGAACCCGCGCGGCCACAGGTTGACCTCGCCGGCGGCGATGTAGGCCTGCGAGCTGAACGCCTTCGCCACCATGTTGATGAAGGGGTAGAGCGTCAGGAACGTGATGACCACCAGGACCAGCCCGTTGACGACCCGGAACGCCCGGTAGCCCGGCGTGTCCCTGACCGTCGTGGTGGTCGCCCGGACCGCCGTGATGTCGGGAGTGTTCGTCGTCACCACAGGGAGGCTCCTACCGCTCGCTTCGAGATCTGGTTGGCCGTGACGACCAGCGCGACGCCGATGAGTGCCTCGAACAGGCCGATCGCCGCGGCGAACGAGTAGTTGCCGCCCTCACCGATCCCCACGCGGTACAGGTATGTGGACAGCACGTCGGCCGTGTCGTACGTCAGGGGGTTGTACAGGAGCAGCACCTTCTCGAACCCGACGGCCATGAAGGTGCCGATGTTCAGGATGAGCAGCACCATCATCGTCGGGCGGATGCCGGGGAGGGTGATGTGCCAGGTCTGCTGCCACCGGTTGGCCCCGTCGATCCGGGACGCCTCGTAGAGCTGGTCGTCGATGGTGGTCAGCGCGGCGAGGTAGAGGATCGTGCCCCAGCCGACCGTCTGCCACACCTCCGAGGTGAGGTAGATCGTGCGGAACCAGTCGGCGCGCTGCATGAACGGGATCGCCTCGCCACCGAACCCCTCGATGATCTGGTTGATCGTGCCGTTGATCGCGGTGAGCTGGAACACCATGCCCGCCACGATGACGATCGACATGAAGTGCGGCAGGTAGGTGATCGTCTGGACCACCCGCTTGAAGAGGCGTGACCGCAGCTCGTTCAGCAGGAGCGCCAGGATGATCGGCAGCGGGAAGCAGATCAGCAGGGTCAGCCCACCCAGGACGACCGTGTTCCAGAAGACGTCCCAGAACGGCTTGCTCTGGATGAACATCTGGAAGTAGTAGAGGCCGACCCACTCGTCGCCGAACATCGAGCCACCCGGGCGGTACCTCCGGAAGGCGATCACGTTCCCGATCATCGGGACGTAGCGGAACACCAGCAGGAAGATCACCGGGAGCACGACGAACGTGTACAGCCGCCAGTGCCTGCGCAGGGACACCCGCCACGTCTCACGGTCGCGAAGCTGCTGCGCCGGCGGCGGGGGCCCGGCGTCCACGGCTGCGCCCCCGATGCCCCCACCGGGCGGCCCACCACCCGTCCGCGGTACGGCCTCGACCGTGCCTGTCCCTCGTGCCATCAAGTCCTCCGGTCACCGCGCCGTGCCGGACCCCGTCAGAGGACGCCACGTCGTCGTGGAACGTTTTCGAAACTATCGGCACCAGTACCGACAGTCATTGGCTGGGACATTAGGGCGGCGACCGTCACACCGTCAAGACCACCCCAGGTCCCGCTCGGTCACGATGTGGTCACGCCAGGTTCGCTGCTGGAAGGCCCGTTGGTGGTGTAGCGTCAGCATCGAAACTTTCAAGATCTTGATCGAAAGGCCTGGCGGATGACGGACAGGCGGTCTGGTCCCACCATCGCGGCGATCGCCGGCGAGCTCGGCCTGTCGGTACCCACGGTCTCGAAGGTCCTCAACGGCCGCGCCGACGTGGCACCCGCCACCCGCGACCGGGTCGAGGCCGCGCTGGAGAAGCACCAGTACCGTCGGCGGCGTCCCGCCGCCGCGCCCGCCGGGACCGGCCTGATCGACCTCGTGTTCCACCGGCTCGGCTCGGCGTGGTCCATGGAGATCATCCGCGGCGTCGAGGCCGCGGCCGCCGAGTCGCAGACCAGCGTGATCCTGTCCGAGCTGGGCGGCGTGCACCGCCCCCCGGCCCGGTGGCTGGACACGACGATCGCGCGGCCGCCCCTGGGGGTGCTGCTGGTGGCGGCCAACCTGTCCGAGGGGCAGCACCAGCAGCTCGACCGGCGCGGCATCCCGTACGTCGTGATCGACACCGACGGCGAACCGCCGGCCGACGTCGCCTCGGTGGGCTCGGACAACTGGAACGGCGGACTCGCGGCCACCCGGCACCTGCTCGCCCTGGGCCATCGCCGCATCGCGATGATCACCGGCCCGTGGGACATGCTGTGCAGCCGCGCCCGCGTGGACGGGTTCCGCTCGGCGCACGAGGAGGCGGGCGCCGCCGTCGACCCCACGCTCGTGCGCTCGGGAAACTTCTACGTCGAGGCGGGGTTCCAGCACGGGCTGGAGCTGCTGTCGCTGCCCGACCGCCCCACCGCGGTGTTCGCGGGCTCCGACATGCAGGCGCTCGGGCTGCTGCGCGCGGCGCACCAGCTCGGGCTGCGCGTGCCGGAGGACCTGTCGGTGGTGGGCTACGACGACCTGCCGCTGGCCTCGTGGGTGGGCCCGCCCCTGACGACGGTGCGGCAGCCGCTCCGCGAGATGGGAGCGGCCGCCACCGAGATCCTGCTGGACATGGCCCGCGGGAGGTCGCCGAAGGTGCGCCGGCTCAACCTGTCGACGGAGCTCGTGGTGCGCGAGTCGACGGCGGCGCCGGCCTGACCGCCGTCAGACCGCGCGCGCGTGGGCCGCGAGGCGGTCGAACGCCGCATCGAGCTCCGGGTCGACCACCTGGGCCTCCGGGTGCGCGTCGAACCACGAGAGCTGCTCCTGGGCCCCGACGTCGTAGGTGATGGTGGTACCGAACTCGGGTACGAGGCGCCGCACCTTGGAGATGTCGAAGACCATGGAGTGCGCCTTGTCGCCCACCAGGCCGGGACCCAGGTCGGGCAGCACGCGCGCGATCGTCTCGGACGCCACGTGCACCAGGTCCGGGCTGCTCACCCCCGCGGCCTGTGCCAGCCAGGTGTAGATCTGGTCCCACGTGGGGGCGTGGGTGCCGGTGATGTGGAACGACTCCCCCACGGCCAGCGGGTTGCCGAGCAGGCCCACGAAGCCGACCGCGAAGTCCTCGGTGTGGGTGATCGTCCACAGGGACGTGCCGTCGCCGTGGACGATCACGGGCTTGCCCGCGCGCATGCGCGCCACGTCCGTCCAGCCGCCCGACGTCGGCAGCAGGGTGCGGTCGTAGGTGTGCGACGGGCGCACGATCGTCATCGGGAAGCCGTTGTCCCGGTACTCGCGGACCAGCAGGTCCTCGCACGCGATCTTGTCGCGCGAGTACTGCCAGAACGGGTTGCGCAGCGGCGTCGACTCCCGCACCGGCAGGGCCGACGGCGGCGTCTGGTACGCCGACGCCGACGAGATGAACACGTACTGCCCCGTGCGCCCCGAGAACTGCGCCACGTCGCGCGCCACGTGCTCCGGGCCGAACGCCCGGAACTGCGCGACGACGTCGAACTCGCGACCGCCCAGCGCGGCCGCGACCGCCTGCGCGTCGTTCGCGTCGGCGACCAGCGTCTCGACCTCGGCGGGCAGCGGCCGCGTCGCGGATCTGCCCCGGTTGAGCACGGTCACCCGGTGCCCGAGCCGCGCGGCCCGGGCCACCGAGGCATGGCTGATGATTCCGCTTCCACCGATGAACAAGATGCGCTGGGACATGCGGCCAATCCTTGCACCGAAAGCCCCGTCTGCGCTGGTCGGCGGGGTGATCAGCGCTGCACGCGCGCGCTGCCCCCGCCGGCCAGCTTCGCGACCTCCGCGAGCGTCACCATGGTGGTGTCGCCGGGGGTCGTCATGGCGAGCGCACCGTGCGCGGCGCCGTACTCGACCGCATCCTGGAGCGTGTCCAGCTCCAGGAGCCCGTAGGCGAGCCCGGACGCGAACGAGTCGCCGCCGCCCACGCGGTCGAAGATCTCCAGGTCGGCCCGGTGGGTCGCCTCGGCGAAGCCCTCGGCACGCGACCAGGCGATCGCGCCCCAGTCGTTGCGGGACGCCGAGCGCACGCCGCGCAGCGTCGTCGCGATCACCTGGAAGTTCGGGTAGGCCTCCGACGCGGTCTTGATCATCGCGCGGAACGCGCCCGTGTCCAGGTCGGTCAGGTTCTCGTCGACGCCCTCGACCTCGAAGCCGAGCGAGGCCGTGAAGTCCTCCTCGTTGCCGATCATGACGTCCACGTGCTGCGCCAGACGACGGTTGACCTCGCGCGCCCGCTCCTCGCCCCCGATGCCCTTCCACAGCGAGGGCCGGTAGTTGAGGTCGTACGAGACGATCGTGCCGTGCCGGCGGGCCGCGGCCATCGCGGCCTCGGCGACGTCGGCCGTCGACTCCGAGAGCGCCGCGAAGATGCCGCCGGTGTGCAGCCAGCGCACACCGCGGGCGAAGAGCGCGTCCCAGTCGACGTCGTCGGGCCGCATCTGGGAGATCGCGGTGTTCCCGCGGTCGCTGACGCCCACCGCGCCGCGCACGCCGAACCCGCGCTCGGTGAAGTTCAGGCCGTTGCGCACCGTGCGGCCGATGCCGTCGTACGGCACCCACTGCACGTACTGCGTGTCGAGGCCGCCGGTGAGCATGAAGTCCTCGACCAGGCGGCCGATCTCGTTGTCGGCGAGCGCGGTGACGACCGCACCACGCAGGCCGAAGCAGCGCCGCAGGCCGCGGGCGACGTTGTACTCGCCGCCACCCTCCCAGACGTCGAAGCGGCGGGCGGTGCGCACACGGCGGTCGCCCGGGTCGAGGCGCAGCATGACCTCGCCCAAGGCGACGACGTCGTAGGCGCTCTCGGCGGCGGGCCGGACGGTCAGGGACGTGCTCATCGGGCGTTCTCCTCGTCGATCGTGCGGGCGAGGGCGACCGCCTCGCTGGTGCGGCGGGTGATCTCGGCCCAGTCGCCGGCCGTGACGAGCGAGCGCTCGACCATCCACGAGCCGCCGACCGCGAGCACCGGCTGCAGCCCGAGGTAGTCGCCCAGGTTGGCGCCGCTGACGCCGCCGGTCGGCACGAACCGCACGCCCGGGAACGGGGCGGAGAACGCCTTGATCGCGGCAGGCCCGCCGACGACGGCCGCGGGGAACAGCTTCACCACGTCGATCCCCAGGTCGAGCGCGGCCATGATCTCCGACGGCGTCGCGACGCCCGGCAGCACGGGCACGCCGTGCTCCTGCGCGCGGCGCACGACGGCGGCGGACAGCCCGGGCGACACGATGTAGCGCGCGCCCGCGGCCACGACGTCGTCCACCTGCTCGGCGGTGGTCACAGTGCCCGCCCCGACCACGACGTCGGGGTGGTTCTTCGCCACCGCGCGGATGGCGTCGACGCCGCCGGCCAGGCGCAGCGTGATCTCGGCGACGGGCAGGCCGCCCGCGACGAGCGCGTCGGCCAGGCGGGCGCCCTCGTCGGCGCCGTCGACCACGACGACCGGCACGAGCCGGTGCGCCGCCAGCGCGTCGAGGACCGGGGAGTCGGGGGATGACATGCGTGCTCCGTTTCGCTATGGTGAACGCCTGTTGTTCACTGCGGAACGCATGCTACGTGAGGAGCCCCATGGAAGCCAGCCCGCTCGGCAGCGTCGACAAGGCGCTGCTCGCCCTCGACACCCTCGCGGGCCTGGGCCCCGAGGGTGCGCCGCTGGCCGCGCTCGCCCAGGCCGTGGGCGTCAGCAAGCCGACCCTGCACCGCACGCTCGCCGCCCTGCGGCACCGCGGCTACGCCGAGCAGACGGCCGACGGCGCCTACCGGCTGGGCCCCTCGGCGCTGGCCCTGGGCAGCGCCTACCTGGCGGAGGAGAACCTGCCCGCCCTGCTGCACCCCGCCCTGGCGGCGCTCAGCGCCGAGGTCGACGAGCTGGTGCACCTGGGCGTGCTCGCCGGGCGCGAGGTGGTCTACCTCGACAAGGTGGAACCGCAGCGCGCGGTCCGCGTGTGGTCGGCGGTCGGACGGCGGCGGCCCGCCGCGACGACGGCACTCGGCCGGGCGCTGCTGTCGACGCAGGACCTGGATGACGCGGCGCTGGAGCGGTACGCGGGCGCGGCCGACGCGGACGCTCGTGGTGCGGGCGCTGGTGGTGCGGGCGCGGGCGGTGCGGGCGCGGGCGGCCCCGGCGCGGCAGGCCCGGGCGACGGCGCCCGGCGGCTGCGCGAGGTGCTCGCGGAGGCTCGGCGTGCCGGCGTCGCCGGGGAGACCGAGGAGAACGAGCCGGGCATCGCGTGCGTCGCGGTCCCGGTGCTGCGCGCCGGCCGGGCCGTGGCGGCGGTGAGCATCACGGCGCCGGTCGAGCGGCTGCGGGGCGCGGCCCGGGCGGAGCGCGTCCGCGCGTTGCGCGAGCTGCTGCCGCCCCTCCTCCCGGCGGGCCTGGTGGTCCCGCCGTCGGCCCCCTGACGGCGACATCGATCACCTGACGTGCCGCCCTGACCACGCCGAGTCAGCGCGAAAGGTGCGCCGCCACCCAGCGATCGTGCCCAGAACCAGGTGTGGTTCTGGGCACGATCGCTGGGTGGCGGCGCGCCTTCGCCCGGGCCCGGGCACGACAGAGGCCCGGCCACCCCTCTCGGGGTGACCGGGCCTCTGTCAGGGGACTACCTGGGGATCACGCCCCGCCGGCAGCCATCTGGCCCGACGGCGGCAGGTCCCGCGGCACCAGGCCGGCGCCCGCGGGCACCGACTGGGGCTCCGCGCTGGTCGGGCGGCGACGCTCGTCGCGCTCCACCCCGCGGAAGGAGAACTCGCCGAGGATGCCCTCGCCCTCGCCGTCCACGATCACCAGCTGGCCCGCCGTGAGCTCGCCGAACAGGATCTTCTCGGACAGCGTGTCCTCGATCTCCCGCTGGATCGCCCTCTTGAGCGGACGGGCGCCGAGCACCGGGTCGTAACCCTTCTCCGCCAGCAGGTGCTTCGCGGCGGGGGTGAGCTCGATGCCCATGTCCCGGTCGCGCAGGCGACGGTCGAGCTTCGCGATCTCGAGGTCGACGATCTGGATGATCTCGTCCTGCGAGAGCTGCGGGAACACGACCGTGTCGTCCACACGGTTGAGGAACTCCGGCCGGAAGTGCTGCTTGAGCTCCTCGTTGACCTTCGCCTTCATGCGCTCGTAGGAGGTCACCAGGTCGCCGCCGGAGTTGAAGCCGGTCTGGACGCCCTTGGCGATGTCCCGCGTGCCGAGGTTGGTGGTCATGATGATCACGGTGTTCTTGAAGTCGACGACGCGACCCTGGGAGTCCGTGAGGCGACCGTCCTCGAGCACCTGCAGCAGCGAGTTGAAGATGTCGGCGTGCGCCTTCTCCACCTCGTCGAACAGGACCACGGAGAACGGCTTGCGGCGCACCTTCTCGGTGAGCTGGCCACCCTCGTCGTAGCCGACGTATCCGGGCGGGGAGCCGAACAGTCGCGAGACCGTGTGCTTCTCCGAGAACTCGGACATGTCGAGCTGGATGAGCGCGTCCTCGTCACCGAACAGGAACTCGGCGAGCGCCTTGGCGAGCTCAGTCTTACCGACACCCGTGGGGCCGGCGAAGATGAACGAACCACCCGGACGCTTCGGGTCCTTGAGGCCGGCACGCGTACGGCGGATCGCCTGCGACAGAGCCTTGATCGCGGCCTCCTGGCCGACGACCCGCTTGTGCAGCTCGTCCTCCATGTGGAGCAGCCGGCTGGACTCCTCCTCGGTGAGCTTGACGACCGGGATGCCCGTGGACATCGCCAGCACCTCGGCGATCAGCTCGTCGTCGACCTCCGCGACCGTGTCGAGGTCGCCCGACTTCCAGGCCTTCTCCTTGTCGGCACGGACCTGCGTGAGCTGCTTCTCCTTGTCACGCAGACCGGCGGCCTTCTCGAAGTCCTGCTCGTCGATCGCCGACTCCTTCTCGCGGCGTGCCTCGGCGATGGACTCGTCGAGCTCCTTGAGCTCCGGCGGCGCCGTCATGCGACGGATGCGCAGGCGGGCCCCGGCCTCGTCGATCAGGTCGATCGCCTTGTCCGGGAGGAACCGGTCGTTGATGTACCGGTCCGCGAGCGTGGCCGCGGAGACGAGCGCGGAGTCCGTGATGGACACGCGGTGGTGCGCCTCGTAGCGGTCGCGCAGGCCCTTGAGGATCTCGATGGCGTGCTCGAGCGACGGCTCGGACACCTGGATGGGCTGGAAGCGCCGCTCCAGGGCCGGGTCCTTCTCGACGTACTTGCGGTACTCGTCGAGCGTCGTGGCACCGATCGTCTGCAGCTCGCCGCGAGCCAGCATGGGCTTGAGGATCGAGGCCGCGTCGATGGCACCCTCGGCGGCACCCGCACCCACGAGGGTGTGGATCTCGTCGATGAACAGGATGATGTCGCCGCGCGTGCGGATCTCCTTGAGCACCTTCTTGAGGCGCTCCTCGAAGTCACCGCGGTAGCGCGAGCCGGCCACCAGGGCGCCCAGGTCCAGCGTGTAGAGCTGCTTGTCCTTGAGCGTCTCGGGGACGTCGCCCTTGACGATGTCCTGGGCGAGGCCCTCGACGACCGCCGTCTTGCCGACGCCGGGCTCGCCGATCAGCACCGGGTTGTTCTTGGTGCGGCGGGACAGCACCTGCATGACCCGCTCGATCTCCTGCGTGCGCCCGATGACCGGGTCGAGCTTGCCCTCGCGCGCGGCCTGGGTGAGGTTGCGGCCGAACTGGTCGAGCACTGCCGAACCAGCGGGCTGGCCCTCCTGGGGGCCGCCGGCCGAGACCGGCTCCTTGCCCTGGTAGCCGCTCAGCAGCTGGATGACCTGCTGACGGACCTTGTTGAGGTCGGCACCCATCTTGGTGAGCACCTGGGCGGCGACGCCCTCACCCTCGCGGATGAGGCCGAGCAGGATGTGCTCGGTACCGATGTAGTTGTGACCCAGCTGCAGCGCCTCGCGGAGCGACAGCTCCAGCACCTTCTTGGCGCGCGGGGTGAAGGGGATGTGCCCGCTCGGCGCCTGCTGCCCCTCACCGATGATCTCGGTGACCTGGGTGCGGACGCCGTCGAGCGAGATCCCGAGCGACTCCAGAGCCTTGGCCGCTACGCCCTCACCCTCGTGGATGAGGCCGAGCAGGATGTGCTCCGTGCCGATGTAGTTGTGGTTCAGCATCCGCGCCTCTTCCTGGGCGAGGACGACGACCCGACGGGCGCGATCCGTAAATCTCTCGAACATGTGCTGCTCCCTCACGAGCGGCGTACACCTGCACCGGCGGTACCAGGCCTGACCGCAATGACTCTATGCGCTCCCAACGCACCCACCTACCGGTTGATGCCCTTGTTCGCCAGGGGCGTGACGATGGACGGTCCAGGGACGGCAAACGGCGACCCGCGGGGCGCGACACGCCCGGGAACGGCCCGCGGACGGCGCGTCCAGGCTGATTTCGCGCCGATTCCGCGCAGTTTCTGGCCGTGGTCGTTGACGCCTCACCCGCTACCCGGCAGTCTCGTCCCAGACGCAACCCGCCCCGGGGAGGCCACATGGCGGACGAACCGAGCCCGACCCCCGAGTCCTGGGAACAGATCGTCGCGCGCTTCGCCCGGTTCTCGGGCGTCGTGGGCGAGGTGGACGACCCCCTGACCTGGGGACTGGACCTCGTCGAGGAGGAGGTCACCGGCGCGGCCGACAGCGACGACCCCACCGAGGAGCGGTTCCTGCGGTCCTACCGCACCTTCTCGGGCGAGACGGTCGAGGTCGAGACGCTCCGGGTGCCCGCGACGCCCGCCCAGGTCGAGGACATCGTCCGCGCCGCCTGCAGCGGCGCGCTCGTGGCGCCCCTGCACGCCGACGTCGACCCGGCCGCGCCGCCGGAGATCACCGACGTCGCGGACCTGGCGGAGTCGTACCAGGACTACCGCAGCGCGATGCGGGCCATCGTCGCGGAGGTCGACGACGTGCCCTGCGAGACCCGGCAGTTCCGGGTCGACGGCACCGCCACGCGCTGCATGCGCGTCACCGTCCGCAACGTGACCGCCGTCTACTCACCCGCGGCCGACCGTGCGGTGGTCGTGACGGGTCCGACGGACCTGGTGGACCGCGTGGACGTCGTCACTCGGCCCATCCGCAACCTGCTGCACGGTGAGGAAGGCCCGCGGTTCTGACCCGGCCTCACCCCGGTTACGCACCCTTTGGGGTGGTGTGCGGCGGTAGGATCACCGCTGTGATCCGCGCCACTGCCTCCACCGCACGCCTGCGGTCGACGGCGCAGGGCCCCCGCGCACGGCGCGCCGCTCTGGTCCCCGTGCTGGTGGCGACGGCGTTCGCCCTGGTGAGCGGGGTCGTCGTCGGGCCGGGGGCGGCCGCGGCCGAGCTCGACGACGACGAGCTGCGGGTCAGCGCCGCCGGCGTCGCCTTCGAGCCGAGCCGCTGGACCGACGAGCTCGCGTACGTCGTGCGGCCCGCCGGATCCGGTCGCGGCGGGCAGGCCTTCACCCGTCGCCTGAGCCGCGACGAGCAGCGCGCCGGCTGGGCCGCGTTCTGGGAGGCCCACCAGAGGTACCCGGACGGCTACTGCGTCGTCTGGGTCGAGGTGGAGGACACGGGCACCTGGCACGACCCGGGACAGGGCAGCGCCTGCACCGCGGCCCCGCCGCCGACGGCGCAGCCCACGCCCGCGCCGACCGCCACGACGTCCCGGCCCACGCCGGCTCCGACCCCGGAGCCGGGACGGCCGGAGCCCACACCGACGCCGGACCCGACACCGGCCGCGAGCAAGACCCCGAGCCCGACGCCGACGCCGTCCGCGTCCGCGACACCCAGCCCGAGCGCGTCGCCGTCCGCGACATCCACGCCGAGCCCGTCGCCCTCGCGCGCGCTGCCGACGGCGGCGCTCATGGAGGGCATCCCTCCGCAGCAGCCACCACCCGCCCGGACGCAGGCCGGCGCCGTCGAGGAGCACGAGCTCATCTCGCCGCTGGGCTGGGTGGCCGTGCTCGGCACAGGTGCCGGGCTCACCGCCGGCGGCCTGCTGCTGCTCTGGCGGCGCCTCACCTGACGTCACGGCAGACTGGCCCCGTGACCATCCCCGCGGGCCTCCTCCTGACACCCGGCGCGGGCGCGAGCCGGGAGAGCCCGGCGCTCGTGACCGTCGAGCGCACCCTGGCCGACGCCGACCCGCCGCTGGCGGTACGCCGGGTCGACTTCCCGTACCGCCTGGAGGGGCGCCGCATGCCCGACCGGCCACCGGTCGCCGTCGCGCACCTGCGGGCCGAGGCCGGGGCCTGGGCCGGCGAGCTCGGGGTGCCGACGGACCGCCTGCTGCTCGGCGGGCGCTCCTACGGGGGTCGGATGTGCTCGATGGCCGTCGCCGAGGGGCTGCCGGCGGCGGGTCTGGTGCTGCTGAGCTACCCCCTGCACCCGCCGGGCAGGCCGGAGAAGCTCCGCGTCGAGCACTTCGGGGACATCGAGGTGCCCACGCTGTTCGTGTCCGGCGACAAGGACCAGTTCGGTACGCCCGAGGAGCTCGCCGAGCACGCCGCGACCATCCCGGGGCCGGTCACCACCGTGACGTTGTCCGGCGCCCACGACATGCGCGGCGTCGCACGCGAGAAGGCCGTGGCCGAGGCCGTCGCGGCCTGGGTCGTGACGCTCTGAGAGCCGCTCAGCGTCCGCCGGCCGGCTTCTCGGGGTAGTCCGGCGGCGTCTTGTCGAGCTCGATCGCGATCTCGCGCCGCTCGGCGACGATGTGGGCGCGCTCCTCGTCGCGCTGCTTCAGCGCGTCGGTCTGGAGGTCGGGGCTCAGGTGGTCCCAGTACAGGGTGCCGTCGAGGTGCTGCGACTCGTGGATGAAGCAGCGCGCCAGGTATCCGGCGCCCGAGAGCTGCACCGGAGCCCCGTGCTGGTCCACGCCCCGCACGCTCGCCCGGCCCGGCCGCTCCAGCGGCTCGTAGGCGCCCGGCACGGACAGGCAGCCCTCCTCCTCCGTCGCCGGCTCGGCGTCGAGGTCCATCTCGAGCACCGGGTTCACGACGTGCCCGACGTGCCGGTCCCCCGCGGCGTCCGTGAGGTCGTACACGAACACCCGCAGGTCGACGCCGACCTGGGGCGCGGCGAGGCCCACGCCCTGCGCGGACTCCATGGTGGCGAACATGTCGTCGATCAGGCGGGCGAGCTCCGGCGTCGAGAACTCCTCGACCGTCCGCGCGGGCGTGTGCAGCACGGGCTCGCCGATCTCGGTGATGCGCAGCACCCGGCCGCGCTCCACCTCGGGGGCGATCGCGGGGTACTCCTCGACCGGCTCGCCGAGCAGGTAGGTGACGGGCTTGCTGCGCCGGGTGCGGGTCCATGCCATGGCACAGAGGGTACCTTCGACGCATGCAGCCCAGCCCGATCCGCGACGCCGCGCGCGGGGCGGGCTACGTGCTCGACGACGCCCAGCGCGCCGCCGCCGACCGTCTCGAGGACGTGCTGCGCGGCACGGCTCCGCGTTCCGGCGTCTACCTGTGGGGTCCCGTGGGCCGGGGCAAGACCTGGCTCCTGGACCGGTTCCACGACGCGGCCGGCGGGCCGCGCTTCCACTTCCACGAGTTCTACCGCGCCCTGCACGCGGAGGTCTGGGCCCGTACCGGCACTGCCGACGCCATGGACCGCGCCCTCGACACCCTGCTCGGCGACGCCTCCGTGCTCTGCTTCGACGAGCTCCACCTGCACGACGCCGGGGACGCGACACTGCTCTCCCGGGCGCTGCGCGTGCTGCTCGCGCGGGGCGTGACGCTCGTCGCGACGTCGAACTACCCGCCACAGGGCCTGCTGCCCGACCCGCTGTTCCACGAGCTCGCGGAGCCGCTCATCGCGGCCCTGGAGACGGCACTGGAGGTGGTCCCCGTGGACGGCCCGGTGGACTACCGCACGCGGCGGCCCGCAGCCGACGGCGGGTCGCTCGGCGGCGGGTGGCGCTCCGGCGCCGTCGTCCCGGCGACGGACGGCGAGCCCGCACCGCCGGCACCCCACGAGGCAGTGGACGTGCCCCTGCGCGGCGGGCGGAGCATCCGGGCCCTGCACGCGACCGACGACGCCGTGTGGTTCGACTTCCTGGGCCTGTGCGCCGCACCGGTGTCCGCGCTGGACGTGCTCGGGCTGGCAGAGCGGTTCGACCGCTGGGTGGTCTCCGACCTGGTGCCGTTCGCCGACTGCCACGTGAACACGCAGCAGCGGTTCGTGCACCTGGTGGACGTGCTGTACGACCGCGACCAGCCCCTCGTCGTCACGACGCCCGGACCGCTGGACGACGTGCTCGCGGTGCCGGCCGACCGTCCTGCGCCGCCCGACCTGGCCCGCGCGGTGAGCCGGCTGCGCCAGCTGGGCACCGGACGGGCCGCGACCGCCGGGCGTGCGGCGCGATGAGCCTGCGCGCACGCGCCGTTCCCGCCCTCGCCGCCCTGCTCACGGTCGCGGCAGGCCTGTCCGTCCGGTCCGTGCTCACCGGGGACCTGGCCAAGTACGGGGGCGACGCGCTCTACGCCCTGCTCATCTTCTGGCTGGTGCTGGTGGTCGCTCCGCGCACGCGCGGGTGGGTCGCGGCGCTGGTCGCGGCCGGCTTCAGCGTCACGATCGAGCTCTTCCAGCTCACCGGCGTCCCCGCCGCGCTGGGCGGCACAGCGCGCTCGCGCGCTTGGTGCTCGGCACCACGTTCAATGCGCCGGACCTGCCGTTCTACGTCGTCGGCGCGGCGCTGGGCTGGGCTCTGAGGGCCACGGCGTGTCGCGCCCGGGCGCGTCGCCCGGGGAAGAGCCGCCTTCCCGCGGACGGGTTGCTCTGAGTAGACCGTGTCTACCGTCCGCAACACACCCGCGAGAAAGTGGTCCCCGGCCGAGGCCCGTGCCGGCCCCGGCGCCCACCGGGCGTGCGCCGGGAGTACCCGCGATGCGCAGCGCCCCTCCCGAGACGCAGGAAAACCCCGCCCTACCGTGGCGTGACGCCTGGTAGACCGGGGTTTCCTGAACGGAGCCGCCTGTGGGAATCGAACCCACGACCTTCTCATTACGAGTGAGACGCTCTGCCGACTGAGCTAAGGCGGCGCTCGCACCGCACACCGGTCACGACCGGATGGGTGAGCGGGCCCAACTGTACCCAATGCACCGCCCAGGTTCCAAAGCGAAACCGTGTGACGTGCTCGACCCGCCCCGAGCGGCTCTCAGCAGGTGAGCCCGTCGTCCGGCACGGTGCCCTCCAGCAGGTACTTCTCGACGGCGTTGGCCACGCACGCGTTGGACCGCCCGTACGCCGTGTGTCCCTCGCCCTCGTAGGTCACCAGCACGGCCGAGGACAGGGTCTTGGCCAGCGACTGGGCCCAGCGGTAGGGCGTGGCGGGGTCGTTCGTGGTGCCGACGACGACGATCGGCGGGGCACCCTCGGCTGCGGGGTCGAACTCCTGCTTCGCCGGCGGGTACGGCCAGTCGGTGCACTCGATGCCGGAGTAGCCGAACGACTCGCCCAGCGTCGGGGCCGCCTCCTGGATCTGGGCGGCCAGCGCCTGCATGGTGCCCATGTCTTCCTCGGCGCGGGCGTCGGCGCAGTTGATCGCGCGGAACGCCTCCTCGCTGTTGGACTTGAACGTGCCGTCCTCGTTCCGGTCGTTGTAGACGTCGGCGAGGTAGAGCAGGTCGTCGCCCGTGCCCTGCTGGAGCACCTCCCGCAGCGCCTGCGTGAGGAACGACCAGGACGCCTCGTCGTACATCGTGACCGCGACGCCGTAGAACGCGAGCTTCTTCGTCACGAAGCGTCCGGACGACGTCGGGATGGGGTTGGGCTCGGCGTCCTCGACGATGGCCTGGATCTGCTGGAGGCCGCTGGTGACGTCGCCCGTGAGCGGGCAGTCGCTACCGGCCTGGCAGTCGGTCACGTAGGCGCGCAGGGCGCTCTCGAAGCCCTCGGCCTGCTGGAGCGCCACCTCGTCCGAGCTCAGCGTCGGGTCGAGCGCACCGTCCAGGACCAGGCGGCCCGCACGCTTCGGGAACAGACCGGCGTAGGTGGCGCCGAGCTGGGTGCCGTAGGAGTAGCCCAGGTAGCTGAGCTTGTCGTCGCCCAGCGCGCCACGGAGCATGTCCATGTCGCGTGCCGCCGACTGCGTGTCCACGTTGCCCAGCAGCGGCCCCGTGTTCTCCGCGCACGCCTGGCCCCACGCCCGCACGGAGTCCTTCCGGGCCTCGAGACCCGCCTCCGTGTAGGGGTAGTCCTTGCTCAGGAACTCGTCCTTGCCGGCGTCGTCGTAGCACGTCACCGGCGTCGACTGGCCCACACCGCGCGGGTCGAAGCCCACGATGTCGTACGACGAGCGCAGCGCCTGCCCGAACCGCCCCGGGTCGCCCACGAACTCGACCCCGGAGCCGCCCGGCCCGCCCGGGTTGACCAGCAGCGACCCGATCTTCTGCCCCGTGGCCGGGATCCGCTTGAGCGCGATCTCGATGCTGCCGGCGCCCGCGTCGTGCCAGGACAGCGGCGCGGACGCCGTGGCGCACTGGAAGGGTTCGCCGCAGTCGGTCCACTCCAACGACTGGCCGTAGTAGTCCTCGAAACCCTCGGGCGCGCCCTCCGTCGCCGAGCCGTCCGACCGGCCCACGTCCTCCAGCGCCGTCTGCACCTTCGGCGGCGCGCCGCACGCGGCGAGGAGCAGGACGGTGGTGAGCAACGTGGCGACGACGGCCGCAGGCTGACGACGGCGGGCGGGGCGAATCACCCGGACAACCTACCGGTAGTGCTGGGTAGATTTCTTACCCGCTGGCGAACCGACACGCGACCCTCACGAGTCGAGCCACGCGACCGGTCCGGGCTCCCCCTCCGCAGGTCGCGGCTGCAGCTGGACCTTGCCCTTGTCGCCCAGCATCACCGGGATCTCCGCACCCGTGTCCGCCTCGGCGGGCACCTCGACCACCGTGGTGGTCGGCACGAAGTCCATGGTGCAGATGCCGTCGTCCGCGGGCACGAGCTGCACCGCGAGAACGCCGTCCGCCGCGGCGACGCCGCCGTCCTTGCCGCCCGCGCCGAAGGTCGCCTCGGGCTCGGCGAAGGTGGGGCACGAGCTCGACCCGTTGGTCACGACGTACAGCAGCCCCGCCTCGGGCGACCAGGCCACGCCGACGGTCGACTCGGTGCTGCCCTCCAGGCCCGGCGGCAGGCCGCGCCCGGAGGTGCCCGGCGTCGTCTCCATCTCGGCGGCGTCCGGCAGGCGGTCTTCGTCCGCCGGTTCGCTCGCGTCGTCGGACGGCTCGTCCGTCGGGCTGGGGCTCGCGTCGCTCTGCTCGTCCGACGGCGCCGTGGCCGAGGAGTCGCCACCGGACCCGCCGACGTCGGACTGCGCGCACCCGGAGAGGGCGAGCGCCGCCGTCACCCCGAGTCCCAGCGCCGCCGCCAGTGCTCGTGCCGTGCTGCCGGACTGCTGCATCCGCCTGATCCTCATGCCCAGATCCTTCCACTCGCCGGTGAGAACTGCCGGTCGGGAGGCCGACGACGTCCTCGCGCCGCGCCCCCTACCCCTCACATGTTGCGGCGAGCCCGCGTCTTGCACACGCGGGTGAAACCGGCCGGACGGATCTCAGCGGCTCACACGCGGGCCGTCGAGAAGCGCAGCTTCTCCGGGGTGGCGTCGGCGGGCGTCTTGCGCAGGAACGCCCGGCGGTGCACCGAGAAGGCGTTGCGGTCGTCGAAGAAGTCGCGCGCCATCTCGGCCAGCTCGATGGTCTGGTAGTACGACAGCGGGCGGTCCGTCGCGCGGCGCTCGGCGCGCGCGGCGAGCATCCAGCCGAGCGTGGCGGGCTCCTCGTAGCCCTGGGCGGCCGAGGCCAGCCAGGTGTTGAACTCGCCCCACTCGCGCGGGCCGACGGCGCTGATCAGCCCGATCCGGGCCGCCTCGGCCACCGAGATCGGCAGCTTGCGGTTGAGCAGCAGCGAGGCGCGGTGCTCGCCCACGCGGGCCGGCACGCTCCACGAGTGCAGCTCGGACCCGTAGATGCCCATGTCGTAGTAGGGGTTCAGCACCACGCCCTCGCGAGCGAGGGTCACGTCGGCGCACAGACCGGCCATCACGCCGCCCGCACCCGCGTTCGCCGTGAACGCCGCGACGGTGAGCTGCTCGGCCGTGGCGATCGCCAGGCAGAGCTCGTCGATCGCGCAGATGTTGTCCCACGCCTCCGCGGCCGGGTCCGGCGACGCGTCGATGGCGCCGAGGTGGATCCCGTTGGAGAACGCGTGCTCGGTGCCCTTGATGACCAGGACGCGGGTGTCCTCGGTGAGGGCCTTCTCCACGGCGCTCGTCAGGCGGCGGCACTGCTCGGTGTACATCGCGCCGTTGTAGGAGCGGAACGTCAGGTACCCGACGGCGCCGTCACGCACGTACGTCGTCTCCGCGAGGGCGTCGGGCACCCGGCGGAACGGCGCGTGGTTCGCGTCGATCACCTGCGCGGCGGGGAGCTTCGGGCCGCGGCGGCCGCTCAGCTCGGCCGCGTAGCCCACCCAGAGCGTGCCGACGCCGCAGGCGATCGCCACGGCGTCGAGGTTGCGGCCGACGACGGTGCCGGGCGCCGCGCCGGTGTGCTCGGGCGACGCGACGGCGTCGAACACGCAGACCGACCGGCCGTGCACCTCGGCGGGTGCGCCGGGGGCGCCGTCGGCCGCGGCCACGAGACGCTCGAGCTCGTTCGCCGGGCGGTTCCAGTCGATGCGGAAGTCGGCGCGGCGCAGGAGCGGCAGCTCGCCGTCGACGGGCACGATCCGCAGGCAGGCCTCCGCCGGGATGGGCCGCTCGCCGTCGGCGACCTTGCGGACCACCTCGCCGATGCAGGCCATGGCCGCGTCCGCGACGCGGCTGTTGTAGAGCGCGCTCTTGGAGATCGGCTCGTCCGGCATGTCGAAGACGGCGGTGGCCCACACGGGGCCGGCGTCCAGCTCCTCGACGGCGGACAGCGCGGTGACGCCCCACCGGTCCCGGCCGTCGCGGATCGCGTGGTCCAGCGACGACGGCCCGCGGTCGCCCACGGGGCCCGGGTGCACGATGACGGTGGGCCAGCGGTCGTAGATCGTGTCCGGCACGCGGTGCTTGAGGAACGGGCACAGGATCAGGTCGGGGTCGGCGCGCTCGACGGCGCGTGTCATGGCGGCGCCGGACTCGAAGGTCGGGGCGAGCTCCACGCCCACGTCGTGCCCCTGCTCCCTCAATGAGCACCAGACCCGCTGGGTGAGACCGTTGAAAGCGGATACCAGGAGGAGAATCCTCATCGTCTGGTGGACTCCTTGTTGGATGGAAGTGCTCTGGGGGCGCCCTGCACTCTAGCCAGGGACGGCAATCGGGACAATGTGCCTCGGTGGTTAGATATCACCCGCGCGAAATCTTCACAGGGGGCGCGTCACCCCTGGGGCCGCAGCGCGATGGCCATCGCCTCGAGCGCGAGCAGCGGCGCCACGTTGCCGCCCAGACGGGTGCGGGCCACGCCGATCGAGTCCATGCGGCGGACGGTCTGCTCCGGGGTGGAGTCGGCGGCGAGCGAGCGCACCGTGTCGGCGAGCTCCGCGTTCACGAGCTCCACCTCCGCGCCGAGCTGCACCACCAGCACGTCCCGGTACAGGGACAGCAGGTCGACCATGGCGCGGTCGAGCACGTCGCGCTGGTGCCGCGTGGCGCGCCGCTTCTGGTCGTCCTCGAGCTGCTTGAGCTGGGAGCGCAGGCGCGGCGGCAGCGTCTCGCCGTCGGCCACGCCGAGGGTCCGCAGCAGCTCCGCCTTCTCGGCCGCGTCACGCTCCTGCGTGGCCGACGTCGCCTCCGCCTTGGCCACCTCGACGAGCTCCCCCGCCGCGATCACCGCGTCGCCGACGCCACGGATGCGCCGCGCGATGCTCAGCACGGCGGTACGTCGCTCACGCGCCCCGGCGTCGCGCGCCAGGCGCCGTGCGAGGCCGACATGACTCTGCGCCGCCCGGGCCGCGCTCAGCGCGACCGCCGGGTCGGCGCCGTCCCGCCGCACCAGCAGGTCGGCCACGGCCTGCGGCGGCGGCACGCGCAGCACGACACCGCGGCAGCGCGAGCGGATGGTCGGCAGCACGTCCTGGACCGAGGGCGCGCAGAGCACCCACACGGTGTGCGGGGGCGGCTCCTCGATGGTCTTGAGGAGCACGTTGGTGCTGCGCTCCGCCATGCGGTCGGCGTCCTCGACGATGATGACGCGCCACCGCCCGCCGGACGGCGACCGCGACGCCGTCGTGATCAGGTCCCGCACCTCGTCGATCGTGATGACCACCTTCTCGGTGGCCAGGAGCGTGACGTCGGGGTGGGTGCCCGCCATCGTCGTGGTGCACGCCTGGCAGACGCCGCAGCCGCCCTGCGGGCACTGGAGCGCGGCCGCGAAGGCCCGCGCGGCCACCGACCGCCCGGAGCCGGGCGGCCCCGTCACCAGCCACGCGTGCGTCATCGCGGCCGGGTTCGCCACGGCGGCCTGGAGCGTGGCGACGGCGGACTCCTGCCCGACGACGTCGTCCCAGACCGTCACGACGCGTCCTCCTCCGGGTCGGAGCCCGGCCCCTCGATGCCCGTGGCCTCGACCACCACCGGGGTGAGGCCGAGCCGGACCGCGACGTCCACCCGGACCTGCGCCTGGATGTCCTCGATCGACGCCGCCGCGTCGATGACCACCCAGCGGTCCGGGTCGGCCGCCGCACGCTCCAGGAAGGTGTTCCGCACGCGGGTGTGGAAGTCCAGGCCCGCGCGCTCGAGGCGGTCCAGCCCGCCCTTGCCCTCCGCGGCGGCACGACGCTGCACCGCGTACCCCGGCTCGAGGTCCAGCAGCACGGTGACGTCCGGGCGCAGGCCGCGGGCGGCCCAGAGCGAGATGTGCTCGACCTCGTGCGCGGGCAGGTCCCGGCCGCCGGACTGGTAGGCCACCGACGAGTCGAGGTAGCGGTCGGTGACCACGATGCCGCCCCGCTCCAGCGTGGGGCGCACGACGGTCTCGACGTGGTGGGCGCGGTCGGCGGCGTAGATGAGCGCCTCGGCCCGCGGGCCCATGTCCTGCCCGTGCATCACGGCGGCCCGCAGCTCCTCGCCGAGCGCGGTGCCACCGGGCTCGCGCGTCAGCACGACCTCGCGGCCGGTCAGGCCGGCCAGCCAGTCGCCGAGGAGGCGCGCCTGCGTCGACTTGCCGACGCCCTCGCCGCCCTCGAAGGAGATGAAGTAGCCCGGTGCGTTCACGCCGCAACACTAACCGCGACCACCGACATCTTCAGCGGCGCCCTCACCGGCGCAGCCGGCGGCCCGTCACGTGGGCCGGCGTGATGCGCACCCACGTGTCCCGGGTGTCCTCCAGGTAGCTGATCAGGTTCGTGGCCTCGGCGGCCGCGATGTCGGCGTCGGTCTCCAGGATCTCGGCCGTGCCCTTCACCACCACGCTGTACGCGATCTCCGGACCCCACTGGTCCACCTCGAAGGCGACCTTCTCGTTGATCGCCACCTCGGCGACCTTGGTGCCGGGGATCGTGTGGAAGTAGATGGTCCGGTCCGCGACGGCGAAGTTGAGCGGGAAGATCTCGGGCTCCCCGCCGACGGCCGTGCCCAGCCGCCCGATCGGCTGCATCGAGAGGAACTCCCAGCACTCGTCCTCGGTCATCGCCGTGATGCTCTGCTCGTTGGCGTCCATGTACTCATCGTGCGCCCGTCGGGCCGGCGCCGCCCGCCTTGTGACGTGTCGGACGCCCAGGTCACCCGGGTGACCTGGGCGTCCGACACGTCGTCACTTCTTGGCCGTCGACGCCTTCTTGGCGGCGGGCTTCTTCGCGGGGGCCTTCTTCGTCGTCGTCCGCGTGGTGCGCTTCTTGGCCGGGCCCTGGGCGCGCTTCTCGGCGAGCAGCTCGATGGCCCGCTCGGCGGTGACCGTCTCGGGCGTGAGGTCCCGCGGCAGGGTGCGGTTGGTCTCGCCGTCGGTCACGTACGGGCCGAACCGGCCGTCCTTGACCTGGATCGGCTTGCCGCTGTTCGGGTCGTCGCCCAGCTCGCGCAGCGGCGGCGTCGCCGTCCGCCCGCGCCCGCGCTTGGGCTGCTTGTAGATCTCGAGCGCCTCGTCGAGGGTGACCGTGAAGATGGCCTCCTCGGACGGCAGCGTGCGCGAGTCCGTGCCCTTCTTGAGATACGGGCCGTAGCGGCCGTTCTGCGCGGTGATCTCGTCGCCCGACTCGGGGTCCACGCCCACGACCCGCGGCAGCGACATGAGCTGCAGCGCGTCCTCGAGCGTCACCGAGTCCAGGGACTGCGTCTTGAGCAGCGACGCCGTCCGCGGCTTGGGCAGCGCGGCCAGGGCGCGCTTGCGCGCCGCGGCCGACAGGTCCGGGTCCAGGTCGGGCTCGGGCAGCTGCTCGGTCACGTAGGGGCCGTACCGGCCGTTCTTCGCGACGACGGGGTTGCCCGACTCGGGGTGGGTGCCCAGCACGCGGCCGTCGTCCGCCCCCGCGGCGAGCAGCTCGCGCGCCTTCTCCACGGTCAGCTCGTCGGGCGCGATGTCGTCGGGCACCGAGGCGCGCGGCGGGTTCTTGCCCTCCTCCACCTCGGCCGCGAGGTCCTCGACGTACGGGCCGTACCGGCCCACGCGCACGCGGATGCCCTCGCCGATGTCCACCGAGTTGACGGCCGCGGCGTCGATCTCGCCGAGGTTCTCCACGAGCGCGCGCAGGCCGCCGCCGTCGCTGTCCACGCCGAGCTCGTCGGACGTGCCGAGGTTGCCCTCGGCCTCGCCGAAGTAGAACTCCTTGAGCCAGGCCACCCGCTCGCGGGAGCCCGCGGCGATCTGGTCGAGGTCGGCTTCCATCGTGGCCGTGAAGTCGTAGTCGACGAGCCGGTCGAAGTGCTCCTCCAGCAGGCGGACCACCGCGAAGGCGAGCCACGTGGGCACGAGCGCCTGGCCGCGCGTCACGACGTACCCGCGGTCCTGGATGGTCGAGATCGTGGCGGCGTACGTGGACGGGCGGCCGATGCCGCGCTCCTCCAGCGCCTTGACCAGCGAGGCCTCGGTGTAGCGGGCGGGCGGCGTCGTGGAGTGGCCGTCGGCCGCCAGGTCGGTCCCGGTCAGGGCGTCGCCCTCGGCCATCGTCGGCAGGCGGGTCTCCTTGGCCGCAGCGGCGCCCTCGGCCTCGCTGTCGGCGTCGGCGCCCTCCTCGTACGCGGCCAGGAAGCCGCGGAACGAGATGACCGTGCCCGACGCCGAGAACACCGCCTCGTCGCCGCCCCGCGCACCCCCGACGACGACCGCACCGAGCCGCACGGACGCCGTCGACCCCTTGGCGTCGGCCATCTGGGACGCGACCGTGCGCTTCCAGATCAGCTCGTACAGGCGGAACTGGTCGCCGCTCAGCTCGCCGGCGACCTGCGCCGGGGTGCGGAACGAGTCGCCCGCCGGGCGGATGGCCTCGTGCGCCTCCTGGGCGCCCTTGGACTTGGACTGGTACAGCCGCGGCGCACCCGGCACGTACTCGGGGCCGTACAGCTCGGCGGCCTGCCGGCGGGCGGCGTCGGTCGCCTCCTTCGACAGCGAGGGGCTGTCGGTGCGCATGTAGGTGATGTAGCCGTTCTCGTACAGGGCCTGCGCGGTGCGCATCGCCTGGCGCGACGACATCCGCAGCTTTCGGCCCGCCTCCTGCTGCATCGTGGAGGTGGTGAACGGCGCGGCGGGGCGCCGCGTGTAGGGCTTGGTCTCCAGGCTGCGGACCGAGAAGTCGGCCGCCTGCAGCCCCGCGACGACGGCGTTCGCCGTCGCCTCGTCGAGCTGGACCACGCCCGTGCGGACCTTGAGCCGGCCCCGGTCGTCGAAGTCACGGCCCGAGGCGACCTTGTCGCCGGCGAGCTGGGTGAGGCGCGCGCGGAAGGTGGGCTGGCCGTCGTCCGCCACCGCGAAGGTGCCCGCGACGTCCCAGTAGTCGGCGGGCACGAACGCCATGCGCTCGCGCTCCCGCTCCACGACGAGGCGCGTCGCCACGGACTGGACGCGGCCCGCGGACAGGCCCTGGCGCACCTTGCGCCACAGCACCGGCGAGACCTCGTAGCCGTACAGGCGGTCGAGGATGCGCCGCGTCTCCTGCGCGTCGACGAGGTCCTGGTCCAGCTCGCGGGTGTTCTCCAGCGCGCGGAGGATCGCGTCCCGCGTGATCTCGTGGAACACCATGCGCTTGACGGGGACCTTGGGCTTGAGCTCCTGGATCAGGTGCCACGCGATGGCCTCGCCCTCGCGGTCCTCGTCGGTGGCGAGGAAGAGCTCGTCGGCGTCCTTGAGCGCCTTGCGCAGCTCGCTGACCTTCTTCTTCTTGTCCGCGTGCACCACGTAGTACGGGTCGAACCCGTTGTCCACGTCCACGGCGAACTTGCCGTACGGGCCCTTCTTCATCTCCGCGGGCAGGTCCTTGGGCTGCGGGAGGTCGCGGATGTGCCCGACGCTCGCCTCGACCTCGTAGTCGTCGCCGAGGTAGCTCTGGATCTTTCGAGCCTTCGTGGGCGACTCCACGATCACGAGCTTGCGTGCCTGGGACATCCGGTCCTGCCTGCTTCCTGCGGGTCTGGGGTGGTGCGCCGAGTGGCGTTGGAGAGTTCACGGTACGCCAGGCGCGACGGATCGCACCCTATCCGGCTGACATCGGGTTGCCCCGTGCTTTCACATGACCGTGGTGATTTCGCCTGTGGGATCTCTTCAGGCCGGTCCCTTACGGTGGGCCCATGACGGACCGTACCCTTCCCGCGCCACGGCTGCGGCCCCGCGTCACCGCAGCGGCCGTCGCGCTGCTGGCGCTGTGGGGCGTGTGGTCGACGTGGGACGTCTTCGTCACGTCGGGCCGCGGCCAGCGCGCCGACCAGCTCGCGCTCGACGGTGCCGTCCGCGGGCAGGGCGTGCTCTGGGACCTCGCCGAGCCGGTGCTCGATGTGGTGTCCGCCACGTTCGTCGTCCTGGGCGTGGGCGCGGCGGTCGTCGTCGCGCTGGCCCGTGGGCGCTGGTGGCTCGCGGCACAGGTCGCGGTCCTGGTCGTGGGCGCCAACCTCACCACGCAGGTGCTCAAGCACCTCGTGCTCGGGCGCCCGCCGCTGCTCGACGTGCCCCGCGCCGACGTCAACACCCTGCCGAGCGGGCACACCACGGTCGCCGCGTCGGTCGCGGCGGCGCTCCTGATCGCCGTGCCCCGCCGCTGGCGGCCGCTCGTGGCGCTGGCGGGGGCCGCCTACACGGGCGCCACCGGCATCTCGACGCTGGTCGGGCAGTGGCACCGGCCGTCCGACGTCGTCGCCGCCGTGCTCGTGGTGCTCGCCTGGGGTGCCGGGGTGTCCGCCCTCGGCATGCCGTCCTCGCTCGACGACACCGCCCAGGCCGGCGCGGGTGCGGGCACCGCCGCGACCGCCGGCCTGCTGCTGCTCGGCGGCGCGGGCGCCGGCGTCCTCGCCGCCGGCGCGCTCGGCGGCGTGCTCGGCTACCGCTGGGGCCTGCCCGTGGGCGGCGACCTCACGGCCTACATGGGCGGGCTGCTCGGCGTGGTCGCGGTGACGGCGGTGGCGTTCGCCGTGCTGCTCGTGGTCCGGCAGTCGACGGCACGGCCCTGATCTTTCCTGGCCGACCGGCCGGGCGTGCGGGTCGCGCCGGCGACCCGCACGCCCGGCCTGCCGTCACGGGGTGGACCAGCCGCCCGTGTACGAGCCGGAACCGGAGTAGGCGCGCACGACCCAGCGGTAGGTGCCGGACGTGCCCGAGTAGCTCACGCGCTCGTCGGGCGAGGTGGTGATGCCCTGCGCGACGGTGACCCACGAGCCGCCGCTGACCTTCTGCAGGTACAGGTCGAAGTCGGTGCCGCTCGGGCCGTCGAGGCAGCCCGTGATGGTGCCGGAGCCCGAGGAGAACCCGGAGGTGCCCGGCTCGGCGGCCTGGGCGCCCGAGCTCAGCGAGCCGCTGAACGCCGACTCCTCGCCCGAGCAGCCCGTGGGCGTGCTGCCGCCACCGTTCGTGATGAGCGAGACGCCCGCGGCGCTCAGCGCCTCGTTCACCGGCTGGAAGTAGGTGGTGCCGCCCGAGCGGCAGTTGCCGCTGCCGCCCGACGTCATGCCCTGGGCCTGGCTGCCCGCGAGCAGCGAGCCGCCCGAGTCACCCGGCTCGGCGCACACGTTGGTGCGGATCAGGCCGCTCACGGTGCCCTCGGCGTAGGTGACCGAGGCGTTGAGCGCCTGGATGGTGCCGCAGTGCCAGCCGGTCGTGGAGCCGGAGCGGCAGACCGTGGCGCCGACGGCGGCCGGGGTCGAGCCCGCGACGTTGACCGTGCCGCCGCTGTAGTTGTTCACGGCGCCGATCAGGGTGTCGTCGGAGCCCGTGTTCACGTAGGCGTAGTCGTTGCCGGGGAACGAGGAGACCTGGAAGGTGCCGCTGGGCGAGGTGGTCGTGGCCCCGCGCGAGCCGCAGTGACCCGCCGTGACGAAGCCGCCCGTGGCGGAGAAGCCGACCGAGCAGCGGCCGCCGCCGATGTAGTAGGCGTTGCCGCCGATCACGTTGATGAAGGTGCGCGGCATCTGGGCGACCTCGACCACGGACACGGAGCCCGCCGGGACGCCGGCCTGACGGACGGCGGAGACGACGTCGGCCCGGGAACCCTCCGCGACCTCGACGACCACGGTGTTGGACTCGACGTCCACGTAGGCGCCCGCGACCTTCGAGCCGGCGGCCGCCCGGTAGGCCTGGGTGGCGATCCGGTCGAGACGCTCGAGCGACCGGCCGACGGTGACGGCGTTGGCACCGGCGGCGCGGACCTTCGCGGCCCCTGCCGTGTCGGTCACGGCGACGAACAGCTCGTCGCCCTCGACCCAGGCGCCCGCGTACCGCGCGTCGAGGGTCTTGGCGAGGGTGTGCTGCGTGGCCGACAGGGCCTCGTCGGTGCGCAGGCGGTCCACGGCCTGCGCGGTGGTGAGGCCGAGGTCGCGCTCCATCGCGGCGACCATGCCCGGCGCGTACCGGGACGCCTCGGAGGTGTCGGAACGGGCCGCGGTGCCTGCGGTGGCGGCGGTCATGCCTGCGGCGAGGAGCGTCGCGGCGGCGGTGGCCACGGTGACTGCTCTGAAGGATGTGCGTCTCATGTCCAGCGACTCCTTGTCGTCGGGGCAATGGATTCACCCAGTGCCGGACAGCGTAGGGTCGCTCCCAGGTAACTCCCAGATACCGTTTAGGCCATATCGGGGCAATATGCGGACAAGCCGAAAGGGCGGGTAGGGGAAGCCCCTACCCGCCCACCTGCGGGGTCGGTCAGCTGGTCAGCAGGGACACGCCGGCCGCGCTCAGCGCCTCACCGACGGGCTGGAAGAACGTCTGGCCGCCGGAGGAGCAGTTGCCGCTGCCGCCGGAGGTCATGCCCTGGGCCTGCGAGCCGGCGAGCAGCGAGCCGCCCGAGTCGCCCGGCTCGGCGCAGACGTCGGTCTGGATGAGGCCGGAGACGCTGCCCTCGGCGTAGTTCACCGTGGCGTTCAGCGCCTCGATGGTGCCGCAGTGCCAGCCGGTCGTGGAGCCGGAGCGGCACACGGAGGCGCCGACGGCGGCAGGCGAGGAGCCCTCGACGGCGACCGTGCCGCCGTTCCAGTCGTCGACCACACCCACCGGGGTGTCCGAGTCGACCGAGACGTAGCTGTAGTCGCTGCCCGGGAACTCCGAGACCTCGAACGTGCCCGAGGGCTCGCTCGCCGAGGAGCCGACCGAGCCGCAGTGCCCGGCCGAGACGAAGCCGCCGGTGACCGCGAAGCCGACCGAGCAGCGCGCGGAGCCGTCGATGAAGTACGCCTCCCCGCCGATCACGTCGGCGAAGGTGCGCGGGCGCTCCGTCGCCTGCCGCAGCGAGACGGCGGAGGCGGGCACGCCCGCCGCTGCCACGTCGGCCCGCACGTCGGCCGTCGCGCCCTCGACCACGTCGATGACGATCTCGTTGGTCTCCACGTCCACGTGGTACGAGGTCACGTCGGACGACGACAGCGCGCCGTCCAGGTCGGCCGTCCAGGCGTCCAGCGCCGCGAGCGAGCTGTCGACGACGACCGGGGTCGCTCCCGCCGCGCGGACGGCGGCCGCCCGTGCGGAGTCGGTCACGGCGACGTGCAGGGCGTCCGCGCCCTCGAGCCAGGCGCCGGCGTACGACGCACCGAGCGACTTCTCCAGACCGTGCTGCGTGGCGGCCAGCGCCTCCTGGACCGCGAGGCGGTCCACGGCCTCGGCGGTGGTCAGGCCCAGGTCGCGCTCCATCGCGGCGACCAGGCCGGGCGTGTAGCCCGCGGCGGCGGACTCGGCGTCGGTGGACCCGGCAGCAACGGCGTTGATGGTGCCGGCAAAGAGGCCCACGGTGGCGGTTGCCACGGCGACGCCCCGGAGGGAAGTGCGTCTCATCTCCTGCGACTCCTCAGGTAGGAGAGGGTGAAGTTCCACCCACAGGTGATTTTTCACCCGCTCGCCCACCGTAGGAGGAGTCGGTCGTCACGCCCAGATCACACTCAGGTCATACATATTTCCTATGGAGGGCAAACCACACCCGGCGCGCCGAGCTGGCGGGTCAAGCGAGCATGCCGTACATCGCGAGCCACTGCTCGTACTGCGGGCTGCGGCGCACGGCGTCCCGGTGCGCGCGGTGGGCCGCACCCTCGACGGCCTCCAGGTCCACGCGCAGGTCGGCGTCGTGCCGCCAGCCGAGGTAGTGGGTGCGGCGCAGCGGCGCCCCCGCGAGCGGCACCGTCACGGCCCCCGGTGGGTCCAGCTGGCCGGGCTCCACGAGCGCCACCGCCCGCCCCGCCCGCACCTGGTCGACGGCGGTGGTCCACTCCGCCTCGCCCATGCCGCGCGGCGTGAACCCCGCCCGCACGCACGCCGACACGAAGCACTCCTCGAGGCAGCTGTGCGAGGGCACGCAGAGCCACTGCTCCTCGGCGAGCTCGGTCAACGAGACCTCGGGCTTGCCCGCGTACGGGTGGTGCTCGTCGATCAGCACGAACATGGGGTCGGTGCAGACCCGGGTCCACGCCACCTCGCCCGCCGACGGCGGCGAGACGTCGGAGCACATCCCGACCAGGCCGACGTCGATGGTGCCGCGGGTCAGCCGGGACGCCACGTCGTCGGCCAGGTGGGGCATGGCCGTGGTGACCTCGGCGCCGGGGATGGCGATGTGCAGCTGGTTCACGAACAGGCCGCCGAGCGACGTGCCGGTGATGCCGACCCGGACCGTCTCGCCGCGCGCGACGTCGCCGTTGACGAGCCGCTCCGCGTCGTCCGCCAGGGCCGCCATCGCGGGCAGGAGCACGCGGGCGTGCCGGAGGATCAGGTCGCCGAGCTCCGTCGGGCGCGCGCCGAAGCGGTCGCGGACGAACACGTTGCCGCCCAGCGACCGGTCGATGCGGTTCAGCTGCGCCGTCAACGCCGGCTGCGCGATGCCGAGGGCAGCGGCCGCCTTGGTGACGCTGCCCGACTCGGCAACGGCGACGACCATCTTCAAGTGCCGCATGTCGAGTTCCACACGTTGGAAAATAACTGTCATATCGGCGGATGTCTCGGTTCCGACCAGAATTTATCGGTTCACCCGCCTGACCGTTACGTCCCGGAAACGAACGTGCCGCCGCGGTGCACCCGGGTACAGGGGTTCCGACACCGGCACGTCACTCCGCCAGGAAACCGTCCCGGACCAGGCCACGGACGGCCGGCAGCAGCTCGGCCGCCAGGGCGTCGGCGGGCACCTCGAACAGCGCGGCGAGCGCACCGACGATCTGTCCCACGGTGAGCTCGCCGTCGCACGCGCCGACCAGGGCGGCCAGCGGGCTGGACGCCTGGATGCCGCGGCCGAGCCCGTCACCCTGCCGCACGATCACGACGTTCGGGTCGGCCGCGCCGGGGGTCAGGTAGCGCTCCTCGGTCACGTCGGCGGCCGTGACCAGCCGCGCGGCGGCCAGGGCGGCGTCGTCGCGGGCCGCGAGCCAGTCGTGCCCCGCCAGGCTGCGGGCGATGTGTGCCCCGAGCGGCTGGCGCACCGAGCCGGTGTGCTCCTCGAGGCGGCGGAGCGTGGGCTCCCCCGCCTCCGGGCGGCGCAGCGTGACGATGCCGAAGCCGACCGCCTCGACGTCCCGGCTCGCGAAGTCGTCGAGCCACGCACCGTACGCCGCGGCCCAGGCCCCGGGCTCCCGGTCGGGCGTCGTTCCGCCGTCGCGGATCCAGGTCTCCGCGTACTCGGCGGGGTCCAGCACCTCGCGCTGGATGATCCAGCCGTCCAGGCCGGCCTGGTCGAGCCAGGCGCCCACGCGCTCCGTCCACGGCTCGCCCCTGCGGTGCTCCCAGTTGCCCAGGAGCTGCGCCACGCCACCCGGCGCCAGCACGTCGCCGACGCCGAGCACCAGGTCGCGCACCAGGTCGTCGCCCGCCCGGCCGCCGTCGCGGTACTCGTAGTCGCCCAGCGCGTCGGCGACGGCCTGCCCGGCGGCACCGGCGTGCGGCGTGATGACGAACGGCGGGTTGGAGACCACGAGGTCGAACCGCTCGCCCGCCACCGGGTCGAGCATGGATCCCTCGCGCAGCTCGACGTCCGCGTCGGCCAGCGCGTTGAGCGCGACGTTGAGGCGCGCGAACGCCAGGGCCCGGCGCGAGATGTCGGTGGCGACCACACGCTGCGCGTGCCGAGCCGCGTGCAGCGCCTGGATGCCGCACCCGGTGCCGAGGTCGAGCACGCGGCCGGTCGGGGTGCGCACGGTGACCTGCGCCAGCGTGAGGGAGGCCCCTCCGGCGCCGAGCACGTGGTCGGTGGCGAGGCGGTCGCCGGTGGCCAGCTCGCCCAGGTCGGAGGCCAGCCACCAGCGGGCGTCGCCGAGCGCGTCGGCGGACGAGTACGGGCGCAGGTCGGCGGTGGCGCGCACCTCGTCGTCCGCCCCCTCGCCCTGGGCGGTGACCAGGCCGAGCCGGGCGGCACCGGAGGACCCGGTGGCCGGCAGCGCCCGGTCGAGCGCGGCGCGCGGCACGGGCAGGCCCAGGAGGAACAGCGCGGCCAGCGTGGCGCGCGGGTCGTGGTCGGACGGCGCGACGCCCGCCACCGCCGCGGCCACCGCCCGGCGGGCCGGCAGGGCCTGCTCCCGGTGCAGGGCGGCCGCGGCCAGCGGTCCGAGGAGGTCCTCGACGCCGTCGACGTCGTAGGAGCCGGAGACCAGGTCGGAGCGGAGCGAGGCGACGAGCGCGGGGTCGGTCACGGGAGGCTGCACGAGCCCATCCTGCCCGCAGAACCGGGCCCGGGTCGCGCTAGCCCCGGCAGTTGGACGCCACGTACTCCTGCACCCGCTGGGACGCCGCCACCATCGCGTCGGTGTCCAGCTCCTGCTGCGCGCCGCCGACGGCGGAGGCCACGGCGGGTCCGTCGTTCGGCTTCACCTTCTCGATGTTGTTCGCGACCGTCGAGTAGTAGGTGAAGGCGACCGCCCAGTCCTCGGCGATGGCCTCGGGCGGCGTCACGCCCTCCAGCGCGTTGCGGGCGTTGATGAACCCCTTGCGGAGCGTCTCGGGCTGGTCCGCGACCATCGCCGACTGCGCGTTGGCGGCCTGCGTCCACGCCATCTGGGTCTGGGCGCACGACGCGGCGTCGGCGGCCGAGAGCTCGCCCCCGCCGCCGGCGAGGCTCGTGGCCCAGCCGGTGCCCAGGCCCAGCAGGGCCGCCGTGACGCCCGCCGAGACGAGCACGAGGGGCTTGTCCAGGAGCTTGGGCAGGCCCCGGCGGAGCGTCTTCTTGATGCGCTTCTGCTGCGCGGTGTCCGGGGCTGCCAGGCGACCCCGGGGGCGGGTGCCGCCGGAGCTCTTCCCGCCGGGCCGCTCGGCGGCCCGGCCCGCGGCGGGCGCGGCGGGATCCCCGTCGGTCCCGCCGGGCACGTCCGGCAGGGCGGGCGCCGCGTCGGGCAGGGCGTCGGGCCCGTCGCCGGGCATCGGAAGGGCAGGCGCGACGTCGTCCGCCCGGTCCGCGCCGTCGGCCTCGGTCACCGGGCCGATGTTCAGCGGGAAGCCGCCGGCGGGCGTGGGCGCGACGTCGGCGCCGCTCTTCGGGGCGCCCTTGGCGCCGGACCGCGCGCCCTTGCCCTTGGCGCGCGACTTGCCCGACCGGCCGCCCGACTTCCCCGACTTCCCGCTCTTGCCGCCGGCGTTCTTGCCCCGGCCCCGGGGCAGCGCCGGCTCGGTCGCGGCGACGGACCCCCAGGGGTTGGCGTCGCCGTCCTCGGCCGGGTCGGCCACAGCGGGGGCAGGGATCGGCCCCCACGGCGATCCACCGTCGCCCTCCGCCGGGCTCGGCGGGGTCACGGGCGCCGCGGCGCCCGCACTGCCCCACGGGCTGGGTGCCGGCTCCTTCGCCGCCAGGCCCTCCGCCCACTCCAGCGCGCTGGCGCCGGGGGCCGACTCACCCGACGCGAGGCTCTCCGCCCAGGTGAGCGCGTTGGACGCCGGGGGACCGCCGGCGCGGGACGCAGCACGACCACCCCGTGAGCCCTTGCGCCGTGTCGCACTCATAGCCGCGAACTTTACCCGCAACCACTGGGAGGACAGGAAGGGCGATCGTGTGATAGCCGACGATCCACGGGTGAAGTCTCTACCCGGCCGTCTATCGGCTCAAGTAGCTGATGCTGGCCCAGAACACGACCGCCAGCATGGCGACCAGACCGATCGCGAGCGTGAGCAGACCCCAGTTGCGCGCCCGCCGAGAGGCTTTCCGCGCTTTGTCGTGCTGCCCCGACTTCCAGAGGCCGTTGACGCGCAGCGCGTTCACCAGTGCGACGATTCCGGTCGGAAAGAAGAAGAAGATCGTCACCAGCACCGAGAACAGCAGGTAGGTCCGCGGCGGGTACTGGAGCTGCGCCGGGTAGGTGTGGACGTTGACGTGCACGGGTCCGCGGTCCCCGCCCGGCACGGCCGGCGGCGTGGCAGAGCTGCTCATGGACGTCCCCTTCACTGGTGTAAAGGGAGAACTTAGTCCAATTTCGGCGATTTGTTGAATGCGCAGGTCAGCCCGGGATCTTGCGCAGCACCTCGCGATAGAAATGCACTCCGCGACCCAGGGAATCGACACTCAGTCGTTCACCGGCACCGTGCACCGACCGCCGCTGCTCACGCGTCATGAGGAACGGGCTGAACCGGTAGACGTGGTCGCTGATGGGGGTGAAGGTGCGCGCGTCGGACGAGGAGAGCAGCACCGAGGGCACCACCACCGCGTCGGGGTACGCGGCACCGATCGCCTCGCCGAGGAGCGTGAACTGCTGCCCGTCCGACGGCGAGACCTCGCTGGGCTCGCTGCTCGTCGCGACCTCGATCTCGACCTGCTTGTCCCCCACGACGCGCCGCAGACGCGCGACGGTGCGCTCCACCGTCTCGCCGAGCGCGACCCGGACGTCCAGGTGGGCGCGGGCCGACGTCGCCGCGACGGTGGGGCCCGCGCTGCCCTCGAGCTCGGTGACCGCCGCGGTGGTGCGCACGGCGGCGAAGGCCTCGGGCCCGCCCCGCGCGACCAGCCAGGCGGCGGCCTTCCCGAACGGGCCGGAAGTCAGCCGGGTCGCGACCCGCAGGAGCGCGCCCTGGAAACCCTTCGCCCCGGGCGCCACGCGCTCCAGGAGGGCAGCCGTCGGGGGGCTGACCCGGGCGGCGAACCGGTGCCGGCTCACCCGCGCGACGGCGCGGCCCAGGCGCCCGGTCGCCGTCTGCCGGCCGGGGGTGGCCCCGTGCCCGCCGACGTCGGTGGTGACCAGGTCGATGCCCACCCGCCCCTTCTCGGCCACGCCGACGAGGGCCACCTGACGGTCGCTGCCCGGGACGAGGTCGGTCACGACGCCGCTGCCCTGGTCGACCACGAGCCACGGCCGCACGCCCAGCTCGTACAGCCGCCGGACGGCGCGCTCCGCGGACTGCCCGCCGACCTCCTGGTCGGCGCCGAAGAAGAGCCAGACGTCCCGCTCGGGCACGAAGCCGTCGCCGAGCAGCGTCTCCACGGCGTCCAGCACGGCGACGAGCCCGCCCTTGTCGTCGAGCGTGCCGCGGCCGTGCACCACCCCGTCGCGGATCTCGCCCGAGAAGGGGTTGGTCGGCCAGTCGGTCTCCTGGACCGGCGCCACGTCCTGGTGCGCCATCAGCACCACGGGGAAGGGGTGCAGCACGTCCTGACGCCCGCGGCCCGGCCAGCGGAACAGCAGGCCGTGCTCACCCACGGGCTCGCTCTGCAGCGCGTGCACCCGCGGGTAGAAGGTCGCCAGTGCCGCACGGTGCCGTGCGAACGACTCGTGGTCGAGGTCCTCGGGGTCCCAGGACGACACCGTGGGGATCTGCACGAGCGAGGACAGGTGCGCGGCCGCGATGTGCCCGGCGGCGGCGTGCCCGTCGCCGTACGGCTCGGAGGACGTGAACGACGACGCCCCGGGCCGGTCGGGCAGCACGGCGTCGGGCGCCGCGGGCTGCTCGGGGACGGGCGCCTGCGCCGAGGCCGCGCGTGCCGTCCGGGGGGCCGCGCCGCCGGCGGGCTCGACGGGCGGGGCGGGCGGCGCCGGTGGTGCCGGCCGGGCGGCTGCCTTCGCGATCATCTCCGCCGTGACCTGCGGGATCGCCTCGGTCGGGTCGATGTCGGCACTCACGGGACCTTCTCCTGATCCGGGTCTGCCCCGAGGGGCTCCTGCGTCGGGGCACTCGATAGCACAACACCGCAGACGATAGCGGTCGCACTGCCTTTTCCACATACCCCGGATGCGGTGTATGCCTGCCCATTTTGCCGGATACAGCCCGCTCGCGCCCGACGGCCCGCGCCACGCCGTCGTTGCCGTTGACCTCGGGCGAGGACGCGGGTCCACTGTGGGCATGACGACTGAACGCTGGAGCCGGGCCACGGTCTACCCCGACATGTGGACGGACCCCGACGACGATCCGCGCGAGGTGCTGGCCGACCCGGTCGGCGAGAAGGAGACCCTCTGGAACTACCTCAAGCACTACCGTCTGACGCTGGAGATGAAGTGCGACGGGCTCGACGCCGAGCAGATGGCGCGCCGCTCGGTGCCGCCGTCGACCATGTCGCTGCTCGGGCTCGTGCGGCACCTGGCCCACGTCGAGCAGAGCTGGTTCCAGCGCGTGCTCCAGGGACGGGAGGAGCTGCCGCGCCTGTTCGGCAAGTCCGAGGACCGGCCCGACGCGGACTTCGACGGTGCCGTCGCGGACCCCGCCGTCGTCGCGGACGCGTGGGAGAGCTGGCGGCGCGAGGTCCGGGACGCCGACGCCTGGATGGAGACGCTGCCCGAGGACGGGCTGGGCGCGACCGTCACGCGACGCGGCGACCAGATCCCGGTGCGTGACGTGCTCGTGCACATGGTCGAGGAGTACGCCCGCCACGTGGGCCACGCCGACCTGCTCCGTGAGTGCATCGACGGCCGCGTCGGTCAGTGACGCGGACCCCGACCCACGAGAACGACCTCGGGTACCTAGTCCGGCCGGACTCGGTACCCGAGGTCGTTCTGGAAGCGGACCGCCTGCCGGCGGGCGGGGTCAGACCGAGGCCTGGGCCCTGGCCTGCTCCGCCTCCTGGGCGGCGTCCACGCGGGTCGCGCGCACACGGGACCACACCACGGCGCCGAACGCCACGGCCGCCGCCACCAGCGCGATGCCGATGCGGAGCGCGTGGTTGGCGTCCGCCGGCACGCTGATCGCCACCACCGCGGGGGCGATCAGCAGCGCCACCAGGTTCATCACCTTGATGAGCGGGTTGATTGCCGGGCCCGCGGTGTCCTTGAACGGGTCGCCCACGGTGTCGCCGATGACCGTCGCGGCGTGCGCGTCGGAGCCCTTGCCGCCGAACTTGCCGTCCTCGACGATCTTCTTCGCGTTGTCCCAGGCGCCGCCCGAGTTCGCCAGGAAGATCGCCATGAGCACGCCCGTGCCGATGGCGCCGGCCAGGAACCCGGCCAGCGGGCCGACGCCGAGCCCGAAGCCCACCGCGATCGGCGCGAACGCGGCCAGCAGGCCCGGGGTGACGAGCTCGCGCAGCGAGTCGCGGGTGCAGATGTCGACGACCTTGCCGTACTCGGGGCGCTCGTCGAACGTCATGATGCCCGGGTGCTCGCGGAACTGGCGGCGCACCTCGAACACGATGGCGCCGGCGGCGCGCGTCACGGCGTCGATCGCCAGGCCGGAGAACAGGAACACCGTGGCCCCGCCGAGGATGACGCCCACGAGCGTGACCGGCGAGATGATCTCGTAGCTGAGCATCGACGTCACGAGCCCGCTGCCCACGTCGCCCACCTGCGCCAGCGCGTGCGACACGGCATCGGCGTAGGAGCCGAACAGCGCGGTGGCGGCGAGCACGGCCGTCGCGATGGCGATGCCCTTGGTGATGGCCTTGGTCGTGTTGCCGACGGCGTCCAGGTCGGTGAGGATCTGCGCGCCCTCCTCGTCGACGTCGCCCGACATCTCGGCGATGCCCTGGGCGTTGTCGCTGACCGGTCCGAACGTGTCCATGGCGACGATGACGCCCACCGTGGTGAGCAGGCCGCAGCCGGCCAGCGCCACCAGGAAGATCGCCAGCGAGATCGAGCCGCCGGCCAGCAGGAACACGCCGCAGATGGCGGCGGCGATGATGCCGGCCGTGTAGACGGCGGACTCGAAGCCCACGCCGATGCCGGACAGCACGACGGTCGCCGCGCCCGTGCGGGACGTCTCGGCCACGTGCAGCGTCGGCTTCTTGTCGGTGCCCGTGAAGTAGCCGGTGACCCACAGGATGACGCCCGCGAGCACCACGCCGATGAGCACGGCGAGCGCGGAGACGACCCGCGGGTCGGCGGTCACCTCGGAGAGGTCGGCCGTGCCGGTGAGCTGGTCGAACGACGACGGCAGGTAGACGAAGGCAGCCACGCCGGCCAGCAGCGCGCCCACGACGGCCGAGATGTAGAACCCGCGGTTGATCGCTGCGAGGCCGCTCTCGTTCCCGCGCACGCGGGTGATGAACACGCCCAGCAGGGCCACGAACGCGCCGATCGCGGTGACGATGAGCGGGAACACGAGGCCCTGCTCGCCCATCGCGGCCTTGCCCAGGATGAGGGCGGCCACGAGGGTCACGGCGTAGGACTCGAAGAGGTCGGCCGCCATGCCGGCGCAGTCGCCGACGTTGTCGCCCACGTTGTCCGCGATGGTGGCCGCGTTCCGGGGGTCGTCCTCAGGGATGCCCTGCTCGACCTTGCCGACCAGGTCGGCGCCCACGTCGGCCGCCTTGGTGAAGATGCCGCCGCCGACCCGCATGAACATGGCCAGCAGCGCGGCACCGAAGCCGAAGCCCTCCAGCACGGCGGGCGCGTCGACGTCGTACACCAGCACGACGAGCGCGGCGCCCAGCAGGCCCAGGCCCACCACGGACATGCCGACCACACCGCCGGTGCGGAACGCGATGCGCGCGCCCTCGGCCCGGCCGCCGGGCCGGGTCGCGGCCGAGGCGACCCGGACGTTCGCCCGCACCGCGAGCCACATGCCCAGGTAGCCGATCGCCGCGGAGAACCCGGCGCCGAACACGAACGCCACCGAGCGCCCGACCCGCACGCCGCCGTCGCCCGGCAGCAGGAAGAGCAGCGCGAACACGACCGCGGCGAACAGCACCAGGGTGCGGAGCTGTCGTCTCAGGTAGGCGGATGCGCCCTCCTGCACGGCCTGGCCGATGTCCTGCATCTTCGCGGTTCCGTCAGGTGCCGCGAGCACCTGCCGGCGCAGCACGAGCGCGCACCCCAGGGCGGCCGCCGCGATGAGGGCGATCACCGCCACCGTGGTGTAGCTCCCTGCGCCGAAAACAATATCTTCGGGCATCCGTCCTCCTCGACGAGCTCCGGGGAGATCTCCCCCAGACGTGTTTGTACCCCCATGACCAGCACGAGGCTGATGCGCCCCGCCGGCAACGTCGATGGCGGGAAGAAGCAGAGTCTACCCACATGTGACGGCAGTCACTATGTCGCCGAACGGGCGGCGACGCACCTCGATCCGGTTGCATCGACCGGCCCGTGCCGGACGGCCCTCAGGCCGGTCCGGCCAGGCCCGTCAGGCCCTTGATCTCCTGGATCAGCCGGGGTGCGTCGGTGAGGTCCGGCAGCACGACGTCGGCCCCCGCCCCGGCGAGCCGGTCCGCCGTCGTCGTACCCGACGCGACGGCGATCACGCTCGCCCCGCCCTCCACGCCGGTGCGCACGTCCTCCAGGGAGTCCCCGACGACGACGGTGCTCGCGGGGCCGAACTCGGCGCCGTACCGCTCGCCCGCCCGGTACTGCGCGATCGCGACGAGGGCGGGCCGGTGCGCGTCGTCCGACGAGTAGCCGCCGACCGCCGGGTCGAGGTACCGGTCCATGCCGAACACGTTCAGCTTGATCCGGGCGTTCGCCTCGAGGTTGCCGGTCACCACCGTGGCCACGAGGTCCGGTTCGGCGGCCACCGCCTTGAGCGCCTGCATGGCTCCTGGGAGCACCGTCCCGAGCCGCCGCACGTCCTCGGTGTGCGCCGCGAACCGCCGCGGCACGGCCTCCAGCATGCGGGGCACGAGCTCGTCCGCCGCGGGCCCGCCGACACCGTTGTCCTCCAGCAGGCCTCGGATGGCCAGGGGCATCGTCATCCCGGTGCCCCGGGCCGGGAGGCGTTCGGCCGGTCGTCCCACGACCTCGGCGAACGCCTCCCGGTAGGCCGTTCGATCCACCTCCCCGACATAGACCAGCGTGCGGTCGATGTCCCAGAGCACGAGCGCCCTGGCACCGCGGGAGGTGGCCGCGGCCGTCACGCCAGCGCCGCTATCCGCTCGGTCAGGACGCGTGAGCCCACCGCGGAGCGCCGGGTCGAGCCGCCGCGGCGCAGGTCCGCCGACAGGTCCCGCAGGTGCTCGCGCAGCCGGGCCGACTGGACCGTCTCGGCGATGGCGACCGCCTCCTCGCCGACGGCGCACGCCGCGTCGAGGTCGCCGGCCCGGGCGTGCGCCTGGGCGGCGCGGCTCAGGAACAGCCCGTGCGTGCGGCGCTCGCCGTTGCGCTCCGCGTGGATCGCGTGGCCGAAGCTCTCGACCGCCCGCGCGGTGTTGCCGAGCGCGAGGTGCGCCGACCCGGACTGGCCGTGGATCTCGCCCTCGTTCATCCAGTACAGCCAGTGCGGGTCGTCCTCGCCGCGACCGCGGGCGCACAGCTCCGCGGCCTCGCCCAGGGCGCGGCGGGCGGCCTCGCCCTCCCCGGCGGCGGCGTGACCGCGGGCCTGGCGGGTGAGCAGCGTCGCCGCCAGGTGCGGGGCGTCGAGCCGGGCGATCCGGCGCCGGCCGGCCTCCGCGGCACGCACGGCGTCGCGCGGGTCGCCGCTGGAGTAGCCGTGGATCGCGAGGTAGGACAGGGCTCCGGCACCCAGCCGGTCGTCGGCGGCGGCGTGCGCGGCGCGCAGGCCCGCCAGCATGTAGGCGCGAGCGGCGTCCGGCCGACCGGCGTCGAAGGCGAACCAGCCCGCCTGCGTGGCGGTGTCCGCGGCGACGGCGGCGAGCTTGCGGCCCGTGACCTCGTCGTAGGTACTGCGCTCGAGCACCCGGACCACGAGGGCGAGGTGGGCGCGGGCCAGGTCGGACACCGCGCCGCTGCCCGACCCCTTGTCCATGACGCGCAGCTCGTCGAGCGTGCCCTGCAGGTGGCCGCACAGCTCCAGCGACACCCGGGTGCCCGCGGTGGCGCGGCGCAGGGGCTCGGCCTGCTCGGTGTCCCAACGTTGGATCATCGAGTTCAGTGCGATGCCGGACGCCGGGCGTGACGCGTCGGTCCCGGCGACCTCGCTGGTCGCCGAGGCGGAGACCGGGCCGTTGGCGTCCGCCGCGGGGCGGTCGGCGCCGGTGTCGGCGACGTGCGCCAGGCGGAGCGCGCTGAGCATGCGGTCCGCGGTCCACGGCAGCACCGGGTCCGGGGCCGTCGGCGTCACGGTCGCGGGCGGGGTGGCCGGCGTGGTGGCGGCGGCCCGCGCGGGGGCGGCGTCCGACGTCTGACCGATGCCCGGCAACGGCAGCCGCACCAGGTCCGGCGGCGTGCCCAGTCCCGTGAGGAACTGGACCACGCGCGAGACGTCGGTCAGGCGGCGGTCACCGCACTCCAGCATGGACAGGTACGACTGGCTCAGCCCGGTCAGGGCGGCGACGTCCTCCTGGCGCAGCGGGACGAGCTGGCGCACCATCCGGCTGACCTGACCGAAGTCCCAGTCCGCGAGGGCCGACCGGACGGCTTCGTCCTGCCACACGCGGGTGGGCACGCTGGGCAGCGACACCACCGGGACTGATTCGGTACGCCGGCACGCGGCGCACCGGGCTTCGGAGTTGTAACGGCTGAGAACACAGCCGCATCGGGCACAAGTGCGAACGGTGGCACGAGGCAACGGGGGCTCCTGAGGGTCCGGCATTTCTCTTTTGCCGAGTTCTCGGCTCGGATGACCACAGTGGTATCACCCTCCCGAGGTCCATGCATCCGGACGGTACTAGGTATTCTCTTCCAGGCGCGACACTACCCCGATAGGGCGTTTTCGCTGGTCAGGGAGGACCTTTCTTGGACAATCGTCCAACTAGTGTCCGTATTGCACCTAATGTATACCTGGACAGAACCAACGGAAACCAGCGAAACCCCAGGTCGCTCCGTTTAACCCCGGTTCTCCCGTGATACGGGAGGATTCCTCCGTCCTCAGCGTCCCAGGACGGCCTCCATGGCCCGTGCGAGGTACCACGGGTCGACCACGGCGGTGAGCTCGCGCGCCGAGTGCATCGACAAGATCGGCACGCCGACGTCCACAGTGCGGATACCCAGCCGGGTCGCCGAGATCGGTCCGATCGTCGAGCCGCACGGCAGCGCGTTGTTCGAGACGAACTCCTGGGTGGGCACCCCGGCCGCCGCACAGGCCGCGGTCCAGGCCGCCGCGCCGAACGCGTCGGTGGCGTAGCGCTGGTTGGCGTTGATCTTGAGGATCGGGCCGCCGCCCGCCACCGGGCGGTTGGCCGGGTCGTGCCGCTCCGCGTAGTTCGGGTGCACCGCGTGGCCGACGTCGGACGACACGTGCAGCGACCCCGCGAACGCGCGGGCCCTGGTGTCCTCGTCCGCGCCCAGCGCCGCCGAGACGCGCCGCAGCACCTCCTCGAGGAAGGGGCCCGCGGCGCCCGAGCGCGACGCGCTGCCGATCTCCTCGTGGTCGAAGGCCGCGAACATCTCCACGCTCGTGCCCGCCGCTCCGCCGGCGGCCCGGCCGAGCAGCGCCGTCAGGCCCGCGTGGGTCGAGAGCAGGTTGTCCAGCCGCGGGCTCGCGAACAGCGCCCTGCCCGCGCCGAAGGCCCGCGCGGGCTGCGTGTCCACGAGCACCGCGTCGTAGCCGCCGACGGTCGCCGGGTCGACGCCCGCGTCGGCGGCGAGCTCGGCCAGCAGGTCGGCAGCCTGCGCGTCGCCGAGCCCCCAGACGGGCTGGGTGTGCCGCTGCTTGTCGAGGGTCAGGCCGCTGTCGTTGACGCCGCGGTCCAGGTGGATCGCGAGCTGCGGGATGCGCAGCAGCGGACCCGTGCGGACCAGGTGCTCCGTGCCGTCGAGCGTGACGATGCGGCCGGCGAGCTCGAGCTCGCGGTCGAGCCACGAGCTGAGCAGCGGCCCGCCGTAGACCTCGACGCCGGCCTGCCACCAGCCACCCGGACCGTGCGTCGTCGAGCGCGGCTTGAGCTTGAAGCCCGGGGAGTCGGTGTGGGCGCCGACGATGGTGAACGGCGTGGTCGCGCCCGCGCGGTCGGGCACGGTGAACGCGATGACGGACCCGTCGCGCACCACCACGTAGCGCCCGCCCGGCACGACCTCCCAGGCCGCGTCCTCGGCCAGGCGGGTGAAGCCCGCCTCCTGCGCGCGCCGGGCCGCCTCGGCGGCCGCGTGGTACGACGACGGCGACGCCGCGACGAACGCGCCCAGGTCCTCGGTGTGGGCGCGGGCCGCCGCGGGGACCTCTGCGGGAGTCTGGACAGGGATGCTGCTCTGGTCCGTCATGCGGCCATTATCTGCCGAGGTGTCAGACGCTCAGGCCACCCGGGCGACCTGAGCGTCTGACACCGTCACTCGCCGGTGGTGTAGGAGAGCCAGTCTCCGGACACCGTGATGCCGACGCGCGGACCCGTGTAGCCGGTCACCCGCTGGGCGTCCGCCTCCTTCTGCGTGAGCACGCCCGCCGCCACGAGCTCGGCCCAGGACTCGTCCGAGTCCTGGAACTCCGGGGTCACGACCCGCGGCCAGGTCACCGATGCGTCCGCGCCGCCGTCCGAGAACGCGGGGGTGGTCCCGCCGACCAGGCCGGCCAGCGCGCGGTAGCGCCCACGGTCGGTCTCGGGCAGCGCGAAGGTCTCCTCCGGAGACGCGGCACCGTCCATCAGCTCGGCTCCGTGCTGCCTCGCGTAGGCGGCGAGCGCGTCGGCGTCGCAGACCTGCGCCAGCACCAGGATGCTCCCCGCCGTGGCCCAGGTCTCCTGGGTCATCGCGTCGACGACGGGGTAGTCCGGCTCGTAGCCCCTCGCCGAGCACTCCGGGCCGTCGTCCCCGCCCACCGGCGTCGCCGGCTCGAACGAGACCCAGACCCGGGAGGCACCGTCGGGCACGGAGAGGCGGAGGTCGACCGGTTCGCCGGCGCCGGCCGTGTCCAGGTCCGCGAGCTCGGAGCCGGCCTCGTGGCCGTCGCACGTGACCTGGCCGGCCCCGATCACGTCGCCGGTCGAGGCCCGCACTACCTCGACGGGCAGCAGGTCCTCCGGGTCGGTGCTCGCGCAGACGGCGAGGACCCGCATCGGTGTGGTCGGCAGAGTGCTGCCCCGCGTCAGCGTCGCCGTGTGCTCGTCCGTCGTGCGGTCCAGCTCGAAGCGCGCCACCTGGCCCGCGACAGGTTCCGGGAGCTCGAACCGCGGCCCGGCGGTCCGGGGCGTACCCGGGACGTGCGCGCCGTCCACGTCGAGACGGACCCGCACCGCGTCGCTGACCACCGTGCCCGTCCGCCCCTCACTCTCCGGGAGGGCGACGACGCGCACCTCGTACTCTCCCGCGGGCAGCGGCGTCTCGAAGTCGGGGTCGTCGCCCGACGTCGAGGGCGCGCACGTGGACGCCGGGCCGCCGACGGCCTCGACGGTGCCGTCACCACCGCCGAGCAGCGGCTCGGCCGGACGGCTCCTCTCGACCGACGGCCCCAGGTCCACGACCTCCCCGTCCTGGCTCCACACCAGCACGGGCGCGGTCTCGAGCGAGCCTGCCCCCTCCCGGTAGGTGGCCGCCAGGCCCCAGCTGCGTGCCGCGGAGCCACCAGGCTCCGCCGTCCGGGTATAGAGGTCGCCCGCCACGGCGACCGACCAGCCGGGTGCCGTGGTCTCGAGGTCGGCCGCCGGCATGCCGCACGTCAGGTCCGTCCCGGCGAGCCAGGGCGGCTGGTAGCCGTCCTGGACCCGGAGCTCCGGCGCGCCGGAGCCCGGCGGTACCTCGGACGTGTCCGGCGGCGCGAGCTGCGCCGCGCCGAGCACCAGTGCGCCCACCAGAGCCAGCGCACCGCCGCCGAGGCCGCCCGCCTTCACGGTGCGGCGACGGCGCACCCGCCGGCTCATCGCGGGCAGGGTCGCCGCCGGCCCGGTGGCCGACGCCGGGTCCACCCCGCCGGCCATCGCGCCGAGGGCCTGCTTGAGGACGCCCGCGTCCGCGGGGTCCACCCAGCCGTGGTCGTCGTGGTTCATCGCAGTGCCCCTTCCGCCGAGGCCGATCCGGCCGGTTCCAGTACGTCGCGCAGGACGCGCAGTGCGTCGTGGAGGTGGCGCTTGACGGTGCCAGGGGCGTTCCCGAGCCGGTCCGCCACCTGCTCGATCGAGAGGTCCTCGAAGTAGCGCAGCACCACGCACGCCCGCTGCCGGGGTGTGAGCCGGTCGAGCGCCCGCACCACGTCGGCGCGGGCGGTGATGCCCGAGTCGGGGAAGCGCACGTGGTCGTCCACGGCGACCCGCGGCTCGATGTCGGACCACCGCCTCCTGCGGCGCCAGCCGTCCAGGTAGAGGTTCAGCACCATCCGCCGTACGTACGCCTCCGTGTGCCGCACGGCCCGCCGCTCCGGCTCGTCGGGTCCGTCCAGCGGCACCGCCTGCATGCCCGGTGCGGCCCGGCCGCGTCGTCCGCCCGGACGCACGAGGCGAGAGCAGTACCTGACCAGGGCCTCCTGCACCAGGTCCTCGGCCTGCCGTACGTCGCCGCACAGCGTGTAGGCGTACCCGACGAGCACCCCACCCCGCTCCGTGGCGAGCAGCTCCAGGTCTTCGTGCCAGCCCATCGCCGGCTCCTTCCTGCCGTCCTGACGGTACCGACGAACCAGCGGGCAGCCGGGTTGGGGCCGGGCACGACGATGCCCCGCTCGCGGGGGTGCGAGCGGGGCGGTGCGGGTCCGGTCAGTCGGTCGACGAGTAGTAGCGCCACGAGCCGTTCGCGGCGATGCCCACGACCATGCCCGTGTACCCGAAGGTCTCGTCGGCGCGCTGGGCGGCGGCGTCCTCCTGGGTGAGGAGGCCCGCGTCCACGACCTCCTGCCACGCCGCGTCGTCGTCGCGGAACTCCTCGGTGGCCACGCGCGGCCAGACGACGGTCGGGTTGTCCGCCGGGCCCCCGGCGACCGCGGAGCGGGTGCTGCCCAGCAGCGTGACCAGGGTGCGGTAGTGGTCCCGGTGCTCCGCCTCGGGGAGCGCGAAGGTCTGCTCGGGGGTCTCGAGGCCGAACATGAGCTCGGTCGTCGAGTCGGCCGCGAGCGCGACCAGGGCGTCCTCGTCGCAGGCGCTCGCCGCGGTGACGATCGAGGCCGCGGCCGCGGCGGCGCCGTCGTGCGGGGCGTTGCCCGTGGGGTGGAGCGGGGTGATGCCCGTGGCCGAGCAGTCGCCCGCCGGGTCGGTCTCCTGCTCGGAGGCCGGCTCGGTGGGCTCCGCCGACACCTCGCCGACCGGGGCAGCCGTGCTGCCGGCCCCGGCTTGCTCCGTGCCCTGCCGGGTGTCCTGCTGGGTGTCCTGCTGGCTGCCGCCCGTGCCCGCCGCGTCCGCCTGGCCGGGCGCGAGCTGGACGATCCCGAACGCCAGCGCGGCCACCAGCGCGACGGCGCCGACGCCGACGCCACCCAGCCGGGCCCACTGCCGGCGCCGTTCCTGCCGGGTCGGCTCGGCCGTGGTGCCGACGCCGAGGTCGTGCACGCGGTTGTGGTCCTGGTTCATCTCGGGTTCTCCTGTCCGTCCAGCGGGGTGCTGCCCTCTCGACCTCCATGACGCTCCGTCACCCCCGGACCGTTGGGTGGCGCTGCTCGCCGGCAGACCCGCGGGCGGGTCAGGATGGTGGCATGACCGCGACGGCGTACCCGCTCCGGTACCGCTCCGCCGAGGCACGCGGCACCCGGATCGGCCGGCCGCTGCGTCTGCTCGGCCGGGTGCGTGGGGTGGACGAGGCGCTGCTGGAACGGATCGGCCGGGCGTTCCACGAGCAGGACGAGCCGGCGGCAGCCCTGGCCGCCGCCCTGCGCCTCCCCCGGGGGAGCGAGGGCAGCGTCACCCATGCCCAGCTCAGGGCAGCCCTCGCCGAGGTCGGCCCCTTGTGGCGAGATCGGTCCAGGCCTGTGCCGACCTCGCCACAACCAACCGACCTCGGCGATCGGCCCGCGGCCCTGAAAAGGTTCCTGCGGGAGGTGGCCGCCGTGCCCGGGTGGGCGGACTGGGACCTCGTGGACCAGGGGGCCGCCGTGCTGCGCAGGCTCGGGCAGAACGCCGCCGACGTGCTGCTCCAGCTCTCGCTCGTGGGCGGGTACCGGTTCGGTGGGCCCACCGACCTGCTCGCGGCGACCGGCGCCCTGACCGGCGGCACGCTGCAGCGGCTCGCCCGCACGCAGGAGTGGACGGTCGCCCTGTCCGAGCCCGGCGCGCTCCGGCCCGGCGGCCCCGCCTGGCAGGCGACCGTGCAGGTGCGGGTGACGCACGCCCTGGTCGGGGCGTCGTTCAGTGCTACGGGCGCGTGGGACACCGCCCGCTGGGGCCTCCCGGTCAACCAGGCCGACCAGGCGGCGACGCTCGGGCTGTTCGACGGCACCGTCATCCTCGGCTGCCGGGCGCTCGGCGTGCCCGTCCCGCCGTCGGACAGCCGGGCCCTCATGCACCTGTGGAAGTGGGTGGGCCACCTGCTGGGGGTGCACCCGGACTTCCTGGTCGACGACGAGTGGGCGCGCCACCGGATCAACTACCACGTGCTGCTCGCGCAGGCGGGCGTGTCCGACGCCGGCCCCCGACTCGCCCGCGCCGTCGTCGCCGCCCAGGCCGGACGCGCCTACCCCGGGCCCGCCTGGTGGCAGCCGTGGCGGGCGCAGTGGGAACAGGAGCGGCTGCTGTCGATGCTCACGGTGTTCCTGGGCGTGCGCAGCATGCGCGACCTCGGGCTGCCCCTGCGACCACCCTGGGCCCACGCCTACCTGCTTCCGCTCAACACGTGGCGGTACCGCGTGGCCGGGCGGCTGCCGGGAGGCCGCGAGCGCCTGGACCGCTGGGGCCGCCGCCGCAGCGACGCCATCCTGGCGAGCCACCACCCCCACGACGTGTCAGACGCTCAGGTCACGGGTGCGACCTGAGCGTCTGACACCTGCCGGTCAGTCGGTCGGCGTGTAGTACAACCAGGTGCCGTCCGCGCCGATGGCGATCGTCATGCCGGTGTAGCCGAACACGTCGTCGGCGCGCTGGGCATCGGCGTCCTCCTGGGTCAGGAGGCCCGCGTCCACGACCTCCTGCCAGGCCGCGTCGTCGTCCCGGAACTCGGGCGTCGCGACGCGGGGCCACCGGACGTCGCCGGTGTCGCTGTCGACCGCGCCCGTCGTCCCGGCCAGCAGGGCGACCAGCGTGCGGTAGCGCTGCGTGTCCGTGTCGGGCAGCGCGAACATCTGGTCGACCGTCTCGCCGAACATGACCTCCGTACCATCCTGGTTCGCCCGCTCGACGAGCTGTGCGCTGTCGCAGGCCAGTGCCGCGTTCACGAGGGCCTCGGCGGTCGCGCCGGCCGCCGCGCCCGGCGACCTGGCCGGGTCCCACCGCAGGTCCGTGCCCTCGGCGGAGCAGGCGCCCGCGCTGTCGTCCGAGGCCGCGGGCTGGAGCGAGACCCAGGCCCGCGCGGTGCCGTCGGACACGTCGACCAGGCGGAGGTCGAGCGCGTTCTCCCCGCCCGACAGGACGCCGAGCGGCTCGGTGGTCTCCTCGCCGTCGCAGGTGAGCTGCGCCGTGACCAGGACGTCGCCCGTCGAGGGCAGCACGACCTCGAGCGGGAGCACGTCCTGCGGGTCGGAGCTCTCGCACGCACCGACCACCTGCATGGGGGCGTCGGACGAGTAGCCGCGCCAGGTCTGCCCCGCGGTGGCCCAGGCCGTCGTGCGGTCGAGCTCGAACCGCGTGATCTCGCCGTCCGCCGGTCCGGGTATCTCGATCGTGGCCGCGCCGCCGCGCGTGCCGGTCGGCGTGTGGGCGCCGTCGGCGTCGAGCCGCACCGCGACCGGGTCGCTCACCACGGCCCCCCACCCGCCGTCGACCTGCGGGAAGGCGACGACACGCACCTCGTAGTCACCCTGGGGCAGCGGGGTCTGGTACTCGTCGCCCGCGTCGCCCTGGGACGGCGCGCACGTCGTGTACGCGCCGCTCTCGGCCTGGACGGTGCCGTCGCCGCCACCGAGCAGCGGCTCGGCCGGCGTCGACCCCCCGAACACGTTCGAGCCGAGGTCCACGACCTGGCCGTCCTGGCTCCACACCAGCACCGGCGGCACGTCCAGCGCGCCGCCCTCGACCGTCGCGGCCATGTGCCGGCTCGGCACCGCGTCGCCGCCCTGGTCCGACGTCCGCCCGTACAGGTCCCCGCCCGCGGCCGCCGTCCACCCGTCCGCCGTCGTCGTCAGGTCCTCCACGGGCATGCCGCACTCCAGGCCCAGCCCGAGGTCCGCGATCCACTGCGGCGCGTAGCCGTCGGTGATCACGCTCGTCGCGGGCGGACCGGTCGGTGCGGGGTCCGCGGACGCCGACGTGCTCGGGTCACCGGGCAGGACCGGCTCCGTGGTGTTCCACACGGGCGACTGGGTCACGCCGAAGGCGAGCACCCCCGCCACCGCGAGGCTGGCGCCGGCGAGACCGCCGACCTTGACGGCCCGGCGGCGTCGCACGCGGTCCCGGACCACTCCGAACGAGACGTTCAGGTCGTCCACCTCCCCACCGGGCATCGCGTCGGCTGCGCCACGGAGCGCGCCGCTCAGGAAGTCGTTGTTCAGGTCGTCGTGGCTCATCGGGCGGCCCTCCCCTCGGCAGGTCGGAAGTCGTCGGGTCGCAGGATCTCCTGCAGGTTCTTGGTGGCGTCGGACAGGTACCGCTTGACCGTGCCCTGGGCGGTGCCCAGGGCCTCGGCGATCTGCGGCACCGTCATGTCCTCGAAGTAGCGCAGCACCACGCAGGCGCGCTCGCGGGCCCCGAGCCGGGCGAGCGCCGCCATGACGTCGACCCGCGCCGAGGCGGCCTGGTCGGCGCCGCGGGTGCTGGGGTCGTCGGCCATGAGGTGCTTGATCCCGGCCCAGCGCTGCCGCTTGCGGTAGCCGTCCAGGTAGATGGTGAGGATCGCACGCCGCACGTAGCCCTCCGCGTTCGTGAACGGGGAGTCCAGGTCGTGCGCGCGGCTGCCCGCGGCGACGCCGACCGCGCCGCCCCGGCCGGGGCGGCGCAGCCGCGAGTAGACCTTCACCAGCGCGTCCTGGACCAGGTCCTCGGCCAGCGCGCGGTCGCCCGAGAGCATGTAGGCGTAGCGGACCAGGGCGCCTCCGCGGGCCCGCATGAGCTCATCGAGCTCGCTTTCCCATGCCGCCATGTCCACCCCCCGGGTGCGTGTGTGCTGTCATCGTCTCCACACACCCCATGACGCGCACCGCGAGCGAATCGTTGGTCACTCCCCCACGAGGTAGTCGATGACGGCCTCGACCGCCAGGTAGCGGGGCTCGCCGTCCGCCCCCGGGTCGAGCTGCGTGAGGGCGTACAGCGTGTACGCACCGTCCGGCAGGCCGGCCTCGGGATCGGTGAGGCAGCTCGTGTCCGGCTCCACCGGGACGACGACGGACGCCTGCCCGCCGGGCTCGACCCGCAGCGGTTCCTCGGGCGCCGACCAGACGTCCTGGCCGACGCCGACCACGCGCCCCGCGCTGAGCCAGACCAGCGTGAACGGCGTGCGGGTGGTGTCGACGGCCTCGCCCGCCGTCTCCTCGACGGTGATCGTCACCTCGGACGGCGCCAGGGACTCGCCGCTGGTCTCCGCCGACAGCTCGAGGTTGTCGCGCACCCGTGGCACCCGCGGCCCGGCCGGGATGTCCGACGCGTGGGCGCCGCACTGCAGCTCCGTGCCCGTCAGCCACTCGGGCTGGTACCCGTCGCGGATGTCGACCGTCAGCGGCTCCTCCTCCGGCACCTCGACCGCGGGCACCTCCATGCTGACGGGCTCGCTGACGGCCATCTGCGCCTCGGAGTCCGTGCCGTAGGGCAGGACCGCGTAGACGTCGTACGTGCCCGCCGGGCGCGGGTCGAGGTAGGTGTTGGCGATCGCGCCCACCGTCCAGTCGCCGCAGGCCGTCGTCGCGGGCGCGGTGGCGACGGTGTCCACCGACTCGCCCGCCCCGGGCAGCCCGTACCCGCCCTCGTGCCAGCCCGGTCCGAGGTCGACCACCTGGCCGTCCTTCGCGAAGACGAGCATCGGCTCGCCGCCGCTGAGCTCGGGGCCGTCGGTATCGGTCCGGCTGATCTGCACGGGCACGGACAGGCCGTACTCGTCGGCCGTCACGTCGCCGGTCAGCGTCAGCTCGACCGTGTCGGCCGTCGACGTCAGCTCCGTGACCTCCATGCCGCACCGGTACTGCGCCCCCTGGTCGGTCCACGGTTCCGGCGCCTGCCCGCCGACCGAGCCCTGCTCCGCGGGCGGCACCGGCTCCGACAGGAGCCGGCCCGGCCCCCACAGGGCCGCCATGGCCAGCAGGCCCGCGACCACGAGCGAGGCACCCCCGAGCGCCCCCACCTTCGCCGCCCGACGACGGCGCACCGACCCGGACACCGCGCCGAGCCGCTCCTCGAACGCCGTGTCCATCTCCGGAACGGTCATCTCGGCCAGCGACCCGCGCAACAGCTCCATCGCGTTGGACAGGTGCCGCTTGATCGTGCCCGGGCTCGTGCCGAGCGTCTGCGCGATCTGCGGCACCGTCATGTCCTCGAAGAACCGCAGCACCACCGACTCGCGCTGCCGCGGCGACAGCCGGGCCAGCGCCATGCCCACGTCCACCTTGGCGGTCGCGACCCGCTCCGCCGCCGGCTCGTGCTCCTCGTCGGCCAGCAGGTGCTTGATGCCCGCCCAGCTCGTGCTGCGGCGGTAGCCGTCCAGATAGATGGTCAGCATGGCGCGCCGCACATAGGCCTCCGCGTTGGTCAGCTGCGGCTGGTCCCGGTCCAGGTCCACGACCTGTCCGTCCAGCTCGCGCGGCCGCCGCAGCCGCGAGAACACCTTCACCAGCGCGTCCTGCACCAGGTCCTCGGCCTGCGTCGTGTTCCGCGTCAGCGTGTACGCGTACCCGACCAGTGCGCGGCTGCGCCGCGCCATGAGCTCCTCGAGCTCGATCTCCCACTGCGCCATCGGTGACGCCCCCTCTCCCTGCTCACTACATCCTGACGGGCGGCAGGGCGGGAACGATGACGGCGTCAGGGAATACGGTCCGGCGGGATCAGCCCACGCGGCGCGCCGCCAGCAGCACGGTGGTGTGGTCCACCGTGAATGCGCCGTTGCTGACCGCCGGGTCACCGTCCAGGGCGGATCGTGTGCCGTCCAGGACCACCCGCTGCACCGGCTCGGGCAGGCGGCCGAACCCGCCGGACGTCGGCACCTGGTCGAGCCACTCCGCCACGGTGTACCGGCGCTGCCAGTGGTGCCGCAGGCGCTCCGGTGCGGCGAACCCGCCCGCCTCGGTCAGCCCGTCCTGCGCCCTGTCCAGCATCGCCTCGTACCCGTCCGCCGCGGAGCGACCAGGGGTGTACATCGCGGCACCCGGGGTGCCCTCCAGCGCGGTCGAGTACAGGCGGTGCAAGGCCTCGCGCAGCGTCGGCGGGAGGTCCGCGGCGTGCCAGAACACGGCGAGCACGCCGCCGTCCCGCAGCACGCGGGCCGCCTGCGCGGCCCCGCCGACGGGATCGACCCAGTGCCAGGTCATGCCGGAGACCACGACGTCGAACGTCCGGCCTGCCGGTTGCCACTGCTCGAACCGGGCCACCTCGACGTCCAGGCCGCGCCCGCGCGCCACGGCCGCCATGCGCGGGTCGGCCTCGACGCCGAGCACGTGCGCCCCGGCGGCACGGAACGGGAGCGCGGACAGGCCGGTGCCGATCCCGACGTCGAGCACGCGCGGGGGTGCCGCGGGGGCCGACGCCGCCGCGGGTGGGTAGCCCGCGCCCAGCGGTCCGCCGGCCAGGTAGGCGAGCACGGCGTCCGCCACCGGCCGGGGCGTCACAGGCCGCGCACGGTCGTACCGTTCGGCGTCCGCCCCGAACCCTTCGGCGGCTCCGCGGTGCAGATGGGAGTCCGGCATCCTTGAAGTGGGCATGCGCCCACGCTAGTGGGCGCATGCCCACTCAGGCAACATGGCTGTGGTCGCGTCCCTGTCCGGCCGGAGAAGGAGTCGTACGTGCCCACCGGAGTCGCCCTCGACGACCCGCGCGCCCAGCTCGTCGCCGCGGCGGAACGGCTGCTCGCGACGGGCGGCGCCGGCGCGCTGACCAGCCGCGCCGTGACGGACGAGGCAGGCGTCGCCAAGGGTGTGCTGCACCGGCACTTCGCCGACGTCGACGACCTGCTCGCCGCCCTCGTCCGCGCTCGCATCCAGCAGGCCGCGGACCTCGGCGAACGCCTGGCCGCCGCTTCGGGCTCCGATGACGTCGTGGGCCACGTGACCGGCTACCTCACGGCGACCCTCGACGACGTCGCACTCTCCGTCGTGGCGCTCGTCACCGCGCGTGACGAGCTGCGCCGCCGGCTGCGCGAGACGACGCCCGAGGGACTGCCGCTGCTGACCGAGATCACCGAGGCGCTGGCCACCTATCTGGCCGGCGAGCAGTCGTCCGGCCGGGTCGCACCGGGGGCGGAGCCGCGCCACCTCGCGATGACGCTCGTGGGCACGGGGCACCTCCTGTTCGCGGGCCGGCTCGGGGCGCGCCCGGACGACGCCGCGGTCCGCGAGGTGGTGGAGTCGACACTGGTCGGGGCCCTGCAACCGCCCGGCCGATGAGTCCGGCGCCCCGGGACTGACGCGCGGGCTCAGGCCAGCTCGATGCGGTAGCCGCGCTTGACCACCGTGCGGATCAGGTCGCGGCGGCCCGCGGCCTCGCGCAGCCGGGCGATCGCGACCTCCGCCGCGTGCGTGTCCTGGGACGCTCCCGGCAGGGCCGCGAGCACCTCCTCGCGCGGCACGACGTCGCCCTCGGCCGCCGCGAGCAGCCGCAGCACGGCGACGCCGGTCGGTGACAGGGGCAGCACCTGCCCGTCGAGCACCGCGACGCGCGCGCGGATCACCAGGGACCCCGCCACGGTGCTCAGTGCCAGGGACTCGATGCGCTCGTAGTGCCCCACCAGCGCGCGGACCAGGGCACCGAGCCGCCCGCGCTCGGGCTGCAGCGGCACGATCCCCCGGTGCTCCAGCGGCTTCGCCGTCACGGGGCCGACGGCGGCCGCGACGATCCTGCCGTCGGTGAACCGGAAGCGCACCCGGTCGAGCAGGTCCTCGTCCTCGACGGCCCGCAGCCAGGCCTCGGCGCCCGGGGCGGAGGTGAAGACGACGGCGTCGATCTCGCCGTCGGCCACGGCGTGCGCCGAGTCGCGGACCACGGCGGGGTCGGGCGCGGGGCCCCAGCGGTAGACCACGAGGCTCGCGACCTGGGCACCGGCCTTCTCGAACACCTCGTCCAGCCCGTCGGCGCCCGCGCCGTGGTGCTGGATCGCGATGCGCAGGCCCTGCACACCCTCGCTGAGCAGCACCTCGGCCACCTCGGCCGAGGTCTCGGACTCCGCGACCCAGTCGGCCTGCAGGCCCGTCGCCTGGATGGCGCCGCGTGCCTTGGGCCCGCGCGCCACGATGCGGGTGTCCGCGAGCAGTGCGAGCAGCGGTTCGGCGAGGCCGTGCGCGTCGGCGGCCTCGATCCACGCGCGGAAGCCGATCCCGGTGGTGACCACGACGACGTCCGGCGGGGCGGCCACGATGGCGCGCGTCGCCGCGATCAGCGTCTGGTCGTCCACGTGCGGGATCATGCTGAGCGCCGGGGCGTGGCGGATGGTGGCACCGCGGCGCTCGAGGGCCGCGGCGAGCTCCCCGGCGCGCCGCTCCGCGGTGACGAGCACGGTGGCCCCTGCCATGACCTGGCCCAGCGTCGGGTGGGTCGCCTGGGCGTGGGCGGGCGCCGCGACGTCAGACACCGGCACCTGCCAGACGTCGTTCACGCGTACCCTCCAGAAGCCCTGCCGCGGCCACGTGGCCGATGACGACGACCGCCGGGGACCGGACGCCGCGGGCCGCCGCCACCTCGGCCGCCTCGTCGAGGCGAGCACGCGTGACACGCTGCCCGGGCGTGGAACCGTTCTCCACGACCGCCACGGGAGTTCCGGGATCGGCGCCTGCGGCCAGGGACTGCGCCACGATCGCGCCGAGGGACCGCACCCCCATCAGTACGACAAGGGTAGCCGTGCCGTCGCGCACGCAGGAGAGGGCCGCGGCGTCGAGCGGCCCGGAGCTGTCGGGGGTGGCGCAGTGGCCCGAGACCACGTGGAAGCCCGCCGTCACCCCGCGGTGGGTGAGCGGGATGCCGGCCAGCCCCGGCACGGCGACGGCAGAGCTGATGCCCGGCACCACCTCGACCGGTACGCCCGCCTCGGCGCACGCGAGCACCTCCTCGCCACCGCGGCCGAGCACGAACGGGTCGCCGCCCTTGAGCCGCACCACGTGGGCACCCGCCAGCGCGTGCTCCACGAGCAGCGCGTTGATGCGCTCCTGCGGCACGGGGTGGTGGCCGGGCGCCTTGCCCACGTCGACCACACGGACGTGCGGTGGCAGCTCGGCGAGGATCTCGACGGGGCCGAGCCGGTCGGCCACGACCACGTCGGCGGACTGCAGCGCCCGCCACGCCCGCAGCGTCAGCAGGTCGACGGCGCCCGGGCCGCCCCCCACGAGCGTCACCCGCCCGCCCGTGTCAGATCCCCGGGCCCCTGGGGCGAACCGTGCGTCCGACACGTTCACGGGAGGCCCACGTAGATCACGTCCCCCCGGACCTCGACCGGGTAGGTCACCAGGTCCGCGGGCAGGCCGTCCTTCGGGGTCTTGTCCGCCGCCACCAGGCACACGCCCGTGACCAGCGAGAACACCTGCTTGTACACGGGGGCGGCCACGGTGGGCTCGCCGGCGCGCGTGCCGACGATGCCACGGGACATGACGTGCGCCCCGGAGAACGGGTCCAGGTTCTGCACGGCGTGCACCCGCCCGGCGTGGCCGCCGTAGGCGGCGTCGTCCGGCAGCCGGAAGAGGGCCACCTGGACGTCGCCGAAGAGCGCGGCCGCACCGCGCTCGGGGAACAGGTCGGAGACCAGGCAGGCCCGCTCCCACCGCGCGGGGCCGGCCGGCCCCGCGGCCACGGGGGCCTCGGCCACGTCGTTGACGGTCATGCGCGCACCTCCAGCTTCGGGCCCGCGATGACGACGCCGGCCGCGCGCTCGGCCTGCGTGGCCGGACGGCGCTGGCCGCGCTCGGTCACGTAGGCCAGCGACGGGTCGGCGTCCTTCGGGGCGTTGACGAACGACGAGAACCGGCGCAGCTTCTCCGGGTCCTCCAGCACGGCCTTCCACTCGTCCTCGTAGTTCTCGACGTGGCGGGCCATGGCAGCATCCAGGTCGGCGCAGATGCCGAGCGAGTCCTCCATGATCACCTCGCGCACGCCCTCGAGGCCGCCGTCGACCTCCTCGATCCACGGCGCCGTGCGCTGCAGCCGGTCGGCCGTGCGCACGTAGTACATGAGAAAGCGGTCGATGGTGCGGATGAGCTCCTCCGACGTCAGGTCCTCGGCGAGCAGCCTCGCGTGCCGCGGCGTCTGCCCGCCGTTGCCGCCCACGTAGACGTTCCAGCCCTTGTCGGTGGCGATGACGCCGACGTCCTTGCCGCGTGCCTCCGCGCACTCGCGGGCGCAGCCGGAGACGCCGAGCTTGAGCTTGTGCGGCGAGCGCAGCCCCCGGTAGCGCAGCTCGAGCTCGACCGCCATGCCCACGGAGTCCTGCACGCCGTACCGGCACCACGTCGACCCGACGCACGACTTCACGGTGCGCAGCGACTTGCCGTACGCATGCCCGGACTCGAAGCCCGCGTCGACCAGGCGGCGCCAGATGTCGGGGAGCTGCTCCACGCGGGCGCCGAACATGTCGATGCGCTGGCCGCCCGTGATCTTCGTGTAGAGCCCGAAGTCGCGCGCGACCTCGCCCACCACGATCAGCCCCTCCGGGGTGACCTCACCGCCCGGCATGCGCGGCACCACCGAGTAGGTGCCGTCCTTCTGCAGGTTGGCGAGCATGTGGTCGTTGGTGTCCTGCAGCGTGGACTGCTCGCCCGCCAGGATGTGCCCGTTGCCCAGGCTCGCCAGGATCGAGGCTACGACGGGCTTGCAGATGTCGCAGCCACGGTTGCCCGCCGAGCCCGTGCCGAACCGGGCCACGATGTCGCTGAACGAGTGCAGGTCGGCCACGCGGACGGCGTCGAAGAGCTGGGCGCGGGACATCTCGAAGTGCTCGCACAGCGCCGTGCTGACCTCGATGCCCGCGCGCTCCAGCTCGGTGTCCACGAGCTTCTTGACCAGCGGCAGACAGGCGCCGCACGTCGTGCCGGCCCGGGTGCAGGCCTTCACGCCGGGCACGTCGGTGCACTGGTGCTCGGTGACCGCGCCGCGGATCGTCCCCGCGGAGACGTTGTTGCAGGAGCAGACGTTGGCCTCGTCCGGCAGCTCCAGGCCCGGCGCGGCGCCGCCGCCCTCGGGGAGCAGGAAGGCGCTCGGGTCGTCGCCCGGCAGCTCTGCGCCGAGCATGGGGCGCAGGCTCGCGTACGGTGCGGCGTCGCCCACGAAGACGCCGCCGAGCAGCGTGCGCGCGTCGTCGGACAGGACGAGCTTCTTGTAGACGCCGGCCACGGGGTCGGCCCAGACCACCTCGACGGCGTCCTGGGTGCGGGCGTGCGCGTCGCCGAACGACGCGACGTCGACGCCCGAGAGCTTGAGCTTGGTCGCGGTGTCCGCGCCCGGGAACTCCGCCTGGCCGCCGAGCAGCCGGTCCACGACCACCTCGGCCATGGTGTTGCCCGGCGCGACGAGGCCCAGGCAGCGGCCCTCGATGCACGCGACCTCGCCCACGGCCCAGATGTTCGGGTCCTCGGTGCGGCACGAGAGGTCGACGACGACGCCGCCCCGCTCCCCGACCGGCAGCCCGGCCGCGCGGCCCAGCTCGTCGCGCGGGCGCACACCGGTGGCGACCACGACGACGTCGACGTCGAGCCGGCCGCCGTCCGCGAAGTCGAGCCGCCCCACGTGGCCGGTGCGGCGGTGGGGCCGCATCTGGCTGGTCGCGGTCTCGGCGCGGACGCCGATGCCCTTGCCGTTGATCAGGCGCTTGAGCGCCTGCCCGCCGCCGAGGTCGACCTGGACCCCCATGAGATGCGTGCCGAACTCGATCACGGTGGCCTGCGCGTCGAGCGCGGTCAGCGCGCCGGCGGCCTCCAGGCCGAGCAGGCCACCGCCGATCACGGCGCCGCGCACGGGCTTGCCCGCCGGGTGGCAGCGGCGCTTCTCCTCGACCCAGCCGCGCAGGGCCGCGACGTCGTCGATGGTGCGGTACACGAAGACGCCCGGCAGGTCGTTCCCAGGAATGGGCGGCATGGCCGCGCTCGACCCGGTGGCGAGCACGAGCTCGTCGTAGGGGTGCACGTGGCCCAGGCGGTCCGTGACGGTCTTGGCCGTGCGGTCGATCGACTCGATCCGGCGGTCGGTGTGCAGGGTGACGAGCGGGTCGGCCCACAGGTCCGGGTCGCCGAGCGCGATGCCCTCGGGACCCTCCTCGAACCAGCGGGTCAGACCCACCCGGTCGTAGGGCGCGCGGGGCTCCTCCGCGAAGACGGTGACGCGGTAGCGGCCGGCGTCGTCCCGGGCGCGCAGCGCCTCGACGAGCCGCTGCGCGACCATGCCGCCGCCGACCACGACGAGATGCTGAGGGGTACCGGAGTTGACCATGTCTTGACCGTAGGCGCCCGGTTTTTCGCGCCGGTGCGCCGGTGGTTACCCGGGCCGAACATCTTCCTCACTCCGTGCGTGGGCGGGCTGTGAGAGCTGGTCAGTCCCACTGAGCCAGCAGTTCCTCCGGACCGATCACGACGGCCCCCGCCTCACGGACACGGTCGTCGGCACCGCTGCGACTCACGACCACCAGGGCCGCGCCGTCCGACGCACCGGGAACCTGGCTGCGGTGAGCCACGAGCTCGGCGAGCTCCCGGGGACCGAACGGCTTGCCGGTCCACTTGATCGACCCCACGCCGTAGAGCCGTTTCGCCACCGGCTCCTTGTCCGCCAGCACGAGGTCGACCTCCACGCTATGGGTGCGGTTCCAGTAGCCGCCCACCGCCAACGGCTTGTGCGACGGCGCCCTGAGCTCGCTGTGCGGCATCCGCGCGACCGACTCGCGCACGACCGGTTCGATCGCCCGGCCGCGCCACCGGGTCCACTCGTCACGGATCTGCCGGAGCACCCGGTCACCCCGACCACGCTCGATCTCGGCGAGGTGGGGCGCCAGGAAGCGGAGCCAGAACAGCAGGTAGGGGTCATCGATCCGGTACCTCGTGTCCGTGGACGACCTCAACGAGAGAGGGCGCTCCGCCTGCACCAGTCGCTTGGTCCTGAGCACGTCCAGCGAGCGGGTCAGCGACGTGGCTGTGAGGTCACCCGCACGGGCTCCGATGTCCGTGAAGCGCCGCTGCCCCTGCCCGATCGCCTCCAGGACACGACGCGCCTGCACGTCACCGGGGAACTCCGCAGCGAGGGACCGCTCGGCGCTCACCAGGAGCGACGACGTCGCGTGGCCCAGCGCCCGCTCGAGGTACGCCCACAGGTCCTGGCCCTGCCCCCAGTCGCGGCAGATGAGCGGGAGGCCCCCGCTCACCAGGTAGGCGTCGAACGCGTCACCCGAGGAGAGACCGAGCATCCGCCCCACTTCCGCCGGCGACAACGGTGGTACCACCATCTCGGTCGCTCGCTGGTGGAAGGGCCGGTCGTAGTCGTTGAGCGCCTCCATCATCGCGAGGTCGGAACCGATCCCGACGAGCAGCACGGGTCGTCTGCTGAGCTCCCGGTCGAAGTATCTCTGCAGCACGCCCTCGAAACCACCGTCGGCCGCGGTGACGTACGGCAGCTCGTCGAGGACGACGATCGACGGCCCGTCCGGAGGGAGGGCGGCAGTGAGCAGCCGGAACGCGTTGTCCCAGCTCGACGGCGCGTCACCGGCGAAGAGCTCGGCCCCGGGGAGCGTCGACTCCGCGACGTCCCGCGCGAAGGCTTCGAGATCGTCGCGCACCGAGCGACCCGCGGCGGTGAAATAGACATGGGGCAGCCGCGCCGCGCGGACGAACTCCTCCACGAGACGAGACTTGCCCACCCGGCGGCGACCCCGGATCAGCACAGCCCGGCCGGGACGGTCAGAACTGGTCGTCACCTGGTCCAGCAGGTGCTGGAGCTCAGCGGTCTGGCGCTTCCGCGCGACGTACCCCGGCACGAGGCCCTCCGTTAGTATCATGAAAGATAGTATCTTCGATGATACTAACCTCCGCGGTGAGTATCTGGCCCCTTGATCCAGTTTTCGGCGAGACCTGGTGTCCCTGACCCGGCCCCGCGCTCAGGCCGGCTCCGGCACGGCCTCCTGCGTCCCCGCGCGGAGCCAGTCCACCAGCCCGCACACCGCCTCCGTGCACGAGCCGCAGCCCGTGGTCGCCCGGGTCTCGCGCGCGACCTCCGCCACGGTGTGCGCCCCCGCCGCGCACGTGTGCGCGATGTCACCCTTGGTCACGCCGTTGCACCGGCACACCACGGCGTCGTCGGGCATGTGCTCGGGGGACGACGCCGGGGCCGCCGCCGCCATGACCGGCGTGAGCAGCAGGAACGCCGGGTCCTGCGGCACGGGGGTGCGGCGCGTGTAGGCGGCCGTGAGGTCGGCCGCGACACGCGGGTCGCCCACGCACGTGGCGCCCACCAGGATGCCGTCGGAGACCACCACCTCGATGTACCGGCCGGCGCGCGGGTCGGCCAGACGCACGGCGCGCTGCGCCGGCCCGTCCGGCCGCGCCGGGCCGCAGACGCCCATCGTGGTCACGCTGAGCGGGCCGGCCTTGACCTTGACCACGTCCGTGCCCCGCGTGTCGACGCCCCGGTCGGTCTGGGCGCGGGTCGTGGCCCCACCGGCCAGGAGCGCCCCCAGGCGGACGGCCATGCTGGGGCGGGCCTCGTCGTCCGGGAGCCGCAGGTGTACGCCCGGTGCGGCGGGCGGGGCCTGGGGCTCGACCAGGGACACCTCGACCAGGGACACGAGGTGCTCGGCCAGGCGGCGCGCCTGGTCCCAGCCCTCGGCGACGAGCCCGCGCGAACCGGTCGGCGGCTGCGCGCAGTCCCCGATCGCGTGCACCCGCGGGTCGTCGGGGCTGGCGAGGTCGTACCCGACGACGATGCCGCGGTCGGTCGTGAGCCCGGCCGAGGCGGCGAGCCCCGTCTCCGGGACCGTGCCGACGGCGAACACGATCAGGCGTGCCGCGACCACCTCGTCGTGCGGTGGTGCGCCCGCCGGACGCGCACCCGCGGTGTCGCGCACCCGGATGCCGACGGCCCGGCCCCCGGCCACGAGCACCTCGCCGGCCACCCGGTCGGGCAGCACCGTGACGCCCTGCCCCTCCAGACCCGAGCGGACCACCTCGGCGGCCTCGGGGTCGAGCTGTCGTTCCATCAGCGAGCCCGTGTGGTGCACGAGGGTCACGTGCAGCCCACGGCCTGCGAGCCCGACGGCGGCCTCGAGCCCCAGCACGCCACCGCCGACCACGACGGCGCGCGGCGCGTTGACCGTGGCGGCGACGATCTCGCGCGCGTCGTCCAGGGTGCGCAGCGCGTGCACCCCGGCGGGCAGGCCGCCGTCGGCGCCGCGCAGGCCCGGGATCGCGGGCACGCGGGCCGCGGCGCCCGTGGCGAGCACCAGATGGTCGTAGGGGTGGCGCGTGCCGTCGTCGGCCACGACCACGCGCGACGCCCGGTCCACCGACGCCGCGGTGACGCCCCGGCGCACGGTGACCCGGGCGCCGTCGGGCAGCGGCATGGTGATGGCGGCGACGTCGGTGCGGCCCGCCACGACGTCGCTGAGCAGCACCCGGTTGTAGGGCTCGTACGGCTCGCTGCCCAGCACGGTGATGTCGAAGGCCTCGGGCTCGCGGCGCAGCAGCTCGTCGACGAGCCGTGACCCGACCATCCCGAACCCCACGACGACGACCTTCACGGGGACACGCAGGTTCATGTCGACAGCTCCTTCTCGGTGGGGCGCGGGCGGGCGTCGTCGGGCACGGGGGCGACGTCCACCGCGCAGACCTTGAACTCCGGCATGCCGGAGACCGGGTCGGTGGCGTCCGTCGTGACCCGGTTGACCGAGCCGGCGCCGCTCCAGTGGAACGGCATGAAGACGGTGTCGGGGCGTACGGCGTCGGTCCAGCGGGCCGTCGCCTCGACCTGGCCGCGGTCGCTGGTGAGGCGCACGCGGGCGCCGTCGGGCAGCCCGAGGCGGAAGCCGAGCACCGGGTGCAGCTCGACGTAGGGCTCGGCCACGAGCCGTTCGAGCTCCGCGACGCGGTGCGTCTGCGCGCCCGACTGGTAGTGCTGCAGCACCCGCCCGGTGACCAGGTAGAACGGCGCGCCGGGGCGCACCTCGTCGGACGGCCCCGCGTGGTCGACGGCGACCATCCGCGCCCGCCCGTCCGTCGTGGCGAACCGGTCGAGGAAGATCCGCGGCGTGCCGGTGTGTCCCGGCTCGGCGGGGACCGGCCAGAACAGGCCCGGACCCGCCTCCGCCTCGTCGGCGTCGAGGCGTGCGTGCGACAGGCCCGCGTAGTCGGCCGGACCGCCCGCGGACGCGCGGGCGAGCTCGTCGAACACCTCGGCGGGGTCGGTGGGGAAGGCGAGCGTGGCCGGCGCGCCCAGGCGGCGCGCCAGCTCGGCGAGGATCCACAGCTCGGAGCGGGCCGCGCCGGGCGGCGCCACGACGGCACGACGGCGGATGACGCGGCCCTCCAGCGACGTCATGGTGCCCTCCTCCTCGGCCCACTGCGTGACCGGCAGGACCACGTGCGCCAGGCCCGCCGTCTCGCTCGGCACGAAGTCGCAGACCACGAGCAGGTCGAGGAGCCCCAGCCGCTCGATCACCGCGCCCGCGTTCGGCGCGCTCACCACGACGTTGGACCCGTGCACGAGCAGCGCGCGCGGACCGCCCGGCGTGGCCAGCGAGCGCAGCAGGCGCACCGCGGGCAGCCCCGGACCCGGCAGGGTGTCCGGGTCCACGCCCCAGACGGCGGCCACGTGGGCGCGCGCCGCGGGGTCGTCGATCTTCCGGTAGCCGGGGAGCTGGTCGGCCTTCTGCCCGTGCTCCCGGCCGCCCTGGCCGTTGCCCTGCCCCGTGATCGCGCCGTACCCCGACCCGACCCGGCCGGGCAGGCCGAGCGCGAGCGCCAGGTTGATCGCCGCCGTGACGGTCGCGGTGCCCTGCGTGGACTGCTCGACGCCGCGGCCCGTCAGCACGTACGCGCCCGCGCCGCCGTGCACCGGCGCCGCGGCGGCCAGGAGCCGGGCGACGCGGCGCAGCTCGCCGGCGGGCACGCCCGCGACCGACTCGACGCGCTCGGGCCACCAGGCGGCCACAGAGCGGGCGACGTCGTCGAACCCGGTGGTGCGCGCGGCGAGGTAGGCGGTGTCGGCGAGGTTCTCCGCGAGCACCACGTGCAGCAGCCCGAGCAGGACGGCGAGGTCCGTGCCCGGCACCGGCGCCAGGTGCACGCCCTGGGCGGGCTGGTCCGCGGCCGGGTCGTCCGCGAGCCGGGCCGTGGCCGACCGGCGCGGGTCGACGACGACGAGGCCGCCCGCCGCCCGCGCGCCCGCCAGGTGCTGCACGGCCGGGGGCATGGTCTCGGCGAGGTTCGACCCGAGCAGGAGCACAGCCTGCGCCCCGCCGAGGTCGGCCAGCGGGAACGGCAGCCCGCGGTCGAGGCCGAACGCCCGGTTCATGCCCGCCGCGGCCGACGCCATGCAGAACCGGCCGTTGTAGTCGATGTTCGGCGTGCGCAGCACGGTGCGCGCGAACTTGCCGAGGGCGTACGCCTTCTCGTTGGTGAGCCCACCCCCGCCGAACACCGCCACCGACTCCGGGCCGTGCTCGGCCGCCAGCGCGGCCAGACGGGACGCCACGAGGTCGAGCGCGGTGTCCCAGGAGACCGGGACCAGGGGGTCGGGGTCCGCGTCGTGCGTGTCGACGGCGTCGCGCACGGCCGCCGGGCCGGACGCCGCCGGGTCCAGCAGCGACCGGCGCACGAGCGGGCTGACCAGCCGGTCGGACGCCCCGAGCACCGCGGCCGCCGTCCACCCCTTCTGGCAGAGCCCGCCGCGGTTGGTCGGGAAGTCGCGGGGCTGCACCTCGGGCGGGCCCGGCACGGACCGGCCCGAGGACGCGGCCGCCGTCAGCGACATGCCGCACTGGAGCGCGCAGTACGGGCAGTGCGAGTCCACGCGCGGAGCGGTGTCGGGACGGGGGCCGGAGGCGGTGCCGGACGGGGAGGTGTCGAGCACGGTCAGACCCGCGCCTCGGCCATGGCGCCGCGGCCGTACACGAACCAGCAGACGAAGGCCATCACGGCGTACACGCCGACGAAGAGCCAGAGCGCCGGGACGAGCGAGCCGCTCAGCGTGGTGGACAGCGCGAACCCGCGGGGGATGAGGAACCCGCCGAACGCGCCGATCGCCCCGGCGATGCCGATGCACCCCGCGGCGGCCTTCGCCGTACCGCCGCTGACCCGGAAGACCGCGGGGATCATGCGGTAGACCGAGCCGTTGCCCACGCCCGTGGCCACGAACAGCCCCAGGAACGAGCCGAAGAAGGCCGGGAAGCTCCCCGCGCCGAGGGCCCAGATCGCCCCGATCGCGCCCAGCGCCATGACGCCGAAGGCGGCGAGCGTGACGACCGTGCCGCCCACCCGGTCGGCGAGGATGCCGCCCAGGGGCCGGGCCACTGACCCGACGAGCGCGCCCAGGAACGCCAGGGGGAGGGCGACCTGCGGGAACTCGCTCGCGAGCAGCGTCGGGAAGGCTCCCGCGTAGCCGATGAACGAGCCGAACGTGCCGATGTAGATGAAGCTGATGATCCAGGTGTGCCGGTGGTGCACGGCCACGCCGAAGGAGCGCGGGTCGGCCTTGGCCGTGGAGAGGTTGTCCATCCAGCGCCAGGCCAGGAACGCCGCGAGCAGGATGAACGGGATGAACACGAGGCCGGCCCGGTCCAGCGCCACACCCGCACCCGTGACGATCACGAGCGGCACCGCGAGCTGCACGGCCGCCGTGCCGATGTTGCCGCCCGCGGCGTTCCAGCCCAGGGCCGCGCCCTTCTCCTTCTCCGGGAAGAAGAACGAGATGTTCGCCATCGACGAGGCGAAGTTGCCGCCGCCCAGGCCCGCGAGCGCCGCGGCCGCCAGCAGCACGGGGAACGGCGTGGTGGGGTCGGAGACGGTGAGGATCAGCGCGCCGGTGGGCAGGAGCAGGAGCAGCGCCGAGACGATGGTCCAGTTGCGCCCGCCGAACACCGGGACGGCGAAGGTGTAGGGGATGCGGAGGGTGGCGCCGACGAGGCTGGGCACGGAGATGAGCCAGAACATCTGGTCGACGGTGAGGTCGAAGCCCGCCGCGGGCAGCTGCGGCACGACGATCGACCACAGCGCCCATGCGCCGAAGCCCAGGAACTCGGCGAAGATCGACAGCACGAGGTTGCGCCGGGCGGTGCGGCGTCCGCCGTCCTCCCACAGGGTCTTGTCCTCGGGGTCCCAGTGGTCGATCCAGCGGCCCGTGCGGCGCTGGATCGCGGACCGGGGCGGGGCGGTGGTCTCGCTGGTGACCGGGGTCTGCTCGTCGCGTGTGGTCGGAGTGGACACGGTGTCCTCCCTGCATGGGCGTATGCCCGACGACGCCGGGCGCACCCGGTCCGGCAGGTCGCCGGGCCCGGGGCCGGCCCGACGTCGGACCGACGCTGACGAAACTAGGGAGGCGGTGTTTCATCGCCCGACAAAGAGCAGTTAATCGACCGTAAGGAAGAACGCACAGCACGCGGGCGCACCGTGTGAGGGCGCGGGCGGGCACCGACACGTGCCCCGGCGGGCCGGCGGCTGGCCTAGGGTCGGGGCATGGCGGGAGAGGTGCGGAGCGTCGAGGAGCACGTGGAGCGGGTGCTCGCGCTGGTCGCGCCGCTGACCGTGCGTCCGCGACCGGTCGCGGAGGCGCTCGGCGCCGTGGTCGCGCAGGACGTGCGCGCCGAGGTGTCCGTGCCGCCCTTCGACAGCGCCGCGATGGACGGGTACGCGGTGCGGTCGGTCGATCTGCCGGCCGACGGGACGCCGGTGACCCTGCCGGTGGCGGGCGACGTCGCCGCCGGGCCGGGCGCCGCGCGGGCGCTCCGCCCCGGGACGGCCGTACGGATCATGACCGGCGCGCCGATGCCGCCCGGAGCCGATGCCGTGGTCCCCGTGGAGCACACGTCGACCGGCCGCTTCGTCGCCGGGGCGGCCCGCGCCGAGGAATCGGTGGTGCTCGCCCGGCGGCCCCGGCCGCACGTCCGCTCCACGGGCGAGGACGTGCGCGAGGGAGACCTCCTCGCCCGGGCGGGGACCGAGGTGACGGCCGCCCTGGTGGGTGCGCTCGCGGCGTCCGGCACGGTGGACGTCCCGGTCCGACGGCGGCCGGTCGTCGCCGTCATCTCCACCGGGGCGGAGCTGGTGCCGGTCGGTGCGGCGCTGGGTGCCGGCCAGATCACCGACTCCAACGGGCCGATGCTCGCGGCGGCGGCCCGCGCGGCGGGGGCGGACGTCGTCCGCCTCGGGCCGGTGCCCGACGACCCGGAGGCGCTCCGGGCCGCGCTGGACGGGGCGCTGGACCGGGCGCTGGACCGGGCGCGGGGCCGGGCGCGGGGCCGGAGCGCGCACACGCCTGTGGACAACCCTGTGGACAACGTGGCGGTCGACCTCATCGTGACCGCGGGCGGGGTGTCGGCCGGGGCGGCCGACGTGGTGCGGGAGCTCCTGGCCGCTCAGCCGCCCGCGGTGTCGGAGGCCGACGTCGCCTCCGTCGCCATGTCACCCGGCCGGCCGCAGGCGCTGGCCCGGTGGCGCGGCGTCCCCTGGCTCGCGCTGCCGGGCAACCCGGTGGGGGCGTACGCGTCGTTCGAGCTGTTCGCGCGCCCGGCGATCGGCCGCCTGCGGGGCGCGATCCGCCCGGGGGACGACCGCCTCGCGGAGCTGGGTCGCTCTGCGTCGACACTGTCTACGCAGAGCAACATCCTCGATGGGGCACCGCTCCCGGCGGCCGCCGCGTGGTCCGGTGCGCCCGGTCGGCTCCTCGTCGTCCCGGTCCGGTTCGTCCCGCTGCCCGACGGCAGCGCCGCGGCCCCGGCTGGCCCGAGGGGCTCCGTCGGCGTCGTGCCGGCCGGGTCGCGCCACTCGCTGTCGGCGCTCGCCACGGCCGACGGCCTGGCGCTCGTGCCGCCCGACGTCGAGAAGGTGCGCGCGGGTGACCCGGTGCGGGTGCTGAGGCTGCGATGACGAGGCCGGCGGGGCCGCGACCGGTGGACCTGGCGTACGACGCCGTGGTGCTGGCCGGCGGCCGGGCGGCCCGGCTGGGCGGGGCGTCGAAGGCGGACCTCGTCGTCGACGGCACGGCACTCCTCGACCACGCGCTGGCGGCGGCGTGCCGGGCGCGCCGGGTCGTGGTCGTGGGACCGCCGGACCTGGCGGGCGCTCTCGAGCGGCCGCCGGCCGGGGCGGTGGTGCCGGGCGAGCGTGCGGCGGCGGGCCCCGGCGCGGGGGAACCCGCATCCGAGACGGGCGAGCCGCGCGTCCGGCTGACGCGCGAGGATCCGCCGTTCGGCGGCCCGGTCGCGGGCCTGGCCGCCGGGCTGCGCGCGCTCCCGGACCCGCGTGCGCCGTGGGTGCTGCTCCTCGCGGTGGACGTGCCGCGCGCGGCGCACGCCGTCGCCGCCCTGGAACGGGCGGTCGTCCATGATCCTGCCGACGGCGCCCACCTCGTGCGCGACGGCCGGGCCCAGTGGCTGGTGGGGCTGTACCGCCGCGCCGCGCTCGACGCCGCCCTCGACGGGACGGATCCGGACGGCGCCTCGATGAGACGGCTGGTCGGCGCGCTGCGCTGCACCGAGGTGCCCGACGAGGCAGGCTGGAGCGACGACATCGACACCCCGGCCGACGCCGCCCGCCTGGGCGCGCGTCCCGGCCGCTGAACCCACGGCACCCGAAGGGACACGAGATGGCAGAGCTGGACAGCTGGGTCGCGGCGCTGGAGAAGGAGCTGGGCCTGCCCGCGGGCACGGTCGACGTGCACGCGGTGCTCGACCTGGCCCGGGACGCGGCGCACGCCGTCGCCCGGCCGGCCGCACCCGTGACCACGTACGCCGTGGGCTACGCCGACGGGCTGGCGGCCGCGGGCGGCCTGGGCGCGGCCGCCAGCGGCGACCCGGACGCCGCCGACAAGGCGAGCGGGCTGGCCGGCCGCTGGGCCGCCGAGGCCCAGGGCTGACGACCCCGCCGGCCGTGTCGGTGGCTCCGCCTAGGGTGGGTCGCATGGCGGAGGAGGGGCTCGAGTTCGCGGTGATCCCGACGGCGATCGGGGAGTGCGCGCTGGTCTGGAACGCCGCCGGAGAGATCGTCGGGTCCACGCTGCCGCACGGCGGCGCCGACGAGGTCCGGCGCGCCGTCCGGAGCTGGTGCCCGGGCGCGGTCGAGGCCCCGCCCGCGCCGGTCGAGGCAGCGGCAGCGGCGCTTGCCCGGCTGCTGGCCGAGGGTGTGGGCACGCTCGCGGACGTGCCCGTGGACATGAGCGCCGTGCCCGACTTCGACCGGCGCGTGTACGAGGTCGTGCGCGCGATCCCGCCCGGCGAGACGCGCACGTACGGCGAGGTCGCCGCGGCCCTCGGTGCGCCCGGCGCCGCCCAGGCCGTGGGCCAGGCGATGGGCCGCAACCCCTTCCCACCGATCGTGCCCTGCCACCGGGTGCTCGCCGCGGGGCGCCGCGTCGGCGGGTTCTCGGCCCGCGGCGGCCCACGCACCAAGGTGCGCATGCTGGAGACCGAGGGGGTCTACCTGGAGCAGCCGACGCTCTTCGACCTGTGAGGTCCCGCGCCCCGTCCCGTAGACAACCTTTCCACCGTTCCGTACGTCTGAGTTTCGCCCTGTCCACAGCCGCTCAGGAGGAATGCATGCGCACACGAACCACCGTCCGCCGGTCCGCCGTCACGGGGACGCTGATCCTGGTGCTGGCCGGCACCGCCGCGGTGACACCGGCCGGAGCCGCGGCACCACCTCCCGGGCACGAGCCGCCGCGGGTGCCCACGTCGGTCGGGTACGGGGGCGCCGTCAGCTCCCTCGACCCGGTCGTGTCCGAGGTGGGGCTCACGGTCCTCCGCCGGGGTGGCAACGCCACCGACGCCGCGGTCGCGATGGCCGCCGCGATCGGCGTCACCGACCCGTACAGCGCGGGGATCGGGGGCGGCGGCTTCTTCGTCCACTACGACGCGGGCACGGGCGACGTCGAGACCATCGACGGCCGGGAGACCGCGCCGGCCGCGATCGAGCCCGACGCGTTCGTCGACCCCGCGACCGGCGAGCCGTACCCGTTCTTCCCGGACCTGGTGACCGGCGGCGTCAGCGTCGGCGTGCCCGGCACGGTGGCCACCTGGGACCGCGCCCTCGAACGCTGGGGCACGACCTCCCTGGCCGAGGCGCTCCGGCCCGCGACGCGCGTGGCCGAGCGCGGCTTCGTCGTCGACCAGCTCTTCCACGACCAGACCCTGGAGAACCAGGAGCGCTTCGAGGCGATCACCTCCACGAGCGACCTGTTCCTGCCGGGCGGCGCGGCGCCGGCGGTCGGGTCGGTCTTCCGCAACCCGGACCTCGCGGCCACCTACCGGCTGCTCGCCCGCACGGGCACGGACGCCTTCTACGAGGGTGCCCTCGCCCGGGAGATCGTCGACGCCGTCCAGGACCCGCCCGTGGCGGACGGCACCACGTTGCCCGTGCCGGCCGGGTCGATGACCACGGCGGACCTCGCCTCGTACGAGGTGGTCGACCGCGCACCGACCGTCTTCTCCTACCGCGGGTACGACGTCTACGGGATGGCGCCGCCGTCGTCGGGCGGCACGACCGTCGGCGAGACGCTGAACATCCTGGAGCAGGCCGACCTGACGGGCCTGGACGAGCCCGCCGTCCTGCACCACATGATCGAGGCGAGCGCGCTCGCCTTCGCGGACCGGGCCGCCTACCTGGGCGACGGCGACGTCGTGGACGTGCCCGTGGACGGGCTGCTCGACGACGTCTACGCCCGGGAACGGGCGTGCCTGCTCGATCCTGCCGCGGCGGCCCCGAAGCCGGTGGCGGCGGGCGACGCCCGGTCCTACGACGGCGAGTGCGGCACCCCTGCCGCGCCCGGCTCCGTGCCCCCGGACACCGAGAGCACGTCGACCACGAACCTGACGGCGGTCGACCGCTGGGGTGACGTGGTCGAGTACACCCTCACGATCGAGCAGATCGGCGGGTCCGGGATCGTCGTGCCGGGCCGCGGGTTCCTGCTGAACAACGAGCTCACCGACTTCAGCATCGAGTACGACGCCGACGACCCCAACCGGATCGAACCGGGCAAGCGGCCGCGCTCGTCGATGGCGCCGACGATCGTGCTCGCCGACGGGCGCCCCGTGCTCGCGCTCGGCTCCCCGGGCGGGTCGAACATCATCTCGACGGTGACCCAGATGCTGGTGCACCGGATCGACCTGGGCCGGCCGATCCAGGAGGCCATCGCCGCCCCGCGGGCGGCGCCCCAGAACTCCGCGACCGTCACGGCCGAGCCCGGCTTCATCGGCGCCTACGGCGCGGCGCTGGCCGGGTACGGGCACACCTTCGCGCCCGTGGCACCGGGGAAGGGGATCGGCGCGGCGACCGCCGTCGAGATCGGCCCGGGCGGGCGCCTGACGGCCGTGGCCGAGCCGACCCGGAACGGCGGCGGATCGGCCCTGGTGGTGCGGCCCGCCGGCCGCTGACGCGAGCGGGGCGGCCGCCGCGGCGGCCGCCCCGACGTGTGACGTTCACAACCAGGCGTGCCCGTATCTCATATGTGAGTTAGGGTCGTCACCGTGACTATCGCCAGCACCGAACGACCGCTGACCGGATCGATCCCCGCGGTGGATGCCGCGCAGGTAGGAGCCCTGGTCCGCAGCGCGCGTCAACACCGCGGCCTCACCCAGACCCAGCTCGCCGACCGCCTCAGCACGAGCCAGAGCGCAGTGCACCGCATCGAGCAGGGTGCGCAGAATCTCAGTCTTGAGATGATCGGCCGCATCAGCGCGGCGCTCGACTCCGAGCTCATCACGGTCGGCGCGCCCCGGCGCACCCACCTGCACATCGAGGGCGGGCACCAGCTCTCGGGCACGATCGAGGTGAACTCCTCCAAGAACGGCGCCGTCGCGCTCCTGTGCGCGTCGCTGCTCAACCACGGCCGCACCGTGCTGCGCAACGTGGCTCGCATCGTCGAGGTGGACCGCATCCTCGACGTGCTGCGTTCCATCGGCGTGAGCGCCACGTGGGCCCCGAACGGGCGCGACCTCGAGATCGTCCGTCCCGAGACGCTCGACCTGGCCTCGATCGACGTCGACGCCGCGGTGCGCACGCGGTCGATCATCATGTTCTTCGGCCCGCTGCTCGGCCGTGAGCCGAACTTCGAGCTCCCGTACGCGGGCGGCTGCGACCTCGGCACGCGGACCGTCGAGCCGCACATGATCGCGCTGCGCCCGTTCGGGCTCGACGTGGTCGCGACGGCAGGGCACTACCAGGCCACGGTCACGCCGGGTACCGGCGACCTGTCCATCGTGCTCACCGAGCGCGGCGACACCGTCACGGAGAACGCCCTGATGGCGGCGGCCGGCCGGGACGCGGTGACCACGATCCGCAACGCCAGCCCCAACTACATGGTCCAGGACCTGTGCTTCTACCTGGAGCTGCTGGGCGTGCGGATCGAGGGCATCGGCACCACCACGCTGCGCGTGCACGGCCGCTCCCGGTTCGAGACCGACGTCGAGTACACGGTCTCGGAGGACCCGGTCGAGGCGATGAGCCTGCTGACCGCCGGCATCGTGACGAGCTCGGAGATCACCGTCACGCGCGTGCCGATCGAGTTCATGGAGATCGAGCTCGCCACCCTCGCCGAGATGGGTCAGCGGTACACGCTCAGCCCGGAGTACCTGTCGCGCAACGGCCGCACGCGCCTGGTCGACGTCACCGTGCACCCGAGCGACCTGCGCGCCCCGATCGACAAGATCCACGCGATGCCGTTCCCCGGGCTGAACATCGACAACCTGCCGTTCTTCGCCGTCATCGCCGCGCGCGCCACGGGCACGACGCTCCTGCACGACTGGGTCTACGAGAACCGGGCCATCCACCTCACCGACCTCACGCGGCTCGGCGCGGACGTGCGGCTCATGGACCCCCACCGCCTGCAGATCACCGGCCCCACGCGCTGGCGCGGCGCCGAGGTGAGCTGCCCGCCGGCCCTGCGTCCGGCGGTCGTCATCCTGCTGGCGATGCTCGCGTCGACCGGCACCTCGGTGCTGCGCGACGTCGACATCATCGCCCGCGGCTACGAGCAGCTCGCCGAGCGCCTCATCGAGCTGGGCGCGCGGATCGAGACGTTCCGCGACTGATCCCGCCGGCCCCGACGTCGGGCCGCCACCACCTCCGGCCGGGGCTACCGCGCAGGTCGCCCCGGCCGGCGTGCGTCAGCGGACGACCGGTGGGCGAGCGACCCCCAGGTGCGAGACTGTGCACCGTGCCCGAGGTCTCCACCCACCCCCTGCTCGACGTGCTGCTCGCCGGCGGCGCGCGCGCCGAGCGGATGACGGCGTCACGCGTGCTCCCGGCGCGGACCGCCCGGCACGCCGACTGGCCGGACTGGGCCGACGCGACGGTGGTGCAGGGGTACCGGAAGCTCGGGGTCGAGCGGCCCTGGACGCACCAGGCGCTCGCCGCCGACCTCGTCCACCAGGGCCGGCACACCGCGCTGGCCACGTCCACCGGGTCGGGCAAGTCGCTGGCGTTCTGGCTGCCCGCGCTGTCCGACGTCCGGACCGCCGCTGCCTCGGCCACGCTCGACCCGGGCAACATCTCCTCGGCGCGTGCCCGGCCCACGACGCTCTATCTCAGCCCGACCAAGGCCCTGGCGGCCGACCAGCTCAGCGCCCTGGAGCGCCTCCTGGACGCGGCGGGCACCCGCGACGTGCGGGTCGCGACGTGCGACGGCGACACCTCACGGGAGCAGCGCACCTGGGTGCGGGACCACGCCGACGTCGTGCTGACCAACCCCGACTTCCTGCACTACTCGCTCCTGCCGAACCATCGGCGCTGGTCGCGGCTGCTCAAGGGGCTGCGCTACGTCGTGATCGACGAGGGGCACGCCTACCGCGGCGTCTTCGGCGCGCACGTCTCGCACGTGCTGCGCCGGCTCACGCGCCTCGTCGAGCGGTACGGGGGCAGCGCGCCCACGTTCGTCGTGGCCTCGGCGACGACGGCGGAGCCCGCAGCCGGTGCGGCCCGCCTCATCGGCGTCGCGCCGGACGACGTCACGGCCGTCACCCAGGACGCGTCCCCCTCGGGCCGCCGCACGGTGGTCCTCTGGCAGCCCCCGGAGATCGCCTCGTGGCGCCCGGCCCCCGTAGGAGACGCCGAGGTCGGCCCCTTGTCCCGAGATCGGTCCAGCGATGTGCCGATCTCGATGCAACGTGCCGACCTCACGGAACCCGACCCCTGGGCCGTGGGGTCCCAGGGGCCGGCAGATGATCCCGAGGTGGACGCTGTCGCCACCGAGGCGCCGCCCGAGCACCCGCGGCGGTCGGCGACCGCGGAGGTGGCCGACCTCCTCGCCGACCTCGCCGCGTCCGGCGCCCGGAGCCTGGCGTTCACGCGCTCGCGGCGCGGTGCGGAGTCGGTGGCCCAGCAGGCCCGCGACCACCTGCGGCACGCCCCGGACGCCGCCGGGCGGATCGCCGCCTACCGCGGGGGCTACCTGCCCGAGGAGCGCCGCGAGCTGGAGCAGGCGCTGCGCACCGGCGACCTGCTCGGGCTGGCGACGACCAACGCGCTCGAGCTGGGGGTCGACATCTCCGGGCTGGACGCCGTGCTCATCGCCGGCTGGCCGGGCACGCGGATGTCGCTGTGGCAGCAGGCAGGCCGCGCGGGGCGGGCCGGGGCGGACGGGCTGGTCGCGTTCGTCGCGCGCGAGGACCCGCTCGACACCTACCTGGTGACCCACCCCGAGGCCGTCTTCGACGCCCCGCTGGAGGCGACGGTGTTCGACCCGGCCAACCCGCACGTGCTCGCGCCGCACCTCTGCGCGGCGGCCCAGGAGGCACCCCTGCGGTCGGAGGACCTCGCGGCGTTCGGCGACCCGGCGCACGTGCGCGGCATCCTGGACGTGCTCGTCGCCCGGGGTGCGCTGCGCCGCCGCAGCTCGGGCTGGTACTGGACCCACCACCAGCCCGCCACCGGTCTGACCGACCTGCGCGGCGCCGGCGGCACGCCGGTGCGCGTGGTGGAGCACGGCACGGGACGCATGCTGGGCACTGTCGACGCGGCGTCGGCCGACGGCCAGGTGCACGACGGCGCGGTCTATGTGCACCAGGGCACCACCTACGTGGTGACGCACCTGGACCTGGCCGACCACACCGCCGTCGTGCAGCGACGCCGGCTCGACTACGGGACGTGGTCCCGGTCGGTCATGTCGGTCGCCATCGAGGGCTGGGACGACGACGAGCCGCGCGCCGAGGTCGACGACACCGGGCACGACCTCGTGACGCGGCAGTGGGGGCCGGTCACCTGGGGTCTGGGCCCCGTCGAGGTGACGTCCCAGGTGGTGAGCTACCAGCGCCGCCGCATCCCGGACATGCAGGTGCTCGGCACGGAACAGCTGGAGCTGCCCGAGCACACGCTCGGCACAGTGGCGGTGTGGTGGTCGGTGCCCGAGTTCGTGCTGCGCGCCGCCGACATCTCCGCCGAGCAGGCACCGGGCGCGCTGCATGCCGCCGAGCACGCGGCGATCGGCCTGCTGCCCCTGCTCGCGACCTGCGACCGCTGGGACCTCGGTGGCGTGTCGACGGAGCTGCACCCGGACACCGGGGAGGCGACCGTGTTCGTCTACGACGCCTACCCCGGCGGCGCGGGCTTCGCCGAGCGCGCCTACGATCTCGGGGCCACGTGGCTCCGCGCCACCCGGGACGCGATCGCCGCGTGCCCCTGCGCGGACGGCTGCCCGGCGTGCGTGCAGTCGCCCAAGTGCGGCTCGTACAACGCCCCGCTCGACAAGGACGCGGCGGTACGGCTCCTGGACGCCGTGCTCGCGCACGATCCCGGGGTCACGCACCCAGCCGCTTGAACGGGGTGGTCGAGAACACCACCTCGACCGCCACGTCGAAGTACTCCGCGATGCGCAGCGCGAGGTGCAGCGACGGGCTGTACTCACCGCGCTCCAGGTAGCCGACGGTCTGGTAGTGCACCCCGAGTGCCTCGGCCAGCTCGCGCCGTGAGACGCCGCGCTCGGCGCGCAGCATCGCTATGCGGTTGTGGACGACGTCGCTCTGTTCACCCACCGGCTCAGTACCCCTTGGCCATGAAACGTTCCCGTGCCGCGGCCACCGTGGAGCCCGACTCCCGGCGGGCCATCCTGCGGAGCACGATCGGCGCGAGCACCATACCCACGACGGCCCAGATGCCGAGCACCACGAACATCTCGGCGGTGCGCCACGACCCGCCGATCTCCGCGACGACCATGGCCTCGGGCAGCATCGCCGACCGGGCACCCAGCCCGAGCCAGTAGTAGGGGAACGCCTGACCCACCCACTGGAGCCAGGTGGGCAGCGCGGTGATCGGGTAGAAGATGCCGGAGGGGATGATCAGCGCCGTCGACGCCAGGAACAGCAGCCCGGTCTGCGCCGAGGTCTTGAACAGCGACCCGAGGGCCACGCTCGCCGGGACGGTCGCCACCATGCCCACCACGAAGATGAGCACCAGCAGGACCCACGTCCGCGCGTCGAGGCGGAGGTCCCCGGCCACCGTGAACGCCGGGATCACGAGCGCCACCAGGCTGACCGCCGCGGTCAGCGTGAACATGAGGATCTTGCCGACGAGGTAGCCGATCATCCCGTTCGGCGTCGCCTTCGCCCGCAGCAGCGTGCCGTCCTCGCGGTCGACGGCGATGGTGCTCGCCGCACCGGTCAGCCCGCCGAACGCGATCGACATGCCGACCAGGCTCGGCAGCACCATGGCGCCGAGCGCGAAGTCCGTGCCGGGCACGGTGCTGCCCCGCATGAACAGCAGCACGACCGCGTAGATGACGGGGAACGCGAGGTACCAGACGACGTCCGCGGGTTCGGCGAGCGAGTACTTCGTCTCCAGCCACCCCCGGGAGAGCCCCGCGCGCACGGCTGCCCGGCGCGCCTCGGTACGACCGGTCGTCGTCATGACTGCACCTCCTCGGTCTGTTCGGTGACCTGTCCGTCCAGGTCCTGCTGCCCGGGGCCGGCGGTCTCGGCCCGGTGGACCAGCGCCATGTACGTGTCCTCGAGGCTGGCCCGCCTGACCTCGAGGTCGGTGACCCCGGGATCACCGGCCAGGAGCCGGCGGACGAAGTCCGTCGGGTCGCCCTCGGCGACCGCGTGGACCTGCCGTCGGCCGTCGGCCGTCCAGCGCACCTCCGCCTGGGTCGTCAGCTCGCGCGCGAGCTGCTCGGCCGACCCGTCGGCCACGATCGTGCCCTCGTCGAGCACGAGGATCCGGTCGGCGAGCTTCTCCGCCTCGTCGAGGTCGTGCGTGGTGAGCAGCACCGTCGTGTTCTCGAAGTCGGCCAGGCGGTGCACCAGGTCGTGGAACTCGCGCCGGGCGTGCGGGTCGAACCCCGCCGTCGGCTCGTCGAGGAAGACGAGCTCCGGCCTCCCGACGATGCCGATCGCCACGTCGAGCCGCCGGCGTTGACCGCCCGACAGCTTCAGGATCTTGGCGTCCGCGTGCTCGGCGAGCCCGACCACCCCGATCAGCTCGTCGACGTCCCACGGCCGCGGCACCTCGGCCGTGGAGTACGGCGCGTAGAAGCGGGCGAGATACCCGAGCAGGTCCCGCACCCGCCACCGGCCGTGATCGCGCCACGACTGCAGCACCACCCCGAGCCGGGCGCGCCAGGCCTCGTCGCCCCGCGCCGGGTCCTGTCCCAGCACGGTGACCTCGCCCGCCGACCGCATCCGGAAGCCCTCGAGGATCTCGATGGTCGTGGTCTTGCCCGCACCGTTGGGGCCGAGCAGCGCGACGACCTCGCCGCGGCGCGCCGTGAACGAGACGCCCGTCAGCACGTCCTTCGTGCCGTACCGCATCCGCAGGTCGCGCACGTCGAGCGCGAGCTCGCCCGACGGCGGAGGCACCGGGTCCGTCATCGCATCCTCCGTACTGTCCATAGCAGGAATACTACGAGTCGTACCCCGGTCATGTCAGTCGATTTTTCCGGGCCGGTCCTCCGGAGGACCGGCCGCGGGGCCCGGGCGCGGTCCGGCTCGCGCCGAGCCGTGAGCGGTCCCGGGCACGAGATGGCGCAGCGGCCCACCGACCGGCCGGCTCGCCACGACGCGCACCACGCCGCCGCCGAGCTCCTCGCAGGACACCATCCCGGCACCGTTCCGCGTCACGGCCTCGGACGCCGCGGCGCACGCGTCGAACCCGTCGCGCAGGGCGGTGCCGCCCGCGAGCGCACCGAGGTCCGCCGCGGCCTGCGCCGCCCCGCGCGCGTTCTGCGCCGCACCCAGCGCCGCGATCCCGACGGCGAGCAGCAGGACCGCGGCGACGACCCCGAGCACCAGGACGGTGCCCGCGCCGCGCTCGTCCGGCTGCACCGGACGGTTCGCCGGACGGTTCGCCGGGCAGTTCGCCGGGCGGTTCGAGCGGGCCCGTCTCATGGTTCGACCCAGGCCGTCGCGGATCCCGTGGCCCGCAGCGGGCCGAACGCGCCGTCCCCCGCCACGGGCCGGGTGACCGTCACCCGCACCCACCGGCCCTCGTGCGACAGGGACATCTCCGCTCCCGGGCCGCCCACGCGTGCCACCACGGCCCGCACCGCGGGCTCCTGTTCTCCGATCGCCACCGCCCGTGCCCCCGCGCGGGCCGCGTCCAGGGCGCGCATCTGCGCCGTGGACGCGGCCGCGAGGGTGAGCACGGCGACGAGGACCAGCACCACCGCGGGCAGCCCGACGGCCAGCTCCGCGGTCACCGTGCCCCGTTCCGACTCACGTCTCGCCATGGGTCAGCCCAGCGAGAGGGCCGACTGGATCAGGGACGTGAGCATCCCCTTGATGTCGCCGCCCTTGATGACGGCGAGCAGGATCCCCGCGAAGGTGGCGGCGGCCACCGTCGCGATCGCGTACTCGGCCGTCGCCAGACCGCTCTCCGGATCGCGCCCGTCGGTCTCCGTCTGCGCCCCGTCCTCGGGCGCATCGCCCACCACAGCTCTCCTGACGACCATCTGTCCCCCTTCTCCGCCCGTGTCCGGGCTGTCCGGCCCGTGCACCGGCTCGACCGCCGGCGCACGAGCACCCTGTCCGGCCCGCCGTGGCGGGCCTCCGTCCACCGAGCGGTGGACGGCGTCGACGCGCCGGTGCGCGCCGAGGTCGTTCTCCGGTCCCCGCCCGCGCGTGGTCCGGCCGTCATCCCGCGAGCAGGTCGATGCCGAGGGCCAGCAGCACCGGAACCAGGCCCACCAGCACGAACGCCGGCAGGTAACAGGCCCCCAGGGGAAGCACGAGCCGTACTCCGAGCCGGGCCGCGGCGGTCCGCGCCGCCGAGCGCCGCTCGTGCTGCACCTCGTCACCCGCGGCACGCAACGCCTCGCCAGGCGCGGCACCGTCGAGCCAGGCACCGCGCAGCGCCCGGACCATCGGGGTGAGCGCCGCGGGAGCCCCCGCCCACGCCCGGTCCCAGTCGGCCCCGAGCACCAGAGCGCGTGCCGCACGCCTGAGCGCGCTCCCGAGCGGGCCCCCGACCGCCCCGCCCGTCGCCCCGAGTGCACGGGGTACCCCCGCGCCCGCGGTCAGCGCGGCCGCCACGAGGGACAGCACCACCTGCAAGTCCACGCCCGGCGGGTCGGTCCCCTGGGCCGCGCTCACCAGCCGGTCCGACCAGATCCGCCCCGTTCCCGCGAGCACCAGCCCGACGCCGACAGCCGCCGTGCCCACCCCGCCGTCCGTGGCCGTGGCGACCGGGTCCGCACCGAGCACCCAGCCCAGCAGCCCGCCCGCGACCGGCAGCCACGCGAGCATCCGGCCGGTGGTCCGCGGGCCGGCGAGCGCGGCGTCGCGTTCGGCACCCGCCTCCGCCTCGGCGACGAGGGTCCCGGAGACCTGCTCCAGCACCTGTCCGAGCGGCGCCCCCACCTCCAGCGCGAGCCGGGTCGCGGCGACCACCGCCTCGGCGTGCCGCGCGCCGAGCAGTGCCGTGAGCCCGGTGCGGTCGGGCACCCCGGTCAGGTCGACGCCCACGCCGGCCGCGCGGGACCAGGCAGGGCCGGGTGCCGCACCGGCGCGCAGGAGCGCGACCACCTGCATCACGACGACGCGGACGTCGCCCTCGGGACCGCGCCGGGCCCGGCGCGCCACCCGGTGAGGGCGCCAGCGGGGCCCTCGTCCCAGCCGCGTCCGCCTGCGTACCGACGCGGTGCCCACGGCTGCCCCGTCGCGGTCCCCGTCGCCCCGTGGGGGCAGCACGTCCCGCAGGCGCCGTCCGCCGTGTGCGAGCACGAGCCACGCCCCGGCCGCAACCAGCAGGCCCACCACGACGGTCGATCCGGCGGTCACCACGGGCCGTACCTGCTCACGAGCTCGTCCCAGGCCCGTCGGTCCACGGTCCCTGCGCTCCGCAGGTCCCAGTCCGCCGCCGTCCGGACCTCCAGCTCCCCGGAGGTGGTACGCCCCACGACCCCGATCTCGGCGAGGTGCCGCACCCCGCGCGTCCGCCTCAGGTGCAGCACCACGTCGAGCGCCCCGGCCGCCTGGGCCGCCACGGCCTCCCGGGGCATCCCCGCCAGGCTTGCCAGCGCCTCCAGCCGGGCGGGCACCACGGCCACGGCGTTGGCGTGCAGGGTCGCGAAGCCGCCGTCGTGGCCCGTGTTCATGGCCATGAGGACCTCGCGGACCTCCGCGCCGCGGCACTCGCCCAGCACGATCCGGTCGGGTCGCATGCGCAGCGCGTTGCGCACCAGCCCCGCGAGGTCGACGGCCCCCGCGCCCTCGACGTTGGCCCGCCGGGCGGCGAGGTGCACCACATGGGGATGCGCGGGCCGCAGCTCCCGTGCCTCCTCGACGGTCACCACCCGCTCGCTGCCGGGCACCAGTGACAGCAGGGCCGCGAGCAGCGTCGTCTTGCCCGTCCCGGTGCCGCCGCTGATCAGCACGTTGGCGCGCCGTCGCACGAGCGACCGCAGCAGGGCGGCCCAGCCTGCGGGCAGTGCCCCGCCGGCCACGAGCTCGTCGAGCGTGAGCACCCGCGTGCGCAGCACGCGGAGCGAGATCACGGCGCCGGCCTCGGCGAGCGGTTCCAGCACGGCGTGCAGCCGCGTACCGTCCGGCAGACGCGCGTCCACCGTGGGGCAGGCATCGTCGAGACGTTGGCCACCGAGGGCCGCCAGACGCACGGCGAGCGCCCGCACGCGTGCGGCGGACCCCAGGTCCAGCGCCACCCGGTCGAGGCCGGTGCCGCGGTCCACCCAGACGTCCCGCGGCCCGTTGACGAGCACGTCGGTCACGCCGGGCGCGTCGAGCAGGGCCTGCAGCGGCCCGGCGCCCGTGAGCTCGGCCCGGGCGCTGCGCTCGAGGTCGCGCAGCGCCTCGGAACCGAGCACCCGGCCGGAGTCCCGTACGGCGTCCCGGACCGCCACGTCCGCCGCGGTGCGGCCGTCGGCCAACCGTGCGCGGACGTCGTCGAGCAGCGAGACCGGCGCGCTCACAGCGCGCTCGCGAGGTCGCCGGCGAACCGCCCGAGCCGCGACCGGGACGACACCGCCGGACCGGCCCCCGCCTCCACCGCGCGGGCGAGCCGTTCGTCCCGCGGCATGGTCGCGACCACCGGCAGACCCAGACCCGCCTCGATCTCGCCGTCGTCCACGGCACCCGGAGCCGGGGCGCGCCCCACCAGCCGCACGTCGGACGTCCCGGCCTCCCCCAGGGCGTGGTGCAGGCGCCGCGCGCCGACGGCGGCCCGCAGCGTCAGCGGCACCACGACCAGGACCGTCGTGCACCCTGCGAGCAGCGTCCGCACCGCCGGGCCGTGGGCGCCCGGCCGGGGCAGGTCGAGCACCAGGGTCTCGCCGGAACGCACCAGCCCACGGCACACGTCGAGCACGACGTCGTCGTCGGGCGGCGGACCCGACGCCGTGCCGCTCACCACCGGCACCACACCCCAGCGCGGCAGCGCGGCCACCAGGCCCGCGCCGTCGACGTCGCCGCGCGCCTCGGCCAGGTCCGGCCAGCGCGCACCGCGCGCGCCGTCGTTCCCGAGGAGCAGCTGCAGGCCCGGGCCGTGGGCGTCGAGGTCGACGAGCGTCGCGCGCTCGCCGGTCCGGCGCAGCCCGTGGGCCAGGCACGCGGCCACCACGGACGCCCCGGCCCCGCCGCACGCCCCGATCACGCCGACCACCCGCCCCGGTTCCGACCCCTCGTACGCTGCGCCGACCATCGCCGCCTCCTCCACCCGGACGTGCCGGACCTCAGCCGGACGCCTGCGCCCGGGCCTCGCGCCACCGGCGGGCTCGCCGGGGCTCCGGTACGAGACTGGACGGCCCCGACCCGGTGCTGCCGCGACGATCCGGCACGCTGTGCACAACTCCGGAAAGGTGCCTCCTGTGGTCGATCTCCCGGGCTGCCGGCCTCGCCACCAGGGTCTGCGCGGGGACCGCACGAGTTTCGCCACGAGTGCCGGACACCCCGGCCGGGAGCCGCCACCGGCCGGGCCGCGCCGCTAGGCTCGGCGGGTGACCGAGCAGGTTCCCCAGACCGCACCCCCGCCGACGGCGCGCGCACCGCGCACCGCGGCGTTCTTCGACCTCGACAAGACGATCATCGCCACGAGCTCGTCGGCCGCCTTCTCCAAGCCGTTCCTCGCCGGCGGGCTGCTCTCGCGCGCCGACGTGCTGCGCAGCGCGTACGCCCACTTCGTGTTCCTGATCGGGAACGCCGACGCCGACCAGACCGAGCGCATGCGGGCGCACCTGTCGTCGCTCGTCACCGGCTGGGACGTGGAGAAGGTCCGCCAGATCGTCACCGAGACGGTGCACGAGCTCATCGACCCCTACGTCTACGCGGAGGCCGTCGAGCTCATCGCGGAGCACCACGCGGCCGGCCGGGACGTGGTGGTCGTGTCGGCGTCGGCCGCCGTGCTCGTGGAGCCGATCGCGGCGGTCCTCGGTGCGGACCACGTGCTCTCCACGCAGATGACGGTCGAGGACGGCCGGTTCACGGGCGAGATCGACTTCTACAACTACGGCGAGAACAAGGCGGGGGGGCTGCGCCGGCTCGCCGCCCGCGAGGGATACGACCTCGCGCAGAGCTTCGCCTACTCGGACTCGATCACCGATGCCCCGATGCTCGAGGCGGTGGGTCACGGCTACGTGGTCAACCCCGACCGGCTGCTCCGCCGGCGTGCCGCCCAGTCGGGCTGGGGCGTGCTCGCGTTCACCCGCCCGGTGGCGCTGCGGCCGCGCATCGAGCCCGCTCCGCTGATCGCCGTCGTCGGCGCGGTGGCCGTGGGCCTGGGCGTGTGGCTGGTCTGGCGCGCGGTCCGGCGCCGCGCCCGGCGCCGCTGACCCGACCCCCGGGCCCGCGGATCGGCAGGCTACAGGTCAAGCAAAAGTAAGGCCGAAGATTTTCCCCGCCAATTGGTCACATGACAGGAATTGGCAATTGTGAAGATCGGCCCGCCCAGGTTGCATTCACGCGCACAAAGCAGTGTGATTGTGTTCACAGCAAGTATTCAGGACGGAAGGGACCGCGCGAGCGTGGTCACCCCGTCCAGCTGGTGAGAGCGGTATCCGGCTTGAGGATGCTCCCGGACTCCGTACTCGTGGGCCGAGATCTCGCCACCGCAGTGGCCGGGCCCTCGCACTTCCGGATCGCGAACGGAAATTGCGAGGAGCCCGGCCGCACGGCGAATCGTTTCGCGGAATGCACGCCGGCTCGAAAGAACCACCACGCCCGACATTCAGCTGTCGCAGGCAGACGACCCCGCCCGTTCACCGCCACCGAGCGCGTGAGTACTGCGGCTGGGCCCCCACCCCGGCCTCCACCGGAGCCGTCCCGATCGCGTCGCCCAGCACATGAGCCGCCCGCAGGGGCCAGTACGGGTCGCGCAGCGCCTCGCGCCCGAGCATGACGGCGTCCGCCGAACCCTCCACCAGGATCTGCTCGGCCTGGTGCGGCTCGCTGATCAGGCCCACCGCGCTGACCGGGAGCCCGCTGACCTCGCGCACGCGCCGGGCGTGCGGCACCTGGTAGCCCGGACCCACGGTGATCGACGCGGGCGCGAGCCCGCCGGTCGACACGTCGATCAGGTCCGCGCCCAGCTCCCCGAGCCGCCCGGCGACCGCGGCGACGTCGTCCACCTGGAGCCCGCCGTCCAGCCAGTCGGTGGCGGACAGCCGCACCAGCACGGGCAGCTCGTCGGGCCACGCGGCCCGGACCGCCCGCACCGTCTCCTCGGCCAGCCGCGAGCGCGCCTGCGCCGACCCGCCGTACCCGTCCGTGCGGGTGTTCGCGAGCGGGGACAGGAACTGGTGCAGCAGGTACCCGTGGGCCGCGTGCACCTCCACCACGTCGAACCCCGCCTCCCGGGCCCGCCGCGCCGCGGCCGCGAAGTGCTCGGGGAGGTCCGCGACCTGGTCCGGCGTCATCTCGGCGGGGACCGCGTACCCGGGATACGGCGTCGCCGACGGACCCACGGTCGGCCACCCGCCGTCCGCCACGGGGACGCTGCCCTGCTCGGGCGCCCACGGGCGGTAGGTCGAGGCCTTGCGGCCCGCGTGGGCGAGCTGGATGCCGATGCGGGCCCCGCGGGCGTGCACGAAGTCCACGATCCGCTGCCACGCGGCGGTCTGCTCGTCGTTCCAGATCCCGGTGTCCTGCGGCGAGATCCGCCCCTCGGGGACGACGGCGGTCGCCTCGGTCAGGACCAGCCCGAACCCGCCGGCGGCGCGGGACCCGAGGTGGACGAGGTGCCAGTCGTCCGGGACCCCGTCCTGGGCCGAGTACTCGCACATCGGCGACAGCCAGGCGCGGTTGGGCAGGGTCAGGCCACGGAGGGTGACGGGTTCGAGGAGGAGGCTCACGTCAGGCCCCAACGTGGCCGGTGGCCGGGCAATTCCGTATCGGTCACGAACCGGTCTCAGGTGCTGACACGGGGTTGTGAGGAGTGTCACCGACCGGGACTACACTCACCGACCAGAGACAACGTCAAGGCAGCCCCAAGTCCCTGCCGAACCACCGCGACGACGACGCGCACCGGAGGTCACCGTGACAGAAGCCCACCCGACGTCGGGCACGGCATCCAGCCCCAGCCTCGAGAACCTGCTGCACGAGACCCGGAGCTTCCCGCCCGGCGCGGAGTTCGCGGCTCAGGCGAACGCGCAGGCCGACCTCTACGACAAGGCAGCGGCGGACCGTCTGGAGTTCTGGGCCGAGCAGGCCCGGGAGCTCGTCACCTGGCAGACGCCGTTCACCGAGACGCTCGACTGGAGCGGCGCCCCGGTCGCACGGTGGTTCGCCGACGGCACGCTGAACGCCGCCTACAACGCGGTGGACCGCCACGTCGAGGCGGGTCACGGCGACCGCGTCGCCATCCACTTCGAGGGCGAGCCGGGCGACACCCGCACCGTCACCTACGCCGACCTGCAGCGGGAGGTGTCACGGGCGGCCAACGCGCTGACCGACCTGGGAGTGAGCACGGGCGACCGGGTGGTCATCTACCTGCCGATGCTCGTCGAGTCGGTCGTCGCGATGCTGGCCTGTGCCCGCATCGGCGCGCCTCACTCCGTGGTCTTCGGCGGCTTCTCCGCCGACGCGCTGCGCAGCCGGATCGCCGACGCCGAGGCCACGCTGGTCATCACCGCGGACGGCGGCTACCGCCGCGGTGCGCCGTCGGCGCTCAAGCCGGCCGTCGACGAGGCGCTCGCCCCGAAGGAGGGCGCCGAGCCGACCACGGTGCAGAAGGTCCTCGTGGTGCGCCGCACCGAGCAGGATGTCGACTGGGTCGAGGGACGGGACGTCTGGTGGCACGACGCCCTCGCGGCGGCCTCCGACCAGCACGAGCCGGTCGCCGTCGAGGCGGAGCACCCGCTCTTCATCCTGTACACGAGCGGCACCACGGGGAAGCCGAAGGGCATCCTGCACACCACGGGCGGCTACCTGACGCAGGCCGCCTACACGCACAAGAACGTCTTCGACCTCAAGCCGGAGACCGACGTCTACTGGTGCACGGCCGACGTCGGCTGGGTCACCGGCCACTCCTACGTGGTCTACGGCCCGCTCGTGAACGGCGCCACGCAGGTGCTGTACGAGGGCACGCCGGACACCCCGCACCGCGGACGCTGGTGGGAGCTCATCGAGAAGTACAAGGTCTCGATCCTGTACACGGCGCCCACCGCGATCCGCACCTGCATGAAGTGGGGCGACGACATCCCGGGCGGCTTCGACCTGACCTCCCTGCGGGTGCTCGGCTCGGTGGGCGAGCCCATCAACCCCGAGGCGTGGATGTGGTACCGCCGCGTCATCGGCGGCGACCGCACGCCGATCGTCGACACGTGGTGGCAGACGGAGACGGGCGCGATCATGATCAGCCCGCTGCCCGGCGTCACCGCGGCCAAGCCCGGTTCGGCGCAGGTCCCCCTGCCCGGCATCGCGGCCACGGTCGTGGACGACGAGGCCAAGCCGGTGCCCGACGGCGGGGGCGGCTACCTGGTGCTCTCGGAGCCCTGGCCCTCCATGCTCCGCGGCATCTGGGGCGACCTGGAGCGCTACAAGGAGACGTACTGGTCGCGGTTCGAGGGCCTCTACTTCGCGGGTGACGGTGCCAAGAAGGACGAGGACGGCGACATCTGGCTGCTCGGCCGCGTGGACGACGTGATGAACGTGTCCGGTCACCGGCTGTCGACCACCGAGATCGAGTCGGCCCTGGTGTCGCACGAGATCGTGGCCGAGGCCGCCGTGGTGGGCGCGGCGGACGACACCACCGGTCAGGCCGTGGTCGCGTTCGTCATCCTGCGCGGCGACCACGCCGGCCGGGCCTCCACGCCGGAAGGTGCCGCCGAGGTGCAGAAGGAGCTGCGCGACCACGTGGGCAAGGAGATCGGCCCCATCGCCAAGCCCAAGAAGATCCTCGTGGTGCCCGAGCTGCCCAAGACGCGGTCCGGCAAGATCATGCGCCGCCTGCTGCGCGACGTCGCCGAGGACCGTGCGGTGGGCGACGCCACGACCCTCGCCGACTCGTCGGTGATGGACCTCATCACAGCGGGCCTGCAGGCGCCGTCGGCCTCGTCGGAGGACTGACCGCCTGACTCCCGGAACCCTGGCGAAGCGCTCCGCTTCGCCAGGGTTCTCCTCGTCCCGGACGCGTGCGGACCGTCGCCCATGCAGGAGGACACCCGTGCAGGAGGACGCCCATGCAGGAGGATAGGAAGATGCGTATCGCCGCTCCCATCGACATCGGCCCGCTCGACACCGAGGCTCAGCAGGCCGTCCGCGACCTGGCCGCGGCCGCCGAGGCGCACGACGGCGTGGCTCCGCTGTCGGAGCAGCCCCTCCTGAACCTGGGCACCGACGCCGAGTGGATCACGCACGTCGTCGCGCACACGACGTCCGGCAGCACCATCGGCTACGTGCAGATCGACCGGTCGGGCGAGACCGCGAGCGCCGAGCTGGTGGTGCACCCGGACCACCGCCGCAACGGCCGCGGTCGTGTGCTGCTGCGCACGGCCGAGCGGGACGCCACGCTCCCGTCGCGGTCGGGTGAACCGGGTCAGCACGGCAAGCAGCTCCGGGTCTGGGCGCACGGCGACCTCGAGCCGGCGCGTGGCTTCGCCCGGGCCCTGGGCCTGCGCCCGGTGCGCGAGCTCCTCTTCCTTGCCCGCCCGCTCGACGCGGCGGCGCTGCGTGCGCCCGAGCCGCCCGCCGGCTACCGCCTGCGCACGTTCCGGCCCGGTCCGGACGACGACGCGTGGCTCCGGGTCAACGCTCGCGCCTTCGCGGCCCACCCCGAGCAGGGCCGCATGACGCTCGACGACCTGCGCGCCCGCCAGGCCGAGCCGTGGTTCGATCCGGAGGGCTTCTTCCTGCTCGTGCCGGAGGACGCCCCGGACGCGGACCCTGCTGCCTTCCTGTGGACGAAGGTCGATCCGTCCGGCCCGGACGGAGCCCGCGAGGGCGAGACCGACGGTGCGATCGACGGTGAGATCTACGTGCTCGGCGTGGACCCGGACCACCAGGGCAGGGGTCTGGGCCGGCTGCTCACCGGCGTCGGCCTGGCGCACCTGGCGCGTGCGGCCACGCGCGCCGTCCTGTACGTGGAAGGAGACAACGCCCCCGCTCTCGCCACCTACGAGCGGGCCGGCTTCGCACGTGCCGCCGTCCACGTGCAGTACGCCCGCGCCTGACGAGATGTCCCGTCCGGATACACCTACTGTGTACCGAACGGTGACACCATGTGCCCTATGAAGGACAGCGCGGGGAACACCGTCGCCAGACCCCGGGACAAGAAGGGTCGATTCGTGAAGCAGAGCCCTCGCACGACGCCCGCCACGACCGAGAACGGTGTGCCCGGCGACCCCGCCACCGCGCCGTCCGACAAGCCGGCGGACAAGCCGTCCGACAAGCCGGCCCAGAAGCAGGACGAGAAGCAGGACGGCGCGCCCGCCCCGGACCTCACCGACCACGTGCCGGTCGAGGCCTCCGCCGACGAGATCCTGGACCCCCGCTCGGTGGACCCGAGCCTCGCCGCCCACATCGCCGAGCACATCGCGGAGAGCCCCGAGGGCACCAGTCTCCTGGAGCCGCAGCGCGGCGAGCCGCTGCCCGTCGACCGGTTCGCGGACCGGGAGCTGGGCTGGCTGGCGTTCAACCAGCGCGTGCTGGAGCTCGCGGAGGACTCGCGCATCCCGCTGCTGGAGCGCGTCCGCTTCCTGGCCATCTTCGCGTCGAACCTGGACGAGTTCTTCATGGTGCGCGTCGCCGGCCTGAAGCGCCGCATCGCGACCGGTATCGCGGTCACCAGCGCGTCGGGACTGAGCCCGCGGCAGGTGCTGGGGCGCATCTCGACCGAGGCGCACCGGCTCATGGAGCGGCACGCGCGCGTGTTCGAGGACGCGGTGCAGCCCGCCCTGGCCGCCGAGGGCATCACGCTGGTGCACTGGGGCGAGCTGGACGGCAAGGAGCAGGAGCGGCTGCACAAGTTCTTCCGCAAGCAGATCTTCCCGGTGCTGACCCCGCTGGCGGTGGACCCGGCGCACCCCTTCCCCTACATCTCGGGGCTCTCGCTCAACCTGGCGGTCGTCGTGGCCAACCCGGCGACGGGCAAGGAGCACTTCGCCCGCGTGAAGGTGCCGCCGCTGCTGCCCCGCTTCATCGCGGTGGACGCGTCCGGCAAGCCGCGGCGGCCGGGCACCAAGAAGGCGGACCCGCAGCGAGGGCCGATGTCCTTCGTGCCCCTGGAGGAGGTCATCGCCCAGCACCTGGACTACCTCTTCCCGGGCATGGAGGTGCGTGAGAACCACACGTTCCGCGTCACCCGCAACGAGGACGTGGACGTGGAGGAGGACGACGCCGAGAACCTGCTCCAGGCCATGGAGAAGGAGCTGCTGCGGCGCCGGTTCGGGCCGCCGGTCCGGCTGGAGATCGCGAAGGACATCAGCCCGCGCATCCGCGACCTGATCGTCCGCGAGCTCGGCGTGAAGGAGGAGGAGGTCTACGAGCTGCCCGCCCTGCTGGACCTCACGGGCCTGAACCTCATCGCCGACCTCGACCTGGCACCCCTGCACTACCCGCCGTTCGTGCCCTCGACGCACCGGCACCTGGCCGAGGTCGAGAGCTCCAAGCCGACCGACGTGTTCGCCGCGATCCGCCGGCGCGACATCCTGCTGCACCACCCGTACGACAGCTTCTCCACGAGCGTGCAGACGTTCCTGGAGCAGGCGGCGGCGGACCCGGACGTGCTGGCCATCAAGCAGACCCTGTACCGGACGTCGGGCGACTCCCCGATCGTGGACGCACTGATCGACGCGGCCGAGGCCGGGAAGCAGGTGCTGGCCCTGGTCGAGATCAAGGCGCGGTTCGACGAGGAGGCCAACATCTCGTGGGCGCGCAAGCTCGAGGAGGCGGGCGTCCACGTCGTCTACGGCATCGTGGGCCTCAAGACCCACTGCAAGCTCTCGCTCGTGGTGCGCCAGGAGTCCGACGGTTCCCTCCTGCGGTACTGCCACGTCGGCACGGGCAACTATCACCCCAAGACGGCCCGCATCTACACCGACCACGGCCTGCTGACCAGCGACCCGGACGTCGGGCAGGACCTCACGCGGCTGTTCAACCAGCTCTCGGGGTACGCCCCGAAGTCCACCTTCCACCGGCTGCTCGTGGCGCCCCGCGCCGTGCGGTCGGGTCTGGTGGACCGCATCGAGCGCGAGGCCGCGGCAGCCCGGGCGGGCCACGAGGCCTGGGTCAAGATCAAGGTCAACTCGGTGGTCGACGAGACGGTGATCGACGCCCTCTACCGGGCCTCGCAGTCCGGTGTGAAGGTCGACCTCGTCGTCCGCGGCATCTGCGCCGTGAAGGTCGGCGTGCCCGGCCTCAGCGAGAACATCCGGGTGCGCTCGATCCTCGGCCGGTTCCTGGAGCACTCGCGGATCTTCGCGTTCGCCAACTCGGCGGGCCCGGCTCTCGGCGAGGGCGCGGAGTCCGGCCCCGAGGTGTTCATCGGGTCGGCCGACCTGATGCACCGCAACCTGGACCGTCGCGTCGAGGCGCTCGTCCGGGTCACCGACCCGGGACACATCGGCGAGCTGCTCGGCCTCCTCGACGAGTCCATGGCCGACACCACCGCGTCCTGGCACCTGCTCCCGGACGGCCGGTGGGAGCGACCGGGGGGCGTGGACGGCAACGGCCTGCGCGACCTGCAGTCGGTGCTGATCCAGCGCCAGCGGCGCCGGCTCGAGCCCGTCCGGTGACCGGGCTGCGGTCCAGCGTGGGCACCGAACCGGCCGCGACGGGCAGGTCTCACACGCCCGTCGTCATGACGGCGGGCGGGCTCGTCTGGCGCCGCCGCGGCGGCGAGCTCCAGGTGCAGCTCGTGCACCGGCCCCGCTACGACGACTGGTCCTGGCCCAAGGGCAAGGTCGAGACCGGGGAGTCCCTCCAGGGCACCGCGGTGCGCGAGGTCGCGGAGGAGACGGGCCGGGAGATCGTGCTCGGCCGCCCGCTGCCCGGCCTGCAGTACCTCACGCCCGACGGGCGCGTGAAGCGCGTGCACTACTGGGCGTCCCACCGCGCCCGCCGGAAGAAGGACGCCGCCGCGCTGGCGGCTCGCGCCCCCGTGGCGCCCGTCGACCGGACCGAGGTGGACCAGGCCGAGTGGCTCAGCGTGACCGAGGCCGCCGCTCGGCTCACCCGCACGTCGGACCGCGGGCCGTTGGACGCGCTGGTGCACGCCGAGGAGGAGGGCACGCTGGGCACTCGTGCCCTCGTCATCGCCCGGCACGGCCGTGCCGTCCCGCGGACGGCATGGCACGGCGCGGAGCGCGACCGGCCGCTCACCCCCGCCGGGCACGGGCAGGCGGCCGCCCTGGTCCCGGTGCTGGCCGCGTACGGCGTCGAGCACGTGATCAGCTCCCGCTGGGAACGGTGCGCCACCACCATCGACCCCTACGTGCGGGCCGGGGGCCTGCGCCCCAGCTACAGCGAGAACCTCACCGAGGCACAGCACGAGCGCTCGCCGTCCCGCGTCGCGGCCACCGTGAGGGAGCTGCTGGAGGAGGCCACCGAGTCCTCCGTGCTCTGCACCCACCGTCCCGTCCTGCCGACGGTCCTGGACGTGCTCGGCCGCCACGCGCCCCGCGCGGTGGCGGACGGGCTGCCGTCCGCGGACCCGTACCTCGAACCGGGTGAGGTCCTGGTGGCGCACGTCGCCGACACGCCCGGCGGGCCGCGCGTCGTCGCCACCGAGAAGGTGAGCCCGCCGGTCTGGTGACCGCGCTGGTGGTGGACACACGTTCCAGATCGGCGCACTATCGGTCACCATGAGCAGCGACCAACGACCGCCGAGAAGGCCGGCCATGCTGGACCCCCGGGACGCCGACGCGCTCCCCGGGGACGTGGATCCCGCCCTGCGCGACGAGGTCGCGCACGCGACGGCGCGCGCGCTCGTGGACCGGGCACGCACCACCGAGGACCCGAAGGTCGTCGAGCGGCTCATCCACCTGGTCGAGAACGAGGGTCTGGACACCGTGGCGGGCCTCTGGGCGGACGCCGCGCCCGTCTCCCTGCCCGGGTCGCTCTGGCGGCTGTACGTGCTGCGGGAGTGGGTGCGCCGCGACATGCCGACCGTCATGCTCCGGTATCGGCTCGGTGTGGAAGCGGCCCCCGTCCAGGAGGCCGTCGCAGGCGTGCCGAGCCCGCCCGAACCCGGTGACCTCCAGGTTCTCGCCGATGCCGTGCTCTCCGGCGTCTTCACCGGCGACCTCGCCGTCGCGCTGGAGCGCGCCGGCGCGTTCTGCCGCATCCTCTCCACGGGCGCCGCCTTCGACGCGGACTCGCGCGAGGTCGCGGACCCCACCGGCGCGACGCGCATGACGCGCAGCGCGAGCTCACTGCTGCGTACCGCCGAGGAGCTCGAGCACGCCGGCGACCTGTGGCGTACGGGCTCCCTGGAGTGACCCCACCCGCCGGTGTGACGTGTCGCGGGTGTGAGATCCGACCCCCTTGGCAGATCCCGGCACACGACTAGGATGGTGCAGGCGACGCCGGGCTGCGGTAGCCCCGGGCTCCACCTCAAGCCGCTACGAGCGGCCCCGCGCCGAGAGGCGCTCCCGGTTCGGCGTCGCTCTCACCCTTCCCGGTCTGGCGGCCGACGACGCGCGCGTGCCCTGCGGCGGGCCTGTGCCGTGCGTCACGAGTCCGCCAAGCAGGACCTTGCAAATTGGCGATAGTCGGCAACAGCCCTACGCTGAGCCTGTTCCAGAGCACTCACAACGGGAGCCCTCGTGCGCCTTACTCCGCGCGACACCACGTACTTCGATCTTCTCGCCGCCTCGGCCCAGCACCTGGTCAGGGGGGCGTCCTTGCTGGCAGAGCTGCTCGGGGCCGACCGGCCGGGCCGGGAGAAGCTGGCCGAGGAGATGCACGACGTCGAGCATCTCGCCGACGACGCCACGCACTCGATCATGCGCCGCCTGAACCAGACGTTCGTGACGCCGTTCGACCGCGAGGACATCTCCGGCCTGGCGTCGGCGCTGGACGACTGCATGGACGAGATGGACGAGGCAGCGGACCTCATCGTCCTCTACAAGGTCGACGCCCTGCCCGACCGCGTGTCCGAGCAGGTCCAGGTTCTGCAGCGGTGCGCGGAGCTGACGGCGGAGGCCATGCCGCGCCTGCGCTCGATGGACAAGCTCGCCGACTACTGGGTCGAGGTGAACCGCCTCGAGAACCAGGCCGACAAGCTGCACCGCAAGCTCATCGCGCAGCTGTTCGACGACCTCGCGAGCGACCCCGTCCAGCTCATGAAGCTGAAGGAGATCGTCGAGGTCCTCGAGAACGCCGCGGACAGCTTCGAGAAGGTGGCGAACATGGTCGAGACCATCGCCCTCAAGGAGTCCTGAGTTGGAGGTCGCCCTCGTCGTCCTCGTGGTGGCGCTCGCCCTGAGCTTCGACTACACCAACGGCTTCCACGACGCCGCCAACGCCATCGCGACCTCCGTCTCGACCCGGGCGCTCACGCCCCGGGTCGCTCTCCTGATGGCGGCGGTCATGAACTTCACCGGCGCCCTGCTCGGCACCGAGGTCGCAGAGACCATCGCCAAGTCGATCGTGAACCTCGAGGGCGCGGGCACCCACGCGGAGCTCGCCGTCGTCCTGTGTGCCCTGCTCGGGGCGATCGTCTGGAACCTGATCACGTGGTGGTTCGGGTTGCCCTCGTCGTCCACGCACGCCCTCATCGGCGGGCTGGTCGGGGCCGGCCTCGCCGGCGGCATGAGCGTCTACTGGTCCGCGATCGTGGACAAGGTGGTGCTGCCGATGATCATCTCGCCCGTCGTCGGCTTCGGCCTCGCCTTCGGCGCCATGGTCGCCGTCATGTGGATCTTCCGGAACGCGGCACCCGCCAAGGCGCACCGTCGCTTCCGGATCGCGCAGACGGCGTCGGCCGCCGCGATGGCCCTGGGCCACGGCCTGCAGGACGCGCAGAAGACGATGGGCGTCATCTACCTGGCGCTGCTGACGGTCGGCTGGGCCAACCCGGCCGACGGCATCCCGCTGTGGGTCAAGCTGTCCGCCGCGGCCGCCATCTCCGCCGGCACGTACTCGGGCGGCTGGCGCATCATGCGCACGCTCGGCCGCAAGATCATCGAGCTCGACCCGGCGCGCGGGTTCGTCGCCGAGTCCGTCTCGGCGCTGGTGCTCTACGTCAACGCGTTCGCGCTGCACGCCCCGGTCTCGACCACGCACACGATCACCTCGGCGATCATGGGTGTCGGCGCGACCCGGCGGCTGTCCGCCGTCCGCTGGGGCGTGGCCAAGAACATCGCCGTCGCCTGGGTGCTCACCATCCCGGCCGCGGCCCTGGTGGCCGCGCTCGCGACGTGGGCGCTCTGGCCGCTGCTCACCTGACGTACCGGCGGGCCGTCCGACCGGTCGCGCGGCGGGCGATCCGCTCCCCGCGCGACCGTCACCGGGTGAGACTTAGCATCGAACGCATGAGCACCACGCCAACGGCCCCGGACGCCGGAGCCAGATCAGCCCACCGCAAAGCAACGGCCCTCGCCTTCGCCGCAGCGGTGGGCGGTTTCTTGTTCGGGTTCGACAGCTCGGTGATCAACGGCGCGGTGAACGCGATCGAGGGTCAGTTCGAGCTCGACCCGTCGGTCACCGGGTTCGTCGTCGCCGTCGCGCTGCTCGGCTGCGCGCTCGGTGCGTGGGCCGGCGGCCGTCTGGCCGACCGGTGGGGACGCACCCACGTCATGGTGCTCGGCGCGATCCTGTTCTTCGTCTCGTCCATCCTGTCCGCCATCGCGTTCACCGCCTGGGACCTCGCGGTGTGGCGGTTCATGGCCGGTGTGGGCATCGGCATCGCGTCCGTCATCGCTCCCGCCTACATCGCGGAGATCGCCCCGGCCGCGATGCGCGGCCGGCTCGGCTCGCTGCAGCAGCTCGCGATCACGGTCGGTATCTTCGCGGCGCTGCTCTCGGACCAGATCCTCGCCGAGTCCGCCGACGGCGCCGCCAACGTGCTGTGGCTCGGGTGGGAGGCCTGGCGCTGGATGTTCCTGGTCGCGGTGGTGCCCGCCGCCGTCTACGGCATCCTGGCGCTCCGCATCCCGGAGTCGCCCCGCTACCTCGCGGCGCAGGGGCGCGACGACGAGGCCCGCGCCGTGCTGGCGAGCGTGCTCGGCCCGGACGAGGACGCCGACGACCGCCTCGCCCAGATCCGCCGCAGCATCGCCGCGGACGAGGAGAACGCCGAGAAGGGCACCCTGCGTGGCAGCGCGCTCGGCCTCAAGCCCATCGTCTGGGTAGGCATCCTGCTGTCGGTGTTCCAGCAGTTCGTGGGCATCAACGTGATCTTCTACTACTCGACGACGCTGTGGCAGGCCGTCGGCTTCGACGAGAGCCAGGCGTTCCTGGTCTCCACCATCACGGCGGTCACGAACGTCGCGGTCACCTTCATCGCCATCGCGCTGATCGACAAGGTGGGCCGCCGTCCCCTGCTCCTGATCGGGTCCGCCGGCATGACCCTGTCGCTCGGCCTCATGGCGATCGCGTTCACGCAGGCCACCGGCTCGGGTGACGAGATCACGCTCGGTGGGCCGTGGGGCGTGATCGCACTGGTCTGCGCCAACGCGTTCGTCGTCTTCTTCGGTGCGTCGTGGGGCCCGCTCGTGTGGGTGCTGCTGGGCGAGATGTTCCCCAACCGCATCCGTGCGGCCGCCCTCGGTGTCGCCGCGGCCATGCAGTGGATCGCCAACTTCGTCATCACCATGACGTTCCCGCCGCTGCTCTCCGCCTTCGGCGCGGCCGTGCCGTACCTCCTGTACGCGATCTTCGCGGCGCTGAGCTTCTTCTTCGTGCTCACCAAGGTGCGCGAGACCAAGGGCATGGAGCTGGAGGACATGGGCGAGGAGAGCCGCTCCGCCGCCTGACCCCGCCGCACACCCGCAGGACCGCCGGCGCCGTCCCCCACCCGGGGGCGGCGCCGTTCGCGTACCCGCGCGACGCCGGTGTCGCGCACGTCACACGAATGTCGCCCCGACAGACACTTGCATTCGGCAACTATCGAGTTATCGTTGCCTTAAGCAATCAAATGCGAGGCACGATGTCTTCCACCCTGAGCCGGTCACCGTCCGGCACCGAAGCTCCGGCCGTCGCCCTGGTCACCGCGCTGCAGAGTCTCGCGCGCGCCCAGCGGGAGGCGGCGGGACGCATCGCCCACGAGCTCGACTGGCCCCGGTCGGGCGTCGCCCTGCTGCACCTGCTCGCCCGGTGCGGCCCGACCTCCCTGACCGACGTCGCGGCTCACCTCCGCGTCGACCTCTCGGTCGCGAGCCGCCAGGTCAGCACGCTGGTCGACGGCGGCTACGTCGTCCGCACCGTCGACGCGGACGACCGCAGGGTCCGCACCATCGAGCTGACCGACGCCGGGCTCGCGCTCGCCGCCGAGGCCCGTGAGCAGTACGCGGCACTGATCGACCGGGCGTTCTCCGCCTGGTCACCCGAAGACCTCGACGAGGCGATCCGCACGCTGGACCGCCTGGTCGACACCATCAGCGCGGACACCGAGCGCCGGCGCGCACCCCAGAACCAGCAGGAGTTTGCATGACCAGCCCCACCACAGAGACCGTCGCGGCCGAACCCGGCCACCTCCAGGGCGAGCCGCCCGCCATGACGCACAACGAGGTCCTCCGGGCCCTGTCCGGGATCCTCCTCGGCATGTTCGTGTCGGTGCTCGCGATGTCCGTCGTGTCGTCGTCGCTGCCGAAGATCATCACCGACCTCGGCGGCGGCCAGTCCGCGTTCACCTGGGTGGTGACGGCGACCCTGCTGACCTCGACGATCTCCACCCCGATCTGGGGCAAGCTCGCCGACCTCACGAACCGCAAGACGCTCATCCAGATCGCGCTGGTCATCTCGGTGCTGTCCGCGGCCGCCGCGGGCTTCGCCCAGGACGCCGGCCAGCTCATCACCTTCCGCGCCTTCCAGGGCATCGGCGCGGGCGGCCTCCAGTCGCTGTCGGCCGTGCTCATCGCCGACATCATCAGCCCGCGCCAGCGCGGCCGGTACATGGGCCTCATGGGCTCGATCATGGGCGTCGGCATGGTCGGCGGACCGATCCTGGGCGGGTTCCTCACGGACGCCATCAGCTGGCGCTGGAACTTCTTCGTGGGCCTGCCGTTCGCGGTCGCCTCGATCATCGTGCTGCAGATGACGCTCAAGCTGCCGAAGCGGCCCCGCGGCTCGGCCCGGATCGACGTCATCGGCGCCACCCTGATCTCCCTGGGCGTCGCGACGCTGCTGCTCTGGATCACGTTCGCGGGCAGCAGGTTCGACTGGCTCTCCTGGCAGACGGCGGCCATGCTCGGCGGCTCCCTGGTGGTCCTCGCGATCGCGGTGCTCGTGGAGCTGCGCGTGGCCAACCCGCTCATCCCGATGTACCTGTTCAAGAACCGCACGCTGGTGCTCGCCGTCATCGGCTCGGTGGCCGTGGGCGTCGCGATGTTCGGCTCCTCGGTGTTCCTGAGCCAGTACATGCAGCTCTCGCGCGGCAAGACGCCGACTGAGTCCGGCCTGTACACGATCCCGATGGTCGTGGGCCTGTTCCTGTCGTCCACGGTGGGCGGTCAGCTCATCTCCCGCACCGGCCGGTACAAGCCGTACATGGTGACGGGCGGCGTGCTCCTGACGGGCGGCCTGCTGCTGCTGTCGACGCTGGACTACCAGACGTCGTTCGTGCTGGTCTCGATCTACCTGTTCGTGCTCGGCGCCGGGGTCGGTCTGCTCATGCAGAACATGGTGCTGGCCACGCAGAACACGCTGCACATCAAGGACTCGGGCTCGGGCACGTCGACCGTGACGTTCTTCCGTTCGCTCGGCGGCGCCATCGGCGTCTCGGCGCTCGGTGCCGTCCTGGGGCACCGCGTGAAGGTGGGCCTGGAGGACGGCATCACCGACATCGCCCCGCAGCTCGCGAAGCAGGGCATCGACCCGTCGGCCTTCCAGTCGGGCGGCGACACGCTCCCTGACCTCGCGACGCTCCCGCCGCTGCTGGTCCAGGTCGTCGAGAAGGCCTACGCCAACGGCATCGCGGAGATCTTCCTGGCCGCCGTGCCGCTCGCCGTGGTGGCGCTGATCTGCGTGATCCTCATCAAGGAGGTCCCGCTGGGTCACCGCTCGGGCATCGACCAGCTCAAGGACCTGGAGCCGACGGCTTCCTGATCCTGCCGGCGAACCCACACGAGGTCGGTCCCTTGTCTCGAGATCGGTACATCACTGTGCCGATCTCGAGACAAGGGACCGACCTCGCGGCATGCGCGGGCTACGTGGGGTCGATCAGGGTGCGGACGATGGCCGCGACGGCTGTGGTGTCATGGCGGGTGGCATCGTGGCGGGTGACCCGCTCCAACGAGACCGTGCGCGGCTGCTCACAGATGGCGTAGGAGCCCGGAGCTACTTCCCGCTCGATGGCATGTTCGCGCAGCCTGAGCGGGCCGAAAGGGTGGGCCCCCCGGGGATCGAACCCGGAACCCGCGGATTAAAAGTCCGCTGCTCTGCCAGTTGAGCTAGAGGCCCGTGCGCCGGCCACACCGGACGGCGCGAGCAGCAAGCCTACCCGTCAGCGCTGGCAGAGTGGTCGAGGCGGAACCAGCGGGGCACCGTACGGCTTCTCACATTCGTTGTCACGCGCTGTCTCACCCAGCGGGAGATATCAGGCCAAACGCGTCTCACGCTTGCGGACGAGGTACGGGCTTGGTTCGGTGGACTGGTCCGCGGAGAACCAATGTGAGGAGCTCATCGTGCTCACCGTGACTGACAACGCTCGTACCGCCGTCCAGGACCTCGCCCAGCAGGCGGGGGTGCCGGTCGAGGGCGGTCTGCGCATCGCGCAGGCGTCCGGCCAGCCGGGCAACTTCGAGCTCGCGCTGGTTCCGGCGCCGCAGCCCGACGACCAGGTCGTCGACGCCTCCGGCTCCACCAACGTGTTCGTCGAGGCGCAGGCAGCCCCCGCGCTGGAGACGCTGACCCTGGACACCGACCCGGGTGCCGAAGGTCCGGGTTTCGTGCTCACGCCCACGGCGTGACGTCGGCGCCTCCGGGCGCCGCACCGCACCATCGCCGAGGCCCCGGGCCACCCACCGCACGGTGGGTACCCGGGGCCTCGTCGTGCGCCAGAGAGTGCGCCAAGGGAGTACGCCAGGAAGCGGGCTACAGCGCCACGCCCAGCGTCCACGCACCGCCCAGCACCAGGGCGCCGAGGGTCACGAGCACGAACATCAGCACCCAGAACAGCCCCGGCACCCCGGTCAGGCGGGCGAGCATGTCGGCGTCGGACGTCCTCGCCTGGCCCCGGGAGCGCTGCACCTGGAGCTCGAACACCGGGCGCACGGCGCCCAGCAGCAGGAACCAGGTCACGGCGTAGGCGACGGCGCTCTGCACCGGGGCCGTGAGGAACCAGGTCACGAACACGAGACCGGCGCCGCTGACCAGGATCGACCACAGGCCGAACCAGTTGCGGATCTGCAGCAGCAGCAGTGCGAGCAGCACCACCAGCAGCCAGAGCAGGCCGACGGCGTACCCCTGCCGCAGCAGCCACGCGGCGCCGAGGCCGATGATGCCGGGACCCACGTAGCCGGCGAAGGCCGTGATGACCATGCCCGGGCCGCGCGGCTTGCCGCGGGAGACGGTCAGGCCGGACGTGTCGGAGTGGAGCCGGATGCCCTCGAGCTTGCGGCCGGTGAGCAGGGCCCCGAGGCCGTGCGAGGCCTCGTGGGCGATGGTGATGACGTGGCGCGTCACGTGCCACAGGGGCCGGAACACGACGACGACCAGCGCGATCGCGCACATGGCGAGCACCGTCAGGTCCGACGGCGGCTCCACCGGGGTGACCGCGTTGGTCCAGATGGTGCCGAGCACGTCGCCGAGGGTGGCGAACGGCCCGGCCGTGCTGGTCGCTGCGGAAATCATGCGGCACATAGAACCACACCGAACGTGACGTTCGCCGCAGCCGGGTGTCACAGGGGCGTGAGATGATGACTGGTCGTGGGCGGCTCCAGCCGCCTGCCGTCGTGGCCCCGGCCCGGGTACCAACCCGCCGCCCGGTGTGAGCACGGCGGACCACCGGCGCGGTACGCGCCGCCACCGAGCCCGAGAGGCCCATCTCTTTTGACCACCTTTGCCGACCTCGGTCTGCCCGCGCCCGTCGTGAGCGTGCTGACGGACCGCGGCATCACCACGCCGTTCCCCATCCAGACGGCATCCCTGCCCGACTCCCTCGCCGGCCGTGACGTGCTCGGCCGCGGCCGCACCGGCTCCGGCAAGACGCTCGCGTTCGCGCTGCCGGTCGTGACGCGCCTGGCCACGTCGGGCGCCCGTGCCGCCGCGGCGGGGCAGCCGCGCCGCGTCGCGGGCCGTCCCCGCGCGCTGATCCTCGCGCCCACGCGCGAGCTCGCCAACCAGATCGACGAGTCGGTCGCGCCCCTCGCGCAGGCCCTCGGTCTGAAGACGACGACGATCTTCGGCGGCGTGGCGCAGTCGCGCCAGGTCACCGCGCTCAACGCGGGCGTGGACATCGTCATCGCCTGCCCCGGCCGCCTCGAGGACCTCCTCGGCCAGCGGCACCTCACGCTCGACGACGTCGAGATCACCGTGCTGGACGAGGCCGACCACATGGCCGACCTCGGCTTCCTGCCGGGCGTGAAGCGCATCCTCGACAAGACCGGCTCGCGTACGCAGCGCCTGCTGTTCTCGGCCACGCTGGACAACGGCGTGGACGTGCTGGTCAAGCGCTACCTGCACCAGCCGGTCACCCACTCGGTGGACGACGCCGCGGCGCCGCCCCCGCAGATGACGCACCACATCCTCGCCGTCGCCGACAAGGAGGCGAAGAAGAACGTGGTGCAGCAGCTCGCGCAGGGCACGGGCCGGCGCGTCCTGTTCACGCGGACCAAGCACCAGGCCAAGAAGCTGGCCAAGCAGCTCACCGCGGCGGGCGTGCCCGCCGTCGACCTGCACGGCAACCTCGGCCAGGGCGCGCGCGAGCGCAACCTCGCCGCGTTCTCGTCGGGCGCGGTCAAGGTTCTCGTCGCCACGGACATCGCCGCCCGCGGCATCCACGTGGACGACGTCGAGCTCGTGGTGCACGTCGACCCGCCGGCCGAGCACAAGGCCTACCTGCACCGCTCGGGGCGCACGGCGCGAGCCGGCTCCGGCGGTGACGTCGTGACGATCATGCTGCCGGAGGAGCGCGGCGACGTGCGGGACCTGACCCGCAAGGCGCGGATCACCGCCCGCCCGCAAGACGTCGCACCCGGCGACGCGACCGTGACCCGCCTGGTCGGCGAGGTCGCGCCGTACGTCGAGTACGTGCCGCCGGCCCCGCCGCAGCAGCAGGGCCGTCAGGGCGCGTCGAAGCAGGGCGGCGGACGCTCGCGCTCGGGCCGCCAGGGCGGGCCGAGCCAGAACGGTGTCGGCCAGAACGGCGGCCGGCAGGGCCAGTCGCGCGCCCAGGGCGGCTCCCAGGGGGCGGGGCAGCGCGGTGTCGCACGTCCGGCGTCGGGCAGCGGCGGCCAGGGCGACCACGCGGACGGCGGCCCCCGCCGTCGTCGGCGCCGGGGCGGCCGCGGGCGCGGTGCGGGCAACCCGAACGCCTCGGCGACGAGCTGATCCCAGCCCCGGATCCGAACGTGTCAGACCCTCAGGCCACCCCGGTGACCTGAGGGTCTGACACGTTCGTAAGAAGTGGAACACTGCCGGCCGGCCGGCAGTTGCTCTGAGCGGAGGTGTCGAGATGACCTACAAGATTTCGAAGTCCGACCAGGAGTGGCGCGAGCAGCTGTCGCGCCAGGAGTACGCGGTGCTGCGCCAGGCCGGCACCGAGCGGGCGTGGACGGGTGAGCTGCTCGACGAGAAGCGCACCGGTGTCTACCGCTGTCGGGCGTGCGACGCCGAGCTGTTCCGCTCGGACACCAAGTTCGACTCCCACTGCGGCTGGCCCTCGTTCTACAGCCCGCTCGCGGGCGACGCCGTCGAGCTGATCGAGGACCGCTCCCTGGGCATGGTGCGCACCGAGGTGCGCTGCGCGACGTGCGGCTCGCACCTGGGTCACGTCTTCGACGACGCGCCGCAGACGCCCACGGGCGACCGCTACTGCATGAACTCGGTCAGCCTGACCTTCGAGGAGGGCTGACGGTTCGAGGAGGACTGACGGCGGGCGGGCGCGCTCAGCGTCCGCTCTGCTTCCACGCCACGATGTCCGCCGAGTAGCGGCGCAGGAGCGTGGCCAGCTGGGCGACGTCCTCCTTCTCCCAGGTGGACAGCGCCGCCTCGAGCATGGCGACCCGGCTGGTGCGGGCGCGGTCGAACCGGTCGGCACCGTCGGGCGTCAGCGTGATGCGCTGGCCCCGGCTGTCCTCCGGGTCGACCGTGCGCTCGACGAGACCGAGCTCGACCAGACGGCTCAGCTGCCGGGACACGGTCGCCCGGCCGACGCCGAAGTACGACGCGAGGTCCGAGCCTCGCGCACCCGGCCGCTCGGCGATGTGGGCGAGCAGCGGATACGCGCTCGCCTCGAGCTCGGGGTGCACGCGCCGTGCGATCGACGCCCCGTTCGACTGCGCGCGGCGGATCAGCAGCCGGATCTCGCGCTCCAGCCCCTCGAACGGTCCGAGGTCGCCGACCCCGGCGTCCTCGGCGGGCACGCGGGCGGAGGCGTCCGCCTGGTCCTCGGAGGCGTCCGTACCGGACTCTGTGCTGGAGAGCATGGGCCCATGATGACGCCTCGTGCGACAGGATCCCAGTCCGGTGCCCAGAAATCCCCCGTCAGGACGCCGTCGCACGTCCGTCGCGGTGGCGTGACTCACGCCACAGGGGGCTTTGTCCGGAAAAGACGGATAACCGCGCAGGATATGCCAGATCCGCACAAGACCTCATCCACGAAAAGGGCACCAACCCCGCCATCCGTACCGGTACCGTGGTCGCCCGACACGACGCTGAGGGGCACACATGGCACAGCTCGACCGCCGAACCTTTCTTGCAGGCGCCGCCGTCGTCGCATTCGACCCGGCCACCTCCCGCTGGCTCACCAGCCTCCCCGAGAACAGCGGAGCCGTCCGCATCCCCCACCTCGACGGTGAGCTCGTCACCGACGAGGCCTCGCTGGTCGAGGCCGCCACGGACTACGGGCACCTGGCCCACCTCATGCCGCGCGCGGTGCTGCGGCCGGGCTCCGTGGACGACATCGTCGCCGTGGTCCGGTTCGCCAACGAGCACGGGCTAACCGTCGCCGTCCGCGGCCAGGGCCACTCCACCTTCGGCCAGGCACAGGCCGACGGCGGCGTCGTGATCGACTCGCGCACGCTCGCCACCATCCACGAGATCGCGCCGGACCGCGCCGTGGTCGACGCCGGCGTGCAGTGGCTGGACCTGGTCCGGACGGCCCTGGCCGAGGGCGTCGCGCCGCCCGTCAGCACCGACTACCTCGGCCTCTCGGTGGGCGGCACGCTCAGCGTCGGCGGCATCGGCGGTGCCTCGCAGCACTTCGGGCTGCTCGTCGACAACACGCTGGAGCTCGACGTCGTCACCGGTGACGGCCGGCTCGTGACCTGCTCCGACACCCAGGAGCGGGACCTGTTCGAGGCGGTGCTGGGCGGGCTGGGGCAGTTCGCCGTCATCGTCCGCGCGACCGTGCGCCTCCAGGCGGCCCCCGCCATGGCGCGCGTCTACACGCTGACGTACCCGCGGGTCACCGACCTCACCGCGGCCCAGCGCACCGTCCTGGCCGACGGCCGGTTCGACTACCTGGAGGGCCAGTTCGTCCCCACGGACGACGACGACTTCGCCTTCGTCCTCGAGGCCGGCGCCTGGTACACGATCGAGCCGCCGGACGACGACACCCTGCTGGCCGGCCTCGCGCCGTCGGGCGTCGACGTCGTCGACGTGCCCTACTTCGACTGGCTGAACCGGGTCTACGAGACCGTGGAGCAGATCGAGGCGCTCCGGCTCCCGGGGCCGTGGCTGAACGTGCTGATCCCGGACGCCGCCACGGACGAGATCGTCACCGACCTCCTCACGACGCTCACCCCGGCCGACGCCGGCGGGGTCGCTCTGCTCTACCCCACGGACCGGACGCTGATCAGACGCCCGCAGGTGCAGGTGCCGGAGGGGCCCGTGTTCTTCCTGCTCGCCCTCCTGCGCGCGGTGAGCCCGCCGGACGACGCCGAGGCCGAGCGGCTCGTCGCCGACAACGACGCGCTCTACGCACGCGTCCGGGCGGCGGGCGGCACGCAGTACCCCGTGAACGCGCTGCACCTGACCACCGCCGACTGGCGCGCCCACTACGGGGAGCGCTGGCCGGTCGTGCGCCAGGCGAAGGACCGCTACGACCCGCGCCGCGTGCTCACGCCGGGCCAGGGCATCTTCGGCTAGCCCGGCGGCGGCTCAGCAGAGCTCCTCGAACGCCTTGAGGCCCTCGACCGTCGAGGCGATGTCGAGCTCGATCTCCTGGTCCGCGCCGAGGTCCAGGCCCTCCTGGAGCTGCAGGAACGGCACGCGGACCTGCTCGACCGGAGCCCGGAACTCCTCGGGCACGCGCGTCTCGAGCCGGCCCAGCTCCACCGCGAGGGCGTGCATCTCGTCGGCCGACGTGCCGGTGAGCTCCTTGCTCGCCCCGACGAGCGCGGCGCCGACGCGCTCCTCGAGGGTCCTGCCCTGACCGTCCGCGTCGACGTACATGGCGGCGCACGCCTGGTTCGCGTCCAGGGGCGCGTCGGGGTCGGCGGGCGATCCTGCGGGCTCGGGCGACGTCGCGCTCCCCGACGGCGCTGCGCTCGCCCCGTCGTCCGCGGCGCCGCCACCCGAGCATGCGGCGAGCAGGAGGACGACGGCGGTCACGGCGGTCACGCCGCGGGTGCGGAGGTTGACGGAGGGAACCATGGCGCACATGAAACCATCCGGGGCCGGGAATCCGCGCATCCGGGGGACCGGGCGGTGAACTGTCCCGGAACACTCCCGGAACACCCGCCCCAGGTGTGGGAACCCGCACGCCGCACGCCTAGCGTGGTCTCCGTACCGCAGACCCGGAGGTCAGCATGGCCGTCGCCCACCCCGCCGTCGTCGCGCACCGCGGGTACTCCGCGGTCGCCCCGCAGAACACGCTCGCCGCGATCGAGGCGGCGTGCCGCGCCGGCGTCGACGCCGTGGAGATCGACCTCCAGCCCACCGCGGACGGCGTCGGCGCCGTGATCCACGACGAGACGGTCGACGCCACCACGGACGGCACCGGCAAGGTCGCCGCGCTCACCTCGGGCGAGATGCACGCGCTCGACGCCGGTACGTCCTTCTCCCCCGTCTTCTCCGGACAGCGCGTGCCCACGCTGGCCGACGTGCTCGGCGTGCTCGCGCGGCACCCGGGGACGGACCTGCTGCTGGAGCTCAAGGGTTCGTGGGGTGCCCGGCACACCGGTCGCGTGGCGGCGACGATCGCCGAGGCGGGGTTCAACGACCGGGTCCTCGTGCAGAGCTTCTGGCCGGGCACGGTGGGCACGGTGCGCGACGTCGCGCCGCACCTGCCGCGGGGTCTGCTCGTCTCGTTCGACCCGCCCGGCCTGCTCCAGCTCTGCGAGCGCCTGGACGTGTCCGCGTGCAACCCGTCCGTCGCGACCGTGGCGGGCAGCCCGCGCCTCGTGCGCCGCCTGCACGAGGCGGGACTGCGGGTCATGTGCTGGACGGCGAACGACCCGGCCGCGTGGGCGGTCCTGACCGCGGCGGACGACGGCGCGGGCGTCGACGCCGTGATCACCGACCGGCCGGAGCGGTTCACCGGGTGGCTCGCGGGCCGCGCAGAGCTCCCGGCGGCGGCGCCGGTGCCGGGCCGCGGGGGCATCCGCCTGCGCCGGCGCCGGCTGCCCCCGCCGGGTCGCGTCAGGTCCGGTGGAGCCAGCCGTGCAGGCGGCGCGTGACCCAGGGCAGCACCCAGTAGGCCATGATCGGCGTCAGGATCAGGGTGGAGACCAGCACGCGGAGCACCAGCGGGACGCTGTCCCAGCCGGGTACCAGGTAGGTGAACAGTGCCGTGAACAGCAGGTTCACCGGGAAGAACCCGAGCCAGATGCTCGTGGCCTGTTTCCACCGCGGCGGTACCACGACGGCGGCGACGTCGGCCGGCTCGTCGGTGCGCGTCGGGTCGTCGAACCAGCCCTCGATGCCCGTGCGCCGCTGGTAGCGCAGCTCCTCGACGAGGCCGGTGCCCTGCGCCAGCCAGTCGCGGCGCTCGGCGGACCGCTCCCAGGCGGCGAGCCGGTCGGCGTCGGCGAAGCGGTAGAGCATGTGCCAGTCGCGGGAGCCCTCGGCGGCCCGGATCCAGCCCGACCCGAGGAAGCCGTCCCAGCGGTTGGCGAGGTTGACGCCCGCCTGCACCCAGCTGGTGACCTCGGGAACGTGGTCGGGGTGGACGACGCGGTGGATGGACACGGTCACGGGTTGTCCGGCGGGGATGTGCTCGGACCCGTTCGCGGCCTGCTCGTGATGGGCCATGGCCAGAAGTCTCACGCATGCCCCGGAACCCCTCAATGTGAGCGCGCACACCCCGGGTTGTCTGCCCTTCACGGCAGCGCCACGGTCTGCCCGCAGTTTTTGTGAGGCATGCCTCCGTGAGGGGGGTTCCGCGACTGTTGGACGGTCGTTCAATATTGAATGGTTGCCGCACGGAGACCGCCCCCCTGGGCCGAACGAGCCCGGTCCCGTGCGGCGACCGCCATGACCGCGGACACCGCGCGACGTGGCCCAGACAGCAGCCGGTGCACGCGCCGCCGCCGCACGAAGGAACCGATCTTCACGGCGGCGCCCCCTGCCCGGCCGCGAGAACGGAAGCTCAGCGTGCCCCAGACGCCGAACCCCGTCGCGCCCACGGCGCGTCCTGTCCCTGCCCCCGAGTGTCAGGTGTGCCCTTGACGCGCGAACACCAGCTCGTCCCCCGTCGGACGCGACGCCCGGGCGCGCACAGGGCGCACACGACCGTCGCGGCGCACCCCGCGCACCCGGCCGTCCGCCGCTCGTCCCTCGTCCTCGCCGCCGCGCTCACGTCGGTGGCCCTGACCACCACAGCGGCGGTCAGCCTCACCGGGAGCGACAACGGCACCCCCGGAGCCGCGACCGCCGTCGAGCCGACGGCGCTGCCCAGCGCCGCCGCCGCCGACCCCGAGGTGCGGTCCGCCGCCGAGAAGGCGGACGCCGTCCTCTCCGACGCCGCGTACGTCACCCGCGAGGGCGACCTCTCCGCGAAGGAACGCAAGCGCCTCCAGAAGGCCGCTCAGGAGCTCCGCACGATGGTGGAGCAGGCCCGGCAGCCCGGTGGCACCCCGAGCCCCGCGCGTGAGGCCGTCGCCTCGCGCAGCGCCGGGCGCACCCCCCTCGCGGAGCGTGCGGCGCAGGCTCCCGCCACGGAGAAGGACGACGCCGCGGACCCGGCTCCCTCCGCCGACCCCACCGCGCCCACGAACCTGCCGGCCGCCACCGGCGCGGCACCGATCGCCGAGACCACCAGCGGTCTGACGATCCTGGAGACGCCGCTCTCGACCTCGATCGAGGCCTCGGCCGGGAGCCCGGCCGAGGACGACGGCACGCCCGCCGCGGCACCGTCGGACGCCGAGAAGCCGGCGGCGTCGGACGCCGAGCCGTCGGCCGATGCCGCTGCGCCGGCCGACACGGGCGCGCCGTCGGCCGCCCAGATCACGAAGGAGACCCGGTCGCTCGAGCGGCTGGTCGCCACGACCGGCGGTGGCGTGGTCTCGGTCAGGGCGGGCCCCACGCCCGAGGAGATCGCCGCCGCGAAGAAGGCGGCCGCGGAGCGGAAGGCCGCCAAGGCCGCCCGCGCCGCCGAGCGCGCGGCCGCCCAGGCCGCCGCCGAGGCCAAGAAGATGGCCGAGGCCGCGAAGAGCTACGGCAACGGCCAGATCCCGTCGGACGTGCTCTGCGGGCTGAGCTGGACCAACAGCGAGCAGCTGCGCTGTGACGCGGCCGCGGCGCTGGAGGACCTGAACGGCGCCTTCCGGGCCGCGTTCGGCCGCAACCTCGACCTCACCGACGGGTACCGCTCGTACGGCGAGCAGGTGTCGGTCGCGGCGACCCGCGGCGGCCTCGCCGCGGTGCCGGGCACGTCGAACCACGGCCTCGGCCAGGCGGTCGACCTGTCGGGCGGCATCGAGTCGTTCGGCAGCGCCGAGCACGCCTGGATGGTGGCGAACGCCGGCAAGTACGGCTGGAAGCACCCCGCCTGGGCCCAGGCGGGCGGCTCGAAGCCCGAGGCCTGGCACTGGGAGTACGGCACCACGTACTGACCCAGCGCACGACGGAGCGCCTGCCCGGCCCCGCGGCCGGCAGGCGCTCCGTCGTGCGTGCCGGCCTGTCAGCCCCACCCGAGCTCGTGCAGGCGCTCGTCGTCGATGCCGAAGTGGTGGGCGATCTCGTGCACCACGGTGATCGCGACCTCCTCGACGACATCCTCGCGCGTGTCGCAGATGGCGAGCGTCGGGTTCCGGAAGATGGTGATGCGGTCGGGCAGCGCACCCGCCGCCCACATGTGGTCCCGCTCCGTGAGCGGTACGCCCTCGTAGAGCCCCAGCAGCTCGGGGTCGTCGGCGGGGGCGTCGTCCTCCACGAGCACGACAACGTTGTCCATCTGCGCCGCGAGGTCGGCCGGCACGAGGTCCAGCCCTTCGCTGACGGCAGCCTCGAAGTCCTCGCGCGTCATCTCCACCACGCACCCATCATCCCCTGGGCACGCCGGCCCGGACGACGCGGTGACCACGGCGTGGACCGTGCGGCGGCACCGCCGGTCGCCTGTAGACTTGCCGCGTCCCAGCCCCCATCGTCTAGCGGCCTAGGACCCCGCCCTTTCACGGCGGTAGCACGGGTTCGAATCCCGTTGGGGGTACGAAGGGGCTCGTCAGAGCCTCGTCTCGACCGCTGTGAGGCAGGTCATCCCGGCGCGGTCGGATTCTGATTTCAGATTCGGCCCCGCGGTGGGTTAGGATTCTCACGGTTCGAAACGAGCCCCCCGGATGCGGGAAGCATCCAGCAGTTCAAGGCCCTGTAGCGCAGTTGGTTAGCGCGCCGCCCTGTCACGGCGGAGGTCGCGGGTTCAAGTCCCGTCAGGGTCGCGCGAGAGGCGCCCGGGTTGTCGGTCTCGACTATCCGGGCGTTCGCGCTAGGGCTCTGTAGCTCAGTTGGTAGAGCGTTCGACTGAAAATCGAAAGGTCACCGGATCGACGCCGGTCGGAGCCACAGCAGAACCCCCGGAACCATCAGGTTTCGGGGGTTCTTCGTTTCTGCCGGTCAGCCGGCAAGGTGACCGAGCTCAGCGGACGTGGCGTCTCCGGATCGCAGCCCCGACGACCGCCGTTGCCGTCGCCAGCACAGCCACGATCATGGCCACCGCCAGGACCTCTGCATCGTTCGGCAGTATCGGGCAGCCGGCAGGCGCGTCGTCGTCAGGGCAGGTGCGCCAGGGCTGCAGGAAGTAGATGAACGACACCGTCGCTCCGGCCACTGCGAGCGCCGAACCGCCGATGATCGACGCCGACGACGTCCGTGTCCTCATCCGGCGAGAGTAGGGCATGGCGAGGATCGGACCGACGTCGGTCGGAGCCATAGAGCCCCGGGACGGTGAGGTTCCGGGGTTCTTCACTTCCCGGGTGAAGAACGGGCCCGGCGTGCTGATCGCCGGCGCCGCGCTGCTACGTTCCCGCCATGGCTTCGCATGCTCTCGACATCCCCGCCGTCTCGGGCCAGGTCGACCTCGTACCCGACGTGTGGTGGGGCCGCAGCTATCTGACGGTCGACGGCACCAAGGCGCCGAGCGCCGGCAAGCGTGCGTTCACTCTGCAGGGCGCCGACGGCCAGCCCGTGATCGCGAAGCTCGGGCGCACCGCGCTGTTCTCGCCGGTGCCTCCGGTCGAGGTGAACGGAGCGACGTACCTCGCCGTCGAGCCGCTGCCCGTCCTCGTGCGTATCATCGGCGTCCTGCCGATCCTCCTCGTCGCGCTCGGCGGGATCGTGGGCGGTCTGGTCGCCGTGCTCACGATCGTCGTGAACCTCAGGATCGCCGGGAGCCGCCTTTCGACCGGCGCGAAGACCGCGGCCATGATCGGTACGGCCGCTGCCGCCTTCGTGATCTGGCTGCTGGTCGGCAGCGCCGTCATGGCAGCCCTTTGATGACCTCGAAGGGGTCCGGCGAGCCCGTACCTCATTGCCGGTCCGGGGCACCCTGAACGCAAAACACCACACGAAACAGCATTTCCGGTAATTGGTTCCGCGCCCGGAGACGCTGCGCGTGTTTCCTTTCACACGTTTTCGGTGCGGGACGCGCCGTCTCTGGAATTGCCGCGTACGCCGTTGACCTGTTGAGTTGTCTTCAACGGCGTACACCGATGCCGGGCACGGGAGGGCAGATGATCGAGGACGCGAAGGTCGACGGCCAGGCGGGCCCCACCACGAGCGGCACACCGGATCCCGGCCGGCCCGCCTCGCTGGGCAAGCTGGTCGAGCAGATCTCCGAGCAGGCGACCCGCCTGGTCCGCGCGGAGATCGCGCTCGCCAAGGCGGAGCTCACCGAGAAGGCGATGAAGTCCGGCATCGGGATCGGGCTGCTCGTCGTGGCGCTCCTGATCCTGGCCTACGCCGTCGGAGTGCTGTTGCTGGCGGCCGTGTACGGCCTGGGGACCGTGTGGCCCCTGTGGCTGTCCGCGCTCGCCATCGGCGGGTTCATGGTGCTCGTGACGGTCGTCCTGGCGCTCGTGGGCGTGCAGCTGCTCCAGAAGGGCACCACCAAGCCGGAGAGCATCCAGCGCGTCAAGGACGACATAGCGTCGATCAAGGAGGGGATGGGCCGATGAGCACTCCTACCACACCGCCCAGCAGCACCGAGCTCAAGGCCGAGGTCGTCCGCACGCGTGCGGACCTCGCCGCAGCGATCGACGAGCTGACGACCCGCCTGAGCCCGGGGTACCAGGCGGCGCGGGTCGCGCGCGAGGCCAAGCAGGCAGCCTCAGACGCCGGCGCGATGTTCACCGGCTCGTTCGACGAGAACGGCCCGGCGCACGATCCGCGCCGGGCCCGCAACGCCAAGATGCTGATCGGGGCCACTGTCGGCCTGGTGGCCCTCGGTACGGCGATCGCCGTGACCGTCGTGCTCAGGCGCGCGCGGGGCTGAGCTGGGGGGCAGCACCCGGCGCGCCTTCGTCCTACCTGCCGACCAATCCGTCAACGACGTCCGACTCAGCTGTCGGAGTCGCCCGAGCTGTCCGCCGCCGCACCGAGCAGCGCCCGAACCTCGGACTCCTTGTAGCGGCGGTGACCGCCCAGTGTCCGGATCGACGAGAGCTTTCCCGCTTTTGCCCAACGCGTTACTGTCTTGGGGTCAACACGGAACAAGCTCGCTACCTCGGCAGGCGTGAGCAGGACCTCGGATTCTCCGTGGATGGACATCCCCGCACCTCCTCCGGAACGGTGCCGGCCTGGCCGTACCAGGCGGTTGACGACACCCGCTCTTGCACCATTGTTAGCAGCAAACGGGATTTAGGCGACTTGGGGACGGGGTTTATTTCCTCACTTTCTCCGCCGCTCGCCACGCGCGCCCGTTTCGGGCGAGTCTGGGACACGTGCGACACGCCGCCCACTGATCCACCGTCACCGGGCGGGCGCGACACGCCCATGTTCTGTACACATCCGGGACCTGTCGTGGCATCGGTAAAGCACTCGGTGCGATGCCCGGGAATCGCCGCGCAAGCCACCGACGACGGAGCGCGACCTCGGCTGTACCGGCCGGACCCGAAAGGCAAGCAACGGCCTGCCGATCACCAAGGGATACCCAAGCACCCGGCGCCCGCGTGGGTCCGGAGCGATCCGAACGTCACACCGGAGGATGGGACGAATCACGTCCACGGACTGGAAGAAACGTCGTACCAGCATGTAACGTTGGAACCTGGACAGACGAAACGCTACGGGGCCGCACGTCCATGCACGGTGCCGCCCCGCTCCTACGTTGAGGGGGTCGGAGCCATGGGCCGCGGCCGTCAGAAGGCAAAGCAGACCAAGGTTGCTCGCGCGCTGAAGTATTACAGCCCGGAGACCAATTATCACGCCCTCGAGCAGGAGCTCAGCGGGAACTCCCGCACGGACGTGGTCACTGAGTCACGGTGGGAGTCACCGGAGGACGAGGAGTACGACAACAGGTACTCCGACTGGGCAGAGCAGGACAACACGCGCTGAGGGTGCCGGCGCCTTCGCGCCGGCCCCGCGCCCGGCAGTCCGCCAGGTCCCGCCTCCGCGTCACCCGCGGTAGTCGTTCACCAGCCTGACCGCCCCGCCGGACACACCCTTCGTCCCCGCGACCAGGTCCGCCTGCTCCGCGGTGGCGTCCAGCGTCTCCACGCCTCCGAGCGTCCATGCCGGCACGCCCAGCGCGGCGAGCCGTGCGAGGGCCGCGTCGGCGCCGTCGACCCCCACGACCGCGACCATGCCCACCCCGAGGTTCAGGGTGTTCTCCAGGTCGCGGTCCGGCACGCCGCCGAGCTCGCGCACCATCCGGAAGACGGCCGGGACGTCCCAGGACGCCCGGTCCACCGTCGCGACCAGGCCCGGGGGCAGCACGCGCGCCAGGTTCGCCGCGAGACCGCCGCCCGTGACGTGCGTGAAGGCGTGCACCTGGGCCGCCTCGTCCGCCGCCAGCGCCAGGCAGTCCGAGGCGTACACCCGCGTGGGCTCCAGCAGCTCCTCGCCCAGCGTGCGCCCCAGCTCGTCCACGTGGCGGTCCAGCGACCACCCGGCGTGCCGGACCACGGCGCGCACCAGCGAGTACCCGTTGGAGTGGAGCCCGCTGGACCCCATCGCGATCAGCACGTCGCCGGGCTGCACGCGGTCCGGACCGAGCACCCGATCGGCCTCCACGATGCCTGTGGCCGCGCCCGCGACGTCGTACTCGTCGGGCGCGAGCAGGCCCGGGTGCTCGGCGGTCTCGCCGCCGACCAGCGCGGTGTCGGCCACCTCGCAGGCCTGCGCGATGCCGCGCACGATGTCCGCGATGCGCTCCGGGACCACCTTGCCCGTCGCGATGTAGTCCGTCATGAACAACGGCTTCGCGCCCATCACGACGATGTCGTCCACCACCATGCCGACCAGGTCGAACCCGATGGTGTCGTGCTTGTCGAGCGCCTGCGCGATCGCCACCTTGGTGCCGACGCCGTCGGTGGACGTGGCCAGCAGGGGCGCGCGGTACTCCTTGAACGCCGAGAGATCGTACAGTCCGGCGAACCCGCCCACCCCGCCGAGCACGGCCGGACCCTGCGTGCGGCGCACGGCGTCCTTCATGAGCTCGACGGCCTTGTCGCCCGCCTCGGTGTCCACGCCGGCGGCGGCGTACGTCAGGCCTTCGGAAGTCACTGGTGCTCCTGCGTCGTTCGAGAGGTCGTTCGGGTGGTGCCCGCGGTCACGGGTGGTCGAGCGCGGTCGCGCCACCGGTGCTCACCGCGAGGCGCGTGAGCCCGTCCTCGGGCGGGCCCAGCGGCAGCTCGGCCTGCTCCAGCAGGTGCTTGCCCAGCTGGTCGTCCGGGGGCAGCTCGATCGGGTACTTGCCGGTGAAGCACGCGGCGCAGAGCTGCGAGCTGGGCTGCTCGGTGGCCGCGATCATGCCCTCGGTGCTGATGTAGCCGAGGCTGTCGGCGCCGAGCGACTGGCCGATCTCGTCGACGGCCAGGCCGTTGGCGATGAGCTCCGCCCGGGACGCGAAGTCGATGCCGTAGAAGCAGGGCCACTTGACCGGCGGCGACGAGATGCGCACGTGCACCTCGGCGGCGCCCGCCTCGCGGAGCATGCGGATCAGGGCGCGCTGGGTGTTGCCGCGCACGATCGAGTCGTCCACCACCACGAGGCGCTTGCCCTTGATGACCTCGCGCAGCGGGTTCAGCTTGAGCCGGATGCCGAGCTGTCGCAGCGTGTCGGACGGCTGGATGAACGTGCGTCCGACATAGGCGTTCTTCGTGAGCCCCTGGCCGAACGGGATGCCGGACTCGGCCGCGTAGCCGACGGCGGCGGGCGTGCCCGACTCCGGCGTCGGGATCACGAGGTCGGCCTCGACGGGGTGCTCGCGAGCCAGCTGACGCCCCATCTCGACCCGGGCCGCGTGGACCGACCGCCCGTTGAGGGTGTTGTCCGGCCGGGCCAGGTAGACGTACTCGAACACGCAGGCGGCCCGCTCGGCCTCGGCGAAGCGCGCCGAGCGCATACCGTCGGCGTCGATGCAGATGAGCTCGCCCGGCTCGACGTCCCGCACGTACGACGCGCCCACGATGTCGAGGGCCGGCGTCTCGCTCGCGACCACCCAGCCGCGGTCGAGGCGGCCGAGCACGAGCGGCCGGACACCCTGCGGGTCACGGGCGGCGTAGAGGGTGTTCTCGTCCATGAAGACGAGGGAGAACGCGCCGCGCAGTCGGGGCAGCACCTCGAGCGCCGTCGCCTCCAGCGTGCGGTCGGCGTCGCCGGCCAGCAGGGCGGTGATGAGGGCCGTGTCGGTGGTGTTGCCGCGGGCGAGCTCGCCGCGCCGCTGCGCGCCGTAGCGCTCCGCGACGAGGTTGACCAGCTCGGCCGAGTTCGTCAGGTTGCCGTTGTGACCCAGGGCGACCGTGCCGGACGCCGTCGGCCCGAGCGTCGGCTGGGCGTTCTCCCAGGTGACGCCACCGGTGGTGGAGTACCGGCAGTGCCCGACGGCGATGTGGCCGGTCAGGGCGTTGAGGGCGGTCTCGTCGAACACCTGGGAGACGAGCCCCATGTCCTTGTAGACCAGGATCTGCTCACCGTTGCTGGTGGCGATGCCCGCGGACTCCTGTCCGCGGTGCTGGAGGGCGTACAGACCGAAGTACGCGAGCTTGGCGACCTCCTCGCCGGGTGCCCAGACCCCGAAGACGCCACATGCGTCCTGGGGGCCCTTCTCGCCGGGCATGAGGTCGTGGTTGAGTCGGCCATCTCCGCGCAGAGGCATGGTCCGAGTATCCCATGCGAGCGGATCTGCTCGACCGGCCCCTGCTGTGACCCTCGCGGCAGACCGCCGGTCGAGGTCAGGGGCGAGATCAGCGTCCGCGGAGACTCCGACGGTCCGCGATCACCGCGAGGAGACCCGCCAGGAGCGTCGTGACCAGCGTGACGAACGCGGTCAGCACCGTGACGTAGACACCGGGCTTCATCATGGCGGCGCCGGAGGGTGAGCCCACCAGGTAGAGCGACAGGGCCAGGCCGAGCACGACGCCGACCAGGGCGCCCGTCCAGAAGAAGGCCTTGTACCGCGGCGCACGGCGCACGGTGGCCGGGTCGACGACGGCACGGACGTCCACGTCGCCCGTCGGGTCGCTGGTTGCCTCGGTGTCGCTCACGTCCCCAGGGTACGCGCCCACCCTGCCGAGGTGGTCACCCCGCGGGGCGACCACCTCGGCGAGTGGAGGGTTGGTGGAGGGTCAGCCGATCAGCTTCCAGGGGCTGTGCCGGCCCACGCCCGGGATCTGGAGGATCGTCGGGCGGGTCGCCTCGTACACCTCGCCCCGGAAGGACACGGTGTCACCCCACCAGTAGAGCTTCCACGGGATCCAGGCGGGAGCCTCGGGCTCCTCCGGGGTCGCGGCCTCGACGGTCAGCGGGAGCCGGGCCGTGGTGTCCGACGGCGACGCCTGCACCAGGAGCTGGTACGCGCCCGCCGCCGTGCCGGCCGGGACCGTCACGGTGGCCGACGTCGCCCCGGCGGACACCGGGCTGGTGCCCAGCGAGACGCCGTCGGACGCCGCACCGCCCTCCGGGACGAGGTACGTCTCGACCGCGGTGTTCTGCGGGGCGCCGAGCGAGGTCAGGTCCAGTCCGGACAGGCTCACCTCGGTGGTGGCACCCGCCTCGACCGTGCCCGGCAGCGCGGCGGCGACCGTGCGGGTGCGGGCGAAGCTCGGCGTGACGGGTGCGGAGTCCCGCAGGTACGTGATCCAGGCGTCACGGTCGACGAGACCGGAGTCGCGGCCGTCCGTGCCCTCGGTGAACACCCGGAAGTTGTCGCCCCCGGAGATCAGGAACGAGAACGTCGCGATGCGGTACTCCGCGGCCGGGTCGACGGGCACGCCGTCGATGGTGATCGACGAGACGTTGTCACCCGGCGTCGCGTTCGGGTCCGCCGTCGTGGTCGTGTACGACACGTTGTCGGACAGGCCGAGCGCCAGGTAGGGCCGCGACGGCCGGTCGCCGTTCGCGTCCGTCTGCCACTGCTGCTCGAGCAGCGTGTCCAGCTGGGCGCCGGTCAGCGTGATCGTCCACAGGTTGTTGACGAACGGCAGCACCGCGTTGGCCTCGGCATAGGTGATGACGCCGTCCTCCCCGAAGTAGAGCTCGTTGCGCAGGCCACCGGGGTTCACGACGCCGAGGTCGGCGCCGCCCCGCTCGTCCGCGGCGAGCGAGTCCCGCAGCGAGTTCGCCACGAGGTTGCCGAGCGCGGACTCCGACGCGCGGTCGTCCCGGTTGCCGCCCGTCCAGACGCCGTCGGTGTACGAGCCGCCGGCGAACGCCGTCGTGACGTCAGCGGTGACCTCGCCGATCGGCTGGGCGCCGATCTCCTCGGCCTCGGCCAGCGCCGCGTCCACGATCCCGTCCACCTCGGCGACCGCCGGGTAGGTGGCGATCAGCTCGTCGGCCGGGGTGGCGGTCCGCGCCACGTTCTCGACGGTGTAGTCCGTGACGTCGAACGACTCGGCGTCCACCGTGAGGGAGACGTGGCCCAGGAACTCGCCGTAGTTGCCGGTCTGGATGATCGGCCGGGTCTCGTTCTCCGTGCCGGGCACCGGGGCGTCCCACGCGTACTGCTTGTGCGTGTGGCCGGTGAAGATGGCCGCGACGCGCGGGTCCGTGCCCTGCACCAGGTCGGCGAAGGGGCCGCCGGCGGCGACCTCCTCCTCCAGCGTGGAGCCGTCCGGCGTCCCCGCACCGGCGCCGTCGTGCGCGAGCGCCACCACGAGGTCGGCCTCGCCGTTGGCGGCGTCGCCGTCGAGCAGCTCGTCCGTCACGCGGTTGAGCGCCTCGACCGGGTCGCCGAACTCCAGGCCCACGATGCCCGACGGCGTGACGAGCGTCGGCGTCTCCTGCGTGACCACGCCGACGAAGCCGACGTCGACGCCGTTCACGGGCACCACCTGGTACTCGGGCAGAGCGGGCTCGCCCGTGTCCTCGTCGTAGACGTTGGCGCCCAGGTACTCCCAGTCGGCGGCGTCGGTGACGCGTCCGGTGAGGTCCTCCATGCCCTGGTCGAACTCGTGGTTGCCCACCGCGGAGGTGGTCAGTCCGAGCGCATCGAGGACGTCGATCGTGGGCTGGTCCTGCTGCAGCGCGGACGCGAACAGCGAGGCGCCGATGTTGTCGCCCGCCGAGACGAACGCGGTGCCCTCCGGGTTCTGCGCCCGGAGCTCCTCGACCGTGCCGGCGAAGGCCACGGTGTTGGCGTCGATGCGGCCGTGGAAGTCGTTGATCGCCACGAGGTCGAGGTCGACCGTGCCCGGCTCGGTGGTGGTCCCGCCGAGGTCGAGGCCGACGAGCACCGGGTCGTGGTCGGAGGACCGGAACGGCGACTCGTCGTACAGGATGGTCGCGTTGTAGTTGTAGCGGCTGTACTCGTTCGCCAGCGGCTCGTAGGCATTGATGTTCCAGATGTCGGTGCCGGTCACGGCCTCGGTGGCGGCCGGCGAGGCCAGCACGTGGTCGAGCGAGCCGACCATGCCGTCGAAGCTGTAGCTGTACTCGCCCGTGGCGGCACCGAGGTCCGTGTACCCGGCCTCGACCAGCGTCTGGATCGGGTCCTCCTGCTCGTAGGCGTTGAAGTCACCCACCAGCAGCACCTTGTCCGTGCCGGCCGCGGAGGCCTGCTCCTGCGCGAAGGCAGCGAGCGACGTCGCCTGGCGCGTGCGGGACTCGTTGGAGGCGCCCTGGCCGTCACCCTGGTCCTCGTCACCAGGCCACGGGCCGGCCGATCCCTTCGACTTGAAGTGGTTGGCGACCACGAGCACGTCGTCGCCCGCGTCGGCGGCACCACCGGCGGGCTGGAACACCTGCGCCAGCGGCTGCCGGGCGTTGCCGAACGCCTCGTCACCGATCAGGATGGTCGACTCCCCGACCGGCTCCGCCGTGGCGGTCCGGTAGATGAAGGCGTTGCGGATGACGTCCTCGGTGTCGGGCACCTCGGCCGGCGAGGCCACGTAGGCCCAGGTGCCGGCGCCCTCCGCGGCGTTCAGGGCGTCCACCAGGGTGCCGAGGGCCTCGTCGCGCGGGCCGCCCAGCGTGGCGGTGTTCTCGATCTCCAGCAGCGCGACGACGTCCGCCCCGAGGGCCGTGATCGCCGCGACGATCTTGGTCTGCTGCCGCTGGAGGTCCTCCTCCTCGGCCGCACCGCGGGCGTCGCAGCCGCCCGAGACGGTGACCGGGTCGCCCGTGCGGTCGGTGTAGTAGGTGCAGCCCTCGAGCTCGTCGCCCGTCGTGCTGAAGTAGTTCAGCACGTTGAAGGTCGCGACCTTCAGGTCGCCGCCCACCGCGGCGGGCGCGTCCTCGCGGGTGTTCTCGAACGTGGCCGGCTGCACGGTCTCCGCGACGTCGGGCGTCAGGTGGGTCAGCGGCTGGAAGCCCCACGCGTCGTAGCGGTAGTCGAGGATCACCGGGGTGGTGAACGTGACCCCGGCGCCGACCCGCAGCGGCGCGCCGCCGGTCAGGTAGGGCAACGGCTTCGACTTGTTCGCGTTCGAGCTGTAGTTGGTCGACGACCCGTCGTCGAGCAGCACGGCACGCGCCGCGTTGTCCGCGACCTGTGCGTCGTACTCCGCCGAGCCGGGCCGGGCCACCGTCGTCGGCTGCACCAGCGGGTCGTCGCCCGCGGCGAGCCCGATGGTGCCGTAGAAGTTGGTGTCGTAGTTGTCGGTCACGGTGAACTCGCCCTGCGGGGCGAGCAGCATGCCCTCAAGCGCCTCGCGGCCCGCCGCGTCGGCGGGCCACCCGGCAGGCGTGGGCTCCACGGAGGCCGCCGTGTCGAGCACGGTCCAGCCGCCCGACGCCGGGGTGAGCTCCGTCAGCCCGTTGTACTCCGAGACGACACCTGTCACCTCGACGTGGTCGCCGATCGAGACGGCGGCGGCAGCGGCGGCGGAGAAGACGAAGACGGCGTCCGAGGCCCCGGGCGTGGCGTCGGCGTCGCCGCCGGTGCCCGCGGTCTGCAGGTAGAAGCCGTTGAAGCCGCCGGTCGGGTAGACGGCGGTCACGACGCCCTGGGTGGTCACGGTCTCGCCGGCCAGCGGGCTGGCGTCGCCGGTGCCCTGGATGTCGGCGATCGGCGTGACGTCCAGCGCCTGCGCCGGGGCCAGGCCGGCCAGGGTGGTGGGGACGGCCAGGGCGGCCGTCAGGGCGGCGGCCACGACAGGGCGGGCCGGCCTCGCGGATCTCGGTGAGGATCGGAGCGTGCTGGGTACCACGCTGACTCCTTCTGCAGTTGAAGCGGGGGTGCTCGGGTCACGCCACGAGCGCACCCAACCAACCACGGCGCGATGAATGCGCGGTTACGAACGGGGACCCACGGGAAAAATTCCCGGTCTCCGAGGCTGCGCACCGATCGTTGTGCTCGCCGCGGCTCGTCGAGCGAGCACGCGCGCCGAGAGTAGCGCGCGTCACCCACACGCGCCACGAACGCGCGGACGGTTACTGACTCAGCGGCAGCAGCGGCGAGATGTCCGAACGCTCGCCCGATGCCCGCACCCGGCCGTCCCCGACGGCGTCCGCCCAGGTCACGGCACCGGTCGCCAGTCCGAGCCAGGTGGCCGGATCCGTCTCGACCACGTTCGGCGGAGTTCCGCGCGTGTGCCGGGGTCCAGCCACCGCCTGCACCGCCCCCGCGGGGGGCACCCGCACCTCGACCGAGTTCCCGGGCGCACGGTCGGCCAGCTCCTCCAGCGTGAACCGCACGGCGGTGGTCACGTCACGGCGGTCCGCCGCGCCCCGGGCCCAGGCGTCGACGGCGGCGCGGCCGGCCTCCGGGTCGGTCCGCCGGCGCGGCGGCACTACCGCACCGCCAGGAAGTCGCCGAGCCGGGTCCAGCCGGACCGCTCGAGGCTCGTGAAGTCCGTGCCCGGCACCACGAACATGGCCGTGTCCTCGCCGTTCGACACCTCGGTGCCCGTCGGGTTCGGCGTCATCGTGCAGCCCGCGATCGTGTCGCCCTCGGCGGGGGCCAGCACGAGGCAGGTGGACGCACCGTCCTCGGTGCGCGCGGCGTAGTAGGTGGTGCCGCTCTCCTCGGCGAGCCGGCGCGTCGTGTCGCCGTCGACGGTGATGTCCTCGAGCTGGGCGTCGGAGAGCACGTCGTCGGCCTGCTGCTCCTCGTCGAACACGGCCTCCAGGTCCTGCACGCCGTCCGCGGGCGTACAGCCCGTGAGCAGGGCGGACAGACCGAGGGCGGCTACGGCACGGGACCTGCGGACAGCGAGAGCGGCAGACGTCATGGGGTCAGTATGACCGGGCCGGTCATACCGGTGACCGCGTCAGTAGCGGTAGCCGTCGGGGATGCGGCCCTCGACCGCGAGGAGGTCCGCCGCGACCACGAGGGGCAGCTCGCGCGACGACAGCACCGGGTACTCCCCCAGGTAGGCGCCGCCCGGGTAGCCGTCCGGCCGGACGACCGGGACGGGCTGCGACATCGAGGCGAGCCGGCGGGCGGCCGGGGCACGCCGGGGCCACGGCTCGGACATCGGCACCTCGTCCCGGACCTGCGGCCGTACCGGGCGGCGCATCGGCGGATACCCGACGCCGTGGCCCGGGTGCGACGCGGCGGGCGCGCCCTCGGCTCCCTGCGGCGCCTGCTCCGGGCCGGACGCCGCCGGTGTGTCGGGCCGGGACCGGTACGGCTCGGCCTGGGCGGCAGGCCGGGCGGCATACGGCTCGTCCGGCTCCGGCCGGGCCGAGTAGGGCGGCTCCGGCGAGTAGGGCGACGCTGACGGGTACGGCTCCGGCCGGGACCGTGGCGACGGGTACGGCTGAGACGGGTACGGCTCAGACGCGTACGGCTCAGACGAGTACCGCCGGTCGGTCTGCGCCTCGTCGGCGCGCGCCTCGTCGGGTCGCGGCTGGTGGGCGTATCCCTGGTCGGTGTACGCCTCGTCGGCAGCGCCCGGGTACGGCTGGGGACCGCGCGAGTCGGCACCCGCACGGCTCGCGAACGACTCGCCGCTGGTGCGGTCCGCGACGGTGCGGTCCGCGACGGCGGCACCGTGGTGCACCGCGCGCCGGCCCGGGTAGGGCCGGCCGCCGGAGAGCCGGGCGGGCGGGTACGACCGGGGGTACGACGCCGGGGGCGGCTGCGGGGCCGGCTCACGGGTGCCTGCCGGCTCGGCGCCGGACAGGAGCGCGCCGTGGGCGGGCACCGGCCCGTCGTCCGGCCGCGCGAACGGCGTGGGCGACCCCGAAGGCGGCACCGGAGACGGGCCGCGGTACGGCGCGCGAGCAGGTGCGGAACCGAAGGCCGGCGGCGGCGCGGACGGGGCCGCCGACGACGAGCCCGGCACCGCACGGCCGGACGGCACAGGGTTCGATCCCCCGGGGCCCGATCCCCCAGGGCCTGATCCCCCAGACCCGGAGCCGCCGGAACCGGACGCCGCAGAATCGGACGTCGTAGGGCCGGACGTCGCAGGGCCGGACGCCCCGGGCGTCGCACGATCAACCAGCCCCGAGCCGGCCGACGCACGACCCGACGACCCCGGTGTGGGCGAGGGCCCGGGCGACGGCGACGGCTCGGCCTTCCGGCGTGGCGCCGGCCCGCGACGCCCCGCCGTGCGTCGGCCCCCGCCCTCCGGGGAGGCCGCCGGGCCCGGCTCGCCCCCGGGCGGGTCGCCCAGCGTGAACAGGACGCGCCGCTCGGACACGTCGGCCTCGGCCAGCCGCACCCGCACCTCGTCGCCCAGCGGGAGGCTCGTACCCGTGACCCGCGCCCGGACCGCGGGGTCGCGCAGCACGACCTGGCCCCGCTGCCGCTCCCGGCCGGACTTGTCGTCGTCCTCGACGTCGACCACCACGCCCGCGAACTCCTCGCCCAGGCGGTCCGCGAGCATGGACGCCTCGACGATGTCGATGCACTCGCGCTCGAACGACGCCGACCGGCGCCCCGTCTCGGCCATGATCCCGGGCAGCTCGGGCATGGCGTCGAGCACCCAGTCCGGGACGGGCGTGCCCGCGGAGACGGCGAGGCAGATCTCGGTCGCGTACCGGTCGATCAGGCGGCGCAGCGGCGCGGTCACGTGTGCGTAGTCGGCGGCGATGGCGGCGTGCCGGGTGTCCTCGGGCGCGGGCACCACGGCGCCGTCGGGCCCGGGCATGCCGAACGCGACGTACCCCGCCCCGCGGAACAGCGTGGTCGCCTCGTTGAGGAACGCGGCGTGCTCCGGGATGCGGGAGACGAGCGTGGGCACCAGCCGCGCGTACGGCAGCGTGTCCGGCCACTCGATGCCGAGCGCACGGGCGGTGCGGTGCAGCCGGGCCAGGTCGCGCGGGTCGGCCTCGGGCAGCGTGCGCAGGAGGCCCACGCCGGCCTCGCGCATCAGGTGCGCGGCGGCGATGCCGGTGAGCAGCGAGATCTGTGCGTTCCACTCCTCGACCGGCAGGTTCCGCCGGAACGAGAGCGTGTACGTGCCGTCCTCACGCCGCTCGACCTCCTGCTCCGGCACCTCCAGCGAGACGCCGCCGCGCGCCACCTCCAGGGACTGGCGCAGGCGGCCGACGTCCGCCAGGAGCTGGAGGGACTCGCTCGCGGTCCCGGCGTCGAGCCCCGACTGGACCTCCGCGTAGGTGAGCCGCTCGCGGCTCCGCACGAGGGCCCGCTCGAGCCCGGCCCCGGTGATGATGCCGCGCGAGCTCAGGGTGACCGTCCACAGCACGGCCGGGCGGTCCTCGTCGGGCAGGAGGCTGGCCGCGCCCTCGGAGAGGATCTTGGGGTGCAGCGGGGTCCGGGCGTCCGGCCCGTAGACGGTCATGCCGCGCTTGCGCACCTCGGTGTCGAGGGCGCCGCCCGGGGTCACGAACGACCCGACGTCCGCGATCGCGTAGTGCACCACGTAGCCCTCGCCGGACTGCTCGACGTGCACCGCCTGGTCCAGGTCCTTCGAGCCCGGCGGGTCGATGGTGACGAACTCGATGTCCCGGCGGTCCGCCCGGCCCGCCGTGAAGTCCTGCGCCGCCGCTGCCCGCGCCTCCTCCAGCACGTCCTGCGGGAACATCGCGGGCAGCCCGACCTCGGCGCGCAGCGCCGCGAGGGCACTCGTCACGTCGTCGGGGGCGGAGGGCGCGAGGCGCATCTGACGAGTGGGCACATCTGCGAACATAAGCCGGTTCCGCGCTCACCGCGCGGTGTCGCTGTGCTATCGCACGACGACGGTGGCCAGCAGCGCCCGGTGGTCCGTGCCGGCCACCTGCACGGGCACGACGTCGGAGACCGGCATGTCCCGCTCCACCACCACGTGGTCCAGCGCGAACAGCGGCGGCACCCGGCTGCCCTCGGGCCAGGTCACCGCCGGACCCGACCCCCACTCGCGCGTGGCGTCCACGAACCGCGACCCGAGCAGGTCGCGGAAGGTCGCGTGGTCGTAGGTGGCGTTGAAGTCGCCGGCCACGATCTGCGGTGTCTCGTCCGCGTGCAGCCTTCCGGTGAGCTCGACGAGCTCGGTGCGCCAGGTCGCCGTCTCGCCGGGCAGCGGCGGGTAGGGGTGCGCCACGCTGACGCGCACGTCGGTGCCACCCACGTCGACCAGGGCGGACGGCATCGAGAAGCTCGTGCCGCGCAGCTGCTCCGGCTCCGTCAGCGGCTCCGACGACCAGAGGCCGCTGCCGCCGGGACCGTCGTCGGCGGGCACCGTGAAGCTGTGGGTCAGCAGGTCGTCGAGCCCTGCGTCCGACAGGGCCGACGCGAGGCCGGGCGTGAGCTCCTGCACGGCGAGCACCTCGACGTGCTGCGTCTCCACGAGGTCGACCACGGCCTCGGCGTCCGCCTGCCCGAGGTGCGCGTTCAGCGTCATGACGCGCAGGGTCCCGGCGTCGGCCGGGTCGGCGGGCGCCGTGGCGGGCGGCGGCACGAAGAACGGCGCGGTCCAGTACAGGAAGCCCGCGAGCGACGCCGTGAGCAGCACCGTCAGTACCCAGCGCCGGGAGAAGAGGGCGATGACGAGCAGCGGCAGCGCCACCAGGCCCGCCCACGGCGTGAAGGGCGCGATCAGCGGCAGGGGCGGCACATTGTCGAACGGGAGCACCCGGGCCAGCGCCACCAGGAGCAGGGGGGCCGCGAGGACCCAGAGCACGAGGGACACGAGCCCGCGGACAAATCGCACGCCCCGGACCCTACCGGCCCGGGGCGCCCACCCCGGCCGCCGGCGGGGTGAGAAAGCGAGATCTGTGTGACAGAGCTGCTCCGGTCAGCCGAAGATGGCGGGCAGGGTGGCCTCGTGGGTCTCGCGGGCCTCGGCCAGCGGGATCTCGAAGTGGCCCTCGACCACCAGGGCGTCGCCGCCCGTGGTGCCCAGGCGCAGCACCGGCACGCCGGCGTCCTCGGCCAGGTGGGTCAGCTCGCCCTCGTGCTCCGGGTCGACGGCGACGACCACGCGCCCCGTCGACTCCGAGAACAGCGCCACGAACGGGTCCACCTTGTCGCGGCCGGTCACGCCCTCCAGCGCCACCGTCGCGCCGACGCCGAACCGCAGCGACGCCTCCAGCAGCGCCTGCACGAGCCCGCCCTCGGACAGGTCGTGCGCGGCGGCCGCGAGGCCCGTCTTCCGGGCCTCCACGAGCGCGCCCGCCAGCGCCTTCTCCGCGGCCAGGTCCACGCGCGGCGGCAGTCCGCCGAGGTGACCGTGCACGACGTCGGCCCAGGCCGAGCCGTCGAGCTCGTCCCGCGTGGTGCCGAGCAGCAGGAGCGACAGGCCCTCCGTGCGCCAGCCGGACGCGAGCGCGGTGCTCACGTCGTCGACCACGCCGAGCACGCCCACCACGGGGGTCGGGTGGATCGACGAGTCGATCTGGCCCGGCTCGCCCGTGCCGTTGTAGAGGGAGACGTTGCCGCCGGTGACCGGCACGCCGAGCTCCTGGCACGCGTCGGCGAGCCCCTCGATCGCCTCGACGAGCTGCCACATCGAGTCCGGGTGCTCCGGCGAGCCGAAGTTGAGGCAGTCCGTCACGGCGAGCGGCTCGGCGCCCGACGTGGCGACGTTGCGGTACGCCTCCGCCAGCGCGAGGGCCGCACCCGTGCGCGGGTCGAGCTTGCCGTAGCGGCCGTTCGCGTCCGTCGCGAGGGCGACGCCCAGGCCCGTGGACTCGTCGACGCGCACGACGCCGCTGTCGTCAGGCTGGGCCAGCGCCGTGTTGCCCTGGACGAACCGGTCGTACTGGTCGGTGACCCACGCCTTCGACGCGAGGTTCGGGGAGCCCAGGAGCGCCAGCGCGGTGGACCGCAGCTCCTCGCCGCCCGCGGGGCGCGGCAGGCCGGCCGCCGCCGTCGAGTCGGCCTGGAGCGCGTCCTGCCACTCCGGGCGCGCGTACGGGCGCTCGTAGACCGGACCCTCGTGCGCGACCGTCTTCGGGTCGACGTCGACGATCCGCTGGCCGTGGTGGTCGATCGTGAGGCGGCCGGAGTCGTTCACCTCGCCGATGACGGCGGTCTCGACCTCCCACTTCGCCGTGATCGCGAGGAACGCGTCGAGCTGGTCGGGCCGGACGACGGCCATCATGCGCTCCTGCGACTCCGACATGAGGATCTCGCCGGCGTTCAGCGTGGGGTCACGCAGCAGCACGTCGTCGAGGTCCACGTGCATGCCGCCGTCGCCGTTCGAGGCGAGCTCGGACGTGGCGCACGAGATGCCCGCGGCGCCGAGGTCCTGGATGCCCTCCACGACCTTGGCGGAGAACAGCTCCAGGCAGCACTCGATGAGCACCTTCTCCATGAAGGGGTCGCCCACCTGGACCGACGGCCGCTTGGCGGGCACGCCGTCCTCGAACGTCTCGGAGGCGAGGATCGAGGCGCCGCCGATGCCGTCGCCGCCCGTCCGCGCGCCGAAGAGCACGACCTTGTTGCCGAGGCCGGACGCGTTGGCGAGGTGGATGTCCTCGTGCCGCAGCACGCCGAGGCAGAGCGCGTTCACGAGCGGGTTGCCCTGGTAGGAGCCGTCGAAGACGAGCTCGCCGCCGATGTTCGGCAGGCCGAGGGAGTTGCCGTAGCCGCCGACGCCGGAGACGACGCCGTGCACGACGCGGGCCGTGTCGGGGTGCTCGACGGCGCCGAACCGGAGCTGGTCCATGACCGCCACGGGGCGGGCGCCCATCGAGATGATGTCGCGGACGATGCCGCCCACGCCGGTCGCGGCGCCCTGGTAGGGCTCGACGAACGACGGGTGGTTGTGCGACTCGACCTTGAAGGTGACGGCCCAGCCGTCACCGATGTCGACGACGCCGGCGTTCTCGCCGATCCCGACGAGGAGGTGTTCCTTCATCTCGTCGGTCACGCGCTCGCCGAACTTGCGCAGGTGCACCTTCGACGACTTGTAGGAGCAGTGCTCGCTCCACATCACGGAGTACATCGCGAGCTCGGCCGCGGTGGGGCGGCGGCCCAGGATGTCCTTGATGCGCTGGTACTCGTCCTCCTTGAGGCCGAGCTCGCCGTACGGCTGCGCCTCGTCGGGGGTGGCCGCCGCGTTCTGGACCGTGTCCAGGGTCGGGACGGGAGTCGGGCGGGAGGGTGCCTGGGACGCGGGCGCGGTCATGTAGAACCTCTGCGTGCGGGGTAGGTTTCCGGGCGCCGGAGCGCCCGCCCCAGTCTACGACGGTCGGCACGACGGGGCGGTCGCGCCCTCGTCACACGTGTCGGACGCGCAGGCCGCCCCGGCGACCTGCGCGTCCGACGACGCCGAGGGGTCAGAGCTGCGAGTCGTAGACCCGCACGTAGTCGACCACCATCTGCTGCGGGAACTGCGTGCTGCCGTCCGGGTAGCCGGGCCAGTTGCCGCCCACGGCCACGTTCAGGATGAAGAAGAACGGCTGGTTGTAGACCCACGGGTTGCCGTTGGTGTTCGCGGGCGTGAACGTCTGGTAGGCGTTGCCGTCCACGGGCCAGGTGATGGAGTTCGGGTTCCAGTCGATGGCGAAGGTGTGGAAGTCGTCGGCGAAGGACCAGCCCTGCGGGTGCATGTACTGGCCGGTGATGGGGTTGCCGCCGGAGTAGCCGGGGCCGTGCAGCGTGCCGTGCACGAGGTGCGGCTCGTACCCGACGTTCTCCATGATGTCGATCTCGCCCGCGTCGGGCCACGGGGTGCCCGGGAACTGGCCGCCGAGCATCCAGAACGCCGGCCAGATGCCCTGGCCCCG
>NZ_JAMTCS010000002.1:0-173289 GCF_024171955.1 Promicromonospora thailandica | reverse complement strand
TTCTCCATGATGTCGATCTCGCCCGCGTCGGGCCACGGGGTGCCCGGGAACTGGCCGCCGAGCATCCAGAACGCCGGCCAGATGCCCTGGCCCCGCGGGATCTTGATGCGCGCCTCCAGCCGCCCGAACTTCGGCTGGACCTTGCCCTTGGTGGTGAGCCGGGCCGAGGTGTAGCCGCCGTTGCCGTCCGAGCGGGCGGTGATGACCAGGTTGCCGTTGCCGTCCAGGGCCGAGTTGTCGCGGGAGTCGGTGTAGACCTGGAGCTCGTTGTTGCCCCAGCCGCCGCCACCGGTCTCGTGGTTCCAGCTGGCCGCGTCCGGGGCGCTGCCGGCAGGGCCGTCGAACTCGTCCGACCAGGTCAGGGCGGCAGCCTCGGCGGGGGCCGCCGCGCCGGTCGCGCCGTCCCTGCTGTGGGGTGCGGCCGCCGACGCGGCCAGCGAGGCCGACAGGACGAGCGTCACGGCCGCGGTCGCCGTGATGCCCGTGCGGATGGTGCGGTGTCTCGTGCTGCGCATCGGTCGCTCCTTCGCGAACGTGTCCGGCATCTGTCCGGCGACGCTACTTTTCACCCGCTCGGTGGAACAAGATCGTGAAAGTACGTAGTCACGGCGGCCCGAACGTTCAGCCCGCCTGAACAGTCGCCCAGTGATACGCGATGGACGTGCACGGTCGCCCGGGCCGACCATGACCCCATGCCCCTGCGCCACTCGCTGCTCGCCGTGCTCGTCATGATCATCTGGGGCACCAACTTCCTCGCCATCGACGTGGGCGTCGCCGACGTGCCGCCCGCCCTGTTCGTCGCGATCCGCTTCGTCGTGGTGCTGCTGCCGGCGATCTTCCTGGTGCCGCGGCCCGCGGCACCGCTCAAGGACGTCCTCGTGGTGGGCCTGTTCCTGAGCCTCGGCCAGTTCGGCCTCATGTACACGGCGATCTGGCTCGACATGCCGCCCGGCCTCGCCTCGCTCGTGCTCCAGGCGCAGGTGGTGTTCACGGTGCTGTTCGCCACCGTCGCGCTCCGCGAGCGGCCGACGACACCGCAGCTCGTCGGCGTGGCGCTCGGCGCGGTGGGACTGGTCGTCGTCGGGCTCGGCCGGTCGGCGGCGACGCCGGGCGTCGCGTTCCTGCTCACCCTGGCGGCTGCGGCCTCCTGGGCCACCGGCAACGTGATCGTGCGCCGCCTGGGGACGGCCACGCAGGCGGCCGGCACCCGTCAGGGGCCGCTCGCCGGGCTGTCCATGACGGTGTGGTCGGCGCTCGTGGTGCCCGTGCCGATGTTCGCCCTGGCGGTGCTGCTCGACGGCCCGTCGGCCGTCGGGTACTCGCTCACGCACCCCACGTGGCCGGCCGTGCTGTCCACCCTGTACACGGCGTGGCTGGCGAGCCTGGTGGGTTACGGCGTCTGGAACACGCTGCTGGCCCGGTACCGGGCGGGCGCGGTGGTGCCGTTCACGATGCTGGTGCCGGTCGTCGGCATGACGGCGGCCTGGCTCGCGTTCGGCGAGGTGCCGAACGCCGCCGAGGTGGGTGGCGGGCTGCTCCTGCTGCTGGGCGTGGCGATCACGTCGGGCCTGCTGCGGTGGCCGCCGACCCGCTCCCGGCCGGGCGTCCGGGCCTGACGCCGACCGGTCACAGCTCCAGCACGTAGCAGAGCAGGTCCACGCCCGGCACCGGCGTCCAGTCGCGTGCGGGCTCGCGCACGAAGCCGAGCCGCTCGTAGAGCCGGTGCGACCCGTGCGCGATCGTGTTGGTGGAGAGCACCACGCGGCGTGTGCCGCGCTCTCCCGGCGGGGTCCCGGCACCCGCGCCGACCGGCCGCGGCACCGTCGCGCGCGCCAGGCACTCGCGCACCAGCGCCGTCCCGGCGCCCCGGCCCTGCGCGTCCGGTGCGACCCCGAGCATCCGGATCTCCGCCTCGCCCTCCCGCGCGAGGTCGGCCATCGGCCCGCCGTGCGGCACGAAGGTCACGCCGCCCACCACCACGCCGCCGTCCAGGGCGGCGATGATCTGGGCGTGCGCCGCGCGGCCCGCGACGTCCCGCAGCACGGCCGCGTACGGGGTGGAGCCGTCGGTGCCCAGCTGCCCGTCCGCCGCGAACGCGGCCGTGACGATCTCCCCGATCGCCACGTACTCGCCCGCGTGGGCGTCGCGCACCTCGATGGTCATGCGGTGACCGTAGCGCGGCTGTCCGACACGCGCCCTCACATCCGGGAACGCAGCACGTCGACCTCGCACCCGGGCGCGGCCGGGTCGAAACCGTGCTCGATGAGCCATCGGACGGCCACCAGGCTGCGCAGCGACCACCAGGCACGGATCACGTCGACGTCGACGTCGGCCCCGTAGCCGGCGAGGACGTCGTCGAGGCGGTCCTCCTGCCCGAGCGTCAGCACCGCGAGGTCGAACAGCGCGTCGCCCGGCCCGGCCTCCGTCCAGTCGATCACGCCGGTGACCTCGTCGTCGTCGCCGACGAAGACGTGGCTGAGCTGCAGGTCGCCGTGCACGAACACGGGAGTCCAGGGCCGGAGCGCCGCCTCGGCCAGCTCGCGGTTGCGCGTGACCAGGTCGGCGGGGAGCACGTCGTGCGCGAGCAGCCAGGCGCACTCCCGGTCGAGGCGCGCCCGCAGCGAGCCGGGGCTCGTCCCCGGCCACGGCGGGAGCGGCGCGTCGTGCAGCCTGCGGGCCGCCGCCCCCGCGGCCGCCCACGCCGCGGACGACGCGGCGGACGGCTCGCCGAGCCGGCCGAGCGCCGTGCCGCGCACGGCCGCCAGCGCCAGCACCGGCGGCGTGCGCCACAGGATCTCGGGGGTGGGCACGGGCACCCGGGCCATCGCCCGCACCTCGACGTCGGTGCGCGCCTGGTCGCCGTCGACCTTCAGGTACACGTCGCCCACCCGCAGCGTCGCGCAGGCCCGGTGGGCCACGACGACCTCGACGTCCGTCGTCCCGGCAGCGGCCCCGGCCGCCGTCCCGTCTGCCGTCCCGTCAACGAACCCGTCAGCGATCCCGTCTGTCATCGCGTCATCATCGGCGCGCCGGTACCGGCACCGCACGGCTTTTCCCGCGCGCCGTCCCGGCCGGCGCGGCCCGGCCCGGGCGCACCCGGCCCCACGGCTTGTACACCGAGAGCACCGTGGCCACCGCGAGCGCCGTGAGCGACACCGCCGGCGGGTACGCGAGGAACGAGACGTCGGCGGCGGGCACCTGCCCGGCCTCGACGGCGGTGCCGGCCGCGCCGACGTCGGCCATGCCGGGCCGGAGCAGCACCACGATCAGCGTGCACAGCACCAGGGTCGTGACGAGCTTGACCGCGACCCACCAGTAGCGCACCAGCCCCCACCTGGTCGCGAGCCCGAGCAGCACGCCCGTGGCCAGGCAGACGAGCGCCGCGGTCAGCATGGGGGGCACCACGAACGCGGCGAGCGCGCGCAGCGCGAGGCCGCGGACGGCGTCCGGCCCGTCGCCGAGCGCCAGGGCCGCCAGCACGGCGACGAGCACGTCGATGCCGATCCACGCGCCCGCCGACACGACGTGCACGGTCAGGACGGCCTTCCGCAGGGGCGGGGGCAGGTTCGCCATGGTGGGTCCCTTCTCCCGGCGCCACGGTCCGGCGCCTCGTGCTCTCCAGCGTCGCGGGGGCGGCCCGCCCGGGGATCGGCCGGGCGGCGGCTCCGTGCGTGCGTCGCCGGACGTCGGCGGCCGGCTCCGGCCTGCGCAGCGGTGCGTACTCCGCCCTACGGCACGCAGGGGGTGACGGGCGGTGCGCCGTCGGCCAGAGTGGAGCCGGAGGTGAGGGAGATCGCGAAGCTGCGCCTGGTCGACGTCGGCGTGACCGCCGTGCTGACCGCACTCGTGCTGCTGACGCTGCCGTTCCTGGACGGGTCCACGGCGGTGGACCCGCGGGGGTACGCCCTCGCGGCCGCGGCCGCGCTGGGCACGCTGGTGCGCACCCGCCGGCCGGTGGCCGCCCTGGTCGTGGTGGTGGCCGCCACGGCGGCCTACCTGCTGCTCGCCTACCCGTACGGGCCGGTCATGCTGTGCCTCGCGGTGGCCGTGTACTCCCTGGCCCGACGGCGTCCGCTGCGCCCGGCCCTGTTGTACGCGACGGCGACCCTCGGGCTGCTGGTACCGCACGTGTTCACGCACCCCGACGGCGTCGGCATGCCCGGGGGCCTGGTCGTGGCGAGCGCCTTCGTCGCGGTGCCGTTCAGTGCCGGCGTCGCGCGCCGGGTCTGGCACGAAGCGCGGGAGGCGGAGCGGCGTGCGGAGCGGCAGCAGGCCCGCGACGACGAGCGGCTGCAGCTCGCGCACGAGGTGCACGACGTGGTGGGCCACGGGCTGTCCGCCATCCAGATGCAGGCGGACATCGCGCTCCACCTGGGCCGGCCGGACGACGCGACGGCCGCGCTGGAGGCCATCTCGCGGGCTGCGGACGAGGGTCTGACCGAGCTGCGGACGACGCTCGCGGCGATCCGGCCGGGCGCCACGTCGGGTAGCGCGTCGGGCCCTGCCCGTGCGCCGACCGCCGGTCTGGCCAACCTGCCGGTGCTGGTGGAGCGGGTGCGCTCGGCGGGCGTCGCGGTGGACCTCACGGTGCGCGGCACACCCCGGCACCTGCCGGACGCCGTCGACCTCGCCGCCTACCGCGTGCTCCAGGAGTGCCTGACGAACGTGGTGCGGCACGGTTCGGGGGCCGCGGCCGTCGTCGAGGTGGCGTACGAGCCGGACCGCGTGCGGCTGGCCGTGCGCAACCCCCGCGCGGCGGACGAGGCGGTCGTGGCAGGCTTCGGCATCACGGGGATGCGGCGCCGTGCCGAGTCCCTGGGCGGGCACCTGGAGGCAGGTCCCGCCGACGAGTCCTTCGAGGTGCGGGCGGTGCTGCCCGCCGGAGGTGGCGCATGATCTCGGTGCTGCTCGTGGACGACCAGGACCTGGTGCGGATGGGCCTGCGGGCCCTCATCGCCGGCGAGGAGACGATGCGGGTGGCCGGCGAGGCCGCCGACGGTCTCGCCGCCGTGGCCGAGGCGCGCCGGCTGCGGCCGGACGTGGTGCTCATGGACGTCCGCATGCCCGGGATCGACGGGGTCGAGGCCACGCGCCGGATCGCCGCGGACCCGGACCTGGCGGCGACCCGGGTGGTGGTGCTCACGACGTTCGAGCACGACGAGTACGTCGTGGACGGGCTGCGCGCCGGGGCCAGCGGATTCCTGCTGAAGAACACCCCGCCGGCCGACCTCCTGACCGCGATCCGCACGGTGCACGACGGCGGTGCGCTGCTCGCACCGTCGGCCACACGGACCCTGATCCGAGAGTTCACCGCGGCGTCGCCCCGGCCCCTCGACCCGCATCCGCGGATCGGCGACCTGACGGACCGCGAGCGCGAGGTGGTGGGCCTCGTGGCACAGGGCATGAGCAACCAGGAGATCGCCGAGCACCTGGTGCTCAGCCCCGCGACAGCCCGGACCCACGTGTCGCGGGCGATGATCAAGCTGTCGGCCCGGGACCGCGCCCAGCTGGTCGTGTTCGCCTACCGGTCGGGCCTCGCCTGAGCCGCCTCGGACCTCCTGGGAACTCGCGTAACAAAGATGTCACCGGGGGGTTCCCGGCGTTTACCCGAAAGTGGTTTCATTCGGACATGAAGCTGCTCCGAACTTTTCCGAAGGATGCCTTCGAGTTCGGGCTCGCCTCATGGCAGTGGCTGGGGCTTCGCGAGCAGACTCCACGCTTCGCGACCTGTTTCGGCGACATCTTCCTCGAGTCGCTGGACGGATGGTGGTTCCTGGACACCGTCGAAGGCACGCTCGAGCTCCGCTGGACCTCTGCCGTGACCATGTACGCCGAGCTGGAGTCACCGGAGGGCCGCGCCACCTATCTCATGGACGACCTGGTCCGGGAGGCGCGCGGCCGCGGTCTGCACCTCGGCGAGGAGGACGTCTACACGTTCAACCCGCACCCGGCGCTGGGCGGCGAGCTGGGCGTCGACAGCCTCGTCGCCATGCGGTTCGAGCTCGCGGTGAACTGGGTGGGGCAGATGCACGACCAGGTGCTCCACGGCTCGGGCGAGATCGACCTGCCCCCGCTGCCCGACGGCGGGCGCGGCGGCACCCCGGCCGGGGCGGCCTGGGACTCGGCCTGGTCGCACGACGAGACGTTCGACGTGCCGTTCGAGCAGTACCTCGCCACCACGACGTTCGCGGCGGTGGCGCGGCCCCGGCACGGCGGGGGACGGCACGTGCCCGCGGCGCAGAATCATGTACCGGTTCCCGAGGCGCCCGCCGCCCTGCCGGGAGGCGCCGCCTGGCCGGAACAGACGCAGCCCTGGGCGAGCGGCCCGGTGCCCACGGCGGGGACCCCCGGGCGGTACGACCCCCCGTACGACCCGGCTCCCCCGGCGGGCTCGTACGAGTCCGCCACGGGTGGTGCGCCGTACGTGGAGCAGGGCTGGCACGCGGGCGAGGCCGCCCCTGCCTACGACCCGGGGACCGGCCACGGCTACGAGCCCGCCACCGACGGCTCCGGCCCGTGGCCGACCGCACCGGCCGACGGCGGCCGCTCGGGCTGGAGCCCGGGCGCCCTCGCATCCGGCGCCCACGACCACCTCCCCGGCGTCGGTTCGCCCGGCGCCGGCTGGGCCGAACCGGCGGACCCGTGGTCCGGACCCGTCCCGACCGACCCCGGCCCGCCGAGCTCCGCGTGGCCGGAACCGGCCCGCACCCAACCCGCCCGCACCCACCCCAGCCGCGCCGAACCCAGCCGGAGCGACTCAGCCGGACCCGAACCCGGCTGGTCCGACGCTGGCTGGTCCGAACCCGCGTGGTCCGAACCCGCATGGTCCGAACCTGCCCGGCCCGCGCCCGGATGGAGCGACGGCGGTTGGGGCGCCCAGGCACCGGCCGTCGCCGCGGGCGGCGGCGCACCGCAGGCCGCGGCCGGCGACCCGTTCACCGCGTGGGACGACCTGTGGGGGAAGCGCTGACCCGCTGACGCCTGGTGCGTGCGGCCGCGACGACCCGCGGCTCCGCCCGGTTCTCGGGCCGGAGCCTGCGCTCGCGCTCGGTCAGCGCCACCAGGCTCAGCTCGCCGGGCGTGGTGGTCCGCGCGTGCTTGAGCAGCCGAGTCTCCAGCGCCACGCGGTTGGCCCGGCGCAGACCGTCGGTGTAGCCGAGGATCGTCTGCGCGTGGGCGTGGCTGATGTGCCCCCCGCGCAGGGCCGCCAGCGTGCGCGGGTGCTCGTGCACCAGCGCGCGGGACTCCTCGATGAGCGCGACGGCCGAGCCCTCCGGGACGCGCAGCGCCCGGGCGAGCTGCTCCACGAGCTCGGGTGCCAGCCCTGCCACGTCGTCCGCCTCCGGTTCCGGCGCGCCGAACTGCTCGGGCCGGTCCGCCACCCACTCCCGCACCGACTCCATCAGCACGGCGCGCGAGGCGGCGAGGGAGGCCAGCAGCGCATCGACCGCCGCCACGGCGTCGACCGCCTCCGTGAGGTTCGCGAACCCCGACCCGCGCGGTGCCACGGCACCGCGCGCAGACCGGTCCGGCACGTCGGCCAGACCCCGAGTCACCAGCACCTTGTTCGAACGCATGTTCTAAACATAGGGGGTGCCACCCGTACGCGCCACCCGCACACGGAACCTGCACGGCTTTCGGTGCACCGGCCCGCGGCACTGCCGCACAATGGGTGCGTGCCGTTCCGACCAGCCGCAGCCCGGCCCCTCGCCGCGTGCGCCGCGCTGGCCGTCCTCCTGACCGTCAGCGGCTGCGACCTGGTCGAGGAGGTGCGTCGTGAGCGCGAGGCCGCCGCGACCCCATCCGCACCGCCGGCAGCGCAGCAGTCGTCGGCACCCGGCGCCACGGCGCCCGCGGCCGACGGCCCCCGGGCCGAACGACACACCACGACCCTGACGACGGGAGGCGCCTCGCTGGAGATCGCCGCACCCGCGGCCGCCGTCGTCACCGCCGACGGCGCGGCGGGCCTGCAGACCGTGACCCTCGACCTCGCGCCGGGCGACGTCGCCGACCTCACGCTGACGTCGCCGGGCGCGCTCGACGTCGACAGCGACGGCAGCGTCACCGTGCTCGACGGCGCGGGAACGCCCGTCGCGGCGTTCGCGCCGCCCGCCGCGCCGCCGGGCACCGCGGCCACGGCCCCACGCCTCGAGGTCACCGACGTCGACGCGACGCACGCCCGCCTGGAGGTCGACGACCGGGTCCGGCCGGGTCAGGGGAACGGCGGCGGGTCGGGCACCGGGCCCGTGCGGTACACGGTCGCCGTCGGCGACCAGGCGATCGAGGGGATGTCCTGGGGCAACCAGGAGGGCGGCCGGTCGCTCGCCCTCGACCCGGCCGACTGGGCCCGCGTCGCGGGCGAGGCGGGCCTCGACCTCATCCGCACCCAGCTCCTGGCCGCGGAGCCCGAGGCGGACAGCGCCACCATGGACCACCAGCTCGTGTGCCACGCCGTCGGCGCCGTCGACAAGGCCACCTGGAACCTCGAGCCATGGCGCCCCGACGTCGGCCTGATCCTCACCGCGACCGCCCACTGCAACCCCGTGTAGGCGTTCGATCCCGATCCGTGACCGAGTCGTGACCCCGGGCGGTGCGGTTCGAGGTGCGAGCCCGGGGCACGTGGGGTTTCCTGGAAGGGACGGCGAGGCAGGCTCGCCACACACAATCTGATGAGCCCCAGCCCAGCCGGGTCCGGTCCGTGCGTCGTGCGTCCCCAGGCGTCGCGACGGTACGAGCGGGTTCCGGCGCTCGACGGCATCCCCCTGGGGTCAGGCAATGCTCCTCGGAGACACCTTGGCAGGGAGGCTCCTGATGACCCGTGTACTCGTGCTGGGTTCGATCGTCGCGGTGGGTTGCGGCGCGCTGCTCGGCGTCGCCCTGGCGTACCAGCTCGTCCCGTTCACCGTGCTCGCCGTCCTGCTCGGACTCGTGGGCACGGTCGTCGTGGCTCGCGCCACACCTGAGCCGGCGCCGGTGCTCCGTGCGCCGGTCACGCTGGGCGGGCCGCTCGCGCGCCCGTCCGAGGACGAGCACGAGGACGAGGAGACCGCCGCGGAGCCCGTCCAGGCTCCCGTGCAGCAGCTCCCCGTCCCCGTCGTGGCGGCGGTACCCGACGCCGCGTGACCGCAGGCGTCAGGCCCGCGCGGCCTGGCGCTTGCGCAGCTCCTTCTCGCTGATGGGCGCCGTGCCGCTGGCCCGCAGCTCGCGGTAGTACGCACGCGCCTCGTCCTGCCGCTCCTTCTCGGAACCGTCGGCGATCGGGGCACGCAGGTGCTCCTGCGAGAAGCCCCAGGCATCGATGACGTCCAGCACGTGCGGCCGCAGCTGCTTGAGCAGGCGGTCGACGGTGGCGGTGACAGCCCGCGCCCGCCCCGCGGAGACCCGACCGTTGGTGAGGTGCCAGTCGAGGTGCCGCTCGATCACCGTGAGCCCGTAGATGTCGCGCAGCAGGGTCAGCACCGCTCGGGTGCCCGCGTCGGACACCGTGCCGATCGCCTTGGTGAACGCGTCCCAGCGCACCAGCTCGGCCCAGGCGGCGGCCGAGCCGAGGAGCTGCACCTGGTTGTCGTCGAAGATCTCCTGGGCCTTGACCGAGTCGGCCTTGAGCGCCGGGCGCATGCCCATCGCCGTGGCCGCGACCATGCCCTCGAAGCGGCCGGCGATCAGCCCGCGCTGCACCTGGGGGTCCAGCAGGCGGCCGGCCGTGCGGGCAGGGCCGCCGTCCGCCACGGACTGGCCGAGGCGCTTGAGGGGGAGCTTGTGCAGCACGGCGTCCTTGGCCTGGCCGGCCACGATGCCCGCCATGCCGGCGGGAGTCTTCGCCGCCTTGGCCAGGCGCTTGCCGTGGTCGCCGACGAGGCGCTTGGCCGCGAGCTGCAGGAGCACGTGGTTGTCGCCCTCGAAGGTCGCGTAGATGTCGAGGTCGGCGCGCAGGCCCGTGAACCGGTTCTCCGACAGGAAGCCCGCACCGCCGCACGCCTCGCGGCACTCCTGCAGGGTGTCGAGGGCGTACCAGGTGGACGTGGCCTTGAGGGCGGCCGCCGTCGTCTCCAGGTCCTCGCGCTTGGCGGGGGTGTCCTCGCGGCCCGAGAAGACGTCGTCGAACAGGTCGAGCAGCTCGTCGTGCGCGAAGTGCATCGCGTACGCCTCGGCGATGCGCGGGAACAGGCGGCGGCGGTGGGTCGCGTAGTCGAGCAGCGTCAGCTCGTCGGCGCCCGTGGCCGGCGAGAACTGCCGGCGCTGCTCGGCGTACTTCGTGGCGATCGCGAGCCCGATCTTCGACGCGGTGATCGCGGCGCCGTCGAGCGAGACGCGGCCCTGGACCAGCGCCCCGAGCATCGTGAAGAAGCGGCGGCCCGGGCTGTCGATCGACGAGGTGTAGGTGCCGTCGGCGGCCACCTGGCCGTAGCGCGCGAGCAGGTCACGGCGCGGCACCCGCACGTTCGTGAAGTGCAGCTTGCCGTTGTCGATGCCGTTCAGGCCGCCCTTCTGGCCGTCGTCCTCGCCGCCGACGCCCGGCAGGAACTCCATGGTCTCGGGGTCCCGGATCGGCACGTAGAAGCAGTGCACGCCGTGGTCCACGCCGTTGGTGATCAGCTGCGCGAAGACCGTGGCCGCGACTCCGTGCTTCGCGGCGTTGCCCAGGTACTGCTTCCACGCCCCGCGGAACGGGGTGTTGATGACGAACTCCTCGGTCTCCGGGTCGTAGGTGGCCGTGGTGCCGATCGAGGCGACGTCCGAACCGTGGCCCGTCTCCGTCATCGCGAAGGCGCCGGGGACGCTCAGGTCCATCGCGCCCGGCAGCAGCCGGTCGTGCTGCTCGGGGGTGCCGAGGTGCAGGATCGCGGCGGCGAACAGCCCCCACTGCACACCGGACTTGATCTGCAGCGACGGGTCGGCCGCGACGAGCTCCTCGAACCCGACGAGGTTGGCGCCCGCCTGGTCCCGCCCGCCGAGCCGCTCCGGGAACGCCCGCAGCACCTGCCGGTACGGCACCATCTGCCGCATCTGCTCGAGGGTGATCTCCCGGTGCTCCTCCTTGGTGATCCCCTCCTTCTTCCACAGCTCGGGGTGCTCGGCCACCATCCGCCGCGCCTCCGCGCGCTCCTCGGGCCAGCGGCCCAGCAGCATGTGCTGCAGGGCGGGCACGTCCACGCGGGGTCCCGACGTCGGACGGGGCGCCGCCGGGACGGGCGTCGCGGCCTCGGTCGCCGCCGGGGTGGTCACGGGCTCGGAGGTGGTCGTCATCGGTTCTCCTCGGTGTTCGGCCGCAGGGCCAGGATCTGGTTCTCGGGAGGGTGGGTCGGGGACAGGTGGTCAGGAGGTCACGGACGTGGAGCCGGGACGGTCGTGGTGCAGCACGCCCACGGGGCCGGTCCAGAGCCACAGCGTCACGCGCTCCGTCAGCTCCTCCCGGCTCAGCGGGCTCGCCTCGACGTGGCGGTGGCCGAGCCACCACTCGCCGGAGCCGCGCACGAACCCGACGGCACCCGCGGCCCACGCGGCGGCGTCGGCGTGCGTGACGTCGGTGGCCCGGGCGAACGGCTCGGCCACCAGCTCGATCACCGAGTCGAGGTAGGCACCCAGCGGGTGCAGGTCCACCGCGGTGGTGGGGACGGCGGCGTCCGCCACCTCGGCGGGGGCGCGGCGGCCGCGGCGGCCGCTCTCCACCGGCGCGGGCTCGTTGCCGCCGATGGCGGTGCGGGTCACGAACCAGTAGACGTTGGGCGAGCTCTCGATCATCTCGAGGTAGACCCGCACCATCTCGCGCAGCGCCATCTCGGGGCTGTCCGCGCCCTGGGCGGCGGCACGCAGCGCGTCGTGCATCTGCATCACCACGGTCTCGGCGACGGCGAGCCGCAGGCCCGCCTTGTCGTCGAAGTACCGGTAGACGATGGACTTGGACGTGCCGGCGGCTGCCGCGATCTCGTCCATGGAGACCGCGGGCCCCAGGCGGTGCACGGCCTTGCGCGCCGCCCGCACGAGCTCTGCCCGGCGGGCCGTGCGGTGGTCGTCCCAGCGGGTCGAACGACCGTCGACTCCGATGCTCATCGGTCCGCCTCCTCACCCAGACTCGCTAGAGGTCTTGTGATTCGTCTCACGGGACTGAGAGTATCAGGTACTGTGAGTCCTGGGCACCACCGGGTGCGAACCAGACGACCGTGTGAGACCGAGTGAGAAGGAACAGCGACGTGTCCACTACCCCCTCCCCCGTCCCGTCCACGCGCGAGGCCGTGATCATCGGCGGCAACCGCATCCCGTTCTCCCGCGCCGGCAAGAAGTACGTCCGGACCAGCAACCAGGACATGTTCACCGCGGCGCTGGAGGGCCTCGTCGCCCGGTTCGGCCTGCAGGGTGAGCGCCTGGGCGAGGTCGCCGGCGGCGCGGTGCTCAAGCACAGCAAGAACTTCAACCTGATCCGCGAGTCGGTGCTCGGCTCCTCACTGGCGCCGACCACCCCCGCCTACGACGTGCAGCAGGCGTGCGCGACCGGTCTGGAGGCCGCCATCGCGGTGACGAACAAGATCAAGCTGGGCCAGATCGAGTCCGCCGTCGCGGGCGGCACGGACACCGTGTCCGACGCGCCGATCGTCGTCAGCGACCGCCTCCGTGCGGCCCTGCTCGACGCGAACCACGCCAAGACCACGAGCGCGAAGATCAAGGCCCTGCTCCAGATCCGGCCCAAGGACCTGGCCCCGGTGAGCCCCAGCACGGGCGAGCCGCGCACCCACCTCTCGATGGGCGAGCACCAGGCGATCACGACGGCCGCGTGGGGCATCACCCGCGAGGCGCAGGACGAGATCGCGCTCGCGTCCCACCAGAACCTGGCCCGAGCCTGGGAGGCCGGCTTCTTCGACGACCTGGTCACCCCGTTCAAGGGCCTGACCCGCGATGACAACCTGCGCGCCGACACGTCGCTCGAGAAGCTCGCGAAGCTCCGGCCCGTCTTCGGCGCGTCGCTCGACGCCCCCGCGACGATGACGGCCGGCAACTCGACGCCGCTGACCGACGGCGCCTCGACGGTGCTGTTCTCCTCGCGCGAGTGGGCGGAGGAGCGCGAGCTGCCGATCCTGGCGAAGTTCGTCGACGCCGAGACCGCCGCCGTCGACTTCGTGCACGGCCACGAGGGCCTGCTCATGGCGCCCGCCGCCGCGGTGCCGCGCCTGCTGGCCCGCAACGGCCTGACCCTCGAGGACATCGACTTCTTCGAGATCCACGAGGCGTTCGCCTCCACCGTGCTGACCACGCTCGCCGCGTGGGAGGACGAGGAGTACTGCCGCACCGAGCTCGGCCTGGACGGCGCGTTCGGCAAGGTCGACCGCAGCCGCCTGAACGTGAACGGCTCCTCGCTCGCCGCGGGTCACCCGTTCGCCGCGACGGGCGGCCGCATCATCGCCACGGCCGCCAAGCTGGTGTCCGCGAAGGCGAAGGAGACCGGGCAGCCCGCGCGGGCGCTGATCTCGGTCTGCGCCGCCGGCGGACTGGGCGCCGTCGCGCTCGTCGAGTCGACGGACAATGCTGCCTGAGCAGCCCGCCCGCGCTCGCACCGTCGCCCCGCAACCGAAGAGGACATCGTGACCGACAGCTATCTCAACCTGGCCAACGGGACGCTCAAGCCCGTCTTCAAGAAGCTGGGGCTGCCCCAGCCGGCCATCCTCCGGCGGTACCGGCCGGGCGGCCCGCTGACCGTGGGGCCGGTCCTGGTGGTCTCCGACGACGCCTCGGCCGCCGACGCCGACGCCGTGGCGAAGACGCTCGCCGGGTGGGACGTCGACGTGCGGCGCACGCCGGAGGCCGCTGACGGAGAGCGCTTCGGCGCCGTCGTGCTGGTGCTGACCGGGGCGCAGACGCCTGACGCGATCTCGGCGCCCGTGCTCACCGTCGCCGGGACGCTGCGGCGGCTGGCGGGCAACGGCCGGGTCGTGGCGATCTCCCGTGCCGTGGCGGACGGCGACGCGCCCGTCCTCGCAGCGACGCGCGGCGGCGTCGAGGGCCTGGTCCGCTCGCTCGGCAAGGAGCTGCGCGGCGGCTCCACGGCCAACGGCATCCAGCTCACGGGCGACGCGGCCGTCGACTCGGCGTCCGCGCTCGCCACGCTGCGCTTCTTCCTGTCCGCCAAGTCGGCCTACGTGGACGGCCAGCTCCTGCCGGTCGGCCCGGCCGAGTCCTCCGGGCCGGTGGACTGGGAGCGCCCGCTGGCCGGCAAGGTCGGCGTCGTCACCGGGGCCGCGCGCGGCATCGGTGCGGCGATCGCCCGGACCATGGCGCGCGACGGCGCCAAGGTGGTCGTGATCGACGTGCCGCCGGCCGGCGAGGCGCTGGCGGCCGTGGCGAACGAGATCGGCGGCGTCGCGCTCCAGCTCGACATCACCGCCGACGACGCGGCCGACAAGATCCTGGCCGCGTCCAAGCCGCTCGGCGGCCTGGACGTCCTCGTGCACAACGCGGGCATCACGCGTGACAAGCTGCTCGCCAACATGACGGCCGACAAGTGGGACCCGGTCATCGCCGTCAACCTCACGGCGCAGCTCCGGATCAACGAGCGGCTGCTCGCGGCGGGCGTCGAGGGTCTGCGGATCGTCTCCCTGGCCTCGACCACCGGCCTCGCGGGCAACCGGGGCCAGACCAACTACGGCTACACGAAGGCCGGCGTGATCGCGAACGCCGCGGCGGGGGCTCCTGTGCTCGCGGCCGTCGGCGGCACCACCAACGCCGTGGCACCGGGCTGGATCGAGACCGAGATGACCGCGAAGGTGCCCGCGCTGACGCGTACGGTCGCGCGCCGGATGCCGTCGCTCGGCCAGGGCGGCCTGCCGGTCGACATCGCCGAGGCCATCTGCTTCCTGGCGTCCGACCCGGCCGCCGGGATCAACGGCCAGACCCTCCGCGTCTGCGGCCAGCACATGGTGGGCAAGTGACGGCTGGCGCGGAGCGGTCGGTGGTACCGGCGTCGTACGGGGTGACCGAGCTCGACCGGCTGCCGAGGCTGGGCGGGCTGTTCGCGAAGGGTGCGGCGGGTTCGGTGACCAAGCGCCCGAAGGGTGCGGTGCGGCTGCCCGAGGTGAGCTACCGCGTCGCCGGCGTGGACACGTCCGGCGAGGCGGCCCACCTGGCGGCCTACCAGGACCTGCTGGGTGAGCCCGCGTCGGACGTGCTGCCCGCCGGGTTCCTGCACGTGCTCGCGTTCCCGCTGGCCACTGCGGTCATGGTGCGCCCGGACTTCCCGCTGCCGCTGCTCGGGATGGTGCATCTCCGCAACGTCGCGCGCGTGCTCAGGCCGGTACGCCTGGGCGAGGCGCTGGAGGTCCGGGCGTGGGCGCAGGACGTGCGCGGCCACCGCCGCGGGGTCCAGGTGGACCTGGTCGCCGAGGTGCTGGTGGGCGGTGAGCTCGCCTACCAGGGCGTCTCCACCTACCTCGCCAAGGGCTTCACGGCGCCCGGCGCCGCGGCCCCGGGCGAGCCGGCGGACGACGGCACCCGGCCGGAGTGGACGGCGCCGCTGCCCACCGCGCGCTGGACGCTGGGCGGTGGCACGGGGCGCGCGTACGGCGCGGTGTCGGGCGACCTGAACCCGATCCACACGTCGGCGCTCGGCGCGAAGGCGTTCGGGTTCCCGCGGGCCATCGCGCACGGCATGTACACGGCCGCGCGGGCGCTGGCGGAGGTCGGCCCGGCGCTGCGGGGCGACCGGTACGAGTGGACGGTCGAGTTCTTCCGGCCGGTGCTGCTGCCCAGCACGGTGGACGTGGCGATCCGGCCGGCGGGCGACGGTCTCGTGTACGACGGCTGGCGCTCCGGCAAGGGCACCCGGCACCTCACGGGCACCGTCACGCCCCTCTGACAGGCTGCGGCGGCCGACGGCACTCCTGTCGGCCGTCGGGCGGCGACCGTGCCGCGACCTCACCCGACGGCGAGGCGCGGGAGCAGGAGCTCCTCCCACAGGACGGCCCGCTGGGGACGGAAGAAGCCCGAGTGGCCGATGCGGGTCAGGCCGTGGTCGGCGGCACGCATCTCGACGAGCTCGATCTCGGTGCCGGGGAACTCCGCGCTCCAGTACCGGATCGACTCGGGCGAGATGAGCTCGTCGTCCGCGGTCCAGAGGGCGGTGACCGGCGTGGCGACCTTCGCGAACCGCTCCCGGAGCTCCGGGTGCTCGCTGAACAGGTAGTCGCGGTGCAGGCACCAGCGCCCCCACTGCCGCATGACGCCGGCGGGGAGGTCGTCGAGGATCCGCAGCCGCCGTCCCGGGTAGTAGCCGGTCACGGCGATCGCGGCCGGGGCGACCACCCGCCACAGCAGCGGTGACCACGTCCTGATCGGTGGCGCGGCCAGCCCGCGCCAGCCGGTGCCGGACGCGACCATGACGCAGCGGTCCACGGCGACGTCCGCCAGGAAGCCCAGGCTCTGGCCGCCGAACGAGTGGCCCACCCACGTGAGCGGCACGCCCGCGGCGTCCGCCCGCGCGCGGGCGTGCACGGCGGCCCCCTCCGCGTCGTGGTACCAGTCCAGGGCGGTCGCGGGCGACTCGCGCAACGGACCGTACAGCTCGGGCTCCGAGCCGCGGTAGGAAAAGGTGAGCACCGCGAGGCCGCGGTCGGCGAGCCAGGCGGCGATGTGCCGGTAGAACCGCATCGGCATGGCCATGGCGGGTGCCACCGCCACGACACCCGCCGGGTCGCCGTCCGGCAGGAACCAGCGGCCGGCCACGGGCTCGCCTCCGGCGCCCGGGAAGCGTACGTCCTCGTTGGTCACCTGCTCGATGGTCACCTGCGGGAGGTTAGCAATCCCGTATCCTCAGCCCCGACGCTGCGGAACTCGTCCAGCGGGAGGAAACATGCTCGGCGACGTGCTCGGCCTGACCACGGCGCAGACGCTCGCCTACCACGACCTGGTGGGCTCGCCGTCCCTCGACGCCGCGGAGCTGGCGCGCCGCCTCGGCTGCGAGCCCGGCGACGCGCTCGACGTGCTCCGCGCCCTGGAGGGCCACGGCCTGGCGACGCGGCAGAGCGCCGACGACTCGCGCTTCCAGGCCGCGCCGCCCGAGATCGCGCTCGGCGCCCTGCTGGCCCGCCGCAAGGACGAGATCCACGCCGCGCAGGAGGAGCTGATCGAGCTCGAGGCGGAGTTCCGGCGCTCGTCCGCGCTGCGGCCCGCGACCGACGTCGTCGACGTGGTGCGCGGGGCCGCCGCCGTGCGGCAGCGGATCACGCAGCTCCAGCTCGGCGCGCGCGAGACGGTCGAGTCGTTCACCAAGCCCCCGGTCTTCGTCATGGGGACCGGGGAGAACACCGCGGAGGACCAGGCGGTCGAGCGCGGCGTGCGGTACCGCGTGGTCGTGGACCGCGTGTTCCTCGACTCGGGCATGCTGCGGGTCGACGACGTCGCCGAGGCGATCGAGAAGGGCGAGGACGTCCGGTTCTCGGAGCGTGTGCCGATCAAGCTGTTCATCATCGACCACCGGCTGGCGTTCGTGCCGATCCAGACGGTCCGCGAGGTGGGCACCGACGGCGCCGACGTGACGCCCGACCTGGTCGGTGCCCTGATCATCCACCCGTCCGGCCTCCTGGACGCCCTGATCGCGCTGTTCGAGAGCGTGTGGCGCGACGCCACCCCGTTCCCGGTGCCCGGCGAGGACGTCGAACGCTCGGGCCTCGACAGCCAGGACGCGCGGATCCTCGCACTCATGCTGGCCGGGCTCACCGACCAGTCGGTGGCGAACCAGCTCGGCCTGTCGCTGCGGACGGTGCAGCGGCGCGTGAAGGTGCTGATGGGTGTCGCCGGTGTCTCGACCCGGATCCAGCTCGGCTGGTACGCCGCCCGCAAGGGCTGGATCTGAGGCCGGACCTGAAAGGCTGGATCTGACGGCGGCGCCGTGACAGCGTGAGCGCATGACCACTCTGGCGTGCATCATCCGCCCCTCGGTTCCACCTGCCCGCATCGTCCCGCTCGCCCGCGCCGTCGAGGCCGCGGGGATCGACGAGATCTGGCTCTGGGAGGACTGCTTCCAGACGGGCGGGATCTCCACCGCCGGCGTGATCCTGGCTGCCACCGAGCGGGTCCGCGTCGGCATCGGCGTGCTGCCGACCCCCCTGCGCAACGTCGCCCTGACCGCCATGGAGATCGCGACGATCGAGGGCATGTTCCCCGGGCGCCTGATCCCCGGCATCGGGCACGGCGTGCAGCCGTGGATGGCGCAGGTGGGTGCGAAGGCGGCGTCGCCCCTCACGCTCATGCGCGAGTACTCGACCACGCTGCGCGCCCTGCTCGCCGGGGAGCGGGTGACGACCTCGGGCCGGTACGTGCGGCTGGATGACGTGGCCCTCGACTGGCCGCCCGCCGGCGCCGTGCCGGTACCGGTCGCGGCGACGGGCCCGAAGTCGCTGCGGCTCGCGGGCGAGGTGGGCGACGGCGTCGTGCTGGAGGGTTCCGTGGGGCTGCCGGGGCTGCCCGCCGTGCTCGAGCACCTGGCCGCGGGCCGGGCCGCCGCGGGCCGCGAGGACGACGCCTTCCCGGTGATCCAGTTCGTGTCCGGGGGCACCGGCCCGGATGCGGCTGCCCGGCTCCGGGCCGAGCTCACCGCATGGGGCCGTGACGTGCCGGACGACACCGCGATGGCGGGCTACGCGGTCTGGGGTGACGCGGGCGCGATCGCCGACGGCGTGCGCCGGTTCGGGACCGCGGGCGCCGACACCGTGGCGATCCAGCCCACCGAGGACGACCCGGACCTGGAGCGGCTCGCGGCCGTGCTCGGCGAGGCGCAGGCACTGCTGCGGCAGGCGTGACGACGCCGGGGCCGCACCGTCGCGCGACGGTGCGGCCCCGGCGTGGTCCTGCCGGTCAGGCGATCAGATGTCGCGCGGCGGCGGCGGGGCGAAAGAGCCCGACGCGGGGGCCGCGCCCGGCGCGGTGCCCGGCGCCGGCGTCGTCGTCGCGCCCGGTGCGGGGGCTGCGGTGCCACCGCCCGACGAGAGGTTGCCGAGGAAGTTCTCGACGCGCGACCGCATGGGGCCGATGAGCGCTCCGCCGACGCCGACGATCAGAATTCCGGCCACGGTGGCCAGGAATGCCACGAGCACGGGCATTGTGACGGTGGTGCCGATGCCCACCTGGTTGACCGCGGCGATAACACCCAGCGCAATGATGAGGAACGAGACGGCCTTGGCCACCAGCGGGCCGTAGGAAACGCCGCTCATGGTACCCATGAGAAGGTCCTTCACGGCATTCGCGATGGCACCCGCGATGACCACGATGATGATCGCGACGAGCAGGCTCGGCAGCCAGGCGACGATGTCGTTCACGATGGCGCTCACCGGGTTGGTGGGCCCGAAGGCGCTCAGTGCGAGCTGGAGCGTGATGAGCAGGATGAAGTAGTAGATGATCTTGGTGAGCAGCGAGATCGGCTCGATCCCCGAGCCCGCGAGGAGCCGGTTGGCGCCCGCGCGCTCCAGCACCCTGTTGAAGCCGATACGCGTCAGGATCATCCCGACGAAACGGGCGATCGCCTTGGCGATGAAGTACCCGATGAGGAATACGACCAGGAACACGAGAAGCTTCGGGATGAAGCTCGCGACGGCACCCAGGGCCCGCGTGATCGGTTCCAGCCAGTCCACCGCGTTCGGCACGATGACTCCTGCATTGAGAAATGTCATGGTTCTCTCCCCCTCCGAGACCTTTCTTGGCACCTCTGGCACGCCACGGTGGCGGTCCGAAAAGGTGCCGGCACACCACGAACATATGCCGGAGAAGCGCATTCTGCGCGGCGGAATGACATTTCATTGTTTCAGGTACGGTTCTCGGGCCGTGCGGTACTGCGCATAACCTGGCCGGATGGATGCCCTGCACGAGCGGACCGCCGTCGAGCTCCGCGACCTCCTCGCCGCCGGGGAGCTCCGGCCCACCGAGGTCACCGACTACTTCCTCGACCGGGTGGAGCGACTCGGGCCGCTGGTGGGCGCGTTCGCGACCGTCACCCCGGACCGCGCCCGGGAGCGGGCCGCCGCGCTCGAGGCGGCGGGCCCGGCGCCCGCCGGCCTCTGGGGACTGCCCACCGGTGACAAGGACCTCTGGAACCGCGCCGGGGTGCCGACCGGCTTCGGCTCCCGGGCGTTCGCCGGCGCGCCGCCGGCGGAGCAGAGCGACGAGATCGTCCAGGTGCTCGACGCCGCCGGCGTCGTCAGCCTCGGCAAGACCGCGGCACCCGAGCTCGGCTTCCCCGCGTACACGGAGCCCCTGGGCGCCCCACCGGCCCGCACCCCGTGGGACCTGACGCGCGGTGCGGGCGGGTCGAGCGGCGGTGCCGCGGCCGCCGTCGCGGCAGGCCTGCTGCCGTTCGCCCCCGGGTCCGACGGCGGCGGGTCGATCCGCATCCCGGCCGCCGCGTGCGGCGTGGTGGGCCTCAAGCCGACCCGCGGCCTGCTCCCGGCGGGCAGCGGCGTGGACGCGCTCGGCGGCCTGGTGGTGAACGGTCCGATCGCGCGCACGGTCGCCGACACCGCGCTCCTGCTGGAGGCCATGCTCCCGCGGAGTGCGGGGGGCGGCGTCGCGCACCCGTTCACGCTGCGGGCGCCGTCCGCGCCCGCGGGTGCCTACCTCGCGGCCGCGCAGCGGGGCGCGCTGCCCGCGCCGGAGGACGGCGGGCCGGGACCGGTCGCGCGGATCGGCGTGACCACGTCGTCGGCCTGGGACGGCTTCTACGACATCCGGGTCTCGCCGGAGGCCCGGGCCGCGCTGGACGCGGGCGTGCGCGCCCTGGCGGGCGCCGGCCACGAGGTCGAGGAGACGGTGCTCGCCGAGTCGCCCGAGTACGCGCCGGCCTTCCGCACCCTGTGGATGGGCGGGGCCTCGGCCGTGCCGCTCGACGACCCGGAGACGATCGACAGGCTGGAGCCGCTGACGCGGTGGCTGATCCGGTCGGGCCGGGAGCTGCCGGCCCGGCAGCTCGCCGAGGCCCTGCGCACGCTGAGCGCCTACGAACGGTCGCTGGTCGCGCAGGTCGGCGCGTACGACGCCGTCGTCACGCCCGCCCTCGCGCTCACGCCCCGGCCCGTGGGGTGGTACGACGCCGAGGATCCCGAGCGGAACTTCGAGCAGCAGTGCCTGTACACGCCGTTCACCTCGATGCTCAACGTCGCGGGCCTGCCCGCGATCACGGTGCCGACGCACTGGACCGAGCCGACCGCCGACGCGCCCGCCGGGCTGCCGATGGGGGTGCAGATCATCGGCCGCCCGGGTGGCGAGCGCACCCTTCTGGCCCTGGCGGCCGCGATGGAGGCGGCCCTCCCCCGCCCGACGCCCTTCCCCCTGTGACGCGTGGTTCGGGTGTGGCCGAACAACCTTCCCCGCCGGCCGTCGTCGTGGTTCGATACCCCCTGAGGGTATGTATCGACGACGATGCGAAGCGAAGGAGACGGGACGATGAGCGAGACGTACGAGGCCGCGGCACCCGCGCGGCCCAGCCGGTGGACCGGCACGTGGCCCACCAACACCGCCTGGCTGGTGCTCGGGGCGTTCACCGGCGTCGCGCTCCTGGTGGGCGGCACGGCGACCGCGGGCGGCACCTGGCAGGACGCCGTCGCCGAGGACCCCGCCACCACCGTCGGGGTGGCCGCGCTGTGCTACCTCACCGCGGCGGTGACGGGGGTCCGCTGGACGGCGTGGCTGGTCGCCTTCGCGGCGGCAGCCGTCCCGGTCGCGTCCGAGCTGCTCGACACCCCGCGCTGGATCGGGTTCGCCCTGGTGGGCGCGGTCCTCACCCTGATCGGTCTCGCCCGCGGACGCCGCGCCACCTGGCCGCAGGCCGCCGCGCTGGTCGGCTACCTCGGGGTCGCCACGGTCGCCCTGTACCTCGAGCCGCGGCTCGGCCTGGCCCTCGCGGGCCTCGCCCTGGCCGCGCACGCCGTCTGGGACGTGGTGCACTACCGCCGCGACGTGGTGGTCAACCGCTCGCTCGCCGTGTGGTGCGTCGGCCTGGACCTGACGATGGGCGGCATCTGCGTGGCCCTGGCCCTGGCGGGTTAGCCGTCAGGGGCTGGGTCAGGCGTCGGGGAGGCAGCCGAAGGCCTCGTCGAAGCCCAGGGCCGCGGTCGCGAGCAGGCCGGCCAGGCCGGAGCCCTCGGGCACGGGGCGCGGGTCGTCGGTCACGACCCACAGCCCGTCGACGACGTCGTACCCCGCCCGGGGACCCTCGGCGACCAGGCGGCCGACGGCCGCGACCAGGCGCTCGACCTCCTCGCCCGCCGTGCCGACGCCGACCGACGCGCGCACGGCCCCGGCGTCGAACCCGAGGCGACCGAGCAGCGGGTGCGCGCAGAACCGTCCGTCGCGCACGCCGATGCCGTGCTCGGCGGACAGGTACGCGGCCACGAGGCCCGGGTCGTACCCGGCGACCGTGAAGGTCACGACGCCGACGGGGTCGACAGCGTCCGCCCACACCCGCACGACCTCGACCCGGTCGATGGCCTCCAGGCCCGCGACGAGCCGTTCCCGCAGCGCGTTCTCGTGGGCCACGACGTCGGCGGGGTCGAGCGCCGCGAGCTCCTCGCACGCGGCGGCGAGCGCCACCGCGCCGATCACGTTGGGCGACCCGGCCTCGTGCCGGGCCGGGCCCTCGTGCCAGTCGGTGCCCGCGACGCGCACGCGCCGCACGGCCCCGCCGCCGGCGAGGTAGGGCGTACCGGCGTCGAGCCAGTCGCGGCGCCCCACCAGGGCGCCGGCGCCGAACGGGGCGTAGGTCTTGTGGCCGGAGAAGGCGAGGTAGTCGACGCCGGTGGTCTCCAGCGAGATGCGGCGGTGCGGCACGAGCTGCGCGCCGTCGAGCACCACGCGGGCCCCGTGCTCGTGCGCGACGGCGACGATCCGGTCGATCGGCAGCGACTCGCCGGTGACGTTGGAGGCGCCGGTGAGGGCGAGCAGGGCGTACGGCCGGTCCGCGGCCGCGTCGGCCAGCTCCTCGCGGATCTGGCCGAGCGTCTCGGCCACGGTGGCGCCGCCCGTCAGCACGGTGGCCCCGGTGGAGCGCTGCCAGGGCAGCAGGTTGGCGTGGTGCTCGATGTCGAGCACGAGCACGCGGCCGGGCTCGCCGTCAGGCTGCGCGGGCACGCAGCCGGCCAGCAGGTTGAGGGAGTCGGTGGTGTTGCGGGTGACGATCGTCAGGTCGCCCTCGCGGGCTCCGACGAACGCCCCGATCGTGCGGCGGGCGGTCTCGTACAGCGTGGTGCTCACCTGGGAGAGGTACCCCGCGCCCCGGTGCACGCTCGCGTACAGGGGCAGCACCTGGGTGACGCGGTCGGCGACGGCCTGCAGCGCCGGGGCCGAGGCGGCGACGTCGAGGTTGGCGTAGGCCACCTGGGTGCCGTCCACGAGCGGGACGAGCGTCTCGCCGCCGACGACGGGACGCAGCGGGGCGAGGCCGGCCACCGAGGCGCCGGTGACGGAGGTGCGGCGGTCGAGGGTGGGTGCGGACATGGCATCCTCCAGCAAGGTCCTGGGGGACGGGCCCCCGCGCTTGCCGCACGCGGGCTGCGCGCGGCCTGGTCGTCACCCGGGGCACCCCACCGCGGAGGGAGGGTTGCCGGCCAGCGAGCCGGGGCTTCGCGCTGGCGCTCATGACCTGGGCGCCATCCTGTGTCGCGGGTAAAGCGACTGTCAACGCTTGTCTCAGATGCTGGTCCCACGATCCGGGCGGGTCGCAGGGCCCGGGCCGCACGAGGTCAGGGGGTGGCGAGGCGAGCCACCCGGGTCGCGTCCGCGCGGTACATCCGCGCGTGGTCGCGCAGCTCCGGGGGACCGCCGTCGTCGGCCCGCGCCTCGCTGAAGGCGGCGAGATCCGTGAGGCGGCGAACCATGGTGCCCAGCACCTCCGCACGCAGGTACGGGATGCCATACGCGGCGACGAGCGCGTCCAGCCGGGCGAGGGGGTCCAGGTGCCCGACGGCGTACGAGACGCCGTCGAACGCGTCCGCCGCGAAGGGCGCCAGGCGGTAGGCCGTGTACGCGAGGTCCCAGACCCGGGGCCCGGGGGACGCGGTGTCGAGGTCGATGAGGCCGGCAAGCCGGCCTCCACGGAAGACCATGTTGTACGGCGCCGCGTCGTTGTGGCAGACGACCTCGACGGGCTCGTGCCCTGGGAACTGCCAGACGGCGTCGCGCACGTCGAAGCCGAGCGACGCGTCGTGCAGCCGGCGCAGCAGGCGCCCGGCGTCGTGCAGGTTCTGCCCGGACCAGAGCCACTCGGGTGCCGGCCAGCCGGGCACGTCCCCCGGCAGGTACGAGACGACCTCGCGTCCGCGCTCGTCGAGCCCGCGCGGCTCGGGCACCTCGAGGACGCCGCGGGCTCGCACGTGGTGCAGGTAGGCGTGCACGGTGGGCGTCCACAGCCCCGCGTCGCGACGCACCGTGTCGCCCACGCGGACGACGGAGTTCATGGTGCCGCCGGTCAGGGGCTCCTCGTCGGGCCTGGTTCTCATGGCCCGAGCAGTGCCAGCGGGACCACCGCGATCCCGTCCTGCGGCCGGCGATACGCGAGCGGCCCGGTGGTGACCACCACGGCGTCGAGGAGATCGTCGCCCAACTTCTCCCTCAGCCAGCGCAGGTGCTTCACATCTTTGTCGCCGGGCAAAGGGTTCAGCTTCACCTCGATCGCCAGGACCTTTCCGTCGTCACGCTCCACGACAAGATCGACCTCGTGCTCGCCGCCCTTGGTACGCAGATGCAGGACTCGCGCTCGTTCGACCTCCGCGTGCACCCGGACGCTCAGGGTCACGAGATGCTCGAAGAGAGCCCCGAGCAGGGTCCCGTCACGGGCGACGATCTTGCCTGGTTGCGGCTGGTCGACCAGCGCGCCGGACCCGACACCCAGGAGCCGGGCGGCGAGCGCCGGATCGGCCAGGAAGTGCTTCGACGTCTGAGTGAGGGACGCCAGACGGTTTCGGCTCCCAACCCAGGCCGGCACCTCGTCGAGGATCCACAACCGCTCGAGCGTGTCACGGTATGCCGCCGTAGTCGGGCGGGTCGGCTTGTCACCGATTCCCTGGGTGGCAGCGTCCAGTATCGCCTCGTAGGTGGCGGTCGTCCCCGTCACCGCCGCGTAGGCGGTCATCCACGCCTCGAGCACCTTGGGACGACGCACGACGTGGCCGAGCTCGCTGAAGTCGTGCTCGACGATGCGTGTCAGGTAGCCGTCCAGCGAGTCACGGCGATGCACACCGTCCTGGGCTCGAACAGCGGGAAAACCGGAACGGACGATCTCTTCGGCATAGTCCCCCAGCCCGACCTCGGTGTTCCCGCCGATGTCTGCCCGCCCGTCAGCCAACAGACTCGCGAACGAGACCGTGGGCGTCTCGACTTGCCGCTCGGCGAACGACATCGGCCGCATGCGGACGCGGACGATCCGCCCGGCTCCTGAGTGGATCCGCGCCCGCGGGGTCGCGGAACCGGTCAGGAGGAACGCCCCGGCGCCGGCACCGTCGTCGACCGCTCGACGAACGAGGTCCCAGGATTCGGGCATGAGCTGCCACTCGTCGATGAGGACCGGCGTCGGATCACGCCGTAGCCGGCTCGGGTCGAGGGCGAGGAGCTCAGCCTCCTCGCGACGGTCGAGCCGGATCGTCGTCCGGGCGAGACGCCCGGCTGTCATCGTCTTGCCGACCGCCTTGGCCCCTTCCACCGAGACGGCAGGCAGCCCGCGCAGCATCTCGCGGAGATTCGCGTCGACCGCTCTGGGTGTGTAGTTCACTGTAGCGAGCTCCTTCGGACCTTACATCCGGCAGAAGTCAAACTTTACAGATCGTCGACTCCAAACTTTACAGGCGGTCACGTCGCGCTGCCTGGCGAGACGGCGTTCCACCCAGCGGACACATGTCGTAAGGTTTCCTCGACCATCCCGAGCGGCCGAGTGACGTGGCACGACGACGCCGCAGCAACCCAGCGCCCTCGCCCCGCGCGAGGACGGCCGAGGGTGCTACCGCCACGACCGATGGAGGAGCACCATGAGCGATCCCGCACACCCCGAGGCCCGTCCCGCCGACGGCTACGCCGGCGACCTCACCCCTCAGCAGGCCTGGGACCTGCTCGCCGCCGACCCCGACGCCACGCTCGTGGACGTCCGCACCGACGGCGAGTGGCGCACCATCGGCGTGCCGGACACGTCGCCCCTCGGCAAGAAGCCCGTGTTCAGCGAGTGGGTCCAGGCGGGCGGCCGCCCCAACCCCGGGTTCCTGGCCGAGCTCCAGGGCGCCGGCGTGACCCACGGCCCCGTGGTCTTCCTCTGCCGCTCCGGCCAGCGCTCGATCGGCGCGGCGCGCCTCGCCACGGCGTCGGGCATCTCGCCGTCGTACAACGTGCTGGAGGGCTTCGAGGGCGCGCCCGGGGCCGACGGCGTCCGCGACCAGCAGGGCTGGAAGGTCGCCGGGCTGCCGTGGTCGCAGGGCGGCCCGACGGCGGAGGGCGCCGCGTGACCGTCACGGGTGCGTTCCCGCCCGACGCGAGCCCCGGCGGGTCGGGCCGCAAGCCGCTGCCGCCCACCGTGCGCCCGCAGACTCTCGCCGTGCGCGGCGGTCACCAGCGCAGCGAGTTCCAGGAGACCAGCGAGGCGCTGTACCTGACGCAGGGCTACGTCTACGACTCGGCGGCGGACGCCGAGGCCGCGTTCACGGGCGACCTGGACCGGTTCGTCTACTCGCGGTACGGCAACCCGACCGTGCACACCTTCGAGGAGCGGCTGCGCCTCCTGGAGGGTGCGGAGGCCTGCTACGCGACGGCGACCGGAATGTCCGCGGTGTTCACCTCGCTGGCCGCGCTCGTGAGCTCCGGCTCACGCATCGTGGCCGCCCGCGCGCTGTTCGGCTCCACCGTGGTGATCTTCGAGGAGATCCTCAAGAAGTGGGGCGTGCGCACCGACTACGTGGACGGCCACGTGCTGTCCCAGTGGGAGGAGGCGCTGTCCACGCCCGCGGACGTCGTGTTCTTCGAGACGCCGTCCAACCCCATGCAGGACATCGTGGACGTGCGCGCGGTCGTCGACCTCGCGCACGCCGCGGGGGCCACCGTGGTGCTCGACAACGTGTTCGCCACCCCGCTGCTGCAGAAGCCGCTGGAGCTGGGGGCCGACGTCGTCGTCTACTCGGCCACCAAGCACATCGACGGGCAGGGCCGCGTGCTCGGCGGCGCGATCCTCGGCAGCACCGAGTACATCTCCGGTCCCGTGCAGACGCTCATCCGCAACACCGGCCCGTCGCTCTCACCGTTCAACGCGTGGACCCTGCTCAAGGGCCTGGAGACGCTGCCGGTGCGGGTCGCGGCGCAGGGCGCGGGAGCGCTCGCCGTGGCGCAGGCGCTCGAGGGGCTGCCGGGCGTGGGTGCCGTGCGCTACCCGTTCCTGGACTCCCACCCGCAGGCGGACCTGGCGCGCGCGCAGATGAGCGGCGGTGGCACCGTCGTGACGTTCGACCTCGCCGTACCGGAGGGCGCCGCCGCCGAGGACGCGAAGAAGCGCACGTTCGCGTTCCTCGACGCGCTGCGGGTGATCGACATCTCGAACAACCTCGGCGACGCGAAGTCCCTGATCACACACCCCGCGACCACGACCCACCGCAAGCTCGGCGCACCCGGCCGCGCCGCCGTCGGCATCACGGAGACCACCGTGCGGCTCTCGGTGGGCCTGGAGGACGTGCGGGACATCGTTGACGACGTGGAGCAGGCGCTGGGCGCCACTAGGGGGTGACCTCCGCCTCCAGGCGGGTCACCTCCTGGCTCGCGATCTGCCGGGCCGCCGCCGGCGCGACACCCCGGGCCGGGTCGAGCGCCTCGTCCTGCAGCTCCAGCCGGTGCCGGTCGACCGCGGACCAGCGCCCGCCCGTCGACAAGCCCCAGCCGAACGGGAACAGCGGGTCGTAGCCCCGGTCGCCGACGTTCACCACCGGGTCGTCGGCGGACCGCGGCCACGACACCGGCAGGCGACCCGTGAACCGGCGCTCGCCGAACAGCACGTCCGCGACGCCGGCGCCCTCCGTGCCGGGCAGCCACGAGGCGACCAGGGCGTCGATCTGCCCCAGCTGCTGCGTGACCACCTGCGGCCGGCCCGAGACCACGAGCACCACGCACGTGTCGATCTCGGCGCACACCTTCTCGATCACGTCGACGTCGCCCGGCTGCAGCGCCATCGACTTCTCCTCGCGCGGCACGCCGCCGTCCGCCGGGTCCCAGGCCCACTCGGGGCCGCCCACGTCGCCGAAGCCCTCCGCGTACGGTGTCTCGCCCACGACGACGACGCCGACGTCCGCCCCGTCGGTCGGCGCCGACGCGTCCACGCTGTACGTCACGTCGTCGGCCACCGCCTCGATGCCCTCCAGGATCGTGGTGCCCTCGGTCACCTCGCCCGAGAAGCCCTGCCACGTGCCGGTCCAGCCACCCGACTGGTTGCCCAGGTCGTCGGCGTTGCGGCCGGCCACGTAGATGCTGTCGCGGTCGTCCAGGGGCAGTGCGCGGCCGCTGTTCTTCAGCAGCACCTGCGACGCCGCCACGGCCTTGCGGGCGATCGCCCGGTGCTCGGGCGAGCCGATGGTGTCCGCGTGCGTGCGGTCGGCGAACGGCTCCTCGAACAGCCCCAGCTCGAACTTGGCGGTCAGGATGCGCGCGACGGCGTCGTCGATCCGCTCCTGCGACACCGCGCCGTCCTGCACCGCCGCGACCAGGCGCGTGTGGAACCGTTCGAACTGGATCGGCTCCATGAACATGTCGACGCCCGCGTTGACGCTCGTGACGATCTGGTTCGTGGTCGGGGAGTCGTCCGCGAGCGGCGGGATCTGGTGGATGCCCTGGTAGTCGCTGATGACGAAGCCGTCGAAGCCGTGGTCCTCCTTGAGCCAGCCGGTGATCAGCTCGCCGTGGGCGTGCATCTTCAGGGGGTTGCCCAGGCCGTCGTCGGTCCAGTCCACGCTGGAGAAGCTCGGCATGACGGACCCGACGCCCACCGCCAGCGCGGCCGTGTACGGCGGTAGGTCGGTGCGCGCCACGTGCGCGCGGCTCTGCTGCGTGATGCCCTGGTCGATCGTGTAGTCGCCCTCGCCGGTGCCGAAGGCGGTGTCGCCGTCCGCCACGAAGTGCTTGGCCGTGGCCAGCACGGACCGGTTGCTGTCCAGGCGACTGCCCTGGAACCCCGCGACGGCGGCGGCGCCCAGCACGCTCGCGAGCGCGGGGTGCTCCCCGAAGGACTCGTAGGTGCGACCCCAGCGGTCGTCCCGCGCCACGCACACGCACGGCGCGAACGTCCACGGGATGCCGGTGGCGCGCGTCTCGGTGGCCACCATGCGCTCGGCGCGGGCCACGAGCAGCGGGTCGCGCGTGGCCCCGAGGCCGATGTTGTGCGGCAGGATCGTGGCCCCGGCGAGGTTGCCGTGCCCGTGCACGGAGTCGACGCCGTAGATCAGCGGGATCTGCAGGCGCGTCGCGAGGGCGCGCTCCTGGAAGCCGTCGATCGTGTCGGCCCAGCCCTCCGGGGTGTTGTCGGCGGGCGTGGACCCGCCGCCGCTCAGGATCGAGCCGAGCCCGAGCTCGGTGACCGCGTCCGGGTCGCCCGCGACGTTGGCGCGCTCGGCCTGCGTCATCTGGCCCACCTTCTCGGCCAGGGTCATGCGGCCCAGCAGGTCCGCGACGCGCTTGCGCACCGGCAGGCGCCGGTCGAGGTAGGGCAGGCCGTGCGCCCGGACGACGACGGTGGCGCCCGCCCCGACGTCCGCGTCCCGCGACTCCAGGCGCACCGGGACGGTCTCGGCCGTCTCCCCCGACGCCGACTCCCGGGTACGGATCGCGATGGTGCGCTCGGTGCCCGACGGCGACCCCGGCGCGAACTCGACGGTGCCGGCGCCGGCCGCGTAGTCCGCGTCCGCGGTGGCCGTGCCCGAGCCGGTACGCCAGCGGACGGCGACCGGTGCGGTGAGCGCGCCGCCGTCGGCGGTCTCGACCGTGACGGTGACGCGCGCGGTGTCGCCGTCCTCCACGAGCACGACCGGGGTCGCGGTGACGAGAGCCGCCGGCCCGGCCGCCCCGGCCGCCGGGACGGACTGGACCGTCACGGCGAGGGCCACGGCGGTGAGGACGGCGGGGACCGCCGTGCGGGCGCGACCGTTCCGTGCCCGTCTCCGTGACCTGTGTGACCGGTCGAGAATCGCGGACATCCTGGGGTTCCTCTCGACACTGGGAGGTGGTTTTACCGATCACACACCGGAGTACGCCATAGCACAACCCCTGTTGACCGCCGGATAAGGTGTGCCGGTGAATCCGGTTGCCTCCTTCGCCACGGTGCTGCGTGCCGACAACCCCGGGCCGATGACGCTCGACGGCACCCGGTCGTACGTGCTGCGCGCCCCCGGCGCGACCGGCTGCGTGGTGGTGGACCCCGGCCCTGACCTGGACGTCCACCTCCAGGCCCTGGCGGACGCCGGGCCCGTCGAGCTCGTGCTGGTGACCCACCGGCACGCCGACCACACCGGCGGCCTGGCCCGCTTCCGCGAGCTCACCGGGGCGCCGTCCCGGGCGGTGCTGCCGGAGTTCTGCGCGCCGGGTACCGGCCGGGCCGACGTCGCGTCCGGGCCGCTCGCGGACGGGGAGGTGCTGGAGGTCGCGGGCCTCCGCGTCGAGGTGCTGGCCACGCCGGGGCACACCGCGGACTCCGCGTGCTTCGTGGTCCTGCCCGGCGACGCGGACGCCCCGGTGGTGCTCACGGGCGACACGGTGCTGGGGCAGGGGACGACGGTGCTCGCCGAGCCGGACGGCTCGCTGCGGGACTACCTGGCGTCCCTGGACCGCATCGAGGCGCGCGTGGCAGAGCTCGGGACCGACACGACGCCGGTGGCCGGGCTGCCAGGCCACGGCCCGGTCCGCACCGACCTCGGCGCGGCCGTGCGGGCGTACCGGGCGCACCGCCTGGAGCGCCTGGACCAGGTGCGCGCCGCGCTGTCGGCGACGCTGCCCGCCGGGGCCGGGCTCGCCGTCGAGGGGCCGCTGCCGGACGCGCTCCTGGACGCGGTGACCCGCGCCGTGTACGCCGACGTGGACCCGTCCGTGCTGCTCGCGGCGCGTTCGTCGGTGCGGGCCCAGCTCGACTTCCTCCGGGGCCGCTGACCTCCCCGGAGCTCCCGGCTCAGAGCGGCTTGCCCAGGTACAGCAGCAGCGGGTCGTCCGGGGTCCCGTGCGGCGGGTAGGGCAGCACCGGCCGGTAGCCCAGCCCCACGTAGAGCCGCAGGGCCTCCGGCTGCCGGAAGCCGGTGGCGAGGAACAGCGCGCGGCCACCGCGCCCGCGGGCCTCGTCCTCGAGCCGGCGCACCAGGCTCGTGGCCACCCCGGCGCGGCGCACGTCCGGGTCCACGAACACGCTGCGCATCTCGAAGCCGGGCGCGTCCGGCGTCCCGGCGGACGCGAGCCCGCCGATGCCGCGCACCGGGTCCGCCGTGAGGTGCCGGGGACCGGCCCCGGCGGCGACGAGGGTCGCGCAGCCCACGGGCCGGCCGTCCAGGGTGGCGACGAACGTCGCCAGGGCGGCACGCCCACGCTCGGCGTCGACGGCGTCGTGGCCGCCCCGCGCCTCGACGTCGGGCACCAGCTCGGGGTAGCGCTCCTGGAGGAACGCCCACATCGCGCGGCGCAGCGCGACGGCGTCCGGGTCGCCCCACGGCACCTCGCGGAGCGTCACGGCGGGGCGGGGTGCGGGCGTCCTCCCGAGGTCGGGACCGGTGACGGCGTCCGGCACGAGCCACTTGCCGAAGCAGCGCGACCCGGGCTCGGACGACCAGACCCCGAACGACTCGACCGGGTCGTAGCCCATCCGCAGGTACAGGCCCAGCGACTCGGGCTGCATGAGGCCGGTCTCGAGGATCAGGTGCCGGGCGCCCGCGGCGCGGGCGGCGTCCTCGGCCGCCTCCATGAGGGTGCGGGACAGGCCGCGGCCGCGGAAGCCCGCGGCGACGAAGACCCGCTTGACCTCGGCGGTGGCATCCGGGTGCAGCCCGCCGCGGTAGTCGTCGCGGCCGGAGAGGTCGCGGACGGCGGCGTGCCCGGCCGGGACGCCGTCGACCCGCAGGACGAGCGTGGCGAGCAGCGTGTCCGGGTCCACCTGGTCGCGCGTGTCACGCACGGGGAGCCCGTCGGGGCCCGTCTCCGGCGGCCGGCCGGGCTGGGCGTACCGCAGGTCGATCTCGTGCTGCTGCTCCGCGCGCAGGCGGACGGCGTCGGCGTGGTCCCAGTCCACCGCGTCGACCGTGAGACCGGCCAGCACCTCAGCGGACACGCGGACCTGCCGGGGACGGCCCTGCGGTCACGCGTGGACCAGCGAGGACAGCACCGACGTGAAGAACGTCAGCCCGTCGGTCCCGGCGCGCGGACCCTCCTCGGAGGCCGGGCCGAAGCCGGGCTCGACGGCGTGCTCCGGGTGCGGCATGAGCCCCACCACGTTGCCGCGCTCGTTCGTGATGCCCGCGATGTCGCGGCGGGAACCGTTGGGGTTCCGGCCGTCGTAGCGGAAGACGACGCGACCCTCGCCCTCGAGCTCGTCGAGCGTGCGCTCGTCGGCGACGAACTGCCCGTCCTGGTTCTTCAGCGGGATCGTGATGCGCTGCCCGCGGCGGAACTCGTTGGTCCACGCCGTCCGCGCGTTCTCCACGATCATGGCCTGCTCGCGGCACACGAAGTGCAGGTGGTCGTTCTTGACCATCGAGCCGGGCAGCAGGTGCGCCTCGGTCAGCACCTGGAAGCCGTTGCAGATGCCCAGCACCGGCATCCCGCCCTTGGCGGCGTCCACCACCGCGGCCATCGCCGGGGCGAACCGGCTGATCGCGCCGGCGCGCAGGTAGTCACCGTAGGAGAAGCCGCCGGGCAGCACCACGGCGTCGACGTCGTGCAGCGACTCGTCCGCGTGCCACAGCGAGACGGCCTCGGCGCCCGCCAGGCGCACGGCGCGCGCGGCGTCCCGGTCGTCGAGCGTGCCGGGGAAGGTGATGACGCCGATCCGGGCGCCGGTGATGCCCGTGGCCACGGACGTCGGCGCGGTCGCCGACATCAGGCGTTCACCGCGGCGACCTCGGCCGACGCGTCGGTGACCGACACGACGTCCTCGATGACCGGGTTGGACAGCAGGGTGGTGGCGGCCTCGCGGGCAGCGGCGAGGATCTCCGGCGTCACCTCGCCGTCCACCTCGAGCTCGAACCGCTTGCCCTGACGCACACCGGAGAACTGGGTGAAACCGAGGCGCGGCAGCGCCCCGACCACGGCCTTGCCCTGGGGGTCCAGGATCTCGGGCTTGGGCATGACCTCGACGACGACGCGTCCCACGAAGGCTCCTTGCTGAGGGGAATGACGAGGGGGATTCCGGGGACGAGTCTACCGGCGCGCCGGGGTGCCCCGCCCTGTGATCTCCGCGCTACGGGACGGAGACCTCGCCCCGCTCCGCCGCGCGGGCGATGTCGGTGCGGTGGTGCGACCCCTTGAGCTCGATGCGCGCCACGCCCTCGTAGGCCCGGCGGCGGGCGTCGGCGAGGTCCGAGCCGAGCGCGACCACGGACAGCACGCGGCCGCCCGCGCTGACCAGCTCCCCGGTCTCGGTGAGTCCGGTGCCCGCGTGCAGCACGTGCACCCCGGGCAGGGCCTCGGCGTCCTCGACGCCCGTGACCGGGTCGCCCGAGCGGGCCGAGGCCGGGTAGCCCTCCGACGCGACGACGACCGTGACCGACGCCTCGGACCGCCAGCGCAGCGGCTCCAGCCCGGCGAGCCCACCCCGGGCCGCCGCGAGCATGACCTCGGACAGCGGCGTGGCGAGCCGGGCCAGCACGGACTGCGTCTCCGGGTCGCCGAAGCGGGCGTTGAACTCGACCACGCGGGTACCCCGGCTGGTGAGCGCGAGCCCCACGTACAGCACGCCCGAGAACGGGGTGCCGCGCCGCGCCATCTCGTCCACGGTGGGCTGGGCGATGCGGGACACGACCTCCTGCACCAGGCCCGACGGCGCCCAGTCCAGCGGTGTGTAGGCGCCCATGCCGCCGGTGTTCGGGCCGGCGTCGCCGTCGCCCACGCGCTTGAAGTCCTGCGCCGGCACCAGGGGGACCACCGTCGCGCCGTCGCACACGCAGAACAGGGACACCTCGGGGCCGTCGAGGTACTCCTCGACCACCACGCGGCCGCCCTCGTGCGCCAGGCAGGCCGCACCGTGCGCGAGCGCCTGGGCGCGGTCGTCGGTCACCACGACGCCCTTGCCCGCCGCGAGCCCGTCGTCCTTGACCACGTAGGGCGCGCCGAACGCGTCCAGCGCGGCCTCGAGCTCGTCGACGTCGGTGCACACGTGCGCCATGGCCGTCGGCACGCCGGCGGCGGCCATGACCTCCTTGGCGAACGACTTCGAGCCCTCCAGGCGGGCCGCCTCGCCCGACGGCCCGAACACCGGGATGCCGGCCGCGCGGACCGAGTCGGCCACGCCCGCCACCAGCGGCGCCTCCGGGCCGACGACGACGAGCTCGGCGCCGACCTGCTCGGCGAGCGCCGTCACCGCCGCGCCGTCCAGCGGGTCCACCGTGTGCAGGGTGGCCAGGGCCGCGATGCCGGGGTTGCCCGGGGCCGCGTGCAGCTCGTGCGCCGCGGTCCCGGCCGCGGTCTCCCGGTGCAGGGAGTGGATGATGGCGTGCTCGCGGGCACCGGTACCGATGACGAGGATCTTCACAGTGGCGGAGGGCTTTCTCGGTGGGTACGGACTCAGCGGGTGTGTCAGCGGGTGTGTCAGCGGCTGTGGATGAGGTCGTGGACGGGGATGATCTCGTCACGCTTCGGGCCCACGCCGATGGCGGAGATCCGCGTGCCCGACATCTCCTCGAGCGCCTTGACGTACGCCTGCGCGTTCTTCGGCAGGTCCTCGAAGGAGCGGGCCCGGGAGATGTCCTCCCACCAGCCGTCGAGCTCCTCGTAGACCGGCTTGGCGTGGTGGAACGCCGTCTGGTCGGTGGGCATCTCGTCATGGCGCACGCCGTCGACGTCGTAGGCCACGCAGACCGGGACCTTCTCCAGGCCGGTGAGCACGTCGAGCTTGGTGAGCACGATGTCGGTGAGGCCGTTGATGCGGGTCGCGTACCGGGCGATCACGGAGTCGTACCACCCGGTGCGGCGCGCGCGGCCGGTGGTGACGCCGTACTCGCCGCCGGTCTTGCGCAGGAGCTCGCCCTTGTCGTCGAACAGCTCGGTGGGGAACGGGCCCTCGCCGACGCGCGTCGTGTACGCCTTGATGACGCCGATCACGGAGTCGATGCGGGTGGGGCCGACGCCGGACCCGGTGACCGCACCACCCGCCGTCGCGCTGGACGACGTGACGAACGGGTAGGTGCCGTGGTCGACGTCGAGCATGGTGGCCTGGCCCGCCTCGAACAGGACGTTCTTGCCGGCGTCGAGGGCCTTGTTCAGCTCCACGGCCGTGTCCGTGACCATGGGGCGCAGCCGCTCGGCGTACCGGAGCAGGTCCTCCAGCGTCTCGTCCACGGTGATCGCGCGCCGGTTGTAGACCTTGACCAGCAGGTGGTTCTTCTGGTCGAGCGAGCCCTCGATCTTGGCGCGCAGGATCTTCTCGTCGAAGAGGTCCCACATGCGGATGCCGACACGGTTGATCTTGTCGGCGTACGCCGGGCCGATCCCGCGGCCCGTGGTGCCGATGCGGCGCTTGCCGAGGAACCGCTCGGTCACCTTGTCGATGGTGCGGTGGTAGGGCGCGATGACGTGCGCGCTGCCCGACACGAGCAGGCGCGACACGTCGACACCGCGCTCGATCAGCGCGTCGAGCTCCTCGAACAGCACCTCGATGTCGACCACCACGCCGTTCGCGATGACCGGCACGACGCCCGGCGACAGGATGCCCGACGGCAGCAGGTGCAGCGCGTACTTCTCGTCGTCGATGACGACCGTGTGCCCCGCGTTGTTGCCACCGTTGAACTTGACCACGTAGTCGACGCGGGAGCCCAGGAGGTCCGTCGCCTTTCCCTTGCCCTCATCGCCCCACTGGGCCCCGACGAGCACGACGCCTGGCATGGATCTCCACCTTCTCGGATTGCTTGGTCGCTCCGCGCGTGCGCTCCGTTGGCGCCGGCGAGCCGCGCCCGAGTCTACTTCGTGGCGGCGCGCAGGGCGCGGACCTGCTCGGCCGACGTGCCGGAGTCCGTGAGGAACGTCGCGCAGCGCTGGGCCTCCTGCGCCTCGCCGATGCGGCCGGCCGCCTCCGAGAGCGCGAGCAGGGCGCGCAGGAAGCCCTGGTTCGGCACGTGGCTCGCGGGCACCGGGCCCTGCCCGCGCCAGCCCGCCCGGCGCAGCGCGTCCAGGCCGCGGTGGTAGCCGGTCCGCGCGTAGGCGTACGCCTCGACGTCCCCCGCGGGCGTGCCCGTCGTGAGGGCGCGCTCCGCCAGGACGGCCCAGACCAGGGACGACGCCGGGGCGTCCGCGGCGACCGCCACCGGGTCCTCGCCCGCGGCCAGCCGCTCGCGGGCGTCGGGGAGGTCGTCGGGCAGCAGCGTCGGCGCGGGTCCCTGCAGCAGGTTCTCGTGGGTGCTCATGCGGTGATTCTCACATCCGCGCTCCAGACTCGGACAAAGAGGGACGCACCGGATTGCCCGGGGGCGCCGCGGAGGCGGTGAATTTTGCCTTTCATCCGGTGCGATCGAGCAACAGTCGTTACGCTCGACACATGATCGAGATCGCGACGTCTCCCACGACGACGACGCTCGTGATCGCCGGCGACCTCGACCTCGCCGAACGAGACCAGTTCCCGGAGATCGCGGCGCGCGTGGTCGGCCTGCGCCGGCAGCTGCTCGTCATCGACATGTGCCGGGTCACCTTCATGGACTCGACGGGGGCCGCGTTCCTCATCTCGCTGGCCGACGCCGGCCGCAAGCGCGGCGGCGCCACCGTCATCCGCGGGGCCGACGAGCGAGACCTCTTCGTGCTCGAGGTGTGCGGCGCCATGGAGCTCTTCCGCGTGGACGACGAGCACGCGTGCGAGCCCTCCGCCCCCGACTCGGGCTTCGCGGTGATGACTCCGCGGGACGACGACGTGTCCCCGTTAGCCCACCGCGACGCGTCCACCGCGTAAAACGTTATCCACCCCCTCCTGGCGCCGAAGTAGAACCGTGGCGAGATAGAACTCTGGCGAGATAGAACCGCAGCGAAGTAGAACGGCAGCGCATCCCGTCCGGATGCGCTGCCGTTCTACTTCGCTGTGGTTCTACTTCGCTGTGGTTCTACTTCGCTGCCGTTCTACTTCGCTGCGGTTCTATCTCGCCAGGGTTCTACTTCGGGGGCGTGGGTTGGCGGCGGAGCTTTGCCCACACCAGCTTGCCGCTGCCCGACGGGCGCCAGCCCCACTCCGCGAGCCGGTCGACGATCTGCATGCCGAACCCGCCCAGCCGGTTCGGGTGCCCGTCGGTCGCCACGGGCGGCGCCGGGTTGTTGTCCTCGACCTCGATGCGCAGGCCGTCCCCGGTGTCGTACAGCCGGAGCGCGATGTGCCCCCAGCCGTGCAGCACCCCGTTCGCCACCAGCTCCGAGACCACCAGCTCGGCCTGCGCGGACTCCTCGATGCCCCAGGCCTGACAGGTACGCAGCACGGCGTGCCGCGCCCGGCCGATCGACGACGGCTCGCTCGGCAGCATCCAGCGGCGCCAGCGCGGCGACAGTGCGGTCCCCCCGGCGTCCCCGGTCGGGTCGGGGATGCGGACGACGACGATCGCGACGTCGTCCTCCGGCGCGTCCGCCAGACGGGACAGGAGCTCCTCGCCCACCCCCGCGGCGTCGCGCGCCGTGATCGCGGACGCGGTCTCCAGCAGCGCCTCGAGCCCCAGCCGCAGGGACCGGTCACGCCGCTCGATGAGGCCGTCCGTGTAGAACAGCAGCGTGTCGCCGGCCTGGAGCCGGGCCTGGCCCGTGGTCCGGTCGCGCGAGCCGAAGCCGACCAGCGCGCCTCCGCCCTCGTCGAGCTTGACGACCTCGCCGCCGCGCAGCAGCAGCGGCGGCAGGTGACCCGCGCGCGAGTAGCCGACCGTCCAGGTGTCGGGCTCCTCCTCGCGCGTGAGCGAGGCGTAGACCATGCTCGCGGAGCGCGGGATGCCCATGCCGGCCACGAGCTGGTCGACGCGTTCGAGCACGCGGCTCGGCGTGGACAGCTCGAAGGCGTAGGAGCGCACCACCGACCGGAGCTGACCCATGGTCGCGGCCGCCTCGACGTCGTGCCCCACGACGTCGCCGATCACGATGCCCACCAGCTCCGGCGAGATCTGCAGCACGTCGTACCAGTCGCCGCCCACCTGCGCGTGCTCGGCGTTCGGGGCGTAGTAGGTCCACACGTCCAGGCCCGCGACGTCGGCCTGCTCCGGGAGCATGGCACGCTGCAGGGTCTCGGCCAGGCGGTGCTCGCGCGCGTACATGCGCGCGTTGTCGATGGCGCTGCCCGCGCGGCGGGCCACCACCTCCACGACGGTGCGCAGCGTGTCCGGCTCCTCGGCCTCGACGTACTCGCCGCCCTCGTCCTCGTCCGGGACGATGACGATGAGGCCGAGCACGTCCCGCCGTCCGGCGACGGGGTGCACGACCACCGAGTCGGGGGCCTTGCCCAGCTCGTCCGCGAGGCGCAGGGTCAGGTCGCGCTGCAGCCAGCCGGATGCCGAGTGCGGCGCGTGCGGGATGTCCAGGTGCAGCATGACGGGGCCGTCGATGACGCCGTCGAGCACGTCCTGCACGGAGTCCACGACCTCGAGGATCGGCATCGGGCCCGTGGTCACCGAGTCGCCCAGGGCGTCGGTCTGCGGTCGTCGGCGCAGCGACTTGTCCGCGATGTTGTCGCCCTCGATGTACCGCGCGTGCCGGCGTCCGCGGCCGCTCGGCGGCGAGGAGACGTCGATGCCGGAGGCGTGCTTGAGGCCGTCGTCGTTCACGTAGAAGCCCGCCCAGCGCACCATGGACTGGAGCAGCTCCGCGATGTCGCGCAGCGCGTACGGGTACTCGAGGTCGGTGAGGATCTCGGTGGTCTGCGCGATGAGGTCGAGGTCCTCGCGCTGCTGCCGCTCGACCTCGAGGCTGGCGAGCTGCGCGGCGTGCCGCTCCATGTGCTCGGAGACGTCGACGCTGAAGCCCACCCAGTGCGTGATGCGGTCGCCGTGCCCGGCGCGGGCCGGGGTGAGCGTGAGCTGCGCCCAGCCGTTCGTGCCACCGCGCAGGTGCGAGCGCACCGTCGCGTGCACCTCCTGGCCCGCGTTGACCAGCTCCGTCATCCGCTCCAGGTCCTGCGGCTCGACAAGCATCTCGCCCAGCCGGCGCACCGTGAACCCGGCGAAGTCGCTGAACCGCACGCCCGCGTACCGCTCGAAGGCGCTGTTGGCCCACAGCATCGGCATGCCGTCCTCGGTGGGCCCCGTGAGGAACACCGGGATGCCCACGTTCACGGCGGCGCGCAGCAGCACGTCACCGATCGACGGCGGGAGGGTGCGCGGGATGCCGGTGCCCGCCATGCCCCGGCGCGTCGGCGCGGCGGGTGCGGGGTGCTCGTGCCGGCGCGCGGCCGGGTGCCGCTGCTCGGCGGGCTGGGCACGGTGCGCCCCGGGCGGCGGAACGTCGGGGCGCCCCGACGGCGGCACGCTCTCGGGGGCGGGAACCGGCGTGGTGCCGAAGCGGAAGCCGTTTCCTTCGGGCGATTCGTCCGGTGTCGTGTCGGGGCCGTCCTGGTTCGGGCCGAGGCCGAAGACGGAAAGGCCGGGGTGGCGCGGCTGCGGAGAGGACGGTGTCAGACCGGATGAATCGGTCAAAATGCCCTCCCATCCATGTCTATTGCTCGAGGTGCTGTTCCAGCAGGACATTCAACCGTAGATTGGGACGGTCCGAGATCTGAACCACAACCTCTATCATCGGACCGACACAGCGCCACCACCATTGCTCCCGGAAGGAGAACCGTGCAGGACGGAACATACGACCCCCCGCGCGGTCCGCAGGGCGGGAGCCCCCAGGACCCCGGACAGCAGAACCCCGAGATCGGGGACCCCGCGAGCATCCACGTCATCGTGGGCAAGTCCCGGGCACGGATCGTGCTCTCCGGCGAGATCGACGCCGACATCGGCGGTGACCTGCACGAGGCGACGGCCGCGGCGGAGGAGTCGCGCCTTCCCGTCGAGATCGACGCGCACCACGTGACCTTCATGGACTCGTCCGGTGTCGCGTTCCTCGCGCGCCTCGCGAGCCGCAGCCCGCACCGGGTGCGCGTGCTGCGCGCACCGCCGACGGTGCGCTTCCTGCTGGAGGTCACGCGGATCGGCGACCTGCTGGACATCGTGGACGAGGACCCGGGCTTCGAGCTGGACGACGACGGTCCGGCGGGCCCGCCGTCAGACACCACGCAGGCCCCGGCAGGCGTGGGCGGCCCACCCGCCTCGTGATGCCGAAGTAGAACTGTGGCGAGATAGAACGGGGGCGGAGGTGCTGATCAGCACCTCCGCCCCCGTTCTATCTCGCCACAGTTCTACTTCGGCGGCGCGGGCCGGGTCAGAGCTTCTGGCCCGCCGAGCGGAGCTGCTGGCACGCCTCGACGATGCGGGCGGCCATTCCCGCCTCCGCGCTCTTGCCCCAGGCGCGCGGGTCGTAGGCCTTCTTGTTGCCGACCTCGCCGTCGATCTTCAGCACGCCGTCGTAGTTCTTGAACATGTGCTCGACGACGGGACGCGTGAAGGCGTACTGCGTGTCGGTGTCGATGTTCATCTTGATGACGCCGTTGTCGACGGCCGCGGAGATCTCCTCCGCCGTCGAGCCCGAACCACCGTGGAACACCAGGTCGAACGGCATCTCCTTGCCGATCTCGGCGCCGACGGACTTCTGGATGTCGAGCAGGATCTCCGGGCGGAGCTTCACGGCGCCCGGCTTGTACACGCCGTGCACGTTGCCGAACGTCAGGGCGGTCAGGTAGCGGCCCTTCTCGCCCGCACCGAGCGCGCGGACCGTGGCCAGGCCGTCCTCGGGGGTCGTGTACAGCTTGTCGTTGATCTCGGCGGTGTGGCCGTCCTCCTCGCCCCCGACCACGCCGATCTCGATCTCGAGGATCGTGCGCGCGGCCTGCGAGAGCTCGAGCAGCTCGGCCGCGATCACGAGGTTCTCCTCGATCGGCACGGTGGAACCGTCGAACATGTGCGACTGGAAGGTCGGCAGCCCGCCGTTCTTGACCTGCTCGGCCTCGATCGCGAGCAGCGGCTTGACCCAGGAGTCGAGCTTGTCGGCGGTGCAGTGGTCCGTGTGGATGGCGATGTTGACGCCGTAGCCCTTGGCGACCTCGGTGGCGTAGGCCGCCAGCGCGAGGGAGCCGGAGACGCGGTCCTTCACCGTCGAGCCCGACGCGTACTCGCCGCCGCCCACGGAAACCTGGATGATGCCGTCCGACTCCGCCTCGGCAAAGCCCTGAAGCGCGGCGGTGATCGTCTGCGACGAGGTGATGTTGACCGCGGGGTAGGCGAACTTGCCGGCCTTCGCCCGGTCGATCATCTCGGCGTAGATCTCAGGGGTTGCGATGGGCATCTGGGAAACTCCAAACGAATGGTGAGGTGGGCGGTCGCAAGAGTGTCCAGGGCCGCCCAGGGATGCACCATCGATCTTGCCATGATCCGTCAGCGGTCGTGTGCGCCCGTTCGACAGCCGGGCGGCCGAAACACTGTGGTCGTCATCGACAGGACCCCTTCAGAGCGGCGCGACGCCCGCTGTCCGGAGCCCGGCCACGACCACCGAGCCCAGCACGACGACGACGATCAGCACCCATTCCAGGGCGCTCGGACGCACCCGGCCGACCCGGACCTGCGAGTGGAGCGACCTCGGCGCGCGCATCTCCACCCTGAGCAGCTCGAGGTCCGCTGCGACCTGCGCCATCGGGGTGGCACGACGCTGCAGCCTGGCCCGCACGCTCCGTTCGATGAGCTCGATCGTGCGGGTGCCGCCCTGGTGGTCCGTGATCGTCAGACCGGTCTCCGTGTGCTCGATCAGCGCGATGTCCGACCACGCGAGCTCGTACTGCTTCGACGCGGCACGCGCCACGACGCCGTCAGCCGTGGCACGTAGGAACCGGCCGTCCAGGAGCACCATGAAGACGAACCCGGCGGACACCAGCACGGCGGTGACCCAGGCGTCGGTCACCGAGCCGGTCGTGCTCAGCGGGAACCTGTCGACGGGGTAGTTCGCGAACACGTAGGTGATTCCGACGAACAGCGGGCTGAGCAGGAGGAACAGCCAACCGACGGCCGACCTCCGGCGCGGGTAGGTGTAGGGCAGGCGCGGCGTCCTCGCCCCGCTGCCGCCTGCCGGTGCGGCGCGGTAGCCGCCCGCTCGCGGCGTGTACTCGGTGACCACTGGTTCCTCCTGGACGGCCGAGGTCCCGGTGACCGCGGCGACGGATCCTATCCCGCCGCCGGTTCTCCCGAGCACGCGATCCGGCGGCTCACGCGTGCTGCGTGACCCACGCGTGCATGGCGATCGCCGCCGCCGCACCCGCGTTGATCGACCGGGTGGACCCGTACTGGGTGATGTGCAGGACGACGTCGCACGCGGCCTGCGCCTCGGCGGTGAGGCCGGTGGACTCCTGGCCGAACAGGAGCACGCACTCGCGCGGCAGCGCGTACCCCTCGATCGGCTCCGAGCCGGGCACGTTGTCGATGCCGACCACCGCCAGCCGGCTCCCGTCGGGCCCAGCCGTGGCCGCCCACGCCGCCAGCGCCTCCGCGTCCGGGTGGTGGCTCACGTGCAGGTAGCGGTCGGTGACCATGGCGCCCCGCCGGTTCCAGCGGCGTCGGCCCACGACGTGCACGCCCGCCGTGTTGAAGGCGTTGGCCGTGCGCACCACCGACCCGATGTTGAGGTCGTGCGCCCAGTTCTCGATCGCGACGTGGAACGGGTGCCTGCGGGTGTCCAGGTCGGCGACGATCGCCTCCACGGTCCAGTACCGGTACCCGTCGGTCACGTTGCGGCGGTCGCCGTCGGCGAGCAGACCCGGGTCGTAGCGGGGGTCGTCGGGCAGCGGCCCGGACCAGGGGCCGACGCCCACCTCGCGGGGCGCTTCCTCGGGCAGGTCCTCGGACAGGCGCTCGGGCATGGCCGCCATTGTGCCCCGGGCCGAGACACTAGGCTGACCCGCATGGAGCGGACCACCGAAGCCTGGCTCACGGACATGGACGGCGTGCTGGTGCACGAGGGGACGGCCCTGCCCGGCGGCCCGGAGTTCATCAAGGCGCTGCGCGACAAGGACCTGCCGTTCCTCGTGCTGACGAACAACTCGATCTTCACGCCGCGCGACCTGCGTGCGCGGCTCGCGTACAGCGGCATCGACGTGCCGGAGGAGAACATCTGGACGTCGGCCCTGGCGACCGCGCAGTTCGTCGCGGACCAGATCCCGAACGGCAGCGCGTACGCGATCGGCGAGGCCGGTCTGACGACGGCGCTGCACCAGGCCGGCTTCACGCTCACCGAGTCCGACCCGGACTACGTGGTGCTCGGTGAGACCCGCACGTACTCGTTCGAGGCCATCACCAAGGCCATCCGGCTGATCGTGGGCGGCGCGCGGTTCATCTGCACCAACCCGGACGTCACGGGCCCGTCGCAGGAAGGTCTGCTGCCCGCCGCCGGGTCGGTCGCGGCCATGATCACGGCGGCGACCGGCCGGCAGCCCTACTACGTGGGCAAGCCCAACCCGGTGCTGTTCCGGTCCGCCCTGAACCTGATCGGCGCGCACTCGGAGTCGACGGCGATGGTGGGCGACCGCATGGACACGGACATCCTCGGTGGCATGGAGGCGGGGCTGGAGACGTTCCTCGTGCTCACGGGCTCGACGGCCGTCGAGGAGGTCGAGAAGTACCCGTTCCGGCCGAGCCACGTGGTGAGCTCGATCGCGGACATCGTCGACCGGGTCTGAGCCCGGCGGGGCTCAGGTCAGGCCCGGGATACCGAACCCGTCGATGGTGCCGCCCGACTCGAAGCGCGGGCCGCCCTTCTCCATCGGCAGCACGATGCGGGCGACGTCGGCGACGCGCTTGGCGCGCTCGTGGAGGGTCGTGACGTCGGTGCGGCCCGGCCGCCACAGCAGCACCGACGGGCCCTCGATCCGCAGCCGGGAGCCGTGGAAGTCGGGCAGCATCACGATGTTGGCGAGGCGGGCGTCCAGCGCCCGGCGCGCGAAGAACTCGTCGGACGTGCGCACGAGCCACTGGCCGTCGAAGGCCGGGTTGTCGATCTGCACGTCCTGCGCGCCGAAGAGCTTCTGCCACTTCTCGCGCAGGCCTTCGGGCGACAGGTCCACCACCGGCTCGCCCGGCAGGGCGTCGAGCGCGACGACGTGCGCCGTGCGGCGCAGGCCGAGCCGGCGGCTGTCCCCCTCCGGCGCGCCCGAGCGCCACGTGTAGGTGAACGAGACCATGTCGAACCCGTCGACGTTGCCCCGGACGACGTCGCGGGCCACCCGGTCGATGCCGATGCCGAAGGGCCGGCCGGTCCAGCGCTGGGCCAGCACGGGGTCGGTGCCCACGTACTCCCACCCGTTCGCCTCGGCCCACTGGGCGACGTCCTGCGAACGCCCACGCCGCATGATCCGGGCAGCGCTGACCGTGAAGGTCACGACGCCGGCAACGAGCAGGACTAATGCGACAAAAGGCCCCATGAACGTAAAGATACAGCAGGGCTAGGCAAAAGTCTCCACGAGCAAGTGATATGAGACGGCCACTTTTACGGTATGGCGACCGGCCGCCGGATCAGGCGAGACCGAGGTCCCCGAGGCCGTAGAGGAAGTGGTACGGCACGCCGAGCGCCTCGATCTTCTCGCCCGCGCCCGTGGCCCGGTCGACGATGGTGGCGACGCCGAGCACCTCGGCGCCCGCGGCGCGCGCGGCCTCGATCGCGGTGATCGGCGAGCCCCCGGTCGTGGTGGTGTCCTCGACGACGACGACCTTGCGGCCCGCGATGTCCGGCCCCTCGATCTGGCGCTGCATGCCGTGCGCCTTGGCGGCCTTGCGCACCACGAACGCGTCGAGGTCCTGCCCGCGCGACGCCGCGGCGTGCAGCAGTGCCGTCGCGATCGGGTCGGCCCCCAGGGTCAGCCCGCCCACGGCGTCGACCTCGGCCGTGCCCAGCCCGACCTCCTCCAGGTGGTCGAGGAGCACGTGCCCCACGAGCGGCGCTGCCCGGTGGTGCAGCGTGATGCGGCGCAGGTCGACGTAGTAGTCGGCCTCCTTGCCGGAGGACAGGGTCACGCGGCCGTGCACCACCGCGAGCTCCTTGATGAGCTCGGCGAGCTGCTCGCGCGGGGTCGGGGAGAAGTCAGCGTTCACGGTGCAAGGGTACGTCGCGGCCCGGCCCCGGCCGCGCGGTCAGCGGTAGGAGCCGAGGGCGCGCACGGCCCAGCGCGGCGCCACCCGCAGCAGCGCGGAGGCCGCCTTGTAGCGCGCTGACGGCGTCGACAGCACCACGCCACGGCGCACGTCGGCGAGCGCCGTCCGCACCACGTACTCGGCGTTCAGCCAGCCCCACTCGGGAGCGATCGAGGACTCGGGGACACCGGCCCGCGCGTGGAACTCGGTGTGCGTGAACCCGGGCGAGAGCAGGGTGACGGTGACGCCGGTGCCGCGCAGCTCGGAGGCGAGCGACTCGGTGAACGTGCGCACGTACGCCTTGGCGGCGGCGTACGTGCCGCCGGCGGTGAGGGCGGCGACGGAGCCGACGTTGAGGATCGCGCCGCGGTCGCGCTCGAGCATCTGCCCGACGGCGGCGTGCGTGAGCTCGACCACCGCCTTCACCATGACGTCGATGCTGCGGCGCTCGGTGGTGACGCGGCTCTTCGCGAACCGGGTGCCCGTGGCGAAGCCCGCGTTGTTGACGAGCAGGCCGACGGGCCGCAGGTCGCCCTCCCCCGGCCGGCCGCCGACGACGGCGAGCCGCTGCGCGACCCGCGCGACGTCGTCGGCCACCGAGAGGTCCGCCGGGAGCACCTCGACGGCGACGCCGTGCGCCGGGCCGAGCTCCTCGGCGACCTGACGCAGGCGCTCCGCGTCGCGTGCCACGAGCACCAGGTCGTGCCCTGCGGCGGCCAGCTGTCGGGCGAACTCGAGGCCCAGGCCGGCGGACCCGCCGGTGATCAGTGCGGTGCTCATCCGGCGAGCCTATCGAGCCGGAGTCAGTTCGTCGTGACCTCCTGCGCGCGCTCACGCCGCCGGAGCCAGAGGCCCACGGCCAGCAGGACCGCGATCGCCGCGTACGCCGTCGCGGCGAAGGGGCTGGTCACGAGGTAGGCGAGGTCGCCCTGGCTGATGGCGAGGGAGCGGCGCAGCCGGTCCTCCGCCATGGGGCCGAGGATCATGCCGACCACGAGGGGCGCCACGGGGTACCCGTACCGGCGCATGAAGAACCCGACGAGCCCGACCACCACCAGGAGCAGCACGTCCACGGGCGAGAAGTTCAGCGCGTAGGAGCCGAGCGCGCCGAACAGGAGGATGCCCGCGTAGAGGTAGTGCCGCGGGATGCGCAGCACCTTGACCCACATGCCCACCAGCGGCAGGTTGAGCACGACCAGCATGAGGTTGCCCACGTACAGGCTCGCGACCAGCGCCCACACCAGGGCCGACTGGCTCTGCAGCAGCAGGGGGCCCGGCTGGATGCCGTAGGACTGGAAGGCGACGATGATGATGGCCGCCGTCGCCGTCGTGGGCAGGCCCAGGGTGAGCAGGGGGACCAGCACGCCGGACGCCGCGGCGTTGTTGGCGGCCTCGGGACCGGCGACGCCCTCGATGGCGCCCTTGCCGAACTCCTTGCGCCGCGGGCCGGCGAGCCGCCGCTCGGACGCGTAGGACAGGAAGGTGGCGACGTCGGCGCCGCCCGCCGGGATGGTGCCGACGGGGAAGCCGATCGCGGCGCCGCGCAGCCACGGCTTCCAGGAGCGGCGCCAGTCGTCGCGCCTCATCCAGGTGCGCCAGCCCTTCTCGACCGGGATCACGTGAACCGGACCGTGCCGCATCCGCGACCCCACGTACACGGCCTCCCCGACGGCGAACAGGCCGACGGCGACCACGACCACGTCGATGCCGTCCGCCAGGTTGGGCACGCCGAACGTGAACCGCTGCTGCCCGGTGAGGGTGTCGGTGCCGACCAGGCCGAGGAAGAGGCCGAGCGAGAGCGCCGCGAGGCCGCGCGGCACCGAGCTGCCCAGCAGGGCGCCGACGGTGACGAACGCGACCACCATGAGGGCGAAGTAGTCGGGCTCGCCGAGCTGCACCGCCCAGCGGGCGACCACGGGGGCCAGGAACGTGAGCGCCACGGTGGCGAGCGTGCCGGCGACGAACGAGCCGATCGCGGCGGTGGCGAGCGCCGCCGCCCCACGGCCGGCACGCGCCATCTTGTTGCCCTCGATGGCGGTCACGATCGAGGCGGACTCGCCGGGGGTGTTGAGCAGGATCGACGTCGTCGACCCGCCGTACATGCCGCCGTAGTAGATGCCCGCGAAGACGATGATGGCCGCCGTCGGCTCCAGGGTGTAGGTGAGCGGCAGGAGCAGCGCGATCGCCATGGCCGGGCCGATGCCCGGCAGCACGCCCACGGCGGTGCCGACGAACACGCCGAACAGCGCGTACAGCAGGTACACCGGGTGCAGCACGGTGGTGAAGCCCTCGAGGAGGGCGGCGAGGTTATCCACGGAGGAACGGCACCCCTTCCAGGAGCGGGCCGGGCGGCAGGGACAGCCCCAGCAGGCCGCCGAAGACGACCTGGATCACCAGGCCGAGCACCAGGCCGACCAGGGCGGCACGCCACCAGGGGCGCGCGCCCAGGACGACGGCGGCCGCGGCGAACAGGAGCGCGGCGGCGAACGGCCAGCCGAGCACGTTGATCGTGAACACGTGCACCACGAGGGCGGCCACGAGCAGCCCCACCGTGAGCCAGTCGGTGCGGACGGTCGGGTCGACGTCCTCGCCGCCCTCCTCCTGCCCTGCGCGGCCGGTCAGCACCAGGATCACCAGCACCACGCCCGCCGCGACGAGCATCGCGCCCACGAGGTAGGGGAAGGCGCGCGGGCCGAGCGTGTTCGTCGAGCCGGGCACCACGATGTCGCCGGCGGCCACCAGCACGTACCCGCCGAGCGCCGCCGTGGCGGCGGCGAGCACGAGCTCGCCCCACCGACGGCGGGGCGCGACGACGTCCGCCGCGGGACCGCTGCCGTCCGCGCTCACTGGAGCAGACCGATGTCCCGCAGCACGGACTGCGTCTCCGCGATGTTCTCCTCGAGGTAGGCGTCGAACTCGTCGCCCGCGAGGAACGCGTCGTCCCAGTCCTTCTCCTCGAGCGTCGCCTGCCACGCGTCCGACCCGGCCAGCTCGGTGACCGCGTCGGTCAGCGCCTCCCGCTCCGCGTCGTCGACGGAGCCCGGGGCGACCACACCGCGCCAGTTCGTGAAGACGACGTCGTAGCCCGCCTCGGTGAGCGTCGGCGTGTCCGGCAGGGCGTCCACGCGCTCCTCCCCGGAGACCGCCAGCGCCCGCAGCTCGCCCGCCTCGACCTGCTCGGCGTACTCGCTGACGCCCGAGATGCCCGCGTCGACGTTGTTGCCCAGCAGCGCCGCCAGGGACTCCCCGCCGCCCGAGTAGGCCACGTAGTTGAGGCTCCGCGCGATCTCGTCGGCGGGCAGGCCCGCGGCCTGGAGCAGCATGCCCGCGAGCATGTGGTCGGTGCCGCCCGCCGAGCCGCCCGTCACGGCCACGTCCTTGCCGTTCTTCTCGATGTCGGCCACCAGGTCGTCGACCGTCTCGTACGGCGACTCCGCGGGCACCACGATCACCTCCTGCTCCTCGGTCAGGCGCGCGATCGGCGTCGTGTCCTCGATACGGGCCTGGGACTGGTTGGTCTCCACGGCACCGACCATCACCAGGCCCATCACGAGCAGCGTGTTCGGGTCGGTGGCGTTGGCGATGTTGGCCAGGCCGACGGTGCCGCCGGCGCCGTCGACGTTCGTGACGGTGGCGGTGCCGACGAGCCCCTCCTCCTGGAGGTCGGCCTGCAGGGCGCGGCCCGTCTGGTCCCAGCCGCCGCCCGGCGCCGCCGGGACCACCACGGACAGCTCGTCGATCGCCGCGTCACCACCCCCGGCGTTCGACTCCAGGCTGGAACAGCCCGTGAGGGCCAGGGCCAGGACGACCCCCGCGGGGACGACCCCGGTTCGGACGATACGCATGTCTCCTCCTTGAGCAGTGCGGTGCAGTGCGGTGCAGTGCGGTGCAGTGCGGTGCGGTCGGCGCGAGCGTAGGAGCGCCCGCCGGCGAGGGCCGGGTTGTGGTCGCAACGAACGTTGTGGTCGTTTCGGTCACGGCATTGCGCTACCGCCCCGGCGGCCCGCCGGTGCACACTGGCGTCCGTGAGAAGGGCGATGACGCTCCGGGCGCAGCTGCTGGTGCTGCAGGTCGTCATCGTGCTCGTGCTCGTCTGCACCACCGGCGTGGTCGCTTCCGCGCTGCAGGAACGGCAGCTCCGCGAGGCCTACGTCGACCGCATGACCGGGGTGGCCCAGTCCGTGGCCCGTCTGCCAGTCATCCTCGACGCGTTCGACGACGCCGACCCCTCCGCGACCATCCAGCCCATCGCCGAGGTGATCCGCGAGGCGTCCGAGGTCACCTACGTGGTGGTCACCGACGACCACGGCGTCCGCTACTCCCACCCCGACCCGGAGGAGATCGGCCGCCGCGTCTCCACCGACCCCTCCGTACCCCTGTCGGGCCAGATCTGGACCGGCACCCAGACCGGCACGCTCGGCACGTCGTGGCGGGTCAAGGTGCCCGTCTACGGCGACGCCGCCGACGACGCCTCGCCCGCCCCCGTGATCGGCACCGCGAGCGTCGGCATCCTGGAGTCCGAGCTGCGCGCCGACCTCACCGACGACCGCGGGTGGCTGCTCGCGGCGCTCGCCGCCGCCGCGGTGGTGGGCGTGCTGTGCGCGGCGTGGGTGACCCGCCTGGTGCGGCGGCGCATCTACCTGCTCGAGCCGGAGGACATCGCGGGCCTGCTGGAGACCCGCGGCCTCACCGACGCCCTGCGGTCCCAGTCGCACGAGTTCGCCAACACCGTGCACGTGATCTCGGGGCTGCTGGAGCTGGGCCGCACCCAGGAGGCGGTCGCGTTCATCGAGCGGTCGGGCTACGGCGGGCTGCTCACGGCGTCGTCGGTCGCGCCGGCCGTGCGGTCGCCCGAGCTCGCCGCGCTCCTGCTGGTCAAGACGATCACGGCGCGCGAGCGTGACGTCACACTCGACGTCGACGAGGGCTCCGTCGTGGACGCCCCCGCGACGCCCGAGGCGTCCGCGGTGCACACCGACGCGCTCGTGGTGCTGGGCAACCTCATCGACAACGCCGTCGAGGCCGTGGGTACCGACGGCCGGGTGCGGGTGCTCGTGCACACCGACGCCGGCCACCTGCGCCTGCGCGTGGACGACGACGGCCCGGGCATCCCCGTCGCGCTGCAGCACCAGGTGTTCAAGGCGGGGTTCACGACGAAGGTCACGGGTGAGGCGGGGGCCGGCGGCCCTGGACCGAACCGCTCCGGGCGCCGCGAGCACAACCGGGGCATCGGGCTCGCGCTGGTGCGGCGGGTCGTGGAGCGGCGCGACGGCGAGATCGAGGTCGGCACGGGCGACCTCGGCGGAGCGCGGGTCACGGTCGTGCTGCCGGGTGCCGGGGGCGCCGCGGGCGTGGGTGCCGCGGCTGGTGCGGGTGCGGGTGCCGGGTCCGCCGGGGCGACGTCGTGACCGGGCGGGCCCGCACGCTCGTGGTGGAGGACGACCCGGCGGTCGCCGTCGTGCACCGCGGGTTCGTGGAGAGCCACCCGCGGTTCGTCGTCGTCGGCGAGGCCCGGAACGGCGCGGACGCGCTGCGGCTCGCCGCCGGGCTGCGGCCCGACCTGGTGCTGCTCGACCTGCACCTGCCGGACATCGGCGGGCTCGACGTGCTGCGCCGGCTGCGGCTGCTGCCCGGCCCGCCCGTCGACGTCGTCGCCACGACCGCCGCACGCGAGCTGGACAGCGTGCGCCAGGCGATGGCCGGCGGCGTGGTCGCGTACCTGGTCAAGCCGTTCACCTCGGCCGCGCTGCGGGACCGGCTCGACGAGGTGTGGCAGCGGCGCGAGGACCTGCGCCGCGCCGAGGACACGCTCGACCAGGACGCCGTCGACCAGCTCCTGGCGGGCCCACGGGCGACGGCGCTGCCGCCCAAGGGCCTGTCGGAGCGCAGCCGCGCCCTGGTGCAGGAGGCGCTGGCCCGGCTGTGCGGCTCCCCGGGCGAGGCCGGGAGCGCCGCCGTGCCGCGGGACGCCTCCGCGGCGGAGGTGGCCGGGGCCGTGGGGATGTCGCGCGTCAGTGCCCGCCGCTACCTGGAGCACCTGGTCCGCGAGGGCCTGGCCCAGGTGACGCCCCGCTACGGCGCGACGGGCCGCCCGGAGAACCGCTACCGCCCCACCTGACGCGGGAAGGTCCGCCGCGAGCAGGCGGTGGCGCCAGCGATCCACCCCGGAACCAGGCCTGATCGTCTGATCGGGGCGGACTGTCGACGGGCGGCCGTCAGTGGGTGTGGAGCGGGGCCGAGAGGGGGTCCGGGGCGGGGTGGACCCGGCCGGACGCCGTGTCGTAGGGGAAGCCCTCGCGCACCCAGTACTCGAAGCCGCCGATCATCTCCTTGACCTCGTAGCCGAGCGTCGCGAGCTCGAGGGCCGCCTTGGTGGCCGCGTTGCAGCCCGGTCCCCAGCAGTAGGTGACCACGGGCACGTCGCGGTCGAGGGTCTGCTCGGCCCGCAGCCTGATCTTGCCCTTCGGCAGGTGCACGGCGCCCGGCACGTGGCCCTGGTCCCACGCCTCCTGGGGGCGCACGTCGACCAGCGTGAAGCGGCGCCCGGCGGCGAGGTCGTCGTGCACGTCGGCGACGTCGGTCTCGAAGGCGAGCCGCCCGGCGAAGTGCGCGACGGCGGCGGAGGTGTCCTGGGTGCTCGTCATGACCCGAGTGTGCGGAGCCCGGGCGCCCGCGACAAGGGCCGGGGGCCGCACCGTTCCTGAAGTGTGCGTCAGGCGCGCTACAGCGTGCCCGCGCGCTCCGGCCCGGGCGCAGCGTCGTCCGTCACCGCGTCGCGCAGGAATCGCACGACCCGGCGGGCCTGGAACATCAGCGCGTAGCCGATGGCGAGCACGTGGCCCACCACGCGCATCGTCTCGTTCACCGCGCCCTCCAGCAGGGTGTCCTCGTCGTCCACCACGCCGTCCCGGGCCGACCGCAGGCTGAGGATCCGTGCCCGGTCGTCGGGCCCGAGCTCCTCCAGGAGCTTCGGCACGGTCGCGAGCGACTGCGCGAACGGCGCGTTGCGGTCGAGCACGGGCTTGATGATGTCCTCGGGCTCGAGGAACTTCCCCGCGATGATCACGACGGCCACGATCGAGCGGCGCCGGGTGTAGGCCGCGAGCACGGCGCCCGCCCCGGCGGACGCCCCCATGAGCGCCACGCGCTCACCTCGCTGCTCGTACCGCTCGACCATCTCGTCGAGGCGGTCGAGGCGGTCCTGGAACGAGGCGTCCGAGGACCAGCGCACGCGGAACATCGTGGTCCGCACGCCCAGCGCGCGCCAGGTGCGCAGCGCCTCGCGCTGGAGGTGCACCAGCGGCGGCAGCCGGTCCCCGAGCCCGGGCACGAAGATCACGCGGATGGGCGCCCGGCCGGCGCGGCGCCCCGCGCGCCCGCTGCCCGCCGGGGCGTCGAGGGCACCGGCGCGCAGGGCGTCGTCGGGCACGGCGAACTCGGCGTCGCCGCTGGTCGGGTGCTCGCTCATGTCGCCTCGCTCATGTCGCGCAGGAGGCTACACGCCCGGCCGAGCCCACCGCCGCGCCCGGCAGCTCGCCGGGCGTGTCAGACGTACGGGTCCCCCGAGCGACCCGTACGTCTGACACGTGGTGCGGATCCCCGTCAGCGGACGGCGTACGCGCGGATCACCGTCTGCGTGACGGTGCCGCCCGACGCGTCCCGCGCCTCGACGCGGAGCGAGACGTGCGCGGTGCCGTGCGGCGCGCGCACCGTGCCGGTGAACGTCCCCGGCCGCCCGCCGGCGAGGGGCGCGGCGTGCCACGTGGCGCCGTCGTCCGCGGACCACCACAGGCGGGCCGAGGTGGCCCGGTCCTTGCTCGGGGTTCCGGCCGACAGCGTGACCCGCGTGCTGCGAGGTGCCGCGTGGCGCAGGTCGAGGCCCTGGACGGCGTAGCCGACGTCGAGCACGGCCGGCGCCGCGGCCCCGGGGGCCGCGCGGAAGGTCCACTCGGTGCTCGTCCGCGTCGACCGCTCCCACCAGGAGTCCTGGCGGCTGGCGTCGAGGGCCACGCGGTGGGCCGCTCCGCCCGCCGGGAGCACCACCTCGCCCGTCGGCCGGGTCTGGTCGAGCACGGGGTCGCCGTCCTGCCAGACGCGCAGGCGCGTGGTCTGCCCGCCGAAGGACACGAAGCGGCTCCCGTCGCCGTCGCTCCACGGCGTGAGGGCGAGCCCGAGGGTGTCGTCCGTGACCGTGAACCCGCCGGTCCCGGCCCGCGGGGCCAGGACGGCGCCGCCCACGGTGGCCCACGCCTTCTCGCGCGGTGCGTAGGTGCGCGCCGCGGCGTCGAAGTAGCCCTGCATGGGGTCCTCCGCCGTACCCGCGTACACCTGGTGGCCCCAGGTGACGCCGTTCGCGCTCAGGTACTCGGTGCGGCGTGCGGGGGTGGCCACGGGGCTGCTGATCGCCGAACCCCAGATGTGCCCCGGTGCGGTGCCCACGCGGGCGCTCTCGGCGACGTGGTCGGCGCCGAGGGACGCGTAGCCGGTCGTCACGGCCGCGGTGCTGCGGGCGTCCGCGCGGAAGCGGAACGTGTCCACGACGTCCTGCGTGTACAGCAGGTCGTAGGTGTAGGACGGCGCGCGGCCCTCCGCCACCGGCTGCTCCAGGACGAAGTGGGTCTGCAGGTCCCACGTGCCGACCGTGACCGGCGCGTCCGTGGGGGTCGCGTACGCCTTCGCGTCGGCCCCGACCACGGCACCGAACCCGTAGAAGTCGTCGCCGACGGCGGTCGTCCGGGTGTCGTCGAGCGAGATCCACCGCACCTCGGCGGGGCGGTGGGTCGCCACGGTGAGCTCGCGCGCCTCCCGCGCATCGAGGACGACGGTGGTGTCGTCGGCGACCGTGACCTCCGGCCGGAGCACGGCCGAGACCGCCGAGACCACGAAGCTCTCGTCCGTGGTCCACAGGAAGCCCGTGACCGAGTACCGGCCCGGCGGCACCCGCAGGTCGAGGCCCTCGGGCCCGATCTCGCGGTGCTCGTCGAACAGCATCGGGTCGTCCACGTTCACGATGCGCACGCTCGACGAGCCGGTGTGCGGCTCGCCGCCGCGCCCGACGGTGCGGACGTCCAGGTCGGCGAGGTCCGGCTCGCGGTAGTAACCGAGCGGCGTGCGCACCTCGTGGCCCTCGGCGTCGGTGGCCGTGACCGCGCCGCTGTAGCGGCGCTCGAGCTCCCCGGCCGTGCGGTCGACACCGACCTCGACCGACGCCGTGCCCCCGGCGGGGACGGTCAGCGTGGTGGTGCCGAGCGTGACCACGCCGTCGGGCAGCGGCTCGCCGTCCTGGTCCGACGCCTCGACCGTGAGGTCGAGCGTGACCGCGGCGTCCCCGGGGTTCGCGTAGGTGAGGGTGCGCCTCGCGGTGCCCTCCTGCGGGTACTCGAAGGCGCCGAACGACAGCGAGGCGGGCGACGGCGTGACGGGCAGGTCGAGCGCCGCGGGCACGAAGACGCGGCCCGCGCCCTCCTCGAACGCTCCGCCGCTCGTGTGCTGCGCCGAACCCATGAGGACGGCCTTGAGCTCCGGACCGGTCAGCTCGGGGCGGGCCTGCTTGAGCACCGCCGCCGCGCCCGCCACGTGCGGGGCCGCCATGGAGGTTCCGCTCCAGGCCGTGTACGGGCCGTCGCTCTCCCACTCGTTGGTGCCGTCGGCGCGCGCCGCGACGATCTCCACGCCGGGGGCGGTGACGTCGGGCTTGATGGCGTAGTCACCCGCCCGCGGGCCGCGGCTGGAGAAGTAGGCGACCTGGTCGTCGTCGTCGACCGCGCCGACGGTGAGCGCGGAGCTCGCGGCGCCCGGCGGCACGACGGCGCCGTGCAGGCCCTCGTTGCCGACGGCCACGACGAACAGCGTCCCGTGCCGGGCGCTCAGCGTGTCGACCGCCATCGAGAACGGGTCCGTGCCGTCCGTGTAGCGCTCGCTCTCGCCGAGGCTCATGTTCACCACGTCGGCGCCAGCCTCCGCGATCCACTCCATGCCGTCGATGATCGACGACGACTCGCCGCCGCCGAAGTCGTCGAGCACCTTGCCGACCAGCAGGTCGGCGCCCGGGGCCACGCCGCGGTTGACCGCGTCGGCATCGCCCGAGCCGAGCGCGATCGAGGCCACGTGCGTGCCGTGGCCGTACCGGTCCACGGTGTCGCCCGACCCGGTGAAGTCCCGGGCACCGACCAGCACGTCGTCGAGGTCGGGGTGGGTGGTGTCGAGGCCGGAGTCGAGCACGCCGACGGTCACGCCCTCGCCGGTGAACCCGGCCGCCCAGGCGGCCGGCGCGCCGATCTGCGGGGACGAGTCGACGTCGAGCGCCTCGACGCGCCCGTCGAGCCAGACCTTCACGGCGTGCGTCGCCGAGCGGGCCGCCGGGCCGGCGTCGAGCGACGCGAGCAGGTCGGCCGCCGCGGCCCGGTCCAGGTCCGCCGAGACCGCGCCGACCGACGGCAGCTCCCGCTCCGGTTCGAGGCCGAGCGCGGCCCAGTCGGGCTGCGCGGTCGCCCGGCGCGACGACGCCGCGCCCGGGTCGCCCGCGGCGTCCGCCACCGCGGCGTCCTGCACGATGACGGGGACGGTGTCGCGGTGCGCGTCGTCGTACCCGGCCGCGATCAGGCCCGTGACGTCGAAGAGCGCCGCGTCGAGCCGGTCGGGCACGAGGCGCGCGACGTCGCCCGGGATCACCCGCACGGTGTCGCCCTCGACGAGCTTCTGGAAGGCGATGCCCTCGCGTCCCGCGGCGGGGCGCACCGTGACGGAGCGGCGCCCGTCGGGGTACCGCCCGACGTCGACCTGGTCGCCCGTGATCAGCGTGACGGTCGCGGACGAGACGACCGCCGGCGCACCGCCGTCGTCCTCCCCGCCGGCACCGGCCGCTCCGGACGACCACGCCGGTACCCCTGTCCCCAGCGCGACCGCCACCGCGATCACCGCTGCCGCTGCACCCGTTCTGGCGCGCATCTGCTGTCTCCTTCGTGAGGACGCAGGCGGTCGAGCACCGCCTCCACAAGGGCTGACGCCGGGTGCGCGGGAACCGTTGGGGTGAGAAGAAGTGCAGGTCAGCGCAGCTGCGGCGTCGCCTCGCGCAGCCGCCGCGTGTACGCGTGGCGCGGGTCGTCGTAGACCTGCCCGGTGGGACCCTGCTCGACCACCAGGCCGTCGTGCATCACCGCCACGTGGTCGCACACGTGGCGCACCACGCCGAGGTCGTGCGAGACGAGCAGCAGGGTCAGCGAGTACTCGTCGGTGAGCCGGGCGAGCAGGTCGAGCACCTGCCGGCGCACCGACACGTCGAGCGCGCTGACCGGCTCGTCCGCGACCAGGATGCGCGGCCGGCACACCAGGGCGCGGGCGATCGCGATGCGCTGGCGCTGTCCGCCCGAGAACTGGTGCGGGTACCGCTCGGCGGCGTCGAGCGGCAGGCCCACCGCCGCGAGCATCTCGCGCACCGCCTCCCGGCGGGCGGACGCCGTGGCCGGGCCGCCCTCGCGCACGTTCGCCGGGTTCAGGAGCGGCTCCGCCACGATGTCGCCGACGGTCATGCGCGGGTCGAGCGAGCCGTACGGGTCCTGGAGCACGAGCTGCAGCGCGGAGCGCAGGTCGCCGAGGTCGCGCCGGCCCGGGACGCCGTCCGGGCTCAGGTCGACGCCCGCGCTCACGACGCGGCCGGACGTCGCGCGGTCCAGCCCCGCGACGATGCGCAGCAGCGTCGACTTGCCCGACCCGGACTCCCCCACGATCCCGAACCGCTGCCCCGGCCGCACCGCCAGCGACACGCCCCGCAGGGCCTGCACGGTCTGGCCACGGCCCGGGTAGGTGCAGGTCACGTCCTCGACGCGGATCAGCGGCGCGGCGGGCTCGCCGTCCGCGGCCGGGCCGCCCTCGGTCACCGCGGCCGCCAGCGGTTCGAGGGTCGACGCCGCCAGCAGCCGGCGCGTGTACGGGTGCCGCGGGTGCGCGAACACCTCCGTGACCGGCCCCTCCTCGACCACCACGCCGTCGAGCAGCACCACCACGCGCTCGCACACCTCGGAGACCACGGCGAGGTCGTGCGTGATGAACAGCAGCCCGGCGCCGCGCTCCCGGACCAGCCGCAGCATCAGGTCGAGCACCTGGCGCTGCACGGTGACGTCGAGGGCTGTGGTCGGCTCGTCGGCCACGAGCACCGACGGGTCGTCGGCCAGCGCCATCGCCAGCACCACGCGCTGCCGCTGCCCGCCCGACAGCTCGTGCGGGTACCGCCGCGCGGCGCCGTCGGGCAGGCCCACCTCGGCCAGCAGCGCGGTGGCGCGGGCCCGCGCCGCGCGCCGTCCGGTGCCGTGCAGGGTCATCGTCTCCGCGACCTGGCGGCCCACGCGGACCAGCGGGTTCAGCGCCGTCATCGGCTCCTGGAACACCATCGACACGTCCCGGCCGCGGAGCCGGGCCAGGTCGCGCTCGCCGCGGTCCAGGAGGTTGCCGGGCACCCCGGCGAGGCCGACGTGCCCGGTGGCCGTGACGCCGTCGGGCAGCAGGCCGAGCGCCGCGAGGGCCGTCATCGTCTTGCCGGACCCGGACTCGCCGATGAGGCCCACCCGCTCGCCGGGGGCGACGTCCAGCGAGACGCCGGACAGGAGCTCGCGGCCGCTGCGGGTGCGTACGCCGAGGTCGCGCAGCTCCAGGGCCGGGGCGGTGCCGGTCGCGGTCGCGTCGGCTGCCGGATCGGGTGCCGGGTCGGATGCTGGGTCGGGTGCTGGGTCGGGTGCCGCGCCGCCGGCGGTGGCCTCGGCGCGGTCCGCCGCGACGTCCGCGAGCCGTGGGTCGAGCACGTCGCGCAGGCCGTCGCCGAGCAGGTTGAAGCCCAGCACGGCCACGGCGATCGCGATGCCGGGGACGATCGCGAGGTGGTCGGCGACGCCAAGGAACTGCTGCGACTCCTGCAGCATGCGGCCCCACGACGGCGTCGGGGGCGGCGTGCCCAGGCCGAGGAAGGACAGGCCGGCCTCGGCGAGCACGGCGATCGCGAAGTTGACCGAGCACTGCACGAGCACCGTGCCCGCGATGTTGGGCAGCACGTGCCGGCGGGCGATCGCGAGCTCGCCGCGGTTGGCGGCGCGCGCGGCGAGCACGTAGTCGGACCGCACCACCTGGAGGGTGCCGCTGCGGGCCACGCGCGCGAAGGCCGGGATCGAGCCGATGCCGAGCGCGACCATCGCCGTCGTCGTGCCCGCGCCGTAGACCGCGCCCAGCACGATCGCGAGCAGCAGGCCCGGGAACGCGAGCAGGATGTCGCTGCCGCGCATGAGCACCGTGGCGGGCCGCCGGTGGCCGGTGCCCTGGAGCATGCCGGCGAGCACGCCCACCGGCACCCCGACCACGGCGGCGATGCCGACGGCCACCACGCCCACCAGGAGCGTGATCTGCGCGCCGGCCATGACCTGGGAGAGCACGTCGCGGCCGAACCGGTCGGTGCCGAGCCAGTGCTCCGGGCCGGGCGGCAGCAGCCGCTCGGCGCCGGCGTGCTCCGGGTCGTACGGGGTCCAGACGAGGGACACGAGGGCCGTGACCAGGACCAGCCCCACCAGCACGGCGCCGATGACGAGCTGCGGGTGCACGCGGGAGCGGCGGCGGCGCGTCACGACGCCCTCCGCAGGCGCGGGTCCAGCAGGGTGTAGGCCAGGTCGACCAGGAAGTTGAGCAGCACCACGAGCACCACCAGCACCGCCACGACCGACTGCACGGCCAGCAGGTCGCGGTTGCCCACGGAGTCGAGCAGCAGGCTGCCGAGCCCCGGCACGGCGAACACCCGCTCGATCACGACGGCGCCGATCAGCATCGAGGCGATCTGCACGCCCACGACCGTCACGACGGGCACGCCGGCGTTGCGCAGCCCGTGCCGCACGAGGGCGCCGGTGAAGGTGAGCCCCTTGGCCCGGGCCGTGCGCAGGAAGTCCTCACGCATGATCTCCAGCACGGCGCTGCGCACGTACCGCGTGATGATCGCGGCCTGCACCGAGCCGAGCGCGACGGCGGGGAGCAGCACGTGCCGCCAGAACTCGCCCCACCCCTCGACGGGCGCCGTCCACCCGCCCGACGGCAGCCAGCCGAGCCGCACCGCGAACAGCGCCACGAGCAGCACGCCCACCAGGAAGTTCGGCACGGCCACGCCCACCTGGCTCACCGCGGACAGCACGACCCCGCCCGCGTTCCGGTGCCAGACGGCGGCCAGCGTGCCCACCGGCACCGCCACCACCAGAGCGATCAGCATGCCGAGGAGCACCAGGATGCCGGTGACCTGCACGCGGTCCGCGACCAGCGGCGTGAGGTCCTGCGCCGTCACGTAGCTGGTGCCCAGGTCGCCCGTGAACAGCCCGCCGACCCAGCTCAGGTACTGCGCGAGCAGCGGCCCGTCCGTGCCGTGCTCGGCGCGCCAGGCCGCGAGCGCCTCCGGCGACGCCTCGATCCCGAGTGCGACGACAGCGGGGTCGCCGGGCAGCACGCGCAGGAGCACGAAGATGGCCGCCGTGGCCACGAGGAGCGTGGCGACGAGCTGGGCGACGTGCGAGGCGAGGTGTCTGAGCACGGGCGGTGAGCGGCGGCGGGCCCGGTCAGTCGGACCAGCGCAGGCCGGTCAGGTCCATGGACTCCGTGGTGGCGTTCGCGGCGATGCCCTGCAGCGCCGCGTCGGCCACCACGGTGTTCGGGAAGAGGAACAGGGGGTCGCTGGCGGCGTCGTCCACGATCATGCGGGCGACCTCCTGCATGCCCGCGACGTACTGGTCCGGGCTGCCCTCGTCGGCCTGCTCGGCCACCTCGGCGAGCCGGGGGTTGTCGTAGCCGATGTAGTAGTCGGGGTCGCCGAAGATGGTCAGCATGTCCCGGGCCTCGGTGTGGAGGATCACGGACATCTGGTAGTCGTGCTCGGTGAACACCTTGTCGAGCCAGACGGCGGGGAACTCGGCGGGGACGATCCTCGCGTCGACGCCGACGTCCTTGAGCTGGGACACGACCACCTGGGCCACGGCCTCGGCGTAGGGGCGCGTGGGGACGTCGAAGGTGATGCTGAGGTTCTCGGCGCCCGCCTCTGCCAGGAGCTCGCGCGCCCGGTCCGGGTCGTGGGGGTAGGCGCCGGTCAGGTCCTGGTAGTACGGGTCGGTGGGCGGCACCATCGACCCGATGAGCTGGCCGTGGCCGGCCCACGCGGTGTCGAGCACGGCCTGCCGGTCGATCGCGTACATGATCGCGCGGCGCACCCGGAGGTCGTCGAACGGCGGGGCGGCGTTGTTCAGCGCGAGCAGGACCTCGCCGGTGGACGTCCCGTCGATCACCTGCAGCCGCTCGTCCTGCTCCAGGCCCGCGATCAGGTCGGGTGCCTGCAGGTTGTACGCCAGGTCGACGTCGCCGGCGCGAACGGCGTTGGCCTGCGCGTTCGCATCGGCGAAGTAGCGCACGGTGATCTCGTCGAGCGCCGGGGCCTCGCCCCAGTAGTCGTCGCGGGCGGCGAGCGTGACGTGCTCGCCCGTGGCCACCTCGGTCACGGTGTAGGGGCCGGTGCCGACCGCCTCGGTCGCCAGGTCGGCGGACAGGTCGTCGGGGAACATCGCGCCCACGGACGTGCCCATGTCGAACAGCCAGGCGTTGCTCGGATGCCGCAGGGTCACGACGACCTCGGTGTCGCTCGTGGCCTCGGCGCTCTCCACGACGTCCATCTTGGACTTCAGGCTCAGCGTCCAGTCGTCCTGCACGCGCGCGATCGACGACACGACGTCGTCCGCGGTGAAGGCCGAGCCGTCGGAGAACGTCACGCCGTCGTGCAGCATGAACGTGTAGACCGTGCGGTCCCCGCTGACCTCCCACGACTCGGCGAGCTGCGGCTGCACCTCGCCGTCCTGGTCGATGGTCACCAGGCCCTCGTACACGTTGTTCATGAGCAGCTGCGGGATGGCCGACCCGGACGTGGTCGTGAAGTCGAGGTTGGTCGGCTCGCCGGTGAGCCCGACGACGACGTCCGTCCGGTCCTCGCCGCCCGTGGAGCTGCCGGCGGAGCACCCGGCGACGAGTGCCGCTGACAGGAGGGCGGCGGCGGTGCCGAGGGCACGACGCCCGGTGAGGATCTGCACGCGACCAGCGTAGTCGGGGGGAACCTTCCGGCGATCAGGGTCCGAGAAGTGCGGCGGGGATCACATCACGCGCTCCGGGTGCCTGCTCCGGACGGCCCCGGGAAGAGACCGGCTCTCCCGAAGATGTCGCGGAGAGTAGACACGGTCTACTGTGCGCAACCCGTCCCCGCGGGGCGGCTTCCCGCCCGTGGGTCGGCAGGAGGCGGTGCCGCACGTACGCTGGCCCGGTGCGCCTCGTGACCTGGAACGTGAACTCCATCCGCTCCCGTGTCGACCGCGTGCTCGCCTTCCTCGACCGCTCCCAGGCGGACGTGCTGGCGATCCAGGAGACCAAGTGCCGGGACGACCAGTTCCCCACCGCGGCGTTCGAGGCCGCGGGCTACGAGGTGGCGCACTTCGGGCTGTCGCAGTGGAACGGCGTGGCGCTCGCGTCGCGCGTGGGCCTGGACGACGTCGCCACGCGGTTCCCCGGGCAGCCCGGCTTCGCGAAGACGGTCGCCGACGACGCACCGGACGCGCTGCTCGACGTGGACCCGCCGATCGAGGCGCGAGCGATCGGCGCCACGTGCGGCGGCGTGCGGGTGTGGAGCCTGTACGTGCCGCACGGCCGCGCGCTCGACGACCCGCACTACACCTACAAGCTGGCCTGGCTGGAGGCGCTGCGCACCTCGGCACAGACCTGGGCGGACGCGCAGGACGCCGTCGCGCTCATGGGCGACTGGAACGTCATCCCGCTCGACACCGACGTGTACGACGCCGCGGCCTTCGCCGGCAAGACCCACGTCTCGCCGCCGGAGCGAGCAGCCTTCGACGCGTTCGGCGAGGCCGGGTACACGGAGCTCACCCGGGCCTTCCTGCCCGCCGAGCACACCTACACCTACTGGGACTACCAGCAGCTCGCGTTCCCGCGGAACAAGGGCCTGCGGATCGACTTCTGCTGGGCGTCGCCCGCGGTCGCGGAGCGCGCGACCGGTGCCGTCATCGACCGTGACGAGCGCAAGGGCAAGGGCGCCTCCGACCACGTGCCGGTGATCGTCGACCTGGCGGACTGAAGCGCCCGCGTACGGGCCAGGACCGCCCGGGGTTCCCTCCGGGACGGGGAGATCAGCGGGTGAAGTTGTCCGTAAACGGAACGCACCCCGACCGGGTGCCGTCCGGGTGACAAGGACGATGCCGAATGTCGGTAAGTTAACCTGCATGACGCCGACGCCCGACCAGTCCCCGGCAGCCACCGACGACGCCCGGGTCCCTGACACGGATCATGTCGAGACGGCGTCCGCGGACGAGCAGGCGTCCGCGCCCGAGGGCGCCGCTGCTGACGATGCCGTCGCCGGCGTGGACGACGGCGTGGACACGCGCGGTGCGAGCTCGGAGGAGTCGCGGTCCGGGGAGCCGACGGGCGACGACGGTTCGGTCGAGGGCGGTGTTGTCGCGGAGGGTGCTGCCACAGGCGGCGCTGTCCCGGACGGTGCTGCCGAGGAAGGTGCTGCCGAGGGCGGCCCGACGGACCAGGGCGGGGCGGACGAGGGGGCGGCCGACCAGGGCGGGGCCGGCGACGATGCCGCGGGCGACAGTGCCGCGGATGTTGCCGCGGACGATGCGGCCGCGAACGCCGCCGACGGGGCCGGGAAGGGGCCGGCTGACGGGACCTCCCAGCCGGCCGACACCGACTCCGGCCGCGCGGGCGAGGCAGCTCCGGAGCCGGACACCGCGGCTGGTGCCACCGAGGAGCCACGCCCCGCAGCGCCCGCGCCCGACACCGACGACACGAGGGCCGGCGCGTCGGACGCGAGCCCGTCGGAGACCGGCGCGCCGGAGACCGGCACGTCAGACACGGGCAGCGCCGACGCGGGAGGTCCGGCGCCCGCCGGAGCCGCCGCGCGCACCGCCGCCGACGCGGGTGAGACACAGACCGGGACACCGGCCGAGGCGCCCGCAGAGGCGCCGGCAACCGGCGACGGTGGCGCGGCCGACGAGGCGTCCGGTCCGGCCGAGGGCGCCGACACGGCGGACGACCCGACCGGGTCGGCCGACAGCACGGGCGAGACGACGGCCGACACCACGACCGACACGACGACCGACACCGCCGCTCCGGGGCCGACGGCGACCGCCGGGTCGATCCGCGCACCGAGGCGCGACGAGACCCCGACCGAGGAGATCAGCGTCGTCCCGCCGGCCGCCGCGGCCCCCGCCGACGGGGCCGTCGCGAGCCCGGCCGACGCCCCCGCCGCGTCGGCGAGCAGTCCAGCCGCCCCCGTCGTCGACGAGAACTTCGACTTCAAGGCGCTGTCGTTCGCCGCGATCGCCGAGGCGCACAAGAAGGCGCTCGGTCCGCGCACCGTCGTGAGCGAGACCACCCCGGACGACGCCCAGGCGTCGGATGCCGAGCAGACTCCCGACGAGGGCGGGACCGCCTCGCCGAACGAGACCAGCCCGGCCGAGGCCAGCCCGGCCGAGACCAGCCCCGCCGGGGCGATCGCCGCACCGGCTGCCGGTGAGGCGCCCGAGCTCTTCGCGTCGCCCACCACGCACACCCCGCCGCCCACCGCGCCCCCGAGCCCGTTCCCGACGCCCGCCGCGCCCGTGCAGCACCACCCGGGGGCTGCGGGCCGGCCCGCCGTCACCCAGCCGCCGTCGCCGTTCCCGGCGGCTCCCGGCAGCGCCGCGCACGGCTTCCCGGCGGTGCACGACTACGCCCCCGAGGCCACGTACGTGGGCTGGCGGCCCGCCACGCCGGCCGACGAGGCCGCCCGGCGCCGCCGCTATGCGCTCGTCGGTGGCGCGGTGGTGGCGGTGATCGCCGTCGTGGCGGTGGTCGCCGTCGTCGTCAACGTGGTCAGCCGGCAGCAGTGGGACCCGATCGAGGCGATGATCGCCGAGCCCCGTGAGGTGCACCCGCTGCAGCTCGTGCTCGGCTCGTGCGTGGAGAGCCTCCCGGAGGACGGCGAGGTGTCCGAGGTGCTAGCCGTGCCCTGCAACGAGGACCACACCGCCCAGGTGGTGGGGCGCACCGACTTCGCGGACGCCGCCGTCTGGCCGGGCCGGGACGAGGTGGACAAGCGGGTGGCGCAGGTGTGCGGCACCAAGCAGCTCGGGCCGGTCGCGCGGACCAGCCCGGTCGTCAACAACGTGCGCTACGTGGTCTGGGGCCCGAGCGAGGACTCGTGGGACGACGGCGACCGCGTGGGTCTGTGCCTCGCGGCCACCGCCGAGCCGATCACGCAGGATCTCCTGCAGTAACCGACTGCCGGGCGGGCGTGAACAGGGCGGGCGCCACCGGAGTCTGCCCGGCGCAGCCGTCCAGGAGCGTCTGGCCGAGCGGCGTCGGCGCGTGGATCACGGAGTTGCGCTCGCGCCCCGACGCGACCAGTCCCGCGTTGCGCAGCACGGTGGCGTGCTCCGACGCCGACGCGGGCGAGATCGCGAGCCGCTGCGCGATCTCGCTGGTCGTCGCGCCGGTGCCGAGCGCGCGCAGCACCGCCGCCCGGGTGCGGCCGAGCAGGGCGGTGAGCTGTCGGCCGCCGTCGGCCGCGGACTCGAGCGACCGGTCAGGCGTGACGTTCTCGTGCACGATCGGGTAGATCAGCACGGGCGGCAGCTCCGGGTCGGCGAGCGTGATCGGCGCGCGCAGGCAGAAGTAGGACGGGACGATCAGCAGGCCGCGGCCGGCCAGGTCGACGTCGCGCTCGGCCGCCGTGGCCACCGACAGGACCGGGTGCTCCCACCGCACCGCGGGGTGCAGGGTGCGCAGCGCGTGCTCCGTGCCGCCCTCCACCCAGGCCCGGGTCCGCGCCGCGCGGTCGAGGTCGACGGCGGCCCGGATGCCGCTCCAGTACGGCCCGATCGCGTGGTCGTAGTAGGCGCGCAGCGCGACCCCGAGCCCGCGCACCGCGGGTGCCGAACCCGCCCCGAGGTCGCGCATCCACAGGTGCGGCCGGTACCCGCGGGTGAGCAGCGCCATGTCGGTGCCGAGCCTCGACCGCGGCGTGGACAGCACGGCGTCCAGGCCCGAGTCGAAGCTGTCGGTACCGGTCACCGGCGTGAGGAAGTCGGGTGAGTACCCGCGGGGCGGCGCCAGGCGCAGCAGCATCCGGGCCGCCGGGGGCAGGTCGGTCAGCACCCGCTCCCGCCAGGACGCGAACAACGGCACGCCCGGGCGCTGGTTCACCACGTGCGCGCTGAGCAGCACCTCCCACATCGGGTCCGGGCCCGGTGCTATCCGGACCCGGGCTAGATCGTCCGCAGTGAAGTGGAACCGCAGCATCAGGCCCTCCCTGACCGTCCGCCTCTCCCCGTGGCCCCCGTCGGCTCGCCCCCCGCGTGCCCTGACCGTGCGGGTCCTCCCGCGCGGCGAGCCGCGCGGGGATTCACCCGCACACAGAGGGACGAGCGGGAAATCCTGTTCTGGTCGTCGGCATCGACACCTTCACAAGACCGACACACCCGTCCTCGTCCGTCCAGGATGGCAGGCCGCGCCCGTCCGCACATCGGCCGAGAAGCGTAGTCCGGTGTCCGTCGTTCGACGGACACCGGACCACCGGTCACAGGCCAGGGGTCACACCACGGGCACGCGTCGTTCGAGGGTCAGGCCCTCTCCGTCCGCCCGGTCCACGACCACCGCGTCGCCGTCCGACACGTCGCCCGCCAGCAGCAGGCGCGCGAGGCGGTCACCGATCTCGCGCTGCACCAGGCGGCGCAGGGGCCGGGCCCCGTAGGCGGGGTCGAACCCGTCCAGCGCGAGCCACTCGCGCGCGGCCGGGGTCACCTCCACCGTGATGCGGCGGTCGTCCAGGCGCTTCGCGAACGCGTCGACCTGCAGGTCCACGATGCGGCCCAGCTCGTCGAGCGTGAGCGCGTCGAAGACCACCACGTCGTCGAGCCGGTTGAGGAACTCCGGCTTGAACGCCGCGCGCACCGCCGTCATCACCGAGTCGCGCCGCTCCTCCTGGGAGAGCAGCGGGTCCACGAGGAACTGCGACCCGAGGTTGGAGGTCAGCACGAGGATCGTGTTGCGGAAGTCGACCGTGCGGCCCTGGCCGTCGGTGAGGCGGCCGTCGTCGAGCACCTGGAGCAGGATGTCGAAGACCTCGGGATGGGCCTTCTCCACCTCGTCCAGCAGCACCACCGTGTAGGGCCGACGACGCACGGCCTCCGTGAGCTGGCCGCCCTCCTCGTAGCCGACGTACCCCGGGGGCGCCCCGACGAGCCGCGCCACGGAGTGCTTCTCGCCGTACTCCGACATGTCGATGCGCACCATGGCGCGCTCGTCGTCGAACAGGAAGTCCGCGAGCGCCTTGGCGAGCTCGGTCTTGCCGACGCCGGTGGGCCCGAGGAACAGGAACGACCCGGTGGGCCGGTCGGGGTCGGCGACGCCCGCGCGGGTGCGCCGCACGGCGTCGGACACCGCGGCGACCGCGGAGCTCTGCCCGATCAGTCGCTGCCCGATGACCTCCTCCATGTGGAGGAGCTTCTCGGACTCGCCCTGCAGCAGGCGCCCGGCGGGGATGCCGGTCCACGCCGCGACGACCTCGGCGATCTCGTCGGCGCCGACCTTGTCCGCGATCATCGGCTGGTCGGGGGACGGCAGGCTCTCACCTTCGGACTCCTCCTGCTCGGCCGCCGCCAGCTCCTTCTCGACCACGGGGATCTCGCCGTACCGGATGCGCGCCGCGCCCTCGAGGTCGCCCTCGCGCAGCTTGCGCTCGGCGTCGGTGCGCAGCTCGTCGAGCCGTGCGCGCAGGTCGCCGACGCGGTTGTGGCCCGCCTTCTCGGACTCCCAGCGCGCGGTGAGCGCGGCGAGCGCCTCGCGGCGGTCCGCGAGGTCGGCGCGCAGGCGCTCCAGGCGGTCCTTCGAGGCGGCGTCCTCCGACTCCGACAGGACCACCTCCTCCATCTCCAGGCGGGTGACGGCGCGCTGCAGCTCGTCGATCTCGACCGGCGAGGAGTCGAGCTCCATGCGCAGGCGGGAGGCGGCCTCGTCGACCAGGTCGATCGCCTTGTCGGGAAGCTGCCGGCCGGAGATGTACCGGTCCGAGAGGGTGGCGGCGGCGACCAGGGCGGAGTCGGCGATCGTGACCTTGTGGTGGGCCTCGTAGCGCTCCTTGAGACCGCGCAGGATCGCCACGGTGTCCTCGACCGACGGCTCGCCGACGAAGACCTGCTGGAAGCGACGCTCCAGGGCCGGGTCCTTCTCGATGTGCTCGCGGTACTCGTCGAGCGTGGTGGCGCCCACGAGACGCAGCTCGCCGCGCGCGAGCATCGGCTTGAGCATGTTGCCCGCGTCCATGGCGCCCTCGCCGCCCGCGCCGGCACCGACCACGGTGTGCAGCTCGTCGATGAAGGTGACCACCTCGCCGTCGGACGCGGTGATCTCCGCGAGCACGGCCTTGAGGCGCTCCTCGAACTCGCCGCGGTACTTGGCGCCCGCGACCATGCTCGCGAGGTCGAGCGCGACCAGGCGCTTGCCCTTGAGCGACTCGGGCACGTCGCCGCCGACGATGCGCTGGGCGAGCCCCTCGACGACGGCCGTCTTGCCGACACCGGGCTCGCCGATGAGCACCGGGTTGTTCTTGGTACGGCGGCTGAGCACCTGGACCACCCGGCGGATCTCCGCGTCGCGGCCGATGACCGGGTCGAGCCTGCCGTCCCGAGCCTGCTGCGTGAGGTCGGTGCCGTACTGCTCGAGCGCCTTGTAGGTGCCCTCGGGGTTGGGGCTGGTCACGCGGCCCGACCCGCGGACGGCGGGCAGCGCGGCGCGCAGGGCGTCGGCGGTGGCCCCGGCGTCGGACAGGATGCGCCCTGCGGACGACTGACCCGACGCGAGGCCGATGAGGAGGTGCTCGGTGGAGACGTACTCGTCGCCCAGGCCCTGGGCCTCCTTGCCCGCGAGGTCGAGGACCGTCGCCAGGGCGCGGCTCGCGCTCGGCTGGGCGGTGCTCGTACCGCTGGCCTGCGGCAGCTCGACGAGCGCGGCGCGCACCTGGCGGCCGATGGCCTGCGCGTTCGCCCCCACCGCGTCGAGGAGGCCCACGGCCACGCCGTTCTCCTGCTGGAGCAGCGACGCGAGCAGGTGGACGGGCTCGAGCTGCGGGTTGCCGGCGGCCGACGCCGACTGGATCGCGTCGCCGATCGCCTGCTGCGACATGGTCGTGAACTTGGTGTCCATGAAGCCTCCCGGGGGCTGAAAGAAGTTGGGCAGAGGTCCGTGGAAGAGAACCCGCGCAAAGTTGAGTCTATTCCACTCAACTTGGATTTCCACTGTAGCGCGCACCACTGACAGTCGTACCGTGGCCGGATGAACGCCCAGGTCATCGTCCTCAACGGCGGTTCCAGCTCCGGCAAGTCCACGATCGCCCGGGCTCTGCAGGAGCTGCTCCCGGAGGCGTGGCTCTCGCTCAGCGTCGACACCCTCGTCGACGCGATGCCCGCCCGGCTGACCGCGGGCGGCGACGGTATCGGGTTCGCGGACGACGGCGTCGTCGACGTCGGGCCCGACTTCATGGCGCTGCAGGACGCCTGGATCACCGGGCTGGTCGCCATGGCCCGCGCGGGCGCGCACCTCGTGGTCGACGACGTGTTCCTCGGTGGCGGGGCCTCGCAGCACCGCTGGCTGGCGGCCCTGGGTGACGTCCCCACGGTCTGGGTCGGCGTGCGGTGCGACCCCGCCGTCGCGGCGCGGCGCGAGGCCGCCCGCGGAGACCGCGTGGCGGGCATGGCCGCGCAGCAGGCCGACGTCGTGCACCGGGGCGTGGCCTACGACCTGGAGGTCGACACCTCGCGCGCCGAGGCGGCGGACTGCGCGCGGGCCATCGCCGCGCACCTGAGATCATCGCGGGGTGACCGCGCAGACTGACGACTCCCTGACACCACCCCGCGCCGCCCTCGTCGGGGTCGTCGGCGGGGCCTTCTCGGGACTGTTCGGCCTGGGTGGCGGCATCGTGATGGTGCCGCTCCTGACCTCGCTCGGCGGCCTGACGCAGCGCCGCGCCAGCGCCTACTCGCTCGCCGCGATCCTGCCCGCCGCGATCGTCGGTTCGATCCCGTACCTGACGCACCGGGCCGTGGACCTCGTGGCAGCCGGGCTGCTCGTCGTCGGCTCCGTGGTGGGCGCCGTGGTCGGTGCCCGCCTGCTCGCCCGGGTGCCGGAGACCCTGCTGCGCTGGCTGTTCGTCGGCGTGCTGGTCGCGGGGATCGTCCGGTCGCTGCTGGACGGGTTCGGCGAGCCGCCGTCCGTCGACAGCGCCGAGGGTCTGCCCAGCCTGCTCGACGGCACCGGGATGGTGGGCCTCGGCCTGGTCATGGGCATCGCGTCGGGCCTGCTGGGCATCGGTGGCGGACAGCTCGCCGTGCCGGGGCTGTCCGCACTGTTCGACTTCGCGCCCGCGCTGGCCAAGGGCACGTCGCTGGTGGCGATGATCCCCACCGCCGTCTCCGGCACCTGGGTGAACGCGCGCAACCGCCTGGTGCACCTGCGCACGGCGGCGATCATCGGCCTGGTGGCATCGGTGTTCTCGTTCGGTGGTGCGAGCCTGTCGGTGGTGCTGCCCGACCGGGTCGCGTCGGTCGCGTTCGCGGCGCTCCTCGTGTTCGCGCTGGCCCAGCAGGTCCGCAAGGCCCTGGAGAAGCGCCCGCGCTGACGGTCCGGGCCGGGCCCGGACCACTTTCGAGACCGAGGTTGCTTCGCTTCGAGGGGCTTCATAGCGAAGCAACCTCGGTCTCGAAGACGATCCCCGGGTGCCGCGATCCCCTCGGGCCTCACACGGGCCGGGCCGCCACCTGCTCCCACAGCACCGCCGCGCACTCCGCCGCCACCGCCACCGCGACGTCGCGCGCCGTGTCTCCGTCGCGCTCCGGGACCACGCGCTGCACGGCGCCCTCCGCGAGCAGGTCGACGGCCCGCACGTGCTGCGCCTCGGCCAGCTCCGCCGCGTGCACCGTGTCGCCGTGCACGATCACGCTCGCGCCCTCGGGCGGCAGCGGCGACAGCCACGCGTGCTCGGCCGCGAGCACGGTCCGCGCGGGCAGCAGCGCCAGCGCACCCCCGCCGCAGCCCTGGCCCAGGATCACGGACAGCGTCGGCACGGTCATCCGGGTCAGCGCCGCGATGCAGCGCGCGATCTCGCCCGCCAGCGCGCCCTCCTCGGCGGCCTGCGAGAGCTCGGCGCCCGGGGTGTCGATCACGGCGACGAGCGGGAGCCGCAGCTCCTCGGCCAGCCCCATGGCCCGCCGCGCCACCCGGAGGGCGGCCGGCCCCATGGGCGCGGTCTCCGACTGCCGGGACCGGTCCTGGCCCACCACCACGCACGGCTGCCCGCCCAGACGCGTGAGCGCGACCAGCATCGACTCGTCCCGCTCGCCCTCGTCCGTCCCGGACAGCCGCACGGTGCCCGACGCCCCGTAGCGCAGCAGGTCGCGCACGCCGACCCGGCCTTCGGCCCGCGTGCGCAGCACGGAGTCCCAGGCCGACGTCGTCCCGGACGGCTCGCCCGTGCGGCGTGGCAGGCCGGACGGCGCCGGCGGGTCGACCAGCACGGCGAGCACCCGCTCGATCAGCGCGGGCAGGTTCTCGGGCGCGACGACGCCGTCGATCACGCCCTTGGCGGCGAGGTTCTCGGCGGACTGGACGCCGTCCGGCAGCGCGTGGCCCGTGAGGGCCTCGACCACGCGCGGTCCGAGGAACCCGATGAGCGCTCCCGGCTCGGCCACGGTGAGGTGCGCGAGCGAGCCCCACGAGGCGTAGACGCCGCCGGTGGTGGGGTGGCGCAGGTAGACGAGGTACGGCAGCCCGGCGTCGCGGTGCTCCATGACGGCCCGGGAGATCTCGACCATGCGGAGGAAGGCGGGCGTGCCCTCCTGCATCCGGGTACCGCCCGAGGCGGTGGTGGCCAGCACGGGCAGCCGCTCGGCGGTCGCACGGCGGACGGCGGCCGTGATCCGCCGGGCGGCCGCGCGCCCGATCGAGCCGCCGAGGAACCGGAACTCGTTGGCGACGACGACCACGGGCCGGCCCCGGACGCGGCCCCGCCCGGTCAGCACCGACTCGTCGGTGCCGGCCTTCGCGGCGGCGGCCGCCAGCACCTCGCGATATGTCTCGGGGTGGCCGGACGTGTCGACCGGCTCGTCCCAGGACTCGAAGCTGCCGTCGTCCAGCACCAGGTCGAGCAGCTCCCGGGCGGTCCAGCGGCGGGTCACGGCCCGGCCTCCGGTCCGGGTGCGCCGTCCACGCCGTCGAGCCACTCCCTGATCCGCGCGGCGTGCTCGTCGAGCACTGGCGGCGCCTGGTGGTCCCGGCGCGTGACCTCGGCGCCGGACGGGTCGAAGAACCGCAGCGGCGGCCCGGGCAGGGTCACGGTGCCGAGGCTCGTGTGCTCGACGTCGACGAGCAGGCCCTGGCTCGCGGTCTGCTCCCAGCCGTACACCTCGTCGAGGGAGCGCACCCGCCCCGCCGGGATGCCGGCGTCCGACAGCCGGGTGAGCAGCGCGTCGGCGTCGTACGCGGCGAACGCGGCCTCGACCGTCTCGATGACCTGGTCGCGGTGGGCCACCCGCCCCGCGTTGTCCCGCAGGCCCTCCGCGTCGGCGTCGAGGTCGAAGGCCAGGCAGAACTTCTGCCACAGCGCCTCGGACCCGACGGCGATCTGGACTGCGCCGTCACGGCAGCGGAACAGGCCGTACGGCGCGATCGAAGGGTGGTGGTTGCCCTGTGCGCGGCCCACCTCCCCGGCCACCGTCCACCGGGTGCCCTGGAAGGCGTGCACCCCGGTGACGGCGGCCAGCAGGGACGTGCGCACCACCTGGCCGGCACCGGTGGTGTGCCGCTCGTGCAGCGCCGCGAGCACGCCGTACGCGCCGTAGATGCCGGCGAGCAGGTCGCCGATCGGCACACCGACACGCTGCGGGTCGTCCGGACCGGACCCCGTGAGCGACATCAGACCGGCCTCGCCCTGGGCGATCTGGTCGTACCCCGCCCGGCCCCCCTCGGGCCCGTCGTGCCCGAACCCCGTGATCGAGAGCACCACCAGGCGGGGGTTGCGCTCGAGCAGCGACTCGACGCCGAGGCCGAGCCGGTCGAGCACACCCGGCCGGAAGTTCTCGACGAGCACGTCGGCGCGGTCGACGAGCTCCAGGAGGGTCTCGCGGTCGGCGTCGGCCTTGAGGTCGAGCGCGATCGACTCCTTGTTCCGGTTGGCGGACAGGAAGTAGGTCGACTCGCGCGCGTCCTCCTCGCCGACGAAGGGCGGGCCCCAGCCGCGCGTGTCGTCGCCCCGCCCGGGGGCCTCGACCTTGACGACACGGGCTCCGAGGTCGCCCAGCATCATCGTGGCGTGCGGGCCCGCGAGAGCCCGGGAGAGGTCGACGACGACGACGCCGTCCAGGGGTCCGGTCATGGTGCTCACCAGCCCGGCAGCACGAGGATGGCCCACACGAGCAGCGGTCCGGCGAGGGTCACGATGACGGCGTACCCGAGGATCTGCTTGTAGTAGGCCTGCTCGGAGATGGTGTCCGGGCGGTTGGCGAGCATGAGGGCTCCGTTCGTCGAGAAGGGGCTCACGTCGACGATCGTCGAGGAGACGGCGAGGGCCGCGGCCATGGCCCAGGGGCTGACGCCGCCGGCCGCGATGAGCGGCACGGCGATCGGGATGATCACCGGCAGCAGCGCCGTGGAGGACGCGAACGCGGAGACGATGCCGCCGACGTAGCACAGGACGAGCGCGCCGATCGCGACGAGGCCGAGGCCCGCGGCCCAGTTGCCGATGTACTCGGGCACGCCGGCCGCGGTGAGGATGGCGGCGTAGGTGCTGACCCCGGCCACGAGCAGCACGGTGGGCCAGGCGATCTGCTTGACGGCGTCCTTGTGCTGCTTCGGCGACAGCATCGCCAGCGCGACGGCGGCGGTGATGGAGACGAAGCCGATGTTCTGGTCGAACGCGAGGGCGGTGACCGCGACGGCGGCGAAGGCGACGAGCGTGAGCACGTGGTCGCGGCGCACCCCGACGGCGCGCGTCTGGGTGGAGACGCCGGCGCCCTGGCCGCGGACGGTGACCGATGCGCCGCCCGCGTGCAGGTCGTCGGCGAGGTGCGACGACGCCTCGGCCGGGTCGACCCGCTCGCGCATGAGCTGGCGGCCGCCGAGGGCGAGGAACAGGATCACGGCCATCGCGATGTTGACGCCGAGCGAGGCGAGGAAGACGCCCATCTCGGTGCCCTCGTAGCCGACCTCGGACATGACCGAGTTGGTGATCGTGCCGTAGATGCTGATGGGCGAGAACCCGCCGCCCTGGGCGCCGTGCACGACGAACATGCCCATCATGAGCGGGTTGATGTTGTAGCGGCGGGCGAAGCCGAGCGCGACGGGGCCGATGATGGCGCAGGCCGCGGGGCTGGCCGCGCCGATGGCGGTGAGCAGCGCCGTCACGGCGAACATGACCCAGGGGATCAGCGCGACGCGACCGCCCACCGCCTGGACCGCTTTGGACACGATGAGGTCGACCGTGCCGTTGTTCTTGGCTATGGAGAACAGGTACGTGACGCCGATGAGGGTCAGCACCAGGTCGGCGCTGATGCCGCCCAGCACCTCCTTCTCCTCCATCTGCAGCGCGAAGACGCCGACGAACCAGGCGGCGACGTAGGCGAGCGCGCCCATGTTGATCGGCAGCACCGTCCCGGCGACGAACAACGCGACGAGCGCGATGATCGCGATCCACTCAGGACCCATGACAACTCCTCTTCCCATCGCGGCGGACATCCTTGACCGACGACGCACGATGGATCAGTGGCCTAGCCAATAGGCCAGTGGTCCATCTGTCAAGTACTCTCGGGTGGTGACCCCACAGGCATCCGCCGACCTCCCGACGCCGCTCGCCCGCACCCGCCTCTACGAACAGGTGGCCGAGCAGATCACCGCCTGGATCCGGCAGAACGGGCTGCAGGCCGGGGACCGGCTGCCGCCCGAGCGCGAGCTGGCCGCCCGCCTCGGGGTCAGCCGCGCGACGCTCAGCCAGGCGCTCGTGGCGCTGGAGGTCGTGGGCGTGGTCGTGGTGCGGCACGGCGACGGCACGGTGCTGACCGGCCGGCACAGCGAGAGCCGCATCGTCGAGGCCATCCGCGCGCACGCCGACCGGATCCCCGAGATCATCGACATCCGCGACGCGCTGGAGACCAAGATCGCGGCGCTCGCCGCACAGCGCCGCACGGAGGAGGACCTCGCGGCCATCGACGCGTCGCTCGACGCCATGGCGGCGGCCATCGAGCACGGGGAGCGCGGCGTGGACGCCGACGAGCAGTTCCACGCCGCCGTGACGGCAGCGGCCCACTCCGACCTGCTGGCGCAGACCATGCGGGAGATCTCGAGCCTCATCCGGGAGACGCGGATCGAGTCGCTGTCCCAGCCGGGCCGCCCGCGCAACTCCCTCTCGGGGCATCGCGCCATCGCCGCCGCGATCCGGGACGGCGACGCGGCCGCCGCCGCGGCGGCCATGCACGCCCACGTGGAGATGGTCAGCGACGTCGCGCTGCTGCGAGGCGACGAGCGGTGACCGGCTGGGAACCGCTCGCCGTGCTCGGCGCCGGGTTCGGCGCGGGCATCCTCACCTCGACCGTGGGCGTGGCGTCGCTGCTCAGCTTCCCCGTGCTGCTCGCCGTGGGGCTGCCGCCGGTGGTCGCGAACGCGTCCAACACGGTCGGGCTGGTGCCGGGGGCCCTGAGCGGCTCGTTCGGGTACCGGAGGGAGCTGCGGGAGCACCCACGCGTCACCGCGGTCGTGCTGATCACGTGCGCCGTCGGGTCGGTGGGCGGCGCGGCCCTGCTGCTCGCCCTGCCGCCGGGCGTGTTCGAGGCCGTGGTGCCGTGGCTCATCCTGCTCTCCTGCCTTCTGGTCGGCGCGCAGCCGTGGATCAGCCGGTGGCTGCGGCGCACCCGGAACGAGCCCGCCCGCCTGCGCCACGACCTCTCGCCCGCCACCGTGGTGTTCGCCGTGCTCACCGGCACCTACGGGGGCTACTTCGGGGCCGGCTCGGGCGTCATGATGGCCGCGGTGCTCGGCCTCGGCACCGACCTGCCCGTCCGCGTGGTCAACGCGCTCAAGACCCTCGCCGTCATGGCGGCGAACGTGGTGGCGACCGCGATCTTCGTGGTCGTGGCCGACCTCAGCTGGGCCGCGATCGGCCTGCTCGCCGCCGGCTCGCTGGTGGGCGGGTACGTGGGGGCGCGCGTGGGGCGCAGGATGTCGCCCACCGTGTTCCGCGTGCTCGTCGTGGTGGTCGGCGTGACCGCCGCCGTGCTCATGCTGGTCTGACCACCCCTCGCGCCCTCGTGGCGTCGCACCACCGGATGCGTGCACAATTTTTCTGCACACCTCTTGTGCACACGGTCTGTGCACAGATAGTGTGCACGCATGACCGCTTCCCACGACGACTTCCGCCTCACGCCCGAGGCCGTGAAGGTGCTGGCCCACCCCCTGCGTTCGCGTCTGCTGGGCACGCTGCGCAAGGGCGGTCCCGCGACGGCGACGGCGCTGGCCGCGGCCCTCAGCACCAACTCGGGGGCCACGAGCTACCACCTCCGCAAGCTCGAGTCGGTGGGTCTCGTGGCCGACACCGGCGAGGGCACCGGCAAGCAGCGCCTCTGGCGCGCCGCCACGAGCTCCCACAGCTGGGAGCGCACCGAGCTGTCGCACGACGAGGATGCCGCCACCGCCCTCGGCTGGCTGGAGCGGGACTACCTGCGGCTCTTCAGCACCGACTTCGGCCACTGGCTCGACGTCGCGGAGTCCTGGCCGGACGAGTGGCAGGACGCCGCGGGCATGGGCGACGTCTGGGTCACGGTGACGCCGGACCAGCTCAAGGCCCTGCGCCGGGAGCTGCAGGAGGTGCTCGACCGCTATCTCGACGCCGAGCCACAGCCCGGGGCCCGCCGGGTCACGTTCTGGCAGGCGGCGTTCCCCCTCGAGCCCGACGAGATCCCGGCCGACGACGACGCCCCCGGGACGGACGCGCCATGACCCCGCTGTCCCCCACCCGCGCGCGGCAGGTCTTCCTGCTGCTCACGCTCACCCGGTGGCTCCCCGTCGGGCTGATCGTCACCGTCACCACGCTGCTCCCGCTCGAGCGCGGGCTGTCGGTCACCGAGGCGCTCACGGCGCTGTCCCTGACCGGGCTCACCGTGTTCCTGCTCGAGCTGCCCACCAGCGGTGTCGCGGACGCGATCGGACGGCGCCCGCTGCTGATCACCGCCGCGGTGCTGCAGGTCGCGGCGGCCGCCCTCTTCCTCACCGCGCAGAGCTTCTGGGCGTTCGCCCTCGCCGCGGCCGTCACGGGGATCTTCCGGGCGCTGGACTCCGGCCCGCTGGAGGCCTGGTTCGTGGACACGGTGCACGCGACCGAGCCGGGGGCCGACGTCGACCGGCCGCTCGCCGCGCAGAGCACGATGCTCGGGGTGTCGATCGCCGCGGGAGCACTGGTGTCCGGCGGGCTCGTCTGGTGGCACCCGGTCACGGCCTGGTCGGCGCTGACCCTCCCCTACGCCCTCTACACCGTGCTGTCCGTGGGACATCTCGTCGCGGTCACCCTCCTGGTCCGGGAGGTGCCGCGCACGGCGGACACCCCGCCGTCCGGCGGCCGGGGAGGCGCGCGTCGAGCGCTGGCCTCCGCGCGGCAGGCGCCGCGTGTGGTCCTGGACGGGCTGCGCCTCGCGCGCGACAACCGTGTGCTCCGCTGGCTGCTGCTGGTCGAGGTGTTCTGGAGCCTCGGCATGATCGTCTTCGAGACGTTCCAGCCGATCCGCCTGGCCGAGCTGCTCGGCGGCACCGCGGCGGCAGGTGCGGTGACCGGCCCCGTGACGGCCGCCGGCTGGGCCGTGTTCGCGGGCGGTGCCGCACTGACCGGGCTCGCCACGCCGCGGCTCGGCGTGGCCCGCACGGCGATCCTCGCCCGTGTGCTCAACGGGCTGGGGGCGGTCTGGATGGGCCTCGCGCTCGGTCCCGTCGGGCTGATCGGCGCCTACCTGGTCACCTACTCGCTGCACGGCGCGTGCGGCCCGGCGTACCAGGCGCTGCTGCACCGCGAGGCCGAGGCGCGCAACCGGACCACCGTGCTGTCCATGGCGTCGATGCTGTCGTTCGCCGCCTACTCGGTGGCCGCCCCGCTGCTCGGCTGGACCGCGGACCTGCTGTCCACGCAGGCGGCCATGGTGATCGCCGGCGGGCTGAGCACGCTGGGCGCCGCCTGCTTCCTGCCCGCGCTGCGCCAGGAACGGCGGCGAGCCGCCGCCGACCGCACCCCGGTGCCGCTCGCCGCCTGACCGTACATGGGGACAACTCCCCGTGATCGGACTTTTCGATCCCGGGGGTCGGCCGTCATGCTGTCTCCGTGACCCCCACCCGCCGCGTCGGAACCGTCGCAGTCGCCGCCGTACTGACCCTGGCTCTGTCCGGGTGCGTGCGGATGGGCGTCGAGCTCGACCTGAAGCCGGACGACACGGCGGGTTCCAGCGTGGTGCTCGCCATCGAGGACCGGTACCTGGACCAGACGGGCCAGTCACCGGACGACGTCATCGACACCCTGACCCGCGACCAGGAGGACCCCGGTCAGGACGCGGTGCGCACCGAGCAGTTCGAGCAGGACGGCTACACCGGCACCCGCTACGTGTACGCCGACACCGGCATCGGCGCGGTGGGCGACCAGGTGGGCTGGCCCATCGAGGTGGTGCGCGAGGGCAGCGACTACCTCGTGTCGGGCACGCTCGACCTCACCGAGCAGGGCCTCGGCGGGCGGGGGGCCGCCGCCATCGAGAACCTGAGCGTCACCGTGGACATCACGTTCCCGGGCGCGGTCGAGACGTCGAACGGCACCGTGGACGGCAACACCGTGCGCTGGGAGCCCACCGTCGGCGAGAAGGTCGAGATCCACGCGCGCGGGTCCGCCGTCGGCCCCCGGGACGCGGCTTCCCGGGGGGCGGCCGGGGCCACGGAGGTCGTGACCCTGCCCGTGGTGCCCGAGTGGATGGTGCTGGTGCTCGGGCTGAGCGGGCTGGTGATCCTGCTGCTCATCGGGGTCATCGTGTGGCAGGCCATGCTGCGGGTCCGGGACCGGCGCCCGGCGGACGCCGCGCCGGGCTACGTCCAGGCGCCCGGGGCGCCGTACGGCGGCGCGCCCGGGTACGGGGCACCGGGGTACGGCGGCGCGGCCGGATACGGCACGCCCGGGTACGGCGCCGCCCCGGCGCCGCACGGCGCCACGCCCGCCACGCCCGCCGCGTACGGCGCGGCACCCGGGCACCCGCAGGAGCAGCCGACCCCGCCGGACCCGAACCGGCCACCGAGCTTCCCGCCGGGCTTCTGACCGCCCGGCTTCTGACCGCCGGGCACACACCGCCGGCGACACGGGGCCCGCCGTGCTGGGCGCAGCCGGTCCGGATGCTGCCGTGCCCCGTGCTGCCGTGCCCGATGCCGCAGTGCCGATGCCTGGCTGCCCCGCGCCTACTATGGTCGGCCCACGGCCACCCGCGCGGTCGGCCGACGGCGGCCGCGGGTCGCCGACCGCAGGCATGACGCACGGGAGCGACATGGACGACACGCGCAGCGACCCCAGCACCGACCCCAGCACCGACCCCAGCACCGGGAGCAAGACCGGGGCCGACAGCGGAGCGCCCCACGGCTGGACCCCGGACGTGCTGGGCGCGGGCTTCGAGGCCCGCACGCTGCGTCTGCCCGTACCCCCGGGGCGCCGGCGGGGCGGACGGCGGGCGACCGCCGACCCCGTTCCCGAGGCGACCCTGATCCGCTACGTGCCCGAGGACGGCCCCGGCGTGGGGCGGTCGCCGGTGCTGTACGTGCACGGGTTCGCCGACTACTTCTTCCAGCGCCACCTCGCCGAGGCCGTCGCGGGGCGGGGCTATCCGTTCTACGCCGTCGACCTGCGGGGGCACGGGCGCTCGATCGACGCGTGGACGGCGTCGGGCGGCGATCCCAACATGGTGAACGACCTGGACCTCTACCTGCAGGACCTCGACGCCGCCGCGGACGCGATCGCCGCCGACGGCCACACCGGGCTCGTGCTCCTGGGCCACTCGACCGGCGGGCTGGTCACGGCGCGCTACGCGCACGCCCGGCCGGGCCGTGTGACCGCCCTGGTGCTGAACAGCCCGTGGTTCGACCTGCGCGGCAGCTGGTCCGACCGCGTCGTGGCCACGCAGGCGGTGTACGTGCTGGGCCGGATCGCGCCGCGCGCCGTCGTGAGCAGCCTGGGCGGGGACTACGGCCGAGCCCTGCACCACGCCACGGGCGGCGAGTGGGAGTACGACCTGCGCTGGAAGCCGTACGAGGGGTTCCCCGTCCGGGCGGGCTGGCTGGCCGCGATCCGGCGCGGCCACCGCGAGATCGGGCGCGGGCTGACCGTCGGCTGCCCGACGCTCCTGTGCACCAGCGACCGCACCGGGCCCGACGGCGGCGAGGCCGCCGAGATGCTCAGCACCGACGCGGTGCTCGACGTCGCGCACATGCACGCCCGGGCCTCGCGGCTCGGCGCGCCGGTGGACGTCGCGGTCGTCGAGGGCGGGGCCCACGACCTGGCGCTCTCCCCGCGCCCGGCCCGCGAGACGTACCTGACGACGGTGCTGGACTGGCTCGACACCCACACCTGACCGACGAAGCGCACATTCGGCATGAAACCGTGACCACGTCCACGCGCGGCGTGGTCCCCGGTCCGCGGGTGGTTCCGCCAGGCTTTCGGTCATGGAAGAGACGTGGGTCAGTCACGCGCTGCGGCGCCTGCCCGACACCCGCACCTGCCCGGCCTGCGGCACCGCCCTGCACGACGGCGTGTGCGGGCACTGCGCGCTGGACCTCCGCGGCCCCCGCGGGCTCGAGCTCTACCAGGCGTCCCTCGCCGTGGAGCGGGCGATCCGGGACCGGCAGCGGATCCTCGACGAGATGCGCGCCGAACAGCCCGCCGCGGCGCGGTTCGCCCGGTCGGCGGACGGCGGGACGCGCGCCTCGGCCGCCGTCCCGGCGACCGTCGGCGCGGCCGACGCCGGGGACACCGGCCGGACCGCGGACGCCGGCCGGCCGGACGACACCCCGGGCCTCGCCGCACCCGCGCCCGTCGGCGCCCCGGCCGGCCCGCACCCCGGCGTCGCCGCGACGCCGGACGGCCCGGCCGCCGCGCCCCGCCCCGCCGTGGCGCTCCAGCCCATCCTCGCCGGCGTCGGGGCCGCGCTCCTGGCCGTCTCCGCCGTGGTCTTCGTGTTCTTCACGCTCGCGGACCAGCTCGTGCTCCGTACCGTCGCGACGCTGCTGGTCACCGCGGCCTCCGTCGTCGCGGCGGCGCTGATGCGCCGGGCGGGCCTGCGTTCGTCCGCCGAGGCGGTCGCCACGCTCGCCGTCGCGCTGACGTGGGTGTGCGCCGAGCTGGGCCTCCAGGCCGGGGCGGTCGACGGCGCGGCGGCCCAGCTCTGCCGGGCGGCGCTGCTCGCGGTGGTCGCGCCCGCGCTGGTGCTGCTGGGCGCCCGGCTGCGGATCCGCTCCTGGGCCGCGGCCGGCACCGTCGCCGCGCCGCTCGTCCCGCTGCTGCTCGCCGCCGGCCTGACCGACGGCGCCGGGCTCACCTGGGCCTGGATCCCCGCCGCCGTGGGAGTGGCACTGCTGGCCCACGCCGGCACCGTCGCCCAGACGCGGGTGGGCGCACGGCTCGGCCTCGCGCTGCGGTGGGAGTCGTCCGTGCTGCGGGTGGTCCGGACCGTCGGCCCGGGCGCCGCGCTCTACGCCGTCAGCGACCTGGCCGTGACCGACCCCGCGCTCACCACCGCCGGGTTCGCCGCGTGGTGGGCCGGCGTCTCGGCCGGCGCGATCGCTCTCGGCCATGCCCTGCGCGTGCGCGCGTGGGCCACGACCGGCCTGGTCGCCGCCCCGTTCGCGGCGTTCCCGGCGGCGCTCGCGCTACCCGTCGCGACGGTGCCCCGGGCCTGGGCCGTGGGCGCCGGGGCGCTGCTCGTCGCCCTGGTGACGCTGGCCGGGCCGTGGGTCGCACGCACCACCGGCCCGCGCGTGGGCTCCGCGCTGCGCGCCGAGCTGCGGCTGCTCGAGGTGGTCCAGGGACTGGCCGTCGCGACCGCCGTCGGCGCCGCGCTGCTGGTACCGCCGCTGCCCGCGCTGGCTCCGCTCCCGGGGGACGGCGAGACCGCCGTGCTGCTCGCCGGCACGGCCGTGGTCGCGGCCGTGCTCCGCCGGGGGACGCACCGCCGCTGGTGGACCTTCGCCGCCGGCGCGCTGGGCACCGTCCCCGCCCTGTTCCTCGCCACCGGCGACGGTGCGGCGATGCTGTGGGTGCTGCCCACCGCGGCCGGGCTGACCTGGGCGGTCCTCGCAGTCACGCTGACCGTCCTGGTGGCGCTGCGCGTGCGCCGTCTGCTCCCCGGTGCGCGCACCCGTGCCGACCTGCTGCTCGCATCCTGGCTGGTCGCCGTGCTCGCGGCGGTCCCGGCCGTCTCGCTGGCCTGGCCCCGGCTCGCCGGCGTGCTGCTCGTGCCGCTGGACGGCGAGCCCGCGCCGGCGCTCGGCGGCGGCGCGCTGGGCTCCGGGTTCCTCGCCGTCGGGCTCGCCGTGCCCGCCCTGTCGGCGTTCGTCGTGCTGACCCTGCTGCTCCTGGCCGCCTCGCGGCTGGGCCCGGCGGCGGGCACGGCCGAGGGCCGCACGTCCCTGCTGGTGCGCGTGGCGCGCGCCCTCGCGCCCTGGGCCACGCTGCTGCTCGCCGTGCTCGCGGCGCTGCACCAGGACCTCGACGGCACGACGTCGCTCGCGCTGCTCGCCGCGCTGGCCGCGGTGCTGCTCGCCGCCGCGACCCGGCCGGAGCGCGCCTGGCCGATGCTGCGCCCGGTCGTCTCCGGGGTGCGGTCCGCGGCCCGCGGGCTGCTCCGGGCCTCGCGGGTGCTGACCCGCGCCGGCGGCACGCCCGTCGGCGGGGACGAGACGCCGGTCTGGCGGTCGGCCGCCGTCGTCGTCGCGTGCACCGCGCTCGTGCTGCTGACGGCCGGGTCGTGGCAGAACCGGCCCACGGTGCTCGGGGCCGCCGCGGTGGTGGTGCCGCTCGTGCTGGCCTCCCGCGGGGCGCTCCCACGCGCGGCCGCGCCCGGCCTGGTCGGCGGGGCGTACGCGTACGGCCTGGTGGTGGCCGGGGTCTGGCTGGGCTGGCTCGGGCTCGACTGGGTCGCGGCCGTGTGCACCGTGTCGGCGGCCGCCTCGCTGACGGCCGCGGCGGTGACGGTCGGCCCGCGGGTCACGCGCGGCGAGTGGTTCGCCGTGCTCGGCGTCACCGGGGTGCCCTTCGCGCTCGGCGTGCTCACGGTGGTGGGGGAACGCACCTGGTGGTCCGCGGGCGCCGCGGTCGCGATGCTGCTCCTGGAGCTCGTGCTGCTGCTCACCCGGCGACCCGGCCTGGCCCCGGCCGTGCGCGTGCTCGCGGCGGGCCTCGTGCTGCCCACCGCTGCCGTGGCGGTCGTGAGCGCCGGCGCGGTGCTGCTGCCCGGCAGCGGCTCCCCCGTGCTGCTGCCCGTCGTCGCGACGGCGGTCGCGGTGGTCGCGGGCGGCGCACCCCGCGTCGCGGGCTTCCTCACGAGCCGCGTGCCCGACGCCGGGACCACCGCCCGCCTGGTCCGCGGCGTCCTCGAGCTGAGCGCCGTCGTCACGGGTGCGATCACGGTCGGGCTGGCCTACGGGCGGCCGTCGGCCGGCCCGGACATCGCCGTCGCCGTGCTGCTGCTCCTCGCGATCGGGGCGGGCGTGGTCGCCCGGGAACCCGACCGGACCCGGGCCTGGTGGCTCGCCGCCGCCCTCTCCACGGCGGCCGTGTGGACCGCGCTGGCCGACGGCGGCGTGCGGCTCGTCGAGGCCTACACGCTCCCGCCCGCGGTCGGCGCCGTCCTGGTGGGGACGCTCCTGGCCCGGCGCGCGGCGCTGCGGTCGGCGGCGGAGACCGGTGCGGACCGCGCCCCGGCGCACGGGTGGCGGCTGGCCGCGGCGGGCCTGGTGCTCGCGGTGGTGCCGAGCGACCTCACGCTGGCCCTCCGCGACGGGGCCGGCGACCCTCGCGCCTGGATCCTGCTGGCGGCCGGCGTGGTGCTGACGCTCACGGTCGTGCTGCTGCTGCGCCGGCCGCGCGTGTCGGCGTCCTGGGCGGCGCACGCCCGGGCGCTGCTGGCCGGCACCGTGCTGCTGACGAGCGCGGGACTGGCGATCGAGTCCCTGCAGGTCGCGGCGTCGGCGCTCGGCGCCCCGGGCGCCCGGTTCGCGACCGGCCTCGCGTGGGCCGCCGCGGCGGGTGCGTCGGCGCTGGTCGCGGCGGCGGGCGCCCGGCCGGGTGCGCCGTCGGCCCGCCTGCGCCGTCTGCTGGACGTGGCGGGCCACACGCCCGCGCTGCTCTTCCTCACTGCCGGGGCGGTGGCGAACGCCGAGCCGCACTGGGGCGCGATCGTCACCCTGTGGGCGCTGGAGGTGGCCCTGCTGGTGCTGCTCGTGCTGGTCGCGCGCCGGCTGCTGCGCGGGCTGACCACGGGCGTCCCGGCCTGGGCGGTGTGGGGCGCGGCCCTGGCGGCGGCGATCGCCGCCTGGAGCCCGCGCGAGCTGCGTGTCGAGGTCTTCTCCCTGCCGCTCGGCGTGGGGCTCGTGGTGGCGGGCTCCTTCGCCCTCGGCGCCTGGGAGGCCCGCCTGCGGATCGCGGGGCCGGGCACCGCCGACCTGCCGCGGCCGACCCTGGTGGGCTGGCCGGTCGGGTGGACCGGGTCGTGGGCGCTGCTCGCGCCGGGCATCCTCGCGCTGCTCGGCCCGTCGGTGCTCGCCACGTTCACGGACCCGCAGACCTGGCGGGCGGTGCTCGTGGTGGGCGTGGCGCTGGCCGGGGTGCTCGTGGGCTCCCGGCGCCGGCTCGCGTCCCCGTTCCTGCTCGGGGTCTGGGTGCTGCCGGTGGAGGTGCTCATCGTGTTCGTGTCCCAGCTCGGCACGGAGATCTCGGCGGTGCCCTGGATGCTCACCCTCGCGGCGGCCGGCGGCGTGCTGCTCATCATCGCGACGCTGGACGAGCGCCGCACCGAGGGCTACGGCGGGGCGGCGGCGTACCTGCGCGACCTGCGCTGAGCCCCGCTGCCGTGTCCGAATCCCGCTAGTGCGGGGCGGGGCGGCGGGCGCAGGATGGGTGTCATGACCGACGTCGAGCTCCGTGATCCCGCGTTCGCCGAGCGCTACCGCGCCATCGCCGCGCGCGACCCGCGCTTCGACGGGCAGTTCTACACCGCGGTGCGCACCACCGGCATCTACTGCCGGCCGTCGTGCCCCGCCCGCACGCCCAAGGCCGAGAACGTCTCCTTCTACCTCACGTCGGCGGCCGCGCACGAGGCCGGGTACCGGGCCTGCAAGCGCTGCCTGCCCGAGGCCGCCCCCGGCACGCCCGAGTGGGACCTGCGCCGGGACCTGGTCGGCCGCGCGATGCGCCTGGTCGCCGACGGCGTCGTGGACCGCGACGGCGTGTCCGGCCTGGCCTCCCGCCTGGGCTACTCCGAGCGCCAGCTCCACCGGCTGCTCGTGGGCGAGCTCGGCGCCGGGCCGCTGGCCCTCGCCCGGGCGCAGCGCGCGCAGACCGCCCGGGCCCTCCTGGTCGGCACGTCCCTGCGCCTGGCGGACGTCGCGTTCGCGGCCGGGTTCGGCTCGATCCGCCAGTTCAACGACACCGTGTCGGAGGTGTTCGGCACGACGCCCTCGGAGCTGCGCGCCCGCCGGACGGCCCGCGAGGTCGGTCCCTTGCCTCGAGATCGGTCCATCGATGGGCCGATCTCGAGGCAAGGGACCGACCTCGGCGGGGGTGTGCGAGTCGCACTCATGCTGCCCGTGCGGGAACCGTTCGACGCGGCAGGGGTGCTCCGGTTTCTTGCCGTCCGGGCGCTCCCCGGCGTCGAGTCCGCGGAGCTCGGGCCGACCGTGCTGCGCTACGCCCGCACCGTGGCGCTGCCGCACGGGCCTGGGGCGTTCGAGGTGCGGGTCACGCGGCCCGGCACCGGCCGCGTGGAGCTCGACCTGGAGCTCGCCGACCTGGCGGACGCCCCGGTCGCCGTCGCGCGCGTGCGGCGGCTGCTGGACCTCGACGCCGACCCCGTCGCCGTCGACCACGCCCTGGCGCACGACCCGGCGCTCGCGCCGTCGGTCGCGGCGGTGCCCGGCATCCGCGTGCCCGGCGCCGTCGACCCGGCGGAGCTGCTGGTCCGCGCGGTCGTGGGCCAGCAGATCAGCGTCGCCGCGGCGCGCACGCACCTGACCCGCCTGGCCCACGGCGCGGGCAGCCCGTACGCCTCGGCGTTCGAGGGCCTCGACCGGCTGTTCCCGACGGCGCAGCAGATCGCCGGGCCGGCGCCGGACGCGCCCGCCCGCAGCGCCGCCGAGGCCCACCTGCGGCTCCCCGCCCGGATCCTCGGCACCGTGCTGGCCGCGGCCCGCGACCTCGCGGACGGCAGCCTGACCCTCAGCGTCGGCGACGACCCGGACGACCTGCGCCGTCGTCTCGTCGCCCGGCCGGGCATCGGGCCCTGGACCGCCGGGTACGTGACGCTGCGGGTGCTCGGCGACCCGGACGTGCTCATGGACGGCGACGTCGCCCTGCTCGCGGGAGCACGGAACCTCGGGCTCGTCGACGCGGAGGCCTCCCGACCCCACCAGTTCAAGGAGCTCGCCCGGCGGGGCGCGGTCTGGGCGCCCTGGCGCTCGTACGCCGCGATGCACCTCTGGCGCTCCGCCTGACAGACCGCGCTCTCCCGGGCCCGGGCCCGGCATCTCCGACGGAAGGCACACCATGTACGCCACCACCCTCACCACCCCGGACGGCCCCTTCAGCATCCTGGCCGACGACGACGCCGTGCTCGCGTCGGGCTGGACCGACGACCTGGCGGGGCTGCTCGCCCTCGTGCACCCGACGCTGCGCGGCCCGGCCGGCACCGGCCCGCTGGCGGCGTCGTCGGCCCCGGACGGGGTGCTCGCGGAGGCGGCGGACGCCGTCCGCGACTACTACGAGGGCGACCTCGGGGCGCCCGGGCGGGTGCCCGTACGGCAGGCGAGCGGGCCGTTCCGGACGCACGCGTGGGACGTGCTGCGCGAGGTGAAGGCGGGGGAGCGCCTGACGTACACGCAGTACGCGGCGCGCGCGGGCCGGCCGGCCGCGGTGCGTGCCGCCGCCGGGGCGTGCGCGATGAACGCCGCGGCGCTGTTCGTGCCGTGCCACCGCATCCTGCGCACCGACGGCTCGCTGGGCGGCTTCCGCTACGGCCTGCCGGTCAAGGAGAGCCTGCTGACCCGCGAGACGCCGACGCCGAGGTAGTCAGGTGACTACCTCGGCGTGGGCGGGCGGGTGGGTCAGCCCTTGACCGAGCCTGCCAGGAGGCCGCGGACGAAGTAGCGCTGCAGCGCCAGGAACACGATGAGCGGCACGATCATCGAGATGAACGCACCGGCCGACAGGACGTGCCAGTCACCACCGCGCGAGCCCGCCATCTCGGCCACGCGGACCGTCAGCGGGAACGTGTTGGTGCCGCCCATGACCAGCGCGACGAGCAGGTCGTTCCACACCCACAGGAACTGGAAGATGCCGAACGCCGCGATCGCCGGGGTGAGCAGCGGCAGCATGACCTGGAAGAAGATCTTCACGTGGCCCGCGCCGTCCACCCGGGCCGCCTCGACGAGCGAGGCCGGGATGTCCTTCATGAAGTTGTGCAGCAGGAAGATCGCGAGCGGGAGCGCGAACATCGAGTGCGACAGCCAGATGGGCCAGAAGGTGCCGTTGATCCCCGTGTCCACGTAGGCGGACAGCAGCGGGATCAGGGTGATCTGGATGGGCACGATCTGCAGCGCGAACACCGCGACGAACAGGAAGTCGCGGCCCTTGAAGTCGATCCACGCGAAGGCGTAGGCCGCCAGGAGCGCCACGGAGATCGGGATGAACACCGCGGGCAGGGTGATCACGAACGAGTTGACGAAGTAGTCGATCAGGTTGGTCGAGCTGTCGAACAGCGCCGACTCGTAGTTGCGCAGCGAGAACACGCCCTCGCCCGCGAACGCGTCGCCGAACACCGTCCACCAGCCGCTGCGCCGGATGTCGAGCTCCGGCCGGAACGACGTGACGAGCAGACCGAAGGTCGGCACCGTCCAGATCACCGCGATCACCACGGCGAGCGTGCTGGCCCACGGCGACGTGAGCGCCTTCTTCGCCTTGCGTGACCGGTCGGCCACCGACGACGGCACCGGCACCGCCTTGGGCGCCACGGCCGGCTGTGTGGTACTCATCGGACCTCCTCGGCCAGGCGCATCTGGCGCACGTTGTAGATGATCACGGGGATCACGATGATGAACAGGAGCACGGCCAGCGCGGCGCCGAGGCCCGCGTTGTTCTGGCGGAAGCTCTGCTCGTAGAACTCGTTCGCCACGACGGACGTGCCGTACCGGCCGGCCGTCATGGTGCGGACGATGTCGAACACCTTGAGCGTGGTCATCGCGATGGTGGTCAGGACCACCACGAGCGCCGGGCGGATGCTCGGGATCGTGATGCGCCAGAACATGCCGAAGCCCGACAGGCCGTCCAGGCGGGCGGCCTCGACGATGTCGGTGGGGATGGCGCGGATCGAGGCCGACAGCAGGGTCATCGAGAACCCGGTCTGGATCCAGATGAGCACCACCATGAGCAGGAAGGTGTTGCCCGGGCGCTCCAGCAGGAACTGCACGGGCGAGCCGCCCAGCCAGACGATCAGCTGGTTCAGCAGGCCGGTCTGCTCGATGCCGGGCTGGTCGGGCTTGTACTCGTAGACGAAGCGCCAGATGATGCTCGCGCCCACCATCGAGATGGCCATGGGCAGGAACACGAGGGCCTTGGCGAACTTCTCGAAGCGGCTGTGGTCCACCACCACCGCGTAGACCAGGCCGATGAACGTCGCGAGCGCCGGCGCCACCAGCACCCACAGGGCCGTGTTGCCGAGGACGAGCAGGAACGCGGGGTCGCTGAACGCCCGCGCGTAGTTGTCGAAGCCCACGAACTCGGAGCTGTTACGCCTCTGGAACGAGTTCACGATGGTGCCGATCGCCGGGTACAGCAGACCTGCCGCGAGCAGCAGCAGGGCCGGACCGACGAACCCACCCGCGATGAACCACTTCGACGGGTTCCGTGGCTTGTCCACGACGAAGAGGATCAGGGCCATCACCGCGACGAAGAGCACGATGGCGATGATCATCAGCAAGAACTTGTGCGCCGGGTCGTCCCCGGCATTCAGCAGCCAGTCCATGGATCCTCCAGATCCTGGTAGTCGCGTCCGGTCGTCACCGCCCGGACCGGCCTCGGCCCGAGGGCCGACGGAGGCGCGGGGCCTGATGCCCCGCGCCTCCGCGCGTCACCTCGGACCGCGAACCAAGATCAGTTCGTGGGCCAGGAGTTCTCGATGTCGTCGGTGACCTCCTGGCTGCTGGCGTCCGAGGCGAACCACTCGGTGATGCCGGCCCAGAAGGACCCCGTGCCGACCTCGGACGGCATCAGGTCGGACGCGTCGAAGCGGGCGACCGTGGCCGGGTCGGCCAGGATCTCGGCCGAGAGGCGGTCGAACTCCGTGGCGAGCAGCTCCGGGTCGAGGCCGTTGTTGGCGCTCACCCAGCCACCGGCGGGCGTGGCCGCGGCCTTGGCGTTGGCCCAGTCCGAGCTCGACAGGTAGGTCTGGAACGCCTGCACCTCGGGACGGTCGGTGAACGCACCGATGAACTCACCGGCCACGAGGGTCGGGCGCTCGTCCGTGCTCTGCGACGGGAGGTAGAACGCGTAGACGTCGCCGTCCGGCGCCACCTCGGTGCCCTCGGGCCACTGCGTCTGGTAGAAGTTCGCGGCACGGTGCATCCAGCAGGAGCCCTCGAGGATCGGGAAGCCCGCGTCGGTCCAGGGCGCCGTGGCGATCGAGTCGACGCCGCCGAGGCCACCGTTGACGTAGTCCGGGTTCTTCAGGATCTCGCCCGCGGTGTCGAACGCGTCGACGATCTGCGGGTCGTTGAACGGGATCTCGTGGGTGTACCACTGGTCGTAGACCTCGGGGCCCGCCGTGCGCAGCACGACGTCCTCGATCCAGTCGGTGCCCGGCCAGCCGGTCGCGTCACCGGACTCGACGCCCGCGCACCACGGGATGGCGCCGCTCGCGGCGATCTCCTCGGTGAGGGCCATCATGTCGTCCCAGGTCTCGGGGACCTCGTAGCCGGCCTCCTCGAACATGGACGGCGAGTACCAGACGTAGGACTTGACGTTCGAGCCCAGCGGCGCGGCGTAGAACGTGCCGTCGACGGTGCCGTACTCCTTCCAGTCCTCGCTCCAGAACTCGTCGACGTTGGCCTCGACCTGCTCCGGCGCGGGGAGCACGGCGTCGTACTGCGTCACCAGCGTGTTGAGCAGGCCGGGCTGCGGCAGGATCGCGATGTCCGGCGGGTTGCCCGCCTGGACGCGCACGGGCAGCTGCGCCTCCATCTCGCGCGACGCCTCGTACTCGACCGTCACGCCGGTGCACTCCTCGAACGGCTCGTACGACGCCGTCTGGGTGACCGACTCGGGCTCGACGATCGTCGTGTAGACGCTGACGCTCGTGCCCTCCAGGTCGCCGAACTCCTCGTAGGGCGCGCAGTCGATCTCGAAGGAGGCCGCCTCGCCGCCTCCGTCGCCGCCGCCACCGTCCCCGCCGTCACCGGTGTCGGCACAGGCCGTCAGGATCAGGGCGAGGCTCGCGCCGGTCGCCGCGAGGGCGGCTGCTCGGCGTCGTGAAGCCATCCGGATAGTCATCTCTTGCTCCTCCACTGCTTCGTGGGCTCCATGACCCTGTGACATGCGGGTACGGCCCGGCAGACTGCCAGGTTGCCCTTCCTCAACGCAACCGTGGTTTATCGTCCAATGCAAGCCCATACAGCACCGGCTTGCATTACGAAACCGTTTCAATCACCCGGCCTGCCCAAGGTGGGTGAATCCCCTGGTCGGCCGCGTGCAACGGTTCGATCGCCCGGGCGGCGCCGGGACGTAGGCTTGTGCCTGCCAGACCATCCCGGCGCCCCAACGGAAGGACGGACATGATCGAGCTGAGGACTCCGCGCGAGATCGAGGAGATGCGCCCGGCGGGACGCTTCGTCGCGGACGTGCTGCTCGCCGTCCAGGAGGCAGCCGGGGTGGGCGTCAACCTGCTCGAGCTCGACGAGGTCGCGCACAAGATGATCCGCGACCAGGGCGCCGAGTCCTGCTACATCGACTACCACCCGTCCTTCGGCGCCATGCCGTTCGGCAAGGTCATCTGCACCTCGGTGAACGACGCCGTGCTGCACGGCCTGCCGCACGACTACGCGCTGCGCAGCGGCGACCTGCTGTCGATCGACTTCGCCGCGTCCGTCAACGGCTGGGTGGCCGACTCGGCGCTGTCGTTCGTCGTCGGCGAGCCGGCGCCCGGCCGTGCCGAGGCCGACGCGACGCTGATCCGCACCACGGAGGTCGCGCTGGAGGCGGGCATCGCCGCCGCCCGGCCGGGCGGCAAGATCGGCGACATCTCCGCCGCGATCGCCGAGGTGGCGCATGCGGCCGGGTACTCGATCAACACCGACTTCGGCGGCCACGGCGTGGGCCGCACCATGCACGGCGACCCGCACGTGCCGAACAACGGGCGCGCGGGCCGCGGGTTCCCGCTCAAGCCGGGCCTGGTCATCGCCGTCGAGCCGTGGTTCCTGGAGACCACCGACGAGATCTTCACGGACCCCGACGGCTGGACGCTGCGCTCTGTGGACGGCTCGCGCGGCGCCCACTCGGAGCACACGATCGCGATCACGGAGGACGGCCCGCTGATCCTGACGGCCCGCTGACCCCCACCCCGCCGAAGTAGAACCAGGGCGAGGTAGAACCGCAGCGAAGTAGAACCAGGGCGAAGTAGAACCAGGGCGAGAAAGTTCCAGCGCTGCGGTTCTACTTCGCCCTGGTTCTACTTCGCTGCGGTTCTACTTCGGCGGGGTGGGGTTAGATCAGGGTCTTGAGGGCTTGGATGACGCCGTGCTCGGTGATGTCGCCGACCGTCTCGTCGGCGATCGCCTTCACCTCGTCAGGGGCGTGCCCCATCGCGACGGAGCGGGCGGCCCAGGTGAGCATCTCGATGTCGTTCACGCCGTCACCGACGGCCAGCGTGTTGTGCGCCGGGACGCCGAGCGCGGAGCGGACGTTCTCGAGCGACGTGGCCTTGCTCAGGTCCCGCGGAGTCACGTCGATCCAGTCGAGGCCCGCGGGAGTGGCGGTGACGCCGTGCCGGCGCAGCGGCTCCAGCAGGTCGAGCACGCCCGGGCCGCGCAGGATCGCCCGCGAGGCGGGCAGCTCGCCCAGCTCCTCGGTGGGCACCACGCGCTGCTCGCCGTTGACCTCGTGCGGCTCGAAGATCCGGTTCACGCGGTAGCCGACGCCGATCTCCTCGACACCGATCTGGACGTCCGGGAAGCGGCTGAGCGCCATGGCGGCCACCGGGCCGACGTCGAACGTCAGCACGTCCTCCAGCATGTAGCCGTTGGTGCAGGTGGGGCACAGCCGGGCCGTGACGGCCCCGTTCGAGGCGACCACCCAGCCGTCGGTGATGCCCAGCTCCCGGGCGACGGGCAGGATGCCCGTCAACGACCGTCCCGACGCGAGGACCACGTGGTGCCGGCGCCCGCGCACGAGCTGCACGGCCAGCACCGTCGGCTCGGGCACCCGCTGCCCGGTGACCAACAGGGTCCCGTCGATGTCGAGGGCGACCAGGTGGGGCGCATCGTTGCGCACCCGCATGGACACCGGTTGGTCGTCCAGGATCATCACGTACCCCCATGGCACCGTGAGCGCCGTCACCCTTCGACGGATCGCGCCCAAATGTACAGGCATCCGCCCGTGGTTCCATACCTTTGCACGAATAACATTCACCCGCGTGCACGACCCGCCGGTTTTTTGTGCCCTGACTGATGATCAGTCAACGGCACCCTAGCGGGAGCGGGCCCTCAGAGCAGCGAACGGAGCACGGCGACCACGCCGTCGTCCTCGATGGAGCCGGTCACCTCGTCGGCCGCGGCGCGGACGGCGTCCAGGGCGTGCCCCATGGCCACACCGCGCCCGGCCCACCGCAGCATGTCGATGTCGTTGCTGCCGTCACCCACGGCGACCGTGTCCGCCGGGTCCACGCCGAGCGCGGCGCGCACCATCTCGAGGCCCGACGCCTTGGTCACGCCCTGCGGCGCGATGTCCATCCAGGCGGACCAGCCCACGGCGTAGGTGACGTCGTCGAAGCCGAGCCGCGCGGCGATCTCGTGGAACTCCGCGCTGGTCTCCCCCGGGCTGCGCACCACCACGCGGGTCACCTGACCCGCCCAGAGGTCCTCGAAGTCGACCACCTGGTGCTCGCCGTTGAGCTCGCCCTCGGGGAACAGCTCGTTCATGCGGAAGCCCACGCCCACGTCCTCCACCGCGTACCGCGCCTGCGGGAGCTCCTCCTTGAGCATGCGCAGCACCGGCTCCGGGTCGAACGTCTCGACCCGCTCCAGCACGTAGCCCATCTCGGCCGCGGGGTCCAGGCGCGCCGTGACCGCGCCGTTGGACGCCACGATCCACGACTCCTCGATGCCGAGCTCGCGCGCGACCGGCGTCATCGCGATGAGCGACCGGCCCGAGGCCAGCACCACGTGGTGCCCGGCCGCCCGGACCGCGGCCACGGCGTCGCGCGCCTCGGCGGAGAGCACGTCGTCGTACGTGACGAGCGTGCCGTCGATGTCGAGGGCGATGAGCTTCGGGGAGTCGTGGGCCACAACGGCACCCTACCGATCCGCCCGTGAACGGCAGGGGACCGTGAGGGGTCTACTTCGCGGGCTCCAGGACCTCCAGGCCGCCCAGGTAGGGCCGCAGCCCCTCCGGCACGCGCACCGAGCCGTCCGGCTGCTGGTGGTTCTCCAGGATGGCCACGATCCAGCGCGTGGTGCCCAGCGTGCCGTTCAGGGTGGCGACGTTGCGCGTCGAGCCGTCCTCGGTGCGCTCGCGCACGCCCAGACGGCGCGCCTGGAACGTGGTGCAGTTCGAGGTCGAGGTGAGCTCGAGCCAGCGCTCCTGGGTGGGCAGCCACGCCTCGCAGTCGAACTTGCGGGCCGCCGACGAGCCCAGGTCGCCCGCCGCCGTGTCGATGACACGGTAGGGCAGCTCGACCTTGGCCATCATGGCCTCCTCCCAGCCCAGCAGGCGCTGGTGCTCGGCCGCCGCGTCCTCCGGGGCGCAGTAGCTGAACATCTCGACCTTGTGGAACTGGTGCACGCGGATGATGCCGCGCGTGTCCCGGCCGGCCGACCCGGCCTCGCGGCGGTAGCAGGCGCTCCAGCCCGCGTAGCGCAGCGGCCCGTCCGAGAGGTCCACGATCTCGTCGCTGTGGTACCCGGCGAGGGCCACCTCGGAGGTGCCGACCAGGTACAGGTCGTCCTTCTCCAGCCGGTAGATCTCGTCGGCGTGCGCGCCGAGGAAGCCGGTGCCCTGCATCGTCTCGGGCTTGACCAGCGTGGGCGTGATCATGGGCGTGAAGCCCTCCTGCACCGCCTGGTCCATGGCCATGTTGAGCAGCGCGAGCTCCAGGCGCGCGCCGATGCCGGTGAGGAAGTAGAACCGCGCGCCCGACACCTTGGCACCGCGCTTGGTGTCGATCGCGCGCAGGCCCTCGCCGAGCTCCAGGTGGTCCTTGGGCTCGAAGCCCTCGGCCGCGAAGTCGCGCGGCGTGCCGACCTGCTTGACATCGATGTAGTCGTCCTCGCCGCCGGCGGGCGCGCCCTCGATCACGTTGGCGATCGAGTACAGCACCCGGTCCAGCTCCGCCTCGGCCTCGGCCGCGGTGGCCTGGTGCTGCTTGACGTCCTGGGCGAGCTGCTTGGTGCGCGTCAGCAGGGCCTGCTTCTCGTCGCCCTGCGCCTGCGCCACCTGCTTGCCCAGGGACTTCTGCTCCGCGCGCAGGTTCTCGAACTCGGTCAGGGACGAGCGGCGGCGCGCGTCGGCGTCGAGGGCCGCGTCCACGAGGTCGGGGTCGTCACCGCGGGCCACCTGGCTCGCGCGGACGACGTCGGGGTTGTCGCGCAGAAGTCGGAGATCGATCACGGGGTCGAGCCTATCGGGGCGGTGCCAGAGTTTTCGTGCGCAGCGCGACCATCGTGACCAGGGGCACGGCCGGGATGAGCGCGATCATCGCGATCCGCAGGCCGAAGTCGTTGACCAGCGAGCCCAGCACGGCCATGGCCCACATCGCCACCAGGGCCGGCCGGAGGAACTCCCAGCGCTCCTGCGCGGCCACGAACCAGGCCGGGCTCCACCGCTGCCGCCAGGCCACAGGACCGAACAGGGCGATCCCGACCACCACGAGCACCAGCACCGTGACCCAGACGGCCGGGCCGCCCGTGATCGAGTTCAGCGCGTACAGCGCCTTGCGCAGCACGGTCGACACGGCCTCGCCGTCGACCACCTGGGCCACGAACCGCCCGAGGTGCGACCGCGACTCGGGCGGCCGCAGCCAGTCCAGCACGCCGACCAGGGCGACCACGCCGACGCCGGCGGCCGCGACGCCCGTGAACCGCCAGAAGGTGAGCCGCAGCCCCGAGGCGGCGGTCGCGACCACCACGAAGGCCGGCACGAGCACCAGCCCGCCGCCGAGGTCGGCACCGAGGTTGGGCAGCACGTCGACCGCCATCGCGATGACGCCGACCACCGACACGGCGAGCGTCGCCAGGACCCGGCGGCCACGGGAGACCAGGAGCTGCGCCAGCGCGGCCGCCAGCACGATCGCGGCCACGGCGTACACGGAGAACGTGGGGTTGCCGAACCCGTAGAAGCGCGCGCCGAACGTGGGCGCCGAACCCAGCGGCGCCGCCCGGTTCAAGGGTGTGCCGAACAGGGCGTCGACCGTGAGCGCCACGAACGTGATGCCCGCGACCACGGCGGGCGCGGCCCAGAGCGGACGGCGCGGTGCGAGCAGGCTCAGCCCCGCGACGGCGGCCGTCACGAGCACGGTGGCCCCGAGGAGCGCCAGGGCGGGCAGGTCGAACCGCCACCAGCCGGTCAGCGACACCAGGAACCCGCCGGCCGGGAGCGCGGTCAGGGCCGTCGCGGCGACCTCGGCGGCGCGCTGCCAGCCGGGCCGCACGTCACCCTGGCCGTGCGCGCGCAGGCGCCGGGGCAGCCACCAGCAGACGGCGGCCAGGCCGAGGCCCAGCCAGAACGGCACGTCCACGAGCCAGATGTACGCGTCGCGGCGCACGTGGTCCCGGGCGGTCATGTCCGCGAGCTCGTCGGCGGTGAGCCAGGCGGACGCGGGGCGCTCCCCGCCGCGCAGGAGCGGCGTCGGGTCGATGCCGGCGGGCAGGTCGACGCCGACGGCGTCGAGCACCGCGGCCGGCACGTCCATGAGCCGGGCCACGCCTTCGGTGCGGGTCGCGGTGCTCGCCAGGTACCGCGGCAGACCCTCGTCGGCCGCGGACGGGCGCATCATCGCCAGCCCCAGCTCGAGCGCGTGCTCCGGCACGGTGGACACGTCGATGACCAGCACGGTCGCGTCGGCGGGCGCCGCCTCCAGGACGCGCCAGACCGCGAGGTCCACGTCGGAGACCAGCTCGGCGCGCTGTGCCGCGACCTGCTCGCGGCCGTCCGGCTCGCGCTCCAGCTCGGCGCGCTCCCGGACGTCCAGGAGCGCGGACCCCGCGTCCACGAACGTGACCGGGCAGTCCCACGCGCCCGACCCGTCGGCCACCGCCGCGTCCAGGTCGAAGTAGCGCCCCACGCCGCCGTCCCGGCCCGCCAGCGCGACGGCGGCGCCCGGCCCGACCGCCGTGGAGCACGCGTCGCCCAGCGCCTCACCGAGGGTGCCGGGCCGGGCCGCGTAGCCCGACCCGCGCTGCAGCTCGAGCAGGCGGTCCCACTGGTCGACGACGGCGGGGCCGCCGGGCCGGGGCGCGACCGGCCCGTCGGCCGCCGCTGCGTCGTCCGCACCGCCCGCGCCGGAAGCCCCGGCGCCCTCGCCGGAACCCGTCGCGTCCTCGCCGGCGCCGTCCGCCCCGTCGCTCGGTCCGGTCGCCGCCGACACCGTGAGGTCGTCGCAGACCCAGTGCCGGTCGGCGTCGCGCTCGTCGGCGATCTCGGTGAGGCGGCCCGCCGAGAGGCTGAGCCAGCCGCTGTCGGGGCACCGGGCGGCCCGCCCGTTGGGCAGGGTGAGGCCCGCGGCGTCGGCTCCGTCGGTCAGGAGGCCGTACAGGGTCGGCGCGGGCGCCTGCCCGGTGTCGAGCGACGGCTGGACGTCGGTCCAGCGCAGGCCCTGCGTGCCGATGACCACCAGGCTGCCGCCCGGGGGGACGATCGGGGACGCCGCCGACAGCGAGCCCGACTCCTCGCCCGCCGCGTCGGCGCCGGGCACCGGGAGCAGGGCGGCCGCGAAGAGCAGGCTGAGCAGCAGCGCCCCGGACAGGCCCAGCACGGCCGACGGCACCCCGCGCACGGGCCGCGCCATGCGCGCGGGGGCCGTCCGGGGCACGGGCGGCGTGAGCCAGCGGCGCACGCGGGCGTACCGGGCCAGCGGTCCTGGACGCACCACCAGGAGCGCGGCCAGGGCGAACGGCACGAGCAGCAGCAGCCCGCGGGTCCGGTCGCCGAGGAACGGCGCGGCGTCGACGGCCACGGTGACGAGCGCGACGGCGGCGACCACCAGCGGCGCGGCCCAGGGCACGCGGGCGGGGCGCCCGCCACCGGCCGGCAGGCCGGCGGGCCGGCGCTGCACGACGGCGACCGCGAGGCCCGCGGCGAGCAGCAGGCCGGACCCGGCGTAGAGCGCGAAGGCGACGTCGGAGAAGCCGTAGAACCGGTCGGCGGTGGCCAGCGAGGGCCCGAGCAGCGAGCCCTGCAGCAGCGTGAACCCCGTGAGGCCGTCCACGGTGAACACGAGCCACGTGACGGCCGCCGCGGCGAGCGCGGTGCGCGACGGGACGGGCGGGAGCAGGCGCGACAGCCCGCGCACCGCGAGCGCGAGCACCACCGTCGCGACCGTCAGGGACAGCGCCAGCCCGAACTCCGGGGCGGGCCAGACCCACCACCGGGCGAGGGTGGCCAGGCTGGCCGCCGCGGGGGCGGAGACCGCGAGCAGCGCGGACCCCAGCGCGAGCCGCCGCCGGTACGGGCCGGGCTCGCGGCGCGGCCGGCCGGTGCGCCGGGGCAGCACGAGCACGAGCACCGCGACGAGCAGGAACAGGACGATCGCGCCCGCGAAGGCGGGGACCTGCGCGGGGATCGTGTCGGCCAGCACGTTGATGTACTGCCGGTTCTCCACGGTGCGGGCCACCGTGGTGCGCCGCGGCTCGCCGACCACGACGGGCATGCCGTCGATCGCCGGTTCCTCGACGGCGGGCTCGGGCCCGGGCACCTCGGCCTCCGGGTCGGGGAGCGCGCCGCCCGCCTCGGCCGCGGTCGCCGTGAGGTCGGTGAGCTGCACGAACCCGGTGCTGCGCGACGCCTCCGACGTCAGCCAGCGCACGCGGGGCACGTCGGCCACCCAGTCGACCACGACCTGCAGCCCCTGCTGCGTGAGCGGGGTGTCGGCGATGCCGGCCACCAGGACGCGGGTGCCGGAGGGGAGGCCGCCGCGCAGCGTGCTGAGCGTGTCGTCCAGGCCGTCCAGGGCCGCTGCGCGCTCCGGCCCCTCGGGCAGGCTCCCGGCGTCGACGACGGTCACGGGGCACTCGGTCAGCGCGTCACCCCAGCCCGTCCCGGGGACGGCCGGCCGCGTGGGCCCGTCGTCGTCGGCCTCCTCGGGCGCCGCGGCCCGGATGAAGGCGTCGAGCGACGGGACGTACCGGTCCACCGTGCCGTTCTCCCGGGCGAGCATGACGGCCGCGCCCGGGCCCACCGCCGTCGTGCAGGCGCCGGCCTCGTCGAGGAGCTCGCCGAGCAGACCGGGCGCCGGGGTCCTGGCCGCGTCGACGGCGGGCTCCTGGTCGTCGTCCTGCACGGGCAGGCCGGCCCAGCCCTCGACGGTGGCGGGCGCCGGTCCGTCGCCGCCCGTACCGGTGGCGCGGGGCACGGGCGTGCACGACGTCGCCCCGCGCGCCTCGGGCGTCTCCTCCTCGGCCGCGTCGGGGGCGTCGGCGCGCTCCGCGCTGCCCGCCGAGACCGTGCGGCTGCCCGCCGACAGCGTGAGCCAGGCGTCCAGGGGGCAGGTCGCGGGCGCCGCCGTGCGGACGTTGATGGAGGCGACGGAGCCGCCGCCGATCATGTGCCACAGGTTCGGGGTGGTGCTGCGCGAGACGTCGGTCCAGCGCAGTCCTGCCACACCGACCACCACGACGGGCGCGGGCTCGGCCGGGGCGGCCGGCGCGGCCGGGGCGGACGCGGCCCACGCCGCCGGGCCGCCCAGGCCCAGCAGCACCGACACGAGCAGGACCAGGACTGCGGGTACGGTCACGGCTCGCGCGGGACGGGGATTCACCCGCCCAGGGTAAGGGGCGCGGGCGGTCACGGTGCCCGGACGAGCAGGGCGCCTTCCTGCACGTGCACGTCGATCTCGACGGCGCGCCCGAGCGGGTCGCCGTCCACCTGCGCCTCCTCGCCCCCGGGCACGCGGATGCGCGCGCGGCGGGCCTTGGTGTGGTCGATGCGCCCCAGCTTCTCGGGCAGCTCGTTGCGCACGCCCACGCCCTGCATGGCGATCTCCAGGGTGAGCTGCGCCCAGCCGAACACGCCCCCGCGGACGTCGACCGCCGCGACGTCGAGCACGCCGTCGTCCAGCACGGCGTCGGGCAGCAGGGTGACGCCGCCCGGGAGCATGCCGCAGTTGCCGACCATGATCGACCGGGCGCGCGCCTCGACCGGCGCGCTGTCGTCGAGCTGCAGCGTGGCGCGCATGCGCCGGGCCTGCATGTGGGACAGGCCCGCCACGAAGTAGGCCACCCAGCCCACGCGCTTCTTGAGCGTGGCGTCGGCGGTGGCGACCATGGCCGCGTCGAACCCCAGCCCGGCGATGACCAGGAAGATGTGCCGGCGCTCGGTGTCGGGCTCGTGGTCCGGCTGGTTGGGGTGGTCGCCGTTGCGGGGCTCGTCGGCGAACTCGGTCACGCGCAGCCAGCCGACGTCGATCGCGCGGGTCCGCCCGTGCACGATCATGTCGAGGGCCTCGTCCACGCCCGTGAGGGGGAGCTCGAGGTTGCGCGCCAGGAGGTTGCCCGTGCCGACGGGCACCACGCCCATGGGGGTGCCCGAGTCGACCATGGTCTCGGCGACGGCGCGCACCGTGCCGTCGCCGCCCGCCGCGACGACGATGTCGGCGCCGTCCTCCAGCGCCCGCCGGGCCGGGCCCTGGCCGGGGTCGTCCACGGTGGTCTCGTACCAGAGCGGCTCGGCCAGGCCGTGGGCGCTGCAGTACGCGCGTACCTGCACCTGGAGCCCGCCCGCGCCCGGCTTGGACGGGTTGACGACGACGGCGAGCCGCGGCGCCGGCCCCGCCCCCTCCGCCATCGCCCGCTGCGGGCCGCGCCGGCGCATGCGCGCCTGCTGCGTCCAGACCACGACGGCGACGGAGAGCGCCAGCACCGCGAGGACGATCGCGACGATCCCGAGCCAGGCCTGCCACTCCATGGCGTCAGCGTACGTGGCGGCAGGGGGTGCGACGGCCGGGCGCCTGCCGTCCGGCCGGGCGCACCGTCGTCAGCTGCGGACGTTCGAGCCCGCGTGGCGCACCGCGTCCACCGCGCCGCGCATCTTGCGCGCGTTCACGGCGAGCAGCACGTCGCGGTACTGGGCGGCCCGGTGGATCTGGCCCTTGAGGTCGTTGGCCGAGGCCCGGTGCTTGAGGTCGCACGGCACCTCGACCGCCACGTACCCCTTGCGCAGCAGGTCGATGGTCATGCCCGTCTCGACGCCCCAGCCGCGGGCGAGCGGCGTGGCCGCCTCGAACGCCTCGCGGGTCAGGCAGCGCATGCCGGACAGCGGCTGCGACGGGCTCCAGCCCGTCATCGCCTCGATCGCGCGGCGGGACGCGCCCACGACGACCCCGCGGCCGCCCGCCCCCGCCTGCTTGGGCAGCAGCGCGATCGCGAGATCGGCCACCCCCTCCCGGACGGGGCGGACCAGCGGCGCCGTGTTGACGGCCGTGTCGCCGAGGTCGCCGTCGATGAACATGAGGAGGCGCGGCGGGCGCCCGTCGGCGTCGCGCATCGCCACGACGGCGGCGCCGGTCTCCATCGCGGCGGCCTTGCCGCGGTTGTGGGAGTGCCGCACGACGACGGCGCCCGCGGCACGCGCGACGTGCTGCGTGTCGTCCTCGGAGCCGTCGTCGACCACGAGCACGAGGTCGACGTGCGGGATCGCACGCGCGGAGCGCACGGTAGCGGCAATGCGCTCGGCCTCGTCCTTGGCCGGGATGATCGCCGCCACCCGTTGGACGTTCTTGCCTGCCTGTGCATTGCCGGGACGCGTGGTCTTCGCGACCGGGAGAGCGTTCACACCTGTCCTGCCTGAAGCGTCGATTTGCCGTGGTGGGTGTTCGGAGAGTCCTTTGCTTGGTGAGTGCAAAGGTTTACCCCTGGAATCCTACTCCCTTGGTCCGCTAGTTGCCGAAACCTGGGCCGCTCGTGGCGATCCGCGGTGACTGCCGACGCGTTCCGGGTCGCTCGCACCAGACCGGCCGGGGCGTCCGGCCTAGCGCAGGGTGACCTGGCGAGAGACGATACCTGCTCTTGCGCGTCGCTCGTTCGCATCAAGCGGCTCCTTGATGGAAAGTGCTTTCGCGAGCTTCTCGCCCAGCTCGGCCACCGGCGCCTCCAGGTCCTCCGCCTGCGTCCCCCTCGGCAGCTCCCAGACCGGGACCACCAGCCCGGACGCGCGAAACGCTCCCACGAACCTTCCACCCGCGAGCCCTGACTCACGCTTTGCGTGCAGGCGGGAGATGGCATCGATGACGTCGTCCTCCGGCTCGGGACGTGCCCAGCGCAGGAACTCCCGCGACATGCTGCACCAGTACGCCGACTCGACCGACGACACCTTGACCGTGGGGATCGCGCCGTCGGCGGCGTCCTCCAGGTTCTGCTTCAGCTCGGGGGTCAGGTCCGCGCTCGGGTCCAGCCAGTAGTCGAACGAGTCGTGCACCGTGACCTCGAACGGCACGGTCAGGTCGAGCACGTCCTGCAGGCGGGGCCCCTCGCCCGGCAGGGCGCCCGACTCGACGGCGGTGCCCGGCTCCAGCTCGAGCGCCTCCAGCAGCGCGGCGGCCAGGTCCCGGCTCACGTCGCCCGAGCCGACGATGCCCTGCACCGCCAGCAGGACGGTGCCGTCGGCGCGGTGCAGCGCCGTCCAGGCGCCCGGCAGCAGCGTCACGACCGTGACGTCGCGGGCGCCGTACTCGGCGGTCGTCCGCGCCGTCGCGGTCGCCGACGGGACGATCTCGCGCATCGCCACCCAGTCGGTCTCCCCGGGAAGACCCTCGAAGGGCCGGAGCACGAAGTCGGAGGAGGGGTTCTTGGCCATGCGGCGAGTGTATCCACGAGCCCGGCCCCGGAACCGACGGGCCCGTGATGTTTCCGGGCAGACCCGTGAACAGCCTGCGAGGTCCGGGCGATGATGGGGCGGTGGATGCCTGGCTCGCCGCTCACCTGCCCGTGCTCGACCTGTCGCGCGCCGCCGTCCGGGCGGTCGGGAGCGCCGTCGCGCGCCTCGACCGCGCCCGGGGGCGCGGCGCCGGCCAGGGCGCGGCCGAGCCCGACCCGGCCCGCGTCGCCGCCGCCTTCGGGTCCGACCGGCTCTTCGCGATCGACGGCCGGCCCGTACCGGGGTTCGCCCCGCTGTCCGGGTTCTTCCGGACCGCCGACGGCTGGGTCCGCACGCACGCCAACTACCCCCACCACCGGCGCCGGCTGACGGCCCTCGCCGGCCTGCCGGACGACGTCGGCCGGGACGCCTTCGCACGGCGCCTCGCCGACCTCCCGGCGGACGACCTGGAGGAGCGGGCGGCCCGGCGGGCGCGATCGTGGCGCGCGTGCGGACCGAGCAGGAGTGGCGGGAGTCCGCACCGGGCCGGGCCGCGGCGGCGGGACCGCTCGTCCGGGTCGCGGAGCGTGAGCCGGGCGGCAGCCCGCGGGCCCCGCGGCCGTCCGAGGGTGCCGGGCCCCTGGCAGGCGTCCGCGTGCTCGACCTCACCCGGGTCGTCGCCGGGCCGGTCGCCACACGCACGCTAGCGCTCCTCGGGGCGGACGTGCTGCGCGTGGACCCGCCGGACCCCGCGGAGATCGCGTGGCAGCACCTCGACACCGGGCAGGGCAAGCGCAGCACGGTCCTGGACCTGCGGACGGCGCCGGGCCTCCGGACCGCGCGGGAGCTGCTCGACGCCGCCGACGCGCTCGTCACGGGCTACCGGCCGGGCGCCGTCGAGGCGCTCGGGCTCCGGGCGCCGTCCGGCGTGGTGACCGGCCGGGTGTCGGCCTGGGGCGACGCGGGACCGTGGGCCGGGCGGCGGGGCTTCGACTCGATCGTGCAGGCGGCGTGCGGCATCGCCCTGCTGGAGGGCCACGACGGGGCGCCCGGGGCCCTGCCCGCGCAGGCGCTGGACCACGCGTCGGGCTACCTGCTCGCGGCGGGGCTCGTCGACGCGCTCACGCTGCGGGACGGAGGGCCGGGCGCCACGGGGGACGGCCGAGGACGGGACGTGTCGGTGTCGCTGGCCCGGACCGCCACCTGGCTCCTGGACCTCCCGGGACGGGACCCGGTGCACCCGCCGGCCGCGGCGCCGTCGGGCAGCGGGCCGGACCCGCGGACGGTGACGCACGACCGGGTGACGACCGCGCGCCCCGCGCTACCGGGGTACGACGACTACCCGCACCCGGCCCGGCCCTGGGGCGAGGACGTACCGGTCTGGCGCTGAGAGAGGGTCAGGCGCGGGCGCGGCCGCGGCGCGCCATGACGAGCGCCCCCGCGCCACCGACCACCAGCGCGCCCGCGGCCGCCGTGAGCGTCGCGGCCTCGGCACCCGTCAGGGCGAGGCGGATCGGGGCGTCCAGCGTGGCCTCGGCGAGCGCGGCGGTGTCCTGGCCCGCGGCCTCCGAGCGCTCCGGCACGTAGGAGGTGAGCTCCGCACCGGCGGTGTCGGCCGAGGTGGGGCCCTCCCACTGCTGGCCGGGCGCCTGGACGGCCAGCGGTTCGGACGTGGCCAGGGGCGTCACGGCGGCCGCCTGCGTGACGGTCGTCGACGCGGTCTGCTCCGTGGTCCCCGTCGTGGCCGCCTGCGTGGTGGCGGGCTTGCGCTGGACCGGCTTGACGACCTCGGGCTTCGGCTCGGGGGTCGGCGCGGTCTCCTCGGCGGCCTCGACGTACTCGCGGATCACCTCGCGCACCTTCTCGCGGTCCTGCTCGTCCCAGCCCTGGTCCCAGCCCTGGGTCTGGTCGGTGCGGTGCTGGGTGGTCTGGTGCCGTCCGGTGCGCTCCGTGCCGCCCTGGTCGCCCCCGCGGTCGCAGTCGCCCTGGGAGCCGTACCGCGGCACGTCGTAGTTGGGCTCGGTGTAGCGGGCCGGCTCGTACGAGCGCGGCGTCTGGGACTGGCGTCCGCCGTCGTACCCGGAGCGGCCGTCGTGCCCGTCGTGGCCCGAGTGGCCGTACCCGTCGTGGCCGCCGTCGTGCGCCATCGCCGGGGTCGCGACGGCTGTCGCGGCGGTGGCGAGCGCGATCGTCGCCACGACGCGGGAGGCCGTGGACCTGGCGGCGGACGAAGGCTTGACGGCGGCGTGCTTCATGAGAGCTGCTCCAGCTGGTCGGCTACAACGGCCCGGAATGGCAGGGCCGCGACGACGCTACCTGATCTCTGTTCCGGGAAAAAGGGGCACATCAGAAAAAGCACATCAGACGGTAACGATTCGATAACAAGCGCATTATCGGTGGAACCTTCTCGACCCGGAGAAAAACGTAAACAGGGTGGAGTGCCGAAGCACTCCACCCTGCTACGTCAAGACCGAAGAGGCTGGGGTCCTCTTGGGTTCAGCGGGTCAGGAGAGGCCACCCAGGAGGCCGCCCGTCAGACCGCCCACGACACCGCCGGTCAGGCCGTCCACGGTGTCGGTGACGCCACCGACGGTGTCCGCCACGGCGCCGCCGGCGACACCCTTGACGGTGCTGCCCACGGTGTCCACGACGGGCTTGGCGACGCCGTCCACGACGACGTCCTTCACGACGGGCTTGGCCACGCCGTCGACCACGACGTCCTGGACCAGCGGCTTGGCCACCTTGTCCACGACGGTGTCCTTCACGACCGGCGTCACGACGCCGTCGACGACGCCGTCCTTCACCACGCCGCCGACCACGTTGCCGAGGACGACGTCCCCGACGACGGGCTTCGCGACGTCGTTCACGACGCCCGGGACGACCTTGCCGGTCACGGTGCCGACGGTGCCCGGCACGACCGAGCCCGCCACGGAGCCGACGGTCGAGGTGACGCCCGGCACCACGGTGCCCTGCACGGAGCCCACGGCGCCCGGCACGACCTCGGTCACGGCCGGCTTCACGACGCCGTCCACGGCCACGTCGCCCACCACGGACTCGACCGCACCGGCGGCCGGGGTGGTGACCTTGGCGACCACGCCGGGCACGTTCGCGACGATGCCCGGGACGTTCGAGACGACGCTGTTCACGACGCCGCCCACGCCGCCGAGCACGCCCGGCAGGTTGGCGGTGAGGCCGGCGACCGGAGCAGTCACGCCGCCCAGCACGTTCGGCAGGTTGCGGATCACGTCGGCCACGGTGCCGGGCACGCCGTCCACGGCATCCGTGGCGGTGTCGGCCACGCCGGCCACGGTGCCCGTGGCACCGGAGACCACGTCACCCGAGGTCACGCCGCCGACGACGCCGGAGACGGCGCCCGTCGCGGTGCCGACGACACCGCCGGCCACGCCGTTCACGACGTCGCCCTGCAGCACGCCGCCGGCCACGCCGTTCACGACGCCCGAGGCGGTGTCGACGACGCCGCCGCCGAGCACGGTCTGCAGAGCCGACTGGGCGGTGCCGGTCACGCCGGACACGACCGAGCCGCCCGTCACGCCGCCGACGGCACCCGAGACGAACTGCGCGGGCTTGTAGTTGGGGGCCAGCGCCGTGGTCGGCGCGATGGAGGCGGGGAGCTCCTTGGTCACCGAGTCCACCACGGGAACGGCGGCCGTCAGCTCGTTGAGGTCGATCGAGGTCGACGAGAGAGCGGGAAGGCCCTGCGTGAGACCCTCGGCCGTCGTGCCGAGGTCACCAAGGGAGTCCAGCGGCGAGGCCTCTGCAGCCATGGCCGGGGCGGCCATGCTCGTGGCCGCGGTTGCGATGGCGACGGTCGCGATGGTCCGCGCGCCCGCCGATGCGGTCTTCTTCTTGGGTGCTGCGTGCTTCAAAAGTTGCTCCAGCATCTCGTTGCGCATATGCGCGTTCGGTCCTTGAGCCCCCGAACTTAGCCCTCACCTCCGGGTGAATAAAATCACCCTCATCACGATTGCATAACGATGCCCGGATTGGACCGCGAAAACCGGTCCGCCCGGCTTGTTCCCCGGGTTGGTGCGGGTCGCGTTATCGGCGAGCGGCGGAACCGGCGTCTCGCTGGGCGGACGCCTCGGCCGTCAGCGCCTCGGCGTCCTGCACGAGCGCGGCCTCCGCGGCGCGCGCCTCGGCCGTGGCGCGGGCCCGGACGGCGACGATCCGGTCGTGCAGCTCGGCGTGCACGCGCTTGCGCACGTCCCGGGCCACGAGGTCGACGTCGGCGTCCTGCGGCGCGGGCTCCCCGCGCGCGGCGAGCTCCGCGGTGAGGCGTGCGACGACGTCGGCCACCTCGGCCCGGACCCGGACCTCGGCCTCGTCGAACAGGGCGACCACGGCGGCGTCGGCCTCCCGGCCCAGCCGGGTCTCCTCGAAGCGGTGCGCCGCGGCGTCCACGATGTCCTGCGCCTGGGCGACGACGTCGCGGGCCACGGCAGGCGCGTGCGCCTTCAGCGTGGCGAGGTCGTAGAGCAGCACGCCCTCGACGTCGGCGACGCCCGGGTCGACGTCACGGTGCAGGGCGAGGTCGAGGATCACCAGCGGGCGCGGCTCCGGCTCGTCGCCCGCCCGGTCGGCGGCCCGCTCGCGCGCGCGGACCAGCGCGGCGGCGTCCAGGACGTGGCCGAGGCTGGCCTCGGGCGCGCCGTCCGACGTCAGGTGCGGCAGGGTCGTGGGACCGCCGTAGTTGCCGGCCACGAGGTCGGCGAGCCGCTCGTCGTGGGGCTCGGCGGCCTGTTGGTCCGTCCGCACGGCGAGCGCACGCCCGCGGGCTCCGCTGCAGCTCACCACGAGGTCGGCGTCGGCGAGCGCCTCGACGAGGGAGTCGACGGGCTGCACGTCGTGCGACTGCGCGAACGTCGCGGCGCGGCCCGACTGCGAGTACACGCGGATGTCGGCGCAGCCGCGGGCCCGCAGGGCCGCGACGGACGCCCCGGCGTACGAGCCGGTACCGATGAGCACGGCGCGCGTGGCGTCCCAGGGCGGCAGCTCGCGCTCGGCGAGGTCGAGCCCGAGGGCGACCACGGAGCGTCCGGCGGCGCCCAGCTCGGTCTGCGTGCCGACGCGCTTGGAGGTGCGCGACGCCGTCTGGAAGAGCAGCTCGAGCGTCTTGGACGTGGTCTCCTGCTCGCGGGCCTCCTCGAGCGCCCGCTTGACCTGGCCCGCGATCTCACGCTCACCCACGACCATCGCGTCGAGCCCGGACGCGACGGCGAACAGGTGCTCGGTGACCTCGGGGCCGGTACGGACGGTGAAGCTGCGCGCGGCGACCTCGCCGGTCACGCCCGAGGAGTGCGCCACCAGCTCGGCGACGTGCCGCGTCGCGTGCCGCACGCTGTCGCCGCTGAGCGGCGCGTCCACGTCGAGGTAGAGCTCGAAGCGGTTGCAGGTGGAGATCACGACGGCGCCCGCGACCGGGCCGCACGTACCGACGACGACGCGACCCACTGACGACGAACCCGTGGACAGGCGTTCCAGCGCGTCGAGGTCGAGCTCGCGGTGGCTGGCGGTGAGGGAGAGGAGAACCACAGTGCTCCAACTTTATGCACCCGGGCCGGGCAGGGCAGAATCAATGAGCGTGAAGTCCACCACGCTCGCCCCCGCCCACCCGCTCACCGACGGGCGGACCTCTGCCGCACCCCTGGTGCAGGCCCTGCGGGGTGAACGCCCTGGTCGGACGCCCGTCTGGTTCATGCGCCAGGCCGGCCGCTCCCTGCCCGAGTACCGCGAGGTGCGCCAGGGCACGGCCATGCTGGAGGCCTGCCTGCGGCCGGACCTCGCGGCCGAGATCACGCTGCAGCCCGTGCGCCGGCACGGCGTGGACGCGGCCGTCTTCTTCTCGGACATCGTGGTGCCGCTCAAGCTGGCCGGCGTGGGCGTCGACATCGTGGCCGGGGTCGGGCCGGTGATGGACCAGCCGTACCGGACGCCGGAGGACGTCGCGCGCCTCACCGCACGCACCCTGGACGACGACGCGCTCGGGCCGATCCGCCAGGCCGTGGCGCTGACGGTCGCCGAGCTCGGGTCGACGCCGCTGCTCGGGTTCGGCGGCGCGCCGTTCACGCTGGCCGCGTACCTCGTGGAGGGCCGGCCCTCGCGCGACCACCTGGCCGCGCGCACGCTCATGCACGCCGATCCCGCGACGTGGGACGCGCTCGTGGCCTGGACCGCCGACCTCACCGGGGAGTTCCTGCGGGCGCAGGTCGAGGCGGGCGCCAGCGCGGTGCAGCTCTTCGACTCGTGGGCGGGGTCGCTCTCGCTCGCGGACTACACCACGCGGGTCGCGCCGTCGTCGGCCCGGGCGCTCTCGTTCGTGGCGGACGCCGGCGTGCCGGCCATCCACTTCGGCACCGGGACGGGCCACCTGCTGCCCGCGCTGCGCGACGTGCTGGTCCAGGCCGGGATGGCGGACCACGCGGTGGGCATCGACTACCGGACCCCGCTCGACGAGGCCGCCGCGCTGCTGCCCGGCGTGCCGCTGCAGGGCAACATCGACCCGGCGCTGCTCGGCGCGCCGTGGGACGTGCTGGAGGCGCACGTGCGCGACGTCGTCTCCCGCGGGCTCAAGGCGCCCGGCCACGTCGTGAACCTGGGCCACGGGGTGCCGCCCGAGACGGACCCGACCGTGCTGACCCGGGTGGTCGAGCTGGTGCACTCGCTGTGACCCCGGCCCCCGGTCCGGCGGACCGCGCCCCGGCGGGGACCGCGGACGCGCGGGCGGGGGCGGTCGACGCCGTCGTGGTCGGCGCCGGGATCGGGGGGCTGGTCGCCGCGCACACCCTCGCGGGGCAGGGGCTGCGCGTCGTCGTCCTGGAGGCCGGCGACCGCGCCGGCGGCCCGGTCCGCGGCGGGGCGTTCGCCTCGGTGCCGGACGTGCCGCTGGACCTCGGCGCGGAGTCCTTCGCGGTGCGGGGCGGCGCCGTCGAGCGGCTGGCCGCCGAGCTGGGGCTGACCGTCGAGGCGCCCGCCGCGCTCACCGCCTGGGGCTACGCCGCGGGGCGCGCGTTCCCGCTGCCCGCCGCCGGGGTGCTGGGTATCCCGTCGCGCCCGTGGGCCGCCGACGTGCGCCGGGCGATCGGCTGGCCGGGGGTGCTGCGCGCGTCGCTGGACCGGGTGCTGCCCGCGCGGCTCGTCGACACCACGGACCTGGGCACGCTCGTGCGCTCCCGGCTCGGCGCCCGGGTCGCGGACCGGCTGGTGACACCCGTCGCCTCCGGTGTGCACTCGGCGCCGCTGGACCGGCTCGACGTCGACGCCGTGGCCCCCGGGCTCTCCGCCGCCTACGCCGGAACGGGTTCGCTGTCCCGCGCCGTGGCCTCCCTGCGCGCCGCCGCGCCGCCGGGCTCGGCCGTGCGCGGGATCGACGGCGGCATCCACGCGCTGGTCGACACCCTGGTGGACCGCCTGGACGTCCGCCTCGGCGCGCGGGTCACGAGCCTGGCCCGGGTGGCCGCCCCGGCGCCGGGGGCCGACTGGCTGGTCCGCACCGCCGACGGTCAGGTGCTGCGCACCCCGCGCGTGGTCCTGGCGGCGGCGCCGGACGCCGAGATCGGTCGCCTGCCCAGATCCGCCAGCGAGGTCGGTCCCCTGTCTCGAGATCGGTCCGACGATGTACCGATCTCGAGACAAGGGACCGACCTCGACGCAGCCACCAAGCAACCGACCGAACTAGGCGCAGCCGGCGGGGTCATGGCGCCGGTCCGCGACGAGCGCGGCGCCGACATCCGGCTCGTGACCCTGCTGGTCGACGCGCCCGAGCTGGACGCGGCGCCGCGTGGCTCCGGGATGCTCGTCGCGCCCGGCACCACGCCGGGCACCGTGCGCGCCAAGGCGCTGACCCACGCGACGGCGAAGTGGCCCTGGCTCGCCCGGCGGGTGCGTGCCGCTGCCGGGCCGGGGGTGCACGTGGTCCGGCTCAGCTACGGCCGCATGGGCGAGCGGACCGCGCAGCCCACGGCCGAGGAGGCCGCACGTGATGCCTCGGCCCTGCTCGGAGTGGACCTGACCGACCGGGTCCGCGAGGTGCTGCACCAGCGTTGGGACGGCGCTCTGCCCCCGCCCACGCCGGCCTACCGTGCCGCCGTGACGGCGTACGCCGAGGCGGTCCGGGCCGAACCGGGCCTTGACGTCACCGGCGGCTGGGTCGCGGGCACGGGCCTGGCTGCGGTCGTCGCGCACGCGCAGCGCACCGCCGAACGCCTCGAGGTGCCCCCACCCACCGCTCCGGGGGAGCCTCGTTCTGACAGGCCGCCAGCAACCCTGTGAGATCCGTCCGGGCTGCGCCTCCCGGTTTTCTCCCGGTGGGGGTTCGGGTGGAGACTGGGTTGGTGACCCCGACCCCCCTCTCCGTCAGCACCCCCGGAAGCGACCGGGCCGACGCCGCGCCGATCCGCCTCGGCACGCGCGCGAGCGCCCTGGCCACCACGCAGAGCGGGCTCGTGGCCCGGCGCCTGGAGGAGCTCACCGGACGGCCGGTCGAGCTGGTGCGCATCCGGACCGAGGGCGACGTGAAGACGGGGAGCCTCGCGAGCCTGGGCGGCACCGGCGTGTTCGTCACGGCCCTGCGCGAGGCGCTGCTGGACGGCCGCTGCGACGTCGCCGTCCACTCCCTCAAGGATTTGCCCACCACGCCCGCCGAGGGCCTCACCTTCGTGACGCCCGACCGCGAGGACCCGCGCGACGCGCTGTGCGCCCGTGACGGCCTCACGCTCGCGACGCTGCCGCGCGGCGGACGTGTCGGTACGGGGTCGCCGCGCCGTGCGGCGCAGATCCGCGCGGCCCGCCCCGACCTCGACGTCGTGGACATCCGCGGCAACGTCGGCACCCGCCTCGACCGCGCGCTCGGCCCCGAGGCCGACCTCGACGCCGTGGTCCTCGCGTACGCCGGCCTGTCCCGCCTAGGGCGCACCGAAGTGATCAGCGAGGTGCTCGACGTCGACGTCGTCGCGCCGGCCCCCGGGCAGGGTGCGCTCGCCGTCGAGGTGCGCACCGCCGACATCGCGTCCGGCGAGGCCGGTCCCCGCGTACCCGACCTCGCCGAGGCCGTCCACCTGCTCGACGACCGGCCCACCCGCCTCGCCGTCCTCGCCGAGCGGTCCGTGCTGGCCCGCCTGGAAGCCGGGTGCGCCGCCCCGGTGGGCGCGCACGCCACGGTGTCCGGCTCGACGCTGCGACTGCGCGCCGTCGTCGCCGCCGTCGATGGTTCGGAGCAGATGGCGCGCACCGCGGAGACCCGGCTCTCGCCGGACGTCGCCCCCGACGTCATCGACGCCGCCGCCCGCACGCTGGGCGTGTCGGTCGCCGAGCACCTGCTGGCCGACGGCGCCGAGCGGCTCGCCCCGCTGAGCGCGACGGTCCCGGAGAAGGCGTGACCGAGCCGGTCCCCCCGCCGGGCGCCGCCCCAGAGGATCCCGCGCGACCGGACGCCGGCCGGCCGGACGTTGCGTCGCCGACCGACGCCGCCGCCGGGGCGCCCGCCGTCCTGGTCGCGCGCTCGCCCGAGCGAGCCGCCGGTCTGCTGGCGCTGCTGCGCGAGCGCGGGCTGGACGTGGTCGCGGCGCCCGTCATCGAGCGCGCGCCCGTCGAGGACCAGGCAGTGCTCGACGCGGCCCGCGAGCGCCTCGCTGCCGGCGCGTACGCGTGGGTGGCGGTCACCAGCGTGAACGCCGTGGACGCCCTGCTCGGTGCCTCCGCGCGCCCCGCCGCCCCGGCTGCGGGAGGGCCACTGGAAGAGACAGTCTCGCGCGGACGGGTTGCTCAGAGTAGACAGCGTCTACTCAGCGCAACACACGCGCGCGCAGGCGACTCTCCCCGCGGCGACACGCCCGGGACCATCGACACGCCGAACACGTCCAGCGCCCACGAAGTGGCCGGCGCACGCGAAACGGCACGCGACACGACCGGAGCGCACAGCGCGGTCGGCGCACGGTCCGTGCGGTGGGCCGCCGTCGGGCCCGCGACCGAGCAGGCGCTCGCCGCGCACGGCATCTCCGCCGAGCTGGTGCCCGGCACCGCGACCGGGGCCGGTCTCGCCGACGCGTTTCCCGCCGCACCGCGCCGGCCCGACGCCGGCCCGACCGGACAGCGGCGGTCCGGCAGCCCCGCGCCGGAGGACGCCGGGCGCCCGCGCGTGCTGCTGCCCCTCGGGGATCTCGCGGCCGACACCGTCCGCGCGGGCCTCGTCGCCAAGGGCTGGGCCGTCGACGTCGTGACGGCCTACCGGACGGTCGCGCGCGAGCTGCCCGCGGCGGTGCGGCGGCGCCGGTACGACGTCGTCGTGGTCGCCTCCGGATCGGCCGCGCGCCGGCTCGCCGCCGAGGTGGGCCCGCAGCGGGTGGTCGCGATCGGGGAGCCGTCGGCCCGCGCAGCGGGCGACGTCGGGCACACGGTGCTCGGCGTCGCGGCGAGCCCTACGGACGAGGCCCTCGCCGACGCCGTGACCGAAGCCATCGTCAGAGCCTGACACCACACCGAGAGAGAAGGACACCGTGAGCACCTCCGGGATCGTGTACCGGCCGCGCCGTCTGCGCGCCACGCCGGGTATGCGCCGCCTCGTCGCCGAGACCCGCCTGCACCCCGCCGACCTCGTACTGCCGCTCTTCGTCAAGGAGGGCCTGACCGAGCCGGTGCCGCTGGCGAGCATGCCCGGGCAGGTGCAGCACACCGAGGAGTCGCTGGTCGAGGCGGTCCGGGCCGCGCGAGACGCCGGCCTGGGTGGCGTGATGCTGTTCGGCATCCCCGCCGAGAAGGACGCGAACGGGTCGCAGGCCGACGCCCCGGACGGCATCCTGCAGCGGGCGCTGCGGGCGTCGCGCACCGCGCTCGACGAGGGCCTGGCCCCGGGCGAGGCCACGCCGGTGCTCATGGCGGACACGTGCCTCGACGAGTTCACGGACCACGGCCACTGCGGTGTCCTGACGTCCACAGGGGCTGTGGACAACGACGCGACGCTGATCCGGTACGCATCCATGGCGGTGGCGCAGGCCAAGGCGGGCGCGGACGTCATCTCGCCGTCGGGGATGATGGACGGCCAGGTCGCGATGATCCGCGACGCCCTGGACGACGCAGGCTTCGCCGACACGAGCATCCTGGCCTACAGCGCCAAGTATGCGAGCGCCTACTACGGCCCGTTCCGCGAGGCCGTGGACTCCGAGCTCAGGGGTGACCGGAAGACCTACCAGATGGACCCCGCGAACGGCCGCGAAGGCCTGCGCGAGGCGGACCTGGACCTCGCCGAGGGCGCCGACCTGGTGATGGTGAAGCCGGCCGGCTCCTACCTGGACGTGCTGCGCGCGGTCGCGGACCGCAGCGACGTGCCCGTGGCGGCGTACCAGGTGTCGGGCGAGTACGCGATGATCGAGGCGGCCGGCGCGAACGGCTGGATCGACCGCGACCGCGCGGTGCTGGAGTCGGTGACGAGCATCAAGCGCGCCGGTGCCGATGTCATCCTGACCTACTGGGCGCTGGAGATCGCGGGGTGGATCAAGTGAGCGAGCAGAGCCAGGAGACCGTCGAGGCGCAGGGGCTGCGCCGGGCGCCCGAGGCCAACCACGCGGCGTTCCTGCGGGCGCAGGGCGCCATCCCGGGCGGCGTGAACTCGCCGGTGCGGGCCTACGGGAGCGTGGGCGGCGACCCGCGGTTCCTCGCGTCGGCCCGCGGCCCGTACGTCACCGACGTCGCGGGGCGCGAGTACGTGGACCTGGTCGGGTCGTGGGGCCCGGCGCTCCTGGGGCACGCGCACCCCGATGTCGTGGCGGCCGTGCAGGACGCCGCCGCGCGCGGGCTGTCGTTCGGCGCCCCGACGGTCGGCGAGGTCGAGCTGGCGGAGGAGGTGCGCCGCCGGGTGCCCGCCGCGGAGCGGGTCCGCCTGGTCTCGACCGGCACGGAGGCGACCATGACGGCGATCCGTCTGGCCCGTGGTGTCACGGGCCGGCCGCTCGTGGTCAAGTTCGCCGGGTGCTACCACGGGCACATGGACGCGCTGCTGGCGGAGGCCGGGTCGGGCGTCGCGACGCTCGCGCTGCCCGGTTCGGCAGGGGTGACCGAGGCGACCGCCGCCGAGACGCTGGTGCTGCCGTACAACGACCTCGCGGCCGTCGAGGCGGCGTTCGCGCAGCGCGGCTCGGAGATCGCCGCCGTCATCACGGAGGCGTCGCCCGCCAACATGGGCGTCGTACCGCCCGCCGAGGGCTTCAACGAAGGGCTGCGGCGGATCACGGCGGCGCACGGCGCGCTGTTCGTCATGGACGAGGTGCTGACGGGCTTCCGCGTGGGCCCGGCCGGCTGGTGGGGCGTGGAGAACGCCGCGATCCGGACCGCCGGGGGCGAGGGCTACACGCCCGACCTGTTCACGTTCGGCAAGGTCGTCGGCGGCGGCATGCCCGTGGCGGCGCTCGGTGGCCCCGCCGCGATCATGGACCACCTGGCCCCGCTGGGTCCCGTCTACCAGGCGGGCACGCTCTCCGGGAACCCCGTCGCGGTCGCCTCCGGCCTCGCGACCCTCCGCCTGGCCGACGACGCCGTGTACGCCCGCGTGGACGAGGTCTCGCGCACGGTGTCGGACGCCGTCGGCGAGGCGCTGACCGCCGCGGGCGTCGAGCACCGCGTGCAGCGGGCGGGCTCGCTGTTCTCGGTGTTCTTCGGGCCGCTGGCCGCGGCGTCGGGGGTGCGCGACTACGCGCAGGCCCAGGCCGCGGAGACCTTCCGGTACACGCCGTTCTTCCACGCGATGCTGGAGGCGGGCGTCAACCTGCCGCCGTCGGTCTTCGAGGCCTGGTTCCTCTCCGCGGCCCATGACGACGCCGCTCTGGCCCGCATCCTGGACGCCCTGCCGCGCGCCGCCGAGGCTGCCGCCGCCGCCACGCGTTGACGAACCTCAAGAACCTCAAGAACCTCAAGGGCGATCCCGGGCAGCCCTTGAGGTTCTTCGGCTGAGCGTTGAGTTTCACCCGCCACGCTGGAGGCAGGTCCACTCGACGGAGGCATGCCATGGCGGAGACACGACGACACCCCGAGTGGGGCGTCGGCTCGCTGACTGCGGGCTCGCACCGCGCGGACGACCTCGGGACCGGCCCCGCGCCGGACGTCCTCGACGAGGGCGTGCTCCTCGACCTCGCCCGCGACCTCGGCCAGCCGGCCGCGCGCCGCTGCGCCGAGCGGTACCGCACGAGCCTCAAGCGACGCATCGAGCTCCTCACCGTCGCCGCGCTGGAGGTCCGCGAGCACGCCGTCTGCGAGACGGCACTCGACCTGGCCGTCAGCAGCGCCACGGTGGGAGCGGTCGCCCTGGCCAAGGCGGCCTGGGCCGTCGCGCACGACGTGGTGCAGACGCGCGCCGTGCCTCAGGTCGACGCGCTGGAGCGGCTCATGTGGCTGGCGCACGACACCGAGAGCGCCCTGGTCAGGCTCTCTCGAACCGGTACCCCAGACCCCGGACCGTATGGATGAAGCGCGGGTGGGTCGGGCTGTCGCCCAGCTTGCGCCGGACGTTGGCCACGTGCACCTCGACCGTGCGGCGGTCCGCCTCGGTGACCCCGCCGTAGCCGTGGTCCTCGGGCCGGAGCAGGGCGGCCAGGTCGCCCTTCGGCACCGGCCGGCCCCGCGCGTCGTGCAGGGCCGCGAGCAGGGCGAACTCCGTGCGCGTGAGGTGGACCGGCTCGCTGCCCAGGCGCACCGTGCCCCGGGCGGTGTCGATCTCGAGCCCTCCGCCGTCCACGCCGGGGGCGTGCTCCTCCACGACCGGCACCGGAGCGAGGTGACCGGTCCGGCGCAGGAGCGCGTCGATCCGGGCGCGCAGCTCACGCGCCCGGAACGGCTTGGTGACGTACTCGTCGGCACCTGACTCGAGGCCCATGAGCGTGTCGACCTCGTCGACCCGTGCCGTGAGCATCACGACCACCGTGTCGGAGAAGGTCCGGAGCCGGCGCACGACCTCGAAGCCGTCGATGTCGGGCAGGGACACGTCCACGGTGGTCACGACGGGCCGGTGCGCCTTGACCAGCGCCACACCCTGCGCCCCGGTGGCCGCGGGGTGCACGACGAAGCCGGCCTGCTGGAGGATCACCTCGATGACCTCACGGATGAGGTCGTCGTCCTCGACCACGACGGCGACACCCCGCCCCCCGGACTGGTCCATCTGCCGAACGTAGCAACCGCCTGGCCACCACGCCGTTCGGCGCACTTGACGCACTACCCCCGAGGGGTATGTCATTGGGGGATGACCGAGGCGACGGAGACCACCGAGGCGACCGAGGCCGCCGCCGGACAGCACGACCACCACGACCACCACGGGCACGGCCCGCACGACGGGCCGCACGGCTACGCGTCCGACAAGCCGGGGTACCTCAAGCGGATGCGCCGGATCGAGGGCCAGGTGCGGGGCATCGCGCGCATGATCGACGAGGACGAGTACTGCATCGACGTGCTCACCCAGGTCAGCGCCGTGACCAAGGCCCTGCAGGCGGTGAGCCTCGCCCTGGTGGAGGATCATCTGGCGCACTGCGTCGTGGACGCGGCCAAGGCGTCCGACGACGAGGGCGCCGCCAAGGTCAAGGAAGCTTCCGAGGCGATCGCCCGCCTCGTGCGCATGTGACCGCCGACTTTCTCGAACCGAACTTTCTCGACCCGAGGGGACCACACGACATGACCACCGTGACCACGCTCGCCGTGACCGGCATGACCTGCGGGCACTGCGTGTCCGCCGTGACCGGCGAGCTGCGGAACGTGCCGGACGTCCAGGACGTCACCGTCGAGCTGCACGCCGGCGAGACGTCGCAGGTGCGCGTGATCTCGGACGCGCCGCTCGCGGAGCAGCCGCTGCGCGACGCCGTCGACGAGGCCGGCTACGCGGTGTCGGGGGTCGACGTGCTCGAGAACGCCGTGGCCGCCGAGTCGGCCGCGCAGGCGCCGGGCAAGCAGGCGAAGCGCACGCTCCCGATCATCCCGTCCTGATCGCGGTGACCGGCATGACCGGCGCCACCGGGCCGGACCCGCGGGTCTCGGCCGTGCAGGTGGTCGGTGCGGGTGCGGGCCCGGAGGACGGGGCGCCGGAGCAGCGGGCCGAGATCCTGCGGTATGCCGGTGCCGTCGCCGCCCTCGGCGACGGCCCGGTGTGGCGCGCGATCGCGGCGGCGGACCGGGCAGCGAACGAGGCGGCGGACGACGGCGACGCCCGGCCGGAGCTCGAGGTCGGCGGATTCGTGGCGCACGCGGACGGCGGTGCCGAGGGGCTCGTCCGCCGCGCGCACGCCGGTCTGGCGCCGGGCGGCCTGCTCAACACCCGCCGGGTGCTGCTCGGCCCGCCCGCCTGGCTCGCCGGGCAGGGCGTGACCGTGCCGCCCGAGGTGGCTGCCGCCGTCGGGCCGCTGGACGGGCCGCTCGACGAGCAGGGTGCGGCGGACGCCGTCGCCGTGGCATGGCACGGCGCCGTGCGCGGCGTGATCACGCTGCGCACGGCGCCGTCGGGCACCAGCTGACGGGCGCCGGCCCTAACGGAACCGCCGCCCCTCGTCCCGCCGGTAGGCGAGCACCGCCAGCACGGCGAACAGCACCGTCCAGCCGACGAGGACCGGGAGTGCGAGAGCGTAGCCCTCGGCGCCGGTGGTGGCCTGCACCAGCAGATCACGGCCGGCGCGGGTGGGCGTGGCCTGCGAGATCGCGTCGAGCCAGCCGGGGAACATCTGCGGCGGCAGGAACAGCCCACCCGCGAAGGCCAGCGGGAACAGGATGACCTGCACCACCGGCAGCGCGGCCTTGGCCGACAGCGCGTGCCCGATCGCCATGCCCAGCAGCACGAACGGCACGGACACGGCCAGGATGGTCCCGATGCCGGCCAGCAGCTGCCCCGGCGTGACCGTGGCCGCCGTGAACAGCCAGCCGATGACGATCAGCGGCAGGAGCCCGAACAGCGAGAAGATGCCGCCGTTCAGCACGCGCGCCACCATCTGCGGGCCGGGCCCGGTGGGCAGCGAGCGCAGGAACGGGTAGAACGGCAGCTGCCGGTCCTCCGCCACGCCGAGGCCGTAGGTGAACAGGCTCGCCGAGCACACGGCGAACAGGCCCAGGCCGGCCACCGCGACGGTCGCGAACAGCGGGTCGTCCGCCACGGTCCGCTGCGGCACCACGAAGAAGAACATGGACAGCGAGGGGAACAGCAGGTTCCCGAGCACCGCGACCGGGATCCGCACCGTCTCCAGGAACTGGTAGCGCAGGTGCAGCCAGGCCAGCACCCAGAACGGGCGGGTCCGCCGCTCCGGCTCGGCGTGGGCGGACGCCGCGGCCGTGGCCGGGCTCGTCGTGACAGGGCTCATCGGAGTGCTCCTTCGTTCCCGTGGGCGACCAGCTGACCGAAGGCCTCCTCGAGGGACGCACCCCGGATCTCCAGGTCGCTGAACCGCGTGCCGGAGGTGACCAGGTCGCGGACGAACGCGTCCGAGTCGGCCACGAGGTGCTCCTGGCGCACGCCGTCGCCGTCGGTGAGCTGCACGCGCCGCACGCCCACCCGGCGCAGGATCGCCGCGAGGGAGTCGTCGGCGAGCACCGTGCCGTGGTCGATCACCACGACGCGCTCCGCCAGCGCCTGGACCTCCTCCAGGTAGTGCGAGGTGAGCAGCACCGTGCCGCCGCTCGCGTGGTAGGCGCGGATCGCGTCCCACAGGGCGGCGCGGCCGCTGACGTCGAGGCCGGTGGTCGGCTCGTCGAGCAGCACGACGCGCGGCCTGCCCACGAGGGAGAGCGCGACGGCGAGCCGCCGCTTCTGACCGCCGGACAGCGACCCGGTCTGCCGCTTGCCGAGGTCGTCGAGGCCGAACTGGTCCAGCAGCTCGCCGGTCGGCACCGGGTCGGGGTAGTGCCCGCCGACGAAGTCCACGACCTCGCGCACCCGCAGGGTCGCGGGCAGGCCCGTCTCCTGCGGGGTCAGGCCCAGCGTCGTGCGGGCCCGGGGGTCCCGGGGGTCGCGACCGTCGAGGCGCACCTCTCCGGCGTCGGGCCGTCGCTGGCCGCTGACCAGCGACAGCAGCGTGGACTTGCCGGCCCCGTTGGGGCCGAGCAGGCCGACGAGCTCGCCGTGCCCCACCTCCAGCGAGACGTCGTCGAGGGCGACGACGGTGCCGAAGCGTCTGGTCACCCCGCTGACCTCTACCGCGCTCATCACTGTGCTCCCTTCAGAAGGTCCATCAGTGCCGCCTGGTAGTCCGCGAACGCGGTGCGGCCCTTGTCGGTGAGGGCGAGGTACGTGGCAGGCATCCTGCCCTCGTGCGTCTTGGTGACCTGCACGTACCCGGCGTCCTCCAGCTTGCGCAGGTGGGTCGACAGGTTCCCGGCGGTCATGTCCAGCAGTGCGCGCAGCTTGGGGAAGGCCAGCTCGTCGCCGCGTCCCAGCGCCGCGAGCGAGGCCACGACGCGCAGGCGGGCGGGGGCGTGGATGACCGGGTCGAGGTCCTCAGGCACTCCGCACACCGCCCTCCGTCCGGGCAGAGGTCGAGCGGCGGCGCCGGCGCAGCACGTGCTCGACGACGGCCATCGCGAGGAACCCGCCCCCGCCCGCGAGCGCCATGACGAGATAGGTGTGGGGCATGCCCGCGAAGGCGGCGACCACCGCGGTGACGAGCATCCAGCCGCCGACGGCCGACATGCGGTACTCCTCGAACAGCATGCCGCCCGCGATGTACAGGAGGCCGGTGATCAGGGCCGCGAAGCCGTTGGCCGCGATGGCCATGATCTCGGGCTCCGCGCCGGCCCGGCCCATCGCCCCGAGCAGCACGCCGAGGCCCAGGAACGCGAGGAACCAGGTCCACCCGTACATGGCGCCGATCCGGGCGCTCACGCCGCGCACGCCCGCGGTGCGGGTGACGCTGTGCACGATGGTGAACACCATCGCGCCGACGATGCACCCGGCGAACACCCAGCCGGCCCAGGCCGCGGGCAGGCCTGCCGTGCGCGCCGTGGTCCACATCGCGAGGTAGCCGATCAGCCAGGCGAGGCCCCAGGCGCCGAACAGCAGCCGCCCGTCGGGTCCGGTGGCGTCGCGGGCACGCTCCTGCTGCTCGCGGATCAGGCGCAGGGTCTCGGCGGCGTCGAGCGCGCCACCGTCGCCGTCCTGCCCGGCCCCCGCCGGGGTTCCTGCCGTCGGATCGCTCACCATGATCTCCACCTCGTCGCCCAAACTGGTTTGTACCGCAAACCAGTCTGCCGCACGCCGCGGCGGTTTCGCAACCCTCCATCCGGCCTGATCCCCTTTGAGACCGAGGTTGCTCGCGTTTGCGGGGCCTCAAAGCGAAGCAACCTCGGTCTCGAAGGGGATCAGGCGGGCCGCACCCGGGCTCGCGGTAGGTTCCTCGCGTGACCGATGCGAAGAGCACCAGTACCGACCAGCCCGAGGCGACCCCGGCGGCGTCCGACAGCGAGAAGAAGGCGCGGCGGGAGCCGGCCGACGACCTCGTCACCAGCCACCACACCCTGCACACCGCCGACGGCGACCTGGCCTACACCGCCACGACGGGCCGGGTCGTGCTGCGCCAGGAGGTCGTGAAGGACGAGAAGTACGACGGCCGCAGGCCCAAGGCCGAGGTCTCGCTCACCTACTACACGCTCGACGGTGCCGACGTGACCGAGCGCCCCGTGACGTTCGCATTCAACGGTGGCCCGGGGTCGTCGTCGGTGTGGCTGCACCTCGGGGTGCTCGGCCCGCGCCGGGTCGACTCGGGCGACGTGGGCCACCTGACCCCGCCGCCCTACGGTCTGGTCGACAACCACGAGACCCTGCTGCGCGTCTCCGACCTGGTGTTCATCGACCCCGTCTCCACCGGCTTCTCGCGCGCCAGCGAGGGCGAGCAGGCGACGCCGTTCCACGGGTTCACGGGCGACCTGGAGTCGGTGGGCGAGATCATCCGCCTGTGGACGAGCCGCCACGACCGGTGGATGAGCCCCAAGTTCCTCATCGGCGAGTCCTACGGCGGCACGCGCAGCGCCGCCCTGGCCGAGTACCTCCAGCAGCGCTTCGGCATGTTCCTCAACGGCGTCATGCTCATCGCGCCCGCCTTCAACCTGGAGGCGTTGTTCGACGCCGAGCGCTCCAACCTGCCGCACCCGCTGTTCCTGCCGCTCTACGCGGCGACGGCGCACTACCACGGGCTGCACGGCGACCGAGAGCTCGACGACGTCGTGGCCGAGGCCCGCGACTGGGCCGAGACCTATGCCTCGGTGCTGGCGCGCGGCGCCCGCGTGCCGGACGACGAGCGCGCCGCCGCCGTCACCAAGATCGCCGCCCTGACCGGCCTGAGCGAGGACTACGTGGACCGCGCCAACCTGCGCCTGGAGCACACGCGCGTCTACGCGGAGCTGCTGCGCTCCCGGCGCCTGGTCACCGGGCGGCTCGACACGCGGTTCACCGGCCCGGCGGACCACTACATCCACGAGCAGATGCCGTACGACCCGTTCATCACCGCCATCTCCGGCCCGTACACGGCCGCGCTGCACCACTACCTGCGCGGGGAGCTCGGCTACGAGCACGACGCGGTCTACGAGGTGCTGTCCCGCCACGTGCACCCGTGGTCGTTCAAGGAGTTCGAGGGCAAGGCGGTCGACGTCGCGGACAAGCTGGCCACCGCGATGCTCCTGAACCCGCACCTCCAGGTGCACGTCGCCATGGGGCGGTACGACGGCGGCGTGCCGGTCGAGGCCATCGAGTACAGCCTCGACCAGATGGACATCCCGGCGGCGTACCGCGAGCGCATCGAGACCCGCGTGTACCCGGCAGGGCACATGATGTACATCCACCCGGAGTCCCGCGTCGCGCAGGCGGCGGACCTGGCGGACTTCGTGCGGCGGGCCTCGAACCGCTGAGCGCCCGCGCTGCCCGGCCGGCCTCCCCGGCCGGGCCCCAGCCTCGGCTGCTATAACGGGGCCGTGCCCTCCAACCGCCGTGTCGCCGCCGAGGTGTGGATCGTGCTCGGGCTCAGCCTGGGCCAGTCCGCGGTGTACGCGCTCGTCAACATCGCGGCCCGGCTCACCGCGGGGACGCCCCTGGCCGAGCAGACCGCCACGCTCAACGCGAGCCGTTCCGAACGCCCGTACCTCGACCTGGTCTACCAGCTCCTCTCCATCGGGTTCGCGCTCGTGCCGGTGGCGCTGGCGCTGTACCTGCTGAGCGACCACGGCCGCAGCGCCGTCCGCCTGCTCGGCCTGGACCGGAGCCGGCCGGGCCGCGACCTCGGGTGGGGCGTGGCCCTCGCCGCGGCCATCGGCCTGCCCGGCCTGGCGTTCTACGCCCTGGGCCGGGCGCTGGGCATCACGGTGGAGGTGCAGGCCAGCGCCCTGGACACGCACTGGTGGACCGTGCCGGTGCTCCTGCTCAGCGCGTTCCAGAACGGTCTGCTCGAGGAGGTGATCGCCGTCGGCTACCTCTTCGAGCGCACGCGCGAGCTGGGCTGGAACCGGGTCAGGTTCGTCGTGGCGAGCTCGCTCCTGCGCGGTTCCTACCACCTGTACCAGGGGTTCGGGCCGTTCCTGGGGAACGTCGTGATGGGCGTCGTCTTCTCGTGGTTCTACACGTCGCCCCGGTTCGCGGCGGGCGGGCGAGGGCGCGTGGCACCGCTCGTCGTCGCGCACACGCTGCTCGACGTCGTGGCGTTCGTCGGGTACGCCCTCGTGCCCGCCGAGTGGCGCGAGGCGCTCGGTATCCGGTGAGCTTCCAGGTCCTGGTCGTGACCTGAGCCGTTGCGGACCCGGTCCGGGGTATCGCGGGTGTCACTCCCCTTTCCCGGTCATGGCACGCCCAACCGCCCTAGACTCCCGAGTATGTCCGAGCCGCGCACCGGAAGCGCCGATGCCGGTGCCCGGCTGTCCGAGGCGCCGCAGCAGCAGCCGCCGCCCGGGCTCGTGCGCGTGATCGACACCCCCGAGGAGCGGGTGCGGCACCCGCGCGCGCTGGTCTGGATGATCGGCTGCGCCGTCGGCGTCGCGGCGGTCATGGTCCTGTCGGTGGTGGCGCACGGCACGACGGCGGGCGTGACCGAGGACGTCCGGAGCTTCAACGACCTGCTGGCCACCCTGCTGTTCGTGCCGGTCGCGGTGCTCCAGGGCCTGGTCAGCCTGTTCGCGCCCGTCGCCGTGATGATCGAGCTCGGGGTGCGGCGGCTGGGCCGGCAGATCGTCGAGTCGATCGTCGCGGGTGTCACCGGCCTGGTGCTCGGCGTCGCGACGACCCTGCTCGTGCGGCACCTGGGCTCGGACGAGCTGGTCCGCGGCATGTCGGTGTGGGAGCGCGGCACGGGGTACGTGCTGGCGGTGCCCGAGTACGCCGTCGCCCTCACCGCGATGCTGACGGTCGCCGGTCCGGCGACCCGCCGCCGGACCGTCCGCATCTCGTGGAACCTGATGTTCGCCGCGCTGCTGATCGTGCTGATCACCGGCCAGGTGTCCCTGCCCGGCGTGCTCCTGGCGCTCCTGCTCGGGCGGCTGGCGGGGTCGGCCGTGCAGTACGTGTCGGGCACGCGCAGCGAGCGCGCCTACGGTCCCGACCTGGTGGAGGCGGTGCGCCGGGCGGGCTTCGCGCCGACGTCGCTGGCCCGGGTCCGCGACGTGACGGACGGCGGGGCGCACGACGACGGCGCGCGCTCCGACGTCGGCCCCGGACGCGCGGGCGACCCGGCGGCCCTCGCCCTGAGCCGCGCCGGCGACAACCGCGTCTACGCCCTGTACGACGCCGACGGCGTGCGCCGCGACGTCGTGGTGCTCGACGGCGACAGGCAGGTGGTCGGCCTCATCACGCGCCTGTGGCGATCCCTGCGCCTGCGGGGCATCGAGGGCCGTGCCGCCATCTCGCTCAAGGCCGTGGCCGAGCGCACGGCCCTGCTGTCCTACGCCGCCACGGCCGCGGGGGTGCGCACGCCGCGCCTGCTGGGAATCGGTGAGTTCGGCGACTCGGTGGCGCTCGTCCTGGAGCACGCCTCCTCGGCCGTCTCGCTCCGCGACCTGCCGGACGACGAGGTCCGCGACGACGTGCTGGCGAAGGCCTGGGAGCAGCTCGGACGCGCGCACGCCGCCGGGCTCACGCACCGTGCGCTCACCCAGGACGTGCTGCTCCTGCACCGCGACGTGTCCGGCACGGACAGCACCGACGGCGCGGGCCCCGCCGGGGGCGACGGGAGCCCGCACGTGTGGCTCACGGGCTGGGAGCAGGGCGACATCGCGTCGTCGCCGCTGTCGCGGCGCCTCGACCTGGTGCAGATGCTCGCGCTGCTCGGGCTGCGCGTGGGCCCGCGCCGGGCCGTCGCGTCCGCCGTGCGGGTGCTGCCCGACGCCGACATCGCCGCCATCGGACCCCTGATCCAGTCGATCGCCCTGCCGCGGACCACCCGCGAGGAGGTGCGCCGCGCGAAGGGCCTCCTGGGTGAGCTGCGGGGCGCCCTCGTCGAGCGACTGCCCGAGGCCAGCGTCCAGCCGCAGCGCATCTCGCGGTTCAGCGCCCGCACCGTGCTGACCACGACGCTGATGATCGTCGCGATCGCCGTCGTCGTCACCACCATCAACTTCAACGAGATCACCCGGGCGGTGCGCGAGGCCAACCCGTGGTGGATCGCGGTGGCGTTCGCGCTCGCCCTCGTCACGTGGTTCGGGGCCGGGCTGACGCTCGTCGCGTTCTCGCCGGCGCGCGTGCCGGTCACGCGTGCCACGCTCACCGCGGCGGCGGGCTCGTTCGTCGCACTCGCCGCGCCCGCGGGGATCGGCCCGGCGGCGCTCAACCTGCGGCTCCTGACCCAGCGCGGCGTGTCGATGTCGATGGCGGTGGCCACGGTCGCGCTCGTCCAGGTGTCGCAGTTCGTGGTGACCGTGCTGCTGCTGGTGGGGCTCTCGATCTTCACCGGCTCGGGCGCGCTGGTCGAGCTGCCCTCCCCGGCGGTGCTCATCACGCTCGCGGGCGTGGCGCTGGCCGTCGTCGCCGCGCTGCTGGTGCCGCCCGTACGCCGGTGGGGCATGGGGTACATCGGGCCACGGCTGCGCCAGGTCTGGCCCCGCCTGGCCCAGATGCTGAGCCACCCGGGCCGGCTCGCGCTGGGCGTGGCCGGGAACCTCGTCATGACCCTCGGCTACATCGTGGCGCTGTGGTGCTGCCTCGCGGCGTTCGGCGAGTCGCTCTCGCTGGTCGACATCGCACTCGTCAACCTCGTGGGCAACGCGCTCGGCGCGCTGATCCCCACGCCGGGCGGCCTGGGCGGTGTCGAGGGCGCCCTGACGGCGGGCATGTCGGCCGCGGGCGTGCCGGCCACCATCGCGTTCTCCGCGACCATCCTGTACCGCCTGTGCACCTACTGGGGCCGGGTGCCGATCGGCTGGGTCGCGATGCGCTACCTGGAGCGCAAGGGCGACCTCTGATCTGCCGAGGTAGAACTCTGGCGAGATAGAACTGGGGCCGAGGTGCTGATCAGCACCTCGGCCCCAGTTCTATCTCGCCAGAGTTCTACCTCGGCAGATCAACGGCGAAGCGTCACTTCGCGACGGCCTTCTTCAGCAGCGAGCCGGCGCTGATCTTGACGCCGAAGTTCGCCGGGATCGAGATCTCCTCGCCGGTGCGCGGGTTGCGGCCCGTGCGGGCGGCACGCTCGACGCGCTCGGCCGAGAGGAAGCCCGTCACCTTGACGGCCTCGCCCTTGGCGAGCGACTCGATCAGCACCTCCTGGAAGGCGTTGAGCGCGGCCTCGGCCTCGGACTTGTTGATCTCGGCCTTGCTGGCGATGGCCGAGACGAGCTCGGACTTGTTGAGCGACATGCGGTTCCCTTCATCGGTCACGTCGTGCGGCGGTACCCGCCCGACGACGAGGCCCCATACTGCCAGCAGATCGGCGGGAATTCGCGGAGAACGGGCACTTCCACGGCGAGTCGTGGCTAACTTTCCGCTCTCAGAGGACACGAACCTGTGTACGAGCCTGTGGATGACGACGTCGGAGGCCCGTCGCGGCCGTGTCACCCTGCACTATCCGATGACTTCCGCAACCCAGAGCGGTCTACCGTTCCGGTAGGGCCCCGTCGATGAGAGGAAATCGTGGAGAAACCGCCGCACGAGCGCCGCAACCTCGTGATCCTGGTGCTCAGCAACCTGCTGGCCGGCGTCGGGGTCGCGTCGGGCGCCGCCGTCGGGGCCCTGCTCGCCGAGCAGCTCGGCGGCACCGCCATGGCCGGCCTGGCGCAGGCCGTGGGCATCCTGGCCGCCGCGGTGGCGTCGATCCCGCTCGCGACGCTCGCCCAGACCCGCGGACGGCGCTGGGCGCTGTCGCTCGGGTACGCGCTGTCGACCGTCGGCGCGGTGCTCATCGTCACCGCGGCCGTGCTGGGGCAGCTCGTCGTGCTGCTCGTGGGTCTCACGCTCTACGGCGTCGCCAACGCGACCAACCTGCAGTCCCGGTACGCCGCGGCCGACAACGTCGGCTCCGGCACGCGCGCCCGCACCATGTCGGTGGTCCTGTGGTCCACGACCGTCGGGTCGGTCGTGGGCCCCAACCTCGCGGCGCCGGGCGCCGTCGTCGGGCAGGGGTTCGGTGTGCCGGACCTCGGCGGCCCGTACCTGTTCTCGGTCGTGGCCTACCTGCTGGCGGGCCTGCTGCTGGCCGCCCTCTACCGCGACCCGGTGGGGGTGGTCGAACCCGTGGGCCGCGCCGGGACGGCGGCCGGGGCGGCGACGGCGGCCGGCGCGACGGAGCCGGGCGGGGTCGCGGCCGGCGCGACGGAGCCCGGCGGGGTCGCGGCCGCACCGGACGCGGGGACGCCGCCCGCCAGGGCCCGCCGGACCGGTGCCCTCGGCGCGCTGCGCTGGGCCTGGGCGCACCCGCGGGCCCGGTTCGCCGTCGTGACCACGGCCGCCGCGCACGCGGTGATGATCATGGTGATGGTGATGACGCCGGTGCACATGCAGCACGGCGGCATGTCGCTGCAGCTCGTCGGCATCGTGATCAGCCTGCACGTGCTGGGGATGTTCGCGCTCAGCCCCGTGTTCGGGTGGCTGGCCGACCGGTTCGGACCGCTGCGCGTCGCGGTGGGCGGCATGGTGCTCCAGGGCGCGGCCGTCGTGCTCGGTTTCACCGCCGCGGCCCTCGTCCCGGACGCGCCGCGGCACGCGGGCCACGGTGCGGGCCCGGCCCTGGACACCGAGGTGCTGACGGCGGTCGCGCTCGTGCTGCTCGGACTCGGCTGGTCGGCGTGCGTCATCGCGTCGTCGGCCGTGCTGGCGGCCGTGGCGGAGCCGCGGGTCAAGCTGCCGCTGCAGGGCGCGACGGACGCCCTGATGAACTACTTCGGCGCGGGAGCCGCGGCCCTGGCCGGGCCGCTGCTGGCCTGGGGCGGCTTCGAGGCGGTCAACACGGCGGGCGCGGTGCTGCTGGCGCCCGCCGTGGTCGCGGTGGTCCTGGCCACCCGCTCCCGCGCCCCCGTGTCAGACCCTCAGGCCACCCGGGTGACCTGAGGGTCTGGCACGTCGCGGGTCAGTGCTTGGTGTCGCGGTTCTCGTTCGGCTTGCCCGGGTCGCGGGACTCCGCCTCGTCGGCCTGGCGCAGACGGTCGTTCTCCAGGATCTTGCGGCGCATGATCACCAGGAGACCGAGCACGACGAGCACGGCGGCGAGGATGCCGCCGCCCACGGCGAGCCCGTTGGGACTCGCGCCGTCGCCCGCGCCCGCCAGCTCGGACGGGGTGCTCGCGTCGGCGGTGGGCTCGGTGGGCTCCGCCTCCTGCGTGGACATCTCGGGCTCGCTCGGCTCCGTCGACGGCTCCGGCTCCAGCTCGCCCTCGACCGTGTAGGCGAGCTCGCCCTCGATCGGGTGGCCGTCGGAGGACACCACGTGCCAGGCCACGTCGTACGCGCCGGCGGGCAGCCCGGCGTCGAGCCGCGCGGTCACCACCCGGTCCTCGACCTGGATGTCCTCGCCGCGCGCGGTGACGCCGTCGGGACCCGAGAGGACGATCTCGATGCCGGTGTCGAGCGGCTCCGAGCTGAACGTGAGGCTGATCTGCTCCGGCGCCGCGTCGAGGGTGGCGCCGTCCTTCGGGTCGGACGACAGCAGCTGGTCGTGCGCGCTCGCCGGTCCGGCCACCAGGAGCACGCCGACGAGGGTCAGGACGGCCGCGAGCGCGGCGACCAGGCCGAGCCGGCGCCGGATCGCGGGCCGGGCCAGGGCTACCGAGCGGGCGGGGGCAGCAGGGGAGACGGCAGGCATGACGGCACCCTACCGGCCCCCTCCGGGCGGGCGCCGGGGCCTTCGTCACGGGCGTAACCCTGGCGCCTCGGGGAGTCCCGGCCGCGGTCAGGACTCCGGGACGTCGCGCTCCAGCTCCGCCAGCCAGGCCGTGGGCGCGGCGTCCGAGGGCATGCGCCAGTCCCCCCGCGGGGACATCGTGCCGCCCGCCGACACCTTGGGGCCGTTGGGCAGGGCGGACCGCTTGAACTGCGACGCGAAGAACCGGCGCAGGAACACGTCCAGCCAGTGCCGGATCGTGGCCAGGTCGTACGCCGTGCGCCGGGCGTGGGGGAAGCCGGGGGGCCACTCGCCGTCGTCCGCGGCGTGCCAGGCGTGCCAGGCCAGGAAGGCGATCCGCGACGGCCGGAAGCCGTAGCGCAGCACGTGGAACAGCGTGAAGTCCTGGAGCGCGTAGGGGCCTACGGTCGCCTCGGTGGACTGCGGTGTCTCGCCCTCCTCGGTCGGGATGAGCTCCGGTGTGATCTCCTGCTCGACGATCTCCGTCAGCACGGCGTTGACGGGGCTGTCGGGCTCGGCCGCGAACTGCCTGCTGTCGACCGTCCAGCGGATCAGGTGCTGGATCAGCGTCTTCGGCACGCCCGCGTTGATGCCGTAGTGCGACATCTGGTCGCCCACCCCGTAGGTGCACCAGCCGAGCGCCAGCTCGGAGAGGTCGCCTGTGCCGAGCACGATGCCGCCGCGGTGGTTCGCGAGCCGGAACAGGTAGTCGTAGCGCAGACCGGCCTGCACGTTCTCGAACGTCACGTCGTACTGCTTGGCGCCCTCGGCGTACGGGTGGCCGAGGTCGCGCAGCATCTGCTCGGCGGCGGGCCGGATGTCGATCTCCTCGAACGTCACCCCCAGCGCCTCGGCCAGCCGGTACGCGCGGCCCTTGGTCTCCGAGCCCGTCGCGAAGCCGGGCATCGTGAACGCGTGGATGTCGGTGCGGGGCCGGCCCAGCCGGTCCATCGCCTTGGCCGCGACGATCAGGGCGTGCGTCGAGTCGAGGCCACCGCTCACGCCGATCACCACCTTCGGCTGCCCGATCGCGCGCAGGCGCTGCTCCAGGGCCGTGACCTGGATGTTGTAGGCCTCGTAGCAGTCCTGGGCGAGGCGGGCCGGGTCGTCCGGCACGAAGGGGAAGCGGTCCACCTTGCGGCGCAGGCCGAGGTCGCCCTGGGGCGGGTGCACGCTGAAGGCCACGTCGCGGAACCCCTCGCCGGGCTCCAGCCCGAGGCCGCGCCGGTTGTCGTCGAACGTGCCCTGCCGCAGCCGCTCCTGCCGCAGGCGGTCCAGGTCGACGTCGACGACCGTCGCGCGCGGGCCGTCCGGGAACCGCTCGGTCTCGCCGAGCAGGTCCCCCGCCTCGTACACGAGCGTCTGGCCGTCCCAGGACAGGTCGGTGCTGGACTCGCCCTGGCCCGCCGCGGTGTAGACGTAGGCAGCGCTGCAGCGGTAGCTCTGGTCGCGCACCACGAGGCGGCGGTCCTCGGCGCGGCCCACGGTAATGGGGCTGGCCGAGAGGTTGAGCAGCACGGTGGCGCCCGCGAGCGCCGCGAGCGAGCTGGGCGGTACGGGCACCCAGATGTCCTCGCAGACCTCGACGTGGACGGCCAGCCCGCGGACGTCGTCGGCCCGGAAGACGAGGTCCGGGCCGATGGGCACCTCCTCGCCGAGCAGCGTGAGGGTGCCGCGGTGCTCGTCGCCCGAGGCGAAGTACCGCTTCTCGTAGAACTCGCGGTAGTTCGGCAGGTAGGACTTGGGCGCGACGCCCAGGATGCGCCCCCGGTGCACGACGACGGCGGTGTTCAGCAGGCGGCTGCCGACCAGGAGCGGGGCTCCGACCACGAGCATCGGCATGAGCTCGACGCTGGCGGCCTTGATCTCGGCGAGGGCGTCGAGCACGCCCTCCAGGAGGGTGTCCTGCAGGAACAGGTCGTCGATCGCGTAGCCGCTCAGGGACAGCTCCGGGAAGACGGCGACCGCCACGCCGTCGTCGTGCAGGCGCCGGGCCTGCTCCAGGACGACGGCGGCGTTCGCCGCGGGGTCGGCGACGGTGACGGGGATGGTGCAGGCCGCGACCCGGGCGAACCCGTGGGCGTACGCGTTGTAGAAGTCCACGTCTGCGAGTCTAGGTACGTGGGCGTGACCTGCCCGGCGACGGTGTGTGCGCCCTCGGCTAGAGTCCGCGCATGACCCAGCAACCCGACTGCCTGTTCTGCGGGATCGTTGCCGGCACGGTCCCCTCGACACAGGTCGACGAGGACGAGCGCACGCTCACGTTCATGGACATCAACCCCGGCACCGACGGGCACGCCCTCGTGATCCCCAAGGCGCACGCGCGCGACCTGTACGACATCGACCCGGGCGACCTGGCCGCCTGCTCGGTGACCGCGCAGCGGGTCGCGGGCCGGGCGGTGCGACAGCTCGGCGCCGACGGCGTGAACCTGATCAACTGCGCCGGGGAGGCCGCCTGGCAGACCGTGTTCCACTTCCACCTCCACGTGGTGCCGCGCTACCGCGACGACCAGGCCCGCGACTCGCTCCGCCTCCCGTGGACGCCGACGCCGGGCGACCCCGCCCGCATCGCCGCCGCGGCGGACCTCCTGCGTGCCGCCGGCTGACCCGCGCCCCGGAAGCGATGAGTTCTCCGCGACCGGGACGTCTGTCCTGGTGGGGCGCACGGGCGCCCGCTGCTGACGAGAGGATCGCCGATGTCGTTCCAGGCCTATCTCGACGCCGTCGAGGACAAGACCGGTCACAGCCCGCGGGAGCTCGTCGCGCTCGCGCAGGAGCGCGGCTTCGACGCGTCGACGAAGGCAGGCCCCATCCTGGAGTGGCTCAAGGAGGACTACGGCCTGGGCCGGGGGCACGGGATGGCGATGGTCCACGTGATCACCAAGGGGCCGCAGATCAGCGCGAAGCACGTCGGCTCGTCGGGCACGCACCGTGACGCCTCCGACACGCTGTGGCTCGACGGGAAGGCGACCAACCCGGCGACGACCGGGTGACGGTTCCGGGACGTCGTTACCTTCGGTAATGATGTACCCATGACAACGCGCTCCAGCATCGCCATCACCCACGCCTACGTGGTCCCTGTCTCCGCCGAGCCGATCGAGGACGGCACGGTACTCATCGAGGACGGCGTGATCACCGCCGTCGGGCAGGACGTCGTCGTGCCCGACGGCGTCGAGACGATCGACGCGGGCGGCCGGTGGCTGCTGCCCGGCTTCGTGGAGGGCCACGGCCACCTCGGCGTCCACGAGGAGGGCGAGGGCTGGGCCGGCAACGACACCAACGAGATGACCGACCCGAACGGCTCGGCCCTGCGCGCGATCGACGCGGTGCAGATCGACGAGGAGGGCTTCCGGGACGCGCTCGCCGGCGGCGTGACGACGGCGGTCATCAAGCCCGGGTCGGGCAACCCCATCGGCGGGCAGACCGTCGCCATCAAGACCTGGGGCGGCCGCACGATCGACGAGCAGCTGATCAGCGACTCCGTGTCGGTCAAGAGCGCCCTGGGCGAGAACCCGAAGCGGGTGTACGGGGACAGGAAGCAGCTCCCGTCGACCCGGCTGGGCGTGGCCAACGTGATCCGCGCGGCGTTCGTCGAGGCGCAGAACTACGTGGCCCGGCGCGACGCCGCGGCCGCCGAGGGCAAGCCGTTCGAGCGCGACCTGGGCAAGGAGACCCTGGCCCGCGTGCTGGCCGGCGAGCTGGCGTGGGACCAGCACACGCACCGCGCCGACGACATCGCGACGGCGATCCGGCTGTCGGAGGAGTTCGGCTACCGGCTCGTGATCAACCACGGCACCGAGGGTCACCTCATCGCCGACGTGCTCGCCGAGAAGGACATCCCCGTCATCTACGGGCCCATGTTCGTCTCGCGCTCCAAGGTCGAGGTGCGGCAGCGCGCGAACCGCAACATCGCGGCGATGGCGGCCGCCGGCGTGCGCGTCGCGATCACCACCGACCACCCCGTGATCCCGATCAACTTCCTGGTGCACCAGGCGTCGTTCGCCGCGCGCGACGGCCTGCCCCGCGAGACGGCGCTGGCCGCAATCACCGCCAACCCGGCGTCGTTCCTGGGTCTGGACTCACGGGTGGGGTCGATCACGGAGGGGCTCGACGGCGACGTCGTGCTCTGGTCCGGCGACCCGTTCGACACCGACCAGCGCGCCGAGCGGGTGTTCATCACGGGTACCGAGGTCTACACCTGGGACCCGGAGGCCGACGCCGGCCGCGGCGCGGGCCGCGTGCGGGAGCGCACGACCCGCTTCGCCTGACACCACCGTCCGCTGCCCCGCCGCCGACTGCAGACTGCCGCCGACTGCAGACTTCCTCCCGGCGAGTAGTCGACTGCAGAGTTGTCGCCCGCATCGGGGGGCACCGGCGCACGAAACTCTGCAGTCGACGGCGGGACGCACGGAAGTCTGCAGTCGGCGGCGGCCGGTGGCCGGCGGCCGGCGGCCGGTGGCCGGTGGCACCACCGGACGACACGCGGCGGTACCGCGGACCGACGCGGGCGTCACGCGCCGGGCGTAGCGTGCGAGCATGCTGGGCACCATCCGACCCGCGCGCGACGACCCCGCCGCCCCCGGGCCCTTCGACCGTCTGCGGCCGCGCGTCCTGGTCGCGCTGGCCGCCGCCCTGTTCAGCACCACGGGGTCGGTCTTCGCGGCCCGCAACCAGGGCTGGACGGACGAGCCCGGGCTGGTCGGCCTGCTCCTGCTGCTGGTGGCGCCGGCGGCGCTGGTGCTGCTCCTGCCGCGCCGGCCTGCCCTCGCCACGACGGCGGCCGTCGCGGCCACGCTCGCGTTCCTGCTGCTCCGGTTCCCGTGGGGTCCCGTCTTCATCGGCCCGGTCGCGGTGCTCGTCGGTGTGATGCTGAGCGGGCCGGTGCGCCGCGCGCGGCTGGTCGCCTGGTCCGGGGCCGCGCTGCTCGCGGGGGGCGGGGCGGCCGTCGCCGTGCTGGTCGCACCGCACGCCGAGCAGTACCTCCGGGACCACCCGGCGGCGTGGGTCAAGGACTGGGGTCCGCCCGGACCGGGCTTCCACGGGCCGGGCTGGGCCGACGACGGCGCCTGGTTCTTGAGCCCGGGCTCCCTGATCGCGGGGGTCGCGTGGCTCGCCGTCGCGATGCTGGTCGCGAGCGCCGCCCGGGACCGGGTGTCGCGCCGGCTGGCCGCGCAGGCCGCGGCCCGCGAGACGGCGGCCGAGCGCGAGCGCACCGCGGTCACCTCGGAGCGGCTCCGGATCGCCCGCGAGCTGCACGACGTCCTCGCCCACTCCCTGTCCGCGATCAACGTGCAGGCGGGGGTCGGACTCCACCTGCTGGAGAAGCATCCGGGGCAGGCGCGCGAGGCGCTGACCAACATCCGCGACACGAGCCGGGAGGCGCTCACCGAGGTCCGCACGGTGCTCGGGATCGTGCGCGACGGGACGCCGGCCGCCCCGGACGCCGGAGGCCCGCGCCCCGGCTGGGACGCCGCCGCCCCGCTCACCCCGACGTGGGACCGCACCGCCCTGGACCGCCTGGTCGAGCAGGCGCGGGCGGACGGGCTCGTCGTGACCGCCGATGTCGCCCCCGACCTGGACGACCTGCCCGACCACGTGGCCGGCGTCGTGCACCGCGTGGTCCAGGAGTCGCTCACGAACGTGCGGCGCCATGCGCCGTCCGCCCGCCGTGTCACCCTGCGGGTGGCCCGGGCCGACGCCCTGGAGGTCGTCGTGACCGACGACGGCCCGGGGCCCGCCGCGCCGTCCGCGCCCGGTTACGGCCTGGTCGGGATGCGCGAGCGCGTCGAGGGCGCGGGCGGCACGCTCGACGTGGGGCCGCGGCCCGACGGTACGGGCTGGCAGGTCCGGGCGCTGCTCCCGGCCCCGCGGGGCGGGACCCGGCCGCCGTCCGGCCCGTCGCCCGACCCGGCTGACAGCCCCGACACCACCGAGACCCCCGGAGGGGCCGCATGATCGACGTCCTGCTCGCCGACGACCAGGCCCTGGTGCGCGGCGGGTTCCGCGCCCTGATCGACTCGGAGGACGACATGCGCGTCGTCGCCGAGGCCGCGACGGGCGACGACGCCGTCGCGCTGACGCTGCAGCACCTGCCGCAGGTGGTGCTCATGGACATCCGCATGCCGGGCCTGGACGGGCTGGCGGCGACCCGCCGGATCATCGCCGAGCCGCGCGCCGCGGACGTGCACGTGGTGGTCGTGACCACCTTCGAGCTGGACGAGTACGTGACGGACGCGATCCGGGCCGGGGCGTCGGGGTTCCTGGTCAAGGACACCGAGCCCGCGGAGCTGGTGCGCGCGGTGCGGGTGGCGGCGTCGGGCAACGCGCTGCTGTCGCCGACCGTCACCCGTCGCCTGCTGGCGCGGGTCGCGGACGCGACCCGCGAGGTGCGCCCCGTGCCCGCGCTGGCCGAGCTCACCCCGCGCGAGCGCGAGGTGCTGGTCGAGGTGGCGGGCGGGCTGGCGAACGACGAGATCGCGAGCCGGCTCTACCTGTCGGAGTCGACCGTGAAGACGCACGTCTCCCGGGTGCTCATGAAGACCGGGTCGCGCGACCGCGCGCAGCTCGTGGTCCTGGCGTACGAGGCAGGCCTCGTCCGGCCCGGCTGGTCGCACGGCGACTCCTGAACGACGCCGGCACCACGGGGGTAGACGACCAGGCACACCGGGCTGACGACCGCGTGGTCCGGCGGCGGCAGCCTGGTGGTACGGCCGGAACGACCGGCCGAACCGACTGCTGGAGGTCGACATGCTCACCGCGACGACGGAGGTCCTCGCCAACGGGCCGCACGACGGCTGGGGCGGGCCCGGACCGTTCTTCTTCATCTTTCCGCTGCTGTGGTTCCTGCTGTTCGTGGCGGTGATCATCCTGATCGCCCGCCGGGCACGCCGCGGCCCGCGCGGCGGCTGGGGCGGGCCGTGGGCCGCCCACGCGGCGGCCGGGACGGATCCGGTGACGCTGCTGGGCACCCGGTTCGCGCGCGGGGAGATCGACGAGGCCGAGTACCGCTCGCGCCTGGCCGTGCTGCGCTCCGCCGACCCGTACCCGACCGCTCACCCCGGCGGCGCCCCGGCGTCCGACGTGCCGCCCGCGGCCCCCGGGCCGCAGGACCGCCCGCCGGCCGAGGGCTGAGCCCCCCGTCCGGACGCCCGGACCGCCCGCGCGGTCCGGGCGTCCCGGCACGTGCGGGTGAGCCTGTCCCGAGGCCCCGGGCGATTGGTGTTCCGGCGGGACCGTGGCGCTAGACTCGCGGCGGGTGCGACGGACCGCACTCTTCCGAACCGTTGACGTGAGGGAAGTACATCGTGAGCACCAGCAAGAAGTGGGGGGCCGCCGCACTGGTCTCGTGCGCGCTCCTGCTGTCCGGATGCGCGGCCCTCGAGGACATGGCCAACGACTTCATGCCCTCGGGAGAAGAGGTGCAGCAGCAGGCCGACCCGTCGGAGCAGGCCGTCCAGGCCCCCATCAGCACCGGCGAGTACGACCTGGTCGAGGCGTGCAACACCTTCTTCAAGGGCCCTCTCGTCCAGAGCATCACGGGTCTCTCGCAGGCCGTCGCGGCACCGCTCAACGAGGAGTACACGGGCCTCGCGAGCGGCGTCAGCAAGAGCATCGGCCTCATCATCGGCAAGGCCGACGAGGTGAGCATCGCTCACCTGGAGGCGGTCCGCGCGCCGTTCGACCAGGCGCTCGACGGCACCATCGCCCGTCCGACCGCGGTCCAGAAGGCGATCAAGGACTACCGCGACACGTGCACCGAGGCCGGCTGGAAGGGCTGAGCGCCCGCCGCACGCACCACGCACACAGAGGACCCCCGGACCGCCGCAGCGGACCGGGGGTCCTCTCGTCCTGTCCGGCGTCAGCCGTTGGTGAGGAACTCGTGCATCACGGGCGCCGCCACCGTCGAGGCCAGGTCGCCCTCCTCGATGAACACGGCGGCCGCCAGGTCGTCCGTCACGGCGACCATCCACACGTGCGCCTTCGACCCGTCGCCGAACTGGGCGGTGCCGGTCTTCGCGCCGACGATGCCCGGCACGTCCTGCAGCGTCGTGCCGGACCCCTCGCGCACCACACCACCCATCAGGTCGCGCAGCGTGGCGGCCTCCTCGGCGGTCAGGTCGCCCGACGGCGCCTCGGGCGCCTCACCGTTCTCCGGCTGCACCAGCCACGGGGAGACCGTGTGGCCGGCGGCCACGCTGGCGCCCACCGTGGCCATCGCCAGCGGCGTGGCCAGCACCTGGCCCTGACCGATCATCGACGCGGCGTGCTCGGTACCCGTCGCCTCGGCCGGTACGTCACCCATCGTGCCCGCGGCGCCGAACCCGGTGGCCTCGACGCCCAGGCCGAGCGACGCCGCGGCGTCGTGCAGCTGCTGCTGCGTGACGGACTGGTGCTGCGCGATGAACGCCGTGTTGCACGAGTTGGCGAAGACGGTGCGGAACGGCACCGCGTCGCCGAGGGCGGACGCCGGGTAGCCCGGCACGTTCCGGAACTCGCGGCCCTCGACCGCGATGGTCGGCGTGCAGGGCAGCGGGGTGTCGGGCGTGACGCCGGACCGGATCATCGCGAGCGACGTCGCGATCTTGAACGTGGACCCGGGCGGGTACTGGCCCAGGGTCGCCGTGTTGTACCCCTCCGACCCCGGCCCGGACGCGACGGCGAGCACCTCGCCCGACGACGGCCGGATCGCCACGATGGCGCTGGCCAGGTCGGTGATGTCGGCGAGGGCGGCCTCGGCGCGGAGCTGCGTGGCGGGGTCCAGCGTGACGACCAGCGGCTTGCCGTCCTGCTTCTCGATCGTGAACGCCTCGCGGCTCGCACCGCCCTCGTCGCCCTCGCCCGCCGGCTCGATGGTCACGGCCAGCCCCGGCACGCCGCGCAGCTGCTCGTCGTAGGCGGCCTGCAGCCCGGAGACGCCGACGACGTCGCCCTGCCGGACGGTGCCCTCCGACTCCTCGATGATCTCCGCCGTGGCCTCACCGACCGTGCCGAGCACGCTCCGCGCGAAGTCGCGGCTCCGGGCCAGCGGCATCTCGTCCGGGATGCCGACCACGCCGGGGATGGCCATCGCGGCGTCGAAGTCGTACTCCGGGTCACCGTCGCGGATCGTGATGACCTGGACGAACGCCTTCTCTCCGGCCGATGCGACCCGCGCCGCGACGTCGTCCGTCGCCGCCTGGTCGAGCCCGAGCACCGTGCCGAGCTGCGGGGCAGCGGTGTCCCAGCCCGGCCGGGTCTTGTCGATGCCGACGTGGTGCACCGGCGTGATGCCCACGAGCGTCTCACCCGTGGTCGTGACGATCTCGCCGCGCGCGGGTTCGGTGCGCTCGACGGCGAGCCGTTCGGCGGGCTCCAGGCCGGGCACCAGCACGCCCGGGTCCCAGGCGGCGGCCCACTCCCCGGCCTCGCCGTCGGTGGCGCCCGGGTAGCTGAGCCGGACGACGGTCTCGTAGTCCCAGGCCGTGTCGGTCGCGACGGGCCAGCTCCAGGCGAGCGTCGCGGTCGCGGTCGCGGTGCCGCCGTCGCCCTCCTCGACCGGGGTCACGTCCGCGACCGTCACGGTCCCGGCCTCCTCGCCGACGGCGGCCCTGAGCTGCTCGAACACCTGGGCGTACTGCTCGTCCGGCGAGGCCGACGTGTCCAGGACCAGCGGCACGTCCGCCGGCGTGCCCGCCTGGAGCGCCGCGGCGAGCCGCTCGGCGGCGGGCTCCGGGTCGGGCACGGGCGGCTGACGGAAGAACAGGAACCACGCGGCGACGCCGGCGGCCGCGAGGAGCAGCACGACGACTCCGATGACCAGGGCGCGGCGGCCCGGGCGCCCGGCGGCGGGCGGCGGGGGCGGCGGCGGTGGCACCGTGTCCGGAGGGACGGCGGCGTATCCCCCGGGTGGCGGCGGCACCGGCGCGTGACCGTCCGTCGGCGGGTGGGGAGACGAGTATCCGCTCATGCCCGAGAGCCTAAGGGCCTGGTCATGATTCGCTCGTGCACATTCCTGGGTGAAAAAGGGCGGAGCCGCCGAACCCCCTGGATCTGCGGCTCCGCCCGCGACGTCACGCGTCCAGGGACCGCTTGCGGTCCCGGGAGCGCGTGGCGAGCTGAAGATACGAGGTCACCGGTGCCGACCGGCCGGCGGCACGGATCTTGTGCTCACGCCGGACGAGCAGCTCCATGCGGCGCAGGTCGCGCTCGATCCCGGCGACGTCGGTGCCGGTGACCGCTGCTGTGCTGGTCGTCATGGTGGTTCCCCGTTCTCTGGCTCCTCGTGCGGGCAGCCCTCGGAGAACAAGGACGCGCGAGAAGCTCGTTTCGTTGTGAGGGAGGCGGGAACCGGTGCTTCGTGACCGCGACGGCGGACTTCACCCGGCGGAGCGGGCGTCCAGGAACGCACGCACTGCCGGGTCGGTGGTGAGCGACAGGGCCTTCTCGTACGCGGCACGGGCGGCGTCCGGGGCGCCGGACGCCGCCAGGAGGTGGGCCCGGGTGGCCCACAGCGGCTGGAACCGCCCCGACGCCGGGTCCGCCGCGGCGACCCGGTCCAGCTCGGCCAGACCTGCCGCCGCGCCCTCGACCCGGCCGAGCACCGCCGCGAGCGCGACCCGCCCGCCGAGGGTCGGCGCGACGCGCACGAGCGCCCGGTGCAGGGTGAGCAGGGCCGGCCAGTCGGTGCGCCCGGTCCGGGCACGCGCGCAGTGCACCGACTGGACGGCCGCCTCCAGCCGGAACCTGCCGGGCGGTCCGGGAGCCGCCAGCGCGCGCCGGAGCAGCGCCTCCCCGCGCTCGATGAGCGCATGGTCCCAGCGGGCGGCGTCCTGCTCGTCGAGCGGGACGAGGGTGCCGTCCGTCTCGCGTGCGTCGGCGCGGGCCACGGAGAAGCAGAGGAGCGCGGCCAGGCCCAGCACCTCCGGCTCGGGCAGCAGCCGCGCGAGCAGGAGGGCGAGCGTGAGCGCGTCGCCGGTGAGGGACCCGCGGACCTCGGGGGCGGCGCCCCGCCAGTCGATCGCGTACGCGCCGTACGCCGCCTCCAGCACGGGTGGCAGCCGGCCGGGCAGCTCGTCGCGGCCCGGCACGCGGAACGGGATGCCGGCGTCCCGGATCCGGCGCTTGGCCCGGACGAGCCGCTGGGCCATGGTCGGGGCCGGGACGGCGAAGGCCGCCGCGACGTCGCGGGCCTCGACACCGAGCACGGTCTGCAGCATGAGCGGGGTCCGGACGCCCGCCTCGATCGCGGGGTGGGCGCAGACGAACATGAGCTCGAGGCGGCGGTCCCCGATCGCGTCGGGGTCGAGGTCGGCGGGCGGCGCGGCCGGCTCCGGCCCGGTGCCGGGCGGCGCCGTGGTGCGGTGCGCCGCGGAGCGGTACAGGTCGCGCAGCCGGTTGCGGGCCACGGTGAGGAGCCAGCCGTCGGGGTTGTGCGGCACGCCGTCGTCGGGCCAGTGCCGCAGCGCCTGCTCGAAGGCCTCGGCGAGCGCGTCCTCGGCGCGCCGGATGTCGCCGTCGCGTGCCGCGAGCAGGGCGAGCAGGCGGCCGTACGACGTGCGGGCGGCCGCCTCCGCGGCGGCCCGCACGTCGGGGTGCGGGGTCAGCGCGTCCACGCGCCGTTCTCGAAGTGGGTGGCGCTCGGCCGCACCTCGACGGTGCCCCACTGGACCGACGGCGCCTTCTGCGCCCAGGCGAGCGCGGCGTCGAGGTCCGGCACGTCGACGACGAAGGTACCGCCGAGCTGTTCCTTGGTGTCGGCGAAGGGACCGTCCTGGACCCGAAGCTCGCCGTCGCGCACGGTCACGGTGGTGGTGGCCGACGACGGCTGCAGCACCTCCGCCGAGAGCAGCACCCCCGCCTGGTCGAGCGCCGTGGCGTAGGCCTCGAACGCCCGCTCGCCCTCCGCCCAGCCGTCGCCGAGCTCCTCAGGCGTCATCTCCGGGTAGTGCAGCAGGATCGTGTATCGCATGGTTCCGTCCTCCGGTCGGTGTCGGGGTCTGTCACCGGGGTGACGATCTCACCGGCGCCCGATCGACAGGCGGGACCGGGCACGACGCGGGCCGGAGCGCCCCCTGGTGCGCCCCGGCCCGTCTCCTCGTGCTGCCGGTCTCTCAGACGGACGGCGCCGCCTTCACCACCGGCCCCCACGCCAGCGGGTCGAGCGCACGGTCGTCGTCGTCCGCCGCCCCGGCCCACCGGCGCGCGTCGGCGATCGTGGCCGCGAGGAGGTCGCGCAGGCGCGCGTCCACGTCGGGCACGAAGGCCTCGGAGATCCCCTGTACCGCGGTGGACACCACGCTCGGCGCGGCGTCCCGCACGAAGCGCTTGGGCCGCACGCTGGTGCCGGCGCAGAACCGCTCGGCCCAGGCCGCCGTCTTCGGAACCGCCGCCAGCGCGTCCTTGCTCTCGGGCGCGAGCGTCCCGGCGGGACGGTCCTCGAGGACGTCGAGCATGCGCTCCGAGCCGAGGATCGCCACGGCCAGCGTCTGCTGGCGGTCGGCGGGCGACACGGGCAGCGCCGTCTGCGCGGCGCGGAGTGCGATGCGCACGTCCCAGCGCGGGTCGGTGCTGGTCAGGCCGATCACCGACGGGATGAGCGGCGCGAGCCTCGGCCGGGCGTGGTCCGCCGTGAGGTCGTTCACCGCCCGCGCCAGCATGGCGATCAGCGGGTGCGTGCAGGCGGGGTGGTCGCTCCACTTCTCCCCCGCAAGGAAGGAGGCGAGCTCCATGAAGCACGCGCCCTTCTTGGGGTTGCGGTGCTTCCCACGGCCCAGCATGGGCAAGATGTCGTACGTTCCAGCTTCGGTTCCGGTCACGATCCACCCCCGAATTGGGTCCGCTACTTGTTCCAGTGTGCGTCCGGTGTGACGTAGATCGCAATAGTGCGCCCGCGAACCCGCCGGAACTCGCCCCTGCGCCCCGGCCACGGACGCCGCACCGGGCACCTCAGACGGTCCCGCCCCACCTCAGAGGTACCTCAGACGGCGTTCTGAGGTACCCGGCCGGTCAGGACCGGGCGATCTCCCGATCCGCCGGCCCGGGCCTCAGGACGAGTGTCTTCCTCATCAGCCGGACGGGCGCACGGCCCGCCGGGGACACCAGGAGGAACCATGTCGCTGTGGGGACCCGCCGCCGAGGCGGAGATCAAGTACCGGCAGGCCGAGCTCGAGCGGGCGTGGGGCGGCCGGCGCGCGAAGGACCGGTCCGGGCGTGCGCGGCGTGCTGCCGAGCGCCGGACGGACCGGGGCACCGGACGGGGCACCGAGCGGGCCACCGAGCGCCCGGCCCGCGCCGAGCAGATCAGGGAGGGCCTCGCGGGCATGCGCCCGGCCGGCGCACAGCCGGGCCTGTACGCATGACGCAGGGGGAACCGACGCCCGGCGTCGGGGAAAAGGCCAGGGGGAGTGTCGGTGACCGGTGGCACGATGTGCAGGTGCGACGGTCCACGACGATCCCCCTGGTCTCCCGGCAGGAGCAGGTCGCCTCTCTCCTGCTGGCGGTCGGGCGCGCGTCGGCGGGCCGGCCGGGCCTCACGCTCGTGGGCGGTGACGCGGGCGTCGGCAAGACCCGCCTGATCAGCCACGTGGCGCAGGCGGCGGAGCAGGCGGGCGCGAACGTCGTCGTCGTGCACTGCGTCGACCTGGGCCAGGTGGGCATCCCGTACCTGCCGTTCACCGACGCGCTGACCCAGCTGCAGGCCGGGGCCGCCGGCCCCGAGGCGGCCACCCGGGTCGCCGACCTCGTCAAGGAGCGTCCCGCGCTGTGGCGGCTCCTGGAGCCCGGCGTCAGCGGGGACGCCGACCACGACGAACGACTTCAGCTCTTCGAGGGCATCGCGCGCAGCCTGGCGGTCGCCGGCGCGCCCGAGCGGCCCCTGGTCCTGGTGGTCGAGGACGCCCACTGGGCCGACGCGTCGACCCGTGACGTGCTGCGCTTCCTCGCGGCCCGCGCGCGGTCGGAGAACGTCCTGCTCGTCGTCACCTACCGCGCGGACGACGTCGACCGGCGCCACCCGCTGCGCCCGCTGCTCGCCGAGCTGTCCCGGCTGGAGCACGTGGAGCGGATGGACCTGCGGCCGTTCGACGAGGCCGAGCTGCGGGAGTTCACCACCGCCCTGGCCGGCCGGCCGCTGCCGCCCGCGGGCTTCGCCGAGGTGCTGGACCGGTCCGAGGGCAACGCCTTCTTCGCGGAGGAGCTCCTGGACGCCGGCCCGGACTCCGCGAGCCTGCCCTGGACCCTCACCGAGGTGCTCCGCACCCGGCTCGAACGGCTGGACCCCGAGGTGCAGCAGGTGCTGCGCATCGCGTCGGTCGCCGGACGCCGGGTCCGTGAGGACCTGCTGCGGGCCGCCGCCGCACGGTCGGGCTCGCCGGACATCGACGCCGCGCTGCGCGAGGCCGTGACCCAGCAGGTCCTGGTGGTGTCCGGCACCCACCTGGAGTTCCGGCACGCGCTGCTCGCCGAGGCCCTCTACGCCGACCTGCTGCCGGGCGAGCGGTCGTCCGTGCACCGCGCCTACCTCGCGGTCATCGAGCAGGAGGGGCCGGACGGCATGCCGATCGGCAGCGCCGCCGAGCGCGCCCACCACGCCTTCGAGGGGCACGACCTGCCCGCGGCGCTCAGCGCCTCGCGGGACGCCGCGCTCCGGGCCCGCAGGCTCCTCGCGCCCGAGGAGGAGCTGCGGCACTGGGAGCAGGTGCTGGCCCTCTGGGAGTCCGTGCCGGACGCCGAGCGGCGCATCGGCCGCGACCGGGTGGACGTCGCCCTCTCCGCGGGGGAGGCGGCGGCGCGGGCGGGCGACCCGATGCGCGCCGTCAAGCTGACCCGGCGCGCGGTCGAGGGCGTCACCGACCCGGTGCGCCGCGCGGGCCTGGAGCACGTGCTGGTGCACCGCTACCTCGACCTGCCCACCTGGGACGAGACGCCCGGGCAGGTCGAGCAGGCCATCGCCGACCTGCGGTCGGCCCTGGCGAAGCTGCCGCCGCGCAGCCCCGACCGGATCTGGACCAACGCCCTGTCGGCGCGGCTCGCGATGATCCTCGACCGCGACGAGGACGCGCGCGAGTACGTCGAGTGCGCCGTGGAGGAGGCGCGGGCGACGGGGCAGGCCGGTGCGCTCGCCGTCGCCCTGTCCACGCTCGCCGTGCTGAACGTCGACGCGCCGGACCGGGCGTCCGAGATCCTCGACGAGGCGCGGACGGCGTCGGTCGAGGCGGGGGACGTCCTGACCGAGATGCGCACCCTGTACAGCGGTACGGCGAACCGCTTCTACGCGGGCGAGCTGGAGGCCGCCGAGCAGCGCGTGCGGCACGCGCTGGCCCGGGCCGACGAGCTCGGCCTCGCCTGGAGCGCGCCGACCGTCAACCTGCGCATCCTGCAGGAGGTCATGCTCTACTTCCGCGGCGACCTCACCGAGCGCGGCGGCCCCGGCGTGCCCGCGACGGCCCGGTACGTCATGGAGGCCGTCCGGATGTACGCGACCGTCGCGCGCGGGGACGACGACGCGATCGCGCGCGGCGAGGCGCTGATCGACCACTGGGCCACCGACGGCCAGATCGCCCTCATCGGGGGCGGCAGCCTGGTCGACGCCCTCACCTGGGCCGGCCGGTACGACGACGCGGCCGCTCTGGCCGAGCGCATCACCGCCCACCTCGGTGAGGTGTGGTCCGAGGTGTTCCTGGGCCGGATCTGGCTGTCCGCGCTGGCCATCGCCGCGCTGGCCGACGCCGCCGAGGCCGAGCGGTCGGCGGGCCGGGCCGGTGCGCCCGGCTCGGCGGCGGCCACGGCGGTCGAGACCCGCGCCGCGGAACGGCTCGACCGGGGCGACTCGCTCCTGGCCGTCGCGCGGGAGACCGCGCAGCGAGGCCGTCCGCGCGGCGGCGTGCTCGGCCCGGAGGGCCTGGCCTGGCTGCAGCGGGCGGCCGCGGAGAACGCCCGGCTGCACGCGGTGACGGGCTCGGTCGCGGACGGCGGGTCGTCGTCCGCCGTGCTCTGGGCCGACGCCGCGAGCGCCTGGCAGGAGACGGTCAACCTCTTCGGTTTCGGCTACCGCTACGAGGTGGCGCGTTCGCGCTACCGGTGGGCGGAGGCGCTGCTGGGCGCGGGTGAGCGCGAGGCGGCCGAGGTCGAAGCGGCGGAGGCCCTGACGGAGGCGCAGGAGATGGGTGCGCGGCCGCTCGCGGAGGCGGTCCGGGGGCTGGCCCGGCGGGCCCGCCTCGACCTGCCGGGGGTGCGGCGCGCGACGGCGTCGACGCTCACCGAGCGGGAGGAGGAGGTGCTCGGCCTGGTGGCGCAGGGGCTGTCCAACCGGCAGATCGGCGAGCGCCTGTTCATCTCGACCAAGACGGTGAGCGTGCACGTGTCCAACCTGCTGGCCAAGCTCGGCGCGTCGGGCCGTGCGGAGGCCGTGAGCCTGGCGCACCAGCGGGGTCTGCTCGAGGTCTGATGCCGGTCTCCGGCTCGGGAACGTCACCGCGAGGCCCGCAGACTACCCGCCCGGAGCAAAAGGGACACATCCGGTACATCTATCGCGCAGGCGTACTTCTCTCGCAATACTGAGCAGATGCCGACGGACCTCCAGGCGCTGCGAGACCTTGAGCACGTCGGTCTTGGATCACCCACCGCGGACGAGGCATTCGACCGGTTCGCCCGCCTGGTCCGGCGTCACCTGCGGGTGCCCGCCGCGGTCGTGTACTTCACGGTCCAGGACGGCCAGGTGCTCGCGGGTGCGTCCGGCATGCCGGAGCCGATGCAGACGAAGAGGTTGCTCCAGCACCCCGGCACCCTCACGAACCTGATCACCGCGCGTGCCGAGCCCGTGGTGACCGCGGACGCACGCCTGGACCCGGTGCTGCGGGACAACTACCTGGTGCGGGAGATGGGCCTGGTCGCGCTCGCCGGCTACCCGGTCTTCGACCTGCGCGGGCGCGCGGTGGGCGCGCTCTGCGCCGTCGTGGACGAGCCCCGGGAGTGGTCCGGCGACGACCTGGACTCGCTCGCCGACCTGGCGGCGGCGTGCACCGCCGAGCTGCGGCTGCGGGCCGAGCGCGAGCGCGCCCGGCGCATCCAGGAGACGGCCGTGCGGGCCAACCGGCGCAGCCGGTTCCTGCTGTCGCTGAGCGAGGCGTTCGCGAACGCGAACACGATGGACCAGGTCGAGGAGGTGATCATCGAGGTCGGTACGGCGGGGATCGGCGCGCGCTACTGCGCGTTCGCCGTGACGGACGCCGACGGCCGCGGCATCACCTACCGGTCCCTGGTGCACGCCGAGCCGCAGTTCCCGCAGCGGCTCCGGCAGGCCAAGCTGGACGAGCAGCGCCCGCTGGCCGAGGCGGCACGCACGGGCCGGCCGCTGTTCTTCCGGACGGCGGAGGAGATGCACTCGGCGTTCCCCCACCTGCGCGAGCACTGCAGCCCCGAGATCGAGGCCCGGGCCTTCCTCCCGGTGGTCACCGCGGGCGCCGTGGTCGCCGTCGTCGTGCTGGCGTGGGAGCGCGACCGCGGGCCCGACAAGGACTCGTACGCCCTGCAGACGGGCCTCGCGCACTACACGGGCCACGCCCTGGAGCGGGCGCGCCTGCTGGAGGAGCGGCGCGAGTCGGCGAAGACGCTGCAGCGGGCGATGCTCAGCCGGCTGCCCGAGGTGCCGCACCTCGACATGGCGGCGACGTACGCGCCCGCCACGCGCTCGGACCAGATCGGCGGCGACTGGTACGACGCCGTAGCGGTGGACGACGACACCACGATGTTCATGATCGGCGACGTGACCGGCCACGACATGCGGGCGGCCGCGAAGATGGGCCAGCTCCGGTCCCTGCTGCGCGCGTTCGCCTGGAGCCACGACGAGTCGCCGTCGGCCCTGCTGTCGCTGCTGGACAAGGCCAACTCGGGGCTGGGGCTGCTCGCGAGCGGGACCGCGGTGGTGGCCCGCCTGGAGCGGGGGCCCGGCGCCTACCAGCTCACCTGGTCCACGGCCGGCCATCCGCCGCCGCTCGTGCTCCGGCAGGACGGGACGGTGGAGCGGCTGTCGGTGCTGCCGGACATGATGCTGGGCGTGCGGCCCACGGCGAAGCGCACCGACCACACGACGCTGCTCCGTCCCGGCGACACGCTCCTGCTGTACACGGACGGGCTCGCGGAGCAGCGCGGCACCACCCCCGACCAGTGGCTCAGCCGCCTGCAGAAGACGCTCGGCATGCTGGGCGACACGGCGACGGCGGCGCTGCCCGTCACCCTGGTGCGCCGGCTCGCGTCCGACGACCAGCGGGACGACGTCGCCGTGCTCGCCGTCCGCGTGCGGGCGACGGCACCGTCCGGTCCCCCGTCGCTGGGCCGGCCCGCCACGGCGGAGCGCAAGCTGGCGCCGTCCCTGCTCGACGTCGGGCCCGCCCGCATCTGGGTCGACGACGTGCTGGAGAGCTGCGGGGTGCCGATGCCGCTGCGGCGCACCGTGATGCTGCTGACGTCGGAGGTGCTGACCAACGCGGTCGACCACGGGCAGGCGCCGTTCACCGCCACGGTCGAGGTGGACGCCGACAGGCTGCGGGTGGGGGTGCGCGACTCGTCGACCGTCCAGCCCGAGCTGCGCGACCCGGCGGTCACCGAGTTCGGTGGGCGCGGTGTGCAGTTCCTGGAGCGGCTCGCGTCGCGCTGGGGCGTCGACCGGCACGGTGAGGCGGCGGCAGCGGACCGGCCGGGCGGGTCGCGCGCCCGCCGGCGCACCGGCAAGACCGTGTGGTTCGAGCTGGATCTGAGCTGACGTCCTCGGCGTCCCGGTGCTTCGGCGTCAGACGAATCCCGGCCGGAGTGTCAGTGGTCGCGCGTACCGTGTGATCCATGGCACAGACAGCGTCAGATCTTGGGCAAGGCACCGGTGCGGCCCTGGCGACGGACGAGCTCTCGGCACAGCTCGAGACGTACCGCCGCGAGCTCACCGGCTACTGCTACCGGCTGCTGGGCGGCGCGTTCGACGCGGACGACGCGGTGCAGGAGACCCTCCTGCGCGCCTGGCGGTCCTACGAGCGGTTCGAGGGCCGCTCCTCGCTGCGCACGTGGCTCTACCGCATCGCCACCAACGTGTGCTTCGACCAGCTCGGCTCGAGCCGGGCCAAGCGTGAGCGTCCCATGGGTCTCGGCGCCGCAGCCGACCCGGTGGAGGAGAGCCTCGCGACGGTGCTGCCCGAGTACGCCTGGGTGGAGCCGGTCCCCACGGACCACGTGCTGCCCGGCGCGAGCGACCCCGCGGACACCGCCGTCGCGCGCGAGTCGGTCCGGCTCGCCTTCGTCGCCGCGCTCCAGCACCTGCCCGCCAAGCAGCGCGCCGTGCTCATCCTGCGCGAGGTGCTGCGCTGGCCCGCCACGGAGGTCGCCGCGCTGCTGGACACGACGGTGGCCTCGGTGAACAGCGCGCTGCAGCGCGCCCGGGCCACGCTCGCCGACAAGGCGCCGGACCGGTCCGACGCCTCGACAGCCCCCGCGCCGGCGACGGCGGACGAGTCCGACCTGCTGGAGCGCTACGTCGCGGCGTTCGAGCGGTACGACATGGCGGCCCTGGCCAACCTCCTCCGGGAGGACGCGGTCATGAACATGCCGCCGTACGCCATGTGGCTGGAGGGCATCGAGAACATCCAGGCCTGGATGCTCGGCCCGGGCAGCGAGTGCGAGGGCTCGCGCTGCGTACCGGTGCACGTCAACGGCACCCCGGGGTTCGCGCAGTACCGGGCGGACCCGAAGGGCGGGCACTTCCCGTGGGGCATCGTGGTGCTGGAGAACGACGGCACGCACATCACGGGCATCACCACGTTCCTCGACACGGAGAAGTGGTTCTCGCGTTTCGGCCTGCCGGACCACCTCGACTGACGTTTTGGCAATACCCTCACCAGGGTGACTGTGCGATCCGTGGTGGTCGGCGTGGACCACAAGCATCCGGACCTGGCCCGGCGGGCAGCGTCGCTCGTCCAGTCCCTGGGGGGAAGTCTGATCGAGCTCGTCTGCGTGTGGGTCGACGAGACCGCCGTCTCGGACTCCCGGGGCTTCACCGTGTCGGTGGACCCCGACATCGCGGTGTCGTCCGACGCGTACGGGGCGGACGTCCTGGCCGGGCTGCACCGGGCCATGGCCGACGTCGGCCTGCCGTGGAGCGCGCACCGCGGCGCGGGCGACCCGGCCGTCGAGCTCGGCCGCGTCGCCGACGAGGTGGGGGCCGTGATGATCGTGGTCGGGGCGCACCGGTCCGGCCTGCGAGGCTGGACCACGAACCTCGTGGGCGGCACCGTGGCCGGTCGGCTCATCCACAACCAGGCGCGGCCCGTCGTGGTGCTCCCCGAGACGGTCACGGCGCCGTGAGCGCTAGATTCTCCACAGGCCTGCCGACCACTCCCGAGGGGACCCGCCGCGTGACCCGACCGCTGCACCGCGACTGGCGGTACGTGGGCCTCGTCGCGCTCGGCGGCGCGTGCGGTTCGGTCGCCCGCGTCCTCGTCGGCGGGTGGGCCACGTACCTCCAGGTACCGCTGATCACGCTCTTCCCTGGCACGGCCGACGCGGTCCTGTGGTTCCCGCTCGGCACGCTCCTCGTGAACGTGCTCGGTGCCTTCGCCCTGGGCTACCTCCTGGAGGCGCTCGCCCGGCGCGGTCGCGAGACCGTGCGGCGGCGCAAGATCCGGCTCGGCATCGGCACGGGCGTGCTCGGCGGCTTCACCACGTACTCCGCGCTCGCGTTGGACACGCAGGAGCTGCTCGCCGCGGGGGTGCCGTGGATCGCCCTGCTCTACGTGGTGCTCACCCTCGCCGGCGGTACCGCGGCCTGCCTCGCCGGGATCGCGCTCGCGACGCGCACCGACCGCCGACGGAGGAGCCTGTGATCGAGTTCTCGTTGCTCGACCTCGCGCTGTTCGGCCTCGGCGGCGGGGTGGGCGCCGCCGCCCGGTTCATGGTCGACGGCGAGATCCGGTCCCGGCACCGTGGCGGCTTCCCGTGGGGCACCGTCGTGGTGAACGTGAGCGGCTCGTTCCTCATCGGCGTGTTCTCCACCCTCGTGGCCACGCTCACGCCGCTCGGGGTGCCCGCGGAGGTGGCGCACCTGGTCCAGTACCCGCTGATGGTGGGCCTGTGCGGCGGGTACACCACGTTCTCCACGTCCACCGTAGAGTCCGTGCGGCTGGCGCAGTCCGGGCGCCTGCACCTCGCGCTCGGCAACACGCTCGGCACGCTGGTGGCGACCGTGCTGGCAGCCGCGGCGGGTATCCAGGTGGGTATCGCGGTGGGTGCCGCGGTGGGCGGGCTGTCCGGCTGACGGGCCGCGTGTCGGTGGCCCGTGGCAGGCTTCCCTCCATGAGCCTCATGCTCCTCGACTCCGCCTCGCTGTACTTCCGCGCGTACTTCGGCGTGCCCGACTCGCTGCGCTCGCCCGACGGCGTGCCGGTCAACGCGGTGCGCGGCCTGCTGGACACGATCGCGTGGCTCGCCACGACCCACGGCCCGGACCGCATGGTGGCGTGCTGGGACGACGACTGGCGGCCCGCGTTCCGCGTGGCCGCCATCCCCAGCTACAAGGCGCACCGGGTCGCGCAGGAGGTGCCGGGCACCACCGGGATCGAGGAGGTGCCGGCGGACCTGCTCGCGCAGGTCCCGGTGATCGTGGACGTGCTCGCGGCGCTCGGCATCGCACGCGTGGGCGTGCCCGGCTACGAGGCGGACGACGTCATCGGCACCCTGACGGCGCGGGCGGTGGAGCAGGACGCGGGCCCCGTCGACATCGTCACGGGGGACCGCGACCTCTTCCAGCTCGTCGACGACGCGGCCGGGGTGCGCGTGCTCTACCCCGCGCGCGGGGTACGCGACCCCGACGTGGTCGACGAGGAGCGGCTGGCCGCGAAGTACGGCGTGGCGTCGGGCCAGGCGTACGCCGACATGGCGACGCTCCGGGGCGACCCGAGCGACGGTCTGCCGGGCGTGCCCGGCATCGGCGAGAAGACGGCGGCCAAGATGCTCGCGCAGTACGGCACGCTGGCCGGGATCCTGGCCGCGCGGGACGACGGCGACAAGGGGCTCACCGCCACGCAGCGCCGGCGGTTGCAGGAGGCCGACGAGTACCTGCGGGTGGCACCCGTCGTCGTGCAGGTGGCGCGCGACGCGGCCGTGCCCCCGTTCGACCCGGCGGTACCGAAGGCGCCGGCCGATCCGGAGGCGCTGGACGCCCTGACCGCGCGATGGGGCCTGCGGTCCAGCGTGGAGCGCGTGCGGCAGGCCTTCGGCTGGGTGTGACGCCGGCGCGTCAGGCGCCGAGCGCCGCGTCGTACCGGTCCAGCACCACCTGCACGAGGCGCGGGTCGGCCTTCTCGGCCCCCGCCGGGCCCGCCACGGGGTCGGTCACCACGTCGGCGCCCGCCTCCAGCACCCGGTCCAGGAAGTATCCGGGCGCGAGCAGGTAGGACACCACGATGACGCGTGCGGTGCCCGGCGTCGCGGCCCGCGCCGCCGCCACCGCTGCCGGGACGCGCGGTTCGGCGCCCGCACCGTAGGCGGGTGTCACCCGGCGCCCGAGCCGCTGGGCCAGCGCGCTCGCGACCTCCTCGACGGCCGTCGCGGCGGCCGGCACCGACGAGCCCGCGGCGGCGAGCACCACGGCGTCGTCCGACGTGAAGGGGCCGTGCGCCGCCTCGGCGGCGGCGTACCGGTCGGCCAGGATGTCCACGAGCAGCGGGTGCGGGCCGAGCGGCTCGGCGGCGACCGCCACGCGGGTCAGGCCGGCCGCAGCGCCCGGGGCAGGCGCAGCGCCGGCCGCAGGAGCCGCCGCGTCGTTGACGGCCGCGACCGCCTGCGCGATGTCGTGCCGCACGTGGTACCCGGTCGACAGCAGCAGCGGCACCACCACGGCGGCAGGTCCGGATCCGCCGAGCGCCCCGGCGTCGCGCACCGCCTCGGCGAGCACGTCACCCACCTCCGGCTGCTGCACGTCGACGAACGCCTCGCGGACGTCCAGCCCGGGCCGGGCCGCGCGGACACCGTCGAGCAAGGCCCGCACCGCGGCCTGACCTGCCGGGTCGTCGGTCCCGTGGGACGTCCCGACCAGTACCGCACCCATCGCGTCTCCCCTCATCCCAGCTGTCAGCCCGAGGCGCCGAGGTCGGTCCCTTGCCCCGAGATCGGTCGCTCGATGGACCGATCTCGGGGCAAGGGACCGACCTGGCGGCCGGCCAGGGTCACCCCGTGTTCTGCAGGCCCGCCGAGACGCCGTTGACCGTCAGCAGCAGCAGGTGCTGCAGCCGGCCCGCGTAGTCGCCGTCCACCGCGGAGCCGCCGTCCGCCCCCGTGCGCAGGCCGCGCAGGGCACGCACCTGGAGCAGCGAGAGCGCGTCGACGTACGGCGAGCGCAGCTGCACGGCTCGGCCGAGCACGCGCTTGCTCTCCAGGGGGAACGTGTTGCCGCTGATCTTGAGCACCCACTCGCGCGTGAGGCGGAGCTCGTCCAGCACCAGCGCGGCGAGGTCGTCGCGCGAGCCCAGGGCGAGGTACTGCGCCGCGATGCGCTCGTCGGTCTTCGCGAGCGACATCTCCACGTTGTCCAGCATCGTGGCGAACAGCGGCCACTCGGCGCGCGCGGCACGCAGCAGCTCGACGTCGCCGACCTCGGCGAGCGCCGTGCCCAGCCCGTACCAGCCCGCGAGGTTGATGCGGGCCTGCGACCAGGAGAACACCCACGGGATGGCGCGCAGGTCGTCGAGCGAGTTGACCGAGAGGCCGCGCTTGGCCGGCCGCGACCCGATGGGCAGCAGGCCGACCTCCTCGAGCGGCGTGACCTGGGCGAACCACTGCGGGAAGCCCTCGGCCTTGACCAGCTCGTGGAACCGGGTGCGCGAGGTGGCGTCGAGGGAGGCGGCGAGCGACTCGAACTTCGCCGCGGCGGTCTCGTTGACGGCCTCGACCGACGGCGCCGACGCGAGCAGGGTCGCCGCGGCGACCTGCTCGATGTGCCGGGACGCGATGACGGGGTCGCCGTAGCGGGCGAGGATGACCTCGCCCTGCTCGGTGAGCTTGAACCGGCCGTCCACCGAGTGCGGCGGCTGGGCGAGCACCGCGCGGTTGGCGGGGCCGCCGCCGCGGCCGAGCGCACCGCCGCGGCCGTGGAACAGCGTGAGCCTGAGGTCGTTGGCGCGGGCCCACTCGGCGATGCGCGACTGGGCGTCGTGCAGGGCGAGCGTGGCCGCCACGGGTCCGACGTCCTTGGACGAGTCGGAGTAGCCGAGCATGACCTCGACCCGGCGCCCGTTCTCCGCCAGGCGCTTCTGCACGGCGGGCAGCGTGAGCATCGACTCGAGGATCGGCACCGAGTTCTGGAGGTCCGCGAAGGTCTCGAACAGCGGGATCGCGTCGATCACGGGCGCGTTGTCCGGGTCGTGCGCGAAGGCGTGCGCGGCCAGCTCGTAGACCGCGGCCAGGTGCTCCGGGGCCTGCGTGAACGAGACGATGTAGCGGCGTGCGGCGCGCTCGCCGAACCGGTGCTGGATGGCCCCGAGCGCCCGGTAGGTGTCGAGCACCTCGCGCGTGCGGTCGCTCAGGGCGCCGTCCACGCCGAGCTCGCGGATCTCGTCGAGCGCCGCGGCGTGCACCTGCGAGTGCTGCCGCACCTCGAGCTCGGCCAGGTGGAACCCGAAGGTCTGCACCTGCCAGACCAGGCGCTGCAGGTCGCCGTACGCGGCCCGCGCCGCGCCGGTGGCCACGAGGGAGGCCTGCACCACGAGCAGGTCGGCCTCGAGCTGCTCCGCGTCGGCGTACGCCAGGTCGGCGTCCCGCGTGCGGGTCGCGCCGATCCGCTCGGCGATCGCGAGCATGACCGCGCGGTGCGGCTCGTTCGGCGAGGCCTCCTCGGCGCGGCGGGCCACGTCCTCGGAGAGCTGCCGGATGCGCCGCCACAGGGCGTTCAGCTCCGGCGAGGGAGTGGTGCCCTCGGCGTCGAGCGTCAGCTTGCGGCCGGTCTCGACCGCGAGGCGTTCCAGCGCCGCGAGCGCGTGCTCCGCGGCGAGCGTGGCAGCCTGGCGCGTGACCTCGGCCGTGACGTTCGGGTTGCCGTCGCGGTCGCCGCCGATCCAGGTGCCGAGCTTCACGAAGGGCTTGGCGACGGGCGTGGCGCGGCCGGCGTCGTCGGCGAGGAGCCAGTCGTCGAGCCGCCGGTAGACGTCGCCGAAGACGTCGACGAGGACGGCGTCGAACACACCCATGACGGTCTTGACCTCGTCGATCACCGAGGGCTTGCTGGTCCGCACGGGAGCGGTGCGCCACATGGTGTCGATCTCGGCGAGGATCCGTCGCTCGTTCTCCGCGAGGGTCACCCCGCCGAGGCGGCGGGTGTCACGCTCGGCGATCAGGTCGGAGATGCGGCGGATGGTGCCGCTGATGGCCCGGCGGCGGGCCTCGGTGGGGTGGGCGGTGAGCACCGGCCGGAACTCGAGCTCGCCGAGGCGGCGCAGCGCCTCGTCCCGGCCCACCTCCTCGGTGAGCCGTGCGAACGCCGCGGGGATGGTGTCCTCCAGGACGGCCGGCCCGGTCTGCGTCTCGGCCTCGCGCGAGCGCAGCACACGCACCCGGTGGTACTCCTCGGCGAGGTTCGCGAGGTGGAAGTAGCACGTGAACGCGCGGGCGACCTGCTCGGCGCGCTCCACGGAGAAGGAGGCCACGACGGCGGCCGCCTCGTCCAGGGCTTGCGGCGACGGGTCGCCGTAGGCGCGGATGGTCAGCTCGCGGAGGCGTTCGACGTCGTCCAGGAGATCCTGGCCGCCGTCCTCGCGCAGGATCCTGCCGAGCAGCCCGCCGAGCAGGCGTACGTCCTCGCGCAGCGGGTCGGGTACCTCGTGCCGGGCATTGCCGCGGACGGTCTGAGTTGATTCACTCACGAGCCTGAGCCTAGGCCGAGATTGCCAATGCCCGTTCATCGTGTCCGATTGTTGGTCTGGTCATGACCTGCGGGACTCTGGTTGGCTGTCGGCCTGTGACCGGCTACGACGCGGATTTTCTCGGGCTCGGCGTACCCCTCCCCGTCCCGCCGGGCGAGGTCCGTGTGCTCCACTACACGCACTTCTCGGTGCTCCTGGACCCGGTCCGCCGGCTGGCGGCGGCCACGGTCTGCGCCGTCGACGGCGCCGCGCTCCTCGCGCTGCCCCGCAGCGGGCGCTGGCGGCTGGACGACCGCGTCGCGGCCGGCGAGCAGGCCGGCGCGGAGCTCTACGCGCGCAACCCGCTGGACCGTGGTCATCTCGTGCGGCGCCTCGACCCGGTCTGGGGCGACGCCGAGACGGCGGCGCGCGCCAACCGCGACACGTTCCGGTACCCGAACGCCGCGCCGCAGGTGAACAGGTTCAACCAGTCCAAGGAGCTGTGGAACGGGCTGGAGGACCACGTGCTGGCGTACGCGGCGGCGTACGACCACCGCATCGTCGTCCAGACCGGACCCGTCTTCGGGGCGGACGACCCGCCCTACCGCGGCGTGCGCATCCCGCGGCTGTTCTGGAAGGTCGTCGCGTGGGTCGGTCCGGGCGACGTGCTGCGGTCGACCGCGTTCGTGCTCGACCAGACGCCCCAGCTCGACGACGCCCGGCTGTCCGAGATCACTGCCCAGGCGCTCGCCCGGGACGACATCCCGCCGCTCGGGCCGTTCCGGACCTACCAGGTCCCGGTGCCCGACGTCGCCGCGCTGACCCGGCTGGACCTGGGCCCGCTGCCCCGGGCGGACGTGCTGGCCGGGCCGCACGTCACGCCCGCAGGCAGCCGGCCCACGGACATCACCGTCCAGCGTCTCCCCCGGGCGCGGGCGTGGTCGGAGATCCGCACGCCCGCCGAGATCACGCTGCCCTGAGCCGGCCACGTCGTCAGTCGCGACCGTACGTCTCCAGGAGCCGGAGCCAGATCTCGCTGACGGTGGGGTAGGCCGGCACGGCGTGCCAGAGGCGGTCGATCGGCACCTCGCCCGCCACGGCGATCGTGGCGGCGTGCAGCAGCTCGGCCACGTCCGGCCCGACGGCGGTGAAGCCGACGACCACCTTCCGGTCCTCGTCCACGATCATGGCGGCACGCCCGGTGTAGCCGTCGGCGTGCAGGGACGCGCCCGCGACGGCACCCAGGTCGTACTCGACCGCGCGCACGCGCAGCCCGGCGGCCTGGGCGGAGGCGGCGGTGTGCCCGACGCTCGCGATCTCCGGGTCGGTGAAGATCACCTGCGGCACGGCGCGCTCGTCGGCCGTGGCCGCGTGGCGGCCCCAGGGCGCGAGGTCCACGTCGGCGCCCTGCGCGCGGGCAACGATCGTGTCGCCCACCGCGCGCGCCTGGTACTTGCCCTGGTGCGTGAGCAGGGCGCGCCGGTTGACGTCGCCCGCCGCGTAGAGCCAGCCGTCGCCGACCGGCTCGCCCTCGGTGCCGAGCACGCGCAGGGAGTCGTCCACGCGGAGCCAGTCGCCCGGCGTCAGCCCGACGTGGTCCAGGCCCAGCGTGGTCGTGTTCGGCGTGCGGCCGGTCGCGACCAGCACCTCGTCGGTCTCCAGGACGGTGCCGTCCGCGAGCGTCGTGCGCACCGTGCCGTCGCCGTTCCGGTCGACCCGCTCCGGGCCGACGGACAGGTGCAGCGCCACGCCGTGCGCCTTGAGCGCCTCGGCCACGTGGTCCCGCGCGAACGGTTCGACCGCGGGCAGCAGCCCGTCGCGGGCGATCATCGTGACCTGGGCACCCAGCGCCGCGTAGGCGGTCGCCATCTCGGTGCCGACCACGCCGCCACCGATCACCGCGAGTCGCCCGGGCACGGCCTGCGCGGACGCGGCCTCCCGGCTGGTCCACGGCGCGGCGTCGGCCAGGCCGGGGATCTCCGGCAGGCGGGCGCTCGTCCCGGTCGCGACGACGACGGCGTGCCGCGCCCGCAGCACGGTCGTGGCGCCCTCGGCGTCGGTCACCTCGACGGTGCGGGCGGCGCTGATGCGCCCCGTACCGCGGACGAGGGTGATGCCCGCGCCGTTCAGCCAGTCGACCTGACCGTCGTCGTGCCAGTGCGCGGCGAACGCGTCGCGGCGGGCCAGCACGGCGGCCGTGTCCAGCTCACCGGTGACGGCGGCGCGCGCCCCGGGCAGGCTGCGGACCGCGCGCAGCGCGGCGGCGTCGCGCAGCAGGGCCTTGGTGGGCATGCACGCCCAGTAGGAGCACTCCCCGCCCACGAGCTCGCGCTCCACGATCGCGACCGTGAGGCCGCCCTGGACGATCCGGTCGGCGACGTTCTCGCCGACGGGTCCGGCGCCGATGACGACGGCGTCGAAGATCTGCTCGGTCATGTCAGCTCTCCTTCTTGGCGACGCTGTTCAGGCGGAGCGCGGAGACCAGGAAGAAGATGCCGCCGAGGGTCGCGTACCCGGCCAGCGAGGTCAGCATCGCGTTCGGGCCGCCGGCCATCGCGAAGAAGCCGGAGCCGGCGAACACCGAGATGCCGCCGCTGAGGATCATCGGCCACTGGCCGCCGAGGCGGTACCGCATGATCGCGACGATCAGCTGGACGATGCCGGCGGTGATGGCCCACACGCCCCAGACGCGCAGCACGGCGGGGATGCCGGACGTGACGGCCACGATCAGGCCGATCGTCGTCAGCAGGCTGAGCGCCATGTTGAAGTACAGACCCACGGTGGGCCGTGCCGCCTTCGAGGACCGGAAGTCGACGACGGCGGCGGCCACGTCGAACAGCGGGTACAGCACGAGCAGCGGGATGCTGACCGGTCCGAGCGCGGAGCCGGTGAGGAACAGCAGCACCGCCCAGACGATGGCGAAGCCGAACCGTACGAGGTACAGGTTTCGCAGCGCGGTCGCGGTGGCTGCGGGAGATTCCGCGGTGGTCGACATGAGCTTCCCTTCCAGAGGATTGACCTACCAGGTAGACTTACTAGTTACTCTACCTAGGCTGACGGTACACACCCGGACGCCAGGGCGCAAGAGACGACGAGAAGGAGGCACGTATGATCGCGACCGTGCGGGGATCCATGCGGGACCGGCTGATCGAGGCGGCGAACGAGCTCTTCTACGCGCACGGCCTGCGCGCCGTGAGCGCGGACAAGGTGATCGAGCGCGTCGGCACCACCAAGGTCACCTTCTACCGGCACTTCCCCACCAAGGACGACCTCGTGGTCGCCTACCTGGAGCACCGGGCCGCACAGGAGCGCGAGGGGGTCGACGCCGCCATCGCCTACGGCGGCGGGGACGTCGACGTCACGCTCGGCCTCATGGCCGACCACACCGGGACCATGGCGTGCACGCCGGGCTTCCGCGGCTGCCCGTTCATCAACGCGGCGGCCGAGTACGCCGACCCGGACAGCGCGGTGCGGCGCGTCGTCGACACGCACCGCGCGTGGTGGGCGAGCGCGTTCGTGCGGCTCGTGGAGCCGCTCGGCCTCGCGGACCCCGACGCGGTCGCCGAAGACCTCGTCCTGCTGCGCGACGGTGTCATGGTCGCCGGCTACCTCGGCGACCCGAGCAGGGTCGCCGCCTCGTTCCTGCGGAGCTGCCGGGCCGTCGTCGGCTCGGCGGAGCGCGCGGCCGCCTAGGCCGCGCGGGGGCGGGTCAGCGCCAGCCGTGCTCCGGGGCGTACCCGAGCACGCGGCGCGCCTTGTCGATGCTCAGCAGCGTCTCCCGACCCTGGATCGGGCGCTTGTGCGGTACGTCGGGGAAGACCTCTGCGGCCAGGTCGGCCGAGTCGCGCTCCATCACGGTGTCGGCGTTCGCGATGACGAACGCCTCGAAACCCGTGAAGTCCGCCTCCAGGGCGCGGCGCACGGCCTGCGCCCCGTCGCGGCCGTCGATGTAGCCCCACAGGTTCCAGCGCCTGGCCCGTGCGTCGTCCTGCCAGGACGGGAACTGTGCGTAGTCCTCCGGGCGCATCACGTTCGAGAACCGCAGGGCCGCGACCTTCAGCGCGGGGTCCCAGCGCGTGAAGTGCCGCGCCATCTCCTCCTCGAGCGACTTGCCGAGCGAGTAGGTCGACTGCGGCAGCACGTCGTACTCCTCGTCCACCGGCAGGTATGGCGGCGGCACGTCGAACGGCAGGCCCAGCACAGTCTCGGACGAGGCGGTCACGATGTTCCGGATGCCCACCACCTGCGCGGCGCGCAGCACGTTGTACGTGCCGGGCACGTTGTTGCGGAAGGTGGCGGCGTTGGTCGCCAGCCCGGGGGCGGGGATCGCGGACAGGTGGACGACGGCGTCGGCCGGGCGCCGCTCGTCGACACCCGACAGCAGCTCGACGACCTGGCCGAGGTCGGTCAGGTCCGCCACCGTGAAGTCGCCGGGGCTGCCCGCCGGGGGCGCCACCCGGTCGGTGGCCGCCACGGAGTACCCCGCGTCCGCCAGGTGCTCCACCACGAACCGGCCGAGCTTCCCGCTCGCCCCCGTGACCACTACCCGCTGCGTCGTCGCCATGCGCCCGATCCTGCCCGACGGACCCCGTCCGGGGAAGCGGGGTCAGCCCAGTCGGGCGCGGAGCCAGGCGATGTCCGGGGCCATGTCGCCCTTCGTCTCGCAGATCACCGGGGCGCCCGCCGCGGCGATCACGCCCACCAGCAGGTCCTCGGGGATGTTCCCCTGGCCGAAGTTGATGTGCCGGTCGGCACCGGAGCCGGCCACGTCGCGGGAGTCGTTGGCGTGCACCAGGTCGATGCGGCCCGTGATCGCGCGGATCTGCTCGGCGGCCGTCGCGAGATCGATGCCGCCGGCCCACGCGTGGCACGTGTCGAGCGTGAAGCCCACGTCGTCGCCCCCGTCGGCCGCGGTCACGGCCGCCCACAGCTGCTCGATGCGCTCCAGGCGGCGCGCCATGGAGTAGTCCCCGCCCGCGGTGTTCTCGATGAGCACCGGCACGTCGGTCTCGAGCGCGTCGATGGCCTTGCGCCAGTTGTCGAAGCCCTTGGCCGGGTCGTCGTTCGCGGTGACGTGGCCGCCGTGCACGACGACGCCCTTGGCGCCGACGGCCGCGGCGCCGTCCATGATCTGCTGCAACAGCTTGCGGCTCGGGATACGGATGCGGTTGTTGGTGGAGGCCACGTTGATGACGTAGGGCGCGTGCACGTAGACGTCGAGGCCCGCCGCCTCGACGTCGGCGCGGAACGCCTCCGCACCACCCTCGTACGGCAGCTCGGGAACCTTCCACGCCTGTGGGTCGCTCAGGAACACCTGCACCGCGTCCGCGTCGAGGGCCTTCGCCGCCCCGATCGCGTCGGACAGGTCCACGTGCGCGCCGATCTTCACCATGACCCCACCCTAGGACGGGTCACCGACACTCCGGCGGACGAGGGCTCAGCCGAGCCCCCGCACCCCGCCCGCGGTGATCTGCACGACGTGACCGGCCACCGCCACCAGCGCGCTGTCCGGGTCCGCCCACGGCCCGGTCCGGACGTCCGCCCCGGGCAGCGCCCGCTCCCACAGCACGTCGCCGGAGACCGGGTCCACGACCCGCATCGCCGGGCCGCCGCCGAACATGTCGGACAGCATCACGAAGCGGCCGTCGGTGAACGCCCGCACGCCGAACCCGACCTGCTCGCTGTCCACCGTCTCCCAGAGGGTCTCGCCCGTCCGGAGGTCCAGCCCCTCCAGGCCGGCCATCGTCTGCACCACGGCGGTGCGGCCCACCCGGGCGAGGAAGAGCTGCCAGACCCCTGCCGTGTCGTCCGTCCAGAGCGTCGTCCCGTCCGGCTCGACGGCGGACCGCTCCTCCTCGGTCGTCGTCAGCAGCACCTCCGGTGCGGTCCCGTCGTCGGCGGTCGCCTGCGTCAGGTAGCCCTCGGTCTCCCCGACCACGTCGCCGGCAGCGTCGCGCAGCACGGTCCGGCCGTCACCCTCGAACACTGCGTACCCGCCACCGCGCAGGTCCGTGACGCCCCAGGTGCCGGGATCCTGGTCGAGACCGAACACCACCCCGTCCGGCGTGACCGCCGACTCGACCCCGCAGCCCTGCAGCTGCACCAGACCGTCGGTGACCGTCCCGCCGAACGACTCGGCGTCGATCGTGCTGTCATAGGTCCGGTTCTGGTTCCCGCCGCTCCAGGAGCTCTCGTACCAGCCCGTGCACAGGTCGGCACCCGTGGGCCGGAAGGGCACCGTCACGGTCCAGCGCACCTCGCCCGTGCCCACCTCCTCCGCGCGGAGCGTCAGGTCACGCCCGTCCTCGACCGTGCCGGTGCACCCGTCGTCGGTGCACCGGGCGGCGGACACGTCGACCGCGTCCGGCGGACCGACGCGGCGCGCGCGCACCAGCAGGCCGTCCGGCCCGGGCCGCACCGAGCCGTAGCGGGCGTCGTCCGCCGCGTCCAGGGTGCGTTCGGCCGAGACCGTGCCGTCCGCCTCGATCACGCGTGCCACCCGCGCGAGCGGCGGGCCTGCCACGCAGGTCAGGCGCCGGGCGGTGACCTCGCCCCAGTGCACGGCGCCCAGCGGCCCGCAGATGGGGTTGTCCCCCAGGGGCACCGTCCAGAGCAGGTCGCCCGACGCCGGGTCGAGCGCCACGACGTCCTCGTCGGAGGGGAAGACGATGCTGCCGCCGAGCACCGCCACGACCGTCATGGGCCAGTCGTCGGCCGTCTGCTCGGGGCCGACGTCGCCCCGCCACTCCCAGGTCTGCTCGAGCGGCACCGACAGGTCCACCACACCGCCGGGCACCTCGCGCACCCGCTCCATGCGGGCGCCGTCCCGCACCCCCTCGACCGCGAGGCCCGTACCGAGCACCACCGCCAGCAGGGCCGCGACCGGGCCCACGACGCGGAGGTACCGGCCGCGGTCGCGAGCCGGCGGCTGCACCGGCCCGGCGCCCTCCCCCTCGGCCCCGGGACCGTCCGCCGCACGGTCGCCGGGGCCGTCGTCCGAACCACCCGCGCCGGCTCCCCCGGACGGGTCTGCGGGACCCTCCGCGTCGTCGACCAGGTCGAAGACGAAGGCACCACCCGGCTCCGGATCACGCGTCATGCGATCGAGGGTATGTCGCGGACGTCGGGTTCTCACCGGAAACCGGACGAGCTCACCGGAACCGGTGCTCAGCGCAGGGCGCGCACTCCGCGCGGCGTGACCTCCAGCAGCGTGCCGTCGACCGCGACGAGCCCGCCGACCACCCCCTGCTCACCCAGACCGCCCGCGGCCGGGTCGAACGTGGTGACCGCCGCCCCACCCGGCCGGTCCCAGACCACCGCGCCGGTGTCGGCGTCCAGCGCGACAAGACCGTGCGTGCCGCCGGTGTCGCCCTCGGTCAGCAGCAGCACCGTCTCGCCGTCCGTGAAGGCCTGCACCACGGAAGCGGTCCCGAAGTACCCGCCGTCGTCCGCGGGCGACGACGGGACGGACCCGTCCCACACCCACCGCTCCTCGCCGGTGCCGAGGTCGAGGCCGCGCACCGACCCCGCGCCGGTCGAGACCACGACGGTGCCGCCGACCTGCGCCAGGAACTGCTGCCCGCCCGACTGGAGCACCACGTCCCAGCGCGGCGTCCCGTCGCCGTCGTACGCGCGCAGACGCCGGCCGGGCTCGTCCACCCCGAGCACGGTGGCCCGCTCGGCCTCGTCGGTCGCCTGCGGGGCGAGCGGGTAGCCGGTGACCTCGCCCAGCCGAGCGCCGTCCGCCGAGTAGAGGGTGGCGCGGGGCACGCCGTCGAACCGGGTGGCGGCGTAGCCGCCCCCGAGCCGCGTGACGCCGCCCCGCCCGGGCTCCGCCCCGGTGCTCAGCACCCTGCCGCGTGGCGTGACGGCGGCCTGCACGCCGCAGCCCGTCAGCTCCACCAGCCCGGCCGTGACGCGGCCGCCGAAGGTGTCCGGCGTCAGCAGGCCGTTGATCACCAGCCGGGTCTCGGACCGGCCCCACGAGGCGCCGAAGGTACCCGTGCACTGCGTCGCGTCGACCGCCCGGAACGGCACCGTCACGCTCCAGCGCTCCGTGCCCGTCGCCGCGTCCTCGGCGCGGAGCACCAGGTCGCGGCCCGCCTCGACCGTCCCCGTGCAGTCCCCGGCCGGCGTGCACCGGGCGTCGCCCAGGTCCACGGCCGACGGCGGCCCCACGCGCCGGGCCCGCAGCACCGTCCCGTCCGGGCCCGTGTGCGGCAGGCCGTACCGCCGGGAGTCCGAGGCGTCGAGCGGCCGGGACGCGGAGAGCACGCCGTCCGGACCGACCGCCACCACCTCCCGGTCCGCGCCCGTACCCTGCAGGCACACCAGCGCGGACGTCGCCGGGTCCGGCGAGGTCGGCGGCACCATGGGCCCGCAGTCGGCGTCCTCCCGCAGCGGGACCGTCCAGGCCACGGCGCCGGAGCCGGGGTCGAGGGCGACCAGGCCGTCGTCGGACTCCACGGCGAGCACGTCACCCAGCACCGCCACGTCCGTGGTGCTCTCGCCCGGGCCGACGCTGCCGCTCCACGCCCAGGCCTCCACGAGCGGCGACGACAGGTCCGCGACCCCGCCGGGCACGTCCCGCATGCGCTCCATCCGGGCGTGGTCGCGCGCGCCGTCCACGGCGACACCCGTGCCGAGCACGATCGCGAGGACCGCGGCGGTCTGGGCCGCGAACCGCCGCCTGCGGCCCGGTCCGTCGGACGGCGGAGGTGCCCCCGGGCCCGGGTCCGCGTCGGCAGGCGCGTCGTCGCCGACCAGGTCGAAGACGAACGCGTCGCCGTCGGCGGGTTCGCGCGCCATGCGGCCGAGCGTAGTGCGGCCCGCCACGCGGGACAGCCCTCGCCGGGAAGGTCACCCCAGGCCGTGCAGACCGTTCGGCGTGATCGCGACCAGGTTGCCGTCGACGGCGACGACCGGGCCCGCGACGGGCACGGCCCAGCGCTCCTTGCCCGTGGCGAGGTCGATCGCGACGAGCTCTCCCCGGGCCGCGTCGTCCTGCGGCAGGTAGACGGAGGCAACGGTCTCGCCGTCCGTCACCGTCCGGAACAGGCCCAGGCCGCGCGGGTCGTCGTGCTCCCACTCCCAGACCTCCGCACCCGTGTCCCGGTCCAGGCCCACGAGCTTGCTGCCGCGGTCCGCGACCACCACGTCCCGGGCGGAGAGCAGCACGCGCGTCGCGTACCGCTCCGTCCACAGGACCGTCCCGTCCTCGCGGACGGCGTCGAACCCGGCACCATTCATGGAGCTGGGGAACAGCAGGTCGTCCGGAGCGTCCGGGGACGCCTCCACGGGCTGCGGGTACCCCGCGACCGTGCCCAGGACCGCGCCGGCCCCGTCCACGAGGAATGATGTCGACGAGCCGGACTCCACGGCGAACCGCCCCGAGCCGAGCTCCGTGACCCAGGCGGGCCGCCCCGCCTGTCGCTCGCCCGCGGTGTCCAGGCGCACGCCGTCCGCCGACAACGTGGCCTGCACGCCGCAGCCCTCTACCGCCACCGTCTCCGCGCCCGCGCTCGCGGTCACGTGGTCGAGGTCCAGCTCCTGGGCACCGTCGGTGCCGGTCCACGGCGTGAAGCAGCTGGCGGCCTCCCGCGGCTCGAACGCGACACGCTCCCGCCACAGCTCGGCGCCGGTCAGCGGGTCCTCGCCGGTCACGCGCACGTCGCGCCCCTCGGTGAGCAGCAGCGAGTCGCAGACGCCCTCGGGATCGCACACGGGGGCGGGCGGCGGCTCGACGGGGTCGCCGAGCCGCCGCAGCCGGACCACGAGGCCCGCGGGCCCGGGGACGAGCTGCTCGTCGTCGGACAGCCCGGCCCGGCGGAGCGACGTGCCGCCGTCGGGCTGGATCGCAAGCACCTCGCGGGCGTCCGGCGGCCCCTGGACGCACGTCAGCAGCCCCGTGCGGATCGTCGCGTCGTAGCCGCTCGGCCCGCACTCCGGGTCCTCGCCCACCGGCACCTGCCACGCCACCTCACCCGAGGCGGGGTCGACGGCGGTCACGTCGTCGAAGCCGGCCGGGGCGGGATCGGCGGCGCCGGTCGCCGGGGGCAGCACGAAGTAGTCCCGGCGCACGGTCGGCAGCAGCACGAGCAGGCCGTCCATCACCACCGTCGGCTGGTCGACGAAGTCGCTCCGCCCGAAGGCACGGTCGAACGGGAGCGTCCAGACCTCCTCCGGCGGGTCGGCGAGCGACGCCACGCCCACCGGCGAGGTGCGCATCAGCTCCGCCCGCTGGTGGTCGCGCACCAGGCCGGCCGTCGTGAGCGTCACCGCGACGACGGCCGCCACCGCGGCCACGGTCAGCCAGGTGCGCCGGGGCAGGTCGGGAAGGCGGAGCCGACGCCTCCCGGAGGCGGCGGCGCCCGTGTCGTCGGGACCGGTGCCCTCGGCGCCGCCGGCACCGTCCTCGGCAGGGTCTCCCTCGACCAGCTCGAAGACGACGGGTTCCTGCGGGTCCGGCCGGGGCATGGCGGGAGCCTACCCCCGGGCGCCGGCCGTCAGCCCAGGCCCACGACGCCCTGCTGCGTGATCTGCGCGAGGTGGCCGTCCACGCTCACCACCTGCGTGTACGGCGTCTCCTGCTCGATCTCCCAGCGGACCGTCCCGTCGCGCAGGTCGACGGCCACCAGGTGCAGCCCGGACGCGCCGCCGTGCGGGTCCGCGGTCACCGGGAGCAGCAGCACGTCGCCGTCGGTGTACGCACCGAAGATCGTGGACCCCGCGTCCCACACGCCGCCCTCGAACCCGAGCACCTGGGGGTCGAGCACCCAGCGCTCCGCCCCGGTGCCCAGGTCGACGGCGCGGACCGCGCCGAGCTCGTCGACCAGCACGGCGGTGCCCCCGACGCGGGCGAGCAGGTCCGTCCCGCGCAGCAGGCGCGCCGTCCAGAGCACCGCGCCCGCGTCGCGCTCGTCGGTGGACAGGGCCACCGTGTTCAGGCCGGCCCGCACCAGGAGAAGACCCGGGTCGCGACCGTCGGTGGCCCACGGCACGAGGGCCTGGCCGCCCAGCGACACCGTCTCGCCGTGCGGCAGGTGCGCGACCTGGTTGGGCAGGCTGGTCTCGCCCGCCGGGGCGTCCGTCTGGTCGGGGCCCACCCAGCCGCCGTCGGGCAGGGCGGTGAACTGGCCCACCGCGGCGCCCGCCTCGAGGTCGCCCGCGTGTGCCGGGTCGTCGAGGCGCGTGCCGTCGAGCAGGAACGCCGCCGAGACGCCGCACCCGTCGATGTCCAGGATCCCCTGCTCCAGGTTCGCGTTCAGCCCGCCCCGGACGTCCAGCAGCGGGACCGGGGCGTCGTCGCCCACCTGGTTGTAGGTGAGGCAGGAGCTCGCCTCGGGCTCACCGGCCGAGAGGGTCTCGCTCCAGCGCTCCGTCCCTGTCGCGGCGTCCTCCACCCGGACCGTCACGTCCGGGGCGACGAAGTCCTTGGGGAGGTGCGCGGTGCCGGTCTTGTCGACCACGACGGGCTCCTGTTCCGGTACCTGGCCCACGGGCTCCAGGTGGACCAGGGCACCGTCGGGTCCCGGCACCACGTGGCCGCCCGGATCGAGCTCCCGCGTGGTCACGGTGCCGTCCGGGTCCACGACGGTCACGCCCTGCTCGGGCCCGGCCTCGTCCGTGCCGTCGCTGAACGTCACGCAGACCAGCGGGTCGGCCGGGCCCGTCGTGGCCGGGCCGCCGATCCCGACCCAGGGCGTCGGGCCGCACCACGCGTTCTCGCCGACGTCGACCGTCCACCGCACCTCGCCCGACGCGGGGTCCACCCCCTGCACCTTCCCGTCGCCGACGACCGTGAGCACCCCCGGCATCCGCACCAGCGTCGCGGAGATCGGGTTCTCGAGGTCGAGCTCCCACTGCTCCGCCGGACGCTCCGCGAGGCTGCGCACGCCACCGGGTGCGGCGAGCAGGTCGCGGTGACGCACCTGCGCGTCCACCAGGGCGGCCCCCGCGACAGCGAGCACGACGACGGCCGCCGTGCCGCCCACCAGGAGCGCCCGGCCGCGGCGGCTCGTCGGGAGCCGACGCCGGACGGCCGCCCGGGCACGCCGCGCCGTCCGGCCGGTGGCGGCGCGGGCACTGCCCAGCGCGAGCGCCGCCCGGCCGGGTTCCCGCGGCCCGGGCGCCCCGGCCGCCTCGTCGGCCTGCGTGTCGGGCCCGGCGCCCGGCTCGGTGTCGTCCGGGTCGGTGCCGTCGGTGCCGGGCGCGCTGTCGGACACGCCCGGGACCTCGTCGATCAGGTCGAAGGTGTGCACCTTCTCGGGGTCGGAGCTCCCGGGCGCGGCGTCGTCGTGCGGGGTGCGATCGGTCACGCCCCGAGGGTAGTGCCCCGCTCCGCGGCCATGGCCGACCTCCAGGAGACGCGCCCGCCGGTCTGCATCAGCGCCCCGCGGTAGGCACGCTCGCTGAGCAGCACGGCACCGACCGTGGTGGCGACGAGGATCGCGAGCGAGAGCAGGGGCTCCCACCACAGCGTGTCGCCCGCCAGGACCCGCACCGGCATCGACACGATCGACGCCGGCGGGATGTAGGACAGGACGCGTTCGAGCACGCCGTCGGCCGAGAACGTCACGATGTAGACGGCCATGAGCAGCATCATCAGCGGGCTGGTCGTGTACTGCAGGTCCTCGGTGCGGGACGCGAGCGAGCCCGCCACGGCGTAGAGCGCCGCTACCGCCACGAACCCGACGGTGAAGAAGACGACGAACCACAGCATGCTCGCCGTCATCGAGGGCAGGATCGACGACAGGTCCGTGAACGAGGCGCCGACGAGGCCCACACCGGCGAGCACGAGGTTCTGCCCCAGCGCGATCACGGAGCTGCCCACGATCTTGCCCGCCAGGAGCTGTCGCAGCGGCACGGCGGTGGCGATGATCTCGACGAGGCGGGACTGCTTCTCCTCGATCACGCTGCCGGCGATCATCGAGCCCGAGCCGACGGCGCCCATGAAGAACAGGAAGGCGAGCACGAAGCCCGCGACGAACACGACCTGCGGGTCCACCGGGTTGCCGTCGAGGCGCTCGGTCACGACCTCGCTGCCCGCCGTCAGGTCGTCCATGCTGGTCCCCACGCCGGCGGCACGGTCGGCGAGCACCTGGCCGCGCACGGTGGTGCCGACGAGCCGGGCCAGGGTGCCGTCGGGCTCGCGCCAGCCGGACAGGGTCCACTCACCGTCGCCACCCGCGGCGGAGCTGAGCCAGGCGTCCGCGGTCTCGTCCGCCAGGGCGGCCTCGGCCGCGGCCGCGTCGTCCACCCGCACCACGGTGACCTCGACCGAGTCGTCCGACGACGCCGCGCCCCGCCCGTCCGCCAGCGAGTCCAGCGCGGTCGCGGCTGACTCGTCGCCGGCGACCACCGCGACGTCGAACGACTCCGTGCGGCTCTCCATGTACGACGTGAAGCCGATCAGCCCGCCGATCAGCGCGATGGTGACCAGCAGGCCGATGACGAAGCCCTTGTTGAGCGCCCGCACGACGATCTCGCGCGTGGCCACCACCATCCAGGCGTTGCGCGCGGTGTCCCCCGCGCGGGTCGGGCCGGTCATGCGGTTACCTCACGGTAGATCTGGGCCAGCGTGGGCCGGACGGGGAAGAACTCGTGCACCGCGCCACGCTCCAGGGCGGCGGACAGCAGGCGGGACGCGGCCGCGTCGTCGTCCAGCTCGAGGAGAGCGACGGCGCCGTCCACGTCGACGGCGCGGACGCCGGGGACGCCGCGCACGAAGCCGGCGTCCCCGGACAGCACCAGCCGGTGCCGCGTGACGCCGGACGAGCGCAGCTCGTCGGGGGTCCCGTTCGCCAGGACCCGGCCGCCGCCGAGGATGACGAGCCGCTCGCACAGACGCTCGACCAGGTCGAGCTGGTGCGAGCTGAAGAGCACGGGCACGCCGCGGCGGGTGTGCTCGCGCAGCAGGTCGGCCATCGCATCGACGGCCGCGGGGTCGAGGCCGCTGAACGGCTCGTCGAGCACGAGCGCCTTGGGCTGCCCCATGATCGCGGCGACGATCTGCACACGCTGCTGGTTGCCGAGCGACAGCTTCTCGACGTGCTCCTTGGCCCGGTCGGCGAGGCCCAGCCGGTCCAGGTGCTCCAGCACCTCCCGCCGCGCCGCCGCGGGCGCGATCCCGCGGAGCCGGGCCAGGTAGACGAGCTGGTCGAGCACCGGCTGCTTCGGGTACAGGCCGCGCTCCTCGGGCATGTAGCCGAACTCGCGCCGGTCCGCGCGGGTGACCGGGGCGCCGTCGAACAGCACCTCGCCGCCCGTGATCGCCAGGACGCCCATGATCATGCGCATCGTCGTGGTCTTGCCCGCGCCGTTGCCACCGACGAAGCCCGTGAGCAGGCCGGACGTCGCCGTGAAGCTGACGCCGTCCACCGCCCGCCGGGCCGTGCCGCCCGAGGCGAACACGCGGGTCAGGTCCCGCACCTCCAGATCGCTCATGACGGCCACGCTAGGCCGCCCGGCGCGGGCACGGATCCACCGCGAGGCGGAACCGGCTCCACCTCCGGACGGGCTCGCGAAGAAGACTCCGGCGAAATACCGGAAAAACGGCATCCTGGACCGTTCCATTGGTGAATGAACCGGCATTGACCTGGTATTACAGGCCCCGGTTGCCGATGCCGTTCTGCCACGTATTGTCCCGAGCGGAACGTCGCGAGAAAGAGGCGGCGCTGAATGGTTCGACAGCCCGGTACGGAGATACCAGCACCGCACTCCGGAGGGCGCCTCGCAGTATCTGAGCCCGCAGGGGGAGCAAAGCGTGCGCAACCGTCTGATCGTCACTGGAACAGCCGCGGCCATGGTGCTGACGGCGGGGATCGTGGGTGCCGTGGCCGTGCAGCCGTCCGGACACTCGCAGGACCGCGAGACGACGGCGGGGCCCGCGGCCCTGCCCGACGTGCTGCAGGGCCTGCCGCCGATGATGGTGAAGCGGGACCCGGGTGCCCAGCCGGGGGAGGGGGGCACGGTGGACGTCCGCGCCAAGCCGGACGCACAGCCCAGCCCGTTCACCTACACCCCGCCGGCCACGGAGTACGTGCCCCGGCACATGGCCGACCGGCCCGCGACCCCGGGCAGCAGCTTCACGAACGCGCCGCTGCCGGGCATCGACCTGGGCAACGGTGCCTCGCCGACGCAGCCCGCGCCGCCGTCGTTCACGCCGACCCCCACGCCCGTGCGGCCGACCACGCCGCCCACGCAGTCGCCCAGCCCGGAGCCGACGCCCACCCCCACCCCGACGCCGACCCCCACACCGGAGCCGACGCCGGAACCCACGCCCACCCCGGAACCGTCGGACCCGCCGACGACCGAGCCGACCGAGCCGCCGCCCACGGAGCCGAGCACCGAGCCGACGCCCGAGCCGACGCCGGAACCCACGCCCGAGCCGACCCCGGAGCCGTCCACCGAACCGTCTCCGGAGCCGTCCGACCCGCCGTCAGAAGAGCCGACGCCGGAACCGTCGGGCAGCACCTCCGCGTAATCTCGGAAATGCCCGTCTTCCCGGAAAGGGGAGCGGCGACAATTCACCACGGAAAGCGGGAACGCCGAGACGTTCCCGCTTTCCGGCGCGCGTATCAGAACCGGGTCAGGAGGGCTTCGAGCGCGCGTTGAGACCGGCGATTCCGTCCTTGAAACGGCGCGCGACCTCCGGCGCGATGGCAGGCCCGGCACGGTCGACCGCATCCGCGAACGCCAGTCCGCGCCCCTGTGCTTGAGGAGGTTGAACGCCGTGACGCGACGCTCGTCGAACTCTCGTGCCCAGCGCGCCCGAACGTCACCGTTGTCCGGCAGCAGGTTGTCGATCCACGGTCGGATCGCCGCATCCGCGTGATCGCGTCGGGCGATCGGCAACGACACGGACAGGGGGGTCGCGCTCACGCCGAGGCGATAGTCGTCGTCATATCTGAATGCCAGCGTGCCGTCGTCCGACTGGTCGAGACGACCGGCAACTCGTCCGTCGAGCCAGACGGTCAGTCGGTCAGCCGTCGTCACGGTCCAGCAGGCGGTCCAGCTCCGCACCGGCCCGGTCCGGGGCGACGTCTACCGCGAGGTCAACCCACTGGAGGGCGCGGAGCACCAGGTCGAGGCGTGCATTGGGCGAGCCCGCCTCGACGGCGACGATCCAGGCGCGAGACGTCCCGACCACCTCCGCGAGCTGGGCCTGGGTCATGCCCTGGCGCTGCCGACCGTCTCGGAGGACCGCGCCGACGTCGGCGGCGTTGGAGACCCGCATCGAACCCCCTCGGATGTCAACGATCGTTGTCACCATGGGTGCATGTCACCGATCGGTGACATTTTCGCCAAGGCGGCTCAGACCAGGCCCGCGCGGTGTGCGAGCACCACGGCCTGGACCCGGTCGCGCAGGTGCAGCTTGGCGAGCACGTTCGACACGTGCGTCTTCACCGTCGCCTCGCCGAGGTAGAGCGTCGAGGCGATCTCGGCGTTCGACAGGCCCGTACCCACGAGCTCCAGCACCTCCCGCTCGCGCGGGGTGAGCTGCGCGAGACCGGCGGGGACCACGGCCGGGCCGGCCGGCTCCGGCGCGCCGGACGACGCGGCCGACCGGGCGGCGCCCACGGTCCGTTCGCCCGCCACCATCTGCTCGATCACGCGGCGCGTGATCTGCGGGGCGAGCAGCGCGTGCCCCGCCGCCACGGTGCGCACGGCCTCGACCAGGTGCTCCGGGTCGGAGTTCTTGAGCAGAAATCCGGAGGCGCCCGCTGCGAGCCCGTCGAACACGTACTCGTCGTGGTCGAACGTCGTCAGCACCAGCACCTTCGCGAGGTCCTCCGCGACGATCCGGCGCGTCGCCTCGATGCCGTCCATGACCGGCATCTGCACGTCCATCAGCACGATGTCGGGCCGGAGCTCGCGGGTCAGCTCGATCGCGGCGGCGCCGTCACCCGCCTCGCCGACCACCTCCACGTCGTCGTCCACCGAGAGGATGAGGGAGAAGCCCGACCGCACCAGCGCCTGGTCGTCGGCCAGCAGCACGCGCGTCACCGGGCCGCCTCCGTCCGCGTCTCGAGGGCGGCCGGGGCCGGGTCGGGGGCCGGCAGCGGCAGCCGCACGCGCACGCGGAACCCGCCCGTCGCCCGCGGACCGATCTCGACCACGCCCTGGTGGGTCGCCGCGCGCTCCCGGATGCCGAGCAGCCCGAGCCGGGAGCCGGACGTGCCGTGGCGCGGCCGGCCGTCGTCCAGCACCTCCACCTCGGCGAAGCCGTGCGCGAACCGCTCGCCCGCCGGGTCGGCCGCCTCGCGCACCACGCGGAGCGTCACCGTCGCGGACCGGGCCGTCGAGTGCTTGCGCACGTTCGCCATCGCCTCCTGTGCGGTGCGGTACAGGCTGAGCCCCATGGGTTCGGGCACCTCGGCCGCGATGCCCGGAGGCTCCTCGACCTGCCGGAACGCCGTGTCGAGGCCGTCGTGGTCGGCGGCGGCGAGAGCCGGCAGGTCGGCCAGGCCCGGTTCGGGGGACCGGGAGGCCGACCGCGGGTCGCCGTCGGGCACCGCACGGAGCGTGCCCACCAGGTTGCGCATCTGCGCCACGCCCTCGCGCGACTCGCGCTCGATCGTGACGAGGGCTTCCTCGGCCCGCGCGGGGTCGCGGCCCAGCACCCGGCGCGCGGCCGCGGCCTGGATGCCGATCACGGACACGTGGTGCGCGACGACGTCGTGCAGCTCACGGGCGATGCGCACCCGTTCCGCCACGACCGCCTGGTCGGTGAGCGCGTCGGCCTGCTTCTCGATGGTGACCGCCTGGTCGGCGAGGAGCTGCCGCCGTCGGGCCCCGTTCCACTGCATCTGCCCCGCCACGACCGCGCCGCCGAAGAACGCGACGTTCATGACGAACTGGTAGATCGCGTTGGCGAGGTAGGGCTCGACGGTGCCGGGCCAGTCCGCGCGCGTCGGGTACTCCTCGAGGATGTTCTCCATCCCCTGCTGGACCGCGAACATCCAGATCACCCAGGAGAACATCGCGAGCACGCACGCGGCGACCACCACGAGCATGGCGCGCCGGTCCCGCGCCCATGCCACCGCGGTGAACAGGGCCACGAAGTACATGATCTGCATGGGCATGAGCACGGTCACCTCGGGCAGGGTCAGCCCGATGCCCAGCCACATCCCGTACACGAGCACCACCGACACCAGGGGGTACCGGCGGCGCCAGGCCAGCGGCACCATGCTGACCACCCCGAACACGAAGATCAGCCAGAGGGGGTGCCGGGTGCCGTCGAACAGCCCCATGCTGCGGCCCAGCTCCACCGAGATCGCGGCGAACACCATGAAGGCGGCGCCCAGCATCAGGTCGCGCCGGTAGGCGTCGCGGCCCGCGGGTACGCGCTCCCAGTCGGAGTCGACGCCGAACCAGTCCAGCACGCGGCCGGCCACACCCTCGGCGGGGCGGCTCGGGGCGGACGGCGGCGTGCCGGGACGCCGTGCGTCGGCGGGCGGTGGTGCGTCGGACATGACCCCAGCCTAGGAAGCCACGGGCGCCCGCGCTTCCGCCTGGAGGCGGAGACGACGGCGAAAAACCTGCTGGACAGGGGGCGCGCGGTGGCGCAGTGTGACGGCATCAGTCTTCACGAAGGGAAGCCCGATGACGTTCTGGATCTGCAGTACCTGCGGTGTGGAGCACGAGTCCCGCCCCGACGTGTGCGCCGTGTGCGCCGACGAGCGCCAGTGGGTGCCCGCCGACGGGCAGCACTGGACGACGTTGGAGGAGCTGGCCGCGGCCGGGCAGAGCATCGCCGTCGAAGAGCTCGAACCCGACCTGTACGGCCTGACCACCGTGCCCGACGTCGGCATCGGCCCCACCGCCAAGCTCGTACGCACCCCCGCCGGCAACCTCCTGTTCGACGTACCCGGCTACCTCGACGACACCGCCGTGGCCGCCGTCCAAGACCTCGGCGGCCTGGCCTGCATCGTGGCCAGCCACCCCCACATGTACGGCGTCCAGGTCGAATGGAGCCGCCGCCTGGGCGGCGTGCCGATCCTGGTCGCCCAGGACGACGCCGACTGGCTGGCCCGCACCGACCCCGCCGTCCAGACCTGGAAGACCGACCTCCAGATCCTGCCCGGCATCACCCTGACCCAGCCCGGCGGACACTTCCCCGGCTCCACCGTGGCCCACTGGGCCGCCGGCGCCCAAGGCCGCGGCGTCCT
>NZ_JAMTCS010000001.1 GCF_024171955.1 Promicromonospora thailandica | reverse complement strand
GATCTGCCCACCCGCATCAGCCAGGGTCCGCAACGCGTCCAGGACCTGGTCCCAGACCCCGTCGCGCTGGTAGCGGCGGAACACCCGGTACAGGCTCGACCACGGCCCGTACCGGTCGTGCACGTCCCGCCACGGGCACCCCACGCGGGTCCGGTACCGGATCCCGTCGATCTGCCGGCGCAGGAACCGTGCGGGGCGCCCGCACGCGGCGACCGGCAGCAACGGCTCGACCACCGCCCACGCCTCATCACTCAGATCATGCCGCCCCGCAACATCCACCACGACCCCGCAGCATGCCGAAACCCCAGGTCAGACGCCACTTCTGAAACAGGCCCTAGCCCCGCGCGGTTGGCCGCCTTCCTGCCGGTCTGGTCTGTCGGGCGATGTCAGAGAGCACCCGTACCTTCTGCAGGTATGAGGAGCGTGAGCGTGTTGGAAGCGTTAGGTGTATCGCGGCGACGCGTCGCTAGGGAGAGAAAGGCGCAAGCGCTTTGGGCTCCGCGTGAACGGCGGAGGATGGGTCTGAGCCCAGGGCGGTTTCAAAGTTGATCTTGGACTTGTCGGGTCGTGAGCGCGTGCAGGGCGCGGTGGGCGTGGCGGGCGCAGGCGCGTAGCCGCTTGCGGATGTTGCTGGCGCCGGTGAGACGGTGGCGGCTGATCGCGGTGTTGCGTAGGCAGGCGAGGTTCACTGGCCCGTTGCTGGTCCGGGCGGTGTGCCGGTCCTCGTCGTAGGCGGTGTCGCGGACGCAGTGCAGCTGGTTCTCGATGCGCCAGTGAGACCGCACGATCCGGGCGAGGAAGGCCGGGTCGGCCAGGTGAGCGGGCAGGTTCGTCAGGAAGTACGCGGTCTCGCGGGTCCATGCAGGCTCGGCCGTGAGGTTCTTCTTGCGCAGGATGTGCCGACCGATCCTGATCACCTGGATCGCACCGGCCAAGCCGAGATCGACATGGTCCGGGGCCTGGATCACCCGGATGGTCCGCGTCTCGCGCCTGCCGTGGCCCGTGCCCCGCTCGACGGCGGCCGCCGTCAGATCGGACCAGGGCAGGGCCGTGACACGGGTGTGGATGCCCGGCTGGTTCTCCTTGACGGGCAGTACCCACCATCCGCCGGCGCCGCTCACCTGGTCGACGAGCCGGTGCTGGGTGTGCTTCGCGTCCGCGACGAGCACGATCCCGGCCAGCGATCCCCACCGGTCGATCAGCCGGGTCACGGCGTGCCCGACCGCGCCGATCTCGTCCCCAACTTTGCTCGTCCCCAACTTTGACTTCCTGGCAGGCCAGGACGACACCCGTGGCCTGGTCCAGCACCTCCACGACCTGGTCCTGGGCGACACGACCCTCGAGGCGGCGGCGTGCGGCCCGCATCGTCTTGCCGTCCGCGCTGACCACGCGCGCCACCCGCGCGGCAGGCCCGGCCTGTTCGACGGGCCCGGACTCGCCCGCCACCGGACGGTCGGCCCATCGGGACAGCGCCTCGTCCAGCGCCACCGGGTCCGTCGCGTTCAGGACCCGCCTGAACGTCCCGGACGACGGTGCTGACCGCACCAGGCCGAACGCTCCGGTCAGGTCGGGGTCCAGGTCGGCGGCGACCTCGGCGATCTCGTCGAACCCGACCGCGCCGCACGCCACGGCCAGCTGCGCCAGCCCGAGCACGACTACCAGCGGGAACCGCACACCCCGCGCATCGCGCGGGTCCGGGACCGACGCGAATGCTTCCAGCAGCCCCTCGACCTGCCCACGCAACACCTTCTGTCGCACCGTGGGCTGGTCAAACAGGGCAAGAACAGGCGAGACTACAGACACGGGCGCGGCACCTCGGCAAGCACGGGCGGACGGCGTAGGAACCTCCATCCTCGCAGGTCACAGGGCCGCGCCCGCCCTCATGCCCCGAGCACTGCGCCCGCCGGCCTCACGCAACGACGCACAAGACCCCGAGCTGAAGATCAACTTTGAAACCGCCCTGGTGCTGATAGAGACCGAAAATCTCAACCAGGCATGGCCGTTAAGCGACACCGCCGCAAGAATCTACGAGAATCTTGCCCGGAAAGAACCGTCTCGATTCGAACCAACCTTTGCTTCGTCATTGAACAACCTCGCATCCCTGTGTGCGATGCTTGGACATCCTGACGAGGCGCTGCGGTTCCTGCAGCGAGCTGTGGAGATCCGTGAGGAGCTGGCGCAGACCGCTCCAGACCTGTACGAATCGGCCCTTGGGCAATCGCTGTACAACCTCGGGAATGTTCTCTCGGACTTGGGGCGTCCGCAGAACGCTTTGTCGGCGAACGAGCGGGCTGTGGAGATCTATCGACGAATTGCGCCGCGCTCGCCCGATCGACACGAGCCTGATCTCGCGGGCGCGCTCTATAGCCTCACGTTGCGGTATTCGAACGCCGGCCGCGCCGATGATGCGTTGCTGGTGGCACAAGAGGCGACGGAAGTATTGCGACGATTGCACACGCAACTACCGGGACGGTACCGCAGGCGGCTCGGAGATTCGCTTCGAGGGTTTGCTGCACTGCACGAGGAAAATGGAAAACAGGACATTGCGGCGGCGCTGCGGCACGAGGCCGAAGAGCTATTCGTTGCGCGAGGCTCCACCAACACGCATGACGTTGCGCCGGCCGGCGAGCCGCGGCGTATCGCTGGTTCGCCGCTGCCCTTCGAGGTCCAGCTTCTAACCGTCCAAGGAGATGACAGCAAGGATGCTGCTACACCGGGATCTGTAAGCGACGAGGTCTATCTGCTGCCCCGTCGCCTCTTCGTGTCCGGCATTGTGGACAGTGAACTACGTGCGGTCTTACTCGCGGTGCTCGACAGAATTTCCAGGGCTCAGGTTGCCGGGGTGCCACAGGATCTCGGCGGGCCGGACGCAGCGAGTGCGGCTTCCACAGAGAATTGAGAGACTCGAATGGATGCACTGCGTGACCCGGATCAAGCCACAGCGTGCCAGTGGGATCGGAGCGGCGTCCTGTCGGCGATTGAGCTTGCGAAGCGACCACCACCTGAGTTGCAATCCTGACGATTGCCGTCGGATCACGGCGCTGCGATCCGAAGCGCGGGAGTGCACATGAAAGGCCGTCTCCGATGAGGGAGACGGCCTTTCGTGGGCGGCAATCCGGAAATCATCTGGCGCGATTGCGCCCAAATGGTATCTCACTCGGTACAACGTCTCGCTTGAGCGTTGCGGTCTCTGCTGGGGATGCCCATCCTATACAGAGGCACCCGGGACGGCTGGTCGGGTCAGGGGATCGGCTCAAAACTGCGAGCGTCGAAACGCAGGAAGCTGTGTAGGTCGTTGCCGGGGAAGGTTCTGGCGTTGCCGGTGCAGTCCGTGCTCTCGAACACCCGGATCGCGGTATCGGTGTAGTTGAGCTCGGAGTGTGCGACGAACGGCAGGACAACGCAGCCCTCCACCGTGCCTGCATAGGTCGCCGACTCGCCTGACAGGTCACCGGAGAAGAAGTTGATCCCTTCGGTGAATGGAGTCGCCGACGCCGCTGGCATCCAGAGCACCAGCAGCCCTCCCAACACGAGTGCTGCTGCGGCGAGACGCTTCCTGGTGCAGTTCACGGTGCTCTCCTTAAGTGCTCGGGGTCCATGACACGTACGTTTGCGCGTGACGCCACCTCACCATCTCTTCCGTGAGACGTCACCCGATATGCGCAGTTCTGCCCCTCAAGTGGCAGAGGCGATCCCATCGTGCACCGCTCGCCCGAATTGCTGCAGTTCTAGGCCGGGCCGAGCACCGCCACCTCGACGCAGGCCCGCACGAGGAGCGGGTTCCCGTAGCTGTCCCAGGCGCTGCGCCCGGAGGAGGCCCACTGGACGCCTTCCTGGTCCGTGACGACGTGGGGCATGCCGAGCAGCCGCCCTGACACCGGGTCGGGCTGGTAGCGGGCCTGCCTGGCCGGGATCGGCGGAGAGGGAGCTGACTGCAGCCGCGACCGTGCGACGTTCCGTGCGCTGACCGGGGCGGAGCGGTCCACGGGCGGTCGGAGCCGAACCAGCTCCGACCGTCTGCCCAGCCTGACGGTTGAGCCGCCCGGCAGGAAGTCCAGCATTGACACCACACTGTCGGGCAGGCGGACGGCGACGTCCTCTCGCAGGACACGGACACTGCCTGCTGCCGCCCGGGAACCCATCCCCGATGTGTCCTCGCTCCTGGTGATCGAACGCACCTCGCCGCGCAGGGTGGCGTCGGACCTGAGGAACTCGAACACCGACTCCCAGATGAGGTCGCTGCGTGGATGCAGCGAGATCGCCGCACCGAGCTGGAGGACGTCCAGGTCACCGTCGCGCAGGGACAGGCTGCGCAGGGCCGTGACGATCATATCCTGGGTGAAGGTCAGCGTCGCGGGTCCCGAACCCAGGATGGGCATGGGACGGGACTTCCGTCGGTTGTCGGGGTGCCAGGCCAACGTCTCCAAGCCCTGAGCGGGAGTGATGCCGACGACACGTGGAGCGTGATGTCCGTTGTACCCCGCCGCCTCTAGAACCTTCCCGGTCAGGTCCGGACCCGTCCGGTAGATCACGGAGTGGCGCTTCTGGTTGATTAGCTCACTCGCCTCGTCGCCCCGCGTCGGCGGCCGGAGCGCCTGGTCGTAGAGGGCGGCTTGACTCAGTTCGTAGTGGTGCAACAGCTGCTCTATGTGGATGTCGAGGAGCGGGTGGTGCGGGGGCGCCACGATGACATTGTTCTGGAACGTGATCCGCCCGCCGGGTAGGGTCTCGACGGCAACCGCGAACGCGGCGCGGCTGGCCACGACCCCGGTGGGCGAGAGGTCGTCCAGACTAGTGATCTCGTCGCCACCGTCTACGTACATCCCGCCAAAGTCGCGGACGATCTGAGCCCGGAGGCCGTCACTGGCTGCCGCCCAGCCGGGACCGGACCACTTGGCACGTTCGATCTGCACGAGCCGCGTGGTGGCTGCGCCGCGAGACGCGTTATACACCTCGTCGACGTTTACGAGCACGATGTTCTCGTCAACAGCGTGCTGGGCGAGCAGCTCGATATCGAGACCACGACGCGTGTCCAGCTCGCTCACGGTAGCGGGGTCTTGCACCTCCTTGCGCGTGACGTCGGTCCACAGAATGAACGTCGCCTTGCCCTGGAGCGTTCGAACGCTCTGACGGAACGTCTCCCAGAACGACTTGGAGGCACCGTCTAGGGTCGGCACGGAACCGAGCCAGATGGCATGAACGAGTTGCGGCATCCGGACGTCGGCCGTGGCCAAGGGGGCCACGTCGGGATTCGGTGACCACCGGCGATCGCGCCGGTGGTGCACGACGCTGTACGCCCCCTCGGATATCCGCCACCCCCGAGGATTGAAGTCGGAAGCCCGGACGTCCCCTCGCCGGAGGTCCATCATGCGTAGGAAGTGGACGCCTTCGTCGGCGGTGAGCGCGGAGTAGTCGTACGGGACGTTGCTCCTCGGGTCCACCAGGAACGCAGGTGTCCTTGGCAGGGCCAGCCGCCCGAAGACGTCCCGCGCATGACGCTCCGTGGGGGCGGACGGCCGGTAGGAGTCGCGCAGGAGGCTCACGAGATCCGATGTGTCGCTGATGCGACTGAGGCGATCGCGTCGTGCACGCGCCACTTGTTCGACCTCTCGGACCACGCCCAGGCGGCTGTTGCTCGCGCTGCTCTTCCGGGTCCACGCCGCGCTGGCGGCCAACAGCACGTCCAGCGAACCGACGTCGAAGGGACTAGCCTCGACCGCCTGGACGGCCGCGTCGATCCGCCGCAACTCGGCCGAGCGCGACTCTGTCCCCTCCGAGGCCGCTGACCGGCCCAGCCATTCGTCCATCGAGAGGATTCGTGAGGGCCGGTCCTGGAGGGCGCCGGCGGCAGACGCCGATCCGGACGCGACCATCGCTTCGCTCTGACCGGGGTGCAGGATGGTCTGCCCCTCGGGGCGACCGCTCGACCCCGTGTGCCGGGAGGCAGCCGTGTGCGGGGTGATCCACAGGACGACCTGGCGCCGGCGGGTGTCAGCGTCCATGCTCTCGGACTGGCCGAAGGGGGAATGGGTGAGCCTGTCGCCACGCGACGTGGCCGAGTATGTGACGGCATTGGCGGGCAGTCCGCTGCGCTGCAGCTCGGTGTGGAGCACCTGCTCAAGGTCACGCTGGACGGCCGTCGCGCGCTCCTGTCCCTTTCTGCGGGGATCGCCGCCCGGGTGGTAGGTAGCGCGAGGGTTCCCTCCACCCTCGAGGTGGACCTCGAGTACGGGGAGGGGACGGCCCTCGGCCGCGCGGGCGCTCGCTTCCGCTGCGATGGTGACGGCGAATGCTCGCAGCCGTGCGGCGCTGAACGTGTCGGTCGACCCCGGGTCGACGGCGGTGTGCATCTGCGGAGCACTGAGACGAGGCGGCGGCAACCGGAGGATCGTGCGCGCATAGGTGTCCGCCTCCCGCGCGCGCTGGATGACCACGTCGTTCCAGCGCGCGACATCTTCGAGCGTCCGCGTCGTTTCGCCGAAGGCACGCAGTTCCAGCGGGACGAGGGGCAGGTCCTCCCGCCAGCCGAAGCTCGTGTCCATCCCCGGTAGGAACGACCGGATGCTGAGCGATCTGTTCGGGTCGATCTCCGTGGCGGCTGACTGCACGGCGCTGTCGACGAACTCGCCGACCGTGTGCCTGCGGGTGGTCCCGCCGAAGGGCACTTCCAGGGCGAAGATGTCCTCCTCGTGCTCGCTGCCCAGCCAGAGCTCGGTGACCTCCGGGTCGTCGAGGTTGTCCCGGCGGTACCGGGCGAGTAGTTCCTCGCGGACGACGGAGTGGTTCCGCTCCAGCCAGTCCTGGGCCTCCCGGGGGAGGCTGCTGCGGATCCGCGCCATCGAGACCCGGGCGGCCACCAGCAGGAAGTGTTTCTTGATGTGCGTCTCGGACACGGACCCGTGGATCTGGGCGGCCGTGTGTGTGTAGACCAGCGTCAGGTAGTGGCGCAGGTAGGCCATGACGGGGTTGCCTGGCTCGCGCCGATCCAGTCGCGCGGCCAGGTCCCGGCTCCGGGGATCGAGGTCGATGAACCGCGCGCCGACCGTGTCACCGAAGGCCAGGGCGCTGTGGCCGTGCCGGACCGACTCACTGTCGGGCTGGGTCGGGTGCTCGAGCGCGAGCCGCAACAGCTGACGGATGCCGATGACCGGCACGCCGGCGGTCATCTGGGTGTCGAGCCGCCCGGGGGCCACGTCCGCCCCGACCTTGACCTTCCGGGCGTGAGGGTGAGCGACGTACCCGGCGTCCACGGGGAACACGTCAGTGAGCGACTGTCCGGGGCGGGCCCGGCGCAGCCTGGCGAGCATCGACCTCTCGGCGCTGGCCGTCTCGGCGGGATCCGTGCCGGCTTCTCCACCGAGGACGAAGTCGGCGGAGGTGACCAGCTCGACGATCATGTCCCCCTTCTTCTTCGTTGGGGAGCCGTCCAGGACTAGCGAGACCGTGCCGCCAGGCGACGTGATGAGCCGCGTCGCCCCGATCTGGTTGTTGAAGGCGCGGAGCTCGAGCTGGCTGCGGACCTCGATCCCGGTCTCGACCTCCCGCCCGGCGCGGCCGCCGCGCAGACCCGCCCGGTCGGTCGGCGGCCAGGTCTCGTAGAGGTCGCCCAGGGTGGCGGATAGCTGCCGGACGCCAGCCGTTCGGTCTACGGTCTCGCTCGCTGAGGGGGCGAGGGGCCACCCGTCGTGGACCGTCCACCCCAGATCGACGTACATGCGGTGAGCGAGGATGTCACGAACCCGCTCGAGAGAGGTGTCAGGGCTCGTAGCAGGCCCGATGACGAGGGGGAAGGGACGGTGGTGCGCTGCCATGATGTCGACGGCCTGCCGGACGAAGAACTCGGCGACGTCTGCCGGCAGCTTGCCAAGCACCGTCCTCGCGCGCACGGCGAGCCGGTCGGCGTCGGCGCGGGACTCGACGGCAAGACCGGCGCGTTCCTGCCCGACCTCCGGGACGACTGCCGTCCGGAGTAGGCTCCGGTCGACGGAACCGTCCGGCAGCACCACCAGCCCGTCCGGCAATCGCTCCGCGACGGCGGCCTGCACGCACGCGGCGCCCGGCCCTGAGGCGCTGTGACGGGACGTGCGCCACCTGCTGTCGGGGAGCCGATCGTCCTGGCGCGTGACGACGAGCGTCATCGAACCTCCTCACATGACCGTGATGCTGGACCGGATCCGTCCGGCGCCGCCCGTTCCAGGCAGTCTCACCACGCTACGTGCCCGGCGCCCGCACCTCGCCCGGTGCCCCGGGACGCGCCCTCTCGGACAGGAACGATGTCTCACGAGGCAGCGTGGCAGCCCAAGGGGTACTTCCGGACCCCGGTGGCATCGCCGTCTGCCTGGGCTCGCCGGCCCGCGTTTCGATGGGTTCCACGAGATACAGAACACTGGGTGGAACAGGCATCTCGGTCAGCGAGCTCGCGCTGGCAATGATGATGCTCGGAGCCATGGGAAACACCGACCACGACGAGTCGGTACGCATCATCAGCGCTGCACTGGACTCAGTGGGGCCGCTCGAAGCCCCGGGCAGTACAAAGCGGCTTCGAACAAGAGCAATAACTCAGAATGAACCCACCGTGGCCGCGACCGGCGGTAACTCGGGCAGTCGGTCGGAGCCAGCGGAGCGACTCGGAGATGCGAGCAGTCGAGGCGGCATGAGTCACCGACTCGCCCGCGACGTCATGCTGTTGCGGCGAGACGCTTCCTGGTGCAGTTCACGGTGCCCTCCAGAAATGATGGCGTTACAAATGCGGGCGGAGTTCGCTTCTCCCAAAACTCCAATGAGACGTCACGTGGTTCGCGTACCAGTGCCCTCGGATGGACGAGACGACCCCATCGTCCGCGGCCCGCCCGAACTGCTGCAGGTCTTGTGCTGAGGGGTAGCGGTCGCGTCCGCTGCGAGCCGGGTGCCGCAGGTAGGAATAGCCTCGTAAATTGCGGTGTGCCGTGGCTCGCGTGACCCGCTGCGGACTCCCCGAGCCTGACAGCTCGAATACGGAGTCGCCAGGATCACCACGGCGGCCGACCTCCGTGAAGGCGACCCATCTGCTGTTGAAAGGCTGTTCGTGTCCGAAAAAGTTACGTTCGCGCTCCTGGGGCCGGTCCGGATGTGGCGCTCCGGAACCGAGGTGCCGGCAGGTTCTCCCCAGCAGAAGGCCCTCCTGGCGATGCTCCTGCTCCACGCCGGCCGGGTCACGGGTACCGACGAGCTCGCTGCGGCCCTCTGGGACGACGAGCCACCACGTGGAGCGTCCGGCACACTGCGCACCTACGTGTCGCGACTGCGCCATCTCCTGCACGGCACCGACGCCACGGTCGAGACGGTCAGTGGCGGGTACGCGCTGCGTACCGCCCCTGCATCGGTGGACGTCGCACGGTTCGAGGCGCTGCTGAGCCAAGGACGCAGGCTCGGGCGGGCCGCCGACCTCGGCGGGGCGTTGGCTGCCCTCACCGATGCGCTCGCGTTGTGGCGTGGCGACGGCCTGGACGGGGTGCCCGGGACCTACGCGGCAAACCAGCGCGTCCGGCTCCAGGAGGAGCGTCTGGCGGCCATCACGCTGCGCCTCGCCACGATGCTGGACACGGGGGGTGCGGTGGTAGCGGAGCTCACCACGATGGTCGAGGCGCACCCCTACCGCGAGGACATCCGCGCACTGCTCATGCGGGCTCTGTATCGTGACGGCCGGCAGGCGGACGCCATCGAGGTCTACCAGGCCGGTGCCCGTCTGTTGGCCGACGAGCTGGGTCTGGACCCTGGGCCTGCGCTCCGCGACATGTACCAGCGCATACTTGTCTCCGACCCAGGTCTCGTCCTCACGGAACCCGGCCAGGGCGGCGCCACGACCGGTCATGGCGCGCCCGGGACGCAAGGCGCCCCCCTCGTGCGTCCTGCTCAGCTGCCTGCGGACCGTCATGACTTCTTCGGACGGCAACAGGAGCTGGCATGGGCTGACGCGCTCCTCGACGTGGAGGGCGCGCCCACGAGCGCGGTGATTTCAGGAATGGGCGGCGTCGGCAAGAGCAGCCTTGCCATTCACTGGGCCCACCAGAACGCCGGGGCGTTCCCGGACGGGCAGCTCTATGTCGACCTGCGGGGCTTCGACCACACGCAGTCGCCCCTGGATCCCGACGAAGCCCTGGTCAGGATCTTGGAGTCTCTCGGCGTCCGCAGTGACCACGTGCCAGACGGGCTGGATGCCCGTGCCGCGCTGTACCGCTCGACCGTTGCCGGCCGTCGGGTCCTGGTCCTCCTGGACAACGCCCGCGACGCGGCCCAGGTGCGTCCTCTGCTGCCCGGGACATCCGGCAGCCTCGCACTGATCACCAGCCGCGACCGGCTCGCGGCGCTGCGTGTGACCGGCACGGCCGCGGTGCACCTGGACACCTTCGGCGACGCGGATGCCGGAGCGCTGCTCTCCCGGTGGGTAGGACCGGAACGTGTCGACGCCGACCCGACTTCCCTGGCGGCGATCGTCGACGCCACGGCCGGACTGCCTCTGGCGCTGGCCGTCGTGGGCGCACGGCTGCGAGATGCCCCCGGCGTCCCCCTCTCAGCGGTCGCGAGCGAGCTCCGGTCCGCCCGAGAGGTCCTCGATGTGCTCGGCGATACCGACCCCGCGGTGGACATACGCGCCGTACTCTCGTGGTCCTGCACCAACCTGGACCCGGAAACGCTAAGGGCCCTGTGCCAGCTCGCCGCGTTGCCCGAGGCCCCGTTCGATGCACCGGCCGCGCGGTCAGCCATGGGCCGCCAGGACCTGACCGCGCTGGAGACATTGACCCGGGCCAGCCTGCTCGTGCAGACAGGTTGGCACCAGTACGCGTTGCATGACCTCGTCCGGGCGTACGCAGGCGAGCTCGCCGCAGAGTCCTCCGAAGTCAGGCAGGGTGCGATCGACCGCGCCATGGACCACTACATCGGGTCCGCCAACGAGGCAACGGTCCTGCTGGAGCCGATCCGGGTCCCGCTGGACCTGATCTCTCCTGCGCCTGGTGCTGAGATCGTGCGACCGGTCGATGCGGCGGCCGCACTCGTCTGGTTCGGGGAGCACCGAGGCGCATTGCAGGCCGCGGTCGAGACAGCGCTGGCCGAGGGGCTGGATGAGAGGGTCTGGCAACTCGCATGGTGCCTCGCCACCTACCTCCACCGTGCCGAGTACTGGTCGGACGCCATCGCACTGTGGCGGGTCGGGCTCGCCGCCGCGGAGCGGAGCGGGCACGTGGTCGGTCAAGCACGAGCCCATCAAGGGCTCGGTGTCGCCCTCGGGGTCCAGACCGGCCTCGGCCCGCCCGGACCATATACGCCGGGCAGCAGCCACGACATCGCGCACAGCGCCCGTACCCATCTGGAAGAGGCGGTTCGCCTCTATCTGTCGGAGGGTAGGCAGACGGCAGCGGCGTGGGTACTCGTCAGCCTCGGGTCCTACAACGACGAATACTCTGAACAGGGTGTGACCACGATGGCGTTGGAGCGGGCCATCGAGCTCTCAGACGAACCATCGTTGCAGGCACTGGCACTGAACAACCTCGCTGTGCATTACATGACGCTCGGTGATGCCGTACACGCCCTGGCCACCGCTCGTGCGGCCCTCGCCCGACTTGCCACAACCGACGACGCGCTCGCCGTCGCGCACGCCACCGATACTCTTGGCATCGTCCAGCTCGCTGCCGGACAGGTCCGTGATGCAGCTGTTTCGTTCCGGACAGCGGCCGTGGCCTTCGGGGAGGCCCGGGACCTGAAGTACCAGGGGGCCAGCCTCGCGAACCTCGGGGACGCGCACGCCGTGGCGGGAGACGCCGCCGCGGCCGCAGCCGTCCGCGCCGAGGCGCTGGCGCTCCTGGACGGTACGAGCGACCCCGTCGCGGACCGGTTGCGTCGCCTGCTCGGTGACGAGGTGGGTGGGTCCGTGCGGTCAGCGTAGGTGCTTACGGGCTGGAGGCTGACAGGCGTCTGGTCGACGGATGCAGCAGAACACAGCGATGCCGTCGGCGGACCGGGTCCGCCGACGGCATCCTGGATGTGCGTGGCCCCGCTACCGGGTGGTGGCGCGTGCCGCACTCTCGATGATCTTCACCACAGCGTGCGGCTTGGAGACGGCCACGGCGTGCGAGGCCTTGATCTCCGTGGTGTGCGATCCGGCCCGCTCGGACATGAACCGCATCGAGGCCGGCGGGATGGTCAGGTCCTGCGTGGTGACCAGGGACCAGCTCGGGATGGTCTTCCAGGCAGCGCGGGTCGCCTCGTCGTTCAGGGCGGACTCCGCGATCGGCCGCTGGGTGGCGGCTAGCAGCTTGGTGGTGCTTCGCGGGACGTCGGCGGCGAACACGCGGCGGAACTCGTCCTGCTTGACGTAGAGGTCGGTGCCGGTGGAGCCGTCGGCCGCCGGGAACGGCACGGCGTCCAGCGCCGCGCCGAGCTCGCCACCCGGGTACTTGGCCGCAAGCTCGGCTGTGCTCTCGCCCTGGTCGAGCTGGAAACTGGCGATGTAGACCAGCGCCTTGACATCTCGGTCACCGGCGGCGGCTTCGGTGATCACCGACCCGCCGTAGGAGTGGCCGGCGAGCACGATCGGGCCCTCCACGCTGTCCAGGACGCTGGCAAGGTACTCCGCGTCGTCGTGCAGCCCGCGAAGGGGGTTGGCCGGCGCGATCACCGGGTAGCCCTTGCGCTGGAGGTCGTCGATGACCCCGTTCCAGCTGGAGGAGTCGGCGAACGCACCGTGGACGAGCACGACTGTCGGCTTCTCGTGTCTGGGCTGTGGGCCGTGCGTGGAGACCGGGGCTGCCGCGGTGGCCGCCAGCGCGGCGAGCGCGACGCCGGCGGCGATGAGGGTGCGCTTGAGATACATGGGAGATCCGTCCTGTCTGGGGCTGTACGGGGGGAGGGTGGGTCAGCGGGCGGTGCCGCGAGCAGCCGCGTCGATGATCTCCGCGACCGCGCCGGGCTCGGAGACGGTCACAGCGTGGGAAGCGTCGATCTCGGTGGCGTGCGACCCTGCGCGCTCGGCCATGAACCGCATGGAGTCGGCGGGGATGGCCAGATCCTGGGTGGTGATGAGGGACCAGCTGGGGATGGTGCGCCAGGCGGCCTTGGTGGCGTGGTCCTCCAGCGCCTTGGCGGCGATCGGACGCTGCGTGGCCGCCATCAGGTCGGCCACGTCGGCAGGGACGTCAGCGGCGAACACGCGACGGAACTCCGCGGGCTGGATGTACAGGTCGGAGCCAGTGGTGCCGTCGGAGGCGGGGAACGAGCGGGGCTCGAGGGCGTCGCCGAGCTCCCCGCCCGGGTACTTGGCGGCGAGCTCGCCGGTGCTCTCGCCGGGGTCGAGCTGGAAGCTCGCAACGTAGACTAGAGCGGCGACATTCGTGGCGCCCTCGGCCGCTTCGCTCATCACGGAGCCGCCGTAGGAGTGGCCGGCGATGACCACGGGGCCCTCGATGCTGTCGATGACGCTGCGGAGGTAGGCGGCGTCCTCGGCGAGGCCGCGCAGCGGGTTGGCCACGGCCACGGACCGGTAGCCGCGCCCGGCGAGGTCGGCGATCACGCCGTTCCAGCTCGCGGACTCGGCGAATGCGCCGTGCACCAGGAGCACGGTGGGGTTGGTTGCGCCGGCGGTCGGTCCGGTCGAGGTGGTGTTGTGCATGGTTCTTCCTAACCGCGTAGTGGAACATCTCGTGCTAGCAGCATGCGATATATTGCGTGCTCCGTCAAGTGGATGCTTGCATCTCACCCGAGATCGTGAGCAATATATTGCATGCCCATTCCACGGAACGCCCCCGCGGTCGAACGCCACCTGCTTCGCGAGAGCGTCTACCACCGCCTGCGCGACGCCATCGTCGACGGCACCCTGGCGCCCGGTGAGCAGTTGCGAGACGTGGATCTCGCCGCATGGCTCGGAGTCAGCAGGACACCGGTCCGGGAGGCGCTCTTGCGGCTGGCGGAGGCCGGACTCATCGCGGCGCAGCCCGGCCGTTCCACCACGGTCACGTCCTTGGACGGGCAGGATGTCCGCGAGGTGCGGGACGTCGTGGCCGCCATGCACCAGCTCGCGGTGCTCCAGGCGATCGGAAGGCTCCGGGACTCGGATGTCGAGGCGATGCGCCTTGCGAACGCCCGGTTCCGGGAGGCGATCGCGGCGGGCGACGTCGAGGCCGCACTGGTCGCCGACGGCGAGCTGCACGGCGTGCCCGTCTCCGTGGCCTCCAACCGGGCGCTCGTCACGGTTCTCGAGCAGTACACGCCCGTACTCTGCCGGGCGGAACGTCTGCGCTTCTCGTCGGCGAGCGCCGGCGTGTCGGCCGACCGGCACGACGAGCTCATCCGGGCATGCGCGGACGGCGACGCCGACCGTGCCGCGCGGGCCGCTGCCGGTACGTGGAGCACGCTACCTGCCCTGGAGTGACCGAGAGGTCGCCCGTGAAACAACGTGAACCACATCGTTCTGAGGAGACGTCATGGACCTGATCGCACCGTTCGAGATCCCGCTCTGGGCAGAGCTCGGAGCAGTGGGCCTCGGCGCGCTGCAGGGAGCGCTGTTCGCCGGCGGGTTCACCGAGCGCCGGATCGACGTGCTCGGCGTCGTGCTCGTCGGGATCGGGGTGGCGCTCGGCGGGAGCCTGTTGCGTGACGTGCTCCTGGGTGAGCCGCCCGTCGTCATCTACGGCAGCTGGTATGTGCTCGTCGCGGCGCTCACGGCACTGCTCGGGCTCCTGCTCCAGCGCCTGTTCGTCCGTCTCGACCCGCTCATCGTCGCGCTCGACGCGGTGACGATCGGGCTCTTCGGGGCGATCGGTGCCTCGAAGGCACTGGCACTGGGGGTCCCGGTCGTGCCAGCCGTGTTCGTGGGGGCCGCTGCTGCGGTCGGCGGTTCGGTGCTGCGCGACGTGACGCTCAACCTGCCGGTCGCACTGCTGCACGTGGGCTCCCTCTACGCCATCGCCGCGGCGGCGGGCGCCGCACTGCTCGTCGGGCTCGTGGCGGCTGGTGTTCCCGTCCTGCCTGCGGCCGTGGCGTGCGTGGTGCTCACCACGGTGCTGCGGCTTCTCGCCGTGCGGTTCAACTGGAGCGTCCCTGAGCACCGCGCGATGGTCCTGCGGCGGCGCCGCGGCACACCCTGAGCGCCGCTGCGCCCGTCCGGACACAGCGGCTGGTCGTTGGTGCATACCTGGCCCGACAGAGCGGGTGAGGGGGCGCCTTGGTGCGACGCTGAGCACTTCCGCCGGCCCGGCTGCCTGTCTGGCCGGGTTCGACGTATGCGGTGCGCGACATCCAGGTATTCCTCCCGGGAAGGACAGAGCGACCGGCACCGGAGGAGGTCATGCGTGCCCCGAACCGACGACATCCCCAGTGAACGGGCCCTGCCTCGGTGGCGCTCGTCCCGACACAGCCCTGGCGGACATGAACCGGCCTGTGTCCAGGCCGGTGTCGCGGTCCTGGACCTGAGCGACGGATCGATCCGCCTGGAGGATCCGGGAGAGGCTGCCACCAGCATCGTCATCAGACCGCCGAGCCCTCTGGCCATACCGGCAGCGCGCCCCGAGGAGGACAGGCTCGTCGCAGAGGCACGCGACTTCTTCCGCCGTGCTGATCCGGGCCAGCACGACGAGGCGCTCCTTCAGGCAGGCGAGCTGATGCTGTCGCGTCACCGTGCCTTTCCGATCTCCCTCGACCGGGCCGACGGGGCCGGCCGACGCGACGAGGTGCTCGAAGGCGTGCGGATGGCCGTGGCGCACCGGATCCATCTCGACCAGGGAGCCACGAGCGGGGCGCAGGAGCTCGCCGAGCGGCTTCGTCACGTCTACGGCACGACGCGGACGAACGAGCTCGCCAGGCCGGGAGGGATGAAGGTGAGCCTGTTCGGCAGGACGCTCTTCGAGAAGAAGGGATCCTCGTCGGCGCCACGATACGTCCCGCCGAGCAGCACCCCGCTGAACACGATCAACCCGCATCTCGTCGGGGCGTCGATCATGGACCCGGACTCTCTCGCCAGAGACATCGACTCGCTGAGGACGTACACCTCGGACGGATTGCGCTCGTACCGGGTCCGCGTGCCAGGTGATGCCACGCAGACGGTCCTGCGGGCGGCTCCCTGGCCGGACCACCACCAGTTCCTCCTGCTGTCCCACGGGAACATCCGCCTGCTGCTGGGCCCGGACGAGAAGGCTCTCTTCGGGCCGCAGGTGGCGACTTTCGTCCGACACCGGGAGGACTGGCGCGCGCTGCGGGCCGGCAACCCGCACGCCGGGATCGTCCTCCTCGGCTGCGACGTGGGTCGGGTCGACGACGGACCCGCGCAGCAGGTCGCCGATCATCTGGGCGTCACGGTCTACGCGTCGCGGTACGCCGGATGGACCAACGACCACCACCTGGAGGTCGCGTCGACGGATCACGACTGGGGCGAGTTCCGCACTTTCGCCCCGCGAGAGCCGTCCACGACCATCCTGCGCCTGGAGCGCAGGGACTCGCTGTCCTCCGCACAGCGTCACCAGATGAGCCTCGTGGCCAGAGACGTGGCGCGGGACGGTCTGCGTCTGGCGACGGAGCTGCGAGTCACTCCTGTCGTCCACGTGACCGGTTACAGCCCGACCGCAGACCGGAACCGGGCCCACTCCCGGGTGCAGACGGTGCTCACGGCCTTCCGGCGGCAGCTCGCGGCGGAGCTCGAGCGGCAGCAGCACGGCATCGCCGAACCACTCGGGGTCGACTCGTTCGCCCTCACCAGTGATGTCTGGGAGGGGTCTGACGTGCCCCCGCTCATGGAACGCAATCTGCGCGCGGACGGGATGGATGACCTGGAACGTCACGTCCTCGTGACCGTCCACACGCCCTCGCCCTCCCTGAAGCTCGACGTGGCCGACGACGACGATCTCGGTGACGTGACCTTCGCGGCCGTCGACGACGACCGGTCCGAAGAAGACCTTCCTCTCGCGCCTGCCCCCGGTGGTGCCGGTCAGATGGAAACTGCCCAGATCCCCACCGCCGAGGAGTGGCTCCGTCAGTCAGCTGTCGCCCGGTGGTGGCCGTCGCGGTCGGCCGAGCTGCGCCGGATCGACCGCGCCCTCACTTCTGTGGGAAAGGAACCTTTCGCCCCGGAGCCGCTGGACGACCTGCTGAGCGCCATCGCTGCATGGTCCCGCAAGAGCAGCGCGACCAACGGGCGCATCGGCGCGGTCCGTCGGCTGGAACAAGCGGCGCGTGCGCGGCACGACCGTCTCGCCCGGATCAACGACTCCGCCGATCTGGTAGCGCTCCTCGAGGACTCCTACGACCCGACCGCCGTGGTGAAGCACCACGTGCCTGACGTCTTCGGACGGCTCACGCCACCCCCGCCCCCCAGTCTGCTGATCGACCCGAAGCGCGGAGTGCCGTACGACTACTCCCGGCTTACCGCCGACGAAGGCGTCCACCTGCTCCGGAGCATGGACATCCGCCGGACGAACGTCCGCAGCGCTGACCTGGACCCACGGCGCTGGCGCGTGCGGCCGGACACGTACAGCACCGCCCATCGTCGGGACAGCCGCCGGTGGGCGCCGGACCCCGGAGTGCGGCCACTGGCCGAGGACACGGTCAGGATGCCGCAGCTCGTCCACGCCGTCTGGTTCGGATCGGTGCCCGCCCGGGACGGTGCGGCAGAGGCGTTCTGGGAGACGTTCCGCGAGAGCGCCAGGTCTCATCGTGGTCGAGCGACCTTCGTGCTGTGGACCGACGTGACCCGCCACGAGATACAGGATCCGGGAGCGGTCGCGGAGGTGGACATGCCTCGGGGCCTGCGCCTGGACCTCCTCGCCAGAGCCGCAGAGGAGGACGGCATCCTGCTCGTCAATGTCGACGAGGTGTACAACGACGCTCGAGCCGCACAGACCACACGCCTCATGCGGATCGAGCGCGCCAAGCGCTCCGGCACCGGCTGGGCGGCAGCGAGCGACATCCTGCGCGTCCAGATCGTGTCTGACTTCGGCGGGATGTACGTCGACGGTGGCGACGCGGTCACCAGCCTGGATGACCTCTCGCCCGCCGGTGTGGTCGCGACGCCTGCCGCGTTCGCCATCGACGTCGGCAGCCAGACCGCTGAGCGGTTCACGTTCCGGAACAACGTGATCGTGGCACCGCCTCGTCACCCGCTCCTCGACATCCACATCGAGAGGCTGACGGAACAGTACGGTCTTGACCAGGCAGAGCTCTACGCGCAGGCGTTGCGACCTCCGGGGGCTGACGGTGGCTCCGGGGACCTCATCAACCTGAGGCGCCACTCGGTGATGTACCGGACCGGCCCGGACCTGACGGGGAAGGTCCTCGAATCGGTGGGCTACCGGGGACCTGACGTCCCGCGCACCGTGGGCATCGCTTCCGCGCGAGGCCTGGACACGATGGCCTGGCATCCCGACAACCAGCGCAAGTCCGGTCCGGACCTGACCCTCGGCCCTGCGACGTTGGCGTTCACCCAGGACCTGATCGTCACCGCGCTGCGCAGCCTCTCCCTGCGTGACGGCGACCTGGACCTGCTCCAGCTGGGCTCGGCCGTGTCGCGCCACCCACGTCCAGACCTCGTCTGGGAATCGCTGTTCGAGTTCATCGGTTCCCACGAGAAGCTGCGCCAACAGGTACGTGCCATCAGCCGGAGCGAGGATGCCGCGGCCGTCGGGCCTGTCAGCGCGAGCACGGCCCGGATCGTGCGAGGCGCTGCCACCGTGAAGCTTCCCGAGCGGGTGCTGGCCATGCTGGACCTCGCGCCCGACGACACGGCCCTCAGCCTGGGCAGACGGTCGGAGCCGGTACGGCTGCGCCCGGCCTGGTCCCGCACGACGCACGGTGGTACCCGGGACACGTCGCAGGTGTCCGCACGTCCGGGTCGGCCACTGCCACGGACGCCGGCGGTGACCGGGTCCCTGCCCTCGCTCGGCCGGCGGCTGATCCTTCCCGCGACAGGACCTGTCGCGCAGGTGGAGTCCGCCGAGGAGCAGGGGCCGTGGGCACTCATCAGCCGGCCGGTCCCCGGCCTGACCACACGCCCGTCGATCAACCGGGACGCCGTCCGTCACCTCGACCGGGTGCGGGAGAGTGCCGCCCAGGCAGAGGCCACCCGGTTCCTGGAGCTGCGGTTCCCCGGTCTCAAGGACCTGAACGTCACCGGCGACCGGCTGAACTGCAACCAGGCGGTCATCGCCGTCGACCGCATGGTCGACGGCGACACCGCCGTACGGATTCCGCCGTCGGACCGGGCGGACTTCTACGGCCTGGACCTGTTGCGGACACATCACAGCGGCGAGTACGTCCCGGTCAGCAGCTATGACGACGTCATCGAACGGATCGCCGAGCGGCCGGGGCAGCGGGGCGTCGTGTACGTCGGGTGGGACGGCGGCGGCCACCTGTTCAACGTGCTGCACACGAGCGACGGTGTGGTGTTCGTCGACGGGCAGACCGGGCAGCTTGCGTCGCTGCCCGCCCACGCCGGACGGATTGCCCTCATGCGGTACCGGCCGGTCGGGGGACCTCCTACAGGGCGGGTGACCAGGGCCCCGCACGTCGTCACCGATCAGGACGGCACCCAGTGGGCGTCCGGGTCGCGCAGCGCGCGGGACGGTGAAGGCCGTCTGATCCCTGACGACCGACGAGCCTGCGTCGAGGTTGCCCTCGTGAGTGCGGGCTGAGGGTCCTCTGCGCGGCCTTGGCAGGATGCGCGACGTCGTCGTCGAGGTACCTATCCGCCCAGAGTCCCTGCCCGAAAGTGCCTGTGTCGTGTGCCTCCGGACCGACAGCGCCGTTCGTGTCCGACGCTCGGGACAGGTCCGCGTTGAGAGGCAGAGTCCGCCCGGCCTCGCTCTGCCTGCTTCGTCCGCCGTCCGAGGCCGCAGGAGCTCCACGCATGCCCAGCGTCGACGACGTGCAGACACCGCCCGCCAGGCCCCTGTGGCGCACCTCGCGCCACAGCCCGGGCGGTGGAGATCCCGCCTGCGTCCAGGCCGGCGACGCGACGCTGAACCTCAGGGACGGATCGATCCGGTTGGGCGGACCGGACGAGCTGGGCCCGCTGGTCCTGCTGAGGGCTCCGGGCGGGCCGAAACCTCAGGCGGTCGCCGAGAGCTCGCGTGCTGCTGCCCGCAAGCCGGTGGCGGGCACGACGAGCTGGACCGGGCCCGGTGGCCTGCCCACGTCGCAGGAGTGGCTCGCCCGATCGACGGTCAGGACGGTTGGGTTGGTCACCGGCCGTTCTGCCGAGCTCAGGCGCATCGATGACGCCGTAGGGGCCGTGAACAACGACCACCGCTCGGTGGCCCTGCTCGGGGACCTGCTGGACAAGATCAAGCTCTGGAGGAACAAGGGCGGCGACAAGAACCCGCGCATCGCCGCGGTGACCCAGCTGGAGGGGGTCGTGCGAGGGCTGCACGACGAGGTCAGACCGATCAGGGACGCCGGAGACCTCGTCGCCCGCCTGCGGCGCACCTACTCGGCGGCTACACCCACGCAAGATCACATCCAGGACGTCTTCGGTCGACTGCGACCGCCGCAGCCCCCGAAGTTCCTGGTGGACGCCGAGAGCGGTACGCCCTATGACTACTCGGCCCTGTCCGCCGACGAAGGCGTCCACTTCCTGCGCAGCATGGACCTCCTGGCGGAAGTTGTCTCGAACTCCGACATGAACCCCCGCACGTGGGACATTCCTGAAGAATCGCACAGCGTCGTTCACCGCCGGAATGATCGCCGGTGGGCCCCGGACCCTGCTGCGCCGCTGCTCCCGACGCAACACGTCGAGATGCCCCAGGTCGTCCATGCCATCTGGCTCGGGTCGGTGCCGGCCCTGGACGGTGCCTCGAAGGTGTTCTGGCAGAACTTCCGGAGCAGTGCCTCGATCGGACGCGGGCAGGCGACGTTCGTCCTGTGGACCGACGTCACCCGGGACGAGCTCCAGGGTCGTTCCGACGAGATCGACCCGGACAGCCCGCGGGCCAGGCACCTCGAGCTGCTGTCCGTCGCCGCCGCAGAAGACGACATCGTGCTCGTCAACGTGGACGAGGTGTACAACGCGGCGCGCGCCGCACCCACGACGCGGCTCGTACAGATCGAACGCGCCAAGCGGTCCGGCGCGGGCTGGGCGGCGGCCAGCGACATCCTCCGGATCCAGATCGTGTCCGACTTCGGTGGTATGTACGTCGACGGAGGTGATCACGTGACCACCCTCCGCGACCTGTCGGCAACGGGGGTCGTGGCCAGCAAGAGCGCGTTCGCGGTCGACTACGAGGAGATGCCGGACGGGCGGGTCGCTTACCAGAACAACGCGCTGGTCGCGCCGCCGCACCACCCCCTGCTCGATATCCACATCGAGAAGCTGGACGAGCAGTACCGCCTCGACCAGGAGCAGCTCTACCTCGGGGCGCTCAGGCCGCCCACGGAGGCGGACGACGCGCTCCGCCTCAAGTTCAAACGGCACTCCGTGATGTACCGGACGGGACTGGACCTGACAGGGAAGGTCCTGGAGTCGGTGGGCTACAGCGGCACACACGTACCCCGCGTGCGCGGACTCGAGACAGCGCGGGGGACCGACGGCATGTCTTGGCTCCCCGGCAGCGAGGTGCGCGTCCGACACGACCAGACCCTGTCGTCCGGGCCGGCCACGCTCGCCTTCACCCAGGACATGGTCCTCACCGCCCTGCGCAGCCTCTCGCTGCGCGGCGGTGACCTGGACCTCTTTCTGCTCCAGGACGCGATCGCCCGCCACCCCCGGCCCGACGAGATCTGGGAGGGAGTGTTCGAGTTCCTCCGGTCAGACGATCATCTGCGCCCCCAGGTGCGTGCGGTCACCCGGAGTGAAGAGGCCTTGGTGGAGTCGCTCGACGTGCTCGACGACCACATAGCGAGCACCCACGTGGGCGCCACCGTCCAGCTACCCGGGCGCGTGCTGGAGATGCTGGAGCTCCTGCCGGGGCCGCCCACCGTCAGGATGGGGCGCCTGTCCGAGCCCGTGCGGCTGAGACCGTCCCAGCGGCGTGCCAACCCTGGTTCGTCCGCCGGTGTGCCGCAGGTCTTGGACACCGCTCAGCGTCCGCTTCCCGCGCCCCCGGAGCGCGTGGCCGAGTTCCGGTGGGAGCACAGACGGTTACGGACCGTGGCGCAGGACGCGTCACCGGCGGTGGCGGATACCCAGCGGCCGTGGCCCCTGATCGATCGTGCCGTGGCGGGAGTCACCACGCGCCCGTCGATCAACCAGAACGTTCTCGAGGGAGCTGACGACCTGGTCCTCGCCGAGGCCGAACGGTTCCTGGGGGAGCGTTTCCCGATGCTCGGTCACCTGAATCCCACGCGCGGCACGGAGAACTGCAACCAGGCGGTGGTCGCCGTCGACCACATGCTCGACGGGCGGCCGGACGTCCGGATTCCACCGACCGGCCCGAGCTTCTACGGCATGGAACTGCTCCAGCAACGCCACAAGGGCACGTTCGTCCTCGTCGAGAGCTACGACGAGGTGATCGACCGGATCCGCGAACGCCCGGGGAGCCGAGGCGTCGTGTACGTCGGGTGGGAGGACCGCGGCCACCTGTTCAACGTGGTCGACACCGAGGACGCCGTGGTCTTTCTCGACGGCCAGGTAGGCAGTCTCGCAGTGCTCCCCCAGGACGCGGCCTGGATCGGGCTCATGCGCTACCAGCCCGAGCCGGCCGCCGCCCCCGAAACGGTGGAGAGCCGGCCCCTCAGCCATGATCCCGTCGGCGCGGTACACCAGTTCTACGCCTCCAGGGCCGAGGCGCTCCTGACGCAGAGCCCGGTGGACGCGCCCGCGCTCTTCACGCTGCTCTGGCGCCAGTCGACGGTGGCCGAGGACCAGGAGACCGTGGCCGAGATCTTTCATCATGCCGCCGGCAGCTCTCTGGCAGGCCTCGTCGACGTGGCTGTGGCGGAGGGGCGGCTCTCCCCACCGGCCGCTCGCCACGTGGAGATGATCATGACTCGGCCCACCGGCCCCGGCACGCGCGCTACGAACGACGAGCTCGCCCGCCCGTACGAGCACGCCGCAGGTATTGCTCTCGCGACGGCGGAGTTCTTCCGGGACGCGGACAGAGTGGACTGGGTGCTGGGACAGCTCGCAGCACTGGACCGTGACCTGAACGCGCTGGCCAACATCCGACGGGCCTGGGGCGAGCTGGACACCTCGACCTCGCTCGAGGACGAGCTCGTCCGGAGATGGCCCGATTACGAGCACGTGTTTTACGACCTCCTGGGGCATGCCGACTCGAGCCCGGTCCCGTTCGACCAGCTCCGCGAGTGGTACCGACGACTGCCGTTCACGACGTTCGAGCACGTCGAGCACGGCACGGTGCCGGTGGCAGCCGAACACCCGGAGGACGGCTGCGACCTGCGCTCCCTGCACTGGTCGGCGCAGCTGCTGCGCTGGGGTGCCGAACCGCGGCAGGTCTTCGCGGCGTCCGCGGTCCTGAGGAGGCCCACCGTGACTACCCCGTACGCGCGGGGAGCGCGGCACGATGCTCCGGTTACCTTGGAGTGGTTCTACCACACCGCGCCTGTCGTACCGGGACAGCTCGATGACGGTCGCATTGTCCCCGTGGTGCTGGATCCCGCGCTCGACCGTGGTCCCCTGCTCCTCGAGGAGTGGACCGAGGCGATGGCAGTGCCGGCTGATGCCCGGTACATCGAGAAGGAGCTTCTGGACGCGCACGCGGACTTCGTCCGAGAGCGCGCCGCGGATGCGGCATCGTGGGAGGGCGATTACCCGGTGCGGCACACCGTGCTTCTCACCGACGGCTACACGGGGAGCTTCCCCAGGCCGGACACGAGCCAGACGGAGCTCATGAGGTCGTGGGACGAGGCGAACCATGCTGTCCGCGCGGAGGATGACCGACTGCAGCGCCACTGGGTCAGGATGGTGCGTCGGAACCTCGCCCGTTCCCTCTGGAGCCTGATGCAGTCCGCGGACACCGCCGACGAAGCCGCCTTGGACGGCCTGCTGGGGGACATGTACCGCACCGTCCAGCGGTATGGTCCGCTGCGCGGGTTTCTTGAGGGAAACGTCGACGTGGCCTGGGCGGCTCACGACCTTCTCGGGGTTGACCGTTATGCTCAATTCGCGAGCTTGTTCCCCACGGTTCCGCAGGACGAGATTCTCGTGGATGACATCTCGGTGTCAGGTTCTCCTGTCGACGAGACAGAACAGGACACCTTGTCCCCGATCACCCAAGGCATGCAGAGCCTGGATCTGGGCGATGGTGCTCACAACGACCACGCCGGTCTCCGTGAGCTCGCGCCCGCCAGCCCGGTCGACGGCACCTTCGTTGCGCAGCGACCCGACGCCCAGGCTACGGAGAACCCCCAGACGGTCCGATTCGATGCGAGGCGCTATCAGCTCCCCTCGGGGGAGTGGGTCAGCGAGGCGTCGGTACGGCTACGGGTGCAGCAGGGTCCGGGGGTCGGCGTCGAGGACGTCCGGTACTTCGCGGACGAGCTGGCCGCCGCCGTCCGGCAGCAGGTCAACGATCTCGGTCCGCGGCTGCCTGGAGGCGACCTCTTCCACCTGCATGTGGCGGTCGGTGACCAGCTCCACGCGGCGCACGCTGCCGCCACGGTCCAGGACCCGGCAGGGAGCGAGACGGGACGCGCGGCGATCGACCAGGCCGTGCACGACATCACCCGGATGGTGGTCGGGACCGACAGGGACCCGGGGGATGTGTCGAGCGGCGGGTCCTCGCTCAGCGCCGAAGACCTCGCCGTGATCTGGCAAGCGTTCGAGTCCCGACCGGAGGCGCAGGACAGCCCCCACCCCCTTGCTCCCCGCACGGACCGCCAGGGGCAGAGCATTCCCGCGCCCCGGACACCTCATGTCGTCACCGACCAGGACGGGACGCAGTGGGCGTCCGGGTCACGCAGCGCCCGCGACGCCCAGGGAAATGTGATCCCCGACAGCGAGCGTGCGTGCGTGGAGGTGGCGGTCGTGGCCCGGGCCTGAGCCCGGTGCCACGGTGCGCGGTCAGCGGTGCTGCTCGGGCGGCGGCACGTGGCCCGCCCCGCCGAACGGGCTCCCGTCCAGCCCGTCGAGCAGACCGCCGATCTGTTCCGTCACCGCGCCGATGCTCTCCGCGTGCAGGTCGCGCAGCGCGTCGATCGCGGTGTTGGTGGCGGCGACGACAAGGTCCTCGACGACGTCGGGCCGCGTCGGGTCGATCACCGACGGATCGATCCTCAGGGACAGCACGCGGCCGTCACCACCGACCGTCGCGGTGACCATGCCGGTCCCGTCGTTCCCGGTCGCCTGGAGCTGCTCGATCCGCTCCCGCGCCCTGGCCATGCTCTCCTGCATCTGCCGGGTCTGCGCCGCCAGGGCCTTGACGTCGAACTCTGGTGTCGTGCTCATCGTGGGGGTTCCTGTCTCTCGGTGCGGTAGGGAGCGAAGCAGACCGGAGCTGCCTCGACGCAGTAGACCGGGCCGCCGTCCTCGCGCGGGATGCTCTGCGAGGACTTCTGCCACTCGGGCTCTGCCTCGGTCGTCCAGAGGTCGGTCAGCCCGCCGGTGAACGCGTCGTCCGTCTGCTCTTCGTGGTCCAGCCATGTCTCCGGGAGGCCGGGCGGCGCCCAGACGGTGCGCAGCTCGTGGAACCAGTCCCTCCGGTAGCCGACGGCGAGCTCCTCGAGCCGGTCGGTGTCCAGGTCGTGGCCCCGGCTCAGCCTCTGGAACGACTGGCCGGCCTCGTGCAGCGACGTCGCGGCCGTCGCCTCGAAGGCGACCTGGTCCGGAACGTCCCTGGTGAGGCCGGACAGCACGGCCTCCCATCGCCAGGTCCGGGCGGTGAGGTCCGAGGCCTCCCCGGTGTGTCCGGCAAAGATCTGGGTGAAGGCTTCCTGTGCCCGGACGGCGAACTCGTGCCTCAGACGCTGCGCCTGATGGGTCGACAGGGGTGCCGCCGGTTCCAGACCGGCGAGATGCTGGTCGAAGTGCCTCTCCGCGACGCTGACCGCCCGCCTGCCGGCGAGAGCGACGGGGAACCACATGTCCAGGCGCTCCGTGGCCTGCCGGGAGAACAGGTGCCACTCCTGCAGCCTCGTTCCGAGCAGGCCGCGCGCGCTGCCCGCCGCGGTGAGGCCCGCGAACGCGTCGTCGAACCTGGTCGTGACGTCGGCGACGTAGGCGTCCACGACGGCCTCGCGCAGGACGGCGGGAACCGGGCCGGGCATGATGTCGAAGACCTTCACGAAGATCGGGCTGGGCACCGGTAGCGCGGACTCCCAGGCGCGTCCCATGGTCTCGCCCAGATCGCGTGCCTCGGCCACGGCAGCGGCACGCGCCGCCTCGAGGGCGAGCCGCACCGGCAGATCCTCGACCTGCCGGGCGAGCCATCCGTCCCAGTCCGGCGAGGCCTGCTCCGGGACGCTCTCGGCCGGGGCCGGCTGCGCGGCCGCCGTGGCGCGCAGCGCCCCGTCGAACTCCGCACGCAGCACCGCCGCGGCGGTCTCCGTCAGAGCAGGGTCCTCGATCTCGAAAGCGGCCAGCAGCGCTGCCTCGGGTGTCAGGTGCTCGTCTGCCGTCTCCTGGTGTGCGGTCCTGCTCACGATGCCGGCGGTGACCGAGTCCTGTGCGTGGTCGAGCGCCTCGTGGAAGCGTGCCCGCACCTGAGCCAGGTGCTCGGCGTGCACGGCGGCGGAACTGGAGTCCGGGTCGTGCAGGACGTCAGCGGCCGAGCCGTCGGTGGTCGGGAGGGTGGACGTCGCCTCCGCCACCGTGGCGGGGTACTCCTGCGCCGCATGCGCCAACGCCTCGCGGTAGGTGGCGTCCAGCTGCTCGCGTCGTGTCTGCCAGACGGCGCTCCGCCAGTCCTGCGACCGCGCGTCCGGACCCGCGAGATCGGTGTGGGCCGCAGCGCGCACGGCTTGCGCCTGCGCGCTGAAGTGGCGCTCCAGACCTGCCAGGGCGACGACCCCCTGGTTCGTGAGCGCGGCACGGAACTCGTCCTCCACGGAACTGATCTGCCGCGTGTACCAGATCCGGGCGCCCAGGTCGTGGGAGAGCTCGCGGCCCAGCTCCGCGTACCGGTCGTGGAACTCGCGGACGGTGTCCGCGATCATCGCGCTCTCGGCGCGGAGGCGTCCCGCGGCGTCGGTCACACCTCGTCGAAGTTCCTCGACCTGCGCGGCGTCGGCCGGGCCGTTCACGTCCATGGCGGTTCTCGCGTCGACGTACTGTTGTCGCAGGACATCGAGCCGGGCCGTGTAGAGCTCCTGGGCGGCTGCTCCGTGCGCGTAGGCCGGGTCGGTGCGCAGCGTCGAGCCGAACTCCTCCCCGTAATCCCCTTGTCCCGCCGGACGCACCGGCGGCTGGTCGCGGAGGGCTCCGAGCGGGCCATGAGCCTCCGCAGCCGTGGTGCGGGGCTCGCCGAAACCCTGGCGCGGTCCGCTGGACGACAGGGTTTGGCTGACGGGCTCCTCGCGGACGACCTGGATCTGAGCCTCGTCCATCCGGAAGGGCGATCCGGACGCCGCACGGTCGTCGGTCCGGGCCGAGTGCGCGGTCTCGTGCGTCTGCTGGTCACCGAGCGACGTGCTCCGGCCGGAGCTGGACTCCGCGGAGTCGGGCTGCCTGCCGAGGTCAGGGTCGATCCTGAGCGGCGTGGCCTCCGACCTGGTGCCCGTGACCGGTGCGTCCGCGTCCGGCCGCGGCGCGGGCCGGGGCGGAGCCTGGAGCGGGGACTCCTGTGCGCGGGCCAGGGTCGTGGCGAAAAGGTCCGCCCGCGAGGCCTCGTGCGCGAGCCACGCCCGGGAGTCGGCCTCCGCCGGCGCCCAGATCCGGTCGTACTGGGTGAGGGTGTCGGTGCGGAAGTCCTTCGCGATGTCGTCGAACTGCTTGACGCTCACGTCGTACCGCTGACCGCGCAGGTCGTCCGGGTGTCCGGCGAGGTGGTGGAAGTCGCGTGCGGCCTGCCCGAGCACGATGTCCTTCTCCAGCTCGTGCGTGATCCGGTGCGGCAGGGTCGACGCGAGGTCCTCGAAGCGCTCGTCCCAGGACAGCTGGCCGTCGGGCGTGAGGTCCGGGCCTTCGGGAGCTGCCGATCCGGGCTGCCGGGCAGCAGCCTCCCTGGCGCGGAACCAGTGGTCGTCCACGGTCGTCTCGATGTCCCGATTCCATGCCATGGCGAGGCGTTCCCTGCTGTCCTCGCTCACGGTGGCCTCGAGGGGTGAACGCTCCTGGTGCCGCGCCAGCGCGTCATCCAGGGCGCGTTGCCCCCGCTCCAGGGCGCGGGCACGGAAGCCGCTGTGCTCCAGACGTTCCGGGACGGTGCCCACCAAACCTTCGTTCGTCCGCTCCCACGCCCGGCCGAACCGTTCCGGCGGAGCGCCCTCCAGCTGCCGACCAAGGTCGTCGTGGTGACGGCGCAGGTCGCGAAGGAACTCGTGGCGGGCTCGGTCAGCGGCCTCCTCGCTGATCTGACCGCCCACACGCACGTCGTCCTGCCAGTCCGCGTGGGCGCGGTCGAAGTCCCGCCCGGCGTGCTCCACCTGACGTTCCTGATCACTCCGGTGGGCCAGGCGCGCGGGCAGTCCGGAGTGCAGGTCGCTGATCGACTCGTCCAGCGTTCGGGCGTGCTCGCCCGCAGGACGGCGGTTGCCAGCGCTCTGCCAGGCGAGGTCGGTCGCGGCCGTCACCTCAGCCCGCCCTGTCGCCCGGACGTGGGCCGCCGGTCCCGGGTCCCGGAACGCGACGGGCATGCCCGTGGCCTCGTCGTACCTCACGGCGTGCGCGCTCTCAGGAGGATCCGCCAGATAGGCGCCGCCGAAGAGGTCGTCGCTCCGGAATTGGTCGAGGGACCGGGTGAACGCGTCGTCGAACTCGTCGAGCAGCCGCTGGCGATGGGCGAAGTGTTCGAACCGGTCCCCGAGTCCTCCCCGCAGCCTCGAGAGCTCGGCGGCCCAGCCCGGGTCGGCGTCGGGGCGGCCGCCGGTCCGGTGCCAGGATGCCTCGAAGCCTTGCCGCAGGTCACGGTGGTAGCTCGCGTTCAGGTCGCGCAGCGTGGCCGGGTCACGCTCGATCAGTGCCGTGCCCTCTGGGTCCCGCTCCCGGAACCGGGCCTGCGTGGCAACGACATCCTTGTCCGGGCCGAAAGCCGTCGCCCAGTTGTAGCGTTCCTCCAGGTCGAGCCGGTTCAGGTACACGGCGTCCCGGTCATCCAGGAATGTCTGCCACTCGTCCCTCCTGAACGTGAGAGCCTCGGTGGTGCCGGCGTGCACGGCGGGGTCGTGCCCGCCGGCGTGCGGCTCTGGTACGGGGCGGGGGGCGGCACCGCCGATCACGCCGCCGTCGGCGGGAGGCGTCTCTCGGGTACCGCCGAACGGCACTGCCCCCTCACCACCGCTGCCCTCAGAGGGGGTCTCCCGGGCACCACCGAGCGGCACGGCCCACTCTGCGCCGCCGCCCTCCACGCGTATCGCAGCGGGGGCTACCAGGGTGAGGTTCTCGTCCTGACCTCCTGCGTCATGACGCCGGCCCCCTGCCCCGCCGGCGTCCGGGCTCGGCGCAGGTGTGGCCGAGCCAGAGCCGTGCGGCGGCGTGGCGGTGCGGCCGGACGGTACCGGGACCTGGCGCAGGTTCAGCTCGGTCGGGCGCACGGCTGGAGCCTGGTGCAGTCCGTCGTCGCGCACCGTGGGGACGAAGCCGCCGGACGCGGACCGCTGGGGCAGCCCGGGCGAACCACTCGAGGGCGCGGGCACCGTGACCCGAGGAACGCTCGTGTTCGGACCAGGCAGGTGGTTGCCTCGGAAACCGACGTAACCGACCGCTCCGAAGACACCGCCGAAGCCCGCGGAGAAGGCGGCGTCGATCGCGGTGGGCTTCCACGTCTCGCCCACCGCCCGGTGTGAGATGGCCTGGATCGCGAAGTCGACGGCGGTGTTGGTGGCGGCCCCGGTGATCGCCGCACCGATGTACCCGAGCCCACGTTCGGCGACGGCCCTCGCGCCCGGACCGAGCAGCGCGTTCGGGATCATCCGCGTGATGACCCCGGCGAGCCGCCCGACCGCCTGGTCGAGAATGATGAATGCCCGGCCGAAGAAGCCCACCGACGCGATCAGTGGGAACGCAAGCGTCAGGAGGGATCCGAACAGCCCGCCGAGGAAGGAAGCGAGGGCCAGCTTCTCCGCGCGCTCCTCCGCCTCCAGGACCTTGGCGGCGTAGTGATGGATCGCGCCGCCGATCTGGTAGGCGTTGTCACGGGCACCCATGAGCAGGGAGGTGACGCCGGCGATCGACGTGGCGTCGCCTGAGCCCTCTCCCCACACGGTGCGCATCGAACCCGCCGCGCTCCCGGACCAGTCCATGCCGGCCACGGCCTGGCTCATCGTCCTGGTGCGCTCGTCGAGCTCGTCGCCCAGCCTGATCCAGGCGTTGCCGAGCTCGTACATGGCGTAGTAGTCGACGCCGAACCCGTAGCTCGTCCCCGATGGCATGAAACCTCACGTCGTCTTGTCGGATCGCTTGTCTGGACGCCCAGCGGCGTCGTCACCAGTCCTGGGTGACCGCCGTCGTCCGGACGTCGGTGATGTCCTCGCGTGGTCCGAAGGAGGTCTCACCCTCGGAGCCGCCGCCCACGAGCCCCTGGCCGAAGGTCTCGAAGAACTCCACGAGCGATGTCTCGGTCCGTGCGAAGAGGTCACCGACCGTCGCCACACCGCTCGCGATCACCGCGAGCACACCGCGCTCGGGCGCCTGTTCGGTGCCGAAGAGATCCCACGAGATGGCCTGCCATCGTTGTCCGAAGTCCCGGGCCTCGTCCGCGCTACTCCCCGCCCAGCCCAGGCTGAGCTGGTCCAGGGTGTTCTCGATGGTCAGGAGCGAGTCGATGATGGTCTCGGTGTGCTCCCGGATCTTCCGTGCACTCGCCACCAGGCCGTTCGGGTCCACGGAGAACGACTCGACGGCGTCATAGTCGACGCTGGTATCAGGCATGTTCAGCGACCGTTCTGCTGGTTGTGCTGGGGGGACAGGTTTCGCGAGTTACGTTCCTCGACATCCCGGTAGACCTCGTACGAGTGCTGCATGCGTCGTGTCATCTCGGCCAGCAGCTCCTCGAGCTCGTGCGCTGCGTGCTCGAACCATTTCTGGACGTCCTCGTATGTCAGCGCCGCGGGGGTGCTCCACGCCTCTTTGGCACGGGCGAACTCTGTCTCGACCTGGCCCATGGCCGCGGTGATCGTGGCGTGCTCACGCCGGACCGCCCCGATCGCGGCGCGCAGCTGGCCGAGCTGGACGCGGAACTCCTCAGGGCTCAAGGTTGCGCTCGGCATGTGGCCGACCTCCGTCTTGTCGCGAAACTCATCCTCTTTGTCGACCACTCGTGCCATAAGAGGCACAGTGTTTGGTCTTCAAGATCGTTGATCTCGACCAAGAGTTCTTCGAACCTATAGTCGGCATGGTCAACCCCGATGCATGAGCAGGAGCGGGACGCATGCCCACTGATCCGAACGAATCCGTTACGCCGGTCGCGCCGAAGTACGCTGCGCCGTACGAACCCCCGGCAGAGTCCGGCGAGGCCCCGCCCGACCCGGACAAGGGCAAGGACCTGTGGTCCGGTGTTTCCCAGCTCGCTGTTCCCGACGAGTGGGCAGCAGGAGGTCCGTCCTTCAACGACGACCCCGTCGAGGCGACCGGGTCGGGTGACGCTCCCGAGCAGACGGCGCCGCCCGAGACCCCGCCCCTGCGGATGAGCATGGCCTCGGTCCGGGGTGGGATGTCCACGATGGTCGGGGAGCTGCAGGCACTGGTGTCCTCGTACCAGGCGCTGCGCAGCCTGGTCTTCGACACCAGGGACTCCGTGTTCGGTCAGCGCGCCACGACGACGGTCGAGGTCACGGCGCGTGCCGGTGGTGTCATCAAGGAGTTCTACGCGCCCACGTCGGCGGAGCAGATGTTCCGGACCCGTGAGGTGGAGAGCCAGATCAACGAACCCGCGCGGGAGTTCGCGGCGAGCATGAACCCCGTCCAGGAGAAGACGCTCGGTCAGATCGCCGACGCGATCCAGGCGGCCGGGCAGTTCGTCGCGGGTATCGATCGCGCCGGTCAGTCCTACGGCTCGGCCGACCGCAAGGCGCGGTTCCCTGAGCCGCCCGCCGGGTCGATCACCCGCACCTGAGTTCCCCTGCTTGGTGGTCATGCTCAGAGCTCCTCGAAAGTCGCCTCGTCGGGGTGGTCCAGCACGAGCTGGACCACCCCGGCGGCCTTTCCCCGCTGGACGAGCACGCCGCGCCCCGGCGCCTGCTGCGTGGCCCGCTGGTCGCCCAGGAGCGCACCCTCGCGCGGGTCGCCGGAGAGGAGCAGCCCGGCCGAACCGAGCTCGCGCAGGCGAGTGATGAGCGGGTCGGACATCACGGCACGGGACGCGCCGCCCACGCGCCGCGCGACCATGAGGTGGAGCCCGAGCTCCCTCGCCTGCGTCAGGTAGTCCACCAGCGGAGCGAGCGGGCCACGTTGCACGCTTCCGGACACCAGGTCGTAGTCGTCGACCACGACGTAGAACTCTGGTCCGGTCCACCAGCTGCGCTCACGGAGCTCCTGCGCCGAGATGTCAGGCGGGGGCAGCCGCTCCTTGAGCTTGGCCACGACCTGCTCGACATAGGCGGCGGCGAGCTCGGGGTCGCCCGCCTGCGCACCCACGTAGGGGTCGGGCACGGCACCGAGCAGGCTGCGGCGGTAGTCGATGACGACGAACCGCACCTCCGTCGCGTCCCGACGCGCGGCGATCGCGCGCATCCACGTGCGGAGAAAGGACGATTTTCCCGAACCGCCGTCACCGAAGACCAGGAAGTGGGAGTCCCCGGCTTCCAGGTCCACGGACACAGGCGCCAGGTCGAGCTCGCGCAGCCCGATCGGGACCTCGCTGTGCGGGCGAACCTGCCCGTCGGCGAGCACGGCACGGTCGAGCTCGGCAGGGCCCAGGAGCTTCGGCAGCACGCGTAGGGGACCGGCTGTCTCGCCGCGCCACGCGTCGGCAATGTCGCTGACCAGGGCGTCGAGCACCTTGCCAAGACTCTCCGCGCTCGAGTCCCCGTCCAGCCGTGGCAACGCCGCGTGGAACACGAGACCCGGGGAGACGATGCCCCGCCCCGGGGTGGCCGCACGCATCTGTCGTGACGCCTGGCGGCTGACCTCCGACTCCGTCGGCTCGTTCAGGCGGAGCTCGAGCCGGCCCCTGATGTTGTCCCGCAGGTTCGGGCGCACCTCGGCCCAGCGATTGGCCGTGAGCAGCAGATGGATGCCGACGCTCAGACCGCGCGACGAGATCTCCTGCACGAGCGCCTCCGCCGAGTCGTCCGCGGCGCGGACCGCTCCCCAGTTGTCGATGACCAGCACCACCTCCGCGACCGAGACGCCGTCGGGCAGCAGGCCCTCGTCGCGCCGTCGGCGCAGCTCCTCCATGGTCGAGACGCCCCACTCCTCGAACAGGCGCTCCCGTTCGCCCACGAGCTGGTGCACCTCGCTGAGCGCCCGGCGCGTCCGCTCCTCGTCGTGCCTGCCGGCCACGCCTACCACGTGAGGTGCGCCCTGCAGGACCTGGAGCGAGCCACCGCCGTGGTCGACGCAGTAGAACCGCAGCTCGTCGGGTGTGTGCGTGAGCATCGCGGCGATCAGGGCCGTGCGCAGGGTGGTGCTCTTGCCGCTCTGCGGTGCACCGACCAGGGCCACATGCCCGTGTGCTGACAGATTCAGCATGAGGGGCCGTTGCGACTGTTCCGCCGGCACGTCGACCACACCGACCGGGAAGGACAGCTCGCCGAGCGGCCAGGCCGTGGCCTGGAGCCCGCGCCCCTCCGGCTCGGCGGCGACCGGCCCGAGGATCGCGTCGAGCGGGATGAGGTCCGGCAGCACGGGCAACCAGATCTGGTGCACCGGTGTGCCGAAGCGGCGCAGCTGCTCGACCGCGACCTGCATCTCGGTGCGCTCACCCGGTCCGGGACGGTCGGGCTCGACCGTCTGGAGCAGCTCGCCGAACATCGCCTGGGCGGCGGCGTCCTCCGCGGTCCTGAGGCCCAGCTCGACCGGGGGCTCAGGCGGGCCGCTGCTGGCCTCGGCGTCCTGCGGCCGTGGCCGGTACGGGCGGGAGACGTGGGCCACGCGGAAGCGTTCGTAGACCGACTCGTCGACCTTGAGGTACGCGGAGCCCGGGATGGATGGGAGGCGGTACGCGTCCGGGGTGCCGATCACCGCCCGGCTCTCGCCCGCGCTGAACGTCCGGAGCGCGATGCGGTACGAGAGGTGTGACTCGAGGCCGCGCAGGCGGCCCTCCTCCAGCCGCTGGCTGGCGAGCAGCAGGTGCATGCCCAGGCTGCGCCCGACGCGGCCGATCTGGACGAACAAGTCGGTGAAGTCCGGCCGCTGCGACAGCAGCTCTCCGAACTCGTCGACGACGATGAGCAGGTAGGGGAGCGGTTCGAGCGGTTGCCCGTGCACGTCCGTGCCACCGGCGGCCTGTCGTACCTGGTAGTCGCGCAGCGAGTCGACGTTGCCCGCGTCCCGCAGCATGTTCTGTCGTCGCTGCTGCTCGCCGTGCAGAGCAGCGTGCATCCGGTCGACCAGAGCAAGGTCGTCGGCAAGGTTCGTGATCAGGCCCGCCACGTGCGGCAGCTCTGTCACCCCGGCGAACGTGGCGCCGCCCTTGAAGTCGACCAGCACGAAGCTGAGCACCTCGGGCGAGTGCTGCATCGTCAGTCCCGTCACGAGGGTTCGCAGGAACTCGCTCTTGCCCGAGCCGGTGGCACCCACCGCCAGCCCGTGCGGGCCTACCCCGCCCTGGGCGGACTCCTTCAGGTCGAGCACCAGGTCCTCGCCCGTTCCGGTCACCCCGATCGGTACCCGGAGCAGCGTCTCGTCGTCCGGCGCCTTCCATCGGGTGCGCGGGTCGACGTCGGCCATGTCGTCGAACCCGAGCATCTCCGGCAGCGCGACCGTGCGGGAGAGCACCTGCTCCTGCTCGCCGGAGAGCTGCAGCGGTGCGAGACCTCTGGCGATCTGCTCGCACAGCACGACTCCCGGCCGGTCGGCGACGGCGCCGTCGACGCCGCTGTGCAGCGCGGGCGTCCGGCTGGTCAGGGTCAGGCCGCCCTGCTCGTCGACGCGAGCCCGGACGTCGACCCGCTCGGGCTCCTCGTTCTCGCGCTCGACCAGGCAGACCACGCAGATACCGGTCCCGGGTCCGGCCTCGGCCACCAGCCGCCCCACGACAGGGTCGCGCGCCCAGTCAGCGCCCGGCCGGTACCCGTCCAGGACGACGACCAACCGGTGCTCCGGACCTACGTCGCGGAAGCCCGACATGGGCCCGGTGCGTTCGGCCCGGCGTGTGGTCGCTGTCGACACATACTCGTCGAGGAAGCCGCTCAGACCGTCGAACGTCTCCGCGACGAGCGGGACGACACCCGCACCGCCCGGACGGGCATCCTGTTGGTTCGCGTGGGGCAGCCACGTGGTCCACTCCCAGCCGGCAGCACCGTCCGTGTGCACGGCCACGGTGACGTCGTCCGGCGCATGGAGCACGGCCAGCTGGGTGAGCAGTGTGTGCGCAAGGTTCCGGGTCTGCTCCCGCGGCCCCACCAGGCTGACCACCCCGGAGCCTGCGAGGTCCAGCCACGCCGGCCGCCTGTCGGCGCGGGCATGCTTCTTGACCAGCGAACCGGCCCAGCCGTCCGCCACGGGGTCGTATTCGGTCATCGGATCGCTGCGGGGGTTCATGGCGATCTGCATCGCCGGTGGACCGTCACCGGTGCCGAGACGGACCTTGAGGAAGTCGTCGTCCCCAGGCCTGCGCTCCCAGACGCGACGACGCCCGGTCGTGATCGCCCACAGCCGCACGGGGCTGGGGTGGCTGAACGCGTCGGCGACCCGCTGGGCCGTGAACGAGGCACGAGCCTGCCGGCGGATGCCTGCCAGGTACTCGTCGTAGCGTTCGCGCTGCCGGTCCCGCGCGTTGCGGGCGGAGCTGCGCTGCTGCCAGCGGATACCGAACGTCAGCGCGATCGAGACCACCACGATCGTCACACCGAGCATCACGAGCCACGGGTTGCCGTACGTCACCATGTACGCGGCCATGCTGATGCTGCTCAGCAACGGCAGCAGCACGTAGAGCCACGTGTTGGAGCCGCCGCTGTCGGGCTTCTGCGGCGGCAGGGTGAGAGTCACCCTCTGCTCCGGCACCGTCGGAGCGATGATTCGTGCGGGGCGGTGGAAAGCGATCCTGCTCATCGCGAGTTCTGCATCCTTAAGAGGGTGGGTGCGCGGCTGTGCGAGAGGTGTACCCGCACCGGTGGCTGGAGCGGCGTACCTGTCTCGTGGGCGACATGGCGCGGCACGCGCCAGAGCAGGCTGGCACCTGGGCGGGGCACCGGCCACGTCCTCGTGCATGAAGTGTCCGATCGGCCACAAAGCACAGCCGTTCGGGCACGAGGTCGCCCGATCCGGGCGGAACGGCCAGATCCGAAGCGATCGGCGGCGACGCAACGGCTACGCTTCGGCTGTTCAACTCGTCAACCTCTGGTCACCTGAGAGGCGCGGACCCACCATGACAGTTCCCCGGAAGATCGCGGTGGCTCTCTGGACCTCCGGGCGGGCAGCGGACGAGGGCGTGGGGGCATGGTTCGACATGCATCCACGGTTCGTCTGCCTGCCGTTCCGGGAACGTCCCGACGCCGACGTCCTGCTCTTCATCGCACCGCAGGCGGCCGGACGCGCGATCGCGGCCATGGGAGTGGCTCCGGGCAGCGTGACGCGCCCGTCCGTGCTCGTCACCGACCGGCTCAGTCCCCGCCAGGTCACGGAGGCCACCGACCGCGGCATGGCGCGCTTTCTCAACCACGGTGTGACCGGCATGTCCGAGGTGGCAGAGGCACTGATCGCGGTGGTCGCAGATGCCGGGGCCCAGGGCGCCGGGGGCTTGCGGAGCTTTCAGGAGGACTCCGCGGGAGAGTCGTCCGGGCTGGACGTCGCGGGCGCCGTCCTGTCACCGCGCGAGATCGAGGTCTTCCGTCGTCTCGCGGCCGGCAGCAGGATCGCCGAGATCAGTGCCGACCTCAACTACTCCGAGCGAACGATCAAGGGCATCGTCCACGAGGTCGTCAACCGCTTCGGTTTCAGGAACCGGGTGCAGGCCGTCGCGTACGGCATCCGCACCGGTGCGTTCTGAACGCAGGAGGCGGGTAGCGGCGGTGCTGCCCCTCCGGGCAGGTGCGCTGCTCGAAGGGGCGGTGCTGGTGCGCTTTCCCGCAGGAACGATGTGCGGCGACCCGATGATGTGACGGGCGGCGCGCCGTGTGCGCTGCGCGCCCCAGACCAGAGGGACCAGCCCAGGACGGTGGACATGCGCGGGATCGTGGAATCGGCAGAGGTCGTGTTCGTGGACGGTGACGACGTGCCCGTCACGCACAAGCACGCCGAGTACATGGTGGTCCTCCGGGACGCGGACGACCCCGACGGCGTGGCGCTCTACTACACCCCGGACGAGTGGGAGGCCTTCGTCCTCGGGGTGAAGGACAGCGAGTTCGATGACCTGGCAGAGATCGCGGCTGTGCCGCCGACCGATGCTCCGGAGCGGCCGGCGGAAGACGGTGCAGCACCGGAGCGCACGTTCCCGTGGACGGGGCGCCCGGGTCTGTTCGAGGGCAGCCGCACGCAGTCCTGATTTTTCGCAGCCGATTCCCATAACACCCCTCGCCCCGATAAAGGAGGACCACCGTGAGGAATGCCTGGCGCAAGTCGAGCCAGAGCGCTGACGCGTGCGCAGAGGCCACGGTGCTCGACCTGACCGTGCGAGGCGGAGCCGTCGTCGGCATGTCGCCCGTGCCGCTGCGCGGGGCGAAGCTCGACGACGCGGTCTCCGACACGGTCGCTGACGTCGTCGGCGACGGAATCCCTACGACGGTGCATGACGCCTGGGACGCCTTTGCCGCGCAAGACCCGAAGAGCGCCGACGGACTGCTGCTGGAGGCCCGGCAGCTCTTTCGGGCCAAGAAGGACGAGGAGATCCTCGACGAGCCCGCCGCACGAGACCTTGCGATCAAGGCGGCGTTCGGGGCGCTGACCGACGTCGATCGCAAGATGCCACTGGTGAGCCAGGCGGAGCTCCTGTACAACCAGGTGCTCGCTGGCCGACGGTACCTTGCCGACGGCGGGAATCCAGTTGACCAGCTCATCGCTGCCCTGCGTTCGGTGAACAACGTCCGAGCATTCATGAACCCGGCAGAGCGGCAGGTCATCGACGGCATCGAGAGCGGTGTGATCGCCGTAACAGCAAACCAGGCGGCCGCGCTGCGACAAGCTGGTATCGCTGCTCATTCGGTTCTGTCCCTGACACCTCAGCAGACCCAGTATGCGGGGGCCGGGCAGTGGTCGTCCGGATCCTCGTACGCCCCTCAGCAGGCATATGCTCCTCAGCGGGTATATGCCTCCAGCAGCGGAGGCACTTCGTCTTCCCAGCAGAGCCGCGTACCAGCGCTGTCGCCGCAGATGATCGATGCGCGCTACAGGCGTCTCGCTCCGGATCTCTCGACTCTCTTGGAGCGCCTGGATTACGCGGGTGACATGCGGGAGTTGGCAAATGGCATCAATGCTCATCACTACCTCGTTATGGATGAGCGCGACGCCCACGGGCGGCTCTCCAACCGTGCCATGCAAGCCTACGAAGTCGGACGACAGCGCTTTGTTGATGCTGAGATGAGCGCTATTCTCGGCCGTTCGTCTGTTGTTGCGGAAGGTATCTCTGACAACGAACTCAGGAATTTGCCGCGGGAACAAGTGTTCTGGCATCCTGAACTGGAATCGTATCTCGAGCGCAGCAATCTGGGGCACCACTTCGACAGAAACGGGGCTTTGGAAGTCTTTCGGGAGCAAATCGGACCTTTGCGCGTGAACTTCCACCGTGAGCGACGATACGATCCTGTGGTCCAGCGCAGCCAGCAACGGATGAGGAACGCCGTGATAGCGCTGCAGCAGCGCGGATATCAATTTCAGGAGGCGGAGCTCCAGGTTTACCTCCCGAGATACGCGGACCGAATCACGGTAACCCGTTCGAGGGGTACTGGTCGACCTGTCGATATCCGGCGGGAGGTGATCGTAGGCAATTCCCACACCCACTTCGTGCCACCAAACAACATTCTCCTGATGCCGCGGTCGGGTGTTGAATTTCCCGTGGGATTTCAAAGGTCAGGCGATGTGGCTGACCTCGGTGTATATGACAGAGTGGCGCACATCGCGGAAGCTGGAATTGTTCATGAGGTGGCGCATTTCTTGCACTACCAGAACAATCCCCGGGCGATGGCCGACCTTCTGAACACTGCGCTCATCGATGATGAGAACACGGAGATTACGGGAGAGGTCAGCGCTTATGCGAGTGAGAATCCTGCCGAGTTTGTCGCGGAATATGTGACGGCGACTCGGTACGATATGGGATTCGATCCTGAGGTGCGCCAGGCGCTCAGCGCTCTCAACGCTGCGTTCGGTGGGCCCGAGCTTGTTCCTGGAGCCGTCCCCCTACGCGCCCCGAGCCTGACCGCAGCGGAACTCACGTACCTTCGGCCCTTAGTGGTTCGCGAACTTCGAATGCGGGGTCATGATTTCGTTCCGGACGACGGGCAGCTCCAATGGGCGCAGGCGCGACTGCGCGGGTTTGCACAATGGGCCGTCCATGACGAACGTGCGGGCGCCATCGCTCATGTGTTCATGGAGTCGCTAGCATCCAGCACCAGCGGGACGGGCACCTCGCGGTCTGTCTACGGTCCCTATTACCCGCAGGTGCGGATGACCGACGACTCCGACGGGCGTCGGAACGGCTTCGGCACGGTACTCGAGAGCGAGCGTGCCAAGCAGAATCCCGATCCGACAACGGTCGCCACGCTGGAGCGGTTCGCCGCCCAGTGGTCGGGCAGTCCGCAGGACGGAGCGAGCATCGCCCGCTCCACCGGTTCCACGGGCGAGGCCGCGGCCCGGGTGGCGCCGCTCGCGGCGCTCGACGCGACCCCCAGGGGGTTCGAGCCCGCACCCGTCGAGGCCGAGCGCCAGCAGGTCGTGCCGCCGGAGCCGCTCCGGCCCGAGCCGCTGCGGCCCGTGGCCGAGCACCCGGAGGGCCTGTCGTACGGCGTCAACGGTGCCCCCGCCGGCGTCGGCTGGACGGTCGCCCGCTGGGCCCGCTCCTGGGGCATGTCGTTCGTGCCGGGGGGGCCGCTGCCGTTCCTCGACGCCGTGCTGGCCGGTGCGGGTGGTGCCGTCACCCTGAGCGACCGTCCCGTGCGGGACGTCGTCAGGCTGCGTGAGGAGCTCGCCGACCAGGTGCGGGCGGACACGCACACGCCCACGGAGGACCTGCCCTGGTGGCCGGCCGCTGCCGAGGCCTACCGGTCGGTCACCCGTGAGTGGATGGCGGCGGGCGACCCGGACCATGACCTGGTGCAGCTCGACCGGACGATCGAGGCCGCGTTTGAGACCGGCGAGGCGCGCCAGAACATCGCGGCCGTGCTGGTCGACCGTTCCTCGGACGCGGCGTCCGACACGGGGTACTGGGACCGACTGGCCGATCAGGTGCTCCCCTCCGTGGTCAGCCACTACCTGGGGCGCGACCTGTTCGTCGTGGGCGCGGACGGCCAGGCACGCGCCTACGGCCCGCTCACAGGTCCGGCCCTCGACGGTGCCCGGCCCGCGGTGGTGATCGTCGAGGCCGCCGACGGGGGGCACGCGCGTACCGGCTGGGCCGCGGCCGTGCCACGCGACGCACGGAGGGCCTTCGACGGCCTGTCGGGCCACCAGGTCGCCTGGGCGATGGGCGCCGGGCTCCGGGTGCTCGGCGCCCCCGCGCAGGGCGCGCTCGGTGTCGGCTTCCTGGACGCCGTCGGCCTCGTCCTCCCGCCGTCCGAGCACGAGCGGCTCGTCGCGGCGCTCGGCGGCCCGGCACCCGCCTCCGGCACGCTTGACGACCGGTGGCCGGCGCTTGCCGCCGAGCAGCTCGACGTCGCGCTGCGCGTGCTGGATCGTGACGGATCGGTCCGCGACCACGGTGACCCGGCATCGGGTCACGTCACCCTGGCCCGGACCGCGGGGAACGCCTGGGTGGCGCTGGCCCCGGCCCGACAGCCTCAGGACGCGGCCGCCGCCACCCGCGTGGCCGACGTCGCGGGTGCTCCGGCGTTCCGCGCGCTCGAGGATCTTGTGGAGGACGACCGGCTCGTCGCCGTACCACCCGTCGCCGAGCAGGACCCGGCGTCGACGGTACTCAGTCCCGACCAGCAGCGCTGGGCCCTGAGCCACGGGCGTCAGGTCACCGTCCCGCCGGGAGACGACGTCTTCGGTGCCATCCTCCAGGCCCTGGACGGCGGCCTGCCTGTCGGGCAGCGCATCGTGACCGACGCCCAGGACCTGCGCGCGGCCGTCGTGGAGGCAGGCCGGCGCGAGCGGGACGACGACCTGGACCTCTGGCTGACGATCTACAGCGTCTACGCCGACCACTACGCGCGTCGTACCCGGGCACCAGGACAGGCGGCCGACGACCTGCGGCTCGCCGCCGACATCGACGCCCGGGTGGACACCGGTGCGGCCATGGACGACATCTTGGCGAGCATCACAGACCCGGCGTCATGGCCGGAGCTCGCCGACTCCGTGGCGCCATTCCTGCTGCAGCTTGTCGGCGTGGCCGTCCGGGTGGTTCGACCGGACGGCAGTCTGGACCGGTACGGCCAGGGCAGGCCCGCCTATGTGGCCTCGGTCCCGGACGACACCACGGCTCCCCGGACGAGCGGCCCGGGGGCATGGGCCGCGCTGCCCTCCCAGGCGTTGCACTTCCCCGCCATGTCCCCGCTCAACGCGCTGATGCCGGCGAGCCAGCAGGCTCCTGGCGCCCTGGACTCCTGGCTGCGAGAGCACCAGGCCGCCCTGGGGACGGAGGCCGCCGGACCCGACGGATTCTTCGAGGCGGTGCTCGACGCCGTCGGGGGCCGCCTGACCGGCGGTGCGATCGACGCGGGCAGCGCCGCCGAGCTCCGCGCGGCGCTCAGCGACCACGCCACCGACAGCGCCGCACGGACGATGCCGTCGTTCGTCCGCGCGGTGTACACCTTCGAGTCGGAGGCGCGCATCGTCGAGCACCACTTCGACGGCAGTCCCGCGCTCGCCGACGCGCGGGCACTGCACGACCAGATCGCCGAGCATGTCCGCTCTGGTGACGCCTGGCACTACATCGCGCAGGCCCTCGCTGGCCCGGGGGACTGGGACGCCCTGACGACGGCGCTGGCCCCCGCCCTGCTCGCCGAGCGCGCCGGCGTCGACCTCGTCGTCGTCGGCTTCGAGGGGCAGGTCGCCCGTTACGGTACGGAAGGCGGTCCGCGCGTCGTCCTGGCCCGGGGTGCGGGGCAGGTGCCCGCCTGGGCGCCGGTGCGCCCATCGGCCCGGACTTCGGAGGAGGCTGCCGCCCAGGCGCCCACCACCGTCCGTACCCTTGACACGCTCTTCACCGACGTGGTCGAGCGCGTCGACACCACGGCGACCCCGTCGGGTCAGGTGGGCGAGGCGGTCCTGGACAACGCGTCCGACGAGGGGTCCCTCTACCGGGCGATCCTCGACGCCGTCGGGGGCGGTCTGCTCGTCGACCGCGACACGTACGTGGACACGCCCGAATGGCTCCAGATCGCCCTCACCGGCCTGGTCGTCAACCACCCGGAAGCTCTCGGCCAGGAGGCCAGGGACGCCATCCGGCGGGAGACCGGCCGGTCCGGCACCGAGAGCATCCTCGAAGCGCTGTGGACACCAGAGGCCCGGGACGCCGACACCGTCGGGGCCTACCTGGTCGGGCCGTACCTCGGCATCGCGCTGCACGCCGTCACGCCCGAGGGGCGGACGGTGTACGGCGATCACGGGCGCCGGGTCGTGCTTGCCCCTGCGGAGCGGCAGGACGGTACGTCGGGCTGGGCCCCGCTCGCCGACCGCAGCCACGACGGACCCGTCACCGCGCGGGCCTCGCGCTCCCAGCTCCCGGCGCTGCCCGTCCACCGGGCGCACGTGCTCAGCCTGAACCAGCGGTCCCGGCAGACGGCCAAAAACCCGCAGGGTTTCCAGCACGTGGCGCCGGGCAAGAAGGTGTCCGAGGCGGGCTGGCACAAGAGCAGCTACAGCGGCGACTACTGCGTCACGGTCTCCGTCGTGGCGTTCTCCACCACGGGCGCCTGACGCGTCCGCCTTCATACCGAGGACACAGGAACCCAGATGACCGACGACGAACAGATCCGCGTGATAGCCGTGCGCGACAGCAAGGACCCCGACGGCCCGAAGCTGTTCTTCACCGCAGAGGCGTGGATGACGCTTCTGGAAACCATCAAGGCGGGCGAGCTCGACCTTCCTGAACACATGCGTTCCTACCTCGACGAGCGTTTCAAGAAGACCGGAACGGGCTGAGCGGAAGGTTGCCCGCGGCACCTTTTCGGATCGTTCTCTGCCGTTGACGAGGCCGCCTCGGCGAGCGCTATCGAACGCATCAGAAATTCCGATCTCATCAACGCGCCGGGAGGCGGCTGCGGCACGCGAAAAAGGCCGTTGCCGTCGTTGTCCGTCCTACCCTTGATCCATGACGTTTCCGACGTTCGTGGTTCTTCCCCCCGCTGCGGCTCGCCCTCCCGTACCGGGGTCACGGCGTGCACCGTCGGACCAGCATGAGCTGGCGAGCGCTGAGGAGGACACCGATCGCGCGGACACCGGGCCGCGCACCGCCGTGTCCGTGTTCGCCGCCGACCGTATCTCCGCGGACTGGGCGAACGCCTGGCTGCGAGACCACCCGGACATCACCCTGCTGCCTCCCGAGATGGCCCGGGACGCCGGCGTCCTGCTGTACGTGACCGCCCGGACGGAGGACGAGCCGGCGGACCTGCTCCGCAGGTCCTCGGGCGTACCCGGCGTCTGCGAGATCCCCAAGGTGCTGGTCGCTCCGTGCATCAGCAACCAGTCCCTGCTCGAGGTCGTCGGGCACGGCGTGGTGAGCTTTCTCAGCTACACCTCGGTAGGACTGAATGAGATCACGGAAGCCCTGATGGAGGCGGACCGGGGTGGGTCGCGGCTGCCCGGGGCGCTGACGAGAGCCCTGACCGACGAGATCCGTGAGCAGCGGCGGGACTCGGATGTCATCGCGAGGAAGGCCGGCCTCGAGCCGCGCGAGATCGAAGTGCTCCGCATGCTCGCCGAGGGGTCCGACGTCCGCGAGATAGCTGCCCGGCTGCAGTACTCCGAGAGCACCGTCAAGGGAGTGATCCAGGGCGTGGTCAGGCGGCTCGGTCTGCGTAACCGGATCGAGGCCGTGGCCTACGGCGCCAGGATCGGGGCCTACTAGCACCTCGTCGACGGGCCCGCGAACGTTGCCCGGACGGGCGGATGTGTGCGCTCAAAGGGAAGCCCTTACCCCGTTGTCCGATGTCCGTCATGCCCGTCTGCCTACTGTTCGGGTGCGACCTGGCACGCTGCCTTCAAAGGCGCCGGTCGCGCGCACACCAGATGGCGGACGAAGGGGAAAAGACCGTGACGACCATTGGTGACGTGACCTATCGGGTCACGCCGGAATACGTGCTCAATGCCGCGACGAGCACGGAGAGCACGGCACAGGAGATCGACGCCATCCTCGGGCAGATCAGGGTTTACGTCGAAAGTCTGGGAACGTCCTGGCAGGGTATGGCCCACAGCACCTTCACGACACTGATGTCCGAGTACGACATCTATGCCCGGATGCTGCACGACAGCCTGACCGGCATGGCATCAGGTCTGCGCGGCACCTACGTGAACTACACCGAGACCGAGCAGCGGAACATCGACAACCTGAGGGCGCTCGACGCCACTCTGCCTGCCGGCGACCGGACGATCGCCCCCGGGGCGAACCTCGCCTGAGCCGCCCCTGCGGCCCCACATTCCACGCGCCCCCCGCGTACCTCTGTGTAGCGGACGACCAAGGGACACCCATGTCTGACATCGACGGCACCACCATCCGCGTCGGCGGCGACCTCGCGGCCGCTGGCAGCTGGCTCAACCAGCGCGCCGACATCTGCTCCGAGGAGCTGGCGCGGCTGCGCGGACAGCTCGCGCCGCTCCAGGAGTCCTGGACGGAGAGCCAGGCGGCCGAGTACTACCAGGCCCTTCAGCAGCAGTGGAACGTCGCGGCCGACGGGCTGTTCGGGCCCGAGGGCGTACTCGGGCAGATCGCTCAGGCGATGAACGTCAACTGGGGCAACTACTCGGAAGCCGAGTGGGCCAACACGAGGTCCTGGCAGCACTGACCAGCGCTGATCAAAGGCCGCCTGCTACCACTTGACACGAGACGAGGAACTGAAGGTGGACGACAACCGCTGCCGGATCACGGTGGTCGGCATGCGGCGACGCGTGAACCTGGCCGTGCCCGCCCGGGCACCGATCGGTGAGTACCTCCCCGACCTCATCCACCGCTGTGGTCAGGTGGGCGACGACACCCTGCCGCCCGCCTGGTCGCTCGCCCGGGCCGGGGAGCCGCCGCTTCCGCCGAGCATGTCCCTCCTTGAGGCGCAGGTGGTCGACGGCGCGACCCTGTACCTGAGGGACCTTGTCGCGGGGGAGACGGACGGCCCGCTGGTCACCGACCTGGAAGACGCGGTGGTCGACGAGGGCGGGCGGTGGGAACGGTGGAGCGGGTGGCACCGCGCACTGACCGCCGTGGTCCTCGCGACCCTGGGGTTCCTGGCCGCTGTGGCAACCTTCGTGGTCACGACCCCCGACAGCCCTCTCGCCGGGCTGGTCGCCGCGGCCTACGGGTCCGCGCTCGTCCTCGTGGCAGGTCTGGCCACGCGCAAGGACTGGCCCGTGCCGGCGCCGCTGCGGGTCGGACTGGCACTCGTGGCGGTCCCGGCACTCGCGTTGGCCGGCTATGCGCTTCCCGTCTCACGCGTGAGTGAGAACGCCGCCGTGGTGGCAGCAGCAGGCGGCGCCGCGATCGGGGCCCTCGCGGTACTGCTTGCGGTGATCGACGTCTGGACCCTGACCGTCGCGCTGCTCGCGGTCGTGTCGGTACCGGTCGCGGTGCTGCTGGCCCTCGTCCGGGCGGACGCCACCGAACGGGTTGCCGTGGTCACCGTGGTCGCGCTCGTGCTGTTGGCGCTGGGTCCGGGACTGGCGGGTCGGCTCGCGTCGCTGCCCCCGGGCCAGGGCGCCGCCGCACCGGTGACCGACGCCTCAGCCGAGGCGGCGGCCGTGCTGGACCGGAGCCGCCGCGTTCTGGTCGCCTGGAGCGTGACGGCCGCGGTCGTCCTGGTCAGCGGTCTCGTCGTGCTGAGCAGATCGACGAACCTTTACGCGGTGTTCCTCGTTCTCTGCGTCGGCCTGGCGCTGATCGCCCAGGCGGGGCAGAGCACCGTTCCGGCCGCGGTCGTTCCTGTGCTCACCGCGGGGGTGGCAGGCCTTGTCGCTCTGGGCCTGCAGGCACCCGCCACCTTCCTTCCCTGGCTGCCGGGACCGCTGCAGATGCTGGTGGTCTGCGGTCTCTGCCTGACGGCGATGGTGGTGGGCCTGGTCAAGCTCGTCGAGCCCGCCGACGACGGCGGCGCCCGTCCCGCATGGATCGGCTCCGTCGCTTCCACGCTGTCCGTCCTGAGCATCGCGCTCGCCGTCGGCGTCTTCGGCGTCTTCGAGGCGTTGGCCCAGGTCGGTGGCCAGCTCTGACCGAGCGCGCCCCGCCGCCGAGACGAGCGGGGGGCGCGCGGGGTGGCAGAGGGTCACGCCCGCGGGCGGCTGGGGCGCCCACCGCACCATCGGCGCGGCCGTGCTCGCGGCCGGTGACGGCGCCACCATCTCCGTCCAGCCGGGTGTCTACCACGAGCCCCTCGTCGTCGACCGTCCCGTCACCATCCTCGCGGCGAAAGGGGCCGGAACCGTGCACGTCGTCTCGGTGGACCGGCCGGCGCTGACCGTGACCGGGTCGGGCGCGACCGTCCGTGACCTGGAGTTCGAAGGCCCGGCCGCGAACGACGTGGCGGTCCTGCTTCGTGGCGGGGCACCGGTCCTGGAGGGGTGCCGCGTCACCGGCGGACGCCTCGAGGTGACCGGTGACGCGAACGTGACGTTGCGTCGCTGCGACGTCTCGGACAGCGAGGGGGCCGGAGCCCACCTGACCGGGACGAGCCGAACCGTGCTCGTGGACTGCACCCTCCGCGGGATCGACGGTGACGGTATCCGCCTCGACGACGACGCCCGGGCGCAGTGCTCCGGAACCAGGGTGGACAACGTCCGCGGCCGGGGACTTCACGTGGGCGGCGCGGCCAGCGGGGTGTTCGAGTCGTGCGAGTTCCAGCGTACCGGTGGGCCTGCCGTGCAGCTGGAGACCCTCGGGCATCCCGTGCTGCGAGACTGCCGCATCCACGATGCGGGTGCGCAGGGAGTCCTCGCCGTCGGCACCGCTGCTCCGGGCGCCGTTCCCGCGGTCGTCGGCGCAGACCTGGACGTCGCCGCCTCTGGGGAGGACGAGCAGCGGACGAGGGTGGAGAGCTGCGAGATCGTCCGCACGGGTGCGGAAGGCGTGCTCGTGGCCGGTGACGTCCGGATATGTCTGGCGACCACGCAGGTGCGCGACACCCGCAGCAGCGGCATCCACGCCGCCGGCAGCGCCCAGGTCACCCTGGAGACGGTGCGGGTCGCCGACTCGGAAGGCACCGCCCTCGTCGTGACGGGGGCCGCGACCGCGCGGGTGCGGGACACGGTCCTGACCCGCTCGAGGGCGAACGGCATCCACGTGTCCGGCGAGGGAACGGTGGTCCTGACGGGCGGGGAGGTCTCGCACACCGCGTTCACGGCCGTCCATCTCAGTGGCGGCTCGCGGGCCACGCTGAGCGACTGCCTGGTGAGCACCACGCCGGAGCACGGCGTCCGTGTGGTGGAGCGCGCGGACCTCGTCGGGGAGCGGGTGCGGGTGGAGGGCGCCCGGAGCGTGGGTGTGTCCGTCGAGGACGGGGACCTCCTGCTGCGTGACTGCCGGGTGAGCGACTCCGGCGCCGGCGTGTGCCTGAGCACCCGGCACCGTCCCCTGCTCGACGGCTGCGAGGTGTCCGGCATCGCCGGCACCGGCATCGAGATCGGTCCTCGCACCGACGCGCTCGTCCGGGGCGGGCAGGTCATGGAGACCGGCTCAGCGGGGATCTTCGTCGACGAGGGCAGCAATGCGTCGCTGGAGGACGTGACGATCACCGACACCGGGGGCAGCGGCCTGGTCGTGTGGGCCTCCGCCGGGCCGCGGGTCCGGTCGGTCACCATCGCGCGCACCCGCAAGAACGGGGTGTACGTGGCGGACGGCGCCGCCGGCCTGATCGAGACGTCCACCGTGTCGGAGACCGAGTTCCCCGCCATCTACGTGGGCGCGGCGGCCACACCGCTGTTCCGGGACTGCCTGGTGCACGACACGACGGCTGACCTGACGCTGACCGACGGCGCGGCGCCGGTCTTCGAGGGGTGCAGTACCCGGGCGGTCGCTACCAGCTCGTTGCCGGCCCACAGCGCGAGAGCGGACTCACAGAGGACACCGGGAGCCGTCACGGAGGTCCGAGCCGGCACCGCCGGCGCGGACGAGACCGATCCTCGGGAGGAGAGCCTGGACGACCTGCTCGGGGAGCTCGCACTGCTGGTGGGCCTGGAGCGGGTGAAGGACGAGGTGAACGCGCTCGCCAACCTCATGCGGATGGTCAAGCGCCGGCAGGAGGCAGGACTCTCGGCGCCACCCCTGTCCCGGCACCTCGTGTTCGCCGGGAACGCCGGCACGGGCAAGACCACGGTGGCTCGCCTCTACGGCCGTATCCTCGCGGCGCTGGGCCTGCTGACGCGCGGTCATCTGGTCGAGGCGTCCCGGGGCGACCTGGTCGGTGAGTACGTGGGACACACCGCGCCCAAGACCCAGGCGGTTTTCCGGCAGGCCATCGGGGGCGTGCTGTTCATCGACGAGGCGTATGCCCTCGTCCCCCACGGACAAGGCGCCGACTTCGGCCAGGAGGCGGTGTCGACCCTGGTGAAGCTCATGGAGGACCACCGGGACGACGTCGTCGTCATCGCGGCGGGCTACCCGCGGGACATGGAACGGCTGATCGACTCCAACCCGGGGCTCGCCTCCCGCTTCACCCGGACGCTGACCTTCGCGGACTACTCCTCCGACGAACTCGTCGGCATCGTGTGCCGTCTCGCGGAGCTCTACGACTACCAGCTCGCCGACAGCGCGGTCGAGCAGCTGGGCGACTATTTCGCCGGCATCCCCCGGGGTGAGCGGTTCGGCAACGGCCGTACGGCGCGGCAGGTCTTCCAGCGGATGACGGAGAACCAGGCACAACGTGTGGCGGGACTCAAGGAGCCGGGTTCGCAGGACCTGACCCTCGTGCTCCCGCAGGACGTCCCGACGGGCCCGCCGTGAGCCGTCGTGCCCCGACCCAGCATGCGTCCGGCGGCCGCGCCGAGAGCAACCAGATCGAGAGGGAATGACAGTGGATCAGACACCGCAGGAGCCCCGTGGCGGCAGGAAGTACGCGAGCCTGGCCCGCGCCCTGACGTCGGTCGTCAGACGGCCGGGGGAGCGCCCCGCGACCCTCCTCGGCCGAGTGCTGCCCGCGCTCCTCGTCGTGGCGCTGGCGGGCGGCCTCGCGGTCGGTGTCGGCGCGTTGACCGGTCACACCGGCTCGGCGGCCCCAGCCCACCGGAGCGAGGCGGAGGCCTCGCCCTCGGCCGAGGCCAGGGCCAGCGACCGGACGGACGCCGACCGGTCGGACACAGACTCGGGACCCACGAGGACTGGCGGCGCGGAGCCCCGGGGCGCCGAACCGGCGGCTGAGCCCGCGGCGATCGGCCCCGTCAGGGGCGGGTCTGCTCCGGTCGCAGGTTCGTCTGGTGGGAGCGCCGAGGACAGCTCCAAGCCCACCGGAACGCCGACCTCCGACACCCGGGCGGCCCAGGAGGACACGCCCCCGGATGCCGGCGACTCAGGCTCTGGGACGTCCGAAGGTGCCGACGAACCCGCGTCGCGGACGGCGCCGCAACCGAAGGTCCTCGCCAGGAGCGCCGTCGTCAACCACGGGGCCGGCAAGTGCATCGACGTCACCGACGAGGGACGCACGGGCGTCCAGATCGAGCTCTGGGACTGCGAACCCGTCACACCGTGGCGGACCTGGACGTTCTACTCGGACGGCACCGTCCGCTCCGAAGGCAACTGCATGACCGCTGTTGGAACGGGAGACGGCGCGCCGATCCAGGTTCGCGCCTGCACCGGGGGTGCCGGTCAGCGGTTCACGCTGAACGCCTCGCACGACCTGGTGAACATCAGCGCCGACAGGTGCGTGGACGTGACGGACGGCCGGGTGGGTGACAACGGCGCCAAGCTTCAGCTCTGGTCCTGTTCGGGAGCCGACAACCAGAAGTGGAGCCTGCGCTGACCGCCACCGGGTGCCGAGGTCGGGCTATGAGCGACCGACGGCGCGGGCGCTGCCGACCGGCGGGCCCGGGCGCAGGACCCAGCAAGACAGATGTGCACTTTCGAAAGGGAAACAAGAATGTCGAACCCGTCGTCCGAGTCCTCGGGAGCGTCGACGCAGAGCGGTGCGGTGCGCAGGGTCCTGATCGTGGGGGCTGGTATCGCCGGACTCGCCGCGGCGCGCGCGCTGCGCGGATGGGGTGCTGAGCTCGAGGTGGTCGAACGAACCCCGGCGCCCGATCCCGGTGGTGCAGGGATCTTCCTCCCCGCAAACGCGGTACGTGGGCTGCGCGCGCTCGGGCTCGGTCAGCCGGTGGTCGACGTGTCGATCCAGATCGACAGCCAGCGGGTCGCAGACTCCAGCGGGCGTCTCCTCTACGAGGTGAGGATGGCTGACCTGTGGCGAGGCATCGCCCCGACGGTCGCCACCTCCAGAGCGGCGCTACGCGGTGTGATGCTCGACGGGGTCGACGACGTGCCGATCCGATGGGGCGTGAGCCCGACGTCGATCGTCCCGGACGGTGCGGGCGTCGATGTCACGTTCGACGACGGCGCCTCCGGGCACTACGAGCTGGTGATCGGGGCGGACGGCGTCCACTCGACGGTGCGTCGGCTCGCGTTCGCCGACGCCGGGCTCGAGCAGACGGGCCTGCACGTCTGGCGGCTGCTCGCGGCTCGTGGCGCCATGGACGCCGCGTGGTCGGCGCGCCTGGGCCGGGGTGCGTCGTTCTTGATGGTCCCGATCAGCGCGGACCAGGCGTACTGTTACGTCGATGTGGGAGTCAAGGACGCGGGCACCGGTCCGGAAGGGCTCAGCGAGCGCTTCGCGGCGCCCGTCCCTGAGCTGACGTCAGGGGCCGTCGTGCACAGCGGACCGATCGAACAGGTGGTGCTCTCGGCATGGTCGAGGGGAAATGTCCTGCTGATCGGTGACGCGGCGCATGCCACGACGCCGAACATGGCCCAGGGCGCCGCGATGGCCGTCGAGGACGCCCTGGTGCTCTCCGACGTGCTCCGCACGACTCCCACGATCCAACGTGCCGTGCAGGCGTACGAGCGGCGGCGTCGGCCGCGGGTGGAGCACGTGCAGCGCGAGAGCAACAAACGAGACCGAACGCGAGGTATGTCTCCGACCACCCGGGACCTCGCGCTGCGTGCGGTCGGCAAGCGGCTCTTCCACGCGAACTACCGAGGGCTGCACGCGGAGCCCTGAGCAGGGTGCCGGCGTGAGCGTTTCGGCGGTGTGCCCAGCGGCGCATCGCCGAAACGCCTAGGCAGACCGGTTCTCCTGCGTCTCGGTCCGATGGGCGTCCACCACGGCGAACAGCGCCACGGCAAGCGTCCGTCGATCTCGTCCCCCGTCGAGACGGCCGGCCGTCATGGCGCCGTCGCGCAGCATCATCACAGCTTCGGTGGCCACCGCGAGGTCTGCCACACCGAGCCGTCCGAGCATCTGGGCGAACACCGTTCGGTACCGCGTCCGTTGACGCGCCACCGCTGCCCGGACGGGGCTTTCCGGGTCCGGGTACTCGGCCGCCGCGTTGAGGAACGGGCAGCCTCGGAACTCCGGGCGACCGATCTCGGACTCGATCCCGTCGGCGAGGAGCCGCAGCTCCTCGGAGCCGTCTCTCGCCGAGCCGCGGATGCCGTCCAGCACCGAGAGCTCCTGGGCCGCTCGTCGTTCCAGGTAGGCGACGACGAGCTCGTCCTTGGTGCGGAAGTGCCGGTAGAAGGTGGCTTTCGCTGTCCTGGCCGTGTCGATGATCTTGTCGGCGCTGACCGCGCGAATCCCGTGGGCGTCGAAGAGAGTGTCGGCCGCGTCCAGGATGCGCTCGGCAGCGGCCGGGCGAGTCTCGTCGTCCGTCGCCGCACGGGCCGGCCCTCGGACTGTCCTGACGCTCATGTCCACTCTTTCTCGTCGGGCCGCTGGCTCAGCGAGGGCCTCTGCGAACCCTCGCGTCCCATGCACGCTATCGAGTGTATCTCATGCAATATATCGCAACGTATGCGCTCTGCCGTTTGCTTTCACCTCATCGGGGGGTGCAATATATTGCGTGCCCATTCCACAGAATGATCCTGCGATCGACCGTCGGCTGCTCCGGGACGATGTCTACCATCGGCTGCGTGACGCCATCGTGGACGGAACGCTGGCACCTGGCGAGCAGCTGCGCGACGGCGACCTCGCCACGTGGCTGGGCGTCAGCCGCACGCCCGTGCGTGAGGCGCTCCTGCGCCTGGCCGAGGCCGGCCTGGTCGCCGCGCAGCCCGGACGCTCGACGACCGTCACCTCCCTCAGCGAGCGGGCGGTCCGCGAGGCCCGTGATGTCGTGGCCGCGATGCACCAGCTCGCGGTCCGCCGCGCCGTCGGCAATCTCAGCGAGGCCGAGATCGAGAGGATGCGCCAGGCGAACCTCCGGTTCCGGGAGGCGATCGCTCGTGGTGACATCGAGACGGCACTGCGGGTGGACGACGAGCTCCATGCCGTGCCCATCGCCGCAGCGGCCAACGGTGCGCTGGCCGCGGTGCTCGATCAGTTCTCTCCGGTGCTGCGCCGGGCGGAGATGCTGCGGTTCTCGTCCGTGGCCGGGGTGGCATCGGCGAACAGGCACGACGACCTCATCCAGGCGTGCGCCGAGGGGGACGTTGAACGTGCCGCGCAGATCGCGGCGGGGACGTGGAGCACGCTGGACCCCGCGCCGCGATCGCCGGACGAGCAGTAGCCGCTGCTGGTCCGGGCGCGAACACGGGCGGATGCGTGACTGATCGGACATCGACACGACGTCGACATTTCGTCGACCGGTCGAGGTTTTCCTGGAGGTGGCCCGGAATCCGGGCCGTCCGTCCATCAGTCCAGGAGCAACAGATGCAGCACCTCGTCCAGTACACAGTCCTTGCGTCAGTGATGGCCGACCGTGCCGGCGGCAGGCGCCCTGTGGATGACGGCGGCCGACGCCCACCGGAGGGACCGCCCGTCGGGTGCCGGTTCGACACCCACCGCGCGACCGCGGACGAGCGACGTTGAACCCTCTGGACTATGCCGGGGCAGACGCCCGCGCCAGGTCGATGGTCGACAGCGATGCCGCGAATCCCGCTGTTCTGCCCGGTGCGGGCACTCAGGTGTGGTCGCACGGGACGCGACGACCGAAAGCCGTTCTCATGTTCCACGGTTACACGCACACGCCGGCGCAGTTCGCGGCGCTGGGCGAACGCTTCTACGCGCAGGGATACAACGTCCTCGCGCCGAGGGCGCCCCTGCACGGGTTGGTCCAGCAGGACGCGCACGCCGGGGTCACCGCTGCCGGCCTGCGCGGCCACGCCCTGGCGGCGTGGGCCGTTGCCTCGAGCCTGGGAACGGAGGTCGGTGTCGTCGGGATATCTGCCGGCGCGGTGCTGGCGAGCTGGCTGGCGACGAGGCCCACGCTCCAGGTCCGGCGCCTGCTGGTCATCGCTCCCTTCTACGACCCCCACCCCCGCAAGGCCGCGCGTCCGGTCGCGGCGGCGCTGCGGATCTTGTACCGACCTGGTCTGCTGCCCGACCGGGTCACGGACCGGGGCTACTCGTACACGGCGCTGGCGCAGTACCTGAGCATCGCGGCTGCGATCCGCAGGGTGCCGGAGGGCACCCGGCTGACCCGGGTGGCCGCCGCGCTCTCGGAGGCGGACGACGCCGTGCATCCGGAGACGGCTCTCGCGGTGCCCGCCGCGATCGCGGCGGCGGCCGGTGCCGCGTTCAGCAGCTACCTGATCCCCGCGGCGGCGAAGCTCGGGCACGACATCCTCACCCCGGCGGCGCTGGGAGACCACACCGAAAAGGTCCACTCCCGGTACCTGGAGCTCTTCGCCGGGCACCCGGTGCCGTGCTGACCCCCGCCGCAGGACGCTGCTCCTGGCCACCGGACCTCGTGACCAGCTGCCGCTGGAGCGCGTCGCCGCCCGGCGACCCCCCAGCCTGCCGTCGGGACCACGGGAGCCCGGTGAGGCTGCACCGTTCCGGTCACGCGATGCGGAGGCTCTGCGTGCGTGCTCCTCTCACGACAGAGGGCACCGCCAGTGCCGCCAGCTCGACGACCGCGCGCTCCGACGCAGAGCCGGCCTCGGGGGTGTGGACGCCGAGCACCTGCTCCGGATCGTCCGCCGCTGCGAACGTCTCGAACGCGAAGCTCATGTCTCCGACAACGGCATGGCGGAGATGTTCGTGCCCGTGTGCCTGTCGGTCGGCGTCACTCGCCATCCACCACTGATCGAACTCGCGGCTAGCCGAGCCGGTGACGTACGACCTGATCGACCGGGTGCTGGCCTTCTACCGGGACCGGGGAGCGCCCATGGCGGTGCTCCAGATCGCGCCGTCGGTACTGCCCGCCGACTGGGACGACATCTCGGCCGCCCACGGCCTCGAGGAGGGCAGCTCGTGGGCGAAGCTGGGCGCGCCGATTGAGGAGACCCGGACCACAGCCCTCACCGATCTGCGGGTCGGGCCCGTTACCGAAGGCGAGGCGGTGGAGTGGGCCGCTTTGGTCACCGGTCAGTTCGGGATGGACAACGAGCACCTTGTGGCGATGCTCGCCCAGAGCTTCCACAACCCCGCCGCCACGCCTTTCGCCGCCTGGGACGGAAACCACATGGTCGCCGGGGCGAGCCTGTACGTGTACGGCACGGTCGCCTCGCTCAACTCGGGTGCCACACTGCAGGCGCATCGCGGCCGGGGTGCGCAGTCCGCGCTCATCGCCGCTCGGCTGCGGGCTGCACGCGAGGCGGGCGCCACGTGGGCAATCGGCGAGGCGGCCCTGCCGGAGCCCGGCCGGTCCAACCCGTCCCTCGACAACCAGCTTCGCGCGGGCCTCCAGGTGCTCTACCACCGGTGGAACTGGATCTGGCGGGCCGAGGGCGACATCGAACGATCTGCGGACGAGCAGTAGCCGGAGCGTGTCGGCGGAACGAGCGTGACCGTGGCCACCGAGACGCATGCCTGCCCGTCGCTGTGGCTGCTGGCTTGCCAGATGATCGGTCGAGCGCCTGCGTCGACGGTAGCCCGGACCTCGTCCTGGGGCCGCAGCAGCCATCCGAGGGAGTCCTCCAGGTCTCCGACGAGCCGACCGTTCTCCACCGGCAGGGCGCCGACCAGTCCATCGGTGACGTCGACCCGAAGGGCGCGTCGAGGTGACGTCGCGACTTGTGCGACCAGCGTGACGTCGAAGGCGAAGTACCGCAGCTGGCGGGTGCCCTCCTGGTTGGTCTCGTGCGTTGCTGAGTCACCGGCGGTCCGTTTCTCACCGGTGGCCACCTTTCGCTCGTAAGGTAGCCGTCCGATGAACGCCTGGTCCGCGCCTCCTCCTCCGCCTTCCGGTCCCAGGCTGACGAACCAGCCGGAGGATGTGCTCCGCGCGGACTCCGTCGCGGTGTCGACCTGCTGGTACCGGCGCGTCTTGTTCCGGATCTCCTGTTCCGGACGGAACTCTCGCGCCGCCCGCAGCTCGAAGCCGACCTTGACGACCTCGGTGCCGACATGCACCTCGTACTCCCGGCTCAGGAGCTCGACGATGCGTGGCCGCACCGCGCCGTGACTGGTGTCGTGCAGGTAGGCCATGTCGTGCGCGTGGCTGAGCCCGGCGCGTGCGGGGACATCGATTCCCGCACGTTCGTCGACCGCGTGATCGGTGAGGTCTGGCGGCCGTACCGTACGCACGGCCGCCAGCCACGTCCAGCGGTTGATGGCTTCGGCGTTGACGTCTCCGGGGTGGAAGTTCTCCAGGAATGCCGGCGGCAGGCCGTGCGGCCGCAGGTCGACCGGCTCCCAGCGCGGGTCCTGTCCGAAGGTGCGTCGGAACGGTGCGACGGACGCGGCCCCCTGCTCAGGCACCGCGTCCGCTGCCGTCATGTGGTGGGGGACGAGCAACCTGGTCCGGCCCTCGACGTGCTCGACCTCCCGCCAGAGCCACCAGGTGCGCTCTGACCGCAGCGTCGGCCGTGCGGACGAGCCGGCGAGCACGGCAGCGGCGGGATCGCCCAGGAGTCCCGTCGGTCGTGTCGCGACGTCGGCGATCCGGTGCGTCAGCTGTCGCGCGCCACGGGTGACCGTGCCGATGGCGTCCGCCACTACCCTGACGATCTCGGGCGGGTCGTACGACATGGCGGTCTCCACCCGGAAGCTCACGTTGTGCTCGAACTCGTGCGACCCGTGCTCGTCCTTGGTGCCAAGCCGATAGATGTCGACGGTCTTGGTCGAGTTGCTGACGGCGCTCTCCCGGCTGAAGAGCCTGCCCGCTCGCAGCTCCGCGCCACCGTGCCCGTGCTCGTGGGACTCCGCCGATCGTGTGCCGCCACGCGCGACAACGGCGGCGCCGCCGAGCACGGTGACCCTGCTCGACCTTCCGTCCTCGGTCTCGTGGAGCCGCTCGCCGCGCAGGGTGAGCTTGACCTCCGGACGGGGCCGCTGGCCGTGTGCCGGGTCCATCCGCGCCACCGTGACCCGAACCCACAGGTAGTACGCCGCCCCGGCGAACCCCTTGACCGGGAGCCACACCCAGACGCCCGAGCTGAGCAGAGCCGGCATCTGAGCGAGCAACGCGTCGGAGCGGAACACGGCCTCCAGGGAACGGCGCAAGGGATCGGCGACGCCGGCGCGCTCGTCCGGGCGTGACCGCAGTGCGCCGTGCCGGATCAGGTGGCGTTCCACGGCGTCCAGCACACCGTCGGCCATGAGCTGCTCGGCGTGTGCCGAGGCCCGTGGGAGCCCGGGGCCGATATAGGTCCGCGGCATGTCGCGCGAGGCCGGGGCACCGGCCCGCCGGGTCGGAGGAAGGAGGTCCTCGGCTCGGCGCGGGGGTGCGAGCAGGTCGAGTGCGCCGTCGAATCTCAGGTACCGGCGGGCGTGCTCCACGTCGGGCCGCTCACCCCGGGCCCGGGTGACGGTCACCTGGTAAACGGGGTCGACCCGCAGGGCCGTCTTGGGGCCCGAGTACGTGGCACGGGTGATGTCGAGAAATCCTGTCTTCTGGTTCGCGGTACGCGTCCAGGACTGCTCCGCCCCGCCGTGCGCGAGCAGGGCCGCCCTGCCGCCAGGTCCCTGGCGCGAGGTGACTGTGTCGCGTCCGAAGTCGTCGTCGCCGACCGACTCGATGTCCTGAGGCGCGTCGGAACCGAGTCGAACCTGCGGGCCCAGGGCTACCTGCACGCCGACCGCGTGACCGTGCTCTCGCTCGCGGGCATGGTGTTGGGTCGTCTTCGAGTACTGCTCGATCTCCGTCTCGCCGGTGGTCGCGAGTTCCCGTGGGGCGTACGCGCGCAACCTGACCGTGACCGTCGTCCGCCACCCGTCGCGGTCCGGCAGCTCCGCGGTGAAGCCCCGCTCGCCGGCGAGCATGCCCAGCCGCGCCGCGTGCCAGGTAGGGTCCGCGAGGTCGAGGATCTCGGTGGGCCAGCAGACCTCGCTCTGCGCCCAGGCCGGAGGGAGACCGTGCAACCTGGCGTACAGGCCGGCCGTGGTCCGCGCCAGCACCGGGAGCGTCAGGAACACGGGAAAGAGACCCGCGGTGCCGGCCGTCAGGTCGAGCCGGTGGCCCTCTGGCCATGCCCTGGTGGCTTGGGTCAGTAGACCAGTACGGAGTGCCACGTCCGCGCGCACCGGTTCTGCGGGGACGTGCTGTCCCGGCACCACGATCTTGGCGACGACATTGGTCGGGTCGAGCGTCCACCATCGCTCGGGACGGAGCCTCCGGTCATCGACCACGTGCACGGACGACTCGTAGACGGCGTCGATGGTGTGCTCGTCCTCCCGGCCGATGCTCTCCACACGGCGGTACGTCTCGGTGCCCACGCCGAAGTGGTCGCCGTGACCGCGGAAGAACCGGCCGATCATCCGAACGGCTCCCGCCTGGACCCGCACCCACGGGACGGTCACGCGCAGCGCGCCACCCACCGTGCCCTGCGCCGTCCACTGCTTCGAGACTCCGCCCACCACGGACTCGCCGACCGCGGCACGCGTGTTGATCACGCCGGGGTAGTCGGTCACGTCGACCGTGTCCGTCAGATGCAGGCGCACGAACAGACTCACCTGACGGTCACCGACCCGGAGGGTGTGCTTGATCCCGGCCAGCACGCCGTTCATGTCGCCCTCGAGCCGTGGCGTACCGAAGTTCACGAGGAGGTCCCGGTGCACGGCAGCCCAGTCGACCCCGCGGATGCCGCGCTCGGTGACCAGCTGCTCCAGCCGGGTGCGGAAGTGCTCTGCCACCAGCTCGGAGCCGGGAAGAGAGCTGCCCACGGCGAAGCCCAGACCCATCCGGCTGGCGAGCGCCAGCGGTTCGCGCCGACCACGTCGAGGGCGGTAGTCCGGATGCAGTGTGGCGGGCCGGACCGAGACGGTGTGGCGCAGCGTCTCGGTCTCCTGCGGCAGCACCTGCAGGTGCGGGCCGGCCGAGCCCGCTGCCTCCGTCGGCACGACGACGGCAGCGCCGGTGGGCGGCGTGTCCTTGCCGGCACGCGGACCGAGCAGGCGCTCCTCGAAGGCGGCAGCACCGTGCGTACCGAGCTCAGGGACGCCGATGTCGCCGTTGGTCCGGGTGGTCACCGACGGCCTGCGCGTCAGCGCCGCGATGCTGCTGGACTCCCAGATCACCTTGATGGCGAGCACGGACCGGTAGCGTGCCTGCGGTGCGGTCGCGTTGAGCACTGAGTGGGTCGCGGGCTGCGACGTCAAGCGGTGGCTCCACTCCCGGCTCCGGCTCACCGTCACCCCGAGCAGAGGCGCGACCCCGCTCGTGCGTATCGCAACGGTGCTGGGATCCGGGAGAGAGCCGGTCAGTCCCGTGGTGTTCAGCGCCACTGTCATCGCCGCCGCGCTCGACCCTCCCTCGCCGAGCGCCACGGCGCGCGCTCCGCCGAGGTCGGTGCGCATCGGCACCGCATCGGTCGTGCCCAGGCGCTGGATGCTCTCCAGCGTCGCGACGACCCGGAAATGGCCGCTGAACCGGGAGGTGAGGCGCCGCAGAAGAGGTGTGTCCGCGCCCGCAGTAATCCCACGTGAGACGCTGCCGGTCGTCAGCCACCACCTGCTGTTGTTACGCGCGTTGCGCTCGTTGAGCACGTCCTGGACCTGGGCCACGATCGATCGAGTCAGCTCGGGGCCCAACCCAGCGCGTCGCAGGCGTGCCTGTTCCTGGGCCACGACCGGTGTCAGGTCGACGGCATGGAGCACCTCGTCGCCGGAGAGCGGCCGGGCAAAGGTGTCTTGGCCCGTCACGACCTGTGTCGGCGACGTCAGCACCGCCCGCGGTTCGGCGGCCGAGGAGAAGATCGCCGGCAGGTCCACTGCCACGCCGCGAGCAACCGCCCCTGGCGTGCCGCTGAGCTCGATGCCGTCGACGAACACCCGGAATCGCACACCGCTGAGGAACCGCGAGGACCTCTCGACGAAGAGCTTCCTCCCGGTGATCACGGTGGTCGTGGCCGTCCGCGAGCTCGAGGCAGACCCATCGGCAGCGAGCAGCGGCACCCCGACACCCTGGGCGGACGCGGCCCCCGACGCGAGGTTGAACGCCGTGAAGAAGAGCGCATCGAGCCCGGACGACACCGTTCGGCTGGACTCCAAGGCGGACGTCGTGGTCGCGAATCGCACGTCGTACCTGCGCAGAGCCGTGACGTCCACCTCTTCCGCCGGACGTGGCTCGACCAGCTCCGGCCTGATCCACACCAGGTGCTCGCCGGTGACATGCATCTCGCCGCGCTCCAGCCGGCGATCCCAGACCGCCGGTTCGTTGCTCGCGAGCAGGGCCGCGATCTTGGCCTCGACAAGGTCCGCGACGGCCAGATCGGCGAACTCGCCGTCGAACCCTGCGACAGCGGCACGAGCTGCCAGGGCCGCCTCCTCAGAGGTCCATCTCAAGAGGCCCGCCACCGTCAGCTCACCGAGCATCCCGTGCTCCACGTACCAGGGTGCTCGTGGCTGTCGGCTCTCTTCCTGCACCGGCGGGGACCCCACGCGGCTCGGCACCGCGAGCGGCGTCGCCTCGTCGATCAGCACCACGCCGTTCCGCACGACGAGACCGAGCGCCTTCGCCTGGACGCACGCGTGAAGGCTGTGACGCGACGTGCGCCAGAGTTCGTCGTCCAACCGCGCGCCCGGCTGGCATCGCCGGGCGTCGACCCTGCCATCGTTCGACCAGTTCGTGAGAGCGGCACCGGTAGCGGACATGATCCTCCTGCGATTCCTGGCGATCGCGCTCGACGGCGGCGTACCCGTCGCAGGCGAGGGACAGGTCCGGCAGAGGCGCGAGGGACGTGGAGTCTCTCGGACAAGGGCGACCTGACGGACAACGCCCGGCGAACGCTGGCCGAACGACTGCTTCGTCCGGTTGCTCGATGCCCTATGAGGCAGGAACTGAGCTCTTCGGGGCAGCCGTGCCCGTACGCCTGCCCCCATGTCCGCAGAATCCTGGATGCCGGGACGTCGACACGACGTCGACATTCCGTCGACCGGTCGAGGTTCAGATGGACGGGGCCCGGGTTCCGGGCCGCCGTCTATCAGTGCAGGAACAACGGATGCAGCACCTCGTCCGGTACACAGTCCTTGCCCCGATCATGGCTGACGGCGCCGGCCGCAGGCGTCCTGCGGATGACGGCCGACGCCCGCTGGAGCAGGACCATGCCGGGGCAGAGGCCCGCGCCAGCCTGATGGTCGAGAGCGATGCCGCGAGCCTGGAGCTCTTTGAGGGGCATCCGGTGCCGTGTTGATTCCTGTAGGTCCATCCCGAGGAGAACTCCCCATGCCGCAACACCTTTCGCCCGACGCCGCCATCGATCCTTACGACGTCATCGTGGTCGGAGGTGGACCCGCCGGCCTGCAGGCGGCCCTGACGCTGGGCCGGGTGCGCCGCAGCACACTGCTGCTCGACTCCGGTGAGTACCGCAACGGTTCGGCCGACGCCATCCACAACATGGTCACGCGCGACGGCACCACACCAGCGGAGTTCCGTGCCACGGCCCGGGCCGAGCTGGCTGAGTATGACTCGGTCAAGATTCGCGAGGCCACCGCGACGGAGATCGTCCAGGTGCCCGGGAGCGGCTTCGTCGTGTTCCTGGACAACGGGGGAGTCGTCGCCGGCCGCACGCTGCTCCTGGCCACCGGACTTCGCGACCAGCTGCCGCCCACGCCCGGCCTTCAGGAGCTGTTCGGCTCTCTTGTCGCGCACTGCCCCTACTGCCACGGCTTCGAGTACGCAGACACCCATGTGGCCGTGCTCGGCAGCGGATCTCAGGTGCCACGGATGGCGCTGCTCATGGAGCGCGTCGCGAGCAGGATCACCGTTCTGACGAATGGTGGCGAGCTCGACCCGACCCACCGGACGATCCTGGATGCCGCAGGGGTCACGGTCCGGGCGGACGAGGTCACAGCCCTTCGTCGCGACGGGTCGGGCGTCAGGGTGACATTCGCCCATGGCGCCGACGAGCAGGTGGGCGGTGTCCTGGTCGGGACCGCCCCCGTGCAGAGTGCGCCGTTCGCCGAGCAGCTCGGCCTGGATCTGCTGCCTTCCGGGTGCACCGAGGTCGATCCGGTCGGTCGGACGAGCATGCGCGGGGTCTACGCCGCCGGGGACTCCGCGCACACAGCGGCCACGCCCGTCCCGCTCTCCTCCGTCGTCGCCGCGGCGGCTGCCGGCAAGAACGCGGCCATGGCCCTGGACGCTGATCTGCTGACCATCGACCACGGGCTGCTCGCGCCGGGCGCACCCAAGCCGGCCGGCCGGGTCTCCTGAGCCCGGTGGGGTCGCCCGGTTCCAGTTGAACCGGGAACACGCTCCCTCGCTCAAGAACGAGGCCCGGAGATCCGCGGCTCTCCGGGCCTGAGCGACGTGCGTGGACGCGACGTCGACGCGCTGTCGACGCAGGCCGGCTTGGCTGGGCCATGGAACCGAGCAACACGTGGCACAGGTGACACCGGCCCTCGCCACAGAACTCGCGGGGGTCTCCAGGTGCTCCACCGCCGGCAGCGCATTGCACCGTCGACCACTCAACGAGTGCTTCGGGGCAACTGTGCACCCGGGCCCGGCTATACCCCCGTAGGGTATTTGTGGTGCTGCGGCACCGCTCACCGGGGTCACACCCCGCTGTTATCGAGGCGCGCCGAGACCCGCGCCGAATGACCGGGAATCATGCACATGGAAAGGCACTGACATGAACTTCATGCAGTACGAGCTGGCTCGATCCATCCATCAGGACCGGCTTCGGGAGGCCGAGCAGGAACGGCGCTGGCGTGAGCTTCGCCGAGCGAAGGGTGGTCGTAAGGCGAAGTCGCACGCTGGGCGGAACTGGGCGGTCGGGAGCCCTTGGGCGACATGCTCGGGCGACCCGTGCGAAGTGGCCCTGCCCTGACGCTGAGACGGCTGTGAGGTTGAGTCCGCAGCCCGCCCGACAGGCACGAGCGCTGTGTCGTCGACGCGATATCGATCTTCTGTCAGCTGATCGACGGTCATCTGAGGCGGTCCGACCGCTGGGGCTGGCCTCTGACCGATAGGGGAGCAACAGGTGCATCACTTCCTCGAGTACGTAGTTCACGCCTCGGCGCTGTCCGGTCGTGCTGCGGACGGTCGTCACATGGACAACGACGGCCGCCGCCGAGCAGAAGATTCACCCATTGGCTGTCACTACGACTCCGATGGCAGCGGTTCGACAGCGCGGCAACAGTCCGCGCGGCTATCACACGTAATGGGAGAAACGTCATGACACGGATCATCGTGGCAGCCACTTCGATCTACGGGCACGTTGCCCCGATGCTCGCCGTCGCCGAAGACCTGGTGGCCCGCGGCCACGACGTCACGTTCGTCACCGGCTCCAGGTATCGCGACGCCGTAGAGGTGACAGGGGCTTCCTTCGCACCGGTCGCAGGCGCGGCAGACCTTGATATGGCTGTGGAAGCCGTACGGCCTGAGCGGCTCGAGCTTCCGCCTGGCGTCGAACAGTTCGCCTATGACATGCGGGTGTTGTTTGCTGATGCGATTCCTGAGCAGTTCAAGGTCCTGAAGCGGCTGATCGCCGAAGCCGACGAACCAGTCGTGCTGGTGCACGAAGTGTGGTTCTGGGGTGGTCTGCCATTCGCGCTTGCCGCCGAGAACACTCCTGCGCCTGTCGCCGTCGTCGCTGTCGGTATCACGCAGCTGACCGTCTCGAGTGCGGATCTGGCACCCTACGGTGCCGGGCTGCCGCCAGATCGTTCGGAGTCTGGCCGCCTGCGGAACAAGCAGTTGCACGAGCAGCAGCTCGCAGGACCGCTGGGAGCGACGCAGCGTGACTGTCGAACGCTCTGGGTCATCGTTTCGAGCCCCGCAACAAGAACGCAACAGATTCAGCCCCGACAAGTCCATCCACGCCCAAGCACCTCCATCGAGGCTGCGCTAGCATCGTGCCTGCTAGTCGGGGTATCTCCCGAGAAACCAAGGCAGATCCCGCCGACTCCAGACCTTTACGTAGTTGGACATCTCGGGCACGACGTGTTCCAGAGGTCGCAGGTTCAAATCCTGCCCCCGCTACAAATAGAAGGGCCTCTCACCTGGTCACAGACCGGGGAGGGGCCCTTCGCTTTGCTCCTGTCACACAGCGGGGTACGCACAAAATGACGCACACCGCGGCCAATCTCCGCCATGTCTTGCTGTCTCCAGTGACAGGCCCTGGCGGGATCTGTGGCTCGACACACCACGGAGCGCTGTCACCTGGCTCGCTGTGCCGCTCGGGACCATGCCCCCGATCTCCTGGCCCGTCCGATGCGCGGATTGCTGGCGCGGACACCGACGTGCCGGAGCGCGCGATCTCACTCCTGCCGCGACGCATCCATTCTTTTGTCGGCTGTGCCGGAGGACTGCTGGGCGGCCCAATGGGAAACCTGCCCTATCCCGACGGCGTGGTCGCGCCTCGACCTCGATTCGCTCGATGCCCGATGTGAACGGCCGGGAGTTGAGTCCCGCATAGTGATTCAGCGCGGTCGCCGGGATCGTCGTCTTCGAGGCGACGAAATGCGGCAACCTCGTGATCCTGCGAGAACTAGCCCTTCACAGCAACCCTCGAACGGAATCATCACGATGACCGCACCTCATGTTGTCGACCTTGCCGGCCTGCTTGGCGAGGCCCTCGCCGATGCGGGTCGCCACCGCGGAGACCGGGGCGGCCTGGAACGAGCTCTTCGGCGGCTCGACGTCGTTGAGCGCCCATAGACCCTATGCCCGCACCCCGGTGCGGCATCGACCCAAGGTCTTGACGACGCACTATGCCGACGTCGTTGGAGTGACCCGCGGGGAAGCTGGCCCGGCTGTCTGATTCGGTGGACAGTGGTGGACCACTCGTCGGGGTCAGGCCTACACCGAGATGACGCTCAGCGCATCCAGCTCGGCGAGCGGCTCGAAGTCAGCGTCCTGGGTCACCACGGGGAGGCCGTTGGCCAGTGCGATCGAGGCGATCCACAGGTCGTTGACGTTCACGCGACGCTTGTTCTCCGCCAGCTTGACGCGAAGTCGTGCCCAGTGCGATGCCGTGGTCGCGTCGACCGGAAGCAGTTCGAGCGAACCGATCGCGTCGAGAGTGGCCAGCCGTCTGGCGCGCGTCTCGGAGTCCTTGGCGGCGAGCACGCCCGCCTGAAGTTCCGCGCGAGTAATGACCGAGACGAAGGATTCGTCGGGGAGCGCGGAGCCATCGAGCTGTCGCCCGGACTCCAGGCCGATGAAGACACTGGTGTCGAGCAGGCCCCGTGCTACGGGTGTGCTCACAGGATCGGCCCGAGGTCGTCGGTGGTCTCGCCGGCGAGCTCTGCCAGGTCCTCGCGCAGACCGGGGTCGGCCTGGACCGTCCCGAGGATCTTCAGGAGCTCGGCGCGGCGGAGTGACCGGGGCCGCGTCGACGTCACCGGGCCGATTTCTGCGACCGGAGTGCCGTGTTGCGTCACGGTGACGTGGTCGCCGTCGGCCACGCGGCGTAGCACCTCGGCCGTGTGGTTGCGAAGCTCGCGAGCAGCGATCGTTGTCATGTGCGCAAGCGTAGCACTCCGCGCACATCGTTGATCTTCGCTCGCAGCGTGAATGTCGTCCGAGGTACGCACAGAGGGCGTCAGCTAGTTCGTTCCAGAAACCCAGAGGTCGCAGGTTCACATCCGGCCCCCGCTACGATGCGATGTTGCAGGACATCGCAAACAGCCGGACCTACGGAATCGTAGGTCCGGCTGTTTTTCATTTCCGGGTCAGGGGAGACCCCGCGACCGGATCGAGCAGGAGGTCCTCGACGTCCAGGATGTCGCTGGTGTCGAAACCCTGCATGTCCGCCGCCAGCTCGGGGCTCGCGACGTACGCGGTGAAGAACTCGTCGGGATCGACGCTCTCCTCGAAGGAGAGCAGGGCGATCAGCCGGTGTGCGCCGGCCTGGTGATCGGTCCAGAAGCCGCGCACGGTGACACCGAACGACGGCATGCTGGTGACGTGCCGCGGCCAGTGCACGGTGGCGTACCTCTGGAGCGCTTCTTCCGTGCGCAGGGTGTAGATCTTCAGCTGGTCCATGACGGACTCCGTTCGGGGTGTGCGGTCAGTTCCGGTGCCGCGGAGTGCTACACGCTCGCGGCGGCTGCCCTCGCGGTTTCGATCGCCGACTCGAAGTCCGGTCCGGCCCCGAGCTGGGCGAACCACACGTTCGCCGCGTTGTAGCAGTTGAAGGCCTCGATCTTTCCGTCCCGCAGATACCAGAGGTCCGCCGTCGGTACGTCGATGCGGCGACCGGTCGGAGGGATCTCGCCCGCCGGCGTCGGGAACCCGCCGAGGTGTGTCCCCTGGATGCGCAGCTCCACGGCGACCACGTCACCGATCGGGTGCACCTCGAGCAGCTCCCGGTGGATGTCGGGGAACGCGCTCGCGAGGGCCGTCAGCGCCTGGGGGATCCTGTCCCCGCGGACGGTCAGCGAGTTCGGCATGTCGTTGAACGTCCCGTCCTCGGTGAACAAGGCGCGGAAACCGGGTCCGTCGAGGACGTCGCCTTCCGCCAGCCGGTACGCCTCACGGACGATCTCTTCGTTGCTCGTCACTACTATCCCCACCTTCGTTATGGACTGTGTCGTCCATAACCGTAGCGAGTTATGGACCGAGTGGTCAACTATGGCCTATCCTGCAGAGGTGGCCAGGCCGAGAGAGTTCGACGAGGGGGCGGTGCTCGACGTCGCCCTCGACCAGTTCTGGACGACCGGCTACGCCGGGACGAGCATGGACGCGATCGCGACGGCGACCGGGCTGGGCAAGGGCAGCCTGTACGGCGCCTTCGGCGGCAAGCGCCAGCTGTACCTCCGGATCTTCGAGGCCTACTGCGCGCGCATCGCTGACGCCGTGGCAGAAGGGCTGGCCGGACCGGACGACGGCGCCTACGCCCGGCTGTGCGCTCACATCCGCGTGGCGGCGGCCGGCATCGCCGCCGACACCGCCCACCGCGGATGCCTGCTCGCGAAGGGTGCGGCCGAGCTCTCCGAGCACGACCCCGACGTCACCGCCCGGTCCCGCCGGACCCTCGGGCACCTCGTCACGATCCTGGGTGACGACATCCGCGCCGCGCCGCGCAGCGGCACGGCGACCTCGACCGGACGGCCGACGCCGACCGGCTCGCCACCCTCGTCCTGGCCGTCCTGCGAGGCATCGAGGCCCTCGGCAAGGCCGGGATGGAGGCCGACCGGCTGGAAGGCGTCGCCGAGACCGCGATCGGTCTCCTGCCCCGGCCTGGAGGCATCGCCCCGCAGAGGGTGTGATGTGCGCCCCCGGGGGGCATTAATATTCCAGGGAATATAATTCCGTGGAAGGCTGTTCTGCGGGCATGCGGAACTTCTTCGATGTACTGGTGCGGTACGAGACCGAGCTCTGGGCGATGGTCGAGAGCCGCCTCGCCGCCGCCGGCGCGGTCTCCCTGGCGACGCTCGAAGCCCTCAGGGTGGTGGACCGGCATGCCGGCCGCTGCCGGGTCCACGAGGTGTCGGAAGACCTGTCGATCACGGTCGGCGCGGCGAGCAAGCTCGTGGACCGGATCGAGCGCGCGGGCCTGGTGAGGCGCGCACCGAACCCGCAGGACCGCCGGTCCGCTCTGGTGGTCCTGACCCCGGCCGGTGCCGACGCCCTCGCCTTCGCGGACGACACCGCCGGCCGTGCCCTCGCCGACCACCTCGACCCGTCCGGGGTCGACGTCGCAGCGCTGGCCGACGCCCTCGCCGTCCTGCGGGAGCGGCTCGGCGCCTCGAGGCGGCAGGGGCTGGGCGCATGAGCGCGACGATGCGGGCCGTCGTCGTCGACCACGCCGGAGGTCCCGAGGTGCTGCGGGTGCGCCACGTGCCCGTGCCGCTGCCCGCGCCCGGCTGGGTGCGGATCAGGGTCGCGGCCTTCGGGCTGAACCGTTCAGAGCTGCACTTCCGACAGGGTCTTGCGTACAGCGGCTCGTTCCCCCGGGTACCCGGCATCGAGGCGGTGGGCGTGGTCGACCAGGACCCGAGCGGCCGGCTCGCCGCGGGCACCCAGGTCGCGACGATGATGGGCGGGATGGGCCGCGAGTTCGACGGCGGCTACGCCGAGCTCGTCACCGTGCCGGCCGCCCAGGTGATCCCGTTCCGCAGCGATCTTCCCTGGGAGGTCCTCGGCGCGGTGCCCGAGATGCTCCAGACCGCCGCCGGCTCCCTCCGCGTGGGTCTGGAGGCCCGGGACGGGCAGACGCTGCTGATCCGCGGCGGGACGTCATCCGTAGGCCTCGCCCTCGCCGTCCTGGGCAGGGCGCGCGGGATGACGGTCATCTCCACCACGCGCTCGGAGAGCGGGCGCGCGCTGCTCCTGGCCGGCGGGGCGGACCAGGTGGTGATCGACGACGGCGACATCGCCCCGGTGGTCCGCAACCTCGTGCCGGGCGGGGTGGACGGCGCCGTCGAGCTGGTCGGCACCAACGTGCTCCGTGACACCCTGCGGGCGGTGCGTCCCGGCGGCGTGGTCTGCTTCACCGGCATGCTCTCCGACCAGTGGACCGTCCCCGAGTTCTACCCCATGGACTGGCTGCCCAACGGTGTCCGGCTCACCGCCTACTCCGGCGAGAGCACCGACCTCGCTCCGGCCACGCTGCAGGGCTTCCTCGACGACGTCGCCGCCGGCCGTGCGGCCGTGCCGGTCGGCCGCGTCTACCGGCTCGACGACATCGTGCAGGCCCACCGCGACATGGAGGCAGGCACGATCGGCGGCAAGGGCGTGGTGCTGACATGACCGTGCCCCTCGAGATCTGGCACGCGCGGTGGTTCGCCCGGCACGTGTCCCTCCCGGCGTCGGCGGACCCGCCGGACCCGGCGGCTACCGGGACGACAGATGGTCGACGACCTGGGTGCGGACCGTGGGGTCGCCCAGGATCCTGTTGTGGCCCAGACCGGTGGTGGTGACGAGCTCACCGGTGTCCGGGTGCGCCCTGAGCAGCAGCTCGCTCTGGGTCTGCGGGATCTGCCGGTCGCCCTCGTCGTGCAGCCAGAGCGCCCGGACGTGCCCCGGCAGCGGGTGTGCCACGAGGTCGAACCGGTCGGCGACGTCGGGCGTGACCTCCGGGTTGTCCCGCAGGTGGCGGGCCCACGCCCGCGAGAACCGGTCACGCAGCGACCACGGCAGCCCGATCGCCCGGACGTACACGTCCTCGGTGAAGCGGAACGACGCGATGCTCGCGATCCCTGCCAGCCGCTGGGTGGGTACCCCCTCGCGGACGGCGACGCCGGCCGCGAGGCTTCCGAGGGAGTGGCCCACCACGCCGGCCCACGGCTCGGCCTCGGCCTCGGTCAGGCGGCGGGCGATGGCGACGTCGTCGAGCGCCGTCCGGGTGCGCCCGCCGGAGTCGCCGTGAGCCGGCGCGTCGTAGGCGACGGCGCGGAGACCCGCTCCGGTGAGCGCGGACACGAGGCTCCCGAAGGCGGACGCGCGGCTCTGCCAGCCGTGCATGAGCAGCACCGCCGGGGCATCCGGAACGCCCCAGGCGTACGTGGCGACGTCGACACCCTCGTGCGACAGCCGGCCGCGGCGTGCCGCCTCATGGACCGGTCGGTCGGCTGCGCGGACCGGCGCGGGCCGACCGACGCGCAGGAACGCGCGTGCGGCGAGGGCGGCGGCCGGACCGGGTGCGGTACGGCCGAGGACGCTGAATGCGCCGCGGACGGCGGCGGGTGCCTGATGTGCGGAGATGCTCACCCCTGTACGGAGAGGCGCGACCCGGAACGAGTTCGACCTCGCACGGTGACATGGGTCACATTCATGCGACCGCCGGCCGTGCGTGTCAGAGGGTCTCCGCCTGCGCGATGTCCTCGCGCGTCCAGTCGGGCAGCAGCTCGTCGTAGAAGCGGGTCACGTCCTGTGCGGGCGTGTCCTGCGGCACCTGACCGGACGCGCCGTCCGAGCATCCCGGGGCGGGCATCTTCCAGACGCCCGCGCTGACCAGCTGCGCGCCGACCTGCGGGAACCGGTCGAAGTCGCAGTTCTCGCCGTAGTCGCCGCACTGGACGCGGCCGCCGTCGGTCAGGTCGGTGTACGAGGAGATCTGCTGCACCTCACCGCCGCGACGCGCCTGCGCGAACCCTGTCCGGCAGTCGATGGAGGTCCGGGCACCGGTCGCGCCGTCGGCGGACGTGACCCGCAGCCCCGTCATCGAGACCTGGTCGAGCGTGAGCACGGAGCGTGCCTGCGGCCCGGACTCGACCTGGACGCCGTCGAGGCTGGAGTTCACGAAGGACGGCGTCCCCGTGGGGGACCGGAACATCGACCCGAAGAGCACGGCCCCCTCGAACCGTGCGCCGTCGAGGGAGCCGCCGATCGATGCGGCCGGCGCGAAGAGGTTGACGGCGGAGACGTCCTCGAGCGAGCCGTCCACCAGGAGGGCCCCGGTCAGGTTGGCGCCGTCGAGCCGTGCCCCGGTGAGGTCGGCACCCGTGAAGTCGGCGCACGTCTCCACGCTTGTGCGCGCCCAGCTGCCGGACGCGTCGTAGCGGACGGCGCAGCCGAGGTCCATCCCGGACAGGTCGGCACCGCGCAGGTTCATCCCGCGGAACGGCTTGACCCCCTCCGGGGCGTCACGGATGGTCTCGCGGATGAACTGCACGTTGGCCAGCATCTGGTCGTGGTCGGAGCGTTCGGCCTCGACCGCCTGGGTGCGTTCCTCGCGCTCGTCGTCGATCCAGGCCTGGTACCCCGCCAGGAGCAGGCCGACCGCGAGGCTGGACACGACCCCGATGGCCACGTCGATCATCCACCGCCGGTCCGGCCGCTGCCGGTCCGGTGCGGAGGCCACGGGCGGCGGGCCGTCCGCGGCGGTGGCGGGCTCCGGTCGGGCCGGAGCCTGCTCGAGAATCGTGTCCATGCCGGCGAGAACCTCCATGAGTTCGGATGAAGCCGACATAGCATGACGAACCAATACAAGCCGCGCAAGCAATGCCCGCCGGTCGGTCGTGGCTACGGGACCGGGCCGTCGTAGCCCGCCCAGAAGTCGATCTCGGCGTGCCGCGGGTGCAGGGTCATCCCGCTGTCGGCGCCGAGCTCCATGACGTGGCCGGGCGCGTCCGCCACGGCCGGCCAGGTGGGCAGACCCGGTCCGTCGGGGTCCCCCGTGGCGACGAAGTTCAGCCAGTAGCCCCGCAGCTGGTCGCGCAGCCGGTGGTCGGCCTCGCCGTAGTCGGCCGTACCGTCCGCGCCGAGGTTGTCGAAGGCGTACATGACCTCGGCCCCGTGGTAGGCGCCGAACTTCTCCAGGCCCCGCTCGGGCGGCACGTGCGTGAAGAAGTACAGGTACGCCGGGGCCCGGCCGGTCCGGGTCTGCAGGTGCGCCCACCGGTGCATCGCGCGTGTCATCACCTGGTCCGTACGGGCGCGCAGCAGCGAGTCGAGCACCTGCTCCCGCGTCCCGCCCGGGTAGAGGTCGAGGAACCAGGAGGCGTCCTCGCCGTGCTGCTCCCGGACGGACTCCCGGTAGGCGGCGACGTCCGTGTCCGGCGGGGCGGCGAGGGCCAGCGAGCTCTCGTCGGCATTGCTGCCGGCCAGGAGCGGCACGTCGAGCTGGTCGCCGTCGGCATAGATCTCGGCCGGCGGCCGGTCCAGCACGTACCCGTCGACGGAGGGTCGCCAGTGCCCGGCCCCGACGGCGGCCGCGGCCCGGGTGATCTCCGCGACCGGCAGCCGCCGCATCTCGTCGACCGAGGCGGCGCCCAGCTCGCGTGCCAGGCGGCGCCCGGCGGCCTCGGCCACCTCGCGGCTGTCGGCCTGGTCGCCGTCCTCGGTGTCGCCCGTCGTGCCCATGCAGGCGCCGCTGGCGCCGATGATGCCGTCGACGAGGCCGCGGGCCAGAGGCGTCGCACCCAGCAGGCAGACGCTCTCGCCCCCGGCGGACTCGCCCGCGACCGTGACCCGGTCGGGGTCGCCGCCGAACGCGGCGATGTTCTGCCGCACCCAGTCCAGCGCGGCGACCTGGTCCAGGATCCCGTAGTTGCCCGACGCGTCGTGGCCGGACGCCGCGGCCAGCTCGGGGTGGGAGAGGAAGCCGAGCACGCCCAGGCGGTAGCTGATCGTGACGGTGACGACCTGGCCCGTCGAGGCCAGCGCCTCGCCGTCGTAAAGCGGGAGGGCGCCGGAACCGGTGGCGAAGCCGCCGCCGGGCACGTAGACCAGGACGGGGAGCGCTGCCGTGTCCGGGCGCGTGGGGCGCCAGACGTTGAGGTAGAGGCTGTCCTCGCTGACCGGGAACGGGTTGAGCAGCGTGTTCTCCAGGGGTACGTCCACGACCCGCGTCAGCGCGCGGGTGGCGAACGTCGAGGTGGGCTGCACGGGCGCCGGGGCGAACCGGTCGGCGACGAGGAGCTCGGTGCGCGGCCGGAGCGGCTGCGGCGGCTGCCACCGCAGCTCCCCGACGGGCGGCTCGGCGTACGGCACGCCGGCGAAGATCTCGGCCGTCCCGGCGTCGTTCCGGACACCCGTCACCGGACCCTCGCGGGTCACGACGGGCGCCGTGGGCCGCGGGTCGTCGCCGCCCGCGACGCGGACCTGCGGCACCGGCGCGGCCAGCAGCGCGGTGCCACCCACCACGGCCGCGGCGGCGAGCCAGGCGGTCACCTGGACCAGCCGGCCGCGCCGCGACCACCACAGGGCCGCGAGCCCGGTCGCGGCGAGCAGCACGCCGACCAGCGCCCAGCCCCACCACGGGCTGTGGTTGAGCCAGGCGAGGGCGACGGCCAGGACAATGACGCCGGCCAGCGGCAGCCACGCCCGCACCGGGATCCGAGGTGCGGCCATGGTCAGACGGCTTCCACCGCGGTGATCAGGCCGGTCGCGGCCAGGGTCAGCAGCGTGGCCCACACGACGATCGCGATCACCTGCCAGAGGAGGACCCAGCGCTTGCTCACACCCGTCGCGACCAGCGTCGCGGCGGTGAGGTGTGTCGGCAGCGCGAGCGGGCCCAGGAGGCTGGCGCCGGGGACGCCGAAGCGGACCACCCACCGGCGGAGCCGCTGGTGGCCCTTGGACTGCTTCTTGCCGGGCTCGTCCTGCTGCTCCTCGGGCGCGTCCGGTCCTGTCGCGTCCGGGCCTGCCACGCCCGGGCCGGCGACCGCCAGGGCGGTGCGCCGGTCACGGCGGGCGAGCGCCGCGGTCCGGGCCCGCGAGCTGAGCAGGACCACCAGGACGACGGCGATGACGTTGCCGGTCACCCCCGCCAGGCCGGCCACGACGGGGTGGATGCCGCCGACGACGCCCAGGGCTGCGGCCCCCTCGCCCTCGATGTAGGGGATCGCGCCACCGAGGGCGACGACCAGAGGCTGGATCGGCTCGGGAACCTGGGCGACGAGGTCCTGGAGCCACTGGTACGGGTTCGAACCTGACATGGCTGTCTCTTCCGGTCGGGGCCGTCACTGTGCCGGGCGGCGCCTTGATCGCAGTAGAGACCGTGTTCTTGGCACAGGGTCAAGGGGAGTGTGCGGCCTCACACTTGCCTCTGACGTCAGCGTCAGGTTTTACGGTCGTCCGTGCCGGCCTCGACAGGCAGGCACGACGCAGGAGGAGACGACCAGACCATGACCGACGACACCTACGAGACTCTCGTGATCGAGCGCACGGGCAGCGTGCTCACCGTGACCATGAACCACCCGCCCCTCAACCTGCTGGACCGGACCCTCCTCCCCGACCTCAAGCGGTTCGTCCGCACGGTCGCCGCTGACGACACGGTCCGCGTGGTCGTGCTCGACAGCGCGGTGCAGGACTTCTTCGCCGCGCACGTCGACGTCGGCTACGGGTCCGACCCGGAAGGCTTCGCCGCGCTCGCCGCGGAGGACAGCGGGTTCGAGGGCCTGCTCCCGCTGCAGCACCTGGTGGCGAGCATCCGGGCCCTGCCGCAGGTCACGATCGCCAAGCTGCGCGGCTACCTGCGGGGTGGTGGCAACGAGCTCGCCATGGCCACCGACCTGCGGTACGCGGCGGCGGGCGAGACGTGGCTCGGGCAGGTCGAGGCGCGGCTCGGGATCATCCCGGGCGGGGGTGGGACGCAGCTCCTGGCGCGTTCGGTCGGGCGCTCGCGCGCGCTGGAGGCGATCCTCACCGCGGACGTGTACGACACCCGGACCGCCGAGCTGTACGGCTGGATCACGCGGGCGGTGCCGGCGGCCGACCTGGACCGGTTCGTCGACGAGGTGGCGCAGCGGATCGGCTCCCGCCTGCCCGCCCAGATCCGGGCGGCCAAGGCCGCCGTCGACCCGACGACGGCGGGTGACCGCCTCTACGACGACCTCCGGACCGAGGCGGCGGCCGTGGCGGAGGTCTACCCGTCCCCGCCGGAGATCGAGCAGAAGCTCGAGGCCGCGCTGGCCGACGGCATGCAGACCCCGGAGAACGAGCGCACTCTCGAGGCCTTCCTCGACGCGCGCTGAGCAGGCGGTGCCCGCCGGGTCAGGCGGCGGTGCCCGCCGCCGCCCGGTGCTCCTGCGTGCGGGCGGCGTCCCAGACCGTCATGAGCCGCGTGATCGCCGCGTCGAGCACCTCCAGCGAGGTGCCGTCGCGGCTCTCGTGCGAGATGCCCCAGAGGAACCCGGTGAAGGCCACCGCCATGCCCTCGGGCTCCGTACCGGCCTCCAGCTCGCCGGCGGCGACGGCACGCCGGACGCACGCCGCGACGTTGCGGCGCACCACTGCCCGGTGGTCGGCGAGCAGGTCCCGGACGGCGGCGTGGTCGGTGCCGCCGACGGCCGCGGCCAGCACCATCAGGCAGCCGGACGGGTGGGTCGGTTCGGTCTGCATGCGCGCGGAGGCCCGCAGCACCCGCTCGATCGCCTCCCGCGGGGGCAGCGACTCCTGGCCGACGGCCTCGGTGACCCGGCCGTAGGAGTTCACGTAGACCGTGACCACCTCGTCGAACAGGGCCTCCTTCGAGCCGAAGGCAGCGTAGAAGCTCGCCGACGAGATGCCCATCTCCGCGCGCAGCAGGGCCAGCCCCGTCGCGTCATAGCCGTGCTCCCAGAACAGGCGCAGCGCGGTCTCCAGCGCCGCGTCCCGGTCGAACGCCCGCGGGCGTCCCGTGCGTGCCACCTGGCCCCACCTCCGTTCACTTCCAGACTAGATGATCCAGAAATTCTCCGCAAGCACTTGTCAGGGCCGCCGACGGCGTGCTGCACTTATGGCTCGATCGGTCCAGAAATAGGAGACGTTCCATGAGAAAGCGATCAGCGGGAGTCGGGGCAGTCGTCGCGGCGGTGCTCGCGACGGCCGGGCTCCTGCTCCCCGGCGCGGCACCGGCCGAGGGCCCGCCGTCGGCCCGTGCCGCCACCGTGGCGACCGCCCCGGCGGAGGCCGCGCCGGCGTCCGGGAAGCACCACGAGGCCCGGCCGCCGGCCGGCTACAGCTCCCACCACGCCCGCGTCAACGGGTTCCGCATGCACTACCTGCGCGGCGGGAGCGGGTCGCCGGTCGTGCTGCTGCACGGGTTCCCGCAGACCTGGGCCGAGTGGCGCGACCAGCTCGGCCCGCTCGCCGAGGACCACACCGTCATCGCGGTGGACCTGCGCGGCACGGGGGACTCCGGCGTGCCCAAGGGTGGCTACGACACGGTCCAGCTGGCGCAGGACGTGCACGACCTGCTCACCCAGCTCGGCCTGAACGACGGGATCCAGATCGTGGCGCACGACATCGGCGCCTGGGTGGCCTACCCGTACGCGGCCATGTGGCCGGACGAGGTCGAGCGGATGGCCCTCATGGAAGGGCCGATCCCCGACGAGTCGATCTACGGCTACCCGGCGCTGGACGCCGCCGGCGGGCCGTCGATCTGGCACTACGGGTTCTTCCAGCAGGAGATCTCCGAGACCCTCGTGGAGGGGAGCGAGCGGGAGCTCGTCGAGGGGTTCATCGGCCAGTTCCTCGGGGACCCGTCGGCCTTCGGCCCGGCCGACTACGAGTTCTACGCGCGGTACCTCCGGGAGCCCGGGCGCTGGGACGCGTGGCTGAAGATGTACCGGGCGCTGCACGTCGACGTCGAGCAGAACGCGGAGCTGCAGGCCCGCGGGCCGCTGCCCATGCCGATCCTGGCGATCGGCGGGGAGAAGTCGCTGGGCACGTACATCGGCACGCAGCTGGAGGAGTACGCGTCCGACGTCGAGACCCGGGTGCTGCCCGGCGCCGGCCACTGGGTCACCGAGGAGCGGCCCCACGAGCTGACGCAGATGCTGCGCACGTTCCTGCGGTAGGTGTCACCCCGACTCCCCTTCGAGACCGAGGTTGCTTCGCTCTGCGGGGGCGCAGAGCGAAGCAACCTCGGCCTCGAAGAGGACTCCGGCTGCCGTACCCGTGGTTGGGCCAGCCGAATCGCGAGGTTTCCGCTTGGATGGGTGATAACACCCCATACCACGAGGAGAGCGCGCGATGACCCAGGCAGCCCAGGTCGGCACCGTCTACCGGACCAGTCAGGATCTCCGCGACGCCGACCTGCCGCCCCTGTCCGTCGTGCTCGACGCCAGCGGCTACGCGGTCCAGCGGGACACCGACGGCAACTGGTACAGCGTGGCCTCGGTGAGCGCGTCGGACCTCACGGGCACGTACACCCTGGTGCACCTGCCGACCGAGCCGCTGCCGACCGCGTACGGCTCGGTCGTCATCACCGCGAGCGGCACGCCGTTCATGCGCCGCTGGGACGCCGCGACCGACGACCACTTCCAGCCCGAGCGGTGGATCGGGCCCGACGGCGTCACCGTCACCGACGTCGACCTGCGCGGCCTGGGCGTCACGCGGGTCTGGGACGCCGGGTCGGCCGCGGGCGCGGCGGGCCCGAACGGGCGCTCCCGCCGCAGCCGCGCGGCCTCAGGCGGACCGCGTCACGGCTGAGCCGTGACCTGGCGCCGCTCCTCGTCACCGGTGCCGCCCTCGTCGGTGGGGTCGCCACCGGCCCCGCGGGTGGCCCACAGGCTCGTCGCGGTGACCACGGCCAGCACGCCGACGATGACGCCCAGCGACGCCAGGGTCGGGATCTCCGGCACGCCGGCCCAGATGCCGTGCGCCCAGTGCAGCACGAGCTTCACGCCGATGAAGGCCAGGATCGTCGCCAGGCCGTACCCGAGGTGCACCAGCTTGCTCAGCGCACCCTGGAGCACGAAGTACAGGGCGCGCAGGCCCAGCAGGGCGAACGCGTTGGTGGCGAACACGAGGTACGGGTCGCTCGTGATGCCGTACACGGCCGGCACGGAGTCCACCGCGAAGACGACGTCGGCGGCGAAGACGGCGACGACCACCACCGCCAGCGGGGTGAGCATGCGCCGGCCCTGCTCCCGGACCGACAGCCGCGGGCCGCGGTAGTCGTCCGTGACCGGCATGAAGCGCCGGATCAGCCGGACCGAGCGCAGCGAGGAGACGTCGACGTCGTGGGAGCCGCCACGGAGCTGGTCGACCAGGATCTTGACCGCCGTCGCCAGCAGGATGCCGCCGAACAGCAGGAACGCCCAGCTCAGGTTGGCCAGGACCGCCGCCCCGAGGGCGATGAACACCCCACGGAGCACCAGGGCCCCGGCGATGCCGAGCAGCAGCACCCGCTGCTGCAGGGCCGGGGGTACCGCGAACGCGGAGAGCAGCAGCATGAAGACGAAGAGGTTGTCGACGGACAACGACTTCTCGACGAGGTAGCCGGTGAGGTACTCCACCCCGGTCGGGGCGCCGAACGCGGCCCACACCCAGCCGCCGAAGGCGAGGGGGAGGGCGATGTAGAACGCGCTCCACCCGAGCGCCTCGCGCATCGAGACCTCGTGGGGACGGCGCGTGATGAGGAAGTCGGCGACCAGCAGGGCGATGACGGCCAGGATCGTGACGGCCCACAGGGTCGGCGTGGCCACCGACGTCAGGGCGGGTGCAGGGGCAGAGGCAGGGGCGATGAGGGACGAGAGCAAGGAGTCTCCAGGTCGTAGGCTCCGAGGTCTCCTTCGCCCCCCGGGACACGTGCACGTCACCGGGCCAGGCCGCCGCCCGAGGTCGCTGGTGCGCCGTAATGACCGGACGATGTTCGAGAAGTACTCCCCCCGCGCCGCCGAGTCTACGACACGACCGGCCCGGCCGGGGAGAGAACCTTTGCCGCCAGCTGCGCCTGGACGCTCAGCTCCGCCGCCTTGAACGCGTGCTCCTGCGTCATCGCCGTCTCGGTGCGCTCCAGGCAGTCGAGGATGAGCCGCCCGAAGTACGGGTAGCCCACGTTGCCCTTCGCGACGAGGTGGTGCTCACCGGAGCCGTCGACCAGGAAGACGTGGCCCGGGCCCTCGTCGGTGGCCACGTTCGTGTACTTGCGCAGCTCGATGTAGCCCTCGGTGCCCAGGATGAACGTGCGGCCGTCGCCCCAGGTGCGCAGCCCGTCCGGCGTGAACCAGTCGACCCGGCAGTAGCCCGCGGCGCCGTTGTCCATCGCGATGGTGGCCTCGCCGAAGTCGTCCAGCTCGGGGTGCTCCGGGTGGTTGTAGTTGGCGATGGCGGAGTGCGTCACCGTCGCGTCCTTCGCGCCCGCGTAGTGCAGCATCTGCTCGAAGTTGTGGCTGCCGATGTCGCACAGGATGCCGCCGTACCGCTCCTTCTCGAAGAACCAGTCGGGCCGGCCGGTGCCGAGGCGGTGCGGCCCCAGGCCCATCACCTGCAGCACGCGGCCGATCGACCCGCGCTCGACGAGCTGGTCGGCCAGCACCGCCGCCTCGACGTGGATGCGCTCGGAGTAGTACACGGCGTACTTGCGCCCCGTCCGCGCCGTGGCCTCACGGGCCGCCGCGAGCTGGTCGAGCGTGGTCAGCGGGGCCTTGTCGGTGAAGTAGTCCTTGCCGGCCTCGATGGCCCGCAGACCCAGTGCGGCGCGCTCCGACGTGACGGCGGCGCCGGCGACCAGGCGCACCTCGTCGTCGTCGAGCACCTCGTCCTCGCTGCGGGCCACGCGCACGTCGGGGAACTTCGCGCGGAACGCCTCGACCTTGGCCGGGTCCGGGTCGTACACCCACTTCACGGTGCCACCCGCGGCCTGGAGGCCCTCGGCCATGCCGTAGATGTGGCCGTGGTCGAGCCGCACCGCCGCGAACGGGAAGTCGCCCGCCCCCACCACGGGGTCGGGAACCGGCTCGGGTGCGTACTGGGCGCCGCTGGTCGCGGTCATCGTGCTGCCTCCTGGTTGCTGCCGCCGACGGTGATCGCGCCGGGCAGGTCGCCCACGGACGCCGTCTTCTCGAAGAAGTGGGGGGCCCGCTCCACGAGCGTGCCCGTGCGGTAGTACGGGTCGTCCGGCCGCAGCGGCAGGTCCACGGTGCGCCGCTCGATGCCGGCCCGGTAGATCGCGGTCACCAGCTCGACGGCACGCCGCCCGTCCGCGCCGTCGACGGCGGGCCGACGGCGCTCGCGGACCGCGGCGAGCGTGTCGCCGATCTGGCCCGCGTGCCCCACGTGGTCCAGCGGGCGCCGGGCCGCGGCCAGCGCCTCGATCCGCTCGACGCGCTCCGGGTCGCCGCCGGGCGCGGGGAAGCCGTTCGGCTGGGCCGCCGACGCGACCACCTTCCACGGCTGGGCGACGCTCGCGTGCCGGCCCTGCACGACGATCGCCTGCTCCTCGCCGTGGTGCACCACGGAGCTGGTCACCTCGGCCAGCGCGCGGTCGTACTGCAGCACCGCGACGGACAGGTCCTCGACCTCGGCGTTCTCGTGCGCCGCGTTCGTCAGGACGGCGGTCACCGCACGGGGCGCGCCGAGCATCCACAGGGTCAGGTCGAGGTGGTGGATCGCGTGGTTGAGCGTGCAGCCGCCGCCCTCGGACTCCCAGGTGCCCCGCCACCACAGGTCGTAGTAGGCAGTGCCGCGCCACCAGGCCGAGCTCACCTGGACGTGCGAGACCGGCCCGGCCAGGCCGGAGTCCAGCACCTCCTTGAGCGTGGCCATGTCGTCCCGGAACCGGTTCTGCGCCACCACGGACAGCACGCGGCCGTGCTCGGCGGCGGCCGCGATCATCGCGTCGCACTCCTGCAGGGACGGCGCCATCGGCTTCTCGACCAGCACGTCCACACCCGCCCGCAGGGCCGTGACCGCGAGCTCCGCGTGGGTCGACGGCGGCGTCGCGATGCTCACCAGGTCGAGGTCCTCGGCGGCCAGGAGCTCCTCGATGCTCTCGTAGGCCCGCGCGTCCGGCAGGCCCAGCCGGTCCCGCTGCCCGGCCGCCTTGCCCGGGACGATGTCGCACAGCGCCACGACCTCGCACTCCTGCGCGAACCGGTGGTACCCCTCGGCGTGCGCACCGGCGATACCGCCGGTGCCGACGATGCCGATCTTCAGCATGCTTCCTCCGGATGACGTCCTTGTCGCACCGTCCATCATACGTATGATGCGACGGCCAACATCGTCACGGGACAGGCGTTCGTTGTCAAGGCCGGTGCCGTCAGCCCGCCGGGAGCGGCCCCGTCGACTCCCGCCACACGACGTGCTGGAGGGGGGTGGTCGGCCGCGCGGGCTCCTCGCCCCGGACGGCGGCGAGCAGCCGCCGCATCGCGCGCCGCCCCGCCTCCCGGAAGTCGACCGAGATCGTGGTGAGCGACGGCGTCGTGTACGCCGCGAACTCGGCGTCGTCCCACCCCGTCGCGACCAGGTCGCCCGGCAGGGACCAGCCGCGCTCGGCGGCCCCGCGCAGCACCCCGAGCGCGATGTGGTCGTTGGCGGCGATCACGGCGAGCGGGCGCGCGTCGTCGGGCAGGGCGAGGACCGCCTCGCGGCCCGCCGCGGGCGACCACACCCCGCCGACGACGCCGAGCGACTCCACGCCGCGGCGGGCGACCTCCGCGAGGTACACGTCCCGGCGGGCGCGGGCCGAGGCGAAGTGCTCGGGTCCGGCCACGTGCAGGAACCGCCGGTGCCCCGCCCCGACCAGCGCGCCGATCACGGTGCCGAGCAGGCTCGCGTCGGCGAGCTCGCCGGTGGTGCGCAGCTGCTCGTCGAACGCGGCGACAGCGACCACGGGCGCTGCGTCGTCGTCGAGGCGCAGCGCCGCCGGCACCACGGGCAGGAAGGTCAGGACCCCCTCGACCTGGCCGCCGCGCGCCAGATCGGCGACCCGCTCGGTGCGGTCCTCCGCCGTGCCGTCGACGCTGTGCGTGTCCACGGCGTAGCCCGCCTCGCCCGCGACCTCCGTGGCGCCGGTGAGCATGCGCAGGCGGTTGTCGACCGTGGCGCCGGTGACGACGGCGAGCCGGCCCGAGCGCTGCGTGCGCATCGACCGGGCGGCGAGGTTCGGCCGGTAGCCCATGGACGCCGCGACCGCCAGCACGTGCTCGCGCGTGCGGGGCGCGATCGTGCCCTTGCCGGACAGGGCGTAGGAGACCGTCGACTGCGAGACTCCCGCGGCGCGCGCGACGTCGTGGCTGGTGGGCTGTCGGGCTGACACGCTCACAGTGTCCCCCGGCGGGGTCGGTGGACGCAGGCATCGGGGGAGAAGTCGTGTCGTCCGAGAGCCGCGCACGGCCGACGCGGCGCTCGTCGCGGACAGGGTGTCAGCCCTGGTGAAGTCCGTTCGGCTGAGTGCCGCGCGATTCAGCCCAGCCGAAAAATCCGGCTCAGCCGCATCAGGCGGTGCTCAGCCGAACGTCGTTCAGCGGGCCCGGTACCCCGCGCAACACGAAGTCGTCCGCCGCGCGGGCAGGGCTCAGCGGCGCAGCTCCACCGCGGTGAGGCCCGCGAGGCTCAGGATCACGCGGTCGCCGGCGTCGACCAGCGTGGCGAGCACCTGGTCGCAGCCGGCGCACCGGGCCACGAGCCCGGGCGCGTCGGTGTAGACCATGGCCTCGGCGATGGGCGAGGTCTGGCCGCAGCCGGCGCAGCGGCCGCGGGCGGCGGTGACGTCGCTCGCGAAGACCTCCGAGAGGGCCCCCGCGAGCACGTTGCCGTCGAGGTGGTGGGTCATGTCAGGCCTCCGAAGCGCTCGGTGTGGATGTCGTCCGCGGCGTGGCCCAGCTCCTGGAGCCAGGCCGCGACGGTCTCGACGAAGCCCGTCGAGCCGCAGACGAACACGCGCGGTCGCTGGTCGGCGGGGACGGTCAGGGCCGCGAGAGACTCCCGCGTCAGGCGGCCGACGGGACCCGGCCGGTCGTCCGGCGCCTTGCGCGTCCAGACGAGGTCCAGCGTGAAGGACGGCCCGGCCAGTGCCGCGAGCTCGTCGGCGAAGTACACGTCCGCGGGCGTGCGGACCGAGTAGAGCAGCCGGAAGGGCGTCTCGTCGCCCGCGGCTCCGTGCGCCGCGGCCATGGCGTACAGCGGCACGACGCCGGAGCCACCGCCGACGAGCTGCACCGGCCGGTCGTCCTCGCCCGGCCGCCAGACGAAGAACGCGCCCAGCGGCCCGTGCAGCTCGAGCTGGTCACCGACCCGCACGTCGTGCACCAGGAACGGCGAGACCTCGCCGTCGGGCACCTCGTCGACGGCGAGCACCACGCGCCCCGGCGTCCCCGGGGCCGCGGGTGCGGACGCCGCGATCGAGTAGGAGCGGCTGGCCTGGTACCCGTCGGGCGCCGTGAGGCGCACGTCGAGGTGCGCGCCCGCCACGCTCCCGGGCCACGTGGGCACGTCGAGCACCAGACGGGCCGCGGTCGGCGTCTCCTGGCGCGTCTCGGTGACCGTCGCGACGTGCCACGCGGGGCGTGCCCTCACCAGTACCGCTCCTCCTTCCAGGGGTCGCCGTACAGGTGGTAGCCGTACTGTTCCCAGAAGCCCGGGTCGTTGTCGGGCATCATCGTCAGGCCGCGCAGCCACTTGGCGCTCTTCCAGAAGTACAGGTGCGGCACGAGGAGGCGCGCGGGGCCGCCGTGCTCGGGGTCCAGCGGGCCGCCGTCGGCCTCGATCGCGATCCACGCCTTGCCGTCCAGCAGGTCCTCGAGCGGGATGTTCGTCGTGTAGCCGCCGTAGGAGTGCGCCATGACGAACTCGTGCTCGGACTCGACGTCCTCGAACACCTTGTCGAGGCTGACGCCGCGCCAGGACATGTCGAGCCGGGACCAGTGCGTCACGCAGTGGATGTCCACCGTGACGTCCTCGACGCCGAGCGCGAGCAGCTCGTCCCAGGACCAGCGGTGGTCGGCGCCCGTCTCGTCACGCAGCACGAGCTCCCAGTCCGCGGTGTCGACGCGGGGCGTGGGCCCGGCGCTGAGCACCGGCCAGTCCTGGACGAGCGTCTGACCGGGTGGGAGCCGGCTGTCCGGCTCACGCCTGCGACCGGTGAAACCTCGGGTGGCGAACGACATGGTGACTCCCGTCCGGACGACCGGGACCGGCGCGGGTGCGCACCGGCTCGCTGGTGGCTCCAGCGTAGGGTCGCGGGCATGACGACGCAGCCCCTGCGACAGGGTGATCTCGACGCCTTCGAGGCGTTCCGGCCGCGCCTGGAGGCCATCGCGTACCGGCTGCTCGGCTCCGCGGCCGAGGCCGAGGACGCCGTCCAGGAGACGTTCTTGCGCTGGCAGTCCGCGGAGCGTGCGCAGGTCCGGGTGCCGGAGGCCTGGCTCACCCGCGTGCTGACCAACCTCTGCCTCACCCAGCTCGGCTCCGCGCGGGCCCGGCGCGAGGTCTACGTGGGGCAGTGGCTGCCCGAGCCGGTGCTGGGCGGCGACCCCATGCTGGGCCCGGCGGACACCGCGGAGCAGCGCGACTCGGTGTCGACGGCGGTGCTCCTGCTGATGGAGCGCCTCACGCCGACCGAGCGGGCCGTGTACGTGCTGCGCGAGGCGTTCGCGTACTCCCACGCGGAGATCGCGGAGCTGCTCGACCTCACCGAGGCGGGCAGCCAGCAGCTGCTGCACCGCGCCCGGCAGCACCTGGCCGCCGAGCGGACCCGCGCCACGGTGGATCCGGCCGCCGCCCGCACGGTCGTGGAGGAGTTCCTGGCCGCCGCCACGAGCGGCCGGGTCGAGCCGCTGGTCCGGCTGCTCGCCGGCGACGTGGTCGGCGTGGGCGACGGCGGCGGCACGGTGCCGGCGCGCGTGACGCCGGTGCTGGGTGCCGCGGCCGTGGCCAGGTTCCTGCGCGGGCTGTTCCGGCCCGCTGCGGCGAAGCGGGCGGCCCTGGGCGGCAGCCCCGACCTCTACGCGTGGACCGCCAACGGCCTGCCCGCCCTGGTCGCCGTGGTCGGCGACCGGCTCGTGGGCGTGATGACGCTGGAGGCGGGAGCCGACGGGATCACCGCAGTGCTCAGCCAGGTCAACCCCGACAAGCTGGGCCGGGCGGCGCGGCAGTGGGCCGCCGCCGACCACGGGGAGCCGCTCGTCCGGGGGTGGTGACGCGCGTCACGGTCGTGGGGTGTCAGGGATCGCCGCGCCGTCCGGTTCAGGAGGCACGAACATCCCACGACACTCACGGAGCGAGGACCTCATGAAGCACCGCATCGTCATCCTCGGGGCCGGCTACGCGGGGCTCTCGGCGGCCGGCCGGGTGGCCCGGCGTCTGCACCGCGACGACGCCTCGATCACCCTGGTCAACGCCGACCCCGACTTCGTCGAGCGGGTGCGCCTGCACCAGCTCGCCGCCGGGCAGGACCTGCCCGCGCGCCCGCTGTCCGACCTGCTCGCCGGCACCGGAGTGGTCCTGCGCGTGGCGCGGGTGACGGCGATCGACGCCGACCGCCGGACGGTCACGGTGACCGGGGCCGACGGCGCGGACGAGCTGCCCTACGACACGCTGGTCCACGCCCTCGGCAGCGCATCGACCGACCACGACGTGCCGGGGGTGGCGGAGCACGCGCACGAGCTCGCGAGCCGGGCCGGGGCGCTGCGCCTGCGGCAGCGGCTCGCGGACCTGGCGCCCGGGGGCCGGGTGGTCGTGGTCGGCGGCGGCCTGACCGGGATCGAGGCGGTCACCGAGATCGCGGAGGCGCGAGGCGACCTCGACGTCGCCCTGGCGGTGCGCGGCGGGCTGGGCGACTGGCTCTCGCCGGCCGGGCAGCGGCACCTGCGACGGGTGCTCGCCCGGCTCGGCGTGACGGTCCACGAGCGCACGGGCGTGACGGCCGTGCGTGCCACCGAGGTCGTGACGGGCGGCGGCGCGACGATCCCGGCGGACGTCACCGTGTGGACCGCGGGCTTCGCGGTGAACCCGCTCGCGGCGGCCGCCGGGCTCGAGGTCACGGCGCAGGGGCGCGTCGTGGTCGACGGCACCATGCGGTCGGTCTCCCACCCCGACGTCTACGCGGTCGGTGACGCCGCCCAGGCCGAGGGCCCGCTGGGCAACCCGCTGCGCATGTCGTGCGCGTCCGGCATCCCGATGGGCTGGCAGGCCGCCGACTCCCTCGCGGCGCGCCTCACCGGCGGCCGGCTGCCGCGCACGCCGCTGGCCTACGTGCACCAGTGCATCAGCCTGGGTCGCCGGGACGCGATCATCCAGCTCGTCACGGCCGACGACCAGGCCCGTCGTCCCGCCCCCGGCGGCGCTCTCGCGGCGCGGTACAAGGAGATGATCTGCGCGGGCGCGGCCTGGACCGCCGCCCACCCGCTCCCGTACCCCGTGCGCCGCCGAAGGGTCACGGCGGCCGCGGCCTCACCCGCTCTCGGCCGCCCGTAGCGGGGGTGCGCCGTCTACGCTGTGCGCCATGAAGGACAGGCCCGTCATCCTGCTCGTCGGCGGCGAGCACGCCGGCACCATCGAGCAGGAGTTCCGCGCCCGGTACGACCGCGACTACCGGATCGAGCCGGTCGTGGGCGCGGCCGCGGGCCTGGACCGCGCCCGGGACCTGGTCGCCGACGGCGCGCAGATCGCGATGATCGCGGCGGAGCACCTCCTGGACGACGGCACGGCGATCGACCTGCTGCACCAGGTGCCCGCCGTGGTCGCGACCGCGCGCCGGGTGGCGCTCGTCCCCTTCGAGATCTTCGCCGACAGCCTGGACGACCTGCGGGCCGCGACGCTGCGCCGCGACATGGACACGTTCGTCGTGGTGCCGCGCGGCCCGCGGGACGAGGAGTTCCACACGGCGCTCATCGAGCTGCTCTCGGAGTGGAACTGGTCGGTGGGCCGCCCCGTCGTGACGGTGAGCGACCTCGTGGCCGAGCCCGGTGACCGCGACGCGGCGGCGATCCGGGACCTGCTGGAGCGGCTCGGCTTCCCCTACCGGTCGCTCACGCCCGCCGACGACGACGCGGCGGCGATCCTCGAGGCCGCGGGCCCGGGCGCGCAGCTCCCGGTGGTCCGCACGCACACGGGTCGCACGCTGTCCGCGGCGACGCCGTCGGCGGTCACGGAGTCGATCTACGGCGGCTTCGACACGATCCCCGACGGCGTCATCGCGGACGTGGCCATCGTCGGCGCCGGTCCGGCGGGCCTGGCCACCGCCGTCTACGCGGCGTCCGAGGGGCTCGCCACGGTCGTCATCGAGCGCGATGCCATCGGCGGCCAGGCCGGGTCCAGCTCGATGATCCGCAACTACCTCGGCTTCCCGCGCGGAATCTCGGGCATGCGGCTCGCGCAGCGGTCCCGCATCCAGGCCAGCCGGTTCGGGGCGCGGTTCTTCACCGGCCGTCCGGCCGTCCGGGTCGAGCCGGGCCCGCCGCACGAGCCCGAGCACCACCACGTGCACGTGCCCGGGGCGCAGATGTGTGCGCGCACGGTGGTGCTCGCGAGCGGCGTGACCTACCGGCGCCTGGGCGTGCCGGGCGTCGACGACCTGGTCGGCGCGGGCGTCTACTACGGTGCGGCCACGTCGATGGCGCGCGAGATGCAGGACCGCGACGTGTACGTGGTCGGCGGCGGCAACTCCGCGGGCCAGGCCGCCGTCCACCTCGCCAAGTTCGCGGGCGGCGTGACGATCCTGGTGCGGCGGGCGGGCCTCGCGGAGACCATGTCCGACTACCTGGTGCGGGAGATCGAGGCGACGCCGACCATCCAGGTGCGCACGCGCACGGTGGTGGCCGACGGCGGCGGTGAGGGCTGGCTCCAGTGGCTCCGGCTGCGGGACCTCGACACGGGCGAGATCACGAAGACCTCGGCCGACGGCCTGTTCTGCCTGCTCGGTGCCGAGCCGGACTGCACGTGGCTGCCCGCGGGCGTGGCGCGCGACGAGCGCGGGTTCGTGCTGACCGGCCGCGACGTCCCGCGCGAGTCGTGGGTCGAGGGGCACCCGCCCGCCAGCCTGGAGACGACGCTGCCGGGCGTGTTCGCCGTGGGCGACGTACGGGCGGGGTCCATGAAGCGCGTCGCGTCGGCGAGCGGCGAGGGGGCGTCCGTGCTCCCGCTGGTGCACGCCCACCTGGCCCGCCTGCGCGCCCGGGAGTTCGGCGGCTGAACCGGACAACCTGCCAGAAAACGATGCGTTCGCATCGTTCGGCGCGCGGTCCGTCCTGACCGCTCCTACGGTGTCGTCCGTGAAGCGCACCGCAGGGGGCCTGGGTGCAGTGCTGACGGCTGTGCTCGTCACGCTCGCCGCCGTACTGCCCACGACGACGACATCCGCTGCCACCACCGCCGGCTGGGCGGACTGGGAGCCGCTGACCGGCTCCGCCGGCGACTGGGCGACGACGATGCGGCTCCCGGCGGGTGGCTTCCCGTCCGCCACCGTGACGTCGGACTCCCGCGGCGGCGTCGGGGTGATCTCGGGCGCGTCCACGTGGCTCGGCCCGGCCACGCCCCCGGGCGAGGTCTTCGGTTCCAGCCGCGACCAGCCGTACCTGAACCTGCGCCCGCAGGCGGACCGGCCGCAGGCGCCGTCGACCACGACCTACACGTTCGAGCGCCCGACCCCGGGGAACGGCTGGGCGTTCGTGCTCGGCGACATCGACGCGGACCGGGTGGTCGTGACGGCCCTGGCCGCCGACGGCCGGGAGCTCGCGGGCGGCGAGCTCGGCTGGCAGGGCGGCTTCAACTACTGCACCGCGGCGGGCTCGCCGTCGTGCACGGGCGACCCGGCGGACGTGCCGTCGTGGGACCCGCAGACCCACGAGCTGATCGGCAACGCCGCCGCCGAGGACACCGCGGGCGCCGCGGGCTGGTTCCGGCCCACCACCCCGATCGCGAGCCTGACCGTCCAGTTCTTCCGGCGCAGCGGGTTCCCGGTGTACCAGACGTGGTTCGCCTCCCTGGCCCGCGACATCGCCGGGACGGTCGACCTGGTCGACGCGGCCGGCACCCCGCAGGGCGTCCTGCCCGGCGCCACCCTGACGCTGTTCGGACCCGACGGCACGGAGCTGGCCACGACCACCTCGGACGCCAGCGGGCAGTACGGCTTCCCCGGCTACACCGCGGCGTCCGGGTACCGCGTGGAGCTGACGGACCTGCCGGAGGGCGGCGAGGAGCACCCGTACGGGCTCGTCGCGTACGGCGACCGGGAGATCACCGCGATCGACCTGCGGGACGCCGACGCGACCGACGTCGACCTCGCGGCCCGCGCCGTCGTGCCCGTCGCCGTGAGCGGCACGGTGCTGACGGACGACGGAGAGCCCGTCGCCGGGGCGACCGTCACGCTCGCGCCCGTCGGCGGCGGTGTCCCGCTGACGGCCGCGACCGACTCGACCGGCGCGTACCTGGTCGACCACGTCGGGTGGGACGCGGTGAACGGCCGTCCGCAGGAGTACGCGTTCGTGCTCGGCGACCTGCCGGAGGGGTACGTGGCCGGGACGGTCCCGGAGAACCTCACCGTCGAGGTCGACCAGGAGGAGCCCAGCACGGGCAACGACTTCGTCGTCCGGGCGCCGGCGTCGGTCTCCGGGTCGGTGACCTCGGGCGGCGAGCCCGTCGCGGGCGTCGTCGTGACGCTCGAGGGCCCGGACGGCACGGTCGGCACCACGACGGCCGCCGACGGCACCTACCGCTTCGAGGACGTGCTGCCCGGCGACGTCACCGTGGGCATCGAGGTGCCCGACGGCTACCGCGCCGACGGGCCCCTGACCCAGGACGTGACGGTGGGCGGCGCCGACGTGGCCGACGTCGACTTCGCGCTGACCACGCCCGGCGCCGTCGGCGGCACCGTCACCGACGGCGCGGGCGATCCTGTGCCCGGGGTGACGGTGACCGTAACGGGGCCGGACGGTCCCGTCGAGCTGGTGACGGACGCGGCCGGAGGGTACTTCGCCGGTGACCTCCCGCCGGGGGAGCACACGATCACGCCGACCGTGCCCGAGGGGTGCGCGGCCGACGTCAGCGAGCGGACGGTGACGGTGACCGCGGCGGGGGAGAGCCTGCTCGCGGAGGACTTCACCGTGACGTGCGACACGCAGGAGCCGAGTCCCGGCCCGAGCCCGAGCCCGGACCCGGGTGCCGGCCCGGGCCCGTCGGCGGGGCCGTCGCCCGGCCCGTCCCCCGGGCCGGAGCCGGTGCCCGGCGGGCCGGCGGACCGCGACGGGCTGGCCGCGACCGGTGCGGCCGTGGCCTCGATCTCGCTGGCGGCCGCCGTCCTGGTGGCGGTGGGGGTCGCCATGATCCGCACGTCGCGGCGCACGGGCGTGGGCGGCGCGGACGGTCGCTGACCGCCCGCGGGGCAGGCGGTGGCACCGAGCACCCCCTGACATGCGGAAAGATGCCCGCATGAGGTTCGAGTACTTCGTGGCCCCGGACGACGAGACGGCGGCCCTGACCATCGACGGCGGCGAGATCGACGGCGCCGTGGGATCCCACGTCGTCGACCCGGCGTCCGTGCTGGGCCAGCTGGAGCGGCTGCTCGGCGGCCCCACGGCCGACGACGGGCTGCGCAGCGCCCAGCTCGTCGCCGAGAGCCCGGACGGCGCCCGGCTGCTGATCCGCCTGTCCAACCACCTGGTGACGCTGTTCGGCATGGTGCGGCCGACGACGCTGGACGACGTGGTGCGGCACTGGTCGCTCTCGCGCCGCTTCCGCCGGGCCGAGCCCGAGGACCTGAACGCCTTCGCGGCCGGGCTGCACGAGCTGTGCAAGGGCGGCGGCACGCGTGTCTACTGCCGTGCGACCGCTGACGAGAGCGAGCTCGCCGCGGCGATGGCGCCCGCCGCGGCGGCGCCCGCGGCCGGGTCCGACGCCGACCCGGCCGAGCCCCGCCCCCTGCCCCGGCGCCGCTGACCGGGCGGGCGCTCGTCCGATGATAGGGATTTTACCTACTGACAGGTTAGTAAGTGGCTCGGTAGGGTGAGGCGCCGCCGCGACGACGCGGCGCCAGACCCTCCCGGAGGCTGCCATGTCACCTGTTCGGAAGGCGGTCGGCGCACTCAGCGCCGTCCTGCTCGCCGGTCTGCTGGGGGTGGTCGCGTCGCCCGGCGCGTCCGCCGCCTCGACCGGCACCATCGTCGGTTCGGGGAGCGGACGCTGCCTCGACGTGACCGACGGCTCCACCGCGAACGGCAACCGTCCCCAGATCTGGGACTGCACGCCGGACAACGCCAACCAGAGCTGGACCCTCGCGGACGACGGCTCCGTGCGCGGCCGCGGCAAGTGCCTCGACGTTGCGAACGGCTCGACGGCGAACGGCGCCGTCGTCCACCTGTGGGACTGCTTCTCCTCGCTGGCCAGCCAGCGGTGGACCCTGACCGCGGCCGGCGACCTGGTGAACCAGGCCGCGGACAAGTGCCTCGACGTCACCGGCGGCGGCACCGCCAACGGGACGCGGCTCCAGCTCTGGACCTGCACGGGCGCCGCCAACCAGAAGTGGACCCACCGCGGAGGCACCGTGCCGCAGCCCGACCCCGACGCCGTGCTCCCCGACCCTGCCAACCCGGACCTCGGGCCCAACGTGTCGGTCTTCGACACCTCCATGTCGGACGCCTCGATCCAGTCCCGCCTGAACAGCGTCTTCGACGCCCAGGAGACCAACCAGTTCGGCGTCCAGCGGCACGCCTTCCTGTTCTACCCGGGCTCCTACGACGTCGACGCCAACGTCGGGTTCTTCACGCAGGTCGCGGGCCTCGGCCTCGTGCCCGACGACGTGAACATCAACGGCCACGTGCACGTCGAGGCCGACTGGTGGCCCGACGGCTCGCAGAACGCCACGCAGAACTTCTGGCGCTCCGCCGAGGGCCTGTCCGTCACGCCCGCCGACGGCCGCGACCGCTGGTCCGTCTCCCAGGCCGCGCCCTACCGCCGCATGCACCTGCGGGGCGGCCTCGCCCTGTCCGACGGCGGCTGGTCCTCCGGCGGGTTCATCGCCGACTCGAAGATCGACGGCCAGATCGACTCCGGCTCCCAGCAGCAGTTCCTGACGCGCAACTCCACGATGGGCAGCTGGACCGGCTCCAACTGGAACCAGGTGTTCGTGGGCAGCCAGGGGGCGCCGTCGAACAGCTTCCCCTCGCCGCCGTACACGACCGTCGCGACCACCCCGAAGGTGGCCGAGAAGCCCTACCTGTACGTCGACGACAACGGCTCCTACCGGGTCTTCGTCCCGGCCGTCCGCACCGGCTCGAGCGGCACCACCTGGGCGAACGGCAACCCGGCCGGCCGGTCCCTGCCGATCAGCGACTTCCACGTGGTGCGCCCGGGCGACTCCGCCGCGAGCATGAACGCGGCGCTCGCCGCGGGCAAGAACCTGCTGGTCACCCCAGGCACCTACCCGGTGAACCAGACACTCCAGGTCAACCGCGCGGACACGGTGGTGCTGGGGCTGGGCCTGGCGACCTTCGTGCCGCAGGGCGGCATCGACGCGATGCGCGTGGCCGACGTCGACGGCGTGCGCCTCGCGGGCATCATGTTCGACGCCGGGACCGGCGGCTCGAACGTGCTGCTCCAGGTGGGCCCCGCCGGCTCGTCCGCCGACCACGCGGCGAACCCGACGGTGCTGTCCGACGTGTTCATCCGGGTGGGTGGCTCGATCGCCGGCAGGGCCGTGGTGAGCATGGAGGTCAACAGCGACGACGTCATCGGCGACCACGCCTGGATCTGGCGGGCCGACCACGGCAACCCCGGAACCGTCGGGTGGACCGTCAACACCGGCCGCAACGGCCTCGTCGTGAACGGCGACGACGTCACCATGTACGGCCTGTTCGTCGAGCACTACCAGCAGTACCAGACCATCTGGAACGGCGAGCGCGGGCGCACGTACTTCTACCAGAACGAGATGCCCTACGACCCGCCGAACCAGGCCGCCTACATGAACGGCTCGACCGAGGGCTGGGCGGCGTACAAGGTGGCCGACTCCGTGACCGACCACCAGGCCTGGGGGCTGGGCAGCTACGCGTTCTTCAACGTCAACCCGTCGGTGGCGAACGCGCGGGCCTTCGAGGTGCCGGTGCGGCCGAACGTCCGGTTCCACAACATGGTCACCGTGTCCCTGGGCGGCACGGGCACGATCCGGCGCGTCATCAACAACACGGGGGAGACGGTGAACAGCAGCCGCCAGGTCACGTACCTGACGACGGGCCCGTAACCCCACCCAGATGTCAGACGCTCAGGCCGCTGGGGCGACCTGAGCGTCTGACAGGTCAGCGCTGGGCCGCCGGGCGCACGATGATCTCGTTCACGTCGACGTCCGCCGGCTGGCTGATCGCGAACGAGATCGCGCGGCCGATCGCGTCGGCCGGGATCGTGTTGCGGCGGTAGGTGACCATGTGCTCCCGCGCCCCTGGGTCGGAGATGTGCTCGGCCAGCTCGCTCTCGACCACGCCGGGCGAGATCGTCGTGACCCGCACCGACGGGTCGGACTCCTGGCGCAGCCCCTCCGTCACCGCCCAGGCGGCGTACTTCGTCGCCGAGTACACGGCCGACGTCGGGGACACCTGGTGCGCGCCGATCGACGCGACCGTCACGACGTGGCCGCCGCCCTGCCGCCGGAAGTGCGGCAGCACCGCGGCCACGCCGTACAGCAGGCCGCGCACGTTGACGTCGAACATGCGGTCCCACTCCTCGACCAGCAGCGCGTCGAGCCGGGACAGCAGCATGACCCCCGCGTTGTTCACGATGACGTCGAGCCGGCCGTGCTCCTCGACCACCCGGTCGACGACGGCGCGCACGTCGTCGCGGTCGGTCACGTCGAGGCGCGCGGCGCTCGCGGAGCCGCCGTCGGCCCGGATGCGGGCGACGAGGGCGTCCAGGCGCTCGGTGCGACGTGCGCCGAGCACCACGTGGTGACCCTCGGCCGCGAGGCGGAGCGCCGTGGCCTCGCCGATGCCGCTGCTCGCGCCGGTGACGAGGACGATCTTGGTGTTGTCGGTTGATGTGCTCATGGCATCGACACTGCGCCGCCGCGCGGGGCCCAGGAAGGGGCCGCTCTTCCTGGGTCTGGCACACCCTGGTTACGCCGGGCGGGGCGGGTACCGTCGAAGGCATGACCACGACACCGCTCGGCGAGTACCTGCGCGGCCGGCGGGCGCAGCTCACGCCCGAGGCGCTCGGGCTGCCCGTCTACGGCCGCCGCCGCGTGCCCGGCCTGCGCCGCGAGGAGGTGGCCATGCTCACCGGCGTGAGCGTGGACTACTACGTGCGCCTGGAGCAGGGCCGCGAGACGAACCCGTCCCCGCAGGTGCTCGACTCGCTCGGCGAGGTGCTGCGCCTGGACCACGACGGCCGGCAGCACCTGTACCGCCTGGCCGGGTTCAGCCCGCGGCCCGAGCCGCCCGCACCGGTCGAGGAGGCCGACCCCGAGCTGGTGGAGCTCATGCTCTCCTGGCGGGACAGCCCCGCCATCGTGCTCGGCCGGGCCTTCGACGTGCTCGCGACCAACCCGATCGCCGAGGCGCTGTTCACCGGCTTCGCATTCTCCCGGAACCTGACCCGCACGACGTTCCTCGACCCCGCGGCGCGCACCTTCTACCCGGACTGGCACGTCGTGGCCGAGAACGCGGCGGCCGCGCTCCGCCTCGCCGACGGGCAGCGGCCGGGCGATCCCGCCATCCGCGGCGTCGTCGACGAGCTGCGCGTGAAGAGCCCCGACTTCGTGGCGATGTGGGACCGGGCCGACGCGCGGGGCAAGCGGCTGACGGCGAAGCGGTTCCTGCACCCCGACGTCGGCCACCTGGAGCTGCGGGTGCACGGGTTCGGCGTGCTCGGGGCCCCGGGACAGGAGCTCGTCGTCTACCACGCGACGCCGGGCTCGCCGGCCGCGGAGGCGCTGAGCCTGCTCGGGACGATCGCGGCCACGCGGGCGTTCGGCTGACCGCGCCGGCGTCTGCGATCCTTGACCCGTGGCAGATCGGATCCCTACGGGCGTACCTACCCGACCAGGGCCTCGGCCTCGTGTCGACATCCCCTACCCGCGGCTCTCGCCCGGCCTGCGCAGCTACTTCGCCACCGAGGGCGGCGGTGCGACGCTCCTGCTGGCCGCGTCGGCCGTCGCGATGGTCTGGGCGAACGTCGCCGGCGGCTCGTACCACGACGTCTGGGACGTGCCGGTCAACCTCACGGTGGGCACCTGGGAGCTGCACCTGACCCTGCACCACTGGGTCAACGACTTCCTCATGGCCATCTTCTTCCTCGTGGTCGGCGTCGAGGTGAACCGCGAGCTCACGGTGGGCGAGCTGCGCAGCTTCCGCGCCGCGTCCGTGCCGCTGTTCGGCGCGATCGGCGGCCTCGCGGTGCCCATCGGCCTGTACCTGCTGATCAACCCGTCCGGGCCGGACGCGGCGGGCTGGGGTCTGCCGATGTCCACGGACACGGCGTTCGTCATCGGCGTGCTCGCGCTCGTGGGCCCGCGCTGCCCGGACCAGCTGCGCATCTTCCTGCTCACGCTGGCGATCTTCGACGACATCGGCGCCATCGCGCTGCTGGGCATCTTCTACTCCGACGAGCTCATGACGAGCGCCCTGCTGCTCGCGGGAGCGCTGGTCGTGGCCCTGTTCGCGATGCGCTGGATCGGCATCTGGCAGATCACGCCGTACCTGCTGGTCGGGGCAGCGCTGTGGGTGGCCGTGCTGGAGTCGGGGCTGCACCCCACGCTCGCCGGCGTCGCCGTCGGCCTGGCCGTCCCCACGGCCCGCCGGGGGCGTGACGAGGAGGCGCGCTGGTACTTCGGCGTCTACGGGCGGGCCCTGATGGAGGAGCTGGACCCGGCGCGCTCGCGGCTGGCCGTCAGCGCGGCGCGGTCGGCGGTGCCGACCAGCGACCGGCTGCTCGACGCGCTGCACCCCATGAGCTCGTTCGTGGTGGTCCCGGTGTTCGGTCTCGCCAACGCGGGCGTCGAGCTGTCGGGGGAGGCGATCGGCGCGGCGGTGTCGAGCCCCGTGACCCTCGGCGTGGTGCTGGGGCTCGTGGTGGGCAAGGCGGTGGGCGTGTTCGGCGGCGCCTTCGTCGCCCTGGTCACCGGCCTCGGGACGCTCCCGGGCCGGGTGCGCTACGGCCACCTCGCCGGCGGCGCATTCCTGTGCGGCATCGGGTTCACGATCGCGCTGTTCGTCAGCGAGATCGCGTTCGACGACGAGGCGCTGATCAACGAGGCGAAGGTCGGCGTCCTGGTGGGCTCGCTGCTGGCGGGGATCATCGGCGCCGCCGTGCTGCGCTACTTCGGCGACCGGCTGCCGCTCTGCTCGCCCCACGAGGCGGAGGGCGGCCCGCCGCCGCTGCCCGACGGGGCGTGGCGCGCGCCGGCGTGACGGGCGCCCGCGTCAGCCGCCGGGCCCGTCGGGTGGAGCGTCGAGGAAGGCCGCCAGGGCGTCGAGGTGGGCTCGCACCGGACCCGCGGTGAGCACGCCGCTGCCCGCGGCGATCTCGCCGGCGGCCGGCGCGAGCGCCTCGGCCGCCCGCCGGGCCACGCGCCGGTCGCCCACCGCGACCGCCGCGCGTCCCGCGAGGATCCAGAGCACCTCGGCGGTCAGCCCGGGCGGGGGGTCCGGCAGCCGGCGGACGGCGTCCGCGGCGTCGCCCCCGCGCGCGAGGAGGAGGTGCGGCCGGGCCCAGGGCGCGTAGGGGCCCCAGGTGCCGTCGGCGTCCTCGATCCCGGTCGCGGGCAGCCCGCGGCCCACCCGGAGGGCGAGCAGGGCCAGGGGCAGCAGCCCGTCCGCGAGGCCCGGCATCCCGGAGCCGGCCAGCGTGCGGGCGGCCTCCCGGTAGGCGCGTTCGGCGTCCGCCAGGGGCGCACCGGAGGCCGCCGTCCGCAGGGCGTCGAACCACCGCGTGAACACCGTGACGAGCGGCCGCTCGTGGCGTGCGCCCAGCGCGCCGGCGGCCTCGGCGTGCTCCTGCGCCGCCGCGCTCTCGCCGAGCGCGGACAGCGCCTGCATCCGCACCAGGTGCCCCAGGATCTCGAACGTGCTCAGGCCGTGCCGCCCCGCGAGGCGCACGAGCTCGGCGCCGATCGCGTCGCGCCCGGGGGCGAGCCCCGTGCGCCCGACGTGGGTCAGGTACCTCCCCGCCAGGGCGAACGCCAGCGCGCCGGGGTCGCCGGCGCCCCGGGCGAGCGACTCGGCCTCGTGGGCCGCCTCCGGACCGCGGGGGCCCGGCAGCCCGCGCGACTCGACGGCCACGGTCGCCAGCAGACGGGCGCGGACGGCGTCCGGCGTGCCGTCGGGCAGGGCCGCCAGCGTGCGCTCGGCCGCCGCGGCTGTCTCGGCGGCGAGGCCGGCGTCGTCGGACCGGGTCCACGCGCCCGGCACGTCGTACGCGCCGATCACCCGGGCCGTGAGCTCCGGGTCGGCGAGCTGCTCCGCCGCGCGGATCGCGCCCACCCGGCGGGAGCGTGCGGCGGCCAGTCCGTCCCCGCCGGTCAGGGCCAGGGTGCGCAGCAACGTCGCCGTCGACTCCAGCCGCGTTCGCGCGCCCGCTGCGACCACGCGCTCGTAGGCCGCTGTGGTGTCGTCCCAGACGTCCTGCGTGGCGGGTGGCTCCCCGGGCGCCTCGTGCCGCAGCACCTGGGACTCCAGCTCCGCCAGCCGCGGGCCGGGGTCCACGCCGAGCTCGTCCGCGAGCATCGTACGGGCGCGGCGCAGCACGGCGAGCGCGTCGGCCTGGCGCGCCGACCGGTACAGGGCGAGCGCGAGCAGCCGCCAGCCCTCCTCGCGCCACGGGTGCTCGTCGACGTGCGCGTCGAGTCCCGGTACGACGTCGGCGGCCTCGCCCAGGGCGATCCGGACCTCGGCGTGCCGTTCGACGGCGACGAGCCGCAGGCCTGCCAGCCGGGACCGCTCGGCGACGGCCCAGGGCTGGTCCAGCCCGGCGTACGCGGTGCCGCGCCAGGCGGCCAACGCCTCGTCGAGGGCCCCGCGCGCCGCCGCGGGAGCGAGGTCGCGGGCCCCGGCCACGGCCTCCTCGAACATCCGGGCGTCGACCTCGGCCCCGCGCAGGGCGTACCCCGGGCCGTCGGTCACGAGGTGCCGCGCCGGGGACCGGGGCGCGCGGCCCGGCTCGGTCCGGCGGCGCAGGTCGGCGACGAACGTCCGGACCGCGGCGACGGCCCCGCGCGGCGGGTCGGCCCACAGGTCCTCGACGAGCCGGTCCGTGGTCACCAGCCGGCCCTGGGCCGCGACCAGCCGGGCGAGCACCGCCTGCTGCCGCGGTCCGCCCAGCGGTGCGGGGGCGCCGTCGACCCAGGCCGTGACGGGGCCCAGCACGCCCACCCGCAGCACGCCCGTCCTCGGCACGCCCACCGGCACCGCCCCACTCATCGATCGCTCATCCGCGTCCTGGAGATTCGGGGGCATGACAGTCACGATCCCCGATCTCGATCAGCAGCGCGTCGCCGTCGGCGACGTCACCCTCAACGTAGCGGTCGGCGGCACCGGCAGCCCGGTCGTGCTGCTGCACGGGTTCCCGCAGACGCACCTCATGTGGCGGCACGTGGCGGCCGACCTGGTCCGTGACCACACGGTCATCGCCCCCGACCTGCGCGGCTACGGCGCCAGCGACAAGCCGGACGGGTCCGGTCCCGACACCTACTCGAAGCGCACCATGGCGACCGACGTGGTGGCGCTCGCGCACACCCTCGGGTTCGACAGGTTCGCGCTGGCCGGGCACGACCGGGGTGCGCTGGTGGCCGTCCGGGCCGGACTGGACCACCCCCGCACCGTCACGCACCTCGCGGTGCTCGACGTGCTGCCCACCCTCGACATGTGGGACGTGCTGCACGGCGCCGACGCCGCCGTGGCGTTCCACCTGTACCTCATGGCGCAGCCGCCCGGGCTGCCCGAGCGCATGATCGAGGCGTCGGCCGACGAGTTCTTCGGTTTCTTCCTCGACGCCTGGGGCACCGGCCCGGAGGCGATCCCGGCCGCCGTGCGCGCGGAGTACCTGCGGGCCGCCCGCGCCGCGGTGCCGTCGATCGTGGCGGACTACCGCGCGTCGGCAGGCATCGACCTGGAGCACGACCGCGCGGACCGCGCGGCGGGGCACCGGCTGACCATGCCGGTCACGGTGCTCCAGCAGGACTGGGGCGCGGCGCTCGGCTACGACGCGGCCGGCCTGTGGTCGGCCTGGGCCGCGGACCTGGAGCACCGCACCCTCGACGCGGGGCACTTCATGGCCGAGCAGTCGCCCCGGGAGGTGGTCGCCGCGCTGCGGGCCCTGCTGGCGCGGTGACGCAGCCCGGGTGGGTCAGCGCCGGAACCAGGACTTCTTCGTGCGCGACAGGCCCATGGTGTCGCGCAGGTCGGTCACCGTGACCGCGTCGGTGTACGGCTCGCCGTTGATGAACAGCGTCGGCGTGCCGTGCACCCCGGCGTCGATGCCGTCCTGGTAGTCGGTGCGGACGGCCTCGGCGAACCGCTGGGCCGGCTCGCCGACCAGGCTCGTGGTGTCGAGGCCGAGCTGCTCGCCGTAGCGCACGATGGAGGCGTCGTCGAGCTGCATCTGGTTCTTGAACAGCAGCTTCGCCATCGGCCAGAACGCGCCCTGGTGGCCGGCGGCCTCCGCGGCCAGGGCGGCCGTGAGCGCGTACGGGTGCGGCTCGAAGAGCGGGAAGTGCCGCCACACCAGGCGCACCTGGCCCTCGGACTTATCGATCAGCTCGCTCAGCACGGGCTTGGCCGCGCCGCAGTACGGGCACTCGAAGTCGCCGAACTCCACGATGGTGAACGGGGCCTCCGGGTTGCCGTACGCCCAGCGGAACGCGAAGCCGCTGTCGTGGGTGCCGAGGTGGGCGGGGGCCGGGGCGGCCTCGCGGGTCGCCTCGTGCCCGCCGGTACCGGGGTCTGGGGTCATGTCATCCATCGTCGCACCCTCCTGCGTGATCTCCTCAGACACTGGCCGGCACCTTCGCGTCGAGCAGCGTCTCGACGGCGTCGCGGGCGTACCGGGCGGCGTCGGGGGTGCCCGCGATGGCGGCGGTCGTCTGCGCGCCCTCCGCCAGGATCGCGATCTGCGGCGCGAGCTCCGGCGGGCCGTCGAGCTCCGCGACCAGGCGGGCGACGTACTCCTGGAACGTGCGCTTCTGCTCGCGGACGGCATCCGCGACGGCCTGGGAGGTGGCGCTCAGCTCCCCGTGGGTGTTGATGAACGCGCACCCGCGGAAGTCCGGCTCCCGGAACCAGCCGTCGAGGAAGTCGAAGATCGCGAGCAGCCGTGCGCGGGCGGTCGTGGCGCGCTCCGACGCCGACGCGATGCCGTCGTCCCACACCGCCGTGCGGTGGCGCAGCACCGCGACGACCAGCTCGTCCTTCGAGGAGAAGAGCGAGTAGATGCGCTTGAGGGAGACACCGGCGGCCGTCCGCACGGCGTCCATGCCGACGGCCTGCACCCCCTTCGTGTAGAAGAGCTCGTCCGCGGCGCGAACCACCTGCTCGCGTGCGGCCTCTTCGTCGGCCATGAAACATCACCCCATCTTCTGCTCCGCTCGGGTTGCGCGGAGAACGTTCGTTCTCTACTGTATCTGACATCGGGCGAGAACGACCGTTCTCACCGCGGCAAGATGGAGAGGGATCGGATCATGGGTTACATCACGGTCGGTTCGGAGAACAGCACCACCACCGAGCTCTACTACGAGGACCACGGCACGGGGCAGCCGGTCGTCCTGATCCACGGCTACCCGCTGGACGGCAACAGCTGGGAGCGTCAGTCGCGCGAGCTGATCGCGGCCGGCTACCGCGTCATCACCTACGACCGCCGGGGCTTCGGCAAGTCGAGCAAGGTCGGCACCGGGTACGACTACGACACCTTCGCGGCCGACCTGAACACCCTGCTGACCACCCTGGACCTGCGCGACGTCATCCTGGTCGGGTTCTCCATGGGTACCGGCGAGCTGGCCCGGTACGTCAAGAACCACGGCCACGACCGCGTCGCCAAGCTCGCGTTCCTGGCGTCGCTGGAGCCGTTCCTGGTCCAGACCGACGACAACCCGACCGGCGTGCCGCAGTCGGTGTTCGACGGCATCGAGCAGGCCGCCCGCGGCGACCGGTTCGCCTGGTTCACGCAGTTCTACCAGGACTTCTACAACCTGGACGAGACCCTCGGGTCCCGCATCAGCCAGGAGGCCGTCACGGCGTCCTGGAACACCGCCACGGGCAGTGCGCCGGTGGCGGCCTACGCGGTGGTCTCCTCCTGGATCGAGGACTTCCGGGCCGACGTCGAGGCCGTGCGCGCGGCCGGCAAGCCGTCCCTGATCCTGCACGGGACCAAGGACAACATCCTGCCGATCGACGCCACCGCCCGTCCGTTCCACAGCGCCTTCCCGGAGGCGGAGTACGTCGAGATCGAGGGTGCGCCCCACGGCCTGCTGTGGACGCACGCCGACGAGGTCAACGAGGCCCTGCTGGCCTTCGTCAAGGCCTGACGGACCTGACACACCGACCGGCGAGGTCGGCAGTCCGCACCGAGATCGGCACAGGCCTGTACCGATCTTGAGGCAGGCTGCCGACCTCGCCGCGTTTCCCTGGCAGTGCTGACCAGATCGTTCCGCATCGGGACCCGATCAGGGCTCCCCGGGCACCTCCGTCCCGGTCAGACTGGGGTCATGAGCCGAGCGCTGATAGTCGTCGACGTCCAGGAGTCCTTCCGGGTGCGCCCCCAGTGGGCGGACACCCTCAACCCCGGGATCGCGGAGCCGGTGAACCGGCTGGTGGACCTCGCCCGCCAGGCCGGCGACCTCGTGGTCTGGGTGCTGCACACCGAGCCCGGGACGGGCAACCCGTTCGACCCCGCGACCGGCCACGTCCGGCTGTTCGCGGAGCTCGGTGAGCCCCGCCCCGGCGAACCGGTGCTGCACAAGACCTCGCACAACGCCTTCACGACCACCAACCTGCAGCAGCTCCTCACCGCCCACGGCGTCGGCGCGCTGCGCGTGTGCGGCATCCGGGCCGAGCAGTGCGTGGAGACGACCACCCGCGTCGCCTCGGACCTCGGCTACGCCGTGACCTTCGTCAGCGACGCGACGAGCACCGACCCGCTGGGCCGGTTCACCGCCGCCGACCTCCTGGAGCGCACCGAGACCGTGCTGCGCGACCGGTTCGCGCGGATCGCGACGGTCGCCGAGCTCGAGGCCGAGGCGCGCGAGCACGTGGCACCATCGGCGGGGTGACCACTGTCCTGTTCGTGCTCCTGCCCGGCGTCCACCTGCTCGACCTGGCGGGACCGGCGCAGGCGTTCTTCACGGCGGGCGACGTCGGCCACCCCTACGACCTGCGCTACGTCTCCGCCCTGCCCGACGCCGCCACGGTCACGTCCGCGCAGGGCCTCCCGCTGGCGGTGGGTCCGGACTGGCCGGCACTGACCCCGGACGATCTCGTCGTCGTGCCCGGGTGGCGGGTGGGGGAGGACCCGCGGGCCTGGCCCCACGTCGGGGACGCGACGCGCGAGCGGCTCCGGGCACACCACGCGGCGGGCGGCACCGTCGCCAGCGTGTGCGCGGGCTCGGACGCGCTGGGGCAGGCCGGGCTCCTGGACGGCCGCCGCTGCACCACGCACCACGCGGTCCAGGACGAGCTCGCCGCCCGGCACCCGCGCGCCCACGTAGTGCGCGACGTGCTGTTCACGACGGACGACCGCGTGGTCACGTCGGCCGGGATCGCGAGCGGCATCGACCTGTCGCTGCACCTGCTCGCCGTGCGGCACGGTCCGGCCGTCGCCGCCCGGGTGGCCCGCGAGATGGTGGTGTACGCGCGCCGCAACGGCACGGAACCGCAGGCCAGCGTGATGCTCCGGCACCGGTCCCACCTCGACGACACGGTGCACCGCGTCCAGGACCACATCGACACGCACTTCACGCGGACGCTCCCGCTGCCCGACCTGGCCGCGCGCGCCGGCGTCGCGGAGCGCACCCTGACCCGGCTGTTCACCCGGGCTGCCGGGGTCACGCCGCTGCGCTACCAGCAGTCGCTCCGGGTCGAGCGCGCCGAGCACCTCATCGGGCACGGCGCCACCGTCGAGGCGGCGGCGCACGCCGTCGGCTTCCGCGACGCGCGCATGCTCCGCCGCCTCCGCACCATGGCCCTGCCGACCCGCCCGGGGCCGCCCGGGTCGTGACCGGTCCACCCCGATCTGCTGGGATGTCCCCCGTGACCACCCGCCCGAGGCCCACGCCACCGCTCGTCCCGGCCCTCTCCGCCGTCGCCGCCCTCGCCGTGGCCCTGTCCGGCTGCGGCCTCCGGTCCGTGGACGACGTACCGGTGCCCGAGACGTGGGAGTACTCCTACCCGGACGACTCCTCGGCCTCGATCCGGCTCGAGCCCGGCGGCGTGGGCGTCCTGACGAACGTGCCACCCGGGTTCTTCACCGACTGCGGCTCCGCGGACGACGGCGAGGACGTGGCCGCGTGGTCGGGCGTCGACCCGCCGGGGGCGGAGGGCTGGACCGGCGACATCACCTGGATCGAGACGGGGGCGGGCCGGGTCGAGGTCGACGGCGGGCCGTCCGGGGCAGGCATCGTCTGGTCGGACGCGTCCGGCTTCGGCGGCGACATCACCTGGGGCGCGGTGGACATCGAGATCTGCGACGCCGCCACCGGGGACCGTTCGACCATGCGGTTCTTCTCGTTCCCCGGCTGACGCCGCTCAGGCGCCCGCGCCGCCGTCGACCTGGAGGATCGCGCCCGTGACGTACGACGCGCGGTCGCTGAGCAGCCAGGCCGCGGCTCGGCGATCTCCTCCGGCCGGGCCATCCGGCCGAGCGGCGCGCCGGCCGCGAGGTGGTCCGTCAGACCCGGCGTGTGGTTCTCCCACTCGCGGATCATCTCCGTGCTCGTGCCCCCAGGGGTGATCGCGTTGACCCGGATGCCCTCCGGCCCGTAGGTCACGGCCGCCGACTCGGTGAGGCTGTTCACGCCGCGCTTCATGGCCCCGTAGGCGGGCAGCACCGGGTTGGCCCGCAGGCTGCCGATGCTGGAGTTGTTGACGATGGCGCCGGTGCCCGCGGTGGCGTGGATCGCGTCGATCTCCGCGACCATCGACAGCCAGGGCCCGCGCAGGTTGACGGTGTAGACGCGGTCGAAGTCGGCCTCCGACACCTGGTCCAGCGGCTGCGGCGGGGTGAAGGCCGCGCCGTTGTTGAAGGCGACGTCGAGCCGCCCGAAGCGTTCGACGACGCGGTCGACGAGGGCGCGCACGCTGTCGGCGTCCGCCAGGTCGGCCACGGCGTGGTCGGCGGTGCCGCCGGCGGCGCGCACCTCCTCGGCGACCGCCGCGATCTGCGACTCCGTCCGGGCCGAGAGGAAGACGGTGGCGCCCTCGCGGGCGAACAGGCGGGCCGCGGCGGCGCCGATGCCGCGGCCCGCCCCGGTGACGAGGGCGACCTTGCCGGCCAGCAGGCCGGCCGTCGGGGTGGTGGGGTGGGTGGTCTCGGTGGTTGTGCTCATACCGACGAGCCTCTGCCCGGTCGGCGACCGCATCCAGGCACCGGCCGTACCTGGCTACGGGCGGGCACCCCGCCGATACTCGAGGTATGGACAGAGCCGAGCTCGCCACCTTCCTCCGCGGACGCCGGGAGCGCATCGCCCCCGCGGACGTCGGCCTGCCCGCGGGTCGCCGGCGGCGCACACCCGGCCTGCGCCGCGAGGAGGTGGCGCAGCTCGCCTACATCTCCACCGAGTACTACACGCGGCTCGAACAGGCGCGCGGCCCCCACCCGTCCCGCGAGGTCGTGACCGGGCTGGCCCGCGCGCTGCGCCTGTCCGACGCCGAGCGGGACCACCTCTCGGTGCTCGCCGGGCTCCCGCCCGGGCCGCCGCCCGGCCCGTCCCGCACGGTGCGGCCCAGCGTCCAGCTGATGCTCGACCGGCTGCCCGGGTCCGCCGCGTTCGTGACGTCCGCGACGTCGGAGGTCATCGCCTGGAACGGCCTCGCGGCCGCGCTCATGGAGGACTTCTCGGCCGTGTCGCGTCAGGACCGCACCCTCGTCCGGCGGGCCTTCCTCGGGCTGGGCAACCGGTCCGACCGGATGTACGGCGTGTCGGACGTCGACGAGTACGCCCGCTCGGCCGCCGCCCGCCTCCGCCGGACCGCCGCGCGGTACCCGGACGACCCCGAGGTGACCGCCCTGGTCGACGAGCTCCTGGCCGGCAGCCCGGAGTTCGCCGACCTGTGGGCGGCCGCCGACGTCGACGTCGCGCGCACGCTGCGCAAGACGTTCCGGCACCCGCTCGTCGGACCGGTCACCGTGAACTGCGACGCGCTGGACATCACCGACCAGGACCAGCAGGTCGTGGTCTACACGGCCGACCCGGGGTCGCCGTCGGAGGAGGCGCTGCGCCTGCTGGCGGTCGTCGGCACGCAGCGGATGACCGCTGCCACCTGAGCCGGCTCAGCGCGCGGACCGGCTCGCGCGGTCCGCGAGCAGCCCGCCGACGGCGGGCACCAGCGCCAGCAGCCACACCCGGTGCCGCCCGCGGGCGAGCGCCACGGCGGTCACGAGCACCCCGAGGTAGACCATGCCGTGCAGCGGGCCGACGGCGCTCGCCACACCCGGGTGGTGCACCGTCGCCAGGTTGCCGAGCAGCACCAGCACCGTCACGAGCTCCAGCGCACCGAGCACCCGGAGCGCCGCGCCGCCGGTCACAGCCCGGCTCCCGTCGTCGACCCGGGGCGGTAGACCATGAGGACCACGACCACCGCCCAGAGCAGGTTGAAGATGCCCGCGTGCATCGAGAGGCGCGCGGTCGCGGGGCGGTTCCCCGGCGCCTCGAGCGCCTCCACCACGCGCCGCTGCCCGGGCAGCACGAGCACGATGAGGACGGCGGCGGCCGCGGCGGTGAGCACCATGGATGCGATCAGCCACGCGTCGGACAGGACGCCGAGCGTCGCGCCCGTGATGTAGCCGAGCACCGGGACGGCGACGCCGATCGCGGCGTACACGCGCGTGACGCGGTGCAGGAGCCGGACCGAGGCGGCGGCGCTCGCGTCGTCGGGCGCGGCGAGGGCGCGGCGCGCGACGGGCGGGAACATGCTCGCGGTGATGGCGACCGGTCCCACGGTGAGGATCGCGGCCAGGACGTGCAGGGAGAGGAACAGCGCGGTCATGCCGCGGTGCCCGAGGTCGTTCGCATGCGGTCATCGTGCGGGACTGCCCGCACGCGCCGACAGTGGCCGTGCTGCCAACAACCTCCGGGATCTGGCCAGGCGTGGGTCGCCGGCTCCTCAGACGGTCAGCCCGACCACCACGGCGACGACGGCGAGCAGCGGGACCAGGCCCTGCGTGAGCGCGGCGCTCCGCTTGGTGGGGTCCGAGATCACGAGCACCAGCGACGCCGCGAGCATCGAGCCCGTGCCGGCCAGCACCAGCGCGGCGCCGGCCGGCGTCGACCCCGCGGCCGTCAGCACGATGCCGACCGCCGTGACGATCGCCAGGAACAGGTTGTAGTACCCCTGGTTCAGGGCCAGCGGCCGGGTCACCTCGGCCTCCTGCACCGTGGTCCCGAACGTGGCGCGGGTACGCGGGCGCGTCCAGGCGAAGGACTCCAGGTAGAAGATGTAGACGTGCACGAGCGCGGCGACGCCCGCGAGCACGAGTCCGGCGATCAGCACGGCGTCCTCCGAGTTCGTGGGCCGGTACGGGCTGCGGCCGGGTGATCGGCAGTATGGCAGCCCGGAGCGCGTCCGTCCCGGGAACACGCTCCGGGAATAGCACGCGCCCCCGGATGGCTCCGTTGTGCATGGAGTGGAAGATGACGACGCTGACCCGGGAGCGGTTGTCCGCCGGTGCGACGTGGTCCCGGCCGGGCGCCCTGTGGCTGGTCGTGCTGTCCGGCTCCGCGACGCTGGAGACCGCGGGCTCGCGGCGCGAGGTGGGTGCGGGCGACGCGGTGCTGGTCGACGCCAGGACGGCGCACTGCCTGGTCGCCCACGCCGAGACCGACCTGGTGCACGGCGACCTGCGGCAGGCCGTGCCCACCGTGGCGCTGCCCAGCCCGCTGGTCGTGCGCGAGTTCGAGCGCCGCCAGCGTGGGGTCATGGCGCTCGTCCGGGTGTGCCCGCTCGACGCGATCAGCGCCCCCGCCCCGTATGCGGCCAGCTACGCCGGGCTGATCGGTGCCGCGATGGTCGCCCTCTGGGAGCAGGACGGGCGGGCCGCCCCGGACGGTCTGGGGGACCCTCAGGTCGGCGACGTCGTCGCCGCGCTGGCGGCCCGCCCCGGCGAGCCGTGGACCGTCGACCGGATGGCGGCCCTGGTGCACCTGTCGCGCTCCGCGCTCACCGAGCGCTTCCGGCGGGCCACCGGGCACAGCCCGATGGGGATGCTGCGGCAGGTGCGGATGGACAGGGCCCGCACCCTCCTGGCCGACCGGTGCCTGCTGATCACGCGGATCGCCGTCGAGGTGGGGTACGGCTCGGTCGCCGCGTTCAGCCGGGCGTTCGCCGCGGAGCACGACGGCGTCTCGCCGCTCGCCTGGCGCACCGCGCCGTCGGGTTCGGTGTCGGACGCCGTGTCGGATGTGGTGTCAGGCGCGCGGCAGGCGCACGAACGCCCAGCCCAGACCCGCCGCCACCGCGGCGCCCGCGCCGATCACGAGCAGCGGGCGGACGCCGTAGCCGTCCAGTAGCACGCCGCCCAGCGCCGACCCCGCCGTGATGGCGACCTGGAACGCGGTGACCTGCAGCGAGATCGCGGACTCGGTCCGCACCGGCTCCGCCCGGGCGACCCAGAGCTGCGTGGCGGCGGGTACGGCGTTGAGCGAGACGCCCCAGAGCACCACCGCGACCGTCAGCACCGGGACGGACGGCGCCACGGCGGTCAGCAGCAGCGCGACGGCCAGCCCGAACGGCGCAGCCGCCGTGAGGGGCCGCAGCCACCGGGCCAGCACGCCGGCCAGGATCGGTCCGACGACCCCGCCCACGCCCCAGGCGAGCAGCATCCACGTGGTCGCGCCGGGGTCCACCCGGTCGATGGCGAGGCGGATGTACGGGTACGCCGCGAAGTTGCCGAAGGCGACCAGCACCACGAACCCGATGCCCGCCATGAGCAGCCTGTTGCGCAGCGCCTCGCGCAGCATGCGCAGACCCGCCGTGGGATGGGCCGGTACGGAGGGCAGCGCGACGGCGAGCGCCACGGCGCTCAGCAGGCTCAGGACGGCGGCGCCGCCGAACGCCGTCCGCCAGCCGACGGTGTCGCCCACGACGGAGGCGAGCGGGACGCCCACGACCGTGGCGACGCTGGTGCCGAAGGCGAGGGCGGAGGCGACGAGCCGCTGCCGGCCCGGCGCGGCGTGCACGCCGGCGCCGAACGCGAGCGACCAGTAGCCGGCGATCGCCACGCCCAGCAGCAGCCGGCCGACGAGGACGACGGCGAAGCCGGGCGCGACGGCGACGGCCAGGTTGGACAGTGCCGCCGCGAGGAGCAGGCCGAGCAGCACCAGGCGGCGGTCCGCGCGGGGCAGCAGCACGGCGATGCTCGGGGCCGTGAACGCCCCGGCGATCGCGGTCGCGGCGACCGCGAGGCCCGCGGTGCCCTCGCTGACACCGACGTCCGCGGCGAGGGCCGGCAGCACGCCGGCGGGCAGGAACTCGCTCGCGACCAGGATCGCGATCCCGAGGGAGAGCGCGCCGACGGGCAGCCAGGCGCGCGCTCCCGTGACGGCGGGCGGTGTGGTCGGAGGGCTGGACGGGGCGGTCTGCGTGGGCATGCACCCAGCCTCCGACGGGTGGGTGGCGCGGGTTTGATCGTGCGGCGGGGGCCGTTGATCGTGCGGACGGCGTCCTACCGGTCGGTGTCTTGCAGGTCGGTGTCTTGCAGGCCGGTGGCAGGCGCCTCGGTGGCGGGCCGCCGGGCGCGGTCCTGGCGCCACGCCCGGATGCCCGCGACCACGGACGCCGCGATGACGACCCCCGCCACCACGTACGCGACGGGGCGGACCGACGGGTCGGACGCGGCGAAGTACCCGAGCACCGTGATGAGCACGCCCCAGCTCAGCGCACCGAAGACGTTCGCGGTGAGGAACCGCAGGTAGGGCATCCCGGCGATGCCGGCGATGACCGGCACGAAGACGCGCGCCCAGGGCATGTACCGGCCGATCACCACGGACCACCAGCCGAACAGGTCGTAGAACCGCTCGGTGCGGGCCACGGTGGCCTGGACCCAGCGGCCGGTGCGGGAGGCGAGGTACGGGCGCCCGTACCGGCGGCCCAGCAGGAAGGCCACCTGGTCGCCCGCGACGGCGGCGACGCCGACGCCGGCCGCCAGCACCCAGATGTCGATGCGGTCGGTGGAACCGGCCACGATGCCGGCGCCGAACAGCAGGCCGTCCCCGGTGAGGAACGGGATGAACACGCCGACGAAGAACGCCGTCCCGACGAACACGAGGCCCCACACCGCCAGGTAGAACGCGAGCGGGCCGAGCACGTCGAGCCACCCGGCCACGTCGTCCGACACGGCGGTCCTGAGCATGGGGGCGTCCCTCCGGTCGAGCGGATACGTCCTGGTTAGGACAGCCTAAGCCGTTCGGCGGGTGAGGTGGTCGGGGTGCCCACCGTCCGGTCAGGCGCCGGGCCGGTCCACGACGCGGGACATCACGAGCGCCGTACGGGTCTTGACCACGTGGGTGACGGTGCGGATGCGCTCCACGGTGCGCTCGATCTCCTCCATGCTGGTGGCCATGACGTGCACCATCGCGTCGGCGTCGCCGGTCACGGTCGAGACCCGCACCACCTCGGGGATGGGCGCGAAGTCGCGCTCCAGCACCTTGGGCGACACGATCCCGGAGCAGAAGATCTCGACGTAGCCCTCCAGGATCCAGCCCATCGCCTGCGGGTCGACGCGCACGGTGAACCCCGCGATCTCCCCGCGGGCGAGCATGAGGTCGACCCGCCGCTTCACGGCGGGCGCCGACAGGCCCACGGCGGCGCCGACCTCCTGGTAGGTGGCGCGCCCGTCCTTCAACAGCTCCGAGACGATCGCCCGGTTCACGGCATCCATGAACGAATCGTTCAACCCGGCGCGTGATTTTGCAAGATTCAGCGGCTCACAACGCAACGGATGCGTGCCTGTTGTGAATCGGCGCGACCGTAGCCTCGCGCCATGACGCAGACCATGGTCCAGCGGACCGCAACGCCGCGGCACTACCTCATGTGCCCGCCCACGTACTTCGACGTCGTCTACGCCATCAACCCGTGGATGGACCCGTCGTCGCCCGTCGACACCACCAAGGCGCTCGCCCAGTGGGAGGCCCTGCGCGCGGCCTACCAGGCGCGCGGGCACCGGGTCGACGTCATCGAGCCCGAGCCGGGCCTGCCCGACATGGTCTACGCGGCCAACGGCGGGATCGTCGTCGGCGGGCGGGCGCTCGCCGCCCGGTTCACGTACCCGGAGCGCGCGGCCGAGGGTCCCGCGTACGACCGCTGGTTCGGCTCGCCGGCCGCCGAGGGCTACCGCCGGCTCGGCGAGTCGGTCGAGATCATGGAGGGCGAGGGCGACCTGCTGCTCATCGGCAGGACGCTGCTCGCCGGCACCGGCTTCCGCACCACGCCGGCCGGCCACGCCGAGGTGGCCGAGCGCCTGGAGCTCGCCGAGCAGGGCATCGAGCTGGTCCCGCTCGAGCTGGTCGACCCGCGGTACTACCACCTCGACACCGCGCTCTCCGTGCTGGACGACGGCGCGGTCTCGGGCGAGGTCGTCGTGGCCTACCACCCCGAGGCCTTCAGCACCGCGGCCCAGGAGACGCTGCGCGAGCGGTTCCCGGACGCGATCCTCGTCGGTAGGCAGGACGCCGCGGTGCTGGGTCTGAACGTCGTCTCCGACGGGCTGCACGTGTTCCTCAGCGACCGCGCCCACGACTACGCCGAGGCGCTCAAGGAGCGCGGCTTCGTGCCCGTCGGCATCGACCTGTCGGAGATCTTCAAGGGCGGCGGCTCGGTCAAGTGCTGCACGCTCGAGCTGCGCCCCGAGACCACCACCCCGTCCGCCGTGCCCGCCCTGACCGGCACGGCGCTGGCCAGCGCCGTCGTCGCGGGCGCCGTGCTCGCGGACGCGGCCGCCGTCACTGCCGCCACCACGGAGGAGACCCGATGACCACCGTCCCGTACCTCGACGTCGCCGCCACCGCCCGCTGGGTCGCGCGCCGCGGGCCCGAGGCCGCGATCGCCGCCCTGACCGACGCCCTGGAGCGCGACTTCGCGCGCTGGCCCGAGCTCGACAAGCGGCCGCGCATCGCGTCGCACTCGGCGGAGGGCGTCATCGAGCTCATGCCCACGTCCGACGCCGAGACCTACGGGTTCAAGCTGGTCAACGGTCACCCGCTCAACCCGTCGCGCGGCTACCAGACCGTCACCGCGGTGGGCATGCTCGCCTCCGTGCACAACGGCTACCCGACGTTCCTCGCCGAGATGACGCTGCTCACCGCGCTGCGCACCGCGGCGACGTCGGCCCTGGCCGCGCGGTACCTGGCCCCGGCGAGCTCGCGGACGCTCGCCCTGATCGGGTGTGGCTCCCAGGCCGAGTTCCAGGCGCTCGGCATGCGCGCCGAGCTCGGCATCGAGACGCTGCGCGTCTTCGACGTCGACCGCGACGCCATGGAGAAGCTGGCGAAGCACGCCAAGGCGCTCGGCTTCGACGTGGTCCTGGCCGACGACGCCGCCGACGCCGCGCGCGGTGCCGACGTCGTCACGACCTGCACCGCGGACAAGCAGAACGCCACCGTGCTGCAGGACGCCGACGTGACCGGCGGGGTGTTCATCAACGCGATCGGCGGCGACTGCCCCGGCAAGACGGAGCTCGACCCGGCCACCGTGGCGCGCGCGAGCGTCTTCGTCGAGCTGCCCGAGCAGACGCGCATCGAGGGCGAGATCCAGCGTCAGGCGCCCGACTTCCCGGTGACCGAGCTGTGGCAGGTCGTCACGGGCGTCGCACCGGGCCGTCGCAGCGCGGACGAGCTGGTGGTCTGGGACTCCGTCGGGTTCGCCCTGGAGGACTGGACCGCGCTGCGCTTCGTGCTGCAGGACGTGACGGAGAACGCCCCCGAGCTGCTCGGCCACCTCGACCTCATCGCCGAGCCGGAGAACCCGAAGGACCTCTACTCCCTGGTCGCCGACGCCTGACCCACCCTCACCCCGCCGAAGTAGAACACCAGCGAAGTAGAACTGCAGCGAAGTAGAACTGCAGCGAGATAGAACCAGGGCGAGATAGAACCAGGGCGAGATAGAAGCAGGGCGCGCGCTGCGGTTCTACTTCGCCCTGGTTCTATCTCGCTGCAGTTCTACTTCGCCAGGGTTCTACTTCGGCAGGGTTCTACTTCGGCAGGTGGGTCAGAGGAGGTCGGCGCGGAGGTCTGGCTCCGTGGGGAAGGGGTGGAACGGGTGGGTCGGGGCCGTCAGGCGGTGGTGGCCCAGGCGGAGGAGGTCCTGGTCGACACCACCCGGCGTCAGCATCAGCATCCAGTCGGCGGCCATGTCGTACAGCTCGGGCTCGAGGTAGCCGATCTTGACGACCACGACGTCGGTGCCGCGCGGGTCGAGCCCCAGCGCCGTGAAGTCCGACTCCAGGTGGTACGGCTTGCGGCGCTCGGTGAGGATCACACGCAGCCCACCCACGCGGACGACCGTGACGATCCCCGCGTCAGGGTCGCCGTCGCTCGCGTGCTCCACCACGCCGCGCAGCCGGACGGGGCCGTGCGGGCCGTCGTCCACGCGCGCCCCCGCCTCGACGTCGACCTCGGCGCCCGCGCCCTCGGCCGCGAAGGTCGCGGCCACCGAACGTGCCGCGCCGGCGTCCGGGAGCGACGCGTAGATCGCCGTGCTCCCGCCGCCCTCGGCGAAGGCCGGCTCCGCCAGGAGCCGCGCGAGCGTCCACGTGACGTCGCCCGCGCCGCCGGCGGTCGGGTTGTCGCCCGAGTCCGACAGGAAGTACGGGCGGGCGGCGCTCGAGAGCGCCGCCGCCACGCACTCCTCGTACGGGGCCGCGGGAGCGACGAACGCGAAGTCGTCGCGCGCGTCCCAGTACCGGCGGCCGAGCCGCTCGGCCCCGCGCACGATCGCTTCCTCGTCGTCGCCCGTGACGACGACGGCGGCCCGGCAGCTCGGTTCGTCCGCCCACGCGTACCCGACCCACAGCGCCGCGTCGAGCACGCCCGGCGACCCGGCCACGCGCGCGACCTCGGCGTAGATGGAGGCCGCGGGCTCGATGCGCGTGCTGGTCTTCTCGCCCGGCAGCAGCACCGGGACCTGCAGCCACGCCTTCTTCGGTGCCCCGCCGGACCGGAGCCGCGCGAGCAGGTTGGTCGCGGCGCGCTCCCGGGTCTCCCACACGTCCTCGTGCGGTGCCATGCGGTAGCACGTGATGAGGTCGCTCAGCTGGGCGAGCGCGCGGGGGACGTTGCCGTGCAGGTCCATCGTGGTGCTGACCAGAGTGTCAGGGCCGACGGCGTCGCGGACCGCCGCCGCGAGGTCGGTCTCGGCGTCGTCGCGGCCCACCACCGTCATCGCGCCGTGGATGTCCAGGAGCAGCCCGTCGTAGGGGCCGTGCTCGGCCTGCTGCGCGCGCAGCGTCGCGACGATCTCGTCGCGCACCGCCTCGTAGACGTCGGCGGGCACGGCGCCGCCCGGCAGGGAGCGCGCGTGCAGCACGCCGGTCCAGTCGGCGGCCTGCCGCAGGGGAGCGCCGTCGGCGAGGAAGGGGTAGTGCGTCACCAGCTCGTCGCCGCGGCGCAGCGTGAACGCCTCCCAGCCGGAGCGGTGGGGCGAGAACGTGCTGGACTCGATCGACATGCCGGCGATCGCGACGCGGGGGCGCGAGGTGGTCATCGGGTTCCTTCCGGGGTCATCGCCGGGGTCATCGCGGGCGGCGTGGCCGGCGGCCTGGTGAACGCGTGCGGCACGAGGGTGTCCTCCAGGAGGCGGCCGACACCCACGAGGTTCGCGTCCGGGCCGAGCCCCGACGGCGCGATCACCAGGTCGCGGGTCATGAGCGGGTGGGCGCCCTCGTAGATCTGGCTCCGGATCGCGGAGACGAAGGGCTCCAGGGTGGACAGGGCGCCGCCCAGGTACACGGCGCCCGGGTTGAAGAAGTTGACCACCGTGCACAGCGCGGCGCCGAGGTGCCGCCCCGCGGTGCGGGCCAGCGTGGTCGCGACGGGGTCGGCGTCGCGCACGAGCGTCAGCACGTCGGCGGTCGCCGTGACGTCGTAGCCCTGCTCGCGCAGCAGCCGCACCAGGGCGGCGCCCGAGGCCACGGTCTCCAGGCAGCCGCGGTTGCCGCAGGTGCACGGGGTGTCGCCGCCGGCCGGGATGCGGGTGTGGGTGATGTCGCCCGCCGCGCCGCCGGCGCCCCGGTACAGCCGGTCGTCGACCAGGATCCCCGCGCCGATCGCGGTGCCCGCCTTGACCGACACGGAGTGCCGCGTGCGCCGGGCGGGGCCGAAGTGCTCGCCGACGGCCATCGCGTTGGCGTCGTTCTCCACGACGGCCGGGACGCCGAGGGCGTCCTCCAGCCAGGAGCCGACGTCGAACCCCGACCAGCCGGGCATGCGCGACGGGCTGTCGAGCGCCCGCTGCGCGACGTCGACGGGCCCCGGCAGGGAGATGCCGGCGCCGAGCAGCCGTCCGCCGTCCGCCGCCGTGCCGGCGAGGTCGCGCAGCGCGGCCGTGGCCTGCGCGAGCACGGCCTCGGGACCGTCGGCGATCGCGAGCGGGATCTCCGTGGTGGCGACGAGCTCGCCGCCGTGGCGCAGGATGCCGAGGCGGGCGTGGGCACCGCCCACGTCGACCACGCCGAGGTAGCCCGTGCTGCCGGGCACCCGCAGGGCGCGCGGACGCCGTCCGCCGCTGGACTCGCCCTCGCCCGTCTCCTCCAGGTCGCCCGAGGCGAGCAACGCCTGCACGCGCTGGGAGACGGTCGACGGCGCGAGGCCGAGCGCGTCGGCGATCTCCTTGCGGGACCGGGCGCGTCCGCTCGACACGAGCACGACGATCTCGCGCTCGAGCCGTGCGGCGGACACCCGAGGGCGCGCGGTCTGGGCCACAGGCCTCCTCCTCCGGAAACGTCGTGCGGAACTTCTTGCGGGTCTTCTTGCGGGATACGGACCAAGTCTCGGGACGAGTCTGCACCACGGCGAGGACAAGATCGGCCGGACCGGGCTTCTTGCGCGGGCGAATTAACAGTCTTGTTACGGATTCCGCGTAGATCCCAGAAACTTCCTCCGTCTACGGTGCTTCATTATTCGGTCGGTGAACCAAGTCTCGCCGGCCCCGCAGACCAAGGAGACCCAGATGCGCACCACGCAGGCCGGACGGGCCATGCGGCTGGCGGTCGGAGCGGCCGCCGCCGTCGCCCTCCTCGCCGGATGCTCCGCGTCCTCCGGTGCGGACGAGTCAGCCGCCCGCACCGACGTCAACTACGCCCTGCCCGCCAACGCGACCCCCAACTGGATCGTCCCGCTGGGCATCGCCGGCAAGCTCGCCACCCACAACTCCGCCATCATGCGCACCCTCTGGGAGCCGCTCGTCGCCTACGACGGCTCCGAGGGCGAGGTGGGACGCGTCGCGACGGCAGATCTCGCCGACGAGATCACCTTCTCCGACGACTCCCGCACCGTCACCATCACCCTCGACGACCGCACCTGGAGCGACGGCGAGCCCGTCACCTCCGCGGACGTCGCGTTCTGGTTCGACCTCGTGAAGGCCAACACTGACCTGTGGGCCAGCTACTCCGAGGGCCGCATGCCCGACAACGTCACCGAGGTGGCCACGCCCGACGAGAAGACCGTCGAGCTCACCTTCGACAAGGTCTACAACCCCGAGTGGCTCCAGGCCTCGCAGCTCACCCTCGTGGTGCCCCTGCCGTCCCACGCCTGGGCCAAGGCCGCGGACGACGACGAGCCCGACCCCGCGCTCGCCGAGACGAAGGACGGCGCGCGGGCGATCTTCGACTACCTCGTCACGCAGAGCGAGGACCTCGGCACGTACGCCACCAACCCGCTGTGGCAGACCGTCAACGGCCCGTACACCCTGACCGGGTTCACCGACGCGGGCCAGGTCGAGCTGACGCGCAACGAGACGTACGACGGCGACGACGCCGCGTCGATCGACACCGTCAACCTGCTGCCCTACACGTCCACGGACGCCGAGGTGAACGCGGTGCGCTCCGGCGCCGTCGACTACGGGTACATCCCGACCACGGGCCTGGACGCGCCCGAGCAGTACGAGCAGCTCGGCTACACGGTCGAGCCGTGGGCCGGCTGGTCCATCACATACCTGCCCTACAACTTCAACCACCCCGAGCTGGGCCCGGTCTACCGCCAGCTCTACGTGCGCCAGGCGCTGCAGCACCTCGTGGACCAGGAGCAGATCTCCGAGGTGATCTGGAAGGGCGCGGCGCTGCCCGGCTACGGGCCCGTACCGCAGAACCCCGAGAGCGACTTCCTCTCCGCCGAGCAGAAGGACAACCCGTACCCGTTCGACCCCGAGGCGGCCACGGCGCTGCTCGCGGACCACGGCTGGACCCCCGGCGCCGACGGCGTCCTGGAGTGCACCGACCCTGGCGAGGGCGACGACCAGTGCGGCAAGGACGTCGAGCAGGGGCAGAAGCTCGCGATCACGATCCTGTCCCAGAGCGGCTCGGCCGAGACCGACAACATGTTCGCCGAGATCAAGTCGACCATGGAGCAGGCGGGCGTGGGCGTCACCATCGAGACCGCGCCGCTGAACACCGTGCTGTCCTCGATCGCGCCGTGCACCGCCGACCAGCCGGACTGCGACTGGGAGCTGCCCTTCTTCGGCACCGCCGGCAGCTGGTACTTCGGCGGCTACCCGAGCGGCGAGCGCGTGTTCGGCACGGGCGCGGCGTCGAACTTCGGCTCCTACTCCGACGAGACCTTCGACCAGCTCATGCACGACTCCACCGAGAGCACCGACCCGTCGGTCATGCAGGAGTACTCGCGCTACGGCGCCGAGAACCTGCCGGTCATGTGGCTGCCGAACCCCGTCTACCAGGTCTCGGTCATCAAGGAGGGGCTGGAGGGCACCACGCAGGACCCGCTCGCCAGCTTCCACCCGCAGCGCTGGAGCTGGGCCGGCTGACATGACCACAGCCATCCCCGCGCAGAGTGCGACCGAGGTCGCCGTCGTGCCGCCCACCCGGGTGGCGCGCGGCGGCTTCGGCCGCTTCCTGATCCGGCGTGTGCTCCAGGCCCTGGCCGTGATCCTCGTGGTCAGCGTCATCGTGTTCGCGCTGCTGCACGCCCTGCCCGGCGGTCCGGCCCGCGGCGTCCTCGGCCAGCAGGCGACCGCCGAGCAGATCGCTGCGTTCGAGGCCGCCAACGGCCTCGACCAGCCGGTCGTGCTCCAGTACCTCTCCTTCCTGGGCCGGTCGCTGACGGGCGACCTCGGCGAGTCGTACCTGCTCAACCAGTCGGTGTCCGACGCCATCGCCCTGCGCCTGCCCAAGACGCTCCTGCTCACCGGGCTGTCCCTCGTGGTCGCCGTCGCGATCGCCGTACCCGCCGGGGTCTACCAGGCCGTGCGGCGCAACCGCGCCGTCGACTACTGGCTCTCGACGCTCGCGATCGTCGCCTACTCGACCCCCACCTTCTTCCTGGGCATGCTCCTGATCCTGCTGCTCAGCCAGACCGCCGGCCTGTTCCCCGCCGCGGCGCCGCAGGGCAGCGGCGTCGCCGAGGTGCTGGCCCAGCCCGCCGGCCTCGTGCTGCCCGTGCTCACCGGGGCCGTGCCCATCGTCGCGACCTTCAGCCGCTACATGCGCTCGGCCACGCTCGACAACCTCGGCGAGGACTACGTGCGCACCGCCCGCGCCAAGGGCACCGTCTACCGGCGCGTCGTGCTGCGGCACGTGCTGCGCAACTCGCTCACGCCCGTGGTCGCGATGCTCGGGTACTACCTGCCCGTCATGTTCGGCGGCGCGCTCGTCGTGGAGCAGCTGTTCAACTACCCGGGCATGGGCCTCCTGTTCTGGAGTGCCGCACAGAGCAGCGACTTCCCGGTGCTGCTGGGCTGCGTGCTCGTCATCTCCGTGGCGACCGTCGTCGGCTCGCTGCTGGCCGACCTGGTCCAGGCGCTCCTCGACCCGCGCACCCGCGGGAGCCTGCGATGACGGGGCTGCGCAGGTTCGCCGCCAACCGGCTCGCGGTGGTGGGCGCCGTGGCGCTCCTGCTGCTCGTCCTGTTCGCCGTGCTCGGACCGCTCGTGCACCCCACGGAGCAGGTGACCACCGACCTCGGCGCGGCCAACCTGCCGCCCGGAGCCGACGGCCACCCGCTCGGCACGGACGCGCTCGGCTACGACAACCTCGGCCGCCTCATGGTGGCCGGGCGCGTCTCGCTCCTGGTCGGCGTGCTGGCCGGCGCGCTCGCGACCGTGGTGGGCACCCTGTGGGGCGCGGTCGCCGGGTACGTCGGCGGCGTCGTGGACGCCGTCATGATGCGGGTGGTCGATGCCGGCATCGCCATCCCCGCGATCTTCCTGCTGCTGGTGCTGTCCACGATCGTCCGGCCCACGGTCGGCATGATGATCGTCGTCCTGGGCCTGGTCTCGTGGCTCGTCCCGGCCCGGCTGATCCGCGCGGAGGCGCTGTCCGTGCGGACCCGGGACTACGTGGTCGCGGCCCGGGCGATGGGCGCCACGCACAGCCGCACCGTGCTGTCCCACGTCATCCCGAACACCGTCGGCACGGTCGTGGTGAACGCGACCTTCCAGGTGGCCGACGCCATCCTGCTGGTCGCCTACATCAGCTTCCTCGGCATGGGCGTGCAGCCGCCGACCACCGACTGGGGCGCCATGCTCAACGACGGCATCAGCTACATCTACCAGGGCGCGTGGTGGCTGATCCTGCCGCCGGGCCTGGCGATCGTGATCGTGGTGTGCGCCCTGAACTTCGTGGGCGACGGGCTGCGGGACGTGGTCGACGTGAGGGGGAGGGCAGCATGAGCGACGTCGTCCTGCGCATCCAGGACCTGGCGGTCACCTTCGCCACGGACTCGGGCGAGGTGCCCGCCGTGCGCGGCGTGGACCTCGAGGTGCGACGCGGCCGGGTGGTCGCGCTCGTGGGCGAGTCCGGATCCGGCAAGAGCGTGACCTCGCTGTCCGTCCTGGGCCTGCTGCCCACGACGGCGCGCGTCACCGGCACGGTCGAGCTGGCCGACGACGGCGCCCTGCGCGACGTCGTCCGCACCCCGGAGGACCAGCTCGTGGACCTGCGGGGCCGCGTGGCGTCCATGGTGTTCCAGGAGCCGATGACGGCCCTCAACCCGACCATGACGCTCGGCGACCAGATCGCGGAGGCGGTGCTCAACCACGAGCGGGTCACCCGGGCGGCCGCACGCGAACGCGCCGTGGAGCTGCTGCGGTCCGTCGGCCTGCCGGAGCCGGAGCGGCGGGCGGGGCAGTACCCGCACGAGCTGTCCGGCGGGCAGCGGCAGCGCGTGGTCATCGCGATCGCGCTGGCGTGCGAACCGCACCTGATCGTCGCCGACGAGCCGACCACGGCGCTCGACGTCACCGTGCAGGCGGGCATCCTCGACCTGCTGCGCGAGCTCGTGGCGCAGCGGGACACGGCGTTGCTGCTGGTCACCCACAACATGGGCGTGGTGGCCGACATCGCCGACGAGGTCGCCGTCATGCGCGAGGGACGGATCGTCGAGCACGGCGCGGCCGAGCAGGTGCTGCTCGCCCCGGAGCACCCGTACACGCGGGCGCTGCTGGACGCCGTACCCGCGGTGCCGCCGGCGAGCACGGTGGTGGGCACAGTGGTGGGCACGGTGGTGGGCGAGCCGGGGCCGGGTCTGCCGGCCGCCGGGCGAGCACCGGACGGCCCGGACGAGCGGGAGGTGGTGCTGGACCTGCGCGGCGTCAGCCTCGACTACCGGGTGCAGGGGCGGCACGTCCGCGCCGTCGAGGGGCTGGACCTGACCGTGCGGGCGGGGGAGATGCTGGGCCTGGTCGGCGAGTCCGGATCGGGCAAGTCGACGGCGGGTCGCGCCTGCCTGGGCCTGCTCACGCCCACGGAGGGGGAGGTGCTGCTGCTGGGCACCTCGCTCGGCCGTGCCCGCGGCCGGGCCCGGCGGCGCCTGCTGGCCGACGTCGGCGTCGTCTTCCAGGACCCCGGCGCCTCGCTCGACCCTCGCACACCGGTCGGGGAGTCCGTCGCGGAGCCGCTGGTCATCCACGGCCGGGACGGACGGCGGCTGTCCGCACCGGAGCGGAGGGCGCGGGTCCGCGAGCTGCTGGACGCGGTGCGCCTGCCCGCCGGTGCGGAGCGGCGGTACCCGCACGAGTTCTCCGGCGGGCAGCGGCAGCGCATCGGGCTGGCCCGCGCGCTGGCCCTGCGGCCCCGGCTGCTGGTCGCCGACGAGCCGACCAGCGCCCTGGACGTGTCCGTGCAGGCCGAGGTGCTCGCGCTGCTGCGGGACCTGCACGCGGAGCTGGGCTTCGGCTGCCTGTTCATCAGCCACGACCTCGGCGTCGTGCACGAGCTGACCGACCGTGTGGCGGTGCTGCGTGCCGGCCGCCTCGTCGAGAGCGGCCCGACGGCGGACGTGTTCGCCGCCCCGCACGACCGCTACACCGCGGAGCTGCTGGCCTCCGTGCCGACGCCGGACCCGGCGGCGCAGCGTGCGCGGCGCGCCGCCCGGCAGCGGCTGACCGCGGGCGCGGCCCGATGACGTACGGGGCCACCGCGGGCGTCGACATCGGGGGCACCAAGATCCGCGCCGCGGTCGTCACGGCCGACGGCGAGGTGGTCGCCTCGGCGACGGCGCCCACGCCGCGGGGTGGCGCCGCGATGCTCGACGTCGCCGCCGGGCTGGTCGACCGGGCCGTGGCCGCGGCGGGTCGCGGGATGGGGCACGGTGCGGGGTCCGGGGTGGGTTCGGGCGCGGGTTCCGGTGCGGGGCGCGCCGGGGTGACGGCCGTGGGGGTCGGCGCGGCGGGCGTCGTCGACCCGGTGACGGGCGAGGTGCTCGCGGCGAGCGACTCGTTCACCGGCTGGGTGGGCACCGACCTGCGGGCCGGGCTCGCGTCCCGCACCGGGCTGCCCGTCACGGCCGCGAACGACGTGGACGCGTTCCTGGTCGGCGAGGCGACGTGGGGCGCGGTGCGCGGTGTCCGGTCGGCCGCGGGCATCGCGCTCGGCACCGGGGTCGGCGGTGCGCTGTGGCTGGACGGCGCCCTGTACCGGGGTGCGGGTGCCGCCGGCGAGATCGGGCACATGCCCGGGTTCGGCGACGCGGTGTGCACGTGCGGGCAGCGGGGGCACCTCGAGACGCTCGCGTCGGGACGGTCGGTGGAGCGCCGGTACGCGGAGGCGGTGGGCGCAGAGGCGGGCGTGGGCGGGGTGTCGGCCGGTGTGGTGCCGGGCTCGGCGTCCGCCCTCGGCGCGGCCGAGATCGAGGCGCTGGCGCGGGCGGGCGACCCTGCCGCGGTCCGGGTGTTCGCCGACGCGGGGCACGCCGTCGGCTCAGCGGTGCTCGTGGTGGCGGCCCTGCTCGACGTCGGCCACGTGGTGGTGGGCGGGGGGCTGGCGCGGGCGTGGGACCTGCTGGAACCCGCCCTGCTCGCACGGCTGCGCGAGGCGCCGCCGGTCTCGGGCCACCCGGTCGAGGTGCGCCACGCGGCCCTCGGCGGCGACGCGACGGTGGTCGGCGCCGCGGCCCTGGCCCGCCGGGCCTGACCGGGCGCGCGAGAAGGTCCGCCGCGACCAGGCGATCGGGCATGCTCCGGGCCCCGGAACCATGCCCGATCGCCTGCACGCGGCGGACCTTGCTACGGAAGGGTCCAGCGCTGGACCGTGCTGCCGTCGCAGTTCGCGATCTCGGTGCGGGTGCCGTCGTTCTGCACCCGGCCCACCGGCTGGAGGCAGCGACCCGACTGCGGGTTGCGCAGTGCCTGCGAGCCGCTCACCGCGGCCCACTGCTGGGCCCCGGTGCCGTTGCACTCCCAGAGCTGTACCGGTGTGCCGGCCGCGGTGCCGCCACCGGACACGTCCAGGCACTTGCCCAGCGCGCGGACGGTGCCGTCCGTGCCGACCGTCCACTGCTGGGCGGTGTTGTTGTTGCAGTTGGCGAGCTGGATCGGCGTGCCGTTGGCGGTGTTGGCGCCGGCCACGTCGAGGCAGATGCCGTTGCTCGCGGTGATCCGGCCGGTCCGGCCGCCCCCGCCGCCCTGGGAGTCGTAGACGCGCACGTAGTCGACCACCATCTGCTGCGGGAACTGCGTGCTGCCGTCCGGGTAGCCGGGCCAGTTGCCGCCCACGGCCACGTTCAGGATGAAGAAGAACGGCTGGTTGTAGACCCACGGGTTGCCGTTGGTGTTCGCGGGCGTGAACGTCTGGTAGGCGTTGCCGTCCACGGGCCAGGTGATGGAGTTCGGGTTCCAGTCGATGGCGAAGGTGTGGAAGTCGTCGGCGAAGGACCAGCCCTGCGGGTGCATGTACTGGCCGGTGATGGGGTTGCCGCCGGAGTAGCCGGGGCCGTGCAGCGTGCCGTGCACGATGTGCGGTTCCCGCCCGATGTTCTCCATGATGTCGATCTCGCCCGCGTCGGGCCACGGGGTGCCCGGGAACTGGCCGCCGAGCATCCAGAACGCCGGCCAGATGCCCTGGCCCCGGGGGATCTTGATGCGTGCCTCCAGCCGGCCGTACTGGGGCTGGACCTTGCCCTTGGTGGTGAGCCGGGCCGAGGTGTAACCGCCGCCCTCCTGGCGCGCGGTGATCACCAGGTTGCCGTTGCCGTCGAGCGCGGAGTTGTTGCGCGAGTTGACGTAGGTCTGCAGCTCGTTGTTGCCCCAGCCGCCGCCACCGGTCTCGTGGTTCCAGTTGGCCGCGTTCGGAGCGCTGCCCGCGGGACCGTCGAACTCGTCGGACCAGGTCAGCGCCGCTGCGAGGTCCTGAGCCGCCGGGGAGCCCGAGGCGCCGAGGGCGTCGGTGGCGCGGCCGCCGTCGTCCGCCACGGGTGCGGCCGCCGAGGCGGCGAGCGAGGCCGACAGGACGAGGGACAGGGCGGCGGTCGCCACCAGGGCGGTGCGGGTGGTGCGGTGTCTCGTGCGACGCATCGGACGCTCCTTCGCGAACGGTCCTCCACCGCGCGGGCAGCGCGGCAGGCACAGCAGCAGTCGCACGTGCACCGGGTGGTTACGGGCGCTGCGTGAGAGGTGACGACGCAGTACTCACGAGAAGTATTTGGCGCGGTTCCGCGGCGCACAACGGACCGGCAGGCGGATACGGGTTTTCCCCGACGGCGTCCACGGCGCGTCGCGCCCCGGCGGGTGAAAAGGACCCGTACACGACGACGGCGCCCGGCCGCGGGGAGCGGTCGGGCGCCGTCGGTGGAGGCTGCCTGAGCGGGTCAGGCGGCGGTGGTGACCTCGATGCGCCGCGGCGTCGTGCCGGCGAACACGCCCGGCACGGTGACCGTCAGGACGCCCGCGTCGTAGGACGCGCGGACGGCGTCGCCGTCCACGGCCTGAGGGAGCGTGACCGTGCGGCGGAACGAGCCGAACCGGACCTCCGAGATGCGGCGGCCCTCCGACTCCTCCGAGCGCTGGTCCTTGCGCTCGCCGCGCACGACGAGCCTGCGGCCCTCGACCTCGACGGTGATGTCGTCGGCCGGGTCGATGCCCGGCAGGTCGAGGCGGGCGACGAGGTCCTCGCCCTCACGGTAGACGTCGGCCGCGGGCACGAGGCCCTCGGTGGCGCCGGACTGCGTACTCCACGGGTCGCGGAGCCAGGTGTGGGCGAACGGGGTGCGGGTCAGAACTGTGGTCATGGTGTCCTCCTCCGGGCGGGTCTGATGACCGGTACAACCTGAGTCGACCCGACTCAATTTCCGGGTTCGCCGACGGCGGACGTCGCCCCGTGTCAGTGCCGGGTGATCGTGAGGTTCGCTGCGTCGCTCTCGACCGCCAGCGTCGCCGTGCCGCCGATCGGGACGGTGAGCAGCGGGCTCGTATGCCCGAGGTCGACGCCGGCCAGCACGGGCTTGCCGCGCAGCGCGGGCTGTCGCGCGACGATCTCGTCGAGGGCCGCCCGAGTGATGCCGGAGCTCGCCTGGAAGCGCCCGACGACCAGCCCGGTGACGCCGTCGGCGCCCGGCAGCTGGAGCAGCGAGGTGAGGCGCCGCGCGACGTGCGTCGCGTCCGACTCGAAGTCGTCCTCCAGGAACAGCAGGGCGCCCTCCAGCGACGGCATGTACGGCGTGCCCTGCAGCAGCGAGAGCGTCGCCAGGTTGCCGCCCACGACCCGGCCCGAGGCCCGGCCCGGCCGCAGCGGCCACCAGCCCTCGTTGGGCACCGGGGTGCGGGCGTCCTGGTCGGCGAACCACAGGTCGTCGGTCCACTCCGCCGCGGGTTGGACGGCGATGGGGGCGTCGTCCATGACCGCCGCGCGGAACCAGTCCCCGGTGGGCTCGAAGTGGTCGCGCATGCCCCAGCTGGACCAGTGCGGACCCGAGTAGGTGACCAGGCCGGTGCGGGCGAGGATCGCGTTCTGCAGCGCGGAGATGTCCGAGTAGCCGCAGAAGACCTTCGGGTGGGCCGCGATCAGGTCGAAGTCCAGGTACGGGAGCAGCTCGTTGCTGTTGTACCCGCCGATGACCGTGAGGATGCCGGCCACGGAGGGGTCGGCGAAGGCGGCGTGCAGGTCGGCCACCCGGTGCTCGATCGAGCCGCTGCGGAACTGGTCGTCCTCGTCGACGTGCTCGCCGAACGTCAGCGCGAGTCCCATGGCGGCGAACCGCTCGTCGATCCAGCGGGTGTTGTCGTGCTCCATGATCATGGCCCGCGACCTGGCGGGGGCCACGACCCGCAGGGTGTCGCCGGCGCGGAGCTTCGGGGGCAGGACGGTCTCGGGCTGCGCTGACATGCGGACACCCTAGGCGGTGTGCCGGCGCTCCTCCTGATAGCATCTGCTATCAGGAGGTGGTTCGGTATGGGTCCAGGGGCGGATGGTGTGTCAGCGGTCGAGCGGGCGTTCGCGGACCACTTGCAGCGGACGAGTCGTCACGCGGGTGAGCTCAGGGCGGCCGCGACTCGTGAGCTGGTGGTCGCGGCGCACCAGGCGAGAGACCTGGGATGGAGTCAACGCAGGATCGGGGCTGCGCTCGGCCGGAGTCAGCCCGAGGTCGCACGTCTGCTGCGGATCGAAACCACGACGGACGTGGAGGGCCGCGAGCACGACCACGTCCCGTTGCTCACGCTGCTGCTTCGGGAACAACGCGACGAGGTCATCGAGATCGCAGCGCGTCACGGCGCGCGCAACGTTCGCGTCTTCGGCTCCGTGGCACGCGGCGAGGACACCGAGGAGTCGGACGTCGACCTGCTGGTCGACCTCGACCCCGGGGTCGGGATGTTCGCCCTCGGTGCCCTGGAGGCTGAGCTCGAGGAGGTGCTGGGCCGCGAGGTGGACGTGGTGATCGCGCGCGCCCTGCGCGAGAACGTCGCGGCCACGGTCGAGGCGATCCCGCTGTGAACGAGAAGGATGAGAGGCATGTCGAGTCGGCGCTGAACCACCTCGACGTCCTCAAGTCGTACCTCGTGCGGGGTGACCTGGACGACCCCGTGCTGTTCGACGCGGTCTGCCTCCGGCTGGGTGCCTCGATCGAGGTGGCTGCGAAGCTGAGCGAGGAGGCTCGAGAACGAGCGTTCGGGTCCACGTGGAAAGCGATCTGGTCCACCCGTAATCGCATCGCGCATGCCTACGAGTACATCGATCCGCAGCTGATACGAAGCACGGTCGAGAAAGATCTGGTGGAGTACGAGGGCGCGCTGCGGGGGCTCCTCCAGCCCGGTGCGGACTCGCGGTGACGTATCAGCCGTGGATCGGACCGCTCGTGTCGCGAAGCGGGCGGGCCGAGGCGGCCGAGCGGGCCGCCAGGATCTCGGCCGCGATCGAGACGGCGGTCTCGTCCGGGGTGCGCGCGCCCAGGTCCAGGCCGATGGGGCTGCGCAGGCGGGCCAGTGCAGCGGGCGGCACGCCGTGCTCGGTCAGGCGGGCGGTCCGTTCGGCATGCGTACGTCGCGAGCCCATCGCGCCCACGTACGTGCCGGTCGGCAGGCCGGTGAGGGCGGTGCGCAGCACGGGCACGTCGAACTTGGGATCGTGGGTGAGCACGCAGACGGCGTCGCGCGCGGAGACCCGGCCCGCCGCGATCTGGGCCTCGAGATACCGGTGGGGCCAGTCCACGACCACCTCGTCGGCGTCCGGGAAGCGGTCGGCCGTCGTGAAGACGGGGCGGGCGTCGCACACCGTCACGCGGTAGCCCAGCAGGTGTCCGGCCCGCGCCAGCGCGGCCGCGAGCTCGACGGCGCCGAACACGAGCAGACGGGGGCGCGGCGCGAAGGCCTGGAGGAACACCTGGGTACCGGTTCCGGTGCGCTCGCCGCGCGGCCCGTACTCCCGCACGGCGCTCGCTCCGGCGCCGACCTGGCCGACGGCGTCCGCGGCCACCGCGGCGTCCAGGCCGGGGTCGCCGAGGGTGCCGCCCGCCCCGCTGCCGTCCGCCGCGCGCCCGACGACCAGCCGCCGGCCGGGCGTGACGCGACCGCCCTCGGGCGCCGCGAGGACCGTCGCGAGGCAGACTCCGGGCCCGCCGTCGGCTACGCGGGCGACGAACGTGTCGAAGCCCGGCCATGCCGTCCGTGAGAGGGGTGCGACGAAGACCTCCACGGTGCCGCCGCAGGTCAGGCCGACATCGAAGGAAGCATCGAACGCCGCATCGGCGGCCACGCCGTAGCGGGCGAGCACGGGGCGGCCGCTCTCGGCGACCTCCAGGCACACGTCGTACACGGCGCCCTCGACGCACCCGCCCGACACCGAGCCGAGCACCTCGCCGCCCGGGCCCACTGCCATCGCGGCGCCCGGCTCGCGCGGCGCCGACCGGACGGTGTGCACCACGGTGGCGACGGCCGCGCGCTCGCCCGCGCGCCACCAGCCCAGCAGCCGCGGCAGCAGGTCCCGCATGTGCCGCCCCTCTCGTCGACCGCGCCGGGCACGTCGGGCAGGTCCCGGCCCTGTCAGCGTCTCACGCGCGTGTCACGGCGCGGCGTCGGGCAGGTGACCGCGGCATCACGCCGCGCGCCGGCCGGATCGGGGCGATGATGGGAGAACCGCAACGACGCGAGGAGGCACCCCATGAAGGCAGCAGTGGGCGACCGGATAGTGACGGCCTCGGGAGTGGTCGGCGGCGCGGTGCGCGACGGTGTGGTGACCGAGTGCCCCCACGAGGACGGCTCGCCGCCGTACCGGGTCCGGTGGTCGGATACGGGTGAGGAGACGCTGGTCTACCCGGGCGCCGACACGTACGTCGACACCGACGCAGGCCCGGCAGGCACCGCAGGTGGCGCGGAGGGCGCCCGGCAGGGCCGCGCCCTGACCTGGGACGTGCGCATCACCGTGGTCGAGTCGGGCGGCAGCACCACGGCGGAGGCGATGGTGATGAACGGCCCGCCGGAGTCGCTGCGCGCCGTCGGGCACGCGCGCAGGGCGCCCGGCGATCCCGAGGTGCCTCTGATCGGCGACGAGATCGCGGCCGGCCGCGCCCTGCGGAGGCTCGCCGACCGCCTGCTCACGGTGGCCGAGGGTGACGTCTCGGCGGCCGTCGGGCACAAGGCGCACCTGCACCGGTAGCGCCAGGCAGCCCGCCGGCGCCCGGTCAGGTCTGGGTGAGGATCCCCGAGGCGTCCAGCGCGCCCCGCACCTCGGCGTCGAGCCACGGCTCGATGCCCTCCCACGTGGTGCGCCACGAGATGCCCGAGACCTGCGTTCCGTCGGGGAACCGCTCGATGTAGTCGGCCTGCACCACCCCGAAGCTGTCGCACCAGAACGAGTTGGCGGGCTCGCCGTCCAGAAGCTGGTCGATGCGCATGGCCGACGTCGACACGCCGTCCGGCAGCACGAGCGGCTGGGTGTCGGTACGCACCAGCAGGGCGTGCTGGGTGCGGGCCGGGTCCGCGTCGTCGAGCTGCGTGTACTCCACCCACGCGCCGACCGTGGCCAGCTCCAGCACCAGGAGGTAGCGCGCGAACGACGGCACACCGTCGCCGACGCCGGGCGGCAGGTCGGCACGGTCGAACGTGACGTCCACCCCGCCCGGTTCCCGCTGGAGCGAGTACCGCACCCAGCGCCGCACGTCGCCCTCGTACTCCACGCGCTGCCGGGCTCGCAGGACCACGTCGGGGGTCGGGCGCATGGCGAGCACGGAGTCGAGCACCCGCAGCCCGTGCGGGGTGTTCGCGTCCCGGCGCACGAGGACGCCGTCGGGGGTGGTCCCGTTGTTGCTCAGCGCATGGATGTGCATGGTCGATTCTTGCGTCCCTCACCCCTGTCTCGCACCCCTGCCTCGCCGGCCGTCACACGTCCGGTGCAGGTCCGGCCGCGCGCCGGGATAGGTTGCTGGCATGGCTGATCACGGGGACCGGGTGGACGTGGAACAGCACCGGGCCGACGTGGCGGAGCTCCTGGCACCGCTCGCGGACCGTCCGCAGGAGGTGGTGCCGCTGCACCAGGACGTGCTCGGGCGGGTGCTGGCGCGGGACGTCACCGCGCCCGGCGCGCTGCCCCGCTTCCGCAACTCCCAGATGGACGGGTTCGCGGTGCGGGCCGCGGACGTCGCTCCGGCCGCCCCGGGCGTCCCCGTGACCCTGCCCGTGGCGGGCGACGTCGCGGCCGCCCCGGGCGAGCCGGCCCCGCTGGAACCGGGCACCGCCGTCCGCATCATGACGGGCGCCCCGCTGCCGGCCGGCGCCGACGCCGTGGTCCCGGTGGAGGACACCGACCACCTGACCTTCAACGGGTCGGCGGACACCTCCGGGGGCGGGACCGTCGCCGTGGTCCGGCCGCGCACCGCGGGCGAGTACGTCCGGGAGCCCGGGTCGGACGTCGCGGCCGGCGACGTGGTGCTGCGGGCCGGCACGGTGCTCGCCCCGCACCACGTGGCCGCGGCCGCGGCCTGCGGCATCACCCGGCTGCCCGTGCTCGTGCCGGTCTCGGTAGCCGTCGTGTCCACAGGCAGCGAGCTCGTCCCGCCGGACGGCGAGCCCGGCCCGGGTCAGGTCTGGGACGCCAACGGTCCGGCGCTGGAGGCGGCCGTGCGGGCGGCGGGCGGCCGGGTCGGCCTGCGGGTGAGCGTGCCCGACGACCCGGAGGTCGTGCGCGTCGCCCTGGAGCGCGCGGCCGCGCTGTGCGACCTCGTGCTCACCACCGGCGGCGTCAGCCAGGGCGCGTACGAGGTGGTCAAGGACGCGCTGCCGGAGGTGACGTTCCGGTCGGTGGCGATGCAGCCCGGCGGACCGCAGGGCCTGGGGCAGGTGGGCGGCCGGCCCGTGCTGGCCTTCCCGGGCAACCCGGTGAGCGCCCAGGTCTCGTTCGTCGTCTTCCTGCGCGACCTGCTGCGCCGGGCGGGCGGCCTCCCGCCGGTCGACCGGGTCACCGCGGTGCTCGACGGCGCCGTCGCCTCGCCGCCCGGGAGACGCCAGCTCCTGCGCGGGCGGTGGGTGCGTGACGACGCCGTCGCGGGAACGCCCCGTGTCGCGGTCGTCGGCGGGCCGGGGTCGCACCTGGTCGCGTCGATGGCGGCGGCGGACGTGCTGATCGACGTCCCGGCCGCTACGACTACGCTCGAACCCGGTGCCGAGGTGGCCGTCTGGCCGCTGTGACGCGGCGCGGACGAGAGCACGAGAACGAGGGAGCAGTCGTGGACGCAGTGGTGCGGGTGACGCCGGAGGTGCTCGACGACGCCGTCGGGCGGGCCGTCGAGGCGGCCGTGGCCGCCCCGGAGTGCGGCGCGGTGGTCACGTTCCGCGGGGTGGTGCGCGACGAGGACGGCGGCCGCGACGTCACGAGCCTGGACTACGAGGCGCACCCCGACGCGACCACGGTGCTGCGCGACGTGTGCGCGGCCGTGTCCGCGGAGACCGGGCTGCGCGTGGCCGCTGTGCACCGGTACGGCCACCTGGAGATCGGCGACGTCGCCCTGGTGGCGTCCGCGTCCGCGGGGCATCGCAAGGAGGCGTTCGAGGCCTGCTCGCTGCTCGTCGAGCGGATCAAGGCCGAGGTGCCCATCTGGAAGAAGCAGCGGTTCACGGACGGCGAGTCCGAGTGGGTCGGTCTCTGACGCGGTCAGCCGCCGATGGCCCCCATGCTGCGCACCGTGTCGGCGAAGGCGTCGGCCGCGAGGTCGGGAGCGTCGCTGCCGTGCGCACGCGGCTTGGCCCACATCGCGGCCCGCCAGGCATCGCTGACCTCCTCGTCCGTGGCACCCGCCCGGAGCAGCGACTTGAGGTCGGTCTCCTCGTTGCCGAACAGGCAGGACCGGACCGTGCCCTCGGCGGTCAGCCGGGTGCGGTCGCAGGCACCGCAGAACGACCGCGTCACCGACGCGATCACGCCCACGGTCGCCGGGCCGCCGTCGACCAGCCACTCCTCGGCCGGGGCCGACGGGTCCTCGCGGCCGGCCGGGGTGAGCGTGAAGCGCCGGCCCAGCACGTCGAGCAGGTCGGCGGCGCTCACGACATCGCCCCGGGTCCACTGCCCGTCGGCGTCGAGCGGCATCTCCTCGATGAACCGCAGCCGGCAGTCGTGCTCGACCGCCCAGGCGAGCAGGTCGGCGGCGCCCGCCAGGGTCTCCGGCAGCAGCACGGCGTTGATCTTGACGGGTGCGAGGCCCGCGGCGAGGGCGGCGCGGATGCCCGTGAGCACGTCGTCCAGCCGGTCGCGCCGGGTCAGGGTGGCGAACGCCTGCCGGTCCACCGTGTCGAGCGAGACGTTGACGCGGTCCAGCCCGGCGGCGACCAGGGCGTCCACGCGCTTGTCGAGGCCGAGCGCGTTCGAGGTCATGGCGATCCGCACGCGCTCGCCGGTCGCGCCGGCCGCGGCGATGCCCTCGTCCGCCGCGGTGCGGGCGGCCCCGATGATCTGCTCCAGGTCGCGGCGCATGAGCGGCTCGCCGCCCGTGAACCGGATGTCGCGCAGGCCCAGGTCGCGCACGCCGATGCCGACCAGCCGGCCGATCTCCTCGGGCGTCATCAGCTCGTCGCGCGGCACCAGCGGCAGGCCCTCGGCAGGCATGCAGTACGTGCAGCGCAGCGAGCACGCCGTGGTGATCGAGACCCGCAGGTCGCGCGCCACGCGGCCGTAGCGGTCGACCAGCAGCGGGGTGTCGGGACGCGGCCTGCCCGCGGGGGTGGCTGCGCGCCGGGGCACGCCCCGCACCGACGGGATACCGAGCGTGACTGCGGCCATGCGTCGAGAGTAGACCAGTGCACGGACCGATCCCGGCGCGTGCCTACGATGTGGCCATGCGTGATGCGGCCAACGACGTGACCTCGACCGACCAGCCCGCGACCCAGGAGCCGATCGCAGTCGTCGGCCCGGGAGCCATCGGCGGCCTCGTGGCCGCGATGCTCCAGCGCGCCGGGCACGACGTCGTCGTGGTGGCCCGGGAGCGGACCGCCCGCCACGTCGCGGAGCACGGCCTGGACGTCACCACCGACGAGTTCGGCGCCTGGCACGCCGCGCTCCCGGCGGTCACCGAGGTGCCGCACGGCGCCCGGGTGGTCGTGGCGGTCAAGGCCGAGGGCGTGGCCGACGCCGCCCGCCTGCTCGGACCCGCCGCGCCCGCGGAGGTGCTGTCCCTGCTCAACGGCCTGGACCACGTGGACACGCTGCGGACCGCGCTGCCCGGGGTCGAGGTGGTCGGCGCCACCATCGCGGGCGAGACGCTGCGCACGGGCGCCGACGGCCCCGGGCCGGCACTCGTGCGCCACCGCGGCACGCTCCTGCGGACGGTCGTTCCGGACGACGCCGCGGAGCTCGGCGTCGTCGCGGCGCTGCGCGACACGCCGATCGAGGTGCTCACCGGCGGCACCGAGGCCGAGGTGCTGTGGAAGAAGCTGCGGTTCCTCGCCCCGCTCGCGCTGCTGACCTCCACGTGGGCTACCGGCATCGGCGAGGCGCTGACCCGCGACCCCGCGCTGACCGCGGGCCTGCTGGACGAGATCGCCGCGACCGCGACCGCCGAGGGCGTGCCGACCACGGGCGACGACCTGCGGGGCATCCTCGGCGGCTTCCCGCCCGCGATGCGCTCCTCGCTCCAGGCGGACATCGAGGCCGGCCGGGAGGGCGAGCTCGACGCCATCGGCGGGGCGGTGCGGCGCCGGGCCGCACGCCACGGGATCGCGACGCCGGTGCTCGACGACGTCGTCGGGCGGATCGCGGCGCGCGCCGCGTCGAGCTCCGCAGGCAGCGCTGCGGGCGCTCAGGCGTAGCTGGCCTTGACCACCAGCACGGGGGCGGGGGAGTCGAGCAGCACCTGCTGCGTCGTCGACCCGACCAGGAACGTGCCCACGGTCGAGTGCTTGCGGGAGCCGATCACGACGAGGTCCGCGGAGACCGCCTCGGCGCGGTCCAGGATCGCGTCGGCGACCTCGGTCTGCTGGGCGCGGAAGGCGATCGGCGCGACGGCGACCGTGCTCGGCACGGCGTCGAGCAGGTGGGCGAGCGACGCGGGCACCGTGGTGTCCTCCTGCGGCGTGAGCACGAGCACGGCCAGCTCCTGCTTGCGGCGCGCCGCCTCCGCGACGGCGGCGCGCATGGCGGCCTCACCCTGGGGCGACTCGTTGTATGCCACGAGGACGGTCATCGGTCCTAGCACCTCCGGACAGGTTCGCCGGGTAGTCACCCTGCGGTGAAACTCTCTCACATGTCCGGGTCACTGGCAGGCGTCGGAACCTGCGCCCCGCCTCGCGCGTTGGGACACGGGTAGACCACGCGACCGCGAGGAGATATCCGATGCTGTGCCCCATCGACCAGACCACGCTCGTCATGTCCGAGCGCAAGGGGATCGAGATCGACTACTGCCCCACGTGCCGTGGCGTGTGGCTCGACCGCGGTGAGCTCGACAAGGTCATCGACCGTTCGGTGGAGACCGAGATCGCCGCCGAGAACCGGCCGGCGACGCCGTCGGCCCCCGCGCCCAACCCCGTGCAGGCGGGGCCGGCGTACGGATCGCCCCAGCCCGCGTACGACCCGCGGTACGACGACCGCCGCCGGGACGACGACCGCCGCTACGACGGCGACCGGCGCTACGGCGACGACCGGCGGTACGAGTACGGCGACCGCCGCTACAAGAAGAAGCGCAAGGAGTCCTTCCTGGAGGACCTCTTCGACTTCTGACCGGAAAGGTCCGCTTCGAGAACGACCTGAGGTACTGATCCGGCCCTGGATCGGTACCTCAGGTCGTTCTCGGAGGCGGGCCAGGCGTCAGAGAGGTGTCAACGGCACCGGCTCCCGCGTCAGCGTTGCGTCAACGAGCGGTTCTGCCCCGGTGGCGGCGGAGTAGACCGGACGCATGACCGATCTGGTTCTCATCCTCCTGACCGTGGCGTTCTTCGCCACGGTGGCCCTCGTGGCGCGCCGCGCCTCCGCGAACGACGACTCCGCCCGCCCCTCGGGGAGGCAGCGGTGAACCCCGTGGACGCGGTGGGGCTGGTCCTCACCCTCGCCGGCCTCGCCTACCTCTTCGTCGCGCTCGTCCGCGGCGACCGGACGCGGTGACCGCCGTGAGCACACCGGTTCTCGCCGCGGTGGCGCAGGCGCTCGTCCTGGTCGCCCTGCTCGCCGCCGTCCACGCACCGCTGGGCGCCTACATGGCGCGGGTCTACTCCAGCCCGCGGCACCTGCGTGCCGAGCGACTCTGGTACCGCGTCGTCCGCGTGGACCCGGACGCCGAGCAGCGCTGGACCACCTACCTGATGTCCCTGCTCGGCTTCTCGCTGGTCTCCGTCCTGGTCCTGTACGGCATGCTGCGGCTGCAGCAGCACCTGCCCTGGAACCTCGGCTTCACCGGGTTCGACCCGGCGGGCGCGTGGAACACCGCGGTCAGCTTCACCACCAACACCAACTGGCAGTGGTACTCGGGTGAGGCCGCCGCCGGACACCTGGTGCAGATGGCCGGCCTGGCCGTGCAGAACTTCGTCTCCGCCTCCGTGGGCATGGCGGCCGCGATCGCCCTGGTGCGCGGCTTCGCCCGCTCCGGGACGGACGCCCGCATCGGCAACTTCTGGTCCGACCTGACCCGCGGCGTGACCCGCATCCTGCTGCCCCTGTCGCTGGTGGCCGCCGTGCTGCTCATGGCGGGCGGTGTGATCCAGAACCTGGACCCGCACACCGCACTGACCACGGTCGAGGGCGCCACCCAGCAGTCGCTGGGCGGCCCGGTCGCGTCGCAGGAGGCGATCAAGGAGCTGGGCACCAACGGTGGCGGGTTCTTCAACGCGAACTCCGGCCACCCGCTGGAGAACCCGACGCCGTTCACCAACCTGGTCGAGATCTTCCTGCTCCTGCTCGTCCCGTTCACCCTGCCCCGCACGTTCGGCATCCTGGTCGGTGACAAGCGGCAGGGCTGGGCGGTCCTCGGGGTCACGGCCGGCCTGTTCACGGCCTCGCTCGCGCTGACCACCTGGGCCGAGATGGCAGGCCCCGGGGCCGCGCCCCAGGCGGCGGGCGCCGCCATGGAGGGCAAGGAGACCAGGTTCGGGCTCGCGGGCAGTGCGTTGTTCGCGGTGGCGACCACGGCGACGTCGACCGGCGCGGTGAACGCGTCGCACGACTCGCTCACCGCTCCCGGCGGCGGCCTGGTGCTGTTCAACATGCTGCTGGGTGAGGTCGCCCCGGGCGGCGTGGGCGCGGGCCTGTACGGCATGCTCGTGCTGGCCGTGGTCGCGGTGTTCATCGCCGGGCTCATGGTCGGGCGCACGCCGGAGTACCTGGGCAAGAAGATCGGTCGCCGCGAGATGACGCTCGTCGCGCTCTACGTGCTGACGACCCCCGCGCTGGTCCTGGTGGGCACGGCGGCCGCCGTTGTGGCTCGGCCCGGCCTGGCCGGCCTCCAGGAGTCGGGTCCGCACGGCCTGTCCGAGGTGCTCTATGCCTACGCCTCGGCAGCCAACAACAACGGCTCCGCGTTCGGCGGCCTCACCAGCGGCACCCCGTTCTACGAGGTGACGCAGGGCATCGCGATGCTGGCCGGCCGGTTCGTTCCGATCGCACTGGTGCTGGCCCTTGCCGGCTGCCTGGCGCGCCAGGCGGTCGTGCCTGCGACCTCGGGCACCCTGCCCACGCACCGCCCGCTGTTCGCGGGCCTGCTGGCGACCGTGGCAATCATCGTCGTGGGTCTCACCTTCATCCCCGTCCTGTCCCTCGGTCCCGTTGTGGAGTCCCTGTCATGACCATCGACACCCGGAACGTCCCGGACACGCCCACCCGGGAACCCGCGCCCGGCGGCGCGCGGCCCGCCCCACGCGCCCTGACCCGGGCGCAGCTGCGGTCCGCCCTCCCAGGCGCGCTGCGCAAGCTCGACCCGCGCGTGCTGTACACCTCGCCGGTCATGTTCGTGGTCGAGGTGGGCGCCGTGGTCACCACGGTGCTCGCGATCGTCGAGCCGGGCGTGTTCGCCTGGTGGATCGCGGTCTGGCTGTGGGCAACGGTCCTCTTCGCGACGCTGGCCGAGTCCGTGGCCGAGTCGCGGGGCAAGGCCCAGGCCTCGACCCTGCGCGCCACGCAGAAGCAGACGACGGCGCGCAAGGTCGACGCCCCTCAGGACACCCTGACCTCGGGCACACGGCTCGACCGGCTGCCCACCGTCGAGGTGCCGTCCTCGACGCTGCAGGTGGGCGACGTCGTCGTGGTCGCCGCAGGCGAGACCGTCCCGGGTGACGGCGACGTCATCGAGGGCGTCGCGTCCATCGACGAGTCGGCCGTCACCGGCGAGTCGGCCCCCGTCATCCGCGAGTCCGGCGGCGACCGCAGCGCCGTCACCGGCGGCACCGTGGTGCTCTCGGACCAGGTCGTCGTGCGCATCACGGCGCCCGCCGGGGCCACGTTCGTGGACCGGATGATCGCCCTGGTCGAGGGCAGCGAGCGCCAGAAGACGCCGAACGAGATCGCGCTGAACATCCTGCTGACGTCGCTGACCGTCGTGTTCCTGCTGGCGGTGGCCACGCTGCAGCCGTTCGCGATCTACTCCGGGGCCCGGCAGGACCTGCTCGTGCTCGTCGCACTCCTGGTCTGCCTCATCCCGACGACGATCGGCGCGCTGCTGAGCGCCATCGGCATCGCGGGCATGGACCGGCTGGTGCAGCGCAACGTGCTGGCGATGTCGGGTCGCGCGGTGGAGGCGGCGGGCGACGTGGACGTGCTGCTGCTCGACAAGACGGGCACCATCACGTACGGCAACCGAAGGGCCACCGAGGTGCTGCCGGTGACGGAGGTGACGCCGCGTGAGCTGGCCGAGTCGGCCAGGCTCGCGTCGCTGGCGGACGAGACACCGGAGGGGCGCAGCATCGTCGAGCTCGTCGACGGCACGTACGGGACAGCGGAAGAGCTGCCGCTGGACGCGGCGCTGGTGCCGTTCACGGCGCAGACCCGGATGTCGGGCGTGGACCTGCCGCTGACCCGGTCGAGCGAGGCCGGCGGGGCGGGGAACACCGAGATGCACCGGATCCGTAAGGGTGCCGGCAGTGCGATCCGGCGCTGGGCGCAGAGCACCGGGACGTACCTGAGCGAGGCCGAGACGGCCGAGCTCGACGCGCACATCGACGCGGTCTCGCGGATGGGTGGCACCCCCCTGGTCGTGGGGGAGCAGCTCGGCGAGCACCCGGCGCGCATCCTCGGCGTCGTCCGGCTCAAGGACGTGGTCAAGGAGGGCATGCGCGAGCGGTTCGACGCGCTGCGCGCCATGAGCATCCGGTCGGTGATGGTCACCGGCGACAACGCCGTGACCGCGCAGGCCATCGCCGCGGAGGCGGGGGTGGACGACGTCCTGGCGGAGGCCACCCCGGAGGACAAGCTCGCGCTCATCAAGCGCGAGCAGGAGGGCGGCAAGCTCGTCGCGATGGCCGGCGACGGCACGAACGACGCCCCGGCGCTGGCCCAGTCCGACGTCGGCGTGGCGATGAACACCGGCACGTCCGCCGCCAAGGAGGCGGGCAACATGGTGGACCTGGACTCGGACCCCACGAAGCTGATCGAGATCGTGGAGATCGGCAAGCAGCTCCTGATCACGCGCGGTGCGCTGACCACGTTCTCGGTGGCGAACGACGTCGCGAAGTACTTCGCGATCCTGCCCGCCATGTTCATGACGGTGTTCCCGCAGCTCGAGGTGCTGAACATCATGCGCCTGGCGAGCCCGGGCTCGGCCATCCTGTCGGCCGTCATCTTCAATGCGCTGATCATCCTGGCGCTGATCCCGCTGTCGCTGCGGGGCGTCAGGTACCGGCCGGCCTCGGCGTCGTCGCTGCTGCAGCGCAACCTGCTGGTCTACGGCCTGGGCGGCCTGGTCGCGCCGTTCATCGGCATCAAGCTCATCGACCTCGTCGTCTCGCTGATCCCGGGCCTGTAGCCCGCGCGCATCGGATCCTGAAAGGACTTCAGAATGGCAAGCACCACGGTGGCGAGCGACCTCGCGACGCTGACCCGGCACACGCTGGCGGGGCTGCGCATGCTCCTCGTCTTCACGCTGCTGCTGGGCCTGGCGTACCCCCTCGCGATGACGGCGGTGGGACAGGTGGCGTTCCCCTGGCAGGCGAGCGGCTCGCTCGTCCGCTCCGACGGTTCGCACACGACCGACCGCTCGGAGGCGGTGGGCTCGACACTGGTCGCGCAGGCATTCGAGGGCGCGCAGTACTTCCACCCGCGGCCGTCGGCGGCGGGCGACGGCTACGACACCCTCGCCTCGGCGGCCTCGAACCTGGGCCCGCTCAACCCCGACCTGGTGGCGGCGATCGAGGAGCGCAAGGACGCCGTCGCCGAGCTGGAGGGCGTGGACCCGGCCGACGTCCCGGCGGACGCCGTGACGTCGTCCGGCTCGGGCCTGGACCCGCAGATCAGCCCCGAGTACGCCGCGATCCAGGTCGCCCGCGTCGCGCGCGAGCGGGGCCTGCCGGTGGCCGACGTCGAGGCCGCGGTCGAGGCGCACACGGCCGGGCGTGACCTGGGCGTGCTGGGCGAGCCGCGGGTCGACGTGCTGGAGCTCAACCTCGCGCTCGATGACGCACACTGAACCCATGACCACCGGACGCCGGGGCCGCCTCACCGTCTACCTGGGGGCGGCCCCTGGCGTGGGCAAGACCTACGCCATGCTGGACGAGGCGCACCGCCGCCGGGCGCGCGGCACCGACCTCGTGATCGGGCTGGTCGAGACGCACGGCCGTGCCGCGACGGTCGCCAAGATCGGCGACCTGGAGATGGTGCCGCGGCGGAGGTCCGAGTACCGCGGGTCCGTGTTGACCGAGCTGGACGTCGCCGCGGTGCTGGAGCGCGCGCCCGAGGTCGTGCTCGTGGACGAGCTGGCGCACACCAACGCGCCCGGCTCCGGGCACGCCAAGCGCTGGCAGGATGTGCACGACCTGCTCGACGCCGGGATCGACGTGGTCACCACGGTCAACGTGCAGCACATCGCGTCCCTGACCGACGACGTCGAGGCCATCACCGGCGTCCGCCAACGCGAGACGGTGCCCGACCAGGTGGTGCGCGACGCCGACCAGATCCAGCTCGTGGACCTCTCGCCCGAGCAGCTCCGGCGCCGGCTCGCGCACGGCAACGTGTACCGGGCGGAGCAGATCGACGCCTCGATGTCGTCGTTCTTCCGGGTCGGCAACCTGACGGCGCTGCGTGAGCTCGCCCTGCTGTGGCTGGCCGACCGGGTGGACGACGCCCTGACCAGGTACCGCGCCGACCACGCGATCGGCGGCACGTGGCCCGCGCGGGAGCGGATCGTCGTCGCCGTGACGGGCGGCCCGGAGACGGAGACGCTGCTGCGCCGGGCCGCGCGCATCGCGCAGCGAGCGGCGGGCACCGAGCTGCTGGCCGTGCACGTGCTGCCCACCGACGGCCTGCCGTCGACGCCGTCGGCCACGATCGCCGCGCACCGCGCGCTGGTGGAGTCGCTCGGCGGCGTGTTCCACACGGTCGTAGGGGAGGACGTGCCGTCCGCCGTCGTGGACTTCGCGCGCGGGGTCAACGCGACCATGATCGTCGTGGGTGTGTCCCGGCACCCGGTGTGGCGGCAGGCGCTGCTGGGCTCCTCCAGCGCCGAGATCGCGCGGCTCTCCGGCGCGATCGACGTGCATCTGGTGACGCACGAGCGGGCCCGGGTGGGGCTGGGCGTGCGGTCGCGGTACTCGTCGCTGTCCCCGAGGCGACGGGCCGCGGGCTGGACGTCGGCCCTGTTCGTCCCCGCCGTGCTCACGGCGGCGCTGCTGGCGTCCGGCACCGACGACGTGGCGCTCGCGACCGACGCCATGCTGCTCCTCGCGGGTGTGGTGGGGGTCGCGATGATCGGCGGCCTGTGGCCCGCCGTCGTGGCCGCCGTCGTGTCCAACCTGTGCCTCAACTGGTTCTTCGCCGCACCGACGGGCCGGCTGAGCATCGCGGGGGCGGAGAACGTGCTCGCGCTCGTGGTGTTCGTGGTGATCGCCGTGGCCGTGGCCTCGGTGGTGGACCTGGCCGCCCGGCGTACCACGCAGGCCTACCGGGCGCGGGCCGAGGCATCCACGTTGGCCGCGCTGTCCCGCGCGGTGCTCTCGGGACAGGACACGGCGCAGGCCGTCGTGCAGCGTCTGGCCCAGACCTTCGCCATGGCCGACGTGCGCCTGGAGGAGCGCGCCGACGACCGCGCGCCCTGGTCGGTCGTGGCGCACGAGCGGCGGGCCACCGACGTGGTCCCCGGGCGCGGCGCGGCGGACGCGACCGCGACCGCGACCGAGGTGACGATCGACGACCGGCACCGGCTGGTCCTCGTCGGCCGCGTTCTCCCCGCGAGCGACCGGCAGGTCGTGGAGGCGTTCGGCGCGCAGGCCGGGATCGTCATGGAACGGCGCCGGCTGCGTGAGCAGGCCGCGCAGGCCGAGGTGCTGGAGCGCACCGAGAGCACCCGCACCGCGTTGCTCGCCGCGGTCTCGCACGACCTGCGCACGCCGCTCGCGGCGATCCGCACGGCCGTGGACGGCCTGGCCTCGCCGGACGTGGAGCTGGACCAGGAGGACCGGGACGTCCTGACGGCTACGATCGCCGGCTCGACGCAGCGGCTGGAGCGCCTGATCGGCAACCTCCTGGACCTGTCCCGCATCCAGACCGGCGCTCTGCGGCCCGCGCTGCGCGCCGCATCGCTGGAGGAGGTGGTGCCGATCGCCGTCGAGCCGTGGCTGGGGGACCTCGTGCTCGACGTGCCGGAGGACCTGCCGCTGGTGCACACCGACCCCGGCCTGTTCGAGCGGGTGGTGGCCAACGTGGTCTCCAACGCCGTCCGGCACTCTCCGCCCGGTGCGCAGGTGCTGGTCACGGCGTCCGCGGCACGCGACGTGGTGGAACTGCGCGTGGCGGACACCGGGCCGGGCGTGCCCGACGACCGGAAGGCCGCCATGTTCGAGCCGTTCCAGCGGCTCGACGACACGAGCGCCGAGGGCTTGGGCCTCGGTCTCGCCGTCGCGGCGGGTCTGGCAGGTGCCGTCGGCGCTCGGATCGCTGCCGAGGACACCCCGGGAGGCGGGCTGACCATGGTGCTCACCGTTCCGCGCGAGGGGGTGGTCCCGTGACCGGCCCCGTGACAGACGAGGCCGACCGCGCGGCGTCCGGCAACCGCGTCCTCGTGGTCGACGACGACGCCGCGCTGGCCCGCGCCCTGGCCATCAACCTGCGCGCCCACGGCTGGGACGTGACGGCCGCGCCCACGGGGGCTGCCGCCCTGGACGCCGTGGCTGCGGTCCGGCCCGACGTGGTGCTCCTGGACCTCGGGCTTCCGGACATGCCGGGGCTCGATGTGATCGCGGGGATCCGGGGCTGGACGCGGGTACCGATCGTCGTGCTGTCCGCCCGGCAGCTCGGCGACGACAAGGTGGACGCCCTCGACGCCGGCGCCGACGACTACGTGACCAAGCCCTTCGCGATGAACGAGCTGCTCGCGCGCCTGCGTGCCGCCGTCCGCCGGGGCGCACCGGTGCAGTCCGAGGAGCCCGTGGTCGTCGCGGGCGACCTGCGTGTCGACCTGGCGCGGCGGCAGGTGTTCCGGGCCGGTGGGGAGGTACGGCTGAGCCCCACCGAGTGGGCGCTGCTGGAGGTGCTCGTGCGCAACCGCGGCCGGCTCGTGGACCGCAAGCGCCTGCTGCACGAGGTGTGGGGGCCCGCCTACTCGACGGAGACGAACTATCTGCGCGTGTACACGGCGCAGCTGCGGCGAAAGCTGGAACGGGACCCGTCACAGCCGCGCCATATCCTCACGCACCCGGGTGCGGGATATCGTTTCGAGGAGTGAGCGGACGAGAAAGAGGCCCTTTCCCGGTGCGGGAAAGGGCCTCTTCCTCAGGAGCCCTTTGTCACCGGCCCCACCGTTCAAGAACGGCCGGTGAAAAGGACGTCGGTGCCGGGCGTGCTGGCGGCGTCCGGCGGGTCGGGGATCCGGCGGTCAGACGCCGGGGACGGGCAGCGGTACGGGGACACCGCCGAGGAGCGACGCGAGCAGGTTGCCGATCGCGGCGAGCAGGCCGTCCAGGAGACCCGGGGTCGGGACCGGCACGGGCAGGTCCGGGACGGGGACGTCGGGGACGGGGACGTCGGGCACCGGCACGTCGGGGACCGGGTCCTCGGCCTCGGCGGGGACCTCCGCGACGACCTCGGGGGCCGGCTCGGAGATGGTGAGCTGGTGGACCGCGGGAACGTCCCCCTCGGTCGCCACCGTGGCGCTCGCACCTGTGGTGGCTGCGCAGACCAGGCCGGCCGAGACGGCCACGGTCGCGACAGCGCGACTGATTGCACGGAATCCTCGGATCATGGTGTTTCCCCTCGAATAGCTCCGTCGTAACAGTGTGGTGGAGCACACACGTGTGTTCACCAGGAAGAAGGGTGAGACGCCTTTTTCACCCTGTCAATCGGTGCATGAGGATGCATCGGCCGCGGTATTTCGGGCATTCCAGGACCGACCCGGAACTGAATACGCCAGGAATCGCAGTAACCCCGACATCACAACGGTGATACAGGACGGTCGTCCAAGAATGGGAGCGGACGGAAAATGATTCCGCGCCGGGCGCGGGGCCCTGACATCATCGCCGCATGACCCGCGTGCGACCCACCTGGCCCGACCTGCCCGCCCACGTGCGCAAGGCCGTCGTCGCGCGGCTGGGTGGTCCGGTCACCTCCTGGACGTCGCACGACGGCGGCTTCTCGCCCGGGTGGGCGCTCACGCTCGAGTCCCCGGCGGGCCGCGCGTTCGTCAAGGTCGCCTCGACCGACCACGCCGAGGCCGCCCGCCTGCACCGCGCGGAGGCGGTGCGTTCGGCGGCCCTGCCCGACGGCGTCCCCGCGCCGGCCTTCCGGTGGGCCGAGGAGGTGGCCGACCCCGGAGAGGCCGAGCCGTCCTGGGTGCTCGTCGCGTCCGACGTGGTCGACGGGCGGGCGCCCCGGGGCGAACCCTGGGACCTCGGCGACCTGGACCGGCTGCAGCGCCTGGCCCGGCGGATCGCCGAGCACGAGGTGCCCGCCGGCGGGGCGTTCCCGGACGCGGCCGACCTGTCCTGGCCGGAGGCGGCCCTCCTGGCCGACCAGCGGCCGGCGGGTCTTGCCACGTACGACCCGTGGCTGGCCGCCCACGTCGACGTCCTCGCGGAGGTCGCCTCGGCCGCGCGCCAGCGGGAGGCCCTGGCCGGGCCCCACCTGGTGCACAACGACCTGCGCGCGGACAACGCGCTCGTCGTGCGCTCCCCGGACGGCGGGGAGGAGGCCGTCGCCGTCGACTGGCCGCACGCGCGGCGTGGTCCCGCGTTCGTGGACCAGGTCGCGATGCTGCCGGTGGTGCGTGCGACGGGTGGTCCCGCGCCGCAGGAGGTGCTGGAGCGGACGCCGCTGCCCGCCGGGACGGACGCCGAGGCGGTGACGGTCTGGGTGGCCGTGCTGACCGCCTATTTCGTGCGCAGCTCGCTGCTCGAGGCGCCGCCGGGCATCCCGCACCTGCGGGCGTTCCAGCGCATCCAGGCGGAGGCCTGCATCCCCTGGCTGCGGTCCCGGCTGGGCTGACCGCGCGGGCGGGGTCAGTGCGGGCGGGTCAGGCCCGCGCGGCCTCGACCTGCTCGCGCACCTGACGCTTGGCGCGCGCCAGCATGCCCGCCATCCCGTTGAGGCGGAGCAGGCTGACCACCTTCGTGAGGCCGAGCTGGAGCGGGTAGTCGTCGGGCACGTCGAGCACCTGCTGCGCTGTGAGCCCGGTCAGGCCCTGCGCGAGGATCGACGCGAACCCGCGCGTGGTGGGCGCCTCCTCCGGTGCGGTCGCGTGGAAGGCGACCACCCCGGCGTCGTCCACCTCCGCGAACGCGTAGACGGGGGACTGGCACTCCTGGACCCGCTCGAGCTGCTCGGGGGCGTCCGCGTAGCGGTCGGGCAGCGGCGGGAGCTCACGCGACACCTCCAGCAGCAGCTGGAGGCGGTCCCGCTCAGGCGTCTCCAGGAAGGCGTCCCGGAGCTCGGCGAGCGCGTCGGGGAGGGTGGTGTCGTCGGTGCTCATCGGTTCATCCTTTCACCGCGTCCCGGGCGGGGCGAGCACCCGGGCGAGTGCCGCGGCGTCGTCGTAGCGTGGCCGTATGGCCGAGAACAAGGACCGGGACGACCGCCCCGACCGCTGGTCCCAGGAGGTCACCGAGGGCAGCGACGCCCTGGACCTGGAGGAGGGCGTGTTCACGTGGGACGACCCCGCGCGGATCGCCCGCTCCCTCAAGAGGTCCGCGGAGGCGAGCGACCGCCGCAAGAGCTCGCCGTACCGGTCGGCGATGTCGATGCTGACCTTCTACGTCAACCGCGCGGGCAAGGACCTCGATGCGGACCAGCGTGACGTGCTGGAGCGCGCCAAGGACGAGCTGCGCAAGGCCTTCGGCCGGGACTGACCGCCGCCGCCCGTGTCAGACCGTGCCCGGCTCCGGGCCCGTGGCGACCGGGACGCGCACCGCGTTGCCCCACTCGGTCCACGAGCCGTCGTAGTTGCGCACGTTCGTGTAGCCGAGCAGGTACGTCAGCGCGAACCAGGTGTGGCTGGAGCGCTCGCCGATGCGGCAGTAGGTGATCACGGCGTCGTCGGGGTCGATGCCCAGGCCCTCCGTGTAGATCGCCTCGAGCTCGGCGCGCGTCTTGTAGGTGCCGTCCTCGGCCACGGCCGTGGCCCACGGGACGTTGCGGGCCGTCGGGATGTGCCCGCCGCGCAGCACGCCCTCCTCCGGGTAGTCCGGGATGGCGATGCGCTCACCCGTGTACTCCTGCGGTGAGCGGATGTCGACGAGCGGGCCCGTGCCGAGGTGCGCCAGGACGTCGTCCCGGAACGCGCGCACGGTGGTGTCGTCGCGCTCGACGACGGGGTACTCGACCGGCGCCGGGGCGGGGACGTCGGTGGTGAGCTCGCGGCCCTCGGCGGTCCACAGGCCGCGGCCGCCGTCGAGCAGGCGCACGTCCTCGTGGCCGAACAGCGTGAACACCCACGCGGTGTAGGCCGCCCACCAGTTGTTCTTGTCGCCGTACAGCACGATCGTGGTGTCGCGCGAGATGCCCTTGCCGCCCAGGAGAGCGGCGAACGCCGCGCCGTCCAGGTAGTCACGGATCTCCGGGTGCTGCAGCTCCGTGTGCCAGTCGACCTTCACGGCGCCGGGGATGTGGCCGGTCTCGTAGAGCAGCACGTCCTCGTCCGACTCGACCACGACGACGCCGGGGTCCTTGAGGTGCTCCGCGAGCCACGCGGTGCTCACGAGGCGTTCCGGGTGGGCGTACTGCGCGAACTTCTCGGAAGGGTCGACGGGCGTGGACATGGGTCCTCCTCGGGGGAGCGTGCTCTGACGACGTTGGCAACGCGGAGGAGCCCGGAATCGATCCCGGGCGTCCGCTGGGTGGACACACTGCCGGACGTCCCTGGCGTGCCCCCAGTGGGGTGTCAGCGCAACCGGCGCTCCAGCACGTCGAGGTGTGCCGACGCGCGGGCGGCCAGCGGGCCGCCGGGCTGGGCGAGGCGGGCAAGGCGCGTCCAGGCGGCGTGGTCGTCCGCGCCCTCGGGGCGCGCGGTCCAGCGATCGACGGCGACCGTGTCGGCGCAGGCGTGCACCGCCTCCCGGACCTCGGCCTCCAGCTCCTCGCGGAGCCGCTCGACGCCGGGCGCCGCCGACCGGCGCAGCAGTGGTTCGGGGTAGGCGGTCAGCGCGCTGCGCACGTCGCCCCGGCGGAGGTGGCCGCGCGCCGCGTCGACGTCGGACCGCAGCGGCCGGGCGAGCCGGTACGGGCGGGAGCCGGCGAGCAGCGGACCGTCCAGGACGGCGTCGGCGACCCGGCGCAGCCGGGAGACCTCGGCACGGACCGCCACGAGGGACAGGTCGCCGGGGTGCAGCAGCACGGCGAGCTCCTCCGCGGTCAGACCGCGGGGGTGCTCGGCGAGCAGCAGCAGGATCTCGGCGTGGCGCAGCGAGATGCGGCGTCCGCGCAGGGTGGGCGGCCCGAGCAGCCGCAGGTCGGGGGTGGGGTCCGGGGCCACGGCCAGGCCGGGGGCGATGGCGTCGGCCGGGGCGTGGGAGGTGGCGGCCCGCGCCGCGAGTTCGCGTTCGACCATCGCGACCGTCGCTCGTACCAGGGCGAGTGCGACGCCCGTGCCGGCGACGCTGCCTCCGGTGAGGTCGAGGGCGCCGACGATGCCACCGGACGCGTCGTGCACGGGGGCGGCGGTGCAGCTCAGCCGCTGCACGGGGCGGGCGTAGTGCTCGGCACCGAGCACCTGCACCGGGCGGCGGGTGGCCAGCGCCGTGCCGGGTGCGTTGGTGCCCACCGACTCCTCGCGCCACACGGCCCCCTCGACGAACCCGACACGGTCCACGGCGCTGCGCACGGGGCCGTGGCCCTCGACCCAGAGCAGGCGGCCGGCGTCGTCCGACACGGCGACGACGAGGTCGTCGCCCGTCGCTCCGCCGACCAGGTCGCGGACCAGCGGCATCGCGACGGCGAGCGGATGGTGCCGCCGGTAGTCCTCGAGGTCGGCCGTCGCGGCGACGGGCACGGCGCTCGGATGGTCCGGGTCGACGCCGTTGCGCAGGCTCCGCCGCCAGGAGGCCGCGACGACGGGGTCGATGCCGGCGGGCTCCTGCGAACCCGCGGAACCGACGAATCGCTCGTACGCCGCGCGCACCCACTGCGCGTCCCGGTGTGGCACCTGGGCCATCTGCACCTACCTCGTCCGGACGCCGTCGTCGAACCAGGCCAGTGTAGGCACCGCACCAAGGTCCTCAACAGGTTGGGCACGGAGTTCACCAAGTGCACCGGGTCCCGAGCGCGTCGTCCACAGATCACGGACGTATTACGGATTCGCCGCGCGGGACGCAGAAAGTAGTCCTAGCGTCATTCGCACCGGTTGTTGAACGGACCTCGTGTCCGACAGTTTGTTTTCAGGGGAACTCTCTTTGGGGGAAGAGTTGAACACCATCGCTTTGTCCAGACCGGAATCGACGATGTCTGACGCTGACGACCCGGCCGGAGACAGTCCGAGCCACCTGCCATCCACCAGCGTGCCGGCGGCGCCGCCGGTGCCCGACCCCGCCGAGCTCCCGCCGCTCGACTCCCCGCCGCTCGAATCGCCGGAGCCGCCGCTCGCCGACCTCGCCGGCGCCCGCGGCCGCCGCCGCTGGACGTTCGGCGCGGCCGTGGTGACGGGCGTCGCGGTCGCCGTCTCGCTGTGGGCCGGATCGGTCCGCGCGGACGAGGCCAGCCACCTCCTGGCGCTCGCCGCCGAGATCGACGCCCAGGTCAGCAGTACATCCGACAGGTCGCACGACCTCGCGGCGGTGCTGGACACGGCCGAGCGGGTGTACGAGCACTCGGAGGGCCGGGTCGCCGACCCGGCGACGCGCGACGTGCTCGCCGAGGCTCTCGCCGACGCCCGCGCCGCCGTGGCGCAGCGGGTCACCGACGCCCCGCCGTCGTCGGTGACGCAGGCCCGTACCCTGCTCGCCCAGGCGACCCACATCGAGACCTCCCTGGACTGGGCCACCGAGGACCTGCGCGCCGCGGTCGACATGGTGCAGCAGTCGCAGGGCGCCCAGCACGCGCTCGAGACGCGCGACCCGGTGGGCGCGCGAACCGTCCTCACCTCCCACGACGGTTCCTGACGGGCCATTTCGCCGGGTCTGAGAATTTCCAGACCCGGCACTGGCGGTAAACAACTTTCGTGTCATTCTTCCGGTCAATGTTGATGGCTTTGGATGCATCTGTTTCGCCACCGGAAATCGTCGTCGGCGGTTATCTCGGGTAGGCATCCACCAGGTCCACGAACTCCGCCCGCAGCCCGTACGGGTCCGCACCCACGGCGCCGGCGGCCCGCTCGCGGACGGCGTCCAGGTCGGCCGCGCCGCGGTACTCGGACCCGGTGGCGATCAGGCCGAGCTCGGCCACCGCGGAGGCGAAGGCGAAGTCCGCGGTCGGGGCCGTCGTGAAGGCCCCGGCACCGACGGGGAACTCAGCCTCGGTGCTCGCCCCACCGCCCGGCTCCTTGTACCGCACGTGCACGGTCATGAAGTCGTCGCTCGGGCCGACCTCCCGGTCGGAGTACGCCAGACCGTCGGAGCCGGGCCGGTCCGCGTCGGCGGGGACCAGCTCGTAGAACGCCGTCACCGAGTGCCCGGCGCCGACGTCGCCCGCGTCGCGCGCGTCGTCCGCGAACTCCTCGTCGTCCAGGCGCCGGTTGTCGTAGCCGATCAGCCGGTAGGACGCGACCGTCGCCGGGTTGAGCTCCACCTGCACCTTGAGGTCCTGGGCGACGACGAACATCGTCGAACCGAACTCGTCCACGAGCACCTTGCGCGCCTCCGCCAGGGTGTCGACGTACGCGTAGTTGCCGTTCCCGTGGTCGGCGATCGCCTCCATGGTGCTGTCCTTGAGGTTGCCCATGCCGAAGCCCAGCACCGACACGTACACCCCCGACTCGCGCTCGGCCTCGATCAGCTCCGTGAGCTCCTGCGGCGTGGACGGGCCCACGTTGAAGTCGCCGTCGGTCGCCAGGACCACCCGGTTGTTCCCGCCCTCGACGAAGTTCTTCTCCGCCAGCTCGTAGGCGGTGGCCAGGCCGTCCGCCCCGCCCGTCGCCCCGCCCGCGCGCAGCGAGCGCAGGTGGTCCACGAGCACATCGTGCTCCGAGCCCGGCACGGAGTCCGCCACCACGCGGTTGTCGCCCGCGTAGGTCACGATCGACACGCGGTCGCGTTCGTCGAGCTGCTCGACCAGCAGCGCGAACGACTCCGCGAGCAGCGGCAGCTTGGCGGGCTCGTCCATGGAGCCCGACACGTCCAGCAGGAAGACGATGTTGTTGCCCTCCGACGTCGGGACCGCCTCCGTGGCCTGCACGCCCACCATCGCGAGCTGGTGCTCCGCGTTCCAGGGGGCGGCGGCGACCTCGGTCGTCACCGTGAACGGGTGCTCGGCGTCCGGAGCGGGTGCGGGGTAGCCGTAGTCGAAGTAGTTGACGAGCTCCTCGATGCGCACGCCCTCGGGCCGCACGCCCTGGTTCACCTGGCGGCGCAGGTTCGAGTAGGACGCCGTGTCGACGTCGGCCGAGAACGTGGACAGCGGGCTCGTGGCGACGTCCTGGAACGGTGACTCGGGGGAGTCGTCGTACTCCTCCCGGCCTTCCGGGACGAACGGTTCGGCGGCTGGGACGGGGGCGGGGGCGACCTCGCCGGTGCCGCCGTCCGGGAGCGACAGGCTCACCGCGTCGGGGGCGGTCTCTGCGCCGTCGCCGCCGTCGCCGCAGCCCGCCAGGGCCAGCACCACCGTCAGGGCCGCGGCCAGCGGCACGATCAGGGGCAGGGCGGGGCGGCCGGTGCGGGCCGGGGTACGTGGTGCGGGATTCATCGGTGTCCTCTCCGCGGGTGCGTCGTGCCGCACGCCCTCGTCGGGCCGCGCGACCTGTCCTCGCCCCGTCTCTGTCCCGGTACCGGCCGGCCTTGCCCGCGTGAGGTCACGGTCGGGTTGCAACGCCGATGCAACGCACCGCTGCCTACCCTCGCCCCACTCGGGCGCACCGGTGCACCCGAGCCGTGGCCCCGCCGTCGGGCGACCGAGGCGGGCGCGAGAAGACTGCGAGGAGGCAGACCATGACCGTGTACGCAGCCCCGGGGACCGAGGGGGCCATCGCCACCTACCGCACCCGGTACGACCACTGGATCGGCGGCGAGTACGTGCCCCCGGCCAACGGGCAGTACTTCGAGAACCCCAGCCCCGTCACCGGCCGCACCTTCACCGAGGTGGCGCGCGGCGACGCCGACGACATCGACCGGGCGCTCGACGCCGCCCACGGGGCCGCACCGGCCTGGGGACGCACCTCGGTCACCGAGCGCGCGATCATCCTGAACAAGATCGCCGACCGGATGGAGGAGCACCTCGAGGAGCTCGCCGTCGCGGAGACCTGGGAGAACGGCAAGCCGGTCCGCGAGACCCTGGCCGCCGACATGCCGCTCGCCATCGACCACTTCCGCTACTTCGCCGGCGCGATCCGGGCCCAGGAAGGATCGATCAGCGAGATCGACGGCGACACCATCGCCTACCACTTCCACGAGCCGCTGGGCGTGGTCGGCCAGATCATCCCCTGGAACTTCCCGATCCTCATGGCGGTCTGGAAGCTGGCCCCGGCGCTCGCGGCGGGCAATGCGGTGGTGCTCAAGCCGGCGGAGCAGACGCCGACGTCGATCCTGTACCTCATGGAGCTCATCGCGGACCTGCTGCCGCCGGGCGTCGTCAACGTGGTCAACGGGTTCGGCGCGGAGGCGGGCAAGCCGCTCGCGAGCTCGCCCCGGATCCGCAAGATCGCGTTCACGGGCGAGACCACGACGGGCCGTCTGATCATGCAGTACGCGTCGCAGAACATCATCCCGGTGACCCTGGAGCTCGGCGGCAAGTCGCCGAACATCTTCTTCAGCGACGTCGCCGCGGCGCGCGACGACTTCTACGACAAGGCGCTCGAGGGGTTCACGATGTTCGCCCTCAACCAGGGCGAGGTGTGCACGTGCCCGTCGCGCGCGCTCATCCAGAGCGACATCTACCGCGACTTCCTGGCCGACGCCGTCGCGCGCACCGAGGCCGTCAAGCAGGGCAACCCGCTGGACACCGACACGATGATCGGGGCGCAGGCCAGCAACGACCAGCTCGAGAAGATCCTCAGCTACTTCGAGATCGGCCGGGCCGAGGGTGCCAAGGTGCTCACGGGCGGCCACCGGGCCGAGCTGGAGGGCGACCTCGCGGGCGGTTACTACGTGACGCCCACGATCTTCGAGGGCAAGAACGAGATGCGGGTCTTCCAGGAGGAGATCTTCGGGCCCGTGGTGGCGGTGACGGAGTTCGCGGACTTCGACGACGCCATCAAGATCGCCAACGACACCCTGTACGGGCTGGGCGCCGGGGTGTGGAGCCGGTCGGGCGCCGACGCCTACCGGGCCGGGCGGGCCATCGAAGCGGGCCGCGTGTGGACCAACAACTACCACGCGTACCCGGCGGCGGCGGCGTTCGGCGGCTACAAGGGGTCGGGCGTGGGCCGCGAGAACCACAAGATGATGCTCGACCACTACCAGCAGACCAAGAACCTCCTGGTCAGCTACTCCCCGCAGAAGCTCGGCTTCTTCTAGCCCCTGCCCCCACGTCGTCGGACGTACAGGTCGCCCAGGCGACCCGTACGTCCGACGACGCCACCGATGACCGCGCTACCGAGGAGGTTCGGATGTCCGACGACACATCCTCGCCGGGGACCGTCGGCGCGCCACCCGCGCGGGTCGCCGTGACCGACGACGCGGCGGCGCTGCTCGTGCGGCTGCGCGAGAAGCACGGCGAGCTGATGTTCCACCAGTCGGGAGGCTGCTGCGACGGCTCGTCGCCCATGTGCTACCCCGACGGCGACTTCATCACCGGCGACGCCGACGTGCACCTCGGTGACCTCGCCGTCGACTCGTTCACCGTCCCGGTCTGGATGAGCCGCAACCAGTTCGAGTACTGGAAGCACACCCACCTGACCATCGACGTGGTGCCCGGGCGCGGGGCCGGGTTCAGCCTGGAGGCCCCCGAGGGGGTGCGCTTCCTCATCCGGTCGAGGCTCTTCACCGACGACGAGTGGTAGCTGCTCCAGGACATCTGACCACGGGGGTTGAAGTTGACGCGGCGTCAACCTCTACCGTGGAGGGCATGTACTGGTCCATCCAGGAGATCGCGCGGCTGACCGGTGTCACGAGCCGCACGCTGCGGCACTACGACGCCGTCGGGCTGCTGCCCGCCGTCCGGACGACGGCGAGCGGCCCGCGCCGCTACGACCGCACCGCCGTGGTGCGGTTGCAGCGCATCCTGCTGCTCCGGGACCTCGGTCTCGGGCTCGGCGACATCGCCACGCTGCTCGACAGCGAACAGGACGAGGTGCCGGCGCTGCGCCGGCACCTCGTCTCGCTGCGGGCGGAGCAGGACAGGCTGGCGCGGCAGATCGCGTCGGTCGAACGGACGGTCGCCGCCCTGGAACAGGACCCCGACGCGAAGGAGGACATCATGGCGCAGGACATGCTCGACGGTTTCGACCACACCCGGTACGAGCAGGAGGTGACCGAGCGCTGGGGCCGCGACGCCTACGAACAGGGCGACCGCTGGTGGACCGGCCTCGGCAAGGAGGAGCAGGACGCCTTCAAGGCCGACGTCGCCGCGCTGAGCAAGGCCTGGGCCGACGCCGCGGAGGCGGGGACCGACCCCGCCTCGGACGAGGCGCAGGCGCTCGCCGCCCGGCACGCCGCGTGGCTCGTGGCCGTGCCGGGCACGCCGGGCCACGGTCAGGGCCGCCCCGACAAGGGCTACCTGCTGGGCCTGGCGGACCTGTACGTGGCGGACGACCGGTTCGCCACCAGCTACGGCGGCACCGGCGGTGCGACGTTCGTGCGCGACGCGCTGCGGGTGTACGCCGAGCACGCCTACCCGGAGGACGCCTCCTGAGCGCGGTAGAGGTCGCGCAGCAGGCAGATCTCGCCGCCGTGCGCCATGGCCTCGCGGCTGAGGTGGGTCACCAGCGCGGCGACCGGGAACTCGGCGAACGCGGCCCCCTTGGGGCCGATCGGGGCCCGCAGGGCCGTGTCGTCCAGGTTCGCGATCCCGGACCGCCACGCCCGGTAGCCCTCGTCGAGCATGGCGAGGCCACCGGCGGCCGTGACGGGCGCCTCCGGCCAGTGCCGGGGGTCGAACATGTCGGCCTCGGGCGGTGCGTCCGTCGGCCCGAACAGGGCCCGGGCGCGCCGCCCGAACACGTCGCGGCCCACGTGGACCATGCGCCACGCGATGGTCGTGACCGGCGGGACCTCCGGTTCGGGGGTCTCGTACTCCAGCCTGGGTTCGCCGTCCGGCCCGGGGCGGACGCTCCAGGCGGGCGACGCCGGCTCCCAGAGGTACTCGGCGTCGGTCAGGCCCTCGAGCCGTGGCCAGAGGTGGACGTCCCAGTAGAATTCGAGCTGGTCGAGCAGCAGGTCGCGCCAGAAATCCGGGGGCGGTTCGGGAGGCGTCGTCGACTCGTCGTTCGTCATCCCCTCACGGTAGCCACGGTCACTGACACTCAGTTTCAGAGGTAGCCTCTGCACATGTCCGACGCACCGCCAGAAACCACCCAGAAACCGGCGTTGACCTGCTGGTTCGCCGGTCTCACGACCCTCGATGTGATCCATCGCAGCGTCGTCCGGCCGGGGCCCAACCAGAAGGTCACGGCGGTGCGCCAGGACGTGTCCGCGGGCGGTCCGGCGGCCAACGCGGCCGTCACGGCCGCGAGCCTCGGCGCCCGGGCCCTGCTCATCAGCCCCGTGGGGGCCGGTCCGGTGGGTGCCGCCGCCCGCGGTGACCTGGAGCATCACGGGGTCGAGGTGCACGACACCGCGGCGGGGACGGAGATCCCCCTGGCCGTCTCCGCGGTCATGGTCGACGACGAGACCGGCGACCGGTCGGTGGTCTCGCCGGACGCGACCCTGGTGGACGGCGTCGACGTCACCCCCGTGGACCTCGACGCCCTGCCGCGCCCCCGGGTCGTCCTGCTCGACGGGCACCACCCCGACCTGGCGCGCCGCGTGCTCGCGTACGCGAAGACGCTGGACCCGCGTCCGATGATCGTGCTCGACGCCGGGCGGTGGCGGCCGGTCTTCGCCGACCTGATGGGCTCGGCGGACGTCACGGCCCGCTCGGCGGACTTCCACGCGCCCGACGGCGTCGCGCGGTCCCGGGCGACCGTCGCCACGCACGGCGGCGACCCGGTGACCTGGTGCGACGAGGCCGGCAGGAAGGGCACCACGAACGTGCCGGCGGTCGACGTGCGCGACACCCTCGGGGCGGGCGACGCGTTCCACGGCGCGCTGGTGGTCGCGCTCGGCCGGGGACTGGACCTGGAGGCCGCGGTCGAGGAGGCCGTGCGCGTCGCCACCATCCGCGTGCAGCACGTCGGTCCGCGCTCCTGGCTGGAGCACCTGCCGTGCGGCTGACGACGGCGGACCTGGTCGAACGGGCGTCGACCCTCGCCGCCGACGCCGCCCGCACGGGCGAGGTCCGCGTGCTCGGGATCACGGGGCCGCCCGGCGCGGGCAAGTCCACGCTGGCGGTGGCTCTTGTCGAGGCCCTGGCGCCGGGCACCGCCGTCGTGGTGGGCATGGACGGGTTCCACCTGGCCGACGCCGTGCTGGAGGCGCAGGGCAGCCGAGCCCGCAAGGGCGCCGTCGACACCTTCGACGACGCCGGGTACGCCGCCCTGATCAACCGCATCGCGGACCGCCGCCGTGGCGACCGGCCGCTGTACGCGCCCGAGTTCCGCCGCGAGATCGAGGAGCCGGTCGCGGCCGGTACCGTCGTCGCCGACGAGCCGCTGGTGATCACCGAGGGCAACTACCTGCTGGTCCCGGACGGTGCCTGGCCCGCGGCCCGCGCCCGGATGGCCGAGGTCTGGTACCTCGAGCTGGCCGACTCCGAACGACTGCGCCGCCTCGTCGCGCGGCACCACGCCTTCGGCAAGCCGCTGCCCGACGCCGAGGCGTGGGCCGCCGGGTCCGACCAGCGCAACGCGGAGCTCATCGCCACCACGCGTGGCGCGGCAGACCTGGTGGTCGAGCTGGCCTGATCCCGGCGCGACCGCTCAGCCGATCTCCAGGACGGCGACGCGCCAGACCCCGCGGCGCCCCTCCAGCCGGACCGCCGCGGCGCGTACCCGCCCTTCGTCGTGGAGGATCACCGTCGCCTCGGCGGAGGCGGCGCCGAGCCGGACCATGCGCACCCGCCGCACGGTGGCCGGGTGCGCCTTGGGCCGCGGCGGCTGGTTCCCCCGGGCCTCCCGCATGAGCCGTCCCCGCTCCAGGAGCTGGTCGTAGACCTGCGGGGTGACCCAGCGGGCGAGCTGGGCCGCCGGACGCTCGCCCCGCAGCACCTCGACGGCGGCACGGACCACACGGCAGACCTGGGCGGTCGGGTCGGGCAGCGGCGTCTCCGGCTCGGGCGCCGGACGACCCGCCGCGGCGTCGAGCGCCGCCGCCGCGTCCTCCAGCTCCGGGTACGGGCTGCCGCCGATCCGCATGCGCCGCAGGCGACGTCCGATCCCGGGGCCGGTCCCGGGGCCGGACCTGGAACCGGTCCTCGGCGGCACGAGGCCGGGTGGTGTGCGAGCGGTGACCGCTGGGCCCGCTGCCGGGATCGCGGCCCTGCGGGTCACGGGGGTGTCGGTGGGCGGAGCGGCCCGCCGGGGCGCCCGCGGCACCGAGGTCGTGCGCACCGCCGGGGGAGCGGCCGTCCGGGTCGGCGCCGGGACGTCTTGCGCGGAGGGGGCCGTGGGCTGCGACGTGGCGCGGGCGGCTGGCGGGCTGACGGTGGTCACGGGTGCGGACGTAGGTGCGGACGCGGGCGCGGGGCCCGCTGACGGCGTGTCTGCGGGCGCGCCCGGCCCGGCAGGTTCGGGCAGCGCGTCCGGACGGACGTCGAGGGTGGTCATGCGCGGGCTCCTGGGGTCGGCGGGCTGGTGGCTGGGGTCGAATGGCCGGGCTGTGGCGAGCCGGCCTCAGGGCCGGTGCAGCACCGTGCCCGGCAGGATCAGGTCGGGATCGGCGCCCAGCACCCGCCGGTTGGCGTCGTGCCACCGGTCGACGGCGGCCGCGATCTCGGCGTCGCTGACCGCGGCCTGGGCTCCGGTGCCCGCCCCGCCGCTGCTGCCGGTCTCCGCCAGGTGATCCGTCGCGATGGCCCAGAGCGTGTCGCCCCGCTCGACCACGACGACCGGCTCACGTCCGGCGGACACCCCGCGGTTGACGAGCGCGGAACGCTCGGGGGCGGGCTTCGCAGTGGTCTCCGCGGTGCCGCCCGTGGGCCGCCAGCCGAGCCGCACCACCGCCGGGTCGTCGGCGGCCTGCGCCGTCGACGCGGTCACGGCCGTCGGCGCGGCGGCCGCGGGCTGCGCGGCCATGGCCGTCGGCACGGTGAGCGCGAGGCCGACACCGGCGCCGAGGGCTGCCCGGACCAGACGGCGCACCACGGCCGGCGCGTGCCGCGCGACTGCTCGCTCGCCCGCCCTCCAGCGCGCGCCGCGCCGGCAGACCAGTACCCAGGCCAGCGCCACCAGGGCGTGGACACCCGTCCATCCGGCGACGACCGTGCCCACCGAGACCGCCGCGAGCTCGACGATGCCGTCGACGGGGAACAGCGCCGAGCCGAGCCCGCTCCCCACGTACCAGGTGCGTGCCCCCAGCGCGCCGGCCGCCGCGACGAGCCCGACGCCGAGGGCCAGCAGGCCGGCGACGCCGCCACGCCCGCCGGCCTGTGTGGGCGACGGCGTCTGGCCAGGCCCGGTGCTGTTCGTCATGGTTCCCCCTGCAGATGTCGTCTTACCGATGGTCGGGCTCATGAAGCAACGTTGATGCCCTTTGATGCTCACTGGCCATCGATATTCAACCTCCGTGCCGGGTGGGTGTCCACCGGGGAGCGCGATGGCTGTGGATAGCGCAGGATGGCTGCATGACGTCACGTGACACCGCGGCCGGCCGCGGGGACCAGGTGCGGTGGGCTGCGCTCTTCGGGGACCTCGAGGCGCAGGCCGACGCGCAGTCGGCTGCGGAGCTCGACGCGCTGGTGCCCGAGCTCACCCGTGCCGAGCACGCGACGATGACCCTCGCGGACCGGTTCCGGGCGGTGATCGGGTCAGGCGTGACGGTGGAGCTGCTCGACGGTGAGCCGCTGCGCGGCGTGGTGCGGGAGGCCGCGGACGAGTGGGTGCTGCTCCAGGGGGTGCGGCCCGAGCCGGCGGGGCGGCACGTGGTGCCGCTCGGCGCCGTCGCCGGTGTGCAGGGTCTGGCTCGCCAGGCCGCGCCCGCGGCGTCCCGGCGCGATGCGGTCGGGCTCGGCACCCTGCTGCGTGCGCTCCAGCGTGACCGGGTGCGGGTCGCGGTGCGCACGCTCAGGGGTGCGGTGACCGGCAGGGTCGCGCGCGTGGGGCGCGATCACCTCGACGTGGATGTGCTCGACATCGGCAGCACGCGGCTGGTGCCGTTTGCGGCATTGCTGGCGGTGAGCGAGGCGCCGTGACGTGACCGATGTGGGCCTGCCTGATGGGGGCCTGTCAGGGGCGCCGGTCGACGGAGATCGGGACCGGTGTCACTCCGGGGAGTGCGCCGGTCCCGACGGTGTGCTGAGGGCTTTCAGGCGTCGCTGGTCGCAGAACCCTTGAGCCGCTCGCGGCTCTTCGCGTACATGCGCTCGATGTAGGCCTCGAGCTCCGCCGCCTCGACGCGCCAGACCTTCTTGGGCCCGACCTGGATGGCAGGAAGGTCGCCGGTCCGGACCAGTGCGTAGCCCTGGGCCATCGAGATGTTCAGTGTCTCGACTACGTCGGCCAGAGAGAGAAAGCGCTTTTCCATGGGACCAGTGTGGCACGAGACACCGACATGAGGGGGTTATCCACAAGAAGTGTTTATCTGATGCCGGATCGACAGTGTTCGATCACTATGGTTCCGGCGCTCTGCCCCGCCTGGGCACCCATTCGCCGGGATCGTCACCTTGTCGTGCGCGGCCCGGTAGGGGGAGTTCTACGTGAGGCGCTGCACAAAGTCCATCAAAGTACGCGGAAGGACCGAGATGACGTATGCCCCGGCCGCCCCGGCCCTCACGAGCGGGGTGTTGCCCGAGCAGCCCGCGGCGCGGCTGCGCCGGCCGCGGTGGCGCGATCCGCGGCTCGTGACCGGCCTCGTGATCGTGGCGCTGTCGGTGGCGGCGGGCTCGTGGGCGGTCTCGGCCGCGAGCCGCACCGTCCCGGTCTTCGTCGCGGACGGCGCCCTCACGCCCGGCGAACCGGTCACCGCGGGCTCGTTGCGCGTCGCTGACGTCCGGCTCGGCGCGGGCACAGGCCGGTACCTGCCGGCCGACGCGCCGCTGCCCGGAGGCCTCGTGGCGCTGCGGGTGGTGGACGACGGCGAGCTGGTCCCCCTGAGTGCGCTCGGGGCCGGTGCCGACGTCCGGTCCGTGGCCGTGCCGGTCGGCTCCGGGCTCTCGGACCGGATCCGCGCCGGGGCGGTGGTCGACCTGTGGTTCGTGCCCGCCGCCCCGGTCGCGCCGGAGGCCGACCGGCCGGAGCCGCGCACGCTCGCGAGCGACGTCGTGGTCGAGCAGGTCGACGCCGCGGACGGCGCGATCGTGGTGAACGGGGAGGCCACGCTGCACGTGCTGGTCCCGTCCGACGCGCTGCCCGCGGTCCTGGCGGCGCTGACCGACACCGGGACGGTCGCCGTCGTCCCCGTGGCGGGTGGCGTCCGGTGAGCGACGAGCGGGTCGTGACCGTGCTCGTGGCGGTGCGCGCGCCGGACGAGGAGGCCGCCGCGGTCACGGTGCTCGGCGCGCAGCCGCGGGTCACCGTGACCCGCCGGTGCGCCGAGCTCACCGAGCTCCTGGCGTCCGCCGAGGCAGGTGCCGGCACGGCCGCGGTCGTCTCGGGGGACCTGCCCGGCCTGGACCGCGAGGCCGTGGCCCGGATGCGCGCCGCCGGGCTCCGGGTCGTCGCGGTCGAGGACGCGGCCACGCCCGCCGCACGCCTCGCCGCGCTCGGGTGCGACGTCGTGGTCGCCGCCGGGGACGCGGAGAACCTGGTCGCGGCGGTGCGCGGGGCACCCCCGGAGGTCGTCGAACCGTCGGTCGCGGTGCCGGATGCCGGTGGTCGGCGCGGCACCGTCGTCGCGGTCTGGGGGCCGCCGGGCTCGCCCGGCCGCACGACGACGGCCATCGAGCTCGCGGCGGCCCTTGCCGGCGTGGGCGCCGCTCCGGCCCGCCGCGGCGGCCTGCTGCGCAGGTCCCGCGGCACGCGTCCGTCCGGTTCGGTCCGCCCGCCCGGTGCGGACACGGTGGTCCTGGCCGACGCGGACACCTACGCCTCGTCGGTCACCTCCCGGCTCGGCCTGCTCGACGACGCGCCGGGGCTGGCCGCAGCGGCCCGGGCGGCGAGCCGCGGCGCGCTCGACGTCGTCGCGCTGGCGCACCACAGCCCCGTGGTCCTCCCCGGCGTGCGGGTGCTCACGGGCATCACCCGCGCCTCCCGCTGGCCGGAGCTGCCCGCGGCCTCGCTCGACGTGGTGTTCGAGCGGTGCCGGGAGCTGGCGACCTGGACCGTGGTCGACTGCGGACCCATCCTGGAGACCGATGAGCTGATCACCTACGACACGCGCGCGCCGCAGCGTAACGGCGCCACGTTGAGCGCGCTGCAGGCCGCCGACGTGGTGGTGGTCGTCGGCGGGGCCGACCCGGTCGGTGTGCAGCGTCTGGTCCGGGGCCTGGAGGACCTGCGGGACGCCGGCGTGCCCGGGGTCGCGGCCCGTGTCGTGGTCGTGAACCGCGTGCGGGACGCCGTCGTCGGCCGGCGCGCGGGGTCCCAGGTGCGGGACGCGCTCGCCCGGTACGCGGGCGTCGACGACGTGCACCTGGTGCCGGACGACCCGGCCGGCCTGGACGCCGCGCTGCTCGCCGGCCGGGTGCTCGCCGAGTGCGCGCCCGCCTCGCCCGCGCGGGCCGCGTTCCAGGACCTGGCCGAACGGGTCCGCGAGCTGGTGCCGGCCCTCACGTGAGCGACCGGACCGGCCCGGCACAATCTGCCCGCCCGGCGCGGCCCTCCGGCACGGACGTGCTGTACGGCGCTAGGTTGTGCCCGTGGCCGCCATGACGAAGGACAACTACGCCGACGACCTCCGTCTGGCGCACGTGATCGCCGACCAGGTCGACTCCATCACCATGTCGCGGTTCCGGGCGCTGGACCTCAAGGTCGAGACCAAGCCGGACCTCACGCCGGTGTCGGACGCCGACCGCGCCGCGGAGGACTTCATCCGCGGCCAGCTGGCCCGGGCCCGGACGCGCGACGCCATCGTCGGGGAGGAGTACGGCTCGGCGGGCAACGGCGCGCGCCGCTGGATCGTGGACCCCATCGACGGCACCAAGAACTTCGTCCGTGGCGTGCCCGTCTGGGCCACCCTGATCGCCCTGGCGGACGGCGAGGAGGTCGTGGTCGGCCTGGTCAGCGCCCCCGCGCTCGGCCGGCGCTGGTGGGCCGCGAAGGGTTCGGGGGCGTGGACCGGCAAGTCGCTGGCGTCCGCGACCCGGATGTCCGTGTCCGGCGTGTCCGACGTCGCGGACGCCTCGTTCAGCTACGCCTCCATCGGCGGCTGGGAGGAGCGCGGCTCGCTCGACGGGTTCCTCGATCTCACCCGGGCCTGCGCCCGCACCCGCGGGTACGGGGACTTCTGGTCGTACATGCTCGTCGCCGACGGGGCCGTGGACATCGCCGCCGAGCCCGAGCTCGAGGTGTACGACATGGCCGCGCTCGTGCCGATCGTCACCGAGGCGGGCGGCACGTTCACCGCCCTCGACGGCACTCCTGGGCCGTGGGGCGGGAACGCGATCGCCACGAACGGCAGGCTGCACGCGGCAGCGCTGGAGTACCTGGCCTGACGGGGCCCGGCCCACGGGGGCCCGGCCCACAGGGGCCGGGCCCCGTCGCCCGGGTCAGGCCCGCGGGACGTTCTTGATCTCGCTCCAGTCGTACCAGAGCAGGTCGCGGTCCGTGACCCGCTGCAGGGCCTCGTCGAGCGCCGACTCGGCCTCCTCGTTGACGCCGGAGACGTCCTCGCTGTCGCTCTCCTCGTCCGCCGCCGCCAGGACGTCGGCGATGTCCGTCGCCGCGTCCGGCTCGTCGACGTGCACGCAGACGATCGCGACGCCCTCCACCGTGCCGGTGACCTGGATCTCGGAGGCCACCGGGTCGTCGTCGTCCGGGACGTCGCCGTCGGCCGGCGCGACGACCGCGTCCGGGACCTCCACCGTGATGATCACGCGCTGGTGCGGCGCGTCGGCGCGCCCGGCGATCAGGGCGAGGGAGTCGTCCGCGGCGTTCAGCGCGGCCACGTACTCGAGGCTCTCGGCGTCCTCCTCGGGGAGCGCGGCCTCGAGCTCCTTCGTGACGGCGTGCGCGCGGCGCGGAGCGATCGTCCAGCGGGCGGCGTCGGGAGCATGGGTGACGGCGTCGAGCTCGTCGAGCGTGGCGGGCACGTAGATACGCATGTGCTCAGTCTGCCGTGTCCGGGCCCGCCCGTGTGCCAGGGCGCGGGGTCCGTCCGCTGGGACCGCGCGGTGGCGGTGTGGGTGGGTGGCCGTACCCTCGTGTGCGGCGTCGGGCAGGGCGCCGAGGGTGCACGCTGGAGACACGCACGGAACGAGGGCGGGAGCGACGATGGGTGCCAAGACCGCGATGCTGGTGTACGCGGACGGGGACGTGGCGGAGGGGTTGTCCGGTGCGGCGGAGTTCGCCGACGAGGCGGGTGCGGCCGACCTGCTCGGCCTGCTGTGGCCGCCCGCCCGCATCCGTCCGGACGGCGAGGAGCCGTGGGACCTCGGCGACGCGCTGTTCCCGCCCCAGGGGCGGGCGTGCGCGCTGTCCACGCCCGAGGTGGACGTCCTGTGCGACCAGGCGCTCATGCTCGACCGGCCCTCCCAGCTCCCCGCGCACCTCGTCGCGGCGAGCGTCGGTCGCACGCTGTACCTGCACGCGATGCACAGCGCCGTGGACTGGTTCGCCTTCGCGGTCTGGCGGGACGGCGCGCTCGTGCGCTCGCTGAGCGTGTCTCCGGAGGACGGCGTCCTGGAGGACGCGGGCGAGCGGCTCGCGTTCGAGGAGCCGTTCTGGGCGGGGGACCACCCGGCGCCGGCCGGTGCGGACTACCCGCTGCCCTTCCATCCGCTGGCGCTCGGCGGGCAGGCCGCCTCGGAGTTCTTCGGCTTCGACGTGCAGGGCGCCGACGGCGGACCCGCGGCCGGCCGCCTGGACCCGTGGGCCGTGGAGCTGTTCGGCTTCCAGATCGGGTAGGGAGCGCTCGACAGATCCTCGAATGACTCGTACATTTGTTCGAGAACGAGGAGGTCGGTCATGCCCGCACCCGCAGTGATCCCCATGCTGTCCTACCAGGACGGCGCCGCCGCCATGGACTGGCTCATCGAGGCCTTCGGCTTCACGGAGGCGGAACGGTGGCTGGACGACGACGGCCACCTCGCCCACGGCGAGCTCGATGCCGGTGGCGGTCGGGTGATGCTCTCGGAGCTCGCGTCGTACGAGGGGCCGACGGCCCACCGCAAGCACTGCACGGCGGCCGACGCCTGGCTGTCGACGCCGTGGGTGATCGACGGCGTGCTGGTCCACGTCACCGACGTCGAGGCCCACTACGCGCGGGCACGGGCCGCGGGTGCCGGCCTGCTCTCGGGGATCGAGGAGGAGCCCTACGGCAGGCTGTACCGCGCGGAGGACCTGGAGGGCCACCGCTGGATGTTCCTCCAGTCGTGAGGCACGTCGTGAGGGCCGAGGCCAGAACCTCTAGGCCGGAGCGGCACCCCGGGCCAGGCGGTCCACCCGGCGCAGGGCGTCCGGCAGCCGGCCGGCGCCCGCCATCGAGCGCACCAGCTCCGCGGCGTCGGCCGGCGCCATGCCGGTCGCGGTGACGTACAGCGGCCGCGCGGACCGCCCGCGGAGCACCTCGGTCGCGTGCGTAGCGGCTCGGAACCGGGTCTTGGCGACGCCGAGCACGACGGGTGCGAGTCCCGCCGCGGCGACGTGGGCGCCCAGGCCGGGCCTCCCCTCGGGGTCGAGGTCCACGTAGCCGTCGACGATCAGGAGGTCCAGCGGGTCGGTACCCGAGAGCACCTGCACGAGGGCGGGCAGCTCGCGCTCGTAGAACCGGCCGGGCCGGTACTCCGCGACGTGCTCGACCAGCACGGTGCGCTCCTCGGTCAGCGCCGCGAACGTCGGCAGCGCGGAGACGACGAGCGCCGCGCGTGCCCCGCCGTCGTCCAGGTACTGCACGTCGACCGCGCCGAGCCGGGCCGCGTCGGCCGCCTGAGGCGGCGCCGTCACGCGTCCGTGCCGGTGCGCGACGTCAGCAGCCGCCGGAACGAGGCGAGGCGCGCCTCCCGGGCCGGGCGCTCGTCGTCCGGAGAGGCCTCGATCCAGTCGTCGAGGGCGCAGTCCGGGGCGTCGGCCAGGTGGGTGCAGCCGCGCGGGCACTCCTGCGCCACCTCGTCGAGGTCCTCGAACGCGTGCAGCAGGTGCGCCACCTCGACGTGCGCCAGGCCGAACGACCGCACGCCCGGGGTGTCGATCACCCAGCCGTCGTAGTCGGGGTCGTCGTCGGTCGCCGGGCCGTCGGGCAGCCGCAGCGCGACCGCCGACGTCGAGGTGTGCCGGCCGCGGCCCGTCACGTCGTTCACCACGCCGGTGGCGCGACCCGCCTCGGGGACGAGCGCGTTGATCAGCGTGGACTTGCCGACGCCGGAGTGCCCCACCAGCACCGACGACAGGCCACGCAGCCGGTCGCGGACCTCCTCGACCGACTCCGGGACCAGCGCCACGGCGCCGAGGTCGCCGGCGCCGCCGTCGTCCGCCGTCGTCCGCCGGGTGACCACGACCTCGACCCCGAGCGGCTCGTAGAGCGCACGCAGTGCGTCGGGGGAGGCCAGGTCGGCCTTGGTGAGGCACAGCAGCACCGACATCCCGGCGTCGTACGCGGCCACGACGCACCGGTCGATCATGCCGGTGCGCGGCTCGGGCTGGGCCAGCGCGGTGACGATCACGAGCTGGTCGGCGTTGGCCACGACGATCCGCTCGTACGGGTCGGTGTCGTCGGCCGTGCGGCGCAGGGTCGAGGTGCGCTCCTGGATCCGGACGATCCGCGCGAGCGACCCCTCCTCGCCCGAGGTGTCGCCCACGACGTCCACCCGGTCGCCGACCACGACGCGCGTGCGGGTGAGCTCGCGCGCCTTCATCGCGGTGACCACCGTGCCGCCGTGACCCGTCTCGGATCCGCCCACCAGCAGCGTGTACCGCCCCCGGTCCACCCCCGTGACGAGCCCCGTCACGGCGTCCGAGTGCTCGGGGCGCTGCTTCGTCCGCGGCCGCGACCCGCGCTTGGACGGACGGGAGCGGAAGTCCGACTCGTCGCGGATGTCGCGCCGACCCATCGGCTCGCCCCTCAGGCGTCCGAGCCGAGCATGCGCTGCCACATGGCGGTGAACCCGGGCAGGGTCTTGCCCGTGGTGGCGACGTTCTCCACCTGGACCCCGGGCACGCGCAGGCCGAGCAGCGCGGCCGACGTCGCCATGCGGTGGTCCTCGTACGTGCGCACGACGTCGCCGCGCAGCGGCCGCGGCGTGATGACCAGCCCGTCGCGGGTCTCCTCGGCCTGCCCGCCGAGCCGGGTGATCTCCCGGGCCAGCGCGGCCAACCGGTCCGTCTCGTGCCCGCGCAGGTGCGCGATGCCACGCAGCCGGGACGGGCTGTCGGCGAGCGCGGCGAGCGCGGCGAAGGTCGGCGCGAGCTCGCCGCCGGCGTGCAGGTCCACGTCGATCCCGTGCACCGCGCCGGTGCCCGTGACGGACAGGACGCCGTCGGCCAGCGTGTACGTGCCGCCCATGCGCTCCAGCAGCTCCGGCACCATGGCCCCGGGCTGGGTGGTGATCGTGGGCCAGCCCGGCACGCGGACCGTGCCGCCGGCCACGAGCGCGGCCGCGAGGAACGGCGCCGCGTTGGACAGGTCCGGCTCGACCCGGACGTCGCGCGCCGCGATCGGCCCGGGCGCGACGTGCCACATGCCGTCGCGCGAGTCGTCGACCTCGACGCCGACGTCGCGCAGCGTCGCCACCGTCATCTCGATGTGGGGCAGGCTCGGGAGCGTCGCGCCGATGTGGCGCAGGGTCAGGCCGCGCTCGAACCGGGCGGCTGCCAGCAGCAGGCCGGACACGAACTGCGACGACTGGGACGCGTCGACGTCGACCGCGCCGCCCGCCACGTGCCCGCGGCCCTCGACCGTGAAGGGGAGATGGGCCGGCAGCTCGCCCTCGTCGGCACCGTCGGGCCCGTGCACCGTGACACCGAGCGCGTGCAGGGCGGCCAGCACCGGCAGCATGGGCCGCACCCGGGCCGCGGCGTCGCCGTCGAACCGGACCGGGCCGTCGGCGAGGGCGGCGAACGGTGGCAGGAACCGCATCACGGTGCCGGCCAGACCGGTGTCGATGTCGGTGTCGCCGGTGACCGGACCGGGGGTCACGTGCAGCGTGCTCGGCTGGTCACCCTCCGCGATGCCGGCGCCCAGCGCGCGCAGCGCGCCGATCATGAGGTCGGCGTCGCGGCTGCGCAGCGCGCCCCGCAGGGTGCCGGGTGCGTCCGCCAGCGCGGCGAGCACGAGGAGCCGGTTGGTGAGCGACTTGCTGCCGGGTATCTCGACCGTCGCGTCCAGCGGGGCGCCGGCGAGCGGCGCCTCCCAGGCAGGGGCGGGCGCGGTGGTCGATGACGTCATGTGCCGAGGTTATCGCGGGATCAGTCGGCCTTGGCGGCCTTCACCTCGGCGCGCGCGGCGCGGGCCTGCTGGACGCGCCACGACAGACCCGGCCGGCCCTCCAGGTCGGCCCCGGCGATCAGCGCCGCCCCGACCGAGGCCAGGTTGCGCAGGAACCGCTCGGTACGCGCCGGGCGCTCGTCCTTGGGCGCCGTGAAGGGCTGGTTCACGGCCGCGAGGGGCAGCGTGAGCAGGGCCAGCGCGAGGGCCGACGCGCGGGGCGCCTTGCCGAGCGCGAGCAGGGTGCCGGCGGTGGCGGTGGCGATCCCGTGCGCGCGCACGAGCGTGGCGACCTGCTTCTCGCTGAGCGGCTCGGCGCCGAGCGCCTTGGTCGCCAGCGCGGAACCCGTCCGGGCCGCGGCGACGTGCTCGCTCGGCTTCCGGGCGGCCTGCACGCCGTCGTAGATGAACGACGAGGCCAGAAGGGGACGCGCGATGTGTCGAAGGAGCATGGACCCACCATGGCAGATGCGGGCCCACGTCGCAGCAGTGACGCCGCCCGCACCGGGAATTCCCGGGGGCGAGCGGGGGTTGAACCGGTCGTGGAGCGTTGCCTCGAGAAGGATGCGGTGAGGAACAGGGTGATCGACACGGTGACCGGTATGACGAACGGGGCCGGCTCGGACGTGCGGGATGTCCGGGACGCGGCGCTGGAGTTCGGTGCGGTACCTCAGCACCTCCTCCACCTGGGCGAGGACCGGTCGGGGGCCACGGCGAAGGATGCGACGGACGGTCTGTCCGCGGTCCTGGCGAACGCCGGATGGCCGACCCGGCTAGGCTCGACTGCGATGACCGATACTTCGCGCGAGCAGAACGAGGGCACCGGCGAGGCCGGGGCCGACGTCGAGGCGCGCCCCGACACGAGCGCGAGCGAGGTCGGAGCGGCCGTCGAGACGGACGCCGAGGGTGCCGAGGGCACGGGCGCCGAGGACGCCGAGAACACCGAGCGGTCGCCCGTCGAGGAGGACGCTACGGCGCGCGCCGCGCGGTTCGAGCGTGACGCGCTCCAGTACCTCGACCAGCTCTACTCCGCGGCGCTGCGCATGACGCGCAACCCTGCGGACGCCGAGGACCTGGTGCAGGAGACGTTCGCCAAGGCGTTCGCCGCGTTCCACCAGTACCGGCCGGGTACCAACCTGAAGGCCTGGCTGTACCGCATCCTCACGAACACGTTCATCAACAGCTACCGCAAGAAGCAGCGTGAGCCGCAGCAGTCCCAGACGGAGGACGTCGAGGACTGGCAGATCGCGCGCGCGGCGTCGCACACGTCGCGGGGTCTGCGCTCGGCCGAGGCCGAGGCGCTGGACCGGCTGCCGGACAGTGATGTGAAGCGGGCGCTCGCCGAGCTCCCGGAGGATCGTCGGATGGTCGTGTACTACGCCGACGTGGAGGGCTTCCCCTACAAGGAGATCGCGGAGATCATGGGAACTCCGATCGGGACGGTCATGTCCCGGCTCCACCGCGGACGTCGGCAGCTGCGCGAGCTGCTCGCCGACTACGCAGCCCAGCGAGGACTCGTCAGCCAGGCGCCCGGAGGTGCGCAGTGAACAACATCGAACCCGTTCCGCACGACACGGCGGGGGAGTCCGAGTGTCAGCACATGCTGACGCACCTGTACGAGTACCTGGACTCCGAGATGACGCCCGACGACGAGCAGCGCATGCGCGCGCACGTCGCCCACTGCTCGCCGTGCCTGGCCGAGCTGAGCGTCGAGGACCTCGTGAAGCAGCTCGTGAAGCGGTCGTGCAGCGAGCGCGCCCCGGACACCCTCCGGGTGCGCATCCACCAGCAGCTCACGATGGCGGTCGTGAAGTAGCGCCGCCGTCGACCCGCCGCGTGCGGGCATGACGAAGGGCCGGGACCCCGCAAGGGGTGCCGGCCCTTTCGTGTGCCGTACGGCCTGAGGCTGTGCTCAGGCGTTGGGGCGCTTGCCGTGGTTGGCGGCGTTGCCCTTGCGGCTACGGCGCTTGCGACCGCGCTTGCTCATGGGTGTCTCCTGACAGGTGACGGACTGAATGGTGCCCATGATCCCACAGATCCGGCGGTTGTCCGGCATCGGGCGAGCGGCAGGGGGTTGTCCGGACCGGCAACGCGATATATCGTGTCTGGCGAGGACGCGATATATCGTGTCTCCCCGACCATCGGAGGATCCCATGAGCGCGGACAGCTGGACCGTCACAGGCCCGCAGACCATCGAGCTCGACGGTGTCACGACCGTCGACGCCCACGTCGTCGACGGACGGCTCGACGTCGTGGCCCACGACGAACCGGTGGTCCGCGTCGAGGTGCACTCCGTCGAGGGCCGGTCCCTCGAGGTGCGCCTCGTGGACGGCCGCCTGGTGATCGAGCACGAGAGCGGCCTGTCGGGCTGGGGCTCGTTCGTGAAGCGGTTCGTCGACTTCGGGGGCAAGGCGCGCGCCGACATCCACGTGGCGGTGCCCGCCGGCACCGTCGTGCGCCTCGGCACGGTGCGCGGCGAGGGCCTCCTCGCGGGGACGACGGCGGGCGCGTCGGCGTCCACGGTCTCGGGCTCGCTGCTGGTGTCGCGCACGGCCGGAGACCTCAGGCTGAACACCGTCTCCGGCGAGCTGACGGTGCGCGACCACGTCGGCGACATCACCAGCAACACGGTGTCGGCCGACGTCGTGGTCAGCGGCTCGGCCGACGTCGTCACGTCGTCGTCGGTGTCCGGCAACGTGACCCTCGACCTGGTGACCCAGCCGCGGCAGGTCCGGGTCAACTCCGTCTCGGGCGACATGCTCCTGCGGGTCCCGGACGACCGTGCGGTCGAGGTCTCCGTCCAGAGCGTCAGCGGCCGGGTGACGCTCGGCGGCCTGCAGTTCACCGGCGGCGGTGGGTCCAGGGTGACCGGCGGCGAGCGGTCCGGCGCCCCCGGCGTCACGCAGCTGCGCGTCACGGGTGTCTCCGGCGACGTCACGGTGATCGGCGGACCGCAGGACGCACCGGCGGACGCCACGCCGGACGCCCCCGAGGACGCCGCGCCGACGCCCGTGGAGCTGTAGTGCCGCCCGTCTTCGCGCACGGTGAGCTGCGCCTGTACCTGCTCGTCCTGCTGCTGGACGGGCCCCGGCACGGGTACGAGCTGATCACCGAGCTCACCCGGCGCTTCGGCGGCACGTACCGGCCCAGTGCCGGGACCATCTACCCGCGGCTGGCCCGGCTCGAGGAGGAAGGGCTGGTCCGCCGGTCCGTCCCCGATGCCGCCGGCGCGGGCCGCAAGGCCTCCTACGAGCTCACGCCGGCGGGCCGGGCGGAGGTCGACGCCCGCATGGACGACGTGCGGCGTCTGGAGCGCAGTGTCGCCGAGACGGTGCGCAGCCTGGCGGACGAGGTCCGGGCGGACATCCGCGACACGATGCGCGGCCTGCGGGCCGAGCTGGCCGCCGCGGCGCAGGAGGCCCGCTCCCGCCCTCGCCCGGGTCCCGACACGACGCCCGACCCGCGGCGCACGCAGTCCAACTCGCTGCGGCACGACGCCGAGGCGGTGCTGCAGCGGTTCCGCAACGACGTCCTGGCTGACCTGCGAGAGGCCGACGTCGCCGGTACGGTGTCCGCGCTGACCGTCGAGACGCTGCGCACCGTGCTCGACTCGGCCCGGACCGCGATCCGTGGGACGCTGCCGCACACGACCTCCTCCGGCCCCCGGCCCACCGACCCGACCACCCACCCGTGACCACCGACCGCCCCCGAATCTCCCCACCGAACGGAGCACAGCGATGACCACCGAGTCCTGGAGCGTGGCCGCCCCCCAGACCATCGAGGTCGGCAGCGCCTCGACCCTGACCGTCCGACTCACCAACGGCCGCGCCGAGGTCGTGGCCGACCCGAACCGCACCACGGGCGCCGTCGTGGAGGTCCTGGACGTCTCCTCCCGTCCGCTGCAGGTGCTCGCCGAGCACGGCAACCTCCGGGTCGCCTACGACTTCCCGGGCCTCGAGGGCTTCGTGGACCGGTTCCGCGGCCTCAAGGACCAGGACAGCGCCTCCGTGCGGATCACCGTGCCCGCCACGTCGGTGGTGGACGTCGCGACGGTCGGCGCCGAGGTCGTGGTGACCGGGTCGCAGGCCGGCGTCAACGTCAAGACCGCCGGCGGGTCGATCACCGTCACCGGCACCACCGGCTCGGTCACCACCAAGTCGGGCACGGGCTCGGTCACGATCGCCGAGCACTCGGGCGACGCGTCGGCCACCACGGTGTCGGGCGCCGTGTCGCTGGTGGGCGCGCTGGGCCGGGTCTCGGCCCAGACGGTGTCCGGGGCGGTAGAGGTGGCCGCCGTCGGCACGACTCCGCTCGTCAACGTCAAGACGGTGTCCGGTGCGGCGGCCGTGCGGCTCGACGCCGGGTCGCCGGTCAACCTCCGCGCGCGCAGCGTCACCGGCAAGGTCGTCATCGACGGCACGCAGGCGACGTCGAGCGCGCAGCGCACGGTCGTGGTCGACCACGCGGAGCCCGGCGCCGCGGCCTACGTCTCGACCAACACGGTCTCGGGCACGGCCACGATCACCCGCTCCTGACCCCGTCGCCGCCGAAGTAGAACTGCAGCGAAGTAGAACCAGGGCGAGATAGAACTGCAGCGAGATAGAACTCCAGCTTCGGCTGCAGTTCTATCTCGCCCTGGTTCTACTTCGGGTCAGGCGACCTCGTCCTGGGGGAGGCCCAGCCACGCGTGCCAGCCCGTGTGCAGCACGAGCCACGCCATGAGGCCGTAACCCGCCTGGCCCGGGTACACGCCGCCGCCCTGGGCCATGTCGGCCAGCCACTGCTCGTGCTGCGCCAGCGGCGTGTACGTGTCCACGTAGGGCACGCGGCGCCGGCTGGCGACGTCCGCGAACGCGTCGGACAGCTCGGCGATCCGCTCGCCCTCGGCCGGCGTGCCGGGCGGCGGGCCGACGACGAAGGCCGCCGTGCGGTTGGCGTCGGCGACGTCGAGGATGTTCGCCAGGTTCAGCCGCGAGCGCGCGACGGTCAGCCCGGAGGCGACGTCGTGCCGTCCCAGGGCCACCACCAGGCGGTTCTCGACCTCGGAGTCCGGGCCGAACCGTGCGGCGGTCTCGGTCTCCCAGCGGGCGCCGAGCTGGGTGCTCGTCTCGCCGGGCACGGCGAGCGTGAAGAGCATGGCGGGCCGGGAGAAATGGGTGCGCGCGACCACGCGCCCGGTCCAGCCGAGCGCACGGGCATCTCCGACACCCGTGGCCAGCTCGTCACCGACGACGCAGATGCGCACCTCGCGTTCCTGCAACGGACTCTCCTTGCCTGTTCCCGGCAGCCTGGCGGACGGCCGGTTCCTCATTGTGGTGCACGGACCCGGGCCGACCGGTGGCAACGCGCCGACGTCAGAGGAGCGTCATGCCCCAACGGACCGCGTGGCGCTCGCCCGGCGCGAGGTGCACGAGCCGCTCGCCCGTCCGGAACGCGTCGGCGACGCAGCTCATGGGCTCGGCGGCCAGGCCCATCCGCCGCCGCTCGGGCTGGATGTGGTCGCCCGTGCAGATCTGCCAGACATCCTGCGACCCGTCCATCCAGACCGCGGCCGTGCGGCCGTCCGGCCCCGCGAGGTGCGCCCACGACAGGCCCTGCTCGTCCCGCACCACGTCGACGTAGGCGTCGTCGAGGTCGAGGCCCGCCGCGCTGCGCGGCTCGCGCAGGTCGTACGTGCTCGACGCCGGCTCGGTGCCGGTGGGGAGCAGCCGCTCGTCGGTGGTGACGCGGGTGGCGGCGTCCAGGCGCACGGTGCACTCGTCCAGCGGCGCGCCGCCGGTCGACAGCCAGGGGTGGAAACCGCAGCCGTACGGTGCGGTGTCGGTGCCCACGTTGGTGACGTCGAGGGTGATCTCCAGGCCCGCGTCGGACAGGGCGTACCGGATCTGGACCACGAGCTGGAAGGGGTAGCCGGGCCGCGCGACGAGCTCCAGCTCGAGCGTCACGGCGGACCCGGTGTGCTCGACGACGGACCAGCGCTCGAAGGCCGCGAGCCCGTGCAGCGCCGTGCGGCGGTCCGGCTCGGTGATCGGCAGCTGGTGCGTGACGCCGCCGTACTCGTAGGCGCCGTCGGCGAGGCGGTTGGGCCACGGGATCAGCACCGCGCTGTTGAACACCGGGTTGATCTCGTCCACGCCGAAGGGCACCACGACGTCGCGCCCGTCCACCGAGTACTCGCGCAGCGCGGCCCCCACCTGGGTGACCGTCGCACGGTGCGCGCCGTGCCCGATCCGGAACTGGTCCCCGGAAGGATGAGGACTGGCCGCACCCACGGGAGGAATTTCTGTCGTCACACTCACACCGTAACCGTAGGGCAATTTCCGCCTGCGCCACGTAGCGTGGGACGGCAGACTAGAGGGTCGGATATTGGCATGTCCCCACGACCCCGCTATGAAAGGGGCCCGACGGCGGGTCCGCGCGGGTGTACCAGCCCGCCTCAGCAGCAGGAGGAACGATGGAACAGCAGGTACTCGGACGGACGGGTCGGCTCGTATCGGCTGTGGGCCTGGGCACCTGGCAGCTCGGTGCGGACTGGGGCGACGTCAGCGAGGACGACGCGCGCGCCGTCCTGGAGGCGTCGCTCGAGGCGGGTGTGACGTTCTTCGACACCGCGGACGTCTACGGCGACGGCCGCAGCGAGCAGGTCATCGGCTCCTTCCTCAAGGACCACCCCGACGCCGGGCTCACGGTCGCCACCAAGATGGGCCGGCGCGTGGACCAGGTGCCGGAGAACTACGTGCTGGACAACTTCCGGCAGTGGACGGACCGGTCGCGCCGCAACCTCGGCGTCGAGCGGCTGGACCTGGTGCAGCTGCACTGCCCGCCCAGCGCCGTGTACTCGAGCGACGCCGTCTACGACGCGCTCGACCAGCTGGTGGCCGACGGCGCGATCGCGGCCTACGGCGTGAGCGTCGAGAAGACCTCCGAGGCCCTCGAGGCCATCGCCCGGCCCCACGTGGCCACCGTGCAGATCATCCTCAACGCGTTCCGGCTCAAGCCGCTCGACGAGGTGCTGCCCGCGGCCTCCGCCGCCGGCGTCGGCATCATCGCGCGCGTGCCGCTCGCGTCGGGCCTGCTGGCCGGGCGGTACACCAAGGACACGGTGTTCGCCGAGAACGACCACCGGAACTTCAACCGCGAGGGCGCCGCGTTCGACGTCGGCGAGACGTTCTCCGGCGTGCCCTTCGAGGTGGGCCTGGAGGCCGCGGGCCGGTTCACCGAGCTGGCCCGGGACGTCGTGGGCGACACCCTCACCCCGGCGCAGGCCGCGATCGCCTGGGCGTGGCAGCGGCCCGGCGTGTCGTCGGTGATCCCGGGGGCGCGGAACGTCGACCAGGCGCGCGCGAACGCCGCGGCGGGCGACGCCGCGACCCTGGGCCCGCTGTTCATGTCGGGCGTGCGCGAGATCTACGACGAGCTGATCAAGGAGCACGTGCACGACAAGTGGTGACGTGCCCGCCCCGGGCCGGGGATCAGACCTGGTCCGGGGCGAACACGCAGAACTCGTTGCCCTCGGGGTCGGCCAGCACGTCCCAGAAGACGTGCGGGTCGGGTGAGTCCTCGCGCGGCATGACGAGTGTGGCGCCGGCGTCGAGGAGGGCGCCGGTGTCGCCCACGACGTCCCAGTGGATGCGGTTCTTGACCGTCTTGGGCTCGGGCACCGGGATGAACAGCATCTGCCACGGCAGCGAGCCGCCCGGGCCCAGCCGGTACCAGCCGCGGCCCTCGAGCTCCTGCGGCTCGAGCCCGAGCCGCCTGCCCCACCACGCGCTGGCCGCCGCCGCGTCCACCGAGTCCACGACCAGCGCGTAGAGGCGGTACGGCCCCGCCTCGGCGGCCCGGTCGGGGAAGGCGCACAGCTCCCCGCCCTCGGGGTCGCGCATGACCACCCAGTTCTCGCGGGCGGTGTCCGCGGTCGCGCCCAGCGCCTCCAGCTCGGCGACCGTGGCGTGCAGGTCGAGGTGCACCCGCTGCTTGACGGTGCGCGGCTCGGGCACCTGGTTGATCCAGACCATGTGCCGGGGCACGTCGTCCTCCAGGGCGAACACCGCGGACGAGTCGCCCGCCGGCCGCGACCGCAGGCCGAGGGCGGCCGACCAGAACGTGGCGAGCGTCGGCCCGTGGGTGGCGTCGATGACCAGGTCCTTGAACTCAGCGTCTGCCATCCGGCCAGCCTACGGCGCCGTCCGGACGCACGAGAGGCGGGCACCCGCGAAGGGTGCCCGCCTCTCGTGTCGTGCGCGGATCAGCCCCGCGTGAAGGCCTGCTCCAGGAGCGTCTTCTGCTGGGCCTGGTGCAGCTTGGCCGTACCGGCGGCGGTCGAGGCGGACGCCGGGCGGGAGACGACCTTGACGTACGGCACGTCCATCGGCAGCGCCAGGTGGAGGTAGCTCCACGCGCCCTGGTTCTGCGGCTCGTCCTGGACCCAGACCACCTCGGCGTCGCCGTACTTCGCGAGCTCCGCGCGGATCTGCTCCTCCGGGAACGGGTACAGCTGCTCCAGGCGGACCAGCGCCACGCCCTCGTCGCCGCGCTTGGTGCGCTCGGCGAGCAGGTCGTAGTACACGCGGCCCGTGCACAGGATCACGCGGTTCACCTTGGCCGGGTCGGCCGCGGGGTCCGGGATGACCTCCTGGAACGTGCCCTGCGTGAAGTCCTCCGCCGAGGAGGCGGCGGCCTTGAGGCGCAGCAGCTGCTTCGGCGTGAACACCACGAGCGGACGGCGCGGCCGGGCGTAGGCCTGGCGACGCAGCAGGTGGAAGTACGACGCCGGGGTGGACGGCTGCGCGACCGTGATGTTGTTCTCGGCGCAGAGCTGCAGGAACCGCTCGATCCGCGCGGACGAGTGGTCCGGCCCCTGGCCCTCGTAGCCGTGCGGCAGCAGCATGACCACCGACGACGACTGGCCCCACTTCTGCTCGGCGGACGAGATGAACTCGTCGATCACCGTCTGGGCGCCGTTGACGAAGTCACCGAACTGCGCCTCCCAGAGCACGAGGGCGTCCGGGCGCTCCACGGAGTAGCCGTACTCGAACCCGAGGGCCGCGTACTCCGACAGCGACGAGTCGTAGACCCAGAACTTGGCCTGGTCGCTCGACAGGTACAGCAGCGGCGTCCACTCGGCACCGGTCTCGCGGTCGTGCAGCACGGCGTGCCGCTGCACGAAGGTGCCGCGGCGCGAGTCCTGGCCGGCGAGACGCACCGGGGTGCCCTCCACGAGCAGCGACCCGAAGGCCGCGAGCTCGCCGAAGCCCCAGTCGATGCCGCCCTCCTTCGCCATGAGGTGGCGCTTCTCCAGCAGCTGGGCCAGCTTCGGGTGGACCGTGAAGCCCTCCGGCGGCGTGGTGTGCACCTCGCCGACCCGCTGCAGGATCTCGGGGGAAATCGCCGTCTGCCAGCCGACCATCGTGCCGGCGTCCTCGCGCTGGGACTCCGGGCGCTCCAGGCCGGCGAGGTGCTCGGTCTGCGGCGCGGGCGTGAAGCCCGACTTGGTCTCGGTGAAGACCCGCTCGAGCTGCGACTGGTAGTCCTGCAGCGCGTGCTCGGCCTCCTCCACGGTGATGTCACCGCGCGCGACCAGGTTCTCGGTGTAGAGCTTGCGCACCGAGCGCTTGGTCTCGATGAGGTTGTACATGAGCGGCTGCGTCATCGACGGGTCGTCGCCCTCGTTGTGCCCGCGGCGGCGGTAGCAGATGAGGTCGATGATGACGTCCTGGCCGAACTGCTCGCGGAACGCGAAGGCGAGCTCCGCGGTGCGGACGACGGCCTCGGGGTCATCGCCGTTCACGTGCAGCACCGGCACCTGGTAGCCCTTGGCCACGTCGGTCGCGTAGGTGGTCGAGCGGGACGCCGTCGGGCCCGTGGTGAAGCCGACCTGGTTGTTGACGACCACGTGGATGGTGCCGCCGGTGCGGTACCCGCGCAGCTGCGACAGGTTCAGCACCTCGGGGACCACGCCCTGGCCGGCGAACGCCGCGTCGCCGTGCACCAGGATCGGCAGCACGGAGAAGCCGTCGCCGCCGAGGTCGATGCGGTCCTGCTTGGCGCGCACGATGCCCTCGAGCACCGGGTCCACGGCCTCCAGGTGCGACGGGTTGGCCGCGAGGTAGACGCGCGTGGTGGCGCCGGACTCCGAGGTGAACGTGCCCTCGGTGCCGAGGTGGTACTTCACGTCGCCGGAGCCCTGGACGCTCTTCGGGTCGAGCTGACCCTCGAACTCCTTGAAGATCTGGCCGTAGCTCTTGCCCGCGATGTTCGCCAGCACGTTCAGGCGGCCGCGGTGGGCCATGCCGATGCCGACCTCGTCGAGGCCGCCCTCGGCGGCCCGCGAGAGGATCGCGTCGAGCAGCGGGATCAGGGACTCGCCGCCCTCGAGCGAGAAGCGCTTCTGCCCCACGAACTTGGTCTGCAGGAACGTCTCGAACGCCTCGGCGGAGTTCAGGCGGCGCAGGATGCGCAGCTGGTCCTCGCGCGGCGTCTTGGCGTAGCCGGCCTCCAGGCGCTCTTGGAGCCACTTGCGCTGGGCCGGGTCGGCGATGTGCATGTACTCGATGCCGATGGTGCGGCAGTAGGAGTCGCGCAGCAGGCCGAGGATCTCGCGCAGCGTGGCCTTCGGCTTGGTGCCGAAGCCGCCGGTCGGGAACGTGCGGTCGAGGTCCCACAGCGTCAGGCCGTGGTTCTGGATGTCCAGGTCCGGGTGCTTGCGCTGGCGGTAGGCCAGCGGGTCCGTGTCGGCCATGAGGTGGCCGCGCGAGCGGTACGCCTGGATGACCTCGGCGATCTTGGCCGGCTTGGCGGCCTCGACGTCGGCGTCCACGGTGTTGTCGCGGACCCAGCGGACGGGCTCGTACGGCACGCGCAGGGCCGCGAACACACGGTCGTAGAAGCCGTCGAGACCGAGCAGCTTCTCCGAGATGATCTTGAGGAACTCGCCGGACTGGGCGCCCTGGATGATGCGGTGGTCGTAGGTCGACGTGAGCGTCATGACCTTCGAGACGCCCATGCGGGCGAGCTGCTCCTCGGACGCGCCGGCGAACTCCGCCGGGTAGTCCATGGCGCCGACGCCGACGATGGTGCCCTGGCCCTGCATGAGGCGCGGCACGGAGTGCACGGTGCCGATGCCGCCCGGGTTCGTCAGCGAGATCGTGGTGCCCTGGAAGTCCGGGACCGCGAGCTTGCCGCCGCGGGCCTTGCGGACCAGCTCCTCGTACGCCGCCCAGTACTCGGCGAAGTCGAGCTCCTCGGCCTTCTTGATGCTGGGCACCAGGAGCTGGCGCGAGCCGTCCGGCTTGGCCAGGTCGATCGCGAGACCGAAGCCGACGTGCGCGGGCTGGTTCACGCCGGGCTTGCCGTCGACGAGCTCGTAGTGCGCGTTCATGACCGGCATGTCCGCCAGCGCCTCGACCAGAGCGAAGCCGATGAGGTGCGTGAACGAGATCTTGCCGCCGCGGCCGCGCTTGAGGTGGTTGTTGATGACGATGCGGTTGTCGACCATCAGCTTGGCCGGCACGGCGCGCACGGACGTGGCCGTCGGGACCTCGAGCGAGGACTCCATGTTGGTCACGACGCGCGCGGCGGGGCCGCGCAGCTTCTGGATGTCGTCGACGGCGTCCGGGTGCGCCACCGGGCGCTCGAACGTGTCCGCGTAGTGGGTGGTGGGCGGCGTGGCGATGGGGTTGGCCGGGTTGATCTTGGGGTCGGCCGGGAGCACCTTCTCGCGCACGGGCTGACCCGCCTCCGCCGCGGCGGTGCCGCCGGTGACGGGCGTGGTCGGCGCGGCGGGGGTGGCCTCCTGGGCGGGGGCCGGGGCTGCCTGGGCGGGGGCCGCGGCGGCGGGTGCCGCAGGGGCCTTCGTGGGCGCCGGGGCGCCGTCCTGCACGCCGTCCTTGGCGGAACCGTTCTCGCCCGGGGTGTAGTCGGCGAAGAAGTCCCACCACGCGGGGTCCACCGCGTTCTTGTCCTTCAAGTACTGCTGGTAGAGCTCGTCCACAAGCCACTCGTTGGCTCCGAATGACGAGCTCGCCACGCTGATCGACTCTGAACCAGCCTTAGGGGACACGCGCGGATCGCCCACCTTCACCACAGTTGCGTTCGTAGCGCGCCACGTCTGGTCGCGGCGCGCGCAGCCCGAACGGTTTTCGGACCCTCCAAGCGTAGGCCCTTTCCGCTCCACGGTGCGTGTGCGCGCTGTGGCGCAAGCGTGCGCCAGAGCACCAATGGAGGTGGTTCGTCATGGTTCCCGTACCCAGAGCAAAACCCGGGCAACATTCGCCCTCGAAGTCGCCAACGCAGCGTTACGGGGATTTGTTGCAGGGCGGGCTTCCTTTGCGTCTGTGACCGAAATCACGGAACTCCGGTTCACGTTCCGGACCGGGAGAGCCCTAGGCTGCTGCGTTTCCCGCCGGGACGATCACCTGACGGTCACGCCACGCGCACGCCGGGTCCGCACGCAGGCCCGCACGACCGGTCTTCGTGCCGGCCCTCATCCCGAGTGCGTCGTGGTGACCCCCGGGGCCGGGTGCGCCCGCGCCGGTAGCGTGACGCGCATCGTGGCGCCGCGCTCGGAGTCGACCACCTCGACGTGACCGCCGTGCAGCTCCACGGCCCAGCGCACGATGGCGAGGCCGATGCCAGTGCCGCCGCTCGACCCGACGGTGCCCCCGGCCGTGCTGCCCACAGTGCTGCCCACAGTGCTGCCCGCTCCCGCGACGCTCACCGTGTCCACGTGCTGCTCGGCCGACGCCCCGCCGCGCCCCCGGCCCTCGCCGGTCGAGCCGGTGCCGCGGACGAACCGCTGGAAGATCCGCTCGCGGTCCGCGGCGGCGATCCCCGGCCCCTCGTCGCTCACCTCGAGCACGACGTCGGCCCCCTCGCTCCCGTCCACCGGGTACGCGTCCAGGCGGACCACGCCGCCCGTGGGGGAGTGCCGGATCGCGTTCTGCAGCAGGTTCGTGACCACCTGGTGCAGCCGCTCGGCGTCGCCCTCGATGACCAGGTCCTCGGGCGTGACGTCGACGACGTAGTGCAGGTCCTTCGCCGCGTCGACCATCGACAGGTCCTCGGCGCAGTCCTCCAGGAAGTCGCCGACCGCGATGGTGCTGACGTTGAGCGCGGACGCCCCGGCCTCGATGCGCGACAGGTCCAGCAGGTAGGTGACCAGGCGGGTGAGCCGCTCGGTCTGCGCGTGCGCCTGCTCGAGCGCGGCGGGCGTGGGCTGCACCACGCCGTCGACCATGTTCTCGAGCTGGGCCTGCAGCGCCGCCACCGGGGTGCGCAGCTCGTGCGAGACGTTGGCGATGAGGTCGCGACGCGTCTGCTCCACCGAGGCCAGGTCCTCGGCCATCCGGTTGAAGGCGTGCGCGAGCTGGCCCACCTCGTCGCTGCTGGTGGCGCGCACCCGCCGGGTGTAGTCGCCGTCGGCCATCGCCTGGACGGCCTCGGTGATCTCGCGCAGCGGCGACGTCATGCCGCGGGCCAGGATCTGGGTGACCAGCAGCGACAGGATGATCGCGAGCGGGAACGTGCGGCTCGGCCCCAGGGACGCCTGGAGGCCGAGCCACGTGATGAGCACCGCCGCGGTCACCGTGGCGGCCACGAGCACGCCGAGCTTGATCTTGAGCGAGCTCAGCGGGTCGAGCGGCCGCACGTCCGGGACGCGGGGACGGGGTACGTGCGGCCGCATCATCGGGAGGCCAGGTCGTGGGGCCCGGTCACTGGCCGGCGGGCGGCTCGAACGCGTAGCCCACGCCGTGCACCGTGCGGATCAGGTCCGGGCCGAGCTTGCGGCGCAGCGCCTTGATGTGCGAGTCCACGGTGCGGGTGCCGCTGGCGTCGGCCCAGTCCCAGACCTCGGCGAGCAGGCGTTCGCGCGTCAGCACGGTCTTGGGGGAGCCGGCGAGCATGACCAGCAGCTCGAACTCCGTGGGGGTCAGGTGCACCTCGTCGCCGGCCCGGTACACGCGCCGCTGGGCGCGGTCCACGGTGACGTCGCCCATCGTCATGGGCGGGTCGGCCGGGGTGGTCGCGGCGGCCTGCGCCGCCCGGTCCACCCGCCGCAGCAGCGCCTTGATGCGGGCCACGAGCTCGCGCATCGAGAAGGGCTTGGTCATGTAGTCGTCGGCCCCGACGCCGAGCCCGACGAGCATGTCGGTCTCGTCGTCGCGCGCGGTGAGCATGAGGATCGGGGTCGGGTGCTCCGCCTGGATGCGCCGCGTGACCTCGAGCCCGTCGATGCCGGGCAGCATGACGTCCAGGACGACGACGTCGGGGCGCAGCCGGGACGCCGCGTCGACGCCGGACAGCCCGTCCCGCGCGACCTCGACGCGCCAGCCCTCGGCCGACAGCCGCTGGGCGATCGCCGTGGCGATCGTCGGCTCGTCCTCCACCACGAGCACGGTCGCGCTCTGCTGGCCGGACGAGGCGGCGGCCGACGCCGTTCCGGGCTGCTGCGGGGCCCCAGACGGCTGGGGAATACCAGATGACATAGGTCAATCATGCCCGTACTTGCCTGACAAGACACTGAAGCGAGCCTGAGAGTCCCCCTTCCCGCTACGATCTATCGCACGATGATCGAGCGATATCCCGACCGGAATCCTTGGAAGACGCCGCACCCCTCGAGTGCCTTCCGGAGCGCGAGATGACCGGCGACTGGATCATGGTCGCCGTGGGCGTCATCCTCACAGCAGGTACTGCTGTCTTCGTGGCCGGGGAGTTCTCCCTCGTCACCATCGACCCCGCCGTGATCGGCGACTCCGACGACTCGGAGGGGGACAGACCCGGGCGGACCGGGTCCGATCCTTCCGCCCCCGGGCATCCCGGCCGCCCCGCGCTGGGGCACGGCATGCGCGACAGCAGCGTGCGCACCGCGCTGCGGCACCTCTCCACGGAGCTGAGCTCCGCCCAGGTCGGCATCACGCTGACCACCATCCTGCTCGGCTACACCGCGCAGCCGGCCCTGAACTCGCTGCTGTCGGCGGCCTTCGGCGCGACGTCGATACCCACCGCCGTCTCCGCCGGGCTCGCCGGCGCCCTGGCCCTCGTGCTGGTGAACGCGTTCTCGATGGTATGCGGTGAGCTGATCCCCAAGAACTTCGCGCTCTCGGCGCCACTGGCCACGGCGCGCCTCGTGGTGCCGGTGCAGCGGGTGTTCACCGTGACGTTCAAGCCGCTCATCGCGGTGCTCAACGGCTCGGCGAACGCGCTGCTGCGGCGGCTCGGCGTCGAGCCGCGCGAGGAGCTCTCCGGAGCCCGGTCCGCGTCGGAGCTGGCCTCCCTCGTGCGTCGCTCCGCCGAGGAGGGCACGCTCGAGGAGTCGGTGGCCACGCTGCTGACCAACTCGATCGAGCTCGACACGCTGAGCGCGCGCGACGTCATGACGGACCGCCTGCGGATGTCCGTGCTGGACCGGGACGCGACGGCGGACGACGTCGTCGCGCTCGCCCGGCGCACGGGGCACTCGCGGTTCCCGGTGATCGGCCAGGACCGGGACGACGTCGTCGGCCTGGTGCACCTGCGCCGCGCCGTCGGCGTGCCGCACGACCGGCGGGCCGAGGTGCCCGCCGCCGCGCTCATGGTGGAGGCGCCCCGCGTGCCCGAGACCGTGCGCCTCGGCCCTCTGCTGGTCGAGCTGCGCGAGCTGGGGATGCAGATGGCCGTGGTGGTCGACGAGTACGGCGGCACCTCCGGCGTCGTCACGCTGGAGGACGTCGTCGAGGAGCTCGTGGGTGATGTCGCCGACGAGCACGACCCGCGCCGCGCCGGTGCCGCCCGCGCCGCCGACGGCTCCTGGATCGTGCCCGGCATGCTGCGCCCCGACGAGCTCGTCGAGTACACCGGCATCGAGGTCCCGGAGGGTGCCGCCTACGAGACGCTGGGCGGGCTCATCATGGCCGAGCTGGGCCGGATGCCCGCGGTGGGTGACGAGGTCACCGTGCACCGCACCACCACCCGCGTGACGCTGCGGGTCGAGGTCATGGACGGACGGCGCGTCGAGCGCGTGCGGGTGCGCCCGCAGCCCGACGCCGCCGCGGACGGCGTACCGCAGCACGCGGGCCGCGACAGGGAGGCGGGCCGATGAGCACGACCACAGCGCTCGTCGTCGGCCTCGTGCTGCTGGCCGGCAACGCGTTCTTCGTGGGCGCGGAGTTCGCCGTCATCTCGGCGCGCCGCAGCGCCATCGAGCCGCTCGCCGCGGCAGGCGACCGCCGCGCCGTCACCGTGCTGTGGGCCATGGAGCACGTGTCGCTCATGCTGGCGTGCGCGCAGCTCGGCGTCACCGTGTGCTCGACCGGCCTGGGCATCGTGGCCGAGCCGGCGCTCGCGCACCTGCTGGAGGGCCCGCTGCACGCCCTGGGCGTGAGCGAGGACCTCACGCACCCGATCGCCCTCGTGGTGGCGCTGTCGCTGGTCGTGTACCTGCACGTGGTGCTCGGCGAGATGGTGCCGAAGAACCTGGCCGTGGCCGGTCCGGACCGGGCCGTCATGTGGTTCGGCCCGCCGCTCGTGCTCCTCGGCCGGGCGCTGCGGCCGGTGATCAGCGCGCTGAACTGGATCGCGAACCACGCGGTGCGGCTCGCGGGCGTGGAGCCCAAGGACGAGGTGGCCTCGGCGTTCACCGCGGAGGAGGTGCAGTCCATCGTGGAGCACTCCCAGGCCGAGGGCGTGCTGCGCGACGAGCAGGGCCTGCTCACGGGCGCCATCGAGTTCTCCAACCGCACCGCCCGGGACGTCATGGTGCCGGTGGCGGGCCTCGTGTGCGTGGACGAGAACAGCACGCCCGACGACGTCGAGCGGCTGGTCTCCAAGCACGGCTTCAGCCGGTTCCCCGTGATCACGCAGGGCGGCGACGGCGACGAGCTGGTCGGCTACCTGCACCTCAAGGACGTGCTGTACGCGACCGGGCAGGCGCGGTTCGAGCCCGTGGCGTCCTGGCGCGTGCGCGCGCTGGCCGCCGTGCGGCCGGACGACGAGGTGGAGGACGCCCTGCGGGTCATGCAGCGCTCCGGAGCGCACCTGGCTCGCGTGGAGGGGACGGACGGCGACGTGCTCGGCGTCGTGTTCCTCGAGGACATCCTGGAGGAGCTCGTCGGCGAGGTGCGGGACGCCATGCAGCGGAGCCGGACGTGACCGACGGATTGTTTCCGGCAGGGCGCAGGTAAGGAAAGCCCCACGCACGGGTAGCGCACGTCGCGGGCGGGGGCTTGGCAGGGGGCCCGAGCGGGGTTAGTGTCGCGTGCGACATGTCCACCGCGAGGGGCCGCGGACACACGACGACGGAGGGCCAGTGGAGTCCACGGCTGTGACGACGAGCGTGCAGCCCGCGCCCATGACGCGCCGGGCGCGGCGGGAGGCGGAGCAGCGGGCCCAGGCCCTGCGCGAGCACGGGGCACGCGGCCACGTGACGCACCCCGCCATGACTCACCCACCGGCGACGCGCCCGCCCGCGCCATATCCGCCCGCGCCGTACCCGCCCGTCACGCAGCCGCCCGTCACGCACGCGCCCGCCGGTCGCCTGCCGGTGACGCAGGCGCCCGTGCCGCGGCCCCAGGCCGTACGGCCGTCGGCCCCGCCACGCGCCGGGCTTCCGCAGGTCGCGGAGACCCGGGTGGCGTTCGCCGCGCTGCCGCTGCCGGTGCAGCCCGTGGCGGCACCCCAGTTCACGCGGGCAGCGGCGCCGTTCCCCGCGCCCGCGCAGGTCACGCCGGCGCCGCTCCCCGTTCCGGCCCCGGTCGTCCCTGTCCCTGTCCCGGCCCCCGCCCCCGCTGCGGCGGACGGCGAGTCGTTCGACCACCTCGTCACGGGCGCCGTGCCCCGGCAGAGCCGGCCGACGTCGTCGATCCCCGTGGGGCAGCGGCTCATCTCCCGGGCGACGGTCATCGGCACCCTCGCCTGCGCGACCATCGCGGCGCCCTTCGCGCAGGGCATGGCGCAGTCGGGCGAGTCGCCCTTCGAGGTCGACGCGCCGCGGACCGGACCCAACGTGCTGGACCTCGTGACGCAGCCCGTCGAGCGCCCGGAGACCTCAGGGGCCGTGGTGCGGGCCGAGGCGATCACGCGGCCCGAGTCGGCCGCCAGCCGGTCGTTCGACCGCAGCCCGCTGCCCGACTGCGACGTCGACGCCCCGGTGGACGGCACGAACGGCGCGCTCGCGGACCACTCCCTGTGCGAGCTGTGGCAGGCGGGCGAGTACCTGCGGCCCGATGCCGCCATGTCCCTCAGCGCGCTCAACGAGGCGTTCCGCGCGGCGTTCGGCCGCGAGATGTGCCTCGTGGCGAGCTATCGCGACCTGGACACGCAGTACGAGCTCAAGGCGTCACGCGGTTACTTCGCGGCCTCGCCGGGCACCTCGATGCACGGCTGGGGTCTCGCGATCGACCTGTGCTCGAAGGAGACCGGCGACAGCGAGGTCTTCTCCTGGCTCTGGGCCAACGCGCCGTCCTACGGCTGGCAGAATCCCTCGTGGGCCCAGCTCGGCGGCAGCAAGTACGAGCCGTGGCACTGGGAGTTCGTGTCCGGCGTCGTCGAGAAGGGCGAGTGGCACGGCTGAGCGCCGAGCCCTCTGACGAGCCCCGGCCTCAGAGCCGCAGGTGCGTGTTCGGGCCGAAGTCCTGACGGAACCGCGGGCCGTCGTGCGCCAGCTCGGCGGCGAAGTCGGGCGCCCAGCCGCTGTAGGGCTCCATGGCGAGCGACTCGTTGGAGAAGCGGCGGTCGTCGGTGATCTCGGTGACGCAGAAGTCCGGGATCTGCAGGCCGGTGACCGGTCCGGAACGCTCGCACTCCGCCACCACGAGCGGGTGGTTGGCCCCGCCGAACACGTCGATCGACCAGCCGTCGGCGCCCAGCCACGCGGCGTAGCGGACCTTGACGATCGGGTCGCCGCCGCGGCGCACCAGCTCGACGCCCACCCGGGGGTCCAGCTCGCGCTCGGCCTCGTACCGCGTGCCGCCGACGGCAGGACCCTTGACGGTGACCGCGGCGAAGTCGATCTCGTCGACGTGCGCGCGCAGCAGCTCCGCGGGGTCGGTGTCCGCGGTCAGGTCGGCGTCGACGTCGCTGGCCTGGACCCGGACGCGCAGGGCGTAGCCGTCGTCGGCCAGGAAGTAGTTCTGCACGATGAGGGCGGGCGCGTCGCGGAGCTCGCCCGGCAGGTCGCGCACGAAGAACCGGCGCTCGAACTCGAAGTCGGCGTAGCCGCGGTCCGGATCGTTCTGGCCGGGTTCGTAGCGGTCGTCGCTCATGCGGTCCCCAGGTGCCTGTCGTCGGCTGATCCGGGTAGTTTACCCAGGCTGTGACGACGGCTGCGGGGTCGGCTGCGGTGCCGCGCGACGCGGGCCGGTGAAGTGGTCGAAGGCCGCCTCGAGGTCGCCCATCGTGCACCTGATGCTGCCGGGCTTGAGCACCACGGGCGTGCCGACGAGCCGGGTGTTGGCCACGGCCACGACGCGGCGCAGCGGCGTCCGCTGACGGCGGGCGACGGCCCGCGGGTCGGCGACGTCGACGGCGAGCACGCGCCGTCCGACGAGGTTCGCGGGGCGCGAGCCGGTGACCTCCGACCAGGCCACGTGCTCGACGCCGACGTTCGGCAGCCAGTCGACCAGGCCGTCGTCGTCGAGCGTGAGCACGGGCCAGGTCGGGAGCAGGAGGCGCCGCACCACGATGAGGCCCAGGCCGGTGAAGACCAGCACGCCCATCGCGCTCACCGACACCACGGCGAGCGCGGCGCGTGAGCCGCTGGTCTGGGCCAGGCCGAAGCCGAACCACGCGACGGCGGCGCACAGGGCCACCAGGCCCAGCGCGCCGAGCGCGAGCGTGAGGACGTGGGCGCGGGACGGGTAGAAGTCCACGGACTCGTCGGGCATACCGGGACAGTAGCGTCAGGCTGGGACGTATCGGTAGCCCGTCACCCGGTGCAGGCCTCAGGCGACCAGGAGCCGGGCGCCGGCCGCGGCCGTCAGGACGAGCACGGCGGCGCTGAACACCGGCCCCGAGATGCGGTGGGCGACCGCCCGGCCGATCAGCAGACCGACGACCAGGCCGGGGAGCAGCACGAGGGAGACCCGCAGCGACTCCGCGGAGACGAGACCGAGGCCCGCGCTGAACGGCAGCTTCGCCACGTTGACGGTCAGGAAGAACAGGGCGACCGTGCCCAGCAGCCCGGCGCGCGAGATCCCGGCCCGCAGCAGGTACAGGCTCATGGGCGGGCCGCCGGCGTTCGCGATCATCGTCGACACCCCGGCGGTGGCGCCCAGCGCGGCGCGGGCGAGGCGTTCACGGGCGGACGGCGGTGCGTGCGCGCCGGGGTTTTCCGGGTGGTCGGTCGTGCGGCGTCGTCCTCGCAGTGCGGCGAGCTGCCGCACCAGGTCGCCCAGCCCGGCCAGGAGGAGCAGGGCTCCGACGACGCGGGCGCTGACCTCCGGCGGCGCCCACCGCAGGGCGGCGAAGCCGACCACGAGCCCGAGGGTCACACTCGGGAGCAGGGCGCGCAGCACCGGCCACCGCACGTCGCGGCCGTAGGCGCTGACGGCCACCAGGTCACCCACGATCAGCAGCGGCAGGGCGACCCCGGCGGCCTGGACCGGTGGCAGCACCGAGGCGATCACGGCCGCGCCGAGCGCGCCCAGCGGCGGCAGGCCGGTCTTGGCCAGCCCCATGAGCAGCGTGGCGATGCTGCCGCCGACGACGACGGCGGCCGTGAGGTCCAGTGCGGTGTCCATGGCAGCGTGGACTCTACGGGCGCACCACCTTGTCGTTGATCGCGGGTCCACGGATGGTCAGGCCGCGCGCGGGGTGGTGGACGGCGACGAGCGCGTGCGGGACGCCCGCGCCGACGGTGACCGCCTCACCGGCCACGACCTCGACGGACGCCCCGTCGATCTCCAGCTCGATCGAGCCCTCCAGCACCACGTAGACCTCGTCGCTCGCCCGGTGGAGGTGGGTCCCGTCGTCCCCGAAGGGGCCGTCGACGTTCCAGTGCAGCACCTGGACCCGATCGGAGCGGAACCCGTCGTCGGACGGCGGTCGCGGGCCGGCGACGACGGTCAGCGGCCGTCGAGGGAGATCTTGCGGAACGACATCGGGGCAGTCTGGCAGGCGCCGCGGGAACCACGTGGCTGGCGGGCGTCAGGGGAGAGTCCTGGCCTCCAGGGCGCGGAGGATGCCGACCAGGTGGTTGAGCTCGTGCCAGAGGGCGGGCGTCGGTCCGGTGCTCGCGAGGAGGTCGCGCATGGTCTCGAGGTCGTCGACGAGGTCTCCGGCGGTGAGGTCGACCGTGTCGGGGTCGTTGCTGCCGAGCTCGTCGACGGGTACCTGCCAGTAGAGGCCGCCGTCGAGCTCGACACGATCGCCCAGGGTTGCAGCGACGTCGTCGAGAACGCGGTCGAGCGCCCGGCGGAGGTCATCGATGACGAGTGTGGTGGGCGCGCTCACGCAAGGAGGATCTCAGATCGTCGGGGGTCGCGTGATCATCCTGCCGTCGGCAGGGGCGTGCCGGAGCCGCTCGACCTGAGACGAGACCTGGCCCCGAATCGGGCAGGTCGCTGGGTCAGCCGGGACTTGCACGCGCGCCGCCGAATCCTCTTTCACCGCACACAGGGCAAGAGCAGCGGCATGTCAGGCGGGACTCGCCGGGTCAGTGACCGGTGCCGAGGTTCCCGGCGAGCCGTTCGTGGCGGGCGGCGGAGTCGTCGTTCATCCCGACGATCGTCACGGTCTTGCCCTTGGCCGCGTACCTGGTGGTGATCGCGTCCAGCGTGGCCACGGTCGAGGCGTCCCAGATGTGCGCGTCGGTCATGTCGATCACCACGTTCTCCGGATCGCCCGCGTAGTCGAACTGGTAGACGAGGTCGTTGGACGAGGCGAAGAACAGCTCGCCCTCGACGGCGTAGACGCGCTGGCCGTCGGCGTCCGAGGCGTCCAGGCGCCGGACCGAGGTGAAGTGGGCGACCCGGTTGGCGAACAGCACCATCGCGACGAGCACTCCGACGATCACGCCGTAGGCGAGGTTGTGCGTCGCCACTGTGACCGCGACGGTCGCGAGCATGACCGTGGTCTCGGACTTCGGCATCCGACGCAGCGTGGCCGGGCGGATCGAGTGCCAGTCGAACGTGCCGACGGAGACCATGATCATCACGGCCACCAGTGCCGCCATCGGCATGATCGCCACCACGTCGCCGAGGCCCACCACGAGGATCAGCAGGAACACGCCGGCCAGGAACGTCGAGAGCCGCGTGCGCGCCCCGGAAGACTTCACGTTGATCATGGTCTGGCCGATCATGGCGCAGCCGCCCATGCCCCCGAAGAAGCCCGTGACGATGTTGGCGGCGCCCTGGCCCCAGGCTTCGCGGGTCTTGTTCGAGTGGGTGTCGGTCACGTCGTCGACCAGCTTGGCGGTCAGCAGCGACTCCAGGATGCCGACCAGTGCCATCGCCAGGGCGTACGGGGCGATGATCTGCAGCGTCTCGAGGGTGAGCGGCACGTTCGGGAAGATGAGGGTGGGCAGCGACTCGGGCAGGGCGCCCTCGTCGCCGACGGTCGGCACGCTGATGCCCGCGACGACCACCGCGACGGTCAGCAACACGATGGCCACCAGTGGAGCAGGGACAGCCCTGGTCCACCGGGGCAGGAGCACGATGATCAGGATGCCGACGGCGACCAGCGGGTAGACCACCCACGGCACGCCGACCAGGTGCGGCAGCTGGGACAGGAAGATGAGGATCGCCAGGGCGTTGACGAAGCCGACCATCACCGACCGCGGGATGAACCGCATGATCTTGGCGATCCCGAGCACGCCCAGCACCACCTGGATGATCCCGCCGAGAATGACGGTGGCGATGAGATAATCCAGCCCGTGCTCGCGCATTACCGGCGCGACGACCAGTGCGACCGCGCCCGTCGCGGCGGAGATCATGGCCGGGCGCCCGCCGAGGAACGCCACGGTCACGGCCATCGTGAACGACGCGAACAGCCCGATCCGCGGGTCGACGCCCGCGATGATCGAGAACGCGATCGCCTCCGGGATCAGGGCCAGAGCCACCACCAGGCCTGCCAGCACCTCGGTGCGGAACGTCTTCACGGAGCTGAACGCAGCCCGGAACGAACCGGACGCGGCCGCCTCGGGGGCCCCGGCTGCGGCTTCCGGTGCCGGGGTGGGATCGGGTGTGTGCGACACGCAGCGGTTCCTTCGGGCTCTGGGGCGCGCGCCCCGAGGACCGTGGTCGCGAGACCCGGTCCGGGTGGACAGGACTGAGCACGCGACGCTGCGCACGGAAGGGGTATCAGTGGGAGTGGCCGGCTCCGAGGAGCTGGGACGACGGGACCAGGCGCCCTGGACTTTACCGTGGGAGGCCGACCGGATGGCGAACCACTCCCGGCTCGGGACAGCGAAAGGGCCCCTCATTCGGCATAATGCCTGGTGAGGAGCCCTTTCCGGGTGGTGCGCCTGAAGGGATTCGAACCCCCGACCTTCTGCTCCGGAGGCAGACGCTCTATCCACTGAGCTACAGGCGCGAGGCCGCTGACGGGGAGAAGATGCTCCCCTGACGGCCGAAGTGAGACTACCAGGTAAGCGGGCCCGAGTGTGCATCCATTGCTGTGAGCCGTGCCGCGCAGCCCGGCAACCTTCTGGCCGTCACCTGCGTCTGTGTGCCGTGATTCCGCGAAGAGCACGGACCGAGGGGCGCGCGGACCGGCGCGCAGGCGACGAACGAGGTGGTGGGCATGGCGGGCGATGACGCGGTGGTCCTCGACGACTCCCGTGCGCGGGTGGTGACCACGGGCACGGCCGCCGAACGCTTCACCGCGTTCGCGCGGGACCGGTCGCCCGAGCTGTCCCGCATCGCGTACCTGCTGTGCGGCGACACGCACCGGGCCGCCGATCTGGTGCAGCTCGCGCTGGAGCGCACCTACCGGGCCTGGGGCAAGGTCGGCGACGGCGACCCGTTCGCCTACGCGCGCCGGGTGATCGCGACGGCCAGGATCGATGCCTGGCGCCGGACCAAGAGGGACGTCCTGGTGTCCCCGACCGACCTCCGGCCGGGTTCCGCGCCCGACGGCACGCAGCACGTCGTCGACCGCGACGCGCTGGTGCGGGCGCTGCGGCAGCTCCCCGCGGGGCAGCGGCGCGTCGTCGTCCTGCGCTACCTGCTGGACCGGACCGAGAAGCAGACCGCCGACGATCTCGGGATCTCGGTGGGCGCGGTGAAGTCGGGGGCGTCGCGCGGGCTCGACCGGCTGCGGACCCTGCTCGGCACCGAGCCGCCCGCGGGTACCGACAGATCCCACACCTCGCGGAAGGAGGCGCAGCGATGAAGGAGCAGAGCGACACCCTGGTGGGCCTGATCCACGACGCGGCGGCCCAGGTCGGGCCCGTGGACGGGATCGACGGCGAGGCGATGGCCCGGCGCGCGATCCGGCACGAGCGCACCCGGCGCGGCGTGATCGGGGGAGCGGCGGCGCTCCTGCTGGTGGCCGTGGCCACGGCGGGGACTGCCCTGGTGCTCCAGCGGCCGGTGCTCCCCGCGTTCCTGCCGTGGGTACAGGACGAGGGGCCGGCGGAGGTCCGCTCCGACGGTCTGGTCTTCGAGCTGCCGGACGACTACCAGGAGTTCAGCCCCACGGGCGACCCGATGTGGGGGCTCGACCCCGTGATCCCGGACGACGACATGGAGGTGATCGAGCACGCTCCCTCGTGGGTCGCGGTCGACCCCGCGCAGGGTGCGCCGCTCGTCGGCGAGCTGGTCGGGAACCCGGTGACCGATGTCGACGTGCCCGGCGCCGCGGCTGCCCGGTGGTCGTGGTATTCGGCCGGCGACGTCGAGCTGCCGGGGTACTGGGAGCGCGGGGACGGCGACGGCGACTTCGTCGGAGAGCTGGACGTCGAGCTGACCTCCGGGGCGGTGGTGCGTCTGACCATGAGCCTCACGGGCGACGACGCGCCCCAGGAGACCTTCGAGCGGCTCGTCGAGTCGGTGCGCGTGGACGGCGCCCCCACCGGGCCGGACGAACCGCCGTCGGCCGTCCAGGAGGACCTGCCGCTGCTGGAGACCACGGAGCCGCCCGCGGGCTGGGCGCGGTCCGAGCTCCACGGACTGACGTACGCCGCGCCCGGCGACTGGGCACCGGTGGGCGCGCAGGGCGACGAGCACCCGTCCGACACCGTCCTGCTGCGCCGGCCGGACGGCACGGCCGAGCTGGAGATCGCCGTGGCCGACCGGCTGGAGAACACCGAGTCGCTCGCCGACATCGCGTCCTTCCCGGACTTCTACCGGTTCGAGCTGGCCGACGCCGACGCGTCGACCGTGCTGGTCGAGCGGTTCGACGGCGAGTACCGCGCCTACGCCGAGGTTCGCCGTGCCGGGGGCAGGAGCTACACGGTGAACCTCTCCGGGTACGCCGGCGCCGGCAACCTCGACGGCGAGCTCACGGCGATCCTCGGCGGCCTCGGCTTCGGCCCGGGTGCGACCGAGGGGGCCCCCGGCTACGAGGCGCTGGACCCCGCGGAGCCGTTGCTCCAGGACCCGCCGGCGGACTGGGAGCCGGCGACGTTCGAGGGCATCCGCCTCGCGCTGCCGCCCGGTCTGCGGAGCGACGAGGGGTCCTGGGGCGTCTGGAGCAGCGACTCGCCGGACACCTGGGAGGACCTCTCGTTCGAGCTCTGGGACGCGGAGGCCTACGACCAGCCGGTCGCGCTCGAGGAGCGCGGGTACCGGTACGAGCCACGGGGTACGACGCGCGGCACCGTGACCGTCGGGACCGACGACCAGACCGGTGAGCCGACCTTCCTGGGCCGCGCCACCTTCCACCTCACGGCCGACGGGCGCAAGGCGTTCACGGTGCGGTACGAGGGGGCCGGGGCGACCGAGGAGCGCTGGTGGCAGATCCTCGCGTCCCTGGACGCGGCGGGGCTCACCTCGTCCTGACCTCGGCCGACGGCGGCCGGTGCACCCGGGTGCACCGGCCGCCGTCCCGCACCGTGGCCCCGTGCCGGTTCCCGGCCTGTGGAAAGCGCGGGCTCGGTGTCCCCGTGCGCCCGTAGAATCGATACGTGACACCTACCGAGCTCTCCGAAGCGCTGAGCGCTGCCCTTGCCGCGGCCGTCGCCGACGGCACACTCGCCCTGCCCGCCGACGCCGTGCCGGCGTCGGTCCACGTGGAGCGACCCCGGCAGCGAGAGCACGGGGACTGGGCCACCAACGTGGCCCTCCAGCTCGCCAAGAAGGCGGGCACGACGCCGCGGGCGCTCGCGGAGGACCTGGCCGCGCGCCTCGGCGCGACGCCGGGCATCCAGGCCGTGGACGTCGCCGGCCCGGGCTTCCTCAACATCACGCTCGACGCCGCCGCCGCGGGCGAGCTGGCCCGCACGATCGTCGAGGCCGGGGCCGCGTACGGCCGGGGCGACGCCCTGACCGGCCAGGTCATCAATCTCGAGTACATCAGCGCCAACCCGACCGGCCCGCTGCACATCGGCCACACCCGCTGGGCCGCGCTGGGCGACTCGCTCGCGCGCATCCTGCGCGCCGCGGGCGCCGACGTGACGGCCGAGTACTACATCAACGACGCCGGCGCGCAGATGGACCGGTTCGGCGCGTCCGTGCTGGCGCGCGCCACGGACGGCGAGATCCCCGAGGGCGGCTACCGCGGCGAGTACGTCAAGGAGCTTGCCGCCAAGGTGCTCGCGGACCGCCCGGACCTGCCCGAGCTGCCGCACGACGAGGCCGTGGCCGTGGCTCGCGAGGCCGGCTACGCGCACCAGCTCGCGGAGATCCGCGAGGTGCTGGAGAGCTTCGGCGTGCACTTCGACGTCTGGTTCTCCGAGCGGGACCTGCACAGCTCGGGTGCCGTCGAGAAGGCCGTGGCGCGCCTGCGCGAGCAGGGCCACGTGTTCGAGCAGGAGGGCGCGGTCTGGCTGCGCACCACGGACTTCACGGACGACAAGGACCGCGTGATGATCCGGGCCAACGGCGAGCCCACGTACTTCGCCGCCGACGCCGCGTACTACCTGTCGAAGAAGGACCGCGGGTTCCCGGGCAAGATCTACCTGCTCGGCGCCGACCACCACGGCTACATCAACCGACTCAAGGCCATCGCGGCCTGCGCGGGCGACGACCCGGAGACGAACATCGAGGTGCTCATCGGGCAGCTCGTGAACGTCGGCGGGGCCAGGCTGTCCAAGCGCGCGGGCAACATCATCGAGCTGCGCGACCTCGTCGAGTGGATCGGCCGGGACGCCGTGCGCTACTCGCTGGCCCGCTACCCCGCGGACACCCCGCTGGAGCTGCAGGGCGAGGACATGATCAAGCAGTCCAACGACAACCCGGTCTTCTACGTCCAGTACGCGCACAGCCGCACCGTCCAGCTCGCCGCCAAGGCCGTCGAGCGCGGTGTGCGCCGCGCGGACGGGTTCGACCCGGCCCAGCTCTCCAACCCCTCCGAGGCGGCGCTGATCGGCCGGCTCACCGAGTTCCCGCGGATCGTGGCGCAGGCCGCCGAGCTGCGCGAGCCGCACCGCGTGGCCCGCTACCTCGAGGCGCTCGCCGGCGACTTCCACGCCTGGTACAACGACGAGGCCGGTCTGCGTGTCACGCCGTACCCCGACGAGGAGGTCACCGACGCGCACCGCGCCCGCCTGTGGCTCAACGACGCCGTCCGCACGGTCCTGGCCAACGGCCTCGACCTGCTCGGCGTGAGCGCCCCGGAGCGGATGTGACGGGCGCGCCCTGGTCGAGCGGCGTCGGGCGGCGGCCGGACGGCGCGGTCGCCGTCGCGGGTGTCGACGTGCGCGACCTCGCGGCCGAGCACGGCACCCCGGCGTACGTGCTGGACGAGGCCGACTTCCGCACGCGTGCGCGGGCCTACCGCACGGCGTTCGAGGCGGCGTTCGGCGCCGTCGGCACGGGTGTCGACGTGTACTACGCCGGCAAGGCGCTGCTCACCGTCGCGGTCGCACGCTGGGCGCGCGAGGAGGGCCTGCGCGTCGACACGGCGTCGGGCGGCGAGCTCGCCGTCGCGCTGCGGGCCGAGGTGCCGGGCGCCGAGATCGGCCTGCACGGCAACAACAAGTCCGACGCCGAGATCCTGCGCGCTCTCGACGCCGGCGTGGGCCGCATCATCGTCGACTCGCTGGTCGAGATCGAGCGGGTCGCCCGCCTCGCCGCCGAGCGGGGCGTGGTGGCGCCGGTCATGGTCCGGGTCACCACCGGCGTCCACGCAGGCGGGCACGAGTACATCGCCACGGCGCACGAGGACCAGAAGTTCGGGCTGTCGGTGAACCCGGCGTCCGGCGGCGAGAGCCCCGCCATGACCGCGCTGCTGCAGGTGCTGAAGCACCCGGAGCTGCGGCTGCTCGGCATCCACTCGCACATCGGCTCGCAGATCCTCGACCCCGACGGGTTCGAGGCGGCGGCGCGCGTGGTGCTGCGCCTGCGCGCCGACCTGGCCGAGCGGTCGGGCGTGCTGGTCGACGAGGTCGACCTCGGCGGGGGCTACGGCATCGCCTACCTGCCGGGCGACGTCGCGCTCGACCCCGAGCGCGTCGCCAAGGACATCGCGCAGTCGGTGGCCGGCGTCTGCCAGGACCTGGGCACGAGCCTGCCGCGGTTCTCGATCGAGCCCGGCCGCGCGATCGTCGGGCCGGCGGGTCTCACGCTCTACACCGTGGGCACGGTCAAGCCGGTCACCGTCTCCGCCGACGACGGCACCGACTTCACGCGCACCTACGTGTCGGTCGACGGCGGCATGAGCGACAACATCCGCCCGGCCCTGTACGGGGCGGCGTACCACGCCGAGGTCGTGGGCCGGTCGTCCGCGGCCGAGACGGTGCTGGCGCGCGTGGTGGGCAAGCACTGCGAGTCCGGCGACATCGTGGTGCACGAGGTGCAGCTCCCCGCCGACGTGCGCGAGGGCGACCTGCTCGCCGTGGCTGCGACGGGCGCCTACGGGCGGTCCATGGCGTCGAACTACAACATGCTGCCCCGGCCGCCCGTGGTCGCGGTGGCCGACGGCGCGTCGCGGGTGCTCGTGCGCCGCGAGACCGAGGACGACCTGCTGGGGCTCGACCAGGGCTGACCCCCGCACACGAGCCGGCACAGCACGGCGGGCGGGCGACCACGTGGCCGCCCGCCCGCCGTACTGCTGTCCCGGCCCGGTCAGGCGTCCTGGACGTCGTCCACGTGGCAGCCCTTGGCGGTGTCCTCGTAGTCGTCGATGTGACCCTCGATGCGCTCGCTGAGATCCTCCAGCTGCACACCGAGCGCGTCGACCTCCGCGCCGATCGTCTCCGCACCGGCCACGTCGCCCGCGGCGACCGCCGACATGAGGTCGGTGAGGCCCTCCAGGTAGACGACCGTCTTCTCGTCGATCTCGGCCGACACCTCGAGCATGGCGTCCGCGTCGTCGATCGCGCCGACGCACGCCGTCGCCGTGCTCTCGGCGCGGTCGCGGGCGATCTCCAGGTCGTCGATCGTGGCCCGGGCCTCGGCGAGCGTCTGCTCGACGCTCGCCAGGTCGGACGCCGTCGCCGCGGCGCGCGCCTTCCAGTCGTTGACCGAGACGAGGCCCAGCGCACCCCAGACGATGGCGGCCACGAGCAGCACGGCCAGCACGAGGGTGACCGCGTGGGTCTTGAGGAAGGCCAGCGCCGCGCCCGGCGTGGAGGTCCCGGCGTCGGCCGGCTGCTCGGCGGCAGCGGACTCGGCAGTGAGCTCGGCGGTGGACTCGGCAGTGGGCTCGGCGGCCGGACGCTCGGCGGTCGCCACGGCAGTGGTCGCCGTGGCGGCGGGCGCCTCGGCGGGGGTCGTCTCGGCCGGGTCCGGAGCGGGCTCCGGGGTCGAGGTGGTGCTGGGTTCTGGAGCGCGGACCGCGCCCTCGTCGTCGGACATGCGCGCACGTTATCCGGTGATATGGGCTAAAAAGCCCGAGTCAGGCCGCGTGACGAGAAGATCACCCGCCCCAGCATCCGGCGACGGTAGGATGGGGGCGCCAAAAAGATTCAGGCTGGTGTGGTTATTCCAGCCCTCGGTCCCGCTGAGATGAAGTCGCGCCGCCGGCGCGAACCCGTGGCGCCCCATCCCTCGACGAGGGTCGGTGGCGTCAGCGCGACCAGCCCTGGCGCCGTCGGCCCGGACAAGGTACCGACGATGAACAAGCAGACCTTCCTCTCCCAGGTCATCATGACCTTCCTCATGGCCGCGACGATGTCGGGCCTCCTCGGCCTCATCTTCTCGGGCGGGCCGTCCCTGGAGTGGCTCGCGAGCTGGCCGCGCCAGTTCGCCATCGCCTGGCCCCTCGCGTTCCTGCTCACCATGGTCGCCTGGCCGACCTCGACGGCGCTGACCAACGCCATCCTCCGCCCGCGGGCTGGCAGCGCGGCCGCACCGGCTACCGAGAGCCCGCGGGCGGACGACGCCGTCTAGTCGGTCGGCGCGCCGGCCGTGTCGCCGGCGCCGAGCAGGCCGCCCACCAGCCCGCCGACCACGCCGTCCACCGTGCCGGTCACCAGGCCGACGGTCCCGCCGACGACGTCCTCCACGAGTCCTGCGGGTGCGTCCGGCTCCTCGGCAGGCGGCTCGGTGGGCGGTGCGGCGGGCGGCTCGGCGGGCGCGGGGGCCGGCGCCGGGGGCGCGTCGGTGTCCGGCGCGTCCGCCGCGCCGTCGTCCCCACCCGTGCCGCCGGCACCATCCCCACCCGTGCCGCCGGCACCATCCCCACCCGTGCCGCCGGCACCCTGGCCGTCCCCGCCGGAGCCGCCCGCACCCGGGCGGTCCTGCGCGGCGGGCCGCTCCACGACGTGGGTCGCCGGCCGTGCGGCGCTCTCCTCGTGCGCACCACCGGCTCCGCCGGGCGCCCACGTGCCGACGTCGGACGGGTCGACGGCGCGGTCCGGGACGGCTCCTGCCGCGAAGAACTCGAAGTGCCACGGCTCGGGCTTGGCGCCGTCCAGGCGCGCCCAGGACGGGTTGTCCCAGCCGTAGTCGGGTCCGTGCAGGCGCAGCCAGACGTACTCCGCCGAGGCGCCGCCGGCCACCGGGTCGTCCAGGTCGACAGCGAGTCCCCACCCGTGGTTCGACGTGCCCGGGATCGCCGCCAGGTGCGGCTTGGTGCCCTTGACCGCCACCTGGGTGGCCAGCGAGCGGTAGGAGTCGGTGAGCGGGATCGGGTAGCCGAACCGCTGCTCGAACGCGGCGCTCAGGGCGGTCAGCCGCTCGGCGGCGTCGCAGCGCAGCAGGTGCCCGGGCGCGAACTCCAGCGGGCACAGCACGTCGGCGGGGATACGGCCGTTCGCGTAGCCCACGGTGGACGCGCCGTGCGCGGCCACGGTCTCCAGCAGGCTCCGGCGCAGCGTGGACCCGGCGTCCGCCCGCAGCTCGATCAGCGCACCCGGCGACGTCGGGTCCAGCATGTTCGCGAGCCGCATCGCGGCGACGGCGACCTGGTCGAAGGTCACCCGGTCGACGATCCCCTCCGTGGCGCGCGCCGGCGCGTCCTGCTCCGCGAGCACCAGCTCCTGGGCGCGGTACGTGGTCCAGAGCATGCCGAGCTCCGCGGCCGCCTGCGCGATGTCGGGGGAGGGGCTGCGCCGCAGCATCTTCTGGGCGCGGTCCAGCACGGCGAGCACCTGGTCCACCGAGACCTCGCGGTGCGCCGCCCCGACGGCGGCGGCACGCGTGGCCGTCCCGGTCGCGTCCAGGGCGGACGACGTCGAACCGCTGGGGACCGTCGGCGCCGCCGTCCCCGGGAGCGCTCCTGGCAGCGGCACGCTCGCCGAGGCGCTGACGAGCACCCCGCCCGTCACGGCGAGCGCGACGGCGCCGCTCCAGGCGCCGCGGCGACGGACGAGGCGTCCGCCAGGCCCGCCCGGCTGCCCGTCCTGCTCTGTCCTGCTCTGGTCTGGCCTGTCCGGTACTGCTCTCACGACGCCCCCTGATACGTGCTACGGCTCTGCTGCTGCCGCGCGGTCGGCCGCACGGCAGGTCCGGCTCCGGCGACAGGACGCGAGCGCGGGCCGGTAGTCGTGCGCCGGGCGCGGCTCCGGTGCCGCCGGTCGAGGACGCCAGGGTAGCGATTCCGACGAATCAGGCAAGAACCCCTGGCGGTGAGAAGCCCGGCACCGTGACCGCGTGGCCCCAGGGGTGGCGGGGTGCGGAGAGAGATCGGCTGCGGTCACGGTGCCGGGCGGATGGAGGGGGTGCCCCGCCCGGTGGCGGGGCACCCCGGCTCTGGTGCGGCCGCCTACGGCCGGTCGACCGCCGAGTCGACCAGGTGGCCCTGGTAGGCGGGGGTGGTGAGGAACGGCGGGAAGTCGTCCTGGAGGGCGACCTGGCGGAAGATCGCCGCCGCGTCCTCGATCCGGTTCCCGGGCTCCTGCGGCAGGTCGGCGACCACGTCGAGCAGGATCGCGTCGACCCGCTCGCGGGTCACGGGCTCCTGGTCGTCGTCCGTCACCGTGCCGGAGGCGATCCACTGCCACACCTGCGACCGTGAGATCTCGGCGGTGGCGGCGTCCTCCATGAGGTTGTCGAGCGCCGCAGCCCCGGTACCGCGGAGCCAGGCGTCGAGATACCGGACGGCGACCGAGACGTTGGACCGCAGGCCCGCCGACGTCACCGTGGCCCCGCCCCGGCGGGCCGACGCGACGTCGAGCAGCTCGTGCTGCCCCACGGCGACGTCGTCCCGCAGGCGGGACACCTGGTTCGGAGCGTCCCCGAGCACCGCGTCGAACTCGGCGAGGGCCACGGGGATGAGGTCGGGGTGCGCCACCCACGTGCCGTCGAACCCGTCGCCGGCCTCGCGCCGCTTGTCGGCGGCCACCTGGGCGAACGCGCGCTCGGTGACCTCCGGGTCGCGGCGGTCGGGGATGAACGCGCTCATGCCGCCGATGGCGTGCGCCCCGCGCCTGTGGCACGTGGCCACGAGCAGCTCGGTGTACGCGCGCATGAACGGCGCCGTCATGGTGACCTGTGCGCGGTCCGGGAGCACGTACGACTCCCCGCGGGTGCGGAAGCACTTGATCACCGAGAACAGGTAGTCCCAGCGTCCCGCGTTCAGGCCCGCGCAGTGGTCGCGCAGCTCGTAGAGGATCTCCTCCATCTCGAACGCCGCGGGCAGCGTCTCGACGAGCACCGTCGCACGGATCGTGCCCCGGGGGATGCCGAGGGCGTCCTGCGCCACCTCGAACACCTCGTTCCACAGCCGCGCCTCTCGGTAGCCCTCGAGCTTCGGCAGGTAGAAGTACGGCCCGCGCCCGCGGGCGATGAGCTCGGCCGCGTTGTGGAAGAAGTACAGCCCGAAGTCCACGAGGCTGCCCAGGGCGTTGCTCGTGATGCCGTGCGCGTCCGTGTAGCGCAGGTGGGCCTCGTCGAGGTGCCAGCCGCGCGGCCGGAACACGATGGTGGGCAGGTCCGCGATGTCCGCCGACCGCAGCCGGTACTCCTTGCCCGCCTCGTTGGTGAAGGTGAGCGTGCCACGGATCGCGTCGTGCAGGGCGAGCTGCCCCTCCACCACGTTGGGCCACGTGGGGCTGGAGGCGTCCTCGGCGTCGGCGAGCCAGCACCGGGCCCCGGAGTTGAGCGCGTTGATGGTCATCTTCGGGTCGGTGGGACCTGTGATCTCGACGCGCCGGTCCTCGAGGCCGGGGGCGTTCCGCGAGCCGGCGACCCGCCAGTCGGGGTCGTCGCGCACCGGCCGGGTGGAGGCCCGGAAGTCGGGGTCGGTGCCGTCCGCGATGTCCTGACGCCGGAGCTGGCGCTGCGCGATCAGCTCGTCGCGCGCGGCGTCGAACCGGTCGTGGAGCAGGGCCAGGAACCCGAGGGCCTCGGGCGTGAGGATCTCTTCGTACCGGGGGCCGACGGGGGCCGTCACGGTGATCACGCCGCGGCGGGCGCCGGTGCCGGAGGCCCCCACGCCGCCGCCCAGCAGCGTGCGCGGTGCGGAGCCGCGGGCCGCCGTCGTCGGAGCGGACGCCGTCCGCGACGGCGGGGTGCCGAGGCCGGCCAGGCCGGCGTCGGGGTCGTAGGGGCTGGTGCCCTGGGCGCGGGTGTCGATCGTGGCGGTCATCAGAACTGCGCCGTCTCGGTCGAGCCGGCCAGCGCGGTGGTCGCGGAGTCCGGGTTGAGGGCGGTGGCCACGCGGTCGAAGTAGCCGGTGCCGACCTCGCGCTGGTGGCGCGTGGCGGTGTAGCCGCGCTCCTCGGCGGCGAACTCGAGCTCCTGCAGCTTCACGTAGGCCGACATCTGCTCGCGGGCGTAGCCGTGGGCCAGGTCGAACATCGAGTAGTTCAGGGCGTGGAAGCCGGCCAGCGTGATGAACTGGAAGGTGAAGCCCATGGCGCCCAGCTCGCGCTGGAACTTGGCGATCGTGTCGTCGTCGAGGTGCTTCTTCCAGTTGAACGACGGTGAGCAGTTGTACGCCAGCATCTGGTCCGGGTGGTCGGCCTTGACGGCCTCGGCGAACGTGCGCGCGAGCTCCAGGTCCGGCGTGCCGGTCTCCATCCAGATCAGGTCGGAGTAGGGCGCGTAGGCCTTGGCGCGGGCGATGCACGGCTCGATGCCGTTGGTGACCTTGTAGAAGCCCTCGCTGGTGCGCTCGCCGGTGATGAACGGGCGGTCACGCTCGTCGACGTCGGAGGTGATCAGTGTCGCCGCCTCGGCGTCGGTCCGGGCGATCACGACCGACGGGACGTCGGCGACGTCGGCGGCCAGGCGCGCGGCGTTGAGGGTGCGGATGTGCTGCTGGGTGGGGATGAGCACCTTGCCGCCCAGGTGGCCGCACTTCTTCTCCGAGGCGAGCTGGTCCTCCCAGTGCACGCCCGCGGCGCCCGACTGGATCATCGACTTCATCAGCTCGTACGCGTTGAGCGGCCCGCCGAACCCGGCCTCGGCGTCGGCCACGATCGGCGCGAGCCAGTCGCGGGTCGGGGCGCCGTTCTCGGCGACGTCGATCTGGTCGGCGCGCAGCAGGGCGTTGTTGATGCGGCGCACCACGGCCGGCACCGAGTTGGCCGGGTAGAGGGACTGGTCCGGGTAGGTCTGGCCCGCGAGGTTGGCGTCGCCGGCCACCTGCCAGCCGGACAGGTAGATGGCCTGCAGCCCGGCCTTGACCTGCTGCACGGCCTGGTTGCCGGTCAGCGCCCCGAGGGCGTTGATGTAGTTCTCCTCGTGCAGCTGGCGCCAGAGACGCTCGGCCCCGCGCCGGGCGAGCGTGTTCTCCTCGCCCACGGAGCCGCGCAGGGCGACGACGTCCTCGGCGGTGTAGGTGCGCTCGACGCCGGCCCACCGGGGGTCGGCCGCCCAGGACTCGCGCAGCTCGTCGGCGGTCTGCACCTGGTCGCCGGCGCGGACGGAGTTCGCCGCCGGCACCGCGGTCGTCGCGGACGTGGTCGCCTCGGACGTGGGGTTGATCGTGGGTGCGCTCATGGCGGTTCTCCTCCTCGGGACGGAACGTGGTCACCGCGTCTGCCGGTGACGTGATACGACCTTCGGCCTCCGCGAAGCCCCTTCACAAGCGAATCCCGGCAGAAGATCTCGGGTTCTTCTGTTGATCGGAAGGTGTCGCGTATGTCACCCTCGGGCATGGCATCTTCCGTCGGCGCACGCAGAACCGCGCGAAACTCCGCTTCCTCGCGTCCTACGCAGAGCGGTCAGAACCTCGTGGTGACGGTTCCGGACGGCGAGCCCGACGCGCTGACGATCGGCCGCCGCATCCGCCACCTGCGCACGAGCAAGGGCATGACCCTCGACGACCTCGCCACGGCCATCGACCGGGCCCCGTCGCAGGTCAGCACGCTGGAGAACGGGAAGCGCGAGCCGAAGTTCTCCCAGCTGCAGGCCATCGCGCGGGCGCTCGGCGCGAGCGTGGACGACCTGCTGTCGGCCGAGCCGCCGTCCGAGCGGGACGCGCTCGAGATCGAGCTGGAGCGTGTGCAGCGCGGGCCGCTGTTCGCCTCGCTCGGCATCGAGGGCGTGCGCATCGGCAAGTCGCTGCCGCACGACGCGCTGTCCACCATCCTGGCGCTGCACCGGGAGCTCGAGCGCCTGCACACCGAGCGTGCGGCCACCCCCGAGGAGGCCCGCCGGGCCAACGCCGAGCTGCGCGACGACATGCGCGCCCGGGACAACTACCTGCCCGAGCTGGAGCAGGTCGCCAAGGGGCTGCTCGCCGACGTCGGCCACACCTCCGGCCCGCTGCCGCAGCGGATGGCCGCGGAGATCGCCGCGCACCTCGGGTTCACGCTGCACTACGTGGGCGACCTGCCGCACTCGACGCGCTCCGTGATCGACACCCGCAACCGCCGCGTGTACCTGCCGTCCAAGGGGTTCCGCGGGCGGTCCAACACCCGGTCGGCGCTGCTCCAGGCGCTCGCCTCGCACGTGCTGGACCACACGGAGCCGCGCCACTACGGGGAGTTCCTGCGCCAGCGGGTCGAGGCGAACTACCTGGCGGCGGCGCTCATGGTGCCCGAGAAGCCGGGCGTGAAGTTCCTCCGCGAGGCCAAGGACGAGCGCGCCATCGCCATCGAGGACCTGCGCGACGCGTTCGGGGTGTCGTTCGAGACCGCGGCGCACCGGTTCACCAACCTCGCCACGCGGCACCTGGGCATCCCGGTGCACTTCATGAAGGTCCACGAGTCGGGGATCCTGCACAAGGCGTACGAGAACGACGGCGTCCGGTTCCCCGCGGACGCGCTGGGCGCGGTCGAGGGTCAGCACGTCTGCAAGCGGTGGACGGCGCGCCAGGTGTTCGACGTCGAGGACCGGTTCAACCCGTACGCGCAGTACACGGACACGCCGTCGGGCACCTACTGGTGCACCTCGCGCGTGGAGAACACCTCGGACGGCGCGTTCTCCGTGTCGGTCGGCGTGCCGTTCGCGCACGTCAAGTGGTTCTCGGGACGAGAGACCACGGTGCGGACGGCGTCGTCCTGCCCGGACGAGTCGTGCTGCCGCCGTCCGCCCGCGGACCTGATCGAGAAGTGGGGCGACTACGCGTGGCCCTCGGCGCGGCCGCACGCGTCGATGCTCGCCGCGATGCCCTCGGGCGCGTACCCGGGCGTGGAGACCACGGAGGTCTACCGGTTCCTGGAGCGGCACGCTCCCGAGGGATGAGTGCGGCACGCTCCCGAGGGATGAGTGCGGCACGCTCCCGAGGGATGAGTGCGGCACGCTCCCGAGGGCTGAGGCGTCAGCAGCCGCTGACCTTGTCGAACACCCCCTCTGACGTCTCGCGCAGCGTGGTCGTCGTCGCGTTGCCCTGGCCCAGGTAGTCCAGCGAGCCGACGGCGTAGAACGGGTTGTACGGGTCGATGCCGTACGACGTGGCCCGGCCCGCGGCCCGGTGCTGCGCGTTGGTGGCCGACCCGCAGTACAGGCCGGGTTCGGTGGGCGGGTCCGTCGGCGGGTCGGTGGGCGGGTCGGTGGGTTCGGCGGACCGGTCCACGCGGCGGTTGGTGTCGAAGAAGAAGTCCGTCACATACGCGGGGTAGTTGACCGAGCTCGTCGAGATGTACGAGCCGCCCGGGCCGCCGCCGGCCGGCCACGCGTGGCCCACGTTCGTGTTGGCGATCAGGGAGACGCGCGGTCCCGCGGCGTCGGACCACAGGGTGCCGGTGCCCGCGGTGTTGCTGCCGGGCAGCCCCGCCAGGGAGAACGAGGACTGCGTCGTGGCGCCGTAGATATCCGCCATGACCTGCGCGTTCAGGGTGTTGTACCCGGTCGCGACGGTGGTGTCGGACGAGCCGTAGACTACCGACGTCACCTGCGTGCCGAAGCCCGGCGACCCGGTCGAGGCGAAGTTGCGGCAGACGGTGGTGGCCTGCGCCCTGGTGGTCGCCACCGACCCGATCTGGCCCGACGTGGTGCCGACCGTGGGGCCGGCGTCGATCCCGATCCCGGCGAACACGTCGGGCGCGAGGCAGCCCATGACCATGGTCTCGCCGCCGCCGGACGAGAGCCCGGAGAGGTAGACCTGGTGGGGGTCGATGTCGAGGGAGGCGTCGCCGAGCAGGTCGTCGACGAGCTGGAGCAGGTTGTCGTCGTGCCGTGCCGGGTTGGCCCGCGAGTGGGACGTGTCGTAGTAGTCCCAGCAGCCGAGCAGCACGCCGCCGTTCGGCGCGGCGGGCACGGCCACGACCATGCCGTGCTCGTCGGCGGTGGCCGCCCAGTTCCCGCCGTTCCTCAGGGTGGTCGCCGTCTGCACGCAGCCGTGCAGGGTGATCATCAGCGCGCGTCCTGCGGCCAGGGCGGGCGGCGTGGTCGGCACGTAGAGCTGCGTGGTCATGCCGCCGGCCGTGCGGGAGGACCAGGCGCCGGCGGCGACGGACTGAGCGGACCCGGCAGGTCCGCCGGGCGGTCCGGCGGTGGCGGTCGCCACCGCGGGCGGTGTGAGCAGCGCGGCGAGGATCGCCGCGGTCCAGACGAGCGCGCGGCGGCCGGGTCGGCCGGGCGGGCGCGGATGCGGGTGTGTCATGTCGAACCTCCACGTCGAGGTCGTGCTGCCCGAGGCGCTCCGATGCGCGGGGTCAGCCGGACATCGGGGACATTAGGTGCGACCTGAATCACCTGTCAACAGCGGGCCGAGCAGGGTTCGTCCGCCGCACGGGTTGACACGAGATGCCCGCCTCGTCCAGTATCTCCGCAACCTGAATCGCCTCTCAGGTTTGGGCGACGGAGCCCGCACCCCACGAGCGGCGACCACCCGAAGAAGGGCAGTGTCATGCGGACGAGGAAGTCCCTCCTGGCCGTCGCCGCCGCGGCGGCGACCGGCCTGGCGCTCGCGGCGTGCGCGCCGACCGCCGCGACCACCGGCGGCAGCGACGACGACGGCGCCGCGCCGGTCGACGTCGGCATCGTCTACTCGGAGTCCGGGCCGCTCGCCGCCTACGGCGCGGCCTACAAGGAGGGGTTCGAGGCGGGCCTCGACCACGCCACCGGCGGCACCGGGACGGTGGCCGGCCACGAGATCACCGTGACCTACCACGACGACGCGGGCGACCCGGAGAAGGCCGTCTCGCAGGCCAAGGACCTGATCGGCAAGGGCTACCAGATCCTGGCCGGCACCGTGGTCTCGGGCGTTGCGCTGCCCCTGGCCGAGCAGGCCGAGCAGAACAAGGTGCTGTACGTGTCCGGCCCAGCGGCCGTCGACACGCTCACCGGCATCAACCGGTACACGTTCCGCAGCGGCCGGCAGTCCCTGCAGGACGTCGCGGCGGCGGGCACCTTCGTGGACCCGCAGGGCGCGAAGGTCGTCGTGTTCGCCCAGGACAACGCCTTCGGGCAGGGCAACCTCGCCGCGGTGGAGGGAGTGCTCGGCGAGCAGGGCGCCGAGGTCTCCTCGGTGCTGGTGCCCGAGGACGCCACGGAGTTCACGCCGTTCGCCAAGAAGGTGCTCGACGCGCAGGCGGACATGGTCTTCGTGGCCTGGGCCGGCGCCACGACGGGCGCCATGTGGCAGGGCCTGGACCAGCAGGGCGTGCTCGACGAGACCACCGTGGTCACCGGCCTGGGCGACGTCGCCACCTACGGCGCCTACGGCGACGCGGCCGAGAAGGTCAGCTTCCTCAACCACTACTTCCCGGGCGCGGCGGGCACCGAGACCGAGACCGTGATGCTCGACGCCGTCGAGGCGGCCGGCGGAACGCCCGACCTGTTCACGCCCGACGGCTTCGTGGCCGCGCAGATGATCGTGCACGCGATCGAGGAGGGTGCCGGGGACGTCGAGGCCATGGTCGACGCGCTGGAGGGGTACACGTTCGAGGGCCCCAAGGGCGAGACCACGGTGCGCGCCTCCGACCACGCGCTCGTCCAGCCGATGTACCAGGCCAGGCTGGTCGAGGACGGCGACACGTGGGCACCGGAGCTCGTCGAGGTCATCGACGGCGAGTCCGTGGCGCCGGCCGAGGTGACCGGCTAGTGGCGGCGGGTGGCGAGCCGGTCCTCGAGGTCACGGGGCTCGGGCTCACGATCGGCGGGGCGCGGATCCTCTCCGGGATCGACCTCACGGTGGGGCGCGGCGAGCTGGTGGGCGTCATCGGCCCCAACGGTGCGGGCAAGACGACGCTGTTCAACCTGGTCAGCGGCATCTACCGGCCCACGAGCGGCCGGGTGCTGCTGGCGGGCCGGGACGTCACGGCGGCGTCCGTCGCGGTGCGCGCCCGGGCCGGGCTGGGCCGGACCTTCCAGACGTCCAGCCTGTTCCCGCGCCTGTCGGTCGCCGAGAACGTGCGGCTCGCCACCCAGCGCCGCCGCGGCGGCAGCCTCTCGGTGCTCAGCTTCCCCCGGCGCGGCGACGCGGCGTCGGCGGAGGCGACCGAGCACCTGGCCACGGTGGGTCTGACCCACCGGGCCGACGCCGCGGCCGGCGACCTGTCCCACGGCGACAAGCGCAAGCTCGAGATCGCCGTGCTGCTGGCCATGGACTCCTCCGTGGTGCTGCTCGACGAGCCCATGGCCGGCGTCGCGACGGGCGACGTGGCCGGGCTCGTCGAGGTGATCCGGGCCATCAACGCGTCCGGGCGCACGGTGCTCATGGTGGAGCACCACATGGACGTGGTGCTCGGCCTCGCGGACCGGGTCGCGGTGCTGCACCACGGCGAGCTGCTCACGTGCGACGTCCCGGAAAAGGTCATGGCGGACGAGACCGTGCAGTCGGCCTACCTGGGCACGACGGCGGGCACGACGGCAGGGAGCGCGGCATGAGCGGGCCGAACGTGCTGGAGGTGCGCGGCCTGTCCGCGCGCATCGCCGGCCAGGAGGTGGTGCACGACGTGTCGTTCGAGGTACCGGCCGCGGGCGTCACCGCGGTGCTGGGCCGCAACGGCGTGGGCAAGACGTCGACGCTGCGCGCGGTCCTCGGCCTCGTCGAACGCTCGGGCGAGGTGCTGCTCGACGGCGTCCGCGTCGACGGCGAGCGCACCGACCGCATCGTGCGCCGCGGCGTCGGCTACGTGCCCGAGGACCGCGAGGTCTTCGCGGGGCTCACTGTCGCGGAGAACCTGCGGCTCGCGCACCGGGCGGGCCCCGGTGGCACGACGGCGGAGCACCGCGCGCTCGTCGACGCCCTGTTCCCGGACCTGGCCACCCGGGCGGCGCAGCGCGCCGGCACGCTGTCCGGCGGCCAGCAGCAGATGGTGTCCCTGGCGCGGGCGCTGCTCAACGACAACCGCATCCTGCTCGTGGACGAGCCCACCAAGGGGCTCGCGCCCCGGATCGTCGGCGAGGTGGCCGAGGCGCTGGCCGCCGCCGCGCGGACCGTACCGATCCTCCTCGTGGAGCAGAACCTGCAGGTCGTGGAGCGGCTCGCGGACCGCGTCGTGGTGATCGACGCCGGCCGGGTGGTGCACACGGGCCCCGCACGCGACCTGCTCGACGACGCCGACCTGCTGCAGCGCCTGCTGGGCGTGCACGCCGAGACGGAGGCCGCCCGATGAGCACCCTGATCCTGCTGCTCGCCACCGGTCTCGGCCTCGGCGGGCTCTACTTCCTCGTCGCCTCGGGCCTGTCCCTGATCTACGGCCTGATGGGGGTGCTCAACTTCGCGCACGGGTCGTTCCTCACGCTCGGCGCGTTCGTCGGGCTCGCGGCGGGCAACCTCGTCGGCGCGGGCACGTGGGGCGGGCTGCTGCTCGGCCTCGTGGTGGGCGCGCTCACCGGCGCGGCCGCCGCGACCGCCACCGAGCTCGGGCTGATCCGCCCCCTCTACGACCGGCACATCGAGCAGGTGCTCGTCACCGTGGGGCTGTCGCTCGCCACCGTCGCGCTGTTCGAGGGCATCTGGGGCCCCAACCCCCGCAACGTCACCCGGCCCGGGTGGCTCGCCTCGACCACCGACGTGCTGGGCGCCCGCGTGCCCAACACCGCGTTCCTCAACGTGCTGGCCGGGGCCGTGGTGCTCGGCGGGATCGTCGCGTTCCTGCGGTACACCCGCTACGGCCTGATCATCCGGGCCGGGGTGGAGAACCGCGCCATGGTCACCGCGCTGGGCATCGACGTGCGGCGCGCGTTCACGCTCGTGTTCGCCGTCGGCGGGGCGGCCGCGGGCCTGGGCGGCGTGCTCGCCACCCAGTCGCTCAACTACGTCTCGCCCCACATGGGCGCGAGCCTGCTGATCTTCGCGTTCATCGTCACCGTGATCGGCGGCATGGGCTCGCTGACCGGCGCGGCGGTGGCCTCCGTCGTCGTCGCCGTGCTGCAGCAGCTCGCCAACTTCTACCTGAACAACACGGGCGACCTCATCGTCGTCCTGCTCCTGGCGCTCGTGCTGCTCGTGCGCCCGTCCGGACTGCTCGGGAGGCCCGCATGAACCGCACCCGCACGCTGCTCGGCGCGCTCGGCACGCTCGTGCTCCTCGCCTGCCTGCCCCTGCTCGCCCTGCCCGTGCCCGGCGTGCTGCCGGGCTACACCTACGAGCCCGGCTCCCTCCAGCTCCTGGCCCTGTGCTGGCTGACGGCGGCGCTCGCGCTCTCCTACCACCTGCTGTTCGGGCTCGCGGGCCTGATGAGCTTCGGGCACGCCCTGTACTTCGCGGCCGGCACCTACGGCCTCGCGATCGTGCTGGACCGCACCGACGTCCCGCTCCTGCCCGCCGCCGCCCTGGTGCTCGTGGGCGGCATCGCGCTGGCGTTCGTGGTCGGCGCGGTGTCGCTGCGCGTCACCGGGATCTCCTTCGCCATGGTCACGCTCGCGTTCGCGCAGGCCGGCAACGTGCTCGTGCGCCGCGACCAGGGGGACCTGACCGGCGGCGAGGAGGGCCTCGCGCTCGCCACCGCCGGCGTGCCGGACGCCCTGGTCGGCGTGGTCAACACCCGCAACCTGTACTGGCTGGCGCTCGCGGTGCTCGTGCTGGTCTACCTGGTGGTGCTGTGGATCGAGCGCAGCCGGGCCGGGCACATGGCCGCCGCGGTGCGGGAGAACGAGGTGCGCGTGCGCATCATCGGCGGCCGACCCTACCTGACCAAGCTCGTCGTGTTCGTGCTGGCGGCGTCGCTCGCGACCGTCGTGGGCATGGCGTACCTGCTGCTCCAGTCGGGGGCGTCGCCGGCCACGTCGACGGCGGACTTCACGCTGACGCTGCTGGTCATGGTGGTGCTGGGCGGGGTCGGGTCGCGGTGGGGGGCCGTGGTCGGGGCGGTGCTGTACACCGTGCTCGACCAGCGGCTCGCCGAGCTGGCGCACTCCGACGCGGTGGCCGGGCTGCCCGCCGTGCTGCGCATCCCGCTGTCGGAACCCATGTTCCTGCTGGGCACGTGCTTCATCCTGGTCGTGATCTTCCTGCCCGGCGGGCTGGCGGGGGCGGCCGAGCGGCTGGCCGCGCGCCGCCGGCCCGTACCCGAGGGGGCCGCCGCATGACGGACCTGCACACCCTGGGCCGCTGGCCCCGCGACCGCGCCCTGGCCACGCCCGACCGCGTGGCCGTGGACGACCGCGGCGTCACGCTGACCTACCGCGCCCTGGAGGAGCGGGCCACGGCCCTGGCCGCCCGGTTCCGCGCCGCGGGCTACGGCGTGGGGGACCGGGTCGCGACGGTGACGGGGAACAGCTCGGACCAGGTGGTCCTGTTCTTCGCGTGCGCCAAGGCCGGGCTGGTGCTCGCGCCGCTGTCGTGGCGGCTGTCGCCGCACGAGCTCGCGGCGCAGCTCGACCGGGCCGACCCGGCCCTCGTGCTCGTCGCGGAGGAGTGCGGCACCCTCGCCGACGCCGCGCTGGAACGGCTGCCGCTGCCGCCGTCGCGCACGGCGCTCGGGCCGCACGGCGTGGAGGCGCGGGTACCGCCGCCCACGCGGCGGAGCCTCGCGGAGCCGCCGCCGAGCCGCGCGGTGCACGACGACGACCCGCTGCTGCTGGTGTTCACGTCCGGCACGGGCGGGACGTCCCGCGGCGCGCTGCTGACCCACGCCAACTGCTTCTGGAACAACCTGTCCCTGTCCCGCACCGTGGAGCTGACCAGCGCGGACGTAGTGCTGTCCGTGCTGCCGCAGTTCCACGTGGGCGGCTGGAACATCCAGCCGCTGCTGGCCTGGTGGACGGGTGCGACGGTGGTGCTGGAGCGCACCTTCGAGCCGGAGCGCGTGCTGCGCCTGGTGGCCGACCGGCGCGTGACCACGATGATGGGCGTGCCCACCAACTACCTGCTGCTCGCCGAGCACCCCGGGTTCGCCGCGGCCGACCTGAGCTCCCTGCGCCACGCCGTGGTGGGCGGCGCGCCCATGCCCGAACCGCTGCTGCGCGCCTGGCACCGCCGGGGCGTGGCGCTCACGCAGGGCTACGGCCTCACCGAGGCGGGACCCAACGTGCTGTGCCTGCCCGACGACGTCGCGCGCGACCGCGCCGGTTCCGCCGGGGTGCCCTACCCGCACGTCGAGGTGGCGGTGGCCGACCCGGTCACGGGCGAGCACCTCGCCGGACCGGCGACCGGCGAGCTGCTGGTGCGCGGACCGAGCGTGTTCGCCGGCTACTTCCGGGACCCGGAGGCGACCGCCGCGTCCTTCGCGCGCGGCTGGCTGCGCACCGGCGACCTCGTGGAACGCGACGCGGACGGCTACTACCGGGTGGTCGACCGGCTCAAGGACGTGTTCATCACGGGCGGCGAGAACGTCACGCCCGCCGAGGTCGAGGCCGTGCTGCGCCGGCACCCCGCGGTGGCGGACGCCGCCGTCGTCGGGGTGCCGGACGACCGGTGGGGCGAGGTGGGCCACGCGTTCGTGGTGCCGCGCGGCGGCCGGCTGACCGACGCCGACGACCTGGAGGCGTTCTGCCGCCGCGAGCTGGCGGGCTACAAGGTGCCCCGGCACTTCGAGCTCGTGCCCGACCTGCCACGCTCGTCCCTGGACAAGGTGGTGCGCTCCGCGCTCGCCCCGGAGCGACCCGACCACGACCACGACACCATCGAGGAGGCCCGGTGAGCACCATCTCCCGCCCCAGCGCGACCGAACCCGCCGAACCGACCGGCAAGCGCCTCACGAAGGGCGAGCGCACCCGGGCGCGGATCCTGGTGGCCGCCGAGCAGGTCTTCGCCGACCTGGGCTTCCACGACGCGTCGATCGTGAAGATCACCGAGGCCGCAGGGGTCGGCCAGGGCACGTTCTACCTGTACTTCACCTCGAAGATCGAGGTGTTCGACGAGGTGGTCGAGGACCTCAACCGGCGCGTGCGGCACGCCATGATCGAGGCGTCCTCGCAGGCGGAGACCCGGATCGAGGCCGAACGGGCCGGCTTCCGCGCGTTCTTCCGGTTCACGGCCGAGCACCCGGCGCTGTACCGGATCGTGCGGCAGGCGGAGTTCGTGTCGCCGGGTGCCCTGCGCCTGCACTACACGCGGATCGTCGAGGGCTACCGCGACGGCCTCGCGACAGCGCAGGCTGCCGGGGAGGTCGGCGACATCGACCCCGAGGTCGCCGCGTGGGCGCTCATGGGCATCGGCGAGATCGTGGGCATGCGGTGGGTCCTGTGGGGCCCCGACGTCGCGCCCGGCGGCCCGACGTCGGCAGTGCCGCCCGAGGTGTTCGAGCAGGCCATGACGTTCATCGAGCGGGCGCTCGCGCCCGGCAGGGCGGGGGAGGAGCGACCGTGAGCATCGTCGACCAGGTGGAGGCCACCGGCTCGCACACCTACGCCGCCCGCGACGTCGCGGTGGCGGGCGGCCCGCTGCGCGTGGGCGTCTGGGAGCCGACGGCGCCCGCCGCGACCGGGCCCGACGGCGAGCCGCTGCCCGCCGTCGTGCTGGTGCACGGCATCACCGCCTCCCACCGGGCGTGGCCCGCCGTCGCGGCCGCGCTGCCCGGACGCCGCGTGGTGGCACCCGACCTGCGCGGACGCGGCCGCAGCAACGGACTGCCCGGCCCGTACGGCATGGCCGCGCACGCCGACGACGTCGCCGCCGTGGTCCGCGCGCTCGCCGGGGGACCGGCCGTGGTGGTGGGGCACTCGATGGGCGGGTTCGTCTCGCTGGTGCTGACCCACCGGCACCCGGAGCTCGTGTCCCGGCTCGTGCTCGTGGACGGCGGCCTGCCCATCCCGCTGCCCCCGGGCGTGCCCGCCGACGCGACGCCGGAGGAGCTGGTGGGCGCGCTGCTCGGGCCTGCCCTGGAGCGGCTCACCCAGACCTTCGACAGCCCCGAGGCCTACCGCGAGTTCTGGCGGGCGCACCCGGCGTTCGCCGAGTGGTCCCCCGTGGTGGAGCAGTACGTGGACTACGACCTGGCGGAGCATCCGGCCGCGGCCGGTGGCGACCCGGTGCTCCGGCCGTCCACCTCGCCTGGCGCCGTCGCGGCGGACTCCGCGGACTCCGCGCGCGGCGCGGCGCTGCCGGGCGCGCTCGCCTGGGCCGCCGAAGCGGACCTGCCGGTCACCTTCCTGCGCGCGCCGCGCGGGCTGCTCGACCAGCCGGGCGGCATGTACCCCGCGGAGGCCGTCGCCGAGTGGGAGGGGCACCTGCCGCACCTGACCGCGCGCGAGGTGCCCGGCGTGAACCACTACACGATCATCATGGCCGAGCCGGGCATCTCGGCGGTCGTGGAGGCGGTCGGGCCCTGACCCGGCGGCGGGCCGGAGGCGCGCGTCAGGCGCTCGCCGCCCGGCCCAGCATCGCGGCGCGCTGCCGGTTCATCTCCCCGGCCAGGGCCTGCACCACCGCGGCGACCGCGGGCCGCCGCCAGGACTCGCTGCGCACCACGGCCCAGTAGGGCAGCCGCTCGGTGACCTCGTCGGGCAGCAGGCGCACGAGGTCGGGGTGCCGGTCGGCCATGAAGCACGGCAGGAACCCCAGCCCGGCGCCCGCGCGCGTGGCCTCGACGTGCACGAACACGTTCGTCGAGGCCAGCGCATCCTGCATGCCCGGCACGAGCCGCCGGGGCACGTCGAGGTCGTTGACCTGGAGCATCGAGTCCACGAAGTAGACCAGCCCGTGCCGGGACAGCTCGGCGACGCTCGTCGGCGTGCCCTGGCGCTCCAGGTAGTCGCGCGCCCCGTACATGCCCAGCACGTACTCGCCCAGGCGCAGGGCCTTGGCCTGCTGCACCTTCGGCTCGCCGACGACGACGTCGATGTCCACCCCGGACCGGTGGTGCGTGGCCACGCGCGTGACGGTGACGAGCTCCACGGACAGCTCGGGGTGCTCACGGCGCAGCCCGGCGATCGCGGGCGAGGCCACGTAGGCGCTGAACCCGTCGGTCGCCGTCATGCGCACGACGCCGGTGACCGGGTCCGCCTCGGCGTCCCCCGCGACCAGGCGGTCGACGGCCTCCGAGACGGCCTCGCCGGCCCGCGCCGCCCGGCGGCCGAGCGCCGTCAGCTCCCAGCCGTCCGCACCGCGTACCAGGAGCTTGCCGCCCAGGGCGCGCTCGAGCGCCGCGACGTTGCGGGCGACCGTCGTGTGGTTGACGCCGAGCGCCTGCGCAGCGGTCGTGTAGCGGCCGGTGCGGGCCACCTCCAGGAGCACCAGGAGCTGGTCGGCCACCTGGCCCGGCGGGTCGGTGCGGGCGGGCATGTCGCGACCGTACCAAGGCCGGATGTGCATCCGTGCACATCGCGTCTGCCCACTTCGTCATTGCTGCGCACACCGCGGCCGGGAACACTCGGGCACGTCATCGGTGGCGAGGCGGGCCCACCGGCCCCTCGCCTCCCTCGTGTCAGAGTCGACACCTAGGAGCAGCAGCATGTCTGCACAACAGACCCCCGCACCGGAGGACCGGTCGCTGATCCGGCGCATCGTCGCCGCCTCGATGGCCGGCACGGTCGTCGAGTGGTACGACTTCTTCCTCTATGCGACCGCCGCGGCGCTCGTGTTCAACAAGGTGCTGATGCCGGAGACGGGCAACGCCTACGACGCGATCATCGCCGCCTTCGTGACCTATGCCGTCGGGTTCGTCGCGCGGCCGCTCGGCGGCGTGATCTTCGGCCACCTGGGCGACAAGCTCGGCCGCAAGCACACCCTGCAGCTCACCATCCTGCTCATCGGCGCGGCGACCGTGCTCATGGGCTGCCTGCCAACGTTCCAGCAGGTGGGCTTCGTCGCGCCGGCGCTCCTCGTCGTCCTGCGCTTCGTGCAGGGGGTCGCGCTGGGCGGGGAGTGGGGCGGCGCCGTCCTGCTCGTGGCCGAGCACAGCCGCGACGACGAGCGGGCGCGCTGGACCGCGTGGCCGCAGGCCGGTGTGCCCGTGGGCAACCTCCTGGCGACCGTCGTGCTCTACGCCATGTCGGGCCTGCTGACCGACGCCGCGTTCCTCGCCTGGGGCTGGCGCGTCGCGTTCTGGCTGTCCGCCGTCGTCATCGTCGTGGGCTACTACGTGCGCACCCGGGTCTCCGACGCGCCCATCTACGAGGAGGCGAAGGCCGAGATCGACGAGGGCGCCCAGGGCTACGGCGTGCTCGAGGTCGTCCGGCGCTACCCGCGCGGCGTGCTCACCGGCATGGGCCTGCGGTTCGCCGAGAACATCCTGTACTACCTCGTGGTCAGCTTCTCGATCGTCTACCTCGGCACCGCGCTCGGCATGGACACCACACGCATCCTCGGCGTCGTCGCCACCGCGCACGCCTTCCACTTCGTCGTGATCCTCGCCGTGGGGCGGCTGGCCGACCGCGTCGGCCGCAAGCCGGTCTACGTCACGGGCGCCGTGCTCGGCGCGACCTGGTGCTGGTTCGCCTTCCCGGCGATGGACACCAGGAACTCCTGGGTCATCCTCGGCGTCCTGGCGGCCGGGCTGCTCTTCCACGCCCTCATGTACGCCGTGCAGCCCGCGACCATGGCCGAGATGTTCCCGACCCGGATGCGGTACTCCGGCGTCTCGATCAGCTACCAGGTGACCTCGATCGTCGCCGGCTCGCTGGCTCCCATCCTCGCCACCACCTGGCTCAAGAACACCGGCTCGTGGTGGCCCACCGCCGTCTACATGGCCGTGGCCGCCCTCATCACGCTCGTCGCGGCGCTGGCGCTGCGCGAGACGAAGGGCGCGTCGCTGCACGCCCTCGACGCCGAGGACCAGGCGCGCGAGCGCGCGGCGGCGGGAGGCCGGGCATGAACGCCTCGTTGACGGGCCGGCGGGCGCTGGTCACGGGCGGAGCGAGCGGGATCGGCGCGGCGTGCGCGCGCGAGCTGGCCGCGCGGGGCGCCCACGTGACCGTGGCCGACGTGGACGGCGACGGCGCCAAGGCCGTCGCGCAGGAGGTGGGCGGCGAGGCGTGGGTCGTGGACCTCTCCGACACGCGGGCGCTCGACGACCTGCGGCTCGACACGGACGTGCTCGTGAACAACGCGGGCATCCAGCGGGTCAGCCCGCTGCAGGACTTCGTGCCCGACGACTTCCGTCTGGTGCACCGCATCATGCTGGAGGCGCCGTTTCTGCTGGTGCGCGCCGCGCTGCCCGGCATGTACGAGCGGGGCTGGGGGCGGGTGGTCAACATCTCGTCGGTGCACGGGCTGGTGGCGTCGCCGTTCAAGTCGGCGTACGTGTCGGCCAAGCACGGGCTCGAGGGGCTGTCCAAGGTGACGGCGCTCGAGGGCGGCGAGCACGGGGTCACCAGCGTGTGCGTCAACCCGGGGTACGTGCGCACACCGCTCGTGGAGAAGCAGATGGCCGAGCAGGCGCGCGTGCACGGCATCCCGGAGTCCGAGGTGCTGGCCCGGGTCATGCTCGCCGAGTCCGCGGTGAAGCGCCTGGTGGAGCCGCACGAGGTGGCCGCCCTGGTGGGCTGGCTCACCGGCCCGGACGCCGCGATGGTGTCCGGCGCGTCCTGGACCATCGACGGCGGCTGGAGCGCACGATGACCCGGGGCGTCCGGGGTGTGACACTGGCACATGGCACGACGTGCCGGGACCGACGAAGGAGTCAAGGATGACTGGAGCACGCACCGGGTTCGACAAGGTGGTCGCGAGCGCGGCCGAGGCGGTGGCCGACATCCCCGACGGCGCCTCGCTCGCCGTGGGTGGCTTCGGGCTGTGCGGCAACCCGATCGCACTGATCGAGGCGCTGCTGGCGCAGGGCACCACGGGCCTGTCGGTGGTGAGCAACAACTGCGGCGTCGACGACTGGGGTCTGGGCGTGCTGCTGTCGGCCCAGCGCATCGCGAAGATGACCAGCTCCTACGTGGGCGAGAACAAGGAGTTCGAGCGGCAGTTCCTCTCGGGTGAGCTCGAGCTGGAGCTCACCCCGCAGGGCACGCTCGCCGAGAAGCTGCGCGCCGGCGGCGCGGGCATCGCAGCCTTCTTCACGCGCACGGGCGTCGGCACGCAGGTGGCCGACGGTGGCCTGCCGCGCAAGTACGACGGCGCCGGCGGCGTGGCGATCGCCTCGCCGCCCAAGGAGGTGCGCACCTTCGGCACCGACGGCGCCGAGTACGTGCTGGAGGAGGCGATCAGCACCGACTTCGCGCTCGTGCACGCCCTGCGGGGCGACCGGCACGGCAACCTCGTCTTCAACAAGTCCGCGCGCAACTTCTCGCCGCTCGCCGCGATGGCGGGCCGCGTCTGCATCGCCCAGGTGGAGGAGCTCGTCGAGCCGGGAGAGATCGACCCGGACACCGTGCACCTGCCGGGCGTGTACGTGCACCGCGTGGTGCACGTCGGCACCGACATCGAGAAGCGGATCGAGCGGCGCACGGTGGCCGCGCCGTCGTCGGCCGCGACCCCGAAGGAGGCCTGAACCATGGCACTGACGCGACACGAGATGGCCGCGCGCGCCGCGCGCGAGCTGGCCGACGGCATGTACGTGAACCTGGGCATCGGGCTGCCCACGCTCGTGCCCAACTACGTGCCCGAGGGGCGCCACCTGGTGCTGCAGTCCGAGAACGGCATCCTCGGGGTGGGGCCGTACCCCACCGAGGACGCCGTGGACCCCGACCTCATCAACGCGGGCAAGGAGACGGTGACGCTGCTGCCCGGCTCGTCGATCTTCGACTCCGCCACGTCGTTCGGCATGATCCGTGGCGGCAAGATCGACGCGGCGATCCTCGGCGGCATGCAGGTGTCGGCCACGGGCGACCTGGCCAACTGGATGATCCCCGGCAAGATGGTCAAGGGCATGGGCGGCGCCATGGACCTGGTGCACGGCGCCGGCCGGGTCATCGTGCTCATGGAGCACGTGGCGCGCGACGGGTCGCCGAAGATCCTGCGCGAGTGCTCGCTGCCCCTGACCGGCAAGGGCGTGGTGAACCGCATCATCACCGACCTGGCGGTGCTCGACGTGACGCCGTCCGGCCTGGTGCTGCGCGAGCTCGCCCCCGGGGTGACGGCCGAGGAGGTCGTGGAGAAGACCGAGCCGGACCTCACCGTCGAGCTCGTCGAGCCGGTGGGCTGACCGGGCGTCAGGACGCGGATACGCTGGGAAGAACGGCCAAAGGAGGTCTCATGAGTGACGCAGGTACCGCCCCGACGGGTGCCACGAGCACTGGTCCGGGCGCCACGGGTGGTCAGGGCGCGGCACCCCGCGCGGACGACGTGGTGATCGTCTCGGCGGCGCGGACGCCGCAGGGGCGGCTGAAGGGTTCGCTGGCGACGCTGAGCGCCGTCGAGCTGGGCGCGGTGGCGGCCCGCAAGGCGCTGGAGGATGCAGGAGCGCTCGCGGCGGACGTGGACACCGTGGTGTTCGGCCAGGTGATCCAGGCGGGCGCGGGACAGAACCCCGCGCGGCAGACGGCGGTGGCGGCGGGCGTGTCCTGGGACGTGCACGCCGTGACGGTGAACAAGGTGTGCCTGTCCGGTCTGACGGCGATCATCGACGGCGCACGCCTGCTGCGCACCGGCGAGGCGTCGGTGGTGCTGGTCGGTGGCCAGGAGTCGATGACGAACGCCCCGCACCTGCTGCCGGGCGCGCGCGCCGGGTTCGGCTACGGATCGGCAGAGCTGCTGGACTCCGTGGCGCACGACGCCCTGACCGACGCGTTCGACGACGTGTCGATGGGCATCTCGACCGAGGAGCACAACACGGGCGACGTGTTCGTCTCGCGCGAGGAGCAGGACGCGATCGCGGCGGCCTCGCACCAGCGAGCGGCCGCGGCGGCCAAGGACGGGTACTTCGAGGCGGAGCTCGCGCCGGTGTCGGTGCCGCAGCGCCGCGGCGAGCCCGTCGAGGTGCGCACCGACGAGGGCGTGCGCCCGGACACGACCGCGGAGTCGCTCGCGCGGCTGCGTCCGGCGTTCCGGAAGGACGGCACCCTGACGGCGGGCAACTCGTCGCAGATCTCCGACGGCGCCTCGGCGCTCGTGCTCACCACGCGGGAGCGGGCCGAGGCGGCCGGCGTGCCCGTGCTGGCGACGGTGCGCGCGCACGGCCAGGTGGCCGGCCCGGACAACTCGCTGCACTCCCAGCCCGCGCGGGCCATCGCCCGGGCGCTGGAGCGGCAGGGCTGGTCGGCCTCGGACCTCGACCTCGTGGAGATCAACGAGGCGTTCGCGGTCGTGGTCGGCGTGTCCGCCAAGGAGCTGGGCGTGCCGCTGGACCGCGTCAACGTGCACGGCGGTGGCATCGCGCTGGGGCACCCGGTGGGGGCGTCCGGCGCGCGCATCGCGGTGCACGCGGCCCACGAGCTGGCCCGCCGCGGTGGCGGCCGTGCTGCGGTCGGCCTGTGCGGGGGTGGCGGCCAGGGCGAGGCCCTCCTCCTGGAGCTCCCGCCGAAGTAGAACTGTGGCGAAGTAGAACCGTGGCGAGATAGAACGCCGGCGAGATAGAACGCTGGCGAGGTAGAACGCTGGCGCACCACTCGCGCGCCAGCGTTCTACCTCGCCAGCGTTCTATCTCGCCACAGTTCTACTTCGGCGGGGTGGGGGGCTGGTCAGTGGGTCTCGCGGTCCTTCGCGTCGCCGATGTAGTCGCGCACCTCGTCCTCGCGGCCGTCCAGGTTCATGTCCGTCGTCCGGGCCTTGCGGGCGTCCCAGCGCAGGGACACGCTGCCCAGGATCGCGGCGAGCACCGACCCGCCCAGGATCGCGATCTTGGCGCCGTCCGTGTGCTCCGAGTCGCCGAACGACAGCTCGCTGATCAGCAGCGACACGGTGAACCCGATGCCGGCCAGCAGCCCGACCGGCAGCAGGTCGCGCACGCCGATCCCGTCGGGCAGGCGCAGCGGCGTGAGGCGGGTGACCAGGGCCGTCGTGCCCAGCACGCCCACGAGCTTGCCGATCACCAGGCCGCCGGCGATGGCCGCCACCACGGGCTGGCCGATCACGGCGGCCGGGCCGCCGCCGTCGACCAGGGAGACGCCCGCGGCGAAGAACGCGAACACCGGCAGCGCGATGCCCGACGAGACGGGCCGGAGCCGGTGCTCGTACCGCGTGGTGCGCGACACCGCCTCGCCGTGCCGGGCGATCGCCGGCACGGTGAAGCCGAGCAGCACGCCCGCGATTGTCGCGTGCACGCCGGAGGAGTGCATCAGCGCCCACGCGACGACGGCGAGCGGGACCAGCACGAACCACCGCGGCCGGCGCGAGCGCACGTGCCAGGCGAACAGCGCCACGCAGACCAGGGTGCCGAGCAGCGACAGCCAGTGGATCTCGCTCGTGTAGAAGATGGCGATCACGACGATCGCCAGCAGGTCGTCCACGACGGCGAGCGTCAGGAGGAACGTGCGGATCGCCGACGGCAGCCCTCGGCCGAAGATCGCCAGCACGCCCACCGCGAACGCGATGTCGGTGGCGGTGGGGATGGCCCACCCGTGCAGGGCGCCGGGCTCGCCGAGCGCCAGCACGGTGCCCACGTAGATCAGGGCGGGGACGGCCATGCCGCCCACCGCGGCGATCATCGGGACGCCCGCTTCCTTGGGGTTGCGCAGGCTCCCGGCGACGAACTCCTGCTTGAGCTCGACGCCCACCACGAAGAAGAAGATCGCGAGGAGGCCGTCGGCGGCCCAGGTCGCGAGCGACAGGTCGAGGTGCACGGGCAGCGGGCCGATCGCGGCCGGGCCGACCACGGTGCCGGACAGGCTCTCGTACGCGTCGCGCCACGGCGAGTTGGCCCACAGGAGCGCGAGGAACGCGGCGCCGATCAGGAGCGCGCCGCCCGTGGTCTCGCGGGATGCCCAGGCGCGCAGGCGCTGGATCCGGGTGGGGGCAGGGGTGCTACCGGACAAAGGTCGTCCTCTCGGGTGGGGTCGGCTGAACCGGACCGGTCGACCCGGTCCACGCCGACCAGACTTCCCGGCACTCCCTGGGCCTCACCCTACAGGCGGCCGCACGGAGCGCCGTGGCCGGCCTTACGCCGCGTCGTCCGCGCAGGCGGCGCGCAGCTTGGTGATCGTGTTCCAGTTCCGTGCCGTCGTCGGCGCGCCGACCGCCCGGTCGATCACGGCCGACGTGAGCCGGGAGCGGCCGATGCCGTCCGCGTAGTGCACGTACAGCACGCCCGCGGCGGTCGCGAGCAGCTCCCGGCCCGCGTTGGCCAGGTCGAGCCGGGCCACGGCGGCCTCGTCGAGCGCGCCGAGGGGCACGTGCACCTGGAGGTGGGACGGGTCGTCGCGGGCCGCGGCCGGGAAGGGGTTCGCCCGGGCGATGTCCTCCAGCTGCGCGGCACTCAGCCCGACGGCGGCCACGGGCCGGCCGAGCCGCTCGGTCAGCCTGTCCTGCACCAGGCGGGCGGCCTCCGCCGGACCGTCCGCCCCCGAGGTGCCGGGCGTGGCCACGAGGTTGCCGCTGTTCAGGAGGGTCCGTGGGTCGCCGAGGCCGGCGTCGTCGGCGGCGTCGCGCAGGTCCGCGGACGTGACGCGCAGACCGGGCCCGATGTTGACCGCGCGGAGCAGGATCGCGAGATGAGCCATGCGTCCCATCCTGCACGTACGGCGCGCCTCTCAGCGAGTTTTGCGATTCCTTGACGTGCGGGCGAAGCCATTGCCACTGTGTGAACACTTCGTGACAACTTGCGACCCGCCGGGGGCAAACCCTGGCCACGCGATGACAGGGCGCGTAGTTTCCACTCCAGGGACGGCACCCAGTCGCCCCTTCGGGAGGCCAACCTATGGAGTGCTCGCTCCGTGGAGAAGGGCCGGCCCCGGCTCTGCGCCACGACGCGACGCGCCGAGCCGGTCGCCCGGCCCATCCACCAGCCCCGGTGTCGCCGGGTCGGGTCCGCCGGCAGGCGGTACCCGCCAGGTAACGACCAGGCTGTCACGGCGTTTCGGCGCCGGAGGGAGAGCCGCAGTGAGCCATTCCGCACACACCACACGTCCGTCCGACCAGAGTGCCGACGCCGCTGCCGGCGCGGCAGGTGACGAACGCAGGACCTTCGTCATCGACACGTCAGTGCTGTTGAGCGACCCGAAGGCGATGTTGCGGTTCGCGGAGCACGACGTCGTCCTCCCCATCGTCGTGATCACGGAGCTGGAGGCCAAGCGTCACCACGCGGAGCTCGGGTACTTCGCCCGGAGCGCACTGCGGATGCTGGACGGGCTGCGGGTGCAGCACGGCCGGCTCGACTCGCCCGTCCCGGTCGGGGACGCGGGCGGCACCCTGCGCGTGGAGCTCAACCACGTGGACCCCACCGTCCTGCCCGCCGGGTTCCGGCTGGGGGACAACGACACCCGGATCCTCGCGGTGGCCGCCAACCTCGCCGCCGAGGGCAGCAGCGTCACCGTGGTCTCGAAGGACCTGCCGATGCGCGTGAAGGCATCCGCGGTGGGCCTGCAGGCCGAGGAGTACCGGGCCGAGCTCGCCGTGGACTCCGGCTGGACCGGCATGCGGGAGATCGACCTCTCCGACGAGCAGATGGGCTCGCTGTGGGAGAACGAGTCCGTCGAGATCGCCGCCCTGGACCCGGCGACGGTCGAGGCGGCCGAGCCGCTCCTCGTCCACACCGGCATGGTGGTGCACTCGCCGGGCGGTTCGGCGCTCGGCCGCGTGACGGCGGACAAGCGCGTGCGGCTGGTGCGCGGCGACCAGGAGGTGTTCGGCGTGCACGGGCGCTCGGCCGAGCAGCGCGTGGCGATCGACCTCCTGCTGGACGAGGAGATCGGCATCGTCTCGCTCGGCGGGCGTGCCGGCACCGGCAAGTCGGCGCTCGCCCTGTGCGCCGGCCTGGAGGCCGTGCTGGAGCGGCAGCAGCACCGCAAGGTGGTCGTGTTCCGGCCGCTGTACGCCGTCGGCGGGCAGGAGCTGGGCTACCTGCCCGGCAACGAGTCCGAGAAGATGAACCCGTGGTCGCAGGCCGTCTACGACACGCTCGGCGCCCTGGTCTCGCCGGCCGTGGTCGAGGAGGTCATCGCCCGCGACATGCTCGAGGTGCTGCCGCTCACCCACATCCGCGGGCGGTCCCTGCACGACTCGTTCGTCATCGTCGACGAGGCGCAGTCGCTGGAGCGCAACGTGCTCCTGACCGTGCTCTCCCGGATCGGGCAGAGCTCGCGGGTGGTGCTCACGCACGACGTGGCGCAGCGGGACAACCTGCGGGTGGGGCGGCACGACGGCGTCGCCGCCGTCATCGAGGCGCTCAAGGGGCACCCGCTGTTCGCCCACGTGACCCTGACCCGGTCGGAGCGGTCGCCCGTGGCGGCGCTGGTGACCGACATGCTGGAACGCCTGGACGTCTGACCGTCGGGACGGACGCCAGTGGCCCGGGCCGTCTCGACGGCCCGGGCCACAGGCACCTCGTGGTACTGCCGCCGCGCGAGGAGCGCGCCGCCGGACGGAACCCCCCAGCCCCGCAGTCCCGCGGCGCGCCTCCCGATGCGTGCAGCGCGAGACTACCAGAATTAGGTAAGCCTAACCAAAGAGATTCGGGAGGCGTGTCCGCGCGGAGTCTCAATTCGGTTGTGTCTCCCTTGTCGGATATAGCATCTGGGGCATGCTCATTGCCGAAGACTTCCTGCTGCTCGCCGTCGACGACGAGACGGGCAAGACCGCCAACGTCGACAACCTGGGCGTTCGCCTCGCCGGCGCGCTCCTGGCCGACCTCGCCGACGCGCGCAAGACCCTGCTGCGGGGTGCTCCGGAGGCCGGGGCCACCAAGGAGGAGCGCGAGAAGGCCGGTGACGCCACGATCATCGTCACCGACAACACCCCGACGGGCCACGTCGCCCTGGACGCCGCGCTGCAGTCCGTGCTCGCCACGCCCGACGCCCCGGCGCGCAAGGTCGTCGAGGCGATCTCGAAGGACGCCGAGGAGAACCTCCTGGCCGCGCTCGTGGAGCGGGGCATCCTGGAGAAGGAGGAGTCCAAGCTCTTCCGCATGCTCCCCGTGACCCGCTGGCCGGCCGCCGACTCGAGCCACGAGACCGCGCTGCGCGCCAACCTCACCAAGGTGCTGGTCGACGGCGCGGAGCCGGACGAGCGCACCGCCACCCTGATCTCCCTGCTGCACGGCTCCGGCCTCATCTCCGGCCTGGTCGGCAAGGAGCAGCGCAAGGTCGCCCAGGAGCGCGCCGAGGAGATCGCCGGCAGCGAGTGGGGCGTCGCCACCGTCGCCACGCAGGTCGCCATCGCGGCCTCGGTCGCCGCCGTCGCCACGGTCGGCGCGGCGGTCGCCGCCGCCGTCATCCTGCAGGCCACGAAGGAGGGCGCCGAGGCGGCGGCCCCGGTCGAGGCCGCTGCGCCCGCCGAGACGCCCGCGGTCTGACGCCGGTCATCCGCACCAAAGAGCGCCTGCCCCGATCCCGGTTCCGGGAGCGGGGCAGGCGCTTCTGCCGTGCGGCTCAGGCCTGCGGCGGACGCGTCATCGACAGCACGTCGAGGGCGGTGTCGAGCTGCTCCTCGGTGACCTCGCCGCGCTCCACGAAGCCGAGGTCGAGCACGGCCTGACGCACCGTGATGCCCTCCTTGACCGCGTGCTTGGCGACCTTGGCGGCCGACTCGTAGCCGATCGCGCGGTTCAGCGGCGTGACGATCGACGGCGACGACTCGGCCAGGGCGCGCGCCCGGTCCACGTTGGCGGTGATGCCGCTGACGGTCTTGTCCGCCAGCACCCGCGCGGAGCTCGACAGCAGGCGGATCGACTCCAGCACGCCCTGCGCGATGACGGGGATCTGCACGTTGAGCTCGAACGAGCCCGACGCACCGGCCCAGGCGACGGTGGCGTCGTTGCCGATCACGCGGGCGCAGACCATGAGCACGGCCTCGGGGATGACCGGGTTGACCTTGCCCGGCATGATCGACGAACCCGGCTGCAGGTCGGGCAGGGCGATCTCGCCGAGGCCCGTGTTGGGGCCGGAGCCCATCCAGCGCAGGTCGTTGCAGATCTTCGTCACGGAGACGGCGATGGTGCGCAGCGCGCCGGACAGCTCCACCAGGCCGTCGCGCGCCGACTGCGCCTCGAAGTGGTCGCGGGCCTCGGTCAGCGGCAGGCCGGTGTCCTGTGCGAGCAGCGCGATGACCCGCTGCGGGAAGCCCGCGGGGGTGTTGATGCCCGTACCCACGGCGGTACCGCCGAGCGGCACCTCGGCGGCGCGCGGCAGCGCGGCCTGCAGGCGCTCGACGCCGTACCGGACGGCGGCCGCGTAGCCGCCGAACTCCTGGCCCAGCGTCACCGGGGTGGCGTCCATGAGGTGCGTGCGCCCGGACTTCACCACGGTCGCGAACTCGTCCGACTTCGCCTGCAGGGCGTCCGCCAGGTGGTTCAGCGCGGGCACCAGGTCGTTGACGACGCCGGACGTCGCGGCCACGTGCACCGACGTGGGGAAGACGTCGTTGGACGACTGCGAGGCGTTGACGTGGTCGTTCGGGTGCACGTCCTTGCCGAGGGACCGCGTCGCCAGCGTCGCGAGCACCTCGTTGGTGTTCATGTTCGACGACGTGCCCGAGCCGGTCTGGTAGACGTCGATCGGGAAGTGCGCGTCGTGCCTGCCGGAGGCGACCTCGTCCGCGGCGGCGACGATGGCGTCCGCGATGTCCTGGTCGAGCACGCCGAGCTCAGCGTTCGCCGTCGCGGCGGCCTTCTTGACGCGCGCGAGGGCCTCGATGTGGGCGCGCTCGAGCGGGGTGCCGGAGATGGGGAAGTTCTCGACGGCCCGCTGCGTCTGCGCGCGGTACAGGGCGTTCGCGGGGACCCGGACCTCGCCCATGGTGTCGTGCTCGATGCGGTAGTCGGTGGTGTCGCCGGGCTCGGCGGAGCCCGGCGAGACGACGGTGTCAGCAGTCATGGGTCTATCGTGCCGCAGCCGCGCACGGGCGACGCACCGCAGCGCGTGACTCGTGTCACCCCTGCGGCGCGTCGCCGCGCGCGTCAGGACGGCGGGTTCTCCCCGATGTCACCGATCACGTTCACCAGCCGGGCGTTGCCCACCGCGAGGTCGTACTCGAGGCCGACCACGGCGCACCGCCCGTCCTCGACCGCCTGCTTCAAGCCCGCCGAGTAGCCGTGCAGCATCCCCACAGTGTGCTTGACGTGCTCGCGGCGCAGCAGGTCCTGGTCGGACAGCAGGGCCATGGCCGCCGCGGGGTCACCCGACGTGATGTTCGCGATCGACGGGATGACCCGGTCGACCACCGCGCGGACGAACCCCTCGGGCTGCTCGCCCGTGGACAGCGTGTGCGCGGCGGCCGCGACGGCCCCGCACGAGTCGTGCCCCAGCACCACGACGAGCGAGGCCCCCAGGATGTCCACGCCGTACTCGATCGAGCCGATCACCGTGGTGTCCACGACGTGGCCCGCGGTGCGCACCACGAACATGTCGCCCAGGCCCTGGTCGAAGACGATCTCCGCCGCCACGCGGGAGTCGGAGCAGCCGAAGATCACCGTGTGCGGGTGCTGCGCCGCCTGCAGCTCGCGGCGCCGGTCCGCGCCCTGCGACGGATGGGCGGGCGCGTCCGCGACGAACCGGTCGTTGCCGGAGCGCAGCAGCGCCCAGGCGTCGCGCGGGCTGAGCCGCTCGGGCATCGGTACCGGGTTCATCAGGCGATCTCCTCGCGTCGCGGCGGGTTCGCGCCCGCCCGGGACACGGTGACGGCGGCCACCGCGACACAACCTTCGAGCACCCGCCGCACGGTACCCACGCCCACGGCGTTCAGCGCGTCGCGCCGGTCCGCCCCCAGCAGACCGTGCTCCCACAGGCCGTCGATCAGCGCGCCCATGAACGAGTCGCCCGCGCCGACGGTGTCGACCACGTCGACGCGTGGAGCCACCACCTCGACCTCGCCGTCGTCCGACACGGCCACCGCACCCTTGCCGCCGAACGTCACGACCACCAGGGCCGGCGTGCCGCTCTGCCACTCGCGCGCCACGGCCACCGGGTCGGTGCCCGGGTAGAGCCAGCCCAGGTCCTCGTCGCTGACCTTGACCACGTCGGACAGCTGCACGAGCGCCTCGACGCGGGGACGTACCTCGTCCGCCTGCCCCATGATCGCGGGCCGGGCGTTCGGATCGTACGTGGTCGTCGCCGTCGCCCGCGCCGCCTCCAGGAGCTCACGCACCTGCCCCGCGCCCGGCTCGAGCATCGCCGCGATGGAGCCGGTGTGCACCGCCAGCGTGTCGGCGTCGGCCCGGGCCTCCGCGGGGACCCGCCAGGTGAGGTCGAAGTCGTAGGTGGCCGACCCGTCGTCGTCCAGCGTGGCCACCGCGACGCTGGTGCGCTCCGCGCCGTCGCTGCCCTCGACCACGGCGACGTCCGACTCGGCGAGCCAGCCGCGCACCAGGTCGCCCCGCTCGTCCGGGCCCAGCCACGTCGCCAGCCGGACCTCGCGACCCAGCCGGCCCAGCGTGAGCGCCACGTTGGCGATGCTGCCGCCGGGGTGGTCGGCCGTCGACCCGTCCGGCCGGCGCACCTGGTCCACGAGAGCCTCGCCCACGGCGAGCACGTGCGCGCTCATCGAGCCTCCTCCGGGGAGTCGGCCGAACCGGCCGTGGCCTGCTGCGCGGCGGCGAGGCGCTCGCGGGCGCCGTCGAGCCACTCCTGGCAGCGCGCGGCCAGGGCCTCGCCGCGCTCCCAGAGCGCGAGCGACGCCTCGAGCGGCTCGCCGCCGGCCTCCAGGCGGCCGACCACCTGCACGAGCTCGTCGCGCGCCTGCTCGTAGCTCAGGCCCGCGACGTCGGGGGCGTCCTTCGTCGGATCGGTTCCGGTCACAGCGTCTGTACTCACGGGGACAGTCAACAGCACGTCACCGACATCCGTGGTCGGTCGTCCACAGGGGGACCACTCAGGGACCCGTGCGGAATCAGTTTGGCCCCGGGCCCCACGACACCGGACCATGGTGACCCATGGGCCATCTCGAAGTAGCGCACGTCGAATACCACCTGCCGGATGGCCGGACCCTGCTGGGCGACGTCTCGTTTCGCGTGGGTGAGGGCAGCGCCACGGCGATCGTCGGACCGAACGGAGCCGGCAAGACCACCCTGCTGCGCATCATCACCGGCGAGCTGGACCCGCACGCGGGGTCCGTGGCGGTGAGCGGCGGACTGGGCGTCATGCGCCAGTTCGTCGGGTCGGTGCGCGACGAGACCACGGTGCGTGACCTGCTGGTGTCCGTGTCGGCGCCCCGCCTGCGGGAGGTGGCGCGCGCCGTCGACGAGGCCGAGCACCGCATGCTGACCGTGGACGACGAGGCCGCCCAGATGGCGTACGCGCAGGCGCTGTCCGACTGGGCGGAGGTGCGCGGCTACGAGGCCGAGACCCTGTGGGACGTCTGCACCATGGCCGCCCTCGGCATCCCCTACGACAGGGCGCAGTTCCGCGAGGTGCGGACGATGTCCGGCGGCGAGCAGAAGCGGCTCGTGCTCGAGGCCCTGCTGCGCGGCACCGACGAGGTGCTGCTGCTCGACGAGCCGGACAACTACCTCGACGTGCCGGGCAAGCGGTGGCTGGAGGACCAGCTCAGGTCCACCAAGAAGACGGTCCTGTTCGTGTCGCACGACCGCGAGCTGCTCTCCCGTGCGGCCGACCGCATCGTCTCCCTGGAGCCGAGCCCCGCGGGCGCCGACGCTTGGGTGCACGGCGGCGGGTTCGCCACGTTCCACGACGCGCGCCGCGAGCGGTTCGCGCGGTTCGAGGAGCTGCGACGCCGCTGGGACGAGAAGCACGCGCAGCTCAAGAAGCTTGTCCTGACCCTGCGCAACCAGGCCGCGAGCAGCCCGGACATGGCGTCGCGCTACCGCGCCGCACAGACCCGGCTGAAGAAGTTCGAGGAGGCGGGCCCGCCGCCCGAGCCGCCGCGCGAGCAGGACATCACCATGCACCTGCGCGGGGGACGCACCGGCCTGCGGGCCGTCACCTGCGAGGGTCTGGAGCTCACGGGTCTCATGAAGCCGTTCGACCTCGAGGTCTTCTACGGCGAGCGGGTGGCGGTGCTCGGCTCGAACGGCTCGGGCAAGTCGCACTTCCTGCGGCTGCTCGCGGGCGGCGACGTCGCCCACACCGGCTCCTGGAAGCTCGGCGCACGGGTGGTCGCCGGGCACTTCGCGCAGACGCACGCGCACCCGGAGCTGTTCGGGCGCGCGCTGCTCGACATCCTGTGGGAGGACCACGCCCAGGACAAGGGCAAGGCGATGGCGCGCCTGCGCCGGTACGAGCTCACGGAGCAGGCCGACCGGCCCTTCGACCGGCTGTCCGGCGGCCAGCAGGCGCGGTTCCAGATCCTGCTGCTCGAGCTCGCCGGCTCGACGGCGCTGCTGCTCGACGAGCCCACCGACAACCTCGACCTCGAGTCCGCCGAGGCGCTGCAGGACGGCCTGGAGTCGTTCGACGGCACGGTCCTGGCCGTGACGCACGACCGCTGGTTCGCCCGGTCGTTCGACCGGTACCTCGTCTTCGGGTCCGACGGCGTGGTGCGCGAGACGTCGGAACCCGTCTGGGACGAGCGGCGCGTCGACCGCGAGCGGTAGCGGTCGGCTGTCACAGATCGCGTGAGCTCCCGGTCGAGAGGACGACGGGCCGTCCGGCCCGTCGTCAGACACGAACGGGAGCACACCATGAAGATCGTCGTCATCGGCGGGACCGGACTCGTCGGCAGCCAGGTCGTCCGCAATTTGACCGACCACGGGCACGAAGCGGTCGCCGCCGCGCCGCAGACGGGCGTGAACACCCTGACCGGCGAGGGTCTGCCCGAGGTGCTCGAGGGCGCGCAGGTGGTGGTCGACCTCAGCAACTCGCCCTCGTTCGCCGAGGAAGACGTCACCAGCTTCTTCCGGACGTCCACGACCAACCTGCTGGAGGCCGAGGCCGCGGCGGGCGTGGGGCACCACGTGATCCTGTCGATCGTGGGCACCGACCGCATCGACTCCGGATACATGCGCGCCAAGGTGGTCCAGGAGGATCTCGTCAAGGCCTCCGGCGCGGGCTGGTCGATCGTCCGGTCCACGCAGTTCTTCGAGTTCCTCAGCTCGATCGCCGACAGCGGGACGGTCGACGGCGTCGCGCACGTCGCGCCCGTCCGCTTCCAGCCCATCGCCTCGTCGGACGTGGCCCGGTTCGTGGCGCGGACCGCCGCGGGCACGCCGCTGAACGGCACCATCGAGATCGCCGGGCCGGACGTGGTCGGCTTCGACGAGATCGTGCGCGAGCACCTGGCCGCCAAGGGCGACCCGCGCGAGGTCCGGGCCGACGCCGAGGCCACCTACTTCGGCGCGCGCCTGCAGGACAAGGACCTCGTGCCCCACGGCGAGGCCCTGCTCGGTGAGGTCGGCTACGACCAGTGGCGGGCGGCCCAGGCGTAACGGGTCACCGCGGCCCCGGCGGGTCCTGGTACCCCAGGACCTGCCGGAGACCGGCCACCTTCTCGGGGTTCAGCTGCCAGGCCAGCTCGTGGATCCCCGCGTCGGACACCTCGACGGACAGGACGCCGACCAGCTCGCCGTCGCGCTCCATCGCGTAACCCTCGGTGCCGTTGACCGCGACCGGCCGGGTGGTGATGCCCGCCCAGAAGACGTCCGCGAACGTGGACAGCACGCGGGCCACCTTGGCCCGGCCCTGTACGGCCACCCGCGCGACGTGCTTCGCGCGCCCGTTGCTGTCGGCACGGGTCACGACGTCCTCGGCGAGCAGCCGCTCCAGCGCGGCCACGTCACCCACCCGGGCCGCGGCGAGGAACGCGTCCAGGAGCGCCCGCCGGTCGTCGTCGCTCACCGCGTTGCGCCGCCCGGAGTCGAGATGCTTCCGGGCCCGGCTCACGAGCTGCCGGGCCGCCGTCGGGGTCGCGCCCACGATCTGCGCGATCTCCGGGTAGCCGTAGTCGAACGCCTCGCGCAGCACGTACGCGGCCCGCTCCGTGGGGCTGAGCCGTTCCAGCAGCACCAGCACCGCCACGTCCAGGGCCTCCGCCCGCTCGGCGCCGAGCGTCGGGTCCGCGCTGGTGTCCACCGGCTCGGGCAGCCACGGCCCGACGTACGCCTCCCGGCGCACCCGCGCGCTCTGCAGCACGTTGATCGCGAGGCGGGTGGTGGTCGTCGTCAGGAAGGCCTCCGGGTTGCGGACGGCCGACCGGTCGGTCGTCTGCCACCGCACCCACGTCTCCTGAACCACGTCCTCGGCTTCCGCCGCCGAGCCCAGCATCCGGTACGCGATGCCGAAGAGCCGGCGCCGCGCGCCGCCGAACACCTCCGCCGCGTCGTCGAGCGTGTCCACGTCACCTGTCATTGCGTCTCCCTCGTGCACCGACGACGGTACGCGACCAAATGTTCTTGGGGGCGGTCGGGCGACGGGTGAACATGGTGTCATGACCACACCCGACCCGATCTTCGTGGACCCCCGCCTCGCCCGGCTCTACGACGCTTTCGACGACGACCGCAGCGACCTCGACCTCTACGTCGGCCTCGCCGAACGGCTCGGGGCCCGCACCGTGCTCGACGTCGGCTGCGGCACCGGGGTGCTCGCGCTCCTGCTCGCCGGCCGGGGACTGAGCGTGACCGGCGTCGACCCGGCCCCGGCGTCCCTCGAGGTCGCCCGCGGCAAGCCCGGCGCCGAGGCGGTCACCTGGGTCGAGGGCGGAGCCGAGACGGTGGGCGGGCTCGGGCTCGCCGCCGACCTCGCCACGATGACCGGGAACGTCGCCCAGGTGTTCGTCACCGACGACGACTGGGCCGGGGCGCTCGCCGCCGTCCAGAAGGCGCTGCGCCCCGGCGGTGCCCTCGTGTTCGAGACGCGCGTGCCGGCCCGGCAGGCCTGGCTCGGCTGGACGCGCGAGCACCAGTCGCTGCGCCGGGAGATCCCCGGCATCGGCGAGGTCGAGACCTGGAACGACCTCCTGGAGGTAGCCCTCCCGCTGGTCACCTTCCAGGGCACCTACCGCTTCCCGCCCGGCCTGCTGCCCGACGGCGACGTGGTCACCTCGGTCTCGACCCTGCGGTTCCGCGAACGGGACGAGATCGAGGCGTCGCTGGCCGCGGCGGGCTTCGACGTCGAGGAGGTGCTGGACGCGCCGGACCGGCCGGGCCTGGAGTGGGTCTTCGTGGCCCGCCGCCGCTGACGCGCAGCCAGCGGCGCAGGGCCAGATCTCGCGCGGACCCTCAGGCGAGGGTGTCGAAGAAGTCGCGGATGTCTCCCGCGAGCAGCTCGGGTTCCTCCATCGCCGGGAAGTGCCCGCCCTCGGTGAACTCGGTCCAGTGGCTCACCGCGTTCCAGGGATCCAGCGCGCGGCGCGCCAGCGGGTGGGTGTCGAAGAGGACCCAGGCGGCGGGCACGCCGGAGGGCGCCACCCAGTCGAGCCCCGAGTGCTCGGACTCGTAGTAGAACTGCGCGCTCGACGCGCCGCTGTTGGTGAACCAGTACAGGCTGACGTCGGTCAGGAGCTGGTCGCGGTCGACGGCGTCGTCGGGGGTGGCGTGGGCGCCATTGGTCCAGGTCTGGAACTTCTCGGCGATCCAGGCGAGCTGGCCGACGGGGGAGTCGGCCAGGGCCGCGGCGATGGTGTCGGGGCGGTGGTTCTGCATCTCGAAGTAGCCGCGCTCGGCCCGGTCGGCGGTGCGGATCGCCTCGATCTGGGCGATCTCGTCGTCGGACAGGCCCTCGGGGTAGGGGAACTTGTCGCCGACCATGCCGAGCATCCGGCCGTCGCCACCGGTGTGGGTGCCGACGACGCGCTCCGGGTACAGCGCCGCGAGCCGGCCGGCGGCGCCCGCGCCGATGTCGGTGCCGTGCGCCCCGAACCGCTCGTACCCGAGCCGGGTCATGATCTCGGCGTAGGCGGCGGTGGTCCGCGCGAGCTCCCACCCGGTGCCGGACAGCGGCGTCGAGAACCCGAAGCCGGGCAGCGACGGGATGACGAGGTGGAACCGGTCGGTCAGCAGCGGGATCAGCCGCTGGTACTCCACGAACGATCCCGGCCAGCCGTGGCAGAGGATCAGCGGGGTGGCCTGCGGGTCGGCCGAGCGGACGTGCACCACGTGAAACGTCTGCCCGTCCACGACCGTCGTGAACTGCTCGTGCTCGTTGAGCCGCGCCTCCTGGGCGCGCCAGTCGAAGCCGTCGCGCCAGTACTCCGCGAGCTCGGTCAGGTACGCCTGCGGGATCCCGCGGCTGAAGTCCGTGCGGTCGTCCCGGCCCGGGACGGGGGCCGGCCGGCGCGTGCGTGCGAGCCGGTCCCGCAGGTCGTCGAGGTCGGCCTGCGGCACGTCGATGCGGAACGGTACGAGGGTGCTGTTCTCGGTCATGACACCCACTGTGCCGGGTGTAGCGGTCAGGTGTTGTCCTCTACCGCGCGGCGTGACGAGCGCGTCCCGGTGACCGTGGCCTCCAGTGCGCCCTCGGCCAGGCGGACGTGCACGTCGGCGCCGGTCGCCACGTCGTCGGGCCGGCGGACCACGTGGCCGTCCGCACGCTGGACGACGGCGTAGCCGCGCTCCAGGGTCGAGGCCGGCGACAGGGCTCTGACCTGCGCGCCGAGCCTGCCGATCTCACCGCTCGCGTGCAGCAGGAGCGCGTTGAGCGCATGTCGGCTGTGCCGGAGTGCCTGCACGACGTCGCGCTCGCGCGCCTCCAGCATCGTCTGCGGCGCGGCCAGCACGGGGCGGGAGCGGACACCGTCGAGCCCGCGCTGCTCGCGGTCCAGCATGGCCGCGACCGCGCCGCGCATGCGGCCCCGTGCCTGCGTGAGGCGCAGCCGCTCCTCGGAGACGTCGGGCACGATCCGCTTGGCCGCGTCGGTCGGGGTCGAGGCCCGGTAGTCGGCGACGAGGTCGAGCAGCGGCGCGTCCGTCTCGTGCCCGATCGCGCTGACGAGCGGCGTACGGGCCTGCGCGACGGCGCGGACCAGCGACTCGTTGCTGAACGGCAGCAGGTCCTCGACCGAGCCGCCGCCGCGGGCCACGACGATGACGTCCACGGCCGGGTCCCGGTCCAGCTCGGCGATCGCCGCGGACACCTCACGCACGGCGTTCACGCCCTGGACGGCGACCTCACGGATCTCGAACCGCACCTGCGGCCAGCGGGCGCGCGCGTTGACGACGACGTCGTGCTCCGCCTTGGACTCGCGGCCGCACACCAGGCCGACGACCGCGGGCAGGAAGGGCAGCCGCTGCTTGCGCGACAGGTCGAACAGGCCCTCGGCCGCCAGCACCTTCTTCAGCGCCTCGATCCGGGCCAGCAGCTCGCCCACGCCGACCGCCTTGATCTGGTTCGCCTGCATCTGCAGCGTGCCGCGCTTGGTCCAGAACACGGGCTTCGCGTGGACGACGACGTGGTCACCCTCGGCGGGCGGCTGCGGCAGCATCGCCAGCACGCGCGAGAAGATCGTCACAGGCAGCGACGCGTCGGCCTCGGTGTCCCGGAGCGTGAGCCACTGCATGCCGGAGCCGGGCCGCTCGTTGAACTGCACGACCTGGCCCTCGACCCAGACCGGCGGCATCCGGTCGATGTAGCCCCGGATCTTCTCGGAGAGCACGCGGACGGGCCAGGGGCTGGTGGGGGTGGTGTCGAGCGCCTTCTCGGGCAGCTCGGTGGGCAGGGGCCGCTGGGTGGAGTCCGTCACGTGTCCAACCCTGCCACCCACCACCGACACAAGGCCTCCGCACACCGCCCCTAGACTGGCCGGTGTGAGCGTCACGAGCCCTGAGCGTCCTGCTGAGACCACAACCAAGCGTGTCCTGCTGGCCGCCCCGCGCGGCTACTGCGCCGGCGTGGACCGTGCGGTGGTCGCCGTCGAGAAGGCCCTGGAGACCTACGGCACCCCCGTGTACGTGCGCAAGGAGATCGTCCACAACAAGCACGTCGTCGAGACGCTGCGCGAGCGCGGCGCGATCTTCGTGAACGAGACCGACGAGGTGCCGGAGGGCGCACGCCTGGTGTTCTCCGCCCACGGCGTCTCGCCGGCCGTGCGCGCCTCGGCCGAGGCACGCAGCCTGGAGACCATCGACGCGACCTGCCCCCTGGTCACCAAGGTGCACAAGGAGGCCGTCCGGTTCGCGAAGGACGACTACGACATCCTGCTGATCGGGCACACCGGTCACGAGGAGGTCGAGGGCACCGCGGGTGAGGCGCCCGAGCACGTGCAGGTGGTGAACTCGCCCGACGAGGTGGACCAGGTGGTCGTCCGCGACCCGGCGAAGGTCGTGTGGATCTCGCAGACCACGCTCTCGGTGGACGAGACCATGGAGACGGTGCGGCGCCTGCGCGAGCGGTTCCCGTCGCTGCAGGACCCGCCGAGCGACGACATCTGCTACGCCACCCAGAACCGCCAGGTCGCGGTGAAGAAGCTCGCGCCGGAGTGCGACGTCGTGATCGTGGTCGGTTCCGCGAACTCGTCCAACTCGGTGCGGCTCGTCGAGGTCGCCCTGCAGTCGGGCGCCCGCGCGTCCTACCGCGTGGACCGGAAGGCCGAGATCAAGGACGAGTGGCTCGAGGGCGCGACGACGGTCGGCGTCACCTCCGGCGCGTCGGTGCCGGAGATCCTGGTGCAGGACGTCGTCTCGCACCTCGCCGACCACGGCTTCGGCTCCGTCGAGGAGGTGCGCACCGCCACCGAGGACCTGATGTTCTCGCTGCCGCGCGAGCTGCGCGCCGGCCTCAAGGCCGCGGGCGAGGAGACCAAGCGCCCCCGCCGCGAGGCCCGCAAGGAGCTTCCGCAGGTCTGAGGTCAGCCGGCCTGGTCGACGGCAGGGGAGTCCTTGCCGTCGGCCGCGGCCTTCTCGACCGCCTCCAGGGCGCGCTTGTCGGTCACCGCCAGCGCCGTGACCTCCAGCTCCTGGACCAGGATCCCCTCGGCCTCCTGGGCGCGGTCGATCGCGACGATGCCGCCCTCGTCCGCGGCGAGCAGCTCCGGCTTCGTGATCGGGCGGGGCACCTCCTCGACGCCCTTGAGCTCCTCGACGGCGTCCCGCTCGTCGACCACGTCCAGCTCGACCATGCGCCGGGCCGACGTCAGCACGTTGCGCTCCAGCGAGCCGATCATCTGGTTGTAGCTCTTCGTCGCGGTCTCCAGCGCCCGGCCGGTCCGGGTGACGTGGCCCGTCATGGTGACGAGCCGCGCGTACAGCTCCTTGCCGACGCTGAGCACCTTCTGCGCGTTCTCCGCGAGCGACTCCTGCCGCCACGCGTACGCCACGGTGCGGAGCAGGGCCAGCATCGTGGTGGGTGTCGCGATGATGACGTTCTTCTGCGCCGCGTACTCCAGCAGCTCCGGGGCGCGCTCGAGAGACGCCGACAGGAACGCCTCCGCGGGCACGAACATGACCACGAACTCAGGCGCCGGCTCGAACTGGTTCCAGTACTTCTTGCCGGCGAGGTCGTCCACGTGCTTGCGCATGTGGCGCACGTGCGCGTCCAGCCGCTGCTCGCGGTACGCGGCGTCGTCGGACTGCTGGGCCTCCAGGAAGCCGATGAACGCCACCTTGGAGTCGACGACCACGCGCTTGCCGCCGGCGAGGTTGATGACCATGTCCGGGCGGAGCGTGCCGTCCTCGTTCGTCACCTGCGCCTGCTCGGTGAAGTCGACGCGGTTGATCATGCCCGCCGACTCGACGACCTTGCGGAGCTGGAGCTCCCCCCACGCACCGCGGGTCTGCGACGACCGCAGCGCGGTGACCAGGTCGGCGGTGCCGTTGCGCAGCTCCGCCGACACCTCGGCCACGTTGCGCATCTGCTCCACGAGCGCGCCCTGACCCTCGATGCGCGCCTTCTCGGCCTGGAGCACCTCCGTACGGACCTGCTCCACGGCCTTGGTCAGCGGGTCCACCAGGGACTTCACGGCCGCCTCACGCTGGGCCAGCGCCTGCACGCCGTCCGAGGTCGAGCGCTTGAGCCGCTCCTCCGCCAGCTCCAGGAACCGCTTGCTGTTGGCGTCCAGTGCGTCTCCGGCGAGCGCCTGGAACTGCCGCCGGGCGTTCTCCTGCTCGGTCCGCGCGGCGGCGATCTGCTCGGCGGCCCGCTCGCGCGCCGCGGCCACCAGCTCGTCCGCCCGGTCCTGCGCTGCCGCGATCTGCTGCTCGGCCGACTCGGCCTGGGCGCGCAGGCGCGCCGTCTCCAGGTCGGTGGCGCGCTGGGCGGGGGCGATGCGCTGCGCATGCCCGAGCCATCCCAGCAGCGCGCCCACCAGGAGGGCGCCGAGGATCAGCAGAATCGTCGCGACGATGTCCATGGGCGACAGGCTGCCACGAGCCACCGACACTCCGGCACGACGACACCCCGCACGGTCTGATTCGTGCGGTCCGCGAGCCGGCGGCGCCGACCTCCGACCACAGGTGGACCCCGTTTTCCTCCGGTACTCATCCCCGCGTCGGATCCGCGGTGTCGGACGTCACCGATACGTTGTGTGTCATGACGACCCCAGCCCACCCGAACCCTGGGGGCGGCGGACCCCAGGGAGCCCCGGAACCGCCCCCGTTCGACCCGTCCGCCGCGCTCAGCGTGCGCGGCCTGTGGAAGCGGTTCGGCCAGAAGATCGCCGTCTCCGGCGTCGACCTCGACGTGCCGGCGGGCTCGTTCTACGGCCTGGTGGGTCCCAACGGGGCGGGCAAGACCACCATGCTCTCGATGGCGACCGGGCTGCTGCGCCCTGACTTCGGCGGCGCGTCGGTGCACGGTGTGGACCTGTGGGCGCACCCCGACGAGGCCAAGGCCACGCTCGGCATCCTGCCCGACGGCGTGCGTCTGTTCGACAGGCTCACGGGCCGCCAGCTGCTCACCTACGCCGGGATGCTGCGCGGGATGGACAAGGCGACCGTCGTCGAGCGCACGGCCGACCTGCTCCAGGCGTTCGACCTCACGGCTGACGCGGACACGTTCGTGGTCGACTACTCGGCGGGCATGACGAAGAAGATCGCGCTGGGCAGCGCGATGATCCACGCCCCGCGGACCCTGGTGCTGGACGAGCCGTTCGAGGCCGTCGACCCCGTGAGCGCCGCGAACATCCGCGACATCCTCAAGGGTTACGTGGCGGGCGGGGGCACGGTCATCGTCTCCAGCCACGTCATGGACCTCGTGCAGCGCATGTGCGACCACGTCGCCGTGATGGCCGGCGGGCACGTGCTCGCGGCGGGCACCGTGGACGAGGTGCGCGGCGAGCAGAGCCTGGAGGACCGGTTCGTGGACCTCGTCGGAGGCCGTCAGCACTCGGAGGGGCTCTCGTGGTTGCGCGGTTCCTGACCCTCAAGCTGACTCTGATGGGCAACACGTTCCGCAAGAGCGTGTGGCAGACCATCGGCCTGATCCTGGCGTCGCTCTACGCGCTGGGCATCGTCGGCTCCCTGGTCGTGGCCGTCGCCGCCATCTCCTTCTTCGAGGACCCGGCGCTGGCCGGTCTGGCCGTCACCCTCGGCGGTGCCGTGACCGTGCTCGGCTGGTGGCTGATCCCGATCTTCGCCTTCGGCGTGGACGCGACGCTCGACCCGCACCGGTTCACGACCTTCGCGATCCCGCGACGCACCCTCGTCGCCGGGCTGGCGGTGGCGGGCCTGATCTCCGTGCCCGGCATCGCGACCGTGCTCCTCGCGCTCGGCACCGCCTTCGCGTGGGTGGTCGAGCCGGGGGTGCTCCTGGTGGCCCTGGTGGGCGCCGTGCTCGGCGTCGCCACGTGCGTCATCGGCTCCCGCGCCATCACCACGACGCTCGCGCCGGTGCTGGAGTCCCGCCGCTACCGCGAGGTCGTCGCGATCGTGGCCGTCGTGCTCGCGGTGCTCATCGGCCCACTCATCGGCTGGCTCACCAACGGTGTCGAGATCTCGGTGGGGCCCGCGGAGGACGGCAACGCGTTCCTCGCGATGGTGCAGCAGGCGGCGGCCGTCGTCGGCTGGACACCGTTCGGCGCCGCGTGGGCGCTCGCCGGTGCGGCGCACGACGGCGACTGGCTCGGCCTGGTCGGACGGCTCGCCGTCGCGCTCGGCACGATCGGGCTTGCCTGGCTGGTCTGGGACCGGGCGCTCGGCCGGGCACTGGTGCGCCCGCCCATGGGTGACGGCGGGGGCGGCCGGGCGAAGGGGCTGGGCGCGTTCGGCCTGGTGCGGTTCTCGCCCACGTGGGGCGTCGCCGCGCGGACGGCGACCTACTGGCTCCGTGACCCCAGGTACTCCGGCTCGATCGCGGTGGTCCCGCTGCTGCCGGTCGTCATCTACTTCGCGACGCAGAGCACGGGCAACTACTTCATGCTGCTCGCGACGGGCCCCTTCGTGGCCTGGCTGCTCGGGTTCAGCATCTCCAACGACATCGGCTACGACTACACCGCGTTCGCGCTGCACGTGGCCGCCGGGGTGGACGGGCGGGCCGACCGGTGGGGTCGGACCGTGCCGATGCTGCTGGTGGGCCCGGTGGTCGCCGCGCTCACCGTGGTGGCGACGGTCTGGGTGGCCGACTCCTGGCACCTGCTGCTGCCGTTGCTCGGCCTCGCCCTCGGCCTGCTGCTCGTGAGCACCGGCGTGTCCAGTGCGGTCTCGGCGCGTCTCGTCTATCCCGTGGCCAAGCCGGGGGAGAGCCCGCTCAAGTCCCCGCAGGGCGCGGCGGTCGCCACGATGGTGTCGCAGGGTGTCGGGTTCGCGGTCACCCTCGGCCTGTCCGTGCCGGTGCTCGCCCTCGGGATCGCGGCGGTGCTCCTGGGTGGCGTGCTGTGGGGCGTGGCCACGCTGGTCGGCGGGCTGCTGTACGGCGTGCTGATGCTGGTCCTCGGTGTCCGGTTCGGCGCGCGCGTGTACGACCGGCGGCTGCCGGAGCTGCTCCAGCAGGTGCAGTCGTTCCCCTGACAGGCGGCGGCGTCGATGTCAGTGGTCCGGCGTACCGTCCGTGACATGGATCACATCGAAGGACGAGTGGACAGGATCAGCGGCGCCGACCTGTCGGGTGCAGACATCCGTCACGTCGACATGACCGGTGCGTCGTTCCGCGAGGTGCGCCTCAACGGCGTGCGCATGCGGGGTGTGGAGCTCTCCGGGGCCGACATCGACGGCGACATCTTCGGCCTGCGCCTCAACGGGGTCGAGGTGGCGCCGCTCGTGGAGGCCGAGCTCAACAGGCGGCACCCCGAGCGGGCGCTGCTCCAGGACCGCACGCTCGCCGGGCTCCGGGCGGCGCTCGACGCGTACGAGCGCATGTGGGAAGCGACCTACGAGCGTGTCGCCGCGATGCCGGAGGGCACCGTGGACGTCTCGGTCGACGAGGAGTGGTCGTTCGCCCAGACGCTGCGCCACCTGGTGTTCTGCACCGACGGCTGGCTGCGGTGGGGCGCTCAGGGGCGCCGCACCGACGTGTTCTGGCCCGCAGGGATGCCGCACACGCCGTATGCCGACGAGGCTCCTGCGCTGGGCATCGACCCGGCCGCGTCGCCGTCGTACGCGGAGGTGCTGGAGGTACGGCGCGGCCGGGTGCGAGAGGTGCGCGACTACCTGGCCTCCGTCACGCCCGAGCAGGCGGGCAGCCCGGCCGACCCGCCACCCTGGATGGACCAGTCGGAGCCGTTCGTCGCGGCCCAGTGCGTCTGGGTGGTGCTCTCGGAGGAGTGGGAGCACCACCAGTTCGCCACCCGCGACCTGGACCTCATCGAAGCGGGCGCAGCCCCGACCGCGCAACCCACGTAAACTTGCCCGACGTGGCTCTCACTATCGGCATCGTCGGCCTGCCCAACGTCGGCAAGTCCACCCTCTTCAACGCGCTGACCCGCAACCAGGTGCTCGCGGCGAACTACCCGTTCGCCACGATCGAGCCCAACGTCGGCGTGGTCTCGCTGCCCGACGAGCGGCTGGACAAGCTGGCCGAGATCTTCAGCAGCCAGCGGATCCTGCCCGCCACGGTGTCGTTCGTCGACATCGCGGGCATCGTCAAGGGCGCGTCCGAGGGTGAGGGCCTGGGCAACAAGTTCCTCGCGAACATCCGCGAGGCCGACGCGATCTGCCAGGTCACGCGAGCCTTCGACGACCCGGACGTCGTGCGCGTCGACGGATCGCTGGACGCCCCCGGCGACATCGAGACCATCTCCACCGAGCTGATCCTGGCCGACCTCCAGACCCTCGAGAAGGCGCTCCCGAGGATGGAGAAGGAGGTCAAGATCAAGCGCGGCGACCCCGTCCTGTATGCCGCCGCGAAGAAGGCCCAGGAGATCCTCGACAAGGGCATCACGCTCTACCAGGGCGCCGCGGACGCCGGCCTGGACCTCGCCGAGATCGCGAGCCTGCAGCTCATGACGGCCAAGCCGTTCATCTACGTCTTCAACACCGATGACGCGGGCCTGGCCGACACCGCGTCGCAGGAGGCGCTGCGCAAGGTGGTCGCCCCCGCCCAGGCGATCTTCCTCGACGCCAAGTTCGAGTCCGAGCTCGTCGAGCTCGAACCCGAGGAGGCCGCAGAGATGCTGGCCGAGACGGGCCAGGCCGAGTCCGGGCTGGACCAGCTCGCCAAGGTCGGCTTCGAGACCCTCGGCCTGCAGACCTACCTGACGGCCGGCCCCAAGGAGGCGCGCGCCTGGACGATCCGCAAGGGCTGGACCGCCCCGCAGGCCGCCGGCGTCATCCACACGGACTTCGAGCGCGGCTTCATCAAGGCCGAGGTGGTCTCGTTCGACGACCTCGTCGAGGCCGGTTCGGTCGCGGCCGCGAAGGCCGCGGGCAAGGCGCGCATCGAGGGCAAGGACTACGTGATGCAGGACGGCGACGTGGTGGAGTTCCGCTTCAACGTCTGAGCATCACCCCGGTTTCGGCCTGGTCCGCTGACCAGGCCTGGAGACTCTCGAGTGGCAGTGGCCCGAAGGAAGGCGAACCCCGGCTGACCGTCGTGGTGAGAGCGGGTGACGGCGGCACGTCCTCCCCGCCGAGGCCCATATGGGACTATTCGCCCACGAAGATGAGGGGGTCCGTCGTGCATGGTCCTGCAATCGGACGCAGTTCCATCGGAAACAGCCCGCTCGGGTGTGTGCTCGCCATGCTCACGGCGACCCTCATGCTTCTTACCGGATGTTCGTCGACGGCAGATTCGGGTGAGTTCCTGGAGGGCCTTGCCTCTGTGCGGTCGAAGCTCGTAGCCGCGGGTTTCGACGACGCGGGGGTGCACGCCGGGCGCAGGGAGTACCTCGAACACCCTGAGGAGTCGGTCGACGTCGTGACGATCGTGCTGCTGCACGACTCCATGGATGGTGACGCCGCGCGGAAGACGGCGGCCACGGTGGTGTGGAACGAGCTGCCGATGAGGTTCGACATCCTCGCGATCGAGTACCAGGGTGAGGTCCGGGAGATCGAGTACGGGTGGCTGGCGAACGAGCTCGGGCCGAGGCCTGCGGGCCTCGACGACACGAGCGCCGGAGACCACATGGCTGGTGTGGGGAACGTCCTGATCGTCGCCGGAGGAATCGCTCTCGTGGTCATCCTGATCGTGGCGGTTCCCGTTGTCGTGCTGGTCCGGAGGAACCTCAGGAAGAAGGCGCAGTCGCTCGAGTCGGACGCTCCGCCAGAAGCGCGCCGGTAGGTGGACGGGCTGGCATTGAGAAGCACGGCGTACTTCCTCTGTGGATGGGCGTTCCCTCTGGGGACAGGTGGGCGATGAGCGTCAGCCGCGCATTTCGTTGGCGGTCATTCGCAGGTCTCGGAAGTCAGGCAGGGCGAGGTGGGCGGCAGAGGTGGACTGCGCGAGGTCGCCGTTCGCAACCGCCCAGATGTCCTCCACGACCTGTTCTGGCGGGCAAGGACCGCCATAGCAGCCGTGCCAAGCCAGCTCGCCCTTGTCCCGATCACTGGGAGGATGCGCTCATGAGCGCGTCTTTGGACCGAGATGATGTAGTAGGGCGAGAGTGGGACTTCCTCGCGACCGACCGGGATGGATCTGTCGCGCTCATCTCCAGCGCCGGATACGGACCGATCCCCGAGGCTGTTCTGAGTCACGGAGTGGCAGTCGAAACCGTCGTCGAGGGATTGCGAACGCAGTTGCCCGTGATCGGCGAATCGCTCGATTGCAGACAACAAGACCGTTCTGGTGACTACTCGGACTGGTTTGGAGCGAGCAGACGCGGCCTGTATACCTACGACTGGCATGTCTACGACGGCTTCTACAAGCAAGTCTCGGCGCCATCGGCGGTGTTGCGGGCCGAAGGTCTCACCCCGGAGATCAGCCGTGTCGCGGCCCTGCTGCGGCTCCCCGTCCTGTTCGCCGAGACCGCGCAGCTCTCGCTCGACGAACGCGGAATCGAGTCGTTCAAGAAGGGAGTGCCGGCATGATCGAGATCGACATCTTCACCGATCTGGTCGACGTCGGCGCCGACGGCATCGGACGGGTTCAGGCGAATCGAAGTCTGTCGCACGTTGCGGCGGGAGCTTTGCTCGTTGCCGGTCGGCCGGACGGCTGGTCGTGGGTGCGAGTCCTGGAGGTCGGCAAGCAGTTCGTGACGTTCTTGCTCCTCTCCGAGGAGGAAGCGGCGAGGGAGCCTCGCGTCGGACCCCGCGACGCCCGCACCGAATGGCCCTGGCCTCGTCTTCCATGGCTCAGTGTCGAGGAGCATTCGCACGTCGCTCTCGATCACGGCACGTTCATGTGGGTCGATCATGTGCAGTTCTCCCTGGACGCCGGCCTTGACGACGGGACATTGCTCACCGCGCTGATGTCCTCGCGCTTCTATTCGTACGGGTACGGATCGCCGTACGGTTTCGGCGGGGAAACCAGCGTCGACGGAGCTCCTGTCCATGGACCGTGGCGCGCCGAGGCGAGATGTTCGTCCTCGCCACGGCGGCCGCAGCGCGCAGTACGGTCCACAGCTGGATGGATGACGAGCTGGCCGGGCCACCCATGTCGCTCCGTTCCCACGACCGAGTGGAGCACCTGCTGTCGCGGACGCTCGACCAGGGCACGGTCTATCGTCTCGATGGCCCCAAGGACGTCGAACCGGACCTCCTGTCCTACGCCGGTGTGAGCAGCACCAGTTTTCACGAGTTCGTCGCGATCGACCGCGAACGGGAATCCATCCACCTGGTCGTCGCCTCGGACGACTGACCCGGACGGCGTGGCGGTCTGCCGCCCGTGCGCCACACCGACCCAGGCCTGGCGCGGCGCTACTGCATCGCGTGCTCCCAGCCGCCGCGTGTGTCGACGCCGGTCGCGTCGGCCAGGCTCTCGAGCTCGGCGATCTCCCCGTCGGTGAGCTCGGCGCCGCCCGCGCGGAGGAGCCCGTCGACGTGGCCGGGTTTCGTCACGCCGATGATGGGCGTGGTGCCCTTGGCGACGGCCCAAGCCGTAGCGATGTCGGCCGGCGACGCGCCCCGGGCCGCGCCGAGAGCGGTCATCCGGTCGGTCAGAGCCTGCAGGTTCGGCAGCACGTCGTTGTAGGCAGCGGCCCGGACGCTGCCCGCGGGCATCGGGCTCTGTGGCCCGTACCGACCGGTCAGCGCACCCTGCTCGAGCACCATGTAGGAGAAGAACCGCACCCCGTTCGCTCGGCAGTGGTCGATGATCCCGGCCTCCTCCGAGCTGCGGTAGAGCAGGCTGTAGTGGTTCTGCACAGCCTCGACCCGGTATCCGGCTCGGCCGAGGATCCGGTCAGCGCGCGCGATCTCGTCCAGGTCGTGGTTGGAGACGCCGACGTGCCGGACCTTTCCGGACTCCAGCAGCGGGATCAGGCTCTGGGTCCAGCGCTCGACGTCGGCGGGGTTGTGGATCCAGTACAGGTCGACGTAGTCGGTGCCCAGGTTGGTCAGGCTCTGCTCGAGCGCGTCGGCGATCGGGTCGTCGCCGGCCCCGGCGATCTGCGGGGTGAACTTCGTCGACAGCTGGTACTCGCCGCGGTCGAACTGTGTCAGTGCCCTGGCGAGGGCCCGCTCGGAGCGGCCCATGCCGTACACGGTGGCGGTGTCCCAGAGGGTCAGCCCGCTGGTCATGGCCTTCTCGGCGATCTCGTGCAGGTCTGCCTCGGTCAGGCGGCTACCGAAGTAGCCGTTGCCTGCCTGTCCGCTGTCGCCCCACGCCCAGGTGCCGAGCGCGACGGGCGGTGTCACCAGTGGATCGTTCGTCATCTCGTCCCTCCACGGGTCTTCGTCGTATCGATGGATGTAGCCGGCGCTCTACTGACGTCGGCCGATCAGCCGAGTCGGACGTCGCCGATGTCGATCGAGACGATGAGCGGGTCCGGTATCGCCGCGCCGTCGCCGTCACGGACGAAGATCTTGCGGCTGCCGGCGAGGAGCAGCCCGTCGGCCCAGAACTGGTCCGTCATGTACTCGACGCTCGGGGATCCGCCGGCGATGTCGACCTCGTAGTCGCGGCGGCGCAGCACGCCGTCCGCGTCCGCGTAGAGGGTCTGGGTCGGGGTGTGCGTCGCGATGTCCGGCGGGTAGGTGACTCGCAGGCGGTCGAGCACCGTGCCGTCGGGTTCGGTCCACGGGCCGATCTCCTCGACCTGCACACCGGGGAAGGTGAACGACCACGGCTCGGTGTTGTAGGTCCACATGGCGTAGCCGGTGAAGTAGGCGAGCTGCAGCGGAGTCCACGGGGTCTCCAGCACGTGGCCCTCGAAGGTCGCCCGCGGGTTGTCGACGGCCTCGATGATCTCGTCGCCGTCCGGGGTGCCACGCACCAGCTCGACCCGGTCCGCAGTGAACCGGGTACGCACATCGGGAGCCCCGAACGATTCCAGGCTGGTCTCCTGGTGGCGCAGGTCGACCGTGAACCGGCCGTGCTCCGCGGTTCCCGCGACCTGTTTGAGATCCCAGAAGACGCCGCCGAACGAGCGCTCGGCGCTGATGGTCGATACCTCGGCCCAGCGGGCACGGCCGCCGTGGGCTTGGAGGATACGGTCGAGAAGGTGGATGGGGCGGGTCATGGGCGTTCCTCTCAGGCGGCGGCCGCGGTGGTCATGGCTGCCACGAACTCGAGGACGACGTTACGGAGCGCGCACGGATCCAGCGTGCCCCTCCGAGGGACAGGCTGGGCCGAGTGGTGGTGCGCCTATGCGGAGGTGGAGGAGATCCGAGCGGCGAGGTGGGCGATCGCCTCCGCGCTCGGTGTGCCCGGCTCGGCGTGATAGACGCAGAGCAGGTAGCCGGGTGTGCCGGGCACCACCAGCGTCTGGTGGCGCAGCACGATCTGACCGTACCCCTGCACCTCCGGGCGTACGTCGCCGTCGTAGTACGGGTCGACGTCCTGTCGTTCCCAGAGCGTGCGGAAGACCGGATCCTGCTCGGACAGCCGCGCTGCCAGCGCGTGCAGACGTGGATCGAACGGGTGCCCGTAGTAGCGCAGCCGGCGCACTGTACGTGAGGCAAGCCGGTCCCAGGTCGGTAGCGCGCGGACCTCAGGCAGGGTGAACACTGCCTCGGCGATGTTCACGCCGGGCTCGAGCGCATGCGGGACGACGGCACGGGCCATGGCGTTCGACAGCACCACGGTGTGGCGGGAGTCGATGATGTACGCGGGCGTGTTGGGCCAGGCGTTCAGGATCGCGGCGAGGTTGTCCATCGAGACGGCGGCCTCCTGTGCCTGCAGGTCGACCGGTTCGGCGTGCGCGAGCAGGAGCAGGTAGGAGACGGCGGCCTCGTCCAGCATCAGCGCGCGACCCAGCGCGCGCAGCACCTGGTCCGACGGCGTGCGGTCGCGGCCTTGTTCGAGCCGTAGGTAGTACTCCTGGCTGATGCCGGCGGCGCGGGCGACCTCGTCGCGCCGGAGACCTGGGACACGGCGCAGCGTGTGCGAGACGACGCCGGCTTCCTCGGGAGAGACGACCGCGCGGCGCGCGCGCAGATAGTCGCCGAGCGGCGAATCCTTGGCAGCCACTGCGAGTCCTTTCCCCGAGGCGGGTCCGGCCAGGATCAGAGGTCCGCGGCGAGCTGCCTGTCCGTGACAGGGACACCCGCGGCCCGTGCCAGCAGTTTACGGTCGGTGGGTTCGCCGAGCCTCGGGCCGACCGGGAAGAAAACACGACCTCAGCCGGTTCGAAGGTGTCCGTGAAGGGCCGGCGACCGCTGCGAGGACTCGGGGAAGGTTCCTGACGGACCGTCTCGTTCCGGGCGCGCCAGTGCCTTACGTCTCATCACGCCGCACCCTGCGCCCGGCGACCCTCGCGCATCTCCCAGTCCACACCGGAGGTAATGATGACCACCGCCGAGCCCGGCACCCGTAGGCTCCCCCTGAACTTCTTCGGTATCGCGTTCGGCACGGCCGGCCTCGCGGGAACCTGGACCACGGCCGGCCAGCTGCTCGACGCTCCGGTGGCGGTCGGCGAGGCGCTCTGGGCGGTGGCGGGACTGGCCTGGGGGTTCATCACGATCGAGTACCTGCGCCGGCCCGGCGGCCTGCGGGCCGTCGCCCGCGATCTGCACCACCCCGTGCTCGGCCCGTTCGCTGCGCTCGTCCCGGCAGTCGGTTCGCTCCTCTCCGCGCACCTGTTCCAGTGGTACCCCGTCGCGTCCACGATCGCGGTGTGGACCATGCTCGTCCTCTCCGCGACACACGGAGCGTGGTTCGTGTCGTCCGTGCTGTCACAGCCACGCGACACCACGGCGATCCATGGCGGGTACCTGCTGCCCACCGTCGCGGCCACCCTGGTCGCCTCGCAGTCGCTCGCCACGATCGGGCAGCGTGACGTCGCGATCGGCCTGCTCGCCGTCGGGATCATGTTCTGGATGTTGCTCGCGAGCCTGCTCGTCGTGCGGTACAGCACGGGACCGGCGGTCCCGCCTGCGCTGTTTCCGACCGTCGCGATCTTCGCCGCGCCGCCGGCCGTGGCCGGCAACGCGTGGTGGGCGATCTCCGAGGGGCGGTACTCCATCGTCGACACGGTCTTCGCGGCGCTCATGATCGCGCTGCTGGTGCCGCACCTGTTCCTGCTGCCCGTGTACACACGCACGCCGTTCGTGATCGGCTTCTGGGCCACGACGTTCACCGTCGCCGCCAGTGCGACATATGCGATCCGCCTGCTCACGACGGCGACGGGCGGGCCCCTCGGATCCGCGCTCTCGTGGTTGGCGCTGCTGGTCGCCACCCTCGTCATCGGAGGCATAGCCGTGCGTTCGCTCGGCCTGATCCCGCGGCTCGGACGGCGGGCGGCCGCACGTGCCTGATCGGTGTCCGGCGACCTCACTCGCCTGATCGATCCGGAGGACACCGCTGACGTCAGGGCAGCGAGACCCCCAGCCGCTGCTGGGTGTCCTCGACCAGCCTGTTCTGCAGGTCCGGGTCGCGGGACTCGGCCGACGGTTCGGCCGGGACGGTCTCGTCGAGGTAGGTGCCGCTCGCGACACGCATGCTCGTGGCGGCGGCGAGGTTGTCGCCGCCCACCGTCGGCGGCACGCCGTCTATCGCGAACATGGCGTGGAGCAGACCCGTGGCGACGACGCCCGGATGGATGCTCACGACCGTCTGGCTGACGCGCGCGGCGAGCCAGTTGGAGTAGGCGACGATCGCGAGCTTCGACTGCGCGTAGGCGGTGGAGGGGGAGTAGGTCCGCCTGCGGAAGTCGAGGTCGTCCAGGTCCAGCGTCGCGGAGAAGTGCGTCGCCGAAGCGACGTCGACGATCCGGCCCTCAGGGGCGAGAGCCGGCAGCAGGAGGTGCGTGAGCAGCGTGCCCGCCAGGAAGTTCACCTGATAGGCGACGTCGGTGCCCGCCGGCCCCAGCGTCAGGGACGGCGGTCCCGGTACCGCGGCGTTGTTGACGAGCACGTCGAGCCGTCCGGCCGGGGAGACCAGCGCTCGTACGGCGTCCGGGTCGGTGAAGTCCGCGGACACGTACCGGATCGTCGCGTCCGGGTGGGCGCCTCGTGCGACCCGGTCGACGACGGCGGCAGCGGCGTGCTCGGTCTCGGGTCCGTGCAGGATCAGGTCGTGCGGCTGCTCGGCGAGCCTGGCCGCGGCGGCCAGGCCGATCCCGCTGGTGCTGCCGGTCAGGAGAATCCGTGCCATCTGCTGCCTCCCGCTCTCCCTGTCGATTGTCCCCGGGGGCGGGCACGGCGCCACGGCGCGGGTGGGTGAGATTCGCGCGGCCTCACGCCACGCGCGTCATCGAGCGAGCACCGTCAGCGGACGCCGCCACGCGACCTCCCGCTCGAGCTGCCCGGTCGCGCGGAACAGCCGCACCTGGTGCGCATCGGGCAGCGCCGCGGCGAGCGCGTCCGTCGTCGTGCGCTCGAAGCCGAGCTTCTGCCAGAACCCGCCTGACCTGCGGGAGAACAGCCACGCGTGCCGTGCCCCGGCGTCGGCGGCGCGGTCCAGGGCGAAGCGCGCGAGGCGCAGCCCGTCCCCGGTTCCTCGCAGGTCGGGGCGGACGGCGACGCTGCGCACCAGCGCGTGCCGGCCGTCGGTGCCGAGCTCGAAGCCGGTGGTGGCACGGACGGGGCCGTCGGCGCCGTCGCGCTCGAGCCACAGGCGTACGGCGGGTTCCGCGAGGGCGGCGACGGTCAGGTCGGCGGTGCGCAGGAACTGGGCCAGCTCGTCGAGGTCGTCGGGGGTCGCGGGGTGGAGCACGCCCGGATCGTACCGGGGCCGCCGGCTCCGCTCAGGGCGCGTCCGACCGGAGCCGCTCCACGAACCGCCCCGGGGCCGCCAGGAAGGCGCGCATGGTGACCACGGGCAGCGCGTCGTCGTACGCGATGCGGCTCAGGCCGTGCTCGTCGAGCTGGTGGATGACCGCGCCGGGGATGGCCAGCAGGATCGGCGAGTGTGTCGCCAGGACGAACTGGGCCCCCGCCTCGGCCAGCTCGGTCACGCGGGCGAGCAGCGCCAGGCAGCCCGTGACGGACAGCGCGGCCTCCGGCTCGTCCAGCACGTAGAGCCCGCGGGTGCCGAACCGGTGGGTCACGAGGTCGAGGAAGGACTCGCCGTGCGAACGCTCGTGCGGGGAGACGCCGCCGTACCTCGGGAGCAGGCGCGGGCTGTTCGGGACGGCGTCGAGGCGCTCGATCTCGGAGGCGACGTTGAAGTACGACTCCGCGCGCAGGAAGAACCCGTCCGCCGGCCGCCGGCCAGGGTGCCGCACGAGGCGCAGGTGGTCGGCCAGCGGGGTCTCGGCCTCCCGCGTGCTGAACCGGAAGTTCGTGGACCCGCCCTCCACGTTGAGGCCGGCGGCGGCAGCGAGGGCCTCGACGACGGTCGACTTGCCGCTGCCGTTGTCCCCGCACAGCACCGTGACCGGGTGGTCGAGGTCGAGCACCGCACCGTCCGCCAGGGCCCGCACGGCCGGGATCGTGAACGGCCAGCCCTCCGCGGCGGGCCCGTCCAGGCGGGCCTCGCGCACGTACGGGCCGCGCGGGGTGCGGGTGCGTGCCATGCCGCCATCGTGCCGTACGGCGGATGCGCCGACGTCTTGTCAGGCCGCAACTTTATCGTTAAAGTCCACTTTATCGATAAAGTTCGGCCTCGGCTGGAACACGCTCGTGCAAGGGAGCACGCAGATGACCCGAAGAGCTTTGTCCCTGTCGGCGCACGGCCTGCTCGCGGCCACGAGGCCGCAGGCCGGCGAGGCGTGAGCGCCACCGGCTGACCGGCGCGACGAACCGCCCGGGCCAGCCTGGCCCGGGCCCCCACACGTGGCAGGTGCCGACGCGGTCACCTGTCATGCGCGAGTGCGGCGGAGCGGCCGCCCTCGTGGCGTACGACATCGATTTCGAACGAGAGGAAGGTCAATGGTGAGACAACCTCAGGCGCGCAGCGCCCGCCCGTTTCGACGAGGCCGACGACTGGCGGCGGCTGCCGCTGGAGCCGCGATGGCAGGCACCCTGCTCGTCGCGCCGACGGCCGCGGCCGACGCGGTGAGCAGCGACCCGTGGGTGGGCGAGGTGCCCGACAACCCGGTCTCGGACGTCTACCGCTTCACCGTGCCCCGCGCGGCCGTGACCGAGGCGACCGGGATCGCGGACGGCCCCGTCGCGGTACAGGGGAACTTCGGCCCCGGCAAGGCGTGGACCGACCTCAACATGGGGGCCAGCGGGTCGAACCTGACCGCCACGCTCGGCCCCCTCGAGCCCGGGCTCTACTACTACCAGTACGCCGCGCGCCCCGCGGCGGACCAGGACGCGGTCGCCTTCCGCAACCCCGACGCGCCGCAGGAGGTGACGTCGAGGCCCACCTACAGCACGCTGTTCGTGCCCGGACCGGGTGCGGAGTGGCTCGACGACGTGGCCGGCGGCGGCGAGCTCGACACGCTCGCCTACGGCAAGGGGCCGAGGCACCAGAAGGAGGCGCTCGTGTGGACGCCCCCGGGGTACGACGCGGACCGCGCGCAGCGGTACCCGGTGCTCTACCTGCTGCAGGACGAGGGCCAGAGCCACCGCGAGTGGGTGGAGCTGGGCCGGCTCGGCCAGATCATGGACAACCTCACGCTCGACGGCGACGCCGAGCCGATGGTCGTCGTCATGGCGGACGGCGACGCACCGGCCCCCGCCGGCGTGACGAAGGACCTGCTGCCCGCCGTCGAGCGCGCCTTCAACGTCTCCCACAAGGGGGCGGACCGTGCCATCGCCGGCATCGGGCGCGGCGCGGAGCAGGCCCTGGACGCCGTGGTCGCCAAGCCGCGCGACTTCGGCGGCGTCGGCTCGTTCTCGGGCGGTCTCGACGCGGCGATCCCGAAGGGCAAGGCCAAGCAGATCAACGACGCGGTCGACGTCGTCCGCCTGTACGCGGGCAACGTCACCGACCCGGGGTACGACTCCACCGTCGCGCTCGCGGGGAAGCTGACGGCGGCGGGCGTGGAGTTCCAGTCCGACGGGTCGGACCCCGAGACGGGCGGCACGTGGGACACGTGGCAGAAGAGCCTGCACGACTTCGCCGGGCGCATCTTCCAGGAGGATGCGGACGAGGGACCGAGCGAGGGGCACCTGCCGTTCGTGGCGCACGAGCTGCCGGCGCCGGGCACCACCCCGACGCCGTGGATCGACGAGAACGGCGTGGTCACCTTCGAGCTCGGCCCCGAGGTCGCGCCCGACGCGAACAACGTCACGGTCTGGGGCAACTTCGGCCCGGCCGGTAGCTGGCCGCGCACCCACATGGTCCAGCAGGCCGACGGGTCGTGGCGGCTCTCGCTCGCGGTCGAGGGCGGCTCGTACTACTACAAGTTCGTGGTCGACGGCGTGGACCGCAAGGACGCCACGAACCCGACCTCGGTGTTCTCCGAGCCGACCTGGAGCACGTTCACGGTCGAGGGCGACACGCTCCGTGGCCGGTACACGGCGCAGGTGCCGGAAGAGGCACGCGGTGAGGTCAGCGTCCTGAGCTACCCGAGCACCGCGGGCGGCGGCACGGAGCGCTCGGCGTACGTGTGGACGCCGCCGGACTACGACGCGGACCGGGCCGAGCCGTACCCGGTCTTCTACCTGCAGCACGGTGGCGGGCAGACGTGGACCGACTGGGTCGAGGTGGGCCACGTGCAGCGCATCCTCGACAACCACTACCGGAACGGCACGATGGTGCCGATGGTGGTCGTCATGGCCAACGGCAACGGCGTGGACTTCCCCACGGAGGTCACCACGCGCATCGTCCCGGCCGCGCAGGAGCAGCTGAACATCAGCTCCAGGGGCGACCAGCGGGCGCTGGCGGGGCTCTCGATGGGTTCGGGCCACACGCTCAGCACCCTGTGGGCGCACCCGGGCGAGTTCGGGTACATCGGCGCCATGTCGGCGTTCGGCGCGCCGCCGGCCAACGCTGACGTCGAGGCCATCAACGAGGGCACGAAGCTGCTGCGCGTCTACTCCGGTGACGTGCAGGACTTCACCTACGGTGCGACGCTCCAGCTCATCGACGCCATGGAGAACCGCGGCGTGAACCACGAGTTCGCGCCGATCATCCCGGGCCCGCACAGCTGGGACGTCTGGCAGAAGTCGCTCATCGACTTCCTGCCGCGCCTGTTCGTCGAGGACGCCGCCTAGCGGCACCCAGGCCCGGCCCGGCCGGCGGGGACTCCCCGCCGGCCGCGCCGGTGCCTGCTAGCCTCGGCCCCAGCGTCGCGTGCCGGTGGCAGACCGTGTCAGGCATGGAGGCGCGGGACCCGAAGGAGACGGCGATGACCTCGCTGACCCCTTCGCCCTCACGTGACTGAGGGCGAGACGACCAGGCTGGTGGCCTGGAGCACCGAGCTGCGCAGGGTGCACGCACGCCTGCGCGACGCACTGACGGTCACGCGGGAGGCGCTCGCCTCCGGCACACCCGCGACCCGCGAGCTCCTCCTGTTCTGCCACGGCTTCTGCACGGCCCTGACCGGGCACCACGAGGGGGAGGACCGCGAGATCTTCCCCGCGGTCGCGGCCGCGCACCCCGAGCTGGCCGGGACCCTGCGCGCGCTGCGCCAGGACCACTCGATGATCGGCCACCTCGTCGGTGGCCTGGAGGCGGCGGTGTCGGCGGCCGAGCCGCCGGAGGCGCTGGCGGCCCACCTCGAGGGCATCGCCGCGATCATGGAGAGCCACTTCCGCTACGAGGAGCGCAGTCTGCTGCACGTGCTGGAGACCCTCGGCCTCGACGCGGACCCGGCGGACGTCCTGGGGCCGCTCACTCCGCCGTGAGCACGACGTACAGGAAGCACAGGAACGCCTCCCGCTCGCCGCTCGCGACGCGCGGCGGCAGCAGGTCGCGCGGGGTGTCCGGCGCGGGCGGCGGTTCCTCGACGGCGGAGATGCGGAACCCCGCCGCGAGGAACTCCCGGACCATCGTGGTCAGCGACCGGTGCCAGAACGGCAGCTCCTCGGTGCCGTCCTCGAAGACGAACGTCTCGGTGTACGGCCGGGTGGCGAAGTAGTCCTCCTCCGGGTTGAAGAACACGCGCACGGACGGGTGGTTCACCGAGAGGATGAGTCGTCCGCCCGGCCGGAGCACCCGACGGAGCTCGGCCAGCGGCCCCGCCCAGTCCTCGAGGTAGTGCAGCACGAGGGAGCAGACGACGTCGTCGAACGCGCCGTCCGCGAACGGCAGCGGCCTCGCCAGGTCGGCCACGTGCAGCGGCACGGCGTCGCCGAGGCGCTCGCGGGCCAGGGCGAGCATCTCCGGGCTGCCGTCCACGCCCGTCATCAGCGCGCCCGCCGAGCGCAGCGCGGCGGTCAGCGGGCCGGACCCGCACCCGGCGTCGAGGATCCTGCGCCCGGCCACGTCGCCGGCGAGCCGGATCATCGCCGGGCGGTCGTAGTAGGCGTTGAGCAGGTTGCGCTGGTTCTCGGCTTCGTACCGGGCCGCGAAGCCGTCGTAGTGGTCGGCGTGCATCAGGTTCCCTCGGTCGGCGGGTGGGGTGCGGGGACGTCCATCATGGCCGGGTACGCGACCGTCACCGCGAGGAGCCCCATGCCTGACCGCACCACCGACTTCTTCGTCGCCCTCGAGACCCGGGTCTGGGACGCGCTGGTCGCCGGGGACCCCGACGCCGACCGCGCACTGCTCTCCGAGGACTTCGTCGGCCTGTACCCGACGGGTTTCGCCACCCGGGACGAGCACGCGGCCGAGCTCGCCGACGGACCGACCGTCACCTCCTACCGCATCACCCAGGAGCGTGTCGTCGAGGTCGCGCCCGGCTCGGTGCTCCTCTGCTACCGCGCTGACTACGAGCCCGCCGGCGGCGGCGAGCCGGAGGCGATGTACGTCAGCTCGCTGTGGGTCGAGCGCGACGGCCGCTGGTGGAACACGTTCAGCCAGGACTGCACCGCCACCGCCTGACGCGCGTGCGAGTGCCGCGCCGCGTGCCCACGATGGAGCGGGCGCATCCCGGTGGAGCCGACGCCGCGGTCGTGCGCCGGACGACCCTGGGAGAGCGAATGACCTCCACCGTGGCAGACCGACTCGTCGAACGACTGGCCGACTGGGGCGTGACCCGCGTCTTCGGGTACGCGGGCGACGGCGTCGACCCCCTGCTGGCGGCGCTGCGCCGGCACGAGGAGCAGGTCGAGCTGGTGACGGCGCGGCACGAGGAGATGGCCGCCTTCATGGCGACCGGTCACGCCAAGTACGGCGGGGGTGCCGGCGTGTGCCTCGCGACGCAGGGACCCGGCGCGATCCACCTGCTGGAGGGGCTGTACGACGCCAAGCTGGACCGCAAGCCGGTGGTCGCGATCGTCGGGCAGGTCGTGACGAGCGCGCTCGGCGCCGGGTACCAGCAGGAGGTGGACCTGCACACCCTCTTCAAGGACGTGTGCGGGCAGTACGTGCAGACCGTGGTCTCGCCGGACCAGCTGCCGCACGCCCTGGACAACGCGTTCCGCACCGCGCTGGCGACGTCGAGCCCGGTCTGCGTGATCGTGCCGCACGACGTGCAGCAGGCCGAGGCGCCCGACGAGGGCGAGCAGTCGCACGGCGTCGTGCAGTCCTCGACGGCCTGGGCGCAGCCCCGGGTCGTGCCCGACGACGCGCGCCTGCGCGCGGCCGCCGACCTGCTCGGCGCCGGCGAGCGGGTCGCGGTGCTGGCCGGGCAGGGGGCCGCGGGCGCGGAACGCCAGGTGCGGGAGGTGGTCGAGCGGCTGGGCGGCGGCCTGACGACGTCGCTCCTGGGCAAGCCCGTGCTCGACGAGTCGCTGCCGTACCACTGCGGCGTCATGGGGCACCTGGGCACCACCGCGTCGGCCGACCTCATGGCGGGGTGCGACACCCTCCTGATCGTGGGCAGCAACGACCCCTGGACCGAGTACTACCCGGCGCCCGGCCAGGCCCGGGCGGTGCAGGTCGACGTCACCGGGCGCAACATCGGCACCAAGTACCCGGTGGAGGAGGCCCTCGTCGGCGACGCCGCCGCCACGCTCGACGCCCTCCTGCCGCTGCTGCCGCGGCGCACCGGGTGGCGCGACCAGGTGGAGGGCTTCGTCAGCGGCTGGCACGACGTCGCCGGGCGCCGGGTCGAGCAGCGGTCCGAGCGGCTCAACCCGCAGCACGTGGTGAGCGAGCTGTCCGCGCGCCTGCCGTCCGACGCCCAGGTCGCCGTCGACGTCGGGTCGGTCACCTACTGGTACGCCCGGTTCCTGCGGCTGCCCGAGGGCGTGCCCGCGCACCTGTCGAGCACGCTCGCGTCCATGGGTTCGGCCATGCCGTACGGGATCGCGGCCAAGCTGCTGCACCCCGACCGGCCCGTCGTGGCGCTCGCGGGCGACGGCGCCATGCAGATGAACGGCCTGTCGGAGCTCATCACGGTCGCGCACCGCTGGCGCGACTGGGCCGACCCGCGGTTCGTCGTCCTCGTGCTGCACAACGGCGACCTGGCCGAGGTGAGCTGGGAGCAGCGCGAGATGGAGGGCGACCCGCGGTTCCCGGTCTCCCAGACGGTGCCAGACTTCCCGTACGCCGACTACGCGCGGCTGCTCGGCCTGGAGGGCATCCGCGTGGACGACCCGGGCCAGGTGGGCGAGGCCTGGTCGCGCGCCCTGGCCGCCGACCGGCCCGTGCTCGTCGAGGCCGTCGTGGACCCCGACGTGCCGCTGCTCCCGCCGCGCCAGGAGGCGGAGAAGGTGGAGCAGACGCTCGACGCGCTGGCGCAGGAGCCCGACGGCGGCCAGGCCGCGGCCCTGCTGCGGGAGCAGCGCGCGGGGGAGTGAACCCCGGCCTCAGGCCGCCCGGCGCGTGAGCAGCGGGTCGTGCACGCGCGACCGCTTGGTCGGCACCACCTCGGCGAGCACACGGCGCACCTGCCGGGCCGCGGGGGCGCCGAGCGCCCCCGGCTCGGCGAGCCCGGCCAGGAGCTGGGCGGCCACGCTGCGCAGGTCGGCGCCCGCGGTCGCGGCGCGCTCGGTGAGCATGGTGAGCGCGTCCTCCTCGGTGAGCCCGTGCACGGCCATCAGCACCCCGCGCGCCTGCTCGATCGTCGCCGCCGAGGCCATCGCGCCGTCGACCGCCCGGCGGGCCTCCCGCGCCACGGCCTCGCGCTGCAGCGGCGTCACGTCGGCCACCTGGCCCACCAGCTCCGGGCCGGACGCCGTCCGCACGGCCTGCCCGGACACCATGAGGGTGCGGGTGCGACCGTGCGTGTCGACGATGCGCTGCGCGCAGGTGAAGGGGTGGCCGGCGCGCAGCGCGCGCACGGCCTCGTGGACCACGCGGTCCTGGTCGTCGGGGTGCCTGCGGGCCCGCAGCACCGCGCGGCCGGGCTTGACCTCGTCGGGCTCGTACCCGTACAGGCGGTACACCTCGTCGGACCACCACCACGTGCCGGTCGCCAGCGCCACGCGGTACTGGCCGGAGACGACCGGGGTGCCCGCGGCGATCGTTCTGACCAGGTCGCCGGCCCGCTCGGGGACGGCTGCGGGTCGGGCGTCGGACGCCTGCTGGGCGGTGGTACGTGCGGTCGGTGTCGTCATCGGGGCCTCCGTCATCGCAGTCCGGCGCCGTGTCTTGACTCCACCTTGACCGTAGCCCGGTTCCCGGGCACCGGCCACCGCAGCCCCCTGACCGGCCCCTGCGAGTCCGCACGCCCCGTGCCAGCCTGGGACGGTCCGGGCACGGCGCAGCGATCGGAGGCAGGATGGACGACAGCATCCAGGAGACGGCGCGCGGCCCCCTGCGCGCCGACGTGGTCGTGGTGGGCGCGGGACTCACCGGCACCGTGACGGCGCACCTGCTCGCCGACGGCGGCGCGGACGTCGTCGTCCTCGACGCCGGGACGGCCGGCGCACCGGCCGGCACAGCGGCCGCTGCAACCACCACCGCCCGCTCCACGGGCAAGCTCTCGCTGCTGCAGGGCACCCGGCTCGCCGAGCTCGCCCGCCTCGGGGAGGACACGGTGCACCACTACGTCGCCGCGGGCACGGCGGGCCTGGGCTGGCTGCGCCGCACGCTCGCCGAGGTGGGCGTGCCCGTGGAGGACCGCGACGACCTGACGGTGGCGACCACGGCCGAGCAGACCGCGGTGCTCGACGACGTCCTCGCCGTGGGCCTGCGCCACGGCCTGCCCGTCCACTGGGAGGACGAGCCGCCGTACCCGGGCGCGAACCACGGCGCCGTGCGGCTCCCCGGCCAGGGCCAGGTGGACCCCCTGCGGGCGCTCGCGGCCCTGCGCGCCCGGCTGCACGCCCGCGGCGTCGCGGTGCACGACGGCGTCCGCGTGCGGCAGGTGCGCCGGCACGGCACCGGCGTCGCGCTGCGGACGACCCGCGGCACCGTCGTCGCCGACCGGGTGGTCCTGGCCACCGGCACCCCGCCGGGACGTGTCGGCGGCCTGTTCCTGCGGCTCCACGCGGGCCGCAGCCTGATCACGACGTGGGACGTGGCCCGGGCAGAGGACCTGCCGCCGGGGTTCGCCTCGACCATGTCGATCACCGCGGGGTCCCCGACCCGCTCGCTGCGCACGGCGGGCAACCTGCTCATGGTCGGCGGCGAGGGTTTCGCCGTGGGCCGGGAGCCCGACCCGGCGGCGCGCGTCGCCGCGCTGGAGGGGTGGGTCCGGGAGCACCTGCCCGTGGGCGCCGCGCGGCACGCCTGGGCGGCCCAGGACTACACGAGCGACACCGGGATGCCCCTGGTCGGGCCCGCGGTGCCCGGCGACGACCGGGTGCTCGTGGCGACCGGGTACGCCAAGTGGGGGCTCACCACGGCCGCGGCCGCCGGGCTCGCCCTGGCGGGCCGCCTGCTGGGGAGCCCCGAGTACTGGGCCCCGGCCCTGGAGCCGTGGGCCCGCCCAGCACGCCCCACGCGCGACACGGTCGCGACGTTCGCCGAGCAGTCGGCCGGCTGGGCCTGCGCCGCGACCCGCCCGTCCGGGCAGCGCGCCGGGTCCCGTCGGGTGTCGCGGGTCTGCCCGCACCTGGGCGGGGTGGTCCGGTGGAACGACCAGGAGCAGTCGTGGGACTGCCCCGTGCACGGGTCGCGCTTCGCCGCCGACGGCGCGGTGCTCGACGGCCCGGCCACGGAACCCCTCGCAGCGCGCTGACGTGCGAGCATCCGCCCGGGTGAGCACCATGGAGGCATGCACGGGGGCCGGGTGGGGACGACGAGGCGCGGGGCGGCGCGGTCCGTCGTCGTCGCTTCGGTGCTGACCGCCACGCTGACCGGCACGCTGACCGCCACCGCCGGCTGCACCGTCGCGAGCCACCAGGAGCCGGGGCAGGCCACCGCCGCGGTGGCCGACGCGCTCGCGGAGGCCCGCTCGGCGGCGCAGGCCACCCGGATCACGGTCGAGCAGCTCTCGCGCGGCCGGCTCACCGGGCCCGTGGCCGACACGGCGCTGCTCGACCAGCTCCGTGCGCTCGACGACGCGGAGCTCGCGCTGACCACGCTCGTGCCGCCCGACGCCACCTCGTCCGACCAGCGGTCCACGGGGCTGTCCGCCGTCGGCGACGTGACGGACGTCGTCGTGCGCGCCCGGGAGTGGACCGCCGCGCGGTCCGGGGGAGACCTGGCCGGCGCGGACGCCGTACCGCCCACCGCCGACGCGCTGCTCGCCGACCTCGCCACCGCCACCGGTGCCGTCGACGACGCCCTGGCCGCGGCGGGTGGCCCGTGAAGAAGGTCATGGGCGCCGCCCTCGGCATCCTCACGGCCATCGGCGGCTTCGTGGACATCGGTGACCTGGTCACCAACGCCGTCGTCGGGTCCCGGTTCGGGCTGTCGCTCGTCTGGGTGGTCGTCCTGGGTGTGGTCGGCATCTGCCGCTTCGCGAACATGTCCGGGCGCGTGGCAGCGGTGAGCGGCCGGGCGACGTTCGAGATCATCCGGGAGCGGCTCGGACCCCGGGCGGCGGGCGCCAACCTCGTGGCGTCGTTCGCGATCAACCTCCTCACCCTCACGGCCGAGATCGGCGGCATCGCGCTCGCGCTGCACCTGGCCAGCAGCGTCGAGCCGCGGCTCTGGATCCCCGTGGCAGGGCTGGCCGTGTGGCTCGTGCTGTGGCGCGTGAAGTTCGACGTCATGGAGAACGTCGCCGGGCTGCTCGGCCTGCTGCTGATCGGCTTCGCGGTGGCGCTGTTCCTGCTGGGCCCGGACTGGGGCGAGCTGCTGCGGCAGGCCGTGCCGCCGTCGCCGCCCGCGAACGAGCACCCGGCTGCGTACTGGTACTACGCGGTGGCCCTGTTCGGCGCCGCCATGACGCCCTACGAGGTGTTCTTCTTCTCCTCCGGCGCGGTCGAGGAGCGCTGGACGGCCAAAGACCTCGCGACCAACCGCGTCAACGTGCTCATCGGGTTCCCGCTCGGCGGCATGCTGTCGGTCACGATCGCCGCGTGCGCGGCCGTCGTGCTGCTCCCCGCGGGCATCGAGGTCTCGTCGCTGTCCCAGATCGTGCTGCCGGTGGCGCAGGCGGGCGGCGTCATGCTGCTGGCCGTGGTGCTGGTCGGCATCGTCGCCGCGACGTTCGGCGCCGCCCTGGAGACCGCGCTGTCCAGCGGGTACTCCCTGGCGCAGTACATGGGCTGGTCGTGGGGCAAGTTCCGCAGGCCGGCCCACGCCGCCCGGTTCCACCTCACGATGATCGTGGCGGTGCTGCTCGGCGTCGGCATCCTCATGACCAGCGTGGACCCGGTGACGGTCACCGAGATGTCGGTCGTCTTCTCCGCCGTCGCGCTGCCGCTGACCTACGTGCCCATCCTCGTCGTGGCCAACGACCCGCAGTACATGGGCCGGTACGTCAACGGGCGCGTGGTGAACGCGCTCGGCACGGTGTACCTGGTGATCGTCGTGGTGGCGGCCCTGGCCGCGATCCCCCTCATGATCGCGACGGGGGCGGGGTCGTGACGCGCGAACGCATCGTGGACGCCCGGCTGCACCTGCTCAGCCGGCAGGTGCTCGACGCCGACGGCGAGCCCGTGCGCGCCGTCGACGACCTGGAGCTGACGGGCACCGACGGGCAGGAGGCGCGGCCCGGCGCCGAGGTCCAGGTCGGGGCGATCCTCGTGGGCCCGGTGCTGTTCACGCGGCTCTTCGGCGGTGCCCGCCTCGCGCCTGCCGCGCATCGACTGGTCCGACGTGGTTCACGTGGGCACCGCGATCGAGCTCTCCGTCCGGTCCGACCGGCTGGACGCCAACTGGGTGGAACGCTGGTTCCGCAACCACGTGGTGGGCCGCATCCCCGGGGGGCGGCACGACCCGGAGGGGGACGGGTGAACGTCGGCGACCTCCTCGACGCGCGGGTGCTGGGGCCGGACGGCGCCGCGCTCGGCGTCGTCGTGGACGTGCGGTTCGCCCTGGAGGTCACGGGCCCCGAGAGCACCGACCCCGAGGACGCCGGGGACGACCAGGACCGTGAGAACCAGGACCGGGAGAATCCCGAAGACCCGCTCAGCACCCACACCGCGAACCGCGACGAGGTGGGCCGCGCCCGCCTCGTCGGCCTGCTCGTGAGCCCGCGCAGCGGCGGGTCCTTCCTGGGGTACGAGCGCACCGAGGTGCGCTCGCCGTGGCCGATCCCGCAGCTCGTCCGGCGGCGGCACCGCGGCACCTTCCTCGTCGGCTGGACCGACGTCGCGGACGTACGCACCGACGCGCCCGCCACGGTGCGGCTCGCCCCCGGCTGGACGCGGCGCTCGCCCGCGCTGTGACGGCTGCGCTGTGACGGCCGGGCGCGGCGCTGCGAGTGATCCGGGCCGGGTGCAGGGTGGACGGTGTGGTCGAGACCAGGCTGCCGGGCCCGGGCGAGAGGACGACCGATGGGCAGCCAGAACCGGACCGTGTTCCCGGGGAGCGCGCCAGACGATCGGCGAGACCCGTGACCCCCGTGCGAGCCGTCGTCACGGGCGGCGCGGGGTTCGTGGGCAGCAGGCTCTGCGAGGCGCTCCTCGACTCCGGCGCGGAGGTGCTGTGCCTGGACAACCTGCTCACCGGCAGCCTGGACAACCTGGCGGGCGTGCGCGGGCACGAGCGGCTGCGGTTCGAGCGGTGCGACGTCGCCGATGGCCTCACCTCGCGGTCCGTCCGCGCCGCCCTGCGGCCCGGCACCGACCTCGTGCTGCACCTCGCCTCGCCCGCGTCCCCCGTCGACTACCTCGAGCACCCGCTCGAGACCCTCGACGCCGGCTCCCGGGGCACGCGCGCCGCGCTGGAGCTGGCCCGGGAGCAGGGCGCGCGGTTCGTGCTGGCCTCGACGTCCGAGGTGTACGGCGACCCCCAGGTGCACCCGCAGCACGAGAGCTACTGGGGCAACGTGAGCAGCGTCGGGCCGCGCAGCGTGTACGACGAGTCCAAGCGCTTCGGCGAGGCCCTGACCGCCGGCTACCGGCGGGCCACGGGCACCGACACCGGCATCGTGCGCATCTTCAACACCTACGGTCCGCGCATGCGCGGGCACGACGGGCGCGTGGTGCCCACGTTCGTGCGGCAGGCGCTCGCGGGCGAGCCGCTCACGGTGGCGGGCGACGGCACGCAGACCCGGTCGCTGTGCTACGTCGACGACCTGGTCGCGGGCCTGCTGGCGTTCGCGGACAGCGGCCACCCGGGCCCGATGAACCTCGGCAACCCGCACGAGCTCTCGGTGCGGCAGATCGCGGCCGACGTGCTCGCGGCGACGGGATCGGTGTCGGCGGTCGAGCACGTCGAGCGCCCCGTGCACGACCCGGGCATGCGCTGCCCCGACATCGGGCTGGCCCGGTCCGAGCTGGGCTGGGAGCCCCGGGTCAGCTGGCGGGACGGGCTGGCACGGACCGTGGAGTGGTTCCGGCAGCGGTCGCCGGCCGCGGCCTGAGCGCCCGGTCGCAGGCCGCGGTCACGTCGTCCGCCGAGACGCGGTCGAGGGCCGGGTCCAGGCGGTTCGCGTTGGCGTCGCGGGGCGGGGTGCCGGACTGCTCGTGCCAGACGACGACGTGCCGCTCCCGGTCGATCAGCGGCCCCCAGTGTGCGGGCGGGGTAGGCCCGAACAGGGTGACGGACGGCGTGCCGTACGCCGTCGCGACATGGGCCACACCGGTGTCGGTGCTGACCAGCAGCCGCGCCGACGCCACGAGGTCGGCCAGCGCGGGCAGCGAGAGCCGGCCGGACAGGTCCCGGACGGCCGCGCCCACGCCCGACGCACAGCGCACCTGGTGACAGAGCCGCTGCTCGTCCGCGGATCCGGTCAGCACCACGGGACGACCCTCGGCGACCAGCGCCGCGACCACCCGCGCCCAGCGCGCCGGGGGCCAGCGCCGCGCGGCGGCCGCGGCCCCCGGGTGCACCACGACGTGCTCGCCCCGCCCGCCCGGCGGGTCGGGCGGGCCGAGGCGCAGGTCCTCCGGGCCGCAGACCCCGCCGACGGTGCGGACCAGCCGGCACCAGCGCAGCACCTCGTGCTCGCCGGCCACCCACTCGGGCCCGACGTGCCCGGCGCGGGGGTTGCCGAAGGCGACGAGCGCGTCCGGCCGGGTCGCCTGCAGCACCTGGTGGCTGCGCGGGCCGCGGCCGTGCAGGTCCACCGCCAGGCAGCCCGGGGCGTCCTTCGCGCCGCCGGGCCCCGCCCAGGGCCACGGCAGCCGGCCGAGACCCCGTGCGGGCAGGACGGCGTCCACCACCCCCAGGCGGGTCAGCCACGTGCCGACCCCCGGCGGCGCGGCCAGCACGATCCGGTGCCCCGGCCAGGCCCGGCGCACCCCGCGGAGCGCGGGCACCCCCGTCAGCGCGTCGCCCAGGCCGAGCGCCCGCAGCACCAGCACCGTCATGGTGTTCTCCGTCCGCCTCGTCCCCTCACGGCCAGGACGCCTCGCCCGACGCCATGACGAGCATCTCGCGGATCTCGCTCCCGCGCGGCTGGGTGAGCGCCGTGAGCACCGCGCCCGCCGTCGCCGCGGGGTCGTTGAGGTCGGCGTCGGGGCCCGGCCGGTACTGCTCGGTGCGGCCGTCGAAGAACGGGGTCCGCATGCCGCCGGGGATCAGGCACGTCACGCCGACCCGGCCCGCGTACTCGGCGGCCAGCGCCTGGCTGAACCCGCGGATGCCCCACTTGGACGCGCAGTAGGCGGTCGCGTCGGCCGCACCCCGCAGCGCGAGAGTCGAGGCGACCGTGACCACCGTGCCGCGCCGTTCCTCCAGGTGGGGCAGGGCGGCCCGGACCACGGCGACCGTGCCGAACAGGTTGACGCGCACGACCCGCTCCCAGCGCTCCGGGTCGATCTCCAGCAGGGGACCGCACGCGTCGATGCCCGCGGCGGTCACGACGGCGTCGGGCGGCCCCACCTGCTCGACCAGCGCGTCGACGGCGGCCTGCGCGGCGCCGGGGTCGCCCAGGTCGGCGGCCACGAACGGCACGTCGGCGCGCGGCTCCGCGACGTCGAGCACCGCGGGCGTCCCGCCCGCGGCGGACACCGCGTCGACGAGCGCGGCACCGAGCCCGGACGAGCCGCCCGTGACGAGCACGGTGCCGACCGGCCGCGGGGCGGGCGGGACGGCGGGAGCGGTGGTGGCGGATGTGGTGGACGTGGCTGATGTGGTGGGCGGCACGGTCATGACGACCTCCTCGTGGTTGCGGTGGGTGTCGCGGCGCGGACGGGGCCGACCGGCTCCGACTCCCGGACCCGGCTGACGAGCCCGGTGGTCGACCGGCCCCGGAGGCGGGGGACGGTCACGACCCGCCCGCCGTAGGCGTGCACGACCGCCGCCTCGGGCAGGTCGTGCCAGGTGTAGTCGCCGCCCTTGGCCCAGACGTCGGGCCGGAGCGCGGCCACCGCGGCGGACGGCTCGTCGTCGTCCAGCACGACGACGGCGTCGACGCACGCCAGCCCCTCCAGCACCCGGGCCCGGTCCTCCAGGGGCACGACAGGACGCTCCGGCCCCTTGAGCCGGCGCACCGAGCTGTCGGAGTTGAGCAGCACCACGAGGTGGTCGCCGAGCCGCCGGGCAGCCGACAGCAGGCTCACGTGGCCCGCGTGCAGCAGGTCGAAGCAGCCGCTGGTCGCCACCAGCGTGCCGCCGTCCGCCCGCAGCCGGGCGCCGAGCTCCGCGAGCGAGACCTCCGGGGCCGGTGCGGCGGGCGCCGCGCCGGACTCGCGGGCGCGGCGGAAGCCGTCCGCGCCGCCCGACGCGACCCAGGCGCTCGCGGCGGCGACGGCCTCCTGGACGGCGTCCATCACCTCGGCGGCGGTCACGTCGGTGCCGCTCGCGTCGGTGCTCCTCGCGTCGGTGCCCGCGTCGGTGCCCACGTTCGTGCGCTCGGCCAGGCCGACGACGGCGGCCGCGGCGAAGCAGTCGCCCGCGCCGCACGGGTCGGCACCGGGCACGGGCGGGGCGGGCACGTGGCGGACCGGCCCGGGCAGCCCGTCGTCCGGGCCGTCATCGTCCGCGGCGTCGTCCGGGCCGTCGTCGTCCGCGGCGTCGCCCGAGCGGGTCGCGACGAACGCACCCTGCTCGCCCGCGGTCACGCAGACGGCCTCCGCGTCCCACGCCCGGCGGAGGGCGCCGGCCGCGGCCGCGGCGTCGGTGCCGGCCGGTGGTCCGGGGAGGTCCGCGGCGGCCCGCTCCGCCTCGGCCGCGCTCGGCGTGACCAGGGCCGCCCCGGGCACGGGGGCGCCGCCCCGGGGGTGCGGGTCCCAGACGAGGGGCACCCGGCCGGCAGCCTCGGCGAGCAGGTCGCGCAGCGCCGGGTCGCGGCTCACGCCGCCGCCGTAGTCCGCGACCAGCACGGCGTCGCAGCGCGCGAGGACGTCGCGCACGAGGGCGGTGCTCGCGGTGACGTCGGCCGGCGTGCCCGGACCGCCGTCGTCCACCCGGACGAGGTTCTGACCCGCGCTGCGCACGCGCGTCTTGCGGCGGGTCGGACCCTCGTGGCCGAGCCCGACGAGCGCCACGTCGCGGAGCTGGTGGCGCAGCTCGCGCCCGTCCGCGTCGTCGGCGAGCGGGGTCACGAGCACCACGTCGGCACGCCGGGCGCAGAGCAGCGCCGCGAGTCCCGCGCCGCCCGGGCTCTGGCGCACGTGCGTCACGTCGACCACCGGCACAGGCGCGTCGGGGGCGAGCCGGGTGACCGTGCCGTCGACGTCCCGGTCGAGCAGCACGTCACCGACCACGACCACGACCGGGCGCGCCGGCCGACGGCCGGGCACCGTGAAGTCGGGCACCGTGGCGTCGGGCACCGTGGCGTCCGGCACCGAGGCCAGGGTCACGCGTCCGGCGGCCGTCACCTGCGCGCTCCCGCCGCGGGCGAGCCGGCCGCCGGGCCCCGGACCTTGTCACGGATTGGCCCCCGGACCTTCTCCTGTGTGCGCTCCCGGGTCCGTTCCCGCACCCGTGCCCGCTCCCGTTCTTGATCCCGTTCCTGGTCCCGCGCCGCCACCCGGGCGTCGAGCGCCGCGCACAGGGCGTGCACCACCACCAGGTGGACCTCCTGCACGGCGGACCCCGAGGCGGACGGGACGGCGAGCACGTCGTCGCACAGCGCGGCGAGCGGGTTGGGCGCCTGCCCGGTCAGGGCCCACGTGGTGAGCCCCAGCTCGCGGGCCCGCCGCGCCGCCACCAGCACGTTCGCGCTCGACCCGGAGGTCGACAGGCACAGCAGCACGTCACCGGGCCGGCCGTGCGCGGCGACCTGCCGGGCGAACATCTCGTCCTGCCCGTAGTCGTTGACGATGGCGCTGAGGCTGGAGGTCTCGGCGTGCAGGGCGATCGCGGCGAGCGGCACCCGCTCGCCCTCGAACCGCCCGACGAGCTCGGCGGTCAGGTGCTGCGCCTCCGCGGCGCTGCCCCCGTTCCCGGCCACGAGCAGGCGGTGCCCGGACAGCAGCCGGTCGGCGAGGTCGCCGCCCCAGGCCTCGATCCGTTCGTGGGCGGCGGTCACGTAGTCGAGGCCGACGCCGAGGTCGGCGCAGTGCCGGTGCAGCCAGCCGGTCCGGCCGGGCGGCTGCTGGTCGGCCGTGCTGAGGGTGCGGTCGCTCATCGGACTCCTCCGGTGGGGACGGGCGCGGGGCGCGTCGCGGTCCGGTCCGGCCGGCCGCGGGTGGACGGGGCTCCGACGACCTCGGCGTAGGCGTCGGCGGTCTGCCGCGCCACGGCGGCCCAGCCGTAGCTGCGCTCGGCGCGGACCCGGGCAGCCGCGCCCAGGCGGTGCCGGTACCGGTCGTCCGACAACCGTTCGAGCGCGTCGGCGACCGCCTCGGGGTCGCGGGGCGGTACCAGCAGCCCGGTGCGGTCGTGCACCACCGTGTCGAGCATGCCGCCCACCGCCGAGGCGACGACCGGCCGGCCGCAGGCGGCAGCCTCCAGCGGCACGATGCCGAACGGTTCGTACCAGGGCGTGCAGGCCACAGCGTCGACGTCGTGCAGCAGGCCGGGCACCTGGTCGTGGGACAGCGCGCCGACGAACCGCACGCGGTCCGCGACCCCGGCCCGCAGGGCGAGGTCGAGCAGGCGGCGTGCCTCCGGGTCGCGGTGCACCCCGGCGGCCGGCGGGCCGCCGGCGACGACCAGCTCGACGTCGCTCCGGCCGCGCCCGGCCAGCAGCGCGAGCGCCTCGATCACCGTGGCGACGCCCTTGCGCTCCACGAGGCGGCCGAGGGAGAGCACGCGCAGGGTGCCGTCGCCGTCGGGGCGGCGCGACCCGTGCGGGCCGGGGGTGAACACCCCGAGGTCGACCCCGCAGGGCACCACCCGGAGCCGGTCGTCGTCGGCGCCCATGCGGTGCAGCTCGCGCACCTCGTCCTGGCACGTGGCGACCACCAGGTCCACGTCGCGGCACAGCGCCGCCTCGAGGTCGACGCGCGCGGGCGGGCTCGTGTCGGCGTCCCCCTGGTGCCTCCGCTTGACCGTGCCCAGCGCGTGGAAGGTCTGGACCACGGGGATGTCCGGCACGCCCGGGTGGACGGACCACCGGGTCGCGCGCAGCGCGGCGACCCCGGACATCCAGAAGTGCGCGTGCAGCACGTCGGGCCGTACCGCGGGGTCGGTGAAGCGGGCGGCGAGCTCGTCCCCGAACGCGTCCATCCAGGGCAGCAGCTCGTCCTTGGGCAGCGGCCTCGGCGGCCCGGCGTCCACGTGCACCACGTCCACGCCGTCGGTCAGGGGTACGCGGCAGGGCAGCGCGGCGTCGTCGCGCCGCGTGTAGACGTCGACGTGGTGGCCGTCGGCGGCCAGGCGGCGGGCGAGCGCCGCGACGTGGACGTTCTGCCCGCCCGCGTCCGCCTCGCCCAGTACGGCGAGCGGGCTGGCGTGCTCCGAGATCATGCCGATCCTCATGCTCGTGCCCATGCGGAGACCTCCTGGTCGAGCAGCGTGGTCCACCGGTCGAGGAACACGTCGAGCGGGTAGCGGGTGAGCACGTGCTCCCGGGCGGCCTTGCCGTACGCGGCGGCCTCCGCGGGGTCGGCGAGCCAGCGCCGGGCCACGGCCGCGAGCTCGTCGGGGTCGGTGCTGAGCACCCCGGCCGACGGCGGCACGGCGGCGTAGGCCTCGGTGACCGGCAGGGCGAGCACGGGCAGGCCCAGGGCCATGGCCTCCAGCAGCGCGAGGCCGAGGCTGGTCCACCGGTACGGGTGCAGGTACGCGCGGGCGCCGGCGAGGCGGTCGTGCAGCGCGGCCTGAGGCAGGTCGTACAGGCGGCCGGCCGTGGCGGCCGCCGTCGGGCCGCGGGTGCCCAGGTGCTCCGCCAGGTGCTCCGTGCCCATCCCGTACACCTCGGCCGGCACCCGGCTCGCCACGTGCAGCAGCACGTCGGTGCCCGCGGCGCGCCACCGCCGCACGGGTTCGTTGACGACGGCGGCGACGTGCGCGCGCTCGCCCGTCCAGCGGGGGCCGGGATCGGGCACGCCGTGGTCGATGACGACGGTCCGGGCCCGGCCCGTGTCCCACATGAGGGCGTTGAAGCCGGTGACGTGCACGACCGGCACCCGGCCGCCGGCCACGACGTCGGCGTCCGCCATGGGGTGCCGGGTCGCGGCGGCGGGGCCGCCCGGTGCGTCGTGCTCCAGGTAGACGGCCGGGACGTCGTGCCCGGCCCGGCGGCCGGTCCATGCGCGCAGCAGCCGCGCCTCGTGCGGCCGCTGGAGCAGCACGGCGTCCACGCCGCCCTCGTCGAACGCGCGGCGCAGGCCGTCGGGCGTCAGCTCGTGCACGGAGGCGGGCCAGTCCCAGGTGCGGGCGCGTCCGCGCCCGTCCGCCGGGCGGCCGGGCAGCACGGGCACCAGGTACTCGTGCCCGCCCTGGACGAAGGCGGTGGTCCACGACCCGTGCACGTGCCAGAGCAGCACCCTCACGACAGCCACCCCTCGTCGGCCGGGTCCACGCCGTCCGTCGCGGCGGGGACGGGGCGGGCGAGCCGGTCGACGGCGGCGGCCACCTCCTCCGGGCTGACCGACGCGAGGCACGGGTGGCCGGGCACGGGGCACGTCCGGGCGCGGGTGGCGCGGCAGGCCGCTGTCTGGTCGCCGAGCACGAGGCGCGGCACGCCGTAGGGCAGCCACCGCTCGGCCGGGACGACGGGGGCGAACAGGCTGGCCACGGGCGTGCCGACGGCCGCGGCGAGGTGCGCCGGCCCGGTGTTGCCCACCACGACGCAGGCCGCGGACTCCAGCACGGCGGCGAGCTCGGCCAGCGTCGTCCGGCCGCCGAGGTCGGTGGCGTGGTCGCCCGCCACGAAGGCCGTCAGGTCCTGCTCCGCCGCGGAACCGGTGACGACCACGTCCCAGCCGTCGTCCGCGAGGCGCTCGGCGAGCGCCCGGGCGTCCTCGGGCAGCGGTGCGCGGGCCGGCACGGACGCCCCGGGGTGCACGACGACGGTGCGCCGCGGCGGTGTGCCGGCGAGGTCGGGCGGGTCGGCGACGTCCGCGGGTACGGCGGGGAGCGGACGGCGGACCGCCAGCAGGCCGTCGTCGCCGTCCGGCAGCCGGGCGCCGGCCCGGTCCGCGAGCTCGAGCGCCGCCTCGACCTCGTGCAGCCCGGGTCCGCGCCGGTGGCGGACGTCGAGCAGCGAGCCCGGGTAGTCGACGCTCGTGGCGACGACGCGGGGGATGCCGGCGAGGCGGGCGAGCAGGGCCATGGGGAGCGGCGACTGGTGGAACGACGTGAAGATCACGGCCAGCTCGTACCGGCGCGTGGCGAGGTCGGACACGAGGTCGGTGACGGCCTGCGCCGAGACCGGGGGCGGCTCGGTGCCGGACCACGGGGCCTCGAACCGGAGGGTCTCGCTGACGCCGGGCAGCAGCGCGGCGGCCTGGGCGCCGGCCTCGGAGACGAGCAGGTCGACCTGCTCGTACGTCGCGGCCAGCGCGCGGACGGCGGGGCCGGTCAGGAGCACGTCGCCGTCGCTGTCGAGCCGTACCGCCAGGACCCGGCCGGGAAGGGTGTCGGGGGTCGTCACAGGAGCGTCACCACCTCGTCGAGCGTGGCCGCCACCGCGGGGGCCCGGGTCAGCTCCTCGGTCCGGGTCACCTCGGTGGGCACCAGGACGGTGCGCGCGCCGGCCGCGACCGCCGCGCCGACGTCGCTGCCGATGTCGCCGACCACGAGGCACTCCGCCGGGAGCACCCCGAGGTCGTCGGCGGCCCGCAGCACCAGGCCGGGCTCGGGCTTGCGGCACGAGCAGCCCTGCTCGGGGGCGTGCGGGCAGCGCTGCCAGGTGTCGAAGCGGCCGAGCAGCCGGCGGATCCTGCGGTCGACCGCGTCGACCTGGGCGCCGGTCAGCATCCCGCGGCCGATGCCGGACTGGTTCGACACGACGCCGACGAACAGGCCGTCCGCGCGGAACCCGTCGAGCACGCGCCGCGCGCCGGGCAGGGGCTCGACGGCGTCCGGGTCGCCGTTGTAGGGCACGTCGCGGACCAGCGTGCCGTCCCGGTCGAACAGCACGGCCCGCACCGGCAGCGGCCAGGGCGGCACGGTCCGGCCCAGGCCCTGCCGCCAGCGCCAGGCCCCGCGCACGCGGTGCGCGACGGCGGCGACGGGGATGAGCACGCTGGTGACGATCATCCGGCGCACCTCGGCCGCGTGGCCCTCGTCGCCGGGGCGTGGCCCTGGTGCGAGCCGCTCGTGGACGAACCGCGCCGTCAGACCCGCCCACGCGGCGCCCGCGAGGGCGGCCACGACACGGGTCGTGTGCGGGTCCCGGTCGGTCAGGGCGGCCGCCGTCACGCCGGCCCCCAGCGCCGTGAGGCCCGCCGCGACCGTGGCGACGTGCCAGGGCAGGCGCCCGGGCCCCGCCTCGGTGCGGGTGCGCCAGGCGGGGCCGTGGAGCGCGCGCAGCAGGGCGTCGTCGGCGTTGCCGGCCTGGGCGCGCAGGCTCGCGAGACCGCCCGCCGGCCGCACCGGGTGCTCGACGGTGCGCACCCCGCGCTCCAGGTCCCAGCCGGCCGCGCGGACCCGCAGGGCCAGGTCGGCGTCCTCCCGGTAGGCGCGCGGGAAGCGTTCGTCGAAGCCGTGCACCGCCTGGAGGGCGGCCCGCCGGTAGGCCATGTCGGCCGTGGCCCAGCGGGCGCGCTCCAGGCCGGCGGTGTTGCGCTCGAGGTCGGTGGGCGGCCGGTGCCCCGGCAGCGGCACCCGGATCCGGCCCTGCACCCCGCCGACGTCGGGCCCGGCGGCGGCGAGGTCCTGGGCGAGCGCGTCGGCCCAGAGCGGGGGCACGACCACGTCGTCGTCCAGGAACGCGACCCACTCCGTGCGGACGGACCGCCAGCCGGCGTTGCGGGCGGCGGCGGGGCCGCGGCCCGCGCTGCGCAGCACGCGGACGCCGGGCACCGGGTCCGGTCCCAGGTCGAGCGGCGGGTTCGGGCCGCGCCGCGGCACGGGGCGGTCGTCGACGACGACGACCTCTTCCGGTGCGGGCCCGACGGCCGCCGCCTGCCGCACCGACGCGAGCAGCGCGGCCAGCCGGGTGCGCCCGACGGTGGGCACCACCACCGCGTACGACGGCGCGGGCGTCATGCCGCACCCCCGAACGCGTCGGCCCGGCGGACGAGGTGGGGCCCCAGCACCAGCGCGTCGACCGGTGCGGAACCGAAGAGCTCGAGCGCGTCGCGCGGGCTGTCGACCATGGGGCGGCCCGCCGTGTTGAGGCTCGTGTTCACCAGGACCGGCAGGCCCGTGCGGTCCCGGAACGCGCGGAGGGTCGCCTGCAGCCGGGGCTGGGAGCCGTCGACCGTCTGGACGCGGGCCGTGCCGTCCACGTGGACGGTCGCGGGGATGCGGCTCTGCCAGGCCGGGGCGACGTCGTGCACGAACAGCATGTAGGGGCTGGGCAGCGGGCCGCCCGAGAAGATCTCCTCGGCGTGCTCGAGGAGCACCATGGGCGCCACCGGGCGGAACTGCTCGCGGCCCTTGACCAGGTTGAGCCGCTCCGTGTTGGCCCGGTGGCCCGGGTGCGCGAGCAGCGAGCGCTGCCCCAGGGCGCGGGGCCCGAACTCGGAGCGCCCGTCGAACCAGGCGACCATGCCGTCGTCGGCCAGCACGGCGGCCACCTGCTCCGGCAGGTCGTCCGGCGTGCCGAACGGGATCCGGGCCGTGCGCAGCGCCTCGGCGAGCTCGTCGTCCGACCAGGAGGGACCCAGGGCCGCGGAGGTCATGGGCTCGGGCACCACGCCCGCCTCGGCCGTGAGCTGGAGGGCGGCGCCGAGCGCCGTCCCCGCGTCGCCGGCCGCGGGCTGCACCCAGACGTGCTCGAACGGGGTGCCCCGCCACAGCCGCGAGTTCGCCACGCAGTTCAGGGCCGTCCCGCCGGCGAGCGCCAGCGCCTCGTCCCCCGTGCGCGCGTACAGCCACGTGGCCAGCTCGACGAGCAGCTCCTCCAGCCGCGCCTGGAGCGACGCCGCGAGGTCCGCCTGGTCGTCGCCGAGGCCGCCGTCGGTGAGCCCCGGGGAGCCCGGGGCGGCCCACTGCGACCAGTCGGGGGCCTCGGCGACGAAGCCGCCCTCCGGGTCGGTCCGTAGCAGCTCCCGCAGCTCGGGCAGGAACCGCGGCCGGCCGTAGGACGCGAGCGCCATCACCTTGTACTCGTCGCTCGACCGCAGGAACCCGAGGTGCTCGGTCAGGGACTCGTAGACCAGGCCGAGCGAGTGGGGCAGGTCCTGGGTCGCGAGCACCTCCAGCTTGCCGTCCTCGTACCGGCCCGCCAGGAAGGAGGAGCGTTCGCCGCGGCCGTCGAGCGACATCACGCTGCACGCGGGGAAGGGGGCGGCGAGCGCCGCGGACGCGGCGTGCGACACCTCGTGCGGCACGAACCGGACGAGGCCGGGGTCCAGGCCGGGCAGGGCCGTGGCGATGAACTGCGGGGCCCGTTCGGCGTACCGCAGGCGCAGCCAGTCCCACGGGTCGGCGAGGCCCATCGCCTCGGCGGGCTCGGCGAGGGCCGGGTCGAAGGAGTAGGCGACGGCGTCGAGGTCGCCGGGCGTGAGCCCGTTCGCCTCCAGGCACCACCGCATGGCGTGCTCCGGCAGCTCCCAGGCCGCGAACGGCACGGGCCGCTTGCCGTGCTTGCGCCGGGTGAACCGTTCCTCCTCGGCGGCGGCGAGGATCCGGCCGTCCACGACGAGCGCGGCCGAGGGATCGTGGAAGAGAGCGTTCACTCCGAGAACTCGCACAGTGACCTCCACCGAGGATCGTCACCGGGCTTCTTCCGGTTCTCACCACGTTCGAGCGCCCCGCGACCACTCGCATCTCGAACCGCTTCTCCGTGCAGTCTTCCGGGCGGCGAGGCGCTCCCGGGGTGTGATCACGTGCGGGTGACCGCGTCCCGGGTGAGGCTGGCCGGAGACCGTGCACCCCGAGCAGATCGGACGGCGACCATGAGAGCACTCACGTGGCAGGGCAAGGAGCAGGTCCGGGTCGAGGACGTGCCGGACCCGAGGATCGAGGAGCCGACCGACGCCGTCGTGCGGGTCACGTCCACGGCCGTCTGCGGTTCCGACCTGCACCTGTACGGCGTGCTGGGCCCCTTCCTCGACGCCGGCGACGTGCTGGGGCACGAGGCCATGGGTGTCGTGGAGGAGGTCGGGCCGGAGGCCGGCGACCTGCGCGTGGGGGACCGGGTGGTGGTTCCGTTCGGGATCGCCTGCGGCCGGTGCTGGATGTGCCGGCGCGGGCTCCAGTCGCAGTGCGAGACCACCCAGGTGACCGACCAGGGCAGCGGTGCGGCGCTGTTCGGGTACACGAAGCTGTACGGCCAGGTGCCGGGCGGCCAGGCGCAGTACCTGCGCGTGCCGCAGGCGCACTACGGGCCGGTGGTGGTGCCGGACGACGGCGAGCCGGACGAGCGCTACCTCTACCTGTCGGACGTGCTGCCCACGGCGTGGCAGGCGGTCGAGTACGCCGACGTGCCCGAGGGCGGGTCGGTCGTGGTGCTCGGCCTGGGCCCGATCGGCCAGATGGCGGCCCGGGTCGCCGCCCATCGTGGCGCGGGCCTCGTGATCGGCGTGGACCTGGTCCCCGAGCGGCTGGCCATGGCCGCGCGGCACGGTGCCACCGTGATCGACCAGAGCCGCACCGACGTGCTCGGCGCCGTGCGCGACCTGACCGAGGGGCGTGGCCCGGACGCCGTCATCGACGCGGTCGGCATGGAGGCCCACGGGTCGCCGGTCGCCGAGGCGATGCAGAAGGCGTCGGGCCTGCTGCCGGACGTGCTCGGCCGGCCGGTCGTGGAGCACGCGGGCGTCGACCGGCTCGCCGCGCTGCTCCTGGGCATCGACCTGGTGCGCCGGGGCGGGGTGCTGTCCCTGTCCGGTGTCTACGGCGGCGCGAAGGACCCGCTGCCCATGCTGCGGCTGTTCGACAAGCAGGTCACGATCCGCCAGGGGCAGGCCAACGTGCGGCGCTGGACGGACGACCTGCTGCCGCTCGTCCAGGACCCCGCCGACCCGCTGGGCGTGCTCGACCTGCGGACCCACCGCTGGCCGCTCGAGCGCGCCGCCGAGGCGTACGCGATGTTCCAGGCCAAGGACGACGGGTGCGTCAAGGTGGTGCTCGACCCGACCGTGCCGGCCGACCGGACCGCCGAGCAGCCGGGCCGGCCGTGACGGACACGCCCGTCGACCTGGGCCCGGCCGCGACGGTCCGCGTGGCCACCTCCGTGCTCGCGCCGCTGGTGGCCCAGGGGGCGATCGTCCGCCGGCCGCGGGCCACCGCCTGGGCCGAGCGCCACCAGACGGACCGCACGGCCCGCGCGGTCCTGGCCGGGCTGCGCGCGCGGCACGACGGCGCCCCGCTCGCGCTGCGCCTCGGGCCGCGCCGCATGGTCGTGGTCACGCAGCCCGACCACGTGCGCCGGCTGCTGGAGGGATCGCCCGAACCCTTCACGCCCGCCACGACGGAGAAGGTCGGCGCGCTGCGGCACTTCCAGCCCGACGGCGTGCTCATCTCCCCGACGCCCGACCGCGCGGTCCGGCGGCCGTTCAACGAGGCGGCGCTGCGCACCGAGCTGCCCGTGCACGACGACGGGGCCGCCTTCACGGACGCCGTCCGGCACGGCGCCGGCGTCCTGGTCCGCGAGCTGCACGGGTCGGGCGGGTTCGACGCGCAGACCTTCGCCCGGGTCTGGTGGGAGGTCGTGCTCGAGATCGTGTTCGGCGCCCCGGCCCGCGGCGACCACGAGCTCGTCGACCTGCTGAACACGCTGCGCGGGCACGCCAACTGGTCGGTCTTCCACCCGCGCGACGACGACCTCCGGCAGGAGCTCGCCCGCCGCCTGGAGTACCGCACCGGGGCCGCCGAGCCAGGGACGCTGGCCGCCGCCGCCCGGGCCGCGGGAGCCGCCACCGCGCCGGGCCAGGTACCGCACTGGCTGTTCGCGTTCGACGCCGCGGGGGCCGCGACGCTGCGGGCGCTCGCCGTGGTCGCCGCCCGGCCCGAGGTCCGCGCGCGGCTGCTCGCCGAGTCGGCGGACCCGGGGCCCGGCACGGCGCTGCTGCCGTACGCCCGCGCCTGCGTGCTGGAGTCGCTGCGCCTGTGGCCGACCACGCTCGTGGTGCTGCGGGACTCGACGGAGCCCACGGTCTGGGGGGAGCGCACCCTGCCCGCCGGCACGGGGTTCGCGGTCGTGAGCGCGTTCTTCCACCGCGACCCGGAGCGGCTCGACCACGCCGACGCGTTCGTGCCGGAGGCCTGGCTGGACGGCCGCAACAACGCCGACTGGGGCCTGGTGCCCTTCAGCGGCGGCCCGGTGTCGTGCCCGGGCCGCAACCTCGTGCTGCTGGTCACGTCCCACCTGCTCGTGCACCTCGCCGCGCACGACCTGCGCGTGGAACGGGGCCGCTACCTGGCGGGCGACCCCCTCCCGGCCACGATGGACCACCTGGGGCTGCGGTTCAGCCGGGCGTGACCGGGCTGCTCCGGGTTCCCCGCCCCAGGTTCCGCTACAGGTTCCGCAGGCGTTCGAGCAGCGGGCCGGCGGCCTCGGCGAGGAACCGGTCCTGCTGGTGCTCGCCGATCTGCACGATGGCCAGGTCGGTGAACCCCGCCTCGAGGAACGGCCGCGCGCTGTCGGCCAGCCGGTCCAGGTCGGGACCGCAGGCGATCGACGACGCGACGTCCTCCGGGCGCACGAACTGCGAGGCCGCGGCGAAACCGGCCGGCGTGGGCAGGTCGGCGTTCACCGCCCACCCGCCGCCGAACCAGCGGAACTCGGCGTGCGCGCGCTCGACCGCCGCCTGCTCGTCCGGGTCCCAGCACACCGGTAGCTGGCCGTACACCCGCGAGGTGCCCGGGTGCGTGCTGCTCCACTGCCGCACCACGTCGCCGTCGGGCATCGCCTGCACCAGGTGGTCCGCCAGGGGCGCGAACCGCTCCACGCTCTTCTCCCCGGAGACGGCGACGCCGATCTCCACGCCCGCGTCCGGCGTGTCCCACAGGCGCGCCGAGTCCACGCGGAAGTGGACGCCCTCCCACGTCACGAGCTCACCGGTGAGCAGCTCGCGGATCACGTGAACCGCCTCCTCGAGCATGTCGTGCCGTACGTCGATGCTCGGCCAGCCCTCGCCCACCACGTGCTCGTTCAGGTTCTCGCCCGCGCCGAGCCCGAGCGTGAAGCGCCCGTCCGCCAGGAGCTGGAGCGTCGCCGCCTGCTGCGCCACCACGGCGGGGTGGTAACGCATGGTCGGGCAGGTCACGAAGGTCATCAGCCCCACCCGGCTCGTGGCCTGCGCGACCGCGCCGAGCAGCACCCAGGCGTTGGGCGCGTGCCCCTGCTCGGTGAGCCACGGGGAGTAGTGGTCGCTCGACACCTCGAAGTCGAAGCCGACCTCCTCGGCCGCCGTCGCGTGCCGCACCAGCTCGCGCGGTCCGCTCTGCTCGGTCATGAGGGTGTAGCCGATGCGCATGGGATGCTCCTTCGCCGTCCGGTTCCCTCCGACACTAGGGACGCCCCGGTCCGCTCGCCTTCGGACGGCGCGCGGCGGCACGGCGAGTCGCGTCGAGTCACGGCACGACGATCAGGGCGCACGCGGCGAGGGCGAGGACCAGGCCGGCCGCCTGCGTGCGCCCGGGGCGTTCCCGCAGGAACGTCAGGCCCACCAGCACCGGCACCACCGGGTACAGGCACGAGAGGGCGCTCGCGACGGCCACCAGCGCCGTGCGGGTGGCCAGGAGATAGCAGAAGAGGGCGGCAGCGGCGAGGACGCCGGTCAGGCCCGCGAGCGCGGTGACCCGTAGGGGCAGGGGCTGCGCCGGCGCGGGCCGGGGGGCGGCGCGGTGCACGGGCAGCAGGGCGGGCAGCAGCGCCATGGCCGCCACCACCAGCACGGCGGTGACGCGCCCGGACGTCACGGGCCAGAGGCCGGCACCCGGGCTCGCCTGCGCCAGGGCGAGGTACTGCAGCGCGATGCCGACGCTCGCCACCAGCCCGTCGCGGACGCCGGCGGCAGTGTCCGCCGTCGTCGTCCGGGTCCGGGAGACCAGCCAGAGGGCCGGCAGCGCGAGCGTGATGCCGGCCCACGCCCAGGCCGACGGGCGCTCACCGAGCAGCACGGTGGTGACCAGGACGGGGAGGGCGAGACCGCCCACGGCGCTGACCGGGATGACCACGGACATGGCGCCCCGGCTCATGCCGCGGAACAGGAAGACCATCGCGACGCCGGTTCCGGCGCCGGAGAGCGCGCCCCAGGCCAGGTCGGCCGACGTGGGCGCGGTGCCGCCCGCGAGGGGCGCCGCCGCCGCGGTGACGACGAGCCCGCCGACCTGTCCGGCCAGCGCGACGCGCACGGGGGGCCAGCTGCGGGAGAGGACACCGCCCAGGGCGTCGGCGACGCCGTAGAGGGCGGCCGAGAGGAGGCCGAGCAGGGCACCTATCGCCTCAGTCCACCATCGACCCGGCCCACCGACGACTCAGCGCCGACGACTCAGCGCCGACGACTCAGCGCCGACGACTCAGCCCGGGCCGACGCCGAAGCGCGACCCGGGCGTGAGACGACCGGAGCCGGCCGGTGGGGGCACCGGCCGGCTCCGGTTGCGGAGGTGTCACGTCACGTCCGGGTACGGCGGGCGAGCCCGAGCACCAGGCTGACCACCAGGACGGCCACTCCGATCCAGATCAGGAACTGGCCGATCTCGGTGGCGACTCCCAGGATCACGAGCACGACACCGATGATGATGAGGATGAGCCAGGACGGCATCTCTAACCTCCTTGGTCATGGCGACGCAGTGCGCGTCGCCGTTATTCCGAGGTTCGTCCCGTTTGCGGTTACTCGCATCCCGAACCCGATCCGCGCGCTCGAGGCACTGGGGGATATTTGCCCGTTTGCGAGGTCTTGCTCTAGTCTTGTGGGTCCCGGGGTCATGAAGCGGCTCCAGATCTCAGCAACTCATCGGATCTGGAGGTTCGTATGTCGCCGTCACTCACCGCCCAGCCGTCCGCTCAGGTCCAGCCCGCCCCGTACCAGTCGGAGTACGAGTCGGAGCCGTCGCACCACCCGGACGGGGCCCCCGCCCTCGTCGTCAGCGAGGTCTCCGTCGAGCGGGCCAAGAGCCTCGTCGCCGTCCTGCGCAGGGTCGACGACCTGACCGCCGAGCAGATGCTCCTCGACGTGGCCGACCAGGCCGGCGTGCCGCTGTGGGCGGCGTCCGACCAGGTGCTCGCCGCGGTCCACGCCCAGGTCGCCGAGCACGGCCTGACCCCGCAGGCCCTGGACGCGGCGCTCGCCTCGGTCGCTTCCGTCCACGCGCTGGCGCTCCCGGCCCGTTCCGCGCCCCGCCCGGCCGCCTGACCCGGAGGCCGGCCGAGCAGCGCCGTGTCCGTCGGCCGCGTTTGCGCTGGAGCGCACTCCAGCTCGTAGCGTCGCCGGTATGCGCGAGACCACCGGCTACGCGGCCTTCGGACCCGGACACGACCTGCGGCCCTACACCTTCGAGCGGCGTGACCTGCACCCCGACGACGTCGCGGTGCGGGTCACGTACGCGGGGGTGTGTCACAGCGACCTCCACGCCGTCGAGGCCCTGGCCCCGGGCGCGGAGCCGCTGGTGCCGGGCCACGAGTTCGTGGGCGAGGTCGCAGCCGTCGGGGCCGACGTGACCCGGTTCCGGGTGGGGGACCCGGTGGCCGTGGGCAACGTCGTCGACTCCTGCGGCGTGTGCGCGGCCTGCCTCGATCACCGCGAGACGTACTGCGAGGAGCTCCCGACCACGACCTACGGCGGGGTCGACCGGCACGACGGCAGCACGACCCGCGGCGCCTACTCGACCGAGTACGTGGTGCGGGAGGCGTTCGTGTACCACCTGCCGGCGGGGCCTGGACCCCGCCGGCGCGGCACCCCTCATGTGCGCGGGCGTCACGACGTTCGACCCGCTGCGGCGGGCGGGCGTCGGCGCGGGGGACCGGGTCGGCGTCGTCGGGCTCGGTGGGCTCGGCCACCTGGCGGTGCGGTTCGCGGCGGCGCTGGGGGCCCACGTCACGGTCTTCACCACATCGGCGGACAAGGTCCGGGCCGCACGCGACCTGGGCGCCGACGCGGTGGTCGTATCCACGGACGAGGCCGCGATGCGGGCCGCCGGCCCGCTCGACCTCGTGGTCGACACCGCGTCGGCGCAGCACGACCGGTCGCCGTACCTGCGCACGCTCCGGCTCGGCGGCGAGTTGGTCGTGCTCAGCACGGCCGGCCGCTACGACCTGGAGCCCATGGCGCTGCTCGGCCGCACGATGACCCTGTCCGCGGGCGCCGGCACGGTGCGGACGCAGGAGATGCTGGACTTCTGCGCCGCGCACGGCATCGTGGCGGACGTCGAGGTGCTCCCGCTCGCCGAGGTCGGCACGGCGTTCGCACGCCTGGCGAAGAACGACGTGCGGTACCGGTTCGTGCTCGACGTGGCCGGCCGGGCCGCGGCGTGGCGGAGCTAGTGTGGCTCGGGTGAGCGGCACCTCGACGCCCCCGGACGGGATCGGCATCCGCGCGGTCTCGGAGCTGACGGGCCTGAGCCTCGACACGCTGCGCTGGTACGAGCGCACGGGCCTGCTGCCCGACGTCGGCCGGGGCCCGGACGGCCGGCGCCGGTACTCGCCGCTGGCCGTGGGCTTCGTCCGGCTCGTCCAGGTGCTGCGGCGCACGGGGATGCCCGTGGCGGAGGTGCGCGAGTTCGTGCGGCTGGCTCCGGCCGGGCTCGAGAGCCACCGCACACGGATCGCGCTGCTCGAGCGCCACGCCGCCGCCGTCGAGGAGCAGATCACCCGGCTGCGGGCGGACCAGGCCGCCGTCCGGACCGAGGCCGCGCGCTATCGCGCCGCGCTCGCCCGCGGCCACGACTGCCAGGCCGAGATGGACGAGCAGGGCCTCGCGCCCTGAGCCTCCGAGCCGCCGAGCCGCCTGAGCCTTCGAGGTCCCGGGGCCCGGGAAGGTCAGCGCACCAGGCTGTTGTCGTGCACCGCGGCCAGGCGCGACCGCACGCTGAGCAGCGTCTCGATGATCAGGTCCTCACGCCCGTTGCCGAGCCGGCTGATCGGCACGGCGACGCTCATCGCGTCCGCCGAGCTGTTGGTGAAGGGCAGCGCGACGCCGAAGCAGCGCACACCCAGGCACGACTCCTCGCTCTCCGTGGCGTAGCCCTGGTAGGCCGCCTGGTCGATGATCTCGAGCACGGCGTCCTTGTCGGTGGTCGTGCGCGGCGTGATCGCGGCGATCGACTCCGGCACCAGGGCGCTGCGGGACTCGGGCGGCAGCTCGGCGAGCAGCGCACGTCCCAGCGACGTGGCGTACGCGGGCAGCCGTCGGCCGACGGCGGAGTGCATGCGCAGCGGGTGCACCGACTCGCGCTTCGCGGTGTAGATGACGTCGGCCCCGTCGAGCCGGCCGAGGTGCACGGTCTCCTCGGTGGCGGCGGCCACCTCGTCGAGCACGGCCGTGGCGCGGGCGAGCACGGGGTCGCCGTCGAGGTACGCCGAGCTCACGACCAGGGAGTGGATCCCGAGCTGGTAGACGCTGCCGGTGGGGTCGGTCTGCAGCCAGCCGCGGTCCGTCATGGTGCGCAGCAGCGCGTGCAGGCTGCTCTTGGGGATGTTGAGGCGCGTCGAGAGCTGGAGCTGGGTGCCGGGGCCGTGGGCCGCGATGTCGTCCAGCAGGTCGAGGGCGCGGGCCGCTGACTTGACCGGCCCCGCTTCGGTGACCGTCTCCCTCTGAAGCTCCGTCTGACGCTGCATGAACTCTCCTCTGGTGCCGCGGGGGTACCCAGGTCCGGGCCCCGGGGTGATTCTGACACTACCGCGAGTTCGCATACATGGACAGGTTTCCGCCCCTTGACCCGTGACCGGGGTCACGTCTATGGTCGGCGTAGTTCACATAGACGAACGCAGTTCACAAACCGAGGGGCGACTTCGTGATCCAGGTTCGATACTCGACATCTCCGTCCGGCGCGGAGACGGCCACCACCGCGGACCTCCGGGAGAGCTTCCTCGTTCCCGACCTCTTCGCGGCCGGCGAGGTGCGGGGAACGTACACCCACGACGACCGGCTGGTCGTGGGCGGGGCGGTCCCCGGCACCGACGAGGTGGAGCTGCCCGCCTGGACCGAGGTGCTGGGGACGGCGTCCCACCTCGAGGGGCGCGAGCTGGGGGTCATCAACGTCGGAGGTGCGGGCCACGTCGTCGTCGACGACGAGAAGTACGAGCTCGACCACCTCGACGGCCTCTTCGTGGGCCGGGGGAGCCAGGTCACCTTCGGCGGCGCCGACGCCGCCTTCTACTTCGTGTCGGCCCCGGCGCACGCGACCTACCCGACCACGGCGCTGCGCCACACCGAGGTGGAGCCGGTCGCGCTGGGCTCGGCCGAGGCGGCCAACGAGCGCAACCTCTTCCGCTACGCGTGGGGCCAGGAGCTGCAGACCTCCGTGCTCCAGTTCGGCGTGACGGTCATCGCCAGCGGCTCCGTCTGGAACACCTTCCCGCCGCACCTGCACGACCGGCGCACCGAGATCTACTGCTACGTGGACCTCGAGGAGACCGACCGCGTCTTCCACTTCCTCGGGCAGCCCGGCGCCACGCGCCACCTCGTGATGCGCAACCGCGAGGCCGTGATCTCCCCGCCGTGGTCCATCCACGCGGGGGCCGGCACCGGGTCGTACGCCTTCATCTGGGCCATGGCCGGGGAGAACAACGTCTACACCGACCTCAGCCCCGTGGCGCTGGAGGACCTGTGACCGCGACCGGCGCCACCTCGCCCTTCGACCTGCACGGCCGGTGCGCCGTGGTGACGGGCGCGGGCCGGGGCCTCGGACAGGCCGTCGCCGTCGGCCTCGCGCGCGCGGGCGCCGACGTCGTGCTCCTCGGGCGCCCCGGCCACCAGGACGCCACGCGCGACCTGGTCACCGAGGCGGGCGGGAAGGCCGACGTCGTCGACCTGGACGTGAGCGACCTGGACGCGGTCGAGCGGGTCGGCGCCGACCTGAACGCGTCGCGGCAGGTCGACGTCCTGGTCAACAACGCCGGGATCATCGACCGCGCCGACTCCGTCGACGTCGGCCGGGACTCCTGGCAGCGCGTGCTCGACGTCAACCTCAACGGCCTCTTCTTCCTCACCCAGCAGCTCGGCCGGCCCATGGTCGCGCGCGGCCACGGCAAGGTCGTCAGCATCGCCAGCCTGCTGTCCTTCCAGGGCGGCCTCCGGGTGGTCTCGTACGCCGCCTCCAAGCACGGCGTCGCGGGCATCACCAAGGCGCTGGCGAACGAGTGGGGGCCGCACGGCGTCCAGGTCAACGCCATCGCGCCCGGCTACATGGTCACCGACAACACCACGGCGCTCCGCGAGGACGCGGACCGCTCACGCTCGATCCTCGAACGGATCCCGGCCGGCCGCTGGGGTACCGCCGAGGACGTCGCCGGAGCTGCCGTCTTCCTCAGCTCCCCGGCCGCCGACTACGTCAACGGCCACGTGCTGGCCGTCGACGGAGGCTGGATGGCCCGCTGACCCTCCGTCCCTACGACACCCCCCGCCGGTCACCGGCACCAACGAAATCGAGGATCAACGATGAAGTTCACCTCTCGACCCACGGCTGCCGTGCTCGGCGTGGCCCTCGCGGCCGCCGCCCTCACGGGCTGCACCGAGACGGCCGCCGGCGGCGGGGCCGCCGGCGGCGACGTGGCCTCCGGCGCCTGCGACCCCGCCGACGTGACCCTGGTGGGCCAGGTCCGCAACGAGTCCAACCCCTACGAGGCCTCGTGGCTCGACGGCGGCGACGCCTTCGCCGAGCAGGTCGGCCTCACCCAGGAGCGCCTGACCTACGACGGCGACTCGACGCGCCAGCAGGAGCAGATCAGCCAGCTGCTCGCCGGCGACACCGAGTGCCTGGTCATGAACATCCTGCCCAACGGCGACTCCGACACCCCGCCCATCGTGGAGGGTGCCGAGGCGGCCGGTGCCTACCTCGTGACGCAGTGGAACAAGCCGGCCGACCTGAACGTGGCCGACTACGACTCCTGGCTGTCGCACATCACCTACGACGGGGTGGAGTCCGGCAGGCAGATCGGCGACGCGCTGGCCGAGGCCATCGGCGGCTCGGGCGGCATCGTCGCCCTCCAGGGCATCCTCGACACCGGCGCCGCCAAGGACCGCTTCGCCGGCCTGGAGGAGTCGCTCGCGGGCAACCCCGACGTCGAGCTGCTCGACGACCAGACCGCCAACTTCTCCCGCGCCGAGGCGCTCGAGGTGACCAAGACGCTGCTCACCAAGCACGGTGACGACATCAAGGGCATCTGGGCGGCCAACGACGACATGGCGCTCGGGGCGCTCGAGGCCCTCCAGCAGGCCGGGCGGGACGACGTCGCGGTGGTCGGCATCGACGCCGTGCCGGACGCCCTGACCGCCATCGAGGAGGGCACCATGACCGCGACCGTCTCGAGCGACGGCCCGTGGCAGGGTGGCATCGGCCTGGCCATCGGCTACTGCGTCGCCACCGGCGAGCTCGCCGTCGAGGACATCGCCGCCGACGACCGCGCCTGGTTCGCCGAGCAGTTCCTCATCCAGCAGGACAACGTGGCCGACTTCGTCTCCCCGGAGACGAGCGAGGCCGACTTCGCCTGCGACAACCTCTTCAGCCGGTCGCAGGGCGCGATCTCGTGACCATGACATCCCCCGCCGAGGCCGACACCGAGGTCGTGCAGGCCCGACGCCCCCAGCCTCGGCGGGGGGTGTCCCTGAGGGACGCGGGCCCGCCGATCGCCCTGGTGGTCGTGTTCGGCGTGTTCGCGGCCCTCAGCCCCGGCTTCCGCACGCTCTCCAACGTGCAGAACGTGCTCGACGCCGCGGCGGTGCTCGCCGTGGTGACCATCGGCATCAGCTTCGTGCTGATGATGGGGTCGATCGACCTCTCCGCTCCCGGGATCATGGGGGCCTCCGCGATCACCGTGGCCCTCCTGGTCGCCAACAACCGCAACGACAACGACCTCGGGTTCGTCGGCATCGCCGTCGCGGTGCTCCTGGCGGCCGGGCTCGGCTGTCTCAGCGGGCTCGCCCTGGTGCTGCTCAAGGTGCCCTCGTTCATGGCGACGCTCGGCGTCTCGGCCGTGGGGCTCGGCCTCGCCACCCTCCTGTTCGCGGGCGTGCAGCCCAACATCGCCGACCCGATGCTGGAGGGCTGGGCCGTCGAGCGGTTCCTCGGGCTGGCCCACCTGACCTGGATCGCGCTGGGCTGCGTGCTGCTCGGCTGGCTCGTGCAGCGCTACTCGCGCCTGGGCCGGTACGCCTTCGCGATCGGCGGCGCCGAGGAGGTGCTGGCGCTCTCGGGCGTACGCGTGGCCCCGTACAAGGTGGCGGTCTTCACCCTGGCGGGCGCGTTCTACGGGCTCGCCGGCGTCATGGTCACCAGCCAGCTCAGCGCCGGGCTGGTCCAGGCCGGGCGGGGCTACGACTTCTCGGCCATCACGGCCGCCGTCGTGGGCGGCACGCTGCTCACGGGCGGCCGCGGCGGCATCCTGCACTCCACGGTCGGCGTGCTGCTCGTGACGGTGCTGACCAACGGCCTCGTCCAGGTCGGCGTCAGCCCGTACTGGCAGGGCGGCGTCCAGGGCCTCATCGTCGTGGCGGCCGTCGCGGCCGCCGTCATCCCCCAGCGTCGTAGGAACCAGGTGACGAAGTGACCACGAACCTGCAGACCGGGCCCGTGCCGGGCGGCCGGACGGCCCCGCCCGCCCTGGAGGTGCGGGGCCTGGTCAAGCACTACCCGGGCGTCAAGGCGCTCGACGGCGTCGACCTGGTCGTGCACCAGAACGAGGTGCTCGGCCTGGCCGGTGAGAACGGCGCCGGCAAGTCCACGCTGCTCAAGGCGCTGGTCGGCCTCGTCCGGCCCGACGCCGGCGAGATCTGGGTGCGCGGGGAGCGGGTGCGGCTGCGGAGCGTCGTCGACGCCGCGAACCACGGCCTCGGCATGGTGTTCCAGGAGCAGTCGCTGGTGCCCAACCTCACCGCCGCCGAGAACATCGTGCTCGGCAGCGAGGGCCCGGGCGTGCGCCGCGGCATCTACCACTGGCGCACGATGCGGCGGCTCGCCCAGGAGCAGCTCGACAAGATCGGGTCGCACATCGACCCCCTCGCGCGCACCGACTCGCTGAGCTTCGCCGACCGGCAGATGGTCGAGATCGCCAAGGTGCTGCGCATCGAGGAGCGCACGTCGCACCCGCCCGTGATCATCCTCGACGAGCCCACCTCCGTGCTGGAGTCCAAGGAGATCGAGACCCTGTTCACGCAGGTGCGGCGGCTGCGCGAGTTCGCCTCCGTCGTCTTCGTCTCGCACCGCCTGGACGAGGTGCTCGACGTGTGCGACCGCGTGGCCGTGCTGCGCGGCGGCCGGTCGGTGGGCGAGGTGCCCGCCGCCGGTGCCGCTCCCGCCGAGCTGCACCGGATGATGATCGGCTCGACCGGCTCGGACGACCACTACCACGACGGCCTCGCGGAGCGGTCCGAGGAGCCCGGCCGGCCCCGGCTGGTGGTGCGCGGCCTGTCCGGCAGGACGTTCCGCGACGTCGACCTCGAGGTGCGCGCCGGCGAGATCGTCGGCATCGTCGGCGTGCACGGCTCCGGCCGCGAGGACCTCTGCCGGGCTCTGTTCGGCGCCGAGGCCACCACGGCGGGTGAGGTGCAGCTGGACGGCGAGCGCCTCGACCTGTCGGGGACGCGCGCGGCGTGCGCGGCGGGCATCGGGTACGTGCCGGCGGAGCGCAAGACCGAGGGCATGGTGGGCCCGATGTCGGTGGCCGACAACATGACCCTGACCAAGCAGCAGGCGCGCTGCTCCGGGCCCCTGGTGCGGCCGCGCAAGCAGGCCACCCTGGTGGACACGTGGATCGAGCGGCTCTCGATCCGCACGCCGCACCGGGGCACCGCGATCCAGCGCCTGTCCGGCGGCAACCAGCAGAAGGTGGTGCTCGCGCGCTGGCTCGTGTCGGGCGACGTGCGGCTGCTGCTGCTCGACCACCCCACGCGCGGCCTGGACATCGGGGCGCGCTCGGAGGTGTACCGCCTGATGCGGGAGCTCGCGGGCAGCGGGGTGGCCACCGTGCTGCTCGCCGACAGCCTCGAGGAGGCGATCGGCATGTCCGACCGGATCGTCGTGATGAGCGACGGCCGCGCGACCACCGAGATCGCCGCTCCCTCCGGGGGCAAGCCGACGCCGCTCGACCTCGTCAAGGAGATGGTCTGACCGTGTCCACGCCCGTCCTCGCCCAGCCGGCCTCCGACGCGCCCGTCGTCGCCCGGCCCACCGTGGGCCAGCGGCTCACGTCGTTCATGCCGGTCATCGCGCTCGTCGTGCTGCTGGCCGCACTGACCGTCGTCGACCCGGGGTTCTTCACGCTGAGCAGCCTCACGGCGGCGGTCCGCACGGCGGCCCCGCTCGTCGTGCTCGCCGCCGGGGCCACCGTCGTCGTCCTGTGCGGTGGCATCGACCTGTCGATCGCCGCGCTGTGCTCCCTGGCCACGGTCTTCTTCGCGCTCTGGCTGCCCGACCTCGGCGGGCTGACGACGCTCGCGATCGTCGCGGTGGCCGGTGCGATCGGGGCGCTGCAGGGCGTCGCCCACGTGCTGCTGCGCATCCCGTCGTTCATCGTCACCCTCGGCGGGATGAGCATCTTCTCCGCGATCGCGCTGGTGATCTCGGACGCCGGGCCCATCCCGGTGTCCGACCGCGGCACCACCCACTGGCTCACGCTCTACGTGGCCGGGGTGCTGCCGATGGCCTTCGTGGTCGCCCTGGTCGTCGTGGCGGTCGTGTCCCTGGTGCTGCGCCTCACCCCGGTCGGGAGCTGGGTGCGTGCCATCGGGTACTCCGAGTCGGCGGCCCGCCTCGCCGGATCGCCCGTGGACCTGGTCAAGGTCGGGGCGTTCACGCTGTCGGGTGCGTGCGCGGGGCTGGCGGCCGTCATGCTGGTGTCCCGGAACTTCAGCGGGAGCCCCACCATGGCGGACAACCTGCTGCTGCCCGCCGTGGCGGCCATCGTGGTGGGCGGCACCGCCATCACGGGTGGCCACGGCTCGCTGTGGCGCAGCCTGGCCGGTGCGCTCGTGGTGACGCTGCTGCGCGTGGGGCTGCCCATCGTCGGCGTGCCGTCGGCGTACGAGCAGATCCTGTACGGCGCGATCATCGTGGCCGCCGTCGCGCTCACCCTCGACCGATCGAAGGTGCTGATCATCAAGTAGTCACGCCCGTCCTCAGCCCGCACCACCACACCCACGACCTCACGGAAGGCCCCCATGTCCGAGAATCCCCAGCTCCTGCCCGCCGTCTCCGCGTTCCTCTCCTCGCCCAAGCAGCTCCTCATCGACGGCGAGTGGGTGGAGGCGAAGGACGGCCAGACCTTCGCGACGGTGAATCCCGCGACCGAGGAGACGCTCGTCCAGGTCGCCCAGGCCTCGGCGGTCGACGCCGACCGCGCGGTCACCGCCGCCCGGAACGCGTTCGAGGCCGGGCCGTGGTCGCGGATGAGCCCGCGCGACCGCTCCCACCTGCTGTGGCGCATCGGCGACATGATCGAGGAGCGCGCGGAGGAGTTCGCGCAGCTCGAGTCGCTCGACAACGGGAAGAGTCTCGCCTCGGCCCGCGGCGACGTCGGCGTGGCCGCCGAGCTGTTCCGCTACTTCGCGGGGTGGGCCACGAAGATGGAGGGCACGACGATCCCCATGTCGGTGCCCGGCAAGGAGTTCCACGCGTACACGCGCCGCGAGGCCATCGGCGTGGTGGCGGGCATCGTGCCCTGGAACTTCCCGCTCACCATGGCCGCGTTCAAGATCGTCCCGTCGATCACGGCGGGCAACACGATCGTGCTCAAGCCCGCGGAGCAGACCCCGCTGACGGCGCTGCGCCTGGGCGAGCTGCTGCTCGAGGCCGGCGTGCCGGCCGGCGTGGTCAACGTGCTGCCCGGCTTCGGCGACGCGGGCGCGGCGCTCGTGGACCACCACGGCGTCGACAAGGTGGCCTTCACCGGCAGCACCGAGGTGGGCAAGAAGATCGCGGCGGGCGCCTCGCGGAACCTCAAGAAGGTCTCGCTGGAGCTCGGCGGCAAGGCGCCGAACATCATCTTCGCTGACGCCGACCTGGACGCGGCGATCGCCGGGGCCGCGCTCGCCGGCTACTTCAACGAGGGCCAGTGCTGCGTCAACGGCTCGCGACTGTATGTGCAGCGCGAGGTGTTCGACCAGGTCATCGAGGGGGTGGCTGCGGCGGCCAAGGCCATCCGCGTGGGCGACGCCTTCGACCCGGCCACCACGATGGGCCCGCTGGTCTCGCAGGAGCAGCACGAGAAGGTCATGGGCTACGTGCGCGGTGCGGTGGCCGACGGTGCCACGATCGCGGCGGGCAGCCCCGACCCGGCGGCCGACCGGGGCTACTTCTTCGCCCCGACGCTCATCACCGACGTCACCGAGCAGATGGCGGTGCAGACCGACGAGATCTTCGGCCCGGTCATCACGGCCATCCCGTTCGACAGCGAGGACGAGGTGGTCGCGGCGGCCAACAACACGGTCTACGGCCTGGCCGCGGGCGTGTGGTCGCGCGACCTGGGCACCGCGCACCGGGTGGGCGGCAAGCTGCGGGCCGGCACGGTCTGGCTGAACACCTGGCACGCGGACGACGTCACCCTGCCCCGGGGTGGTTTCAAGCAGTCCGGCTGGGGCCGTGAGCTCGGCTCCTTCGGGCTGGACGACTACACCGAGCTCAAGACGGTCATCGCAGAGCTGCGGTGACGGGCACGAACCAGCACCACTAGCACCACAGCACCACCGGAGCCGGCTCCGGTCGGCCGACCTCGGGCGGGGGATCGGCCGGCCGGGCCGTGTCCGCGCGCAAGAAAACTCCATGAGAACCGTGCGAAAAGGGATCAACGATGAACCTGTTACGCAGACCTGACCGGCGCCACCACGCGCGCCGACCCCGCCGAGCGCACCTCGCGGCCGCGCTCGCCGCCCTCCTGGTGGCCGGACCCCTCGGCGCCGGTGTCGCGCAGGCGGCCCCGGCACCCGCGGCACCCGTCCTGGCGGGCGCAGGCTCCGTCGACGACGGCGTGCTGCGCGTCCTGCTGTTCTACAAGCCGAACTTCCACGCGTCGCACGTGCAGGCCCGCCAGGCCGTGCGCGACCTCGCCACGCAGCTGGGCACCGAGTACGCCCAGCCCGTCGAGATCGAGGAGACCGAGAACGCCGCGGCGTTCACCACGCAGAACCTCGCCACGAAGGACGCCGTCGTCTTCGCGCAGACGGGTGGCGTGCTGTTCGACGTGGCGCAGCGGGCCGCGCTGGAGGAGTACATCCGCGGCGGCGGCGGGTACATGGGCATGCACTACGCGGGCTGGTCGGTGGGCCAGAGCGAGCACGACGTGAACCCGTTCTACGCCCGGCTCGTGGGCGCGATGTCCGAGGGGCACCCGGAGAACCCGGCGGTGCGGCCGGGCCGCGTGGTGGTCAAGGACGCCACGCACCCCCTGACCCAGGGCCTGTCGGAGAGCTTCACCCGCAGCGACGAGTGGTACGACTGGCTGGTCAACCCGGCCCCGAACGTGCGCACGCTGCTGGAGGCCGACGAGACGTCCTACGGCATGGGCCACAACGGCACCAGCCACCCGATCACGTGGTGCCAGGAGATCGATGCCGGCCGGTCGTGGTACTCGGGCATGGGGCACGAGGGCACCGCCTACTCCGAGGCGCCGATCCGCACCCAGATGAAGCACGGCCTCGCCTACGCGTCGGGTCTGCTCCCCGCCGACTGCTCGCCGCCGAGCAAGGCCGAGCAGGGCTCCTGGAGCGGCGTGACGCCGTGGCCGCTGGTGCCGATCAACGCTGCGCTGACGTCCGACGGCAAGGTCCAGTCGTTCGGCAGCGTGTCGTCCGGCTGCACCGACAACACCCCCTACGACTTCGAGGGCAACTCGTGCGTGGTGCAGGGCGGCCAGATGGAGATCGACGTCTGGGACCCGTCCGAGGAGCGCACCACGGCGAACCTCGTCTCGGGGCTCGTCGAGAACTCGACCTACACCGACCTGTTCTGCTCGATGCAGGTCCAGGTGCCGCACCGCCGCGCCACCTTCACGGTGGGCGGTGACGACGGCCTGGGCGGCAACGCCCCCAACGACGCGGCCATCGGCGTCACGAGCTACACCACCAACCAGGGGCTGCGCACCGAGGCCCCGATGAACTACCCGCGGTGGTACCCGACGGGCACCACGCTGCCGGACGGCTCGATCGTCGTGCAGGGCGGCAGCCTCAAGGGCGGCCCCGGCGGCCCGGGCGTGCTGACCCCCGAGCGCTACACGCCGGACGAGGGCAGCTCCTGGAAGCTCCTGGACGGTGCCACCAGCGCGGCCGCGTACGGCGACGGCGGGGGCGGCAACGGGCCCGACGAGAACCGCTGGTGGTACCCGCGCGCTTTCGTGGCGCCGGGCAACGGCAACGTCTTCAACATCACCGGCACCCAGATGTACGAGCTCGACCCCTCGGGCGACGGCGAGATCACGCTGCGCGGCACCTTGCCCGCGGCGGTCGCCAACCAGGGCACGCTCGGCAACCCGGTCGGCGCCACGTCGACGGCGACCATGTACCGCCCCGGCAAGATCCTGCAGGTCGGCGGTGGCTGGTGGGCCAACGGCGGCGGTCCGGACGGCGCCCGCGCCGGCTTCACCGTCGACATCACCGGCGGCACCGACGCGCCGGTGGTCGAGGCGACCGAGCCGATGCGGTACGCGCGGCACTGGGCCACCTCGACCGTGCTGCCCGACGGCAACGTGATCGTCACCGGCGGCTCGCGCGACAACAACGGCAACGGCGGCTACGTCACCACCGCCGAGATCTGGAACCCCGACACCGGCGAGTGGACGCAGGTCGACGTGCCCTACGAGCACGCCCGCCTGTACCACTCGACGGCCCTGCTCCTGCCCGACGGCCGCCTCATGGTGGGCGGCGGCGGCACGCCGGGTCCGCGCAGCTACACGGACGTCGAGTTCTACTCGCCCGCCTACCTGTTCGACGGCGAGGAGCTCGCCGAGCGCCCCGAGGTCACGGCCGTGCCGAAGAAGGTCGGCTACGACGGCGTGTTCGACGTGCGGGCCGACACCGACGTCTCGCGCGTCACGCTGGTGCGCAACGGGTCGGTGACGCACGGGTTCAACAACGACCAGAACTTCCAGGACCTGGCGTTCGCCCAGGACGGCGACACGCTCACGATCGAGACGCCGGTCGACGGCACCTACGCGCCGCCCGGCGCGTACATGCTGTTCGTGTTCGACGAGGACGGCACGCCGTCGGTGGCCGACATCGTCCAGATCGACCCGACGGTCGAGATGGACGCCCGCTCGCCACACCTCGTGGACCAGCTCGAGTACCCGCGCATCCCGGCCGAGTGGCGCTCCGCCAACCCGCCGGCCGTGGTGGACGTCGAGCCCGGCAACGGCCGCATGTCCCCGTGGGAGGTCGACAGCGAGGTGCAGCTCGTCCGCGCCGCGGGACCTGGCCAGGGCGGCCTCGGCCTCACGGGCTACCACCTCGCCGTGGGTGACGAGGGCAGCCTGACCCGCACGGTCAAGGGCCTCGACCCGGGCCGCGAGTACCGCATCTCGCTGCGGTACGCGCGCGACAGCCGGTCCGCCGGCTCCGCGCCCGGCACCGCCGACCTCTCGGTCGGTGACCTGACCACGACCCTGACGGCGGGCACGGACCTGTCCTCGCAGACCAGGTTCGGCACGTACGTGGGTACGTTCACGGCGCAGTCGCGCTCGCAGGACCTGACCCTGAGCGGCGGTGACTCGGGCGCGGGCGTCATGATCGACGACGTCGTCGTCGTGGGCTCCGACCCGGGCGCGTCCGACGTGCCCGTGCACTACGCCTTCGACGAGGGTTCCGGGACCCGGGGCGCCAACAGCGGCACCGACGGTGACGTGGGCGCGGCGACCCTGACCGGCGCCACGGGCTGGAGCGAGGACGGCGTGTTCGGCGGCGCCCTCGACCTGGCCGGCGGCGACACCGCCAACGCCGTCGACCTGCCCGACGACCTGCTGCAGGGCGAGGACAGCTTCACCACGTCGTTCTGGGTGCGGCCCGACACGAAGACGGGCTGGACGGGCCTGTTCCACATCGGGGACGGGACCGGCGACACGGGCAGCTTCTTCCAGATCCAGATGCAGACCAACGCCGCCGGCGCGACGGGGCTCGCGGCCACCTTCAAGGCCAAGGGCGCGGCGCTCCAGGAACGGGTCTACGCGACGCCGACCCGGGACGTCGTGGCGGGCGAGTGGAACCACGTCGCCTTCACGCGGCAGGGTGCCACCGGCACGCTGTACCTCGACGGCGAGCCGATCGCGTCGCGCGACGACCTCACGATCGACATGACCGACGTGGGCCCGACGGCGAACAACTGGCTCGGCCGCAACGGGTTCCCGGACCCGGCCTACGACGGCCTGCTGGACGACGTCCGGGTCTACACCTCGGCGCTCGGCGACGCCGACGTCGCGGCCCTGTACGACGACGGCACCGCGCTCGCCACGACCACCACGGTCAGCGTCGAGCCGGGCTCCCCGTCGCCGTTCGGCGAGCCGGTCACGGTCTCGGCCACGGTCGCGGCCGCGTCCGGCGGCGCGCCCGCGGGCGTCGCCGAGCTGTGGGTCGACGGCTCCCGCCTCGGCGGGCAGGTCGACGTGGCGGACGGGGAGGTGACGTTCACCGACGTCGCGCTCAAGTCCGGCGCCCACGAGGTCGAGGTCCGCTTCCTCGCCGACGACGGCTGGCGCGACTCCGCCCACACGGTGGAGCACACGGTCGAGCGGCCGCCGCCCGGCGAGGGCACGCCGATCCACTACGCCTTCGACGAGGGCCAGGGGTCGACGGCGGCCAACACGGGTCTGGACGGTTCGATCGGGGCGGCGACGCTCTCCGGGGCGACGGGCTGGACGCCCACCGGGCGGTTCGGCGCGGGCATCAACCTGCCCGGCGGCGCGTCCGGCACGGGCAACCAGGTCGAGCTGCCCGACGACATCGAGGCGGGCATGGACGACCAGTTCAGCGTCTCCATCTGGGCGCGGCCGGACGCCCTGCCCACCTGGGTGCCCCTGCTCCAGATCGGCAGCAGCACGGACACGTTCTTCCTGCTGCAGTCGAACACCCAGGTCAACGGGGCCACCGGCTTCGCGGCGACGTTCAAGGCGCCGGGTACCCCGGGCAGCGCCCAGGAACGGCTCGTGCTGGGGCAGGGCAACGACCTGCCGCTGAACGAGTGGACGCACGTGGTGTTCACCCAGAGCGGCTCCGTCGGCAAGATCTACTTCGACGGCGAGCTCCAGGCCACCCGCGACGACTTCACCGTGGACATCGGTGACGTGGGCGTGGACGGCCGGACGACGACGAACCTCATCGGTGGTACCAGCTGGCCGGACGCCCGCTGGGACGGGCTCGTCGACGACTTCCGGATGTTCGGGTACGAGCTGACCGAGGAGCAGGTGGGTGAGCTCTACGCGGGCCCGCCGGCCAACGCGGCCCCCGTGGGTGCCGCGGACGCCTACGGCACGGTGGAGGACGAGCCGCTGACCGTCCAGGCGCCGGGTCTCCTCGCGAACGACACCGACGCGGACGGCGACGACCTGACGGCCACGGGGCTCACCCAGCCGGCCCACGGCGACGTCGAGCTGGCGGCGGACGGGTCCTTCACCTACACGCCCGACAGCGGGTACGCGGGGACCGACACGTTCACCTACCGGGCGTCCGACGGCACCGCGTCGTCGGCCGCGACGACCGTGACGATCACCGTGGAGGAGAAGGAGCAGCCGCCGGTCAACACCGCGCCGGTGGCGCGCGACGACGCCTACGCGGCCGTGGGCGGGCAGCCGCTGACGCTCCCGGCGCCGGGCGTGCTCGCCAACGACACCGACGAGGACGGCAACGTCCTCACCGCGACGGCGGTGACCCAGCCGGCCAACGGCACGGTCACCCTCGCGGCGGACGGTTCGTTCACCTACACGCCCGACGCCGGGTTCAACGGCAAGGACGTGTTCACCTACCGGGCCGACGACGGGAAGGACCGGTCCGCAGCGGCCACCGTGACGGTCACGGTGAAGTCCCCGACGGCGACGGCCGTGGCCGGCGTGGCGCTGCCCGTCGTCTACGGCACGGCGGGCTCGGTCTCGCTGGCGGTGTCGCCCGACACGGCCACCGGCGAGGTGGAGCTGCGGGACGGCACCGAGCCGCTCGGCACGGCGACGATCGCGGACGGGCGGGGCACGATCGTCCTGCCGGCCCGGTCGCTGGCGCCGGGGGTCCACGACCTCACGCTCCGCTACGGCGGGGACGGCGACCACGCGGCGTCGTCGTCGAAGGTGCGGGTCGTCGTGGAGAAGGTGGTCGCCACGATGGAGATCTCCGCCGCGAACAGCGGAAAGGGGAAGGACAAGAAGACGGTGGTGGACGTGTCCCTCACCGCGCCGTACGACGTCCCGGCGACGGGGCAGGTGCGGCTCGTGGTGAAGGACGGCCCGACCGTGCTCGGCACGGTCCAGGACGGGCGCGTGCGGTTCGAGGTGCCGCAGGTGAAGGGGAAGGACGTCACCGTGACGGTCTCCTACCTCGGCAGCGACCTCGTCCTCGCCGCCGAGACCCGGGTGACGCTCCGGGTGAAGTAGCGCAGCACGGGCGTGGGCCCGGAGGATTCGTCCTCCGGGCCCACGCCCCGCGTGCCGTGCCGTGCGCGGCTCGCGTGCCTCAGTCGTCGGCGAGCGCCGCGACCACGCCGGCGCGGCTCTCGTCCTCGCTGGCCAGCACACCGCCGTTGGCGACGATGTCGGGGGTGATCTCGCTGAAGACCATGCGGACGTCCTGGCGGCGGGCGCCCAGGATCTCGACGGCGCTGTCGGCCACGGCCTTGGCGAACTCGCGACGCTGCTCGATCGTGCGGCCGCGGAGCAGCTCGACGGTGATGTTGGGCATGTCTTCCCTCCGGTGGGGTCGGGCCTGGCGGTCGCCAGGTTCACGGAGCCGACCTTGGTTCAGTGACGTGAACCACCGTACGCGGGGCGCAGGGTGGAGTAAATGGTTCCGGCCGCATCGGTTCACATTCTTGACAGCAGTTCGGCCCGCTGATTAGGTGTGCGGGCCACCTCCAGAGTCGGAGAGTTCCATGAAGAGCACGACCGCCGTGCGGCGCACGGCCCTGTCCGGCCTGGCCGCGGCCGTCCTCGTGACCCTCGGGTCCGTGCCGGCGTCGGCCCACGTGACCATCACACCGTCGACCACCGCCGCGGGGGCGACCGCCGTGCTCCGGGTCGAGGTGCCGCACGGGTGCGCCGGCTCGGCGACCACTGCGATGTCGGTCCGCCTGCCCGAGGGCGTCGCGGACGTCACCGCCCGCGACGCGGACGGCTGGACGGTGGACCGGTCCGGGGACGCCCTGACGTGGACCGCGGACGAACCCCTGCCCGACGGCGAGCACGCCGCCGTCGAGCTCTCCGTGCGCCTGCCCGACGACCCCGGCGCGACGCTCGTGTTCCCCGTGGTGCAGCGCTGCGAGGCGGGCGAGGCGGCGTGGACCGAGGTCGCGCAGGACGCGCAGGACCACGCCGACCTCGAGCGTCCCGCACCCGTGGTCGTCGTCACCGGTGGCGGGGACCCGAGCCCGTCGGCGTCGGCCGACGACGCCGACGCCGCGTCCGCCGAGCCTTCGGCCGGATCCGAGCCGGCCTCGGAGTCGGAGCCGGCAACGGAGCCGGAGCCGGTCCCCGCCCCCGACGCCGCCGGCGAAGGTGACCCCCTGGTCACCTACAGCGGGCTCGCGGTCCTGGCCGCGGGCGCCCTGGCGGGTGCGGTGGCCCTGATCCGCCGCCACCGGCAGCCGTGACAGCCGTCGACGTCCGGCGCGGCGGCGCCGTCCTGCTCCTGCTCACCCTCCTGTGCGCGCTGCTGATCGCCCCCGCGAACAGGGCGGCGGCGCACGCCACGCTCCTGGAGTCCGACCCGGCCCAGGGGGCCGTGCTCGACGCCGCACCCGAGCGGATCACCTTCACGTTCGACGAGTCCGTGCTCGGCGTCCCCTCGGGCACCCGGGTGTTCGACGCGGCGGGGGAGGAGGTCGCGGCGTCGGCCATTGTGCGCGGGGAGCGGCTCGTGGTCGAGCTCGACGAGGAGGTCGGCGAGGGCACGCTCGTGATCCTGTGGCGGCTCGTCTCCGAGGACGGTCACCCGATCGGCGGGTCGCTGAGCTTCTCGGTCGGGGCGCCGAGCGACGTCGTGGACGTGCCGGGGGCCGACGCGGCGACCGAGGCACCGCCGGCGCTCGGCGTCGTCCGCGCTGCCGGGTACGTCGGGCTGCTCGTCGCGGCGGGGGTCGCGGCCTTCTCGGTCCTGCTCCTGCCGCGCCCCGGCGCGCCGGCCGTTCCCCGCGGCGGCGCGGGCGCCCGTGTGCGGGGCGGTGCGGGCGCCCGTCCGCGGGGCGGCGCGGCCGCCCGCCGTGGCGCGGCCGAGGCCGCGCTCCGCGACACCGTGGCCGACCGGCCCCGCGCCCGCCTGCGCCGCGTCGCCCGCGTGGCCGCGGGCGTCGCGGCGCTCGGCTGGTGGGCGGCTGTGCCGGTCGTCGCGCTCTACCAGCTCGGTGTCCCGGTCTCCGCGATCGCCGACGCGGGCACGTGGAGCGCGCTCGCGCCCGCCGAGTACGCCGTCCCCGCCGCCGTGACCCTGGGGCTCGCGGTGGCCGCCGGCGGGCTCCCCGCCGTCGCCCCGGACCGGACCCGCACCCTGCTGGTGCTCGCCGGGTGCCTGCTCGCGCTCGCCGCCCCCGCGTTCACCGGCCACACCCGGGCGGCCTCGCCCGAGGCGCTCGTGGTCGGCGTCGACGTGCTGCACCTGGTCGCCGGGGCCGTGTGGCTCGGCGGGCTCGTCGCCGTCGTCCTGGTGCTCGGCGACCTCGTGCACGACGACGCGGGCGCCCTCGTGCTCGGCCGGTTCTCCGCCGTCGCCGCGGGCGTGCTCGCCGTGCTCGTGGTCGCGGGCGTGGTGCTCGCCTGGCGCGTCGCCGGCAGCTGGGCCGCGCTGGTCGGGAGCGGCTACGGCGTGCTCCTGCTCGTCAAGGTGCTCGTCGCGCTGGTCGCCGTCGGGCTGGCCGCGTGGAACCGGTACGGGCTGCTGACCCGCCTGCGCGCCGCGCGCCGCCCCCGCGAGCGCACCGCTCCGGCCCGGCTCGTGGTCCGCACCGCGCTCGCGGAGGCGGCGGTGCTGGTCGCCGTGCTCGGCGTCACGGGCTTCCTCGTGGACCGCAGCCCCGAGGAGGACCGGACCGTCGCGGGGCAGCCGAGCGCCGCCGCCGTCACCGAGGCGGTGCGGCTCGACGGCGTCACGGCCGCGGTCTCGCTCGACCCGCCCGCCGTCGGCCCGGCCACGGTGACCGTCACGATGACGGACGCGGCGGGCGAGCCGTTCGAGGGGTACGCGGCCCCGGAGGTCGGCCTGACGTCGGGCGACGTCGACCTCGGTCTGGTGCCGCTCGGGTCCCGGGCGCCGGGCGTGTACGCGGGCGAGGTCGTGCTGCCGACCACGGGGGACTGGGCGGCACGCGTGTCGCTGCGCACCACCGAGTTCGACAACCCGGTGCAGACGGTCACGTTCCGCGTGCCGTGAGGGGCGCGCGTCAGTCCCGTCGCAGGTCCCGCAGCAGCGACTCGGCGTGCCGCCGCAGGGGCAGCGCCACGTCCCGGTGCCGCCCGAGGCGCACCAGGGCCAGGTACCGGTCCGCGGCCGCGAGCTGCGCGACGGCGCCCGAGTAGGTGCCGAGCACGTCGGCGAACTCGGCCCTGACCCGGTCCGCGACGGTGGGCCGCAGCACGGCGGAGCAGGCGAGCACGGCGGCGTCGTACCCGGCCGGGGCGCGGCCCCACGTCTCCCAGTCCAGGATGGTGAGCTCCGGGGCGGTGAGGTTGCCGAGGTGCAGGTCGCCGTGGGCGGTCTCCCACCGGACCCGGTCCAGGTCCACCACGAGGCCGAACGTCGCCAGCAGCGTGTCGGCGAGCGCCTGCGGGGTCAGCGCGGCGCGTCCGGTCCGGACGCGGCGCAGCGGCTCCAGGCCGGACCGCAGCGCGGCCCACCACGCGTCGGGCAGGTCGACGTCGTGCCGGAGCACGAGTCCGGTGGTCACGGCGGGGTGGCCGACGTGGGTGACGAGGTCGGCGCGGACGACGTCGCCGTCGTCGGTCCACTCCGCCGTGGCGAGGTGCCGGGGCATCGGGATCTGGTCGAAGGGCGCGCCGGTCGCCGCCGCGATGCCGTCCCAGCCGTCGCCGGCCGCCCACGCGGGCGGCTGGGCGGTGACCCGCAGCCACGCGGCGCCGCCCGCGCCGGACACCCGCACGGCCAGCGTCCGGTCGAAGTCGCCGGCCACGGGCGTACCGTCCGGCCGCACGCCGAACCGCTCCGCGGCCCGGGCGAGGTACCGGTCCAGGCGTTCCCTGCGCGTCATGTGTTCCCCGGTCGTGAGGCGACGATCGTGGCCGGGCCGGGCGGCGACGGCAACCCCTCCGGGCCGGACGGCGACGGCGGAGGCCGGTGCGGCGGCGTCGTGCGCGCAGTCGTGCACAGAATGGGTCGATGCCGCAGCCACCTCGCCGAAGCCTGTACTCGACGGTGCGCCGCGTCCTGCGCGCCGACCCCGCCGACGTGCCCGACACCGAGATACAGCCTGCCGTCGACGACGCCATGGTGCTGCGCGCCCTCGACCTCGCCATGCGCGTCGGCGAGCAGATGTTCGCCGTCGGCGCGTCCGCCCACGAGGTCACCCTCGCCGTCACGCGGGTCGCGGAGGCGTACGGCCTGCACGGCGTGCACGTGGACGTGACGTACACGTCGATCGCGCTGTCCTACCAGCGCAGCGGCGAGGGGTGGCCGCACACCCTGCTGCGGGTGGTCCGCGTGGCCGCACCCGACCACACCAAGCTGCAGCGGCTCCAGGCGCTGCTGGTCGACATCGACGGCGGGCTCGACCTCGCCGAGGCCCGGACGCGCTTCCGGGCCATCCGCCGTGTGCCGTTCCGGTACCGGCCGCAGGTCGTCGTCGTGGCGCGGGCGCTGCTCACGGTCGGCGTCGGCATCCTGTCCGGCGGCACCGCGACGGTCGTGGCCCTGACGTTCGTGGCGGCCCTGGCCGCCGCGTCGACCCAGTCGGGGCTCGCCCGGCTGCGCGTGCCCTCGTTCTTCAGCCAGATCGCCGGTGCCTTCGTCACGACCGTCGTCGCGGTCACCGTGTCGGCGCTCGCGGCGGCGGGCGTCGAGCCGTTCACCGGGGTGCGGCCGTCCATCATCGTGGCGTCCGGGATCGTGCTCATGCTCTCGGGCCTGACCGTGGTGGGCGCGGCGCAGGACGCCATCGACGGCTTCGCCCTCACCGCGGCGGGTCGCATCCTCGACCTCACCCTCCAGACCCTCGGGCTGGTGGTGGGCATCCTGGCGGGCCTGGAGCTCGGGAGCGTGGTGGGTTACCGGATGACGCTGCCGGACGGCCCGCTCCCGCTCGGCCCGCTGCCCGGCCAGGTCGCCGGCGCGGTCGTCATCGCGGTCTCCGTCGCCCTGTTCAACGGGGCGGGCGCGCGCATCGTCGTGGTGAGCGCCCTGCTGGGCAGCATCACGGCCCTGGGGTACGCAGCGGCGTCGGCGGCGGGCCTGCACGTGGCCGCGGCGAGCGGTCTCGCGGCCCTGGTCGCGAGCTTCGTCGGCGTGCTGGTGGCCCACAACCTGCACGTCCCGTCCGTCGCGGTGACGACGGCGGCGATCGTGCCCCTGGTGCCCGGCGGCGCGGTGTTCTACGGGCTGCTCGGCATGGTGCACGCCGACCCCGCGGCGGGTGCGGGCGGCGGGCCGGGCTCGCTGGTCCTGGCGGCCTCGGTGGGGCTGGCCCTCGCGGCGGGCGCGTCGCTCGGCATCTACCTCGGCACGCCGGTGCGCGCCACGCTCGAGGGCGTCGCACGCTCGCGGGCCCGGGTCCGCCGCTGAGCGGCCACGAGGGCGCTGATAATGCGCCCCATCCGACCGCCCCCGGGGCGGTCACGCGCCTGCGGAGCCACCGGGCGGGTTGCTAATAATGCGCATCATCTGATTGACCGCGCGCTCCGCGCCCCCGGAGACTCCCGGTGTCGACGATGACCCGACCGGGCGTTCGAGGAGGAGCCGTGCCACGTCGCCGCATCACCCAGACCGACGTCGCCGCCATGGCCGGCGTCAGCCAGGCCACCGTCTCCTTCGTGCTCAACGGCAGCACCCCCGCGGGCGTGCGGATCAGCGAGGAGACGCGGCAGCGCGTGCTCGACGCCATCCGCATCACCGGCTACACCGCCAACCCCGCCGCGCAGCGCCTGGCGGGCGGGCTCGCCCAGATCCTCGGCGTCTTCACCTACGAGGCCACCTTCCCGCGCGCCAGCCGCGACTTCTACGGCCCCTTCCTCACCGGGATCGAGCACGCGGCCGAACGGCTCGGCGTCGACATCCTCCTGTTCACCAGCGCCCCGGTGGCCGACGGGCGCCGCCGGCTCACCCGCGAGGGCTGGCAGCGGCTCGGCGTGGCCGACGGCTGCCTGCTGCTCGGCCAGCACGAGCACCGCGGCGAGCTGCAGCACCTGCTCGACACCAACTACCCGTTCGTCTTCATCGGCAAGCGCGGCAGCGACGGCGGCCGCCTGCCCTACGTCGGCGCCGACTACGTGGGCGGCACCGTGCGGCAGATCGACCGCCTGGTGGCCCACGGGCACCGGCGCATCGGGTACGTGGGCCTGCGCGGCACCGACCAGCCCACGCTCGACCGCGTCGAGGGCTACCGCACCGCCATGAAGACCCACGGCCTCACCACCCGCTTCGTCGAGCTGGAGGACGTCGCCGCCACCGCGGACGAGATCCTCGACCAGCGGTTCACCGCCGTCGTCGTGGCGCCCGAGAACCACCCCGAGGAGCTCGCCGACGAGCTCGAACGCCGCGGGCGGAGCGTGCCCGGCGACGTGTCCGTGCTGCTCCTCGGGCAGCCGCACCACCCGCGCCGCGGCGGCCGGGACTGGTCCGGCTTCTCCGTACCCCGCGAGGAGATGGGCGCCCGCGCCCTGTACCTGCTCTCGCGCCTGGTCGCCGACGACGAGCCGCGGCGCGACCGCGACGGCCGCCGGCCCGCCGCCGTGACCGACGCCGAGCTGCACCAGGTGCTCGTCTGCCCGGACGTGGCGGGCGCCACGGTGGCCGCCGCAGCGCCCGGGCCGGACGCCCCATGACCGAACCGGTGACCCGCCCCCGCACCGCAACCCCCGACAGGACGGATCTCGCGTGACCTCTCCAGACCTGCAGACCGACGTGCTCGTGGTGGGCGCCGGGCTCGGCGGCATCGCCGCGGCGCTCGCGGCCGCCGACCGCGGCGCCCGCGTCGTCCTCACCGAGGAGCACCCGTGGATCGGCGGGCAGCTCACCTCGCAGGCCGTGCCGCCGGACGAGCACCCGTGGGTCGAACGGTTCGGCGTCACGGCCCGGTACCGCGCGCTGCGCGAGGGCATCCGCGACGTCTACCGCCGTCGCTACCCGCTGACCGACGGGGCGCGGGACCGGGCGGAGCTCAACCCGGGCGCCGGCTGGGTGTCCAAGCTGTGCCACGAGCCGCGCGTCGCCGTCGGCGTGCTCGAGGAGATGCTGGCCCCGTACCGGTCCACGGGCCGCATCCGGCTGCTCGAGCGGGTACGTCCTGTGTCGGCCACGACCGACGGCGACCGGGTCGCGTCGGTGACGCTGCGCTCGGTCGTCGGCGGCGAGGACGTGACCGTCGCGGCGGCCTACACGGTGGACGCGACCGAGACCGGCGAGCTGCTGCCGCTGACCGGCACGGAGTACGTCACCGGGTTCGAGTCGCGGCACGAGACGGGGGAGCCCAGCGCGCCGGACGAGGCCCAGCCGGACAACGTCCAGGCCCTGAGCGTGTGCTTCGTCGTCGAGCACACCGACGGCGACCACACCATCGACAGGCCCGAGCGCTACGACTTCTGGCGCACCTACGCGCCCGCCGCCTGGGGCGGCGAGCAGCTCCTGTCGTGGACGGCGCCCAACCCGCGCACCCTCGCGCTGGAGAAGCGGTCGTTCACGCCGAACCCGGGGGACGACCCGCTCGCGGTGGACGCCGACCAGTCCAAGAACGCCGGCGACGGCAACCTGTGGCTGTTCCGCCGCATCGCCGCACGCGACCTGCACGCGCCGGGGTTCTACGCGAGCGACCTGTGCCTCGTGAACTGGCCGAGCATCGACTACTTCCTGGGCCACGTGCTCGACGTGCCGCGCGACGTGGAGGAGGCCCGGATCGCCGACGCCCGGCAGCTCAGCCTCTCGATGCTCTACTGGATGCAGACCGAGGCGCCGCGGCCCGACGGCGGCACCGGGTTCCCCGGCCTGCGGCTGCGCCCCGACGTCATGGGCAGCGCGGACGGGCTGGCGCAGGCCGCCTACCACCGGGAGTCGCGCCGCATCAGGGCGGTCACCACGGTCACCGAGAACGACGTCTCCTACGCCGTGCGCGGCGACCGGGGCGCCACCCGGTACGCCGACTCGGTGGGCGTGGGCATGTACCGCATCGACCTGCACCCCTCCACGGGCGGCGACACCTACATCGACGTGCCGTCCACCCCGTTCGAGATCCCGCTCGGCGCCCTGCTGCCGCGCCGCACCACCAACCTGCTGGCGGGCAACAAGAACATCGGCACCACGCACATCACCAACGGGTGCTACCGGCTGCACCCCGTGGAGTGGAACGTCGGCGAGGCCGCCGGGCACCTGGCCGCGCACTGCCTCGCCACCGGCCGCACGCCGCACTCCGTGCAGTCCGAGCCGGACCAGCTCGCCGACTACCAGGCCGAGCTCGTCGCCACGGGCGTCGAGCTGCACTGGCCCGACGGCGTGTACCCGTACTGAAGCACCCCCCGATCAGTCCAAGGGAGAACTGATGTCTGCACACCGCACCCGAGGCCGCCGGACGGCGGGAACCGCCGCCGTCCTCGGCACCGCCCTCGCCCTGACCGCCTGCGCGAGCGGGGCCGATGCCCCGGTGGGCGAGCCCGACACCCCCGACGAGCCCGTCGAGCTGCGGATGACCGTCTGGACGGCCGACGAGGCCCAGCTCGGGCTGTTCCGGTCCATCGCCGACGCGTACGTGGCCGAGAACCCGGAGCTGGTCTCCGGCGTCACGTTCGAGACCATCCCGTTCGACGACTACACCACGGCCCTGACCACCCAGCTCGCAGGTGGCAACGCGCCCGACCTGGCCTGGGTCTTCGAGAGCAACGCCCCGGAGTTCGTCTCCAGCGGCGCCCTCGTGGACCTGCGGCCCGTGCTGGAGGACACCGAGGGCTACGCGTTCGACGACCTCGTGCCCAGCGCCCTCACGCTGTGGGAGGAGGGCGACGGGCTGTACGCCTACCCGTTCTCGACCAGCCCGTTCGCGGTGTTCGTGAACACCGACCAGATCTCCGCGGCGGGGCAGCCCGACCCGGCCGACCTGGTGGCCGACGGCGGGTGGACGTTCGACGCCGCGCGCGACATCGCGGCGGCCACCGCGAAGGACTCCGGCAAGCAGGGCCTGGTGGTGCGCGACTTCGACTACCAGACCTGGGAGAACCTGGCGACGGTCTGGTCGGGGTGGCAGGCGGCCCCGTGGAGCGCGGACGGGACGCAGTGCACCTTCACCGAGCCGGCGATGGTGGACGCCCTCACATGGTTCCACGACGCGGTGTTCGACGACGGCGCCATGCCGGGCCCCGGCACCACCGCCGACTTCTTCGCGGGCGACGCCGCGATGACGATCACGCAGATCAGCCGCGCCTCGGCGCTCGACGGCTCGTTCGGCTGGGACGTCGTGCCGCTGCCCGCCGGACCGGCCGGCCCGCAGAACGTCGTCGGCCAGGCCGGCGTCGGCGTCTTCGCCGCGGGGGAGCACCCGGACGTGGCCGCCGACTTCCTGGCGTACTTCACGAACGCGGAGAACGCGGAGCGGCTCGCGGCCTACTTCCCGCCGCCGCGGCAGTCCCTGCTCGACGGCGAGACCCTCGGCGACGCCAACCCGCTCCTGTCGGCCGAGCAGCTCGAGGCCGTGGTCGTCGACGGCGTCCAGGACGCGGTGACCAAGCCGGCGCACAGGAACTTCGCCCAGCTGTCGGAGACGGTGCGCGCGGAGCTCGACGCGCTGTGGGTGCCGGACGCCGACGTCGAGGCCGTGCTGGCCGACACCTGCGCGGCGGTCACGCCGCTCCTGGAGGACTGAGGCGTGGCAGCAGCGTCGGCGGCGGCACGCCGCGACCGGCTCGTCGGGTACACCATGGTCGCCCCGGTGGTGCTGGGGTCCCTGGCCTTCGTCGTGCTGCCGCTCGGCATGGTGGTCTGGTACTCCCTGCACGAGTGGAACGTCCTGGCGAACACCTTCACGTTCGTCGGGGCGGAGAACTACCAGCGCATGGCGGCCGACCCCGGCCTGGCGGACGCCCTGACGGCGACCCTCTGGTTCTCGGTCGGGCTCGTCGTGGTGAACATCGCGCTGGCGCTGCTGCTCGCCGTCCTGCTCGACCAGAAGCTGCCCGGCACCACGACGTTCCGGACCTTCTTCTTCTCGCCCGTCGTGGTCTCGCTCGTCGCGTGGACCATCGTCTGGAGCTTCCTGCTCCAGGCCGACGGCGGCATCAACGGCTTCCTCGGCGCGCTCGGCATCGAGGGGCCGAACTGGCTGCGGCACCCCACCACGGCCCTGGTCGCCGTCGTGATCGTGCAGGTCTTCAAGAACGTCGGGCTCAACATGATCCTGTTCCTCGCCGCGCTGCAGGGCGTGCCCGAGGAGCTCCACGAGGCGGCCCGCCTCGACGGTGCCGGCGCGTGGCGCCGGTTCCGCTCGATCACGCTCCCGCTGATCAGCCCGACCATCCTGCTGGTCTCGATCATCACGATCGTCGGCTCGCTCGAGGTGTTCGCGCAGATCGACGTGCTCACGGGCGGCGGGCCGGGCAGCTCGACCACCGTGCTCGTCTACTACCTGTACCAGCAGGCGTTCCGGTTCAACGAGTTCGGCTACGCCAGCGCCCTGGCCGTGCTGCTCTTCCTCATCGTCCTCGTCCTGACCCTGCTGCAGTGGCAGTCGCGCAAGAGGTGGGTGTTCCATGAAGTCTGACGTGAGACCCCGAGGGCTCACGCCCCGCACCCGGCGCGGCGTCACCCGCTGGCTGCTCGTGCTGCTCCTGGCCGTGCTGAGCCTGCCGTTCGTGTTCCCCACCTGGTGGATGGCCACGTCCAGCCTCAAGCCGATGAGCGAGATCCTGCGGCGCGTGCCCACCGTGTGGCCGCAGGACCCGTCCCTGGACGCCTACGGCAGGGTCTTCACGCTGCAGCCGTTCGCGCAGCAGTACTGGAACTCGCTGTACATCGCGGTGCTCGTGACGCTCGGCACCATGCTCGTGGCGGCGATGGCGGGCTACGCGTTCGCGCGCATCCGGTTCCCCGGCGCCAACGCGCTCTTCGTCCTCGTGCTCGTCGGCCTGCTGGTGCCGTCCGAGGTGACCATCGTGCCGCTGTTCCGCATCGTCAACACCCTCGGCCTCATCGACACCCACTGGCCGCTGATCGTCATCCCGGTGCTCGGGGCGCCCGCGGTGCTGGCCGTGTTCATCATGCGCCAGTTCTTCCTGGGGCTCCCGGTCGAGCTGGAGGAGGCGGGACGCATCGACGGGCTCGGGCGGTGGGGCGTGTTCTGGCGCATCGCCGTGCCCCTGTCGCGGTCCGCGCTCGGGGCAGTGGCGATCTTCACGTTCCTCAAGTCCTGGAACCTCTACCTCGAGCCCGTCGTGTACCTCTCCAGCAAGAAGAACTTCACGCTGCCCCAGGCGCTCACCCAGTACGTCGACGCCTACGGCGGGCCGATGTGGAACGTGCAGCTCGCGGCCACCACGCTCACCGTGCTGCCCGTGCTCGTGGTGTTCCTCCTGGCCCAGAAGCAGTTCGTGCAGGGCCTCGCGCACAGCGGCCTCAAGGGGTGACCACGCCCCGCCCGGGGGTGAAACTGCGTGTGGTGCTAACGTGAAGGGCTGCCTGTAGACCGTTCCTGTGTAAAGGAGTCCTGGCGCTCCCCGTGTGACCACCCGGAAGATCCGGGCGGACGGGAGCGCCGTCGTGATGAGCACTTCAGAGACCACCAAGACCCTCCTCGGGCGCGTGCAGCGCGCCGCGCACCGCGTCGAGCGGGCCGCCCTCGGCCCGCAGGACCACCGGGTCGGCACCGACCGGGTCGTCTTCGGTGTGGCCGGCCTGATCGCGCTCGCCTTCATCGTCTGGGGCTTCGTCAGCTCCGACACCCTCGGCGCGGTGGCCGACAGCGCGCTGAACGGCGTGCTGAAGAACTTCGGCTGGCTGTTCGTCACGGCCGCCACCGTCTTCACCGTCTTCGTCGTCGTCGTGGCGCTCGGCCGGTTCGGCCGGATCCCCCTGGGGCAGGACGGCGAGAAGCCGCAGTTCTCGACCCCGTCCTGGATCGCGATGATGTTCGCCACCGGCATGGGCATCGGCCTGATGTTCTACGGCGTGGGCGAGCCCCTGTACTTCTACATGGCGCCCCCGCCCGGCACCGTCGACGGCTCCACCCCCGCCGCCGCGGCCACCGCCATGGGCCAGACCCTGTTCCACTGGACCCTCTACCCCTGGGCGATGTACGCCATCGTGGGCCTCGGCATGGCCTACGGCACCTACCGCCTGGGGCGCTCGCAGCTGTTCAGCTCCATGTTCACCTCGCTGTTCGGCCGCAAGGCCGTCAACGGCACGGGCGGCCGCGTCATCAACGTGCTCGCCATCCTCGCCACGCTGTTCGGCTCCGCCTGCTCCCTGGGCCTGGGCGCCCTGCAGATCGGCGGCGGCATCCAGCACTCGGGCGTCATGGAGTCCGTCGGCACGGTGACCCTCGTGCTCATCATCGCCGTCCTGACCTGCCTCTTCGTGCTGTCGGCCGTGTCCGGCATCGAACGCGGCATCCAGTGGCTCTCCAACGCCAACATGTGGCTCGCGCTGCTGCTCGCCGTCATCGTGTTCATCGGCGGCCCCACGCTCTTCATCCTCAACGTGCTGCCCGCGTCGCTCGGCGCCTTCGTGGGTGACCTGCCCGAGATGGCCTCCCGCACCGCGGCCTCCGGCGACCAGGCGCTGTCCGACTGGATGGGCTCCTGGACCATCTTCTACTGGGCCTGGTGGGTGTCGTGGACGCCCTTCGTCGGCCCGTTCATCGCCCGCATCTCCCGCGGCCGCACCGTGCGCCAGTTCGTCACGGGCGTGCTGCTCGTGCCGTCCGTCGTCTCGACGGTCTGGTTCGCGATCTTCGGGGGCGGCGCCATCGGCCTCCAGGAGCGCGCCGAGCAGGCGCAGGACATGGGCGCGGCCCTCGCGGCCATCGGCGAGGGCGGGGCCGACATCAACTTCGACCTCATCTTCTTCCAGACCCTGGGCGCGCTGCCCGTGCCCGCCTGGGTCGGGTTCGCGCTGATGATCCTCGCGGTCGTGCTCGTGGCCATCTTCTTCGTCACGGGCGCGGACTCGGCCTCGATCATCATGGGCGGCCTGTCCGAGAACGGTGCGGAGGAGCCGAGCAAGAAGTCGGTGATCTTCTGGGGTGTCAGCACGGGCGCCGTCGCCGCCGCGATGCTGCTCGCCGGAGGCGACGACCCCGCCAGCGCCCTCAACGGCCTGAAGAACATCACCATCGTCTCGGCCCTGCCGTTCGTCGTGGTGATGCTCGTCCTCTGCGTCGCGCTCTGGAAGGACCTGTCCAACGACCCGCTCGTGCTCAAGCGGGCACTGGCGGTCCAGGTGCTCACCGAGACGGTCGACACCGGGGTGGAGAAGCACGAGGGTGAGCCGTTCGAGCTCGCCACGTCGGCGGCCACCGCCGACGACTCGGACGAGACCCCGGCCACCCCCGGCAACGGCCTGCCCCTGACCTCGGAGTCCCGCACGGACTGACCCGGCGCAAAATCCGTTGTGGCCACGGCGCACGGAGGCCGAGTGTGGGGGCATGACTGACAGCTCTCGCCTGCTGCGGGCCTACGACGACCAGCTCCGCACCGACGCCGAGACGCCCGGCGCGGTCTCGGTCACCCGCCTCGGCCCCCTGCGGCTGGTCACCTTCCTCGGCGGGCGCGGGTTCGTCACCTACCGCGACCTGGGCGGTGCCGACGAGGCGGGCGTCCGCGACCTGGTCGACGGCGCCGTGGCCCACTTCCGGGCCGACGGCGGCATCACCCGCGTCGAGTGGAAGACCCGCGGCCACGACCACGCGCCCGGCCTGCACGGCGCGCTCCTCACCCACGGGTTCGTGCCCGACGAGCCGGAGTCGATCATGATCGGCGAGGCGGCGGCGCTCGCGGTCGACGTGCCGCTGCCCGACGGCGTCACGCTGCGCCGGGTCACCGCGGAGGCAGACGTGCGTGCCATGTGCGCGATGCAGGACGAGGTGTTCGGCGCCCCGCCGTCGGACGAGACGGCGAACGCCGTGCTGCGCCGCCAGGCGCTGGACGACGGCATGGAGCTGTGGGTCGCCGAGGCCGCCGGACGGGTGGTCTCGGCGGGCCGGCTGGAACCGGTGGCCGGCACGGACTTCGCTGGGATCTGGGGCGGCAGCACCCGGCCGGAGTGGCGGGGCCGGGGCATCTACCGGGCCCTCACCGCCGCCCGCGCCCGTTCGGCGCTGGCCCGCGGGGCGACGCTGGTGCACAGCGACTCGACCGAGTACTCGCGCCCCGTCCTGGAGCGGTACGGCTTCGCCATGGTCTCCACCACGACGCCCTACACCTGGACGCGCTGACGTCCCATGATCGTGGCCGGCTCCGTCACGCCCGCGTAGCGGAAGCCGGGCAGGAGGTCCACGAACCCCATCCGGCGGTAGAGCACCTTGGCCCGGTCGGCGGGGTCGGCCGTGGTGGACAGCAGGGTGTGCCGGTGCGGCACCTGTCCGAGCAGCTCGCGCAGCAGCGCCGTCCCGTGCCCGCGGCCCTGGTGCTCCGGCAGCACCTCGAGCTCGTTGAGCTCGAAGGCGTCCTGCGTCCAGCGCGTGTGCCCGGCGTCCGCCAGGGCTGGTCCCACCTGCTGCGGCCACCAGTGGCCCGGCTGGTACTCGAAGCCGTAGACGAACCCCACCAGGTCGTCGCCCTCGAAGGCGCCGAGCGCGAGTGCGCCGTCGTACAGGGGGAGGTAGGCGAGCCGAGCGTCCCGGAAGTGGTCGCGCCGCTCGTCCGAGTACCCGAAGGCGCGCTGGTAGATGCGGGCCAGCTCGTCGGCACGCCGGAGCACCTCGGGGATGCCGAGCGCGCGGACCGTCATGAAGGAACGCTAACGCCGGTGCGCGGCGGGCGCGCCCGGCGGCGAGAAGTTGGACAACCGTCCTACACTCGATCCGCAGGGATTCTTACGAGGCGGAGTGTGTGTCGTGGTTCAAGGCAAGGTCATCAGGTTCGACGAGGTGCGCGGGTACGGGTTCGTCGCTCCGGACACCGGCGGCGACGACGTGTTCATCCACGTGAACGACCTCGAGTTCGACAAGCGGCACCTGGCCGTCGGCGCGGTCGTGGACTTCACCGTCGAGGACGGCGACCGGGGCCTGAAGGCGTCCACGGTCACCCTCGTCGCGCCCGCACCGGTCCTGGCCGGCGTCGGCGCGAGCCCGGGCGCCCTGGGCGGCGTCCCCACGTTCCTGCCGCCGCTGCCCGACGCCGCCGCGCGTCCCGCGGGCGAGGCCCCGTCCGAGCGCGAGCTCGCCGCCGAGGTGACCGAGGTGCTGCTGGCGGGCGTCCCGACGCTCACCGCCGAGCAGGTGCTCGCCGCGCGCGGGGTCTTCGTCGCGGTGGCGCGTTCGCACGGGTGGGTGTGATTTCACCCAAGGTGTTAACGCCTGGTTTCCACCTTTGTTGCCCGGAGACGATGTCGCTACGGGGCGATATCAGGTCGGTAACGATCAGTTCCGCCCGACAGCGGAATTGGGCAAATCCTCCCAACGCGTGAGTAGCGTGAGCGGAAACCATGACGGTGACGGACGTCTCACCCGGTCGCGCGCTGTGGCGCGTGCCGGTTGTCCGGCCCCGGCATTCCCCTGAGGAGGAACATTGAAGATCAGGCGACTGAGCGCCGCCGTCGCAGTGGCCGCCAGTGGCGCGCTGCTGTTCTCGGCGTGCACCAGCCCGGCAGGCAGCGACGACCCGGCCGAGGGCGACAGCACTGCCACCTCGGCGGCGGCCGACGGCCCGTGCAAGGCCGACCTCGGTGACGTGGCCACCGCTGACGGCGAGATCAAGGTGTCCGTCGAGGACGAGTTCCTCGGCTACAACTCGAACACCCCGGAGACCTACTCCACGTACAACAGCGCGGTGACCGACCGCCTGTTCAGCAACTTCTGGTACTTCGGCGACGACGGCTCGATCTGCACCGACGAGTCGTACGGCACCTACGAGGCCGTCTCCGAGGACCCGCTGCAGGTCGAGTACACCCTCAACGACGAGGCCGTGTGGTCGGACGGTACGCCGGTCACCTACGCGGACTACGTGCTCGACTGGGCCGCGCAGGCCATCACCGAGGACGGCAAGGTCACCGAGGACGGCACGGAGACCCCGCTGTTCAACCACATCTCGGGTCTGACCCTGGGTGACTACGTGCCCGAGGGCCCGCAGGCCGACTCGCCGGACGCCAAGACGTTCACCTACGACTACGAGACGGTCTACGCCGACTGGAAGATCCAGATCAGCTCGCCGTTCCCGGCCCACGTCGTGGCCGAGCAGGCCGGCGTCTCCACCGAGGAGCTCGTCGCGGCGATCCAGGACCTCGACATGGGCGTCCTGAAGAAGGCCGCCGAGTTCTGGAACGAGGGCTGGCTGTCGCAGCCGGGCCAGGTCCCGGACCCGGCCCTGACCCCGGTCACCGGCCCGTACAACTTCAAGGCCGACGGCTGGCAGGCCGGCCAGTACATCACCCTCGAGGCGAACGAGCAGTACTGGGGCACCCCGGCGGCCACCAAGGAGCTGACGTTCCGCTTCGTCGCGGCCGACGCCCAGATCCAGGCCCTCGCCAACGGTGACCTCGACGCGATCAACCCGAACGGCCCCACGGTCGACACGGTGCAGCAGCTCGAGCAGCTCGGCGACGCCGTCACGGTCGAGAGCAGCCCGACGCTGACCTGGGAGCACCTGGACTTCAACTTCGGCTCGGGCATCTTCTCCGACAGCCTGGAGGCCCGTGAGGCGTTCGCGCTCTGCGTGCCGCGCCAGAAGATCGTGGACGACCTGATCCAGCCGATCGACCCCGAGGCCGTCGTCATGAACGCCCGCGAGGTCTTCCCGTTCCAGGAGAACTACGAGGACGTCGTCTCGCAGTCCTACGACGGCCGCTACGACGAGGTCGACCTCGACGCCGCCAAGGAGAAGTTCGAGGCCGCCGGCCTCGAGGAGGGCACCAAGGTCCGGATCGGCTACGCCGCCCCGAACCCGCGCCGTGCCGCCGAGGTCGAGGCCATCAAGTCCTCGTGCGACCAGGTCGGCTTCGACGTCGAGGACTCCGCCGCGGAGGACTTCTTCGACAAGGACCTGCCGAACGGTGACTACGAGGTCGCGCTCTTCGCGTGGGCCGGCTCGGGCCAGATCGCCTCGGGCCAGAACATCTACGCGACGGACCAGCCGCAGAACTACGGCAAGTACTCCGACGAGACCGTGGACGAGGCCTGGAAGACCCTGGCCGGCACCACGGACGAGGCGGTGCACGCCGAGCAGGTCGTCGTGATCGAGAAGCAGCTGTGGGACACCCTGTTCGGTATCCCGCTGTTCGCCCACCCGGGCGTCATCGCGAGCAGCTCCAGCGTGGAGAACGTGCGTCCGACCGCCGCGCAGAGCGGCATCGTCTGGAACGCCGAGCAGTGGGCCCGCGCCTCCTGACGCGAGCCTGAAGCAGGACCTGCGGGGAAGGGAGCGCCTGTTCCCTTCCCCGCAGGGCTGTCCGCGCCCCTCCGGATAATTTCTTGCTCCGGGCTGCGGCGATGGCGGCACTTTTCATCCTTTGCCCTACAGTGACCCACTGATCGCATTCCTCTCAGCAGACGCCGTGCTGCGTCCGCCTCGAAGGGCCAACCCGTGCTCAAGTTCATCCTCCGGCGCATCGGCGTCTCGGCGCTCGTCCTGCTGGGCGCCTCGTTCCTCATGTTCATCCTGGTCATCAACTCAGGAGATCCGCTCAAGGACCTGCGCGAGTCGAACGCGCAGAACCGCGAGCAGCTCATGGCCCAGCGGGCCGAGCTGCTGCGGCTCGACGACAACCCGTTCGAGCGGTACTGGGACTGGCTCACGGGTGTCGCCGGATGCTTCACCGGCAGCTGCGACCTCGGCGTGACGATCAACGGCGTCGACGTGCTGGGACTCACGCAGCAGGCCGCGGCATCGTCGCTGCGGCTCATCACGCTCGCCACGCTGCTCGCCATCGTCGTCGGTGTGGCGCTGGGCATCCTCACGGCCATCCGCCAGTACTCCGGCTTCGACTACGTGGTCACGTTCAGCGCGTTCCTCTTCTTCTCGCTGCCGGTGTTCTGGGCGGCGACGCTGCTCAAGGAGTTCGCGGCCATCCAGTACAACAACTGGATCGCGGTGGGCCAGTACGCACCGACCACCATCGTGGTCGCCGCGCTGGTGGTGGGCTTCGTGCTCCAGGCCGTGCTCGGCGGTACCAGGCGACGGCGCCTGGTCACCGGGGTCGGCGCCTTCGCGTTCGTCGCGGTCGTGCTGTTCGTGTTCAACGCGCTCGACTGGTGGCGCAACCCGACGTTCGGCCTGGGCGGCGTGCTCCTGGTCTCGGCGGCCGCAGGCGTGCTGGTCACGGCCCTGGTGGCCGGCCTGCGCAACCGGCGCGTGCTGTACGCGGCGCTCACCACCTCCGTGGTCGGTACCGTCGCCTACCTCGCGTTCGCGCCGCTGCTCGTGAACCAGCCGTCGTGGCTGCTGCTCGCCGGGCTGTTCGTGCTCACGCTGCTCGTCTCGGCCGGCATCGGCGCCGCCTGGGGCGGGTTCGCGCGGCGGCAGGCGATGCTCGTCACCGGCATCACGGGCGTCATCACCAGCATCCTGGTCGTGGCCGACATCCTCATCGCGAACTGGTCGAGCTTCCTGGGCATCAAGTCGCGGCCCATCTCGACCATCGGCTCGCAGACGCCGAACTTCACCGGTGACTTCTGGGAGCAGGTGCTCGACATGGGCACGCAGATCCTGCTGCCCACGGTGCTGCTCACCCTCGTCTCGGTGGCGACGCACTCGCGCTACACGCGCTCGTCGATGCTGGAGACACTGAACCAGGACTACGTGCGCACCGCCCGGTCCAAGGGGCTGTCGGAGCGCGAGGTCATCGTCAAGCACGCGTTCCGCAACGCGCTGATCCCCATCACGACGATCGTCGCGTTCGACTTCGCGGCGCTCATCGGTGGCGCGGTCATCACCGAGCAGGTGTTCGGCTGGAAGGGCATGGGCGCCCTGTTCCAGGACGGCCTCAACGCGGTCGACCCGGCGCCCGTCATGGCGTTCTTCCTCGTCACGGGCATCGCCGCCGTGGTGATGAACCTCGTGGCAGACCTCGCGTACGCGGCCCTCGACCCCCGGATCCGGCGCTGAGCGCGGGCCACGGCAGGAGACACACACATGAGTGACATCAGGAACAGCAACCCGGGCGGCGAGGACTACGAGCCGCAGATCTCGGCGTCGGGCACGGACGCCGTCGGCCTCGCGGCCGGCGGGTCCGCCGCGCCGCTGCCCACCGAGGACAAGTCCTACAGCCAGGGCCAGCTCGTGGCCCGCCGGTTCTTCCGGCACCGGGGTGCCATCACGTCGATGATCGTGCTCGGCCTGCTCGTCGTCGTGGCCTTCACGTCCATCGGCGTGGGCCCGATCCCCGGCTGGTGGCCCAAGGACTACACGCTGCAGTACGACAAGATCGGCGACGGCGCGCCCACGTGGGAGTACCCGTTCGGCCAGGACACGGGCGGCAAGGACTACTTCGCCCTGGTGATGCGGGGCACGCAGTTCTCGCTCATCATCGCGTTCTCCGTCGGGATCGTCTCGACCATCGTCGGTACCGTCGTCGGTGCCCTCGCCGGCTTCTACCGCGGCTGGGTCGAGTCGGTGCTCATGCGCGTCACCGACGTGTTCATCATCATCCCGCTGCTCGCCGTCGCCGCGGTGCTCGGCCGGATGGCCGGCGACTCCGGCATCTGGGGCCTGGCCCTCGTGCTCGGCCTCGTCACCTGGACGAGCCTCGCCCGCCTGGTGCGCGGCGAGGTGCTCTCGCTGCGCGAGCGGGACTTCGTGCTGGCCGCGCGGGCCGTGGGCACGGGCGCCTGGCGCATCATCACCCGGCACGTGCTGCCCAGCGCCGTGGGCGTGATCATCGTGTCCGCGACGCTCTCCATCTCGAGCGCGATCCTGCTGGAGACGTCGCTGAGCTACCTCGGCTTCGGCGTGCAGCCGCCGGACACCTCGCTCGGCACCCTCATCCACGACTACCAGGCCGCGTTCTCCACCCGGCCGTGGCTGTTCTGGTGGCCCGGCATCATGATCCTCACCATCGCCCTGTGCGTGAACTTCATCGGTGACGGCCTGCGTGACGCCTTCGACCCCCGCCAGAACCGGACCAAGGACTGAGCATGACCACTCTCGACATCAGCACGCCCGGTCCGGCCTCCGCGACCGGCGACGCGGTCCTCTCCTTCGAGGGCCTCGACGTCACGTTCAAGACCGAGTTCGGCGACGTCCACGCCGTCAAGGGCATCGACCTGGAGGTGCGCCCCGGCGAGGTGGTCGCGCTCGTGGGCGAGTCCGGCTCGGGCAAGTCCGTCACGTCCATGACGGCGCTGGGCCTGCTGCCGCGCAACGCGCGCGTCGGCGGCACGGTGCGCGTGGGCGACAAGGTGGTGGGCGCCCTGGACGGCAAGGCGCTGCGCGACATGCGCGGCAACGACGTCGCCATGGTGTTCCAGGAGCCGATGACGGCGCTCAACCCGGTGCTCACAATCGGCGACCAGCTCACCGAGGGCCTCCAGCTGCACGGCATCGCGTACGGCAAGCAGGCCATGGCCCGGGCGGCCGACCTGCTCGCCATGGTGGGCATCCCCGAGCCGGAGCGTCGCCTCAAGCAGTACCCGCACGAGCTCTCGGGCGGTCAGCGCCAGCGTGTGGTCATCGCCATGGCCATCGCGTGCGACCCGAAGGTGATCATCGCCGACGAGCCCACCACGGCGCTCGACGTCACGGTGCAGGCCGAGATCCTCGACCTGCTGCGCTCGCTCAAGGACAAGCTGAACACCGGCATCCTGCTGATCACCCACAACATGGGCGTCGTGGCGGACATGGCCGACCGCGTCGCCGTCATGCTCAAGGGCGACCTCGTGGAGACCGGCACCGCGGACCAGGTGCTCAACCACCCCCGCCACGAGTACACCAAGCGCCTGCTGGCGGCCGTGCCGCACCTGGGCGCGGGGCCGGGCCAGTTCGGCGACGTCGCCGCCGTGACCGCCACCCCCGACGACCTGCCGGCGCTCGACCTGAGCAACCTCGTCATCGAGTACCGCCGCGTCGGCAAGCCGACCTTCCGCGCCGTCGACGACGTCTCGCTGTCCGTGGCGCAGGGCGAGATCGTCGGCCTCGTGGGCGAGTCGGGCTCGGGCAAGTCGACCATCGCGAAGTGCGCGCTCGGGCTCATCCCCGCCGCGTCCGGGTCGGTGTCGATCCTCGGCAGCGACTTCCGCCGGATGAAGGGCAAGGACCTCAAGGCGCTGCGCCGGCGCATCGGCGTCGTCTTCCAGGACCCGGCGTCCTCGCTGAACCCCCGCCTGCCCATCGGCGACGTCATCGCGGAGCCGCTCGTGGTGCACCAGGAGGGCGACGACAAGTCGCGCCGCCGTCGCGTGCTCGAGCTGCTCGACGCCGTCGAGCTGCCGCGCAACGCCTACAACCGCTACCCGCACGAGCTCTCGGGCGGCCAGCGGCAGCGCGTCAGCATCGCCCGCGCCCTCACGCTCGACCCCGAGCTGCTGGTGGCCGACGAGCCGACGTCGGCCCTGGACGTGTCGGTGCAGGCCAACGTGCTCAAGATGTTCACGGCGCTGCAGGAGCGGTACAAGTTCGCGTGCCTGTTCGTGAGCCACGACCTCGCCGTGATCGACCTGCTGGCCCACCGCGTGGTGGTGCTGCAGAACGGCCGCATCGTGGAGCAGGGCCCGCGCGAGGAGGTGCTGCACCACCCCCGCGAGGAGTACACGCAGCGGCTCATCGCGGCGGCCCCCGTGCCCGAGCCCCTGGAGCAGCGCCGGCGTCGTGAGGCCCGGCACGCGCTGCTGGCCCAGCTCGGCGACGAGGTCACCGAGCTGCACGTCGAGGACGACTACGAGCGTCCGTACCCGACCCGGGACGAGGGCGGCAACGCGTCGGGCCTGGGCGGCTTCATGGCCGACGGCGGCAGCTGACCCCGGTCCGCCCCCGCCCCGGTGACCACCTCGGCGGGGGCGGCGGGCTACTCGGCGACGTCCACCGTGATGCGGACCTCGCCGGGGGCCAGCCGGGAGTCCGCCGGCAGCCAGCCCGCCTCGTCCCGGAGCCACACCTGGTCGCTCACGCGCACCTCGACGGCCTGCGTGGCCTGCGCCGTCGCCACCGCCCACTGGGCCGTGGCCCACGCGCCGCGCTCCGGGTCGTCCGGGGACAGCGGCGTCGCGTCCACCGTCACCGTCGACGACGCGGGGTCCTGCCGGCTCGTGTCGGCCTGCGCGGTCGCGGGTGCCAGGCCGAGGTCCCGCCCCAGGCGGCCGGCCACCACGTCACGCGCGGCGTCCGGCGCCTTCTGGTCGGCGTCCGCAACGGGACCCAGCTCGCACGACAGCACGCCGCGCGAGTTGCCGGTCAGCGCGGACGCCCAGGCCCGCGACCGCATCTCGTGCTGCGCGTACGCCTGCGGGTAGGCCGAGCGCTGGACGGTCTGCGCGGCGTCGGTCACCGCCATGTCCTCGTACCCCTCGACCTTCACGAGCACGTCGTAGAACGCGTTGGTCGAGTACACCGGGTCCATGATCTGCTCGGCCGTGCCCCAGCCCTGCGAGGGCCGCTGCTGGAACAGGCCCACCGAGTCCCGGTCGCCGTGGTCGATGTTGATGAGCTTCGACTCCTGCAGTGCCGTGGCCAGGCCGATCGTCGTGGCCCGCGCGGGTAGGCCGCGCGCGACCGCCGTGCCCGCCACGAGCGCGGCGTTGTCCGCCTGGTCGGGCGAGAGGAACCAGTCCGAACCGTCCAGCTCCGCGGTGCAGCGCTCGGTGACGGGCCCGCCGCCGCTCAGCCGGTTGAGGCCGACGACGACGCCCACCGTCGCGACCGCGCACACCGAGCCGATGGCGACGAGGTACTTGAGGGCGCGCCGGACCGGGCGTCGCGGCGCGGCAGGGGTGGGGGCCGGCGGGCCGGCCGCCAGGAGTGCCATGCGTGCTCCCTGAGGTGCGGGGCGTCGTGCGGTGGGTCAGCGTGTTGGATCGGGCGGGATCAGTTGGCGTGCAGCGCCTCGTTCAGCTCGATCCCCACGCCGGTGCGGTCGAGCACCTCGACGGTGCCCGTGGTCGAGTTCCGGCGGAACAGCAGGTTGCTGCGCCCCGCGAGCTCGCGCGCCTTCACGGCCGCGGTGCCGTCGCCGGTCGGGTCGACGGCCGCGCCCAGGATGGTGACCTTGGTGCCCGCGGTCACGTAGAGGCCCGCCTCGACCACGCAGTCGTCGCCGAGCGGGATACCGAGGCCCGCGTTCGCACCGAGCAGGCACCGCTCGCCGAGGGACACGACCTCCTTGCCGCCGCCCGACAGGGTGCCCATGATCGACGCACCGCCCCCGACGTCGGAGCCGTCGCCCACGGTGACGCCCGCGGAGATCCGGCCCTCGACCATGGACGCCCCGAGCGTGCCTGCGTTGTAGTTCACGAATCCCTCGTGCATCACCGTGGTGCCGGGGGCCAGGTGCGCGCCGAGGCGCACGCGGTCGGCGTCGGCGACGCGGACGCCCGACGGGAGCACGTAGTCGACCATGCGCGGGAACTTGTCGACGCCGTAGACCGTCACCGGGCCGCGGGCGCGCAGGCGCAGCCGGGTCTCCTCGAAGCCCTCGACGGCGCACGGGCCGGCGCTGGTCCAGACCACGTTGGCCAGCACGCCGAAGATGCCGTCGAGGCTCAGGCCGTGCGGCCGCACGAGGCGGGTCGACAGCAGGTGCAGGCGCAGGTATGCGTCGGACGCGTCCTTCGGCGGGTCGGCGAGGTCGATCTGCGTGGTCACGACCTCGTGCCGGACGCGCCGCACGTCGTCGGTGCCGGCGAGCGCGGACAGGGACCCGGGCGGCGTGACGCCGGCCGGGGCGTCACCGAGGGCCGGGGCGGGGTACCAGGTGTCGAGAGTGGTGCCGTCGTCGGCGATCGTGGCCAGGCCGAAGCCCCATGCGGTCGTCATGCGCCCAGCCTAACCGGCGTGACCAGCGCCTAGGGTTGCCCTGTGGACACCGTGACCGCCCCCGCCCTGCCCGACCCGACCGGCCCCGACGCCGATCTCGTGGCCCTCACGCGCGCGCTGTGCGACATCCCGTCCGTGAGCGGCTCGGAGAAGGCCCTGGCGGACGCGATCGAGGCCCTCCTGCGCGGCCTGCCGCACCTCGACGTGGTGCGCGACGGCGACGCCCTGGTCGCCCGCACGGACCTGGGCCGGGACCGGCGCGTGGTCGTCGCCGGCCACATCGACACCGTGCCCGTCGCGGACAACCTGCCCACGCGCCTGGACGGCACCGGCACCGACGCCGTGCTGTGGGGCCGCGGCACCGTCGACATGCTGGGCGGGGTGGCCGTCGCCCTCGCGCTGGCGGCGGAGCTCGGGGCGCCGGGCAGCGCGCCGGCGCACGACCTCACGTGGATCTTCTACGACCACGAGGAGGTCGACTCGGCCCTGAACGGCCTCGGCCGCCTGGCCCGGAACCACCCGGACCTGCTGCGCGGCGACTTCGCGATCCTGGGCGAGCCCTCGAACGCCGGGATCGAGGGCGGCTGCAACGGCACCATGCGCGTCGAGGTGCGCACCCGGGGCGTCGCGGCCCACTCGGCGCGCGCGTGGACCGGCGAGAACGCCATCCACGCCGCCGCGCCCGTGCTCGCCCGGCTCGCGGCCTACGAGCCGCGCGAGGTCGAGGTCGACGGCCTGGTCTACCGGGAGGGCCTGAACGCCGTGCGGATCGAGGGCGGCATCGCGGGCAACGTCATCCCCGACGCGTGCACGATCGAGGTGAACTACCGGTTCGCGCCGTCCCGCACCACGCAGGAGGCCGAGGCGCACCTGCGGCAGGTCTTCGAGGGCTTCGACGTCGTGGTGACCGACGCCGCGGGCGGCGCCCGCCCCGGCCTGGACGACCCGCTGGCCGCCCGGTTCGTGCGCTCGGTGCTCGACACCACGGGCGGCGCCCCGGCCCCGAAGTACGGCTGGACCGACGTCGCACGGTTCGCCGAGCTCGGGGTGCCCGCCGTGAACTTCGGCCCCGGTGACCCCCTGCTGGCCCACAAGGACGACGAGCGGCTGCCCGTGGCGCAGCTCGCGCAGTGCCGCGACGCGCTGCGCGCCTGGCTGCTCGGCGGATAGCGTGGGCTCATGAGTGACGAAGGCCTCCCGGAGACCGGCCGCGGGTACCGCCGCGGTCCGGTGCTCCTGCGCGGGAACCAGATCCCGAAGACCACCACGGACCAGCGGCTGCTGGCCTCCGACCAGGACACCGACTGGCTGCACAGCGACCCCTGGCGGGTCATGCGCATCCAGAGCGAGTTCGTGGAGGGGTTCGGCGCCCTCGCGGAGCTGGGGCCCGCCGTCTCCGTGTTCGGCTCGGCCCGGACCAAGCCCGACCACCCCGACTACCGGGCGGGCCAGGAGGTCGGCCGGATGCTGGTCGAGGCGGGCTACGCCGTCATCACGGGCGGCGGTCCCGGGATCATGGAGGCGGCCAACAAGGGTGCCGCGGAGGCGGGCGGCACGTCCGTGGGCCTCGGCATCGAGCTGCCCTTCGAGCAGGGCGTCAACCAGTACGTCAACCTCGGCATCAACTTCCGCTACTTCTTCGCGCGCAAGACGATGTTCCTCAAGTACGCGCAGGGCTTCATCGTCATGCCCGGCGGCTTCGGCACGTTCGACGAGCTGTTCGAGGCGGTCACGCTCGTGCAGACCCACAAGGTCACGCAGTTCCCGCTCGTCCTCGTGGGGAAGAGCTACTGGGGCGGCCTCATGGACTGGCTCCGCAGCAGCGTGCTCGAGCACGGCACCATCAGCGAGGCGGACCTCGACATCATCTACCTCACCGACGACCCCGCCGAGGCGGTGCACCACGTGGTCGAGCGGGCGCACCAGATCGCGGCCGAGCAGGCGGCCCTCCAGGCCGCGGCCGCCGCGGAGCAGGCCACCGAGACCACGGGCGCCTCGGGCCTGTGGCTGCCGAGCACCCTGGGCGGCGCGTAGGTGGACCACCCGGACGCCGTCCCGCGGCCGTCCGCGCCGCTGGTGCTGCGCGGGCGGGAGGTGGGCCGGGACGGCGGCGCCGTGCGCCCCGTGGTGATGGCGGTGCTCAACCGCACCACCGACTCGTTCTACGCCCCCGCCCGCGTGCCCGACGACGCCGCCGCGCTCGCGGTCGCCGAACGGGCGTACGCCGACGGTGCCGAGATCCTCGACGTCGGCGGCGTGCGGGCCGGCACCGGCGAGCCGGTCGACGAGGCGGAGGAGATCCGCCGCGTGGTCCCGTTCGTGGCGGCGGTCCGCGCGGCGGTGCCGGACCTGCTGGTCTCGGTCGACACGTGGCGCGCGGGCGTGGCGCGGGCGGCGATCGACGCGGGCGCGGACCTGATCAACGACACCTGGGCCGGGCACGACCCGGAGCTGGTGGAGGTGGCGGGCGCGGCCGGCGTCGGCGTCGTCTGCTCGCACACGGGCGGGGCGGTGCCGCGCACCGACCCGTACCGGGTCGAGTACCCCGGCCCCGACGGGCTGCTGCGCGACGTGGTCGCGACCCTGCGGCGCAGCGCGGAGCGCGCCGTGGCGTGCGGCGTGCCGCGGGAGTCGGTGCTCGTGGACCCGACGCACGACTTCGGCAAGAACACCTGGCACTCCCTGGAGCTGCTGCGCCGCACCGGCGCGCTGGCCGGGCTGGGCTTCCCCCTGCTCATGGCGCTGTCCCGCAAGGACTTCGTGGGGGAGACGCTCGACCTGCCGCCGGAGGAACGGCTGGAGGGCACCCTCGCCGCGACCGCCGTGGCGGCGTGGCTCGGCGCGCGGGTGTTCCGCGCGCACGACGTGCGGGCGACGCGCCGGGTGCTGGACCTCGTGGCGGCCGTGCGGGACGAGGCCCCGCCGGCCGCCGCGCTGCGTGGCCTGGCCTGACGCGCGCCGCAGGTGGAAATCAAGGGGCGGCAGTTGAACTAGAATGGGTCCGTGCCCTCGGCGTTCGCCGGGAACATGAATGCTGCTACACACCGGACAACGGAATGGGAGAGCCACACATGGCTGCGATGAAGCCGCGGACGGGTGACGGACCGCTCGAGGTCACCAAGGAGGGGCGCGGCATCGTCATGCGCGTACCGCTCGAGGGCGGCGGCCGGCTCGTCGTCGAGCTCAACGCGACCGAGGCGAGCGAGCTCGGCGACGCTCTCCAGACCGTCGTCGCCTGATCTCCCGGTCCTGAGACACCCACGGCGACACCCACGGCGATACCCGTAGTCCCGCGACCAGACCCGCCGCCGTCTCGTGCCCCGGCGGTCCGCCGCGCGAGCAGGCCCGGGCGCGGTTCAGCGCCGGACGGCCAGCAGCAGCCCGTCCCCGCTCGGCAGCATGGCAGGCAGTACCCGTTCGTCGTTGCGCAGCGTCCGGCCCACCTCCCGCACCACGGTGGTGAGCTCGTCGCGGCGGGCCGGGTCCGCCACCCGGTCGCGCAGCAGCGCGCCGTCGACGGCCAGCACACCGCCCGGCCGCAGCAGCCGCAGGGCCTCGTCCACGTACTCGGGGTAGGCCAGCGGGTCGCTCGCCACGAGCACCAGGTCGTACGCGCCGTCGGCCAGCCGGGGCAGCACGTCCCCGGGCCGCCCGGGGATGATCCGGGTGCGCTGCGGCGCCACGCCGTCCTCGGCGAACGCGACGCGGGCGGCCCGCTGGTGCTCCACCTCGCGGTCGATGGTCGTGAGCTGGCCGTCCAGCGGCATGCCCCGCAGCAGCCAGAGCGCCGCGACGCCGGCCCCCGTGCCGACCTCCACCACCGCACGCGCGCCCGTGGCCGCCGCCAGCACCCGCAGCACCGCGCCCACGCCCGGCAGCACGGCCGGCGTTCCGAGCTCCGAGGCCCGCTCGCGGGCGCGCAGGAGCACCTCGTCCTCGGGGACGAAGGCCTCGCTGTAGACCCAGGCCGCGACCCTGCCGTGGCCGGACGGCTCCGCTGTGCTGATGGCTTCCTCCGCTGGACCTGTCCAGATGTGTGCGTCACGTGCGGCGTCAGGGTACAGCCCGTGGGAACGACTGGGCCGACACGTGCGTTGAGAGGACGATGACTTCTGTGAGTACTCGCGCAGCAGACGCAGGCGCGCCGGCCCCCACCGGGACCGGCGCCGCCGACATGCCCTGGCAGCCGCCCACGTGGGAGGAGATCGTGCGGGAGCACTCCGCGCGCGTCTACCGCCTCGCCTACCGCCTGACGGGCAACAAGCAGGACGCGGAGGACCTCACGCAGGAGACGTTCATCCGGGTGTTCCGGTCCCTGTCCAGCTACACGCCGGGCACGTTCGAGGGCTGGCTGCACCGCATCACCACCAACCTGTTCCTCGACGGCGCGCGCCGCAAGAAGCGCATCCGCATGGAGGCGATGGGCGACGACGACGGCCACGTCGCCGACACCGGCGACTTCGGCCGGCCGGAGCGCGGGTACGAGCACGCCAACCTCGACCAGGACGTGCAGAAGGCGCTCGACGCCCTGCGTCCCGAGTACCGCGCCGCCGTCGTGCTGTGCGACATCGAGGGCCTGAGCTACGAGGAGATTGCCGTGACGCTGGGCGTGAAGCTCGGCACGGTGCGCTCGCGGATCCACCGGGCCCGGGCCCAGCTCCGCGACGCGCTGGAGCACCTGGCACCGACCCGCGGGGGTGCCTGATGGCCCACCTCGGCGACCTCATCAGCGCCCTGGCCGACGGGCAGCTCTCGCCCGCGGACACCGAGAAGGCGCTGTCCCACGTGACCACCTGCCGCCTGTGCGCACGCGAGCTGGACACGGCCCGCGCGGCGCGGCGCGCGCTGTCGTCCGCGGCCGACGTGGTGCCCGACCCGGCGCTCACGGCGCGGCTCATGGCGCTCCAGGCCAGCATCCCGCCCACGGACGAGGACCCGCTGCGGCGCCCGCTCCTGGGCCCGGACCCCCTGTCCGCCCAGTCGTGGCAGGCGGCGTCGTTCTCGGGGTCGTTCTCCGGCCGGGATGCCTTCGACGGCCGCATCGACCGCCCGGCCCGGCGCCGGCGGACCGCCCGGATCACGGCACTCGGCGTCGGCGGCGTCGGCGTGCTGGGGCTCGCGCTGTTCACCCTGGGCGACGTGCCGGTGGTGTCGCCGCAGCTCTCCGCGCAGACGAGCATGACCATGCTGGGCCGCACCGGCACGAGCCAGGCGGCGGCCGGCCAGGACGTGCTGGCCACGCTCGACGGCGCGCCCGGCGGCCGCACGGCCGCGGCGCTCGACTGGGTCGAGGACCACGGCTGGGTGGCGCCCGCCGAGCTCCCCGACGGCTACACCGTCACGGCCATGCGTCTCGTGGGTGAGCGCGGCCAGACGCTGGAGATCGACCTGACCGGCCCGTCGGGCCACGCCGTGGTCCGGGAGCGCGCCGGCCAGCTCGCCCAGGAGGGCACCACGACGGCCGACGGCGTCCAGGTGCTCGCGACCGATCCCGTCCACGTGGCGTGGCAGTCGCAGGACATGGTGGTGGACGTCGTGGCCGAGGCACCCGAGGAGGTGCTGAGCGAGCTCGTGGCGTCGTTCGGTGAGCATGGCTACGATGCCGGGGTCCTGCCCCGCATCGCCCGCGGGTGGCACACCGTGACAGGAGCCATCGAGAGCCCATGACCGACGAGAACCCGTTCGCGCCGCCCACGCCGCGAGCAGCAGTGCCCCCCGCGACACCGACCACGAACGGACCGCACGCCCCCGAGGGCGCGCCGGAGCGCGCCACGGAGGAGCTCCCGGCGGCCGGCGCCATGACGACGGTGCCGCTGACGACGGTGCACCTGACCACACCGCCGGCGGGGGCGAGCGGGACGCCGTCCGACGACGCGGCCGCGGATCCGCAGCAGCCGGAGCGGACCCCGTCCGGGCAGAGCGCACCGCGCGCCCGGCGCGGCCGCCTCGGCGCGCGCTCCGCCGTCGCCGTGCTGCTGCTGGGCCTGGTCGCGGGTGCCGGCGGCGGGGCGGGTACCTACGCGCTGCTGGACGGCGGGCCGACGGCGCGCCCCGCGGACGCCGCGCTGCCCGAGCCCGCGGCCGGCGCCACCCACGTGGACCGGCCCGAGGGCTCGGTCGCGGCCATCGCCGCGGCCGCGCTGCCGAGCGTCGTCTCGATCGAGGTGCGGGCCGACCAGGGCGTCGCCACCGGGTCCGGGATGATCCTGAAGGCCGAGGGGTACATCCTCACCAACAACCACGTGGTCGCCGAGGCGGCGAACGGGGCGGACGTGACCGTCACGTTCGCCGACGGGCACGAGCAGCCCGCCGAGCTGGTCGGTGCCACGCCGGACTACGACCTCGCGGTGATCCGCGTGGACGAGACCGGCCTGGAGCCGCTGGTGCTGGGCGACTCCGACGACGTCGTCGTGGGCGACTCGGTGCTCGCCGTCGGGTCCCCGCTGGGCCTGGAGGCCACCGTCACCACGGGCATCGTCAGCGCGCTGCACCGCCCCGTGAAGGCGGGCGAGGCCGCCGCGGCGGCCTTCATCGACGCGATCCAGACCGACGCCGCGATCAACCCCGGCAACTCGGGCGGCCCGCTGGTCAACACCGCGGGCGAGGTGATCGGCATCAACTCCGCCATCGCGCAGGGCCCCGGCACCACCACCGCCACGGGCAACATCGGGCTCGGCTTCGCCATCCCGTCGAACCAGGCGCGGCACACGGCCGAGCAGCTCATCGAGACGGGTACGGCCACGTTCCCCGTCATCGGCGTGCTCCTGGACCCCACCTACCAGGGCGAGGGCGTCCGCGTCGCGGAAGGGCCGCAGCAGGGCACGCCGGCCGTCACGCCCGGCGGCCCCGCCGACCAGGCGGGCGTGCGGCCCGGCGACGTGATCCTGTCGATCGACGGCCGTCCCGTGTCGGTGGCCGACGAGCTCATCGTGGCCATCCGCGCCAAGGCCCCGGGCGACCCGGTCACGCTGCAGGTGCGTTCGGACGGCGACGAGCGCGAGGTGCGCATCGTCCTCGAGGAACGGTCGAGCGGGCAGTGAGCCGGGTTCATCGGACGTTCGCCGGGGGTTCCGGCGACACGAGTAGGCTCTGACCGTGTTCGGCATCAACGGCTGGGAGTTCGTGATCATCATCGTGGTCGCGATGCTCGTCATCGGCCCGGAGCGGCTGCCCGGCTACGCCGAGCAGCTCGGGTCCCTCGTGCGGCGCGGGCGGGACCTGCTGCAGACGGCCAAGGCCCGGGTCGACGACGAGCTCGGGCCGGAGTTCAGCGACGTCGACTGGTCCAAGCTCGACCCGCGCCAGTACGACCCGCGCAAGATCGTGCGGGACGCGCTGCTGGACGACAGCCCGGCACCGTACTCACGACCCGCGTCCGCGGGGCGGAACGGGACGCCCGCGGCGCCCGCGGAACCCGGGAAGGCGCCGTACGACGACGAGGCGACCTGACGATTCGGTGAGCGCGCATGGACCTGCCAGAATGTTGGGCATGTCCACCGAATCCCCGACCGCGGTCGGCACGGCAGCCGGCGCCGACCGTTCTACCCCCCGGCGCATCTTCTCCGGGATGCAGCCCACCGACGGTTCCCTGCACCTGGGCAACTACATCGGCGCCCTGTCGCAATGGATCGCGCTGCAGGACTCCTACGACGCGCTCTACTGCGTGGTCGACCTGCACGCCCTCACGGTGAACCCGGACCCGGCCCTGCTGCGCGAGCGCACCCGCCGCACGGCCGCGCAGTACCTGGCCGGGGGTATCGACCCCGAGCGGTCGATCCTGTTCGTGCAGTCCCACGTCGCGGCGCACGCCGAGCTCGCCTGGCTCCTGAGCTGCCAGACGGGGTTCGGCGAGGCGAGCCGGATGACGCAGTTCAAGGACAAGTCGGCGAAGCAGGGCAACGACGGCACCACGGTCGGCCTGTTCACCTATCCGGTGCTGATGGCGGCCGACATCCTGCTCTACGACGCGGCCCTGGTGCCCGTGGGCGAGGACCAGCGCCAGCACCTGGAGCTCACCCGCGACCTCGCGGGCCGGCTGAACACCCGCTTCGGCGAGGGCACCGCCGTCGTCCCGGACGCGCACATCGTCAAGGCGGTCGCGAAGATCCAGGACCTCCAGGACCCGAGCGCGAAGATGAGCAAGTCCAGCACGGGCGGCAAGGGCGTCGTCTGGCTGCTGGAGGACCCGAAGAAGGCCGTCAAGGCCATCAAGTCGGCCGTGACCGACGCCGACGAGTCCTACGGCGTGCGGTTCGACCCGGTCGCCAAGCCCGGCATCTCCAACCTGCTGACCATCTTCTCGGCGGTCACGGGGCGCGACGTCGACTCGATCGCGCAGGAGTACGACGGTCGCGGCTACGGCTACCTCAAGGTGGACCTGGCCGACGCCGTCGTCGCGTTCCTCGAGCCGTTCCAGGCCCGCGCGAACACCTACCTGGCGGACCCCGCCCAGCTCGACAAGGTGCTGGCCGACGGCGCCGACCGGGCGCGGGCCATCGCCCGGCCCGTGCTGGACCGGCTGTACGAGCGCTTCGGGCTGCTGCCCTCCCGAGGCGAGCGGTGAACCTCCCTGAACGGGGACCCGGCCAGATCCGCATCGGGATCGCGATCGAGATCCCGGAGCCGTACGCCGCGGAGCTGAGCGCGGCGCGGACGGCGGCGGACGACCCGCTCGCGCGGTTCATCCCGCCGCACATCACGCTGCTGGGGCCCACGCTGCTCGACGTCGAGCAGCTCGACGAGGCACGGGCGCACCTGGCGGCGGTGGCCGCCGGGGCGCCGTCCTTCACCGTGCAGCTGCGCGGCACGGCGACGTTCCGGCCGATCTCGCCGGTGGTGTTCGTGGCCCTGGCGCAGGGCATCGCCGAGTGCGAGCAGCTCGAGTCGGCCGTGCGGTCGGGCGTCCTGGACGGGGAGCTCCGGTTCAACTACCACCCGCACGTGACGATCGCCCACGAGGTGCCTGATGCGGCACTCGACAAGGCGTTCGAGGCGATGGCGGACTACTCCGCGGAGTTCGAGGTGGACCGGTTCTACCAGTACGAGCACGGCGACGACGGCATCTGGCGACCGCAGGCGGCGTTCCCGCTCGGCTGAGGCGGTCCCGCCGGGTGGGTGTCACCCGTTGCCCGTAGGCTCGGCGCGATGAAGCGGCTGATCGAGCTCGGCAGGGCGGCCTGGGAGCGCTGGCAGGGGACGCGCGCCGCCCGCGCGCTGGACCGGTTCGGCACGGCGAACGGCGCCGTGCTCAGCGGCGGCATGGCCTATGCGGCGCTCTTCTCGCTCTTCGCGTCCCTGGCGATCGGGTACACGACGTTCGTGCGCGTGCTCGGCGGGGACGCCGACCTGCGGGTGGCGGTGTTGGACCAGATCGACACGTGGGTGCCCGGGCTGGTGGACACGGGCGACGGCGGGGTGCTGTCACCGGCCGACCTGGTGATCTCCACGGGCCTGAGCTGGACCTCGGTCGTCGCGGCGCTGGTGCTGCTGTGGTCCGCGACCAACTTCATGGGCGCGCTGCGCAGCTCGGTGCGGGCGATGTTCGGCGAGACGGACACCCCCGGGAACATCGCCACGGAGCGGCTGCGGCAGCTCCTCGGCTTCGTGCTCCTGGGCGTCGGCGTGCTGGTCACGGCGGGGGCGAGCGTGCTGGTGTCGGTGGCCGTGCCGTGGGTGCTGGAGTCGCTGGGCCTGGCCGGCGGCGCGGTGGCGTTCGCGGTGCGGGCCGGCGGCGCGCTCGTGACCCTGCTGCTGGACGCGGCGGTCGTGGCCGCCGTCGTGCGCTGGGTGGGGAACGTGCGGCCCGTGCCGCGGGACCTCGTGATCGGATCGCTCGTGGTCGGCGTCGTCGCCGGCGCGCTGCGCTACCTGGGTACGGAGCTGGTGACCGGGGCCGCGGCCCGCAACGCGCTGCTGGCGTCCTTCGCGGTGGTCGTCACGATCCTCGTGCTGGTCAACCTCCTGGCCCGCGTGCTGCTGATGACGAGCGCCTGGATGGCAGACCCCCCGGCCCCGCCGAGATAGAACCAGGGCGAAGTAGAACTGCAGCGAGATAGAACCGTGCTCGCGCTGGGGTTCTATCTCGCTGCAGTTCTACTTCGCCCTGGTTCTACTTCGGCGGAGAGGGTCAGAAGGCGCGGGTGATCATCGCGCGCTTGACCTCCTGGATCGCCTTCGTGACCTCGATGCCGCGGGGGCAGGCCTCGGTGCAGTTGAAGGTCGTGCGGCAGCGCCACACGCCCTCCTTGTCGTTGAGGATCTCCAGGCGCTGCGAGCCACCCTCGTCGCGGCTGTCGAAGATGAACCGGTGCGCGTTGACGATGGCGGCCGGGCCGAAGTACTGGCCGTCCGTCCAGAACACCGGGCAGGACGACGTGCAGGCGGCGCACAGGATGCACTTGGTGGTGTCGTCGAACCGCGCGCGGTCCTCGGGGGACTGGTAGCGCTCCTTGGACGGCTCGTTCCCCGTGGTGATGAGGAACGGCATGATCTCGCGGTAGGAGGCGAAGAACGGCTCCATGTCGACCACGAGGTCCTTCACGACCGGCAGGCCCTTGATGGGCTCGACCGTGATCGGCTTGTCGGGGTTGACGTCCTTCAGGAGCGTCTTGCAGGCCAGGCGGTTGCGGCCGTTGATCCGCATGGCGTCCGAGCCGCACACGCCGTGCGCACAGGACCGGCGGAACGTGAGCGAGCCGTCCTCGTCCCACTTGATCTTGTGCAGCGCGTCGAGGATGCGGTCGGTGCCGTGCGCCTCGACGGTGAAGTCCTGCCAGGTGGCCTCGTCGGACACCTCCGGGTTGAACCGGCGGACCCGCAGGGTGACGGTGAACGACGGGATCTCGCCCGCGGCGGGGGCCGGGGCCTCGAGTGTGGCGGTCATCAGTACTTACGCTCCATCGGCTCGTACCGGGTCTGGATGACGGGCTTGGAGCCCAGGACGACCTTGTAGCCGTCGAACTCCTCGACGTGGTCGAAGAAGCCCTTGACGTGGCCCTCCGCCTTGTCCGATGCCTCGGGCGGCCGGCGGTAGGCCATCGTGTGCAGCATGTAGTTCGTGTCGTCGCGGTCCGGGAAGTCCTCCCGGTAGTGACCGCCGCGCGACTCCTTGCGGTTGATCGCGGCGACCACGGTGACCTCGGCGATGTCGAGCAGGAAGCCCAGCTCGATGGCCTCCAGCAGGTCCGTGTTGAACAGCTTGCCCTTGTCCTGCACCGACGCGTTGCGGTAGCGCTTCTGCAGCTCGCGGATGTCGGCCAGGGCCTGGTTCAGCGACTCGCCCGTGCGGAACACCTGGGCGTTGAGGTCCATGGTGTCCTGGAGCGCCTTGCGGATGTCGGCCACCCGCTCGCCGTCCGGCCGGTTGCGCATCTCGTCGAGCTGGGCCACCACGCGGGCCGCCGGGTCCGCGGGCAGCTCGTGGAACGACGCCGTCTTCGCGTACGCGGCGGCCGCGCGGCCCGAGCGCTTGCCGAACACGTTGATGTCGAGCAGCGAGTTGGTGCCCAGGCGGTTCGAGCCGTGCACGGACACGCACGCGACCTCGCCGGCGGCGTACAGGCCCTTGACGACGTTGACGCCGTCGCGCAGCACCTCGCCCTGCACGTTCGTCGGCACGCCACCCATGGCGTAGTGCGCGGTCGGGTACACGGGCACCGGCTCGGTGTAGGGCTCGATGCCGAGGTAGGTGCGCGCGAACTCGGTGATGTCCGGGAGCTTGGCGTCGATGTGCGCCGGCTCCAGGTGCGTCAGGTCGAGCAGCACGTAGTCCTTGTTCGGGCCGGCGCCACGGCCCTCGCGCACCTCGTTCGCCATCGACCGGGCCACGATGTCGCGCGGCGCGAGGTCCTTGATGGTGGGGGCGTAGCGCTCCATGAAGCGCTCGCCCTCGGAGTTGCGCAGGATGCCGCCCTCGCCGCGGGCGGCCTCCGACAGGAGGATGCCCAGGCCCGCGAGGCCTGTCGGGTGGAACTGGAAGAACTCCATGTCCTCCAGCGGCAGGCCGCGCCGGTACGCCAGCGCCATGCCGTCGCCCGTGAGGGTGTGCGCGTTGGAGGTGGTCTTGAAGATCTTGCCCGCCCCGCCGGTGGCGAAGATGATCGCCTTGGCCTGGAACACGTGGATCTCGCCGGTGGCGAGGTCGTAGGCGACGACGCCGGTCGCGTTGACCTCCTCGCCCGCCGCGATCTCCTCGGTGGTGAGGTCGTGGTCGGTGATGAGGTCCAGCACGTAGAACTCGTTGAAGAACTCGACGTCCTGCTTGACGCAGTTCTGGTAGAGCGTCTGGAGGATCATGTGGCCGGTGCGGTCCGCGGCGTAGCACGCGCGGCGCACGGCGGACTGGCCGTGGTCACGCGTGTGGCCGCCGAACCGGCGCTGGTCGATCTTGCCCTCGGGCGTGCGGTTGAACGGGAGGCCCATCCGCTCCAGGTCGAGGACCGACTCGATGGCCTCCTTCGCGAGGATCTCGGCCGCGTCCTGGTCGACGAGGTAGTCGCCGCCCTTGACGGTGTCGAAGGTGTGCCACTCCCAGTTGTCGTCCTCGACGTTGGCGAGGGCCGCGGCCATGCCGCCCTGGGCGGCACCGGTGTGGGAACGGGTGGGGTACAGCTTGGAGATCACCGCGGTGCGGGCCTCCTTCGACGACTCGAGAGCGGCGCGCATGCCTGCGCCACCCGCGCCGACGATCACGACGTCGTACTGATGGGTCTGCATCGGGCTCGATGCCTCCTGCTGATGAGGTTCGGAGTGTGGGGCTGGGGGAGTGCTGGTGCTACGCCGTGCGGTGCTACGCCGTGCAGAACGACGGCAGGAGCTCCGCGGGGGACCCCGGCGGGCAGGCGTCGAACGTGAAGATCACCAGGGTGCCGAGCACGACCACGACGGCGAACGCCAGGTAGAGCAGGCCCTTGAGCACGCCACGGGTCACGTCCCGCGTGGCGTAGTCGTTGATGATGGTGCGCACGCCGTTGGTGCCGTGGATCATCGCGAGCCACAGCATGAGGAGGTCCCAGACCTGCCACATGGGGCTGGCCCACTTGCCGGCCACGAAGCCGAAGTCGATGGCGTGCACGCCCTCGCCGACCATGAGGTTCACGAAGAGGTGGCCGAAGATGAGCACGAGCAGCACCACGCCGGACGCCCGCATGAACACCCAGGAGTACAGCTCGTAGTTGCCGCGCGTCGTCTTGCGGCGTGCGTACGGGGAGCGCGGGGAGTCGACCTTCGCGACCGCGGCGGTTCCGTGAGTCATCAGTGCCCCCCGGTGAAGACGTTGACGAGGTGGCGGGGCAGGAAGCCCGCCATGGTGACGACGAACAGCCCGACGACCACCCAGAGCATGACCTTCTGGTAGCGCGGGCCCTGGGCCCAGAAGTCCACCAGGAGGATGCGGATGCCGTTGAAGGCGTGGAAGACGATCGCGGCGACGAGGCCGGCCTCGCCGAGGCCCATGATCGGGGTCTGGTACGTGCCGATCGCTGCGTTGTACGCCTCGGGGGACACGCGGACCAGCGCGGTGTCGAGCACGTGCACGAGCAAGAAGAAGAAGATGAGCACGCCGGTCACGCGGTGCGCGACCCACGACCACATGCCTTCTCGGCCGCGGTACAACGTGCCTGCTGGTGCGGTGGGCACTTCGGGAGCCTCCTATGGCTGTCCGGCTGGGGGTGGCTGGTCCCCACTGTAATGACAACTGGTCGCCTCGACCGTCGCCCGACAGCCCTGTCAGGCTCCTGGACGCGGCCTTTGTGACTGATCCCACAGGGGAGATGTCGCCGTTTCGGGCACCCGTCAGGTTGCTCGTGCGTTGCCGCCCGGACCCGCCCCTGGGATCGGCCAGGGTTTGCCCGGATTCTTGCGACATCTGGCTGCGGGAACGTGGTCCGGCTGACATCCTGCGGGGCATGACTTCGGCCGCCGACCTATCGTCCCCGATCGACGACTTCTTCGCAGTGGTACCCGCCGGTGGGTCGGGTACCCGGCTCTGGCCGCTCTCGCGCGGCGGGGAGCCCAAGTTCCTGCACGACCTGGTGGGTGCGGGCGAGTCCCTGCTCCAGGCCACCGAGCGCCGACTGCGGCCCCTGGCCGGGCCGGACGGCGTCGTGCTGGTCACGGGCGAGCAGCACGTGGCGGCCTGCCGGGCCCAGCTCCCGGGCCTGTCCGACGACGCGATCCTGGCCGAGCCGGCCCCGCGCGAGTCGATGGCGGCGATCGGGCTGGCGGCGGCCGTGCTGGAGCGGCGGCACGGCGACGTGGTCATCGGCTCGTTCGCCGCCGACCACGTGATCAGCGGTACGCGGGCGTTCCAGCTCGCCGTCCGCGAGGCGGTCGCGGCCGCGCGTGCGGGATATGTCACGACGGTCGGCATCGCGGCGTCCCGTCCGTCGACCGCGTTCGGGTACGTGCGCTCGGGCGAGCCGCTGGGCGTCGAGGGCGCGCCGCACACGCTGCACGTGCGGGGCTTCACGGAGAAGCCGGACGCCGCGACCGCGCGCGCGTACCTCGCCTCCGGCGAGTACCGCTGGAACGCGGGCATGTTCGTCGCGTGCACGTCCGTGCTGCTGGGGCACCTGGCCGAGCAGCGGCCGGAGCTGCACGACGCGCTCCGCCGGGTCGCCGACGCCTGGGACACGCCACGTCGTGCCGCGGTGCTCGACCAGGAGTGGCCGGGCCTGGAGAAGATCGCGATCGACCACGCCGTGGCAGAGCCCGTGGCGGCGGCGGGCGGCGTCGCCGTCGTGCCCGGGACGTTCGGGTGGGACGACGTCGGGGACTACAACTCGCTGGCGGTCCTCCTGCCGTCGGACGACGATCGCGGCGCCAAGGTGCTGGGGGACCCCGGCGACGTGCTGCGCATCGAGAGCGCCGGCTCGGTGGTGGTGCCGGCGTCGGGCCGGCTGGTCACGGTGCTGGGGCTGGACGACGTCGTCGTCGTCGACACGCCCGACGCGCTGCTGGTCACCACGCGTGCCCGCGCGCAGCAGGTCAAGGACGTCGTGGCGGCGGTGCGGGAGCGCGGCCGCGACGACCTCCTCTGAGGGCACCCCGGCCCCGCTCGGCACGATCTGTCCGCATGGTGGGACATCTGCGCCCAGGCCGTGTCTCGCGGGCCGGACAGCGCTATTTTGAAGTGGTGAACCCCACCCAGCCGCCCGTCAGTCTCGCCGATTTCGATCTGATCGTTTCGAACGATGAGATGCCTGTCGGAGACGTGCCGGGCGGCAACGCGACGGACGTCGTCGCCGCCCTCGCCGCCCTCGCCGCCCGCGTGGGCGAGCTGGCCGAGGGCCTGGACGCCGAGCTGGTCGCGTTCCGCCGCGAGGTCCACGCGCACCCCGAGCTGTCCCGCAAGGAGACCCGCACCACGCAGGCCGTCGCCGACCGGCTCCGGGCCGCGGGCCTCGAGCCGCGCCTGCTGCCCATCGGCTCCGGCCTGGTGTGCGACATCGGCCCCGACCACGGTCCGGCCGGCGAGGGCCGGGTGGGCTTGCGCGCCGACCTCGACGCGCTGCCGCTCCAGGAGACCAGCGGCGTGGAGTTCGCCTCGACCCGGCCGGGCGTCGCGCACGCGTGCGGGCACGACGTGCACACCACCGTGGTGCTGGGCGCCGGCCTCGTGCTGGCCCGGCTGCACGAGGAGGGACGACTGCGCCGCGGCGTGCGCTTGTTCTTCCAGCCGGCCGAGGAGGTCTTCCCCGGCGGCGCGGAGGACATCATCAACCGCACGTCCGAGCTGGACGGCGTGGACCGCATCGCGGCGCTGCACTGCGACCCGAAGTTCGACGTCGGCCACGTCGGCACCCGGATCGGCCCCATCACGTCGGCGAGCGACTCCGTGATCGTGACGATCACGTCGCCCGGCGGGCACACCTCGCGCCCGCACTTGACCGGGGACGTCGTCTTCGCGCTCGGCCAGGTCATCACCCAGACCCCCGCCGTGCTCGGCCGGCGCCTCGACCCGCGCTCCGGCGTGAACCTCACCTGGGGTGCGGTCCAGGCGGGCTCGACCCCCAACGCGATCCCGTCCACGGGCGTGCTCAAGGGCACGCTGCGCTGCCTCGACGTGCGCGCCTGGGAGAAGGCGGGCGAGATCGTGCGCGAGGCGGTCGAGCAGGTCGTCGCCCCCTACCAGGTCAACGTCTCCGTGACGGTCACGCACGGAGTGCCGCCGGTCGAGAACCAGACCGAGGCCACGTGCGACCTCGAGGACGCGGTGCGCGACGCCGTCGGCCCCGAGGCCGTGCAGCTCACCGAGCAGTCGATGGGCGGCGAGGACTTCGCGTGGTACCTGCGCAAGGTCCCCGGCACGATGGCACGGCTCGGCGTGCGCACCCCGGGCGGCCGCACGTACGACCTGCACCAGGGCGACCTCGTGGTCGACGAGCGGGCGATCGGCGTGGGTGTGCGGGCCCTCGCCCAGTTCGCGGCGCGCTGACGCGGGGCCGCCTCCACGCTGACGCAGAGATGTTCCTGTCGATGACGCTTCGGTAACGACTTACTCCGGTTACCGTCTCGAAACGCGAAACGCGGGATGCGCTGGCTACCCTCGGTGCGGTATAGGGCCCAGATCTGTTTGGATGGGCCCCTCAGGATCATCGAAGGAGCACCAGTGAAGAAGGCTGTTCGGCTTACCGCGCTTGCGGGAGCAGCGGCGCTCGCGCTCGCGGCATGCGGCGAGGCCCCCACCGAGTCGACCGGTGACGGTTCGGCTGCCGCCAGTGACTTCAAGCCCTGCATCGTGTCGGACGCCGGTGGCTTCGACGACAAGAGCTTCAACCAGCTCAGCTTCGAGGGCGCTGACGCGGCGGCCCAGGAGCTCGACACCGAGCTGGTCGACGTGCAGTCGGCGTCCGAGAACGACTTCAAGGGCAACGTGGAGTCGCTCGTGGCCGAGAGCTGCGACGCGATCGTCACGGTCGGCTTCGCGCTCTCCGCCACCACCATCGAGTCGGCGACCGCCAACCCGGACATCGACTACATCATCATCGACGACGCGGCCGACGCGGACTTCGACGGCCAGGCCGACGCGGACAACATCAAGCCGCTCCTCTACGACACGGCGCAGGGCGCGTTCCTCGCGGGCTACCTCGCCGCGGGCTACTCGGAGGCCGGCAAGGTCGGCACCTTCGGCGGCATGGACTTCCCGACCGTCACCATCTTCATGGACGGCTTCAAGCAGGGCATCGACTACTACAACGAGACCAAGGGCGAGAACGTCGAGCTCGTCGGCTGGGACGGCGAGAAGGGCTCGTTCACGGGCGGCTTCGCGGCCGACCCCGCGGCGAAGCAGACGGCGCAGAACGTGCTCGACCAGGGTGTCGACGTGATCCTGCCCGTCGGCGGACCGATCTACCAGTCCGCGATCGACGCGATCGAGGACTCCGGCGAGGACGTCGCCCTGATCGGTGTGGACGCCGACTTCTACGAGTCGGACCCGACCACCCAGGACATCGTGCTGACCTCCATCCTCAAGGGCATGGACGTCTCCACGAAGGAGGCCGTGCTCTCCTCGGGCAACGACGAGTTCGACCCGACGCCGTACGTGGGTACGCTCGAGAACGGCGGCGTGGACATCGCCCCGCTGCACAACTTCGAGGACAAGGTCGACCCGGCGCTCTGGACCGAGGTCCAGGACCTCAAGGAGTCGATCATCGCGGGCGACGTCGAGGTGGAGTCCTACCTCGCCCAGTGATCCGTCTCACGGCCCGTGCGGCCGGTCGGTCGGATGACCGAGACGTGACGCAAGATGGTCCCGGGGGGCACGGCACGCGCCGTGTGCCCCGGGACCTGTCATGAGCAGGACCCCCTTTTCGGGAAGGATTCCAATGCGGCTCGAGCTGCGCGGCATCACCAAGCGCTTCGGCGCGCTCGTCGCGAACGATCACATCGACCTGGTCGTCGAACCGGGCGAGATCCACTGCCTCCTGGGCGAGAACGGGGCGGGCAAGTCCACCCTGATGAACGTCCTGTACGGCCTGTACGAGGCCGAGGAGGGCGACATCCTGCTGGACGACGAGGTCCAGCGCTTCGCCGGCCCCGGCGACGCCATGGCCGCGGGCATCGGCATGGTGCACCAGCACTTCATGCTCGTACCGGTCTTCACCGTGGCCGAGAACGTCATGCTCGGGCACGAGCAGACCCGCGGCGGCGGCCGTCTCGACCTGGACGCGGCGCGCGCCCAGGTGCGCGAGATCTCCGCACGCTTCGGTTTCCACGTGGACCCCGACGCCGTCGTCGAGGACCTTCCCGTGGGCGTGCAGCAGCGTGTCGAGATCATCAAGGCGCTCTCGCGCAACGCCGACGTGCTGGTCTTCGACGAGCCGACGGCGGTGCTCACGCCGCAGGAGACCGACGAGCTCATGGCGATCATGCGGCAGCTGCGCGACGAGGGCGCCGCGATCGTCTTCATCACCCACAAGCTGCGCGAGGTGCGCGAGGTCGCCGACCGCATCACCGTGATCCGCCACGGCAAGGTCGTGGGCGAGGCGAGCCCCACGGCGTCGGACGCCGAGCTCGCCTCCCTCATGGTGGGGCGCGCCGTCGAGCTCACCGTGCACAAGGACGCGCCGACGCTGCGGGACAACGGGCTGCGCGTCACCGACCTGGTGGTCACCGACGAGGCCGGCACCGTCGTGGTCGACGGCGTGAGCTTCGAGGTGTCCGGCGGCGAGGTGCTCGCCGTCGCGGGCGTGCAGGGCAACGGCCAGACCGAGCTCACCGAGGCCCTGATCGGCCTGGAGGGCGATGTCACCGGCAGCATCACCCTGGACGGCAAGGAGCTGGTGGGGCGCTCGGTGCGCCGCATCCTCGACGAGGGCGTCGGCTTCGTGCCCGAGGACCGCACGCACGACGGCCTGGTCGGCGAGTTCACCATCGCGGAGAACCTCATGCTCGACCGCTCCGACGGGCCGCCCTTCGTGCGGCGCGGAGCGCTCCAGCTCGCCTTCCGCGACCGGTTCGCCCGGGAGAAGATCGCCGAGTTCGACGTCCGTGCCCAGGGCATCGCCACCCCGGTGGGGCGGCTCTCGGGCGGCAACCAGCAGAAGGTCGTGGTCGCGCGCGAGATGTCCCGCGACCTGCGGCTGTTCGTCGCCGCGCAGCCGACGCGCGGCGTGGACGTGGGTTCCATCGAGTTCATCCACAAGCGGATCATCGCCACGCGCGACGCCGGCGTGCCCGTCGTGGTGGTGTCCACCGAGCTGGACGAGGCGGTCGCGCTCGCCGACCGCATCATGGTGATGTACCGCGGCAAGGTCGTGGGCATCGTGCCCGCGGACACACCCCGCGACGTGCTGGGCCTGATGATGGCGGGTATCTCGCCGGAAGACGCGAAAGGTGAGGTGACGGCGTGAGCACGCCCGAGTCGAGCCCGGGGACGGACCCCGGGCAGGAGCCGGAGCTCGACCCCGGCACAGCCGAGGAGCTGGAGCAGGAGCGGGCCCGCGCGGCCACCGGGCCCGTGGGCGACGACGCCGCCGACACGCAGACCCGCCTGGCCAAGGCCCTGCAGCAGACGATGACCAGCCCGTGGACGGTGTCGGTGGGCGCCGTGCTGCTCGCGATCGTCGCGGGATCCATCATGATCGCCTTCACCGACGAGGAGGTGAAGGCGGCCTCGACGTACTTCTTCGCGCGGCCCGGCGACACCTTCGTCGCGCTCGGCCAGGCCGTCGGCGGGGCGTACGCGGCGCTGTTCCGCGGCTCCGTGGTGAACCTGCAGGCGCCGGACGTCGCCACGGCCCTGCGGCCCCTGACCGAGACGCTGAGCTACGCCACCCCGCTCATCGCGGCGGGTCTGGGCGTGGCGCTCGCCTTCCGTGCGGGCCTGTTCAACATCGGTGGCCAGGGGCAGATGCTCGTGGCGGCGGCCGCCGCGGGCTGGGTGGGCTTCGGCGTGAGCGGTGTGCCGTTCCCGCTGCACCTGGTCCTGGCCCTCGTGGCCGGCATCGCGGCGGGCGCGCTCTGGGCGGGCCTCGCGGGCCTGCTCAAGGCCCGTACCGGAGCCCACGAGGTGATCGTCACGATCATGCTCAACTACGTGGCGTTCTACCTGATCTCGTACTTCCTGGCGACGCCGGGGCTGCTGCAGGCCCCCGGCTCCTCCAACCCGAAGACGCCGCCGACCCCGCCGTCCGCGCAGCTGCCGCCCCTGCTGGGCGAGCGGTTCAACCTGACCTGGGGCTTCATCCTCGCGCTGCTCGCCGTCGTGGGCGTGTGGTGGCTGCTCAACCGGTCCGCGGCGGGCTTCGCGTTCCGTGCGGTGGGCGAGAACCCGCGCGCCGCGCGCGTGGCGGGCATCGACACCGGCCGGGCCACCGTGAGCTCGATGCTCGTGGCCGGTGGCCTCGTCGGCCTGGCCGGCGCGTCGCAGGTGCTCGGCGGTGTCACCACGGGCTTCAGCTCGGACATCGACGCCGGGATCGGGTTCGACGCCATCACCGTCGCCCTGCTCGGCGGGTCGAGCCCGTGGGGCGTGCTCGCCGCGGGCATCCTGTTCGGCGCCTTCAAGGCCGGCGGCTCCACCATGCAGGCAGCCGAGGGCGTCCCGAGCGACATCGTGCTCGTGGTGCAGTCGCTGATCGTACTGTTCATCGCGGCGCCGCCGCTGGTCCGGGCCATCTTCCGGCTGCCGGACCCGGCCCGCCGTCGTGCCCCGAAGAAGGCCAGGGCCGCCCGGAACCGGAAGGAGGCGGCCGCGTGAGCGCCGACCACAAGACCACCCAGCTGGACGCGCCGCTCTCGGAGACGACACGGACCGTGACGCTCGTGTCGTGGAAGACCGCGGGCGTGCTGGCCACGGTGACCCTGCTGTACGCGCTCCTGCTCGTCGCGGTGCCGCACTCGGGGGACACGCGCTTCCTGCTGTCCCAGCGCAGCGACTTCTTCCAGATCCCGGTCGTCGTGCTGCCCTCGGCGCCGCTCGCCTGGGTGTGCGCCGTCGTGCTGCTCGCGGTAACGGCCGTGGCCGCCGTGCTCACCGCGCGCCGCCGGCGCACCCCGACGTGGCTCGTGGTCGTGTACTCGGCCGCCGCGCTGACGGGCTTCCTGGCCTGGGCCGGCGCGGGCAGCCCGCGCGACCTGTCGATCGTCGGCCTGCTCGGCGGCGCCGTGCTGTGGTCGGTGCCGTTCGTCTACGGCGCGCTGGGCGGTGTCATCGGCGAGCGTGCGGGCGTGGTCAACATCGCGATCGAGGCCCAGCTCCTGGGCGCTGCGTTCACCGCCGCCGTCGTCTCGTCGATCACGGACAGCGCCGTGGCGGGCCTCGCGGCCGCACTGCTGGCCGGTGCGCTCGTGTCGCTGGTGCTCGGCCTCTTCGCGATCACCTACCACGTCAACCAGGTGATCGTCGGTGTGGTGCTGAACGTGCTCGTCGTGGGCCTGACGAGCTTCCTGTACTCGCAGGTGCTCGTGCCCTCGGCGGAGACGCTGAACTCGACCACCCGGTTCACGGCCGTGCCGATCCCGGTGCTGTCGGACATCCCGGTGCTCGGCCCCGTGCTGTTCCGGCAGCCGCTGCTCATCTACCTCATGTTCCTGGCCGTGCCCGCCGTCTGGTTCGCGCTGAACCGCACGCGGTGGGGCCTGCGGCTGCGGGCCGTGGGCGAGCACCCGAAGGCGGCCGACACCGTCGGCATCGACGTGGTGCGCACCCGCTACAACGCGGTGCTCGTCGCGGGCGCCGTCGCGGGGCTCGGCGGCGCGTTCTACACGACCGTGCAGCTCAGCCAGTTCGGCGAGAACATGACCGGCGGCGCGGGCTACATCGCGCTCGCCGCGGTGATCTTCGGCAAGTGGGACCCGGTGCGCGCGGCGTTCGCCGGCCTGCTGTTCGGCTTCGCGTCCAACCTGCAGAACGTGCTGTCCGTGGTGGGCTCGCCCGTGCCCAGCCAGTTCATGCTCATGGTCCCGTACGTCGTCACGCTGCTCGCCGTGGCCGGCCTGGTGGGCCGGTCGCGGCCGCCGGCCGCGTCGGGCGAGCCGTACGTCAAGGGCTGAGGATGGGGACCGTGAACACCGAGGACTCCCACGACACCGTGGACTGGGACGGCCTGCGGGCCGCTGCCCGGGAGGCGGTCGGCAAGGCGTACGCGCCGTACTCCGACTTCAAGGTCGGTGCGGCGGCGTACGCCACCGACGGACGCCTGCTCACCGGGGCGAACATCGAGAACGCCGCCTACGGCGTCACGCTCTGCGCCGAGTGCTCGCTGATCAGCGCGCTGGTGATGTCGGGCGGGGGGCAGCTGGCATCGTTCACCTGCGTGAACGTGCTCGGCGAGACGATCATGCCGTGCGGTCGGTGCCGCCAGCTCCTGTGGGAGCACGGCGGGCCCGACCTGCTGGTGGACACGCCCCAGGGTGTCCTGCCGATGACCGAAGTACTGCCGCAGGCCTTCGGGCCGGGCAACCTGGACCACGTGCGGGAGGCAGCATCATGACCGAGCAGGCGACCGAGCCGTTCGACGCCGTCGACATCATCCGGACCAAGCGCGACAACACGGAGTCCCTGAGCGACGCGCAGATCGACTGGCTGATCGACGCCTACACGCGTGGTGCGGTGGCCGACGAGCAGATGGCCGCCATGACCATGGCGATCCTGCTCAACGGCATGACCCGGCCCGAGATCTCCCGGTGGACGCACGCGATGATCGCGTCGGGCGAGCGCATGTCGTTCGCCGGGCTCTCGCGGCCCACGGCGGACAAGCACTCGACCGGCGGCGTGGGGGACAAGATCACCCTGCCGCTGGCGCCCCTCGTCGCGACCTTCGACGTGGCCGTGCCGCAGCTCTCGGGCCGCGGCCTGGGCCACACCGGCGGCACGCTCGACAAGCTGGAGTCCATCCCGGGCTGGCGTGCGTCCCTGACCAACGACGAGATGATGGGGCAGCTCGAGTCCGTGGGCGCGGTGGTCTGCGCCGCGGGCGCGGGCCTGGCGCCGGCCGACAAGAAGCTCTACGCGCTGCGGGACGTCACCGCCACGGTCGAGGCGATCCCGCTCATCGCGAGCTCGATCATGTCCAAGAAGATCGCCGAGGGCACGGGCGCCCTGGTGCTCGACGTCAAGGTGGGCTCGGGCGCGTTCATGAAGGACCTGGACAGCGCGCGCGAGCTCGCCCGCACCATGGTCGACCTCGGTACCGACGCCGGCGTGCGCACCGTCGCCCTGCTCACGGACATGTCCGTGCCGCTCGGCCTCACCGCGGGCAACGCGCTGGAGGTGCGCGAGTCGCTCGAGGTGCTGGCGGGCGGCGGGCCGGCGGACGTCGTCGACCTCACGGTGGCGCTGGCCGTCGAGATGCTCGACGCCGCGGGCCGCCCCACCCCCGAGGCGGACGTGCGCGCCGCGCTGGCCGACGGCCGGGCCATGGACCGGTGGCGCGCGATGATCGCGGCCCAGGGCGGCGACGTCGACGCGCCGCTGCCGGTCGCGAAGGAGACCGAGACCCTGGTGGCGCCGCGCTCCGGCGTGCTGACCTCGCTCGACGCGTACGCCGTCGGCGTGGCGGTGCGCCGGCTGGGCGCCGGCCGGGCCCGCAAGGAGGACGCGGTGCAGGCGGCGGCCGGCATCGAGATCCACGTCAAGCCCGGTGGGCGGGTGGCCGAGGGCCAGCCGGTGCTGACCCTGCACACCGACACCCCCGAGCGGTTCGAGCGGGCGCGCGAGGCGCTCGCCGGGGCCTGGGAGGTGCGGCACGAGAGCGCCGAGACCGTGCTGGAGGGCATCTTCGCGGGTGCGGCAGGCGCGCTCGCGAGCATCGACGGCGGCGCGGGCGCCCTGGCCGGCGCCGGCCTGGTGCACGACCGCCCGGTGGTGCTCGACCGTATCGTCTGACCTGCGCGTTCACCGCCGCCGGACGACGCCGGCCGTCCAGCGTGGCGAACCGGCGAGTCGCGCCGACCCGGCATAGCCTGGCGACGTGCCGTCGACATTGCGCCTTTCGTCCCTGCTCGGCGCCGTGCGCGCATTCACCGGACCCGTGCCCGCCCCGCCCCCGCCGGGGCGGTTCGAGCGGCCCCCGGTGCCCGACGACGTCCGGCACCGCCTGGAGGTGGCCGGCAACCGGGCCCGGCGGTCCGTGCTGGACCCGCTGGCGCGCGAGCGTGGCACCGGCACGGTCGGCTTCCCGCGGCGGCTGAACCTGCCGTCGCTCGACGGCGCGACCGCGGCCGCCGTGCAGATCGACGAGACGACGTGCGGCGCCGCCGTGCTCGCCATGCTCGGGCTGGCCGGCGACCCACGGGCCGCGCTCCGGCTCGCGTCCGGCGACCCGGCCGACGGCTTCGCGCGGCTGCAGCGCGCGGTCCACGCCGCGACCAACCGGCGCGCCCTGGGGCCTGCGGGCTGGCCGCGCTCGTACGGCACGCCGCCGTGGGGCGCCGCGCGGTTCGCCAGCTACGGCGGCGTCCGGTACGTGCACCGGGTGGCCGGGCCGCGCGCCGTGCTGGAGACGGCGGTCGCCGCGGCGCGCGCGGGCGTGCCCGTCCCGCTGTACACGGGCGGCGACGTCACCGGGGGCTGGGAGGCCGCGGTGCCCCGGCACGTGGTGCTCCTCACCCTGGCGGACGGCGCGGGCTCCGGCGGCAGCGCGGTGCTGTACGAACCATCCGGCGCGGGGCTGCACACCGTCCCCGTGGCCGCGCTGCTCGACCCGCCGCCGGTGCCGCCGCCGGGCGCGACCCTGTCGCCGTCCACCGCGGACCGGACCGCCGCGCGGGTGCGCAAGGCGCTGACGGCGGCGTTCGGCGGCTGGCCGCACGTGGTCTGGGCGCTGCTGCCCGAGCGGCCGGGCCGGTGGCGGGCGGGAGCGGCCGGGGAGACGATGGAGACGGACTGACGGACGACCGACGAGGAGGTTCGCATGAGCACGCTCCCCGGACCCGACTCCTGGCAGGACGCAGGGCTGGACCCGCCCCGGGACGCGGAGGTCGACACCACGCACGAGCCCGACGAGTACGTGCCGGACGCCCCGCGCCCGGACGCCGACGGGGACGCCGACGAGGCGGACGTCGTGGAGCAGGCGCTCGACGTCCAGGCGGACGACCCCGACGAGGCGGCCGGACCCGACTGAGCGACGGCTGAGCGGGGGAGTGTCGGCGGCGGACGGTAGGTTGTCAGCATGACCACGCAAGACCCCGGGGCCCGCCCCGGCGAGGCGCTGATCCGCGCCCTGCCCAAGGTCGTGCTCCACGACCACCTCGACGGCGGCCTGCGACCGCAGACCGTCCTCGAGCTCGCCGACGCGGCAGGGCACCCCCTGCCCGCCGCCGACACCGACTCCCTCGCCCGCTGGTTCCGCGACGCGGCCGACTCCGGCACGCTCGTCCGCTACCTCGAGACCTTCTCGCACACGATCGCCGTCATGCAGACGGCGGACAACCTGGCCCGCGTGGCCCGGGAGGCCGTGCTGGACCTGGCCGCCGACGGCGTCGTGTACGCCGAGCAGCGCTGGGCGCCGGAGCAGCACCTCGCGGGCGGCCTGTCCCTCGACGAGGCGGTCGAGGCCGTGCAGGCCGGGATCGACGACGGCATCGCGGCCGCTGCCGCCGAGGGCCACCTCATCCGGGTGGGTCAGGTCGTGGGCGCGATGCGGCACGCGGACCGCTGGCAGGAGATCGCGGAGCTCGCCGTCGCCCACCGGGACCGGGGTGTCGTGGGCTTCGACATCGCCGGCCCGGAGGACGGGTTCCCGCCGTCGCGCCACCTCCCGGTCTGGCGCTTCCTGGCCGAGCACGACGTGCCGGTGACGGTGCACGCGGGCGAGGCGGCGGGCGTGGACTCGATCGCGCAGGCCGTGCACCTCGGCCAGGCCGACCGGCTGGGCCACGGCGCCCGGATCATCGAGGACATCGCGTTCGTGCCGCACGGCGACCTGGGCGACGGCGCCCTGTCCGACGACGGGCAGGGCGGCGCCGCCGACCTGGGGCGCCTCGCGCACTGGGTGCGCGACCACCAGATCCCGCTGGAGCTGTGCCCGGTGTCGAACCTGCAGACCGGCGTCGCCCCCTCGATCGCGAAGCACCCGATCACCCGGCTCAAGGAGCTGGACTTCGCCGTGACGCTGAACACGGACAACCGCCTGATGTCCCGTACGTCGATGACGCACGAGATGATGCTGCTCGTCGACGAGGCGGGCTGGACGCTCGACGACCTCGTCGACGTGACCGTCACCGCCGCGTGGGGTGCCTTCATGCACCACGACGAGCGTCGTGACCTCGTGGAGCAGGTCGTCCTGCCCGGATTCCAGAAAGTCGAAGGTGCCCTCGTATGACCGCTGACCTGCCCCGCGACAAGGCGGCCCTCGCCGCGTACGTGGACCACACGCTGCTCAAGCCCGAGGCGACCGCGGCCGACGTCGCGACCCTCGTGGAGGAGGGCGCGCAGCTCGGGGTGTTCTCGGTGTGCGTGTCCCCGTCGTTCGTCTCCCTCGCGGTCGAGGTCGCCGCGGGGCGGCTCGCCGTGGCCACCGTGTGCGGCTTCCCCTCGGGCAAGCACATGACCGACGTCAAGGCGTTCGAGGCGGCCCGTTCCGTCGCGGACGACGCCGACGAGGTCGACATGGTGATCGACGTAGGGACGGCCCGCTCGGGCCGGTTCGACGTGGTGCAGGCCGACATCGCGGCGGTCCGCGCGGCCGTGCCCGAGGACCGGGTGCTCAAGGTGATCATCGAGTCGGCCGCGCTGACCGACGAGCAGATCGTGGGCGCGTGCCGGGCCGCCGAGGCCGCGGGCGCCGACTTCGTGAAGACGTCCACGGGCTTCCACCCCGCCGGGGGCGCGTCGGTGCACGCCGTGTCCCTCATGGCGCAGACGGTGGGCGCGGCGGGCGGGGGCCGGCTGGGGGTCAAGGCCTCCGGCGGCATCCGCGACCTGGACACCGCGCTCGCGATGATCGGGGCGGGCGCCACGCGCCTGGGCCTGTCGGGCACGGCCTCGGTGCTGGCCGGGTGCGACGCCGCCGCGCCGTCCGTCCCCACCACGGACACCTACTGACCCGTTGAGTGCGGGATCTTCGCCCTCTGCCGGCGCTCCGGAGGGCGAAGATCCCGCACTCAACGGGTACGGTCAGCGGCGGGCGGTCAGCCAGGCCTCCGTGTCCTGCCAGTGCTCCTTGAGGAGCACGTACTGGTCGTCGTGCCACGGCTTGACCGGGCCCGCCCAGTGGATCAGTCCCGGCTCCGTCACGACCTCCTGCGTGGGCCACGCGTTCCAGCGGGCGGGCAGCGGCAGGTAGCGCGACCCGGCGTACGCGTTGAGCACGTCCTGGTCGTTGAGCCCGTACCGCTCGGCGTACGGCACGAACTCGTGCGTGAACCGGTCGGCCCGCAGGGCGGCCAGGTCGAGCACCAGGATGCCGGCGTTGAAGCCCCGGTACCCGTACCGGTGCCGCTGCGTCATGGTGCGCACCAGGTCGCGGGCCGCGCCGGCGTCGTGCGCCAGGAGGCGGGTGGACCGGATGACGTTGCCGATCCCGTGCCGGTAGTTGTACGAGATCGACGGCCGGGCGGCCAGCGGTGCGCCGCCGAGGTCGAGGTCGTACAGCTCGGCCAGGTCGGTCACGGCCAGCGCGTCCAGGTCGTGGTAGACCACCCGGTCGAGGTGCGGCAGCAGCTCCGGGAGCAGCAGCCGGTCCATCGTGGCGACCGTGATGTGCCGGAGCATGCCGAGCACCGCCCCGTACCCGATCCCGTCGCACGCGTACCACTCGAACGTGACCTCGGGGAACAGCGCGGCCAGCCGGTCGTGGTCCGCGGGCGTGTGGTCGCGGGTCAGGGCGACCACCCGCACCGGCCGGGCGGTGTGCCGCACCACGCCGGCCACGACCACCTCCATCTGCGCGCGCAGGTTCCCGTCGAGCGCCACGGCCACGTGCACGGCGTCGGCGCCCGGCCGCGCCGCGGCCGCCTCGACCACCACACGCGTGGCGCGGACGGCCGTGACGATCTCGGAGACCTCGCACGTGCCGGACGGCGGCGCCACCGGGGCGTCGTGCACCGCCCGCGCGCGGGCCACCTCGTCCGCGACGGTGGCGCGCCACGTGGCGTAGACCTCCTCGCGGGCGGCCCCCGCGAGGATGCGGGCCATGGCCGGGGCGACGAGCGCCCGGATCCGCTCCTGCATGGCGCGGCGTCCCGCCTCGTCGGCGTCGAGCAGGCCCGCGAACCGGATGTCGGCGTCGTTCCGGGGCCGGAAGTCCACGTCGGCCCCGACCGCCCACGAGGGCAGGTAGGCGTGCAGCCGGGAGGTGACCACGCGGGAGTACCGGCCGCGGTAGTCGTCCAGCAGGCCGACGGCGTGCCGCACGTTCTCGTCGAACGACGCGTGCCGCACCGAGGGGTGCAGGTGGGTCACGTGCTCCGCGTCGCTCTCGTGGTCCGGCACCGGCGTGTCCACGTACACGGCAGGCGCACCGGCCGGCGCGGGGGCGGCGTCCGGGAACACGGTGTCGACGGTGGTGGTGAGGCAGCCGCTGAAGAACGCGGGCACGCCCGCGTTGAGCAGCAGGTGCACGGTGGTCCAGTCCCGGCACCCGACCGGGCCGTGGGCGCGCAGGTAGTCGACGGCGGCGGGCGTCAGGATCGCGTGCTTGTTCACGTGGAAGGACACGAACAGCGGCAGCAGGTTCTCGTGGAACGGGAAGTCGAAGCGCAGGTCGAACTGGCTGTGCATGTACCAGCCGAACGCGAGCATCCACGTGCCGGGCGGCACCGCGTCCAGGCGGGACATGTCGCGCTGGACCAGCGTGAGGTGCACGTCCGCACCCGGTCCAGGCACCACGTGGTCGGGGCGCACGCGGCCTGCGAGGCGGCGCACCGGGCCGGTCACGGCGTCGTCGCCGTGCAGGCGCAGGCCCTCGTGCCGGAGCAGGTGGCCCAGGCTCGCGACCGTCTGCACCGTGTCGCCGATGTTGCTGGACGAGACGTGCTCGTCGGGCGCCTTGTAGTCGAGCACGGCGAACGAGACGTGTCCCGCGGGCACGTGCGTGGGAGCGGCGGGCCGCAGCGCCTTCTCGACCCAGGGCGCGAGGTGGTCGACCGACGCGCGAATCTCCGCGGTCAGGCCCGTGCCGCGGCGGGCCGCCTCCAGGGCCTCGGCGGCGGGGCCGGGCTCGTCCGTGACGAACAGCAGCTTCGCGAGCTCGAGCAGCGCGGCGGCGTCGGTCACCGCGCCGTCGCGCACCCAGGCGGTGGCGGTCCGCGCGGCGGCGGCGTCGGCCATCGCGATGCCCGCCCGGAGGTACTCGGCGGGGGCGAGGCGGGCGGCGTCGGCGGGGTCGAGGCTGCGCAGCAGGTCCCACGCGAGCTCGCGCAGGCCGGCTCGCTGGGCGACCAGCGCGGCGCCGGCGGTTCCCGCGCGCCGGGTCTCGGGGTGCGCCATGAGGGAGTGGCACAGCGACCGCCACTGTGCGGTGTCCAGGCGCCGGGCGCCGCGCACCGAGGTGGTCACGGCCTCGTCGAGCGGGAGCCCGCGGCGCAGGGCGGTGGTGAGCACCGCGTCGCCCGACGTGGGCTCGGGCCGCTCCTGGAACGGGCGGTCCGCCGCGCGGTCGGGGGCCGACCACACCTCGCGGGGCTGCCGGTTCGCCTCCTTGGCAGCGGCCCAGGTCTCCTGGTCGGGGGTGGGCAGGGGGCGGGCCTCGGGTACCGGGCCCGGGTGGTCGGGATGGGGGTTGCGGAGGGGGTCCGCGGCTGCGGTCAGCAGCGCCTCGGCGATCATCTCGTCGGCGGTGGGGACCCGGTGCGCAGTCTCGCCGGACTCGGCGAGACGGCGGCTTTCAGGGGACATGGACGCTCCTCGTGGGGGTGGGCGGGCACGGCGGACACCGCCGTCCCGGGGTGCGCCGGGGCGCGTCCGGTCGACGGCGGTGGCCAGAGCGTAGTGCCCCCGGGTTACGGCCGGGGACGTGTGGGTAGGCTGCCCGACATGTCTGCGCAACAACCCGCTGACCAGGGCGTATCACCGTCGTTGCCGTCCGTGCCCGGCACGCTCGTGGGCGTGCGCATGCGCAAGTGGGACGGCACGCCGCACTGGCGTTACGACGGGGCGTACCTCGGCACCGACGAGCACGGCGTGTGGCTCGGCTACGACGTCGGCACCTCGTTCAGCCGGCCGGGGCGGCGGTTCCGGACGCGGTTCTCCGGACTGCTCCTGGTGGGTGAGTACGGGTGGATCGCCGACTTCCACCGCGACCACCCGCACGGCGAGTGGCTCTACATCGACCTCACCACGGTGCCCGAGTGGCGTGCGGCCCCCGCGGGCCGCGGACCCGCCTTCGAGGTCTCGGCGGTCGACATGGACCTGGACGTGATCGCGAACGAGCCGGGCACCGAACGCGCGCGGCGCCGCGGCGAGACGCTGGTCGACGACGAGGACGAGTTCGCCGAGCACACGGTGCGCTACGGGTACCCGGCGTCCGTGGTGGCCCAGGTGCGTGGCGACGCCGACGCCCTGCTCGCCACGGTGAGCGCGGGGGAGGCGCCGTACGACCGCGCGACCGCGCGACCGCGCGCCGCTGGTTCGCGGTGCTCGACGGCGTGCTCGACCGGCTCAGCGCGCGCTGAGGACCAGGTCGTCCTGCTCCACGGCAGCGCGCCACTCGGCCTTCTCGGCACGCCAGTGCTCGTCGTCCCGGCCGCGGCGCCAGTAGCCCGAGGCCGAGAGCAGCTCGCGCGGCACGCCGAGCGTGGCGCGCGCCCACCGGCGCAGGTCGCGGACACAGCCGGCCTCGCCGTGCAGGAACGTGTGCGGCACACCGTCGGGCAGCGCGGCGGCCTGCACGACGTCGACCAGGCTCGCCCCTGCCGACCGGTGCACCCAGGTGACGTGGACGTCGGCGGCGCTGACGATCTCCTGCTCCTCCGACGCGTCGGCGACCTCCGCGAAGACGTACGCCACGGCGCCGTCAGGCAGGGCCTCGCACGCGGCGACGACGGCGGGGAGCGCGGACTCGTCGCCGACCAGGAGGTGCCACGGGGCGTCCGGGGACGGCGCGTAGTCGCCGCCGGGGCCCACGAAGGAGACCTCGTCGCCGGGGCGTACGCGCTGCGCCCAGGGGCCGCCGTAGCCCTCGTCGCCGTGCGTGACGACGTCGATGTCCCAGCCGTCGGCGGTCACGCGGCGGATCGTGTAGGTACGCAGCACGGGGCGGCCCTCCGACTCCGCCGGCTCGGCCATGACCAGCTTGACGTACCGGTCGGTGAACGGCGTGGGGTCGGCGCCGGCCAGTGCCTCGCCGCCCAGCGTCACGCGGATCGTGTGCGGCGTGAGGGACCGGACAGCGGTCACGGTCGCCGTCGTGCGGACGCCCTTGCGGGGCCTTGCGGGGACTGCCGGGAGAGTCTGCGCCTGGGTGGTCTGCATGGTGAGGCCAGCCTAACTTCGGGTCGGCCCGGGCGCCGCTGTGGCGTGCGTCACCCGGGTGGTCCGTGCCGGCCGGCGGGCGAATCGCGCGGACGGCGGCCCCGCGCGCTCTAGCATGGGCGTCATCGAGTCCGTCGTGTCCATCGAGTCCTTCGTGTCAGGAGTCCCGTCGTGAAGATCGCTGTTGCCGGCACGGGTTATGTCGGCCTGTCGAATGCGGTGCTGCTGGCGCAGAACCACGACGTGTGGGCGCTGGACATCGACCCGGCCAAGGTCGAGCTCGTCAACGCCGGCCGGTCGCCGATCGTGGACGACGAGCTCGAGGAGTACCTGCGGGAGCGGCCGCTGCACCTGACCGCGACGCTGGACCGTGACGAGGCGTACGCGGGGGCGTCGGTGGTGATCGTGGCGACGCCCACGAACTACGACGAGCTCACCAACTTCTTCGACACCTCGTCCGTCGAGGCGGTGATCGACGACGTGCTCGCCCGGGCTCCCGAGGCGACGATCGTGATCAAGTCGACCGTGCCGGTGGGCTTCACCGAGCGGCTGCGCGAGGAGCACCCCGAGGCCGCCGTCCTGTTCTCCCCGGAGTTCCTGCGCGAGGGGCGGGCGCTGTACGACAACCTGCACCCGTCGCGGATCGTGGTGGGCGACCGGTCGGACCGAGGCAAGCGGTTCGCGGACCTGCTGCTGGAAGGCGCGATCACCAAGGACGTCCCGGTGCTCCTGACCGATCCCACCGAGGCCGAGGCGATCAAGCTCTTCGCCAACACGTACCTCGCGCTGCGCGTCGCCTACTTCAACGAGCTCGACACGTACGCCGTGACGCGAGGCCTGGACACGGCCCAGATCATCGAGGGCGTGGGCCTGGACCCGCGGATCGGGTCGCACTACAACAACCCGTCCTTCGGCTACGGCGGCTACTGCCTGCCCAAGGACACCAAGCAGCTCCTGGCCAACTATGCGGACGTGCCGCAGAACCTGATCAACGCCGTGGTCGACGCGAACACGACGCGCAAGGACTTCGTCGCGGCCGACATCCTGCGGCGCGAGCCGCGGACCGTGGGCGTGTACCGGCTGGTCATGAAGTCCGGGTCGGACAACTTCCGGGCCTCCAGCATCCAGGGCATCATGAAGCGCATCAAGGCCAAGGGCGTCGAGGTCATCGTGTACGAGCCCACGCTGGAGGAGGACGAGTTCTTCCACTCCGAGGTGGTGCGCGACCTGGACGAGCTCAAGGAGCGGGCCGACGTGATCATCGCCAACCGGCGCACCGAGGCGCTGGACGACGTGGCGGACAAGGTCTACACCCGCGACATCTACGGACGGGACTGAGCGATGCGGGTACTGGTCACCGGCGGCGCCGGCTTCATCGGGGCGAACTTCGTGCACCAGACCGTGCGCGACCGGCCCGACGCGCGCGTCACCGTGCTCGACGCGCTCACCTACGCCGGTGACCGCGCCTCGCTCGACGGCGTCGCCGACCGCGTGGAGCTGGTCGAGGGGTCGATCACCGACGGCCCCCTCGTGGACCGCCTCGTGGGGGAGTCGGACCTGGTGGTGCACTTCGCCGCCGAGTCCCACAACGACAACTCGCTCGCCGACCCCACGCCGTTCGTGCAGACCAACCTGGTGGGTACGTTCACGCTGCTGGAGGCGGTGCGCAGGCACGACGTGCGGTTCCACCACATCTCGACGGACGAGGTGTACGGCGACCTGCCCCTCGACAGCCCCGAGCGGTTCACGCCCGGCACGCCCTACAACCCCTCGTCGCCCTACTCGGCCACGAAGGCGGGCTCCGACCTGCTGGTCCGGGCCTGGGTGCGCTCCTTCGGCGTGCGGGCCACCCTCTCGAACTGCTCCAACAACTACGGGCCGTACCAGCACATCGAGAAGTTCATCCCGCGCCAGATCACCAACCTGATCGACGGCGTGCGGCCCCGGCTGTACGGCGCCGGGGCGAACGTGCGCGACTGGATCCACGTCGAGGACCACAACACCGCCGTCTGGCACGTGGTCGAGAAGGGCCAGGTGGGGGAGACCTACCTCATCGGGGCCGACGGCGAGGCCAGCAACCTCGACGTGGTGCGCACCCTCCTGGAGATCTTCGGGCGCGACCCGGACGACTTCGACCACGTGTCCGACCGGCCCGGGCACGACCTGCGCTACGCGATCGACGCGAGCCGCCTGCGCACCGAGCTGGGCTGGGCGCCGCGGTACACCGACTTCCGCGAGGGCCTGGAGGCCACGGTGGCCTGGTACCGGGCCCACGAGCCCTGGTGGCGCCCGGCCAAGGCCGCTACGGAGGCCAGGTACGCCCGCACCAACCAGTAGCCCCCTCGCTGAGTGCGGGATGTTCGCCCTTCGTGGTGTGCCAGAAGGGCGAACATCCCGCACTCAGCGGGCGGGGAGGGACGTGACGTACGTGCGGACCTCGTCCAGGGTGGGCAGGAGGCCCTGCGACCGTGCCTCGGCCAGCGTCGGGGCCGCCGCGTCCTTGTCCGACAGCAGCGGCGTCAGCGGGCTGCCGTCCCGCGCGGTGTCGGGCCACTCGATGCCCAGCTCCTCGTCCAGGGGGTGGATGCCGTGCTCGCGGCCCGGCGCGTACCCGGCCGAGCACAGGTACAGCACGGTCGAGCCGTCCTCCAACGACAGGAACGCGTGCCCCAGACCCTCGGACAGGTAGACGGCCCGGCGGTCGACGTCGTCCAGCAGCACCGCGTCCCACACGCCGAAGGTCGGCGAACCCACCCGGATGTCCACGACCACGTCCAGCACGGCCCCGCGGGCGCACATCACGTACTTGGCCTGGCTCGGCGGCACGTCGGCGAAGTGGATGCCGCGCAGCACCCCCGCCGCCGACACGGAGCAGTTGACCTGCTGCAGGTCGAACGCGTGCCCGACGGCGTCGGCGAACGCGCCCGCCCGGAACGCCTCCAGGAAGACGCCGCGGGGGTCCTCGTGCTGCTGGGGCGTGATCTCGAAGGCTCCGGGCACGGCCAGCTCGCGGTACGTCATGAGGCTCCTCGGGGAAAGGGGTGTGGCCCTAAGATCCTAGGGTGGCCGGAGCCGGAGTGACCAAGCAGACCGAGGCGGACGCCGGTGGCACGGGCGGGCAGCGCTGGCTGGTCGTCGGGGCCGCGGGCATGCTCGGGCAGGACCTCGTGCCCGCGGCCACCGCCGCCGGGCACCACGTGACCGGAGCCGGCCGCGAGACGCTGGACGTCACCGACGCCGCGGCGGCGCTCGCCGCGGTGGCCGGCCACGACGTCGTCGTCAACTGCGCCGCGTGGACGGCCGTGGACGCCGCCGAGTCGCACGAGGCCGACGCGTTCGCCGTCAACGCGACCGGCGCGGCGAACCTCGCGCGCGCCGCCGCGGCCGCCGGGGCGCGGCTGGTGCACGTCTCCACCGACTACGTGTTCGACGGCGACGCGACCGAGCCGTACGCCGAGGACGCGCCGGTGCGCCCGGGCTCCGCGTACGGCCGCACGAAGGCGGCGGGCGAGTGGGCCGTCCGCGCGGAGGCCCCCGACGCGCTCGTCGTGCGCACGGCCTGGCTGTACGGCGCGGGCGGCAGGTGCTTCCCCCGCACCATCGCGCGCGTCGCGGGCGAGCGGGACCGGCTGAGCGTCGTCGACGACCAGACCGGCCAGCCCACCTGGACGGCCGACCTCGCGGACCTGATCGTGCGCCTCGTCGCCGCGGACGCGCCGGGCGGCGTCTACCACGGCACGTCCTCGGGCCAGGTGACGTGGTGGGGCTTCGCCCGCGAGGTGGTGGCGGCCGCCGGCCATGCCACACCCGTCGACACGACGACGAGCGCCGAGTACCGGCTGCCCGCACCGCGCCCGGCGTACTCCGTGCTGGGCCACGACCGCCTGCGGGCGGCCGGCGTCGAGCCGATCGGCGACTGGGCGGAGCGCTGGCGGGCGGCGGCGCCGGCGGTGCTGGGCGCCGGGTGACCGCCCGGGGCGCTCAGTCGTCCAGCAGGCCCAGCAGATAGCTGCCGTAGCCCGACTTGGTGAGCTGCTCCGCCCGGGTGCGCAGGTCGTCGTCGGACAGGAAGCCGCGGCGCCAGGCCACCTCCTCGGGGGCGCCGATCTTGAGGCCCTGTCGGCGCTCGATGGTGCGTACGTAGTCGGAGGCCTCGAGCAGCGAGTCGAACGTCCCGGTGTCGAGCCAGGCCGTGCCGCGGGGCAGCACCTCGACCTGGAGGCGGCCCTGGCGCAGGTACTCGGTGTTGACGTCGGTGATCTCGTACTCGCCGCGCGCGGACGGCCGCAGGCCCTTCGCGATGCCGACCACGTCGTTGTCGTAGAAGTACAGCCCGGGCACGGCGTACCGGGACCGGGGGTGCGCGGGCTTCTCCTCGAGGGAGAGGGCCCGGCCCCGCTCGTCGAACTCGACCACGCCGTACGCGGACGGGTCGGCCACGCGGTAGGCGAAGACGGCGCCGCCGTCGAGGTCCGCGTAGCGGGTGAGCTGAGTGCCCAGGCCGGGGCCGTAGAAGATGTTGTCGCCCAGCACGAGCGCCACGGAGTCGTCGCCGATGAAGTCCGCGCCCAGCACGAACGCCTGCGCCAGCCCGTCCGGCGAGGGCTGCGTGGTGTAGCTGATCGAGATGCCGAACCGGGAGCCGTCGCCGAGCAGCCGGCGGAACTGGTCGGCGTCCTGCGGCGTGGTGATGACGAGCACGTCGCGGATGCCGGCCAGGAGCAGCGTGGACAGCGGGTAGTAGATCATCGGCTTGTCGTAGACCGGGACGAGCTGCTTGCTGATGCCCTGGGTGATGGGGTGCAGGCGCGTGCCCGACCCGCCGGCGAGAATGATTCCGCGCATGTGCCGGATCCTGCCACGGCGAGGTGCCCCTGGCTCCCGGTGGGATGCGGGTGAACCTGGGGTGATGTCTTTCTGAGGGTGATGCGGCGGCGGCCTCCGGACCGGTAGTTACGTGGATATGCATGCACCGATCGACGAGCTGCTCACCGCGGCCGCACCCGGACCCCCGACCCGTCCGGCACGCCGCCGCCGGAGCCGGAAGGTCGTCGCGGCGATCGTCGCGGGCGCCGTCGTGCTCGTCGGTGCCAGCGGGGCCATGGCCTTCTACGGCTACCGGATCTCGCTGAACGAGAAGATCGAGAAGATCGCGGACCCCTTCGACGAGCTCGACGACGCGGCGCGGCCCGCGCCGGCCCCGGTCGAGGGCGTGGCGGCCCCCGTGAACGTGCTTGCCCTCGGCTCCGACAGCCGCATCTCGGCGGGCGACCCCACCGCGTGGGAGTTCGGCGCCCAGCGCACCGACGCCATCCTGCTGCTGCACCTGTCCGCCGACCGGAAGTCGGCCGCGGCGATCTCGATCCCGCGCGACACCTGGGTGCAGATCCCCGGCTACGGCGAGGCGAAGATCAACGCGGCCTTCTCGTACGGCGGGCCCCCGCTCATGATCGAGACGGTGGAGAACCTGACGGGCGTGCGCATCGACCACTTCGCGGTCAGCGACTTCGAGTCCTTCACGAGCCTCACCGACACGCTCGGTGGCGTCGAGATCGAGGTGCCCCGCGCGGGCGGCGGCTCAGAGCTGCGGCACATGACCGGTCAGGAGGCGCTCGACTTCACGCGCGAGCGGTACGCCCTGGCCAACGGCGACTTCGGGCGCGTGCAGCGCCAGCAGGCCTGGATGCGGGCGATCGCGACCAAGGCCACCTCGGACAAGAGCGACCTGCTCCGGACGTCGCGCTTCCTCGAGGAGGCGCTCGGGTCCGTGGCCGTCGACGAGGGGCTCACCATCGACAAGATGCTCGAGATCGCGGTCAGCGCGCGCGACCTGACCACCGCCGACATCACGTTCCTGACGGCGCCCTACGCGGGCACGGGCCGCAGCGCCGACGGCCAGTCCATCGTGCGGCTCGACCGGGAGGCGTTCGACCCCCTCATGCGGGCCGTGGCCGAGGACCGGCTCCCCGACTACCTCGCGGGGACGACCGACGGCATCGACCTGCTGCCGCCGGTCGTCAGGTAGCGCGAGGGCCCCTCAGAGGCCCAGGGCCGCCCGCACGTCCGCGCCCACCCGGTCCAGCCGCTCGCGCGCGGCGACGCGCGCCTCGGCGAGGTCGGCCGCGGACGCGTCGGGCGCGACCGCGGAAACTACCTCGAGGTAGCACTTCACCTTGGGCTCCGTACCGCTGGGCCGCACGATGACGCGGGTGTCGTCCGCGGTCAGCAGCACCACGCCGTCGGTCGGCGGCAGCCCGTCCAGGCCCTCAGCGAGGTCGCGGACCGAGTCCACCGGCGAGCCCGCGAGGGCCGACGGCGGGGCCGTGCGCAGGGCGGCCATCGTCTCCGCGATCCTGGTCAGGTCGTCGAACCGCGCCGACACCTGTCCGGTCACGTGCAGCCCGCACGCGCGCGCGACGTCGTCGAGCAGGTCCAGGAGGGTGCGGCCCTGCGCGGCGAGCCGCCGCGCGAGCTGCGCCACCGCCACGGCCGCGGACAGCCCGTCCTTGTCCCGGACGTGCGCGGGGTCCACGCAGTAGCCGAGGGCCTCCTCGTACCCGAACACGAGGCCCGGGGTGCGGGAGATCCACTTGAAGCCCGTGAGCGTCGTCGCGTGCTCCAGGCCGTGCGCGCCCGCGATCGCCGCCAGGGCCCGGGACGACACGATCGAGCAGGCCAGGGTGCCGCCGGTGCCGGCGGCCGCGGCGCGCTCGGCCGCGTCCCAGCCGAGCAGCATGCCCACCTCGTCGCCGTGCAGCATGCGCCAGCCCTGCGACGACGCCGTCTCGGCACCCTGGTAGGTGCCGTACTGCGGGTCGAGCACGGCCACGGCGCAGCGGTCCGCGTCGGGGTCGTTGGCGATCACCAGGTCCGCGCGGGAGTCCTGGGCCAGCGCGAGCGCCATGTCGATCGCGCCGGGCTCCTCCGGGTTGGGGAAAGCGACGGTCGGGAAGTCCGGGTCGGGTGCGGCCTGCTCCTCGACGGGCACCACGTCGGTGAAGCCGGCCTCGGCCAGCACACGGGCGACGGCCGCGCCGCCCACCCCGTGCAGCGACGTGGTGACGATGCGCAGGCGGGTGCCCGTAGCGCCGTCGTGCAGGCCGGAGACGGCCGCGTGGTACGCGTCGGTGATCTCCGGGCCCAGCACGGTCCAGCCGGACTCGGCGCGCGGCACGTCCTTCGCGGAGCGCACGAGCGCGATCTCCCCGGCGATCAGGGCGTCGTAGGGCGGCACGATCTGCGCGCCCTGCCCGGCGTCGGTGACCACCCGGCCGCCCAGGTACACCTTGTAGCCGTTGTCCGCCGCGGGGTTGTGGCTCGCGGTGACCATGACGCCCGCGTCGGCCTCGAGGTGGCGGACGGCGAACGCCAGCACGGGCGTGGGGCCGGGGGCCGGCAGGAGCAGCACCTCGGCGCCCGCGGCGGTGAGCACGGCCGCGGTGTCCCGGGCGAACTCGGCGGACCGGTACCGGGCGTCGAAGCCGACCACGACGCGCGGGGTGCCCTTGACCTCGGCGGCGAGGAACGAGCCCAGGCCGGCCGCCGCGGCGGTCACCACGGCGCGGTTCATCCGGTTGGGGCCGGCGGCCATCGCGCCCCGGAGCCCGGCCGTGCCGAACTCCAGCGGGCCCGCGAACCGGTCGGCGAGCTCGGCGAGCGCGGCCTCGCCCGCGTGGGGGTCGGACGTCCGCTCGACCAGGGAGCGCAGCTCGTCGACGTCGGACGGGTCGACGTCCGCGGCCATCCAGGCCTCGGCGCGGGCGACGAGGTCCGGGGCCGACAGGGTCCCGGTGGCGGTCTGCGGGGTGGGCTCGGCCATCAGATCTGCTTGACGATCTTGGCGAGCAGGTCGCTGATGCGGGGTCCGGCCTGGCGGCCCGCCTCGAGGACCTCCTCGTGGGCCAGCGGCGTGGGGCTGATGCCCGCCGCGAGGTTGGTGGCCAGCGAGATGCCGAGCACGTCCATGCGGCTGTGCCGGGCGGCGACCGCCTCGACCGCCGTGGACATGCCGACGAGGTCGGCGCCCAGGAGGCTCGCCATCTTCACCTCGGCCGGGGTCTCGTACTGCGGGCCGTGGAACTGCGCGTACACGCCCTCGGGCAGGTCGGGGTCGACGCTCCGGGCGATCTCGCGCAGGCGCGGCGTGTAGATGTTCGTCATGTCGGCGAACTTGGCGCCCTCCAGCGGCGTCTGCCCCGTGAGGTTCAGGTGGTCCTTGAGGAGCACGACCTGACCCGGGCGCCAGCCGATGTGCACGCTGCCGCAGCCGTTGGTCAGGATGACGGTCTCGCAGCCCGCGGCGGCGGCGGTGCGCACGCCGTGGGCCACCCGGCGGACGCCGCGGCCCTCGTAGAGGTGGGTGCGGGAGCCGAGCACCAGCGCGTGCCGCACGGCGCCGTCGGGCCGCTCGATGCGGATCGACCGGGTCGTGGACCGGTGGCCCTCGACGGCGGGCTTCACGAAGCCGGGGATGTCCGCGGTGGGGATCTCGGCGACGACGTCACCGATCAGCTCCGCCGCACCGCCCCAGCCGGACCCGAGCACGAGGGCGACGTCGTGCCCCGACACCCCGGTCTTCGCGGCGATGTACTCGGCGGCGGCCGCGGCCACGTCGAAGGGGTCGGTCGTCGGGTCGTCCAGGTCTGGCTCCGTGCTCATGGTCCGAGGTTATCGCCACTTTCCCCGTGGCACGCGCCCACGGCCCCCGCGACTTCGTGACATCCGCCGGCGATGCGAGAATGGGGTCGTGACCCCCCTCGATCCCGCAGCCGTCCCGCCCCATGTCGTCGTCGTGGGAGGTGGCCCCGGCGGATACGAGGCGGCGCTGGTGGCCCGCAGCCACGGCGCGCAGGTGACCGTGGTGGAGCAGCAGGGCCTGGGCGGCGCCGCCGTGCTGACCGACGTGGTGCCGTCCAAGACCCTCATCGCCACCGCCGAGTGGATGACCATCGCCGACCGCGCGCCCGAGCTGGGCATCCGGATGCCCGGCGACGTCGTGGACCCGCTGTCCGACGTCGACGTGTCGCTGGCCACCGGCGGCATCCCCGTGGTGTCCGCGTACTCGGCGCCCGGGCTGGGCGGGTCGGCCGTGGAGGCCGCGGCGTCGTCGGCCGAGAAGCGCAAGCACCTCGTGGACCTGCAGGCCGTGAACAAGCGCGTGCTCGCGCTGGCGCGGGCGCAGAGCTCCGACATCCGGGGCCGCCTGGAGCGCGAGGGCATCCGGATCGTCGCCGGCCGGGGACGCCTCGACGGCCCCGCGCGCGTCGTGGCGGAGCTGCCCGACGGCGGCACCGAGACGCTCGAGGCGGACTCGATCCTGCTCGCGCTCGGCGCCACCCCGCGCACGCTGCCGACGGCGGTGCCCGACGGCGAGCGCATCCTCACCTGGACGCAGATGTACAACCTGCGGGAGCTGCCCGAACGGCTCATCGTGGTGGGCTCCGGCGTCACCGGCGCCGAGTTCGCGGGGGCGTACAACGCGCTCGGCTCGGACGTCGTGCTGGTCTCCAGCCGTGACCGGGTGCTGCCGGGCGAGGACGAGGACGCCGCCGAGCTCCTGGAGGGCGTGTTCCGGTCCCGCGGGATGACGGTGCTGTCGCGTTCGCGCGCGGCGGCCGCGGTGCGCACGGACGACGGCGTCGAGGTCACGCTGGCCGACGGCCGCGTGGTCCACGGGTCGCACGTGCTGGTCGCGGTCGGCGGCGTGCCCGCGACGTCCGGCCTGGGGCTGGAGGAGGCCGGCGTGCGGCTGTCCGAGTCGGGGCACGTCGTCGTCGACCGGGTCTCCCGCACGTCCGTGCGCGGCATCTACGCGTCCGGCGACTGCACGGGTGTGCTGCCGCTCGCGTCGGTCGCGGCCATGCAGGGGCGCATCGCCGTGGCGCACGCGCTGGGCGACGCCGTCCAGCCGCTCGCGCTGCGCACCGTCGCGTCGAACATCTTCACCGCACCCGAGATCGCGACCGTCGGCTACAGCGAGGAGAAGCTGCGCGCGCAGAGCTCGCGCTACATCACGACGACGCTGCCGCTGGCCCGCAACCCGCGCGCCAAGATGCTCGGCATCCGCGACGGGTTCGTGAAGCTGTTCGCCCACCCCGAGGCGGGCGTGGTGCTGGGCGGCGTGGTCGTGGCGCCGCGCGCGTCCGAGCTGATCTTCCCGATCACGCTCGCGGTGCAGCACCGGCTCACCGTCGAGAACGTGGCCTCGGCGTTCACGATCTACCCGTCGCTGTCCGGCTCGATCGGGGAGGGCGCCCGCGTGCTGGACGCGCGGGTGGGCAGGTAAGCCCCGCCGGCTACGCGACGGACGCGTCGAGGACGATCTGACCGTCCTCGACGCGCGCGCCCGTGACGGTCAGGCCGGGCACCTTGGCCTCCAGGAGGCGCTCGACGTCGACGGCGATCCGCGCGTCGGGCTGCACGTCGACGACCCCCGGCGGCAGGCCCTGCTTGGCGACCTCCTGCTCGATCGGCGCGGCGGCCAGGCTGAGCAGGCGGTGGGCCGGCAGGCCCGCGGCGTTCACCTCGACCGCGAGCGTGGCGACGCCGCGCTCGAACGTGGCCAGGCGCACGTCGGCCCGCACGATCGGCGCGATCTTCACGGCCAGGCGGAGCGGGCCGGGCAGCGTCTCCAGGCGGCGCAGGTCCGCGACCACGCGGATCACGTCCCGGTCGCCGACGACGGAGCTGATGACGGGCGGCGCCTGCCCGGCGATCCGCGCCAGGGCCAGCACCTCTTCGGGAGCGATCCGGATATGCACGAATCGACCCTATAGCAGCGAGTCAGGGCCGGCTGGCCGGCTCCACCGGGAAGAGCCACGGCGCCTGCGCGGCGAGCGCCTCGGCGAGCATCGGCTGCATCGACCGGAGGAACGTGTTGGTGAGGTGGCTGCTGTCCCGGTAGACGAGCACGTTGCCGATCACCGCGGGGCAGCGGTCCTCCTCCGCGCGGCAGTACCACTCGGTGAGGTCCACGTGCACCATCGAGTCGGGCACGCCGGGCGTCGTCAGCACGGGGGAGACCGGCGGGAACACCTGCGACATGGTCACGTCGCACAGGGACGTGGTGACGCCGTGCTCCGCCAGGCAGTCGCGGACCAGGGGCTCGCTGCCGCCGCGCGGGTTGTCCCGCAGGCCGATCAGCCGGACCCCTGCCTGGTCGAGGAGCTGCCACGCGGCGACCTGCTCGGCGGGGATGTCCTCCAGCTCGCCGTCGTAGTGCGTGTGGGTGCCGTCCACGACCATCGCGTCCGGCCGCAGCTGCGTGGCGAGCTCGATCACGTTGTCGCCCCACACCAGGCAGCCGTGCTCGGCGTCCGGAACGTGCTTGACCCGGCACTGGCCCTTGCCCGCGAGCACGAGCCGCCAGTCGTTGTCCCGGGCGATCTGCAGGAACGTGTCGGCCCACTGGTACGTGTGGGAGCCGCCGGCCAGCAGCACGGTCGCGGTGGGGTGCTCGGGGGCGTGCAGGTCGCACCAGAGCGCCTCCCCCAGGCCTGGGCCGGTGCCGTGCTCCTGCACGCACCGGTCGTCGGTGAAGAACGGGCCCTTGTCGGCCTGCGCGGCGTCCAGCGCGGGACGCAGGTCGGCGGCCGGCACGATCTCGGCCGTGCCGAGCGCCGACGCGCCGGGGTGCAGGGTGTCCACGACGCCGAACTCCGCGGCGGCCTGCGCCGTCTGCTGCCGGAGTTCGGCCTGGAGGGCGAGCACCGGACCCACGACGAGGGCGGTGGCCGCCGTGGCGGCGGCGAGCGCGCCCACGGCGCGGCGCGGCCGGAGCGTGCGGGGCACGGCGCGCGCGGCGGGCCGGGCCACGAGGCGCTGGGTGAGCCAGGCCAGGAGCACGGAGACGGTGAGCACCAGCGCGGCCTCGCGCCAGCCGACGGCGGACACGTCGGTGAGCGCCATGAGGAAGATCAGCACGGGCCAGTGCCACAGGTACAGCTCGTAGGAGATGTCGGCGAGGAACCGCAGCGGGGCGAGGGCGAGCGTGCCGCGCGGTCCCCACGCCGACGGCGTCCCGGCGCCCGCGATCACCAGCAGGGCCCCGGCGACCGGCCAGAGCGTCCACGGGCCCGGGAACAGGGCGCCGCCGTCGAGCACGAAGCCCGAGGCGACCACGAGGCCGAGACCCAGCCAGGAGCCGAGGGCACGGAGCCGCCCGGGCACGCCGAGCGGGACCAGCCCGAGCAGCGCGCCCGCGCCGAGCTCCCAGAACCGGGTGGCCGTGTGGAAGTAGGCCACGGGCTGCTGCACGGCCGTCAGGTGCACCGCGTAGGCGAACGACGCCACCGTGGCGAGCGCGACGAGCGGCAGCAGCACGGTGCGGACCCGCACCCGGGCACGCCGCGCCAGGACGCCGACGAGCAGCGCGAGCACCGGCCACACCAGCAGGAACTGTCCCTGGACGGAGAGCGACCAGAAGTGCTGCAGCGGGCTCGCCGCCGGCCCGGCCGCGCCGTAGCTCAGCTCGTTGGCCACCAGGTCCCAGTTCTCGACGTACAGCGCGCTCGCCACGACCTGGCGCCAGACGCTCTCCCAGCGCGACTCCGGCAGCAGCAGCCACGCGCCGCCCGCGACGGCGGCCAGCACCAGGAGGGCGGACGGCGCCAGACGTGCCGCGTTGCGGGCCCAGACGGCACCGAGGCGGAGGGAGCCGTCGTCGGCCCGGCGCACGAGCGAGCGGGTCACCAGGAAGCCGGAGACCACGAGGAACACGTCGACACCGCCCGAGACCCGTCCGCCGCCGAACAGGTGGAACAGGACGACCAGCACGAGGGCGAGCCCCCGGAGGCCGTGGATCTCGGGGAGCCGTGCACCGGGACGCTGAGCGACGCCGGCAGGAGAAGGGGGCACGTCTCACATTCTCGTGCCGTGGGCGGTGCCCGTGGGGCGGTTCAGCGGATGAAATCGGGTTGCGGTCCGGTCACGGTACGCAGGTCTTATCGCAGGTCAGAAACCGAAAGGACCGCCGTGGACCGGGTCAGCCGAGCAGATCGAGCAGCCGGGGGAGCGCCTCGCCGAACGCGGGCAGCAGGGTCAGCCCGCCGACGTCGCGCAGGCTCACCCAGCGGACCTCCAGGCTCTCCGGGTCAGCCGCACGAGGCTCGACGTGGAACCCGGGGACGACGTCGGCCACGACGGTCGTGTACGACCACGCCGGGTGCTCCAGCACGTGCGTCCCGACGACGTGCACGGCCGCCGGGTCGATCGCGGCCTCCTCGGCGGCCTCCCGCAGGGCACCCGCCACGGGCTTCTCGTCCGGGGCGAGCGCACCGCCCGGGATGCCCCACGTGCCACCCATGTGCGACCACAGGGCGCGGTGCTGGAGCACCAGGTCGGCGGGCGCGCCGTCGTCGTCCCGGCGCACGAGCAGCAGGCCGGCGGCGCCGAACAGGCCCCAGTGCCGGTGGTCGCCGCACGTGACCCAGCCGTCGCCGTCGTGCCGGTGCAGGTCGGACGGGGGCAGCGTGGGGTTCGGCACGGCGTCAGTCTGTCAGGTCGGGCCGGGACATGTCTGCGGGGACGGTCAGTCGACGATCTCGCAGAGCGCCGCCCCCGCTGTCACGCCTGCGCCCGGGGCCGCCGTCAGCGACCGCACGGTGCCCGCGCGGTGCGCCAGGATGGGCTGCTCCATCTTCATGGCCTCGAGCACGACGACGAGGTCGCCCTCGGCCACCTGCGCACCCTCCTCGACCGCGACCTTGACGATGGTGCCCTGCATGGGGGAGGCCAGCGTGGTGCCGGCCGAGCCGCCCGACGTCCTGGTCGTGGTGCTGCGCCGCGCCGGCCGCCGGGCGTTCGCGGTGCGGGCCCGGCCCGCCGCCACGCCGAGACCCGCGGGCAGCACGACCTCCAGGCGCCGTCCGCCCACCTCGACGACGACGCGCTCGGCCGTGACCTCCTCGGGCTCGTCCTCGACCGCCGGGGCGGGGGCCGGGGCGAGCGCCTTGAGCTCGTCGGTGAACTCGGTCTCGATCCAGCGGGTGTGCACGCGGAACGGCGAGCCGTCCGCCGGCACGAACGCGTCGGCGTCGAGCACCGCCTTGTGGAACGGCACCACCGTGGGGATGCCCTCGACCACGAGCTCGCGCAGCGCGCGGCGTGCCCGCTCGACGGCCTGGGCACGCGTGGCGCCCGTGACGATCAGCTTGGCGATCATCGAGTCGAAGGCGCCGGAGACGGTGTCGCCCGCGACCACGCCGGTGTCGACACGCACGCCCGGGCCCGACGGCCAGGTGACGGTGTTCAGGCGGCCCGGTGCCGGCAGGAAGTTCGCGGCCGGGTCCTCGCCGTTGATGCGGAACTCGATCGAGTGCCCCCGCACCACCGTGGTGCCGTAGCCCAGCGGCTCGCCCGCGGCGATCCGGAGCTGCTCGCGGACCAGGTCGATGCCCGTGACCTCCTCGGTCACCGGGTGCTCGACCTGCAGACGCGTGTTCACCTCGAGGAACGAGATGGTGCCGTCCAGGCCCACGAGGAACTCGCACGTGCCCGCGCCGACGTACCCGGCCTCGCGCAGGATCGCCTCCGACGCCGTGTACAGGGACTTCTCCTGCTCGGGCGTGAGGAACGGCGCGGGTGCCTCCTCGACCAGCTTCTGGTGGCGGCGCTGCAGGGAGCAGTCGCGGGTGGACACCACCACGACGTTGCCGTGCGTGTCGGCGAGGCACTGGGTCTCCACGTGGCGCGGCTTGTCCAGGTAGCGCTCCACGAAGCACTCGCCCCGGCCGAACGCCGCCACGGCCTCGCGCACGGCGGACTCGTAGAGCTCCTCGATCTCGTCGAACGTGCGGGCGACCTTGAGGCCGCGGCCGCCGCCGCCGAACGCCGCCTTGATGGCGATGGGCAGCCCGTGCTCCTCGGCGAAGGCGCGCACCTCGGCGGCGTCCTGGACCGGGTCGGGTGTGCCGGGAACGAGCGGTGCGCCCGCGCGCTGCGCGATGTGCCGCGCGCTCACCTTGTCGCCCAGCGCCTCGATGGCCGACGGCGGCGGCCCGATCCACACCAGCCCGGCGTCGATGACGGCCTGCGCGAACTCCGCGTTCTCCGACAGGAACCCGTAGCCCGGGTGCACGGCGTCGGCGCCGGACCGGCGGGCCACGTCGAGCAGCTTGGCGGGGTCCAGGTAGGTGTCCGCCGCGCGGGCGCCGCCGAGCGCGAACGCCTCGTCGGCGAGGCGCACGTGCAGGGACTCCCGGTCCTGGTCGGCATAGACGGCGACGGAAAGCAGCCCCGCGTCGGCACATCCACGGGCCACGCGCACGGCGATCTCACCACGGTTGGCGATGAGCACCTTCGAGATGGTTCGGGGCAGGCTGGAACTGGGCACGGCTCACCGTAACCCGGTGGTACGCGGCGCCAGTACCGCCCCCGGGTACCAGCGAGAAAGTCTGGAGACCAGACCAACCCCGGCAGGTGCCGTTTGGAGGGTTCGGACATGGCGAGCGGCCCGGGACAGCACGTCGCCCCCGCCCGTTGTCGCTACTGGCCAAACACGCCGCCTCGCGTTCGAGAACGACCTGAGGGACGGAAACAGGGCCATATCTGTCCCGCAGGTCGTTCTCAAAGATCCTGCGGGATCTGCCCGGGTGGGCCAGGCGGGTGGGTGATCGGGGTCACTTTCGGTGGATCCGCGATTTTTCTGTTTCCGCAGGGGCTGTTCTCGTTACTGTTGCGCGGTGCCACGCCTGGTCCTCGCCTCCCAGTCTCCCGCCCGACTCGCCACGCTGCGGTCCGCCGGGATCACCCCTGACGTCGTGGTGTCCGGCGTGGACGAGGACAAGGTCCTCGCCGACGCCGCCGACCGGTTCGGCGACCTCGACCCCGCCGACGCCGTCCTGGTCCTGGCCCAGGCCAAGGCCGAAGAGGTGGCGTCCCGCCTCGAGGAGTCCTGGGCGGAGGACGACGCCGAGGCGCCCGCCGACGTGATCGTCGTCGGGTGCGACTCGATGCTCGAGATCGACGGCGCCGTCGTGGGCAAGCCCGCCGACGCCGCGACGGCCCGCGAACGCTGGCGCTCCATGCGCGGCACCAAGGGCGTGCTGCACACGGGACACTGGGTGGTGGACCTGCGCGACGACGCCGCGGGCGGCACGGGCGGGACCCTGGGCTCGACCAGCTCGACCACCGTCTGGTTCGCCGACATCGACGACGACGAGATCGAGTCCTACGTCGCCACCGAGGAACCGCTGCACGTCGCGGGTGCCTTCACGATCGACGGCCTGGGCGGCCCGTACATCGACCGCATCGAGGGCGACCACCACGGCGTGGTCGGCATCAGCCTCCCGCTCCTGCGCGAGCTGTTCGCCGACCTCAACATCCCGTGGCGCACCCTCCGCACCGTCTAGCGCGTCGCGCGGACGGACGAGACTCGTGCGGGGCGTCGAACCGGCGAGCCCAGGTCGATCGATTCGTCGACGGCGAGGGCGTGCCCCGGTTCCCAGCCGAGCATCCTGAGGCGCTCTGCGATCTGTCGGCCGACTCCGCCCGGCCGGTCGTTCTCGGAGGCCGCATAGCGCAGGACCACCACCTGGTCGGTGCCGACCAGGTCGTTCTGCCGCCTGGCGTCACGGGCGAGAGCTCCTGGGCGCCCGTGGAACTCGATCCCGTCGATCTCGACCAGGACCCAGCGACCGTCCGGCAGTCGGTAGACCAGGTCGACCCGGGCCAGGAACACCCCGTCACGGAACACGTCGACCTGCTGCCCGTCCGGCGGCACGTGGTGGTCCAGGCAGGACAGGCGCGCGAACGTCTCGGCGGCCGACTCGTCGCGCCCGTCGGCGAGGCCGAACCAGGAGTGGCAGCGCGCCGCACCGCGTCGACCGCGCACGAGGTCGTGCACGTGGGCCAGGCCCTGGTGGTCGATGTACCCCTCGTGCAGGCAGCTGCTCAGCACCGCCACCGCGTTGTCCCGGGGCAGGGTGGGTACCGCCTGGGCCAGCGCGGGCACCAGCTGCGCCACGGTGCGCCCCTTGAGGCCCTGCGTGGGGAACGGGCGGTACTGGCGCACCACGATGCCGCCGCGGCCGGGTGCGCCGGCACCGCCGGGGAGAGCCACCTCAGGCAGGAAGACACGGGGCAGTCCCGAGACGCCGTAGAGGGCGAGCGCACAGCTGCCGGTGGCGACGGCGTCGTCATAGGCGAGGAGTGCCGTCCAGGCGATCCGCCGCCGGACGTGCTCGTGGTAGTCGGGGCGCCGGCGCTGCGCCACCGGCACCGGGTCGGTGTCGTAGACACCGCGGGTCACGCGGCTCCACCGGCGCTGCTGGACGAGCTGGGAGACATGTCGCTTGTCGACGCCAACGGCGTCGCACTGGGCCTTGCTGACGAGGCCTTCCTGGCCCGCGGCGTCGAGGAGGAGCAGGTGAGGAATCTGGAACGTCGGTCGCATGCGCCCATCAGACCGGAGGACCGCCCGACCCGGCGGCGCGCCGGTCCGATCCTGTGCACAACCTTCCGCGACCGCCACCTGTGGTCGACGCAACGTCGCCGGGATGTGTGGTCTTTGAGAACGACCTCCGGGACCGGAAACAGGCCAAAACTGTCCCGGAGGTCGTTCTCAAAGCCTGGCAGGGGCGACAACCTCTGTCAGGCCAGGGCCTCGCGGAGGGTGTCCAGGCCCACCGAGCCCAGGTTCAGGGCCCGGGCGTGGAACGCCTTGGCGTCGAACTCCTCGCCGCGGGAGGCGGCGGCGGTGCGGGCGGCGTCACGGGTCTGCTCCCAGAGGCGCTGCCCCACCTTGTACGACGGCGCCTGCCCCGGCCAGCCGAGGTACCGGTTGAACTCGAAGCGCACGAACTCCTCGGCCATGTTCACGTTGGCCAGGAGGAACGGCCAGCCCTTCTCGGCGGTCCAGGTGCCGCCGCCCCACTGTTCGGGGGCGGGCAGGCCCAGGTGCACGCCGATGTCGAACACCACGCGGGCGGCGCGCAGCCGCTGGGCGTCGAGCATGCCGAGGCGGTCGCCCGGGTCGTCCATGTAGCCCAAATCGGCCATGAGGCGCTCGGCGTACAGGGCCCAGCCCTCCCCGTGCCCCGAGACCCAGCAGGCCAGCCGGCGCCAGCTGTTCAGGGTGTCCCGGGCGAACACGGCCTGGCCGCACTGCAGGTGGTGGCCGGGCACGCCCTCGTGGAACACGGTCGTCTTCTCGCGCCAGGTGTTGAACTCCGTGACGCCCTCGGGCACGGCCCACCACATGCGGCCCGGCCGGGCCCAGTCGTCACTCGGCGGGGTGTAGTAGATGACGCCCGAGTGCGTCGGCGCGATCATGCACTCCAGGTCGAGCACCGGCTCCGGGATGTCGAAGTGGGTGCCGTCCAGCGCGGTGATCGCGGCGTCCGACGTCTCCTGCATCCAGGCCTTGAGCGCGTCGGTGCCGAGCACCTTGCGCGCGGGGTCGGCGTCGAGCGCGGCCACGGCCTGCTCGACCGTGGCACCGGGGCCGACGATCTGCGCGGCGACCTCCTCCTGCTCGGCGACGATCCGGGCGAGCTCCTCCAGGCCCCACTGGTAGGTCTCCTCGAGGTCCACCGTCGCGCCCAGGAAGTACCGCGACCACAGGGCGTACCGGTCGCGGCCGACGGCGTCGGCCTCCGGGGCCCGCGGCGCCAGGTCGCGCTCCAGGAAGTCCGCGAGCTTCCCGTAGGCCGCGCGGGCTGCCGCCGCCCCGTGCTCGAGATCCTTGCGCACGAGGCTGCAGGACGCGGACTCGTCCAGCACCGCGTCGACCTCCGGGCCCTGGACGAACGAGGTGAAGAACGAGCTGCCACCGGCCAGCTCGCGGGCCTGGCCGAGGGCCTCGCGCACCTGGCGGACGGCGGCGACGTCGCCCCGTGCGGCCGCGGCCGTCAGCGACTCGATGTACCCGTCGATCGCACCCGGCAGGCCGTTGAGCCGTGCCGCGATGTTCTCCCACGCCTCCACCGAGCCGGTGGGCATCATGTCGAAGACGTCGCGCAGCTGCTGCACCGGCGACTCGATGTTGTCGAGGTTGCGCAGGTCCTCGCCGGCCTCGTGCAGCTCCAGCTCGAGGCCGATGCGCTCGCGCATCGCGGACAGGGTGACCCGGTCGACGTCGTCGGCGGGCTCCAGCCCGTCCAGCTTCGCCAGCACCTCGCGGCCCGCCTGGGCCCGCGCGTCATGACCCGCGGGGGAGAGGTCGGTCAGCTCGTGGTCGTGCCCGGGCAGGCCCATGCCCGTCGCGGCCATCGGGTCGAGCTCGGCGATCCGGGTGACGTAGTCGTCCGCGACGGCGTCGATCGCCGTCGGGGTACGTGTGGGGGAGGTCATGAGGGGGAGCCTACGACCGGACCCGCGGGCAGACCCCCGAATATCGGGTCAGGAACGCAGGCTCCAGCGCCACGCGTCGGCGTTGTGCCGCCCCGCGCGTCCGCCGAAGTTCTTGGCCGTGGCCGCACCGTTGCCGCGCAGCGAGCGGGCCCGGTTGGTCCACTCGTCGAGCGGGGCGGCGTCGTCCGGCTCCGGGCCTGCGGCGGCCACGGCCGCGAGGCCTGCGACCAGGGCGGCCACCTCGACGTCGTCGGGCTGGCCGCGCACCACGCGCACCTGGGGGCTCATTCGTCGTCCTCCTCGTAGAAGCCGAAGCCGGGGGCCTCGCCGCGCGAGGCCGCCCACTCGGCGATGTCGTACCCGCCGTCGGTCAGGGCCGTCGCCACGGACTCGCCCGCCGCGTCGAGCAGGTCGATCACGCCGTCCAGGGACGCATCGCCGCCCTCGCGGGCGGCCACGACGAAGCCCAGGTAGAACGCCTCGGCGCCTTCCGGCTCGGGCTCCTCGACGTCCTCGACGTCGTCCTCGGGACCCGGCTCCCACACGGACGACGTGAGGTCCGGGTGCATGCCGAGCGAGCCGTGCAGGGCGTCGAACAGGGCGGCGTTGAGGTGACCCACCTTCGACTCCAGGGCCAGCACGCGCGGGTCCTCGTCCGCCTCCGCGGCGCCGAACTCGGCGCGGACGCCCACGGCCGTCCCCACGTAGTCGTGCAGCGCGGCGGCCAGCGCGTCCACCGCCTGGTGCATCGGCTCCGGGTCGACGCGGCCCATCGGCGCCGGGCCGTGGGTGGCGTCCTCGTGACTCATCTGGTTCGTCCTCCGGTCCTCCCGCTGGTCACAGCGGGATGTTGCCGTGCTTCTTCGGAGGAAGCGTAGATCGCTTGGTGCGCAGCGCGCGCAGGGCGCGCACCACCTGCACCCGGGTCTCGGACGGGCGGATCACCGCGTCGACGTACCCGCGCTCGGCGGCGTCCCACGGGTTCACGATGGCGTCCTCGTACTCGGCGGTCAGCCGGGCGCGCTCCGCCTCGACGTCGCCGCCGGCCTCCTGGACCGCCTTCAGCGCGCCGCGCTGCAGGATGTTCACCGCGCCGCTCGCGCCCATGACGGCGATCTGGGCCGTGGGCCAGGCCAGGTTCACGTCGGCGCCGAGCTGCTTGGAGCCCATGACGATGTACGCGCCGCCGTACGCCTTGCGCGTGATGATCGTGACCAGCGGCACCGTGGCCTCGGCGTACGCGTAGATGAGCTTGGCGCCGCGGCGGATGATGCCCTGGTGCTCCTGACCCACGCCGGGCAGGAAGCCGGGCACGTCCACGAAGGTCAGCACCGGGATGTTGAACGCGTCGCACGTGCGCACGAACCGCGCCGCCTTCTCGGCCGCGTCGATGTCGAGCGTGCCCGCCATGGACTGCGGCTGGTTCGCGATGATGCCGACCGACTGGCCCTCCACGTGCCCGAACCCGATCAGCACGTTCGTGGCGAACATCGGCTGGACCTCCAGGAACGACTCCGGGTCCAGCACCGCCTCGACGGCCTCCCGCATGTCGTACGGCTGGTTGTCGCTGTCCGGGATCAGCGCGTCGAGCGCCTCGTCCTCGGGCGTCACCTCGAGCACCGTGTCGTCCTCCGGCGGGAAGGCCGGCGCGTCCGAGAGGTTGTTCTGCGGCAGGTAGCTCACCAGGTGCCGCACGTAGTCGAGCGCGTCGTCCTCGTCGCTGCCCATGTAGTGCGCCACGCCGGACCTCGAGTTGTGGGTCCGGGCGCCGCCCAGGGTCTCGAAGTCGACGTCCTCGCCCGTCACCGTGCGGATCACGTCCGGACCGGTGATGAACATGTTGGAGGTCTGGTCGGCCATGACGATGAAGTCCGTCAGGGCCGGCGAGTACACCGCGCCGCCCGCGCTCGGGCCGAGGATCAGCGAGATCTGCGGGATCACGCCGGACGCCGCGACGTTGCGGCGGAACATCTCCGCGAACTGCGTCAGCGCGGCGACACCCTCCTGGATGCGCGCGCCGCCGCCGTCGCTGATGCCGATCAGGGGCACGCCGGTGCGCAGCGCGAGGTCCTGCACCTTGGTGATCTTCTGGCCGTGCACCTCGCCGAGGCTCCCGCCGAACACCGTGAAGTCCTGCGAGTAGACGCAGACCTGCCGGCCGTCGATCGTGCCGTACCCGGTCACGACGCCGTCGCCGGCGATCCGCTTCTTGTCCAGGCCGAAGTTGCGGCTGCGGTGCTTGGCCAGGGCGTCCAGCTCGGTGAAGCTGCCCTCGTCCAGCAGCGCCTCGATGCGTTCCCGGGCGGTCTTCTTGCCCCGCTTGTGCTGCTTCTCGCGGGCCGTCTCCTCGGGGACGTCGATGGCGGCCGCCCGGCGGGCCTCGAGGTCGTCGAGCTTGGCGCGCGTGCCGGCGAGGGTGGTGGTGGCGTCGTTCACAACCCCGAGCCTAGTTGTCGGATGCCTCCCGCTCGATGCGTGAGCGTCCAGCGGGTCGTGCGGCCGGATTGTGGGTTTCCTCCAAGGGCGGGGCGGTCCCGCAGGGGCCAGGATGGGGTGGTGCACCAGTCCCTGTACCTCGACCGGCTCGCGGTCCCCGGCTTCGCCCGCGTGGAGGTCGTCGAGACCTCGCCGTCCACCAACACGGAGCTCGCTGCCGCCGTGCGCGCCGACCCTGCCGCGTGGCCCGCGCCGTCCGCCCTCGTGGCCGAGCACCAGACCGCCGGCCGCGGCCGCGCCGGTCGCAGCTGGGAGACCCCCGCCCGCGCCGGGCTCACCGTCTCCGTGCTGCTCCGCCCGCGCGTCCCGCCGGGCGCGCTCGGCTGGCTCCCGCTGCTCGCCGGGCTCGCCGTCGTCCGCACGGTGTCGGACGGCGGGGTCACCGCCGCCGTGAAGTGGCCCAACGACGTGCTGCTGCCCGCCGTCGACACCGTCGCGGGCCTCGGCCTGTACCGCAAGGTCGCCGGGATCCTCGCGGAGGTCGTCCCCGCGGCGGACGGCACCGAGCCGTCCGCCGTCGTGCTCGGCATCGGCCTCAACGTGTCGCAGTCCGCGCAGGAGCTGCCCGTGCCGACCGCGACCTCGCTGGCGCTCGCGGGCTACCCGCGCCCCGACCGCACCGACGTGCTGGTGCGCCTGCTCGGCGAGGTGCACGCCGTGGTGCGGCGCTGGGAGCGGGCCGACGGCGACGCCGCCGCCGCAGGACTGCTTGCCGAGTACACCGCGGTGTCGGCGACGCTGGGCACCCGGGTGCGTGCCGAGCTGGCCGGGGGTGCGGGGGTCGTGGAGGGCGAGGCCGTGGGCCTGGACGGCTCGGGCGCGCTGGTGGTGCGCCAGGACGCCGGCCCGGCGGCGGGCCAGGAGCGCACGGTGACCGCGGGCGACGTCTGGCACCTGCGCTGAGCCCTGCCGGCCGTCCCCTGGCCGGGTGAACCCCGGCCCGAGCCGGGGTGAACTCCGCGGAATTCTCTGCCGGAAGCCTGGTGGCCTGCGGTAATGTCCGCCGCAGGCGACAGCGGAACAGGCAGGCGAGAGCCGATGGCGGCACGCGACGGTCAGGAGACGCCGATGGACGCAGGTCGGGCCACGGTCACCGTGGCCAAGGCGATCGTGTGTGCCGCCGCGGTCGTCACGGTCTACCTCATCAGCACCGTCCGGCTGGACCGGGGGTTCGTGCAGAGCGAGGGGACGCCGACCACGGGGCTGATCGCCGCCGTCGTCGCCTGGCTCCTCGTGGTCTGGGTGCTGCTCTACCGCGACGACGGCGTCCGTGGCGTGCGGCTCGGCCTGTGGAACGTCGTCGCCGTGGTGGGCATGCTGGTCGTGCTCACGGGCATCCCGCTCGTGCTGACGTTCTGGGACTGACCCGTCCTCGTGCCGAGACGGCGCGGGACACCTGGCGTACCCGCCTACAGTGGTGACGTGCTCCACAACTCCGAGACCTCTCCGGCCCACCACGACGCGCCGGGGGCCGACACCGCCGCACGCCTCGACGAGACGCTGCTCGGCGGGCACCGCCGGTACACCCTGTCGCAGGTGCTGGAGCTCACCGGGCTCGACAAGCAGTTCGTCACCCGGTACTGGCGCTGGATCGGCCTGCCCGTCACCCATCCCACGGAGACGTGGTTCACCGATGCCGACGTGGAGGCGCTCAAGGACGCTGCGGCGCTCTTCGACGCCGAGCAGATGGACGAGCGGGCGCAGATGACCTTCGTCCGGTCCGTCGGGCACACCGCCGACCGGCTCGCCCTCTGGCAGGTCGAGGCCCTGGTGGAGCACCTGGCCCGGCGGTACGACCTGGACGAGACCTCGGCGCGGCTGCTCGCGCTCGACCGGCTCCCGGAGATGACCGAGACCCTGCTGGGGCAGCTCGAGCACGCGTGGCGGCGGCAGCTCGCCGCGCTCACCGGGCGCATGGCCATCGAGTTCGCCGGATCGCGGGGCGACGACCGCAACGACAGCCACCAGCTCCCGCTGGTCCGGGGGGTCGGCTTCGCGGACATCGTGTCGTTCACCAAGCGCACGGCGGGGCTGGGCTCGGAGGAGCTGGCGGAGTTCGTGCAGCGGTTCGAGGCCGGCGCGCGCGACGTCATCGTCAACGCGGGCGGCCGCGTGGTGAAGACCATCGGCGACGCGGTCCTCTTCGTGACCGACGACCTCGCCACGGGCGCGGAGGTGGCGCTGGGCCTGGCCGAGACCTCGGGCGAGGCGCTCGGTACGGCGGAGCCCGGCGACCCCGAGATCCCGGTCCGCGTGGGGCTGGTCTGGGGCCGGGTGCTGTCGCGGTTCGGCGACATCTTCGGCCCCACGGTGAACCTGGCCTCGCGCCTCACCGAGCAGGCCGATCCCTCGACGGTGCTGGTCGACGAGGAGACGGCGGCGCAGCTCGCCACGAGCTCCCGCTACGCCCTCACGGCGCAGCCGGTCCGGGACGTCCCGGGCATCGGGCCGATGTCCCCGGTGCGTCTGCAGCGCGCGTACCAGGGCTGAGCGCCCGCGGTCAGCGCTTCAGGCTCCGCATCGCGCCCGGCAGCAGCCGGAGCTGCGCGCGGCGCTCGGCCGCGAAGGTCCGCAGGTCGCCCGCCGACCAGTGCCGGTCGAACAGGCGCTTCGCGGCGGCGACGGCCGCAGGCCGGTGCTCGGCTATCCGTGCGGCGAGGACGAACGCCTCCTCGCGCGGCGTGTCGGTGACGGTCCCGGCCAGGCCGAGCCGGGCGGCGTCGGCTCCCGTGACCTCGTCGGCGGTGAGGGTGAGGCGCTTGGCCGTCTCGATGCCGACGAGCTGGGTGAGCGCGCGGATCCCCGACATGTCGGGCACCAGACCGCGCTCGACCTCCTTGACCGACCAGCGGGCGTCGGGGGTGGTGAGCCGCAGGTCCGCCGCCAGGGCGATCTGCACGCCCGCGCCGATCACGTGCCCGTGGACGGCGGCGATCACCGGGACCGGCAGCCGCCGCCACGCCCAGCAGGCCTCCTGGAAGAGATTGGTGCCGCGCGGCGTCGGCACGAACGCGCGGGCCACGGCCGCCGGGTTCCGTGCGGCCGCGCCCAGGTCGAGCCCGGCGCAGAAGGACCGGCCGTTCCCGGAGACGACGACGGCCCGCAGACCGGGCTCGTGCCGCAGCCGGCGGGCCGTCGACCGCAGCTCCCGGAGCATGTCGAGCGACAGCGCGTTGAGCTTGTCGGGGCGGTCCAGGCGGACGTCGGCGATGCCGTCCGAGACGCTGCAGGTGATGTGGCGCCCGGCCGGGACGGCCGGGGCGGGGCTGGCGGTCATGGGCGCAGCCTATGCAGCGGGCCGGCGCCCGGGCACACGTGGTCCCGGGCGCCGGCGCGGTGCGCCTAGCGCTCGCCGCCGAGCGGCAGCTCGGTGTCCACGCCCTCGTACGGCGGCACCTTCACGGTGCGCGCGCCCGGCTTGCCGCCCAGGACGACCGTGCGCAGGCTGATGTTGTTGGACCGGGTGACCTCGCGCAGCGTGCCGTTCGGGTTGGCCGTGATCCGGATCCGGTAGGTGCCGTTCGGGACCTTGGTCAGGTCGAACGCCTGCGTCTGGCTCTGGTTGTAGGTGTCGCCCCAGCCGACGGGCAGCACCTCCCGCATCCACAGGGCCGAGCGGTCGCCGCACGTGCTGTCGAGGCCCGTGGCCTCCGGGCGCCAGGCCGCTCCGCGCACCGACAGGTCCACCGGGTCGGTCGGCGCAAGGCACCACGACTGCTTGCCGCTCGTGGTCACCAGCGTGCCGTCCGGCTTGATCAGCTCGTACTTCGCGAAGTCCAGGAAGTGCTAGTGGTCGTGCTCAGGGGCGGCGTGGTACTCCATCGTGCCGGCCCGGGTGCTGCCCACCTCCTTGCCGTTGCGGTAGAAGAACTGGTAGCCGTCCATGACCTCCTTGGCGCCCTTGCGGTAGCCCTCGACCACGAGCGGCGCCGGTCCCGCGTTCCACTCGTTCGCGTTGAAGGCGAGGCGGTCGGTCCCGGCCTCGTCGACCTCCACGCCGATCTGCCACGCGGGCGCCGAGACGAGGTCGGGCAGCGTGTCGCGGGCAGGCCGCTTCGACGAGGGCTTCGACCCCGCCTGGCCGAGCGCCGGGTGGTCGCCGTGCTGCCCGCCGTCGCGCAGCGTGAACAGGTTCACGCGCCGGTCCGAGCCCGAGCCCTCGGCGTGGGCGGCGTGGCCGCCCTGCGTCCGCAGGCCCTGCGCCCGGTCGGTGAGGGCGTCCTCCGCCTGGGTGCTGAAGCCCTCGGACGCCGTACCCATGAGCTGCTCGCCGACCTCACCGCACTCGAACAGCTCGCACTCGTCCTCGACGGTGACCTTCTGCGTCAGCGTGCGGTTGCCGGCGGGGATGCCGAGGAACGTCGCGACCGGCTCGCTGATGCTCATGGTCAGCACGAGGTTCTTCTGGGTGGTCTCCACCTCGAAGTACCCGTCGATCCGCGCGGCCCACCCTTGCTCGACACCGAACACGGTGGACTTCGTGAACCAGCTCCCGCCGCAGAACTCGGGGTAGATCGGCTCGGTGCGGCCGGTCGGCTCGACGCGCTGCCGCTCCGACCCGCCCAGGCAGAACGTGCGTGTCTCCTTGGCCAGCACCTTGCCCTTGGCCGTCGCGACCTGCACGGTGAGGCCCTTCTTGAACCCGTCGAAGCCGTCGACGATCGACGCGGGCGCCTTCGTGGTGGTGCGCTTCGTGCCGCGGATGACCGTCTTGGTCAGGGTCACGGGGGCGGAGGGCTTGGCGCGCTGGGCGCGGAACTCGTACCCCTCGCCGTACGCGGCGAGCCAGGCGGGCGAGTCCAGGTAGACGTAGCCGTCGTAGGCGTACGCGGTGACGGTCTCGGCCGCGGGCGCGACCCGGAGCCCGCGCGGCTGGGCTGGCCGGTGCGTGGACTCGACGCGCTCGGCCGCGGCGGGTGACGCCGAGGCGACGTCGGCGGCGCCGCCCTGGCCGAGCAGCCCGACGACGAGCGCGGCGGCCGCCCCCATGGTGAGCAGGCGTGGAGACGGGCGGAGCGATGGTCGTGCGGTCATGGATCAATCCCCCAGACGGGTAGGGACAGGGTGCTGTCATCAGTCAGGACGGGTGGGGCGACCGGAACGTTGTCGGACGGTTTCCGGCTCACCCCTCAAGAGGGGCGCGCCCGGACATCGGGACGCCGCGAAGGGCCCCAGCCTGCGTGTGACACGATGCGAGCGTGCTGAAAGTCGTTCTCTTCGATCTCGACGACACGCTCGTGGACCAGGAGGGTGCCTCCCGGGCGGCGCTCCTGGACTGGTTCCCCGAGCTGGGTCTGGACCTCGACGACCCGGACGAGCTGGTCGCCGCGTGGGGCGCGGTCTCCGAGGAGGCGTACGCCCGCTACCAGCGGCGAGAGATCACGTTCCTGGACCAGCGGCGGGTTCGCGTGCGGGAGTTCCTGGGGGCCGACGCCACCGACGCCGAGGCCGACGAGCTCTTCGCCGGCTACCTGTCCCGCTACGAGCGGGCGTGGCGGGCCTTCGACGACGCCGGACCGACCCTGCGGCGGGTCCGGGACGCCGGGCTCGTCGTCGCCCTGCTCACGAACGGCGACGGGGCGCACCAACGCCTGAAGCTCGAGCGCACCGGCCTGGCGGGGCACATCGACATGGTGGTGGCCTCGAGTGACCTGCCCGCAGGCAAGCCCGACCCGCGCGCGTACTCCGGAGCGTGCGACATCCTCGGCGTCGCGCCGGACACGGTGCTGATGGTGGGCGACGACGTGCAGAAGGACTACCTGGGCCCGCTGGACGCGGGTCTGGGCGCCGTGCTGCTCGACCGCGCGGACCGGCACCCGGAGGTCGAGCACCGGATCCGGACCCTCACGGAGCTGCGGCTGCCGCGTTAGCGAACCGGTCGGACGGTCTCCGGCGCGTGCGCGCGCATCTCCTCCCCGATGACGGCCTCCAGCTCGCCGGGCTTCGGCAGCGCGGCTCGCTCCTGGGCGGTCAGCCCTTCGTAGAGAGCCACGGCAACCGGCGATGCCGTCCCGGCGAGAGCGAAGTCCAGCGTGGCCTCGTTGCGTTCCGTGCACAGCAGGATCCCCACCGTCTTCGCGTGCACCTGAGGGTTTCGCACCAAGCCGTCGACCATGGCGACATAGGTGCCGATCTGCCCTATATGGGAAGGCTGGAACTTGCCGACCTTGAGCTCGACGACGACGTAGCGGAGCTGCGTCACGTGGAAGAAGAGCAGGTCGACGAAGAACTCGTCTCCGCCCACCTCGATCCGGTACTGGCGTCCGACGAACGCCATGTCTCGGCCCAGCTCCAGCAGTGTGTCCTGGATGCGGTCCGTGAGCACCTGCTCGCGATCACGTTCGGCGCGATGCTCGCGGGGATCCAGGTGCTCGAAGACGTACCGGTCCTTGACTGCTTGCCGAGCGAGGTCGGAGTCGAAGTCCTCCAGCGTCGCGGTGAAGTTGGAGGGGGCCGAACCCTGGCGACCTCTGAGATCGGTCTTGATCTCGAACTCGAGGCTTGCGCGAGACCACCCGTATCGGGCTGCCTCGGTCGCGTACCACTCGCGCTCCGCACGGTCCTCGAGCCTGTCGAGGAGAACCATCACATGCCCCCACGGAATGTGTGCAGCAGCTTGCTGCACGAATTCCTCCTCCAGCGGCCACGCGTCAGCCAGCTTGCGCATGTAGTGCAGGCTGCGGGGCGACCAGCCTCGCTGACCAGGAAACTCGCGTCGCAGATCTGCGGATATCTGGCCTACGACCTTGGCGCCCCAGCCCTCGTCGCGTTGTCGGTCGAGGATGTCGCGACCGACCGACCAGTACAACCGGAGCACCTCGGTGTTCGCCGCGCGGACGGCGCGAAGCTGGGTGCCGCGGACCCGCCGCTTCAGATCTGCGATGAAGGTCGCGTAGCCGTCGGGTCGATCGGGAACGTCGATCTCGGTCGTCACCGACCAAGTGTGTAGAGGAACGGTGCCATCCGCGACTCGAATGTGTCATGAGCGGGAAAGTGGTCAGCCTCAGAGCAGCACCGGCTGCGGGTCGCGCGGGGCCGGGTCCTCCTCGATGAGCTCCGGCCCGTCGTTCCGCACGGACCCGACGGCGTCGCGCACCGGGCGGGTCGTGAGCGGCGCGTTGTCGATCTCGAGCAGGTCCGACGCATCGGTGACCGACGGGTCGAGCCACTGGTCCCAGGCGCTGGGTGGGAGCACCAGCGGCATGCGGTCGTGGATCGCGGTCATCGCCTCGGAGGCGGCCCGGGTGACCACGGTGGTGGACACCAGCCAGCGGTCGGGGTCGGTCTCGCTCGCGGCCGGGTTGCGCCAGAACTCGTACAGCCCGGCGAGCGCCGCGACGCCGGACCCCGCCGGGTGGATCCAGTAGGGCTGCTTCGCGACCTTCTTCGAACCGGGTGCGGCCGGTCCCAGCTTGCGCCACTCGTAGTACCCGTCCGCGAGCACGAGGCACCGCCGGGCCGCGAAGGGCTTGGCGAACGCCGGCTTGTCGAGCAAGGTCTCGGAGCGGGCGTTGATCATGCGTGCACCCACGCCCGGGTCCTTGGCCCAGGACGGCACCAGGCCCCAGCGGGCGACGCGCATCGACCGCGTGACGTCGGAGCTTCCGCGGGCCGCCCGCTCCACGACGACCCGCACGGGATCGGTGGGCGCCACGTTCCACGACGGCGGCAGGAGCCGCGCGTCGTCGGCGATCTCCGCGATCGCGAGCTCGTCGGCGAGGTCCTGGTCCTGGGTGAAGGAGGCGAAGCGTCCGCACATGGGACCAGCATGCACCGAGCCACTGACACACCGGGGCCGGAGAGCGAGATCACACGGCCGTCCCGGGTCCGGTCCGCGTCCACCACTTCTCAGCGTCGTATCGATTCGATAGCATCGTGCCCATGCCATCCGCTGCGCCGTCGGGCGTCTCCTCAGCCGTGCCCGCACGCCGCGCGTCCTCCCGGTCCACCGTCAAGTGGGTCCTCATGCTCGGGGCGCTGTCGGCGCTGCCCGCCTTCACCGTCGACATGTACCTGCCCGCGCTGCCGCAGGTGGCCCTCGACCTGGGCTCCACCGAGGCGCTGGCGCAGCTCACCGTGTCGTGCATGCTCATCGGCGGTGGCGTCGGCCAGCTCGTCATCGGCCCGCTGTCGGACCGGTTCGGGCGCCGCGCCCCGCTGCTCGTGGGCCTCGCGCTGCACGTCGTCATCTCGCTGCTCTGCGCGGTCGTGACGAGCATGCCGGTGCTGATCGGCCTGCGGCTCGCGCAGGGCTTCTTCAACGCGGCGGCCGGCGTGGCCTCGGTCGCCGTGGTGCGGGACCGGTTCGTCGGCGCGGAGGCGGCCCGCATCCTGTCGCGGCTCATGCTCGTGATCGGCGTGGCGCCGATGTTCGCGCCGACGCTGGGCTCGTTCGTGCTGGCGCACGCGACGTGGCGCTGGGTCTTCGCCGTGCTGGCCGTCATGGGCGCCGCGCTGGTGCTCGTGGTGCTCCTGAAGATGCCCGAGACGCACCCGCCGCGCCGTCGTCTGACCGGCGGCGTGCGCACCGTGGCGGGCGGGTACGGGAAGCTGCTGCGCGACAAGCACTTCGTCGCCCTGGCCGTGATCCCCGGGCTGGGCTTCGGTGTGCTCATGAGCTACGTGGTGGGCTCGCCCATCATCTTCCAGCAGGAGTTCGGGCTCAGCGAGGGGCAGTTCGCGCTGCTGTTCGCCGTCAACGGCATCGGGCTCGTGCTGTCGGCGCAGGTCAACGCGGCGCTGGTGCGCAGGGTCGCGCCGGTGCGGCTGCTGCGGTTCGGCGTGGTCGCCCAGGCGGTGCTCGTCGTCGTCCTGCTGGTCGTGGTGCTGACCGGAGCGGGCGGGCTGATCGGACTGCTGGTGGCCCTGTGGTGCGTGCTCGCCTTCCAGGGGCTCGTCCCGGCCAATGCCTCGGCCATGGCCCTGTCGCGGCACGGTGAGATCGCGGGCACCGCCGCGGCCATGATCGGCGCGATCCAGTCCCTCGTGGCGGGCTCGGTGAGCTCGCTGGGCGGCTTCCTCGGCGGCGACGCCGTGGCGATGGCCCTGGTGATGCTCGCGGCGGTCGTGCTGGCGATCGGCGTCCTGGCCGTCGCGACGCCGGCCTTCCGGCGCGGCGGCTGGCACATGCCCGTCTGAGAGTTCACCGGGAGGTGGCCGACGGTTCACCGGGACTTCCCGTGCGCCCACTTGGCTCGCTCCCATGAGCACACCCCTGCGTTCCCGCCTCGCCCGCGTGGTGGCCGCCACGGCGGCGGCGTCGCTGCTGCTGCCCGCCGCGGCCGCCGTCGCCGGGCCGCGCCCGGCACCTGAGCAGCACGCGCCCGGAAAGCACCCCGGCACCTACCTGGCCGCGAGCCTCGCCGGCCGCGCCACCCTGTCGGCGGACTTCCTGGCCGACGGGCCGCCGTCGGGCGCCCAGGCGAGCCCCGCCAACGGGCGCCAGGGACCCTGGGACGGCCAGGTGATCCCCGGCTTCTCCGCGATGGTCGACAACCACGACGGCACGTTCTGGGCCCAGCCCGACAACGGCTTCGGCGCCAAGGGCAACTCCGCCGACTTCCTGCTGCGCAGCTACCTGGTGCGCCCGCACTGGGACACGGGCCGCCGCGGCTCGGGCTCCGGCGAGATCGAGGTGCTCGACGTCGTCGAGTACAACGACCGCAACGACGTGCTCGACTTCGACATCGTCCACGAGGGCACCACCGACCGGCTGCTCACGGGTGCCGACTTCGACATCGAGTCCCTCGTGCGCGCCGCCGACGGCACGTTCTGGGTGGGCGAGGAGTTCGGCCCGTTCCTGCTGCACTTCGGCGCCGACGGCACGCTGCTGGAGGCCCCGTACGAGTTCCCCGACGGCAGGTCGCCCGGCAACCCGTACCTCGAGCCCGGCGAGACCACGAACGTCGGCAGCAGCCGCGGCTTCGAGGCCATGGCGGGCAGCGGACGCTACCTCTACCCGGTGGTCGAGGGCGCCCTGGCCGACGACGCCGACGCGCGCCGCCGCTGGATCTACCAGTTCGACACCCGCCGCGGCGAGTACACCGGCAGGCGCTGGGCGTACCAGACGGACCAGGTGGCGAACGTGATCGGGGACGCGTTCGCGACGGGCCGCGACTCGATGCTGCTCATCGAGCGCGACGACTTCGAAGGTGACCAGGCGGTCACCAAGCGCGTCTACGAGATCGACCTGGGTGAGCGCGACCGCGACGGCTACGTGCGCAAGGAGCTCGTCGTGGACACGCTGCGCATCGACAACCCGCGGGGCATCGACGCGGGCGAGGGCTACGGCCTGGGCGACACGTTCAGCCTGCCCGTGCAGTCCTTCGAGACGGTCCTGTTCGTCGACGAGGACACCCTGCTGATCGGCAACGACAACAACTACCCGGGCAACGACGCGCGCGTCACCGGCACCCCGGACGACACCGAGATGGCGCTGGTCGACCTGACCAGGAAGCGCGTGACCGACGACGGAGTGACCGTCGTCGGGCACCGTGGCGCCTCCGGGTACCGGCCCGAGCACACGCTCGCCGCGTACGAGACGGCCATCAACCAGTGCGCGGACTACATCGAGCCCGACGTGGTCTCCACCAGGGACGGCGTGCTCGTGGCCCGGCACGAGAACGAGATCAGCGGGACCACGGACGTCGCCGCGCACCCCGAGTTCGCCGGGCGCCGCACCACCAAGACCATCGACGGTGCCCCGGTCACGGGCTGGTTCACCGAGGACTTCACGCTCGCCGAGCTGCGCACCCTGCGCGCCACCGAGCGCCTGCCGCAGGTGCGCCCGCAGAACACCGCGTTCGACGGCCTCTACCAGGTGCCCACGCTGGACGAGGTGCTCGACCTGGCCCGGAACAGCCGCACGTGCGACGGCGCGCCCGTGGGCGTCTACCCCGAGACCAAGCACCCGACCTACTTCGACTCGGTCGGTCTGTCGCTGGAGGAGCCGCTGGTGCGCGAGCTGCGACGCAACGGCCTCGACCACCGGCAGGCGCCCGTGATCGTCCAGTCCTTCGAGGTCGGCAACCTGCGGGAGCTCGACCGGCTCACCGACGTGCGCCTCGCCCAGCTCGTCAGCAGCAGCGGCGCACCCTACGACCTCGTGGCCGACGGCGACCCGCGCACCTACGCCGACCTCGTCACCCGCAACGGGCTGCGCGACATCGCGCGCTATGCGGACGGCATCGGTGCAGAGAAGAACGTGCTGATCCCGCGCGACGCCGACGGCACCCTCGGGCGGCCGAGCCAGGTGATCCGTGACGCGCACCGGGCCGGCCTGGACGTGCACGCGTGGACCTTCCGGCGGGAGAACCAGTTCCTGCCCGCCGAGTTCCGCTCGTCGTCCGACCCGGACGAGCCCGGCGACCTCGTGGGGGAGATCCGCGTGTTCCTTCACGCGGGCCTGGACGGGTTCTTCTCGGACAACCCGGACCTGGGCGCCACCGCGGCCGGGTGAGTCCCGGGTGACTTAACGAGCCCCGTGCCGGGGCACGTGCCTATGCTCCGCATGTGCCCCGGCACCTTCGTCACCAGCGCAGTCATCGCGTCGCACGGGCTGCGGCGCTCTTCGTCGTCGGCGCGCTGGCCCTCGTGGCAGCGGGCGGGGCGGCGGCCTACCTCGACCTGCGGGGGCAGATCGGCGTCAGCGACGTCTCGGGCCTCGTCCGCGGCGGCCCGACGCCGTCCGCCGACCCCGACGACCCGTTCACCGGGCGCAGCCTCAACATCCTCGTCATGGGCACCGACCTGCGCGGCGGCGAGAACACCGAGATCGCAGGCGAGGGCGACGGCGGCATGCGCTCCGACACCACGATGCTCGTGCACGTCTCCGGCGACCGCTCCCGCATCGAGGTCGTCTCGATCCCGCGCGACTCGCTCGTCGACATCCCGTCCTGCGAGCTGCCCGACGGCTCCGAGTCGGGCGACCGGTACGGCATGTTCAACAGCGCCTTCACCATCGGCGGCGGCGCCACCGAAGACCTCACCTACGCCGCCGCCTGCACCATCTCCACGGTGCAGACCCTGACGAACGTGCCGGTCACCAACCACATGGTCGTCAAGATGGACGGCGTGGTCGACGTCGTCGACGCCCTCGGCGGCGTGCGCATGTGCCTGCCCGAACCCCTGGTCCAGGACCCCGACTACGGACGCTTCGAGCTGCCCGCCGGCGAGCAGACCCTCGACGGACGGCAGGCGATCGGGTTCCTCCGGGCGCGGCACGGCACCGGACTGGGCCTGGACCAGGGCAGCGACCTCACCCGGATCACCCGGCAGCAGGCCTTCGTCGACGCGCTCGTGCGCCAGGTGCTCGCCCAGAACGTCGTCACGGACTCGCCGCGCCTCTACCGCACCGTCCAGGCCGTGCTGGGCGCCATCTCCGCCGACCCGGGCCTGGCCGACCCGACGGCGCTCGCGGGCCTCGCGTTCAGCATCCGGAACATCGACCCCGCCCGGATCGTGTTCACGGAGCTGCCCGTGGTGGCCGCGCCGTCCGACGCGAACCGGGTGGTCTGGACGCAGGAGGCCGACGCGATCTGGGCGCGCATCGCGGCCGACGAGGCGCCGCCGGGGACGCCGGAGCCGTCCGCGGGCTCGTCGTCGGGTGCGCCGTCGGCATCGTCCCCGGGTTCGTCCCCGGGTTCGTCCCCGGGTTCGTCGTCGGGCTCGTCCCCGGGGGAGGGTGGGACGACGCCGTCGCGCACGCCGGACCCGTCGTCTTCACCCTCGCTGCTGCCGGGCGTCTGCGTGGACTGAATCCGCTGGCCGGAGCGCCGCAGGACGCCTGACCGGCCACGGTACCGCCTGGATGTCACCTGAGAGCGGGCGACTTATTTACACGAATGTCGCACCGAGGCTCTAGTCTCCGGTGCGTGGCGAGTGACTTCTGGACGGCGGTTCGACCTGTCGGTGAGGTGCTGCGCGGCGTTCCACGGCATGCCCGGTCGGGCCGGAGGCAGCCGCGTCACGTCCGTAGCTGGCGCAAGACGCTCGTGTTCCGCGGCGTGACGATGACCGTCGTCGGGGCGATGGCGTTCGGGTCGGCGGCGGTGGCGACGGCGTACCACACCGCGATCTCGCAGATCGAGGTGCAGGACCTGGACGGCCTGGTCGCGGAGCAGGTGAAGCCCAAGGACCCGTCCGACCCGTTCAAGGGCACGCCGGTCAACCTGCTCCTCATGGGCACCGACATCCGCGACGGCTCGAACGCCGACATCGGCGGCACCGTCAGCGGCATGCGGTCGGACACGACGATGCTGGTGCACATCTCGGCGGACCGGAAGTGGATCGAGATCGTGTCGCTGCCGCGCGACACGTTCGTGGACATCCCGTCGTGCCAGCTGCCCGACGGCAGCCAGACCCAGCCGTACCGCGACAAGTTCAACGCCTCGTTCGAGGTGGGCAGCGGTGACACCTCGCTCATGCACGCCGCCGCGTGCACGATCAACACGGTCAACGCGATCACGGGCGTGACCGTGACCAACCACGCCGTCGTGAAGATGAACGGCGTGATCGACGTCGTCGACGCCGTCGGCGGCGTGAAGATGTGCCTGCCCGAGGCGCTGCACGGCGACCCGCGGTCGGCACGCATCGACCTGCCCGCGGGCGAGAACCGGCTCGACGGCAAGACGGCCATCCAGTTCCTGCGCGTGCGCAAGGGCACGGGCATGGGGCTCGAGATGGGCAGCGACCTGACCCGCATCGAGCGGCAGCAGGCCTTCATCAACGCGACCCTGCGCCAGATCCTGTCCGCCGAGACGCTCGCCGACCCGACCAAGACGTTCCGCCTGATCAACGCGGCCCTCGGCTCGCTGAGCGCCGACCCCGACATCGCCGACCCGGGCAAGGTCGCGGGCCTGGCGTGGTCGCTGCGGGAGATCGAGAAGCGCAACATCATCATGACCAAGGTGCCGGTCTACGACACCGAGGAGAACGGCGTGGGCGGGCTCGGCTGGTCGCCGGAGGCCACCGAGATCTTCCAGCGCATGGCCGCGGACCAGCCGCCGGAGAAGGTCGTGCTGCCCGACGCCGAGCCGTCCGGCGCGCCCAGCGCGAGCGGCGGTGCGGGCTACTCTGACACCGGGGCTGACGCCAGCGGTGACCCCACGACCCCGGACGGCTCCGGCGAGACCGGCGGTGGCGAGACCGGCGGTGGCGAGACCGGGGGTGGCGAGACCGGGGGTGGCGAGACCGCTGGCGGCGAGACCGCTGGCGGCGAGACCGCCACGACTGGCGACCAGCCCACGACCCCCAAGCCGAGCCCGAGCCCCGAGGTCCTGCTCGACGGCGTCTGCGCCTGACCCGCCCCCGATCCCCTTCGAGACCGAGGTTGCTTCTCTTTCAGCCGCCTGAAAGAGAAGCAACCTCGGTCTCGAAGGGGAGGCTCAGCGGGTCAGGCGCAGAGGGCGGTCAGGCCGACAGGATCAGGGACGCCGCGACCAGCACCATGGTGACCGCGACGACGCTGTCCAGCACCCGCCAGGCGCCCGGCCGCTCCAGGAGCGGCGCCAGGTACCGGGCGCCGTAGCCCAGCGCGACGAACCAGACCGTGCTCGCCACGCAGGCGCCGAGGCCGAACCACCAACGGTCGTCGCCGTGCGTGGCGGCGAGCCCGCCCACCAGCACCACGGTGTCGAGGTACACGTGCGGGTTGAGCCAGGTCAGGGCGAGCGTGGTGGCCACGGCGGCGCGGACGGTCCGGTTGGTGACGCTGTGCCGGCCCATCACCACGCGCTGACCCCGCACCGCGCGGGTGGCGGCCATGGCGCCGTACGCCAGCACCACGACGGCTCCAGCCCACCGGGCGATCTCGACCACGAGGGGCGCGCTCTGGATCAGCGAGCCCAGCCCGCCGACCCCCGCGGAGATGAGCACGAAGTCGCTGACCGCGCAGATCCCGGCGACCAGCCCCACGTGTTCGCGGCGCAGGCCCTGACGGAGCACGAAGATGTTCTGTGCCCCCACTGCGACGATGAGCGACAGACCGAAAGCCATGCCGGCGAGCGCGGAAAGCATGCTCGAACGGTAAGAAGTCGGGCAGCGGATGTCCGGTTCATGATTCGGAAGTGCAGAACGACTGGATCAGGGTTAATGATGGGGGTACGTCCAGATTTCACGCCGGAAGCAGTTCCCGTGTTGCTTCTTTTCGCAGCGCGTGGGCCACTCGGTCGAGCACCGCGGAGCGCAGCTTCCACTGCTGCAGGTGCAGCGTGATGTCGAGTACCTTGCGCGGCTCCAGGGGCGTGATCCCGCGGTCTCCACCGTCGTCCGGGAGCCCGCCCACGGACGGCCGCTCCAGCAGCATGCCCCAGCCCAGTCCGAGGCGGATCATCTCCTCGTACTCGACGGTGCTCGGTACGTGGTGCCGCGGCGGGCGGGCGGACGGCGCCCGTTCGCGCAGGTAGGTGTCCTGCAGGTCGTCGGCCCGGTCGAAGACCACCACGGGCGCCCGTCCCAGGGCGGCGGGCGTGGGCCCGTGCGGGAACCAGCGCCGCGCGAAGGCCCGGGTGCACGCGGGGCGGTAGCGCATGATGCCCAGCGGGGTGCTGCGGCAGCCTTGCACCTGGGCGGTCTGTGAGGTCACGGCGGCCATCACCACACCCTCGCGGAGCAGGTCCGCGGTGCGGCTGTCGTCGGCGCGGTGCAGGTCGAACGTGACGCCCTCGACCTGGGCCAGGGCGGGCAGCACCCACGTGGCCAGCGAGTCGGCGCTGACCGCCAGGGGCACGGTGACGAAACCGCCGGACCGGTGCGGGGCAGCGTCGTCGGCCCCGAGCTCGGCGGCCACCTCCGCGCCGAGCAGCTCGGTCTGCCGCGCCAGGCGCAGCAGCGTCTGGCCGGACGCCGTGGCCACGACGGGCCGGGCGCGCCGCACCAGCACGCTGCCGGCCGCGCTCTCCAGCGACCGGATGCGCTGGCTGACGGCCGACGGCGTCACGTGCAGCACCCGGGCCGCGGCGTCGAACGACCCTTCGGCGACGACGGCGGCCAGTGCCTCGAGCTGTCGGGAGTCCCATCGCATGCCCCAGTGTCTACCATCTTCAGTTCTGCTTAGGCCGACGTAGAAACATGAACTGGTCTTCAGGTCGGTGGCCTGCCTAGCGTGGCGGACATGCTCACCCTGCTCGCCGGACTCGGGTTCGGTCTCTCGCTCATCGTCGCCATCGGAGCCCAGAACGCGTTCGTGCTCCGTCAGGGCCTGCGCCGTGAGCACGTGGGCGTCGTGGCCGGCATCTGCGCGGTGTCCGACGTGGCTCTGTACGCCGCGGGTGCTGCCGGGTTCGGTCCGCTCGTCGAGCGCTGGCCCGACGCCGTCGTCGTCGTGCGCTGGCTGGGCGCCGCCGTCGTGCTCGGGTACGGCGCCATGGCCGCGTGGCGAGCCGTGCGGGGCGCCGCCGCGCTGACCGCGGCGCAGGACGGCGACCTCGGCGACCGGCCCGGCCGCCGCCTCAAGCCGGTGGTGCTCACGGCGCTCGCGCTGACCTGGCTCAACCCCCACGTGTACCTCGACACCGTGGTGCTGCAGGGGTCGGTCGCCGCGACCTACGGCGACGCCCGGTGGTGGTTCGCCGCGGGCGCCATGGCGTCCAGCGTCGCGTGGTTCGCCGGGCTCGCCTACGGCGCGCGCCTGCTGGCCCCCGTGCTGCGGCGCCCTGGCGCGTGGCGAGTGCTGGACGGCGTGATCGCCCTGATCATGCTCGCGGTGGCCGTCTCGCTCCTGGCCGGCGGCTGACCCGTCACGCCTGCCGCAGCGCCGCGAGCCGCGTGACCGCCTCGCGCAGCACGTCCTCACGCTTGACGAACGTGAGGCGCACGTGGTTCGCCAGGGCCCGCGCAGTCGGAGAACCCGCGCGGCAGAAGGCCGTGGCGGGGATGGCCACGACGCCCGCGAGCTCGGGCAGCCTGCGGCACAGCTCCACCCCGTCGCGCAGGCCGAGGCGGGGCAGGAGCTCCGTGGCATCGGCCATCACGAAGTACGTGCCGGCCGGGCGCGTGACCGTGAACCCGGCGGCCTCCAGGCCCGCGCACAGCAGGTCGCGGCGTTCGGCCAGCGACGCGGCGAGGGCGCGCGGCGTCTCGTCGTCGTCCAGGGCGAGGGCGATCGCGGGCTGGAACGGTGCGCCCGAGGTGTAGGTGAGGAACTGCTTGACGGTGCGCACCGCCGTGACCAGGGTGGCGGGACCGTGCACCCAGCCCACCTTCCAGCCGGTGAACGAGAACGTCTTGCCCGAAGACGAGATGGTCAGCGTCCGCTCCGCCATGCCGGGCAGCGTGGCCATCGGGACGTGCTCCGCGCCGAAGGTGAGGTGCTCGTAGACCTCGTCGGTCACGACGATCGCGTCCCGCTCGCGGGCCACCGCGGCGACGGCCGCCAGCTCACCGGGCGTGAGCACCGTGCCCGTGGGGTTGTGCGGCGAGTTGAGCACGATCATCCGCAGCCGCGGCGAGGCGGCGGCCCGCAGCGCCTCGACGTCGAGGCGGAAGCCGTCCGGTCCGGGCACGAGGGGCGCGGTCACGTGGGTGGCGCCCGACATGCCGATCGCCGCCGCGTGCGAGTCGTAGAACGGCTCCAGCGTGAGCACCTCGTCACCGGGCCGGGTCAGCGCCAGGATCGACGCCGTGAGCGCCTCGGTGGCCCCCGTGGTCACCAGCACCTCGGTGTCCGGGTCGACGTCGAGGCCGTAGTGCCGCTTCTGGTGCGCGGCCACCGCACGACGCAGCTCGGGCACGCCGTCGCCCGGGGCGTACTGGTTGCGGCCCTCCTCGATCGCGCGGACCGCCGCCTGCTTGACGTACTCCGGGCCGTCGACGTCGGGGAAACCCTGGCCGAGGTTGATCGCACCGGTGCGCACGGCGAGGGCCGACATCTCGGCGAAGATCGTCACGGCGACGCTGCCGTCGTCGGCCAGCAGACCGGCGGCGCTCGCGGTGTGCTGCCAGCGGTCGGGGCCGCGGCCTGCCGGGTCGGTGCGGGGTGCGGGGGAGTCTTCCATGGGACGACCATAGCCACCGCCTCCCACACGCGACCGGGTCCCGACATCCCGGGCAACCCGGTTGACCTGCGCTTTTGTGGACAACGCTGTGGATTCGGTGGATAACCCTGCCTCGTGGGGAAAGTTATCCACAGGGTGGCCTGCGCGGGTGAACATTTGGCTCTAGCGTTGTCGGCCATGGGCGATGAGGGGGCGCGCATCCTCGAGCACGAGGTGCGCGAGCTGGTGCGGCGCAGGGGGCTGGACCCGGTGGGTGACCGGGCGGGGCTGTCGAGCCTCGTGACGGACGCGGTGGGCGACTACGCGACGCGGGCGAGCGCGGGCGTGGTACCGCCGCTCGCGGACCCGGAGGCGGCGGCCCGGGCGGTGAGCGACGCCGTCGGCGGCTTCGGGCCGCTGCAGCCGTACCTCGACGACCCGGAGATCGAGGAGATCTGGCTCAACGCCCCGACCCACGTGTACGTCGCGCGGCGGGGCGCCGCGGAGCTGACGAGCACCGTGCTCACCCGCGAGCAGGTGCGCGACCTGGTGGAACGCATGCTCAAGACCTCCGGTCGCCGCCTCGACCTGTCGAGCCCGTTCGTCGACGCGCGCCTGCCGGGCGGGGAGCGGCTGCACGTCGTGATCCCCGAGATGACCGGGGGCGAGATGGCGGTGAACATCCGCAAGCACGTGGTGCGCGCGCACTCGCTCGCGGACATTGTGCGGCTCGGGTCGCTGACCGCCCAGGCGGCGGCCTTCCTCGACGCCGCGGTGCGAGCGGGCCTCAACGTGCTCGTGTCCGGCCAGACCCAGGCCGGCAAGACGACGATGCTCAACGCCCTCGCCGGGTCGATCCCGGGCACGGAGCGGGTCATCTCGGCCGAGGAGGTCTGGGAGCTGCGCCTGCCGGTCCGCGACCACGTGGCGCTGCAGACGCGGCCGCCGAGCCTGGAGGGCACGGGCGAGGTGCCCCTGCGGCGGCTGGTCAAGGAGGCGCTGCGGATGCGTCCCGACCGGCTGGTGATCGGCGAGGTCCGTGAGGCCGAGGCGTTCGACCTGCTCATCGCGCTGAACAGCGGCGTGCCCGGCATGTGCACGCTGCACGCCAACACCGCGCGTGAGGCCGTGGCCAAGATGACGACGCTGCCGCTGCTGGCCGGCGAGAACGTCTCGGACCGGTTCGTGGTGCCGACCGTCGCGTCGGCCGTGGACCTCGTGGTGCACCTCGGCCTGAGCCGTTCGGCGGACGGCGTGGTGCGGCGGCAGGTGCGGGAGATCGTCGCGGTGACCGGCCGGGTCGAGGAAGGACGTATCGAGACCGCCGGGATCTACGACCGGTCGCCCGACGGGGACCTGCGGCGCGGGGACGGCATGCCACCGGGGGAGGACCGGTTCGAGCGGGCGGGGTTCGACGTACGGGCGCTGCTCGCGGGGCGGGGTGTTCCGGTCCTGGCGGGCGGCGCGGACCCGGCCGGCCCGGCCGGGTGGGGTGGCCCGGTCCGGCCGGCCGTGCCGGCTGGTCCGGCCGGTCTGGCCGGTCTGGCCGCAGCGGTTGTCCCGGGTGGCCCGGCCGGATCGCGCGGGAAGGGGACGGTGCCGGGCGGCTCGCCGGTGTGGCCCGCTGCCGTGGAGCCGGCCGCGGCGGAGCCCGCTGCCGTGCCGCCCGCTGCCGCGGAGCCCGCCGCCGTGCTGCCCGCTGCCGCAGAGCCGGCGCCCGCAGAGCCGGCCGCCGCCGAGCCCGCCGCCGTGCCGCCCGCCGCCGCGCACGGGGCGACGACCGGTCCCTGGGCAGGGATCGCGCCCCGTGCAGCCGCTGGGCCGTGGTCGGGTGCGGAGCGGTGGACGGGGGCCGGGCCGTGGACGGACGCAGGGACGGACGCAGGGCCCGGCGCGGGGACGGGCGCAGGGACGGGCACGGACGCGGGCGCAGGGGCGGCCCGCTGATGGGCGTCGCCCTCGGCCTGCTCCTGGGAGCCGGCGCGTTCTGCGTCTGGTGGTCGTTCTGGGCACCCACGCCACGACCTGCCGGTCGCGTGACGTGGCAGATGCGCACGCGCGACCTCCTCGTCCAGGCCGGCGCCCCGACGGTGACTCCCGCGATGCTCGTGGGCTCCTGCGTCGCACTCGGCACCGTGACGCTGCTGCTGGGCCTCGCGCTGACCCGCTCGCCCGCCATCGCCTGCTGCTTCGCGCTGCTCGCCGCGCCCGGGCCGGTCGTCCTGGTGCGCGCCCGCGCCCGGCGCCGCCGTCGGGCGTTGCGGGAGGTGTGGCCCGAGGTGGTGGACCATCTCGCGTCCGGCGTGCGGGCCGGGTTGTCCCTGCCCGAGGCGCTGGCACTGCTCGGCCGGCGCGGCCCGGCGGAGCTGCGCGAGCCCTTCGCGCGCTTCGCCCACGACTACCGGACCGACGGGCGGTTCGGGGACGCCCTCGACGCCCTCAAGGAACGTCTGGCCGACCCGGTCGCCGACCGCATCGTCGAGGCGCTGCGCCTCACGCGCGAGGTCGGCGGCCAGGACCTGGGCAGGCTCCTGCGCACGCTCAGCGGGTTCCTCCGGGAGGACGCCGCGACCCGCGGCGAGCTGGAGGCCCGGCAGAGCTGGACCGTGAACGGGGCCCGGGTGGCCGTCGCCGGGCCGTGGGTGGTGCTGGCGCTCCTGTGCACGCGGCCGGGCACGGCCGCGGCCTACGACACGCCCGCCGGCATCGCGGTGCTCGTGGTGGGCGGCGCGTGCGCCCTGGTCGCCTACCGCGTGATGCTCCGCATCGGGCGTCTGCCCGCCGAGCGCCGGGTGCTGCGATGAGCGGGTGGGCCGCGGGCGCGCTGTCCGGGCTCGGTGTCGCCGTCGGCCTCCTGGTCGTGCTGTCCCGGCTGCGGGCCCGCGCCGTCACGCTCGACGAACGGCTCGCGCCCTACCTCCGCCCGCGCGACGCGACGTCGACCCTGCTGCGCGAGGACGGCCGGGCGTCCACGGTGGTCCGCCTGCTGGGTCTGCACGACGTCGGCGCCCGGCTCGCGCGGTTCGGCTCACCGGCAGAGGACGTCCGGCGGCGGCTCGACCGCGCCGGCTCCGCGGAGACCGTGGACCACTTCCGGGCCCGGCAGATCGTCTGGACGGTCGCCGGGCTCGCCGTCGGGCTCGGGACGGCCCTGCTCCTGGCCGCGACCCGCGGGGCGGCGGCGGTGCCGCTCGCCGCCCTGGTGGTCCTCTCCGGTGCCTGCGGCTACGTGGCCTGCGACCAGGCGCTCACGGCACGGGTCCGGCGCCGGGAGGAACGGCTGCTCGCCGAGCTCCCGACCGTCGCCGAGCTGCTCGCCCTCGCGGTCGCCGCGGGAGAGAGCCCGCCCGCCGCGCTCGAACGCGTCGCGGCCACCGCGCGCGGGGACCTCGCCGGCGAGATCCGGCGCCTGGTGGCCGAGGTCCGCGCGGGTGCGACGGTGTCGGCCGCGCTCACGGCACTCGCCGACCGCACCGGGCTGCCGCCCCTGACGCGGTTCGCCGAGGGAATCGTCGTCGCGCTGGAGCACGGCACGCCGCTGGCCGCCGTCCTGCGCGCGCAGGCCGGCGACGTCCGCGAGGCCGGACGTCGCGCGCTCCTGGAAGCAGGCGGCCGCAAGGAGATCCTGATGATGGTCCCGGTGGTGTTCCTCTGCCTGCCCGTGACGGTCGTCTTCGCAGTGTTCCCCAGCCTGGCCACCCTGCGGATCGGGCTCTGAGACGGCCCGCCGGACGGCACGGCCGACGAAAGGAAGCGCCATGCGCCATGACAACACGCCCGACCCCACCCCCGACCAGGACCCGAGCGAGGGACCGGACGAGCGCGGCGACGTGCCCGGCTGGGTGCTCGTCACGTTGATGACCGCGGGTCTCGTCGTCGCGCTCTGGGCCGTCGCCGGACCACTCCTGGAGAACGCCTTCCGGCAGGCGATCAGCAGCGTCACGGGTCAGGGGTGAGCCGATCGCGCCGCGCGCCGGGCGCGTCGCAGGACGGTTCCGCCGCGGTCGAGTTCCTCCTGGTGTCCGTACTGGTCCTGGCGCTGTTCCTCGGTGTGGTGCAGGTGGCGCTCGCGGTGCACGTGCGGTCGCTCGCGACGGACGCGGCGGCCGAGGGCGCCCGTGTGGCCGCGCGCGCGGACCGTGGCCCGGCCGACGGTGCGGTCCGGACCCGGGCTCTCCTGACCGAGGCGCTGACCGGTGCGTACGCCCGCGACGTGACCGCCGGGCGCACCGTGCTCGACGGCGTCGCGGTGGCGCAGGTGACGGTGCGTGCGCCGCTGCCCGTCGTCGGCCTGCTGGGGCCGGCCGGGGCGCTGACGGTGCGAGGCCATGCCCTGGAAGAACAGTGAGCGCGGCGGACGAGCGCGGGTCCGCCATGGTCGAGTTCCTCGGCGCGACGCTGATCCTGCTGGTCCCGCTGGTCTACCTCGTGGTCACGCTCGGCCGCGTGCAGGCGGGGGCGTTCGCCGCCGAGGGGGCGGCACGGGAGGCGGTGCGGGCGATGGTGTCCGCCGAGTCGTCGGCGACGGGTGCGGCCCGGGCCGACCTCGCGGTGGGGATCGCCCTCGCGGACCAGGGCTTCGCGCGGGAGGACGGCACGCTCACCCTGGAGTGCTCCGCGGCGCCCTGCCTGAAGCCGGGCGGCACGGTGGGGGCCGTCGTCCGCGTGGAGGTGTCGTTGCCCCTGGTGCCCGAGGCTCTGGAGCGTTGGCTGCCGCTGGCGGTGCCGGTCGAGGCGTCCCGCACCGCGCCGCTGGACGCCTACGTCGAACCCCGCCCCTGAACCCGGGTGAGTGCTGGACATCCGCCCTCCTGCGCGTGGCGGGAGGGCGGATGTCCAGCACTCAGCGGGTGGGGGTCAGGTGGTCGAGCAGGTGGCGCTCGGCAGACCCGTGCTGCCGTTCTTGTAGAGCGTGATGCCGAACGAGTTGCCGTTGCCGTTCGGTGTCGCGGTCAGCGTCCCCGAGGTGCCGGAGATCGCGGCGTTCCACGAGTTCTGCAGGCTCTGCCCGCCCTGCAGCCCGATGGACACGCGCCAGGACGACGTGCCCGAGACCGCGAAGGTGACGTTGAACCGGTCGTTCCACTCCTCGGCACGGGTCACGGTGACGGTGCAGTCGCCGGCGCCCGGGTTGCCGCCGTTGCCCCCGGCGTTCAGCGCGTCGAGCGTGTAGTTGTAGGCGAGCTTCTTGTTGCCGTTGCCGTCGAAGAGCAGCGGCGTGTCCCCGGCCCGCCAGGAGTCGCTGTCGCGGACGCCCCAGACGCTGACGCCGGTGCAGCGCGCGACGGCCAGGCAGGCCTGCATGATGCCGCGGTACTGCTCCGCCTGCGACGTGCCGGAGCCGGCGATGTCGAGCTCGGTGATCTGGACGTCGACCCCGAGCGCCGCGAAGTTGCCGAGCGTGGTGTGGTAGTTGCTGGGCACCGGGTTGCCGCTGTTGAAGTGGGCCTGGAAGCCCACGCAGTCGATCGGCACCCCGCGCGACTTGAAGTCGCGCACCATGTTGTACACGGCCTGGGTCTTGGCGTGGGACCAGTTGTCGGTGTTGTAGTCGTTGTAGCAGAGCTTGGCGTTCGGGTCGGCGGCCCGGGCGGCGCGGAAGGCCGCCTCGATCCAGTCGTTGCCGGTGCGCTGCAGGTTCGAGTCGCGGCGGGCACCGGACGAGCCGTCGGCGAAGGCCTCGTTCACCACGTCCCAGGAGTGGATCTGGCCCCGGTAGTGGGTGGCGACCTGGGTCACGTGGTTGAGCATCGCGTTGCGCAGGGCCGTGCCGCTCATGTTCTGCATCCAGCCCGGCTGCTGCGAGTGCCAGGCCAGCGTGTGCCCGCGCACCTGCTTGCCGTTGCTGCGCGCCCAGCTGACGATCCGGTCGCCGTTCGTGAAGTTGAACTGGTTCTGGTTCGGCTCGGTGGCGTCGAGCTTCATCTCGTTCTCGGCCGTGACCATGTTGAACTCACGGTTCGCGATGGTCGTGTACTGCGAGTCGGACAGCTTGTTCGCCGCGATCGCGGTACCGAAGTACCGGCCGGACTCGGCGGCCGCCGCCTGCAGCGTGCTGCCGGCGGCCTGGGCGGACGTCGCCGCGACGCCGACCGAGACCGCTGAGGTGAGAACCACCGCAGCCAGGGTGCCGAACGAGATGGCGCGGAGTGAGCGCCGGGAGTGCTGTGAGGTGCGAGTTCGGGTCATCGTCGATCCTCTCTCTCGTGACGGGCCGTCGTTGGCCCGCCGTGCGTCGAAAAGGATTTCGAAGCCGACCCGACAGTGTCAAGGGTTTTCGCTAAACGTTTTCGAAGAAGTTCTCCACAGGAGCCGGAACAGCCCGGGCGGACCGTCGTCTTCGGCCGCAGACTGGTCCGGTGACCTTCGTCGACCGGCCCACAACCCCACCCACCTGCGGAAACGTCCGAACACGCGGCGCAGCACGTGGGGGAGACCCCGAGGCCGGCCGGATCATGCTCCTGACCGCCGCGTTCGTGGCGTTCGCGCTCATGCTGGTCGCCGTCGTCGCCTCCGCGAGCGCGGTGCACCTCGACCGCAAGGCCCTGTACGACGTCGCGGACCTCGCTGCCGCCGACGCCGCGGACGCGATCTCGCCGGACGACTTCTACGCGGGCGGCGGTACGCCGGCCGAGGGCGCGCCGCTCACGTTGTCCGACGCCGAGGTGCGCGCCGCCGTCGAGCGCTACCTCGCCGAGCACCCGCCCGGCCTGCCGGTGGCGGTCGCGGAGGCGTCGTCGCCCGACGGGCGCTCGGCGCGTGTCGTGCTCACCGGGGTGTCCCGGCCGCCGCTGCTGCGCTGGTTCACGGACGCCTTCCGGGCCGGCATCCCGCTGAGCGCGTCGGCGACGGCCCGTGCCTGGTGAACGGTCGCGCGCCGAGGTCGGTCCGTCGTCTCGAGATCGGCACAGGCCTGGACCGATCTCGCGACGGCGGACCGACCTCGAGGTGTGGGGCCGGGGTGGGAGCACCTAGGTTGGGGGCATGAGCGAGAGCGGTAGCGAGCAGGGCGGCACGCGCCTGGAGCCGGAGCAGATCTTCGACCTGGCCCGGCACGGCGGCGACGTGCTGCTGGACCTGGTGGACGCCGGTCTGCCGGTCGACCTGGCCGACGAGGCGGGCAACACCCTGCTGATGCTGGCGGCGTACCACGGGCACGCCGCCCTGACGGCGGGCCTCGCGGAGCGCGGCGCCGACGTGAACCGGCTCAACGGTCGCCACCAGTCGCCGCTCGCGGGTGCCGTCTTCAAGGACTCCGCCGACGTGGTGCGGGCGCTGCTCGAGCACGGCGCCGACCCCGAGGCGGGCACGCCCAGCGCCCGCGCGACGGCGCAGATGTTCGGCCGCGAGCTCCCGGAGCCGGGCGGGGCCTGACCGGCGGCACCCGTGCGGGGCGCCCGGCCGGGTGTCCCGGCGTCGGGCACCGCCGTGCGCGGGTAACCTTGAACATCGTGGCAACCAACGACTTCCCCGCAGAGATCAAGGCGCTTCGCGCCACCCTCGAGTCCATCGAGGCCGTGAGCGACCGCACCGTGCTCGAGGCGAAGATCGCCGAGCTGTCGGAGCAGGCGTCCGCGCCGAACCTGTGGGACGACCCGGAGGAGGGCCAGAAGGTCACCTCCGCTCTGTCGGCCGCCCAGGCCGAGCTGAGCCGCGTCGAGAAGCTCGGGGCCCGCATCGACGACGTCGAGACGCTCGTCGAGCTGGGCCAGGAGATGGACGACGCCGACTCGCTCACCGAGGCCGAGGAGGAGGTCGCCAAGATCCGCAAGGACCTCGACGCGCTCGAGGTCCGCACCCTGCTGAACGGCGAGTACGACGCCCGCGAGGCCGTCGTCACCATCCGCGCGGGTGCGGGCGGCGTGGACGCCGCCGACTTCGCGGAGATGCTCATGCGCATGTACCTGCGCTGGGCCGAGCGGCACGGGTACCCCACCAAGGTGGGCGACACCTCCTACGCGGAGGAGGCGGGCCTGAAGTCGGCGACGTTCGAGGTCAACGCGCCGTACGCATTCGGCACCCTGTCGGTCGAGGCGGGCACCCACCGCCTGGTGCGCATCTCGCCGTTCGACAACCAGGGCCGTCGGCAGACGTCGTTCGCCGCGGTCGAGGTGATCCCGCTCATCGAGCAGACCGATCACATCGAGATCCCGGAGTCGGAGCTCAAGATCGACGTGTACCGGTCCTCGGGCCCGGGTGGTCAGTCGGTCAACACCACGGACTCCGCCGTCCGCATGACGCACATCCCCACGGGCGTCGTCGTCGCGATGCAGAACGAGAAGTCGCAGATCCAGAACCGTGCGGCCGCCTACCGCGTGCTGCAGTCGCGCCTGCTCCTGCTGCGCAAGGCCGAGGAGGCCGCGAAGAAGAAGGAGATGGCGGGCGACATCAAGGCCAGCTGGGGCGACCAGATGCGCTCGTACGTGCTGCAGCCGTACCAGATGGTCAAGGACCTGCGCACCGAGCACGAGTCGGGCAACCCGCAGGCCGTGTTCGACGGCGCCATCGACGACTTCATCGAGGCCGGCATCCGCTGGCGTCGCGGCGGCTCGGGAAGCTGATCGTTGCCGGCGACGAACTCCGGTCGAATTGCCCTTGTTAGTGCCTGTATTGGCTGATTTCCAGGCCGTTCTTTGCGTGGCACGGTGATGTTCCCCGGCGTGTCTGCCCGACACGCCAGGTGATGTCACCCCTAGTGTCGGCCACGTGATCAGGTTCGAGAACGTGTCGAAGGTCTATGCGCGAGGCGCCCGACCTGCCCTCGACCGGGTCTCCGTGGACGTCGAGCGTGGCGAGTTCGTGTTCCTCGTGGGGGCCTCGGGCTCGGGCAAGTCGACGTTCCTGTCGCTGGTGCTGCGGGAGCAGCGGCCCACGCGCGGCCGCGTGTACGTGGCTGGCCGGGACGTCGCCAACCTGTCCGGGTGGCGCGTGCCGACCCTGCGCCGCCAGCTCGGTGTGGTGTTCCAGGACTTCCGGCTGCTGCAGAACAAGACCGTGCACGAGAACGTGGCGTTCGCCCTGCAGGTGATCGGCAAGCCGCGGCACGTCATCCGGGACACCGTGCCCGAGGTGCTGGAGATGGTCGGCCTGGCCGGCAAGGGCAAGCGGATGCCCACCGAGCTCTCGGGCGGTGAGCAGCAGCGCGCCGCCATCGCGCGCGCCATCGTGAACCGGCCGCAGATCCTGCTCGCCGACGAGCCCACGGGCAACCTCGACCCCACCACCTCGCTCGGCATCATGCGCCTGCTGGACCGCATCAACCGCACCGGCACCACGGTCGTCATGGCCACGCACGACGACGAGATCGTCAACGAGATGCGCCGCCGCGTGGTGGAGCTGTCGGACGGCGTCGTCGTGCGCGACGAGGCGCGCGGCGGGTACGGCGAGCGGGAGGCGATCCTGCCCGACGTCGGGGCGTCCCCCGTGCTCGACGCCCCGGGCAGCGGGACCCGCGTGCCCGCCCAGCCGGTCCGGGGGTCGTGACGTGCGCTTCCAGTTCGTGCTCGGCGAGGTCTTCTCGGGCCTGCGCCGGAACACCACCATGGTCGTGGCCGTGGTGCTCGTGACGTTCGTGTCCCTGACGTTCGTGGGCGCGGGCGCTCTGCTCCAGGCCCAGATCGGCAAGCTCAAGGACGACTGGTACGACAAGGTCGAGGTCTCCGTGTTCCTCTGCCCGCAGGGCACGACGGCGGCGCCGTCGTGCGCGGGCGGCGAGGCCACCGAGGACCAGATCGAGGCGCTGCGCGAGGTGATCCGCACCGAGCTGTCCGGCGAGGTCAGCAAGGTGTGGTTCGAGTCGAAGCAGCAGGCGTTCGCCGCCTTCGAGGAGCGCTACCCGGACGGTTTCCAGGGCACGCAGCTCACCGAGGAGGACATGCAGGCCTCGCTGCGGCTCAAGCTGACCGACGCCGAGCAGGTCGCCGTCGTCAGCGACGTGCTGTCCGGGCGCGACGGCGTCGAGGTCGTCGCCGACCAGCGCGCCGTGTTCGAGCCGCTGTTCCGCACCCTCAACGTCGCCACCCTGCTCGCGGCCGGGCTGGCCGGCGTCATGCTCCTCGCCGCGGTGCTGCTCATCACCACCACCATCCGGCTGAGCGCGGTCTCCCGCCGCAAGGAGACCGAGATCATGCGCCTGGTGGGCGCGTCCAACCTGTTCATCCAGCTGCCCTTCCTGCTGGAGGGCGCCCTGGCCGCCGTGCTCGGGTCGCTCCTGGCAGGCGGCGGGCTGTGGCTCGCGGTGCGCTTCATGGTCACCGACTGGCTGGAGCGGTCGGTCGACTGGGTCGCGTACGTCTCCGAGGTGGACGTGTTCCGCGTCGCGCCCCTGCTCGTGGTCGTCGCCGTCGCGCTGGCCGCGCTCTCGTCCTTCTTCACCCTGAACCGGTACACGAGGATCTGATGACTGCGCACCGACACCCCCTGACCCGCGCGCGCGGCCCGCTGGCCGCGGCGCTCGCCCTGCTGCTGCTCGTGGGCGGCTCGGCCGCCGTCCATGCCGACGACCTCGACGACCGCCGCGCCGCCGCCGAGCGCGCGCAAGCGGCCAAGGAGCGGGAGCGCGAGGGCCTGGAGTCCGAGCTGGAGCACACGGACGCCCAGCTGGCCGACGCGGTGCTGGCGCTCGACAAGGTCGAGGGGCGGCTGCCCGTGGCGGAGGCGGAGCTGGCCGTCGCCGAGGCCGAGCTCGAGCGCGCCGAGCGGGAGGCCGCGATCCTGGCCCAGCGGCTCGCCGACGCCCAGGTGGAGGAGGCCAAGGTCAGCCAGCAGCTCCAGGCGGGCGCGGGGAAGGTCGACGGCGCGCGCGAGGACATCGCGCAGATGGCGCGCGAGGAGCTGCGCGGTGCCGGCACCGGGTCGACGATCGGCCTGGTGACCGGCGCGGAGAGCACCGAGGAGTTCATCGACGGCTACTCCGTGTCGTCGTCGGCCGCGCGCATCCGGGCGCGTACGCTCGCCGAGCTGCAGGACGCCGAGGCGACCGCCCGCAACCTGCAGGCCCGGCTCACGGCGATCCGCGAGGTGGTCACGGAGCTCAAGCGCCTGGCCGACGAGAACGTGCGCTCGAAGGAACAGGCCAAGCAGGCCGCCGTCGAGCGCAAGGCGGAGATCGAGCGGCTCATCGCCGAGCAGGAGCGGCTCAAGGCCCGCATCGAACGGCGCAAGGACGCCGCACTGGCGAGCATGCGGGACAACGAGCAGGAGCTCAGCTCGATCGAGGCGGACCTGAAGGGCATCATCGCCCAGCAGAAGGAGCGGGACGAGCGGCTGGCCCGCGAGCGGGCCGAGCGGGAGGCGGCGTCCGGCGGGTCGTCGGGCGGATCGGGCGGGTCGTCCGGCGGGAGCTCGGGCGGCTCGTCCGGGGGGTCGGGCGGCGGCACGCTGTCGTTCCTCAGCTATCCGACGGCGAACCCGTACATCACCTCGTCGTACGGGATGCGGTTCCACCCGGTGCTCAACTACTCGCGGCTGCACGCCGGCACCGACTTCCGGGCGTACTGCGGCACGCCGATCCTGGCCGCCGCCGACGGCACCGTGCTCTACGCGCGCACCCTCGCGGGACTGGGCAACCAGGTGCTCATCGACCACGGGTACACGTCCAGCGGTACGAGCGTCATGTCGAGCGCGAACCACCTCACGTCGTTCGCGGTCTCCTCGGGCCAGCACGTCTCGCGGGGCCAGGTGATCGGGTACTCGGGCACCACCGGCACGTCCACGGCCTGCCACCTCCACTTCGAGCTGTACGTGAACGGCTCGACCGTGGACCCGATGACCTGGCTCTGAGGAACTGGCCCTGAGGAACTGGCGACGGCCCTGAGCGAACGCGGCCCGTTAAAGCCTGGTCCGCCATGGTCCGGCGCGTAAACTGGGACGTCGCGCTGCCTGCACGGGGCACGCCGAGGAGCGAGTACCCCGGAGGGAGACCATGGCCAAGAAGAACGTGGACGATCCGCGCAAGATCGTGGCGAACAACAAGAAGGCCCGTCATGACTACGTGATCGAGGACGTCTTCGAGGCCGGGCTCGTGCTGTCGGGCACCGAGGTCAAGGCGCTGCGGATGGGACGCGCGTCGCTCACGGACGGCTACGCCGCGATCGACCGTGGCGAGGCGTGGCTGGAGAACGTGCACATCCCGGCGTACTTCCAGGGCACGTGGAACAACCACGCGCCGCGCCGGCGTCGCAAGCTGCTGCTGCACCGCCACGAGATCGAGCGGCTGGAGTCGAAGTCGCGCGAGAAGGGGCACACCCTCGTGCCGCTGCGGCTGTACTTCCTGGACGGGCGGGCCAAGGTCGAGATCGCGCTCGCCCGAGGCAAGAAGGAGTACGACAAGCGGCAGACCCTGCGCGAGAAGCAGGACATGCGCGAGGCGCAGCGGGCGATCCGGCACAAGGAGATGCTCGGCTGAGCCCTGTCGCGGAAATAACGTTCCCGGTCAGGGTGTTGATCCCCTAGACTGGGTGCACTCCGGGCGGGCGAAGGGCCCGGCCGGAGCTGGTTGACAACACCATAGGGGCTGATCGGTTTCGACGGTGGTCGTGCTTCGAGGAGAAGCGGGCCGAGGATGCAGGCTTATCTCGTTAACGATGCCTGTAAACCAATAGTTGCCGATAACTCGCGCAACGACTTCGCCCTCGCCGCCTGAGCGAGCCCGAAGTCCGTGGGCCCGGAGTCTGCTTTCGCTCCGGTAACCCGCGTCATCTAGAAAGCCACTGCTCGTAGCCCTCGTCATCGGGGCTGCGGGGACTCTCAGGTGACTGGGCCTGTCCGCGAACGTGTCTGCGCGAGCGCGGGGGCCGAGAAAATCCATAGCAGACTGCGCCCGGAGAAGTCCTCGAAAACCGATACCGGACCCGGGTTCGATTCCCGGCAGCTCCACCCTTCACGCAGCGCCGTGGCCCCTCGGGGTCACGGCGCTGTGCTGTGTCCGACGCCCGACCCGCCCGGGACGGGCATGACACCTGTCACCGGTCGGTCGTGCGCTTCTCACGGGGATCGATGACCGTCGGCACTGTCGGTAGCCCCACCCGGAACCCGAGGCTGGTGTCATGAACCGAGAACAGCTCAGCACCGCACCGTCGCGACCGTCCCACCGCCCCGGACGGCCACGCCGCGCACCGGGCCGCGCCGTGGCGCTGTTCGCCGTCCTGGGGCTGGCCGGCACGCTCGCCGTCCCGGCCGCGGCCGACGTGCAGGACGCCGACGCCGCACCGGGTACGGGCGTCGCCACGGCTCAGCCGGCGTCCCAGCCCTCGGTCGAGTGGGGCGAGTGCCCCGCGGACGTCGTCGCGGAGGCGCTGCCGACCACGCTGGACTGCGCGACGGTCTCCGTGCCGCTCGACTACGCCGAGCCGGACGGTGCACGCACCGATCTCATGATCTCGCGCCTGGCCAGCACCGACCCCGCCGCCCGGCGCGGCATCCTGCTGCTCAACCCCGGCGGGCCGGGCGGCTCCGGGCTGACCCAGTCGACGCTGCTGGAGTCCCAGGGCCTGCCCGACAGCGTGCTGCGCGCCTACGACCTCATCGGCATGGACACCCGCGGTGTCGGCCACTCGACGCGGGTGGACTGCCAGTTCCCGGCGGACAGCGCCTACTACGGCAACGTCCCGCCGTACGCGGTGGACGACGCGGCGGTGCTCGAGCGGGCCGAGGTGGTCCGCGAGGCGGCCGAGCAGTGCGCCCGCAACGACGACAACGGCGGGCTCTACCACCTCTCGACGGCGAACACGGCGCGTGACCTGGACAGCATCCGTGCCGCGCTGGGCGAGGAGAAGGCCAGCTTCCTCGGGTACTCGTACGGCACGGCGCTGGGCGCGGCCTACGTGTCGATGTTCCCCGACACGGTGGACCGGGTGGTGCTCGACAGCAACGTCGGCGACTCGCACCTGAACCGGGAGGGCCTGCGGCGCTTCGCGCTGGGGATGGAGCAGACGTTCGGTGACTTCGCGCGGTGGGCCGCGCAGCGGCACGACGCCTACGGCCTGGGCCGCACGCCGGCGCAGGTGCGCGCGACGTACTTCGAGACGGCGGAGCGCCTGGACGGACACCCCGTCGAGGGGGTGGACGGCGGCCTGTTCCGGCAGGTGATCTTCGGCGGCCTCTACAGCGAGCGCACGTACGGCCGCACGGCGCAGACCTGGCAGTGGCTGCGCGACGGCGACGGCGCCGCGGCCCGCGACCTGCTGGACGCCGAGGTGCTGCCCGCGCTGGTGCCCGGCGGTGCGGCACCGGCGGAGCAGGCGGCGCGCGACACCACGAACGCTGCCGTGCACCCGCTCTCCAACGCCCTGTCGGTGTTCCTCGCCTCGACCTGCAACGACAGCGACTGGGAGGAGGACGTGGACGTCTACCGCGCGGCGGTGGCCGAGGACCGCAAGAAGTTCCCGCTGTTCGGCGCGGCGGCGGCCAACATGCTCCCGTGCGCGTACTGGCCCGAGCCGGCCGAGGGGCCGGTCCAGATCAGCGACGAGGGTCCGGGCGACGTGCTCATCCTGCAGAATCGCCGCGACCCGGTCACGCCGCTCGCCGGCGGGCAGCTCCTGCGGGAGAAGCTCGGTGACCGGTCCCGGCTGGTGACCGTCGACGGGAGCGGCCACGGGGTCTACGTGCTGGGCGGCAACGCCTGCGCGCTGAACATCGGCACCCGCTACCTCGTGGACGGCGAGCTGCCGGCACGCGACACGTCCTGCCGGGCATCCTGACCGCGCAGGCAGCATCGGTTCGACGACACCGGTTCGACAGCACACAGGAGGACGGCATGGGCAGGGACGGTACGCCCGAGGGGCGCCGCACGAGCTGGACGATGCGGCGCGCGGCCCGGCGGGTCAAGCCCGGCGACGGTCACCCGCTCAAGCCGTTCCGCTGGTGGCAGCTCCTCAGCAGGGCGCTGCTCCACCTGGAGCTCGTGCGGGCGGACGGCGGTGGCGTGACCTACACCGTCGACGTGCACTACCTGCAGGGGATGTCGGCGGACGACAGCGACGGCCGCGCCGACCTGTACGTCGACGGGCGGCACCGGGCCGCGTCGCGGCTCCCCGCGGCGTTCCCGGTCGAGGGCGGCACCATCGAGGTGGTCGCGACGACCTTCGGCCTCCGGCGCTGCCACTACGTGACCGACGCCGGGACCGCGCACCAGCTGGTGCCGGACCCGGCGTCGGCCGAGGGGCGCCGGGCCCGGCTCGACCGGGAGAGGCCGGGGATCAGCCGCGTGGTCAGCGCGTGCTCGGTCGTCGTGCTGATCGTGTCGGTGCTGCTGGTCGTGCCGCAGCTGGTAGAGGTGGTCACGGGGCTGCCGCCGGTCGCCGCGCGGGTCGGGACGTTCACGTCGCCCGTCGCGCTGCCCTTCTGGCTCAACATCGGTCTCACGCTGGCCGCGGCCGCGGCCAGCACGGAGCGGGCCCTGCGCCTGCGTTACCACTGGCTGCTCGACGGTGTCGGGAACTGACCGGGCGGGCAGGCGGCCCGCGGCGCTCGCCGACGACGAGCGTCTCATCCGCGACGCCAACCGCCACGAGGCAGCCCGGATCGCGGCGGAGCACGGCTGGATCTGACGCGTCACGCAGGCCGGACACGGTCAGGCGCGGCGCCGGCCGCTAGTGTGGCAGCCGTGCTTCACCCCCACGGACCCGGACTCGTCCCCGAACCTGCGACGACGCAGGCCGGCGGTGCACCGGTGCGGCTCGCCGACGGCGCGACCGTGCTGGCCGACCCGGACCTGCGACCCGCCGCGCGCTGGTGGCGCCACGTCACCGAGGAGGCGTTCGGCATCGACCTGGTGCCCGTGGCCGGCCCGGCGGCCGACGTCGTCCTCGCGCTCGACGAGAGCCTGGCCGCCGGTGGCTACCGCCTCGAGGTCGGCGCGGAGACCCACGGCGCCGCGGTGCGGATCGCGGCCGCCGACCTCGCCGGCGCGCACGCCGCGGCGCAGACCCTGCGCCAGCTCGCCGGCCCGGACGCGTACCGCCGCGCGTCCACGGCCCGGTCCGGCGCGGCAGCCGCGCCCACCCTCCCCGCGGTCCGGATCGAGGACCACCCGCGGTTCGAGTGGCGCGGCGTGCTGCTCGACGTCGCCCGCCACTTCCTGCCCAAGCACGACGTGCTCCGGTTCGTCGACCTGGCCGCCGCGCACCGGCTCAACGTGCTGCAGCTCCACCTCACCGACGACCAGGGCTGGCGCGTGCAGGTGCACCGCTACCCCGAGCTGACCCGCACCGGCGCCTGGCGCCGCGAGTCCACCGTCGGCACCTGGCGTACCGGCTCCCGCGACGGCCGCCCGCACGGCGGCTTCTACACGCAGGACGACCTGCGCGAGATCGTCGCCTACGCCCGCGACCGCGGCATCACCGTGGTGCCCGAGATCGACGTGCCCGGGCACGTCGAGGCCGCCGTGGCCGCCTACCCCGAGCTCGGCACGCGCAAGGCCCGCCAGGAGGTCCGCACCACCTGGGGCATCAGCCAGGACGTGCTCGACCCCTCCGAGGGGTCGCTCGCCTTCTTCCGGCACGTGCTGGACGAGGTCCTCGACGTCTTCGACACCCCCTGGATCGGCCTGGGCGGCGACGAGGTACCGACCACGCTCTGGCGCGACTCGCCCCGGATCGTCGACCGCGCCCGCACGCTCGGCCTGCTCACCGAGGACGGCGAGCCCGACGTCGCCCAGCTCCACGGCTGGTTCGTCGCCCGGCTCGCCCGGCACGTGTCCGACGCCGGCCGCCGCGCCGTCGTCTGGGACGAGGCCGTCTCACCCCTGCTGCCCCGCGACGTCGTCGTCACGTCCTGGCGCGGGCACGCCCAGGGCGCCGCGGCGCTCGCGGCCGGGCACGACGTGGTCATGGCGCCCGAGCAGGCCGTCTATCTCGACCACCGCGCGGGCGACCACCCCGCGGAGCCGATCTCGGTCGGCTTCCTGCGCACGGTCGAGGACGTGTACGGCTTCGACCCGTTCCCGGCCGCGCTGACGGTCCCGGACAGCGGGCGGACGCCGGGCCGGCTGCTGGGCGTCCAGGCGCAGGTGTGGAGCGAGCACCTCGACAGCGCGCGGCGCGTCGACTACGCGACCTTCCCGCGCCTGGCCGCCTTCGCGGAGGTCGCGTGGTCGCCCGCGGCCGACCGGGAGCCCGGCAGCGCCGCGTCGAAGGAGTTCCTGGAGCGCCTGGAGGCCTGCCACCTGCCGCGCCTGGACGCGTACGGCGTCGAGTACCGGCCCCTCGCCGGTCCTCACCCGTGGCAGACGCGGCCCGGCGTCCAGGGCTACCCCCGCGACCTGGCCGCCGAGACCGTCGCGGGCGGCTGGGCGGGGATGGGCGGCTGGCGGGAGGACGGCGGCGCGGAGAACCTGCCGGAGCGCACCCCGGCCGACGGTTCCGGGGTGTGCGAGCAGGGTCGCTGACAAGGCAGGATGGAGACGTGCTGCGCATCGACGACCCCACGTTCCTCTGGCCCCTGCTGACGCTCGACGAGGCGGCGCTGGAGCACAACATCACGACGGTTGCGGGAGCCTTCGCAGCCGCGGGCGTGGAGCACGCCCCGCACGTCAAGACGCACATGGCGCGCCGGGTGTGGGAGCGGCAGTCCGCGGTGGGCGTCTGGGGTGCCACCGTGGCCACCCCGGGCCAGCTGCGGTCCGTGGCCGGCTGGGGCGTCCCGCGCGTCTTCCTCGCGAACGAGATCGTGGACCCCCGCGACATCGCATGGCTGCGCTCGGCGCTCGACGGGTCCGGGACCCTCGACGAGGTGTGGGTCTACGTCGACTCCGACCGCGGGCTGGACCTGCTCGTCACCGGCTTCGCCGGGGCGGCTCCCGAGGTCGTCGCGCGCCTCGGGGTGCTCGTCGAGCTGGGCGTCCCGGGCGGCCGCACCGGCCTGCGGACCCGGGCCGACGTCGTGGCGCTCGCCGGCCGGGTGCACGACGCCGGGCTGCGGCTCGTGGGCGTGGCCGGCTACGAGGGCCCGGTGGCGAGCGGAACCAGCGAGGAGGAGCTGGCCGCCGTCGGCCGATGGTGCGACGAGCTGCGGGAGACGGGGCTGGGCGTGGCCGGGCTCGTGGACGGCCCGCTCGTGCTGAGCGCGGGCGGCAGCGCGTTCGCCGACGTCGTCGCGCGGCACCTCGGCGCACCGCTGCGGGACGCCGCGGGCGCCGACGTGCCGACCCGGGCGGTGCTGCGGTCCGGCGCGTACGTGACGCACGACCACGGTCACTACCTGCACGCCGACCCGTGGACGCGGCTCGGAGCCGAGGCCCTGCGTCCCGCGATCCGGGTGTGGGCCACGGTGCTCTCCGCGCCGGAGCCCGGCCTCGTCATCGTGGCCCTGGGACGCCGCGACGTCTCGTTCGACATCGACCTGCCGACGCCGCTCGTCGCCCGGACCCTGGACGCCGCGGGCCGGCTCGGCGCGTACCGCGAGCTCACCGGCGTGCGGGTGACCGCGCTCAACGACCAGCACGCCTACCTGTCCCTCGACGCGGCGTCCGACGGCGTGCTCCAGCCCGGTGACGTGATCGGGTTCGGCATCTCGCACCCGTGCACCACGCTCGACAAGTACCGGACCGCCCTGGTGACCCGCGGCGACGACGTCGTCGAGCAGGTCGCGCTCGACTTCTGACCGGCAGTACCGACCCACCGCACGACCCCGAGCAAGGAGAACCGATGACCACCAAGACCGCCATTTCCACCCCCGACGCCCCCGCGCCCGCGCACACGTTCCACCAGGGTGTGCGCAAGGGCCCGTTCGTGCAGGTGTCGGGGCAGGGGCCCGTGGACCCGGCGTCAGGGGAGTACCTGTACCCCGGCGACGTCGCGGCGCAGACGACCCGCACGCTGGAAAACGTCCGGGCGATCGTCGAGGCCGGCGGCGCCACGTTCGACGACGTCGTGATGCTGCGGGTCTACCTGACCAAGCGCGAGGACTTCGCCGTCATGAACGAGGCGTACGGCAAGTTCGTCACGAAGCACTGCCCCGGCGGCGTGCTGCCGAGCAGGACCACCGTCTTCACGGGCCTGCCGCGCGAGGAGATGCTGGTGGAGATCGACGCCCTCGCGATCGCCGACTGACGGCTTTGTCTCACCTTTGAGGCTGACGTTTCTCCGCTCGCCCCACCCGGCGACGCCCAAGCCAGAACGCTAGCAGGCGGCACCACCCGTCCCGCGCTCCTGACCTGCGGTGTTTGCGTTCCTTCGCCCGCGGGTTGGCACAAGGCCCATTAACGTCGTCGTGGCCGGGCCGACTCTGAGCGCCACACAGGGGCGCAGCGAGGGCGTCAACACTTGGGCCATGACGATCAAGCGGCAGATGTGCGGCCGCTCCAGCTTCGACATGCTCTGTCACGGCATCCTGTAGCCCCGATCCGGTTCGCCGCATCCGACCACCAGTGGCAGAGCTGATTTCAGAAAGGCGAAATAAGGCGGAGACGATCTGAGTGTGGGGGTTGTCCGGATTGCGCAGGGCCGCTAACGTTCTCCACAAGCGGCTCGGGATCCATGTTTCAGTGGTCTTCGTACCGTGTTCCTAACCATGTTCGACGTGCGAAAGGTGTGGCATGAGGCTGTCCAAGAAAGGCACGATCTCTTTGCTGTTGGCTGGAGCGCTCGTATTCGGTGTCTCGGGTCCCGCTCAGGCAGCAGAGCGGACCGTTACGGCGACGTCCGGTAGTTCGTCGGCAACCTGTAAGGTCAATGTGACGGTCGACAGTTACGCAACTACCGTTCGTAATGTGACATGCACGAAGGCCAAGGCGGGCATTTACTACCGCACCGGTGGCGGAAGCCGGGTCTTCCTCACGAACGAACATACCGGGACGGCACTTGCTGAACGGCCGTTGAGCGGTACGTACCTCGAAGGGCACCGCTACGCCGGAACGAGGACCGTCAACGGTGTGGCAAACGTTTCGTCGCCCTGGTACATCTACCCGTGATAACTAGCGCGGCGATGGCAAGGTGCCTGGTGTGGCCGGCCGGTGTCGTCGCGCTACTCATGACCGCCGGGTGCGGGGCGCCTTCCTCTGCGAACGCCCCCGCACCCGTCGCTGACATGTACGTAGCGCTGATCGACGAGTTGCTCGCTGATGAGCCGAGCGAACTTGAGAGACGGGTGTTCGACGACATGGCCGTCACGGATGCCGAACTTCGGGAGTCGCAGGATGCGTATTCCGAATGCCTCGAGCGGGCGGCTCCTGGCGTGGAAGTAGAATTTTCTGATACTTCCAATCAAAAGATCATGAGCGGAATTGAAGGTTTTATCTCGTCCTTCCCGGATGACGATTCCGGCACCGCTGCGTTGGAGCGAGTCGTCGATGAATGTTCCCATGGGACTACAGAAATGATCTCGATGCTGTACTTTGATATGCGTACAAATCCAGAGGGCCTCACTCCTGTAGAGGCTGTGAGGGCGTGTATTGAAGCGAAGGATCTTGTTGAGTGGTTTGATCTCACGGACGACGAACTGGTGGGCTTGATGGGCGACGAGACTAGGTGGTCGAGCGATCCCGGGTTGAGCGAATGTATTAATGACCCGTACTCGGTGGAATGATAGCACCTTCGCTTTTTGCTTCGTTCCACGCGCGTAGCAGCCGGTCATCGGTTGATGGTGTCGACGGCGAAACTGTGGTGAAGGCTCCGGTATTCAGTTGCGGGCGTCTGTTGATCTGAGGTGAAAGGCAAGGTGCGCCTGCGTTCAAGCGCACCCACGGCTTGCACCCGCTGGCAGCGTGGTTGGCGAGGGCGTCCGAGTTGCTGGTGATGAGGTTGTGGTGCGGGAACTGCCGGGGCGAACGATGTCCGCGACCCCATCACGGTCCTGGGTGGGCGCTGTAGCGTGTTCCATACCTGGTGCTGGCAAAGGTCATAGTCCGGGATCAACAGGGCGGGCGCGTGTCGCGAGCTGGCTGACTACCTCGCCGCGGCGTTCACGCATCGACGCCGCGGCGTTCACGCATCGACCGTTTGGCACGTTGCACGGTTGGATGGAAGTTGGTGCCCACGGACGAGATGATCGCTGCCCCTGACATCGAGGGCGGGTCGACAATACTCGGCCAGGGCGTCGTCTCGCCGGACGTGCAGGCAATGTGGTTGTCTGTCACCGGTCTGCCGACTTGCACCGGCTGGCTTGACGAGCATTTGGGCATCTCCGGGTGGGTGCGCTCCGCAGCGCGAGACGCGAAGAAGTTGACCGACATCGGTAGAAGATGATGTGCCATGTTATTGCTATGAACATCACCACCAGGCTCAATAATGTGGCGGCACGTGGCTGGCCTAGTAGATCGATGCGACCCATCATCACCGCGCTGTGGTCCAAGAGTAGATATGCACCAACAGGCAGACAGGCCTGCGCGGCTTGCCCTCTCAGTCGTGGACAGTGAACCGTCCCTGGGCATTTGTCGCTAACTCTTACCCGCGACTGACCTGCGCACCTTGTCCGTCACGTCCGCCGACTTGGCTCCATCAGGACCAAGACTGGCCTCGGCCGACAACGAGCGACGAGCCCTAGCTCGTGGGTCCCGGCGTGTACCGCTGCATGTCAGGAAAGAGCCGAAATCGCTCGCTCGGGCCAATCCGAAAATCCGGCTGACGAATCGAGGGCCAACCTAGACAATCTGCGTCGAACCGGGCGACGGGCATCCGCGTCATTGCATCACCTGACCTGCACCCTACCCGCGTGATCGCGGAGACGGAGTGGCGGCGCGTGTCGGACGGTCAAGGCTCCACGGGCTCCGGTTCGACGGCAGGCGGCGGGCCAGTGAGGCGGTTCCTGGCAAGCAGCTGCCGGCGGACGCCGACAACCACCAGGAACACGACGCTCGCCAGCGCGAGCCACGGGATGATCGCGCCCAGCACGAGCACCACCACGTTGAACGTGCTCACCAGGGCGCTCCACCCCGCCGTCAGGCCCCCGAGGAACCCGCCCGGCCGTGCCTGGGCGGCCGGGGAGCCCTCCGCCACGATCTCGACGTGCAGCGTGGACATCGCCACCTCGTCCGAGAGGCGGCTGCGCTCGGCCACGCGCGCGTCGAGCTCGGCCTGACGCGTGGACAGTTCGGCCTCGATATCGATGAGGTCGGCCGTGCGGTCGGCGTCCGCCATGAGCTCGCGCAGCCGGTCGGTGGAGGTGCGCAGCGCCTCGATGCGGGCGTCCAGGTCCTGCGCGGTCCCGGTGACGTCGACCGTCTCGACGTGCCGGTCGCGCATGTCGCCGAGCTGGTCGAGGGCGTCCAGCGTGGCCGACACGCGGTCCGCCGGGATGCGGAGCGTCATCGACGCGCGGCCCGGCTCGTCGTCGGTGGGTGCCTGCTCGTCGCGCGACTCGACACGGCCCCCGGCTTCCTCCACGAGCCGGGCGATCTCCTCGGCGGCGTCGAACGGGTCGTCGACGGCGAGCGTGGCGCTGCCGGTCGTCACCAGCTCCCGGTCCACGGCCTCCTCGGCCGCGTCGCCCAGGCCGACGGCGCCGACGGCGTCGGCCACCGCGTCGGAGCGAGCGGCGTCGGGCGACATGACCTCGCTCTGTGCGGCGCCGTCCCCGCCGGACTCGCCGCCGGAGTCACCCGCGCCCGGTCCCGAGCAGCCCGCGAGGGCGGCGACGAGGAGACCGGTGGTCGCGGCCGCCAGGAGGGTGTGGACGGGTCGGCGCGCGGGCAGGCCCGCGTCCCCCAGGGCAGACCGGATGCGCTTCATGGGCACGAGCGTAGGAGGCCCGTGGGGTCCGGACGCGCCCCACCTGGGAACTGTGATCCCTTTGTGAACTTGCGAACCTCCTGACCGGATTTTTCGGCGGGTTTGCGCGGTATTTGATCACGGTGCGGTCACGCCGTGCTCGGCGGGCCGGCGTGCGGCAGGCTCGGTTTCGTCAGGCACGTGAAGTAATCCGGTTTCGGTGCGGAGTCGCGACCTCGGCCCGGGCAAGGGTGACCCACGTAACAGTCTTGTTACGGGTCATACCGGGCGATGGACAGCGACTCTGTTAAGGAGGTCTACTAACAAACATGGCGACGGCGACAGAACGCAACGGCACCGGGCGAGGGCTCGGGGCTCGGCTGCGCGCGACGTCCAAGGTGCTCCCCGAGCACGCCAGGGCGCACAACCGCTCCCTGGTGCTGCAGCACCTCTTCCACGAGGGGCCCACCTCCCGGGCCGACCTCGCACGAGCCACCTCGCTCACCCGCGTCACCATCTCCGACCTGGTCTCGGTGCTCATCACCGAGGGCCTGGTCGAGGAGCTCGGCACCCGGCCGGGACAGCGCGTCGGCAAGCCCGCGATCCTCGTGGGCCTGCGCTCGGACGCCTACCAGATCGTGGCCGTGGACCTCACGGAGCACGGCCGCATGCGCGGCGCGGTCCTCAGCCTCACCGGCGAGATCGTGGTGCGCCGGCAGCTCGACATCGACGGGCGCACGGGCGACGAGCTGGTCGACCTGCTGACCCGCTTCGTCCGGCGGCTCGTGGCGGCCGCGAACCACCCGGTGATCGGCGTCGGCGTCGGCTCGCCGGGCATCATCGACCTCGACGGACGCGTGGTCGAGGCGCCCAACCGCGGGTGGTACGACGTGCCGCTCGCCGAGATCCTGGGCGAGCGCCTGGGGCTGCCGGTGCACGTCGCGAACGACGCCAACACCGCGGCGCTCGGCGAGTTCACCTACGGCGGCGGCAGCTCGGGCATGCTCGCGGTCACGGTGGGCGCCGGCGTCGGGGCGGGCGTCGTCGTCGACGGCGTACGCGTGCACGGACAGGGCGACGCCGCGGGCGAGATCGGCCACGTGACGGTCGTGGACGACGGCGAGCAGTGCGCCTGCGGGCGCCGCGGCTGCCTCGAGACGGTCCTGTCGGTCCCGGCGCTGCGGCGTGCGGTCGACGGCAAGGACAAGGAAGCTTCCGACGCCGCTCTGGCGTCGGCCGGCCGGGTGCTGGGCGTGACCCTCGCCCCGGTCGTCAGCGCGCTCAACCTCAACCAGGTGCTGCTGAGCGGTCCACGCGACCTGCTCGACGGCCCCCTGCGCGAGGCCGCGCTGGACACCATCCGTCAGCGCACCATGCCGGCCATCACCTCGGGCCTGCAGCTGCGGATGGCCGCGCTCGACGAGGACGTGGTGCTGGCGGGCGCCGCCGTCCTCGTGCTTTCCGCCCAGCTGGGGGTCTCGTGAGCATCAGTGCGCACGTGTCGGCGGCAGGCGACCCACTCACCATGCACCACCGCGACACATAGTCGTATCCCGGGAGGAAGACACACGTGAACAGAAACCGTCTGGTCGGCGCCGCGGCGTCGGCGATCACCCTGACGCTCGCGCTCAGCGCCTGCGGTAACGCGGGCGGCACCGCCGGTTCCGCCCCGGAGGAGACCGGACCCGGCGAGGTCCGGGTCTGGCTCGTCGGCTCGGACACGCCCCCCGAGGCGCGTGACTACCTGAAGAAGACCTTCGAGGAGGAGAACCCGGGCAGCACCCTCACGATCGAGGAGCAGGCCTGGGACGGGCTCGTCGACAAGTACACGACGGCGCTGGCCGGCTCGGACGCCCCCGACGTGGTCGAGATCGGCAACACCCAGGCCGCCGCGTTCACCTCGAACGGCTACTTTCGTGAGATCACCGCCGAGGAGTTCGAGAACCTGGGCGGCTCGGACCTGCTGCCGGGTTTCGTCGAGGCAGGTGACTGGGAGGGCAAGCACTACGCCCTGCCGTACTACTCGGGCTCGCGGGTGGTCTTCTACTCGAAGCAGGTCCTGGGGGACACCCCGGTGCCGACGACGCTCGACGAGTACGTCGAGACCGCCGTCGACCTGCGGACCGACGACCTGTCCGGCGTTTACTGGCCCGGCCAGGACTGGTACAACGCCCTGCCCTTCATCTGGGAGAACGGCGGCTACATCGCCGAGCAGGCCGAGGACGGCACGTGGGAGGCAGGCTTCTCGTCGGAGGGCGGCCTCGCTGGCCTCGAGCAGATCCAGACGATCATGACCGAGGGAAACAACGCCCCGGCCGACACCAACGAGGACGACCTGCAAGTGCCGTTCTGCGAGGGCAAGATCGCTTTCGCGTCCGCACCGAGCTGGGTCCAGTGGTCCATCAACGCTCCGGAAGAGCCGGAAGACCCCGAGGGCGTGCCGGGCTGCGCCTCCACGTACGGCAAGGACCTCGAGGGCGTGGCACTGCCGGGCAAGGATGGTGGCGTCGCCCAGGTGTTCGCCGGTGGCTCGAACATCGCCATCGCCCAGAAGTCGGCCCGCCCGGACCTCGCGATGAGTGCCTACGAGATCCTGCTCAGCGACGAGTACCAGTCGATCCTCGCCGGCATCGGCCTGATCCCGGCCCAGACCTCGCTCTTCGAGAAGGTCGACCAGAAGACGTCGATCGGCAAGGCCGCTGTCGAGGCCGCCGCCAATGCCAAGCTGACCCCCGCCTCTCCGAAGTGGGCAGACGTCGAATCCCAGAAGCTGCTCCAGACCGCCTTCTCGAAGATCGCCGCCGGCGACGACGTCAAGACCATCGCCGAGAAGCTCGACGCGGACATCGAGGAGATTCTCAACGGCTGACCTGAGTCAGCACGACTTCCCGTCTCGCCCGGTGCGGCCCCAGGAAGCCCGGGCGGGACGGGACACCACTGCCCGCCTGATGCTCGCTGTCGCGCTTCCAGCGAAGGGGTGTCGGCCGCCTCCAAGGAAGACAGGACATGAGCACCACACTTCTAGACCCCGCGGCGCCAGCGCGCCAAGCGATCCGGCAGAGAAGGCGACGGCCGCCCTATCTGCCGTGGCTCCTCCTCTCGGCCACGATGGTCATCCTCGGCGTGATGACTGGCTCTCCGGTGCTCCGGCTGTTCGTCATGTCGTTCCAGGAGTACGAGCGTGCACAGCTCATGGGCCAACCCGCCGAATGGGTCGGCCTCGACAACTATGCGACGGTGCTGACCGACGTCGAGGGCTTCTGGACCGTGCTGGCGCGCAGCTTCGCGCTCATGGTCGTCCTCGTGGCCATCACGATCATGCTCGGCATGCTCGTGGCGATGCTCATGATCCGCGTCAACAAGGGAATGCGGCTCCTCGTGTCCGTGGGCCTGCTGCTGGCGTGGGCCATGCCGTCGCTCTCCGCGACTACGGTGTGGGGCTGGGTCTTCGACACGCAGTACGGCGTCGTGAACAACCTGCTCACAGCCATCACTGGCGATCAGTGGTTCGGCCGCTCCTGGCTGATCAACCCGTGGTCGTTCTTCCTGATCCTCACGTGCATAGTCGTCTGGGGCGCCGTACCGTTCGTCGCGTTTACGCTGTACGCGGGCCTTACTCAGATCCCAGGGGAGGTGATGGAGGCCGCGCAACTCGACGGCGCGAGCGCCTTCCAACGCTTCCGGCTCATCCAGCTGCCCTACGTGCGCAGCATTATCACGGTGCTCATCGTCCTGTCGATGATCTGGGACCTCAAGCTGTTCACCCAGGTGTTCGTGCTGCAGGACATCGGTGGCAACCGCGAGCTGACCAACACCATCGGTGTCTATATCTATCAGATGGGCATGGCCCAGGGGCACTACGGCCTGGCGAGCGCAATCGGCGTCATCTTCGTGATCGTCATGCTGGCCATCTCGTACCCCTATGTGCGGCGCACGCTGCGGGAGGAAGAGCTGTGATCACGATCCGCAAGCGTCTCGCCGACACCGGGTTTGGCGCCCTGGCCCTGATCGTCTTCGCCTTCTCGGCGTTCCCTGTGTACTGGATGGTCAGTACGTCGTTCCTGCCGAACAACCGGATCCGCGGCGAGGACCTGGCGTTCTTCCCCACGCCGGACGTGTTCACGCTTGACAACTACCGGTCGGCAATGTTTGGCGAGACGCGGGCGCCGTTCCCGCCCGCGGTGCTGAACTCGATCAGTGTCACGTTCCTGACCCTGGTGATCGCCCTCGTGGTGGGCTTCGTCGCGTCGCTGGCCCTCACCAGGTTCCAGTTCAAGGGCCGGCGGACCTTTATCGTGCTGATCCTCGTCGTCCAGATGATTCCTGGAGAGGCAATGATCGTCTCGATGTTCCGGATCATCGACGGCTGGCAGCTGCTTAACACGATCATCGGCCTGACGCTCGTGTACACGGCCGGTGTCCTGCCGTTCACGATCTGGACGCTACGTGGTTTCGTGAACGGTGTACCCAAGGAGCTGGAGGAGGCGGCGATGATCGACGGCTGTTCGCGGGCCGGCGCGTTCTGGCGGGTCACGTTCCCGCTGCTGGCGCCGGGCCTGGTGGCCACCGGTGTGTTCGCCTTCATCCAGGCGTGGAACGAGTTTGTCACGGCGCTGGTCATCATGCAGCGGCCCGAGGCGATGACGCTCCCGCTCTGGCTGCGCACGTTCGTGCAGGCCACGCAGGCCACCAACTGGGGCGCCGTCATGGCGGCCTCGGTGCTCATCGCGATCCCCGCGGTGATCTTCTTCCTGATCGTGCAGGGCCGGATGACCGGTGGTCTGGTGTCCGGCGCGGTGAAGGGCTGATGGGCAAGGACGGGATGGGCCGGTACACGGTAGGGCTCGACATCGGCGGCACCAAGATCCTGGGTGCGCTCCTCGACCCCGAGGGTGAGGTGGTGGCCACGGTGCGCCGGTCCACGGTGCACGGCGCCGAGGGCCTGGTGGCGGGCGCGGCGCAGGCGGTGCGCGACGTCGTCGCGTCCGGCGGGGCGGAGCTCTCCGCCCTGGCCGGCGTCGGGCTGGGCATCCCCGGCATCGTCGACCACCGGTCGGGCACGGTGAAGCACGCGGTCAACCTGGGTGTGCACGACGACGAGCTGCCGCTCGCCGAGCTGCTGTCCGCGCAGGTCGGCGGGGTTCCGGTGGTGGTCGAGAACGACCTCAACGTAGCCGCGGTCGGCGCGGCGCACGTGCTGGAGCGGTCGGCCGGTCCGGCGGACCGGGCGGGTGGTACCGGCGGTTCCGACGGGCTCGCCGTGGCCGGCGGCACCGACGCGGTCGGTGGTGCCGGCGGTACCGGCACGCCCGGCGTGGCGAACGTTTCCGGTGCGGCCGGTGCGGCCGGCGAGGCGGACGAGCACGAGGATCTCGCGTTCCTCGCGCTCGGTACCGGCCTCGCCTCCGGCCTGGTGCTGGACGGCGAGCTGCGCCGCGGCGCGAGCGGCGCCGCGGGCGAGATCGGGCACATCCCGGTGGACCCGCTCGGGCCGGAGTGCCCGTGCGGGCAGCGCGGCTGCCTGGAACGGTTCGCCTCGGGCAAGGCGCTGGAGGCGGCGTGGCCGTCCCGGCACGGCAAGCCGTCGCCGGTGGAGCTCTTCGAGGCGGCCCGCGCAGGCGACGAGGAGGCACTGGTGGTGCGCGACCGGTTCGCGGCCGCCGTCGCCTCGGCGGTGCGGCTGCTGGTGCTGACCACCGACGTGCGGCACGTGGTGCTGGGCGGCGGCGTGGCCCAGCTCGGCGCCGAGCTGCTGGACGTGGTGCAGGACGCGCTGCGCGAGCAGGCCAAGGTGTCCGCGTTCCTCGGGTCGCTGCGGCTCGCCGAGCGCGTCAGGCTGGCGCCGACGCACGTTCCGGTCGCGGCGGTCGGCGCCGCCGTCCTGGGGAGGAGAGGCTGATGGAGGTTGTGATCGCGCCCGCGGGCGAGCTCGCCGCGCTGGCGGCGGGCGCCGTCGAGGAGCTGCTGCGGGCCCGACCCGACGCGGTGCTCGGGCTGGCGACGGGGTCGTCCCCGCTCGCCGTCTACGACGAGCTGGCCCGCCGGCACAAGGACGGGCTCTCGTTCTCCCGGGCCCGCGCGTTCATGCTGGACGAGTACGTGGGCCTGCCCGCCGACCACCCCGAGCGGTACCGCAACGTGATCGAGAAGGAGATCGCCTCGCGCGTCGACTTCGCACCCGGGGCGGTGCAGGGGCCGGACGGGCTCGCCGACGACCTCGCGGCCGCGTGCGCGGGCTACGAGGCGGCGATCGCCGACGCCGGGGGCGTGGACCTGCAGATCCTCGGCATCGGTACGGACGGGCACATCGCGTTCAACGAGCCGGGCTCCTCGCTCGCGTCGCGTACCCGCATCAAGACGCTGACCCGGCAGACCCGCGAGGACAACGCGCGGTTCTTCGGCGGCTCGGTCGACGACGTGCCGCGCCACTGCCTCACCCAGGGGCTGGCGACCATCATGGAGGCGCGGCACCTGGTGCTGCTGGCCTCCGGGCGGGCCAAGGCCGAGGCCGTGCACCAGCTCGTGGAGGGCCCCGTCTCGGCGATGTGGCCGGCCACGATCATGCAGCTGCACCCCCACGCGACGGTGCTGGTCGACGACGCGGCGGCCTCGCGCCTGCAGCTCGCCGACTACTACCGCCAGACCTACGCCGACAAGCCGGCCTGGCAGGGTCTCTGACCTGCCCCCGACCTTGACGACGTGTCAGACGCTCAGGTCACCCGGGTGACCTGAGCGTCTGACACGTCAGAGGTAGTTGCCCGCGACCGGGGCGGGCTTCCAGCGGCCGGACGTCGCCACGTCGGCCACGCGCTCGGTCGTCAGGTCGTCGGGGCCGTGCTCCAGGATCGAGCGCCGCGCCACCTCGCGCAGGTCCGCGCCCGTGGCGCCGTCCAGGAAGGACGCGACGAGCGCGACGTCGACCGGCGTGCCCGGCGGCAGGAAGAGCCGCAGGATCTCCGTGCGGCCGTCCTGGTCGGGCGGGGGTACCTCCACGATGGTGTCGAAGCGCCCGGGACGCTTGACCGCCGGGTCGAGGGCATCCGGGTCGTTCGTGGTGGCGAGCGTGAGCACGTCGTCGGAGCTGCGGGTGCCGTCCAGGGCGTCCAGGAACTCCGCGAACGAGGTGTCGCCGCGCGACCCCTTGGCGGCCACCGAGTCGATCTCCTCCAGCACCACCAGGCACGGCCCCAGGCCGCGGATCTCGTCGTACAGCTCGGTCATCCAGGTGCGCAGCACCTCGGCGGTGACGAGCACGACCGTGAGCGGCCCGGCCAGCTCGGTGGCGATCACGCGCGCGAGCTTGGTCTTGCCCACACCGGGCCGGCCCGCGAGCAGCAGGCCGCGGGACGTGGTGTGGCCCAGGGCCCGCAGCGCGTCGCGGCGGGTCGTGACGCTGGAGCAGAACAGGTCCACCTCGCGCCACAGGTCGGCGGGCAGCACGACGTCGCCGCGGGCCTGCGGGGTGTGCGTGACGGGGGTGAGCTCGACCGAGCCGGTCGACGACCGCGCCGACAGCACGCCGCCGCGGTACGGGTGGTCCGTCTCCAGGGTCCGGGTGAGGTCGGCCAGCACCCGTTCGGCGAGGGCGAGCCCGCCCGGCGGCGTGAAGGCGGTGACCGTCGGGGTGCCGTACCGGTAGGCGACCTCCACAGCCACGGCCGAGTCGTACGCCGACCCGGCCGGGAAGAGGACGGTCGCCACCGCCGGGACGCTCACCGAGGTGCCGTTGCCCAGGTCGAGGGCCGCGCGCTGGGGCGCCCCGCCCGGTCCGAACACGGCCACGTCGTCCGCGTGCCGGTCGATCCACCGCTGGAGCGCGTACCCGTGCAGGCGCTGGAGCGTGCGCGACATGTCGCGCGAGACGTTGACCAGCGCGCTCTCGTCGACGTCCCAGCGGCGGGCGAGCCACTCGGCCGACGTGCGCGGGTCCTTCGGGCGCTCGGGGACGGGCCGGCCGAGCATCGCGGCCACGGCGGCCACCGCCCGGCGGGCGCAGTCGTCGTGGTCGCCGAAGTCGGGCCAGTCCACTCCGGGCAGGCCGCCGGGCAGCCCGTCGGCCAGGGCGACGGGCAGGGCGGCGGACAGCGTGGCGGCGAGGTCTGGGTCGGGTGCGGGGCGGGGCGGGGCGTCGTCGGGCAGGGTGAGGCTCCTCTCGGGGCGGGGTCGTGGCATGCGTCAGTTATAGCGGTGCCCACCGACACGCCCGCAAGGAATTCCCGGCGGGCGATTCCCGGCGGGAGGTGCGGAAACGCGCCGTGACCTGCACGGGAACCGGTCGGTGAACACGTCGGGACGCGTCGCCCGCGCCGTGCCTGTCGGTGGTCCCGCGTAGACTTCTCGGCATGACCGAACCACTCTCCACCCCGCAGGACGACCCCCGCACGCAGGGCGGTACGAGCGTCCTCGAGCGCGAGGAGACCCGGGAGGAGGCGCAGCCCGGGGACCACGAGCGCTTCGCGCACTACGTGCGCAAGGAGAAGATCATGGAGTCCGCCATGAGCGGCAAGCCCGTGATCGCGCTGTGCGGCAAGGTCTGGGTGCCCGGCCGGGACCCGGGCAAGTTCCCGGTCTGTCCCCGGTGCAAGGAGATCTACGACGGTCTCCGTGACCCGCAGGACGGCGGCGAGGGCGACTCCGGAAAGTGACGAGCCAGCCGCAGCAGCTGCCCCACACACCGTCGTCTGCGGCCGCTTCGTCGCTCAGCCCTGCCTTCCCGCGCCGTGCCCCCTGGGGTACGGCGTCGAGCCTGCGCGCCTGGCAGGCCGAGGCGCTGGAGCTGTACCGCGAGAAGAACCCGCAGGACTTCCTCGCCGTCGCCACGCCCGGCGCCGGCAAGACGACGTTCGCGCTCCGCATCGCCACCGAGCTGCTCGAGCAGGGCATCGTCCGGCGGGTCACCGTCGTGGCGCCCACCGAGCACCTCAAGACCCAGTGGGCCGACGCCGCGGCGCGCGTCGGCATCCGCATCGACCCGCAGTTCAAGAACTCGCAGGGCCGGCACGGCTCGCACTACGACGGCGTCGCGCTCACCTACGCGCAGGTGGCCGCCAAGCCGGCGCTGCACCGGGCGCGCACGGAGGCGGCGCGCACCCTCGTGATCCTGGACGAGGTGCACCACGGCGGCGACGCCCTGAGCTGGGGCGACGCCGTCCGCGAGGCGTTCGAGGGTGCCGAGCGGCGGCTCGCGCTGACCGGCACGCCGTTCCGCAGCGACACGTCGGCGATCCCGTTCGTCCAGTACGAGGCCGACGCCGAGGGCATCCGCCGCTCGAAGGCCGACTACACGTACGGCTACGGCGAGGCGCTGCGCGACCACGTCGTGCGCCCCGTCCTGTTCATGTCGTACGCGGGCGACATGCGCTGGCGCACGAAGGCGGGCGACGAGGTCAGCGCCCGGCTCGGCGAGGCCATGACCAAGGACATGACCGGCCAGGCGTGGCGTACCGCGCTCGACCCCGAGGGGCAGTGGATCCCGTCGGTGCTCTCGGCCGCGGACAAGCGCCTCACCGAGGTGCGCCGCACCGTCCCGGACGCCGGCGGTCTGGTGATCGCCACCGACCAGGACAACGCCCGCGCCTACGCCGCGCACCTGCACGAGATCACGGGCCGGCGGCCCACGGTCGTGCTGTCGGACGACGAGGGGGCGTCGGGCCGCATCGAGGAGTTCGCGCAGAGCGAGGACCGCTGGATGGTCGCCGTCCGCATGGTGTCCGAGGGCGTGGACGTGCCGCGGCTCGCCGTCGGCGTGTACGCCACCAGCGCCTCGACACCGCTGTTCTTCGCCCAGGCGATCGGCCGGTTCGTGCGTGCCCGCAAGCGCGGCGAGACGGCGTCGATCTTCCTGCCGAGCGTCGCGCCGCTGCTCGGCCTGGCGAACTCGATGGAGCAGGAGCGCGACCACGCGCTCGACCGGCCGCGCACGGCCGAGGAGCAGGGCATCGAGTACGACCCGGAGGCCGCGCTGGTGGCCGAGGCGAACAAGGAGGAGAAGGCCTCGGGCGAGCTCCTGGGCTCGTTCCAGGCGCTCGACGCGCAGGCGTCGTTCGACCGGGTCCTGTTCGACGGCGGCGAGTTCGGCGCGGGTGCCGACGTCGGCTCGGCGGAGGAGCTCGACTTCCTCGGGCTGCCGGGCCTGCTGGAGCCCGACCAGGTGGCCACCCTGCTGCGGCAGCGGCAGGCGGACCACCTCCGGGCACGCGGGGGTGCGCCGAGCGCCCGCGAGGTGGAGGCGCAGCGCTCCGAGCAGGAGCACCGGCGCGCCGGTGAGCTGCGCAAGGAGCTCTCGAAGCTCGTCTCGGCGTGGGCCAAGCGCAGCGGCCAGCCGCACGGCATGATCCACACCCAGCTGCGCCGCACGTGCGGCGGGCCGGAGGTGCCCCTGGCGACGGCCGACCAGCTCGAGGCACGGGTGGCCCAGGTGCGTCGCTGGTTCGTCGGGCAGAAGTAGTGGCGAGCGCCACGATCCGCATGCTGAGACACAACGGCGCCACGCCCCGGTTCGCACTACCTGGGCCGGTTCTCTGGCCTACCGTGAGTGCATGACCGACGAGCTCCGGGGCATCGGCGCCCCGCTCACAGACTCGTGGCCTGCGTTCGACAACGGTGTCGACGAGCCTCGGCCGCTTCCCGCAGCACCCCTTCCGGCGGTGCGCCCTTCCGTGGCGCTGCTGACCGACCGCTACGAGCTGACCATGCTCCAGGCCGCCCTGGCGGACGGGACGGCGCACCGGCACTGCGTGTTCGAGGTGTTCACGCGTCGGCTGCCGGCCGGGCGCCGCTACGGCGTCCTGGCGGGCACCGGTCGTGTCCTGGAAGCGCTGCCACACTTCACGTTCGAGGACGCCGAGCTGGCGTATCTCGAGGACAACGGCGTGGTGGACCGCAGGACTCTCGACTACCTCGCCGACTACCGGTTCTCGGGCACCATCCAGGGCTACGCCGAGGGGGAGGTGTTCTTCCCGGGCTCGCCCGTGCTGCAGGTGGAGGGCAGCTTCGCCGAGGCGGTGCTGCTGGAGACCCTGATCCTGTCGATCCTGAACTACGACTCGGCGGTGGCCTCCGCGGCGTCGCGCATGACGAGCGCCGCCGGCGGGCGGCCCGTGCTGGAGATGGGCTCGCGGCGCGCGAACGAGCAGGCCTCGGTCGCGGCGGCCCGGGCGGCCGTGATCGGCGGCTTCGCCGGCACGTCCAACCTCGAGGCGGGCATGCGGTACGGGCTGGACACGATCGGCACCGCCGCGCACTCGTTCACGCTGCTGCACGACAGCGAGCGGGACGCGTTCGTCTCCCAGGTGGCCGCGCTCGGCCCCGGCACGACGCTCCTGGTGGACACGTACGACGTGAAGCAGGGCGTGGCCACCGCGGTCGAGGTGGCGGGCACCGGGCTGGGTGCCGTGCGCCTCGACTCGGGCGACCTGAGCGGCCTGGCGCAGGAGGTGCGCCGCCAGCTCGACGGGCTCGGGGCGCGGGACACCAAGATCGTGGTCACCTCGGACCTGGACGAGTACGCCATCGCGTCGCTGGCCGCCGCGCCGGTGGACGTGTACGGCGTCGGCACGTCGGTCGTGACCGGGTCGGGGGCGCCGACCTGCGGCATGGTCTACAAGCTCGTGGCCCGCGCCGACGCGTCGGGCGTGCTCCAGCCCGTGGCGAAGGCGTCCGCGAACAAGGCCTCCCGGGGCGGGCGCAAGGCCGCCGCGCGCCGGTACGGCCGGGACGGGCACGCGATCGAGGAGATCATGGTGACCGGCCCGGACACGGCCGTGGCGGAGTGGACGCCGCAGAGCGACGACCTGCGTCCGCTGCTCGCGCCGATGGTCGTCGACGGGGCCGTCGACTCCCGCTGGGTCGGGCCGTACGGGGTGGCGAACGCGGCCATCAACCACGGCATGGTGCGCGCCGAGCTGCCGCGCGGAGCACGCAGGCTGTCGGCCGGCGACCCGGCCATCCCGACCGTCGACCTGCGCCTGGACGCCACCTGGTGACCTGCTCGTGACGGGCCGGGGACGGCAGGTCACAGCCAGGCGACAACTTCGCGAAAATTGTGGACAAGGGTGTCCAGTCCGGGGACAGAACCGCCTAGAGTGAGACCTGTGACTTCTTCCCCTTCGCCGCTGCTCACGCCCCTGGGGTCAGCCGGGACGGCCGTCGAGGAGGACACCGACGCGGACCTCGTGTCGGGGGTCGCTGATCCGTGGGTGACCATCGTCTGGAACGACCCGGTGAACCTCATGTCGTACGTGACGTACGTCTTCGAGAGCTACTTCGGGTACCCGCGCGTCAAGGCAGAGCGGCTGATGACTCAGGTGCACAAGAACGGCCGCGCCGTCGTGTCCAGCGGCGGACGCGAGCGCATGGAGGTGGACGTGCAGGCGATGCACGGGTTCGGGTTGTGGGCGACCTTGCAGGAGTCCGGCGCACGGGGAGTCGCATGACTCCGTTCCGCGCCATGCGGCGGGGTTACGAGGCCAGGCTCGAACCGGTGGAACGGGTGGTCCTGGCCCGGGTCGCGCGCGACGTCGCGGACATGCTCCGCGAGGAGGCCGGCCTGGACCTGTTCGACGACGGCGGCGAGCCGGGACCGTCGGCACACCCCGGGCCGGGCAAGGGGCAGGCGTGGGCCAACGGCCTGCTCGCCCCCGACGAGCTCACCGACGCCGACCTGGCCCGCCTGACCGGCGTGACCGGGATCGCCCGGCACCCCACGGACCCCGCCGCGCAGCGGCTCCTGCCGGATGCGAGCAAGGACGACCCGGAGCTGGCCGGCGAGTTCCGCCGCCTCACGCAGAACGACGTCGCGCGGGCGAAGGTGGACCGGCTCGAGGCGTTCGCCGCGCTGCTGGACCTGCCCAGCGACGCGCCCTCGACGCTCGGCCGCCACGGCGCACCCCCGCCGGTGCGGGTCCCGCGCGAGGACGCCGAGCAGTTCGCCGGGGCGCTGACGGACGTACGGCTCGTGATCGCGGAGCGGCTCGGGCTGAAGACCGACGAGCAGGTCATGCACCTCACCGACGAGATCATGTGGGACCGGCAGGCCGGCCGGGAGATCCCGGTGGCCACCGACGGCCGGGCCGCGCGGCGGTTCTGGTCGGGGGTGTTCGTCGCGGCCGGCTACGCGCAGGAGACGCTGATGGACGTGATGCTCGCGGAGCTGCGCGGCCGCCGTCCGCTCAGCTGACAGGTCAGATGTCGTAGGGGGTGCCCGGGCGGGCCAGGTCGACCGGGCCCGCGTAGGCGCCGCGGGCCTCGGCCAGGGAGACCGCGGGGTCGTTCCACACGGGCAGGTGCGTCAGCAGCAGACGGCGGGCGCCCGCGTCGGTCGCGAGCCGGCCCGCGCGGTGGCCGGTCAGGTGGATGCCGCGCTCGACGACGTCGTCGCGCCCCTCCACGAACGCCGCCTCGCTCAGCAGCAGGTCCGCGTCCCGTGCGAGCTCGACCACGGACTCGCAGGCGTCGGTGTCGCCCGTGTAGGCCAGCGTCGCCGTGCCGCCCGCCGTCGACGGGCCGGTGACCCGCACGCCGTACGTCTCGACGGGGTGGAACACGCGGTAGGGCTCGATCGTCAGGGGACCGACCTGGACCGACGGGTGCTCGGCCCAGGAGCGGAAGTCGAAGTCGTTCGCCATGGACTCGCCCTCGCTCAGCCCGTAGGACAGCGCGACGTGGCGGCCGGCGGTCGACGGGCCGTAGACGGGCAGCGGGGCGCCGCGGCCGCCGTCCCGCAGCGAGCCCCGCACCGGGTGGTACCGCAGGTAGACGTACAGCCCGGCGAGGTCGGCGCAGTGGTCCGGGTGCAGGTGGGAGATCGACACGGCGTCCAGCGCCATCGGGTCCAGCTGCTGCTGCAGGGCACCGAGGGCACCGTTGCCGAGGTCGAGCAGCAGGTTCCAGTCGCGGGCCTCGTGCCCGGCGGCGGCCGCCTCGGCCGCGGTGACCCGCACCAGGTAGGAGGACGCGGGCGTCGAGGGGCCCGGGAACGACCCGGAGACCCCGAGGGGGATCAGGCGCATCAGACGGCCTCCACGAGGGACACCTCGGGGCCGAGGAACCGGCTGGCGAGCTGACCGAACGGGGCCGGGTCGCCGGTGGTCAGGAAGCGGTGCACGGGCGCGCCCGCGTCGGGGGTGCGCTCCAGGTCGTGCTCCACGAGCGTGCGGTACACGTCCTTGGCGGTCTCGTCGGCGCTGGAGACGAGCGTGACGTCCTCGCCCATCACGTACGAGATGGCGCCCGCGAGCAGCGGGTAGTGCGTGCAGCCCAGCACGAGCGTGTCGACGCCGGCCGCCCGGACCGGGTCGAGGTACTCGTGCGCGAACTTCTGCACCTCGGGGCCGGACGTGCGGCCCTCCTCGACGAAGCGCACGAACTCCGGGCACGCCTGGCTGGTGATCGACAGGCCCGGGGTGACGTGGAAGGCGTCGTCGTAGGCGCGCGACTGGATCGTGGTGCGCGTGCCGATCACGCCGATCCGCCCGGACCGGGTGGCGGTCACCGCGGCGCGCGCGGCCGGCAGGATGACCTCGACGACGGGGATCCCGTGGCGCTGCGTGTACCGCTCGCGGGCGTCCCGGTACATGGCGGACGACGCCGTGTTGCACGCGATGACCAGCATCTTCACGCCGTCGGCCACGAGCCGGTCCAGGGCGTCCAGGGCCATCGCGCGCACCGCGGCGATCGGCTTGGGGCCGTAGGGGCTGTTCGCGGTGTCGCCGAGGTACCGGACCTGCTCGTTGGGGAGCTGGTCCAGGATGGCGCGCGCGACCGTGAGGCCGCCGAGGCCGGAGTCGAAGATCCCGATGGGCGCGTCGTTCACGGGGTGAAGCCTAGCGATCCCAACGCGCCGCAACCGCGACCCGTGAGCCGTGCCACGCGTGACGCGTACCACGTTTCGCCAGGTCAGGAGGTCAGAGCGGTGGGTGCCACCGGATCCGGGGCCGCCGGTCGGCCCGCGCGTCGCTAGGGTGGTCCGCATGACCTCCAGCACCAGCGACATCGTGCGGGCCGACGGCCGCGCCACCGACCAGCTCCGCCCCGTGACCATCACCCGCGGCTGGCTCGACGAGGCCGAAGGCTCGGTGCTCGTGGAGTTCGGTCGCACGCGCGTGCTGTGCGTCGCGTCGTTCACCGAGGGCGTGCCGCGCTGGCGCAAGGGGTCCGGCGAGGGCTGGGTCACCGCCGAGTACGCGATGCTGCCGCGCGCCACGAACGAGCGCAGCCAGCGCGAGTCGGTGAAGGGCAAGATCGGCGGGCGCACGCACGAGATCTCTCGGCTCATCGGTCGCTCGCTGCGCGCCGTCGTCGACATGAGCGCCCTCGGCGAGAACTCGATCGTGCTGGACTGCGACGTGCTGCAGGCCGACGGCGGCACGCGCACCGCCGCGATCACCGGCGCCTACGTGGCCCTCGCCGACGCGATCGCGTGGGGCCGCCGGCACGGTCACATCAAGGGCGGCAAGGAGGTGCTGTCCGACTCGGTGTCCGCCGTCTCGGTCGGCATCATCGACGGCACGCCCATGCTCGACCTGCCCTACGTCGAGGACGTGCGCGCCGAGACCGACATGAACGTGGTCGTCACGGGCGGCGGCACGTTCATCGAGGTGCAGGGCACCGCCGAGCACGCGCCGTTCGACCGCGCGGAGCTCGACGCGCTGCTCGACCTCGCGGTGGGCGGCACCGCGGAGCTCGCGAAGATCCAGCAGGACGCGCTGGCCCGCGAGCTCTGAGGCGCGGGACCCGAGCGCGCCGGCTGGCATGATCGGGGCATGACCTCCTTGAACGTCCCGCCCGCCGCCCGCATCGTCCTCGCGACCCACAACGCCAAGAAGGTCGGGGAGCTCCGTGCCATCCTCGAGGCCGCCGGCCTTGTCCTGGCCGACGGCGGACTGGTCACCTCGGGCGAGGTCGGCGCGCCCGAGCCGGTGGAGGACGGCGTGACGTTCGCCGAGAACGCCCTCATCAAGGCCCGCGCGGTGTGCGCGGCGACCGGCCTGCCGGCCGTCGCTGACGACTCGGGCCTCGCGGTCGACGTGCTGGGCGGCGCGCCCGGCATCTTCTCCGCGCGCTGGGCCGGCCGGCACGGCGACGACCTCGCCAACCTGGAGCTGCTGCTCGGCCAGCTCGGCGACGTGCGCCCGGAGCACCGGCAGGCCGGGTTCGTCTGCGCGGCGGCCCTGGTCACGCCGGACGGGCGCGAGGAGGTGCAGCTCGGCGAGATGCGGGGCGTGCTGGCCACCGCGCCGCGCGGCACCAACGGGTTCGGCTACGACCCGATCCTCGTGGTCGACGAGGACGGCGGACGCACCGCCGCCGAGCTGTCGCCGCAGGAGAAGAACGCGATCTCGCACCGCGGCAAGGCGTTCCGCGCGCTGGCCCCGGCGATCCTGGACGCCCTGACCGCCTCGGCAACCTGACCGGCGGGTCACCTTCGCGGCGCCGCGCTCAGCGCGCCCCCGCGACGGACACGGCCGCCCGCGCCTCCCCGGCGCGGCTGCTCGCCGCCGCTCCGCTTCGAGACCGAGGTTGCTTCGCTTTGGAGCCGCCCACAGCGAAGCAACCTCGGTCTCGAAGGGGATCGGGGGGATCGGCGGGGGATCGGCGGCGGGGGCGGGGCGGGAGTGGCGGCGGGAGCGCGGCGGGCCGGCGGGCCGGCGGCGGGTCAGGGCCGCGGCGTGCGGCGGCGGCGGGTCAGCGTGGCCACGGCGCGCCAGCCGAGCAGCGTCAGCGCCAGGAACGCCGCCGTCACCAGCGCGAAGGACCACGCCAGGCCCCCGCCCGACACGCCTCGCAGCGCCAGCCCGCCCAGCACCGTCACGGCCCACACCACGACGCCGGTCGGCCACACCCGCGCCGGGTGCCGCCAGGCGCGCGCCACCAGCCAGCCCAGCACGGCGGCCAGCGCGAAGGGCCACACCACGCGGCCGAAGGCGCTCAGCAGGTTCCCGTCGTGCGACGCGATGCCGATGGCGGTGAAGGCGAGGACGGCGACGGCGTCGGCGGCCGCGGCGGGCCAGACGGGCGCGGTACGCACGGAGGGCGCGGTGGTGCTCACGCGTCGAGCGTAACGTCGCGCCGCCCGACGCCGGTCGCGGGTCAGACGCCCAGCCGACGGCGCAGCTCCGGCGCCTGCCGCCGGGAGACCTCGACCCGGCTGCGCTGCCGGTCGTTCATCACCAGCGCGAGCGCGCCCTTGAAGTCCGGCACGAGCTCGCGCACGTGGTTCAGGTTCACGAGGTACGACCGGTGCGCCCGGAAGAAGTGCCCGTGCAGGCGGCGTTCCAGCTCGTTCAGGGAGAAGGTCACGAGCAGCCGCTCGTCCGCGAGCTTGAGGTAGGAGTAGCCGCGCGCGGCGCTGGCGTACACGATCGCCGACTGGTCGACCAGCACCGTGCGGCCGTCGCGCTGCACCGGGACGCGCGCGAGCGGCTGCGCGGCCTCCTCGCCGCGCCGCCCCGGCCCACCATTCGGCGGGCCGACGGCGGCCGGTGCGCCCGGGCCCGGCGGCGCGTCGTCCGACCCGGTGTGCTCCAGCGCGCGTTCCAGCGCCCGCCCCAGGCGTTCCGTGTCGAAGGGCTTGACCAGGTAGTCCGCGGCCGCGAGGTCGAAGGCCTCGACCGCATGGTCCGGGTAGGCGGTCGTGAAGATGACCTTGGGCGGGTTCGGCAGCTCGCGCAGGGCGGCCGCGACCTCCAGGCCGCTGCCGCCGGGCATCCGGATGTCCAGCAGCACCAGGTCGTAGGGGAGCGACCGCAGGAGCAGCAGCGCCTCCTCACCGTTCGCGGCCTCGCCCACCACCTGCACCCCGCCGAGCTCTTCCAGCAGGTAGCGCAGCTCGGCCCGGGCCGGGGCCTCGTCGTCGACGATCAGGGCGCGGGGGCGCATGCGCCTCAGCGTAGCGGGACGCGTACCTCGACGACCGTGCCCTCACCCTCGGTCGACTGGATGTCCAGGGTGAACCTCTCGCCGAACAGCGTGGTGAGCCGCTCGGAGATGTTCCGGAGGCCCACGCCGTCGCCGGCCCGGCCCGGCGCCGCCCCGCCGAGACCGTCGAGCACGTCCGCGGCGACGCCGACGCCGTCGTCGGTCACGCGGATCGTCGTCGTGCGCGTCAGGGGGTCCACGCGCGCCCGCAGCGTGACGGTGCCGCCCTCGACCTTGGCCGCGAGCCCGTGCTTCACCGCGTTCTCGACCAGCGGCTGGATCGTCAGCACGGGCACGTGGGCGGTGAGCACCTGCGGGTCGACGTCGTACCGCACGCGCAGCCGGTCCCCGAACCGGGCCTGCTCCAGGGACAGGTACGTGCGGACGAAGAAGTACTCCTGCGCGAACTCCGCGAGCTGCCCCTCCTGCCGCACCGCGTACCGGAAGAAGTCCGAGAGCCGCAGCAGCAGCTGCCGGGCTTCGTCCGGGTCCGTCCGCGACTTGGACGCGATGGTGTTCAGGATGTTGAACAGGAAGTGCGGGTTGATCTGGGCGCGCAGCGCGTCGAGGCGGGCGTCGGCGGCGAGCTTGCGCTCGCGGTCGGCCTCGGCGAGCTCGAGGTGCAGCGACAGGATGCTCGCCATGTCCTCGACCTGGTCGCGGGGCGCGGGGTCGTCGTGCGTGCGGAACACGCCGATGGCGCCCACCACGCGCGACCCCACCACGAGCGGCACGACGACGGCGCTGCGCAGGGGGCAGCCCGGCACGTCGCAGCCCATGGCCGACGGCCGGCGGGACACCACCGTGCGTCCCTTGCCGATGGCGCTCCGGACGGCGGCCGCGCGCACCGGGCCGCCCGCCTCGTGGTGGTCCGACCCGGGCCCGACGAAGGCGAGGTTGAGCTCGCGGTCGGTGATCACCACGGCGTCGCCGCCGAGCAGCGGACGCAGCCGGGTGGCGGTGCGGCGCGCGGCGTCGGCGGTGAGGCCGGACCGCAGCGGCATGCGGTGCCCCGCCACGATGCGCCGGCGGGACCGCTCGGCGCCGCGGCCCTCCTCGGGGCCACGTCCCTCCCGTGCGGCCGGCCGCGCCCCGGCGGGGCGTCCCCGGAGCCGCCGCCGCAGCGCGAGGGGAGCGCGCGGCCCGCGCAGCGCGGAGGGGTACCCGAGCACGAGCAGCACCGACGCGGCGGTGCCCGCCACCACCGTGGTCCCGACCCCGAGCGGAGGCGACACGACGACCTGCGTCACGAGGTACACCACCGCCCACGTGCCGCAGATCGTCGCCGCGAGGAGCGCGCTACCCGTTCGCACCGCGGCCCTCCCGCCGCCGGGCGGCGCGACCGGACCGGCGCCGTGTGGGTTCGAGGCTCGCGAGCGTCAGCCGGGCGAGGCGTTCGGCGTGCCGGTCGGCGGCCGTCCCGTGCAGCACGAGCCACTGCCGCTCGACGTCGTCCGGCGGCGCGGTCCGGCGGGAGACGAGCCAGGTGACCAGGGCCGCGAGCGGTGCGGCGACGAGCGTGGGGGTCATCAGGGTCTCGCCGAGCCCGGGGCCGACCGGCAGGGCGCCCAGCACGAACATGCTCACCGAGACGGTGCCGCCGACCGCCATGCCCGCGGTGGCGCCCGCCGCCGTCGTGCCGCGCCACCAGATGGCCAGGACGAAGACCGGGGTGAGCGCGGAGCCCGCGATCGCGAAGGCCCACGTCACCATCGCCGCGACGATGGACGGCACGGCCGGGGTGAGCTCGCGCGGCTCCATGGCGATGGCCAGCACGCCGGCGGCGACGGCGACGAACGCCGTGCTCACCCGGCCCGCCCACACGGCCTGGCTCTCGCTGGCGCGGGGGTTGATGTGCCGCTCGTAGACGTCGTGCCCCCAGGAGGCGGCCGCGGCGAGCAGCAGCCCCGCGATGGTCGACATCACGGCGACCAGGGCGCCCGCGGCGACGACGGCGAGCCCGGAGTCGCCGCCGTAGATGCGCCCCAGGACGGGCAGCGCGTGCTCGGGGACGCGCAGCACGCCGTCGACCGTGAGCTCGTCGAGCCACGGGTGGTCGTCGACGGCCGCGGCGATCTGCTGCCGGGCCGCGGTGCCGAGCATGACGGCCAGCGCGTAGAACAGGCCGGCCAGGCCGATCACCCACACGGTCGTCATGCGCGCCGCGGTGCCGGTCGGGCTGGTGAAGTAGCGGTTCATCACGTGCGGCAGGCCGGCGGTGCCGAGCACGAGCGTGAGGATGAGCGCGAACTGGGCCAGCGGCCCGTACGCCGCGCCCGGCTGCCCGAACAGCGCGGGCGTGCCCGGGTCGATCTGGTTGGCCTCGGGCCGCAGGTACCACCCGTCGTCGCCCTGCGCCGGGTTGGCCAGGGGCTCGGCCGAGAGCTCCGCGACGGCGGACGAGTAGTGGAATCCGGACCCCGCCACGGCGAGGGCCAGCCAGACCAGCGCACCCAGCAGCAGGAGGAACTGGATCGCCTGCGTCCAGGTGGTGCCCCGCATCCCGCCGAACGCGACGAGCCCGGCCACGACCGCCGTCGAGAGCACGACGCCGGTCGCGTACGCGGACAGCCCCGGCAGCCCGCGCCCGACCAGCAGCTGCCACGTGATCCCGCTGCCCACCGCCTGCGGGATGAGGTAGGACAGGATGACGATCTGCACCACCCCGACGGCGACCAGCCGCACGCGCTCCGACGCGAGCCGGCGCCCGAGGAAGTCGGGGATCGAGAACTCGCCGAACCGGCGCAGCGGAGCCGCCACGAACAGCAGCACGGGCACGAAGCCCGCCGCGAACCCGACGGCGTACCAGACGCCGTCCAGCCCCGAGACGTAGACGGCGGCCGCGACGCCCAGGAACGACGCCGCGGAGAAGTAGTCCCCGCAGATGGCCAGGGCGTTCGACGCGACGCCGACCCGCTGCCCGGCCAGGTAGAAGTCCACCGTGGAGGAGCCCCGCGGGCGCATGACCAGCGTGACCAGGGTGACGAGGGCGAGGAGGACGGCGAGGGTGCCCGCGCCGGCGGCCGTCACGAGCGGTCGCCGTCCGCCGGGAAGCCGTCGTCCTCGCCGGTGTGCCGGCCGCCGAGCATGCGGGCCTCGACGGCGGACGAGAGGGACGCGGCCGCCAGCCCGATCACCAGGAAGAACGCGTAGAGCCCGAAGGCCGCCATGGCGAAGCCGGGGCTCATGCCGCCCGCGAGCTGCCCGTCCGACCACCACCCGAGGGTGAGGGACAGGGCGGGCACGCCCAGCACGGCGACGAGGAAGAGGACGACGTGCGTGATCGCGACGCGGCGCAGGGTCCGGAAGGCCGCGTCGACCTCGGCCGGGGTGTCGTGCTCGTCGACGCCGTCGTCGTACTCCATGTCGAGAGGGTAGTCAGGAGGACGTGGCCGAGGTGCGCCGCAGGCGCCACGCCGTGCGCAGCAGGATCACGGCGCCGCCGATGATCATGACGAGGCCCATGCCCGGCCAGGCCGTGGGGAAGGCCCCGGCGATCACGTTCAGCTGGACCACCTGGGCGACGTAGATCCCGCCCGCGACGACGGTGGGGCCGGCCACGAGCAGGCAGTGGGCGACGGCCACGCGCCGGAACGGCAGGACCGCCCCGGCGAACGCCAGGGGCGCCACCGCCATCGTGGCCCAGCCCAGGTAGCTCGCGTGACCCGGGATGTCGCCGAGCGGCGTGCTGATCCAGGGCAGCACGGAGCCGACGAGGACGCAGAGGCCGCCGATCACCATCGCCAGGCTGCCCGGGTGGAAGACACGACGGCGCACGGCGGTACCGGAGGTGCTCGACGTCGAGGCCATGGGCCGATCGTAGGACCGCCGCGCCGTGCCGGGGAGGGCTCTCACCTCCTCGTCCTGCCGAACGGCGGACCGGGGCCCGCGGGCGGTCGGGATCGCGCCGCGAGCGGTCGGGTGAAGATCCGCCGTGCCGCTCGCCGCCCCGATCGACCGCTCGCGGGGTCGCGGCCGCCGTCCGCCCGGTCGGCCCTTGCGGCGCCGGGGCGCGGGCCCTTTGCTCAGGCTCAGGGGTGTCTGTGACCCGTACCACACCGCGGCCCGGCGCGTGGCTGGGGCCACCGCCGGGCCGCACCACCACACGCAAAGGAGCGTCGAGACATGGCCGACACGCACGAGAGCCCGTCCGGTGGTGCGCCGCCGCCGGACGCCGGCACCCCCGGACCGGACGGTCCGGGCAACGGCTGGCGCACGGAGTACTGGAAGAAGAACCTGCGCCTCATGGTGGTGCTGCTCGTGGTCTGGTTCGCGGTCTCGTTCGGCGCGGGCATCCTGTTCGTCGAGCAGCTCAACCAGGTCGTGATCGCCGGCTTCCCCCTGGGCTTCTGGTTCGCGCAGCAGGGGTCCATCTACACGTTCATCGTGCTGATCCTGGTCTACGCCCTGCGCATGGACCGGCTCGACGACGAGTACGGCGTCAGTGAGCGCAACGACGACGGGAGCCGCGCATGAGCGACATCCAGACCTGGGCGCTGATCTTCGTCGCGGGGTCGTTCGCCCTCTACATCGTCATCGCCTGGCGCAGCCGCGTGCGGGAGACCAAGGGCTTCTTCGTCGCCGAGCAGAACATCCCCGCCGTCGCCAACGGTGCCGCCGTCGCGGCGGACTGGATGTCGGCGGCGTCGTTCATCTCGATGGCGGGCCTCATCGCCTTCCTCGGGTCGGACGGCTCCATCTACCTCATGGGCTGGACGGGCGGCTACGTGCTGCTGGCCCTGCTGCTCGCGCCGTACCTGCGCAAGTGGGGCAAGTTCACGGTGCCGGAGTTCGTGGGCGACCGGTTCTCCGAGACGGTGCGCTCGGTGTCCGCCGTCGTGGCCATCATCGTGTCCTTCACCTACGTGGTGGGGCAGATGGCGGGCGGCGGCATCGTCTTCTCCCGGTTCCTCCAGGTGGAGCAGGCGTGGGGCGTCGCCATCGCGGCCGCCGTCATCTTCGCCTACGCCGTGTTCGGCGGCATGAAGGGCATCACCTGGACCCAGGTGGCCCAGTACACGGTGCTCATCGTCGCGTACCTCATCCCGGCCTGGGCCGTGGCGCAGACGATGACGGGATTCCCGGTACCGCAGATCACGTTCGGCGAGATCCTGGCCGAGCTGAACCGGATCGGTGCCGAGTTCGGCCTGCCCGTGTACACCGAGGCGTTCACGGCGCGTCCGCAGATCGACGTGTTCCTCGTGACCATGTCGCTCATGATCGGCACCGCCGGCCTGCCGCACGTGATCATCCGGTTCTACACGACCAAGACGGTGCGCGGGGCGCGCTACTCGGCCCTGTGGGCGCTGATCTTCATCGGCCTGCTGTACACGACGGCTCCGGCCGTGGGCGCGTTCACCAAGCTCAACCTGCTCTCGGGCGTGCAGGGCGCCGCCGTCGACGCCCTCCCGTCCTGGGTGCAGAACTGGATGGCGACCGGCCTGGTCACCGTGGGCGACGGCGTGGAGACGATCGGCTCGGTCAGCAACAACCCGGACTCGGGGGCCGACCTGATCATCAACAACGACATCCTGGTGCTGGCCAGCCCGGAGATCGCGGGCCTGCCGGCCCCGATCGTCGGCCTGGTCGCGGCGGGCGGTCTCGCGGCGGCCATGTCGACGGCGGCCGGCCTGCTCCTGGTCATCTCCTCGTCGGCGTCGCACGACCTGTACTTCCGCTACGTGGACCACCACGCCTCGGAGGCACGCCGACTCCTGGTCAGCCGGATCGCGATGGGCCTGGCCGTGCTGGTCGCCATCTACTTCGGCATCAACCCGCCGGCGTTCGTGGCGCAGGTGGTCGCCTTCGCCTTCGGGCTCGCCGCGTCCACGTTCTTCCCGATCCTGCTGCTGGGGATCTTCTGGAAGCGGGCCAACGCGGTCGGGGCGGTGTCCGGCATGCTGGCGGGTCTCGCGTTCACCGCGACGTACATGATCTACACCCTGCCGGTGTTCGGTACCGAGGCGAACGACCACATCCTCGGCATCAGCCCGGAGGGCATCGGAACGATCGGCGCGGTCGTGAACCTCGTCGTCACCGTCACGGTGTCGCTGCTCACCAGGCCTCCGGCGCACGAGGTGCAGGAGATGGTCGAGAACATCCGGTACCCCGCCGAGCGCAGGGCGGAGGTGACCTCCGCCTGACCAGCCCGCTGTGGGTACGCGGCACATCCGGCCCCTGGATGGACCCCCGCCGCGTACCCACAGCGTCAACGGCCGCTCGTCAGAAGAGGCGCCCGGTGGCCAGCACGCGGCTGGCGGCCCAGAGCGCCAGCACGATCGCCGTGGCGGCGACCCACGGCCGCCGTCGGGCGACGATCGCCGAATCTATCGCCCCGGCCGCCGCACCGCACCACCCTCACGCCCGCAGGCTCTCGACCGTCCGCGGGTAGTCGCCGAACGCCGCCCGGACCTCGGCCGGGTCCAGCCCGTACCGCTCCAGGCTGTACCGGTGCGGCGGCCTGCGGCGCGGGGCGTCCCGCTCGGCCGCCAGGTTGGCCTCGTCCGCCGGGCCCCAGTGCGCGCCGAGCCGGTCGAACAGCTCGGGCAGCGCCGTACCGGGCTCCCGCGTGAGCCGGTCGTACGCCAGGTCGACGACGCGGTCCGGCCCAAGGTCGGCGCGCTGCGCGAGGGCGCGGGCCACGCCGTCCGCCATGAGCGGCAACCACTCCCGGCCGATCTCGTGCAGGTCCACGGCACGCTCCACGCGGTGGATGCGCTGGGCCGACTCGGCCAGCGAGCACAGCGACGCCAGTGCCACCTCCGGGTCGCGGTGCGTCCAGACGAAGCGGGCGTCCGGGAAGACGTCGGCGATCGCGGACAGGTGGAACAGGTTGGCCGGGTGCTTGAGCACCCACCGTCGCGCGGGCCGTCCGTACGACAGGAGCCGGAGCGTGTCCCGCAGGAAGCGGTAGTCCGGCCGCAGGTCGCCGTCGCGCAGCAGCGCCAGGTACTCCGGCATGGGCACGGCGGAGGAGTGCAGCTCGGAGTGCGCGCGGATGAACGTGTCCTCCTCCTCGGCCGCCGCGTACATCGGGTGGATCGTGTCCCACGTGTCGCTGAGCACCGACGTCATGGCGAACCGGCGCCGCGTGCGGCGCACCAGTGCGGCCTGGGTCGTGGCGTCGACCGGCAGCCCCGGGTAGGTCATCTCCCACAGGCGCGGCCCGCGGTGCCCGGGCGACCGGGCCAGCAGGTTGTAGGTGAGCGTCGTGCCGGTGCGCGGCATCCCGACGACGAACACCGGTGCCTCCACGGGCTCGTCGGCGATCCGCGGGTGCCGGGCGAGCAGGTCGCCGACCACCACGCGGTTGCGCACCCGGCCCGCGACCAGCGCCTGTCCCGCCGCCCAGCCCAGGGGACTCAGCCCCGGGAAACCGGCGAACGCGCGCAGGACCAGCCGCAGGTGGTCGATGTCCGCCGCGTTCTCGGGGCTCAGCGGTGCCCGGCCGCGCGCGGCGCGGGCGACCATCCGGTCGAAGACGGCGTCCGGGTCCCTGCGCGTGCGCGCACCGGGAGCCAGCAGGACGTTGGTCAGGCGAAGGGCGGGCGTGGTCCGGGGCACGTCACTCTCCAGGGCGTCGGCGGGCGGCCCGCACATCGTGCCGCGGGCCGCCCTGCCCGGTCGAGGAAACTCCCTGGGCGTGGCCCGTAGGCTTGGGGGATGCACCTCGTCGCCCAGGACCTTGCCTTCGCGTACCCCGGGCGGGACGTGCTGGCCGGCGTGAGCCTCACGGTGAACGACGGCACGCGCCTCGGCGTCGTCGGCGAGAACGGCTCCGGGAAGTCGACGCTGCTGCACCTGCTGGCCGGCGACCTGACGCCGAAGGCGGGCGAGGTGCGCCGGCACGGCAGCGTCGCGCTCGTCGAGCAGGAGCTGCACCCCGCGCCCGGGCAGACCGTCGGCGACCTGGTGGCCGCCACGCTCGACGGCCTGCGCGCCGCCGCGGCCGAGCTCGAGGCCGCGGCCGCCGCCTTCGACCACGGATCCGGCGACCTCGCGGTGCTCGAACGCACCCTCTCGCTCGCGGAGCACCTCGCCGTCTGGGACGCCGACCGCCGCGTCGAGGTGGCCCTCACCCGCCTCGGCGCGCCGCGCGACCCCGCCCGCCGGCTCGACGAGCTCAGCGTGGGGGAGCGGTTCCGCGTGCGGCTCGCGTGCCGCCTCGCCGAGCGCTCCGACCTGCTCCTGCTCGACGAGCCCACCAACCACCTCGACGACTCCGCCATCGAGTTCCTCACCGGCGAGCTCGTCGCGTGGCGCGGCGGCGTGGTACTGGTCACCCACGACCGCGAGCTGCTCGACGACGCCGCCACCGCCATCCTCGACCTCGACCCCTCCTGGGACGGCAGGCCGGTGCTCTACGGGCAGCCCGGCTACCTGGCCTACCGGTTCGCCAAGAACCAGGCCCTGCACCGCTGGCGGCAGCGCTACCGCGCCGAGCGCAAGCGGGCCGCGGCGCTCGCGGAGCGGCTCGACGAGTCGTACGAGGGGCTGTCCGACGAGTGGCGTCCGCCCAAGGGGTCCCAGAAGCACCGCCGCGCCACGCGGGCCCGGATCCACGTCAAGGCCGCCGACCGGCTCATCCAGAAGCTGGAGGCCGAGGCCATCGAGGTGCCGGTGCCGCCCGTCGAGCTCCGCTTCCCGGACCTCCCGGCCATGTCGCCGGGCTGGGAGCCGGCCGACCCGGTGGTCGAGGTGCGCTCCCCGCGCGTCGGGGACGACGGGGCCGCGCGGCTGGACCTGCCCGGTACCCGGATCGCGATCCCGCCGTCCGGCCGGCTGCTGGTCGTGGGACCGAACGGGACCGGCAAGTCCACGCTGCTCGCCGCGCTGGCCGGCGCCCTCCCGCTGGACCGCGGCAGCCGGTCGGTCGTGCCGGGTGTGCGCATCGGCGTGGTCGGGCAGGAGAGCCCGGCGATCACCGGACCGGCGCGGCTGCGGACGGGCTTCGAGACCTACGCCGACGAGGCGCTGCGGCTGCTGGCGTCCGGCGAGCTGGACCCGGACCACGTGGTACCCGTCGCGGGCCTCGGGCTGCTGAGCGAGGAGGACCTGGACCGGCCGCTCGCCGAGCTCTCGGCCGGTCAGCGCCGCCGGTTCGAGCTGGCGCGGGCGCTCCTGCACGCCCCGCACCTGCTGCTCCTGGACGAGCCGACGAACCACCTGTCGATCGACCTGGTCGACGAGCTCACCCGGGCGCTCCAGGTGACGCCGAGCGCCGTCGTGGTCGCGACGCACGACCGCCGGATGCGCGCGGACCTGGAGGACTGGCCCGTCCTGGACCTGACGCGCGGCACCTGACGCGCGTTACGGCAGCCGGCCCACGTGGGCCATGGCCTGCTTGAGCAGCATGCCCTGACCGTTCATCATCTCGGCCTGCACGTCGTCGGCGCACGCCTCCTCGGGCGTCAGCCACGCGAGGTCGAGCGCGTTCTGCTGCGGCCGGCAGTCGCCCGTCACGGGCACCACGTACGCGAGGGACACGGCGTGCTGGCGTGGGTCGTGGAACGCGGTGATGCCGGGCGTGGGGAAGTACTCGGCGACGGTGAACGGCTGCGGCGACGGCGGCACCTGCGGCAGCGCGACGGGGCCGAGGTCCTTCTCGATGTGCCGCAGCAGCGCGTCGCGCAGCCGCTCGTGGTACATCACGCGGCCGGAGACGAGGGCTCGCGTCATCACGCCCTGCGTGTTCACGCGCAGCAGCAGGCCGACGGCGACCACGTCCCCCGAGTCGTCGACGCGGACCGGCACGGCGTCCACGTACACGAGCGGGAGCTGCGCGCGCACGACGGCGAGGTCCTCGTCGGTCAGCCACCCCGACGGCTGCGTGGGCTCGGGGTAGAAGTCGTCGGAAGGGTAGTCGGCAGTGTCCGTCACGGGTCCGTTCTACCAGTTCGGGCCCCGCGGCGCCCTACCCCGCGCCGTCCCTGGAATAGCCACGAGCGAAAAAGTGCTGCACCTAGCAGACGTTCAACGGAAGGAAACCAGGACATGGCCACCGTCGAGATCACCGACGCCACGTTCGAGAAGACCGTCACGGACAACGACATCGTGCTCGTGGACTTCTGGGCCACGTGGTGCCCGCCGTGCAAGATGTTCGGCCCGATCTTCGAGAAGTCGTCCGACGCGAACACGGACATCGTGCACGCGAAGATCGACACCGACGCGAACCCGGGCATCTCGTCCGCCGCGCAGGTCACCTCGATCCCCACCCTGATGGCGTTCCGCGAGGGCGTGCTGGTGTTCCGCCAGGCCGGCGCCCTGCCCGCGAAGAGCCTCGCCGAGGTCGTCGAGGCCGTGCGCGGCCTCGACATGGACCAGGTGCGCAAGGACCTCGAGGCGCAGAAGAACTGACCCGCAGGCACTGACGCAAGACCGCTGGCGCGCGGAGGTTCAGACCTCCCGCGCCAGCACCGTCTCCCGGACGATCCGGGCGACGAAGCGGCTGTACTCCTCGCGCGGACGGCCGTCGAGCCGCACGTACCGCAGGTACGCCTCGACGCTCGTCACCACGGACAGCCCGGCGAGCAGCTCGTCGAACGGCACGTCGTCGCGCAGCCAGCCGCGCCCGGCCAGCGCCCGCAGGGTGCGCTCCTGCTGCGCGCGGATGGCCGCGAGCATGCCGCGGTAGTAGCCGTCCAGCTCGGGGTCGAGCGCGGCGCCCCCGGTCAGCGCCGACCAGACACCGGCCACGCGCTCGTTGAGCGCGGTGACCAGCTCGCCCAGGGACACCGCCAGCTCGGCGGGGTCGGACACGGCGAGAAGGGCCTTGCCCTCGTCGAGGTCGGAGAGCTCGACCTCTCCCTCGACACCGAACGAGCTGACCTCGACGGCCGCGCGCATGAGCGCGGCCTTGGGCCCTGCCTTCTGCACCGTCTCGACCGAGACCTGCGCCCGCTCGGCGATCCGCGCGAGCGTGGTGCCCGCGTACCCGAGCTCGCCGAACAGCTCGGCGGCCGCCGCGACGATCCGCGCGCGGGTCTCGGCTGCCTGGCGTCGTCGCAGGTCGGAGCGGTATCCGCGGGTGGGTGAGCCCGTGACCGACATTCATTGACTCCCGTCAGGTGACATTCAATACTGTGGCACCTTACCCAATATGTCCAACCGCACACGATGGGCCAGCCGATGACCTCCGTCCTGATCGCCTCCGTCCCGATCCACGGGCACGTCGCCCCCCTCCTCACCGTCGCCCGGCAGCTCGTCGAGCGCGGTGACGACGTCCGGTTCCTGACGGGCGCGCGGTTCGCCGACGTCGTGGCCGCGACCGGAGCGCGCCACGTGGCACTCCCGCCCGACGCGGACCTCGACGACCGGCAGGACTTCAACGAGACGTTCCCCGAGCGGGCCGCGCTCCGCGGCCCGCGGGCCGCCGCGCACGACATCGAGCATGTCTTCGTGCGCCCGGGACGGCCCCAGCACGACGCCGTCATGGAGCTCCACGCCGCCGAGCCCGTCGACGTGCTGCTCACCGACCCCGCCTTCCTGGGCGGTGCGCTGCTGGCCGGCCACCCGGCCGGCGTCCGGCCGCCCCTCGTCGTCGGCGGCGTCTTCCCGCTGATGATCTCGAGCCGGGACACCGCCCCGTTCAGCATGGGCCTGCCGCCGGTGCGCGGCCCGCTCGGACGGCTCCGCAACGCCGCGCTCGCCGCGCTCGTCGACCGCACGGTGTTCGCGCGCTCCCGGGAGATCGTCGACGACATGTACCGCGACCTGCACGGCAGGCCGTTCGACACCCCGGTGTTCGACTGGCCCCGGCACGCCGACGCCATCGTGCAGTTCACCGTGCCCGAGTTCGAGTACCCGCGCTCCGACGCGCCCGCCAACCTGCGCTTCGCCGGCGCGCTCCCGGCGTCGGGCACGGCGGCGCCGCTGCCCGACTGGTGGGGAGACCTCGACGGGTCCCGTCCCGTCGTGCACGTCACGCAGGGCACCATCGCCAACAAGGACTTCGGCCAGCTCGTCGCCCCGGCGCTGGAGGCGCTCGCGGACGAGGACGTGCTCGTCGTGGTGGCGACCGGCGGGCGGCCGCTCGACACGCTCCCGCCGCTGCCGGGCAACGCCCGGGCGGCCGAGCTCCTGCCCTACGACGAGCTGCTGCCCCGCACCGACGCGTACGTGACCAACGGCGGGTACGGAGGTGTGCAGCTCGCAATGCGGTACGGCGTGCCGATCGTGGCGACCGGGGGCCACGAGGACAAGCCCGAGGTGGGTGCGCGCGTCGCGTGGTCCGGCGTCGGGGTGCGCTTCCGCGCCGAGCGGGTCGCCCCGCGGGCGCTGCGCCGGGCGGTGCGCAGGGTCCTGTCCGACTCCGCCATCCGCACGGCGAGCCGGGCCATGGCCGCGCGGATGGCGGAGTCGGACGGGATGCGGGTGCTGACCGAGGTGCTCGACGGGCTGTCGGCGGCGCAGCGCACCACCCGCTCGGGCCGGTGAGGGAGGGCGGCCGGCTGCCGTCGCAGCCGGCCGCAGGGGGGTGCGCGAGGCGGGACTCGAACCCGCACGTCCGAGGACACCAGGACCTAAACCTGGCGCGGCTGCCAATTACGCCACTCGCGCGCGGCGCACAGTCTACGGGCTGACGCCCCCGCAGGTCAGCGGAATGCCGCGAGTCCCGTCAGGTGCCGGCCCAGCACGAGGGTGTGCACCTCGTCGGTGCCCTCGTACGTGCGCACCGACTCCAGGTTGCTGGCGTGCCGCATCGGCGAGTGGTCGAGCGTCACACCGTTGCCGCCCAGCACCGTGCGGGCCTGGCGGCACACGTCGATCGCGACGCGCGCGTTGTTCAGCTTGCCCGCCGAGATCATGTGCGCCTCGAGGCGTCCGGCGTCCTTGAGCCGGCCGAGGCGCAGCGCCAGGAGCTGGGCCTTGGTGATCTCCAGCGCCATGTCGACCAGCTTGGCCTGCGTGAGCTGGAAGCCAGCGACCGGCGTACCGAACTGCTCCCGGCCCTGCGCGTAGGCCAGCGCGGCCTCGAACGAGTCCCGCGCGGCGCCCACGGCGCCCCACACGATCCCGTACCGGGCCTCGTCCAGGCAGGCGAACGGGCCCGCGAGGCCCGGGTGCTCCGGCAGGATCGCGTCGGCGGGCAGGCGGACGCCGTCGAGCGTGACGTCGCACTGCACCGACGCGCGCATGGAGAGCTTCGGCTCGATCGGCACCGCGGTGAACCCGGGGGTCGAGGTCGGCACCACGAAGCCGCGCACCCGGTCCCGCTCGGTGCCGTCGTCGCGCGGCTCGCGGACCTTGGCCCAGATGATCGCGACGTCGGCGAACGAGGCCATGCCGATCCAGCGCTTGGCGCCGTCGAGCACCCACTCGCCGCCGGCGTCCCCGCCCTCGGCGCCGGGCGCGAAGCGCGCCCGCGTGGTCATGCTCGCCGGGTCGGAGCCCGCCCCCGGCTCGGTGAGGCCGAAGCAGCCCACCACCTCGCCCGTGGCCATGCGGGGCAGCCAGTGCTGCTTCTGCGCCTCGGAACCGTGCTTGTGGATCGCCGACATCGCGAGCGACCCCTGCACCGAGACGAACGTGCGGATGCCGGAGTCGCCCGCCTCCAGCTCCTGGGCCGCCAGCCCGTACTCGACGGCGGACCGCCCCGCGCAGCCGTACCCGTCCAGGTGCATGCCGAGCACGCCCAGCTCGCCCAGCTCGGGCACGAGCTCGCGCGGGAAGTACGCGTCGGCGAACCACCGCGCGATGTCCGGCCGCACCCGGCGGTCCACGAACTCCCGGATTCGGTCGCGCGTGGCCAGCTCGGTGGCGCTGAGCTCGTCGTCGAGGTTCAGCAGGTCGGCGGGGGAGGGCACTAGTCGAGCCCGAGGGTCTTGCGCACCCGCGCGACGTGACCCGTCGCCCGCACGTTGTAGAACGCCTCGGCGACCGTCAGGTCCGGGTTCACCACGACCGTGGAGCGGATCACGCCCACGTACGTCTTGCCGTAGTTCTGCTTCTCGCCCCAGGCCCCGTACGCCTCCAGCGTCGCGTGCTCCTCGTCGGAGGCCAGCGGGAAGGTCAGCGACTCGTCCTGCGCGAACTTCGCGAGCTTGGCGACCTTGTCGGGCGAGATGCCGACGACGGCGTACCCCGCGCCCTGCAGCGACGCCTCCGAGTCGCGGAAGTCGCACGCCTCCTTGGTGCAGCCCGGCGTCGCGGCGGCCGGGTAGAAGTACACGATCACGCCCTTGTCGGTGCCGGCCGCGAGGTCGGCGAGGCGGACGGTGCCGCCGTCGGCGGTCGGGAGGGTGAAGTCGGGGGCCTTGTCCCCGGGCTCGAGGCGAGTCGTCATGCCCGTAACCGTAGTCGCCGTCGCGTAGCGTTGTCCCGTGAGCACCTCCGCGACGCCGAACGCCGGGGCGGGCACCGTGACGGCCCCCGGCAACCTCCCCATCCGCATGCTGCACGACCGGCTGCTGGTCCAGCCCGAGACCGACTCGGCGGAGCGGCAGTCGACGGCGGGGCTGGTGATCCCGGCGACCGCCGTCGGGCCGAAGCGGCTCGCGTGGGCGACCGTCGTGGCCAAGGGCGAGCACGTGCGTCAGGTCGACGTGGGCGACCGTGTGCTGTTCGACCCCGAGGACCGGGCCGAGGTGGATCTGGGCGGCACGGACTACGTGCTGCTGCGGGAGCGGGACGTGCACGGCGTGGCCGAGAACGACGAGGCCGACGGCGCCACGGGCCTGTACCTGTAGGCGGCCCGCCTGTCGCGCAGTTCACAGGCCGGCGGCGTTCTTTCGGTTACCGGTGACGCCGCTGGTCCTGGTAGTGTTTCTCCCCGTTGCGCGCCATTAGCTCAATTGGCAGAGCAGCTGACTCTTAATCAGCGGGTTCGGGGTTCGAGTCCCTGATGGCGCACCAGCACGACGGTCTCCAGGCCCCCTTCTGCCCACCGGCACAGGGGCGTTCCGCGGCCCGTCGTGGACGGAGACATCAGGTGCGCGGGAGCCTCCGGGCCCTGGTAATCTTTCCGTCGCAGGCAGGCGCCATTAGCTCAATTGGCAGAGCAGCTGACTCTTAATCAGCGGGTTCGGGGTTCGAGTCCCTGATGGCGCACAGCACACGGCGAAGGCCCCCACCACGGTGGGGGCCTTCGCCGTTCTTCGTCCTGGTAGCAGACAGTTCGTCCGGTTGTTGCCTGCCGCATCCGTCCCGTTCACCCGGCCGGTCCAGGTTGTGGTCCGGGCGTGCTCCGGGCCGCCCCGCACCCACCAGGGTGCTGCGACCAACAGAGAGGGCGGCCATGCGGCCAGTCACCAGGAACGAGAGAGCCGGACGGCGGCGACGGCAGCAGGCCGGTCTCGTCGCGGCGGTCACGGCGGTCACGCTGGCGGCGACGGGCTGGGCGGCGACGTCGTCGTCCGCCGCGCCCGCCGAGGCGGGCCCGCGGCCCGGCGGGACGACGGCGCCCGCGCCCGACCCGGGCGGCCCGCTCCTGACCCCGCGCGACGGGGCCTTCCTCGAGGGCACCGTGCCCGTGGCGGCCGAGCCGGTGGCGCCGGGCGACGACGTCGTGCGGCTCACCGTCGACGGCGCGGACGTGCCGGGTGCCGCGGAGACGCAGGGCACGTCGGTGCTCTCCTACGAGGTGGGCAGCAACTCCGTCGAGGCGCGCTACGGCAGCCACGTCTCGGTCAACGGCGGCGAGCCGATCCTCCTGCCCGACGCCGTGAGCGAGCGCGTCGAGCTGGAGGTGCCGAACGAGCAGCTCGTCACCGGCGAGAACACCGTCGAGGTGGTGGTCGGGGCGATCGAGACGAGCTGCGGCTCCAACCACGACGACTTCGTGCTGTCGGACTTCACGCTCGCCCCGCTCGGCGAGCTGGCCGACGGCGAGGAGAACGAGTACACCTACTCGTTCGGCGACGGGAGCTGCGGCTCCAACACGAGCCTCCTGCTGCGTGCCGAGCTCACGTTCTTCGTGCAGGGCGACCCGCAGGGCACCACGGGCCTGGCCGCCGACCTCGACACCACCACGCTGACCAACGGGGAGCACACGGTCGAGGCGCGCACCGCCTCGGGCGACACCACGGAGCACACCGTCCGGGTGAACAACGCCCCGGCGGGCGCCCCGCTGCTCACCCCGGTCGACGGCACCCTGGCGCACGGCGGCGTCGTCGTCACGGGTGCGCGCCCCGCGGACGGCGAGGGTGCCACGGCCGCGCTGACGGTCGACGGCGACCCGCTCGACGCCACCGAGACCCTCGGCGCGGGCGACGCGGCGTTCTCGTTCGACGTCGGCTCGAACTCCGTCGACGGCGCCGCCGCCAACCTGCTCGTGGTCAACGGGATCGAGACGCCGCTGGGCGGCTCGTACGCGAGCGAGCGTGCCGACGTCACGTTCCCGAACGAGTGGCTGCGGCCCGGCGAGAACACGGTCCGGGTGGTCACCGGCACCTTCCAGGACGACTGCAACCGCGACGACTTCACGCTCTCGGGCCTGGCGCTCACGCCCGCGGCGGGCGCCGCGGCCGGCGTCGGCCTCAAGCCCTCGTACGCCATGGGCGACGGCACGTGCGGCTCGAACGCGAACCTGCTGCGCGAGATCACGGTGACGTTCGAGGTCGACGCGCCCGCGCGCGGCCTGCGTGCCGACCTCGACACCACCACGCTGCCCGACGGCGAGCACGAGCTCGCGGCGACCTCGACCACGGGAGAGACCGCCACGCGTGCCCTGTTCACCGACAACACCGGCCCCGCGCTCGTCTCCGCGACACCGGCCGACGGCGACCGGCTCACCTCGGCCGTGCCGCTCGCGGTCTCGGTCGAGGACGCCTCCGGCGTGACCGAGGGCCCGGACGTCACGCTCGACGGCGCGGCGGTCGCGGTGGGCGACCTCGTGGGTCCGGGCCTGACCGCGGGCGAGCACACGCTCGCGGTCTCGGCGACGGACGGCCTCGGCAACGCGGTGACCCACGAGGTCACGTTCGTGAGCGCCGGCGTGCCGGACGTGCCCGCGGACGTCGCGCCGGCGTCCGGCACCTCCGGCGTGGGACGCACCGCGACGCTGCGGGCGAAGGTCGCGGAGCCGGACGGCGGCCGCGTCACCGCTCGGTTCTCGGCCGCGGAGATCCTGACCCTGAACAAGGCCTGGCAGGGCACCGCCGCCGAGGTGCCCACCACGCTGGACGTGCGCGGGCAGCGGAAGATCGACACCAGGCCGCTGGCCCCCGGCGACGGCCGCTCCGCGCAGGCGCCGGCGTCGGCCGACGTGACCTACCAGCGGTTCGACGTGCCCGTCCGCGGCCACGTCGAGGCCCCCGTGCTGCGCTGGGAGGGCACCGCCGACCCCGCCCGCCTGGTCACCCTGCGCGCCTGGAACCCGGACACGGACGCGTGGGACGTCGTCGCCGCGGCGCGCGGCGCCGTCGACGGCCCGACGGTCCTGGAGGGCACCGTCACCCGGGACCACGTGGACCGCGGCACCGTGCACGCGCTGGTCACCGGTGAGGACCCCTTCGCCGACGACATCGACGCGGGCGACGGCGACCGGTTCGAGGACCCCGAGGACTACGACTTCTCGATCGTCCACTACACCGACACGCAGTACCTGTCCGAGGGTGCCGTCGAGCAGGAGACGCCCGAGGAGCGCGCCGTGTGGGCGCAGGGTTACGAGGGCGTCATGGACTGGATCGTCGACAACGCCGACGAGCGCAAGATCGCCTACGTGGCCCACACCGGCGACATCATCGAGAACAACATCCGGGCCTTCCCGCCCGAGATGGAGGACCAGGTGATCGGTGAGCTCGAGTTCGCCTCGCAGGCCCAGGGCCGGATCGACGCGGCGGGCATCCCCAACGGCGTCGTCGCGGGCAACCACGACAACCAGTCCGGCACCGACCCGACGCTCTACGACCAGTACTTCGGCCCGGACCGGTACGAGGCGCTGTCGGAGGGCTGGGAGAACGCCTCGTACGGCGGCGTCATGGAGCCCGGCTCGAACGAGAACCACTACGACCTGTTCTCGGCCGGCGGCCTCGACTTCGTCTCCGTCGGCCTGTCCTACGGCGTGACGCGGGACGAGGCCGAGTGGGCGGCGTCGATCTTCGAGCGGTACCCCGACCGCAACGGCATCCTGCTCACCCACGACTACCTCGAGCCGTCCTCCGCGCCCGACGGGCGCGGGGCCGCCTTCGGCGGGTCCGACGGACCGCTGCTCTACAACCTGCTGGTCAAGGACAACCCGAACGTCTTCCTCGTGCTCGCCGGGCACCGGCACGGCGTGGGCACCAACGTGCGCCCGCCCGTGATCGGCGACATCGGCGGCGGCGTGGTCGAGCTGCTCGCGGACTACCAGTTCTACACGGTCGCCGCGGGCCGGGTCGGGCTCGACCGGATCGGCGGCTACGACCCGGCCGACCAGCTCCAGCTCGGCGCCTCCTTCTTCCGCATGCTCCAGTTCGACGTCGACCGCGGCGAGATGTCGGTGGACACCTACTCCCCGCTGCTCGGTGAGTTCGGCGCCACCGAGTACGACACCGAGCACCGGTACGACGGCCGCGAGGACAACATGGTGCTGCCGGTCGACCTGACCTCCCGCACCACGTCGTTCGCCACCGAGTCGGTGGTCCTCTACGACCCCGTGCGTGAGATCGGGCGCGACGTCGTGGCCTCCGGCCGGACGGCCTCGGTCCACTGGACCGGGCTCAAGCCCGGCCGCACCTACGCCTGGTTCGTCACGGCCCGCACCTCCGGGGGCGGCACCGCGACGGCGTCGCCGGCGTGGTTCACGACGGCGCGCCGGTGACGCTCCGGCGCTCGCTGGCCCTGGCGGGGCTGCTCGCTCTGGTGAGCAGCCCCGTCGCAGGGTCCGTCGCGTGGGCGCACGACGCGACGAGCGACGTGTACGCCCAGGTGACCGCGGCGCCGTCGGGCAGCACGGCCGACGTGTCCGCCGTGCTGGACCTCGAGTACGACCTGCTCATGAAGTCGGCCTGGCTCCGGGCCGAGGCGTACGAGGCCACCGGCCGCGAGGCCCAGCTCGCGCAGCTCGACGAGCACCGGGACGACGTCGACGAGTACGTCACCGGCCGGTTCGCAGTCGCCTACGACGGCGTGCCGTGCACCCCGGCGCTCGCGGACGTCGACGTGGTGGAGCGGGGCGAGCGGGCCTACGCCTCGCTCACGTACGCCTTCGCGTGCGCCGGTGAGCCCGAGGGCACCCACGAGATCTCCAGCGCCCTGTTCCCGGACGCCGAGTCGTTCGTGCACTCGACCGAGACGATCGTCCGCTACGCGCTCGACGAGGAGGAGGGCTCCGCGGTGCTGACCGCGGCGTCGCCGACCCTGACCACGGGGGAGCACCGGCTGCTGCGGCAGATGGGGGAGTTCTTCGTGCTGGGCGGCGAGCACCTGCTGTTCGGGGCGGACCACGTGCTGTTCCTGCTGGCGCTGCTGATCGGCACGCGCCGGCTGCGCGACGTGGTCTGGACGGCGACCGCGTTCACCGTGGCGCACTCGGTCACGTTCCTGCTCGCGGCGCTGGGTGTGGTCTCGGTGCCCGCGGCGGTGGTGGAGCCGGTGATCGCGGCGTCGATCGCCGTCGTGGCGCTCGTGGACCTGGGGCAGGTGCGACGGGGCCCGACCGTGCACGGGTCGGTGCGGGACGCGCTGCGCCTGCGCGCGCCGGCCGTCCGCGAGGAGCGCACCGCCTGGGACCGGTGGCGCCTGCCGGTCGTGTTCGTGTTCGGGCTGGTGCACGGCCTGGGGTTCGCCGGGGCGCTCGGCATCGACGCGGCGTGGTCGTGGACGCTGCTGTGGTCGCTGCTGTCGTTCAACGTGGGCATCGAGGCGGTGCAGCTCGGCATCGTCGCGGTGGCGTTCCCGCTGCTGGCGCTGCTCCGCACCCGAACCCCGCGCGTGGCCCGCTGGGCCCTAGCGGTGACCACCACGGCAATCGCGGCGACGGCTCTCTACTGGCTGACGACCCGCCTCCTGGGACAGTGACCCGCCGGACGTAGGAGTTGTCGGCGCATGACGGATCATGCGCCGACAACTCCTACGTTCGGCGAGCGCATCAGCGTGGCGACGGGTCGTTCGTGGTCCAGAACTGTTTCAGGTCTGCGCCCAGGGCATCGGCGGCCTGCATCGGGAGCGAGTGGGTCGTGTCCGGCCAGACCTTCACCCGTGCGTCCGGGATCAGGGTCGCGCGCTCGGCCGCGTCGCCGCCGGACAGGGAGCCGTCGCTCGCGAGACCCACGTAGACGGGCATGTCCAGGCCGCGCAGCTCGTCGTCGGTCAGCGGCACCGGGTTGGGCAGCGACGACGACGCGAAGTGCCGCGAGCCCTCCGTGATGAGCCGGGCCAGCGGGTCGTCGGGGTCCACCTCCTCCGGCTCGACGCCGCCGATGCGGTTCAGCGCCGCCTCGCGCCACGCCTCGGGGACGAACGGCAGCGAGGCGGGGATCGAGTACAGGATCGTCGACATCGGCAGCACGCCCAGCGTGAGCACCGGTTCCAGGAGCGTGAGGCTCGCGAGCCGCTCCGGATGGCGGACGGCGACGGCCGCCGCCAGGCCGCCCCCCTGGGAGTGGCCGAGCAGGTGGGCGCGCTCGATGCCCAGGGCCTGCATGGCCTCGTCGACCCAGCGGGCGGAGTCGCCGACGTCCGCCAGGGGCAGCGTCTGCACGGACAGGCCGGTGTCACCGAGCGTGTCGAAGGCGTACACGGTGCGGTGCCGGGCGAAGTCGGGCAGGTTGTCGGCCCACATCGGCACGGCCGCCGACCGCCCCGGCAGCAGCACGACGGGCGTGGCGTCCGGGTGCTCCTCGTCGACCCAGGCGTAGGCGCGGACGGTGCCGAAGGTGGTCGCGACGTCGTGCGTCGCCGTCGGCTCGGGCAGGCCCGCCATGGCCGCCGCGTAGGCCTCCTCGTACGCCGCGCGGCCTTCGGCGGTGCGGAAGTGGTTCACCCCGGGCCCGCCGGCCGCGACGAGCAGCACGAGGCCGCCGGTCGAGACCGCCGCGAGCACGGCCAGCAGGGCGACGGGCCAGCGACGGCGTGGGGTGTCGGTGCGCATCGGGATCTCCTCCGGACGTTTTGCAATACGTTCGCATCGTAACAGGTTGCGATGCGAACGTATTGCTAAACTGCGCGCATGCCGCGGATCGTCGACCACGCAGAGCGCCGGACCCAGATCGTCCACGCGCTGTGGCTCGTGATCGCGCAGCAGGGCATCGAGGGGGTGAGCCTGCGGCACGTGGCGGCCGCGGCCGGCGTCTCGACGGGTCGGATCCAGCACTACTTCGGCACCAAGGAGGCCCTGGTGCTGGCCGGCTGCACGGCCCTGGTCGACAGTGCCTACGGCGGCTACCTCGAGACGGAGCAGGCCCCGCCGCGCGAGCGCCTGCTGCACGTGGTGAGCCAGCAGATCCCGCGGGACGACGCCGGGCGGGCCGGCGTCAGCGTCTGGTACGCCTACGTCGCCAGGTCGATCAACGACGACGCCGTGCGGCAGGTGCTCGCCGAGGCCCGCCGGGGTGCGGAGGACGAGTGCGCCCGCCTGATCCGCGCGGCGGGCGCGGGGTCCGCACCGCCGGGCACCGCCGGCGACCCGGCCCTGGTCCAGGCCCGGCGCCTGCTGGCCCTCGCCGACGGGCTGACGCTCCGCGTCCTGGTCGGTGACCTCGACCCGGCCGAGGCGACGGCGATGCTGGCGGACGAGGTGCGGGCGAGCTGACCGGGCGACACCTCGTACGATCGTGCGTGTGAGTCAGCCCGTACCCGTCCAGCCCGACGCCGCACCCGAGCCCGCGGACCCTGCCGACCGTCCTGAGCTGGCCGGGTTCCGCACCAAGCCGGTGTCGTTCGTGCGCCGGTCGGGCCGCCTGACGGACCGGCAGAAGCGGATGTGGGCCGCGCGGCACCACGCCTACCTGATCGACGTGCCGCGGGCCGTCGCGCGCACGTCCGTGGACCCGGAGTTCGTGCTGGACCCGGCGGCGGTGTTCGGGCGTGCGGCGCCGCTGGTCGTGGAGGTCGGGTCGGGCATGGGCGACGCCGTGGTCGAGGCCGCCGCCACGGATCCCGACCGGGACCACCTGGCCGTGGAGGTGTACCAGCCCGGGCTCGCGCACACCATCGCGAGCGCGGAACGGGCGGGCGCCGAGCAGGGCCGGGAGGGGCTGCCCAACCTGCGGCTCGTGCAGGCCAACGCCGCGGAGCTGCTGGCCACGACCCTCCCGGCCGGGGGCGTGGACGAGCTGTGGGTCTTCTTTCCGGACCCGTGGCACAAGTCGCGCCACCACAAGCGGCGCCTGGTCACCGCGGAGTTCGCGGGGCTCGCGGCGCGGGTGCTGCGCCCCGGAGGGACCCTGCGCCTCGCCACCGACTGGGCCGAGTACGCCGAGCAGATGCTCGAGGTGCTGGACGCGCACGAGCACCTGGAGAACGCGCACGGCGCGGGCGGCCGCGCGCCGCGCTTCGAGCGGCGGGTGCTGACGGGGTTCGAGCGCAAGGCGCACCGGGCGGGGCGCGAGATCACCGACCTCACGTACGTGCGGCGCTGACCAGCCGGTTCTCCTTCGTGGAGGCCCCCTCCGAGCCGGGTATAACGAGTTGGTCAAGTCAGTCAACCCACCGTGGGATCTGTTTGCCCCCGGCATGTGAAGTACGGCACATTTGACCCCGGGTGCGAAGAGCGCACCGGGCCGCGAGCAGAGCGCGCGCCCCGTGAGCCAATGGAGGCGTCATGACTGACGTAGGGGCTTCAGGGCCTGTCGAAACCGATTACCAACGCGTCGAGCGTTCGGAGGAGTTCCAGAGCCTGCGCAGGGCGTTCCGGAACTTCGTCTTCCCGATGACCGCGCTGTTCCTCGTCTGGTACCTGCTCTATGCGCTGATGAGCACGTACGCGCACGAGTTCATGAGCATCCGGGTGGCAGGCACCATCACCGTGGGCCTCGTCTTCGGGCTGCTGCAGTTCGTGTCCACGTTCGTGATCACCACGCTCTACGCGCGGTGGGCGAACAACAAGTTCGACGCCCGGGCGCAGGCCCTGCGCGAGGAGATCGAGGGGGGTCAGCTGTGAACGGGACCGTGATGGCCGCCGCGGCGACGAACGTCGGCAACACCTGGATCAACATCGGCATCTTCGGCGCGTTCGTCGTCGTCACCCTCATCGTCGTCTTCCGGGTGTCGCGGCAGAACAAGAGCGCCGCCGACTTCTACGCGGGCGGGCGCAGCTTCACCGGCACCCAGAACGGCACGGCCATCGCGGGCGACTACCTGTCCGCGGCGAGCTTCCTGGGCATCGCCGGCGCCATCGCCGTCAACGGGTACGACGGCTTCCTGTACTCCATCGGCTTCCTCGTGGCGTGGCTCGTCGCCCTGCTGCTGGTCGCCGAGCTGCTGCGCAACACCGGCAAGTTCACGATGGCCGACGTGCTGTCGTTCCGCCTCAAGCAGCGGCCGATCCGGATGGCCGCCGCGCTGTCGACGCTGGCCGTCGTCTTCTTCTACCTGCTGGCGCAGATGGCCGGCGCGGGCGGCCTCGTGGCGCTCCTGCTCGGCATCACCGACCAGGCGGGCCAGGGCCTGGTCATCGCCGTGGTCGGCGCCCTCATGATCCTGTACGTGCTGGTGGGCGGCATGAAGGGCACCACGTGGGTGCAGATCATCAAGGCGACGCTGCTCATCGCGGGCGCCGGCGCCATGACGATCTGGGTGCTCGCGCTGCACGGCTTCAACCTGTCCGCGGTCATGCAGGAGGCCGTGAACATGTCCGGTGACAAGGGCGAGGCGATCCTCGAGCCGGGTCTGCAGTACGGCGCGTCCGCGCTCTCGCAGCTCGACTTCCTCTCCCTGGCGCTGGCCCTGGTGCTCGGCACCGCGGGTCTGCCGCACGTGCTCATGCGCTTCTACACGGTGCCGTCGGCCAAGGAGGCCCGGAAGTCCGTGGTCGTGGCCATCTGGCTGATCGGCATCTTCTACCTGTTCACCCTGGTGCTCGGGTACGGCGCCGGCGCCCTCGTGGGTCCCGAGGCGATCCTCGCGGCCCCGGGCGGTCAGAACTCGGCGGCGCCGCTGCTCGCGTTCGAGCTCGGTGGCGAGATCCTGCTCGGCATCATCGCGGCGGTCGCGTTCGCGACGATCCTCGCCGTGGTGGCGGGCCTCACGATCACCGCTGCGGCGAGCTTCTCGCACGACATCTACGCCTCGATCATCAAGAAGGGGCAGGTCTCGGCCGACGGCGAGGTCCGCGTCGCCCGCTGGACCGTGGTCGTGATCGGCGTCATCGCGATCCTCGGTGGCATCTTCGCCAACGGCCAGAACATCGCGTTCCTCGTGGCGCTGGCGTTCTGCGTCGCGGCGTCCGCGAACCTGCCGACCATCATCTACTCGCTGTTCTGGAAGCGGTTCAACACGTCGGGCGCGCTGTGGAGCATCTACGGCGGCCTGATCTCGACGGTCGTGCTGATCATCTTCTCGCCGGTCGTGTCGGGCAAGCCCGCCGACCCGGTCACGGGGCTCAGCAAGTCGATGATCAGCAACCCGGCCATCGACTTCCACTTCTTCCCGCTCGACAACCCGGGCATCGTGACCATCCCGCTCGCGTTCGTGCTCGGCATCGTCGGCACGTTCCTGAGCAAGGAGCGGTCGCACCCCGAGAAGTACGCGGAGATGGAGGTCCGCTCCCTCACGGGCGCGGGCGCGGAGAAGGCGGTCTCCCACTGACCCGACCCCCCGTCCGCTGAGTGCTGGGTATCCGCCCTTTCTCGTCCACGAGAAGGGCGGATACCCAGCACTCAGCGGGGGATGACGTCGTCGAGGGCCGGGGCGAGGTGCGGCCAGCGGAAGGCGAAGCCCGCCGACTCCAGCCGCGCCGGCAGCACCCAGCGGCTCTTGAGCACCAGCTCGGCCTCGTTGCGCAGCACCCACAGGGCGGGTTCCAGCAGCCAGCGGGGCGCCGGTATGCCGATCGGCATGCGGGTCACGCGGCGCAGCTCGGCCATGAGGGTGCGGTTGTCGACGGGGTGCGGCGCGGCCAGGTTCACCGGCCCGGAGATGTCCTCGTGCTGCTCCAGGAACCGGACGGCCCGCAGCACGTCGTCGACGTGGATCCACGAGAACTTCTGCCGGCCCTGGCTGTGGTGCACGGGCACGGGACCGCCCGTCGGGTCCTCGCCGATGCCGCGGTAGCGGCGGTGCCCGAACCACCACCCGTCGAGCTGCGGCCCGCCGACACCGAGTCGCGCCACGCGCGCCAGCAGGTCGGACGCCGGGCCGCCGAGCACGATCGCCATCCGGAGCGCGACCCGGCGCGTGCCGGGCAGGTCGCCCGCGAACAGCTCGCGCTCCCAGCTCCGCGCGACGTCCACGGAGAAGCCGGTGCCCAGCTCGCCGTCGTCCTCAGTCTGCGGGCGGTCGAGCGCGTAGCGGTAGATGGTGGCCGTGCTCGCGTTGAGCCAGAGCCGCGGCGGCCGGGCCGACGCCGTGACGGCCTCGCGCAGCTGCCGGGTGGTCTCGACCCGCGACCGCAGGATCTCGTCGCGGTGGGCGTCGGTGTACCGGCAGCCCACGCTCCTGCCCGCGAGGTTGACCAGCAGGTCGGCGCCGTCGACGAGGTCGCGGAGCGCGTCCGGCCCGTCGGACCAGCGCGCGTCCGGGCCGGACCGGCCCACGCGCGCGACGTCGTACCCGCGGCCCGTGAGGTCGGCGACGAGCGCACGCCCGATGAACCCGTTCCACCCGGCCACGACGGCCCTCCGCACCCCGGTCACGTCAGCGGGCGGGCTCGAGGCGGATCAGCACCGACTTGGAGGCCGGGGTGTTGCTCTGCTCGGCGGTGTGGTCCAGCGGCACGAGCACGTTCGTCTCGGGGAAGTAGGCCGCGGCGCAGCCGCGCGCCGTCGGGAAGGGCACGGCCCGGAACCCCTCGGCCCGGCGTTCGGCGACCTCGCCGTCCGCCCCCGGCCACTCGCTGACGAGGTCGACCGTGTCGCCGTCCGCGAACCCGCCCGCGGCCAGGTCGTCCGGGTGCACGAACACCACCCGGCGCCCGTTCTTCACGCCCCGGTACCGGTCGTCCAGGCCGTAGACCGTGGTGTTGAACTGGTCGTGGGAGCGCACCGTCTGCAGCAGCAGGCGGCCCTGGGGCACCCGCACCACCTCGAGCTCGTTCACGGTGAAGTTCGCCTTGCCCGTGGTGGTGGGAAAGACGCGGGCGTCGCGCGGCGGGTGGGGCAGCACGAATCCGCCCGGCTCGGCCACGCGGCGCTCGAAGTCCTCGAAACCGGGGATCACGCGGGAGATCGAGTCGCGGATGCGCGCGTAGTCGCCGGCGAACTCCTCCCAGGGGGTCGGGTCGTCGGCCCCGAGCGTGCGCCGCGCCAGGTCGCACAGGATCGCCGTCTCGCTGCGCAGGGACGCCGACGCCGGGGCCAGCCGCCCGCGGGAGGAGTGCACCACGCTCATCGAGTCCTCGACGGTGACCACCTGCTCGCGCCCGCCGGTCGTGTCCCGTTCGGTGCGGCCCAGGCACGGCAGCACGAGGGACCGCCGGCCGGGCAGCACGTGCGACCGGTTGAGCTTGGTCGACACGTGCACCGTGAGCGGCACCTCGCGCAGCGCGGCCTCGGTGACGGCACTGTCCGGCGTGGCCGACGCGAAGTTGCCGCCCACCGCCATGAAGACCTTGAGCTTCCCGTCGCGCAGGGCGCGCACCGTGTCGACGACGTCGTAGCCGTGCGCGCGGGGCGGCTCGAAGCCGAACTCGGCGCCGAGCGCGTCGAGGAACGCGGGGGTCGGCCGCTCCCAGATGCCCATGGTGCGGTCGCCCTGCACGTTGCTGTGCCCGCGCACGGGGCACGCGCCGGCACCGGGCCGGCCGACGTTCCCGCGCAGCAGCAGGAAGCTCACGACCTCGCGGATCGTGGCGACCGACTGCTTGTGCTGGGTCAGCCCCATCGCCCAGCACACGACGACGTTCTTCGCCGCCAGCACGTCCTCGACGAACCCCTCGATCTCGGCCCGGTCGAGACCCGTCGCGGCGTCGACGTCGGCCCAGTCGAGGGCGCGCCACGCGGCGGCGGCGTGCTCGAAGCCCGAGGTGTGCTCGGCGATGAACGCGTGGTCCAGCACGCCCGGGTGGCCGGCGGTGCGGGCGTCGTCGTCCGCCTCCAGGAGCAGGCGGTTGACGGCCTGGAACAGGGCCAGGTCGCCCGCGAGGCGCACCTGGAGGAACCGGTCGGCCAGCTTCGTGCCCGGGCCCACCACACCCTTGACGCGCTGCGGGTTCTTGAAGGTCTGCAGGCCCGCCTCGGGCAGGGGGTTGATGGCGACGATGCGCGCCCCGCGCTCCTTGGCGTGCTCCAGCGCGGTGAGCATCCGGGGGTGGTTGGTCCCGGGATTCTGGCCGACGACGACCACCAGGTCGGCGTGGTCGGTGATGTCCTCCAGCGAGACACTGCCCTTGCCGATGCCCAGGGTCTCCGTCAGCGCCGTGCCGGACGACTCGTGGCACATGTTCGAGCAGTCTGGCATGTTGTTGGTGCCGAGCTTGCGGGCCAGCAGCTGGTAGACGAACGCGGCCTCGTTGCTGGTGCGGCCCGAGGTGTAGAACGCGGCCTCGTCCGGCGAGTCCAGGCCGCGCAGCTCCGTGGCGACCAGGTCGAGCGCCTCGTCCCAGGAGACGGGGCGGTAGTGGTCCGAACCCTCCTCGCGCAGCATCGGCTCCGTGAGGCGCCCGGACTTGCCGAGCCGGTGGTCGGTCCACGTGGCGAGCTCCGAGATCGGGTGCTCCGCGAAGAACGCGGCGTCCGCCCGCCGGCGGGTGGCCTCCTCCGCGACGGCCTTGGCGCCGTTCTCGCAGAACTCCGCGACGTGGGGCTTGCCCGGTTCCGGCCAGGCGCAGCCGGGGCAGTCGAAGCCGCCGTGCTGGTTCAGGATGGGGAGCGTGCGCAGGCCGCGCGCGACGCCGGCCTCGTCGAGCACGTGGGCGAGCCCGTGCACCACGCCGGGCACGCCCGCGGCGGTCGTCTTCGGTGGTCCGATGCGCAGGCTCTGCTCGGGGGCGTCGGTGCGGGCTGCGTCGCTCACGTCGGTCACACGGGCGACACTACGCCGCTTTCACCCCGGTGTGGAGGTATGACATATCGGTCACTTGCATCTCCTGGCGTGCGGTGTTCGGTCCCTTGCCCCGAGATCGGTCGGTCGAACGACCGATCTCAGGGCAAGGGACCGAACACCCGGCTCCGACCGGGGCGAAGGGCCGAGCTCACGGACGCGGACCGACGTGCGCGGGGCTGGACAGGGCGGCGGGCGCGGGTGCGAGACTTGCGGCATGGGAGTCGTCACCGACCGACGTCGTGTGGTCCGCGTCCGGCAGGGCAACCGTGCGCAGCGCCCCGACACGCTCGCCGTCGAGGAACCCCTGATGGTGCGGCTCGTGCCGGCCGTGGCGCGGTCGCGTGCGCCGCTCGTGCCCGTCGGCACCGTGGGGCCCGTACGCCCGGTGGTTCCGGTCGGCGGCCCTGCCTCCGACGGCTCCGCGGCCGGCGCCGGTGAGACGCTGACCGTCACCATGCGGACCCCCGGGCACGACTTCGACCTCGTGGCGGGGTGGCTGGTCTCCGAGGGTGCGGTGGCTGCGCCGTCGGACATCGTGGCGATGCGTCTGTGCCCCGACGAGGACAACACCGTCGAGGTGGTGCTCGCGCGGGGCGTCGAGCCGCCGCGGGCCCGCGCCTTCGCGACGACGAGCGCGTGCGGCGTCTGCGGCTCGGACACGGTCGTGGAGGTGCTGGCCGGCCTGCGCTGGCCGGTCGCCGCCGACCCTGTGGTGGTGGACCCCGAGGTGATCGCTGCCCTGCCCGACCTGCTGCGCGAGCAGCAGCGCGCCTTCGACCGCACCGGCGGCCTGCACGCCGCGGGCCTGTTCACGGCGGACGGCGAGGCGTTGTACGTGCGCGAGGACGTGGGCCGGCACAACGCCGTCGACAAGGTGGTCGGCGCCGCGCTGCGGGACGGCGTCCTCCCCGCCGCCGGGACGGTGCTCCAGGTCAGCGGGCGGGCGTCGTTCGAGCTGGTGCAGAAGGCCGCGCGGGCGGGGATCCCGGTGCTCTCCGCCATCTCGGCGCCGTCCACGCTGGCGGTGGACCTCGCCGAGGAGAGCGGCGTGACCCTGCTCGGGTTCGTGCGCGGCGACTCGATGAACGTCTACACCCGCGCGGACCGGCTGGGCTGAGCGGCGGCCGCCGTCGATCCCGCGACGGCCCCGCCTGGTCCAGGATGTACCACGCGCGGGGCCGCCCCGGCCGCTACGACGTGAACAGCGGGATGACGCCCCGGATCGTCTCGAACAGGCCGTAGGCGAGCGGCACCGTCACGACGAGCCACGTCACCACCAGCCGTGGCACCTGGTTGCCGGGCTGCCCGGATGTCTGCTCAGGCATGCTCACACCTTCCCCTCGGCGAGCTCACCGGCGGGATCCGCCGGCTCGTGGAACCGTGCGGCGACGGGCCGCACCAGGGCGTTGGCCACGAAGCCGACCGCCAGCACGGCCACCATGGTGAACAGCGCGGGCCGGTAGTCGGCGGCGACGAGCTCGCCGGGCGTGCCCTGCGCGTCGAGGAACCCGTTGATGATCAGCGGTCCGGCGATGCCCGCGGCGGACCACGCGGTGAGCAGGCGGCCGTGGATGGCGCCCACCTGGAACGTGCCGAACAGGTCGCGCAGGTAGGCGGGCACCGTGGCGAAACCGCCCCCGTAGAACGAGATGATCACGGCCGCCACCAGCACGAAGATCACCGTGGACAGGTTGCCCACCGTGGCCAGCAGCACGTACAGCACCATGCCGACGCCCAGGTACATCACGTACGTGGGCTTGCGGCCGATGTAGTCCGACGTCGACGACCACGCGAACCGTCCCGCCATGTTGAACAGCGACAGGAACGCGACGAACCCGGCCGCCGTCGTCGGCGCCACGGACGACGTGCCGCCGTCGCGGAAGAAGTCCTGGATCATCGGCGCGGCCTGCTCCAGGATGCCGATGCCTGCCGTCACGTTGCAGAACAGCACGGTCCACAGGAGCCAGAACTGCGGGGTGCGGATCGCGTTCGCGGCCGAGACGTTCGCCGTCGACACCATGGGCCGGGCCGCCACGGAGCTCGCGTCGAAGCCCGCGGGCATCCAGCCCGGCGCGGGCACGCGCACCGTGAACACGCCCAGCATCATGACGAGGAAGTAGGCGATGCCCAGGGTCACGAACAGGGAGGTGACGGCGCTGCCGGAGGCCACGGAGGTGGGGTCGGCCGGGTCGTACCCGCTGTCGTAGACCGCCATGAGCTGGCGGGACAGCGGGGACGCGACGAGGGCGCCGCCGCCGAAGCCCATGATCGCCATGCCCGTGGCCAGGCCCGGACGGTCCGGGAACCACTTGATCAGCGTGGACACCGGCGAGATGTAGCCGATGCCGAGGCCGATGCCGCCGATGAACCCGTAACCCAGGTAGACGAGCCAGAGCTGCGACGTCGCGATGCCGAGCGCACCGACCAGGAATCCCGCCGCCCAGAAGCAGGCCGAGGTGAACATCGCGGCCCGCGGGCCCACGCGCTCCACCCACGTGCCCATGACGGCCGCCGAGAGGCCGAGCATGACGATGGCGATGGAGAAGATGACGCCGATCGCGGTCAGGCTCGAGTCGAAGTGGGCGACCAGCGCGTTCTTGTACACGCTGGTCGCGTAGGCCTGGCCGATGCACAGATGGATGGCGAGCGCCGCCGGCGGGATGAGCCACCGGCTGTAGCCGGGCGTGGCCACCGTGTGCTCGCGGTCGAGGAACGACAGCGCCACGGAGTACCTCCTGCTGTGAAGGGGTGTCCGCTCGAATCCGGTTTCACCCGTTTGTGCTGCGCACGCTAGTGGTGGCCGGTGCCCCGGTCAATGAATCATCAACGAATCAGTGTGCGGGCGTGCGCACGGCGGCCAGGAACAGGGGCAACGCGGTCCGGGTGTGGGCGATCCGGAGCAGGTACGGCCGGTCGACGAGCATCGGGACCGCCTGCTCCGGCACCCCGCCCGCCGCCTCCACGCCGAGCTCGGTGACGGCCGCGGCCACGGTGCCCTCCTCGTCGAGGCGCAGGTAGGCCTGCTGCATGGCCTGGCTCAGCCGCAGCGGCTCGGCCGTCGTGACACCGGACAGGTCCGGGGTGCCGAACAGGCCGCCGAGCCCCGCCTGCTCCAGCACGGGCGCCAGGTCCAGCGCGGGCGGCTCGATCTCCAGGGTCGGCATCGTGAGCTCGACCGCGCGCGGGGACTCGGCGTCCAGGGCGCCGGTCAGGGCGGCAAGGGTGTCGGTGGTGACCTCGGCGGGGTCGGTGCCGGGCGGCGGCAGCAGCACGTCCGCGTGGAACGCCTCGTCGTACGGCAGCCGCACGGCTGCCCACCCGTCCCGCGCCGCGTACGCCCACGGCTGCGTGCCCCGCACCATCTCGACGGGTTCGGTCCCCGCCGGCCCGGTGAAGTCGACGTCGGTGGTCAGGTCCCGCTCGAACGGGGTCTCCCAGCGGGCCGCGAGCAGCACCGCGTTCTGCAGCACGAGCCGCAGGGCGCCGTCGGGCTCGATCGCGGACCGCTCGACCAGGCCGCCGGTGTGCTCGTCGACCCAGGCGTCCAGGAGCGCCTTGCCTGCACCGCTGTCCAGGTCGGTGCGCTGGATCCCCGCGCCGAAGGACGTGGTCAGGGCGTCCACGTAGTCCTGCTCGACCACGAGGTCGTCGTCGAGCACGGCCTGGTTCGCCAGGTGCAGCAGCGGACGGTCCGGCAGGTCCTTGTCGCGTACGACGGCGGGGTCGCCGTCGTGCTCCGCGAGCGCGCCCGCCAGGGCGTTGTACGCCGCCGTGCGCTCCGGGCCCGCCGCCCCGAGCGCGGTGTCGAGCGTGGCGGCCGTCTCGCCCCGCGCACCCTCCGCGAGCAGCGCCAGCGCGAGGGACAGCGACGCGGGCGAGACCAGGGCGTCCTCGTCCGGTTCCGCGGCGGTGCGCAGCGCCAGCAGGCCCAGGTGCTCGGTGGCCGGCACGGCGCCGGCGGTCGCGGGCGCGTCGGCCAGGGGCACGACGGCGCGCTCGGCGTCGGACGGCAGCAGGCCCTCGTCGGCGGCCGGGCCGCAGGCGGCCAGGGCGAGGGCGACGGCGGCGGCCGCGCCGGCGGTCGTGGCACGGTGAGCTGGACGCTGCACGGGTTCCTCCTGGGGCCGGGGCCGCGCACCGGCGCGGGGTCTCACCGTGCCTGTGTCCCGACGCCCCCACCCCTTGCACCCGCTCCCGTGTCCGACGTGCGGGTCACCCGGGCGACCTGGACCTCTGACACGGGCGGGCGGATGCGACAGATGTCGGTGGTGCCGGGCACAATCTGTCCGGACCACCCGGCGCGTGCGACACGACATGTGAGGTAGGAAGACGTTGGCAGGAATCAACCGGCGGATCGCCGAGGAGCTGGGCGTACGGGAAGGGCAGGTGTCCGCGGCGGTGGACCTGCTCGACGGCGGCGCGACCGTGCCGTTCATCGCCCGCTACCGCAAGGAGGTCACGGGCACGCTCGACGACGCCCAGCTGCGCACGCTGGAGGAGCGGCTGCGCTACCTGCGCGAGCTCGAGGAGCGGCGCGCGGCGATCCTGAGCTCGGTCGAGGAGCAGGGCAAGCTCACGGACGAGCTGCGCGCCCAGATCCTGTCGGCGGACACGAAGTCGCGCCTGGAGGACATCTACCTCCCGTACAAGCCCAAGCGGCGCACCAAGGCGCAGATCGCACGCGAGGCCGGCCTGGAGCCGCTCGCCGAGGCGCTCCTGGGCGACCCGTCGCTCGACCCGGCCGCGGCCGCGGGCGCGTACGTCGACGCCGACAAGGGCGTGGCCGACACCACCGCGGCCCTCGACGGCGCCCGCGCGATCCTCGTGGAGCGCATGGGCGAGGACGCCGACCTGATCGGCACCCTGCGCGAGCGGCTGTGGCAGCGCGGGCGCATGCTCTCCGCGGTGCGCGACGGCGCGCAGGACAAGGGCGCCAAGTTCTCCGACTACTTCGAGTTCTCCGAGGCGCTGTCCAGCCTGCCCTCGCACCGCGTGCTCGCCCTGTTCCGGGGCGAGAAGGAGGACGTGCTGGACCTGACGATCGAGCCGGAGGAGGGCATCGAGCCCGGCGTGCCGACGTCGTACGAGGCCACCATCGCGCACCAGTTCGGCATCGCGAACCAGGGCCGCCCCGCCGACCGCTGGCTCACCGACACGGTCCGCTGGGCGTGGCGCACCAAGATCCTGGTGCACCTCGGCATCGACGTGCGGCTGCGCCTGCGCTCCGAGGCGGAGGACGAGGCCGTGCGCGTGTTCGCGGCCAACCTGCGCGACCTGCTGCTCGCGGCGCCGGCCGGCACGCGCGCCACGATGGGCCTGGACCCGGGCCTGCGCACCGGCGTGAAGGTCGCCGTGGTCGATGCGACGGGCAAGGTCGTCGAGCACGCGACCATCTACCCGCACGCCCCCGCCAACCGGTGGGACGAGTCCCTGGCCGTGCTGGCCCGGCTCGCCCAGAAGCACCACGTGGACCTGGTCGCGATCGGCAACGGCACGGCGTCGCGCGAGACCGAGCGACTCGCCGCCGACCTCATGAAGAAGGTGCCCGAGCTCGGCCTGACCAAGGCCGTGGTGTCCGAGGCCGGCGCGTCCGTGTACTCGGCGTCCGCCTACGCGAGCGCGGAGCTGCCCGACCTGGACGTGTCCATCCGCGGCGCCGTCTCGATCGCGCGCCGCCTGCAGGACCCGCTCGCCGAGCTCGTGAAGATCGACCCCAAGTCGATCGGCGTGGGCCAGTACCAGCACGACATCACCGAGAGCAAGCTGTCGCGGTCGCTGGACGCCGTGGTGGAGGACTGCGTGAACGGCGTGGGCGTGGACCTGAACACGGCGTCGGTGCCGCTGCTCTCGCGGGTCTCGGGCATCACCTCGACGCTCGCGGAGAACATCGTCTCCTACCGGGACGCCAACGGCCCCTACCCCTCCCGGTCGGCGCTGAAGAACGTGCCGCGCCTGGGCCCCAAGGCGTTCGAGCAGTGCGCGGGCTTCCTCAAGGTCACGGGCGGCGAGGAGCCGCTCGACGCGTCGTCCGTGCACCCCGAGGCGTACCCGCTGGCCCGGCGCATCGTCACGGCGTCGGGCGCCGACGTGCCCGCCCTGATCGGCAACGGCGGTGCCCTGCGCACCCTGCGGCCCACCGACTTCGTGGACGAGACCTTCGGTCTGCCCACGGTCACCGACATCTTCGCCGAGCTGGAGAAGCCCGGCCGCGACCCGCGCCCGGCGTTCACCACGGCGTCCTTCGCCGACGGCGTCGAGACGCTCGGCGACCTCGTGCCCGGCATGGTGCTGGAGGGGCAGGTCACCAACGTGGCGGCGTTCGGCGCGTTCGTCGACGTCGGCGTGCACCAGGACGGCCTCGTGCACGTCTCGGCCATGTCGAAGAACTTCGTCAGCGACCCACGCGAGGTCGTGAAGTCGGGCGACATCGTCAAGGTCAAGGTCATGGACGTCGACCTGCAGCGCAAGCGCATCTCGCTGTCGCTGCGCCTGGACGACGAGGTGGGCTCCGCCCCCGGCGGGCGGACGTCGGGCGCTCGCGGTGGCCAGGGCTCGGGCGAGGGCCAGGGTGGCGGACGCCGCGGGGACGGCCGGGGCGGTGACGGCCGCGGCAACCGTGGTCGCGGTCAGGGTCAGGGCAGGCAGGGCGGCGGTGGGCGCGGTGCCCGCCCGGCCCCGGCCGACACCGCGATGGCCGACGCCCTGCGCCGCGCGGGCCTCGCCTGACCCGGAGCGAGATCGGCCGGACGGAGGAACGGTCGCCGTACGAGGTGTCGTACGGCGACCGTTCCTCCGTCCGGCGGCGCCGCCCGGTGATCAGGACATGTGCCGGGCCAGGAAGTCGAGCTTGGGCTGCGGGTCACGCTGGAAGTCGAGGTACCCGTCCCAACGGGCCGTCGTGCCCTCGATCCAGTGCAGCTCCTTCTCGGCGACCGGGATGTTGTCGAACATGCCCTGCACGTCGCTCGGGTCGGTCAGCAGGTCGTCGCGCACCTGGTACAGGTAGGTCGGCACCTGCACGCTGCGTGCCCAGGTCACCGGCGTCATCTCGGCGAACGTGTGGCTCACCTGGAGCTGGATCTCGCGCTCCAGGTCGTCGATGCGTCCGGGGATGCCGAGCAGCTCCAGGCTGCGCCGCATGGTCACGCCCACCGACAGGGGCTGGGGCGCGAGCATGCAGCGCACGTCCTCGAACTCCTCGGGGTGCTCCTGCATGGCGAACATCGTGGCGTTCGCGCCCTGGCAGCGGCTGAACAGGCCGATCGTCATGCCACGCGTGCGCGCGTCGGACCGGGCGAAGTGCAGCGAGCCGATGACGTCGCGTGCCTCGAACCGGCCGCCGCTGCCGCGGCCGCCGTTCGCGCTGCCGCTCTGGCCGAGGTTTCGCATGTCGTACGTCAGCACGTTGTAGCCGGCGTCGTGCAGGATCCGGTAGTCCGGCAGGAAGTCGACCGCGAAGTCGTTGCCCCCGAGCGCGCCGAGCGACCGCCAGGGTTCGAGGTGCGCGGGCAGGCCGGTGCGGCTGAACCACAGGGGGTGGTTCGCGATGATCAGCTTGTCCGAGCCCTCGCGGGGGATGAACCAGGCCTCCAGCGGCGTGCCGTCCGCCGACGGGAACGTGACGTCCTCGTAGGCGAGGCCCTGGTCGGCCGGCGTCCCCAGGACCGGCGAGCGCAGGATGCTGCCGTAGCCCGCGGCGATCTGCCGGATGATCTCCGTCGCCTCGGCGTCGGTCGTCGTGTGCGGTGCGGTGGTGGTCATGAGTGGTTCCTTCCGTCGTGCGCCGGGCGCGCGGCGAGCGTGCCCAGCCATTGGCGCAGGAGCGCGAGCTCCGCGGCCGTGAACGGCTCCTGTGCGGGGCCGAGTCGTGCGAGCAGGGTCCGGGCGGCCGGGGCCGCGCCCTGCTCGGAGGTGTCGTCTGCCGGGCGTGCGCCCGCGATGTGGCCGACGAGGACGGTGCGCAGGGTGCGCGACAGGGATCCGTCGGCGGGTTCGCCGAGGTGGTTGAGCTGGGCCACGCACCCGACGGCCGTCGCGGTGGTCAGCGCCAGGGCCTCCTCGACGCCGACCACGAGCAGCCCGGCGTCGGCGAGGCGGACCAGCGCGGCCCGCAGCTCGTCCTCCGCGACCCCGGCCGCACGCGAGCGGCGTCCGCTCGTGCGGCCGAACATCACGGCGTAGAGCGCCGGGTTCTCGACGCCGAACGCGATGTGCATGTCCCAGCCGGCCTCGAAGTCGGCGACGAGGTCGCCGGTGCTCGGCACGCCACGCTTGCGTTCCAGGTAGGCCGCGAAGGCGTCGTCGACGACGGCCTCGATGAGGCCGTCCTTGTCGCCGAAGTGGTGGTACAGCGTGGGCGCTGCCACGCCGGCCGCCTCGTACAGCTCGCGCGTCGTCGGCTCGTGCTCGGGCCGCTCGGCGAGCAGGGTGCGGGCCGCGGCGAGGAGGCTCTCTCGACCGGATCTCATGTATACCGACGATACACGCGGCCCCGTCACGTGTATACCGCCGATATAGAGACGCCTGTCACACGGGTGCGGGGACGCGCGTCCGGGTGGAGTCCGGTGATGCGTCTGGCGGGGCGCGCGAGGGAGGGCCACCATGGCGGCATGACAGTTTCTGAGGAGTCGTTCGACGTCGTCGTGATCGGCGGCGGGCCGGTGGGGGAGAACGCGGCCGACCGGGCCTCGCGCACCGGCCTGTCCGTCGCGCTGGTCGAGTCCGAGCTGGTGGGCGGTGAGTGCTCGTACTGGGCCTGCATGCCGTCGAAGGTGCTGCTGCGCGCCGGTGCCGTCCGCTCGCTCGCCCGGGACACCCCGGGTCTGGCGGACCCTGGGCCGCCGGACGCGGCCGCGGTCTTCGCCCGGCGCGACGAGATCACCAGCGGCTGGGACGACTCCGGGCAGGTGTCCTGGGTCGAGGGCGCCGGCCTGACCCTGGTGCGCGGGCACGGGCGCCTGGCCGGGGAACGGCTCGTGGAGGTCACTGCGCCCAAGGACAGCCCGGCGGCCGGGTTCGGCGAGGCCACGGACCTCGGCGACGCCCCGGTCACGCGGCTCCTGCGGGCACGGCACGCGGTGATCGTGGCGACCGGTAGCGTGCCGGTGCTCCCGGACGTGCCGGGGCTCGCCGAGGCGGAGCCCTGGTCGAGCCGCGAGGCGACGGCGTCCGACGCCGTGCCTGAGTCCCTCGTGGTGGTCGGGGGCGGTGTGGTCGGCGTGGAGATGGCCAACGCGTACGCCGACCTCGGCGCGCGGGTCACCCTGCTGGCCCGGGGCGGCCTGCTGTCCAACGCCGAGCCGTTCGCCGGCGAGATGGTCGCGGACGCGCTGCGCGCCGCGGGCGTCGACGTGCGCCTGGGTGTCGAGCCGAGCGCGGTGCAGCGCGCGGACGGCACGGTGACCGTCACCCTGTCGGACGGCGGGGAGGTCACCGCCGCGGAGATCCTCGTGGCCACGGGCCGGGTACCGCGGACGGCGGACCTGGGCGTGGAGGCCGCCGGGCTCGACGAGTCCGCGCTGGGCCGGGGCGGGGCGCTCGTCGTCGACGAGTCCCTGCAGGTCACCGGCGTCGAGGGCGGCTGGCTGTACGCCTGCGGCGACGTCACCGGCCGGGCGCCCACGACGCACCAGGGCAAGTACCAGGGGCGTGTGGTCGGTGACGTGGTGGCCGCGCGCTACGGCACGGAGGCGGGCGACCGGGCCCCGACCCACGGCGACCCGGCCCCGGCCCAGGGCGAGGAGCCCGCGCCGTGGTCCCGGTACGCCGCGACCGCCGACCGGACCGCCCGCGTCCAGGTGGTGTTCACGCAGCCGCAGGTCAGCTGGGTGGGACCCACGGAGCGCGAGGCGCGGGCGGCGGGCCTGCCCGTCGAGGCGGTGTCGTACGACCTGTCCTGGGTGGCGGGCGCGAGCGTCGAGTCGCCCGGGTACACGGGGCGGGCGCAGGTGCTCGTCGACACGCAGCGCAAGGTCCTGGTCGGCGCGACGTTCGTGGGCCCCGACGCCGGCGAGATGCTGCACGCGGCGACCATCGCCGTCGTCGGCGAGGTGCCGCTGGACCGGCTGTGGCACGCGGTCCCGGCCTACCCGACGGTGAGCGAGGTCTGGCTCCGCTTCCTGGAGTCCTACGGCCTGTAGCAAGCGCTGAGCGCTGGACATCCGCCCTTCTGATGCCTCGCGAAGGGCGGATGTCCAGCACTCAGCGGGTCACTCGTTCGGGGTGAGCGAGCCGTCCGAGCTGAATACCAGGCCGAGGGTGATCTCGCCCTGCTGGAGGGCCGACTTGGTCAGCGGGCCGCCCGCGTCGAGCGACGTGAACTCCGCGAACTCCAGCCCGTAGGTCTCCTCGAGGCCCGGCTGGCAGAACGGGCGCTCCGTGCACTCCGGCGGGCCGCCGAGCACCAGGCCGCCGCACGCCTCGGCGAGCTCGCTGAGCGTCGTGACGCCGTGCTCGTCGGCGAACGCCTTGGTCACGGCGAACGCGTTCTGGTCCTGCGCGGGGGAGGGCTCGCCGAACACGAGGCCGACCTCCTCGCCGAGGCCCGTGAGGCCCTCGACCGTCGCGTCGAGGTCGCTGCTCGCGACCGGCTCGGCGTCGGCGCCGTTGACGTTCTTGTTGATGAACTCGGTCAGGGTGCCCACGTACTCCGGGATCACCTGGACCTGCTTGCCGTCCTCCAGCGCCGGGAGGTAGGCCTCGCGGTTGCCGATGGTGGTCACCTCGGCGTCGTACCCGGCCGCGTTCAGCACGGTCGCGTAGATGGTGCCGAGCGTGGCGCTCTCCGCGAAGTCGGCGGCGCCGACGACGACGGACCCGCTGCCGCTCTGCTCCGGGTCGTCCAGGCCCGCGTCGGCCACGAACTCCTCGGCGACGTCCTGCGACGTGCGCCGGTCGACGTCCACAGCCTTGTTCAGACCGATGAGGGTGTCGGTGTCCAGGGCGGCGGACACGCTGTCCAGCAGCGGGATCAGGGTGTCGTCGCCCTCCACCGCCGCGGCGTTGACCGCCGGGATGATGTTGTCGACGGTCTGGAGCTGCTGGTCGTCGTCGAGCACCACGAGCTCGTCGCCCGGCACGGCCTCGCACGCCGCGACGCTGCCGCCGCCGCCCGCGTCCGTCGAGCCACCTCCGCCTCCGGCGGAGCCCGGCTCGCCGCACGCGGTCAGGAACGCGAGGGAGGCGACTGCTGCCGCCGCGCCCAGGGCGCGCGGCAAGGACACATGGGTACGGGGGAGCTTCATCGAATGTCTCCGGGTGTGAGTGACGTACATCTGTTCTACGGCTCCGATCGGGTCCATTCGACCCCGGGTCGCGGTGGATGGCAAGGGCTGGACCGGCTCGTGAGGAGGTCGTTACATCTGGCCGGGGGTCACCCGCTCCGGACCCGCAGCGGTGCCGGGGTCGCGATCCGCTGCCCGACCGCGAGCGCGCCGTCGATCGCCAGGCACAGCAGGGCCACGATCACGCCGCCCGCGAGCACCTCGCCGTAGCGCTGGGTGCCGAGCCCGAACGTGATGATCTTGCCCAGCCCGCCGCCGCCCGCGAGCGCCGCGAGCGGGATGGTGGCGACCACCTGCACGATGGTGGTGCGCAGCCCGGCGGACACGAGCGTGACGGCGAGCGGCAGCTCGACCTGCAGCAGGATGCGCCCGTCGCTCATGCCCATGCCGCGGGCGGCGTCGCGGGCGTCCGGGTCGGCGCCCCGCACCCCCTCGTAGGTGTTGACCAGCAGCACGGGTGCGGCGAAGAAGGCGGCGGCGATGACCGTGGCGGTGTTGCCGAACAGGCCTGCGGACGCGAGCAGGAAGACGATGCCCAGCGTGGGCAGCGCGCGCGAGGCGTTGGTGAGCCAGACGACGAGGCCCGCGCCGCGGTCGGTGTGCCCGAGCCACGCGCCGACCGGGATCGCGACGGCGGCCGCCGCGCCCACGGCGGCCGCGGTCATGAGCAGGTGCTCGCCGGTCAGCTCGAGGATCCCGCCCTGCTCGGTCCACGTCAGCGGGTCGTTGAGCCAGACGAGGGCCTGGCTCAGGACGCCGTCGCCCGCGGTCATGCGGACCTCCTGCGCAGCCACGGGGTGAGTGCCCGGCCGGCCGCCCAGAGGACGAGGTCGAGCACCAGGGCGATCAGGATGGTGCCGATGGTGGCCGTCATGATCTCGGCGCGGTAGAGGTTGTTGCGGAAGCCCTGGAACATGATCTGCCCGAGCCCCCCGAACCCGACGACCACGCCGACGGTGACGAGCGCGACGGACGACACCGTGGCCAGGCGCACGCCCGCGACGATGCTGGGCAGCGCGCTGGGCAGCGCGACCTGCAGCAGCAGGCGGCCCGGGCCGTAGCCCAGGCCCCGGGCAGCGTCCACGACGGCCGGGTCGACGGTGGCCAGCCCTGCGGTGGTGTTGCGCAGGATGATGAGGAGCGAGTACACGACCAGGCCGATCAGCACGGGCGTGCGGCCGATGCCGAGGAGCGGCGCCAGGATCGCGAACAGCCCGAGGGACGGGATGGTGTACAGGACGGCGGCCGCGCCGAGCACGGGCCCCGACATCCACCGGGACCGCGAGATCAGCACGCCGAGCGGGACGGCGATCGCGGTGGAGATCGCCACCGCCTCGACCGTCACGCCGACGTGGTCGAGCGTGCGCTGCCAGAGCGCCGGCGCGTTGCCGACCACGTACGACCAGGAGAACCACGGGTTGCCGGGCATGCGAGAAAACCTACCGCGCGCCACCGACATCGCTCGCGAGGGCTGCCGGGGCGGTGTCGGTGGCTGCGTGTAGGTTCATGGACATGGCAGAGCGCACCGTGATCGAGCTCGACACCGTCCGCAAGGCGTACCCCGACGGCACCGTGGCCGTGGAGGGGCTGAGCCTCGCCGTGCGCGAGCACGAGGTCCTGGCCCTGGTCGGGCCGTCCGGGTGCGGCAAGTCGACCACGCTGCGCATGGTCAACCGGCTGGTGGAGCCCACCTCGGGCCGCATCCTGCTCGACGGCGAGGACGTCACCCGCGCCGATCCCGTCCAGCTGCGCCGGCGCATCGGCTACGTGATCCAGAACGTCGGGCTGTTCCCCCACCGCACCGTCGAGTCGAACATCGCCACCGTGCCCGGGCTGCTGGGCTGGGACCGCAGGCGCACCCGCGCCCGGGTGGCGGAGCTGCTCGACCTCGTGGGCCTGCCCGCCGCCACGTACGCCAAGCGCTACCCGAACGAGCTGTCGGGGGGTGAGCGCCAGCGCATCGGCGTCGCCCGGGCGCTCGCGACCGACCCGCCCGTCCTGCTCATGGACGAGCCCTTCGGTGCGGTCGACCCCGAGTTCCGGCGGCACCTGCAGACCGAGTTCCAGCGCATCCAGCGCGAGACCGGGACCACGGTGATCCTCGTCACGCACGACATCGACGAGGCGGCCCGCCTCGGCGACCGGATCGCCGTCCTGTCGCGCGGCGGGCACCTCGAGCAGGTGGCCAGTCCGCTGGCGGTGCTGGCGCACCCCGCGTCGGAGCGGGTGCGCGACTTCATCGGGGACGGTTCCGCCTCGCGCATGCTGGCGCTCGCGCGGGTGCAGGCCGGCGACCTGGAGGGCGCCGACCGGATCGTCCAGCCCGCGCCCGCCCCGGTGCGGCTCGGCGCGCGGCTCACCGACGCGTTCGAGGCCGTCGCGGCGCTGCCCGGGTCCGCCATGGGCCGGGTCCCGGTCGTGGGGGAGTCCGGCGACGTCGTCGGCTCGCTCACCGCCGACGGGATCCTGGGCGCGCTGCGCCGGGCCGCGGACGCCGCGGCGTCCGACGAGGGCATCCAGGACGCCGTTGTGGCAGACGCCGCTCCCTGATCAGGGTGCTCGCGCCCGGTGCGGCGATAGTCTCGGGGCGTGACGAACGCACGCGTAGCCCTCGCGACCTGCTCCCAGCTCCCCGACCTCGACGCGGACGACGTACCGCTGATCGCCGCGCTGGGCGGGCGCGGCGTCACGGCCGAACCCGCGGTGTGGGACGACCCGGCCGTCGACTGGCAGGCGTACGACCTGGTGCTGGTGCGGTCCACCTGGGACTACTCGCCGCGGCACGACGAGTTCCTCGACTGGGCGCGGTCGCTGCCGAAGGTGGCCAACTCAGCCGACGTCATCGCGTGGAACACCGACAAGCGGTACCTGCGCGACCTGGAGGCGGCCGGCGTGCCCGTCATCCCCACGATCTGGCTCGACCCCGCCCGGCACCTGTCCAAGCGGGCCGTGCACACGCGCATGCCGGCCTTCGGCGACTTCGTCGTCAAGCCCGTGGTCAGCGCCGGCGCCCAGAACACGGGGCGCTACCAGCCGGTGTCCGCGCAGTCGCGCAGCAAGGCGATCGCGCACGCGACCCGGCTGCTCGACGACGGGCGCTGGGTCATGATCCAGCCGTACGTGACCTCGGTGGACACCACCGGGGAGACCTGCCTCGTCTTCGTCGACGGCGAGCTCACGCACGCCGTCCGCAAGAACGCGCTGCTCACGGGCCCCGCGGAGGACTCGGGCGAGCTCTACGCTCGCGAGGAGATGACGGCGTACGAGGCGACGCCCGCCCAGGTGGAGGTGGCCCGCCGGGCGCTGGACGTGGCCCGCGAGGCGACGGGCTCCGAGCTCACCTACGCCCGCGTCGACCTCGTGTCGGGCGACGACGGCGTGCCGCTGGTCCTCGAGCTGGAGCTCACCGAGCCGTCGCTGTGGATGAAGTACGGCACGGGCGTCGAGGACAAGGTCGCCGACGCCGTCGTGAAGCTGCTGGGCTGAGCCGCCCGGGAACGTGCGAAAGGGCCCCTTGCCGAGGCAAGGGGCCCTTCGTCCGGGGTGAGCGACGGGACTTGAACCCGCGGCCCTCGCGACCACAACGCGATGCTCTACCAGCTGAGCTACGCCCACCATGTGCGCCGGTCCCGGACCGGCGAACGTCGAAAAGCATACATGGTCGGTGGCCACCGACCGAACTTGAAACTATGGGGCGAGCTGCTTCGTGACGGACGTCTCTGCGACGCGCGCCGCCGCGGCTCGCGCCGTGGCCGTGTCGGGCCCGGGCTGGGCGGGGAACAGCACCTCGCGGTAGTAGCGCAGCTCGTCGATCGACTCGAGGATGTCGGCCAGTGCACGGTGCCCGCCGTCCTTCTTGGGCGAGGCGAAGTAGACGCGCGGGTACCAGCGGCGGGAGAGCTCCTTGATCGACGACACGTCGATGATCCGGTAGTGCAGGTACTCCACCAGCTCGGGCATGTGCAGGTCGAGGAACGACTTGTCGGTGCCGACCGAGTTGCCGGCCAGCGGCGCCTTGCCCGGCTCGGGGACCCACTCGCGGATGTAGGCCAGGATCTGCTCCTGGGCCTCCTGGAGGGTCAGTCCGCCGTCGAGCTCGTCGAGCAGGCCGGAGGTGGTGTGCATGGTGCGCACGAAGTCGCCCATCTGGGCCAGCGCCTCGGTCGGAGGCTTGATGAGGACGTCGACGCCGGTGCCGAGGACGTTCAGCTCCGAGTCGGTGACGATCGCCGCGACCTCGACGAGCGCGTCGGCGCGCAGGTCCAGTCCTGTCATCTCGCAGTCGATCCAGACGATGCGCTCGTTGGGGTTGGGAAGGCTCACGCCCCCACCCTATTCCGTCCCGGACGGATCTCCTCTGCCCGCTGTGGTCCGGACCCTGACCGATGATCCGCTTCGAGAACGAGCCGCGGGACCGGAACCGGGCTCTTTCCGTCCCCGAGGTCGTTCTCGAAGCGGACCATCAGCCATGGCCCAGGTGCCGAAAAGTGCAGAGAGGGCGCAGAGAGGCCCTTCCGTCGGAGACCGGGGTGTCCGAGGGAAGGGCCTGGGTGCAACGGGCGCCCCGAAGGGGGCGGGCGCCGGTCAGATCAGCCGGAAACGCTTGGCGCGCTTGGGGCCGCGGCGCTCGCGACGCTCACGCAGGGCGCGCTCCTGGGCACCGGCGATCTCCGCGCGGCGGGCGACCTCGGCGACCTGGGCACGGCCGATGTAGTAGGCGGAGTGGGCATCCATGACTGCTGTCCTTCCAGGGGTGGGGAGAGGTGACGGTCGCAGCGGGCGCGTCCGGCCGGGTCGCGGTCGGCGCTCCTCAGTGTTTCCGTCGTGTTACATCATCCCTGATTACGGAAATCCCGCGCAAGGCGGACAGAGGTGATGTGCAGCACGCCTACGCAGGTCAGAGGCCACTTCTGGGGTGACCTGGCGCACAACGACGAAGCAGAGCGTGTGCCGGGCACACGCTCTGCTTCGGGATGCCGGGGGCGCCGGGGGCCGGAACTGGTCCGGCGGGCGCCGTACGGGTCATGCGGACCGCACGCGCAGGGCGGGTGCCGGTGCGCGGGTCTCGGTCCGGTGTGCGGCGCGGGCCTCGGCCCTGCGTCGCTTCTGCTCCTCGCGGAGCCGGCGGAAGCGCCGGTTCTCCTCGGCGTTCCGGAGGCGCTCCCTGTGAAGGATCTGCGCCAGGTCGAACTCGGTGTGCACGTGAGTGCCTTTCGTGACGCTGGATGCCGGTCTCCCGGCGTGAGGTCTGGCCGGACCTCGCCCACCGCCCGGTACGGACCGGACGGACGTCACCGCGGTGTGCCTGGAGCATCTCAGGGCGCGGGGGCGCCGCGCACGTCATTTATCCGAGCGTGCGATCACACCTCACCGGGGAGCGCCTTGCGGATGACCAGCCGGGTCCACGCGCCGATGAAGAGCCGGTCGCCCTCCTCGATCTCCTGCCGGACGCCCTGCGTCAGCGGCGTGTCCGGCAGCGGGTCGCCCGCAGCCGCGACGAACGTGCCGTTCGACGAGCCCAGGTCCTCGACCCACCAGCGCTGACCGTCGGTGCTGAGCTGGCAGTGCCGCCGGGACACGCCGGGGTCGCTGCCGCAGTCGACGTCGGGCCGGATGCCCCGCGACTGCGACGGCCGCCCCACCAGCAGGCTGCGCTGCCGGAGCGTGACCAGCCCGGGCAGCCCGGCCGACGGCAGCGGGTCCTCGGGCCGCTCGTGCGCGTACCAGTCGGGGTCCACCCAGATCTCCGCGACCCAGGCCGTGTCGCCCGGGATGGGCGGCGCGGCCAGGCCCCCGGGGCCGCCCGACGGCGCGGCCGTGCCGGCCGGCGGACCAGCAGGGCCGGGAGCGGCCGGCGTACCCGGCGCGCCCGGCCCGGGGGCACCGGCCGGGCTGCCGCCCGGCGTGGCAGGCACGGGCGCCGACGCCGCCGTCCCGCCGGCACCCGGTGTCGGGCCGGGCCCGGCCACCGCACCGGACGCGCCGCCCGGGCCCGCGCCGCCGTGGCCCGCCGCACCCAGCGCGCCCAGGTCCAGGCCCGACCCCGGCGGCGGGGGCGGCGGCGCGGGCGTGCCCGTGGTGAAGTCGTAGCCGCAGTTCTCGCAGAACAGGGAGCCCGCCGGGGACACGTCGCCGCAGTTCGGGCAGGTCACCGGCTCGGTCTCCGCGGTGTTGCCCCCTGCGGGCGCCGCCGCGCCGGGTTCCGGGACACCCGGCGCGGCGGCGCCGCCCGCGGCGATCGGCGCGCCGCACACGTCGCAGTAGTCCGTGGCCTGGCTGGCGTGGCCCTCGGGACAGGTCACCGTCATGCGCGCCGGACCCGGGTCGTCTTGGTGGACGCGGTGTCGAGTGCCATCTCGTCCAGCTTGGCGGTGTTCCGCTTGAGCCGCACGGTGCCCTCCTCCTCGTTCTCCACGTCCACGATCTTGCGCAGGCGCGAGGTCGCCTCGTCGTTGCCGGTCTCCGCGGCGAGCTGCACGGCGCGGCCGAGCTTCACGGTCGCCGTCGCCTCGTCGCCCGCGGCCTTGGCGGCCAGGCCCTCCTGGATGGCGGAGGCGAGCTCCGCCTGGCCCGTGTAGTGCGCCACCTCGGGGCTGATCCGGGCGGTGAGCGTCGAGTCGTCCGACCACTTGGCCTTGACCAGGCCCGAGGCCGCCACCTCGTCGCCGACGGCCACCTGCACGCGGGCCGCGAGCTGCTCGGAGCCGACGGGCTTGGCGGGCACCCGGACGGCCACGTGGTACTCCCGCGTCTCGTCGGCCCAGGCACCCGTGGGGTAGGCGCCGGTCAGGGGGTTCACCTCGGTGCGGCGGCTCGTGAGGTCGTCGACCTCTGGCGCCACCTGCCGCACGAACAGGACCTGCGACCCCTGCGGCGCCCAGACGCGCAGGTCGACGGCGGCGACCCCGCGCGACACGGACTTGCGGACCAGGGCCGCGAAGTCCTCGGCGATGTCCTCGGGCCGCGCGATGAGGTCGACCGTGCCGAGCAGGGCCGTCGAGATCTTGCGCAGCTCCTCGACCACCCAGCGGTCGCCGACGCCGCGGGCGTCGCACTGGAACCGGCCGGTCACGTTCGCGATCATCTGGTCCAGGTGCGCGGACGGCTCCGACTCGTTCTTGCCGTCGGTCAGCAGGATCAGGTGCTTGTTCGGCACCTGGACGGTGGCGAACAGCTCGTCCGCGAGCCGCAGCCACGTCGAGATCGCCGTGCCGCCGCTGGCCGACATGGTGCCGATGGCCCGCTTGGCCTCGGCGCGTGCGCCCGGCTCCATGGCCACCATCGGCACCCGCGCGTTGGGGTAGGGGAAGATCCGGGTGGCGACGTGCGACCCGCCCACGATGGCGAACAGCGTGCCGTCCGGGATCTGGTCCACGGCCACGGCCGCGGCGTGCTTGGCGGCCTCCATGTTGCGGCCCTGCATCGAGCCTGACGTGTCGACCGCCACGATCTCGGCGACCCCGCCCGCGGCGGGCCCGGCGGGCCCGGCGGTCCCGGCGGCGGCGCCCGCGCCCGCGCCCGTGCACGTCACGGAGACGACGGCGTGCACGTCGGTCGCGCCGTCGGACAGGAACTCGTTCTGGAAGACCTCGGCGGAGAACTCGGCCACGGTGGCTCCTCTCGGGTAACGGCAGGCTATCGCTGCCCGGTGACAGTGGGGGAGACGCGGGCGAGCGCCGCGGTGATGTTGTCGCGTCCGCCCTGGGCGTTGGCCCAGCGCACGAGCGCGGCGGCGGTGGAGTGCGGGTCGTCGGAGGTGGCGTACCGGCGCACCAGCTCGCCCATGGACTCCGCGTCCGAGCAGTAGTTCCAGAGCCCGTCGGAGCAGACCAGCAGCCAGCCCGGCCCCGACGGGACGGTCGCGGCGCAGCGCGCGTCGGTGTCGGGGGCGTCCGGCCCGAGCCACCGGGTGATGGCGTGCGCCTGCGGCGACGTCTCGGCCTGGGCGCGCGGCACGCCGGCCGCGATCATCTCCTGCGCCCACGAGTCGTCGACGCTGAGCTGTTCCGCCGGCCCCGCGTCCGGCAGCCAGTACACGCGCGAGTCGCCGAGCCATCCGGCCACGATCAGGTCACCGTCCACCACGGCGGCCACGAAGGTGCACGACGGCGGGTCGTCCGTCACGTCCTTGCCCTTGGTGGCCGCGAGCTGTTCCGCGGCGCCCCGCACGGCCTGGCCCGCGGCCCGCGAGGCCGCGACCATGGCGTCGGTCCAGCCGGTCACGCGGCGGCTCGTGGCGCCCTGCACCGTGCTCGACCCCTGGGGCCCGTAGGCCACGAGCACGTCCCGCGCGGCGCGGCTCGCCGCGAGCGAGGCGACGTCGGAGTCGGGGGCGCTGGAGACGCCGTCGCACACCACCAGGGCCGCGAACGAGCCGCCGGCGGCCAGCGCCATCGCGTCCTCGTTGCGCGCGTGCCGCACGCCGCGGTCGCAGACTCCCGCCACCCAGGCCGCCGGACGCTCCTCGAAGTGGTCGCGCTCGGACTGGCCGGGGGTGCCGCAGTCGGCGCAGTAGCCGTCCGGGGCGATCACGCCGCCGCACGCGGCGCACGCCCGCTGGTTCGAGGCGTCGCCGGTGGCCGGGTCGGGGTCCACCACGGTGGGCGCCAGCTCGAGGGTCACCTCCGAGGGAGCACCCGCGTCCGGGCCGGGAGCACCCAGGGACGTGCCGCAGTTCTCGCAGAACCGCGCGCCTGGCGCCGCGTGCTCCCCGCAGCGGGGGCAGCGGACGTCGCTGCTGTCTTCGGCACTCATGTCGGGGTAGTTCTCCTTGCCTTCGTCAGGGCTCGCGCCCCGCGGCTCGTTCTCGGTGGGTCACCGGCGCCGCCCGGTGGACCGTGTCGTGCGCCCGCCCGGCGCGCGGTCAGCGCAACGTCCACCGCCGTACGGAGTTTGCCCGGTCGACGAGCGCGACGCGCTCCGAGCGGTCCTCGGTGAGGCGGGCGAGGTCGCGCAGCGCGAGCTCGAGGCGGTCCCGCAGCGCGGGCTCCGTGGCCTCGGCGCCCGCGACGCGCACGGCGGGGTCGGGCCCCTCGCGCGTGACCAGGCCGAGCGCCCCGGCGAGGGCGTCGACCGTGACCTCGGCGCGGGGCCGGTCCGGCACGTGCGCGGCCTCCAGCCCGGCGACGGCGTCCGACAGGTCGAGGAGGCTGCGCCGCGCGGACACGAGCAGCCGGGCCCGCCGCAGCCGGGCGTCCGGGTAGGACCCGCGCGTGGGGCCGACGAGGTCGAGCGCGCCGAGGGCGCCGTCCAGCGCCCCGGCCCCGGCCCGGACCCGGGCGAGGCCGAACGCCGCGGCGCCCGTGTAGTTGGCGTCGGCCCGTGCGATCGTCGTGTAGAGCTGCTCGGCGACGCCCGGCTCGCCCGACAGCTCGCAGACCGTGGCGAGCGCGAGCTTGGGCGCCGGCTCACCGGGCACCTGCCCGTAGACGGCGTTGAACGACGCACGGGCGGACGCCGGGTCGTTCGACGCGAGGTGCCCCAGGCCCTCCAGCCAGGCCGCGCGCCACTCCCACGGGTCCTCCTTGAGGATCTCGGCGACGAGCGCCCGCAGGCGTCCGCCGTCGCCGGCCTCGATGGCGGCACGCGCGAAGGCGAGCCGCACCTCGACCGTGGCCTCGGGGGCGCCGCTCAGGGCGACCATGCGCTCGACGGGGTCGGCCACGTTCACGCCGGCCAGCCAGGACGCCATCGGGTCGCTCGAGTCGACCTTGAGCAGCGGGAGCTCGTCCCAGGTGAGCGGCCGCTCGGCGCCGTCGAGCGGCGGCACGCCGAACAGCAGGGACTCGGCCGACGTCGTGGCCGTGTGCGCCGGACCCTTGTCGGTGGCCACCACCTCGCGCAGCACGCCGAGGAGCTGCACGCGGGCCTCGTCGACCGTCGCGAACCGGTCGGCCGGCGCCGGGGCGCACGCCTTGGCCAGCCAGCGGTAGAACGAGTCGTACCGCTGGAAGACGGGCGTCTCGGCGACCGGCGGGAACGAGGCCTGGTAGACCGTCGTGTTGCCGCGGAAGTCCAGCACCAGCGAGGCGAGCGTGCGGCCGAGCGTGAAGATGTCCGACGCGACGGACGGCCCGATCTCCGGCACCTCGGGCGCCTGGTAGCCGACCGTGCCGTAGATCGCGGACGTCATGTCGTCCGCGCGGCGCACGCCGCCCATGTCGATCAGCTTGACGCCGTCGCCCTGCGCGATGATGTTGTCCGGCTTGAAGTCGCAGTACAGCAGGTCGTGGTCGTGCAGGTAGCTGAACGCGGGCAGCACCTCGAGGATGTACGCGATGGCCTGGTCCACGGGCAGCGGACGGGCCTGCCCGCCGCCCTGGTCGCGGCGCTCCTTGAGCACGTCCTTGAGCGACTTGCCGCCCACGAACTCCATGACGGTGTAGCCCAGCCCGTCGTGCAGCACGAAGTTGAAGATCTCGACGATGAGCGGGTGCTCCACCTCGGCGAGGTACTGGCGCTCCGCGACGGCCGCCTCGTAGGCCTCCTTGTCGCCCGAGTTCAGCAGGCCCTTGAGCACCACCCAGCGACCGCTGACGTTGCGGTCGCGCGCCAGGTAGATCCAGCCGAGGCCGCCGTGGGCCAGGCAGCCCACCACCTCGTACTGGCCGCCCACCAGGTCGCCGGCGGTGAGCGCGGGCGCGAAGTCGTACCGCGCACCGCAGTGCCCGCAGAAGCCGGCGATGCGGCCGGGCACGCCCTCGCGCGCCCGCCCCACCGGCTGCCCGCACGTGGGGCAGAACCGCTTGTTCTCGGCGAGCTCCGGCGTGGCCATCACGGCCTGCAGCGGGTCGGCGACCGGTGTGTGCGGCACGGTGGTCAGGCCCGCACCCAGCCGGTGGCCCCGCAGGCGCGTCGACCCCGTACCGACCCGCCGGGTCTGGTACGAACCGGGCGCCATGCGGGCCGAGCCCAGCGCCGTGGACGCGAGCCGGGACGAGCTGGTGCGCCCCGTGGCGGGCTGCTGCATCTCCGCCGTGCCGCTGCCCGGGGCACTCGCGGCGGCCCCTGTGCCCGTCCCCGTACCCCAGGAGGCGGCGACGGCGGCGAGCGCGCCTCCCGTCGGGTTGCCGCCCGCGGGCGCGCCGCACACGTCGCAGTAGCCGTCCTGGATCGTGCCGGGGCAGCCCGGCTCCGCGCAGGCCTGTGTGGTCATCGGTGTCCCTCCGGGAGATCGCGCACGAGCGTCTCGAGCTGCTCGGTGAAGTGCCGGGCCAGGGTCAGGTCGCAGGGGGTGGCGTCCAGCGCCTCGCGCGCCTCGTCCTCGCCCGCCTTCACGGTGGACGACGCCGCCCGCCCGTTGCCCTGGGCCTTCGTCATGAGGTTCTTGACGCGGTAGCGCAGCTCGGCGCGCTCCCGCAGGGGTGCGGTGTAGGCGTCCTCGGCGCGCTCCATGGCCCGCTCGACGGCACCCAGCCGCGTGACGTACGTCGCCAGCCGGTCCGGCTCCCGCGGCACGTCGCCGAGCCGGGTCACGTCGGGGACGGCGAGCCGCGGCGGGTCCGCGATCTCCCGCCGGCAGCGGTCGGCGACCTGCTGGATCACGGGCGCCCGGTCGGCCAGCGCGGCGCGCAGCGCGACGGCGCGCTCCCGGTCCCGGGCCAGCGACCGGCTCCGCGCCGTGGCCACGATGAGGTCGCGCTCGGTGCGCGCCACCTCGTTCTCCAGCGCGCCGAGCGGACCGGTGACGTCAGCACCCCGGGCCGCGTCGGCCTTGAGCCGGGCCAGCCGGTCACGGAGCCGGGCGACGGCGTCGTCGTCCTCGGTGGTGGCCGTCGCGCGCGCCGCGTCCTCCGCCCGGACGACGCCGGCGGCCAGCGCCCGGAACCGGGCCGTGACGTCCGCGGCGTGCGGGTCGAACGACAGCCGGGCGGCGAGCTGGTCCGCCTGGGCGTCGCACAGACGCGCGGCGTCGACCAGCGAGAGCAGCGACGTGGCGGGGTCGCCGCCGAGGCGGCCCCAGACCAGCTGCGACATGCGCTCGCGAGCCACGGCGTCGGCCCTGCCGGAGTCCCACACCTCGACCAGCTCGTCCGCCCGCGTGCGCACCGCCTGCCAGAGGGTGAGCGCCAGGACGACGTCGGCCGTGACGCCGTCCGCCCCGGACTGCCGGGCCGCGGTGTCGAGCCGGTCCAGGTCGGCCCGGCGCGCGTCGAGCCACGCCTGCAGGTCGGTCAGGTAGGTCAGGAGCGCGGCCGGCTCGGCGGCCACGCCCAGGGCGCCGGGCGGCGCCGGCGCGCGCCGCGTCCGGCTCACGGCGTCCGTCCGTAGACCGGCCGCGGTGCCGCCGGGGCGGGGCCCAGCGCGTCGCCCAGCCAGCGCTCGTAGGACGCCGCCCACTGCCCGCTCGAGATCATCCGCTCCAGCACGCCGTTGACGAACGGCACCATGTCGGGCCGGTCCGCCGGGATGCCGACGCCGTACGGCTCGTCGCTCACCGCGTCACCGACCACCCGGGCGTACGGGTCCTGCGCGGCGAACCCGGCCAGGACGGTGTCGTCGCCCGTGATCGCGTCGACCTCGCCCTGCTGGAACAGCACGAGGCACGTGGTGTGCGTGGCCGCGGGCACCGCCTCGACGCCCTCCCAGGCCTGGAGCCGCTCGAGCGTCGTGGTGCCGTCCGGTGCGCACACGCGCTGGCCCTCGAGGTCGTCGATGCCCGTGACCTGCGACGTCGACGGCACCAGGAGCTTCTGGCCCGCGTGGTAGTACTCGGCGGAGAACGCGATGTTCTCCCAGCGCTCGCAGTTGATGGTGAAGGCGCGCACCACGATGTCGACCTCGTGGTCGGCCAGCACGGTCTCCCGGTCGCCCGAGGTGATGACGCGGTACTCGATCTTGTCGGGGTCGCCCAGGATCGCCGCGGCGACCTGGCGCGCCACGTCGATGTCGAAGCCCTCGATCTCACCCGTGAACGGGTCGCGGGACCCCATGAGCAGGGTGTCCGACGAGACGCCGACCTTGAGCACGCCGCGCTCCCGGACGGCCGCCATGGTGGAGCCGGGCGTGACCCGGGGGCTGCCGCCGGGCCTCGTCGACGCGACGGCGGGCAGGCCGTCGGCGCACTCCGCGGGCGCGGTCGCCGTGCCGGACGCCGGGGCCTGGGCCTCGGGCGCCGCGCCCTCGACCGAGTCCTGGGCCGAGTTCTGGGCCGACTCCTGTGCTGACTCCCGTGCTGACCCCTGGGTGGCCGAACCGACGCCGGCCGCTCCCGTGAGCAGGTGCGTCGTCGGCTCGGGCGCGCAGGCCGCCACCGTGCCGGCGAGGGTCAGCGCCACCAGCGCCGTGACGAGCGGTCTGCGGGCTGCGCGGGTTCTCATCGGTACTCCTTCAGACGGACGTTCATCCCGGCGGCCGCGGCGACGGCGCCCGCGACCCCGAGCACGAGGGCGACCCAGGCCGCGATGCGCGCGGTGGTCGCGGCCGAGCCGAGCCGGTCCACGGCGTCCTCGCTCGTGGCCTCGACGTCGGCGTGGGCGGCGTCCGAGAACGCGGCGAACGCGGCACCGGCGGAGTCGTCGGTCGTGGCGGTGGCCGCCGCGACGGCCTCCTCCCAGCGGCTGCTGTCGTCCAGCTCACGGATCGCGCCGTGCGCCGCGTCGTACTCCTCCAGGAGGGTCAGCGGGTCGGAGCCGGCGCCGTCGGCCGCCTCGGCGGTGGTCAGCAGCTCCGTGGCCTGGTCCATCGACGCCTGGTAGGACTCCTCGAACTCGGCTCCGGAGCCCCGCTTGATCAGCGTGAAGGACTCCATCGACTTGGCGTCGGTGGCCAGCGACAGGGCCTGCGACGTCGCGACCGTCGCGGCGTACGGGCCGCTCGCCACGGACCGCGCCACGCCGTTGCCGCCCACCACCGCCGCGGTGGCCACCAGGCCGCCCACCAGCAGGGCGACGCTCGCCGCCGCGAGGCCTGTGTTCAGCACGCGGTGCGTGCGGCGCGCCAGCCAGAGCTGGACGGCGGCCAGCGCCACGAGCGCCAGCAGCACGAGCAGGAGCAGCAGCTGGGACAGCGAGACCGTGCCCATGTCGGCGTCGACCCGCTCGGACGTCGAGACGGCGACCCGGTCGAGGGTGGGCAGCACCTCGTCGCGCAGCGCGGCCGACGCCTGGTCGAGGTAGGCGGCGCCGACGGGGAAGCCCTGCCGGTTGTTCGCGCGGGCGGACTCGACGAGGCCCGCGTACCGCTGCACCGAGTCGGCCACCGTGGCCAGGTCGTCGGCCTCGCCGTCCCCGCGCGCGGTCGCGGCCAGCGCCGGGACGGCCTCCGCCGCCTCCGAGAGGCTCGTCTCGTAGCGCTCCCGCGCCTCGGTGGGCTCCAGCCCGCCGACGAGGAACGCGTTGGTGGCGGTCGCGTCGGCCGACACGAGGTCGTTGCGCAGCTCCTGCGTGCCGACGAGCTGCGCGGCGTCGCGCTGCGCGTCCTGCAGGGCCGCGGCCTGACCGTTCCCGGCGAGGAAGCCCGTCACGGCGAGCAGCAGGCAGGCCGCCACGGCGACCACGGTGGCCAGCGCGAGGCGGCCCGGAGTCGTCGCGAGGCCGGCCGAGAACCGTGAGGCGGGCGCCGGGGTCGTCCCGGCGGCGGGGGCCGCGGTCGTCGGCGCGCCCACGGTGGTCGGCGTGGTCGTCGGCGTGCTCATGGGGTGGCCTCGCCGTCTGTCCCGATGTCCACGACATCCTCCAGGTCTTCCGGGACCAGCGTGCGCAGCTGGTCCAGCGTCGGTCGTTCAACGTCTCGCAGGCGCCAGGCGTGCCGGGCGATCGCGGAGTCCAGCACGTTGCGGGCCCAGCGGCCGTTGCCGAAGCCCTCACCGCGGGCCTGCCCGGCCGCGAGCCGGTCGAACCGCTCCAGGGTGGCCTCCTGCGGCTCGAAGTCGGCGGAGCGGGCCATGCTCTCGAAGATCCGCCGCAGCTCCGCCGCCGAGTAGTCCTCGAAGGTGATGGTGCGGGCGAACCGGCTCTCCAGCCCCGGGTTGGTGCCCACGAACCGGGCCATGGGCCCGGGGTAGCCGGCCACGATCACGACGAGGTCGTCGCGGTGGTCCTCCATGTCCTTGACCAGGGTGTCGACCGCCTCACGGCCGTACTGGTCCTCGGCGAGCGCGTAGGCCTCGTCGATGAAGAGCACGCCGCCCAGGGCCCGCTGCACCACGGCGGTCGTCTTCTCCGCCGTCTGCCCCAGGTAGCCCGCGACCAGCTCCGACCGGTCCACCTCGACCAGGTGCCCCTTCTCCAGCAGGCCCAGCGCGCGGTAGATCCCGGCCACGAGCCGGCCCACCGTCGTCTTGCCGGTGCCGGGGTTGCCCACGAACACCAGGTGCCGGGTCAGCGTGGGGGCGCTCAGGCCCGCCTCCTGGCGCAGGCGCTCGATGCGCAGCAGCTCGGTCTGGTGGCGGATCTCGTTCTTGACGCTCGCCAGGCCCGTGAGCGCGTCGAGCTCGTCGAGGAGCTCGGCGAGGGACTTCTCCTGGGGGGCGGGCTCGGGGGCGGGCTCGGGCACCGGGGGCCGTGCGGGCGGGTCGGCGGTCAGGCCGGTCTGCGGCGGGTCGGCCGGGCCGGAACGCCGCACATCGTCCGGGACGGCCGGGCGGGGCGCGGGGGCCCGGTCGAGGCCCCGGGCCGCACCGCGGTGGACGGCCTTGGTCCCCTCGGCCGCGGCGATCGCGCTGATGCTCGGGTCGCCGAGGGCCGCGGCGGCGTCGACGACGGCGGCCAGCGCCTCCGCGTACGCCGGGCCGTGCGGTGACCCGGCCGCGACCAGGGCGGCGAGCAGGTCGGTCGGCGCGGACCGCCAGCGCCGGGCGCTCACGGCGGCGTCGAAGAAGGGTTGCAGGCCGCCGGGTGCGGCCGGACGGGCGTCGTCGGGCCGCTCCGGTGTGTCGTGTGCGGCGGTCGACGGGGTGGTGCCCGCGAGCCAGTCCGCGGGTGCGCCGGGGGACGACTCGGCCACGGCCGCGGCGAGCCGTTCGCCCTCGGTGCGCGCGGCCGTGGCGTCCAGCCCCGCGGCGGCGCCGGCGCCCGCGAGTGCGTCGAGGGCGGCGGCGAGCGCGGTCGCCGCCGTCATGCGGCGACCGCCGGGCGTACCGGGGTCGCCGCCGCGGGCGCTCCAGTGAGCGGGGCGCGCTCCGGGGGCCGGGAGCTCACGGTGCCTCCAGCGGGGCCGGCCCCGGCGTCGGGCCGCCGGACGACGGGCCCGGCAGGGCGAGGCCCGACGACGTGCCGAACTTCTCCTCGAGGAAGCGGCCGTGCGCCACGAGGGCCACGGCGTCGGCGCGCGAGACGGCGTCCGAGATCTTGTCGAGCGTGGCACCGAGCAGGTCGAGCTGGTCGCACAGGATCATGAGCGACGTCTTGCCCCGGTCGACGACGCGCCGGTCGGCGAAGTCGCGGGGCAGGCGCAGGTACGCGTCGACGGCCTCCGGCAGGTAGCTCGTGGCCGTGGCGACCACGGTGTGCGCCTGCTGGGAGCCGGCGCCGAGCCGGTCCAGGCGGGGCGCCATCTCGTGCACCGTCTCGGCCACCCGCTGCACCCGGGCCGTCACGGCGGCGGGCGCCCGGCCGGTCGCGCGCGCCATGACGGCGTCGACGGACGTGACGATCTGCTCGGTCGTGGGCGGCGCGGGGATCGCGGCGGGCTGCTCCGTGCCGGACCGCTCGCCGGACCGTCCCCCGCCGAGGAGCCGTCGCCACCAGCTCATGCCTGCCTCCGGACCCGCCGTCACGGGGTGCTGAGGTCGAGAGAACCGCTCGCCACGCCGTCGGTGTCGGTGCGCCGGGCCCGCTCCACGTACTCGGCGGCCTTGGTCGTCTCGGTCTGCAGCACGCCGATGGTCTGCGACATCGAGTCGAGCGCCCGGGTCTTGAAGTCGCTGATGGAGTCCATCGTGGCGTAGATGTTCGCGAACGCGGCCTGGAGCTGCTCGATGCCGACGGTCGAGCTCGCGGCCTGCTCCTGGATGGTCGCGGACTGGTCGGCGAGCATCTTGGAGGTCGAGGCGATCATGTTCGACGTCGTGGTGTTGAGGGCGCCGATCTGGTCCAGCACGAGCTTCTGGTTGGCGAGGGCCTGGGCCACGATGACGGCGGTGCGCAGCGCCGAGACCGTCGTCGTGGTGGCACGGTCGACGCCCTTGGTGAGCTCGATGTTGTTCTTGATGATGATGTCGATCGCGAGGTAGCCCTGGATCGACACGGCGAGCTGGGTGAGCAGGTCCTGGTGCTTCTGGCGCACGTAGAACAGCACGTCCTCGGACAGGGCCTTCGCGCGCTCGGGCTCCGCGACCTGCAGCTCGGCGATCTTCGCGGAGAGCTGCGCATCGAGGCGCTCGGCCACGTAGATGTACTGGTTCAGCCGCGTCATCGTGTCCCAGAGGTTCTGCTTCTCCAGGTTCAGCGCGGCGTTGTCCTTGCGGAGCTCGTCCTGGCCGTTGTAGAGGGCCTGGATGATGGCGTTGAGCTGGCCCTGGGCGGACTCGTAGCGGCGGAAGTAGTCCTGCAGCCTGTCGCCGAACGGGATGAGCCCGAGGATCTTGCGGCCCACGCTCGCCTCGGACGGGTCCAGGTCCTCGACGGTGCGGCGCAGCTCGAGCAGCGTCTGGCCTACCTTGGAGCCGTCGGCGAGCCCGCCCTCCTTGAGCGCGCGCACCGGGGTGGCCAGCAGGCGGTTGCTGGAGTCGGCGGCCTGGCGGATGTCCTGGTCGCCCATGGTGCGCACGTCGTCCGCACGCCGGGCGAACTCGGGGCTCTTCGTGTCGGTGGCCAGCAGGCCGTCGAGGTACGTGGCGACCTTGCGGTCGAGCGCGGGGGCGACGGCGGGGTCGACCTTGGGCGCCATCGCGGGCGCCTGCGTCGTGGCGACGGGCTGCACGGGGTCGGGCGCGGTGAGCACGAGCGGCTCGGCTGGTGCTGGGGGTTGAAGCGGCGTCGGCTCGGTCATCGGTGCTCCTTGCGATAGGGCGTCCGAACGCCGCGAGTATATGCCGGGGGCGCCCGCGTACGTGCGGAAACAGGCTGGTCGGCCCCCTGTGAACGCGAGGGCGCGGGGCCGAGTTCCCGGCGTCCGCGGACGGGGCGCCGCACGGTGCCCTGCGGAGGCCGCGTCGACCCGGTGTGGCGCGCCTCACCTGGGCTCCCGACCCGGAATACGACCGCCGGGACCCGGGGTTTGGCAGCATGAACACCAGTCGTTCGGACTACCTCCAGACAGGATGTGCTCGAAGCCATGCCCTCGCGCCGGTTCACCCGCCCGCGTGCCGCCGCCGTCGTCGTCGCGGCCGCCGCACTCCTTCTCGCCGCCTGCACGTCCGGCGGCACGTCACCCGGACAGGAGTCGGCCGAACCGGTGGCCGGTGGCACCCTGACCTACGCCTCCGGTGACGCGGAGCCGTCCTGCCTCGACCCGCACGTGGGCGGCAACTACCCGCAGGCGCTCATCGCCACCCAGTACCTCGAGTCGCTGGTCTCGCTCGACGAGGACGGCGAGGTCGTGCCCTGGCTCGCCACCGAGTGGAGCGAGAGCGACGACGGCATGGCGTGGGAGTTCCGGCTGCGCGACGACGTCACGTTCACCGACGGCACGCCGTTCGACGCCGAGGCCGTCGCCGCGAACATCGCCCACGTGCAGGACCCGGCCACGGCGTCGTCGACCGGCTACCTCGCGCTGGCCAAGATCCAGGAGGTCGTGGCCGTCGAGGACCACCTCGTGCGCCTCGAGCTGAGCGCTCCCGACAGCGCGCTGCTGGAGTCGCTGTCCCAGGTGTGGGTCGCGATGGAGTCGCCGAAGGCCCTGGAGCGCAGCCAGGAGGAGAACTGCGCGGCGCCGGTCGGCACCGGGCCGTTCGTCGTCGACCGGTGGGACCGCCAGGAGTCGGTGACGCTCGTGCGCAACGACGGGTACACCTCCCCGCCCGCCGACGTCGAGGTGCCCGAGGGCGCGACCCTGCCCTACCTCGACGGCATCGTGTGGCGGTTCATCCCCGACTCCGCGAGCCGCTACGCCGCGCTGCAGTCCGGCGAGGTCCAGGTCATCGACAACGCCCAGCCCGACACCATCGTCTCGGCGGGCGACGACCAGGCGATCGTCGAGCTCGACGCCCCGCGCCCCGGCGCGTCCAACCGCATCGAGCTCAACTCGGGCAAGGCCCCCTTCGACGACGAGCGCGTGCGCGAGGCCTTCATCCGGTCCGTCGACGTCGAGGCCGGCATCGAGAGCCTGTTCTTCGGCACCGCGGAGCGGTCCTACTCGCCGCTGTCCAGCGTCGAGCCGCTCGGTCTGAGCGAGCCCGACCTGTTCACCGTCGACACCGACGCCGCCGCCCGGCTCCTCGACGAGGCCGGCTGGACCGAGCGCGACGACGAGGGGTACCGCGTCAAGGCCGGCGAACGCCTCACCCTCGACTTCCCCGTGAGCACCAACCAGTCGATCCCGGCCGAGCAGTCGCTGTTCGAGCAGGTCCAGGCGGACGCGAAGACGGCGGGCTTCGAGGTGCGCCTGCACCCGCTGGACCTGTCGAGCTGGTACGGCGCCCTCGCCGAGAACGACTACGACCTGGTCAGCGCCCCGTACACGAAGGTGGGGCCGGACGTGCTGCGGATCCTGTACCACTCCGACTCGATCACCCCGGCGCCCAGCGGCTACTTCGCCAACCTCGCGCAGGTGGACGACCCCGAGCTGGACGACCTGCTGACCCGCGCCGCCGCCACCAGCCGGGACGACGAGCGCGCCAGCCTGTACGAGCAGGCGCAGCGGATCATCCTCGACGGCTCCTACATCCTGCCGCTGTACGACCAGCAGAACCACTTCCTCCACTCGTCGTCGGTGCACGGCCTGCGCGCCATGCCGACCGTGTCGACGCCGACGTTCGCCGGGGCCTGGCTGGCGTCTTGACCCTTCCCGTCCCCACCACCGGGGCCCGCAGGAGGCCGGTGCCGGGAACCCGGCGCTGGCTGCTCCTGCGGGCGGGCGGCGTGCTGTTCGTGCTCTGGGCGTCCGCGACCATCACGTTCTTCGCGCTCCGGCTGGTTCCCGGCGACCCCGCCGAGGCCATCCTCGGCGGGCCCGGCTCCCAGGCCGGGCCCGAGGCCCTGGAGCAGGTGCGTCGCGAGTACGGCCTCGACCGGCCGCTCGCGGTCCAGTACCTCACCTACCTCGGGCGGCTGGTCAGCGGTGACCTGGGGCAGTCGTACTCCCTGCACAAGCCCGTGGCGACGGCGATCGGGGAACAGCTCGGCGCCACCCTCACGCTCGCGGTGTGCGCGCTCGCGCTGGCCTGGGTGCTGGCCTGCGCGCTCGCGGCCTGGAGCGTGCGGGGCGGCCGCGTCGCCTGGGCGATCGGCTCCGGGCTCGAGCTCGTCGCGGCGGCCGTGCCCCACTTCTGGCTCGCGACCGTGCTGATCCTGCTGTTCAGCACCACGCTGGGCATCCTGCCGCCGGTCAGCGTGCCGGGGCCGCTCGGCGTCGTGCTGCCCGCCCTCACCCTGGCGGTGCCGCTCGCCGGCTTCCTGGGTCAGGTGATGCGCGAGTCGCTGCTGACCGCGATGGAGTCGCCGTTCGTCACCACCGCGCGGGCCCGTGGCGAGAGCGAGGTGCGCATCTTCTGGCGGCACACGCTGCGGCACGCCGCGATCCCCGCCGTCGGCCTGTCCGGCTGGGCCTTCGGGTCGCTGATCAGCGGTGCCGTGGTGGTCGAGGCCGTCTTCGCGCGGCAGGGCCTGGGCCGCAGCCTGCTCTCCGCGGTACAGCTGCGCGACGTCACGCTCGTGACCGGCATCGTGCTCGTCGTGGCGCTCGCGTACACCGTGATGACCCTGGTCACCGACGTCGCGGACCGGCTCGTCGACCCGCGCACGCGGGCGGTGGCGCGGTGAGCGGCGTCGGGCGGTCCGGGGCAGGCCGCCGGGCCGCCGGGTTCCGGCCCACCGTCGCCGAGGCGCTCGCCGGCCTGGTGCTCGTGCTGCTGCTCGTGGCCGCGATCTGGCCGGGCCTGCTCGCGCCGGGGGACCCGCTGGCCGTGTCGCGCACCGAGGCGTTCCAGCCGCCGTCGCTCGCGCACGTCTTCGGCACGGACGAGTCCGGCCGCGACATCTGGACGCGCGTGGTGCACGGGGCCGCGGAGTCGCTGCGCATCGGCGCGCTGGCCACCGCGATCGGCATCGGGCTGGCCACGGTGCTCGGCCTGCTCGCGGGCCTCGGGCCGCGCTGGCTCGACTTCGGCACCACGCGGCTGGTCGAGGTGCTGTTCGCGTTCCCCGGCCTGCTGCTGGCGCTGTTGTTCATCGTGGTCACGGGTCCCGGGGTGCTGAGCTCCACCATCGCCGTCGGCCTGGCGACCGCGCCCGGCTACGCCCGCATCATCCGGTCCCAGGTGCGGCGGACGGCGTCCGCCGAGTTCGTCGAGGCCGCCCGCGTGCTGGGCCGGGGCCGGGTGTGGATCGTGACGCGGCACGTGCTGCCCAACGTCACGGCCGCACTGTTCGTGCTCGCGACCCTGGGGCTGGGCCAGGCGGTCATCTGGGTGTCGTCGCTGAGCTACCTCGGCCTGGGCGCCGTGCCGCCCGCCGCGGAGTGGGGCGCGATGCTCGCCGCTGGCCGCACCTACATCGCCAGCTTCTGGTGGATGACGTTCTTCCCCGGGCTCGCGATCGTCGCCGCCGCGGCCGCCGCGACGGTGCTCGGCCGCGGCATCCAGAAGCGGAACAGGAGCGCGTCATGAGCGAGCCGGTGCTTCGCATACGTGACCTGGCGGTCAGCTTCGGCGGACGCCGGGTGGTGGACGGCGTCAGCCTCGAGGTCGCGGCGGGCGAGTGCGTGGCGATCGTCGGTGAGTCCGGCTCGGGCAAGAGCGTCAGCGCGCGCAGCGTCCTCGGCCTGGCGGGCGAAGGCGCCCGCGTCACCGCCACCGAGCTGACCGTGGCGGGCGAGCCGGTGCTCGGCCTGCCCGGGCGACGCCTGCGGCGGCTGCGCGGCGGCACCGTGGGCTTCATCGCGCAGGACGCACTCGTCTCGCTCGACCCCCTGCGCCCGGTCGGCCGCGAGATCGGCGACACCCTCGCCCTGCACACCGACCTCGGCGCCGCCGCCCGACGCGAGCGCACCCTCGAGCTGCTGCGCCGCGTCGGCCTGGACGACCCCGAGCTGCGTGCCCGCCAGCGCCCCGGCCAGCTCTCCGGCGGCCAGCGGCAGCGCGCCCTCATCGCGGCGGGCATCGCGGGCGAACCGCGCCTCGTCATCGCCGACGAGCCCACCACCGCCCTCGACCAGCCCGTCCAGGCCGGTGTGCTGCGACTGCTCGGTGAGCTGCGCGACGAGGGCACCGGGGTGCTGCTCATCAGCCACGACCTGTCGGTGGTCCGGGGCGTCGCCGACCGGGTGCTGGTCATGACCGACGGCGTGCTCGTCGAGGAGGGCACCCCGGCCGAGGTCTTCGAGCACCCGCACCACCCGTACACGAAGGCGCTGGTCGCCGCCGTCCCGGCGGGCCGCCCCCGCGGCACCCGGCTGTCCGCGCCGCCCACCGATTCCGCCGCCGAACGTAGGGATGATCGGTCTTCCGGCGCCGGGACACCGACGACTCCTACGCTCGACGACCCGGCCACGGGGGTGCTCATGGAGGTGCACGGGGTGCGGCGGGTGTTTCATGTCGGGGCACGGGACATCGTCGCCGCCGACGACGTCTCGTTCACCCTCCGGGCCCGGCGCACCCTCGGGCTGGTCGGCGAGTCGGGCTCCGGCAAGTCGACCACCGCCCGCATCCTGCTCGGCCTCGAGCCCCCCGACGCCGGCGCCGTCACCCTGCTCGGCGAACCCTGGAGCCCGCTGCCCGAGAAGGCCCGCCGCACCCGCCGTCCGCTCGTCGGCGCCGTGTTCCAGGACGCGCTCAGCTCGTTCGACCCCCGCTGGACGGTCGGCGCCGTGCTCGCCGACGCGCTCACCCGCGGCCGCACCGTCCGGCCCGGACGCGTGCGCCGCGAGATCACGGAGCTGCTGGGCACCGTCGGTCTCGACCCCGACGTCGCCGACCGCCGTCCGCTGCACCTTTCGGGAGGTCAGCGGCAACGCGTGTCGATCGCCCGGGCGCTCACGGGCGACCCACGGGTGCTCGTGCTCGACGAGCCGGTCTCCGCCCTCGACGTCTCCGTCCAAGCCCAGGTGCTCGACCTGCTCGACCGGCTCCAGCGCGAGCGGGACCTCGCCTACCTGCTCATCACGCACGACCTCGGCGTCGCGCTGCACATGAGCGACGAGATCGCCGTGCTGCAGGAGGGCCGCATCGTGGAGCGGGGGCCGGCGTCGAGCGTCTTCGCGGACCCGCAGCATCCCTACGCCCGCCGGCTGCGGGACGCGGTCCGGCCGTAGCTCGCTCTCGTCAGCCCGGGCCGGTGCTCCGCGCGTCGAGGCGGCTCCGGGAAGACGGTTGCTCCCGCGCGTGTGTTGCTCTGGGTAGACAGCGTCTACACAGAGCAACACGTCTGCGAGAGCACGTCGCTTGCCGCGGCCGATGAGTTCCGCGGGTACCGGCCGTCTGCCGCCGGTACAGCGATCGACCCGACCCGCTGACCGGACCCGGAGGACTGCGATGACGCGTTACCTGATCTCGTTCGACGACGGCGCGATGACGTTCCCCGAGGAGGACCTGCCTGCCGTGGCCGAGGCCTCGCACGCGGTGGTGCGAGCCGCCAAGGATGCCGGGGTGTGGATCTTCGGCGCCGGCCTGCAGCGGCAGCAGGCGAGCGTCGTCGCCACCGACGGCACCGTGACCGACGGGCCCTACCCCGAGACCAAGGCCGTGCTCGGCGGGTTCGCGATCATCGAGGTGCCCACGCGCGCGGAGGCCCTGGAGTGGGCGGCCCGGATCGCCGAGGGCTGCCGCTGCGCCCAGGAGGTCCGGGAGCTGATGTACGACCCGGAGTCCTGACCGGCCCGCTCACCGCGGTCACCTGTGCGGCAGCACTTCGAGACCGAGGTTGCTTCGTCTTGGAGCCGCTCAAAGCGGAGTAACCTCGGTCTCGAAGGTGATCGGTGGCGGGTCGCGGGTGGCCGGAGCCGCGGCGTCAGGCGAGGTACGAGCGGACCGTGTCGATCGTGTCGGCCTCCGCCGGGGACTTGTCGTCGCGATAGCGGATCACGCGCGCGAAGCGGAGCGCGACGCCGCCGGGGTAGCGCGGCGACCGCTGCACGCCGTCGAACGCGATCTCCACGACCTGTTCCGGGCGCACGGTCACGACCCACCCGTCGTCCTCGACCTGCAGCTCCCGGAACCGCTCCGTCTGCCAGGCCAGGGTCTCGTCGGTCATCCCCTTGAACGTCTTGCCCAGCATGACGAAGCCGCCCTCCGGGTCCCGCGCCCCGAGGTGGATGTTGGACAGCCAGCCCTGGCGCCGGCCCGAACCCCGTTCGACGCCGAGCACCACGAGGTCGAGCGTGCGGCGCGGCTTGACCTTGACCCAGCCCGCGCCCCGCCGTCCGGCCGCGTAGGGCGCGTCCAGGGTCTTGACCACCACACCCTCCTGGCCCTCGGCGAGTGCTCCGGCGAAGAAGTCGGCGGCGGCCTCGGCGTCGCCGGTCACCAGGCGCCGCACGGTGTGCGGCGCGGCCACCTCGTCAAGGACGGCGAGCCGGTCGCGCAGCGGGGCGTCGACCAGGTCCTGCCCGTCCGCGTGCAGCACGTCGAAGAAGAACGGGGTGAGCCGGAGCCGGGCCGCGAGCTCCGCCTCGGCCGATGCGCCGCGAGCCGATGCGCCGCCCGGCCCACCACCGGACTCGCGCGTCGCCGAGCGGGCCGCGGTCTCCTGGAACGGTCGCGGCACGCCGTCGTCGCCCACGGCCAGCGCCTCGCCGTCGAGCACGAGCCGCCGGGTCGGCAGGGCCCGCACCACCTCGACGATCTCCGGGACGCGTGCCGTGATGTCGTCGAGCGACCGGGTGACGACGAGCACGTCGTCGCCGTCGCGGTGCACCTGGATGCGGATGCCGTCGAGCTTGACGTCGACGCAGAGGTCGGCGGGTGCGCCGCCCGAGCCGAGCTTCTCGAACGCCGCCCCGATGTCGGAGGCCGACTGCGCCAGCATCGGCCGCACCGGGCGGCCCACCTCGAGCGTGAAGCCGGCCAGGGCCGCGAGCGGGTCGTCGGCGAGCAGGACGGCGCTCGCCACCGGCCCGGTGGCGCCGCGCATCATGACGGCGCGGCGGACGGCGTCGGCGGGCACCTGCGCGGCCTCGGCGACCGCGTCGACCATGACCGAGTCGAGCGCGCCCTGGCGCAGCTCGCCCGAGACGAGCCCGCGCAGCAGCGCCTGCTCGCGCTCGGTGGCGGCGGCGAACAGCTCCGTGGCCGACGTCGACCGCGCCTGCGCGGAGCCCGGCCCCTCGAGCTCGGCCATGGCGGCGAACGCGGCGTCGACGTGGTGCACCGTGAGCGTGGGCGCGTCGGCGGGCGGCGGCAGGTCGCGCAGCGCGGCGTAGCCGAGGCCCGTGCGGCGCTGGCGGAGCGTCCCGGACAGGTAGGCCACGACGATCTCGAGGTCGTCGGACGCGTCGGGGGAGGCCGCGGAGCGGCGCAGCAGGTCGGCGAGGGCCGCCCGCTTGGCCAGCCGTGAGCGCGTGGCGGCGACGGCGTCGGACGTGGCGGCGACCTCGGCGAGCAGCATGCTCCATCTTGGCCCGGCCGGGCGCGGCCCGCAGCGATGTGCTCCCGGATCCGGTCCCGGCGTCAGCGTGCGACGCGCTCGAGCCACTCCCGCAGCACGTGCCGCTCGCCGTCGGACAGGGCGGTCAGCGCGTCGAGGTGCGCGTGGAGCGTGGTGGCCGCGGCGACGGGGCCGGCCGGGCCGGGGGCGTGCTCGTCGGTGGTGATGCGGCCGATCACCATCTCGCGGTTGGTCGCGGACAGGCCGGTGTCGCGCTCGTCCTCGGGCCGGTCGAGGAGCGTGAGCACCGTCCCGGTGGCGACGGAGTGCAGGATGCCGCCGGCGAGGTCCTCCGAGACGGCGAGGCGGCCGGCCGCGGCGACGTCGTGCACGGTCGCCCGCATCATGCCCAGGGCGGCGACCGCGGCGGGCGAGGTGTGCGCCGGGCGTGGGTCGCCGTACATGAGCGCGAACAGCGCCGGGTTGTCGAGGCCGAACCGCACGTGCCGGTCCCAGCCCGCGCGCAGGCGCTCGACGGGGTCGCCCTCCGGTCGGCGGGCCGCCTTGTCGGCGTAGTAGGTGGCGAAGCCGTGCTCGGCGACGGCGTCGAGGAGGCCGTCCTTGTCGCCGAACAGCCGATAGATGGCGGGGGGCTTGGTGCCGGCGGCCGCCGCCACGGCCCGCGTGGAGACGGCCTCCCGCCCGCCCTCGGCGAGCAGGCGTGCCGCGGCTCGCACGATACGGGTGCTGACGGCGGCCGTGGCGCCGTCGTCGGGTGCCGGGCTCGGGGCGGTGGAGGAGGCCATGGTTCCGATGGTATCGGGCCCGTGGTAACGCTGCCCGGTTCCGGTGGTATCGTTCATCTGGTTCCACTGATACCAGAGAGAGGGCGCATCATGATCGTCATCACGGGAGCGACCGGGCGGCTCGGCGGCGCGGTCGTCGAACGGCTGCTGGACCGCGTGCCGGCCGCGGAGGTCGGCGTCGCGGTGCGGGACGCGAGCAGGGCCACGCACCTGGCGGACCGCGGGGTGCGCGTCCGCGAGGCCGACTTCGCGGCGCCCGAGACCCTGCCGCACGCCTTCGACGGCGCGACCCAGGTCCTCGTCGTCTCCGGCCCCGCCGACGCGGAGCTGCACCGTCCCGTGCTCCGGGCGGCGGTGGCGGCCGGAGCCGAGCGCGTGCTGTACACCAGCCACCAGGCCGCGGACCCGGCGTCCGCCTTCGCGGCCACCGTCGAGCACGCCCGGACCGAGCGTGACCTGGCGGAGGCGGGGGTCGCGTACACCGCGCTGCGCAACGGCTACTACGCGGTGAGCGCCATCCAGCTCATGGGGCAGGCCCTCACCTCGGGCCGGCTCGTGCTGCCCGAGGACGGACCGGCGTCCTGGACCGCGCACGCCGACCTCGCCGACGCGGCGGTGGTCGCGCTCACCGGGCCGGGGCGGCTCGACGGCGTGACGCCGCCGCTCACCGGGCCGGAGCTGCTCGACTTCGAGCAGCTCGCGGCCATCGCCTCGGAGGTCACCGGGCGCGAGATCGAGTACGTGCGGGTGCCCGACGACGAGTGGCTGGCCGGTGCCCGGGCGTCGGGGATGACCGAAGAGCTGAGCAGGTTCTTCCTCGGCATCTTCGTCGCCGCGCGGCGGGGCGAGTTCGCGGTCCTCGACCCCACCCTGGAGCAGCTCGTCGGACGGCGGCCCGCGACGTTCCGGGACGTGCTCGCCTCGACCCTGGACGCGGCGCCGCGGCCTGCCGGCCGAGGGTAGGACGCTGCGTCCTGGTCACGCGCGGTCCAGGACGCGGCGGGCCTTCTATGGCCCTCCGGAGGGCGTGTTACCGCGGAATGCTGGAACACGTCGGCAGGAACGCCGACCCCGTTCCACAAGGAGACCACCATGACCTACCCCACCGACCGTCCCGCCACCTGGTTCGTCACCGGCGCTTCCCGCGGTCTGGGCCTCGAGCTCGTCAAGAAGCTGCTCGAGCGCGGTGACAACGTCGCCGCGACGACCCGCTCGACCGAGCGCCTCGTCGGCTCGCTGGAGGGCACCGACACCACGCGCCTGCTCCCGCTCGCGGTCGACCTCGGTAGCGAGCCGGAGGTCGTCGCCGCGGTGAACAGCACCAAGGAGCGTTTCGGCACCATCGACGTGGTGGTGAACAACGCGGGCTACGGCTTCCTGGCCGCGGTCGAGGAGGTGTCCGACGCCGAGGTGCGCTCGATGTTCGACGTGCAGATCTTCGGCGCCTGGAACGTGCTCCGCGCCGTGCTGCCGGGCTTCCGCGAGGCGCGCAGCGGCCACGTCATCAACGTGTCGTCCATCGTGGGCCTGCTGGCCTTCCCGGGCTGGGGCCTGTACGCCGCCGGCAAGTTCGCGCTGGAGGGCCTGACCGCCTCGCTGGCCGGTGAGGTCGCCGACTTCGGCATCAAGGTCAACCTGGTCGAGCCGGGCTACATGCGCACCGACTTCCTGCGTCCGGTCTCGATCGGCCTGCCGGAGTCGACCACGGACGCGTACCCCGCCGTCCGCGAGATGGTCGAGCAGCACCTGGCGATGCCGGGCACGCAGCTCGGTGACCCGGCCAAGGCCGCCGAGGCGATCATCACGGTCGCGACCACCGGCGAGGCCCCGATCCACCAGCTGCTCGGCTCGGACTCGCTCGGCCTGGCCGAGGCCCGCGTCAAGGGGCTGACCGAGGCCATCGACGCCTCGCGCGCCCTCGCGGTGACCACGGACATCGCCGGCGTCTGACGCCGACCGCCCCTGCGGGCGCGAACGATCCCGCCGGGGGCCGGCACGGCCGGCCCCCGGCGCGTTCGTGCCCGGACCCGTGCGCTCAGCCGTGACGCCACGCCGCGACGGCGTCCTCGACCGCCGCACGGGTGCCCGCGGCAGCCGACGGGACCAGCTCGTAGGCGGGCTCACCCTTCTTCGGTGCCCTGCGCCAGGTGCCGACGAGGCGCCCGTCCAGGAGGACCGCCGGCCGGAAGATGCCGTTGGAGTACGGCACGACGAGCCGCATGGTCTCCTCGTCGGCCACCAGAGTGCGGTCCTGGTAGCCCAGCACCGTCTCGTCGAACCCGGGCACGAGCACCACCCCCACGGGTCCGGGGCTGTGCCGCACGGGCGCGGCGAGCATCGGGCGCCCGTCCACCACCACGTCGGCCAGGGCCTCCGGGTGCTCCTCGCGGGCCGCCGCGACGGCCGCGCGCACGGGCACCTTCGGGAGCCCGAGCCACCAGGCGAGGTCGTCGGCCGACGCCGGACCGCGCGCGACGAGGTACGAACGGGCGATGCGGCGCAGGGCGGCGTCGGGCTGCTCCGGGGCCGCGGGCCGCGGCGTCGGGACCATGACCTGCTGCGCGCCCGCGAACGGTCCCCAGTGCAGCAGGCCGCGCAGCGCCAGCGTGACGATCAGGTGGTAGCTGCGCTGCCCCTCGACGGGGACGCCGGCGTCCCGCCAGCGTTCGGTCATCGCGGTGCGGGTGACGCCGCCGTCCGGTCCCGGGTCGGCGAGCGCCTCGCGGGCGACGGCCTCCGCGCGGTCCACGACCGCGTCGTCCAGGCCCTCGGCGTCCCGGACGCGCCGGCCGGTGTGCAGCATGCGCTCGCCGGTCAGCGACACGAGCGCCGCCAGGTCGCGCGGGGTCGTGGCGAACAGGGTGCCGCGCTGGGTCCACCCGCGCACGAGGTCGCCGGCGTCGAAGGCCGCGCGCACGTCGTCGACCGTGGTGCCGGGCCGCGACCGGAGGGCGATGGCGCGCAGCACGGCGGGCAGGTCCTGACCCTGCAGTGCGACCATGCGGCGCACGACGTCGACGGGGCCGTCGTCGGCCCGCGACGGGTCGGCGGGCGCGACGCCCTGGGCGTGCAGGCGGAGCCTGCGCGCGACGTCGGGTGCGAGCGGGACCGGTGCCACGGACATGCCCGCCAGGTTACGTGCCACCCCTGACACGCCCCGGGCCGGGGTCGCCTCAGCCGTGCGGGTCGAGCGGGTCGAGCGTGGTGGCCAGGAAGTCCCGGGTGAGCCGGGTGAACGCGGCGGGCTGGTCGTAGGTGACGATGTGCCCGGCGTCCGGCACGGTGACCAGGCGTGAGCCGGGCGCCGCCGCGGCCGCCGCGGACAGCTCCGCGGCTCCGACGAGCGTGTCCCGGTCGCCGCGCACCCAGAGGGTCGGGGCGGCGAGCCGCGGGAGGTCGGGCAGGAGGTCCAGGCGCATCGAGAAGGGCCCGTAGGCCCGGACCTGCCAGTCGTCCAGGGCGGGCTCGCCGTGCCGCTCCTTGGCCCGGGCCTCCTCGACCGCCAGGTCGACGATGTCCTCGAAGCCGGGCGTGCTCGCCCCCGCCGTCAGGCTGGTCGCGAGGGACCTGCGGACGGCCTCGGGGTGCCGGGCCAGGTAGCGGGTGGTCAGGCGCAGGGCGCCCGGGGTGCGCAGGAACAGCCAGGTGAGCAGCTGCGCCCGGCGCCGTGCGCCGATGCCGCCCGGGCCGACGGCGACCAGGGCGCTGACCCGGTCGGGCCGGTCCAGGGCGTAGCCCACGCCGACGCCCGCGCCCATGGACAGGCCGACGATCGCCACGCGGGGCAGGTCGAGCGCGTCGAGCAGGTCGTCGAGGAAGCGGCGGTGGAAGGCGTCGTCGAGCACGCCGGGCCAGGGCCGGCTGCCGCCGTGCCGGGGCAGGTCCACGGCGTGCACGCGGTACGACGTCGCGAGCGCGGGCCCGACGTGGCGCCAGACGCCCTGTGCCGTGTCCAGCATGGCGCCGTGCAGCAGCAGCACCGGTGGCCCCGCGTCGCCGGCCCGGTAGAGCCGCACCGGACCCCCGGAGACGGTCAGGTCGGTGGGGCTGTCGAAGAGGTCGGTCATGAAGCGCTCCTTCGTCGGGGTGGGCTCAGGCCGGGCCGAGCAGACCGAGCTGGGCGTCGAGGCTCTCGAGCAGGGCGAGCTGCGCCGCGCGCGCGGCGTCGGGGTCGGCGGGTCCGCCGGCGGCCAGCCCGCGCCCCACGAGATCGGCGAACAGGTCCACCGCCGCGGACAGGTCCTCGGCGCTGGTCGCGCCGAGCACCCCGGGCGCGTGCACCATGCCGAGCGTGAACAGGCTCAGCACCCGGACGACCGTGGCGGCCGGGACGTCCGGGTCGAGCACGCCGGCGCGCTGCAGGCCGGTCACGTAGTCCGCGAGCCAGCCCATCCGGCGCAGGTACCGGTCGTCGGCCACGTCGTGCACGTGCCGGCCCAGCACGCCCTCGTCGCCCAGGTAGAGCGCGCGCATCAGGGGGTCGCCCAGGAGTGCGTCGACGCCGAAGCGGTACACCGCCGGCAGGTCCACCAGGCCGGGGGAGCCGAGGACCCGCGCGTGCACCTCGGCGGTGAGGGCGCGCGCGGACCGGGTCAGCACGCCCGCCAGGATCGCGGCCTTGTCGGCGAACTCCAGGTAGACGGCGCCCTTGCCGATGCCGGCCCGGGCGGCGACGTCGGCCACCGTGACGTCTGCCCAGCCGCGGTCGAGGACCAGCTCGCGCGCGGCGTCGAGGATGCGCCCGCGCCGGTCGGCGATGCGGGGACGGGGCACGGAACCTCCGTAGTGACTGGATCATGAGTTCGGGTCACTACGGAGCCTACAGGAGGCCCGGGGCGGGGTTGCCGGATGCCGCGACGTCCTTGGTCGAGGCCGCTCTTCGCGCGGGTCAAGCCCAGGCCGACCTAGGCTAAACTCGGTCCGCTTGCCTCCGTAGCTCAGCTGGATAGAGCGGGTCACTTCTAATGACTAGGTCGCGGGTTCGAATCCTGCCGGGGGCGCCATTTCCTGCACACCAACCGCGTGGCACGGCTTGGCAGAACGTTCTTGACCTATCAGGATGAAGCCGTGACTCCAGGAACACGCTCCGCAGTGCTCGGACGTCGGGGTGGTGTGGACCCGAACGTTGCGGAGCAGCTCGGCTTCACGGTGCACGACGTCGTGCAGGACCTGCGCCGCGACGTCGCCACAGCGACGCTGCCCCTGCCCATCGACGGCGCGGACGAGGCCGAGGCCTCCCGCGAACGCCTGCTGGCACAGCTCGACGAGCACCTGCTGCCCCGCCTGGCCGAGCTGTCCAGCCCGGCCGTGGTCGTGCTGGCGGGCTCGACGGGCGCCGGCAAGTCCACCCTCTTCAACAGTCTGCTGCGCGAGGAGGTGTCCGAGGCGGGCGTGCTGCGACCCACCACCCGTGAGCCCGTGGTGGGCGTGCACCCGCGTGACGTCGACACGCTCACGCCCGGCCCGGTCACCGAGCTGGCCCGGCTGGTCAAGCACGAGGGCGTGCAGCGCGGCACCGCGCTGATGGACGCGCCCGACCTGGACTCCTTCCTGTCGGAGAACCGCTCCACGGCGCACCAGCTCCTGGAGGCCGCCGACCTGTGGCTGTTCGTCACGACCGCCGCCCGCTACGGCGACGCCCTGCCCTGGCAGGCCCTGGACCGGGCCCGCGAGCGGGGCGCGAGCGTCGCGATGGTGCTCAACCGCGTGCCCCGGGAGAACCTGACGACGATCCGCGCGGACCTCAACACCCGCCTCAAGGAGCGCGGGATGAAGGACGTCCCGCTGTTCATCGTGCCCGACGTGGGCCCGCACGAGGGGCTGCTCGACCACAGGCTCGTCGAGCCCATCCAGCGCTGGCTGGGCCTGATGGCCGGCCCCGAACGGTCCCGGACGATCATCCTGCGCACCCTGAAGGGCGCCCTCGGGGCGCTGCCCGACTGGGTCATGGGGCTGGTCTCCGCGGTGGAGCAGCAGGGCACGGCCGCGTTCGACCTGCGCAACGCCGTGCAGGCCGTGGTTCCCGACGCCCAGCTCGCCGCGCGCACCGCGGTCCTGTCCGGGGCAGCCGGCGAGGGCACCGTGGCGGCGCGGTTCGCGGAGCTCGCGAGCACCCGCAACATCGCCCGCGTCACCGTCCGCGAGGGGGTCACGCGCACCACCAAGCGGGCCGGCAAGGCCCGGGAGGCCGCGCTCGAGCTCCTCCGCGAGGAGATCGAGGCGGCCGCGGCCCGCGCCGTCGTGGCGGCCGGCGTGCGCACCGAGGAGAGCCTGCGGTCGGTCCTGTCGGGTCCGGGTGCCCCGCCCGCCGGGGAGCTGCTCCTGGACTCCGACCCCGAGCGGGCCGCCGAGCGGCTCGCCCGCGGGCAGGAGACCGCGGGGGAGTGGTGCCGGCTCGGCGACGAGCTCGTGGGCAAGCTGGACGTCGCGGCCGCGGAAAGCCCCGACTTCGACGCGGAGGACCGCGCAGCGGGCGCACGCAAGGCGTTCGGCGACCGCGGGCTGGCCACCCTGCTGCTCGGCACGGCGCTGGGCAACGAGGACTGCGCGCGGCTGGTCGACCGGGTCCTCGGCGAGATCACCGGGGACCAGATCGAGTCGCTTCGCGACGACCTGGCGGACAAAGTGGCGCTAGCGGTTGCGGAAGAGGCCCGTTCTGTCCAGAGTGCCCTTGACGTCCCCGCCCTCGCCGATGACGCGGCCGCACCGCTGCGCGTGCGGCTGGCCGAGCTCAGGAGGCTGACATGACGAGCCAGGATGCGACGCTGGGCGCGCGCACGGAGGACCTCGGCCGCGCGCTGCAGATCGCGGGGTCGCGCCTCGCCGACGCCGTCTTCGGCAAGGTCGCCAGCTCCGTCGCCGGCGTGCGCGAGCGGCTGGCGCTCGGCGTCGACCACACCGTCGTGGCGCTCGCGGGCGGCACGGGGTCGGGCAAGTCGAGCACGTTCAACAAGATCTCCCGCCTCTCGTTCGCGGACGTCGGCGTCAAGCGCCCCACCACCGCCAAGGTCACGGCCTGCTCGTGGAGCGACGACGCGTCGGCGCTGCTCGACTGGCTGGGCGTCGAGCGGGAACGGCGCATCACGCGGGCGGGCGAGCTGGACGCGGCCGACGAGGCGAGCCTGGCCGGGCTGGTGCTGCTGGACCTGCCGGACCACGACTCCGTGGCGCCGGGGCACCGCGACGTCGTCGACAAGGTGCTGCCCCTGGTCGACCTGCTCGTCTGGGTCGTGGACCCGCAGAAGTACGCCGACGACGCCCTGCACACCGGGTACCTGCGCGACTCCTCGGGCATGCAGGCGTCCACCGTGGTGGTGCTCAACCAGATCGACACGGTGCCCGTGGGGCAGCGCGACAACCTCGTCAACGACGTCAAGCGGCTGCTGCGGGACGACGGCCTGGACGACGTGCCCGTGGTGGCCGCCTCGACCAAGACGGACATCGGCATCGCGGACCTGCGCGGCCTGCTGGAGCAGACCGTCGCCCGGCGGTCCGTCTCGGCGGGGCGGGCCGCGGGCGAGCTCGACGCCGCCGCGGCGCTCCTGCTCAGCCAGACCCCGGCGGAGGTGCCCTGGCACATCGACACCGTGCTGGAGCGCGAGGTGGACGCCCTGGCCCGGGCGGCGGGGCTGGAGTCGGTCGCGGCGCAGGTGGCCGCGGCCGTGCGCAACGGGTACGGGTCGCCGGAGTTCCGCGCGCCCGACGCCGACGCCACGGCCCTGTCCCGGTCACGGTGGCTCACCGGCGCGGGGGAGGCGCTCAAGCCCGGCTGGCGGCGCTCGCTCGCCTCGAGCGTCGCGAGCGCGCAGGACCTCGCGACCGCGGTGGCCACGGCGCTGCAGGGCATCAGCCTCGACACCCGGGGGCCGACGACGCAGCGCCTGACCCGGCGGCTCGCGCTCGGGTTCGTGCTGCTCGCGGTGGTGCTGGGCCTCGCGACGGTGCTGGCCGCGGTGGACGTGCTGCCCGCGGGCGACACCTGGACCACGGTGCTGGGCGTGCTGGCCGTCGCCGCCGCCGTGACCGCGCTCGTGGTGTTCCTGGTGGGGATGCAGGTACGGCGCGCCCTGGCGAGCCGCCGGGAGCAGGGCGTGATCGCGTCGGGCCGGGCGGCGCTCGAGCGCGTGCTGCGGCAGACGCTCGGCGTGCCCACCCAGAAGCTGCTCGACGAGCACCGCGCGGTCCGCGAGCTCGCACAGAGCGCGCGCGACGACGGACCCTCCGCACCGCTGCGCCTGGAGCAGAGCGTGACCACAGGTGGCCGTCCGGGGCCGTCGTCCACAGGTACCGTCCGGCTGACCGACCTGGGTCCCGTCCGCGCCTGATGCTGGGTACGGACCGGCCGCTGGGGCCGGTCCGGGACACCCAGGAGGGCCCCATGAAGGACGTCATGGTGACCGTGTCGGGCTTCGTCGGCAACAACCCGGCGCTGCACGTGAACCCGGCCAAGGACCGGCAGTGGACCACGTTCCGCGTGGCGAGCACGCGCCGCTACGTGAACGACGACGGCGAGTGGACCGACGGCAGGACGCTGTGGTTCACGGTCAAGGCGTGGCAGGCGGCCGCCGCCAACGTGGCGCGCTCGGTGCGCAAGGGCGACCCGGTGGTCGTCACGGGCCGCCTCGAGATCGACGAGTGGACCGGCCCGGACGGGCAGGAGCGGATGACGCTGGAGATCGCGGCGTCCGCCGTCGGCATCGACGCCACGCGCGGCAAGGTCGAGTTCAGCCGGATGGTGCACCACGGCCCGCTCGGCGCACCCGACCCGTTCGCGGTCGACGCGCCGGCGGGCGACGACGAGCCCGCGCCGGACACCGGGGCCGCGCCCGAGCCGGAGGGCGAGGGGCAGCGGGAGCTGGTGAACGCGTAGGCTTGGGGTAGTCGTGCTCCGCGGTCAGCGGGTGCCGGGGCCAGGTCCCCGGGCGCTCGCCGCCGGCACCCGCTCCGCGCGAGCGCACCCCGCCCCGAGCACGAGACCCGAGCACGAATCACGAGCACGAATCACGAGTACCTACCCCGAACGGTGGATCACAGGCAGTGGCTGAGTTCATCTACTCCATGTACAAGGCGCGCAAGGCGCACGGCGACAAGGTCATCCTCGATGACGTCTCGCTGAACTTCCTGCCCGGCGCGAAGATCGGCGTCGTCGGCCCCAACGGCGCCGGCAAGTCCACGATCCTCAAGATCATGGCCGGGCTGGACACCCCGTCGAACGGCGAGGCCCGCCTGTCGCCCGGCTACACCGTGGGCATCCTGCAGCAGGAGCCGCCGCTGAACGAGGAGAAGACCGTCCTCGGCAACGTCCAGGAGGCGGTCGGCGACATCCTGGCCAAGAAGCAGCGGTTCGACGAGATCTCCGCGCTCATGGCGGAGCCCGACGCCGACTTCGACGCCCTGCTGGCCGAGATGGGCACGCTGCAGGAGGAGATCGACGCGGCCGACGCGTGGGACCTCGACTCCCAGCTCGAGCAGGCGATGGACGCGCTGCGCTGCCCGCCGCCGGACGCCGACGTGAAGGTGCTCTCGGGTGGTGAGCGCCGCCGCGTGGCGCTGTGCAAGCTGCTCCTGGAGAAGCCCGACCTGCTGCTGCTGGACGAGCCCACCAACCACCTGGACGCCGAGTCGGTGCTCTGGCTCGAGCAGCACCTCGCCTCCTACCCCGGCGCCGTGCTCGCGGTGACGCACGACCGGTACTTCCTCGACCACGTCGCGGAGTGGATCTGCGAGGTCGACCGCGGCCGCCTGTACCCCTACGAGGGCAACTACTCGACCTACCTCGAGAAGAAGCAGGCGCGCCTGGAGGTCCAGGGCAAGAAGGACGCCAAGCTCTCCAAGCGCCTCAAGGAGGAGCTGGAGTGGGTGCGGTCCAACGCCAAGGGCCGACAGACCAAGTCGAAGGCCCGTCTGGCTCGTTACGAGGAGATGGCGGCCGAGGCGGAGCGCACCAAGAAGCTCGACTTCGAGGAGATCCAGATCCCCGCGGGCCCGCGCATGGGTTCGCTGGTGCTGGAGGCCACGGACCTCAGGAAGGGCTTCGACGACCGCGTGCTGATCGACGGGCTGTCGTTCACGCTGCCGCGCAACGGCATCGTGGGCGTCATCGGCCCGAACGGCGTCGGCAAGACCACGCTGTTCAAGACGATCGTGGGCCTGGAGCCGCTCGACGGCGGCGAGCTCAAGGTCGGCGAGACGGTGTCGATCTCGTACGTCGACCAGTCGCGCGGCGGCATCGACCCGAAGAAGACCCTGTGGGAGGTCGTGTCCGACGGGCTCGACTTCATCAAGGTCGGCAACGTCGAGATCCCGTCGCGGGCCTACGTCGCCTCGTTCGGCTTCAAGGGTCCGGACCAGCAGAAGCCCGCGGGCGTGCTGTCCGGCGGTGAGCGCAACCGCCTCAACCTGGCGCTGACGCTCAAGCAGGGCGGCAACCTCCTGCTGCTCGACGAGCCGACCAACGACCTCGACGTCGAGACCCTCGGCTCGCTGGAGAACGCGCTGCTGGAGTTCCCGGGCTGCGCCGTCGTGGTCTCCCACGACCGGTGGTTCCTCGACCGCGTGGCGACGCACATCCTGGCCTACGAGGGCACCGAGGAGAACCCGGCGAGCTGGTACTGGTTCGAGGGCAACTTCGAGTCGTACGAGGCCAACAAGGTGGAGCGGCTCGGCGCCGACGCCGCGCGCCCGCACCGCGTCACCTACCGCAGGCTGACCCGCGACTGATCCGCGGACCCGCGCGCCCGGCCCCCGACCAGCTCGGGAGGCCGGGCGCGCACCTTATGGCATGGGCGTAACCCGACAAAATGGGTGATTACGACATACTATCCTTGCTGAACCATGACATCTCCGACAAGATGCCGCAGTGAACCCCATGCGGCGATCGGGCTGGAACGACCTCCCGCCTGCGTTGAGAGCACGGATCAACCACCTGCTGGGCGCTCGCGTGATCGCGTCGAGCGTGTCGGGCGACTCCGGCGTCCTGCCCGGTGCGCAGATCCAGGTGCAGACCAGCCAGGGGAACGCCTTCGTCAAGGCCCTCGGGGCCGCCGGCCAGGGCCCGCTGGACCTGCTCCGGCAGGAGATCGCGCTCAACCCGCTGCTGCCCCCTGAGGCGCCGGGCCCCGAGCTGCTGTGGTCCGTCGACGAGGAGCTGCCCGGGCTCGGCAGCTGGGTCGCGGTCGGCTACCGGATGCGCTCCACGGTGCGCCCGATCGACCTCTCCTGGCCGGAGGACGACGTCGCGGCGCTGGTCCGGGCGGTGCGGTCGATCGGTGAGATCCAGGCGCCCGACGACCCGATGTTCCTGCCCGAGGAGAAGACGTTCCCCACGGACGCGTGGGAGACGCTGGCGGACCGGCGGCCGGCCGGGCTGGCGAAGCACTCGCCGTGGCTCGCCGGGCGGCTGGAGGGCCTCGCCGAGATCGCCACGCACGCCCCGGAGGCCATCGCCGGCACCGGCCTGCAGCACGGCCTGCTGCGCGTGCAGAACGTGCTGCTGCCGCTCGCGCCCGACGAGGCGCCGCTGGTCACGGACTGGATCCGGGGCGGTGCCGGGGCACCCTTCCTCGACCTGGTCGCGATGCTCCTGCACGTCCGCGTCCACGGCGGACCACCGCCCGAGGCGACGCTGCGCCGCTACGGACTGCCGCCGGGCACCGACCAGGACGCGGTCACCTGCTGGATCGCGGTGCTCGCCGGGCACTACGTGCGCTCGTCGCTGGAACCGCCGCCCCCGGAGATGCCGGAGGTGCGCGCCGCCGAGCACCGGCTGGCGCGCGCGGCGGTGGCCTGGCTCCAGACACGCCTCGGGTACTGAGCGGACACCGGACCTGGTCCGTCTCGCATGCGGTTTGTGGTTTGCGGGTGAAAGCCCAGTTCGGCACACTCCGGCCATGAGTGCTGTCCGTCGGCCGGCCTGGTCCGACCTTCCCCCGTCCGTCCGTTCCCGCGTGAGCGAGACCATGGGGGGACGGGTGATCGGCTCCGCCCCGTTGACGGGCACGGAGGCGTCCGGGCAGCTGGAGGTGCTCCAGACGGCGACGGGGCGCTCGATCGTCCGGGCCGTCGGGCCCGAGGCGCCCCTGACGCAGGACCGGATGGCCGCCGAGGCGGCGTCCCTGGCCATGCTGCCCGACGACGTGCCGACCCTGGCGCGCGAGTGGTTCGTGGACGAGGTGCTCCCCGGCGCAGGCCGCTGGGTCGTGCTGGGGTACCGCAACGAGCCCGTCCGCCCGCCGCACGACCCGTGGGACGAGGCCGACCTGGCCGCCGCCGTCGAGCTCGCCATCCAGATCGGCACCATCGAGGCCCCGCCGGGCCTGCCCGACACGGCCGACGTGATCGACGTGGGCGCGTGGGCGACGCTCGCCGAGACCCGGCCCCCGGGACTGGCCGCGTTCACGCCCTGGCTGGCCGACAAGGTGGACCACCTGGCCGACATCGCGCGCCACGCGGGCGAGGCCATGGCGGGCAAGACGGTGGTGCACGGCGCGCTGCGCCGGGAGTCGATCATGATCACCGACCACGGCTGGGACGCCACCAGCGCGCACGCCGTCGACTGGTTCACACCGTCCCAGGGGGCGTCGTTCCTCGACGTCGTCCTCCTGCTGCCGCACCTCCGGGTGGACGGCGCCCCGCCGCCCGAGGTGCTGCTGGACCACCACCCGCTGCCCGACGCCGACCCCGAGGCGCTCACCTGTGCGGTGACCGCGACGGCGGGTGCGCTCGTGCTGGAGTCGATGCGGCCCCCGGAGCCGGGCATGCCGCACGGCCGGGCCGTGCAGCGCGAGGTGGCGCACGCGGCGCTGGAGTGGCTGCGCTCGCGGCTCGGCAACTGAGCCCGCGCGCACGGACGCGCCTGACCTGGGTGTCTGCGGCAGACTGTGCGGCATGACCGATCAGCCCGACGCCGCGCCCGGTACGCCTCCGGAACCCGCTGACGGCTCAGCCCTGACCGCGGCGCTGGAGGTGCTGCGTGCCCGGCTCGGTGCGCTGCCCCTGCCGCTGGAGACGTCGGGCGCGGCTGCGGCCCGCACCGAGCTGCGCCGGGCCACGGACCAGCTCGACGACTACCTGCTACCGCGGCTGCGCGCGCAGAAGGCTCCGCTGCTCGTCGTGGTCGGCGGGTCGACGGGTGCGGGCAAGTCGACGCTGGTCAACTCGCTGCTCGGCGAGCAGGTGACCCGGCCCGGCGTGCTGCGGCCCACGACGAAGGCACCCGTGCTCGTGCACCACCCGCTGGACGCGCGCTGGTTCTCGACGGACCGCGTGCTGCCCGGCCTGGCCCGCGTCACGGGCGCGGCACCCGAGCCGGGCCGCACGCTGCGCCTGGTGGCGAGCGACGCGCTGCCGAAGGGCCTGGCGCTGCTCGACGCCCCGGACATCGACTCGGTCGACACCGCCAACCGCGAGCTCGCGGCCCAGCTCCTGGGGGCCGCCGACCTGTGGCTGTTCGTCACGACGTCCGCCCGGTACGCCGACGCGGTGCCGTGGGACCTGCTGCGGCAGGCGTCGGCGCGCAAGGCCCAGGTGGCGATGGTGCTGGACCGGGTGGACCCGGGCGCCGAGGCCACGGCCGACGACCTGCGCGACATGATGGCGGAGAACGGCCTGGCGGACAGCCCGCTGTTCGTGGTGGCGGAGTCGGGCCTGACCGACGGGCTGCTGCCCGAGGAGAGCGTGGGCGAGGTCTCACGGTGGCTCACCGGGCTGGGCGGCGACGCCGACGCCCGCCGCCGCGTCATCTCCGCGACCCGCGACGGTGTGGTGGACGCGCTCGTGCTGCGCGCGGGCGAGCTGGCTGACGCCGCCGACGAGCAGCGGGCCGCCGACGCCCGCCTGCGGCACGCCGTCGAGCGGGCCTACGCGGACGCCGTGACCCAGGTGACGGCGGCGACGTCGGACGGCGCGCTCCTGCGGGGCGAGGTGCTCGCCCGCTGGCAGGACTTCGTGGGCACCGGCGAGTTCTTCCGCGCGGTCGAGGAGGGGATCGGCCGGTTCCGGGACGCGGTGTCGAGCTTCTTCCGCGGGAAGCCGCGCGAGGCCCCGCAGGTGGAGCAGGCGATCGCGCACGGGCTGGAGTCCGTGGTGCTGGACGCCGCGGAGGAGGCGGCCGAGCGGTCCTACCAGGCGTGGCGCGGCGACGCGGCGGGTGCCGCGCTGCTGGAGGGCCTGGAGCTGCTGCGCACGCCGTCGGCGCTGCGGGCCGAGGTGGGGGAGCAGATCCGCGGCTGGCAGGGCGACGTGCTCGAGCTGGTGCGCGAGCAGGGCGAGTCGAAGCGAGGGCGGGCCCGGGCACTGTCGTTCGGGGTGAACGGGCTCGGCGTGGCGCTGATGATCTTCGTGTTCGCCTCCACGGGCGGGCTCACCGGCATCGAGGTCGGTATCGCGGGCGGCTCGGCGGTGCTCGCGCAGCGCCTCCTGGAGGCGGTGTTCGGCGAGGACGCCGTCCGCCGGCTGGCTCTGCAGGCCCGCGACCGGCTGCGCGCGCGCATCGAGGCCGTGATGGACGGCCAGGCGGCCCGGTACACGGCGCAGCTCGACGCGCTGGGCTCGGCGGAGGCGAGCGGGGCCGGCCTGCGGGCGGCGGCCGACGACGTCGCGGCAGCGGCGGCCGCGGACCGCCGGGCGCGCGCGACAGGCACCCCGGCCGCGCCCGACGGCGCGGGCCGCGCCCCGGACCTCACCGAGAGCCGCGGGCTGCGCGGCGTGACGGCCCGGCCCCCCGACGAGAACCTGACGGCCGGCCGGCCCGACCTGGCCGACGAGCCCGCGCGCAGGGGCTTCTGGAAGCGGCTCTTCGGTGAGGGCGACCGGTGAGCCGGCTCGACCTCGCGGCCCGCGGCGCGGCGCTCGGCGACGCCGTCGACGCCGCGGACGGGCGCATCGACGCTGGGCTGCTGGACGAGGCGCGCGCCGTCCTGGACCGGGCCCGGGAGCGGGGCGGGCTGTCGGCGGAGCACACCGTCGTGGCGCTGGCCGGGGCCACGGGTTCGGGCAAGTCGTCCGTGCTGAACGCGGTGGCCGGCGTCGACATCGCGCAGCCGGGCGTCCGTCGTCCGACGACGTCGCACGCCATGGCCGCCGTCTGGGGCGAGGGGGCCGACCCGCTCCTGGACTGGCTGGAGGTGGGGCGGCGGCACCAGATGGGTCCCGCGGCCGTGGGCGGCGCGACGGGCCTGGTGCTGCTCGACCTGCCCGACCACGACTCGGTGGTCACCGAGCACCGCGTGCGCGCCGAGCGGCTGGTCGAGCGCGCCGACCTGCTGGTCTGGGTGGTGGACCCGCAGAAGTACGCCGACGCCGCGCTGCACGAGGGCTTCCTGCGTCCGCTCGCGGGCCGTGCCGAGGTGGTGGTCGTGGCGCTGAACCAGGCCGACCGTCTGACGGCCGACGAGACGTCGGCGATGCTGGCCGACCTGCGGCGCCTGGTGGCCGAGGACGGGCTGGACGGCGCGCGGGTGCTCGCGGTGTCCGCGCGGAGCGGGCAGGGCATGGACGACCTGCGTGGCCTGCTCGCGAAGGCCGCGGCCCGGCGCGAGGCGGCGACGGCGCGGCTCGCCGTGGACGAGCGGGCCGTGGCGCTGCGGATCGTGGACGAGTGCGGCACGCCGCCGCCGTCGCGGCAGGGGAACCAGGCCCGGGGCGACCTGGTCGCGGCCCTGGAGGCCGCCGCGGGCGTGCCCACCGTGGTGGACGCGGTGCGGGCCTCGGCGAACCGGGACGCCCGCGCGGCGACCGGCTGGCCGCTCACCCGCTGGCTGGGGCGGCTGCGCAAGGACCCGCTGCGCCGGCTCGGGCTGCGGTCGGCGGACCGGGAGCACCGGGCACCGTCGGGCCGCGAGGACCTGCTGCGCACGTCGCTCCCGACGGCGCGCCCCGCGGTGCGCTCGGCCGCGGCCTCGGCCGTGCGGCGCTACGTCGAGGACGTGACGCGCGGCGCCGCGGACCCGTGGGTCCTGGCCGCGCGGACGCGCGGGCAGGCGGGCATCGACGAGCTGCCCGACGCGCTCGACCAGGCGGTCGCCGCGACCCGCGTCGAGGCCGCCCGGCGTCCGCTGTGGTGGTCGGCCGTCGATGTGCTGCAGTGGGCCCTGCTGCTGGTGCTGGCCGCGGGCCTGCTCTGGCTGCTGGTGCTGTTCGGCTTCTCCTACCTGCAGCTCCCCGCGCCGCCCACCCCGGTGGTGACGCTACCGACGTGGTCCGGCGACGGCGTCGTCTTCCCGGGAGCGCCCGAGCCAGGTGGGGGTCTCGACGTCGACCCCTTCCGGATCCCGTGGCCCACCCTGATGGTGCTCGGCGGCGCGCTGCTCGGCGTGCTGACCGCGCTGGTCTGCCGCGCGTTCGCGGCGCTCGGCGCCCGGCGGCGCGCGATGGTGGCGCGACGTCGCCTGCGGCAGTCGGTCTCCGCGGTGGCGGACCGGCTGGTGCGCGACCCCGTGGGCGACGAGCTCGGCCGGCTCGCGAGCTGCCGCACGGCCGCGACGATCGCGGCGAGCTGAGCACGCGGGCCGAGCACGCGGGCCGGCGGGGGAGGATGGTCGCATGACACGTCTGCACGTCCCCGTCACGCTGCGCTGGTCCGACCTGGACGCCTACGCGCACGTCAACAACGTCGCGATGTTCCGCCTCCTGGAGGACGCCCGCATCACCGCGTTCTGGCAGCACCCCGAGGCGCCGGAGGGCGAGGGCTGGCCGACGGCGGTGGTGCCCACCGGGCCCGGTGCCGACTCGCACACCCTCGTGGCCGGCCAGCGCATCGAGTACCTGCGCCCGCTGCTGTTCACCCGCACGCCGGTGCGGGTCGAGATGTGGCTGGGCCGGATCGGCGGGGCCAGCGCGGAGGTCTGCTACGAGGTGCACGACGGCGCCGCGAGCATGCCGCGCACCGGCCCGACGTCGGGCGGGGAGCCGTACGCCCGCGCGACCACGACGCTGGTGTTCGTCGACGCCGCGACCAACCACCCCCGGCGTCTCACGGAGGCCGAGCGGCTGGCGTGGAAGGAGTTCGAGGAGGAACCCATCACGTTCCGCCACCGCGGCTGACCCCACGGGGGCGAGTGGTTTCCGTGTGTCCGAATTGGTAGTTTCATCCGTCTTGATTCGGACACGGAGGAATGGTGGAACTGCCTGCGCACTACGTCGACCCGGTCTCGCTCCACGAGGTGTTCGACGACGTCCCGGCCGCCCGGGCCTATCTCGACGAGCTGGCCGGTCGGCCGTCGGGCGACGACCCCGACGTGCTGGCCGTCCAGGTGCCGCTCCTGCGGGTGCTCGCCCCGGAGGCGGACGAACCGGAGGAGCACCTCGCGGAGGCGGAGCGTCTCGGCTGGCACGCCGTGAACCTGGCCGGCGGCCCCGCGGACGACACGGCCGCCGCCCACGCGAACGCCGACGAGGTGCCGCTCGGGGCGGTCGCCCCGCTGCTGCGGCTCGCCCACGTGCTGCAGTGGCGGCACCGGTTCGCGGAGGCCGACCTGCTGTTCGGGCTGGCCCTGGAGGCGACGCGCTACCACGGGGAGCACACCGCGAGCGTCGAGCGCGCGCGGCGCCTGGAGTACCGCACCCTGCACGACTGGGGCCGGTGCCGGTACGAGCAGGCGCTCGAGGTGCACGCCGACCAGGCCCGCCCCTACCTCGGTGAGGCCCTCGCGCTGTTCGAGCGCGCCCTGGAGCTCCGGGTCGAGGTGGGCGCGGTGCCGCACGAGGTCGAGGCGGTCCGGCGCGCCGCGCAGGCGGCCCGGGACCGCCTCGCGGAGCTCGGGGCCTGAGCCTGCCGGGCCGGGGCGACAGGGCGGGCCGGTCCGGTGGGCTCGCTCGGCTCAGGCCGGGAGGCGGATCATGCCCTCCTGGCCCGCCGTGGCGACCAGGGCGCCGTCCTGCGTGTAGACCGCGGCGGTGCCCAGGGCGCGCCCGCCCTGGGCCGTGGGCGACGTCTGGACGAACAGCATCCACTCGTCCACCTGGACGTCGCGGTGCCACCACATGCCGTGGTCGAGGCTGGCCATGGGCACCGTGGCGCCCACCTCCTGCCACGACTTGCCGGCCGCGCGCAGGGCGGGCTCGAGCATGAGCTGGTCGCACGCGAACGCGAGCAGGGCGCGGTGCATCGACTGCTCCTTGATGCCCAGGGGGCGGCGCGTGCGCATCCAGACCATCTGGGTGGCGGGCGGGCGTGTCCCCGCCGCCACCGCGGCGTCCGGGTGCAGGTAGAGCGAGCCCCCCACGTGCCGCAGCTCGAACGCGGAGTCGGACCAGAACCGGGCCCGGACGTCGGCACCCGGCGGCAGGTCCGCGAGCTCGTCGAACGCGGAGCGCACCGCGTCCGGCGGGGGCACGTCGCGCGGCATCGGCATGTGGTGCTCGTAGCTGGGCTGGTCCTCCTGGAAGGAGGCGATCATCGACAGGATCGGCTTGCCGAACTGGATGGCGTGGGTGCGGCGTGCGCTGAACGAGCGCCCGTCACGCAGCCGCTCGACCGCGAAGTCGATCGGCTCCTCCAGGCGCCCCTCGCGCAGGAAGTAGCCGTGCAGCGAGTGGATCAGCCGGCCCTCCGGCACGGTGCGGTCCGCCGCCAGGATGGCCTGCGCGAGCACCTGCCCGCCGTATGCGCGGTCGGCCGGGCCGGGCACGCTGGTGCCGCGCAGCACGTCCTCCTCGCCGCGCGGGCCCCAGCCCTCCAGGTGCCGCAGCTCGAGCACCTGCAGCAGGCGGTCGAGGGCGTCGGGCTGGTCGTCCGGCGTCTCGCCGGGGTGGGGGGTGGTGGCGTCCACAGGGGGCGTCTCCTTCGGTGCCGGTGGTGCTGCTCAGTCTTCGAACGTGTTGATCATGCTGAACGCCGCGCGCTCCAGGTAGTCCCACAGCTGCGACTCGTGGATCGGGGCGAGCCCCAGGGAGTCCACGGCGGTGCGCATGTGCGCGAGCCAGCGGTCGCGGGCGTCCGGGTTCACCTTGAACGGGGCGTGGCGCATCCGCAGCCGGGGGTGGCCACGCTGCTGGGAGTAGGTGGTGGGGCCGCCCCAGTACTGCTCCAGGAAGAGCGTGAGGCGCTCCTTGGCGGGCCCCAGGTCCTCCTCGGGGTACATGGGGCGCAGCACCGGGTCGTCCGCCACGCCGTCGTAGAACGCGTCGACCAGGCGCACGAACGTGTCGTGCCCGCCGACCGCGTCGAAGAAGGATTCCTCTGTCACGCCAGTCATCCTGCCACCCGCCGGTGACACCCCGTCGCCGGTCGCGCCGGACCACGCCCGCGTGTGAGCGAGACGACACCCGGCGGGGCCGATCGTGCGCCGGTCCGGCAGAAGGCTTGCCTGTGCCGATAGGCTGGTCGAAGACCTGCAGCGACGCACGGTGGGAGTGGAGACATGTCCAAGGCTGACCAGATCCTCGCGGCACTCGGGGGGACGTCCAACGTCGTCGAGCTGGAGCCGTGCATCACTCGGCTCCGGGTCGAGGTGAGCGACCCCGCCCTCGTGGACGAGCCGGGGCTGAAGTCGTCCGGAGCGTTCGGCGTGGTCCGGTCCGGCCGCGTGGTCCAGGTGATCGTCGGGCCCGAGGCGGACAACCTCGCGGCGGAGCTCGACACGCTCAGGGTGTGAGGCACGCCGCTCGCGTCGCGGCCCGGCCCCGTGTGCCGGAGACCGCGACGCGAACGGCCTGTGAAGGTCGCGCGGGAGTCGCTCGTACCTCGCACGACCAGGCCGGACCCGGGCGCGCGCCCCGGTAGGTTGGGGCCGTGTTCGAGTCTCTTGCCGCCTCCGTGTTCGACAGTGCCGAGGACTTCTGGGCCTGGTTCCTGGACAAGCCGCTGACGATCATCCTGATCCTGCTGTTCGGCACCATCGCGATCGGCGTGCTGCGCCGTGTCGTGACCGCGCTCGCCGAGGGCATCGCCGCCGGGCAGAAGCCGCGGGCCGTGGTCGAGCAGGCCGACCCGGTGGGCGCTCCCGGGATCGACGTGCCGGGCGCCAAGCGGCGGCGCAAGAACGTGCTGATGACGCCGCAGGCCCTGGCCGACGCCCTGGTGGCCGCCAACCCGCGCGCCGCCGAGCGGCGCGCCCAGCGGGCCCGGACCGTCGGCTCGGTGCTCAACTCGACGATCAACGTCGTGATCGGCACCGTCATGGTGCTGTGGATCCTGCAGGTCATCGGCATGAACATCGCGCCGCTGATCGCCACGGCCGGGGTCGCGGGCGTCGCCATCGGTTTCGGCGCGCAGACCCTCGTCAAGGACTTCATCTCCGGCATCTTCCTGCTCATCGAGGACCAGTTCGGCGTCGGCGACAACGTCGACCTCGGCGGCGGCGTGATCGGCACCGTCGAGGCGATGGGGCTGCGCCTCACCCAGGTGCGTGCGTTCGACGGCACGCTCTGGTACGTCCGCAACGGCGAGATCCTGCGTGCGGGCAACCGCACCCAGGAGTGGAGCCGCGCCGTGGCCTCCGTGCAGGTTCCGCTCGGCACCGACGTCGACGCCGTCCGCGCGGCGCTCGGGCGGGCCGCCGACCGGATCAAGGACGACCCGGAGCTGGCGCAGCACCTGCTGGAGACGCCGTCGGTGCGCGGCGTCGACGCCGTCGACGGGGCGGGCCTCACCTTCACGCTGCACGCCCAGGTGCGGCCGGCCCAGCAGTGGGCCGTCGCCCGGTCGCTGCGCGTCGCGGCCCACGCCGAGCTGCTCAGCGCCGGGATCGTGGCACGCTCGGCACCGACGCCCACCGAGGAGCACGCCGTCGGGGACACGCCCGGGGTGAGCTGACAGCGTCCGTCAATTCGTCGGACACGCCCGCCTTACGCCCGGTGGGCGCCGGTTGATGGCAGGATCTTTCCTTGTGACCGACGAACCGATGAAAGAGCCCACGCCCGAGGGCTCCACCGTGCCGCCGGAGCTCGCCGAGCTGGCGGCCGCTCACGGCGTCCAGTGCGAGTACACGGACCACGACGGCAACCTGCAGCAGGTCAGCGCCTCGACGATCGTCGCGGTGCTCGAGGCGCTCGACGTCCCGGCGTCGACGCCCGCCGCCGTCGTCGCGAGCCTGGAGCGCAGCCGGGACGACGCGTGGCGCAGCATGCTGCCCCCCGCCGTCGTCCTGCGCGAGGGCACCGAGGTCCAGGTGCCGGTGCACGTGGCCGACGGCGCGGACGTGTCCGTCTGGGTGGAGCTCGAGCTGTCCGAGACGCCGGTCATGCCCGCCAGCGCCACCCCGTGGCGCGTGACGGCGCCGCAGCAGGGCACCGCGACCGGCTCGTTCGCGACCGTCAAGGGCGCCCGGATCCCGCTGCGCCAGGCCGACGTGCACACCGAGCCGCGCACCGTGGACAGCCGCAAGGTGGGCCGCGCGACGTTCGTCGTGCCCGACGACCTGCCGCTCGGCTGGCACACGCTGCACGCGGAGTCGGGCGGCCAGACGGCGCAGACCCAGCTCGTGGTGACGCCCCGGCGCCTGGAGCTGCCCGAGAAGATCACCCGCAAGCAGGCCTGGGGCTTCATGGTCCAGCTCTACTCGGTGCGGTCGCGGGACTCCTGGGGCATCGGGGACCTCGCCGACCTGGGCGACCTCGCGTGGCAGACCGCGCACAACGGTGGCGCCGACTTCGTGGGCATCAACCCGCTGCACGCCACCGAGCCGGTGACCCCGCTGACGCCGAGCCCGTACCTGCCGACGTCGCGCCGGTTCATGTCCCCGCTGTACATCCGGGTCGAGGACATCCGCGAGACGGCGTACCTCTCGGCGGCGGACCGGTCGCTCGTGGAGTGGGCCGCCGAACCCGTGCGCGAGCTGTCCGAGGACGCCGGGCCGATCGACCGCGACGCCGTCTGGGAGGCCAAGAAGGCGGCGCTGGAGGTCGTGTACACCGCGCCCCGCTCGGCGGCCCGCCAGACCGCGTTCGACGAGTACGTGCTGGCGCAGGGCAAGGGGCTCATCGACTTCGCCACGTGGTGCGCCATCACGGAGCACCTGGACGGCCGCGACTGGCCGCCGGAGCTCGCCGACCCGACGTCGCCCGGCGTGGCGACGCTGCGCAACGCCCGGTCCGAGCGGGTCCAGTTCTACTGCTGGCTGCAGTGGGTGGCCGACGAGCAGCTGCGGTCCGCGCACCGCGCCGGGCTCGACGCCGGGATGCGGCTGGGCGTGCTCAAGGACCTCGCCGTCGGCTCGTCGGCCGACGGTGCCGACGCCTGGGCCGACGCCGCGGCGCTCGCCCGCGGCGTGTCCGTGGGCGCCCCGCCGGACATGTACAACCAGCAGGGCCAGAACTGGTCCCAGCCGCCGTGGCACCCGCGGGCGCTGGCCAAGGCCGGCTACGGGCCCTACCGCGACCTGCTGCGCACCGCCCTGCGGCACTGCGGCGCGCTGCGCATCGACCACGTGCTGGGGCTGTTCCGGCTGTGGTGGATCCCCGGCGGGGCCCGCGCGTCGGCCGGCGCCTACGTGAGCTACGACCACGAGGCGCTGATCGGCATCCTGTGCCTGGAGGCGCAGCGTGCCGGCGTGGTGATCGTCGGGGAGGATCTGGGCACGTTCGAGCCCTGGATCCGTGACTACCTCGCCGAGCGGGGCATCCTGGGTACGTCCGTGCTGCTCTTCGAGCGCGACGCCAAGGGCGTGCCCATCGAGCCGGAGGCCTACCGCAGCGCGGCCCTGGCCACCGTGACGACGCACGACCTGCCGCCCACGGCCGGCTACCTCGCGGGCGAGCACGTGGACCTGCGCGAGCGGCTCGGGCTGCTCACGGAGGACGCCACGGTGCTGCGGGGCCGGGCGCGTGCCGAGCGCGAGTCGCTGGTCGAGGCGCTGTCCCGCCGCGGCCTGACGACGTTCGACCCGTCGGAGCGCGAGCTCGTCGAGGGCCTGCACCGGTACCTCAAGGACACACCGTCCGCACTCGTCGGCGTCTACCTGACCGACGCGGTGGGCGAGCGCCGCGCCCAGAACCAGCCCGGGACCGACACCGAGTACCCGAACTGGAAGGTGCCGCTGGCGGACTCGGCGGGTGCCGTCGTGCTGCTGGAGGACCTGTTCAGCAACGCCCGGCTGCGGTCCCTGGTCACGGTCCTCAACGAGGACTGACGGCGCGGGAACGACGCTCGGGAACGGCCGGAGCCCCCGTCGGGTGCCCAGGGCACGCGACGGGGGCTCCGGGCCGGGTCAGGCCTGGCCGATGCCAGCCCGGGCGATCGAGAAGCCCGTCTTCGTCTGGTCGGAGACGCAGGTCATGCCGCTCTCCGCGCTGGTGCACGTGAACCCGTGCGCCGACTTCGACGTGCCGTACTGCAGGATCGCGACGTCCTTCTTCGCCTTCTTCGGCTGGTCGGCCTTGCCCACGCAGGGCTGCGTCACGTTGCCGGTCGGGTCGACCTTGGCGACGTAGCCGGAGGCGCCGTCGCACGAGGCGTCGGGCGCGGGCTTCTGGTCGAGCTGCGCGATGCCGCAGGTGGCGGCGTCGGCCGAGAGCGTGCAGGTGATGTTGAGCGACGGCGCGGCGAAGGTCTCGACGCCGGCACCGCCGTTCGTCTCCAGGCCACCGTCCGCGGACGGCTCGGCGGACTGCTCCGCGACCGGCGACGTGCCGCCGGACGGCTCCTCGCCGGACGACGAGAACAGGCTGACGGCGAACACGATCGCGGCGACCACGAGCACGATGTCCAGGGCGATGAACGCGATCCAGCCCGGGCTGAGCCGACGCCGGGCCTGCTCGGGCTCGGGCGCGTACCCGGCCTGCTGCGCGTAGACGGGCTGGCCGTACTGGTCGTAACCCTGCGCCGGCGGGTAGCCCTGCGGGGCGTACTGGCCGGTCTGCGGGGCCTGCTGCGCGTAGGCCTGCGGCTGCGGCGCGTACCCCTGCGGGGTCTGCTGCGCGTACCCCTGCGGCTGCGCGTAGCCCTGGGCGGGCTGCTGCGCGTAACCCGGGTACTGCTGCGGGGCCTGGGCGGGGTAGTACTGCTGCGTCAGGCCGGGGTCGGTCGCGCCGTTGTGCACGGACTGGACCACCGGGGCGCCCGGCGCCGCGGGCGCCGGGGTCACGGCCTGTGCGAACTGGTTCGCGGGGGAGATCGCCGGCGGCATGCGGTTCGACGCGGAGACACGCTGGACCGGCCCCTGCTGCACAGGGGTGGGCGCGGTGGGCGGGTCCTCCTGGGACGGCGCACCCGGCTCCTCGTCGGGACCCCCGTCTGGCGGCGGGGGCGGGGGCGGCACTGTGCCGGACATCGGGCAACTCCCTCAGGTCAAAACGGTCGGTCTGGGCGACCGCGGTCGATCGTACACAAACGCGTTACTCGCTGTTACTCCTGCGTGGCATGATCGACGAGTCGTCGCAGGTAGTTCACAGACCGGACGACACTTCAACCGAGAAGGCGCGTCCAGCGGACGCGCAGGGCGCCCGACGGCGCCCACGAGAAGACAGACGTGGAGGGCCTGTGCCCGGAGAGAACCTGACCCGCGCCGAGGCGGTCGAGCGTGCGGGCGTCGTGGCGGTCGAGTCGTACGAGATCGCGCTGGACCTGACCACCGGTCCCGAGACCTTCGCGTCCGCCACCACGGTGCGCTTCACCGCGACCGAGGGCGCGTCCACCTTCGTGGACCTGGTCGCCCCGGCCGTGCGGTCCGTGGTGCTGAACGGTCGCGAGCTGGACCCCGCGGCGGTGTTCGCCGACTCCCGCATCGCCCTGGACGGGCTGGAGGCCGACAACGAGCTCGTGGTGGTGGCCGACTGCGGCTACACGAACACGGGCGAGGGCCTGCACCGCTTCGTCGACCCGGTGGACGGCGAGGTCTACCTCTACACCCAGTTCGAGGTGCCGGACGCGCGCCGGGTGTTCGCGTGCTTCGAGCAGCCGGACCTCAAGGCCACGTTCCAGCTCACGGTCACGGCGCCCGCCGCGTGGGAAGTCGTGAGCAACGAGCCGACGCCGGAGCCGACCGTCGCGCAGCACGCCACCGACAGCGCCGTGGAGGCCGCGACCTGGACCTTCGAGCCCACCGGCCGCATCTCGACGTACATCACGGCGCTCGTGGCCGGCCCGTACGCGGTGGTGCGGTCGTCGCTCACGTCGTCGGACGGCCGCGAGATCCCGCTCGGCGCGTTCTGCCGCCGGTCGCTGTCGGAGCACTTCGACGCCGACTACATCTTCGAGAAGACCCGCCAGGGCTTCGAGTTCTACGAGTCCACGTTCGGCGTGCCGTACCCGTTCACCAAGTACGACCAGCTCTTCGTGCCCGAGTACAACATGGGCGCCATGGAGAACGCGGGCTGCGTGACGTTCACGGAGTCGTACGTGTTCCGCTCCAAGGTGACCGACGCCGTGCGCGAGCGCCGCGTCGTGACGATCCTGCACGAGCTGGCGCACATGTGGTTCGGCGACCTGGTCACCATGAAGTGGTGGAACGACCTGTGGCTCAACGAGTCGTTCGCCGAGTACGCCTCGACGCTCGCCACGGCCGAGGCCACGGAGTGGGACGCGGCGTGGACCACGTTCTCCGCGATGGAGAAGTCGTGGGCCTACCGCCAGGACCAGCTGCCCTCCACGCACCCGATCGTCGCGGAGATCAAGGACCTCGAGGACGTCCAGGTCAACTTCGACGGCATCACGTACGCGAAGGGCGCCTCGGTGCTCAAGCAGCTCGTGGCGTGGGTGGGGCGGGAGGCATTCATCTCCGGCGTCTCCGCGTACTTCGCCAAGCACGCGTGGGGCAACACCGAGCTGCCCGACCTGCTGACCGAGCTCGAGGCCACGAGCGGCCGCGACCTCAAGGCGTGGTCGGGGCTCTGGCTCGAGACGGCGGGCGTGAACACCCTGCGCCCCGTGGTCGAGACGGACAGCCACGGCCGCATCATGTCGTTCGTCGTCGAGCAGACGGCGCCCGCCGAGTGGCCCACGCTGCGCCCGCACCGCCTCGGCATCGGCTTCTACAGCCTGTCGGACGGCGGCGAGCTGGTGCGGACGCGCTTCGTCGAGGTGGACGTCGACGGGGCGCGCACCGAGGTGCCGGAGCTGGTGGAGCTCGACCGGCCGGCGCTGGTCCTGCTCAACGACCAGGACCTCGCGTACGCGAAGATCCGCCTCGACCCCGACTCGCTGCGGGTCGCGCTGGAGCACCTGGCCGACATCGCCGACCCGCTGGCCCGCTCCCTCGTGTGGGGTTCGGTCTGGGACGCGGTGCGCGACGGCGAGGTCCCCGCGTCCGACTACGTGCGGCTCGTGCTCGGCGCCGTGGCCCGGGAGACCGAGTCGACCACGCTGCGCACCACGCTCAACCAGCTCGTGCTGGCCGCGAAGCAGTACGTGGCGCCGGCGGCCCGCGCGGAGACGCTCGGAGGCGTGGGCGACACGCTCTGGTCGCTCGTGGGCGACGCGGAGCCCGGCTCGGACACGCAGTTCCAGCTCGTGAAGTTCTTCGCGCACGTGGCCTCGACGCCGGCGCACGTGGCGACGCTGTCCGGGCTGCTGGACGGGTCGGTCGCGCTCGACGGCCTGGAGATCGACACCGACCTGCGCTGGGAGCTCCTGGAGGGCCTGGTGCTCAACGGGGCGGCGGGCGACGAGGAGATCGACGCGACGCTGGCCGCGGACGACACCGCGACGGGCCGGCAGTCGGCCGCCCGGGCCCGCGCCGCGAAGCCGACGGTCGAGGGCAAGCTCGCCGCCCTGTCCTCGGTGGTGGACAGCTCCGACGTGCCGAACGCGATCATCCGGAACACGGGGCTCGGGTTCCTGCACGTCAACGACCCGACCCCGCTGGCCGACGTCGTGCAGCCGTACCTGGACGCCGTGCTCAAGGTGTGGAACGAGCGCAGCTACCACATCGCCGAGGAGATCATCGAGGGCTTCTACCCGGCGCCGCTGGCGTCGGCGGAGCTCCGGGACGCGACGAGGACGTGGCTGGACACGAACGCGGACGCCGCCCCGGCCCTGCGCCGCCTGGTGGTCGAGGCCCTGGCGGGCACGGACCGCGCCCTGAGGGCCCAGTCCACAGACGCCTGACCCCCGCCGAAGTAGAACTGCAGCGAAGTAGAACTGCAGCGAAGTAGAACTGCAGCGAGATAGAACTGCAGACCAGAAGAAGGCCCCGCCGACCGTGTGGTCGGCGGGGCCTTTCGTCTGCCGCGGGCGTCAGGTTCCAGCGGACACCACGACACCTCGCCTGCGGGTCTCGGCCCGGGCCGAGCGAGCCACGGCCCGCCGGTAGAAGCCCTGAACCTGCTCCTGGAGCGCCTGGAAGTCCAGGCTCTCGGCCCAGACGACGCTCTCCACCGACCACCCCGCCTGCTCCAGGCCGGCTGCGCGCACGGCCTGGTGATCGCGGGCAGCGGCCGGGTTCCCGAAGGCGCCGGAGAACTTCACCGCGCCGTCGAACTCCAGTCCTGCCTTGATCACCGGCCATCCGACGTCGAGCCATGCCGTCCCGGTCGGGATGGCGACCGGCACCTGCACCTGGGGAAGCGGCAACGCGCCCTCGATCGCCGCGAGACGCACCAGCGCCTCACCGGGCGCAGCGCAGTCCGGGTCACACAGCTCCATCACCCTCCGGGCCTGCACGACGCCGCGTCCACCGGCGCGCTCGTCGAGAATGCGCTCGACGACCGCGGGCACGGCGCCCGCTCGAAACCCCGACGTCGCCGTGACGACCGCGCACGGGAGCGGAGCACTGCACGCGACGTCCACGATGGTGCGCTCGAGGGTGGTGACGGGCACGTCGCCGAGCACCGTCTTGTCACGGGCCGGCAGGGCCCGGGTCCAATGACGTTCCAGCCGGCCCTCCTCCTTGACGCAGGGGTTGCGCTCCTGGGTGACGTGGACCTTTCCGGGGTCCCGGAACGTCCACAGGCCGTGCAGCCGGGCCGCCGCCGTGTGACTGACCCAGTACTCGGTGCTGAGCGCCTCGACCACGCCCCTGACCTGCGCCAGGAACTCGGCGTCGAACGGCCGGTCCATCGGTGACGGCTCCACGTAGACACCTCGGCGGACGCGCAGCACCCGCTCCGCCGCCACGGCGTCGGCGACCATCGGTCTGGTCGACCGGTCGTACCGCACGGCCGGAGGGATCCTCGGCGGTTCGTTGTCGGCGGAGTAGAAGCGAGCGTGCGGAGCCTCGCCGTTGGTGAGCGACTGGATCTGCACCGCGATCCGGCGCAGAGCGAGCGCGTGGGGCGTTGTCACCTGCTGATGATGCGACGAAGCGGCGGCCGACCGTGTGCCGGTCGGCCGCCGCCTGTGGACGGGCGTGCCTGTGGTGGAGCTCCGACCCTTGAGCCGTCATGACGCGGGTCGGTGGGTGGTTCCGTCCAGCTCGCTGCAGTTCTACTTCGCTGCAGTTCTACTTCGCCCTGGTTCTACTTCGGCGAGGGTGCGTGGGGTTACCAGATGTGGACGCGGGACTCCGGGGGGAGGTAGAGGGCGTCGCCCGGTGCGACGCCGTACGTCGTGTAGAACTCGTCCACGTTGCGCACCACGCCGTTGCAGCGGAACTCGTTGGGGGAGTGCGGGTCCGTCGCGAGGCGGCGCAGCACCTCCTCGTCGCGGCCCTTCGACTGCCACACCTGGGCCCAGCCGAGGAAGATCCGCTCCAGGGCGGTCAGCCCGTCCACGACGGGGGCCTCCTCCAGCGGCTTGCCGAGCGCGATCCGGTAGGCCTTGATCGCGATCGACAGGCCGCCCAGGTCACCGATGTTCTCGCCGATCGTGAGGCTGCCGTTGACGTGCGCGTCGGCGGCCTCCGCCTCGGACGACGCCGCGAGCTGCGCCGGGCGGAACTCGTCGTACTGGGCGATCAGCGCGCTCGTGCGCTTCTCGAACTCGGCACGGTCGGTGTCGGTCCACCAGTCCTCGAGGCGGCCGTCGCCGTCGTACTTCGAGCCCTGGTCGTCGAACCCGTGGCCGATCTCGTGCCCGATGACGCCGCCGATGCCGCCGAAGTTGACGGCGTCGTCGGCCTCGGGGTCGAAGAACGGCGGCTGCAGGATCGCGGCGGGGAAGACGATCTCGTTCATGCCCGGGTTGTAGTAGGCGTTGACCGTCTGCGGCGTCATGAACCACTCGTCGCGGTCCAGCGGGCGGCCGATCTTCGCGAGCTCGTAGTCCTGGTCGAACGCGTTGGAGCGGCGCACGTTGCCCACGAGGTCGGCTGCGTCCACCTCGAACCCGGAGTAGTCGCGCCACTTCACGGGATACCCGACCTTGGGGGTGAACTTCTCGAGCTTGGTCAGGGCCTTGGCCTTGGTCTCGTCCGTCATCCAGTCGAGGCCCTCGATGGACTCGCGGTAGGCGGCCACCAGGGCCTCGACCAGCTTGTCCATGCGCGCCTTGTGCGACGGCGGGAAGTGCCGCGCCACGTACTCCTCGCCGACCACCTCACCGAGCGCGCCCTCGACCAGCGCCACGCCGCGCTTCCACCGCTCGCGCACCTCCTGGGCGCCGGTGAGCGTGCGGCCGTAGAAGTCGAAGTTGGCCTCGACGAGCTCGTCGGTGAGGTACGGGGCCCGGGCGCTGACGACGTGGTACGCCATCCAGAGCTGCCAGTCCTGCGCCGGCAGCTCCTGCCACAGCGTGGCGAAGCCTTCCGCGAAGCTCGGCTCGCGCACCACGAGCTGGTCGAACGCCCCGGCGGGCACCCCGAGCGCGTCGGCCCAGGCGGCCCAGTCGAAGCCGGGCGCCGATGCCGCGAGGTCCGCCAGCGTGGTCGGGTTGTACGTGAGGGTCGCGTCGCGGTCGCGCACGACGTCCCAGTGGTGGCCGGCGAGCCGGGTCTCCAGCTCGACGACGCGCGCCGCGGCGTCGTCAGCGGGGATCCCGAAGGTCTCCTCGACGCCGCCGAGCCGCAGCATGCGGGCCACGTGCGGCAGGTACTTCGCCCGGATGGGGGCGTACTGCTCCTCGCGGTAGTACGCCTCGTCGGGCAGACCGAGGCCGGACTGCCGCAGGTAGACGACGTACTTCTCGGGGTCGGTGGCGTCGTTGTCGACCCAGAAGCGCACGCCGGCGGCGCCGCCGGTACGCTGCAGCGCGCCGAGCACCCGCGTCAGGGCGGCGGTGTCGGCGGCCTCCCGGATCGGGGCGAGGTCCTCGTCCAGGGGGGTGGTGCCGAGCTCCGCGATGCGGGCGGTGTCCATGAAGCTCGCGTACAGGTCACCGATGAGGGAACCGGCGGGCGCGTCCTGGATGATCTCCCGGACGTGCACCTCCGCCTGGTCGTACAGGGCGCGGAAGGCGCCGTCCATGGCCCGGTCGGCCGGGATCTCGTGGGAGTCGATCCACTGCCCGTTGACGTGGCGGTACAGGTCGTCCTGCGGGCGGGTGGCGGGGTCGAGCGCGTCGAGGTCGATGCCCGACGTGAGGCCTGTGGCGTCGGTGGTCATGGCGCCAGGGTACGCAACACGCGCTCCCGGGATGGGGGAAGATGTTCCCATGCGCCTGCACATCGCCGCCGACCACGCCGGGTACGACCTCAAGCAGCACCTGGCGGAGTTCCTCACCGCCGCCGGGCACGACGTCGTCGACCACGGGGCCCACGAGCTCGACCCCCAGGACGACTACCCCGCGTTCTGCATCGCGGCGGGCGAGGCCGTCGTCGCCGAGCCGGGTTCGCTCGGCATCGTGATCGGTGGCTCGGGCAACGGCGAGCAGATCGCCGCGAACAAGGTCACCGGGGTCCGCGCCGTCCTCGCGTGGTCCATCCAGACGGCGAAGCTGGGCCGCCAGCACAACGACGCGAACGTGATCGCCGTCGGCGGCCGCATGCACACGCTGGAGGAGGCGACGTCGTTCGTCGAGGCCTTCGTGGCCGAGCCGTTCAGCGGCGACCCGCGGCACCAGCGCCGCATCGACCAGCTCGCCGACTACGAGTCGAAGCGTGCCTGAGGGACATACCGTCCACCGGCTCGCGCGGACGTTCGCCACGCTGTTCGACGGCCAGGTCCTGCGGGTCAGCAGCCCGCAGGGGCGGTTCGCCGACGGCGCCGCGGTGCTCGACGGCCGGCGTCTCGTGGCGAGCGAGGCCTGGGGCAAGCAGCTCTTCCTCGGCTTCGCCGGCGCCGACCGTTCCGCCGCCGGCCCGTCCGCCGCGGGGCCCGACACCCTCTGGCTGCGCACGCACCTCGGCCTGTACGGCGCGTGGACCTTCGCAGGCGCGCCCGACGCGCCCGAGGTGGCGCACGCGATCGGCGCCCCGCGCCGCCGCATCGGCGAACGCGACTCGATCCCGTCCGTGCCAGGCCCTCAGGTCGCCCGGGTGACCTCAGCGTCCGACACGTGGGAGGTGCCGGCGCCGCGCGGGCAGGTGCGCGTGCGACTGCTCGGCGACCACGCCGTCGCCGACCTCACCGGTCCCACGGCCTGCGAGGTCGTCACGCCGGAGGAGAAGCGGGCGGTCGAGGCGCGCCTCGGCCCCGACCCCATCCGGGACGACGGCGACCCCGCGGCGTTCGTCGCGGCTGTCGGCCGGTCCCGCGTGACGATCGGCCAGCAGCTCATGGACCAGGCCGTCGTCGCCGGCGTGGGCAACATCTACCGCGCCGAGGTGCTGTTCCGGGCCGGCGTGGACCCGCTGCGGCCCGGCCGGGACGTCCCCGCGGCCACGGTCCGCGAGATCTGGGACGACCTCGTGGTCCTGATGCGCGACGGCGCCGACCACGGCGCCATCGTCACCACCCGCCCGGAGCACCGGACCCCGGTCTCGCCGGACGGTGCCCCGGCGCCGGGCCGCACCCGGCAGAACACGGACGGCACCCCCGGGTCCGTCCCCTCCGACCAGGCGTTCTACGTCTACCACCGCGACGGCCTGCCCTGCCGGGTCTGCGGTACGCCGGTGCTGGTCAAGGAGCTCGCGGGCCGCAACCTCTTCTGGTGCCCCACCTGCCAGCCCTGACCCGCGTGGGCGTGGCGTCCGAGAACGACCGGCGCGGTCAGAACACCCAGGAGGCGCCCGGTGCCACCGGCCAGCCGAACGCCGCGCTCGCCCGGGGGAGCGCCTCGGGGCGGTGCACCGTGACCAGGCCCGCCGCCGCCAGCGTCGCCAGCGACGTGCCCCCGAGGTAGGCCGCCCCGAGCTCTCGCACGTCGAGCGACAGGTCCGCCGTCGTCTGCCCGTCGAGGCGGTCCGACCCGTCGAGGCGGTCCACCGTGGCCGGGCCGAACGCCTCGGCCCGCAGGTGGTACACGCCGGCGTTCGCCGGCAGCCGGGAGTCGGTCACCGCGAGCGTGACGTCGACGTCGGCGGCGTACCGGCGTCCGGCCAGGGCGGCGGCCACGTCCACCAGACGGACCCACAGGTTGTCCGGCGTACGGGGCGCCGCCGCGCGCAGGTTCACGAGGAGCTGCGTGATCACGTCGTCGACCGGCAGCACGAACGGGCTGACCTCGTTCGTCAGGTCCAGGTCGAGCAGCGCACCCCACAGCGCCCGCGCCGCGGCGGCGTCCAGCGCCACGACCTCGCCGGTGCTGACCTGGCCGCGGGGACCGGTGGGCTCCCAGGCCAGGCTCCGGCGGAACGTCACGTAGCCGCGCGGCTCGCCGTCGAGCTCGACGATCATGATGCGCCGCGCCTCACGACCGCCGCGGTGCAGCGGCGCGTCGTGCCAGAGCACGGCCTGCAGCTCCTCGGTCTCCCGGGTGACCCAGCCGGGCCGGTTGAGGCCGGGCACGCCCGCGGGCGCCGCCCCCGCCGCGCGGTGCAGCCGGTCGACGATCTCGCCGTGGCGCTCGCGGGAGGCCACCTCGACGCGGACGGTGTGCTGCTCCGCGCCGGGCACGTCGCGCAGGGCGGCGCCGCGCGGGACGTCGAGGCGCAGGTCGTTGGCGGCGTGGCCGTAGCCGAAGCGGCCGTAGATCGCGGCCTCGGCGGCGAACAGGGCGCTGAGCGGCTCTCCGCGTTCGACGCAGCGCGCCAGGTGCAGGTCGATCATCGCCGAGAGCAGCCCGCGACGCCGGTGCTGGGGGTGCACGCCCACCCAGGTCAGGCCCGCCGTCGGCAGCTCGGCGCCCGGGACGGGGAAGCGCGCGAACGGGTAGGACGCGTGGAACGCGACGAGGTCGTCGGCGCCGTCGGCCTCGACACCGACGGTGCGCTCCCAGGTCAGCGGGGACGGCGTGGAGTCGAGGTCGTCGGGCGAGTGCGCGGAGGGGAACGCCCAGGCGTCCAGCTCGGTGGCGAGCCGCCGGTCGGCGGAGGTCAGCGTGCGCCAGCGGTACCCCGCGGGCAGGGCGGTCCGGGGAAGTGCCATGGTCCGATCCTCGCACCGCGGGGCAAGCGGATATCGGTCTCGGGAGCACCGTCAGAGGCTCCGTCTAGCATCGAGCCGTGACTGCTGCAGAGAGCCCGGGCGACGGCCCCGACGAGTACGCGGCCGCGGTGCTCGACGTCGTGCTGCGCGTCCCCTCCGGCCGCGCGACGACGTACGGGCTCGTCGCGGAGATCGTCGGCGAGCAGCTCGGCCGCGGCGGCCCGCGGCAGGTCGGCAGCGTCATGGCGGGTTCCGGCACCCGGTACGCGCACCTGCTGCCGGACGACGCCGGCGAGGTGCCCTGGTGGCGCGTCGTCAACGCCGCGGGCTCCCCGCCACGGCACCACCTGACCGAGGCCCTCGACGCGCTGCGGGCGGAGGGTTGCCCGCTGACCCGGGACGGGCAGCGCGTCGACCTCCGCCGTGCGGTGTGGTTCCCGGACGACGATCCGCCCCGCTGAGTGCTGGACATTCGCCCCTCCGGCACGCGGCAGAGGGCGAATGTCCAGCACTCAGCGGTCAGGGCTTTGTGGGGGCGAGCCGGGCCAGCAGGGTGCCGGCCGTGGCGCGGGTGCGGCCGGCCAGGGAGGCGTCCTGGGTCGCGGCCAGCAGCGCGAGCATCGACGACGGGTCGCCCTGCACCAGCATCGTCGTGATCGCGGTGCTCTCCCAGGTGGGCAGCTCGCGGCGGATCTTGTCGATCGGGCCGACCAGCGCGATCTCCTCGACGAGCTGCGTCGGCACGGCCGCGGCGGCCTCGTCCTTGCGGCCCGCGAGGTACAGCTCCTGCACCTTGTCGAGCGGTTCCGCGTACCCGAGCCGGTCGAGCGACTGCTTGTGGAAGTTGGCCTCCTTGGCCCCCATCCCGCCCGCGTACAGCGCGACGTAGGGGCGGATGACGTCGGCGGCCGCCTCGACGTCGTCCCGCACCACGACGGGGACCGTGGCGCACACCTCGAACCCGTCGGACGGCGACCGCTCCGCCGACCGGGCGTCGAAGCCCTGGGAGAGCAGCGCCCGGAACTCGCCGTCCATGCGCGGCGCGTAGAAGCCGGCCATCCAGCCGTCGGCGATCTCGGCGGCCAGGGCCACGTTCTTGGGACCCTGCGCGGCCAGCACGATCGGGATCTCCGGCCGGTACGGGTGCACCGTCGGCTTGAGGGCCTTGCCCAGCCCGGTGGCCCCCGGCGCCTCGGCGGACAGGGGCAGCTGGTAGAACGAGCCGTCGTGGGTCACGGGCGCCTCGCGTCGCATCACCTGCCGCACGATGTCCACGTACTCGCGGGTGCGGGCCAGCGGGCGCTTGTACGGCTGCCCGTACCAGCCCTCGACGACCTGCGGCCCCGAGGCGCCGAGCCCGAGCACGAACCGCCCCTTCGACAGGTGGTCCATGGTCAGGGCCTGCATGGCGGTCGCCGTCGGCGTGCGGGCGGAGAGCTGGGCGATCCCCGTGCCGAGCCGGACGTTCCGGGTACGCGCACCCCACCAGGCGAGCGGCGAGAAGGCGTCGGAGCCGTAGGCCTCCGCGGTCCAGACCGAGTCGAGGCCGAGCTTGTCGGCGGCCAGGATGAACTGCTGGATGCCCTTCGGGGGCCTGCGGGACCAGTAACCGGTCTGGAATCCGATGCGCATGGGTTCACCTCGTCGTGGGGGACGGCTTACCCGGGACGGCGCGTCCCAGGTATTGCGCACACCCTACCGGTCCCGCGCACCCCTGGTTACGGTGGGCACGTGGCCACCATCGACGACGCCGCCCGGCTCGCCCTCGCGCTGCCCGACACGGCCGAGGGACTGAGCCACGGCAACCGCTCCTGGTCGGTCGGGCGCAAGGCCTTCGCGTGGGAGCGCCCGTTCACCAAGGCCGACCTCAAGCGGTTCGGCGACGACCCCGTCCCCGAGGGGCCGATCCTCGGGGTGCGGGTCGAGGACCTCGAGGAGAAGGACGCGATCCTGGCCGAAGGCAGGCCGGGCTTCTTCACCATCACCCACTTCGACGGCTACCCGGCGCTGCTCCTCCAGCTCGACCGCGTCCCGGAGCCGGCCCTCCGCGAGGCCCTGGTCGACGCCTGGCTCGCCACCGCGCCCCGGCCGCTCGCCGAACGCCACGCGGACCGCCTGCGGTGACGCCGGTCCCGTTCACGACCCGGACGGCGTCCGCGCCCGCTCCGCCATCGTGTTCAGGAGGGCCGCCGCGTCCTTGGCGCCGTCCACCGTGACGACGAACCCCCGGCCCGCGGTCCGTTCCACCGCCAGGCCCTCGCCCCGGCGCAGCACCATGCCCGTGCGGCCCGACCCGTCCAACGACATGCGCCACCCCCAGCCGCCGAAGTGACGCAGCGGGTCCACCGCGGTCACCGTCGCCCGCACCACCTCGTCCGCCGGGATCCGAGTACGCGGCCAGCCGAGCGCCGACCGCACCGTGAGCCCGTCCCGGTCGACCCGCACGGTGACCGCGGAGATCGCCAGCGCGAGCAGCACGACCAGCGCCGGAACCGCGAGCAGCACCCAGGTCCGGCTCAGGACCGCCGCCGCGGCGGTCGCCAGCACCACGGCCGCCAGGATCGCCACCGCCGGGCGGGCGATGGTCGCCCGGCCGATCCAGGCCGCCCGCTCCCCGGACGCCAGGTCCGCCCGCTCCACACCAGGCGCGAGCGGGCCCGACGCGGGCGCACGCGGATCGGCCGGCACGAGCATCACGGCGACCAGGGCGAGCACGCCGGGGCCGAGGACGGCGCCGAGCAGCACCCAGCCCGGCGTCACCGCCCCGGACGCGTCCGCGAGCCCGCGCTGGACCCACAGGCTGCCCGCGAGGACCGCCCCCAGGAAACCGCCGATCCACACGTTCAGGCCCACCGAGAGCCGGCGGGCGCCCGCGGACCGGCCGCCGAAGAAACCGATCGCGGAGAACAGGGCCACGAGGATCGCTCCCGTGACCAGGAGCACCGTGACGAAGGCGCCGAGCGACATGAACCCGTCCGGCCCGCCGTCACCCGGCCAGTGCGTCGCGACCGGGTCGGGCAGGCTGTCGCGCCAGGAGAGGGCCAGGCCGGCGGCCACGCCGAGCAGTGACAGGCCGCAGAGCGCGCTGATCGCGATCTGCCCCGCGCGGCTGTGCCCGAACCGCCGGTGCAGCAGGATTCCCGTGGTCATCTCATCGCCTCCTTGACGAGGGTCGCTGTGGCATCGGGGGAGAGGTGCGCCGCCCGGGCGGCGCGGATCAGGTCGGCCATCGCCCGCTCGACGGCCGAGAGGTCGGCCTGGGCGCGACCCGTCACGACGGCCCCCCGCCCCCGGCGCAGGTCGACCAGGCCTTCGTCCCGCAGCACCTGGTAGGCCTTCAGGACGGTGTGGACGTTGACGTCGAGCGCCTCGGCCAGCTCGCGCGCCGCCGGCAGGCGTTCGCCGTGCGCCAGGTTCCCCTTGGCGACGCCCACGCGCACCTGGGCGACGAGCTGCTCGAAGAGCGGCTCGTCGCTGCTGGGGTCGATCCGGAACATCATGGCCCTAACTCTACTTGCTCTACTCGAACTAGAACAAGTACTCGCCGCGATCGGCGGACGAGATCAACCCGCGGCGTCAGATGATGTACTCGATGAGCTCCGACGGGTCCTCCGTGCGGGACCGCTCCGCGACGGGCGCGTGCGGCACCCGGACGCGCGCCGGGATGCCGACGGCGACGGCGCCCGCGGGCACGTCCTTGACCACCACGGCGTTGGCGCCGACCTGCGCGTCGTCCCCGACCCACACCGGCCCGAGCACCTTGGCGCCCGCGCCGACGGTCACGCGGTCGCCCAGCGTGGGGTGCCGCTTGCCGCGGTTCAGCGACCGGCCGCCGAGCGTGACGCCGTGGTAGAGCATCACGTCGTCGCCCACCACCGTGGTCTCACCGATCACGACGCCCATGCCGTGGTCGATGAACAGCCGGCGGCCCAGCCGGGCGCCGGGGTGGATCTCGATGCCCGTGGTCGCGCGCGCGAGCTGCGAGAGCAGCCGCGCGGGGAGCCGCAGCGCCGGGTTGCGCCACAGCCGGTGCGCCGCGCGGTGCGCCCAGACGGCGTGCACCCCGGGATAGGCGAGGGCCACCTCCAGCCGGGACCGCGCGGCGGGGTCGTGGGCGCGCGCGGCGTCCAGGTCCTCGGCGAGAACCCGGAACAGCGCGCGCACCCCCGCCATCAGTCGACCAGGCCCTCGAACAGCGGGGTGGACAGGTAGCGCTCGCCGAAGTCCGGGACGATCACGACGATCGTCTTGCCGGCGTTCTCCGGGCGCTTGGCGACCTCGAGCGCGGCGGACAGCGCGGCGCCCGACGAGATGCCGACGAGCAGGCCCTCCTCCTGGGCCGCGCGCCGCGCGAACTCGATGGCGGTGCCGACGTTCACGTCGATGACCTCGTCGTACACCGTGGTGTCCAGGATCTCCGGCACGAAGTTCGCGCCGATGCCCTGGATCTTGTGCGGGCCGGGCGCGCCGCCGTTCAGGATGGGCGACTCCTCGGGCTCGACGGCCACGACCTTGACCTCGGGCTTGCGCTCCTTGAGCACCTGGCCCACGCCGGTGATGGTGCCGCCGGTGCCGATGCCGGACACGACGATGTCCACGGCGCCGTCGGTGTCGGCCCAGATCTCCTCCGCGGTGGTCTCGCGGTGGATCTTCGGGTTGGCCTCGTTGGCGAACTGCCGGGCCAGGACGGCGCCCGGACGCTCCTGGGCGATCTTCTCGGCCGCCGCGACGGCGCCCTTCATGCCCTCGGAACCCGGCGTGAGCACCAGCTCCGCGCCGTACGCCCGCAGCAGTGCGCGGCGCTCCTTGGACATGGTCTCGGGCATCGCCAGGACGACCTTGTAGCCGCGGGCGGCGCCCACCCAGGCCAGGGCGATACCCGTGTTGCCGGAGGTGCCCTCGACGATCGTGCCACCCTCCTTGAGCTCGCCGGACGCCTCGGCCGCGTCGATGATCGAGACGCCGATGCGGTCCTTGACGGAGTTCGCCGGGTTGTAGAACTCGAGCTTGGCGAGCACCGTCGCCTCGAGGCCCTCGGTCAGCCGGTTGAGCTTGACGAGGGGTGTGGAACCGATGAGCTTGGTCGCGTCGTCGTAGATGCGGGCCATTGTTCTTCCTTCGCTGTGTGGCGGGTGGGGCTTGGTCGTACGACGTCGGCGCCGGGCTCGTGCACGGGCGAACCGGTACCGGCGCGGAGCGTCTGGAGCGGGGTGCGAGGGGCTGGAGCGGCACGCGCGCCGCCGGACCTCGGCTCGGGGGCCGGGGGTGAGGGCGCGCGGACGCTCTACAGACAGCCTCGGGGGTCGTGGTCCGACACGCACGTCCGGCGCACGGCGGCGTCGGGGCCGACGGCGGTGGGGAGTGCGGAGCGCACGGTGCTCAAGACGTCCTCCCTGCGTGAGGCGGGCCGGGTGGCCCGCGGGTGCGTGGTCCTCGGCGGGCCCGGGGGCTCGCCTGCAGCAGGTTACGTGGGGCACGACCCTGAGACAAGATCTGTCTCAGGTATCGATCATCTCGATGGTTCGTGCCTCTGGCGGTTCTACGAGCTCCGCACCACCGCCTGAGAGGGACCACCGATCCCTGGCTGTCGCGCGCGAGCGTGCTTATGGTCGTGCCGACCGAGCAGATGCCGATCGGAACGCATGGAGGCCCGACATGGCTCAGACCGACCTTCCCGCCGTCGTCCAGGAGTTCATCGACGCCACGAACGCGGGTGACACCGAGCGGTTCGTCGCCACGTTCACCGACGACGCGTACCTCAACGACTGGGGCCGGGAGTTCCACGGCCACGACGGCGTGCGCAGCTGGAACGAGACCGACAACATCGGCATGAAGAGCCAGTTCGAGCTGGTCTCCGCGGAGCCCGGCTCCGAGCCCGGCGCGTACACCGCCACGATCACGGTGGCCAGCAACCGCTTCAACGGCACCGGGCCGTTCAAGTTCGTGGTGCGCGACGGGAAGATCGCGAGCCTCGTCCTGAGCTGAGTCCTCAGCTGAGGCGTGAGCTGAGACCTGAGCCGAAGCACTACCAGAGCGCGACCTCGGCGCCCAGCTCCAGCCCGTCCTCGGTGGCCCGGGCCGACGAGATGGCCACCTGGCTCTCGCCCTCCGGGAACGTGACGCCCTCGGTGAGCTGGTTCAGCCGGGGGTCGCCGATCTGGTCCGCGACCGCCGACACGGGGAGGCTGAGCCCTGCGAACCGGACCGTGTCCGCGCGGACCACTGCCCGGCCGTCCTCCGCCGACACGTCGAGCAGCACGTCCACGGTCTGGGTGCTGCCGCCCACGGGCAGCGGCACCCGGGCCACGAGCGCGCCGGCCTCGGCGGCGACCTCCAGCCCGGGCAGCTCCGTCGCGGACTGCGCCATGCCCGTCAGGGACTCGGGTGCGACGTGCACGCGGAGCGTGACCGCACCCGTCGCGACCTGCCAGAGGGCGGGCGTGTCGTCGCGCGCGACCGTCACCCCGGCGGGGAGCTCCCGCGCGGCGGTACCGATCCGGTCGTCGATGAGGCCGCGCAGCACCACCTCGGCGACGACGCCGAGCACCACCAGCACCCCCACCACCGTGGCCACGACGATGATCCAGCGGCGGCGGGGGCGGGTGGGTGCGCTCGGGGCGACGGCGATGTTCGACGACATGGCCCCTATTCGACCCCACGGATCGGCGGGAGCGATGGCGAACCGCGGGGCATCCCGTGACGGCTCACCACGAAGGGTCACCGAGGAGGGGTCATCGGCCGCGGCTCGCGACCGTGAACGCCACCACCCACGCCCGGGCGTCCAGGTCGCGCGGCAGCGCACCCGGCGCGACCCGGTGCTCGCGGGCCCAGCGCCGCACGTCGGCCCGGGACAGCCCCTGCCGCACGAGGATCTCGTGCAGGCCACGACCCGGACCGTTGAACACCGCGGCGGCGAAGCGCTGGTAGTCGCGGCGGCGGGCCACCGGCAGCAGCGGCTCGGCGCGGCGGTCGAGCAGGAGGATCCCCGCGTCGACGCTCGGCCGGGGGCGGAACGCCGCGGCCGGGACGCGCCGGTCCAGCCGGGGCGCGAACCACGGCCACCACTGCGCGGTCAGGAGGGTCGCGCCGCCCACCGCGGCGCGCTTGCGCGCGACCTCCCACTGCGTGACGAGCACGGCACGCTGCCAGTCGGGCAGCGTGAACAGGCGCCGCAGCACGGGGGTGGTCAGGTGGAACGGCACGTTGCACACCAGGTCGTAGGGGTCGGACGGCGGTGCGTGGCGCAGGATGTCGGCGCGCGTGACCGTGACGTTCGCCGGCACGACCCGGGCCAGCCGGGCGGTCGAGCGCGGGTCGATCTCGACGGCCTCCACCGGACGGCCCAGCCGGGCCAGCGGCAGGGTCAGCGCGCCGCGGCCGGCGGCCCACTCGACGAGCGGACGGTCGGCGTCCGGGACGAGGTCGACCACACGGTCGACGACCTCGCGGTCGACCAGCAGGTTCTGGCCCAGCTCGTGGGCGCCGGCGGTGGCGCGGCCGGGCGGAGAGGCCGGCCGGGAGACGGGCGTGCGTACGGAACGGTTGCGCGACATGGTGCGTGCTCCAGGATTCGTCGGCTGAGAGGAATCCGGGCAGCACGAACGCGCCGCCCGGCGGATGCCGGCGGCGCGGAGCGCGCTGGGTGTGGTGAGCGTTCCGCGCCGCTAGCGGGCGGAACGCTGCCTGATCATGGCGTTCATAGCGGAACCGACCCTAGGAGCCGGCACGCGACAGGCACCAGGTTTTTTCGTCACTCGCTGCGCAGGCCCTCCGGGCGGGTCAGCCGCCACAGCAGGGGCAGACCGGCCGCGGTGGTGAGCAGCACCACGAGGGCCGCCACGCCCGCCGTCGTGCCCACGCCCGCCCAGTCGAACGAGAGCGGCGCCTCGACCGCGACCTGCAGCCCGAGCGCGAGCACGCTGCCCGTCGCCACCGCCAGGAGCAGACCGAGCGCCACGGGCACGGCCACCTGGAGCAGCACCGACGCGCTCAGGGTGCGGCGTCGCGTGCCGAAGGCCACCAGCACCGCGAGGAGCCGGCGCCGCTCACGCAGCTGCTCGACCACGTTGACGAGCATGCTCGCCCCGATCAGCACGAGCAGCGCCACCGTGCCGACCAGCAGCACCTGCCGGATGCCACCGAGCGCGGTGGCGATGCCGCGGGCCTCGATCGACGCCGCGTACGCCCGCGGGTCCACCTGGGCCGCGGCCGTGCGCATGAGGTCGAGCGCGTCGGGGACCGCCGGGTCGAGGGCGACGTAGGCGGTGACCGCCATGACCTCCGGGCGCACGCCGGCCAGGGCCCCGGGCGTGACGAGGATGCGGGCCGGACCGCCGCCGTCCATCACGGCGACCGTGCCCGGGGCGGGGTCCGCCGACCGGGTCGACGCCGGCAGCGTCCACGGCGCGGAGCCGCCGCCGTCGAGCACGTACGCGCTGCCGGCCGGGGGCGCGGCGGCGCCGTCCGGCACGACGACGAAGACGTCGCCGTCGGTGCACGCCCCGACCTGGGCCTCCTGGGCGAGCACGGCGCACGGGCCCGACTCGAGGATCACCTCGTCGGGACCCAGAGCCCCACCTCCCGCCGGCTCCGCCGCGAGCGAGGTCAGGGTGCCGACGTCGGTCACGCCCCGCGCCGCCGAGAGCTCCCGGGTCCAGGCCGCGACCTCGTCGGCGTCCGCGTCGATGTCCAGCACGCTCGCCTGGTACGTGGTGGTGTCCGCCGTCGTCTCGGCCGTGAGCGCGCCGATCGCGCCCACGATCCCCTGCAGAGCGACGAGCCCGGCCACCGAGACCGCGATGCCGGACACCGCACGCACCGCCGTGCCGCTGTCGAGCTGCAGGCGCCGGACCGCGAGGTCCCACGCGACGCCGCCCGGCCCGAGCCGGTGCACGGTCGCCTCCACGAGCCACGGCAGCACCAGCGCCACGCCGGTGAGCAGCAGCACGAGGCCCGCCACGATCATCACCTGGGTGCCCGCGCTCGCGTCGAGGCCCGTGACCAGCGGGTGCAGCAGCACCACGCCGGCGGCGGGGACGACGAGCCGCCACCACAGCCGACGACGGCGCTCGCCGCTGCGCCGGACCACGCCGAGCGGCTCGACCACTACCTGGCGCAGGGCCGCGAGCGTCACCAGCACGGTCGTGACCGGCACCAGGAGCACGACGAGGCCGACCAGCCACGGCACCGGCCGGAAATCCTGCGGGTAGAAGCTCAGGTTGCCCGGCACCAGGCTGCCGGCCACCCGGCTGACCAGGGCGAACAGCAGCGCCCCGAGGCCGAGCCCGAGCACGGCGCCGGCCAGCGTCTCGCCGGCGGCGACCCGGCGGGTCATGGCGGCGTCGGCCCCGACGAGGCGCAGCGCGGCCAGCCGGCGGTCCCGGCCCTCGCTGCCGAAGCGGACCGCCGTGCTGACGAAGATGCCGACCGGCAGCAGGAGCACGACCATGCCGACCAGGGCCAGCAGCACGAGCACGGGGCTCATGGCCTCGGCGTCCCCCCGCGGGGCGCCGAACGTCTGGAGGCGATCGGCGGTGTCGGGCGTGAGCTCGTCGGTGCCGAGGTAGAAGGTCAGCTCACCCGGGCCGGTCAGACCCTCGGGGGCGATGAGGCCCACGACCTCCTCGCCCCAGCGGCCCCGCAGCGCGGCGCCGTCGTTCGAGGCGAGGAGCCGGTCGAGCGCGGGGGAGAGCACGATCTCGCCGGGCGCGAGCTGCCGGTCCACGCCCGGGGGCAGCGGGGCGTCGGGGGACTCGGGCTGGAGCAGCCGCCCCTCCACGGCCGCGTCGTGGTAGACGGACCGGACGGGCGCGGTGAGCACGGTCGGGGCGCCGGCGTCGACGGTCTGCTGCGTCTCGACCCAGCGGGCGTCCGCGCGGTCGGCACGGGCGTCGAGCACCGCCGGGAGGGCCGCCGCGACCAGGAGCATCGTCACCCCGAGCCCCACGCCGGCGGCGATCAGGCCGAGCCGCACCCAGCCGGACCGGCCCCCGCCCACGCTCAGGCGCACGCCGAGGGCGAGGTCGGCCGCCCAGCGCGTCATCGGACGTGCTCCATGGTCCGCACGCGACCGTCGCGGACGACGGCCTCGTGGTCGGAGTACGCGGCCACGCGCGCCTCGTGCGTCACGAGCACGACGGCGGCCCCGGTCTCCCGCGCCGCCGCGACGAACAGCTGCATGACGCGTTCGCCGTTCAGGCTGTCGAGCGCGCCGGTCGGCTCGTCGGCGAACACGACGCGCGGCCGGGTCACCAGGGACCGCGCCACGGCGACGCGCTGTCCCTGTCCGCCGGACACCTGGCCGGGCCGCTTGCCCGCGACGTCGGACACCTCCAGGCGCTCCAGCCACGCCGCCGCGCTGCGCAGGGCGGCGCGGCGCGGGGCGCCGTTCAGGCGCAGCGGCAGGGCCACGTTCTCCAGGCAGGTGAGCTCGGGCACGAGCTGGCCGAACTGGAACACGAGGCCGAGCTCGGTGCGGCGCAGCGCGCTGCGCTCGGAGTCGTGCATGGCGGTCAGGTCGCGGCCCGCGTAGGTCACGCGGCCGGCGTCGGGGTGCAGGATGCCGGCGAGGCAGTGCAGCAGCGTCGACTTGCCGGACCCGGACGGGCCCATGAGGGCGAGCACCTCGCCGGCGTGCACCGCGACGGACGCCGAGTCGAGGGCGACGGTGGTGCCGAACCGCAGGTGCAGGTTCTCGGCGACGAGCAGGGGTTCGGTGGCCATGGTGGTCTCCCGGGGCGTGGGCGTGGGCGTGGGCGTGGGCGTGGGCGTGGGCGGGGTGCGGGTCACGGCCGCACGTGCGCGGCGAGCTGCTGCACGCGGGCCGCGGTCAGCTCGAGCCAGCGCAGGTCGGCCTCGAGGTGGAACAGGGCGTGGTCGCAGACGAGCTGGTCTGCGAGGTCGCCGCCGTCCTTGCGGCGGGTGAGCTCGCGCATGAGGCGCAGGTGCTCGGCGCGCTGCGTGTCGAGCACGGCGTCGGCGTCGTGCCCCGTGAGCAGCGCGAGCACGACCTTGGTGTAGAGGGTGCTCTGCAGGTAGGGCTCGGGCTTCTCCGGCTGGGCGAGCCAGGCGGCGACGTCGGCCACGCCGGCGTCGGTGACCGCGTAGCGCTTGCGCTCGGGACCCGCCCCGGGCTCCGACTCGACCTCGACGAACCCGTTCTTCAGCAGCCGGGCGAGCGTCGAGTAGACCTGACCGTAGGCCAGGGGACGGTCGGCGCCGAAGCGCTCGTCGTAGGAGCGCTTCAGGTCGTACCCGTGGCGGGGGCCGCCCTCGAGCAGCCCGAGCAGTGCGTGTCCAACACTCATGCGCGGCACTATACACACGGTGTATACACTCGGTGAACCCTGCGCTTGCGACGCCTGGGCCGGTAGCTGGACCGGTAGAGTGGTCCGACGTGACCGTCCTGACCTCTGACGCCCGGCCGGTCGCGGCCGAGGCGGCGCGGCGCCGCAGCATCGCCGTCATCTCCCACCCGGACGCGGGCAAGTCGACCCTGACCGAGGCGCTGGCCCTGCACGCGCACGCCATCGAGGAGGCGGGGGCGGTGCACGGCAAGGGCAACCGCGCCGGCGTGGTCTCCGACTGGCTCGAGATGGAGCAGAAGCGCGGCATCTCGATCACCTCCGCGGCACTGCAGTTCGCGTACGGCGACGTCGTGATCAACCTGCTGGACACCCCCGGCCACGCCGACTTCTCCGAGGACACCTACCGCGTGCTCACGGCGGTCGACGCCGCCGTCATGCTGCTGGACTCGGCCAAGGGCCTGGAGCCGCAGACCCTCAAGCTGTTCGAGGTGTGCCGCCGCCGCGGCGTCCCGGTCATCACGTTCGTCAACAAGTGGGACCGGCCCGGCCGCGAGGCGCTGGAGCTGTGCGACGAGCTGGAGGAGCGCATCGACCTGCGCCCCACGCCCCTGACCTGGCCGGTGGGCGAGGCCGGGCGGTTCGTCGGCCTGCTGGACCGGGTCACCGGCGAGGTGCGCACCTACCGCCGCGCGCCGGGCGGCGCGTCGATCGCGGAGGAGACGCTCCTGTCCGCTGCCGACGCGGCCCGGGAGCTCGGCGACGACCACACCGAGGCCGTCGAGAGCGTGCAGCTCCTGGACCCGGTCGACCGGGAGTCGTTCCTGGCCGGCACGACCTCGCCGATGCTGTTCGGCGCGGCGCTGGCCAACATCGGCGTGCGGCAGCTCCTGGACGCCGTCGTCGACCTCGCTCCCGCCCCGGGCGCGCGGCCGGACGCCGCGGGGGCGCCGCGCGACGTCGACCAGCCGTTCAGCGGCTTCGTGTTCAAGATGCAGGCCGGGATGGACCCGCACCACCGCGACCACGTCGCGTTCATCCGGGTGTGCTCGGGCCGGTTCGAGCGCGGCATGGTGGTCACGCACGAGCGCACGGGGCGTCCGTTCGCCACCAAGTACGCGCTGTCGGTGTTCGGCCGGGAACGCTCCACGGTCGAGGACGCCTACCCGGGCGACGTCGTGGGCCTCGTCAACGCGAGCACGCTCGCCGTCGGCGACACCGTGTTCGACGCCGCCGGCCCGAAGGTCGCCTTCCCGCCCATGCCCGTGTTCGCGCCCGAGCACTTCGCCGCCGCGCGCGTCGCGGACCCGGGCCGGTCCAAGCAGTTCCGCAAGGGCATCGCCCAGCTCGAGCAGGAGGGCGTGGTCCAGGTGCTCGTGTCCGAGGTGCGCGGCGACGGCAACCCGATCCTCGCCGCCGTGGGCCCGCTGCAGTTCGAGGTGGCGACGTTCCGCATGGAGCACGAGTTCTCGGCGCCCATCCGGATGGAGACCCTGGGGCTCTCGCTGGCCCGCGAGGTCGCGCCCGCGCACCTCGACACGGTGGCCGCCTACCCGGGCGTCGAGGTGGTGCGGCGCGGCGACGGCACGCCGCTGGTGCTGCTGCGCGACGTCTGGCACGCGCGGGCCTTCGAGCGCGCCCACCCGGACGTGCCGCTGGTCCCGCTGGTCGCCAGCGGCGTGTAGCGCCGCGCCCGGGCGGACGGAGCACTACGGTCTGGGCATGACGTCGTCCCGCTCGTCCGAGCCCGGTGGGACCGGCCCCGACGGGCCGCCCGAACCCCAGGCGCCCTCCGGTCCGGGACCTGCCCCGGTGGACCCGCCCGAACCACCGCCGGGTGCCCCGGACTCGCGGCGCCCGCCCCGCTGGCTGCCACGGGCGCTGTTCATGGCCGTGGCCGCGGTGTTCCTCGGCATCTTCACGTGGAACGCGATGGGCGCCCTGGAGGGGCTCTTCGTCAACGTGCTCATCGCCGTCTTCATCGCGCTCGCCCTGGAGCCCGGCACCGTCTGGCTGGTGCGGCGCGGGTGGCGGCGGGGCCTGGCGGCGGCGACCACCCTCCTCGGGTCGCTCGTCGTGGTGGCCGTGCTGCTGACGCTGTTCGGCAACCTCTTCGTGCAGCAGCTCGTCGCGCTCGCGCAGTCGGTCCCGCGGCTCTACACGAGCCTGCAGACCTTCGTGGAGGGCAGGTTCGACGTCGTGGTGCCCGACTCGGACAACCTGCTGCGCCAGGCGCTGGACGAGTTCGGCGACGACGTCGCGTCCGGGGCGCTGCTCGTGGGCACCACGCTGGTGGGCGGGCTGCTGGCGACCCTGACGATCCTGCTCGTGGCGTACTACCTGCTCGCCGCCGGGCCGCGGTTCCGGGCGGCCGTCTGCGGGTGGCTGACGCCCGCGCGGCAGCAGGAGATGCTGCACCTGTGGGAGGTCACGCAGGGCAAGGTGTCCGACTACATCGGCTCCCGCGTGGTGCTGGCCGCCGTCTCCACGGTGGTCACGTTCGTGTTCCTCGCGGTTCTGCAGACGCCGTACGCCGTGCCGCTCGCCGTCTTCGTCGGCGTGGTGTCCCAGTTCGTGCCGACGATCGGCGCCTACCTCGGTGGCGCGCTGCCCACGATGGTGGCCCTGACGGCACAGGGCTGGCCGCAGGCGCTGGGTGTGCTCGCGTTCGTCATCGCGTACCAGCAGTTCGAGAACCTGTACCTGGCGCCCAAGGTGTCGGCGCGGGCCCTGGAGATGAACGCCGCGGTGAGCCTGCTGGTCGTGCTGGCCTTCGGCGCGGTGTTCGGGGTGCTCGGCGCGTTCCTGGCGCTGCCCGTCGCCGCGACGATCCAGGCCGTCGCCACCACGTACTTCCGGCGGCACGAGCTGGTGGAGTCGCACATGCTCCGCGACCCGGGGACGGCGGGCTGACCGGCCCGGGTGGCGGGTCGCCTACGGATGGGCGTTCGTGACCTCGATGATCTCGTCGAGACGGTCCAGGGCGCTCTGCAGGTCGTCGACCTTGGCCTGGATGCGGTCGCGCTCCGTGCGCAGGATGGCCCGCTGGGCGGCGTCCGTGTGCCCGGACTCCATGCAGGGGAGCATCTCCGCGATGGTCCGGCTGGTCAGGCCGGCGGCGTACATCTGCTGGAAGAACCGCACGTAGTCCACGGTGCCGGGGGCGTAGAGGCGCTGGCCGGACGGGCTGCGCTCGGCGGAGATGAGTCCCTGCTGCTCGTAGTAGCGCACGGCACGCACCGAGACGCCGGCGGCCCGCGCGACCTCGCCGATGCGGATCAGCGGCTCGGCCGCCACCTCTGTGATCGTCATGACACTCCTCGGTTCGCTGGTTGACCCTGACGTCAGCGTCAGGTTTTAGCGTACCCGACATGGACATCAAGAACTCCGTAGCACTCGTCACCGGCGCCAACCGCGGGCTCGGCCGCGCCTTCGCCCAGCGGCTCCTCGACCGAGGCGCCCGGAAGGTCTACGCCACGGCCCGCCGGCCGGAGACGGTCGACCTGCCCGGCGTCGAGGTCCTGGCCCTCGACGTCACCGACCCGGCCTCCGTACGCGCCGCCGCCCAGGCCGCGTCCGACGTCACCCTCCTCGTCAACAACGCGGGCATCTCCACGGGCGCCGGTCTCGTGACCGGCTCCCTCGACGACGTGCGGTTCGAGCTGGAGACCAACATGTTCGGCAGCCTCGCGACCATCCGGGAGCTCGCGCCGGCGCTCGCGGCGAACGACGGGGGAGCGATCGTCAACGTCCTGTCGGCCATGTCCTGGTTCGGCGTCAGCGGGGCGAACGCCTACCACCTCGCCAAGGGCGCGGCCTGGGCCATGACCAACGGCGTCCGCCTCGAGCTGGCCGAGCAGGGCACGCTGGTCACGGCGGTGCACCTGGGGCTGGCCGACACCGACATGGCCGCGGGGATGAACGTGGCCAAGATCGCGCCGGCCGACCTGGCCGACGCCGCGCTCGACGGCGTCGAGGCAGGATCGACGGAGGTGCTCGCCGACCAGTGGAGCCGCGACGTCAAGTCCTGGGTCCAGCTTGCACCGGAGGACCGGGACGCGCAGATCGCCCGCGGTCTGGCGGCGATGGCGGGAGCCTGACGGGCGGTCCACCCCTACGAGTAACACCGTTGAGTGCGGGATCTTCGCCCTTTTTCGGGTGCCAGGAGGGCGAAGATCCCGCACTCAACGGTCAGTGCGGCCAGGGCGTCGACGTCGCGGCCGATTAGGGCTGCCGGTGTCGACCTGTCGCGTGTCAGGAGCTCAGAAAGGCGAGGAGCCGCGCGGTGAACCACTCCGGACGCTCCAGGGGCAGGCCGTGGCCCGCGCCGGGCACCACCTCCAGCTCGGTGCCGGGCAGGCGCTCGTGGAGGGTGCGCATGCCGCGCACCAGCGCCAGGGGCTCGCGGCTGCCGGCCAGCAGCAGCGCTCGCCCGGGGAAGTCCGGCCAGGCCGTCGGCGCACGGAAGGCGGCGTTCTCGGCGAGCAGCGCCACCAGGTCGGCCGTCGGCAGCGCCCGCACGGTGCGCAGGTAGTCGTCGAACAGGGCGTCGGGCACGGACATGGACCGCGCCTGGAGCCGCGCGAACCAGGGCTGCCGGCCCAGGGGTGCCGTCGTGCGGACGAGGGCGAGGCTCGCGCGCGTGAACGGCACCGGCTCGGTGAGCGCGCTCACGACGACGACCCGCGAGACGAGGTCCGGGTGCGCCGTGGCCAGCGCGAGCGCCAGCTGCGCGCCGAAGGAGAACCCGGCCACCGCGACCTCGCGGCCGTCCGCGAGGGGCCGCAGCAGGCCGGCGAGGCGTTCCACGAGGTCGGCCGCCGAGGTGAACGGGTCGGCCGCGCTGTGGTCGTGGCCGGGCAGGTCGGGCGCGATCACGCGGTAGCGGTCCCGCAGGGCGGCGACCTGGTGGCGCCACATCCATGCGCCCACGCCCCCGCCGTGCAGGAGGAGCACGACCGGCGCGTCGTCCGGGCCCTCCCGGACCGACCACAGCTCCGCCACGACCGCCTCCGCCGAGCTCGTCCGATGAATCCGGGTCGAGCCTAGCGGCGGCCCCGGCTCAGACCAGCACCTCGCCGTCGCGGGCGACGACCCGGCCCGCTGCGACCACCAGCGCGCGTCGCGGGGCGCGGACCACGGCGTCGGGCACGTTCTCGGCGTCGACCAGCACGACGTCGGCGGGGGCGCCCGGCACCAGGTCGTGCACGGCCCGGCCCACGAAGCGTGCGGCGTCGGACGAGGCGATCCGGGTGGCGGTCACCAGGTCGCCGTCGTACCGGAAGCCGGACAGGCGCGCGAGCTGCGTGGTGAGCCCGAGCAGGTCGCCCGTGCCGTAGGGCGACCATAGGTCGCGGATGCCGTCGGTGCCGAGGCCGACGGCGACGCGGGCGTCGCGCAGCGCGTGCAGCGGCAGGGGCGCCGCGCCGATCGGCGCCACGGTGGTCATCGTGATCCCGGCCTCGCCCATCGCGGCGACCAGGTCGGCCTGGCGCGCGGCCGGGAGCTGGCCGACGGCGAAGCCGTGCGCCACGTTCACCTTGCCCGCGAAGCCGGCGCGCCGGGTCCGGTCGATCATCAGCTCGACCTGGAACGCGCCGAGCTCGCCGCCGTCGTGCAGGTGCACGTCGATGCCGACGCCGTGCCGCTCCGCGATGTCGAACAGCCCGTCGAGCTGGCCCACGGGGTCGCGGTCGATGGAGGCCGGTGCGTGCGGGCGACGCCGACACCGCCGCCCGCCTGGCCCGCTCTCACCTCGACACGAGCCGCGCACAGGCGTCCCGCCGCCGAACGTAGGGTTCGTCGGTCCACCACCGGCTTATACGCCGACGAGCCCTACGTTCGGCGATCGGGGGGTGGGGTTGTGTGGCATCAGGGGGCATTCGAGGGGGTCATACTGGGGTGATGACGACGTCCAGCACGGCCCCTGTTGCGGCAGGCACCGACATCCCGGCAGACCTGCTCTTCCGGGTGCCCCGCGGCAGGGTCCTGCACGGCCGGGGCTGCCGGCGCCTGTCGGCCGACCACCAGGCCGCCCTGCTGCCCGCGACCGAGCTCGACCGGCAGAAGTTCACGGTGTGCAAGGAGTGCCTCGTGTCCCTCGCCGGCCCCGGACGCGGTGACTTCGACTCGTTCGACGCCGCGCTCGAGGCGCTCCCGGTCCCGGCGGCGCACCGGCCCGCCATGCGTGTGATCGCCGAGGGCCTCGACACCACGCGGGTGTGGATCCCGTCGTCCCGCTCCTACGTCGCGGTCTCGGCCGGGCCCGGCCACGAGGCGAGCGCGTACTTCAACAAGGGCTTCGTCGACGTGCAGCAGCCCGACGGCGGGTACGAGCGCGTGCTGATGGCCGGCTTCTCGGGCAAGCAGACCAGCTCGTTCGCGCACGCTCCCGACGCCGCGCCCGCGAGCTGCCCGAGCTGCTACATGCAGCTGCCGGCGACGGGCCGCTGCGACTGCGACTGAGGTCGGCCCGGGCGGCCGCGGGCTCAGGCCATGGCCGCCTCGGTCTCGGCGGTGACCAGGTCCGCGTTGATGTGCGCCCCGGCGAGCGCGCCCGCTGCCGCCGACGAGCCCACCTGCGCGGACGGGTCCGTCACGTTGCCCGCCACCCACACGCCCGGCACGGCGGTGGTGCCCGCCTGGCCGCTGACGACGCGGTTGCCCAGGCCGTTCGGCAGGTCCTCCACGGGCAGTCCGAGCGCCTCGAGCCCGTCCAGGCGCGCGTGCACCCGCGACGCGACCGCGAGCACCCGCCGCGCCACGAGCTGACCATCGGCCAGGACGACGCCGGCCAGCCGGCCCTCGGCGTCGGACATCACCCGGTCGACGGGCGTCTCGACGATGCGGACACCGCGCGCGGTGAGGCGCGCCCGCGCGTCGTCGTCCAGGGCGGTGCCGCCGGACAGGTAGACGAGGTCGTTGGTGAGCTGGCTGAACAGGAGCGCCTGGTGCACCGACGCGGGGCCGGTCGCGAGCACGCCGATCGGCTCGTCGCGCACCTCCCAGCCGTGGCAGTAGGGGCAGTGCACGACGGCGCCGCCCCAGTGCGCGGCCACGCCGGGCACGTCGGGCAGCACGTCGCGCAGACCCGTGGCGACCAGGATCCGGCGGGCGGCGAGGGTGTCGCCGTCGGCCAGGGTGACGGAGAATCGGAGGTCGCCGTCCGGGGCGGGCTCGGCGGCGACCGCCTTGACGACCTCGCCGCTGCGGACGGTGCCGCCGTACCGGCGGACCTCCGCGCGGCCCTGCTCCAGCAGCTCGGCCGGGGGCGTGCCGTCCCGGGCGAGCAGGCCGTGCACGGCCTGGGCGGGGGCGTTGCGCGGCTCGCCGCTGTCGATCACGACCACGGACCGCCGCGACCGGGCCAGCATCAGCGCACCGTTCAGGCCGGCGGCGCCGCCTCCGATCACGATCGCGTCGACGAGGTGGGTCTCAGGCATGGTTCTCCTCTCGGGTGCCGGCGCTCGGGGTCGGGCCGGTACTCCGTCGACGGTAGGCACGCCTTGCCGCAGAAACATACGATCTTGCGTATGACGCAAGAAGATGGCGAGCTGGACGGCCTCGTACGCCAGCGCATCCGCGGCCTGCGGCTCGCCCAGGGCTGGTCGCTGGAGGAGCTGGCCCGCCGGGCCCGGGTCAGCCAGTCCACCCTCAGCCGGATCGAGAACGGGCAGCGGCGGCTCGCCCTGGACCAGCTCGTCACCCTGGCCCGTGCCCTCGACACCTCCCTGGACCAGCTCGTCGAGACCGGGACCGACGACGTCGTCGTCAACCCCACAGTCGACGCCGCCCGCGACCTGAAGCGCTGGCCCGTCCGCGCCGACCCCGGCCTGACCGTGGTGCGCCAGCGCCTCACCCGGCCGGCGCCCGCGGACGCCTCCCGCCTGCGCGCCCACCCCGGACGGGAGTGGCTGGTGGTGCTCAGCGGCACCGCGACGCTGCTGCTGGGCAACCGCCGCCTGCGCGTCGAGACCGACCAGGCCGCCGAGTTCCCCACGATGCTGCCGCACGCGATCGGCGCCGAGGGCGGGCCGTGCGAGATCGTCGCGATCTTCGACCGCGACGCCCGGCGAGGACACCGGGACCCGACCGAGCCCGGCCCGACCCCCCGGCCCTGACCGGGCCGCTCGGCACGCCCGGGCCCCTCCCGCCCCCAAGGTCCGCCGCGAGCAGGCGATCGGGCAGGGTTCCGGCGCCGAAACCCTGCGCAACCGCCTGCTCGCGGCGGGCTTCCACGGGCCGGCCCGGGTGAGAATGGGTGGCATGGCTCGCCGTCGGTCGCACCAGGATCCCGCCACGCTCAGCGCCGCCGAGAAGGAGGAGCTCGCCGAACGGCTCAGGGAACGGGTCTACGTCACGTTCGCGTCGCTCGCCGTCGTCCTCACGCTGCTCGCGCACGCCCACGGGCTCGGCGCCGGGACCGCGGCGGCATCCCTGGCCATCACCGCCGTCGGCACGGTCGCCGCGGCCTGGCTGGCCCAGCTCATCGGCCACCTCGCCGCGCACGGCGGGTTCCCCGACCGCCCCCACCTGACGGCCATGACCCGCACGAGTGCGGGCGCCCTCGTCACGCTGGTGGCACCCCTGATCGCGCTCGCGGCGGCAGGGCTGGGCTGGTGGGAGGTGACGACGGCGCTCCGCGTCGGCACGGGCATCCTGATCGCCTCGCTCGTGCTCATCTCGTGGCTGGGCGTGCGGCGCGTGAAGGTGCCGTGGCCCGCGCGGCTCCTGGCGCTGGGCGTGCTCGCGCTGCTCGCGATGGGGGTCGTGGCTCTCAAGCTGCTGGCGCACGGGTGATGCGCGTCGGGGCGTGCTCCTGGTGCGTCGACCTGCGCGATCAGGTCCCGGACGATCGTGCGATGCGGAAGGCCTGGGTGGCGGAGGCGGTCGCCGACGATCTCGGACGAGGCGGACCGGAGGCGACGCCGGCCGGATGCCGCTCCACGCCGTCGCGGCGCTGAGTGCGTGGGAGTGGTGCGGATCGCACTCCCGCCGGCGGCGACCCTCGCCGGATCCTGGGTCCGCGCACGCGGCTGAGCCTCGGGAGCGAGCGGGTGGCACGAGGCTGGTCTGGGCCTTTGCCTCAACGTACGACTCCGCCAGGTGGCCGGCGCCGGCACCTGTCGGCGTCCGGGGGCGAGGGCCGCGACGCCACCGGTTGATGCATTGACCTGCAGTTCCGCGTCCAGGACGATCACGGGACCAGGGACCGGGAGCACACGGCTCTCCGGCTTGTGCGAAGGGCCGACCGGGCCCGGGAAGGTGTGCGTCGTGGCCTATGACGTGCTGGTCAGCAGCCCCGTCTTCCGTGCGGCGATGGGCATTTCGGCGATGTTCCTACTCTGGATCCTCGTGGCCGTACCGCGTGAGATGCGGCAGCGGCGACGCCGCGGGCTGCGCGTCGACCTCGAGCAGATCGGGTCGGAGCGCGGGGAGGACATCTACCGCGTTGCCGCCGACGTCCGGACGGTCCTCCCGGCGATGCTCGGCGCGCTGGCCACGGCCGTCCAGCTCCTCGCGATGGCAGTTCTCGGTTCGAGGATGCAGGTCGACGACTGGTCGCACTGGCGCAACGCGCTGGCCGTTGTTGCCGTCTGGACCGTGACCGCACGGCAGCTCGGCCGGCCGAACCTGGCGGTGCCCCGCGAGGTTCGCCACGTGCCCGGGCTGCTCGTGGTGCGCTTCCGGGCGCGGCGTGCGCGCAAGGAGGTGACGCGCGAGTGAAGCGGTGGGGGGGCAGCCGGGGTGGGACGAGGTGGCACATGGCTCGCCGTCGTCGCCGCGGCCCACGACTCCTGGCGCACGGGTGAAGTTCGTTCGGGCGTGTTCCCGGTGCGTTGACCTGCGCGATCACATCCAGGACGATCGCGGGACACGCGGCGTGGGTGGATCTCGATGTCTGCCGGTACGGAGGAGAGATGGAAGGGACTGCGGCGTTCGCCGGCTTCGCCGTCGTCATCGGCGTCACGCTCCCGGTCTACGTCTGGGCTGCGGTCACGCTCTGGCGACGGGCCTCTGTGGCGGACCGGATGACAGCGGCCATCCTGGGGATGCGGCTGAGCCTCGGGAACGAACGGGTGGCGCGAGGCTGGGTTCGAGCCTTTGTCCCGACGCTCGTCATGATGGCGTTCGTTCTGATGTGCGCGGTGTCAGGGCTCGTGGGGCCGGAGTACGGGTCGGTGATGCTGGAAGTCGGTCTTGCGGGCGTGGCGCTGTCGATGCTCCTGGCTGGAATCGTCGGCCTGTTCGCACGCCCGAAGTTTCTCGTCCCGCCGCACATGCGGCGCGACCGCAGCCTTTTCGCACGCGACGAGTGAGCCAAGGCCGCCGTGGCGAGCAACGTGCCCGACAGCTCCACCGACCTGGCGAACGGATGGGTGGTCGAGAATGGGTGAGATGGCGAGCGAGATATCGATCCAGGGCAGCATCCTGCTGATCTCGGGCGGCTACGGGCACGATCAAGGCGTCGAAGCAGGGTCTCCGCTTGCCGTCGTGGCACTCACGGTCTTCGGCACGGCGATCATCTATGCCGTCTACGCGACCCTCCGGTCGTGGATCGACGAACGGTGGACCGATGTCCTTGTGTCCCGGATGAAGAACGGCATCGGGCGCGGAGACCTGGAACTCTCCCGGGGGCATGTCAGAGCTTTGCCGGTGATCTGCGTCATCGGGGCGAACACCGTTCTCGACGGATTCGCGCTGACCTTCTTCACGGACCCCCGGTGGAGCACTTCCTGATGTCATGGGTCGGCTGGTTCTGCTGTCGATCCCGGTCAACGGGATCCTGCTGATCGTCTGGGCAGTCATCGTGTACTTCAACAAGCCCGGGTTCCTCGTGTCTCCACACATGAGAGACGATCCTGGGCTGCGAGTTGCGCGACGCCGAAGTGAGCTCTGATCCCGGGTGGCGCGTGTGCCGTTGGTGTCGAGGGTGAACTTTCGCGGCGGCGCCGCTTGATGCATTGACCCGGCGTCCCGTCTCCCGGACGATCACGGGAGATCCGCGACGGGTACACCGCTGCCGGCGACGGACCCACCTGGGTGCCGCTCGTCGACCCGCGGAGCACCCGCGTCATCCGGGCGAGCACCGGGCCGGGGCTTCGTGGTCCTCGGGGCGCTGGGTCTTGTCGTGGTGGCGGCCAGGGAGCTCGCCGCCGGTCCGCGCAGGGTCGGCCCGGACGGGTGGATCCCGGTCGAGCATCAGGGAGGTGGACGAGGTGCTGAGTGAGTCTCCTGCTCTGACGGGCGTACTGGCACTGGCGCTGGTGTCGGCCGCGGCCGTGCACCTCGTCATGGTGGTCGGCTACTGGCGGGGCGATCCCCGCACGGTGGAACGGATGACCACGGCGATGTCGGTGTTCTCGGCGGATGCCGACAAGGTGCGAGGGCACCTCCGGGGGCCGCTGGCGACCAACATCTCCGCGTGGGGCATGGCCGTCGCCGCGGTGGCCGTCTTCGTCTCGGACGCCTTCGACCCGCCGGGCCCGTTCGAATGGTTTGTCGCCCTCGGCGGCATGCTCCTGCTCCTTCTCGGGGTGGCCGCGGACTTCACGATCATCTACCTCAACTGGCCCAAGATCCTGGTTCCACGGCGTCTGCGGTGGGAGCCGGGATTCGTGCGGGTCACGGAAGCCCGGCGGAGCGTGCAGAGCACGAGCAAGAAGAAGGCGGTCCTGGCGCTCTACGACGCGTACAAGAGCTCCTCCTGACAGCGGCCAGGCCCCGCTGGGACCGGCGCCACCGCGTCCGTTAACCGCTAGACAGCTCCCACTCGACCCGGAGGCCATCGCTATGTCAACAACCTCCTGAATCAGTACAGCTAGCCCAGGACCCGGTACGCCACCGCGACCGGCACCCTGATCGGGGCGCCGGTCGCGGCCATCTCACGGACGAGCGGGCGGTGGGGTGCTCGGAGGTGTCCCACAGCCAGACATGGTTCGGGGAGAACCGACTGCACCACGTGCGTGCCGTGACCTACGACGAGGACCGCTCTCTGGTCCGCACCGCCACGCTCCCCAGGTCAGGGCCACCCTGCGCAGCTTCGCGAACTATCTGGTCCACGCAGCAGGCTTCGGCAACATCGCCGAAGCCAACCGTCAGATGGCCAGGAACGAGACCCACCCCGTCAAGCTCTACAGGCCTGACTTTGACGGGGCCCTGGCTACCCGCCAGGTGCAGAATCGCGGCTAAATACCACAGATCGAGTTCCTGACCCACGTTGATGTTGGCAGCGACAAAAACCCGGCTAACGTCCCGCTATGATCACCAGGTGAAGTCTTCGGCGCTGACCGACCGTGTGAACGCGATCTATGCGCGCTCCAATTCGACGTCGTGGCCGGACCCCCATCAGGATCGAGAGGCGACCGCCGAGGAATACTCGCGGGTGACCAATCCGGAGAAGTACTTCATTACGCTACTCCGCGCGCGAGCTTGGGTACACGTGCTCGGGCCTCTACCCGATATCGATGCAGAACCTCTCGAAGTTGAGTTGCTCGGCTCGCATTTCGACAGAGGGGTGCGCTTGACTTCTCGGAGAGCGGACACGCTGCCTCTGCTCCTTCTCGAGAGAGATCTAACCGAGACTGGGGACTCCCCGATGGTTTGTGTCAGTGTGGCAGAACCCGACATAGAAATAGAGCGCGTGCCCGACTGCGGGTGCGATGCATGTGATTTTGGTTCGGCGAACTTGGTGAAGGGTCTCGATGAGACTATCGTCGAAGCGCTCAACGGGATGGTCCTCATGCTTGGTGCCAACTGGCGCGGCATATGGACGCCCGACGGTGGAGGTGTGGGGGGAAGGCCTGGACACCCAGGGTTTGACCAGATAATGGCATGGGGCCGCCAGCTTTCCAGGGGAGAGAATGTTTCGTTTCCCGAGGATGTCAGGGTTCTGGTGAACAGCCCCTGGGTGTGACGCATTAGCCATAGGTCGCAGCACGACCAAGACTCTCGACGGGCCCGCCTGTGGTGGACTCGGCGCCAACGCAAAAAACTTCTTCCGGGGGCCAAGAATCGCCAGCCCAATCCCATGCAATGAGTCGGGACATCTATGAGCCATGTTCCGACCCATCGCACGCAACGTCTGCGCGGATGCAAATCCGCAGAGGAGGAGGAAGCTGAACCGTCAGTGGGACGGACGGTAGGTTTGATCTATAGGCTCGGGGATGGGAGGGCTGGCTGTGAGGTTTGCCCGTGAACTCTCGACCGGAGTGGCCTCCCTGTTCCATCTGGACGGGCAGTTCGGGAACTGGGTGGACTCGAAGGTGGGGCTTCCGGGATGGTAGGAGAATGGCATCCGCAGATAAAGATAAAACGCGCCTCTGGTCCTTCCGTGCGGACCTTGTCGATCTGCGGGATTGTGGCCGCCGCGGTATTCTTTATGCTAATCTTGCTGTTTGTTCTTGGTCTCGCATTGCGCGGCACAGGGTACCTCGGATCGCCCTTCCTGACGACTGTTATTGTGCTCATCGGCGTGGCCGGTAGTGTTGGCGCACTGTGTAGCGCTGTCATCACCTACCGTGTCGATCCGGCAGAGAGGAGGGCGGGATATACGACCAAGAAGGGTGACCATCTGAACCTGAGCCAGGTAGACCCGCGTACGAACCGTGTCGTCCGCAGGGCGGGAGAACCATTTCTGGAGCCTGGCGAGTATCGGCGTCGGTTGGATTTGGTTCGGGAATCCGATGCTCGTGAGAACCTGCAGTCCCGCGCAGGGTCGCTGACAGCGCCTGCTCCTGGCCATGAGGGTGAGGAACCGTTCGTAGTGACAGACGCGCACGGTGATGCCTTGGTTGATGGAGGCGCCGTTGTGATAACGCGCGATATCAGGTTCCGTAACTCGCCGGCCATCCTGAAGAAGGGAACTGTCGTGGGAGGGATTCGCTTGGCGCGCGACAGGACCGACGATCGCGTCGTGGGCGTCAGGGTGGACGGCCAGGGCTGGGTGTATCTACGATCGGGGTCGGTCAAGAAGCACACATGAGCACAGGCATCGAGGGATCGCGTCTCACCGCGACGCTGTCCGTTGGCTCGCAAGCCCGAATCACCTCGAACTTCGCGTTGTCAGGCCCCACTCTTGCTGTCATGTAGCGGTTCGTGGGCGCCAAAGGTTGCGGTAGCGGCCCATGCCCCGTACCACGTCCGGCCCACACCCCGTCCGAAAACCGCTCGCCGCCCCGCCCGGCCAGGGGTGAGGATCGACGTGTGACATCCTCCCCCCGCTCCGGCGCCCTGGCCTTCTGGTCGGACCTCCCGACCGACGGCCGCTGGCTCCTCTCGACCGTGGTCGTGCAGTTCTTCGGCCGCGGTCTGACCCTCCCCTTCACGATCATCTACCTGCACGAGGTGCGGGGTTTCTCGCTCGGCCTGTCGGGCACGCTCATGGGCCTGATCGCCGTGGTCGGCCTGCTGGTCACCGGCCCGGCCGGTGCGTTCGTGGACCGGTACGGCGCGCGCCGGGTGATGCTCGTCGGCCTCGTGTTCGCGGTCGCCGGGTACTCCGTGCTCGCGCTGGCCACCACGCCCGTCGTCGCGGCGGTGGGGCTCGCCCTGTTCGGGGTGCAGCTCGGCGTGGGCTGGCCGTCCGTCAACGCGCTGGTGGCCACGGTGGTCGACGGCGACCTGCGCCAGCGCTACTACGGCGTCAACTTCGCACTGCTCAACCTGGGTGTCGGTGTGGGTGGTGTCGTCGGGGGTCTGGTCGTCGACGTCGATCGTCCCGGCACGTTCGTCGCCGCGTTCCTCGTGAACGCCGCGACGTTCCTCGCGCCGGTCGCCGTGCTGCTCGGGCCGCTGCGCCACCTGCACGGACGGGCCGAGCGGCCGGACGACGCCGGCGCGGCCGAGGGCTACCTCAGCATCCTGCGTCGGCCCGAGGTGCTGTGGCTCGCGGGCCTCGGCCTGCTCGCCGCGTTCGTCGGGTACGGCCAGATGGAGGGCGGGTTCCCGGCGTTCGCGCGGCAGGTCGCAGAGGTGTCCACGCGCACCATCGGCTTCGCCTTCGTGGTCAACACCGTGGCCATCGTGGCGCTGCAGTTCTGGGTCATGAACCGCGTGAGCGGACGACGCCGCACCCGCGTGCTTGCCGTCATGGCTGCTGTCTGGGCGACCGCGTGGCTCCTGCTCGGCGTCACCGGCATCGTGCCGGGCGGCACCACCGCCGTCGTCATCGTGCTGGCCTTCCACGCCGTGTTCGGCGTGGGGGAGACGCTGATGCAGTCGACCCTGCCCGCCCTGACCAACGACATGGCGCCCGCGCACCTGCGCGGCCGATACAACGCGCTGGGCTCCGGGGCGTTCCAGGCGGGCACCATCGTCGGGCCGGTCGCCGCCGGTTTCCTGCTGGAGCACGGCCTCGCCGGCGCGTTCATCGCCGTCGTCGTGGTCGGGTGTGCGGGCATCGCGGCCATGGCCTTCGCGGTCGGACGGCGGATCACGCCCGCGGTGAACGGCGTCCGACCCGACGGTCAGGGCGTGCCGACCACCAGGTGACGAGCGCGGAATCCCAGCAGCCGCTCGGCGGGGCCGAGGTCGATCGGCACCTCGTACCCCTCGACCGGCCGTCGCAGGGGCACGTCCGGGTGGTACCGGCGCAGCAGCTCGGCGGTCGGCATGGGCACCAGCGTGTCGGGCGCGGCCACGTAGACGACCTGGGCGCCGTCGGCCCGGTGGGCGAGCGCGAGCCAGGCCGCCTCGGCGGCGTCCCGGGTCTCGAGGTAGGCCCACAGGTTCCGCGCGCCGAGGCCCGGGTCGCGCGCCACCTCGTCCGCGCGTGCCCGCAGCCGCTCGTCCATGCCGCCCACGAACGGGTAGCGCAGCGCCACCACGGACATGCCGTGCCGCCGGGCCATCATGTCGGCGGTCAGCTCGTCGGTGCGCTTGGACAGGGCGTACGGGTCGGCGGCCTGGTCGGGGGTGTCGACGTCGACCGGCAGGTAGACGGGGTGCAGCTCCCGTTGAGCGAAGGCGGTGCCCCACGCGGCCTGGCTGCTCGCGATCACGGCCCGGCGCACGCCGGCCCGGCCCGCGGCGTCGAGCACCGCGAACGTGGCCATCGTGTTGGTGCCGAACACGACCTCGGGCGGGTCGGCCATCGGCGTCGGGATGGCGGCGAGGTGGACGACGGCGTCAGCACCCTCCACCGCGCGTGCCGCTACCTCGGGCGACCCGGCGTCGCCCACGACCACCCGGTCCGCGGCCAGGTCGCCGGGATCCTCGAGGACGAGGGCCGTCGCGGCCACCGACTCGCGGGCGAGCACGTCCAGGACACCCCGCCCGATCCGGCCGGCCGCGCCGGTCACGAGAACACGCTGTACGGCGATGACGTCCTCCTCCGTAGGCCCCGCCTGGTGCGGCTGCTGGCCCGGCGGGGAGGGTTGCTCGCGCAGGTCGGTCACTCTGCGTAGACGTTGTCTACTCTCCGCAACGTCTCTGCGGCAAGGTGGCCCCACACGCGGCGTCGCCCCGCCCACGCTGCCCCCGCTGCGAAAGTGCGCTTCTACCCAGTCATCAGGCCCAGAATCACAGCGATCCTGGGCCCGATGACTGGGTAGAAGCGCACCTTCGTGTGCCCGCCGCGGGTAGCGAGAGACCTACCGGCGGCCGGCGATCCCGAACGCCGACGTGACCTCCTGGGTCACCGAGTTGCCCGCGTCGTCCTGCGCCGTCGCGCGCAGCGACACCAGGTCGGCGCCGCGCGACGGGATGCGCAGGCGCGCCTCCCAGCGGCCGTCGTCCTCGCGGAGCCGCACGGTCGTCCAGATGGCGCCGCCGTCGTAGCTCACCTCGAGCGTCGCGGCCGTCACGTCGCCCGCGCGCGGCGCGTTCGGCACCGTGTACGGCTCCACCGCGAACGGGACGACGGCGCCCGCGCGGACCGTGCCGTCCAGCGCCGTGTCGACGTCGTAGTCGAGCTGGACCAGCGGCAGCGGGGTGCCGGTCTCGCCCGGGACGTCGGCGTCGGCCTGGTCGGCAACGAAGGTCCACGACGTGCGGGTGCGGGTCGAGTACCGGTGGGTGTCGTCGGCGGCGTCGGTGTCGATCTCGAACCGGTAGGTCTGCGGACCCTCGGCCGCCGGCACGTCGGTCTGGACCGCCTGGCCGATGCCCTCGTCCACCAGGGTGTCGCCCTGGTACAGGCGCGAGGTCACCGGGGTCTCGCCCCACGGGAAGCCGCCGGTCAGGCCGTCCTGGCCGCCGGACGGTGCCACGTTGACCGCGAACCAGTCGCCCTCGTGCCACGGGCCCCAGTAGCCGTCGCCCGTGCGGGGCGCCGTGACGGGAGCGAACCAGTCACGCACCGTGGTGCCGCGCGGCTCGTACGCCTGGCGCACACCGCGCTGACCCCACCCGCTCTCGTGGTCCACGTTCTCGTACCAGGTGACGCCGTCGTACGTGGAGACGTAGTCCGTGCGCTCCGTACCCGTGGGCTGCTCGGCGAGCACGCTCAGGCACGGCGGCCACTGGTAGTCGCGGCAGTCGGCCCGGTCGTCGAGCGCGAGCCGGCCCTCGGTGTCGGTGTACCGGCTGTGCACCGTGGCGAGCTGGCGCTTCGTCGGGGCCAGACCCAGCGTCGCGGGGATCTCGCCGGGCCAGCTCCGGGACACGTCGTACAGGTACGACGGGAACTCCACCGCGCTGCCCGTGAGTGTGAGTCGTCCCTTCCCCGCCGCCGCGAGCAGCCGCACGCCCTGGGCCTGCGACACCGAGACGACGGGCAGGTCCTCCTGCGTGACGCGCTCGACCAGGGGGCCCGGCCGGTCGTTGACGACCACGAGCAGTGCGGCCCCTGCCGCGGCGGCCGCCGCCTCACGTTCCGCGGCCGACACCGCGTCGTCGCGGGTCACGAGCACGGCGCGGCCCTTCGCCGGCACGCCCGCGTACTCGGCAGGGGTACCCGTCCCGGCCGTGACGCCGCGCAGCGACACCCGGCCGTCCAGGCGCATGGACCAGGTCTGGTAGACGGGGTCGAACGCGACGGGCGCCGGGGTCCACGCCCGCACGTCGAGCGCGGGCTCGGTGGCCCGCCAGCGCACGGCGAAGTCGAACTCCGCGCTGTCCACCTCGCCGGTCGGCGCGGCGTAGAACGAGTCGACGTCGGCCGGCACGGTGTACGTGGCGCCGAACGTCGCGTACTGCCCGCCGATGCCCGAGTCGTTGAAGAACTGGAACCGCCGGAAGGCGACGTCGCTCTCGCGGGGCGTGTCGAGCGTCAGCTCGGTGGCCTCGCGGGCGTCCAGCACGAGCGACCGGTCCGCGTCGGAGACGACCACCTGCGGGTCGCCGACCAGCGCGACGCCGGTCGACCCCTGACCCTTCGACCCGGCGACGTCGAGGAACGCCGTGGCCGAGTAGACGCCGGGCCGCAGCCGCTGCGTCGGCACCTCGCCCGTGGCCGGGTCGATCGGCAGCGTGCTCACGAACTGGTCGCCGTACCGGTAGAAGTCGACGTACCCGGACGCGGGCCTGCCCGACCGGTCGAGCGCCGTGATGTCCAGGCCGTACCGCTCCTCCTCCTTGACCAGGGCGGTCGCGGTGCGCACCACGACGTCGCCCGAGGCGTCCGTCGCGACGACGGCGCCGCTGTACTTCCCGGCCGGCGCGGCGTCGTCGGCGTCGGCGGAGAACGTGACGTCGGCGCTGCCGCCCGCCGGCACGACCACCTCGGAGGCGGACAGCGACACCAGGTCGCTCGCCTCCCCGTCCGGGCCGACGACGTCCGTGCTCAGCGCGAGCCTCACGTCGGCGTCGGTCGAGTTGGTGTAGGTGACGGTGCCCGTGGCGGGCTCGTCGCCGTCGTGCGGCCAGCCGTAGAAGCCGAGGAACCCGTCGCCCGAACCGTCCACGCCGTCGAGGGCCGCCGGCACGTCGAGGCGCCCCGTGCCCACCTCGTACGCCGGGGCGTCGATGTCCGCGGCCGAGGAGACCAGCGCTGCCTTGAGCTGCGCCCCCGTGAGCTCCGGGTGCGCCCCCTTGACGATCGCCGCCGCACCCGCGACGTGCGGCGTGGCCATCGACGTGCCGTTCATCGACACGTACGACCCCGCACCGCCCGACTGCTGCGAGCGCGCCGCGACGATGCCCACGCCCGGCGCCGTGAGGTCGGGCTTGATCGCGTGGTCACCCACGCGCGGGCCGTAGCTCGAGAAGTCGGCGCGCACGTCGTCGTCGTCCACCGCGCCCACCGTGAGGGCCGCGTCCGCCGTACCGGGGCTGCCGAGCGAACCCTCGGTGTAGCTGTTGCCCGCCGCGACCACGAACAGCGCCCCCGTCTCCTCGCTCAGCACGTTCAGTGCCTGCGCCATCGGGTCGGTGCCGTCGTTGAGGCTGGAGTCGCCCAGGCTCATGGAGACGATGTCCGCGTTCGCGGCGCCCCACTCCATACCGGCGATGATCCAGGACTCCAGGCCGTAACCGTCGTCGTCCAGCACCTTGCCCACCAGCAGGTCGGCGCCGGGCGCCACACCCCGGTACAGGCCGTCGCTCGCGGCGCCCGTGCCGAGCACCGTGGAGGCCACGTGCGTGCCGTGCCCCTGCACGTCGGTCGTGACCTCCTGGCCCGGCACGAACGACGTCGACCCCGCGATCTGGTCCGTCACGTCCGGGTGCGTGGCGTCGATGCCCGTGTCGAGCACGGCGACCGTCGCGCCCGTCCCGTCGAACCCGGCGGCCCACGCCTCGGGCGCCCCGACCTGCGCGGTGCTGCGGTCCAGCGTCGCCTCGGCCTTGCCGTCGAGCCAGATCTTCTCCACGCCGCCGTGGAACGCACCCGTCCGGGCCGTGCGGGCGCTCGCGGCGCCGGACGAGGCAGCGGTGCCCGTCACGGTCGCCCAGAGCCGCTGCGTCGCGTCCTTGTCGGCGGACAGGGCGGCGGCGTCGATGCTCGGCAGGTCGAGCGTGCGGGTCGTCCCGGGCAGCGCCGCCCGGGTGCGGGCGCCCGTGTGCTCCACGATGAGGGGGGTCGCGGTCCGGGTCTCGTCGTCGTACCCGAGCTCCAGGAGCGCGGTGACGTCGAACAGGCGGCGGTCGAGGGTGCCCGCGGCCAGGTAGGGCAGCGCGGCGTCGGGCAGCACGTAGACGTGGTCGCCCACCTGCTGGGTGCGGACGGCGCCGTCGCCGGCGGGCTCGACGCCGGCCGAGGGTCAGCGCGCCGTCGTCGGTGGTCGTGACGTCGACGACGTCGCCCGTCACCAGGGTGACCGTGGTGCTGCCGTCCGCCAGGGCGACGGTGTCCGGGGCGGTCACGGCGTCGCCGGAGCCCGGCCCGGCGGCGTCGGCGGGCGTGCCGGTCGAGGGCTCGGGGGTGGCGTGCGCGGTGGTGGCCATCGTGGCGACCAGCGCGGCCGCCGCGAACGTCGCGGCGGCCTTCGTGAGGGCCGGCGCGGTCCGCCGGAGTCTGGGTCTCATGGGGGTGGACACAACCAGCGGGCGCGACACGTCACAAGATCCGGGTCGTGGCGGCTTTACGGCATGGCGTGACTCCGCCAGAGTAGGGCGGCCATCGACGTGACGGAGGAGTGCCATGCTCGGCGACGTGCTCGGACTGACCCCTGACGAGACCATCGCGTACAGCGAGCTCGTCGCCATGCCCTCGGCCACGGTCGCCGACCTGGCGGCGGCGCTCAGCCCCTACGGGACGTCGCTCGGCGAGGCGCACCGCCTGCTGCGGCGACTGGAGAACCACGGGCTGGTCGCCCGGATCACGGGGGACGAGCGCCGGTTCTCCGCCGCGCCGCCGGCCATCGCGCTCGGTGCGCTCCTCGCGCGGCGGCAGGACGAGGTGCGCAACGCCGAGGTCGAGCTGAACCGGCTCGAGGAGATCTACCGTGTGGCGGCGGCCGGCCGGGGGCCGACGGACGTGATCGACGTGGTGCGCGGCGACGACGCCGTGCGGCACCGGTTCGAGCAGCTCCAGCTCGGGGCGCGGGAGTCGGTCGACGCGTTCGTGCGGCCGCCCGTGATCGTCACGTCGAGCCAGGAGAACTCCGCCGAGGACCAGGCGGTGGCCCGCGGGGTGCAGTACCGCGTCGTCGTCGAGCGCGGCATGCTCGAGAGCCAGGACGTGACCGTAGAGGAGACGGTGGAGGCCACGGACGCGGGCGAGGAGGTGCGGTTCGCCGCCCGCGTGCCGCTCAAGCTCATCGTCGTGGACCGGGAGCTCGCGCTGCTGCCGCTCACGTCGTCGGGCGACGTCGTGGGCGCCCTGCTGGTGCGCGAGAGCACGCTGCTGGACGCACTGATGGCGCTGTTCGAGATCGTGTGGGAACAGGCGAGCCCGCTGCTGCTCGGGGCGTCCGGCCTGGCGGGCGAGGTCGCGGACCACGTGGACGACGACGACGCGCGCATCCTCGGGCTGATGCTCTCCGGCCTCACGGACCAGGCCGTGGCCAAGCAGCTCGGCACGTCGCTGCGGACGGTGCAGCGCCGCGTACGGGCGCTGATGGACCTCGCGGACGTCGAGACCCGCGTCCAGCTCGGCTGGCACGCCGCGACCCACGGCTGGTTGCGCCCGCAGGCCGCGGCGGCCCCGGAGTACGCCGGGGCGTGAGCGTCACGCCGTGGGCACGAGCCGGAAGATCGGGAAGGCGCGGCCCTCCGCCGTCCTCTCGTACGCGGCGAAGCCGCTGGACCGCTGCTTGAAGCGCTCCCAGAGGGCGTCGCGCTCGGCGCCGGTCACCTCTTCGACCGCGGCCGGCACGGTGCGGACCGGCTCGCCCGGCACCTCGACGTCGATCGCGGTGCCGGCGTCCGCGGCGCGCCGCAGGTTGTAGACCCACGCGGGGTTCTTCGGCGAGCCGCCGGCCGAGGCGACGACGTGCCAGGCGCCGTCGTCCGAGAGCCCCGCGAGGGGTGCGACGCGGACGGAGCCGTCCTTCTTGGGTACGTGCACGAGCACGAGGCCCTTGCCGAACTGAACGGGGTTGTCGACGACGCCGCCGTTGGCGCGGAACGTGTCGATGATCTGCTGGTTGAAGTCCATGCCGGGGGAACGCGCCGGGACGCTCCCCTCATCCCGCGGTCGGCGCATCGCCCGGTGTCTCGCTCACCGCGCGAGCTGCGCCCGCCGCGCTCGCGGCAGCGGGCCCGGAGAGAAACCAGGATCGGAGAGAAACCAGGTCCGGAGAGAAACCAGGCCCGGAGAGAAACTTCGTCGCGGAGCGGGTGCCGCGTCGGGTGAACGGCGTACCGCTCAGCCGTGCTCAGTTCGGGTCAGCCGAATAGTTCAGCAGGGCTGGATCGAGCGGCGCTCAGCCGTACGTGGTCACGCTGAGCCGGCCAGTCGCAGAAGACGAAGCGACCTGCCGCGCGTCGCCGGCCGGAGGCCGCGGCGGACCGGTCCATGAATATGGGTGGTTCCCTGACTTTCGTTGCTCTTTTCGCCCGCTGTCCCCAGAGTGTGACCAGGCGCACGCTCGTGGGCCTGTGGTCGCGCTCCCGGCTGGGAGCGCTTGCACCCCGGAGGCAAGAATGCACGGTCGCATGACAGCCAGAAGTGCGCCGATCGCCCTCACGGCGATCGGCGCTCTCGTTGCCGCAACCGTGAGCGCGGTACCAGCGCTCGCGAGCCCTCCGGTGACGACGGGCCCCCAGCCTGCCGTCACCAGCACCGACACCCCGGAGAAGGCCGCAGACAAGATCACTCCCGCGGTCCAGCAGCGGTTCGAGGCCAAGAAGTCCGCGGACTTCTGGATCCAGTTCACCGACACGCCGGACCTCGAGCCGGCCAAGGACATCACGGACTGGGCCGAGCGCGGCCAGTTCGTCTACGACGCCCTGACGAGCACCGCGAAGACCTCCCAGGCCGGTGTCGTCGCCGACCTCGAGGCGGCGGGCGTCGACTACGAGTCGTACTGGATCAGCAACGCGATCCTGGTCGAGGACGGCACGGCGAAGCTGGCGAAGCAGGTGGCCGGCAGCCGCGAGGTGAAGCAGGTCCACGAGCGCTTCGCGGCCCAGCAGATCGAGCCGGTCGAGCGGAAGGCGCCCACGGCGAACGCGCCGCTGGCCACCGAGTGGGGCCTGGACGCCATCAACGCCCCCGCGGTCTGGGCCGAGGGGTACACGGGTGAGGGCATCACCGTGGCCAACATCGACTCCGGCGTCGACGTCGAGCACCCGGCGCTGCTGGAGCACTACCGTGGCTACCAGGGCGACGAGGGCCTGACCAACGACTACAACTGGTTCGACGCGGGCGGCTTCTGCGACGGTGCACCCTGCGACGTCGACGCCCACGGCACGCACGTCATGGGCACCATGGTGGGCGACGACGGCGCGGGCAACCAGATCGGCGTCGCGCCCGACGCGGACTGGATCGCGGCCAACGGCTGCGCCAGCTGCTCGGACGCCGACCTGCTGGCCTCCGGCCAGTGGATCCTGGCCCCGACGCGTGCCGACGGCTCCGACCCGGACCCGGCCCAGCGCCCCCACATCGTGAACAACTCGTGGGGTCAGCAGCAGCCGGGCCTGATCGACGACTTCATGGCCGAGGAGATCGACGCCTGGGAAGCGGCCGGCATCTTCGGGGCGTGGGCGGCGGGCAACGCCGGCCAGGCGGGCTGCCAGTCGACGTCGTCGCCCGGGGCGAACGTGGCCACCTACGCGGCGGGCGCGTTCGGGGAGGACGGCGAGATCGCCGCGTTCTCCTCGCGCGGCCCGGGTGCCGAGGGCGAGACCAAGCCGAACCTCGCCGCCCCCGGTGACGAGGTGCGGTCGTCGGTGCCCGGCGGTGACTACGCCGAGTTCAGCGGCACGTCGATGGCGTCCCCGCACCTCGCAGGCGCCGTGGCGCTGCTGTGGAGCGCCTCGCCGGCCCTGGTCGGTGACATCGAGGGCACCCAGGCGCTCCTCGACTCGACCTCGGTCGACGTCGACGACGACTCCTGCGGCGGCACCCCGGCCGACAACAACGTCTGGGGCGAGGGCAAGCTCGACGTCCAGGCGCTGGTGCAGAACGCGCCGATCGACGGCTACGGCTTCCTGGCCGGGACCGTGACCGGTCCGGACGGCGAGCCGGTGGCCGGGGCACGGGTCGTCGCCGGCGAGCGCTCCGACACGACCGACACGACCGGCGCGTTCCGCCTCGGCCTCGAGGAGGGCTCGCACGACGTGACCGTCTCGGCGTTCGGCTTCTTGGACGCGACGGCCTCGGTGGACGTCACCGAGGGCGAGGAGACCACGCTCGACGTCACGCTGGAGACCGCACCGACGACCACCGTGAGCGGCACCGTCACCGACGGCGGCGAGCACGGCTGGCCGCTGGACGCCCGGGTCACCGTGCAGGGCGCGCCGAGCAGCGTCGTGGCCTGGACCGACCCGTTCACCGGCGAGTACTCGCTGGAGCTGCCGCAGTCGTCCACGCACACGCTCGTGGTGCGTCCGTCCGTCGCGGGGTACGCGACGTTCACCGGCGACGTCGAGGTGGGCACCGAGCCGACCACGGCCGACGCCGCGCTCGACGTGCTCGCCGAGTGCACCGCGCCGGGCTACGCCCTGTCCGGTGCGGGGGCGACCGAGGAGTTCGAGTCCGGCGACGTGCCCGACGGCTGGACCGTCGAGGACCTGGCCGGCACCGAGCAGGTCTGGACGTTCGACGACCGGTTCGGCGCGACCAACCAGACCGGCGGCGAGGGCCTGTTCGCCGAGGTGAACAGCGACGGCTACGGTCCGGACGGGACGCAGGACACGACGCTCACGTCGCCGTCCTTCGACCTGAGCGGCCTCGAGGAGCCGCTGCTGACGTTCGACCAGTCGTACGGTGCGCTGGGCGACTTCGCCGACGTCGACCTCAGTCTCGACGGCGGCGAGACCTGGGAGACGGTGCTGCACCAGACGTCCGACGCGCTCGGCCGCACGGTCGTGGCGCTCCCGGGCGCGGGCGGCCAGTCCGACGTGCAGGTCCGGTTCCACTACGGCGACGGGGCGTGGGCGCTCTGGTGGCAGGTGGACAACGTCGGGGTCGGCTCGTGCGAGCCGGTCGACGGCGGCCTCGTGGCCGGGTTCGTCCAGGACCTCAACACCGGTGACGGCGTGAACGGCGCCACGGTGACCGCGGGCGACGTGACCGCGACGTCCGCGGACCCGGAGAACCCGACGGTGGGTGCGGGCTACTACTCGCTGTTCACCTCGGCGGGCGAGCAGCAGCTCGGCTACACGGCCAAGGACTACGCGGCCACCGAGGCGACCGTCACCGTGGCGGCCGACGAGATCACCCGCCAGGACGTGGAGCTCGCCGCTCCGCTCCTGACCGTCTCGCCGGGCGAGATCAACCGTGAGGTGCGGCTCGGCGGCACCAGGTCCGGCCGGTTCACGGTGACGAACGAGGGCACCGCGCCCGCGGACGTCGAGGTGGCGCCTGCGTCGTCCGACTTCGAGATCCTCGGCTCGGCGTCCCGCACGGGTGTCATCCAGGGCGCCACGTCGGAGACGACCGAGGTGAGCACCGCGGGCACGTCCGCCCGCAAGGGTGTCGCCGCGGCCAAGGACGACCGGTTCGGCCGCCACGGCAAGCCCGGCCGCACGGTGACGCCGGCGGCACCGCCGGTGCTGCTCGCGGAGGGGACCACCATCACCCACTCGTCGTCGCAGGACGTCACGGCGGGCAACTCCGTGGCGTGCCTCGCCGGCCCGACGCAGTTCCTGCGCACCTTCACCCTCGAGGACTTCGACATCGAGGGTGAGTTCGCGGTGACCAACGTGTCCTTCGGCGTGGAGACGGCGACGGACACCGAGGTCACGGTCAACCTCTACGAGCTGGACGGGGAGTTCGTCTACGCGAACATGAACCTGCTCGGCTCCGCGGACGCGACCCTCGAGGCGCAGGACCTCACCATGGTCGACGTGCCGGTCACGGGCACCGCGCCCGCGGGCAGCACGCTCGTGGTCGAGGTGATCGGGGCCGCCGGCGAGTTCTTCATCGGCTCGAACGCCGAGCCGGAGACGGCGCCGTCGTACATCGCCTCGGACGACTGCGGGACGCCCGAGCCGAGCACCGTCGCGGACCTCGGGTTCCCCGACATGCACACGGTGCTCAACGTGACCGGTGAGACCACGGTCGAGGTGCCGTGGCTCGACGTCCAGCCGCCGGCGTTCACGCTGGACCCGGGCGAGTCGGCCACGGTGCTGCTCGACCTCGACAGCAGCCGGGTGGACCAGCCGGGCACCTACACCTCCGCGGTGGTGGCCGACGGCAGCACGCCGTACGCCGAGCCGCGGGTGCAGGTGTCGCTGTCGGTCACGCCGCCCGCGAGCTGGGGCAAGATCGCGGGCACCGTCACCGGGGCCACGTGCGACGACGAGACCGTGCCCCTGGAGGGCGCGTTCGTGGTCATCGACGGATCCGAGTACGACGTCACCCTCGTGACCGGCGAGGACGGCGGCTACGCCCGCTGGATGGGTGTCTCCAACAACCGGCTGAGCCTGCTCAGCTCGGCGTCGGGGTACCCGCCGGAGTCGAAGAACGCGCGCATCATCAAGGGCCAGACGGTGGTGCACGACTTCGAGCTGGACGAGTACTGCGGCTAGCCACCGCTGACAGTCCGAGAACGACCTGCGGGACGGGTCAGGCCCCGATCCCGTCCCGCAGGTCGTTCTCGCGGCCGACCTACAGGTGGTCCCAGGGGATCGTCGAGAGACGAGCCGTCACCGCGGCCAGGTGGGGGGCCGGGTCCGGGAGGGGGACGTCGTCGATCGAGGCGACCGGGACCACACCGATCGAGTTGATCAGGAACGCCCCGGCGAACCCGGGCAGGTCGTCGGGCAGGACCCGGCGGCGGGACGACGGCGTCGTCGCCTCGACCAGGCGCATCGCCGTGCCGTGCAGCTGCGGGGCGTCGGGCCAGACCACGGAGCCGTCCGCCGCGAAGAAGCCGATGTTGGCGATCGAGGACTCCGCGACGGCGCCGTCCGGGCCGGTGAGCAGGGCGTCGTCGAACCCGTCCCGGCGCACGCGGCGGGCCCACTCGAGCTGCGCGAAGCCGCCGAGGTGCTTGAGGTGCGGGAACGGTCGCAGGTAGGGCACCGACCGCAGGCGCTGCGGCGCGGACGGCGGGGTGTTCGGCGGGGCGACCGACACCAGCACCCGGTCGGCGTCCCGGAGCGTCACCCGGACCGAGGCATCCGCCGTGCCCGCCAGGGCGTGCCGCACCAGGTCCCGCACCCGGTCGCCGGCCAGGGGCCGGTCGAACAGCTCGCGGTGCGCGGCGTCGAGCCGGTCCAGGTGGTGCGCCAGGCCCTGGACGCCGCCGCCGCGCACCTGCATGGCCGTGAAGTGGCCGTAGGTGCTGAACAGGTCGCCGGGCTCGGCGGGGCGGCCGTCGGTCTCGATGCGCACCCTGCGACCCTACCGATCCGGCGCCTCAGCCGAGGATCCCCATGTGGAGCGCCCGCAGCACGGCGTTGGTCCGGTCCCGTGCCGTGAGCTTGAGGAGGATGGCGGAGACGTGGTTCTTGACGGTGCCCTCGACGACGCACAGCGCCCGGGAGATCTCGCGGTTGGTCCAGCCCTCGGCGACGAGTCGCAACACCTCCAGCTCCCGCTCGGTCAGCGCCTGGGCGGGCGGCGCGTCGGGCCCGGCGGAGTCCGGGAGGGTGCGCAGCGCGCGCAGCATCCGGCTGGTGATGGACGGCGCGACGAGGGTTCCGCCCCCGGCCAAGGTGCGGACCGCCCCGGTCAGCCGCTCGACGGTGACGTCCTTGAGAAGGTATCCGCGCGCTCCCGCGCGCAGCGCGTCCAGGACGAGGGCGTCGTCGTCGAACGTGGTTAGCACCAGCACCGGGATGTCGACGCCGCGGTCTCGGAGGGCCCGGAGCGTCCACAGGCCGTCGTACCCGGGCATCCGCAGGTCCAGCAGCACGACGTCGGGTGTCGTGTCCTCGACCACCGCCAGCGCCGACCGCCCGTCGTCCGCCTCGCCCACCACGTCGATCTCCGCGATCTCCAGCAGAGTGCGAATGCCCTGCCGCATCAGGGTGTGGTCGTCGACGACCACCACCCGCGTCACGCGGGCACCCGCGCGGTGACCCGGAACCCGTCCGTGCCGTCGAGCTCCACCTCGCCCCCCAGCGCCTCGAACCGCTCGGTCATGCCCCGCAGGCCGTTTCCCGGCACCAGCTCGTGGAACCCCCGCCCGTCGTCGGACGCCGTCAGGACGAACCCGGGCGGCCGCGCCGCGACCTCGATCCGCAGCGCCCGGGCCTCGGCGTGCCGCAGCGTGTTGGTGACGATCTCCTGCACGGCGCGCACCACCGCCGACGCCTGCTCCTCGTCCACCCGCACCTCGCGCTCCACGTCGACGGTCACCGCCAGCTCGGGCAGGTCGCGCACGACGCCGCGCAGCGTCTCGCCCAGGTCCGCGGACGTGGTCCGCAGCTCGCCCACCGTGTGCCGGACGTCGGTCAGCAGCTCCCGCGCCACCTGGTTCGCGCGCTCCATGTGCTCGCGCGCCCGGTCGCCCTCCCGGTGCCGGGCGGCCTCCAGCTCGAGGGTCAGGACCGTGAGCTGGTGCCCGATGAGGTCGTGCAGCTCCCGCGAGATGCGCAGCCGCTCCGCGGTCCGGGCGGACTCGGCCAGCAGGGCCGACGCGGCCTGCAGGTCGACGTGCGCCACGCTCAGCTCCTGCCGCAGCCGCTGCTCCCGGATGAGGGTCGCGGAGCTCAGCATCGTCGCCACCTGGATGAGCAGGTAGAACACGACCGTGACCAGGGTGTCCGTGAGGCCCCGGTGCGCCGTGACCATCACGAGGGCGACCACCACCGTGTTCAGCCCGGCCACGACGAAACCGGCGCGCAGCGGCATGACGTAGACGCTCAGCGCCGCGGTGATCACCAGCAGGATCGGCAGCAGACCCATCCGCGGCGCCGTGAGCACCACGGCCCACGACAGGGCGACCGCCGTCGCGAACACCGCGTACCGCCCCCGCCCCGCGGTGAGGGCGAGGGACACCAGCAGTGCCGCGATCAGCGCCCCGAACAGGGCGATCCACCAGCCCCGGGCGATCACCGGGTCCGCGGCACCGAACAGCACCGGTGCACCCACCCCCACCGAGACGGCGAGCATGGCCAGTCCCGACCACTCATCCGTACCCAGTCGTCGCATGCCGACCACAGTACGGTCCACACCCGGCGCGGGCAGGTGCCGAAAGTCATGCTGTGGATACCTGACCATCGGCACAGGCGAAGCGGCACCCGGCACACCTAGCGTCACTGCCATGAGCCCACCAACATCCGCCGAGCCGAGCGGTGCGCCCGCGATCGTCGCCGAGCGCCTGCACAAGCGCTACCGGGGCACCACCGCCGTGCACGACGTCAGCCTGCGCGTGCACCGGGGCGAGATCGTCGGCGTGCTCGGCGTCAACGGCGCCGGCAAGACCACCACCGTCGAGATGATCGCCGGCCTGCGCCGCCCCGACGGCGGCACCGTCCGCGTCCTCGGCCTCGACCCGCAGCGGGACCGCGCCCGGGTGCGGCAGGTGCTCGGCGTCCAGCTGCAGGACGCGTACCTGCACGGCGCGCTGACCGTCGCCGAGCTCGTCGGGCTCTACCGGAGCTTCTACCCCCACCCGCGGCCGGCCGCGGAGCTGCTCGGGCTCGTCGGCCTGGACGGGCAGCGCCACGTCCGCTTCGAGAAGCTGTCCGGAGGGCAGCAGCAGCGCCTCTCCATCGCCCTGGCGCTCGCGGGCGCACCCCGCCTCGTGGTCCTCGACGAGCTCACGACCGGTCTCGACCCCCGGGCCCGGCGCCGCATGTGGGCCACCGTCGAGGGCCTGCGCGACGACGGTGTGACCGTCCTGCTGGTCAGTCACGCCATGGAGGAGGTCGAGCGGCTCTGCGACCGGGTGGTGCTGCTCGACGCGGGCCGTGTCGTGGCGACCGACACCCCCGCGGGACTCGTCGCCCGGGCCGGGGCGACCACCCTCGACGACGCCTTCGTGACCCTCACCGGAAAGCAGCTGGAGGACGTCGAATGAGCACCGTGCACGCCGTGGCCGCCCGCCGGCCCGCCCTCCGGTCGTGGCTGGTCCTCGTGGTCTGCGAGGCGAAGATGGTGGTGCGCGACACCGCGGGGCTCGTGGTGCCCGTCGTGCTGCCCCTGCTGATCCTCGTCATGAGCGCCGGCTCGGCCGCCGAGCAGCCCGTCGCCGACGGCTACACCGCCCTCGACGTGTTCGTGCTGCCGCTGGTGCTCACCATCGTGCTCGGCACGATCGGCGTGATCAACATGCCGAGCTTCCTGGCCTACTACCGGCGCACGGGAGTGCTGCGCCGACTCTCCGCCACTCCGGCCTCCCCGGCCATGGTGCTGGTCGCACAGGTCGTCGTGAGCGTGGCCCAGGCACTGGTCGGCCTCGCCGGAGCCCTGGCCGTCGCATTCGGGGTCCTCGGCGCCCGGCCCCCGGCCCACCTCGCCGCGGCCCTCGGCGTCTACGCGCTGGCCATGGCGGCGATGTACGCGGTCGGCATGGTCGTGGCCGCCGTCGCGCCGACACCCAACTCCGCGGTGGCGATCGGGCTCATCGGCTTCTTCGCCCTCGGCGCGCTCGGCGGGATGTTCGGCGGACGGTCGACCCTGCCGCCCGCCCTGGCCGCCGTGGGGGAGTGGCTGCCGTTCGGTGCCGCGGTCGAGGCCCTTGCGGCGGCCTGGGTCGGCGCACCGGTCGACACGGCGCACCTGCTCGCGCTCGCGGGAACGGTGGTGGTCGGTGCGGCTGTGTCAGCCGCGTTCTTCCGCTGGACCTGAGTACTGTGTGGCGAATGGCCCGCATGCCGCACCGCGTCGCTCGTGCTCGTGCCGTCCGGCGGCGCGAGCCGGTCGTCGGGCTGCCGGCACAGCCGTTCGGCTACGCCATGCTCGCCACCCTCGGCGTCGGCGCGGGCGTCGCGATCCTCGGTGCCCTCGCCGCCGTCGCCACGGTGCTCGTGTACGTCGGGCTCGCCCTGTTCCTGGCCCTCGCCCTGGAGCCCGCCATCCGGTTCGTCGCCGCGCGCGGGCTCCCGCGCTGGGCGGCCGCCGCCGTCGCGATCCTGGGCTTCGTGCTGCTCATCGCACTCTTCGTCGTCACGGTGCTGCCGCTCGCGGTGCAGCAGGTCGGGATCTTCGTGGACCTGTTGGTGGGAGCCCTGCGAGACCTGCCGCGGCAGCCCTGGTACGAGTGGGTCACCGAGAACCTGGTGGCCCTCGACCTCAACGGCCTGCTCGCGTCGGCCACCGAGCTGCTCACCGACCCCCAGCAGCTCACCGCGATCGCCGGCGGCGTGCTCCAGGTCGGCAGCGGGCTGATCAACGGCGTCACCGCCGTCGTCGTCGTCGCGGCCCTGACCATCTACTTCGCCGTCACGCTGCCCGCCATGGTCGCCGGGCTGCTGCGGCTCGTGCCGCGCTCCCGCCGCGACCTGACCGGTTCGCTCCTCACCGAGGTGCTGGACTCCGTGGGCCGGTACGTCTCCGGCCAGCTCGCGCTGGCCACCGTCAACGCGACGTTCACGCTGCTGCTGACCCTGTTCGCGGGGAGCCCGGCGCCGATCCTGCTCGCCGTGATGGCGTTCGTGCTGGCCCTGATCCCCGTCGTCGGCACCGTCATCGGCTCCATCCTGGTGGTGCTCGCCACCCTCACGGTCGGCCCCGTCACCGCCGTCGTCGTCGCGGCGCTCCTGCTCATCTACATGCAGGTCGAGGCCTACGTGCTCGCGCCGCGCGTCATGAGCCGCGCCGTCGCGCTGCCCGGCGCGCTGGTCATCGTCGCGGCGCTCGCGGGTGCGGCGCTGGGCGGCATCCTGGGCGCCCTCGTCGCGGTCCCCGTGGCGGCGGCGGGCCTCCTGGTCGTCAACCGTGTGGTGCTCCCGTACCAGGAGCGTCGCTGAGGGCGAGCGCCCCGGCGCGTCGCCGAGCGTCTCGTGGGGGTGCCGGCAGCGCTCGACTGTGTCCGGCCTGACCGCACGCAGTTCGGTTGAGCCGAACAATGAGGCACAGCGTGATCCGGGCTTGCTCAGGTGCACGAGATTCAGCCCAGCCGGCACCCGGCGAAAAGACAAGACGCGCCCCGCGGCACGGTGGTCCTCAGGATCGACGGGCGTCGGCGTCGTCCGCGACCGTGAGGGCCAGCTCGCAGAACATCGAGTCCGCCCAGGAGAACCACGGCCGGGAGTAGGCGGTCGGGTCCGACACGTCGAACGACTCGTGCATGCGGTCCGTGCCGCCGTCGGTCCGCGCGAGCAGGTCGAGGATGCGCACGCGGTCCTCGGCCGTGCCCGTGAGTCCCTCGACGGCCAGCGCGATGGGCCAGACCCGGCCCGGGAGCGTGTGCGGGCTGCCGACGCCGCTCGCCGCCGAGCCGCTGTACCAGTACGGGTTGGCGGGGCTCAGCACGACAGCGCGGGTGGTCCGCCAGACCTCGGCGTCGAGCACGTCGGGCGCGAGGAGCGGCAGGGAGAGCAGCGACGGGGTGTTCGCGTCGTCCATGCGCAGCACGCCGCCGAGCCCGTCCACCTCGTACGCGTACATGCGGCGGCCGTCCGGACCGCCCGGGACCCCGACCACCCCGAACTCCTCGACACCCGCGACGAGCTCACGCGAGAGGGCACGCGCGTCGTCCGCCAGGGGCTGGTCGCCGAGCACGTCGGCGGCCAGCTCGCCGACGGCGAGGAGGGCCTGCGCCGCGAACAGGTTCGCCGGGACGTTGTAGCCATAGGTGCAGGCGTCGTCCGAGGGGCGGAACCCGCTCCAGCTCATACCCGTCCGGCCCACCGGTGTGCCGCGGCCGTCGCGGGCCAGCGTCTCGGTCGGGATGTCGGTGTCGCGCCGGAACCGGTACGGCGACGTGTCGTGGTCCTGCTCGGCACGGAGCTGGTCGACGACGGTGCGCAGCACCCGGTGGGCGCGCTCGTCGAGCACGTCGGTGCGGCCGGTGGCGCGCCACAGGGTGTGCAGCAGCGTCACGGGGTAGGCGAGGCTGTCGATCTCGTACTTCTGCTCCCAGACATGCGGGTCGTCGCACACGTCGTCCGGGTCGTAGTGCGCGCCCGTGGGGCCGTCGTTGAACGCGTTGGCATACGGATCGTGGTCGAGGCAGGCGAGCTGCCGCCGCACGACGCCGGCCACCAGGTCGGCCAGCGGTGGGCACGAGGTCAGGAACCGCAGGTACGGCGTGAGCTGGGTGGTCGAGTCGCGCAGCCACATGGCCGGGATGTCGCCCGTGATGACGAAGGCGGTGCCGTCCTCGCCGACCGTGACCGTGTCGGTCAGCGTGCGCAGCAGCGCGGACTCGACCAGGTCGCCGACACGCGGCCCGGACGTCGCGCGGACCCGGTCGGCGGCAGCGCGCACGGTCGCGGTGACGGCGGGATCGAGCGTGGGTCGCGTCATCGCTCCCATGGGGTGGCTCCGTTCTGGTCGGTCACGCGGACCGTGCGGGCGTCGGACGGCGGGTCTGGTTCTGGCGTGCACCAGACGCTGAGGGTGACGGGGGCGGCGACGGGCTCGCCGCTCGCCCACGAGCCGAGCTCGTCCAGGCCCAGGTCGAAGGGTACGGCGGCGGTGCCGCCGGCGGGCACGGTGGCGCGCCGCACGGCGAGCAGCTGCCGACGGCGTGGCCGGATGCCGGGCTCGTGCCGGCGCCCATACAGCGGCACCGACAGGGACCGCGGGACCGTCCCGGCGTTGGTGACGTCGACGACCAGCCGCAGCGCGGCACCGTCGGCCAGCCCGGCTGCCGGCACGGTCGCAGGCTCTGCGCCGCGCAGCCGCAACGCCACGTCCGGCAGCAGCGCCGTGCCGAGCGGCAGCCGCCGCAGCACGTCCACGTCGACGTACCCGCGCGCCGTCTCCATCCGCTCGTCGTGGGCCACGGGCAGCACGCCGTCCGCCGCGGGGAACGTCGCGGGCAGGCGTCCCGACGCGGTGCCGTCGCACAGCGCGGCAGCGACCGCCTCGCCCCCCGACGGGCCGGGGAACGGGACCACCACCAGCGCGTCCACCAGCTCGCGCAGCGCCGTGAGCGCGCGCGGGCGCCCGTCCAGCACGACGGCGACCACGGGCACCCCCGCGGACCGTGCCGCGCGGACGACGTCGAGCTGCGCCTCCGGGAGCGCGACCGAGGACAGGTCCACGCCCTCGCCGTTCGTCGTGTCGGGTGCGGGCCCGGCGACCGCGCCGTTGTCGGCGAACTCGTCCTCGTAGGTGCGTCGGCTGGTACCGCCGAGCACCGCCACGCAGACGTCCGCGCCGCCGGCGGCGGCCCGCACCTCGTCCAGCGCCCCGGACCCGCCGGTCGGGCCGTCGAGCGGGCCGCGCAGCCGGCTGCCCGTGGCGTGCCGTACGCGGTCGGCCCCGAACCGCGCGGCGAGCGCGGTCAGCACGGTCGAGGCCGCCGGGTCCGGCGTGGGGCGCGGGGGCGTGTAGTCGCCGAGCTGGGCGTCGAGGTCGTCGGCGTTCGGGCCCACGACGGCCAGCGTCTGACCGGGCCGCAGGGGCAGCACGCCGTCGTCGTCGACCACGACGACCGCCTGGCGGGCCGCACGCCCGGCGAGCGCGACGACGTCGCGCGCGGGCACGGGTGCGGGGTCCTCTGGAGCGTCGCCGCCGACCGCCCCGAGCAGCCCCAGCCGCCGCTTGAGCCCCAGCACCCGGCCGACCGCCCGGTCGAGCACCGCCTCGTCGACCAGGCCCCGCTCGATCGCGGTCCCCAGGTGGGTGAACGCCTCGTCCCACAGGCTGAGGTCCACCCCGGCCCGCAGGGCGAGCGCGGCGGAGCGGGCCGGGTCCGGCGCGCTGTCGCGGAGGCGGTCGATCGCGGTGCCGTCGGCCATGACCACGCCGTCCCAGCCCCAGCGCTCGCGGATCGTGCCGGTGAGCAGCTCCTCGTTCGCGCTGCACGGCACGCCGTCGACGTCGTTGTACGCGGCCATGAACCCGGCGACGCCCACGCGGGCGGCGGCGTGGGCGGGGCGCAGGTGGATCTCGCCGAGCTCCCGCCGTCCGACGGGCGCACCCGAGCCGTTCCGCCCGCCGATGCCCGCCCCCTGGCCGGCCAGGTGCTTGGCGACGACGGCGACGTGTGCCGCGTCGATGGAGTCGCTCGCCGACGTCGTGCCCTGCATGCCGCGCACCGTGGCGGCCACGAGCGCGGCGGCCAGCGCCGGGTCCTCCGAGAAGCACTCCTCGGCGCGGCCCCAACGCGGGTCACGCAGCACGTCGAGCCCGGAGACGAGCGCGACGTGCGTGCCGCGCGCCCGGGCCTCGGCGGCCACGGCGGCGGCGAGCTCCTCGGTGAGGTCGGCGTCCATGCCGGCGCCCAGCGCGAGGTTCACCGGCAGCGTGGTGCCGCCGAGCGCCATGAGGCCGTGCGGCGCCTCCTCGACGAACAGCACGGGGATGCCGTCGCCGTACGCGGTCACGTGGTCCTGGACCGCGGCGTAGGCCTCGGCGCTGCGCTCGGGCGGCACGCCGTTGCCCCAGTGCACGGCGGACCAGGGGTCGGCGCGCAGTACGCCGTACACCGCCCCGAGGCCGCCCCAGCGGTCCACCTCGCGGCGCAGCACGTCGGTGACGCGGGGAGCGCCGTCGACCCACCGCACCGCCTCCCAGCCCTTGAGCCGCTGGTTCACCTGACCGATGCGGGTGCGGAGCGGGAGCGCCGCCGCGCTCGGGTCGGGGCGGGTCATCCCTTGACCGCGCCCGACAGGAGCGCACGCTGCATCTGACGCTGGAGCAGCGTGTACACGAGGTAGACCGGCAGCAGCGTGAAGAGCGTGCCCGCCATGAGCACGCCGTAGTCCGTGCCGGCGTCGACCTTGAGGGTGGGCAGGGCCACCTGGATGGTGCGCTGCGCGGTGTCGGGGCCGATCAGGATCAGCGGGTAGAGGTACGCGTTCCAGAAGGAGAGGAAGTTGAGCAGCAGCACGGTCGCGATGCCCGGCACGCAGATGGGCAGGTAGACCTGGCGCAGCACCTGCAGCGGGGAGGCGCCGTCCATGGACGCGGCCTCCTCGAGCTCGCGCGGGATGGTGCGCATGAACGAGGTGAGGATGACGATCGACAGCGGCAGCGCCGTCGCCGGCAGGAGGAACACCACGAACGTGCGGGTGTGGAACAGGCCGAGGGCCGCGGCGAGCAGGAACGTCGGGAACAGCGCGGCGAACGACGGGATGAGGAAGCCCAGGGCGAAGACGCCCTCGACCACCTTGCCGGCGCGCCCCGTGGACCGCGCCAGTGCGAACGCCGCGGGCAGCGCGAGCAGCAGCGTGAGCACGAGCGCCGCGACCGTGGTGAGCACGGAGTTCGCGACGGCGAGCCCGAGGTCGGCCTGCCGGATCGCGGTCGTGACGTTGGTCAGGTCGAACGTCGTCGGCAGGGCGAGGGGCGACTCGAAGATCTCCTCGTTCGTCTTGAACGCCGAGACGATGAAGTAGTAGAAGGGCACGACCAGCAGGGCGGCGTAGATCCACGCGAGCGTGCCGCTCGTGATCGAGCCGATGCGGTCGCGCAGGGGGAGGGCGGTGCGCTGGGCCATGGGTTCTCCTGGGCGGGATCGGGGATCAGTGCGTGGCGCGGAGCAGGCGGCGGATGGCCCACATCCCGGCCAGGCCGATCACGAAGAGCACGACGCCGACGGCCTGGCTGTACCCCAGGTCGGTCTCGACGAACGCCTTGCGATAGATGAGGTACGCGAGCGTCGTGGTCGCGTTCTCGGGCCCGCCCTGCGTGAGCAGCAGCACGGTCTGCGCCGAGTTGAACAGCATGGACAGGAACTGCAGCATCGCGACCACGCCGATGAAGTCCTGCGCGATGGGCCAGTACACGCGCCAGGCCAGCCGCCAGTCGCCGGCCCCGTCCAGCCGCGCGGCCTGCACGATCTCGCCCTCGACGCCGTCGAGCCGCGAGGCGATGAGCACCGCCGAGTAGCCGATGCCGCTCCACAGCTCGACGGCGATGATGGCGCCGAGCGCGGTGGCCGGGTCGGCGAGCCACTCGTTGCCCTCCAGGCCGAGGGGGCGCAGGAACCCGTTGACCAGGCCGTCCGGGTTGAGCATCGCGTAGAACACCATGGCGGTGGCCGGCGCGGAGATGAGGGCGGGGATGAACAGCAGGTACCGCAGCACGCGGTGCCCCCGCGGCTTCTGCACCGCGTAGAACGCGAGCAGGAAGGCGAGCGCGATCATGACCGGCAGGCCGACGACGATCTGGACGGCCGAGTTCGCGGTGGCGGTCCAGAAGGTCTCGTCGGTCAGCACCCGGGCGAAGTTGTCGAGACCCGCCGGGGTCGGGGTGGTGAGCATGCCCGGCCAGGAGAGGAACGCGATGACGAACATCGCGACCACGGGCCCGATCATGAACACCGCGTACCAGACGAGCGCGGGCAGGGCGAGGCCGGGGAACCGCTCGCGGAGCGTGCCGCGGCGGCGGACGGCGGGTGGTGGCGCGCCGACGGCGGTGCGTGGCCCGTCGGTGTCGAGGAGGGCGGTCATGGGCGGGGTCCTTTCCCGGCTCGGGGGCCCCGGGCGCACAGGTCCGGGGCGGGCGGTCAGACCGCCTGGTACGACTTCTCGAAGGCGTCGATGATGCGGTCGGCGGGGGCCGTGCCGTAGGCCAGCGCGGTGGCCTGGATCATCGGCTCGAACACGGCGTCGGGGATGAGCAGGTCGGGCAGCATCACCGGGGTGACCTGGTCGGTCGTGAGCCGGGACGCCTGCGCGACCAGCGGGAAGTCCTGGCTCACGGTGTCGGTGACCCGGCTCATGTCGCGCCCGGACTCGAGGATGAACCGGTCCGTGACCTCGGCGCTGTACAGGTGCTGGACGAACGGCCGGACGAGGTCGAGCTTCCGCGCGCCGTTCTCGCTGATCCAGATGCCGTGCCCGTTGTAGCTCTGGATCACGCTCGGGCGCTCCAGCACACCGCCGCTCGACGGCACGGGCCACCCGCCGACGGTCACCTCGGCCGCGCGCTCGGCCGGCACGAGTGCCAGCGCGGACGACATGGCGGGGACGACGGCGGCCTTGCGCGTGTTGAACTGCGTGAGCTCCGAGTCGGACGTGTAGCCCTGGACGTTGTCGACGAACACGCCGGCGTCGCGCAGCTCGACGAAGTGCTCGACGCCCTTGACGGCCCCGGCGCTCTCGGAGATCTTGCCCGTGGAGAACACGGTGCGCGCCTCGTCCTGGCTGATGAAACCCTGGATGACCTGGAGGAACAGCTTCTGGCCGCTCCAGTCCGAGCCGCCCACGGTCACCGGGCCGATGCCGTGCGAGCGCAGCGCGTCGGCGGCGGCGACCAGCTCGTCCGACGTGGTCGGGATCGCGCCGACGCCAGCCTCCTCCAGCAGCGCGGTGTTGAAGGACACCGGCCAGTTGGTGCGGGTGAACGGGAAGGCGCGCAGGCGGCCCTCGTCGTCGGTCCACTCCGCCAGCGCCTCGGGGATGATCAGGTCGCGCAGGCCCCACTCGTCCAGGTGGTCGTTCACGGGGACGGTGGCGCCCAGCCGGGTCCAGGACAGCGTGCGGCCCATCATGTTGACCACGGCGACGTCGGCCTCCTTGCCGGCCAGCGTGCTCGTCTCGAAGACGATGGGCAGGTCGGAGCCGTTCTTGAGCAGCGCGACCCGCCGTGCGGTGTCGCGCTGGTAGGCGGCCACGACGTCGGCGAACGTCTGGGCGCCCGCGACGGCGCCGCTGATCTGGGTGTGGACGCTCAGGGTGCCCGCACCGCTGGACGCGGGCACGAGCGCGCCGCAGCCGGCCAGCAGCGGCGTGATGAGGCCGCCGCTGAGCGCCGCGCCCAGCAGGGTGCGGCGGGTGATGCCGTGCGAGTTGCCGGGCGTGCCGCCCTGTGTCGTGCCCGGTGTCACGGGACCTCCTGGAGCTGTCGATCCGGAACTGCGGTGTATCGGTCGAGCGGGCGGGGAACGTCGGCGTGCCGAGCCCGGGAAACTGGCGTGTAAAGCGCTACACAATCTGGCTGGCGGCGAATGTATACCGCTTTACTTTGGAGGGTCAACCCCCTAGTGTCGGGGTCGTGACGTCCGAGACCTCCCCGAAACGCGCGACCATCGCCGCCGTCGCCCGCCGCGCAGGCGTGTCGCCGTCCGCGGTGTCGCACGTCTTCAACGGCCGGCCCAACGTGTCGGCGGCCACCGCCGAGCGCATCCGCCGGGCCGCCGACGAGCTCAACTGGCGCCCCAACTACGCCTCCCGCAAGGTGTCGGGCGGCGGCGGGCGCAGCCTCGGCCTGGTGATCGCCCGTGCGAGCGACACCTTCGGTCGCGACCCGTTCTTCATGCGCCTGCTCGCCGGGCTCACGCAGCCCCTGGCCGACATCGGCTGGTCGCTGTCGCTCACGCTCGTCGCCGTCGACGACGAGGCGCGCGTGTACCGCGAGTGGTGGGCCGAGCAGCGCGTCGACGGCTTCCTGCTCGTCGACGTGCGCACGGACGACCCGCGCCTGGCGCTCGTCCAGCAGATCGGCGCACCGGCCGTGGTGCTCGGCGCGTCCGTCGACCCCGCCGTCCCCGCGGTGACCGTGGGCGACGACGCCGCGTTCGCCACGGTGCTGGCCCACCTCGCGGAGCTGGGCCACCGGCGGGTCGCACGCGTCAACGACGCCCCGGGCCTGGCGCACACCCGTGCGCGCGACGAGCGCTTCGCCGAGGCCGCGGGCGACCAGGGCATCGAACCGACGTACGCGGTCTGGGACGCCGCGGCCGCCGACCCCGTGGCCCACCTGCTCGACCGCCTCGACGGCGTGACGGCGATCCTCGTGGACAGCGAGGTGATCGCCGCGGAGATCGTCGCGCACGCCCCCGAGCTGGGGGTGCGCGTGCCGGAGCAGCTGTCGGTCGTCGCGTGGGAGGACTCCTGGGTCTCCACGCTGGTGCGCCCGCGCCTGACCGCCCTCGACGCCCCGGTCGAGGAGAGCGCGCGTACCGCCGTCGCGCTGCTGGAGCGGCTGGTCCGGGGCGAGCCCGCCGCGTCGCAGACCGTGACCGGCCGCCGCCTGCGCACCCGCGAGTCGACGGCGGCGCCGTCGTCCGTCCCGAGCTGAGTGCCCCGACCGAGAGAGGGATCCTTGAACACCACCCCGCCGCGCTTCGGCGTCAACTACACCCCGTCGCAGGACTGGATGTTCCAGTGGATGGCCGTCGACGCCGACGCCGTCCGCGCCGACCTCGAGGCGATCGCCGGGCTCGGCGTCGACCACGTGCGGGTGTTCCCCCTGTGGCCGGTGCTGCAGCCCAACCGCACCCTGATCCGGCAGCGGGCGCTGGACGACGTCGCGCTCGTGACGGATCTCGCCGCCGAGGTCGGCCTCGACGTCGCGGTCGACGTGATCCAGGGGCACATGTCCGGCTTCGACTTCGTGCCCGCGTGGCTGGTCAACTGGCACGACGGCAACATGTTCACCGACCAGCCGGCGATCGACGCCCAGGCGGCGCTCGTCGCGGCGGTGTACGACGCGGTGCGCGAGAAGCCGAACTTCCTGGGCCTGACCCTCGGCAACGAGCTCAACCAGTTCCAGCGGCCCAACCCCGCGGCCATGCCGGCCAAGCCCGCCGAGGTGACGCACTGGCTCGGCTCGCTGCTGGGTGCCCCGCGCGACCGCGACCCGCGCCACCTGGTGGTGCACAGCGAGAACGACCACCTCTGGTACCGCGACGAGCACCCGTTCCACCCCGTGCACGCCGCGCGGCTGGGCGACGTGACGACCGTGCACTCCTGGATCTTCAACGGCACGGCGGCCACCTACGGCGCGCTGTCGCCGCAGTCGGTGCGGCACGCCGAGTGGATGATCGAGCTGTCGAAGGCGTTCGCGACCGATCCCGGGCGGCCCGTGTGGCTGCAGGAGGTCGGCGCCCCCTCGATGAACCTCGCCGAGACCGAGATGCCCGAGTTCTGCACGCGCACCGTCGAGGCGGCGCTGACCACGCGCGACCTGTACGCGATCACCTGGTGGTGCTCGCACGACGTGACGCGCGACCTGGCCGACTACAAGGACCTGGAGTACTCGCTCGGCCTGCTCGACACCGAGAACCGGGTCAAGCCGCTGGGCCACCGCTTCGCCGAGCTGATCACCGACGCCCGGCGGTCCACGCCGGCGGCTCCCGAGCGCACGGTGGCCGTGGTGGTCGACGTCGACGCGGACGACCTGCCGGCGTCGCGCCCCGCGCTGGGCCCGGGCGGCGCCGTCTTCGAGCGGTGGCACACGCTCCGGGAGGACGGCGTGCCGGTCGCCGTCGTGACGAGCGCGACCGCTGCCGACCCGGCCGCGCTGGAGGCGCGCGGCGTGCGCGAGCTGGTACGGGTGGACGCCGTCTGAGCGCACCGGCCGGCGTGGAGGACGATGGCCCGATGAGCGACGAGCTGCTGCTGCGCGGGGGACTGGTGGTCGACGGGAGCGGGCGTGAGCCCGTGCGCGGCGACGTGCTGGTGCGCTCCGGCCGGATCGCGCGCGTGGGCGGGCGCGTCGACGCGCCCGGCGCGCGCGTGGTCGACGCCGACGGCCTGGCCGTCGCCCCCGGCTTCGTGGACATGCACGCGCACTCCGACCTCGCCGTCCTGGCCGACGGCGACCACCTCGCCAAGGTGACGCAGGGCGTGACCACCGAGGTGGTGGGCCAGGACGGGCTGTCGTACGCCCCCGTCACGGACACGACCATGGCGACGGTCCGTGAGCAGATCGCGGGCTGGAACGGCGAGCCGGCGGGCGTCGGCTTCGCGTGGCGCACCGTGGCGGAGTACCTCGCGGAGGTGGACCGCCGGGGCAGCGCGACCAACGTGGCCTACCTGGTGCCGCAGGGGACGGTCCGCATGAACGTCGTCGGCACGGAGGACCGGAGGGCCACGCCTGCCGAGATCGCCGAGATGCGGGCGCAGGTGGACCAGGGGATGCGCGACGGCGCGTTCGGCATGTCGTCGGGGCTCACGTACGTGCCGGGCATCTTCGCCGACACCGACGAGCTGGTCGCGCTCGCGGAGGTGGTCGCGCGGCACGGTGGTTTCTACGCCCCGCACCAGCGCTCCTACGGTGCCGGTGCGCTGGCGGCGTACGCGGAGATGGTCGACGTCGCCCGCCGGGCCGGGTGCGCGCTGCACCTCACCCACGCCACGATGAACTTCCCCGAGAACCGCGGGCGCGCCGGCGAGCTGCTCGCGCTGGTGGACCAGGCGATCGCGTCGGGGGTCGACGTCACGCTGGACTCCTACCCGTACCTGCCCGGCTCGACGACGCTCTCGGCGCTGCTGCCGAGCCGTGCCGCGGCGGGCGGTCCCGAGCGGACCCTCGCGCGGCTGCGCGACCCCGCCGAGCGGGCCCGGATCGCCCACGAGGTCGAGGTCGTGGGCAGCGACGGCTGCCACGGCGTGCCCGTCGACTGGGACACGATCGAGATCGCGGGCGTGCGCGACGACGCGCTCGGCGACCGGGTGGGCCGCACGGTCGCGCGGATCGCGCGGGACGAGGGCCGTGCGCCGGCCGAGGTGTTCTTCGAGCTGCTGCTCGCCGACCGGCTGGGCACCAGCATCCTGCAGCACGTGGGCGACGAGCAGAACGTGCGCGAGATCATGCGGCACCGCCGGCATACCGGGGGCAGCGATGGCATCCTCGTCGGCGCGAAGCCGCACCCGCGGGCCGCGGGGACGTTCCCGCGCTACCTCGGCCGGTACGTGCGCGAGGAGGGGGTGCTCTCGCTCGCGGAGATGGTGGTGCACCTCGCGGCGCGCCCCGCCGCCCGGCTCGGGCTGCGCGACCGCGGCCGGGTGGCCGAGGGGTTCGTGGCCGACCTGGTCGTCTTCGACCCTGACCGGGTGGCCGACCGCGCGACGCCGGACCAGCCGCGCCGGACGGCCGCGGGCATCCCGTGGGTGCTCGTGGGCGGGACGCCCGTGGTCGAGGACGGTGTACGCACGTCCGACCGCCCGGGCCGGGCGCTGCGGCGCGCGCGCTCCTGACGTGCGGGTCCTTGCCAGGGGCATCGAAGGGCATGCAATATATTGCATGCCGACATTCCGCCCTGCCTGAGGAGCATCCATGGCCCTGTCCGACTTCCCGCGCCACCCGCTGACGTTCGGGCCGAGTCCCGTGCACCTCATGCCGCGCCTCACCGCGCACCTCGGCGGCGCCGCGATCTGGGCCAAGCGCGAGGACTGCAACGCCGGACTCGCCTACGGCGGCAACAAGACCCGCAAGCTCGAGTACCTGGTGCCGGAGGCGCTCGCCCAGGGTGCCGACACGCTCGTGTCGATCGGGGGCTACCAGTCCAACCACACGCGCCAGGTGGCGGCGGTCGCGGCGTCGCTCGGGCTCAAGGCCGTGCTGGTGCAGGAGAACTGGGTGAGCTGGCCCGACTCCGTGGCCGACCGCGTCGGCAACATCATGCTGAGCCGGATCATGGGCGCCGAGGTGCGGCTCGACCCGGCCGGGTTCGGCATCGGGTTCAAGGACTCCTGGGCGCGCGCGATCGAGGAGGTCGTCGAGCGGGGCGGCACACCGTACGCGATCCCGGCCGGCGCGTCCGACCACCGGCTGGGCGGCCTCGGGTTCGCGCGGTGGGCCCACGAGGTCGAGGAGCAGGAGCGCGAGCTGGGCGTCTTCTTCGACACCGTGGTCGTCTGCGCGGTCACGGGCTCCACGCAGGCGGGCATGATCGCCGGGTTCGCCGCGCTGGAGGAGGCGGGCGGGCGGCCGCGGCGCGTGATCGGCATCGACGCCAGCGCGAAGCTCGCCGAGACCCGCGACCAGGTGGCCCGGATCGCGCGCGCCACGGCCGGGCTCATCGGCGTGGAGCGCCCCCTGCGCGACGACGAGATCACCGTGCTGCCCGGTTGGGCCGGGGACGAGTACGGCATCCCCGTGGAGTCGACGCTGGACGCGATCCGGCTCACCGGGCGGCTCGAGGGCGTGATTCTCGACCCCGTCTACGAGGGCAAGTCGATGGCCGGCCTGGTCGACCTCGTGACCAGCGGAGACATCCCCGCCGACAGCACCGTGCTCTACGCGCACCTGGGCGGCCAGCCCGCGCTGAACGCGTACAGCGGCCTGTTCGCAGACCACTGACGTCCGCTCGCCCGCGGCATCGTCGCCCGGCCTAGAATCGCGGCAGGAGCGGACGGCGGTGCGCCGCCGCAGACGACCGGACCGACGTGAGGACACCGACGATGAGCACCGACTGCACGCACCTGGACCAGGTCGCCGTCCTCGAACCGGAGAACCGGGACGCGTGCCCGGAGTGCGTGGCCCTGGGCGGCACCTGGGTGCACCTGCGCAGCTGCCTGGTGTGCGGTCAGGTGGGCTGCTGCGACTCGTCGCCCGCCAAGCACGCGACGGCGCACTTCGAGGCCACGGGGCACCCGCTCATGCGCTCGGTCGAGCCGGGCGAGGGGTGGGGCTGGTGCTACGTCGACGAGGAGACGATCCACACGGCGGACCTGGAGGCCCTCCGCTGACGCCCCGGGCGGCCGCCTGACGGCGGATCTGGCGCGCTGGGCTACGGCCGGTCGGTGCCGCTGTGCCGAGATCTGGTGCTGCGCTGCGGCCCGCTGGTGCGGCTCTGCTGAGATCTGGTGCTGCGCTGCGGCCGGCTGGTGCGGCTCTGCTGAGATCTGGTGCTGCGCTGCGGCCCGCCGGTGCCGCTGTGCTGAGATCTGGTGCTGCGCCGGTGAGATCTGGTGCCCGCGCTGAGATCTGGTGGCGCACGGCCAGATCTCGACGGCAACACCAGATCTCGGCGACGGGACCCCAGATCTCGGCGTGGGTCTCGGGCCCGGGAACCCAGATCTCAGCGCACGTCACAGGTGCCGGAACCTGCCGGGACCCCAGATCTCAGCGGGGCGCGCGGTCGGCGCCCGTCAGGTCCCGCAGCTCGGCCAGCACCGCGCGGGAGATGTCCCCGAGCGAGCGGCTCTCGCCGTCTTGGATCCACTGGCTGAACGCGATACCGAACACCGTGCTCGCCGACTCCGCGGCGAGAGTTGCCGCGGGCTCGCCGACGCCGCGCGCCCGCAGCGCGTCGCCGATGGTCGTGGCCACGCCCGACATCTTGTGCCGCTCACGCTCCTGGAGCGCCGGGTGCTGGTCGATCACGGTCTGGCGCAGCCGGGAGTGCGGGCGCATGTCGTCCGGGAACAGGCCGGTGGCCACGTCCAGCGCGTCGCCGACCGCCTCCATCGGTGTCGCGTCGTCCGGCGCCGCCTCGATACCGCGCACGAACGCCTCCGTCAGTCGTTCCTGACCGCCGAACAGCACCTCGCGCTTGTCGCTGAAGTGCCGGAAGAACGTGCGCTCCGTGAGGCCGACCGACCGCGCGATCTCGGCGGCCGTCGTCTGCTCGTAGCCGCGGCTCGCGAAGAGCTCCAGGGCTGCGTCCTGCAGCCGTCCCCGAGTGCCGGGTTGCCATCGCGCCATGGGTCCAGTCTAGGTGATGACAGCGACTGACTTCGGGCGTACGGTGATGTCTGTGGCTGACATCAGTCACTGACATCACTGGAAGGACCCACCATGCAGGTATTCGTCACCGGAGCCTCCGGCTGGATCGGCTCCGCCGCCGTGGACGAGCTTCTCGCCGACGGTCACACGATCACCGCGCTCGCGCGGTCCGACGCGTCGGCGTCGGCCCTCGCCGCGAAGGGCGTCACCGTGCAGCGCGGCGACCTCGACGACCTCCACGGCATCCGCCGCGGGGCGCAGGACGCCGAGGCCGTGCTGCACCTCGCGAACAAGCACGACTTCGCCCACCCTGCCGTCTCGGACGCGGCCGAGCGTGCCGCGGTGCAGACCATCGGTGACGCACTGTCCGGCACGGGTCGCCCGTTCCTGCTCGCGGCGGGAATCGCGGGCGTGGTGAGCGGGCGACCCGTCACGGAGGACGACGCCTCCCCGGCCCACGGCCCGGACTCCGCCCGCGGCGGCAGCGAGAACCTGGCGCTCGGGTTCGTCGACCGCGACGTGCACAGCGTGAGCCTGCGCTTCGCGCCGACCGTGCACGGCCTGCACGACCACGGGTTCCTCGCGGTGCTCCACGACGTGGCCCGCCGCACCGGAGTCTCCGGCTACGTGGACGACGGCGACCACCGCTGGGCGGCCGTCCACCGGTCCGACGCCGCCCGGCTGGTAGCCCTCGGCCTCGCCAAGGCGCCCGCCGGCGCGAGGCTGCACGCGATCGCCGAGGAGGGCGTGCCGACGCGGGAGATCGCCGAGGCGATCGGCAGGGTGCTGGACCTGCCCGTGGCTTCTGTCCCGGCCGAGAAGGCGCGGGAGCACTTCGGCTGGATCTCGTACTTCTTCGGGCAGGACCTCTCGGCGACGAGCACGACGACGCGGCGGCAGCTCGGCTGGGAGCCGACCGGCCCGGCGCTCGTCGAGGACATCCTGACCGGCGCCTACACCACGAACCCCTGACCGGTGCCCTCGCTCCCGCTTCGCCCCCGTCTCGCCGCCCGCCCGGCCGCCAGACCCGGCGCCCACGCCGAGATCTGGTGCGTGCGCCGCCGAGATCTGGTGCGCACGCTGAGATCTGGTCGCGCACTGCCAGATCTCGGCGCAGACACCAGATCTCGCGGTGCCCGGCGCCCGCCCTGCCCGGCGCCCCGCGGTACCCACTCCGCGGAACCAGGGGCGGCGGGCACCGCCGGGGCTAGCCTGGGTGCATGGGTCGCGACCCCAACATCCCGGACGCGTTCGACGTGGTCACCGTCGTCGTGCTGCGGCGCCCTCCCGGCGCGCCCGAGATGTCGGCGGCCGAGCTCGACGCCCTCCAGACCGAGCACCTCGCGTACCGCGCCGACCTGGTCCGCCGCGGCGTGCTCGTCGCCAACGGCCCGTTCGGCGCGCAGAGCGATCCGGCCTACCGCGGCATGTCGGTCTTCGCGTGCGATCCCGCCGAGGCGGCGCGGTGGTCGGACGGAGACCCGTCCGTCGTCGCCGGCCGCCTGGCCTACGACGTGATGGAGTGGTGGGTCGCGGCGGGCACGCTGGGCTTCCCGCGCGCGACGGGCCCGGTCGGCACGCGGCGCACCGACCCGGACGACTGACCGAGCCTGAGAGGGTGGCGCCATGCGTCCTCTCACCGGCGTGCCGCTGTGCCTGGTCGTCAACGGGCCGTCCGCGGCAGGGAAGTCGACCCTGACCACAGCGATCCAGGACCGCTCGGAGGTGCCGCTGCTGCGGTTCGGCCTCGACGAGCTGTTCCGCATGGTGCCCGAGCACTGGGGCGGCGGCCTGCCCGGCGCGCGCCACTCCGGCCGTGGCTTCCGCTACGAGAACGTCGCCGGGCACGACGGCGTCCGCCGCATCTGCACCGGCCCGGACGGCCGGCGCATGCTGTCGGCGATGAACGCGGCCATCGTCGCGATGCTCGAGGCCGGTCAGGGCGTGGTCGTGGACGGGCAGGCGTTCGAGCCCGAGGCGAACCGCGACCTGGAGACCCGGCTCCGCGGGCTGGGTGCGAGCGGGGCCGCGGTGGTGGTGGTCGTCGAGCTCCGGGCCGACGTCGTGGACCTCGTCGACCGCCAGCGCCGCCACCGGCACCCCGCCGGGCTCGCGGAGTTCCACGCCCGGCAGCCGCCTCAGTCCGCGGCTCCGGACGTGGTCGTCGACACCACCGGCCAGGATGCCGGCCGCGTGGCCGACATCGTCTGGGAACGGCTCACCGCCGTCTACCCGCAGCTGGCCGACGACTCGGCGGGGCCGGACGGCGTCCCCCGGGCCGGGACCTGAGCGGCGGCCGGTCCTACCCTGGTCCCATGGTCACGCCGACGTCCGCGACAGGTGCCCCCGCGGCGCCGACCCGCGCCGCGACCCCGCGCGAGGCCGACAACCTGCGCCTCCTGCGCGCGCGGGACGCCATCGACCGCGCGTACGCCGAGCCCCTCGACATCGCCGCGCTGGCGGCGGTCGCCCACGTGTCGCCGTCGTACCTGATCCGGGCGTTCAAGGCCGCCTTCGGCGAGACGCCGCACCGCTACCTGCAACGACGCCGCATCGAGCGCGCCATGGCCCTGCTGCGGGAGACCGCGACACCCGTGACCGAGGTGTCCCTCGCGGTGGGCTTCCAGAGCCTGGGTACGTTCAGCCGCACGTTCCGCGACATCGTCGGCGCCTCGCCCACCACCTACCGCCGCACGGCCGCACCGCTGCTCGCGCCCGGCTGCTTCACGCGTGCCTGGACGCGCCCCGCGACCCGCCCCGCGGCCCCGCTGTGATCGGGCGATTTCGGAGAAGCGCCGGCGCCGGGCCGCGACCTAGATTGGCGGCATGCTCACATCCATCGCCATCACCCCGGTCCACGTGCTCGACCAGCAGGAGGCTCTCGACTTCTACGTCGGCAAGCTCGGTTTCGAGGTGAGCGCCGACGTCGACATGGGTTTCATGCGCTGGCTCACCATCTCGCTGCCGTCCGACCCCGACCGGCACCTGCTGCTCGAGGTGCCCGCGCCGCCGGCGCTCAGCGAGGAGTCGGCCGCCCAGGTGCGCGACCTCCTCACCAAGGGCGCGCTCGGCGCGGCCTGCATCCTCAACACCGACGACTGCCACGCCGAGTACGACCGGCTGGCCGCCCTCGGGGTCGAGTTCACCGAGCTGCCGACGCAGCAGCCCTACGGCATCGACGCCGCGCTGCGCGACCCGTTCGGCAACCACATCCGCATCACCCAGCCCGCGACGGGGCCGGTCGAGGTGACGCCGGAGGACATCGCGCGCTGGAGCGACGAGGCCCCCAACCGCTGACCTCGGCCCGCCCCGCCCCCATCGCCTTCGAACCCGAGGTTGCTTCGCTTTCAGGTCGCTGAAAGCGAAGCAACCTCGGGTTCGAAGTCGATGGGGGCGGGACGCAGCACGCCCGCCGCGCCGCGTCAGGCCGGCTGGTGCTCCGCCGCGACGTCCAGGATCCACGTGATACCGAACCGGTCGGTCAGCATCCCGGACGCCGGGGCCCACTGCGCCGGGCCGTACTCCTCGACGACGGTCGCGTCCTCGGCCAGCGCCGTCCACAGCGCGCCGACCTCCTCGACGCTCTCGCCCCGGACGGAGACGAAGAACGGCGCCTCGGTGAGCGTGGTCCCGTTCTCCCGGCGGGTGGTCGGGACAGCGGCGGGCTCGTGGTGCCCGGGCACGTCGTAGGCCATGACGCGGAACCCGTCGTCGGCGACGACCTGGCCGAAGACGACCTTGTCGGCGTCGGGCAGCTCCGCGGGCATGCCGAAGTCGCCGTAGGTGGCGACCGTGAGCTGCCCGCCGAACACCGAGCGGTAGAACTCGAGGGCCGCGCGCGCCTGGCCGCGGAAGTTCAGGTGGGGGACTGTGGTGACGGACATGATGACCGGTCCTTCGCAGGTGGCAGGGACGCCGCCGGAGGTCCCGGCGGCGAGCACCAACCTGTCAGCAGTTCCGGACAGGGAACGTCCGGTACTCGTGCCACCCTGGATCTCATGCCGATCGCCGCAGCGACCACGACGTCGTCCCGCCTGCTCGCCCTGCTCTCGTTGCTGCAGGCGCGCCGTGACTGGCCGGGGGAGCGGCTCGCCGAACGCCTCGGGGTGAGCGAGCGCACAGTGCGGCGGGACGTCGACCGCCTGCGCGAGCTCGGCTACCCGGTGCAGGCGGTCCGGGGCCCCGAGGGCGGGTACCGCCTCGAGGCCGGCAGCGAGCTGCCGCCCCTCCTGTTCGACGACGAGCAGGCCGTCGCGCTCGCCGTCGCACTCCGGACGGCGGTCGCGACCGGGGCGGGGATCGAGGGCGCCGCGGCCCGCGCCCTCGCGACGGTGCGCCAGGTGCTGCCCGCCCGGCTGCGGCGGCGGGTCGACGCGCTGGAGGTCTCGGCGGCGGCGCCCGGCGTCGTCGACCAGGTTCGGACCGAGGTGCTGGTCGAGCTGGGCCGGGCGATCCGGGCGACGGAGGAGGTGCGGTTCGACTACCGCACACCGGGCCGCGCGGACGACGACGGCGCGCGCCCACCCCGCCGCCTGCAGCCGCACCATCTCGTGGCACGGCAGGGGTACTGGTACCTGGTCGGCTGGTCTCCCGAGCGGCACGACTGGCGGACCTACCGCGCCGACCGGATGACGCTCCGCGTGCCGAACGGTCCCCGGTTCACGCCTCGTCCGGTGCCAGGTGACGGCGTCGCGGCGTTCCTCGCGGCGCGCTTCCGCGGGTCGGACAGCGACCGGTGGCCGTGCCGGGGCGAGGTGATCCTGCACCTGCCCGCCGAGCGCGTGGCCCCGTTCGTGGCGGACGGCATGGCCGAGGCGCTCGGCCCCGACCGGACCCGCGTGCTGACCGGGTCCTGGAGCTGGCCCGCGCTGGCGGCGGGGCTGGCGCGGTTCGACGCCGAGGTCGAGGTGGTGAGCCCGCCCGAGCTCCGGGCGGCGTTCGCGGACCTGTCGCGCCGCGCCGCCCGCGCGGCGTCGACCTGAGCGGGTCCGGCGCGGCCCGGCCTGGTGCCGCCCGGCGCCGATCCGCCTCGCCCCGCCCGGATCCCCTTCGAGACCGAGGTTGCTTCGCTTTGAAGCCCCTCAAAGCGAAGCAACCTCGGTCTCGAAGCGGATCCGGGCGGGTTGGCCGAGCGACGGGCCCCGGCGGCAGGGCTCAGGCGATCGTCGCGTCGACCGTCACGTCGATGTTGCCGCGCGTCGCGTTCGAGTACGGGCACACCTGGTGCGCCGCGGCGACGAGGCTGTCGGCCGTCTCCTGGTCCACGCCCGCGAGCTCGACGTGCAGCGCGGCGCTCAGCCCGTACGCCCCACCCTCCGTGGGGTGGATGCCCACCTCGGCGATGACGGCCGAGTCCGAGATCTTGATCTTCTGCGCGGCCGCGACCCCCTTGAGGGCGCTGTGGAAGCACGAGGCCCAGCCGGCGGCGAAGAGCTGCTCCGGGTTGGTGCCGCCGCCGGGTCCGCCCATCTCCGTCGGGACGGCGAGCTTGATGTCCAGGACGCCGTCGTCGGAGACCGTGTGGCCTCCCGCGCGACCCTCGCCGGTGGAGGTCGCCACTGCGGTGTAGATGCTGTCAGCCATGTTCCGCTCCTGTCGTTGACCGTGCGCCTGTAGACGTACTAGTACGTTCACCGTAGGGCGCAGAAGGTCCGGATGCAAGCGCGAGGGCTCAGTCCAGGTCCTCACCTGCCAGCGCCTTCGCCGCCAGGCGCTCCTGCTCGCCGGTCTCCCAGACCTCGTGGGCGGCGTGCAGCGCGAGCAGGATGATCGCGCAACCCAGCAGGTCGGGCCAGCCGGACCGCGTCCAGGCGGTGAGCACGCCCATGGCGATGATCGCGACGTTCACCAGCACGTCGTTCCGGGCCGACAGGAACGCCGCGCGGCCCAGCGCCCCGCCGTGGTGGTGGGTCCGGGCCAGCAGCCAGGCGCTGGTGCCGTTCACGGCGATCGCCCCGACCGACACCAGCACGAGCGGGACGACGTCGGGCGCCGTCGGCGCGGCGAACCGCTGCACCGCCTCCCAGGCCGCGACCGCGGCCGGGACCAGGAGGACGACGGCCATGGCCTTGCCCATCAGTGCGCGCCGGGCCGCCGGCCAGCTCAGGGCCACGAGCACGAGCAGGTTGATCGCCGTGTCCTCCAGGAAGTCCACGCTGTCGGCGAGGAGCGCCACCGACCCCGCCGTCAGCGCGACGGTGAGCTCGACGACGAAGTAGGCGAGGTTGAGGGCTGCCACGACCAGGACGGTCCGGCGCAGCCGGGTCACACGCGCGCGAGTCACGGGCCCATTCTGCGCGGACCGCGCCGCGTAGAATCTCGCGCGACACGACCGGGCGGAGCGCTGATGACGAGCGATACGGGTGCGGGCGACCTGCGCGCCGTGGTGACGAAGGGCCGCTTCGAGAGCATCGAGGCGGCCTACCTGGTGCTGTGGCCGGTCATGCGGGCCATCGCGGCCGCCGTCGGCGACCACTGCGAGGTGGTGCTGCACGACCTCAGCCGGCGCGACCTGGGCCACACGATCCACGCGATCGTCAACGGCCACGTGACCGGGCGCGCGGTGGGCGGCCCGTCCACCAACCTGGGTCTCGAGGTGGTGCGCGACGAGGGCGCGGAGCACGACGAGTTCGGGTACGTGGGGCGGACGGCGGACGGGCGCGAGCTGCACTGCTCCTCGGTCTACTACCGCGACGCGTCGGGGCGCGTCATCGCTGCCCTGTGCATCAACGTCGACCTGACGCCCCTCCAGACGGCACAGAACGTGCTGGCCTCCCTGCTGCCGGCGAGGGCCCCCGCCCAGCCGGATCGCGAGATCCACACGCCCGACATCGCGAGCCTGCTCGACACGATGATCGGCGACGCGATCGCCGCCGTCGGGCGCCCCGTCGCGATGATGGGCAAGGGCGACCGTGTCGCCGTCCTGCGTGCGCTCGACGCGCGGGGTGCGTTCCACGTCAAGCGGTCCGTCGAGACGGTGGCCAAGCGCCTCGGCATCTCGCGGGTCACGGCGTACGCCTACCTGGACCAGCTGCGCTCGGGCGAGGGCTGACAGGCTTTACATTAACGAAACGTCTGATCCGTAGACGTTGTGTTCGACCGGTCGTCATACTCGCAGGACTTCACCCGACGACCGGAGGTTCCCGTGGCTGGGACGGCGACACAGCCCCTGAGCGGCACCCAGAAGCGCACCATCGCAGGTGGCGCCATCGGCACGCTCATGGAGTACTACGACTACTACCTGTACGGCCTGGCGTCGGCGGCGATCTTCCCCGCGGTGTTCTTCACGGGCGAGGACCCGATCGTCGCGCAGCTCTCCTCGTTCGCGACGTTCGCCGTCGGCTTCTTCCTGCGGCCGGTCGGCGGCCTGGTGTTCGGGCCGATCGGCGACCGGGTGGGCCGCAAGATGACGCTGCTCATCACGGTGGTCGGCATGGGCATCGCGACGGCGGGCATCGGGCTGATCCCGGCCGAGTCGTCGATCGGCATCGCGGCGCCGCTGCTGCTCATCTTCTTCCGGATGTGCCAGGGGTTCTTCGTCGGCGGGGAGATGGGCGGGGCGGCGACGCTCGTCGTCGAGCACGCTCCCGTCGGCAGGCGCGGCATGTACGGGGCTTTCCTCATCAGCGGCGCCGGCATCGCCAACGTCGCCTCCGCGGGCCTCATGGCCGGTCTCGGGCTGGGTCCGGAGTCGTGGTTCCTGACCTGGGGCTGGCGCATCCCGTTCGTGCTCGGACTGGTGCTTGCGATCATCGCCGTCGTGCTGCGCAGCCGGCTCGAGGAGTCCGACGAGTTCAAGGAGACCAGGCGCGCGCAGGCCGACGCGGGCGTCCGCGTCAACCCCCTGGTCGAGGTGTTCCGCCACCCGAGGAACGCGATCATGGGCATCCTCATCGGCCTGCCGCAGAGCATCGCCGGGTACGTGGTGCTCACGTTCGGCATCGCCTACATGGTCAACCAGAACGACATCCCGGCCTGGCAGGGCTTCGCCGGGACGATGATCGTGGGGCTGCTGCAGATCGTCGTCGCCCCCGCCTACGGGGCGCTCTCGGACCGGATAGGACGACGCCGGGTCTACATCGCGGGCTGTGTGGGCTTCGCGCTCCTGGTCTGGCCCGCGTTCCTCCTGTTCGGCACCAGCAACCTGGTGCTCATCTGGGTCGGGATGATCGTCGGGTTCGTGATCCCCGGCGTGGCCATGCAGGCCACCCTGCAGACCATGCTCGCCGAGATGTTCGACCCGGAGGCCCGCACCACTGGCGTCAACATCGGCTACCAGATCTCCAACACGCTGGGCGGCGGGCTGGCGCCGTTCATCTGCACCGGTCTGGTGGCGCTGGTCGGCGGGCAGATCTGGCCCGTGGTCGTCTACTCCGCGGTCATCTGCGTGGTCGGTGCGGTCGCCACCGCCACGGCCCGCATCAGTGCGGACGGCTCGCGCCTCCACGAGCTCCGGACGGTCACCGCGAACGCGTAGGCCTCGGGGCCGCCCGACGCCGGGCGGCCCGGGGCACCAGTGGGCGAACAAGCACCTGCTCCATCCTGCCGTGGATGGAACCGCTGCTGCGCTACTACACTCGCTCCTGTGCCGCACATGAGGATCCGCGACGCCGCCACGTATCTCGGCGTCAGCGACGACACCGTCCGCCGCTGGGTCGAGCGCGGCATGCTCACCGCGACCACCGACGCGTCGGGCCGCAAGGTGGTCGACGGGTACGAGGTCGCCCTCGTCGCGCGGGAGCAGTCCACGCTGCCCGGCCCGCCGGGCGGGGTGGCCAGCTCGGCGCGCAACCGGTTCGTGGGGCTGGTCACCGACATCCAGGTGGACGCCGTGATGGCCCAGGTCGAGCTGCAGTGCGGCCCGTTCCGCGTGGTGTCACTCATGAGCAGCGAGGCCGTGCGCGACCTGGGCCTGGAGCTCGGCTCGGTCGCGGTGGCCGTCATCAAGTCCACGACGGTGATCGTCGAGACGGCGCAGGGGGAGTCGTGAGGCGGGCGTCCGGGATCGCGGCCGCCGCGCTGGCCCTGGTGGCGACGGCGGGGTGCGCGTCGGGGAGCGCGAGCGGCGTCGGGGAGACGACCCTGACCGTCTACGCGGCAGCCTCGCTCACCGCGACCTTCGAGCAGATCGCCCAGGAGTTCGAGGCGTCCCACGACGGCGTGGACGTCGCGCTCAGCTTCGCCGGTTCCTCGGACCTGGTGGCCCAGATCCAGGAGGGTGCCCCCGCCGACGTCTTCGCCTCGGCCGACGAGGCGAACATGGCGAAGCTGACCGCCGAGGGGCTGACCGCCGCCGACCCCGTGGCGTTCGCGTCCAACACCCTTCAGATCGTGGTGTCGCCGGGCAACCCGGCCGGGATCGCGGGCCTCGACGACCTCGCCGGGGACGTCGACCTGGTCGTGTGCGCGCCCGAGGTGCCCTGCGGTGCGGCGACCCGGAGGGTCGCCGATGCGGCGGACGTGGAGCTCGACCCGGTCAGCGAGGAGCAGTCGGTCACCGGCGTGCTCGCCAAGGTCACCACCGGCGAGGCCGACGCCGGCCTCGTGTACGTCACCGACGTGCTCGCGGCTGGCGACGCGGTCGAGGGCATCGAGCTCCCCGAGTCCGCCGCCGCGGTCAACGTGTACCCGATCGCGCCGGTCGCGGGCACCGCGAACGCCGACCTGGCCCAGGAGTTCGTCGACCTCGTCCTGGCCGAGGCCGGGCAGTCCGCGCTGCGCGACGCCGGGTTCGCGCCGGCTCCCTGACATGGCAGCACCGAGCCGCGTCGGCGTCCCCTCCTGGATCTTCGTGCCCGCCGTCGCGGGTGCGGGCTTCGTGCTGCTGCCGCTGGCCGCGCTCGTGCTGCGCACGCCGTGGGCCAGGTTCCTGGACCTCCTCGCGTCGCCCGCCTCCACGGAGGCGCTCCTGCTGAGCCTGCGCACGTCGGCGACCAGCACCCTGCTGTGCCTCCTGTTCGGCGTGCCGATGGCGCTGGTCCTGGCCCGTACGCGCTTCCGCGGCCAGGGCGTGCTGCGGTCGCTGGTGCTGCTGCCTCTCGTGCTGCCGCCCGTGGTCGGGGGCATCGCGCTGCTGTACACGTTCGGGCGGCGTGGCCTGCTGGGCGAGACGTTCGAGGTGCTCGGCGTCCAGGTCGCGTTCTCGACGACGGCGGTCGTGCTGGCCCAGACCTTCGTCGCGCTCCCGTTCCTCGTGGTCAGCCTGGAGGGTGCGCTGCGCACCGCCGGGCAGCGGTACGAGGTCGTGGCGGCCACCCTGGGGGCCCGGCCCACCACGGTGTTCCGGCGCGTGACCCTGCCGCTCGTGCTGCCCGGCCTGACCTCGGGTGCCGTGCTGGCGTTCGCCCGCGCGCTGGGTGAGTTCGGCGCCACGATCACCTTCGCGGGCAGTCTCCAGGGCGTCACGCGCACGCTGCCGCTGGAGATCTACCTGCGCCGCGAGACCGACGCGCCCGCCGCGGTCGCGCTGTCGCTGGTGCTCGTGGCGGTCGCGGTGCTGGTCATCGGCTTCGCGCGGCAGGGCAGGAGCAGCCTGTGACCTTCCGGTACGACGCCGCCGTGGCCGGCCGGGGCGTCGACGTCGCCTTCGAGGTCGCCGCCGGGGAGACCCTCGCCCTGCTCGGACCCAACGGTGCCGGCAAGTCGACGGTCCTGGACGTGGCGGCCGGGCTGCTGCGCCCCGACTCCGGCCGGGTCGAGCTGGCCGGGCGCGCGCTGACCGTCGCCGGCGCAGGGGGGCGCGACGTCCTCGTGCCGCCGCACGACCGCCAGGTCTCCCTGCTTGCTCAGGAGCCCCTGCTGTTCCCGCACCTCAGCGTGCTCGACAACGTCGCGTTCGGCCCGCGCAGCCGGGGGATGGGCCGGTCCGCGTCGCGGGACGTCGCTCGCCGCTGGCTCGCCGAGGTCGGCATCGAGGATCTCGCCGCGCGCCGGCCCGGTGAGATCTCGGGCGGGCAGGCGCAGCGCGCGGCGGTGGCCCGGGCGCTGGCCGCCGACCCGCGGCTGCTGCTCCTGGACGAACCGATGGCAGCGCTGGACGTCGCCGTGACGCCGGCGCTGCGCCAGACGCTGCGCCGCGTGCTGGCCGACCGCACCGTGCTGCTGGTCACCCATGACGCCCTGGACGCCCTGCTGCTCGCCGACCGGGTGGCCGTGATCGAGGGCGGCCGGATCGTGGACCACGGCGAGACGTCGCGCGTCCTGTCCCGGCCGCGCAGCCGGTTCACGGCCCAGCTCGCCGGGCTCAACATGCTCGCGGGCACCTGGGACGACGGCGCGGTGCGCACCGCGACGGGCCTGCGGATCGAGGGGACGCCCGGCGACCCCGCCCCGGCCGCCGGTGCCGACGTGGTCGCCGTCTTCCCACCCGGCGCCGTGTCGGTCTTCCTCGAACCACCAGGGGGCAGCCCCCGCAACGCGCTCCCCGTCACCGTGACGCACCTGGAACCACACGGTGGGCAGGTGCGGGTGCGGACGACGGAGCTCAGCGCCGACGTCACGCCGCAGGCGGCTGCCGAGCTCGACCTGGCCCCTGGGGCGTCCGCCTGCTTCGTGGTCAAGGCGGCCGAGATCGCGGTGCACGCGCTGTGAGCGTGACCTCCGCTCACTTCGTGAGGGTGACTTCCGGCGAGTACCCGGCCGAATCACCCGGGTATTTTCGCCGGAGGCGTCGCCCGGCCTGCGGTCGGGGACTCGCCGTCGGATGCTGGCACGAGGGGGAGGGGCCCGGAGCCGGTGCCGGACCCGTTGTGCAGCCTTCTCGGCGGGGGTGGCGCCCCCGTAGGACGGAGACGGAAACGTGCCGAAGATTGTCACCAACGACGGCGTCGAGATCTTCTACAAGGACTGGGGCAGCGGGCAGCCGATCGTGTTCAGCCACGGCTGGCCGCTGTCGGCCGACGACTGGGACGCCCAGATGCTGTTCTTCCTGCAGCAGGGCTTCCGGGTCGTCGCGCACGACCGGCGCGGGCACGGCCGGTCGACCCAGGTGGCCGACGGCCACGACATGGACCACTACGCCGACGACCTGGCGGCTCTGACCGCCCACCTGGACCTGCACGACGCCGTGCACGTGGGCCACTCCACCGGCGGGGGCGAGGTGGTCCACTACATCGCGCGGCACGGCGAGTCGCGGGTGGCCAAGGCGGCGATCATCGCCGCGGTCCCGCCGCTGATGGTGCAGACGGACGCCAGCCCCGACGGCCTGCCGATCGGCGTGTTCGACGACCTGCGGTCCCAGCTGGCGGCGAGCCGGTCGGAGTTCTACTGGAACCTGTCGGCCGGGCCGTTCTACGGCTTCAACCGCCCGGGCGTCGAGATGCGTGAGCCGCTGGTGCAGAACTGGTGGCGGCAGGGCATGGCTGGCGGTGCGAAGGCGCACTACGACGGCATCAAGGCGTTCTCGGAGACGGACTTCACCGAGGACCTGCGCAGGATCACCGTCCCGGTGCTGGTCATGCACGGCGACGACGACCAGATCGTCCCGTACGCCAACGCGGGTCCGAAGTCGGCCGAGCTGCTGCAGAACGGGACCCTGCGCACGTACGAGGGCTTCCCGCACGGCATGCCCACCACGCATGCCGACGTGATCAACGCCGACCTGCTGGACTTCATCCGCTCCTGACGCCGGTCCCGCGCGGGCGTGTTGCTGACAGCAGACCGCGTCTACTGTGCGCAACATGCCCGCGCGAGGGGCACTCCCGGCGCGGTCCGGCCAGCGCCCGGCGCCTGGACCCGGGTCAGCCGTCCGCCGGGGCGAACCGCCCGACCAGGAGCTCGAGCCGCCGGTCGTGCAGGGATCCGGGCAGGCGGCCGCTGCGTTCGAGCGTGGCGAGGCCGTGCAGGCCGGCCCAGAACGTCTCGGTGAGCACGCCGGGATCGTCGCCCCCGGCCAGCGGCTCGACCGCCTGGAGCAGCTCGCCGAACCCCGCCCGGAGCACGTCGGGCCCCTCCGGATCGGCGAACCGCAGCTCGACGGCATGCGTGAACATGGCGTCGTAGAGCGCGGGGCGCTCCTGGGCGAAGTCTGTGTAGGCGCGGGCGACGGCGGCCAGTGCCGCACGCACCCCGCCGGCGTCCCGCGCCGCCGAGCGCGCCGTGCGCAGCAGCTGCGCCAGCTCCTCGAAACCCTGTGTGGCGACCGCCGTCATGATGGCGGCCTTGCCCGTGAAGTGGCTGTACAGGACCGGCTGGCTGTACTCGATCTCGGCAGCGAGGCGCCGCGTCGTGACCGCGTCCCAGCCTTCCGCCTCCGCCAGCTCACGCGCCGTGCGGACGATCATCTCCTCGCGCTGTGCCCGTTCGCGCTCGCGCCGCGTCCCTGTCGCCATGCTCACATGCTAGCACCGCTAGGAATCCTGTCTGCGCTCTGCTAGCGTTGCTAACTCCACTATCAGCGCTAGCAAGGAGATCCGCCGTGACCGTCGTCGCGTACACCCTGGCCGCCGTGCTCAACGTGTTCATCCTGTTCATCGGGATGCGCTTCCTGACGCGCCCCTATGTCGCCGCCGCGGGCTACGGCGTCCCCGCCACGACCGACCGTGCCTACCTCGAGGTCAAGGGCGTGCGGGACACGACGTTCGGCGTCGTGGGGCTGGTGCTCCTGGTGTTCGCCGGTGCCCAGGCCGAGGCGTGGTTCATGCTGGCCGTCGCGCTCGCCCCGCTGGGCGACACCCTGATCGTGCTGCGGAACGGCGGCACCAGGGCCGTCGCTTTCGGCATCCACCTCGCCACCGCCGTGGTGGTGCTGATCAGCGCGGCCCTCCTGTTCGCCGTCTGACGCCTTCTGACGCCGCGGCGGACCACCGTACCGGGGTTCGTGCCCCCTCTCCTCTGGCCCGACGCGGGCAACGCGCGCACGCTGGGGGCAGGCACGAGACGCGGGAGGACCAGATGGCCGACATGACGAGACGACCCCTGGTGGTCGGGGTGGATGGTTCGGCGTCGTCGGCGCGGGCCGTGCGCTGGGCGGCGCGCGAGGCGGGACGCCGGGGCGTTCCGCTGGAGCTCGTCCACGTGTGGACGCCGGTCCCGGTCGGCGTGCCGCACGCCGCCGCGCTCGGTCCGTACGAGGACGGGCTGATCGAGCAGGGCAACCGGTGGCTCGCCGACGCCGCGGCGGCAGCCGACGAGGTGGCACCCGGGGTGGAGACGAGCTCCCGGCTCGCCGGCGGGTCGGCCGCCGGCCAGCTCATCGGTCGGTCCGCCGCGGCCGACCTGGTGGTGCTGGGGTCGCGCGGGCTCGGCGGGTTCACCGGTCTGGTGGTCGGGTCCATCGCGGTGGCGGTCGCCACCCACGGCCACTGCCCCGTCGTGGTGGTGCGGGGTGCCGGCGAGGACGACCCGCCGGAGGAGGGTCCGGTGGTGGTCGGCGTCGACGGGTCGCCGAACAGCCAGGCGGCCACGGAGCTGGCCTTCCAGGCGGCGGACGCTCGCGACGCGCCCCTGGTCGCCGTCCGCGCCTGGAGCGATGCGCCCATGGCGACCACCTGGGCGCCGGCCACTGCCTGGGAGCCGATCCAGGCGGCCGAGCTGGAGCAGCTCGACGAGTGGCTCGCCCCCTACCGCACGCGATACCCGGACGTGCGCGTGGAACCGGTGGTGGTGCGGGACGCCCCTACGCGTGCCCTGCTGGAACGGGCCGAGGGCGCCCGGTTGGTGGTGGTCGGCTCCCGCGGGCGTGGCGGGTTCCGTGGCCTGCTGCTGGGCTCGACGAGCCAGGCGCTGATCTACCACGCGGCCTGCCCCGTGGCCGTGGTGCCACCGCCCCGCTCGTGATGCCCCGGGCCGGGCGGCCGCGCATATCACAGCGGCATTTCAATGCATCCTCATCCACGGCGAGAATGGGGCGAGCCGGTTCGAACCGGATGTTGTTGCACACAGGGGGCAGATCCGGGTGACAGCCGGCCATGATCGATCGCACGGCGGTGCCGTCGTGCACGACATCAGGGACCACGAGGTCAGAGGTGAGGTCAGGGGTGCGGAGTGCCGCACCACCCGCGCGGTGATGCACGACTACCTCGGCCGGCTCCTGCCGGCCCGCCGCGAGCGCCGCTTCGAGGCGCACATGGACGCGTGCCCGGCGTGCATCCGGGCGTTCATCGACGTGCGTCAGGCCTCGTGGGTGCGCCGGGCGACGGCGGCCGCCGGTTCGTTCCCGGTCTGACACCGCCGTCCCCCGTCCGCGTGTCTCACAGCCACCGGCGCAGCGGGTCGGCGAACCACCGGGAGGCCGGGTCCCGCCGTCGGACGGCGGTCTCGACGAGCGTGGTCACCGAGAACCGTGCGGCGGCCTGCGTCCAGGCGATCACGACCACGGCGAGCAGCACCATGACGGGGTAGGTGTCGGTGAGCTGGTCCGCGAGCCAGTAGCTCATGAGCGTGAAGACGCTCATGAGCGCGGCGGGCAGGGCGAGCACCCCGAGCACGAGGGCCACGCCGAGGCCGACCTCGAGCAGCGGCATGAGCACGCCGAAGAGCTCGGGGGCCCCGCCGAGCACGGTGCCGGCGAAGCCCTGGAAGAAGGCGGGGACGCGGCTGTTGCCGGAGGCGCTGTCGGCGACGAGCTGGATGTCGGCGGCGCCGAAGCCGGCGCGGTACTTGATCATCCCCTCGTTGACCCAGAGGGCCCCGAGGGCGACCCTCGCCGCGCCCGCGAGGACGGCGGCGAGGGTCGACGGGTGCGAGGTCATGCGAGGTCGGCGGCGCCGAAGACGGCCTTCGCCTTGTCGCAGTGGATGACCACGGTGTCGTAGTCCGCGACGTCCACGCCGTCGAGCGTGAAGGTCTGGGAGGCCTCGTCGAAGGCGACGGCGTCGATCTCGGTGCCGGCCTCGACGTCGGCCTCCTCGGTGCCGTTGGTGAGGTAGACGTGCAGGTCGGGCGCCTCGTCGGAGGAGAACCCGGACAGGACGACCTCGGTGTCGGTGACCTCGACGGAGCCGGAGACGGCCTTGTCGTTGAGCCCGGTGAACTCGCCGGTGCGGGCGGCGGCCATGTCGTCGGACATGTCGTCCGCCATGTCGTCCTCCGACATGTCGTCGGACATCTCGTCCTCGGACATCTCGTCGTCCGACATCTCGTCCTGGCCGCTCATGTCGTCGGTCTGCGACTGCGCGGTGGGCTCGGACATGTCGTCCGCCGGCTGGTCGCCGCCACCGCAGGCGGTGAGCAGGAGGGACAGGGCGAGGATCGCGGTGCCGGCAAAGGCTGTCTTGCGCATGAGGAGTCCTTCTGTCTGGTCCGTGGTGACTCCGGCGGCACGGGTGCGCCGCCGACGTCACCGAACCTAGGCACGCGGCCGGCCCTGCCCGGAGAGTCTTTCAACACCGTAAGAACTCACCCGCCGCGGGCGGGCGGTGGCTACTGTCGCAGGCATGGAGGCGAGCGTCGAGGTCATGGTCGTGGAGGACGACGCGACCGTCCTGGCCGTGGTGACCGACTACCTGCGCGGCCGGGGCTACGGGGTGACGGGGGTGGCCGACGGTCGTGCCGCCCGGGACCTGCTGCGCACCGCGCGACCGGACGTGCTGGTGCTGGACCGGATGCTGCCCGGCGTGAGCGGGGACGACCTGTGCCGCCAGGTGCGCGCGTCGGCTCCGCTGACCTCGATCATCATGCTCACCGCGCTGGGGGCGGTCGAGGACCGGATCGACGGTCTGGAGCACGGCGCCGACGACTACCTCGCCAAGCCGTTCGTGCTGCGCGAGCTGCGGTTGCGCATCGACGCGGTGGTGCGCCGCAGCCGCAACGCGCGCGTGGCGCCCACGCCGTTCGAGCTGGGCCCGTTCCGGGTGGACCCCGCGAGCCGGCGGATCTGGCTGGGCGGTACCGAGATGACGCTCACCACGCGGGAGTACGAGCTGTTCGTCTTCCTGCTGCGCAACCCGGACCGCACCCTGACGCGCGACGACATCCTGCGCGAGGTGTGGGGCTGGAGCTTCGGCCAGACCTCGACCGTGACCGTCCACGTGCGCCGGCTGCGGGAGAAGATCGAGCCGGAGCCCCGCTACCCCCGGTACCTGCTCACCGAGTGGGGCCAGGGCTACCGCTTCACCGTGGAGGACGCCGCATGATGCTCAGCCCGCACGACCTGCTCCTGGTCGTCGCCACCGCCGCCGGCTGCACGGCGGCCACCACGGTGCTCGCGCTGCTCGTGCTGCGCCTGCGCCCGTCCCGCTCGCTCGCGTTCCAGCTCGTGGTGGTGGTCGTGGCCGCGCTGGCGTCCGTCGTCTGCTCCACGCTGGCGATCGCCGCCCTCATGTACCTGTCGCTGCACGACCTGCAGGTACTGATGTGGGTGGTCGGGGTGTCCACGGCGCTCAGCCTCGTGGCCGCCCTGCTGACCGCCCGCTCGGCGAGCGCCGCCCTGGCCGGCCTGCAGGAGGCGGTGGTCCGCGTGGGCCGCGGCGACGTGGTGGACGCCCGGCCCGACGGCGGCAAGGAGTTCGCGGAGCTGTCCGCGCAGCTCGCGGAGACGTCGGAGCGGCTCGCCGCGGCCCGCGCCCAGATCGAGCACCTGGACGCCTCGCGGCGGCAGTTCTTCGCGTGGATCTCGCACGACCTGCGCACGCCCCTGACGGGGATCAGCGCGCTCGCCGAAGCGCTGGACGACGGCGCCGTGGCGCGCCCCGAGGAGTACGTGCGGCGCATCCGGAACCAGGCGGGCACGATGAGCCGCCTGGTCGACGACCTGTTCGAGCTGTCGCAGCTCACGAGCGGCACCTACCAGCTGCGGCCGGAGAACGTGGAGCTGCTCGACGTGGTGTCGGACGCCGTCTCGGACGTGCACGAGCTCGCGGCCGCGAAAGACATCCGGATCACGCACGCCGACGTCGAGGGCCGGATGCTGCGCGCGGACCCGCACGAGCTGACCCGCGTGGTGGTCAACCTGCTGACCAACAGCATCCGGCACGCGCCGCGGGGGTCCGAGGTGCTGGTCTCGGCCGCGGAGCGTGACGGCAGGCTCGTGCTGTCGGTGCTGGACCAGGGCGGCGGCGTCGACAGCGACGACCTGCCGTACCTGTTCGACGTCGGCTGGCGCGCCTCCAGCGCCCGGACTCCTCAGGCCGAGCCCACCGGGTCGCCCGGTGCGGGGCTCGGCCTGGCCATCGTGCGCGGCATCGTGCGGGCCCACGGCGGCGACGTGCGCGCTGAGCGCGCCCCGCAGGGTTTCCGGCTCGACGTCGCGCTGCCGACGGCTGGCGGCCTGCTCACCTGAACGTGCGCGCCCGTGTGCGCCCGTGCTCGCCCGTGTGCGCCAACGGGTCCGGCACGAACGGGCTGCCGGCGCGGGCCGACGGGATTCGCGCAGACCCGGCGCTACTCCTGGGGAGCGTTCCTCGCGCGGACGTGTTGCCTTCGCGCGGGCATGTTGCTGAGAGTAGACGGCGTCTACTGTGCGCAACACCCGCGCGAAGGAGGCTCGCCCCGGAGGTCTCAGCGGCCCGCGCGCGGCACCAGGTCGACGGCCTGGAGCTGGGCCCGCCTCGGCCCGGTTCGGCACGACGTCGCACAGGGCGACGACGCGACAGCCCTCGGGGAGCTGGAAATACGGCGCGGGGCGACGTTCGGCATGGGTGCTCCTCGGTGCGTGGTCAGAACATCTCGCCGAAAAATTTCAGTGCCTGGCAGAAACCGCGCCGTACGCCAACTGCCCGTTCTGCTGCTGCAAAGGGCGCCCCTTCCGGCCGGCACGGCGCACACGGCACGCCACAGTCCCTTGAGATTTTCGGGGATCCGGGATAGAAACTGTCGGAACGAGGAGGCACGCTTGACGAAGAAGACCGGGGCGGCGCGTCCCAACCTCTCCGCGGTGGCCGCGCACGCCGGCGTGTCCGCCGCGACAGCCTCCAAGGTCGTCAACGGGCGGCCCGACGTGGCCGAGGGCACGCGCGAGCGCGTCGAGCGGGCCATCGCCGAGCTCGGCTACCGCGGCCCCACGCGGGTCAGCACGGCGCACACCGTCGAGCTCATGGTCGACGTGCTGAGCACGACGTACGCGACACAGATCCTGCGCGGCGTGGTGCTGGCCGCCGAGGAGCTGGACCTCGACGTCGTCGTGGGCCGGGTACGGCGCCGGTCGGCGCGCGGCGTGCCGGAGTCGAGCGCCGCCTGGGCGCAGCGGCTCGCCGCCGCCGAGCGCGTGGGCGCCATCGTGCTCACCTCGGGGCTGGGGCCAGACGTCTACGGCAGCCTCGCCCGGGCCCGCGTGCCGGTCGTGGTCATCGACCCCCTGGACTTCACGCAGGAGGGCGTGGTGTCGGTGGGCTCCACGAACTGGCTCGGGGGGCGCAGCGCCGCGGAGCACCTGGTGGGCCTCGGGCACCAGCACATCGGGGTGGTGGCCGGCCCGGGGGAGTCCCTCAGCGCGGTCGCCCGGCTGGACGGCTTCCTCACGTACTGCCGGCAGAAGGGTGTGCAGATCGACCCCGAGCTGGTGCGCCCCATCCGCTTCGACCACGACCAGGCCGTCGAGGTCGCGGAGCAGTGGTTCCGCAGGCCCGACCCGCCCACCGCGATCTTCGCGGGCAGCGACGCGCAGGCGATGGGCGTGCTGGAGGCGGCCCGGCGCACCGGCCTGCGGGTGCCGGAGGACGTCAGCCTGGTCGCCTACGACGACACCCCGCTGGCGTCGTGGGCCAACCCGCCGCTGACCGCCGTCCGGCAGCCGCTGGAGGAGATCGGCCGGCGGGCCGTCCTGACCGTGCAGCAGCTTCACGAGGGCAAGCCCGTGGACTCGCACCACATCGAGATCGCCACCACGTTCGTCGTCCGGGACTCGACGGCGGCACCCCGGACCGAGCTGCTCCGCGACACGCGGGGCTGAACCGCCGGGTCCCCGGCGGACCCACGACCCACCCGACGGGCGAGCCGCCCGGCGGGACGACCGAGATGCCGCACGGCATCGCAGATCGACGGAGATCAACCATGCGCACAGCCGACACCTGGCCCATCGCGGCCAACATGCTTTCCTTCGGGTCGACGACGGCGGACGGCACCCCCAACGTCGACGCGCCCGCGGAGTCCTGGCGTGGGCAGCTCCAGCAGGTCGCCGACCTGGGCTTCACGCACGTCGACCCGACCGACGCCTGGCTGTCGATCGGCGAGCTGAGCGACGCCCGGTTCGCCGAGCTGCTCGCCGTGCTCAAGGAGACGGGCCTGACCGTGCCGTCGGTGTCCACCACCCGGCGCAGCGTCATCGACGCCGAGCGGGGCGAGGACTACCTGCGCTTCGGCCACACCATCATCGACCGCGCCCCGGAGCTCGGCGCCGAGGTCGTGAACTTCGGCTTCATGCAGGCCCTGACCCCCGCCCAGGAGAAGGCCCTGTGGTTCTGGCTGGCCGAGGGCCACCACGACGACCTCGACGACCGGGACGCCTACGCCCTCGCCGTGGCCCGCATCCGCGAGCTCGCCGACCACGCCCGCGAGGTCGGCGTCGACGTGAGCCTGGAGATGTACGAGGACACCTACGTCGGCACGCCCGACCTGGCCGTGCGGTTCGTGCACGACGTCGACCGCGACAACGTGGGCATCAACCCCGACCTGGGCAACCTGGTGCGGCTGCACCGGCCGATCGAGGACATCCCCACGATGTTCGAGAAGGTGCTGCCGCTGACCAACTTCTGGCACATCAAGAACTACACGCGCGACGAGGACCCGGCCACGGGCGCCTACGCCACGCACCCGACGCCGCTGGTCCAGGGCGTCGTGAACTACCGCGCCGTGATCCGCCGCGCCCTGGAGCTGGGGTTCGAGGGGGTCTTCGTGTGCGAGCACTACGGGTCCGACAGCCTCGGCGTCGCCGCCATCAACCGGGAGTACATCCGCGAGGTGCTCCGCGGCGCCGGGCGCTGACCGGCCCGCACAGAATCAGGTCCCCGAGCAAAGGTGCAGGTGAGATGACCTACGTCCACAACAGACCGGAAGACTTCGTGCCCGAGGCCCTGCGCGGTCTCGTCAAGGCCCACCCCGGGCGCATCCGCGGCGTGCCCGGCGGCATCGCCCGCGCGGACGGCACCCGCCCCGGCAAGGTCGCCGTCGTCGTCGGCGGAGGATCGGGCCACTACCCGGCCTTCGCCGGGCTCGTCGGCGACGGCCTCGCCGACGCCGCCGTGTGCGGCGACATCTTCACGTCGCCGTCCACCCGCCAGGTGCTCGACGTGTGCCGCGCCGCCGACGCGGGCGCCGGCGTCTTCGTCACCTTCGGCAACTACGCGGGCGACGTGCTCAACTTCGGGGCGGCCGCCAGCCGGCTGCGCGCCCAGGGCACGGACGTCACCATCCTCCTGGTGACCGACGACGTCGCCTCCGCCCCGGCCGACCGCGCCCACGAACGCCGCGGCGTCGCGGGCGACCTCGTCGTGTTCAAGCTGGCGGGCGCCGCCGCCGAGGAGGGCGCCGACCTCGCCGAGGTTAACCGCCTCGCCTCCCACGGCAACGACCGCACGCAGTCGTTCGGCGTCGCCTTCGACGGCTGCACGCTGCCCGGCCACGACCACCCGCTGTTCAGCCTGGAGCCCGGCACCGCCGGCTGGGGCCTCGGCATCCACGGCGAGCCCGGCGTCGGCGAGGAGGCCCTGCCGAGCGCGGCCGAGCTGGCCGCCGAGCTCGTCGACCGCGTGCTCGCCGAACGCCCCGCCGACGCCGACGGCCGCGCCGCCGTGCTGCTCAACGGCCTCGGCAACGTCAAGTACGAGGAGCTGTTCGTGCTCTGGGACAGCGTGCACGACCTGCTCGTCGAGCGCGGCGTCACGATCGTCGCCCCGCTCGTGGGCGAGTACGTGACCAGCCTCGACATGGCCGGCTGCTCGCTCACGGTCACGTGGCTCGACGACGAGCTCGAGCGCCTCTGGCTCGCGCCCGCGGACGCCCCCGGGTTCCACCACGGCAGCTGGCGCCCCGCACCGGCGAGCCTGCCCGGCTCTCTGCCCGACCATCTGCCCAGCGACCCCGAGACCGAGCTCGTCGCCGCCGGCACACCCGAGGGCATCGCCGCCGCCGGCACCGTCGCGAGCCTGTTCCACCGCGCGCAGGTCGCCCTGCACGACGCCGAGCAGATGCTCGGCGACCTCGACGCCGTCGCGGCCGACGGCGACCACGGCCGGGGCATGTGCCGCGGTATCGACGCCGCCGTCCTCGCCGCCGACGCCGCCGTCCGGGCCGGGGGAGACGCCCCGTCCGTGCTGCGCCGCGCCGCCGACGCCTGGGCCGACAAGGCCGGCGGCACCTCCGGCGCCCTGTGGGGCGTGGGCCTGCTCGCTCTCGCCGACGCCCTGCCCGCCGACGCGCCCGTGACGATCGAGCACCTCGCCGCGGGGATCACCGCCGCACGGGACCAGATCCAGGAGGTGGGCGGCGCCCGCCTGGGCGACAAGACGCTCGTCGACGCGCTGCACCCCGCCGCCGAGGCGCTCGCCGCGGCCGCCGCCGCGGGCTCGTCGCCCGCCGACGCGTGGCGCGCCACGGTCGTGGCGGCCCACGAGGGGGCACGTGCCACCGAGAACATCGCGGCCCGCCGGGGCCGCGCGCGGGTGCTGGGGGACAAGAGCCTCGGCGTCCCGGACCCGGGGGCGACGTCGCTCGCCCTGCTGCTGAAGGAGGCGGGCGCCGAGGCCGGCGTCGCCGTCCCCACGACGACGGAGGTGGACTCATGACGGACGGGTTGCGGCTGGTGGTCGGCTCGGACGACGCCGGGTACGAGTACAAGGAGATCCTCAAGCGGGACCTCGAGGCGGACCCGCGGGTGGCGTCGGTGGTCGACGTCGGCGTGGGCGACGACGAGCACACCGTGTACCCGCGGATCGGGGCCGCGGCCGGGCGGCTCGTCGCCGCGGGCGAGGCCGACCGGGCGCTGCTCGTGTGCGGCACGGGGCTGGGCGTCGCGATCTCGGCGAACAAGGTGCCCGGCGTGCGCGCCGTCACCGCCCACGACTCGTTCTCGGTGGAGCGTTCCGTGCTGTCCAACGACGCCCAGGTGCTGTGCTTCGGGCAGCGCGTCGTCGGCATCGAGCTGGCCCGGCGGCTCGCCCGGGAGTGGCTGGGCTACCGGTTCGACCCGGAGTCGCCGTCGGCACCCAAGGTGGCCGCGATCGGGGAGATCGAGGAGGGCCTGGTCGAGGGCGAGGTCACGCCCGGGGCCTCCTGCTGACCTCCTCGTCGTCGTTCTCGCAAACGTTTCAGTACCGCCGCCCTCGCGCGGCCAGGAAGGACATCATGGTCACGAACATCAGGTCGGTCGCCGTCGTCGGCGCCGGGTACATGGGTGGGGGCATCGCGCAGTCGTTCGCGCTGGCCGGGCTGCCCGTCACGATCGCGGACGCCTCGGCCGACGCCACCAAAGCGGCCTACGAGCGGCTGCTCACCGAGGCCCGCGAGTTCGAGGACGCCGGCCTGTACGACGCCGGCGCCACGGACACCATCCGCGCCAACCTCACCACCGCCGGCTCGATCGAGGAGGCCGTGGCGGACGTCGACTTCGTCGAGGAGGCCGTCTTCGAGTCGGTCGAGGTCAAGCACGACGTGCTGGGCCGCATCTCGGCGGCGGCGCGCCCCGACGCGATCATCGGTAGCAACACCTCGACCATCCCGGCACGTGTGCTGGTCACGGCCGTGACGCACCCCGAGCGGTTCCTCACCGTGCACTTCTCCAACCCGGCGCCGTTCATCCCCGGCGTCGAGCTGGTGCTGAGCGACCGCACCGACCCCGAGGTCGTACCCGTGGTGCGCGAGCTGCTGGGCCGCGCCGACCGGCAGGGCGCCCTCGTGGCCGACGTGCCGGGCTTCGTCCTCAACCGCCTCCAGTACGTGCTGCTCAAGGAGGCCATGTCGATCGCGGAGGAGGGCATCGCCTCGCCCGAGGACATCGACACCGTGGTGCGCACGACGTTCGGCTTCCGCCTCGGGTTCTTCGGCCCGTTCGCCATCGCCGACCAGGCCGGGCTCGACGTGTACGCGGGCGGGTTCCGCACCTTCGAGGAGAACTTCGGCGAGCGGCTGGCCACGCCGCGCCTGGTCCAGGAGGCCGTCGAGAACGACCGCAAGGGCGTGAAGAATGGCAAGGGCCTCACCAAGGACTACACGCCGGAGCAGGTCAAGGCGCTGGTCGCCTACCGCAACAAGGCCTACAGCGAGATGGGCCGCCTGCTGCGCACCCTGGGCCCGTCCCCGGCCTGAGGTTCCCGGCCGCCGCGGCTGCCGATCACCTTCGAAGCCGAGGTTGCTTCGCTTTCGAACCCTCGAAAGCGAAGCAACCTCGGCTTCGAAGGCGATCAGGGCCGCCGGCGGGCGCGTCGGCGGGTCACGGCGGCGACGACCGCCACGACGGCGTCGATCGTGGTGGCCACCTGCACGAGCTCGACGACGTCCTGGTCCATGTCGAGGAGCGTAGCCGGGCCGGGGTCAGGCGCGGCCGCGGCTCGCGAGGCGGGCCGGGAGCACCATCGCGACCACCGCGATGAGCACGACGGCGGCCGCCAGCGCCCCGTACACCGGCCAGTCGACCGCCGGTGCGAAGCCGCCGACCATGCCGTAGGAGACGCTGACCAGCGCAGGGATCACCGACAGGGTGCCGAGCACCAGCGCCGAGACCATGACGAACACCGACTCGACGGTGATCATCGAGGTGAGCTGACGGCGCGTGGTGCCGATGCGGCGCAGGAGCGCGAGCTCCGGCCGGCGGGCGCTGGTCAGCATGACGAGGGTGTTGGCCGCGGCGACGGCGACGAAGAGGATGAGCACGAACAGCAGGATGGTGCCGAGCTCCTGCTGCGACGCCGCGCCATCGACCGCCTCGGTCACGTACTCGTCCACGGTGAGCACCTGGGCGCCGGCCAGGCCGGTCAGCCCAGAGAGGTCCGCCTGCCCCCGGACGAACAGCGTGTCCACCGGGGCGTCCTCGGGCAGCGTCGCCGCGTCGAGGAGGTAGTCGCCGAAGCCCAGGCCGCGGTCGTAGACGGCCACGATCGTGGGGGAGAGCGCGGTACCGTCGTCGAACCGCAGGTCCACGGTGTCGCCGACGCCCTTGCCCGTGGCGAACAGGCTCTCGCCGCTGACGGCGATCGTGCCGGGGCCGGCGAGGTCGTCGAGCGAGCCGGCGGTCACGCCGACGTCGAACAGCTCCGGCACGCTGCCCGAGACGGCCCGCAGGCCGGCCTGCTCCCACGCGAGGTCACCGACCTCGTCGGCCGGGTCCACCCGGACCTCCGCGGGCACCATCGAGCTCGCGAGCACCGCCTCGGTACCGGGCGCGGAGGCGACGTCGGACGCCTGGGCGGCCGAGACGCCGTCGGGCGAGATGAGGACGGCGTCCGCGCTCAGGCCGGCGCGCAGCTGCACCTGGGCGGCGTCGACCATGCTGCCGTTGACCCCCGTCTGCACGGTGCCCAGTGCGAGGAACAGGGCGAGCGGCACGATCGCCGTCGTCAGCCGCCGGGAGAAGCCGCGGCTGTTGAGCAGGGCGAGCAGCGTGGCCGCGTGGCGTGAGGAGCGCGAGGCGCTCACGGCCCGCCGGGCCGCCGTGCTGACGAGGGCCGGACCGGCCACGGCTGCCGCGCTGATGAGCAGGAAGGCGGACGTCGCGCCCGCGGCGCTGCCCACCGTGCCCGGCATGACGAACGGCATGCCGGCCTGGGCGATGCCCGAGAAGAGCAGAACGAGGGCCCAGACGCGTCGGGCGCCGGTCAGGCCTGCCGGCTCGGCCGAGGACCCGCGCACGGCCGCCGTCGGGCTGACGGTGGTCACCTTGCGGGCCGCGAGCCGGGCCGCGAGCAGCGCCGTCGGGAACAGCAGGAGCAGTGCCCCGACCGCGGGGAGGGGTGTGACGACGAGCGTGAGGCCCTCGGGCACGATGCCGCCGGACTCGAGCGACGGCGTGAGCAGGTGCGCCGCGAACAGGCCCGGCACGGCGCCGAGGGGTGCCGCGTACGCGAACACCAGGGCGACCTCGGCCGTGACCATCCGGCGCACCTGCGCGGGGGTGGCGCCGACGGCGCGCAGCAGGGCGAACTGCTCGCTGCGCTGGCGCAGCGCCGAGGCGAACGTGGAGGCGACCACGAGCACGACCACGAGGACCGCGGTGCCCGCGAACGAGCCGGCGATGGTGGTGAGCAGCGGGGCGTCGCCGCGCAGACCGCTCTCCATGAGCACGCCGTTGGCGGACAGGAGCGCGGCGGCGGCCACGACGATCAGGAAGCTGCCGACGAAGCTCGCGCGGTGCGCGCGGACGGCCGAACGGGCGAAGGACCACATGGTCGTCACCGCCCCAGCTCGACGAGACGTTCGACGATCTGGGCCGTGGTCGGCGCGACGAACCCGCCGGCGAGCTGCCCGTCGGCGAGGAACAGCACGTCGTCGGCGGTCGCCGCGACGTACGGGTCGTGGGTGACGAGCACCAGCGTCTGGCCGAAGTGCTTGGCGGTGCCGCGCAGCACGTCGAGCACCTGCTCGCCGGTGCGGCGGTCGAGGGCACCGGTCGGCTCGTCCGCGAAGACGACGGTAGGCCGGGTGACGAGCGCGCGGGCGATGGCGACGCGCTGCGCCTGACCGCCCGAGAGCTCGGTCGGCAGGCGGTCGGCCATGCCCGCGAGGCCGACGGACTCGATGAGGGCGTCCTGCCACCGCACGTCGGGCCGGCGGCCGTCGAGCAGCAGGGGGAGCTGGATGTTCTCGGCGACCGTGAGGTGCCCGATCAGGTTGTACGCCTGGAAGACGAAGCCGATGTGCCGACGGCGGAAGCGCGTGACGGCGTCCGGCGACAGCGTGGTGATGTCGGTGTCGCCGATGTGGACGTGTCCGCTGGTGGGCGTGTCCAGACCGGCGGCGACGTTGAGGAAGGTCGACTTGCCGGAGCCCGAGGGCCCCATGATCGCCGTGAACGCGCCGGGCTGGATGTCGAGCGACACGCCCCGCAGGGCGGCCACCTGCTCGGGGCCGTTCGGGTAGGTCTTGGTGAGCTGGGCGAGGCGGACGGCGGAGTCGACTCGCGGCGTCGCAGCGATCGAGGTCATGGGATGACCTTTCCGTGAGGAGAAGGGACGTTCTTACCTCGATCGACAGTAGGCAGCGGGCGGGCGCGGTTCTACGGGCCTTCGGATGGTCCGCGGGGGTTGCATCCTTCGATGGAGGGCGCCCGGCGGGCGTGTCGGGGCTCCGGGCGTGTCGCCCCGGGGAGAACCGTGCTCCCGCGCGCATGTTGCGGTGAGTAGACACTGTCTACGCACCGCAACATCTCCGCGAGAAAGTGGCTCCTCGCGGAGATCGGTGGAGGGGCGGGCGCCCGCGGCGGGGCTACGATCGCGGCGTGCGGAGGAGCGGAAACCTGGGCGGAGCCCGGTCGGTCGGGCTGGTGGTGGGGGGAGCGGTGCTGGTCGGGCTGCTCGGCTGGTCGGCGTGGGAGACGCTGGTCGACCACGGTCCACTGAGTCTCGGCGGCACGGGCGACATCGTCTGCACGAACGCCGACGTGGGCGAGCCGGTCGGCATCGGCCAGCCCGTGACGGTGGCGGGTGACGACGCCGTCGTCGTCGACCGGGTGTCCGTCCGGGACGCGACGGGGCTGGAGGTGGTGGGGCACTACATCGTGCCGGTCGTCGACACCAGGATCGGTTCGTTCCGCGCGGGGGAGAGCGAGCCTCCGGGGTGGCCGTCGCGCGTCGAGGCCGCGGGGGCCGTGATCGAGCCAGGGACCGTGGCCGACCTGGTGCTGATCCTGGAGCGGGACGGCGCGGGCGACGGCTCTCTGCAGACCGTGTCGGTCCGGTACACCGCGGGTTCGAAGGGCACGTACGAGGCCGTCGGGACGATGCGGTACGAGGTCGAGAGCGACTGCTGACCGTCCGCACGGCTCACGGCTACGATCGCGCCTGTGCGACTGTTCGAGAACCTGACCGCGACGCAGGAGCCGGCCTGGCCGGAGCTGCGGCGGCTCGTGGCCGAGGCCCCCGTGACCGTCGAGGTGCTCCCGCCCGACGCGGCGGCCAGCCGGCGCACCCTCGAGCAGCTCCAGGTGACGACCCGGTCCTTCCTCGGTGCCGTCGTGGTCGAGACGGGTGGGCTCGTCATCGACCACGGCTGGCTGCGTGTGTACGGCAGCCCGTCCACGGGGATCCGCCTGCCCGGCCTGGCGTCCGTCAACGACTTCCCGGCCGAGCCGACGGCGGACTGGTCGCCGGCGCACGGGATCGTCGTCGGGCACGACGTGCTCGGCGGTACGTACGTGCTCAACGGGAGCGAACCCGCCGCCGCCGGGCGGCCCGGAACACCGGGCGAGATGATCTACCTCGCACCCGACACCCTCCAGTGGGAGCGCCTCGAGGCCGGTCATGCCGCGTGGCTCACCTGGGTGCTCGACGGCGGCCTGGCCGAGTTCACGGAGGGGCTGCGCTGGGAGGGCTGGGACACCGAGACGCGCGGCCTGAACGGCGACCGCGGCCTGCACGTCTTCCCGCCGCTCTGGACCAGGGAGGCGCACGAGGACCTGGCCGCGACGAGCCGCGCCGTCGTGCCCATGGCGGAGCTGCTCGGCGTCACGCGCTCCGCGGCCGCCCAGATCGACGACGCCGACCTCGGCCCGCTGGGGGCGTTCTAGCCCCGCGCGAGCGCCACACCCGTCTCCCGCTCCAGCGCCTGCAGCAGGCGGTCCTGGAACGCGACGTCCCCCGCGGACGGGTGAGGTTCCTGCCGCTCCTGGTGGTACCAGTAGCCGCCGGAGGTCAGCGCCCCCGGGTCGTCGCTGGTCGCGAGCCACTCCTGCGTCACGTGTCCCAGGTCGAGGTCGTCCGGGGCGCCCGCGCCGCCCATGCGGGTGGGCACCCACCCCGGGTCGACGGCGTTGCTCAGCACCCCCGGCCGCAGGCGCGCGACGGCGGCCGCCAGGGCCGTGACGTACAGCTTGCTGTCGCCGTAGGAGCCCGGGGTGCGGCCCTGCCAGTCGACACCGTCCAGCACCGGCCGGCCGCTGTAGTGCGAGCCGCTGCTCAGGTAGACCAGCCGGCGCGGCGCGGGCAGCAGGGCCGTGAGCAGGTACGGCGCCACGATGTTCACCGGCAGCACCGCGCGCCCGCTCCAGACCCCGGCGTTGTGGATCACGGCGTCGAGCGGGGCGTCGTCGGCCAGGCGGGTGGCGAGGTCACGGACGGCGGCGCGGTCGGCGAGGTCGGCGACCACGAGCTGGGCACCGCGCTCGACCAGGGGGTCCAGCGCGCTGGCCCGGTCGGTGTTGCGCGCGTGCACGACGACGTCGTACCCGTCGCCCAGGAGGGTGTCGGCCGCGAGGCGGCCGAGGCCGTCGGCCGAGCCGGTGACGAGGATCCGGTGCACTGTCGCATGGTCCATGCTCCCGATCGTAGGCGCGGTCAGCCCGGCGGCGCGGCCGACCCCGCGAGGGCCTCGCCCAGCGGCGTGCGGGTGTGCAGCACGCGGACGCCGCTGCGCCGGCTGTCGATGAGGCCTGCGTCGCGCAGCACGGTGAGGTGGTGGGACGCCGTCGACACCGCGACGTCGGTCAGCGCCGCGCACTCCGAGGTGGACAGCGGCTGCTGGAGCTCGAGCACGAGCCGCGCGCGGGCCGCCCCGAGCAGGGCCGTGAGCGCGGCGAGGGCGTCGGCGTCGCCCCGGTGCCACGTCTCCGAGACGCCGTGGGCGGGGTAGAAGATGGTGGGCTGCGCGGGTCGCTCGGTGAGCACGGCGCACCCGCGGGTGTTCATCATGACCGAGGGCACCAGCACCAGCCCGGTGCCGCCGCACTCGACGATCTCCTCGTGGCGGCGCATCTCCACGCGGACGATCTCGTCGGCCCAGGTCACTGTGGAGTGCAGGGTGCCGGCCATGTCGGCGAGGCCGTTCTCGCTGCTGCGCCGGGCGCGCACCGCGATGTCGGCGCGCAGCAGCCGCAGCATCTGGGGCCACACCGGGGCGAGCAGCACGTCCCACACCTCCTGCCACGCCGCGACGATCATGGCGCGGGCGCGGTCGGGCTCCGCGATGAGGTCACGGATCTCCTGCTGCCGGGCGCCCGTGGAGCGCAGCACCATCTTCTCCAGGTCGAACCGGAGCCGTTCGTCGGGCACGTGCCGCAGCCGCTCGGCCTCCTCCTCGGGCGTCATGTCGCCCGACGGCGTCGCGGTGAGGAAGTCCGGCATGTAGCCGTCCACGCCGCAGATCACCGCCATGAGGCGGAACGCCTCGCCGGACGGCTTGGCGGGCAGGTCGCGGAACCAGCCCCAGTGCAGCGGCGAACCCTGCGGTCGCAGGATCGTGCGCAGTGCGTGCACCAGCTCGTGACCGGGGGAGATGCCGAACCTGACCGCCGAGATGTCGCTCGACCCGAGGCGGAACTCCACGAACTTTCGATGCACGTCGAAAGCGTAGCGAGGGGTGCGCGGCCCCGCGGAGGGTAGGGCCCATGACCACAACAGACACCTCCGCCAGCGCCGGCGCCGCTACCGTTCCCGCCCCGATCCCCGCCGACGCGATCCGCATCGGCGAGAGCCGCACCCTCCGCTTCGAGGGCGTCGCGCACGGGTCGAACGTCTCGTTCTTCCTCGTCACCTCCGACCCCGGCCAGGGCCCGTCGCTGCACCGCCACCCGTACGACGAGACGTGGTCGGTGCTGGAGGGCGAGGCGACGATCGTCGTCGGCGACCGGACGTTCGTCGCCCGGGCGGGGGACACCGCCGTCGCCCCCGCGGACACCTGGCACCGGTTCACCAACTCGGGCACCGGGACGCTCCGGATCGTGTGCATCCACGCCTCGCCGGTGATGATCCAGGAGTTCGCCCCCGAGGCCTGAGAAAATGTCGTTGCCAGATCTTGTTCACATGACCTAACTTCAGTTCGACCAGACAGAAAGGCGCGATCATGCCCCAGTACTTCCTGACCGTCCCGCACGACACGGCCGACGAACCGACGATGGAGTCGATGCAGGAGATGGACCCCGCCGAGCTGGAGGCCGTGATGGCCGCGGTCGAGGGGTTCAACACGGCGCTCGGCGAGTCCGGCGCGTTCGTCTCGGCGGGCGGGCTGCAGCCGCCGTCGACGGCGGTGACCGTCGACGCCACCGGCGAGGAGACCACCCGCACCGCCGGACCGTTCGTGGAGGCCACGCAGTACCTCGGCGGCTTCTGGATCATCGACGTCGCGGACGAGGACGCGGCGGTCGGCTGGGCAGAGCGCGCCTCGGCCGCCCTCCGGTCGCGCATCGAGGTGCGGGGCCTGCAGTAGCCCGCACCCCGATCCCGGTCACGGGATACGACGGCGGTCCCGGTGCACGACGCCGGGGCCGCCGCGTCGTCGTGCCCGGACGTGCTCGAATGTGTCCATGACTACAGGTCGCACGTTCACGGCCACGGCCCGGCGCGCCCAGATCGTCGATGCCACGGTGCGGGTCATCGCGCGCGAGGGGCTGTCCAAGGCGTCGTTCGGTCGCATCGCCGCCGAGGCCGGCCTGTCGAGCCCCGGCATGATCAGCTACCACTTCGCGGACAAGGACGAGCTGCTCACGGTGCTCGGCGACACGCTGCTCGGGGACTGCGTGGCCACGATCGAGCACGCGGTCGGCCGCGCGGACGGCCCGGCCGAGGGCCTGAGGGCGTACCTGACCGCGTTCGTGCGCTGGCAGGACACGCACCGTGACGAGGTCGACGCGCTGTGGCGGCTCTCCGCGGGCTGGAAGAGACCGGGGCAGCCGGCCGCGTTCGACGAGGGCCTGCTGCTGGAACCGCTGCTGCGGGTGCTCCGCGCCGGCCGGGAGACGGGCGCGTTCCGGCCGGTGCGCGTGGAGTGGGTGGCGCAGAGCATCCTGTGCGCGGTCGAGGGCTTCCAGCAGGCGTTCCACGACGACCCGGAGCTCGACGCGGACGCCTTCGCGGACATGCTGGCCGACCTGTTCGAGCGGGGCATCGCCGCGTGAGGCCGGCGTCCGGCCGGGTCGCCGTGGGGTAGCCGCGCATCGCGGCGGTCCCGGCACGGCGCGGTGCTCGCGCTGCGGCGACGGCGCCCCGGCGATACGTTCCGTCAGTGCCGACCCAGACCCCGCTGTGGCCCGAGCCGCCGACGCCGCGGACGTCACCGCGCCGCGGGCACCGCGCCTCGGCACGCAGGAGCAGGCGGTGGACCGTCGGTGTCGTCGTCGCCGTGGCGAGCGCACTCCTGGGCGCGGGCGGCGCGTACGCGCTCGACCTCCTCGAACCCGGCCCGGCTCAGGAGCCGGCCGTGACGGCGGGGGTGTCGGCGGACGTGGTCGCGGGCGCAGAGGCGGCGGTCATCGAGAGCGCTCGACTCCGGACCGACCTCACCACGGCGCTGGATCACGCCCGCGCCGCACTGAAGAGCCCGGACGGCAGGGCCGCGGACAAGGCCGCGCGGAGCGCGCTCGCGACGGTGATCGACGACGCCGAGCGAGTGGCGACGGCGCTGGGGGCGGTGACCACGGCGCCGTCGGGCACGGTGGCCGAGGCCGCCGCGGTGCTGGAGGCGAGCGCGGCCCTCGACGACGACGTGCCCGCCGTGGCCGACACCCTGCGCGAGGCGACCGACGCGGTGATCGCCTCAGGGCGGCAGGTCCGGTCGGAGCGGGCGGCGGCCGCGGCAGATCCCGGAACCGTCACCACCGACACCACCCCCGACGACATCACCCCCGCCGGCACCTGCCCCGAGCCGGACCAGGTGTGGTCGGCCGAGAACGGGCACCTGTCGTCGTCGGAGCTCGCGCAGATCCCGTTCGCGCCGGGGCACTACGTGCGCGCCGACGTCGCCGGCAAGCTGGCGGCCCTGAACGACGCGTACGTGGAGCAGTTCGGCGTGGACATGACGATCAACTCCTCCTACCGCACCTACGCGGAGCAGGAGTCCCTGTACGACCCGTCGTCCAAGACCGCGGCACCGCCCGGCTGCTCGAACCACGGCACCGGGCTGGCGGTCGACATCGGTGGTGGGGTGCAGGCGTTCGGGTCGGCGCAGTACGACTGGCTCAAGGCCAACGCCGAGGCCTACGGCTGGGTGCACCCGCCGTTCGCCGAGCCGTCCGGGCGCAACCCGGAGCCGTGGCACTGGCAGTCGGTGCTGGCGCCCAACAGCTACTGACGGGCCCGCACCTGCCGCAGCGCGGCGAGCGCCTCGTCGGCCTCCGCGAGCTCGGCCCGGTCGAACGTGCTCGTGGTGGCCATGACCTCGGCCGCGCCCGTCCGGGCCGCCAGCACCGCGACCTCCCGACGCACCTGGTCGGGGGTCCCGGCGATCACGCCGCCCAGCCCGCGGTCCACGGCCTCCCGCACCTTCGGGCTCGCCTCGGCGAGCAGACGGCGAACCTCGTGCACCGGGCGCAGGGCCGTGAACCCGCCGGTCTCGCGCGAGCTGGCCAGCGCCCAGACCTCGGGCAGCAGCAGGTCACGGGCGCGGTCCTCCGACTCGGCCACGGCGACGTCCACGCTGGCCACCAGGTACGGCTCGGGAACCCCGGGGCTCGGCCGGAAGTCGCGGCGGTAGGCGTCGGTGGCGGCGGTGTCCCGCAGCAGCGGCCCGCCGATCACCGCGGGCAGGCCCAGCCGCGCCGCGAGGTCGAGGCCGCCCTTGATCGCCAGCAGGAACAGCGGCGGCGGCGCGACGTGCGGCCGGGCGACCACGTCGTCGTCGGGCCCGCCGTGCAGGTAGGAGCGCAGCTCCTCGACGGCCCGCGCGTGCTCGTCCGGGTCGAGCGTGGTGCGGCCCAGCGCGCGCCGGATCGCGGACTTGAACGCCAGGGACGCCCCGATGCCGACGTCGACCCGCCCCGGGTACAGCGCCTCGAGCAGTCGCACCTGCTCCGCGGCGACCAGGGGCGTGTGGTTCGGCAGCATGATGCCGCCCGTGCCGATGCGGATCGTGCTGGTCCGCGCGCCGATCGCCGCCAGCAGCACCGTGGGAGCGGCGCTCGCGATGCCCGGCACCGAGTGGTGCTCGGCCACCCAGAACCGGTGCAGCCCCAGGCGTTCGGCCCGCCGGGCCCGCTCGACCGTCCCGGCCACGGCGTCGGCGTCCGACTCCCCGAGGCGCGTGCGGGTGCGGTCCAGGAGCGAGATGCGCATCGGGTTGCCTTCGGCTCGGGGTCCGGTCACCGGTACGAACCCGCAGGCCGGGGTCCGGCATTCCCCGGTCGTGGGGTCAGCCGTGGGGTCAGGAGCCGCTCACCAGCCGGGCGAACCAGAACACCACGAACGCCAGCACCGGCAGCATGAGCACGCCGAGCGCCACCGCGTTCAGCACCCGGTGGTCGCGCAGCAGCGCGATGAACTCCCGCAGCAGCGCGCTCGGGAGGAAGTAGCGGGCAGTCCGCGCGCCGATCGCGTGCCCGGCGATGCCGAGCCGCCGCAGCAGCGTCGCCGCACGGAACGCGTGGTAGTCGTTCGTGACCGCCAGCAGCGGGCCCTCCACCCCGGCGTCGGCCAGCAGCGCGCGCGAGTACCGGAGGTTCTGCTCGGTGGTCCGCGCCGCACCCTCCACCAGCAGGCACTCCGACGGCGCCCCCAGCCCCCGCGCGTACTCCGCCATCGCCTCGCCCTCGCTGCGCGGCTCGTCCGCGCCCTGACCACCCGACAGCACCAGCAGCGGCGCGTCCTGCCCGCCCTGGACCTCCACGCCCAGCGCCACCCGCTGACCCAGCAGCGGCGGCACCTGCCCCCGGATCAGCCCCGACCCCAGCACCACCACGGCCACCGGGTCCGGTGCACGTCGCGCCAGCCGCGCGTACACGAACGACCACCCGAGATACACCGCGAACCCGAACCCGACGTACTCGATCGGCGCCGCGAACAGCAGCAGCACCACGGCCGGCAGCAGCCAGCCCGTCGCCACCGACAGCACACCCACGCCGATGACGCCCAGCACCGCGACACCTGCCAGCAGCGACAGCATGTTCCCCAGGGAGCGGCGCTCGCGGCGTAGCATGGTCAGCCCGTTGAGCACGAGCGCGACGCCGAGCGCGAGGCCCGCGAGCAGCGGCACGGCGAGCATGAGCAGGCCGCCGACGATGTTCCTGGTGTTCTCGTCCAGCCCGGCCAGCGCGGCGCCGATCTGGAGCACCGATCGGACCACCCACGCGACGAGCGACGTCGCCGCCAGACCGAGCAGCACCCCGGGCAGGAGCCGGCGCGGGTCGCGGTAGGCGAGGAAGAGTCCCAGGGCGGCGAACGCGAAGGTGAAAAAACCAGGCACCGCTCGATCCTAGGGACAGTGTCGCGTCCGGCCAGCGGTGTTTCGCGGTGCGAAGTCGTTACTCCTGGTTTGTCCCCGTACCGAGGCCCAGGTGCTCGGCGACCACGTCGGCGGTGCGCGGGGAGCGCGCCGTCCGGCCGATGAAGAACGGCTGCCGGCCCGGACCGGGCACGGTGTGCCCGCCGCCGTGGACGGTGAGCAGGCGGACGGGCGGTCGGCCGTCCTGCCGGTGGTCCGTCCGCTCGATCCAGGTGCCGTGGCTCGGTGCGCCGAGCCGGACGGACTCCGGCTCGGCGGTGATCCCGTTGCGCCGCGCGTAGTGGCGCGCCGTCTCGGGGGCGGACAGGGCTGTGCCGTCGACCTTGAACACGCGCCGGGACACCGCGGGGAACCGGCCGCCCCCGTACGGCACGATCGGGTCCTGCGTGCCGTGGACCAGCAGCACCGGGACGGGCACCGCCGCGGGGGCCGGGTCGGGGGCGAGGAAGCTCTCGGGCGCCGGCATCGTCGCTGCGACGATCGCGGCGCCCGCGAGCAGGTCGGGCACCTCGTGCAGCAGTCGGTGCACCATCTGCCCGCCGTTCGAGTAGCCGACGGCGACGACGCGGCGCGGGTCGACGTCGTGCGACGCGACGAGGTCGGCGACGACCCGGCGCGCGAAGCCGACGTCGTCCACGTCCGCGAGGCGCGCGGGGAACGCGCTCTCGGCGCGGGCGTCGTTCCAGTTGCCGCGGTACCCGTCGAGGTAGGCGACGACGGCGCCGTGGTCGGCGGCCAGCGCGTCGTACATGCCGCCGGTGAACCGGCGGTGCGCGGCGCCGGACTGGCGCGAACCGTGGAAGACGAGGACGAGCGGGCGACCCGGCGTGCGGGGGCCTTCGACGACGTCGAGGGTGCGCAGGCGGCCGTCGACGTCGATGCTCGTGCGGGTGCTGGTGGTCATGCGGCGAGGCTAAGGTTTCACATGATGTGAAGGTCAAGGGGCCGGGAGGTGTGCTGGTGATCATCGGCGAGCTGGCCGCGCGCAGCGGCGTGAGCCCGCGGCTGCTGCGGTACTACGAGGAGCAGGGGCTGCTCACCGCGACCCGGGCCCCGAACGGGTACCGGCAGTACGACGAGAGCGCGGTCGAGATCGCCCGCACCGTACGCATGATGTTCCAGATGGGCTTCCCGCAGGAGAAGGTGCGGTCGCTGCTAGCGTGCGCGTCGCCGTCCGCGTCCGCGGCGGACCACGAGGCGGCGCGGGCACGGGTGGCGGAGATGCGGGACGACGTCGACCGGCAGATGACGGAGCTCGCCCGGACGCGGGAGGTGCTGACGGAGTTCCTGGGGCGGTGAACGCCGCTCTGCACCTGGCGTCGGCTCAGGGAACGCGACCGGCCGCGCGGACACCTGGCGCGTCCGTGTACAGCTCCGGGGTGCACGCACGCTGTGCCGGGTGCCGGTACCCCAGGAACTCGAAGGGTTCCTGCCCCGGCTCCCGCACGACGACGGCGCAGCTGCCGTGCACCTCGAGCGCGATCACCAGCGCCACACCCGCCCGGGCGACCACGAGGTCGTCGTCCTGGAGAGCATCCCGGAGGGCGTGTTGAGCGTCCTTGGCGGCGATGCCCTCGTCGAGGGCGGCCGTCGACCGGAGAGCCCGCACCATGTCCGGCGACGGCACCTTCAGGACCGGTAGCTCGCCGATGGAGTCGGCCGACGTGCAGTCGATCTGCTGCACGTCGGTGATCCCGACACTCGTGTGGACGCGCATGCCCCAGCACGACTCATGGTCCGTCGTGGTCGACGAGTCCGTGACACCACCCCTGACCTCACCCCGGTCCATGGTGAGATGCACGGTCACCCGCAAGTTCACGCGCCCGCCGTGCGGATGGGACGGAGTCCCCTCGTGGGCGGCGACGTCGGCGTCGTAGGTGAGGGGCAGCGGGTGCACGGTCGTCGGATCCGGCAGACTTCCGCCGATCGCCTCAGCCATCGCCTCCGAGCTGGTGGCGTCAGTGAGGTCGAGGTTCTCCCAGGAGTCGTTCCGAAGCAGCCCCATCGCCTTGTCGGCGGCTTCGGCGGCAACCTGAGCACTGGTGTACTCCGTCGGCCGGGCACTCGGCTGCGGATCACCCTCGGACAAGCCGGCTCCGTCCTCGATGCTCGCCTGCTCGTGCCGCTCGAGGTACTCGTTCACCCGTGGCATGCCGTACGCGCCGAAGACAGTGACCGCGAGGCAGGCCACGAGGAGGCCACCGATCCAGTTGAGGACGACGCCGTCAAGGGCGCGCTGACCGTGTGCCCGGCGCTCGTGGTGGAGCGCGAGGGAGATGACCCAGGCCAGCACAGGAACGACGAACACCCCGAACCCAGCAGCCGCGCCCGCGGTCCGTTCGGCCTCGTCGGCCATGCCGCCCAGCGCGCTGCCCAGGCTGAGACCCACGCCGAGGACACCGGCGCTATACGGGACGATCAGGTAGCCGACCACCGCGACCACCCACACCCATGCCTGGAGCGACCTGCCGTCCTGCATCGACGTGCCCCTCTCGCGGTGAGTGACGGGTGGCATGTCTACCAGAGCGGGGCCCGCGGGTACACGAAAATGCCGACGGTGCCCTACCGCAGGCGTGTGACGGAGGCCTGCTCGGACGAGCTCGCCGCGCCCGCAAGACCCGGCTCGTGACGCTCGAGGTAGTCCGTGATCCTGGGCACCAGGGACGCGCCGGCGGTGGTCAGCACCAGTACCACGATCAGCATGCCGCCGACCCAGTTGAGGACGACGCCGTCCACCGCCCGCTCACCGTGCGCACGGCGCTCGCGGTGCAGGGCCACCGTGATGACCCACGTCAGCACCGGGATCACGAACATCCCGATCCCCGCGACGCCGCCCAGGCCCTCGAGGCCGCCGGACCGGCCGAAGACCTCGCCCGGGCCGAGGCCCAGGAGCGAGAAGAACGCGACGACGGGCAGGATCAGATAGCCGAGGACGGCGATGACCCACACCCATGCCCGCAGGGACCTGACGTCCTGCATCCGTGCTACCCCTTTCGCTGTGGCGACCGGTGGCATGTCTATCAGGATCGGCGCGCTGAGCACGTGGAATGGGTGTGATGCGGGGATGGGGCTGACGTCAGCCGGGGCGCAGCGCCCGAAGGTAGCGGCGTCGATACACACGCTGGGCGATCAGGATCAGCGGGAACACGACCCGCCACGGGCCCCGGCCGGTGCGCGTGAGAGAGCGCAGCGTGAGGCGCACTCCGTAGTCGTCCCGGTGGACGATGAACGCCTCCTCCCCGGAGACCGGGTGGCCGTCCAGGGTGCCGTAGGCGAGTGCGGCTCGGGTCTCGGTCGAGACCGTCGCCACGACCTCGACGGGTTCACGCACCCGCAGAGGTCCGATCCGGGCAACGAGCCAGAAGCGGTCGCCCTGCCGGGCCGTCCGTCCGGTTCCGACCCGGGGGTCGACGGCGAAACCGCTGCGCGTCTTGACGCCCCACGAGAGGACTGCCGCCGAGGCCGCGTCCCAGAGGTCGGCGCCGGAGCCCAGGTAGACGGTGCGCTCGTAGGCGCGCCAGCCGGCGGGCGGCTGCCAGTGTGCCGCGTCCGGGGCGGTGGCGCCTACGACGTCGCAGGTGAGGGCGCGGCCGGCGAGTCGGTGCGACTCCAGCCTGACGAGGTGAGCAGGATCGCCGCCGGCATCGGTGATGGAGCGACGCACCGCGAGCTCCTCGGCCGGGTAGAGAGCGAAGGCGGCGCTGGTGCCGGTGTCGTTCGCGTCCCAGATCGGTGCGCCGTCATGACTTGTGCCGGTACCGCCGATGCTGACCGGCGCCAGGTCCAATGCGATCCGAAAATCCTCGCCGAGGCGAGGATCGAGCGTCAGAGAGATGCCGCCGCGGCGGCTCGCCGGAAGGCGACGCTCCGCCCTGCGCACGGCGTCGAGCGCCTCCGCCGGCCAGTCGCGGTCGGAGACGAGATCGATGTGGAGCGTGTGCAGGCGGTCGCGCTGGGCGTGCAGGGCTCCACGGATCGCAGCATCGACCGTGGCGCGCGCCGCATCGTCGTCCACGACGAACCAGCTGGCCCCGTTGTCCCTCTTGGCCGCTCTGCTCACGGTGCCCATCTTTGCGTACCGTCTGCCGCTGCGGAGGCACCGTGGCATGTGCCGCGGTCGAGTGTTCTCCGACCTCAGCGGACCCATCGAGTCCGACGAAAGCGTCCCTGTGCACGCGCTGCTGACGCCCCCCGGCTTGTGACCAGAATTTCCGTTGAGGGGCGCGGATCGGTGCTGCTAGCCTCGCGGAGGCCGTGCACGACAGATCAAGGAGGTGGTACCCGTGAACGTATCGGCATGGGTGCTCCTCCGCGGAGTCATGGTCGGGCGATAGGTCGTCCGGGAGCGCCACTCACTCAGTGCTCCCGAAAGGCACGACCATGAACACCACTCCGAGTTCGATCCCGCGCACTTCCGCTGTGGTCTTCACCTCGGCTCAGCGACTCGACGACGGCGTCGTGGAGCGCCGCTTCACTCTCGGCGAGGTCCCCGGCATCCTCTGGACGCCCGAGACCGCCACCCCGTCCGACCCTCGTCCACTGATCCTGCTCGGCCAGCCCGGCGGCTTCGGCCTGGATCGGATGTACCCCCGGCTGGTGGGGCGGGCCCTGTCTGCCGCGTCCGACGGCATCGCGACCGTCGCCCTCGAAGGTCCGGGCAGTGGCACACGGCCACCGCTGCCCGGAGCCGACCAGGCCCGCGCGGACCTGCGCCGCGCACTGGCCGCCGGCGAGCCGGTCAGCGACGACATCATCGACCGGCTGATCCTCCCGGTGGTCGAGCAGTCGGTCCCCGAGTGGCGTTCGGCCCTGGACGCGCTCCTCCGGTTGCCCGAGGTCGACGAGCCGGTCGGGTACGCAGGCGGGGTAATCGCCGTCGGTGTCCGGCTTGCCGTGGTCGAGCCACGAATCGTGGCCGCAGGGCTGTTCGCGGGCAGCTATGTGCCTCGGGCCACGCTCGAGGAGGCACGCCAGGTCACCATTCCGCTGCATGTCCTGCTGCAGTGGGATGACGAGGGGAACGACCGCCAGGCGGCCCTGGACCTTTTCGACGCCTTCGGCTCGCGGGAGAAGACCCTGCAGGCCAACCTCGGCGGTCACACGGGTGTCCCTCCATTCGCCGGGGACGACGCGGCGAGGTTCTTCGCCCGGCACCTGAAGTAGCAGGGTCGCCGTCACGATCGCTTTCGCTCGCAAACCCCCTGCTCGATTGACGCGCCGGCGGTGACAGGACCAGCGTGCCGCCCACGGAAGTCCTTCAACGAGGAAGGGCTCCGGGGCTCAGAGAGGAACTCCGGAATGAAGATCCTGAAGACCCTCGCCGGGATGCTGGCCGCGGCCGCGTTCCTTCTGCCGGCGGCGCCCGCATCAGCAGCTGACCCGATCGGCATGACCAACGGGTTCTACGTCAATCCCGACTCGCTCCCGGCGGTCTGGGCGCGGAACAACTCGGGTGACTCCCGCGCGTCCCGGATCCAGGCGTCGATCGGGTCCAAGCCGATCGCCCGCTGGTTCGGCAACGACTCCTCGATCGGCGCCACGGTGGCCAGCTACACCGGGGCGGCGGACGGGCAGGACAAGCTGCCGGTCCTGGTCGCCTACAACATCCCGGACCGGGACATCTGCGCGGGCCACTCGGGTGGCGGCGCGGGCAGCGTGAGCGCGTACCGCACGTGGATCTCCAGCTTCGCGGCGGGGATCGGCAGCAAGCCCGCCGTCGTGATCATCGAGCCGGACGCGCTGAACGGCATGGACTGCATGACCCAGGCGCAGAAGGACGAGCGGCTCGGCATGCTGCTGTACGCCACCCAGATGTTTCAGCAGAAGGCGCCGAACACGTACGCGTACCTCGACGCCGGCAACCCCGGCTGGACCAACGCGTCCACGATCGCCTACCGGCTCGATCAGGCAGGGATCGGCAACATCCGCGGGTTCTCGGTGAACGTCTCGAACTTCTACACGACGAGCCAGTCCATCAGCTACGCGAACTCCGTGAACGAATATCTCGGGACGACGAAGCCATTCGTGGTCGACACCAGCCGCAACGGGAACGGTCACGGCGGCTCCTGGTGCAACCCGGCCGGGCGGCGGCTCGGCGTCACGGCGCAGGTCGGCGGCGGGGCCGAGATGCTCCTGTGGGTCAAGACGCCCGGCGTCTCCGACGGCCCGTGCGGCACGGCGCCGTCCGTACCGGCCGGCACGTTCGACCCGAACCTGGCCGTCAGGCTGATCGACGGTTCCTGACCGACGGCGCCCCCTCCGCGGCCGTCACCGGCGCGGAGGGGGCGTGACCGCGTCCAGCAGGCGGTACTGCGTGCGAACTGCGCCGTCGTCCACCGTGAACGGTCAGGCGAAGGCGGTGAACCAGAGCGCCGCGACGCCGCCGAGCAGCACCACCAGCGCCGCGACCGCCAGGCCGGCGACACCGGCCAGCGTGCCGCCGAACGCCACCGCGGCGAGGACGGCGGCGACCCCGGCCCCGATGATCAGCACCCGGACGAGGCCCGGCCGGACCAGATGGGCGGAGCCGGTGGCCATCGCCCACAGGCCGAGCCCGATCGCCAGCGTCGAGAAGAACGGGATGCTCGCCGTCAGGCCCACGACGAGCACGGCGATGCCGGCCCCTGCGAAACCGAGGTAAGAATAGGTCGCCAGCCGCTCCGGACGGCCGAGCACGTGCCGGTCGCGGCTGAGCAGCAGCACCGTGTTCATCAGCGGCTCGAGGCTCCAGCTGAGCACGACGGACGCGATCACGAGGCCGAGCAGCACGCCCGCCCACAGCTGACCCTCGAACGGGCGCAGCACCCGGATCAGGATCATCGGCGCGAAGGCCATGCCGATCCGCAGGCCCTTCGGCTGCGCCTGCAGCCACATGCTGTAGCGCAGCAGGAGCCCGTAGAGCGGGTTGCGCGACTTGAGCGACAACGAGAGGCCCTGGCGCGCACCGGAGTCCGTGGGCTCCAGGCGCAGCGCCGTCCGGTGCGCCTGCACCGCGGAGGCGCCGCCACCGCGCCGGAGCGCCAGGAGACCCTTGACGCGGTGCGCCGCCACGTTCTCCGGCTCCAGGCTCAGCGCCTCGTGCACCGCCGCGTCGGCCTCACCGAACCGCTGCAGCTCGAACAGGACGGCGGCCTGCACCGCCGTGGCGTCGGCGTCCTCCGGGTCGAGCGCGCGTGCCTGCGCGACGCTCGCCAGCGCCTCGGTGGGCTTCTTCTGCGCCAGCAGCACCCGGGCCTCCTGCACGTGCAGTCCCGCGACGTGCGGCGCGAGCGCCAGAGCTTGCCGGACGGCGGCGTGCGCCTCGGGCAGGCGCTCGAGGCCGGCGAGCGACGCCGAGAGGATCGAGTACGCGAACGCGTGCTCCGGCGCCGCGCCGACGGCGTCGCGACTGGCGTCGTGCGCCTCCTGGTAGCGGTCCTGCAGCAGGAACGCCTGAGCGAGCTGGGCCTGGAGGTCCGGATCGTCAGGGGTCACGGCCAGCGCGGTGCGGAACTGCTGCTCCGCCTCCCGCCCCCGGCCGAGCTCCAGCAGGGCACGGCCACGCTGTTCAGCGGCAGCTGCAGTCTCGTTCATCGTCCACCCCGGGCGCACTGGTCGTGGCTCGGGATCGAGCACGAGTGAGGCACACCGTAGAGGTCCAGACAGGACCGGTCAAAGCGGACCAAAGCAATCCGGTACCGTTCGGCGAATGACGCATCCGGTGATCGACGCACTGCTCGTCGCGCTGACCGCAGACCCCGCCAATCACGAGGTGCGCGCCCACGTCGCCAGACTGCTCGCGGAGGCCGACCGCCCGGACGAGGCGCTCACCCACGCCACCACCGTGCTCGCGGCCGTGCCCGACCACGTCGAGGCGCTGCGCGTCGCAGCCGGTGCCGCACGGGCCCTCGGTGACGAGACGAAGGCGGCGTCCTACGGCCGCCTTGCCGACGCGCTCGCACCGGCGGCCCCGACGGCCACCCCCGCCGCGGCTGCCCCGGTTCCGGTCGCGGACGCTCCGCAGGCTGCCGCGGCCGCCATCCCCGACACCGCCGACGAGATCCTCGAGCAGTGGTCCGACAGCGAGCCCGTCGCCGAACCCACCCTCGGCACGCTCGGGCAGGCAGGGGTCACGCTGGTCGACGTCGGCGGGCTGGCGAGCGTGAAGAAGCGCCTGGACCAGTCGTTCCTCACGCCGCTGCGCAACCCCGACCTGAGCCGGGAGTTCGGCAAGTCGCTCCGCGGCGGCCTGCTGCTCTGGGGCCCTCCCGGATGTGGCAAGACGTTCATCGCCCGGGCGCTCGCCGGGGAGCTCGGGGCGAGCTTCTACGAGATCGGCCTGAGCGACGTGCTGGACATGTGGATCGGCAGCAGCGAACGCAACCTGAGCAGCATCTTCGAGACGGCGCGGCGGAACCGGCCGTGCGTCCTGTTCTTCGACGAGATGGACGCGCTCGGCCAGAAGCGGTCGCACCTGCGCGGCGGTGGGTCCGCCATGCGGGGCGTGGTGAACCAGATGCTGTCCGAGCTGGACGGCGCCAGCACCGAGAACGAGGGTCTCTTCGTGCTCGGCGCGAGCAACCACCCGTGGGACATCGACTCGGCCCTGCTCCGGCCGGGACGCTTCGACCGGACGGTGCTCGTGCTGCCGCCCGACGTCGAGAGCCGCGAGGCGATCCTGCGCCTGCACCTGCGCGGCCGGCCGGCCGACCGGATCGACCTCGCGAAGATCGCGCGCGCCACCGACGGCATGTCGGGCGCCGACCTCGCGCTGGTGTGCGAGCAGGCGACGGAGACCGCGATGGAGGAGTCGATGGCCGCCGGCCGGGTGGTCCCGATCACGCAGCGGCACCTGCAGGACGCGGCGAAGTCCGTGCGCCCGAGCATCGGGGAGTGGATGGAGACCGCCAAGAACTACGCGATGTACGGGAACGACGCCGGTGCCTACGACGAGCTCGCGGTGTACCTGAAGAAGCGGCGCCGGTAGGTCTGCTCGGGGGAGGCGGTCGTGAGCGTGGACGGTGGTACGGCCATCCAGCATGTCGCACGTCGGTGACCGTAAGCCTGGCAGACCTCGCGGATGGTGAGCGGAGAGGCTGACCGGCGAACGTCCAGAGGTCCGCGTGCCACCGACACCTTCGGCAGTCAGGCCGGCGCGGTGCTCGACGTCTTGGCGTCGCTCGACCTTGCTTGGCACGACTGCTACGGCGAGTCGTCTCCGCCCGAGCAGGTCATCGATGACATCTGGCTGATTGCGGACGGCGATCTCTCGCGGTTCATCTCTGCTGCCTACCTTGCCGTGACTGACTTCCGCGACGTGCGCGTGTGGTCTGACGAACTACGCAACTGACGCTGCTCGCCGGCCGACCGCATGCACCGTTGCTGGAAAGCATGTCGGGACGGCCCCGCGTGGAACAGACGCGGCGTGCTCCTCATACCCAGCCTGTCCCACCGGGGCACGGAGTACCGGCAGATGCGCGGTGTGCTGCCTAAGGCTCGGGGCTCGCCGTGGACGACGCTCGACGCACCGCCGATGGGTCGAGCCCGAGCTCGGCGAGCACGCGGTCGATGTCCCCGCCCGCATCGAGCGGCAACGTCCCGTAGCGCGGAGAGACTGCCAGGGTCGTCGTGCCGTCCGTCAGGCGAACGACGTCCCATTTGTTCGCCAGGCCCACTCGGACCAGCCCCACTGTGGCCGTCAGGTCGGCCGCATCGGCCGACCAACGAGGTTCCGACTCGTTGCGGCCGCTCCAGACCTCGACGCGATCCGGCAGCACGACCAGTGCGACAGGACTGCCACCTGACGCATTCAGCCCAGCGGTCTGAAGGCCGAGCTCTCTGCCGGTGTCGGACGACAGGGTCAGGGCCGAAGCGGGGATGACGACGCCGTGCGGTCGCTGCACGGACGCGTGGGCAGCAACCCCATCGACCTGGCGGGCAAGGATCCGCAGGAGCGGGATGATCAGAACCGCGGACCCCAACAGCGCCGGCACGCCGAGGACCGCCGGCGGCAGGCGAGCAGCCTCTGCGAGCGCGCCGAAGGCGCCGGCCGACGCGACCATGCCGAAGAGCCATGCCGCGGTCATCCGGTTGGCTGTCCAGTAGAAGTTTGATCGCACCGATGCCTCCGAGCGTCTGTTGCGACGCGAGTGTGCCACGGGTGACGGCACCCTTTCAGGTCTGGCGGACAGGCTTGCCGGGCCCCATCTCGTGGTCATCGATAGACTGCCCGCGCCATGACGACACGACGACCTGCGGCAGTGGAGCCGCACTGGCGCGTGTACCCGGTGAGCTTCGTCGGGCGACTCGTGAACGGAGCGATCAACGCGCTCGGCCCGTTCCTTCTCGGCATCGGGGCCTCGTTCGTCCTCCTCCTGGCCGTCGCGATGGTCGGCGAAGAAGCCCTGTCCGGCGAGCCCGCCGTGAGCAGCGCCCTCGACCAGCTCGCCCGGGCCGGCATGGTACCGGTGCTGGTGCTCGCCCTCGGTGGCGGGGCGGTGACCACTGTGCTGTTCGCGCTGCGGCAGGTGATCACCTCGCGTGCCCTGGTCCGGGCTGCTCGCGGGGGAGCGCCGAGGGCGGCCGTGCCACACCCGAGCCAGGTCGACCTGGTGGCGGCTCAGCCGCCGTTCCTCGCGTTCTTCATCATGTCGGTGCTGGTCGCGGGGATCGGGCTGCTGATGGCCGTGATCGCGGCCTTCACCGTCGACGGCAGCGAGCTGCCCATCCTCTGGGGGTTCCTCGCCGCTACGGGGGTGGGCGGGGTGTTCGTACTGCTTGCACTGGCGGGCCGTCCCGCGCACCACCGGCGTCGTCGGGAGATCGCCGCGCACTGGACCACCGCCGACGAGCAGGCCGCCTGGCGGCGGGCCGCCTCCGCGCGACCCGCGGGCGACGACGAGGCGGAGCTTCCGCCCGACCTCCAGCGGCTGCGACGCCGAGCCACCTGGTACGAGTACGTGGGCATCGTGTGCTTCGCCCTCGGGTTCAGCCTCATGCAGCTCTGGCTGTTCGTCACGCACCCGTACCGCACCAGGACCGAAGCCGGTCCACGCGTGGAGTATGCGGAAGGCATCGAGGTGGTGCTCGTCGCCGGTATCTGGGTCTTCGCGTCCTTCATGGTGGTGGCGGTCGCGCTCCTGGTGGTGGGATTCTTCGCGGACTCGGCCGTGCAGCGGCGCGAGCAGCAGATCCTGCGCGAGGCGCTGGCGGCCCCGGACGCTCCCCGCCCGCAGCGGACGCTGCTGCGCAAGTACGCCGACCATCAGCCGGTGGTCTTCGCGCAGGCCCTGGCCTTCCTCGCCGCGCTCGGGACCACGTTCGGCTGGGCCGTGTACAGCCTCGGCACCGGTGGGATGGCGGACGTCGCGACGCTGTACGGCGACGCCGACGAGACCTTCGGCGGCTTCGTGCCGCAGGCGCTGGTGACGCTCGCGGGCTCGGTCGCCGTCGTGGTCGCCGCCGTCGTGTGGGACGTCGTGGCCGCCGCTCGGGGCTACGAGCTGCGGTCACGGGTGGTCGAGCGCTGGCCCGTCAAGCCGGCGCCGCGGATGATCGGGGAGGACGGCAAGAAGCGGCCGGACCCGGCGTCGACCGGACCGTCTCTGACGCCGAAGGCGCGGACTGCGCGGTGACGGACGGGGGTACGAGCAGCGACGCTCGTCTCGCCGGCCAGGTGAACCTCCAGGACGGACGGGTGTGCTTCGTCTCGGGACCTGGTAGAGGGCCCGATGGCAGCATGCCGGCGATGACAGGGGTGTCGGTTCCGAACCGTCACCCGAACCGGGCGAGATGGCTCGCCCCGGCAGCGCTCATGCGAGGCCACCCGCCGTGCCGATGAAGAAGATGACGATGCGCACGAGAACGACCACGCCCAGGACGCCGAGGTGCAGCCAACCCAGGACGATACCGGCGTCGGCGAGGTGCGCGTTGTCGGCTTCTCCCCGCTGAGCCGCCTCCCGGGCCTTGCGCCCGAGGTGGATCGCCACGATGGCAAACACTCCCGGGATGCAGAACCACGTGACGATGCCTGCCGCGAGCGACCGAACAGCGAGGTCGTTCCGTTCTGGCTCCGGGGTCGATCGCTTTCTCCGCATGTCGCGCTCCTCAAGGCGGTGCTTTCCGCGGGCCGGAGGAAGGTAGCAACGGGGTAGCGGGACCGGTCCCGGTTCGATTCGCCCGGAGCCGGTGTGGACCACGGTCGAGTGGCTGGTGGCCCGCCACAGCCCGGCGTGACGACACGCCATCATCAAGACCTGGCACAGTTCAGGGCGCCTGCCAACCGGCGCCCACCGGCCAGGCGCCATGGGGGTCGTCGAGGGGGACCTCGCAAGGTCGGAGACGCGTTGTCTTCATCGACGGTACGTCGATCTGGTGTCGATGTGTGAGGGGTCGGATGGGTCGTCCCGCCGACCGGCGGGGCCCCATCCACCCCAGGAGGACATCATGCTCAGCTCGGTGCCGGCCCGACGTCGCCTTCCCCCTCGTACCGTGAAGGAGTATCCGAAAGTGACTCGCACCGTTCGCGCCTCGTTCGCGGCCGCCTCTGTCGTCGCCGGTCTGCTGCTCAGCGGCTGCACCGTCAATGCCCCCGCACCGGTGGTCCCGTCGGACACGGCTGCTTCCCAGCCGGCGGCTGAGGAGCCCGGGGCACCGGCCGACGCGTCGACCCCCGCGGAGACGAACCCCTCAGGGGGTTACTGGCCGGCCGGCGTCCAGGTGGTGCAGAACCCGCAGCTGGGCCATGTCGTGGCCGACGGCGAGGGCTTCACGCTCTACCGGTTCGACGACGACACGGCCTCGCCGTCGACGACCACCTGCTACGGGGACTGCGCGACGACCTGGCCGCCGGTACTGACCAGGAACAAGATCGTCTACACGGGTATAGACCAAGCGCTGCTCGGCACCACGACCAGGGACGACGGCAGCCTGCAGGTCACGCTCGGCGGCTGGCCGCTGTACCGCTTCAGCGGGGACACCGAGCCGGGCCAGATCAACGGCGAGGCGGTCGGCGGCGTCTGGTTCACCGCCGCGCCGGATGGCACCAAGGCGAACGGAGACGAATGACACCTACCCGATAGACCCCGACCGACGGGGATTCAGAGGCATCGAGGTGCCCGCCCGGCTCGTCGCCGGGCGGGCACCTCCGCTGTGACCCGTGGGCGCCGGCTGTCGCGCGGGAACCCGCCGCGTCCTGCACCCCGGACACGTGAGCCTGCCGCGGGGCGATGGCGTGACTCGCCGGCGGGGTTCAGCGGTCGACGTCGGTCATCTCTGCCGGCTGGCCGAGCAGCACCCGCAGCCGGTCCGAGACAGGGTGCCCGGTGCCGTCCAGGACGGCGAGCGCCTCGGCCCGCGCGGCCTGGGCTGCGGCGGCGTCACCCGCTGCGACGTACGCGTCGCCCAGGTTGGCGAGGCTGACCCCCTGGTTCATCGGGTCGCCGGCCGCCTCGAAGGCGCGGGCGGCCGCCCGGAACGAGGTGGTGGCGCCGCCGGGGTCGTCGTCGGCCATCTGCGCCATGCCGAGTGTGTCGGTCGCGTGGGCGCCGGTCGAGGTGTCGCCGATGGTCTGGATGAGGTCGAGAACCTCGCGTGCCGCGGCGACCGCGCGCGGCCCGTCGCCGAGCCTGGCGTGGAGCACCGCGAGGTTGTTCAGCACGGCCACCTGCAACGAGGGCTCGTCGGACAGCTCGCGGGCTCGTTCCAGGGCGTCGGTGACGGCGTCCGGGTCGGCGGTCGAGTCGTGCAGGGACGCCAGGCTCACCAGCGCCCAGGCGGCGGCCGCCCGCATGCCGATCGACAGGTACAGGCGGATCGCCTCGGTGACGTGGGCACAGGCTGCGGCCTGGGTGTCGTCCTGCGCCGCAGATGGCGGGTGGAACCCCGCGGCGCTCAGCCCGTGGCTCATGCCGAGCGCGACGCCCAGGCCCTGGTGGGTCCGCGCCTGCCCGATCACGCTCTGGTCGCGTTCCGCGGCACCGAGCGCGACCTGCCACAGGTTCACGGCGTCCGACCAGTACCCGGCGCGGTGCAGGTAGGCCGCCAGGCACCAGGCGAGCTGCCAGGCCGCACCGTACGAGCGCTCAGTGACCGCGAGGTCGACAGCCGCGCGCAACGTTCGTCGGTGTCCCGCGAGCCAGTCGAACGCAGCGGTCGCGTCGGCGTGGCGGAGGACCTCCGTGCCGATGGTGGGCTCGGGCAGGTCGAGAGGTACCCGGCGGGGCTCCAGGAGCATCGTGGCCCGGTGGGCGGAGCCGAGGTAGTGGTCCAGCACCCGGGCGACCGCTTCTCGTCGTGCCTCGGGGTGCTTGACGGCGAACTCGGCCGCGCAGGCGCGCACCAGGTCGTGGAGGGCGTACCAGCCCGGGCGCGTCCGCACGAGCAGGCTGGCTCGGACCAGCGCGTCCACGGGGACCGGGTCGTGGTGCCCGACCGCGGACCGGGCGGCCGGGACGTCGAACGCCGCCTCCGGCAGCACCGCGAGCTGGCGCAGTGCGTGCAGGGCCGCGGGGTCCAGGGCGGTGCACGACCACGAGAGCACCGCGCGGACGTCCACGGTCGGGTCGGGATCGCCGAGCGAGTCCAGGACGGTGTGCGCGCTGCCCAGCTCGTCGGCGATCACGCGGAGCGGGATGTCCGGGGAGTCGGCGAGCCGTGCTCCGACGACTGCCAGTGCCAGCGGCAGCCTGCCCGTCGCGCGGACGATCCGGTCGAGCGACTCCGGGTCGGCGTCCGCCCGGTCCGGTCCCGCGCGGTGGGTGAGCAGCACCTTGGCGTCGTCGTCGGGCAGGACATCGAGGTGTATGGACGCCGCGCCGGCGACGCACAGCGCCGAGAGCCGGTGACGGCTGGTGACCAGGGCGAGGCTGTCTCCCGTGCCGGGAAGCAGGGGACGCACCTGGTCGGCATCGCGTGCGTTGTCGAGGAGCACCAGCATCCGGCGGCCTGCCAGCGCGGAGCGGAACAGCGCTGCGCGTGCGTCGAGGCTGTCCGGGACGTGCTGGCCGGCGATGCCCAAGGCCTCGAGCAGCCTGATGAGCGCGTCGTGAGGCTTCACGGGTGCCTGGGTGTGGTCGAAGCCGCGCAGGTCGACGTAGAGCTGGCCGTCCGGGAACGCGGTCGCGTTGTGGTGTGCCCAGTGGACGGCCAGGGCGCTCTTGCCGACGCCGCCCATCCCGGAGATGACGGCCGTGGTCGGAGCCGCCCGCGTGTCGAGGAGCGCGTCGGCCCAGGCGAGCTCGCGGTGCCGTCCGACGAAGCCGCGTTGGTCGGCGGGGAGCTGCGCGGGGTGAGGCACGGGGGTCTGCTCGGCCCGGGCCGAGCCGTCCGGAACGGTCGTGCTGGTCTCGGTGCGTGGCGTGACGGTGAGGGTCGGGTCCGAGACGAGGATGCGCTGATGCATCTCGCGCAGGGCCGGGCCGGGGTCCAGACCGAGCTCGTCGCCGAGCAGGCGGGCGCCGGTGTGATAGGCGTCGATGGCGTCGGCCTGGCGGCCGTCGCGGTACAGGGCCCGCATCAGCAGGGCACGCAGCTCCTCGCGGTACGGGTGCGCCTCGACCAGCGTGGTGAGCTCCGGGACCACCGAGCCCCCGGTGTCCAGCAGGGCGGCGAGGCGCAGCGTCCTGGCTGCCAGCCGTTCCTCCTGGAGCCTGACCCGCTGGTGGGCCGCGTAGGCGCCGGGAACTCCGTCGAGCCCGTCGCCCTGCCAGAGGTCGAGGGCCTCCGTGAGGACGGTCGCGGCGCCGGTGAGGTCGGTGGTCCGTCCGAGCTCGCGGCCACGGCGTAGCAGGGTCTCGAACCGCGCGACGTCCACGGACTCCTGCGGCGTGCGCAGCGCGTAGCCTCCGCCGACCGTGTCGATGGTGGCGGTGGTGCCCTCCAGCAGCCGGCGCAGACGGGAGACATAGGTGCGCAGGGTGCCGAAGGCTCCGCGCGGCGGCTCGTCCTCCCACAGGGCGGTGGCCATCTCGTCGATGCCGACGACGCGGCCCTCGTGCAGCAGCAGCATCGCGGCAAGGGCCCGTTGCTGCGGTGAGCCTGCCGGCAGCTCGGTCCCGGCACGCCACATACGGACGGGGCCCAGCAGCGCGAACGTCATGTCGTCGGACATGGGGAGAACCTTTCTTGCCTCCGGGTCGCTGCCCCGCAGGCAGACCCGCCAAGAGCATACGAGCGCTCGTCGGCGCGCAGCGACGGAAGAGCGGGGCGAATTCGTTTCCGGGCGTTCGCCGGATGTCGACCGTCTGTCGATCCAGGCGGGCGACGATCGGGCGTCTTGATCCCGACGAAAGACCGAGGAACACCATGCCCACCGTCACCCTGTCAGCGCAGGCCACCGTCGACGCCCCGGCCGCGGAGGTCTGGGCGGTTCTCGCCGACTGCACGCACGATCCCCGGTGGCGGGGCGGCGTCGTGGAGATGAGGCAGTCGAACCGCGGCACGGTGGTCGAGGGAACCATCACCTACGAGACGATGCGCGCCATGGGCTCGACGCTGCGCACCGTCACCGCCGTCACGGCCGTCACGGCCTCGGAGACCGGGGGCATGTTCCGCTGGGTCGCCGTCGAAGGGCTCGACGTGGAGGGCTCTCGTCGCCTGACCACCGGTCCCAGCGGTCGGTCGGTGGTCTGCCTCACGCTGCGGTACTCCGCACGCGGCTTCGGTCAGCGGCTCCTGTTCCCGCTGATGTCCCGGGTGCTGGCCCGGACCCTGGAGCGGGACGCCCGACGGTTCCAGGAGCTCTTCGCGGCGGACGCGCCGCTCGTCAGCCGTTCGTGACGCACGTCGGCGCCGGCCGGGCCGTGCGGCCCGGCCGGCGCCGGGCCGACAGGTCATCCCTTACCCGTCGGCCCATGCCTCGCCGGATGCGGTCACCCCGCTGAGAGCCCCTGCATCGACGAGGCAGTCCGGCCGGTCAGCCCTGGGCCGGGCTGACCGGGTGGTTGGCGCGGATGACGTCTGCGGGGTCGTAGAGGGCCTTGATGCTCCGCAGGCGGTGCAGCGCCGCCGTGTGCGCGAACGGCGCACCGCCGGGACGCTCGGCGAAGTTCAGGTACGAGACCGGTGCGGTCCACGGGCGGAGCGTGTCGCGCAGTCGGTCCAGGACGATGTGGGTGGCCTTCACGGCGGTCTCGTCCGGGGTGATCGTCGCGGTGAAGATCGCGTACCCGGCGGCGAACCCGGACACCACGCCACCCCGAGTGGTGTCGGGAGAGAAGGCCCCGCCCAGGTGGCGGATCTCCGCGCTCAGCAACCCGAAGTCTTCGCCCGGCCCCGCGACCGACAGGAAGGCGTCCAGGGCTTCGAGCGGCAGGTCGGTCAGGAGGAAGCCGTCCCCGGTTCCCGGCACCGGAGCCGGCGGATCCATGTGGATGGCGGCCAGCTCGGCAGGCTCCGACGGGTGGACGGTGTCCATCACGGGGCCGAGGACGCGCAGGGGCTCGAGCGCCTCGTCCGTCGCCTCCCGGCTCAGGAGCGAGACCAGCTCGACGACGACGAAGGACTGCCCGCGCACGGGCTCGGGGATCTCGGGCAGGGGCGGGAAACGCAGGAGCCGGCCGACCGACGTGATCGCGTCCGGAACGGTCCGCGTCCATCGCTGCCAGTTCTGCAGCACCTCGGATGCCTGGTCGAGAGGGAAGAAGAGGGCGCCGCCGTGCAGGTCGGGCACCGGCACCAGACCGATCTCCAGGGCCGTCACGACGGCGAAGCTGCCGCCACCGCCGCGCAGCGCCCAGAACAGGTCGGGCTCGTTCTGGGCGTCGACATGCCGCTGGACGCCGTCGGCGGTCACGACGTCGGCTGACACGACGTGGTTGGCGGCGACCCCGTAGGTGCGTCCCAGCCACGACATGCCACCGCCGAGCGTGTAGCCGACCACGCCGACGTCCGGTGCCGTACCGGCGAGACCCGCCAGGCCGTACGGGGCCGCGGCGGCGGTCACGTCGCCCCACACGACGCCCGCTTCCACGCGGGCCGTGCGCGCGGCGGGGTCCACGGTGATGCCGGTCAGCCCGGAGGTGCGCAGGAGCACCGTGCCCGCGAGCGCCCCCAGGGGGCCGGCGTTGTGGCCGGTCGACTGAGCGGCCACCCGTAGGCCCGCGGTGCGGGCGGCGTTGACGGTGGTGACCACGTCACGCACGGAGGCTGCCACCACGACCGCTTCGGGGCGCTGGTCGACGGTGAGCTGCCAGGCCTGACGTGCTTCGTCCCAGCCGTCCTCCCCGGGGAGGAACAGGCTGCCGTCGAGCTCCGCGCGCAGCGTCGCGGCATCGAGGCGGTTGGTGGACATGGGGTACTCCTCTTCGTTCGAGAACAACGTTCCCGACTTTCCACCCCACGTATCGACGTCCGGTCGACACGACGTCGACACGCTGCCCACGGCCTGCGCCAGAGCGGCGGGGACCGGGAGACCGCCTTCTCACCGATCTACGACGACGACACCGACGTGCCCGTCGTGTGAGACCGGAGGTGCCGATCGTGCGCAGAGCTGTCGGCACCTCCGGCGATGGCCGGACCGCATCGACGTGATGTCGACCGTGCGTCGACCGGCCTGCTGTGTCATGGGTGTCGCCCCGTCTGGGCCACCCCTCTCATCACAGGAGCCTCGATGCAACGACTCGTGCAGTACACCGTCCTCACCTCGGTGACGGCCGGCGGGAACAGGGCCCGTCACCTGGACGCCGATGCGACACGCCCGCCGGACGAGCTGCCCACCGGCTGCCGCCACGTCACCGGCCAGGAGGTGGTGCCGGCGTGAGCCGCCCAGACCCGGTCGTGGCCCTCTTCCGCGACGCGGTCGAGACCGTACCCGCGTACCTGACATTCCTGCGGGAGCTGGGCCTGGACCCGTCGTCGGTCCGCGACCCGTCCCAGATCCCCCTGACGACGAAGGACAACTACCACCACCGGTACCCTCTCGCGGGCCGCTGCCGCTACGGGCGGCTCGCCGACGCCGACGCCGTCGCGCTCTCGTCCGGCTCGTCCGGCGCGCCGACTGTCTGGCCGCGCTCGGCCCTCGACGAGCGCACGGTCGCGGAGCGCTTCGAGCAGGTGTTCCGCGACGGCTTCGATGCCGCCCGCCGTAGCACGCTCGCCGTCGTCTGCTTCGCCCTCGGCAACTGGGTCGGAGGCATGTACACCGCGACGGCGTGCCGCCACCTGTCGGCCAAGGGCTACCCGATCACCCTCGCGACCCCGGGCAACGACGTCGACGAGATCCTCCGCGTCGTCGACCAGCTGGCCGGCCAGTACGACCAGACGGTCCTGCTGGGCTACCCGCCGTTCGTGAAGAACGTGATCGACGCCGGGCTGGCCCGCGGCGTCGACTGGCCGAGGCACCGGGTCAGGCTGGTCCTGGCCGGCGAGGTGTTCAGCGAGCAGTGGCGCGACCTCGTCGCCCACCGGGCAGGCATCCAGGACCCGGCGACCGACATCGCGTCCCTCTACGGGACGGCGGACGCCGGAGTGCTGGCCAACGAGACCCCCCTCAGCGTCCGGATCCGCCGCTTCGCGGCCGAACGCCCCGGCTTCGCGGAGGCGCTCTTCGGCCAGTCCCGCCTCCCGACCCTGCTGCAGTACGACCCGGCCGCGCGCCAGTTCGAGGCCGGGCCGGACGGCACGCTCGTGTTCAGCGCCGACGGGACCGTTCCGCTCGTGCGGTACCACATCGCCGACGAAGGCGGTCTCTACTCTTACGACGAGCTGCTCGGGCGGTGCCAGGACGCGGGGTTCGACCCCGGTGCCGGACCGGAGCTGCCCTTCGTGTACGTCTTCGGGCGGTCCATGTTCACCGTCTCGTACTTCGGTGCCAACATCTACCCGGAGCACGTCACCGTCGGTCTGGAGCGCGCACCCGTCAGCGACTGGACGACCGGCCGGTTCGTGCTGGACACGGTCGAGGACACCGACCGTGACCGCCGGCTGACGGTGGTTGTGGAGCTGGCCGACGGAGCGGAGCCCTCCGCGGAACGCGAGCGGCTGGTGGCCGAGTCGATCCGTACGGAGCTCCTGAGGATCAACAGCGAGTTCGCGCACTACGTCCCGGAGGCCGGTCAGACACCTCAGGTGGACCTCAGGCGGTCCGGCGATCCCGAGTACTTCCCACGCGGCGTCAAGCACCGGTACACCAGTGGCCCGATGCCGGGAGCGAGCGACCGGGACCTGCCAGGGACACGGTGACTCTCGTGGGCTTCGCAGCCGCCGAGGCGCACGCGCGGGCGATGGTCGAGGCCGACGCGTCGGACCCGTCGGTGCTGCGGGGCGCCGGTACCAGGCTGTGGTCGCACGGGGAGCCTCGGTCGAAGGCCGCGCTGGTCCTGCACGGCTACACCCACACGCCGACACAGGTGGCAGCGTTGGCCGAGCGATTCTTCGCCCTGGGGTACAACGTGTTCGCCCCGCGTGCGCCGCTGCACGGGCTGACCACCCGGCGCGCGCACGCCCGGGTTGTCCCCGGCGCCCTGCGTCGCTATGCCGCCGAGGCATGGACCGTGACCGCACGACTGGGCTCCGATGCCGGTGTCGTCGGGGTGTCCGGCGGCGGGGTGCTGGCCACCTGGCTGGCGACCCGCACGGCCTGTCGTGTTCGGCGCCTGCTGGTCCTCGCTCCGTTCTACCGCCCGCATCCGCGCCGGGTGCCGCCGGCCGCCGTGGCCGCGATGCGTGTCCTGTACGGTGCGGGACTGCTGCCCGACAGGTTCGATGTGCGGGGGCACTCGTACACGGCGCTCGCGCAGTACCTGCGGATCGCGACCGAGATCCGCCCGGTGCCCGGCGACGGTGATCTGCTGCGGGTGGCGGTCGCCGTCTCGGCGCGGGAGCAGTCCGTGGACACGCGGTCGGTCATTGCTGTGCCCTCCGCGATCGCGGTCGCCGCCGGCGCGTCGCTGGGCGCTTACGTGATTCCTGCCGCCGCGAACGTCGGGCACGACATCGTGACGCCCGCAGCACTGGGCACGTCTGTCGACGATCTGTATTCCCGGTACCTCGCGCTCTACGAGGGGTAGCAGGGCACGGCCCGGATCCCTTGTGAACTGTGTGCTGCCTCTCCGGACAACCGACACACAGGGATGCGCGGTCGATCGTAAGCGTCCGCGGGCTGAGCGAAACGCGATCCCGGCTCGGAACCGGTGTGGTCCAGAATGGGCGGCGATGACATCGCGCAACACGTCTACCAGGCAGCGTCTCTACGAGGCCGCGACACGTTGGTCCTTCGACCAGGGTGTGGACAACGCGTTTCTGATCGACGCCGCCACGGACGCCCTTGTTTCGGGCGTCGACTCGCCGACCCTGCGTGAGCTCGCCGGGGCCGCACGTCACAGGGATACCGAGGAGCTGCGCGGGCTGCTCGATACCGCTTTGCGAGAGCTGATGCTGCCGCGCCCTCGTGGGATTGCGCTCTCGGATGTCGTGGCGGACGACAGCACGGTGGTTCCGCGCACGCCTGCCGAGACGGTCCGGTTCGAGGTAGCGGCGGCTGACGCGTATGACGGCTTCCAGGTGCTGGTCTTCGTCGACGATGTGGAGATGACGAGCCGTGCTGCGGGCGTCGGCATGGGGCCGGGCAGCTTGTTCGCACACGGTCGACGGGCACGTAACGACGGACATGCGCGCGACGATGTAAGCGCGCGATGGACACAACGACGCGACGGACGCGGCTGCGTGGCCAGGGCAGACGAGCGGACAGACGGCGGGTTCCGCACCGACCGAGACCGGGTCACGCCTCTTGCAGATCGAGGAGAAGGGTGGCGTTTTCGCTCACCGGACCTGTGCCACAAGGATCACGACGGTGCTACGCCGAGACGCTCGATTACCCAGTCGCTCTGATCGGGCAGCAGTGCGATCTCGATAGTCGTGCCGTTGCTCGTAGCCGTATAGATGCGAGCTTCTGGATTGACGTCCCAGGAATCGGGACGTGTGGGCGGACGAAACTCGAGGTTGATCTCGTCGATGCGGGCAGTTGTACGCCACAAGGTCAGTCTTCCGGGCGCGACCTCCCAGTCACCGGAAATCCACTGGTTGGAGAACCTGGGCAATCCGCGGATGCTCGCTGCTGCCTTGCCCTGTGAGCGCAGTCGCTTGTTGCGACGGCGTTCCAACCGTCTGCCGAGTCGCTGGCCGATCATGTACCCGATGATGCTCTCCACGACGCTAGAGCCTCCCACGGCGGCCAACCTCGGGGACTGCCCCAGGGATGGAGGGTGTGCCCCGAGTTTGGTTGACACCTGAACTGTGAGGATCTGGTCCTCGCTGGAAGGATGTCCCGTGGCAAAGCCCTGCCCCAAGGAGTTCCGCGACGACGTCGTGGCCGTGGCCCGTAAGGGCCAGGCGCCGCTGGCGCAGATCGCCAAGGACTTCGGTATCTCCGAAGGCTCGCTGGCGAACTGGATGAAGCAGGCTGATGTCGAGGACGCCGGCGGCCCGGTCTGAGCGAGGTCGACAAGGCCGAGCTGCGTGAGGCCCGTAAGGGCCACTCGGCGCCGCTTCCACCCCTCCAGAATGCACGAAGCCCAGGTCAGAAACACTCTCTGACCTGGGCTTCCGCACTCTGAGCGGGCGACGGGAATCGAACCCGCGTAATTAGTTTGGAAGACTAAGGCTCTACCATTGAGCTACGCCCGCACGGCCGTCCCAGCAGGTACGGCGCGAGCGATACCTTAGCAAACTCCGCGCCCGCACCTCTCCCGTCGCCACGGCCGAGCCGGCGCGAGCGAACCAGAGCACACCCGTCACCCAGCATGCTCATTCGCCCCCCACATGAGCAGAATCGATCACGCACCCCCGCCCACCCGTGCGAAGATTCTGCCGTGAACCCCAGGGCGCCCCGATGACGCAGCAGCAGCGACTCAACCTCGTGCTCGAGCTCGTGAGCGAGCGGGGGAGCGTGTCGATCACGGACATCAGCGAGCAGCTCGGGGTGTCGACGGCGACGGTGCGCCGCGACCTCAACACCCTCGCGGAGCAGCGCCTGGTCACCCGCACGCACGGTGGGGCGACGTCGCTCGGGTCCGGGTACGAGCTGCCACTGCAGTACAAGATCGCGAGCCAGGCGGAGGCCAAGAAGGCGATCGCGCGCGCCGTCGCCGAACTCATCGGGCCGGGCGAGTCGGTGGGGCTCAACGGTGGCACGACGACGACGGAGGTCGCCCGCGAGCTCGGCCGCAGCGAGCGGCTGCGCAAGGCCGAAGCCCCTGGCGTCACCATCGTGACCAACGCCCTCAACATCGCCTACGAGCTCTCCGTGCGGGAGCACGTCAAGATCGTGGTCACCGGGGGAGTGTCGCGCCGCCAGTCGTACGAGCTGGTCGGGCCCCTGGTCGGCGCAACGCTGAGCGAGTTCAGCCTCGACACCGCGGTGCTCGGCGTCGATGGGCTGAGCGCCGCCTTCGGCGCCACCACCGTGCACGAGGGCGAGGCGGAGGTCAGCCGCCGCATCGGCGCCACCTCGCGCCGCGTGATCGTCGCCGCCGACGCGACCAAGCTCGGCCGGGCCACCTTCGCGCGCATCTGCCCGCTCGCCGACGTCGACGTGCTGGTGACGGACCAGCCCGTCGCTCCGGAGATCGAGGCCGAGTTCGCCACCGCCGGCGTGCAGATCGTCGTCGCCTCCGCCTGACCAGGCAGGACGCACCTCACGGCCCGACATCGGCCGTCCCAGGAGCATCGGCGCGCGTGTTACGTCGTCGTAAAAGGTCCGCTCGCCCCTGTTTGCGCGCGCCCGGAACCCCTAGTGTCTGGACATGCTCAATTCAGAGTCGAAAGTGACAAGTTCGAGCACGACGTCGTGCTCACGAGACCGGAGCGGAGCATGAGCAGCGACGGCGTCCGCGTCGCCGTCGTCGGCTACGGCGCCCGCTCACCCATCGCCGAGCACGTGCCGCACGCCCGGCCCGGCGCGCGCGTCAGCGCCGTCGTCGACACCAGCGAGACCGGCCGCCGACGGGGGCAGGCCGCGCACCCCGACGCCGCGGTGCACGCGAGCGTCGACGAGCTGATCGCCGCGGGCACCGCCGACGCCGCGCTCGTGCTCACCCCGGACGACACGCACGAGGAGATCGCCGTCGCGCTGCTGCGGGCCGGTATTGCCGTCTACCTGGAGAAGCCGCTCGCCATCACCGTGGCCGGCGCCGACCGGGTGCTGACCACCGCGGCCGAGACCGGCACGCCGCTGTACGTGGGGCACAACTTCCGGCACTCGGGCGTGGTGCGCGCGATGCGCGGCGTGATCGAGCGCGGCGAGATCGGCGAGGTCCGGGCCGTGTGGGTGCGCCACTTCGTGGGCAACGGCGGCGACTACTACTTCAAGGACTGGCACGCCGACCGCACCCGGACCAACACCCTGCTGCTGCAGAAGGCCAGCCACGACATCGACGTCGTGCACTACCTCGCCTCCGGCTACACCCGCCGGGTGGTGGGCATGGGCGACCTCATGCTGTACGGCGGCATCGACGACCGGCGCGACCGCACCGGCGAGACCATGCCCGACTGGTTCTCCTTCGACAACTGGCCGCCCGCGGCGCAGACCGGCCTCAACCCCGTGGTCGACGTCGAGGACGTCTCGATGATGCTGATGCGCCTCGACAACGGCGTCCTGGCCAGCTACCAGCAGTGCCACTTCACGCCCGACTACTGGCGCAACTACACCGTGATCGGCACCGAGGGCCGCCTGGAGAACGTGGGCGACACCGGCGGCGGCGTGGTCAAGGTGTGGAACCGCCGCCACGAGTGGCAGGTCGACGGCGACGCCGAGCACGCGATCGAGGGCGTCGCCAGCGGCCACGCCGACGCCGACCTGCTGACCATGACCGAGTTCCTCGACCACGTGCTCGACGGCGCGCCGACCGTCGTCTCGCCCGTCGCGGCGCGCGCAGCCGTCGCGGCCGGGGCGCTCGCCGCCGAGTCCCTGCGCGACGGGTCCGCCCCGCGCGACGTCCCCGCCCTGCCCGACCACGTGCTCGACCACTTCGCCCGCCGCACGGCGGCCCCCGAGTCTTCCGGAAGGACCACCCCATGACCCCGACCCGCCGCACCTCACCGCTCCGGCGCACGGCCCTCGCGGCCTCCGCCGTCGTCCTCACCACGGCCCTGGCCGCCTGCGGCTCCGCGTCCGGTTCGCCGGACGCCGACGCCGCCGAGTACGCCGCGCCCGACTCCGACCTCGCCGCCTCGATCACCTACGGCGTCTGGGACCAGAACCAGGTGCCCGCGATCGAGGAGAACATCGCCGCGTTCAACGAGGTGTACCCGGACATCGACGTGACCGTGAACGTCACGCCGTTCGCCGAGTACTGGACCAAGCTGCAGACCCAGGCCTCCAGCAAGACGCTGCCCGACCTGTTCTGGATGAACGGCCCCAACATCGGCCTGTACGCGTCCAACGGCATGCTCGAGCCGATCACCGGCGCCGTCGAGGCCGGCGACATCGACCCCGCGAACTACCCGCAGGCGCTCGTGGACCTGTATACGATCGACGACGTCTCCTACGGCGTGCCCAAGGACTTCGACACCATCGGCATCTGGGTCAACACGGCCCTGGTCGAGCAGGCGGGCGTCGAGCTGCCCGAGGACGGCTGGACCTGGGACGAGTTCCAGCAGACCGCCGTCGACATCTCCGAGGCGCTCGCCGACGACGGCGTCTACGGCGCGGCGGGCGGCATGGACGGCCAGACCACCTACTACAACACGATCTTCCAGGCGGGCGGCACGGTCGTGGACGACGGCGCCTCCGGGTACGCGACGCCCGAGGCGCAGGCGGGCCTGCAGTTCTGGACGGACCTCATCGCGTCGGGCGGGTCGCCGTCCATCCAGCAGCTCACCGACACCACCGCCGACCAGTGGTTCACCTCCGGCAAGCTCGCCATGTACTGGGGTGGCAGCTGGTTCCGCTCCGCGCTCACCGACAGCGACCTCGCCGAGGACGTCACCGTGCTACCCCTGCCGTCGGGCGAGGAGCAGGCGACCGTCATCCACGGCGTGGCCAACGTCGTCTCGGCCACGTCGAAGGAGAAGCAGGCCGCGCAGGCGCTCCAGGTGTTCCTCGCCGGGCAGGAGGCCCAGCAGCAGCAGGGCGACTCCGGCGCCGTCATCCCCGCCTTCGAGGGCACGCAGAGCTCGTTCACGGGCTCCATGCCCGACGCCGACCTCCAGGTGTTCCTCGACGCCGTCGAGTACTCGCGGCCGCTGCCGGTCAGCCTGAGCTCCGCGGAGTGGAACGCCCTGGAGACCGAGCTGCTGCCCCAGGCCTTCTCCGGCGAGCGCCCCGTGGCCGACGTCGCCACGGAGCTGGCCGAGCAGATGGACGCCGCGCTGGCCGAGGAATGACCGCATGACGACCTCGCAGAAGGCCCCGCCCGCGCCGGCCCTGACACGGCCGGCCGGGCGGGGCCGCCCCGCGCCCGGCCGCGGCCCCCGCCCCGAGCACACCCTGTGGCCGTGGCTGTTCGTCGCGCCGCTGGTGGCCGGCATCGCCGTGTTCTACCTGTGGCCCATCGTCCAGACCGCCGGGTACTCATTCACCGAGACCGGCCCCTTCGGCGGCTCGACGTTCGCCGGCGTCGACAACTACGTCGCGCTGTTCCAGGACCCCGAGCTGTACCTGTCGCTCGGCAACACGCTGCTCTACACCGTGATCGTGCTGCTCGGCATCCCGATCGCCGTCGGCCTGGCCAGCCTGCTCAACCTGCCCGGCCTGCGGTTCGCCGCCGTCTACCGGGTGCTGTTCTTCCTGCCCTACGTGGCCATGCCGACGGCCGTCGCCATGGTGTGGCGCGTCATCTTCAACGGCGACTTCGGCATCCTGAACCGGGCGCTCGCCGTGGTCGGCATCGAGGGACCGTACTGGATCTCGACGCCCGGGGCCGCGACCGTCGCCGTCGCCGTGGTCGGCCTGTGGTCGTCGCTCGGCTTCTCCATGATCGTGCTCGCCGCCGGGCTCAAGAGCATCCCGCCCGAGCTGTACGAGGCCGCGGAGCTCGACGGCGCCACCCGGTGGCGGCAGTTCCGCGCCATCACCGTGCCGCTGCTGACCCCGAGCATCTTCTTCGTGCTCATCATCACCGTCATCGCGAGCTTCCAGGTGTTCGACCTGCTCTACGCGATCCTCGGCAGCAGCAACCCGGTGCTGCCCCGCAGCATGTCGCTCGTCTACTTCTTCTACCGCGAGGGGTTCGTGGCCAACGACAAGGGCTACGCGGCGGCGATCGCGATGGTCATCTTCCTGCTCATCGGGCTGCTGACGGCCCTCCAGTTCCGGCTCCAGCGGAGGTGGGTGCACAGTGACTGACCGAGTGATCCAACGGCGCAGAGGGTCGCACGTCGTCGCGCACCTCGTGCTCGGCCTGGGCAGCCTCGTCATGGCCTTCCCGTTCGTCTGGCAGCTCGTCATGTCGCTGTCCACGAACGCCGAGGTGCAGAGCGTCACCCCGGTGTTCTGGCCCTCCGAGCTGCACTGGGAGAACTACGCCCAGGTGTTCGACCGCATGCCGTTCCTGCAGCAGCTCGGCAACTCCGTGCTCGTCACCGTGCTGCGCACGCTCGCCCAGATCCTGTTCTGCACGCTCGCGGGCTACGCGTTCGCGCGCATGCGGTTCCGCGGGCGCGGCCTGCTGCTCGGCCTCGTGCTCTCGATCCTCATGGTGCCGTCGCAGGTCTACCTGCTGTCGCAGTACCAGATCATCCAGAGCCTCGGCCTGCTCGACAGCGTCGGCGGCCTCGTGCTGCCCGGCCTGTTCAGCGCCTTCGGCACCTTCCTCATGCGGACGGCGTTCCTGTCCATGCCGAACGAGCTCGAGGAGGCCGCGCGGCTCGACGGCGCCAACCCCTTCCAGATCTTCTGGAAGATCATGCTGCCGCTCGCCCGGCCCACGGTCGCCGTCCTGGCGATCACCACGGTGCTGTGGTCCTGGAACGAGCTGCTCTGGCCCCTGGTGGTCACCACCTACAGCGAGCGCATGCCGCTGTCCGCCGGGCTCGCCACCCTCATCGGCGACCGCACCACCGACTACCCGGTGGTCATGGCCGCGAGCCTGCTCGCCATGGCCCCCGTGCTCGTCATGTTCGTGCTGCTGCAACGCCGGGTCATCGACGGCCTGGCCTCCAGCGGCCTCAAGTGAGACCCGGGGCGCCGCCCGGCGCCCCGGCAGGCATCACGAGGAGGACACGCACCATGCACCGAAGCACCCGCGTTCTCGCCGCGCTCGCGGCCGCGACCCTGCTCGGGTCCGCCGCCCTGCCCACCGCGTACGCGCAGGGGCACGGGCGGCACCGCCCCGCACCGCACCCGCACGTCACCACCGCCACCTACGCGCCCAGCGACGAGAACGTGCCCAACCCGCAGCGCGGCTTCTACCACCACACCGAGACGCACTACCGCGCCGACGGCTCCGGCTACACCCCGCTCGACCAGGCCTCCCTGGAGGGCTACCGCGCCGAGGGGATCACGCAGATCCTGCGCGTGTTCTACCTCGAGAAGTTCGCGAGCACGCCGCAGCTCGACCAGGCGTTCCTCGACCTCGTGCAGGCCGACTACGACACCGCCCGCGCCGCCGGCGTCTCCGTCATCACCCGGTTCGCCTACGCGCAGGGCGGCGAGTGGCCCTACTCGCCCCCGTACGGAGACGCGCCGCTGAGCACCGTGCTCGCGCACATCGAGCAGCTCGGCCCGATCCTGCGCGCCAACGCTGACGTCGTGCCCGTGGTGCAGAACGGGTTCATCGGCCTCTGGGGCGAGGGCTACTACACCGACCACTTCGTGGCCGACCCGGCCGACCCCGGCGTCGTCACCGACGCCGACTGGGCCAACCGGTCCGCGGTGACCCAGGCCCTGCTCGACGAGCTGCCCGCCGACCGGTCCGTGCAGGTGCGCACCATGCTCTCCAAGCAGCGGCTGCTGGGTGTGCCGTCGGGCGAGGGGAGCGCCGTCGGGCCGGACGAGGCCTGGACCGGGCAGACCAGCGCCCGCGTCGGCCACCACAACGACTGCCTCCTCGCCTCGCCCGACGACTTCGGCACGTTCCTCTCCGACCCGATCACCCTCGACCAGGAGTACCTCGCCGCCGAGAGCCGGTACGTGCCCGTCGGCGGCGAGACCTGCGCCGTCAACGCGCCCCGCTCCGAGTGGGCCAGTGCCTCCGCCGAGCTCGCGCGCTACCACTACAGCTACCTCAACCGGGACTACAACCAGGACGTCCTCAACTCCTGGGGCACCGCCGGCATCGCCGAGACCGCCCGCCGCCTCGGCTACCGGTTCGTGCTCGAGTCCAGCAGCGTCAGCGCCGCACGTCGCCACGCGGCGCCCACCGTCACCGTCCGAGTACGCAACGACGGCTGGGCCGCCCCTTACACGCCCCGCCCCGCGCACCTCGTGCTCACCCGCACCGACGGGCGACAGGTCACCGTGCCGTTCGGCTCCGACGCCCGCACCTGGGCACCCGGCACCACGACCACGCTGACCGCGGCGCTCGCGAACGTCCCGGCGGGCACGTACACCCTCGCCCTCGCGCTCCCGTCGGCGGACGCCGGGACGCAGCAGGACCCGCGCTTCGCCGTTCGGACAGCGAACACGGGCACCTGGGACGCGGCGCGCGGCGTGAACGTGCTGCAGGGCACGGTCACGGTGCGGTAGGCGGGCGCGGCCTGGCTCGCGGCTGTCGGGCGGCCTGCTGAGATCTGGTCGCCGCGCCGCCACGGCCCGGGCTGGGCCGCCGAGATCTGGTGTGTGTGCCGCCACGGCCAGGGCTGGGCCGCTGAGATCTGGTGGCGCGCCGTCGAGATCTGGTGCCCGCGCCGAGATCTGGTAGAGCTCCACCAGATCTCGGCGCGGGCACCAGATCTCAGCGGCCCAGCACCAGATCTCGGCGGGCGGCCCCCGCGGGCGGCGGCACCGACGGGCGGCGGCACCGGCGGCGGGCGGCGGCGCCGGCGGGCGGCCCCAGCGGCCCCCGGCGCCCCGCCCGTCAGCCCTTCACCGACCCCGACGCCAGCCCCGCCACGTAGTACCGCTGCAGCGCCACGTACAGGATCACGCACGGGATCATCGCGATCACCGACCCTGCCGCCAGCAGACCGAAGTTGACCTGCCCGTACGCCCCCTGCTGCAGGTTCACCAGCGAGACCGGCAGCGTGTAGAGGTCCGAGTCGGTGAGGAACGTCAGTGCCCCCAGGAACTCGGTCCACGACGCCAGGAACGCGTACAGCGCCGCCGTCGCCGTGCCGGGCACCACCAGGGGCCGCAGCACCGACACCAGGATGCGCAGGGTGCCCGCGCCGTCGACGTGTGCGGAGTCCTCGAGCTCCGCGGGTACCGCGGCGAAGGTGTTGCGCATGACGAAGATGCCGAACGGCAGGTTCACCGTCGTGTAGAACAGCACGAGCCCGAACAGGCTGTCGGTCAGGCCCATGACGTTCATCTGCAGGTACAGCGGCGTCAGGATGGCCTGGAACGGGATCATCAGCGTCACCAGCACGAGCCCGAACAGCACGCCACGCGCCCGGAACGGGAACCGTGCGAACCCGTACCCGGCCAGCGTCGCCAGCGCGGCGGTGAGCACCGCCGTCGACACCGAGACGATCACCGAGTTCAGGATGCCGCGCCACACCTCCGGCTGGTCGATCACGGCCCGGAAGTTGACCCAGGACAGGTCGAGGAACCGGCCGTCGGGGGCGGCCACGATCACGTCGCCCGGCTGCCCCGCCCGCAGGAACGCGACCAGCAGCGGCACCAGGAACACCAGGGCGGCCAGAGTGCCGCCCACCACGTAGAGCGTCCGCTTGACCCGGGTGTCCCGCTCGGGCCCGCCCGCGCTCGGGGCGGGGACGACGGCGGGGCGCCGCACCACGGCGGGCGTACGGGGCGCGGATGTCACAGCAGCCATGTCAGCTCCTCTCCCGCAGCAGCCAGAACTGGGCCGCGGTGACCAGACCGGTGATGACCACCAGCACGAGCGACATCGCCGTCGCCGCACCGAGCTGGAGCTGGACGAACGCGCGGCGGTAGATCGCCATGACGATCGTCGTGGTGTCCGACCCGGGACCGCCCTGGGTCAGGATGTAGAACTGCGTGAACGCGAGGAACGAGCCGATCACCGACAGGATCACGGTCATCGCGATGGTGCGGCGCAGCATCGGCACCGTGATCTGCAGCTCGCGCTGCCACCAGGTGGCGCCGTCGATCTCCGCCGACTCGTAGACCTCCCGCGGGATGCCCTGCATGCCGGACATGAGCAGCACCATCGTGAGCCCGGAGACACCCCAGATCACCATGACGCACAGCAGGCCGGTGGCCAGCGGCCCGTCGACGAGCCACGCCGTGGTCCCGTCCGTGATTCCCAGCGTCTTGAGCGCCACGTTGATCAGGCCGCTGTTCGGCTGCGCCTCCAGCAGCGTGAGGAAGCTCAGGGTGGTCAGGCCGATCACGAACGGCACGAAGAAGATGGTGCGCAGCAGCGTGGCGCCCCGCCGGTTGGAGCGCACCAGCACGGCCAGGCCGTACCCGAGCAGCAGGATCGGCAGGGTGACGATCGCCGTGTACAGCAGGGTGTAGCCCAGCGAGCCCCAGAACGTCGGGTCGGTGAGCACGGACGCGTAGTTGTCCAGGCCGATGAACCGGTAGGGGCCGATGAGCGGGAAGTTCGTCAGCGAGATGTAGACCGCCACCACGAGCGGCACGAACACGAAGACGACCACCAGCGCCACGGCAGGCGTGACCAGGGCGAGGCCGGTGCGGTGGGGGTGCGTGAGCGTCCCGGACCGACGGCGGCGCAGGGTCTGCGGCTGCGGCACGGGCGTCAGCGGGCGGGCGCCCGTCGTCGGCGCGCTCATGCCTGCGCCTGCCGCAGGATGCGGTCGTAGGTGCTCTGGGCCTCGTCCATGGCGGCATCGACCTCCCCGTCGAAGACGGCCCGGCGGAACATGCGCAGCCAGGGTCCGTCCTGCTGGTTGTAGATCAGGTTGTAGGCGAGCGTGGTGGGCGCGTAGCCGCGGTCGATGGACTCCAGCGGCGGCAGCACGAACGGGTTGTCCTGCGCGAACTGCGGCGTCACGACGTCGGACCGCACGGGGGAGTAGAACCCCTCCGGCATGCGCGACTGCTGCTCCACGGAGACGGCGAACCGCATGAACTCCCACGCCGCCGACGGGTTCTTGGCGCCGTTGGGCATGCAGAGGTTGTCGCCGCCGTCGAAGAACGCGCGGCCGCCGTCCGGCCCCGGGAGCATGACCACGCGCGTGCGCTCCAGGAGCGCGGGGTCCGCGTTCGGGACGACGACGCCGTACCCCGCCGGGAACATGCCCAGCCGGCCGGCGGTGTAGTCGGCGGACCAGCGCGAGGCGTCGTCCGAGAAGCTGCCCGGCGGCACGAGCTGCTCCTCCCACAGTGTGCGCAGCAGGTCGAGCGTGCGGTGCAGGGCGTCGTTGCCCGCGACGTCGCCGGTCTGGCTGCCGACGTCGCCCGCGATGAGGTCCCGGTCGGTGGCCCACACGTGCGGCTGCACCGTGAACCCGAGAGCGCCCGAGGCGTTGCCGGGGTAGGACCAGCCGTAGACGTCGTCGTCCAGGGCCGTGATGGCGCGCGCCGCCTCGAGCATGCCCGCGAAGTCGCGCGTGTGCTCGTCCACGTCCAGGCCCGCGCGGTCGAACAGCTCGGTGTTGCAGAACAGCACCGAGAAGTCGCCGATGAACGGCAGGCCGTAGTGCCGCCCGTCCTTGGTGCTCAGGGCGAGGTGGCCCGGGCTGAGCGCATCGCCGATGCCCAGGTCCTCGATGAGAGGCGTGAGGTCGGTGAAGGCACCGCGGTAGGCGAACAGGGTCGAGTAGATGTCGTCGATGTCGATCACGTCGGGCACCCGGCCGCCGCGGATCGCGGTGGCCAGCTTGGTCACGTACTGCCCGTTCTGGATGGGCGTGACCCGCACCCGGATGCGGTCCTGCGAGCGGTGGAACGCGTCCACCACGGCCTGCGTGCCGTTCACGGTGTCCGAGCGGCACCACAGGTTGAGGGTGCCGCTCGCGTTCTCGCCGAAGCCCGGGGCCTCGACGTCCGCCGGGCGCAGCGTGCCGCCGCAGCCGGCCAGCGCGGCGGCCACGGTCGCCGACCCGGCGAGCGTGAGCAGCTGGCGTCTGGTGAGCTCCATTGCTCTCCTTCCTTGCGCGTCGTCGCGTGGGGGGTGCGGGCGGCCGGGGCGTCCCCGGCCGCCCGTGGGTAGGTCAGCGGGTGGGCACCCAGACCCGCATCGGCTGCGGGCCGCGGTTGGCCCACGCGTAGTAGGGGATGGCGGTCAGGGTCACGTCGCGCGAGGGCTCGGGCGACGGCGTCGCGGCCGGGCAGTACGGGGTGGTCGCCTCGGCGTCGGGCCCGGGGACGACGGCGCCCTGCGCCCGCACGACCGTGACGCCGCCCAGCAGGCCGTCCCGGAACTCGTCGGAGAGTGCGCCCGCGGGGTCGATCCGCAGGTCGTCGACGACGGCGCCGTCCTCCTGGTCGGGCTGCTCCAGGGCGTAGACCAGCGGTCCGCGCTCGATGGCGACGGCGCCGCGGGCGGCGTCGACCCGCGGGTCCGCGCCGGTCAGGCGCGGGGTGAGCGGCAGGTCGAGCACCACGGTGTCGCCCGCGGAGAACCGGCGCGCGGTGCGGGCGTAGGTGCCGGCCTGCACCGGGTCGCCGTCGAGCGTGGCGCCGTCCGCCCAGGCGGGGACGCGCAGGGCGAGCGTCGCCTCGCCGTCCGGCGCCTCCTCGACGTGCAGCGCGATGCGGCCCTCGTCCGGGTAACGGGTCTCGACGCGCAGGCGCAGCGTGCCGCCGTCGAGCGGCGCCGTGACCGTGCCGGGGGCGTACTGGTGCACCTGGAGGCTCGTGCCGTCCGCCGTGGCGAGGTAGCCGGTCAGGCTGGAGACCGTGCGCATGATGTTGGGCGGGCAGCACGCGCAGCTGAACCACGAGCGGCGCCCGTGCGCGGGGCTGCGGTCCTCCTCGGCGTGCGCGTCGCTGCGCAGCTGCAGCGGGTTGACGTAGAAGTACTCGGTGCCGCTCAGCGACACGCCCGCGAGGAACCCGTTGAGCAGCATGCGCTCGATCTGGTCGGCGTACCGCGCCTCGCCCGTGGCCAGGAGCATGCGCCACGCCCACTGCACGCCGCCGATCGCCGCGCAGGTCTCGGCGTAGGCGCGGTCGTTCGGCAGCTCGTACGGGTCGCCGAACGACTCGCCCTCCCAGCGCGAACCGAGCCCGCCGGTCACGTACTGCTTGCCGCGCTCCATCGCGCGGTACTGGGTGTCCAGGGCGGCCAGCAGCTCGGCGTCGCCCGTCTCGACCGCGACGTCGGCCGCGCCCGCCCCGAGGTACACGGCGCGCACCGCGTGCCCCTCGACCGTGGTGGCCTCACGCACCTTGACCCGGTCGGAGAAGTAGGTCGGCGCCTTGTCGTGCCCCTCGATGATGCCCGTGCCGCGCGCCTCGACGAACCAGCTCGCCAGGTCGAGGTAGGCGCGCGTGCCCGTCTCGCGGTACAGCTCGACCAGGCCCATCTCGACCACCGGGTGACCGTCGACCTCGCGGAGCTGCCCCTCGCCGTCGCCGAAGGTGGCCACGAGATGGTCGGCCAGCCGCACCGCGACGTCCAGCAGCTCGGTGTGGCCCGTGCCGCGCACCTGCGCCACCGCGGCCTGGAACAGGTGTCCCGCGCAGTACAGCTCGTGGCTCCACGGCAGGTCGCTGTACCTCGGCACCTTGCGGAGCATCGGCACGGAGTCGAGGTAGCCGTCCTCGGCCTGCGCCGCGGCGAGCAGCTCGGTGATGCGCAGCTGGTCGGCCAGCAGCTTCTCGTCGGGCTCCCGGGCGTACTCCCAGGCGGCGGCCTCGAGCCACTTGTGCACGTCGGAGTCGGCGAAGATCGGGCCGATCGCCTCGCCCTCGGCCCGGCCCGCGGCGATCTCCAGGTTGCGCAGGTTGCCTGCCTTGTCGAGCTGCTCCAGGCCCTCGGGGATCGCGGCGGAACGGTTCACGTTAGCGGTGCGCCGCCACAGGCCGCCGTCGATCGTCACGTGCCCCGGCGCCAGCGGGCGCAGCAGCACCCGGGCGTCGTCGGAGGGCGCGGCAGGACCGCGCGTGGTGCCGCTGGGGGTGAGGGTCGTCATCGATGGCTCCTTCACAGGCTGACGTACACGGGCCGGGGTCCACGCGCCGCGAGACGGCGCTCGCGGAAACTAGGAATCCGATTTCCTGATCGTAGGGAAGGGGTGCGGGCGGAGTCAAAGGTTTCCTCCGACGTTGTGCGCGGCGTGCGAGTTCGCTGGGTTCTGGGAGGTACGATGGCGGCGTCGTCCCGCGGGTGCGGGATGCCGTGCGGAACGCGAGGAAAACGGAAACGGGGAGGTCGGCGCGGGATGGAGCGGGGACGGGTGGTGCGGATCACCGACGTGGCCGCCCTGGCGGGCGTGGCGCCCGGCACGGCGTCCAAGGCGCTCAACGGGACGGGCTCCCTGCGCGAGAGCACGCGCGAGCGGGTCCGGGAGGCGGCGGATCGCCTCGGCTTCGTCCCGGATGTGACCGCGCGGTCACTTTCCGCGCGCCGGAGCTTCACCGTCGGGCTGCTCAGCACCGACTCCGCCGGCCGGTTCTCCCTGCCCGTGGTGCTCGGCGCGGAGAACGCGCTGGTGGGCGGCGAGCTGTCTGCGCTGCTGGCCACCGCCCGGCACGACCCGGTGCGCGAGCAGCACCACGTGCGCGCCCTGGTGGCCCGGCGCGTGGACGGCATCATCGTGACCGGCCGCACCACCGAACCCCGCGAGCCCATCCGGGTGCCGATGCCGGTGGTGTACGCGTTCGCGCCGTCCGCCGACCCCGACGACGCCTCCGTGGTGCCCGACGACGCCACCGGCATGCGCCTGCTCGCCGAGCACCTCGTCGGCCTGGGCCGACGCCGGATCGCCTACGTGGGCGGCCGCGTGGAGCAGCCGGCGTCGACGGTGCGCTACGAGACCCTGGCCGCGGAGCTCGCGTCGCGCGACCTCGAGATGGTGGGCCCGCCGCTGTACGGCGACTGGTCGGAGCAGTGGGGCCGCCGCGCGGTGGACCAGATCCTGGGCGTCGCCGCGGCGTCTCGGCGGGACGGCGGCCGGCTGCCCGTGGACGCCATCGTGTTCGCCTCCGACCAGCTCGCGCGCGGCGGGTGCGACCGGCTGCGGGAGCTCGGCGTCCGCGTGCCCGACGACATCGCCGTCACCGGCTACGACGACTGGGAGGTCATGTCGCTCGCCAGCCGCCCGCCGCTGACCACCGTCGACATGCAGCTCGAACGACTGGGCCAGCGCGCCGCCGAGCTCCTGATCGCGGCCATCGAGGGCGAGCCGACGCACGGCGTCGAACGGCTGGCACCGCGCCTGGTGGTGCGGGCGTCGACCCTGGGAGACGGTTAACGCCCGGTGTCGACCGCGAGGGCGACCGTGGCGCCGTCGACCCGGACGGTGCGGACACCGTCGGCGGGATAGTACACCGGCAGGACGACGACCTGGCTCACCGGCAGGTACTCGTCCGAGCACGCCGGGTCCACGCCGGCCGCGGTCAGGACCTCGACCGTGGTGCTGTCGGTCCAGCCGACGTCCACGGGGTAGGGCATGCAGCCCGGCGTGCCCCACATGGTCAGCTCGAGGCGCGCGGGGCGGACGCCGGCGTCGACCCGGGCGTGGACCACGCCGGCGGGCGGCGGGGACGCTTCTTCCGTCCGGGCCGGGTAGCTCTCGACGGCGATGGTGCGGGGAGCGTCGGTGTGCGGTGCGCCGGTGCCGGGCGCGTAGTGGCCGCCGGCGCAGGCGGTGAGGGCGAGCGGAAGGACGAGCGCGGTCGTCCACCGGCGAGACATGGGTGATCCCTTCCCGAGCAGTGGGGGTGTGGTGTCTCGACGATGGCAGCGGTGGCCCGCGGGTCCCTAACCTTTACTTTGCATGGTCGGGGTGGAGGGCGTGGTGTGCGCCGGCGTCGGTCCTTTGGCGCCCGTCTGGCGACGACTTCGGTCGGTTGCCTCGAGATCGGTCCTTCAATGGGCCGATCTCAGGGCAACTGACCGATGTGGTGTCTGGGCGGTGTGCATCTGACCGATGTGATCCATGGGGGTCTGCGCCGAGTTGCTCTACTGGCGGGCGGCTGCTCCACCGGCCCCGGTGTCGGTCCTTTGCCTCCGTCTGGCGACGACTTCGGTCGGTTGCCTCCAGATCGGTCCATCAATGGGCCGATCTCAGGGCAACTGACCGAAGTCGCCTCCGGGCGGTGTGCATCCGACCGAAGCGACACACCAGAAGACGAGGAGCTGCGGGCCCAGCCGCCGCCCATGAAAGTCCGCCGCGACCAGGCGGTTCCGCATGGAAGTCGCCCGATCCCCGTGCCGAATCGCCTGCTTGCGGCGGACTTTCGGGGGGCGGGCCCACCGCGGCGGTTATCCGTTGGCCGCAGGTGGGGTGCTACCCGATATGATCGGTCCGTCGGCCGGGACCGGTCGGGTGAAACCTCAGGTGGTGCCCGGATTCGCCGCCGACGGCGGGCTGTGGCGCAGCTTGGTAGCGCATCTGCTTTGGGAGCAGAGGGTCGCTGGTTCGAATCCAGTCAGCCCGACCCTGTGATGTCGCAGGACACGGAATGGCCTGAACCTACGATTCGTAGGTTCAGGCCATTCGTCATGTGCGGGTGGGGCCGGGTGGTCGGTCTGCGCCCGGGCGATGGTGCGGAGCTCAGCAATCCAGGGTGGGCAGGGAGACGCCGGCGGCTCCGCGCACGGCACTGGCGACAACCTCCAGCTCGTCGGCCGCGAGGGCACGATCACCGGCACCGAGGCCGCACGCCAGCTCGGGATCAGCCAGGCGCTGGCCAGCCGCCACCTCCGCTAGCTCGCCAAGTACGGGTTCATCGAGCGAGCCACGGCCGGCGACGATCGCGTCCGGTCCTGGCGGGTCACCTCGACCTCGATGGACACGAGGTCCGAGCATCCTGAGGGCCGCGCGGCGACCGACCTGCTGCAGCAGCAGATCGTGCAGCAGGCGGTCGTGCAGCTCCAGGAGTGGCAGGAGCGCCGGGACCAGTACGACGCGCGCTGGGCCAGGCCGACCGATCTCGTCAACGGCCTGGTCTACCCAGCGCCGCCGCATCGGCGACCACGACACTCGGCCCGCCGACGCGGTCCCGGTCGCGTTCACCATCCTGGCCACGCCCGTCGCCGCCACGGAGCACGGCGGGTGAGCCGCGTCCGCCTGTGCGCCTGATGCTCGCGTCCGGCAGCGCGCCCTCTCGGGCAGCGCTGCCGGACGATCCGGTCGCCGTCGGCATCGGAGACATGTGCCCGGCTTCAGCCGTGGACCACGGCGTCGCCGTCAGCCCTCAGGGTACGAGGAGGACCTTCCCCCCGGTGTGACCGGCCGCCAGGAACCTGTGCGCGTCGGCTGCCTGCGAGAGCGGAAACGTGCGGCCGATGCGGGTGCGCCACTCGCCTGCCGCGATGTGCTCCAGCGCAGTCCTGACGAACTGGTTCCGGCGGTTGCCGGGGTTTCCCCCACTGAACTGGACGCGGTATCGGCCGGCGTCCAGGTCGGCGAGCGTGACGACGCGACGGGTCCCGCCCCGCAGCTCGATCAGTGCGGGGAGCAAGCCCTTGCCCGCAGTGTCCAGCGCGGCGTCGACACCGTCGGGAGCGGCGTCGCGCACCCGGTCCACGAGGCCGTCTCCGTACTCGACGGCGGTCGCGCCGAGGCTCTCGACGTAGGGGAGGCTGTCTCTACCGGCGATGCCGATCACCGTGAGGCCGGCGAGCCGGGCGAACTGAACCGCAGCGCTACCCAGGGCACCGCTGGCGCCGGTGACGACCAGGGTTTCTCCGCGCTCGGGAGCGAGGAGCGCCAGCCCGCGCGCGGCGTTGTCGGCGCCGATCACCGTGGCTGCTGCCTGCTCGAAGGTGACGCCGTCGGGTATCAGCGCGTAGTTGCCACTCAGGGTGAACTCCGCGTACGCCCCCTGAACGAAGCTGTCGGGCCAGCCGGCGATGCGGTCGCCGACCCGCACGCCTGTGACGCCCTCCCCGACCTGCTCGACCGTCCCGGCGAACTCGAAGCCGATGATCGCGGGTGCCGGCAGGCCGAAACCTCCGGAACGCGCGGTCAGCTCGGCGGGATTCACACCCGCGGCGTGTACTCGGGCGAGCACCTGGCCCCGTCCCGGACCCGGTGTGGGCACGTCGGCTTCCTGAAGTACTTCCGGTCCTCCGAACGACGTGATGACGGACGCCTTCATCTTTCTTCTCCTCTTTCGAGACGGCTGAGCACGGGGGTCACAGCTGACCGGTGCGCTCGATCACCTGGGCGGCGAAGTCGAGGTGCTGGTCGAGGGTGGTGAACTTCGCGAAGGCATCGACGTACGCCTCGTCGACGCCGGAGTCGGCGTACCGCTTGAGCTGGTCCGCGACGGTGTCGACGGTCGTGTCCGGGTCGAGGTTGATCCGCATGGCCGTCTTCAGGGCGTCGGGGTCGCGGCCGGCGTCCTCCGCGGCGCGGCGCGCGACCGACCACAGGCGGCTCGCGCCGTCGTCCTCATGGCCGATGGCCGCCGTGGGCGCCGGACCTTCGACACCGAGCCAGCCGATGCCGCTGCGGCCGACCCGGCGCATCGCGGCCTCGCTGGCACCGCCGACCCAGATGGGCGGCCCGCCCGGCTGGATGGGCCGCAGGCCCACGTGGACCGGCGACATGGTGAAGAACTCGCTGTCCCAGGACACGGGGCTGGTCGTCCACCACGCCCGCAGGAACGCCAGCGTGTCGTCGAGCATCCGGCCGCGACGGTGCCAGTCCGCGGTGCGGACGACGTCGTACTCCTGCTTCATCCAGCCCACGCCCACCCCGAGACCGAGGCGGCCGCCGCTGAGCACGTCGAGCGTGGTCAGCTGCCGGGCCAGGTGCGCCGGCTCGTAGTAGAACGTGCTGAGGGTGCTGGTGTTCAGGCGCACCCTGCTGGTGGCCGCCGCGGCGACGGTCAGCAGCAGCACGGGATCGAAGGAGCGGGCCATCTGCGGGCTCCGGTCGAGGTAGTCGCTGCCGATATCGACCGGCGTGACCAGACGGTCGCTGATCCAGAGGGTGTCGTACCCCAGGTCCTCGAGCCCGCGGGCGAAGGCGCCCAGGGCGGGTGCGTCGCCGACGGCGGGCCCGACGACGGGAATCGTAAGTCCGAGCTGCATGGTGATGAGCCTCCTCGGCGAGATCTCTCGCCGCTGTCGTTCTTCTGCGTCTGACGGGTCAGGGGTCTCGGCCCCCGCGGGTCAGCCGGTGAGGCTGCCGGGCGGGAGCTTGACGGTGTGCGGAGCGGCTCTCTCGATCGCCTCGGGAATCATGCGGAGAGGCTAGAGATTGACACTGGTGTCAATGTCAAGAGGGGCCTGCCGGGAGTTGACCGTGAGGATCGGCGAGCTGTCTGAACGCACCGGAATCGCCACCCGGATGCTGCGCTACTACGAGAGCCAGGGACTCATCGAATCCCTGCGGGAGAGCAACGGTTACCGGGCCTACGGCGAGTGCGCGGTCGATCGCGCGATGTGGGTCCGCGGCCTGATCCGAGCCGGGCTGACCACCCGGATGGCCAAGATGATCCTGGACGCGGAGCAGCAGTGGGCCCGCGACGAGACCCCCGAGTGCCCCATCGATCTGGCCAAGGAGCTGGCCGACGAGCTGACGGTCGTCAACGACAGGCTCCAGGAGCTCACCCGGAGCCGTGACACCCTCAGCGACTGCCTGGCACGCACACGCCACGGGGCACTGCGCCGGGGAACGGCATCCCCCTGAGACTCGGCTGGTGGCAGGAGCCCGGGCGGCCGTTCCTGCCGGCACACCTACTGCCGGACGCCGGTTCGTGCGGCTCGCTCGACCCGGGCGACCAGGCGGCTGTTGTGGGCGGCACGGGCGAACCCAGGAGTGTGGTGGGTGCCGTCGGCGAGGTCGCGCGCGAGGCTCGCGTACACCTCGCCCACGTTGATGGCGGCACCGGTCCAGATCTCGGCCGCGGCCGGACCGGTTCCCGTGGCGACAGGGCGGTCGGGCTCCTCGACGTCGACGTTCGAGGTCAGCGTGAGGTCGCCGACCTGGACGCCGGCGGGGTGGTTGCCGGTCAGCCTGAGCCAGCCGTCGGCGCCCCGGACCTCGAGGCTGAACCGCGCGTCGGGCACGGGCACGCCCGCCAGGACCTGCACTCCGACGGGAGCTCCGGACGACGTCTTGAGGATCGCGTCGAGGTGGTCCGGCACCTCGCGGGTGGTGGTCGTGCCGGTGTCGACCAGCTTCACCTCCGGCCAGAGCAGCTCCGTGCGGGCGTCGATCTCGGTGATGTCGCCAAGGACCGTCTCGATCACGTCCAGCACGTGGCCCACCGCGATCGTCATGAAGCTCGCGCCGGCGTCCGCCTTGTCGAAGTACTCGTAGGCGCTCACCGACTCCGGGCCGTTCCCGAACGTGGTCGCGGTCGCTCGGGCTGACAGCAGCCGCCCGAGCCGGCCCTGGGCCACGATTTCGGCAGCCCGGCGCACCGAGGGGCTGAGACTGCCCTGCAACCCGATCGCCGTGTGCAGGGTGCCGGCCGCCGCCGCCATCTCCTCGGTCTCGGCGACGTTCGCACCCAACGGCGACTCCGCGTAGACGGCTTTGCCGGCCGCGAGGGCCGCGAGCACGAGCTCGCGGTGTGCGGGGACCTTGACGGCGACCGTGACGACGTCGATCGACGGGTCGCTGATCAGCTCGTACGGGTCGGCATACCAGCGCTCGGCGCCGAACAGCTCGGCGGCCTGCCGAGCGCTCTCCTCGCGCCGGGTCGCTACGGCGGCCAGCTTCAGCTGCGGTTGGGCCATGAGCGCGGGGACGTGAGATGCGCCGGCCCAGCTGGCCTTCGTGTCCGCGCCGATGATCCCGACGCGGATCGGGTTGCCTGCCATGGTGCTGCTCCATTCAGTCGTCTACGGGGTGTTCTGTGCGGCGAGCGCGCGGGGGTTCCGCGTCGCTCGGCTCGTTGCCGTCGTTCCTCACCGGTCGAGGGCAGCCATGCCGCCCCGGTCATGGCGGTCGCCGGAGGCGGGCGCCAGGTTGTTCAGCCGTCCGATCTGGTCCGGGGTCAGCCGGATCCCGTCGGCCGCGATGTTCTCCTCGAGCCGCTCGACGTGCCGGGTCCCAGGGATGGGGTTGATGTCCGCGCCCTGGGCCAGGAGCCAGGCCAGGGCGACCTGGGCAGGGGTGGCTCCGGCCTCGGTCGCCACGGACCGGACCTCCTCGACGATGCGCAGGTTGCGTTCGAGGTTGCCGCCGGTGAAGCGTGGGTTGGTGCGACGCCAGTCGTCGGCGGCCAGGCCGTCCAGGGAACGGATGTTCCCGGTCAGGAAGCCGTGACCCAGCGGGGAGTACGGCACGAGACCGATCCCCAGCTCGCGCAGCACCGGGAGCACGTCCGCTTCGGGGTCCCGTGTCCACAGCGAGTACTCGCTCTGGACCGCGGCCAGCGGGTGGACCGCGTGGGCGCGGCGGATGGTGGACGGGCCGGCCTCGGACAGGCCGATGTAGCGGACCTTGCCCTCGGTGACCAGGCCGGCCAGGGCGTCGACGGTGTCCTCGATCGGGGTGCTGGGGTCGACCCGGTGCTGGTAGTACAGGTCGATGTGGTCGGTGCCCAGCCGCCGCAACGATCCCTCGACCGCGAGACGGATGTTCGCCGGTGTGCTGTCCACCCCCGGGCGGCCCGTGTGGGACACCAGGCCGAACTTGGTGGCGAGCACCACCTCGTCACGTCGTCCTCGTGTCGCCCGGCCCAGCAGGGCTTCGTTCGCGCCTGCCCCGTACGCCTCGGCGGTGTCCAGGTGGGTGACGCCGAGGTCCACGGCGTGCTGGATGGTGCGGACGGACTCTTCCTCGGAGCCGTCCTTGCCCGTGTAGAAGGCGGACATGCCCATGACTCCCAGGCCGAGGCGCGAGACCTCGAGCCCGCCGAGCGACGTGGTCTGCATCGGGTGTTCCTCTCCTGGATCGGTTCGCCAGGCCCGCAGCCGGTACGCCGACCAGTGCGAACTTGACGCATCAAGATGAACTTGATGCGTCAAGTTCTACCTTCTCGAACTTGATGCGTCAATAACTGGCGCCGTAGGCTGCCCGCATGGCGAAGACGGGAGATGCTCAGCAGCGGGGCGAGAGGCCCCGGCAGGCCGGCTCGCAGTCCCGCGCGTCGGACGTCGAGCCGCGTTGGCTGAACAGCGACGAGCTGGCGGCGTGGCTGGCCAACTCCGCGATCATGATCAGCTTGCCCGCTGCCCTGGATGCGCGGATGCAGCGCGAGTCGCAGATGACCTTCTTCGAGTACATGGTGCTGTCGGTCCTCTCCGAGGAGCCGGATCGGACCATGCAGATGAGCGCCCTGGCCACGCGCACGTCGGCGTCGTTGTCGCGGTTGTCGCACGTCGTCGGACGACTGGAGAAGCGTGGGCTGCTTGCCAGGTCCCGGATACCCGGTGCGGGTCGCCGCACCAACGCGACACTGACCGAGGCCGGCTACGACGTCGTCGTCGCGGCTGCGCCCGGGCACGTCGCGGCAGTCCGCGAATACTTGATCGACTCGCTCGAACCGCGCGACCTGGCTGCCCTGCGGCGCATCGGCGCAGCGGTGGACGCCGCGATCCATCGCGAACCGGCGGACCCGGCACGTGCGGCGACGGCGCACGTCGACGTTCCCGCGCCGTAGCCGCCCGCCGTCGCCACGGTCTACCCGGGCTGGAGCATGAGCGCCGTGCGGGCGTGAGGGCCGCATCCGTGACATGTGTCATGCTCGTAACCTGGGCGAATGAGCAGCCGGCCCGATCGCTCCGCCGTCGCCGCATCGGCTGTCGAGGCCCGTACCGCGCTACGGCTGACCCGGAGCATCAGCGCGACCTGGTGGTACGTCGCACTGGCGATCGTGGTCTCCCAGCTCGTCATCGTGGTCCTCCTGGTGAACTCTCTCGTCGAGAGTGGGTTCGGCCGTGTCACGTCCGCAGCCGTCGGTGTCGGTGGGCTGCTGTGGTGGCTCGCGACGCTGCCCCTGCTGCTCGACTACCGGCATCGCACCGTGGATGTGCCGCTGGTGGTCTGGTGGCGCCATCTCCCACCGCTCCTGCTCGCAGCGGCGTACGGGCTCGCGGCTGGGCTGGTCACCGGGGTGTGGGTGGTGGGTGTCCTGCCGCTGATCCAGGTGGCCATGCTGGTGAACTGGCCGCCTGGAGTTCGCTTGCGCGTCGCGCTGGCTGCGACCGCGCTGCTGGTCGCGCTCTGCGTGATCGACGTCCGCCGCACGCTGGGCGAGGTTCCGGCCGCCAACTGGCCCCAGGTGCTCCTCCTGTCTGCCATCCTGCCGATCGTGACCGTGTCGTCGCTGTGGTGGTGGGACGTGCTCGCCACGCTCGACCGGGCCCGCGCCTCGGAGGCCAGGCTCGCCGCGACCCACGAGCGGCTCCGCCTGGCGACCGACGTGCACGACCTGCAAGGGCACCACCTGCAGGTCGTCGCCCTCCAGCTGGAGCTCGCCGAGCGGCTCATGCCGCGCGACCCGGGGGCGGGCACGGAACAGCTGCGCGCCGCACGTGCCAGCGTCGACGACGCCCGGCAGGGCACCCGCGACCTGGCCACCCGCTTCCGGTCCGTCCCGCTGCGCGACGAGCTCGCCAACGCCGTCGACCTGCTGCGCGCCGCCGGCACCAAGGCCGAGGCCACGGTGGACCCCGACGCCTCGCTCGCCCCGGCGTCCACCCTCGGTCCGGTCGTCCGCGAGACGACGACGAACGTGCTGCGCCACGGCGGCGGCAGGTGGGCCCGACTGTCCCTCACCCGCACGGATCGGACGTGGCGTTACGAGATCTCCAACGACGTCGCGGCCGACGCCCCCGACCGGCCCGGGAACGCGGGCGGGGCGGGGCTGACCGGCATCGCCCGGCGGGCGTCCGAGGTGGACGGCGACCTCGAGGTGCGCCGTGACGGCCAGACGTTCACCGTCGTCATCACGGTCGGCGCCGCAGACGCTCCCTGTCGCCCGCCCGCGGCACCGTGCGCAACCGGCGTGACACATGTCACGGACGGGGACGGAGAACCTCCTGGGTGCTGGTGACGGCTCGTCACTGGGCGACGCGCCGGATCCTGCGAAGACTGGTCGGACCGACCTCGGGGGCTGGTCGACGCTCGGTGCCGGCTGCTCCCGGGGTGAAACCTCTCTGTTGAAGGAAGGCCACGATGCCAGAGCGCACGAAGCCGATCCCTGTCGATGACGGACCTGTCATGTCTGTACCGGATGCGTCCGAGGCCCGAGACCCGAGGCGGTGGCTGTCTCGACGCGCCGCACGTCGCGGGATCGCGGTGACGCTGGCGGTGGGCCTGGCGGCCTCGGTGAGCGTGCCCGCCCTGGCCGGCGATCGGTCCGCCACGACCAGCCCGGCGGCGGCCGGGACGGCGCAGGTACCTACGCCGGCGGCGGCGGAGTGGGGTACCTGTCCCGTCGACGTGGTCGAGGACGCCTTCCCGTACGTGCTGGACTGCGCGACGGTGCAGGTGCCGATGGACTACGCCGAGCCCGGCGGCGAGCAGATCGACCTCATGATCTCGCGGATGGCCAGTACCGATCCGGAGAAGCGCCGCGGCATCCTGCTGCTGAACCCCGGCGGCCCGTCCGGTTCCGGGCTCGCGCTGCCCACGGTGCTGGCGTCCAGGGGTCTGCCCAAGAGCGTTCGGGACGCGTACGACATCATCGGGATGGACACCCGGGGCATCGGGCACTCGACGGCCGCGCACTGCGGGTTCACCGCGGAGACCCCGCACTTCGGCAACCTCCCGCCCTACGCCGTGGACGATGCATCCGTCGAGGCGCAGGCGGAGGTCGTCAGGGGCATCGCCGAGCAGTGCGCCGCGTCGTCCGACGCCGAGCTGCTGCAGCACCTGAACACGCCCAACACGGCGCGCGACCTGGACCAGATCCGGGCAGCGCTGGGTGAGGAGAAGGCGAGTTACCTGGGCTACTCCTACGGCAGCGGACTGGGTGCCACGTACGACGCGATGTTCCCCGACCGGGCCGACCGGGTGGTGCTGGACAGCAACATCGGTGCCACGCACCTGAACCAGGACGTGCTCCGTCTGTGGGGTCCGGGCATGGAGGAGACGTTCCCTGACTTCGCGAGGTGGGCGGCCAAGCGGCACGGCAGCTACGGGCTGGGCCGCACCCCGGCGCAGGTGCGTGCCACCTACTTCGAGCTGGCCGAGCGGCTCGACGAGCAGCCGATGGTCGGGGTGGATGGCGTGATCTTCCGGATGGCCAACTTCGGGTATCTCTACAGCCCGGCCCAGTACCCCAAGATCGCTGAGATCTGGGAGTCGGTCATGGCCGACGACGGGGCAGGGGTCGTGAAGCAGCTGGCCGCTGACGCGCCCGCCGGTCCGTTGGTGGGTGCCCCGGCCGATCCCGCGGCCAACGCCGAGGAACCCTGGGAGCCCGACAACGCGCTGACGGTGTTCCTCTCGGTGAGCTGCAACGACGCCGAGTGGCCCACGGACGTGCAGCACTACAAGGAGACCGCGGCCGAGGACCGGGCGAAGTACCCGATGTTCGGCGCGGCGGGGGCCAACATCACGCCGTGTGCGTACTGGCCGTACGAGCCCGTCGAGCAGGCGGAGATCTCGCGGGAAGGCAAGCGGAACATCCTGATCGTGCAGAACGAGCGGGACCCGGCTACTCCGCTGCGCGGCGGCCAGCTCGCCCGGGAGCGGTTCGGTGACCGGTCGCGTCTGGTGACTGTCGACCAGAGCGGGCACGGGGCCTACGTGCTGCACGACAACCCCTGCGCCCTGGAGACCACCACGACGTTCCTGGTGGACGGGACCCTCCCGAAGCGTGACGTGGCCTGCAGGGCGGGCTGATGCCATGACGGGGTCCGGACCGGTGTTGCCGTGAGCGGGCGGGTGGGGCAGGTGGCGAGTCGCTTGACTCACAACCACCAGAGGCCTACTGTCGAAGCAATGGTGAGTCACTCGACTCACAACCCGCGACACCGAAGGAGCACCCCATGCCCCGCTTCGACAACCAGACCGTGCTCGTGACCGGCGGCACCGGCGGCCAGGGCTCCAGCCACGTGCGCGCCTTCCACGCGGAGGGCGCGCACGTCGTGATCGCCGGCCTCGACGAGGAGCGTGGCGCCGCCCTGGTCGACGAGCTCGGGACACGCGCCCTCGCCGTCCACCTCGACGTCACCGACGAGAGCTCGTGGTCCGCCGCCGTGGCTGCGGCGGAGGAGGCCTTCGGCGGCCTGAACGTGCTGGTCAACAACGCGGGGGTGCAGAACCCGCCCGCGACGGTCGAGGACACCGACCCGGCCACCTGGTCGCGCATCCTCGACGTCAACCTCACCGGGACGTTCCTCGGCATCAGGGCCGCGGCCCCCGCCCTGCGCCGCGCGGGAGGGGGCGCCGTCGTCAACATCGCCTCGACCATGGCCCTGGCCGGCACGGCGCACTACGCGCCGTACGTCGCCAGCAAGTGGGCGGTGCGGGGGCTGACGCAGACGGCGGCGCTCGAGCTGGGCCGCGACCGCATCCGGGTGAACACCATCCTCCCCGGCGTGATCGCCACCCCGTTCATCCAGGAGCCGGCGGCCGGCGCGAGCACGGCCATCGCCGACTTCTACTCGCCCGAGCCGTTCGCCGTCCCGCGGCTCGGGGAGCCCGCCGACGTCAGCGGCCTGCTCCTGTTCCTCGCGTCGTCGGACGCGTCGTTCGTCACGGGGGCGGAGTACGTGATCGACGGCGGGCTCACGCTCGGCCCGGCCCTCCAGGCCGACGCCGCCTGACCACGCGAGCCGCCTCACGCCCGCAGCTCCGCCACCCCCTCCTCGAACGACAGCACCGGCCGGTACCCCAGCTCCACCCGTGCCCGCGTGATGTCGTACGTGCGGTCGCGGCCCAGGAAGGCGAGCAGCCAGCGGTCCAGCGGCGGGGCGGTCGGACGGCGCAGCAGGCGCCACGTCGCGTCCAGCACGCCGGCGAGCACCGCCGCCGTCCCGTACGGCACGCTCCGCGCCGAGCGCACGTCGGCCCCGGCGGCGGCCATCATCGGCGTCATGAAGTCGCGCACCGACCGGGGCGCGCCGTCGGTCACGTAGTAGACGCCGCGGTCGGTGCCGCGGGTCAGGGCGGCGGACGTCGCCGCGGTGAGGTTGTCGACGTGCACGTGGTCCACGAGGTGCCGGCCGTTGTCGATCCAGGCGTACTGCCCGGCCCGTGCACCCTGCGCCGCCTCGCGCAGCGTCGTCATGCCGACGCCCCAGATCATCGGGGGACGCAGCGTCACCAGCGTCGTCCCGGGGGTCGGCAGCGCGGCGAGCGCCTGCTCGGTCGCGAGCTTGACACGGCCGTAGGCGATGAGCGGGCGGCCGGTGGGCGTCGTCTCGTCGACGACGGCGGGGCCGCCCCGCCCGTCGGTGGAGACGGCGGCGGCGCTGATGAGCACGAAGCGTCCGACCCCGGCGTCCGCCGCAGCCCGGAAGAGGGTGATCGTGGGCCAGTGGTTGTCGCGCTCGAAACCGGCGTCCGGCCCCCAGAACGCCATGCGGGCGGCCGCGTGGACGACGGCGTCCGCGCCGTCCAGCGACGTGAGCCAGGACGGGGGCCGGTCGGGCCCGCCGTCCGAGGTGCGGCGGAGGTCGGCGAGGTCGCCGCGTACGGCCGTCGCGCCGGCCGCCTCGACGCGTCGTGCCGCCTCGGTGCTGCGGGCCAGGGCTCGCACGGTGTGGCCGTCCGCGAGGAGGCGGGTGATCAGGTGCTGTCCGACGAATCCGCTGCCGCCGGTGAGGAAGATGTCCATGGCAGTGAGCCTGCGGCCCGGCGCCGGTGCGAGGGAGCCACGGCTCGTGGTGGTACAGCCCGTACCACGCCGGGGCGGGGCGGCATGCAGCAGGATGAGCCCATGGACGAGCTTGGAACCGCGCTACGGACCTGGCGCGACAGGATCGCGCCGGGCGACGTCGGCCTGCCGCACCTCTCCCCGCGCCGGGTCGCGGGACTGCGGCGCAGCGAGCTCGCGCAGCTCGCCGGCATCTCCGTCGAGTACGTGGTGCGGCTGGAGCAGGGGCGCGCGAGCACGCCGTCGGCCCAGGTGTGCGCGGCGCTCGCCCGGGCGCTCGGGCTGTCCGACGACGAGCAGTCCCACCTCTTCCGCCTCGCCGGCCACGCCACCACGCCGGACCGTGTGCCCCGCCTGATCCCCGGCAGCGTGCACCGCATCGTCGAGCAGCTGGCGGGCAGTCCCGTGCTGGTCTGCGACGCGGGCTGGCAGATGCTGGCCTGGAACCCGCTGTTCGCGGCGGCGCTCGGCGACCCGACGCGGCAGCCGGCCGAGGACCGCAACGCGATGCTGTTCCAGTTCGAGCAACAGCCGTCCCGCATCCGGCAGACCACCGACGAGCGGGACGCGTTCGAGCGGTCGCTGGTCGCCGACCTGCGGGCGACCACGAGCCGCTACCCGAAGGACCCGGACCTGCGGGCGCTCGTGGCACGGCTGCTGCGCGGCGACCGGTTCCGGGAGCTGTGGGAGCAGCGGGCGGTGGGGGAGCACCAGGGTGCGCGCAAGGTCGTCGAGCACCCCGAGGTGGGCGACATCGCGGTGGAGTCCAACGTGCTCACCACGCAGGGCTCGGACCTGCGGCTCGTCGTGGACACGCCGCGCGACGCCGAGTCCCGGAGCCGGCTGGCGCTCGTGGCGACGGTCGGGCTCCAGGACATGGCGGTCAGGAGCGACTGAGCTCAGGAGCCGCGGATGATGCGCTCGGCGACCTGCGCGGCGCGGTCGATCGGCACCGCGAAACCGATGCCGATGCTGCCCGAGCCGCCCACCGTGGCGATGGCCGTGTTGATGCCCACCACGTCGCCGCTCAGGTCCACCAGCGGACCACCGGAGTTGCCCTGGTTGATCGAGGCGTCCGTCTGCACCATCGGCCCGGGGAAGCCGCCCGCGTCCCGGTCGACGGCGCTCACCACGCCCGCCGTGACGCTCCCCGTGAGACCCAGCGGCGAGCCGACGGCGATCACCGGCTCGCCGATACGCAGCGCCGCGCTGCTGCCCAGGGTCGCCGCGGGCGCACCACCGAGGTCGGCCTCGACCACCGCGATGTCGTTGCGCTCGTCCGCGCCGAGCACGCGGCCGCTGACCCGGCGGCCGTCGTCCAGCACGAGCTCGACCGTGGACGCCCCGACGACGACGTGCCCGTTGGTCACCACGTGGCTGCCGTCGATGACCACGCCCGACCCGCCGCGCGAGCCGGCCCGCACCTGGACCACGCTCGGCAGCACCCGCTGCGCCGCGCCCGACGTGGTGAGGCCGACGCCGGGCACGGGGGCCGGGGCGGCCGCCGCCGGCGCAGTCTCGTCCGGCCCGGTGACCAGCCCCGTGACCAGGCCCGTCGTGACCGACCCGAACAGCGCGCCCAGCGCGAGCACGGCCGACATGGTGACCAGCGGCCACGACCGGCGGCGCGGGTCGGCGGGCGCGCTCTCTGGGAGCGGCGTGGCGGACGCCGGCGGTGCCACCGCCCTGCCCGCCGTCTTGTCCGCCGCCCCGTTGGCCATCAGGGGCACCGCCGTGCCAGGCGCGAGCCCGGGCGACGTGACGAACCGCCGCACGGCGGGCGGGGCCGGGGCGGCCGGCTCGCCGAGTACGAACTGGCGTGGGCCCGCAGGGCGGCCGAGGCCGGTCGTGGGGCCCCGCGGGACCGGGGTGCGGGTGACGGGGCCGTCCTCGGCCCGGGCCGCCGCCGCGCGGTAGGACGCGGCGGGGGTCGGTACGGGGTCGGGCGACGCAGGGACGGGACCGGTAGGCGGGACAGGGTTCTGCACGGGACCACTCCTTCAGGTCGGGCGAGCGGACGGGTCGGGCGAGCGGACGGGTCAGACGAGCCGGGAGAACCAGCGCAGCGACAGCGCCGTGGCGACGACCGCGAGGCCGAGGCCGAGGAGGATCAGCGGGGTGGTGACGGACGTCGTCTCGGTGCGCCAGCCGACCGCCGAGCCGATGTCCTCGTAGACCTGGTCCAGCTCGGCCACGCTCTCGGCGCTGTAGAAGTGGCCGCCGGTGCGTTCGGCGAGCATCCGCAGCGACGCGGCGTCGGCGGGCGCGGACTGGGTGCGCACCCCGTTGCCGATGGTGCCGGAGGGCGTGCCGTAGGCGATCGTCGAGACGGGCATCTCCGCGTCGAGCGCCGCCTGCACGGACTCGGCGGGGCTGCGGCCGGCGGTGTTGTGCCCGTCGGAGAGCAGCACCAGCCGGGCGGGGACCGGCTCGGCGACCTCGGCGTCGTCGTCGGCGGTCCCGGCCGAGCTCGACGAGCCCGGCGAGCCGGACGCGTCCGACGGGGCAGCGCTCGCCTGTCGCACCACCTCCTCGGCCGACGTGAACACGGCCTCGCCGATGGCGGTGCCGCCGTCGGCCTCCAGGCTCGCGATGGCCCGCTCGACCAGGGCGCGGTCGTCGCTGACGGGGGCCACCAGCGACGCGCCCTCGGCGAAGGCGACGGCGCCGACCTGCACCGTGCCGGGCAGGTCGCGGACGAACTGCGCGGCCGCCTCCTTCGCCGCCGTCAGGCGGTCCGGGGGCACGTCCTGCGCCTCCATCGAGCCGGACACGTCGATCGCGACGATGACGGTGGCCCGTTCGTACGGCACCTGGAGGCGCATCTGGGGGCCGGCGGCCGCCAGCGCGAACGCGGCCAGCGCGGTCAGGACCAGGCCGGTGGCCAGGTGGCGCCGCCACCGGGGGCGGGCGGGGGCCACGCGGTCGAGCATCGGCAGGGTCGCGAACCGCACGGCGTACCGGGTGCGGCGCCGGCGCAGCACCACGTAGGCGGCGGCCAGGGCGGCCACCGGCACGAGGGCCAGCAGGAACAGGGGGCTGGTGAAGGTCATCGGGTCCTCCGGACGCGTCGGGCGGGGGTGCGGCGGCGCTCCCGGACGAACCGGGCGAGCGCCGTCGCCCAGTCCTCGTCCGTGCCCACGCGCACGTGCTCGGCACGGCACGCGCGCACCGCCGCGGCGGTCTGGTCCCGGTGGCGGGCGGCCTCCAGGGCGTAGGCGAGCCGCAGCTCGGGGTCGGACGTGGAGATCTCGCGCTGCAGCCCCGTCTCCGGGTCCACGAGCACGGCCTCGCCCACGTCGGGCAGCTCCCGCTCCCGGGGGTCGTCGATCTCCACCACGACCACGTCGTGCCGCGCGGTCAGCCGGCGCAGCGGACCCTCCCAGGCGAAGGGACGTTCGACGGCGCCGTCGGGCACCACCAGGTCGGTGACCACCACGCATAGCCCGCGGCGGCGGGCGCGGGCGCCGAGGCCGCGCAGCGCGTCGGCGAGCGGCACCGCGGCGTCGCCCTCCCGGGCGGCAGGGCCGAGCCGGGTCAGCAGGGCCGCGGCGGCCGGCCCCGGGCGGGGCGCGAGCCAGCGCAGGCCCGCGGCGTCGACCAGGCCGACGCCCACGCGGTTGCCGGGTCCAGCGGTCAGCAGGCCGACGGCGGCCGCCACGCGCTCGGCGACGTCGACCTTCTCGGTCAGCGCCGTGCCGAACGCCATGCTGGGGCTGCGGTCCACGAGCAGCCAGGTGTCGAGCTCGTGCTGGGCGCGCGTGCGCCACAGGTGCGGCTCGCCGGTGCGGGCCGTGACGTTCCAGTCGATGCGGCGCACGTCGCCGCCCGGCTGGTAGAGCGTGAGCTCCTCCGGGTCGGTGCCGGGACCCAGGGCGTCGCCGTCGGCGTCGCCCTGCAGCAGCCCGTCGACCCGGCGCCGCACCGTGAGCTCGAGGCGGCGGAACCTGGCCGCGCCGTCGGTCATCGCACGATCACCTCCTCCTCCGCGGGCGCGACGCGCGGCTGGGGCACGGCGGTCAGCACGGCCTCCACCACGGAGCGCGGGTCCACGCCGTCCGCCGCCGCGTCGAACGTGAGCACCAGCCGGTGCGCGAGCACGTCACGGGCGAGGTCGGCCAGGTCGGTCGGCAGCACGTAGTCGCGGCCGCGGACGAGGGCCAGCGCGCGCCCGGCCGCGATCAGGCCGAGGCTGCCGCGCGCGCTGACGCCGTACTCCAGCACGCCGTCGAGGTGGTTCAGGCCGTACCGGTGCGGACGGCGCGTGGCCATCACGAGCGTCACCGCGTACTGCGCCACGGCGTGGTGCACGAACACCTGCTCGGCCTCCTGCTGGAGCTGGCGCACCGTGGCCGCGTCGAGCAGCGGCTCCGGGCGCGGGGGCGCCGCGCTCATGCGCTGCACGATGGTCAGCTCCTCCAGCTCGTCGGCGTGGTCCACGTCGACCTTGAGCAGGAACCGGTCGCGCTGCGCCTCCGGGAGCGCGTACACGCCGTCGCTCTCGATCGGGTTCTGGGTGGCCAGCACGAGGAACGGGTCCGGCAGGGCGTACGCACGGCCGCCGATGCTGACCTGGCGCTCGGCCATGGCCTCCAGCAGCGCCGACTGCACCTTCGCCGGGGCGCGGTTGATCTCGTCGGCCAGCACCAGGTTCGCGAACACGGGGCCGAGCTCGACGTCGAAGTCCTCCCGCGAGGGCTTCCACACCCGCGTGCCGACGATGTCCGACGGCATCAGGTCGGGCGTGAACTGCAGGCGGGTGAACGAGCCGCCGACCACGGTGGCCAGGGTGCGCACCGCGAGCGTCTTGGCGACGCCGGGCACGCCCTCCAGCAGCACGTGGCCGCGGGCGAGCAGGCCGACCACGAGGCGCTCCACCATGTGGTCCTGGCCCACGATCACGCGCTTGACCTCGAACAGGGCGCGTTCGAGCAGCGCGGCGGGCGGGCGCAACGGCGGATGCTTGGCGACGGCGGGGATGTCCTGGGTGGCGGGTCTGGTGGTGTCCATGGCACCGACTCCACCGGACAGGGGAGAAAACTGCGGGAAACCCGAACGAAAGCCGACCGAAAGCGCCCGGCCGGCAGGGCCTGTCGGTCCCGGTCCTCGGCGGTTACGGTTCTGGTGTGCGGCTGCTGATCGTGGAGGACGAGGCAGGGCTCGTGAGCGCCCTGGAGGTCGCGCTGCGCAGGGAGGGCTACGCCGTCGACCACGCGCGCACCGTCGGCGAGGCGCGGGACAAGCTGGCCCTGAGCCCCTACGACCTCGTGCTGCTCGACGTGAACCTGCCCGACGGCACCGGCTTCGACCTGACCCGCGCCGTCCGCGCCGGCCAGGTGCCCCTCGCTGACGGCGACCCGCCGCGCATCCTCATGCTCACCGCGCGCGGCCGCCTCACCGACCGGGTGACCGGCCTCGACGTGGGCGCCGACGACTACCTCGTCAAACCCTTCGCGATCATCGAGCTGTCCGCCCGCATCCGCGCCCTGCTGCGCCGCGAGGCACGCGAGGTGGCCGCCGCCGTGCTCACGCACGGCCCCATCCGGCTCGACGCCGCCCGGCAGCTCGCCTGGCGCGGCGCGCGGGAGCTCGCCCTGACCCGCAAGGAGTTCGCCGTGCTGCGCTACCTCATGAGCCGGCCCGCCTACGTGGTGCCCGCCGAGGAGCTGCTCGAGCACGTGTGGGACGAGAACGCCGACCCGTTCACGCAGACGGTGCGCGTCACCGTCGGCACCCTGCGCCGCAAGCTCACCGTCGACGACGAGGAGCCTGCCCTGGAGACCGTCATCGGCCGGGGCTACCGGCTGCGCGAGCTGCCCGCACCCATCGGCGGCGTGCTCGCATGACCCGCACCGGCCCGTCCCCGCGCCGTGTGCGGCTGCCGGGGTGGGCACGCACCGTCCGGATGCGGCTCGCGCTGACCTACTCCGCCACCCTGTTCGGCGTCACCGCGCTCATCCTCGCGGGCGTGTACCTGGCGCTGTCCAGCACCGTCGTGGCCGCGCCCCTGGACCCCGTCACCGTCAAGCGGTTCGAGAAGAAGCCCGACGGCAGCATCGCCTACAAGCCGGGCGAGCAGTTCCAGGCCGCCGACCTCGACACCGTGCAGCACGCCGTGAACTGGACCGCCCTGCAGACCCTGCGCGACTACTCCGCGGTGGCGCTCGGGATCATGTTCCTGCTCAGCGTGGTGATCGGCTGGTGGGTGGCCGGGCGTGCGCTGCGACCCGTCGAGGCGATCACCCGCACCGCCCAGGAGATCGGCGCGACCGACCTCTCCCGCCGCATCGGCGCCACCGGACCCCACGACGAGCTGCGCACCCTCGCCGACACCATCGACGGCATGCTCGACCGCCTCGACCGCGCCTTCAGCGCCGAGCGGCGGCTCATCGAGGACGTCTCCCACGAGCTGCGCAACCCCGTCATGGTGGTGCAGGCCAACGTCGAGGCGGTGCTCGCCGACGACCAGGCCGACCGCGCGCAGCGGGCCGAGGCGACCGCCGTCGTGCTCGCCGCGACCGGCCGCATGTCGCGCCTGCTGGAGGACCTGCTGGCCACCGCCCGCCTCCGCTCGGAGGCGTTCACCGACCGCGAGGTGGACCTCGCGGCGCTCGCGGCGGCCGCCGCGCGCGAGAACCGGGCGGTGGCCGGACGGCGGGGCGTGTCCATCACCGAGCGGGCCCACCCCGGGCCGGTCGCGTACGGCGACGCGAACGCGCTGGCTCGCGCGCTGGACAACCTGCTGTCCAACGCGGTGCGGCTCGCCCCGGCGGGCAGCGCCGTCACGGTGGGCGTGGGCAGCCGGCAGGGGTGGGCCTGGGTCGCCGTCGCCGACGAGGGTCCCGGCGTCCCGCCCGAGGCCCGCGACCGGATCTTCGACCGGTTCTACCGGGGCCCGGACGGCGGGGCGGACGACCGGCCCGGTGAGGCACCGGACGGTACGGGCCTCGGCCTGGCCATCGCCCGCCAGGTGGCCGAGAGCCACGACGGCCACCTGCTCCACGCCGACCACGGGGACCGGGGCAGCACGTTCACGATCTGGCTCCCGGACCGCACCCTGGACCGGGCCGGCCAGCGGGCCAACCTCCCGCCGGGAGGCGACCCGCTGGCCTCCTGAGCGCCCGCCGCGATGTCCGCCCGCGTCACGGCGTGAGCAGCACCTTGGTGGCGCGCCGCTCGTCCATCGCGCGGTAGCCGTCGGCCGCCTGCTCCAGGGGGAGCGTCAGGTCGAAGACCTGCCCCGGGTCGATGGTGCGGTCCCAGATGAGGCGGACCAGCTCGGGCAGGAACCGGCGCACGGGGGCGGGCCCGCCGTGCAGGTGCACCGTGCTGTAGAACAGCTCGAGGCCGTCGAGGTGCACGTCGTGCGACAGGCCGACGAACCCGACGTGCCCGCCGGGGCGCGCCGAGCGGATCGCCTGCGACATCGCCTCGTCGGTACCGACGGCCTCGACCACGCCGTGGGCGCCGTACCCGCCGGTCAGCTCCTTGACGCGGGCCGCCCCGGCGTCGCCGCGCTCCTCGACCACGTCGGTGGCGCCGAACTTGCGGCCCAGGGCGGCGCGCTCGGGGTGCCGGCTGAACAGGACGATCCGTTCGGCGCCGAGCTGCCTGGCGGCGAGCACCGCGGACAGGCCCACGGCGCCGTCGCCGACCACCGCGATCGTCCTGCCGGGGCCGGCCTCGGCGGCCACAGCCGCGAACCAGCCGGTGCCCAGCACGTCGGACGCGGCCAGCAGCGAGGGGACGAGGTCGGCGTCGGGCACGCCCGGTGTCGGCACGAGGGTGCCGTCGGCGTGCGGGATGCGGGCCAGCTCGGCCTGCGTGCCCACGGTGCCCATCATCACGTGGTGGACGCAGCGCGACTGGTAGCCGGCCCGGCAGATCTCGCACGTGTTGTCGGAGGCGACGAAGGAGCCGACGACGTAGTCGCCGACCGTGATGTCGCGCACCTCGTCGCCCACCTGCTCCACGACCCCCACGTACTCGTGCCCCATCGGCCGGGGCTCGGCCAGCGGCGCAGGGCCGCGGTAGCCCCACAGGTCCGACCCGCAGATGCAGGACGCGGTCACCCGGATCACGGCGTCGGTGGGCTCGACGATCGTCGCGTCGGGGCGCTCCTCGACGCGCACGTCGCCGGGGGCGTGCATGACAACTCCACGCATGGGTCTCACTCCTTGCTCGGGGAGCCGCACCCGGAACGGCGCGGCTCGTCCAGTCTTGGGCGGCGTCCGGCCGCGGGGGAGTCCCTGGCGTGGGGTGTACCACCAGGGCACCTCCCGCCCCGGGCGCCCGCCGTAGCCTGGATCCATGGACAACCGAGCCGAGGTGCGTGAGTTCCTCATGACCCGCCGGGCGCGCGTGGCGCCGGAGGCGGCCGGGCTGCCCGCGGGGTCGAACCGCCGGGTCCAGGGTCTGCGTCGCAGCGAGGTGGCCGCGCTGGCCGGGGTGAGCGTGGAGTACTACGCGAAGCTGGAGCGGGGCGCCCTGGGCGGCGCGTCGGCGGCCGTCCTGGACGCGCTGTCCCGGGCGCTGCGGCTCGACGACGCCGAGCACGCCCACCTGCTCGACCTGGCGCGCGCCGCCGACGGCGTGCCGTCGTCCGGCCGCGGCCGGCGGCGGGCCACCCGCGCGGGCGCGCCCCGGCCCGGCCTGCAGTGGACGCTCGACGCGATGCGGGACGCCGTGGCCGTGGTCCGCGACCAGCGGCAGGACATGATCGCGGCCAACGCGCTCGGCCGGGCGTTCTACTCGCCCCTGATCGGGCAGGGCGGCCGGACGCCGAACATCGCGCGCTTCCTGTTCCTCGACCCGGCCGCCCACGACTTCTACCCGGACTGAGACCGGTTCGCCGCCATGTGCGCGGCCATGATGCGCGTCCAGGCGGGCCGCGACCCGCACGACAAGGCCCTGCAGGACCTCGTCGGCGAGCTCTCGACGCGCAGCGAGGTGTTCCGCACGCTGTGGGCGGCCCACGACGTACGCATCCACGGCGCCGGCACCAAGCGGTTCCGGCACCCCGTCGTCGGCGAGCTCACCCTGGCCTACGAGGAGCTCGCGCTGACCGCCGAACCCGGCCAGGTGCTGCTGGTCTACACGGCCGAACCGGGGTCGCCGTCGGCCGAACGGCTGCGCCTCCTCGGCTCGTGGGCCGCGGAGACGGACGCCGCGGCGGGGGCCGCGCGGGGCTGACCCCGCGGGCCCCGCCCGCGCCGGAGGATCACACGGCGAGCGCCACGTACTTCGTCTCGAGGTACTCGTCGATGCCGGCCGAGCCGCCCTCGCGGCCCATGCCCGACTGCTTGACGCCGCCGAACGGGGCCGCCGGGTCGGAGACGAGCCCGCGGTTCAGGCCCACCATGCCGGTCTGGAGCCGCTCGGACAGGCGGACGGCGCGGCTCACGTCGCGCGTGTACAGGTAGGCCACCAGCCCGTACTCGGTGTCGTTGGCGAGGCGGACCGCCTCGTCGTCGTCGTGGAAGACGCGGATCGGGGCGACCGGGCCGAACACCTCCTCGCGGTTGATCCGGGCCGACGCCGGGACGTCCGTGATGACGGTGGGCGTGAAGAAGTAGCCCGCGCCGTCGGGGGAGGCGCCGCCGGTGACGAGGCGCCCGCCCTGCGCGATCGCGTCGGCCACGAGGCCGGCGACCTTGTCCCGCTGGGCGGCGTCGATGAGCGGGCCCACCTGCACGCCCGGCTCGCTGCCGTCGCCCGTGCGCAGCGCGCGCATGCGCTCGGCGAACTTCGCCGAGAACTCCTCGGCGACGTCGGCGTGCACCAGGAACCGGTTGGCGGCCACGCAGGCCTCGCCGTTGTTGCGGATCTTGGCGAGCATGGCGCCGTCTACGGCGGCGTCCACGTCGGCATCGGAGCACACGATGAACGGGGCGTTGCCGCCGAGCTCCATGGACGTGCGCAGCACGTGGTCGGCGGACTTGCGCAGCAGCATGCGCCCCACCTCGGTGGACCCGGTGAAGGACACCTTGCGGATGCGGTCGTCGGCGAAGAGGGCGTCGGTGAGGCCGCCGGCGTCGGACGTCGGCAGCACGCTGAGCACGCCCTCGGGCAGCCCGGCGTCGGCCAGCGCCTCCGCGAGGAACAGCGCGGTCAGCGGCGTCTGGGCCGCCGGCTTGAGGATCATCGTGCAGCCCGCGGCGATCGCGGGGCCGATCTTGCGGGCCGGCATGGCCAGGGGCGCGTTCCACGGCGTGATGAGCAGGCACGGGCCCACGGGCTGGCGCATGGTGAGCACGCGGGCGGTCCCCGCGGCGTTGACCTTCCACTCGCCGGAGATGCGCACGGCCTCCTCGGAGAACCAGCGCAGGTAGTCGGCGCCGTAGGCCACCTCGCCCCGCGACTCCTCGAGGGACTTGCCCATCTCGAGCGTGATGATGCGGGCGAGCTCCTCCGCCCGGTCGGTCAGGATCTCGTACGCCCGGCGCAGGATCTCGCCGCGCTCGCGCGGCGGCGTCGCGGCCCAGGTCTCCTGCACCGCGGACGCCGCGTCCAGGGCGGCGAGGGCGTCGGCGGGCGTGGCGCTCGCGACCTCCGTCAGGGCGGTGCCCGTGGCGGGGTTCTCGACGACGATCGTCTGCCCGGTGGACCCGTGCTGCCGGCGTCCGCCGAGGAAGAGCCGCGGGTCGACGCCCAGGTCCTGCGCGGTCGGGTCGTTGGAGGCGTGCGCGCTGATGGTGTTCATGAACGGGTTCCCTTCGGGGTGGACTGCGGGGTGCGGGTGCGGGTCGCCAGCTCGGCGACGGGCACGGGCGTGGTGGGCAGCGCCGGGGCGGCGGCCCAGTGGTCGACGGCGACCCGGGTGACGGTCGTGGCCTCGCCGAGGTAGTCCTCCGGCGAGATGGTCACGTCCGGGAGGGCGTCGGTGTGGCCCTGCTCCGCGGCGACCTCGCGCAGCGCGGGGTCGAGGGGCGTGTGCCGGGCGCGGGCCCGGGTGGCCGCCTCGTAGAGCAGGTCGTGGGCGAGCTGGTGACCGATGCGGTCGGCCATGTGCATCATGTGCGCCTCCGCCATGACGAGCCCGCCCTCCAGGCCGAGGTTGGCGCGCATCCGGTCGGCGTCGACCCGCAGGCCCTCGACCACGACGCGGGTCTGCTCGAGCGCGCTGCCCGCGAGCACGGCGAGCTGCGGGATCACCTGCCACTCGATCTGCCACTCCCCGGCGGCTCGCTCGTGCCCGGCCTCCTGGATGCGGGGCAGCGACGAGACCAGGGCGCCCGCGGCGCCGGACAGGCCGATGATCGCCTCGGACGAGATCGGGTTGACCTTCTGCGGCATCGTGGACGAGGCGCCGCGGTGGCTCGTGTACGGCTCGAACACCTCGCCGACCTCGGTCCGTGACAGGTCGACGACGTTGCGCGCGAGGCGCGCGCACGTGGCCGCGACCGTGGCGCACAGCCAGCCGAACTCGGCGACGCCGTCGCGGGCGACGTGCCAGGCGACCCCGGGGTCGCGCAGGCCGAGCAGGCGGGCGTAGGTGGCCCGGACCTCGCGCGAGCGTGGCCCGAGGGCCGCCGCGGTGCCGCCGGCCCCGAAGAGCTGGGCCACGCCGAGGCGCGGCAGCGCCTCGGCGATCCGGGTGCGGTGCCGGGCCAGCTCGGCGAGCAGCGGCGCGAGGGTCGCGCCGAGCGTGGTGGGCACCGCCTGCTGGGCGTGGGTCCGGGCGGGCATGACCGTCCCGGCGTGCTCCGTGACCCGGGCCGCCAGGGCATCGCCCAGCAGGCCCAGGTCACGGTCGAGGAGGCCGAGCGAGCGCACGAGCTGGAGGGCCAGGCCGGTGTCCATGACGTCCTGCGTCGTGGCACCGAAGTGGACCCGGCCCGCCGCGTGCGGGGGCAGGGCGCCGCCGATCTGCTCCACCAGCCCGTGCACCGGGTAGCCGACCGTGCGGGCCACCTGCCACAGGGCGGGCAGGTCGACGGTGTCGAACCGGGCGGCCAGGACGATGGCCGCGGCGTCGTCGGCGGCGATGACGCCGTGCTCGGCCTGGGCCAGCGCGAGGGCGCGCTCGGCGGCGAGCCAGCCCTCGACGGAGCTGCGCTCGGAGAACGTGGCGAGCTGCTCGGCGGACCCGTCGAGGTGCGTCAGCAGGGAGAACGTGCCCATGGTGCTCGGCCTCCTCGGTCCGTCGTCAGACCAGGCCGGTGGAGCGGGCGGCCGCGATCATCTGCTCGGCCATGCGGGCGCTGGAGGCCGGGTTCTGGCCGGTGAAGAGGTTGCCGTCCTGCACGTTGAACTGCTGGTAGGCGGTGCCGCCCTCGTGCCGGGCGCCCATCTCGCGCAGCCGGGACGCCAGCAGCCAGGGTGCGGCCTCCGCCGTGCCGAAGAGCTCCTCCTCCTCGTCGGTGAAGGCGGCCATCCGGCGGCCCGCGAAGCGCCAGCTCCCGTCCGGGTCGACGGCGCTGAGCAGCCCCGCCGGACCGTGGCACACGGCGCCGATCAGGCCGGCGGCGTCGTCGACGCGGCGCAGGATGCGCCCGAGGTCCGGGTCCTGGTAGAGGTCGACCACGGGGCCGTGGCCGCCGGGCACGACCACGCCCACGTAGTCGGCGGGGTCGATGTCGGCGAGCGGGATCAGCGGGCCGAACTCGCGCAGCACCCGCTGCGCGTACTCGACGTAGGTGGCGCAGTCGGGGCCGGCGATCGCGGGGTCGGCGCTGTGCTCGTCGAGCGGCTGCAGCACGCCCCCGGGCGAGGCGAGGTCCACGTCGTAGCCGGCCTCGGTGAACCGCATGTGCGGGGCGGCCAGCTCCTCGGCCCAGTACCCGGTCGGGTACGTGGAGCCGTCGGTCCGCTCCCAGGTGTCCGCGGCCGACATGACGATCAGGATCTTGCTCATGGTGCTCCTCCTCGAGTGCATCGCGTAGAGCTCCAGCCTCGCCGCGGGAACCGCGCCGCGGGCGGGCTCCACAGGCCCTGGGCGACCTAGGACGCGGAGGACCACTCAAGGGGGTGCACGGGGCGGTCCGGGTACCCAGACTGGAGACATGGCAGAGAAGAACACTGAGCTGGCGGACTTCCTGCGGCGGGCACGCAACCAGGTCGACGCCTCGCGGTCCGGCCTCCCGGCCGACGGCCGGGTGCGCCGGGTCCCCGGGCTCCGCCGCGAGGAGGTCGCGTTCCTGGCCGGCGTGTCCACGGACTACTACGCACGGCTGGAGCAGGGGCGGCGCATCGTGCCGTCCCCGGCGGTCGTCGACGCCATCGGCCGTGCGCTCGCGCTGGACGCGGCGGGCCGCGCCCACCTGGCCGACCTGATCGGGCTCGGCACGGTGACCCCGCAGCAGCGCTCGCGCCCGGTGCAGCGGCTCCGGCCCGGCCTGTACCAGCTGCTCGAGGCCCTGGACGACGTGCCGGTGCTCGTGCTCGGCCGCCGTTCGGACGTGCTGGCGCAGAACCGCATGGCCCGTGCGCTGTTCACGGACTTCGAGCGGTTCCCCGCGCCGAAGCGCAACTACGCCCGGTGGATGTTCCTGGACGAAGGGTCACGTGACCTCTTCGTCGACTGGGAGGAGCAGGCCCGGGTCACCGTCGAGAGCCTTCGCCTGGAGGCGGGCAACGACCCCGCCGACCGGGCCACGGCAGAACTTATCGCAGAGCTCCGGGAGTCCGCTCCCGAGTTCGGCAGGTGGTGGGACGAGCACCGCGTCAACCAGCGCACCTACGGCACCAAGCGGCTGCGGCACCCCGTGGTCGGTGACCTCTCGGTCGAGTACGAGACCCTGAGCCTGCCGGGCGACTCCGACACCACGCTGTACGTCTACTCCACCGAGCCGGGGTCGCCGTCGGCCCGGGCCCTCAACCTGCTGGCCAGCTGGTCCCTCACCGGGGACACCGCCGCGCCGACCACCCCGTAGCCCCGGGTCGGGAGACCACCTTCTCCCGACCGGGAAGAACGTCCGGCGGCCACCCACCTCGCCGCCCGACCATGCCGGCCCCTCCGTGCCGGATCCCCTGTGTCTCAGCGGACACGGCGACTGTTGTCCTCACCGACGACGGCTTCGCCGTGCCCGGGTGAAACGTGCCCGGGTGAGATCTGGAATACGCAAGCAGTCGACTGGAATGCGACCACGGCCCTGCGTCTTCCGTTCCTAGCCTGCTGGGTGTCCCCACCGCACCGCCAGGAAGGAAATCCCCCCATGAATACATCATCCGACGAGAAGCCGGAGAGAAGCGGCGACACCTCCGGGGTCGCGCGGCGCTCCGTGCTGAAGGCCTCGGCCGTGACCGCCGCCGTAGCGGGGGCGAGCATGCTCCTGCCCGGCACGGCCTCCGCCCACGACCGGGGCGTGGACCACGGTTCCGGCCCGCGTGACAGCGGCCGCCCGGGCCGCCGGTACGTCATCAAGGGCGGGTCCGTGATGTCGATGGACCCCGCCGTCGGCAACTTCGCCGTCGCCGACGTGCTGGTCGAGGGCACGAAGATCGTGGCGGTGCGGCCGAACATCAACGCGGCGGGTGCCTCGGTGATCGACGCCCGCGGCCGCATCGTGATGCCGGGCTTCGTGGACACCCACCACCACCTGTTCGAGACGTCGCAGCGCGCGTTCCTCGCGAACGGCCTCCTGGTGGACGACAACTCGGGCTCCCCGAGCGCGGACCCCGACTACACCGAGTACATCCTGCAGCGGTTCTCGCCGGTCTACCGGCCGCAGGACGTGTACATCAACGAGCTGTTCGCGGGCCTCTCGCAGCTCGACGCGGGCGTGACCACCGTGCTCGACGTCTCGCAGATCCACCACTCGCCCGAGCACTCGGACGCGGCGATCCGCGCCCTGCGGGACACCGGCCGGCGCAGCGCCTTCGGCTACTTCGAGGGCGACGGCCGCGCGTCGGCCCGCTACCCCCGGGACGCCTACCGGCTGCGCGAGCAGTACTTCTCCTCGGACGACCAGCTCCTGACCATGGTCATGGGCGGCGAGATCTACATCACCGAGGAGATGTACTCCGAGTCGTGGAAGATCGCGCGTGAGCTCGACCTGCAGATCGCGGCGCACATCGTGTCCGGCTGGGGCACGCGCCTGATCGTCGACGACATCGCCCGGGGCACCGGCGGCACGAACAACGACCTCGGCTTCGGCCCGGACAACCTGCTCATCCACATGACGGGCATGTCTGACATGGCGTGGCAGCGGGCGCGGGACGCGGGTGCCCAGGTCTCGGTCGCGTTCCCGATCGAGATGAACATGCGGCACGGCGTGCCGCCGATCCTCAAGATGCAGGAGCTCGGCATGGAACCGTCGCTGAGCTCCGACGTCGAGACGACCATGACCGCCGACCCGTTCACCCAGATGCGGTCCGCGATGACCATGCAGCGCATGGTCGTGAACCAGCAGATCCTGGAGCAGGGCGACTTCACGCCGCCGAACCAGTGGCCGACGCCGGCACCCGGCACCCCGGAGCTGCTCACCGTCCGCGACGTGCTGCGCTTCGGCACGATCAACGGCGCCAAGCACCTGCGGCTCGACCACAAGACGGGCTCGCTCACGCCGGGCAAGGAGGCCGACATCGTGCTGCTCGACGCGACGGCCCTCAACGTGGCGCCGCTGAACAGCGTGCCCGGTGCCGTGGTCTCGCTCATGGAGCGGTCCAACGTCGAGACCGTCATCGTCGCCGGCAAGGTGCGCAAGTGGCGCGGGCGCCTGCTCGACGCCAACCTCGACCGCCTGCGGCGCGAGCTGGAGACCTCGCGGGACTACCTGTTCCGCGGTGCCGGCCTGCGGCAGGACCTGTTCGGCTGGAGCTGACGGCCGGACGGCCACGAGCCGACCGGGGCCGGCGGGTACGTGAGGCGCCCGCCGGTCCCGGTCCTTCCCTTCCGACAACTCACCAAGGAGTGCGCATGAGCGACACGCAGACCACCGGCGACCCGGCGCGGACCCGCCGGGTCGGGGTCCTGGGTCTCGGGACCATGGGGCGCACCGTCGCCGCCCGGCTGCTCGACGCGGGCCTGGAGGTGTGGGTGCACAACCGCACCGCCGCCCGGGCCGAGCACCTCGTCGCCTCGGGCGCGCACTGGGCGCCCAGCGGCGCCGAGCTCGCCGCGCGCGTCGACCTGCTGCTCACCCTCGTGGCGGACGACGACGCCCTGCGGCACGTCACCACCGGACCCGACGGCGTGCTGAGCGCCGCGCACCCCGGCCTGGTGTACGCCGACATGAGCACCGTCTCGCCCGAGGCGTCGGCCGACGTCGCCGCGGCCGCGGACGCCGTCGGCGTGCCGTACGTGCGCGCACCCCTCATGGGCAGCACCGTGCTCGCCCGGTCGGGGCAGCTCGGCGTGCTGGCCTCCGGCCCCGCGGCGGGCATCGACGCGTTCGGCGTCGTCCTCGACGCGATCGGCCGCCGGGTCTTCCGCCTCGGTGAGGCGGAGGAGGCGCGCGTGATGAAGCTGGCCGTCAACACGATGATCGCGCAGACCACGCTCGCCATGAGCGAGGCCCTCGACCTGGGCCGGCGGTCGGGGCTCGGGTGGCAGCAGATGCTCGACGTGATCGGCGACAGCCCCGTCGCGTCGCCCCTGGTGAAGTACAAGTCCGTGTCGCTGGCGGCACGGGACTTCGGCGTCGCGTTCGCCACCTCGATGGTGGTCAAGGACCTCGGGCTGGCGCTCGACGCGGCGCGGCGCAGCGGCGCCGTGCTGCCCGCGACCGCGCAGGCGCACGAGCTCTTCCGGGCCGTGGCCGCCCTGGGCCACGGCGGCGACGACCTGTCCGCCGCGGTGCTGCTGTACGAGCAGCTCGGGGGACCGGGCCCGGACCCCGCGGCCTAGGAGGCTGCGGCGGGCGCGCCCGCGTGCCCGCCGCAGCGCAGCCCGTCCAGCACGAGCCGGAACACCGCACCGGTGTGCTCCGGGTCCTCGGCCACCCGGCCGACGGCGACGATCGCGTCGAGCACCGGGCCGAGCGGGAGGTCGCTGCGCACCGCGCCGGCCGCCCGTGCCGCGGCGTAGACCGGCTCGCCCGCGGCGATCACGCGCGCCCTGCTGGTGTTGAGCACGGCAGTGCCGCCCCCTGTGCCGCCCCCTGTGTCGCTCGCGGTGCCGCCCCCGGCGTCGGCCAGCAGGAGGGACGCGAGCGGGCCCTTGCGGCTGCCCGCCGCGTGGAACTCCTCGAGCCAGCCGAAGAACGCGGCGCCCGGGTCGGCGGCACCCTGCGCCTGCTCGGCGGCCGCGCAGATCTCGTCCACCACGTTCCGGTAGAGCTCGGACACGAGGTCGAGCCGGCTCGGGAAGTTGCGGTACAGCGTGGCCATGCCGACGCCGGCACGCCGGGAGATCTCGGCCATCGACGGGTCGGCCCCCGGCTCGTCCATCGCCGCGCGCGCCACCTCGAGGATCCGCTGCCGGTTGCGCGCGGCGTCGGCGCGCTTGGCAGGGCGGGCTACCTGGTCGGTCACGGGGGGCTCCAATCGACGTGCTCAGCAACCCACGATCTTAGCGGATACCCCTCTCGTTTCCATCCGAAGGCATGCGTCTCGTCGCGGCGCCGCCGCCGGCGGCCAGGCGTTCCTCGCGGAGCGCGACCTCCAGCGCTATGAACGCCAGCACGTCGAGCACCAGGCCGAACGCGGCGGCCCACTGGACGGCGCGGAACACGAGCACCTGCGTGAACAGCAGGCTGACCAGCACCGCGCGGCGCACCCAGGCCGCGCCCCGCAGCCGGTCCCGGCGCCCGACCACCACGCCCACGACCAGCAGCGCCACGGACACCGACACGGCCGCGAGGATCGCGACGCCGGTCCAGGCGGGCAGGCCCGGCACCCGCCCGCCGAGGATGTCGAGGCCCACCATCACCTCGGCGGCGCTGCCGAGCAGGAGCACCCCGATGACCAGCCACGCGGCCCAGGCGCGGTCCACCAGGCCGTCGAGCCAGCCCACCACCCGGTCGACGCCGCGGCGCACCAGGTCGGGCACGTCGGAGTCGTCGTTGGGCACGGTGTCGACGAGACCGGCCACCAGGTCGGCGCCCGGCTCGCCCGCACCGCGGGCGGCCAGGGCCCGCGCCTCCTCGCGCGCGGCCGGGGTGAACCCGCCCGCCAGGCCCGCGGTCAGCCGGTCGGCAGCCACCGCGAGGTACTCCGCGGGGTGGTGCGGACGGCGGCCGTGGAGGCCCTCGACCACGAGCACGAGCAGCACCGTGACCACGTAGATGATCGCGGCGGTGGGCGCGTAGAAGTAGTCGTTGTCGGAGGTCACGAACTTGCCGACCTCGTCGATGAACAGACCGAAGCCGACGCCCCCCAGGATCGCGCCGAGCGAGCGCGGCACCGGTCCCACGTACGACAGCAGCAGCATCATCGCCAGTGCCATGAGCAGGCCGCCCCACAGGACGTGGGCGATGTGCAGGTCGCCGCCGCCGATCTGCGGGTAGCCCGTGGCGGCGAGGTAGCCCCGTGTGGCGAGCACCGTCACCACGCTCGCGACCAGGAACGTCACCAGGTGCCGCACGGCGGCGGTGTCGCGTGGCGCCCCGAGCCGCAGCAGGTGCCCGCGGCTCGCCAGGCCCGGTCCGGTCGTCGTCCGCCTGTCGGTCATACGGCTCCCCGCGTCGCGTCCTGTCCGGCCCGCGGGCCGGCGTCCTCCCGGCCATCCTCGCGCAGGTCGCGGGCCGGTTTCCAGCGAAACCGGCCCGCTCCCGCGCGCGAGCGGTCGCGACGCCGCCGTCAGCCCGCGCGGGCGACCGCGATGTTGGTGTTCCCGCGCGCCCCGGCCTCGTAGAACATGTGCAGGCGCCCGTTCTCCTCGGCGAAGCTCGGCGCGGCGGCCCGGGTCGCCACCGGGTCCGTGTACAGCACGCCGAGGTGGTTCTCGCGGTCGAAGCTCGTGCCGACGTCGGCCACGTGGATGGAGCCCGAGCCGCTGTGGTAGACCACGTGGCCGCCGCCGTTGCGCGACCAGTAGTGGGCGCCCGAGAGCTGCCCGCCCTCGCCCGCCCCGGGCGTGATGAGCGGCTGCGGCTTGAACTGCCAGCCCGACCCCAGCCGGGTCGACCAGCCGATGAAGATCTTGCGGGTCCCGGCCTGGTTGCCCATGAAGAGCATGATGTGCGTGCCGGACTGCGTCGGGTGCGGGAAGACGCGTGCGTACGAGGCCTCGCTGACGTTCGACGGCAGCATCGCCGTGGTGAGCACCGTGCCGCCGTAGGTGAACGTGACGCCGTCCTCGGAGGTCGCGACCCGCGTGGTCGTGTTCTCGCCGTGGAAGAAGAGGTAGATGCGGCCGTCGGCCGCGTTCCACACCGCGTCCGGGCTGGAGACGTGGGACACCGAGTAGTGCGGCGACCAGGTGCGGGGGATGACCGGGTTGGCCGGGTGCTCGCGCCACGGCCCGGCCAGCGAGTCGGCGTAGGCCAGGCAGATGCCGCCCGGCGCGTCGTGCGGCGCGTAGTACATGTACCAGGCGCCCAGCGGGTTGCGGACCCGGCCCGCGACGTGCCGCACCGACGGGAAGATCAGCTCGTCGGTGGGGTTGTAGGCCAGCGCCGCCTTGTCGAGGGCGGCGCCGACCCGTGTGAACGTCGGGAAGCCGGGCACGGCCGCGGCAGCGCGTGGCACGGCGCCCGGCATGCCGCCGGCGAGCCCGCCCACGCCCAGGGCGGCGGCCGAGCCGAGCACCGCCGCGCCTCGCAGCAGGCTCCTCCGGTCGAGATGGCGGTCGAGGTTCCGGCCGAGACGGGGTGAGGACCTGTCGTCGATCTGCCCGTCGATCTGCCCGTCGATGTGCATGGCGACTCCGCTCCGGCCCGGCGGCGGTCGCGCTCCGGTGCGCGACGGCGGATCACGCCGGGGCCTGCGTCGAATGTCGGGCCCGGGCCCTGGTCCGGTCAATCAGGATGATAGGAACCATCACTGTCCGCGCCGGCGACGCGCGCACCGGTCGTCACGGTCGCACGGTGATGCCTGCGACCGTGACGACGGGCGCCTGCTGCGTGCGGGGGCCTGTGCCCTTGCCCGTCTCGTGGCCCTTGCCCGGGCGTTTGCCGCGGTCGGAACCCTTGCCCTTGTCGTGGCCCTTGCCCTTGTCGTGGCCGTTGTCGTGCCCCTTGCCGTTGCCCGGGCCCTGACCCTTGTCCTTCGCCGGCCCCCGGCCGTGCTCGTTGCCGGGGTTCCCGGGCGGGCCGCCCCGGGGCGGTGCGGTCGCGGGCGGCGGGGGCGGTGTCGCCGCGGGCGGCGCGGGCGGAGGCGGTGTCGCCGCCGGCGGCGCGGGCGCCGGGGGTTCCTCCGGCTCGGGCTGGGCCGGCTCGGGCTGCGCCGGCGGCGCGGCGGCTGGCGGCTCCTGCGGGGCTGCCGGAGGGGTCGTCGCGGGCTCCGGGTCCGTCGGACCAGGGTCCGGGCGCCCGGCAGCGGGCGGGGCGGCGGGCGGTGCAGCGGGCGGTGCAGCGGGCCGGGTCTCCGGCGCAGGCTCGGCGTCCTGGGCGGGCCGAGGCTCCGTGGCCGGGGGAGCGGCGTCCGCCACCTGCTCGATGCGCGGCTCCGCGGGCTCCGGGTCCGGGTCCTCGACGGGGGCCTCGGGCGGGTCCGGGACGGGCGCCGCAGGACCGGTGGCCGGGGCGTCGGGCCCCGCCACGACGGGGGCGGGCGGCGCCTCGTCCAGGGCGCTCAGGTACGCGTACGCGACGCCGCCCAGCGCGAGCACGGTCACGACGCCCGCGGCCACCGCCGTCTGCGGCCGGGGCAGCCGTGGCCGGACGGGGGCCACGGGTGCCACGGCGGTGAGCCCCGAGCTGCCGAGCGCGGCACCGAGCGTGCCCGTCGCCACGGCGCCCGCCACCAGGTGTTGTCCGAGGTCGCGGAGCATCCAGGAGACTTCGCGGACGTCCATGAAGGCGCGGGTGCAGTCGGGGCAGGTGTCCATGTGGATCTCGAGGCGGTGCTGGCGGCGGGGCAGCATGCGGCCTTTGAGGTAGTCGTGCATGCCGGCGCGGGTGGTGCGGCACTCGGGTTCGTTGACGGCGCGGGCGTGGGCGGCGGCGAAGGCGCCGGCGAGGCGTTCCTCGGCGCGGCGCAGGCGCATGGTCACGGCGTGGGGGCGGACGCCCAGGCCGGTGGCGATGTCGGTGACGGCCTTGTCGTGCACGTGGCGGTCGAACAGGAGCTGGCGGTCCTCGTCGGCCAGGTCGGCCAGGGCGGTGCGCAGCATGGTGACGTCGGCCTGGCGTTCGGTGTCCAGCTCGGCGCCGTGGGCCGGTGGGGTCAGGTCCTCGAGGGTGTCGTCCTGGACGGGGGTGGTGCGGCCGGCTTCGCGGGTCATGGAGATGGCTTCGTTGACCGCGGCGCGTCGCCAGTAGGGGGCGGGGTCGGTGATGGTGGCGCCGGTGGTGTGCAGGCGGACCATCTTCTCCAGGGCGCGGCTGGTGGCTTC